>NZ_RBCJ01000010.1 GCF_003626755.1 Ulvibacterium marinum
TTCGGTGTAGTTCTTTCTGCCTTGCATACCATAAGTTACCCATTTCCCAACGCTTATGAAAGCAAGAACTGATGCAAATCAGAGTTGTGCAACGGCCACCTTGGTTTTACGGTACTGTTCAAAAATTTTAGTCTGTTATTGGCTCTTATAACTTCATGCATGGATTAACTGTAAATTATTTTTACAAACGCTGTCAAATTATTTTACAACCCAAAGAGTAATATTACTAACCACATCTCCTAAAATACTGAATATTAGATTATTATTTATGTGGCATTAAATTGGATAACAAATTAATTTGTATGGGACGTATGGACTAATCATTCCTGAGTATTTGCCGATACATCCTAATGCTTAAATCAAAATTCATCGATCATGATCAAAAATCATCTTAAAATTGCTTGGCGGAACATCTTAAAGAACAAAGCGCTATTCTCCATAAATATAGCCGGACTTGCCATGGGCATAGCAACATCCTTTATTATCCTGCTTTTTATTTTTGACGAACTGAGTTACGATCGATACAACGAAAAGGCCGACCAAATAGTGCGCGTAGTATTCCGGGGAAAAATAAACGGCGAAATTGTAAAAGAGGCTGTAACACCTGGTCCGACCGCCGCCACTCTCCAACAAGAATTTCCGGAAGTCGTCATGGGTACACGTCTCAAAGATGGCGGGATCCGGAAAATCTCCTATAACAAGGTTGCGTACAGGGACAACAAGTTTGCATATGTAGATCCAAATTTTTTCAGCGTATTTACGCTCCCCTTTATTTCGGGTAATGCTATGACGGCATTAAAGGAACCCAATACAATGGTCATTACCAAAGAACAAGCCGTTAAATATTTTGGGAACGAGGATCCCATTGGTAGAACATTGGATATGGAAGAATCCGGTCAACAATTCAAAATAACCGGTGTCATCGATAACATACCCGATAACTCCCATTTTCATTTCGACCTTTTCGCATCCATGGAAGGACTTGATCATGCCAAGGAAATAATATGGCTGGGATCGAGCTACTACAATTTCCTGCTGCTCAAGGAAGGTTATGATTTCAAGGAACTTGAAAGAAAATTGCCCGGTATAATCGAGAAGTATGTCGGACCCCAGATAACTCAGGCCACGGGAATGTCCCTGTCCGATTTTAAGGAAAAGGGGAACGAGGTAGGATTTTTTCTTCAGCCCCTGACCGATATTCATCTTTATTCCGATTTCGTCGGCCGTTCCGAAATCGAGGAGGGAGGTGATATAAAAACGGTATATATCTTCGGTATCATTGCATTGTTCATATTACTGGTGGCCTGTATAAATTTCATTAACCTCTCTACGGCGGGAGCTTCCAAAAGGGCAAAGGAAGTAGGGATAAAGAAGGTCCTTGGCTCGAACAAAAAACAATTGATATTCCAGTTCTTAACGGAATCATTGATAGCCACCTTTTTGGCCATGTTCCTGGCAACAGTTTTGGTCGTGCTATCGCTACCGTGGTTCAATGGTTTGTCAGACAAGACGCTATTGCCCAGTATTTTTCTTAACGTACAGGGTATTGGTCTTTTGCTGATTATCGGGTTGGTCGTTTCAATATTAGCAGGTAGCTATCCTGCCTTTTTCCTATCCTCCTTCAAGCCGATAGCCGCACTTAAGAACAGGTTCATAGGTTCTGGAAATGATAAAGGCCTAAGAAACGGACTCGTCGTTTTTCAATTTGTTATTTCGGCCGGACTTATTGTTGCAACGCTGGTTGTGAACCGACAAATGTCCTTTATTCAGGACAAGAACGTTGGGTATAATAAGGAACAGATGTTAGTGCTTCGCGATTCCGGGCTATTGGGCGAACAGGAAAATTCTTTCAAGGAACAGTTATTGAACGACCCAAGGGTCGACAATGTAACTATGTCCGGTTTTGTGCCGGCAGGGCCAACTTACGATTCGGCTGCTAGTCTATATCCTGATGGTCAACCTGATGCAATCAGACGAACGGTCGTATATGAGATAGACGAACGGTACATCCCTACTATGGGAATGGAATTGGTGGCTGGAAGAAATTTTTCGGAAGATTATGGAACGGAATCCTCGAATGTAATCCTGAACGAGACCTTGGTAAAGATTTTCGGTCTTAAGGATAATGCCATCGGGCAAACGATTACGGTGGCCTCCGATAACGAAGGGGGAACCGAGGATTTGACCGTTATAGGTGTGGTAAAGGATTTTCATTTCAAATCGTTCTATAATATGGTCGATCCGTTGATTATGTTGAACAGACCTAATTCGGGACTTATAGTCCGTGCCGCCACATCCGATATGGCGGGTCTTATTTCAAATACTGAAAAATTGTGGCAGAAGTTCAACGGAGAGGAGCCTTTTGATTACGCCTTGCTCGATGAACTGTACAACCAAACTTATTTGAAAGAGCAAAAAATCGGGGTCATTCTCAGGATATTTGCATTGTTGACCATATTTGTTGCATGTTTGGGCCTTTTCGGACTGGTTACCTTTACCGCCCAGCAGAGGTTCAAGGAAATCGGCATTAGAAAGGTATTGGGTTCTTCGGCATCGCAGATCGTAAGTTTGCTCGCCAAGGACTTTCTGAAATTGGTTATGATTTCGATGATTATTGCATTTCCATTAGGCTATTACCTGATGAGCAAATGGTTACAGGATTTTGCATATCGGATAGAAATAAAGTGGTGGATCTTCGCGTTGGCCGGACTGATTACAATGCTCATAGCATTTCTGACGATAAGTTACAGAAGTATCAAAGTTGCGAATGCCAGCCCCGTTAAAAGTTTACGTGCCGAGTAGTCCTGTAAAACGACCATATTCAAGGACATTCCGACCCTTTTGAAGGGCTTGAAGCTTCCACCTCCCAGAAATCCCTATTTTCAGATTCATCGATTTGAGGACGCACTGGA
>NZ_RBCJ01000011.1 GCF_003626755.1 Ulvibacterium marinum
GTAAAATGCCCGGTAAAGGCCCTTCCTCCCTGGAGCTCGTAGCGGAACCAGTAGTCCGATGAGGGCATGGCTACGCCCCGAAAGGTACCGTCCCAGCCGGGGCCGTCCGGGAGCAGCTGGACGATCAGCTTCCCGTAGCGGTCATAGATATAGAGCTTGGATTCCGGATATCCTTCCGCACCTATGATGTTCCAATGTTCATGGGAACCGTCCCCGTTGGGGGTAAAGAACTTTTGGTAGCCCAGTGCGATGATCTCCTTCTCCAGGGTACGGCACAGAAACTTGTCCCGGACGTAGATCGTATATTCGCCGGGAAAGACCTCCAGACGATTACTGTCCTGATAGTTCTCCCCGTCCACCGAGTATTCGAACTCCCCTACCCCCGTGGCCGTCACTTCTATGGTGACACGGTCCCCGAAACCGACGATCTCCGTGGTGATGCTTTCGGGGGCACCCGAGGAGATTACCTCGAAGGAAACCGTTCCTTCACAGGTGACACCGTTTTGGGTCCGGGCGACCGTAAGCGAATAGTTGCCGAGTTCCGTAATATCAAGGTTACGGTCCGTGCCAATTTCCGTATCACTTTCGTCGCGCCAGGACCAGCTCTCGAAATCGCCCCCGTCCAGGTTCAGCTCCGGGCTGTCCGGACAGATGACATAGGTATCTTCCAATTGGGCCTGTGGCCATGGGTTGATGATGAGCTCGAAGCTGGCGGTATCGTAGCAATCTTCATTTTCGTTGTTCTGGATACGGGCATAGAGGGTCTCCCGGGCCGATACGTTGGTATAGGCCGACTTCGGCAGTGCGTTACTATTGGCATCCGCATCGGTCTGGGCGGCAAAGTACAGGACCGTAAAACCGTCCGGGTCCTGGCCGTCCAGCACCTCGGCGTCCTTGGCCGAAAGGTCAAGGGTACGTATCCCCGTGCCATCGGTAGCGCAGACGATAAGGGGCTCCGGGACATGGGCCGTTGGGGTGTCGAAGACCTGCAATTGGAACGACCCGGTTCCGTAACAGTCCGGATGGTTCGTATTCTCCATCCTAAAGTAAACGGTCTGCGGGTCGGTGGTATTCCGATAGGTCCCTCCTAGGGCATTGATCGCGTTGTCGGCATCGTTCTGGGATCCGTAAAAGGAAACGGAGTTGCCCGTGGTACCGTCCAATATTTCACCGACCTTATCGCCAAGGTCAAAGGTATGGCGGCCATCGTTGTCATCGTCGCAGACCTGCCAATCCGATACCTCGGGCGGTACCGGCGTATCGAAGATGTTCAGTTGGAAGGAAGTGGTGTCATAACAGCTGGGATCGGAAACGTTTTCTACCCGGACATAAATCGTATTTTGGTAGGCCGTGGACGGATAATTTGTGGCATTTAGGGTATTGCTCCCGGTATCGGCATCCGCCTGGTTTTCGTGGTAGCTCAGGACCAGCCCGGCCGGGTTCTGGCCACCGATGATCTCCGCCTGCGCTGCCGTCAGGTCGAAAACGGCCTGGCCGTCGTTGTCGGTATCGCAATACTCCAGATCTTGGGGCGTGTGGGCCGTTACTTGGTCGATGACCTCCAATCGGAAACTTCCGGTCCCGTAACATTCGGGATATGCGCTGTTGGCTATCCGGAAATATAGGGTCTCCGGTGTTGTGGTGTTCGTATAGTTCGGGCCGATGGGGTTTATAGCGTTATCGGCATCTGCTTGGGTAGTATGGTAGCTTACCGAGAAATCGGCCGGATCCTGTCCGTCCAGTACCTCATTGTCCTTGGTGGAGAGGTCGAAG
>NZ_RBCJ01000012.1 GCF_003626755.1 Ulvibacterium marinum
AGAACCTGTCTTGGTTGGATCTGCTGGTAAAAAGCAATCAGGTCGACTTGTAGGGTGTCCACAATGGTCCTTAAATTGCCCATTGAGGGTCCCTTTCCCCCCTTCTTGAGGTACTTTTTCAGGTTGAAGGCAATCGCGGCCATGAGCATGACCTTGTGGGCACCGGCCTTGCCCAGTACGCCTATTTTTCTCAGGCCGTAGAACTCGGTCAGACTGCCGAATACGGGCTCCACCGTACTTTGCCTGAGTCTTTTCATTTGTCTGCCCCTTTCGCTGTGCTGTCGGGCGTAGGCCCTCAGGTACGGTTCGTCGTATATCGTTCTGGTGATACTTTTGCATTTCTTTTTTGGCGCACACTGGGGTTTCATAGAGCAGGCCTTACAGTCCCTCGGTGCTGCCCAGTAGTGTGCCGTACTTGTTGGTACTGAACCCCTTGAAGGGCAGGGGCCTGTCCATCGGGCAACGGTACTCGTTCTTTTCCCTGTTGTAGGGAAAACCCTTTATCTCGGGTTTGTATTTCCCGAAGACGGGTATCCATCCGGTGACCTTCCTTTGTTCGAGAAAGTCGTAGTTGGAGCCATTGGAATACCCTGTGTCCGCCAACAGGTCCGTCATTGTAAGCTCGTTCTTCCCCAGACGGTCCTGGACCCTCAGGCCAATACCCTTCAGGTATTGGCTGTCCCTACCGTCGGCAAAGTCCGCCTGGATGTGAGAGATGACCCCTTCGGCGGTATCCACCGCCATACTGCAACGGTAGTTAAGCTTTCTTGCCTTGCCCGGCTTTACCGATATACGGGCATCCGGGTCATGGGGATTATAGTGTGTCTTGTTGCTCAGCAGGCGTGCCTTTTTGTGGGATGTTCCGACCAGTTGTACCGGACCCTCCCGAAGATTTTGATGATGTTTCTCCACGCGCTTCAGTTCATGTTCGGGAGCGGAGATATGTGCAGGGGAAACGATTTTTGCTTGCCTTTGCCCGGTTGCCCCGTTCTCTTCCGACACTTTCTTCAAGTGGTCGTCCATGGGGGTGGCGGGCATTTTCGGCACCACGCTTTCCATGGACGCGTTCGCCTTTATCGGGGCCGAATCCACCGCTTGGGTATGGCCGGACACCATCCCACTGTCGACGCAAAGGGCAAAGACCTTGTTGAACAGTTTCTCGAAAAGGGATTCCGGGTAAAGCTGCCTTGTCCTGCTTATCGTCGAGTGCCATGGCAGTTCTTCGTCCAGGTCATGGCCCAGGAAGTAGAGTACGTCCATCCGCATACTGCAGTGTTCCACCAGTTTTCGGTCGGAGGTGATGTTCTCAAGGTATCCGGTGATCAACAGCTTGAAAAAGACCACGGGGTCAATGGACGGGTTGCCCGTCCTGCCATATAGTTCTTCTGTGTCCCGGTAAAGAAAACTCAGGTCGAGTGTCTCGCGGAGCCTTCTGTAAAAGTTGTCCTTGGGAACACGGTCCGACAGCCTGAAGCTGAGGAACAGTTTTTCGGTGTAGTTCTTTCTGCCTTGCATACCATAAGTTACCCATTTCCCAACGCTTATGAAAGCAAGAACTGATGCAAATCAGAGTTGTGCAACGGCCAC
>NZ_RBCJ01000013.1 GCF_003626755.1 Ulvibacterium marinum
TTTTTTTTTTTGATTTTTTTTCATACACTCTTGCCCTACCATCCAAAATAATACATCAAGGGGGCTCGTTTCCTCCCCTTACACTTGAACTTTTACATACTTTACATTTAACTATACTACGACTCGAATCGAAACAATTTAAACACTTGGAGTACTTTTAAAACTTTTTGCACATATGGGGGTAATAAATGATGTTCTTCCCCATTACTCCATAACACTAGTACTTTACCCATGAGTCCCAATCATCCCAAAACAATATGTACAAGATATGACTCGACTTAGCAACAACGTAACTAATTAGATAATTGACAAGGGTTTAACAAATAACAATAATGCACTAAAGATGAGTGCATACAAGGTAGGCTAAGGCGATTTGGTTGCACATTTGGGGTGGATTGTAAACAAATTCTTCCTTTAAGTATGATGCTTAAAGTCAGAAACGAAAAAGATAGGCTCTGAGGGGTGTACTAGGGGTATCGTGTACCAAAAATGGGTACATCGCAAAGGTGTGGGAGAATTACTTGACCAATGTAGCCAAAGTAATTATAATACAGGTGTAAAACAAGGGTTATCCTAATGCCTCTTATCATGTAGTAAATCCTACTACACGAATGTAGTCTCACTTGTGGACTCGGAATGGTCACTAACGCAAGTTCTAGAATCTAAGTACTACCGGTACTCACATAAGCACTAAAGTTGAGTGCCTCTCTTCCTACCAATTCTAGGGGCGAACCTCACATATTTGGGTGGAAAATTTTTGATGGTACGGTTTTTTGTGCTAGTCATAGATTCTCCTATCCATGAGACGCTTATTAGGACTAAAGTTTCACTTCTAAATAATGTAAAAAATTTTAAATTTGCGCTAAAATTACCCTAACAAGTGTTTCTCTTAGTTTTATTACACAAGTACTATTAAACATGCAAAAATCAAGTGTAATGGTATCCTATGAGGTATCATTAATCTACCCTTATTTACCCCCCTTACACTTAAGTTGAACATTGTCCCCAATGTTCGAAAATAAGTAACCGAAAAGATAAAAAGTTTAGAGAATGAAATTAGATACTCCCCTGATTCGTTTCTTTTTGCGCATGAAGTAACAAGGTTAGATCCTCCTCCAAGAAGATGAGTAAAGATGAACAAGTTCCTTGAGAAGCTTTGATAGTTCCATCTTCTTGTCT
>NZ_RBCJ01000014.1 GCF_003626755.1 Ulvibacterium marinum
TGCCTCAAACAAATATATAGTTGGAAGTACCCGGACCAGAGTGAATCGACGAAGGAGGTGAGACAATCGCCTGTTAGTTCCATATCCAGATATGACATGTCTCCTTGGGTAGTCCCGTGAAATGACAGGCCAATTGGCCTTCGGGTAACTCCGTATGAAAGTACACTTCCATTCTGAAATCGTGCACGTCTGCAGGCATGGAATTCCAGATACTCCCATTTTTTAATTAGGTCATACCCATTTACAGTTGACAGGTGTCCACTATACCGGATACCAACATTTGATTTGCTATCCTATGGTTTGCTGTTTCCAACGAACCCAACTCAAACTTATGGGCCCGTTCCTTGGTAAATCATTTCTGATTGCCGGCCTGGTCTTTCTATTTGTCATTCCATTGGAAAAATGACCCATATTTGTCTTTGCTCCTTTGTATTTCCCGAATAAAGTGAATCGGACCTGATTTATTCAGCTTTATTGGTTACGATATCATAAAAATGATTCTCCAAAAGTTGGTTGAATTTGATTACGGTCATGGTTTCTGGTCTTTCTTCTTTGCTCTTGTGTTTGATATGGTGCAGGGCTTCCGCTTCTAGAAGTATAATCTGAAGATAGTGCCAGCATGGGTCAATCTTATTTTTTTCAAAACAATGGAGAAGCTTTTCCAAAAACCCCCGCGAAATGGTTCATTAAATTGTCCTCAAGCTGAAGTTTCTGTGAGGCATCCAAATGATAGAAAGTATAGTCGGAATAATTGTTGGATAGCTTGTTTTTAGTATTAAATTCATCTGCGAAGATACAGACAAAACATTTCCACTTTTCTTCCCTTTAGTAATATCTCAAGTGCTTTGGTCCAGGAAAATAGAGCGACCCTTTTGTCATTTCGTAATTCCGTAATCCGATTTTATAGTGCGCTTCATCTTCGGTAATCATTGTCATTACATAGGTATTGCTCCTGAATATGGCCGTTTCGTTGAGTTGACTGTCCAGTGCGTCCTCAAATCGATGAATCTGAAAATAGGGATTTCTGGGAGGTGGAAGCTTCAAGCCCTTCAAAAGGGTCGGAATGTCCTTGAATATGGTC
>NZ_RBCJ01000001.1 GCF_003626755.1 Ulvibacterium marinum
GGGAAAGGGACCCTCAATGGGCAATTTAAGGACCATTGTGGACACCCTACAAGTCGACCTGATTGCTTTTTACCAGCAGATCCAACCAAGACAGGTTCTCATTAAGACTCCATAAAAATGGCCTGAGTGCATCCTATCTTGTTCACGGACCACTTCTGCAACGGCCACGTTCGTTTTAGAGGACTGCTCCTAGTACTTGCTCCATCAATTTCCGAAATAGAGTTGCTATTTAATCCCATACTCTGGGAATCACGAGCCTCTTTTCCTGATTAAAATTTCTGTCT
This sequence comes from Ulvibacterium marinum, assembly GCF_003626755.1. Classification (GTDB taxonomy): domain Bacteria; phylum Bacteroidota; class Bacteroidia; order Flavobacteriales; family Flavobacteriaceae; genus Ulvibacterium; species Ulvibacterium marinum. The sequence continues at coordinate 285 of NZ_RBCJ01000001.1, forward strand.
AATCATTTTCGGGTTTACCCGAAATCTAATTTACTCCTAGAGTTGCGGTTTAAAATCTTAATAATCCTCTCTGGATTAAAATCGAACTAGCCTCTATAATATTGTCCCATATGAAGAGGCGAAACAATCTTTTGCTATCTCGGCTGCTCATCCGCATCTATTCCCATCATGGCCTTTGCCAAAAATTCTCGTGATAGATAACCGTTTGCCGGGTGGATCTTGCCCAATCGCGCATCTCGGAACAAGCGTTCGAATCCGGCCTTATGAAGCAGTCCGTAGCCGCCCATAATATCCATTGCCTTGTCTACGACGCGCCACGAACCTTCGACCGAACGGCATTTGGCCGCAACGATCTTTACACCCCATGCAGGGCCGTAATCTTTGCCTTCACTCCATTCACGGGCAACTGTATCCAACTGTGGGGCTATACTTTCCATTTCCATGACCATTTCGCCGACATCATGCTGAATGACCCCGTTGTAAGCCATAGAGGGCCGATCAAAGGAGATGGATTTCTTTTTAGGCAATTTTTCCAGAACCAAATCCAATACGTGTTGCGCCAGACCATGATAGACATTTGCAAACCCCATCAACGCCCAACAAAAAATGCCGAGCACGAATCCATCCATACCTTTAAATCCTGTCGGTAGTTTTCTAACAATTAATTCATCTGGCACAAAAACACCATTCAATATGGTATCATCGGAACGGGTAGCACGCATACCTAAAACATCGTCCCATGTTTTTTTGATTTCATAATTTTCGGTATCCCTGGGCATAAAGGCGTGGATTACCATCGGATTATCGGGGTCACTATTGTCTTGACCATGAAACCCCAAATAATCCCATACGGGCGTTAGGCTACCGAACATTTTATGGCCTGTAAACTTATAACCGCCTTCAACTTTTTCCGCTTTGCAGGTGGAATAGATTCCTGGAGAATCGTTTCCAGATTCGCCATGCCCTGCGGCGAATACTTTTCCTTTTCCAGCTTCTTCCAAAAGCCATTGTATTGAACTGTCCCCACCCCGCCATAAATCGGCCACAAGTCCGGTCCAATAGATGTGCATGTTTAGAGCAACCGCCGTTGGCGCCGCATGATAGGCCAGTTTTCGGGTCAGGGCCGTACATTCATCGAGTTTCATACCGAAGCCCCCGAACTCTTCGGGTACAGCGATTAGTAGATATCCCGCTTCTTTCAATTCATCAAAATCTTCTTGAAAAAATAGGTTGTTGGCATCGTAATGTGCGGCTCGCTTTCCACAGTTTTCGAATATGCCCTCTAATTTTATTAAGAGTTCTTCTTTCTTGTTTTTTTGTGTCTCTATCATAGGTCGTTGTTTAATTTTTATTGATTTATTTTCTTAGCTTAAAGTTGGTTTAAATCCCTATTATCTTTGAGTAATTTATGAACTTACGCCTGGAGGATTCTATTTTTGGTCTTAACTGCGGGAAGTGTAACTGGTAACGCGTAACGCTGATTACCAAATTGGTATAAATTTACAATACGAATCCACCAATAGATGTAAATTTTGTATCGAATGATGAAACAAATGTATCATCTGCGTGTTTCGGGTGTCCAATTCAATCAATACTATGCAAACACCTCTTTACATAAAATACCGATGGCCATCACGAGCACGAACCAGCCGAAACTTCTTTTCAGTTTTTCACTTTTGATATAGGACGATAAAAAAATCCCCAGAAATATCCCCAAAATAGAAATCAAAGTAAAAACCAATAGGAACGACCAATTGATATCCAGATCACCAAGATTCCCGGTAAATCCGATCAAAGACTTCAAGGCAATAATAAACAAAGAGGTTGCTACGGCCTTCTTCATCGGTAGTTTTATCCATAAAACCAGAACCGGAATAATTAAAAATCCACCACCAATACCCACTATACCCGTTAATATGCCGATAACCGCACCCCCAATTACCATCATGGGGTAATTGTACCTGGGCTGTACATTTTCTTCGGTCGGTCGTTCTTTCTTTCGTAGCATGGATATCGATGCGATTAGCATCAACAATGCGAATAGCAGCATAATGCCCATATTCCTCGTAATCATAAAATTTCCCATAGAAATCAATTCTTCGGGAATCATCGGAACTATAAACTTTCGGGTCATATATACCGTTACAAATGACGGGATGGCAAAAACCAAAGCTATTCTAAAGTCTATCAGACCCCTTCTAAAGTTCTTTAAAACCCCGACCGAGGAAGAAGTGCCCACTACGAACAATGAATATGCCGTTGTCGTAATGGGACTGATTTGAAACATATAGGCGAAAATAGGAACCGCCATTATGGAACCTCCACTGCCCATCAGGCCCAACACAAGACCTATGAACAAGGCTCCGAAATATCCCAAAATTTGTATGGCTTCCATTTTCTTTATAACTACTATTTACTACTTCCCTTCTTTTATATATCCCCAACCCAATTGCTGTTTCGCAACAATCTCGTAAATACCATCGGGCACGGTAGTGACCCCAGGTATTAAATCTTCCTTGGTTTTATTATTCCTTTTCATGGTATTCTGACATACCACGATCGAGACATTCTTGTTCTTTACAATTTCCCGAAGGGTCTCACCCGCAGATGAAGAGTTGTTATCCACCATTTTATAGGCACTGCTGTAGACAACCATTTCAAATTCGGAATCTGGATAGGTCTCTGACATTAATCGTAAATGCCGGGCCGCAGATTTGTGCACGTCGGTATTTCCGCTAGTAACATCAAATACGACTTTTATCGGTTTTTCTTGGGCAAAGGCAATGTTCGTTATGAACAATGCCAGTGCCAATTTTATAAGCTTTTTCATGATTTTATTTTTCTAAAATTTAAACTGCATTTCCTGCAAAGATGTAACCACATCCCCGCTTTTGTGCTTCGCCCAAGGCCCAAACTCCTGAGGGCACAACTTGAATTCCGGGTTGCACCGCTTGAATCCATTCCTCGTAGGTTTCCTTTGGGTCGAGTCCCATTTGTTGGGCGACGGCACCACTGTAAACCGATATTGCAAGGTTACAAACACAGAACATCGCACCCCTGGCCTGCATGTCTTTTATACCCTGAATTACCGGTAAGGGAAAATCTCCCTCTTGCGGTTCGTAATAGGGGTTTCTTTTATACGCACTTCCATCGGCCTGTTTTACATGAAATACATCTCCTAAGGGATATTTCTCCCATAATTCCGATTTGAATGCAAAGGGAATGGCGTCATGGCGAAGTACGGTCATGGCGGTAATATCGCTATCGTCGGCTCCCATCTCGTTATGACTTAGATAAAAGGCCCAGTTCCATATTACAGGAAACCCTTTATGCGGGTAGGAACCATCATACACGATTCGGTTTTTACCTTTGATTTTCTTGAACCAGTCCTCGGCCTCACTCATATTTTCTGCATCATAAGATGGTAAATTGGCATACATGGGATTGGCAAATAATGATAGAGTGCTCGCCGTAGCACCTAGCATCATCGCGCCCATAAAGTTTCTTCTTGAATTCTTACTCTTTGTTTCCATAATTTGTCTATTTAGATTTAACAATATTGTATTCACTTTTATAATATTCCATGATAGGTTGAAAGGGCCCCAATTGATGTTGTTCAAGTGAGAACGTATCAACATATGGAGGGTAAGGCGTTGAAACCGGTTTTTTCTTCAAGTCGGGAAAATCATTTTCTCGATTTACTTTTTTGGGCCTCAACTGTTGGTTGATATACCCTGCAACATCATAAGCTTCTTCATCGGTCAAAATGGGATTCTCATAAGAGGCCCCAAAAGGCATATTAGCCTTGATGAATCTTGCGGCTGTAAGCACCCGGGTCATTCCCGCTCCATTGTTATAGGAATCGTCCCCCCATAGCGGAGGGTATTGATAACCGTGCCCATCCAGTGCTTTTACACCCTGTCCATTCTTACCATGGCATAACACACAATTGGTTGTGAAAATTTGTTTCCCGTTTTCAAGGTCTACCGCTCTTTGAGGAATATCGATTTTTACAAAACCTTCCCCCTTGATTTTTCCGTCCTTGGGAGCATATCGGCTCAACCACTTAAGGTAGGCAACCATGGCCTCCATCTCTTTGCCATCGGGCGGCATCATAGTGCCATTCATGCTACGCTCCATACAACCGTTGATGCGCTCTTCTATTGTTCCTATTTTGTTTTCCCTGCCCCTGAATTGAGGAAATCGTTGAATAATTCCTATCAAGGGAGCGGCATAAGGTTTTGTACCCGATCCTAAATGACAATTGGTGCACGAAAGATTATTTCCGGTGTAGGCCTTGTTCTTTTCCGTACTGGCCGGGCCGATGTATTTTGAGGTATTCTGGAAAACCTCGTAACCCAGTTTTATTTGCGTATTTTCTTCTGAATCGTCCAACCGTGAAACATCATAATTCATGGCATAAACATCTTTGGTGGTATTCTCGTTCTCACTCCCTTTTGAATAACCATCCACACAGTTCCAAAGCATAAAACAAGGTGGCACCAACAATACCCAAAAGGGTATGTAGCATCGTAATTTTAGCCCTCCGATATTTTTAATAAACCGATTTTTTTTGATAATATTCATATCTTTTGTGTGCTACTTTTGATTCATTATCTACTTCAAATTTGGACAGTATCATCCTAGCGGACATTGGGTGTCCGCCTCCACTTTTGAATATATGGGGGAGTGTTATCTGCAAGGTAAGCCGAAGACCTTGCTCTAATTTAATACTGTAAATCTACGATTGGAAATAGGAGAAAAATGTAAGTTTTAGTTCAAAGGTTCGCACAAATGAACCATGGGTGTACTTTTTGGTTCAAATGATGAAACAATTGTTTCATCAAGAAAATCAGTCTTTAATTTCAGGAAGAAAGTTTCGCAAAAGTAGTGGGCAGCATCTCATACCTTTTTCGAAAAACTCGTGTAAAATAAGTGGGGCTGTTGAAACCCAGTTCATAAGCTATTTCAGCTACGGTCTTTTCCTTTTGATTTAGAAATTCCAAAGATTTACGCAAACGCATTTCCCGGATAAGTTCATTAGGAGACATCCCGGTAAGTGCTTTTATTTTGCGATAGGCCTGTGCCTTACTCAGGCCTAGGAGATTGTTTAAATCATCAATTTTGAAATCTGGATTTGAAATTTCATGATTTAAAGTTTTCCATAGTGTTTCGAATAAGACAAAATCACCATCGGAAACCAATTTTACAATTCCCTTATCAGTATCTGATTTATTAAAGTTAGTTTGTAGAAGGGCCTCAGTATCTTTATCTATATGAACCGTTCGGTTCCCACCCAGACGACAGAGCATTTGCAATCTTTTTTTGGCTTCTCCAAAAAAATCAGACCCAGTCTCATCAACAGGCTTTCCTGTTACAACGGCCATCGTATAGTCAATGTTCATCGGAACGTTTTTTAACAACCGGGACACCGTTAAACAACAAGCAATCGCATCAGAAGCATGTACAAAAGAGGCCACGATATAGTCATTTGGCTGATTGATATTATTGCCTTGGTATTGCCGTATCAGTTTACGAACTTCATCGAAATATGTTCCATTTTTTCCAGTAAAATCTACCAAGGCGACCATCATCAACGTACGGTAGCCGGTATCGATCTCCCCATTAAGGGTAAGTGCAAGATCGTCTTGATTTTTAGTGCCCTGCCCTAAAAATGCCCTAAAGTCAATTTCATCTGAAACTTCAATGACGTTACAAGGTCCGATTCCATGAGCAGAAAGATGCATATCAACACATGCCTTTTTATCGGCTGCCTCCATAAGGCAAAAAACCTTCTTTTCGGGAAGATTCAAAAAGTATTTGATGTTTCTAACCCCATACCGGTCTTGTACTGCTAGATCATCGTGATGTGCTTCCCTAGCAGCTATCACATTAAAGGCATCATCCTCGACAATATGTATGTCCATAAAAAGTGGCATAGGCTTTTTTAATTTTTAATGTTGGCAATTTTGGCATAGCTTAAGGGGAGTAGACCAAATCTTTGCTGAAAGCACTTTATAAAATAAGAAGGACTATTAAACCCAGTATCAAAAGTGGTCTGGGAAACATTGCGGCCTTCTTTGCCCAACAATTCCAAAGATTTTAACAGTCGATATTCCCGCAAAATAGCGTTAGGTGACTTTCCGGTAACTCCTTTACATTTTCGGTAGAGCTGCGATTTACTTATGGAAAGCTTTTCGCAGAAGTCTTGGATTCCAAATTCAGGATTTTGCCAATTAGCATCCAAAACACCTATAAGATGCTCAAGCGATTTTTCTTCGGATGCGCTAAGTCTTTTAATATTGTCTTGAAGGCTTTCATTCTTTCTCAAATCGGGTTTGTTCAGTTCGCTAACTATGGACGACATTGTAATCCGGTTTTCCGTATCAAGGGCGCAAAGGTATTGCGCTAATTTTACCGTCTTCCCAAATAGAACATCACTTTGATCTACGGGCAAACCGGCATGTAGGCCCATACGCAGATTGACCAGGTCGGCCGCCACGTGCATGGCTTTTTGAATCGCTTGGGCACATTCAACGCCCATGGAAACTGAGGCAAAAGAAATCACAAAGGCTTCTCCTTTCATTTCAACCTCACTACCTTCATGTTTTTCTATTTGTTCCTTAACCGTATCATAGTACAGTGAAAATAACTTTTTTGACCTATCATGGCCCAGATTATGACGCAATAGTCCTGCATCCATTATCTTGATTACTAAAATGACTCGAAAAGCGGGGTCATTGAAAATTTCGAGACCTGGTTCACTAGGATCAAAATAGGTTTCTGGATCATCGATTCTTCCTAAAAATGCTTCCACGACCTTACTATTTACAGGAATAATCTCATGGGGTACCAATCCGTGGGCATGATCATGCATCGCCCTTACCGCCTCCTCGTTCGGTGCATCGATCAAGCAGAACACCCTTCCCCGGTCTTCATCGATCCAATAGGTCATATTCCTACAACCAAAATCATTCTGAACACCAAGATCTTTTTTATGAGCCTCTGCCGCATGCTTGGCTTCGACCCCCGGAACGATATGTGAGTCCATATATATGGGCATAGCTTAATACTTTAAAATAAGACTTTTGATTCAACGAACGGGGGGATTACATAAATATACGGTTTCTTAGGCGCGAAAATCGAACTTTTGATTCAAATAATGGTAGAAATTGTTCAGCAACTAATAAGAATTTGGTCCTAATGATTGAACCACAACACTAAAAAATATAAGTTCTATAATTTGGCCATATTATGGAAATCTTTTTTTCATCGTATATGCCATTTTAAAAGAGTCCTATTCCCAGTCTCTTTTAATAGTTTCGTTAATTCCCCTTTTATGGAACCTGATTCAGAAGGTATTTTTGCTGTTACGCTCAATTCATTCCCTTAAATCTCCATACCTGAAAAGAAGCTTCTTTCAAAGTTATGGGCACTTGCTAAAAAAATATCTTGATTCTTGTGGAGAAATTTTTGTATACATGGTATCCAGTTTTTTGTTAACTATTAGATACATTTTAGGGTAAAGTCCGCTCGGTCAAAAATTCGACTTTCCGCTTTGTTCCACTTCCGGTTAAATCTGTACTCTTCCCATTCAATTTTATCCCTACTCCCACCCCGCCACCATCACCCTTTTATTCGATAGCAAAAAAACAACATCCATTCTTGGTGACGGCATAAAGCCAGTCCCGCTGTTCACGGGGCTTTTTTATACGTCTTTCCCAAGCCTGGATATTGTAGGTGGTACAGCATCAAAAAAGGGTAACGGCGGACGGCACTATGGGAAGTAAATCAAAAACAAAAAAGATGAAATCGTACGGAATCGACAAAAAGGAAGCGGAAACAAAGTTAAAGATCAAAAAAAGGGGAAACGCTCTGGATATAATAAGTAAATCCCTGTCAGCCGTAGGCTGAGATTTTTAAAAGCTGTCCGAGGGTCGGGCGGTCATATAGTTAATAATTCTAAATTTTTTCAATTATGAGTAATCTAAGAAACAAAGTACAATTGATCGGCAACGTGGGGAACGACCCTGAAATGACCGTTTTGGAAAGCGGTAAAAAAGTAATCCGTTTTTCATTGGCCACCAATGAGAACTACAAGAACGCCAAGGGCGAGAAGGTAGAAAGCACGGACTGGCACAATATGGCGGCCTGGAACAAGACTGCCGAAATCATCGAGCGGTTCGCTGCAAAGGGCAGGCATATCGCCATCGAGGGCAGATTGACCTCCCGAAGCTACGAGACCAAGGAGGGGCTCAAAATTTCCGGAAACAATTATACTTATGGTAGTTGAATTGAAAAAAATACCGAAAACAGGACGTAAATCGATCTGTTAATCGACAGGGCCCATAAAGTTATTAATCTGTGCGAAATGAAGTTTTATAACTTGGAATACATTTTGAACAAGAAATACGCCAACGAGATTGCTTGAAAGGTGAATAATTTTCTGAAAGCACGACAATCAAAAAAAGTAATTTTGTGACCTCTATAAGCTCATATGCCTTGTTTCAAACGAATATTGGAAACAATATGTGCAGAACGAACTTGAAATGGGTTATCTTTTCGCAAAGATATAAGTCGCCAAAACTATACAATTGATAGTACTTTTGGCCAGATATAAATTTATTATGGGAATGTTAAATAATGAGTCTTATTAAAAAGTATGCAATTTTTTAAAAAACAAAAAAGCCCCCGATTCCTCGGAGGCCTTTATTTATTGGGCGGTCTGGACGGGACTCGAACCCGCGACCCCCTGCGTGACAGGCAGGTATTCTAACCAACTGAACTACCAGACCAATGATTTTATCCCGAGTAATCGGCACTCCCGCAACAGCGGGATTCAAATCTTGCTCAACGCTTTTGTAAAGCGTTTGCAAATATACATTGCTTATTGTATTGCACAAATAAAATCCTTTAAAATGTGCCCTGAATGCTACAAGAATTTCTGGCGCTCTATCATAAAAGTATTGAAGATTTTTGAAAATTGTTGCTTAATGTCCACGTCCACGTGCTTTATCTTGTATTGGGCGCATTTCAATTTTAGTTCATCAAAATATTGGGCTACCTCCTTATGATAGGCTTCTTTAATAGTATCCGCATACAAATCTATGTGCTCCCCTGTTTCCACATCCAAAAAGCGTTTTGGCTTGTTTTCAAAGTTAAAGTGTAATTCAGTTTCCGTATTCAGTAGATGAAACAGGACCACCTCATGCTTGTTGTATTTTAGATGCCGTAGGGCATCGAACAATTTATCGTCATCGGTAGCGGTCTGGAACATATCCGTAAACAAAAAAATCAAACTTCTACGTTTAATTTTTTCAGCTATCTGATGCAAGTAGGTATAGGTTTCGGTCTGTTGGGCAGGTTTGGTTTCCATACTAATTTCGCCCAACTTGGCCAATAACATCTGGTGATGGCGTTCGCTTCCCTTTTCAGGCGAATAATAATTATAAGCATCTGAATAAATACTAAGGCCCACAGCATCACGCTGTCTTTTCAAAATGTTCATCAATGCAGCAATGGCCAATACCCCAAAACCAATTTTATTCAGATTGGTACTAGTCAGGTCTTGAACCTCAGGATAGTACATAGAAGCCGAATTATCCAAGATCATATGGCACCTCAGATTGGTTTCTTCCTCATAGCGCTTGGTATACAACTTATCTGTCTTAGCGAATAGTTTCCAATCTATATGTTTGGTACTCTCTCCTGCATTGTAAATCTTATGTTCGGCAAACTCTGCCGAGAATCCATGAAAGGGACTTTTATGGATTCCGCTAATAAACCCTTCCACTACCTGATTGGCCAAAAGTTCCAAGTTTTGGAAGAGCGCCATTTTATGTAACTCGTACTGGGGATCCATTCAACTAAGATAAAATAAAAAAGGCTTGACTTATGCCAAACCTTTCTTACAACTTTTTAATTTTCCTTTTTATAGCACCGCGTCCAAGGCATCGGTATACACTTTTTTCGGGGAGACCCCAACTTGTCTATTGACAATTTCCCCGTCCTTGAATACCAGAACGGTGGGAATATTACGTACACCGTATTTAGCGGCAAATTCCTGATTGGCATCCACATCTACCTTCCCAACTACAGCCTTACCTTCATATTCCGTACTAACCTCATCAATAATGGGACCTACCATTCTACAGGGTCCGCACCATGCCGCCCAAAAATCCACTACTACAGGTTTATTACTTTTTAAGACTACTTCGTCAAAAGTAGCATCTGTTATTTCTAATGCCATTTTATTTAGATTTTATATTCGCAAATTTAGTCAATAATTCCTCGTCTTCCTTACCAACGTCACATTCATTTTGGTTATTGTGGTATCAAGGTAATTTATGTGTGTATGCCTTACTGTTAAGGAGTTAAGAAAACCATTGCTTCATTAGTTTGAAACATCTTTTGCAAAAATCATTGTCTCCAATAGATAGCAGTCCCTTGACCTGATGACTCCCTCAATTCAATTTATAGTGTACTTCCTGTTCTTCCAAAACGGATAGTAATTCGCTCGTGATCTGTATCTTTTGTTTTCTGCTTGAGAAGTTTACCTTTATCTCGTCTTCCATTTCATAGATTGTAAAATGTAAAGGATGATTGCCTTTGTATGAAACCAGTGCACTCTTTAAATCTTGTATTCTTTTTTCCTGTAATTCCTCTATGTTGAGTTTGATGGTCAACTTTTTGGCATAGTTCTCCATCACTTCCTGCAACAACATAAAACTGTTATACTGCAACCTTGGATCACCTTTTTTTCCGGTCTCACGGTTGACCCAGCCTTCACGAACAAATACCTTGACATGGACAAAGGAATTGATCATTAAAAAATGTCTAAACTTTAGGTATTCTTCCCCAAAAATTCGGAATTCAAAAGAATCCGTATAGTCTTCCATAGTGAACAATGCCCAACCCTTTCCATTCTTGGAAGTCCGGTGTTGTACATCGGTAATTACCCCAGCAAACGAAAGTTCCCGATTTACAAAATCTTCCAAATTGTTGGCATTGGAAACGCTAGCATTGCAAAAGGCACTTATCTCTGTCTTGAAATCGTCCAACGGATGGCCGGAAATATAAATCCCGACCACTTCCTTTTCCCGTCGCAGCTTTTCCATAGTGCCCCATTCCTCACAAGGAGGTACTTCGGGTTCCGGAATCTGGGCTTCACTGATTCCACCGAACATATCCATTTGACTGGAATTCTTGTTTTCCTGATATTTTGCAGCGGAGCGAATTACCTTCTCCAAGAATGTGACACCATCGCCTTCATCATGAAAGTATTGTCCCCGGTGCGTAGTCCCAAAAGAATCGAAACCTCCGGCCACCGCCAAATTTTCGAAGGCTTTCTTATTAGCGGCACGCAAATCGATACGTTTGGCCAGGTCGAAAACCGACTTATAGTTTCCATCCTTCTTCCGATGCTCTACAATGGTTTCTACGGCGGAACGCCCAACACCTTTAATGGCACCCATTCCAAATCGTACGGCACCATCTTTGTTTACCGCAAATTTATAATACGACTCGTTGACATCCGGCCCCAAAACATCCAATTCCATCCGTTTACATTCTTCCATAAAGAAGGTCACCTGTTTGATGTCGTTCATATTATTGCTCAACACTGCCGCCATATATTCTGCAGGATAATGTGCCTTTAAATACGCTGTTTGATATGCGATATAAGCATAACAGGTAGAGTGGCTCTTATTGAAAGCATAAGATGCAAAGGCTTCCCAATCCTTCCATATCTTTTCCAATGTTTCCCGTGGATGCCCATTCTTTTCACCTCCGTCCAAAAATTGGGGTTTCAGTTTTTGTAGCAGGGAGAATATTTTTTTCCCCATGGCTTTTCGAAGTACGTCGGCCTCACCTTTGGAAAAACTTGCCAGTTTTTGGGAAAGCAACATCACTTGCTCTTGGTATACCGTAACACCATAAGTTTCCTTAAGATACTCTTCCATATCCGGAAGGTCATAGCTGATTTCCTCCCTCCCATGTTTACGGGCGATAAAACTAGGGATATACTCCATAGGCCCCGGACGATACAATGCATTCATGGCAATGAGATCATCGAAGACCGTTGGTTTCAAATCCTTCATATGCTTTTGCATCCCAGGGGATTCATATTGGAATATTCCCACGGTATCCCCTCTCTGGAAAAGCTCATAGGTCTTTTCATCGTCCAGCGGAAATTCATCGGGCACCAATTCAATACCGTGTTTGGCCTTTACAATCTTTACGGTATCCTTAATTAAGGTCAAGGTCTTCAACCCCAGGAAATCCATCTTCAAGAGGCCGGCATTTTCCACGACCGAGTTATCGAACTGCGTTACATATAAATCGGAATCCTTTGCGGTAGCCACTGGAACAAAATTGGTGATATCGTCCGGAGTGATAATAACCCCACAGGCATGGATACCGGTATTTCGAAGTGATCCTTCCAATACCCTGGCCATATTTACGGTCTGTGCCTCCAAGTCGTCTCCCTCGGAAATATTGAGCAAATGATTTACCTTTTCCAGATCATCGGATCGAAACTTCTTTCGCAAATCTGCTTCCGGCACCCCAAAAATCTTTCCCAACTTGGACATGGTAGGAATCAATTTGGCAATTCGGTCCGCATCGTTCAGGGGTAAATCCAGCACGCGTGCCGTATCTCTAATGGAGGATTTGGCGGCCATGGTGCCGTAGGTAATAATCTGCGCAACTTGGTTGGCCCCATATTTATTAATGACATAATCCATGACCCGGCCCCGGCCTTCGTCATCAAAATCAATGTCGATATCGGGCATAGATACCCGATCCGGATTCAGGAATCGCTCAAAAAGCAAGTCGTACTTAAGTGGATCAATGTTTGTAATCTTTAGGCAATAGGCTACCACTGAACCTGCAGCCGAACCACGGCCTGGGCCTACGGAAACATCCATGTTTCGTGCCTCACGGATAAAATCCTCTACAATCAAAAAATAGCCTGGATAGCCCGAATTTTCAATTGTCTGCAACTCAAATTGGATACGCTCCTCTATTTCCGGTGTAATATCCCCATATCGTTCTTTTGCACCTTCAAACGTAATATGTCTTAGATAGGCATTCTCTCCCCGTTTACCACCATCGGTTGTATCCTCGGCCACTTTAAATTCCTCCGGGATATCAAATTTGGGGAGCAGTACATCCCGGGCCAAGTCAAAGGGTTCTATTTTGTCCACAATTTCCTGAACATTCAAAACGGCTTCGGGAACATCATGGAACAATTCCTTCATCTCCTCCTGGGACTTGAAATAATACTCCTGGTTCGGAAGCCCATACCGATAACCACGACCCCGGCCGATCGGCGTAGCCTGTTTTTCGCCATCCTTTACGCATAACAAAATATCATGGGCATCGGCATCTTTTTTGGAGCAGTAATACGTGTTATTGGTCGCCACCAGTTTTACCTTATGCTTTTTGGAGAACTCCAATAAAACTTGATTCACCCGATCTTCATCTTCTTGGCCGTGACGCATCATTTCGATGTAGAGATCGTCACCAAACTCTTGTTTCCACCACAACAAGGCTTCCTCAGCCTGATTTTCCCCAACGTTCAGAATTTTTCCCGGAACTTCGCCATAGAGATTTCCGGTGAGCACAATAATGTCCTCCTTATATTGTTGAATGACCTTTTTATCGATTCGAGGGACGTAGTAAAACCCATCGGTATAGGCAATAGAAGACATTTTGGCCAGGTTGTGATACCCATTTTTATTTTTGGCCAAGAGCACAATTTGATACCCGTAATCCTTTACACTTTTATTGGTATGGTCCTCACAGACAAAAAATTCACAGCCTATAATCGGTTTAATTGTATTTGCTTGTGGCGATTCTCCCTTTTCAATGGCCTCTGCATTGCTTTGTTCCACACTGGCATTATGTGCCTTTACTTCCTTAACGAAATGGAAGGCTCCCATCATATTGGCATGATCGGTAATGGCTACGGCGGACATTTGGTTATCGGTAGCGGATTTCACCAAATCCTTAATATTAATGGTGGATTGCAAGACCGAAAACTGCGAATGGTTGTGTAGGTGCACAAATTTGGCATCCTCCAAAGTCTTTATGTTCGCATCGATTTCCTCTTGGGAAACCCCACCAGTGTCCTTTTGCCAAAGTGTATCCGCAATTTTTTTGGAAGCCTTTTTCAGGTTAATGTGCTTTAACCCGATCAATTGAATTTCCTGAGGGTTGGCCTCTGAGAAATTTTCTAAATAATCCGGCTGCACATCCAGCTGCTCTTGGGTATAGTGTTTTTTACGCACCAACTCCAAAAAACACCGGGTGGTAGCCTCCACATCGGCCGTGGCGTTGTGCGCTTCCGCAAAAGGCTCGTTGAAAAGATATTCATGCAATTCGGTAAGCGTGGGCAGCTTAAATTTTCCGCCCCTACCGCCGGGAATCTTACATAGCTCTGCGGTATATTCGGTACACGTATCCAAAACAGGGAGTTCCTGTAATGTATTTTCAATCCCTGACCGATAAAATTCAGCCCTCATGATATTAACGTCGAAGCCTACATTTTGGCCTACAATAAATTTGGCCTTGTCAAGGGCAGTGTTGAACTTTTCCAGAACCTCGCCCAAGCCGGCACCCCGTTGCTTGGCCAATTCCGTAGAAATACCATGCACCTGTTCCGCATCATAGGGAATGTTAAAACCATCCGGTCTGACCAAATAATCCTGATGGTCTACCAAGTTCCCCATAGCATCGTGCAATTGCCAGGCAATCTGAATACAACGTGGCCAATTGTCCGTATCGGTAATTGGCGCATCCCAACGTTTGGGCAATCCGGTGGTCTCAGTATCAAAAATTAGGTACATATCGGGTATTTCGTCTATAAAAAAGTATCGTTAAAATTAGTGAAAACCACTTGTTTGGAAAAAGGTAGTTTTTAGGAGTTATCAACCTCTAAATATTTAGAGACTTTTTGTTGACGATTCATAGAAATATCCTATATTTGCAGCCCTTAAAAAAAGGAAAAAAGAATTAATAACAAGGGTCGGGCACCCTACAAAATTAATGTGATATGCCAGTAAAGATTAGATTACAGAGACACGGAAAAAAAGGAAAACCATTTTATTGGGTAGTAGCGGCCGATAGCCGTGCAAAGAGAGATGGTAAATTTCTTGAAAAATTGGGAACCTACAATCCCAATACCAATCCTGCGACCATAGAATTGAACGTTGACAACTCTGTAAAGTGGTTGCAGAATGGAGCACAGCCTACAGATACTGCTAGAGCCATTCTTTCCTACAAAGGTGTAATGCTAAAACATCATTTATGGGGCGGGGTCCGAAAAGGAGCCTTTACTGAAGAACAATTAGAGGAAAAATTCAACGCTTGGTTGGAAGAAAAGGAAAAAGCCATCTCTTCCAAAGTAAGCGGTCTAGATAAAGAAAAAGCAAAAGCAAAGGCCGAAGCACTTAAAGCGGAAAAAGAAGTGAACGAAAAACGAGCCTTGGCAGCCGCAGCCGCAGAAGCACCGATAGAGGAAACATCAGAAGAAGCTGTTGCTGAAAGTGCGGAAGAAGTTGTTGAAGCTGTGGAAGAAGCACCAGCAGCCGAAGAAACTCCTAAAGCGGAGGAAGCTCCAGCTGAAGAAGTTGCAGCTGCTGAAGAGGTTGCCGAAGCCGTAGAGGAGGCACCGGCGCCCGAAGAAGCTCCCAAAGCTGAGGAGGCTCCAGCTGAAGAGAAAGTGGTTGCCGCAGATTCCGAAGACGCGCCAGCTGCATCCACCGAAGAGGAGTAAAAAATTCCGAAGCGATGCGCAAGGAAGATTGTTTCTACCTCGGTAAAGTCGTTTCAAAATATAGCTATAAGGGAGAGGTATTGGTAAAACTAGATACCGACGAACCCGAAATTTACGAAAATATGGAATCAATATTTGTCTCAATACGAGGCAATTTGGTTCCATTTTTTATTGATAAATGTCGTCTGCACAAGTCGGCACTATTACGTATCGATTTTGAGGATGTAAAAGATGAAGAGGCCGCCGACAGAATTCTTGGTGCCGAACTATATCTTCCCCTATCCTTGCTTCCCAAACTGGAAGGCAATAAGTTCTATTACCATGAGATCATTGGTTTTACCATTAAGGATAGCACCCATGGGGATATCGGTGTAGTTACCGGAGTAAACGACACCACTTCCCAAGTGCTAATTGAAGTGGAAAAGAATGGCAAAGAGCTTTTGGTCCCTTTAACCGACGAAATCCTTACCAAGGTAGATCGGAAGAACAGGACATTGTTTGTATCCACACCGGAAGGTCTGGTAGACCTATATTTGAATTAGAGGTCAAATTCCCAAACCCTGGGGTAGGAATTCGAAATCTGGATATATTTTATGGTATATTTAGACGGATTTACCAATCGTACATTGTATTATGTTTAGAATTTCCTTCATCCTCGTCGTATTTGCATTATCCTCATGTGGTGAGCAGAAAGCAGAACTCAAGAAAGCGAAAACATCCCCAAACATTGTGCTCATATTTACCGATGACCAAGGGTATCAAGATGTCGGGGTATTCGGATCCAAGAATATTGCTACCCCCAATTTAGATCAAATGGCCGCCGATGGGGTACGGTTAACAAGTTATTACTCGGCACAAGCGGTTTGCTCCGCCTCCCGGGCCGGTATTCTTACGGGCTGCTATCCCAACAGAATCGGGATACATGGTGCTTTAGGGCCTGGGAATGACCATGGCATCAATGCATCGGAGACTACCTTGGCAGAAATGCTCAAGACCATCGGGTACAAAACGGCCATCTATGGGAAATGGCATTTGGGGCACCATCCAAAGTTTTTGCCCACCCGTCATGGATTCGATGAATGGTTTGGCATCCCTTATTCCAATGATATGTGGCCCTACCACCCACAACAGGGTACAATTTTCAATTTCCCCGCCCTTCCCCTATTTGAAAACGAAACCGTGATAGACACCTTAAAGGAACAATCACAACTCACTACCCGCATTACTGAGCGCAGTGTTGATTTCATCAACCGAAATGCAGAAAATCCTTTTTTTCTCTATGTGCCCCATCCCCAACCTCATGTGCCTTTATTCGTCTCGGATAAGTTCAAGGGAAAATCAGATCGAGGGCTTTATGGTGACGTCATCATGGAAATTGACTGGTCCGTAGGTCAAATTTTGAATGCCTTAAAAAAGAACGGACTGGAGGAAAATACCATAGTCATTTTTACATCGGATAACGGTCCATGGCTATCCTACGGCAATCATGCCGGAAGCGCCCATCCCCTACGTGAAGGAAAAGGAACAGCTTGGGAAGGGGGGCAACGGGAACCCTTTATCATTAAATATCCCAATGGCCTAGAAGGAGGAAAGGTACTGGATACCCCCATTATGGCTATTGATATTTTGCCGACAATCGCGGAAATTACGAATGCCGAACTTCCTGAAAAAACCATCGATGGCAAAAGTGTCTGGGAAGTCCTGAAGGGAAAAACCAAAGAAAGTCCACAGGAAGCTTATTTCTTTTATTATCGGGTAAACGAACTATTCGGGGTACGCTATGGAAAATGGAAGCTCTATTTTCCACATCGTTATCGTACCATGGACGGACAGGAACCGGGTAAGGATGGTTTGCCCGGGGACTACAGGATGGTAGACATGGAGGCTTTGGAATTATATGATTTGGAAAATGATATTAGCGAAGCAACCAATGTTGCAGACAAGTATCCTGAAGTGGTCGAAAAAATAAAGTTGCTGGCCAATGACATGCGTTCCAGACTTGGGGATTCTCTAATGGAATTAGAAGGATCGGAAACAAGGGAGGCCGGACACCTGGAATGAGCAAACCTTTTAAATTTAAACAATTTACCATCCAACAAGACCGCTGCGCGATGAAAGTGGGAACGGATGGCGTATTGCTTGGAGCTTGGGCATCCGTAAAAAATAATCCTTCCTCAATCTTGGATATCGGCGCAGGAACTGGGTTGCTAGCTCTTATGTTGGCCCAACGATGCAATGTCGAAACTATCGATGCCCTGGAAATCGATGATGCCGCCTATGAGCAATGCGTTGAAAATTTTGAAGCCTCTCCATGGAGCGACCGTCTCTTCTGTTATCATGCCGGCTTGAATGAATTCTGTGAGGAAGTGGATGATACTTACGATTTAATTGTTTCCAATCCACCGTTTTATTCCGAAAACGTTTCCACTGGTAGCAGCTCAAGGGATAGGGCTCGGCAAAATCTTTCCCTACCCTTTGAGGAACTTTTGCAATGCGCTTCCCAATTACTCGCCAAGAACGGTATTCTTTCCATTATTGTTCCCTTTAAAGAAGAAAAATCCCTACTTCAAATAAGCGAATCATTGGGTCTTTATCCAAAACGGATAACCCGGGTAAAGGGAAATAAAATTTCAGAAATAAAAAGAAGTTTATTGGAATTTGGCTTTCATAAAACGGAAGCATCCGAAAAAGAACTGATCATAGAGATAGATCGCCATGTATACACTTCGGAATATCAAGAATTGACCAGGGAATTTTATTTAAAAATGTAACATTAGTCTTTAGTATTGTTGTATTTTCTTTATTTATCTTTGGCGAAAATGGCAATATGAGACCCGATTTATTTGAAGCACCCGACTATTACAACTTGGACGACCTACTTTCCGAGGAACACAAATTGGTACGTGATGCCGCCCGCCAATGGGTAAAACGGGACATCTCCCCGATTATAGAAGAATATGCCCAAAAGGCAGAATTTCCAAAACAAATTCTTAATGGCTTGTCGGAAATAGGGGCTTTTGGGCCTTACATTCCCGAGGAATACGGTGGAGCGGGGCTAGATCAAATTAGTTATGGACTCATTATGCAAGAAATTGAACGGGGAGATAGCGGAGTACGTTCCACGGCATCGGTTCAATCATCCCTGGTCATGTACCCTATCTTTTCCTATGGTACGGAAGAACAGCGCAAAAAATACCTGCCCAAATTGGCTGCAGGCGAACTTATGGGATGCTTTGGTTTAACGGAACCTGACCATGGTTCCAATCCGGGAGGGATGACCACTAATTTTAAGGATAAAGGTGACCATTATCTCTTGAATGGTGCCAAGCTTTGGATTTCCAACTCCCCATTTGCGGACCTCGCCGTAGTATGGGCAAAAAATGAAGAGGGCCGTATTCATGGATTGATCGTAGAACGCGATATGGAAGGTTTCTCTACTCCCGAAACCCATAATAAATGGTCATTACGGGCATCTGCTACCGGGGAATTGATCTTTGATAATGTAAAGGTTCCCAAGGAAAACCTATTGCCGGGCAAAAACGGACTGGGAGCACCATTGGGTTGTTTGGACTCGGCCCGGTATGGCATAGCCTGGGGTGCCATTGGTGCAGCTATGGATTGTTATGATACTGCCCTGCGATACGCCAAGGAACGTGTACAATTTGGCAAACCCATTGCATCCTTTCAGTTACAGCAGAAAAAACTGGCCGAAATGATTACCGAAATCACAAAGGCCCAGTTATTGGCCTTTCGTTTGGGGCAGTTAAAGAACGAAGGAAAAGCGACTACCGCTCAAATCTCTATGGCCAAACGCAATAATGTGGATATGGCCATTACTATTGCCAGAGAGGCACGCCAGATATTAGGGGGTATGGGTATTACTGGGGAATATAGTATTATGCGTCATATGATGAACCTGGAAAGTGTTATCACTTACGAAGGCACCCACGATATTCACCTTTTGATTACAGGTGCCGATGTGACAGGGATACCTGCCTTTCAGTAAAACCTGAATCGACCCACTATACTCAAATTTATTTGATGACCACAATTTTTTCAGAATCCCCATGTTCATTGAAAGGAAGTAGTGTCTTTACCAGACCATTGTAGGTTGCAGAATTTAGAGAAAAATCAGCAATACCACATTCATTTACGGTCTTGGTCAAGTTGAGCACCAAGGTATCGGTAACCGACATGCTTAAATCAATGAGAAAAGTATTGTCGCCATCGTCACCAAAAAGATTCATAGTAATAACATTTTCGAGACCCTCCACATTTTCGAAAACACTGCCCGTAATTTTGGATTCCTTATAACGTAGCACAATTTCGTTACTCTTAAACGTGCCATTTTCTATTAGATTTTCTCCATCAGCGCTGACCAACTCTACAAAAAAGTTTCTTACTATCAAGTCAATGATCACTCCATCGGGAAAACATAAATCCTCTTCCTTGTCGTCACTACAACCAAACACTAAAATGAGTAGAACAAATAAGAGCTTTTTCATCGCATACGGATTTACTCTATAGATGAAAAACACAAAAAGGGTTGCTTATACGGCATTTAAATAAAAAGCCTTATTTTCAGGTACTAAACCGGCCACATACAATCCATGAGATATTTCCTAATACTACTTGTTTTTCTTACAGCTTGCAGAACTGATAAAAAAGTTGCTGTTCCAACTCCTACCAGCACAACGGATTCTACGGCAACCCGAACCTTAAAAACTCCAGATGACCTTTTGGGCGAACTATTTGCTGATGTTCAACTGAGTGAGGTTTTTGAGGATGGCAAGACCTTCGTGGACTGTACGGCGAAATATCCGTATGAAATTATTGTAGAGAAATATGCTACGCAAAAAGACAAGGCTGATTTTGATTTAAAGGCTTTTGTCCTCGAGAATTTTGATGTTCCCATCTCCATCTCCTCGGATTTCAAATCCGACCCCAACCGTTCCGCGGTTGAACATGTTGAAGCTCTTTGGCCGGTGCTACAACGGAAATCCGACACGGATGTGGAAGGCAGCACATTACTACCCCTGCCCAAGCCTTATATTGTTCCAGGGGGTCGTTTTCGAGAAGTATACTATTGGGACAGTTATTTTACTATGTTGGGATTGGCAGAAAGTGGTGAGTTTGAACGTATCCAAAATATGTTGGACAACTTTGCCCACTTAATACATACTGTGGGGCATATCCCCAATGGGAATCGCACCTACTACATTACGCGTTCCCAGCCTCCCTTCTTCGCCCAGATGGTGAAGTTATTGGCTGATCATAAAGGAAAACAAATTTATGTCAAATATCGGGAGGCGTTAAAAAAAGAGTATGACTTTTGGATGGATGGAAAACACGCTAATGAAAAACCCATTAGACATTGCGTGGCAACTCCGGTCGGTATTATGAATCGCTATTTTGATAAAGGAAATACCCCACGCCAGGAATCGTATCGCGAGGATTACACCCAAGTTCAAAAAATGGGCGGTGGCGAAAAAATGTATCGTGACCTACGTTCGGGCGCAGAGTCCGGTTGGGACTATACCTCCCGTTGGTTTGCCAATGGAAAATCCATAGAAACTATCGAAACTACCGATATTATTCCCGTAGACCTTAATGCATTGTTATATGGTATGGAAGAGATTCTTGCCCAATGCTATGCCGAGGACGCAGCTTATGTGGCCGCGTTGAAAACAAGAATGGGAGCTAGAAAGGAGTTTTTAAATACCTATGCTTGGAATAAAACTGACGGTGTCTTTGAGGATTACAATTGGGTAAAACAACAGCGGACTTCCTTGAAATCCCTGGCCACGACCTATCCCCTATTTTTTGAAATGGCCGATCAGGAACAGGCAGATGCAGTAGCTTCTTATATTGAAAAGCATTTTTTAAAACCTGGCGGGGTTGTTACCACTTTGTACCATACCGGCGAACAATGGGATGCCCCCAATGGTTGGGCTCCCTTACAATGGATGACGGTAATAGGACTTCAAAACTACGGCTACGAAAATTTGGCCAGGACCATTGCACAAAGATGGGTGGCCTTAAACGAAAAGGTGTACAAAAACACGGGCAAATTTGTAGAGAAATATAATGTTGAGGATATGGGGTTAGAAGCTGGTGGAGGGGAATACCCCGTGCAGGACGGCTTTGGTTGGAGCAATGGCGTATATCTGGCCCTAAAAGCATACGTAGGGGATTAAACCGGAGGTAAATCATAAGGATATAGTGAAACTCCCCGGCAATGGGGAAAATTGTTATAAATTAAATTCCCTTAAAGTCCATGTCTTATATAATCATTGATATATTTACTGTTCTTCGCAAAACGAAGTTTTAAAGATGGATGTTATTAAAGATATTCTCCAAAGCTGTAAAAGGTTTTTCGTATTCCAAATTTCTCTAGCCCTTCCATTTCTCTACCTAAGTGGATTCTCCTCCTTGGCACAAGACCATACATCTGATGAATTCATAAGAAAACCTTTAAAATTTGAGAAGCAAAAAATAGCATCGGAAAGTTTTGAATCAGTTGGCGTTTTCGATGTTAACAACGACAAAATCCCTGACCTGGTATCCGGTTCCTATTGGTATGAAGGGCCCACTTATCTCGACCGTCATTTTATTGGAGATTTTAAGCGCTATGGGGAATACTACGATGATTTCTCCACCCTGCCGCTAGATGTAAACGGCGATGGCCATATGGATTATATTACCGGGGGATGGTTTGGAAAACGCCTGGTATGGATGGAAAATCCTGGAAATGAGGGTGAATGGACGGAACACCTCATTGCCGAGGCCGGCAATATAGAAGCCCCGCGTTCATGGGATATTGATGGGGACGGCATTCCGGAAATTGTACCTAACACACCCAATGACCCTTTGATTATTTATCGCTTGATAACAGATTCAGAAGGAAGGGGAACTGGAAAGTTTACGCCCTACAAAGTCATGGGGGAACATGGCCACGGTCTTGGTTTTGGTGATGTAAACCATGATGGAAGAGGAGATTTTATTGTGAGCAAAGGTTGGGTAGAATCCCCCAAAAATCCATTTGAAGGGGATTGGATTTTTCATCCCGATTTTGAGCTCGGTACCGCAAGTGTGCCTATCTTAGTTGTAGACGTTAACGAAGATGGTCATAACGACCTGATTGTAGGCCAAGGGCACGGTTATGGATTACATTGGTACGAACAAAAACAGGAAAGTGGAGAATTACCGAAATGGGTAAAACATCCGATCGACCCAAATAACTCGCAGTTCCACACTATGGTATGGACCGATCTTGATGGTGATGCAGAGAACGAACTCATTTCGGGAAAACGGTATCGTGCCCACAATGGCAAAGATCCTGGCGGCAATGATCCTTACGGAATTTACTATTATACATTCAATGGGGAAAGTTTCAGCAAACATATTATAGACTATGGGGTATTCGGTGAAGGCAAAGGCACCGGAATCCATTTTTGGGTAACCGATTTATCGGGGAATGGAAACAAGGATATTATTGTAGCCGGTAAGGACGGGCTATTCATCTTTTATAACAAAGGACATGAATGAGAAAGTAAGTAAAGGTGGAAAATTGAGTATTGTATTGGGGATGTGCATTCTATTCAGCATGTATTCCTGCGGTGAAAAGCCCAAAGAAAAAGGGAATGAAACCCTTGAAAATAGTACTGTGGTGGACGACGGCTTTGTTTCCATGTTCGATGGAAAATCCTTAAATAATTGGGAAGGCGACACTACCTATTGGCATGTAGAAAATAACAATTTGGTCGGGGAAATCACTCCCGAAACGCTTCTAAAGTCCAATACCTTTATTATTTGGAAAGGTGGTGAACTTAAAGATTTTGAGTTCAAAACAGAGTTTAGGATTTCTGAAAATGGCAATAGCGGTATTAACTATCGAAGTGAGCTTTTGGACACCGTTCCGTTCGCGCTCCGTGGTTATCAAGCGGATATAGATGGAAAAAATAGTTATACAGGGCAAAATTATGAGGAACGAAAGCGGACTACCTTGGCCTATCGCGGAGAGAAAGCTGCGATTACTTCACAGAAAGACCCGGATACCCCCGGTTCGTTACGTGCCAATGTGGATAAGAATGCCTGGCAAAGTAGGGCAGTTTTGGAATCGCTGGGAAATTCAGATTCCCTTAGAAACCAGATAAAAAGTAGGGATTGGAACGAATGTCATCTTATCATAAAAGGGAATCGGTTACAGCATTATATCAATGGTATCCTTATGAGCTACGTAATCGATAACGACACCGTAAACCGAAAGTTTTCAGGCTTTTTAGGTCTACAGGCCCATAGGGGCCCACCTATGAAAGTGGAGTACCGCAATATTCGTTTAAAGGAATTGTAGTACTAATCAAAATCAAGGACGGTCAGGTCCATTTCTTAAGGAGAAGTCTTCTTGATCTTTACCACAATCGATTTGCTAATAGGGGTCTTGCTCTTATCGGCAAAATGGTTATAGGGCACCAAAACATTGGTTTCCGGGAAATAAGCGGCCAGATTCGTGCGGGGAATGGCATAGGGAATAACCAGGAAACGATTTGCGGTTCGCTTTACACCATCATAGTTGCTGATCATATCCACAACATCCCTTTTTTTTAAATTTCGTTCCTGCATGTCCTGTGGGTTCATAAAGAGCACCCTTCTTTCATTGTAAACCCCTCTGTATCTATCGTTGAGTCCATAAATTGTGGTATTGAACTGGTCGTGCGAACGGATGGTCATCAATAAAAATTCATCATCGCGTAAATTGTGATCGGGAAGTGCGTTAATGGTAAATTGCGCCTTTCCATCAGGGAGCGAGCTAAAATCGCGTTCCCTTACGTTATTGGGCAGATAATATCCAACACCTTTTGAGCGTTCATCCGTGTTTTCAAAACCCTTGGCCACCTTATCGATATAGGACCGGATCAGTCCATAATCCTCTCCCAAGGATTTCCAGTCCATAGCATGCTCTCCTTTGAAATAGGCATTTGCCATTTCGGCAATGAGTTCCGGTTCGCTTTTGAGATTTCCAGAAGAAGGTTTAAGCATGCCCCGTGAACGGGTTACCCTGCCCATACTATTTTCAACCGTAAAATACCGTTGTTGCCCTCCTTTCGTATCTTTTTCCGATCGACCGAGGGTAGGCAGGATCAAGGCTGTTCTACCCGTGACCAAATGGGTACGGTTCAGTTTAGTGCTGACCTGTACCGTGAGGGTACAATTTTGTAAAGCTCTTGCAGTATATTCAGTATCGGAGGCGGCCATTAAAAAATTACCTCCCAAACAGATGAACACCTTGCCTTCTCCCTCATACATCGCCTTTATGGCTCCTACCGTATCTACGCCTTCCTTGTCCGGGGGCGTAAAACCCAAATGTTTTTTTATACGTTCATTGAGGTCTTTATTCACATAGTGCATAATCCCCACGCTTCGATCTCCTTGCACATTACTATGCCCCCGTACGGGACATGTTCCGGCATTTGGTTTTCCAATGGCTCCCTTAGCCAACAGCAGGTTTACATATTCACGAATATTCTCTACTCCATTTTTGTGTTGGGTGAGTCCCATGGCCCAACAAACGATAATTTTGGATTTGGTCGCCAAAAGCTTTACCACGTGATCTATTTTGTCCGAATCAACACCGCTCCGTTGAAGCAAATCCTTTTCTTGATATTGTTCCAGATGCTTTAAAAAAGCCTTATAACCATCGGTATAGGTGGCCATAAAATCATGGTCCAACACCTTTCCGGTCACCTCATCCAATCTGGTCAATCTTTTTAAGAGCAACTTTACCAAAGGAACATCCTGATTGATTTTTACAGGCAGATGGATGTCCGCTATGTCCTCGCCATTTCCCGCTAGACCCTTAAGCGTCTTCGGATTTCTAAAATTGACCAGACCGGATTCCTCCAAAGGATTAATACTGATTATCTTTCCGCCATTCTGCTTGCATTTCTCCAAAGCGGAAAGCATACGCGGATGGTTGGTCCCCGGGTTTTGACCGGCAATAATGATTACTTCTGCGCCATAAAAATCCTCCAATTTAACCGATCCCTTTCCGATGCCCAAGGTTTCGCTCAGGGCTACGCCACTGCTTTCATGACACATATTGGAACAATCCGGCATATTGTTGGTCCCCAAGGCCCTCGCAAACATCCCATATAGAAAAGCTGCCTCATTGCTGGACCGCCCGGAAGTATAAAAAATGGCTTCATCCGGTGATTCCAATCGATGTAATTCCTCTGCAATCAAAGCATAGGCATCATTCCATGTTATGGGTTCGTAGTGAACACTTCCAGGTCTGAGTACCAGAGGTTCTGTAAGCCGGCCAAACTTGTTCAACTCATAATCTGTCAACAATGAAAGCTCTTCCACCGAATGCTTTTTAAAAAACTCCGCATCGATTTGTCGGGTAGTAGCCTCGTCCGCCAAGGCTTTGGCCCCATTCTCGCAATACTCGCCTATTCTGGAAGGCTTTTCGGGATCGGGCCATGCACAACTAGGGCAATCAAAGCCCTCTTTTTGATTCATATGCAACAAGGCCTTCATGGAACGTGTGATGCCCATTTCCTTAAAACTGTGCTGCATCGCAACCTGAATACCCAAAGGTCCGGCCGCGTAGCGTGCAGGTTCCCGTAACTGGACTCCTGTAAATTCTTCCGATCCCCTTACGGAGACGTTCCTATGAAATTCTTCTTGCATGTCTAAATTTAGAACTTATTTTGGGAATCTAGGAAAGGCCCTAATAATAAACTTACGGGGCTATTCCCTTTCGTCATGGGTGATGGCTTCTTTATCTGAAATTCCGATATTTTTATGTTGTGTCCTAGTTTCAAACACTCTTGTACTGGTTTTCATATCGGCATACCGTGGATCCGGAATATAGTTCTGTTTTTGCATTTTAATGACCTCTATGCTTAAAAACCCAAACTCACTGACCACCTTTCCATAGAAGCGATAAATACCTTTGCCCCGAAAACGATATTTGGCCGCCACAGGAGGAAAAAGCACCGTATCGAAAACCTTTCCCTGTTGATCTAGAAGCGTTGCAAAATGCATACGTTTTCCAGAATGCGTATTTGTATTTTTTACCGTGATCAAATAACCGTAAATATCGATATGCCTATTGAGATAGCTTTCCAAGTTATGTTGACCGTTTGAGTTCTTAGGAGGTACTTCAAGCAATTCAAAAGGGCTACTCAAACAAAAGCCCAATAACTCCCACTGCTCAAAAGCAGTTTCCAAAAAAGTGGTGTTCAATGGGGGAATCCTAAACTTTTGCCTTGTGGGCGGAAATAGTTTTGGGTGCTCCACCCTGGGATTCCTTGAAAGTGTTAAATAAGCCTTCCAAAGTATTTGGTGCTTGTTTATCCCTGTAAACCGAAATGCATCAATACGTATCAAGATACTCAACTGTTCCACTGAGATAATCACCCTATCGAGGAAATCCTCCAATGAGCTGAAAAGGCCATTTGTAGCACGTTCCTTTACGATACGCTCCATGACTTGCCGTTCCAAATCCCTTAGGTACATCATTCCCAAGTAGATATGTTTGTCATAGATACAATTTGCTATTTGGCTTTGATTGATACAAGGGGGATGAATCGTAGCCCCCATCATTCGGGCCTCATGAACATAAAATTCCGAGCGATAAAATCCACCACCATTATTGAGAACGGCCACCATATATTCCAGTGGAAAATAGGCCCTTAAGAACAGGCTTTGATAGCTTTCTACTGCATAGGATGCGGAATGGCCCTTGGCAAAGGCGTATCCTGCAAAACTGGCTACCTGGTTCCAAATCTCAAAGATCAAAACGTCCTTATACCCTTTTTTTCTGCAATTGCTAATGAATTTGTGCTTCACTTTTTGAAACTCCTCCCGGGAACGGAACTTCCCGCTCATACCGCGACGGAGCACATCGGCCTCGCCCAGATCCAAACCGGCAAAATGGTGAGCAACCTTTATTACATCTTCCTGGTATACCATTACCCCATAGGTATCCGGCATAATATCCAACATCACCGGATGCGCTTTTTCTTGGGCCCTCCCTTCATGGCGATGACGTAAAATATATTCGCGCATCATACCACTTTTTGCTACACCTGGACGAATAATGGAGCTGGCGGCAACCAAGCCCAAATAATTATCCACTTCCAGTTTTTTGAGCAACATACGCATGGCCGGTGATTCTACGTAAAAGCAACCCATGCACTGCGCGGTTTTGATCAAATTATTGATTACGGAATCCTGAAAAAAAGTCTTGACATCATGAATATCAAAATTGGCCTCTTCGGGTTGGTTTTGGGCTACGATGGCCAAGGTGTCCTTTATCTTTCCCAACCCTCGCTGTGCCAGAATATCAAATTTGTAAAGCCCTACGTCCTCCGCGATGACCATATCAAATTGGGTTACGGCGAATCCCTTGGGAGGTAAAAAAGTGGCGGAAAAATAGTTCAAAGGCCGTTCACTTATTAGAATACCACTGGCATGGACACTTAAATAATTGGGCATACCCTGAATTAACTCACCATATTTAAGAACAAGTCTGGAAGCACTGTCCAATTTGGAAAGAGAATAGTGGCCTTCGCTCAAAATGTCGATTTCCTCTTTTGGAAGCCCAAAGACTTTCCCCAGTTCCCGGACGACTCCTTTTCGCTTAAAGGTGACATAGGTGCCTACGAGTGCAACATGGTCAAAACGGTCAAAAATGTATTGGGTCATCTCCTCCCTATCACGCCAAGAGAAATCAATATCAAAATCCGGTGGATTGGCGCGGTATAGATTAATGAAGCGTTCAAAATAGAGATCCAGGTCCATGGGATCTACATCGGTTATCCGCAAGAGATATGCAACTATGCTATTTGCCCCACTACCCCGTCCTACATAATAAAATCCTCTTTTGCTGGCATGGGAAACGATATCCCAATTGATCAAAAAATAGGAGACAAAACCCATTTTTTTAATAACGTCCAATTCTTTTTCCAACCGCTCCCTTACGGACTTGTCCATTTTAGGGTATCTATACGGCAATCCCTCATCGCACAACTTCTCGATCAGCCGTTCATCCTCTTCTATACTATTGGTAAAGGCCTTTAAATTTTGCGGTTTCCGATTTTTTGAAAAATCGAAATGGATGCTACACGCTTTCAAAAGACGTTCCGTGTTTTCGAGGATATGGGTGTATTCCGAAAATGCTTCGGCCAAATTCAGCATGGGAAACATCTTTTCATCGGCATCGGCCACTTCCGTTTCCGAAAGCTTGCTCAAAAGCACATTGTTATCAATGGCACGTAACAATCGATGCGCATTGAAATCGCGCTTATTCCTAAAAGTGACCGGTTGCTGTACCACCAATTTATCCTTAAGCTTTAGCAATCTGGAAAAAGGCAACCGTCTAAGGGTTTTGATGGAGATGCCTATAAATTCATTTTCTAAAAATTCGTGTTGTTCGTTAAGCAAAACGGTCTCGAAAGGATAAATGACAAACGCATTTTTAAATGAGGGGGCACGTTGCGGAATTTCCAATTCGTTCTGTAAATGATACGATAAGAAAGTATTTAACTCTTGATACCCCGCATTGTTTTTGGCGATGCCTAAAAAACAGCAATCTACCCCATTTCTAAAATCGATTCCCAAAATGGGGCGCACATCATACTCCGGTGCCTTTCGAACAAAATTCAGGCATGCCGAAGTTGTATTGATATCCGTGAGCACCAATTGCTTTATATGGTTCTGCTGTGCCAATTGCAATAGGTCCAGTTCGGAAAAGGTTCCGAAGCGCATGCTGTAGTATGTGTGGCAGTTTAAATACAAATAGTTGTTCGTTGATGGTTGTTGGTTAATGGTTGATTGCTTGCATCTACTGAAAACTTTTTACTATCAACCAATAACTATTTACAAAATCATTGTTTTCTATGTGCCAGTACAATTGGTGGTTGCCCATTAAAGGGGTTGTGCATTCTACCAATAGTTTTGGCTCCCATGGCCGAGGCTCGAAAAACGCAACGGTCACCGAACCGATCTCTAACATGATCCATGGCCTGGTACAGATTCAAGGCTTCTTCGGTATCCTCGAAGAGGTTTATCTGGTAATTCCCCGAAACCAAATGACTGAAACGGATACCGATCAGGCGTACCAACATTCTTTTGCTATACAGCGTACGAAACAGTTCCAAAATTTTGGGAAGCAATATATGATCCGCACTGGTATATGGAATTCGCATCTGCTTGGAATAGGTGTTAAAATCGGAATACCGTATCTTAACGGTTATACATGCGGTGAGTTTATTGCCCCGGCGCAGCTGATAGGCCAGATTCTCCGTCATGGCCATTAAAATTCCTTTAAGTTTTAGCACATCGATCGTATCCCTATCAAAGGTCCGTTCCGTGGAAATGGATTTTCTATCACAAAATGGAACCACTGGTGTACTATCCATACCATTGGCCCGCCTCCAAATTACGGTTCCATTGGCACCAAGCACACGTTGCATGATATCCACAGGCATTTCCTGTATAGTTCTAACTTTTCGTATGCCTAAATTTCTCAACGTCTGGTAGGTCTTGTCCCCCACCATGGGAATCTTTTTAATGGATAATGGGGCCAAAAATGGTTTTTCGAGCCCGAAATCAATTTTTAACTGGTTATTGGGTTTGGCCTCATCGGTAGCTACTTTTGAAACTACTTTATTGACGGATAGACCAAAAGATATGGGCAGCCCGGTCTCCCTTATTATCCTTTGGCGCAATTCCGTAGCATACTTATAGCTACCAAAGAAACGATCCATCCCTGAAAGGTCTGCGTAAAATTCATCGATGCTGGATTTCTCAAAGACAGGAACGCTCTCCTTAATGATTTCGGTAACCACATCCGAATGTTTACTATAGGTCCCTGCATTTCCCTTGATGACTTTGGCTTCCGGGCACAATTCCTTGGCCATCTTCATGGGCATGCCCGAATGTATGCCATAACCCCGAGTCTCATAACTACAGGCAGCTACAACACCCCTATCCGTAATACCCCCGACCAATAAGGGTTTGTTCCGAAGCTCTGTATTGAGCAATCGTTCAACGGATACAAAAAAGGTATCCAAATCCAAGTGGAGAATGGTCTTGTTCATTACTATCCTAAAAAGGATAGCTAATATATGGAATATTTCCAAATAAATGGATTATATCCAATATAAATATTTTGCTCCTTTATAAAATCCGCTTAGTTTATTTTACGTTTTCGGAACCAAATGTCCTTGAGGCTTAGATTTATGTTTATGGTATTTAAACGTTCCTCCACCAAAATGCCCTCTGTGGAACCCCTACTGGAGCTGGAAAAACCGATATTCAACATGGATTGGGACCTAGCTCCCAAGGGAATACCCAAACCGGCTGTTATACTATAGGCATCAATAACATTTCCATTGATATTCAGATAACCGCTATCATAGTTGAACCCGGCCCTTATCCGAATCCGATCCAGATAATTAAAGGATCTGTCCGCCTTAAGGTATTCTACCCCAATCCCGTATATATATTGATTCACAAATTCCCCAATATTGTCTCTTTGATCGGTTGCATTCCATAATTTTAAGGTGTAGTCCAAATTGACGTGGATTTTAGGGATAGGCGAGAACAGTATACCAGTACCCACTTCCAAGGGAAGGTCAAAACCGTCAATATCCAAATCGGTTTCATTCTCAACGGGCGTGGGGATGAAGTCCAACGTTTTTTCTACCGATCTATCCCGAGTCCCGGAAAGTGTAGTTGGCAGGCTTAAATTCCATCCCAAGGTAAGGTTGGGAAAAACACTGTATTGTAATCCTAAGCCAAAACGGAAACCGTTATACTTGTTTTCTTCTGAAATGGTAAGTGTGCTTTCATTGACAAATCCACTTAGGGCAGTCACCGATTCCCGCTCCGAAATTGCCCCGAACAAATAGGAAATATACACCCCCGCACGGAGGTCATCGGTAAGACTACTACCATAGGAAAGTCGCAGATCGTTCAAGGAGCCCGTTCCGAAGACATTGCTTATGAACGAGTTGGAGGACCCTTCTACATTGCTATCGATACCAATTAGCGAGTATCCAACATCGGAATAGGGAACGACAGAAAGTCCAAAAGCCGATTTTGGCGTTATGCTGGAAGCGATGGCCAGATTGGAAAAATTACCCGCCACCCTAGTTTCCTCCGTACTCCGATTGGCCACTGTACTTATCTCAGTAAGAAATCCGAAATCGAACAAAAAGCTCTTCTCACCTAAGGTCCCCAATGCGGCCGGATTAAGATTGTTGATTAAGAAATTACTATTTAAGGCATAACCCCCACGTCCCAATGCGCTATTTTTTCCTATGCTGGAATTGGTAGATACGCCAAGGCCGAAAAAGGAATAAGGCGATCCGGTAAGGTTATTGGTCTGGGCAACGATACAAAATGGAAAAAGAATCAATGAAAACAGAACCTTATTCATCATAAATGGCATAAGTAATTTCCAAACGTGCCTCAAAATCGCGGTTGTCCTCCCCTTGCAAAATGATGCGGTCTACTGTTTGATTAAAATCCTTGGTAAATAATACAAGGGCATCCTCGGTAATGACCGTTTCATGTAGTTTTTGATCCACAAACACCCCAACGGGTACTTCATACACCACATCCGAAAATTCCTCGTTTGTCCCAGTTATCTTTCCAATAACAATGCCTTCGCCAGTTGTTATGACTTGCGTAATAACATTGTTCTGGTCCAGTACGTTTACGTTTAATGAATCCCGTAGATACGTTCTCTCATCATGACTGGCACGTAATGGCTTTATCCTTAGGAGCGCACTTAAGACCGTACCCGTACCCTCTATATCATAAATACTGCGGATACTGGGGAAATCTACTTTAGTAGCATACCCTGTTCCGGATTGTATATAGCTCAAATCATTGTTCTCTGAAGTGGGGAGTTCATCTTCTTGGTCTAAAAGGGTATTTAACGAAGAATCCATGGAAGTATTCCATATTTTGTTAAAGGCATTCGGGGCCTCAGGGAACGGATTGATTGCAAAATCCAAAAATCTTTCTTCATCTTCGAACTCCTCGGGAACCGAATAAAAAAACCTAAGATACGTCCTTTCGCTTTCCTTGCTAAAGCCAATCACAGAGGTATTATCGCTCTTTTCCGGAACAAGGGCAAACCCTTTGAAGTTGTCCCTTAGGTCTTCATTGTCATTGATATCATTTTGCTGTATGAGTTGAAACAGATTGTTGCCAAATTCAAAGGGCAAGGAAATGTGTAATGAGTCTTCATCAAAAGGTTCGGGGCGATATCTTCTGGAAACCAAGGGAATGGTGTCATATTCCAACGTACTGGTATTGAAAAAGGCATCGTCATCAGGTTCCACCTCTTCGCTTAATAGATGTACATTAATATGGGAGACTAAAGTAGTATCATTATAGAAATAGCGATCATATCCCAAAATTAAGGCCACACTGTCCAGCGTCGCATCGTTGGGAAGGGTGTATGGAGCAGTTGCGTTTTCCGTGGTGGCAGCGGATAATTCAAAATAGGAATTACACTCAATGGTGCCCAAATAGTCATCATTATACTTCCCTACCAAA
Organism: Ulvibacterium marinum; assembly: GCF_003626755.1. Classification (GTDB taxonomy): domain Bacteria; phylum Bacteroidota; class Bacteroidia; order Flavobacteriales; family Flavobacteriaceae; genus Ulvibacterium; species Ulvibacterium marinum. The sequence goes on from NZ_RBCJ01000001.1 coordinate 33,646, forward strand.
AGTCGCTCACTCTCCGAGGTATTAATACTATCAAACTTAAAAGTAGATAACTTCACGGAAAAAGTATCCAATACCAGCACCCGTACATTGGAGGTGGTAAAGTCCTGTCCAACCTCAAGTGTCGGGATATCGGACGCATCTACGGAACAGGCTATGACACCTAACAAAACCATTAAAAAACAAAAAAACTTTCGCATCCTCCTTCGGTTATGAGGTGCAAATTAAAACGCCTCGGTGACGGGCACGAAGAATTTTATACGGAACAGGAAAATGTATCTACTGAAGGATATACTATATCTACAAAGCACCTCTACATCATTTATCGACAAAAAATAAAGGTTCATCTAGGGAACTTCCGGTTTTGTATATCTTTTTTTCAACGGCTGATGGTGCTATATACGTTTGGGGAAAAATAGAGGATTGAAATACGTCTTTCTAATTGGTATGATAATTACAGCTCATAGGAATCCCATATATTGTCAAGAATCCCAAGACTATTTTGAGGGAGTATTTGAATATGGACTTATTCCAAGCCTGGGAGATACGAATTTAGAAAAATACGTCTTTTCTCTCAACGCCATAAAAAATTTGAATTCCGGAAAGCTTGAGCTTGGCTTGGATTACCTGGCCCATACCTTCTCCTTTTACAATAGTAGTGCTATACTTGGTACGGATTCCTATGACAAAACTCATACGGTTCAACCAGAGATCGGATACCACCAAAACTTTGGTTCAAAATGGGCCATATCAGTTTCCGCGGCCCCTATGCTGTCCTCCAATTTTAAAAATGGGCTCAATAACGAGGATTTCATATTCAATTGGTCCGCTTTAGTATCGAAAAAATGGGGAAAAGGAGATTTCCCTGTTAGTCTTACTATGGGATTAGGCAGAGGGATAATTCTTGGAGAACCGGGGCTTTTTCCAATACTATCCTTTCAGGGAAAGATAACCCCAAAATGGAGATACATCTTGGGGTTCCCTTACAGTAAGGTCGCGTACAAAATCGATGAAAAACATTCCCTAAGCTCCAAAGCCATTGTGTCCGGAATCTATGTAAACAACTCCGAAACAGTTTCTGTCAACGGCCTTGACAATCTTGAACATACAAAGTTGACATATAACGGAATAAATCTAGGGTTAGAGTACAATTACCACATGTCATCCGGTTTTATTGTGGTCATCAGGACAGGTTTTACAATGGCCAATAATTTGAAAGTATTGGACTCAAACGATAATCCCTTGTTCGATTTTGAAATTAATTCTTCTCCCTATGTAGTAATGGGGCTTAAATATTCTTTAAACTTTACTAACAAATCGCGTAAATAAATGAATAGTTCAAAAATAATTCTGAAAACACTAGGAAAAATTAGTCTTCCTATTTTTATGGCGCTACTGTTTGTTTCATGTTCCAATGATGAGGAGGATGATAGTGTTGGCAATTGGGTGGACCGCTCCATTTTTGATGGAACCCCACGCAGTGGGGCCTTTGCCTTTACCATTGGCAATAAGGGATATATGGGTACGGGTTTTGACGGGGATGATAGATTGACCGATGTTTGGGTCTATGATATGGAGGGCAACTTTTGGAGTCAACTGGCCCCCTTCCCAGGTACTCCTAGAAGTTCTACCGTTGCCTTTACGGTAAATGGCAATGGGTACGTAGGCCTTGGTTATGATGGTGACAACGAACTAGGTGATTTTTTCCGATACAATGTGGCATCGAATACCTGGGACTCCCTTAATCCCTTTGAGGGATCGGCACGGCGTGGAGCTGTTGGATTCAATTCCCAAACTCATGGTTATGTTGGAACCGGTTTTGATGGTGACAATGATAAAAAGGATTTTTGGAAATACGACCCTTCCAACGATACATGGACTGAACTCGTCGGCTTTGGGGGAACCAAGCGAAGAGATGGGGCCATCTTTACCATAGGCAATAAAGTATATCTGGGAACGGGAGTATCCAATGGTCTAAACCAGGCAGACTTCTGGGTATTTGACCTTGATACAGAATCTTGGGACCCTTTATTGGATTTGGACGAGGACGATAATTATGGCATTATACGAAACAATGCAGTAGGCTTTAGTATTGGGGATAAGGGATACTTTGCAACGGGAGATCCAGGTTTTGGCGCTTCGGACGATATATGGGAATACGACCCCTCCACCGACCTTTGGGAAGAAAAAACGGAATACGAAGGCGTGTCACGGGAGGGAGCCATTGCATTTTACAACGGTACTACCGCATTTTTGGCCCTAGGTAGAAGTGGAACTTTGTACCTGGATGACAACCGTGAGTTCTTCCCCAACCAAGAGGAAGATGAGGATGATTAAAATGAGTTTTCTTAGTTTATTAATACTATATTTTTTGATGGCACCTATCCGGGTTTCTTAAAACAAAATGAAGTCCGGGTCGGTGTTTTAGTCGTTATGGGAAACAAAAAACACAGTATCGCTTTTTTAATCATTGGTATTGCAGCATTACTTATAGGCACGTTGTTGGATATTAGCAATCCACAAATCAAATCCGTTGAAACGGGATATGGACTAAAACTGGCCGAAAACCCGATGGACAAAAGCTGGTACTACGAAATATATGCAAATGGAAAGCTTCAGATACGACAGGAATATGTTCCGGGAATATCCGAGAAAGTCCGGTTCGCTTCCAAAACAGAGGCGGAACGCATTGGAACAATCGTCCTGAACCGATTGAAAAGTGGTCGGTTCCCTGCAATAACTAAACAAGATTTACAGGAAAATGAAATTTCTTATCAATAATGAGTATCTTTTTTCGGCAACTATTTGGAGATACTTTGAAAAAACACATTAGGATTAAAGAGTTTTGGATTCATATTATCGTTTGGGCTTGCTTGATATTGTTTCCTCTGAGCATATCATACATAGATCTTGGTGAAGTGCGTTTTGGTATGTTTTATAGAATACTATTGAACCCCATTTTAGTCTACATCAATTATCTCATATTGGTGCCTTACCTTCTCCTTAAAAAAGAGATTACACTTTATATTGTTGTTTCAATAACCGTATTGATTCTTTTTAATTTCCTTATCAAGTTCGTACCCTTTCCTCATGTCCCAATAGATAAATTTACGGATCTGATACAGAGCACGGAGATGCAACCTCCGAAAAAACCACCCCATTTCATAAAGGACATGCGCCCATTGAAAAGACTGCCCTCTTTCATGACCGCCATTATCTCCCTGACCTTTTTTCTATTGGGAGGTGTACTGGGGCTTACCAAGGATTTCTATAAAAGAGACCGTAAAAGCAGGGAGGTCGAGGTGCAACGAAAGGAAACCGAACTACAATTTTTAAGGGCCCAATTAAACCCCCATTTTTTGTTCAATTCATTGAATAGCGTTTATTCCTTGGTACGAAACAAATCCATAGAAGCTCCCGAGGCCATCATCATGTTATCGGAGTTAATGCGCTATATGCTCTATGAGGCAAAACAGGAATTGGTCCCCCTTTCCAAGGAAATAGACTATATCAAAAACTTTGTATCGCTCCAACTGTTACGGTTATCCCATAGTGAAAACGTAAAAATCAAAATTTCAGGGGATTATCAGGATAAGAAAATTCCACCTCTATTATTAATTCCATTCGTAGAGAACGCATTTAAATACGGCACTGATTTCAAGGGAAGGACAGACGTCTCGATCAAGATGGAATTGATCGAAGAAAGTTTATTTTTTATTGTGAAAAACAAAATCGGGGTCTATAGAAAAGACGAAAGCAATTCCGGTATCGGACTGGAAAATATAAAAGGTAGGTTGCATCTGCTTTATCCCGACCAGCATGTCTTGAAGATTGATAAAACGGATGGTTTTTACACCGTTCAATTGGAACTAAATTTATAAAAATGAACTGTATCATAATTGACGATGAGCCTTTGGCATTGGGTATTGTTAAATCCTATTGCGAAGAATTGGGCGGTATAGAGGTTTTGGGAACCTTTACCAATCCGTTGGAGAGTATGACACTTTTTCAGGAAGGAAATGTGGATTTGGTATTTCTGGATATTGAAATGCCCCAAATAACCGGAATAGAGTTTGTAAAGACCCTGGACAAACGACCCTTTTTCATTTTTACCACGGCCTATCCCCAATATGCCATAGAAGGTTTTGAACTCAATGCCGTGGATTATTTGGTAAAGCCTATACCGTTTCCAAGATTTGTAAAGTCCATAAACCGTGTTAAGGAGCTTAAAATGCTCAAAACTAGCATGAGCACTGAGGAGGGAAACCTTTCATCGGCCACTGGAGGGCAGCCCCCAGATAACCAATTCATTTTTGTAAAATCGGATTACGGCAATGTTAAAATAAAGTTGGAGGATATCAAGTACATACAGGGGCTGAAGGATTATCTAAAGATCCATACTTCTGAAAGAAAACCCATACTTACCCTAATGAATTTCAGGGATATAGAAATAAAACTCGCCAATACCGATTTTGTACGTGTACATCGATCGTTTTTGGTAAACGTCAATAATATTGACTCCATCCAACGCAGTAAAATAGTAATGGACGATATCAGGATCCCGATCGGGGAAAGTTATAAGGACGAGTTTATGAAGAGATTGGGTCTATAGCTGATGGCCGTATGGCAAAGGCGTTTACGAAATCAGATGTTCGGGATCTGCCGAGAAAGCTGGAATTAAAAAACAAGTTTAGGATAGGGATGTAACGATTAAGGGATAATTCGTTAAGTTTTAGTAATCCCAAATCACTTTTTGATTTAGATTGATTAGCCACTCCTATAGACGATTTTTCATTCCTCCAAAAGTCCCAGCAACTCCTTTTGGAAGTTTTTGGATGCGGTATGCAATTCGGATTTTCGAAGGTAATTTTTCCCTTCATACGCATAATCCGTGAATCCCCTGAATAAAGTGTCCATGATGCCCGATTCTACGAGCAGCTTTATCTGTTCTTTTATTGTTGGTTCCATTTCGTTCATTTAATTCATTTAAAGTTTTTGGATGCCCCTTTATAGCAGCGTCCCTTTTATAAAGATTATCTTACCCAAACAACCTGTTCGCCAACCTGTCCACAAGGGGCTTTAAAAAGCCTCCGACCACTAAACATGCCAACAACCATAACGCCGTATAGAAGGGGCCATAGTCGATCATATAGATAGTGATGTGGTATACCGGTACTATAAGTGCCACATAACAGATCAACTTGAAAAGTATTTTGAATATGTTTCCCATATCTCCTTTTGACAGGTACATTCATGTTAGGTAACTTTTTCTTGCTTTCTAAATGTGTAAAGGCAACCTTTTAATACTCGCAACATCTAATAAGTGATGAAAAAAGTATGTCTTATCGGATGTCTTACGGTCTTTCTGGTAATGATCGGCTCCTGTGATAACGACCCTGCCCCGGTCGTTACCACCGATCCTGCCGAACTGATGGGTACATGGGTTCGCACGTTTCCGAATAGGGTCGGGGGAGCAACTTCGGACAGCCCAGTTATCGAAAGGGGCGAAACGCATATTATCATTACCTTCAAGGATAATGGCGAATTCGTCTATAACCGTACGACACTGGGAATATATGCGGGGACCAGTCCTAAGGACACCTCGTCCATAAGGATCGAATCGGGGAACTATCTAGCCGATGACGGGAATATCGATGTTGTCCTTGACAGACTTATCTGGTGGGATTCCTTTTATATGGACATGGAGGGTTTCGAGGAGGCCCCTGTTATACCAAATAGGTTGAAATACGTTACCTTCAAGATCATTGACGGGGAACTGAACTTGGTCTATTTTATTTCTACGGACGCTATATCGGAAGATCAGGTAATCCCGGGATTGAACAAATTTGATTATAACTATACCAGAAGGTAAGCACAATATTAAATAACGATTATTTGAATTCGTTCATGTCAAATCCCAGGCAGGCACTTAGATTCTCATCCCAATACTTCGCAAAGCCTTGATCATCCAAGTTGTATTTATATAGGTTTTCACATCTTTCTGAAAGATTGTAATGTGGATAGAGGAGCAAGGCAATGTCTTTTCTAACTTCAAAGAAATTTTCAAGAATGATATCAAGTCCGTATTCAATACTAAAAAAAACGCCACCATAGCAGAACTCCAAAAATCATAAAACCCCGTAAACATTTTGCTTACAGGGTTTTCTATGTACCTCGGGTGGGAATCGAACCCACACGGTATTGCTACCACTGGATTTTGAATCCAGCGCGTCTACCAATTCCGCCACCGAGGCATTTTTTAGGTAGTATTTCTCAATTTTCGGAGTTTTTCCTTACCAACTCCGGATTTCCAATATTTTTCTCTATTCCTAGTTTCCAACCTGTCCTTACATCGTTCGGAATAAATCAATCAAAGGGTGCATAGAACTTTGTGGACCTTTCCCTGCCATTGTTGTGCCTATACAATCTTTTATCAATATCCGCGGTCATGCCGACATAAATATAGTTGTGACCCAAGCTTGAAATTGCATAGACCCAAATCATTATTCAAAATTTCAATTCCAGCGCGCCTGCCTGTCGGCAGACAGGTCTACCAATTCCGCCACCGAGGCATTTAAATGAAATACGGGGCGTCTACCTCCCGGTAATTATCGGGACCTCCACCGAGGCAAACGGACTGCAAAGCTAAAAAATAGTTGCTACTTTCAAAGTAAAAATATCAACAATTATCCTTTACCAACCCGAATAAATTTCTAAATTTGCACCTCCTTTGTAGAAAGGGTATTTAAGAAACTAGAGCACAAGACATTAACCATGCCTTACCAAGTACCTGAACCCAAAATTTTTGCCTGTACACAGAGTACTGAACTTGCTAAAAAAATAGCAAAATCCTATGGTACGGATTTGGGCAATGTGCACTTCTCCAGATATAGCGATGGGGAGTTTCAACCTTCTTTTGAGGAGTCCGTTCGAGGAGCACGTATATTCATCATTGGATCCACCAATCCAAGCTCGGAGAACTTAATGGAAATGTTATTGATGTTGGATGCCGCCAAACGTGCATCCGCTAGACATATAACTGCGGTAATGCCCTATTTTGGATGGGCCAGGCAGGATAGAAAGGATAAACCAAGGGTTCCCATAGCAGCCAAACTGGTGGCCAAGATGTTGGAAGCCGCAGGAGCCACAAGGATTATAACCATGGACCTGCATGCCGATCAAATACAAGGGTTTTTCGAAAAACCTGTGGATCATTTGTTCGCATCTACCTTGTTTTTGCCCTATCTGAGGAAATTGGGTCTAGAGAACCTCACCATTGCCTCACCGGACATGGGGGGATCCAAACGGGCCTACGCCTACTCCAAGGCATTGACCAGCGATGTGGTCATCTGTTATAAACAGCGTGCCAAAGCCAATGTTATATCGCATATGGAGCTTATTGGCGACGTTAAAGGAAAAAATGTTGTTCTTGTGGATGACTTGGTCGATACCGCAGGAACATTGACAAAAGCAGCAGATTTGATGATGGAGCGAGGTGCAGTTAGCGTACGTGCCATAACCACCCATGGTCTGCTATCCGGGGATGCGTTCGATAAAATTGAAAAATCAAAACTGAGGGAATTGATCATCACCGATTCTATCCCTATAAGTAAAGAAAGTGGAAAAGTAAAAGTATTAAGTTGTGCCGAGCTGTTTGCGGATGTTATGCACAGGGTGCATCATAACACATCCATAGCATCCAAGTTTTTAATGTAAAAATGTCTTCTGTCCATCTTACCGAGGGCGGAAATAAATCAAACAAGAGGAACTATTAATTTTTAATTCAAATAATGAAGTCAATTACAATTAAAGGATCAGAAAGAGAAAGCGTGGGCAAAAAGGCAACAAAGGCCCTACGTAATGCTGGAAAGGTTCCTTGCGTAGTGTACGGAGGGGAAAAACCATTGCATTTTTCAGCAGATGAACTAGCGTTCAGAAATTTGGTTTACACGCCCAATGCACACACTGTTGTGGTTGAGTTGAACAATGGGGAAAAGGTAGATGCCGTAATGCAGGATATTCAGTTTCATCCTGTAACGGATAGAATTCTACATATTGATTTTTATCAATTGTTCGCCGACAAGGAGGTTACAATGGATATCCCGGTCCGTCTACAAGGAAATTCCCCAGGGGTGCGAAATGGTGGCCGTCTATTGTTCAGAAAACGAAAACTGGCCATTAGGGCCCTACCTGATAAACTTCCGGATTTCTTTGATGTTGATATTTCAAAATTGAAGATTGGTCAAAATATTTCCGTAGAAAGTTTATTGAATGACGATTTTTCAATTCTTCATCCGGATACCACTGTAGTGGTTCAGGTTAAAACTGCCCGTGCTGCCGTCGAGGTCGATGATGAAGAGGAAGAAGAAGGAGTTGAAGGTGAAGAAGGGGCTACAGCAGAAGGCGCTGCTTCCGAAGCACCTGCAGAGACTGCTGCTGAAGGCGCAGAATAGTTTTATAAAGCATCTTTTGAGAAGCATCCCGATGCTCCCGATAGTATCGGGATGGGATGCTTTTGTATTTTTGCGAAAATCCTTTTAAAATTATGTTCCGATTCCTAGTATCCTTGTTCAATTGGAGCTCACCCTTACTTCAGGAAAAAATACCCATGAAAAAGTTTTTGATCGTTGGCCTTGGAAATATCGGAGCAGAATACGAAGAGACACGCCATAATGTTGGTTTTAAAATATTGGATGCCTTTTCACAAAAAGAAGGGTTTCCCTTTGAGATCGAAAAACTCGGCGAAGTCGGAACCTTAAAAATTAAAGGCAGAAGTATCCTTTGTTTAAAACCCTCTACCTACATGAATCGAAGTGGCAAAGCCCTGAGGTACTGGATGGAAAAGGAAAAAATACCTCTGGAAAATGTATTGGTGGTAACGGACGATATTAACCTACCATTCGGGGTCCTTCGGCTCAAGGCCAAGGGAAGTGACGGCGGGCATAATGGATTAAAAGACATACAACAAATTTTGCAGACCACTACATACAATAGGCTCCGTTTTGGGGTTGGCTCGGATTTTGGTAAAGGAAGACAGGTAGACTATGTTCTAGGCGAATGGAATTTGGAAGAAAAAGAGAAACTAAAGGAACGTTTGGAAAAATCCTCCGAGCTAATTCGCTCTTTTATATTATCCGGGGTCAAGAATACCATGAATACCTTCAACGGTACTTGAATAGCATCAAAAAACCTTAAAGTCAAAAATCCCGGAGTCAGAGCTATTCCCGGCCTCATCCTTGGTTACGACTTGCCAGTAGTAGATACCATTTGACGAAACACTTACCGTTACCTCCATATCTCCGGCGGCCGGGGAGGCAATCAACGTCTCTGGCGGTGTTTCCGTAGAAAAATACACTTCGTAACTGGAGATATCGTTATCCACATCGGCCCCTACCCAACTTAAGGTAACTTCATTATTGACATCCTTAAATACATTGGCGGCCATTTGTGGTTCAACAATTTCTGCCGGAAAGGGAGCGTAGTTGGTTTGGGAACCTGCATTATAAAAACGCCATTCTTCACTTATCGCTGTATTGGGGGAACCAGAATTTTTAGAAACGACTACCCATGAATAGGGAACACCCTTGGCAATAGTGACACTGGCGGAAGGAGTTTCCACAAAGGCCGTCTGAGTGGTTCCCGTATTTAAGTTGGTAACCCGAAGTTCATAGGATTCTGTATGATCGGACGGTTGCCATAGAAACTCCACACGACTTGTTGTTTCGCTTAGGCTTTGTCCTGTTGTACACTCCGAATTCCTTTCCGGAAAGACTAAAGATGCCTGCTCAGGTGATTTAGGTGAATCCTTTTTACCACACCCTATAAAAAGAAAAATCATTGCTATTGGCACCAATAATCTCATCGTTTTACAATTTTGGACGCTCCTGTTATCCCTTCACCTCTATAGCGCATTAAGTACGTTCCGGAAGGTAGAGTGGATAAGTCCAATACCAATTCCGTTCCATTGACCTGATATTTCCCATTATGGACCAATCGTCCATTTAATGCATACACCTTAATCGTTAGTTCTCTAGGCGTTTCGCCTATAAAGATAGTAATGAAATCCCCAAAAGGATTTGGATAAACTATAGGACCATCCGAAACAAAAATCCGTTCTTCATAAATTCCTTGACAAGTTTTGTTGGTAGATACCTTTAGGGTATTGATTCCATTCTTTAAGTCCAAAGCAATCGCGGATTCATCAGTCCGTATACCTTCCCCGTTTAGCTCTATATTGTACATGTCACTTCCATCCATTTCCAAAATGGCCTGTTTGCCGTCCGCCGAAATCTTGGATGAGACGCTCAAAGGATCCGGTTCCGATATGACAACTTCAAAACAGTGCTCCAAATAATCGATTGTGCCGTCCGAGCCTCCTATACATACCTCATAAACCCCAGGTGCAAGACCGCCAAATGTATAAGAATTCGTAAATACATCCGACTCATTCGTTCCGTTCCCGATAATCGTTATGGTATAATCCAAGGGAAGATTGGCCGAAACCTGTAGACTCCCGTCAGCGCTATTTCGACAGGCAGTGCTTTGAATCGCAATAGAAAAATTGGTGCTAGGGAACCTATACACAGGACAACCTGAGGAGTCTACCTCCACTCCAGCGGGAGTTCCCGGACAAAGGTCATCTTGATCAAAAATTCCATCATTGTCCTCATCCGGACCAAACTCCCCTTCAATACAGACCTCCAAGGAAAAAGCTTTTAAAGTACCTCCGTCGGATGGTGCATTATCGGATATGGTCAGCGTCCACTCTCCCAATATGGATTCACCGTTAAAGGAGCTTAGGGATCCCAAGGGCTTTACAGTTCCCCCTATAGCAGGGTTTCCGCCACAAACAAAACTGGTTGCACTGTCATCAAAAATGGCATCGATATTATTGAGTTCTCCACAAGAACTGGAAACAAGAACAACGGTAGTACCGGAAGGTGAGGTTAAACTAACTACCAAATCCGCCAAGAAAGTGTGGTCCAAATCCAGTCTTACATTGATATCGGCCAAAGCTAAGTCTTCAAAGAAAGCTATTTTGGAGACTATGGTAGGAGTACCTGTTGAAGATATGGCCAGGGGCAAGCCACTGCCAGTCTCGTTCTTACAATTAAATTGAATGGTGGTAAAACTAAAAGGGCTACCAAAGATACCTTCACCGCACGGATTTTTGGGTTTCACCCTCCAGAAATAGGTAGTTTCATTATCCAAATTAGAAGGTAGATATGAATTGGAAAGTACTGTTGCACTTTCTACGATATTCGAAAAAGCAACATCGGTAGCAACCTCTATGTCATAGGAGGCATACAAGGGATTTTCTTCCCATTCCAACGGAATTCCAGTGGAAGTATCCGTTGACCCATCCGCAGGTGAAACCAGTGCGACTTCCGAAAAGGAAGTGTTATAAACGTTCAATTCCAAAGTTATTTCAGTAGATTGGCTTATGGAGGTAGCCAGAACAGGTATGGTATAACTTCCGGTGACCACACCTGCGGTATTCGAAAAAATAATATCTACCGAGGTGCCATCGGCAATAGCCGTTTCAGGTGAAAATGAGATATCCAATCCGGCTGGTGGGGTAGGGACACTGAAGGTGCTTTCCTCATTGAACCCTAAAAAGGTTTCGTAGTTGAATGTAACGATCAAATCATCCGATTGACATACCTCATACTCCAAATTGGAAAAATTAAGAACAACCTCAGAAGCTTGTATTGTAAAATCCGTAGAATTTACGGCAAAAAAGATATTATTATTGGCTTTTACCATAATCCTGGCCTGCGTTGTGGCATCACCAGGAATCACTACATTGTGGCTCCCATCATTGACTACATTTTCTGCCAAGGGCATAGGAAAAGTAAGTCCTCCATCAATGGACAACAATATATCAACAGTTTGTGCATTGACTACTGCGTTGTCCGTATCGGCAACGTCCCATGTTATCTCCTGTACAGATCCCGCGGCATAAATCTCATTGTTAGCCTGTGAGGTTACCATAAATGGCCCTGCACTATTGGTAACGACAACGTTTACCAAATCGGAAACCACTTGTCCCCCACCTATTGCATTATCCCTAACCGTGAGTGCAAAATTCATTTCCCTTTCCACATCCGAAACCGTTTCCCAGGCCGAACCTTCCGGAGGGTTCGTTTGAGTAAGATTCCCTTCCAATACCCTGGATAATCGTGGAAAATAACGAGTTGAATCTAATGAAGGTTTTAAGGACCTGAAATTTGCACCGCCTGGATTTGTTGGGCCAAAAGTCGCCCTATTTACCACGCCATCGTCTACTTGTTCCCAAGTATATGTTAGCACATCCCCAACATCGGAATCAGAAGCACTCCCTGTAAGGGCAAAGGCGGTGGATTTGGGTATTGTAAAATTTCCAATAGGGGCTATCACCGGTGGATTATTGGTAAGGGGGTCGGTTTCCGCACAACTTACAGATTCCAAATAATCCGCTATTTGTACTATACTATAATAATGAAAATAGTCATCCCCATTTGGGGCAACATCATTGTTTAAGGTAATACCGGCATAACCCATAATAGTCGTGCCACTTGCAGGCTCGGCCTGTACCTGTGTTCCTTCGGATTCAAAGGACCAGGTATGGTTGGCGCCAAACTGATGTCCCATTTCATGGGCCACAAAATCAAGATCAAAAATGTCTCCCTCCGGCTCCGGGGATGCCGCAAAGGCACTACCTTTTCTGTTATCGATGCAAACCGAGCCTACGAAGCCTGCATTTCCTCCTGCTACATCGTCGTGGAACAAATGCCCTATGTCATAATTCTCTGCACCTATAATATCGTTAAGTGTAGTTTGTACCTGAAAATTCAAATTTCCGTCATATGGATCGGTATCGGCATCCGGAAATATCACTTGATCGTTATTGGCCACCAACTCTAAGGTTATGGCCAGATCTGTTTCAAAAACTTCGTTTACCCGGGTAACGGTAGCATTGATCGCAGCCAACGCATCCGCAACCGTACCTCCGTGATGGTCCGTATACTCACCGGTGGCGGATACCGCCAATCTAAACTTGCGCAACACCTGTCCGGTAACGGGTCTCATGGCCCTACCTATATTTTTTTGAACTGTGGGAAGAGTGCTACAAACAAAATCCATATCCCGAGAGGCATTGCCCTCTCTTTTGTAGACCACGTATTTTCCTTCACCTGTTTTTTGCATGAAGGTATTTCCTTTACCATCGGCATGTACGATCATGCTTTGGATACCTTTGTGGGAGACGCTAAACCGTATTTTTTCCTGCCCATCAAGACTATGCCCCACATACGATTTAATAAAAGGGTATTTTGCTGCCAGTTCCGGAGATAACGTTTGTGCATCGGAAACTCGGAAGGGAATCGACTTTCCACTTTCATTGGGAAAATTGACTATTTTGGTCCGCTTTCCTGATTTTGGAAAACTTTGCAGTTCGGCCTTAAAGTCTTTCTCCTCAAAAGAAAAGAAAGTCCCTTTTTTTATTTGAAAGCGTTGATATACTTTCCCAATGGCAACATTCCCAGAAGTTTCCTTTTGCCAATATTTTTGTTGACCTGAAACGTAAAAGGAAAGAAATAATATGGTAATTGAAAAAACAAGGCGTAATTTTGTAGCCATTAAGGGGTTTTTAGCTCAAAATCAAATATAAGTCTTTTTATTTTTCCGATAACGTGGTTATAGCCCAAAGCATCTCCAAATACGACAAAAAGCACCCTACCGTAATTACGATCGGCACCTTTGATGGTGTACATATCGGACATCGGAAAATACTGGATCGAGTTATCAAGAATGCTAAAAAATCGAATCTAAAATCCACGGTCCTTACTTTCTTTCCACATCCTAGGATGATCCTTCAAAAAGACTCGAACATTAAGTTACTGAACACCATTGGCGAAAAGACAAAAATACTGGAGGAATTGGGATTGGAACAACTTATCATCCATCCTTTTACCAAGGAATTTTCCCGCTTGTCAGCAACAGAGTTTGTAAGGGATATATTGGTAAACAGCCTAAAGACCAAAAAAATAATAATCGGATACGATCATAGGTTTGGCAGAAATAGGAATGCCAATATCAATGACCTGATCGCTTTTGGAAGTACCCTGGACTTTGAGGTAGAGGAAATCCCAGCGCAGGAAATAGATGATGTATCCGTAAGCTCTACCAAGATAAGAAAGGCTCTGGAGGAAGGGGATATCCGTACGGCAAATAACTATTTGGGATACCCATATATGTTAACAGGCATCATAGCTCGGGGAAAAGGTCTTGGCAAGCAACTTGACTTTCCTACCGCCAATCTACAAATACAGGAGTCCTATAAGTTAGTTCCTAAGAACGGTGTTTACGTTGTTCAAGGTAAAATAAAAGGTGAAACGGTCCCCGGGATGATGAATATAGGTTTCAATCCTACTGTTTCGGGCACTAGCAAAAGCATTGAAATCCATTTTTTTAATTTTGATGGAGACCTTTATGATCAAACTTTGCAAGTTGATATTTTGGAACGGCTTCGGGACGAACATAAATTTGATTCGGTGGAAGACTTAAAAAAACAGCTTCAAAAGGACAAGGAAACTTCACTTTCGTTAATTTCCAAGTGATGTTGAATCGATTTTTATTTGCAAGAATTGATAACTCTCCACTGATTATTTTTCGAATTTTTTTTGGATTTCTTATTGCGGCAGAGTGCTATGGAGCGTTGATGACAGGTTGGGTAAGACGGAATCTGGTAGACCCCGAATTTACCTTTAATTTCATTGGATTTGATTTCCTTCAGGTGCTTCAAGGCACTCCCATGTACGCTTATTTTTTTATAATGGGCACTTTAGGCATCTGCGTGGCCCTCGGTTACAAATATCGTTTTAGTATGATTGCCTTTACCATTTTGTGGACAGGGGCCTATCTTATGCAAAAAACATCGTACAACAACCATTATTACTTGTTGATATTGATTTCTTCCTTTATGTGTCTAGTCCCGGCCAATCGCAGTCATGCAATTGATGTACGGCAAAATCCTTCGCTTAAAACGGACCGTATGTTCGGTTGGGTAAAATGGGCGGTTGTCCTTCAATTGTTCATTGTATATACCTATGCTTCCATCGCTAAATGGTACGGCGATTGGACAGACTTTGGCATCATAAAAATCTTAATGCAGGACAAAGCCGACTACTACATCATCGGTGGTTTGTTGCAGGAACGTTGGGCACACAGTATTATTGGCGTTGTAGGAATTCTATTCGATTTGTTGATTGTACCTGCACTACTTTGGAAACCTACCAGAAAAGCAGCTTTCTTTTTCTCCATCTTCTTTCATCTGTTCAATTCCATTGTTTTTCAAATCGGGATTTTTCCTTTCCTATCGCTGGCCTTCTCCGTATTCTTTTTTGAGCCAGAGACCATTAGACGCATCTTTTTTAAAAAGAAAACACCCTACGTATCCAACAAAATTGAAATCCCCTCGTACAAAAATCTCCTATTACTTTTAGGTGGCATCTATTTTTTGGTTCAGGTTTTATTGCCCTTGCGCCATCATATCATTAAGGACAATGTCCTATGGACAGAGGAGGGGCATCGCCTTAGCTGGCGTATGATGCTCCGGAGCAGGGCAGGCACTATACAGTTTAAGGTTATAAATCGTGAAACCGGTACGTCAGAATTCGTAAAATTGAACGATTACCTTTCAAAAAAACAAAAGAGGAGACTAGCGGCCTACCCGGATTTCATTTGGCAATTTGCCCAACACCTCAAAAAGGAATTCGCGGAAAAAGGAGAAGATGTCTCGGTCCATGCTATCAATTCCAAGGTAAGTATCAATGGAAGACCTTATAGGGCCTTTATAAACCCTGAGACCGATTTGGCCAGTGTTCCATGGGAACCGTTACGGCATCATGAATGGATTTTTCCTTCCAGCCTAGAAGATTGATCTTCCCTAAAATTTTTGGGCCCTTTGACATAACTGCAACGGCATACCCCATGGATCACGAAGCATAATCAAATGGCTACCATCTTCCTTTTGGACCTCTTCCACAAAAGATGCACCCTTGCTTTCCAACCGGAAACGATCTTCATTGGCATTTTCCGAAACAAAGGCCACGTGAAAAGTTAATGGGTGTTGTTGGGAAAAATCCGGTATGGTTTCATCGGGCCGGTGGTATAATTCCATCATTACCCTTCTGGACGAATCCGCCAAAAAAGTCATAAAAGGTGGTTCCTCTTGTTCGCTTACCACTTGTAGTCCCAGATGCTCCACGTACCACGTTACGACTTCATCAATTCTGTTAACGTTAAGTGCAAAATGCTCAAAAATCATAGTAAAATATGTTTCATGATATCTGCCTTAAATGTATATGTTTTTAAGCAGAAGATAGTTTAAATTTGCAGCTTAAATAAAATTCGATGTTACAGCTACAAGCAATTCGAGATAGGAAAGAGGAAATTATCCGTGCCTTGACCAAAAGAAATATCGATGCCACTTCCCTAGTGGAAAACGTACTCCGTTTGGATGAAAAACGTCGTGCCCTTCAAACCCGTTTGGATGCCACCCTGGCTGAGAGCAATGCACTTTCCAAGGAAATAGGCATGCTGTTCAAGACAGGAAAAGCGCAGGAAGCGAATCTACTCAAGGAAAAAACTGGGCAATTAAAGGAAGATTCCAAGAAATTGGGGGAAGATTTAAACATAACTGCCGACGAGCTTCAAAACGTATTGTACCAGATACCCAACGTTCCCAACGATTCCGTTCCGGTAGGAAATACCGAAGAGGATAATGAAGAGGTCTTCAATGAGGGAGATATTCCAACATTACAAACCGATGCACTCCCTCACTGGGAGCTCGCCAAAAAATATGACTTAATCGATTTTGAGTTGGGTGTTAAGGTTACAGGAGCCGGTTTTCCCGTCTACAAAGGTAAGGGGGCTCGACTGCAACGGGCACTGATTTCCTATTTTCTGGACAGGAATACCGAAGCGGGCTATACCGAAATACAGGTTCCACATCTTGTAAATGAAGCATCGGGCTATGGCACGGGACAATTACCGGACAAGGAAGGTCAAATGTACCACATCGGGGCAGATGATCTCTATCTTATCCCCACCGCAGAGGTACCTGTTACCAACTTGTTGAGAGGCGAGATTTTGTCCCAAAAGGATTTTCCTATCCAATATACTGCATATACTCCTTGTTTTAGAAGGGAGGCAGGTAGCTATGGGGCCCATGTTCGTGGGTTGAACAGGCTGCATCAGTTTGATAAGGTGGAAATTGTTCGGGTAGAACATCCGGACAACTCCTATGAGGCTCTGGATGGAATGGTAGCACATGTAAAACAAATCCTGAGGGAATTGAAGCTACCCTATCGTATTCTAAGGCTATGTGGAGGTGATTTAGGTTTTACCTCGGCCCTTACCTATGATTTTGAAGTGTTTTCCACAGCACAGGACCGCTGGCTGGAAATTAGTTCGGTTTCCAATTTTGAGACCTATCAGGCCAATAGACTTAAATTGCGCTACAAGGACGAAAATGGAAAAAGCCAATTGGCACATACCTTAAATGGAAGTTCTTTGGCACTCCCAAGAGTCTTGGCCGGCATTTTGGAAAATTACCAGACCCCAAGCGGCATCCAAATTCCTGATATTTTGGTGCCTTATTGCGGCTTCGATATTATAAATTAAGGATAAATGCCCAGACCGGATTTTTCCGAAATAGCCTCTGGCAAGGAATTCAATAGATGGTACTGGCTCAAGGAAGAGTTGGTGGAAATCTGCAAACAAGCACAGATACCCTACACTGGAAGAAAATTTGAACTTCGGGACCGCATTATTTTTATGCTAGACCATCCGGGCCAGCCATTACCGCCTATTAAAAAGGAAAAGGCTTCTTCAAACTTCAACTGGTCCAAGGCAAAACTAGATTTGGACACAAAAATTACGGAATCCATTTCCTTCGGGCCAAATTTCAGGAATTTTATGAAATCCGAAATTGGCCCCAAATTTTCCTGTCATGGCGACTTCATGGATTGGGTAAAATCCAGTCCAGGAAAAACTTTGGAAGAGGCCATTCTCATGTGGCATGCGCTTGAGGATAGAAAAAAGAACCCTAATTTTAAACGGACAATTGCCAAGAACAACATGCTGGCCCAATATGTCCGTGATTTTCTAAAAGACAATACGGACAAAACATTAAAGGACGCGCTATACTTTTGGAAACTTAAAAAACAGCGACCCACCGAGACCGGATACATTATTTATGAAAAGACGGACGTGGAACTTTCCTAGTGCCGTTCGTCCATATTATGTTTTCCTTGACAGTTTATTATCCCTGGCTAGTGTAAATTTGTTAAATTTCCAATATGAGGGTCATATACTTATTTATAATTTTCGGTATTTCCATCAGCGTAAAGGCCCAGGAGGACTTTTTGGCCAAGCAATATTTTAACGATGGGGATTTTGAAAAAGCGGTAATTTTTTATGAAAAGTTAGTGGATAGACACCCACGCCGAACGGACTATGCGGAAGGCCTGGTAGCCTGCTATCAACAATTGGAACGTTACACCGATGTAGAAAAATTTCTTTCCCCTCAAATTCAAGCAGGAAATGCCTACCCTACCCTACTTATTGAGCTTGGCTACAACTATACCATTCAAAACCGCAATGAAGAAGCCGTAAAGTATTATGGGAAAGCGCTTAAAAAAATCGAGGAGAATCCAAATTTTGGATATGGCATCGGCTTCCGCTTTCAAAAATATGCTTTGTTGGACTATGCCCTGGAAGCTTATACCAAGGCTATGGGGCTTAATCCAAAATTGGATTATAATTATCAAATGGCCCGAATTTACGGAGAGCAAGGCGACATTGAAAAGATGTACAGCTCCTACCTGAAACTCATAAGTGAAGGCAAGACTTCAAAATCTAACGTGCTTCGTAGTATCGATGATTTCATTACATCGGATGCCGAGAACGAAAACAATATCAAACTCAAAAAAATCCTATTGCAGAATGCACAAAAAAACCCAGATCTGCTCTGGAACGACTTGTTGAGTTGGCTTTTTGTCCAACAAAAACAGTATAGAAATGCATTCCGCCAAGAAAAGGCAATTTATAAGAGAATGGAGGGGGGCTCCTTACAGCGACTTGAAAATTTAGGGAATATGGCCCTAAGGGATGATGAGCCAGAAACCGCAAAGGAAATCTTTGAATATATCGTAGCAAATACGGAGGACGAAGTTACCGGACTAAATGCAAAATTGAATTTAATCGACATCCAACTACTGGATGCCAATAAAAAGACTTTGGGCCAGGTCCAAAAGGAATATGATGAGCTTGTGGCCCTACATGGCTACAAAAGCCAGACATTGCAATTGCAGATTGCCTATGCCAATTTTTTAACCTTTAAAAAAGATACTCCAGAACCCGCTATTACCATTCTCAAGAACAGCTTGGAGCTACCTTTAAATTCAAGGGGCACTGCATATATAAAATTAGCTTTAGGCGATATCCTGGTCTATCATAAAAAATTTAACGAGGCATTGATCTATTTTACCCAGGTGCAAAAAAGCCTTAAAAACGATGTATTGGGCCAGGACGCCCGCTATAAAGTGGCACAGACTAGTTTTTACAAGGGCGATTTTGATTGGGCATTGACCCAATTAAAAGTACTACGCGGCTCCACTTCACAACTCATTGCCAATGACGCCATGCAATTGAGCCTCTTAATATCGGATAATAGTTTGGAAGATTCCACCCAGACCGCTCTGAAGAAATATGCACGAGCCGATTTGTTGGGTTACCAGAACAAGACCAAAGAGGCCATTGCGGAACTCAACGGAATTCTTGAAAACCACAAAGGAGAGAAGATAGAGGACGAGGCCCTGTTGAAACAGGCCCAACTTCTGGAGACCCTTAAGGATTATGAGGCCGCAGAGTTCAATTACAGAAAAATCACTGAATTCTATCAGAACGATATCCTTGCGGACGATGCCCATTTTGCCTTGGGTGAGCTTTATAGAAATCATTTGGGCCAACCGGAAAAGGCAAAAGTACATTACGAAAAAATCATATATAACTATCAGGACAGTTATTACTTCCCTCAGGCACGGAAACATTTTAGAAGGCTTCGGGGGGATTCCATTAACTAAAGTTCAAACGCAATACGAACTTGAACTTGATACTTGAACTTTTACCATGTACATATACAACGTAACCACAAATATTGATGAGTCCGTTCATGATGAATGGCTCCGATGGATGAAGGAAATACATATTCCGGATGTATTGGCCACTGGAAAATTTCTGAACGCCAAAATGAGCAAAGTCTTGGTGGAAGAGGAAATGGGAGGTATAACCTATTCCGTTCAATTTACGACCCTGAATAAAGAGACCTTGGAAAAATATTATGCTGAAGATGCCCAGAGACTGCGAGCAGATGCCCTAAAACGCTTCCCCAACAAATTTGTCTCCTTTCGGACCGAATTGGAAATCATAAGCGAACATTAAACCGATCGGACAATCAACCCATGGAATATCTCTTTACCTATGGAACTCTTCAGGAAAATGAAATTCAGTTAAATCTCTTTAAACGAAAGTTAAAAGGGGATAAAGACATATTGAAGGGGTATTTACTTTCAAAAAATAGGGTATACGGTCGTTATCCAACCGTTTCCAAAACCGATGATACTTTGGATAGTGTTATAGGCATGGCATACGAGCTTACTCCTTTGGAGTTAAAAAAAGCAGATGCCTATGAAGGTGAAGGGTATGAACGGCATAGGGTGGTCCTTGCTTCGGGCAAAACGGCTTGGGCCTTTATGGAACGCCTGGATTAATAAAATTGCACCGCCAACATGGGAAAAAAAGGGAGGAGAAAAGCACTTCATCATAAAACATTTCATTCGGAAAGTCCTGTAAAGGCCAAAAAGTACTTGGGACAGCACTTTTTAAAGGACGAAGCTATTGCAAAAAAAATAGCGGACACCTTGTCCTTAAAAGGGTACCATAAGGTGTTGGAAATCGGTCCAGGTACTGGGATACTTACAAAGTATCTTCTCCTAAGGGATTTGGAGTTGGTGGCTATGGATTTAGATCAAGAATCCATAGTGTACCTAAATCATAGCTTTCCCGTGGAAAATCCGCATTTATTTGAGGAAGATGCTTCCTTTAAAATTGTGGAAGCCGATTTTCTTTCTTATGACTTAAGTCAGCTATTTGGCAAAGAGCCCTTTGCCATTACGGGGAACTTTCCTTATAACATCTCCACTCAAATTGTTTTTAAATTATTGGATATGCGTGAGCAAATACCTGAATTTTCTGGGATGTTCCAAAAAGAGGTAGCCCAACGTATATGCGAACAAAAAGGGAGTAAAAGCTACGGAATTCTATCGGTACTGGTACAGGCATTCTATGATGCAGCCTATTTGTTTACCGTACATCCGGAGGTATTTAATCCGCCCCCCAAAGTTCAATCCGGTGTGCTTCGTTTGGTCCGGAAAGAAAACTTCCAATTGGAATGTGACGAGAAATTGTTATTTAAAGTGGTAAAATCAGCATTTAACCAAAGGCGAAAGACCTTGCGCAATAGTTTAAAGACATTTTCACTTTCCGATACACTCAGATCCTCCGATATGTTCAACCTAAGACCGGAGCAATTAAGTGTGGAGGACTTTATACAACTTACCCAAAGGATCGAATCCGATTTGATCCAATGAACAAAAGATTGTTCGAAACCCCATATTTGCAAAAACAGTTTTAAAAAGAATTGGAGTTGGAGAACAGGAGATATGCCTTTACAAGGCGACCAATAGAAAATTGAAACTACTATACGACTAACACATTTTTCTTTAGCTTTGCGCAGATTGCCCGCAAGAGGTACAATACAAGAGGATGACACCGTTTAAGCTTACAGAGGAGCTCTTGGCCGAAATAGAGCAGCTGATCGAAAACCAGCAGGGAACCGAACTAGTTTCCCTAATGGCAGAGGTGCATTATGCGGATGTGGCAGAAATCATCAACGAGCTAAACGAGGACGAGGCTACTTACCTTATTAAGTTGCTCGACAGCGATAAGACCTCCGATGTACTCACCGAACTGGACGAGGATGTCCGGGAAGCTATTTTAAGCAACCTGTCCGTTAAGGAAATTGCCGAGGAACTTGAAGAACTCGATACGGATGATGCCGCGGATATTGTGGCGGAACTACCCAATGAAATTGTTCAAGAGGTTATCTCCGAAATCGAGGACAAGGAACACGCCAAGGATATTGTAGAGCTTCTCCGCTATGACGAGAATTCGGCAGGTGGACTAATGGCGAAAGAGCTTGTTAAGGTCAACGAGAATTGGAACGTCCTTACTTGCGTCAAGGAAATGAGGGCTCAGGCAGAAAACGTAACCCGCGTTCACTCCATCTATGTGGTGGACAATGAAGGCATATTAAAGGGCAGATTATCCTTAAAAGACTTGCTGACCACTTCCACTACCGCCCCGATAAGGGAAGTATACATTCCTAAGGTAGATCGGGTAGATGTGAACGAAAAACCGGAGGAAGTGGCGAAAATTATGCAAAAGTATGACTTGGAGGCCATTCCAGTAGTGGACGAAATTGGGCGTTTGGTAGGCCGGATTACGATTGATGATATTGTGGACGTAATCCGGGAAGAAGCCGATCGGGACTATCAAATGGCAGCAGGTATTTCCCAGGGTGTTGAGGCCGATGATAGTATTTGGGAACTGACACGAGCACGATTACCCTGGCTATTTTTAGGTCTTCTTGGCGGGGTAGGTGCCGCGGCCATTATGGGAGGGTTTGAGGAAATGATCGCCAAACATGCCATTCTATTCTTTTTTACGCCGTTGATAGCCGCCATGGCAGGGAATGTCGGGGTACAATCCAGTGCCATTATCGTGCAAGGTTTGGCCAATGATGATCTTAAGGGAAGCATAAGCAACCGCCTGATCAAGGAAATGCTCTTGGCCACTTTAAACGGTTTGATTTTGGCCGCCATTTTGTTATTGTTTACCTGGTGGTGGAACGGGAATTTTTACACCGCCTTGGCTATCTCGTTATCTTTGGTGGCGGTTATTATCGTGGCGGGCATCATAGGTACTTTTATTCCGCTGTTCCTGGATAAAAGAGGTATAGACCCGGCCATTGCTACCGGACCATTTATTACTACCAGTAATGATATTTTTGGTATCCTGATTTATTTTTGGATTGCCAAGTTGGTTTTGGGAATTTAGAAAGAGACCAAACCAATACAATACCTAAACTTCAAATAGAAAATCCAAATCAAAGTCATCAAAATCCAATTATGAAACCGATTAACCTAAAGGAAAAACATAACTTGTTCAACGCGCATTGGCATCCCCACCAAATTGCCGTTGTAGATGATATGCAGGTAATTCTCGCCAAGCTTAAAGGCGAATTTGTTTGGCATGCCCATGAAAATGAGGATGAGCTCTTTCAGGTTTTGAAAGGTACTTTGTACATGCAATTTCGAGATAGGACGGAAGTGGTGCAAGAAGGGGAAATCATTGTGGTACCCAAAGGTGTAGAGCACAATCCTATGACCAAGAATGGGGAAGTGGTACATGTGCTACTTTTCGAAAAGCTATCCACCGCACATACGGGAGGCGTCCAAGATAAATTAACAAAGACCAACTATCCAAAAATTTAATATTCATCATGAAGGTCCTCCATTTAGATACCAACCACCCTTTGCTGATAGAGCAATTTGCCGGGCTAGGATTCCAAAACGACGAAGATTATACTTCTTCCAAGGTACAGGTAGAGCAACATATCCATAAATATGATGGTATTGTCCTGCGAAGCAGGTTTCGGATCGATGCCCATTTTTTAGATAAGGCGAGGAACTTAAAGTTTATCGGTAGGGTTGGTGCCGGTCTGGAAAATATTGATGTAAAATATGCCAAGACCAAGGGCGTGTTTTTAGCTTCGGCACCGGAGGGTAATCGTAATGCGGTAGGCGAACATACCTTGGGGATGCTTCTCTCCCTCTTCAATAAACTGAATAAAGCCAATATAGAAGTCCGGAACGGTAATTGGGATAGAGAAGGTAATAGAGGTGTGGAATTGGAAGAAAAGACCGTTGGTATTATCGGATATGGCAATATGGGAAAGGCCTTTGCCAAAAAACTAAGAGGTTTTGATGTTGATGAAGTCATCTGTTATGATATCGTTGGGGGTGTGGGAGATGACAATGCACGACAAGTGGGTATTATGGAGTTTCAACAAAAGGCAGATGTGGTAAGTCTTCACGTACCGCAAACCAAGCTCACTACGGGTATGGTCAATACTGAATTCATCAATGCCTTCCATAACCCATTTTGGTTGTTGAATACGGCACGCGGGAAATGTGTAGTTACCGAAGATTTGGTAACGGCTTTAAAATCCGGTAAAATCTTGGGAGCGGGGCTAGATGTACTGGAATATGAAAAAACTTCTTTTGAAGACATGTTTATGGATAATCAACTTCCCGAAGCTTTTCAATATCTTATTAAATCAGAAAACGTAATCCTATCTCCGCATGTCGCTGGTTGGACCATCGAGAGTAAAGAAAAACTGGCCCAGACCATAGTGGACAAAATAAAGGAAAGATTTTGCTAAATTTAGTACGTGAAGCGTACGGTTTTTATCTTTTCGGCCTTGATTATAGCACTGCTTAGTCTCTTTCAACTAAGCAAGTATTCCTATCTTTCCGGAAGCACTTCCATTGAAATGATAATAGCCCTTATCGCTATGGTATTTTTTGCCGTTGGCGTGTTCTTCAATAAACGAAGCTTCACTGAAAAGAACAACCTATCAAAAGAAGTGGATCCATCCAGAATAGCACAACTGGGATTGAGCAAAAGGGAGTACGAGGTACTTCTGGAAGTATCCAAAGGGTTATCCAACAAAGAAATTGCAGATAAGCTTTTTGTTTCGGAAAGTACCATAAAGACCCATGTCTCCAAAGTACTGCTAAAATTAGACGCCAAACGCAGAACACAGGCCATACAAAAGGCGAAGGAGCTTCAGATTATTCATCTTTAGCATCCTATACGGCAAAATAGAATGATTTTGGTACTTTAGTATGACACTCCATTTTGTCTTAAAGACTACTTTGGCCAAAACTTTAAACTCCCTGAAAATGAAAAAATCAGTTTTACGCTATGGGCTCTTTGGAAGTATTACCATATGTGCCCTATTCCTTTTTAGTTGGTTTGTATTGAAAGGAGCTGATATGTCTACCCAGGAAATCTTGGGTTATGCTTCTATGATTATCTCTCTATCCTTCGTCTATTTTGGCATTAAACATTTTAGGGACCAGGAGAACCAAGGTAAGGTCACCTTTAAAAAAGGGCTTATCATTGGCATTCTGATCAGTCTGATTACGGCCCTTGCCTTTGGCGTTTTGGATGTGATCTATGTAAAATTTATAAATCCCGATTTCTTAACGGAGTATTATGAAGTAGTCCTAAATGAAATGAAGGAAACCCTTCCGGCCGAAGAATTCAAACTGGAACAGACCCGGATGGAGTCGGAAAAACAACTCTTTGCCAATCCGATGATGAATTTTTTGATTATGTTCCTTACCGTATTTGTCATCGGTTTTATCATTTCATTAATTTCTTCCTTGATTCTTCAACGAAAAAGTTAACACCAATGCAATACAAGGCCAACTCTCCAGAAGACTATATAGCACAACTTCCGATTGAAAGACAAGCAGCCGTCTCTAAATTGCGAAAAATCATTCTTAAGAACCTTCCCAAAGGTTTTGAGGAACAAATGAACTACGGCATGTTGGGATATGTAGTCCCCCATTCCATTTATCCCAGCGGCTATCATTGTGATTCTAAAATGCCGTTGCCTTTTATGAATTTAGCTTCGCAAAAGCATTATATAGCCGTATACCATATGGGCATATATTCCAAACAAGAACTCCTGGATTGGTTCAAGGAAGAATATTCAAAAACAGCAAGCACAAAATTGGATATGGGCAAAAGTTGCATCCGATTCAAGAAAATAGATGCTATACCCTATGGCCTAATTGGCGAGTTATGTCAAAAAATTACAGTTGAACAATGGATCGACTTTTATGAAAACGCAATAAAAAATAATAGAAAAAATGAAAAATAGAGTTACCGGTATTGGAGGGTTCTTTTTTAAGTCTAAAAATCCCGAGACTACCAAGGAATGGTATAAAAACCATTTGGGATTGGCAACCGATCAATACGGTTGTACGTTTTGGTGGAAAGATAAGGAAGGAAATGATTGTTCCACACAATGGAGCCCTTTTAAGGAAGATACGACCTATTTTGCTCCAAGCAAGAAATCTTTTATGATGAACTTTAGGGTCGAAAATCTGAAAGAACTTTTAGAAGAACTGAAAAATGAAGGCGTTCAAATTGTTGGTAAAATAGAAGAATACGATTATGGAAAATTCGGGTGGATACTAGATCCCGAAGGAAACAAAATTGAACTTTGGGAGCCTGTAGATAAAGTATTTCTCTGATTTCTAAATAATCGCTACATTTAAGGTTATATTAACCACCAAAAACAATAGAGATGTCAGAAGAAAATAAGGATTTGGGCGACAAGGCCGAAGATGCTTTCGACGACGCCAAAGAAAAGGCCAATGAATTCGCAGAGGATACCAAAGAAGCAGCTGGTGATTTTGCCGATGAAGCCAAAAAAACGGCCAATGAATTTGCCGATGGTGCCAAAGAAGCTATGAACAACGTTAGTGGGGACAATAAAAAAATACTCGCCGGGGTATTGGCTATTATATTCGGGTCTTTGGGAGTCCATAAATTTATCCTAGGCTATCAAAAGGAGGGTATTATTCTATTGGTGGCAACTATAATAGGTTATGCCACCATGTGCTTTGTCATAGGAAGTTTCGTTGTTATGGCTACTGCCATAGTAGGACTCATAGAAGGTATCATATATTTGACCAAATCCGATGAGGAGTTCTATAACACCTATCAGGCGGGGAAAAAACCGTGGTTCTAAAAATCGAAAGGCCAAATTTTTTTGATTTGGCTTTTTTATTTCAACATATCATCGTAATATTGCAATATTACTTTTATAATCGTATGGGAGCCACAAAAACCGAGATATTCAATCCTACCCAAAACGAACTTGCCTCCGTGGCCAAGGTTTTGGCCCATCCGGCGCGGGTGGCCATTCTACAATACATAAGCAAACAAGAAGGGTGTATTTGTAACGATTTGGTAGATGTCATTGGTCTTTCCCAACCTACCATTTCGCAACATCTGAACGAGATAAAGAAAATTGGCCTGTTAAAAGGAACGTTTGAAGGGAAAAATCTATGCTATTGTATACATAAGGAAAAATGGGCCGAGCTACAGCAGCTTTTCCATGCATTTTTTACTACAATAAATCAAAACTGTTGTTAAACTAAAATTTAGATCTATGAAGACACAAGAATTTCTAGAGCTTTTAGAGGCACATCCAACTCAAAGTTTACTGTTTGAATACGCAAAAGGAAAAACCATTGCACCAAATTACCACATAACCGAAGTAAAGAACGTAATCATAGATGCCGTAGACTGTGGGGCAGGTACCGATTTTTGGAGGGAAACCGTGGTCCAACTTTGGGAAAGCCCAAAAGAAAAAGACAGCTTGCAATATATGACGGCTCAGAAAGCCACTGATATTTTTAAAAAAGTAAGCGGTATGAAACGGATGCAACCCGATGCGGAAATAAAATTTGAATATAGCAATCCGGATTTCCATACGGCCCAGCTTTTTGTTGATGATGTGGACGTTGCTAACGAACACCTTTTGGTTAGGCTAGTGGTTGAAAAGACAAATTGCAAGGCTCAGGAGACCTGTGGGGTACCTGTTGAAGCAAACACCAAAGAAGAGACTTGTTGCGCCCCTGAAAGCGGATGTTGTTAGTCCCCAAACATGGAGATTAGGAAAATGATAGAGGCCGATTGGCCCAAGGTTTCGGAAATCTACGCCGATGGAATCGCTACGGGCTATGCTACATTTGAAACCACTATCCCTTCCTATTTGGATTGGGACAAGGCCCATCTGGAACAATGCAGATTGGTCGCCTGGAAAAAAGAGGATATTTTGGGCTGGGCCGCACTTTCGCCCGTATCCAGCAGATGCGTTTATGGTGGTGTAGCGGAAATAAGTGTTTACATAGGTAAAAAATTCAGAGGTTCGGGTTTAGGAACACTATTGATGCAAACTTTAATACAACAAAGTGAAGAGATGGGCCTTTGGACTCTACAATCCGGGATTTTTCCAGAAAATCAAGGCAGCGTTAAGCTCCATGAAAAAATGGGATTTCGATATATCGGTAGGCGGGAACGGGTCGGGAAGTTAAATGGGCATTGGAAAGACAATCTTTTGTTCGAACGAAGGAGCAAGATTATTGGGGTAGATTGAATTAGGGAACCTCTGTAGAATTGGCCTCGGTAAGTTTTCGTTCCAGTTCTGCCTGAAACTCTTCCATTACCGGTTTCACCGTACTTTCAGGCAGGTCTGCAATTTTAATATACATTAGACCGTCTACCGAATTATTGAACAGTGGATCCACATTGAACGCGACCACTTTAGCGTTTTGTTTGATATATTTCTTGATGAGTACTGGTAATCGCAAATCCCCGGGCTCTACCTCATTGATCAAACGATCAAACTTATTGAGATCGGCCTCTGTTTCATCAAAAACAAATTCTTTATCCGCATCCTTCAATTTTACCTTGAACTCTTTTTTAGGGCGAACGTACTGTGCCACGTAAGGATCCCAATAATTACTTTTCATAAACTCGATCATCAGGGATTTGGAAAAGTTGGAAAACTGATTGCTGATACTTACCCCTCCAATCAAATATTTATGCTCCGGATGTCTCAAGGTGGTATGTACAATGCCTTTCCACAAAAGGAACAAAGGCATGGGTTTTTGTTGATAGGCCTTTACAATATAGGCCCTTCCCATCTCTATAGATTGTTGCATCATGGCAAAAAGCTCCGGTTCAAACCTAAAAAGATCTTGCAGATAAAAGCCATCAATACCGTATTTAGAAAAAATCTCGGTACCCATACCCATACGGTAGGCCCCAACTATGGTTTTTTCTTCACAGTCCCATAAAAATAGGTGGTGGTAATAGGCATCAAACTCATCCAGGTCTATGGAATTATTGGTTCCCTCACCTATGGCACGAAAGGTAACCTCCCGTTGTCTGCCAATTTCCTGAAGGATAAACGGCATATCCTGGGCCTTTGCCAAAAACACCTCATAATTCTTGCTCTGGAGCATCCTACAATCCTTCTCTCGAAGTCTTTCTATTTCCCCTAGTATTACCTCGGTCCTAACGGCTGTGGCAATACGTTTTGGTGGTTTAGGGATTTTTAGTGTAGTAGGGATTTGATCGATTAGACGTTCCTTCTCATAGGCATGTGAAAGGATGTAGGTCTTTTTGCGCAAAAGTTGGGAAAACTCTTCCAAAGTCTCCTGTTCCTTTTGAGATTCGACCGATATAGGCTGTCCAATTCGTATTTTTATTGGACGATTGTGCTGGGAATACACTTCGGAGGGTAATTTCGCCGTCCGAAAGACATCATTGATTTTTGAAAGTCGATAGAAAAGCTTGCTATTCCTAGCATGAAAATAAATAGGGACAACCGGTACTTTGGCCTTACGTATCAATTTTACGGCCGCTTCCTCCCATGGACGGTCAACAATTAGTTTCTCGTCCTTATAGGTTGACACTTCACCTGCGGGAAAAATGCCCAGAGGGTGCCCATTTCCCAAATGTACCATGGAACTTTTAAATCCCATAATACTGCTTTTGGCGTCCTTACGATTTTCAAAAGGATTGACCGGTAAAATATAGGGTTCCATGGGTTTGATTCGATGCAAAAGAAAGTTTGCAATTATCTTAAAATCCGGGCGATGTGCGACCATTAATTTCAACAATAATACACCATCAATGGCACCCAACGGATGATTACTAATGGTAATATAGGGACCTTCTTTGGGTAAGCGTTTAAAATCTTCTTCTGGAATATCAAAATCTATCTCATAGTGTTGAAGGACCGCATCTAGAAATTCTAATCCTTCCAAATGCCGATTTTTATTATAAAAAGAGTTGATACTTGAAATTCTTGTGACCTTCATTAAGACCCACCCCATAAAAGTGCCCAAGAATCCATATTTATCCAAATTGACTGCCTTGGCCACCTCCTTCGCGGTCACTAAACCCATATCATAAAAAATTTAGGTAACCGTAAATATAGGGAAATCACGAGTTGAGCGATTTATTTTAACATTTAGGAAATAGAGTATGTACTCCTATTTCACCACCAATTGTAAGGTTTCCTTCCCTCGTTGCTCAAGAAGCACATCATACCCGTTCAAAAATGATTCTACTGCCGTTTCATTGAAATGCCGTATGGTATATAATGAAACTTCTTCATGGCAAACTACCTTGAATCTACTTTTAAGAAGTTCCAAAAGTCCATTAAGGCCTCCAAATTTGTTATCCACACAAACCGAAAAACTAATGGCCGAGTTTTGTATGAGGTCCACTTTCATTTTGTGTTCATGAAGT
This sequence comes from Ulvibacterium marinum, assembly GCF_003626755.1. GTDB lineage: Bacteria > Bacteroidota > Bacteroidia > Flavobacteriales > Flavobacteriaceae > Ulvibacterium > Ulvibacterium marinum. The sequence continues at coordinate 64,219 of NZ_RBCJ01000001.1, forward strand.
AGTTTGAACAGTTCGCTGATACTATGCTCAACAATAAAGGAGAAATCCAAGGAGGAGAGTTTTACCAATACTTGATTCTTTTTAACGATGAAACAAGGAACTAATGGCTCTATACCGATACCTCTTCCAACCGTAGTACCAGAATCCTTAGGATTGATGAACGATTTCACATGGAGCGGAATCTCTTTCCGTTGCAAGGGTTGAAGCGTTTTGGGATGTATAACGGACGCTCCATAAAAAGCCAACTCTATGGCTTCCGTGTACGATATTTTGTTCAATAATTGTGTTTCCTTAAAATGTCTGGGGTCCGCATTAAGCACACCCGGTACATCCTTCCAGATAGTAACGGAATCTGCATTGAGGCAATAGGCCAAAATAGCCGCTGTATAGTCAGACCCCTCCCTTCCCAAGGTGGTGGTGAAATTGTTGTCATCACTGCCCAAAAATCCTTGGGTTACATTAAGTACTTTCCGATCAATACCCTTGGATATTTTTTCCTGGGTTCTCTCCCAATTCACATTCGTGTCCCGATAGCTATTATCGGTCTTTATGAAGTTGCGTACATCCAACCACGTATTCTTCATCCCAACTTCATCCAAATAGGCGCTTACTATTGTGGTACAGATCAACTCACCATACCCGACCAGTTGGTCGTAAACAAAGTTATAATTGGGTGATTTGTTCCATACCAGAAAGCCTTGAATTTCATCGAACAAGGATTTTACCTTTTTAAAAACAGGATGTTGCTCGTTAGGGAAAAGATTGGATAAAATCTTGTTATGAAAATCGACGACTTCCTGTACTTTAAAGGGAAGTCTTTCTTTTTCATTAAAATAAGAATCTACAACCTCCTCCATGGAATTGGTAGTCTTGCCCATTGCCGAAATGACGAGCAATGTATTATCATAGCCAACTTCCTTAAGTACATTGACCAGATTTTTGACTCCTTCGGCATTCTTGACCGATGCTCCTCCAAATTTGAAAATTCTCATGTAATCACTGTATTTATTCCATCCCTAATGCAAGGGAAACCTTTTATAAGAATCGTATTGTTTACTAAATGGTCTTCCCCGAAATCTTAAGTACGACTTTTTTCCAAAAAATTACGTATTCCTTTCTCGTCCAATTGGACCACGTCCCAATCCCGCAGGACTTTGGCACCTTTACTTTCATAGAAGGCAATGGCAGGTTCATTCCAATCCAGTACTTCCCAGTTAATACGCTTTACGCCCAATTTATGACCATATTCCACTACTTTATGTAAAAGTGCCGAACCTAGTCCATAACCTCTTGCCTTTTCCGAAACAATCAGATCTTCCAAATGGATAATAGGCCCTTTCCATGTGGAGAATCTATGAAATATCAGGGCAATTCCCATGATTCCTTCCTTGGTTTCGGCTACGAAACAATGAAAATGCTTTATATCCCCAAATCCATGTTTCACCAAATCTTCAGCTGTAACCTCAACAGCATTTCCTTCATTTTCAAAAATGGCCAATTCCTTAATAAGGCCCCATACCTGGACCATATCTTTTTCCGCTGCCTCCCGAATTATATATTCCATAATTTGTTACAAATAAAACACAAAGTTATAAATTTAAAAAACTAAAAAGGTACGAAAACGTTGTAGTTTAACAAAATAAACGAACTTTGCACCAGAAAATAACACTCCCATGCTGAACAAAAAAAATAAGACTTTAGGCGAATTCATCATAGAGAATCAAGCTGCATTTCAGTATTCCTCAGGTGAATTATCCAAACTGATAAATGCCATACGTCTAGCTGCAAAAGTAGTAAACCATGAGGTGAACAAAGCAGGGTTGGTTGATATTCTAGGGACTGCAGGAGAAATGAACATCCAAGGTGAAAACCAACAAAAATTGGATGTGCTTGCCAATGAAAAATTTATACAGACTCTGAAGAATCGTGAAATTGTATGTGGGATTGCCTCTGAAGAAGAAGACGATTTTATAAGTATCAACAGTAATGATGAGAAACACCGGAACAAATATGTTGTACTGATCGATCCTTTGGACGGATCTACAAATATTGATGTCAATGTTTCCGTGGGCACCATCTTTTCTGTATATAGGCGCATTACCCCTGTGGGTACTCCTGTAACTTTGGAAGATTTTCTTCAGCCCGGTAAAAATCAGGTCGCCGCAGGCTATATTATTTACGGCACATCTACTATGTTGGTCTATACCACCGGCCATGGTGTAAACGGGTTTACGTTGAATCCTGCAATCGGCACCTTCTATCTATCCCATCCGGACATGCAATTTCCTGAATCGGGTAAAATTTATTCGGTAAATGAAGGGAATTACATCCATTTTCATCAAGGAGTAAAGGACTATATAAAATATTGTCAAAAGGAAGAAGGAGATAGGCCTTATACCTCCAGATATATAGGATCTCTCGTATCCGATTTTCATCGTAATATGATCAAAGGGGGCATCTATATGTATCCCAAAAGCAGTATCACGGAAAATGGAAAATTGAGGCTTTTATATGAATGTAATCCCATGGCCTTTCTTGCCGAGCAGGCCAATGGCCTGGCCATAGGGGGTCGTTCCAGAATATTGGATGTAAAACCTGAAGAATTGCATCAAAGGATACCCTTCTTTTGTGGAAGTCGGAAAATGGTGGAAAAACTACAGGAGTTTTTACAAAAATACCAATAGTTGCCCATCAGTACTTTAGGAAACTACTTGTTCATGAAATAGAGATAATCCTCAAAATCTATTTTTCCCGTAAACAAGGCCTTTGATTTTGCGATAATCTCGTCGGACTGTGAGGATGAAAAGCCTAATCCTATGGCATATTTGCCCAAAAGAAATTCTTCTTCGTCATCCAAAATACCATCAGCAAAAACAATTTTCACTAAATCAAAAAAACGTTCCAATCTCTTCTCAAAGCTCACCTGATGAGTTATGGGATACTTGTTGGACTTTTTCATAACCTCTTTGAACTGGGCATCGGAAACATTCAACTTATGCGCAAATCGCTCCAAAAGTTTCATTTCTTCATCATCAATATAACCATCTACCGCAGCTAACGAGGCTATGCTTGCAAAGTGCGCCAAATTGTTGTTCGCCGAATGGGCATCGTACAAATCTTTTACGGACATTCTTTCTATTTTAATGGGTGCAAATATAATTTTTTTAAAGGTCATATTTTATAATATCCCCAACTTTGTTTTTGGCCAAATTCGTAACTTCCTGCCACTATGAAAAAGCCCCTCTTGGAATTTACGGACAAAGGTATTTATTGCAGCAAGGCAGATGTATATTTAGATCCTTGGCGACCTGTACAGAATGCCATAATTTCCCATGGTCATGCGGATCACAGTCGATGGGGCCATCAAAGCTATATTACACATCATCGCAATGTTCCTATTGTTACCCATCGATTGGGGAAGATAAACATACAGGGTAAGGAATGGGGTGAATCCTTTATCGTGAACAATGTTAAGTTTAGTTTGTACCCTGCCGGTCATATCATTGGTTCTTCCCAGATTCGGGTTGAGCATAAAGGTGAAGTATGGGTATTTTCCGGAGACTATAAAAATGAGGATGACGGAGTCTGTACGCCCTATGAGCCCGTAAAATGTAATACCTTCATTACCGAATGCACCTTTGGTTTGCCCCCTTTTAAGTGGATGCCACAAGAAGAGGTTTTTCAAGAAATCAATAGTTGGTGGGCCGAAAACAAATCAGAAGGCAAAACATCTGTCCTCTTTGGATATACCTTGGGGAAAGCACAACGTTTACTGAAACACTTGGATTTGTCCCTTGGAAAAATATACACGCACGGAGCGGTCGAAAACATGACCGAGGTGGTGCGCCAATTAGTGGATTTTCCAAAGACCACCTTGATTACCGCGGACACAAAAAAAGAAGACCTACTAGGGCATATGGTTATTGCCCCTCCTAGTGCCCATGGGAGTTCCTGGATGCGAAAAATGGTTCCTTATGTTACAGCATCGGCAAGTGGCTGGATGACATTTCGCGGGGCACGAAGAAGGAGGGCGATCGACAAAGGTTTTGTCCTTAGCGACCATTGTGATTGGCAGGGGCTTTTGGATAGTATCAACGCCACTGGAGCCGAAAAGGTAATATGCACACATGGATACACTGAAATATTTTCAAGATATCTGAGGGAGCAAGGATATGATGCACGGACCGAAGAAACGCAATATGAGGGGGAATTGGGAGAATTGAACCCAGCCTCAAAAGAAGAATCAGAGGCATGAAAAATTTTGCGCAACTTATAAAAGCTTTGGACAGCACCAATAAAACCAATATAAAGGTAAATGCCCTGACCCATTATTTTAATGCCGCCAATACTAGAGATAAGGTATGGACTATTGCCATTCTTTCCCATCGGCGTCCGCCACGTCCTGTCAATACCACCTTATTGCGCGAATGGGCATCAGAGTTGGCCCATATTCCATTGTGGTTGTTTGAGGAAAGCTATCATATCGTTGGGGATTTGGCAGAGACCATTGCCCTGGTCATGCCCTCTTCCAAAACTTCTACGGATAAAAGTCTAACCCAATTCTTGGAAGAAATGATCGCCCTTAAAAAGAAGGATGACGAAGCCAAGAAACAATACTTACATGAGAATTGGAAAGTGCTTGATTATTATGAACGCTTCGTCTTTACCAAATTGATAACCGGTGGTTTTCGAATTGGAGTGAGCCAAAAACTGATGACACGTGCCCTGTCCAAAGCAACTAAAATCGATGAGGATATTCTCGCTTATAAATTAATGGGCAACTGGGATCCGAATTCCATTTCATTTCAGGAATTGATTTTGGAGGAAAATGAAAGCGACTATCTTTCAAAACCCTACCCTTTTTATTTGGCTTATGCCGTTGAAAACGAAGTCGAGGAGTTGGGAAACGTAAAAGACTGGTCCGTTGAGCATAAATGGGATGGGATACGGGCCCAAGTCATTGTCCGAAATAAGGAAGTCTTCGTTTGGAGTCGTGGAGAGGAATTGGTCACCGACAAATACCCAGAGTTCCATGCTTTTATTAATACTGTTCCCAATGGCACGGTGCTAGACGGTGAAATACTCCCATATCCCAATGGCCAAATCGGAACGTTTAACGACCTGCAGACCCGAATAGGTCGAAAAACAGTTTCCAAAAATTTACTGGAAAAAGTCCCCGTAATCTTAAAGGCTTATGATCTACTGGAATGGAAAGGCAAGGACATTCGAAAGCAGCCTTTCATTAAGCGAAGGAAATTACTGGACAGATTGTTTGAAAAAGTCAATTCTCTGAGAGTCACGGAGTCCTTGCATCTTTCCGAAACATTACAATTTAGCTCTTGGCAGGAGGTGGCCCAAGAACGTAATCGTTCCAGGGAAGTGCAAAGCGAAGGTTTAATGCTAAAACGCAAGGATTCTCCCTATCTGGTAGGACGAAAAAAGGGCGATTGGTGGAAATGGAAGGTAGACCCCTTGACTGTTGATGCGGTCCTCACCTATGCCATGCGGGGGCATGGTAGGCGAAGTAATCTTTTTACGGATTATACCTTTGCCCTTTGGTCAGAGCGTGAGGATGGCGAAAAAGAGTTGGTCACTTTCGCCAAGGCCTATTCCGGGTTGACCGATGCGGAGTTTCGGCAAGTGGACAATTGGATCAAGAAGAATACCCTGGAACGTTTCGGGCCGGTACGTTCCGTAACGCCTCACCATGTTTTTGAAATTGCCTTTGAAGGTATAGCCCTTTCCAAACGACATAAAAGTGGTGTGGCCACGAGATTTCCTAGAATTCTAAGATGGCGACAGGATAAAAAAATCGAGGAAGCGAATACATTGGATGATTTAAAAAAAATGATACGATGATGCTTTCTATAAGGCGGATAAGCCAGGGCTTACTCGGAAAGGGGAGAAAAAGTAATTCCTTGCGTCTTCCAAACAAGTTTGGAATCCACCTTCCCTTAAATAATGGAAGGAATTAATAAATAAGTTTTCTCTGGTGTAGAGGAAATTTGGCTGAGCAACATGACTGAAGAGGAACTTTATAAAATTGCGGAAAACTGGTTCCAATTACAAAATTGGAAACCCTTTCCATTTCAAAAAAAGACTTGGAGCGCATTTTTAAAAGGCAAACATGGACTGTTGAACGCCCCTACTGGAAGCGGTAAAACTTATGCCTTATGGTTTCCTATAGTGCTTAACTACATCAAACAAAATCCGGAATACCGTATAAAACACAAAAAAGGGCTAAAGGCCATCTGGATAACCCCTCTCAGAGCCTTATCCCAGGAAATTAGGCAATCCGCGGAGCGGGTCACCAAGGATTTGGAAACCCAAATGACCGTAGGTATCCGTACCGGGGATACTTCAACAAATGAAAGGGCTCAGCAAAAACGAAATATGCCCGACCTATTGATCACCACTCCTGAAAGCCTTCAGCTTTTACTTGCCTCCAAAGGGTATGACAAAACCTTCAAGAATTGTTCGGCCATAGTGGTTGATGAGTGGCACGAGCTTTTAGGGACCAAGCGCGGTGTACAGATGGAATTAGCCCTTTCGCGCCTAAAAACAGTCTCCAAAAATCTTCGGATTTGGGGGATATCGGCGACCATAGGAAATTTGGAACAGGCCCGAGAAGTCCTTTTGGGCCCTGAAACCGAAGCGCTCAAGAATTCGGTAATGATCAGGGCCAATATCAAAAAGAAGATTACGGTGAAGAGCATTATCCCAAAGAAGATGGAAACTTTCCCATGGCGCGGCCATCTGGGTATCCGACTTTTAGAAGATGTAGTGCCTATTATTAACAATAGTAGGACTACCCTACTCTTTACCAATACACGAAGCCAATGTGAAATCTGGTTCCAAAAAATCTTGGAAAAACATCCGGAATATGCGGGAGAAATTGCCATGCACCATGGGAGTATCAATAAGGAGACCCGAACCTGGGTAGAACAGGCCATTCGCAATGAAAGCCTTAAGGCTGTGGTGTGTACGTCAAGTCTGGACTTGGGGGTGGACTTTGCCCCTGTGGAGACCGTAGTTCAAATAGGAGGCCCCAAAGGCGTAGCACGTTTTTTGCAACGTGCCGGACGTAGTGGGCATCGACCAGGAAAGGAAAGTGTTATACATTTTCTTCCTACACATGCCATTGAACTTATTGAAGCCTCGGCATTACAAGAGGCGGTAAAGCAGAATGCCGTAGAAGACCGTATCCCTTATCTGAACAGCTACGATGTCCTGTTGCAATATCTGACCACGCTCGCGGTATCCAACGGGTTTTATCCTGATGAAATCTTTTTGGAAATCAAACAGACCTTTTGCTATCAGGCCATTACCTTGGAGCAATGGCACTGGCTGTTGAATTTTTTGGTTATGGGCAGCCAAAGTCTCCAGACCTATGATGAATATAAAAAGGTGGAAGTAGCGGAAGACGGCAAATTTAAGGTAAACAATAAGGGTATTGCCATGCGCCATCGTTTTCAGATTGGCACCATTGTAGGTGATGCCAACCTTACCGTACGCTATCAGAGGGGAGGGTATATTGGTTCTATCGAGGAGTATTTTGTCTCCAAATTAACGCAAGGCGATGTGTTCACCTTTGCGGGGCGTAATCTGGAGTTTATCCGAATAAAAGGAATGCAGGTCCATGTCCGTAATTCAAAGAAAAGAACCAATAAAGTTCCCAGTTGGATGGGCGGACGATTGACCCTTTCCGCTCGCATGTCCGAATTGTTGCGGAATGAACTGTATTCCGCTTACAGCCCTTTGAAGGAACAATCGGAAGAAATTCGGTCTCTTGCCCATATTTTTGAACGTCAAGGCAGGGAAAGCATTGTTCCCAGACCCTATGAATTCTTGATCGAAACCTTTAAGACCCGGGAAGGATATCATCACATTTTTTATCCTTTTGAAGGTCGTTTTGTCCATGAGGCCATGGGAAGCCTTTTTGGTTACAGAATAAGCCTGCTCTCACCAATTACATTTTCCTTGGCCTTCAATGATTATGGGTTTGAACTATTATCGGACAAGCAAATAGATATGCAACAGGTCATCGACAATGATTTATTCACAGCAGAATACCTACTGGAAGATTTGCAAAAAAGTCTGAATTCTACCGAAATGGCACGTAGAAAGTTCCGGGACATTGCGGTCATCAGCGGGATGGTATTCACCGGATATCCCTACAAACAGATTAAAATGAAACATTTACAGAGCAACTCCCAATTGTTATTTGATGTCTTCCGGGATTACGAACCCAATAATCTTTTGTACCAACAGGCGTTTCGGGAAACTTTTGAGCATCAACTGGAGGAAGGCCGTTTGCGAATGGCACTCGAGCGGATGGCCTCGCAGGAAATTGTCTGGAAGCATTGTGAGCAACCTACCCCCTTCTCCTTTCCCATAATTACCGATAGATTAAGTCGTGAAAGATTATCCAGTGAAAAGCTTGCGGACCGCATCAAAAGAATGGCCGCAATTTTGACGAAAAAGTAATCTATAATTGTGGCTGCTTAACGAGCTGCAATTATGAGTCCCAATCCTACAATGTAAAGTAGCAACATGGCATTCAGCATTCCGGTAACGCCTTTGGGAGCTCCTTTGAATTCCTTCCAAACAAAAATACCCCATAAAGCCGCGACTACAGTAGCTCCCTGACCTAATCCATATGAAATGGCCGGGCCGGCCTTATCAGATGCCAAAATACTAAACGACATCCCGATACACCAGATTACTCCACCAAGGACACCCATTAGATGACTCTTCCCGCTTCCTACAAAATAGTCCTTAAAACTTACCGCAGCACCTTCTACAGGTTTGCGCATAAGTATGGTGTTAAACAAAAAGTTGCTCGCCAGTATTCCCAAGGCAAAAAGAAAAACCGCTGTATACGGACTCAGTTTTCCGGCTATGGGCTGTGTGAAATCGGGAAACATTGAATTGGCCACGTATTTATAGAACAACCCCATTAATAAACCCGCCACAACAGCCAAGACCAAACCCTTTGTGGGTACTTTTTGCTGTTGCGCGGACAGCTTCCTATAGGCATTGGCATTTAACAAAATGGCAACCACAATTAAGGCGACGCCGCCAAAAAGAAAAGTAGAGTTTCCAATGGGCTGATCTAAATAATTTACAATAACACCGATGACCAAGGCCAAACCGATACCCACAGGAAACGCAACGGACATACCGGCCAACGCTATGGCCGCCACCAAAAGGATATTGGCCAGGTTAAAAAGAATGCCGCCCAAGACGGCGGACCAGAAATTTTCGGAGCTCCCCTGCGAAATATCCTCTAAAAAGGGCCTGCCCATTTCTCCCGTACTTCCCGCGGTTAAGGAAAAAAGCAAGGAAAACAAAACAATTCCAAAAACATAATCCCAATAGTAGAGTTCAAAGCGCCAACTGCTTGCTGCCAATTTTTGGGTATTGGCCCACGAACCCCAGGCGAACATGGTAATAATACAAAATAGTACAGCTATTTGATAGGTTTCTATAACGAACATAATCCTAAAATTGGTTGATTTCCTCTAATGTGGGTGCAGTGTCCTGTGCCCCCATTTTTGTGACGGCAAGTGCGGCCGCCTTACTGGCAAAGGCCATACTCTCCTTCCATCCCTTACCTTGGGCCAAACAAACGGTCAAAACCCCATTAAATACATCTCCGGCCGCGGTTGTATCTACAGCTTTTACTTTTGGGGCAGGAACAATAAAGTTTTCGGTTGCGTTCATAAAAAAAGAACCCTTGCTTCCCATGGTAACAATGACATTCTGCACTCCTTTTTCCAAAAAGGCGCTCCCAGCATTCTCAAGTGAAGCATCATCCGTTACCTCAATTCCGGTCAAAATCTTGGTTTCTGTTTCATTAGGGGTAATCAAAAAAAGCCCGTTTAAAACAGTATCGTCCAATACCTGCGCCGGAGCTGGATTAATAATAAGCTTTTGATTTTTTGCCTTGCAGTAACCCGCCAAAAAAGCAACGGTTTCGATGGGTATTTCTAGTTGGGTAAGAAAAATTTGGGCGCTGGAAATAGTTCCTATCTGTGCCTCAAGGTGTTTTGGGGAAAGCAGGGCATTGGTTCCGGAGGCAACCACAATTTCATTCTCTCCCTCTCCATTTACGGTAATCAATGCAACCCCCGAAGCTTCGTTTTCTACAATTTTCACACTGCCTGTATCTATCCCTTCCTTTACATATCCCTTAAGCGCATTTTGACCAAAAAGATCATCCCCCAAGCAACAAACAAAAATTACCTCACCTCCTGCTCGGGCCGCTGCCACGGCTTGGTTGGCTCCTTTACCTCCGGGAAACATAAAAAAATCACCTCCTAATATGGTCTCTCCCGGTTCGGGAAATCTCTCGGTCTTAACGACCATATCTGTATTGGAACTTCCAACAACTACAATTTTGGACATGGTTGATTCAATTTATTATCCGTTGACAAAGTAGGGATATCAAGGCATATAAACAAGGAGCTTTTTCTACCTTTGAAATTTCAATGAACGGGCATCAGATTCAAATACAAGATCAAAATTTTACGCTACATCCTTCCGGCACCTTATTTTGGCAAGACAGATCGGTTTTATTAATTAGTGATGCACATTTGGGAAAGGTGTCCCATTTCCGAAAGTTCGGTGCGGCGGTCCCCCAAAATGTAGTTCAAAAAAACTTTGAGTTAATGGATGAAGCTTTGGACTGTTTTAATCCCAAAACCATCTGTTTTTTGGGAGATCTTTTCCATTCGGCCTTAAACAAGGAATGGCATCTTTTTGAAAATTGGGTCGAAAAAAAGACCATTAAAATCATTCTTGTGGCCGGCAACCATGATATCATTTCCCCTCTAAAGTATGAGGGTCTGGGTATTGAAGTAGTCCCTGAGGTTCAATGGGATGATTTTCTGCTCACCCATCATCCGGAAGAACGAAACGGGTTCTTCAATTTTTCAGGTCATATACACCCTGCCATACGATTACGAGGTAGAGGAAGGCAATCCCTCAGGCTACCTTGTTTTTTTAAAAGTGAGCGGCAAATGATCCTACCGGCATTTGGGTTGTTTACAGGGACTTTTGTTTTGGAGCCCAAAAAAACCGATGAGGTATTTGCCATTGTGGAAGATGAAATTATGAAGCTATAATTCGTTTTTATTTGCTCGGGGACCATTGATTTACACATACTCTGAAATAGCTTGGCCAAAATTGTTTTTATAATTGGATTGTTTACCCCATAAATCTATCTTTGCACAAAGTTTTACGGTTGCTCAATACCCCGATTTCCGAAAGCTATGCACGGTCTCTGCAAGCCCAGAAACTGCGGGAGGCAATTGCCGTATCCCAAAATAAGTTCGCTCTTAAAGGCCTTACCGGGTCTTCGTTTTCTTTTGTCCTTTTCGATGCTTTCTCAAATTCCGAGCGGCCATTTTTACTGATTTTTAATGATAAGGAAGAAGCGGCCTACCACCTCAACGATTTGGAGCAACTCATCGGCGAAAAGGATGTGCTTTTCTATCCGGGAAGCTATCGAAGACCTTACCAAATTGAAGAAACGGACAATGCCAATGTGTTGCTGCGGGCAGAGGTACTTAACCGTATCAACTCCCGAAAAAAACCAGCAGTTATCGTTACCTATCCTGATGCCCTTTTTGAAAAAGTGGTCACTCGTAGGGAACTTGAAAAGAATACGCTCAAAATTAAAATTGACGATACACTTTCATTGGATTTCCTGAATGAAGTACTTTTTGAATACCGATTTAAGCGCGTTGATTTTGTAACGGAGCCCGGAGAATTTTCGGTACGGGGAGGTATTGTGGATGTTTTTTCATTTTCACATGACGAACCCTACCGTATCGAGTTTTTTGGGGACGAGGTAGACAGCATCCGCACCTTTGATGTTGAAACCCAGCTCTCAACGGATACAGCGAAGAAAATTAGTATTATTCCCAATGTAGCCAATAAATTCTTAGAGGAAAAGCGGGAAAGTTTCCTGAAATACATCTCACCGAAGACCATTATTTTTATTCAAAATAGCGATCTCCTGTTCAAGAGGCTGGACGATTTCTTTGGAAAGGCCAACGAAGCATTTGCCCAATTATCCCAAGAAATCAAGCATGCCACTCCTGAGGAACTTTTTGCAAACTCTGCACTATTCCAAAATCAGTTAAAAGATTTCGGTTTGATTCAAATGGGTGCTTCGACGGCGCCCAGCCTAACAAACGATAAAGCATCGCCCGCCGTCACAAAACAGGAGAGAACCATATCCTTTAATACTAGGCCACAGCCTGCCTTCAATAAAAAATTCAATTTGCTTATTGATGATCTCAATGCAAAGTATGAAAACGGCTATACCAATTATATATGCTGTGCCAGCGAACAACAGGCCCAACGCTTTCATGATATTTTTGAGGAGGTAGACCAACAAGTGAACTATCAGACCCTTGTATTCCCATTATACCAAGGATTTATAGATGATGATCTAAAAATAGTTTGCTATACCGATCACCAGATTTTTGAGCGATATCACAAATTCCACCTCAAAAATGGCTATGCCAAGAAGCAGGCCATTACCCTTAAAGAACTCAATAAGCTAGAAATTGGGGATTATGTTACGCATATAGACCACGGTATCGGAAAGTTCGGAGGACTTCAAAAAATTGACGTAGAAGGAAAAAAACAGGAAGCGATAAAACTGATGTACGGTGACCGCGATATCTTGTACGTTAGTATCCATTCACTCCATAAAATTTCAAAGTTCAATGGAAAGGACGGGGCCGTACCAAAAATCTACAAATTGGGGTCGGCGGCCTGGAAGAAGCTCAAACAGAAGACTAAATCGCGTGTCAAGAAAATTGCCTTTGACTTGATTAAAGTCTATGCAAAACGACGATTGGAAAAGGGTTTTCAATATGACCCCGATAGTTATCTCCAAACTGAGCTGGAAGCTTCTTTCATTTACGAGGACACCCCGGACCAGAGCACAGCTACGGAAGATGTAAAAAGAGACATGGAGAGCGAACGTCCCATGGATCGTCTTATCTGTGGGGATGTTGGTTTTGGCAAGACTGAGGTGGCCATTCGTGCCGCGTTCAAGGCCGTGGACAATGGCAAGCAGGTGGCTATACTGGTACCAACCACCATTTTGGCTTTTCAGCACCATCGCACTTTTACGGAACGGTTAAAGGAAATGCCCGTGACGGTGGATTATCTTAATCGTTTTAGGACCGCAAAGGAACGTAGGGAAACCTTGGAGAATCTGGAATCGGGAAAAGTGGACATTATTATCGGCACACATCAACTCGTTAACAAGAATGTAAAATTCAAAGATCTTGGATTGTTGATCGTGGATGAAGAGCAAAAATTTGGAGTATCTGTCAAGGACAAGCTAAAGTCCATTAAAGAAAATGTGGATGTACTAACGCTCACCGCTACCCCTATTCCACGTACGTTGCAATTTAGTTTAATGGCGGCCCGTGATCTCTCGGTCATCAATACACCCCCGCCCAACAGATACCCCATAGAGAGTCAGGTTATCCGATTCTCCGAGGAAACCATTCGCGATGCTATCACCTATGAGATACAACGCGGAGGGCAAGTATTCTTTATTCACAATCGGATAGAAAACATCAAGGAAGTGGCCGGTATGGTACAACGGCTGGTACCCGATGCCAAGGTGGGTATTGGTCATGGACAGATGGAAGGAAAAAAACTGGAGACCTTAATGCTCTCTTTCATCAATGGTGGGTTTGATGTTCTAGTTTCTACAACCATCGTAGAAAGTGGATTGGATGTAACCAATGCCAACACCATTTTTATCAACAACGCCAATAATTTTGGATTGAGTGATCTGCATCAGATGCGCGGTCGTGTAGGGCGAAGCAACAAAAAAGCTTTTTGTTATTTCATTACACCGCCCTATCACGCAATGACTCCCGATGCCCGCAAACGTATACAAGCACTGGAGCAGTTTACGGAATTGGGCAGCGGGTTCCATATCGCAATGAAAGATTTGGAAATTAGGGGTGCGGGAGATTTGTTGGGCGGAGAACAAAGTGGTTTTATCAACGAAATAGGTTTTGAGACCTACCAAAAAATATTGGCCGAGGCCATAGAAGAACTCAAGGAAAATGAGTTCAAGGAATTGTATGAAGAAGTTGAGGGCCACCACGAAAAGGTATTTGTAAAGGATACCCAAATCGATACTGATTTTCAATTGCTTTTTCCTGATGATTATGTGAACAATATTACGGAACGCCTAAACCTGTACACGGAACTCAATCAGGTAAAAGATGAAGAAGGCCTACAAAAATTCGAAACCCAACTAATAGACCGTTTTGGTCAACTGCCGGATACCGTGGCCGATCTTTTGAACTCCGTGCGGGTAAAATGGGTTGCGAGCCAAATTGGATTGGAAAAAGTGGTCATGAAAAAAGGTAAGCTCCTAGGATACTTTGTAGCCGATCAACAATCGGACTTTTATCAAAGTTCGGCCTTTACCAAAGTGCTTCATTTTGTGCAAAACCATCCACAGCAAGTTAAGCTCAAGGAAAAGCAAACCCGAAGCGGACTCCGACTATTGCTCGCATTTGAACAGATTGGTTCCGTTGATAGGGCGTTGGAGGCACTTCAACCTCTTGATCACAAATCAATAGTAGTTTCTTAAAGAGGTTTATGCTATATTAGGGGGCACTAAAAAAAATCCTCTAAAAAAGCACTCATGCAAACCAAAAAAAATACCTCCAGAAGATCATTTATCAAAAAAACCGCCTTGGCCTCCTCAATTTTTATTGTCCCCAGACATGTCCTTGGAGGTCCCGGTTATTTAGCCCCTAGCGACCGACTTAATTTAGCGGCTATTGGTGCCGGAGGAAAGGGCCGTAGCGATATTATGAATGCTTCGGTCAAAGGAAGGGAAAAAGTTGTCGCGCTGTGTGATGTGGATTTTTCCGGATCGGCCAAGAGCTCTGTCGAATCATTTCCCAAGGCCAAGTTGTACAATGATTATCGTGAAATGTTGGATAAGGAAAAAGGCATCGACGCCGTTACCATTTCAACTCCCGATCACGTGCATGGTCCGGCCGCAGCTTTTGCCATGGAGCGTGGAAAACATGTATATGTTCAAAAACCCTTGACGCATAATATCAGTGAGGCACGAAAGCTCACCCAAATGGCAAAGGACAAAAAAATCGTGAGCCAAATGGGAAATCAAGGTGGTTCCAACCCGCTGTTGGATATGGTACAGAAATGGGTGGATACCGATGCCGTTGGGCCCATTTCCAAAGTACAGGTATGGACCAATAGACCTGTATGGCCTCAAGGGTATGCTATGCCGGAACCCGATGAAAGTAAAAAACCCGAAGACCTCTATTGGGATTTATGGTTAGGACCCGCCCCTAATATACCCTTTACACCCAATTTACATCCATTCAATTGGCGCGGCTGGTGGGACTACGGTACCGGTGCCTTGGGAGATGTAGGCTGCCACTTGATCGATATTCCCTTTAGGACCTTGGGCCTCAAATATCCAACGGATGCAGAATGTAGTGTAAGTTCCGTGTACACCCAGATGTGGACGGCGGATTATCATCCTGAAGGCTGCCCTCCCTCGTCCTTTATTACCTTACATTTTGGTGCTACGGATAAGAGCAAATCTCCTATAGAAATGACTTGGAGCGATGGGGGCATTCGACCTTCACACCCAGATATCATTCCTGCCAATAACGATATTGGAGGGCCGGGAAGTCAAAACGGAGTATTGATGATCGGGGAAAAAGGGATTATTTCTACCAACATAAATGATAGTTCCCCACTTACCCCTAAACTATATCTTAATGATGGTACGACCGATTTTGGTCCCGAGGTTGAAAGTAGCGAAGAGCCAGAATATGGCCATCAGCGGTTATGGGTGGATGCCTGCAAAGCAGGTTTCGATAGCCCGGAACATAAAGGGTTGACCTCATCTTTCGATTATGCAGGACCCATGACCGAGACCGTATTAATGGGTAATTTGGCTATTCGTAGTTATATGCTTCGAAGGGAGAACAGCGATGGAAAAATGGATTTTTACGCCCGTAAAAAATTGTTGTGGGATGGGGAGAATATGCGAATAACAAACTTGGAAGAGGCCAATCAGTTTGTAGGTAGGACCTATAGGGAAGGTTGGGAGGTGTGATGCTCCCTATCCGATTTCTTACTCCGTACTATTTTGGTAAGATGTTTGATTTGGTTTGAGCATGCGAAAAATTATCCTTTTCTCCTTTTTGTTCCTGACCCTATCGGCAATGGCTAGGCATACCATATCCGGCACCTTTTCACCAGCGAACAATTATAGTTGGCTAATAGCCTATCATCTTAGTCCTGGCAAGCAATCCTATGTGGCGGATGGCGCTGTAAAGAACGGAAAATTCAGCTTAACACTTCCCGAAAATAGTGCTCCCGGAATCTACCGCTTGGTGTACGCCCTTCCCCAGGATGAATTTTATTTTGATATCATCTACAACGGAAAGGAAGATGTTCAATTGCATTTTGACGCCTCCAAAGGGGTCAACTTTTTAGTTTCCGAAGAAAATAAAATCTTCAACAAATATTTTAGGGAAATACAAAATCTAACAGGTGAAATTGTCCGGTCGTATTCCGAAGGAAAAACCGGTCAACCCGAATTCACGAAAGTGATAAAGGAATTAAAGGCAACTCAGATGGCTTATGAAAAGCGATCCAATGGTATGCTGATCCAACATTTTATAAAAGCTAATTCACCATACATCCCTCGAGAAAATGAATCCTTATTCGATTATGTCAAAAACAGAAAGGTGAACTATTTTAGCGCGCTTGATTTGAAAAATCCTATGCTACAGGCTTCTGGGTTCTTGATGGATAAAATTTCCAACTATGTTTTTACCGCCCTCCCGTTGCAACAGATGGATCCATTGGAAACGGAAAAGGCAATTCAGGAAAACATAAGTGAAGTCAGCAGGCAAATGGAAGGTACCCTGGCAGATTTCAAATTTCATGTCTTTCATAAACTTTGGAAACAGGCCTCGGCAAACGATTATAATGCCTTGTCAGACTTCATTTATGAA
This sequence comes from Ulvibacterium marinum, assembly GCF_003626755.1. Taxonomy (GTDB): domain Bacteria; phylum Bacteroidota; class Bacteroidia; order Flavobacteriales; family Flavobacteriaceae; genus Ulvibacterium; species Ulvibacterium marinum. The sequence continues at coordinate 81,282 of NZ_RBCJ01000001.1, forward strand.
GGTTATCTAACCCCATTGGCAGAAGGGACCAACAATCAAAGTGTTATCGATCAAATCAAGATCTATAATCGTTTGCGCTTGGGCGCTATTGCTCCCGAAATTGAATGGGGAAAGGGTAATACACTTAAAAAGTTAAGCGATCTTAAAGGCTCTGAATATTATATGCTGGTCTTTTGGAGTAGTACCTGTGGGCATTGTCTCAGAGATCTACCAGGATTATATGAAGGATTAGAGCAGCGGTCAAATCTAAAAGTAGTTGCCATAGGGTTGGAAGATGATGACATCCGCTGGAAAATTGAATCAGCTAAATTTGAAAATTTCGAACACATTCTAGCCTTGGGCAAATGGGAAAATGAATACGCAAAATTGTATGATATAGCAAAAACCCCTACCTATTTCATTCTGGACAAGGGGAAACGGATAATTGCCACACTAGACGACAGCCAAGAAGTAATCAAATTTCTAGATAAGAATTAAAGTGCCTTTAAGTCTTTTATGGTCCTAAAGGCCACATCCACTTGATCGTCATCCACAAGAATGGTGAACTCATTGGTAGTCGAAATTACCTCATAGAGAACAATGCCCTCCCATGCCAAACGCTGAAAAATAAAATAGTAAATTCCAGGAACGGAGACGTTCTCAGCAGGAAGTTTTACCGTAATGGAAGAAAGGTTTTCCGCCTTTTGGGTACACTTTTCCGCTTTGAAAAGTCGCTCAACGATTTCATCCATACTGCTACTAATCACAATATTGATCTCGTTTACACCGCGAGAGGAAGTGTAAAAAATATCCTGATTGGCATTGATTTCGTCCAAAAGCTTGGCTTGTTGCACAAGGACGGTGTCCGAGGCCAGGAACGTATAATCGGTCAATGAGGAACGGACCGTAATCTCCCCGATATTTTTTAAAACCTTGATTATTTTATGGGTTGCCCTAAATTCCAGATCATCGGATAAACGCTTTAAGGCCATTACAATGGCTCCATTACGAATTTCCTTCCCCAATTCCTCCTCGATCTCCGGCTTCACAATACGGGATAGCGAAGTTAAATTGATGATACCCTGCGCCAGTGCGCTTTGTAAAAAAGGCTTTTTTTTGATGTACTGCTCTACAACGGAAGAAATTGTTTTCATCTTTGGTTCAGTTGAGGTACAAAAATAACATTTTGTTACAAATAAAACAAATTGTGCAGTAGATAATTTTGTGCGTAATTACGTATTCAAAAGTGATAAAAAGCATCCTTTATATGCTCAATCTTGAATATTTTGCTATTTTTTAGAATTGTTACCACATCAAATCGAACCTCTACATCAAGACCCTGTTCAGTTACATAATAATCTGCACCCATAACCAAAAGTCCGATTTTTTTCTTGGTAATGGTTTCCGCAATGGGAACAATTTGATCATTGCTTCTAGCGCGGACCTCTATGATTGCCAGGGTATTTCCTTTTTGCGCAATAATATCAATTTCGGATTTTAAATATCTGTAATTGCGATACTTGATATCATAACCTTTTGCCATCAAAAAATCCACTGCCATCTGCTCCCCCTCCTTTCCAAATTCATTGTGCTTCCCCATATAGATCTCCCTAAAATTGTACGAAAACAGTGCATTTCATCGAAAAAAACAACACTTCGTCGTTATTATTAACCGCAACATCGTAAATTGGCCCGCAGTACAACGAAAATAAAACGATTAAGATACTATCCAAAAAGTTTAAGCGTTAAGAATTAGCCCCTACGCACATGAACGTTCTTAAAGCCTAAAATCTATGGAATACTTCGTTAATTGTAATACCTCTACATTAGCGCCGTACACAACTCCTTTGGACAGGACAAAAGCGGCACATTTGTATAGAAGACTGGGGTTTAGCGCCTCGGTAGAGACTATTGACCTAGCGGTCAATCAAAATGCGGGAACGCTGGTTGACAATTTGATAAATCAGGCAGTAGCCATGCCCCCATCACCGGCCCCAGCCTGGGCGGATTGGAACAATAGTAATTATCCCGCCGATGATGATCAAGCAAGACAGGTTCGTCGAGCACAGTTGGAAGAATGGCGCTTGACATATACCAATGCCCTTTTGGACAATAATCTAAGGGATAGGATGAGCTTCTTTTGGAGTAACCACTTTGTTACCGAGATCGATGTATATGACTGTAATTCATTCCTTTATTACTACATTAATTGTCTCCAACGAAATTCATTAGGGAACTTCCGGACCTTCGTAAGCGAAATAGGACTGACCGATGCCATGCTCTACTATTTGGATGGCGTATATAATAACGGCAACAATCCTAACGAAAACTATGCCCGTGAACTGTACGAACTTTTCACTTTGGGCGAAGGAAACGGTTACACCGAAGAAGACATCATTGAAACGGCCAAGGCTCTTTCCGGTTATGTGGAAAGAGGCGAAATAGGCTGTTCTCCGGTAGCCTATGATGCTACCCGACATGATACTGGTAGTAAAACCATTCTGGGACAGACTGGAAATTGGGGATATGATGATGTAATCAATATTCTTTTCCAACAACGTCCGAACGAGATTGCGGAGTTCATCTGTAGAAAACTTTACGAATTCTTTGTACATCCAGATTCCAAGGATGATACCGGAAATGCGCAGGTCATTATTGACGGAATGGCAAATACGTTCATTGCAAACGATTTTGAAATAGCTCCGGTTCTATCTCAATTGTTCAGAAGTCAACACTTTTTTGATGACAACGCTATCGGCGTTATTATCAAGAGTCCCTATGACATGTATCTGAATACATTAAAAGAGACTAGTTTCGCTTACACGGACAACACCTTGAGCGAGATCAACAACTACACCCGCCTGTTAGGGCAAGAACTGTTTGACCCCTTTGACGTGGCTGGTTGGCAAAGAGATCGTTCATGGATCAATACCAATTTCATAATAGGTCGCTGGCTAACCATAGAGACCATTCTTGAAACGTTCTATCAGAATAATAATGAGCAGTTCAGGGCGTTTGGCCTCTCCCTAACCGGAAATGACGGATTAACAAGCAATAATCCTGATATTATCGCTAGACCTATCATTGACTTTGTCCTTCCGAAAGGATTGTTGGATGAAGGTGAGTACGAAAAGGCATTCGCCGCATTTAGAAGCGATATAGACCCCACTTATTACGAAGGTGGGAATGATGAAACTTGGACGCTGGCCACATGGATGACAGCACCGTTTCAAGTATACCTATTATTACAATATTTGGCAAGACAACCCGAGTTTCAACTAAAATAAAACCTACGACTATGTGCAATATCAACAATACTCCTTATAAAGGTCTTCAACATGAGGGCCATGACTTAGAACACAAGGCCTGGAGCAGACGTTCCTTTCTCCAAGCTTTAGGAATCGCTGGTTCCGGTTCCATGATGCTGGGAAGCAACATGCTAACGGCATCGGCACCCTCTCCATTGACTGCAGCTATTGCAGCTGCGGAAACGGACAATATTTTAATTTTAATAAGATTGTCCGGTGGAAATGATGGTTTAAGTACCGTAATTCCGATCGAGCAATATGATAGTTATGCCAATGCCAGGCCCAACATCTATATTCCGGAAAGTAAAGTATTAAAGTTAACGGACGAATTTGGCGTTCCCTCCTACATGCAGGCCGTTGAGCCTATGTGGGGCGATGGGCAATTTAAGGCCGTACATGGCGTGGGCTATCAAAACCAAAGTTTGTCCCACTTCACGGGATCGGATATTTATGCCAATACGGATTTAACAACCACCGGTTTTTCCGGATTAGATACTGGCTGGATGGGAAGACACTTTGAGAACCTCTATCCAGATTATCTGATTAATCCACCAGCATCACCGGCGGCCATACAAATAGGTCAGTTCGGGAACTTGGTTTTCCAAGGCGAAGAAACCAATTACGCTTTTGTAACCTCAAATATCGACCAGTTAGAGGAAATTGCGGAATCTGGAGTGGTCTATGGATTGGATGACGCCCTTTTTGGTGATTGTATGTATGGTGACCAATTGAAATTCCTTAGGGGAGTTGCGAATACTACCTATGAATATGCAGGTCTTATCCATGAAGCCTATGAGCGTGGGCAAAACCAGGTGGAATATCAGGACAATGGTTTTGCAAGACAATTGGCATTATTGGCCCGTTTGATCAAAGGTAACTTAGGAACCAAGGTATATATGATTTCCATGGGTGGTTTTGACACCCACGGCAATCAACCGTTGGCCCATGAACGATTGATGACAAATCTTTCTGTGGCTATCGATAATTTCTACGATGACATTGCTTTTACACAACAAGATGACAAGGTACTGAGTATGACCTTTTCAGAATTCGGGCGACGAATTTTTGAAAATGGCTCCAATGGTACAGATCATGGTAAAGCGGCACCAACATTGTTTTTCGGATCGGGATTGAACGGAAGTGCGTTCGTTGGGGAACACCCAACCTTGGACAATCCGGATGGTAGGGGTAATTTGGAATATACCATGGACTTTAGGGATCTATATGCCACTGTTTTGGCCGAATGGCTCTGCGTGGACATTCCTTTGGTAGAACAACATTTATTGGATCACCCTTATGCTCCGGTCAATTTAGGCTTTAATTGTAGCGGTGTTGAATTCCCCGATATTGTTTACAGTGATGGGGAACCTACCTTGCCCACACAACCGGAACCAACGGATCCGAACCCGGATTTGTTGAACGCTGTGGTCCATAAACCATTTTATCCCACGGATAATGCTCCCCATATTTATTTGGAGATGCCTTTCACAGCTCATGTGGATATTCAGTTGTACAACATCCTTGGCCAGAATGTGGGCACGATCTACAATGAAATGATGACCGAGGGATCGGCGGAAATTAATATTAGGGAACGAATGCCCGAACATTTATCAACAGGAAAATACATTTATCGTATTCAGATCCAGGATAAAAAAATGAGCAAATCGGTAATGGTTGCTTAACACGCCCCACACTTTGCAACTTGACCTTCGGTGCGCCAATTGGTAAGCCGAAGGTTTTCTTTTTGGTGGCATTCGATAATGCGCTAGCAAAAATCTGTATTTTTGTGCCTTAATTCGCGTTTTGATGTCTCAAGATCAACAGAATCCAAAAAGGTACACGATTACGGCAGCTTTACCCTATACGAACGGGCCAATCCACATTGGACATTTGGCCGGTGTTTATGTTCCTGCTGATATTTATGCCCGATATTTGCGTTTAACGGGCCATGAGGTAGCTTTTGTAGGTGGCAGTGATGAACATGGGGTAGCTATTTCAATGAAGGCCAAAAAGGAAGGCGTATCGCCTAATGAGATTATAGACAAGTACCACGGTATCATTAAAAAGTCCTTTGTGGATTTTGGCATTTCGTTCGACAATTACTCCAGGACTTCGGCAAAGGTACATTATGAAACTGCTTCGGATTTTTTTAAGAAGCTATATGAACAGGGTGATTTCATTGAGGAAAATACGGCCCAATTGTACGATGAAGAAGCTGAGCAATTTCTGGCCGATCGCTTTGTTACCGGTACCTGTCCCAATTGTGGATATGAGGAAGCCTATGGCGATCAATGTGAAAATTGCGGTTCTTCCTTGAATGCTACGGATTTAATAAACCCGAAATCAACGATTACAGGTGCCGTTCCCACTTTAAAAGAGACCAAACATTGGTTTCTCCCTTTAGATCGTTATGAAGGTTTCTTAAGAAACTGGATTTTAGAGGGCCATAAGGAAGATTGGAAACCCAATGTATACGGCCAGTGCAAATCTTGGATAGACGGCGGTTTGGCACCTCGCGCAGTGACCCGTGATTTGGATTGGGGCATTCCCGTCCCAGTGAAAGGAGGCGAAGGCAAGGTACTGTATGTTTGGTTCGATGCACCCATTGGCTATATCTCCTCCACCAAGGAATGGGCGGAAAGGGAAGGGAAGGATTGGGAGCCCTACTGGAAGGATGAGAATACCAAATTGATCCATTTTATCGGAAAGGACAATATTGTCTTTCATTGTATTATTTTCCCTGCAATTCTTAAAGCCCACGGGGATTACATACTTCCCGAAAATGTCCCTGCCAACGAGTTCCTAAACTTGGAGGGCAATAAATTATCTACCTCCAAAAACTGGGCGGTTTGGTTGCACGAATATTTGGAGGAATTCCCGGATATGCAAGATGTCCTGCGCTATACATTAACGGCAAATGCACCGGAAACCAAGGACAATGATTTTACTTGGAAGGATTTCCAGGCAAGGAACAATAATGAATTGGTCGCCATTTTTGGGAATTTTATCAACCGGGTTGTGGTATTGACCCAGAAGTATTATGAAGGGATTGTACCGAAGCCCATGGAGTTTTCCAACATAGATAAAGAAACCCTTGCCGAACTGCAAAAGTATCCTCAAATTATTTCCAATTCGCTGGAACGTTACCGATTCCGGGAAGCAAGTCAAGAATTATTGAATTTGGCTCGCTTAGGCAATAAATATTTGGCCGATGAAGAGCCTTGGAAGGTCATTAAAGAGGATGAAGAAAGAGTAAAAGCCGTAATGTTCGTTGCCCTACAAATTGCAACGGGACTGGCTATTTTGAGCGAACCTTTCCTCCCTTTTACCTCAGCGAAGCTAAAAAATATCCTCAATATCAGGTCAAGTACAGCTCAAAATGGCTGGGAACAGGTTAAGGGTAATGAAATACTACTAACCTCTGGTCATACCATCAATAAGGCCGAACTTCTATTTCGGAAAATAGAGGATGATGAAATCCAAAAGCAACTGGATAAACTGGAAGCTACCAAAAAAACCAATGCCGCAATGGACGCCACACAAGAAATTAGCCCACAAAAAGACACCATCACTTTCGATGATTTTACCAAACTGGATATGCGTGTCGGCACCATCGTTGATGCGGAAAAAATGCCCAAGACCAAAAAACTGATGGTCTTAAAAGTGGACACAGGTCTGGACACCCGGACCATTGTCTCAGGTATTGCGGAAAGCTTTGAGGCCGATGCCATTGTAGGCAAAAAAGTCACGGTACTCATTAATCTAGCTCCAAGAAAACTAAGAGGTGTAGAAAGTGAAGGTATGATTCTAATGACCGAAGATGCGGAAGGTAAATTGGTGTTCGTAAATCCCGATCAAGATGAGGTTGGGAATGGTAGCACTATCAGCTAACTTTAATAAACATCTTCAATGTCTTCCTTAGTAACCTACGTTCTACAACATACCCAACTTCCCAAAATAGGTATTGAAAATACTCTAGAACTGTTGGATGAAGAATGTACCGTACCCTTTATTGCCCGCTATCGCAAGGAGCGTACGGGAAATCTTGACGAAGTACAAATCGGGACAGTAGTTAAATTCAGAGCGCAATATCAGGCACTTGAAAAAAGAAGGAAGGCTATTCTAAAAACCATAGACGAGCAAGGGGTATTGACCCCAGAACTGAAAAAAAAGTTGGAATTTGCAGCAGATATTATCGAATTGGAGGATCTTTACCTTCCTTTTAAGAAGCGTAAAAAAACCAAGGCGGAAACTGCACGTAAAAATGGATTGGAACCCTTGGCAAAGATTATTATGGCGCAACGCAGCGATGCCGTCCAAAGTTTGGCCTCCAACTACTTGGGAAAAAATGTTACCAGTGAAGACCAGGCATTGGAAGGGGCAAGGCATATCATTGCGGAATGGATCAACGAACGCACATCCATCAGAAATCTATTGCGGCACCAACTGGAGCGATTTGCCATCCTGACCACAAAGGTCATCGGTTCCCAAAAGGAGGTCGAAAAGGCCCAAAAATATCGAGACTACTTTGACTGGAACGAACCGCTAAATCGCTGTCCGTCCCACCGATTCTTGGCCATCCTTAGAGCTGAATCCGAAAAGTTCATTCGGGTAAAAATCGAAATCGATGACGGGAAGGTCTTGGAACGTATTGAACAACGCATCCTAAAAACCAACAATGCTTGTTCTGGACACATAAAACTGGCCATTGCCGATGCCTACAAGCGATTGCTGTTCCCATCACTTTCCAACGAATCGCTCAAAAATACAAAAGAGAAAGCGGATGACGCGGCTATACAGGTATTTTCCAAAAACCTAAAACAGTTGTTACTGGGTGCTCCATTAGGTGAAAAACGTATCTTGGCCATTGACCCAGGCTTTAGAACAGGTTGCAAATTGGTCTGTTTGGATGCCCAGGGCGATTTACTACACAACGAAACTATTTATCCGCATGCGCCACAGAATGATAGCAAGGGTGCCATAAAAAAAATCAGCTCTCTTTCCGATGCCTACAAAATAGAAGCCATAGCCATAGGCAATGGAACTGCCTCCCGTGAAACAGAACGATTAGTAAAACGTATTGCCTTTAAAAATGTCGTTGAAGTGTATGTGGTAAACGAGGCGGGAGCTTCCATCTACTCAGCTTCCAAAATTGCACGGGAAGAATTCCCCAATTATGATGTTACCGTCCGCGGGGCGGTATCTATTGGAAGACGTTTGGCGGATCCCTTGGCCGAACTGGTTAAAATAGACCCAAAATCAATTGGTGTTGGCCAGTATCAGCATGATGTAGATCAAACCAAGCTTAAATATTCATTGGACACAATAGTAGAAAGTTGTGTAAATACAGTGGGCGTAAATATTAATACTGCCAGTGTTTCTTTATTGAGTTATGTCTCTGGTATTGGCTCCAAACTGGCAGAAAATATTGTGACATATAGAAATGAGACCGGTCCCTTCAAAAGCAGGAATGATATTAAAAACGTGGCGAGATTAGGCGGAAAGGCCTTTGAACAGGGCGCCGCCTTTCTTCGTATTAAAGGAGCGGAAAACCCTTTGGACGATTCCGCAGTGCATCCCGAAAGCTATCCCTTAGTGGAACGCATGGCAAAGGACAAAAGAGTGCCACTTGCTGAACTCATCGGCAACAAAACACTGCTCAAGGAGATAGAATTACAGCACTATACTTCCAATACCGTCGGTTTACCTACCCTAGAGGATATTATTTCAGAATTGGAAAAACCAGGGCTGGACCGAAGAGAAAAGGCCAAGGTGTTTACTTTTGATCAGAACATTAAAAGTATTACCGACCTGAGGGAAGGACAACTGCTACCAGGCATTGTGAACAACATTACCAACTTTGGTTGTTTTGTGGATGTGGGAATTAAAGAAAGTGGATTGATACATGTGTCCAATTTGTCGCAGGGCTTCGTTAAGGATGTCAACGAGCATGTGCATTTGCACCAACAGATTATAGTGAAAGTCCTATCCGTTGATATTCCTAGAAAACGCATTCAGCTGGCACTTCATAAAAAACCTATTCAAGATTAATTCCCGGCCCGTTCCAAGCGATCATTGATACTGATTCCCAATCCTTCATTGGGAAAGCGTTGGGCAATGATTATATCAAGACTTTCTTGGTCCAAACGATGTAAAGCGGCAAATAGATTTTTAGCGGCCTCATTCAAATCTCGTTTTTCAGAAAGGGTTTCTACCACCTTGGCGTTGAAAAAGTTAGACTCGTAAAAGGCCAACACGCCAATTTTTTGGTCAATAAAGCCTTCCATAGCTTTTAAGATATTATCACTTAAAATCAATTTTGTCCGAGGGGAATAGTGCTTGGCCAACATCCCAGGCGCTTGTGGGGCATTTTCATTTTTGATGAACAATCTCACTTTCCCCACACAGGCTTCGATGGCCTCAATGGAAATACCTCCTTTACGATAAACCACAACAGTTTCACCATCAAATCCCACAATAGTGGATTCCAAACCGACCGTACAGGGACCACCATCCAAAATAGCGGGAATCCGATTCCCAAAATAGTCGGCCACATGTTGTGCCGAAGTGGAACTAACTCTGGTGAAAGGATTGGCGCTCGGAGCAGCAACTGGAAAATCCAGCCCTTGGAGCAACTTCAAAGTCAAGGGATGGTTGGGCATACGTATGGCAACGGTAGATTTCCCTGCGGTGACGAGATCGCTTACCGAAGTATTCTTTTCAAGTATTAAAGTTAAAGGGCCTGGCCAAAACCTTGCGGCAAGTTTTGTAGCTGCCTTTGGAACCGATTTTGCCAAGGATGATAATTGATCCGAATGATGGATGTGTACGATCAAGGGATTGAACAAGGGCCTCCCCTTCATCTCAAAAATCTTCCGAACCGCATCATCATTATAAATATTGGCCGCCAGTCCATATACCGTTTCGGTAGGTATGGCCACCAACTCATTATTTCTCAACAATTCTTGGCAATAGGCAATATCCTTAGTAATGGTATTCCTCATATCTGGCAAAGGTATTACAGCATTCATTTATACGGGCTATTTCCCTTGAAGAAACTAGTTAAAAAAAAATGGCCGAATACATGGATAAGATTTATTTTGTGTGTGATTTATGATAAAAAGCGATATTTGATAAGGTATAGAATCTCTTGAATTTGCTTAAAATAGCCTATCATCCTATTTATAAACATCCTCTGCCCAAAGGGCATCGATTTCCGATGGAGAAATATGAACTGTTGCCACAACAACTGTTATATGAAGGCACCTGTACGCATACAAACTTTTTTGAACCAAATATCCCCAATGACAAGTATATCGTAGCTGTTCACGAACCGGAGTATTTTTACGATTTGTTGAATATTAAAATACCTCCTAGAGCGGCCAGAAAAATTGGCTTCCCCTTAACGGAGGACTTGGTGGAAAGGGAACGTGTTATTGCCGATGGGACTATTAGAGGTTGTGAATTTGCGCTCGAAAATGGAATTGCCATGAATATCGCCGGGGGCACACATCATGCTTATACCAACCGAGGTGAGGCTTTCTGTATGCTAAATGACCAAGCTATAGGAGCACGTTATCTTCAAGCAAAAAATTTGGCCAAAAAAATTCTGATTGTGGATTTGGATGTCCATCAAGGGAATGGGACAGCGGAAATATTTCAGAATGATGATTCGGTCTTTACCTTCTCCATGCACGGGGCCAATAACTATCCCTTTAAAAAGGAGATATCTGATATGGATATTCCGTTAAAAAAAGGAACCGGTGATGCCGAATATTTGTCCATTTTACAGGAGAATTTATCTAAACTAATCGATAAAACCCAACCTGATTTTATCTTTTACCTCTGCGGGGTAGACATTATTGAAACAGACAAATTGGGAACATTGGCCGTAAGCTTGGAAGGTTGCAAGCGGAGGGATGAAATGGTATTGGAGACCTGCCATCGGTTAGGTATCCCGATTCAATGTAGTATGGGCGGTGGATATTCAACCGATATCAAAACAATTGTTGAAGCCCATGCCAATACCTTTCGTTCGGCACAACAAATCTTTTTTTAAACAGTACTTTTCGCATGTAACCAAAATCGAATCAAACTTGAAGCAATCCTTTGTCTGTTTTAGGAGTTTTCCATTTTTTTGTACTTTCCCAACCCACTATGAACCAAAAATTCATTCTTATATGAAAACGGCTTACTACCTATTGTTATTCCTCTTATCAACTTCACTTTGCACTTCCTGTAAGGAAAAACAAAAGGAATCCATATCTGTCCCAGAGGAATCATCAAAAATTGAGTCACAAAAAATAAAAGTCATTTTCGATACCGATGCCAATAATGAGTTGGACGATCAGCATGCCATGGCCTATATGTTGTTCAATGGCGATGTTTTTGATGTAAAGGGGATTACGGTCAATGCAACGTTTAATGGAGGTGGTATTCAAGGGCACTATGATGAGGCGGAAAGGGTATTGCAATTGAGCAATTTGAAAGATTCTATCCCCCTTTTAAGTGGAGCAAATGGGAATTTTGAGGAAATTGTTGAAGATTTTGACCTCTCCAATTATGATGGAAAAGAAGGTGTGGATTTTCTTCTGGAAGAAACGAAGAAAGATTCCATAATCATAGTGGCGGTGGGCAAGCTCACCAATATTGCCCTGGCTCTTAAAAAAGACCCTTCTTTTGCCGAGCGGACCAAAATTGTGTGGTTGGGAAGTAACTATCCCGAACCCGGGGAATACAATCAGGATAATGATACCATTTCCATGAACTATGTACTGAACAGCAAAATCCCCTTTGAAATGGTAACCGTTCGTTATGGAAAACCCTCGGGAACCGACGCTGTGGCAGTAACCCAAACCGAAGTAAATTCAAGAATGCCGGGATTGGGGCCCAAAGCAAAAGAGTCGATTACAGGAAGACATGGAGGAACCTTTGGAAATTTCGGCGATTATTCCATCAGTCTTTTTGAACATATCCATTACCATACCGATCCGCCATCGCGTCCCCTTTTTGATATGGTCGCCCTGGCCATTTTAAAGGATAGTTCATGGGGAGAGCAAAAATTGATTCGCGCGCCCATACTAATCAATAATGAATGGGTAGAACGCCCCGCGAACCAAAGAAAAATTATAGTTTGGGAAAACTTTAATAAGGAAGAGGTTCTGGCCGATTTCTACGAAACTATGGAGAACCCCCTTTTGGTTTCGGCAACGCGGTAGTCACTGCATATTTATAGGTGAAATTTTGGTTCTAAAAGAGTATTGGAATTGAAATCTTAACCTTAACTTGCACCGCAAATCAGTGCAATGCAGAGAGTTTTTTTATTTTTTTTCCTCGTATTTGTATGTTTCGCGCAGTCCCAGGATTTGAATACGGATTTTACCGAAACTAGATGGAATATGTTCAAATATGACATCGGGAATATCTTCTTAGGGATGGGACATGCGTATTCCAGACCTTTACATTGGCAAGGTGAGCAATGGGCGGATTTTGGCGTAACCATGGTAGGTACCGGAGTCGCTTACCTAGTAGACGACCCCACCTCCGAGTATTTCAAGGAAGTTAGGGATGACATACCAAAAGTCTTCCGGGACTTCGGGTTTGAATATGGGAGTCCATCCAACAATTACTTCGTAACTGGTGCCGTGTACCTTACGGGACTTGCCATAAAGGATGAAAAGTTACGAAGAACAGGGGTGCTTCTTATTTCATCGGCCTCAGCGGGAGGATTGCTACAACATCTCTTAAAATCCGTTGTCGGCAGAGCAAGACCTTTGAGTGGAAAAACCAAGGATACCTTTAACCCCTTCTGGAGTGGAAGCAAGGATTTTCATTCCTTCCCTTCGGGCCATGCCATTTTGGCTATGACCAATGCCCACGCCATTGCAAAGCAATTCAAAAGCCCCTGGATAAAGGGAGGCATCTATACCTTGGGGGCCATTCCGGCGGTTTCCAGGTTATGGGAGGGCAAACATTGGCTCTCGGATGTAGTCTTTAGTGTAGCGATAAGCATTTTTGTCGTTGAGTCCATTGACCGTTATCTGGACACGAAATATGAGAAGAAATATAACGATAACAGCAAAAAAATTAGCTGGGACCTCAATCTAGGTCCAGGAAGACTTGGAATTGTAGCACGCTTCTGATTTAAATCATTTTTGAAATAGGTATAATTTGTAACTTTGCGCAAAATTTAAAATTATGTTATCCAAGAAGGTTGAAAAAGCATTGAACGGACAAATTAGGATAGAGGCGGAGTCCTCGCAGGTGTATCTATCCATGGCCTCATGGGCCGAGGTAAAGGGCCTTGAGGGCATCTCCCAATTTATGTACAAACATTCCGATGAAGAACGGATGCATATGCTAAAACTGATAAAGTTTGTAAACGAAAGAGGCGGACATGCCACCATCTCAGACTTAAAAGCTCCCAAGACCGATTTTGGTACGTTCCAGAAAATGTTCCAAGAATTATACGATCATGAAATATTTGTGTCGAAAAGCATAAATGATTTGGTTCATGTCACTTTGGAGGAAAAAGATTATGCCACTCATAATTTTCTACAATGGTATGTAGCCGAACAAATTGAGGAAGAAGCCTTGGCCCGAACTATTTTGGATAAGATAAACCTTATCGGAAATGATAAAGGAGGCCTTTATCTTTTTGACCGAGATGTTCAACAAATTACTGTTGAAAGTGCCGCTTCGGATACCACGGAATAAATTTTTACATTTTTCTTATTTAGATTTAATTAAAATAATTACTTTTGGAATATTCCTTAAGTGATTTTTGGTGGGCAAAAAAAAGAAAGTATCAAAAAAGGAGCTGAAAAAGCTGAAAAAAGATCATAAGGCCGCACTAAGGCAATTAACACCAAAGAGCTGTAAAACCAAATGTTGCTCTAAATACAAGAAATGCGAATCCAAACGTTGCAATCGCTGTCCTTGTTTTGATTTATTGAAAAAGGTGGCTTAGGCAAAAACCACTGTGAAATAGCCTATTACCACCAATAAAAGTACGATCTGATAGCGATAGTCTTTGTACCAAGGCACATTTTCCATTCCCGCATTGATCAAATCTTTTTTATAGGTGTATAATTCTATTTGCTCTCCGGAAGGTGCAGGTGTAGCTCTACTTACAAGTATGAATAACAGTGCACTTATCACGACCATGATACCCACATTATAGACATAATGTAACGGCCAGTATCCGAGTTGCCCCAATACAAAAAGAATAATTCCTCCAATAGTACCCCAAATCAAGGTAGCGTAAGCACCTTCTTTATTACCTCTTTTATAAAATACCCCCACGAGGAAAAGCACGGCAATGGGTGGAACGATTATGGAAAACATCTGTTGCAAATAGGCCCATATGCCTCCAAAATTCTCTATCATCGGTGCCCAGATCGCAGCTACCGCCATGAGAATCAAAGTGGTCATACGCCCATATTTCACCGTTTCCTTATCCGTAATATCCGGGTTCCTAGTTTTTACAAAATCTACCACTAACAGGGTGGAAGCCGAGTTCAAAGTAGAATCCACACTGCTCATAATGGCCGAAATCAAACCGGCCAGGACAACCCCTATAAGTCCTACAGGCAATATGTTCATTACTGCAGTAGGAAATACCTGATCCGCATTGTCCAATCCAGGGAAAAGGCCAATGGCCATGGTACCGGGAATGACCATGATAAAGAGGGGCACTATTTTTAGAAAACTTGCCAGTATAACACCCCAGCGCGCATTGTTGATGTCCCTGGCCCCTAAAATTCGTTGTACTATATACTGGTTAGTAGTCCAGTACCAAAAGCCCAGTATAGGCACGGCCAATATCAATCCAGGCCAAGGAAGGGAACGATCATCGGCCGGTCGTATAATGGATAGATGTCCATCAGGTGCGGCAGCAAGCACATTTTCCCAAGAAAAATCCAATTTCTCGAACATAAGATAGGCCAGCACCGAGCACCCAAAAATTAATATTATTGCTTGGATGGCATCGGTATACACTACTGCTTTTAATCCCCCAAAGGCCGTGTAAATTCCGGCTACCAAGGCCAACACCAAAGTTGTTTGCCAAATGACCAAATCAGGAAAAAAAGCCTTCAGTACGATAGCACCGGCATAAAGACCACCAGCGGTGTCCACAACAATACTGGTAAAAATTGTAACTACAGAAAAGAATTTTCGGGAACGCCTGTCAAAACGTAATTCCAAAAACTCCGGTATAGTCGTTATCCTAGATCTTAAATAGAGTGGAATAAATATCAGGGCAGCTATAATCAAGGGAATCCCTGTCATCCATTCATATACCGATTGAACAATTCCTGAGCTATAGGCCGCACCAGAAAGTCCAATTATAGTAGTTGTGGAGATATTGGATGCAAAGAGTGAAAGTCCAATTATTCCCCAACCAAAAGTTCTTCCCCCCAAAAATAAATCTTCCCCTGTTTTTGTTCCCCTTGCCACATACAGTCCAATAAGCATGACAGCGATGAAATAAACCCCGATAATTATCAAGTCGATATTATGTATAGCTCCCTCCATAATTCTTTAGATGTTTAAATGGTTATTTTATTTCAATGATTTTCTATGCTTTTTAAAACCTTACAAGGGTTCCCCACCGCCACTACATTTTCAGGAATATCCTTAACCACAACGCCTCCGGAACCTATTACACTGTTTTCGCCAATGGTGACCCCTGGATTAATAATGGCGCCTCCACCGATCCAAACATTATCACCAATGCGGACCGATTTGGCAAATTCGATGCCTGAGTTCCTTTCTTTGTATTCTAGTGGATGGGTAGCCGTAAAAATTTTTACCGAAGGTGCTAGCATCACATTCTTGCCAATGTATACCGGAGCGGCGTCAAGAATTATACAGCCAAAATTTGCGTAGGCGTTCTCACCCCAATGAATATTGAATCCATAGTCGCATATAAAAGGATTTTCAATAAAGAATTTACTTCCTGTTTCAGCAAATAGTTCTTTAAAAAAATGTTTGCGCTGTCTTTCTTTATCCTCAGGAATTCCCGCAATTTCGCGAAGCAATCTATGGGCATTCCTCCTTCCTGTAACCAATTCCTTGTCATAAGGGTCATATGGCAAGCCTTTTATCATTTTCTCTTTTTCCGTCATAACTAAAATCAAGCACGTATCATTTGTACTATACCACAAGGGGGAACTTGAATACACTTTATGCCTTTGGATAGGGATATGGTATTCTCCGCTACTATATTCCCTTTGCAATCGTAAACCGTTGCTGAAAAATCTCCAAAATCATTCGAACATTTGAGCACCATCTCATGTGCCAACTGTGCATTGAGGAAATGAATCTTATCAGTTACCGTATCCAACGAAACAATATATTCATCGTGCACGCCGATAATCATCAAATCATCCTTAACTATACTTTGGACTGCGTAATTGGTCAAAGGCTTTAAGGGTACAAAGTCACCCTCAAGTAAAATAGTGGAATGTTGGTTCCAATAGCCCGTATAAAAAGCGATCATCTCCAAATATTGGGGCGAAGCTTCCTGTAACATAATGGACAATTGAGGTACCCCAAACATAGTATTCGCCATTTGAAGGGCGGCGATTTCCAGAGGTTCGCCCGGATGCCAGGTTACCATATCGGAATGTACGGCCGTATTGCCGCAGAGCATTTTGATGTCCGCGATGCGCACCCTGTTCATAGTGGCATCACCAGGACAATCGAACGCACGGAACATATTACCATATTTCCGCATGGCTGGTCCTGTATATTTTTGCCGGAATTCTATGATAACTTCGGGGTTTATCTTTTGCAATGCTTTGATGACATCGGTCAAGAGTCGATCTACGGCCTTATTGATCGAGGCATAGTCCCGACCACCTTTACGGCTCAAAGGGGTATCCGGATATAGCTTGAACTCATCGATAAAATCTAGTTTAAATCCATCCAGGTTCCAGTTCCTTAGTGCATTTGTGTAGAGGTTTACCAAATATTCACGGACTTCTGGATAGCGCGGGTCAAAGACCGGTGCCCAACGATGGTCCTCGGTCAAAAATTTACCCTTGAACTTTTTATAGGCGTTCGATTTTTTACCACAAAAAGGGACGGAATACCACAAAGCAACCTTCATCCCTGTTCGATGTATTTCCTTAACATATGAGGCCATATCGGGTATACGGTCCGGTCGCCAATCCCCGGTGTAATCATATCCCCTATTGGAGTCGTTGGTCTGCCAACCGTCATCGATTATAATGACCCTATAACCTAAATCATGAGCGATTTCACATTCCTTCAAAAGGACTTTGGTATCCAGGTTCTGATGGAATTGATACCAAGTAGAATACAAGGGTTTCTTGGCTATATCAGGAACATGGGTAGGCTGGAGCCCATCAAAACTTTCCCACCAACGGGAAACATCGCCTAAGGTTTTGGAGAAATGAAGCTTTCTATGATCCAATCGCAACTGAACCTTAAAATCCTTTAACGAATAATGCTGTTCCGTAAAAAAGGTTAGATGGCAATAAAAATGATTGTCCTCTTCACGAAGGCGGGCATTCATCTCCAATTTATTGATGGCGTTGGAGCATGCAAACGTTAGGACATTACTGTCATCATGTCCAAAAAGAGCAATTACCGGGGCATCGATGGATATTCTGGATTCCATATTATCAAGTTCCCAATCAGCCTGGATTCGTTTGTTAAAATCGGTAGTGGGTTTCCAAACACCTTTTATATTAATAGCAGGAATTTTCCATTGTAAGGTTATCGGTGAAGGGTATACTTCTTTGTCGCTATGAACTTCAAACTCATAAATTGAAAGCTCCTCGGAACCACGTATTTTGTTTAGGGAGGTTTTTATAGGTGCCTCTACACCCTTTATCAAAATTTCATATGTATCGATAGTCATACTATTTCCAGTCTTCTGTCCCTGATTTCTTTTTATCTTCCCATGTTCTAGAAGAAACAATCCGCCTATTTACTTTCTTTAATGTCTAAATTCTTTATTACGTAATTTCCAACGGCCGCACCTTGTTGAATACCAAGCTCAATAGCAGGTTTATAATGTATGCCTCCGTATAATCGGCTAATCGCGGCCTCTTGGGAAGCTCGTATAAATGAGGGATAGCTTCGTATTGGTAACCCATATGGTACTTCAGTGGCATCAGCAAATGCATAGTCATCACCAAAAATATGGGTCAACATAGTCGCAGCAGCTGTAGAGGCTACGCTGTGCCCAGAAGTATGTTCCGGAAAGGCGGGTGTTTGTAAAATGGGTGCCCAATCCGAATCCATATATTTATTGATATAGGTCTCAGGACGGGTTAAGCTACTCTTATATTTTTGGTCCCAGCAGCTGATAAAGGCATCTGCCAAAACAATACCGGTCAGGGCCAACGTAGCCGCGGACTCTACCGTATTGGCTTTTTGCTCATCCAACACCTGCGCTGCAATATGCATCCAATGTCCTCCCGGCGAAATCTGTTGCTGGAAATACATAACATGTCCCTTGGTATGCGATATATTTGGATTGCAATCCCAAAACTTGGCAATTGCTAATTGTTCATCATCCAAGTTTTTGACAGTTTCATAAACTTCCTTTGCTTCCTTATAGAATTGCGATTCCTCATCTGTATCAAAAGATGTTGGAAGCCCTGGATCAAACTGGGCGGCGGAATCCAGTATAAAAGGTCGCAACGTATTCCAATGGGGCTCTATAGCCTCCATATAGTCCGGGGGCGTGGGACGCCAGCGACCAGGATCGTCCGATACGCTATATCTAGGTAAGGCCGTACGTCTATGGTAACCATCCTTTACGGCCCATTCCAAAATTTTCTCGGCTAAATTTTTTCCATAAGCGACCGAATTATCATATATCTCCCTATCTATCCCGATATCTCGTACCTCTTCCAGCAATTCCATTTCCATCTTATCGATACGCTCCAGATCATATACCAAATATTCCGCTACATTGGTAAAGGCAATTAGGGATACCAATGGATAATAATACGATTTAAGGGAATCCGGTTTTGGTAAGACATCCAAACCATTGAGTTGTCCGGCCAATGAAGGTCTAGCGGGCTCCAGGAAACGAGCGCCTTCATACGCCGCAATGTTCGGATAGGCATAGATACGGCTGGCCACCGGAGGGGTGAAAATGTCCGCTACTATGACATCGGTCAATTTTCGATTGTACTCCATCAAGGCCCCATCAAAATAAACATCCAGTTTTTCTGCATTATGAGTCGGCCCACAAGCGGACAACATCAGCAAAAAGACTATTATCAGGCTATTGATCTGTAGCTTCATTGGCATGTATAATTTTTGTCTCACCATTAACGTCTTTTACTTTTATTTCCATGATATTATCATGCAACCGTATACTCCGGGTCTGTTGGGAAAGATAGCCGGACCCGTGGTTCAACTCCTTTTTTAGCCTTCTGCCATCCCTGAAAAGGATTTCAGCCGATTCGCTATTTACATCGGCTTTATAAATGGGATAAGTCTCGTTGGTATTGTTCATACCGAAAACCCTAACCGGCCCATCGTTATTTGCCGAAACAACATATGGCAGCCCTTGGGCATTTCGAAGAAGGCCTAGCCCACTCCCATCATGATCATTCACAAAACCACTCTTTTCCAAAGAAAGCTTATTAAAAGTCCCATCGCCATTGCCCATTAATACCATACCCTTTAAGGCATCGTACCTCCCCGAAGCTACCTCTGTAACATACGAGTTTCCGGTCAACAAAACATCCTCATGCCCATCGCCATCAATGTCTTCCACTACAATTCCTTCGATAGGAGCTATTTGATATTCCAAGGGCAAGGCACGCAGATCGAATTGGCCACCACCCTTATTTTCCAAATATGAGCTGGTAAAAGTATGGCTCTTTACCACATAGGCAGTTTCGAGTTCCTCAGGCAAGAACGAGGTTTCAAAAGTAGCTTCGGCATAGGATTCATAGGTCTTGAACCGTGCCCGCATGGCATTTATCTGGGTTATGATTTCGTCACGGGTATGCGCAATATGGTTCTCGCCGTCTACAAAATAGCACATGACCGGGTCTATACGACCGTCCTTATCATAATCGCCGGCATAGATACACAACGGCTCTTCTTCTGTGGCTTGGTACTTGTTGTTAAGGCCCAGATTGCCCAAAATATAATCCGTATCGCCATCACCATCAAAGTCACCTCCGGAGATGCTGTTCCACCAACCTTCGGTATGTTTCAATCCTGTTTTTGCATTGGCATGGATCCATTGACCTTTTTCATTATGGAAAAATTGTATGGCCATAAATTCCCCGACTACTATAAGGTCTTGCCAACCATCGTTATCAAAGTCTGTCCAAAGTGCCCCTGTGACCATAGTCAATCCTTCCCATCCGGGAACGCTACTCCCTACATCCTTAAATTTTACCTTCCCGGAATCCTTGTCCGTAATGTTTTCCAATAGATAGCTTTGGGCCGGCATGGGATATTCGCCTGGTTTTATGCGTCCTCCCACAAAAAGATCTAAATCCCCATCTTTATCAAAATCGGATGCCGTAACGACTGAGCCGCTAGCAGAAATCCGAGGAAGTGCATCCGATTTGGTAAAATTCCCTAGACCATCGTTGAGATACAGTCGATCTTGGTAAATTCCCATATCTGCTAGTGCATGAACCCCACCACTAACCACGTAAAGATCTGAAAACCCATCCCCATTAGCATCAAAGAACAAGGCTCCCATATCCTCGTATTCCCCATCCAAAGTCCAGTCTCGAGAGGTAAATGAACCCTCCGTATTCTGTAGGAACAGCCGGCCCTCCTGACCACTGGCACCGCCAACATAAAAATCCTCCAGACCATCCCCGTTGACATCCGCGATAGCTATCCCGGGACCATTTTTGGAATGCATATGTGGTAAAATAGGTTGTAGCTTAAAATCGACCATCGGGTCTTCTTGATGTTGAAATTCAACCTTTACGGAGTCCGTAATATCAATGAACATATTTTGAGTTGGATCTAGTTCCTTATCAAAATCCATGGGAGTAGTTTCATTCTGATCAATGTGTAATACCTGATCTGCAGAGATGTCGGTAATGGCCTGATAGTCACCATTGGGCCACCGAACCTCAACGGCATCTACTCTTTCATGTTTTCCCAAACCGAAATGAATGGTAGGATCTATGCTGGACTCATAACCACGGCTTAGAAAATGTTCATAATACTGATGGGTGAAACCGGTAGTAACCTTTACTTTGGCACCTATCCCTTGAAGGTTGCCCCGTTTTCCCTTTAAGCTAATCTTCAAATAATGGTTCGGGGATTCTTTCGTATTTTGATTCTCATATATGAAAGCCGACTGATTAATATTGTTGACTAACAGATCCAAATCCCCATCATTGTCCAAATCGGCATAGGCGGCCCCGTTGGAGCAGCTTAACTCCTGGATACCCCATGATTCTGTTACATTTTCGAATTGAATCCCACCCGAATTGCGGTAAGCATAATTCTGCAATTTGGCACTGGGCAAGGCGTGCATGGATTCCATTTTTTGTTCGATTTTGGTCTCCGTATCCCCCATTGGTGTATTGTAGATATTTTGGTAATGGATATAATCCAGATTTCCCAAATCCCTCAGAAAGCCATTGGTTATATACAGGTCCTTGTGACCGTCATTGTCATAGTCCGCCAAGAGTGCGCTCCAGCTCCAGTCCGTACTACTCACCCCGGCCAGAAAACCAATTTCACTGAATTTACCTTCTCCCTGGTTCAACTGTAGCGTGTTCCGGGTATATTGGGGATTATAACCTGCTTCCAACATGGTCTGAAAACGATCGTAGCCCAATGAAGATATGATCAGCTTTCTTCTTCTATTGTCCTCTGGACGCATGTCCAAGACTAAAATATCCTGCTTTCCATCATTGTTTATATCCCCTATATCATTGCCCATTCCCGCATAGGAGGTATGGTTCAAATAGTCTGTTATTTCATCTTTGAACGTTCCATCACCTTGATTAATGTACAGAATATCATTTCCGATAAAATCATTGGACACATAGATATCCGGCCATGAATCATTATTGATGTCCGAAACCCCTACCCCAAGTCCATACCCTTCTACCAAAATCCCGGACTCTTCAGAAACATCGGCAAACTTTCCGTTACCCTCGTTTCGATAGAGTCGGTCATTACTCACCGATTCACCATTCAGCTTTCTGGGATGACTGGAATTTACCTGATGCTCAAATGCGGCCGGATTTACCAAAAGGTACATATCCAAATCCTGATCTTTGTCGTAGTCAAAAAAAGCGGCATGCATGCTTTGACGGGTATCGGCCAGACCGTATTCCGCAGCTTTTTCAGTGAACGTCACTTGGCCGGAATCCTCGGAAGGCCCGTTGCTGATGTAGAGCAGATTTGCCCTCTCGGACTCCTTTGCACTGCCCGAAACACAAATATAGATATCCAACCATCCATCCTGATTGATGTCTACCATGGTAGCTCCCGTACCCCATCTACTATTAAGTACTCCGGCCTCCTCGGTAATATCCGTAAATTCAAGGTCGCCCTTGTTCAGATACAATCGTCCGGAAACGGCATTCCCGCTGAAATAAACATCCACCAATCCGTCATTATTGATATCCCCGACGGCCACTCCCGCACCGGTATATACATTCATAAATTCGAAGACATTGATGCTGTCGTTTTCCTTGATTTTATTGTTGAAATCAATCCCCGTCCGGGAACTGTCCAATAATTTAAAACGTGTATCGCCATTCCCACAGGAACTCAAAGCCAGCATACAACAAACCACTAAAAATGATAGTAGTACATTCCTCATGGCATGGAAAGGATTTCAGTCTGTTGACCTTGGGAATTCATAATTTTTATGGATACGGCATTCTTAGGAATGGATAAACTACGGGAGGGTTGGGACAAATATCCGGCACCATGGTAAAATTCTATTTTTTGCCGCCTCCCATCTGCATATTCGATTAAGGCCGATATAACATCCGGTTCGGGTGTATACAAGCGTTGCCGATTTTCCGAAAAAGAAAATACCCTTGTAGCATCGTCGTTAATGCCCGCTAGGACCAACTCCCCCTTTTCGGTAAACAGATTTACCAGACCTTTGGCATCACCTTGAACAAAAAAACCGCTTTCCTCGACTTTTAAGGGATTAAAACCTCCTTTCCCATCACCGGCCAATACCCATCCAATAGAGGCATCATATCGACCCGAAAAAACCTCTCCGTTATAAAAATTGCCTACGGCCAATACATCCAAATTTCCATCGGCATTATAGTCTTTCACCACCATGCCATATATAGGCGCCGTCTGTACCGATCGGGGGAACTCGCTTATTCTGAATTTCCCCGAACCCAAGTTTTCAAGATAACTATTGGCAAAGGTCTGACTCTTCACTACATAGGCATCGGCCAATTCCTCCTTTAAAAATGATTCCTCAAAAGTGGCATCGGCATAGTCCGAAAAGGTGCGGAAACGGACCCGCATGGCATTGATCTGTTCGATCAAATCGTTACGGGAGTGTGCTACATAGTTCTCACCATCAACGTAATAGCACATCACGGGATCTATCAACCCATTTTTATCATAATCGTTGGCATAAATACAAAGGGGTTCATCCTTACTTGCCGTATATCTACTGTTCAACCCAAGGTTCCCCAAAACATAATCGGTATCGCCATCATTGTCAAAATCCCCTCCTTGGATACTGTTCCACCAACCATGCGTATCCTCAAGACCAGCTTGTTGGGTTATCTCCTCTAAGTTTCCGGAATTGTTCTGGAAGACACGGACGGACATAAATTCTCCCACAACAATCAAATCCTGCCATGTATCGTTGTTGAAATCTGTCCAAAGTGCTGCCGTCACCATGCCCAATTCCTTAAAAGTGGAGTGAATAGGTTGATCGTCCTTTTCAAACTTTAGGGTATTCCCATTGCTTTTATTCCTTAACAAAACACTCTCCGGGGCCAACGGATATTCTCCTGGTCTTACTCTACCCCCAACAAACAAATCCAGTTTACCGTCCTTGTCATAATCGGCTGCGGTGACTACCGATCCACTTATTGGGGATTTTGGAAGTGCATTTGCCATGGTAAAAGCTCCGGTACCATCATTTACATACAAACGGTCTTGATAAGCCCTATCGCCCAACGGAAATGAGGAACCTCCACTAACGACATATAAATCCCGATCCCCATCATTGTCAGCGTCAAAAAATAGGGTTCCCATGTCCTCCGAGATTCCATCAGGAAACGGGATTTCCTTGAATTTTTGATTTTCTCCTTGCAGCATCAAAACGCCGGGTTGTCCAGAAGCTCCTCCCACATATACATCCTCCAAAGCATCTCCATTAACATCGGCAACGGCCAGGCCGGGGCCATTTCGGGAATGCATATGGGGCAACAACGGTTGTATCTTAAAATCCACAAACTCATTTTCCCGATGTTTAAAGGGAATAAGGGTACTGTCCATTTCTTGAAAAAGTACAGGTGACATAGGCATTACTTCATCCTGTACTTCAAGTTCATCCGCCTCTTTTTGATGTAAAACAATCTCTTGATTTGTAGTTACATCGGTCAATAGTTGTTTTTTTCCATTGGGCCAGCTCACCAAAACCGTATCCACCTTTTGAATATTGCCCAATCCAAAATGTAATGCGGGTTCCATGGAGGACAAATAGCCACGAAAGGGTGTGAAATATTGTTTTTGAAGCTTTCCTTGATAATGCAATTCAACTTGACTGCCAATGCCTTCCAAATTCGGTTTTTCTCCCTTGAACCGGAATTTTAGATAGCTGTTTGCCGAGTCCAATACGATATTGTTTTTATAAACTCCGGCGGGGTCGTCCAAATTGTTCATCACAAGATCCAAATCGCCATCATTGTCAAAATCGGCATAGGCCATTCCGTTGGAATAGGTGGGTTTATTGAACCCTACAGCTTTAGAAATATCCTCAAACTTAAGATTGCCCGTATTTTTAAAGAAGTAATTGGGCAGTTTAATCCCGGGCAGTTTATTCAATTCCTCCAGACGCTGTTTTTGATTGGCCTCTTCCGTGCCCATACTTAACACCCGATTACCATAGACCATAAAATCCAAATTGGTAATATCCTGTCTATAACCATTGGTGATGCATAAGTCTTTTAGCCCGTCATGATCAAAATCTGCAAACAATGCACTCCAACTCCATTCTGTGGCCGATATCCCCATCAATTGACCAACTTCGCTAAACGAGCCATTGCCATTATTCAATTGTAATGTATTTCGGATATACTGTGGATGATAACCATAGGACAGCCCTGTTTGGAATTCGTCGTAGTTGTTGCCCATCATGGTTAATTTCCATCGCTTATTGTCCTCCGGAAGCATATCAAGGACAACGACATCCATATGACCATCATTGTTGATATCAGCTATGTCATTACCCATACCATTAAAGGTCAAATGCCTAAAATATTGAGTGATTTCGTTTTTGAAGGTACCATCCCGTTGATTGATGTACAATAAATCATCCGTGAGAAAGTCATTGGAAATATAAATATCCGGCCAACCATCGGTATTGATATCGCAAACTTCCACTCCCAATCCAAAACCTTCTATTAGAATCCCGGCCTCATTGGAAACATCCGTAAACGTTTGGTTTCCATTGTTTCGGAACAGCTTATCGGCCGATGGCGCTTTTCCCGTCCGGTCTTTGGGACGGGATGTGTTTCGGTTGAAATCCACCAAGGCATTGCTTAGAAGGTACATATCCAAATCCCCATCCTTATCATAATCAAAAAAGGCGGCCTGTACGGAATAGCTCTCATCGGCTAAACCCCAATTTGTGGCCTCTTCGGTAAAGGATAATTTTCCATCCTTCATTCCATTGTTCACGAACAGCAAATTGGCCCGATCTTTACCTTTGGAGCCTCTGGGCCCACCTCTGGATACATAGATGTCCGGATAACCATCTTGATTTATATCCACAATGGCCGCCCCATTGGACCAACTGGTAGAACCTACTTGGGCAGATTCGGTCAAATCCTCGAATTTCCAATTTCCCAGATTCCGATAAAGGCGGTTACTGACCATGTTCCCTGTAAAATAAAGGTCCTGTAAACCATCAAAATCAAAATCGGCCACAGCCACCCCGGCACCATTATACATATATTCAAACTCAAGCACCGTAAGACTATCGGAATAGACCAGATTATTGGAAAAATCAATATTGGTGTCCTTTGAGGATAATTCGGTAAACATGGTTCCCTCGGAATTTTTGCAACTTGCTATCCCTAACGCCAAAAAGAGAATAAAGATGCTTTGGAGGTGTTCTATTGATTTTTTGTGGAACATATGTATTGGTAAGAACCCTTAGAGAAAAGGAATCCAATCGCAGTGATTGGATTCCCTAAACAGCCAGAAAAGGCAAAATAATAAAATAAACTAACTCTACTCAACTAGCCTACGCAAAGGCTTAAAAAAAGTCTTAGTATCCGGAATTCTGATTCAGCACACCATTGGAACGATCTACCTCGGATTGCGGGAACGGGAATACTTCATATCTGGGATCCCATGCACCGCCGAAGATAGTAGGGCCCAAATCCCATCTTACTATATCGAACCATCGATGGGGCTCCAAGGCAAGCTCTACCCTTTTCTCCTGTCTCATGGCTTGGGTCAAATCCGCACCACCTGCCAATGGAGCCAACCCTGCACGTTGCCGTATATCGTTTATCTGTTGTTCCGCAACTCCCAAGTCGCCCCCTCCTTCGATAAGTGCCTCAGCATATAACAATTTTAACTCTGCGAACCGGAACCATCGTTCATTGTTAAAATCCGCCTGGTTATTGGGAGAGTGATTTGCATCGACCGTATTCAAGGGCCCTCTGTACTTTTTGAGGGTATAACTGGTTTCGGACCATGCGGGGTCATAGGGCACTTCTACTTGCGATGGATTATACGTATAATAGGTATCCCCATCTTGATAGAATATTGTTGCCGCCCTAGTGTCCCCAGGCTCAAAGGCATCGACCAAACTCTGGGTCGGCGCCCACCAACCCCGTTTGCCTCCTGGAGCACCGGACGCGTTTGGAGCGTCCCAATACCATCCTCTTCCCGTTCCTTGGGAAGCCTTGAAGTTTTCGGAATGGGTATCATCAAATACCCAAAGGTTATCATCGGAACGGGGACCTCCATATTGCACTTCAAAAATGGATTCGGAATTGTTCTCATTGGCAAAGGAGAATACATCCTCATAATTGGGAACAAGCGAATAAGGACCATTGTCCACCACATCGGCCAGGGCCGTAATTGCGGCTGGCCAATCTTCCCTGAACACATTTACCTTGCCTATATAGGATCTAGCGGCCCAAGAAGTAGCCCTTCCGGTATTACCACTATCCCAAGACTCCGGCAAACCTGCAGCAGCAGCTCCAAAATCAGCTAGGATAGCCGTGTAAAGCTCTTCCGAAGTGGCGTTTGGCAAAGCCAGGTTATTGATATCGGTCAATACTTCTGTAGCCAAGGGGGGTGTTCCAAACATTTTTAGGGCCTGAAAATGAAACCAGGCACGAAGAAATTTGGCTTCGGCATCCAAAACAGTAGTCTCTTCAGCGGTCAATTCAGTTTCACTTTGCAAATTTTCAATAACCAGATTGGCCCTATAAACACCCTCATAAATTTGGGTATAAATCGCTGCATAAGGAATATCACTTGCCCTAATTTGTAGCGCATCCGCGTCTTGTGATCTACCATCCGCACCGGCGGCAATATCCGCGGCAACATCATCCGTAATTACTAGTGTGATTTTCCAAAACTCACCGTTTTCGGCAAGGGTTTCCGTACTGGTCCCCCAAAAATCCTGAATGGAAGAATAGGAAGCGAATATGGCTCCATCAAAATCCGCCCTTGTTTTGTAGAATGTATCGGCGGTTACCCTATCTAAAGGCAAGAGGTCTAATTCATCATTGCACGAAAACGTACCTAGGATGCAAAGACTTGTGATAAATACATATATTTTTTTCATAATAGGCTTATTATAAAGATATTAAAATTACGGACTAATTAAAATTTACAGACCATCCCAACTGAACTATTCTAGGTAAGGGAGACTGCCCTCCATCCTGACCACTGGCCAAGGTAAAATCACCTTTTTGGAAACTTTGGGTACGTCCTACTTCAGGATCGTATCCGGAATAGTTGGTAAATGTCGCCAGGTTCTGGGCACCTATATAAAAGCGCATTCTTGTAACAAAATTATTAGTCCAGCTTTTCAGTTTTTCGGGAGATATGCTATAGCCAATAGATATATTTTGAATCCTTAAATAACCGGCATCCTCGACCCAACGATCTGAAAAACGATCATTGTCGTTCGGATCACTTAAGGTCAGCCTGGGACTAGAACTGGAATTGGTAGTACCCTCCCCGGTCCAACGACTAAAAATCTGGGTGCTAAAGTTGCTATTGTTGGAAGCCCTAAGGTTTTCAAGATTTATCCTAGCCGAATTATAAACTTGCTGATCGCCAACCCCTCGCAATACGGCTGAAAAATCAAAGCCCTTGTATTCAGCCTGAATATTGAAGCCGTAGAAGAACCCTGGGAACGGGCTTCCCAAAAATGTCCTATCACTGGCGTCTATCTGTCCATCCCCATTAACATCCACAAAACGTATATCCCCGGGTTCCGCACCACTGGAGAAGGCATCCGTCGGGGCCGCACTAGCTTCAGCAGCGGTTTGATAGAGACCGTCCGTCTTATATCCATAAAAATGTCCAAGGCTTTCGCCAACAACCGTTCTATGGGTTTGGTTTCCTCCAATACCTGAAATAATATCGGGGATTTGACCCAAACTTGTTACTTCATTTTTAACCGTAGTCAGATTTCCACCTATGCTATATTTAAAATCCCCAATCTCATCGCTCCAATTGATCGCTAATTCAATACCCGAGTTTTCAATCTGACCAATGTTGGCATCGGCAGGCAAGAAGAACCCAGAAACAAATGGAATGGGCAATCCAAGCAATACATCATCGGTAGTCTTCTTATAATAATCAAATGTACCGGTCAATTTCCCTTTCATAAAGCTCGCATCCAAGCCTATGTCCAATTGTGTACTGGTTTCCCATTTGAGGTCGGCATTGGCAAAACTTGTCGGTGCCGGTGCGAGAACAGGGGTTTGACCGTCCCCAATTACATAAAAAATGTTATTGTTCAGGGCACTTAAGAAAGCAAAATTCAAACCGGTAAATTGGTTACCGGATTGTCCCCAACCTACCCTAAGTTTAATGTCATCTATTGCATCGCTTTGAGGAAAAAAGTCTTCTTGTGAAATTCGCCAACCTGCAGAAACTGACGGGAAAATTCCATCCCTATTTTCTTCGGCAAACCTCGAAGTAGCATCCCTACGAATATTGGCCGTCATCAAGTATTTTCCTTTGTAATTATAACTTAAACGGCCCAACCAACCCTGTAACGTCCAAATATCACCTTCATTGGCCCCGGCAACGGTAGTACCACTACCGGCAAAGTTAGGGTTGAAAAGATTACGGCCCTGTAGTCTTACCTTATCAAATCGAAACTTGGTTTGCTCAAATCCGAAAATAGCGGATATATTATGGTCTCCACCAAAGGTTTTGTCGTATGAAAGTGTTGCGGCAGTAGTCAACGTCAATTCCTCAGGTCTTGAAGAAACCAACAGGGATTGTCTATCATTGCCATCATAGGATATATCCGATTGCAAATATTCACCACGAGCCACATTATAATCCAAGCCTAAGGAAGTCCTGAACTTTAAGCCTTCAATAATATTGACCTCTCCATAGAAATTTCCCAAAACCTTGCGGTTCCTTACCGTAGTACTTTGTGTCCTTAAATCATTCCTAAAAACATAATTGATGCCTCTGGCACCTCCTAAATTTTCAGCAGTCTCTTGATTATACCCCAAGGGACCGTCCGGATTGAAGATTTGAAAGTACGGCGCATTTAGCGCCGAATTGAACCCGGCAAAAAAAGCACCCTCACTCTGTGTTGTCCTATCAGTTTGGCTTATCAATATGGATTCTCCAAAACGCAAATGTTTCCCTACCTTAATATCAGAATTGGCTTTGAATGAAAACCTTTCGAAATCTTGCGATGGTTCAATACCCTCATTGTCAAAGTAACCTCCGGAAATAAAGTAATTGGCATTTTCATTACCACCACTAACGGCCACATTATGACTTTGCACAAAGCCATCACGAAAAATTGCATCCTGCCAATCTACATTGGGCTGGCCACTAAATTGTGAAAGGTCTCTTCCCAATTGCCCTTGAATATCAATAAATTGCTGCACGTTAAGCACATCTATATTATCCCTTACCGTTGCAACGGAGGCATACCCATCATAGGTCACCCTTGCCTCACCAGATTTCCCTCTCTTTGTAGTAACAATAATGACACCATTGGCGGCTCTGGCCCCATAAATTGCTGCCGAAGCTGCATCCTTTAATACATCGATGGATTCAATATCATTGGGATTAAGTCCTGCGAGCGGATTGGAATCTGTGGTAGATGATGTATTTACCGTGATGTTGGTAGTCTGAACAATGGGAACACCATCGATTACCCATAAGGGATCATTGACCCCAGGGGTGCCGATACCACGAATTCGTACACTAATCGGTGCTCCAGGATCACCACTCCGGTTGGTTATATTTACCCCGGAAATTGTTCCGGCCAAAACCTGATCGGGGCTTGTTATTGGTTTCGATATAATTTCAGCGGCGCCAATAGAGCCTACCGCTCCCGTAAGGTCAGCTTTCCGTTGGGTACCATAACCTACGACCACCACCTCGCTCAAGGCCTGTGCGTCCTCGGTCAAAATAACATTGATAGTAGATCTCCCCTCTATAAGCACTTCTTGAGCAGAATAGCCTACATATGAAAAAACAAGCGTTGTCGCATCTTCCGGCACATCAATCGTATAGTTTCCATCAAAATCGGCCACAGCTCCAACCGTAGTGCCCTTAACTACAACGCTTGCTCCCGATAATGGTCCCACATCATCCGTAACCGTACCCGAAACGGTATTCTGAGCAGATGCCGATTGAATTCCAAAGCATACTAAAACTACGAATGCCAGGGCAAATACCCATATCCCGCCGGGTCTCGTAAAATTTTGTTTCATAATCACTAGTTTAAGTTAGTTGTTTACATGCAGAGAGACGCGCAATACATACAATTTCCAAACGGACTTAGAAGTACATGGGGTAGCGTTCTCTTCGTCCAATTTAGTTACTTTTTACTGAAAAATGATAAAAAAATTTAGTTAATAGTAAAAATAGTATGTAATCTATGATAGTCTATGCTACTAAACAAAACTAAATTAATTTTGCTTATATCAAAAAAATACTGTGTGAAAAATGAAACTTTAACAATAAAAGAGTGCGTAATTGCCTATTCAGCAAATTGATTGAAAAATCTGTCAGAATACTTACAGTGAGTTACGCTTAATGACGTTAAAGGGCATAATTACTTGCGTTTTACCCTTTTGTTTAATGTGCTTCGCGGCCTTTATGGCCATGTCATTAAAGTTTGTGGAGATGGTAGTGATGCCTCCAAAGACAATTTGCTTTACCACATGATCGTTGTGAGATAGGATACCTACATCCTTGCCAACAACATATTCTCCATTGCGACAATCTCTTAAAACCTCCCATAAATAGGTATCGCTAATAAAGAAATATAGATGTCCCTTTTTGATGGAACCCAGGCGGTATTCCTCTTCTACGGCCCCAAGAATTTTATAGTCCACCAAAAATCGATTGAAGGCCTTTAAAATTCCCTCTGGATAATCGGACCCTTTCCTAAAGAAAAGAACAAACTTATCAAACTGTCTTATACGAGGCAGTAGCTCAACCAATTTAATGTATGTAGTTTCCTCAAATTCCTGTGATATATAGGAATACTCTTCGGGCATGGACAAATACCTGTCTATTATCAATAGCTTGGTCGGCTCTATAGATTGCAATAACGGGCGTATACTTTTATGGGGAATTGGAGCGACCACATACATGCCATATTTACTTCGAATTGTATTGAAGATACTCTCGAAGACGGAAACATTGTTGTGATGAAAAAAAACATCGATTTGGAATCTTTTGCCCAATTCCTTTCTAAATGTATCATAAAACTCCTCTTGAAAACGTTGGAAAGAGAACAATAGCAATGCTATTTTAAGGGTAACCTTGGTTTCCTCACTGATTATGAAATATCCCTTAAGCTTTTTGGATTCCACCAAGCCTCTATCTTTGAGCTCTTCGTAGGCTTTTACAATAGTCTTTCTTGCAAAACCCAGCTCGTCTACCATCTGGTTAATTGAGGGCAGTTTGTCACCGGTTACCAAAATACCCGAATCTATGGATTCCATCGTACCTTGCACCAACTGTTCATGCTTGGATAGCGTATTAATATTGGCCAAATCCTTTATTCTGTCTATCAATGACATAAAAGGCTATACTTTTTCCGTTATACCAAAATGGTGCCCTAATATTACAAAATATACCAATGAATCCCTATTTTATCACACTTCGTATCCCATATATTCTTAGATCTTCACATCTATTTTCAAGGAGATTATGTCAAAAATGAAGCATTATGAATATATTGTAAATCAAAATCAGAAATAATGAAAAACCGAATTGCATTTTTATTCATTTTGTCCTCTGTGATCTTGCAGGCACAGACCCGATCCATACAATCCTCCTCCCCACTTTCCGAGGCTTCCCCAATTGATGAGGGGATGTCACCTGAGCGACTAGAGCGAATAGATTTGATGTTGGACCAAGCTGTTGGAAAAAACAACATCCCGGGAGCGGTCGCCCTGATTGCCAGAAACGGAAAAATCATATTCCATAAGGCTTATGGTATGGCAGATAACACGTCCAATAAGGATATGGAAAAGAACACAATTTTCAGAATCGCCTCCCAGACCAAGGCCATAACCTCTACAGCGGTAATGATGTTATGGGAAGAAGGAAAATTTCGATTGGACGATCCTATTTCCATGTACATCCCAGATTTTGGAAAAGCCGAAATTCTGGATAGCTTCAACGAAAGGGACTCCACCTACACTACAAAGCCAGCGGAAAACCAAATTACCATTCGCCATCTTTTGACCCACACCTCGGGATTAGGTTACGGCGTGATCGATGGCGATGAAAGGTTTCAAAAAATATACGCTAAAGCAGGTATTACCGATCTTTTTACAACAAAGAATATATCCATTGGGGAAAGCGTAAAAAAATTGTCGAAACTGCCATTGCATCATAATCCGGGAGAGGCCTTTGTATATAGCGAAGGCTTGGACGTACTCGGTTATTTTATCGAAGTTGTTTCCGGAATGCCGTTCGACGAATTTCTTCGAGAACGACTTTTTGACCCTCTGGGCATGGACGATACTTGGTTTTATCTCCCCAATGAAAAGGAAAATCGGCTAGTGACCGTACAGCAAAAAAAAGGGAGCAAATGGGAAGAATATCCTGTAACTTTTTACGATCCGGATTACCCCATAAAAGGCGCCAAACGGTTTTTCTCGGGAGGTGCAGGATTGTCCAGCACCGCGAAGGACTATGCAACCTTTTTGCAGATGTATCTAAACCATGGCGAACTTAATGGGAAACGTATTTTAAGTAGAACTACGGTAAGAAGCATTATGGGGAACCAAACCGGAGATCTATGGGGCGATGACATAAAGCACTATGGGTTAGCCTTTGGGGTGGTAACCCCAAAAGGCCAGGACCATGGCGGTGAGGGAAGTGTTGGCACCTTTGATTGGGGCGGATATTTCAACACACAATACTTTGCCGACCCTCAGGAAAAAATCATCGGGATATTAATGAAACAAACCAGAGGGCCCGTAGATGACCAAACCGGTTGGAAATTTCGACAGATGGTTTTTGTAGCGGTCGATGACTAATTTTTATAGCCAATAATACAAGTGCCTAACATAAAATAAAGGGGTACCCTAAAATATCTCAATTTGAACTTGATGAGATGGTTAAAATCTTGCTTTTATACTCCTCGGTAGATGGACAAACCCTAAAAATCTGTAACACACTTAGGGAACAGCTACGGAAACAAAGCATAGTTGACCTAGTTGCCATTGATGATTTTAATGGGGATACGGACCCATATGACAAAATTGTTATTGGGGCAAGCATCCGATATGGAGTCCATAACAAAAAAGTAATTGACTTCATCAATTCAAAAAAAGAACACCTTGATTCTATAAAGGCAGCATTTTTTTCTGTTAACCTAGTTGCCAGAAAGCCTGAAAAAAATACGCCGGATACAAATCCATACGTTACAAAGTTCTTTAGGACCATAGCCTGGAGACCCAACTTAGTGGAAGTATTTGCGGGTAAACTGGATTATAAAAAATATCCTTTTTTTGACAGGATCATGATTCAATTCATTATGTGGATGACCAAAGGACCAACAGATCCCCACACCGAAATTGAATATACAGATTGGGAAAAGGTAAAGGAGTTCGGTGAGCGATTAAAAGTTCTCTAAACATGCAGTTAATCAAGTAAAAGAGCGTAGCAGGGTTTTGCCCGTGTCAGTACTTTACCTATAAAACTTGTGTTCGTTTCAATTTTGACCAAACGCGGGAACTTTGATTTTTGCCTCTTTTTAACATCAATGTCATGGCGGTTTATTCATTGGCTCTTAACGCATCTTGCACCATCGCCACTTTTATTAAAAACGATTTCGGAACAGAAACCACTCAAAAAATGGTCTATGAGGTTTATCCCAAAACTTATGGGTCTATTTCAAGAATAGAAAATATTCAATCGCACGCTTGGTCTAGCCCTTTTCAAATCAATGAACCTTGTATTTATGGAATCAAGAGGTCTAGACTATTTTCCACATCCATATTCTTTGCGTTAAATTTTGATTATATGATGGCTTCTTATAGAATAATATTGTAATTTAAGGTGCCCATTTCTGTACTGGAATAGTAAACAAACCCAATCCTAATTACATGGAAAATAAAGACCAAGATCCGGAGTCCAAACCGGGAAAAACCATAAGTAGGCGTAGTTTTATAAGGGGTGCCGGATTATCCACCGCAAGTAGCGTTTTAATGACTTCAAACGCCTTTGCCTTGGAGTACAAGGAACCACTTGTAACAGGCAAAGAATTTGGCCCCGATGCCATAACCATAAAAATGAAGGTCAATGGCATAACAAAATCACTTAGCGTAGAACCCAGGACAACCCTGGCCTCTGCTCTACGAGATCATTTAGAACTTACAGGAACCAAGGTCGTATGCGATCGGGGCTCTTGTTCCGCATGTACCGTTTATTTGGATGGTAAGCCTGTAAATTCTTGTATGATGTCAGCTTTTGACGTGGGAGACAAAGAGATTACCACTATTGAAGGTATTGCAAAAAACGGGGAATTGCATCCAGTACAGGAAGCTTTTATAGAACATGATGCTTCGCAATGTGGGTATTGCACCCCAGGGATGGTCATGTCCTGTGTACACCTTGTGGATAATAACCCTAATCCCAATTTGGAAGATGTAAAAAATGCCACACGGGGCAACCTTTGTCGTTGTGGCACCTACCCTAAAGTCTTTAAGGCCACTCTGGCAGCAGCAAAAAAAACGATTTAAGATGGATACTAGAAAAGAAAAATTCCCATACGGTATTCCTGGGCATAATTTAAGCGAAGTAGAACGGGAAATACCTGTTGAAGAGCCACCAGTATGGCCCATCAACGATAAATTAAAAGTGATTGGAAAAAGGGTCACAAGAATCGATGCCCTTGAAAAAGTAACCGGTAAGGCAATTTATACTTCGGATATTAAATTACCAGGTATGCTCTACGCAAAGATATTGCGTTCAAACGTGCCACATGCTACCATTTCATCCATAGATATATCCAAAGCAAAAAGCTTGCCTGGCGTACACGCTATCCACCTCATAGAAAACACCCCAAAAGAGGGGGAAGAAAATAGTACCGGTAAATATCCCATGGTGAAGTATGTAGGTCAACCTCTGGCCGGTGTAGCTGCCGAAAGTTTGGAAATTGCCAAAGAGGCCGTTTCCCTGATCAAGGTCAACTATGAGAAAAAACCTTTTGTTATAGATCTTGAGGCGGCTATGGAGCTCAATGCGCCTATCGTATTTGATGCCCCTATTACAAAGCAGCAAGATGGCGGGGATGTAGGCGAAACACATGATGGCAGCAAAGGGGAAGGTAATGTTAGGGGGCCATCTACCAGTAGTTTTTTTGGTGGGCCCAGAGGCAATCTGGAAGAAGGTTTCAAAGAAGCCGATGTTGTAGTGGAAAGAACATATCGCACCCAGGTACATACGCACATGCCTTTGGAAACCCATGGCGTTGTGGTCGATTGGAATGCCGATGTTATGACCGTCTATGCATCAACACAAAATACGGCCGCCGTCAGAAATGAAATGGCCAGCGTTTTTAATTTGCCAAAAAGTAAGGTAAGGGTTATCTGTGAATTCATGGGTGGTGGATTTGGTGCCAAACATAGTGCCGGAAGTTTTGGACCTATGGCCGCAAATTTGGCCAAAAAAACAGGTAGGCCCATTTGGCTGATGTTGGATAGACAGGAGGAGCATCTGGCAGAGGGAAATCGTCCCAATTCAATTCAATACCTAAAAATAGGGGCCAAAAAAGATGGCACCTTGACCGGTATTCAACAACGTTCCCATGGAACGGCGGGAGTAGGACTTGGTGCCGGGGTGGGGCGTATTGCCCAAATCCTTTATACATGTCCAAATTTTGCAACAGAACAATATGATGTATTGACCAATGCCGGTCCAGGAGCTGCATGGCGTGCGCCAGGTAATGTTCAGGGCGCATTTGGTTTGGAACAGGCCATTGATGAAATAGCGGAAAAATTAAATTTAGACCCCCTAAGCTATAGAGATCATATTGATACAAGCGAAGTAAGAAAAGTAGAGCGCCAACGGGGAGCGGAGCTTTTTGGATGGTCTCGTCGTAAACCTGCTGGAAGCAGCAAAGGTATAGTGAAGAAAGGACTTGGAGTAGGCCAATCCACTTGGCCCCGATTTGTGTCCTTGGATTCCTCCGTAGAAATTAAAATTCATAAAGGCGGTGGTGTTGAGATACGATCCAGTGTCCAGGATATAGGAACAGGGACTAAGACCATTCTTGCCCAGGTAGTTGCCGAGGAATTGGGCCTACAAGTGAAAGATATCAAGGTAAACATTGGGGATACGTTTTTTCCTGTCGGACCAGGTTCTGGCGGAAGTGTGGTCACAGGTTCCATTACCCCTCCTACCCGTAATGCGGCCTTTGAAGCAAAAACAGCCTTATTGAAGCTTGTTGCCAAAAAATGGGAGACCGATTCCTCCGAGTTAGTTATGGCCGATGGTCAGGTGAACCATAAAACGAATACGGACCTTAAAATGTCATTTAAGGAAGCGACCAAGTTAATGCGAACCAGCCAAATTAGTAAAATAGCGAGCCGATCGGATGATTATGGCGGCTTTCAACAACCTTGGGGTCTGGCCTATGGTGATTTGGGATCGGTACAATTTGCAGAGGTCAGTGTCAATACCGATACGGGATTTGTAAAGGTGGATCGTGTAGTAGCAGCACATAGTTGCGGTAGGCCACTTAATATAGGACAATTGGAAAGTCAGATCAATGGGGGAGTCATTCAAGGTGTATCTTATGCGCTCTATGAAAATAGGGTGATGGACAATAGCACCGGCCACATGATGAATGCCAATGTGGATCAGTATAAGGTGCCATTTTCCATGGAAATCCCCGAAATTGAAACGGTAATTGTAGAAGAATATTCCGGGCGTTCCTCAACCGATGCATATGGTATTGGGGAGCCTGCTAATATTGCCACGGCCGCTGCGATTGCCAATGCAGTCTACAACGCCATTGGAGTAAGGCTTTATGAAATACCCATTACTCCATCCAGCATTCTTAAAGCATTAAGTAAAGTCTCTTAAATACGAAACCATGAATAAATTTAGTTGGTACGAAGCAAAATCCGTTGAGGATGCCCTTGAGCAAGTCAATTCGACCCTATCCGATGAGCTATATGAACCTACCCAAAAGGCCTCGGTTTTTAAGTCTGGAGGCATTGATGTGTTCGATTGGGTAAAGGAAGGTCTGCTTAAACCGCAAAAGATTATCAATATTCGGAATATTCCCGGCCTTGACCAAATCAGTTATGATCGTAAGGAAGGGTTACATATTGGATCCAATGTAACCTTGGCGGAAATCGCGTCAAATCCGGAAATTAAGAGTCAGTATTTGGCGCTCCATCAAGCGGTAAACCATGCTGCCACTCCACAATTACGTAATGTGTCTACTTTGGGAGGTAATATAGCACAGCGTAACCGTTGCTGGTATTTTCGTTCTGCGGATCATGATTGTTTCCGTAAAGGGGGCGACCGATGTTTTGCACGCCATTCGGAAACAGGTGAAAATGAAAATCACGCTATACTCGATAACGGTACTTGCGTAAGTGTTCATGCTTCTTCCATAGCCACTGCACTTATGGCCTTTAATGCCAGTGTGGTTATTGCAAATGCAGAAGGAAAACAGAAAACGGTTCAAATGGATGATTTCTTTGTCTCGGCAGGGGAGGATATTGCTATGGAAAATATCCTTCAGGCGAAGGAAATCATTACTGAAATCATTCTTCCTCCACCTTCGAAAAATACGAAAAGTGCATACATCAAACAAGTAGCCCGTGAATCCTACGATTGGTCCTTGGCAGATGTGGCGGTGGTCATGGAAGTTTCCGGAAATACTTGCAAATCGGCAAGTATCGTCCTTGGGGCTGCCGCTCCGGTACCCTATCGCTCCGTTGAAGCCCAGCAGGCCATTGAAAGTAAGACCATAAATAGTGACAATGCCACGGCCGCTGCAAAAGCTGCGATGACAAAGGCGCGCCCTCTTTCTAAAAATGATTACAAAGTACCGCTGTTTGTATCCACTATTAAGCAAACCATTTTAGAAATCGCTTAGGTATGGAAAATGGCAACTCGAACAAAAAAAACATCTGCAAGTTCCTTAGGGCCAGAAATCCATATGGTATGATGGAAGGAGGGGACAACCCCTGGCTTTTATTGGATGATGCCAATACAATTTGTTGGTGTATTACTTCTGCAGGAGCCACGGGGCCCGATAATGGTTTGGTATCCCCCTTGCACTGTTTGGAAGGACGGAGTTGTTTCGTTTCCGAAGATGTGGGCGATGATATGGACAGGGAGCCTCCAATGGTATGACCAAATACTAAGGTCTTTGGCCATTTAATTGAAACATCCCAGGGATTGGAAAATGGGAATCGCGACTAAGCCAATCCCAATAAAACCAATTCGGCCTACTCGACCAATGTTCCGTTTTCCAGAATAAGGGCATAGGTATACCCTGCACCAAAGTCTTTATTCAAAGCCACAACGGCACGGACGGTAATGTCCGAACCTTCAGGAACCACGGTATTGGAGGTAACCACCAAATCATAATCATCTTGGCTTCCATCCTGTAGGTGTAACCAATTACGTCCCATTATGCTGGGATTTGTCTTTACACAGGTACCGCTGATTTCTACGGAATGCCCTTCGTACCGCTTAGGGTCCTTTAACAATTCGGCAATTTTAATGGATCCCCTATGTTGAACCTCCTTTTCGGCATGGGTAGGTGCTTCCTCTTTTTCAGCAATACCTTCTCCCTTGACCGAACTGGTATTGGATTCAGTTTTTGACAAGGTGGTGTGATCTTCCTTGGAAACTAAATTTGAGACAAGGTAAATCTTTTTGAATATCCTATTATGTTCCTCACTCTCAAAATCGGTCTTTAACAATCCACCCCTATAAAAATAGGTCCCGCCTTTTTTAATATCCATTTTCCCTGTGGCGATCCAAAATTCCTCTTGCCCTTCCTTTACTTTAAGATATACATATCGAGTTGAAGGAAGTACCTCGCTTACCATCACTGAATGGAATTGGGTTTTGGATGATACATCGCCATTACTATCACGTTTCGTTGAGGAATCCAGGGAGCTCCCCGTTTTGTTTGTTATCTCAATAACTTTTGGACCGTTATTGCAAGCCGCCATTATGACCGCGGCACCGATAATTAATGATATGTATTTAAATCTTAAAATCATTGTTTTGCATTTATCGAAAAGTTTGTATTGATTGCAAGCTTCGTCGCATAACCAAAGGGTTTTTATAAAAAAGAAACCTGTTCGGCAATGACTGCATCTATTTCCTCAAGTGGTATTGATGGACTTGTCCGTCTTTTTACCCTCCGTATTACCCGGTCCGTTACCGTTTTGACCGTCTTAAGGTCATATTCTTCCAGATCAGTTTCAAAATAATCAACTACCTTTTGATTTACGAGAATCTTATACTCCGCCAAAAAAGCTCGTAAAGGAGCCTTTTGAAGCCATTCGGTATACACTAAAAGTTCCTCACCTATAATATCGCCAACCTTCCCAATGGCCGCCATTCTTTTTTCTTTGGTCTCCTCCAAATCCATAGAAATGGTATCCAAATCATAAAGTAAAACGTTCTCATTACGGGACAGGTCCTTATTAATGTTACACGGTACTGCCAAATCTATCAGGAGTACCAAATCCATTCCAGCAGTGGGTATGTTTTTCACAAGGTTGGCACAGCTACTGGCCGCACCAATGATTATGTCAAAATCTTGAAAATCATTACGTAACACCGTATCCCAACCTAATACCTTCGCTCCGTGTCTCTTTGCCAAGACCACTGCCTTTTCTTCTGTACGGTTACTAACGTAAATGTTTTTAAAATTGAATTTGGAATTATACTTGAACAACTGTATTACAATGTCCCCCGCTCCAATAAACAATATTCTTTTCTCTTTTACCAAAGCTTTGTCATAGACATGATTTATAACCTTTAGCGCCTTATATGCCATTGAAGTGGTCCCGTCCCTAAAAAGTGTTTCATTACTAATGCGCTTGTGGCTTTTGAACACCGTCTGCATAGCTCTTTCCAAGAGAGAACCTTGGAGGTTGAGCTCTATGGAAAAATGATAGGCTTTCTTTATTTGATGCACAATCTCCACATCTCCGATTACGGAGGAAGCAAGTCCTGAAGAAACCTCCAATAGGTGCCGAACAGTTTTTTCGGTGGTATCGCTAGACTTGAATAATCGTGAAATTTCTACATCTGAACTAGAGGATTTTATACAGACCAAGAAATTCCGTACTGCTACTGCCGGGGTGGTTAGGGATTCAAAGTATATTTCCGTTCGGTTACAGGTAACCAGGAGCAACAATCCTGAAATATCAGGAAAGGTCTCACAAAGGCGGGCCACCAAATCCTTCTTTTCCTCCTTCGGAATATGGAAGACCTCCCGTTGGGTAACCGAAGCCGTTTTATGCGAAATGCTTATATAGCTAAGTGACTTTTCCATAATGAATACAATAGATCTTAAAACTTAGATGCCATCTATACGCTTTCATCCCCATTCATGTTTTTTACGAAAACATTTTAGCAAAGGGATAAGGTATTTACTACTCCTTCATTGTTCTCATATAATTGACTACCAACCACATATCCTCTTCATCTGGAATTTTCTTTTCATAGTTGGGCATATCGAACCGTCCTATATAGCTTTTGTAAAAAATGGCCCCATCACTTTGTGCATGGAATTCCTCTGATGAGAAGTCGCCTAAATCCCCTTCTACCTCATCCGCCTTGGGTCCGTCTCCATAACCTTCCTTGCCATGGCAAGATTTACAATGTTTGTTGTATAAGGATTTGCCGATGTTCAAATCCACCGCTGGGTCTGTGGGATTTTTCATTTTCTCATACTCTTCCGGAACTACCCATTCTTCTTGCACTTCCTCGGTAAAAGAGTAAAAAGCAAATGACACGATTGCGATAACGACTAAATTTCTAACTGTTCTCATGTTTTGATTATTTATTCTTTGGTTTCGGATTTTCAAAAACAATTATGGTTCAAAGCAATTTTGAAAATCCTTTTATTCATTCTCGGTTTTTAATTCCAATTCTTCTCCCTCTTTTTTAATCTTAAATAAGTGTATTCCGGTGTAAACGAAATTTGCCCAAATTCCCACCAATAAAATGGTCAATACCACATACATCCAAATGGGTGCAGCTTCGGACCACAATGTGTTTTCATCTTCTTTGTGCTGTTCATTTAAAATTCCCCAGCTTTCCGTA
This sequence comes from Ulvibacterium marinum, assembly GCF_003626755.1. GTDB lineage: Bacteria > Bacteroidota > Bacteroidia > Flavobacteriales > Flavobacteriaceae > Ulvibacterium > Ulvibacterium marinum. The sequence continues at coordinate 123,791 of NZ_RBCJ01000001.1, forward strand.
TTCTTCTGGACTACATCACCATAGTCGTCGTGATCTTCGATGATCGCATATACCGTGATATTTCCATTTACATCTCCGGGCAAACCTATGGGCATCTCAAATTCATAGCCCCCCTCTTCTATGGTACCTTCGTCAATTATCATCTTAGAAAGCATCCCTTCGACCGAAATAATAATATCGGTTTCCTCCACAGGAATTTGAACTCCTAGACTATCTAGTGTATGGGCTTTTACCTGGACGGTTTTAATACTGTCCTTTTCTATTAGACCCAAATCCAGATGGATATCTTTTATACTGATTTCTTCCTCTTCGCCATCCAGTTCTTCCGTACCCTTAAAAAGAGCCATCAACGTAATCCTACCCTCCTCATCCTTTAAATAGTATTGGTCCTCTGGCAATGTAATCCGGGCAATCCCTTCTTTGGAAGTTTTGGATGCGCCCAGCGGAACCTTTTCTTCTCCCAGCACGTTAAGAAAATTAATATCCGCTTCGTATACCGGCACTCTATCTTTTCTGTCCTTCTTATTTGTGGCAACAAAACTGGCTTCCAGTATTCTCGACCCATCGGGTTGTTTAATGCTCTTAAAACGGAACCGCATCCTATAGTTGCTTAAGTCCTGTTCCTGCGCAAAAATGTTCGACGCAAGAAATAAGCTCAAAAGCACTATAGACAATGAATATTTAAAAAAACTAATTCTCATTTCAACTGATATTGGGTTACACTATAGGTTCCTCCTTTTCCTTCCCTTTCATAGTCTATGATACCGGACATTGGAATGATAGGAACAAGTCTCATAATAAGGATAAAGAACAGGACAAAAGCGGCAATCCCGGCAAAGCTAAGTGCCCATTCAATCCATGTAGCCGAGTAGTGTATAAACTCAGGACGGGTATCCTGAATGGGTAAATAGGGTGTTTCCAAAGTAGGCACAACTATTAAATACCTATTTAGCCATAGCCCTAAAACTGCAATGACAGCTGCAAAAGTGATGGATTTTATAGTCCTGAACCTTTTAAAGAACAGGATTACGATGGGTACCAATACCCCAATGTAATTCGCAAAAATAAATTCCCAGAAATATTTATTAAATAGGGTGTTCAATAAATCGGCATCATGCGTCTTATGGCTAAACCATCTGGAAAAATACTCACTAAAGGTAAAATAGCCGAACAACAATGAAATGACCAATAGGATTACACCGGCACCAATAAAATGCACCTTTCGTATATAGTGATCCAATTTAAAATATTTGCGAATCAGATACATGGCAATAATAATGACCCCCACACCGGAATATAGACCGGCAACAATGAAATACGGGGCAAAAATTGTACTGTTCCACCCTGGTTGAAGAGTCAAACTGAATATCCAGGCCAAGACCGTATACGCCACAATGGCCAAAGCAATAATCATGGCAGACATGATACGGGTTATTTTATGTAGTCTATTGCGTTGGGTGGGTGTATCTCGATATCCGATGGCCAGAAACGTGTAAAGCTTTCTTCTCCATTCAGGTACATCTTCACTATTATCACGAAGTATGGCAAAATCTGGAATAAATGTTAGGTATAAATAAATAAAGCAGCCTATCAGGTCGGTAATTATGGCTATGATATCCCAAGTTATGGGGGATTGTATACGTGGATAGAGAAACAAATAATGCAACCTATCCAACCTACCGATACAAAGTAAAATAAATATCGGGCCAATGATCAGGGATACTACGGTAATGATTTCAACTATTCTTGATATCGAGTTTTTCCAAGGTGTTTTGAAGAAATGTAAAATACCCGAAATAAAGGCCCCTGAATAACTTAAACACACAAAGAAGATAAAATTAATAATGTAAATACCCCAGACTACATTGTCCCGCATACCGGTAACCTCATGTCCTTTAACAACTTGTATGACAAAAGCTGCCAATCCCCATAAAACAAATCCAACCAAAATCCCGATCCATATCTTGGACCATTTGGTCGACTTTAAAAGCATGGGCGAAAACTCTTTGACCAATTCCCTTTTTCTACTATCTACATTCATCCTAGAACGTTGTTTACTTTAAATCTTACCTTGGCTCTTTAGATCTTGAACAAAAGGAACATCCTTATATCGTTCAATAATATCCTCTTCAACATCAAAGCCCCGCTCCAATGGGAACTGCCTATTTACGGCAGGCAGATAATAAACATTAGGTTTCGTCCCTAAATGCTCCAAATGTCTATATCCTCCCCTATCATTTATTAACTCTGAAAATCGAACGGTTTCCTCTCCATTGGTAACCATATCTTCGTTTTTATCCCCAAAATAGATCACGCCCATAGGGCAAGATGATGCGCAATAGGGTAGTTTACCCTGTCTGAGCATATCTGGACAGAAATCGCATTTCATTACCGTGCCCTCCGTTCCGGGAATACTGGTTTCCGGTGAGTAGGGTTGGCTTGTGTCATCAAATTTCGGTTTATGGCTCCAGTTGAATTGACGTGCGGAATAAGGACAACTCGTGATACAAAACTTACACCCAATACACCGATCATTGTCTATTAAAACAATGCCATCGTCCCGTTTAAAGGTGGCCCCAGTGGGACATACCGTAACGCAGGGTGGTTCATCACAATGATAGCAAGGTTTTGGGAACCAATAGGGCTCTGCTTCTTCATGGTCCTGAATGAGCTGGACCTTCATAAACTCTTCATTGTAATCCAGATTGTGCGCTTTTTGACAACTTTCAACACAATTTCTAGCATTTTTGCATTTGGCCAAATCGATTACCATAACAAATTTTCGATCCGGAATTCCTTTTCTTGATTCAGCAGGTGTAATATGGGCCTCGGGATAATTGTTAATGCTCTCAGCATCTACCTCTACCATTTTGCCGTCCGGGGTAAGTACCCTGATTTTTTCACCTGATGCCTGTAGTTCCTCCTCAGAAGCCAAATTGGCCAACAAAGTAGCACCGGCCACAGTTGTGGCGCCCGACAGTAAACCCATTTTCAGAAATTTACGTCTGTTCGTACTATTCTTTTTTGTGTTGTCTTTTTCCATAATCGACCGTTGTTGCGCAAACTATCCTTTGTTTCTCCTTTTATTACCCCTCTTCTTCCCAAGGGATAGGTTTAAAAATTATAGTTCCTCGTGATATTGAATCCGAACAGAATCTGACCTCTAAAAAAATCGTTTGTGTTTTTCATATAGTTCTGCTGTGGTACAATACCGTTCATATTGGTTATAAACAATTGGAAGGCATGTGCGGACGTAGCAAACTCGAACCCCAAACTTATTCCCGGTTCTGGATCAATATCCAGTCGTTCACCGTTTAAATGATGGGTAAAGGGCTGGCTGTAATCCCATAGTATGGAAGTCTGATCACTTATTTTATAGCGCCCTCCGAACGCAACCCCTATTACATCGTTCCTCATCCGGCTTTCCACAAGGTTAAAATGGGAAATACTAGGAGCCAATTGCATGGAAAGCTTAGGACTGAACCTCCTCGCAATGATCAACTGGTTAAAATAGGAATACCTGTGTTGATCTAGACTAAAATTCTCCCTTTTCCTTGCATCTATCGTGAAATTGCCGTAATAGGACACACTCACCGGAATCCTGCTAGATCGTGTTTGATTTAAGATTCCCACTTTCCAGTTAAAATCTTGGAGGCGATTAAATTTGGTAGTCCCAAATCCCAGAGTCAATCTTTCATGTATGGAATAGGCCACTCCCATCCGTATATTGGAAGGGCCCCAAAACCCTAGCATATCATTGGTTCCCTCGTTAATCAACCCGAACCTATGCGACATCTGAACCTCCAAGGTGTTCTTTGAAAAGAGCACATTATTAGGGTTATCAATAATAAAGGAGCTTTCAAAGGCTGGGCGTTCAGGTTTATCCACTACGGAATCCTTCTCTCTTTTTTGTGAAAGGAGTAGGACGGGGGACAATAAAGCTAATCCAAAATATATTCCTATTGTGTTTTTCATATTTTGATGTCTTACTATTTAGTTATTCTCGGCACCACGATCTATCCAACCTTTTATTAAGGCAATTTCATCTACGGTGAGTACAAACCCTGCTTCAACAGGGTGGTTATTGCCCGGCAACTCCCTAAAAAACTGGCTGTTCTCGCCATCTCCAAGAACTACATATTCTGGGACGATAGCATCATATGCATTCCCTTCGGTTAAATCTGGGTTGGCAACATTCCCATTATGGCACGTGGTACAATCCCTATCATTTCCAATGAACAAAGGCTGGATGTCATCCCTAAAGGAAATAGGTTCATCTATAGGTATATCCGGAATTTCTTCCTCTACCAATTGGTCATAATAACAAGAAGAAAAGCACAATAGACCTAGACCGCCCATCAAGATTATCCTTAATCGTTTTTTCATTTCGTTTGTATTATAAGATCATCACTTGCTCCAATTTCAAAGCACTTTAGTCATCCTTCTGATATAGCAACAGCTTGATGAAACTGTAAATTCCTGTCGATACTATTGCAGTACCATATAACCTGCTCGGAACTGTTTGGAAAAAGATCCGAAATCAGTTCTGTAATGCTTCAATTGAATTGGTCAACAATGCCCTGGAATAACCGGGATTATGAATCCCATTGCTTTGATCTTCCAATAAGGTCATGTAGTTCCATGCGGCCTGTGCTTGTTCGGTTGTAAAAATGCCCTCATTGGACCTATTGGGTGAGGGGACGTCCACTATGAGCCCAGTAATTGGCACACCCGTACCTACCGGATTGCCATCCACATCAAAAACAGGGTTGCCCTCCGTATCTACCGCATATTCCTCACCAACAACTTCGGTCAACAACTGTTTTAAGGTAGCCATGCCTTCGGTAAATCCGGCCATTTCCTCCGGTACTCCATTGGTATGGCAGGCAATACAGGCGGCCTCTGTTGGATTCCACGAATGCAAGCCCTCATTTACATCTGTAGATTCTCCCATATGACAGCTTACGCAGGATGCACCTGTTCTATGTGCTGCCGAAGCAACACCGGGATAGCCCTCCGAACCGGGTATATTGGCTCCCATAATACCTTCCAACATTGTGGTTTGTGGTCCATGGTGAGGCCCAAAACGTGTGGTTGCGACTACATATTGGCCTGTTCCATTTTCCGCGGGAATTACATAACTGTTTCTCGGTTGGTGGCAAGTAGCGCAGTTATTACTTGTACCACCAAAGTCCACAACGGTGGTTTCATCGATTACCAAGGTCACCGGATCTATACTTCTCAAGGCAAAATCCTCCCCATCGTTTTCGAAATCGAAAGTAGAATGCTTATCATGACATGTGGCACAGGTAATCGGTGAAGTATTTGACAAACTGACCGAATCTACCTCGCCAAAGGCCAAGAAATCCAAATGGCCTTTTGTAGAGTGGCACGAGGCACAATCTATCCTAGCACCGGTGAAACTGAACACGCCACCTGCTCCATGTGCCGAAAGGGCAAAGGAACTTTCAACTATATCGCGAGCGGCATTGGAATGGCAGCTTATACAGGAAGCCGTTCCGTCAATTCCGTCCTGACCATCCACTCCGTTAACTCCGTCAATTCCGTCGGCTCCAGGTGGGCCGGGAATTGGGTCACTGGTACATTGAACAAATAGTAAACTTGATATGACCAATACCAAGAAGCCTATTAACTTAGAATTTTTCATACGATCGAATATTTAGCGGTTACAAGATTTTGCGATTAAATAGGCGTAAAAATATGAGAGGAAAACACTACAGAAAATGATATTTATCAGTAAAATGCTATGTTTATTAATATATAATCAATATAAATTGCATAAAAAGAGAATAATTCAATAAATCAAGGATTTTGGCTAAAATCCTAAAAAGGCCGTATTTGGAGAAATGTGGCCTGGCTTTTACGGAAAGGGAATAATATATAACTATAGCTGATCCCTATTTGGACAATTAAGACATAAGTAGCTACCTCTAATTCCTACTTGTTAAATAGAGCCTTATTTAGAGGATTTCTCCATACAACCACACAATTTACCGGGTACTTTTGAGTTTAGATAGAGATAAATAAACAACCCAATCCAAAATCATGAAAAAGTATCTACCATTTTTTATCTCGTTATGCGTTACCGTTCTTTCCGCCCAAAAAATGAAAATAATTGAGGGCGACTTCGATTTTCTCAAGGGACAAAAAGAAATTAATGTAGAGTTTGTATATGATAATGTGAAACTCCTTAAAGACAATCTCACCAACGACGAATATGTAAAAAACCACGCCGCTAAATTGGAGGAAGACACCAGGGGCAAGGGCAAATCATGGGAAAAAAGTTGGTACGCCAGCCGAGAGCTTATTTATGCCCCAAAATTTCTAGAATTGATGAACCGGTATTTTCATAAAGACCATGGTATTTATTTTGATCAAGGTCTTGCAGATGCCAAGTACACCCTTATCGTGGATACGGTATGGGTATACCCGGGATGGGATGCCGGCGTAATGAAACAGCCCGCCAAAGTTTCCACGGTCTTGCGTTTTGTAGAAACGGCGAACAAAGGCCGTGTTCTTGCAGAAGTAAACAGCAAGCACGCACCCGGCAATCAGTGGGGGAGCAGTTTTAATAATGAGGACCGTATTGGGGAAGGATATGCCAAAACGGGAAAATCCTTTGCAAAACTAATTTTGAAGAAAGCCTTTTAAAGAAGAAAGAGCTAAACAAAATCCGACAACTACTTTTCGGACAAACGCATCTCCTTTTCAAGATCCGTTATATGGGCTACGGCCTTTACCAGCCGATGGTGATTTTTCACAAAAGGATTGGTCTGGTCCCAAACGTATCCGGCAAGGACCGCACAGATTTGTCTTTTTATCTCAGGATTTTCGGGTTTATGAAAGAAAATCTTTTGTAAGCTGCCGGTATACCATTCCTTTACATAGGTAGTAAACACGGCAACGCCTTTTCGGATATAATTGGAATATTCCGTTTCCCAATTTACATCCTGACCTTTCAGTTCCCTCGCAATAAGTTTGGCGGACAATAGGGCCGATTCCGTGGCAAAAGTGACCCCTGAAGAAAAAACCGGATCCAAAAACTCGGCACTGTTCCCGGTAAGGGCATAGCCCTTGCCATATAACTGCTTAACCGACTTGGAGAAATTCTTTATGATTTTTGGCTCAAACACATACTCCAAATTCTTGAAACGATCATAGTAATAATCTGAAAGCTTCATCATTTCCACCAACTTTTGAGTAGTATCCCCTTCAAAGGAATTTATATAATCCGTCGGTCCTACATAACCAATACTGGTATATCCGTTGGAGAAAGGGATGACCCATAGCCAGGTTTCGGTACTCACTACATCGAACGTAATTAAAGTACCTTCCTTTCCTTCTGGTCGTCTTACATCTTTTACATGGGTGAAAATCGAGGAATGCTTGGGTATCTCAGAGGGTTTGTCCAAATTCAACAATCTGGGCAGTACCCTACCAAAGCCACTGGCATCAATAATGAATTTTGCAGTCAGGTAGGATAGTCCGCCTTGCGCATCCTTTAGGGTAGTGGTAGATCCGGCATCATTGAAGTCAACTTCCACAACTTCCTGCTGAAAACAGATATCAACACCTCTTTCCTGAAGGGTATCGGTCATAGCCTTGTCAAAATCGGCACGTGGTACCTGCCAAGTCCAATCCCACCCCTTGGTATGTTTTTTACTGAAGTCAAAATTGCACACCTCTGGCCCCTTCATAAAGCGAGCTCCCGACTTAATTTCAAATCCATAGGTGTCCAGACAGTCGAAGAGGTCGGTTTCCTTAAAATGGTCCATACACCTAGGCAATAGGCTTTCTCCGATTACAAATCTTGGAAATTTGTTCTTTTCAACTACTTTAATGGTAAATCCTTTACCGTTGAGATAAGAAGCTGCAACACTACCCGATGGCCCCGCCCCAATAATCAAAACATCTACCATTTCCTTCTTCATAGCTCGAATAAAATATAGATTCGCTAATTATTATAAATTTGCAAACCAAATTAACTATTTTTATTTAGTATATAGCCATTAATCAAGTCTGATCCAACCATAGATGCCGAAAATTAAGGGAAAGTTAGGAATAGAGGAATTTTATAGCGTAATCTTTAATGGGGAGTCAATCAGTATAGACCAGACTGTTCTCGCTACTGTTCAAAAAAGCTTTGATTTTCTTAAGGAATTTTCAAAAAATAAAATCATCTATGGCGTAAATACAGGTTTTGGTCCAATGGCCCAATACAAGATAAAGGATTCCGAGCGGACGCAACTACAATATAATCTCATTCGAAGCCACGCCTCCGGTACCGGGAATCCAATTCCGGCGAAGTATGTAAAGGCTGCCATGTTGGCAAGGCTCAATACGTTAAGCTTGGGAAATTCCGGAGTGCATACTTCCGTCATACAGCTAATGATTTCCTTGATCAACAAAGATATTGTTCCCTTAATATATGAGCATGGCGGTGTAGGGGCAAGTGGTGACCTGGTACAATTGGCACATCTGGCATTGGTGTTGATCGGGGAAGGGGAAGTATACTATAATGGGGATTTAAGATCTACACAAGAAGTATTTGAAATTGAAGGACTAAAGCCCATATCGGTAGAAATACGGGAAGGATTGGCCTTGATAAACGGCACGTCCGTTATGACGGGTATAGGCGTCGTAAATACCATTTATACCCGTAGGTTATTGGAATGGATGATTGCCTGCTCATCTGCCATAAACGAAATAGTCCAAGCTTATGATGATCACCTGTCCCATGACTTGAATGAGACCAAGAAACATCAGGGCCAACGTGAAATAGCCCGTGCTATGCGCAGCCATTTGAAGGACAGCACACTGACGAGAAAACGGGAACACCATTTATATACGGATAACAATGGGATTACCATCTTTGAGGAAAAAGTACAAGAATACTACTCCCTACGATGCGTTCCCCAAATATTGGGTCCCGTTCTGGATACTTTGAACGATGTGGAACGGATTATGATAGAGGAAGTGAACTCGGCTAATGATAATCCCATAGTGAACGTGGAAAAAGAGCATGTTTACCACGGTGGGAATTTTCACGGGGACTATGTTTCGTTGGAAATGGACAAGCTGAAAATTGTGGTTACCAAAATGAGCATGCTGGCCGAGCGACAATTAAACTACTTAATGAATTCAAAGCTAAACGACATACTTCCTCCATTTGTGAATCTCGGAAAATTAGGGTTGAATTTTGGGATGCAAGGTGTGCAATTTACCGCTACCAGCACTACGGCAGAGAACCAGATGCTTTCAAACCCCATGTATGTGCATAGCATCCCTAATAATAATGATAACCAAGATATTGTAAGTATGGGCACCAATGCCGCAATGATTACCAAGAAAGTCATTGAAAATGCCTTTGAGGTCATTGCCATCGAACTCATAACTGTAGTACAGGCCATTGAATATTTAAAGGTGCAGGGCCAAGTCTCTTCGAAGACAAAGAAAATGTACGATGCCATACGGGCCATAGTACCGCCATTCCAGGAAGATCTGGTAATGTACCCCTATGTAAATCAAGTAAAGGATTTTATCACTAACCATAAAAACAGTTAGCATCATGAAAACAAAAAGAGTTATGAAAATTGCATTGACACTAGTCCTTGGTATGTTCTTGGGGATGGTAAATTTGTCGGCACAAGAACTTGCCTTGGTCCGGGAAGACGGTAAGTTTGGTTATATAGACAAGTCGGGGGCCTATGTAATCCAACCAAAATTTGAAAAAGCTAAGAGTTTTTCGGGTCCGTATGCCATGGCGGAAAAGGATGGTAATTGGGGGTACATCAATGCCTCCGGGGAATGGGCCATTGAACCAAAATACGATAAAGCGAAAAAGTTCAACTCAGGTCGTGCCATGGTCAATACAAATGATGCGTGGGGCTATATAGATGGATCAGGAAATCCGCTTAATGTCCCTGCTGCCGAAAAGTACTATGATTTCAATGACGGGGTCGCCATAATTAAGAGGGATGATAAAGTTGGTCTATTAGGAACAGATGGAAAGTTTATTTTGGAGCCGAAGTTCGACGAAATAAAAAATTTCCATCACGGTGGGGCCAAAGTTCGGAACGGGGATCTTTGGGGAATGATAGACCAAAAAGGAGAGCTTACTATTCCTATCGAATACAAAGAGTTGGGATTTAATCATCCTAGCGGAGTTTGGGGCAGAAAAGGTGATGATTTCGGAATTGTGGCAAACGGTCAACTAAAAGTGATTCCTGGTGTGGACAGAATCTGGAATTTCCATGATGGATCCAATTTTACCTATGCCAGAAAGAACAAAAAATTGGGGTATGTGAACAATCAAGGGGAATGGGTAATAGAACCAAAGTTTGATAAGGCCAGAGCCTTTAAAAATGGTTTGGCTCCCGCGGCCCAAAGCAAAAAATGGGGCTATATCAACGAAAAAGGTGAGACGATAATCGATTTTCAATATAGGGATGCCGAAGTTTTCTCCAATGATGGCCTGGCACCTGTAAAAGATAAAGACTGGGGATTTATAGATACTTCTGGAAATTTGATAATTCCCATGGATTATGATATCTCCGTAGGTCTCGCTTTTTTTCAGAGTGGGGAAGATAAGGGTTTCATTGGTGGTGTTTCCCGGGTAAAGACCAAAAAAGGATGGGGCTATTTGGACAAGGATGGAAAACTTCTGGGCAACAAATGGTATCAAAATGCCGAACTTTTTGTTGATACCAGCAAGTAATTTATACGTACCGTGAATGGGAGAAACTAAAAAGTGTGCCCTTGTAACAGGGGGTTCTAGGGGAATAGGCCGTGCCATTTGCATTCAATTGGCCAAAGATGCCGATTACCATATACTGATCAATTATAATAGCAACGTTGAGGCCGCCCAGGAAACTCTAGAACGAGTACACGAAGTTGGGGGTTCTGCTGAACTTCTACCATTCAATGTAGTGGATGCCGAGGCCGTAAAAACAACCTTGGATACTTGGCAGGAAAACAATAAGGAAGCCATTATTGAAGTAATCGTTAACAATGCTGGCATTGCCAAAGACGGGCTCTTCATGTGGATGAAACCTGAAGATTGGTCTTCTGTGCTTAACACAAGCCTTAAGGGTTTTTTTAACGTAACCAACCATTTGATTCAAAAACTCTTGGTCAACAGATATGGTAGAATTATAAACATGGTTTCCGTTTCTGGTCTGAAAGGAACTTCCGGCCAGGTTAATTATTCCGCTGCAAAAGGAGGACTTATTTCTGCCACCAAGGCCCTTGCACAAGAAGTAGCCAAAAGAAACGTTACTGTAAATGCAATAGCGCCAGGATTTATCAAAACTGATATGACAAGTGAGATGGATGAAAAGGAGTTGAAAAAAATGATTCCCGTCAATCGATTTGGAGAAGCTGAAGAAGTGGCTCATCTTGTTTCGTTTTTGATTTCCAAAAAGGCATCTTATATTACCGGTGAGGTAATTGGCATTAATGGCGGTATTTATTCTTAAAATATTTATTGGCAATGCAACGAGTGGTAATCACAGGTATGGGTATTTATTCCTGCATAGGCAAGAACTTGGAGGAGGTAAAGACCTCGTTATACGAGGGAAAATCCGGGATTGTTTATGATGAACAAAGGAAGACCTTTGGCTATAGGTCCCCTTTAACAGGACATGTGGAATTACCGAACCTCAAAAGCCAGCTTTCCAGAAGACAACGTGTTAGTATGGGCGAGGAAGCGGCGTATGCCTATGTAGCCACTATGGAAGCTTTGAAGAATGCCAATATCCCCTTGGAATATATGGACACCAATGAGGTGGGTATTATTTACGGCAATGACAGTACGGCAAAATCGGTAATTGAATCCATAGATATCATCCGTGAAAAAAAAGATACCACCCTGGTAGGTTCGGGAGCTATTTTTAAGGCGATGAATTCTACGGTAACCATGAACCTTTCCACTATTCTTAAACTCAAGGGTATAAACCTTACACTTAGCGCTGCCTGTGCCAGTGGATCACATTCCATTGGTATGGCGTATCAATTGATCAAAAGCGGGCTTCAGGATTGTATTATTTGTGGTGGTGCACAGGAAATTAATCATTTGGCCATGGCCAGTTTTGACGGGCTCGGGGTATTTGCAGTAAATACAGAAAATCCCGAAAAAGCCTCTCGCCCCTTCGACAAAAGTAGGGACGGATTGGTTCCCAGTGGCGGGGCGGCCACACTTATATTGGAGAGTTATGAATCCGCCCAGGAGCGAGGTGCTCCCATTTTTGGCGAAGTTGTGGGCTACGGTTTTTCCTCAAATGGAGCGCATATTTCAACTCCGAATGTAGATGGACCTTCCTCAGCCATGAAAAAAGCCCTGAAGGATGCAAATATGAACGCCTCGGCCGTGGATTATATAAATGCCCACGCGACCTCAACCCCTGTTGGCGATGCCAATGAGGCCAAGGCATTATTTGAAGTTTTCGGAACGGATTACCCATATGTAAGCTCTACTAAATCCATGACAGGTCATGAGTGCTGGATGGCCGGTGCAAGTGAGGTGGTATACGCTACGCTTATGATGCAACATTCCTTTATTGCCCCCAATATTAATCTGCAGGAAACCGATGAGGATTCTTCCAAATTAAACATCGTTAAGAAAACCTTAAATAAAAAAATTGACGTATTTTTGTCCAATTCATTCGGTTTTGGTGGCACCAATTCCGCATTGATCGTTAAAAAATGCTGTTGAAAATGACTAAAGAGGTTATTATTGGAAAAATCGATGACTTCCTTATAGACGAATTTGAAGTAGAGGAAGAGGATATTGCACCGGAGGCCAACCTTAAGGAGACCTTGGAACTGGATAGTCTCGATTTTGTGGATTTGGTGGTGGCAGTAGAAAGCAACTTTGGCGTTAAACTGGTCGGAGAGGATTTCGTAAACATAATAACACTTCAGGATTTCTACGACCTCATCGAGCGAAAATTGGACTGATCGTTCTCAAAACTTATCCATGGCAGCGGAATGGGAAGGAAAATCCAGAGGTACCGTCCTAGGCTATAAAATTTTTATCTTTTTCATTAAAAGTTTAGGAATCCGCGCCTCGTATTTCCTATTGTATTTTGTTATCCTCTATTTCTGTCTTTTTTCCTGGAAAAACACAAAAGCAATCTATTACTATCTCAACCAAAGACTGGGATATTCGCATCTGAAAAGTTTTTTTGGAATATATAAGAGCTACTATTCCTTTGGCCAGACGTTAATAGATAAGACGGCAATAGGGTCGGGTCTTCGGGATAAGTTTACCTATGAATTTGACGGTATCGAGAACATTAAAAACCTACTAGCGAACGGCGAGGGAGGTATTCTGATCAGTGCCCATGTTGGAAATTTCGAGATAGCCGAATTCTTTTTTGAGGATATAGATACGCATTCCCAGATCAATTTGGTGACCACGGATGCGGAGCATGAGCATATAAAGGAATATCTTGAAAGTGTTACCTCAAAATCAAAAATCAAGTTTATACTTGTTCGGGAAGATCTTTCGCATATTTTTGAAATTAACGTAGCCTTGGGAAAGGGAGAGTTGGTCTGTTTTACAGGTGACCGCTATTTTGTAGGGCAAAAGACATTGGAGGAGACGCTTTTGGACGAGAAGGCCGAATTTCCGGCCGGTCCGTTCCTATTGGGTTCTCGACTTAAGGTTCCCGTTTTGTTCGTATACGTTATGAAGGAGACCGCCAAGCATTATCACCTTTTTGCAAGAAAAGCAAAGGTGAAAAACAGGGATGCCCAAGGCTTATTGAAAGAATACACCAAAAGCGTAGAATGGATTTTGGGGAAATATCCCTTACAATGGTTCAATTATTTTGACTTTTGGAAAAGAAAAGAAAATACATGAAGGAAGTACTGGTCGTCTATTATTCCCAAACCGGGCAGTTATTGGATATTCTGGAAAATATGGTTTCCCCCTTAAAACAGGATAACATAGCTGTTTCCTATTATAGAATTATCCCAAACGAACCCTATGAATTTCCATGGGATAAGGAAAAATTTTTCGATTGCTTCCCGGAATCATTTTTACAGATACCCTCTGGGTTTCACCCCCCCGAAGAAGAAATTCTAAGGAAAAAATACGATTTGGTCATTTTGGGCTATCAGGTATGGTACCTTACCCCTTCCATTCCTATCAATTCTTTTTTAATATCCGATATTGGGAAATCGCTTTTAAGGGATAGACCGGTAATGACCGTTGTTGCCTGTAGGAATATGTGGATACAGGCACAGGAAAAGATGAAAAGACTACTGGTCCAAGCAGAGGCCAAACTTGTGGGTCATATTGCACTCGTAGATCGCCATATCAATCATATCAGCGTTATAACCATTTCACATTGGATGTTATCCGGAAAAAAAGACAGGTATCTGGGTATTTTCCCAAAACCTGGGGTTTCCGATAAAGACATCAAGGAAGCTATCAAATTTGGAGCACCTATCAAAGAGGCCCTTCTTGTTGAGGACTTTTCAAATTTGCAGGAAAATCTTCTAAAGCTGGGTGCGGTTCGCATCAACCCATATTTAGTGCTTACGGATAAAAGAGGCAATGTATTATTCTCCAAATGGGCCAACCATATTATTAAAAAAGGAGGACCTGGAGAACCACCACGACTCAAATGGATCAGAATATTCAAATATTATTTGTTATTTGCGATCTGGGTCATAGCACCAATAGTTTTTATTGTATTTTTGCTCACTTATTTGCCCCGGTACCAGAGGAGGAAAGAAGATAAAGCCTATTATTCCTCAGTAGCGCTAAAGGAAAATAGATGAAGGACGTTTATATAACACGAATAGCCAAGTTTTTACCGAATGATCCGGTGGATAATGACGGAATGGAGGAAAAGCTAGGGATTTTAGACGGTAAGACTTCAAAGGCCAGACGAATAGTATTACGCAACAATAGGATAAAAACACGGTATTACGCCTTAGACGACAAGGGTAAGGTCACTCATAATAATGCCCAGTTGACCAAAGAAGCCATTGAGCTCTTGTGTGATGACGATTTCAAGATTCAGGATATCCAATTACTTTCCTGTGGCACCTCCAGCCCAGATCAAATATTACCATCCCATGCCGCTATGGTCCATGGTTTTCTAAAGAATGGCAATATGGAGATCAACTCGGTCTCTGGTGCTTGTTGTTCGGGAATGAATGCATTGAAATACGGGTATCTTTCTGTTAAGGCCGGACAAATAGAAAGAGCAGTCTGTGCAGGCTCAGAACGTAGTTCTACTTGGTTGAAGTCAGAGGTTTACGAGGACGAAATAGAACATTTGAAGGAATTGAACGGAAACCCCATATTATCCTTCAATAAGGAATTTTTGCGTTGGATGTTATCCGACGGGTCTGGAGCAGTTTTGCTGGAACCCGATCCTAAAGGCAAAACACCGTTAAAAATTGAATGGATGGAGGGCTATTCCTATGCTTTTGAACTTGAGGCCTGTATGTATGCCGGGGGTGATAAAGAAGAAAATGGGCACCTAAGACCTTGGAGCGAATTTCCTGCCAATGACTGGAGCAAAAAATCTGTGTTTGCCGTAAAGCAGGATACCCGATTGTTGGGCGAATATATTTTGGAGAAAGGCGTAAACAGTCTAAAATTAACCTACGAAAAATACGGTATAGGCCCAGATGATGTAGATTATTATTTGCCTCATATTTCATCATACTATTTTAAGGATGGACTGTACAATGAAATGAAGCGTCAAGGGATAGAGATGCCCTTAAACAAATGGTTTCTTAATCTCGAAAATGTGGGTAATGCGGGGGCAGCGTCTATTTATATGATGTTAGAGGAATTGGTACAATCGGGAAAACTTAAGAAAGGGGACAAAATATTGCTACACGTTCCGGAAAGTGCCCGATTTTCCTACACCTATGCTTATTTGACCGTGAGTTAAATGAACCTTCTCAAAGACCCCATAACCGATCAAGACTTCCTGCTCGGGCTGATTCCCCAGAAACATCCTTTTGTAATGGTGGATAAATTATTTTACTTTTCCCCTGAAAAAATAGTATCCGGATTTAACATAACGCAAGAAAATCTGTTTACGAGTAACGAGATGTTCAAAGAACCCGGACTTATCGAAAACATGGCACAAACTGTGGCCCTACATACCGGATATCATTATTTTTTAAAAAACCAAGATGCCCCAATGGGGTATATCGGTGCCATTGCAAAGGTGGAAATCGATTCCCTTCCCCGCTTAGGACAGGAACTTAGGACAACGGTCCATATCCTTCATGATATTATGGGAGTTACTTTGGTAGAGTCACAGATTGAATGTGACGGATCCCTGATAGCAACCGGTAAAATGAAAACCGTATTGGCCAATAGGTGAAGAATGCACGCCTACATATCGATATTAAAAAATTCCTTCCGCATAGGGAACCTATGCTCATGGTTAATACCATGCCCTATCTTGATGCCGATTCGGTAGTGACCGAATTCCATATAACCGAGGATTGTATTTTTGTGGACAAGGGCAGGCTTTCGGAAACAGGACTTATTGAAAATGCGGCCCAGGCCTGTTCGGCTATTGTAGGACAAAGCTATTTTGAAACGGACGATCTAGAGGGAAAGGGCAACAAAGTCATAGGATACATCAGTGCTATAAAAAAAGTTGAAATCTTTCAACTGCCTACCGTCAACGAAACTTTGATAACAAAAGCAAAATTAATCTCCCGTTACGATACGGAAGAGCTCAGTATCTGTACCATTACAGGCTCCATTTTTAGAAAAGATGATTTAATCGTAGATTGTACTCTGAATTTTCTAATCCATGAAGTCCAATGAAAAAGGGCGAAGTGCCTCAGCACAAAAGCATACTTGAATCTGCCAATCTCCGGGAAATGTGCTATGCCGTGGACGAAAATGGGGAATACACCACTGCACTGAGCACTGGCTGGGATCCCAAAACCATTGCCCTTGAAAATGCGTTAAAGGAAATTGAGGAACGCGTGGAAACCGCAAAGCAACGTGTACTTGCCAATGAAGCCAGCCCTATTGTTTATTATATGGAACTCCATAAAATGGATTTAGGTATCCTAGCGAGTTATGTAGGGCTTTGGAAATGGCGCGTAAAACGACATTTTAAACCCTCGGTCTTTAAAAGATTAAGCCCTGGAACACTACAAAAATATGCCGATGTCTTTGACATTACCATTGAAGAACTAGTGCATATACACCCTTGAAAAATGCAAATAGATTTTACACATAAACAGTCCGCCCATTGTGAAAACGGGGTGGTATCCAACCTCATGCGGCACAACGGATTTGAGGTGAGCGAGCCCATGGTATTCGGAATAGGATCCGGACTTCTCTTCAGCTACCTTCCTTTCCTAAAGGTCAATTATGCTCCGGTTTTCACCTATAGGGTAATGCCCGGACTTATTTTCAACCGGTTTGCCAAACGTGTGGGTATAAAAGTGAAAAGGGAGAAATTCAAAAAAACAGAGGACGCCCGAAAAAGATTGGATGCAAATCTGGCAAACAACAATCCAGTAGGGCTTCAGGTAGGGGTGTTTCAACTCCCCTATTTCCCTGAGGAGTATCGCTTCCACTTCAATGCACATAATATGGTGGTATATGGAAAGCAAGGGGATACCTACCTCATCAGCGATCCCGTAATGGAAGACGTGACCACGCTTACGGATAGGGAACTGGAAAAGGTACGATTTGCCAAGGGAGCTTTCGCGCCTAAAGGCCACATGTACTACCCTATTGCCTTCCCAGAGACCCTGAGTCTGGAAAAAGCGATCGTAAAGGGGATAAAGCATACCTGTAGGGATATGACCGCTCCTGTACCCATTGTAGGGGTAAGGGCCATGCGCTGGGTTGCCAAAAACATTCGCAAATGGCCTCAAAAATTGGGAGCCAAGAAAGCTAACCATTATTTAGGTCAAATTGTACGTATGCAAGAGGAAATCGGTACGGGTGGTGGAGGATTTCGGTATATTTATGCTGCATTTTTACAGGAAGCCGGTAAAGTGCTGAAAAACGAAAAGCTCAAGGATTTTTCAAAGGAAATGACCGAAATTGGAGATCAATGGCGTGATTTTGCCCTTGAAGCTTCCCGCGTGTATAAAAATCGTAGTGTGCAAACAGACGCCTATAACAAGGTGGCGGACCAATTACTGGATTTGGCCAAAAGAGAGGAAGCTTTTTTTCAGGCCTTGCGCAAGGCAGTTTAAAGGTTCTTAATTACTGAAACGCATCCGTTCTTTTGGAAATATGATAGCCCATGATTCAAATCGACCAACTATCCAAAAAATATAAGGGAGCAGATTTTTATGCGGTCAAGGATTTAAGCCTTACGGTACATGAAAAGGAGATTTTTGGTTTGTTGGGCCCAAACGGTGCGGGTAAGACCACTTTGATTTCTATGTTGAGTTCACTGCTAAAACCAACTTCCGGATCCTTTTCCATAAACGGACTGGACTTCCAAGAAAGTAAAAATGAACTAAAACAACATATTGGTATCGTTCCCCAAGAGTATGCGCTATATCCCTCTTTGACTGCCTTTGAGAACTTGCGTTATTTTGGAAGTATGTACGGGCTAAAGGGCGATTCACTCCAGGAAAATATTATATCGAATCTAAAAACACTGGGGCTTTATGACTTTGCCCACAAGAGGATACGAACCTTCTCCGGAGGAATGAAAAGGCGCATCAACCTTATTACCAGCATTCTACATCATCCCAAAGTGTTGTTCCTGGATGAACCCACCGTAGGGGTAGATGTGCAATCCAAAAGTGTTATTCTGGAGCATTTAAAAAATTTGAATGGTCAAGGCACCACTATCATATATACCTCACACCATCTGAATGAAGCCGAGCATTTCTGTACACGAGTGGCGATTATAGACCATGGGAAAGTTGTGTGTAAAGGGGTACCGCAAGACTTGGTTGTTGAACAAAAGGGAGCGCATAATCTCGAAGAGGTATTTCTTGCCCGAACCGGAAAAGCATTGCGAGACTATGCATAGGCTTTGGGCATCCACATATAAGGAATTTTTGCTGTTGATCCGGGATTTAGGCGGATTAGCCATTCTCTTCCTGATGCCTTTGGTTTTGTTGGTGGTCATTACCTTGGTACAGGACAGTACCTTTAAGACTGTTAAGGAAACCAAGATTCCAATTCTAATGGTAGACCAGGATAGTGGAACGGTGTCCGAAAGTATCCATGAAAGCCTATCAAAAAGCAATTCCCTTGAAATTATCAAAAAATCCTCAGAAACAGAGGCTCTTGAACTGGTACAAAAGGGAGATTATCAACTGGCCATAATCATCCCGAAAGGGCTATCCAGGGACATGGATAAAAAGGTAACGGCTAATGTAAATGGTATCATGACCAGATTAGGATTGGAAGAAGATTCGGTCTCCACGGCCATAAAAATTGAGCCTAAGGAAATCCGGCTTTATTTTGATCCTGCCACCCAACTGTCCTTTAAAAGTTCCATAAAAAATGGAATCGATAAAATGGTTTCAAAAATTGAGACCAGAACCATTTATGAAGCATTTCAGGAACAGTTGACAGAGGATGACTCGGAAATTATCTTTGATACCGAAAGTTTTATCACTTTTGCCGAAATCGTTCCGGGAGGGAATAAGAATCCAATTCCAAACTCTACCCAACATAATGTTCCTGCTTGGACCCTTTTTGCTATCTTTTTTATTATCCTTCCCCTTTCCATCAATATGGTGAAGGAAAAGAACCAAGGTACCTTTATACGTCTTCGTACCCAACCGGTTTCCTATGCAACGGTTTTGGGAGGCAAGACCTTGGTGTTTTTATTGGTTTGCCTAATTCAGTTTTCCTTAATGTTATTCATAGGCATCTTTTTATTCCCTTTCCTTGGGCTACCACAACTGGATGTCTCTGGCAAGTTGCCCTTGTTGTATCTTACCGCCTTCTTTGCAGGTCTCGCAGCTATTGGATTGGGGCTTTTGGTAGGGACCGTTGCCAAATCCCAGGAGCAATCTGCCCCCTTTGGTGCCACTTTGGTAGTTATTTTGGCAGCATTGGGGGGAGTTTGGGTGCCTGTTTTCGTAATGCCTCCAACTATGCAGTTACTTTCCAACATCTCACCTATGAATTGGGGACTAAATGCCTTCTATGATGTATTTTTGCGCAATGTAGGGGTCTCGGAAATCATTCCTGAGATTTCATTGTTGCTTGGATTTTTTATTTTGAGTACCCTAATCGCAATCATGTACTATGAGCAAAAAAATGCGGTCTAAACCTAGGAAGGAAATCAGCTATACAAGCCGGATACGTGTACGGTTTGTTGAGACCGATCCCCTGGGTATCGTTTGGCACGGCAATTATATCCAATATTTTGAGGATGGTAGGGAAGCTTTCGGAAGACATCATGGGATATCCTATTTGGATCAGAAAGAGCATAATTTTTCCACCCCCATTGTAAAATCGAATAGCGAACACAAACTCCCTTTGCGTTATGGGGACGTGGCCACGATCAAAACTATCTATATAGATTCTCCGGCAGCGAAGATGATGTTCCGATATGAAATTTATAATCCGAAGGATGAACTGGTCTGTACAGGGGAAACGGTTCAGGTGTTTGTTGAGCTTGGCGGCGAAATGTCCCTGACCATCCCGGACTTCTTTTTGGCATGGAAGAAAAAAGTTGGGTTGGTGGATGAGTAAAGTATATGTATCACATAACACCATTGTTTCTTCCTTAGGTTATGATAGCCTCTCTGTGGTCCAGAAAATAAAGGATGGACGTTCAGGACTTCAAACTATAAGTGATATAAAACTACTTGATCAACCCATCTGCGCATCTATAGTGGATACCAGAAAATTACCAAATATAGCTAAGGAACCAAATCTAGAAGAAAAATATACACGCCTAGAGCAAATGTTATTGGTTTCCTTGGGAAATGTAATTCAGGCATCACAAATTGAATTAACGGACAGGGTAGGGCTTATTATTTCCACTACAAAAGGTAATATAGATGTTTTGGACCACGATAGCCCGTTTCCCAGGGAACGGGCTTATTTGGCCGAATTGGGGAAGGTCCTAAAGGATTTTTTCGGATTTAAGACCAGCCCCATAGTCCTTTCCAATGCATGTGTCTCCGGGCTATTGGCCATTGCTGCCGCCAAAAAACTAATTGCACAGGATTGTTTTGATCATGTATTTATTACCGGTGGTGATTTAGTCTCTAAATTTACCCTTTCGGGTTTTAACGCGTTTCAGGCCTTGAGTGCCGAACCCTGTAGACCCTATGACAAAAACCGTTCGGGTATCAATATTGGGGAAGTGTCCGCAAGTGCTCTGATAACGAAGGACAATACGAACCTTGCCAAGGAATCCGTGGTCATCTTAGGAGATGCCTCGTGCAATGATGCCAATCATATCTCCGGCCCCTCAAGGACTGGTGAAGGTCTATATCGTAGTGTAAAACTTGCTCTGAAGGAAGCAAAATCGAAACCCGAAGGCGTTGATTTTATTTCTGCACATGGTACGGCCACCCTGTTCAATGACGAAATGGAGGCCATCGCCTTCAACCGGCTAAACCTTCAAAACACTCCATTGAACAGTCTGAAAGGGTTTTTTGGCCACACCCTGGGTGCCTCAGGTCTCCTGGAAACAATTGTAGGTATGCACTCCCTACACCAAAATACGCTCTTTGCCTCCCAGGGATTTGAGGAAATAGGCGTATCACAACCTATTAACGTCATTAAAAAAACGGAGCCCAAACCAATGGACACCTTCCTAAAGACGTCATCAGGGTTTGGAGGTTCCAATACGGCCATCGTTTTTAAAAAGGTATCGGAATGATGGAAAAAGAATATTTTATATCCTCCTATTGCCATATCAGGAACAATACCATTTCGCTAAACGGGACGACGCTTTATCAAGAGCAACACCCAGATTTTAAATCCCTGGCAAAATCGGCCTACAGATACTTCAAAACCGACTATTCCAAGTTTTTCAAAATGGATAATCTAAGCAAATTAGGGTTTTTGGCGGCGGATATCCTCTTAAAAAATGAAGGTATTCTCCCTGAAAATGAAGAGAATATCGCCATTGTACTCAGTAATAGGGCATCAAGCCTGGATACGGACAGAAAGCATTGGGAATCCATTCGCAACCCTGATACTTATTATCCCAGTCCGGCTATTTTTGTATACACGCTTCCCAATATCTGTATCGGGGAAATTAGTATCCGGCACAAACTTTATTCTGAAAATAGTTTTTTTATCTTTGACGAATTTAATCCAAGCCATCTGTTCTCATATGCGAACGGCTTATTGGATATGCAAAAAGCAGAAAAGGTACTATGTGGTTGGGTAGATTTTGATGGCCCCGATTATGAGGCTTTTTTATACCTAGTGAACAAAAAGGGGGCCATTGAACATAGTATTGAGGAAATAACCCGATTATTTTAAACCCATATGGAGGCATTGAAAGAAGAATTGAAGTCAAAAATCATAGAGCAGCTAAACCTAGAAGATGTTTCGGTGGATGAAATCGCGGACGACGATCCCCTTTTCGGGGACGGACTGGGATTGGACTCCATAGATGCATTGGAGCTTATTGTAATGCTCGATAAGGACTACGGAATAAAATTGGCCGACCCCAAGGAGGGGAAAAAAATCTTCGAATCAGTCGGGACCATGGCAGATTATATCACACAGCACAAGACCAAATAATATTTACCCACTTCACCTTTCGTTTTTTGTACATTCGTAACAAAGCGTTTTCAGTTAAAGAATATGGGCAAGGGCATCGCCATAACTGGTATGGGAATCATTTCTGCCATTGGGAACAATGTGGAGGAAAACTACAGGTCCCTGATTGATGGCAAAAAAGGAATCTCAAGAATTTCAAAAATCGATACGGTCCACAAAGATGCCTTAATGGTGGGTGAAATTGATTTCACCAATCAGGAATTAGAGCAATTTCTAGAACTCGGCGGGAGCCATAATTATTCTCGCAGTGCCTTATTGGGGGCATTTGCGGCCAAACAAGCCGTTTCAAACGCGAACATTACCCATATAAATTCATATAAAACAGGCTTGGTATCCGCCACTACCGTGGGTGGTATGGACAAGACCGAGCAATACTATTATGAATACTTCGAAAATAAGGAGGTCCAAAAATATATTGAGGGGCACCATGCCGGGGATTCCACCCAGAAAATAGCGGAGCAATTGGGTCTCCATGGCAGTTTGGTAACCACCATCAGTACAGCCTGTTCCTCAGCTGCGAACGCCATATTACTTGGTGCACGTTTGCTAAAAGCGGGAAAATTGGACAGGGTAATCGTAGGTGGGACGGACGGACTTTCTAAATTTACCTTGAACGGCTTTAAGACCTTAATGATACAATCCGATACGTACAACACTCCTTTTGATGAAAACCGGAAGGGCTTAAATCTAGGTGAGGCAGCGGCTTTTTTAGTCCTGGAATCCGATGAGGTGGTACAAAAGGAAAATAAGGAAGTCCTGGCCTATGTAAAAGGATGGGGGAATGCCAATGATGCCTTTCACCAAACCGCTTCCTCGGACCATGGGGATGGGGCTACCTTGGCCATGCAAAAAGCGTTGAAGGTTGCAGGATCAAAAAGCAATGAAATTGATTATATCAATGCGCATGGAACCGCCACCCCCAACAATGATCTTTCGGAAGGAAGAGCCTTTTTACGGGTTTTTGGCGATACCGTACCGGACTTTAGTTCTACCAAGGCCTATACCGGGCATACGCTGGCAGCAGCCGGAGGCGTGGAAGCCGTCTTTTCCGTTTTGGCCTTACAGCATAATGTGATTTTCCCTAACCTCAATTTCAAAAATCCCATGCAGGAATTTCATCTTACGCCACAGACGGAGCTTAAGAAAAAGAAGTTGCATACCGTACTATCCAATTCATTGGGCTTTGGCGGCAATTGTTCAACCCTTATATTTTCGAAAGAAGCCTAGATGAAACCGGTTTATATCAATAGCGTTGCTTCCATATCGGCCCAAAGGACCTTTGATAATTCGGTCTTTCTGGATGAAATCACCGAGTATACGGATAATGTTATTCGCGTAATAGACCCTAACTACAAGGAATTCATTCCCCCAGCTGCTGCAAGGAGAATGGCAAAAGGAATAAAAATGGGGGTAGCCGCTTCAAAAATTGCCCTAAATGAGGCCAACCTAGAAAATGTGGATGCCATTATTACGGGTACCGGATTGGGTTGCATTGCGGATTCGGAAAAATTCGTCAGCAAGATCATAGATGATAACGAGGAATACCTAACACCCACCTCGTTTATCCAATCTACCCATAATACCGTTGCGGGGCAGATAGCCTTGAGCATAAAGTGTAAAGGCTATAATTTTACCTATGTACATTCCAGTGTCTCCTTTGAATCGGCTCTACTTGATGCCAAATTGCAATTGGAATACGATGAGGCCCAAAACATTCTGGTGGGTGGGGTAGATGAACTGGCCGACCATCACATTAAAATACATAAGTTGGTCGACCATATTAAGGCTGATGTGGTCAATTCAAAGGAACTTTTGGAATCCAATACCGAGGGAGCAGTTTTTGGGGAAGGAGCCAGTTTCTTTGTGCTCTCAAATAAAAAAAGTGACCATACCTATGCACAGGTCTTGGATGTGGCTACCTACAATAGTTTTTCCAAGCAGGAATTGCAGAGTGCCCTTGAGTCTTTTCTACAAGAAAATAGTCTGGAAATTTCCGATATCGATATCGTGGCGATGGGCAACAATGGGGATATAGGCTACGATGGATATTATGACGCATTAAGCCATGGGGTTTTAAAAAATACCGCTCAGACCTATTACAAACACCTGTGCGGCGAGTTCAATACAGCTTCTTCCTTTGGCGCATGGATGGCCGCAAAAATGATAAGGACCCAACACATTCCGGAAGCAATTAAGTTGAACGGAATGGAGCCCTCCAAAATTGGGACAGTGCTCCTGTACAACCAATACCGTGGGGAGAACCACAGTTTTGTTTTACTGCGCGGATGCTGACATTTGTATCTATAAAACGGTTTTTCCTGATTGCCTTAATCGTTCTTTTGGTTGGCGATTGGATGTACAACACCCCTGCGTTCTACTATTGGATTCTTATAAGTATCTTTCTTATCCTTACCGTATTGGGTTCTTTTTTAATCCAATGGAATTTTCACTTAAAATCCCACTGTTCCAATCCGGATATTGACCAAAGCCATATTGCCTTGACCTTTGATGATGGTCCCCATCATGAATATACTTTCCAGGTACTTCAGCTCTTAAAGCAATTTAATGCCAAAGCCACCTTTTTCTGTATCGGAAAACATATGGAACAGCACAGCGATTTGATCAAACAAATTATCGATGAGGGACATACCATTGGCAACCATACCTATTCACATTCCCGAAGGTTTGGGTTCTTTGGTACTAGAAAAGTCATTTCGGAGCTTCAAAAAACCAATAATATCTTTGCCAAGATAACAGGAAAGCAAATACAAATGTACCGTCCGGCTTTTGGCGTAACCAACCCAAGTATTAAAAAGGCCGTTCAGGCTACAGAACTGCAATCTATTGGGTGGAGCATCCGTTCCCTAGATACTACCCTTCTTTCTGAAGACGCCATTCTACATCGGACAACCCCTAAACTTGCCAAAGGAGACATCGTACTGTTCCATGATACCAGTCCCAAAACTATTATTGTTTTGGAACAGTTATTGCTAATTTTGCAGGAGAAAAATTTGCAATCGGTCACCGTTGACCAATTGTTGAACATCAAAGCTTATGCGTAACCTCATTTTCCTATTATGGTTTACCGTATGTAGCGTATATGCACAGTCCGAAATGAGTGCCGGGGATGCCCGGGCATTGGAGGCCAAGGTAAAGAAGACCGCCAATACTACCGAGACCATTACCAGTAGTTTTAGGCAATACAAGCATATGGATTTTCTTTCCAATGATATTGAATCTTTAGGCAAGCTCTCCTTTAAGGCCCCAAATTTGGTTAAATGGGAATATACGGAACCCTTTGCTTATTCGGTCATTTTTGAGGAGGAAACCCTTTACATCAATAACGAGGGCAATAAAAGTGATATGGATATCGGTTCCAACAAGCTCTTTAAACGGCTTAATCAACTAATTACAAACAGTATTAAAGGAGATTTATTCAATACAGATGAATTTCATATCGATTACTTTAAAAAAGGAAATGATAGTGAAGTGCATTTTGCCCCCAAGGACGAAGATTTTGCTTCATTCATCAAGGCCTTTCATATTACATTCAACGGGAATGGGGAAGTGACCGAAGTAAAAATGTTGGAGCCCTCCAATGACTATACCCGTATCGTTTTCACCGACCGAAAAACAAACCAATCCTTGCCCGATGCGGTATTTGCCCATTAGTCTCCTTTTTCTGATCTGGGCTTGTGCTTCCTATCCGGAACGCAATAATTTCCAATCCATGGAAACATCCGGTGGGTCTATAACAAATCCCTATTTTTCCAATCCAAAAAAGGATTATGTATATAAGGCGGACATTAATCTATATAAGAAGAACTTCAGTGGCATCCTTATCTTAAAGAAATTGGGAGTACAGCACCATAGGGTAGTATTTACTACGGAATTAGGAAATACCATTTTCGACTTTTCTTTTAGGGATGGTGACTTTAGGGTAAATCATATCCTTTCGGAGATGAACAAAAAAATGGTCATTAACCTGCTTAAGAAAGATTTCAGAACATTGGTTACGGAGAATCCATCCGTTCTAAATAGGTTTGCATCCGAGGACCGATTCATCTTTGAAACCGAAATGGCCAAGTGGAAAAATTACTATTATACTATAGACCGGAAATTGGAGAAAATCGTTCAAACCAAGAACGGAAAGAAAAAAGTCTCTTTTATATTTTCTTCCGTTGATGCGGAGGTTGCAAAAAATATTCAGATCTTGCACCACAATATAAAGCTGTCCATACGGCTAAAAGCCATTTAAGATGAACAAAGCATTCTTTGGGTTACTAATTTTTCTATTTTCAGGGATAACCTATGCCCAAACCAATATTAGACCAGGGATTCGCTTGGGATTCAATAGTGCCAATATTTCCAATACCACCTTGGACAACAAAATTGGACCCAACGCTGCCATTTTTGTCGATTTCCGTTTTTCCAGGCATTATTCGCTACAGCCAGAAATTATGTATTCCAGACAAGGTGGCAAATCCAATATCCGTACCAACGAAGATTTGGATATCGATTATTTATCATTTGGTGTGGTCAATAAGTTTTTTGTTGCACCTAATCAGGGCCTTCATCTAATTTTGGGCCCTAGCTTGGATTTCGATTTTGAGAATAATCTTATCAATGTTATCAATGAAACTAATGACTCCGATGTTACTCCTTTGGATCTCTCCTTCTTTTTTGGGATAGGCTACGAATTTGATTTTGGTTTGGTCTTGGAAGCCCGGTATAAACAAGGACTGCTGGACATTGATTTATTTGACGAAGATTTTGAGTCCGATTTTTACAGGGGAGAGGGAAATACGCTGAACAATGTATTTCAGTTCGGGGTGGCGTACAAATTTGATTTGCGATAGTATGTTGATAGAAGGACTTTACGTAATAAAGGATTATAAATACGACCAAGGTACGGCTAATGTTACCATACACTTAAACAAGGAGCATCCGATCTTTAAGGGTCATTTCCCAGGAAATCCGGTGATGCCCGGGGTTTGTATGATACAGATCATAAAAGAGCTTACGGAAAAGGCTACAGGGGAGCAGCTTTTTCTAAAGGTTTCTTCCAATATCAAATTTATGGCGATCATAAACCCGGAAGAAAATGACACACTCCAACTAACTTTAAATATTTCCATAAACGAAAGAGAGGTTAAGGTAAAAAATACGACTACATTTCAGGATACCTTGGCATTGAAGCTGAGCGCTACCTTCCAAATACAAGACTAAATGAAATTCGTAGTAGGCCTAATATGTTCCTTGGCCCTTTGGGGAGCATCCACTGACATTTCCGAGCTCCGGAAGACGTATCCCAAAGCCAATGCAAGTGAACAGGTTACCGATAAACTATTTACAGAACTTTCGCCCATATCCAAAACGGACGACGCGGTTCTGGTAGCTTACAAAGGTGCAATATCTACCCTTAAGGCGAAGTATGCACAAGGGTTGCGAAATAAGAAGGATTTTTTTAAATCCGGGGCAGAACTTATTGAATATGCGGTAGCCACAAAGCCTAAAAACATAGAAATACGATGTATCCGCTTAAGTGTTCAGGAAAACTCTCCCAAAGTAGTTGGATACAAGGAAAACATCGAAGAGGACAAAGGGTTTTTATTGCACAACTTTGCGAACGTATCCTCAGAGGAAATTCGGGAGTTCGTTAAAAACTACGCCATGCAATCTTCTGTTTTTGACGCTTCGGAAAAGCAATTGTTTTCGGGTCGGTAATCCGTATCTTTGCCTAGAATTTAGCTTTTTGCAACCAGAAGGCTTTCAATGGATTTATCTTGCCAGCTTCCATCCTATCTATATCGGAAACCATAGAGCGACTAAAATGTTGCGTAGTCGTTCCCACATATAATAATGGCAAGACCCTAAAAAAAGTATTGGATGGCATATTGTGCCATACCCCAAATATCATAGTTATTAATGACGGGTCCACGGACGCCACTCTCGATATACTTTCAGCATATCCGGAGTTAATACAGCTGCATTTGAGCAAAAACCAAGGGAAAGGTCATGCGCTTAGAACTGGATTCAAAAAAGCACTGGAATTGGGGTATAATTTTGCAATTACCATAGATTCTGATGGCCAACATTTTCCAGACGACATTCCAGTTTTCATTAAGGCACTAGAACAAGAGCTCTCAAAAAAGGTTTTGTTTATAGGTTCCAGGAATATGCAACAATCAGACGTTCCAGGCCGTAGTAGTTTTGGAAACCGGTTTTCCAATTTTTGGTTTTGGGTGGAGACTGGTACATGGTTAAAGGATACCCAATGTGGCTTTCGCCTCTATCCTTTGCAAGCGATAAAGGAGATGAAGTTCTACACTCCAAAATTCGAGTTCGAGATAGAGGTCATAGTCAGAGCTGCCTGGAATGGGATAACGGTGAAAAATATTCCGGTCAATATTCTATATGATGACCCCGAACGGGTCTCCCATTTTAGACCAGTAATCGATTTTGCCCGTATTAGTGTACTAAACACTTGGTTGGTATTAGTTGCCTTGATCTATATTAAACCTCGTGATTTATTTCAAAGACTTAAAAAAAAAGGGTTTAAACGTTTTTTTTACGAGGATTTTTTGCACAACCAGGATTCGCCAAGAAAAAAGGCATTTTCCATAGCGTTGGGGATTTTTATAGGGCTTAGCCCCTTATGGGGTTTTCATACGGTCATTGTTATTTTTTTGGCTCTGTTGCTTAAACTGAACAAGGTTATCGCTTTTGCTTTTTCCAATATCAGTTTACCCCCTTTTATTCCTTTTGTACTGTATCTAAGTCTCCAGACCGGGGCTTGGGTTACTGGTAGGGAATTGAGCTTTTCCATCAATGAGGTTGATGAAAATTTTGAAATCATCAAAAACCTACAGACGTACATCATAGGTAGTTTGACGTTATCTACCCTCTCCGCATTGACCTTGGGATTATTGGCCTATATCTTTTTATCCATTTTTGACCGGAAAAAAATTGCCATGCATAATGGATAGTTTTTTCTATCGTACATATCAATTCTTTTTGAGGCGAAAGTGGTTGGGACTTATTGTGGTATTGCTGTTTCTTCTAGGACTATCGGTCCTAGTTGCCAAAATAAAATTTGAGGAGGATATCACCAAGCTTATTCCTGTAAATTCAGAAAACGAGGCCTACCAAAGGGTTTTGAAAACACTACAATTTACGGATAAGGTTATCGTAAATGTAAAGCTGGATAGTGATGGTTCCGTGGACGATCTCACCCAATATGCTTCTCAATTTCTGGACAGTCTTCAGGCCAATATCCAAGGATATGTAAAAAACGTTCAGGGAAAAGTGGCTGATGACGAAGTGTTACGGACCATGGATTTTGTTTATGAAAACCTGCCTTTGTTTCTGGATAATGCCGATTATACTACCATCCGACAAAAAATTAAGAAAGACAGTATTGCCACCCTGACCAAAGAAAACTACAAAACGCTTATTTCCCCATCGGGGATTGTGGCCAAAAAGAATATTTTACGCGACCCCTTGGGATTGTCCTATATAGCCCTAAAAAAGTTGCGGCAACTGGGAATCGCTGATGGATTTACGCTCAAGGATGGATTTCTTTTGAGTGAAGACCGGCAAAATATCCTGCTATTTATTACTCCTATCCATGCCTCCAATCAGACTTCTGAAAATGAACCCTTTGCCAAGGAATTGTATCGAATACAAAAACAATTGAACCTTGCTTTCGATTCCAAGGTGAAGAGCGAGTATTTCGGCGCCCCTTTGATCGCTGTGGCCAATGCACAACAGATTAAACGGGATATTCAGTTTACGGTCGGGATAGCCTTAACGCTCTTGCTTATTCTTTTGATTTTCTTTTACCGCAAATTGACCTTGCCCATTATTCTCTTTTTGCCGACTATTTTTGGTGGGTTGCTGTCCGTGGCCCTGCTTTATTTCATCCGAAAGGAGATTTCCGCCATTTCCCTGGGTATAGGTGCCGTCTTGCTTGGGATAACCTTGGACTATTCACTACACATCCTTACGCATATTAGGAACAAAGGTTCCATCAAAAGTTTGTATTCGGATGTAGCCCCATCCATTTTAATGAGCAGTCTTACTACCGCTTCTGCTTTTTTGTGCTTGCTATTTCTAGAATCCCAGGCCTTACAGGATTTAGGGATTTTTGCCGCGGTAAGCGTTTTGGGCGCCTCTGTATTCGCCCTTTTTTTTATCCCTCAGGCATACGGAGCGAAATCGGCCGAAAGGAAAAGCACAACCTTTCTAGATACGCTTGCCGCTTACAACTTTCAACAAAACAAGTGGCTTATCGGGTCACTGGTGGGATTATTCGTGATCAGCATTTTTACCTATACCTCGGTAACCTTTAACAAGGACATTGCCAAATTGAATTACGAACCTCCCTCATTGATCGATGCCCGAAAACATCTGGAAACCTTGACCGACCTCGGGGCCAAATCTCTTTACATAACCAATTATGGGAATTCCCAGGAGGAAGTGCTACAAGCAAGTGATAGTGTTTACACTTTGTTAAATCGACTTAATGATGAGAAGCGGATTTTAGGGTTCAGTGCTATAGGTGCCCTTATCCATTCAAAAAAGGAACAAGAAGAAAAAATAGGTCTTTGGAAAGAGTTTTGGAAGGATAGTATCGGCTTCGTTACCACTTCACTTATTGATGCCGGTAGGGAATACGGTTTTAAACCCAAGACGTTTGACCGATTTTATGAACTGCTCCAATCGGATTTTAAGGCCTTGGAAATTGAGGATTACAACTTGGTGAACTCCTTTTCGGTGGACGATTACCTATCCACCAAAGATGGGTTTACAACTGTAAGTTCCTTGGTAAAGGTAGATTCTTCCCAGATTGGACATGTCCGTGAAACCTTTGCTAAAAATCCCCGGACCGTCCTGATTGATCGGCAAGGCATGAACGAAACCTTTTTGGGCAATCTCAAGAATGACTTTAACAGGCTCATTGGGTATTCCGTGTTGGCGATTCTAATACTCTTGTTCATCTTCTTTAGAAGCCTCTCGCTTACCTTGGTGACCAGTATTCCCATTTTTCTTACCTGGTTTTTGACCATAGGGATTATGGGTCTCTTGCAATTGGAATTCAATATTTTCAACATTATCATCTCTACTTTTATTTTTGGGCTGGGCGTGGATTACAGTATTTTTATGACCAATGGCCTCTTAACGGAGTATCGCACGGGCGAAAAAGCCTTGTCTACCCACAGAACTTCGATTATCCTTTCCGTGGTTACCACCATTTTAGGTGTAGGTGTACTTATTTTTGCCAAGCATCCTGCGTTGTATACCATTTCCGTGGTTTCCTTGATCGGTATTCTCTCAGCGGTTTTGGTCGCCTTCACTGTGCAGCCCATGATCTTTCGTTTGTTTATCGGAAGTAGTGAAAAAAGACCTATCTCCTTAAGATACTTGATACACTCCTCACTTTCTTTCGGATATTTTGGTTTGGGCGGACTTGTATTTTCCCTTTATGCAGCTGTTGTATCAACACTCTTTCCAAAAAGTAGGGCGAAAAAACAATTGAGATTTCATAAGGCAGTATCCTTGTTGATGAAATCCGTGCTCTATACCAATCCTTTTGTAAGTAAAAAGGTAATTGACCTGTACTATGAGACCTTTGAAAAACCGGCTATGATCATTGCCAATCACACCTCGTTTTTGGATATCTTGGCCATTGGAATGTTGAATCCCAAGATTATATTCCTTGTAAACGATTGGGTCTACAACTCCCCTATTTTTGGGAATGCAGCCAAACTCGTCGGAGCCTATCCTGTTTCAAGTGGATTGGAAAACGGGGAGGATTATCTCCGGAAAAAAGTTGACCAAGGATTTTCATTGATAACCTTTCCGGAAGGTACCCGTTCCCATACCAACAAAGTAAGACGTTTTCACAAAGGCGCCTTCTATCTGGCTGAAAAATTGGGTTTGGATATCCTTCCTGTACTCATCCATGGTAATTCTGAAGTTCTGCCCAAAGGAAGCTTCATCATTAGAGATGGTAGTATTACCCTTAAAATTCTCCCAAGAATCAAAGTCAAGGACTCAAACTTTGGGGTAAACTATACCCAACGTACCAAAAATATAAGTACCCATTTTAAAGATCAATTTTTTGCCTTTCGAAAGGAAATAGAGCAGGAAACCTATTTCCACAGATCCGTTCTCGATCAGTACCGATTTAAGGGAAGAAAACTATATAAAAAGGTCCAGGAGGATCTGAAAAAAAATGCATCGGTCTATGGGCAGCTTCTGAATCTTCTTGAAAAGAAAACGAAGATTACTCATCTTTCCAAGGACCATGGTCAATTGGATTTTTTACTTGCCCTGGATTCTACAGATCGCAAAATTAACGTCTATCTCGAGGACAAAACGACCCGGCCAATCGTCCAAAATAGTTTTATCACCCATAATCGCCGAAATATTCAGGTAGCTTCCACCCCTGCCGATGCCATGACCAAGGAAGCCCAGGTGTTACTACTTGACCAAAATCCAACGGATTGGGGAAGAATCCAAAAAATAATAGATGAAATTGGTATCTTACTAGTATTGAAGAACGGGATGAACCTTCCTTTAAAAAATATTACGGAAGCCGGCTTTACCATAAGCGTTCAAAATGATAATTTTATCATAGCCAAAAGGTAGGACAGGATGAAAGAGCATTATGATGTAGTGATCATCGGTAGTGGTATGGGTGGATTGGTGGCAGCTAATATTCTGGCCCGGGAAGGCCGTAGCGTCTGTGTCCTGGAGAAGAACAATCAATACGGCGGCAACCTACAGACCTTTGTTCGCGAAAGAACCATTTTTGATACCGGAGTGCACTACCTTGGAGGGCTTTCCGAAGGACAAAACCTCTATCGTTACTTCAAATATCTAGGTATATATGAAGAGCTTAAACTAAAGAAGCTGGATGATGGTTTTGACATCATTACTTTTGATAATGACCCCAACGAATATCCTCACGCCCAGGGATATAAGGATTTTGAGAAATCCCTGATCGCACAATTTCCCCATGAGGCCGAAGGTATTAAGGCGTACTGTAAGGAATTAAGGGAAACCTGCAATAAATTTCCTTTGTACAATTTAAACCACGGCAAGCCCTACTATGATGATGAGGAAATGTTCCGAACTCCGGCCAAGGCCCGTATCGATTCCCTAATCAGTGATTCGAAATTAAGGGCCATACTGGCAGGATCCAATCTACTCTACGCCGGAGAACCGGATAAAACTCCGTTTTATGTACATGCGCTTTCCGTAAACTCTTATATAGAAAGTTCATATCGTTGTGTAAATGGTGGCAGCCAGATTACCAAATTGTTGATTAGACGGCTTAAGGAAAATGGAGGGGAGGCCTATAAGCACCATGAAGTGGTAAAATTTGGACATGAAGGAAAAAAATTGGTCTATGCCGAAGTTGCCGACGGCAAACAAATAAAAGGAGACCTTTTTATTTCGAATATCGAACCCAAACGCACCTTAAAACTGGTCGGTGAGGACAAGTTCAGAAAATCATATTCAAATCGGATAGAACAGATAGAAAGTACCATCTCCGCGTTCAGCCTGCACTTGGTCCTCAAACCGAAATCATTCAAATATTTGAATTACAACTACTATCATTTTAAAGATCCATCAAAAGTTTGGGAAGGGCATCAATATTCAGAAGACAGTTGGCCCGAAAGCTATATGGTAAGTATGGGAGTTAGTAAAGCTACGGATGGTTGGGCGGATCAAATGACCGTAATAACCTATATGCGATTCGATGAGGTGAAATCTTGGGAAAATACGTTCAATACCGTGGCCAAAAAGAATTACCGCGGACAGACGTATGCAGAGTTTAAGGACACCAAAACGGAAAAATTCCTTAATGAGCTTGAAAAAAAGTTTCCCAATATTCGAGAGTGTATTCAATCCATTTATACTTCTACTCCCCTGTCCTATCGTGACTACATTGGCAGTAATCAAGGGGCTATGTATGGATATGTTAAAGATGTAAACTATCCTTTGAAATCCTTTATCGCACCAAGAACTAAGATCGGGAATCTATTCTTTACCGGGCAAAGTCTCAACATGCACGGTATTTTGGGAGTAACCATCAGTGGGGTAGTCACTTGCTCCGAAATTTTGGGAAGGGACTATTTGTTGAATAGGATTTTAGAACAAGAAAAAGAGAATACGACCGCTAAAATAAGTGTATAATGGGAAAATTTAAGACAGCCCCGGTCAGCAGGGTCAAGAATATTTCCAAAAAGGATTTCCTGGAAAACTACTATGATCCACAACAGCCATTATTGATAGAGGGCCTCATCAAAGACTGGCCTGCTTATGAAAAATGGAACTTGGACTATATTCAGCAACGGTCCGGTGACCAAATAGTACCACTTTACGACAGTAAACCTACCAAAGGCAAACAAAACTCGGCTGCACCGGCCACCGAAATGAAATTGTACGATTACTTGGAGTTATTAAAAAATGAACCGACCGATCTTCGTATATTTTTCTATAACATCCTGGATAGCATGCCTGAGTTGGCAAAGGATTTTGAATATCCGGATTTGGGCCTGAAGTTTTTTAAACGTTTGCCGGTAATGTTCTTTGGGGGCGAGGGTTCAAAGGTACTGGCCCATTATGATATGGATCTTGCAGACCTGGTCCATGTACATTTTCATGGTACCAAAAGTGTCACCCTATTTACTCCGGAACAGACCAAATATCTGTATCGGGTACCCTATTCGGTCCACAATTTGGAGACCATTGATATGGACAATCCCGATTTTGAAAAATATCCGGCATTACAAAACGTTCAAGGCATTTATGCCGAAATGAAACATGGGGATGCCCTCTATATGCCCAGTGGTTATTGGCATTATATTAAATATACCACCGGGGGGTTTTCCATCACGTTGCGGGCATTGCCCACCAAACCCCAACGTCTACTAAAAACGGCCTCCAATGTATTATTCATGAGAAATTTTGAAAATATCATGCGAAGGACCATGGGACAGAAGTGGGTGGACTATAAAGAGAACAAAATGGTTCGTCGTGTTAATAAAAAATATGGGAAATCGGTAGTCTAATGCAAAGACAAGGCTACATACGGAGCGTATATCCCCTACTCCTTCTACTCTTAGTAACATCCTGTGGTGTCTCCAAGTCCTTAAAAGACTTGCCGGATATCGGTCAATATGAAGCAAAGACCCCAGAGCGGATACGCGTGTCGGATTCTACCTTTTTTTCCAAAAAGGGCCATTTGACCAAAAATGAATATGGCCTGTGGGAACTTTATATAGAGGGAAATCCATTGGAATTGGGGCTGACGACAGGTAGCCTCACCCAAGAGCTCTTTCATAAACAGGAAAAGGCGTTATTGACCAAGGTGGACGAGCTAGTGCCATCCAATACCAAACAATACCTATTGCGCAAGTTTTTGGCATGGTTCAATCGTAAAATGTACCTCAATATACGAGAAGAGTATAAAACCGAGATTTATGGTATATCAAAATATGCCTCGGATACCTATGCCCATATTGCGGATGCCTATCCCCGCATACTCTATCTACACGGGGCCCATGATATTGGACATGCCTTACAGGACTTGGCCCTGGTAGGTTGTTCATCCTTTGCCGTATGGGGAGACCAAACAGAGGATGGTCAGCTTATTATTGGGCGGAATTTCGATTTTTATGCAGGGGACGATTTTGCCCAGGAAAAAATCATTGCTTTTGTTAACCCGGATGAGGGTCATAAATTCATGTCC
This sequence comes from Ulvibacterium marinum, assembly GCF_003626755.1. Classification (GTDB taxonomy): domain Bacteria; phylum Bacteroidota; class Bacteroidia; order Flavobacteriales; family Flavobacteriaceae; genus Ulvibacterium; species Ulvibacterium marinum. The sequence goes on from NZ_RBCJ01000001.1 coordinate 160,324, forward strand.
GTTACCTGGGGCGGCATGATCGGGGTGGTCTCCGGAATGAACGACCAAGGACTGACCGTAACCATCAATGCCGGAAAATCGAAGTTTCCCTTAGTAGCCAAAACCCCTATTTCCCTGGTAACCCGGGAAATCCTCCAATATGCCGCTACCATAGAAGAAGCGGTGGCCATAGCCCGGAAACGCGAAGTCTTTGTTTCGGAATCTATCTTTGTGGGCAGCGCAAAGGACAAAAAGGCAGCGGTCATTGAAGTATCGCCCAAAAGTTTTGGCGTGTACGAGGTCCAGAATTCCAATCAGCTCATTTGTTCCAACCATTTTCAGAGTGCCGCTTATAAAGCAGACAAGAAAAACCAAAGGCACATTCTGGAGAGCCATTCCCAATATCGGTATGATCGTATGCAGGAACTTCTAGGGGAAAGCGAAAAAATGACCGTAAAGTCGGCAGTGGATATCCTTAGGAACAAAAAGGGATTGGACGGGAAGGAAATCGGGTACGGCAATGAAAAGGCACTTAACCAATTGTTGGCCCACCATGGTATTGTTTTTAAACCGGAAGAACTTTTGGTTTGGGTGAGTAGCAATCCCTACCAGTTGGGCGAATTTGTTGCCTATGATTTGAATACCGTATTTAAAACTGTTGAAAACAATGCCCAAAAAGTGACCCTGGCGGAAGAGAACCTTACCATTTCCGAAGACCCCTTTCAATATTCCCGGGCATACCAAGACTATCAGGAATATCGTAGGCTAAAAAACAAGGTCGTAATGGCTATTACCAATGACGAGCATTTGGAACAAAGCCTTCTCAAGGAGTTACAACGCTATAACCCTGAGTATTGGGAGGCCCACTATTTGGTGGGGAGATATCAGTATGCCCGGGGGTATTATACTGCGGCCCTAAAGGCCTTCGAACAGGCCTTGACCAAAGAGATTACCACGGTTCCGGATAAAGAAAATGTAATGCGGCACATAAAAAAAATAAAACGTAGATTGCATTTATGATTCCAGAAATAGAAAAGGCTTCCCTTGAGGAAATTAAGGCATTTCAAGAAGAAAAATTGAAAGAAGTTCTATGCTATGTTCAGGAAAGATCCCCCTACTACCAGCGATTGTTCAAGAAGCATTCCATTGATATCAAATCTATACGAACGCTCGAAGACTTAACCAAAATTCCTGTCACCACCAAGGAGCAGCTTCAGAACCACAATGCTGATTTTATCTGCGTCTCTAAAAACAAGATCGTAGATTTTGTGACCACTTCCGGCACCTTGGGTGAACCGGTGACCATAGGCCTCACGGATGCCGATTTGGATCGTTTGGCCTACAATGAGGCCATTTCTTTTGCCTGTGCGGGTGTTACAGAGAATGATATTCTACAATTGACCACGACTATAGATCGTCGCTTTATGGCCGGGATGGCTTATTTTTTAGGAGCACGTAAATTAGGTGCCGGTATTATTCGCGTGGGTGCTGGAATTCCGGAATTGCAATGGGATACCATATTGAAATTCGGGCCCACGTATTTGATCGTGGTACCCTCATTTTTATTGAAGCTCATCCAATATGCGGATCAGCATGATATTGATGTGAATGCCTCCGGAATCAAAGGGGCCATCTGCATTGGGGAATCGTTGCGAAATCAGGATTTTTCATTGAATGTCCTGGCCAATAAGATAAAATCGGCCTGGGATATTGAACTCTATTCTACCTATGCCTCCACCGAAATGAGTACTGCATTTACGGAATGTAGCGAACAACAAGGTGGGCATCATCATCCGGAACTGATCATCGTGGAAATTCTTGATGAAAACGATTTAACGGTACCCGCTGGTATCGAGGGGGAATTAACAATTACTACACTTGGTGTTGAGGCCATGCCCTTGGTACGCTTTAAGACCGGGGATATCATGGCGGCCCATGATTCACCTTGTGATTGTGGAAGGAATACCCTGCGCTTGGGACCTGTGGTAGGGCGAAAAAAGCAAATGATCAAGTACAAGGGCACCACATTATATCCTCCGGCGATGGATAACCTATTGAACGATTTTCAGGAGGTGGAAAGCTATGTTATTGAGATTTACCACAACGGTATAGGCACGGATGAAATAGGAATTAAGATTGCTTCCCGGAACGCTTCAGATGTATTGCTACATGACATAAAAGACCATTTTAGGTCCAAGTTGCGCGTTTCTCCCAAAATCGAGTTTTGCGAAGCCGGGGAAATCCAAAAACTGCGGCACTCGAAACTACAAAGGAAACCCGTTTCCGTTATTGACAAAAGGGGGTAATGACTCTTGTATGTCAGTCTGAGCGCAGTCGAAGACCCTGCCATTCAGCCATTCTCAAGTTTATACTTAAAATGGGTGAAGTTCCTACATTCCAAGAGTAGCGAATCCTGTCTTCTTTACCCTATTTGTGAATACGTTTTTGCGAGCAGAGCGAAGCAAAACTGCCAATTGGAGCTTGTCAGTCTGGCAAAGTGAAGTAAACCTTTCACAAGAAAATGTCAGTCTGAGCGCAGTCGAAGACCCTCTCCTTTAACCTTTCTCGGGCTTATACTTGAAATGAGTGAAATTTCTACATTCTGAAAGCAATTGTAACCTATCAAAATTACCAGTGATCAAGGCCAATTTTTTTGCCTTACTCCAACCTTTGAGCTGCTTTTCAAACCGTATTGCTTGAATTACGTCATCGAATTCCAAAAAATACATCAAGGTCAGGGGTCTTCTTTGAAAAGTGTAACAATCCTTGAAATAACCAACTTGGTGCTGTATCCAACGCTGTTCAAAATTCCCAGTGATTCCCGTGTAAAAGGAATTATCGGAGCATTTTAATATATAGACATGATATGTTTTCATAGAACTAAGTATTGGGATGAATAAGAGGCTTTGTTCACAATAAGGTCTTCGACTGCGCTCAGACTGACATGATGCCTCAAAGGAAAGGTTACAATCATTGCGAAAACCACACCCCAATCGCACTAGGCAAGGGGTGTGGTCAATTTCATACCATTGCTATGTTTCGAACAAGATTTATTTCCCCAACATCAACAATTCGTTGCAGCGTACTTCGGTGATGTAGCGCTTTTCACCTTCCTTGGTCTCATACGAGCGATGTACCAATTTTCCCTCTACGGCCACTTGTTTTCCTTTTACAAGGTAGTTCTCTACAATCTCGGCGGTCTTGCCCCAGGCCACAATATTGTGCCATTGGGTGTCCTCTACTTTTTCGCCCTGTGCGTTTTTATAGTTTTCGCTGGTGGCGATGGAAAATTTGGCCAGCTTGCTTCCATTTTCCAAGTTTACGATTTCGGGATCTTGTCCCAAGTTTCCAATCAACTGTACTTTGTTTTTCAATGCGTTCATAATTACTAATTTTTAAGATAAAACAGTTAATGCAATCGAACCTCCCTGATTCGACGAGACAAACTTAGAATGGTATGAAAAAAAGATTCGGTTAGGAAGTATTTACTTTCGTTTGTAAACGTTTGTAGTCGTTTGAAAACTTTTATATTACTTTAAAACAGTAATTTACATTTATAACTTAAAAATTTAGAGCTCGTCCCACATTGTATATAGGTGCCTTTATTCGCCGAACTACCCTGTCAAGGTTTAGATTCTTTTTCCGGTTCAGGAGGGTTTTACATAAATTTGAACATGTGGGAATTCTTTACTGAATGGTCGGACAACGACCCTAAATACTATGTCCTGTTCATCATCGCTGGAACTTTCTTTCTGTGGCTGGCGAATTGGAATTTGAAAAAAGAAGAAAGCGAACAAAGTATATACAATTTGAAGTACCTCTCTTGGGCCGTTCTTGGTATTGTTTTGGTTCTTTATGGGGTTTTCGCCCTTGGACGGGATCTTATTGCGATTCTTTAAATTCCCCTTGTCCCATAATGTATATAGGTGCCTCTTTTTCAGGTCAAATTGGTCATAAAACAAAAACCCCCACTTATTAGCGGGGGCATATCACTTACTGAAAAGAGGATTATTCTCCTGCCTCACAAACTATGGAATGAGCAATTAAATAGATTTCACCGGACAATCCTTCAATGGTATATTGATCCATTTTAGCACCGTTCAAATTATCATGCTTGTAGGGGTATTTTCCGGGCGCAACGGTGGGAACCTCCCTTTTCCCTTGTTTTTTTGTTGGATAGGGATCATTTCCAACGTAAAGGTGCGTTTCCTTAAGTACAAAGCCTTCAAGAGCTGTGAACTTGACATTGGCAATACCCGTGGTACTATCGTATTCAAGGTCTACCTCGGCCGATAGTTCACCCTTCTTAACATCACATTTTCCGGCCCCCGTATAAACGGCGAACAAATGCTCGCTGGTATCCAACGGGCCTATGGTCCATCCCCATCTGTTAAATCCATCTTCGATGAAACAGGTCGTTATATTGCCCGCACAAATGGCGAAACCGGTCTCACAACCATCATCTTTTGAGGATTTTAGACTGGTCGCTTCCAATTCATCTTCCTGATAAGGCTCGGTCTCACAGGACACAATAAAAAGCATAGCCCCAATAAGCAGGGACATTAATTTCAAATTTTTCATAAAGTCGTTATTTATGGTTTTCGGCCAAATTATCAAAGAGTGGCTGCCGTACCAAAAAAGTCCCATCAACTGTTAAAAGTCATCCGTGAAACGTCCTTTTTCAATAAAACAATCCTATAAATCAGAGTGTTATATCTTGTCCCATATTGTATATAGGCGCCCCCTTTACGGTAAAGGAAGGTTTATTCCCTATCTTTAGTCACATGGAAACTCAAAAATCCTTCACAAAACGAATCGGCGGATATCTACATAAAATGATTCCGGTCACGGACGCAAGTGGAAAACTGCTACATTATGTCACTAAGCCATTAATGGTAGAGCTGAAACCGAGAGACATCATGCAAATCGTCATTGGCTCCACTATCTTGGCCCTACCGGTCGCCTATACGGAAGAGGCATGGAACCTGGGGACCGAACTGCCATTGTTGAACGTGGGACTGCTATCGCTCATTTCCTTGGTCTTCGTCGCGCTTTTTGTATACTTTAACTTCTACCGTTTCAATATCAAGGGAAATGTCTTCAATTATGTGAAAAGGGTCGTCGCCACCTACCTTATCTCAATATTGGTGGTCGCGATACTCCTTACGGTGATACAAAGGTGTCCATGGGAATCCGATTATTTATTGGCATTGAAGCGCGTAGTAATAGTGGCCTTCCCAGCTTCGATGAGCGCGACCATTAGCGATGTCATAAAATAATTTCACAGCCTTGCATAATACATTTAGGCGCCAAAAAACCCAAGAATCCACTATCTTAGTACTATTTGGGATTAAGAATTATTTATCAAACACTTTCGTAAGCAAACATTTGAAGCATGAGTTCTGCAGGCCACGTACTGGACATGATAAAACGAATACGGCAAAACAGGTCCTTGCGTCCATCCAACCGTCAAAAATTCAAGGGGGATAACAGGGATTCGATTTACACTGAAATCCCTGAAGAGAATAAAGCCTCGTTCAAGGAATTCCCAGAATCACAAGTAAAGGAGGTAGTGGATACCATTAGAAGGGAGGCCAAATCCAAGAGACGGAAAGAATTCCTTTTCCTTGCTCTGGTTATCCTAATCGTTGTCGCTATTGTTCTTTATGTGGTATAGACTTTTGCCCTTTTAATTTCCTTAAACGTTGACTTCCATTGATCCAAAAAATGAACTATAGAATAGTCATAATATTCATACTCCTAATTCTAGGATGCAACTCAAGAACACTGACGGAATATGTCCTAAATGAAAAGGATTTGGTACCTGAAGGAATCGATTATTCAAAAAAGAAGGACGCCTTTTACCTCACGAGTGTGGCCAAATCCAAAATAGTAGAAGTAGATAGAAAATCTGGAAAACAAAAGGATTTTATCCGAGAACAGGAATTTGGGTATACCCCGGGAGTCGGGATTTATGTGGATGAAAGGCGAAATCTGCTTCACGCCATTGGAGGATACTATAGGTACAAGGATTCCCTTTCATCCTTGTTTACGTTCGATATCAATACCAAGAAACTTTTGAAAAGATATGATGTAACCGATAAGGGAGAACATTTCCTAAATGACCTCATCCAAGATGCCAAAGGAAATCTATATCTCACGGACTCCAAGGATTCATCTATATATCTACTGAAATATGAAGCCGATTCTTTGGAACTCTTTTACCGATCGTCCAAAATCGAATTTCCCAATGGAATTGCCATTTCGGACGATAATACCAAATTATATATCGCATCGTTTTCAAAGGGTGTCAGGACACTCGATATTTCAACGAAAAGAATTCTGAACAAACCGGACACCTTGGGAATATCCCAAGGAATAGATGGCTTGGAATTTTACAAAGGTCACCTGTATGCCATCCAAAACGGGGTTAGGGCCAACACCTTTAACTTTAGAAAACTAATCCTTGACCCAACACAGGAGAAAATCACAAATGTTAAGATTATAGCGTCCCACACCCCAAAATTGGATGTGCCGCTCACTTTTTGTCTAGTGGAAAATGAGGCGGTGGTCATTGCAAATTCCAATCTTCAATATTTAAATCAGGAAACTTTCAATTTTGTTGAATCGGATACTATTCAAAAAACAAGACTGTTGGTATATCCTATTGAATAACCCCCTTACACTCTTAACCAAATGGATCATTTAAAAGAAATCGTACATCAAATAGAACTTCATTCCGTTGATGGGATACGGAACTGTTTCCTTAAGGGTATGAGTCCCAACGATACTTACAAAGGAGAGCCCTTGATTTATGAATTGACGAGTGAATACTTACGAGGCCCAAAATTTAAGGAATGTGTACAGGTCTTTGTGGAATTCGGACTAGAGTTTTAGGACAAGACCTTGTTGTCCGTTCTGTTGGACGACCCGGATAAACTTCTGGTCGGTATTACAGAAAATCCCGAAATTGTAGATAGAAGATATTCCTTAAAATGTGCCTATACCCCATTATTTGAAGTGACTTTGTTGCACATTTGTGCGGAATTCAATCATGTGGCCTGTGCGGAAGTTTTGGTGAAAAACGGAGCGGATATCAATGCCCAAGCCGGAATCGATTCCAATATTTTCGGGGGACAAACGCCAATTTTTCATACGGTAAACCAGAACCTGAATCAGCCTGCCGAGATGTTGGACTTTCTGCTGTCCCAGTCCGCCGATTTAAAGACAACCGTTAAAGGGCTCGTTTGGGGACAGGGATATGATTGGGAGACCATGATACCCGCCGTAAATCCGATCAGCTACGCGATGATGGGGTTGTTGCCCCAAATGCACCGAAAAGAAATGGTCATTTCCGAGACCGTATCCAAATTGTTACAGCACGCTTTCGGTATTGATTATACCGCCCAAAACATCCCGAACAAATATTTGCAACCCTAAATGGAGTAAGATAAAAGAGGTTTGTCCAGATCCTGACCTATTCAGCTTTTAACAATGCCTCGATTTTTTCCATTCTTTCGGTAATGGACCTTAAGGTTTTGTTTTCTTTCTCAAGATGTTTGATCCTTTTCTCTTGGGTAATGGTATATAGGGTCAATTCCTCAATCTTCTCCAAAAGCTTCATATTCATAGTACCCAATTCCACTCCGTTCTCCTCCATTTCCCGTGCAGAGGGGATGTTAGGCAGATGTCCATTTTCCCTAATATGTTCCTGTACTTCTTTCAGGGACCTCAAGTCATAGTCCTCCTTAAAGACATAATCCGGCCCGGGAACGGAAAGGTCTACTTTTACCTCTTCCGCATGGATTTTACCTTTTACCGTTAATTTTTCATCTGGGGTCAAAGTGCCTATGCCCACATTTCCATGGGCCTTCAATACTAAAATATCCCCTCCTGGATATGCAAAAAATCTGAATGTGGATTCGTCGGGAATTAAGGTGGAAAATTCATGATTAAAATGAAATTCACCATAATTGTTAGAGCCTTTTTGTGTATTGGTAAATACCAATGTCCCAAGTGTTCCGGTCGAATTAAAGCTTAATACCGGCCTTTGGTCCTTTATTTCAACAACGTTATTATTAAACCAAATGCTTGGCGTGATAGTTCCAATACCAACGCTTCCAGAATCGGGAAAAGTATTGGTCTGGGCCAAGGTAATTGTGCAGCCCATTAGGGCAAAAAGAAAGATTTGGGTAGTTTTCATTTTGTCGGGAGTTTGATAGGTTATAGAATAAAATTTCTGTTTTTATATCACTTTTTAAAAAAGTAAACGTTTTTCAGCGAACAATGAGAGACTTTTAGCTTATTTGTTTTCCAAAATTTCAACCTTTTTTCGAAGTTCAAATATCTCCTCATTCTGATGAATCAAATAAAGTGTAAGTTCCTCAATCTTCTCCAAGAGTTTCATGTTCATCAAACCCAATTCCACACCATTCTTCTCCATTTCCGCGGCGGAAGGAATGTTAGGCAGATGTCCATTTTCCCTAATATGTTCCTGTACTTCTTTCAGGGACCTCAAGTCATAGCCCTCCTTAAAGACATAGTCCGGCCCGGGAACGGAAAGATCTACCTTTACCTCCTCGCTATGGATTTTACCTTTTACCGTTAGCTTTTCGTCAGGTGAAGTAGTACCGATACCGACATTTCCATCCTTTGAAATCCTGATCCTTTCCAAACCGTTCGTTGCCAGTCCTAGAAAGCCTCCTGAGACGCTTGTACTACGATAAAAAGAAATGTAACCGTTATTCTCATTTAGACCATGTTTGAGTCCCAAACGAAAGGATTCTACATTAGCCGGTTGTGTAACCAAGGTTTTGGCATAAAGTGAAAAACTGCTTTCATCAGCATTGGCCAAAATGGTTCCATAAGAGTTATTGCCATTGTTAACGTGCAGTTTAGCTCCGGGTACCGTTGTGCCTATACCCACATCACCCCCTTGTGTATTTATTAAGGTTTTACCTTGACTGTAATGATTTAAATAAAGACCAAAACCATTTTTGGAATCTATGTGTAAATTACCGTTTGTTGCTACTATTGAAGCTCTATTAGTGCCTCTTTCATGACCTCCAACTTTTAAATATTCATTCCATGTTGAATTTGGCCCATAATAGTGATACCCATCCCCGGTAACCGGGATTGATTGAGACTTTAGAGTTAAGTTAATTCCAATTAGGGCAAAAAGAAAGATTTGGGTAGTTTTCATTTTGTAAAGGGGTTTTTAATACTATTTAAGGTTAAAATGTATGTTTTTACTTTATTTGATTATTGGCATCTCAAAGTTTAGAGGAAGGATGAGCTATTTTTAAAAGTTTGTTACACGATTGATAATTAATATCGTTTTTATGCTCTTCTATTCAGGTTTGGCCGACTCTTTTTTTAGCTTCAAGTTTTCCTTTTCCAATAGTTCCATGCGCTTGTTCATATCTATCATGTAAAGCGTCAATTCCTCAATCTTCTCCAAGAGCTTCATATTCATGATACCAAGCTCCACGCCATTCTCCTCCATTTCTTGAGCCGACGGGATGTTGGGTAGATGTCCTTTTTCACGGATATGTTCCTGTACTTCTTTCAGGGATTTCAGGTCATAGCCTTCCTTAAAGACATAGTCCGGTCCGGGAACGGAAAGATCCACCTTTACCTCCTCGGCATGGATACGACCCTTTACGGTAAGTTTATCATCCGGAGTACTGGTGCCAATACCCACATCACCGTTCGATGCTATCCTTATCCTTTCTAATCCACTGGTTGATAGTCCCAGAAAACCTCCACCGGTTCCACCTCCGCGATAAAACGAGATATATCCATTATCCTCATGGCTAGCATATTTAAGTCCCAATCTAAAGGACTCAACGAAATTGGGCGAAGTCGTCAAGGTTTTGGCATATAGTGAAAAACTGCTTTCATCCGCATTGGCCAAAATGGTGCCGTAAGAATTGTTGCCATTGTTAACATGCAATAGCGCGCTAGGCGCAGTTGTACCTACCCCGATGTTACCGCTAGCTTTGATGGTCAATCTATCGGTGGACGAGGTCTGAAATCGTATATCGTTGCTTGAGGATGTTCCTTGGGCTAAGTTCCGGAAGTACATGATATGAGGATTGTTCTCGTCCTCGTCCTGTATCCAATCGAAAAATAAATGGGTGTCCGCTGCCCTTATTAAAATCTTTTGATTCGTGTCTCTCCCTAATTCTAGAGTGTTATCCGCAGAGTTGCTAAAGAAATGCGCATCTTGACCTACGACATGCAACTTTGCCGATGGAGTCGTCGTTCCTATTCCAACATCTCCGCTCGTAGGAAAAGTATTTGTCTGGCCTAATGCCATAGTACAGCCCATTAGGGCAAAAAGAAAGATTTGGGACGTTTTCATTTTGTTGGGGGTTTTGTAGGCTAAAAAGTAAATGTAGGAATATACTTCAATATTTCAAATACTTATAGAAAGTATTCGATGAATTGCAAGGTCTGGGACATGCTACTCTTTCAAAAACCCGTTTCATATCACATCAAAGTAGACCCGGAAAAGATATATGGAATCCATCCAGAAATGTGTAATTTTAGAAGAGTTATAACCCACTTTATAAATTACCGCAATGGAACTATCCCTACTTACACCCTCCGATATCGACCCAGAAACAGAAAATCAAATCCATACGCTTTTTAAACAGTTGAATGCGGTTATAGTACCGCTTTCGCTCAAGATCATTTTAGACCCAAAAAATCCGGCAATTGTAGCTTGCTGCACGTTGGAAAATCAAATTGTGGGGGTTGCCGTAATGGCGGAATATTCCGTAATTTCAGGTCGTAAGGGTTGGATCGAGGATGTAGTAGTAGATGAGGCCCATCGGGGCAAGGGTATCGGTCGTAAACTGATGGAATTCCTCATCAATGAGGGCGGGCAAAAGGGGCTTTACGAAATTCTACTCTTTACGGCATATCATAGAAAACCGGCCCACCAACTTTACCAAAACTTGGGATTTCAGAAAAAGGAAAGTCAAATCTATACGTTAAAATTATGAGTAAGATCTCCAAGGAAACCTGGCACGAACGACTGAAATTGTATGATGCATTGATAGCAAAATGTCCTCGTTTTGAACGGAAGGGCAAGACCATGCCCTATACCTCGGCCAATGGGCATATGTTTTCGCTCTTGAATAAGGCCGGGGAAATCGGTATCCGCTTTTCAAAGGATGTGCAGGAAAAGTACATGGCCGAGTTGAACACTACTATCTACAAATCCTATGGTGCTGTAATGCGTGGCTATATCTTGATTCCGGAAATAATCCTCAAAGACCCGGATCAGGTGGCCGCCTTTCTCGACGAAAGTTATGATTATGTAATGTCCTTGGAACCCGGTACTTCCAAGAAAAAATAAATCCTCAAAAGCCCTCCCAATGAAAAAAGTAGTTCTATGGATTCCCATCCTGTTCTGTGCCCTGTCACAGACTTTGGGCCAGACACCGCAAATAGATGTTAAGGCACTGGATGCGTATTACCAAAAAATGGTGCGGGATTGGGAGGTTCCCAGTGTGGCCATAGGAATCGTTAAGGATGGGGAATTGGTCTTTACGGGAAACTATGGTGTCCTGGAAGTGGGCAAAACTCAAAAACCGGATGAGAACACCTTGTACGCCATTGCCTCCAACTCCAAGGCATTTACCTCCGCCATTTTAGGTATGTTGGTCCAGGAAGGTAAATTGGATTGGAACGATAAGGTAAAAAAATACCTTCCCTACTTTGAGGTGTACGATCCATGGGTTAGCAACGAGGTTACGGTACAGGACCTATTATGTCACAGGGTCGGGTTCGGTACCTTTAGCGGGGATGTTATCTGGTATAAATCGAGCCTCACCTCCGAGGAAATTATCAGAAGATTCAAGCATTTGCCCAAGGCCTTTGATTTTAGGGCCGGCTTTGGCTATTCCAATCTTATGTACATCACAGCCGGGGAGCTTATCAAAAAAATAACCGGGAAGCGTTGGAGCGAAAATGTAAAGGAACGGATTTTCCAACCTCTAGGAATGGATAGGACCATTACCTCCCCTAAGGCATTGGAGACAAAAGGCAACTATGTCACCCCACATGGCCGTGAAAACAACATCAATATTCCTATCGCCTGGGAGGATTGGGAAGAAATCGGGGCCACCGGGGGTATAATCTCCAGTGTAAAGGATATCTCAAAATGGATGATTTTTAATCTAAACCACGGCGTTCTTGGTAATGATACCTTACTTACCCGCCAAACCCGGAACATGGTCTGGACGCCCCACAACAACTTTATCGTGGACCATACAAAAGAAAATGACATGAACCGACATTTTAGCGCCTACGGTTTAGGATGGGGATTGAGCGATTACCATGGCCGATTGCGTGTTGCCCATACTGGTGGCTATGATGGGATGATTACTGCCGTAACCTTGATTCCCGATGAAAATTTGGGTGTTGTAGTACTGACCAATGGGATGAAAAGTCCCATCCATGCCGCTACTTACCATGCCCTGGACCAATTCTTGAGGATAGAGGGCAAGGACTGGTCCACGGAATATCTGGAAAGGGCGAACAAAAACCAAAAGGAAGATTCACGTATTACCGATATCAAGGCGAAAAGAGTTCTAAACACCAAACCTTCGATTCCCGTAAAAGAGTACACGGGAGTTTACAAATCGGATATTTATGGGGAAATCAAAATCGATCGAATAAACGGAAAATTGCGGATGCAATTTGAACACACTCCGGAACTTTCCGCCACCTTGGAACATTGGCATTATGATGTTTGGGAAATTAAGTGGGACAAAAAGCATGCCTGGTTCAATTTCGGCACACTACGGTTCAAGACCGATAATAACTTGAATGTAAAAGGGCTGGATTTTGAGGTGCCTAACGACGACATTTTCTTTGAGGAATTGAAACCTTATAAAATTAAGGACATTCCCTAGTAGAAAACTGTTCCATTTTCAAAGTATAAAAAAACACTATGAGGATTATTCCACTTTTTTTGATTTCCCTATTTATATTCCCATCTGCCGGAGAGGCACAAAGACGGGGTAAAAAAACAGCATCTCCGAAAATTGTTGTACAGGATTCCCTTTTCCATGGGCTTAAATGGCGGAATATTGGTCCTTTTCGAGGTGGCCGCAGTGTCGCCTGCTCCGGGGTGGTAGGCCAACCTATGACCTATTATATGGGCAGTACCGGGGGAGGAATATGGAAAACTGTCGATGATGGGATTACCTGGAAAAATGTTTCCGACGGATTTCTTAAAACAGGAACGGTGGGTGCCTTGGCCGTTTCCGAAAGCAATCCCAATATGGTCGTTGCCGGTATGGGTGAACATGCGGCCCGTGGGGTTATGACCTCCATGGGTGATGGGGTCTATAAATCCACGGATGCCGGTAAAACCTGGAAACATATCGGTTTGGATAGAACATGGCATATTTCGGATGTTGTTATTCACCCCACCGATCCCGATATTTTTTTTGTGGCGGCCCAAGGTGCTCAATACGATGAAACTTTGGAGCGCGGTATTTATCGTACTACGGATGGAGGATTGTCCTGGGAGAAAGTACTTTTCGTAAATACCAGAACCGGTGCCTCTTCACTATCCATGGATATGACCAATCCTTTGATCCTATATGCCGCCATGTGGGAGCACAGAAGATATCCCTGGACGATGGAATCCGGTGGGGAGCGTTCGGGACTCTATAAATCCACCGATGGGGGAAGTACTTGGGAACGACTAAATGAAGGTCTCCCGGAAGCATTTGGAAAAGCAGGTATCTCGGTCTCACGGGCCAATAACGAACTTGTTTTTGCAGTCATAGAGGCCGAAGGTGAAAAGGGAGGTGTCTACCGGTCGGACGATGCCGGAAAAAAATGGAAGCAGGTCAATAAGGACCGAATCAACATTGCCCGATCGTGGTACTACATGGAAATCCTGGCCGATCCGCAAAATGAAAATGTGGTATATGTGCTCAATGCTCCCGTGACCAAGTCCATTGATGGGGGAAAGACCTTCACCTCCCTACCGACCCCACATGGCGACAACCACCATTTATGGATCGATCCGCATAACAATCAGCGCATAATCAATTCCAATGACGGGGGAGCTAATGTCTCCAATAATGGGGGCAAAAGCTGGAGCACACAACAAAACCAACCTACGGCCCAGTTTTATCGCGTGATTACGGATAATCTTGTTCCCTATAATGTGTATGGGGGCCAGCAGGACAACTCGGCCATTGCCATTGCCAGCCGGGCCAATGACGAAGGAATCGATTGGAAGGATTGGTATTCCGTAGCCGGATGTGAAAGTGCCTTCCTGGCCTTTGACCCGGACAATCCGGAACATGTTTTTGGTGGATGTTATCAAGGTATTATCGAGAAATGGGTGCGAGCATCGCGCGAAGGAAAGTCGATTAAGGAATATCCCGAGCTTGGGCTAAGCATTGCGCCAAGGGACTTTAAGTATCGATACAACTGGAACGCCCCCATTATTAGTTCACCACATAACAGAAATACGATTTATCATGCCGGAAATGTCGTTTTTAAGACTATGGATCAGGGCAATAGCTGGGAAGTGGTAAGTCCGGACCTCACCCGTAACGATAAGAGCAGACAAGGCCCTGGAGGCGGCCCCTACACCAACGAGGCAGCGGGCGGTGAAAACTACAATACCGTTTCTTATTTGGTAGAATCACCCCATGAAAAGGGCACACTTTGGGCCGGAAGTGATGATGGGTTGGTACACTTGACCATGGATGACGGTCAAAACTGGGAAAATGTAACGCCTCCTGGTCTCGGAGAGGGAATCATCAATAGTATAGAAGTTTCTCCACATGATCCGGCGACGGCCTATATCACCGTAATGCGTTACAAGTGGATGGATCTGACACCCTATGTTTTTAAGACCACGGACTACGGAAAAACTTGGATCAAAATCACCAATGGAATTGTTGGCGAGCATACCTTTGTAAGGGTGGTGCGCGAAGACCCCAAACAAAAGGGACTCCTGTATGCCGGTACCGAAACCGGACTCTTTATTTCCTGGGACGAAGGTGAAAATTGGCAACCCTTTCAGCTGAACCTTCCCGTAGTTCCCATTAATGACTTCATTATTCAAAGCAACGATCTCGTGGCCGCCACAGCAGGGCGTTCCTTCTGGATATTGGATGATCTGGCCGCCATCCAGAACGCCACTGGACCAAAACAACCCATCAAAATCTTTACGCCCAAGGACACCTATTTACTGTTCGGCGAAAGCAGTGAAAAGCCTGTTCCCAGCCTTGGGGACAATCCAAAAAGTGGTGTGACTTTCGACTATTATTTGGACAAGGAAGCGGATAGCCTGGATTTGAAATTAGAGATATCATATAATGGAAAAATCATACGGACCATCACGAACAAAAAACCAAAGGATTTTAAATCCTGGCCTGGAGGCCCATCGAAACCCCAGGTACTTCCCTCAAAAAAAGGAAATAATCGGTTTACGTGGGATTTTAGAAAAGACGACCTTCCTTCTATAGACAAGGTTTTTGTTTATGGGAATTATAAAGGGTCTAGGGTAGGCCCAGGAAAATACACCTTAATATTGACCTTGGACACACTAACATCCGAGACCATGGCGACCATCCTTGCCAATCCAAAAGTAGAAGCTACCTTGGCGGATTTTACAGAGCAACAAAGAATCTTGAATCAAATTGAAAGCACCATAAAAAACATCCACGAATCCGTTAGCCAAATGCGATCGGCAAGATCTCAGTTAAAGGGCTATGCCAAATTACTTAAAGGACAAGAGGAGGCCAATGTATTGATAACAAAAGGGGATTCGCTCATCAGTCGTATCAATATCTGGGAAGAAAATCTCATCCAGCCCAAACAGAAAACCTTCCAGGATGTCATCAACTTTAACAACAAACTCAGTGCCCAATTAATGCACTTAAAGGGTTATGTGGACACGGCAGAACCTCGGGTTACTCAAGGTGCCCATGAGCGTTTACGGGATTTGATGAAGGAGTGGAGGATTTTCGAAAATGAACGGGATGCCATAGTGAGGGACGAAATGGAGGATTATAATAAAACCTATACGCAGTTGGGGTTACCCGCGCTGATATTGCCAAAACAATGACAGCACTAACGAAGCGTAACGTTGAAAATAAAAAAACAGAGGATTAACCCTCTCCAAGGTAATGATGAAAGATTTTATAGCCGACCAAACCTTTAAGGGGGAAGATTATACTAAAAATCGCCTACCCCAGGGCGATTATGAAAACTGTGTTTTTGAAGGTTGTGATTTTTCCAATGGCTATCTGGACAACCAAAATTTCATGGAATGTGAATTCTTGGATTGTAACCTGAGCAATGCCAACATAGCCCACTCTATTTTTAAAGAGGTCATCTTTTCCCATTGCAAGTTGATAGGACTCAAATTTGAGGATTGCAATGATTTTTTGATGGATTTTAGTTTTCAGGATTGCATTTTGAATCTCAGCTCATTCTATGGATTGAAGCTTAAAAGTCAAAGTTTTATGAATTGCAAATTGGAAGGAGTAGATTTTACTGAAGCAGATCTCGCCCAAGCCCTATTCGCCGAATGTGACTTAAAAGGTGCGGTCTTCAATACTACCGTTTTGGAAAATGCTGATTTTAGAACAGCCCGTAATTTTAGCATCAATCCCGAAAAAAATCGCTTAAAGAAAGCCAAGTTCTCCAAAGAAGGAGTCGTTGGATTGCTTAAAAAATATGATATCGTTGTGGAATAGAATACAATATCCGTTTGTAAACGGATAATTTGTACCTTAATCCTAAATCTTTTGTGATGAAAGTATGTATCGTAATTCTTTTTTTTTCGACCTTCCTCTGTAATGGACAAAACACCTTGTCATTTTCAGAAAATGGTACTTCTCCCAAAGCCAGTCTACAAGATGTTGCTTGGATGGAAGGCCATTGGAAAGGAGAGGCCTTTGGGGGCGTAACGGAGGAAATCTGGAGCCCTCCTCTGGGTGGTTCCATGATGTTTGTCTTTAAGCTAGTATCGGATGGAAAGGTCAATTTTTATGAGGTTGGCCATATACAACAAACCGGAGAAACCTTGGTTCTTCAACTTAAGCATTTTCATGGCAACCTAAAGGGCTGGGAGGAAAAGGATGATACGGTAGATTTTAAATTAGTCAAAGTGGAGGGGGACCGTGTGTTTTTTGATGGTTTTACCTTTGAGAAAATCAGTGATGATGAAGTAAACCTCTATGTGGTCATTTCCCAAGATAATAAAACTGAAAAGGAAGTGAAATTCAATTATAAAAGAATGTAGTTTGAAAAAAAAGTGTTTGGAATGTGGGGCGGAAATCATGGGAAGGGTAGACAAAAAATACTGCTCGGACTACTGCCGTAATGCCTATAACAACAAAGTCAACAAGGATAGTAAGAACCTCGTTCGAAACATCAACAATCGCTTACGAAAAAATTATAGGGTTCTGGATAGCTTTCCTTTAAGGGAAGGTAAAACAAGGACCACAAGAACGCGACTGTTGGACAAAGGTTTTGATTTTGACTTTATTACCAATCTATACACCACCAAGAAAGGCACTACCTATTACTTTGTATATGATTTAGGCTATTTGCCCCTGGACAATGATCAGTATATGATCGTAAAAAGGGAATAAGTTGCCCTACTTCCAATTTTGCCCGCTTAGTTTCAGGGCGGCAATTACAATATCCTTTCGGCTAATCTGACCTACAAGAATTCCATCTTTCATTACCGGTAGCCTTCGACGGTTATGCTTGTCAAATACTCCGGCGGCATCAAAGATGCTCATATCATGGGGAATGGTCTCTACCTCTTTGGTCATATATTTTTCAACACTTTTATCCAATATAGGTTGGTTAAAGTAACGGCTTTCGGAAATCTGTTTCATACAATCGGCCTCGGAAATAATCCCGACCAAAAACCCATTATCGTCCAACACAGGTCCTCCGGAGATTTTGTGCTTGGCAAATGCTTCCATGACTTCTAGGATAGACTGATCAGGAGCGAAATTCACCAATTTTTTGGACATATAATCGGTTACTAGAATAGGAGCGTCAAACTCTTTTTTAGAAGACCTACGTATCCCTTGAAAACTCTTTATTCCCATAATTATTTGATTTTTGCCTGCCTTGAATCAATCCAGGTTAATCTTAAATATAGTTAATTTTTGCGAATTATCTAAATAAATCCGCCAAAATGCAGCAACCCCTTAAAATTTTATACTTTTAAGTTTTAGTTTTTTCAATGAAAAAATACGCTTCTACCATAACCTTACTCGTATTGGTTTTGGCCATTTACTGGGGCTTTACGTCATCTATGCCCTCGTATCCCAAGGATTCGGATATCCCTGAAACTGCCTTTTCTACGGATAGGGCCCTGGCTCATGTTAAGGAAATTTCAAAAAGACCGCATGGCGTTGGCTTTCCGGGACACAAACAGGTACGACAATATCTGATTTCCGAATTGCTCAAAATGGGATTGGAAACGTCCACACAGAAAGGTTATACTATAGGAAAGGCCAACAACCTTTCCAAGGCCACAAATATCCTGGCCAGAATAAAAGGTACGGATTCCGATAAATCCCTCCTATTACTTTCCCATTATGACAGTGACCTACATTCCGCCTTGGGCGCAAGTGATGCCGGAAGTGGTGTGGCAACTATATTGGAAAGTGTTAGGGCATTTCTGTCCGCAAATAAAAAACCCAAAAACGATATTATCATTTTAATTTCGGATGGTGAAGAAGTAGATCTTAGCGGAGCGGAACTCTTTGTGGACAAACATCCATGGGCCAAAGACGTTGGTTTGGTCCTAAATTTTGAAGCAAGGGGCAGTGGCGGTCCTAGCTATGTCTTTATAGAGACCAACCGTGGAAACCAAAGGTTGATAGAGGAATTCATCGAGGCCAATCCCAAATATCCCATGGCCAATTCCTTATACTATAGCATTTATAAAATGTTGCCTAATGATACGGACTTGACCGTTTTCCGTGAAAAGGGTGACATTGAGGGTTTCAATTTTGCCTTTATCGGGGACCACTTTGATTATCACACGGCAAGGGACAGCTATGAACGTCTGGACCGAAATACCTTGGCACATCAAGGTAGTTATCTTATGCCATTGTTAAGGCATTTTGGTAATGCGGATTTGACCAGTCTAAAGAGCCTAAACGATTACGTATACTTCAACATACCCTTTTTTGGTTTGGTGTCCTATCCGTTTGATTGGATATGGCCCATGTGGGGCATATCTTTACTAGTATTTGTGCTCCTCCTACTCTATGGTTTTCGAAAAAAAATGCTCAATGGAACCCAAATTCTCAAAGGTTTCATTCCCCTGATACTAACCCTGACCATAAATGGAGTAATCGGCTTTTACAGTTGGTCCGTCTTAAAATGGATGTATCCGCACTATCAGGATATCCTTCAAGGTTTTACCTATAATGGATACACCTATATTGCAGTGTTTGTCTTTTTTTCCATCGGCAGCTGTTTCTGGGTCTACCATAAGTTCAAAAAATTGGACACGGCCAATCTGTTGATCGCTCCAATAGCACTTTGGCTAATTATTTGTTGGGGGGTATCCCGTTATCTCCAGGGGGCGGCTTTCTTTATTGTTCCCGTATTTGCCGTATTGGCCTCCCTTCTTGTAACCTTAGATCAGAAAAAATCAAACAGCTACATACTCCTTTTGTTGACCTTGCCCGGTATTTGGATATATGCCCCCTTTATAAAAGGGTTTCCAGTAGGTTTGGGTCTTAAAATGATGGTCAGTGCTACAATTTTAACGACTTTGACCTTTTTTCTAATGCTCCCCCTATTTGGAATCAATCCTAAGAAAAAACAACTGGCTTTTTTGAGTTTGGTATTATCGCTTGGATTTATGATAGCGGCTCATTTGAATTCGGGGTTCGACAAAGAAAATCCGAAACCTACCAGTCTTTTGTATGTCATGGATGCCGATGACGGTACCGCGCAATGGGCCACGTATGAAAACGAACTATCCGATTGGACGGCACAATATCTGGGGGCAAATAAAAAGACAACCAATGAACAAGCCCAGCAGACAATTAGCAGCAAATACAGTTCAGGTTTTACCTATGTCTCCCCTGCCCCCATTAAGGACATTTCGCCTCCACAAATTGAGAAGACCAGGGATACCATCATAGGGGAAAAACGTATATTGGACATCCGAATTACCCCGCAACGCAATGTAAATCGATTGGAAGTATTTACGAACGATATCCCCATTTCCGAGGTATCGCTAAACCGTATTGCCCTATCCGATTATGAACTTAAAAATCGAAAAAGAAGCAGATTGGCAACCCATCATATCACCGATAACGATACTACGGAATTGACACTTTCCATTCCCAAGAATGCTGTTTTGGAGCTTACCTTGTATGAAGCTTCAAACGATCTGTTGGAAAATGAACAATTCACGGTTCCTGCAAGACCGGAGGACAACATCCCCATGCCTTTTGTATTAAACGACGCTATTTTAGTCATAAAAAAAATCCGGTTTGAGTAAATCAATCGCCATTATGGGCTGTGGTTGGCTAGGTCTCCCCTTGGCAAAATCCTTTGTGGACGAAGGGTACAGCGTGCATGGCAGTACCACCTCGGAAGAAAAGTTGCCCGTATTGGAAAAAGAAGGCATCCAGCCATTTTTGATTTCGCTTTCGGAAGAAGGCCCCAAAGGGCCCGTTCTTCATTTTTTAAAGGATGTTGATTCCATTATCATCAATGTCCCTCCCAAACTTAGGGGCGGAAACAGAGAAAACTATATTGAAAAAATACGAGGTCTATACAATGCCGTTAAGGCATCATCTGTCCAAAAAATTATCTTTATAAGCAGTACTTCGGTTTACGGGGACATTGATGGGGAGGTTACTGAAGATACCCTACCAAAACCTCATACCGAATCTGGAAGGCAACTTTTGACTACAGAAGATATTTTCAGAAACGACAACCAACTGCATACAACCGTAGTTAGGTTTGGTGGTCTGATTGGGCCGAAGCGACACCCGGTGACCATGCTTTCCGGAAGGACGGGATTGGCAAATGGTGCAGCGCCCATAAACCTCATTCATCTTGATGATTGTATTGCTATCCTAAAAAAAATTGTTGTGCAAGGGTGGTGGAACGAAGTTTTTAATGCGGTGTATCCGGATCATCCCCCTAAAGCTGAATACTATTCCATGGAAGCAAGGAAAAGGGGAATTCCAGTTCCTGATTATTCTGAAGATTCGGTTCAAAAGGGTAAAAAAGTGATGTCCAGTAGTCTTATTCTTGTTAAAAAGTATCGTTTTAACACTTCAATCTATAATTGATACGCCACATAAAAGCAGTTTTTCACAACAAAAACAGGGGTTTTTTGTTAATTACACTACTGATTTTTAGATACTTATCGATGAAATACATAACTTTAGATACATCTAAAACAAGATTGCCATGGAAAATTCAAGTCTAAAAGGGATGATTTTGACGGAAGTAGAAAACCTGATCTCCCGTAGCTGTGCCAACCAAAAAGTGACAGATAAATTTGAAAAACTCCATATTGCCTTACTTAAAAAGTATTATAACGCTGCGGATGTCTCCATAGACTATCACAGAAAGCGGGTGAAAATGGATATTATTATGGATGATACCTCTTATGACCCAAAAAAGATAAATCTATACCTCCCAACACTACATGCCAATTTGCTCTTTAAAAATCTAAAGGATTTCCTAAGGTCATGTGTTGATAAGGATTCAAAAAGCCTCGGGTTCTATGCGGGACTATTGCGGACGTTCACCAACAAGGAAGTGATACTTACCCCTGTCTGAATTTTTTGAATAGATAAGACATAAAAAGGATGCGCAATGGGCATCCTTTTTTATTTGCACGATATCCTATCATGCCCAAAACGATAGAATTAAGTAATTTATTAACAGGATTCTACAAATAATTTTAATAGTTTTGCGCACCAAAATTTAATAACACATGAAGAAGATAGTATTGGTTTCGGCACTTGCTCTTGGGTTTATGGCTACTGCCCAAACCACGACAGAATTGCAAAAGCATTACGAAGCCTTTTATAGGGAAATGCGTTTACAAGGAGATATTAATGGTGTAATCAATGCCATGACACATTTGAACGTCCTGTCTCCCTCAAAGGCCAGAAAAGATACCTTGGCGTATATCTATGCCAATGATAATCAACATTTACAGGCCCTGAACACCATAGGAATAGAAAAGGTGGATTCCGACTCGGATTTAGCGGTTCAGGTAAAGGCCATTTCCCTAAAGGCGCTTAACCAGCCTAAACGGGCCCTGGAACAGTTTGAAGAACTATTCAAAAGAAGCCCGAATGCTTATCTGGCCTACGAAATGGCCGATTTAAAAATACAAACCGGTGACATTGCCGGAGCTAGTGTTAATATCGAATATGGTATTGCCAATGCCAAAGATGAGATGAAATATGCTTTCTATGAAAGGCAACAACCCTACGAGGTTCCTTTAAAGGCAGCTTTTATCCACTTAAAAGGGCTTACAAAATACAATAATGATAAGAACAATATAGATGAAGCCTTGGCCTTGATAGATGAGGCCTTGGCTATGGACCCCAATTTTAATTTGGCAAGTTTGAGCAAGCAGGCCTTGGAAACACGGAAAAATCCGCCACCAGAGGCAGCAGAGAAAAAAGAATAGAAAAAGGCGGGTTTACCCGCCTTTTTGTTTAGTCTTCAATAAGACCTTGTCCCTCTATCCATGGAGCTCCAGCAGCTTTTAAATCTCTTTCGATTGCGGGCAAAGTAGTGTCCGTTACAATTTTCAATTTTGATTTAATTTCCTTCAACTGATTTTTTCCACGTAAAAAGGAAGCCTTATGATTGGGCGTAGGACCGTAGGTTGTCCGTAATGCGGTGGATGCTACTGAATTGGCATTTTGGGGTGTGGGATCTGAACGTTCCCCGATCTCTCCCTTGGTTTGATCTCCTTTTAGTTCTTTCTCAATATTCAACAAACGCTCCCTTACCTCATAAATACTATTTATAAGGTCGGTTGAAGGTTTGTCGGATTTGTCCGCGGCACGTTGCATGGCATTTACCAACATAAGGTTCTTTGATAGGACTGCATTTGTGGCGGTCAAATCTTTTTGAAAAGCGTGATATTCTTCCGTAAAAGCCGTAATCTCTTCATAAGAAGCTCCTTCCAATGCGCCTTTGCCCAACGGAATTACCTCAAATCTTTGAGGCTCAGCCATTTGGGTAATTTTACCATCTATTCTTTTTGATAAGGTCACCGTATATGTACCAGGGGTAACCATGACACCCGTATTGGAAGATGCCTCCTTAACCCCTGGTGGCTTCAGTTTTACTTTGCCTTTATTGGGGTATCTTAAGTTCCAGCTTACCCTGTTAAACCCTTGTTTGTTGGATCCCTTTACCTGATTTACAACCTTACCCTCCTTATCTTTTATCGTAAGAATAATTGCAAGAGAATCTTGACGTTTTTCAGCCTCCAAGGCATCCCATCCGGGAAATGTAATTTCTGTGGTTTTCTTCTCTCTTTCTTGACGCCGTTCCTTTAAGGATTTCAATTTTTCCGGCAAAAAATAGGTGAATACCGCTCCAAAAGGTGGATTTTTGGCCTTGTACTGAGCATCTCCCTGAGCATAGACTGCATCTTTTTGAATATACCAATACGCAGGTTTGGAAGGAAATAAAGTGGCTTCATCATTCAACATGGATGTATTGAAACTTCGTATTGGGCTTAAATCATCCAGAACATAAAAACCTCGGCCAAATGATGCAGCTACCAAATCATCTTCCCTTCGTTGTATCGTGATGTCCCGAAACGAAATGGTAGGCAGGCCTCCCTTTAGTTTCGTCCATTTAACCCCTCCATCCGAAGTAAAATAAACCCCAAATTCAGTGGCAGCGAATAAAAGATCTTTTTTAACATGATCTTGGACCAACCGCCAGGTAAGCAAGGTTTCGGGTAAATTTCCATTTATGGAAGTCCATGTTTTTCCCTTATCCCTACTTTTAATGAGGTAAGGCTTAAAATCTCCGTGCTTGTGATTGTCCAAAGCGGCATAGACGATATTGGCATCGAACAGGTCCGCACGGATATCATTTACAAACGCAGTGGCAGGTACACCTTTAATACTGCCCACTTCAATCTTGTTCCAAGTTGCTCCGCCATCTTCGGTACTCTGAATGATGCCATCATCCGTACCTGCATAGAGCAGGCCTTCCTGCTTGGGGGATTCCGCCAATGAGGTTATCGTATTGTAGTTGGACATAGCGTCTACATCCCAAGCATTGTCCCAACTTTGTTGGCCTCCCATTATAGGTAAAGCTATTCTATTCTGATTACGGGTCAGGTCCTTTGATATAGCAGTCCACTCATCTCCCCTAGTATCGGAACGCCATACCCGTTGCGATGCAAAATACAATCTAGTAGGGTTATGCGGACTTACCAAAATGGGTGCGTCCCAATTAAAGCGTTCATAGGGTTCCCCTGCGGCCGGTTGTGGCTGTATAAAAACGGTTTCCCCAGTAGTTTGGTCTATACGCCATAGCCATCCTTGTTGGTACTCTCCATAGGTAATCTTGGGGTTTCCAGGTTCAACGGCGGATTGATGCCCATCCGCCCCGAGGGTAATCCACCAATCATTGTTGAGTATCCCATCCTCACTTCTAGTTCTACTCGGACCTCCATGAGACCCATTGTCCTGGGTGCCTCCATAAATATTATAAAAAGGTTCTGTGTCGTCAACGGCTACTTTGTAGTATTGGATAAGGGGCAAATTCCCAACAAAACGCCAACTCTTGGTCAGGTCAAAACTTTCATAGAGTCCCCCATCGGTACCGAATAACACATAGTTTGGGTCAGATTTCTTGAACGCCACGGCATGACTATCCACATGCTTATTCTTCTCGTTCATCGTATAGAACGTCTTTCCATGATTATCGGATACCTGTACATAATTGCTCATCAAATACAGCTTTCCTTCCTGATGGGGCGATGCAAAAAGCTCCTGATAGTAGTGGGGTCCAGTTCCCCCTGATACCGCGTCCGATTGCTTAATCCAAGATTGTCCTTTGTTGGAGGAGATAAAAACACCACCCTTTTTTCGATCCAGTTCAATGGCCGCATATAGGACATCGGAATCGAATGGCGAAATTGCCAGCCCAATTTTACCCAAATTGGACTTTGGGATGCCTTCGGTCATTTTTGACCAGGTTTTGCCGCCATCCATACTTTTATGGATACCTGAGCCCGGGCCACCTCCCAAATAGGCCGCCACGGTTCTATGGCGCTGCCAGGTAGCAGCGTACAACACGTCGGGGTCTGAATAGTCGAGCACCAAATCCGTAGCTCCTGTCCATTCATCGTCCCCTAATGTCCTTGTCCATGAAGTGCCGCCGTCAATGGATTTATAAATACCTCGTTCACCACCTTTGTTCCATAGGGGTCCTTGCGATGCTACCCAGATGATATCTGAATTTTCTGGATGGACAATAATTTTGGAAAGGTGTTCAGATTTCTGCAGCCCCATGTTCTTCCAGGTTTTCCCATCGTCATGGCTAACATAGATTCCATCACCAAAACCTACATGCCTACCTCCTACATTTTCACCGGTACCTACCCAGACCGTATGTGGATTGTTGGGGTCTATAGTGATACAACCTATGGAATAACTTTTCTGTTTATCAAAAATTGGGGTCCAGGTGGTCCCCGAGTTGACCGTCTTCCAAACTCCCCCAGATCCCACGGCCACGTACCAGATGTTTTCATTCTCGGGATGAATGGCAATATCGGCTATTCTACCGGAGGTCAATGCCGGTCCCAAACTTCTGAATTCAAGCCCCTCAAAAGTCTTTTCGTTTATTTGTTGTGCAATACCCAACTGGGCAAGTACCAAAAAACAAGCATAAAAAAGTATTTTTTGCCTTCTCATTGTGTTAAAATTAGTTTCAATATTTCGAATTAGTCAATCCAAGCAATTTAAACAATTTGCATCTATTTTCTTACATAGTATGGATAGAATTAATACCTTGAATATGCCCGTTTAACAGATTTATTACCTTGGTCAATCTCTATCTGACATCTTTTTATATACAAAATCCAATTTTATGCAACCAAAAAGTTGCGTATTTAAAAATATTGGCTATATTTGCAACCATATAGTTGCATATTAATCTAAAAAAACGAACAGTCATGAAAGATGTAATTTCAAAAGAACACCTATTTGATCATTCCATCGACAAGGTATGGAATGCTATTTCCAAGGCCGAGGAAATTTCCGCGTGGTTCATTGATGCCGATTTTAAGGCAGAGACCGGCTACAACTACACGTTTACTGCGGATGAGGAACACGGTTGCACCCAAATAACCGGAGTGGTAAAAGAGGCAAATCCGTATACACTGGTGTACACTTGGACGGTACAGAACACGGATACCGAAACCACGGTTAAATGGGAATTGAATGAAGTAGAGGGTAAGACCAAACTGTATTTGGAGCATTCGGGAATATCCAAGTATCCCGGAGATAGTGCGGTACAAATGTTTACCAGCTTTAACGCCGGGTGGGACAATTGTGTGTCGGAACTTTCCAAGTATCTAATACAGGAAGTCCATGCAGGATAAAATCACCAAAATTCTAAAGGCCATTGCCGACCCTACAAGGCGTGAAATTTTTCACGCCTTGGTGTTGGCGGCCACCGCAATGCCCATTACCCAAATTTCCAATCAATTTGAAATTAGCAGACAAGGTATCACCAAGCATTTAAAAACTTTGGAAGAAGCCGGATTGGTACAAATCAATGCCAAAGGCAGGGAACGCTATTGCCAAGCGGATGCACAACCGCTTAAAGAAGTAAACCAATGGCTTAAATTTTACGAACATTTTTGGGATAATGCTTTGGGCAACCTTGGTTCCTATTTGGACAGTAAATCCTAAGAATCACTGGCTATCAAACGTTTATCCGCAACGAACCTGTATAGGCCATCTAAGGCTTGTTGGGTATTTTTTTTAAAGATACGGCGAACAAAAAGGAAAATAATCAACTTTTTAAAGAGCGACTTGGCTTCCCAATACACTTCGCTTTTAAGATTACATGAGGTTTGTGAAAGGGGAGTTAAGCTATAAAATTGGTATAAGGCATCCACGACAGGAAGATTCGTAGTCATCTCCCCATAAACTAGTACCCCTGGATCAACTTTCTTGGTTATGGTGACAAAATTTAAATGCTTTCCATTAATGACACATACATGCTCGGTTCCCAAACGAGTGACCTCATTTTCATTGAACTCAAAGGCATCTACCCCATTGACCCATTGAGGGCGGTATTTGTAATTGGTAATAAGTTCCATGAGTTCTGAAGCTGGAATTGGAAATTGTTTATCAAGAATCAAGTCCGGGGACCTGTCAAAACTAACCTTCTTGGCTTGGGAAAACTCATTGAGGCTAAGTTTTTCCTTATCGATCAATGCGTAGATATATTCTACTTCCTTGTCATCGTAGCTATCCTTCCCTTCTTTAAACCTAAAAACCTTACTATAATAATAGATGGGCAATCCTATTTCCTTGGCCAATTTTTTACTGATCAGTACATAATTATCACTGTCAATCGAATTTTTTAGTAGTCGATGGGTCTCTATAACTTGTTGCCCAAATGGCTTTCGGTTACCTTTTACGGCAATGTATTGTAATTCACCACAATGTGCCACTACCTTGAGCTGAAGCTTCGGTGCGCTGGCACAGGCATTACAGGGGCATATCCTATTTTTTTCCAACAACTTCAAATGACTGTGAAACGCCGTAAACATAGTTTCTATTTGAGCCAGTAACCGCTCTTGCGAAGGTACTTCGTCTTCCTTGTAAAAGAAGAGGGCATCCCCCTCTATTTCGGCTAATTCAAGCTCCTGGGTATTGGCATCGATAAGTACTTCCAACAGTTCGGAAATTACATGTTGGCTGTGTTCAACCTCTGTCGTCTGTACGAATTTGGTAAAGCCTGAAATATCCGGAATAAAAAGAAGTGACTTTGACATAATCGTAATGCAAGTAATCCTCAACAACCAATGAACAAGTTTCCTATCCTTCTTCCAATATAAGTTTGGTGTCCAGGGTATTGTTGACAATGATATTAAAATGATTCCGAAATCCGTTGTAGGCGTTGATCATCTCCAAAGTAGGTTCGTGGGAATCCTGTTGAAATTCTAAATAGTTTTTAGCCTTTAAAATATAGGTCTTGAATACTTTTTGCCTACTCCTTATCTGGGAAATATCAAAAGGTTCTGGATATTTCGAATCTGCCAATAGCTTTTGTTTTTCGATTAAATCTTCAATAACCAACTTAAGGTCTTCTTTGTTCTCAACCGAGTAAAGTGCATCAAAACTCGTTTCAAGTGCGTTGAATTCAGGCCAGTTTTTTAAAATATCCATCGCCTTGGACTGTATTGCGGTTTTTTTTGGCCATTTTTCCGTGGATATGTCAAACACCGAGGTATCTGTAGTATCTTCCTGTTTGTTACCGGACCCACAAGAAATAAATACTAGGGTAACAACTCCTAAAACGAAGAATTTTAACATAACGCGAAGGTACAAATTTTAGAATCGGTTATCTTTACCCCGGTATCCATTTAACTTCATTTTAAATGCATAAATCCATACTTATTTTAGGGGCTTGCGGACAGATAGGCACAGAGCTTACCTTTGCCCTTAGGGAAACCTACGGCAACGAATCCGTTATTGCGAGCGACATTAGGGAAGGAAGCGAAAACTTGATGGACTCCGGTTCCTTTGAACTATTGGACGCCACGGATTATGATGTATTGGAAGAGGTTGTCGCCTATTATGAAATAGATGAGGTTTATCTTATGGCCGCTATGCTCAGTGCAACGGCCGAGAAGTTTCCGGAACGGGCCTGGAACCTGAATATGAACTCCCTGTTCAATGTTTTGAACCTTGCCAAGGACAAAAAG
This sequence comes from Ulvibacterium marinum, assembly GCF_003626755.1. Taxonomy (GTDB): domain Bacteria; phylum Bacteroidota; class Bacteroidia; order Flavobacteriales; family Flavobacteriaceae; genus Ulvibacterium; species Ulvibacterium marinum. The sequence continues at coordinate 189,302 of NZ_RBCJ01000001.1, forward strand.
ATAAAAAAAATTTTTTGGCCGTCAAGTATCGCAGTCTTTGGTCCCAATACCCCAAAAACGAACACCCCTCAAAATACAATAATGGAGCCGAGTACGGTCTACGGCATAAGCAAACAGTCCGGCGAGCGATGGTGCGACTATTATCATCACAAATTTGGGGTGGATGTACGTAGCCTTCGTTACCCTGGACTAATAAGTTGGAAGACACAACCAGGCGGTGGAACCACGGACTACGCCGTGGAAATTTATCATAAGGCCTTGGCTGAAGGCGCGTATGGCTGTTTTTTGAATGAGGATACTAAACTACCCATGATGTTTATGGATGACGCCATAAAAGCTACCCAACAGCTTATGGCAACAGAAGCCGAAAAAGTTAAGGTACGTTCCTCATACAACCTATCTGCCATGAGCTTTTCTCCTAAAGAAATTGCTCAAAACATTAAGGAACACATTCCGGAATTCGAGATTTCCTATAAACCTGATTTTAGACAGGACATTGCAGATTCTTGGCCCAATAGCATTGATGATTCCAAAGCGAGACAGGACTGGGGCTGGAAACCCGATTTTGATTTGGAGAAAACTACGAAAGTGATGTTGGGGAATTTAAAGGCTTAGTCATCTTCTTCCAGCATCTCTTTGGGGTCGACCACAGCGGCCGGGTCATCCGCAGCAAAATCCTCGTAATCGTCCTCATCATAATTCTCCATGGTATACTCTAGCTTAGCACTGATCTTCACCAAGTATTTGGTATCTTCGGTAGTAACCTCCACAGCTTCAATACGTTCCCCTTGGGCATTTTTAAAAGTGATGATATTGCGATCATCGTACCCATCTGGATACTTGTCCACCAGGAGTTTAAGTACTTCCGGGGTCAGCTTTTTGAAATCTACTATGACTCTTCTTAGGTTGTCCATAATTACGTGACCAAAAGTTAAGCAAAAATCAGGGTTAGCGCAATAGGGGATTACCTTAAAAACCAAGTACGTCGATTTCCAATTCATACTAAGCAATGGTTTAGCCTTATTGTTGCTTACCTTGAAATATGAACTATGGTAGAAAATCTTAAAGAAGTCTTTTCAAATTCATGAAGGATATCAAGCCTCGGAACACAAATCAAATGTCTGTTTGGCGATTTCCAATTCCTCATTGGTGGCAATGACAAGAATCTTTACTTCCGAGGTTGCTGCATTTATTTCCCGTAATGTACCGGAATCCATTTCATTTTTATGGTCGTCCAGGACAATGCCTAGATAGGACATATCCGTACAGATAAGTTTCCTCAACACACTGGAGTTTTCACCGATTCCCGCAGTGAATACAATGGCATCCAGGCCATTCATTACAGTGGTATACGCCCCAATGTACTTTTTAATGCGATAGGCGTTCATTTGCAAGGCAAGTTGGCAATCCTTGTCCCCATTTTCGGCCTTCGATTGAATATCACGCAAATCGCTGTGGCCGGTCAGCCCTAGCATCCCGCTTTTCTTGTTCAAAAGGTGGTTTACCTCATCCAAAGAATACCCCAAAGTGTTCACTAGGTGAAAAATAAGGGCGTGGTCAATATCCCCACTTCGAGAACCCATAATGAGCCCATTGGAAGGGGCAAAGCCCAAACTGTGGTCAGCACTTTGGCCATCGACCAAAGCCGTAATGCTACATCCGTTTCCGAGATGGATCGTAATTATTTTGGATTTCTCTTTTTTTAAGTAATCCATGGCCTTTTCGGAAACATACTTATGGCTTGTTCCGTGGAACCCATAGGATCGGATACCATAATCTGTATAAAACCTATTGGGGATGGCATATTTGTGCGCCTTAACAGGAATTGTTTGATGAAAGGCCGTGTCAAAAACCGCAACTTGCTTAGCCTTTGGAAATAGCTGTTCGGCAATTTGAATACCTTCTAGATTATGCGGGTTGTGCAACGGTGCCAAGGTGGAAAATTCCCGGATTTCTTTTTTTACCTCGTTAGTAACCCAAGTGGTTTTGGAATAGGAATCTCCACCATGAACTACCCTATGTCCTACTGCATCAATTTCATCAATATTATCGATTGCCCCATTTTTGGTATCCAAAAGAATTTCCAAAACTTTCTGCAAACCCAATTTATGGGTCTTTATGCTATCCACATGGCGTAAAGTTTTATCGTTCCCCTTGTACGTTAAAGTAGCCTCTTCCGAACCAATGCGCTCTACGATTCCAGAACAGGTAATTTGTTCCGAAGGCATTTGTATCAACTGGAATTTTATGGACGAGCTTCCGGAATTTAGAATTAAAATATTCATGGGCTAAAAATAGTAGTATTCTTTAGGACGTACCACAATTTCACTTGGTTCTTGGAAAAACTTTTGCTTTTTTTGACTCACATGGCCTGCGCCTGTATGGCAGTAATGATAACCGTATTTATTACGTCCTCCACGGTACTGCCGCGACTTAAATCGTTCACAGGTTTTTTAAGCCCCTGTAATATAGGGCCTATGGCTAGGGCGCCTGTCTCCCGTTGTACGGCCTTATAGGTATTGTTACCTGTATTAAGGTCAGGGAAAATAAATATGGTCGCCTGCCCGGCCACATCGGAATCGGGGAGTTTGCTTTTTCCTACCCTTAAGTCCACTGCGGCGTCATACTGTATGGGTCCTTCGATTTTTAAGTCGGGCCGCTTCTTTCTAACGAGTTCGGTAGCTTGACGAACCCGTTCCACATCCTCTCCGGTTCCGGAACTCCCAGACGAATAGGATAACATCGCTATCTTGGGTTCAATGCCAAAGGCAATGCCCGATTGGGCCGAGGAAATGGCAATTTCCGACAGTTGTTCAGCGGTTGGGTTTGGATTAATGGCACAATCACCAAAAACCACCACACGACTAGGAAGGCACATGAAAAAAACCGAAGATACCAAGGACACTCCGGGTAATGTCTTTACAAATTGAAGTGCAGGTCGTATGGTATGTTGTGTGGTATGGACCGCACCGGAAACCATCCCATCGGCATGGCCCTTGTAGACCATCATGGTACCAAAATAGGAAACATCGGTCATAAGGTCACGCGCCATAGTGCGGTTTAAATTTTTATGTTTGCGCAACTCATAAAGGGTCTCTACATATTCGTCAAAAGTTTCGGCCTTTGCCGGGTCGATAATGGAAACCTTGGACAAATCCAAATCCAGGTCCAGCTGTACTATTTTTTCCTTGATTTGTTCAATAGCACCCAACAACGTAATGTCAACGGCGTTTGTATCTAACAATTCCTGTGCGGCCCTAAGGATGCGTTCGTCCGTGCCTTCAGGTAGTACAATATGTTTTTTATTGGCCTGGGCCATTTTTACAATATTGTACTGGAACATTCTTGGGGTAATACCATTGGACGAAAATGTTACCAAACGTTCCGCTAGCTCTACTTCAGGCGTGAATTTTGCAAAATCCTGAATGGAAGCGGTTATCTTTTTGGTGTTCTTGGCATAGATTTTAGGCGTTATGGCTCCTATTCGGTTAGTAATATGAAAGGTCCCTTCCTTCACGGAAATAATCGGTACTACTTCCGAAAGTCCTTGAATAAGTTTAATTATGGGTTCTTCCGGTTTTAAACCCCCTGTAAGAATAATACCGGAGACAGTCGGGTAGTTGGTGGAAATATTGGCCTGTAAAGCTCCCAGAATGATATCTGCCCTATCTCCAGGAGTAATGACAAGCCCGTCATCCCTCAAATGATTTAAATAGTTACGCAATTGCATGGCGCCTACCCCAAAATGCCCGGCCTGATTATTCAAATAAGACGCCCCGAACAAAACCTCTCCGTTCAGTTCATCCGCGATCTCCTTAATGGTGGGGTTTCCCAAAACAGGATTTAAGGGAATGGCCCCGATCAAAACCTCTTTGGGCAAGTCTTTTTTAAGAGCTTCCGTAACAAGGCCAATGTTTTCAGGTTGTATCTTGTTGGCCACCATCATCAATACTTCCACCTTCTGTTCCTTAAAGGAATCATAGGCCAAATACATATCACCAATGAATTCATCCAATGTCTTATCCACTCCACTGGTAACAATTATGGTTGGAATACCTAGATTCTTGGCCATTAAAACATTGATGTCCCACTCGATAATACCTCCCTCACCAGTAAAGTCCGTACCTTCTACCAGCACAAAGTCAAAACGCTCCTCAATGGCCTTGTACTTTTCAATAATCTTGTCCAGCACTTCATCCTCTTTGTCTTTGTTCAGCTTTTTTACCACATCGCTACGGGTATAGGCATAGGCATCATCATGTTCCAGATCCAAATTAAAATAGGATATCACCGTTTCTATATGATTGTCCATTTTGCCGGGATCATAGTCATCGATAATGGGCCTGAAGTAGCCTACCTTAGCAGCCCTGCCCAGCAATACCTGCATAAGGCCTAGGGAAACGATGGATTTGCCGCTCTTGGGCTGCGTGGTGGCAATATAAACTGCTTTATTCATGGATTTGTACTATTGAAACTGCAAATTTATAGCATTCTTGTTCGGGAATTGCAGTGGAAAACGTAAAAGATCAAAAGCTTAACATAGGTTGTTTTTACAATCCGATTTCCTGCATAGATCTAGCCCGTAATTTGTCCGGATCTAAAAGAATACGTTGAAGGAACATTGTGAAGTAAATGAAACCTTAAAAAGACGGCTTTTCTATCCGTACCCTTTAAAATTTTGACAATTCTTTCGTACTTTGGTTCTTAAGGAATTCCCAAGAATTTAGGGACTGCTTACATATATTGAAGTTCCAACACTAAATCCAAAGAAAAATGAAACTGGCACAAAAATTACTATGGATATGCTTGTTAATCCCCATCTGGTCTACTACCGGACAAATTACTCCCGGCATTTATCATGCCGACGCGGACAACGTTCATCACGAACTAAAAATAAATGGGAACTATTTGATCCACTCCGTTTATGAAAAATCGCCCGCTAAATTCATTAAAACCCTAGGTGGGTTTTACACCGTTGCGGACAACAATCTTACAGTGAAGTTGGAATTTAACTCCAACCATGAGGCGGATGGTCTTACCGAGCTGACCTTGCCCTATTCGATGACGGGGAAAAAGCTTACCCTAGAAAATGGTCAGGCGTTAAGCTTCACCCTTTCTAAGAAAACCCAACAGGATCTGGACGGACCATGGCTTTTTGCCACACGTGGACCGGATAACGGCCAAGAACGCAGAGGCGAGGAAAATCCCAGAAAGACCTTGAAATATCTACAGGGCGATCGTTTCCAATGGATTGCCTATAATACGGAAACCATGAAATTCTTCGGTACTGGAGGTGGTTCCTTTTCCTCAGAAGATGGTGTTTATATGGAGAACATTGAATATTTTTCCAGGGACAACTCCCGTGTCGGGGCATCCTTAAAATTCAATTATGAGATTAAGGATAGGGACTGGCATCACAAAGGCAAAAACAGCAAAGGAGAACCGATGTATGAAATTTGGTCGAGACGAAAATAGATTATGCAAACAATCGCCTACGTTGCTCGGCATATCCCGTTCACCCCCATTCCCATGATGCGCACAGACTTAAAATAACCATCTCCTCCTGGCACTTCTAAATTTCCCAAATGTTGGAAAAGTAACATCCTGGGCACCCTGTGTAATGGAATACTACGATTTTAATCTTTATATTTGATAGGAAGCCTTAATAAATCCGGAATGGTGTTCTCCCAAAAAAGAAATATCGTAATTGCGATTGGGTCATTGTGTCTCCTAATATCTTCTTGTGGCGATAACACACAATTTTCCGAACCATTACCGGAAACGGTGGATTTCAATTTTCATATTCGGCCCATTTTGGTACAGAATTGCTATCTCTGCCACGGGCCCGATGCCAGCGGTAGAAAAGCCGAGCTGCGATTGGACACCTATGAAGGGGCAACAGCTCTCCTAAAGGAAGGTGGGCATGCCATTGTGCCAGGAAAGCCCTCAAAAAGTCAATTGATCTACCGCATCAATCATGAGGCCGAAGATATGGTTATGCCCCCACCGGATTCAAATTACAAATTGACCATACGGGAAAAAGCACTTTTGGAAAAATGGATCGATCAGGGCGCTGAATGGAAATCCCATTGGGCATTTATAAAACCGGAAACCGAAATTGCCCATAACGAAAGTAAAGCGATTGATTCGTTGATCAATATGCGAATACAGCAAAAAGGTTTAATGAAGTCTTCCCAGGCAGACAAGAATACGCTTATTCGAAGGGTGTCCTACTTGCTAACAGGTCTACCTCCTTCACCCGAAGATGTGCAACACTTTATTGCCGATACTTCTAAGGATGCTTACGAAAACATGGTAGATAGTTACCTCAATTCTACAGGATATGGTGAGCGTTGGGCCCGCCATTGGATGGATCTGGTCCGCTATGCCGAGACCAAGGGCCATGAATTTGATTATCCTATTGTAGGGGCCTATAAGTATCGCGACTATCTCATACGTGCCTTCAACCAAGACCTACCCTATGATCAACTTTTAAGGGAGCATCTGGCCGGAGATTTATTGGAAGAGCCCCGTGAAAACAAAGAAATGGACATTTCCGAATCACCTATGGGAACGGCATTTTATGTAATGGGCGAAGGCAAACATAGTCCGGTGGACATCAAAAAAGAAGAAGCGGACCGCATTGATAACATGATAGATGTAACCAGTAAAACCTTTCAGGGTTTAACGGTTTCCTGTGCCAAATGCCATGATCATAAATTCGACCCTATTTCGGCGGACGATTATTATGCTCTGTATGGTATAATGGAGAGTACCCGCTTTGCGCCCATTGCCGATATTTCGATGACCACCCGACAGACCGCAGAGGAAATTCAGGATTTGAATCTGTACATGCGAAAAATAATAGCCGATTCCTGGACGCAAAAAGACGTACAGGAAATGACTGCCTCAGGGGAATTACAAAAAAAGGATTTGCCCCGGGACGCACCTTTTAAAATTATCGGCGATTTTAGAAATTCCAATTTTGATGGATGGATAACGAACGGGCTCGCCTTTGGAAAACGAACAACTTTGGGAAATCCCTTGGTGGATAAAACCTCAGGAAAGCTGTTGGGGTTGGATGAAGGTAGAGCTTCCAGCAAAACATTGGGTACCGGAGTGTTAGGCTCCCTACAATCTCCTAATTTTATTCTAGATACGGATTACATTGGGGTCCGGGCACGAGGTATGCATAGTACGATCCGGATTATCATAGATAATTTTCAATTGATCCAGAATCCCATTTATGGGGAACTTGAGCAACAAATCAATGCCAAAGCCTGGAATAATTACGTTTTCGATATCAGTCCATGGAAGGGGCATAAGGCCTATATCGAAATTCTTCCCGGCGGCTACAAAGGTCATTATTATAGCTTACCCGAAAATGCTTTTATTGAAGCCCAATATGCCGTTACCTATGATACGGAATGGCCCGTTGAAATGAAACGCCCAATTAACGGAAAGCCTGTAGAAAAAGAAGATTGGCCCACCTTGGACCTTTCAGCAGGTTTAGTTAAAGGACTAAATCAAAAGTTAAAGGAAGGGAGACTTCCATCCAAGTTTCCAGAATTGGCTACTGCAATGGACAGTAATCGCCAACTGGTCGAAAAATTGGACAGCGATTCTTTTTTCTATGCCATTACCGATGGTTTTGGTATCAATAGCCCTGTATTTAATAGGGGCGATCATAATGATCTTTTAGAGGAAGATATCCCCAGACGGTTCTTATCAGCACTACCTTTGGGCAATGTTCCTTTCACATCAAAGGGAAGCGGACGCCTGGAATTGGCAGAAGCTATGCTGAACGAGGAAAACCCCTTAACGGCACGGGTAATGGTCAATCGTATCTGGCATCATCTTTTTGGCAAGGGCATTGTAGAGACCGTTGACAATTTTGGATTACAGGGCAAATTGCCTTCCCATCCGGAGCTGTTGGATTATCTCGCCATTAAATTCCAAAAAGAAGAATGGTCCATAAAAAAAATGGTTCGTAGCATTGTTACTTCCCAGGCATTTAAAAGAAGTACTGCCAGAAATGACGAACTTACGAGCAAAGATCCGAACAATATCTATCTGGCTTCTTTCCCTGTGCGGCGATTGCAGGCCGAGGCAATTCGTGATGGCGTGTTGGCCGTTTCCGGAAGTTTGGATTCTACCATGTATGGTCCTCCTGTAAAGACCTATCTTACCGAGTTTATGCAAGGTCGGGGACGGCCCAACCAATCCGGACCTATGGATGGTGCAGGTAGAAGAAGCATTTATCAGGAAGTTCGTCGTAATTTCCTGGAACCCATGATGGTCACTTTTGACCGTCCCATTCCGTTTAGCACCTTTGGCAATCGCAATGTAACTAACGTACCGGCACAATCGCTCACTTTAATGAACGATCCCTTCATAGCGCAGCAGGCACAAATCATGGCTGAGAAACTACTCGCCCAAAAAGAACTGACCTTCGATCAAAAAATCGAATGGATCTATAGGCGAACCTTCTCCAGAAAACCTAATCCAGAGGAAATAAACAAAGCAAAACAATTTATAAGCGGACTACGGAAAATGGAATCCGCGTCAAAAACCGATTCGGACATAGAAATTCTTATCTGGAAGGATTTCTGCCATAGTATTTTTAATTTAAAAGAATTTATATACTTGATCTAATGGGCCATTTCAACAATTTTATGCAACGCCCCCTGTCACGCCGTGAAATGCTGGGTATTTGTAAGGGAGGTTTTGGCGCACTTGCTTTTACAAGTCTGTTCGGTGTATTGCCTTTTGGCTGTGATCGACCAAAAAATAGTGCTGCGGAAACCGGTCTATCCCTTGGGCCCCATTACATGCCCAAGGCCAAAAACATTATCTTTTTGTATATGGATGGTGGGGTATCCCAAGTAGATTCGTTTGACCCCAAACCCCGACTCGCCAAAGAAAATGGGGAAGACCCCAAAAAAAAATTCAAGGTAGACGCCACTCAATTCGATAACGTTGGGAAAATCTTGAAAAGCCCATGGGAATTTAAACAGTATGGCGAGTGTGGCATGCCCGTAAGCTCACTATTTCCACATATCGCAACATGCGTGGACGATATTGCATTGATCCGGTCCATGACCTCTAATTTTCCAGAGCACACCAATGCTAATTATTTTTTGCATACCGGCAGCGGTATTCAGGGACGGCCCAGTATGGGATCCTGGATGACTTATGGCCTAGGAAGCGAGAACAAGAACATTCCTGGTTATGTGGTTTTGGATGGTGGTTTGATTCCTCCTGGTGGCCTGGACAATTTCAAGAACGGGTTTCTACCGGCCTCCTACCAGGCTTCCATCTTAAGGACCGGGGTAGAACCCGTAGCCAACATTAAGCCTTTGGAAAGGGTTAAGAACTTACAGGAAGAAAAATTGCAGTTCATCAAGCAACTGGACAATAGCCTCATCGGCAAAATGGGAGAAGTGGATGCTGTGGAATCGGCTATTTCCAATTACGAGCTGGCCTATAAGATGCAGTCTTCCATTCCCGAACTTACAGAATTCAAGGAAGAATCCAAGGCGACCAAAAAGTTATATGGATTTGATTCCGATGATCCACACACCAGAGGTTATGCGGCCCAGTGCCTATTGGCAAGACGTTTGGTAGAACGAGGAGTCCGGTTTATTGAATTGACTTGCCCCAAGGTAGCGGCAGATCGCTGGGATCAGCATAGCAATCTAAGGGACGGACATGAACGAAATGCCCATGCCGTAGACCAACCCATTGCCGGGCTATTAAAAGATTTGAAATCCCGTGGCATGTTAGAGGACACCTTGGTCGTTTGGACCGGTGAGTTTGGCCGGACTCCTTTTGCCCAAGGTACCGATGGACGAGACCACAACCCTTCAGCCTTTAGCATGTGGATGGCCGGGGCCGGAGTAAAAGGAGGTACCATATTTGGCAAAACGGATGAGTATGGTTATCGGGTCATTGAGAACGAAGTTACCATTCACGACCTACATGCCACTATCATGCACCTGATGGGAATAAACCATGAACAATTGACTTTTCGTTTTGGAGGTCGGGATATGCGTTTGACCGATGTACATGGGCATGTTATGAAAGATATTTTGGCTTGAAACTTTAAACGAAAGAAAAACCAATATGCACAACTTTTCCAAAAAGGGAATATTCATTTTTCTTTTGCTGCCCATACTATTGATAGGTCAAAAGACTGCGGAGATCAAGCATTCATTCTTTATGGCCGGGCCCCAATTTACGGGTATCATTGACGAAGCGGGGGAAGAACTTTGGAATTCCGGAAGACCGGGAGCAAGGGACGGATATGTTTTGGAAAGTGGAAATCTATTGATTTGCTGGGCAGATGAGATATTGGAATACAACACGAAAAAAGAAGTCGTTTTCTCCTATAAAAGAGCTGAGAAATCAATGGAATTGGGAACCGCTGTCCGGTTACAAAATGGAAATACGATGATTACGGAATCGGGTACCAAGCCCAGAATAATTGAAGTGGACACAAATGGAAAGGTGGTCCAAAGTGTTCCCTTGCTACCGGAAACCGACAATGTACATATGCAGACACGTATGGCAAGAAAATTAGAAAACGGCAACTATCTGGTTCCCCATTTATTGGCATTCGCAGTAAAGGAATACGACAGTAACGGCAAAGTAATCCGTTCTTTTCGAACGGATTTGGAGGATTTTGGGGGAAAAGCGGATGAGAATTGGCCCTTTACGGCCATCCGATTAAAAAATGGCAATACCCTGATAACACTTACACACGGCAATAAAGTCATCGAAATGGATCCAGAAGGAAAAGTAGTATGGAAAGTGGACAATGCCGATCTGGAAGGAAACCCCTTGGCCGATCCTTGCGGTGCCCAAAGATTGTCCAACGGCAATACCGTCATTGCCAGTTATGGTGCAAAGGAAGGCGTAAAACTTTTAGAGCTGGACAAGCATAAAAATAAGGTCTGGAGTTATTCCGGCCACAGCGTTCACCATTTTCAAATACTAACCACTAACGGAAAGCCTTTGTTGGGAAAGCCCCTTAAATAGAACTGAATGGAGTTGATCCTTATGCTCAATTTTGGCTTTCTAGAAGATCCTGCGGACATCCTTATTTTTTTTGGGCGATTCCATCCGCTAGTAGTACATCTGCCCATTGGGTTTTTGATACTGGCAGCTATTGCACAATTTGCCAGTCGTTGGCCTAAATTCCAACCTATACAACCTTTTCTCCATTACCTCTGGGCGCTCGGTTCCTTCAGCGCATTTCTTGCCGTACTGTTCGGGTATTTATTATCCCTTTCGGGAGATTATGATACCGACACTTTATTCTGGCATCAATGGAGCGGAATAATGGTCTTGGCATTGTCCTTGGCCTGTTATCTCGTTTTTAAAAAGCAAGGCAAAAATGCTCAATTTGTAAAATGGTCATTGGTTGTTTTAGTTGCCATCACCATTACCTATACAGGCCATTTGGGAGGCAATCTCACCCATGGTCAAACCTATTTACTGGAATATGCCCCTAATCCTATTAGAGGTATGGCCGGACTCCCTCCCAAGAAAGAACCTAGACCAAAAGTGACTGTTTTGGATTCTGCCGATATCTATCTGGATCTGGTGCAGCCCATGATGGATGGTAAATGTGTTAGCTGCCACAATCCTGGGAAAAAGAAAGGAGATTTACTGTTAACCTCCTATTCCGAACTGATGAAAGGAGGTGAAAATGGGGAAGTAGTGGTTGTAGGCGATGCAGGGGCAAGTGAGCTTTTTAGACGCATTACACTTCCCGAAAACCATGATGATTTTATGCCTTCTGAAGGCAAAAGACCTTTAACCGATGAGGAAGTGGATATTATTGAATTCTGGATTACGGCCGGAGCCTTCCCCAAGGGGTACGTTACCAAACTTGATAGCAAAAAGGAAATAACCGAAACCGTATATACTTATCTTGGGCTGGACAAAAACAGTATTTTTAACCAAACTGTAGACCCGCCGAACACAACACTCATCGATTCCCTAACGGACAATGGTTTTATTATAAACCGCCTGATGCGGGATAACTACTTTCTCGACGCCAATTTTAGCCTTAGCGAAAGAAAAATTGCCCGGACCGACCTGGATTTGTTGTTAAACCTTAAAGAACAATTGGTTTGGCTGGACCTAAGCCATTCAGGAGTGACGGATGAACATCTTCAAAAACTTGGGCAACTGGAAAATCTTGTAAAACTGAACCTCAGCGGAAACGTTATCTCGGACAATGGAATTCAGCATTTATCAAAATTGGCCCATCTGGAATCCCTAAATTTGTATGACACCAAAGTCTCGGAGGGACTAATCGACCTGCTCCCTAAACTTAGTAGGCTAAAAAGTATCTATCTCTGGAAAACCCATATAGGCGATACGCTGGCCGTCCGACTCCAGGAAGAATATAAAAATCTTACCATTATTTACAAGAGAGAGACCTATAAGTAAAATATCGGCGTGGAATTTCCTATAACCGCTGTGGATATTTGTTGTAAATGGTATCTGTGAACGTTTCCACAAGACCATGCAGAACGAGTTTTTCTTTGTCGCTTTCAGAAAGAAGGTCTATAAGTCCATCGAAGAGCTACAAAATGACCTAGATCAGTGGATCGGATGGTACAACACCGAAAGGACGCGTACAGGAAAACACTGCTACGGAAAGATTCCTTTGCAGACTTTTGAGGATTCCATACTTTTAGCAAAAGAAAAGCTCGTCGAATACAATGAGCTTAAAGGTTCTTTTCAAGTGTCGGAATAACCTAAGACTGTCAGGTTAAGTAGTGGCTGGTACTCCTAAATCCACTATGTTAAAACTAATAAGGAGCTTTGTCCAATTTTAAATAATGCTTTTTGCGCCTGTTTTGCTTCTAATCTGCCTAATAAACTGAGCCCTTGATTATTCAGTACCTCCAAAAAAGACGAGCATACTTTGCACCCCATCATTCTCAATGATAATAGACTTAAACAAGTGTTCTAAAAAAGAAACTTTATTAAAATATGCTGGGTAATCGTCCTTTCATAAATATATTTTATGAAATGTGTCTATTCTAAGTAATCCTTAAGTATTTGAGACGATGAAGATTGTCTCAAGCGCAGCAAAGCAGTTGATTTGAGCTGTCTTGCTCTTTCCTTTGTAATGTCCAAATTACTACCAATTTCATCCAATGTTAAAGGAACTATTACACCAATACCGAAGCACATCTTGATTACATAAGCTTCACGAGATGGAAGAATATTCAGTAGGTCTTCGATTTCAGATGCCAATGAGTCCTTAATAAGTTTTGTTTCTGGGCTGCTAGAACTGTCGGAACGTATGATATTGCCCAAATTCAAATCCCCATCACCAATTTTTAAAGGTTCGTCCATTGAAATCGCCCTGGAAGAGTGTTTCAGACAGAATTGAATCTCGTCCATCGAGAAATCGATTAATTCTGATATTTCTTCCGCAATAGGTGCTCTTTGATGTACTTGTTCGAAATGTGAAGAAATTTTACTGATTTTATTGATTACATTAATCTTGTTCAGGGGCAATCTGACCATTCTCGATTTTTCGGTCAGTGCTTGTATGATTCCCTGACGAATCCACCAAACTGCATAAGAGATGAACTTGAACCCGCGTGTTTCGTCAAACTTTGTTGCCGCCCCGACCAGTCCAAGATTCCCTTCATTGATTAGGTCATGCAGGTATAGTCCTTTAAATTGATATTGCTTGGCAACCGAAACCACAAACCTCAAATTGGCCGAAACCAATCTTTCCAAAGCCTTTGTGTCTCCTTGCCTTATACGAACAGCCAAATCAACCTCTTCCTCAGTGGTGATCATCGGAATGCGTCCAATATCATTAAGATATTTGTTGAGAGAGGAACTATCCCTATTAGTAATTTGCTTTGATATTGCAAGGGGTCTCATTGTATTCCTATTTTATCGGGATTTCGTTTTTACATGTATCAAGTTTCCGCTGCCCCCCTTGGATATTTTCAAGATTCTTAACGGAATGCCCGGGAAATACACTTTCTATGAAACCCAGGCTTTGGACTTTGGCCTTGACGGTATTTGAAATTAAAAATATTGGTACAAGCAGAAAATAACCAAGAAGCGGTCCTAGGGAATTAAATACAGGTAAGGAGAGGGCTATCTTTTTTATTTAAGGATTGGAACAATAGTTGTCCATAATCCGTGATATGTGTAAAGGAAAGGATTTTAATCGGGACCAAAATGTTTTATCCCTTTTATTTTGTTCAGGAACATTTCTTATATGGTTTTTGGGCAATCGGTCTTTCAATTTTATAAATTAGTTTCAGGTGCCCGCTTCCGCATAAGAACTAAAAACATAAAATACTTATTTTCAACATTTAACACGCTATTTAGAAATACTACTCAAACTAGTCGTACCTTTACCGTGTTAAAATTCAGAAAGCCTAGATTCATTTAGTCTTACCCAATTCTCGATTTATTTTCAGCTCTCTTCTTTTTAAGGTAATTTTTAAATAACATTTTAAGCCAGGCGTTCAGGGTGGGGAAGCTTGCCGTCATAATCTACTAATATTAAGTAGTACAAGGACAGGTATAATCGTTCAACATATCATAAACAGATTGCGCTTGCTATTATCCTTTAAACTACATGTGGAAAAAAAATCAAACCACAAATGATGGCATCAATAAGCCAAAATTTTCAAAAAGAACAAACTCTGATTTCTCAAAAACAGTTAGGAACAGGGTAAACCAATATTTCAAAACAAATAATATCAGTAAGCATGCGAACAAAAGTATGGTCGGTAAGACCATTCTGATGTTAGCAGTGTTCTTTGTCCCTCTTGTTTTTATCAATATTGGCGCCATTGCGTCACCATGGCTGCTTTTTGCCTTATATATAACCAGTGGTATTGGTATGGCTGGAATAGGAATGGGCATCATGCACGATGCCATCCATGGCGCATACTCCAAAAATCAAAGAGTAAACAAATACCTGGGGTACACTATGAACTTGATAGGTGCGAATGCCACGGTATGGAAGATACAACACAATGTACTGCACCATACCTATACAAATATAGAAGGAGCGGACGATGATATAAATGCCCCGTTTTTCCTTAGGTTTTCTCCACATGCGAAGAAAAATATACTGCATAGGTTTCAACATTGGTATGTATGGTTCTTTTATGGCCTGTCCACCGTTTCATGGGTTACGGCCAAGGACTTCATTCGACTCGTCCGCTACAGGAAGATGGGATACATGAGCAAAAAGAATGAATTCAGAAATGAAATTATAAAGGTAACCGGCTGGAAGTTGCTATACTATTCCTATGCCCTAACCATACCAATGTTGACAGTACCGCTGGCTCCTTGGATAATCATCTTGGCATTTCTTAGCATGCACTTTGTAACTGGTCTTTTGATCAGTACTATCTTCCAGGTGGCCCATATTATGCCCAGTACAGAATTTCCCCTTCCTGATGAAGATGGTTTGATCGAAGGAGATTGGTATTCACACCAATTGGCCACCACGACCAATTTTGCGCCTAAAAGCAGTTTTTTTTCTTGGTTGATCGGGGGATTGAACTATCAAATAGAACATCATCTTTTACCCAATGTCTGTCACGTACATTACAAAAAAATATCAAATATCGTGGCGGCTACCGCAAGAGAATATGGAATGCCCTATAATACAAAACGAACGTTTGCCGCAGCCATTAGGGATCATGTTGGAGTTTTGCGCAAATTGGGAAAAATGCAGCCCATAACCACACAATCGAATCTCAATTTTTAATACAATAAAGTAAAGAACAATGAATATTATAATACAAACATTTAATAGAATAATAAACAATAAATATAAAGTAATGCAAGAAGGAACAGTAAAGTTTTTCAACAATGCCAAAGGATTCGGCTTTATTAAGCCTGTGGATTCCGATGAGGACATCTTTGTTCATCAAAGCGGTCTTATTGACAAGATTCGTGAAAATGATAATGTTAAGTTCACCGTGGAAAAAGGAGAAAAGGGAATGAACGCGGTAAATGTGGAATTGGCCTAAAAAACCACTTATTCCCATATCAATAAAATGCCATCTTTAAAAGATGGCATTTTACATCATATCCCATGTTTATGTGAAAAGACCAAAATCAAACTTTGGTTATTGACTCCAATATTCAAAAATAAACAGGACATCTTAACGATAAAAGGGTATTTGAACATAAACCCGAACAACAGAACCTCTTTTTTAAAGGATATAAAATCATTATGTCAACCATGTTATTCTTTATATTTCTGACCTCATTGGCAATCTCTCCACACCAAAGAATAGACCAAATAAATAAGGTAGAAGGTATCTTCATTGGCCGTGTTGAAAATGGGTATTCATTTTGTTGTAAAACAGAAAAGGGTGAGGAAAAAATAGTTGTTTTCGATGAAATTTTGTCAGTCATACTCAAAAAATACCCGCTACATGAGAATCAAAACATTGGGGAAAGTTTTATCATCTCGTTTATTGGGAATGATCGAGTTTGGGAAGATTATAACAAGGAAACATCTACCGTGATACGCTTACAAAAGCTTATGCCAGGGCAAAACCTTCAAGAGTGATGTTTCAAATCTAATTAGGATTGAATCCCAAGGATAATCACTTGCCTTGTTCATCAATTCATACATTGATGAGTAAAAACAGCATAATGGTCAAGGAAGCTGAAAGGAAAAAAGTCGTTGAGTTGAAAGTGCCAGTCAACCAATTGTGTGCTAGTTTGCTCAAAAGACCCATGGGAGGGTCGCCATAATAATTGTTTTGGTACTTTTCAATCATTTGATATCTATACAGCCCTCGAAGGATACCCACAATAAGGTGGGTAAACAATAACACCATAATTATGAATCCTGTATTCAAATCCGGAGATATTCCCATCATTTGTTTTTAATGGCATCACCTACTCCAATAAAAGGAATTGCCCCAGCACCTGTTACCTCAGGTAAAATCCCGTTCCATTTTTCTATGGCCTTAAGGTTTGCTTCTATCTTTCTTAGTTCAATAAGGTCTGGTGAAATATTCATTTTTTGTAATCGTAACGCCTCGGCTTCGGCTGTTGCTGCAGCAATGGTTTGTTCAGCTTCGACCTTTATCCTGTCCAGGTCTCTTTTTGCCTTCAATGCATTTTGTTCAGCCGTTTGCTTAGCTTCAATGGCATCTGTAAAGGTTTGGGAAAAACTAAATGAGATAATCGAAAAAGCATCAACCGATATGTTGGACGCGAGCAATCTTGAAGTGAGTGCTTGTTGCATTTCGGTACTGACAGCCGGTCTCTTAGTAATCAATTCCTCGGCTGTATACCTGGCGGACACTGCTTTCATTACTTCCTGAATGGCGGGGTCAATAATACGCTCCTTGAATTCTACACCTATGGTTTGATAAACCAAATTTGCTTTATCAGGTATGATGTGATAGTTAAGTGCCACGGATAAATCCACATCCTGCAAGTCGGAGGATGAAGAGGCCGCATCTGTCATTGCCTTTTGAATTTTTACGTCCATTAGGATGACGGTTTGCACTATCGGTATTTTGAAGTGGATTCCTTCATTTAGCACTTTGTCCTGTACGGCACCAAAATTCTGGACAACTCCCCGCTCACCTGCACCAATTTGAACCCATGGTCTAAATGCAAACAGCAATACAACCAATGCGGCAATAATGATCAGGTTTCTCTTTTGCCCTTTTTTCAATATATTTTTTAGCTCACCCATAGGGTTATTATCCATAGTATTTAGGTTTAATTATAAAGATAGGATTTCCCATACCCGAGCATGTTATACCAATTCCTAGAAATCTTACATAAATCACACATGGTCCGGGATGGATACAATGTCATTGGACCGCTTTCTGTTCATTTTAAGGTTCTTCGTTATTAAAAAAATGTTTTTTGGGGAAAAGAGGGCCTGGGACCTTTGGCCATTTGCGAAAAACTGTTCCATGAACAAGTTGTCTTTTAAGCCATTATGAATCGTTCTAAAGGTGTTTTGCCACAATACGCTATCCATACCTTAAATGGACAATACCCGCAGGAGGGAGGTTTCAAAATTTTATACTATCAAATAGCCCGCACCTCGCATTTTATCTGTCATAGCACCGTGTTAAACTTACCCTAATAGTGTTATGTTTCAACTATCTTTGCATCTTAAGATATGTGTAGATAAAGGTGTGTATTACGCCTATCACAAGTAAGTTAATAGAGAAGGAATTATGAAGCAGATAAAGAAAGGATTTCAGGACAGCAATAGTGGTATTGAAAGGCCATTGTCCCGTCATGAGAGTTGGAAAAATAACCGTAGGCATACTGCCTTAAAATTAATACGGTTTTCTTAGGGACTAGGAATGTTAAAGAGGGCTTTCGCCCTCTTTTTTGTTTCGTATTATGAAGTAATTATTATCGAGCAACGTCTTTTGGTTGTAAGAGGGAAATCAATCCAGGGGTTTCTCAGATAGTAATCAAACCCTTCCTTTTCATTCAGTCGGTTCATACATCCAAATTGTGGGGCCATAAATGGCATATTCCTTTTCTTTTTCAATGGCCCAAACAACATCGCCGTAATCAAAATGCCAATATTCCTTCAAATCACATACAAAATCTTCGTCTTCAAATAAACCGATTAGCAGTTCCCTATTTTTTTTCGCTTCAGGCCCAATATCTGGATAGTAGGGATAGCATTTTTTTGAAAGATTAATCTCCAATCCGTTGTTGGTACCAAAATCCATCACACAATCTTGAATCCTATCATAAATCAAAGCGTCTATAGCTCCGCCGGTCATATGCATGGACTTTGTAGGGGGAGCGATGAAATAACTAATGATCTGTTTAATATTGTCATCAGATTTTTCTGGATGTTTTTTTTTAAAGGAAGCAAATGTAGTCTCCCAAAGAAGTTGCTGATGTTCAAAAGATCTCCAAGCAGAGCGAATAATCAGGGTTTTATCCTGCTTGTCCAACGTCTTGCTGATCCGGCCTATTTTTTCGATAATATCTTCCCGGGTTAAGTATTGATAATCTTCCAAAATTGATGGTTCAAACATCAAATTAAAATTCGTGTCCATCAAACTCACTAGTGGTGAATGATTTTCCCGTATCCAAATGGAGGGGGCTAAAAGTTTATGCTGAAGGTCTTTTGCCTCGACCGCTTCACAGTATGCTTGCACATTCATATTGATTGATCATGTTTTTTGTAATGCAGGGGGTGCTAAATGTTCTTAATAGCGCACTATAATTTAGGTCGAAGGCTACGGTGTCACCCACTTTCAAACTTGTTTCGGTATTATCTATCAACATGTGATCACTGCTGGCGCCCAGCACAGTTATTTTTTGTTTTGGAGTAATTCCTGAAACAATGACATCCTGCGTTCCAATAGCTAAAACGGCCCTATCCATCAAGCCTTTATTTTCAAACTTAGGGGTATCACCATTCGCATTTTGATATACTTCCCCATAGGGTTGTGATGGTTTTCGTTTTGCTTCGATAACCTCAGCCAGTAAAGTAAAGATATCGGTAAAAAGTCCTGGTATCGGTTTTCTACAAAGTGCTTCCCTACCTAAAAAAATAGATTCGCCCAATCGTAAGCTATTTATTCTGCCCACGTCTTTTGAAGACGTAAACCATTTGTAATTTGCAGAGTTTCCGCCGGACACCATTGCCAATGTAATTTTGAATTTTTCTTCTAAACACATAGCTATTGAAGACAACTGGTTCATTTTGTCTGCATCAGGACTTATTCCGCCAAAACATGCGAGATTTGTTCCTATACCTACCAAGGCCAGGCCTTTTAGTTTCAGCACCGCTTTTACAATGGCATCCATTTCCGATGGCATGATCCCTTCCCGTAAGTCCCCAAGCTCCACCATAAGAACAACCTTATGTATGATATGGTTCTTTAATGCATATTCCGAAAGTTTTTTTAGAACTTCCAATTCAGAGTTTAGACTTATGTGAGCATGAATAACCACTTCTTGCACCTGGCTGAGTGCTGGTGTTCGGAGTAACAGGTATTGTCCCCTTATACCTGCTCTACGCATTTTTATAATATTCGCAATTCTAGAGTCTGCAAGGATTTCAATACCATTTTGAACCAATACATCAGCGATTATTGAATTGCCGCCGATTACCTTGGTCACCCCAATTATATTAATGCCCTTAGCGCCATACAGTTTTTTCAACTGTCGGGCGTTGTGGGCAATCTTTGCTAAATCAATATCGATTCTGGGAAGGTTCAAATCAACACCGACTCTCTTTTTAACTCTGGAAATGTTTTGACCAACTCCTTTACCAGTTTATCACATCCGTGCAGTAAGACATCCGAAACAGGTAGATTATATTCTGATTCATACTGATTTATTACATGACTCACTTCTGCTTGGGTCATGTTTTCATGGTTTATGGTGATGGCTATAACTTTTGATTTGGAGAATACCTCAATCATTTCAATCTCGTCTACCAAGTCCAACAATGGAATTTTAGGATAGTCACAATAACTTTTTCGCTTTGGGGGATGCTGTAGTATAATTGCATCGGGCATTGCCCCCCGAATAATGGCACTTGAAGAAGTAAACGCAGGGTGGCTTAATGCTCCCTGTCCTTCAACAACAATGATATCGGGTTGTTCTTGCTCATAGGCATTTAGGATGGCGTTTTCAACCTCACCGGTGGCGAATCCTGATGTTAAAACATCTATGGCCACTCCGTATCTAGAGCCTTGGAGCAAGCCTGTCTGACCGGTGGTTACAAAGACGGCGTTCAGACCTTCATTCCGTAATGCTTCCACCAATATTAATGCCGTAGTTCTTTTACCCACCGCACAATCAGTGCCCATTACCGTAATTATCGGAACCTTTACCTCTTGAATACGTCCCGAAAAATTATGGAGGCTTTCACGTTTTGGGGGCTTTCTAACATCCAGTATAGTTACGCCATAATTACGGGCCATACGGGCAAATTGAGAATTCTCGCTAAAAAACTCAGGAAGACCATTAACAATGTTCATCCCACTTTTCATAGCGGTAAAAATAATTTCTTTTTGTTCATCGTTTAAAAAGGAAGCGAGTGGGGCGATACCATAGATAAAGTATTCCGGGATAGTGCTTAATTCCTCTAAGGCAAGTGCTATACTTTCGAAAATGGGAATGGCATTTTTTACACCATCAAGATATTCTCCTGCATCCTGACCAGCCTTCGAACTATCGATGATCCCAACGATATCATAGGTCTCCGATTGCCGAATAAGTCCATTGGCCACTTTACCGTCTATACTCCCAAATTCATTTTCGCAATAAACCAATGCGTTTGCTCTCATAGTGTTCGTTTTAAGTTTTAATATTCGATAGGCTTCCTTTATAAGGTTCTATCTTACTGTCGAAATGGACAGGTTCATTGGCGGAAAGATTATTTGGAACGGTACAGAAATACGTATAATCGTATTCAGAGTTTCGTCTAGGGCCTCACCTTGGCACAGACGACATCTCCTATTTTAAATCTATTCTCCATTTTATTTTTTTCTATTAGGTGCGTTTTAATATCAAAACAGACGGCTCATTCTGTTTTTATAGTGGCGCAGATCATCTTGAATTTATGATTTGCTTCAATTGAACTGGTGAAATGCCCTGGTATAATTATCGAGTCTCCCTTTTGTAAAAAGGTGGAGTTGTCATTGATTACCACTTCCGCTTTGCCCTCGATTATGTGAATGAAGCGTGCAAAAGGAGATTTTTCAAAAGATTGGGCTTTGCCATAATCGAATACAAATGCCTGTACGACACAGTGGTTTTCTTCTATTATGTTTTTTACCACTATCATATTAGAAATATACTCTAGTGCATCTACCAGGTTAAACTTCTTGGATTCTTCAAATTCACCTTTTGCCATGGTTAAATGTCTAAGATGGGGATGTTTTCCTTTATCCTTTATTCAGCTCTATTTTTGGCATCCCGCTTTGCCTTTTTGGCGGCTTTCTTCTCTTTAGGGGTTCTTGAGGGCGCAGTTTTTCCTGACTTCTGTTTTCCTTCTTTTTCTCTCGACATAGTTTTATTTTTTATTGATTTATGGAACTGAAACAGCGACCACCAACGTTATTAAAAAAAGTACAAACCAGATAGCACATTTTCTCATGTAACATAATTTAACATTGTTACTTTCGATATAAATTTGCTTCTCAAAAGCAATGGTTATTGCAATACTAGCCCTATTACCTTTTAACGAAAAAAGAGCAGTGTTTTTAAGTTCCTGCTCTTTTTTGGGCCTCTAAATAATTTAAAAGCACTTATCAATAAACAAAATTTAATTCTCTTTCCCTAGTATGGTGCAGGCCATGTATTTGCTATTGCCAAAGTCATTTTTTGATTCTGATCAAATCCGGTCTTAGGTTTTTCCGTAATTCATTCTCCCTTACGGTTCGTGGGTTTCCACTATCAAATATTGGTCTAAATGTATCTCTTATTTTTTTTAGGATACCGTAAACCAAATTGTTCTTTTCAAATAAGTCCATATGTTCGGTGTTTTGAATATTATTGATTAAAATCACAATAGAAAACAAAGATGCGACGGAACCAAGGGGATTTTGCTATACAAATACGGGTAAACCTTACATATATCACAGGTTCTCCAAATTTTGCTGTCTTTTTTTCTTCATTTTTTTGAAAAAAGAAGGTGTGAGACCAGTGACTTTTTTAAATTGATTTGACAAATGGGATGGACTACTATAATGAAGCCTATGGGAAATCTCGGTCAGATTGAGCTCGTCATATAGCAACAACTCCTTTACCTTTTCAATTTTATGATTGATGATATAGTGTTGTATGGTGGTTCCTTTCACTTCGGAAAATGTGTTCGACAAGTAGGTGTAGTCATATCCCAGTTTTTCACTTAAATATCCGGAATAATTGGTCTTTGGAATTTCGTCAGTATGATGAATCATTTCTATGATGGCCGTCTTTATCCGCTCGATCAAGATATTCTTGGTATCATCAAGGAGCTCGAGTCCCGACTTAAGAAGATTTTGCCCGAACAAAGTTCGCTTTTCTAGCGTAATATCCCCGTTAATTTGGACCATTCCGAGATCTAAGGCCGTATAATCCAAGTCCAGTTTTCTTAATTCTTGGCTTACCAATATTTTGCAACGTTGACTTACCATGTATTTAATGTATAATTTCATGTTTTGGCTTATTCTTCAAGTAGGTCAGTGACTAAGTGTTCATAAAAAAAGAACCCTATTTCCAAAATCTTGAAAAATTGAAATTGTCTTTATTTAAAGATAGTCATTATATGGTGCTTTGCTGTTTGAACAGAATGGCAAATGAATAATAGGGCGTGATGTTGGATATCTTGAAAAAGTTCTTTGCAAAATGGACCTGTTTAAATGGAATCTCTTTAAGAATATTTAGTTTATGATAACATCCCAATGGAAATAATAGCACTAGACCTGCCATGTTGAAGTTCTTCGATTGTTCTGAAGTCATCCCAATAACAAACTTGTTTTAAAAAAGGAACGATTTTTAGGACTTTTCCAATTTTTCTCTTAGCAATCGCACACTTTTTTTCTAGTACTTTAGCGTAGATTTGAGTGGCAGTCGGTTTTCTATACCCAAGCATTTTAGAATGGTTTCAATTGGAACTCCATTAGTTAGGTAACCGTTGTAGCAAATGTATGTCTAGCCATATAAAAAGTAATGTTCTTTTTGATTTTGGCTAATTGTGCTATCTCCTTTAAACAAGCGTTGATTTTTTGATTTCAAATGAACTTGTTTGAAACCATTCATTTGAGTTCACAAATCGCAAAACACTGTAAATCAATTAATATTGATATTTCTGGGACTCCTTTTAAATGTTAAAAAGTAGCCCCGCCAAGAATCACTTCGACAAAGCTCAGTATGAACTTCGGTTCAAAAGCTGCACTTTTACATACTTCTGTATGAGTAGTATCCCATAAAGTGCAAATAAAAAATAAGGAGGTCATGACTCCTTTATTTTTTGTCTAATTTTAAATCGCAACTAGGCAGGCCGATGCAGAATGGATTTGCGAAAAGGTTTAACCGGACTTATCGACAGGATATCCTTGATGTATATATCCTTGAAGATATAGGTCAAGTAAGGATATTAACTGGAAAATGGACAAGGGACTATAACAAAGAAAGGCCTCACGAAGCATTAGGGGGAATAACTCCCGAACGATATGAAAGAGAATTTTCTTCCAAGCAAGCTTGCTTGGAAGAACAACAAAAGTCGTCTAAAACGTAGTCCGAGAAAAGGGAGAGTTACAAAACGTGCTTGGGGTTAAACACCAATTTTTCTGCAAAAGCTGTCTTTTGAAGTTTTGTCAACTTATAAAAGTGCTTTGGAAAAGGAAGGATTTCTGGGACTAATGTTAAAGTATATGGAATTCTATCGACCAAATAAAAAGACCGAGGGTTTAATCCTCGTTTTTTTTATTTAACTTATTCTCTAAGATTGATAAAATTTGATTTAGCGATGAAAAGTTCCCCCACTTGCATAGCCATATTATTGTGCGCTATACTTATGGGGCAAAGTCAAAAAGAAATAGACTCAATCAAGAAGGAATTGGCAAATCCTCAAGGTTCAGATAAAAAACTGAAATTATTGGATGACCTGTATTCCTATTACTTATTTCAAAACCTGGATTCCGCAGGACTTTATAAGAATCAGTTGCTTACAGAAGCTACCAGAACAAACAATAGTTCAAAAAAGTTAAGCAATGTATATAATTCAGTATCAAGATATTATTACTATAGTGGTCAGCTTGATAGCTCAATGTACTACGTTGAAAAAGCCACTGATATAGCCAATGACACAAAGGATTATCACCTTCTTTCCGATCTGTATAGGAAACTATCAATTCTGAGTGTCAGCAATCATGATTTTAAGAACGCCGAGGAATATATTTTACAAGCCATAAAGCATGCCGAATCTGCAAACGATTGGAAATTAAAAGCCTCGTCGACCCTTGTTCTGGCCAATCAATTCTTCCGGCAAAACAAATATGACCTTGCTATAAAAAGATATCTAGAAATAGATTTACTATACAATAAATATGACAATCCTGATCGTAACCTTGGTTTGGTTTATCAGAACATTGCTTTGATCTACGTGAATCTGAATAATCCAAAATCACTTACGTATTCCGACAAAAGCAAAAAGCTTTTTGAATCTCTTGGTGACCAAGAAGGCATTAATTACTCCTACATAATTAGGGCCAACTATTTTGAAGGAATAAGGGACACATTGAACCAGACAAAAAATCTTCGTGAAGCGGTAGTGCGATACAGAAAATCAAACGATTTGGTCAACAAATCCGATGCCCTGTTAAGACTTTCAGGTGTCTACATTAATCAAAATCAGCTGGAAGCCGCTAAATCCTTGATGGAAGAAGTTGAAAATTCAATGCGGGAAATTCAACCCTACAAAGAATTAAAATCCAGATTTCATTTTGTTCAAGGCAAGGCATTTTTAAAAGAAAAAAAGTATTATGATAGCCGATTGGCATTTGAAACGGCACTAAAAACACTGGGGGACGAAGATTCAAGATATACCGATGAGTGGAGTTTGGGCTCAATTAATGGACTTGCCCAGTCTTATGCCGGAATGGGCAATTATCAAGAAGCGTATTCCTACCAAAAGCAGTTCATTTCAATTCAAGACAGTGTTCTTAAAAACAATAAGGAGAAAATTACAAGAGAACTTGAAACCAAGTATCGAACCGAACAGAAAGAGCAAGAAATTGCGCTATTGAAATCACAAAATGAACTTGCCGAACAACAAAAAAGAAACCAGCGCAATATATTGATGGGAGGGCTTGCCATTACATTCCTGGGCGGTACTTTTCTTTTTTTGATGTATCGAAACCGCCAAAAAACCAATAAGCGCCTAAAAGAGTTGGATGAGGCCAAATCAAACTTCTTTGCCAATGTATCCCATGAATTGCGTACACCTTTGTCATTGATACAGGGGCCATTGGAACAACAACTGGAAAATTCTGACCTAAGTAAAGAACATAAAAAAAATTTGGCCATCGCCAAAAAGAATACGGAACGAATGGCCACTTTGGTCGACCAGTTGCTCGACCTATCAAAATTGGAATCGGGTTTCTACAAGCTGAAGGTTTCCGAAGGGTTGTTGTCGACCTTTTTGAAATCGCAGGCAGAATCGTTCCTGTTCAGTGCCAGAAAAAAATCCCAACAACTGAATATTGCAATCGCCATAGATGAAAACTACCATTGGTATGATACCGATATATTACAAAAAATTGTGAGCAATCTTTTGGGAAACGCACTAAAATATAGTCCCGAAAAAGCCGAAATCACATTTAGGGCCGGGCTAAGGCAGGGCATCCTTTCATTATCGGTGCATAATACTGGCATATCGCTCACAGATGAAGAACTCAAAGAAATATTCAACCGCTTTCACAGAAGTCATAAAAATGAAACAGGCACCGGTATTGGCCTGGCATTGACCAAAGAATTGGTGGGGTTGCACAAAGGTAACATTAAAGCAGAAAGCGATACCAATAGCGTCACTTTTCACATACAACTTCCAATACATGAAGCTGCTTTCAAAACCGAGGAAAAAGCAACACATCCAGAACCAGTTCCCACAAAGGAAATACATCAAGATAATATCATTGGAGGTACAGGTAATGCCAAAACATCTACCATAGAAAGTAATGAAGACAAAGACATCATACTAATAGTGGATGATAATGAGGATCTTCGCACTTATGTTTCCTCCATTTTTGATACAGCATACAATATTGTTACTGCCGAAAACGGGAGCATCGGTTTTCAAAAAGCGCTGAAGCACATACCCGACCTTATTATAACCGATTTGATGATGCCCAAGGGCGATGGACTGAAATTGACCGAAAACTGTAAGACCGATGATGCCACATCGCACATTCTCATAATCATGCTCACCGCCAAAGCGGGCGATGAAAATCGACTGGAAGGACTGGAAACGGGTGCCGATGCCTATCTCACCAAGCCGTTCAACAATAAGATTTTAAGGCAAACTGTGGAAAACCTCTTGGAAAGCCGTAAAAAACTACAGAAACGTTTTAGCCAAGAGATCGTTTTAACCCCAAAGGAAATATCCATCGGTTCCTATGACCAACGCTTTCTGGAATCCCTTCAAAATGTATTGGACAACCAATTGGTAGCATCTGATTTTAATACAGAGGCTTTTGCAAAAGCTTTAGGCATGAGCAGAATGCAATTGCATAGAAAGTTAAAGGCGCTCACAGGACAGACAACCACGGAATTCATTCGCAGCCAACGTTTAAAATTGGCAGCCTCTTTGCTCCAAAAAAGCGACGTCAACATCTCCGAAATCGGGTATCAGGTCGGATTTAACGATCACTCCTACTTCACAAAATGCTTTAGGGAGACCTATGGGGCCTCCCCCACTGAATTCAGTAAAAAGGAACCTTCTTAAACCCTTTCAAGCCAAGGCTTTGCAACCATGTTACATATCTCATAGGCTTTGATACATAATTCATAGCCCTCCGCCCCGCTTACCATTATGTTTGCTTTCGAGTTGGATGATTGGCATACCATCAAATCATTAAACCTTACCAATGGACTAATCTAAAACACTTCATCTCATCATGAAGAAAAAGAGGTATGAAGGCATACTGGATGAAGTTCCCCGCTTTGAGATTTCTTTGAATGTGAACAAATTGGAAAAGGGAAAGTACAGGCTGAAAATTATAAACAAAAAGAAAATCATCAAGAGCACCCATTTCTCCAAAAAATAATCTACAAATGAAATAAAAATCAAACCTATCATTATGAAAACAACCACAATATCTGTAAAGACCATAATGGTCATTTTATTAGGATTTTTATTGATTGGCTGTTCTGCCAAAGATGGCATGGATGGCGCAACAGGACCGCAAGGGCCTCAAGGTGAACAGGGAGAACAAGGTGAAGATGGAAATGCCAACGTTATTGCCTCTTCCTGGATCCCAGAGGAATTTGTCGATATTGCCGTCAGCGCTTCAAACTTTACGGTTACAGATGAAGCATTCACAAGCGAAATTTTAAATTCCGGAACCGTGCTGGTCTATGGACGAGATGGCGAGTTCGTAGTTCCTATTCCTGTCGTTCTCAATAATCAAACCTATTTCTTCGTGCTTCCTGAAACCTTAGGAGAAATTTTATTTGTTGCCAGAACTGTTGATGATACTGCTGATTTTTTTGATCTTTTTACTGATTTCAGATATGTGATCATCCCTGCCAGTAATACTTCGGCAAGAGAAGGGGAAAGAAACGATTTCAACAAAATGACCTACTACGAAGTCATGGATCACTTTGACCTGGCATACTAGCGTCGACCCCATAGCCTGTGAAATTAGAAATGAACAATAAAAATAAATCCCTATGAAATCCTTTATAAAATTAACCATTGTATGCTTTTCTTTGTTGCTTCTCTCCTGTAGCAGTGATGACGACGGTAGCAGTGGTGAAGAAATCATTGATACCATAGATATCCTAATGACCGTCAATCCATCAAACAATGAGCGGCCTGTATCAAAAACTCCTGAATTTGATTGGGAAGCGTATTCAGGCGGGGCGGCTATAACATATTCCTTGTTTTTAGGAACTTCCGAAACTACTTTAAATGAAACGGCATCTGACCTTTCAGTGGTCGAATTTAGTATTGAGGATATGAATTCGCTTGACTTGGCCACAATATACTACTGGAAGGTGGGGGCATATGAAGGCGGAGAACTGGTAGCAGAGAGTGAAACCCAAACCTTTACCACAGAGCGAATATCACCAACGCTTATCACGGAAACTGCGGCATACGGTGCCAGAAAGGCTGCCGGGGTTGAAGTGTTTGATAATAAAATCTGGGTGATTGGTGGAAGGGATGATGCTGACGGTCTTTTAGATGATATCTGGTCCAGTATTGATGGGGAAAACTGGATTTCTGAAGGAAATTTTTCTTTTGGCGGCATCTATGGGCACGAATTGATAGTCTTTAACGGCAAGCTTTGGATTTATGGAGGTGTCTTTAATGGAATTCTATCTCGAAAAATTTTCAGCTCCGACGATGGTATAAACTGGGTTGAAGAGACAGAGACAACTCCGTTTATTCAGTACAGTAGCTCAAAATTTACGGTTTTGGGCGATAAGATATTCAGAATTGCCGGCTTTTCGGGTAATATTGAAGATCTTTCTCCTGAGCGTAATGTCTATAGCAGTATCGATGGTCTTAATTGGGATTTAGAGATCGAGAACCATGGATTTGAAACCAAGTATAGCTTTCAGGTTGAAAGCTTGAATGGCACGATATATGGCATAGAGCCCGATCCAGATTTCGACATTGATGGAATCAGCACCAGAACAACTATGGATGGAGCAAACTGGTCCGATCCTATTGTTTCAAATATTCGGGAGCGGGGCATAAACTCTGTAAGAACCGTGGTGACGGACGATACCATTCTATTGATGACTACTCCGGTGGATGGTCCCAATAACAGTTCTACTTTTTATGAATCTTCAACCGGAGAAGATTGGGAGTCGGCAACAACCATTGGTTCGGTGCCAATACGGGCTATTTTTTGTTCACTGGTCAATCTAAATGGAGAACTGTTTGCCATTGGGGGAACGGTAAGAAGTAATTTTTCGCAAACTAACAATACCGTTTGGAAACTTAACTGATTAAACTAGACTATAAACATACTTCAAAGGTCAAAACCAAACAGGAAAGTTAGTGAGTAGATATTCACTACTAATCAAACATGGAACGTTGGGGGTATACGATAGTCCCATAAACAGAACGTATTTCACTAATCCCTTTGACCCTCTGTTTTTTAGGGTTCCAAAGTCGAGTATCAACTCTTCTTTTAAGGCTTATATTGAGTTTTTTTCTATCTACCATTATTCTGGCATATCAAGGTGCTTCATTATACTTAATTCTTTTTGTTTATAACCAGAACAGGATAGAAAATGTAGAAGTAGTGCGCATGATATTCGTCTTTAAATTGAACTTAGTTTAGGACGAAAGTCAAATCACTTATAAATCATTCATTTAACAGGTTAAAAATGACTAATTTCAGGATACGAAGACATTAGATGAAAAATGTTGACGATTCGCGAAATCAAGTAAATGGATTCAAATTATATAATTTAAAGCTAAAACCTTAAAATACTAAAAATCAATTAGTTTTAAGGTCATTGAAATCCCCTGAAATCTTTAAAAGTAACCTCGGCAAGAATCACTTGGACAAAGCTCAGTATGAACTACGGTCCAAAAGCTTCGCTTTTACATACTTCGTATGTTTTGCGTCACTACTTTGTAGCCCCGGCAAGAATCGAACTTGCATCTAAACCTGCCCGACTGTAGTCTTTCAGGCGGGGTTTAGGAAACCTGCCTGCCGTAGTAGCCCTACCAGGACTCGAACCTGGATCTAAAGTTTAGGAAACTTTTGTTCTATCCCTTGAACTATAGGGCTTTACTAAATTGGCACGCAGGCAGGTTTCTATTCCCTGTCTGCCGACAGGCAGGTATCCTTTGAGCCCTCCTTTGGCGGGTAGGCTACGAGGCCAATTTATCAAGAGTGCAAAAATAAAGCTTTTTTTGGGAGTGCTGAAAATAGGCAGTAACTTATTTAATATTGATTTTGTGTTATTCCAATGGATAAAAGAATATTCCTATCATTTCTTTACCTAACAAAATCATATCTTGTACTGTGGTAAAACCAGAGGTATGAAAAACAAAACAAACCCAAGAAGAAATTTTATCAAAAAAAGCTCCATGGCCTTGGTAGCTGGTGGAATATTACCCCATTTCAGTGCTAAGAGCTATGCTCGTATTTTGGGGTCTAACGAAAGGATTCTTGCTTCTGTAATGGGTGTAAATAGCCGTGGCAATGCCCTTGCCCAAAATTTTGCAAGTCAAGATAATTGTGATGTAATCCATATCTGCGATGTAGATCAAAGGGCCATTACAAAATGTATCGATGCCTTAAAAGAGAGACAGACCGTTGAGGCAAAAGGTTTTGGGGATTTTCGAAAATCCCTGGAGGACAAGGATGTCGATGCCCTGGTTATTGCCGCTCCAGATCATTGGCATGCCCCGGCCTCTCTTTTGGCTATGCAGGCCGACAAGCACGTGTATGTTGAAAAACCCTGTAGCCATAACCCCAATGAGGGTGAAATCTTGGTCCAAGCCGCTGAAAAATATGGAAAGGTTATACAAATGGGCAACCAGCGTCGCTCATGGCCCAATGTAATAGAAGGCATTAATGCCTTGAAAGCTGGGGCAATAGGCCGGGTGTATTTCGGTAAAGGCTGGTATTCCAATAATAGACCCTCGATAGGAATAGGTAAGGAAACGGAAGTGCCTGAATGGTTGGATTGGGAATTGTGGCAGGGCCCCGCACCCAGAAAGAATTTCAAGGATAACCTCATTCATTACAATTGGCATTGGCATTGGCATTGGGGTACGGGAGAAGCTTTGAACAATGGCACACATATGATCGATCTATTACGCTGGGGCATGGAAGTGGATTATCCGTCAAAAGTAAGTTCCAACGGGGGGCGCTACCGATATAAGGACGATTGGGAAACACCGGACACCCAAATTATAAATCTGGATTTCAACAATGGTATGACCATGTCCTGGGAAGGCCGAAGCTGTAATGGAAAAAATATAGAGGGAAGTTCCGTGGGGGTATTATTCTATGGGGAAAACGGCAGTATGTTAATTCCCGGAGGGGACAGTTATACAATTTTCGACCTTCAGAGCAAGGTTGTAAAAGAGGTAAAGAACACTATGAAAATCGATGCGCGGAACAAAATGAATCCCGCAGAAAAATTGGATGCCCTCCATATTCAGAATATGTTCGGGGCAATAAAAAATGGAACAACGCTGAATTCGGATATGGATTCGGGCCATAAGAGTACCTTGCTCGTACAGCTAGGAAACATTGCTCAACGTATGGGCCGATCATTGGAAATTGACTCGAAAAATGGCCATATTCTGAATGATAACGATGCCCAAAAGCTATGGGGCCGTTCATATGAACCGGGATGGGAAATGAAGCTATAAGCTTCCAAAAACACAATATGACTACTCGAAGATCTTTTTTAAACAAAACTGGGAAAGGCATGCTCCTATCGGCAACGATGACCATGCCATTAGGACTGGCTTCACAATTGACCAGTAAAAAGAATAAAGCCTCCAAACCATTCATCATTGGCATTATAGGTGCCGAAAACTCACATACCGCAGGCTTTGGAAAGTTGTTTAATATTGACAAAACCTTCCCCGGAATGGAAGTAAAGTATGTTTGGGGAGAAACCGAGGAATTCGCCAAAACCGCCATGGAAAAAGGCAATATTCCTAAAATGGTAAAGGATCCCAATGAAATGCTCGGAAAAATAGATGCCCTTATCGTGGACCATCGGCATGGAAAATTTCATCTTGAGCCAGCCGTTCCTTTTATTAAGGCAGGGATTCCGGCCTTTATAGATAAACCCTTCTGTTACCGTGCCGAAGAGGGAATGGAATTTTTAAAAATGGCCCGTAAATATGGCACACCGGTTACCTCTTTTAGTTCCATTGCCCACAGTTATGAGACTTTTGATATTAAGGAACAATTACAACATATGGGGAGCCTCAACCAAGTAGTTCGGTATGGGCCCGTAGATTTGGAATCCAAATATGGGGGAATATTTTTTTATGGAGCGCACATTGTCCAGCCCTTGCTATATATGTTCGGAGATACGGTAGAAAAAGTACAGGTTCATAAAAACGGAAAAAACAGTAGTGCCAGTCTTGTTTTTCAGGATGGGATGTTGGCCACCTTGATTTTCACCACCAAAAAATACGGATGGCGCACCTTTGTTGAAACAGATGAGGGCATACAAGAATTGACTTCAAGAGTAGAAGATAAAAAGCCGGCCAAAAATTATGCAGATATGGTTCATATGTTCAAAACCGGTGAAGAACCCAGAAGTCATGAAAGCATCATTCATTGTGTGGCCGTTTTGGAAGCTCTTGAAAAATCCGTGGAAAGTGGAAAATGGGAGAATGTGGCCCATTAGAATGAATAAAAATTAGTACAATGAAATTTTTGACCTTATGTTTCATCTTTATACTGGCCTTAATGATTCCTATTGAATCTGTCGATACGATTACACTCCATGGTATCAGCTATCTGGATGAAAACCCTGTTTTAGTTTCCTTGGAAAATGGCAAGATTTCCGCGGTGGAACAACCAAACCAGAACACCGATGGACCAGACGTATATATAGCCCCTGGCTTGATAGATGTACAGATCAACGGGTACGTTGGGGTCGATTTTTCCGGACCGGACCTCACTGTGGAAGGAGTTATAAAAGCGACCAAAGCACTATGGAAGGCCGGGGTCACCACCTATTTTCCGACCATTATCACAAGTGACCTGGATCGAATAAAAAAAAACTTCGCCATTTTGGCGGAAGCCCGCAAAAATCCCGAAATAGGGCGGTCCATTCCCGGGTTTCATTTGGAAGGACCCTATATCTCTCCCTTGGCCGGTTTTCGTGGGGCCCATTTGGAAAAATACATTAGGAAGCCAAATTGGAAGGAATTTCAAGAACTCCAAGAAGCAGCAGAAAATGGTATAAAGTTGATAACCGTTGCCCCAGAAATTGATGGGGCGATTCCTTTTATTCGCAAATGTGTGGAAAGCGGCGTTGTTGTTTCATTGGGGCATCATAACGGCTCTGCCGAGCAAATACAACTTGCCGTTGACGCAGGTGCTAAAATGGGCACACATTTAGGAAATGGATGTGCCAATGAAATCAACCGTCATCATAACCCTATTTGGCCACAATTGTCCAATGATGCCATTACGGTCAGTATAATAGCAGACGGTTTTCATTTAACGCAGGAAGAAGTACGAACCTTCTATAAGGCCAAAGGTGTTGAGAATACCATTTTAGTTTCCGACGCCCTGGATTTGGCCGGCTTACCTCCCGGGGAATACGTACGGGGGGAACGGAAATTAGTACTTACCCCGGATGTCGTAAAACTTCCCAAGGAAAATGTACTGGCAGGTGCAGCATCTCCCATCAGTAAATGTGTTGGGGTGATGCTGGATTATACCGGGTGCTCCCTAAAAAATGCCATTCAAATGGCGAGTACCAATCCGGCAAGGTTATTTTCCCTTTACGGACTGGGAGAAATTGAAGTAGGCAAACAAGCGGATCTTATTCTTTTTTCCATAGAAGACAATCAAGTGGTCATTAAACAAACCTATGTTGACGGGAAGCTGGTCTATAAGCAGGATTGATCCATGAAAAACAAATCTCTTTACCGAAAATTGCTCTTGGCCATGGCTGCCGTTGGTCCCGGCCTATTTCTTATTGGCTACAATATTGGTACGGGTAGTGTTACCACCATGGCCAAAACTGGGGCCGAACACGGTATGGGACTTTTCTGGGCCTTGGTACTCTCCTGTATTTTCACGTATATTCTCATGGTGGCCTATGGTAAGGTAACCTTGGTCAGTGGCAAGACCGCCCTATTCAATTTCAAGACCCAATTCCAGTGGGGATGGGTACTCTCGCTGTATATCATCATCGCACTTATCATTGGGGAACTATTGGCCTTAATGGGCGTTATGGGCATCGTAGCCGATCTGGTCCAAGAAGGTATTCGCCTTGCTTTCGATGGGTTGGTCATTAAAACTTTTTGGATTATTCTTTTTTTTAGCATCATTCTGTATTTTCTGCTTTGGTATGGTCGATATAGGACGTTTGAAAAGGTATTGACGATACTGGTCATTGTAATGGGTCTTTCATTTATAGTTGTTTTTTTCATGGTCAAACCCAATTTTTCAGCATTGGCAGAAGGTATTGTTCCTAATATCCCAAATACTCCTGGGGCCCTTGGCCTGATTGCCGCCATTACCGGTACCACTTGTTCGGCTGCTGTATTCATTATTAGAAGTACCGTAGTGGCTGAAAAAGGGTGGGGCATTAACGATTTAAGAACTGAAAAGCGCGACGCGTTTGTATCCGCCGCTATGATGCTTTTATTAAGTGGGGTCATTATGGCCGTAGCTGCTGGCACATTACACATATCAGGGCTCAAATTGGAGAATACCATAGAAATGATCGAACTGTTTGAGCCAATCGGAGGAAAATTAGCCGCTTTTATACTCATCATAGGGATAGCCGGGGCTGGGCTTTCTACTATATTCCCAATAGTATTAATCGCCCCATGGCTGGTTGCTGATTATACAGGAAGACCTAGAAATATACATTCGGCACAGTCCAGATGGCTCATATTTGGGGCCATGCTCTTTGCTTTCGGCACCGTTTTCCTTGAAGAGAGACCCCCTGCCTTGATGATTTTCTCACAAGCTTTTCAGGCCTGTATCCTTCCTGCAGTAGCTATTCCAATCTTTGTATTGATCAATAAAAAAGGGTTGATGCAGGATCATAAAGCTAGCAAAAAACTAAATTTTGGAATCATTCTGGTAATTCTGTTCTCCTTGATTACCACTTGGTTTGCAATTACTGAATTTCTATAAGCCTTCAAAATGACAAAATCATTCACAATCGATCAACTACAGGCGGCCGTCTATGGTGACCCCAACGAAATGGGAGAGGCAGCGGCCGATTTCGTAAAAAGTAAATTGAACGGGGCCATACAACAAAAAGGAGAGGCGAACCTTATTCTCGCCACTGGGGCCTCACAATTCTCTTTTTTGAAAGCTTTGCAGCGGAAAGCAATCGATTGGAAAAAAATTACAGTTTTTCACTTGGATGAGTACAAAGGCATTTCAGACCAACACCCGGCAAGTTTCCGGAAGTATTTAAAGGAACGCATCCTGGATTCGGTAGCTCCAAAAAAAATCTATTTTCTGAATGGCGATGCCCCAGATTTGGAAAAGGAGATGGACAATTACTCCAAAGCTTTGCAACAACATCCCATAGATGTCGCTTGTATCGGGATTGGTGAAAATGGTCACATAGCCTTCAATGACCCTCCTGTTGCCGACTTCAACGATCCCAAATGGGTTAAATTGGTTTCTTTGGATGAAGACTGTAGAAATCAACAATTGGGAGAAGGATGGTTTCCGACTTTGGATGATGTTCCCAAACAGGCCCTTACACTTACCATCCCGGCAATTATGGGCTGCAAGACTATTAGTTGCGTGGTACCGGACGAACGAAAGG
The DNA here is from genome assembly GCF_003626755.1 of Ulvibacterium marinum. Taxonomy (GTDB): domain Bacteria; phylum Bacteroidota; class Bacteroidia; order Flavobacteriales; family Flavobacteriaceae; genus Ulvibacterium; species Ulvibacterium marinum. The sequence continues at coordinate 225,527 of NZ_RBCJ01000001.1, forward strand.
CGGAGGCAGTTTACAATACATTGAACGAAGAAATCAGCACAAAATGTCCAGCTACCGTTTTAAGAACACATCCCAATACTAGTTTGTTTTTGGATACTAACTCCGCTTCAAAAATAGCGGACTAAACCGTTTTTAAATAATCGATACTTACTTTCAAGGCAACTTCAGGCTGTTTTACAATATCCTGCTCTACGAAAAAGTGTTTGGCGCCATGTTCCTTGGCAGTCTTTATAATGGAATCCAAGTCCATATCACCGTCACCCGCATTGGTCATTAATGGAAAGAGTTCCATCCATTGTGGAGCATCGGAACCATCACCAGAAAAATGGGTAATGGGTTTCATATCCTTAATGTGCATCATATGATAACGCCCAGAGTACTTTTTTAAGTATTCCACGGGGTTTGCCCTTCCCGCAGTTGTCCAGAAAACATCCATTTCCAAAAACACCAAATTGGGGTCTGTGGCTTCTATCATAACCTCAAAAGGCACTTTACCATCCACCTTGCTAAGTCCATAACCATGGTTATGATAGGCGAATTTCAGCCCGATTTTTTTGGCGTTCTCTCCAATGGTGTTGAAGGTATCGGCCATCTTTTTATAATCGTCCATAGTTTTACGCCGATCATCCGGTATGGCGGGTAGGGTTACATATTTGAATCCCAACATTTCCATGGCAGGGGCAAAAGCTTCCATATTACTTTCCAAGGTATCCAAATCACTATGCACCGATGGCACCGACATTCTATTTTCACTCAGGATTGCCTTTACCTTATCTGCCGAATGTCCAAAAAAACCGCTTCCTGTAAAACCCAACATGGGAGTTATGGCCTCCCAACCTTTCTTTGCACTTTCCGCACTAAACTCGAAAGGCCCGAACATTTCCAATTCGGTATAGCCCATTTTGGAGAGCATCTGAATTCCTCCTTCGAAGTCTTTCTCCAACAAGGCGGGCAATGAGAACAATTGTATTCCTATTTTATCCATAGAATCCATAACGGGTTTTGTAAATGAACGGGCAATCAGTTGCTCCATACCGAGGGCGCCGGCAGCCGATAAAAGGCCTAATTGTTTGATGAAGTCGTTTCTTTTCATGGTGCTATCCTACTACTAATTCATCATAAATATATCAAATAATAAAAGATTCACCTAAAAGCGACCCCAGTACAAAAACCACTACAAAACTTTGGCTATCTTAGGCGCAAAATCGGTCAAAGTCCATACGAATTCAGCGAATTGTTCTCTGTTTTCATAGAGGTAAAAATGATACTGTATAATGCAAATCACGGGAACTTTCCTTGACGAGATAAGCCACGACATACCTCATCAGAATTGGGGGGCCAAAGAATGGGATGCCGATTTTGCCCATATGAAAAAAATGGGTATCGATACCGTAATTCTAATTCGTTGTGGGTACCATCAATTTTTGACCTATCCCTCAGAATATTTAATTGAAAAATACAATCGATTTCGTCCTAGTTCGGATTTGGTCAAACTGTTCCTTGAGCTTTCCGAAAAGTATGATATGACCTTTTATTTTGGCACCTATGACAGTGGCAAGTATTGGGAAACCGGGGATATGCGGCATGAAATAGATGTAAACCTTCATGTTATTGAGGAAGTTTACCAAACCTATGGCCATTACAAAAGTTTTGGCGGCTGGTATTTGAGTCTAGAATTAAGCCGTAAGACCAAGGGGGCCGTCGAATCTATTGCACAATTGGGTGACCATTGCAAGGCGGTAAGTAGTGGATTGCCTGTGTTGATATCCCCATGGATAGATGGAAAAAAGGCAATAGCCGCAACGGAGGGGCAACTGACCAAAGCATCTGGTATTTCACTCAAAGAACATGAAAAAGAATGGGACGAAATTTTTGATGGCATTAAAAATAGCGTTGACGTTGTCGCCTTTCAGGATGGTCATGTAGGCTACAATGAATTGGAGAATTATCTGAGCGTTAATAAATCCTTGGCGGACAAATACGGGTTACGGTCCTGGACAAATTCAGAGTCATTCGACAGGGACATGCCCATAAAATTTCTCCCTATAAAATTTGAAAAACTAATGCTGAAACTTGAGGCGGCGAGACGTGCCGGCTGCGAAAAGGCAATTACTTTTGAGTTCTCCCATTTCATGAGTCCACAGTCGGCCTATTTGCAAGCAGGGCACCTATATAATCGGTATATGGAATACTTTAAAATATAGTAATAACTGTTGGTTCATCTAAAGTATGCCAGGTACAAAAAATAAAAATTCTTGAAACAGTACGCAGAGTTATACAAAAAAGAACTGCTTGACCAGATTGTTCCATTCTGGGAAAAATATTCTTTGGACAAAGAGAACGGTGGTTATTTTACGTGCCTTGATGATAAAGGACATATTTATGATACCGATAAGTTTATTTGGTTGCAGGCCCGGCAAATATGGACATTTTCAAATTTATACCAAGAGGTACATAAGGAAGTTGCCTGGAAAGAAATTGCGCTTCTTGGGGCAGGTTTTCTGGAAAAAAATGGGCGAGATACCGCTGGTAACTGGTATTTTTCCCTAAATCAAAAAGGGAATCCCTTAGTACAACCCTACAATATTTTTTCGGACTGTTTTGCTGCTATGGCTTTTGGAGCCTTATTTAAAATAGAACCTAAAAAACGCTATGCCGATACTGCCAAGACCACCTTTGACAATATCCTAAGACGGCAAGAAAATCCAAAAGGAAAATACAACAAGATATATCCGGGCACGCGCAATCTCCAGAACTTTGCCTTACCCATGATCCTATGTAATGCATCTCTGGAACTGGAACATTTGTTGGGTGTCGAACAAGTAGAAAAGGTGACAGATTCCATAGTCGATTTGATTATGAACAAATTCTACCACAAAGAAAGTGGTCTAGTCCTGGAAAATATTTCAGAAACTGGAGAGTTTGTGGATAGTTTTGAAGGTCGATTGCTCAATCCAGGGCACGCTATTGAAGCGATGTGGTTTGTAATGAACCTCGGAATCCGTAAAAATGATAACGCACTTATAGAAAAGGCAGAAAAAATCATGTTCCAGCAATTGGAACATGGATGGGACAAGAGATACGGGGGCATTTTTTATTTCATGGATTTTAAGGGTCATCCTCCGCAGCAATTGGAGCATGATCAAAAGCTTTGGTGGGTGCATTTGGAAACCCTAGTAGCTTTGGCAAAGACCTATGCCTATAATCAAAATCCAAAAGCAAAGATATGGTTCGAAAAAGTACATGAGTACGCTTGGAATCATTTTCGTGATAAACAAAACGGTGGTGAATGGTACGGCTATCTAAACCGACAAGGAGAAGTTTTTCTTCATTTAAAAGGTGGTAAATGGAAAGGTTGCTTCCACGTCCCTCGGGCCTTATTGGAAGTATGGAAAACTTTGGAAAATGGCTTCTAGTTTTGCACCTACAGTAAAAAGCCACAGAAAACGGCCAACTTCAAATTCGGAAGGGCCATGTCCAATTAACAAGATTGGTTGCATTTTAATTTTTTGCTTGATATCCATAAGTCCCTTTTCTTTCTCCCAAACCCAGAAAGGAGTGTGGCTTACGGATGTGGCCAGCCAAGCTCTGGATTCCAAGGAAGGTATTCAAGAAGTAGTGTGGCGTTGTAAGACCTATGGCATTCACCAAGTTTATGTGGTCGTATGGAACAGAGGTCACACACTTTACCCCAGTGAAGTTATGCAAAGGGAATTTGGGAAAAAGGTCTCTCCTAGATTTGCCGACAAAGATATTTTACAAGAACTGATAGACATTGCACATGCCGAAGGACTAAAAGTGCATGCCTGGTTCGAGTTTGGATTTTCCAGCAGTTACCAAGAAGAGGATGGTGGACATATCCTTAGGACAAGGCCCGAGTGGAAAGCTTTGGATAATGAGGGCAAGCTGGTCTCAAAAAATGGTTTCCAGTGGATGAATGCCTTTGACCCAGAAGTACAGGATTTTCTACTTTCCCTAATTTCCGAAGTTGTAGAAAACTATGATATTGACGGTATTCAAGGCGATGACCGCCTACCGGCCAACCCTTCTACCGCAGGGTATGATGAACTCACCATCTCCTTGTACAAAAAAGAGCACAATGGCCAAGCACCTCCCCAAGATTATAAAGATCCGGATTGGGTCGATTGGCGTGCCAAACGGTTGAATCTTTTTGCCAAAAGAATCTATGAGACGGTAAAAATCCTAAAGTCGGATATCGTGGTGACTATGGCCCCTAGTATCTTTCCTTGGAGCAAGGAAGAATATCTACAAGATTGGCCGACTTGGGTCCAAAACGGCTGGGTAGATGCCATTATCCCACAGGTATATCGTTATAACCTCAAAGCCTACACCACCACTCTAGATGCCAATTTGGAATTCATGCCCAAAAATCGGGAAACCGAACTAATACCTGGGGTACTCTTAAAAGTAGGCGACTACGTACCTTCAAAACGATTTTTGAGGAAAATGATAAAAACCAATCGCAAACGGGGCCTGGATAGTGAGGTCTTTTTCTTTTATGAGGGATTAAAGGAACACGAGCGGTTTTTTAGTAAATTATACCCTAAACTAAATGTAAAGCAGTAGTGACATTCAAATTAAAACTATTACTAAAATACAGCACGAGCCTATACTTTTTATTCCTAACGGTATTTTTTGTTTCAGGGCAGAAAAAAGTGTCGAAAAAACCCAATGTCATCCTAATTTTGACGGATGACCAAGGTTGGGCCGATGTCAACTGTTATGGCTCCAAGGACCTCCATACGCCCAATATGGATAAACTGGCGCATGAGGGCGTAAGATTCACGCAGTTCTATGCAGCTGCTTCCGTATGCTCCCCATCCAGGGCCTCTATGTTGACCGGGATGAATCCACATGCCGCGGGTCTACCTGGGAATGCTTCCTCTACCAAGGGCGAGACAGGCATGCCAACCGACCGTTTTACCTTGGCCGAAATGATGAAACAAGCCGGTTATGCTACAGGTCATGTGGGGAAATGGCATTTAGGCTATACTCCGGAGACCATGCCCAATGGGCAGGGATTTGATTACTCCTATGGCCATATGGGAGGATGCATCGATAACTATTCCCATTTCTTCTATTGGCATGGTCCCAATCGCCATGATCTTTGGGAAAATGGTAAGGAAATCTGGGCCGATGGAAAATATTTTCCTGATTTGATGGCAACCCAAGCAGAAGCCTTTATCGATCAACATAGCATGGAGCCCTTTTTCTTATACTATGCCATTAATCTTCCCCACTATCCGTTACAACCTGATGAAAAATGGCGTGCGTATTACAAAGACCTGGATTCCCCTCGAAAAGAATATGCGGCATTCGTATCCACCATTGATGAGCGAATCGGAAAACTCCTTAAAAAACTGGACGCCCTGGGTCTACGAGAAAATACGGTTATAATTTTTCAATCGGACCATGGATACTCCAAGGAAGAACGCACCTTTGGCGGTGGCGGCAGTGCTGGCCCGTTCCGAGGGGCAAAATTTAGTTTATTCGAAGGCGGTATTCGTGTCCCGGCCATCATCAGCTGGAAAGGACATTTACCGGAAAACGTAAGCAGAAATCAAATGGCCCTTAATATTGATTGGTTTCCGACCATAGCGGAACTCTGTGGTATAGCTACGCCTTCCAATTTAGAAGGAAAAAGCCTTGTGCCCATTCTCAAAAACAATGATATACCTTCCAAACACCAAACCTTTATCTGGCAGAATAATGGATCATGGGCCGTACGCAAAAATGATTGGAAACTGATAGGCGACCCTTGGGATAGTTCTGATAAGGGAAGGCTTGACCCTGAAAAAGACAAACTTTTTCTAACCAATATGGCTATGGATTCTACGGAAATGACCAATCTGTCCGCTAAATACCCAGAAAAAGTAGCCGAATTACTGGCCGAATATACCCATTGGCCCTATTCAAAATTAGAGCAATAAATGAAATCCCGCGAAACCATGAAATTAAGAATTACCTCCTTCCTTTTCTTTTGGTTGCTTACCGCCTATGCACAAAATCAAGTGGATATTGTAATTATTGGTGGCGGTGCCGGGGGTACCTCTGCCGGTATCCAAGCGGCCCGTATGGGGACAAAAGTTCAGGTTATCGAAACGACACCCTGGCTCGGAGGAATGCTTACATCTGCCGGAGTTTCCGCCATTGATGGCAATCATGAGATGCCATCGGGCATTTGGGGAGAGTTTCGCCAAAAATTAAGGAATCACTACGGTGGTGCCAAAGCTTTGGCCACGGGTTGGGTGAGCCACACCTTATTTGAACCTTCGGTAGGAAATCAAATCCTACAGGAAATGGCCGATATTCCTAATCTGGATATCGCCTTTAATGCCCAATATACCGATGTCAAAAAAGAAGGGGAGGGCTGGAAGGTGACCTATGTCCAAAATGGAAAAACATATACGACCCACGCCAAAATCTTAATCGACGCTACCGAGATTGGGGAACTTTTACCTATGGTTGGGGCCGACTTTCGTTTAGGGATGGACTCCAAAGGCGATACCGGCGAAAAGGAAGCTCCAGAAACGGCCAATAGCATTGTCCAAGATTTGACCTATGTTCTGATTTTGGAGGACACTGGCAGTGCCCGGGGAAGGCGCGGTCTGGTGAAAAAGCCAAAAAACTACGACCCGAAAAATTATGAATGTGCTTGTAAACGTGAGGATGGCGAAATGTTCGGGGGAGTATCCAACTGTCAACAAATGCTGGATTATGGTAAACTTCCCAATAACAAATACATGATGAACTGGCCCAATTGCGGCAATGACTTTTATATTAATTGGCCCGAATTGACTTCCCAACAACGAAAGGAAAGATTGAGAGAGGCAAAGCAATTTACCCAAGGCTTTGTGTATTATATTCAAAATGAACTAGGTTTCAAAAATCTTCGGGTCGCCAAAGAATTCCCGACCAAAGATAATTTCCCTATGATACCCTACGACCGTGAGGCGCGAAGGGTAAAAGGAAAGGTCTTTTTAACCGTAGATCATGTGGAAAGGCCGTATGATTTTACTTTATACCGTACCGGAGTTGCCGTAGGCGATTACCCCATAGACCACCATCATGATAAGAATCCCGACGCCCCTGAAATTGATTTTATCAATATCAAAGTGCCCAGCTACAACGTGCCTTTGGGCAGTTTGGTCCCGGCCGATCTGGAAAACTTTATCGTAGCCGAAAAGAACATTAGCGTTTCCAACATCGTAAATGGCGCTACGCGCCTTCAGCCCGTGGTGTTGGGTATTGGACAAGCGGCAGGCGCCTTGGCAGCGACCGCAATAATGGAGAACCAACAGCCTTCACAAGTATCCATCCGGCAAGTGCAAAATGCCCTATTGAAAAGCAAGGCTTATGTAATGCCGTTTATTGATATGCAGAGCAATGATTCCGCTTTTGCCAAAATGCAACGTATGGGAGCTACCGGGATTTTAAAAGGGGTTGGCGTACCCTATAAATGGGCCAACCAAACTTGGTTTTACCCGGAACGCATCGTTTCCCAGTACGAATTAAAACAAGGGTTACTCCCCTATTATCCCGAAATAGAAAAAATACATGCCTCGGGAGCAGGCACTACACCCAAATTTGTTCAGCAACTTGTTGAAAAAATAAAACCAGATTATCCTTGGGGTTCAGTCCAAAACCAGTGGGAATCTTGGGATTTCCATCAAGAATACAATGAAAATGTAGAGCTTACCCGAAGAAGTATAAGTATTCTTATAGATAGAACTTTAAATCCATTTGCTTTGGAAGTCGATTTTGTAGGCCAACTCATTTCAAATTGAGTTAATCCGTATCTATTGACTTGGATTTCTCATTGACAAAATTCAACAACAAAGGAATGGCGGGATACACCATATTATGACCATAGCCATCCAATTCCATGAGTTCTATATCCGGGTGTTCCACTACTTTCATCATTCTATAGAAATAGGCATTTTCCTCATAACGACCCAATAGTTCCAATTTGCGATTACCCGTAATCAATAACATTGGTGAAGCGTCCTTTCGAACATGGAACAGTGGAGCGTAGGTGTCTATAATTGGTTGTGTACCATCAATCCCCATTTCCTTTCTAATTGTAAAATGGGTAATGGTATGTCCGCTAAAAGGAATCAACCCCGCAATATCGTTTGCATCGACTCCATGTTTTTCGAGATATTGCTTATCGAGCCCAACCATACTCGCCAGATAGCCTCCCGCGGAATGCCCGGTAATGAAAATCTTTTCGGGATTCCCATTATACCGCTCAATGTTTTTGAATGTCCACGCCACTGCTGTAGCCGTATCTTCAATATATACCGGATGTTTAACTTTGGGGTGCATCCTATAGTTCACCGTTACAACAGCCACGCCTTTTTCCAATAAACCTTCAGGAATATGTTTCTCACCAAATTCCAGTCCCCCACCATGAAACCAAACAACTGTGGAAACGTTGGTTGTGTCCTTGGGAAAGTACACATCCAGCTTACAACGTTCCTTTATATATGCGTCGGAGGCCCGTGTTTCTAAATCATAATAGGGTATATCCTTCTCAAGGACATGGGTAACCTTTTGCGCGAATACATAGGATCCGCACAGGATAAGAATAAAAGTCTGTATTTGAAATAGGCTCCTTATCAATCGTACACTTCAACGATCATCTCCACCTCTATAGCAATATCACTTGGTAAAGCTCCCATACCCACAGCTGCCCTGGCGTGTTTGCCGTTTTCTCCAAAAACAGCTACCATTAAATCGGAATACCCGTTTACTACCTTGGGCTGGTCGGTAAAATCAGGGGTACTGTTGACCATACCCAATACTTTTACGATGCGCTTTACCTTATTTAGATTGCCCAATTCCGCCTTAAGCACGGAAAGTTGGTTGATTCCTGTAATACGTGCGGCTTCATAACCTTCTTCTATAGTCAGGTTGCCTCCTAATTTTCCGGTAATGTTCTCACCATCCGGCTTTAATGGGCCTTTGCCCGCTAAAAAAATCAGATTTCCCGTCCGTACGGCATTTACGTAATTGGCTACTGGAGCAGAAGGCGTGCTAAGCTCAATGCCCAATTCAGATAGCTTTGCCTCCGGATCATAACCATCCGGCACCGTATTTTCTATCTTAGTTTCGGTTTCAGCGTCTTGCTTGTTTTCATGAACCGTTTGACAAGAAATAATTAAGAGCAGGGCGGCGGCGGATAAAACTATTTTCATTTTAGGTTTTTTAAAAGTTAATTCTAAGCATTCTCCAGGATTTCCTTAACACGGACAGCTACAATGCGTTCTTGTCCGGGCTCCATCATCCAAGTAGTGATTCCCACTTCTTCTTTGTTCCCAACGGTCTCAATGGAAGGATGTCCATCGCGAAGTTTTTTCCTCATTTCATCCTTTGAGATTTTCACCACATTTTCATCCCATCGTATTCTTAGACTGGGTACATGATTGGCATGTGGCGGAACATGAATTTCAGTTTCTACTCCCTTTACGGATTTGGCATTATCACTGATCAATTTAATCTGGTCTTCCCAAAGTTGCCATTCCTTTTTATGGTCCTTGGCCAAATAAAGTTCCAAGGCCACCAACATCCCCAAAACCTCTTCTTTATTAACTTTCATCCCTCGGGCAATGGTTGTACCTCTAGGCGGGGTATGCATACGGGCAGCTTCTATATATTTTCTCTTGCCCAGTAATAACCCTGCACTTTGAGGCCCTCGGATGCCTTTACCTCCCGAAAATGCTACCAGGTCAAAACCCATTTTGGTAAATTTAAAAAGGTTCTCCACCGGTGGAACATCTGCCGCACAATCAATAAAGGTAGGGATGTTATGCTTTTTCCCCAAAGCAATAAACTCCTCTTGTTTTATTTCCCCTTGCTCTGTGTTAGCGTTCAAAAACCAGAGCATGGCCGTTTTTTTAGAGATGGCCTTTTCCAATTCCTTGGCCGTCTTTACCCTGATCAGTTTTGCACCGGTATTGGTCAAGGCCTGGGTATATCCTATGTTATGGGATTCCTGAAGGATGACCTCATTTTTCATGCCCTCCGTATTGGGCAATTGCTTCACCTTTTCTTGATCCGTTCCACATAGCACGCCAGCCATTCCAATGCTCATGGCGCCAAAACAACCTGATGATACCGTGGCATATTCACAATTCAATAATTGAGCGATACGCTCCCCAACCTTATCCTGTAATTCATCCAGGTTAACGTAGTCCGATGTACCATAGGTAATGGCATCGGTAACCTCTTTTGGCATCAATGATCCGGTCATTGAAGTGTAGGTTCCCGCTGCATTTATAAAGGTCCGTATTCCCAATTCCTTAAAGAAGTCCCTGGATAAAGGTTTAACAACGGTTTCCTCCAACACTTTTGCCCTTAGCAATTCAGGTCCTAATAAGCCCCCGACCAAAGGAAGGGCGGATAACGTTTTCAATACTTTTCTTCTACTACTCATAATTTCTTTTTATTTAGTCCACTGCCGCTATACAGTCCATCTCTACTAGCGACTTACCGGGAACACCTCCATAAGTGGCAACCGTAGTCCGAACTGGCGGATTCTTTCCGAAACGTCCTCGGAATACCTCGTTCATACCCTTATAATCATGAAGATCCGCGAGATAAACGTTTACCTTCAATACTTTTTCCATAGAGGAACCATTTCGTTCCAGTTCCTTCTGTAATTCCTGTAGCACTATCTCAGTATGTGCTTTGATTTCAAAAGGTTCAACATGTGCCCCTTTTCCGGCAATGTACAGTGTATTTCCATGTTTTACAGCTCCAGAAAAAAGTGGAATATCCTGATCGGTCACAATATCGCCTACCACCTCTTTTTTTGCCTTTGTATTCTTATCCATTGCGTTAACCGTGCCTATGCCGAAAAGTGCGGCAATACCCATTCCCATTTTCTTAAAGGATGCTCTTCGCGTTGTCTTTTTGTTCGTCATAATTCTGTCTTTTATTTAGTTAATTCAAGATGAAGGAGGGATAACCACCCTATTTCAATTTATTGCCAGGATACCCCCTCTTCTATCAAGGAAAGGGACTTCCTTTAATTATTAGTATTTACCAAGTACGTTTTTTCAACAATTCCTGTATCTGCTCTTTGGGTACGGGGAGTTCATCCATGTGACTTTTGAGCCACTGCGAAAAATCCTTTTCTATCTCATCAGTCCATTTGCTATCAATTTGTCCCGGTGTATACTTCCCTTCCTTAAGCCTACCGATTCCGAACAAATCCCGTAAACGTACGACTTCTGAGGTGACCACTATTTTTTCAGCTAGATGGGCCGGTATAAAAACAACCCCCTCCTTTTTGGCCAAGACAATATCACCGGGTAGTACCGTAGCCGCTCCAATACGGATAGGAGAATTGATACTTTCCAGCATTACCTCCTGCAAGAACGATGGATGCCAACCCCTTACAAAGGCGTTGAAGCCCTCTATTTCGGATAGCCCTTCCATATCCCGACTGGAAGCGTTGAAAACCACTCCATTTTTAGACTTTGCATAAATAGAATTGCCTAAATTGTCGCCGATCAACGTGCCATCCACAATTTTCCCAAAGCCGTCCGCCACATAGACATCACCTTCTACAAGCATATCAATGGGCCATGAATTTGTATTGCCAATTTGGCCCTCTTCCTTTCCCTTTTTCTTGATTTGATCAGATACATCTGGACGATTGGGCATGTATTGAACGGTAAGGGCACGACCTACGACAGGTACATCGTCATGCAAAGGTTCCCATCCCCCTTCAAATTGATTGTGGTATCCCTCATTTCTAAGGGTTCCCCAAGCTTCCTCAATAGTAACGCTTTTCATTCGTTCCAAAACGCTGTTGGGCACTTTTGGTCTCCCATCCTCAAAACGCTCCCCTTCCCATTGTGGGGTAAGGAATATCATGTAGTCCTTGGAAGCCGTTTGGCCCCAGGTTAGGTTCCCTACCAACAGCATCAGAAATAAAGATTTAATCCAATTCATCCGTATCAATTTTAGTATCAATTTGTATTTCTTCCAGTGGTTTTTTCGTCTCTTTGGAGGCATCCTTGTCCCGCCAATAGGTAGCTAAGGAAGAACCTGAAATGTTCATCCATGGGCCAAACACGGCCGGAGCCAGACCTACCGTAGCCACTTTCCCCATTTCCAAAGCAATTCCGGAAGCCAACCCTCCGTTCTGCATCCCTACCTCCAAAGCTATAGTCCTACAATCCCTTTCGTCCATTTTGAACAACCGACACCCCCAATACCCAAGAAAATAACCGGCGGCATTATGGATAATTGCAGCTACAACAAGCAGAAGACCTATAGTTAATAGGTTGTCCCTACCTGCCGCGGTTATGATCATAATAATCAAGGCAATACCTCCCATGGAGACTATGGGCATGGCCTTGTCCAACCATTGCGCCTTTCCGTGAAAAAAATGATTGAACAGCAACCCTACAATTATAGGCACTATTACAATTTTTAGTATGCTCAACATCATTCCCCAAAAATCAATGGGAACAAACTGTCCGGCAAAAGTCTCCATAAGCAAGGGTGTCATCAAAGGAGCCAAAAGCGTGGATACTGCTGTGAGTGTAACTGACAAAGCTACATTGGCCTTGGCCAAATAAGACATTACATTGGAAGCCAATCCACTAGGGGAAGACCCTATTAAAACAACACCTGCGGCAATCTCTGGGGGAAATCCAAAAATAGTGGCAAGACCAAGTCCCAGCAAGGGCATTATCGTAAACTGGCAGACAACACCTACCAAAACCCCTTTGGGCATTTTTACGACGCCCCAGAAATCCTTGATACTCATGGCCGTGCCCATACCGAACATAATAACTTGCAAAAGAGGCACAATCAACGATTTCATTTGAAAATCACCTATCTGCCTCAAATATCCAGGATAGAACATGGCATAGGAAACAGCGGCAAATATTAATATGGTAAAGGAAAAGCCCTTAAAAAAGTGGTGGCCCCTGGCCGATAACGCCAATAATAACAGAAAAAGGATTAGGGAAGGCCCAGTCCGATCGCCCATACCCATAGTCAAAAGTATAATTGTTGCCAGTAGGAAAACCATGGCGGCCACAAAAAGAATAATAGATGTCCTTTTTTTCATGGAAGCCTTCTTATTCGTTCCAAGGTTTACTGGCCAACCCATTGAGATCGTACATAACGTTCCCATCCTTGATGGTCAGTTCACATTCCAGTTTTTTATCGCCTTTCATTTTCTTTTTCCGTACATCGATAAAGCCAAAGTCACCATTTCGGAGGTTCAACACGGCAACGTCTGCTACTGCTCCTTCCGAGAGGTGCCCCAAGTCGGTTCGTTTTATAGCTTTTGAAGCATTCCACGTCGTCCGTTCGATAACATCTTGAACGGTCATTCCCATATTTAAGAACTTGGACATGACGTTGATAATGTTCTTCATCCCCCCGTTCATACTTCCTGTATGCAAATCGGTACTGATCGTATTGGGCTCAAAACCTTGTTCCATAGAAGGTACCGCTTGATCAAATCGAAAACTGCCTCCCCCATGTCCTACGTCGAAGATAATACCTCTTTTTTGAGCCTCAAAGACAAAATCATTTACCTTGCCATTATCATCCACTACAGGCATCCGACCATCTACATGTCCATAGGCATGCGTAAACATATCGCCAGGGCGTAACTTTTCAAGAAACAGGGTCTTTATTGACAATTCGGGATCTGCATGGCCAAAGTCGATCATTACGGGAATATCCGCCAATCTTCCGGCCTCTACAGCACGTTCGGTAGGTGTCCAATCATGGCCGCTATAATGTGCCAATTTCACCCCGATTACTTCTTTAGGAAATTGTTTGGCCACCATAGCTGTTAGTTTGGGGTCCATATCGTTCAAATTTTGTTCAATGGCACCCCCTTTCATTCCAGAACCTACGATATTTAAAAATGCAAGAACCCTGGTTTTGGAACGATCGATGACCTGATCCTTAAATTGCTGAAAATTACGCCATCCCGGACCTCCACAATCAACAATGGTGGTGACCCCGTTAGGAAAACTAAACCCATCCGGGGGCAAGGCACTAAAGCTATTGCTCAAATAGGCATTGGGTTCCGTGCCATGAAAATTATGGCTATGGATATCCAAAAGTCCCGGTGCCACATAAAATCCCTTTGCCTGTATCACGGTTTTTGAAGAGTTTTCGGGGATTCTCGCCGCCACTTTGGCAATTTTGCCATCTTTTATGGCCACATCCATCACCTTATCAATGTCATTCTTTACGTCAACAACATGCCCGTCGTTGATCAACATATCATACTCCTGGGACATGGCAAAAGCAATGCCCACAAGGAAAAAGCCCGAGGCCAACCAGAATTTATAATTTTGTCTTTTCATATCGGTGTTAGTTTAATGTTCTTTATTCTGTAGTAACTTGAATTGGTTCAACGGGTGTTCCGGATGCCTCCTGAGTTTTGCGTATCGTGGACACTTCCTCTGTTTCAACTGCACTTGCTTCATTTCCAAAATTAGAACGGATAAAAGTAAGTACTTCGGCAATCTCCTTGTCGCTCAAAAAACTGTGTTGCGGCATTACCCCGTTATAGACTTCTTCACCTATTTTAAGGCTCCCTTCCATCCCTCTGAGCATTACCTCAATAAGCCGTTCCTTATCCCCGGTAACCCAGTCGGTCCCAACAATCGGGGGAAACCTTCCTGGTGCCCCTCCGCCATCCTTTTGGTGACAGGCACTACAGTATTGATAATAAATGTGTTCACCTCCCACAAGATCATCCTTCATTAGGTTATCGGCAATCTTATCGGGAGTCCTGATATGGGAAAGTCTTTTTCGTTCTTCCATTTGGGCCAATTGTGCTGATCCAAAAGTATTCTTATCCCCTTCAAAAACCACTTTCCAAATCTTACCCTTAACTGAATCGGAAATGTACATTTCCCCATCGGGTCCAACGGCCAAACCCATAGGTCTATGTACAGCATCCTTTACGCTTACAATAGGGTCTACTTGGGCAAATCCATCGGCAAAAACTTCGACTTCCCCACTGGGTTTGCCATTTTTGAAAGGAACAAACCCCACAAAATAACCCGATTGTGGATAGGGTGCCCTATTGGTAGAACCATGAAAGGTAATAAACGCCCCATTCTTATAACGTTCCGGAAATGCATCACCCTGATAAAAAATCAAATCATTTGGAGCCCAATGCCCCGGAAAGCCTATGACAGGATCATCGTATTCTTCACATCGACCTATTATCTTGCCGTCCCCTCCATATTCAGGGGCCAGTACCTTCTTGCCCAACATCTGATCATAATAACAATAGGGCCAGCCAAAATGGGACCCTTCCGTAACCCTCATAAATTCCTCTGAAGGGAGCATAGCACTCTGCCAGGGTGAAAATGTATTGGGCCACAAGCGCAAGAGATCATCCCGGCCATGCATGACGACATACAACTCCTCATCAACGGGGTTCCAATTCATGGCTACCACAGATCGAATCCCAGAGGCATATTTATATCCATCCTTTTGGGTCTGGTTTAATTTATTGGCATCAAAACGCCAAATGCCCCCATGGTCCTCAAGTTGAGGGCACGGGTCCAAACCAGGAGCCCCAGGTGTTCTTTTGGGGTCTTGACAAGCATTGGAAGGAGCCCCAAAGGGAACGTACATATATCCTTTATTATCAAATGCAATGGGTTTGCCAATATGTTCATGCTTCCCGTGTTCATGATCATCCGTCATTACAATTTCCGCATCACCTTCCGGAATTAAAGTGCCCGGCTTTAATTTATGCCGATAAACAACCAAATCCGAACTATAATAAATATAGCCATTATAAATACGCATGGCCGTAGCATAACTCCATTTTGCTCGCTGATTCTTGCCCCCGAACCTTTCCATGATATCCGAATAGCCATCCCCGTTGGTGTCCTTTAGAGCGATTACTGAAGCATTTTCATGTGCATTGCGCAACTTGGCATAAAGGATGTTATCATCCGTGACATCCATATGCCGGATGGTCTCGGCAATACTATCGATTACAACTACGGACGAAAAACCCTCAGGAAGAAATAAGCCGCCATCCTGGCCACTTGGGCTACATCCTAAAAAGAATTGGAGCGTACTAAGGCATACGGCACCTATTTTTAAACGGTATATAAATTTAGTCATCTTTGGTGTAAGGCAGTGGTAGTTAGTTTGAACTAGGTCAAGGTAAAATTCTTTTATCTAGAAAACAAGCGAAAACATCAAAATGTGCTCGAGCACACCCTAAGTTCCAAAGGATAAAATTGGTTTGTTTAACAGCCATCACTTAAAAAGGTATTTTAGCTGATTTCATTCAAAAATAAGGGTTCCAAAAAATTCGGGCCGATGAAAATCCGGGCGCTCCGTGCCAACGGGGTTCCAAGATAGATAGTGCTTTTCGGAGGTATCGTCGCCACACTTATAAAAATTGGATCTGGACCTAAGTCCTTCCAGCTTGATTCCGTCATGGGAAGTCAAAATTTCAGCGGGCAAAACGATGGTCATTTCCCATTGATGGCCTCCGCTCTTTTCATCAAAAGGTAAATCTCCCAAGCTAGATTCTTTTTTAATAAGCTGTTTAATTTTCTTGGGAGCTACGAATTCACGGGTATGGCGGTCCGGTCCATAAGCCAGATGTGGTGTTCCAATACAATTGAATTCAAAGTTGTAATAGCTGCCATCTCCCAAGGGATCAAAAAAGAACTCTACACAACTATCACGGGATACCGAACTGTTGACCTCCGTGCGGGCAGCTAGAATATTTTGTTCGTTCACATAATATTTCAGCCAAATTTGGTTGTTGCTATGTGCAATCCTAAACTTAACTTCGGGCAAATAAGGAAACTTCTCCCAATTGATCACATTTATTGATTGCAATTCGGTTTGTTCTTCCAACAATCGGGAGACCTCTTCCAAATCTATATGCTTTTTACTTTCTATTCTTTTAACGACCAGGGAATTCATAGTATCAGTTTCGGTTTGACCGTATACCGTGAAAAAAATCAAAAAGAATAGGATATGGACAAACTTCATTTTATAATAGTTCCTTTGGATAAGAAAGATACATAACTTTAAAGGCTTTTTCCACTCTACGGTATTTTTTCATCAGATTAACGTTTATTCTTATTGGTCGATTCACGGATGATCAGGTGCGAACTCAGGACCTTTCGGTCTATGACTTTATACGGGTCCTTCCTTCTTTGCAAGACCAGTTTGGCCGCTTCCCTACCCATGGCATATCCCGGTTGTTCAATGCTTGATAAGGAAGGCTCCAGCAATTCGTCCACAGGTTCGTTATTGAATCCTACTACGGAGATATCTTCAGGAATTCGAAGTCCACGTTCCTTGGCAGCCGTCATTAAACTAATAGCAATTTGGTCGCTAAATGCAAGGATTCCATCAGGAGGATCAGGGGCATAAAGCAATTTACGTGCCTGAGTCATTCTACTTTCCCGGTCAAAACTACAATGAGCCACAAAGCCTTCATGGTAGGGAAGTTCCATGTGCTCCAAAGCACTCCTATAGCCTTCCATTCTTGTATTGCTTATCTGCACACCCTCGGGGCCACCCAGATAGGCAATGCGTTTACACCCAACTGAAATCAAATGTTCTGTTGCCTCGTAGGCCGCTTTAAAGTTGTCAATGACCACCTTATCCGTATGTACCTCATCACAAAGCCTATTAAAAAATACCAAGGGAATACCCCTATTTTTTAACGTCTCAAAATGGGTGAACTTTTTGGTCCCTCCCGCAATGGAAACCAAAAGTCCGGCAACGCCAAGCCCAATAAATTGCTTCACCAAGCTTTTTTCACGCTCATATGATTCGTTTGACTGACATATAATAATATGCATCCCATAGGCTTCTGCAACTTCCTCTATCCCAGAAATTGCATTGGCGTACAAGTGATAACTAATTTTGGGGACTATAACACCTATGGCATTGGTCTCTTGGCCAAGAACGTGCCCAAATTTCTTTTCAAAATAGCCTGCTTTTTTTGCATATGCTACAACCTTGCGCTTGGTATGCGCCCCAATCCTTGGATGGTCTTGCAAAGCACGGGAAACGGTAGAGACCGAAATATTCAGCTTTTGAGCAATATCGTTAAGTGTAATTGTAGTGGACAAGACAATGCTTTTAGAATTATGCAATATTTTGCACAAATTACTAGATTTTGTTCATCTAAATCACAAATATTTTATTTTATTTGCCTACTATATATAAAGTTAAAGAATATGTGCAAAAGTGCACAAATTGGAGTCGAACTTTATGAGTTTGCTAAATTCATTGCAATGGGCAATCTATTACTATTGGCTCATTTTCTAAACGGCCAAGGGACGGAACCGGTTTCATGTTATGAAGAAGTGAACGGGGTTTTAGGGGTAGAAGCGGAACATTTTGCTTTTCAGACACATAACTCCATTCGTAAGTGGTACAAGATTACCAAAAACTCCGACTCTCTTGCAATGGATGACCCGGACGGGAACCATGCAGATGGGGCCAGCAATGGTACTTACCTAGAAATATTACCGGATACCAGGACCAACCATGACGATAAACTCATTCATGGGGAAAATTTCTCGAACGAACCGGGAAAAATGGCTATTCTCAATTATTACGTTTACATCAACAATCCTGGTAAATATTACGTATGGGTGCGAACGCATACTTCAGGAACAGAAGATAATGGTATCCATGTAGGTTTGGATGGAACCTGGCCCAAATCAGGCCAACGTATGCAATTCGATGGCAATAAAAAAGAATGGTCCTGGGAAAGCAGGCAACGTACGGAAGCTGTTCACACCGGGGTACCTGAATTGGTTTATTTGGAAATCCTAAAGCCCGGTTACCATACTATTTCGTTTTCCATGCGAGAGGATGGTTTCGAATTTGACAAGTGGGCCTTGACTAAAACTTATGAGCGGCCCGAAGGTCTTGGTCCCGAAGAAAAATTGCATTAATAATCATACATATGGGTAAAATATACCAAATAGCCGTTGTAAATGGCGATGGCATAGGGGAAGAAATTGTTCCTGCCGGACTCAAAGTTGCCGAGAAAGTAGCCGCAAAATACAATTTCAATATAGAAACCTCATCGTTTCCGTGGGGGGCTGGATATTATTTGAAAGAGGGTGAATTTATGCCCGAAAATGGATTGGAACAACTTAGAGGTTTTGATGCCATCCTATTTGGTGCGGTGGGCCTTCCGGAAGTAGATGATACCCTTCCGGCCAAGGACTATACCTTCAGGGTACGAACTTCGTTTGAGCAATATGTGAATTATCGCCCGGTAAAATTATTCCCTGGCATCCAAAGTCCGTTGAGGGACAAAACCGAACAAGATATTGACTTTGTTATTATACGGGAGAATAATGAAGGTGAATTTGTACAGAACGGGAAAATAATGTATCCTGATACGCCAAACGGTATGGCCATAGAGACCAGTATCTTTACCAGACATGGTGTGGAACGCGTTGCGCATTTTGCCTTTAAATTGGCCCAAAAAAGAAGAAAACGATTGACCAACGTGACCAAATCCAATACATTGATTCATAGTCTTTTGTTCTGGGATACGGTCATACAAGAAGTAAGCACACAATATCCTGATGTAGAATACAACAAAATGTATGTGGACAACGCTTCAGCAAGTTTTGTATTAAAACCTGAGGTATTTGATGTAATCCTAACCACGAACATGATCGGCGATATTCTATCGGATTTGGGCGGTGCCATTATGGGGAGCCTTGGCCTAGGTGGAAGTGGCAATATTAACCCGGAGAAGGATTACCCCTCCATGTTCGAACCGATTCATGGCTCGGCCCCGGACATCGCTGGCAAGAATATTGCCAATCCTATTGGGCAGATTTGGTCCGTAGCCTTGATGCTCGACCATTTGGGGGAAAGCGAAGCGGCGCGGGATATTGAAAATGCCATTGGTAAGGTAACGGCAAAAGGACCCTTGACCAAGGATTTGAAGGGTTCCGCTACAACTACCGAAATTACCGATGCAGTAGTAAAGGCTTTATAACGATGAGCGGCGAGCGGCATATTATTGATCTTACACGCACCATTGAGCATCAACAACCTGGTGTGAAGATCCATAGTGCCAAATCGTTAAAAAATGATGGATGGAACGCCAGTACCTTAGAGCTGTATTCGCACAGCGGAACACACATGGATGCCCCGTGGCATTTTGAGGTGAATGCATTGACCATTGACAAAATACCTTTGGATCGACTTATGGGACGAGCCTTGGTTTTGGACATATCCCATGTTGGGGAACATCATCTTATTCGGCCGGACGATTTCAAGAATCAACTTGAAAATGTAAAAAAGGGAGACAACATCCTATTAAAAAGTGGATGGAGCCAATGGTTCGGGACATCCAAATACCGAGATAATCTACCCCGAATAAGTAAGGAACTAGCACTATGGTTTGGCGAAAAGCAAATCAATATTCTTGGGGTGGAACCTCCTTCGGTAGCCGATGTAAATAATCTTGAGGAAGTAAAGGAAATACATCAAATCCTGATGGAAAACAATATCATTATTATAGAAGGTTTGGTGAATTTGAATAAATTGAAAAAGACCGAAATCATGCTCATGGCATTCCCACTTAAAATTAAGGATGGGGATGGCAGCCCTGCAAGGGTTCTGGCTATTGAGGATCGATAATCAAAAGAAAATGACCTCCATATCCGAAAAAATCAAATCTCAACTAGACCGCCCAAAAAAAAGTTTCAAGGCGGAAATCGGACGATGGTTAGCGAAGCATAATCCCATTATTGCAGTACTTGACGATGACCCTACAGGATGCCAAACCATACATGACATTCCAGTATTCACCGAATGGTCAGATCAAACGATAGATTCAATATTCCGGGAGGACATTCGCACCTTTTACATGCTCACCAACTCCAGAAGTATGCAGCCCGAAAAGGCCAATGATGTGGGATTTAACATTGGACAACGGTTGCAGGAAGCCTCGAAGAAGTACAATCGTAAATTGATCGTCATCAGTAGGAGTGATTCCACACTTCGTGGCCACTATCCGAATGAGGTAAATGCATTGGCCAACGGATTGGGAAGGCCCGATGCAAAACAGATCCTTATTCCGGCTTTTTTTGAGGGTGGACGCTACACATTGAACGACATCCATTATCTGGAGAACCATGGTGAATGGATTCCCGCTGCCGAATCACCTTTCGCAAAAGACAGTAGTTTCGGCTTCACCTCCACCAATTTAAAAGACTGGATCGTAGAAAAATCAGAAGGAGCGATTAAAATAGAAAATATCGAATCATTCTCCTTGGAAAATTTGGAATCCGGAGGCCCAGACTATGTAGCTTCGGTATTGAGGCAGCATCTATTTTCACATTATGTGGTAAATGCGGTGTCCTATGAGGATTTGGAAGCGGTTGCCATGGGTTGTCTAAAATCGGATACAGATATCTTGTTCAGGACAGCTGCTTCATTTATCAACGCCATTGCAAATATTCCCTTAGCTCCATTATTGCACGGTAGTGATTTGATTTCCTCTGGCAAAGGAGGGCTGGTCATAGTGGGTTCCTATGTTCCCAAAACCACCGAGCAATTAACCATCTTAATGCAGGAAACAGGATATGAATTCCATCAAATCGAGGTGGAAAAAATATTTGATTCCAACCTAAGAACATCTGTTATTCAGGATGCCGTTACAGCAGTGGATAAGGCCTTGAAAGTGGACCGAATTATAGTCCTTTATACCTCCAGGGAGGTAGTAAAAGGCATCAACAAATCTGAAAGTTTGGACATTGTCAACTCCGTTTCGGGAACTTTGGTAGAGCTGGTACAAAATCTTGAGGTACGACCGAAATTCATCCTCTCCAAGGGGGGTATCACCTCCAGTGATATTGCTACTAGGGCCCTGAACGTAAAAAGAGCCGAAATTAAAGGGCAAATTTTGGAAGGTGTACCGGTCTGGGAATTGGGGCCCGAAAGTAGGTTTCCCCATATGCCTTATATTGTTTTTCCAGGCAATGTAGGCGATAACCATGCCTTAGAAAATGTTTTGAATAAAATGCAACCGCAGTAAATATGGGCGAGGGAAAAACTTATTTTCCAGGAAGGGTCTTCATGGTATTGGGTACTTTTTTGTTATCCCTTTTATTATATATAGACAGAGTATGCATTTCAGTGGCCAAGGAGCCCATAGCAGGTGAATTGCTATTAACGGACAAGCAGATGGGTTGGGTACTCTCCGTATTTGCCTTGGGCTATGCCCTGTTTCAAACGCCCAGTGGCATGCTTGCGGATAAGTTCGGGCCTCGTAAAATCTTGGCGTCCATTGTAACCATTTGGTCATTTTTCACCGCATTGACCGGAATGGCATGGAATTTTGTCTCCTTGCTGATCGTACGTTTACTCTTCGGTGCAGGTGAAGCGGGAGCCTTTCCCGGAATGTCACGCGCCATTTATACGTGGATCCCAATGACCGAGAGGGGGCTGGTTACAGGAATAAATTTCTCAGGATCACGTTTGGGGGCCGCCTTTGCACTTCCTTTTGTTGCCTGGCTCATCGATTCGTATGGGTGGCGAACTTCCTTTTTAGTATTGGGAATTATCGGCCTTCTCTGGGCCTTTTTGTGGTACTTCCTTTTTAGGGACAATCCGGAAGACCATCCCTATTTGAGCGATCGGGAAAAGGAAAAAATCGTCAACACACGGCAACAGGATTCCAAAGATGAATCTGCATCCCAATTGACTTTTGGAAGGATAGTACAATCCAAAAATATGTGGTTGGCCATGGGACAATATTTTTGTAGCAATTTCACTTTCTTCTTTGCGTTGACATGGCTTTTCCCCCATATTAAATCTACCTATGGATTGGATAATCTAGAGGCCGGATTTTATGCCGCAGCACCACTAGTATTCGGCGCCCTTGGAAATTGGTTCTCCGGTGGTTTGAGCGATGCCATTTATAAAAAGGGTGAATGGCGAAGTTCGCGGGTTCTTCCAGCATCCATTGGCTTTGCCTTGGCAGCGTTAGGGCTCTTGGCCAGTGTTCATATGGAAACCGCCTTGGGAGCTATCCTATTTTTGAGCTTGGCCATTTTTGGGGCCGATATGACCTTGCCCCCATCATGGTCCCTATGTGTAGATATCGGACGGCGAAATTCCGGGGCCGTATCCGGAACCATGAACATGGCCGGAAATATTGGAGCATTCATAACCGCCCTACTTTTCCCGTACTTACAAGATTGGACCGGTTCCGTGGAAACCTTCTTTTATGTCGGTGCCTTTTTTAATATAATCGCCATATTCCTATGGCTTCGTGTACGACCGGAAAAACCGATAGAAACGTATTGATATGAAAAAATTGAAAGGAGTAGGTATCGGTGCCGGATATTTTAGCCAGTTTCATTACGATGCATGGCGACGTTCGGATACAGCATACATCACTGCCCTTTGTGATGTATCATCCCAAAATGCCCAGAAAACGGCTTCCGCTCATGATATAGAAAAAATATATGCCAATGCTCAGGAAATGCTCGAGAAGGAACGCCCTGATTTTGTGGACATCATCACACCTCCGGAAACCCATTTGGAATTGTGCTCTTTGGCCGCCAGTTATGGAATTCCGGTAATCTGTCAAAAACCTTTTGGAGGAAATCTAACTACTGCCAAAAAAATCGTTCGCCTTTTTAATGAAAAGAACCTCCGCCTTATTGTACATGAAAATTTTCGCTTTCAACCTTGGTTTAGGGAAATCAAATCCCAAATAGATAATGGCCTACTTGGCGATAGATTGCACACCTTGAACTTTAGGCTACGTACAGGGGATGGCTGGCAGGACGATGCCTATATGAATAGGCAACCTTATTTTAGAACTATGGAAAAACTGTTCGTTTACGAAACCGGTGTCCACTATATCGATACCTTCCGATACTTGGCAGGGGAGGTAAAAAAAGTATATGCCAAACTGGGCAGATTAAATACGAACATAAAGGGAGAGGATCTGGCTTGGGTACATTTTGAATTCGCTAACGGAACCTTGGGAATATTGGATGCTAACCGATACAACGAAAACACTGCCCAGGATCCGAGGTATACCTTCGGTGAAATGTTGGTGGAAGGAAATAAGGGGAGTATATGGCTAAATGCCGATGGCTCGTTAATTCATAAGCCCTTGGGCCGATCCGAAACCATAGTGCACTATGAGAGGCCAAAAAAAGGCTTTGCAGGAGATTGTGTTTATGCAGCTCAGGAACATTATACAGACTGTTTGCTTAACAACAAAACAGCGGAATCAGAAGGGTCTCTGTATCTTAGAAACCTGGAAATTCAGGAGGCTATATATACCTCGAACGCCAAAGGGATACCTGTTTCACCTTAGCCAGGAAACATGAAAAATGGGATATCCCATCCATCTAGACCAAAAACCGAATTCCAAATACTGGAAGTAATCCATATCCCAGGGCAGTCTTATCAATTCATTCCATATCGAAGTTCTAGAAACTGTGGATAATTGATTATTCCCTGGAAGGGCATCCCATTAAATTTCAGTAAATTGAGGTGTTATTCCCGGCAATTTTAAGATTGTTATGAAACTTTCAAAGCATTTATTCTTTTGGGCGATTCTTATAGGACTTATAGGTTGTGGCCCTCAAATGCCCGAGACGGTAAAAACCGCCTACGAAGAACTTCCCGAAAAAATCGATTTTAATTTTCATGTACGTCCCATCCTATCAGATCGGTGTTTTGCCTGCCACGGTCCAGACGAAAACGCAAGAAAGGCCAACCTTAGATTGGATACCAAAGAGGGGTTATTTTCGATGCTCGAGGGCAAGGAAAAGTTTCCGATCGTACCGGGCAAACCTGAAGATAGTGAGGTAATTGAACGTGTCCTTCATGATGACCCGGAAATAGTTATGCCCACTCCCGAAAGCAATCTAACCTTGACCGATACCGAAAAGGCCATTTTGTTAAAATGGGTGGAACAAGGGGCCGAATGGAAAACCCATTGGGCCTTTACCGCCCCAGTAAAGGTTCCACTTCCCAAAGTAACCGAACCTTCTTGGGCCAGGAACGAAATCGATTATTTTGTATTGGATAAGTTGGAATCCTTAGGATTGTCCCCCTCTATGGAGGCCAATAAAACAACGCTAATTAGGCGACTCTCCTTGGACCTTATCGGCCTTCCCCCAACCCCGGAAGAAGTCCAAGCGTTTAAGAACGATACGTCACCCAATGCCTATGAAAATTTGGTAGACAGGCTCTTGGCCTCTCCCGGATATGGTGAAAGATGGGCCTGGGAATGGCTGGATGTTGCCCGTTATGCAGATACCAACGGGTTTCAGGGCGATGCCACCCGTAATATGTGGCCTTGGCGCGATTGGGTAATCCAGGCATTTAACGATAATATGCCCTATGACGAATTCGCCATTAAGCAACTGGCAGGCGACCTTTTGCCCAACGCCACCCGGAACGATATTTTGGCTACCGGCTTCAATCGTAACCATACCTACAATACCGAAGGCGGAAGTATTCCCGAGGAAACCCGTGTTACCAATGTTTTTGACCGAGTAGAAACAACAGGGACAGCTTGGTTGGGGCTTACGATGAATTGTGCACGTTGCCATGACCACAAGTACGATCAAATCACCCAAAAGGAATATTATCAGATGTTCGATTACTTCAACCAGACCTCGGAAGAAGGTGGAGGTTGGGGTGGAAAACTAAAGCCATTGCTTGATTTAAGTCGGGAAGAAGAATTTAGGAAAAATCAAAAACTTCAGGTCCATGTAGATGAATTGGTCGCCAAGGTAAAAATCTTTGAGGATGAAAACTATCCTCGGGAACCTGGAGTACCTATGTCCGAGGCAGAAGCCATTAAAAAAGTTAAGGGACTTGATACCCGTATTTTGATAAATCCACCGGACAAAAGGGGTACGGGAGCTTACAGGCAACTGGCAAACTACTTTAAGAATGTACACCCTAAATATGGTCAATTACTAAATCAAGTATACGGGGCCATGCAAGCCTATGACAAGGCTACGGCCAATGCCACCCAGGTAATGGTGATGGACGAAGCCAAAGAGCCCCGAACCACCTATATTCTTGATCGCGGTGGCTATGATAAACCCAAAATGGAAGAACCCATAATCCGGGATGTGCCGGCCATATTGCCACCAATACCAGGAAATACCAAAAATAACCGTTTGGCATTGGCCCAATGGATGGTCTCCAAGGAGCAACCATTAACGGCAAGGGTTACCATAAATCGGTATTGGCAAGCCTTTTTCGGAAAGGGTATCGTAAAGACCATAGACGATTTTGGTGTACAAAGTACGTTGCCCAGTCACCCGGAACTATTGGATTGGTTGGCCATGGATTTTCAGGAAAACGATTGGGATTTAAAGGCCTTGTTCAAGAAAATCGTGATGAGTGCTACCTATAGACAAGCTTCCAATTTCAATAATGAATTGCTGGAAATGGATCCCGAAAACCGCTATCTGGCCAGGGCCACAAGGATGCGATTGCCGTCTTGGATGCTTCGTGACCAAGTGCTTTATATAAGCGGACTCTTAGTGGATAGTATTGGCGGAAAGCCCGTTAAGCCTTATCAACCCAAAGGAATTTGGGGCGAAGCAACCTTTGGTTTTATTACCTACGAACAAGATCATGGGGATGATTTATACCGAAAAAGCTTATACACCTTTTGGAGGCGGATCGTTGGGCCGACCTTTATATTCGACAACTCCCCGAGACAGGTCTGTACCGTAAAAAAGCCGGATACCAATACGCCTTTGCACGCCCTTACCACTCTAAATGACATCACCTATATGGAAGCTTCACGGGTAATGGCGGAAAAAGTACTTACCGCAAAGACCTCGGATGACGAGCGTATCCGTTATCTTTTCAAATGGGCCACGGCAAGAGCTCCGGATGCTGAGGAAATTAAGATTTTGAAAAACAGATTGATTGAACTCCGTTCAGATTATACCTCCCTCCCGGAAGAGGCCCGTAAACTTATTGCAATTGGCGAATACCCCATAAACTTGGACTTGGCGGTGACGGATTATGCCGCCTACACCGCAATAAGTTCCTTGGTATTCAATTTGGACGAAACGATAACAAGACAATAATGAACAAAGACATAAGACATCCTTTTGAGGAATATCAAGCAGGTATTACCCGTCGGAATTTTTTTGGGAAAATGGCACAAGGTATCGGTGTGGCCGCTTTGGGAAGCATGTTAAATCCCTTATCAGCTTTGGCTTCAAACTCGGTTCAAGCCAGATTAGCCTGGAATGAATCAGGACTTCCCCATTTTGCTCCAAAGGCCAAAAGGGTCATCTATCTTTTCCAAAATGGGGCACCTTCCCATATCGACCTTTTTGATTACAAGCCCATTCTCAAAAAATGGCACGGCACCCAAATTCCGGATTCATTAACCGCTGGGAAGCGTTTCTCCACCATGACCGGAGAACAGACCGAGCGACCTGTAATAGCGGAAATAGCCAACTTTGCCCAGCACGGCCAAAGCGGTGCTTGGGTTTCCGATTTTATGCCCGAAACAGCAAAAATTGCCGATGAGCTTTGTTTCATTAAATCCATGTACACGGAATCGGTAAACCATGCCCCGGCCATTACGTTTTTCCTTACCGGTTCCGAACAACCTGGAAGACCCAGTATGGGGTCTTGGTTGACCTACGGGCTTGGAAGTACGGCCAAAGACCTCCCTGATTTTGTTGCCATGACATCCCGTGATAAAGAGGCCAGTTGTGGACAGATTTTCTATGATTATTATTGGGGTAGTGGATTTTTGCCTAGTAAGTTTCAGGGGGTGAAATTTCGGGGCGGAGGCGACCCCGTGCTCTACTTAAAAAACCCTGAGGGGATGAGCCGTGAAATGCGCCGTAAGATTCTGGACGATATGCAAATCCTTAACCAACATAACTATGAAGAATTTGGGGATCCGGAGATACAGACCCGTATCGCGCAATATGAGATGGCCTATAAAATGCAAATGAGTGTACCGGAGCTTACCGATTTTTCCGATGAGCCCCAACACATTTTAGATATGTACGGTCCCGATGTGCATCGCAAGGGCAGTTTTGCCTATAATTGTCTCATGGCTCGGCGCCTTGCCGAAAGGGATGTACGTTTTATTCAATGCATGCATGCCGGATGGGATCAACACCGGAACCTTAACTACCAATTAAAAATTCAATGTCAGGATACAGATCAACCCAGTGCCGCCTTGATCAAAGATTTGAAACAACGTGGTATGCTGGAGGACACTTTGGTCATTTGGGGCGGGGAATTTGGTCGGACTCCCTTTTTACAGGGAAATATAGCCGACTATCGCAATTGGGGCCGTGACCACCATCCTTATGTATTTACCATTTGGATGGCCGGTGCCGGTGTAAAGCCAGGTATTTCCTATGGTGCTTCCGATGATTTTGGTTTCAACCCAGTGGAGGGCAATGTGCATGTACATGATTTCCAAGCCACGGTAATGCATTTGATGGGCATAGACCATGAACAATTTACTTTTAAACACCAAGGAAGACGCTATCGCTTAACCGATGTGCATGGTCATGTAGTAAAAGATATCTTGACCTAGCACCGATAAACATTCCGTACAGAAGGAATTGTTTTGAAAAATTATGTCAATCTTAATTCCTCGTTATTGGAATAATTTCTTAATAAACGTGGTAACCCGGGGCACTTCTTTACGGTAAAACCTTGACCATGATATCCTTGTAATATACTACACTACCAGGATCATGTCCTTGCAGGGCAAAAGTCCCGCCACCAAGGATACGGTGCTTGTCTCCCTCTCCCCGCATTGGATTTTCCGGTTCCGTATAATCGACCACTATGATATCATTTATCTTAATGATTATCCGGTTGCCTTCCACTTTGACATACTCCGTATACCAGACATCGTCCTTTGCATAGTTTTCCTTAACATCTACTATGGCGTATAAACTACCGGTTCTTCTCCAATCTTCCTGCGAATTATTGACCTGGACTTCATAACCGTGTGCGGGCCATCCATCTTCTTGATATTGGGTATGGATATAGATTCCCGAATTTGCGCCTGGTTTGGTCATTACCGATGCCTTAAATTCAAAATTTTTGAAGTTATGGTCTTGCACATCGCCCACATAAAATAAATGAGCCCTGGGACCGGCCACTTTAATGGCACCATCTTCCACAGAAAACGTAGAAGCATTATTACCTACTTTCCAGCCATCGAAATCCTTTCCATTGAACAAGGAAACCCAACCTTTAGTGTTGTTGTTTTCCATTTTTTGACCTAAGGCCATAGTAAAAAATCCTAGGCACATCAATCCCGATAGGGCATATTTTAAAGTGTGTTTCATTTGCTTTCTATTTTTACTTCTAATGTTTTTACAAAGTATAAAAAATAAATCAGTAATGCTCCAAAGAAACCGAGACAAATGGTTTTACAATGGGGTGCGGAAGATGGCCGTCAAGTATATCAACTTTTTGCTCTAATCTATTTATTTTGCCATCTTTTTTAGATTCTCATAGAGATTGCGTTGATTCTCCAATACATCGGCGTATTTGGAATCTGAGACCAGATTATTTTCTTCTAGGGGGTCATTGGATAAATCGTACAACTCTTCATAATCGTGTTCCGTATATTTAATGTACTTGAGTTGTGTACTAATAACTCCCTCTACCACCGGAATTCTTGGGCTTCCAAAAAAGGAATGCTCATAAAAAAAAGAAGAGCGCGTACTGTCAGTGTTTTTGATTGCATCAACAAGATCCAGTCCTTGCATGGATTCTGGTTTTTCAATTCCCGCCATTCCCAAAATTGTAGGCGCAATATCTATGTTAAGAGCAATCTGATCCTTTTTGCCCTTTGGGCTTTCTTCCCTGGGATCATATATGATGAGGGGAACACGAACCGATTCCTCATAGGGATACCATTTTCCAGCCAGACCGTGTTCGCCCAGGAACATTCCGTTATCCCCCATAAATACAATAATTGTATTCTTATCCAGCCCTTTCTTCTTAAGCTGTTCCCTAAGACTGCCTACTACATCATCCACTCCGGTCAGTAATCTATAGTAGTTCTTAACACTTCTCTGGTATTTATCAGGGGTATCAAACCGAAGTTTCCAGCGTACACGCGCGATATTCTCATCGGTACGGAAAAAGTCGGGGAACGATTCCCAATATTTTGGGTCGGCCGTTTTGGGTTTAGGTATTACAACATCTTTGTAATAGTCAGAATACCTTGGGTTGGGTATAAACTGACGTGGATCAACGTCCTGTACATGTGGAGCTTTAAAACTTACTGAAAGACAAAAGGGCCGGTCATCCACTTCATTGATGAAAGTCTCAATGTTGTTCGCCACAACATCCGTATAGTGAATATAGTTTCCATTTTCATCGGTATTCTCATAATCGGGCTGACCCTTTTCGGTACATGCCCAAAAATCGAACAAAGCCTTGGGATGCACCTTGGCATCCCCAACGCCATATTTACCAATAAAGCCAATTTTGTATCCGTTACTCTTCAATACAAGGGGATAGGTTTCTTTTAGGGCATCTGCAGAAAGACCCGTATTAAAGTCGTGGATTCCATGTCTGGATTCATATTGTCCCGTTAGCATACTGGCACGGCTAACAGCGCAAATAGAAGTGGTAACATAGGCATTCTTAAAAAGTAGTCCATTGTTGGCCAGTTCATCCAAATGTGGCGTTTGGATAATGGTATTCCCCATAGCACCCAGAGCATCCCAGCGCTGGTCATCGGTAAGCAAATAGATGATATTGGGAACGGCCGGTTTTACCTTTCCAGGCTTCTCGGAACAACCTAGGATTGCCAGTGACAAAATGATAATCTGCACATATACTCTGAAAGATGAAAACATGGGAGTATTGAATTGAGCCTTGTGTTCTGTAAGATAAGGACATTTTATCTGTGGACAAATAAGTATCCGAAGAAGCACACATGGTTTAGGGTCTACGTGGTAAATAAAAATCGATTTGGGGTCTATGAATTAATCATAATACTTCTACTTCTTTTCCAAAAAAATGGCCTTATATTACCTAATAAAGCCTAGTAAAAATCATGGATGATCATCAAGCCCCAAAATTTAAAATGCTATAATGAGTCAGAACAAATTTCGAAACCGGTTTCCATCTATCCCGATATTTTTTTTGCTGATTTTCATTCTATCATTGGGAATATATCTCTATTTCAGGACATCTTTATTATCAAAATCCAATTACCAGGAAATAAAGCCCCTTGCCACACATTCCAATGGCCAAAACTATGTGGGTTCCGAGGCATGTAAGGAATGTCATGCGGATATCTACAAAACACATTTGGAAACTACCCATTACCAAAGTTCATCCTTGGCCGGTCCCACTTCCGTAAAAGGGAGCTTTAAAGAAGGCAAAAATCTGTACCGATTAAACGATAGTATTCAATTCAAAATGCTCTTGGAAGATTCAGGAATATATCAAGAGGCCTGGAACACAAATGCCCAAGAAAAGATTTCCAGGTCCAAAATTGATGTGGTTATCGGTTCAGGAACCAAGGGACAATCCTATCTATCATGGGATGATGATAAACTATACCAACTACAGGTTTCTTATTTTAACCCCACTGACAGTTGGACCAACAGTCCCGGTATTCCAATGGAACTAATGGAACAAGGCCGTCCCGCTAATGCCAAATGTTTGGAATGCCATACTACATTTGCAAAAAACACGGCTTTATATGGTATGGGCAATTCTTATGATAAATCCCAAATTATTTATGGTATCGATTGTGAACGTTGTCACGGGCCTTCAAGGAAACATGTAACTTTTCACAAAAACAACCCCGAAATGAGTGAAGCCAGATTTGTTGTAAGTCATGATACCCTATCCCAACTACAACGTTTGGATGCATGCGCATTATGCCATTCCGGAGTTAGGATGGACATACAGCCTGCCTTTCTTTTTTTGACCGGGGATAAACTAACGGACTATTCCCTTCCAGATTCAAATGTAAAAGATTTGAAAGAGGTAGACGTGCATGGCAACCAATATGATCTTTTAAGGGCCAGTAAGTGTTTTAAGGAGACAGAGCGCATGGATTGTACTAGTTGTCATAACCCCCATAAGAGTGAAAGAGGGAATGTCCTATCCTTTAATAAAAAATGCATGGAGTGTCACTCCATGAACTCCGTTTTCTGCAATGTTGATTCCTCGCTTTCGAATCAGAAAAATACGAATTGCATCGCCTGCCATATGCCGCTTGTCCCATCCAAATCCATGTTTATGCAAATAGGCCAAGACAGTCTAAAAGTTCCTGTAAAGGTACGAACACATTTAATTGATATCTATGCCCAATCCTCTTCCGAAACTACTGACGCAAAAATGTAAAGAACTACTTTTAGTTTCGGTATTTTTTTGTCAGGTTCTACCTGTATTTTAACTTTTAAAAATCATCAGAAAACCCATTGGTATTGCCTTTTCCATGTTACAAATTCAGTACCTTAGAGACTGCAAAAAAATTGCATATGTTTAAAAATGTATTGGGTATATTGTTGTGGATTTTACTATTTGCGGGGTGCTCCAAAGATCAATCCTCACCACTAAGATTCGTTCATTTGGATTCCGCCGCAACAGGCATAACTTTCGCTAATCAGATTACCGAGAATGATAGTATTAACGTGGTAAACTTCCAATACTGCTACAATGGAGGCGGAGTGGGCATTGGTGATTTTGACCAAAATGGTCTTCCTGACATTGTATTTTCCGGAAACCAGGTTTCCTCAAAAATCTATTTGAACCAAGGTGCCCTAACCTTTACGGATATTTCGGAGGAAGCAAATTTCAGGACCTCCTCCTGGGTGACCGGAGTGTCCATAGTTGATATTAACTCCGATGGGTTGGACGACATCTATCTAAATGTTGGTGGAGCAGACTGCCAAAATAATTGCAACAATCTTCTATTTATAAATCAAGGAGTACAGGCTAATGGAATTCCCACCTTTACTGAAGAGGCAAAGGCCTATGGATTGGATGATGGCAATTACTCACAACAGGCCGTGTTCTTTGACTTTGACCATGACGGAGACCTGGATGTTTATATAGCGCACAACGGCAATTCCAATATTGACAAAAACAATCCATTTCCGAAACAGTATCTACCGCCCCATCTAAAGGATTTTCTGCTTCGAAATGATACCAAACCAAGTATTTCACATCCGGTATTCACCAATGTATCCGACAGTGTTGGTATTACGCATAGCGGTTTTGGCCTGGGTTTGGGCATAAACGATTTTAACAAGGATGGGTTGACGGACATCTACGTGGCCAACGATTTTATCACGGAGGATCTCCTTTATATTCAACAGATTCATCCGGATAGCACAATGCCCTTTTTCCTGGAAAAGAGCAAGGAATTTCTAGGTCATGAAACTTACAACTCCATGGGCATGGATTTCAATGACCTGAACAATGACAGCCGCCCGGACATCCTGGTTGTGGATATGTTACCAAAAGACTATGAACGGCACAAGAAAATGCTGGGAATGATGAATTATGAAAAATATCTTCTTTCATTAAAAAACGACTACAGCGCCCAGTATGTGCGTAATACCTTGCAGATGAATAACGGCCAATTACACGGAAAAACTATTAAATCCAGTGAAATTGGTTTTCTTAAGGGAATAGCCAGCACAGATTGGAGTTGGGCTCCCCTAATGCTGGATTTGGACAACGATTCTGACAAGGATATCTATATCTCCAACGGATATGTAAAGGATGTGGCAGACTTGGATTACATCAATTATTCCGGTTTAAACAATATGTTCGGTACCACGGAAGAACGCATAGCCAAACAAATTGAGTTTGCCAATAATCTGGATAGCATCTATTTACCCAATTTCATTTATGAAAACAAGGAATCGGCAGGGTTCTCCGATGTTTCTTCCAGCTGGATTTCAGAAAAGCCTTCATATTCCAATGGGGTAGCCTATGCCGATTTGGATCTTGATGGGGATTTGGATCTGGTGGTCAACAATATTAACGAAGCGGCCTTTGTACTGGAAAATAAGACTTCGGATAATTTCAATACACATTTTTTTCGGTTACGGCTAGAAGGGAACCTAAAAAACATCCATGGCATCGGATCTCAAATAACCCTTTGGGACCAAGGCAAGGCACAATATCAATTTCAATCGGTTATTCGAGGATATTTATCTTCCATGGAACCTATTTTACATTTTGGGGTAAAGGACACCCTTATAGACTCACTGCAAATTGTATGGCCCAATGGGAAAGTCCAAATGATGCGAAATCTTCCAGCCGATCAAACGTTGACACTTAGTATAAAAAGTGCCAAAGCGAATCCCGTTCCCGATAGTGGAAGTGAGCTTTTGTTCAAAACCAATGAAGGACTATTGGAGCATACCCACTCCGAAAATAGCTTCAACGAATTTGACCGGCAACGTTTACTTGTGCGCCAGTACTCCAGACAGGGGCCCTGCCTAGCAGTTGGTAATTTGGATGGTAAGCCCGGAGATGAATTGTTTATAGGGGGAAGTACCGGCCAGTCCGGAACCATTTGGTCACAGGATAAATCAGGCTCTTATCAAGTAACCCAGGAATTGGATTCCCAATATGAGGATTCCGATGCTGCTTTTGTGGATATTGACGGAGACGGTGATTTAGATTTATACGTTACTAGCGGGGGCACGGAGTTTGGACAGGTTTCCCAAAACTATTTAGATCGATTGTATCTTAACAATGGCCAGGGGCAATTGGAAAAAACTGAAAAATTGCTTCCAGAAATTTTGGAAAGCACTCATTTCGTTAGGCCGTTTGATTTTGATCATGACGGGGACATAGATTTCTTTGTAGGATCAAGAAATGTTCCCGATAAGTATCCGGAGACTCCCAAGAGTCGTTTGTTGATCAATGAAAATGGAACAATGGTAGAAGCCAAGAATGCATCTATTTCAGGGACTGGTATGATTACCGATGCCCAATGGGTAGATGTGGACGGTGATGATTGGGAAGATTTGGTTTTGGTAGGCGAATGGATGCCAATTACCATATTTAAAAATGACGCAGGTAACTTAAGACCAATGGACCCCTCGTTTACCAGTGGAAAGAACAAATCAATCAATACGGCCGGTTGGTGGAATTGTATTGTCCCCGTCGATTTTGATAATGATGGAGATATGGATTTTTTATTGGGTAATCAAGGTTTAAATGGGTTTATGAAACCTACACAGGACAAACCGTTGTATATCTACAAAGGGGATTTCGATCAAAATGGAAGCCCTGATCCCATTATGGCGCAATACTTTGATACCGAAAATGGACCTCGCTTATTACCCATTCATACAAGGGACGATATTGTGGCCCAATTGGTCAGCCTAAAAAAAAGGTACCTTACCTATGATGCCTTCGTAAAGGTAGATTTCACCAAGCTATTGAACATATCCAATCTTGAGGAGGAAACCCTACAGGCCTTTACATTTCAAAGTAGTTATATGGAAAATTTGGGAAATGGATCCTTTGACCTCTCCCCGCTTCCGGAAATTTGCCAAATTGCTCCCGTTAATGAAATTTTAGTGGATGATTTTAATGATGATGGACAGCTTGATGCGCTTTTGGTAGGAAACGATTTTTCTGGAGAGACCCTGTATGGAAAAGCGGACGCACTCACCGGACTGTTCTTAAAAGGAGACAAAAACCACGGTTTTATACCTATCTCAAGTTCTGATTCCGGTTTTTATATTCCCGGACAATCCCATCATTTGGAACAATTCATGGATAAGGAGGGACATCCTTGGATTATAGCCACACAGAATAATGAGGAGGCAAAAATCTTTTCTTGGAGGTAGCGCGACAACCATGAGGCATCAAAAACAGATCGCCTTAATAAATATACATTTCCCTGAAACTAATTTCACTTAGTGCCCAAACCCAAAATTATTTCAGGAAACAAAATGGTTTCAGAAAATGATGCAAATTGCTATTCCAAGAAATAAATTTAACCTCAGGATATTCTAGGTTTTATAATCCATTCCTTCCTTGAGGTAAAAATTCATTGCGTACTATCGAAGGGTTACCTGTTCATAGAAAAAAAGAGAGGATAATAGGTTCTATTATCCTCTCTAAAAATCACTTATAATAAAACTAACTCAAAAAATTCTCATTAATATCCAGGATTCTGATCAGCATTGGTCAAATCCGGATTACCGTCGATTTCATTTTGTGGGATAGGCAAAAATTCATGTTTGCCAGTTTGGTAGTTCTCCAATACCTGGGATGCCAAGCCCCATCGTTGTAAATCAAAGTAGCGCACCTGTTCACCCGCCAGTTCCACAGCGCGTTCGTGCACTATAGCATCAAAAACCTCTTGTTGTGAGCCAACAGGGTACCCTCTGGAATCCATTTCGGCGGTGCCATAATTAGGCATGCCAACCCTATCCCTAACTTGGTTAAGCAAAGAAATTGCCGCACCTTGGTTCCCTAATTCATTCTCTGCTTCGGCCCACATCAATAGTACATCCGCATACCTAATAACCCTAAAGTTAATTCCACTATACTCAAACCCGTCCGTGGTTCGCGTATCCAAATTTTGATACTTACGCCATGCGGGTGAGGCAATGGTAAATACCAAAGGGAGATTTCCATCGGCATCGGGATCTCCAAATGCGACCGGACCGTTTATGGGCAATTCTGAATCTGGGGGAAAAGTTTGGCCTCCAAATACACTTCCGTTACTGTAGAAATAGGCATCAAAGCGTGGGTCATCGTCTTCGTATTCTGCCAGTAAAGTTGGCCTAGCAATGATATTGGCAAAATTCAAGGGGGAATACTCAATACCCCGGAAGGTACTCTCGCGAACTCCATTACCCGTGGCATTCCACTGATCGCCACCAATTTCCTGACTATAGTTTACCTCAAATATGGATTCCGAGTTAAACTCACCGGCAATATTCCCATTGTCTCGAGGTTCAACCCCCACTATGGTATAGCCTTGGATAGCCTCAAATTCGGCCTTAGCCTCTGCCCACTGGCCTCTAAACAAATGGGCCTTTCCCTTAAGGGCTTGCGCCGCACCTCTAGTGGCTCTTCCTTGAGGCGTACTGCCCACTTCGGGCAAATTGGCCACTGCGAAGGCCAAATCCTCAAAAATAAGATTATACACCTCTTCTTGAGTCGCCTTTGGCACCCCTCCCGTCTCAGAGGCAGTCGTTGAAGTAGGGCGTGGAATACCTCCCCAAAGATTGGTCAACTTAAAGTAATACAACGCCCTTAAAAAACGTACTTCTCCCAAACGTTGGTTAACTTCACCTTCCGGCACGTTCTGAATCAATCCTTCCTCGGCAGCCTCAATCACAAAGTTGCAGCTATTGATTCCTCTATAGGCGGCCGTCCAAAAAGTAAAAAACTCCCCTAAGGAAGGATCAAAGGTATAGTCCATAAAAGCTTTTAGCCCTCCTTGAAGCGCATCCGTCCCCAAATTCTCCTGGGATAAATTATCGAATAGGAAGAACGCAATACGACCGTACATCCCTTGGGATTGCAAAAAAGAATATGCTCCATTAACGGCAGATTGCAATTCTCCAGAGTTCTGGAAAAAAGTTTCGGGTACAATTACGTTGGGATCTAGAAGTTCCAACTCCTCTTCCTTACAGCTCACCATACTCAGGAATACTGCTGCAAATGTTAAAATGATTTTCTTTGTCTTCATCTCTATTTTTTTTAAAAATCTATTTGTAGTCCTGCTAAAACGGTCCTTGGCTGTGGGAAACGGCCCTGGTCCAATCCGACGGAGTTAACGTTAGTACCATTGGCAGAAACATTATTGTTGGCATCGGCCAGAAGAGGAACAATTTCTGGGTCATAGCCGGAATAGTCCGTGAAGGTAATTAAATTCTGACCGCTTATATAAAAACGCAATCTACTAATGGAACCATTGGCAAAGTTGCTCAACACTTTACTTGGTAAGGTGTAGCCAAGGGTCATCTGCCGTACTCGGGTAAAAGAACCATCCTCTATAAACCGGTCGGATACCTGTTCATTCCCCGTAAATCCAGGGGTAGCTTTGGGAATGGTTTGGGAAGGGTTGGTCGGCGACCAACGATCCAAGACCACCGTACTCATATTAAAGAGTCGTGCTTGTTGCTCCAAAGTAAGGCGGAAACCGTTATAAATTTCTTTACCGTACTCCCCAACTAGGAAAACAGAGAAATCCAAGTTTTTATATTTGAAATTGAAGTCAGCCCCCAACTGCAAATCCGGATTGGGATTACCGATAACCACCCGGTCATCTGCATTGATGGCTCCGTCGTTGTTGGTATCCACATAACGAATGTTACCCGGTTCAGCATTGTTTTGGGTCGCATGGGCATCTACTTCCGCTTGGTTTTGGAAAATACCATCAGTTCGCAATCCAAAGAAGTGGAAGGGTGCCTCCCCCTCAGTAAGCCGGGTATGAAACTGCTGGAACCAATTACCCTGAAAAATGGCATCCACACTACCCAAGGAGGTTACTTCTTGGTTTAGGGCGACAAAGGCATTGAAGTTGGCCCCCCATGTAAAGTCCCCTTCAAAGTCCTTATAGCCTATGGTAAATTCTAGACCTGTGAGCTCAGTTCCACCTACGTTTTGGAACTGCGTGGCATCTGTAGCTCCCAAGGAACTGGGTAGCGGCACACTAACCAAGAGCCCATCACTTTCATTTCTGAAGTACTCTCCGGTTATAGTCAAGGCGTTGTTGAAGAAGGCCACATCCGCACCAATGTTCAAGGAGGTCAATTCCTCCCATTGCAATTGCTCGTTGGGTATCCTTGCCGGCCGTGTACCACTTACCAAGGTACCATCAATCACGTAGTTAAAGTCGGTCAACAATCCAGTCTGAAACTGATAATTTCCAATATTGTTGTTTCCGGTAATTCCCCAGCTCGCCCTCAGTTTCAAGGCAGATAGATTCTCACTATCTTGTAGGAAGGGGAGGTTTGCTAAATTGACCGCTCCGGATACCGAGGGGAAATAGCCCCATTGATTCCCTGGCGCAAACCGTGAAGATCCATCCGCCCGTAAGGTACCGCTTAAAAAGAACGTACGATCAAAATCATAACCAATTCTTCCAAATACGGATTGAAGATTATTCTCATTCTCGGAACTGGTCAAGTTCTCTACCTCATTGGGATTTAGGTTCTCCACATTATCCGTTAAAGGATTAATGGTAAAGGCATCAATCCGATCAAAGACTGTTCGGTTACGCTCATAACCCGCCAAGACATCCAAATTGTGTTTATCGTTAATGGTCGTATTGTAGTTAAGTGTATTGGTGACCACCGTACTCAGATTTCTTTGTCTGTTATCCCGGGTCTCCGAAAACAATCGTGTTCTTGAGCCCGTAGGAATGGAAGGTTCAAAATTGTCCTGATTGGTAAAGGAATGGTCCAACCCAATGGTCAATTTATAGGTTAAGCCCGGTATGATTTCATAACTACCGAAAACCGATCCAACTATACTCGTCTGGGATGTCAGAAACTCCCCATTTTCCCTAAGCCGTACCGGGTTTTCAATGTCCTGACCGTTAAAGGAAGTGGTAATTTCCGAATAGAAATTGGTCTCCTCATCAAAAACAGGTCGTGTTGGGTCAAAACGAGTGGCATTGCCCAAAATAGTGCCCCCATCACCCCCAAATCTTCTGGATATTCCTAAATTCAAAGTTTGCCCCATGGTAATCTTATCGCTTAGGTCTATACTGGTATTGAGACCTACGGAATATCGATCAAACTGGGATTCTATCAAAGCCCCTTCTTGTTGTAAGTATCCTAAGCGGACACTATAGGTAGCCGTTTCACTTCCCCCGGAAGCTTCAATATCATAATTCTGCCAAAGCCCGGTCCTCAAGATTTCGTCCTGATAATCCGTACTTACCGCTGGATCAAAATTACCAGGTTGCAATCCAGGATAAATTTGGTTCCCTGGCACCACTGGATCTGCGTCATAAGCCTCGGAGGCGTATTGTCGGTACTGATCGGCATTGAGCACATCCAAGGTTTTGGGAATAGTGGAAAGACCCGCATATGTACTGGCCCTAAAACTGGTTCTTCCCTTTTTACCTCCTTTGGTCTTGATCAAGACCACGCCGTTGGAAGCTCTAGATCCATAAATCGCAGCACTAGAGGCATCCTTCAGGATGTCTACCGATTCAATGGCTTCTGCAGGTATGTTGTTCAAGTTAGTAGTAGGCACCCCGTCTACTATAAACAAGGGTTGATTGTTTCCAAAGGTTCCCAATCCCCGAATGGTTACCAATGGAGCTGCCCCTGGAGTACCCCTATTGGTTACCTGTACCCCTGCGGCTCTTCCTTGGAGCGCCTGTTCCACACCAATAGCTGGAGTTTCCACCAGGTCCTCATTGGTCACGGAAGAAATGGCATTGGTTACGGCGGCCCTACTCTGCGTACCATATCCTACAAGTACCACTTCATCCAATTCGCTGGCATCTTCCTGAAGCGTTACATTTATTGTAGCCTGTCCATTGACAGGTATTTCCTGAGTAGCATAGCCTATGTAACTTATAACCAAAGTAGCACCGCTATCCACATTTATGGTATAGTTACCGTCAAAATCGGTTTGGGTACCATTGGTGGTGCCTTTTTCCACAATACTTGCCCCAGGTAATGGTGCTCCTGTATCATCGGTTACCGTACCTGACACTGAAGATTGAAATACTGCAGTTTTGGGATTGTCCAAATTTTCTGTCTCGCTGGCCAAGGCCACCTGAAGGCCCAGAAAAAGCAGTAGGGATAATAGCCCCGATTTGAGAAAATCATGGTTTCTCGCCTGCGGCCATAAAAAATGTTTCATGTGTTTTTGCGTCATAATAGTTGAGTTGTTGGGTTAATTAAAACGTATTCTATTCTACCAAACCTAATAATAAGAAGGAATCAAGTTCTCCTGATTTATAAAATTATAGTAAAAAGGGATTTTTGATTTCTTGTATTTTGTCAATTGCGAATCATAAAATTACAGATCTGTTTTATTAAAATATCCATCAAAAGAGGTTTATTTTTTTACAAATATCCCAGTTTAAGGAATAATTTCAGGTTTTAGGTCATTCCCAAGGCCAGAATGATTTTCATGATTTTATATCATCCCATCCTCATATAATTGCATTTCTATCTACAAATAATCTCCGAAACATTGGGAAAGTATACACGAATACATTTTGCCGATTAATGATTTTAGGTAATCCTCCGAAAACCTAATCCCAAAGAAATTGAAGGTAAAGTAGATAATCTCAGGTTGGACAAACTTCGGGTAGGTCATCTAAAGGTGGCATCATTCCACCTCAACTCTTGCTTGGAACTATATAAATCCGTTTTCTCAATAATCAGAAGAAATTCGACGTCCATGAGCTCTGTAAAATTTTGCAAGAACTCTACAGTTATATTTTGACTTAAACAATTGTGATAGGCACCTCCTCATATAAATAATTTATTCCGATGCGGTCTTAATAATAGGGTTGAAAAATTCACGGTTACGGAATTTTGTTGTCCTTATTAAAACTTTTGGTCATTTCTTTGGAATAACCAATTGCTATCTTCAGTGTCTCCGAACTTTACAGATGTTGGATTCCCCTAACCAATCAAACTTCATTTTTACTTACATCCTGGCATCCCCAATTTTTCCTATCTTAAAGACTCAATGCACTGAAGGAAACCATAATATATATAACTATCAATACCACACCTACAGATGCGATAATATCCCAAACCGTATAGCTGTTCTTATTCTCAGTCTTTTGCTGGCCCGTTACGGTACCGAACGTCAGTCCCGCCAATTGTTTTTGGGATGGGGCAGGATAGAACATACTAACGCTAATAGCTATGGCAATACACATGGCAAAGAAATAGGCTCCGAATACCAGCCAATTGATATCCGCGATAGTAAAAAGGAAACTGCCTTCGGCAAAACTCGATTTCAAGATTTCCAAGGTCAACTTTGAAAAACCGATAATAAATCCCCCGATTAATGTAGCTATAGCCCCATTGGCATTGATCCGCTTGTAAAAGATTCCCAGTAAAAACACTGCTGCAATTGGAGGTGATATATAGGCTTGTACATTTTGAAGGTATTCGTACAATCCATCTGACAGCGTAGTAATAATAGGAATCCATAATAAGCCCAATCCGACCACAAAAAAAGTGGCTATACGCCCTGTCTTTACCAATTCTTCCTCTGGTTTCTCTGGTTTCAATTTTTTGTAAATATCCAGGGTAAACAAAGTGGAACAAGAATTAAAAACAGAGGCCAGGGAACTCATGAGGGCGGCCAGCAATCCTGCTGCCACAAGACCTCTTAACCCTGATGGCATTAGATTACTCATTAATACAGGAAAGGCTTCATCCGGACTGTCCCAATCCAATCTCCCTTGCATTTTTAACCCCAAGGCAATAACGCCAGGGATTAAGAATAGGAATACCGGCATCAATTTTAACAGCGCACCGAAAATACTACCTCTGCGACCCTCTTTTATGTTCTTGGCCGTCAATACACGTTGCACTATGACCTGATCGGTACACCAATACCAAATCCCAACTACGGTACTTGTAATAAAAAGGGGCAGCCAAGGATAATCGGGATCAGAATTGGGTCGCCACATATTAAAGTAATCGGCGCCAACGGTTTCTTTGAGTTCACCCCATCCTCCAACAGCATCCAAACCCAAAAACGTCAGAATTCCGGCACCTAATACCAGTACGATAGCTTGAATGGTTTCGGTATATACTA
Organism: Ulvibacterium marinum; assembly: GCF_003626755.1. Lineage (GTDB taxonomy): Bacteria > Bacteroidota > Bacteroidia > Flavobacteriales > Flavobacteriaceae > Ulvibacterium > Ulvibacterium marinum. The sequence goes on from NZ_RBCJ01000001.1 coordinate 268,352, forward strand.
CGGCTCGCATGCCGCCCAAAACGGTATAGAGACCTGTAAGCACCACAGTGGCCACAGCGCCTATCCAAAAGGGGATTCCTAATAAGGCAGAGACCACTACCCCACCAGCATAGATGGTTACGGAAACCTTGGTCAAAATGTAGGCGATCAACGAAACTACGGACAGTACCCACCTGGAGCGTGCATCAAATCTTTTTTCCAGAAACTCCGGCATGGTAAAAACCCCGCTCCTGGCATAGAACGGAAGAAATACCCACCCTAACATCAATACCAGCCAAGCGTGCAGTTCATAAATTAGCAATGGCATCTTATCTCCTGCCCCATTGCCTGCAAGACCCACCACATGCTCGGAACCTATGTTGGAGGCGAAAATGGAGGCGCCTACCATAAACCAACCGATGTTTCGACCGGCTAAAAAATAGTCTTCGGTGTTCTTTTGCTTCTGCATTATGACCCACCAAGCCACTCCGAGCAAGACCATAAAATAACCGGCAATGACGACCCAATCCAATGTATCCAATCCTTTCATATATTTATTTTAGTTGGTTGTTCAGTATTCAATTTCATTGGCTTTCAAAATGGCGGCATAACCTTTCCATAAAACGAGCATGGCATGGGGATTCTCCGAGAATTCATTAAGAAGGGCATACGATGTCCCTCGTACATCTACCGTCATATAGGGTTAATCCCTCTTAGTAATCCTAGGCATGCTAGCTAAACTGGTTCTTTGAAGGGTCATAATACTTTCTTGCTTCAAACGCTTTTGGGATAGTTTGTGGAAAAAAATCAAGATTCTATAGAATTATATTCTTCAATGCGGCCAATAACATATTCACATGATTGGCATCGGAGCTTTCACCCATTAGACCTATCCGCCATATTTTTCCCGCAAAGGGACCGAGACCTCCCCCTATCTCAATATTGTATTCTTCCAACAGACGTTTTCGAACGGTTAAATCATCAATCCCCTCAGGAATCCGTACAGCGTTCAACATGGGTAGACGGTACTGCTCTTCTACCAGAAATTTAAACCCCATACTTTCCAGTCCATCCCGTAGGAGTTCATGGTTTTTTCGGTGACGTGCAAAGCGGTTTTCCAAACCTTCTTCAAGAACAATCCGTAAGGCCTCGCGCATGGCATACATAGACGATATGGGAGCCGTATGGTGGTATGCCCTTTTGGCTCCGGCCCAGTAATTCTTCACCAAGGACAAGTCCAAAAACCAGCTCTGTACCTTGGTCTTTCGGTTGTCCAATGCATCTATAGCCGCTTGGCTAAAGGTAACTGGGGACAATCCCGGAGGAGCACTCAAGCATTTTTGGCTTCCAGAGTATAGGGCATCGATACCCCATTCGTCCACTTTCAATTCCGTACCACAATACGAGGTCACCGCATCTACAACGAACAAAGCTCCGGCCGCTTTCGTCAACCTACTTATTTCTTCCAAAGGTTGTAAAACACCTGTTGATGTTTCAGCATGTACAATGGCCAACAACTTTGGGTTGCAGTTCTCCAATGCAATCTTCACATCCTCTATTTCTATTGGGCTTCCCCAGTCAGCCTCAACCTTGATTGCCTTAGCACCGCAGCGCTCTGCAATATCGGCCATACGGTTCCCAAAAACGCCATGTATACAAATTACCGCTTCATCACCCGGCTCCAACAGGTTTACCAGACAGGTCTCCATGCCAGCACTTCCCGGAGCGGAGACTACAAAAGTCAACGGGTTTTTGGTTTGCAGGGTCTCCTGTGTCATAGTTTTTATATCGTCCATTACCTCCAAAAACTCAGGATCAAGATGTCCTACCAATGGTGTGGCCATGGCCCTTAATACCCTTGGATGTACGTCACTTGGCCCTGGACCCATTAGTACCCTAGTACTCGTTTTCATTTCATCGATTTTTCCCATTGTGATAATTTTCGTTTTTCTAAGGATGGTTTATAACGTGTTCTGAAATATATCAATTATTTTTTACGGCTCGTATGGCCTCAACAAAATGTTTAGGTGTTGCCTCCGTGAAATGTTGTATCTGGTGACGACAACTAAATCCGCAGGCCACAATTTCGTGGTCTTTTTGTAAATTTTTTATCGCCGGAAACAGAATTTCATTTCCAATTTTTTCAGAAAGGGCGTAATGTTCTTTCTCGTAGCCAAAAGAACCGGCCATGCCACAACAACCTGATCGTATTTCTTGGATTTCTTTTACCGAATCCCTTAATAATGTCTTCATCGCATTGGTGCCATATAATGCTTTTTGATGGCAATGTCCATGAATTGCCATGGCTCCGGATATGGGTTCAAAACGCACATTCAAATGGCCCTTTTCCAATTCATCGCTCAAAAACACATCGATCATCATAACGCCATTTTTCAGTTGTTCCGCCGTATCCGTATTGGTTATCGTATCCGGCAGGTCATCGTTTAGCGCCGAAGCACAGCTAGGCTCGCAGACCACCACCTTTAATCCTTGCTCCAGGAATTTTTTTAATCTATCTATTGTTTTTGCACCGTCCCTTTTTGCATCCCGCAAAAAACCATGGGAGATTTTCGGTCGCTGGCAGCAACCCACATTGGCCAAGATAACCTCATATCCACAAGAATTTAAAAGTTTAAGGGCAGAGATACCCACTTGAGGTTCATGATAATTCAAATAGGTATCTGCAAAAAGCACCACTTTTTTATCGCCCTTATTTGTTTTATGGGCATGTTTTGCAAACCATTTGTAAAAGGGTAGTTCTGCAAAACCGGGTAGTTTCCTTCGCTTATCGAATTTAGCGGTATGTTCCAAAATCGACCGGAACAGAACGGTCTTTTGAAGATTGTTGATTATACTTGCCTTCCATCCGGATATGTTCGCCGCGGCCTTTGCAGAATCACGAATCAATCTATCCCTGAAGGAAATACCATGTTCGTCATAATACATTTGTAGGCTATCGCTTTTCATCTTCGCCATATCCACATTGCTGGGACATTCGGATTTACAGGCTTTACAGGAAAGGCAAAGGTCCATGACCTCATGAAGACGCTGGCTGGCCAAACCTTCCTCTCCGAATTGATTGGACATCGCCAAGCGAAGTGCATTGGCCCTACCTCTTGTTGAATGCTCTTCATCCCTTGTGGCCTTGAAACTTGGGCACATGGTTCCACCGATTAACTTTCGGCATTCCCCAACCCCGGTACACATATGCACTGAGGCCCCAAACCCTCCTTCAACCTCATATTGATATTCAGTTTTTATAGCTTGGTCCTGATAAGCCGTCCCATACCGCAAATTGTGTTCTATAGTCTGTGCCTCTATAATTTTGCCGGGATTCATCAAATTATCCGGATCGAATAGCTTTTTGATGTCCAAAAAAGCTTTGTATAAGGTTTTACCAAAAAAACGTTTATTATAGGCACTCCTTACCAAGCCGTCTCCATGTTCCCCACTCCAAGACCCCTTGTATTTCATCACCAGTTTAAAAGTATCTTCTGTGATCGCTTTCAGCCTTTGGATATCCTCTTCCAATCTAAGATCCAATATGGGGCGTACGTGAATTACCCCAACACTGGCATGTGCGTACATAGCTGCCTCTGTTTCGTGCTTTTTACATATTTTCAAAACCTGATCGATATACTCTGGTAAGTGTTGGGACGGTATTCCAGCATCCTCTATAAACGCCAAGGGCTTTTTGTTGCCTTTAAGTCCCAACATCAACCCCAGGCCTTTTTTACGGATGACCCATACATCTTCGTAAGCTTCTCCCTCGGGAAAAATTGGGTAGGCATAACCAAAGCCGTTGGCCTTTAATTGTGTTATCATTTGTCGCGGTCTCTCCATCACATCATCCAAGGTGTCCCCATAAAATTCCACAATTAATATAGCTTCCGGGTTTCCTTCCAAAAAGTGACAATGGTGTTTTGTAGTGAGGTTCTCCCTGCTAAGGCCAATAACCGTTTTATCCAATATCTCAATAGCAGAAGGGGTAAAGGGCAACATGGATTCTACAGCAGATATGGCTTCCAAAATTTCCGCAAAATGTACTACGCAAACCGATTTGTGTTTGGGCAGGTCTACAAGATTAAGCTTAAGCTCCAAGGTGGTTGCCAAAGTGCCTTCACTACCACAAATCAATTTGCTCAAGTTCCATTGGTCGGTATACACGAATTCGTCTAAATTGTATCCCCCCACTCTTCGCATTACCTTGGGAAAGCGTTCCTTGATTTCTTTGGAATGAGCATCGACCAATCTTTTGAAGGAGGTATAGATTTCCCCTTCCCGATTGTTTTTCGCCGCTTTTTCATCATATTCTTCCGGTGAGCAGTTTTTTAGATGTAAGATGGTTCCATCCACCAGCAATACCGTAGCCTCTAAAACGTGATCCACGGTCTTACCAAACAAAATACTTTTGGTGCCCGAGGAATTGTTGCCGACCATTCCCCCTACGTTTGCCCTACTTCCCGTAGCGGGATCCGGTGCAAAATGCAATCCGTAATGTTTTAATTCTGCATTAAGGTTATCCCTGACCAGGCCCGGTTGCACCCGTACCCATTTTTCCGACTCGTTTACTTCCAGGAGTGCGTTCATGTATTTGGAAAAATCCAAAATGATGGATCTGCCTACGGTCTGTCCGGCCAAGCTGGTTCCTGCTCCCCTGGGAAGTATGCTGATCTTATTCTTTTGCGCAATAGCAACAGTACTTTTTACATCTTCGGCATCCATCGGCAAGACTATTGCGATAGGCTTTATCTGGTAGATACTGGCATCGGTGGCGTACATGCCCAAAGAGTAATCATCTACCAGTACTTCTCCCTTTATCGATTTATCCAAACTATCAAAAATAGCCTTCATCCCAATAATGTCATTTTATCCAATAAATATAAGTCCCAACAGACCAACCACCAACAAATAATATAGGGTGGGTATAATGGTCCTACGTAGAACCATGCCTTCCTTTCCAAGAAAGCCTACAGTGGCCGAAGCCGCTACTACATTGTGAATCGCAATCATGTTGCCTGCCGCCGCACCGACTGCCTGCAGTGCCAATACTACAAAAGAAGGCATTGCCAATTTAGCCGCTACCCCAAACTGGAACAGTCCGAACATAAGGTTGCTTACCGTATTGCTCCCCGCAATAAAGGCGCCCAATGCACCGATGGTAGGAGCGAACATCGGATAAATATGGCCTACGGTATCCGCAACCCACTCCGCCATCGCAATGGGCATACCCGGAATACCGGCGGAGTTTGTTCCCGAATTGATATAGATACGGACCATGGGTACCGTAAAAACAAGTACAAAGCCAGCACCCAATAGCATTTTTGCACTGTCTTTAAAAGCAATCCGAACCTTGTCCAATTTCATGTTGTGCAAGCCTATAGTAATCATTCCCGCCACTAGTAAAATAGTACCGGGTAAATAGAAGGGGCTACTGGATGCCGAGATAGAGGTGCCCAAAATTTCAGTCCAAATTATCTTTATATCGCTAAGCCAGCCCTTTAATGGTAATTGCGGAAGTCTGGACAATACCAAGAGAGCTGCCATCACGAGATAGGGAATCCATGCCTTGGCCAATGACATCTTTTTCCTGCCGTTATCATCCTTCAATTTCACGTTCAAAGTGCCGAACCAAGTTGAAGGCCAGTTCTTTTCGGCATCAAACTCCCATATCTTTTTTGGAACCAAAAAACCTCGTTTTGCAGCAACCGTTACAATAGGAATAGCAACCAAAGCCCCTAATAAAGATGGAAACTCAGGCCCTAAAAAGAGGCCTGTAAGCACATAAGGAACCGTAAATGCAAGTCCTCCAAAAATGGTGAAGGGCAGTATCTGCAATCCTTCCTTCCAAGATTTGTTCTTCCCAAAAAAACGGGTCATCATACAGACCATTAGTGTTGGTATTAGGGTTCCGGTTATGCCATGTAGGAGCACTACTTCGGAGGTAACCAGTTGTATATAATCGGAAAGTTCAAGACCTGTAGAGGCCAGTTTGGCGTCAAATTCGGAACTTTGGATACCTCCGCTTATCCCAACCAAGATAGGAGTCCCCACGGCCCCAAAGGAAACTGCGGTACTCTGTACCATCATCCCCAACATTACCGCACAAAAGGCCGGAAAGCCTAACCCTACCAATAAGGGCGCTACAATTGCCGCTGGTGTGCCAAAACCAGCAGCCCCTTCGATAAAGGAACCGAACAGCCATACAATGATAACAACCTGCACCCTACGATCTTTGGAGATATCGGCAAAGCCTTCACGAATTACAATTAGGGCCCTTGAATACTTAAGCAGATTTAAGAGTACGATGGCGCCAAAAACAATGTATAAAATGTCGAAAGTGATGAACAATCCTTGAATTGTAGAGGCTATAATATCGATGATAGCTATATCCCAGACTGAAAAAGCGATACCGATAGTGACCAAAAACGAAATGGGCATAGCCCTTTTTGCCGGCATTCTTAATCCTACCAAAAGTATAGCGGCCGTAAGAATAGGAACGACCGCTAGAAATGCCAATAAGGATGATGACATATCCAGCTCAGTTTATGTTCTGCAATTTAAACTCTTGCGATTTGCTTAAAAATAATACAAATAGGACTGGTTTTTGGAAAGTCCTTAAGATTCTTTATTAGCACCCAAGTTCAAGACAAAGAAAATCCGACTATCTTGGACATCCATTCCATGTGCAAACCTTTGCATAAGATCGGCACTGCCATCCTTTCCAGAACCCCTATTTTTATATTGAATTGATACGATGGAAAATTTATTTAAATAGGGCATGAACTTCCTAGGAAACACAAAATATCTGCTCCCTTTTATCGTCCTAACAATCGGGATTTCTTGTGCCCCAAAAAAAAGCTTACGTCTCCAAGAATTACAGATTGCCATAATTGCGGATGCGCACCTTCAGGATGTTTATGGGGAACTTCAGGATAGCGAATATCGCGGTGTAAAAAATCCTAAAAATGGAGGTTACGCACTTATCAGGACCATGGGGAGTCAATTGAGGTCTACCCGAATTTTTAACGAAAATTACTTTGCGTTTTTGGCCGCACTTGATGATATAGCCAAAAGAAATGTGCGCTACGTATTGCTCCCAGGGGATTTCTCTGATGACGGACAGCCTATCCATCTGCGAGGACTAAAACGGATTTTAGAAGATTATTCCGAACGCCATGGGCTTTCATTCTACTTGATCCATGGCAACCATGATGTTGTGCGGCCATTTAACCGCAAAGATGGAAAAGTCGATTTCCTTGGCGAAGGTGGCAAGCGGCAACCCATCATGTCGCATTTGCAAATGTATGTAGCCGACACTATCAAAGAACATCCTGTAATAGTTTCAAGGGACATTCAAAATTTAGGGTATTACGAAAGTACGAACCACATGGCCGATTTCGGATTTTTCCCCAAAGAAGACCATATCTATTGGGAATCCCCATTTTCTGATTATACCTATGACACCTACAATTTCAAGCAGGCCAAAGAACAAGCTTCATTAAAAAATAGAAGCGTTTTACTCCCCCCAAATGATGTCCCTCTTCCGGACACCAGCTATCTGGTAGAACCCATTGAAGGGCTCTGGTTGCTTGCCCTTGACGCAAATACCTATCTCAAAAAAGAGAGATCGGGAGAGGAAAACGATTCTAAGGATTATCCCAATACCGGAATTGGCCATGACAATCTTCTTGAAACTAAAAAATACCTCTTGGACTGGGTGGGAAAAGTGGTGAAAAGTTCGGAAGAACATGGGAAAACACTGATTGCCTTTAGCCATTATCCAATGGTGGATTTTACAAATGGCGCTACCCCTGAAATTGATAATTTATTGGTCGGTAGCCAAATGCAATTGAGACGGGTTCCCAATAACAAAGTAGCCGAACTATTTGCCGATGCAGGCCTAAAGCTCCACTTTGGGGGCCATATACATATAAACGATACGGGAATCACCACCACGGCAAAGGGAAATACCTTGGTGAATGTTCAAGTACCTTCCCTGGCAGCCTATAAGCCGGCCTACAAATTGCTTACCCTAAGGGAAAAGGAAATTATGGAGGTTGAGACGATAACCTTGGACTCGGTTCCTAGGCTTGATGAATTTTTCAACCTATACGAGCAGGAGCACACATTTTTGAAAAGTATAAGCGACCAAAATACCTGGAACAAAGCGGTTTTAACTTCAAAAAACTATCATGAGTTTATGACATGGCACTTAAGGGAACTCGTTCGATTACGTTTCCTAAAATCGGAATGGCCATCTGAATTTGCCTCCTTTCTTTTACCTATTTCCGGTAAGGAATTGTTGGCGCTCTCGCAAACAAATACCTCGGAGCCCCTTGAAGAATCGTTAATAAAAATCAAGAATAATCATAACAAAGCTTCGGGTTACTGGATAAAGGCCCGAGAAAGTGCCAACAAGGCAAATCTAGATTTTGATCGGTTCGACGATTGGTCCGGATCTGATCTGGTATTCGATCTATACCGGCTTAGGAGTGCCGATGAATTGGCCTTCGATGATATTGGCCTAGAACGGCTGGACCAATACCGTCTTATTATCAAATCATTTATAAAACAGGGAAAATCAATTTCGGATAATGACCCAATGCTAAGCAGCATGCTGGAGTTGCTAAAAATGTTTCAAAAATTTATGAACGGGGAGCCCTCGGATCATTTTCAAATACATCTAAAAACCGGGAAAGTGATACCGTTGAACAACAAACGAACTTATTGAACATAAAAACCAATACGATGAAAATCAACCAAAAGGCTATATTCTCTGCCATTCTACTTTTAACCGCTTTGCCATTATTGAAGGCACAGGAAAAAATGGCCGTTGATTATGTGAATCCGCTTATAGGAACATCGGCCTTAGGTTTTAGCGAAGGTAAGGATGGTGGTGGGACCATGCCCTGTGTGGGGCCGCCCTTTGCCATGACCAATTTTGTGGCGCAGACGCGTGAAAACAAAATCAGTGAAATGCCCTATGTTTATGAGGATACAACCATTAAAGGATTTATGGCTACCCACCAGCCGACAGTCTGGATGGGCGATTATGGCTATGTCAGCGTAATGCCACAAATAGGGGAGTTAAAATTACTTCCGAATGATCGGGCATTACCTTTTTCGCATAACAACGAAATCTCGAAGCCCCATTACTATGCAGTTACCATGAAGGATGATCGGAAAGAAATAAAAGGGGAAATCGCTGCTGCTTCACGTTGCGGCATGTTTCAGTTTACCTTTCCCGAATCCAAGGAATCACACCTAATCGTTCAAGGCATCAACATCACCGAGAACAAGAAAGATTTTCAAGGTTACCTGAAGATTGATGAGAAAAAAGGAGAAATCACCGGGTATAATCCTGAAAGGATGTCCTCGCATTTAGGGCCTGAACTCAGTAACTTCAAAGGCTTTTTCATAATACAGTTCGATAAACCCTTTGAATCTTTTGGGACATGGAATTCTTTTCGTACCGAACCGGATATCGTGAAATTGGGAACGGAACAATACGGTGCCCGAATGGGTGCGTATATAAGTTTTAAAACAAAAAAGAACGAAAAAGTCAAAGTAAAGATTGCTACCTCGTTTATTAGTATTGAACAGGCCCGTAAAAATTTATCTATAGAAATACCCCATTGGGATTTCGAAAATTTAGTAAATACTACGCGTGATGTCTGGCAAGAAAATTTGAGCAGAATAGAGGTAAAGAGTACATCGGAAGTACAGAAAAGTATCTTCTACACGGCCTTGTTCCACACTATGTTGTTTCCTCGTGAGTTTTCAGAATATGGCCGCTACTACAGTCCTTTTGACGATAAAATCCATGAAGGTGTATCTTATAACGATTATTCCCTGTGGGATACTTTTAGGGCATTACATCCATTACTTCATTTTACGCATCCTGAACGGGTAAATCCCATGGTACAGTCCTTATTGCAGATGTACCAAGAAGGTGGGTGGCTACCCAAATGGCCAAACCCTACCTACACGAATATAATGATAGGCACCCACGCAGATGCTGTTATTGCCGATGCCTATGTAAAAGGGTTCAGGGATTATGATATAGCTCTGGCCTACGAAGCCGTTCGCAAAGACGCCATGCAGCCACCCTTTCGCGATACCGAGAAACATTGGGGCGATCGCGATGAAGGAGTCTTGTATGAGGCCCGGGGAGGGCTTACCTACTATCATTCATTGGGCTATGTAGCAGCTGACAGAACGCGCGAATCCGTAACGCGTACCATAGAATTTGGCATCGATGATTTTTCCATTGCCCAAATGGCAAAAGATCTTGGGAAAACCGAAGATTACGATCGGTTGATGGGTTGGAGTAAAAACTATAAAAACCTGTACAATCCTGAAACCGGTTTTTTAAATGCCCGTTTATTCAATGGCGATTGGCACGGCAATTCACAGGAAGGATTCACGGAAGGGGGGAAATGGACCTATCTTTTTGGTGCTATGCATGATATCCCTGGAATGATGGATTTATATGGAGGAAAAGCCAAATTTGTCCAAAAATTAAATGAAAACTTTGATGGTGGCCACTATCGGCATGATAATGAACCCGGGCACCACTACGCCTATTTGTTCAATTACGCCGAACAACCCTGGAAAACCCAAGAACTCATCAGGAAACATACCTCGGCGGAAAACTTTAGAAACCTGCCCTTGGGTATCAATGGAAACGATGATTGCGGCCAAATGTCCGCTTGGTACGTTTTTGGGGTAATGGGCTTTTATCCGGTAACTCCAGGGACCGAAGTTTTCGCTATAGGTGCTCCCCAATTTCCGGAGCTTACCTTAAAATTATCAAAGGACGGCAAATCCAAATTTTTCAAGATTATTGCGAATAATCTGTCCGAAGATAATATGTACATACAATCCATGACCTTGGATGGAAATCGGATCAAAGAACCGTTTATAACCTATACCCAGATAATTAACGGCAATAGATTGGTTTTTGAAATGGGAGAAAAGCCTAACTTCAATGCGTTTAGTTACAAACCCTGAGGGAAGATTGAATTCAAAGTATGTTCTTAAAACCCTTTTTATAGTCAATTTTATCTTAAACAAACCGTATGCATCAATTCCACTTTTCCCAAGTGGACCTAAAAAACCTTTATGAAATGAGCATAAACAAATTTAATTTTTTGCTTACCCACCGAAATAATTAAATCTTTTGTGCGAAAGCGCAGCGGTCGATCTAAGCAGAAAATTTTTATTTGGTTCTTTTTCAGTAAAACAAAAATTTTTAAATAGATGAAAAAAAAGATAGCCATTGTACTAGTCCAAGTATTGATTTTTTCTTCATTTTCGCTCGCACAGAAGAACACACCCATTAACACAATGTCCTTTAATATTCGATACGACAATCCCGAAGATGGCAAACAGAATTGGCACCATAGAAAGGAAAACGTTGTTCGGATGATTAATTTTTATGACCTGGATATTATTGGCATGCAGGAGGTCTTGATCAATCAACTAGATTATCTGAAGCAGCATTTGGGACAATACCAAACGGTTGGTGTGGGTCGCGAAGATGGAAAGGATAAAGGGGAGTTCTCTCCCATTTTTTATCGAAAGGATAGGTTCGAAGAGTTAAAGAGTGGTACGTTCTGGTTAAGTGAGACACCGGAAAAAGTAAGTAAGGGTTGGGATGCCTCCCTGGAAAGAATCGCAACTTGGGCACTAGTAAAGGATAAGATTACCGGGAAAAAGTTTGTCATTATGAACACGCATTTTGATCATATCGGAAAACAGGCCCGGATTGAAAGTGCTAAATTATTAAAGCAAAAATCCAAGGTACTTGCTAAGGATTTACCTCTAATCTTGACAGGCGATTTTAATCTAGTTCCGGAATCGGAGGCGATAAAAACCTTGACCGCACAAGACGGGAAGAATACCCTGGTAAACTCAAGCAATGTTGCCACTTTAAGCTATGGGCCCGACTGGACGACCTGTGGTTTTGATAATAGGCCCTTCCCTGAACGAAAGGTAATCGACTATATTTTTGTGAAACAGTACAAAAAGGTAATCAGATACGCCGTTTTCTCTGAAATGCTAAACGATATCTTTTTATCGGATCACTGTCCGGTTTTTGCCCAAATTGAATTGTAAAGCCTTGCCGAATAATTCATTGGTGATAAACCTAAAGAACTAAGATCTAAATAGGAGTCAACCGATCTCGGATATTTTTACCGGCCTATTTTCCTGAATGGACTTAATCGCGGCAAGTCCTATTTTTAGGGATTGCAGCCCATCGTTACCATCAACAGGCATCATGGTACCGTTGGAAAGACCCTTGATGAAATCCTTCATTTCTGTTTTATAGGCCTCCTGATAGCGTTCCAAGAAAAAATGCAAGGGCAAAGCGGCATGTATGCCTTGATTATTATACAGTTTATGTGAATCATGGAAATTGTTGTTGGATTGTACCATGCCTTTTGAGCCAAAGACCTCCACCCTCTGATCATAGCCATAGGACGCCTCCCTACTATTATCTATTATGGCCATGGTACCATCTGAATAGGTAAGTGTAACCACTGCGGTATCAATATCCCCGGCATCCCCAATGGCCGGGTCGATCAAAACCGCACCTTTGGCATACACTTCCTCTACTTCCTTATCTACAACGAAACGGGCCATATCAAAATCATGAATGGTCATATCCAGGAACAACCCACCTGATTTTTCAATGTAGCTTACTGGTGGAGCGCCGGGATCACGACTGGTAATCTTGACCAGATGAGGAATCCCCACAGCTTCGTTTTTCACCAATTCCCGTACCTTTCTGAATTCCTTATCAAACCTTCTGTTAAAGCCCAACATTAACTTTATTTTGGCATCCTTAACAGTCTCCAATACTTCCGAAACCCTTGCCAATGAAAGGTCCAATGGTTTTTCGCAAAAAACATGTTTTCCGGCCTTTGCAGAAAGCTCCACATAATCTGCATGTGTATCGGTAGGGGAACAGATCAAAACGGCATCAATTTGGGTACCTCCCAACATTTCCTCAAAAGTGTCGGTGGTAAAGGGTACACCTTTATCCCTAGCATATTGCAAAGAACCCTCATCGGGATCTGTCGCCGCTACTATTTCTACGTCGGGCGTTTGAAGCAGATTCTCCAAATGGATTTTTCCGATTCTTCCCAATCCGGCTATGGCCAATTTTAGTTTTGTCATTTGTATTGAATTAATTATAGCCCTAATGTTCTTATGTAATCCCTATTAGATTGCGCGCATTTTTTGGGTTCTCCCATGCCTGGAAGTATATCCTGTTCAACAACGATCCAATCCCCATAGCCCTTGTCGTTCAAAAGTTTTACTATTGCATTAAAATCTACCATTCCTTTTCCAAGTTCACAGAATACCCCTTTTTTTAACGCATCGAAATAATCTCCATTTTCCTGGCGTGATAGTCGCGCTGCCTCGGGATCATAGTCCTTAAAGTGAACATGCCATATCCTATCGGAATACTTCATTATTGCGTCTATCGGATTACCTCCGCCAAAGGCGTAATGTCCCATATCCAAACAGAGTCCCAATAATTCAGGATTGGTCAAGGCCATAAGGGTATCTATCTCTTGCGGGGTCTCTACATACCCGGCACAATGATGATGGAAAACGGTTCGTAGTCCATATTTCTCCTTTACAACTTTGGCTACTTTTTCAGCACCCGCGGCATATACTTTCCATTGCTTTTCCGAAAGTCCCATTTCCGGAGTTATTCTGCCTGCATATTGGGTACGATTTGGGACGGACCCATTGTCATCGGCCAAAACAATAAACGCATTTTTATATCCTGCTCTATACATCAGTTGGGCCACTTTTAATGCGGTATCTACTCCCGCTTCATGGGTGTCGCCATCTGCCAAGTCTACCGGAACAAAGGCTCCCAGCAACTCCAAACCTCTCTTTTCGATTTCCTTGCGTAAAAGACCTGGGTCTGTAGGCATGTATCCCCAATCGCCAAGTTCCGTACCGATATAGCCCGTCTCCTTTATTTCGTCCAAAACCTGTTCAAACCCGATTTCCTCGGATTTTTCCTCTAGGTCAAATTCCAGGGCCCCCCACGAACAAGGGGCATTTGCTATTTTAATCATCCTACTTTTAAAATTTACGAGACCATATATTGGGCCATCTCTCAATTATTACTTTGGTCTGAGTAAAAAACTCAATGGCATGTTTTCCCTGCCCATGGAGGTCTCCGAAGAAACTATCCTTCCAACCGCTAAAAGGAAATTGGGCCATTGGGGCCGCTACTCCAATATTAATGCCGATATTGCCTGCATCTGCCTCGTTTCTGAACTTTCTTGCATTTGCCCCACTTCCCGTAAATAGGCAGGCCATATTGCCATAGTTTCCGCTATTGACAAACGACAAGGCTTCATCTATAGTCGTCATGGAAATAAGGCTCATTACAGGGCCAAAGATTTCTGTTTTTATCAGCTCCTTATCCAAAGCCACGTTTTCGAGAATTGTAGGCGTGATAAAATTACCTTTTTCATATCCGGAAATCGAGGCATTTCTGCCGTCAAGAAGCACCTGTGCCCCTTCATCAATTCCCTTTTGAATCAATCCTTCTATTCTAGTTTTACTTTCCGGGGTGATTACCGGGCCCATGTTTACCCCTTCTTCCCATCCGTAACCGGTGGTCCTTGATTTTACGGTTTCATAAAGGGCATCCTTTACTTCTCGCTGCTGGTCATCGACCGTGATAATCGTAGAGGCGGCCAAACACCGCTGTCCCGCACAGCCATACACAGAGTCTGCGATAATCTTTGTCGACATCTCGATATCCGAATCGGGCAATATGACCACAGGGTTTTTTGCTCCCCCCTGTGCCTGCACCCTTTTTCCGTTGGCCGTTCCCTTGGAATAAATATATCGAGCCACGGGCGTACTACCCACAAAACTGATGGCCTTGATCTGTGGATGCTCTAAAATGGCATCTACGGAATCCTTTCCGCCATGAACTAGATTGACCAAGCCCTTGGGAACATCCAATTGATCGATGAACTCAAAAATCTTCATCATGGTCAAGGGCACTTTTTCGGAAGGTTTTACGATAAAGGCATTCCCGGTTGCAATCGCATAAGGCAAAAACCAGAATACAATCATACTAGGAAAATTAAAGGGCGTAATGCAAGCGGCAACACCCAAAGGTTGCCGAATCATCATCTCATCTATTCCCGTGGCAATATCTTCTATGACATCGCCGGCCATGAGCATGGGCGTACCACAGGCTACCTCAACATTTTCAATAGCCCTTTGTATTTCTCCAAAAGATTCGGCCTTGGTCTTGCCCGACTCGTTGGTAATGATCTCTGCCAAAACTTCGGAGTTTTCCTCGAGCAACGATTTTAAATGATATAGCGCCTGAACCCTTTTCATTACGGGCACCTTGCTCCATTCCCTGTATGCCTTTTGTGCAGCAATTACAGCTTCGGCCACATCATTTTTCATGTCCGGACCATAAGGCACTTTTGCCAAAACCTGCTGGTCTGCAGGATTTACTACATCAATCGTTTCCTTGGATGTACTACTTTGCCAATTGCCGTTTATATAATTCTTTAAAATGCTCATTTTTAAAATGCTTAGTACGTATTAATTAAAAAACTGCTTTTTATCCATTGCTCCCCAACAAAACATAAATTAAAATCGTAATGGCGCATAGCCCTATGGACATGACCTTGGTATACTTCCAGGACACCAAATTTACCGCACCTACATCGGTAACTTCATACAAGTTCTTTCTCGGGTAAAAATGGGAAACCGCATACATGATAGCTACATTCAATACAAACTCAATGCCCCATAAATGCACAAAATGAATACCATGACTTGTATAACCCCAGGTCATAAAGATGTAAAAACACAGACCGAAAATCAAGGCAACCTTGGCACCCAAGGCCGAGACTTTTTTCATAAAAAATCCTGCTAGTAAAATCGAAGCTATAGGGATAAAGAAAATACCATTCAATTCCTGTAACAATTGATACAACCCATCCGAGGCATTGGCGACCATAGGGGCTGTGAAAATGGCCACTACGGCCAAAACAGCCGATGTTCCCTTACCAATTCTAACCAGTTGGGTGTCACTGATATTCTTATTTAGATGTTTTTTTACGATATCCACGCTGAACAAGGTAGCCACGGAATTCAGCACCGAATTAAAAGTACTTAGAACCGCTCCCATAATTACTGCGGCAAAGAAACCGATCAACCAAACGGGAAGTACCTTTTTTACCAATTGGGGATAAACGGAATCCTGTTGGTCAAAATAGGTGTCCTGAAAGTAAAAGTAACAGATAACGCCGGGAAGCACAATGACCAAAGGAATCAATATTTTAAAAAGGCCTGTTAACAATAACCCCTTTTGGGCTTCTTTTAAATTCTTGGCGCCCAATGCTCTTTGGATAATGGCCTGGTTCATACCCCAGAAATACAATTGATTGATGATCAATCCTGTAAACAGCACTTCAAAAGGCAAAACCGAATCGGGCTTCCCTATCACATTGAATTTCTCCGGAGCAAACTCATAGACCTTTACCAAGCCATCAACAATATTGTTGTCGCCAATGGCCATTAGCGCAAGAATGGGAATCAACAATCCCCCAATTAAAAGCCCAAGGCCATTGATGGTATCGGAATAGGCTACTGCTTTTAATCCTCCAAAAATAGCATATATGGAACCTATTGCTCCGATGACCACAATAGTAATCCAGAGTCCCTGGGTTGTGTCGACACCTAAAAAATCGGAAACCCCGAACAGACTTTCAATACCTATGGCCCCCGAATACAATACAATAGGTAAAAGGGTAACCACGAACGAGAAAATCAATATGGAAGCAACCATGGTCCTCGTTAACCCATCAAAGCGGTTTTCCAAAAATTGGGGGATGGTGGTCAGGCCCATTTTAAGATATTTGGGTACGAAAAAGATAGCAGCGATTACCAGTGCTATGGACGATGTGACCTCCCAGGCAATCACGATAAACCCATTGACATATGAATTTCCGTTCATACCAATCAGATGTTCCGAAGAGATATTGGTCAACAACATAGATCCTGCGATTACGGTGCCGGTTAAACTTCTCCCTCCTAAAAAATAACCTTCGGAAGATCCTAAATTGGTCCTTCGGAGGCTATACCAAGTAAAGAGGGCGACCCCCCCTGTAAAAAGGATAAAAGAGGCCAGTGTGATAATCAAATCGGTATCCATTTGGTCGGTGGTGGTTTAGAGGTAATATTTTTGGGTCTTCTTGTTTTTTTGATAGGTTTTATGGGATTCGCTTACGGCTACTTTCTCCGATACTTCTGCCACGGCCACATCCCACCAGGCGAAACCGGGAACTCCTTTTTTGCGATCTACCTCAATATAAATCAGGGTAGTATGATCAATAGTCTTTGCCTTTTTGAGGGCCGCCTTTAGTTCTTCTACATTGGACGTTTTAATTACATGTGCACCCATACTAGCTGCATTAGCGGCATAATCAATGGGTAACAACCCTCCGTCCAATTGGTTGGTCTCCTCATTGCGATAACGGTAGTATGTGCCAAAGCCGTCACTTCCCAAAGAAGCGGACAGCCCTCCGATACTGGAATATCCATCGTTGTTTAGGAGAACTATGGTCAGTTTTTGTCTTTCCTGAATAGAGGTAATAATTTCTTGCGACATCATCAAGTAACTGCCATCGCCTACCAGCACATAGACCTCGCTTTCTGGATTGGCCATTTTGGCACCCAATCCGCCAGCGATTTCATAACCCATACATGAGTATCCATACTCCAAATGAAAGCCTTTTGGATTTCGTGTTCTCCATAACTTGTGTAAATCTCCCGGAAGACTTCCCGCGGCACAAATCATAATGTCGCTGGCATCGGAAAACGTATTTACGGCACCAATGACCTCGCCTTGAAAAGCCGGTGTTTCGTTCTTTTCCAAATAGATTCCCGAAACAAATTCATCCCAGCTTGTATTGAAGTTTTCCACTTTTTCCCGATAATCCTTGCTGACCTCATAATCGGACAACTGTTGATCCATTTCCTCAAGAATTGCCTTGGCGTCACCTATCAATGGTAATGCCCCATGCTTAAAGGAGTCGAACTCGGTAATATTGATATTCACAAACTGCACCTCGGGATTTTGGAAGGCCGATTTTGAAATCGTGGTAAAGTCACTATAACGTGTTCCGAGGCCGATGACCAAATCGGCTTCCTTTGCGATTTCAATGGCTCCCGGAGTCCCTGTTACACCAACGGCACCCAGATTTTGGGGTTCGTTATAATCCAATGATCCCTTGCCGGCAAAGGTCTCTGTTACTGGAATCCCTGTTCGGTTGGCCAATTTTTTCAATATTTCGGTCGCGCCACTATAGATGGTGCCTCCCCCTGAAACTATCAAAGGCCTTTTGCTTTCCTTTATCCGTTCAATGGCCTTTGCCAAAAAGGTTTGATCTGGCATTGTTCTACCGATATGCCATACCTTTTTTTGGAAAAGAGTAACGGGAAAGTCATATGCCTCTGCCTGAACGTCTTGGGGGATACTCAAGGTAACGGCCCCAGTTTCTGCCTGTGAGGTCAATACACGCATAACTTCGGGCAACGCCGTAATCAGTTGTTCGGGACGATTGATACGATCCCAATATTTGGATACGGGCTTAAAGCAATCGTTCACCGAAATGTCCTGCGTGACAGCCGATTCCAACTGCTGTAGAACGGGGGCTACATGCCGTGTCGCAAAAATATCCCCTGGAATCAACAAAACAGGAATCCTATTGATGGTAGCTGCAGCGGCACCTGTAATCATATTGGTGGCTCCCGGACCAATGGAGGAAGTACATACAAAGGTCTGCAATCGGTCTTTAACCTTAGCAAAGGCCGCAGCCGTATGTACCATAGCCTGTTCGTTTCGTGCTACATAAAATGGAAAATCCGGATTTTGGTGCAATGCCTGCCCAATTCCTGCAACGTTGCCATGTCCTAGAATCCCAAAACAACCCGCAAAAAACTTGTTTTGGATACCATCCCGTTCCACATATTGATTTTTTAGGTATTCTATTGTGGCCTGTGCAACTGTAAGTCTTTTTACTTCCATCTTGATCAAAATTTAAAATCCTCCATTTTTTTCTATAAAAGTCAACGATTGTTCCAAGGTCGGCATAAAGTTGGCGCATCCCTTTTGGGTCACCACATGCGCCCCACTGGCATTACCCATACGACAGGCTTTGTACATATCCCAACCCTGTAATAGGCCATAAAGGAATCCGCTGGCAAAGGCATCGCCTGCACCTAGAATGTTAAGCACCTCTACCGGGAATCCGGGAACATCTTGCATAGATCCATCCTTTCTACAGATACTTGCACCATCTTTGCCCCTCTTTACAATCAGGGTCTCGATGCCCGTGGCCAGCAAACGTTTTATGGATTCGTTGATATCTCCCGAAATTTCCGGAGCCGATATTTGTTGGTGCTTAATCGTAACCTGAGATGTATTTACCATGGTCGCCGCCAATATTTCCTCCTCCGTGCCTATAGCAATTTTCACTTTGGGCAATACGGCACGCATGGTTATTCCATACGCCCTATAGTCGTGCCACTGATCTGCCCTAAAATCCAAGTCTAGAACTACGTCGACCTTATTTTGGTTAGCGACTTCAGCAGCATAAAAAGTAGCGCTTCTGGAGGGTTCCCTATTCATGGCGGTACCGTTGATCAATAAAATCCGGTATTCTGGAATGTTAGCCCTGTCCACGTCATCAATGTCCACTTCGCTATCCGCCGCATTGTCCCTATAAAATACCAAAGGAAACTTATCCGGAGGTTCGATCCCCAGGACCACTGCACTGCTTCTAGCAGAATCCTTTACAGGAATACATTGGGTATTGACTCCTTCCTTGTTTAGAAAGTTTACAATAAACTCACCTACTTTATCATTTCCAACAGCTGTTAGCAGACTGGTATTGACTCCCAATCGTGCACAGCCCACAGCAATGTTTAATGGAGAGCCTCCTACAAAGGCATCAAACCCTTTGATATCATTGAAAGCGGAACCAATGTTTTGGGAGTAAAGGTCTATAGAAGACCTCCCAAAGGTGATTACATCATATTTCTTGTTGGTCATATTCCCTATTTATTCATTTCTGCCGTTACCAAGGGCAATCTCTTATCTTTTGAGGTCCATGAATCATAAATCCATTCATGATCTGGATCTGTGGTATTGGCCAGGCATTGATCGGTTCCTGCCAAAAAGTTAAGGTAATAACAATGAAAACCGTGTTCCGCCACAACCGGATGGAAACCCCTTGGTATCATCACAACATCATTGTGACGCGGTCTCGCAATCTCATCCAAAGACCGATCTTTGGTATAAACTTGCTGAATTGCATAGGCTTCCGGTTTTTGAAACTTATAGAAATAGGTCTCCTCTTGAATGGGTTCCAGAACGGTGCCGTCCTCCGCAAGAATACGTTCATCATGTTTATGTGCCGGAAACGAGCTCCAATTACCAGAAGGAGTATAGACTTCCCTTACTACAATACTGTGGCATCCAAAGCCGGGAGGTACTAAATCATTGAACTGCCGGGTAGCGTTGTCCCCTCCAAAAATAACTACTGGAGTCTTTTCAGGTGTGACAAACTTTGCGGGAAAATCTTCATCTGCCTTGCACCAACCATAGGCAATGTCCAAAGAATCACTGGTAGCTTTTAAAGTGAACTTTGTATGTCTTGGCAAGTATAGGGTATGGGCCACTCCACTAAATACATCTTTACGCCCATTCAAGGTCTCCCAATTTCCTTTCTCGCTTTCTACCCTGAAGTTACCGCTCAATAATACAATGACCATCTCATTTTCTTGCGTGTTCCATTCCCAAGTTTCATCCTTGGACATTTCCCTAGCTTCAAAGGAAAGGTATTCCCATTGGGCCGATTCAGGGGATATTTGATGATATACCTTTGATCCTGTTTTAGGCTTTACTACTAATGGAGATTTTGTTCCCATACTATTATCTATTGGATGAATTGATTTGCTTTACCCGTGGCTCCCAAAAGTTCAAATTTCTCTAACATAAATGCTTCGTTTGCCTTCATATACTCTTTCCCCGGAATTATAGGGTCAAAAAGTTCCGGGGTATCCTTGAAAAACTCTCTGTGTACCCTTGCCCAAAGAAGCCTGGTGTCCGTTGCTATATTGATCTTACATACGCCGTAAGTAATCGATTTGACTATTTCTTCCGGAGAAACTCCGGTAGCACCACCGTTCAGCTTACCACCGCTACAATTTATCCTCGAAATCTCTTCTTTATTTACCGCCGAACCCCCGTGGAGCACTATTGGAAAATTGGGAAGACGCTGTTGTATCTCTTCCAAAATATTAAATTGTATGCCCTGACCCCCAGAAAACTTATAGGCTCCATGACTAGTGCCTACAGCCACGGCCAAACTATCACATTGGGTCAGTTTTACGAATTCCTCAACTTCGGAAGGCCTGGTATATCTTGCTTCCTTTTCATCAACCGAAATATCGTCCTCAACTCCACTAAGCACCCCCAGTTCCGCTTCCACAAAAATATTTTTTTTATGTGCTTCCTCTACTATTGTCTTTGTTCTTTCAACATTCTTGTTAAAACTATCATGAGATGCGTCGATCATCACCGAATTGTATGTATTGGAAGCTATCGCCTCCAACGCATGTGCTTCGTTACCATGATCCAAATGAACGGCGTAAACCGCTTTTGGATATATTTTGGACGCTGCCTGGACCATTGCGGACAACATCAATGAATGTGCATAATTCCTTGCCGCTGGCGTAATCTGTACCAAAAAAGGCGCGTTCGCTTTTTCCCCGGCGCGAAATAGTCCATGTATTTGCTCCATGGTAAATACATTTACAGCGGCTATCGCATATTTACCGTAGCACTTTTTGAAAAGTTCCTTTGGTGAAACGAGCATACTAGTCCATTCTATGGAAATTATAAGAATCTCCTATCATCATAAAAAAACAATAAAAAAATGATGTTAAAAAGCATAATAGACCAAAAGACTATGCAAAGGTTTGCATTTTCCTACAACTTTACTTTGTCATTTTTTCTAGAAGCGCATTCCCTTGAAGATGCCCTTAAAACAAGCTCTGGTTTAAAAACTTCCTGCCTAAAATTCTTCTGTGGACCTTTATCATTTAATCTGTGCAATATGATTCGTGCAGAGAGCATGCCCAAGCTATAAACCGGTTGCCAAACCGTGGATAAAGATGGTCTAAAATAGGAAGAATGCGGTTCGTCATCAAAACCTACTATTGAAATATCATCCGGTATTTTCAAGGCCATCTTTCTGGCGATATGCATTGCGGAAATCGCAATATTATCGTTCATAGCAAAAATTGCGTCAGGCAAATCTTCAAGTTTCAACAGTCTTTCGGCAGGCTTAAGTCCATCATCATGGGAAAACCCGGGAACATGCTCAATGTACTCCTTTCTAATTGGAATATCAGCGTTTTCCAGGGCATCCAAATAGCCTTGAAGTCTATGTTTTGTGGTACTTAGATTTAAAGGTCCCCCTAAATGGGCGATTTTGGTACAGCCCGATTTAATAAGATATTCCACTGCCTGAAAAGCTCCTGCATAATCGTCGACCAAAACCTTGTCCGCCTCCAATCCCGGGCAGTCCCTATCAAAGACCACAACAGGGATATCATTTTTTTGAAGTGTTCTAAAATGATCGAAATTCTTGGTCTCCGAAGTAGGGGATACCAAAACCCCATCAACCTGTATTTTCAGTAGTTTTTTGATGATTACCGCCTCCTCTTCGTAGGATTCGTTAGAGAGACAGATCATGATATTGTATTCTGAGTCCCCAATAACATCTTGAATGCCGGTTATAATGGCCGAAAAAAAGTGGCTTGTAATCTCCGGGACAATTACCCCAATGGTATTCGATTTCTTTTGCAAAAGATTCAAGGCTAGTAAATTGGGCTGATAGTCCAACTTTTTGGCCAAGGCTCGAACTGCATCCTTAGTTTCCTTTTTTAGGGCCGGATGGTCCTTTAAGGCCCTGGAAACCGTAGAAGGAGCAATGCTTAACTCACGGGCAATATCTATAATTGTAACCCTACCCTTTTTCATGATCGGCGATTTAGAATCTTTTTCAGTATCTGTTTGTCGACATATTTTAGCAGCATTAGTAGCTGTATGCAATCCCAACCTACTTAGAAAAATACAAAAAAATATGTTGTCGTCTTGGCGTTTAAAAAAAGTAACACCATAAAGGAACGACTAAAATCTACCGAACCGAAATAATTTATGTTTAGTTTTCTTTAAATTCTATCATCAATTCCGCACCTTGGACAATCTGTGAATGTGGGATGGCCATTTCCTGAATCGGTTCCCCGTTTAGAAGTGTATTTTCTATCGCCCAATTACCTTCCTTATTGTTCTTGGTTCGGATTACAAACTGCTTTCCAGGATAATAATCGGGATGTAGATCGATTCTAACTTCATCGAAAATGGGGCTACCCAGTTGGTATGTCGGGTCTTCTTCGGTACCGCCGTTCATTTGAAACAATCCTATTTTTAACAAGACTGACAAACTTCCCATAAGCCCTTGATCCTCATCACCATTATACCCTGTTGATGGGTCTAAACCGCTAAAAACCGAGTCAACTACTTTACGTGACCAGTATTGGGTTAGATCTGGTCTGCCCAGTTGATTGAAAACAAATGCTGTTTGGATGGAAGGTTGATTGCCGTAATTGATGGGAACGCGACTATATTCGGGATGCATTTCAACATCATGCGAGTTCCCTGAAGTGAAATCCAGTTTCTCTGCAACCTGAAATTGAGTATTCAATTTTTCCACCGCTACATCAAGTCCACCCATCAATTGGGCCAAACCTTTTACATCATGTGGTACAAACCAAGTACACTGCGCCCCGTTCCCTTCAATAAAACCATTTTCATATAGATAGGGGTCATAGTTTTCCATCCAATCCCCATCGGAATCCTTTGGCCTGATCCAACCGGATTCCTGGTCAAAAAGGAGTTTGTAATTGTTTGATCGATCAAGAAAATAACGATAGTCCTCTTCCTGATCCAATTTTTTTGCAAGTTGGGCCAAGGTCCAATCTTGATAGGCATATTCAAGGGTGAGACTGGCCCCATCTTGATGACCTCCAAACTTTCCTTCGGGAATGGGGTAGGGCACAAAGCCTTTCTCCAGATAATGTTTAAAACCTCCGCCCAAATTTGTGTTGTGTTCATAGCCTGCCTTTTCCATGATACCATTGGGCATATGGTTTTTCCTTACTGCGTTGTAGATGCTTCGCAAGCTATCCTTTACTATTCCTTTTTGAATGGCGCTTATGATGAAAGGCGTGCTTGATGCACCTGTCATTACATAGGTATAATTTCCTCCCGAAGGCCCTCTTGGGACTAGTCCACCATCTTTATGATATTGCAGCAGCGAATGCACAAATTCCTCTTTAATATCAGGATAGACCAGACCCCAAAGTGTGTTCAAGGTCCATTGTGCTCCCCAAAAAGAATCGGAATTGTAATGGTTGAACTTGGGCTTACCTTTAACATCCAATGGCAATTGGCCAATCCTAAGACCATCACCCGTGTTATCCGGGTAACTGCCATCTACATCGTTAATGATCCTTCGTCCCTGTAAAGCGTGCCACAGGTCTGTATAGAAACGACGTTGTTGCGTCTCGGTACCTCCGCGGACCTTGATTCTTCCCAATAAGCTATTCCATTCCTCCTTGGATTCTTCCACCACCTTTTCAAAATCCCAATGATTCAGTTCGGTGGTCGAATTCTTTTGCGCATTTTTAATCGAGGTATATGAAATTCCTGCTTTTAGCTTTACGGTTTTTTCACTTTGATTTGTAAAAACAAGGTAGTTGTGTGTCCTTTCATCTTGAATGATCGAATCGATTCTTGAATCAAATTCCACATGAAAAAAAACTTTAAAGGGTTTGGGACGTCTATGGGTCGGTGCCATCTCAAACTCTCCCGTAAGCACGTTATCGTTAATTTTTGCCAATGTACCGTTCCTATTTTCACAAGGGCCCAATACTCCATTTAAGTTGAATAGCAGGGCAGGTTTTCCTTCGGAGGGAAAGGAATATCTGTGGAACCCTACACGTTTTGTACTGGTCAACTCGGCCTTTATACCGTATTTCTCGAGTTCTACCGAATGGTATCCCGGAACGGCCCTTTCCGTTTCATGAGAAAATTTTGAATAAAAATCCGTAAAAATAGCATTCTTGTTCTCCTTCGAAATTGATACCGGCATTACGGAAAGCCCTGAAATTTGCCAGCCGTGAATATGGCTAAACCCTTTAATGGTATCGGTCTTGTAGCGATAGCCACTACCCCATGCGCCACCGACCTGTGTATCGGGACTAAGGTTGACCATACCAAAAGGACGACACGCAGACGAAAATAAAAACCAACGGGAGTTTTCGGTATCCAATTGGGTATACACTTTATCCACTGGAGAGGTATCGTATTCCATCATCTTGGAAGAACCTTTCTGCGCCTTACCACAAGAGCCCATAAAAAAAACAATAATGAAAATTCCCGAGACTCTTAAAACAAAGTTTTTAGTCCTCTTTAGTTTATTTGGGAAATCACTTTTCATAATCATACTTTGCTAAATAAATACTACTGTTTGAATAAATATAAGGTTTGTGTTTGAAGTTTATCGCATATCATTACAAGCAACTGACAAAAAAATCTCCATCTGCCCATAAAAATAAAGGCAAGCAAATATTTGCCCGCCTTTACTAAACTAACTCAAACTCAAACAAACTAATTACGAATAACCAACACTATTATGAGTGTCGTATTCTATTTCCTAACGAATTGCCAGGTGGACTGGGAATCATAAGACATTCATCTCGCCCTAAATACAATTCATTAATACCCTGGATTCTGTTGTAAGAAGCCATCAATTCCCGAAGCAGCATCAACGGCGCTTTGTGGAATTGGGAACAACCTTTTATTGGGATCGGCATCTGTCTTATCGGTCCAAGAATCCTCATATTTGCCAAAACGAATTTGATCTCCTCTTCTAAAACCTTCCCAATACAACTCAAAACCTCGCTCACGGAACAGGATGTCCAAGTCAATTGCAGTCCACGCTTCCGGGGTTTGGTCCGGACGAGCCGTTCTTGAGGTCCTGACGATGTTAACGTCTGCCAAAGCACCTGCATCGTCACCATTTCGCAATTTGGCTTCTGCGCGCATCAAATAAACCTCTGCCAGACGTAGCAATACCAAATCCACGCTACTGAAATTGTTGCCATTCGGCGAAGTACGGCTAAATTGATATTTGGAAGGTCTATACCCTTTATTGTGCAAGGAACCTTCATTGGTGAAGTCAATTTCTAAAGTATGGTCCACATAACCCACATCCCTATCCGGTCCGTTCCCTTTTCTTTGTTGTATGGGATAGATCCTAACACCACCATCACAGGTTATGAAAGCTCCGTCGTCACCTTTTCTAGGTCCCCATTGAATCCCTCTTAAAATTCCCCTATCCATTTCAAAGACAGTGGGTTCAACGCAGTAGTAACTGTCTTCGGTTTCCGTGGCAAGTAAGGGTTCTCGATTTGCCAGGTCTTGTAGCTGTGCATCAGGGACCAATGTATTTCTTTGATAGAACCTAGCGTCGGCTTCGGCAGGATCGACAGCACCATAGGCATCTACCCAAGTCTGGTAAAAATCCGATGTAATAGCGGGCCCGTCCGTACCATCTGCACTTGGGAATTCAGGTCTTGGAAACATGGATCCTGCAATAGGCCAATAGGCCCATCTGCTGTGCTCCCTTCGTAATTGTCCCCGTTGATCCAAGGCAAAAATCAACTCCGGATTGCCATTGTTGTCATCATTGAACAAATCAAAATACTCCGGGGACAATGAAAAGGCACCGGAATTGATAATGTTATCCGTATACTGTATTACCCGGCCCATGTCCTCAGTGGTAAAGTTTGGCGTACCATAAGGATCTCTGTACACTGCGGCATTTAAATACAATCTGGCCAAAAAGCCCCAAACCGCGGCCTGGGTAATTCTACCGGGACCTCTATTCGTGTTGATGACATCCACAACCGCCAATAATTCGCTTTCAATGTAATCTATGGCTTCTTGCGCCCTTAAAACCTCGGATAGTTCGGCGGAAGACTCCTTTCTAAGTACCATTCCCCAACTATCCAACATCAACATGTTTAGATAAGCTCGTAACGCCCGCATTTCATAAAGGGCACCAAGTGCTTCATTGTCTCCGTCGTCCGCGAGCGGTGTCAAAACTTCAATAGCCGCCAGTGTCCTAGAAATATTTGTGGTAAGTTCGTTCCAACTATCACCGATCAAATCATTGGTCGGCGTAATGGTATGGGCGTGGGTCGCCAAATACTTGCCCCCATCAAACCAGTCTGTTCCTCCGCGAAAGGGTAAAATGGCCTCATCCGAAGCCACTAATTGCATTCCATAGTAATGTGTATGTCTCCAAGTCCAGGAAACATAACCATAGGCAGGAGCAATGGCACCACTAATGGTTTCTGCCTGACCCCCAAATTCAGCTTCATCTATTCGTTCCTCTTCCAGATCAGTACACCCCCAATTGAACAAGGTACAAAAAGCGAATGTTAGAATTAAAATTTTATTTTTCATGATTGAAACAATTTTTTAATTAAAATGTTACGTTTAAGCCTAATAACAAAGTCCTTGGAGACGGATAGGTAAAACGGTCTATACCAAAGGTTTGAATATCGTCAATATCGGTTCCAGTATTGATTTCTGGATCAAAGCCCGAATAATCCGTTATTACAAATAGGTTCTGTCCCGTTAACGTAAATCGAAAGTTACTCACCCAATCGCTTAACCCAAGTACTGCGGGATCAAGAGTATACCCCAGGGTGGCATTGTTCAATCGCAAGAAACTGCCATCTTCCAGATATCGGGTAGAGACTTCGTTAGAATTGCTAAGATCCTCATTAGGAAATTGAACGGCAAAATCAGTGGTATTCAAATTTCTACTCAATTGACTATTGGAAAATATGGTCATGGCCGTATGGTTATAAATCTTATTTCCGGAAACCCCATTAAAATTAAGGCCTAAATCCCAATTTTTGTAGTTGAAGTTGAAGTAGAAGGCATAGATAACATCAGGAAGTGCGGTGCCTACTGCAATCCGATCATTATCCAAAGACTCCCCATCCCCATTAACATCCCTAAACTGGTTTAAACCATCCGCACCGATGCCGATAAATTCTTTCATAAAGAAGGTGCCTATAGGCTCATCATTGATATACCCATTAATAGTAGCACCTGTTTGCCCTGCCCCTTGGGCAGCACCAGAAGTAAGAACCTCAAATTGGGAATCTACCACCTTATTATCCGTATAGGATATATTACCTCCCACATTAAAGGTAAAGTCCTCAGTGAAATTGCCCCTGTAGTCCAGGGAAAGTTCAAAACCGGTATTTTGTATTTCCAAATCGGGAATATTTGTCCATATTTTTTCCGTTGGCTGAATGGGGTCTATTCTATTTGCGAATAACACCACATCGGTGACCACTTTGTTGAAATAATCCAAAGTACCTGTTATCCTATTGCCGAAGAGGCCAAAATCCAGACCTATATTTGTTTGTGTGGACACCTCCCATTTGAGGTCTGGAAACGCCGTACGAACAGGTACGGTACCAAAAGGATAATCGTCCAGGGAAACTTCAGTTCCATTAATGGGATAGGTGTCATTTTCCGTCCTTGAATCAATGAAACTTGCTAAGCTTACTTTAGGGTCTATACCTTCCTGATTCCCTGTTTGGCCCCAACTTGCACGAAGCTTTAGGTTGCTGAACACTGAACTATCCGCCAAGAAATCTTCCTTGCTAATATTCCATCCCAAGGCAAATGATGGGAAATAACCATACTTATTGTTTGCACCAAACCGGGACGAACCATCGGCCCGCATAGTGGCTGTCAACAAATACTTATCGTCATACGCATAGTTTACCCTGCCAAAATAGGACTGTAGCTCATTTATAAAAGCTTCGGATTCCAAAGTGGTGGGGAAAGTTTCGGTACTGATCTGATCCTGAAATCTAGGCTCTATTCCGTTATTGGCAAATCCTTCCAGTTCAAACCTTTTTTGCTCGAATTTTGTTTCCTGGTAGGAATGGGCCGCCAAAACCGTTAGGTTATGTTTGCCCTTACTGAAGGTGTAGGTCAGTGTATTTTCAATCAAGGTGTTGGTATTTATCGTTGCCCTTGAGTCCAATTCACCTTGCTCAAAACCTTCCAACAAAGTGTATGGGGTCAGTTGTTCATCGCGGGTGGTAGATGCATAATCCACGCCCAGATTCAACTTATAGGTCAATCCCTTAACAATTTCAATAGAAGGAGAAATATTGGCCAGGATTCTATTGCTGTTGGCCTCATCGGTAAAAATCTGATTTCGAACAACCGGATTTAGACGTTCATCAAAGAATGTGGGCTCTCCATTGGTAAAAACGGGAAAGGTAGGATTCAATTGTAACATGTCCACTATAATCGAATTGTTGTCAGGCCTTTCATTTACGGTTCGGGAAGCGGTTAGATTAAAATCCACATTAAAACGCCCCTGAAGTGCCTTTTGGTTTAGGTTGATACGCCCGGAATACCGTGTTAAAGAGCTATTGTTCAACGTACCTTCCTGGTCATCCACGCCAGCCGACACAAAATAGGAGGACTTGTCCACAACCCCTCCGCTCATGGAGAAATTGACATTTTTGGAAATCCCTGTTCTGGTCAATTCATCCTGCCAATCCGTATTCGCACCACCATCGGCCAGTGTTCCCCCAACCGCAGGCACTTGGTTTCTAAACTCACTGGCACTAAACACATCCATAGGATTTGCTATGGAAGATACGGCAGTGGAGACCGATAAATTCATCTCCGTCTTACCGGCTTTTCCTTTTTTGGTCGTAATTACGATGACCCCATTGGCAGCACGTGCTCCGTAGATCGCGGTCGCGGAAGCATCCTTTAAAACATCTATCGATTCTATATCCTGTGGATTTAGGAAGTTTAAAGGGTTGGCACCGGCTGCCACACCAATGCTGGAATTATCAAGTATAAAACCATCTACCACAAAAAGAGGCGTAGTACCAGCACGAAGGCTTCCGACACCTCTAATAATTATATTCTGGGCAGCTCCGGGTTCACCACTAACATTGGTCACATTTACACCGGCTATCTTACCCTGTACAAGTTGACCTGGGTTCGCAACTACGCCCCGGTTGAAATTTTCACTTTTTACCGAACCTATGGCGCCTGTTATGTCCGACTTTCTCTGAACACCATATCCTACTACTACCACGTCTTCCAACTGAGTGGCATCTTCGGACAACTGGGCCGTTACGTTAGTTTGACCTGCCAAGGGTATTTCCGTAGTAGTGTATCCCAGATAGGAAACTTCTAGAATAGCATTTGGATCAGAGACTTCTATCGTAAAATTACCGTCAAAGTCGGTCGTGGTACCATTGGTCGTTCCCTTCTCTATAACACTTGCCCCGGGAAGGGGAGCATTTAGGTCATCGGTGACCGTACCTGTCACCGTAGTCTGTGCCCAAGAAACCGAAACGATTCCGAGCAGGAAAATCAGCATTAAAAATCGAATTTTCTTCATATCTGGCTGTTTTTGCGTTAGTTAATTCTTAAGCCAAATAACAATAAAAAAGCGATGCCTAAAATTATTCGGAGCCAAAAGTCTATGCAAAGGTTTGCATTGATTTACATGGACTTAAGCCTTATTTAAACTTTAGGGAACATTATTCCCAAATAACTATTTAGGGCTTTTTAAAACTGGTAAAAAAGCAATATGGAGGGAAGAATTTCTTAAAAAATTAGAGAAAATGATTTGTGTGCGAACCCTAGGTATAGAGGGATGATTCGTCAAGAAAAAGGGGAGCCGTGTGCTGTTCCGCAAGCTTCTCCCAAAGTACGGACAAAACCCCTGATTTTTAGATTCTTCGCGATAATAAGAACTCCTTACAGGAGGGGCAATACTTCTTTACTTGGCACCTATGGCTTCCTTATGCAAACCTTTGCATAAGCTTCTCCTTATCGTTACCCCTTGGGAGTCCTATATTCGTATAAAAATAATGATTCCAATCCCGATTTTACCTATCCAAATGGAATTCGATAATTAAATCCTTTTTTGAACAACAATAGTTTAACAAGTCAAATCCCGGTCATGTCCAAAAAAAACCTCCTCCTAATTCTTCTACTTTGCATTTCGACCATTGCTTTAACAGCACAACCCGTGAATCGGGCAAAAATACACTCACACAATGATTATGTTCAAAAAGTCCCTTTTTGGAGTGCCTATGCCAATGGCCTAAACTCCATAGAGGTAGACATTTTTTTAAAGAATGATAGGCTTTACGTTACCCATGGCGAATCTGAAATTATACAAGACCGAACCTTGGAGAATCTATATCTGCAACCCATTCAAAAAGCAGTCCAATTAAAATTAGGGCAGCCACAAGAATTACAGTTACTAGTGGATATAAAATCGGAGCCTTATGCTACCTTGGAAAAACTGATATCCATTTTGGAAAACTATCCCAACCTAATCAATGACAGAAACATTTCTATTGTAATATCCGGCAATCGACCGAAGGTAAATGAGTATGTGAATTATCCGGATTACATTCATTTTGATTATCAAAAGCTAGAAGATATACAGCGTGATAAAGCTTGGAACAAAGTAGCTTTGATTAGCCTAAATTTCAAAAAGTTTTCGCCTTGGAACGGAAAAGGAAGACTAACCGCTGAGGATTACAAGAAAGTAAAGGCCGTAATCGATAAAGCCCATTCATACGGTAAACCCTTTCGATTTTGGGGTGCGCCCGATTCCAAAACCGCCTGGAAAGCATTTAGCGATATGGGTGTCGATTTTATCAATACCGATTTACCATATGCATCGGCCTCCTATTTAAATACACTGGGGCAGCGAGTCTTTTACAATACGGTTTCGTCAGAAGTCTATACACCAACGTTCGAATCGGACCAGAAAAACAGGCCTGTTAAAAATGTCATCCTACTCATTGGTGATGGTAACGGGTTAACGCAGATTTCGTCCTCTGTTTTGGCCAATGGCGGAGATTTAACATTGACCCAATTAAAAAGTATCGGGTTTTTAAAAACGCAATCCGCCGATGATTTTACGACCGATTCAGCGGCCGCTGGTACCGCATTGGCAACGGGTACAAAAACTAACAATCGTGCAATAGGAGTAGATGCCCAAGACAACTCCCTAAAAAACATTGCTGAACTCCTAAATGAAAACGGTTTTAACTCCGGATGCATAACTACAGATGATATTACAGGAGCCACTCCAGCTGCTTTTTATGCACATCGTAAAGATCGATCGGATGAAGCGGGTATTATTTCGGATTTATCTAAAAGTAAGCTTTCACTCCTTATTGGTGGAGGTTCAAATGCCCTTGAAACTGGAATTGCTCAAATGGGTTTTTCTATTCTGGAAAGTACGGATAGAATTGCCAAGAGCGATGAAAAACGAGTCGCACATTTTATTTCAAAGGACGGTGTCCCGGGTATTCTTGAAGGCCGTGGAGCGATATTGGCAGAGGCGACCAAAAATGGATTGACCTTTTTAAAAGCTAAAAAGGCACCCTTTTTTTTAATGGTAGAAGGAGCAAAAATAGATAGTTACGGCCATGAGAATTCTGTGCCCGGCATTGTCTCGGAAGGAATAGATTTTGATAGGGCCATAACCGAAGCCCTTAAATTTGCGGATGTAACGGGCAATACGCTCGTGGTCGTCACAGCAGACCATGAAACATCCGGATTTAGTATACCACAAGGAAATCTTGAAAACAGGATGGTGGAAGGGGATTTTACCACCCATGACCACACGGGTACCATGGTACCGTTATTTGCCTACGGTCCACATTCCCAAGAATTCCAAGGGGTATATGAGAATACCGAGGTGTATGATAAAATTATAAAAGTGCTCAAAATTAAGGCAGATTAGGCCGCATACCTTTTCTTTGTACCTTAACTTATGGTACATCCAGATTGATAGCTCTTTGCTGATAAAAAGCTACCCAACTAAATGAAATACAAGTGCATTATTTTTGATTGTGATGGTGTTTTGGTGGATAGCGAACTCATTACCGCCAAGGTATTGGTTGCGATGGGAAAGGATCTGGGATTGCACATGGACTTGAACTTTGTAGTAGGTGAGTTTTTGGGAAAGTCTTTAAACGATATCATGCACTATCTCGATGTACTTACCAAAGGGGGATTGCCCCCGGACTTCGAATCGGAGTACCGGAAAAAAACGTTTGAGGCTTTCAAGAATGAGCTTAAGCCGATAGAGGGTGTCCATTCGGTTATCGAGAATCTTAAAATACCTTTTTGTGTAGCTTCAAGTGGGCCCTTGGAAAAAATACGTGCCAACTTAACGACCACCGGCCTGATTGATAAGTTTGAAGACAGAATATTTAGCTGCTATGAAATACAAAGTTGGAAACCCAATCCGGATATTTTCCTTCATGCCGCCAAAAATATGGGCTTTAAACCAAAGGAATGTGCTGTTATCGAGGATAGCAAAGTTGGAGTTCAGGCGGCCTTGGCCGGGGGCTTCGATGTTTTCGTGTACTCCAAGAATGGTCATGACTACCCTGTTGGGGTGCAGGAGACCTTTGTGTTTCAAGATATGAGCGAATTGAAATCACTGCTCTCCCAGTCCTTATAATGTCGTACCTAAGCAATCCCTAATAACTTTACAAAAAACTAGGGTCCCTATATTTCTCGAGGTTCTTCGGTCAACCATTTTTAGTTCAGAAATCTGGTGAAAAAGAATCTTTAAATTTGTTTCACTTGCTCTGTTTAAGGCCGGCTGTTTTTTCTTAATTTTAATTCCGTATACTTTACTTGATGTTGGCTTGGATTAATTTGTCCAACACTTAGTCTAAAATTTTCAACTTTTTATCCCCCGTTTGTTTATGGATTAATGCATAAAATACTTACTTATTCTATCATTGTACAGGCGTTGATCTTTAATGGGCTGTATGCCCAGGATTATACAATCCGGGATATAATGGTCAACACCAACGGGGAATCCCATAAGGACATTAACATAATACAGGTAGATCATGAGGGATTCCTGTGGTATTCTACCTATAATGGAATAGTAAAGGACTTCGAAACCCACAGTGTGCTTTCTACCTTTGTGGATGAAGACGGAGGGAACCCACCCAAAATAGGGTTTACGATTTTTATAGATAACCAACATCGGATTTGGGTTTCCACCCAGACCGGAATTTTCGTATCCAACGAAAGTTTGGACGACAATTTTAATCGCATAAAATTCAAACCATTTTTAAGGGGAGAAAATCTTTCGGGAAACTCCTATATCGAAGATTGTGACGGAAATATATGGATTGTTGGGGCTGATAATATTATTTTAAAAGTGGACTCTACCTTCGAGGTAGAAAAATATCAAATTGAAGCATTAAAACCCACCTATGCCCTATCCGACTATTACAAACGGGAGTTTTTGTTTTTTGAAAAAATAATCGACTGCGATAAAATTCTTTGTAGACAAGGGCGCAAATTGTTCATTCTAGAAAAAGGGGAGGTTCGTTTAATTGCAGATTATACTTCCACAAAAAATTATGAAATGATGGGCTATTTCCATCCGGAATGGACCTTTAATGGTGGTGACGGAATCCTCATTACCCCTAATGGGGAACTCTTGCCCAAATCCAAAGAAATCCGGTATACCTATGAAGGAAACGTCTTTGAAAGCCATTTTATTGAAGACCTGGATATACAAGTTACCAATCTACCTTTTCAAGAAATGATCCCCATTACGGAAAACGGCAATCCGATACTAAAGGATTATGCCGATCTTATTGGTATCGACGGCCTTGGAAAGAATGTATCCCTATTCAAACTAATAGAAACGAACGGGAATTTTCAGCTAAAAAAGACCTACGAAATTCCATTCCCCTTTTGGGTCGAGGACCTGGTTATCGATAAGAATGACGTTATCCATGTAAGCAACTATGATCGAATCAGCAAAATAAAGTTCAGCAAGAATAATTTTGACAGGATCCTTTACGGGAACGGCAAGCGCGTTATAAGTACAAGAGGCCTGTTGGAGCTCCCCAATAAGGAAATACTCGCCGCTACCTATTCGGGGGTTTTTAAGATTACGCATTCCGAAAATGATTTTATTCAAAGCCCATACATTACGGAAAATGTTTTTCCTCAATTGTCCTATCTCAGGTCTTTTGTAAAAGCCAGCGATTCTACGGCATGGTGCCTAGGTGAAAACCGTATGATTGCCGAAATAAATTTTCTTTCAGAAGAGATTAACGGACAGTACTACTTCAAAAAAGACTGGGAATTGGGACAATTGCGGTATTATGATATCCTAAAATCCTCGGACTCTACCCTATTCCTGGCCAGTAATTTTGGCCTTCAGGAATTCAACCTCAAACAAAAAAAGTTCCGTGAGCTAAACATTCCCCCAGTTGAAAATGCCAGAGAACTTTTCATTAGGGACCTCCATAGGACCGGGGACAAGCTCTACATAGGCACGGATGCAAATGGGCTTTTTATACAGGATCTGGATTCCAATACCTTTTTAAGCCTTGCTAATGATTCTATCAATAAAGGTTTGACACTTCCCACCAATAAAGTTTATACCGTTCTCACGGACCAAGAGGAAAATTTATGGCTGGGTACCGATAAAGGGGCAGTCTATATTGACAAGGACCTGAAAACAACAACCGTACTGGATGGTGCAGACGGACTTACCAATTTAAACGTGGTGGGAATTTTGGAAGATGCCGATGAAAATATCTGGTTTAGCACCTATGATGGGCTTTACCGGTATCAAAAGGATTTAAAAAAAGTCACCGCATTCTATGTGGAAGATGGCCTGTCCTTTAACGATTTCAATCAAAATGCGTATTACAAAACCTCGAACAACGCCTTGTTCTTTGGGGGCGTCAGGGGATTGGTTGCCTTTGACCATATTGATAACCCCGTTCAATCCCAAGACCTTCGGATATTCCCCACCAAATTCGAATACTATGACAGGGATGAAAAAAAAGATGTTGAAGTCGATGTTTTGAACAAAGGTAACTACAGCTTCAGCTTGCCCTACTCCAAAAATTCCTTCTCGGTAACCTACAGCATCAACGACTGCTATAATACGGAGAACAACAAATATGCCTATAGTTTGGAAGGGGTCACCAATGATTGGGTAGATCTGGGAAGCCAGACTACCTTAAAGCTGTTGTCCATACCCCCAGGGGATTACGTGCTACGTATAAAGGGTCTGAATCCTGCGGGAGTGGAATCTGCCAATGTACTTAACTATGACATCCATGTGGCCCAGGTCTTTTATAGACGGCCCTGGGTCCAGGCCATTACAGTGCTCTTTCTCCTTGGACTGGTGGGATTGATCTTGTACAATCATTCGAAAAGGGAACGGAAAAAACATGAACTGCGCCTTACCCTGGTGGAACTGGAACGAAAGACCCTAAGGGCACAGATGAACCCACACTTCATTTTCAACGCCCTGAACGGGATACGAAAGACCGTAAAGGAGGGCAAGCTCTCCAAGCTGGACGACTATATCACCAATTTCTCATCCCTTATGCGGTTGACACTGGACCTGACCCGGAACGAGAACATCCTGCTCTCCAAGGAGATACGATACATCGAGAATTACGTGGCCCTTACCAATACCAAGAGCGAGCACAAAATAGACCTGGTTGTCCAATGCGGGCCGGACATCGATGTGGAGGATATCTTTATCCCCTCCATGGTCCTGCAGCCCATTGTGGAGAACTCGATCGTTCATGGTTTTACGGAAGATCAAAGTGAAAAGTCCATAACCATCAAGATCGAAAGATCCAAGAGGACCGGACGACTGATCCTTACCATCCAGGACAACGGCATAGGGATCTCCGGGGCGAAGAACAAGGAGCATACCGACAATGGGCACCAGTCCTATGCCACCCAGATATTGCATGAACGGTTAACATTATTGAACCAGATCCGCAAAAAGGGGCATGGGTACGAAATAGAGATAAAGGATATAACCGACGAAAAAAGGACAGGGGCCGTGGTCACCATCAAAATCCCGTTTCAGATTTAGGTAACAATGCGTAAAATAATTACATATTCCATCATTTTATATGCATTGGTTTTCAATGTCTTAAATGCGCAGGATTATACCATACGAGACATTGCTATTAATAGCAATGGGGAGTCCCATAAGTACAGGAATTTAATGCAGGTGGACCATGACGGGTTTCTATGGTATTCTACCCATAATGGCTTGGTAAAGGACTTTGGGGCCTATAACGTACTTTCTTCTTTCTTAGATGAAAACCCAAATAACCTGCCCAAATATATACATGGGTTTTTTATTGATAGCAAGCAAAGAATCTGGGTATTCGCCACCACCGGACTTTTTGTATCCAACAAAAGCTTGGGAGATAGTTTCAATCGTATAGAATTCAAACCATTCTTAATGGGGAGGGAGTTGCAGCCAAATTCCTTTATCGAAGACTGCCACGGCAATTTGTGGATTGTTGCCGGTGGTCCTGTGAACAACAATATTATTTTAAAGGTCGACCCCTCCTTGAAAGTCACGGAATATCAAATTCCCGGAATTGGACCTAGGGATGTATATGCAGCATATTTTTTGAGGAACTTTCTACATTTTGAAAGAAGGATTGGCTGCGATACATTTCTGGTCAGACAGGGACGCAAGCTGTTTGTCCTGGACAAGGGGAAGACTACTCCAATAGCAGATTTTACTGCTACATTAAGTTATGACGATAGCGTTTATTATTATCCAGGATGGGAATGGCAATACAATGGGGGTGACGGCCTTTTGATTACGGATAATGGCGACATTCTTCCGGAATCCTTGGAAACACGGTATACCTATGAGGGAGAAGTTTTTGAGACCCATTTCATAAAAGATTTGGATATACAGGTGCTTAACCTCCCCCTTCAAGAGATGATGCCTATTACGCAAGACAGCAATCCCATACTAAAAAACCATGCCGATCTTATCGGTATCGATGACCGTGGAAAGACCTTGGTGTTATTCAAAATGATGGAACTAGATGGGGAGTTCCATCTCAAAAAGACCTATGACATTCCGTTCCCTTTCTTGATTGATGACGTCATCATCGATAATAATGATGTCATTTATGTAAGCAACTATGACCGGATCCGCAAAATAAAGTTCGGCAAGAACAGTTTTGATAGGATCTTATATGCGAACGGCGAACAAAACATCGATACAAGGGGGTTTTTAGAGCTCCCTAACAAGGACATCCTTGCCGCTACGGATGAAGGGGTTTTTAGGCTTTCATCACGTGGTGGCAATAATTATGGCGAAAGTCCATATAGAACAGAAAGTGTTTTTCCAAAATTGAATCTGCTTAGGTCTTTTTTAAAGGCCAGCGATTCAACGGCTTGGTGTATTGGGGAGCACAAAGGGCTTTGGGAAATCAATTTTCTAAAGAATACGATTGTTGATACCAACATCTTTTACGCGCACCGGAGATTGGCAAATTTGCATTACTATGATATTCTCAAGCATTCGGACTCTACCTTTTTGTTGGCCAGCAATTATGACCTTCAAGAATTCAATTTCAAACAGAAAAAGTTCCGTGTGCTGCCCATTCCCCCTCTAGAAAACGCAATAGACCCTATAATAAGGGTTCTTCAAAAGACTAGGGACAAGCTCTATATAGGAACAGACGTAAATGGATTGATCATACAGGATCTGGATTCCGATACCTTTTTACATCTTACCAAGGATTCTACCCACAACGGATTGGCCCTTCCGACGAATACGATCTATACCATTTTTTTAGATCAGCAAGAAAATATATGGCTGGGCACGGATAAGGGTGCAGTACAAATTGATAAGGATCTAAAAAAGGCGACTGTACTCGGCGCGAGGGAGGGGTTTACCGATTTAAACGTAGTCGGAATTTTGGAAGATGCCGAAGAAAATATGTGGTTCAGTACCCATGATGGGCTGTACCGGTATGAAAAAGGATTAAAAAAAATCACTGCGTTTTATGTTGAGGACGGACTGACCTTTAATGATTTCAATCAATATTCATATTACAGATCTTCAACGGGAAAATTGTTCTTCGGGGGAGTCAGGGGACTGATTGCCTTTGACAGCATCGATGATGCCGTCCGATCCCAAGACCTTCGGATATTCCCGACTAAATTCGAATACTATGATACCAATGAAAAAAAAGATGTCGAAGTAGATGTCATGAAGAAGGATAACTATAGTTTCAGTTTACCTTATGCCAAAAATTCGTTTTCAGTAACCTATAGTATCAACGATTGTTACAATACCGAGACCAACAAATATGCCTACAAGTTGGAGGGGTTCACCGAGGAATGGGTGAACTTGGGAGACCGGACCACCTTAAAGCTCCTGTCCATACCACCGGGGGACTACGTGCTTAGGATCAAGGGATCCGATCCCGCAGGAGTCGAATCCGCCAACGAACTGAATTATGACATCCATGTGGCACAGGTCTTCTACAAAAGGCCCTGGATCCAAGCTATTGTCCTATTGTTCCTTCTCGGCATTGTGGCATTGATCTTGTACAACCATTCGGTACGGGAACGGAAAAAACACGAACTGCGCCTTACCATGGTGGAATTGGAACGAAAGACGTTAAGGGCACAGATGAACCCCCACTTTATATTCAATGCCCTGAACGGCATACGGAAGACCGTAAAGAAGGGCACGTTGTCCAAACTGGACGACTATATCACCAATTTCTCCTCCCTTATGCGATTGACGTTGGACCTGACCCGAAACGAGAACATCCTGCTCGCCAAGGAAATACGGTACATACAGAACTATGTGGCCCTTACCAATACAAAAAGTGAATACAAAATAGATCTGATCATCCAATGTGGGCCGGACATCGACATGGAGGATACCTTTATCCCCTCCATGGTCCTCCAGCCCATCGTGGAGAATGCCATAGTTCATGGTTTTACGGACGATCAAAGGGAGAGAACCATACTCCTGAAAATAGAACGGTCCGAGGCCACAAAACAACTGATACTGATCATTGAGGACGACGGGGTAGGGATCTCGGAAACAAAAAAGAAAAGGGGACCCGATCAGGGACATCAGTCCCATGCTACTCAGATATTGCGCGAAAGGCTAAAGCTGTTGAACCAAATACGAAAAAGGGAATTCGGCTATGAAATCACAACGATGGATATTGGGGATGGCGCAAGGACAGGGACACAAGTCACCATTAAAATTCCATATAAAGGCAGTAATGCATAAAATAGTTACATACTCCATATTTCTGTGCACAATTGTCCTCAATACAGTATGTGCCCAGGACTATTCGATCCGGGATATTGAAATGAATCCCAATGGGAAGTCCCACAAGTACCGAAATTTTATGCAGGTGGACGATGACGGGTTTCTGTGGTATTCCACAAATGATGGAATTGTAAAGGACTTTGAGACCCATAGTGTCCTTTCTTCCTTTCTGGTCAAAAACCCAAATGACTTGGTCCAAGATATCTATGGGATTTTTTTTGATAGCAAAAAAAGGATGTGGGTATGCGCGGACACTGGACTTTTTTTATCCAGCGAAAGTCTGGACGATAGTTTCAATCGAGTTGAGTTAAAACCATTCCTGATGGGACGGGAATTGCAACCGAATTCCTTTATGGAGGATTGCAACGGAAATTTATGGATGGTGGCTTCCACCCCCAAGGACAATATCATTTTAAAGGTGGATTCCTCCCTTCAGGTTACGGAATATCAAATTGAGGGAATTGAACCCAGATATACAAACGACAGATACTTTTTGAGGAATTTCCTCTATTTTGAACGAAGGATCAGCTGCGATAAATTTCTCGTTCGGCAGGGACGCAAGCTCTATATCTTTGACTCCGGAACCACAACGCCCATTGCGGACTATACCCCCTCGATTAAATATAGCTGGGCAGACTATATCTATCCCGAATGGCCTCTAAACGGAGGTGATGGCCTGGTGCTTACCGACAATGGTGACATCCTTCCGGAATCCATTGAAACGCAGTATACCTTTGAAGGGAAGATTTTTGAAACCTACTTTATCGAGGATTTAGATCTACAGTTGATCAACGTACCCTTTCAGGAAATGATCCCTATTACGGAAGACGGTAATCCCATATTAAAAAACCATGCCGACCTTATCGCCATCAATGGTCCTGGAAAGACCTTGATGTTGTTTAAAATGGTGGAAATAAATGGGAGCCTTCATCTTAAAAAGACCCATGATATTCCGTTCCCTTTCTTGATCGAGGATCTGATCATCGATAAAAACGATATCATCTATATTAGTAGCTATGACCGTATCAGCAAAATAAAGTTCAACAAGAATAGGTTTGATAGGTTCCTTGATCGTTCCGAGGATCGAAAAATCGATGTAAGGGGATTTTTGGAACTCCCCGATGAGGAAATCCTTACCGCCACCACTGAAGGGGTCTTTAAACTTACCCCTTCCAACGACACCAATAGCGAAAGCCCTTTTGATATAGAAAATGTTTTTCCTTCACTGAATTTCATGAAATCTTTTGTAAAAACCAGCGATTCCATCGCATGGTGCCTCGGGGGGAGCAAAGGGCTTTGGGAAATCAATTTTCTTAAAAATACGATTGAAGAGATTCATATCTTTAACTCGCACTGGAGATTGCATAGCCTGCACTACTATGATATTCTAAAATCCTCGGACTCTACCCTATTGCTCGCCAGCCATTATGGCCTTCACGAATTCAACACCAAGCAAAATAAATTCCGTGAGCTGCCCATTCCGATAGTTGAGAACAACAGGGAACTTTTTGTTTGGGACCTTCACAGGACCAAGGACAGATTATTCATCGGTACGGATGCCAACGGACTCTTTGTACAGGATCTGGATTCCAATATCTTTTTGCACCTGACCAAGGATTCAACCAACAACGGGTTGGCCCTTCCATCGAACAAGGTCCATTCGATTTACGTAGATGGGCAGGAAAATATATGGCTGGGCACGGACAAGGGAGCTGTCTATATGGACAAGGACCTGAAAAAACTAATGGTTATAGACGGAAAGGATGGCCTCACCAACTCAAACGTAGTGGGAATTTTGGAGGATGCCCATGGAAATATGTGGTTCAGCACCCATAACGGTCTTTATAGGTATGGGAAAAGTTCTAAAAAAGTTACCGCGTTCTATGTGGAGGATGGGCTGACCTCCAATGACTTCAATCAAATTTCATATTACAGATCTTCAACGGGCAAGTTGTTCTTCGGGGGAGCTAGGGGATTGGTCGCCTTTGACAGTGTTCCTGATAATTACCAATCCCAAGAGATTAGGATCTTTCCCACCAAATTCGAATATTATGATAGGGAGGAAAAAAAGGATGTTGAACTTGAGGTTTTGAACAAGGACGATTACGGTTTCAGTTTACCTTTTGCCAAAAATTCGTTTTCCGTAACCTATAGTATCAATGACTGTTACAATACCGACACAAACAAATATGCCTACAGATTGGACGGGGTCACCGATGATTGGGTGGATCTGGGAGACCGGACCACTTTAAAGCTGTTGTCCATACCCCCCGGGGATCATGTTCTGAGGATCAAGGGATCCGATCCCGCAGGTGTGGAATCTGCCAATGAACTGCGCTATGACATCCATGTGGCCCAGGTCTTTTACAAACGGCCTTGGGTCCAGGCCATTACAGTGCTCTTTCTCCTTGGCCTGGTCGTATTGATTTTGTACGACCATTCGAAAAGGGAACGGAAAAAACATGAACTGCGCCTTACCCTGGTGGAACTGGAACGCAAGACCCTAAGGGCACAGATGAACCCGCACTTCATCTTCAATGCCCTTAACGGGATACGCAAGACCGTAAAGGAGGGCAAGCTCTCCAAACTGGACGACTATATCACCAATTTCTCCTCCCTTATGCGATTGACTTTGGACCTGACCCGGAACGAGAACATCCTGCTCTCCAAGGAGATACGCTACATTGAAAATTACATTTCCCTTACGAATACCAAAAGTGAGCACAAAATAAATCTGATGGTCCAATGCGGGCCGGACATTGATGTGGAGGATACCTTTATCCCCTCCATGATACTGCAGCCCATCGTGGAGAATTCCATCGTACACGGTTTTGCGGACGGTCAAAAGGAGAAAACCATAATCTTGAAAATTGAAAGATCCACGGCCACAAAACAATTGATACTTACTATCGAGGACGATGGGGTAGGAATTTCGGAAGCGAAAAAGAAGAACCTGCTCGATCAGGGGCATCAATCCTACGCTACCCAGATATTACATGAGCGGTTGAAGCTATTGAACCAAATACGTAAAAGGGAATTTGGTTATGAAGTTACTATTAAAGATATAGTCGACGAAACCAGGACGGGGGCGGTGGTCACCATTAAAATTCCGGTGTAGCAAGCCCTTCCGATTTTCCCTGATTAAACTATCGTTTTTACAAAAATGGAAATCAACAAGTCCATAGCTAATTCACCCACCGAAGACAGCCAGAAATAATCGGCAAGGAAAAAAATGCCCAATACCAAAACGGGCGAAATAAGGTCGATCAACACCACTTTTTTACGGTTGGCCCAATCCAGCAAAAAAAGGAGCAGCGCAGGCAAGATCTGAAATCCTTTGTTAAAAAGTTGATTGTCCTGCATATTGACATCAAAGGATATCCTAAAAATGGCCGCGCTGGTCAGCATTACCATACAACCAAGCATAAAACGCTTGTGAAGAAATCCTTTACTCCTAAAAACAAAGGCCAGCGTAAATAAGCCGTAGCCCGAAAACAGCCTAAAAACATTATGGCCCGCGCCATCTATGGTCATTGTCCCCTCATATACCTTATAAATGGAAGGGAAAATGCCCGTTGGAACCATAAGTATCATAATGACCAAACCTATTCCGCCTAAAAACCGATGTGTTGCATACTTTTTGTACCCGACCAAAAAGACCTGTATGGCGTATAGCAGTACCCAGAGGCTGAAAACCACCCCATGAAGAACCAAATGTTGTGGCAAATGGTAATCTGGATCAAAATAATCGGCCAAGTAAAATGAAGGAGCAAACCCCCAGAACACTAGAAGGAGAAACCAAATGGCCGAACATTTAAAGAAAAAGCTTTCCGAGCTCCGCATTATTTTTCAAAACGCTGGGTTATACTTTCAAATTTAAGGAGTTCTTGTTTCAATTTCTACACAATGGTCTCTTTACCCTTTTTATTGGATCTACCCTCTAGGTTTGCTCCCTAATTGGCAGCTACATTACCCAGTGCATTGTTGGAAAAGGTATTTCCGGTCTGCGACAGGCTATTACCGCCCTGTACAAAATCAACGCCCCATCCGCCACTATCGGTAATCGTACTGTTCTCTATGGTGACATTTCCACTGCAATGGACTACTACGTTGCCCTGGCCTCCGGCATTATACATCTGTTCCGCGCCACCACCGGATATCTCACAGTAGTTGAATAGGTTGGTGCTGGTGCTGGAATTGATGCCGATACCCAACCAAGTTCCTTGGCCATCGGAAGCTCCACGGAATATAATCGGTTCCTCGGAAGTACCTTGGGCATTTAGGGATCCTGTGGTAGGAATACAATCCACCCCAGGGCTTCCCAAAACCAGTCCTGCTCCTGTTTCAAATTCCAGAATGGTCCCGGCCTCTACGGTAATGGCCGTTTCTACATAGG
This sequence comes from Ulvibacterium marinum, assembly GCF_003626755.1. Taxonomy (GTDB): domain Bacteria; phylum Bacteroidota; class Bacteroidia; order Flavobacteriales; family Flavobacteriaceae; genus Ulvibacterium; species Ulvibacterium marinum. The sequence continues at coordinate 313,172 of NZ_RBCJ01000001.1, forward strand.
TCTCACGACCGGATTCCTCCGTTTCGATCCTATAAGGTACTTCCAATTTTTTAATGTTCAAATCGGCATCGGTAACGGCATCTCCTTCCACCTGAATATAGGGCCTTCCATTGCCCTCGGCATAGGATGTTGCGGCATCCAATTGATCTACCTGCGGTAGATGCATCCAAATAGGGGCCAATTCGTTGTTTACAATCGTGTTTTCCTCAAAATTGGTCAATTCGGCATCATCATCCAACATGTAGATACCGAAGCCGCCGCTATCGGCAACCGTGGTATTTTGGATGGTCAACCTACTATCGCACTGCAAGGTAACGTTGGCCGCAAAGTCGGCCCCGTTGTAAATCTTGCTACTTCCTCCTCCCGAAATAGTACAATAGATCAGGTTATTGTTGGGACTGGACGAATTGAACCCGATACCCAACCAAGTTCCCTTGCCGGAAGTTACTCCTTGAAAGGTTATGGGATTTGCCATGGTGCCGGTAGCATTGAGCGAACCTGTGGTATCCGTACAATCCGAGGATTGTTCGCCCAATCGAAATCCAGCGCCACTGGTAAACTCCAAGGTGTTCCCTGGATCAATATTCAATTGGTTCTTGATGTTATATCTTTTACTCTCCATAAATCGGTACGGAACATTCAACAAGGCCATACTTACCCCATCATCCTCAATTTCATTTTCCCAAACCTCAATGTAATTATCTCCGTTACCCTGATAGTCCGAAGCTGCATCCAGAGCGCTCAACTGATTGAAAAACAAACCTACGGGCGCTTCTTCGTTATTGGATATCATATTGTTGGAAAATTCCTCCAAATCACTTTCATCCGTTACAAACAGTCCATAACCGTCATTATCGGTTATAGTGCAATCCACTAGGGCAGCCCCGGAGTCTTCTCCTCTAGATAATTGAACCGCTCCCTTTTCCCCGGATTGACCGGAAGCGGAACGCCCGGCATGGCTTACGATTACATGTTCCAACCGATTTTCGGGATGGTTGGAACCAAAATAGACCCCTTTCCATACCCCTTTGTTCTCTGAAGTGCCCAAAAATTGTATGGTATTTTCCGAAGTGCCGACGGCCTTTAGGCCACCACCTTCACTGGTAAAGATTCCACTATCCTCCCCCTCAAAGGCAATGATAACCCCAGGTTCAATGGTCAACAGGGCATTGGCTTTTACGGAAATAGCACATTGTACTATATAATCTATCGCGTCCCCAGGTTCTACATCTTCCCAAATGGTATCCACCAAAATCTCATTCTGATCACATAAGGAAACATCTGCAGTGACCACGGTAAAGGAAGTGCCCACAGCCGTTCTTCCATTAACGGTTACGGATACTTGTCCTGTGGTGGCATCTTCTGGAACATCCACGACCAGCTGTGTTACGGAAGCGGATTTTACCGTAGCCGGCGTTCCGTTGAATTCAACCTCATTTTGGCTGCCGGTACTGCTAAAGCTGGTCCCCGTTATTGTGACTTCGGTTCCCACTACCCCACTATTAGGGGATATCCCCGTTATTGTCGGAGACTGGATTTCAGGTTCCTCGACCACCATGGGTCCTCCGTCCCCATCACTACTACAGTTTACTGCTAGACCCAAGGCAACAACGGTCACCAAACTTTTAAATGCAGCTCTGTGCACTTTCATGAATATCTTTTTCATAATCTTAAGCATTTACTATATATGAAGGGGAAACACTTTGGAATTAGGCCAAAGCTAGTTTTTGTGCCCACCCAGGACTGACACTGTAGAGCCAAAAAATAACACGGGAAAGCCAAATAATGTACTTGCCCTAAAAATCAATACGAAGAGGGAGAAACGCCATACAGGGCTTTAAAGCATTTGGCAAAATAGGAAAGATTATTAAATCCTACCTGATAGGCAATCTGCGTAACGGTATCCGCTTTTTGAGACAACAATTGGGCAGCCCGTTTTAGCCGAAAATTTCGAAGCAATTCCCCAGGGGATTCATTGGTCAGGGCCTTTGTTTTTCTTTGTAACTGGGTTTTGCTCATGGCCAATGACCGTTGCATTTGCGGCACCCCAAAATTTGCGTTGGCATGCTCCTTTTCCAGCAGATCCAAAACTTGCTCCAAAAACTTTCGGTCCAACGACGTAGTGGTAATCTTTTCAGGGTGTACGGTGTACGCGTTATTTCTGTAGTGCTCCCTAAGTCGTTGCCTTTGATCGATGAGGTTTTTTACCCTGACCACAAGTTCCTTGGCTTCAAAGGGTTTCGTCAGATAGTCATCGGCCCCGGTCTCCAATCCTTCAATCTTGTTCTCTACACCTGCTCTGGCAGTGAGCATAATAACGGGAACGTGACTTGTCTCCAAATTGGTCTTCAGTTTTTTACAAAGCTCTATCCCATCCATTTTTGGCATCATTAAATCCGTGATGAGGAGTTCGGGCAAATACGCCATCGCCATTTTAAGGCCTTGTTCGCCATTCTTGGCCTCGATGACCCTATACGTATTCAAAAGCTGTTTTTTGATGAACTGACGCATGTCATCATTGTCCTCAATAAGTAAAATTTCCGGTAGGTCTCGCGAATCCGCCTTGGGCCACTCAAAGGTTTCCGGTTTGGGAATTTCATTTGCTTCCTCCCGTATGCTAACCTCGACCGATGCCTGTGGCGTTTTAATTCTTTCAATCGGGATTTGCACCGTAAAGTAGGTGCCCTTGCCTTCCTCGCTAGAAACCGTTATGGTCCCATCCATCAATTCTACCAAGTCCTTGGAAAGGGACAGACCAATGCCAGAGCCTTCCCTATCCTTGGTAATACTGCTATCTACTTGAAAGAAACGGTCAAAGATAAAGGGTAATTTATCCTTGGAAATGCCCCGACCGGAATCCCAAACTTGAATCACCAATTCTGTATTGGCATAAGAGGTTTCCAAGACCACCAATTCACCATCCTCGCTGAACTTAAAAGCATTGCTCAGCAGATTGTAGACCACTTTTTCCAGCTTGTCACGGTCAAATGCAGCCCATAACATCCCGTTCGGAACCTTGACCCGGTAATCCATATTGCGCTGTGCCGCAAGCGAATTGAAAGAAGCCGAGGCGGTCCTAAGACATTTAAAAACATCGCCCTCCGTTGATTTAAGCTGTAATTTGTCCTGATCGATCCTGGAAAGATCCAATAATTGATTGACCAATCCCAGGACCTTGTTCGTATTCCTTCGGATCATCTTAACATCTTCCCGGCCTAGTTTCTCTTCTGGATTCTGCTCCAAATGTTCAATAGGACCCTTGATCAAAGTGAGAGGCGTTCGGAACTCATGGGAAATGTTCGCAAAAAAGTTGGACTTCAATTGGTCCAGTTCCTGAAGTTCCTTGTTGGCCTTTTGTTTAATACGGTATTGGTTATAAAGCAATACGGCCAACAACAGCATAAAAGTCGCGATGGCAATAGTGCCGTTACGCTCGTTCTTTCTTTTGCTCAACTGTAGTGCCTGAAGTTCTTTTTCCGAAGCCAACAAGGCAATTTCCTTTGTCTTTTGCTCGTTCTGATATTGGGCTTCTATCCCCTCTGCGAGATCACGTTTTTCTATAGTATAAAGGCTATCCCGCATGGTTTGATACAGGATTCTAAAATCATAGGCGTCCTTGTAATTGAAACTGGCATAGTTGACTTCGGAAAGGGTTTTATACCCATCCATTACGGTAAGGTCTGCGCCTACCACCTTTGCCATTTCAAGGGCCCGTTTTGAGTAGTAGCCTGCACTGTCCCATTTTTTGGCATAAAAGAACTCCTGCCCCAAGGACTGGCTGAACATGGCCATGTTGATGGAATCCGAGGTCTGGACGGCGATGGACAAGGATCGATGGTAATTGTAAATCGCTTGGTCGGATTGTGATTTATCCGAATAAATGTTCCCGATATTTTGGTATACCTGGCTCATTTCCCGTTTTAGATCCATTTGTTTATAGCTCTCCAGGGCTTGATGGTATTTTTCCAGAGCCGCATCGGGCTTTTCCTGATTTCGGTATACCACGCCCATATTTTTCAAAACAAATGCCCGCCCGGGCAAAAAACCGAACTTTTTGAACAGGCTATCACTTTTTGCATAATAGTCCAAGGCCTTGTCATAATTACTTAGTTTTTGGTTGATCAGTCCGATGTTGGCCAAGTTGATTCCCGCATTCTTTTCGTTTCCGATTTCGGTATTCATCTTGGCCGCATAGGTATAAGCCTCCATGGCTTTTTTGTATTCCCCTTTTTCATTGTAGATGTTGCCCAGATTATTATGGGAGCTTGCCATCCCCTCAAAATCGTCCACCTGTCCGGCAAAGGCAATATTGCGTTTATGGTAGGCTTCGGCCTGTATAAGGTCTCCCTTACTCAAATAGGTATTGCCCAATCCTAAGAGAGCGATGCCCTTACCGGAATTGTACGCAATACGTTCGGCAAGGGTAAGGGCCTTTTGGAAGACCGTGATGGCGGAGTCGTTTTGGGCCCTACCGTTTAAAAGATCGGCAAAAGCATTGAGGGCCATCACTTCATAACGTTTGTCCTGTATTCCCTTAGCGATATCCAAGGCCCTATGGATACTGGTATCGGCCTTTGCCGGGTCTTCATACTGGTATTCGTCAAAAAGGTCTAAAAGGAGATTAACTTTTAGGGAATCTACCTTTTCCAGGCCAACCCTTTTCTCCAAGCTATCGATTTTGGATTGCGAATGGCCCGAAATTGAAATGAGCACTCCAATAAGAAACAAGAATCTGACCATGTATAAATTTAACTGAATTAATTCAAATTTTAAATGGCCCTATTTTACGGGCTTGTGTGGATCACCCATAATTTGGTAAAACAACTGAAATCTATACGCTTATAGTGGAATCTTCCTTCAACGAAATACAAAATCTCTTATCTTAGTTCCGCATCTAAAACATATATAGATCATATGATCTATATTCCTACGTTATGGCCAATTTGAAATGAGAATCCGTTTAGAAAAGAAAAATAGAGTAACAACGGACTTTGTCGAAATAGAAGTTGACAAAGAAATTCTGAATGTCCGAGAAGGAAAAGTTAAAAAAACTGGCGGACCAAAATGGGGAAAGCATTGCGGAACAGATGAGAATGCTATTGTTGAGGCGAATAAGATAAAACAGGAATTTCTTGACAAAAAATATATTGAAGTCAATTCAAAACAAAGACCAAGTGACTTTAATGGAGTTTATGATAAAGCAAAATGGCATTTCAGAGGAGAATTCCCAAAAGAGCTTGACATTTTTCAAGGATATGTTCATACAGGATTTTATTTGACTTGGATTATTGAAAACGGACTTTTCGACACAAATGGAGATGACTATTTGAATTCTGAAATTTCTAAGGTCAAAAAAAAGGAATTGACAGGAGCTAAATTTTTTGAACGTAATCTTGACGGTGTATTAATGGACGATGATTTGACTGAATTAGGAAATGAATTCACCTACAAGTACTATGAGAAAGGAAAGTTTTCAGATGATTATTCGAAAACTTTAGGGACTGATTTACCGACACTTTATCATATTCAAGATAATTGGGAGAATTATGAAAAATTCAAGCCATTATTGGACAAAAGATTTAAACGCTGGGAGAAATCGAAAAAACCAAAATGGTGGAAATTAAACTGAATAAAAACTGACAACAATAGTGGCTAAAATACATGCCCAACTAACCTAAACTTTGCACGACATTTTAGCTGAACCGTTTTACGCAAGCAAGGAATACCAAAAAAGATATTTAAGAACTTTGAAAAGTATAAAATGAAAAAATCAATTTTAACCCTGTTTATATTAGCCACGATGTCGGGATTTTCCCAAGATTCTGAATATAAAGTTTCGTCATATCTTACAGAGGGTACCAAAGCACCAAATACTCATTACATAGGAGAAGCTTGGCTGAATGCGGTTATTCATGATGATTCTGAATTGGGATATAATATCACAAAAGCAACCTTCAAAGCCAACTCAACCTTGGATTGGCATAAACATAGTTCTGCACAAGTTTTAATAATTGTTGATGGAGAAGCATATTATCAGGAAAGAGGAAAAGAACCCGTAATTCTGAAGACCGGAGACGTGATTAAATGTGAAAAAAACATCGAACACTGGCATTCATCAACCAAAGTTAGTGATGTAACGTATTTGGCTCTATATGGCGGTGGACAACCAACAACTTGGACTGAAGTAGTAACACAAAAATATTACGATGAGGTCGCCAAAATGCTTGAAAGTGATTGATAAAGGTCAAAGTTTATAAATCAAAACACTTGAATGAAAATGCCAACATACAACAAAGAACTGAGTTAAAAAACAAGTCTTTTTAATTAACCCCAACTTTCCATAACATCTTTTTTAAGCTATAACCCTCTTTATCATCCTTGCTCGCATTTGATTCGACCTCTGTAAACAAGGTCTAGGTACTGTCCGGATTCCAAGAAAATTATAGAAGGGCGGGATTTCTATGAAACGATATCAATTAATGTATCTAGCCGAGACCTCTCTGTCCCTCCTATTTTAGCTCTTATTAATAATCAGGAAACTACTATATTTATGAACAACAACTAACACTGCGTAAACATATAAGCCGAGGCCGTTGTAGGTAATTTGACGGACCAAGAAACTGAATGGAAAATTTAATAGGGAATATTGTCTTTTTAATAGTTGGAAGTGGATTTTTATATGCAGGATTCTATATTCGAAATTCGAATCGTAGGATAGAGGCAAACGGAATTAAAACTAAAGCAAAAATAATTGATTTCGTTGAGGAGGAAAGTGAAGATGCTGATGGATATTCAAACACTTACCACTACCCTATTGTTCGATTTACCGACAAAAACGGAATTGAAACAACACAAAAATTAAACTCAAGTGCAAACCCAAAGAAGATTAATCAACCTATTGAAATTATCTACTTGAAAAAGGATAATGAATACGAAATAATGATTAACAGCGAGTTTTGGAAAACATACTTTCCGATGATTTTTATAATCGGTGGATTTCTATTTTCTGGAATCGGAATTGTGTGGTTGATTAATAAAATATAAATGAATAAAAAACTACCTACAACAATGTATAACCGCAACCCGCCAGACCAGCTTGTCGGGCTGGTTACGGCGGATTCGACTATGCTTCGACAAGCTCAGGGCAGGCTAGAATCCACCCCGCCCGTACCGAACGGCACGTTCGGGCGCGGTCGGAATTGCTAACAACAGTGCTTAACCGAAAAGTAAAACATATAAACCCGTAACTGATGGTTATACGAACCGTTAGGCACAACCTTAAAGTAAGCTTTGTAACACCTATCCAATTCTTGTATCTAACAAGGAAAAAAATCGTATGAATCAACTTGGAGATAAATATTCAGAGGAAAAAAATATAGAACTATTGAAATCCTCTTTGGATGGTAACAAAGATGCATTGAATCAGCTCATAAAAATCCACAGACCTTATATTTTCAATGTGGCATGGAAATTTACCTTTGACCCTCAAGACGCAGAAGACTTAACTCAAGAGGCACTTATCAAGGTAATAACCAAGCTATCACAATTTAAATTCGAAAGCCAATTTAGAACTTGGCTCTATCGCATTGTATTTAACGAATTTTTGTTATCCAAAAGACGAAAAGGAGAGAAACAATTCACGGATTTTGAAAATCAAGGAAAACGACTTGACTCTATTGAAAATGCAACCGTAGACGAAAGTGAAGAAAAGGAATACGAGGAATTGGCAAAGGAGCTTAGATATCGTTGTCTATCAGGTATGATAATGTGTCTTACTAGGGAGCAAAGACTTTTATTTATTGTAGGAGAAACGTTCGGAGTCGACCACAATTTAGGCTCTGAAATATTCGGAATGACAAAAGCTAACTATAGAGTAAAGCTTCACAGAGCAAGAAAGGAGTTAATCAACTTTATGCAACAAAAATGCGGACTGATGAACTCGAAAAATCCTTGCAGATGTGGCAAAAAGGCAAAAACTATGCACAAAAATGGTTATCTCACTGAAGACCAACAATTTTTCAATGTAGGTTACAAAACCAAAGTAGCTGACTATGCTTTTCAAAACAGTGAACTAGTTGCTGATATTGTAGATAAAAAGCATTTGGAGTTACTTCGAGATATTCCCGCAAAGGATAGTTTTTCAAAAGAAACCATCGTTGAGGAAATTATTGGAACTAATGAATTGCTAGATTTTTTTGAGCTAAACTAGTATTGACCAATACTTATAAAAAAGCCCGTGATTGTGAAAATCACGGGCTTTTTATTTTCCGTTTTGTAACACCTTAGAGCATTCTGTATCAAATGGACGAATTAAAATTTTATACAAAATGGAGATAAAAAAAGAAATCGTAATCAATCGTCCCGTTCAAGAGGTATGGGACGTGTTGGGGAATCAATTTACAACAGCCTACAAATGGGCAAGAGGGTTAACTCATTCAGAAGGGTTTGGAAAACCAATGTTTCAAGGGGCAGAATGTAGCAACAGAACCTGTGAAGTTCCTGGCTTTGGAACAATTCAAGAAGACATCAAAAAATTCGATTCAAAAAATTATGTTTTGGCGTATGAAGTCGTTAAAGGGTTTCCTGGTTTTATCACTTCAGCTGTTAATACATGGAACATAGAAAGAAAAGGAAACGATACCCTTGTGAGCATGCGCCTAAAAATGCAAACCAAAGGCTTTAAAGGTGCTATTATGGGACCAATGATGAAAATGCAACTCAACAAAACAGTAAATGGTGTTATTGATGACCTAAAAATATTCGTTGAAACAGGTAATCCAAGCGATTATAAACAGAAGGAATTGGCAAAAAATCGAAAGAAGGCAGCTTAATTCTGTAACACATCAATTAACACTGTATCTAAAGGTAAATTATAAAAATCAATAACAATGAAAATTAAAAATCTATTACTAAGCACATTGGTTCTTCTATTAATTGCAAATTTGGCATCCGCCCAAAGTATGAGTGAGCCAAAAGTTCAATTTAGCAAAGTAGTAAATAAGTCGGCAGATGAAATGTGGAAGACAGTTAGGAAACTAGACCAAGTACACAAATATTCCTCCGCAATAGCAAAGGTAGATTGGAGTGGCAATATGGGAGTTGGAGGAGAAAGAGTTTGCCACACAACAGATGGGAAAGGATTCTTCAAAGAAAAAATTGTTGCTTATGACGAATCATCACGAAGCTTTTCATATTCCTTACTTGAGGGAGCACCTGTAAAAGGTATGACTAACTTCATGCAAGTAGTTGACCTTGGCTATGGAAAGTGCATACTTGTTTGGTGGTCGAACTATGATGAGTTTATGAAAAACCCACAAATGACTGAAGAACAATTTCAAACCTTTATGCTAGGTTCAATTGAAGAAATGACTGATAAAATGGCTAAAGATTCATAAAAAAGGCAGTGCCTAACATTGTGTATAAGCAATAGCGGTTCGAGTGCATACTTGAGCCGTTTTTGCGTTTTAACAAGTACCTTGCAATGCTGACAGTTCAGTGTTTTGAAACCGTTACTGCCCACACACGAGGCCGTTGTATGCCATAGAATTAAACCTTTTATTTTTTTTAAAGTCTAAAAGCAAAAACTAGAACCAAATAACATGCAACGAATTTTAATAACTCTAATTCTTATTACTCTTGTCTCCTGTAAAATTTCTGCTGATAATAGTCAAGCAAATGAAGTAGAAAGGGTTGTTAAAAAAATGAATTTTTCTCTTGCGAATCAACAACTTGATGAACTACTTGCCTGTTACTCCAATGAAATGGATTGGGAAAACTCCTTTGGGTGGACAATAAGAAATAAAGACACTCTTGGTAATTATTTTAGAGATTGGTTATTTCCCAAATACCCTACCTTAGATAGTCACAGACTTAATTTGAAATTCAAGGTTAAATTCGTTGACATCAAAATCGCCTGGGTAGATGTAGTTCAAAAAATCAATTCTGAAGACATGAATACCGTAGCTAGAACATATCGACAAACACATTTACTTGTAAAAGAAAGGGATAGCTGGTTAATTAAGAAAACAAGGTTTTGGATACCAATAATCAATGAAAATCCACCAATCGAATTTATATCTTCTCCAAGCTTTTTTAAGTAAGGCTAATTTATTAGATTACTATTAAAACGGCATAAACAATGGCTATAACCCATGGCTTTCGCTTGGCCAATTTTTCCTTACTCCAATCAGTTAAAAAATGTTCGGTGCTGGCCATGAGGTCATAGCCGAACCGCTGTAGCACATTTGAAAAAACCCCCAGGCAACCAAATGAATGTTTTTTTCGTCTTTAAAAGCAAACACTCTATTCAATGAAAAACTTACTGACTATTCTCCTTGCTACAATTTTATGCTCTTGTCAAGACAATAAAGAACAACTGAATCTTACGGAAGGTGTATACATATCGAATGTTACCATAATCTCAACAGAAGATGGCACTTACAGCCCTCATATAGGTCATTTGGTGATTGAAAAAGATATAATCGTTTATGCGGACAAAAATGAGCCAAGTATAAACGGAACATTTGAAAAGATCGATGGAACTGGAAAATTCATAATTCCCGGATTAATAGATAGTCATGTTCATATTATTCCAGGAGTGCAAGGAATGCTTCCCCATCATATAGAAAAATACCCTGAACTGGCCACTGAGTTTAATAGCCAAATGCCAAGAAGCTATTTATATCATGGCTTTACCGCACTTATTAATCTTGGGGGCATATCAGATGAACGAATCGCTTCTTTTAACATGCAAGAAGTAAAACCCGATTTATATCATGTTGGATATTCAGGAGCTGCGGTCGCAAATGGTTACCCAATGAATTTTACACCTGAAGAATTTCGATTTGACGCTGAACCAAATTTCATATACATGGAAAGTCAGGCGGAAAGTATCCCGGATAAGTATGACCCTGCCGATCATACCCCCAAAGCCGTTGTCAAGCGTATCAAAAATTCTGGGGGTATTGCCGTGAAATCTTATTATGAACGAGGTTTTGGAAGGATGTCCAAATTACCTGTACCTACTAAACGTATCATGACCGAATTGCTTAACGAGGCACATTCCAATGGACTTGTTCTAACAGTTCATGCCAATTCACTTGAAGGACATTCTTTTTTGGCTGATATAGGAGTAGATATTTTATCGCATGGACTATGGAACTGGGGAAAGTACAAAGATGTACCAAGGGACTCTCTTCCATTGGAAATAAAAAGAACATTGGATTTACAAATTCAAAAACAAATAGGCTATACCCCCACCTTAACAGTAATTGAAGGAGAGGAAGCACTGGTTGATACTGGATTTCTTGATCAGCCCGTCTTAAAAAAAGTGGTGCCCAAAAATTTACTCGAATGGTATAAAACCGAAGAGGCACAATGGTTCGCCAAAGAAATTTTTAATGAGCTTACCGTAGAAGAGGTTCATATAATCTATGATAATGTACAAGCGCATGCAATGCTAGCTTTAAAGTACCTTTCTGACAATAATGGTCTAATTTTATTTGGCTCAGATACTCCATCTGCCCCAACTTATGGCAATCAACCTGGCCATAATGGAAATTGGGAGCTTAAATTGATGAAAGAAGCAGGAGTCCCTTTAAATAAAATACTTGCGTCCGCTACATTTAATAATGCCAAAGCTTTTCATTTAGATGCTTCTCTTGGCTCGTTGGCTATCGGAAAAAAAGCAAATATAATTATGATGGCCAAAAACCCTTTAATGGATATTGAAGCCTATGATGCTATAGAGCAAGTTGTTATTGGGGGCAAAGTCATAAAAAGAGAAGATTTAGAGGTTAAAGAATAACTGGCTACAACAATGGCTACAAATAACCTGCCCGTCCGGCAGGCGGGTTGCTTGTTCTGTTCTCACTCGGAAAATCCGTAAGATTTTCCTTTGGTTTGTGAATGTTTACTAAATTAGTTGCCAAACCACGCAACTACTCATAGTCCAGACCGTTAGCACTAATCAATTCGAAATAAAATGAAAGTTACAGCCGAAAAAAATGAAAAGGTTGCCAATATGATATTTGCATCCATTTATCCACTTTACCTAAATAGATTGGAAAAAAATGGTAGGACAAAGGAAGAACTCAACCAAGTGATTAAATGGTTTACCGGTTTTGATCAAGATGCCTTACAAGAACTTATTGATACAAAAGCTACCTTTAGAACATTTTTTCAAAAAGCTAAAATACACCCAAATGCAAACCTGATCAAAGGAGTAGTTTGTGGTTATCGAATTGAAGAAATAGAGGATGAATTTGAATTGTATAGGCAATGCAGACGTTTGGAAAAGCTGATTGATGAATTGGCAAGAGGTCGTAAAATGGAGAAAATTTTGCGTGAGGCAAAAAAGTAGAAACCGTTGCTAACAAAACCTAAATTGCACTAAAACGCAGTTCAGTCAAAACGACAGCAATAATTATAACATGGTAAATTTATATTCTTTTATAAAACAGAGTGACGACTTTATTAAGTTAGAAGCAAACGAATTGTTGTTTGTGGAGTACACCTGTGTCCAAGAGGAAACTAAATTCGGAATCTGGTCGGATAGCAACTACTTTGCCTTTGTTTTGTCTGGCAAAAAAATGTGGAGAACCATATACCATGACTATGAAGTTGAAAAAGGTGATATTCTTTTTATAAAAAAGGGGGCTAACCTTACGCATCAGTTTTTTGAGGATGAGTTTTGTGCAATTTTCTTTTTTATACCTGATGATTTCATTAAGACATTCTTCTCAAAAAACACTTCTTTTTTGAATGCATCACAGAAACAACTTTCTAATCAAGATGCTGTCTTAAGAGTGAAATCGAACCAATTGTTAGAAAATTATCGTGAATCTATATCCTCGTATCTCACCTTAGATCAAAAGCCTAGCAGTCAATTGATAAAATTAAAGTTTGAAGAATTGTTGTTAAGCCTGTGCGTAAGTAAGGACCATCAGGATTTAGCTGATTATTTAGTTTCCTTATGTCAGGATCAAACTTATCATATGACACGTATAATGGAAGAAAATTTTGGCTACAATCTAAAAATTGAAGATTATGCAAAACTTTGTCATATGAGTTTATCAAAATTCAAAAAGACATTCAAAGACCATTACAAAATAACGCCCGGACTCTGGCTTAAACAACGTAAGTTAGATCTGGCACTTCATCATCTTTTAAACACCGATCTTCCTATTAATCAACTGTCCTTTGAAAGTGGCTTTGAAGACCCATCCCATTTTATACGTGTTTTTAAGCAAAAATATAATACAACTCCCTTGAAGTATCGTAATCTGCAAACAAATACATAAACCTTAAAGTCTATTTTTAAGACTTTTTAGCCTATCTAAAGGGCCTATAGCATAAATACTTTTGTTGCTGTAATTATTAATCATTTAAAATTAAAACAATGAAAAGAGCAACAGCAGTACTATCAGTAAAATTCAACTCTTCGCATAGCCAGGAAAAGTTAATGCAAGTTTGCAATGAAGATTTGAATGTCTTTAGAAATGTTCCTGGGCTTATCGAGAAGTATTACATAGCCGAGGAAACTACAGGTGCAATCAGTGGTATCTATTTATTTGAAACAAAAAGTTCAAGAGGTGCGTTCTGGACTTCAGAATTAGCAGCTAAAATACCTGAACGCTATGGTGTTATTCCAGAAACCCTAAGGGTTGAAGAATACGATATGGCCATTGTATTGAACGAAACAGTCTTATCTTAAAAACCAAAAAACCGGTCATGGATAACAGTAATGATCGGTTTTCTTTTTGGAAACCCAATCTAGCACTGGAAAAAACGAATTAAGCATTCCAATAGATTAACCACATTAATATTAGGTTTTGAAAACACATGAAATACAGAATCAACCCAAATGGTTTGGATGGTACACCTACAAAACCCAGAATAAAAAAGGATGTTTTGAAAACATTGACAGCAAAGGGAACCACATACAACCAGATTCAATTCCATTCAAATAGACTAAAGATTATCAATCCAATAGGAAAGTATTGGTTCCCAACTATAATGACCCAAATGATGCATCTGCCCATGCTTTAATTCAAACTTTGTATCCTTCTAGAACCGTGGTCGGAATTGACGTAAGGAATTTATACGAAAATGGCGGAATGATACATTGTATAACGCAACAACAACCAGTTGATCAAAGAAATTAAACCCATTAATATTGCGTACAGGTGAGCAGTACTTATGCCGCCTATGCCTTACAATTGTTTTAGAAGGCCTACTCCTTTAAATAAACAAGTCGCTCCAGCCTTGCCAGTTCCTTATCATCCACATACTTGCCAATTTCCTTTCTAAACTGCGCCATACTGTTATAAGGTCTGTATTCCTCAAATTCGTGGGCCATACGGTTCCCTACTCCAGGCAAGGCCTTAATATCCTCTTCCGTGGCCGAATTCAGTTCTACCGGTACAAATACATAATTCTCGTAGCGGGATACCTCATCCTCATCCACATATTTGCCAATTTCCCTTCTAAATTGCAATGAGCTAGTGTACGGCCGGTACTCCTCAAACTCATGTGCCATACGGTCACCGACACCCGGTATCATCTTAAAATCCGCCTCAGCAGTGGTATTCAAATTAAAGGGAACAAACACTTTTCTGTAGAGTTCCTCCTTATTATCATCTCCTACCAGTACATCAAAATCGTTCATGCTCAAAAAAGGTCTTTGATCCAGAATCTGGGCGACCATTTCTTTTGAAAGTCCGATTCCGTCTAAATCCGCCTCAGTAGCGAGGTTAGCGTTCAAAACTACCTTGGTATCCAAATTTTCCGCTTTTTTACCGGTGCTGGTATCAGATTCTTCCACAGTTGTTTCTTTAGATGTATCCTTCCCTTTTGATTCTTTACAGGATACCATTACCGTACCGACCAATGTGAGCACTACAATTAATTTTCCAAATTTTCTCATCGTTTTTGTTTTATAAGTATTACATATGAATAACCGATCAATGCCAAGACAATCATGCTAAAGGGTGCGAGTGTAGGTAGGGCCCCAGATAAACTTTCTACAAAAAGATCCCAACCACGCGCCGTGGGTTTCATCTCTTGTTCAAATTCATAATTGGCAAGAAGATGCAAAAAAGCACCATAGACCCCACTGAGAGCCGTTAACACCAAAACTGATTTGAACAGTTTCAAGGTCAAATTCGTTTTTCGAAAAAAAAGAACTATTAGGGTCAAAATTGACGTGCCGATACAAAGGATCGGAATCAATTGTTGCACTCCTTCGTAATGATCTAGCAGATACAATTCCAAAACAGTACCAACCGTCATGAATACGAAAGCCGCTAAAAGAATCCGTTTTAAACCTAAGTACTGAAATTTGTTTTGATCGTTTTGCATTAGGGAACCAAAAATACGTAGGAAAGCTTGGCAATAAAAATTATCTAGATGAATTCTAAATAAAATCATGTGTTGGATATAGGAATGCTAAGTTGTAACTATCAAAATCTAGGTAGCCACCAAAGAATCGGATTAAAAAACAAGTCTTTATACGATAACTTCGCACCCAATTTTTATCAAAGTGCAACCCGGACACAACCAAATGGCAATCCCACCATCTATAGTAATAGAAGATAAAATTGTGGAAAACAGAACAGTGTTAAAAAAACATCAAATGAAAAGGAAAGTTATGTATTTGGCTCTTAGTACAATAGCAATATTCGTTTTGATCGGGTGTTCAAAAGATGGAAATGACCCAAGCCCAATTGAATTGGGAGTGTGGATTTCATTGGACAAGAGCGATACCCTGGATTTTAGGACCCGGAATGATTTCTACAAATCGAACGGATTTATGCAAAACGACCATTATGATTATGAATTACAATCCATGGATTCGATTCAAATTGTTTATAGTGGAAAGCTTTTTATTATGGTAGCACCAACAAATCACAAATATTCCGTGACCCAAGACGAACTGACCATAGATTTCGAAAGTCGATCTAGTTTTGGATTTGAGGACAAAGTGATAACTTATACAAGGGAATAAATAGGTGTAGCCCTTCCCTTTCGCACATCTACGGAATAGAAGGAAGCACTAATGATGACCCGATGGTGCTTCGTGCAGGCGGGATTCACTACAAACCGTAGTAGCCAATTAAACCATTTACATAAAGTGAAATTAATTAAACGAACCCAACTATCAATAGGTGACAAAAGAGGGGTTCTCGGCCTGTGGAATTATGAGTATGAGGAAAAATTAAATTATGAAACGCTTCAGGAATTTGAAATTTACCTCGAAAGTTTAACCGAACAATTCCATAACAGTATTAAAGCATGGAAATCAAAGAATCAAAGGTTGGTTCTTTGACTTTATCCATGAAAACGGAAAGTGGTTTGCCATAATTTTAAAGCCCAAAAAATCAGGGCAACGGCTTGGATACCGGCAATTGTCGGAGTTTCAATAGTACTTTTGATCGCATTAAAAAAGCCATTTGGTAGATTTCCTTCTGTGCTGCTAATTTTGGCATTTGGAATATTAACGACTTGCATGTGTATTGCGTTTTTGTCTCAATCATATCAACCTATCAGAAAAAAAATCATTTTCAGTGCACTGTCAGTTTCTGCCTGAACAACCATTTTATATGAAATGCGTAGATTGAAAAATATGGGCGGTTAAGATCGACCATCAAAAAACTGAACACCATACAACAACAGCGGCCCAGGAACAGCCTCAAACCGTTTTTGCGTATAATTAAGTATCTTGTTGGTTAAAAGCAATAGTAATTTACTTCGCTACCACTCTTATACGAAACCGTTCGCAGCGACCAAAATAAAAGAAACCGTAAAATGGAAAATAGCTATCCCAAAATGTATTTGTACAAGAGAATAGTTCAGGCGAAACTATTTATTGACAACAATTTTTGTGATAAAATTGACCTTGATAATATTTCGGATGAATCCCATTTTTCTAAATTTCATTTTATTCGACTTTTTAAGGACATTTATGGAAAGACCCCACATAAATATTTGACTTCCATAAGGATAGAAGAAGCTAAGCGGCATTTAAAAAAAGGAATTTCAATTATGGAATGTTGTTTTGCCGTTGGGTTCGATAGTCCGAGTTCGTTTACGGGACTTTTCAAAAAGGAAGTTGGTTTTACTCCTAAGGAATATCAATCCCGACAATTACAAAGAAAAGTGGAGATAACCGATAAGCCTCTGAAATTTATTCCAAATTGTTTCGCTGAGACCAAAGGTTGGACAAAGAATAGCAATTTTCAAGAAGTTGTTTAGAGGTTAGTTGATGAGCTTTGAGGCTCACAACTAAAATTTGGAAAGATGATTACAAAATTAAACCATGTTAGCGTATTTGTACTAAACCAGGATAGTGCATTGGACTTTTATGTAAACAAATTGGGTTTTAAAATCCATACTGATGCCCCAATGGGCCCCGGTATGCGTTGGCTCACCGTTTGCCCGCCGGAACAACCCGAACTTGAAATCTCTTTGATGCCGATAGAAGATGGCATGATGTTTAAAGATGGAGCAGCGGAACAAATGAAAGAATTAGTCAAAAAAGGCACATTTGGTTTCGGCGTTTTCGAATGTAACGATTTACTTGCAACGTATGAAGAGCTAAAGACTAAAGGTGTAGTTTTCAAGAAAGAACCGACCAAGGAATTTTATGCCTACGAAGCTTTGTTTGTTGATGACTCTGGGAACTGGTTTTCCTTATGTGAGAAAAAGAAAGAATGAGAGCTTCTGGCCAAAAAGGGTAAAAAAGAAGGAGCCACACAAGAGTGTGGCTCCTTCTTTTTTGCTCCCCCTCTTGGGCTCGAACCAAGGACCCTCTGATTAACAGCGTCTCCGAATGGGGTACAAGCAAATTTTAAAAATCGCATATTTTATTGAATATCAGTGTTTTAATAATTTTTGTTGTCAAACAAAATCAATTGAAACCAACTTTTTGCGTGCAAATTGCGTGCAAATTTTTTTATAACTTATGTTCATGAACACGAGTATAAAACTAAGTTTGGACACCCGTAGAATGACCCAAAATGGATGTTTCCCGATTATTTTGAGGTTGACCCATTTTAGAAAAACCACTTCAATAGAAACAGGCCATTATGTGCCAGAGGAATACTGGGATCATCACAGATGTAAAGTAAAAAGAAATTTTCCAGATGTTGACTCAGTTCATCTGATGAATACTCTTTTATTAAAAAAACAAGTTAAGGCACAGGAGGTTATCAATAAACTAGCCGATAATGACCAACTAGATAGACTTTCTGCCAAAGATATTGCTGATAAAATAGTTAACCGAAAGCGATTCAATTCCTTCTATGAATTTGGTCTTAAAAAGGCTGAAGAGCTTAAAAAAGAAAAACGAATTGGAACATCCAGAAATTACTCGGGAATCATCGGCAGACTAAAAGGATTTACAAACAACAGGGATTTAAAATTCAATGAGCTCAACATTGAATTCTTAAAACGATTTGAAAGACACCATTTATCAAAACCTGGTAATTCCGTTAATGGAATAGCATCTTACATGAGAACAATAAAGGCAATTTACAACAAGGGCATCATGGAAGGCATGGTTGATGAATCCCTATATCCTTTTAAATACTACACCATTAAAACAAAACCCACGGAAAAAAGAGCAATTAAAATTGAGAGTATAAAGAAAATATTGGAAATGAAAACGGAGGTAGGTTCCAAGCATTTTCACTATCGAAATTACTTTGTCCTCTCCTACCTCATGTTAGGCATATCCTTTATTGATATGGCTTTTTTGAGAAGAGATAATATTATCGATGGTCGCGTCAAATTTCAAAGACGAAAAACAGGTAAGCGCTACGATATCATTATAACCGATCGAATCAAACCCATTATTGAATACTATCTGAAAAATCCCAGTCCCTCCGGCTTTCTATTACCTATTATTTACCGGAATACTTTAGAATTACAGTACAAAGATGCTCAATGGGAACTTAAAAGATACAATCTTGGCCTAAAGGAAATCGCAAAGAAATGTGAGATTCAAGAGCGTTTAACTTCCTATGTTTCAAGACACAGTTTTGCGACCCATGCCATGTTCAAAAAAGTTCCCTTAGAAGCTATATCTACGATGCTCGGTCACAATAAATTGAGTACAACACAAATTTACCTAAAGTCCTTACCGAGCGACATACTTGATACTTATCAGTTAGAATTGAACTCCTTATGATTTGATTACAAATCTTTCTTCTAAATATCAACTAATACATGAAAAAATAATATCTGATTTTTTAAAGCTCCATAAAACGTTCGATTAATGACACAACAATTAAGATTGCTTAAGAAGTCATACTTTTCAAAAAATGCTTCTATGTTTTATAGTACCCGCTTTGACCCATATGCATCTTCATTGTTCAAATATTTCGATGTTCCCGGAATACGCTTAAAAGAGTTATCCGAGATAAAAATCATACGAACTGAAAGGAAAACGGCTTAGATAAATAACTAAACCAAATGACCAATGGTTGTATTGTTCTATTTCATCAATGGATTTCCTTTAGGGCGCACCCGACCAGTATACTACCTATGATTGTCGCCACGAAACTTTGAAGGTGGTAGCCTTTACCGACCTTGATTCAAATGTAATGTTCAGTTCGGTCAAGTTGTACATGGAGATGTCATCGGTATTTGGGAAATAACCCGAACAAAAATTATTTACGTTCCTCGTTCAGGAAAATAATCGCTGTTTCCAATTGCCCGTTCCAATTTTGAAAATCATGCTGCCCTCTGGTTTTGATGAATCTTAACTCGTACCCTTTCGATAAGTACAATCCCTTTAGGGGTTCGATATAGGCCTCTGCATCGTTGGTACCCGTGGATATATATATTTTCAGACTCTTGTTCGTGCTGAATGCTATCTCCTTTAGGAAGGCATCACAGGGATAGGTTATAGGCGACAGGAGGGCGTACTTTGAAAATAGATCGGTCCTTCCCGAGAAGTAGGCGGCATTGAGTGCCCCAAAGGAAATCCCGATCAGAATCCGGTTCTTGGGTCGCGAATCTACTGCCATCTGGGATTCTACTAGAGGAACCAATTCCTCCCCGAAAAATTGGGCATATAGCGGATTGCAGAAGAAGTCTTCGTTTCTGTGGTCCACGCCTGTTCGTGAATCTATGGACGATACGAAGACATAATGGGCAGCTGGTATCCTATGGGTTCCCGTAAGTTCCCTGAGCTTGTCCAAGGTTCCGCTTTCAACCATTTTTCTACCGTCGGTGATATAAACGAACGGGGAATTTTCGGAGACTGGCCCAAGGGAATTTATTTGCACCGAAATGGACCGGGACAGTATCTTACTATCGACCGCGAGAATTTCGCCATCCGTTGCGGAAATCTGGCAATTTGCAAAGACTACCGTCAACATGGGAAATAGGAACAATAAAATTCTCGGAAGACGCATATATTGATATTTAAAAGTAGTGGATTTTGTTTTCCTGGAAGTAGGAGCCCTAATATAACCGAACAAAAAGGGAGTGATATTAAGCATTGGTATCACTCCCTTCTCATTTAAGAACATATAAGATAACCGATTATTTGGAGGCCATAGTGGCCACGTTGGCCAACATGTCGTCAGATGCCTGGTTCAAAAACCCATTGAACTGTTCCTCGGTCATTTGAGGGTTCTCCATGAACTTGTCGTAGGATGATGTCCACACGATCATCGACCGGTTGTATCCCAAGTCCACCACCTTGAAATTGCTGACAAGGCCCGCCGCGGGCACCCCCTCTACCACGGCATAGGTATAACTGCGTGCAGTATCGTCAAAGTCAAGGATATTTTCCTTGAACTTTCCCTTTCCATCGGGTGCCGTGCATACCCTTGAACCTCCGGCGCCCTTGGGACCGGAATAGTCGACCTTGGCCACAAAGCTGGATACCTCGTCGATGTTGTCAAGTTTACGGAGTTCACTCCAGACATCGTCCGCCGAGGCCTCCACCACCTTGGTCTTCGTAATCTTGGCATCCTTCTTTTGGGCGTTCACTAGGGCAAATCCAAATAGGATGACCGCTAATACTGTTACATTTTTAATACGTTTCATTTTCTATTTTTTAAAGGTTAATGCTTCTTGGATTCAAAATAGCTTCCCATGTGACAGGATTTTAAAAAAAAGAATCACATCAATTGGCCGATGACCATCTCGATACGGCTTACCGCTTTTGCAAACAGGGGTGCTGCGCTTTCCGCAAATTTAGGATGGCCTATCAACTGGAACATATCGTCCCTATCGTCCCATTCAACCATCCCACCCATGGAAGGACTGAAATAACGTCCGTCCTCCCGTACAGCTTCCACAGGGCCGAACTGTGCCCTTATCACGGGGGCCGGTCTACCGTACGATTGCCTGATGGGTTCCGACACCTCAAAGAACTCCTGTAATAAATGGGCATTTTCGGGCACGGTCCAAGCAGTAAAGAACTCGTAGCACTTTTTTCGGTCCAGCTCGAAAGAGACATCCCCCTGTACCTTAAAAAGGGTGTAGCGGATGGATTCGATACCATTGCCCGTCTCGATAGTTGGGGTTTGGTCTGGATTATCAACGGCTTGGACAATATAGCAATCGGGCCTTTCGAATTCACCATTGGGTTGGGAGGTGACCTGGAACACCGCCATGGTATCGAGATTGGCGATGGCCCTTTCGATGGCGGCCATCGAACCTGAGACCAAAGAGAAGCGATAGAGGTTCTCCTTTTTAAAATGTAGCGTACTGTTTTCGGAAATGGATTTCATAACTTGTTGTTTGTACCCACTTGGATGCGGCAAGGCCTTTCATGTGACAACTTTTTCAAAAAAAATCCATTTAAGTTGTCACACTTTGTAGAACCATGAATCCAAGAAATAAACATTCAATGGAAAATCCCTTTTTGAAAGAGTACCATAGTGACCGTACAGACCAACAGTTGGTATCCGCTGCCAGCAATGGAGACAAACTAGCGTTGGAAGAACTGATACTAAAGCACCAGCCCTACATCTACAACATCGCCTGGAAGTTTGTCCGCAACCCTAACGATGCCAAGGACCTGACACAGGAGGCCACGATAAGGATATTGACCAATCTTTCGTCCTTTGAGAGCCGTAGCACCTTCCGTACCTGGGCGTACCGTATCGTGATGAACCATTTTTTGATGGCCAAGCGCAAGCCGATGGAAGATACCTTTGACAACTTCGATACCATGGCCCAGGGACTCGAGATGACCCCGGACAATCCCCTGACCCCTATGGAGCAAAAGGAGAAAGAGGTCTATATCCGCGAGATGAACTACAGCTGCATGAGCGGTATGCTGCTCTGCCTGACCAGGGAACAGCGGTTGGTGTTCATCCTCGGGGAGATGTTCAATGCCGATCATACCATTGGCAGTGAAATCCTGGAAATCTCCAGGGACAATTTCCGACAGCGCCTGAGCAGGGCCCGGAAGGACATCTACAACTTCATGAACAATAAGTGCGGTCTGGTGAACAAGGCCAATCCCTGTAGGTGCCACAAAAAGGTCACCTTTGCCATGGACAACAAGATCATTGACAGCAAAAACCTGCTGTTCAATCGTAGCGAGTACCGCAAGTTCAAGGAAGCCATCCGGTACGATGCGAATGAGATGATGGATATCGTCGACAAAAAATACGCCGAGCTCTACCATAACTTGCCATACAGGGACGATTTTGACAAACGTACCTTTCTGGAGGACATCGTGAACGACGACCATATCAAGGACCTAATGAAGCTCAATTGAAAGCGATCATCCAAAAAATCCCTGTCCTCTCAGTTCTACTTTTTAATTCTTGCCTGTCCATGAATGCACAACAGACCACATTCAAAACGGAATTCCTGAAACGATGGAAGGCCAACCTCGAATTCACTCTTGAAGTGGCCAGAAAAATGCCGGAGGAACAATATGCTTTTAGGCCAACAGGTGGGGTCCGTTCCTTCGGGGAACAGCTCGTGCACATTGGGGAAGGAATGGCGTATATCGGAAATTCGGCGTTGGCCTTCGAAACCGTCCTGCCACCTTCCGACCCAAAAGACAAGGATGCCGTTATTGCATACCTTAAAAAACAGTTCGGCGCATTGGAGGGTGCGGTAAAGGAAATGGATGCACTTTTTTTCGAGGAGGCGGTCTCCTTTTGGGCCGGGCGGATGTCCCGTAGGAACATTTTGGACATCGTGTTCGACCATTGTACCCACCACAGGGCACAGGCCATTGTACATCTCAGGATGAAAGGGTTAAAGTCGCCCGAATACCGGTCCTGGTAATGCGGGATTTCCAATTCCCATAACAAACACCTGGACCCAGATCCAGGTTTTTTTGTGCAAAGTTGTCACACAAAGATAATCCCTGAATCCAAAGGGAAATACCAAGTGTAAAACGCTTATTGCCCCACTTGGACAAAACATAAATTTTAGACCAATGAAAATAAACAAGACACTAAGGGTGAATGCGCCCGCCGCAAGGGTATGGGAGATACTCTACACCAATTACGGCGATGCCTGCGATTGGGCCAGTACCGTGAACGAATCCAAGGAACGCATGGTTGCCGGAAGCGAGTATGTGGGAAGAACTTGCTCCACCGTGTTCGGCGATGTAAGTGAAATCATCGACAGGGTGGACGAGGACAGCATGGAACTACAGTACCATCTGGACGATACGCCCTTTATCATGAAGGCGGCCACCGCGAAATGGAAGGTGGAACCATTGAGCACCAATACTTCCTCCGTCACTATTGACCTTGACCTGACCCTGGCCACTGTGCCAGGACTGCTTATGGGATGGATGATAAAACCAAAGATGCGCAAGGACATCTTCCGGACCATGGAAGATCTCAAATACTATATCGAGACGGGAAAACAGTCCGAGGCAAAAGTAAAGTCCGATGCAAAGTACTTCAGGAAAAAAGGCAAAGAGGCCGCATGACCCTTCGCAATGGGACATTTCGAGAAGAGTATACGGCAAAGGATCGGGATCCATGCCCATTTTAACCGGCCTAGGTTCAGGGTAACGGTAGAACACGGGGCGCAAGGAAAAGGACAGTAGGGAAGAGCTATCCCACATTGGAACGAAGGATAATTAAAACGTGAGTTAAAGTCGGGGCCGATATTGCCGAAGTCTACAATAAATAAATAGAAATAATAATCATGAAAAAAGATAAAATGACAAAAACAATTAAACTCAGAATACTAATGTCGGTGGTCATATTCACTATTAGCGGAACCTTCGGCCATGCCCAGAGCATGGAGAAGAATTATAAGACCGTGCACGTGGAAATGAAGATCAACGCTCCTGCCGAACGGGTATGGGAGGCCATGGTACTCGACTATGGGGAAATATCCAATTTCTCCCCCTATATCCATACCTCCGAATATACCAACGGTTCCCTAAAGGGCGAGGTCGGTGCGGAGCGCAAATGCAATTTCAATGAAAAAGGCAGCCAATGGTCGCACGAGCGGATTGGCGATATAGACAGCAAGAACATGGTAATGCGCAACGTGGTCATCGACGGTGCCAAATTACCTTTGAACTTTGACAATTCACAGGCGTTTTACCGGGTCAAGGATAATGGTGACGGTACCGCCACGGCATCCTACGAGTTCCAGTTCCGAACCAAGCCAGCGTTCTTGGGGGTAATCGCCAAAGGGGGTTTCAAAAAGCAGATGTCAGGCACCCTAGTGGGACTAAAACACTATGTGGAGACCGGGGAACGGGTCACGGCCGGTAACGAAGTGTACAAAAGGATTAAAAAAGACTATCCCAAGGCGACCCAGATAAAAACAAAATAATCGGACAAAAAATAAAGTTCAATATTTAAATCAATAGAGAGATGACAAACAAAGAAGTGGCCGACAGGTTGGTCACACTGCTGAGGGAAGGAAGATTCAACGAGGTGTACGACGAACTTTTTCACGTGGATGCGGAGCATATCGAACCCCAATCTGAACATTTTGCCCAAGTCAAAGGGGTGGCTGCCATCAAGGCCAAGGATGCTGTCATGCAGGAGAACATTTCGGGCGTCGAAGGATTGGAAGTTGGCGATGCCATCGTTTCCAAAGGTCATATTGCCCTGCCCTATAGGATGACTGTTACCTTAAAGGATGGGAACAAGTGGCCATTGGACGAAATCATTGTATATAAGGTCAATGACGGGAAGATTGTCTCGGAGCAGTTTTTTTATTAGATGACAGATTATTGGTTGACAGAAAAAGCCCTTGCCCTATAACAGGTTGGGGCTTTTTCAAATATAGGACCATGGACACCTTGACCCTTGTGGAAATTATAGACAGGCCCGAACCGGTTGTCATCCAATCCTTGATGGAAGGCCTAGGGATACTGATGAAAGACGGATTGATACTATCCTTTAGTGTGGATTGCAAGACATCTATTTATAGCTTCAGGCTCAACGGTCGACGTCTATGCGGGGCCATATCCGATTCCACAGTGATGATCTGCACCAAACGGCTACACGACGGCAAAAGCGAGCTAAAGGCTATATGGGGCTATGAAATGAACTATACGGGCCCACTGAAGCGGTTTTTTACGAAAATGCTCGTAAAGCATATGTTAAGAAAATGGGCCTCAGAAGTTCTTGCCGAGTTCAAATACAGGGTCGAAAAATGGACGTAAAATTAGATAATGATGATGTCTAAACATTTTTAAGATATTGCTTAAGTTTAATATTATGATAAGTGTCAAATCGACCTCCTTAAATCATAAGTGCTATATGGGGAGGATATGCTTTTGGTTCTTTTAAGAGCCGTTTTATGAAATTATTTAATTAAGGCTTGTAGATTTTTCTTTTGGTGTCCCATTGTTGTTTTTTTTAATAGTTCCTTTAATTCACCTTTTACGGGATAAAAAGACACCCATATTCTGTTTCTTATCGTATTTTAATTTCAATTAGTGTTTAACGGGGTTAAATTATATTTCCACTAATTTCATTTTTTCTAATTTTTACGAATCAATTAAGTTTGGCGTGTTTTGGCTAAATATGATTGATGTGTAAAGCACTTTGTGTTTACATTTTTTGTCCTGCTAGCCGGACGAAGATTGTAAAGCAAGAGGGTAACACGCTAAAGCGATGTTACGATTTCTAGTTTATTGATTTTCAGATAGTTGATGGAATTCAAAATTTCGTGAAAAATGGTTTTTGCGCCAAAAACCTTGGGAACCCCAGTAAACACTGAAAGTTTTTGGCGCAAAAAATATTATTCGCTACCAAATGTTGCGATTTGAGCTAGCATTTTTCATGGATTTTACTTGAAGCTTATTATTGTTATTTAAAGAAGGTAGCTTAAGTTGATTTTGGAAAGGAAAAATAAATGTAATGGCATAGCAAGTGCGCCCTATATCGATTTTACTTCACGCTTTTCTATCGGAACACTATAAAATCGAAACAGGATCCATGCGCAAAGTTTAGGGGTAAGGATTTGGGATGAATCACAAATAATCCTGGAAAATTTTGGATTGAAATGTTAAAGTTTGACTAGAAATAAAATTTTTCTCAATCTGCGTGCAAATAAAAAAGGCTCCAGAGTTGAAAATACTCTGAAGCCTTACTATGTCTGCTCCCCCTCTTGGGCTCGAACCAAGGACCCTCTGATTAACAGTCAGATGCTCTAACCAACTGAGCTAAGGAGGAAGGTGTTCTTTATTTATTTTAATATCAAAGTGCCCTTATATAGTTGAATATACCTAGGGCCCGCCCGCCGTAGCTATATTTTTTAGCGTAGGCGGGTGCAAATATAATCGTTTTTTTTATTGCCCCCAACAAAAAACGGCTTCGCTGTGAAAATGATCCATTAATTTTTGTAGGCCTTCTCATATAGGCATACAGAACGTTTTGTTAGGAAAAATGGTGGGGCTCTTAATCTTCAGTAGGTTAGATAAATCTCTTGATAATATTCCAAATATCATTGCCGAAAACGACTATCATCAACCCCATAAGAATAACAAAGCCAATTATTTGGCCTCTTTCCAGCACTTTCTCACTAGGTTTCCTTCCTGAAATCATCTCATATAGTAAGAACATCACATGTCCACCATCCAAAGCAGGTATGGGCAATAGATTCAAAAATGCTAACCATACTGAAAACATTGCCATAAAGCTCCAAAAGAATGTCCAATCCCAGGTTGGAGACATCATTTCCACAATTCCTATTGGCCCCTTTACTTGTTTATAGGCCCCGGTCTTAGTGTTAAATATTACTTTGAATTGACGAATTTGATCCGTTAAAACCTCAATTGTTTGAGTAAGTCCGGCCGGAATGGCCGAGAAAAAATTGAAGGTATCGGTGACCCTCAAGTCTTCAAAATCCAACTGGACCCCGATAACACCTTGCTCAGGCACTCGAAGAAACAATTCCTTGGTCTGCCCATTACGCAACACTTGGATGGACAAATCTTCTCCGGCAGAATTACCTATTGCAGCTCTAAACTGGTCCCAAAATTCGATATTAGCCCCGTTCACTCCAACAATTTGATCTCCACTGGCAATTCCTGCCTTTTCGGCAACTGATTCCTTAGTAACCTTTTCTATTATGGGTTTGGACCGATAGCTCATAAAATTTCTTCCCTGTGTTCTAAAAACATCTGCTTTCCCCTCATCCGAAAGAGGTATCAAGATCTCTTCTCCATCTCTTATTACAGTAATCTCATCTCCTAATATAATCTGTAATACCGCTTTGTTGAACTTTTTGGTTTTTTTCCCATCCACCGCCAAAATCCTGTCTCCGGTACGCAATCCTAATTTCTCCCCTACAGAATCAACTTGAATACCATATTTTAAACTATCTGCTGGAATATAAGTGTCTCCATTACTAAGCAAGAGCAAAGTATAGATAATCCATGCCAAGAAGAAGTTCACAGTTACCCCTCCGAGCATAATGATCAAGCGCTGCCAAGCTGGCTTACTTCTAAACTCCCAGGGTTTCGGTTCTTCCTTCATTTGCTCCGTATCCATACTCTCATCGATCATACCCGCAATCTTTACATAGCCCCCTAAAGGCAGCCACCCGATGCCATAAACGGTTTCTCCGATCTTTTTCTTGAAAAGCGAAAACTTGACATCAAAAAACAAGTAGAATTTTTCCACCTTGGTTTTGAAATATTTGGCTGGAATAAAATGCCCTAACTCATGCAGAATTACTAGGACGGAGATGATAAGTATAAATTGTATGATTTGAATAGCCAATGTCATAGACCGAATATTACATTTAAAAACGCACAAAAGTAAGCTTTTGCAATGTCTTAAAAAAAGAAAGCTGAAAAGGCCCTCCCCATTTAAGAAAGTTTTGGCAAGATGTTGGGCCATATTCCTTGAAAGCTCTCAAGCCGTGCCTTATCTTTGTAAGAAAATCGGATGGGCAATTTTTTTGGCAAGTTCAAACTTTTTGGAA
Source organism: Ulvibacterium marinum (assembly GCF_003626755.1). Classification (GTDB taxonomy): domain Bacteria; phylum Bacteroidota; class Bacteroidia; order Flavobacteriales; family Flavobacteriaceae; genus Ulvibacterium; species Ulvibacterium marinum. The sequence continues at coordinate 341,573 of NZ_RBCJ01000001.1, forward strand.
TAGTCCTTCTTCTGCTTTCCGCGGTCATAGTTTATCTTTTTTATGATGCTTTAGAGCCTGCTAAAACGCTATCCATTTACCAACCCTCCATGGTGAATCCGGAATTGGTGGACAGTACGGTACATCACGTTAGGAAATACCATACCATTGCCGATTTTTCGCTGACCAACCAAAACGGAAAGACCGTTACCCAAGCGGATTATAGAGATAAAATTTATGTGGCCGATTTCTTCTTTACCACCTGCCCCACCATCTGCCCTATAATGACCAAAAACATGGCCGCGATCCAAGAGGAAATCAAGGATGATGACGAAATTTTGCTTCTGTCCCATTCGGTGACCCCCAAGATTGATTCAGTTGCCCAGCTCAAAAAATACGCTCTGGAAAAAGGGGTGATGGATAAAAAATGGAACTTGGTCACAGGGGATAAAGAGCAAATCTATGAGCTGGCGCGGAAATCATATCTGGCGGTGAAGACCGATGGCGATGGAGGGCCTTTTGATATGATCCATACCGAAAATTTTATTCTGGTGGATAAAGAAAGGCGAATCCGGGGTTTTTATGATGGTACTGATTCCGAGGAAATGGATAAGTTACTGAGCGACTTGAAGGTCTTAAAAGATTCTTATCAGGAGTAAAAAAGAGATCTTGCTACCTTTCTGGAAAAGAGCACCTAGAATTTTTTTGAATTACAAATAAAAGACAGGCATTTTCGGCTAGCCGTTACGGCGACTATATATGAACTATGCCAAAATTGGTGCTTTTTTAGGGTTGGGGTGTAGCAAACCGAGAATTTTACGTTACTTTTGCCCTTAATTAAAATGAATCTAAATAAGGTTGGCCATTACCGTAGCACATCTCAAGAAAGGGCAAAAAGGAATCATCAAGGAATTTGAGAAGGATATCCTACCCATTAAGTTGCTGGAATTGGGGTGCTTGCCCGGAAATCAAATTGAATTGCTACAGGTAGCTCCCCTTAAAGACCCCATCTACATCAATGTAAATGGTTCGCATATTGCCATACGCCGTTCAGTGGCACTTCAAATTGAATTGGAAATCTTGGATGATGTTTCTACGTTATGAGCAAGCAGATCAAGGTAGCGCTTATTGGTAACCCAAATACGGGGAAAACATCGGTCTTTAACCAACTTACGGGTCTTAATCAAAAAGTAGGCAACTATCCAGGTATTACCGTAGAAAAAAAAGAAGGTGTCTGTAAACTACCCAGAGGGGTCAAGGCCCATATCCTAGATCTCCCGGGCACCTATAGCCTTAATACAACCTCCTTGGATGAGAGTGTGGCCGTAGAACTACTCCTGAACAAAAATGACAAAGATCACCCGGATGTGGCCATCGTGATTTCCGATGTAGAGAACTTAAAACGGAATTTGTTCCTGTTTACCCAAATCAAGGATCTGAAAATTCCAACGATACTGGTAATCAACATGTCCGATCGGATGTCCAGAAAAGGAATCAGCATAGATATTCCGGTACTTGAGGAAAAACTGCAAACCAAAATTGCCTTGATAAGTACACGAAAAGGTACTGGTATTGATCGATTAAAAGAGCTGATTGCCGATTTCAGAAGCTTGCCGTCTTCTCCCAATGTGGACATTACGACCATTTCCAAAGACTATTTTGAGCGATTGAAGAATGCTTTCCCCAAGGAAGATCTATACAAACTTTGGTTAGTGATTACACAGGACGTAAACTTTATGCCTATTGAAAAACAGTCCCTAAAAAATGCAGCCACTTTTGCGGTCAAATCAAAATCGGAATTAAAGCGGCTTCAGCAAAAGGAGACCATTCTCAGGTATCAATTCATAAATGGTATTCTCAAGGAAACCTATAAAGTGGATAGCAATGCCGCTAAGGGCTTTCGGGCAACCTTGGATCGGATATTGACCCATAAGGTATTCGGATATCTTATTTTCTTTGCTATCCTCTTGACCATTTTTCAGGCTATTTTCGATTGGAGCACTTACCCTCAAGATCTTATTGACGAATTATTTGCTTCCGCCAGTGAATGGGTGAAAAGCACGTTGCCGGAAGGAGCCTTTACCAATTTAATAGCCGAGGGTATTTTGGCGGGTATTGGGGGTATCGTGATATTCATTCCCCAAATCGCCTTTTTGTTTCTGTTCATTTCCCTCTTGGAGGAATCAGGGTATATGAGCCGGGTTGTCTTTTTAATGGATCGATTAATGCGTCCGTTTGGGTTAAGTGGAAAAAGTGTTGTACCCCTTATTTCAGGAACCGCCTGTGCAATCCCTGCAGTTATGGCCACCCGAACCATAGAGAACTGGAAAGAAAGGTTGATTACTATTTTGGTAGTTCCTTTTACTACCTGCTCTGCAAGATTGCCCATTTACCTTATCATCATCGCGCTCGTTATTCCTGAAGGGCGCTTTTTGGGACTGGGCTATCAACCCCTCACTTTAATGTTGCTATATCTTATCGGTTTTGGGGCAGCCGTGCTTTCAGCTATGCTATTGAATAAAATCTTAAAGATAAAAAGTAGAACCTTTTTTGTGGTAGAGATGCCTAGCTACAAAATGCCCTTGTTTAAAAATGTGGTATATACCGTATGGGAAAAGACCAAAAGCTTTGTTTTTGGTGCCGGAAAAATAATCTTGGCCATATCCATAGTACTTTGGTTCCTAGGCTCCAATGGATATTCTGAAGACTTTAAAAATGCGGAGTCCATTGTAAAGCAGCGCATTGAAAAAGAGGGATTGTCCCAATACAGTCTGGGATATATGGAACGCAAACTAAATGAATATAAAAATTCTACCCCGGTCAGTGTTATCGATACCGAACGAGCAATAAGTCTAAAGGCGATGCAGGATTCCCTGGCGATCATAACCTTGGATCTGGAGCAAAGGGCCATTGAACAGGAAATAGCAAGCCATAAATTGGAGCATTCCTATATTGGGCAAATGGGAAAGGCCATTGAACCTGTTGTAAGACCGTTGGGATATGATTGGAAAATAGGGATCGCCCTCCTCACTTCCTTTGCGGCACGTGAAGTATTTGTGGGGACCCTGGCCACAATCTACAGCGTGGGGAGTGATGAGGAGGAGACCATAAAAACCCGTATGGCGGCAGAAGTAAACCCCAGGACCAAAAAACCATTGTTCAACTTGGCATCAGGTATTTCGCTATTACTGTTCTATGCCTTTGCCATGCAGTGCATGAGCACCTTGGCCATTGTAAAACGGGAGACCAATAGCTGGAAATGGCCTATGGTCCAATTACTATTTATGAGCGTTTTTGCGTATATTGTTGCTTTAATTGCCTATCAATTTATAAAATAGCTTTTCGGTAAATGGAGTATGTTCAACTGATATTGGTTTATATTACCCTGGCCTTGGCGTTGGGCTACCTTATCTATAAATTCCTCTTGCCCAAGTCCATTTTCGCTTCAAAAAGGAGAAAAAAGAGCGCTTGCGGGCAAAACGATTGTGGATGCCATTAAGGGTGTCCACGGCTGTCCATTCGTACTTGTTAAAAAAACAATAAATCCAGCCAAAAAAATCCTAAAAAGCATGGTTTTCCTAGGTACTATGCTTTAGTTTGTCTGAAAATTGATCCTGGATGGGAAAAGTTGCATTCGCATTTACCCTAATTTTTTTATTCCTTGGTATAACATATGCCAATGCACAAGTCCTAAGTGCAAGGATTGTAGATTCCACTACTTCAAAACCTGTTCCCTACGTTACCGTGCAATTGAAAAAACGGGGAATGATAACCAACGAGGAAGGACGCTTTTCATTCCGGTTGGAAGAAAGCGTACAACCTTCTGATTCATTGTTTATTTCCTGTATCGGCTATGAATCCATAGGAAAGCCTATCTCCGAGTTTAAGGAGAATACTATTTATTTAAGACCCAAGGCCATAGAACTGAAAGAGGTCATCGTTTCCAATAAAAACTATACCCCCAGGGAAATTTTGGACGAGGTAAAGAAAAATCTGGAAAAAAATTATCATCTGGAGCTTACCAAGAAGCGATTGTTTCTGCGGGAATCCTACCAGCAAAATATCCTAAAGAGCGATTATGTCCTCAAGAAATCAACCATTCCCGCATTCAATACCAATTTTTTGGACAGTGTAAACAATACAATTCCCAAGAACAACAGTTATTATACTGAAATGCTGGGCGATCTTTATGGTGGTAGTAAGGCCAAAGAACAAAAGTTAAATATCATAAAGGCATCCGAACTGTATGATAAAAGCAAAACTTTGGATGCTGAGACCTTGGAGAAGAAGTTTAATTCCATCGTAAAGGAAAACATAAAAACGGATTCTTATTTTAAGATCAAATCCGGATTATTTGGAACAAAAGTGGATGCCGATGAACTTTTTGAGACCGAGGTAGACTCCAGTGATGTACAGGCTTTAAACGAGCACTTGAAGAAAACCCAGGAAAATGAACAGGAGCGTAAAAAGTTCTTTGCCAAATATAAGCGCCGTACCTTAGGTAACCTTTACAAAAGCTTGCCCGTATTCAAAAATTCGGATTACAACGTAATCTTTAAACCAAGGCGATATAGGCTTACCCTGGAAGACTACACCTATTTGGGGGACGATGCCGTTTATGTTTTGCGTTTTGAACCTGAAGGTTCCGAGAATTTCAAGGGCAGGCTGTATATCAACTCTGATGATTTTGCTATTATCCGAATGGATTTCGAAAATGTTGAGACCTTACGAAATTTTAAGCTTCTGGGGGTTTCCTTTAATGAGTACCTTGCCCAGGGAAGGATGATCTTTTCAAAGGGAAAGGACGGTAAATATCAGTTGCGCTATTACGAAATAACCAAGGGAAACAGAATTGGTTTCAAAAGACCCCTGAAAATAATAGAGAAAAACAAAAACGTACGCGGCCGCCGAAAGCAAAATGAGCTTTCCTTAAAAATAGACGTCGCCGTTAGTGGCAAAAATCGTTATGAGCTGGTTGTTTTTGATGTTGATCCAGTGAGCGAAACCCAATATGAAAATATTAAGGAAAATAATTCCATACTCCCCACCTATATGCCCAACTACGATCCGGAATTTTGGTCGGGGTATGATATTATAGAGCCCAATACCGCCATCAAGGAATTTGTTTCGGAGGCCGAGCTGGATAAATAATCTGTCGGATACCCATAAGCCTCCGTCCGTATTTGTATCCCCATTTCCCTATTCCCCAATCTTATTCTTCCCTGATAAGAATTTTTACTTCCGGTTATGTAACCTTTTGTACTTTTCTTGCTATATAGTATTGAATGTCACCTAAAGACTTTCTCTTTTGAAGGAGCAAACAGACGAGATTATTATGGCCAAGGTGGCCCAAGGGGACCTGGACCTATTGAAGATACTTTTTAAAAGACATCACCTTCACGTCTATAATTTTCTATACAAAATGTGTAGGGACAAGATGTTGAGCGAAGATGTTACACAAGAGGTCTTTTATAACATAATGCGGTATAGGGCATCCTATAAGAATGGCAGGTTCGTCTCCTGGATGTTTACCATTGCGAGAAATAGTCTCAGAAGACATCTTCAAAAAACCAAGGTGAACCATGAAGATTTGGATGATGTTTCCTATAGATTGATTGAAAATGAAGAACCTAAGGAGGACTATACCCATTTACTAAGAGCTTTGGATAAGCTCAACCCCTCGGATAGGGAACTGTTGATCCTAAACCGGTTTCAGGAGATAAAATATGCTGAATTGGCCAACATAGTCGGAAGTACGGAAGGAGCCGTAAAGACAAAGGTGAGCCGAGCCCTAAAAAAATTGAAGGTAATTTATTTTGAAAATTTATGACGATGGACAAAAAACATGTTATTGATTTACTTCCGGACTATCTGGATCAGGTTTTGGATACCGTTCAAAAACAAAAAGTAGAGGCACATTTAAAACAGTGTCCAACTTGCGCCGCAGAATTGGAGCAGCTAAGAACTCTTTTAGATGCCTTTGCAAATGAAGAAACAGCCATCCCCTCGAATCGGGTAGAAGCCAATTTCCTAGAGCTTTTGGAGCAAGAAAAACGCGAATTGGCAAAGGTGGTTCCCCTCAATTCAAAGCAACCTTCCATAAAATCAGGTTGGGGAAACTTCTTAAAAATAGCAGCAAGTATTGCAATGTTGGTAGGTTCGTTTCTACTGGGGCAATATCAACAGGAACGGGAATCCCATGTTGAAATTGCTGCCTTGCAGAACGAGGGCCTAGAATTAAGGCAAACAGCCATGCTCTCCCTTATGGAGAGTAAGTCGGCCAGTAGGCGTATTCAGGGAGTCAACTATATTGACGAGTTCGGAGACCTTGATGAAAGTATTGTTAAAGCGTTGACCGACAGAATGCTACATGATGAAAATACCAATGTACGCATGGCATCAGCCGAGGCCCTGGAAAAATTTACGGCTTCGGAGATCGTAAAAAATGCCTTCATCAAGGCTTTAAAAGTGGAGAAGGATCCAGGAATACAAATTACAATTATCCAGACTTTGGTCCGCATTCAAGAAAAGAAGGCAGTAATGCCGCTTAAAGAATTAATGCAACAGGACGAAACCCAACCCTTTGTTAAGGAACAAATTGAATCATTATTACCAAGTATTATATAAACACAAGTGCTGAGCCTTGTCGAAGCATCAAAAAACGAAACATCATGAAATTACTTAAAATCACATTTTTACTGAGTTGTATTTGTACCGGAATATGGGCGCAAGAAGATTACACAAAATCCCTAAGCGGTATCGAATGGGTAAAAGTTGAATCCAAAAATGATATTCTTGTCAAAACACACGCCAGTGACCAGCTTTTGATCAAGGGCGGGCCTTCCTACAAAATTCCCGAAAGAGCCAAAGGATTGCGCTTGGTCGGGGAGAGCGGTTCGGATAATACGGATGTTGGGTTTTATGTTATCCAGGAAGGAAATAACCTCTTGGTAAGAAACCTAAGAAAATCGGAACGCGCAGAAATCTATTTGCCGGCAAAACAAAACATTTCCGTTAGGACCAACTGGCAAGGCAATATTCGAATTTCTGGTTTTCGGGGAGAGATAGAGGCTACTGCAGAATTGAACGGAGGCATTAGAGTTGAGGATGTAAGCGGGCCTTTGACGGCCAATACCTTAAACGGTGAAGTAGAGGTTCAATTTACAACGGTAAGCCAGGATTCTCCCATAAGCATCTATTCAACCAATGGCGCTTTGGATATTACAATGCCGGAAAATACCCCCGCGGACCTAAGTCTAGGTACCGTAAATGGGTCCATTTATACCAATTTTGAAATCAGCTTACCGGATAAGGACGGTCTAAGGGCCATTGCCTCTAAAAAGGTAAAGGGGTCGGTCAATAACGGGGGGGTGGATGTTAAATTGAAAACCACCAACGGAAATATTTATCTAAGGAAAGAATAATCAAAAAATAGAACAGTCATGAAAAAAACAGTAGTCTTATTATTAGGCCTCATCAGCCTACAGATCGGTGCACAGAAAATCATTGAAGAAAACATTGATTATAAAAATCAATATATAGATGTGGATGTAAAGTTCGCTTCTATGATAGCGGTTAAGTCATGGGATAAATCTTCGGTCTATTTTAAAGCTGAGATTTATACCGAAGACGAAAAATTCCTGGATCTATACAATTTGGATATAAGCGCAAGCGATACCCGAATCGCAATTACTTCAGAAGCGGAAACCTTATTCAAGGCCTACCGCGAGGATTGTATTAAAAATAGTCCTAACAGGAAAAGATACTGCTATAACACGGGGGATTTATATGAATTCAAGTACGTGCTCTATGTCCCTAAAAATGCCAGGGTCAAAATAAGTAGCATCAATGGGCATCTAAAATCCGAGGTTATTGAAGGCGATTTTACGGTTGACCTTATCAATGGGGATATCGAAATTGCACAATATTCCGGAGAACTTGATCTAAGTACCATCAATGGAGAAATTGACCTGAAAATGATCGATGCTGATTTAGTCGCCGAGACGATTCATGGGGATATTTATGCCGATGAAAAATTAAAGTTCAAATCTACCGACCGCCATGTGGGTCAAAAGATATACGGTCGTACCGCCAATGGCAAGAACAGCCTACGCCTAAACACTATTAATGGAAATATGTATCTAAGGTTATAGGTATTGTTAAAGGGGTCGGTGCCAAGTTATGTTTGTACGGTCAACTTGTTTTCCATCAAATAAAAAAACGCCGACCCTGAAAAGTACAGGACAACATCCAAAAAGTCTGCTGTATAACGCAAATTAATTCTGGGCAGATAATACTCAAAATAAACACTGTAAAATAGGGTGAGTGTCAAAATCAATGGCCATGGCAACCTTAAGGTATTATTACCCTTGAGCTTCCGAATGGCAAATTGACCCATAAAAAGCACTATGGGCATACATAAAAAATCGTTCAGGTAATTGTTGGTCCACTCGGGCAAGGTTGCGCTCATTTTTTGTAGGCTAAAAACAATCAAAGCCATGGAACAAAACAGCGGAAAGTAAAAGGCCTTTAGCCTTTTTGGTGTGGTTTTGATATTCTTTTTTTCGAAATTCAACATACTTTTACCTACACTAAGCCGCAATATAAGCGAATATATAGGCCAAAAAAGCCCCGATTGCCAGCACTACTACCCAAACAGAATAAAAAGCAAGGGCAACTACTCTTACAATAGGATTGCTATGGTTACGTACCTTTTCAAAAAAAGCTGTTATGGCATCGGGTTTCTCTACTTCTTCTTTTTTCTGCCTTTTCCTTTCCCGTTCCTCACGTTCTAATTTTCGACGAAGATTTGTATTGATCAACGTACCACAATTGTTGCAATAATCGCTGTTCTTGGTAATTTTGCCACATTTGGGGCATCTCCTGTTAATTTCATATTGCATAACCGAAATTACTTCAGAAATAGTATCTATAGGGATGTTCCATAAATTCCATAAAGTTATGCGTAAAACCCTAAGGATAACAACCAAAACCTGTTAACTAAAGCCTAAAAGCGAGGTATGGGTCAACATCATGATTCTCAAGATACCGGAAGGTATGAGGCGGTGGATTTGATGGCCTGCTGGTATGCTTTAACTTTTCGCTAGATAAGTTTCCCGATAAAAGAATACAGGAGCATTCCCCAACCGGCGACCAATATTAATCCTCCCACGGGCGTAATGGGGCCAAGAAACCGCCATTTTCTTTCTTTGGACGCGCTCAACGTAAGCCCATAAATACTAAATGAAAAAAGAAAGGTACCTACAATAAAACAATAGGCAATATAGCTTTCCAAAGGAGTGTTGAATCCAAAATTGAAACCCAATACGATCAAAAGGAGGGCGTGATACATTTGATATTTGACACCTGTTTCAAAGCTTCTTAATTGTTCTTCCGTAAAGGATTTTTTGAGGGCATGTGCTCCAAAAGCACCAAATACAATAGCTAACAAACCATATAGGGATCCCATAAATTGAACGAGCAGAATTGTCTCCATAACATGCAAAGATAGCCCGAGAATTGGATTGATACACTATAAAAAGCCAGTTGGGAGAATTCTCCAACTGGCTTGGTACGCTATTATGTCAATACACTATTAAATTTGGCTCAACCCTCCATCAACGGAAAGTTCTATGCCATTTACATAGCTGGCTTCATCAGAAGCCAAGAACAAAACGGCATCGGCTATCTCCTTGGGGTTTCCGAAACGTTTTAAGGGATTTGCCTCGGCAAAACCTTGTCCCATTTCGCTAACCACTTCCTGGGGCATCCCCATTTTGTCATAAATTGGGGTGGCAATCGGTCCTGGAGCTATGGAATTAATACGAATTTGACGTGGAGCCAGCTCTGTGGTCAACACCCGGGCGTAAGCCCGTAAGGCACCTTTGGTAGCGCTATAGACCGCTGCACCCTCAAACCCTTTTTGATGTACGATAGAGGTATTGAAAACTATATTTCCTCCGTCATTCAAATGAGGAATGGCATACTTGGTCAAAAAGGCAGGGCCTTTGATGTTAATATCGAATTGAGAATCAAAATGGTCTTCGTCAATTTGATCTGCTGGTGCAAAGAAGGCTACCCCCGCATTTGCAAAGAGCACATCAATTTTGCCATAGGCATCCACGGCTTCTTGAATCAATTTTTCATTGTCCCGTGGTTTGGATTGATCGGCCAAAACTGCCTTGAAATCACCTTCCAAGTTCTTGACCACCTCATCCAGGGCCTCTTTTCTTCTTCCCGAAAACACCACCTTGGCACCTTCACTTAAAAAACCTTTAACGGCCTCCAAACCTATGCCGGAATTTCCTCCCGAAATCACTACTACTTTGTCTTTGAATTTATTCATCGTATTAAAAATTAATTTTGAAACAATCGTTCCAAAAATGGTTAAAAAAATTTACGCCAACACTCTTAGCGTATTATCTATAATCTGTTGAAGTACATTTTTATCCTTAATCAATATTCCTGTCATTCTAAAACCTTGGAAGGCATTGAACACAAAATAGGCATAACTTCTACAGTCTTGTTTCTTATTTATGACCCCCTGCTCCTGACCATCCCTTATCAAGTCCTGAAAAGTAGAAAGCGTATATTCCTGGGTATCCAAAAGCCATTTCTTTAGGTCTCTGTCCTGATTGCCCATCTCGGACTTACAATTCATAACGAAGCAACCCTTGTCCTTTTTATCTCCAAGTATCTCCGGCAAAAACCCCTCAAAAATGAGTCGTATGGCCTCCAAGGGATTTCCAGCTTCCACCAAGGCCTTTCGAAACATTCCCCCTGATTCCTTTTGATAATAGGACAAGGTAGTTTGATAAAGCTCCAACTTCGAACCGAAAGAATTGTATATGCTGGAGCGATTTAGGCTGGTAGCATCCACCAAGTCCTGCATGGAGGTACCGTTATAACCTTTCTCCCAAAAAACGTGCATGGCGCTCTTTAGTACCTTCTCTTTATCAAATTCGGTAATCCTTGGCATTTTGTTTTGTGTGTGGTCAAATATATATTGGAACAATCATTTCAGAAAACTATTTAACATATCTTTAATCATTATTTGGAAAGATAGATTTTGGATGGAAGGGTAGCCCTACTACAATTTCTTAAAGTATCACTGTGATTTCCTTGTCGGACCGCAGCTCAAATGCGCATTCCGTAAAACTTGGAGGACCAAAGGTTTTCATTTTGGCATTGGAAAAGCCTATCTTTTCCTTGGGTATGCCTAGCCAGTTGCGATCGAGGACATCATTGCCATTCTCATCATGGAAAATGGCCACGGCATATTTACCCGACGGAAGGCTCTCAATGGAAAGTTCGGTCGTGCCTTTTTGGGCTTTGGCACTATCGAATTTAAATACATCTTCAAACTCTAGAAAGCCGTTTTCATTGTCATAAATGGCCACACTTATCTTACCATTCGATGTTTCTACACCTTCTATGGATATAGAAAGCCTATTTTGGGCCATGCCAAGGATCGGTACGAGCAGAAAAAGCAAAAACCATTTTTTCATAAGTACAAAATTAGCAACTCCAATGCTCATAAACTCACTTTTTAGATGAAAATTGTAGAGGTAAGCTGTCCTTTTTGTTCTTTAGAAAAAGGTACATTTTTTCATTTTCCAAAGAATCCCTTAAATTCATGAAAAGCCTCAGCGAATCCCTATATACCAATTTTATCTTGGGGTTGGGAAAATGATCTACATATACATACACTTTTTTGTCCGTTAGGGAGTCCTTGAACTCTCGGAACACCCCTTTTTCTTTTTCTAAGGCAGAAAACCCATTTAGGCGTTCCATAGGTGGTATTTTTTCTACCATCACTACACTGTCAAGCTCTGAAAACTCCACTTTATTATAATAAAATCCGGAGAGTATTTGGATATCGTTGGTATTGGTTCTAACCCAATTTTTATAATGGGCCATAAGGGCCAGGAGGCAGATGATAACGGTAATCACCACCAAGATATTCCAAAACCTATGTTGTTTTTTTGTTCTCATGTCGTCGCTTGCGTTCCCTAAATTACAAACGATCAAGGTGAATAAAAATTTTCGATCCGCTTAAATTATATCCTTAATGGAAAAACTCGGTCGCTTGTATTTCATCTCAGCTCAAGTAAATACTCCCCAACAAAAGGGTGTCCATGTACGCATGTGCCAGAATCAGTACAATCAGTTTGTTTTTAAATCGTACATGGAAAGTCCCCAATATGAGACCCATAAAACTTGTTTGTACCATTCCGGTTATTCCCCAGGTATAGTGGGCCAAACCAAAAATCACGGCGCTGATCAAAACCGCATAGGTCTTTTCAAACTTTGCCCCCTTTAACATCAATGAAACACGATGTATTAGAAATCCACGATATACCAGCTCTTCCCCAAAGGAGGATACTAGGTAAACTCCCAATAAAGACAAGACAAATATCCCTGGATTGTCCTTTAAATAGTCATAGTTGCTAACATCCGGTTGGGCGGTCGCTCCCATTAGCATTGACATACCCACAGATCCCAGAACAAAACTTAAAATAGTGATGATACCTATAAGAAAGGACCAAAGAATTATTTTTAGGTATGTTTTACCGCTCCAGACGGGTAACACCAATCCCAAATCACGAAAATTTGACCTTCTGAGCCATTGTCCAAAACACACCAGGGCTATCATGATTACATTGGCAAACCATACTATTAACTGTTGTGCAAGTTGACTCCCCTGAAAAAATGGTGCTACCATTTGAATAAACAAAAAAACGACCCCAAAAATGAGCACCACCTCCATTAAGGTTGCTGACTTCTTGGATTCCAAATAATTTCCTAACCTATCCCTAAGCGTATTTTTGAATTGACGGTTCATCTCTTCTTACTTTTTATGTTGTCCTATAAAAGTAGACGTGATATCCCGGAGGATGGTTTTACTTCAGGAAGGCGAACCCTTTTTAGGATTCATCGTGTTTCCGAGGAAAGTCTAAATTGAGAAGGTGTTAGGGTTGTTTTCCTTTTAAAAATAGTATTAAAGGAAGATTTGGAAGAAAAACCTACCGAATACATTACTTCCTGTATGGTCATGGTATTTTGGGTGTCCTGAAGTAATTTTTTGGCCTCATCGATTCTATAAGAATTCACAAAATCAAAAAAATGCTTCCCAAAAGATTGGTTGATGACCTGCGAAAGTTCTTTTGGGGGAAGGTCCAAAATCTTAGCCAGGTCATTCAAGGTAAGGTCTGGATTCAAATAACTTTTTTCAGTCTCCATCTGTAAAACCAGGGCTTCCCTAAACCTATTTTGCTTGTCGGCGGACAAAGTGGATCCGGAATACTTCTTTTTGGACAAGGTGAAAAACGGATTTCCGGAAAGTAATTCCGAGGACTTTAATGCCTTGAATATAGCCCTATTGATAAAATAAAAAAGAAATACAATAAAACCGAACAATATACCATTTACATAGGCCCTATATGATGTGTAGGGCACTACGGTAAGTAGAACACCCAAAAACCATAACCCGATAAATGAATTTATTATAAAACACAGCCAATCCAAATTAATTTTGACCAGATTGGAATGATATTCCTTCATTGCTTTGCCGTGTAAGGCCAACACACGTTTTGACAGCCAAAGGTAAAACCCTCCATGGAGGTATCCCATAACCACGAATATTATGGCCCCTTTGGGGAGATTGGCCTTGCTTATGGTCTCAAGCGCATACGCAATAGGGGCCTTCTCCAGAAAGTAGAAAATCAGCAAGCCTAACAAGCATACAACAAAGGGAACAAAGTGAACCCATTTTTTGGCAAGTGTAAAACTTTGATCAACAATTGATAAAGTATACAAATAAATCAATGGTCCAAAAAGCAATAAAAAAGAGTCGTCCAATAATAAAAACGGCGGAAAGAAGGACCAAACGTTGTGTATTTGCAATAAGATATCCGTTACATTGATCGCCAATATTAGGAAAAAGGTGCCTAACAGGAGGTTACTGATTCTTTTGCCCTTTCGGTTAGTCAGTGAAAAAACAGCGATAAAGAACAACTGAAATGCTACCAGCAGCAAAAGAATCGCATTCAAATTCAGATCCATGTCCAACGCTATTGTTCAATACTATTTTCGGTATTTCTGAAACCACGCAAGGGTATGCGCTATTTTGGTAATCAAATTGCTCGGCCTATTAGCGATACCATGACTGGCATTTGGTATTTCGACCAATACTGTTGGAATTTTTCGCAATTTTAGGGCATGGTACAACTGCTTGGCCTCACTGGGGGGCGTACGCAAATCGTCCATTCCCACCAACACCATGGTGGGCGTCTCTACATTGCCGACCAACGAGATCGGGGAAAACTTCCAATACGTCTCAAAACTTTCCCAAGGTTGTCCCGGGTAACGGCTGTTGGCATAGCGGAAATAATTATCGGCGACCAGCGTTTTACTGATCCAATTCATGACAGGTTTGGCCACCACGGCCGCCTCAAAACGATTGTTCTTGCCTATCATCCAAGCAGACATAATTCCTCCGGCACTACCTCCTGTAACAAAAAGCTGGTCTTCATGGGCAATTCCTTTTTGGATACAATAATCCACTCCGTCCATTACATCATTATAATCCTCTCCGGGATAATTACGGTACAGAAGATTGGCAAATTCCTCTCCATATCCGGTACTACCCCGCGGGTTGGGATAAAAAACAATATACCCCGCCGCAGCATACAATTGCATTTCGGCCGAAAAACGATCTCCATAATTCAAAATAGGGCCTCCATGATTTTCAACCAGGAAAGGATACTTTTTAGAGGCATCATAATTGGGAGGATATACCACCCAGCCTTGGATATCCCTTTGGTCAAAACTGGAGGTATACCAAATTTCCTCCACTTTTCCTAAATTTCGGAAATCCAATAGGGCATTATTCAGGGAAGTAATCTTTGCCGGATTTTTCACCTTGGATTTCAAAATCGCCAATTCGGAAGGATATTCTGGTCGGGTTTGGGTATAAGCGACGGTCCCATTTTCAGATACACTGAAAGACCCTCCAGCATAGGGCCTACCAATGGAGATGCCCCCCATATTATCAGCTAATTTGGTAACCTTCCCGTTTAGGTTAAGATGGGCAATTTTGGTAT
Source organism: Ulvibacterium marinum (assembly GCF_003626755.1). Lineage (GTDB taxonomy): Bacteria > Bacteroidota > Bacteroidia > Flavobacteriales > Flavobacteriaceae > Ulvibacterium > Ulvibacterium marinum. Next base: position 356,656 of record NZ_RBCJ01000001.1, read on the forward strand.
TTCCATTATCGTCATAGGAAAAATAAAGGCCATTCCCTTTAGAGTCCCAGACCAAATCTGAAACCGTCCTATCCAAATCTTGGGAGACTTCCTTTTGATCGCTGCCATCCTTATTCATAATATGGACCTTATGTACTTGATAGGCCTGCCTCTTATCCGCAACACTGATGTAAGCTATCCTTGTCCCATCCGGAGAAACCACCGGATGATTATCCGGCCCATCCCTATCCGTTAACGCTTTGATCTGCCCATCATAAACCCCAACAGAGTAGATCTCACTATTTCTAAAGTCGTATTCCCAATCTTCGTTCCTATTCCCTGAAAAATAGATATGTTGTCCATCCTTGGACCAAGAAAGGGTTCCTCTATGGTGAAAATCCCCAGAAGTCAATTGTCTTGGAGCACCGCCATCTGCGGGAATCACAAAAATATGATTGAACCCCGGATCAATATAGCCCCGACCGTCCGCTTCATGATATAATCTGTCCGTTATCCTTGGTTTCTCCGCCCACTTTGCATCCTTGGGTTTTTTGGGCATTTTGGCTAAAACCGGCGGCTCTTTTTCTACGTTCATCGAAAAGGCGAGCTGTTGGCCATTAGGTGACCATGTTAAGGCACTGGGGCTGAAGGGAAGTTGTGTTACCTTGGCAATTTTGCCCGAAGCTATCCAGTGGATATAAATCTCCGACCCCTCGTCCGTACTGCTAACAAAGGCCAAGCGATCTCCTTGGGGGGACCAGCGTGGATTGGATTCGCTAACTTCCCTGGACGTCAATTTTTGATGTTTTGAACCATCGGTCTTTATCATCCAAAGATTTCCCGAAACTTTATCCTTCATGATATCAAAGGCCATTCTTCGGTAGACCACCCAATTCCCATCGGGAGAAATCTGTGGATCGGAAACATATTGGAGATCAAAAATATCGGTATAGGAGAAATTCTTCTTTTGAGCCTTTATGGGTTGCCATAGGAATAGGAGAAAAAGTAAAAAAAGGAATCTTAGCATGGGAAAACGATTTGAATTCTTTATGAAAATAGCGTAAAGAGGTTAGATTAGCAAGCCTTTATGGGCTTTGTTATTCAAGGTAAAAAAGACATTTAGAAACAGAACACACTTAGTTTTCAAATCTAATATAGACCCCTCCTAAATTGAAAAGAGAATTCCAATTCCTTTCGCACCTCTTTATAAAATTGTATCTTTAAAAAGCCAAAAGATGACAAAACTTATTTCCATAACGACCTCCTTGCTCATTCTTTTTCAGAGCTTCAACATCCATATAAACGATTTGGTGGAGCTGGACGAGCTTTTCGAACATGCGCAATTCCATGCCGAGGAATACGGGGATAACTTTTTGGTTTTTCTCTCCAAACACTATGGAGAACTTAAAGCGGAGCATAACGAAAAACACCAGGAAGAGCAAAAGGAACACGAGGAGCTTCCTTTTCAACATCATTGCCATTCCCTATCACTTTCGGCTTTTGTCATCAACGACTTGGCACCTTATACTTCCCACGTGGAAATAGCCTCCCTTGATACTGGAAACTTCCATTATGCCGATTCCTATTCTCCCCTACTTGGAGATGGACTTTTCCAACCTCCCAGACACGCATAATCCATACTGATATTCATCATTTTTAGGCGGACAATTTCACATTAGTTTGCCTTCACCCTTATTCAATGGATTATGTTATCGCGCATCATCAAATTAAGTATACATAATAAGTTTATCGTTCTCCTCTTCACCCTGTTCATTATTTGTTTTGGGCTGTATTCCTTGACTCAAATACCCATTGGTGCCGTTCCCGACGTAACCAACAATCAGGTTCAGGTCATTACAACCTCGCGCAATCTCTCTACACAGGATATGGAGCAGTTCATTACCTATCCGGTGGAGCTGGAAATGGCCAACCTCCCAGGGGTAAGGGAAATCCGTTCCATATCCAAATTTGGACTTTCCGTAGTGACCATTGTTTTTGAAGATGATATGGGCACGTATTTGCCCCGTCAACTCATTGCCGAAAAAATAAAATCGGCCTCTGAGAAAATTCCCGAAGGTTTCGGCACTCCGGAAATGGGGCCCATTACAACAGGGTTAGGCGAAATCTATCAATACATCCTGGACGTAAAGAAAGGCTATGAAGACCACTATTCCGTAACTGACCTTAGGACTATTCAGGATTGGGTAGTAAAACGTCAACTCTCCGGTATCCCGGGCGTGGTGGAGGTAAATACTTGGGGCGGTTTCTTAAAGCAATACGAGGTGGCCCTTAGTACCCAAAAACTCAATGCCATGGATATTGATACCCGAGATGTCTTTACCGCTTTGGAGAACAACAATAGCGTAGCGGGTAGCGGATATATCGAAAAGACGGATCAAGCCTATTTCATTCGAGGTGAAGGACTTGTAGCTTCCTTAACAGATATTGGGAATATCGTCGTAAAAATCAGAAACGGTATCCCGGTTTACATCAAGGATATTGCAAAGGTAGGGTATGGCAGTGCAACCCGATTTGGTGCCATCACAGGAAACGGGGAGGGCGAAAAGGTATTGGGACAAGTGATGATGCTGAAGGATGCCAACTCCAAAAAAGTCATCGATGCAGTGAAGGAACGGGTTGCCACTATTTCCAAAACGCTCCCGGACGGTGTTTATATCAATGCCTTTTTGGATCGTAGTGAACTCATTGCCAAGACTACGTTCACCGTAACCGAAAATCTGGTCCTGGGTTGCCTTATCGTTATTTTTGTGGTGGTACTGCTGCTGGGCAACCTGCGTTCCGGACTTGTAGTGGCTTCCGTAATTCCGTTAAGCCTGTTCTTTGCACTTTCTCTTATGTATCTGTTTGGAGTAGATGCCAATCTGATGAGCCTCGGTGCCATTGATTTTGGAATTATCATTGATGGCGCAGTCATTATAGTAGAATTCATAGCTTTCCAGATTACACAACAGCGTTCACGGTTGGTTACACTTTCCAAAGTTGAACAACAGGAAAAAAGGGATGGTATCACCATGAACAGCGCCTCCAAAATGATGAATTCCGCCATTTTTGGGCAGCTTATCATCCTCATTGTGTTTATCCCCATCCTGTCCCTAAGCGGAGTGGAAGGTAAAATGTTCAAACCTATGGCGCTCACGTTCAGCTTTGCGCTTTTCGGGGCCATTGTGCTGTGCTTCACCTATGTTCCTGTGGCCGCAGCGCTTTTCTTGAGGCCTTCCAATACCTCCGAAAAAAATATTTCTATACGACTTATGAACCTGTTGCACAGGGGATACGGGCCAATTATCGATTGGGCCTTAAGTAGCAAAAAGTGGGTTCTTGGCATTTCAGGAGGGGTATTCGTATTGGCCGGAATTCTATTTAGTTCTATGGGAGGGGAATTCGTTCCCACCCTAGATGAAGGCGATTTTGTGATACAACCCATACTAAAAACGGGCACTTCGTTGGAAAAGACCGTAGAGACCACCACTCAAATCGAAAAAATACTATTGGAAAACTTCCCAGAAGTAGCACAGGTGGTTACCCGCATCGGTGCAGCGGAAGTCCCTACGGACCCCATGTCCATGGAAGAGAGTGATGTTATCATCATCCTAAAACCAAAAAGTGAATGGGTCTCTGCCAAGACCAAGGACGGATTGGCCGAAAAGTTCAAGGAAGCCCTTGCCATAATCGCAGGGATGGAAGTAGAATTTACCCAACCCATAGAAATGCGATTCAATGAACTCATTACCGGGGTACGGGCAGATATTGCCATTAAAATCTTTGGGGAAGACTTGGAGATTCTTAGCAAAAAGGGCAACGAAATAAAGGAACTAATAGAAGATGTAGAAGGAGCGGCCGATATTTCTGTGGAAAAAATAGTAGGACTCCCGCAGATGAACGTCACATACGACAGGGCCAAAATAGCTCGTTATGGGCTTAATATTACCGACCTTAACGCTATGGTGGCCATGGGCTTTGCAGGCCGTAGCGTAGGTAACGTCTACGAAGGCGAAAAACGGTTCGAGTTGGTAGTGCGGTTGGACAAAGAGCAGAGACAGGACATTGATAATCTTAAAAACCTATATGTAGATCTACCTTCCACTGGAAAAATCCCCTTAAGGGAATTGGCGGATATCAGTTATCAAAAAGGGGCCGCCAAAATCTCCAGAGACGATACCCGAAGACGTATTGTAGTGGGTATTAACGTGCGTAATCGGGATCTGCAATCCGTGGTAAATGATGTACGCCGATTAATCGATGACAATTTACAATTACCCGTCGGATACTCCATCACCTACGGCGGGCAATTCGAGAACCTGCAAAGCGCCAAGGCCCGACTTTGGGTAGCCGTACCTATTGCACTCTTATTGATTTTTATTCTCTTGTATTTTGCCTTTAGGTCGGTTAAGGAAGCCTTGCTCATCTTTTCTGCCATTCCTTTGGCAGCTGTGGGCGGTGTACTCCTGCTTTGGCTAAGGGATATGCCTTTTAGCATTTCGGCAGGAGTTGGATTTATTGCCCTTTTTGGAATTGCCGTGCTCAACGGCATTGTATTATTGGAACATTTTAAGGAACTCGGACAACAATCTTTTGAAACCATGGAAGCACTCGTAAAACAAGGAACAAAGGACAGATTACGCGCAGTCTTGCTTACCGCCTCGGCGGCGGCCTTAGGTTTTTTGCCGATGGCCGTATCCACCAGTGCCGGGGCCGAGGTACAACGGCCTTTGGCCACCGTGGTCATTGGGGGTCTGGTTACGGCCACTTTATTGACCTTAGTGGTCCTACCTGTACTTTATATCATTTTTGACAATCCTAAAAAAAGGTTGCCAAAAAAATGGATGAAGAAAAATAAAGCAATCCCCGTATTGCTCTTCGGATTCCTACTCACTCCAATGACAAAAGCACAGGAACAACCGTTAGTCTTAGAGGAATTAATGTCTATCGCCCTGGAAAATAATTCAGGTCTAAAAGCGGCTAAGTTAAGTGTAGACCAATCTGATGCTTTGATATCCAGTGCTTTCGATTTTGATAAGATCGAGGTCTATTATCAATATGACGAAAACAACCTCACCTTAACGAACGAACCTCTTCGTGTTTTTGGGATACAGCAAGATTTTCTGTTCCCAACAGTATATTTTGCGAAAAAGCGACGGAACGAGGCTAAGGCCCTAATGGCGGACAACAATTACGAGATAGCACAAAAAGCGATAAAACGAGAAGTGATCGCGGCATATTACACCTATTTATATGCAGAGGAAAGAGAGGCTATTTTTAAACGATTGGACAGCCTTTACCGCAATTCTTCCCGAATGGCCCAACGGCGTTTTGAACTGGGGGAGACCAATTACTTGGAGAAAATCACGGCACAATCCAAAAAACGGCAGATGGGTATTCGTCTGGAAAATGCTGTCCAGGAAATTGCCATGGCACGTACCAATTTGATGAAAATTGCTCAGGTAGACACCTTGCCCCCTATCGCCAAAATACCCATGAACCAAGTTGTTTTGCTTTCCCCCCAACTTGTGCAAAGTCCGGAGCTAAAGTTTTATGAAAGCAATGTGGCCTTAATGCAGGCGGAACGTAGCTTGGCCAAACAACAATTGTTGCCGGACATAGGCCTTAATTACTTTCAGGGTACCGCACCGAATTTTAGCGGTACGCTGCACGGGTATCAATTAGGTCTAAAGGTCCCGCTTTTTTTTAGTGGACAATCGTCCCGGATAAAATCTAGTAAGATTGCAGCGGAAATAGCCGAGGAACGATCCAAGGACTATAAAATTCGCTTTAGTGCTCGTTATGACGAACTCATGGCCCAATATCGTGCACATAAAAAGGCTCTTGAGTATTATGAACAGGAAGGGAACCAGCTCTCCGAGGAACTTTTAAAGACGGCGGAATTGAGCTTCAAAAATGGGGAAATCGATTTTTTCCAATATATCCTAAGCCTTGAAAATGCCTATGAGATACAGTTGGACTACTTGGATAATCTTAACCGGTTTAACCAAACGGTCATCGAACTTAATTATCTAAACCTTTAAAATTACACCTATGAAACGTTTACTCTATACATATCCCATAATCCTATTACTCTTAAATATCTTGGCCTGTGGTGAACGTAAAAATAATACGTCTTCCGAGGTTCACACGGAAACTCCCGTTGACGAACTTGTCATTACCCGGGAACAATTTGAGGAAAATGGGATGATATTGAGCCATATGGAGGAAAAAACCTTTCCAATTACCGTAAGCACCAACGGGATGATAGATGTTCCCCCGGAGAACAGAGCAGTGATAAGTGCAGTAATGGGGGGTTATATCACAAAAACACCTTTATTGGTTGGGGACAAGGTAAACAAGGGCCAGCTTTTGGTTACTTTGGAAAATCCTGAATTTATTGCCCTACAGCAAGAATATCTGGAAGTAAAGGAGCAATTGGTCTATCTCAAATCCGAATACGAAAGGCACAGAATCCTGTTTGATGAAAAGATTTCATCCCAAAAAAACTATTTGAGGACGGAAAGTGAATTTAAAACCGCTAGAGCCCAATATAAGGGGTTACAAAAACAATTACAACTATTGAATATTTCCCCAATGGAAGTGGAAAATGGCAATATCACTGGTACAGCAACACTATACGCTCCTATTTCGGGAAGCGTCACCAAGGTTTTGGTATCCAGAGGTGCCTATGTATCTCCTTCCTCTCCCATTTTGGAAATTGTTGACAATGACCATATTCATCTGGAATTGTCCGTTTTTGAAAAAGACATTATGCAAGTCAAGAAAGGTCAGCCTATATTATTTAGAATTCCCGAAGCTTCGGACAACACCTTTGAAGCCGAAGTATATTTGGTAGGCACTACCATTAATGAAAATAGAACCATTCAGGTACATGCACATTTAAAAAATGAAAAGGAGAACAGGTTTCTGACCGGCATGTTTGTGGAAGCGGACATTGTAACAGATCAACTACAGACCCTTGCCCTGCCCTCTGAGGCTGTTGTAACTATTGATGACAAAGCCTATGTACTTCTCCTTGTTTCCGAAAATGACGGCAATTATCAATTCAGGAAACTGGAAGTACAAACCGGGCAAACCCATGGGAATTATACCGCTATTGGGAATGTGGAGAAATTGGATTCCAACAATCGGTTTTTGACTAAAGGTGCTTTTGGGTTGATTGAGGAATGAGGTTTTATCCCAATCCTACGTCCAAGGTCATCATAATGATGAACCCTCCTATAAATCCCATAGTGGCAATATCGGTATACTTGTCCTGTTGCGTTTCAGGAATTACCTCCTCAACAACAACGAATATCATGGCCCCCGCCGCGAAGGAAAGGGCATAGGGTAAGATGGGCTGGAAGGTCAATACCGCCCACGCCCCCAAAACCCCGGCTATAGGCTCAACAATCGCTGAGGCCTGACCATAAAGAAAACTTTTATAGCGACTTAGGCCTTGCCGACGCAATGGCATGGCCACGGCAAAACCTTCTGGAAAGTTCTGTAACCCTATACCTAGTGCAAGGGCCACCGCTCCTCCGATACTTGCTCCTTCAAAACCAGCGGCAACACCTCCAAAAAGAACCCCGACGGCCAAACCCTCGGGAATGTTGTGCAAAGTAATCGCCAAGGTGAGCAAGGTAGTCCGGTGCCAAGGGGTCTTAACGCCCTCGGCTTCACTTTCCTTAAAATTTATGTGCAAATGGGGCAATATTTTATCCAATCCATAAATAAAAATGGCCCCTAATAAAAAACCAATGGCCGCGGGAACCACTTTTACAAAACCCTCGCCTGGGCTCATCTCTATCCCAGGTGCCAAAAGACTCCAAAAACTCGCCGCCACCATGACCCCACCTGTGAAGCCGAGCATGCCGTCCAAAAGAGCCCTGTTCATTCCTTTAAACAAAAATACCAAGGCGGCACCAGCCGCGGTAAGCCCCCACGTAAAAAGCGTAGCATAAAGAGCGGCTAAAATTGGGTTTATAGATTCAAAATAATCGATTACTTGTTGCATGGCTATTCCGTAATTTTAAGATAGAGGTTGGCTGCAATTTGCTCGGAAATATGAATATCCTTACCCTTTATTTTTAGGTGCAACGAACCATCAAATTCTTCCTTGTCCAAAACTTGTATAGCATCGCCCAGGGCAATACTGTTCTTATCCAAAAACTTTAAAAAGGGCGGTGTAGAATCTTTTACTCCCACACATATCCCTTCCGCACCGATGGGTACTTCGCTCAACAATTTTTTGACCGCCTTTTTGAATTCGCCTTCCTTTGAAGGTATGGGGTCACCATGGGGGTCTACTTGCGGGTATCCTAAATGTTTATCCAACCGGTCGACCAGTTTTTCGCTTTTTACATGTTCCAACTGCTCTGCTACTTCGTGTACCTCATCCCATGAAAAGTCTAGCTTTTCTACTAAAAACACCTCCCAAAGGCGATGTTTTCGAACCAAGGTCAACGCCGTTTTGGTGCCAAATTCGGTTAAGGACACCCCTTTATATTTTTTGTAGTTGACCAATCCCTTTTCAGAAAGTTTTTTGATCATATCCGTTACGGAAGAAGGTTTGGTCTCCATTTGTTCAGCTATGGCATTGGTAGAAACACTTGTACGTTCCCCTTTACCTAGATGATAAATGGCCTTAATGTAATCTTCTTCTGAAAGTGTCACTTAAATTTCATTTTATGCAAAAATACATTTTTATATGTAAAAACAAATTTTTAGATTTGTCTAAAATATAATTTATAGTGGCAAAAATCAAATACAATTATACACTATCCTGGTCTTTCTTTATTCTTTGCACACTTTGTGTGTATGGACAGAAGGCCGTTCTAACCGGTTCGGTAAGTTCCAATGGAGAAGCTGTTCCTTTGGTCAATGTTTATCTGGAGAATACTATATTGGGAACATCTACGGACGAAATGGGTTCCTATACATTGAAAAACATACCCCCTGGGAATTATACGTTAAGAGCCACCGTTATAGGATACCTACCTTTCACTAAACAGGTTTCATTATCTGCAAATGAAAACAAAATCTTTCGGATAACGTTAACCCCATCCTCGGAACAGTTGGATGAAATGGTAGTTACAGGTACTCTAAAACCGGTAAGTCGATTGGAAAGCCCGGTACCTGTGGAAGTGTATAGCCCTACGTTTCTGAAAAAAAATCCAACAGCCAGTATTTTCGAGGCTTTGCAAAATGTAAACGGGGTTCGCCCACAGATAAATTGTAATGTTTGTAATACAGGGGATATCCACATTAATGGTTTGGAAGGTCCCTACACCCTTGTCTTGATCGATGGCATGCCCATAGTAAGTGGATTGGGCACGGTATACGGACTTTCTGGAATTCCCAATTCGCTCATTGACCAAATAGAAATCGTTAAGGGTCCTGCCTCAAGTTTATATGGCAGCGAGGCGGTTGGCGGGCTCATAAATGTTATTACGAAAAACACCTTGGAAGCACCCGACTTTTTTGCAGATGGTTTTGCAACCGGTTGGGGCGAGTATAATCTGGATGTAGGTGCCAAAATTGAGTTCGGTACCAAAACTGATATGCTCTTAGGCATTAATTACTTCAATTATGATACCCCGGTCGATAACAACGGTGATAATTTTACGGATCTCACCCTTCAAGATCGTATCTCCATTTTTCAAAAATGGAATTTCAGACGCCCGGAAAACCGTATTCTTTCCCTTGCCGGTCGCTTTTTTTATGAAGACCGTTGGGGCGGTGAAATGCAGTGGACACCGGAATTTCGCGGTGGCGATGAAATCTATGGTGAAAGCATCTATACACGTAGGTGGGAGGTTTTAGGCAAATATCAGCTGCCTTTTAAAGAAAAGTTATTGCTATCGTTCTCCTACAACGATCACAACCAAAACTCCGTGTACGGAGACATTCCTTATTTGGCCGATCAGCGCATCGGTTTCTCCCAGCTAACATGGGACAAGGCCGTTGGAAAACACGATTTATTATTCGGAAGTGCCATTCGCTACAATTACTATGATGACAATACTCCTGCTACGGCCAACTTGCGAAATAATGAACCGGATGAAGTCTTTATTCCAAGTCTATTTGCCCAGGACGAAATTCAATTGGCACAAAAACACAATCTTCTTCTCGGTCTTCGCTACGATTATGATAGCAGGCATGGGAATATCCTAACTCCAAGAGCTGCCTATAAATGGAAGTTGGGCGACAATGATATCCTACGCTTTAATACGGGAACGGGGTTTCGGGTCGTAAATTTGTTTACGGAAGATCATGCAGCCTTAACGGGAGCCCGAGAGGTAATCATTGCGGAAGAATTGAGACCGGAACGTTCCGTCAATTTCAATTTGAACTACATGAAAAAGATTTATGCGGACAATGGGACATTTGTAGGTTTGGATGCCTCAGTATTCTATACGTACTTCAGCAATGTTATCCTTCCAGATTATGATACAGATCCCAATCAGATTATTTATGACAATTTGGATGGCAAGTCCGTTTCCCAAGGTATAAGCGCAAATGTGGATGTGGTTTTCCCCATAGGTCTTAAAGTGCTCATCGGCGCCACCTTGCAAGATGTGAGCAATACCGAGAACGGTATTACCCAAAGGCAAATCCTGACGGAAAGTTATACAGGTACCTGGAACGTTTCCTATGATTTTCGATCACTTCATCTAAGTGTAGACTATACCGGAAACTTATACGGTCCCATGCGCTTACCCCTGTTGGGCGATTTGGACCCTAGACAGGAGTTTTCCCCAACTTGGAGTATCCAAAATGTTCAATTCACCTACAAGGGGTTGAAAGATTTTGAGATCTACGGGGGTATCAAAAACTTATTGGACTGGACCCCCAATCGGGGCAACCCCTTTATTATTGCTCGGGCAAACGATCCTTTTGACAGAAACGTAACCTTTGATGGCAATGGCGATGTGGTAGCCACTGCGGACAACCCCAATGCATTGACTTTTGATCCTACCTATGTCTATGGGCCCAATCAAGGTATTCGGGGATTTTTTGGAATGCGCTATCGATTGGATTGATGACCGCAAACCCAACATTCGTTTGAAAAAGCTTAAGGAGTCCTTGCATTGGAATACAATCTATATTCCCTACTTTTAAAGGCAAGATTTGGCATTTGCAAAACGATAGCACACCATATGACTATATCATTATTGGAGCGGGAGCTGCAGGTCTCATGCTCGCCGAGGCTATGGGGAAAGACACTTTTTTCCAGGACAAATCAATTTTATTGTTGGACAAGGATGCCAAAAAAACCAACGACCGTACCTGGTGTTTTTGGGAAAAGGGAGCTGGACGTTTCGATGATATTGTACACAAAACTTGGACCCATATTTACTTCGCCGGTCAACAATTTTCCCAAAAGTTCCCTATCGCACCCTATTCCTATAAAATGCTTAGGGGTATTGATTTTTACACTACCTATCTGAATCGGATTTCAAGCTGTTCCAATATTACATTTAGACAAGAAAAAGTGTCCATCATCAAGGAGGATTCCAGTACCGTTACCGTTGTTACAGAAAAATCGGAATACAAAGGGAAGCAGGTTTTCAACAGTATATTTGACTACCAAATGACTGCTGGCCAAAAAAAATATCCTGTGCTCCAACAACATTTCCTTGGATGGTTCGTAAAAACTGCTCGTCCTATTTTTGATATAGATCAGGCTACTTATATGGATTTTTCGGTTCCGCAAAAAGGGAATACCCGATTTATGTACGTTCTCCCCTTCTCCAAAACGGAAGCTTTAGTGGAGTACACTTTATTCTCGGAGGATTTACTTTCCGAGGATGAATATGAAGTCGCCATAGAACACTACCTTGAACAAAAGCTTAAGAGCACGGATTTTGAGATTACGGAAACGGAAAAAGGCAGCATTCCCATGACCTGTTATGATTTTAGTGAACACAATACCCTAAAGACATACTATATCGGCACGGCGGGCGGATGGGCCAAACCCAGTACGGGTTATACCTTTATGAGTACGTCTAAAAAGATTCCTATCCTAGTGGAATTCCTAAAAACCGGTAAGCCCTTGATCGACTTGAGTTTTAAGAACCGATTTTGGTATTATGATCTGCTGTTTCTGGATGTACTAAAGAAAAATAATGCCATTGGGTTTGAGGTATTCGAAGCTCTCTTCAAAAATAGAACGCCCCAACAGGTCTTTAAGTTCCTGGATGAGGAAACCAATTTTTGGGAAGACTTGGGGAATATTTGGGGAAGTCCAAAAATTCCCTTTACCAAGGCACTGCTTAAGCGATTGTTCTAGACCTTCCGCCGCATCAAGTTTTCACCAAATTCTTGTAATGGGGCCTTTTTATCGGCAGAAATATCTAACTTTTTCAAACTATCAAAAGCCTTTTGGGTATAATGACCTATTTCCGCCTCCGTACTTTTCGCCGCTCCGGTATCCGTGAAAATATCCTTAATGGAATTGATTTTGGCCGATGGGTCTTCGGGTTTAATGGAGTATAAGTCCAATAGCTCTTTTTTTTGTTCGGGCGTACCCAAATCCAATGCTTTGAGGTATAAGAAGGTTTTTTTGTTTTCGATGATATCACCGCCAACTTGCTTGCCAAAGGTCTCCGAATCACCAAAAGCATCTAAAAAATCGTCCTTTATTTGAAAGGCGATACCCAGATTAAGCCCAAAATCATAAACCGCATCCTGGGCATCCGCGGGAGCTTCGGCCACGATAGCACCCATTTTCAAAGTTGCCGCCACCAATACCGCCGTCTTATACTCTATCATCTTTAAGTATTCGGAAATGGTTACGTCCTCTCTCTCCTCGAAATCCATATCATATTGCTGGCCTTCACATACTTCCAATGCCGTTTTACTAAAAAGTTTTGCTAAATTCCGGAACATAGGATCCTCGTAATTTTCAAATAACTGGTAAGCCACAATGAGCATGGCATCACCCGACAAGATTCCGGTGTTTACATTCCATTTTTCATGTACCGAGGGTTTACCCCTTCGCAACGGGGCCCGGTCCATGATATCATCATGCACCAATGAAAAATTATGAAAAACTTCAACAGAAAGAGCGGCATCCAATGCCTTTTTATAATCAACTCCAAAGATTTCAGCAGTCATGAGCACCAATACAGGTCGCAAACGTTTCCCCTCCAAATTCAGAATATAGGTAATAGGTTCATATAGGTTTCTGGGTTCCTGAGCCTTTACTCTCTTTTCTAAATACGAAATGAACTCGGAACGATAGAATTCTATGGATTGCATTGTAACAAATTTCTCCAAAAATACACCTATTGCCAACATCTTGAGCGGTGCACAGTGGAAATAGTAATGGATTAAGTGAAATAAAGTGCAATAGATTTGAAAACCTTCGTCTATATAATTGAAGTTTTCCAATAACTCACTTTTGAATGGTTTCGAATACCGAAAACTACACCAAATTAAAAACCTTTTTCAACGACGAATATCATTCGCTGAGATTCTACGTAAGATCGCGAATAGATAATGCCGCGGATAGGGATGCGGAGGATATCGTGCAGGACGTTGCCCTTAAGCTATTCTCCAGGGCCGATAGTCTTTCGCCGATTGAAAATATAGCGGGCTTTGTTTATAATTCGATACGAAATAAGATTATTGACCTGATGCGGACCAAGAAGTCCGAAAAGCATCTGGAAAGCGAAATAGAAGATCGATTTATAGAGTTTGTGGAAGTGTTCTATGGCAAAACGGATAATGCGTATTCCGACCACATGAAAAATGAATTGAAGCGGGCAATTTTCAATTTAAAACCGGATTACCGAGACATTTTACTCGCTGTTGATTTTGAGGGTTATAGTTATAGGGAACTATCCGATGAAACAGGTGTCCCCCAAGGAACATTGATGTCTAGACGCCATCGAGCGCTAGCATTATTATTGACACAATTAAAATCAGAAAAAAATAACAATAATTAAAATTTGAAAAAATGGAAGATCATTTAGAGCGCATCGTAAAGACCAGGGTTGAAAAAAAAATCACCAAAGCATTCAAAATATTTTTCGCCATTATAGCCGCAATAGTCTTTGTATTTCTCTTCGGGTATGTAATCATGTGGTTATGGAATTGGCTTATGCCGGATATTTTCGGTCTAACACAAATTACCTATTGGCAAGCTGTTGGTATTCTTGCGTTGGCCAAAATTTTATTTGGAAGCTTTGGAGGCCATCATTCAGGAAGTAAATCAAAATCCAGGAAAAGTTGGAAATCCAGAAATTGCCAAAGTTCAAAAAACGATTTTTCAGAATGGAAGTATTATGATAGCTACTGGAAGGAGGAAGGTGAAAATGCCTATAGGGAATATGTGGATCGAAAAAAACGAGAAGAACAATGATATCTGTCAGTAGCAATGTTAAATAATTGCAAAACCTTGGAAACTTTTAATGTGTTTTAAGTTTCCCGATGTATATTTGCGGCCTTATTATGAAAGAAGAAATCTTAGAAAAGGCTACGGATATGTTCTTGAACTTGGGGTTCAAGAGTGTTACCATGGATGATTTGGCCAACGAAATGGGAATCTCCAAAAAGACCATTTACACCCATTATGACAATAAGACTAAACTGATAGAAGATAGCACTTTCCACCTTTTTTGTGGTGTATCCAAGGGTATAGATTACATATGTTCCCTGGAAAAGAATCCGATTGAGGAAATCTATGAGATCAAAAAATTCCTTATGCTGCATTTGAAGGGCGAAAAGTCTTCTCCGCAGTATCAACTGCAAAAGTATTATCCAAAAATTCATGAGAACATCAAGCAAAAACAATTTGAAATGATGCAAGATCGTGTTTTGGACAATATAAAAAGAGGTATGGAACAGGGCATATACCGTGAAAACCTAAACATTGATTTTGTTTCGCGAATCTATTTCTTTGGAGTCACTAGTATAAAGGACCATAACCTTTTTCCAAAAGAAAAATTCACAGCAGAATCATTAATGGACAATTATTTAGAATACCACCTAAGGGGTATAGTAACACCCAAGGGAAGAAAAATATTGAATGCAATTATCAACTCAAACCAAGAATAGATGAGGAATCATTTTATAGTGTTCTTTGCACTTTGTGCCATTACATTTACATATTCGCAGGAACAAGTGGAACAAACCTATAGCTTCTCTTTGGAAGAGGCCATTGCCTTTGCCATGGAAAACAACTATAGCTCAATTAACGCCGATAGGGACTTAACGGATGCCCAAAAACAAAAATGGGAGGTTATTGCATCAGGGCTTCCGCAAGTTGATGGTACCGTAAGCTACCAAAATCAATTGAAGCAACCGGTCTCCTTGATCCCCTCTGAATTTTTTCCGGATGGGGAGCCGGGAACATTTACGCCGGTAGTCTTTGGTGTACCGCAGCAGATTATTGCAACTGGAACCCTAAAGCAGCAGATTTTCGATGGCTCCTATATTGTAGGTGTACAGGCCACTAAGGCTTTTTTAAGATACAGTGAGCATAACAAGGAGAAGACCGATTTGGATGTCCGAAAAGCGGTTGTAGAAGCCTATGGTAATGTTTTGCTCGCCCAGGAAAGCGTGGACATTTCCGAAAAAAACAAGGCAACCTTGGAGAAAAATTTGTTCGAAACTCAAAAGCTCTTCGAAAATGGTCTAGGTGACGAAGAAAGCGTAGAGCAGTTGGAAATAACCCTTTCCTCCGTGGAGAACCAACTTAAAAATGCCATTCGCTTTGAGAAAATTACATTACAGATGCTAAATCTTATTATGGGTATAGATATAGATGCGCCTACCCAGCTAGAAGAGAATCTGGATAATTTGACGCAAAGCCAGATGCAGTTTAGGCTTTTGGAATCTGATTTTAATATCGAAAAAAACGTAGATTATAAATTGGTCCAAAACCTCAACGAACAACGTTTCTATGAATTAAAATTGGCAAAAAGCAAGGCATTGCCAACATTGAACGCTTTCGTCAACTATGGTACATCTGCTTTTGGAAATAATTTTGAGTTTTTCAATAGCGATCAGGATTGGTTTGAGTTTTCAACATTTGGTGTAGACCTCACCATTCCTATCTTTAGTTCTTTAGGCAGAAGTGCCAGTACGCAACGTGCTAAAATTGCTTTGGAGAAAGCCAAAACACAACTGTCGGAGGCCGAGGAGCAAATAAGATTGCAGTGGGAAAGGGCAAAAAGCGATTTCATCTTTGCCACCGAAGAGTATGAAACGGCCAAGGAAAATTTAAGATTAGCCGAACGAATCGAAAATAAGAACCAAATAAAATACTCTGAAGGTATTGCAAGTAGTTTTGAATTACGACAGGCACAGACCCAATTATACGATGCACAACAAGGGTATCTTCAATCCATGGTGGATGTCATCAACAGGAAAACAGATTTGGAAACCATTATTAACGAATAAGCATATAAAATAGCAACTAATAAACCTAAAAAAATGAAAAAAACAATATATGCACTAGCGACCGTTATGATAATTGTGGCCTGCGGGGGTTCTGGCCAGCAATCCATAGAGGCTTTGATTGCAGAAGGAGATCTTGAATCCCTACGCGCGGAAAAAACCAAAATTTCAGGAAAACAGAAAGAGCTGGAAACCAACATCAAACTTTTGGATTCCGTAATTGCCATTAAATCTGGTGAGGAAAATCTACCATTAGTTACCACTTTGGTGGCTACCCCGGAAAAATTTAATCACTTTTTAGAACTTCAAGGTAATGTACAAACAAAACAGAATGTGTTGATCTATCCCGAGATGGCGGGAACACTACAACGTGTTTATGTGAAGGAAGGCGACAAGGTAAGAAAAGGGCAGCTGTTGGCCACCATAGATGATGGGGGTGTTGGAAGCCAATTGGCACAATTAAAAACACAGGCAGCATTGGCCCAAACAACCTTTGAACGTCAGAAGCGGCTATGGGAGCAAAAAATAGGTTCGGAAATCCAATATTTGCAGGCCAAGTCCAACTATGAAGCCACAGAAAGCGCGGTTAATCAAGCAAAAAGTCAGCTGGATAAATCAACCATAAGAGCTCCATTTTCTGGAATTATCGATGATGTCATAAAAGATCAGGGGACAGTGGTGGCCCCTGGAGTCGGTTCAGAGGTATTCCGCATTGTAAACCTATCCGATATGTATGTTGAGGTAGATGTTCCTGAAAATTACCTCAGTGGTATTCAAGAAGGAAAAGAAGCCAAAGTTTTCTTTCCGGTCTTACGGGATACCGTAGTGTCTACGATTAGACAAACCGGAAATTTCATTAATCCTGGCAATAGGGCCTTTCGCATAGAAATATCGGTACCTAATAAAGAGGGGAATATAAAACCGAATCTTACCGCGCGGGTAAGCCTTAACGATTATACGAATGAGTCGGCTATCTTAATTCCCCAAGGCATTATTTCTGAAAATGCCGAAGGACAGCAATATGTATATGTTGCAGAAAAAATGGGCGAGGACAAAGCCACGGCCAATAGGCGAATTATTGAAACCGGACTGGCCCAAGGTAGAATGGTAGAAGTGCTTTCCGGGGTTACCGAAGGCGAATTATTGATCGAGGAAGGTGCTCGAAATATCAAGGAAGGGCAAAATGTAAAAATACTGAACTAATAAAGCGATGAGCAGACAAAAGAAAAACGCCAACAAAGAGTTTAGGCTATCTTCCTGGGCCATAGACAATCCCTCGGTCATCTATGTTATGATCGCCATTTTCTTATGGGTAGGTTTTAAGGCCTATCAGGCTATGCCACGAGAGGATTTCCCGGAAATTGTGGAGACCAAAATCTATGTGAGCACCTTGTTTCCCGGAAATACTGCCGAGGATATGGAACGGCTCGTTACCGATCCTCTGGAAGACCGACTGAAAAACCTGAGCAATGTGGTAGAAACCATTTCTACTTCACAGGAAGACTACTCCATTATTACCGTGGAATTCGATGAAGAAATTACGGTAGAGCAGGCTAAGCAGAATGTAAAGGACGAAGTTGACGTTGAAAAGGCAGGCGAGGATTGGCCTACCTTTAATGGCGCCAAGGTAGAGCCCAATATCTTTGACCTAAACCTGGCAGAGTCCTTTCCTATAATGAACGTTAATTTCACCGGAGATTATCCTGTTGAAAAATTAAAGGAATATGCCGAGTATCTGGAGGATGAAATAGAGAATCTGCAGGAAATCAAGGAGGTAGATATTAGAGGAGCACAGGAAAAGGAGGTAGAAGTAGCCGTAAATGTCTATAAAATGATGGCTGCCAAGGTAAGCTTTCAAGACGTTATAAATGCCATTGCCAATGGCAACATGACCATGTCCGCTGGAAACATCAAAACCAGTGAACAACGCAGAACCATTCGCATACTAGGAGAAATTGAAAACCCTCAGGAGCTAAATGATTTTGTCGTTAAGTCCGAAAATGGGGCGGTTTACTTAAAAGATATTGCATCTATTTCTTTTGATGAGGAAGAAAAAACCACTTATGCGCGGGAATTTGGTGAAAGTGTGGTTATGCTCGATATCAAAAAACGATCGGGCAAAAACATGATCGAGGCCACAACCAAAGTCCGGGAACTGGTAAAAGAGGCACAGGAAAACTATTTTCCGGCCGATCTTAATATTTCCATTGCTAATGATTCTTCGAGCCGAACCTTGAACCAAGTAGATGATTTGGTCAACAATATTATTTTCGGGATTATCCTAGTGGTTACCGTATTAATGTTTTTCCTAGGATTTCGTAACGCACTTTTTGTAGGTTTTGCCATCCCAATGTCCATGTTCATTTCATTCACCATATTAAATCTATTTGGGAATACGCTGAATACGATGATTCTGTTCGGAATGATTATGGGTCTGGGAATGCTGGTGGACAATGGTATTGTGGTGGTCGAAAACGTATATCGTTTAATGGGAGAGGGCATGTCCAGAATCCAGGCTACCAAGAAAGGTATTGGAGAAATCGCTTTCCCGATTATTATCTCCACCTTGACCACCGTCGCAGCTTTCGTGCCACTAGGGCTATGGCCCGGAATCTTTGGTCAGTTTATGATTTTCTTTCCGCTGACGCTGTCCGTAGTTTTAGGGTCCTCATTGTTTGTGGCCATCTTCATGAACTCCATGTTGGTATCCCAATTTATGGAGACCGGTCAAAAAGAGCTCGACATAAAGCAATTGATACGGACTACAGGTATTTTGGCCGCTGTTGGTATTTTTATTTTTATCGTTGGTGGCGCGGTACGCGGACTCGGTACGGTAATCGTTTTCACGGCTATCATGTTCTGGGTATACAAATACTTCCTTAAGCCCTCGGCCAACCGCTTTCAGAATAGTATTATGCCGCGTTTCGAGAACTTTTATGAAAAGCAAATAAAAAATGCCCTAAGGGGAGGAAATGTATACTGGTATTTTGGCATCACCGTTTCTTTACTGGTCGTGACCTTTATGCTCTTTGGGATGTCCATTGGTGCCGGCCGAACCAAAATCGAATTTTTCCCGGACAATACCCCAAATGAAATCTATGTTTATATCGAATATCCCCAAGGAACTTCCATTGAAAAAACGGACGAACTGACCAAGAGTGTTGAAAAAAGGGTCTATGAAGTGGTCAATAGGCCAAAGTATCGAAATGGGGAAGAAAGCTATTTGGTAGAATCTGCAGTTTCCCAAGTTGGTGAAGGTGCAGGAAATCCCCAGACGGACGGAGGTTCCTCGGCCGAAATGCCGCATAGGGGCAAAGTAACGGTTTCTATGCGTGAGTACAAATACCGGAACGGATTGGATACTGAAGAACTACGAGGCGCCATTCAGGATAATTTAAAAGGGATTTATCCCGGAGTTACAATCTCCGTGGAAAAGGATTATAACGGCCCTCCGGCCGGCTATCCGGTAAATATAGAATTGGAAGGCAAAGACTACGATCAATTGATCAGTACTGCGGAAGAGATTCGGAACTTTATCAATACCAAGAGCATCCCTTTTATAGAAGAACTAAAAATTGATGTAAACAAAAGCAAACCCTCGGTTCAGGTCGTTGTTGACCGTGAAAAAGCAGGTGAACTTGGGGTTGCCGTGGGACAAGTGGGTACACAGTTACGACGTTCACTTTTTGGCGAGAAAGCCGGGGTTTATAAGTTGGATGGAGAAGACTATGATATCAATGTCCGATTTGATGAAAGCATTCGGTTTGATAAGAATGCCCTGTTCAATCAAAATATCATTTTTAGAGATCAAGCTTCCGGACAAATTAAGGAAGTACCGGTATCCGCCGTAGCCCAACAACGAAACTCCTCAGGATTCAGTGCCATTAAACATCGGGATGGAAACCGCGTGGTTACTGTTTATTCCGGTCTTGAGGCCGGGGGCAACCCCGCCGAGGTCGTAGCACAAGTCCAAGAAGAAATGAAAAATTTCAACGGTATTCCGGAAGGGGTAAAAATAGACTTCACGGGCGAAATCGAAGAGCAGAACAAGCAAATGCAATTCTTGGTTGGAGCCTTTTTTGGTGGTTTGGGATTGATAATGCTCATCTTAATTTTTCAGTTCGGAGGTATTTCCAAGCCGCTTATTATTATGATTGCCATTTTCCTAAGTTTTATAGGTGTCTTTGGTGGATTGATGTTGACCGGCTGGCCCTTTGTAATCATGATGACTATGATGGGGATTATTTCCCTTGCTGGAATTGTGGTTAACAATGGAGTGGTACTTCTTGACTATACCCAGATATTGATCGACCGTAAAAAGGTAGAGTTGGGTATGGAGGATAAAGATTTGTTGAGCATGGAGGATGTAACCAAAATAATTGTACAAGGTGGAAAAGCCAGATTACGCCCTGTAATCTTGACGGCTATTACCACGGTCTTAGGTCTGATCCCGTTGGCCATTGGTCTGAATATAGACTTCTTTTCCCTTTTCTCCGAATTCAATCCTAGGGTTTACATGGGTGGGGATAACGTAATTTTCTGGGGTCCGTTGGCCTGGACAGTAATCTTTGGATTGATAGTGGCTACTTTCCTTACCCTGATTATAGTTCCTGTACTCTTTAATATTACATACCGCATCAAGGTACGTCTAAGGGGAAGCGGGAAAAAGACCGAAGTAAACGAAAAAGAATTGGAAGCAGCAGCTTAGTCAAGTATACATTTCTTTACCTTAAATAAAAATGGCCCCGATAAAAACCGGGGCCATTTTGTTATATCACGTTAACTTATTTCAATTTATAACAACGGGTTTTGCGTTCTTGGATTCGACTACGCTAGCAATCCTATTGTCCGCAAAATCTACTTCCTTAAGTAATTCTCCTTCCCAGAAAAGCCATTTTCCTGAGCGTTTGCCCATCTCATACTTCCCCTTTGCTATCTTTTTACCGGCTTCATCGAACATTGTCCACTGTCCGTGCAGTTTTCCTTCTAAAAAATAACCGGTCTGTGCTATCTCACCATTATCGTGAAAATACGTGGCCTTTGTTAAATCACCTTCCTTCTCAAAGGTGGGTTTATTTTCTTGGGCATTCATTCCCAACGTGAATGTAAGTGCCAGTAGTATTGTGAATAATTTCATTGTATTATGGGATTTAGATTCGTATTTCCTTCATATTAACGACACAAAGATACATTTATTTTACAAAAAATACATGTTTACATAACTTTTAGTTAACATTAAATTTACATTGTAAATGTAATAATCTAATTTTAAGATATTTATGACTTTTGTCAGTTTATAATCTTTTCTATAGTTTTTTGGAAAAATCCATCAAAATCGATGGTCTTTAAAGAAGGATACTTCTTAACTTTGCCGTCCAAAACCAGAATATATGTACAGGAGCCATACCTGCGGTGAATTAAGGAAATCCCATAGCAACACTTTGGTCACGCTCACAGGCTGGGTACAGAAGACCAGGGATAAAGGCTTTGTCGTCTGGGTAGATTTACGAGACCGCTATGGCATTACCCAATTGGTGTTTGATGAAGAACGTACCTCTAATGATGTATTGGAAAAGGCGAGGAGTTTAGGCAGGGAATTTGTGATACAAGCCAAAGGGAAGGTCATTGAAAGAGCTTCCAAAAATCCGAACCTTCCCACAGGGGATATAGAGGTTTTGGTAAATGAGCTTACTATTCTCAACACATCCAAAACACCACCATTTACCATTGAAAATGAGACCGATGGTGGCGAGGATCTTCGAATGAAATATCGTTATCTGGATATTCGTAGAAATCAGGTAAAAAACAATCTTATCTTCAGAAGCAAGGTAACCATGGAGGTACGCAAATATCTCTCGGAGCAAGGATTCATTGAAGTGGAAACACCTTATCTCATAAAATCAACACCTGAGGGTGCGCGCGATTTTGTGGTGCCCAGCCGAATGAACGAAGGACAGTTTTACGCCCTTCCGCAATCACCACAGACTTTTAAACAATTATTAATGGTGGGTGGAATGGACAAGTACTTTCAGATTGTTAAATGTTTTCGGGACGAAGATCTACGTGCGGACCGACAACCTGAATTTACACAAATCGATTGTGAGATGGCCTTCGTGGAACAGGAAGACATCCTTAACACCTTTGAGGGCCTTACCAAACATTTGTTGACGGAAATTAACGGAATTGAAATAGATGCTTTTCCCAGGATGACCTTTGACGAAGCCATGAGGCGCTTTGGAAACGACAAGCCTGACATCCGTTTTGGAATGGAATTGGGAGAATTAAATGAAGTAGCCCAACATAAGGATTTCAATGTATTCAACTCTGCGGAATTTGTTGGTGGTATAGCAATACCAGATGCAGCCATCTATACCAGAAAGGAAATCGATAGATTAATCGATTGGGTAAAACGTCCACAGGTTGGTGCAAAAGGTATGGTCTACGTAAAATGCAATGAGGATGGGACCTTTAAATCATCTGTTGATAAGTTTTATAATCAAGATGACCTTGCTAATTGGGCAGAAGTTGTTGGAGCCAAGGCCGGTGATCTCATCTGTGTATTGTCCGGCCAGATTCATGAGACACGGGCTCAATTAAGCGCGTTACGCATGGAAATGGCAGAACGTTTGGGGCTGAGGAAACCCAATGAATTTGCTCCTTTATGGATAACCGACTTCCCATTGTTGGAACTGGATGAGGAAACGGGTCGCTACCATGCCATGCACCATCCATTTACTTCACCCAAGCCCGGACAATTGGACCTTTTGGATACCGATCCAGGAAAAGTAAAGGCCAATGCGTATGATTTGGTCTTGAACGGCAATGAAATTGGTGGTGGGTCTATCCGTATCCATGACAAGGAGGTCCAAGCCACCATGTTCCATCATTTGGGTTTTACCCCAGAAGAGGCACAGGCCCAATTTGGATTTTTGATGGATGCATTCCAATATGGTGCCCCGCCACATGGTGGTATCGCCTTTGGTTTGGATCGTTTGGTCGCCATTTTAGGCGGACAGGAAACCATTAGGGATTTTATTGCCTTTCCCAAAAACAACAATGGTAGGGATGTGATGATCGATGCTCCCTCCCCTATTGACCGTGAACAATTGGATGAGTTGGGACTGAAACTACAGAAATAGTCAATAGACCTATACTTAGAACAAAGTTGTGCGTATTTTTAAAATAGGACTCTTACAGTCATATAATGAAAATTGTTTTATACGTAGCATTTGCCATACTAGCTTTGGGTTGTAGCAATAATGGTACAGAGACCATACCCGCTGAGGCTAGGGTAGACCTGGAGGGATTGACTTCCAGTATTGGCGAAATCACATCAACCTCGATAGCACTCCAATATTCGTATTCAAATCTTACAACAAACGGGGGGAATCTGGTCACGGAAATTTGGTACAAGAAGCTCAATGATGGTAATTGGAGTATTTTAGAGGTTCCCATTGAAAATCAAAAGGTACTGGAAATCAATAATCTTGAGCGCGGAACCACCTATTTGGCAAAGCCCGTATTTAAGGTAAATGATTTTGTAAAAGAGGGTGCCGAAATACAATTTAGGACACTCCCCTTTAATTACACTTTTGTACGAGAGGGAAATCCCAATAGCATATGGATTACCAACATATTTGCCGATGATGACTACACCGAATTGGGAGATAATATAGTTTTATTCTTAAAAAGGGAAAATGACAGTATTCCTACAGAAATTACCGTTATCTCAAAGGATTCCTTATGGATTACAGCTTTTACTGGCTTACAAACCTTATTTGATTCCTCGGGTGTTTATGAAGAAAGGTTGGAGGCATCTTTGACGCTCCAATTTAATGACTATTACAACGGTAGTTTTAGCACTGTTGACCTATTTAATCCGAAACCAAGAATAAATGCACTTAGTTTTCAAAAGACGGTATCCTGTAGCGATTTGGATAAAACAAAGCTTCTTTTTCAGGGATTCTTTTGGGATTCTTCCCTACGGACAGAAACGGATTTTAATAAACCGGACGATTACCAAATTACTATTACAAATATTGAAGACCCTTTAATAACAATACCCGTTTATACGCAATTGGACCAAAGATTCCATGACACCGACGATGTTAATTTGTTTTTATCCAATAACTGCGAGGTGGGCTTCACAATAGTTGAAGACCCCCCGATTAGAAATTTATTTCACAGGGGAAGCTTCATGTGGGTTTCCTTTCCAACGGAAATCTTGCCAGAAGGAATGTACAGGCTACAATTCAGCGTAATCAAAAATGGAGATCTCCTATCGGCTGAGCCGTTTGAATTTTCTCTACGGTATTAGACTTGCTCCAGAAATATTTCCTACGGTTTTCTTCAATAGAAATTGGATACCTTTGCCCTTAGTCAATGGCTAGATTCAATGCCTTACCCAAAGAAAAATCTTTTGAAACGTTTATTGGTCTGGAGATACAAGCACATTTCCAATAAAACGTTTATCCATATATTAAGTGTTGTGGTTGGCCTTTTGGCAGGTTTGGCTTCGGTTACCCTAAAGAACATTACCTATTTTATAGAGTCTTCCTTAGAAAGAGGTATCCTTTTTTCCAATTACGGAATGTATTTTATACTGCCCATAATCGGTCTGGCGCTGGTGTATCTCTACGTTAAATTCGTGCATAAGGAAAAACTGCAACATGCCGTCTCTTCCATTCTTTTCTCATTATCCAAAAGGAAAGGTATTATTGCGCCCAAACATATTTATACCCAATTGATAGCCGCCCCGTTGACTGTTGGTTTTGGGGGTTCGGTAGGACTTTTGGGCCCGGCCGTTGCGTCCGGAGCCGCCATCAGTTCCAATATGAGCCGTTTGTTCCATATTAATACCAAAACACGTTCCTTGTTAATTGCCTGTGCTTCTGCAGGGGCTATTGCGTCCATTTTTCAATCTCCCATTGCCGCTATTATTTTTGCCGTGGAAGTATTTAGCTTGGATTTGACCATGTTGTCGGTATTGCCACTTTTACTGGCCTCCATATCGGGTGTGCTCACTTCATACTTCTTTTTGGGCAATGAGGCCCTTTTTAATTTTACGATTACCCAAGATTTTGAAGTGAAGGACACCTTGTTTTATGTAATATTGGGAGTTGGCACCGCCTTTGCCTCTATTTATTTCACCAAAATGTACTTTGGCATTCAGAAACTTTTCAGGCCGTTTAAGAGTCCAAAGTACAAACTGCTTATTGGAGGTTTGGCCATAGGCATAATGTTGTACTTTATTCCTCCCCTATATGGGGAAGGTTTTGGGTTTATAAATAGCCTTTTGGATGGCGAACATGCGGTCGCACTGGGCAGAACTCCTTTTGATGCTTATATTGATAATATTTGGGTGGTTATTGCCCTGCTCTTTGGTATCACCATTTTTAAGGCGGTAGCCATGACAACCACTTTGGCGGCAGGTGGTGCCGGGGGAATATTTATTCCTACCATGGTTATGGGCAGTGCCTTGGGCAATGTTGTGGCAAAAGTGATAAACCATTCCGGGCTGGGTTTCGCTGTCTCGGAAAGTAATTTTACATTGATCGGTATGGCCGGTCTTATAGCGGGGGTATTGCACGCGCCATTGACTGCGATATTTCTAATCGCTGAAATCACCGGGGGTTACGCTCTTTTTGTTCCTCTTATGATTACCGCCTCCATTTCATATCTAATTACCAAGAATGCCACCGATTATTCTATTTATACTAGGGAACTGGCGCAACAAGGCGCTTTATTGACCCATAACAAGGATCAAGCAGTTTTGACCTTGATGCAACTGGATGATGTTATTGAGAAAAATTTTAAATCGGTATCCCCTGAAATGAACCTTGGTGATATGCTTCACCAATCGGTGTCAAAATCCACCCGCAACATTTTTCCCGTAGTAGATGAAAAAAAGGCCTTGGCCGGCATTGTACTACTGGACGATATCCGGGAATTTATGTTCGATACCTCAATGTACGATACGACGACGGTCAAGAACTTTATGCGAAATCCTCCCGAACATATCTTTTATGGAGAGGACACCATGCAAAAGGTAATGCGAAAATTTCAGGATAGTGGGGCCTGGAATCTTCCCGTAATCAAAGATGGTAAATACTTTGGTTTCGTGTCCAAATCGAAGCTATTGACCGCATACCGTCGAGAGTTGATCAACTTCACAAAATAATGGATAAAACATTGTAGCTCTGGTTTATGCTCTTTTTGATAATTTTGGGTATATGAAATATGTTATCGCCCTTATTACCATTGCCTCGTTTATTTCAATCTTTTATGGGTTTTCCATCCAAGAGGAAGAACTTCAATTGGCCCACAAATTCATTGGTTTCGGAACCGTTGGCCTTTTTCTTGTTGCAATGCCCCTTTTTTTAATAAAGGAGAGTAAAGGGAAAAAGATGAAAGATTATATGCTGAATGAGGAAAACATTCGAAAAATGCGTAAAAAAGAAAGGGAAAAGTCTGAAAACCAATGACTTTAAGCATATTTGGCCGGTAAATTAAGTCGATTTTGGCCAAAAAATTATACCTTAGTGAGACAAACATTTTTTCACAAATAATTATAATTGAATGACCGGTACAGTAAAATTTTTTAATGACTCCAAAGGATATGGGTTCATTACGAACGATGAGACGGGAAAAGACATCTTTGTTCATGCCACGGCATTGAACGGAGTTGAGCTAAACGAAGGCGACAAAGTAGAATACGTAGAGGAAGAAGGCAGAAAGGGTATGGTAGCCGCACAAGTACAAGTGCTAGGATAAGTATTGTATTATTGAACAGAATTTCGACCCTGGTAAAATACCGGGGTTTTTCGTACCTCCCCTTCAGTTTAAATTCCTTTTTTGAATAAAAAACCGTTTCAAAAGAACGGAAGCTTCATTTTCCAAAAGACCTCCAAGGACTTCAGTTTTTGGGTGTAATTTTGCCCCCATTGCCTTGAATCCCCTTTTGGGATCCTTGGCAGCGAATACAATTTTAGAAATCTGGCTCCAATACAAGGCCCCCGCGCACATTTGACAGGGCTCCAAGGTTACATAGAGCACGCAATTGTTTAAATACTTGCCTCCCAAAAAATTGGCCGCCGAGGTTATTGCTTGCATCTCGGCATGGGCCGTAACATCGTTCAATTGTTCGGTCAGATTGTGGGCGCGTGCAATAATCCTGTCCTGGGTTACAATAACGGCTCCTATAGGGACCTCGCCCTTTTCAAAAGCCAAGTTGGCCTCTTCAAGGGCCTTTTTCATGAAATAGGCATCGTCAAAAGGTAAAACCATAAAACCAAATGTACAATTTTGAGTCAAATTGTGAAGAAACACACAGTCATTTTGCCGTACATTTGTCCCCGAAAATGAAAATCCTTTCCCAAATAAATTCTCCAGAAGACCTGCGCAAGATTCCCTTGGGCACATTGCCTCAACTTGCACAGGAATTAAGGGAATTTATAATAGACATCGTATCAACAAAGGAAGGGCATTTAGGCGCGAGCTTGGGTGTTGTGGAACTTACCATCGCCCTCCATTATATTTTTGATACTCCAAAAGATAGGCTCGTTTGGGATGTAGGACATCAGGCTTACGGGCATAAAATTTTAACGGGGCGAAAAGAACTTTTTGATACCAATAGACAATTGGGCGGCATCAGCGGGTTTCCTAAAATTGACGAAAGCGAATATGATGCTTTTGGAACGGGACATAGTTCTACCTCCATTTCGGCCATTTTAGGTATGGCCTTAGCTTCTAAGTTAAAAGGTGAAACAGATAGAAGGCATATCGCAGTAATTGGGGATGCTTCCATTGCCAGTGGAATGGCTTTTGAAGGATTGAATCATGCAGGCGTTACCGATGTCGATATGCTTATTATCCTGAATGACAACGCTATTGGAATAGATCCTAGTGTTGGTGCCCTAAAAAAGTATTTGACCAATGTAAAAAGGGGCACGGCCAAGGACGAAAACATTTTTGAATGTCTCAATTTTGATTACTCAGGTCCAGTTGACGGTAATGATTTACCAAATTTGATATCGGAATTAAAGCGCTTAAAAGCGCGTACAGGGCCTAAGTTATTACATATTATCACAACAAAGGGAAAAGGGTTGCAAAAGGCGGAAGAGAATCAGGTAGCTTATCATGCTCCTGGGAAATTTGACAAATCCACGGGAGAAATACATATAAAATCGGTCGAAACCGAAGTTCCTAAATATCAAGACGTTTTTGGACATACTTTGGTTGAACTTGCTAAGCAAAATCCAAAGATTGTAGGAATTACCCCGGCCATGCCAACAGGTAGTTCTTTAAAATACATGATGGAGCAAATTCCGGACAGGGCCTTTGATGTAGGCATCGCCGAACAACATGCCGTAACTATGGCGGCCGGGATGGCCAAAGAGGGTACAATTCCATTTTGCAATATTTACTCTACTTTTCTTCAACGCGCCTATGATCAGGTTATACATGATGTAGCTTTGCAGAATCTCCCTGTAATATTCTGCTTGGATCGTGCAGGTATTGTTGGTGAGGATGGTGCAACACACCATGGTGTTTTTGACCTGGCATACTTGCGATGCATTCCCAACCTGATTATTTTTGCGCCCATGAATGAAATGGAACTGCGCAATATTATGTATACGGCACAATTGGGGTTGCCTAATCCTATTGCTATACGTTATCCCAGGGGTCAAGGGACTACCTTGGATTGGAAGCGACCCTTTGAAGAAATAGCTATCGGATCTTCACAAGAATTAAAAAAAGGAAGTAAAATCGCGATACTTTCATTGGGCACCATAGGAAACAGGGTTGGCAAGGTTATTGATGAAAACGATAACAACCAACAAATAGGGCATTATGATATGCGTTTCATAAAACCTTTGGATACAAACCGTCTAGAACACATCTTTCAAAATTACGAGTATATTATAACTATCGAAGATGCTTGCAAAGCAGGAGGATTCGGTAGTGCAATACTGGAACTGACCAATGAAATGGGGTATTCCAACCAAATTCATATGCTCGGAATAGATGATGCTTTTTTAGAGCACGGTACAGTGGATGAACTCCATCAACTGGCAGAAATAGACGCTACTTCCCTTAGAAATCTTTTAAATAGAATTTTTGATGCGTAACAAAAACCAACGTAATTTATCCTTTTTTCTTTTGTCCTTTGTTTTCGCTACTGGATTGTTACTGGCCCAAAATCCTGTACCCCTTGGCACACAATTAGATAGCATGGCGGTGGATACAACCGTAGTTGATACCATTGTAGTTCGCCGTATCCAAGAAAAGGTGAAAAATATACCCAGAGGTGTAAATCTGACCATTCCGGAGGTGTCATTTAAAAAAAC
The DNA here is from genome assembly GCF_003626755.1 of Ulvibacterium marinum. Lineage (GTDB taxonomy): Bacteria > Bacteroidota > Bacteroidia > Flavobacteriales > Flavobacteriaceae > Ulvibacterium > Ulvibacterium marinum. The sequence continues at coordinate 386,397 of NZ_RBCJ01000001.1, forward strand.
AAAGGCCCTTATGGAAAAACCAAAGAAATTTCGTGTACCTTCATTTTGGACCAGATTGAATAAACTTGGGCTGAACCTAAGCGAAGTCGCCTTTGTGAATTGGAATGCCGGGGGAGACAATTCCGTATCCGCCTTAGGCAATGCCAGTTTCGCCCGAAATTATAAATTTAGATATATACAGTGGGACAATGAACTCCGATTTAGATATGGAATAAATGTACAGGAAGGTCAGCAAATACGAAAAACGGACGACCTCATCCGATTTAGCTCCACATTTGGCTATCAAAGGGATACCATCAGTAATTGGTATTATTCCGTAAAGGCTAATTTTAACACCCAATTTTCCAATGGATATAAATATCCAAACCGGGATACACCCATATCTCGGTTTATGGCTCCTGGGTATTCGTTTTTGGGAGCGGGAACCTCGTATATAACCAAGGATCAAAGGTTTAATCTATACATCTCGCCCGTGACGCAGAAGGCCACTTTTGTGTTAGATCAAGATTTAGCGGATAGAGGAGCTTTTGGGGTACAAAAGGCCATTTTTGATGCTGATGGAAACATCATACAACAAGGTGAAAATGTTTTTTTGGAGTTTGGTTTTCTGGTCAACCATACTTGGGAAACCCAGGTCTTTAAAAATATGGGGCTCAAACATAGGCTAAACTTGTATACAGACTATTTACGCAGATTTGGTAATGTAGATGTGGACTGGGAGCTCAACTTTAATCTTAAGGTAAACGAATATATTGTTACTACTATTGGCACCCATTTGATTTATGACGATGATATTTTATTTGACGAGCAGGTAAATGCCGATGGTGTCGTAATTGATCCAGGAGAACCAAGGATACAGTTTAAACAGTTGTTGGGTGTAGGGGTCTCTTATGATTTTTAAAGTTGTTTCCCCATAATCTTATTGTGTATATGAACGGCAGATCCATCTGAAAGACTGGCCACATAACAAGAGGTATTCAATAATATTTTGTATATGGATGTTTCCGTCTGTTGATAAAACTCCGGTAGGGTTTGTATCATCAATCTATCGTAATTGGAAAACTTGCCCTCCTTTTCCCGAACTAGTGCGCCGGTATAAACGTCCAGAATATCAGAAATAATCCTATAACCGGCTATTTCCTTTTCCACCACCTCTTGGGAACGATATACTTTATGGACGCTTAACGAGATAATATCGGCAATTTGAGCTTTGTATTTGCTTTTGTCCAATAAGGAAGTCTCAAATGTACCATTAAGTATTTTCTCTTCGTTCTCAACGAAAACCTCGATGGCATCCCGTATTAAGGTATTGATGGCCAATGCCCGTAGATAGCTTAGCCTGTCCTCCTTGTATCGCAAACCATTATACTTCTTAGTACTTATGGTATCTTTCACCAACTTTATCAAATATTCCAAAGCAAATTCCTCGGAAATAAGACCAAGATTTATTCCATCCTCAAAGTCTATTATGGTATAACAAATGTCATCCGCCGCTTCCATGAGATAGGCTAAGGGATGTCTCGAAAAAGAAATGCCCTCCCCAGCGGTAGTGGATGGCAGACCCAATTCCCGGGCAACTTCTTCAAAAAATTCCTTTTCGGACTGAAAAAACCCAAATTTCTTGTCCGCAATGTGTTTGGTAGGTTTCTTTGGAAGCGATTCCTTTGGATATTTCATAAAAGCTCCTAACACCGCATAGCTCAGACGCAGCCCTCCTTCAACACCTTCTTTGGATTCGGTTAATAGCTTGAATCCATTAGCATTTCCTTCAAAATCAATCAAATCCTGATACTCTTTTTCAAAAAGTACTGAATGGTATTTTTTGCCGTTGCCATTTTTAAAATACTCTCCAATCGCTTTTTCCCCACTATGCCCAAAAGGAGGATTCCCTATATCATGAGCCAAGGCGGCAGCTGCCACAATGGCTCCAAAATCGTTGAACGTATATCCATGAACTTCGCTCAGGTGAGGATGTTTTTCCAGTATTCGTTTCCCGGCTATCCTACCCAAACTGCGGCCCACAACGGACACTTCCAAACTATGTGTTAAACGGGTATGGACAAAATCGGTCTTGGACAAGGGAATAACCTGGGTCTTATCCTGTAAACTGCGAAAAGCGGAAGAAAAAATAATCCGATCGTAATCCACTTCAAATCCCAATCGGGTCTCATCCTGCTCCTTACGTAATCTTTTACCGGTATCACCATATCGTTTTAAGGAAAGTAACCGTTCCCAATCCATGCCAATCAATTTGTGGCGCAAGATACATCTTTTCAGTGTTTACCTATATTCCATATTACGGATTGTCCACGGACGGCTAACATTTAGTTAACCTTAAAAAGGCCTATTGATAATATGCCCATAACGTTATATTAAACTAGTTACGTTTTCTTTGCCTAAAGAAAACAACGTTATCAAAACATGGTACAAAAAATAGTTCTAATTATCCCCTTTCTTTTTTCCGCGATACTATTGGCTCAGGAAACCAGCTCCATATCCGGGAGGGTTTTGGACAATGAACTTAGCGGTGAACCTATGCTATTTGCAGACGTTATGCTAAAAAATACCGAATGGAAAACACATACCAATTTTCATGGCAATTTTGAAATTGACGATGTGGATCCCGAGAATTATATATTGGTCATCAGTTTTTTGGGCTATGATACTTTAGAAATTCCTATAGAGGCAAAACCCAATGGCGTACTTCAAATACAAAGAGGATTAAGTTCTAAAACCATTGATCCAGAGACAGTAATAGTTTCTAATAGCGAGTCCATGCCATATGGTTCAATTGCATCAATGGAAAAAACAGCCCAAAAATAGTCAGGATTAACCCCCTTTTTTAAGGTGTCCCTGTAATTGCACTTTAAGTATATCAGTCATCAGGTTCACGGTCTCGCCCCCATATTTTATCATTAAAAACTTGCGATAATAGTATTGTGCAACTTCAATTGCTCCGCGATACTCATTCTGCAAAGCTTTTGGTTATACATTTACGAAACAATTTATTAACATTAAATTTACATTCTAGGTTTTATGGTGAATCACTATTGCACGTTGACCTTTCATCTTTCCTAAAACTCTGACCATTTTATTTCTTTACTTTCGTTAAAAACAGTAATAAAAAAGGAGAGTCCAGCCAATTGTCCATCAAACTTTCGAAATAAAAACTCTTCCACCGCTATAGGAGAATATTATTGAACCATTTTCCTGCACTTCACTCAGAAATCTCGCAAACAACTTTCATAACTTTATTTTAACTTACTTAACAAATTATAATGTCATTTTTGTGCTTATTTGATGTTAATGGGCGAAAACATTTACCTTTTCATGATTATCGCTCTTGCGGTGCTTGCCATCACGGATTTGGTGGTAGGTGTCAGCAATGATGCCGTAAACTTTCTAAACTCCGCAATAGGTTCCAAAGCCATTTCCTTTAGGACCATAATGATCGTTGCCAGTATTGGTATCGCTTTTGGAGCCATGTCCTCAAGCGGTATGATGGAAGTGGCCAGAAAAGGAATATTTAATCCCGAAGAATTTGTCTTCGCAGAGATTATGATCATATTCATGGCCGTAATGATCACGGATATTCTGTTGTTGGATTTTTTCAACACCTTGGGTATGCCAACTTCTACAACAGTATCCATTGTGTTTGAATTACTAGGTGCGGCAGTAGCTATTTCATTGATAAAAATTACGGCAGCAGGTGGTGGTTTTGTGGATTTGAGCACCTATATCAATACTGAAAAAGCGACCGAGATTATTTTGGGCATCCTACTTTCGGTGGTGGTTGCTTTCTCTGTTGGGGCCCTTATCCAATTTGTTTCGCGATTGTTCATTTCATTTAAATTTCAGGAAAGACCCAAATGGATCGGGGCCATTTTTGGTGGATTGGCCATAACATCTATAGTCTACTTCATACTAGTAAAAGGATTAAAAAGTGCGGATATTTTTAGTCCCGTTATTCTTGAACATATAGCCTCCAATCCTATACTCTTTCTTCTAGAGAATTTTGTTCTTTGGGCGTTTGTATCGTGGTTGGTTACCTCATTTTTTAAACTCAATATTTATACTCTGATCATCGTTCTTGGCACCTTCGCCTTGGCTATGGCTTTTGCAGGAAACGATTTGGTAAATTTTATTGGAGTTCCCCTGGCCGCACTTGAATCTTACACCAGTTGGAGCAATTCTGGTACACTTGCGGAACAATATACCATGGAGAGTCTATCGCAGGCCGTGAGGACACCTACGTTGCTTCTGTTACTTTCAGGAGTTATTATGGTCATTACCCTTTGGTTTTCTTCCAAGGCAAAAAATGTTGTAAAAACAAGTGTTGACCTTTCTAGACAGGACGAAGGAGAAGAACGCTTTCAGCCTAATTTTCTTTCCAGACAAATTGTGAAATACTCCATTAAAGCCACGGAAAACTTTTCGGGTATTTTTCCGATTTCCCTTAGGGCCAAAATAGACAAAAGGTTTGAGAAACCTTATGTATATGTACCCAAAATCAGGACCCAGGATCTTCCTGCCTTCGATTTGGTCAGGGCCTCCGTAAACCTTATGGTAGCAAGTGTATTGATATCCATTGCTACTTCTATGAAACTACCCTTGTCCACTACCTATGTTACCTTTATGGTTGCGATGGGCACCTCGCTGGCCGATAGGGCTTGGGGACCGGAGAGCGCGGTCTATCGTGTTGCCGGTGTACTTAATGTAATAGGCGGATGGTTCTTTACGGCCATTAGCGCCTTTACTGCCGCGGCACTAATAGCTTACCTCATCCATTTAGGAGGAATTGTGGCCATAGTAATCTTACTTATTACCGCATTTTTGCTCATTGGAAAGAATTACCTCTCCCACACTAAAAAGGTAAAAGAAAATAAAATTGAGGAAAAACTGCAAAGAGCTGAAAGTAGTTCTATCAAAGAGCTAATCGAAGAAAGTGCGGACAACATTGCCCTTACCATGAAAAGGGCCAATAAAATATACACCTTTTGCATAGATGGTTTGGCCAAACATGATATTGAAAGGTTGAAAAAAAGCAGAAAGAGTATCTCCAAATTGGAGAAGGAAGTGGAAGAATTAAAGGATAATATTTTCTATTTCATAAAGAATTTGGATGAGTCCAGCGTAGGTACAAGTAATTTTTACATAACCATGCTCAATTATTTGGAGGATATGACACAGTCCTTGGAATACATTTCAAAGGCAGGGTATAAACACGTAAATAACAATCATAAAAAATTGCGTTTCAATCAAATAAAGGATTTGAAAGAAACCGATCAATACGTAAGCGGTCTTTTCTCCAAGGTTACCCAAATCTTTGAAACCAAAGAATATGTTAACCTTACAGAATTGATAGTCCATAAGCAGAATCTTTTTGACCACATCAATAAAAAAATAGAAAAACAGGTTACCCGAACAAGGATTGATGAAACCAGTCCAAAAAATACAGCGCTATATTTTAGCCTCTTATCGGAAACCAAAGATTTGCTTGCAGCTACGCTAAACCTATTGGAAATTTATGATGGCCATGTAAACGGCGTCAAGGTATAGGAAATGTTTCCTTCCTAAACTAATTCAACAAACCGCTTTAAAGTATTTCCATCCAGTATCCTTAACGGCTACTTGATATAGTATTTTTTTCTACCTTGTTTATTTACTTGCTCCGTTCATCGAAAAATTATGTGCTTTTTGGGAATTCCTTCGTTTAAGAGGTACACCCAAACGATTTCCAGTATGCACGTATTACTTCGCAGGTCATTCTTATTTTTTCTTTTATGCGCCTTAGCAATTGTATCTTGTACCAAGGACACGCCTTCACCCAACATTGATGACGGTACAGATAATGAACAATTTCCAGATGATGGTACCGACAATGAGCCATCTCCGTCCGATACGGATAACTCCGCCAGATTAGCGGCCAAGGAACTATATGAAGATTATTATTTAGCCTCCGTTAGTGCCACTGAAGATGTGCCTTGGACCGGAGATGAACCTTCCTGTAATGCAGGCTCCGTGCCTGAAGGCACAAAGGAAAAAATCTTTATGCGCTTGGCCTATTTTAGAAAAGCAGTAGGACTGAACAATGAAATATCGGAAAATGCCACAAAGAGTGAAAAGGCCCAAAAGTCGGCTCTTATGATGCATGCTAATGGTACCTTGGATCATTCACCTCCAAATAGTTGGAAGTGTTTCAGTGATGATGGTAAGGAAGGAGCCGGAAATTCGCTACTGGCCATGGCCAGAAATGCCCCGGCCATAGACGTATATATTAGAGATCAAGGATCCAACAACGGTCCGGTAGGTCATAGAAGATGGCTATTATGGCCAAGACTACAGGAAATTGGAATAGGGAATACCGAAAGGGCCAACGCTATTTGGGTGCTCGGTAATGCAGGTACGTCTCCTGAAGACGCACCTGAATTTATTGCATGGCCCCCAGAAGGATACATCCCCAATAATCTAGTGTATTCACGATGGTCCTTCTCTATAAGAAATGCTGACTTTACCGCAACCAAGGTCTCCATGGAGGATGAAGATGGAAATTCTGTCGCACTATCTTTGGAAGAATTGGATAACGCCTTTGGAGATCGTACAATTGTCTGGGTCCCCGAAGCGGTAAATACAAATGGTACGGAAGACATTTCCTATACTGTAACTCTAGAAGATGTTAATCTTAATGGAGAAATGAGTGACTTCACGTATGAGGTTACACTTTTTGATATAAACAATTAAGATTTAAGGTTATCTATAAAAATTCATTTCGTCCATATACACCCAAACCGTTTCCGGGAGTAGCGGACGTACATTCTTCCCCATATTATGGCTTTTACGGATGAAGGTTGAAGAGATTTCCATTACAGGAGCATCTATATGATGGATTTTTGGGTGTTCCTTAAATCGATTCTCCACTGCTCCATTTGAGATTCTTGGATAAACATAAAGAGTATAGTTTTCCAAGATGGCTTCATAATTTTTCCATTTATGAAATCCCTTGAGATTGTCCTCGCCCATTAACAAGGAAAATATGTTGCCGTCTCCATACTTCTCATCCAAACGTACTAAAGTGTCAATCGTATAATTGGGTTGGGGTAAATCAAATTCAATTTTGCTAGGTTTTAATTTGGGGTATTCCTTAACTGCCTCAAATACCATTTGATACCGATGGTGGTCATCCAAAAGCGTTTGTTTGGTCTTAAAGGGACTCCTTGGGGTAATTACAAACCAAACCTCGTCCAGATCGGAAAACTCCACCATATGGTTGGCGATAATAAGATGGCCGATATGGATAGGGTTAAATGTGCCGAAATAAAGGCCTATTCGTTTCAATTTCTCTTGATATTTAGACTCCACTTTCCGATGATGGTATTCTCCCGATAAATTCGGCCACAAGATTATGCGCTTCAGTCAAAGCCCTGTCCAAATCGTAATTCTTGATAACTGTATCAAATTGTGGGGCGGTGGCCATTTCTACGGAAGCTTTTGCAATACGCATATTGATCTTGTCGTCACTTTCCGTGCTTCGCTTTTTCAGTCTAATCTTTAGTTCGTCCACACTGGGCGGTTTTACAAAAACGGCAAGTGTTTTTTCCGGATATTTCTTCTTTATCCTTAGCCCTCCTACTACATCAATATCAAAAATCACATTTTTGCCTTCGGACCATAACCGCTCTACCTCGCTTTTTAAGGTTCCATAAAAATTATCGCGGTATACCTCTTCCCATTCCAAAAAATCATCATTTTTGATATGCTTTTTGAATTCCGAAACAGACATAAAATAGTAGTGCTTTCCCTGCTTTTCCTTACCTCTCCTTGGCCTTGAAGTGGCCGAGACGGAAAAGGCCAAATTTAAATCCGGTTGTGCCAGAAGATGACGTACAATGGTTGTTTTACCGCTCCCTGAAGGGGCTGAAAATATGATTAATTTGCCCCCTTTCGTCATAAAACGTTCAACATTTGTTCCTTTATCTTTTCCAGTTCATCCTTCATTTGGACGACCAATTGTTGCATAGGGGCATAATTCGCCTTAGAGCCAATGGTATTGATTTCACGACCGATTTCTTGACAAATAAAGCCTAGTTTCTTCCCGTTGGAATCCTTAGACCCCAATGTTTTGGAGAAGTAGCTCAAATGATTGGCAAGCCGAACTTTCTCTTCGGTAATATCATATTTCTCCAAATAATAAATAAGTTCCTGCTCAAAACGATTGGCGTCTACATCCGCCCTCAAATCAGTCATAGCTTTTTCAAGACGTTCCCGAATCGTTGATTGCCTTTCCGGATCCATGACCTTCACTTCTTCCAACAGGGATTCCAAAGTATGTATCCGTTCCACAAAATCCTTTTCCAATATTTGGCCTTCCTGGGTACGGAATTTCTGTATTTCGGAAATGGCATTTTTTAGCGCTTCAAGAATTGCTGAATATTCAGCCTCATCTATATCATCCCTGTCCGTTTTTAAAGCATCTGGCAATCGCAAGGCCATTTCCATAAGACGTACATCCTCTCCTTGGGCAATGGACTCCAATTGTTTCATATACTGCCGTACTACACCTTCATTTATCTGTGCGGAGGTCTCATCGCCGGTATATTCTATATAAAGTCCAAAATCAACTTTTCCCCGGGTCAATTCATAGGCAATAAGCTTTCGGAGTTCCAATTCCTTTTCACGATAGGCAGAAGGCATTCGGGCATTCAAATCCAAGCTCTTGCTATTGAGCGATTTTAGCTCGATGGTGATTTTTTTCGTGGGCAGTTGTATCACATGCTTCCCGAAACCGGTCATGGATTGAATCATAGGTATATTTTAATTAAGAAATACAGCGGACGAAAGACCAGTTATAGTTCCCTGACCCAAATGTTCCTATAGCTTACCCGACTGTCGTCACCATGATCCTGGAGCTTTAGCGGGCCTTTGCCATGTGCAGGATTTTTTGGCCATCCTATATAGGGCGTAGTCCCCTTGATTTCTGTATGGTCTTGGATCAACACCCCATTGTGAATAACCGTAACGGTACCGGATTTGATTTTTTCACCTTTGGCATTGAACTCCGGTGCATGATAAACAATGTCATAGGTATTCCATTCTCCCGTAGGTACGGAAGCCATTGCCAATGGTGGCCCTTGCTTATAAATAGAACCCACTTGGCCATTTACATAAGTGGGGTTATCATTTTGATCCAGAACCTGTATCTCATAAAGACCACTTATAAAAATTCCACTATTACCTCGGTTTTGATTATCGCGCTGAACCGGTAGTGGTGATCGCCATTCAATATGTAGCTGCATATCTCCAAACTTTTGTTTGGTCTGTATATCCCCTGTCCTATCGGCAACGGTCATACTTCCATCATCGTTCAAACGCCATGGGGCTGGAGAAGTACCATCTTTTGAACTAACCCAACCATCAAAACTTGTACCATCAAAAAGAACGATAGCGTCGCTAGGCGGGCTGCCATTTGTTCCAGGAGTGACCTTGGGAACCTTGGGCTCATAGAATTCCGTGGCCTTGGGTTTGGTAGGTTCCGGGCCTTCATACTCGGGGTGTACGATTACTCCGTCTCTTACTATTCCTGGAGTCTCTCCCAATATGGCTTCCTGTCCCAATACAATGGAAAGTGAAAAAAGGGTAATTAATGTGAGTAGTTTTTTCATTAGTAAAGTGTTCATATCGTTTCAATCTTTGGTATTTCTCATTTGTACAGATGCATCCAGCAAATAGCCATATTTACGTAGCAAATATGGCACTAATAATCCTGCACTATAACTCCTTGATTTTTACATTACGGAATGCCACCCCGTCCCCATGATCTTGAAGTCCAATTTTACCTGTGGTATGTTTTCCGAAATGCTCCCAATCGGCAAATTTTGAATCGGCTACCATAGTACTCCATTCCGGATCGTTCACGGGAAATTCAACCACTTTCTCCCCGTTTAGCATAACACTTCCTTGATTCGTTTTATGGTTTATGGTCAACACACAGGTATTCCACTCTCCAACCGGCTTGGTAACATCCTTAGTTGGGGATACCATATCGTACAATGCCCCTGCTTGATGGCTCGTGCCATTTTTGCCATCGGGATGTTTCTCATTATCGAGTACCTGTATTTCAGGTCCCGTACGGTAAGGTTGATTGAGTGAAGGCATTTCGGCAACGCCCCAAAAGATGCCACTATTGCCTCCCTCGGCAATCCTCCATTCCAGGGAAAGCTCAAAATCGGTGAACTCCTTTTCGGTCACCAGGTTATAGCTCTCACCTTTTTTTCGATCTTCAGGAGGGTAAAAGACCATAGCCCCATCCTCCAATTTCCAGTGTTCGGAAATGTCTTCCTTTAGATATTCTTTCCAACCATCAAAAGAAGTACCATCAAAAAGAACAATCCATTCTTCGTTCTCAGAGGTCGTGACATCAGCTTCCGAAACGGCCTCTTCTATGGCTTCTTCGGTAGGTGTTTTCGCTTTTTCCTTGCAGCCCAAAGTGGATATGGTTATAAGCACAATACATAAAAACTGTTTCATAATTTAAGTTTTAACGGTTTAGATTCCGAGTATGTTTTTAAGCACTTCCTTGTCCGTTTCGCCCCCGGCGAAATCATCAAAAGTTCTTTGGGTGGCCTCGATAATGTGGTCTTGGATAAAGATGGCTCCCTCCCGAGCACCCTGTTCAGGACTCTTAATGCAACATTCCCACTCCATTACGGCCCAAACGTCACAGCCGTATTGCGTTAGTTTGGAGAAAATCGTTTTAAAATCGATCTGACCATCGCCTAAGGAACGGAAACGACCGGCACGATTCTCCCAATCGTTATATCCACCATAGACGCCCTTTTTCCCGGTAGGATTAAACTCGGAATCCTTTACATGAAAGGATTTTATAAACTCATGATAGAAGTCTATATAGGCTAAATAATCCAGTTGCTGAAGTACAAAATGGCTGGGATCATAAAGTAGATTGACCCTTTTGTGATTTCCCGTGGCTTTCAAAAAACGCTCAAAGGTATCCCCGTCATGCAAATCCTCACCGGGATGTATTTCATAACAGACATCCACACCTTCCTCATCAAAATGATCTAAAATGGGCTTCCATCGCTTGGCCAATTCCTCAAAGCCCATATCTACAAGTCCAGGAGGCCGCTGCGGCCAAGGATATGAAGTATGCCATAAAAGGGACCCGGAAAAAGTAGCATGCGCCGTAATGCCCAACCTTCTGCTCGCCGTACCGGCTTTCTTTACCACATCTACCGCCCATTCCGTGCGAGCCTTTGGATTGTTCCTTACATGATTTGGAGCAAAACCATCGAACATGATATCAAATGCGGGATGTACCGCTACCAGTTGACCTTGCAGATGCGTGGAGAGTTCGGTAATTTCCAATCCATAGGAGTTTACTTTCCCCTTGAGTTCGTCGCAATATGTTTGACTTTCCGCAGCTTTGTCCAAATCGATCAAAAAGCTTTCCCAAGTAGGAATTTGAATTCCTTTGTAACCCAGATCGGCCGCCCATTGGCACATGCCATCCAGCGAGTTAAAAGGTGCCTTGCTATCTACAAATTGTGCCAAAAAAACGGCAGGTCCTTTAATTGTCTTCATCAGTACAGTATTCTATATTAATTTGATTATGAATTTAATATTTTACGGAAGTGTTAGAATAAATCCTATATTTAGTTCTCTAAATTTCCTCTAGGTTCTGCTTTACTTCGGGAAATCATAAATATAGGAAAACCATCAGAATTAAAATAAGAAATCCAAGATGAATCAAGAAGAAGTGTATGATGCCATAGTGGTAGGTACCGGCATTAGTGGAGGCTGGGCAGCCAAGGAACTCTGCGAGAATGGTTTAAAGACCTTAGTGTTGGAACGCGGAAGAATGGTGGAACACATTAAGGACTATCCCACAATGAACATGGACGCATGGGACTTTCCTTATAAAAATGAACTTTCCGCAGAGGATAGGAAAAAATATCACAAACAACTCCGGGTCAATTGGGCCCCAAAGGACGATGTAAAACACTTCTTTGTAAACGATTTGGAGCATCCATATATAGAGACCAAACGCTTTGACTGGATCAGAGGTTATCACGTGGGCGGCCGATCCCTAACATGGGGGCGCCAAAGCTATCGCTGGAGCGATATTGATTTTGAGGCCAATAAAAAAGATGGACACGGCGTGGATTGGCCGGTACGCTATCAGGACATTGCCCCATGGTACGATAAGGTCGAAGAATACATAGGTGTAAGTGGGGAAAACTTGGGATTGAAACAATTACCGGATGGTAAGTTTCAACCACCCATGGATTTAATATGCGGTGAGTACGATCTAAAAAAAACAATGGCCGAAAAATATGATGATGGCCGTTTATTGACTATCGGTCGAGTGGCCCACATTACGGATAAGCAGGCCCAGGTTGAAGGACGGAATCCCTGCCAATATAGGAACAGATGCTGGCGCGGTTGTCCTTTCGGCGGATATTTTAGCAGCAACTCCTCGACACTTCCAGCAGCTGAGCGGACAGGAAATATGACGCTAAGGCCTAATTCTATTGTTCATGAAGTAGTTTACGACGAGACTTCCAAAAAAGCCACTGGAGTTCGAGTTATCGACACCGAAACCCACGAAAAATTAGAGTTCAAGGCGAAGGTTATTTTTCTCTGTGCTTCTGCAATGGCCTCGGTGGGGATTTTGCTAAAATCCACGTCCGATCGCTTTCCCAATGGAATGGGTAACGATTCCGGGATGTTGGGCAAGAATATTATGGATCATCATTATAAGTTGGGTGCCACGGCAAAAATAGATGGCTATTTGGATAAATATTATAAAGGCAGACGGCCCAATGGATTTTATATTCCGCGTTGGGTGAACATGGATGAAAAGACGAAGCGTGATTACTTAAGAGGTTTCGGATATCAGGGTAGTGCCAGTAGGGAGGATTGGTCGGCTTCCATTAAGGAGATGAGCTATGGAAAAAATTTGAAGGATTCCGTACTAAAACCCGGGAATTGGCAAATTGGAGTGACCGGTTTTGGGGAATTTCTTCCCTATGACGATAACAAAGTGACCCTAAGTACAACGGAAAAGGATCAATGGGGATTACCTCAGCTTGATTTTGATGTGGAATTCAAGGAAAATGAATACAAAATGCGGGAGGACATTATACGAGAAGTCATGGATATGTTTGCCAAAGCAGGTTTTAAGGATGTTCAACCCTATGACGAATCCACCGGCCCAGGTTTAGGTATCCATGAAATGGGTGGTGCCCGAATGGGGCATAATCCCAATACCTCTGTTACCAACAAAAACAATCAAGTCCATAAGGTTCCCAATGTTTATATGACCGATGGGGCGTTCATGAGCTCCTCGAGCTGTGTAAATCCTTCCTTAACTTACATGGCCTTTACTGTGAGAGCCGCCAATCATGCGGCAAAACAATTGAAGGCCGGAAAGTTTTCATAAATTTAGTACATGCCGGCAAACCCAAATACAACATATGACGCCATTGTAGTAGGAACGGGAATAAGTGGTGGATGGGCCGCCAAAGAACTCTGTGAGAATGGTTTAAAGACCTTGGTACTGGAGCGCGGGAGAATGGTAAAACATGTAACCGACTATCCCACGATGAACGATGATCCATGGGATTATGAATTCAGGGGCGAACTAACGCGAGAGGAAAAGAAAGCCTTTTCATTATTACCAATGGGCGGTGTAAATAGACAGCGGGAGGCCATGCATTTTTTTGTCAATGCCTTGGACCACCCCTATGAAGAGACCAAACGTTTTGATTGGATTCGAGGCTATCAAGTAGGGGGGCGTTCACTTACCTGGGGACGGCAAAGTTACCGCTGGTGCGATATTGATTTTGCGGCCAATAAAAAGGATGGTCATGGTGTGGATTGGCCGGTACGCTATGGAGACATTGCTCCATGGTACGATACCGTAGAAGAATACATAGGTGTAAGTGGGGAAAACTTGGGATTGAAACAATTACCGGACGGCAAATTTCATCCTCCCATGCAGCTTAACTGCGTAGAGAAGGAGCTACAGGCCAATATGTCCCAGAATTTTGACGATGGCCGTTTATTGACTATCGGCCGTGTAGCGCATATCACAAAAAACACAACCGACTTTGCCAATAGAGGACCTTGTCAATATCGAAACAGATGCAAACGAGGTTGTCCCTTTGGTGGGTATTTTAGTAGCAACTCTTCTACACTTCCTGCAGCGGAACGGACAGGGAATATGACACTTCGTCCTAATTCTATAGTCCATGAAATCATTTATGATGAAACGGTAAATAAAGCCATTGGAGTTCGTGTCATTGATACGGAAACCCGTGAAAAATTAGAGTTTAGGGCAAAAGTTATTTTTCTATGTGCTTCGGCCATGTCCTCGGTGGGTATTCTATTAAAATCCAAATCTGATCGTTTTCCGAATGGAATGGGAAACGATTCCGGAAAGCTGGGAACCAATATTATGGACCATCATTTTAAGGTGGGCGCCAGTGCCACGGTCAATGGCCATATGGACAAATACTACAAAGGACGAAGGCCTAATGGCTTTTATATTCCTAGATTCACAAACCTTGGCGGGAACACGGAGCGTAAAAACTATCTACGTGGATTTGGCTACCAAGGAGGGGCAAGTAGAAACAATTGGTCCAACCTAATTGCCGAGACGGTCTATGGGGGTGGGTTGAAGGAAGCCATTCTTAAACCGGGACAATGGCAAATTGGGATGACCGCCTTTGGTGAGTTTTTGCCCTATGACGACAATAAGGTAACGCTAAGTTCCGTTAAAAAAGACCAGTGGGGACTACCTTTATTGGATTTTGATGTAGAATTAAAAACTAATGAGTTGGAGATGCGGAAGGATATGATGAACGAGGCCATTGCCATTTTTGAAAAAGCCGGATTTGTGGATGTAAAGGGGTATGATACAACTTCGGGGCCGGGATCGGCCATTCATGAAATGGGAGGCGCAAGAATGGGACATGACCCAAAAACATCAGTAGTGAACAAGAATAATCAGATACATGCCGTTAAAAATGTATATGTTACCGATGGAGCGTTTATGACTTCTTCCAGTTGTGTAAACCCTTCCTTAACCTATATGGCGTTTACGGCAAGGGCGGCCAATCATGCTGCCCAACAACTGAAAAAGAAAACTATTTTCTAGATAGAAATTATGAGCGTATTTTGCTTTACCAAAACAGCTACTAATGGATAACGCTTCAGCCAGAAATATGTGGGGCGATTTTTTGGACGCCCATCTGGAATTTGCTTTTGTAGATGCCCCTAATGTTATTCATTTTTGCGATAACGAGACGGATGCCAATGAATGTGCAGAATTGGTAAAAAAGGGAACTAAAAAAGCTACTTCCGATTCTTTATTGGGACTTCAATACCGAAAGGAAACCTTGCCTAAAATCGGGGATTTTATTGTAGTAACCGATTGGGAGGGCAAAGCGCAATGTATTGTGAGGCTCACCAAGGTCTCGTTCAAACCCTATTTCAGTATTAATCAGGAATATGCCAAACTGGAAGGAGAAGGTGATAAATCCCTAGAGTATTGGAAACGCGTACATTGGGATTATTACACCCGGGAGTTGGAACCTTTTGGGCGTGTCCCAAGGGACAGTATGATTATTGTATGCCAAGAATTTGAGAAGGTGTTTGAACGATAGCCTTAAGTCTTCGGTATTAGGCATCTTTTATTATAAGGCCCTAAAAGTTAAAAACTTTTAGGGCCTTATAATTTAAATATTCCTTTGGATGTGTTTTATAAAGGTTAGCTTTCCATCTCCACCCAAACATTACCTCCCTTATGGGATTCCACCGTGGCTTCGATGAAATTCATGCCGCGAACACCATCCAACATGGTAGGGAATTCTCCATCATTGTATTGCTCTCCCCGTATGGCCCTGGCAGCCCCCAAATAGATGTTTGCCATAGAATCGAAGATTCCTTCGGGATGCCCTGGTGGTAGTTTTGTGCCGTTCAGCGACAATTCGGAGTTATAGGCGTGTCCGGGCTTGTATACTTGGGTAGGTTCAGTATCGCTTTGCTTGTACAGAAAATTAGGTTTTTCCTGCTCCCAACGAAACGAGGCTTTTTCCCCATAGATTGCGATAGCCAGTCCGTTTTCCTCTCCCGTGGCCACTTGGCTTCCCCGGATAACTCCTTTAACGTGATCGCCCATTCGGACAAGAACAGTGCCATCCACATCCATTTTATTGTCCTCATATAAATAGTTGAAATCACACAATAGGGATTTTACCTGAAGTCCTGTGGTATATTCCACTAAATTAAAGGCATGTACCCCAATATCCCCCATACAGGAGCTGATACCGGCCTTCTCCGGATCTAATCGCCATACGGATGAGCGCTTCTCCTTATCATGGATAATGGTATTGATCCAACCTTGGTAGTAACGAGCATCCACCTTATGGATTTTTCCCAAAGCCCCGGATTTTATCATTTCACGCATTTGACGCACCATTGGATAGCCCGTATAGGTATGGGTCAGGGCGAATATTGTACCTGCCTTTTTGTGTGCTTCTTGTAATATTTTTGCCTCCTCCAAAGTAGTGGTCATTGGCTTTTCGCAGATAACGTGAAACCCATTATCCAGCAATTTCTTGGCCATGGGAAAATGAAGAAAATTAGGGGTCTGTACGGAACAGACCTGAATCCGCTCTTCTTTGGGCAATTTCATTTCTCCTTCAATAAAGGCATCAAAATCTTTATAAATGCGATCGGTAGGAACATCTATTTCTTTGGCAAAGCCTATATTTTCCTCATAAACCGGATTGAAAACCGCTCCTACTATTTCATAGTTATCATTGATATGGGAAGCAACCCGGTGCAAAACTCCTATGAGAGAATCGCCGCCCCCTCCTAAAATTCCTAATCTAATCTTCTTTGGCATAATGGTATACTTTAAAAATAGGTGTTGATTTTTATGTGATTAATATATAGAAAATATCTAAGTTTTATAGGTGATTTTTTCATTCTTGAAGAAAATGAAAAATAGAAAAAATACCAAAAGGGCAAAAGCCGCCGGATACAACCAAATGATTTCCCAGGCATGCGCGCCCTCCATGGAGATGTAGGTATCTGTGATTTTACCTGCAATCCAAAAGCCAATGAGCATGCCAAGGCCGTAGGTGGCCAAGGTAATCAATCCCTGGGCGGCACTTTTAATATGGGTTCCGGCCTTGCTATCGGTATAAATCTGTCCGGAAACAAAGAAAAAATCGTAACAGATACCGTGTAGGGCAATCCCCAACAATAACAAAAATGCCAGCTCACCTGGATTACCATAGGCGAATAGCACATAACGCACGGCCCAGGCCAACATGGCCACCAACATGGTTTTTTTAAATCCGTACTTTTTGAAAAAGAAAGGGAGTAATAGCATAAAAAGAATTTCCGAAATCTGACCGATGGTCATCTTTCCAGCTGGGTTGGTCACACCAATCTCTCCCAAAAACTGTCCGGCATGCTGATAATAGAAAGCCAATGGAATACAGATAAGGACAGATGCCATGAAGAAAATCAAAAAATTGCGGTCTTTTAAAAGTCCTAATGCCTCTAGCCCCAGAATATCCGAAATACTTACTTTCTTTTTTTTATCCATTCGCGGAGGTGTTTTCGGAAGGGTGAAGCAAAAAACCCCAAGTAACGCCGATGAAATTGCGGCCATTAAAAAAGTGTTCCGTAAGATGCCTTCGGATATGCCTTCCTGTGAGTCCCAATTCAAATAACTAATAAGAAGTCCGGCCGCGATCCATCCAATGGTTCCAAAAACACGAACCTGGGCAAATTCCTTCGCAGGATTATTCATTTGGTTAAAAGATACAGAGTTCACCAAGGCCAAGCTGGACATATATAAAATCATATAGGCCAAAAGGTATGGAAAGAACAAGGTAAAGTCCGTGGTTTGGTATAAGAGGTACATCAATACGGCCCCTAAAAGATGTAAAACGCCCAAAATACGTTCTGCATTAAAAAACCGGTCGGCGATAAGCCCGATGATGAACGGGGCCAAAATGGCACCCCAGGACTGGGTTGAATACGCCATTGCTATTTCGGCACCATCCGAGCCTAAAGTGTTAGGAAGATAAATCCCCATGGTCACGTACCAACTACCCCAGACAAAAAATTCCAAAAACATCATTAGGGATAGTTGCAAACGAACTCCTACTTTCATAAAGCCTATATTTTCCGTTATCGTTTGTAATGAATATAATCCATAGGTAACGGCTCCAAATTGTTGTCCCTAAAATCCATGGTTATCTGACCCCGATGGTGAGAGGAATGATTAATAATATGAAACAGAATATCCTTTAGGGTATTGGCAAACAGACGCCCCTCCGTATTCTCATAATCGATCCGTTTTTCAAAATCCTCCGAATTGGTGGTAATCTCGAAAGAGCTCCTTTGATTCTCGTAATGTATATCACCCCAATCCTTAATGTCATGCGGTTGCCAGACCTTATATTCGGGAGGTTTTCCTAGAATTCTGGCATTCCAAATATGATGGGCATTGAGGATATGACTAAAGAGCGTAATACTTTTTTCAGGAACGGTATCCATGGCACTACATCGCTCAATAAGTTTTTTGTTGCAATAGAAATTGTAATCAAAAAGCTGGTTAAAAAACACTTTCATAAACTGTATCGCTTTGGTATCAGCCCAACTTCTTGGCAGCATTGAGCATCAATTCCTTAGTGGCCAAAATACCTTCTTTCTCACTGAGTTCACTTCCTTCATACTCCACACCAATATGACCTGTGTAACCGGCATCCTTTACAATTTGAAGCATTTTTGTATAATCAATTTGGGTCTCATTTCCATTGGCATCAAATTCGTGGGATTTGGCGCTCACCGCCTTGGCGTGCTGCATCAATTCGGTTACCCCTTGATAAATATCATACATTTCGGCACAGCCTTTTGTATAATCGTCCGGATCGTTCCTTCGGATACAAAAATTACCAAAATCCGGTAGCGTACCGCAATTATCCATGTTTACGGTTTCCATAACATCTGCCACCATGGCACCGTTGGAAGAAAGTCCACCATGGTTCTCTACAATTACATTTATATTTTTAGCCTTGGCATATGTAGATAATTGGGTAAGGGAATCTACGGAGGCTTCCTTCCAAATTTTTGGGTCGTCCGTTCCATACAGGTTTACTCGTATGGCGTGGCATCCCATAGCGGCCGCGGCATCGACCCATTTGTAGTGGTTTTCCACGGTCTGCTTACGCTCGTTCACATCCGGTACGGCCATTCCACCTTCTCCATCAACCATTATCAGTACATTTTCAACACCATGTTTTTTTGCTTCCGCATTGCATTTTTCCACAAATGCAACCATAGCCTCATCGGAGTAATTGGCCGCTTCCAATTCTTTATTATAGAGCTGATTTACATATTCAATCCCCGTAAAACCCCATTTCTTGGCCTTTTCGGCAAAGGTATACGGATCCACCCCGTCTTCCCGTATCATTTTATGGATGGACCATTGGGCCAAGGATAGTTTAAAGAAAGGGGCGGTTTCTTCCATTGTTGTATTTTCTTCTGTTTCTTCGGAATCTTTTTTCTTTTCTTCCTTACAGGCATGAAGTCCTAAGAGGGATAGTGCTAGGCCCGCTCGGGAGCCATTTTGTATAAAATGTCTTCTTCTCATGGTACAGGGTTAGTTGTTCGCTAATGAATCGCTGCTGATTTTCTACATCGATATAGTAGACCATACTGCAAGGAGTATAGCGTTTAAATGTAGAAAATTAATTTTATATTTAATACATTTAGGGCATAAACAATCAGGTACATGAGCAAATTTTATTACAACGACGAACAGGCGTCGTATGACGCTATTGTTGTCGGAACTGGTATCAGCGGAGGCTGGGCCGCAAAAGAATTGTGTGAAAAAGGATTAAAAACATTAGTTCTGGAACGAGGTAGAATGGTCAAACATATTCAAGACTATGAGACCGCTAATTTAGATGCCTGGGATTTTCCCAATGGTGGCGAACCCACTACAAAACAAAAGGCTCAACAACTCAAACAAGCTCGGACGGGATATACTACAAAGGCGGCCAGCCGTATGTGGTTCGTGAACGACTTGGAGCACCCTTATAATGAAATCAAACGTTTTGATTGGATGCGAGGATATCATTTAGGGGGACGATCCCTACAATGGGGCCGTCATAGTTATCGTTGGAGCAATATTGATTTTGAGGCGAACAAACGCGAGGGAGTTGCGGTGGATTGGCCGGTACGATACAAAGATATCGCACCTTGGTATGACAAGGTTGAATCCTACATCGGGGTGAGCGGGGAACTTCTTGAGCTTCCACAATTACCAGACGGGCAATTTCTACCCATGATGGAACTGAATTGTGTAGAACAACATGTTCGGGAAAAAGTTGCCGAAAATTTTGATGGCCGGGTTGTTACTGCGGGCCGTGTTGCACATATTACAGGGGATAAGACGTTTGATGGACGTACTAAATGCCAATTTAGGAACCGTTGCATTAGAGGATGTCCTTTCGGCGGGTATTTTAGTAGTCTTTCCTCTACCCTACCAGCGGCGGAACGCACAGGAAATATGACGTTACGACCGGATTCCATTGTTCATGAAATACTGTATGACCCGGATACCAAAAGGGCCACAGGAGTAAAAGTCATTGACCGTACTACAAAAGAGAGTTATGAATTTAAGGCCAAGGTTATCTTCCTTTGTGCTTCCGCGATGGCATCGACTTCTATATTGATGCAATCCAAGTCGGATAGGTTCCCCAACGGTTTGGGCAATGATTCGGATCAATTGGGCCGTAATATCATGGATCATCATCTTAGGGTGGGTGCCCAAGGTAAGTTTGATGGTTTTGATGACAAGTACTATAAAGGAAGAAAACCCAATGGCATATATATCCCGCGTTTTAGAAATCTAGGAGGAGATTCCAATCGTAAAGAGTACAAAAGAGGCTTCGGATATCAGGGTGGAGCCAGTAGGGGCAACTGGGACGATAGTATTGCAGAGCTCGGTTATGGAAAGGACATGAAGGATGCCATTTTAAAACCTGGGGGGTGGACCTTTGGTATGGGTGGTTTCGGGGAGGTCTTGCCCTATGAGGACAATAGATTTACCTTGGACTATGACAAAAAGGATCAATGGGGGCTACCTACATTGACTTTTGATGCGGAATTGCAAGAGAACGAGTACGAGATGCGCAAGGACATGAAAGCTTCGGCTGTGGAGATGTTGGAAAAGGCCGGTCTCCGTGATGTTGAACCCTTTGACAGCCCGGGAGCTTTAGGTCTTGGCATTCATGAAATGGGAACTGCCCGTATGGGAAGAAACCCTAAGACATCGGTGCTCAATGGACATAATCAGGTCCATGCGGTGCCCAATGTTTATGTAACGGATGGCTCTTTTATGACCTCGGCCAGTTGTGTAAACCCATCCTTGACCTATATGGCTTTCACCGCCAGAGCGGCCGATCATGCAGCAAAAGAACTTAAAAAAGGAAATATATAATGGATAGAAGAAAAGCACTTAAAAATATGGGGCTCGCCATGGGCTATTCCGTTGCTACCCCAACACTGATCAGCATAATGCAAAGCTGTAAAAATGAAACGGCCTTGGAATGGACACCGGATTTCTTTTCCAAGGATGAAGGAGCTGCATTGACCAGACTGGTAGATATTATTCTTCCGAAAACGGATACGCCATCGGCATCCGAAGTTCAAGTACATATTTTTATTGATCGTTTTGTGGACCAGGTTGCGGAAAAGGAAGAACAGGATTTTGCAAAAATGTCCATGGGCCGTTTTCTTGATAAGGCTTTGCAAAATTCCGGAAAGGAAAAAGCTGGAGAGCTAACTTCCGAAGACTTGGAACATGTTCTTGCAGAAGCTCTAAAAGTGACCAAAGATGATGAAATGAAGAATCTTGAGGCTATCCAACAATACAATGAAGCCATGGCAGAAGGAAAGGAAGCAAATTTGGATGATAGTATTTCTCGTTTTGCGTTTGCCAAAAATCTAAGGGATATGACCATTTGGGGTTATAAAACCTCTGAATATGTTGGGGAACAGGTTTTGGAATACCTTCCAGTTCCCGGGGAATATATTGGTTGTGGTGATGTTCAGGAACTAACTGGGGGCAAGGCTTGGTCCATATAAAAACAAATTCATGAAAAGACGAAGTTTTATACAGAAAACCGCATTGGGCAGTGGAGCAATTTCCCTGGGCGGGGCAATGGTATACGCCAAAGGTCACAAACTGGAGGCTCCCCATAAATTTAACCTAAAATACGCCCCCCATTTAGGCATGTTCAAGGAACTTGCGGGAGAAGACCCCATAGACCAAATCAATTTTATGGCAGATCAAGGGTTCACTGCCTTTGAGGATAATGGCATGATGAAGCGTGATGTGGCCTTACAGACCAAAATGGGGGAAACCCTTGCCAAACGCAATATGACTATGGGCGTCTTTGTTGTAGACAAAGGCGGCAATATGGCCAATACACTCGCTGCGGGTAAACAAGAATATCTGGACATATTCTTGGATGGCTGTAGAAAAGCTGTAGAAGTGGCCAAACGTGTAAATGCAAAATGGATGACGGTTGTTCCCGGTGGATTTGAACGAAACCTTCCCATAGGGGTACAGAATGCAAACGTTATTGAGGCCCTGCGCCGAGGGGCGGAAATTTTTGAGCCTCACGGATTGGTTATGGTGCTTGAACCGCTATCGGATTCGCCAGACCTGTACTTGAGAACATCGGAACAGACCTATTTGGTTTGTAAAGGGGTAGATAGTCCATCATGCAAAATATTGTACGATATCTATCATATGCAGAAAAATGAAGGCCACCTCATCCATAATATGGAACTCACCTGGGATGAAATCGCCTATATTCAAATTGGGGACAATCCAGGACGAAAAGAGCCCACCACAGGTGAAATCAACTATAAGAATGTCTTTAAGTGGATTCATGAGAAAGGTTTTGATGGTGTTTTGGGCATGGAACATGGAAACTCCAAACAGGGTAAGGGCGGTGAGCAGGCCGTTATAGATGCCTATAAACAGGTGGATAGTTTTTTATAGCCCAATAGCTATTTTAGGATTACCTCTATAATTGTATCGACATCGTCCTTTCGGTTCTCTGGGATTTCCAACAGAAGGCCATATTTATCCAAACGATGGTTAACCTTGACTTTGTCCTTATAGAACGTTACTGATTTAACTTTTTCCTTAAATGGATTAATAAGTAAGACCTCCTTATCCCAATCCAGCACATGAATATAAAGGGTTTTTCCCTTTTGGGTGCTAACACCCCAATCCTCAGGAGCTACAATTCCCTTTCGCGTTCCGTAAATGGTTTCTCCGTTCTGGTTCATCCATTCGCCCATGGCCTTGAGCGATGCTTTATGTTCAGACTGTATTTCCCCATTGGGCATAGGTCCAACGTTCAGCAACAAGTTAGCATCCCTGCCCGCAGACTTCACCAACATATGAACCAATTCCTTAGGTGACTTGTGATTATCGTCCAGAAGGTTAAATCCCCAAGAACCATTTATGGTTAGGCACATTTCCAGTGGAAGCTGACTTATAGGTCCTTTATTGAATCCTGCAGTATTTTCCCCAGGAAGATCCTGCTCAAACATTTGAAAGTCCTCCCCTGGATATGGGCTCACGTGATGATTACTTCCAATTAGGGCTCCTGGTTGAAGTTCGTGAATCATTTTATAGGTCTTCACATGTTGCCAATCCGCGTCTTTTTTGTCCCACATGCCATCGAACCATATTCCTCCAATTTCGCCATAGTTTGTCAACAACTCTCTCAATTGGGCATTCATATATTCTATGTATTTGTTCCAGTTGCCGCTTTCCGGACGACCCGTATATCCCTGGCCTGTTCTCCCGCGAGGGTAATAATCCGGATGGTGCCAATCTAACTGTGAATAGTAAAAGAAAAGCTTTATCCCTTGTTTTCTACATTCTTCGGCCAGCATTTTAAGTACATCCTTGCCATAGGGTGTGGTATCCACAATATTATAATCCGAAATATCGGAATCATACATGGCAAAACCATCATGATGCTTACTGGTTATGGTAATGTATTTCATCCCAGCATTTTTCACCATCTGTACCCATTCCGCAGCATCAAAGTTTATAGGATTAAAAAAGCCGGGCAATTTTTCATACTTGGCAATGGGAATCTTTTTTTGTTCCATGAACCATTCTGCTACACCCGGATTTCCACCACCACCCATAACGCTATAAACTCCCCAATGCACAAAAAGACCGAATTTAGCATCTTGAAACCATTGCCGATTTTCTAAATTTTCTTTTGTTGGTTCATAAACCTCTTGGGCAAAACCTATATAGGTCATAATTAAAAAAACTGTTGCGAAAATTGAGTTTTTTATCGTCTTAAACATGATCTTTTAGGGTATTTCGGGTGTATTTAATTTGGCCAAGGAAGCATTGATTTGCTCCTGGGTCAATTCATGTTTCACTATTTTTCCTTCAAAATAATCATCATAGGCCTTCATGTCAAAATTGCCATGTCCACAAAGGTTGAAGAGAATGGTTCTTGATATGCCCTCCTCCTTGCACTTATTGGCTTCGGCAATTACCGTAGCGATGCCATGTGTAGCTTCCGGGGCTGGGATTATACCTTCGGCTTTTGCGAAAAGTACTCCGGCATCAAAAACCTCCAAATTATCATGGGCCACGGCCTCGATCAATTTATCCTTCAACAATTGGCTTACAATAACCCCTGCTCCATGATAACGGAGTCCTCCTGCGTGTATGGGTGCCGGCACAAAATCATGTCCCAAGGTGTACATGGGCAAAAGAGGTGTCATACCTCCAGTATCGCCAAAATCATATTTGAACACCCCTCGTGTCAATTTTGGACATGATGTAGGTTCACTGGATATGCAACGGATGTTTTTCCCTTCTTCAAAATTTAATCGCAGAAAGGGAAAAGCGATACCGGCAAAATTGGAGCCACCACCGAATGGTGCAATTACGATATCCGGCATATCCCCGGCTTTTTCCATTTGTTTTACGGCCTCCTGCCCAATTACGGTTTGGTGGAGCTTAACATGGTTGAGCACACTTCCTAGAGCGTATTTGGTTTGATCATCGCGCATAGCCGCTTCTACAGCTTCGGAGATTGCTATTCCCAAAGAACCTGGGCTATTAGGGTCTTGGGCCAAAATCTTCTTGCCAGCCTCGGTCAAATCAGTGGGAGAAGCATAAACTTTTGCCCCCCAAGTGTTCATCATAGATTTGCGGTAAGGCTTGTGATTATAGGAGAGTTTTACCATATAGACTTCACAATCGATGTTAAAATGTTGGCATGCGAAACTCAACGCGCTACCCCATTGCCCGGCACCGGTCTCGGTAGTAATTCTTTTAACTCCTTCTTTCTTATTATAGTAGGCCTGTGCAACAGCTGTATTGGGTTTATGTGAACCGGACGGACTTATCCCTTCATATTTATAATAGATCTTTGCCGGGGTATCCAATGCCTTTTCCAAGCCGTAGGCCCTGTACAAAGGAGTAGGCCTCCATAACCCGTAGATATTCCGTACCTCATCAGGTATGGAAATCCATTTTTCCATACTCACCTCCTGCTCAATAAGGGCCATGGGAAACAGTGGGGCCAAAGCCTCGGGACCAATGGGTTCCAAAGTTCCTGGATGTAGGGGAGGCAATGGTTTATTGGGCATATCGGCAACTATATTGTACCAGTTTTCCGGAATCTCATTTTCTTCGAGCGTAAATTTTCGTTGTCTCATAGCTTTTTTATTTAGTTGGACTGATGTTTTAAATATAGCGAAAGGTTTTAATAAAAATCTTTTTGTTGAACTATAATGAGTCTACTTTGATACTGATAGCACCCCCGAAATAAATGCATTTTATCGAAAAAATTTGAGTTTTCGATAAACTACACACAACTGACGTAAGTTTTGGTTTACATTTACGTTAAAATAGTATGTCCCCCTATATCTACCTTCTTGGCGTTTATGTGCTTTTGCTCTTGATTTCAAAGGCTTTCTATCTTTTTTATCTTAAGAAAAAGCTAGATTCGTAGACCTTATTGTTATCCCGCAAACAAAGTCCAACACTTTAATTCTACTTATCGAAACTGCCCGTGCAGCTCTGATACCGATTCTCTTGCTCAATTCTAAATACAGTTAATTTCCTTTTTGTCTTTAAAAGAGATTTAACAAATTTTTCACTCTGTTTGTAAAATTAATGTAATCTTTTTTCGTTTTTCTTGCGTATATATTAAACAAATTTTATTGGGGCATGGACAATTATCTCGTTATCTTAATGATATACCTTGCGGCCTATATGTTCTCTATAGCATTAAAGCCGTACTTTAAAAAATAGATTGGTCTACAATCAGATTTCTACTTACTCTTAAGTACGCCGTGTGTGCATACATTCCCTCGACTTTCATTTGAAGAACTGAAAAAGCCCCAGCATAATAAATACCAGGGCTTTTTAATCAATAAACACTATCACATTCTGAACCCTATTTAGACAACAGGGCTTTTCAGCGCAAAATTATGACCCACACATGAGGCAATCATCATCTGCCTGGCCTTCCTTGGCCCGTGCGATCATTTCTTTCATTTCTTCAGCGGTCATAGGCCGTATATCCGATTCTTGTTGTTGAACTACTGGAGTTGGCTTAACCTCAATCGCTTTTGCCTCTTCAGGGGCAGGAGGTATGGCCGCGGCAACTTCTGCTTCAGCGGCTACACTCACAGGTATTTCCTTTTTCTTTGTATTGTCCAAGGTGAACTTAATGGCATCTACAGCTGCCTTGGTTCTCAAATAGTACATCCCTGTTTTTAATCCACTTTTCCAAGCATAAAAATGCATAGAGGTCAATTTGGAATAATTGGCATTTTCCATAAACAAATTCAGTGATTGACTTTGGTCAATGAAATACCCACGCTGACGGCTCATATCTATAATATCTTTCATACTGAGCTCCCAAACGGTCTTATACAATTCCTTGATTTCCTCGGGAATTATATCAATGTGTTGGATAGAACCATTGGCACGCATCAACTCCTGTTTTAGGTTTTCATTCCAAATCCCCAATTTTACCAGGTCTTCCAAGAGATGTTTGTTCACTACTATAAACTCCCCGGACAATACCCTTCGGGTATAGATATTCGAGGTATAGGGTTCAAAACATTCATTGTTACCAAGTATCTGTGAGGTAGAGGCCGTAGGCATCGGGGCAACCAGTAGGGAGTTACGAACACCATGTTTCATAACCTGTTTGCGCAATTTGACCCAATCCCATCGACCGGAAAGTTCTTCATCCTTGATGCCCCAAAGATTGTGCTGAAATTTACCTTCTGAAATTGGAGAGCCCTTAAAGGAAGAGTAGGCCCCATCCTCCTTGGCCTCTTCCATGGAAGCGGTAACGGCAGCATAATACAAAGTTTCAAAAATGTCATGGTTCAATTCCTTGGCCTCATCACTTGTAAAGGGCAGGCGCAACGTAATAAAGGTATCTGCCAATCCTTGAACGCCCAGACCAATGGGTCTATGCCGCATATTGGAATTTTCCGCTTCCTTAACTGGGTAATAATTTCTATCTATAACCCTGTTAAGGTTCTTGGTTACCCGCTTTGTAACCTTAAACAATTCTTTATGGTCAAATTTGCCCCCTTTGATGAACATGGGAAGTGCTATGGAAGCCAAGTTGCAGACCGCTACTTCATCCGGAGAGGTATACTCCAATATCTCGGTACAAAGATTGGAAGATCGGATGGTGCCCAAGTTTTTCTGATTGCTTTTACGATTGGCCGCATCCTTATATAGCATGTAAGGCGTTCCCGTCTCAATTTGGGATTCCAATATTTTCTCCCATAAATCCCTGGCCTTTACCGTTTTCCGCCCTTTATCCTCGGCCTCATATTTTAAATATAATTTCTCAAATTCCTCACTATGATTTGAAAACAGTCCTGGGCATTCATTAGGACACATCAAGGTCCAATTTTCATTGGCCTCCACACGCTTCATGAACAAATCCGGAATCCACATGGCATAGAACAAGTCACGGGCACGCATTTCTTCTTTTCCGTGGTTCTTCTTTAATTCCAAGAAGTCAAAAATATCTGCATGCCAAGGCTCTACATAAATGGCAAAACTTCCTTTTCGTTTTCCACCTCCTTGATCAACGTACCGTGCCGTATCATTAAATACGCGCAGCATGGGTACAATACCATTGGAAGTGCCATTGGTGCCGGCTATATATGATCCCGTGGCCCGAACATTATGGATAGAAAGTCCAATACCTCCAGCAGATTGTGAAATTTTGGCGGTTTGCTTCAAGGTGTCATAAATGCCATCAATGCTATCGTCCTTCATCGCCAGAAGGAAGCAGGAAGACATCTGTGGTTTGGGCGTTCCGGAATTGAAGAGCGTAGGTGTTGCATGAGTGAAGTATTTTTTTGACATCAACTCATATGTCTCCAAGGCGGATTCCAAATCATTCAAATGAATTCCAACGGCAACACGCATTAACATATGCTGGGGTCGTTCGGCTATCTTGCCGTTCAGTTTTAGGAGATAGGACCGCTCCAAGGTCTTAAAACCGAAGTAGTCATACCCAAAATCGCGATTATATATGATGGTAGAATCCAATTTTTCGGAATTCTCGGAAACTACCTTATAGACCTCATCGGAAAGAAGTGGGGCTTTTTTACCCGTTCTGGGATTTATGTATTCGTACAAATCCTTCATGGTTTCGGAGAAGGATTTTTTGGTATTCTTATGTAAATTAGAAACAGAGATACGAGCGGCCAATTTCGCATAATCCGGGTGTGTTGTGGTCATTGTAGCAGCTTGCTCAGCGGCTAAATTATCCAGCTCGGAGGTGGTAACGCCGTCATAAAGTCCCTCTATTACGCGCATGGCCACTTTTATGGGGTCTACCAATTCGTTGAGGCCATAACATAGTTTTCTGACCCTTGCCGTGATCTTATCGAACATCATCGGCTCTTTTCTTCCGTCCCTTTTTACTACATACATTTTCTTTACGTTGTTTTAGTGATGTGTTGGTAAATTGTGTTGGGTTTTCTAAGGTCCCGTGGCTATAAGCTTATCCGAGCAGATTTAGAAATCCGAGTAATTGAATATTTAAAAATCGGCGTCAAAACTGATTTTCTGTGAATCCTCATCCTTTTCTTTGTTGAGGACACCAGCTTTTTGGTATTCCGATACCCTTTTTTCGAAGAAATTGGTCTTCCCCTGCAGTGAGATCATATCCATAAAATCAAATGGATTGGTAGAATTATATACTTTTTCGCATTGAAGTTCCACCAACAACCTATCGGTTACAAATTCCAAGTATTGGGTCATTAGTTTTGCGTTCATGCCTATCAGGCTTACTGGCAGGGACTCAGTAATAAACTCACGCTCTATATCCAGGGCATTTGTTAGAATCTGTGTAATCCTTTCTTTGGGCACCTTGTTAACCAAGTGATGGTTATGTAGATGAACAGCATAGTCACAGTGCATACCTTCATCCCTGGAAATCAGCTCATTGGAAAAAGTCAATCCAGGCATCAACCCCCTTTTCTTCAACCAAAATATGGAACAAAAAGCTCCAGAAAAGAAAATTCCCTCTACGGCGGCAAAAGCGATCAATCGCTCGGCAAAGCTGGGGGAATCAATCCATTTAAGAGCCCAATCTGCCTTTTTCTTGATGGCTGGAAAGTTTTCAATGGCTTGAAAAAGGATGTTTTTTTCTTTTTCGTCCTTTACGTAGGTGTCTATTAAAAGAGAATAGGTCTCGGAGTGGATATTCTCCATCATAATCTGGAATCCATAAAAGAACTTGGCTTCGGAATATTGGACTTCATTCACAAAATTCTCGGCCAAATTCTCATTTACAATTCCATCGGATGCGGCAAAAAAGGCTAAAATATGCTTTACAAAGTAACGTTCATCTTCACTTAACTTATTGTTCCAATCAGATAAATCCTGATGTAAATCTATCTCTTCGGCAGTCCAAAAACAAGCTTCGCACTTTTTGTACCATTCCCACAAATCATGATGCTCAATAGGGAATATCACGAATCTATCCTTGTTTTCCTGTAAAATGGGCTCTTCGACTGTCGACATAATTTGTTAAGCTTTTTTAGTTATTTGAAGATAAAAATACCTTTCGGGGGAGTAACAAAGATTCAAAAATGTTATCAAATTGTAAAGGCTGTTTTATCAAAACCGGTTCAAAGTTTTTAACACAGGTTGTTGAAATCCATCCTCGCAAGTGATGAACATTGCCCTAATCAGAAATTAAAAATTTCGTATTCTATTTTATTGGCGTTAAACAAAATAAATAGACCGAAAAGTATGAAAAAAACATACTTTTCGGTCTATTGGCCAATGTAGCCGTGGAAGTTTTTAAGAAAGTCTTTTCGTTCCATCAGCTTTCCTTTCACTTTTTTAGGTTTCAAATCGGAACGCTGTAAGAACTAAGGTTTTCCCACTATAAAAAGCATTTACTAATACCGCCAAACCGTACGGCCATCTAATTACATCATTAACTGATGCTCATCGCGAAGGATGCTGATTCAGGTAGTTCCCCCGAAACCTATAATCGAGCAAAAACCAACGAGTTGGTTCGGTATCCGTTACGCAACGATTCATTAGAGCCGTACATACTGGATTGGCAGTGCTATTTAGTTCTTCATAATTTTTTCGTTTTCATAGAATACATCCCATATCCTTAAGAAAATACATTTGACCTAATGCTATTTATTAAAATAGACATTGTACATAAATGAATTCAACTATGGTAAGAGGGGGCCAAAAAATAAATATAATTTGAAATTAAATGTAGGCCAAAATATCATTAGATTACCGTAAAAATAAGAAATTTCAATTCAACCACACCTTTGTTAAAAAATATATTACAAGAGTAAAACATTTTACACTTGTTTCCTATACGAATCATTAACAAACTTTGATGTCGATTATTTGCATTATTTTTTCATAGTGGACTTGCCACAAAACTTCCTGAAATGGTAATCTCCTGCTCATCAGCATTGTACATGGTAATCTCTAGAGATCCTTGCAAAAAATCATCATGTAACCCAGAAATAGTGATTGTGCCTTGTTTAGCAAAAAAAGGAAGCTCCCCAAGGGCTTTGAAGTTTGCATATCCAAAGATTCCATCAAAACTATCCATGAATCCTTCGATATTCTTGGTCACCTTGTAGGTTCCAACGGGTAGTTCATTGGAGCTGTCCTGCTGAGAAATTAGAAATTCCAAGGCATGTTGATGGCCTTCTTCAACATTTTCCAATTTAAGAACCAAAGTGGAGGTGAAAGTTCCGTTATTTGCCTCCTTAATTGAGGTCTCAAACCTAACCTTGCCTTCAAAAACAGTATTTACAACACCTGTAGCCTCCAGGATATACTTACTCCCTAATTCATTTGGATTCCCAAGGGGCACTTCTAACCGATAATTGGAGATTAGAAATAATGGCAATAACGCAAGTAAACCTACTTTGGCTACTTTGATAATGAATTGAGACATGGTTACCAATAAATTATTTCTGAGTTTTGCTGGAGGGCTCCTCCTTATAAGAAGTTCTTACAACTTGGCCTTCCTGGCTTAAAGTTGAATTACTCAAGGTAACTTCTGGATTGGCAAGACTATAGCTCAATATCTTCTCATCCTTTTTCTCCGACATTGTGGCGATGATGATTGTAAGCACCAAAAGGATGAACATCAGCATACATTTTTTCATAACTCTGTTTTTGGTTCTATTGTTCGATTTTTACATCTGAGTGGGGAGAACTTAAACAAATCTGAATTTTAATGAATCTAAAGTATAACATGGTGCCGCATTCAAAAAACAATTCTGTATGAACGGTAAAATATCCTGTATGAATGGTAACCTTGGTTGTTTTACAAAAAAAATAAAGGTCAATTTAAAGGATATTCCAAAATGCCCAAAATCTACCATCCTTGTTTCTTTTTGGGCCAGCTACACTTAATTTGCCCCCATCAGTACATCTTTTTACTTTAAATTGACCTGTATTTTTATATTTGATTTAATTACCTTTAAAAGTTATGTTGGAAGCCGTAATAGTGGATGATGAAGCCAAAGCTCTCCAAAGTCTTTCCTGGGAGCTTACCAATTTTAGCGATGAGATAAAAGTTTTGGCCTCTTTTACCGACCCGTTGGAAGCTTTGGTATATCTGGGGAAAAACACCCCGGATTGCCTGTTTTTGGATATAGAGATGCCCACTATGGACGGGTTTCAATTTATTCAAAAGCTAGGGAACAAAAGTTTTCCGGTGGTCATTACCACGGCCTATAACCAGTATGCCATAAAAGCCCTAAAGAACGAAGCTATAGACTATCTATTAAAACCGATAGACACGGACGATCTTAAGGATACCATTGTAAAAATCAAAAAATATAACACAAAGAGTTTTACAGCGGAAAGATTGGAAAATATTTTGCTTAATTTCAACGCCAACCCGGTCCATAAGAAGATTACCTTCAATACAGATGGCAAGTTGTTGTTCTTGGAAAGTGAGGAAATACTGTATGCCGAATCCGATGGGAATTACAGTACTATTTACTTGGTGGATGGGCAGAAGATAGTCTTGACGAAAAAACTTAAGGAAGTAAATGAACTACTCCCGGACGATTCTTTTTTTCGGATACACAATTCCTATATCATTAATCTAAACAAAATAAAAGAGTTCCTAAAAACGGATGGTTATGTTGTGCTAAAATCCAACCATAAAATCCCTGTTTCCAGACAAAAGAAATCCGATTTTTTGGACAAATTATAGGTCACTATATGCGGTCCAGAATCAAACAATTAGCGCCTCTTGGTTTTTTTTTGGTTTTTACCAAGCAAAAAATATGTTGGCTATTATTCCTGTTTTTTGTTTCCTATAGTAGTGTTTCACAATTCGTTCCCGCCAGCTTTAAGAAAACAACGGATAGTATAATACAATCCGATCCAAATTACACCCAAATACATGTGCTGCTAAGGTCCCATCGAAACGATACCGTATTAATGCGGTATCTCGCAAATTCCGCGGCCCAAAGTGGATATATCAAAGGACAAACCTATGCCCTAAATCAGCTGGGTAGAAGATATCGCAATCTATCGGAATATACTAAGTCTATTGCACTACATCAGAAGGCTTTGGATTTGGCCACTAAATCCAATGATTTGGAGTTCAGGGTGTCCAGTCTAAACATGTTGGGCGTTGTCTACACGAGAACTTCTTCCATACGAACGGCAATGGATTATAATCAAAAGGCATTGGAACTGGCGGAAACCGTTGAGAGTCCTTCCACAGGTTTGAAACGAAACATAAACGTGTCCCTAAACCGTATTGGCAATCTATACCAACTTTTAAAGCAATATGATCTGGCCATAGAACATTTTGAGAGGTCCTTAACTCTGGAAGAGGAATTGGGTAATACTCTGGGTCTAGCCATTAATTACCAAAATATCGGGGAATGTCTAGAAGAGCAAGGCCAATTGGGTGAAGCACTGGAAAACTATAGGACTTCCCTCTCTTATAATGAGGAACTGGACAATGATATGGGGCGTGTTATCTGTAAGAACAGCATAGCCCAAATATACATTAAACAGGATAGGTCCGAAGAAGCCGTAGAAATCCTTGAGCCTACCTTGGTCATTGCAGAGCGATTGGGCGATGGTTTTCTATTATCCCCGGCCCGGATAAATCTTGGATGGGCACAATTATTGGCAGAACAATTTAAAGAAGCTAAAGAAAATATGTTGCTAGGGTTACAAATTGCGGAGAAGTATAATCTGCGGAAGGAGTCTGCCCAAGCCAGTCATCTTTTATCCGAATTATTCCAGCAAACCCGTGACTACAGACAAGCCTTGAACTACAAACTAAAAGCTGAAAATCTGGACAAGGAAATTCTGAATGAAAGTACCGTTCGCTATGTAAACGATGTTATTTTCAGGTATGACTCCGAAAAGAAGGGCAACCAAATCGAAGTCCTTGCGAAGGAAAACGAAATTGTTCGGTTAAAGCTTCGGAAGAATAACCAAACGCTTCTAGCGAGTGGAATAGCTTTGGCCTTGCTAGCCGGTATTTTCTACATTCTTTATCGCCAATATCAGCTTAAGAACGAGAAGAAGCTACTTACCTTGGAGCAGAGTATGCTTCGTAGTCAAATGAACCCCCATTTTTTGTTCAATTCCCTTAACTCCATTAAACTGTATATCATCAACAATGAACAAAAAAACGCGGTTCATTATTTGAACAAATTCTCTAAGTTGATACGTAAAATCCTGGAGGCATCTTCCCTTAAGGAAATACCCTTGGCCGAGGAACTGGAAACGGTAGAGCTTTATATGAATATAGAGAACATAAGGTTTTCCAATGAAATCGATTTTAAAATAATAGTGGACGGGGATATTGACGTACATCAGATAAAGATTCCATCGTTAATTTTACAACCGTTCTTGGAAAATGCCCTTTGGCATGGACTTTCTTCCAAAGAAGGGGAAAAAAAGATCGGTCTCCATATAAGTAAGGGAAAGGATGGTTTTGTACACATTGCCATTATGGATAACGGCGTAGGAAGGGATGCCGCTGAAAAAATAAAGGAAGGAAAAGTGTTAAAACGTAAGTCCGTGGGCATTGATATTACCAAGGAGCGTCTCGCCAATTTTTCTCGGGACTATCAAAATTCATTTGAGGTGGAAATAATAGACCTTTTCGATGAAAACGGAAAATCATCGGGGACCAAGGTGATACTACACATACCTACTGTTTAAGGTGTTCCCTGGCGATTACTTCCAACTCTGTATACCATTTTTCACCAAATTTTCGAATCAATGCCTCCCTTACAAATTTGTAAATAGGGACCTTCAGTTCTTCTCCTAGAGTGCAGGCGGGGTCACAAATCTGCCACTTGTGATAGTTAACAGCGATCAGCTCCGAATATTCCTTAACACGAATGGGGTACAAATGACAGGAAACCGGCTTTCTCCACTGGGTAGCTCCTTTATTATAGGCTTCTTCAAGACCACACTTTGCGATACCTTTTCCTGAATATACCACATAGGCACACTCACTATTGTTTATCAGAGGTGTTTCCCATTCACCGTCCTCTCCCTTTACAAATGCACCTTGTTCTTCAATTGCGGCAATTCCATCTTCACGTAAAAATGGCTTGACCTGCTTATAAATATCCACTAAGATTTCGGTTTCCCTCTCTTCTAAAGGTGCCCCGGCCTCACCATCAACGCAACATGCACCCTTACATGCCGTAAGGTTACAAACAAAATCATTTTCCAATATTTCTTCGGAAATAATAGTCTTTCCCAGTTGAAACATAGCCTATTTTATTAGGGCATTCAAAGATA
Source organism: Ulvibacterium marinum (assembly GCF_003626755.1). Taxonomy (GTDB): domain Bacteria; phylum Bacteroidota; class Bacteroidia; order Flavobacteriales; family Flavobacteriaceae; genus Ulvibacterium; species Ulvibacterium marinum. The sequence goes on from NZ_RBCJ01000001.1 coordinate 421,852, forward strand.
GGTTTTCCTAAATACTTCCAGCGCAATTATTTTTTGAAATGGTCATCCAAAAGCTGCCGTTTCAACGTACATTTGGCACAAATTTGTCAACCATGTCATTACATTTTAATGTAAGGGAAATTGCCTCTGCTACAATGATACTTTTTGCGGTAATCGATATTGTGGGCAGCATTCCGATAATCATAAGTCTTAGGAACAAAGTGGGGCATATACAATCCGGAAAAGCTTCCATTGTAGCTGCATGCCTTATGGTCGCATTCCTTTTTGTAGGCGAGGAAATCCTTAATCTCATAGGCATCGATATAAATTCCTTTGCGGTAGCCGGGGCCTTCATCCTGTTCTTTTTGGCTATTGAGATGATTTTGGGCATTACCCTATACAAGGATGATGAACCTAAGAGTGCCTCCATTGTGCCCATAGCCTTTCCTCTGATTGCCGGGGCCGGAACCATGACATCCATCCTTTCCATTCGTGCGGAATTTTATGTGGAGAACATCATTGTTGCCATTATTTTAAATACGATCTTTGTCTACCTTGTATTGAAATCTTCCAAGAAAATCGAGAGGGTTTTGGGAAAGGGTGGTTTAAGCATTATCAGAAAGGTATTCGGGGTAATCATTTTGGCGATAGCCGTAAAATTGTTCGCCTCAAACATCAATCAATTGTTGGCTTCTTAATTTGTAATTCCCATGAACAGGACTTTGACTATAATCTTAATTATCTTGGCCCTAGGCCTAATTGCCTATAATGTTACCTTGGTAGATTTTGGGAATCCACTTCAGGGAGATAGTACTATAGCACTGATAGGTATTTTGGCTTCTCTGTGTGCTATAGTTCTACTGTTGATATACATTACCTCAAAAAAGATCCAAAAGAAAATCAACGAAGACAATTAGTTCTGTGATTCTATCTTTTCAGCATCACCTTGCCGTATGGTGGGTCTGTCCAGTTCTAATACCTCTTGTAACATGGCATCGGCAGCGGCCTTAATTTTGGCATGTACATTAGGGCCGAACAACTGTTCGCCCAAGGCTGCTTTAAGGTAAAGCTTAATGCGGTCTTCAAAATCATAAAAGTTCATTTTCAGGTTTCGGGAGATGGAATAATCCACGAACTGCTCGAACAAAATATCATCGACCCTAAAATCGCTTACAAATCTTTCTTCTGTCCAATCCGCATAGCGTCTCCTATCCTCGTCCAAATGTTCAAAAATAAAAAAGGACAGGAACCCTAGGCTATCCATACTTTCTACAGCCTCCTCTTCATTTGTCCCTATGGGCACAAAAACATCAGGGATAATCCCGCCCCCGCCATAGACGACCTTACCGTTCGGGGTAGTAAACCTAAGGGAATCCGCAACTTTTATACTATCCACAGAGACCAGTTCCCCATTGTGGTAACGATCGGTAAACTTTTTGTAGTAGTCCTTGGTTCCATTCTTGTAGGTCTTTTGTATGCTGCGACCCGTAGGAGTGTAGTAGCGGGAAACCGTTAATCGCACTGCTGAACCATCGCCCAGTTCCATTTCTCGCTGGACCAACCCTTTCCCAAAGGAACGACGACCCACAATGGTGCCAATATCATTATCCTGTAACGCTCCTGCAATGATTTCACTTGCCGATGCCGATCTTTCGTTGATAAGCACAAAAACGGGCTTGTCCTCAAAACTTCCATTATCCGTGGCGTAAATTTTGTCTATTCTTCCTTTTTTGTTCTTGGTAAAGAGAATTAATTTACCCTCCTCCAAAAATTCGTCCGCCATTTGTTCAGCTATTCCTAAATACCCTCCTGGGTTGTCCCTTAGGTCTAATGTCAATTTCTTTGCCCCTCGCCTGCTCAGCTCCTTAAGTGCCTCCTTAAATTCCTTAAAGGTAGATTCCGCAAAACGGTTTACCTTCATATAGCCCATATCCGGAGTAAGCATGTAATAGGCCTGTACGCTCTTAATGGGTACAATATCCCGTTTTACATCTACGGTAAACACCCGTTCCTCAGCTTTTCGATAAACCTTTAATTGAACATTCGTACCCTTTTTGCCCCTCAATTTTTCTACTATACGGTCGCTCGGCAGGTTTCTACCATAAAGTGTATCGTTATCAGCCATTAAAATCCGATCTCCCGCTTTGATACCCTTCAAAAAACTGGGCCCCTTATCTATCGTCCTAATTACGGAAATGGTATCCCTATAGGAATAAAAATTTACCCCGATACCTACAAAATCCCCTTTCATATTTTCGGACACCTTGCTCATTTCCTGTTTGGGAATATAAACCGAATGTGGATCCAGTTTTTCCAGGATATTGTTGACAGTTACATCCACAATGCTATCCGTATTGATTTCGTCCACATATTCATAATCGATATAATCAATTAGTCGGTTTAGCTTATCTTTCTTCGAATTTGTAGTGAAAAGCTTCTCTGGCGTGTCATTAAAATGAAGCTTGCCCCCAACAAAAATGCCCAGCGCCAGTGCTGCGGCGATAATGGTTGGCCAGATGTAACTATATTTTTTGCTCATTTGGTGTCTTTACTTAGATGACCGTTTCGATTTGGTCCATATGGACCAGTTCTACTCCAGCCCTTTTTAAAAACTCTAATCCGGAGTTATCTTTATATGCCGTTTGGTAGACCACACGTTTTATGCCAGACTGATGAATCAGTTTACTACATTCCTTACAGGGGGAAAGGGTAATGTACAAGGTAGCTCCTTCACAGGACTGTGTGGACGAAGCTACTTTACTTATGGCATTGGCCTCCGCATGAAGAACATACCATTTGGTATACCCTTCATCGTCTTCACAGATATTTTCAAAACCCGTTGGCGTTCCGTTATAGCCATCTGAAATGATCATCCGATCTTTTACAATGATGGCCCCAACCTGTTTACGCTTACAATAGGAGAGCTTGCCCCATTCCTGAGCCATTCGCAAATAGGCCTTGTCATATTTCTCTTGCTTGCTCTCCTTCATACTTACTGAAAGGCACTAAGATACCTGCTTTACGAAAGCCCTACAACCTTAATTGGGTTAATTTTAAGTGAAAACCTATAGAGGAAACGTATTGACCAACATGGGTATTGTAATACAGATAATTAAAATAGAAACTATCCCAACAAAAAGGGATTGACTTACTTTTAAACCCGACTGGAACAAATAGGCCAATACCAAAACGGAAAGTACGATCAATACCTGTGCGATTTCTATTCCAGTAGCAAATCCCAATAGGGGGGATAATTTTTCCTCTTCCCCGGCAATCAGCATTTTAAAATAGTTGCTAAAACCAAACCCATGGATGAGTCCAAAAAATGCCGTAGCCAAAATGTGAAGCAACATGCTTTTGTTTTTTTGGGATGTCCTCATATATATCATATTAAAAAAAGCCGTCAGTAGAATAGTCACCGGAATCAGGAACTCTATCCAAGTGACATCCATGACCACCAATTCATAGGCTGATAGCGACAGGGACAAACAATGGGTAACGGTAAAAATCGTGGCCAAGAGCACCACTTTTTTCCAACTTTTAAACGTAAAAGGAACGGCCAAGGCGCATAAAAACAGAATATGGTCGTAGGCAGAGAAATCAAGTACATGATCCAGCCCAAGTTTTATATAGAACCAAAAATCTTGCATTGTTTAGGGTTTAGGGTTTAGGGTTTAGGGTTTAGGGTTTAGGGTTTAGGGTTTAGGGTTTAGGGTTTAGGGTTTAGGGTTTAGGGCAAAATTACCGAATTGCGATTACAGATGGATATATTTTTGAATTCAAAATTTACCATCGTTTAAGTAGCAAAGTAGTGCGTTGGTTTTCCATATTTACAGTCCTTTTCCATACCTGATTCCTATCCGATACCCCGCTCTGCCTGTATCTCTTCATAGGCCTTCTGCACCTGTTTGAACTTTTCCTCCGCTCCTTTTTTTATGGCCTCATCTTGAGTATTTACCCTATCTGGATGGTATTTTTTCGCCATGGTCCTATAGGCCTTTTTGAGTTCTTCATTTGTGGCGGACTTATCGATTTCCAAAATTTTATAGGCATTGTCGGCAGACTTGATGAACATCGCCTTGATACTTTCAAAATCCCGCAAAGCTACGCGAAGGTATCCCGCAATTTCACGTATTTTATCAATTTCAAATTGGCTTACGGAACCATCGGCCTTGGCAATACTAAATAAAAAATGGAGCAACTGTAACCTAACTTCATATCGGGTACGCTGGTTTAAATAGGTACAAATACGTTGGGCGGATATTTCCCTGTTCTTATTAATTTCATTAAACGTCCTAAATATGGCATTCGCCTTTTCCTTCCCATAAGTGCTCACAAAGTATTGTCTAACATAATCAAGTTCCCTTTGGGTAACATTTCCATCAGCCTTAATAACTATGGAGCAAAGGGATATTAGATTTAGTTCAAAATCTGCTGGGGAAACCTGCTGTCGCGAAATATCCCTAAAAATAGTACGGGCACCCCCACCACTGCTATTCAAATTATCGATAAAACTGCCCAATAGAAATCCCAGAATGGCTCCCGGAAGGCGAAAAAGATAATACCCTAAAATGGCAGTAAACCACTTGACCATGTGCTTTCCCAATTTTGGCAAAGATACGCCCCCATCCACTCCCTTACAAGGGGAAAACCAATTCGCCCAATAAAACGTTAACACTTGTACAAAAAGGTATGAATTGGTTATCTTTGCTTATCAACAAAAAAATGAGTCTATGTATCCAGAAGAATTGGTAAAGCCTATGAGAGATGACTTGGCATTGGCCGGGTTTGAAGAATTATATACCGCAGGTGCGGTCGAAGAGAATATTAACCAAGATGGCACCGTACTTGTTGTGGTAAATTCCGTTTGCGGATGTGCTGCTGCCAACGCAAGACCGGCCGCAAAACTAAGCTTGCAAAACGATAAGAAACCGGATCGTACGGTTACCGTGTTTGCCGGGGTAGACACTGAAGCGGTAAATGCGGCACGAAATCTTATGGTTCCCTTTCCTCCGTCTTCCCCAAGTATGGCGTTGTTTAAAAATGGTGAATTGGTGCATATGATCGAGCGTCACCATATTGAGGGTAGGCCAGCAGAAATCATTGCCGAAAATTTGACAGAAGCATATAATGAATTTTGCTAAGAGGTTCTAAGCTCAATAGTATAGCACTTTAAAATGATACCAAAAACCGTTTCCCTAAGAAGCGGTTTTTTAATTTTGTAGCATGCGTAAAATCCTGGCATATCCACTTACCATTATCTATTTTGTGTTTTTCGGGTTGGTTCTTTTAATTTTCCACCCCATTCAATGGATATGTTTAAACCTATTCGGTTATTCGGCCCACAAAAAAAGTGTAAGCCTTTTGAATTGGTGTTTGTTACGATGTACCCATATTTTGGGCACCACCTATTCTTTTAAAAACCTCTTTGACATTCCTGAAAACAGACCGCTTGTTATCGTGGCCAATCACCAGAGCATGAACGATATCCCTCCCCTTATTTGGTTTATGCGAAAATATCATCCCAAATTTGTGAGCAAAATCGAGTTAGGTAGAGGCATTCCCAGCGTTTCCTTCAATCTAAGGCATGGAGGCTCTGTCTTGATCGATCGAAAGGATAGCAAACAGGCCTTGGCACAGATAGCCAAATTGGGCAAATACATACAGGAGCATAACCGTAGCGCTGTCATTTTTCCCGAAGGCACCAGAAGCCGAAACGGAAAACCAAAAAAATTCCAACCTATGGGGCTTAAAATACTATTACGAAATGCACCTTCGGCCCATATAGTACCTATAAGTATCAATAATTCTTGGAAGATGTTACAGTACGGTAAGTTTCCGTATGGCATTGGCAACCATCTTACTTTTACGATACACGCCCCAATTGAAAACAAAGGAAACGCCGACGAGTTGATCGCCCAAACAGAACAACAGGTAACCGCTGGAATAGTATGAGATCTATGAAGGATGCCGAAATAATCGAAGGGACCATATCCTTTGTAAAGGAAACCTTAAGGGAGGCCGAAGGTGGCCATGATTGGTTTCATATTCAAAGGGTCTTCAACAATGCGCTACATATAGCTAAGACCGAAAAAGTGGATGTACAGGTAGTTTCACTAGGAGCACTTCTACATGATATTGCCGACGCCAAATTCCATAATGGTGATGAATCGGTTGGGCCAACACTGGCAAAATCTTTTTTGCAGTCGCTTAAAGTACCCAAAAGTACTATTGCCCATGTCGTGCAGATTATTCAAAACATTTCATTCAAGAACAGTTTAACAAAAGATAAGGTACAGCCCTTTAATTCTAAAGAACTGCAGGTGGTGCAAGACGCCGATCGGTTGGATGCTATGGGCGCCATTGGAATAGCCCGCGCCTTTAATTATGGTGGGTTTAAAAACAGAAAACTCTACGACCCGAAAATTGCCCCAAACCCACACCTTACCAAGACACAATATAAAAACTCCAATGCCCCGACCATCAATCATTTTTATGAAAAGTTGCTGCTCCTCAAGGACAAGATGAACACGAATACCGGAAAACGTTTGGCCCAAGAGCGACATCAATTTATGCTTAATTACCTAGAACAGTTCTATAGGGAATGGAATCCCATGGAACCTAGATCCTAGTAATTGTGAACATGGATGCTTATGTATTTCGCCATCCCTGCTTCGCATAAAAAATCTGTTGGTATAGGTCTATTCTAAGGGTAAATTCTTTCCCTAATTTTTGTATCTTCCGAGACCATTTTATAAACCCAACGACAAGATGCAAAGAAGAAAGTTCATCAAAAATGTAGCGGCGACCTCAGCCGCTTTTTCCATTGTTCCAAGCCATGTTCTTGGAAAAACACATATTCCGCCTAGTGACACCCTGTATATTGGTGCCTTTGGCGTAGGAGGAAGGGGATCGGGAGTAATCCGTGGATTGGACGAAACCAAAAAAGTGAAGTTCGTGACACTATGTGATGTGGATGATAGAAGGGCTGCCGACACCTATAAAAAATATCCAAAAGCCAAACGTTACAAAGATTTTAGAAAGGTGTATGATCAACATTTAAATGAAATCGATGCTATTATGGTAGCTACGCCCGATCATACGCACGCCCCCATTGCCCTTCCCTTTATGAAGGCAAAGAAACATGCATATGTGGAGAAACCATTGACCCACAACATCAACGAAGCCCGAATGCTGACAAATGTGGCCAAAGAAAATGGTATCGTAACCCAAATGGGCAATCAAGGGGCTTCTAGCGATGGAAGTCGTGAAGCGAAGGAATGGATTCAATCCGGTATTATCGGCAAAGTATACAAGGTAGATTGCTGGACCAACCGCCCTGTATGGCCACAAGGCGTTCCTATTCCACAAGGGAAGGACCGTATACCCAAAGGTTTGGATTGGGACCTTTGGTTGGGACCGGCCGCTATGAGAGATTACAATGATTCCTATCTGCCCTTTAAATGGCGTGGATGGTGGGATTTTGGAACCGGTGCCTTGGGCGATATGGGTTGCCATATTATGGAAACCCCTTTTGGAGTATTAGATCTAGGCTATCCTTCGGAAGCAGAGGCCAGTTGCACAACCAATTGGGTAGGTGATTTTGTGGAAGCCGACTATAGCCAGTCCTGTCCTGCTTCATCGATAGTTCGGTTAAAGTTCCATACTGAGGAACATGGCGATATTGCCCTAAACTGGTATGATGGTGGGTTGAAACCGGACCTACCGGATGAACTAGGCGAGGGCGAGACTATCGGAGATGGTGGAGGAGGAAGCATTTTTTATGGCACCAGAGGCATTTTAGTGGCGGACACCTATTCCCGAAATGCAAGATTGCTGCCCAGTAAAAACATGAAATTGTTCAATGCACCCACCCCATACCTGAAGCGAATAGAAGGTGACACGGGCGGACATCAGCGTAATTTCGTTGAAGGCTGTCTTAATGGCGTGGAAACCTCATCGGATTTCAAGCGGTCCGGTCCGCTGACGGAAGCCGTTCTAATGGGCAACTTGGCCATAAGGGCTTTTCAACTTAAGGAAAAGAGGGCAAATGGCAGAGGGTTTGACTACCCCGGTAGGCGCAAAATCCTTTGGGATGGAAACAACATGAAAGTGACCAATTGGGAGAAGGCCAATGAATGGGTAAAAGGAAATTATAGAAAAGGTTGGGAAATATCCTAAAAACAGAAGTCAATGAAAAGTTCTTTATCGGCCCCTTTTAAATCAGGCCTTACCATGGTCTTCTTTTTATTTTTCTCCCATGTGGTTGTATCGCAGGATTCGAGCCAAGACCCTCCTAATTTCATTGTCATTTTTGCAGATGACCTGGGTTATGGTGATTTAGGTTGTTACGGGCATCCCACGATCAAGACGCCCAATCTGGACCAAATGGCCATTGAAGGTCAAAAATGGACCAACTTTTATGCGGCAGCCAGTGTATGTACCCCTAGTCGGGCCGCATTACTGACAGGACGTTTGCCCGTACGGAGCGGCATGGCCAGTAATAAAAGTCGCGTACTTTTCCCTAATTCCGTAAATGGCCTGCCTGCTGATGAAATTACTTTGGCGGAACAGTTAAAAAAAGTAGGATATTCCACGGCGTGTATTGGAAAATGGCATTTAGGACATAAAGAACAATACCTCCCGACCAACAATGGTTTTGATTATTATTTTGGGATTCCCTATTCCAATGATATGGATTTTGAGGGTAAAAAAGGGTACAGAAAGACCGTGGCGGATAATGACTTTATTGATACGAAAGACTTTAATGTACCTCTCCTTCGGAATACAAAAATTATAGAAAGACCTGCCGATCAGAATACCATTACCAAAAGATATGCTCAGGAGGCCGTGGACTTTATCAAAAAAAACAAGGATGAACCCTTCTTTATTTATCTGGCTCACAACCTGCCCCATATCCCCTTATTTGCCTCCAAAGATTTCGTGGGGAAAAGCAAAAGAGGATTGTACGGTGATGTAATAGAGGAAATAGACCATGGAGTCGGCCAAATTTTAAATACGCTAAAGGAAGAAGGCTTGGCCGAAAATACCATCGTGGTCTTTACTTCGGATAATGGGCCTTGGCTTCCCTTTGATACCCACGGCGGAAGTGCAGGCCTGCTTTATGCTGGCAAGGGCAGCACTTGGGAAGGTGGTATGCGAGAACCTTGCATTTTTTGGGGTCCGGGCCGCATTAAACCCGCGGTTGTTTCGGATTTGGGGTCTACTATGGATTTTTTTACAACCTTCAGCAAGCTGGCCGGGGCAGAAATTCCCAGTGATCGGCCTATGGATGGTGTGGATTTGAGCCAAACTCTTTTCAATGGGGAAGCTAGTCCCCGTGACTCCTTTTTCTATTACCGTGGTACAGAGTTGTATGCGGCCAGATCCGGGGATTACAAAGTTCATTACACTACACAAGGAGTCTATGGGCAGTTTGGGGAAAGGGTAGATCATATCGTTCCGCTTTTGTATAATTTAAGTGAGGATCCTTCGGAAGCCTACAATATCGCCGAAAGTCATCCTGAGGTTATTCAGGAAATAAATACCTTGGTAAAAGCACATAAGGAAAATATGGTGATGGGAAAAGATCAGCTTGCCGAAAGAAACTGAGAAGGCACCATCTATCAAATTCGAAAAACAACAGACCTAAGGAGAGTGCTTGCTTTAATACGCATTCAATTTTTTAGAAAGATGTTTTTTCTCCAACAGGTTAGTCGTGAGATGGATGGCTTTTTGCAATGCCTCTTTTGCGCTCCCGGAAATTTTCAAATCATACAATAACTGTGCTTTAATCGCATAAAATAGAGCACTGTTGCTAAAGTAAGGTCCATTTTCAAAATTTTGAAGTTCCAGCAACGCTTTTCTTGCACCATATACCTTATAATAGGGAACAATTCTATTTAACCACACAATTGGGGAGTATTGCCTTTCCAATTGCAGGTCATATAGTTGCAAAATGCCTTTCCAATCCGTATCCTCAAATTTTGCTGCCGTGCAGTGGTAGTATGCAACGGCGGCCTGCAAATGATAATCCGAGGGATTTGAATCTACTGCGGCCTTTTCCAAGTGTTCGATTCCTACCCTTATTAATTCGAAATCGTAGGTCTTTCTATCTTGGTGCTCCAAGTCTACCATATCGCCATTTTGATCTATCCTGGACTCAAACCTTGAAGTATGAAAGCACATTAACGCAATTAAAGCATGTACTTCCGGCTGATTGCAATACTTGTTTTCGCACAGTAGGAGTGCCAAGCGTATCGCTTCAAGACATATGTCCTTTTTTATTAGAATTTCGCCATAGCTTGCCGTATAACCCTCGGTGAACAACAAATAGATTACTTTCAAAACGATGGTCAATCTAGACCTTAGCCCTATCTCCACAGGACTGTTCAGTGTTTTTACATGCTCCTTTAATTTTTTCTTAGCCCTTGTAAAAGACTTGGCAATGGCATCTTCCTTCTTTAATAGCGCCCTTGCTATTTCCTTATTGCCAAAACCGCCTATCAGTTTTAGGCTAAGAATTATTTGGTATTCCTTGGACAACGATGGATGACAACAGGCAAAAATCATTTTTAGTTGACTGTCGTTGATACGATTGTTCAAAAAGACTTCTTCCTGAACCGCATGTTGCCGTTCAAAACCAGAAATATCTTCCTTTTGGTCCATCTTGGTATCCCTTCTAAGCGTATCGATCAACATGTTGTTGGCCACACGTAACAACCAAGATGTTGGATTATTCGGGGGATTATTATAGCCCCATAGATTCATTGCCTTGATTAGGGATTCCTGAACGGCATCTTCTATCCTTTCTAGATGGGATGGGCCGAACTTATGCACGAGAAAGGAGATTATTTTACCATATTCACGCCTGAATACATGCTCTACCAATTGTTCGTTTTTTGGTTCCCCCATACTATAAAAGTAAAAAGTCCGAATAAAATAATCGGACTTTGCTGTGATAGACTTATTTCAGAATCACATATCCATGGACATAATCTCGCGAATCTCTACATTTCCATCGTGCTCAAAAATGGGACATCCCTTGGAAATTTCAACAGCTTCATTTTGGTTGTCCGCGGAAACAATGAGATAGCCTCCTACAACTTCTGCTCCTTCGGCAAAAGGACCATCGGTTATAACCTCTCCGGCCTTGTGAACCACATTTCCCTCCTTGGCCAAAGGTAGACCATCCACCAACTGACCTTTTTCCTTTAATCCGCCCATCCAAGCGCCCCATTTTTGCATATGCTCTTGCATGGCCTCAGGCGATTCCTCCATTCTTGCCCGATTTCCTCCTCTAAATAAAAATAAAAAATTACTCATGATTGTTTTTTAAAGATTATTATATGCTAAAGACGTATTTCGCCCAAAGGAATTGGACAAAAACTTAAAAAATTTCTAAAACAATTTCATCTGTCCTTTCTTATACCGTTCATGTAGTTCTTTGTTCAATTTAGGAAAAGGCGGTTTATCCTTAAAATAAGTGCGTCTTGCCAAGCGCACCAAATCATGGATCTGGGTGGCTATTTTACCTTCACCTCTACTTCGTATTCCAAATCGACTATCGTTTAACGTTCCGCTATGGCATTCTTGGATCTGGTGCAATACTTTTTCCGCCCTATCCGGTAACGCTTTTTTTATCCAATCCGTAAATATTTGCCCAATCGCTCCATTAAGACGCACTACGGTAAAGGCAAAGGACAGCGCGCCATGGTCTGCGACCGCTTTGGCCAAATTCATGATTTCGTGGCTATTGATACCCGGGATAATCGGGGCCAACATAGCGTTTACCGGAATATTGTTTTCGGACAAGGTCTTTATAGTGTCCAGTCTTCTTTTAATTGTGGCGGTTCTAGGTTCCAAAATTCTTCTTGTCTCCTCAGAAAGAGAAGTTATGGAAACATTTATTGCTACCAAGTGGTCTTTTGCAAGTTCCGAAAGGATATCCAAATCCCTTAAAATTAAAGCATTTTTGGTAATCATACCAACGGGATGCCTGTACTTCAAGAACACTTCCAAACAGCCTCTGGTTATCTTGAACTTTTTCTCAGCGGGTTGATAGCAATCTGTATTGCCAGACATCACTATGGTTTCTGCCTTCCAGTTTTTATGCTTCAGTTTGGCCTCGAGCAGTTTTGGGGCATCTTCCTTGATTAGAATCTTACGTTCAAAATCGAGTCCGGCGCCATAGCCCCAAAATTCATGGGAATTACGGGCATAGCAATAAATGCAACCATGCTCACAACCTTGATAGGGATTCATGGAATATAGCATTCCCACATCCGGACTGGTTACCTTGTTCACAATGGTTTTGGGAAATATGGGAATGTATTGGGTCTTGTTTTTGTCCGCCTCCTCTCCCTCAATACGACAGAATTCCAGAAAATCATCCCGGGTTTCGTAAATATGTTTAAGAAATCTGTTGGGGACGTTTTGCTGAGCCCCTCGGCCTTTGATGTAATCTTCTTCTTTCAAATTTATTGGATTTATTCCAAATTTATGGATTAAATCCAAATATAAAAAACAACAAATTTGTTAATTAACAGAAAGTGTGGATAAGGTAATTGCTGATCAACGTCCTTCAATGGAAACCTTGGCGAGTTGCTTTTTGGAACCTCTTTTGGCATAGAAAAGTAAGGCATCATCCGATTTGTTGATAAGGGGTTTGGATACCATTAAGGGCAAACGGGCTTCCTTATCATCAATTAATTTTTCATAGCTGATATGCCCATTTGTATCCAATTTAATGACAAATACATTTCGGTTACGGCTAAGGCCTTGTTTGAACAAAAGACGTTCCCCACTCAACAGCTGCGGATTCTCCGAAGAGGTACTTAAGAAAAAATAGGTGTCGCCCTTATGTACGTAGGAACTATAGGAGGCATATGCTCCGTCACCTTGGGTAACTTCCGACTTGTTGATATTTCTGGTCCAGAGAACATCTCCGTTGGCATCTAACTTGGCACTGACGATGTCATTATGGTGAAAGCGTTCAATTTTTACCCGCCCCCCACTTGAATTGGCTTGAACACTAGAGGTCATAAAATACTCTTCCGCATCGAAGAGTATTGAACCGTCCGGGTTTATCGTAGCATTCTTGAAAACAAGGTTCTTTATTTCCTTGTCATCATCGCGCCCAAACTTGTCCATCATAAATTGTTCTGAAAAAGGATTGTATTTTTTGGATACAAGCTGTAGGCTTCCGGATACAAGTTCAAAGTATGCCAACCCGTTATAGCGATTGTTCTTACGGTCTGCATAAAACCCCACACATAAAATCTTGTCTCCAGCTACAAGCGGTATTAAACCTTCCGAAAACTTTCCAGGGGAATCAAAAGTCTGTGTTTTTCCACCTTCACGGGAAACCTGAACGAGTTCGTATTGAAACTTTCGCTCCAAGGCGTTGAACCTTCGTTTCTTAAAATAGGATTTCCCAATCAAAAAAGCCTTGTCCATATTCTTGGAAAATGCAACATTCTCAAAAGCGTAATTTTTTTCCTCAACCTCGGCCGAAAAATCGTGCTCTATTAATTTTTCCAACTTGGCATTAAAAACATAGATGAAATGTTTATTGTTTTTTCCTTTTTTAAAATGTGTTGTAATCGCAAAACCAGATTTAGCCTGATCAAAAAGTACCGAAGTAGTAAATCCTGAGGAAAAGTTTCGATTATAATAGTTTTTGTCCAATGGATTTCTAACCTCCTTGGAAGGAATGGAAAGTAAGGTCTCCGTAGTAAAGTTGTATTCGGAAATCGGGCTTCGGTGGATCGTATAATCGTACGCTTGCGTTGTATAGTTATAATCCAGGAATAGAAGGTATACCTGGCCGTTACGTACATAACCATCTACAAAATTGGCATTTTTGAGCTTATAATTATACTCTGAAACCAATTGGAGGTTCTCATCATAGCGTTCCACAAAATATCCTTTAGGTCTAAGCACAATACCTTGATAATAGGAACGTACCAATACCGAGCCTCCCTCACCATCCTTGGCGATAGTTAAAAGGTTCGAATACTTATACCGGTCGTTATATTTTTCTCCCAATACATGTTGTATAGGGATTTCCTGCGCTATAATAGTCAGAGCGAATAATAGGAAAAAGTATAGGGAAAGTCCTTTTCTTTTAGTCATAAGTAGGATTTAAGCATATTTTAGTCTCCTGGGAAATTGGCCTTGCGCTTTTCCAAAAAAGCCGAGGTTCCTTCTTCAAAATCGGCAGTTCCGAAACATGTACCAAAGGCCTCAATTTCAACGGCATATCCATTAATAGTATTCTTAAAACTGGCATTTACCGCTTTTATTGCATGGGATATGGCAACGGATGAGTTATTCGCTATTTTGTCGGCCAGTTTTTTACAATGGGACAAAAGCTCTTCTTGGGAGACCACATGATTGACCAGGCCAAACTCCACAGCCCGCTCCACATCTATCATTCCAGCGGTCATAATCATCTCCATGGCCCGTCCTTTGCCGACCAGTTGCGGTAGGCGTTGGGTTCCCCCATAACCTGGAATCAGTCCCAATGAAACTTCGGGAAGGCCCATCCTGGCATTGTGGCTAGCGACCCTAAAATGACAGGCCAAAGCCAATTCCAAGCCACCACCTAGAGCAAAACCATTGACAGCAGCGATAACAGGGGTAGAAAGATTTTCGACAAAATTGAACAACAGTTCCTGGCCCTTCGCGGCCAGATTGTTTCCTTCCTTTACGGTAAAATCGGCAAATTCCAAAATATCCGCCCCTGCCACAAATGCCTTTTCCCCACTTCCCGTTAGGATAATTACCTTTATTTCCTTTTCCGCATCCAGATTTTTAAAGGCGTTGTGCAGTTCCCGTATGGTTTCCTGATTAAGCGCATTTAATTTTTTGGGGCGATTGATGGTAACAACCGCTATGGGTTCTTGTTCTTCTACTAGGATGTTTTTGTATTTCATGGTTTACTTGCAGATAAGTTTCGTTTCAACTCTATGTGGCCACCGACGCAACCGTGTTTCAAATTTAGTATCTTATCCTAAAGAAATGCTATGTTCATTAGAAGTTTGATTTCGATTTTAACTGTTTTTTTGATACTGTCATGTGATTCGGGTGATGCTTCGGTTCAAAACGCATTGGAACTGAATCGTCAAAAGTGGCAACGTCAGGATATAAAGAATTATAGCATACAGGAAAAGCATTTGTGTTTCTGCGCTGGGCTGGAATGGCAAATCTTTGTTCAAGATGGTGTGAAGGATACCGTTATTGTTTCAGAGCCCTATGTAGACTATCAACCTTATGCAGATACTTTTGAAAGATCCCGATTTATAGAGGAAGCATTTGAATTTATCCAAAATTTTGACACAAACAATGTGGATTCCTTTGAAGTGACCTATAATTCAAAATACGGATATCCTACCGAAATTTCCATTGATTCCAAAAAGGGAGTTGCCGATGATGAAATCACTTTTGCCTATAGTAACTTTTCACCAAATTGATACCCTCGGGATAACGCTAATTTAAGCCTGTTCCTTTGGAAATCGTACAGTAAATACCGTGCCCTTACCAGGCTGTGAGGTAAAATCGATGTTTCCGTTATAGGTTTCGACTATGTTTTTGACCATCCCCAGGCCAAGGCCCATACCGCTTGTTTTTGTGGTGAATTTTGGTTCAAAAATCTTTTCACGGAAACTGTCCGATATGCCTATCCCATTGTCCGCTACCGAAATCTTTACTGAATCTCCCTCCGAAGATACGGAGACCAGAATACGTGGCGTCTCAACATCCGGAAGGGCCTGTATGGCATTTTTAACCAGATTGGTGACCACGCGAATCAACTGGGTACGGTCTAATTTGGCAATGATTTTCTCCTCGTTTGAAATGAAATGGATGTAATCCTCATTAAAAATATCAAGGGCGAGCTTCACAATGGCTACCACGTTTAGCGTCTCGTTCTGCTGTGCAGGCATCTTGGCAAAGTTTGAAAATGCTGATGCAATGCTGCTCATGGTATCTATTTGTTGAATCAAGGTCTTTGAGAACTCGTTGATCTTGTTTTCCATGTCCGGATCTTTGGGATCAAACTTACGCTGAAAACTTTGTACGCTCAATCGCATTGGAGTTAGAGGATTCTTAATTTCATGGGCTACCTGTTTGGCCATCTCACGCCAAGCCTGTTCGCGTTCGCTCCGGGCCAACTTGGCAGCGCTGTGCTCCAGTTCATCGATCATCGCATTGTACGATGTCACCAATTTTTCAATTTCCTCACTTGGATCATCGATTAAAATTTTCTCGTTTCTTTTGTTTAAATCCGTTCTGCCCAGCATATCCGAAATAGTCTCCAAGGAACGGGTTGTATACTTGGAGACAAAATAGGCAAATCCAATCGCAGTGATGAGCATGAGCAGGTATACCCCGCCCAAACGCATTAAGAACTCCTGTAGTTCGTTGTCGTAAAAAGAGTTGTCCTCAAAATACGGCAAATTCAATATTCCGATAGGCTTAAACTTAAGGTCGGTGATATAGGTATATGAGGATTGATAATCATCCCCTGCAGCCGAGTTTTCCTCTATGTAGCGCTTGTCAACACTCTCAATAAGCTTGTCCAATACCACAACATCTAGGCACATAGCCACAGAATCTACCACAAACTTGGGCCGTGAGCTTTTGATCAATTCGCCGGACAGATCGTAAATATTAAAATTTTGGTTCTGGACGTCCGCTATCTGATAGATGTCTTCCTTAAAAATCAATCCTAAATTCCCAGTCGTGATAGGATAGGTGGTATTCTGAAGGGTGTAGTTTACACTTTGCTTGATCTGCCCTTCCTTACGGGCAAGCCTCACCTTGTGATAATCTTTCCGTTGTTCCCTATATTGAAAGATGGCCACCGCGGTAATTAATCCGGATGGAATGACTACCAAGAGAATCATGGCCACAAAGATTCTTGATCTGAGGGAGAGTTTTTTGAACACAGATACCGCGTTTAGACAAAGTTAGCAAATATCGCACCAAGCTGGCTTTGCCAAAATTTCAAATTTCCAAAAAGGGTAAATTCCAAAAGGATTATTCTGAAGTTTATACTTTGAGGCTTTGCTATGCATTCGGATTCTTGTCCCGTATCCTCTTATACAGCTTAATACCCAACATAAGAAGAATCCCCAGACCCAAAATGCCCACCAACCCAAATACCCAACTAAAAGTACTCTTTAAAATAGCTAAAAAAACCACTGCAAAAAGAATTAAAGTGGCACCTTCGTTCCAAATGCGCATAAATTTGGAGGTGTATTTTACTTCATCCCTTTGCAATTGCTTAAAAATCTGATGGCATTTAAGATGGTACACAAACAATAGCAGAACAAAGACAAGTTTTATATGCATCCAGCCTTGTTCCAACCAGCCTGGCATTATTACTAGCAACCAAATTGCAAACAAGGTACAGAGCACGGCAGAGGGCCAGGTTATGATAAACCATAGCCGTTTGGTCATTAATTTTAATTGATGACCCAGTATTTCCTTTTCAGGAGATGGTTTTAGGGAAGCTTCAATATGATAGATGAACAAGCGAGGAATATAAAATAGCCCTGCAAACCAAGTAACCACAAAGATAAGGTGAAGGGCCTTGATATAGTTGTAGTATTCGGACATGGTGAATCAGGCTTTAAAGTTTCAGACTCAAATTTAGGGATTTAGATATATCAGTTTTTACGCTAGTAAAATAATGGGCATACTATTTCTATGGGATTCGTTCCATTTCTACCCAAAATGGAAAAATACGCTTGCCATCAATGGCATAAAAAGGAATCAGATCGCATTCCATATCCGGTAGGGGTACGCCCGTCATTTCAATACTATCCGTATTATCTGTGCTGTTTTTAATGGAATTGATCAAGGAGCCCGTCTCCAAAAACATTTTACCCCCTTTTTTAATGGGTTCTACAAACTTAAATTTGATATTATATCTGCCCTCTTTCAATACCACGTTCCATTTTCCAAAAACTTCTTCCTGATTCCAGATACCCCGCTCCCCACTGGCATCGTTCCTGTTCAAAAAAATGGGGTTCTCATTCTGGGTTCCCACTACAATAGGCGGTGGGTTCAGTAGATTTTCTGAATTGATAAGTTCCTCATAGGTTTCGTCCATCTTATCTTTAAGCAGCTGTGCCATGTCCGTTTTTTCCATAGCCAAGTTATTTTGCTCATAGGGATCATTCAAAATATGATACAGCTCAAAATCCTGGGCCGAAGCATTGAAATTCGTCTGAGCTACCAATTTATAAGGCCCTTGCTGCAAAGCCATATTAATATACCGTACGGGATATTTTCGAGTCCAGTAGAAAAAGAGGGAGCGTTTCGGCCAATTTGCCTTTTTCTGAATCAAGGGCAAAAGGCTTCTCCCATCCAGCTTTCTGTTCTTGGGTATTTCCAAACCGCAAATCTCCGCAAGTGTCGGAAGCACATCAATATGAGCAGTAGTGGTTTCAATGTCCTGATTTCCCTTTATTTCTTGAGGATACCTGAGATAAAAAGGTACCCTTACCCCACCTCGGTAAACACTACCCTTTCTACCTTTCATTCCGGCCACATAGCGCACTTGTTGGGGACCATTATCGGTCATAAAAATAACGAGGGTATTCTTTTCGAGCCTTAATTTTTTCAATTTTTGAAATAACTTGGTCAAGTTATCATCAATATTACTGACCATAGCATACACTTTTCGTGCGTCTTCCTTGTCCTTTTCAGTCATCTCCATAAAAGGTCGGTCATCATTTTCAAATCCTGAAGAAGGGTCAATGTCCTTATACCTATCATAGTATTCTTGTGGGACCTGCAAAGGGGTATGGGGGGCATTAAAGGAAAGATAGCAGAAGAAAGGATCAGATTTGTTCTCTTCTATAAAACGGATGGCCTGATTCGTAAAAATATCACTGCAATAGCCAGTATACGCCTCCTGTTTTCCGTTATGCCATAGAATAGGATCAAAGTAACTCCTATCACCGTTGAAGTAGGTTGTAAAATCTCCTACTTGACCCATACCGCCAGCCAGATGGATAACGGATTCATCAAAGCCCTGGTCCTGTGGCCTGCTGGGATAGTTATCCCCCAAATGCCATTTCCCGAAAATCCCAGTTCGGTAGTTGGCCTGTTTCAGCATCTCCGCAATGGTAACTTCATTGGAGGCCATAATGGCTCCTCCGTTATACGTATCCCTTATTCCAGTTCGTAAGGAATATCTCCCTGTCATTAAACTGGCTCGGGTCGGTGCACAAACCGGGGAAACGTAAAAGTTGGCGAAGCGAACACTTTCCTTGGCAAAAGCATCCAAGGTAGGGGTCTGAACATGTGGATTACCCGTAATCCCAAAATCCCCATAGCCTTGGTCATCGGTAATAATCAGAATCACATTGGGCTTTTCCCCTTGCTGTGCCGCGGATAGGATAGGCAAAAAATGAGTTACGATAAAAAGCAATAAAAGCCCCGTTGGTTTTTTCATAATCCTTAGTCTTCTACAAATAAATAATCCAATTGCAAACTATTGAATGCTGAATTGAAAGTTTCGATTTCCTGGGTTATCAAGGTATCGAAACTTTTAAGTTGCGCATTAATCTTAGCCGTTAATTCATTTTTCACGGCAATGTCCTGGTCCGTAGGTGGAAAATCGTCCAAAGTAACCAAACTGTTCAAATGCCCCAATTTGTTGGTCAATCTAATTGGGAAATTCAACGGATCCTGGGCACTACGGTTTTTCGTTTGATATAAGGCCTTTTCCACTTCCCCGAATTTCTCTATCATGGCCTTGGCTTTTTCCACAAGTTCCTTTGTTTTGGGATTGTCCTCGTATTGTTTTGAAAAGGCTTCCAACTGTTCATTGATCTTTCGGATTTTCTTAATAGATTCATGGGCCTTGTTTACATTGGCGTTTATATCACTTACAAAATCATATTGCTTTTGCATATCGGTTGCCGAAACCTCCGCTCGAGGATCGGGCAATATCGTAAACGGCTGTAACTGTTCCGAACCATTGATACTCAAAGATACTTTATAAGTTCCGGGAACGGCTTTCGGTCCATCAAGATTGGCCCACCACAAGACCATACCCTCCAGTTTCTTGGCTCCTTTGCCCTTGGTATCCCAAACATGGGTATTTCCCCCTTTCTTGATTTCCAGTTTTTCATCTTTCCCTTTTGCTGAATTTTTAAATACTGCCAAGGTGTCTCCAGCACTATTCAAATAGGTTAGCTGCACACTATCTTTTTCCACCAAGTCTTTTATATAAAAGTGAGTGACAACCCCATTGGGATGATTTTCACCCTCCGTAAGGGAAGGCTTCTCAGTAGTACCGCCATTGGTCCGATAACTGTCCTTAGGTTTAAATAGGTATGCCGCCTTGTTTTTAATACCATCCTGCAATTGATGGAGCACCGTTAAGTCATCTATAATCCACAAGCTACGGCCTTGGGTGGCAACAATAAGATTGTTGTCCTTTATCGTCAAATCCGTAATGGGCACAACAGGGAGGTTGAGTTGAAACGGTTGCCAATTAGCGCCATCATCAAAGGAAATGTACATGCCGGTTTCAGTACCGGCATATAGTAAGCCCTTTCTTTTTGGGTCTTCCCGGAGCACACGTGTAAAATGCTCATTGTCCATACCGTTCGTTATTTTTTTCCAGGTCTTTCCGTAATCCGTGGTTTTATAGAGATATGGCTGAAAATCCCCCAACTTATAGCGCGTACCTGCCACGTAACAGGTACCTTCTTCAAAAGCCGATGGTTCAATACTATTTACCATGGTCCATTCCGGCATACCAACAGGGGTTACATTTTCCCAGGTTTCTCCTTCATCTTGGGTAACATGAATCAATCCGTCATCGCTGCCTACCCAAAGCAAGCCCTCCTTTAAGGGGCTTTCATTGGCGGCAAACAGGGTACAATAATATTCCACCCCGGTATTGTCCTGGGTAATCGGCCCTCCGCTACTGACCAATTTTGAGGAATCGTTTCGTGTAAGGTCATCACTCAACAACTCCCAACTTTGACCTTCATTAGTACTTCTATGTACATGATTGGAAAACGTATATAGCTTTTTGGGGTCGTGCTTGCTGAAAATAATGGGAAAGTTCCATTGAAAGCGGTATTTCATTCCCTCTGCTCCATAGCCCATGGGATTGTCCGGCCAAACATTAATTCCTCGTGTCGTGCCCTTATCATGGTTTACTCTTGTTAAAAATCCTCCATAGCTTCCTCCATATACAATATCGTTATTGGTCGGATCCACGGCAATATGCGCGCTTTCGCCGCCGGCCGTCTCTTCCCAATCCTCCTCTCCAATGGTATTTCCATCACTTCTATGGTTAATGCGAATGGTGGAATTGTCCTGTTGCGCCACATAAATCCGGTAGGGAAATGCATTGTCCGTAGTTACCCGATAAAACTGTGCAGTAGGTTGGTTGTAATACGTGCTCCAAGTATCCCCACCATCATAAGAAACCTGGGCGCCGCCATCATCCCCGATAATCATTCGTTTGGAATTTTCTGGGGCTATCCACAGATCATGGTGATCCCCATGAGGGGCGTTGAAGGTGTTAAAAGTTTTACCCCCATCGGTGGACTTGTGATAGCGAACGTTCAATACATAAACCACATCCTCATCCTCGGTATCGGCATAGACGCGAGTATAGTACCAGGCACGTTGGCGCAATTTGCGTTCATCGTTTACTTGTTGCCAAGTAGTGCCGGCGTCATCACTCCGGTACAGACCTCCTTTTTCCTTTTGCTCCACAATGGCCCAGACCCGTTCGGAATTTTTGGTTGAAACCGTCACCCCTATAATGCCCAAAGTATCTTTGGGAAAACCTTTGTTTTTAGAAATTTCTGACCAGGTTTCCCCACTATCCGTGCTTTTCCATAGGGCCGAACCATCTCCTCCACTGCTTAAACTATAAGGAGTTCGTTTGGCGCGCCATGTTGAGGCATATACTATTCTTGGGTTGTTTGGATCCAAGGTGAGGTCCACAGCTCCTGACTGATCATTTACAAAAAGTGTTTTTTTCCAAGTCTCCCCACCATCCGTACTTTTGTAAATACCACGATCTTGAGTGGGTTTATAAATATTACCGAGTACGGCAGCATAGACGATATCAGGATTTTGGGGATGGATACGAATCCGGGGTATATGTCGACTTTTTTCCAGCCCTACCGATTTCCAAGTCTTTCCTGCATCCTCGGTCTTCCAAACCCCATAACCCGAAGAAACATTACCCCGAAGGGTCTTTTCCCCACCTCCAACGTATATGACATTAGGGTCGCTTTGGGCCACTTCCACCGCTCCAATGCTTCCTCCGAAATATCCATCCGAGATATTTTCCCAAGTACGACCACCGTTCACAGTCTTCCAGACACCTCCGCCCGTTGCTCCAAAATAAAAGAGGTTGGGTTTGCCCGGCACTCCAGTTACCGCTGTGGATCGGCCTCCACGAAAAGGGCCAATTAAACGGTACGATAAACTGGAATAGAGTTCTTCAGGAAATTGAATTGTTGGTTGATCAGATTTTTTTCTTCTCTGAGCCGTAAAAGAAAATGGCATCAGAAAGATAACGAGCATTCCCACGCTCATATAAAAGCGGAAAGTTTTCATTCTTAAGAGTTCTAATTAGTCCCTTTAAAAGTAGAAATAAAAATGGTTCAAAACTATTGAAGATGCATCTGCTATTAAGGTTCAAAAATCTTATTTCGGATGGCATAAAGTACTAGCCCAATCCTGTTTTTAATATGCAGCTTTTCATGGAGCGCATCTCGATAACCCTCAATGGTTTTAGGGCTTAAGTGCATGGCGTCCGCAATTTCCCTATAGGTCATCTCCGAACAGGCCAATCGCAAAAATTCCAATTCCCGGTCCTTTAGGTCCACAATGGGTTCCTTTTTCTCCAAGGTACCTACCAAGATTTGGGTTACCGTATTGGTATGGTAGTAGCCTTTCTGGGCAATATTCAAAAGGGCTTCTTCCAAAATCTCACGTTTGGTATCTTTCATCAGATAGCCTCGAGCACCGGCACGAAGCATTTTTAGGATGGTTCCTTCGTCTTCCTCAATGGAGAGTGCCAATACTTTTGCTTGTGGAAAATCGGTTTTTAGGATTTGTGTGGTTTCAATACCATTGAGTATGGGCATGTTAATGTCCATCAACACAAGGTCCGGTATGTTTTTGGGGCTTGTAAAACGATTCAGTAATTCCTGTCCGTTTTTGCAGTTGTACAGTACTTTGAATTTGCCAAAACTATCCACGAGTCCAGCAATGGCCTGTGAAAGTAGGGTATGGTCGTCCACAATGACTACGGAGTAGGTCATTTGATCAGCTTTTTGGAAATGGAGCTACCACCGCTTCGCTCAGGCAAAAAAAACCTAAAACGTTCAAGGGGAATTTTTGTATGTCTTGGTAAACCCATTAGTTTGGAGTTCATACTAACAATCTCCAACCTACCAAAATAGTCCAATTTTGGACGAACACGTTCAAAGGAAAGGTTGGGCGCAACTTGCTAGGACTATCGTCTTTCGCAAGAACGTTCAATCTACAAAATTATACGTCATCTTCAATTGGGTGCCCTCGTTTTTTTCTGAGAAAAGTTCCAAATGGGCTTTGACAAGCTTGGCCCGATTGCGCATATTTTTTAAGCCAATACCGGAATCAGCATCCGTTTTCTGCTTAAAACCAATGCCATTGTCCTTTGCAGTAATCGCCAAGGAGCTATCCGTATAGTTGAGCAAGACCTGAAGTTCGGAGGCCTTGGAATGCTTAACCGTATTTGAAAAAAACTCCTGCAAAATGCGAAATAATATGATTTCCTCTTTGGGGTCAATGGGTTTAGAATCTCCTTTTACCTCTAACGAAGCCTTTAAGAACTGCATTCGGTTAAAGCGGTCCATTTCCAATTGCACCGCTTCAGCTAGGGAAAGACTTTTTAGCGCCTCTGGATTAATAAGCTTGGAAAGGGCTCGTAGCTCCTGAATGGCCTTGCCCATGGTTTCCGTGGCTTCTTCCAATTGGGGGGTTTTACTCCCTTCCATTTGGACCTGAATCTTGGCCAAGGTCATCAATTGGCCGATATTATCGTGAAGTTCCCAGCTGATGTTGCGCAAAGTCTCTTCGCGAATCTCTATCTGGGTCTCGGAGAGTTCCTTTTCAAAAGTTTCTTTATCCCGTGCTTGTTGCTTTAAAAGCCGGTTTTTTCGCTTTTGAAAGAGGACAAAGAGAATGACCACCGTCACCGCCAAACTCAAGGCAATCGCGGAAAAAACGATCAGGAACGATTGTACTTCTCCTTGGTCCATAAAAATCCAATGCTATAACATCCGTAAAGGATAAGATTCAGGCCAATGATAATAAAAATATAATAGGCATTGCTACTGAAATCAAAATATTCGGACAACAGCATAAACGGTATCATTCCCATATTGAAGAGTAGTAGTCCGGTGGATATCCAGAAACTCAGTTTATACTTCACTTCCAAAACTTCATCACTGTTTAATAATTGCCAAAAATGGAATATAGCACAAACTAAGGTGAAAAACGCTCCAGCCACAAAGGTATATTTATGATACAATTCCCAGCTTTCAAAAACAAAATTCCAAATGGCAACCCCTAAAAATATAATGGTAAAAAGTCCGACAACGGTCCTGTGCTTTACTTCATTCAAAATCGAGCCATACCAATAATAGAAAAACAAAAAGCTGATTACCATATACAGATTGTATAGCCAATAGCTGTTTACACCAAAAAAATCGCCTAAAAGACTTCCTGTAAAATCTGCTAGAAAGGTAAAACTCAAAAAATACAGAAAATACTTTTCCTTGGAATCTTTATAACTTTTATAGTTTATTATGGCAAATATCGCCGATAATAGCTCCAGCAAGACGATAACATAGGTGAGATACGAAATACTCATCTAATTCAATTCACTATAAATCTTTTGGAGGTTTCCCTCCTCCAGCATAATTATAGGATCTTACATTGGAATTTCGCTGTACCGGTGGAGATGGGAAAAAGCCATTACTTAAATCGGGTTTGCCATAAGTTGGAACAATAATGACCGTAGAAAAGCCAGGATCGGGCCATTTCTCTTTACTTTCCTCGGGGTAGGCGGCATAATAGATGCGTAATCCCAAATCCTCAAGACCTTGCTTTGTGCTCTCACTTCTTACATAGCGGATATACTGCTCCAGGCTATCTAGGGAGAACCAAAAATCCCGGGTATCCTCAAACCCTAGGGTTTTGTTGATAATATCACTCCGAGTGCCGACAAATTCCCTTTGTAAAGTTCTTGCCTGTTCCATACTAATAGTCTGCGAGGGGGGCGGTACCTCCTTTGAAGAAGGGCGATCTTTACAATTGTTGAGTAATAGACCAATAATGATCAAAATCAAGATTCCAATTAAGATTCTAGTATTTCTGTTCGTTTCCATATACGGGGTTTTAAAGTTTAGTATGTTATTTAGATTAATCGCCTACCCAAAATCCAATTCTTAAGATGCTTGGATAGAACTTGGTCTCTTAAAGATACGTAGAATTCTTTTGGAGGCATGTATTTCTTCCTACCATTAGAGTTGGGTAAAGATACTGGCACAAATTAAAATGATTCCAATAATAGCTACTGCAATGATCAATCCGTAGTGAATTTTTTGAAGTAATTTTTCATCCAATGTCGCTTCCATGTCGTGTTGCTTTTAAATTCAAGGCTAATGTAGTGGAGAAAAACATCCAAAAAAAGCAAGGAAGACACAACTGCACTATTAAAACAATTTTATTTGTTTGTATATCAATTAGTTATAATTTTAGGACTACAGGAAAACGGGTCGGGAAACGGTGGAAAAAGGGGTAAATACCCCTCTAAAAATCAGGTGGATTTTGGACTTGGAAAGGGGATTGCACCATTCGCATTTGGGAATTTTCCAGTAATTTAAGCCTGATCGCTTTTCTTTGAGGACGTCATTTGCCAGAATGAGCTATTTGCCCTTTTTGTTTTTCTTGTTCATTTCTTTGTTTGCCCAAAGAAACGAACCAAAGAAATGAGCACTTCTCCGCAGGAATTTTTGCTTTGCAAAATCGGCTTCGAAACTTCGCCAAAAATGTTAACGCATTTTTGGTGCCATCCGAAGCTTTCTCAACCTATTCTTCGGAGAAGATAACACCGAGATTCAAGCAATTTAGATTGCAAAAAACTATTCTATAATTTATTAAGAAATCGTTTTTTCTTGTGAATATCCAAGATAACGATGCCGGCTGTTTCTTCATTCAATTCCATTGCTTGTTTTTACAATGAATTCCAATGCAACTTTTTGTACTTTAGAGCGACTCAAAAAAATTGCTAGAATGAGAACTTCTTTACTTTCCGTTTTTACACTTCTAACCATTTTCAACATAAACTACGCCCAAGATAGGGTAACCGGCCAACCCTTTGCGACTCGTTCTGAAGTTTTGGCACAAAACGGTATGGTGGCCACCAGCCATCCCCTAGCGACCCAAATTGGCCTGGATATCCTTAAAAAAGGGGGCAATGCCATAGATGCTGCCATTGCGGCCAATGCCGCATTGGGACTTATGGAACCCACGGGATGTGGTGTCGGGGGTGACCTTTTCGCTATTGTTTGGGACGGCAAGACCCAGAAACTCTATGGCCTCAATGCCAGTGGCCGTTCCCCTAAAAATCTCACCTTGGATTATTTTGAAAAAGAAGGCCTGGAGAAAATTCCGGCTTTAGGGCCCTTACCGGTAAGTGTTCCCGGGGCTGTGGACGGTTGGTTCGAGCTACATGGGAAATTCGGGTCCAAGCCTATGACCGAGCTTTTGGCCCCGGCGATTGACTATGCCGAAAAAGGGTTTCCGCTCACGGAACTGATCGCCTTTTACATGCAACGCTCCATCCCATATTATGAATCGCAAGGGTTCCCGAATATTGAGGATACCTATATGGTGCAAAATGGCGGGCGACTTTCTAATGAAGGAGAAATCTATAAAAATCCTTATCTCGCCAATACCTACCGAAAAATTGCGGAAGGTGGACGCGATGCCTTTTACAAAGGAGAAATGGCCAAGACCATTGCCAACTTTATTCAGGAGCAAGGTGGTTTTCTTTCCAAAAAAGATTTGGCTTCCCATAAATCGGAATGGGTGGAACCCGTTTCCGTGAATTACCGGGGATACGATGTGTGGGAACTACCGCCCAATGGCCAAGGTATTGCCGCACTGCAAATGCTACAAATCTTAGAAGGATACGATTTCTCCAATATCGAATTTGGAAGTACGGAACATTTGCATTTGTTTACAGAGGCCAAAAAATTAGCTTTCGAGGATCGAGCCAAATACTATGCGGATATGGATTTCGTAAACGTCCCTGTGGCTGAATTGCTGTCCGACACCTATGCCGAGGAGCGAAGAAAATTGATTGGTGAACGGGCAAATCGCTATGAGGCCGGAGAAATTAGTGCCGGGGAGACCATCTATATGACCGTTGCCGACAAGAATGGAACGATGATCTCATTGATCCAAAGCAACTATAGGGGTATGGGTTCCGGAATGGTACCCCCTAAACTCGGTTTTATGCTGCAAGACAGAGGAGAACTCTTTAGCCTAAAGCGTGGACAGGCCAACACCTATGAACCTGGGAAACGACCCTTTCACACCATTATTCCTGCATTTATCACCAAGGATGGCCAACCCTATGTGAGTTTTGGGGTTATGGGTGGTGACTTTCAGCCCCAAGGCCATTCCCAAATTGTTATGAACCTCATCGATTTCGGCATGAATTTACAGGAAGCCGGGGATGCACCGCGTTGGGACCATACCGGAGGGAACAGTCCTACAGGAGAAACTCCTGAGGGTACGGGACAGGTTCGTGTGGAATCTGGCATTCCCTATACTACGGTTCGCGGATTAATGGACAAAAGGCATAAAGTAGGCTTTACGCGCGGTGCCTATGGTGGTTATCAGGCTATTTTATGGGATGTCGAAAACCAAGTATATCACGGAGCCTCTGAAAGCCGTAAGGATGGGCAGGCGGCGGGGTATTGAAGTTATTTGTGCCTATACCAGATCTTCGCTTTTTTGTAACAAAGCCTTCATTTCTACTACCTATAGTTAAATTAACACTACAAGATCATGGCAGGAGGAGGCATCGCAGGGGCTATCACAAGTTTAAAAAACAATCGAAATCTTCTAAAAAAACGCAAGCTTCGCGATAAGGGAGATGTATTCGGGCAAGAAGGTGTGACCAAACTTAATCTTAAAGCGTCTACAGATCAGGATATGAAGCGCATCCGTCAAAAAATCAAGGATTACAAGCGCGAAGCACGTACCGTATGGTTTTTGGCCATCAGTGTCACCGCTTTTATTCTGTATTGCCTTTGGTGGTGGGCAACATCTTGATTATTGGATTCTTGGATAATTTCATCAATTCACAATCCCTTAACATAAGCTTTGCTAAGAATGTTCTACTTTGAGGTTCATCTTTCAAAAAGCCATTCGTAATGAACTATTCCAGACGGGAAATTTTGAAACTCTCAAGCCTTGCCGGATTGGGTCTGACCACTTTACCTTCCCTATTTTCATTCTCGCTAGAGGAAAGTATACGCCAAAGGGCTATTCCCAGTTCCGAGGAAAAATTACCCATTGTTGGGTTGGGTACCTGGCTCACTTTCGATGTGGGGAATTCTTCTGAAGCGCTGAAGGTAAGGCGGCAGGTACTCTTAGAAATGCACAAACTGGGGGGTAAGGTCATTGACTCCTCGCCCATGTATGGGAGTTCGGAAGCCACCGTGGGTAAGGTATCGGCTTCGTTGGACAGTCAAAACTCCTTTTTCTATGCTACCAAGGTCTGGACTTCGGGCAAGCAGGCCGGCATTGATCAAATGAACGGTTCCCTTAAAAAAATGCGGCGTTCCACGATGGATCTGATGCAGATCCATAACCTAGTGGATTGGCAAACCCACGTAAAGACACTACGGGCCTGGAAGGAAACCGGAAAAATTCGGTATTGGGGATTGACGCATTATGTAGATTCCGCCCATGGAACCTTGGAAAAGATTATCCGTCAGGAAAAACCGGATTTTGTACAGTTCAATTATTCCATCCTGTCGCGCCATGCAGAAAAGTCGCTCTTGATTACCTGTCAACAAAATAAGACCGCAGTCATCATTAATCAGCCTTATGACAGTGGTTCGCTCTTTCGAAAAGTTAAAGGACAATCGTTACCCGAGTGGAGTTTGGACTATGATATTAAAAGCTGGGGGCAATACTTTCTAAAATTCATACTTTCCCATGAAGCGATTACCTGTGCCATTCCCGGCACCTCCAAACCCCATCATGTCATCGATAATATGATGGCCGGTTATGGGGCCCTTCCCGATACCTCCGGTAGGGAGAAAATGGTGTCCTATTTAAAATCATTGTAATTTAGGTTTAAGACCGAATAGCAGTCGGGTTACTTTCCATTTTCGGATCAGGAATTCATAGAGCACCCAACAGCCACCGAAAGTCCCTACGCTCATTACTATGATTTTTGTAAATAGGGACCAGGATACATCCATTACATAATACCCGATGATAATGGTTAGGGTCTGATGTAGTATGTAAAATGGATATACAGCCTGATTGCAATAGGAAAGTAGCTTGCTTCTTTTGTTGAGATAGGTAGCCGCATATCCAAAAAGGACCAAAATCCAAGACCATAGATTAAAGACCTTTACAAAAGCTTCCGTAAAGTGAACCAACGTTGTATCCTCCAACAGCAATCGGATACACAACCATACCGAAAACCCTAGAATCCCACAAAATAAATAGTATCTTCTATGCCGCTCCACAGTGTTCCAAAAAACTTCCTGAACCGAAATCAACACAAAGCCAAAAAAGAAAAACAACAGATAGTTCACAAAGGTAAACCAGTCATCTACCAAGGCATGGGTAACCGGAAAGAAAGGTTCCATAAAGGCCTCGGCCAAATAAAGCGGTGGCAGAAACAAAAAAAGACCAAATGGTTTTTTTATCCTTTTTTGTACCCATAGGAGCAGTCCGTTGTGTGGAGTGTTCCGTAATTTGAGGAATATAGGTAATAAAATTAGGGAGTAGACCAATAAATAGGGCAGGAACCAGAGGTGATGCCAGCTTAGGTTCCCTTCCGGATAGATCCAAGTAAAGGCATGTCGTGGCCAGAATGCAAAAAAGCTCCCGGCAAACTGTCCGTTGACCACACGCTCCAAGTATACTTGCGGAGGCACAATCAATAACATTCCGAAAGCCAAGGGAATATATAACCTTCGGATTCGTTCCGAGGCAAACTGTTTCCCCGAACGTTTGCCCAGCGCATAATAGGTTCCCATTCCCGAAATTATAAATAGGATGGGCAAACGCCATTGATTTATGAACAGCATAGGATAGGTAGGCCATTCATACATGACATTGTTCTTTATATGCCATCCCCAGGGGACAAAAAACATCCCCACATGATAAAAAATGAGGAGGGCAAAGACCCCAACCCTCAGCCAATCCAAGTCGTACCGTCGTATCATAATTGTTCGTTTTGTGCCAAAAGTAAGGTTTCCCAAAAGGCGCAAAATTGTCCTGGGACGAACGACAAGTTTTTGTTACGGACAACAAACTCCCTTTAAACTTTTTGCAGTTGCTGTTCAAAACGATGAATCGTTGTACGGGATACGGGGACGATATCGGGAACATCCTTTAGCTCCAAACGGTATCCCTGGGCATTCCCGGAAACTTTAGCTACTTGGTGAAGATTTACCAGATAGGAACGGTGTGTTCTAGTAATAAAGGAAAAACGGGACAGCTGCACATCTAGCTCCTTTATGGTCATGCGTTTCACCTGTTTCAGCAACTTTTCTTCTTTCCTGAAGAAAATCTCCAGATAATTCTTATCCGATCGCGCATAGATGAACTCGTCCGGATAAAGTTCAAAATCATCACTTTTAAGTTGTGTCTTGATAAAAATCGAAGTAAGACCTTCTCTTTTTTTAGTGTCCAAAACCGATCTGGGTTTTTCCTGAAACTGGGCAGCTCTTCTTTGGTTCCGGAGATAC
This sequence comes from Ulvibacterium marinum, assembly GCF_003626755.1. GTDB lineage: Bacteria > Bacteroidota > Bacteroidia > Flavobacteriales > Flavobacteriaceae > Ulvibacterium > Ulvibacterium marinum. The sequence goes on from NZ_RBCJ01000001.1 coordinate 452,889, forward strand.
AGACGATTGAAGTTTAGAGGGATTAAGATGAGCATCAAAAGGGTACCTACGATAAAGGTGTTTCGAATTTCTTCAAAAAAATAACCCCATGACCAGTTGTTAGGGTTGTCATAAATAAGGTCCCGAATTAAAAATTGCCCAATACCGGTAAAAAGAAAAAAGCTTAGGAGCAAAAAAGTTTCCTTTTTTACGCTCCATGAATCAATCCATACATTCCTATAAAGTAAGGGCCCAACAAGTAAAAGCAAAACTAGAATAGGAACTAGGGAATGAATAACCGAAATCCAAAAATAGTGCATAATGTGCTCATCCCGATTTACATTAAATGGCTCCACAAAAAAGTTGAAGAAAACGACGAGCACAAAAATCGTAAAAACCACTATGGACAAGTCCTTTCCTTGATAATAGAAAGGATAAGGTTGTGCAAAAAAACCAGATATCGATTTTAGTGTATTTCTAAACGACATGTTCCAAATGTGGTTTTATACGAAGAGGCGCGTTAAAAGTTACGCCTCAAGTCTTTAAAGATAGCTGTTTCAAAAATGGTTATCGAAGTCCATCATCCTCACTCAACCCCCTTTCTCATTTTAACACCTTTAGGGCCATATAACTTTACAAAAAATCACTTAAAAGACTTGTCCAAAACAAAATGGGCTTCTATATTTGTTCTCTATTTAGAATTAATCTAATTAAAAATAATATGAAAACCACACCAATTCTCCTTCTCTTTCTTTTTGCCGTATTAAGTAGTAAAGCTCAAACTGGAACGGTCGCAGGAACCATTTTGGATGGCAATGACCAGCCCATCGCCTTTGTAAATATTCGAATAGAAAACACAAGCTTAGGCATCGCATCGGACGCCAAAGGTCGCTATGTTCTGGACAATGTTCCCACTGGCGAACAGATAATAATCGCCAGTAGTATCGGTTTTAGCACTTTGGAAAAACCCGTAACCGTAGTTCCAGAGCAAACGACCACTTTAGATTTCACACTTGAGGAAAATGTAAATCAATTACAGTCCGTGGAGATTATCGGTAGAAAGGAGACCGGTTACAAGAATACCTCTTCTTTTATCGGAACCAAATCTGCTACCTTGTTACGGGACGTTCCCCAGGCCATTAGTTATGTAACCAAGGAATTGGCCTTAGATCAGGCAGCCTTTCGGGTAAACGATGTGGTAAAAAACATCAGTGGGGTCAATCAATTTTCATTTTACAACGATATCACCATACGCGGGTTTCGGGTATCCGGCCAACGGACATCCGGAAATTTGGTCAATGGGATGCGAGCTTTTACCAGCTTTTGGAAACAGCAGTTAATTCCCCATATAGAACGGGTAGAAGTGATTAAAGGTCCGGCATCGGCTTTGTTCGGGAATGCCTCTCCCGGAGGTACCATTAATCGAGTGACCAAGAAACCACTGGATGAGGAACGGCAGTCCATTACGGCCACCGTGGGAAGTTTTAATACCTTCCGTACACTAGGCGATTTTACCGGCCGTATGACCGAAGATGGTAAGTTGTTATATCGCATTAATCTGGGCTATGAGAATTCTGGCAATTTTAGGGATCTGCAGTTCGACAAGAACTTGGTAGTGGCCCCTTCCTTTTCCTTCCTGCCTTCGGACAAAACACGATTGAACGTGGACATCGTTTACCAAGGTTCCGAAGGACGCTTGGATCGGGGTCAGGCCGTTTTCGGGGACGGGGATCTTTTCTCCGTACCCATCACCAAAGCATTGAACGCTGCTAACGATTTCCTAAAGGAGGAGAGTATCAACGCCACCCTTTCCTTACGCCACGAATTTTCGGATAGACTCAGTTTTAATAGCATCTATATGCGAAGTAGCTATCGTGAAGATCTACAGGAACATAGAACGGCCAATACCTTTGCCAGTTTGGGGGATGGAACACTAGATCCCCAAAAGGTGGAAATGCGGGTATTTATTCGCCAACGCAAATGGAACAACGACAACTTCAACAATTATTTCAACTACAACTTTGATATCGGCGAGGTAAGCAACCAACTGTTGGTGGGATACGATTATTTTCAGCAACTTTTAGAGCCGGGGGGATCCCAATTGCAGGCACGAGGTTACCTTTTGGCCGACGGTTCGGGAACCGCCAATAGCTTTGACCCCGACAATGCCGATGCCTTTGTGCTGGATGAGGATGGTAATCCAGTGCCCAATGTACCCCACTTTGACCTGACCGATCCCACGGCCAATCAAATCCGAAATTTTGCGGACTACACCTATGCTACCAACCAGTTCCCCACGAGTCGGTTGAGCTCCCATGGTATCTATATTCAAAATCAGGCCAATTGGGGCGATTTCAAATTATTGTTGGGCCTACGCCAAGAATATTACATAGACGACCTCAACTTCAAGACCGATGAAGAGGAAAAAATAGAGCAGGATGTCCTTTTGCCCCGCGTGGGACTGGTTTATTCCTTAAACGATAACATCAATCTTTATGGTACTTATGTTGAGGGTTATCAGCCCCAAACAGCAAGCGTTATAGCAGACCCCAATGCCGGGGGACCTTTTGATGCCCTAACCAGTGAATTGATAGAGTTCGGTGCCAAAACCGATTGGTTTAATGGTCGATTGAGCGCTTCTATGGCTCTATATTATTTAACCCAACAGGGAGAATTATATAATGCCAATGACCCTACCCGGCCCGATTTGTTAATACAGATCGGAGAAGAGGAATCCAAAGGAGTGGAATTTGACCTGGCCGGAAAAATTGCACCCAATTGGAGTTTAGTAGCCAGTTATTCCTTTAATGAAGCGACCATAACCGAGAGTGATGACCCCAGCGAAATTGGACGTCAAAAACCCAATGCCCCAAGACATACCGGAAACATTTGGAGCAAATACGTCATAGACCGGGGCGCTTTTAAAGGTGTCGGTTTTGGATTGGGCGCCAATTTTGTTACCGAGCGGTTCGGATCTATTGTACGTACCCCGGAACCTCCACTATTTCCAGGTTACGAATTGTTCGATGCCGCACTGTATTATCAATTGGACAAATTTCAGATTCAACTGAATATCAATAACATCTTTGACAAAACTCATTGGGTAGGTGGCTACGATTTTATCAGAGCCTTCCCAGGTGCGCCTCGAAACGTGATGACTACGGTATCCTATACATTCTAAAGAGGCATGAGCCAAAGAAAATCCCGTTCCACTAAAAAAAACCTGTTATGGCGCATCCATAGTTGGGTTGGACTGTATGCCGGGGTTGTCATCGCCTTTTTGAGCCTAACGGGAGCGGCGGCCCTCTTTCGCATGGAAATCGATGAAGCCTTGAATCCTTCATTGTACGTAGTAGAAAAAGAATCGACCAAGATGGCCCTAAACGATATTGCCGCCGCAGTGACCAAGGCCCATCCAGATAAGGAACTTTTTGAGGTATATATTCCAACAGAAGCCACGGGAACCTACAATCTACGGTTAATGGCCAAAAGTGCGCCCCGGATTTTTCCAGTATTCTGGGAAGTTTTCGTAAATCCGTATACGGGTGAAATCCTTGGGGAACGCAATTACTACAAAACCTTCAACTATTACTTGCGCAACATCCATGTGCGATTTTATGAAGCCTTTTGGGGGCGGCAAATCGTCGGTTTGGCCGGCCTGGCCCTTTTAATTTCCACGATTACAGGTTTTTTGATTTATGGGCGATTTATGAAAAAGCAATCTTTGGGTGAAATCCGGGGCAAAAACCTAAGGATGCGTCAGGCTGACCTGCACAAGTTTATAGGTGTCCTGGCATTGGCGTTTAATCTGATGATTGCCATTACAGGAACCTGGTTGGGCCTTCAAAATCAACTGCAGAAAGCCTTCTCCATAGAGCGACCCAATATGTACAAGCGAACGGAGAAGCCATTGACCTCGAAGGAAGATTTGGCGATGACGGTCAATTTTGATCAAGCCCTGAAGAAATCATCTTCTATCTTTCCCCAATTGATTCCAAAAACCGTGCGTCCTTCCCGGGACGGTGCGCGGACCATAGAAATTGTTGGTGATGTCCCAGAACAGGCCTACGAACGGTTAAGCAATAAATTGGTATTGGACAAAGTAAATTTAAACACTTTGTTGAAGTACAATATTAGTGAGGACGACTTTGGGGGAAAATTGTTCTTTGTCCAGGAGTCATTTCATTTTGGTGATTTTGGCGGTATTTGGTTGAAGATATTCTATGCTTTTCTTGCCCTTACCTCCGGTTTTTTGGCCCTAAGCGGATTTATCATTTATTTAAAGAGAACCGAGAAAAAAAGAACGGGAAAGCCTTCGTTTATTGAACTTCGCCCCCTATTATACCGGTGGGTATTTGGAATTGTTGCCTTCTGTGTTGTCGTTGGGGTTATGAGTGTTATCTGGGGTATTGGTGTTCCCTCTTTAGTGGTTATAATCCTGTTTTATGGTCTTTTGGCATTTCTTCTACTGAAAGCCTTATTTCTCTGGGTTCGTTCCCGATTTTCCAAAAAGCCTTTGCAAGTATGAAACGGGCTTCCTTAAATCAATATGTTGCTATCCCAATGGTTTTGGCCTTAGTATTGTTGAATGCAGTACTTATCCTGTACTTTTATAATGAATGGCGGTTAGTTTCCCAAAATGCCACTGAAGCTTCCTTTTACAATCCTGATGTTGAAATGAAAAAAGCCTATATCGCATCATCACGAAACGCAATGCGTCTGCTATTAACTATTAAGGGTATTGAACTCATGGCCCTTTTTTTTAGGAAGGGAATTGTGGCAATGACCTTTTTAATCTTCATTAACCTCCTTGGATATTTTTTTATTTTCTCTTAAGTGAGAATCCGACCTTGTCCTAAAATGTAGATGGTGATAGAAAATCTATAAATCCAAAAACTCCAAGCATACCGGGCTTGACAATTTGGTTTCATGGAGGTACGTCAATTCTCCCGTCTTCTTATCCCTTTGAAAAACGGTGATGTTATCGCTTTTTTGATTGGCCACTAAAAGAAACCCATCTGTGGGATCCACTGCAAAATTACGGGGCCAGTCGCCACGGACACTTTCCCGGCCCACGAGATTCAATTTCCCGGAACTCGCATCTACCTTAAAGATCACAATGGTATTTTCCCCTCTATTTGAACCATACAGGAATTGGCCATCCTTGGACAAATGGATATCCGCACAATAGCTTTTTCCATCAAAATCCATGGCCAATGTATTTTGGGTCTCCACTTCCTCGTAATCTCCTGTCACCTTTCGTTCAAAAACGGTAATCGTGGAATTCAACTCATTGATAACATAGAGAAATTGCTCATCAGGACTAAATGTAAAATGGCGAGGTCCTGCCTTTTCCGGTAAATCCAGAGAAGCTTGTCCGGCCGGGGCAAATCGTTCTTTCCCTTCTGCATATCTTTTTACGGCATCCAGTCCCAAATCCGCCACAAAGAGTCCGTCCGAGGTAAACTTAGCGGCATGTGCATGGGATGTTTTTGTTGTATCGATTATTTTGTGGTCTATGTATTGTGGGTCGGAAAGCAGTTTCCCGTTATCATCGATCCGAAAAATGGAGATACTTCCACCGGGATAGCTTGAAGCTGCCAAGGTACGTCCATTCTGTGATATCCCTACATGGCAAAATGGTGGGCCATTGGTAACTTCAGAGTTGATTTCCTCCAATAGCCCGTCCTTTATACGGTATCCTGCCACTGCACCTTTTCCTTCCGGTGCGTCCTTTACGGAATACAGGTATTCTTTGTTCGAGGAAATCTTTAAAAAAGAAGGGTTGACCAAAGTGGCGGCCAATTGGGTATCTTCCAATGTTCCGGTATCCGTATTGAAGGTATATCGATATATCCCCTCACTCTCCCCATTGGTATATGTTCCTACGAATAGGGAATAGCTCTTGGGCGCCTCGGAGGTACAGCCTAAAAAAACAAAAACTAAGCAGCAAACGGAAATGAAGGTCTTCTTGGTCATGGAAACAATTTTAAAGGAACCTTAAAAATAGGGACTAAATATGACATGGGTCATAACCGGGAAATAAAAAGTTAAGGCTCCAACACACATATTCAAAAAATAATCGGTGGGCAGTGGTCATTTTTTGTAATCGAATGTCTTTTACGTACTTCTAGCCAACAAAGTGTTCCTGACCTCTTTCCTCAAATAAAAGCCCGTAACTATGGTGGCCAATACATCCGCAATTGGAAATGAGATCCATACGCCGAGTTCACCTAAAAAATTCGGTAAAATCAAAATCAGGGGAATAAAGAAAAAGCCCTGCCGAAGAAGTGTCAACAAAAGTGCTGGTACCGCCTTTCCAATTGCCTGAAAATAGGCGGCGCCTATCAACTGCAGGGCAATAATAGGCGTTGCCGCAAAGACCCAGCGCATGGCAAAGGGCGTGTGTTCCAGAACAAAAGCATTGGCTGCCAGTTCAACCGAGGACATATCCGGCTTGTCACTCAAAAATAGAGCTGCGATTTCCGAGGGGAAAACCATCAAAAAGATAAATACCAAAGTGGCCATAAAAGCGGCATATTTAATGGCCGTATTAATACTTTCCCTCACTCTTGGATATTTTTTGGCCCCATAGTTATATCCCGCTATAGGTAAAAAACCTTGGGTTACCCCAAAGACCGGAAAAAAGGCGAACATCAACATTCGTCCTATAATGGCATAGACGGCTACCATGGCCTCCCCACCCAAGCCAAAAAGAATATTGTTCATCAGCAAATAGATGATACTGATGGTAGCTTGGCGCGACAAGGTTACAAAACCCAAAGATCCGATTTCACGAAGTATGGACCGATTTAATCCGAAATCGGTCATACGCAGTTTCAGTTCCGAGTTTTTGGAAAGAAAGAACCAGACGATGTAACACAGGCAGAAAAAATAGCCCAGAGTAGTAGCCCAGGCGGCCCCATACATGCCCCAATCCAGCTCATAAATAAAGATATAGTCCATTAATAGATTGCCTACCGAAGGAATAATCATAGCGTTCATGGCAAACTTGGGCTTACCCTCGGCTCTGATCACCGTATTGCCCATCATACAGAGTGCCAGCATAGGTACACCATAGACCACAATAACATAGTAAATCTTGGCAGGCTCAAAGATAGCGCCCTTACCTCCAAACGTAGGGATAAGGTCATCCACAAAATAAAGGCCCACCACTACCATGGAAATAGTGACCAATAAGGTCAAGGTCACCTGGTTCCCAAAAACCTTCAACGCCTTTTGCTTATTTTCGGCCCCTAAAGCCCGCGAAATAATACTAGAGCCTCCTATTCCGATAGCCATCCCCAAAGCCCCAATAAAAAATGAAACTGGAAGGACCACATTGATGGCGGCAATGGCAATGGAACCGATCCAATTTCCTACAAAAATGGAGTCGACCAAGATGTTGAGAGACATCACCAGAATACCGATACTGGCAGGTACCGCTTGCTTTATCAAGAGTTGACCTATAGGTTCAGTACCTAGTTGTTCCGATGAGACTTTTGCCATTTTTTCTTTATTGCCAGCTTGCCGAATGTGGACAGCAAAGCAATTTCATGTATCGTTATTCTTTTTCAAAGGTTGGCCAAACCGCTATGGAAACTTCGTTAAACCGGCAACACATCGGAAGCCTCCCATTCGTTTATCCATTTTGCCATTAACCCAACCCACGCATCACTATCATTTAGGCAGGGGATATGCTTGTAATCCGTCCCACCGGCTTCCGTAAACTGTTCCTTGCCCTCCATGGCAATTTCTTCCAAGGTTTCCAAACAATCGGAAACAAAGGCCGGAGTAATCACGGCCAATCGCTTTTTGCCTTCCTTGGCCAAGCGCTCAAATTCGTAGTCGGTATAGGGTTTAAGCCAAGGATCTCCTGCCAAACGCGACTGAAAGGAAGAACTTATCTTGTTTTCATCCAACTTCAGGTAGGATTTGACCAACTCCGTGGTATCATAGCATTGGTGTCGATAACACGTATGGTGTGCCACAGAGTTAATATAGCAACAGGAGCCATCAATTTTACAATGGAACTTGGTAGGATCGCTCTTTCGTATATGCCGTTCGGGAATACCATGATAGGAAAACAAAATGTGGTCGTATTCAAAACCTTTTAGACCATCGGCTATACTTTCTGAAAGCACCTTGATATATTCAGGACTTTTATAGAAGGCAGGCAAGGTCGTTAATTTCATTTTGGGAAAATGTGCTTGCTGTTCTTCCATCGTCTTTACCACCACCGTTTCATAAGAGGACATGGCATAATGAGGATAAAGGGGAACCAACAATACCTCATCTACCCCTTTTTTCGAAAGTTCTCCCAGTGCCTTTTTAATACTCATACTACCGTATCGCATCCCTAGGGCCATTGGAATCTTTACTTGTTTTTGAACCTTATCCGAGAAACGCTCGGAGATGACAATCAGTGGCGATCCTTCGTCCCACCAAATTTTGGCATAAGCACTGGCCGATTTTTTAGGCCGGGTCCGGAGAATTATCCCACGGACCAAAAGGGTACGCAGCCATTTGGGTGCATCAATAACCCGTTCGTCCATTAAAAATTCATCCAGATATGGTTTTACATCCTTAGGAGTTGGGCTATCCGGAGAACCCAAATTGACCAATAAAACACCTTTTGCCATAGATTTTTTTTAATGCCCGTAAAAATAAGGCTTGTAACAAAACTTCCTGTCCTTTCCGCGGATAGTTTTCCAATTTAGTTATAGAAAAAATCAATTTTCATTTTTTGTACTTGAGTTGTTTGGAAAGCCTTGCTGAAATTTTATTTATCCTAAAAAGAGGAGTAAAGTGAAAATACCATACACTAAAATGCGTTATACCCAAAGCTGTTGTCCGTTTTAACGGTTTATAGGGAAAGGTCACCGAATACTCTTTCCTAATTTTGCAATGGCATCCTAACTTGCATTACGCATAGAACTGTTATCACATAGATAAACAGCGGCCAGGCAAGAAATGGGCAAAACAAAAAAACAACAATGCGTTTCTTTTTCGCTTTTCTTGTAGGAATTTCTTCCTTTTCGATTTTTCCACAAGAGGAAAACAGCCTTCTTTGGGAGATATCCGGCAACGGGTTGGAGCAAAGTTCCTACCTCTACGGAACTATGCATGTAAGCAAGCGTATTGCATTCCGATTGGATGATGTTTTCTACCAAGCGTTGGACAAAAGTGAGGTAGTGGCCTTGGAATCCGATCCGGATACTTGGTTGGAAGCAGATGAGAATATCGGTTTTACGGCTACGGGACAAGGCAGTAGCTTTAACCCTAAAGGTTTTTATAGGTATCCCTTTACGATTAGAAACCCGAGAAAAGAAGAGATAGCGGGTTATTTGGCCTTTGAGGATCAACGCGTCAACAATATCCTCTATAGAACTAATGCATATTCCCAGAATTTTGAGGAAGAAACCTATCTGGACATGTTCATTTACCAGACCGGGAAGAAATTCGATAAAAAAGTCATTGCCTTGGAAAATCTTGAGGAATCCACGGCATTGGTCGGCCGTGCAAGTTTAAATGTCATGAAGCAAAAACCGGACGAGTGGCTACAAAAGAAAATGCAACAACAGGATCCCATGACCTTGTTGCAGGATGCTTACCGCAACCGGAACATTAATCTTTTGGATTCCTTGGACAAGGCCATGTATACGGATCATTACCTAAAAAACATGCTCTTTATCCGCAATCGCAATATGGCCCAGGAACTGGATTCCGTAATGCGCAGGGCAAAAGTGTTTACAGGTATAGGAGCGGCCCACTTGCCCGGACGGCAAGGAGTCATTGCCATGCTTCGGGAAATGGGGTACACCGTTCGTCCTCTTACATCCCGGTCTACAGCCAAAGGCAGAAGATTAAAGGAAAAGTTTGAAAAATCGATTAAAGAAAACGAATATGCCACCTTTTCACCAGATGATAATTTCTTTAGTCTAGTCCTGCCGAACAAACTTTACCCCATCGCAGGTTATGTAAATACCACCTACATTTCGCCAGATTTGGCCAATGGGAGCTATGTTATGGTAAACCGTATCCCCACTTTTTCGCATCTAAAGCAAGATGCCATCTATACGCTCGAGGATCTGGACAAACTTTTGTTCGAGAATATTCCCGGAAAAATATTAGAGAAGACCCGAATCAATCGAAATGGATTCCAAGGCTTGGATATCAAAAACCAATTGAAAAACGGAGATCACCAGCGTTATCATATTTATGTGACGCCCTTGGAAATTCTAATTTTTAAAATGGGTGGTCAGGACGACTACGTCACCCAATATTCCGATACTATTTTTAATAGTATCCGGTTTAAAAAGGAAAATACAAAAAGCATTAAGGTTACTTCGGGCTATGCAGATTTTCAAGTCAAAATGCCATCCTTATATAGTTTTCCCAATCGATATCGAAAAGGAGACCGCCTCATCCAGGGATTTGATTCCATTACCGATACCTATTACTTCCTACGGAAAGCCACTTTAAACGATTTTAATTTTATAGAGGAAGACTCTTTCGAACTAAAAAAAATACAACAACGGTTCTATAAGGAATTGAAACTGATCCCCACTTACCAAAAACCTAATGCTAACAATTTGATATCCAAATCGGTTTTGGATTCGGTTACTAAAAAGGAGCTCCATTTAAAAACCGTTTTTAACCGGGGCGATTATTACTTGATGGGCTGCCTGTCCAAAAACCCCGAAGAAGCCGTTACCTTTTTTGATTCCTTCCGAGTAAACAAAGTTGATTACAGTAAACCCTTTAAAAAGATTAGGGATACTGCATTGTTCTTCACAACGGTCACCACGGTAAAACCACCAAAGTTTGTGGAAAACAGCAAAATGTACCGAAATGGGCGCCATAGGCCCAAGGCTTACGAAGGCTATACCAAAAAGACCATTTACCAAAACAAAAACAACGAAGCCATCACTTTGGAGCTGAACAAATCCCACGATTTGATGATGTATTCCAATATTGATTCCGTATGGACTTACCGAAAAAAACTCCAGACCAAAAATGGACTGAATATTCTAAGCGCAAAAGACACCCTCTACAAGGATGGGTATTATGAACTGAAAATGGTATTAACAGATACGGCCAGTACGCGTGGTATCCTCGTTAAAAACATAGTAAAAGGAGGTTTGTTCTATGAACTGAAAGCACAGACAGATACCGTACTAGGCCCAACCCCTTTTGTTGCCAAGTTCTTCGAATATTTTGAACCTTTTGATACCCTTGTCGGAAAGGATATCCTAAAGGACAAGACATCCACATTTTTTGCCGCTTTACATGCCAATGATAGTATTATACTGGAAGGCCATAAGTTTGTCAAATTCCAAAAAAAGCACATTGATTCCCTGAAGTATTACATTTCGGAATTTAAGTATCCTGAGGACAAAAAATATATTCAGTCCTACTTGATACAGCAGTTAGGAAAGTTGGGCGACCCCAAAGTGATACCCTTCTTGACCGATTTTTATGTGCGTTCCTACAACAATTCCAATGCCCAGACCAAAATCCTACAGGCCTTGGCTAAAAAGGTAGATGAGGAATCTGCAGCAGTTCTACTAGAACTTTTATCGAAAGATTTGCCTCTGGTGTCCAACACCTTGGAAATCCATAAAATATTTAGGCCTTACACGGATAGCCTACCTTTGGCTAAAAAGTTATTTCCTGAACTATTGGATTATAGTGCCATAGCCGAATATAAGCCCAGTATTTTTTCTATGCTCGCAAAACTAAAGGCCAAAGGTCTGATCAAACCTAAGCATTATAAAAAATACCGAAAACAAATCTTGAACGACGCCAAAATACAACTGAAGCGGCAAATGGGTCTATCCGGAATGAGCATACAAAACAATTACCACAAAAAAATCCGTAATCAAAGTAGTGGGGTTCTAGAAAACTATGCCATTCTGTTATTTCCCTTTCGCAAGGAAAAAGAGGTAGCCCAGTTTTTTGAACGGTTGCAATGGGTAAAGGACCGAAGAATTCGCACCACCTTTGCCATGCTATTGGCTCAGGAAGAATCTCCAATTCCCCAAACGATGCTAATAGGTTTGGCCAAGAACGTTAATAGTAGATTGTTGCTTTTTAACAAGTTCAAGGAAATCAACAAGTTGAACGTATTTCCCAAAACATATAAAAGCGAAAGGTATCTGGCGGAATCCCTGCTTTTTGAACAGCGGCCCTACCTGCAAAACCAGGATTCCGTTCTTTTTGTAGCGGAGCGTACTTTGCAATATCGCGGTAAGACCTATAGTGGGTATTATTTTAAGACTCGAAACAATCAGGATTATGATACCAACTTTACCATGCGCCTAGTTGTTTTTGAAAAGGGAAAGGGACTTACTGCAAAGCCGTTTTACAAAAACGAAGGATTGCGTATTGAGGACACGGACACTGAAGAGGAAGCGATCAACTATGCCACGGAAGAGTTTTTCCTAAAGGATCGGAAACGCGCCCAGGTCTACCGGCCTATGGGTTATGGTGGATATGGGTATCACGGGTATTAAATGCCTATATTTGATCCAAAGTATCTGAAGTGAAAGTCTTTTTTACCTTTTTCCTTGTTTCAAACTTTTTTTGTTGTTTCTCGCAACAAATCACCTGCTCTCAGGAAGACAAACAAGCTTTTGAAGACAAAACCATAGCTATTGATGGCTTATTGGAAAACGATTTTGGAAAAACTATGGTGGCCATTGGCAAAACGTTTATGGGTACGCCCTATGTGGCCAAGACCTTAGAAGTAGGCGAAATTGAAACCTTGGTCATTAACCTTCACGGATTGGACTGTACCACTTTTGTAGAAAACGTATTGGCTTTCAGCATACTGTTAAAAAAAGGGCAGAGCGACTTTGGTAATTTTACCCAAGCTTTGGAAACCATTCGGTATAAAGATGGCAAGCTGGACGGTTATGCATCGCGTCTTCACTATTTTTCGGAATGGATTGCCAATAATGAAAAGAAAGGGCTGTTGAAGGATGTCACCTCGGAAATTGGAGGAATGGAAATTACCAAGGATATTAATTTCATGAGCACCCACAGGGATTTATATCCCTTCCTAAAGGATGACGAAAATTTCAAAAAAATACAAGCTTCGGAAAACTACCTGAACGACCAGTCCATCTGTGTTTTGCCCCAAGACAAAATTGAATCCAACGAGCATTTGATTCAATCCGGAGATATCATTGCCCTGGCCACATCGATTAATGGACTGGATGTTACCCATACCGGCATTGCAACACGTGAAAACGATGGGAGAATTCATTTGTTACACGCTTCCACAGGCTCTATGGAGGTTGAGGTTACCAAACTCCCATTATCCGATTATTTAAAAAAAATAAAGAAAAATACGGGTATCATGGTCGCAAGACCAAACCCTTAGGCATTCGCCAAGGACATTACATACTTCTTTGGAGTTGTTCCATATTTCTTTTTAAAGGCTGCTATAAAATGGCTTGCCGTGCTATAACCGATTTTAAGGCCCACTTCATTAACATTGTTTTGCCCAGTTTCCAATAATCGCCGCGCATGTTCCATCTTATAATCGAAAAGGAAACTGTAAACGGAGTCACCATAAATCTGCTTAAACCCTTCCTTTAGTTTTTTTAAGGGCAATCCTATCTCCTCTGCCAAAGCTTGCAAACTAGGAGGTTCGGCCATTTGAGAAATTATGATTTCCTTGGCCTGGCGAATACGTCTAACATTGTCCTCGTCCACCAAAAAGGGACATTGCTCCACATCGGCATCCGTATTTCTATTAAAATAAAGCGAGACCAATTCATACACCTTGCCGTGGATATAAAGTTCCTTTACGGAGGGATGTAGGTTATAGTTCATTATCTGGCTCAAGACCACTGCTATGGCAGGAGATACCGCTTCTTGGGAATAATACTTCTTTTCTTGGTTTTCGGGGCTCAAGAAGGGAATATAATGGGCCTCTTTTGAGAAAAGGGAATGGAACTTGCGTATGGTCATAACAATAGAAACCATCCAAGAATTGGGATCCAACATTACGTTCATGGGTAAATCCAATTGGGTATTATAAAGCAAAAGGGAATTCTCTTCGGAGACTTCCAACGCGTACCGACCCTCATTGAAAACGAACTTGGCATGCCCCTTAAGGCAAAAATGAAATTGTATAAAAGAACTATCGATTTCGCGGGTAAGTTTTTGAAAATCAGCAGTATCATTTTGAATTTTCAATACATAAAATCCGCTTTCTATAAGGACTTCATCATAAGAACCTTGAACGACATTTTTTTGCAACATAAGCTAGTGTCATTTTGTTTTTCTATTTAGAATAATTCTAAATAGAATAGGTCGAACCTCCTTTGTTTCCTACAAAAATAAGGGATTTAGATGGATTACTCTGGATTTTGGCCTAAAAACACTTCAAACGTTATTAAAAGAACCTCTGGCGTTATTTTTATTGGGGCTATGCTTCTATTTTTGCTTTCGATTCTTTGGTTTATATGAAAGACTACCATATTTCCAGACACAATTCATTTTATACGATTGGCCTAAATTATAAAAAGGCCGATGCCGAGGTACGCGGTAAATTCAGTTTGGAAGAGGCGGCCATGGATAAACTTTTAGTAGATGCCAAAGCAATAGGCATTGACGGTCTTCTTGTTACCTCAACTTGCAATCGCACTGAACTGCACGGTTTCGCGCAACATCCCTTTCAATTGATAAAATTGTTATGCGACAACACCCAAGGGACCGTTGAGGAGTTTCAAGAAGTGGCCTATGTTTACAAGAACAACGACGCCATAGGTCACCTTTTTCGGGTAGGCACGGGGCTTGACAGTCAAATCCTCGGAGACTTTGAGATTATCAGCCAGCTTAGAAAGGCCTTCAATCGTTCAAAAAGGCACAGTATGGCAAATCCGTTTGTTGAACGGCTCTGCAATTCAGTTATCCAAGCCAGTAAACGGATTAAAAATGAAACAGAGCTTTCATCCGGTGCTACATCGGTGGCTTTTGCTTCCGTGCATTATATTCTAAAGAATGTTCCCAATATCTCACAGAAGGATATTCTCCTTTTTGGCACGGGGAAAATTGGTAGAAATACCTGTGAAAACCTTATCAAACACACAAAAAACCCTCATATAACCTTAATAAACCGTACAAAGGACAAAGCGGAAAAAATAGCGGGCAAATTTAATTTGACCGTCAAGGACTATGGGGAGCTGCAAAGTGAAATTCGGAATGCGGATATATTGGTAGTTGCCACAGGAGCACATCATCCTACAGTTTCCAAGGAACTTATTTACACCAAAAAGCCTTTGTTGATATTGGACCTCTCCGTTCCCAAGAATGTGGCCGATGATGTTGTTGAACTGGACAATGTTACACTTATCCATCTAGACCAGCTTTCTCAAATGACCGATGAGACCCTGGAGCGTAGGAAACAGTTTATCCCGCAGGCCGAGGCCATTATTGAAGACATTAAATGTGATTTTATCCAGTGGTTGGAAACTCGCAAGTTTGCTCCGGTAATCAGTGCACTTAAGAAGAAACTAAAGACCATGAAGGATGAGGAATTGAATTACCAAGCTAAAAAAATGTCGGATTTTAATGAAGAGCAGGCAGATGTAATTACAAATCGAATCATCCAAAAAATAACCAAACAATTTGCCAATCATCTCAAAGAGACCCATACCGACGCTGATGATAGTCTGGAACTCATCCAGAAAGTGTTTCAATTGGAAGTGAAATCGTAATGGGCAAAATCATTCGAATTGGAACCCGCGATAGCGAACTTGCGCTTTGGCAGGCAAACACGGTAAAAGAAAAGCTGGAAATTCTTGGTCACCAAACTGCACTGGTTCCTGTTAAATCCACAGGGGATCTGGTACTGGACAAACCGCTTCACGAACTTGGGATAACAGGAATTTTTACCAAAACCTTGGATGTGGCTTTATTGAAAGGTGAAATAGATATTGCCGTGCATTCCATGAAGGACGTGCCCACCATCTTACCTAACGACATTGTACAGGCGGCCGTCTTGGAACGAGGTAATTTTCTGGATATCCTGGCCTATAAGACCAATCAGGAATTTTTGGCCCAAAAGGATGCTGTAATTGCAACGGGGAGTCTCCGAAGAAAGGCACAATGGCTCAATCGCTACCCCACCCATACCACTACGGATTTAAGAGGCAATGTGAACACAAGAATCGAAAAGCTAAGAAACAGCGATTGGAACGGTGCCATATTCGCCGCAGCTGGTCTGGAACGTATTGGTATAAAGCATAAAAATACTATAGGGTTGACCTGGATGTTGCCAGCACCGGCACAGGGGGCCATTGTGGTCGTAGCCAGAAAAGGTGATGTTGAGATATTGAACACTTGTGCGGAACTCAATGATGAGCCAACCGAAATTTGTACCACAGTTGAACGTCAATTTCTGAACAAGTTGGAAGGCGGTTGTACCGCCCCGATCGGAGCTTTGGCGAAAATAGAAGAAGATCGTGTTGTTCTACAAGGTGTTCTGTTAAGTACGGATGGTAGCAAAAAGTTGGAGTCGGAACTTTCCGCAAGAATGGGCGAGCATCACAATCTTGGTCGGGACTGTGCCAATAGTATTCTGGCCCGTGGAGGGAAACGTTTAATGTCAGAAATACAGGGAGATATAACAAAGAGCCCTACCGTTTTCTCCACAAAAAAACTGACTTCAGATCAACTTTCTCGGTTCATGGATTCAGTAACCGTAGATTCTGAGGACTTTATTCAAGTGAATCCTTCCAGGATTCCCTCGGTAGTCTTAAAATCCAAGATCAAAAACGTTATTATCACCAGCCAAAATGCGGTAGAGGCAATTTTAACTCATAATACGGCGGATAAGTTACGGTTTGAAAATATTTATTGTGTGGGCCGTAAGACAAAGCGACTTATTGAAAAACGGATAGGTCCTGTAAAACATCAAGAGAAAAACGCCGTTAAATTGGCCCAACATCTAGTGGAGTATATGGACGGCCTGGAAGTAACCTATTTTTGTAGTCATCAAAGACTGGATGACCTCCCGACTATCCTATCTGAAAATAACATCACCGTAAACGAAGTGGAAGCGTATAGAACCAAGTATTCTCCGACAGAGATAGCCAATGGAGTAGAAGGAGTATTGTTTTTTAGTCCTTCTGGCATAGAAAGCTATTTGTTAAAGAATCCGGCCGATAAAATTGCATATTGTATTGGCGAAACTACCGCTAAGTTCGCCAGAAAGCACTTTGCCGATGTTCATTTAGCGCGAATACCTACCATTGAAAGTGTAATAGACAAGGTGAATGAAAACTATGGCAAAAAATAGGCCTTTTTATTAGCGGCCACACTAAATGGCGCTTGAAAAAATTGGATTAGCAAACGAAAAACAAAGACATCCACTAAATCCAAGCTAAAAATCAACGTATGGTTTCTAAATTTTAAGCCCTATGCAATGACGAACGAATTGAAAATATGAGTGTTACCAACGATTTATTTTTAAGAGCCCTATGTGGCGAAACCGTAAATAGACCACCCGTTTGGATGATGCGCCAAGCCGGCCGTTATTTACCGGAATTCATGGAAATTAGGGAAAAGTACGATTTCTTTACCCGTTGCCAGACTCCCGAATTGGCCTCAGAAATCACGGTACAACCCATGCGCAGATTTGGTATGGATGCCGCTATTCTTTTCAGTGATATTTTGGTAATCCCCCAAGCCATGAATATTGAGGTGCAGATGAAACCCAATTTCGGACCCTATCTGCCCAATCCCATACAATCTCAAAGAGATGTGGATTCTGTTGTAGTTCCCGATGTAGATCAGGAATTGGACTACGTAATGCAGGCCATTCACATGACCAAAGAAAAATTGAACAACGAGGTGCCATTGATCGGTTTTGCGGGTTCTCCGTGGACTATACTTTGCTATTGTGTACAAGGACAGGGAAGCAAGACCTTCGATAAGGCCAAGGCATTCTGTTTTACCCAACCAAAGGCTGCACATGAAATGTTACAGAAAATTACCGATACTACCATTGCCTACCTCAAGGCCAAGGTAAAGGCCGGGGTTAATGCCGTTCAAATATTCGATTCTTGGGGCGGTATGCTTTCTCCCACTGATTATCAGGAGTTTTCCTGGCAATACATTCAGCAAATCGTAGATGCCCTAAAAGTTGAGGGCCCGGTAATCGTCTTTGGAAAGGGATGCTGGTTCGCTTTGGGGGAAATGGCAAAGTCCGGAGCTTCCGCATTGGGTGTAGATTGGACCTGTTCGGCCAGAAATGCCAGATATCTTAGCGGAGGAAACATTACTTTACAGGGTAATTTCGATCCTGCCCGATTATTGTCACCTCCATCGCAAATCAAAAGTATGGTTACCCAGATGATAAACGAGTTCGGGAAGGATAAATACATTGTCAATTTGGGGCATGGGATACTTCCCAACATTCCATTGGAAAATGCAAAGGCCTTTATCGATGCCGTAAAGGAATACTCAAACTAAAAAGAAGGTTTAGAATAAAGCAAAAAGTGATATTCGATTTCGACCATTATTTTATTGAACCTATCCAGGAAAAAGATTCTTGGAAGTTATGTGATTTTGTCGTCTCCAATGCCGATAGACTAAAACGGTACTTCCCAAGGACGCTTGAACAAAATCTCACACCTGATCTGTCCAAATATTTCGTAGAAAAGAAAGTAAAGCAATTCCTAACAAAGGAAGAACTGCTTTTTAAGCTAAAACATAAAGAACGTAGAACGATTATCGGCCTGGTGTATATAAAAAAACTGAACCGAGACAAAAGACAGGCCGAACTGGCCTATTGCATCGGTTATCAATTTGAAGGAAAAGGTTGGATGTCACAAAGCATCCAAGCATTATCAAACTATGCTTTTGAGGTTCTAGATTTGAAAGCCCTCCAGATTATTGTCCATAACACGAATAAAGGAAGCATCAAAGTAGCGGAAAAATGCGGCTACACATGGCAAACGACATTAAAGAAGGAACACAGTCCCCCGAATGAACCCGCATTGGATATGGAGTTATACGAACTGTATTGTTAACTCAATAACCTCTTCGGCATTGCTCCAAGGTGACAAGAATTATAATGTTAAACCTATGAAAGATATATTCTACACTTATATTCAAAATCTTCAAAATGCGATAACTTCTAAACTTGAAGAGGTAGACGGCAAATCCAAATTTAGGGAAGATCAATGGATTCGTCCGGAGGGAGGTGGAGGTCGTTCACGGGTCATCGAAAACGGAGCGGTTTTTGAAAAAGGAGGGGTAAATATTTCCGCAGTTCACGGGGAATTGCCCCAGAGTATGCAAAACTATTTTGGGGTTAAGGATGCGGATTTCTTTGCTTGTGGACTTAGTTTGGTCATCCATCCAAAAAGTCCCATGATACCAACGGTACATGCCAATTGGCGTTACTTTGAAATGTACGATAAAAAAGGGAACATTGTAGATCAGTGGTTTGGAGGAGGCCAAGATCTTACGCCCTATTATCTTTTTGATGAAGATGCTATTCATTTCCATTCCGTTTGCAAAAAAGCGTGTGATGCACATAATCCGACGTTTTATCCCGACTATAAAAAAAAGTGCGATGAATATTTTTGGAACGCCCATAGGAATGAGGCACGGGGCGTGGGCGGACTCTTTTTTGACTATTGCAGAACTTCGGAGGGAATGTCCATGCAAAACTGGTATAATTTTGTGGCGGAAGTTGGCGACAGCTTTTTGGAAGCTTATATACCAATCGTTATAAAAAGAAAAGGGCTTGAGTACACCAATAAACAAAGGGACTGGCAAGAAATCAGACGTGGTCGTTATGTAGAATTCAATCTTGTT
This sequence comes from Ulvibacterium marinum, assembly GCF_003626755.1. Taxonomy (GTDB): domain Bacteria; phylum Bacteroidota; class Bacteroidia; order Flavobacteriales; family Flavobacteriaceae; genus Ulvibacterium; species Ulvibacterium marinum. Next base: position 472,713 of record NZ_RBCJ01000001.1, read on the forward strand.
CACGACAAGGGCACCTTATTTGGATTAAGGACCAACGGCCGTATTGAAAGCATTTTAATGAGCCTTCCTCCACATGTGCAATGGCGGTATGATCATCATCCAGAAGAAGGCAGTGAGGAAGAGCGTTTGCTTAAAATTCTTCAAAAGCCTATAAAATGGGTCTAAAGCACATCTTCACCTTTTTTCTGGGGCTAGGTTCTTTTGTGTCCCATTCGCAAAACGACAGTTTATATATCCGTAGATTCCCGGAGAAGGTCACTTTGAGGCTTGGCGTACAGAACACTTCCAATAGTTTTATAGTAACCGATAGGGAGACCGGCCAACAAACCGAATTCATTCCTAATGACAAGACCTATCTTGGGTTATCTGCATTATTCCGTTCCGTTGAAGTGGATTTGGGTTATGCTCCTAATTTTTTCTCTGAAAATCGAGACAACAGTGGATCCAAACTCTTCACCTTAAACTTTAGAATGTTCCTGGGTCGATGGATGCAAACTTTGGACTTTTATAGACAAAAAGGGTTTTTTACTCCATTTAATGATGAGCTTTTACCCTTTCCGGAATTACGCACCCTAAAAATAGGTGGAACAACTAGTTTTATTTTTAATAGGAATTTTTCGTTTAGAGCCATTGGGTTCCAAAATGAATGGCAGAAAAAAAGTGCCGGCAGCTTTATTCCCAGATTTACATTTTACTATACTCGTTTTAGGTTAGAGGACACCGATGTTCAAGTTGGTGATGACCACTCCTTTAATCTGGCCATTGGGCCAGGGTATTATTACAATTTAGTTATCGGAAAACACTATTTACTCTCCGCCGGTGCCACGATAGGGCTAGGAGCCAATTTTACACGTTCCGAAGGAGAAACATTTACCTCCAGCCTGGCCCAAGTAATTTTTAGAAGTGCTATGGGTTATAATTCTGAGCGGTTCTTTACCGGCATCAATTTAAGCGCCCAAGTATTGGAACACGGAACAGACCAAAACACCCAATTGGATGACATCATTACTTTTGTAGAGTTATATATCGGATACCGTCTCAATGCCCCGAAAAAATGGATTCAGAAGGCGGATAAGTTTAACCGTAAATTTGGTCTGGACTAAAGGCTGTAGTCCTAATCATGTTGGATATTTTCCTAAATTTAACCCATAAGGTCCTTCAACATCAAAAAAGCTTGAATGTTAAAAAAACCAAGATTGTTCCTTGCCGGAGTTTATTTTACGTATTTCAAAAAGGTATTTAAAAATGACGGCCTAACAATTCATGTCCCCTTTCATTTGACGGATTTTAAGTTTCGTGGAAGGTTTGTCCTTGGCACCTATGAAGAGGAGGAATCCAGATATTTAAAGGAATATCTTTCTCCGGATGCCAAGGTGTTGGAACTTGGTTCCTGTCTTGGTTATGTTTCTTGCCTTACCAACAAATTGCTTTCGGACAATTCGGCACACGTGGTATTGGAAGCCAATCCAAATTTAATTCCTTGGATAGACAAGAATAAGCAAGAAAACAGTTGTCAATTTGCTATTGAAAATTGTATTATATCCAATGAAGAATTGAATGATTTTTATATACATCATCTTATCGTTGGAGGAAGTGCCAAACGTAAGACCCCGAACAGGATTAACATAAAGGGAGAGACGTTTCAGGGACTACGTAAAAAATATGAACTTGACTTTGACACGTTGATTATGGATATAGAGGGTGGTGAACTGGATTTATTTCGGAACTATCAGAAAGGTATTGCAAAATTTGACCAAATTTTTATGGAAGTACATCCTTTTGCCAATATATTGACCAAGGAGGAAGCCCAAGAATGTGAAGATATCCTTAGTTCTTTAGGTTTTGATATTTTGGTAAGGGACGGAAATTTTCAAATTTGGAAGAAAAGGAAAATATCCGCATAAATTATGAAACTTAATATATATCAAATAGATGCTTTTACCGATCAGGTTTTCTCGGGAAATCCGGCCGCGGTTTGCATCCTAGAAAATTGGTTGGATAATGAAACCATGCAACGGATAGCTGCAGAGAACAATCTTGCTGAAACCGCATTTCTAGTAAAAAAAGGTGATGGCTATGAAATACGATGGTTTACCCCATCTATTGAAGTTGCTTTATGCGGTCACGCTACCTTGGCCTCGGCCTTTGTACTGTTTAATTACTATGGTGTCACTACCCCAAAGATCATCTTCTATTCGCAAAACCGTGGAGCCCTGTCGGTCGAAAAGGGAAAAAATGGACTTTTGATCCTGGATTTTCCCGTAGATCCCATCGTTGAGATCCAGCCTTTGGATACCTTGAACGAAGCTATAGGCAAAGCCCCTGTACAGGCCTTTAAGGGGAAAACAGACTATTTGTTAATTTACGAAACCCAGCAGGATATCGAAGACATTGAGCCTAATTTTTATTTACTTGGCAAGGCCAATGTGCGGGGAGTCATCGTCTCCGCCAAAGGTCAAAAAGTCGATTTTGTTTCTCGCTTTTTTGCCCCCGGTTCGGGAATTGATGAAGATCCCGTAACCGGATCGGCACACACCACGCTAACACCGTATTGGTCCAAACAGCTGGGAAAAACGAAACTAAGTGCCAAGCAATTATCCAAAAGGGGCGGTGACCTCTTTTGTGAAGACCTTGGAGAACGTATCAAGATATCTGGAAAGGCAGTACCCTATTTAATCGGTGAAATTGAAATCTAAGGGCAATCTACATGGAAACCTCCTATTTGCTTGTAAAACCTATGAAGAACAAAACTTCGCTATTTTTCCAGTTTCTTTTTAGGAGCAAACGTTCTATCATGGTGTTAATACCAAGTGTGTTTTTGTTATTGTGTTGTAAAGAACCCGATACAAAGGACCAAGTGGCAACTATTTCCCTTTGGTATGGAACTGAACAATCTTTTGGGAATATAGGCCACCCACAGGCACAAATCAATGTATTGGGCAACATCCAGACGGATAGTGTTGGGATAACAACATATTATATGCTCAATGACACCCAAGAAAAGCATGTGCTTACCTTAGGTTCCGACCTTCACCGACTGGCGGCCCATGGCGATTTTAATATTGAAATCTATAGGGATAGGCTTAAAAAGGGCAAGAACCTAGTCAGTATTTATGTGGCAAAAGATAAAACCGTACTGGCATCAAAGGAGATAACCCTGAATTATAATCCCGAAACCGAATGGCCGTTACCGTATTCTGTAAATTGGGCAGAAGTTAAAGATATCCTAGATGTGGTTCAGGTAGTGGACGGTCATTGGAAAATAACCCCCCAAGGTATTCGAACCCAAGACGTGTATTATGATCGGGTATTGGCCATGGGTGATACTTCTTGGCGAAATTATGAGGTAACCACTACTGTGACCTTTCACGGTTATACCCCTCCGGAAGAAGGCCCACCCACTTACAATGTGTCCCATGCAGCCCTGGCCACCTTATGGCCCGGACATGACAAGGACAGTTTGCAACCCAATCGGAAATGGCATCCTCTAGGAGCAACAGCTGAATTTAGGATTACCGACGGTTATAAAGATTGTAGATGGCGCATTTTTGATGGTGATAATTTCTATGCGGAGCAAAAAGAAGATAAATATCGTAACATTGAGGAAGGGTTACCATACAAGATGAAGCACCGGGTACAAGACCTTACTGATAATAGCGTACGATATTCGGTAAAACTTTGGGACGCAAGTAGGGAAGAGCCCGAAGAATGGGATTTCCAAGCCATAGAGACCTCCAAAACAAAACACTTGGGAGGTTCTTGCCTACTTATTGCCCATAATACGGATGTCACTTTTGGAAATGTAGATATAATTCCATTGAAAGAAATGGCGACGCTTGTCGATTAATTATCTTTGGAATTCCGAACTTGAAATAAAAGCAGTACCATGCATCCATTGATACGAAATAGACGACTCCGAAGCTCAGAGACCATAAGAAGAATGGTCAGGGAGACCGTTCTCACACCCCATGATTTTCTGGTCCCACTCTTTGTGGTAGAAGGGAAAGGTATAAAACAGGAGATTCCTTCTATGCCGGATTATTACCGACTTAGTTTGGATAACTTGGAAAAAGAGGTCAAAGAGCTTTGGAAAATGGGCCTACGTGCCGTACTTCTCTTTGTAAAAGTGCCGGATGACCTAAAGGATAATAAAGGTTCGGAAGCATTGAATCCGAACGGACTTATGCAGCTTGCCATACAGCATGTAAAAAATGTATGTCCGGATATGCTGGTTATGACCGATGTGGCCTTGGACCCGTATTCTTCTTATGGTCATGATGGAATTGTTGAGAACGGTCGTATTTTAAACGACGAAACTTCGGAGATTTTAGCGGAAATGAGCGTTAGCCATGCCCAGGCGGGAGCCGATTTTGTGGCACCGAGCGATATGATGGACGGCCGTATCCTAACTATACGTGAGGCTTTGGAAGAAGAAGGATTTATAGAAACAGGCATCATGAGCTATAGTGCCAAATACGCCAGTAGTTTTTATGGGCCGTTCCGTGATGCACTGGATTCCGCACCTGTAGATATGAAAAATGTCCCCAAGGATAAAAAGACCTACCAAATGGACTATGCCAATCGCTTGGAGGCCATAAAAGAAACCCAAATGGATATTGATGAAGGTGCGGATATCGTTATGGTGAAACCCGGATTGTGTTATCTGGATATTGTTCGGGAAATACGAAATGACGTAGAGGTTCCTGTAGCAGTGTATCAGGTTTCAGGAGAGTATGCCATGCTTAAGGCTGCAGCGGAAAAAGGGTGGTTAGAGCACGATGCGGTAATGATGGAACAACTGACCGCCATAAAAAGAGCCGGTGCGGATATTATTGCAAGCTACTTTGCCAAAGATGCCGTGCGGTTAATGTCATAGTTTTCTAATTATTCCCTTTGTTCAAAATGAGTGTATGAGATACATGAAAAAATCACTTTTTATAGTTTTCAGTTTGTTTTTTGGAACGGCCTTTGCTCAAGAGGGGTCGGCCAAATCTTTAAGCATTCCCCAACCCGGAAAACTCACCTATGGTCTGCCATCAGAAGTAGGTCTTGACTCCTCTTACATAAATACAAAGGTCGATTCTATTATAACGAATGGTATAAAAAAAGAAGCCTTTCCCGGCGCACAGGTTTTAGTCGCAAAGGATGCCCAGATTATATTTCATAAGGCCTATGGGTTTCATACCTATGACAGCATTCGCCCTGTGGCCTTAAATGATATTTATGATTTGGCATCCGTTACCAAGATATTAGGGCCCCTACCGGCCATTATGAAATTAGTGGACGAAGGAAAATTGGATTTGGACAAACCTTTTAGCACCTATTGGAAACCCTGGCGCAATATAAAGGACAAAAAAGATTTGACGCTACGGGAAATTTTAGCGCATCAAGCCGGGTTGGAACCTTACATTGTTTTTCTAAACGAGGTCATCAAAAAAAATGGGAAACTCAAAAACCGATTTGTAAAAAGAACGAAGAAAAATCGATTTCAGAACAAGGCCTACGAGGGACTTTATGTAAATAATCGATTTAACCGGAAAATGTATCGTATGATCAACCGCTCAAAAGTTTCCGACGAAAAGAAATACCGCTATTCCGGACTCACTTTTTTAATATTCCCCAAACTCATTGAACAATTGACCGGTGAATCCTATGAGTATTATCTGGAAAAGAATTTCTATCTACCTTTGGGAGCCATGACCTTGGGGTTTAGGCCCAAGACAAAAAATTTCCCTAACCAAATTGTCCCTACTGAACAAGACACGCTATTCCGCCACACTTTGACCCAAGGCTGGGTACACGATGAGAATGCATCGCTTTTAGGCGGAGTATCGGGCAACGCCGGTCTTTTTAGTTCGGCCCCCGATCTGGCCAAGATTATGCAACTCTATCAGAACTATGGAAGTTATGATGGCAGGCAATACCTTTCCGAAGCCACGGTGAAGGAATTCATAAAAGTACAGTATCCAGATAATGAAAACCGACGCGGTCTAGGTTTCGATAAACCTTTGTTGGACAATGCCGAACTGTCACTGGAAAAAGCGTATCCGGCACCTGAGGCAAGCCCTGAAAGCTTCGGACACAGTGGATTTACGGGGACTTTTGTTTGGGCAGACCCTAAAAACCAATTGGTATTTATTTTTCTTTCCAACAGGGTCAATCCTACTAGGGAGAATCGCAATTTGTACAAACTTAATGTCCGATCCGCCCTCCAGCAGGTGTTCTATCAGGGCCTTTTGCCTTTGAATTAAAAAATCCAAAATAAAGGAATTGAGATAGGTGACATAAATCCGGGGCACCACATCATGGGTTAATTCTGCCATCAGTTTAACAACTAAATTGCCAGCACTTCAAAAAATAGGTTTCACTAATTTAATTGGTATCTTTGATTTGGTAAAACTTCATCCATGGGATTGTTATTCTTTTATGCCCTTGTTTCCATATTTTTTTCCTTTCTATGCTCCATATTGGAAGCCGTCCTTTTGAGCATTACGCCCACCTTTATCAATCTTAAGAAAAAGCAGGGCAAGTCCTACGCCCTAACCTTGGAGGGGCTTAAAAAGGATGTGGACAAACCATTGATAGCTATCCTGACCTTGAACACTATAGCCCATACCGTTGGGGCCATTTTGGTAGGGGTACAGGCAAAGGTAGCCTATGCCGACCTGTACGGCAGTACGCAACATTCGGTTTTGGGGATAACGTTTACGGAAGACCTTATGGTAGGTGTAGTTTCCACGGTTATGACGATTTTAATTTTAGTAGCTTCGGAAATCATTCCAAAAACTATTGGCGCCACGTACTGGCGGCAATTGGCCAACTTTACGGCCAAATCGCTCAAAATAATGGTATTGGCCTTAAAATGGACGGGGCTCCTTTGGTTGTTGCAACTTTTTACCAAATTGGTCGGTGGTAAGGGGCATCATGGGAGTGTTTTGAGTCGGGAGGACTTTACCGCCATGGCCGATATTGCCCAAGAGGAAGGGGTTTTTGAAGAATCAGAGTCTACCGTTATTAAAAATCTACTCCGTTTTGATGAGGTATTTGTGAAAGACATCATGACCCCAAGGGCAGTGGTTAAAATAGCTTCTGAGCAAAGTACGGTTCAAGAATTCTTTGATGAAAATCCCAAACTTCGATTTTCCCGTATCCCTGTCTATGACTCCAAAGTAGATAATATCACCGGTTTTGTACTCAAGGACAATGTGTTGGAGGAAATTGTCAATAATAATGGAGATATCACCCTTTCCGAAATTCGTAGGGACCTATTGATTACCAAAAGGGACACCCCTATTCCCAAGCTTTTTGATACCTTGATCGCAAAAAGGGAACATATTGCCCTGGTAGTGGACGAGTATGGATCGGTAAGTGGTATTGTAACCATGGAAGATGTTATCGAAACCCTTTTGGGCCTCGAAATCATGGATGAAAGTGATAATGTGGCCGATTTGCAACTTTTGGCTCGAAAGAATTGGGAGCACAGGGCCAAACAGAGTGGTGTAATTGAACAAACCCAGCCACCTGATCCCGGACAGAAAGAATAATCTGTCGTCTTAAGGTGCCACTAAAAGCTATGGAAAAAGCATGTATCAAAACACCTTTGGGTGTTGCCAAGCTGGAAGGAGATGCGAAAGGACTCTCTAGCATCACCGTTCTGGATACAGATGAAGAGACAGCCGAAGTCATTCCAGAAATCCTGGAAGATGCAGTATATCAACTTCAGGAATATTTTGAGGGAAGACGAAAATCCTTTAGCCTAACCCTAAATCCAGAAGGAACCGATTTTCAAAAAAAAGTTTGGAAGGCACTTCAGGAAATCCCTTATGGAAAGACCGTTTCCTATTTGAAACTTTCCAAAACCTTGGGCGATGTAAAGGCCATTCGAGCCGTGGCCGCGGCTAATGGAAAAAACCCGCTATGGATAGTTGTTCCCTGTCACAGGGTAATCGGAAGCGATGGTTCCCTAGTCGGTTATGCTGGCGGTCTTCATCGGAAAAAATGGCTTTTGAACCATGAGAGTCCCGCCAAACAGCAATCGTTGTTTTAATTACTTCAAACCGATTGGTCGGTCATCCAATTATTATTCAATGTTGTTTGGAATAGATTGCATTTCATCGATCTGGTCTTTATTTTAAAGGAGGTTTTATGCTTAATGAATTATTCTATAAATTAAGGGACCGACCCTATGGTCGGTTTGGAGTTTTTTCACAGAGAACACACGATGAAGTACAACTACCCCAGATTATGGAATATGATATTTCCGACTTATCCCAATTTGTTCGTATATTGAATTCAAGACATTTATAATGAAGTTCCCCTCCCTCATAGATATTACGGGAAAGGCTCAAAATGCCTTTAAGCGCTTTCCCATAACCTTGGTCTGGGTAATTCTTGGGTCCTTTTTCTATATTTTCCTTCTGGAGGAGAACTCAAGCGTATTGCTCAAAAAGTACTCCGGAGTTCTGTTGACCCTATTATTGGGTGTAAGCTGGTTTATCGGGACACAGTTTTTTGTGGAACAATTGAAAAATCCTAAAAAGTGGATTGGTCTAAAGCTGATCGTTTTGGCTTTGCTGTCCCTTTTTTATTGGCACTTACCGGATTTAAGCGTAACCGATGTCGATCCAACTTACTACATCCGATTCTTTCTATACTTCATAGCCGGGCATTTATTTGTGCTTTTTGCTCCTTTTGCGGTAAAATGGAACAAAGAGGCCTACTGGAACTACCTAAAATCCGTGGCATATGCGATTATCCGCAGTGCCTTTTTTTCAGGGGTACTGTATTTAGGCCTTGTATTGGCATTGTTGGCCATAGATTCGTTGTTCAACATTGATATTAAGGGGGAACGTTACGGGCAGTTGTTCGTCTTTTGCCTGGGAATCGTTAACACTTGGATATATTTATCGGATTTTCCCAAAGAAATACTAGAGAACAAGACAATAGCATTTAATAAGGCCTTGGAAGTATTTGTAAAATATATATTGATTCCCCTAGTACTTCTATACATCCTAATTCTATATGCCTACGGCCTTAAGATTTTAATGCAATGGGAACTCCCCGAGGGTTGGGTCTCCTATTTGGTCACAGCCTTGGCATTATTGGGTTTCTTGGTACAGATTATCATCAACCCAGTCCAAAAGTCCATCAAATCATGGGTAATAAACCATTTTTATCCATGGTTTTACATTTTGTTGCTTCCTCTAGTCCTATTGCTCTTTATAGCCATATTTAGGCGTATAGGGGATTATGGGTTTACGGAAAACCGATATTTTGTTATGGTAAGTGCATTCTGGATTCTGGGCATAGCAATTTACCTTCTTCTTTATAAAAGCAAACGTTTAAAAATTCTACCCATATCCCTTTTTATCTTGGCAATCCTTGCGTCGTTTGGTTTTTGGGGAGCTTTCAGTGTTTCAAAAAACAGTCAAGTCCGTCAATTTCAAAATGTATATGAAGCCCTTGGGTCCAAAAATAATAAGGCCAGCTTTAAAGAGTATGAACAATTGAAATCCATTCTTTCTTATTTGAATGACAGAGACGCGCTATCCTATCTGGATGATATCACAGGTCCCGCAATATCCATACAAGGGATTCATAGGGATACCACAAATGGAAAACTAGAAACTTACGGTTGGCTCAATACCGAAAAAATATTGGATTCCCTGGGTATTACACTTAACCCAGAAGATTTGAAGCACGAAGGGGCCTATGGAAACTACTATAATTATTATGGGCAAGGAAATACAGGTCAGAGTTTGGATATAACGGATTATTCCTTTTTTGCTCCTCTAGAAATCCATTCAAATTCGCCTGACAGTATCCCTTTGGGGTCCTATTACATCAAATATCGTTCAAAATCTTCACAATTGACCTTACACGGTATAGAAGGTGACATAGCCCTTCTTGAGATTCCCTTGGAACCAAACCTCAGGGAACTTACAAAATATGGAAAAAACCTCCACTCCATTGACCCCAAGAAATTGATTATGGAATTCAAGAATGATAGTGCTTCTGCTAAACTTTTATTTACCAGTTTAGGCTTTTACGTTAAAAAGGATTCCATTGAAATAAGTCACTCCAACATTTACCTTTTCCTAAAACAGCCTTAGATGTTACAGAAAATAAATTTGGAACATGTTTTGTTCCTGGATATAGAGACCGTTCCCCAAAAGGTTGCTTTTGAAGAATTAAATGATGCCGAGCAAGAACTTTGGGAGCAAAAGTCCCAATACCAACGAAAGGACGAGATTACTGCCGAGGAGTTTTACGAACGTGCCGGTATTTGGGCGGAATTTGGAAAGATTATCTGTATTTCCGTTGGTTATTTTAACCTAAGGGGAGACGTTCGTAGTTTTAGAGTGACCTCTTTTCATGGAGATGAGGTAAAAATCCTAAAGGACTTCAAAAATCTTTTGAACGGTCATTTCAGCTCGCCAAAACATCTACTGTGCGGTCATAATGGCAAGGAATTCGATTTCCCTTATATCGCACGACGCATGATTGTCCACGGTATTTCATTACCCTATAAGCTGGATCTTTTTGGTAAAAAGCCATGGGAAGTACCTCATTTGGATACCATGGAGCTCTGGAAATTCGGAGATTACAAACACTATACCTCCTTAAAATTGTTGGCCCATATTTTGGGCATCCCCTCGCCAAAAGAAGATATAGACGGTAGTAAAGTGCGAGAAGTTTATTACGAAGACAATGACTTGGATAGAATTATTTTGTACTGCGAAGGCGATGTGGTAACCACGGCTCAGGTTTTTCTACGCTTACGAAATGAGGATTTGTTGGCGGATACCGAAATCAAAAAGGTCTAAAATCCTCATCCGTTGTACTTCAATTGTATATATACCGGAAAATGATCGCTATAGCCCCCTAGATATTTCCGCCCAACATAGGTTCTATACGGACTGCCCTTATATTTTCCCGTCCATTCGGTCAAAAAACGGTCATCAAAGATATTGGCATGGGCAAAGCTATGGGTTCCTTTTTTGTAATTAAAAAAGTTGTGCGAGACCATAATCTGATCAAAAAGACTCCAACTTCGCCTATAATTGGCACTACCCCTTTCTGGTGAATGTAACTTTTCCATGGGATTGTACAAGGTAGTGGATTCCATTAAGGTCTGTATACTTTCCGAAGAAGGGTCGTCATTAAAATCTCCCATCACTATATAGTTAGGATCGGGGATTTTCATTTCCAAAGAGGCCATAAACTCTCGTATGGTCTTGGCTGCCTGTACCCGTTTGTATCCGGTCTCTTCCTTACCGCTCCTTCGGGAAGGCCAGTGGTTTACAAAAATATGGACTTCCTCTCCGTTCAATTTTCCATGAACATATAAAATATCCCTAGTGGTATCCCGTAATCCATCCATTTCATAGACCAACAAAGCGATGGGTTCGGAATGAAGCACCTCAAAACTCCCTCTATGATAAATTAATGCCGTATCTATACCCCGTTCATCCGGGGAGTCATAATGTACATAGCCATAATCGATACCTTGCAAAGGTTCGGATGCTATTAGGTCGTCCATTACCGTTTTGTTCTCCACTTCGGCGACCCCTACGAGAACGGGGGGGGTTTGGGCAGACCCGTTCCCAATTTCGGAAATGGTCTTGGCCAATTTGTTCACTTTCTTTTTATATCGCCTAGGCGACCATTTTTTATGTCCATTTGGTGTAAAGTCATCGTCTAAGGTATCCGGATCATCTATGGTATCGAATAGATTTTCCAGATTATAAAACGCTATGGTATGTAGCTGTTTGCCTTTCTTTCTCTTAAAAAATGAAAAAAGCATGCATTCTCCGTTTGGGAAGATCAATTTACAAAAATAGCTTGGCCCGTATTGCTTAAATTTGCACTTTACGATTTCATATGTTAGAAAAACAACACATAGATTATGAGCAGGCCGTTTTGATCGGTGTCATCAATAGAGCTCAAAATGAGGAAAAGGTAACCGAATATCTGGATGAACTGGAGTTTTTGACTTACACCGCCGGTGGAGAGGTAACCAAACGTTTTGTGCAACGTGTAGAGGTCCCCAATCCAAAGACTTATATAGGTAGCGGAAAAATGAAAGAGGTTGAGACCTATGTTAAAGAGCACGAAATAGGGTCCGTTATTTTTGATGATGAGCTAACCCCCGCCCAGCAGAACAATATCGAAAAATTATTACGTTGCAAAATCCTGGATCGCACCGGTCTTATCCTGGATATTTTTGCCCAACGCGCACAGACCAGTTATGCCCGTACCCAAGTGGAGCTAGCGCAATATGAATATCTTTTACCTCGACTTACCGGCTTATGGACACACTTGGAGCGCCAACGTGGAGGCATTGGAATGCGAGGTCCAGGGGAAACGGAAATTGAAACCGACCGTCGTATCGTTCGCGACCGGATTTCCCTATTAAAAAAGAAACTGACCAAGATAGATAAGCAAATGGAGACCCAACGCGGTAACCGAGGTTCCCTCGTACGCGTAGCCTTGGTAGGCTATACCAACGTGGGGAAATCGACATTAATGAACGTGATAAGTAAAAGCGATGTTTTTGCCGAAAACAAACTTTTTGCCACTTTGGATACCACGGTACGGAAAGTGGTCATTGGCAACCTTCCTTTTTTATTGAGCGATACGGTAGGATTCATTCGGAAGCTTCCGACCCAATTAGTGGAGAGTTTTAAAAGCACTTTGGATGAGGTACGCGAAGCTGATTTGTTATTGCACGTAGTGGATATCTCCCATCCCCAATTTGAGGAGCACATAGATTCCGTAAACCAAATTTTAGATGAAATCAATAGCGCGGAAAAGCCAATGATAATGGTTTTCAATAAAATAGACCAATATTCACATGAGGCCCTAGATGAAGACGATTTGGTTACCGAAAGGACTTCAAGACATTTTACTATGGAGGAATGGGAACGGACATGGATGCAGCGGTTAGGTGATAATGTGCTTTTTATTTCCGCCCTAAACAAGGATAATTTGGATGAGTTTCGGAGCAAGGTGTATAATGCCGTAAGGGAAATCCATATCAGCAGATTCCCCTACAACAATTTCCTCTATCCGGAACATCTGGATCAATACTAGAAAGCTACTTTTTAGTAAAAAAGGATGTCGTTCATCGAAGAAATTGGACCGTTAAAAATTTCACCACAAATTAGGATCGGTTCACAACAATAATTTAGAGCAATCCCATATCCGTACTACATTTACATTGTAATTAAGTGATAGTGTTGACCCCAAATCGGCACTTTGAACTTAACCGAAAAAGAACGGAGGTTTCCCCAAAACCAAAATTCGAACCTACAAAGCTTAGACCAAATTTTACAATAACCTACTTAACTAAAAAAAAGCCCGAACCCCAAAGTCCGGGCTTTTTTTAATTGGCACCATCAGGTTTGTTAATCTTTATTTTGGACACACTACTTATTATCCCATCCGCAGTTTCTATACGTATTTCCAAATCAATAAAGCTCACATCGAAAAAGCGTAGACAGGAATTCCATGTCATTTCCCCGCTTCCATCCTTTAAGGAAAAATCATTATAATTTGCAGTACGCTCAATTGCATCCCCTCCTTCAGGGATAAGTTTATATAATATTCGGATAAGCGTATCGTCCTGAGTACCGCTATATGGAATCAAAATTCCAAATGAGGTTCCCGTTACCCCACTGCTGTGATTGCAATCCCCATTCTCGGAAAGACTCAAGGCACCCAGCCTAATAGAACTTTCTGGAGCGGCATCATCTTTGCTGCAATTGGTTAAAACCATTACAAGTAGAAAGGTTGCCATAACTCTTTGTATTGTATTCAAAACAATACGCGCTTCTTTGTTTCTTTTCATTTCCATGTTCTTCAATTTTTAAATGATGTTATATTTTGGGTACTATTGAATTTTATTTGACCCTGCCAATCATTGAAAGTAAGCCAACATTTGAACCATTTCCTCGGGATCAGGCACATGTCCACCTCCAAACGTCTTTCCATTGATATGGTACAGCACAGGAATAACAAGAGCAACCTCGTCCGTTAGAATGCAGGAAGTATGTTGAAGTGATGTGTTAATGGTTCCATCTTCAGTAGCTACAACTATATTTTCCGTACCTGACGCAGATCCAATGGGAGGGTTTGTGAAATTGACAAAATCATTTGCAAAGTCTATGGGCTCGCCCACGCTTCTTGTTTTATTGAGATAGGCGAGCCAAAATGTATAGGTTCCGTTAGGTATCATACCTTCTAAGGCAATTTCGACAATGGAAGTGTCTCCATTGCAATGTACCATCAGATTGCCCTGTGCAGATTTAAATTCGGATAGTGTAACATGTTCGCCATCCGGAGTCTTGATTGCCGTTAAAAGACCCAATGGTTCATCAAAGATATTCTCAGCATACAAGGGCTCATCGGGATCAGTAGGTGTGTTTCCGTTCTCATCTTTTATTTCCTCCAGTAATTGTACATTACCAAAATTTAAGTGTGCCTTTACTTGCAAAGGGCGGATGACAAAATCAACCGTAACCGTTTGATTGTCCTGAACATTAATGGCGGTGGAGGTATTGGTAACTCCCTCTGTAGATAATGGAAGACTTATGGTAACCTCATGTGTTCCTCCGGCAACATCATTAAAGTCAAAATTTCCATCGGAATCGGTTTTTGTTTCGATGAACGTTGCACCCGTAGAAAGCTTTACTACAGTATTGGGATACGGGTTCCCGTCCTCATCTTTTACCGACCCCATTACCTCACCTATTCCGGCACCTTGCGAACCCGTTGTATCATCCCCGTTGCTACAACTCAATAATAGCGTTAAACATATTATCATCGCAAAAAAAGCGATTAACAGTAAGGCCTGGGGAATTAATTTGTACGGCGCATTGAATACAGTACCCCTTCGGTTTTGTCTTGCTAATTCCATAGTTACCTCCTTTAGAATGAATAATTGATTTTAGGGGACCAGATATGTCAAAACTATGGCCTGGGTGCTCGAATGGCTAATAGTAAGGTTCCAGATGGTAACAGCATAGTTCCCGAATGAACAGGAATTTGGAAAGTGTTAATAGGAAGAAGGTGTCACCCCATAGAGTTCCTTAAAGCATTTGGCGAAATAGGAGAGATTGTTAAAGCCTACCTTATAAGCAATCTGGGTAACACTATCCGCTTTTTGGGACAACAATTGTGCGGCCCTTTTTAGGCGAAAGTTCCGGAGCAGCTCCCCAGGGGCCTCGTTCGTCAATGCTTTTAATTTCCGATGTAATTGGGTCTTGCTCATGGCCAAGGCCGTCTGCATTTTAGGTACCCCAAAACTTGAATCCGAATAATTTTCTTCCAGTAGTGACAAGACTTCTTCCAAAAACCTCTGATCAATAGACGTGAGGGTAATCCTTTTAGGGTCTATCTGGGTTTCTTTGGTGCTATAGAGTTCCCTTAGTTTTTGCCGTTGTTCAATTAGATTTTTAGTTCGCGCCATGAGTTCCTTAGCATCAAAGGGCTTGGTGAGATAGTCATCCGCCCCGGTTTCCAACCCTTCAATTTTATTGCTCATTCCTGCCTTGGCCGTCAACATAATTACAGGAATATGGCTCGTACGTAAATCGGTCTTCAATTTTCTGCAAAGTTCTAATCCGTCCATTTTGGGCATCATCAGGTCGGTGATAATCAAATCGGGAGAATCCGCAATCGCTTTTTGCAGCCCACTCTTGCCATCTGTGGCTTCTTTGACTTTATATTTTTTTATCAATTGCCCTCCTATGAAGTGTCTCATATCGCTATTATCCTCTACCAACAAAATGTTGGGTAGATTTCTCTTATCTCCTTTGGTCAGCTGGAAAGGTTGGGGCCTTACCTCCGTTATATCTGAAGGCACATTCGTTTCCGTCACATCTTTGGGCCTTGTCCGAATTTCCAAAATGGGCAAATGGATGGTAAAAAAAGTACCTTTACCTACTTCGCTTATCACGGTAATTGTCCCATCCATAAGCTCAACCAAATCTTTGGAAAGCGAAAGCCCAATTCCCGAACCTTCCTTTTCCTTAGTGGTACTACTGTCTACCTGATAGAAGCGATCAAAAATAAAAGGCAACTTTTCCTCTGGAATACCTTTTCCGGAATCACCTACCTCGATTTGAAGGTTCTGGCCGTTATAGGATACAAGAAAGGAAATCCCTGATCCGTCTTCGCTAAATTTGAAAGCATTCCCGAGTAAATTATAAACTACATTCTCCAGCTTATCCCAATCAAAGGAAGCCCATAACAAACCCTGCGGAATCCGTACCTTATAATCGATATAACGTTGGGCGGCATGTGAATTGAAAGAGGATGCCGCAGCCCGCAAACATTTATACACATCCCCTTCTGTAGGTGTTAGTTTTAAGCTGCCTTCATCAACTTTTGAAAGGTCCAATAACTGATTTACCATATTGAGCAAGCGATTGGCGTTACGACGCATCATCTTGATAGTAGGCACACCCAGCTTTTCATCGGGATTTTGCTCTAGCTGTTCAATTGGTCCTTTGATCAATGTTAACGGTGTCCTAAATTCGTGCGAAACATTGGTGAAAAAATTGGACTTTAACCGGTCCAATTCATGAAGGCGTTTGTTAGCTCCTTGCTTTATTCGATATTGATTGTACACTAGTGCGGCCAAGAGGAGAACGATCAAGGAAAAGGCAATAATACCATTCCGTTCGTTTATCCGTTTTTGCAACTGTAATGTCTGTAAATCCTTCTCGGATGCCAAAAGGGCAATTTCCTTTGTCTTTTGTTCATTTTGGTATTTGGCCTCAATTTCATTGGCCAGTTCTCTTTTTTCCTTGGTGTACAGGCTATCCCTTAAAACTAAATACTTGCTTTTGCTTTTATAAGCCTTGGTAAAATCGCCCTGGGTTTCGTATACTGTGGAAAGATATTCGTACCCATCCATCTCAATTGGATATAAATTAATAGCCTGGGCTACTTTAACCGCTTCCAATAAATGTTTTTCTGCCTTATTGAAATCCTTAAGGTGCAAATGGCATTCCCCTATGGCGCAGTTGGAAAAAGCAATCATTAATGAGTCATTGGCCTTTAGAGAAATATCAAGCGATTCATGATAATGGCTTATGGCCTTGGCAAAACTCTCCTGTTCCATATGAATGCTGGCCAGGTTGTAAAATACTTCCCCAACTTTTTTTATGTCTCCTAATTTTTGGAAGCTCTCCAGTGCTTTGTTATTATATATCATGGCTTCTTCAAAGGCTCCGGTATTTTTATTGATTATGGCCAGATTATGAAAAACGTAGGCTCTCCCAAGTAGATTATCTGTTTTTATATGAATGCTGTCGCTTTTTTGGTAATAGTTTTTCGCCATTTCATAATTGCCCAGCATACGCTGTACCATACCAATGCTCATTAAAGTAATGCCGTAGTATTTTAAATGGCCTACTTCCTGATACATTTTGGATGACTTAGTAAAGTATTCCATGGCTTTGGTATAATCTCCCTGTTCAGAATATATGAGGCCCAAACTGTTATATGAGCCGGCAATACCTTCATTGTCCTTTGCTTTTTTAGCAATATTTAATTTTTCCAGGTGAAACTCTTTTGCTTTTTCAAAATTGCCTTTTCTATAATACGTGTTTCCCAATCCGAAAAGAGCCTCTGATTCTCCGAGTATGGAAAGGTTTTTTCGTGCCAGTTCCAAGGCATTGTTATATAAGGTTATGGCCGAATCATATTGGGACTGGGAATACAAAAAGTCTCCATATATGGTAATGCTCTTAATCTGTAATTCTCCATTACCCGATTGTTCTGCCATTCTTAAAGCTTTCAATGCCGTTTCCCTGGCTCTTTGGGGAACCCGATTTTCAAACTCATAATAAAGCTTATGAAGTAGCTGGATTTTGACAGTATCCTCTTGGGCATTTTCAAATTCCAATTGAAGACTGTCTACTTTTGATTGCGAAATCAAAAAAGAAGAAAAAAATAATAAGGGGGGGAGAAGTAATTGTTTCATCTCCATTCGCTATTTCTACAAGGTACTTAATTTTACAATACTAGATCTGTTCCGCCTTAAATACTAATACCATAGTCCCAATTTGAAAAAGTATGGTTTCCAAATAGATAAAAGTGCTATTCATCGATGAAACAAGACCGTTAAAAATTTCACCACAAATTAAGATCGGTTCACAACAATAATTTAGAACAATCCCATATCCGTACTACATTTACATTGTAATTAAGTGATAGTGTTGACCCCAAATCGACACCTTGAACTTAACCGAAAAGAATGGAGGTTTTCCCAAGCCAAAATTCTAACCTACAAAGCTTAGTCCAAATTTTACAATAACCTACTTAGCTAAAAAAATGGCCCGAACCCCACAGTCCGGGCTTTTTTATTTTTAAAAATGGTTAAAGTGCTTTCTATGCATTTCATCGATGATACAACACATTTTAACGTTGTTCACAACAAATTCTATTCCTTTCACAACAAAAATTTAAGCATCATATCCTATGAAACTACATTCGCAATGTATTTAAAGGTTTAATGATTGTCCCAGAAGAGAACGTAACTTAACGGAAATTGATCCTGATAGCTATCAGGATGGCACCACCTAAATCTTTACCGAATATAAAGTTCGATTTTATTTGACTGTGCAAACAAATTAAATGTATCCTACTTAACAGAAAAGACCCGACAAAATTGTCGGGTCTTTTACTTTATACTAGGAAACTCCATATTTTAAAAGGAATAGTTGAGTCCAAAAATCCAGTAGGTCTGCAAATCATTGTCAATGCTATCAAAAGTCGCGTCCGGATCTGGAGTAGGTGCCTTGTTTATGGCATAATCCAAAGCTTCTTGTTTGTTGTTCCTAAGACCGAATTCAAATCCAAGACCAATACCGTTCCATAAAGTATATCCAAAGGAATTGACCCATGTCCAGTTAGAAAGGTCTCCACTTTTATAGCTTTGGAAGGTGGAAAAATTAGTCTTGAAATTTATATCCCCTATTTGTCGGGTATAATCTACCAAGATTTTGGCCCCGGTCGAGGATTCATAAATATCGTCCTCACTACTGAATACAAAGTTGTAATTGAGCGGATGGATAACCACTACCATATCCGTAATGGGTGTCCACGTGGCCCCGATTCCCAAATCCAAATAACCTGGATCGTTGAAATTGTTTATAATCGTGGTTCGATATTCGCCCAAAGCCGAAATTGCAAATTTTTCGCTCAATTTATACCCATAAAGGGATGTAAGGTTAAAAACATCCGTAGTGCCGTTGAAACTTTCGTCATCCGTATCACTATCCTTATCATCCAACTTTACCCATTGCAAATTAATGTTTCCTGAATTCCTCCAAAAAAACTTTTCTTTGTTTAGATTGGCAAAGGCATTGAGCGTAGCCCCAATATTCCCGGAAGAGTTGTTGGGAGTTCCTTGGGCATACCAATTGTTGAATCCTGAAATGTTCGCTCCTATCGTTCCAAAGGCGCCCTTTTTCCAACCCGGGAAGGCATCTATTTGTCCCTGCAGGGCATCTACCCTCCCCTGAATGTCTGCTACGGAATCCTTTTTGGCCGCCTGCTCGGTCTTGAGCTCTTCAAGTGTCTGTGCCGAGGCAACAGAAACCATAAGGGCTGTTGCCAGCCCAAATACTAACTTTTTCATAATGTCTAGTGTTTAGTTATAGTTTATGAACTACAAATTTAAACATGTAAACAAATAATGAACAATGTTGTCAACAATTATTTACGCTTAAAAAGGGGGACAGAAGAGCAAGCTTCACCATACATTACGCTTTTGGCGACCGTTTGTAGTTTAGCCGTTATCCATAAATAGGCATTTGGCGGAACGGGTTTGTTGGTACATCCCTTAATGATTACCGGTTTATCCCTAAAATCATCCACATCCAGGTTTTCTATTACAGAATGGAATAGGATAGTTTCCAAATCCATCAACGTTCCTTGGACTACTTTTTTGGCATAAGGCTGCAAACGGGTCATTACAAGCATATAGGCCCATCCGGGGACTATGGCATCCGTTGAGCAGGTTAATGCAACATACGAATTTTGATACTGCTCCCATGTATGGCTCGCAACCTGGGCCCTAAATTCCTTTTCTTTGAGGATGAATCCCTCGTACAACCAATCCTTGATGTCCAAAAGAATCCTCTTGCCTTCCGGATAATAATCTTCCAAGCTAAAAGTGACCAATTTGCTTTGGGCGACACGGTTTACTATTTCAGACATAAGATTTCAGATTTAAGTGGTCGGGTTTAGTACATAGAGCATTATTGCTTTTTCTTAAGATGTTTTATTAAAACAAAAATTGTTTTGGATATTTCATCGCAAATCGCAAATGAGTCACTAAATTCAGATTCCGTAATATACTAAATATCCAAAGCTAAATATAATTGAGATTTTACTTCGTAACATGAAGCTTGGGCGACATTCAAAAAATATATAAATTCCTTATTCGATTTTCTTCAAAATCCTTCGGCTATATTTGAAGAAATAGATATTGATGCTCTTTTTATCTGGTCTCTTAGGGCAAAGTCTTTTGAAAATTTAGAATCCTTGGTCAAGCGATAAATTTCCTTATTAAGCTCTCTTGCTTTCTTCCATGAAACTATTTGTTCAAATCCCTTATTAACTGACATCTGACATCCCACATCTGAAATCTATAACAATCCCAATTCCAACTTGGCTTCTTCGCTCATCAGATCTTGGGTCCAAGGCGGGTCAAAGGTGATTTCTACCTCCGCGTCTCTTACCATATCCAAGGACTTTACCTTTTCCTCTACTTCAACAGGTAAGGTTTCGGCCACTGGGCAGTTAGGCGATGTCAAGGTCATTAAGATCTTTACCTCATTGTCCTCATTTACGAAGACGTCGTATATTAAGCCTAGTTCATAAATATCAACCGGGATTTCGGGATCGTAAATGGTCTTTAGCACCTTTACTATTTTCTCCCCTAATTCTTGGGTATCTATTTTGGTTATTTCCTCGCTCATTTTTCCTAGTTTAATTGTGTTTGATAGGCCACCGCATACAATTTTAACTGCTTGATCATGCTGACCAGTCCATTGGCACGTGTGGGCGATAAATGCTCTTTAAGACCTATTTCATCAATAAAATCCGTATCTGCATTAATAATATCCTGCGGTCTTTGGTTACTGAATGACCGTATCAAAATAGCTATGATACCCTTGGTAATAATAGCATCGCTATCCGCGGTGAACACCAATTTATCATCCTCCAACTCGGCGTGTACCCAGACCTTGCTCTGGCAGCCTTTTATTATGTTATCCTCGGTCTTATATTTTTCATTTATCAGAGGAAGTGACTTTCCCAATTCTATCATGTATTCGTACCGTTGCATCCAATCATCGAACATGGAGAACTCGTCTACAATTTCCTCCTGAATTTCTTCAATGGTCATATATTGATTTTCGGTAAAAATACAATAAGAATCGATGGTTATCAATAATTTAAGAGAATGATAACTTGGCTTGTTTATAGCAACATGGATTTAGCCCGCTGTACACCTTCTACCAAAATATCAACCTCTTCCTTGGTATTATAAAAGCTAAAGCTGGCACGTACCGTCCCGGGGATTTTATAAAAATCCATTATAGGTTGGGCACAGTGATGACCCGTACGGACAGCTATACCCAATTTGTCCAAGATTGTCCCTATGTCATACGGATGAATCCCATCAATATTAAAGGAAATTACGGAAGTTTTGTCTTTTGCGGTGCCATAAATCTTCAGCCCTTCGATTTCCAATAATTTCTCGGTGGCGTAATCCAATAGCTCTTTTTCGTACTCGGACATAGACTCAAAACCAATGGCATTCATATAGTCCAAGGCTGCTCCAAAAGCTATTCCGCCACAAATGTTGGGTGTACCGGCCTCAAATTTATGGGGCAGATCTGCGTAGGTTGTCTTTTCAAAGGTAACTTCGGCTATCATCTCCCCACCGCCTTGATACGGAGGTAGTGTATTGAGCCATTCTTCTTTTCCGTATAGCATCCCAACCCCAGTAGGCCCGCACATCTTATGGGCGGAAACTGTGTAGAAATCCACATTCAATGCCTGAAGATCCGACTTGATATGTGGGGCGGCCTGTGCACCATCGATCAAAACTGCAGCACCAACCTCATGTGCCTTATCAATAATTTCCTGAATGGGGTTGATGGTTCCCAGGGCGTTGGAAACATGATTGCAAAAAACAAGTTTGGTCTTATCCGAAAGTAATTGTTCGTATGCGTCCATTTCCAATTCTCCATCCAGGCTCATGGGGATTACCTTAAGAATCGTTCCCGTTCTTTCGGCGAGCATTTGCCACGGTACAATGTTGGAATGGTGTTCCATGGCCGAGACCAGTATTTCATCCCCTTGTTTTAAAAAGGAAGAAAATCCATTGGCTACTAGATTTATGGCATGGGTAGTACCTGAGGTATAAACAATCTCATGGGACTTGCCAATATTGAAGTGCTCCTGAATCTTTTTCCGGGCCTGTTCATACTTGTCCGTAGCTTCTTGTGACAATGCATGTACCCCTCTATGAATGTTGGCATTGTAGTTACTATAATAATCTACAATAACATTTATTACTTGTTGAGGCGTCTGTGAAGTTGCGGCATTATCCAAATAAACCAAAGGTCTTCCATTGACTTTTCGATTCAGGATAGGAAAATCGTTTCGGATTTTTTTTACATCGAACATAGCAATTCAATTGAGCCGCAAAGATACCTACTATTTAGAAACTTACTTGCTTATTGGGAAGGGAAAGGGAAAGATTTTACAAGGAATAAAATTCCTAAAAACGAAATCCAACACCAAACTTAATGATATCTACATTTTGATTTATTTTCAAGTCAAAAACTTCACCTCCTTGTTCAATAGTACTCCTAATATTTAGACGGGTAAAGTCATATTGCGCCTTTATAAAAAAGCTTTTTGTGATATCATAAGAAATTCCAAGGTTCACGTTTAAGCCTCCGTCCGAATCACTAGAGTCAATCACATTCTCTCCATTTTCCTCAACCTCTAACCTTGAATTCCAGATGGAATATCCGATACCAAAGGAAGGGCGAAATCTTAGTAGTTTTAGTTCCGTAAACGCCCTAGGTTGTAGATAAAATTCTTCACCAACCACTTTAATATTAGAGTTCCTACCATTTACATTTCGGAAAATCCCACCATTAATCCCCACACCAATATCAAAAATCCCTAAACTTATGAATCTGTAACTAAGACCTAAATCCAACAATCCGTTATAATCCTGGAGATAGTCGTCCCCAATTAATATTGGATAGTTCGCCTCCACGCTCCAATTCTTGTCTTGAGAAATTGCTTGTAGGGATAAAAGTAATAGAAGACCTAAGAGTAATTTTTTTGTCATTTTGCTAGTTTTCGGTTAGACAATTTTCTATACGGCTAAACTAGCAGAAATGACATGTAAGAAAATATAACGCCTTGTTAAGTTTTATACAAACAACCGTTAAAACTCACTTAATAAGTCCTTAAAATCGATAGTCTAAAGATCAAATCCTAAACTAACCCCCAACTTATTGGCAATCAATTTATTGATTCTTGTTTTTAGCTCAGGAATCCGTACGCTTTCCAAAACATTATTGGCAAAGGCGTACATCAGCAAGGCCCTGGCTTCCTTTTTGGGAATACCCCGGGATTGTAGATAAAAAAGTGCTTCTTCGTCCAATTGGCCTATGGTACAGCCATGGGAACATTTCACATCGTCCGCAAAAATTTCCAATTGGGGTTTAGTATTTATAGTGGCCTTGTCGCTGACCAGGATATTATTGTTCTGTTGAAAGGCATTGGTCTTTTGAGCTATTTTGTCCACGATAATCTTTCCGTTAAAGACTCCAGTAGAATTTTCACCATAGATACCTTTATAGTCTTGATGACTTTCGCAATTCGGTTCTATATGGTGTACCAAGGTATGGTGGTCCACATGCTGCTTTTCGCCCAATATGGTAACTCCTTTCATAGTAGAGTCTATGTGCTCACCATTTTGATAGAAGTTAAGGTTGTTCCTTGTAAGCTTTCCCCCAAAGGAAAAGGTATGTACCTTGACCACACTTTTGTTTTTCTGATTGATATAGGTATTATCAATCAATGAAGAGGATGCCGTATCGTTCTGAACTTTGTAGTAATCGACAATAGCATTTTCCGCAGCATAGATCTCCGTGACACAATTGGTCAACACTTCATTGCTCGTTAAACTCTGATGTCTTTCTATTATCTGTAATTCGGCATTCTCTTCAACAACAATCAAATTCCGCGGCTGTAACATTAGGGAGGCTTCATTTCCAGTAGCAAAATGCACGATTTCCACCGGCTTTTTGGGCATTTTATTTTTTGGAATATAAATATAGGCCCCCTCCCTGCTGAAAGCAGTATTCAAAGTAGTCAAGGATTCGTCGTTGGACGCCACTTTATTGAAGTAAACATCGATTACAGGTTTGTACATGGGCTTGGTAAGGGCGGAGCTCATTAGGCAAATATCCACGCCATCATGAGTGGTCTCGGATAAAAAAGAGCTATAGATACCATCAACAAATACTATTTTGTAGGTGTCCATTTCGTGCAGGAAGTACTTTTTAACATCCTTATATTCCAAGGCATTGACCTCCTTTGGAAAAATGCTAAAGTTTACCTTTTGTAGGCTATTCAACGAGGTATACTTCCAGGCTTCCTGTTTTTTGTTCGGAAATCCCTTCATCTCAAAATTCTTCATCGCCTCAACACGAACATCATGAACGGGATGGTCAATATCCACATTGCTTTCGAAAGCCATGAAGGATGATATGAGTTTGTCTTTTAAATCCATCTTTTTGGTCTTAAGTAGATAGTATTTGGTAAGCAGAATCTGATTCCAGCCCTACTCCCTAAAGACTACCAATTAAACAACAGCTTCATTTTTGATCCAATCATATCCTTTTTCCTCCAACTCAAAGGCCAATTCCTTGGAACCAGACTTTACAATCTTTCCTTCATGCAGCACATGTACATAATCCGGCACAATGTATTCCAACAAACGCTGATAGTGCGTAATCACTATAACCGCGTTATCCTTACTTCTCAATTTATTGACCCCATTGGCCACGATACGAAGCGCATCAATGTCCAAACCTGAATCCGTTTCGTCCAAAATGGCCAATTTAGGCTCCAACATGGCCATTTGAAAAATTTCGTTCCGCTTTTTTTCGCCACCTGAAAAACCTTCGTTCAACGATCTGGACAAAAACTTTCGATTTATCCCTAACAGTTCGGATTTCTCCCGAATTAGCTTTAGCATTTGATTGGCGGGCATATCCTCCAAGCCTTTTGCTTTTCTAGATTCGTTGATGGCGGTTTTCATGAAGTTGGTCACTGTTACGCCTGGAATTTCAACTGGATACTGAAAAGACAGAAAAATCCCCTTGTGGGCACGTTCTTCCGGAGCGGAGTCTTCCAAATCCTCCCCATCCAAAACGACGGTACCTTCCGTAACTTCAAATTCCTCTTTGCCAGCAATTACTGCAGCTAGAGTACTCTTCCCAGACCCGTTTGGACCCATAATGGCGTGCACTTCTCCTGCGTTTACCTCCAGGTTGATACCGTTTAATATCTCGTTTCCTTCTACACCTGCATGCAGGTTATTTATCTTTAGCATAGTATTTCAATTTATTTCAAATATTCTGGTGCCTTAGGCATCTCATTAAAGTCTTTTTTGGAATGTTGTAAATACACCTTGGCCTTTTTTTCCTTGGCAAACGCCTCAAAGGCGTCCATACTGGCCCTGGTCTTGGATATATCGTGATTGAAAATAGGGACTCGTTTAAACTTTCTATTATCGGAAAAATGGTACAGGTCTCCTGTTAAAAGTAGGGGGCCGTGTTCCTTTAAATCAACAAACAATACCTGATGGCCCGGAGTATGGCCCGGCATAAACTTTATGATTACACTGCCGTCCCCAAACACGTCAAAATCACCTTTCAGTTTTTTAATACGTGTCAATCCTTTGATGGCATTATAGCTATCCGCATTGTTTTTCCGGGTTTCCTTACTGGTAATAAAATCATATTCCGCTTCTTGAACCAACCAGGTCGCCTCATCAAAAACATTGGCATGCCCACTATGGTCAAAATGGGTGTGGGACAACGCTATATATTTAAAATCTGCCGGAGTTAACCCAATGCCTTTCAGTTGATTGATTACCGAATCCTTTCTGGACACCGTAAATGCCCCGTCCGGAGAAGTATAGGGTTCCTGAAGCCCGACTAGATTCTCAGGCAAGCCTGCATCCCACATTAAATTACCTTCCGGATGGCTGATAACATAAAAGGCATCCGCGAACTCCGTACTTTGTCCTTCATAGGTGCCATCTTGTGAAAAAAGTCCCAATTTATTTACCTGTACGGTACCTCCATCAAAAACATAGAGCTTTATTTCCGACTTGGCGGTGTCAATGTCGGACGAGTTGGTATGGGCAATTTCCTTTTTTTGCTCTTTACAGGCAATCAAGGTCAGCCCAAACACAATTACTAAAAGCTTTTTCATTCTTGTTCTATTCTTAGAGGAAGTCAAAACCCCTAAAGTCCCTATTAAAAAGAGGGCAATCAAAATATATTATCCCACAGAGCCTTCTAAACTTATTTCCAACAATTTTTGGGCTTCAACGGCGAATTCCATTGGTAATTTGTTCAATACCTCTTTACTGAAACCATTTACAATAAGGGCGATGGCCTTCTCGGTGTCTATTCCCCGTTGGTTGCAATAAAAAATCTGATCTTCACCAATTTTACTTGTGGTGGCCTCATGCTCTATTTGGGCCGATTTATTCTTCGCTTCTATATAGGGAAATGTGTGGGCTCCACATTCATTGCCCATCAAAAGGGAATCGCATTGCGAAAAATTCCGCGCATTTTCAGCTCTACTATTTACCTGTACCAATCCCCTGTAACTGTTCTGTGATTTTCCTGCAGAAATACCTTTTGATATAATGGTACTTCGGGTATTCTTGCCTAAATGCACCATTTTAGTCCCGGTATCCGCTTGTTGAAAGTTGTTGGTTACGGCAATAGAATAAAATTCCCCAATGGAATTGTTCCCCTTTAAAATACAGGATGGATATTTCCAAGTTATGGCCGAACCTGTTTCTACTTGGGTCCAAGAAATCTTTGCGTTATCCTCGCATAATCCTCTCTTGGTCACAAAATTGTAAACACCCCCTTTGCCTTCCTTATCCCCAGGGAACCAGTTCTGTACCGTTGAGTACTTTATTTCAGCGTTGTCCAAGGCAATAAGTTCGACTACCGCTGCATGTAATTGGTTTTCATCACGGGATGGGGCGGTACAACCTTCTAGATAACTAACATAACTACCTTCATCCGCTATGACCAAAGTCCGTTCAAATTGGCCTGTACCGGCTTGATTTATCCGAAAGTACGTGGAGAGTTCCATTGGGCATCTTACCCCTTTAGGTATGTAGCAGAAACTCCCGTCCGAGAATACCGCCGAATTCAAAGCGGCATAAAAATTGTCTTTTTGGGGGACGACGGAACCTATATATTTTTTCACCAGTTCCGGATGCTCCTGTATGGCTTCCGAAATGGAACAAAAAATAATTCCTTTTTCAGCCAAGGTCTTTTTAAAGGTAGTGGCTACGGAAACGGAGTCCATAACAATATCTACCGCAACTCCTGCCAGTTTTTTCTGTTCATCAAGGGAAATTCCCAATTTTTTAAAGGTCTCCAACAATTCGGGATCTACCTCGTCCAGGCTATTGTATTTGGGCTTTTTATTCGGGGCCGAATAATAGGAAATATCCTGAAATTCAGGTTTCTTATAGTGAATATTGGCCCATTCCGGTTCAACCATCTCCTTCCAGTACCGGTAAGACTCCAAGCGCCACTGCGTCATCCAATCAGGTTCCTCCTTTTTCTTGGAAATGGCTATGACAATTTCCTCGCTGAGACCTTTGGGAAAAGTATCCGATTCAATATCCGTATAGAAACCATACTCGTATTCCTTGGTTTCCAGTTCTTTTTTTAATTCCTCTTCAGTATATGCCATTCTTTTCAATTAATTAATTTGAAAATGTAGCCATTTGAAAATTGGCCTATCTTCAAATCTTCAAATTATAGCGAAAAACTCTCACCGCATCCACAGGTCCTTTGCGCATTGGGATTGTTAAATACAAAGCCTTTGCCGTTTAATCCACCTGAGTATTCCAAGGTTGTGCCTACGAGGTACAGAAAACTCTTTTTGTCCACAATGATGCGAACATCATTATCCTCAAAAACCTTATCGGCTTCATCCACCTTATTATCAAAATTCAATTCATAGGACAACCCGCTGCATCCTCCGCTTTTTACACCTACGCGAACATAGTCCTTGGAAGCATCAAAACCTTCCTCTGTCATTAATGTGACAACTTTCTGCTTAGCCGTTTCCGATACCTGAATCATATCTTAATTGGATTTATTCTAAATAGTTTACAAATATAAGGTATCGTGGGGTTTTTACCACATTTCCTAACATTATTATAACGTATTAAAGTATAAGGGTAACTTATGGTGCAGTGCAGTCTCGGGAAAAGAAAATTACTTGATTTTAATTAGGACCAAGTCTGTCTTTCCCTTCCCTTGAAGTTCCAAGAAGCCAGGGTCATCCATCTCGCCGACCAAGATAATACCTCCATCGTTACTTTGTAGGGCATCAAATCCAAAGTCCAATCCGGTGCCTCCATAGCTATCTTGCCAGATTAAGGTGCCATCGGCATCGGTCTTAACGACCCAGATATCATTCTCACCTTTGTTTTCGGTGAGGTCGTCATCTGAACTTTTGGAATTCCCCGAGATTATGAATCCGCCGTCCTGGGCTAAACTTACATTTTCGGCGGCATCAAATTGAGACCCTCCCAAAGTTGTTTCCCATAACAGATTTCCGGAATCATCAATTTTAATCATCCAAACATCTGATTCTCCATTGTTTTTGGAAACATCGGTATCGTTACTAAAGGTATGTCCAGTAACCACGTAATTCCCATCATCCGTTTTTACGATGTCCTGCGAAATTTCAATTCCTGTCCCTCCAAAAGAGTGCTCCCAAACCAAATCGCCCTGGGGATTGGTTTTTAGCACCCAAAAATCATAGCTCCCCTTGGTATTTGAGATATCAAAATCATCGCTTTCCGAAAACCCGGCCATAACAAAGCCACCATCATCCGCCTGTACCACAGCATGGGCCCTGTCATTATTGGTCCCCCCAAAATATCTTCGCCACTCTATGTTACCCTGTGCATCAATCTTGGTACCCCAAAATTCACCAACGCCATGACGCGTAAGGGAATACCCCTTTTCTTCATATCCATCCGCCCTGGCAGCCGTAATGTCCAAAAATCCAATAAAAAAATACCCTCCATCATCAGTCTGTAACACATCATAAGAATGATCATGTCCGGAAAATCCGTAACTCCGTTCCCATTCAATATTTCCCGAAGCATCCAACTTAACGATCCAATTGTCGTGGAAACCTTCATTGTTACTGCCATCTCCATCGCTGCTCATCGCATAGCCCGTAATGGCATAGCCGCCATCCATGGTCTGCACCACAGACTGCCCCCTATCATCCATGCTACCGCCATAGGTTTTGCTCCATTGCAAGTTGCCGTCCACATCTAATTTCAATAACCAATAATCATTTACCTCCAAAGTCCTGTCCGCAAGGTCCCCATCGGTGCTATTGCTGTATCCCAATATGGCATAGCCTCCATCAGAAGTTGCGATAAGGGTTCTTGGGGTATCCTCTCCCGATCCGCCAAAACTCTTAACCCAATCAATTTCGCCCTCAAAAATATTTTCCTCTTCTCTTTCTAAGGGCTGGTTTTCTAAATTGTCATTTTCGGAGTCTGTAGAACAGCCACTTAACCCTATTAAAAAAAATAAAAAGAATACCCTCTTCATTGCGAACTACTTTTAAGACATAGGGATTATCCCTAATCCGATTTTCTAATTACAAAAAGTCCCGAATTCGTATCACTAACAACTATTTTCCCACTTTCAAAATAGGGGTAAACGCTCCAAACACCATCAAAACCAGGCGTGTCGTTTTCAGGATAGGTGTCAAAAAAACCTTCTTCAAAAACATTCTTATTCGCAATGTCCGAAATATCAAGAACACGGATTCCGGCCGTGTAATTAGCCAGGAAAAATTGATCCCCCTTTACATAGCCATTATGATCTGTTGCACTGGTAGGTCCTA
The DNA here is from genome assembly GCF_003626755.1 of Ulvibacterium marinum. Classification (GTDB taxonomy): domain Bacteria; phylum Bacteroidota; class Bacteroidia; order Flavobacteriales; family Flavobacteriaceae; genus Ulvibacterium; species Ulvibacterium marinum. Next base: position 502,977 of record NZ_RBCJ01000001.1, read on the forward strand.
AATATGTATGATGTAATACGGGTTCATCTAAATCCGTAAAGTCAAAAATCAGGGTCCGTGATTGGAACCCGAAGTTGATTTCATCTGTTTCGTCCCCAAGAATAAAATAAGTATGATCTTCCGTAAACCATCCCTGATGGGTGTAGCCAATATTACTGTACTGAATTGTAGCTATTTCCGAAGGATTTGCCTTATCCGTAACATCGGCTACTATTATTCTATTTTCGTTAGCACCAATGTAGATTTCCCTACCGCTATAATCCGGATCCGGTCCATTATACGTAACCACCTGTGCATCATGTGAATATCCATTGGCGCCATAACCCCCTGCCGGAACTGGACTTTTAGAATCTTGGACATCTACAAAATGAGCCCCGCCGTTAAAAGCATCGTCCCGGGCAGTGCCTACTGGATAGGCAAATCCGGTATCCTCATTGATCACAACATTATGCGCATTGCCAAACCCGGTGTATATCGCGTCCTCGTCAAAAGTCTGTGGTGGATTGGCTACATTACGTAATCTGGTGAGATCAAAGACTTGCATGCCATGTCCATTGGCTTCGGAAACAATAAATGCATGGTCATTAAAAACCTTTACATCACGCCAAATGCTGGCTACCGTTGTAGTAGGCAATTTTCCTAAATATATCAAATTTTCGGCATCCGATATATCTACAAAGGCTGTTCCGTTGTCCAACCCCATTAAGGCATATTCCTTTCCTGTGGAACTATCGGTCCATCCCCAGATATCATTTCCTGAATTCGCTCCAAAATCCGATAGCGAAATTCTCCCAAGCAGATCATATCCATCACATGCAAACGGTCCCGCCGTTCCATTCTCACAAGGGGTAAATCCGACCGTATCATCTATGTTGCCCTGTGGTGCTTGATTATCCATATTGCCGTCATCTCCACTGCCATTGTCATCGTTGGAGCAACCAAAAAATAGAAAAATGCCAAACAGGAAAGCGAAGAACCTTTTCATAGCCTAATTATAAGTTCTTTTCTAGTAAAGATACTATTTATATTATATCCTCCTTATTTTTGCAGCATGCTGGAAAATAAGAATCAGGAACGCACCTCCTTGGAGCAATTGGGGGAATTTGGATTAATAAACCATTTGACCAAGGACTTCCCTATAAATCTAAAATCGACCATAAAAGGTATTGGCGATGATGCCGCCGTGCTTAATTTTAAGGATAAAAGAACCGTAGTTACCAACGATTTGTTGGTCGAAGGGGTTCATTTTGACCTCAGCTACATGCCCTTAAAACATCTGGGGTACAAATCAGTAGTGGTGAACCTGTCCGATATCTATGCCATGAATGCCAAGGCCTCCCAAATCTTGGTGTCCATTGCGGTTTCCAATAGATTTCCTTTGGAAGCGCTCGAAGAACTTTACGAAGGGATTGCATTGGCTTGTAATTTTTATAAGGTGGATTTGGCCGGAGGGGATACCACTTCTTCTACTAAAGGCATGCTCATTAGTGTAACCGCGATGGGAGAAGTGAGGGAGGAAAATATTGCTTACCGCAACGGGGCAAAACCGAACGACCTATTGGTCGTTACCGGGGATTTGGGCGGAGCGTATATGGGGCTACAAGTGCTTGAACGGGAGAAAGAAGTTTTTAAGGTAAACCCGAATAGCCAACCCGACTTGGAGCCCTATTCCTATATCGTGGAACGGCAATTGAAACCTGAAGCACGAAAGGATATGGTAGTGCTTTTGAAGGACCTACAGGTAAAACCAACTTCGATGATAGACATTAGCGACGGCCTATCCTCTGAGATATTACATCTCTGTAAACAGAGCCAAGTGGGCTGTAAGCTATTCGAGGATAAGATTCCTTTGGACCCTACCGTTATTTCAGCCTGCGAGGAGTTTAAAATGGACAGTACTTTGGTAGCGCTTAGTGGTGGCGAGGACTATGAGCTGTTGTTTACAATAGACCAAAAGGACTTTGACAAAATTAAAGGTAATCCAAATTTAACCGTCATTGGGCATATGACAGATGAATCGTTTGGTGCCAACTTAATTACACGAGGCGAAAGCCAAATTCCGTTAACTGCACAAGGATGGAATTCTTTTTCTGGATAACAGTCAGCACCCTATCTTAAAATGTGTTAGTTTGTAGTTTGGAATAATACATTTTTATGGAAATTATCCTCAATGCAGGGTTGGGTATTGGCTCCCTAATGTTTTTGCTTCTGCTATTTAAAACGGGCAAAAAACAAGAGGATTATTTTTTTCTTTGTTGGATAGTGGTTACACTGGGCCAAATTGCCTTCTATGGTGTTACCATATACCGTTTTGAACTCCGGAGTGTTTGGGCCATTGCCACCTTTGGATTGCCTTTGTTAGGCGCACCTCTTCTCTTTCTTTATATTCTGGCGTTGACCGGGCGCTTTGTAACATGGAAAACTGTTTTGGCGCATCTTAGTGTTTATCCCATATATATTCTGTTGCTATTTTTGATACAAGAGCGTGATGGAGTAGTCCTTATTGCCTCTAATGGACTTTTTCGACTTCCAAAAAATCCCCCGGTTTGGATGCAATATTATGCCGTGCCCTTGGCCCTATCCGCACTTTTCTATTGTATTTGGGATTTGGTGCTGCTAAGGAAGCATAGCCAGAATATCGTGGAATTCTTCTCGTTCCATGAAAAGGTCAACCTTAGGTGGGTAAACTATATTGTTTACTCCTATTTTTTACTTTTTTTGGTGGCTTCCTTCCTGATTTTTGGAGCCATTCATTTTCAACTTTTGCCTATTGAAAATGCCTTTGCCCTGGTGGGGATAACGCTATGCCTTATGCTTATCGCTTTCGTGCTTTATGGATTTCGACAGACTGCGGTTTTTTCCAATATCGATGTTGGACGCACAATGGATTCAAAAGTTAGTGCCGCAGAAAAGGCTTCCTACTCTAAATCGGGACTCACACCGTCAAAAATCGAAACCTTGGCAAATCAATTGAGTACATATATGGAGCAAGAAAAGCCCTTTTTGAACGAAGACCTCAACTTGACCCTCCTTGCGGAACAAAGTCAGATTTCACCCTCCTATCTTTCACAGATTGTCAATCAGTATTTTCAGAAAAACTTTTACGATTTCATCAATCAACATCGCGTGGAAGAGGCAAAGAAGAGATTGTTATCAGCAGATTACCGGCATCTATCCATTTTGGGAATTGCATTTGATTGCGGTTTTAAATCAAAATCTTCCTTCAATCGCTATTTTAAAAAATATACGGGAAAGGCACCTTCGGAATTCAGGAAAAAATAGCGAAATAGGTTTCAGCCCTTGGGTTGGGTCGTGCAATCCACAAACCATTTCCACATTTGTGAAAACTTCAAGGTTATGGGCGATTACACTTTTTTACATCAGCTTAATATTGTTATTCATGTTACCAGCGGAACTGCCGCCCTGTTATTAGGACTTGTAGCATTACTGTCCCAAAAAGGAGGGAGAGTACATCAGAAAAGTGGGCTCATTTTTCTTTTCTTGATTGCCCTAGTGATTTTAACGGCTTTAGTGGGTGTTTTCGCATTTGGGGCCAACGGGTTTTTATTAGCACTGACCATGTTGAGCGGGTATCAGGCATTTTCCGGGTATCGCGTTGTCAAATCAAAATCGAATAAACCAAAAACATTGGATATCCTGGTCGCCTTGTTGACATTAAGTTCAGGACTTTACTTTTTGTACTACTTTGATTCTATCGGAATGATTTGGTCCCCCGTAATTATTTACAGCACGGTAGGCGCATTGTTTATCATAATTGCCTATGATTTTCTTCGCTATCTAATTAATGCGGAACGCTATAAAAACATTTGGCTTTACGAACATATCTATAAAATGATAGCCGCGTTTACCGCATTACTGGCCGCCTTTGTAGGCACCGTTTTTCCGCAATATCATCCCTATAGTCAGTTTTTGCCTTCCATTTTTGGATCTGTACTCGCAATCGGGTCTATCCTATATTTCCGTCGAAAACGGTCTTAATAAAAAAGACCCGTCTTACGAACGGGTCAATTTATCTTCAAAAAAAATTCCCGAAAATCAAGGGCAATCCCTACTAAACTGTTGTGGGGCAAACGACAGTGGAGAATAAGGGTGCTTACTCAATTTCCAGGAATAACTTATAATTCCGCCTGCCCCTAGGGCGCGGAACCTAATTGCCAAAGCATAGTTAAGCTACTTGCTGTGCAGCTCTATGTCTTTTTTGATAAAGACCTTCCAAGGTCTTGTTAATGTCCTGTAATTCTGGAGTCAAAGTGGAAAGATTTCCACTGACGTCCGTGGTAACTTCTTTACCACAATGTATACATTTATATTCCTTAATGTGATGGGTAACCTTCTTGGACACGGAATAATGATGGCCAAAAAGATTGCAAAAAAACTTTTTCATACTTGTAGGTTTATCAAGTCGCATTCGATGATTTGGGGTCAAATGAATACGAAATTCTGGATTTGGGTTAACTGCTTACAATGTCCGTTGAGCAATATATAGCATACAACGTCTTAGCGCTGTTTTTTATTGGGTATAGCTGGCATTTCTTTTTAAAAATTCGACAAAGTGCACCTTTTCGAATAATCCGGAACATGAGCTGAAGTAGCTATGCTTGGCATAAAGCTTAATTTTAGACTACCTTTCGGGCTTTAAAAAAATCGATAAAGTGAACGTAACCAAGGAAACCTTTGTAACGGCATTTGCCTTATTCTCACTTTTCTTTGGTGCCGGTAATCTTATCTTGCCTCCATTGCTAGGCTTTCGTTCCGGAGAACTTTGGTGGTTGGTAGCCCTGGGATTTTGTCTCTCTGCGGTTTTAATTCCTATTTTGGGTATCTTGGCCCATGCCCGTTTGCAAGGAACACTTTTTGATTTAGGAAAAAAGGTGTCCCCTACTTTTAGTTGGGTCTATTCTTTTTTGATTTATGCCATCGCCATTAGTTTACCTTCTCCTAGAACGGCTGCTGTTACCCATGAAATGGCCATTGCACCTGTGTTCCGAACTCCCTCCATTTTGACCAGCTCTATCTATTTTATACTGGTCTTCATTTTTGTTATGAACCGATCCAAAATCCTAAATGTGATTGGAAAGTGGTTAACCCCGGCAATTATTCTCATCCTTTTGGCAATTATCTCTACGACCTTCTTTTCGTTCGAATTCAATTTTGGAAATATCAATTTTAATAGTCCTTTTACCGATGGCGTCTTGGAGGGTTACCAAACGTTCGACGCTATTGGGGCCGTTGTCGTTGGTGGAGTGATCATCGTCTCCATAAACCTTAAGATGGCCGATGCCAATTACAATGAAAAGAAAGCCCTAATTGCCAATGCCGGATGGTTGGCGGGATCAGGACTGTTCCTTATATATGCAGGGCTTATCCTTACCGGGGCCCTGATGCATTCCGAATTCGATGACACTATTACCCGAACCGCATTACTGAGTGGTATCGGCAAGTATACCTTGGGTAGTACAGCTAATCTGCTTCTTAGTGTTTTAGTGGGATTGGCCTGTTTTACTACAGCCGTGGGCATCATTACGGGAACTTCAGATTTTGTAAAGTATCGTTTCAAAAATTCGCAAAAGGCCTATACCCTAACAGCATTGATCGGGTGCGTTCTTGGAGTGGCCATGGGACAATTCAATGTAGGGTATATCATTGCCGTGGCCTTGCCGGCCCTCATGTTCGTTTACCCGATTACCGTAGTTTTAATTCTACTTAATGTAATTCCCCTGAAGTTTGCATCGCCAAAAGTCTTTAAATGGGTGGTATTTACCACGATACTTTTTAGTATTCCCGATTTCTTGGCCAGTATTGGTCTTGGGGAATCGATTGCCGGTATTTCTGAATGGATTCCTTTAAGTCAATTTAGTATGGGATGGGTATTACCCGCCACTGCAATTTTTGTATTAAATAATTTTACAACAAAAGATCAATAATCTGAATTGCGTTTGTTTACTCGAAATCTATTTTTTTATAGGTTAAGTCTTCCCTAACTGAACGAACAAGGTAACTTTACCCAATCCCTATTGCTAAAGTTGAAGCTTTTCTTTTGAAGAAGCACTTTCCTCAATTGATGTAGCTGCCCCGGTCAACATGTCAATTGGGATTATATAAAAACGGGAAAATGCCCTCGTGAAAATCAAATATTTCCCATCTGCGGTAATAACCGGAAAGTTTTCCGTTTCTGCAGTATTTATTCCATTGTTCAACTTTTTCGGCCGGGTCCAATCATTATTTTTAAAATAAGAAATATATAAATCCGTATTCAAGGTTCCTTTTTTGGATTCCTCCTTAATACAAACTATGAGATAATCCTGGTTCGGGGCCATGGCGAATTCGTAGATTGTTAAGCCCTGCTGGGACCTCCATCGGTTTATGGGTTCAAATGGTTTCGGCTCGTCATACGTGTCATTATCAAGCAATTCCATCTTATAGGAATAGGTATGTGCCCAATCGGGTGTATCCGATGTAAAGAAAATCGAACCACTTTTAGCCATTGAAGGTTGGGAATTGTAGTTATATATTAGGCTTTTTGGCCCCAATTCTTTGGGCAATCCATAACTCCCGTCAGATTGCTCAATCGACCAGAAATTGTAATTCGGCTTATCTGTTGTATCATTTTTAGTCCTCATGTTGGACAAAAAAATAAGCTTGTCCTTTTTCGGAACATTTAGTTGGTATGTAAACGAATACTCCTCATCATAATATTCGGCCACCTGCGGTGCGTTCCACTTGCCTTTTTGAAAGGTGGATCGATAGGGTATATATTTTTCCTGATCCTTTGTTTTCTTTCGAAAAAAGAAGAAGGAATTATAATCGTCTGAAAAAGAGCCCTTATAGGTATTTCGCGCCACGGCCAATTCAGGGGCAAAAACGGTCAAGGAATCAATATTTTCATACTTGGTCAACCCGTTGGCCGTTTTATAATTCGTGCAACTTGCCACTAAAAGCCCAAATATACCTACGGCTATCTTAATTCTTTTTTTCATCGTTTTCCATTCAATAAATGTCCATTGATCCCAATATAAATACTACTCCTTTGTGTAAGTGAGCCAACACAACTATTTCGCCATAAGGGATTCGATTTCCTCCAATTCAATCGGGATTTTATGCATTAGATTAAACGGTTTCCCATTCTCCTGAATGACCACATCGTCTTCCAATCGTACCCCCATTTTTTCCTCGGGAATATAGATGCCCGGCTCAACTGTAAATACCATATTGGCCTTCATAGCCGTCTTTAGCTCCCCATAGTCATGGGTGTCCAAGCCAATATGGTGACTGGTGCCGTGCATAAAGTACTTTTTATAAGCTGGCCAATCTTTATCCTCGTTCTGTACATCGGCCTTATCCAAAAGGTTTAGGTCTAAGAGTTCGGAAGTCATCACCTTCCCTACTTCCTTGTGGTACTCAGCCCAAATTGTTCCGGGAACCAGCATTTGTGTCGCTTCTTTTTTAACACGTAAAACGGCTTCATATACCGACTTTTGGCGTTCGTTGAATCTACCATTTACGGGAATGGTGCGTGTAAGATCACTGGAGTAGTTGGCGTATTCCGCAGCGACATCCATTAAAATTAGTTCCCCATCCTTACACTGCTGATTGTTCTCTATATAATGAAGTACATTGGCATTATTGCCCGAAGCGATTATAGGCGTGTAGGCGAATCCTTTGGAACGATGACGTACAAATTCGTGGAGCAATTCGGCCTCAATCTCATATTCCCAAACGCCGGGTTGTACAAAATCCAACACGCGTCGAAAGCCTTTTTCGGTAATATTGCACGCCTTTTGCATAAGGCCTATTTCCTCGGATTCCTTAACCCCACGAATCTGCTGTAAAATAGGATTACTTTTGGCGACGCTATGTGCCGGGAACTTCCGTTTGCATTCTTGAATAAATCGATCTTCTCGGGTCTGGGTCTCTACGGCTTGCCGATAATGTTCATTGGTATTTAAATAAATAGTGTTGGCCTCGGTCATGAGGTCAAAAAACACCTTGTCAAAATCGGACAGCCAATAAATGGTCCCGATTCCGGAAACTTCCATGGCCTTTTCCTTGGTCAATTTTGCCCCTTCCCAAACGGCAATATGAGCATTCGTTTCCCTTACGAAGAGAACTTCACGATGTTTTTTGTCCAGAGCATCGGGGAAAAGTACCAAAATTGTTTCCTCTTGATCCGCGCCGCTCAGATAGAAAATGTCCCGATGTTGCTGAAAGGGCATTGTGCTATCCGCACTAATGGGGTATATATCATTGGAATTGAATACCGCTAAACTTTTGGGCAGCATTCGGGCCATGAATTTTTTACGGTTCTTTACAAAAAGTGTATTGGGAATTTGGTCGTATTTCATTTTGACATGTGCTTTGACCAAAAATAGCGATTTCCGTGAAGATCTAAGTCATCAAAATAAAGAGACCCCAAAGGTTTTAAAACCTTTGGGGTCAGAGTTTACGTTGGTTATGTTATCGTTGTTATTTTCCTATCGCATTTTTGATAGCCCCTATAATGGCCATGAGAACGCCGCCGCCTACTCCACCTCCGGCTATACTGCCTAAAATGCTGGCCATATCCATTTCCCCACCACCGGTTTCCAATCCCAACATTCCTAAAAGTTGGCCTCCAAGGCCCCCTCCCAAAATTCCCAAGACAGAGTTAACCACAGTTCCTAAGGACAGGTTGTTCATTAACTTCCCAGCCAAGTTGCCTCCGATGGCCCCTGAGATTAACTGAATAATTAACGGTAAGTATTCTTCCATTTTTAAAAGGTTTGGTTGGTTATTGTCAATAAATTAACAAAAAATTAGGTTAATACGCAACTAGGCGTTGTATTATTTATCATTTTATCATTCAAGTGCCTGTTTTAAGATTGGCAATCAACTAAACTTGAGTTGATACGATTTCTGGTGAAGTTTCCTTAACTTTCCCAATATGATTTTTTAAATACGGAATCTTATGCGTGGATTTGTAACTACAGGTCTATTATTCTGTCACTTTTTGATTTTTGGGCAACCATCTTCCACTGCATCGCAAGAGGTGGTAGAAGGGCTTCGCCAAAAAAATCAGATGGCCAATACTACATTGGTAAAGAATATTCCGCTGAAAAATGTGGGGCCATCTGTGATGAGCGGCCGTGTGGTAGACTTGGACGTAAATCCAGAAAATCCTGCGGAGTTTTACGTAGGCTACGCTTCGGGTGGGCTTTGGTATACCAAAAATAACGGCACCTCGTTTGATCCGGTATTGGATTCCTCAGAGACCCAGAATGTAGGGGATGTTGCGGTAGATTGGAATTCGGGTACTATTTGGGTCGGCACAGGCGAAAACAATGCATCCAGATCTTCATATGCAGGTATCGGGATACTTAAATCCACGGATAAAGGTCGGACTTGGCAACATATGGGCCTGGCCGACTCACATCATATCGGGAGAATCCTTTTACATCCCAATAATCCCGATGAAGTTGTGGTAGGGGTTACGGGGCATTTGTATTCTGCCAATTCCGAACGGGGTGTATTCAGGACTTCGGATGGGGGGAAATCTTGGCAAAAAACCCTTTTTATAGACGATGAAACAGGAATTATAGATTTGGCCCACGCACCGGGCAATTTCAATACCCTGTATGCAGCGGCATGGCAGAAAGATCGAAAAGCATGGGATTTTACAGGTAGCGGCAATGCCTCAGGTGTTTACAAGAGCACCGATGCAGGAACCACCTGGAATAAAATCTCAACATCGGAAAGTGGGTTTCCTACAGGTGATGGCATGGGCCGTATTGGTCTGGACGTTTTTGATGAGAACACCCTATATGCGGTGCTTGATAACCAATTTCGTCGTAAAAAAACAGAGGAGTCCACAAAGAAATCGGACAAGCTTAACAAAGATGATTTCAAGACCATGTCCTCTGAACGTTTTTTGAAACTGAATAACCAAAAACTCAATGACTTTCTGAAGACCAACAATTTTCAGGAAAAATATAGGGCGGAAAATGTAAAGCAACTTATTCGAAGCGGATCGGTAAAGCCGATAGATCTGGCCAACTATTTGGACGATGTCAATGCGCTTCTTTTCGATACGCCGGTAATCGGAGCCGAGGTCTACCGAAGTGATGACGGTGGCAAAACTTGGGCCAAACAAAATGAAAACTACATTGATGACCTTTTCTATAGTTATGGGTACTACTTCGCCCAAATCCGGGTAGATCCCAATGATAAGGATAAAATCTATTTAGGTGGTGTCCCCATACTAAAATCAGGAGATGGGGGCAAGACCTTTACTTCCATCAGTGGCAAAAATGTACATGCCGATCATCATGCTCTTTGGATCAATCCTACACGTTCGGGCCATCTGATTAACGGGAACGACGGAGGTGTAAACATCTCCTACGATGATGGGGAACATTGGATAAAAAACAACTCCCCGTCCGTAGGGCAGTTCTATGCCATAAACGTGGATAATGAAGAACCCTATAATATCTATGGCGGATTGCAGGATAATGGTGTTTGGAAGGGGCCACACAATGCGGAAGAAAACAGTCTTTGGCATCAAACTGGTCACTATCCTTGGAAATCCATCTTGGGGGCTGATGGTATGCAGGTGCAGATAGATAATCGAAATTCCAATACGGTATATACAGGGTATCAATTCGGAAATTATTATCGTTTGGATTTGGAGAAAAACCAAAGAATCGGGATAATGCCCAAACATGAATTGGGGGCTCCCCCATATCGTTTCAATTGGCAAACCCCAATTCTACTGTCCTCCCACAATCAAGACATCCTATATATAGGAAGCAATGTACTTCACCGCTCCATGAACCAAGGGGATGATTGGGAACCCATTTCGACAGACCTTACCCAAGGCGGTCGGAAAGGCAACGTTGCCTATGGTACCTTGACTACGATCTCAGAATCTCCATTCGCCTTTGGACTATTGTATACCGGAAGTGATGACGGTCTTGTCCATGTTTCCAAAAACGGAGGCGGGAGTTGGGAAATTGTATCTAGCTCTTTCCCTAAAGGTTTATGGATAAGCCGTCTTACCGCTTCCAAGCATAAAAAGGAGCGGGTGTATGTAAGTTTAAACGGGTATCGCTGGGACGATTTCACTCCCTATGTTTTTGTAAGCGATGATTATGGCAAGACTTGGAAAGATATTTCCAAGGGCATCCCAGCTTCGCCCGTGAATGTGATTATTGAAGATCCCGAAAATGAGAACCTCTTGTTCACTGGAACGGACAATGGACTTTATGTTTCTTTTGACCGAGGCGAATCATGGGAGGTCTTCCAAAATGGAATGCCCAACGTTGCGGTGCATGATCTGGTCATCCAACCTGATGCCAAGCACCTTTTGGTCGGCACCCATGGCAGAAGTATTTACAAGGCGGACATTGCCCATATGCAACAACTGAAACCTGAGGTATTGGAAAAAGACTTACATGTTTTTGAAATTGAACCCATAGTATATTCTCCAAATTGGGGCAATTCCTCCGGAGCCTGGTCAAAACCCACAACTCCAGGGCTGGATGTTGTTTTTTATAGTTCCGAGCCGGCCACTTTTTCTGCCACCATCAAGACATTGGATGACATTGCCGTTAGTAGCACTGATATCCAAGCGGATAAAGGCCTTAATATCTTGTCCTATGATGTGGCTTTCTCAAAATCGGGGAAAATGGCTTACTTGAAAAAAAACAAGAAAGAGCTGAAGGAGGCCCAAAATGGAAAGACCTATTTGCCCAAAGGAAGGTACACCTTGATTTTGGAGGGGAATGGGAACAGTGAACGTTTGGAATTTGAAGTAAAGGATGCTTCCAAAATAAAATAAATATAATTTTAATCTAAAACTTGAAAACAATGAGGTTCAAAAGTATGGTTTGCGCCGGTTTATTTATAGTCCTAACCGGAAACCTCTATTCCCAGCCAGAAGAATCAAACAAAAGCAAAATTAATGTTCTGATTGTCGATGGTCAAAACAATCATAACCAGTGGCCCAAAATTAGCTTTATGCTCAAGCACTACTTGGAAGATGCAGGTTTGTTTGAGGTAGATGTGGTTAGGTCTGCCAATACGTGGGAGGGTGACGACTATCTGGAAGATTTCCATATTGACGGAATCGGAAAAACTGTGGCCATGGAGAAACCCAAACCCGATCCCAATTTCAGCCCCAATTTCTCCAATTATGATGTAGTTATTTCCAATTTTGGATGGAATGCGGCTCCCTGGCCGGAATCGACCCAAAAGACATTTGAAAAATATATGGAAAATGGAGGCGGACTGGTGGTCTTTCATGCCGCGGACAACTCTTTCCCCAAATGGGAGGCCTACAATAAAATGATAGGCCTTGGCGGTTGGGGCGATCGAACGGAAAAAGATGGTCCCTATGTTTATTTCAATGATGCGGATGAGCTTGTTCGAGATACTTCTGCTGGAAAAGCCGGGGCACATGGTCCCCAGCATGAATATGTTATCCAAGTTAGAAATACGGAACATCCAATAACAAAGGACATGCCAACCAAATGGCTTCACACCAAGGACGAACTCTATGAACGCCTTCGTGGCCCTGCGGAAAAAATAGAAATCTTGGCGACGGCCTATGCTTCTCCGGAAATGAAGGGCTCTGGGCGACATGAACCCGCATTAATGGTACTAGACTATGGTAAGGGACGCATCTTCCATAACATTATGGGGCATGCGGATTATTCCGTAGAATGCCTTGGTTTCATTACTACAATAGTACGGGGTACTGAATGGGCCGCCACTGGGAAAGTAACACAAGAAATTCCCGAAGGTTTTCCAACGGAAAACAAATCCAGCTCCCGGGTGTTCAAAAAATAAGCTGCCATGCAATTGACCTTAAGTATTCCTGCGTTGCTTTTTCCAGCCATTTCCTTGACCATGTTGGCCTACAATGCACGCTATTTGGCCATTGCTGCCCTAATTCGGCAATTGCACAAACAATTTGAGGAATCCTCCTCATCGCCATTGAAAAGACAGATCCAACAACTACGCAAACGCTTGGGTATCATAAAAAACATGCAGGCCAGTGCCATTGTCAGTTTTTTGTTATCGGCGGTAACCATGTTCCTAATTTACGTGGAGCAAGATATTTTGGCCAATGTTATTTTCGGCATCAGTTTGGTGTTCTTAATGGTCTCTCTTTTCCTTTCGCTGATAGAGGTACAATTATCCACCAAGGCTTTGAGCATTCAATTGAACAATATGGAAAAATAGTCCCCATTATTCACTAAAAAGAACATTGATCATTGGCCATCACTTCGAACTGGGTCAGAAACTTCATAAGTAGCGGTCTTCCTTTCCTTGCAGTGAAAACCCAAAAATAATGCTATATTTATCCTTTATACCTCATACGTAAATTTTGCTATGAAACGTGTAAGAGACCTTGATTTCTTTAAAAATATTCGGGAAATACGAGAATTCGAATTCGGAGTTTTCTATTACTTCGAAGGTTTGGTCATTTCTGAAATGAAGGAAGGTGCCTTCTTCAATTGGAAAATGGCCAAAAAGGCCATTAAGGCGGCCCATGAAATCTTTGGGGAAGATCAACCCATCGCGTACATATCCAACCGAATAAACAGCTATACGGTAGTGCCTACCGATTGGGTAAAGTTTTATAAAAATAGACACCAGCTCGATTTTTATTCCGTTGTTGGAAGTACCAAGGGTAGCTTCGCGAGCTTGGTTCTGGAGAGGATGTTTTTTCAAAATTCCATTAACCAGTTTTCCGACTTGGAAAGTGCCGTGGAATGGAGTGTAAACAAAATCAAAAGTCGGAAAAGAAGAATTGGCATAGTGCCGCAATAACCAATACGCTACGCATGTTGAAACCCTTTCAGATTATCCTCGGTCTAAAGGTTCAAAATCCTTGTTACAATTGGGTTTCATAGCTTTTACGAAACTCGACTTCCAAATATTTCGTATTTTTAAATGTGATAGTTGATATTCAACAATACTTCAGGAACAATCCAAACTTCAACAAACTTGTAGGTGACAATTACCTTTTTGTTGAATATAAGTGTCCCATCGATATTGAAAAATTCCAATTGTTCACGGATTCGCATATCATTAACTATGTAATAAGTGGGAAAAAGGATTGGATTGCACCCAATAAAACATACCATATAGAAGGAGGGGACGCCATATTTGTAAGAAAGGGTATTTATACAACGAGACAACATTTTGAGGTAGATTTTTGTGTGATACTGTTTTTCATCGACGATGACTTCATCATCAATTTTCTTAAGGAGCATCCTTCATTACAATTTCCATCGGAGAAAAATGAATATGACCAGATTTTCGAAATTGATGTAAATGACACTTTTAGTTCCTTGATCTATAGTGTATTTAACTACTTTAAACAAAGCGGAGGTGTTCCCAAAAGTTTGGTGGAAATAAAATTTAGGGAATTGCTGTTCAATATTATTTTAAACCCAAGGAATAGACCATTAGCCAAGTATCTGAACTCTCTTCTGGAAACCGAAAAAACAGATTTGGAATATACAATGCTTAAAAATTTTCAACATAATCTTAGCTTGGATGAATTCGCAAGACTATGTGGTAGAAGCCTATCCACTTTCAAAAGGGACTTTAATGAACACTTCAAAGAGACTCCGGGAAATTGGATCAAGAACAGGCGTTTGGAATGTGCAAAAGCATTGCTTACCCGTTCCTCGCTTACGATAAATGAAATCTGTTATGAAAGTGGTTTCAAAAACCCATCACACTTCAACAAAACGTTTAAGGAAAAATATAATCTTCCTCCACAGCAGTTTCGTTCTGCAAAAAACAAATAACAATATATTGTTCTTTTTCAACAGGTTAGGCTGAACTTCAGAACAAATCATTTGACCTTCTGAGAAAACTACACCTGGAAAAGTTGGTCCAATTTTGCATGGTAAACAAATTACAATACCATGGAAACAAAAACACCACAAACAAAAAATTGGATTCTACAAGCCCATGAACTGGGAAAAGCATTTACTGAAAAAGCAATGGAGCATGATGCCAATGGCACATTCGTCCATGAAAACTATGCGCTTTTAAAATCAGAAGGTTATTTCTCCGCACTAATTCCCATAGAATTGGGTGGAGGAGGAGTTTCATATTCTGAAATGTGCAACATTATAAGGGTCATTGGAAGTTATTGCGGCTCTACTGCATTGGCATTTTCTATGCACCAACATTTGGTGGCTGCTGCGGTATGGAAATACAAGCACAAAAATGAAGGGGCGAGAACACTTGCAAAAATAGCTGAAAGCCAGTTGGTTCTGGTAAGTACCGGGGCCAAAGATTGGTTGGGATCCAATGGAGAGCTTACAAAACTTGATGGAGGCTATTTGTTTTCGGCCAAAAAACACTTTGCCAGTCAATCTGTTGTCGGTGACATTGCCGTTACGAGTTCTATTTTCAAAAATCCGGAAGGGAACAACTCTGTATTACACTTTTCGGTTCCATTAAAACAAAAGAGGGTATCCCTTGTGGACGACTGGGATGTTATGGGCATGCGAGCCACGGGGTCGCAAACCATTTTCTTTGAGGAGGTCTTTATTCCAGAAGATGCCATTGCCTTGACACGAAAGCAAAACGAATTTCACCCTGTATGGAATATTGTACTGACCGTGGCCATGCCCTTAATTATGTCCGCTTACATGGGCATAGCTCAAGATGCTCATGAAATGGCTGTAAAAAGTGCACGGCAAAACAGACAGCAACATTCAATCTATAGTATTGGTCAGTTGCATAACACTTTGCTTTCGGGGCAAGCACAATGGAAGGCTATGCTGGAGCTGACCAGCAACCTGGATTTTAGACCTTCGGAACTACATACGGCGAATATGTTAGCCTATAAAACCAATGTTTCGGATTTGGCAAGGGAGGTAGTAAGCCTGGCCATGGAAATTGTTGGAGGTCAGAGTTTTTACAAACTACATCGTCTTGAAAGATTATTTAGGGATGTTCAGGCATCACAGTTTCACCCACTACCCAAATGGAATCAATATGAATTCACAGGAAAGCAAATTCTTGGAAGAGAATAGAACGCTAAAAGCAAGTAATCTAAAAATCAAAAATTATGAAAAGTATAATTTTTTCATCGGTTTTTCTTTGTATTATACTAAATATGCAAATAAGTAAAGGGCAAGAGAATCAGCTAGTTGCATCCAATAATGGTACAACAAAAACAACCGCGCCTTCAAAATCAATAATAGAGAAAAAAATTAGAAACTATGATTATCTAAAAAGAAATGCCCAAAATGAACGGGCATTGGAAATAGATAAGCTACAGCGGGAAGCAGCTAATTTCAATCTCAGTTCTTTGGCTATTTATGATCAAAGCGAAAAATCAAAATACGATGTGATCATAAGATCCCCATATTCCAAATTATATATTAAATATGATCCTCTAGGAAACATTATAAGTAGCGCTGAACAGTATAAAAATTTAAAAGTCCCATTAAAACTAAGTCAAAAAATTGCTAGAAAATATCCGGGATGGGGTTTTGAAAAATCAATCTATTCCGTGAAATATAGAAATGGAAAATCACTTAAGGGCAAATACAATATTCGCCTTAGGAAAGGGGAAAAATATAAATCTGTCCAATTCAATGTTTTATAAAAACATCTCGTTCATGGCTTAACCCGCATGAGCGATTTTTTATTTCCCCAATAAAGAACAATCAACCATCCGATATTCAGGTTATTCGTATCTTGTTCCAAACCATACTAATCTATGAGAGTTCTTTTATTAAGCCTTATAGTTGTTGGTCTTTTTCCCTCTTGTAAACAAGGCGAAAAGGAGCCGATAAACCCACCTAATATCTTATGGATATCCACGGAAGACATTAGCCCCGCTTGGGGTTGTTATGGGGATAGCATGGCGACGACACCAAACATAGATGCATTGGCAAGCCAAGGTTATGTTTTTACCCAAGCCTTTTCCAATGCTCCCATATGTGCTCCGGCAAGGGCAACTTTGATTACGGGAATGTATGCTACCAGCACCGGCACCCAAAATTTAAGGTCTACCATCCCCATGCCGCAAAATCTAAAAATCCTATCTCAGCTCGTATCGGAAAAAGGGTATTTTACCTCCAATAACTCCAAAACGGACTACAATTTTAGCCCTGATGACAAATGGGACGACTTGGGGAACCAAGCGCATTGGAGAAATAGGGAGGATAAGTTACCCTTCTTTAGTGTCTTCAATTTCGGGATTACCCACGAGGGCCATGCCAACAAATACAATCCAGATGATACAAAATCCTTGAAAAAGAAGCATGACCCAAAGGATATGATAGTTCCACCCTACTTCCCGGACACTCAGGAATTTCGAAAAATAATAGCGCATCAGTATGATCTCATCAGCGTTTTTGATCAGGAAGTTGGCAAGCTAATTGAACAACTTAAGGAAGATGACCTTTATGAAAATACCATCATTTTTGTATTCTCGGACCATGGTTTTGGGTTGCCCCGCTACAAAAGATGGCTATATGATACGGGACTGCGCGTACCTTTTGTATTGCACGCTCCGGAGAAATACAAGCATTTGGTCTCCAATCTTAATGCGGGAAATATCGATAAAATGGTAGGTTTCGTAGATTTTGCTCCGACCGTTTTAGGTCTTGTTGGAGCAGAAATTCCTCCAATTATGGAAGGAAAGAGTTTTTTGGGTACAAATGCACAAAACAAAAAATACATTTTTGGTTATCGCGACAGGGCAGATGATGTTTTTGATGTCAGTAGGTCAATTTTTGATGGCAGATATTTATATATCCGAAATTACTTGCCACATAGACCATACATTCAAAATGCACAGATATTCAATACAGGGAAAAGGTCATATGACGAGCTGTTCCGAGTAAAGAACTTAGGAGAACTTTCGGAGGAATCCCTAAAAATGTTTAAGCCAAAAGCCGTTGAAGAACTTTACGACTTACAAAAGGACCCAAATGAATTGCACAACCTAATTGAAGACCCCCAATACGAAGAAGTTAAGAACAAACTTCATGAAAAGGTAAAAGACCACATTGTTGAAACAAGGGATACCGGATTTATGGCGGAGGGCCAAATGATGATCTTAGGAGAAAACAGTTCCGTCTATGAAATGGCAAGGGATCCCAGCCAATATAGACCGGAACACGTATTGGAAATTGCGGAATTGGTAGGCCAAATACAGGATCTGAATCAATTAGAAAAGTACATTCAAAGTCAGGATCCATCGGTTCGGTTTTGGGCACTAAACGCTTTAGACGCTTTTGAGGGGGATATAAGCTCACAAAAGGAAAATGTATTGGATGCATTGGATGATTCTTCTCAACCCAATCGGGGATTGGCAGCAGAAATTTTGATCAACAAGCTAAATCGACCCAAGGAAGCATTAGGAGTTTTGGAGGGTTTACTGCAACATCCAGAAAATGAAGTTGTGCTGCTTCATATTGCCGTGAATGTGAGAAACCTAGGGGGAAAAGCAGCCCCATTGATTCCGTTAATCAAGGAAAAAGTATTTCCAAAAATAGCTGGAGATGTATGGGGGCGCTACAAAAATTGGTCCTATCCCATGTTTATTGGAATGGCATTGGATCAAACTTTGATTAACTGTGGTGAGTCCATTGAATAAAACGAGCCAAATGGAACAACCATGAGAAACTATATTACCCTTTGCTTAATTGTCATCCTGATAGTGTCCTGTTCGCACCCCTCCCAAAACCATGGAAAGGTATCCAAAGTGGATAGTCTGGCCCTTAAGCAAGCAAAAATCAATGGCGATTTGGCAAATGAAGGTCTTCAACGTTGCCAACGGTTTGTTACGGATTGGCTGGCCAAGGCAGACACTACTACCGGACTCATTCCCAGAAATCTGGATGAAAGTTTGGATATCTGGAATGCCCAGGATGCGGCTGCGGACAACTATCCATTTATGGTCTTGACAGCTGCTTTAACAGATTCAAACCTTTTCCAAGGGCGAATGCTGGACATGTTGCATACGGAGACCCGATTGACCTCCCGCTTGGGGAACCTTCCCGACACGTATTCGTTTAGCAAAAAGGGGTTTGAAACCCAAGAATATGACCTGCACAATTTGTTGTTCGGGTCTTCAGAGTATATAAAAGATGGCCTTTTACCACTAACTGAATGGTTAGGCCCAAGTCCTTGGTCGGATAGGATGATTGCTATTTTGGATGATATTTGGAAATATGCCCCTATTAAAACGTCCCATGGAAACATTCCCTCTACCAATGTAGAATTGAATGGAGAAATGTTGCAAGTACTTTCCCGAGTGTATTGGATGACCGGAGAGGGGAAATATTTGGAGTGGGCCACAAGACTTGGGGATTATTATGTATTCGGAGACCATCATCCCACTCGAAATTTTGAGGTTCTCAGGCTCCGAGATCATGGTTGTGAAATAGTATCCGGATTGTGTGAACTCTATGCAACCTTAAGCAAAGCCAATCCTGAAAAAAAAGAGGTATATCAACCTCATATCCATGAAATGCTTAACCGGATTTTAGCGGTGGGGCGAAATGATGACGGCCTTTTTTATAATGCCGTTGACCCTAAAACCGGAACCGTAAAATGGGAAGGAACGACGGACAATTTTGGGTATACCCTAAATGGCTTTTATACAGTATTTCAAATAGATTCCGTTGAAGCTTACAGGGAGGCAACGATAAAGGCGCTTGAAATACTCAACCAAAAATACCGAAATTATGATTGGGAACACGGGTCATCCGATGGATATGCCGATGCCATTGAGGGAGCCTTAAATTTATATGCAAGGGAGCCCCTACCCTCAACAGAAGCATGGGTCGAGAGTGAAATTCAAGTCATGTGGTCCCTACAGGATTCCAGTCATCGCAAAAATGCCCAAAAATGGAAAGGTTCAGGGATTATTGAAGGTTGGCATGGTGACGGTAACTTTGCTAGAACCACAATAATGTATTGCCTATGGAAAACCCAGGGTACCACCATACAGCCATGGCGATCGGATATTAAATTAGGGGCAGTAGACAGCGATGATGGGATAATCCTAAGCATTAAGGCAGATGAAGATTGGCAAGGGATACTGAAATTTGATGCGCCCAGGCACCATACTATAATGCAAATGCCTGCTGATTGGCCTCGGATCAACCAGTTCCCGGAATGGTTCACGGTAAACCAAGAAAAAGCCTACGAGGTGAAAGATCTGACCAATGGTTCATCCACAAACTATAAAAGGAAACAGCTCTTGGAAGGAATTGAATTTACCCTAAAGAAAGGTACCGTATATGCGATTAGGGTAAGTCCTATTTGAAACGCACAATCATTGGTTGGCTCCTGGTTTATGAGAATGCATCGTCAAGTAGTCAGGAAACACCCCTACCCAAATGGAACAAGGCATCGCCTTGATTGACTACTGCCTGATGATTAACGCTAATGACGTATCCATCAAAAGGAGACTTTATTCGCTTCGTATGTTTGGCGTAAGTGTCCGTTACGATTCCCATTAATTGTCCCTTTTTCAACTCACTACCATTGATAATCTCCGGAATGAACATTCCGGCTGTGGGTGCTCGCAGCCATTTTCGGTCCTTAAGAAGAATGGTTTCCTTGCGTTCCACCAAGAGGGGGCCTTTTTTGGTTATCATCCCGAAGTGTTTTAACACATTTAAGATGCCCTGCATACCTTCCAAAATAGCATAATCGTCAAAACGCATACTTTCCCCGGCCTCAAAAACAATGGTAGGTTTCCCCATACGATAAGCGGCATTTCGAAACGACCCTTTGATTAATCGTGATGCAAAAGAAATGGGCGCGTTAAAGATTTCTGCCAAATCCTTGCTTTTTTTATCCTCTTCGGTAAATCGGATCTGTGGGAAATTGTGCCGTTGGGCACCTCCTGTATGGAGGTCTATGGCAAAATCCATTTGGTGCATAATCTCGGTAACGTAATGATAGGCTATCCTACTGGCCATGGATCCTGATTTTGTTCCTGGAAAGCTTCGGTTTACATCCTTTCCATCCGGAACGTCCCTGGAAAAATGGATGAAACCAAAAATATTGAGAATAGGTACGGCGATGACCGCACCTTTTTTGACCTTAAGCTCCTTCTGCTTAAGCATTCTCCTAACAATTTCAATACCATTGATTTCATCTCCATGGAGGCCAGCTTGTACCAATAAAACAGGGCCTGGCTTTTTGGCGTTGAAAACATATATGGGAATATCGATAAGGGTACCGGTAGGTAAGCGGTCAATATTAATTTTTAAAAGTTTGCTTTCCCCAGGAGCAACGCTCTCACCTCCGATGATGATTTCCCTATTTTCTTCTTCTACGTCCATTTCTCTCAACAAATAAAATGATTTCCTTGGCCACATTAATTCCTGTAGCGGCCTCTATGCCTCGTAACCCAGGGGAGGCATTGACCTCAATCAACAGGGGTCCCTTTTTGGAACGGATCAAATCCACTCCGGCAACCCCAAGTCCTAAATGTTTGGCTGCGTTTAGGGCGATGAATTGTTCCTTTGCGGTTGGTTTAATGGATTCCGTGGCACCTCCCCGATGTACATTGGATCGGAATTCGCCAACTTCACTAATACGTTTCATAGCGGCCACTATCTTGTTGCCGATTACGATAATCCGTATATCCTCGCCATTGGATTCCTCTATATATTTTTGGATAAGTATACTAGTATCCATCTTATAAAAAGTATCGATAATGGATTTGGCAGATTTTTTGGTCTCCGCCAAAATCACTCCCAAACCTTGTGTACCTTCTTGTAGTTTGATGATGACGGGGGTACCTCCTAAAATTTTAATCTGTTCCTCTATGTTATCCGGATTTATGGAAAATAGGGTTTCAGGTATTGGGATGCCTTTTCTGGCCATTATCTGTAACGTCCGCACTTTGTTTCTGGCCCTTGTAATGCCCAAGGAACGAGCTGTACTAAACACTCCGTTCATTTCAAATTGCTTTACTATAGCCGCTCCATGACGGGTTACCTTGGCCCCAATCCGAGGTATAACTGCATGGAATTCTTGCGTAATGTTTTCATCGCGCAAATAAATTTGGGGTTTGCCCGAACCTAATTTTACCGAACATTTGGTGTGATCAATAAGTTCAATATAATGTCCAAGTTTTTCCGCCTCTTCGGCTATCCGCTTCGTTGAATAGACGTTCATGCTAACGGAAAGAAGTCCAATGTCCATTTTAAGAATTGTAATGGTATAGTTTTCCAGATTGTAATATCGGGTAAAAAAGGACTTCCACCAAAACTTGAGAGCTAATGCAGCCTGCAAAGGCGTATTTGTAACAAAACCATATGTGGATTTGACATACTTCTTACCAATTTGAAACTTGAAAGTTATTTGTATTTAATTTCTATCCAAGGGTTAGTACCTTACCGAATATGCTCGTGCCCCCAAACCAAAAAATCAAAAATGTAAGACTAGGGGGTACCATAACAAACTAATGATTTCATTTGCAAAAAGGCTTTTGTTGAACATTTAAGACTAAAATCAAGGCATATATGAATAACCGTTCAAACGATTTTGGCTTTTACTTATAATACTTCTAAATAAGGATCATTGGATTGTTGAAAGTTTGTTAAAAACTTCCCTGTACAGTAAATTTGTAGTTAAAACCAGCTACTAATGAGTGGATTGATAAAGTCTTCAATTGCCCGAAAAGTTGTGATGGCTCTTTCGGGTCTATTTTTAGTGATTTTTTTAGTATTACATGTCACCATTAACCTCGCTTCCGTTATTTCCCCGGAGTTTTTTAATGAAGCCTCCCATTTCATGGGATACAATCCATTGGTGCAATTTATTATGCAACCTATTTTAATCGCCGGTGTCATTGTACATTTTGTGATGGGGTTTGTCCTAGAGTTACAAAACAAAGCGGCCCGTGGCATAGGCTATGTGAAATACAAAGGTAGCGCCAATGCACCTTGGGTCTCACGGAACATGATTTATTCCGGCTTAGTGATCTTAGCTTTTCTGGGGCTTCATTTTTACGATTTTTGGATTCATGAAATGGCATACAAATATGTTGAGGCAAACCCTGAAGATCCTACCCGGTACTATGCAGAGACGGTTGAAAAATTCGCTCCGTTTTGGCGAACTATTCTCTATGTGGTTTCCTTCGTGTTGCTGAGCCTTCATTTGTGGCATGGCTTTGCCTCATCCTTGCAAAGCATGGGTATAAACAATAAATACACTCCTGCCATAAAATCATTTACAAAACTATTTGCGGTGGTCGTTCCCTTAGCATTTGCATTCATTGCTATCTACCATCACCTTAACCCAATAACACATTAATTATGGGCGTATTGGACTCTAAAATTCCATCAGGGCCATTGGCCGATAAATGGGTCAAGCATAAAAACGAAATCGACCTTGTAAACCCTGCAAATAAGCGAAACATTGATATTATTGTGATAGGAACGGGTCTTGCGGGAGGTTCTTCTGCCGCTACCCTAGCGGAGCTAGGTTATAACGTAAAGACTTTCTGTTATCAAGATTCCCCAAGGAGGGCCCATTCCATTGCGGCTCAAGGTGGGGTAAATGCTGCAAAAAACTATCAGGGCGATGGGGATAGTGTATATCGCCTTTTCTATGATACCGTGAAGGGAGGGGATTATCGCTCCCGGGAAGCCAACGTTCATCGGTTGGCCGAAGTGTCTTCCAATATAATCGATCAATGTGTGGCGCAAGGGGTCCCTTTTGCTAGGGAATATGGGGGTCTTTTGGATAACCGTTCCTTTGGTGGTGTATTGGTATCCCGTACTTTTTATGCCAAAGGCCAGACCGGACAACAGTTGTTACTTGGTGCCTATGCCGCCATGAATCGGCAAATTCAAAGGGGTAAGATAAAATCCTATACCCGACATGAAATGTTGGATTTGGTACTTGTGGATGGCAAGGCGCGTGGAATCATTGCAAGGGATTTGGTAACCGGAGACATTGAAAGACATTCGGCACATGCCGTAGTCTTGGCCAGCGGGGGTTATGGAAATCTATTCTTCCTCTCTACCTATTGTATGGGGGCCAACGTTATGGCCGCCTGGAGAGCACACAAAAAAGGAGCTTTCTTCGCCAATCCGTGTTTTACACAAATACATCCCACTTGTATCCCCGTTTCCGGAGACCATCAATCCAAATTGACCTTGATGTCGGAATCCCTGCGAAACGATGGCAGAATTTGGGTCCCCAAACGCTTGGAAGATGCGCAGGCCATTCGGGAGGGCAAATTGAAACCGACCCAGTTGAAAGAAGAGGATAGGGATTATTATTTGGAAAGGAGATATCCCGCATTCGGAAACCTGGTACCTCGCGATGTTGCCTCCAGGGCTGCTAAGGAACGTTGTGATGCGGGCCATGGGGTAAATAAAACAGGAGAGGCCGTTTACCTCGATTTTGAAGCTGCCATCATGCGTTACGGCAAAGAAAAAGCCTATACCTCCGGTATTAAAAATCCGGATAAGGAAACCGTACGAAAACTAGGTAAGGAAATTGTCGCCGCCAAATATGGCAACCTGTTTCAGATGTATGAAAAGATTGTTGACGAGAATCCTTATGAGACCCCAATGATGATCTATCCTGCTGTGCATTATACTATGGGCGGACTTTGGGTGGATTACAATCTACAGACCACCATCCCTGGTTGTTATGCCGCAGGAGAGGCCAATTTCAGCGATCATGGCGCCAATCGTTTAGGAGCATCCGCATTGATGCAGGGCTTGGCAGACGGATATTTTGTTTTGCCATATACCATAGGAGATTACCTATCGGACGATATTCGTACGGGTCCTATTTCCACAGATACCCCAGAATTCGATACTGCTGAAGAGGAGGTCAAAAATCGAATTACAAAGCTGATGTCGGCCAAAGGAGAGCATTCCGTAGACTATTATCACAAAAAATTGGGCAAGATCATGTGGAACAAATGTGGTATGTCCAGAAATGAAAAAGAATTGAAGGAGGCCATTGCTGAAATTGCCGAATTGCGAAAGGATTTTTGGGAAAATGTAAAAGTAACCGGAAATCCCGATGATAAAAATCAAGAATTGGAGAAAGCAGGACGCGTGGCCGACTTTTTGGAACTTGGTGAACTCTTTGCCAAAGATGCCCTGCATAGAAACGAATCCTGCGGAGGACATTTCCGTGAAGAATACCAAACGCCCGAAGGCGAAGCCTTAAGGGATGACAAGAACTTCAAATATGTTGCTGCTTGGGAATACATAGGTGAGCCCAAGGACGCTAAATTACACAAGGAAGATTTGGTTTATGAAAATATTAAAGTGAAAACAAGAAGTTATAAATAGGTTATTGTGTTAATGAGTTTTTAAGTTATAAGATTGGGTAGTCTTAAATCTTTTGAGGAATTAGCTTGTTGGAAAGAAGCTCGAATTCTTCGGAATTTTGTCAAGGATTATATTATTCCTAAGCTTCCCAGTTCTGAAAAGTTTGAGTTAGCAAGTCAAATAAGACGCTCTTCTCGATCTGTAGGAAATAATATTGCCGAAGGATTCGGTAGGTTTCATTATCAGGAGAACATCCAATTTTGCAGAATAGCTAGAGGCTCCTTAAATGAAACATTAGATCATGCCATAATAGCATTTGATGAAAATTATATCTCCGAGAAAGTTCTACAGGAACTGCGGGATTTTCATGATAAAACCCAAAAAATTTTAAATGGTTATATCAAATATTTGAAAGATTCCAAGGTCAGTTAATAAATAAACTCAGTAACAAAATAACTGAGAAACAAAGTAACTTTTAAGACATGAAAATATATCTAAAAATATGGCGTCAGAAGGATGCAAGTTCCAAAGGCAAAATCGTTGATTATACCTTGAATAATGTAGAATCGGATATGTCCTTTCTGGAAATGCTGGATGTCCTTAACGAGGATTTGGTGGCAAAAGGAGAAGAGCCGGTAGAGTTTGATCATGATTGTAGGGAAGGTATCTGCGGAACATGTTCTCTTATGATCAATGGGCAACCCCACGGTCCCGACCGCCTGATTACCGTTTGTCAGCTACATATGCGAAGCTTTAATGATGGGGACACCATCGTAATAGAACCGTTTAGAGCCAAAGCTTTTCCGGTAATCAAGGACTTGATCGTTGATCGAACTGCTTTTGATCGTATTCAGCAGGCCGGAGGGTATATTTCGGTTAATACATCGGGCAATCCCGTAGATGCCAATGCCATTCCGATTGAAAAGCACGTTGCGGACAAAGCCATGGATGCGGCTACCTGTATTGGCTGTGGTGCCTGTGTTGCCGCCTGTAAAAATGCAAGTGCCATGTTATTCACCTCTGCCAAGGTTTCCCAATTTGCCTTGTTACCACAAGGTAGGGTGGAAGCCGCTGAGCGGGTACAGAATATGGTGCGCCAAATGGATCTTGAAGGCTTTGGAAACTGTACCAATACCGGGGCCTGTGAGGTAGAGTGCCCCAAGGGAATTTCCTTGGAAAATATCGCCCGCATGAATAGGGAGTATTTGAGTGCCTCCGTAGAAGGATAAAAACTTTTAAGATTTAAAAAAAATCCCTGACTCCATTCAATGGAGTCAGGGATTTTTTTATTTAACTGGGATACAGATATCCACAAAGAATACCCCCTCGGGGTGTTGTTTACCATTGTTATGATAAATTTCATGGTAATGGCCTTCCCTTAATTCAAAGTTGTTTTCCGGAATCCATAGCGTCATACTATTCCACGCCTTTTCAAACTCCTCCACTTTGATTTGAAAACTGCCCACTGCAAACCTTCCCTTGGGAATGGTAAGCTTGCCTATTTCGCCATTTGTTTCCACATCTGCGTCAACCGTCAAACAGGCACTGGATTGCATTTTTGATTCATCGGTGACCCTAGGACTGTCATAATAGATTCCTACCATTTTGGTTTTGGGGAAGTTTAAAAGACCCCTAGGTCCGGCCCAATTCATCAATCTTTCGTAAACCTTTCCAATCCCGGAATACGCGCCCTGATGTCTAAGGTGGACTAAATTCAATTCGGGCATTTCCTTTACTTCTACTTTTGTCTTCATTTGTAACCAGTTTTTTAGATTATCCATGCTGTAAAAGTATTTCTGGAAAGACACTTTGTTTTCTCCTTTCTTGCTTTCGATCTTGCCTATCTTGCTAAATTCGCTTTGCCCCTTTTTCTGAAACTCGGTAGCGCTCATTCCGTAAAACTTACGAAACGCCCTTGAGAAGGAATAAATACTTTTAAAACCATACTGATGGGCCAATTGGGTCAATGATTCGCTCTTCCCCGGATAGAATAACCGGCCGGCGATTTTTTCAATACGCCTTCGGGTTATATAACCGTTCGGGGTCTCACCCAATAGGGCAGAGAAAATACGATGGAAATGAAAAAGTGAGAAACAGGCAATTTTGGAAAGTTCTTCCAAGGACAAATCTGCATCCAGGTTGTTTTCGATGTACTCCACAACCTTGTTAATCCTATGGATATACAGTAGCTGCTGTTGATTCCTATTTTCCATTACCCATAAATTTTCTTCTAAAAATAAGGGTTTCTCCAAGAGAAAATCAAGTAGGTTTAAATGTCGCAAGATTCGTTAAATTTCCTGGATATTTTCCTTTACAAAACACTTTTGGTATTTTTAAACCATGCCAAAAAACTATCAGGAAGAACGTATTAAGGTACCTCGATTCAATGAGGAATCAGGGTTCTATACTACCCCTGAACGTTCCAAGATTATGGGCAAGATCCGAGGCAAGAATACCAAACCGGAGCTGGCCTTCAGAAAGGCACTCTGGGCAGCTGGATTTCGCTATCGCGTAGACTACAAGAAATTGATCGGCAAACCTGATATCGCCCTAAAAAAATACAAAACGGTGATTTTTATCGATGGCGAATATTGGCACGGCCATAATTGGGAAGAACGGAAGCCAAAAATAAAGACCAATCGGGAATTTTGGATCGCCAAAATAGAACGAAATATGCAACGGGATAAAGAGGTAAATCTTGAACTAAAAGCATCGGGATATACTGTTTTTCGTTTCTGGGAGAGCAAAATAAAAAAGGAACTGGATGTTTGCGTGCACCAAGTCGTTTCCCATTTAAAGTCGGTTGAAAAGGCATCGGATTAGCCTTCACTCCTATTCATATAAGATATAAATCCGAGTCTACTAAAAAGCCAATCTATTTTCAAATATGCGCAATTTGTTTTCCTAGTATGGCATAGAGCTGATCTATCTCACCAACTTTTATTTCAAAATCCGAATACTCCGGTGAATCGTTCAGACTTTTACATACCACAGTTTTAGTTTTCCTGTTATAATCGCTGATTACTTTGCACATTACATTTCCTTTATAAACCAATATAGAGGCACCATTAGGATTGCCTTGCATATATCCCTGAATTTTGTCCAATTGTACAAGCTTCCCTAAAACTATGGACTTGAACGGGATACTGTTCAAAGAACCATCGTCCATGGAGTTATTGGAGATTTCAAAAGCCATATAATGTGCTACGGATACTCGATCCAATACGAATCCAATTCTCGGTAAAGTTTGAACAAAGACTTTTTTTGCATATTGTTTTGAGAATTTGCCATATTGCTCGGTCAAAAGCAAGGGAGCGTAAATCAGATATTTACCTGGGGCCAGTTTGGTTATGGTGTGTCCCTTTTCAACCGTTTCAGGGGTATCATATGCCGCACCCTTTTCATTGAGGTTTTCATTGGAATATAACTCTGCAATAGTGACATCAAAATATTGCGCAATTTTTGTAAGATTTTTTATGGGAATATTGGCATCTTTTTTTTCATAAAGCTGAATAGTGCGCAAACTTACCCCTATGGCCTTGGCCAAATCGGTCTGATTTATACTTTTTTTACGCCTTAATTGCTTCAATATAAACATAAGTTTGTATTATTGTGTAATAATCCTACATATTTTGTAGAAAAACGAAATTAAACTGCACTATTTGTATATCGTTTACAAACAAATATAACAAAATACGCAACAGGACTATACAATGCTCAAACCACGGCCCTGGAACATAATTGGGAAAAGAATCAATGTATCACCATACTATAAGTTTATTAACCCCCTAATACACTACAACCCATGTTTACAGATCAGGAATACGGAAAACCCATTAACGAGAAATTATCACTAACATTAAGAAGAAACACTACCAAAGATGATTTTGCCAATGTGGCCACCACCACAGGTGTAAGCTTTTCAACCATTAGAGACGTAATCTATAGAACCAATAGTCTTACAAAATCAAACTCCAAAGCCATTGAAGAGCTTCTTCGGATCGCCTTTGACAATTCCTTGGCAAGACAGCTTTTAGCAGAGGGGGATAAGCACTACCTGCACAAATTTTTACAAACTCATAGGTAAACATTCCCTTTTACCCAATCAGTAAGTGCTAAATTGTCTATTTTTAGGGCAATACTTGTGTTCATGGCAATTTTTAAGACCAATATCCCCTCCAAACTCCCCAATGCAAAGACCACTATTTTCACTACGGTGGGTAATCTGGCCAGAAAACATAAGGCCATTGATCTTTCCCAAGGGTTTCCCAATTTTGAGGCCGATAAAAAGCTAATGGGTTTGGTATCCGATGCCATGCTACATGGCCATAACCAATATGCCGCTATGCAGGGTTACTATGGACTTCGGGAAATCATCGCCGAGAAAATAGAAAAGTTGCACAACCGAAGTTATAATCCTGAAAAAGAAATTACGGTAACCGTCGGGGCCACTCAGGCCATTTTTACGGCGATTACGGCGTTTGTCCACCCAGGTGATGAAGTCATAGTACTAAAGCCTGCTTACGACTGTTACGAGCCGGCCATTGAAGTAAACGGTGGTGTTACCGTACCTGTCCAGTTGAAGGGAAAGGATTATCACGTGGACTGGGAAGAATTTCGAACCAGGATTACCCCAAAGACCAGAATGGTCGTCATCAACACCCCACATAATCCCAGTGGTCGGATTTTCTCCAAAACCGATATGCTACAGCTTCAGGAAACTCTACGGGACACCAATATCATTTTGGTCAGTGATGAGGTATACGAGCATATTGTTTTTGATGGAAAGGAACACGAAAGTGCTTCGCGCTTGGATGATTTGGCCTCTCGTAGTTTTGTCTGTGCCTCTTTTGGAAAGACCTTTCACGTTACCGGATGGAAAATGGGTTACTGCGCCGCACCGGCCGAACTGATGCACGAATTCCGAAAAACACACCAATTCGCCGTTTTCTGTGTGGATCATCCCGTGCAGCGGGCCATGGCAGAGTACTTAAAAAATGAAGCGCACTATTTGGAGCTGAAGGACTTTTACCAACAAAAAAGGGACTATTTCCTAAGTAGGCTTGCAGGTTCCAAATTTAAGTTTATACCTTCGCAAGGCACCTATTTTCAATTGCTGGATTATACGGCAATAACCCATGAATCGGATGAAGTTTTAGCGCGACGATTAATAGTGGATTACAAATTGGCAAGTATTGCCATATCCTCTTTCAATTTGAATAACCGGGACGATAAAGTGCTACGATTTTGTTTTGCCAAAACTGAGGATACGTTGGAAAAGGCCACCGAAATTCTTAGGCGCGTTCAATAAGGTCTATTTCAAGGCTGTGTTCAGCATAGTCATAAACTCGCCCAATTTACTGGGCTCCAACCAACGCGTTACCACCACCAAATCGTTCTCATTGTCAATAACAATGTAGTTACCTCCAAAGCCAGCTGCGAAATAAATGTCTTCGGAAAGCCCCTCCCAATGCCGATCGCCTTTTTTGTTCAACCACCACATAAAACCATAATTCACATTGGGTTTGGAGGATTCAATGGCTTTTTTTATCCAATCCTGGCTAATGAGTTGTTGATCTTCCCATTTCCCTTTGTTGAGGAACAACAAACCAAAGCGGGCCATGTCCTCCGTGCTAATAAACATTCCGGCCCCGGAATGACCACCACCGGTAACCGATTTCATCCGAACACCATCGATTTCTGTCCATGCATCGTAATACCCGTGCCATCTCCAGGTCGTAGAAGCACCTATTTTGTCCATTAGATTCTCCTTAAGTACCATGGGTAAAGGTTTTCGCCATACATGGGTCAACGCATAGGCCAACACATTAACGCGGACATCATTATATTCCATTATGGTTCCCGGTTCATTGAGCTTTCGGAATTTCCAATCATCCAAATCGCCTTCCCGAGGTGGACGGTCAGCCCAATCCTTTCCTCCCCAAAGTTCACCGGACCAATCGGAATTCTGTTGCAATAAATGCGCCCAGGTAATCTTCCCATTGTGTTCCCCATCAAAAGTGCCGTCCCAGATATAGTTTGCCGCCTTATCACTGGTTTGGGCGATTAGCCCGTGATCCACGGCAAGTCCAGCCATTGTGCTTAAAAAGCTCTTGGTAACGCTAAAGGTCATGTCTACCCTTTTTGTGTCCCCCCATTGGGCTATGATATAACCGTTTTTCAAAATCATTCCGGCCGGGCCACCTCTTTTTTTGGTAGGGCCCAGGATTTCATGAAAAGGTTCCCGTTCAAAACCTTTAAGAATGGCGATACGCAAATCCCTTGAACCTGAATATTCATTTTCGAGGGCAAAATCAAGTACTCGTTGAAGTTTATTTTCATCGATTTTAAAAGTGGCCGGGGCCTTGATTTCCCATACCTTGTTTCTTTCCGGAAAATAATAGTCCTTCTGGGCAAATAGGGTATTCAAGGAAAAGAGATAAAACAGAATAAGGCTGGAATACTTCATTTCAAAAGAATTTATTCAGAATCCAAATTAATCAAATCAAACCGCATAAGCCAATCGGTCTGTTCGTCCTTTCCGATAAAATAGGGATGGATCCCGAATTTTGTGAATCCCTGCCTTTGATAAAACCGAATGGCCTTAGTGTTCTTCTCCCAGACCCCCAACCAAAGAAAGTGTTTCCCTTTTTCAGAGGCAATTCGCTTTATTTCGGCAAGCATCCATGCCCCTATTCCTGAGCCTTGAAAGGTATTTAGAACATAGATGCGTTCCAATTCGATACTAGTAACTGACTTTACTTCGGTCTGGGCCAAATTTTCATTCAACTTAAAATAACCCGCCGTCTGGGTATCAACCTTAACGAAGTAGAAGCTTACATCCTTATCCTGTAGCTCGGCCAATAAGGCATCCCTATGAAATGCCGTACGCAGGTAGTCCTTAAAGTCTTCTGGGTCGTTATCCGCTTCAAAGGCGTCCTTGAATGTTCTTAGAGACAGTTCAACAAGTTCATCCAAATTATTTTGGTTGCATTTTTGAAGAAGTAAATGCATTTGGTTTGGGCCCATACCCAAAATTAGAAAAAAGAAAAGGAGCAGTGTAGGTTATACTGCTCCTTTTCTAGAATTTTTACCAAAATGCTATAGCATAAATAGTTTCTTGGTCAACATGACAATACCGCTAAAAAAATCGTTTTTGTACACTTGAATTTCTTCTTTGGTCGGAGCATGGTTAATTTGGGCTTCCATAGATCTGTGGGTTTTGAAAAAAGTCAGATTTGGGGTCTGAAACTTTTGAATTGATTTGTCTGGTAAAGGTACTTTGGAGACTTGCCAAATGGAAACTATTGTTGTGAAGACTTCACAAAATGTTGTGAAAGGGATGAACGGTCATTTTCTTCGATGAAATGCCTCGATGAACGGCATGTCTTTCAAAAAAGTCTTGGAAACAAGGTTGAAAATTAAAGGCCGATAATCGGAATTTCTTTGAACAAACATGCTTCGTTCCACTGCTTGGTATTTATAAGTAGTCGTGAACTTTAAAGTGTCATTTCCGGCACATCGCCTTTAAGGATCAAAGCACCCTCTGTGGCTTTTTTTATATCCTCTACATTCACTCCAGGTGCACGTTCCAGCAATTTAAACCCTTTTGAAGCGACTTCCAATACCGCTAGATTCGTTACTATTTTGGTGACACAGCCTACCCCGGTAAGCGGAAGGGTACATCTCTTTAGAAGCTTGGATTTGCCTGCCTTGTTGGTGTGCATCATGGCTACAATGATATTTTCCGCACTTGCCACCAAGTCCATGGCGCCACCCATTCCCTTCACCATTTTTCCAGGAATCTTCCAATTGGCTATATCACCGTTCTCCGCCACTTCCATAGCTCCTAAAATAGTAAGGTCCACATGTCGGCCGCGAATCATTCCAAAGCTAGTGGCCGAATCAAAAAAGGATGCACCGGGCAGAGTGGTAATGGTCTGTTTCCCGGCGTTGATGATATCCGCATCCTCTTCTCCATCAAAAGGAAAGGGGCCCATCCCCAATACGCCATTTTCACTTTGGAATTCGACATTGATATCATTACGTACAAAATTGGCCACCAAAGTTGGAATGCCTATCCCTAGATTTACGTAGTAACCATCCTTGACTTCTTGGGCGATACGTTTTGCTATTCCTTCTTTGTTTAACATCTTAAGTTAGTGTAAAATTTAATCCGAAATCTGTACGATTATGATATTCTCAAACTTTTAAATGTAACAATAAAACAATGTATCAATAGAGCTGTATTCTAAAGTTGAGGCATCCAACTACTTTTTGGATTTCTTCTTACTAGTACTCACTATTTTGTACAAAATGAGTCCCAATTCGTCAATGCTTGTCCTTAAATCCATATTGTGCGGATATGATTTTGCCTTCTCACATAGTTCAAGCCAGTATTTGGTTTCTTCCAATTCCTTAAGGGCAATTTTCATCTTATGGATAAAGTCAGCCATGCTCTCCGCATTTTGTGCCTCATGTACATTAGCTCCGATACTTGTTCCCGATTTTAATAGTTGATTGGCTACTGTGAATTTTCTCTTTTCTTCCAGAAGTTCACAAAATTCAATAATCATAAGTGCAAAATCAATGGATTTCTCCAGAACGGGATTTTCCCTCTTTGGCATTGCTCCATTGTTTAATTGAGCCATTAATTAATTTTTAACACGAACCGTTCGCTGTTCAATTCGCTTTTCGTAGTGTTCTCCTTGAAATATCCGTTGCACGAATATTCCGGGAATATGAATCTGATTGGGATCCAAACCACCAGCTGGAAGCAATTCCTCTACCTCTGCTACGGTAATTTTTGCCGCCCCACACATGCAGGGATTAAAGTTACGTGCCGTACCCTTGAATATAAGGTTTCCGGCCTCATCACCTTTCCAAGCCTTTACAAAGGCAAAATCTGCAGTAAAAGCTTCTTCCAGTACGTACATTTTTCCTTTAAATTCTCGGGTTTCCTTCCCTTTGGCCACTTCCGTTCCATACCCGGCCGGCGTATAGAATGCAGGAAATCCGGCTTGGGCCGCCTTACACTTTTCTGCCAAGGTTCCCTGTGGTGTAAGCTCTACCTCCAACTCACCGCTTAACATTTGCCGTTCAAACTCATCGTTCTCTCCCACATAGGAGGAAATCATTTTTTTAATCTGATGCTTTTGTAGCAGTAGCCCCAAACCAAAATCGTCTACGCCAGCGTTATTGGAAATACAGGTAATCTCAGCAATTCCCAGGCGTACTAGTTCTGCAATGGCATTCTCGGGGATTCCGCAGAGGCCAAAACCCCCAAGCATAAAGGTCATCCCATCTTCCACACCCTTCAAAGCCTCTTTTACATCGGTTACGGTCTTACGTATCATGTGGTAAATATTGAGTTATGAAGTTACTCGATATTTGGGAAATAGGAAAGCATAAAACTCCAAAGTACTGCTGATTTTCAAGTAAGTGCTGCCAGCTTTTTTTAGAAGTCAAGATCGTCTAGGTCGTCCTCGGAATCCACTCCCTTTTGCAATTCCTCAATTACCTTGGTACAATCCACATTAATGGACAATTCTTCCGGTTCCGGAAAATCCTCCTCGGATACGCCCAATTCTTTATTGGCATAGTTTTTTCTCATGTAGAGACCCCAAATTGGGAGGGCCATGGAAGCTCCTTGTCCATAGGCTAGGCCCCGAAAATGGATGGAGCGTTCTTCACCACCGACCCAAACGCCAGTGACCAAATTGGGTACCATTCCCATAAACCAGCCATCACTTTGGTTTTGTGTGGTTCCCGTCTTACCGGCTATGGGATTAGTAAATTCATAAGGATATCCCGTAACAACTTTCTTATATACCGTTTGGTTTGTTGCAAAAGTATGGCGTAACCGGGTTCCTGAACCCCCTTCGGTTACCCCCTTCATCAAATCTACCATAGCATAGGCCACATCCTTGCTGAGCACATCTTTGGTTTCCGGTACATACTCATATAATACCGTACCATTTTTGTCCTCGATACGTGTGACCATAACCGGTTTCACATACACGCCTTGGTTTGCAAAAGCGCCATAAGCCCCCACCATCTCATATACATTGAAGTCCTCCGTTCCCAAGGCAATGGATGGAACTTCTAGAATTTCCTTGGTAAGTCCCAAATTCTTTACGATAGATACTACAGACTTAGGACCGACCCGATCGATTAACTGTGCGGTAACCGTATTTATGGAATTGGCCAAAGCATGTTTCAGCGTATGCATCCTTCCGGAATATTTTCCATCCGAATTATCTGGACACCACGCTTCCATATTCCCATGTTTCAGAGGTTCAATGCAATATTTGGTATCCGGTAACGAATCACAGGGTGATAATCGAAGTTGGTCAATCGCAGCTGCATACACAAAAGGCTTAAAAGTGGATCCGGCCTGCCGAGCACCTTGGATGACATTATCATATTGAAAATGTTTGTAATCGATTCCTCCTACCCATGCTTTTACATGGCCCGTTTGGGGTTCCATGGACATCATGGCCGCACGCAAAAATGATTTGTAATACCGGATGGAGTCCATTGGGGTCATGATGGTATCTTTTTCATGGACATCGCTCTTCCAATCAAAGACCGACATTTCTACTTTTTTAGTAAAGGACTCTCGGATTTCCTTTTCGGATTTTCCTTCATTCTTCATTTTTCGCCATCGTTCGGAAGTTTTTATGGCTTTTTCCATAATTCTATTTGTCTCCTCCGGGGTCAAATCGAGAAAAGGAGCCGTCTTATTGCGATCTGGTGTATTCTGTACAAAAAACTCCGCCTGTAGACGTTCCATGTGTTGGTTCACGGCATCTTCGGCATTTTGTTGCATTCTTGAATCAATAGTGGTGTAGATTCGGAGTCCATCCAAATACAGATTCCATTGATCTCTTTCCCCTTCCAAGGCCGGTTTCGGATTTTTCTTAATCCATCTATTCATGAAACCTTGTAGATACATCCTGAAGTAGGTTGCAATACCATCACTATGCGATTCAGGATGATAACTCAGATTTATTTCCAGTGCTTGAAGCGAATCTTTTTCCGACTCGCTTATGTATTCATATTTTGCCAATTGAGCCAAAACAATATTCCTTTTTTTCCATGTCAATTCTTCACGCCGTAAGGGATTGTAGAGCGATGAATTCTGTAACATACCCACCAACATGGCAGATTCTTCGATTTTTAGGTCTTTGGGCTCCTTTCCAAAATAAATTCTCGACGCGGATCTGATGCCATCCGCATTGTTACCGAAATCGTAGATGTTTAGATACATCTTGATAATCTCTTCTTTTGTATAACTGCGCTCTAATTGCGTGGCGATGACCCACTCCTTTGTTTTTTGCTTTATAGTCTCGAATTTGTTTCTAGATCGTACTCCCACAAAAAGCTGCCGCGCCAATTGCTGTGAAATTGTACTGGCACCTCCTCGTTTTCCCAAAAAGAAAAGTGCCCGCAACGTCCCACGTGCGTCAATACCGGAATGACTATGAAAACGGATATCTTCGCTGGCAACCAAAGCATTTACCAAATTCTCGGGTAAATCCTTATACGAAACATCAGTGCGATTGTCGTCTAAATAGAACTTCCCTATTAATTTGCCATCCGAGGAAATTATTTGTGAAGCCAGATTAGTCTGCGGGTTTTCCAAATGCTCGTAAGGGGGCAGTTCTCCCAAAAATCCCCAGGAAGCCAATAAAAAAAGAAATGCAACAGAAAGAATCCCCATTGCAAAGAGTATCCAGAACCATTTTATGAACCTAAAAAATCCTTTGTCGTTCTTTTTCTTTACCGTTTTTTTTGCCATTACTTATGGGTCACTTTTTTCAATTTGGAAACCGACATCCGTTATTCCCTGCAAGTTTACGATTCCTTCCACTTTACCATTTTTTCGCATAGCATGGGCCAAGCGTAAAGTATATACGCCAGAAGAAGGAAAAACGATGTTCTCCTTGTACCATAATTTGTTTTCCTTTATGCTACCATAGCCTTTCCCCAGCCAACTCCCGTCCGGTCTGGCCATTTCATATTCCAAAGTATCAGCAATTGTATGCCCAGAAGGAAAATCGAGTTCGGCTATCAAAAAGAGGTTACTATAAGGGAAGGTCTCATCATTTCTTACATTGATAAACACATTATGGGAACGTAAGGTATCCATTTCGGAAAATGTAAATTCAATAGTGTTTTCCTTGTTCCAGAAGCCCTTGTCGGTAGCCTTGTATTCTGCTTTTATCAAAGCGTCATTACAGGAAATAAAGAGTAACATAACCGTCAGGGCAAGTAAACTCCTAAGCATTTTTTGGACGTCTTTTCTGATTCTTTCTTGATTTCCGATTCCTATTTTTTCTTCGCTTTGGTCTATCAAAACGGGTAAGACTGTCTTGACCTACAACATTTTCAAAGGCCATTTCTTCCTGAACGGAATTATCGGCCACATATTCTTCCAAGCTGGCTACTTTTTCCTTTTTTTTATTCTTCTGAATAATTTCCAAAACCTGATCTTTGGAAAGTGCATGCCAATTAGAGGGTTCATTCCGGTAAGAGAACCATAAGGTAGATTTAAAGATATCCGCTTTTTGGCAGAAAGCCAATCCTTTTTCGGTTTGAAGTTTGGTATCTGAAGATGGGAAATCTGTTAAGGCCTCTAGATACATATCCAATTCATAATTGAGGCAACATTTAAGCTTACCACATTGGCCGGCCAATTTTTGGGGATTTAAGGATAACTGTTGATAACGTGCCGACGAAGTACTTACAGACCTAAAATCGGTCAACCACGTAGAGCAGCATAGTTCCCGGCCACAAGATCCAATTCCTCCCAGTCGTTGAGCTTCCTGTCGGTACCCTATCTGACGCATTTCTATGCGTATACCAAAGGCCTTGGCCATATCCTTTATCAGTTGGCGAAAATCTACGCGTTCCTCCGCAGTATAATAGAAAGTGGCCTTGGAGCCATCTCCCTGGAATTCAACATCCGAGATTTTCATTTGAAGACCCAATATAATGGCAATTTCCCTGGACCTTTTCTTGATTTCTTCTTCCCTGCCTCTACATTTCTGCCATTTATCGATGTCCTTTTGGGAAGCCCTGCGATATATTTTGGGAAGGTCAGGGGAATGATGGTCTTCCTTTTTCTTTTTCATCTGGACCTTAACCAACTCACCTGTAAGGGTAACCATGCCAACATCGTGACCGGATTGCGCTTGGGTTGCTACAACATCACCAATGGACAGCGTTAGGTTTTCCGTATTTCTAAAGAACTCCTTTCTGCTATTTTTGAATCGGACTTCCACACAGTCAAACGGCTTTGCACCATTGGGAAGCGACATATTGGAAAGCCAATCGAAAACCGTCAATTTATTACAGCCATCCGTACCGCAAGTCCCGTTGTTCTTACATCCACGTGGCTGTCCGTCCTTAGCGGTCGAACAACTGCTACACCCCATATTTAATATCTTGATTTGACCGAAATTGCCCTCAAAGCACTAAAATCTGCAGGATTCTCGATCAAAAAAGGTTCATATTTAACTTAAATGTAAAGGTAGTGATTTTTTAATTTGATGAAAAGTTATTCAATTCATGGGCATTGTTCGGGTAGATCAAAAAATTAAGTTTGAGCCTACTGAAATTTCGCATTTATTATTTCCCTGCACCTCCAAATTTTGGAGATTATTTTTTGAATTTTAATACTTCTGAACGCCCTTTCTTGAAAATTTTGTTACTTACTACCTTTCCCTTGCGCAGTTTTTTTTGTTCTTCATAAGGAAGGTTGTGGACTTCCTTACAGTCGTCCGAACAGCAATCATCCATTTTCTTAGCGCATTCATCGCACTGGATGAACAAAAGATGGCAAGCCTCGTTGGCACAATTTACATGGTTGTCACAAGATCTACCGCATTGATGGCACTGGGCAATAATATCTTCCGAAATGCGTTCACCCCTGCGATGGTCAAAAACGAAATTCTTACCAAGGAATTTGTTCTCAAGTCCCTTTTTCTCTACCTGTCTGGCATAATCAATGATTCCCCCCTCTAACTGATAGACTTGCTTAAACCCTTTGTGTTTATAATACGCACTGGCCTTTTCGCAACGAATACCCCCTGTACAATACATAACCAGTTTCTTATCCTCCTTATGGTTAGCCAAATCCCTTTCAATGATATCCAAGGAATCACGAAAGGTATCCACATCC
The DNA here is from genome assembly GCF_003626755.1 of Ulvibacterium marinum. GTDB lineage: Bacteria > Bacteroidota > Bacteroidia > Flavobacteriales > Flavobacteriaceae > Ulvibacterium > Ulvibacterium marinum. Next base: position 542,475 of record NZ_RBCJ01000001.1, read on the forward strand.
GGGGTAATGGCATTTTTAAAATGGCCTATTTCACTCTCATAGTGGTTGCGCATATCTACTAACAGCGTATCCGGGTCATCAATGAGCTCGTTAAACAGCTCTGCGTCTACATGTATGCCCTTATCGGTGACGTCAAAAGTATGGTCGTTGAGGCCATCGGCAACAATTTTTTTACGGACTTTAATTTTTAGCTTTAGAAACGATTTGTTGTCCTGTTCAATGGCAATGTTGAGACGAACATTTTCAAGGAACGAAATACTGTCCAGATGTGCCTTGAACGCCCCAAAGTTTTCAGCGGGAACGGATAGCTGGGCATTGATGCCCTCATGGGCCACATAAATCCTACCTAGAACATCAAGCTCGTTCCAGTGTATGAACAAGTGGTTTCGAAAAATCAGCGGATTGCCAATTTGTGCATAGGAATAAAAAGAGATGGTCAGCCGTTCCTGTCCAGCTTTTTCAATAAGAGCAGCTCTTTCCTTTGCACTTAAGGTATTGTACAGTTGCATGCTATACCAATAGTTTAAGTTAAAAGAATGATTTTGATGTACAAAGGTAAGATAATATGGAAAACTCCAAGACGGTTCGAAGAGACTCCGTTAGGAAAAGAGTAGTGACATTATCCATGACTATGAACAAAAAAAATACGCAGTCATCAATAAAAAAGAGCCTTGAACTGTTCAAGACTCTTCATCGGCCATCCCATTTTTCTTTTTCATAGCATTCTTTAAAAAAATGCAAAAAGGAAATGGCCACCGCTGCCCATTGCCACTAAAAACAATGGTTTATGTATTGAGTTAGTACCGGCGATTTTTAACTAGATGCAGGTTTTCCAAAAAGGTTGCGTCCCCATTGCGATATGCAAAAAGAAATGGTATTTTAGCGTCCTTAATCAAAGATAACATGAGCTCCGAAAAAGACGCCAAATTAAAGGCTTTAAAACTTACCTTGGATAAACTGGACAAAACGTATGGCAAAGGTGCCGTAATGAAAATGGGCGATAGTGTGGTTGAAGAAGTTGAGGTAATCCCTTCCGGTTCCTTGGGTCTTGATATTGCGTTGGGCGTCGGGGGCTATCCAAGAGGAAGGGTCATCGAAATCTATGGCCCCGAATCATCTGGAAAGACCACCTTAACGCTACATGCCATAGCCGAAGCTCAAAAAAATGGGGGGATTGCAGCCTTTATAGATGCAGAACATGCCTTTGACCGCTTCTATGCCCAGAAGTTGGGTGTAGATATTGACAACCTCATCATATCCCAGCCTGATAACGGAGAGCAGGCCTTGGAGATTGCCGATAATCTTATTCGTTCCGGCGCAATAGACATTGTAATTGTCGATTCTGTTGCCGCACTTACCCCAAAGAGTGAAATTGAAGGCGAAATGGGGGATTCCAAAATGGGGCTACACGCCAGACTCATGTCCCAGGCCTTACGGAAATTAACGGGATCTATAAGCAAAACCCACTGTACAGTTATCTTCATCAACCAATTACGGGAAAAAATCGGAGTTATGTTTGGCAATCCGGAGACTACCACGGGAGGTAACGCATTGAAGTTTTATGCTTCCGTTCGACTTGATATTCGTAGATCTACCCAGATCAAGGATACCGACGGTTCTGTACAAGGTAACAAAACACGGGTAAAAGTAGTCAAGAACAAGGTGGCCCCTCCCTTTAAGACCGCAGAGTTTGATATTATGTATGGCGAGGGAATTTCCAAGGTTGGGGAAATCATAGATTTAGGCGTTGAATACGAAATCGTAAAAAAGAGCGGTTCGTGGTTCAGTTATGGTGATACCAAACTGGGCCAGGGACGAGATGCCGTAAAATCACTGCTCATGGATAATCCCGAACTTTTTGAGGAATTAGAAGGTAAAATACGGGAAGCGATAAACGCCTTAAAATAGCATACAACTTCTCTTTTTGGTAAAAAAGCATAGGGGTTTTTCCCCTAATGTCTTAAGCGCATTGATGCTAAGGTGTTGGATTAAACGCAATTTTAGTACATCATAACGTATATTTACGCAACCTTTGCCTTTTCTTTACATCTTAGAAGAAAACCCAATTGCCAATGAAAAGTTATCGTATAATTTTTTATTCCCTTTTGGTGCTTGGCCTTAGTTCTTGCAATTTGGGGGATGATGGGCCAAACTTTCATTTTACGGCCTTACAGATTACGAGTGCGGAACTTCCCGAATCATTTGATCTCAATGGGACTTACGAAATCAAGGTTACCTATGTAAGACCGGACGGCTGTACTTTTTTTGAAGGTTTTGACTTTGTCAAAGAGGATGTCACCGTCCGTAATGTGGTAGCGGTGGGTTCGGTACGGACAGATCAAGCCTGTACCGCAGCGGTTGAGGAGGAGGAAGCCACCTTTGTTTTTGTCGTGCTATTCGATGAGCCGTACACCTTTAGGTTCTGGCAAGGAACTGAAGATGGCACGGATGAGTATTTTGAAGTGGAAGTACCTGTTAACTAATTAAAGCAACAAAATCTAACCAACATTTTGAGTCTGGAAGAACTCATAGCCAATTGTAAAAAGGGTAACAGAAGAGCGCAAGAACAGCTATATAGGAAATACTCCGATATACTGTTCGGTATATGCCTTAAATATTCCCGTAATAGAACTGAGGCAGAAGATAGTCTTCATGACAGTTTTATTACCATTTTTGACAAGATTGGTCAATACCGCTCCAAGGGCTCTTTTGAAGGATGGATAAAACGTATAACCGTGAATACCGTATTGCAAAAGTATCGCAAGGAGGAACACCTAAAAGTGGTTACTGAGAATATTGGCGAAGAAGTAGAATTTGAATCCGAAGGTTATGCGGACATCGGCTTGCAGACGTTGCTAAAATACATCCAAGAGCTACCTAATAAATACAGACTAACCTTTAATTTATATGTATTGGACGGCTATTCCCATAAAGAAATCAGTAAACTATTGGGAACGTCTCCAGGAACATCAAAATCAAACCTTGCCCGTGCAAGGACCATTTTAAAAGAAAAAATTGAAACCGAAACGACCCGGTCAATAATCGGCATTTTGATTATTGCAGTAGTGGGCACCCTATAAAGAAACTATAAACCGGGTTCGGAAAAAGAAAACATGAACATTGCTTAAGTCATTGTAAAATGAACAAAAAGAACTTAGACACATTGTTCCAAAGAAAATTCAAGGATTTCAAGGAAAAACCGGACGAGAAAGTCTGGGAATCCATTGAAGCCTCATTGGACAAAAAGAAAAAATCCCATAAAGTGATTCCCCTTTGGTGGAAATTGGGTGGAGTGGCCGCCGTATTGGCCCTACTTATTTACGTTATTGATCCCTTGGGGAATTCCCCTGAACAGGATATTATAATCACGGATATTGAAAATACCGATGTTCAAGATGTGGAGCAAACCAAAGGAGAAAAGGAAACGGATTCCTCCTCTCCACAAGGTTCCATTGAAACTGAGGTTGCAGATGTTGATATGACTAACGACGAAGAAACCATAGATACAATCGATCGAACAGAGGACAAAAATGCGGCCGTTGCAGATACCCAGGAAAATCCGGCGGATTCCCGTTTAGACAAAATCAATAAAGGGAAAAATGATATCATCTCGGAAAAAAATCGACAAGGCGAGGCCATTCAAATTACAGATTCCCAAAAAGACAAGCGACAAAATCAAGCGGATACGGATAATTTCCAACTTAAGAATAGCCCTAATCTTGTTCCCAAAAATGAAAATAAAGCCGTTGTTATTTCAAATACTGATTTAGATGGCGAAAAAGGAAAAGAAATGGAGTCCATCCCTGATTCGGAAACCGATCCTGCCAAAGTATCACCCAAAGACAATCTAAAGTATACATCGGAGGAAGGTATTGCAAAAACAGGAGAAGAGATAACGAAGGAGGCTGAGCAGGACAATAATAAATCAATTTTCGATGAAATTGAAGAGCAACAAGAAGATGAGGCCATAGCAGAGGTAAAAAGTAGTAAATGGTCCGCAGGACCCAGCATTGCACCCGTCTATTATAATGCTATCGGTGAGGGATCTCCCGTACACTCCATTTTTGTTCCCAATTCAAAGTCCGGGGATATCAATTTAAGTTATGGTCTTACGGTGGCCTATGAAATCAGTGATAGGTTAAGCATTCGTTCAGGGCTTCATAGGGTAGATTATGGTTACGATACCAACGATGTAGAATTTTCCTCCTCCCTTCAGGCTTCCGCCGAAGGGCAAATTGATAATATAGATTATACCTTTACTTCCAAAACCTTAGTGGTACAAAGCAAGGCTAACGGCATTTCCAATGCCGTGGCCGATCCAGAAGCAGCACTTTTGGATATAGCCGCCCAGAATCCGGCACGGAACGGAATTATGGCCCAACAGTTCGGATATCTTGAAGTGCCCGTGGAACTTAACTACGCCCTTCTGGATAGGAAATTTGGTATAAATCTAATCGGTGGGGTAAGCTCCTTGTTCCTAGTAGATAATGCGGTTACCCTTACCTCAGAGGGGCTTACCACAGAAGTGGGAGAGGCCAATAATGTCAATAATGTAAACTTTAGTACCAATGTAGGTTTTGGCCTCAATTATAGATTTACACCTAAATTACAGTTTAATCTGGAGCCTATTTTTAAGTATCAACTGAATACCTTCTCAGAAACTGCTGGGGATTTCCAACCGTTTTCGGTGGGCGTATATAGTGGATTGAGTTTTAAATTCTAATGATGTTGGTTAGGTAAGTCGTTGTACCCTCAACGACTACTAATTCGCCTCGACAGCTTTGTCGAGGCGTTTTCATTTTTGTAAATCCATTAAAATTAGACCGCGGACCTGTTCCCTTAGTTTCCCTTTATCTTCCTCGGTCAAGGATTGCGTCTCAAAAAAGGGATGTACTTTTACCCGTAGCACACCTGGGCCTCCGCTAAAAAAAGTAAAGGGGAACCGTTTTTTACCATCAAAAAAGGTCATGGGCACAATAGGAATACCATGGGCAATGGCCATTTTGAACGCCCCATCCTTAAATTCGTCCAAGATGACGTGTTCCTCGGGGACACCACCTTCGGGAAAGATGCAAATACTTAGCCCTTGGTTCAAACGCCGTTGCGCCCTTCTATAAACTCCCGTTCTGCTTCGCGTATCTTCCCGATCTACCATGATACAGACCCGTTTATAAAAAAATCCGAACAACGGGATTTTAACCAATTCCTTTTTGCCCACGAAAACAAAAGGACTTCTGCTTATCCATAGCATAAGCATAATGTCCAACATACTCGTATGATTGGCCACAAGCATATAACTTCTGCCTTTTTCCATATGCCGCCCGCGTACAATTTGGGGCGGACAGCCCATACCATAAAGAATAGGGATGGCCCACAGGTTTCGGGCCATCCAAAAAAATTGGGGGTAGTTTCTTTCTGAAAAAGTAAACGCCAAAAGGAATGGAAAAAAGATAAGGATAGGTACTGCCACCAAGATATAGAACCAAATACGGTACAGCGTCTGGCCTATTTTTTTTAGTAATGCGAGCATACAGCCAAAAATAGCTATTTTGCCTTTGTTTTTTCTGATTTCTTTTACCTTTGCCTCTCTTTGAACTAAGCTTATGGCACGAATTTTAACGGGTATACAAAGTACGGGAACCCCACATTTGGGGAATATTCTTGGAGCGATAATTCCAGCAATAGGGATGGCCGCTGATTCCAAAAACGAGTCCTTTCTCTTTATTGCGGACATGCATTCGCTTACCCAGATAAAGGATGGGAACCAACTGCGTAATAATACGTATGCAACCGCCGCTGCTTGGATGGCCTTTGGGCTGGATGCGGAAAAAACAGTTTTTTATAGACAAAGTGATGTGCCTCAGGTCACCGAGCTGGCATGGTACCTCAGTTGCTTTTTTCCTTACCAAAGATTGACCTTGGCCCATTCCTTTAAAGACAAGGCAGGTCGATTGGAGGATGTAAATGCCGGACTCTTTTCCTATCCCATATTGATGGCAGCCGATATCTTGTTATATGATGCCAACATTGTTCCTGTTGGTAAGGATCAATTGCAACATCTGGAAATGACCCGCGACATCGCTTCACGATTCCACGCCCAATTGGGTGAAACCTTTGTATTACCGGAAGCCAAGGTACAGGAAGAAACCATGTATGTCCCCGGTACGGACGGGGAAAAGATGAGCAAAAGCAAGGGCAACCTTATCGATATCTTTCAACCAGATAAAAAACTACGCAAGCAAGTAATGGGCATAGTTACCGATAGTAAGGCGCTCAAAGAACCCAAGAATCCTTCAACGGACAATGTATTTGCACTCTATAAAATATTGGCCAGTGTGGAACAGATCGAGGAAATGAGCGCTAATTACCTAGCGGGCGATTATGGATACGGGCATGCCAAACAAGCTTTGTTCGAACTTATGCTACAGAAGTTCGGTGATGCCCGCGATAAATTTGAGTATTATATGACCCATCTGGAAGAGGTGGACGAAGCCCTGGCCCTTGGGGCTCAAAAGGCCAAAAAAGTGGCTGACGAAGTTTTGTACAGGGTCCGTGGGAAATTAGGGTATTAATTCGTATATTAAAGCGTCCGTCAACGCTTTAACCATGTTTCATAACTTCCTCCCCCTTACAAAGAAAATACGGCTTGGTTTCTTCGTTACCCTTCTGTTCCCAGTACTTCAGGGTTCCAATCTCTATTCGCAACAGACCGAAAACCCGTCTCACCAAATCATTTTAGAGGAATTACGTAATTATGCGACCACTCGCGGACCGGAAAAAATGTACGTACAAACGGACAAGGAGTTTTATGGCAATGGAGAGACTATTTGGTTCAAAGCTTATTTGGTGGATGGCATCACCCACACTCAAAGCACCAAGAGCAAGATAGCCTATGTAGAACTTTGGAGCGAAAAAGATAGTCTAATTGCCCAAAGGAAACTTTACATAGAAAATCTTGGAGCAGCGGGCGACATCAAAATAAATGATAGCCTTCAAGGGGGAACTTATACTTTAAGGGCCTATACCAAGTATATGCTGAACGAAAAAGAGCCGCTCTTTTTCCAAAAACAGATTCCTGTTTGGGACTTGCCAAAGGCCATGGATAAAATAGAACTGCCCGCTGCTGAAATATATTCAGCCCCTTTATCACAACCAAAAACAATCCGCCTGCAGATCAGATTTTTCCCAGAAGGTGGACATTTAGTCGAAGGACTGGAAAACGTCATGGGTCTAAAGGTCACCGATGGTGTTGGAAACGGTATTGCATTACAGGGAAGCGTACTGGATGAAAATGGTACTCCGGTCGCTTTTTTCCGAACTTTCGATTTTGGGTTGGGGAACGTGAATTTTACCCCGGAGCCCGGAAAAACCTATTATGCCCGGATTGACAATGGGGAAATCGATGCATCGTTTCCTTTACCGAAACCATTGGCCAAGGGCTACCTGCTCAATCTCAAAAACAAAGGAGACCATATTCTTATTAAGGTTACCTCCAATAGTGAAAAGGGACTACAGGGATTGTTTTTATTGGGCCATCTTCGGGGGGAAGTCATTTATCAACATCATATAGAGAAACCAAACGCCAAGGGTAGTGCCGTTTTTAAATTGTCCACAGATAAGTTAAAGGACGGTGTGGCACAATTTACCTTGTTCGCACGGGACGGGGAACCGCTCTGTGAACGTCTGGTATTCATGGATTCCCCTGATAATCCAGAACTTGAAATAAGCACAGAGTTCATGGACTATGGAGTCCGTGAATCGGTTTCTACCATGATAGCACTCACGGATAAGGAGGGGATGCCCATACCAGGTGAGCTTTCGGCAAGTGTGGTTAGCAATGATAACCATCTTAAAAGTAAAAGGGGAACGAATATCAAAAGTTGGTTGCTATTGGATTCCGATTTAGGTGGTACCGTGCCAGATTCGGACTATTTTTTTAGGGACGACTCTTCCTCCAGAAAACAGCTTTTGGATGTATTAATGCTTACCCATGGTTGGCGCAGGTTCGTATGGAAGGATATTCGTGATACCTTAACGACCAAGATGTTGGAACATGCCCCCGAAAAGGGAATCGTAATACGCGGCAAGACCACAGCATTCTACAACAGTAACAAACCATTGAAGTCCCAGGTGAAGTTTACCATTTTGGATGATGGCGCCTATCAAGAACAAAGCCCGACCAACCCTCAGGGAGAGTTCAGTTTTGGTCCGTTTATCTTTCGGGACAGTATTAAAGGAATCATCGAGGCCTTTGCACTGGAGAAAAAGAGAAAGCCGGAAGTGGCCATTTATCTGGATTCTACTACCTTTTCTGTCCCTTTCAAACAACCTTTGGGGCGAAAGAGCACATTTGCACTTACCGGAAACATACAGGACTATCTCGAAACGGTACGTAAGAAAAAGGAAACCGACTTCGCTTATGACCCTAAAATAACCAAATTGGAAGAAGTGACCCTGGTTGGCGAGAAAAGGACCAGGGCAAAGCTTATAACGAAAGAGGCCGATGAAATTACGCTACACCAAAGACCAACCCAACGATTATTTACAGATTCCCTCCCTGGCTTACAAGGCGCCAGTATGATGGATATGTTACGTAGAGTGGCCGGTGTGCAGGTATTTGGTAGTTACCCCAAACAAAAAACTGTGTTGCGGCCAAATGGCAGTATTTCAGGGCCGCAGGAACCTCTCTTTATTGTTGATAGCGGTCCAGTTACTTGGGAATTTGTCAGATTTATGATGGCAAGTGAAGTTGTATTCCTGGATGTCCTTAAGGGAGGGGCGGCGGCAGCCTACGGCAGTCGCGGTATTAATGGGGTCGTAGCCATTTACACAAAAGGGTCCCTACGCATTCCCCCGCCCATCCCCAAACGCTTTCCCGGGGTCACGGGTTTTGTTGTTCCAGGGCTGTATAAGGCACGGGAATTCTATTCCCCTGATTATGCCGTATCCAAAAAGGAACATGAAAAACCGGATTACAGAACCACTTTGCATTGGGAACCCAAACTGCCTGTAGCAAAAAATAGTTCTCCTTCCTTTTCCTTCTATACGGGTGATAGTACTGGGGAATATATCATAAAGGTGGAGGGAATGACCCAGGACGGAAGACCTGTCGAGGGACTATCCCGCTTTACGGTCAGCAACGAAGATTCCAAAATGTGACAGGATCAAGTTTTTGGCAAACCTACCCCATGGTCGGTTTTATAAATTAATCTTTAATTTTCTGATGTGCCTATAGGGTTATTAAACTGCATTTTATCGATAAAGTGCCAAAAGTATTGATTCTCGAGTTCTTTTTCCAGCTGTGCAGACCTATTGGTCGGGGAAATCCTAAATGGCTTCGAACAGTTTTCCGGGAAGGGGGCGTATTACACCCTTCATTTCCATATTCAATAAAGTAGAGGATGCCTTGAAAACAGGCAAGCTGCATTCCAGGGCAATGCTATCCAATAATTGTTTACCTTCTTTCTGCAAATAAGTGTAAATGGATTTTTCAGTATCGTCCAACTCTATAAAAAGTTGTTTTTGTACTGTCTTGGTCTCTTCTTTTTCCAATTCCCAATCCAGTAAATATATTAAATCAGCAGCCTTGGTAAGCATATGTGCTTTTTGTTGTTTGATTAAATTATTGCAGCCTGAACTGAACTTGTCACCCGCACGACCTGGTACCGCAAAAACATCACGGTTATAACCATGTGCGATATCCGCAGTGACCAAACTACCTCCCCTCTCGGCAGATTCTACAACTACCGTTGCCTCGCTCATTCCGGCAATAATCCGATTACGTTTCAAAAAGTTCTCACGGTCCGGATTTTGGGTACTCCAAAATTCGCTGAGAAATCCTCCGTTCTTCTCAACATCGTTCATGTATCTGGAATGTACTTTGGGGTAAATTTGATTTAAGCCATGTGCCAGACAACCTATGGTTTGTAATCCATGCTTTATGGCCGTTTTTTGAATACAAATATCCACTCCGTACGCAAACCCGCTCACAATAATAGGATTTAGTGGAGCAATGTCTTCGATAAAAGCTTCACAAAAGGCCATGCCGTAACTTGTTATGTTCCGTGTGCCTACAACACTGATAATTTTTCTTGCCTCCAAGTCCAGATTCCCCCGCATAAAAAGTAAAATAGGACTATCTATGCAGTGCTTTAGATAAGAGGGATAATCGGAATTCAGGAAATAGGAACATGTAATATCATTTTCCAAAATAAATTGGTACTCCACGTGGGCAGCTTCCAGGTGTTCTGAATCGAACAATCCCTTTAGCTTGGCCGTGCCAATTCCGTCAATTTTTTTTAGGTGATGCAGTTTATCATCAAAAACAGCTTCAGGGCTCCCACAATGCGCTATAAGTTTTTTGGCCGTAACATCGCCAATATTAGGGACGTTCTGGAGACGGAGCGCCGCAATCAATTCGCTATTAACCATTTACAAAACCCTTTTAGTTATCCACAAAACGCCTGAAATACAATGTTAATAAAAAGTTATGCAGGTGCTTTATATGGCTATGATTTTTTTTAATATTTGTCCCATATGGCATTGGAACATTATATAACAGAGTTACTTTATAGGTATGATTGCGTGGTGATACCGGGCTTTGGGGCTTTTTTGACCCAAACCAAATCCTCCATTCTCGATACCACTACCCATACATTTCATCCGCCCACGAAAATGCTTTCCTTTAATAAGCAGCTCACTTCCAATGACGGACTTTTGGTCTCCTATATTTCCAAGGTTGAAAAGATTTCTTATGAAGCAACATCACAAAAAATCGACCGTATTTCGAAAGAATGGAGTACCCGCTTGCAAAAAAATGAAAAACTGGAATTGCCAAATTTAGGAGAATTATGGTTGAACGAAATTGGCAAGATTCAATTTCAACCTTACGAACAAGTCAATTACCTCACATCTTCCTTTGGCTTTTCGTCATTCCCGTCTTCGCCCGTACTTCGGGAAAACCTAAAAGAGCGTGTTGTTGTTTTAGAGGAAAAAGTACCTTTTGCCTTCACTCCTGAAAAACGAAAGGAATATTCCTTTAGGCCCTATCTAAAATATGCAGCGGTATTCTTTTTGGCACTTGCCACCGGATTGACAGGTTTTCGTTCGTATCAGGAAGCGCAGAACCGAGAACAGTTGGCAAGACAGGAAGCACAGGAACAAATCTCCAAACGTATTCAAGAAGCTACTTTTTTTAGCAATAGGCCTATGGAACTGCCCACGTTTACCTTGGATGTTGTTACCAAAAAAGGCCTCGTAAAAGGTACGCATCATGTCATTGCAGGTGCCTTTCGATTTAGGGCCAATGCGGACAAAAAAATCCAGCAATTGAACCAACTTGGGTTTAAGGCTTCTTATTTAGGTGCTAATGCATTTGGCCTACATATGGTAGCCTATAGCAGCCATAATGACCCCAAGAAGGCTTTGGAAGCTTTAAAGCAGGTTAGGCGAACCCACTCCAGTGATGCTTGGTTAAAGTCCGTAAAATAACCTCCAGTCCTTTATTTCCCTTTAAATTGAATGTATCTTTGCTCTTGTAATTAAGCATATAGCCCTAAAGACTTAAAGATGCAGGCCAAAAAACCTTCTGAATCCCGAACCATAATGACCGACATGGTACTCCCCAGTGAGACCAACCCCTTGAACAATTTATTTGGAGGCGAATTGTTGGCCCGAATGGACAGGGCTGCCAGTATTGCTGCACGCCGACACAGCAGACGAATTACGGTTACAGCTTCTGTAAATCACGTAGCCTTTAACCAATCCGTTCCCGTAGGTAGTGTCCTTACCGTTGAGGCGGCAGTGTCCAGAGCCTTTACTACTTCGATGGAGGTATATATCGATGTCTGGATGGAAGATCGCTATAATGGAAAGCGAAGCAAGGCCAATGAGGCCATTTATACCTTTGTTGCCGTAGATGAAACCGGAAAACCTACCGAAGTACCCCCACTTGAACCGGAAAGTGCATTGGAAAAGGAACGTTTTGATGCCGCATTAAGGCGCAAGCAACTCAGCTTGGTATTGGCCGGAAAAATGAAGCCCAAGGAGGCCACCGAGCTAAGGGCATTGTTCATGGAATAGACGCCAAACCCTATTAAAAAATCTTAAAAGTCGAAATTATCCGGATCTGGACCGATACGTTCCCCACGGTCAAAACTATCCAAAAAAGCGATTTCATCTGCCGTAAGTTCAAAATCGAAAATTGCGGCATTGGCGAGGATTCGCTCCTTTTTGGCCGATTTGGGAATGGTAACCACTCCTTTCTGCAAATCCCATCTCAAAATAATCTGGGCCGCAGACTTATTGTATTTCTGTTCCAATTCCTTACAAATGTCCAACCGAAACAGCTTCCCTTGCATAAATGGCGACCACGCCTCATATTGTATCCCTTTTGAAGTACAGAAATCAACTAGGTCCTGTTGTACTAAATAGGGATGGAATTCCATTTGATTGACCATAGGTACAACTTCTGTGGTCTGCAATAAATCTTCCAAATGATGTTGCAGAAAATTACTTACCCCTATGGCCTTTATCCTCCCTTCGGCATACAATTTTTCCATAGCACGCCAAGTATCCTTATAGCTTCCGGCAACCGGCCAATGTACCAAATAAAGATCCAGATATTCAAGTTTCAATCGCTTTAGACTATCCTCAAAAGCCCTTAAAGTACTTTCATAACCCTGGTCGGAATTCCAGACCTTACTGACCACGAAAACCTCTTCCCTGGCCACCGAACTCTCCCGGATACCCTGGCCCACACCTTCTTCATTCTTATAGACCGCTGCAGTATCCACATGACGATAACCGGCATCCAATGCCCATCGCACCGCATCGACAGCCTCCTGGTCGTTATCCGACTGATATGTCCCCAATCCGAAATAGGGCATATGTACCCCATTATGTAATTCAAAAGTTCCTTGTATGTCGGTAATAGTGCTCATCCTATATGATTTTTGGTTTCTATAATCTATATACCCAATCCTCGGGATTTAGTTTTGAAGTATCCTTATATAAATAAAATTTTAGGCGGGTCTGACCATTGGACCGATTGGTATAAACTGTGCCCAGTTCCGTTTTTGCAGCAACTCTGTCCCCTTTTCTCACAAAAAGATCGGAGAGGTTGTAATAGGTACTAATAAAATTCCCATGTTTTATTTGAACTCCTTTGTTTCCCCCTGGTACGGAAAGAATGGCAATGACCTCGCCCTCAAAAATAGCCCTGGCTTTGGCACCTTGTTCCGTGGTAATAATCACACCATTGCTTTGATGTTTTATCCCCGGATAAACGGCATCCTTATAAACCCCAAACCCCTGACTCTTTATTCCCTTTTCTACAGGCCAAATGAGCTTCCCTTTGTTAGCGGAAAAATTATTGGCCACAATTGTCGCTTCAGGGGTTAAAACAAATTTGTTGACACCTGTACCCGTTTTGCCGGCCCTTTTATTAGATGCCGCAATGGCGTTGCGTATTAGTTCTTCAATCTGCTTATCAATTTTTCGAGCTTCCCGTTGTTTGCTTTCAATAGCGGCAGCATATTTACTTTCATTCTTTCGAATTGATCCCAATAGTTCCTTTTGGGCCTTTATCTCACGCATTAATTGATTCTTGGCCTTTCTATTTTGTGCCAAGAGCACCTCCTTCACTTTTCGTTCCTCGGTAAGATCTTTGTTTAAACGGGTCAGTTCATCCGTTTTTTCGAGTATCATTTCTCCCTGTTCCCTACGATAATCGGTATATTGTTTCATATACTGCAACCGCTTAAACGCCTGAAAGAAATTTTCCGCGGAAAACAGGAACATCAATCGGTTCCGTTGGGCCCTGTTTTGATAAGACTTCCGAATCATCGTACCGTATTCCTGTTTTAAGGTTTGCAAATCGTCCTTAAGTTTGGCAATATTCCGGATATTGGCGTTGATTTTTCGATTCAACAAATTGGATTGCTGATTGGTTACCTGGATCAACTGCTGACGCACATTGATTTTTTTGTCCAAAGCTTCCATTTGGTCCAAAACCGTTCCTCTCTGCTTCTTCTCGGCGAACAATAGGCGATTTATTTCCCGTATCTCATTCTGAAGTCTTTCCCGTTTTGCCTCCAATACCTTTTGTTCATTGGTCTGGGCATTTGCAGGCACCATGCAGAGAAGCGAAAACAATACTAAACAAATCCTATATAGCCCGCTATATATCATTCTTGTTCAAAACTATTTCTGTAAAACCCTTTGGTATTTTATAAGGGAAGTTTAGCTGTTTATTGAATTCCATATTTCGGTATTCAATGTCAATACTATTTGTCTGGGTACTATCAACGGCGGCGACCGTCAACCTTTTAGGTAAAATCCAAGCACTCACCTTTTGATAGTCCTTGTAGTCTATTTCCAATAGCCGTCTTTTTGAAGGTTGGGATAATTGTTGCGTGGCTATCTTAAAATTTGTGGGTTCTACTTGAAACAATGCTTTGAAGACCGGTAAAGCCTGTTTCGGCTTAAGCTGATAGTTTGCTCGAGCAATGGAAACGTTATATTTTTCCTTACGTAAATCAAAAAGGGCATGACCCAATAATAGGTTCTGAACGTTGTCAAAATTCAACTCGGTTCCTAGAAGCTCACTTAGATATGAAAAATCCCCGTCAAAATACTCATTCTGTAATTTGTTATAAAAAGAAACCCTAGTAGGCGTAATATAAGCCTTTACCAAGCCCAGGGGAGCGCTCATCCATATGGCTTTGTCCTTTTGTATTCGAAGGCTTACATTGACGCTTTGAGTAGACTCTCCGTCCGAATAGTCTATTTTGGCCTTTCCACTAAGCGTATTGAAGTTTGTTTGGTTTTGATAATGCTTACGGATTACATTCTTTGCCGATAACTTCTCGTCTATGGAGCCATCTCCAACTACTTTGGCAGATTTGCAGGAAAGTACTAAACACAAAATTACCATAAAGCCTACCCCTGTCCGTGACCTCATCAATTGCCAATCCATAGCTAAAATCCGGGTTTTATCTTACGAAGATACATATTTGCCTTAGAAGTATCGTTCAAAGCCGTGTATGCGGTAACCAACTCTTCATAGAACTTATTGGCCAACGTAACATCATCCAAAATATAGTCCAATGCAGATTCCAGTTCCTCCGCTGCCCGCATATGTTTACCCTTTTTGTTAAGGGCATGCGCCAACGCATAATAAAAATAGGGCTGTAATGGATAGCTTTCCAAAGCCTCATTCGCCATCTCCTCTAGAGGCGACAAGTCATTGGCCTGAATAAGGGCCTCTATCTTAGTTTTATAGTCCAGTAACGGATCCGAAATAACCGTGTTTGTAGTCGCTAGAGATGTTTTGGCTTTATACGACTTTTGCTTTTCGATTGAGTCTTTAAGTTTAGAACGCAGTTCTTCCGAAAATGCCGACACTTGGATTTCATCCAATACCTCCAACGCACTTTCGAAGTTCTTTTGTTTGAAATAAATCAAAGCCAGGTTTTCCCTCAATTGGCTATTGGCATAGGGGATATTTGGTTTTATGCTATTTATTGAACTTCCCTGCTTCAGGATAATATTTACCAAAGTATCCAAATACCAAAGATTTTCAGGTTCTGCATTCAGTGCATCTATTCCATATTCCTCGGCCAAGGTATATTGTTTGTCAGCTAAGTATACCTTGGCAAGTTCATGATCTATCACGTGGCCATCGGTATTCATTTGTCTACACTCCAAGAAAAGGTTTATGGCCTTGTCATAATTCTCGATACTTTTCTGCTTTAAGGCTTCAAAAAACTTCTCCTGGAAAGCATCGGAGTATTCCTCTAAGAAAACTTCAGCACTTTCTTCAACTTCTATGGGCTTTTCTTGTGCATAGATTAGAACTGGCATCAAAAGAAGCCCCATAAAAATCATAGTTATGGAAAATACATATTTCATATATCAAACTTCTCGTTTGGTGTATTCAGGAAGTAAAAACGATGCTATGTTCTGCATTTCGGCATGGTTATATTCTCAACTTGTTCAATTGGGTTCTCACTTAGTACCAGTACTTCCAAAGCCCCCGGACCCACGAACGGTTTCAGATAATTCCGCAACCTCAGTCCAATCCGCTCGTTCATGTTTGGCAACGACCAATTGTGCGATTCGTTCCCCATTTTCGATTGTAAAGGGAACATCGGAAATATTTACAAGAATCACGCCAATTTCTCCCCTATAATCGGCATCAATTGTTCCTGGGGCATTTAATACGGTTATCCCCTTTTTTGCGGCCAATCCGCTCCTGGGGCGAACTTGTGCCTCAACCCCTAAGGGAAGTTCTATAAAAAGTCCTGTTGGTACAATGGCCCTCTTTAAAGGTTGTAACGTTATCCGTTCTGAAATATTGGCCCTTAAATCCATTCCCGCCGATGCTTTTGTTTCATAGTGGGGCAGTGGGTGAGCCGATTTGTTAATAATCCTAATCTTCATTTTTTAAAAAATATCTGTTTTAATTTATCATTTTCCATCTTGTAAATCAAGCCTAAGAACAATATGAGCAAAGTTGATCCCAACAACAGGTTCCCATTGAAAACATAAAATGATAGTGCGGAAAACAGGATCGATAGTCCTAGATAGAATATAATTTTTCTGAAGTTATAGGGAATAGGATAGTACATACGTCCAAAAAAGAAAGACATAATCATCATAGACCCATATGCTACCAAGGTCGCCACCGCAGACGCAACATATCCAAAACGAGGAATAAACGCCATATTAATTACTATGGTGAGCAAAGCACCTATCAATGATATGTAGGCCCCAATCCTTGTTTTATCCGTTACCTTGTACCAAACGGATAAATTGTGATAAATTCCCAGAAAAAAACTGGCCAGGACAATAAGGGGCACAATGGACATGGCTTCCCAATAGGCCTCATTACGAACGAAAATAACCTTCAACACATCCGCAAAAACCACTACGGACAATAAAATAATACTTCCTAAAACCACAAAATAATTGGTTACCTGTGCATACGCCTTTTGAGGGTTTTCGGTTTTAAAATGATTAAAAAAGAAAGGTTCAATTCCCATACGAAAAGCGGTGGCGAACAAGGTCATAAAAAGAGCTAATTTGTAGCATGCGGAATACTTTCCCACTTCGCTTTTAGCGATATCCTCCGGCAACAGCCATTCTAAAAGAATACGGTCAAAAACTTCATTGATTGTAAAGGCCACTCCAGCGATCATAATGGGCATGGAATACCGTATCATCTTGTGCCATAGCACCTTATCAAAAAAGAAAGGCTGTTGCAAATAGAGATGGGACATTAATATAAGCGTTACGCCGCTCGCCACGAGATTGGATATGAATATATACGAAATTTCGAAATTTTCTTGGTACAATCCGCTAAATATGCTTTCAGGATTCCCCTGGGCAATTTTGGGCAGTAATAAAAGAAAGAAAATATTCAACCCAAAGTTTAGGGATACGTTCAAAATTTTTATAACAGCATATCTCGTTGGCCTCTCGTTAGCCCTAAGCCATGCAAATGGAATGATGACCAAGGCGTCCAAAGCAAGAATAAAAATGGCGTAACGAACATATTTGACCTCTATCCCGGTAATTTGGGCCATGCTCTCCTGAAAAAGTAATGCAGCAAAAACAAAAAATGCCGTGGTTCCCAAGATGGAAAGCAAAGATGTGGAGATAACCTTGTTCTTATCTTCCTCTTGACTATAGAAGCGGAAAAAGGCCGTTTCCATGCCGTAGGCCAACAATACATTGAATATGGCGAACCATGCGAAAATAACAGAAACCTCACCATAACCGGCAGTATTCAAAAGTGCAGTATAAAGAGGCAATAGCAGAAAGGAAAGCATTCTAGGCAATACGGTGGCCAAGCCATAGATTGCGGTCTGCTTAAATAGTTTTTTAAGTGGATTCAAGAAATCGATGATTGAAATTCAAAAGTACCGATTTCCCTTCTTGTATAAAAGGCCTATCTTTTTTATGGCCATATTTACCTAATCACTCGAAATTTCGCAAGGATAGCGAAGAGTAGGACATAATTGGGTTCTGCCTGATACCCTCGATTTTAAAATACTTGATTTCACCGTCTTCAAGATATGTCAAAACGGCTTGTGTCCTCGATATTTTAAAAGGCAACAAGGATTCGTTAAAAATGCCTTCATTGCCATTAGGCGAGCTGTCCCTAATACTTGTATTTGTTTTATCTAAAATTCCCATAGGGTACTCGGCTATGGCCACCGCACCAATTTTCCGAAGCTCAATTTTCACATTGATTGCTTTACCCCGGTGATACAGCTTTTGCAGAGTAGCTCTTCTTGTATTTAAACTTCGAATGGGTATTATTACATCATACCCTATTTCCTCTGGATTCTCTTCTATAATCCATCTCTGGGCATAAACCTGCCCTAATCGAAAGGGCAATTCGGTCTTTAACTCCTTTTTGGAAGCACATCCAAATAGGATAAATACAACCGTAATCAGACCACAGATTGGACGTTTCATAGGTACATTGGCAATCGACCTACATATTGATTTTAACAATCAATATGCGGACATGCCATAAAAAAGGTTACAAAAAAGGGAAACCTCACAAATATAGGGTTTCCTATTTTTTTGAGTTCTTTATACGTAGAAAATGTGAATCGCTTCGCCCAATTATTGGGTGATTCCGCACTGATGCATTTGGCTCCGCTAACGCTTCGCCTAATTGTCGGGTGATTCCGCACTGATGCATTTGGCTCCGCTAACGCTTCGCCTAATTGTCGGGTGATTCCGCACTGATGCATTTGGCTCCGCTAACGCTTCGCCTAATTGTCGGGTGATTCCGCACTGATGCATTTGGCTCCGCTAACGCTTCGCCTAATTGTCGGGTGATTCCGCACTGATGCATTTGGCTCCGCTAACGCTTCGCCTAATTGTCGGGTGATTCCGCACTGATGCATTTGGCTCCGCTAACGCTTCGCCTAATTGTCGGGTGATTCCGCACAGAGGTAATTTGGCTCCGCTAACGCTTCGCCCAATTGTCGGGTGCTTCCGCACTGATGCATTTGGCTCCGCTAACGCTTCGCCTAATTGTCGGGTGCTTCCGCACTGATGCATTTGGCTCCGCTAACGCTTCGCCTAATTGTTGAGTGCTTCCGCACCTCCAACAATTTCCAAAATTTCGTTGGTGATTGCAGCCTGTCTGGCCTTATTGTAAGTAAGTTTTAATTGGTCACGTAATTCGGTAGCATTATCCGTGGCCTTATGCATAGCCGTCATACGTGCACCGTGTTCACTGGCAAAGGAATCCCGAATCGCTTTGTATAATTGCGTTTTCAAGGATTTAGGAATCAGCTCTTCCACGATTTCCTCCTTGGAAGGCTCAAAAATGTAATCTGTAACGGATGTTTCGTCTTCCTCGGCGGGGACAATAGGCAAAAACTGCTCCGTCATTACAATCTGAGTGGCAGCATTCTTGAATTTATTATAGACCAATTCAACCCTATCATAAGAACCGCTGGTAAAGTGCTCCATGAGTTCTTCCGCAATAAGGGTTACGCTGTCAAAAGTCAATGCATCGTAAACCTCACTATGGTTGGCCATTATATTGAACTTTTTTCGCAAGATATCATTGCCCTTCTTTCCAATGGCCATGAAATCTACCTGCTTGTCCCCATACGTTCCTTGCAATAAGGAAACGCACTGCTTGATAATATTGGAATTAAAAGCGCCACAGAGTCCACGATTGGAGGTAATGGCTACCACCAATATTTTTTGGACCTCCCTATTATCTGAGAATTTCCCTCCCGCATCAGCATCCAGGCTTGCACTCAAACTTTGCAGAAGTTCCGTAAGCTTATCCGCATAAGGCCGCATTTGGGTAATAGCATCCTGTGCTTTCTTCAACTTGGCCGCCGATACCATTTTCATGGCACTGGTAATCTGCATGGTTGAAGATACCGTTGCTATTCTACTGCGTATTTCCTTTAAGTTCGCCATTTTTTAAGTTAAGGGTTCGGAGGACTAGATTATGGGATTTTAGTAGGGCTACTACAATCCATACCGGCACTCCACACTTCTACTTCACTAACTTCTATATTTTCCGGACAAATCTTTGGCCAAGGTCGTTAACGTATCCGTAACCTCATCGGTTAATTTGCCTGCCTTAAGGGTATCCAGAACATCGCGGTGCTTTGCATTTAGAAGTTCTAGGTAATCCCTTTCAAATTCTTTTACCTTTTCAACGGGTACGTCACGCAACAAATTCTTGGAACCTACATAGATAATCGCCACCTGATCTTCCACAGTAAATGGATCGTTCTGGGCCTGTTTCAATATTTCAACGTTTCTACGCCCCTTTTCGATTACGTTTAAGGTAGCGGCATCCAAATCAGATCCGAATTTGGCAAAAGCTTCCAATTCACGGAATTGCGCCTGATCCAATTTCAAGGTTCCGGCTACTTTTTTCATGGATTTTATCTGCGCCGATCCTCCCACACGGGATACGGAAATACCCACGTTTATCGCTGGCCGAACTCCTTGGTTAAAAAGGTCTTGCTCTAAAAATATCTGTCCATCCGTAATGGAAATTACATTGGTGGGGATATATGCGGATACGTCTCCTGCCTGTGTTTCTATTATCGGTAATGCCGTTAAGGAGCCTCCCCCCTTTACCATTGGTTTTAGAGGTTCCGGCAAATCGTTCATGTTTTGTGCAATAGCATCATCGTTAATGACCTTGGCAGCACGTTCCAACAACCTGGAATGTAAATAGAACACGTCCCCGGGGTAGGCCTCTCGTCCTGGCGGCCTTCTCAACAATAGGGAAACTTCCCGATAGGCTACGGCCTGCTTGGAAAGGTCGTCATATATAATCAATGCGGGACGGCCGGTATCCCTAAAATACTCCCCGATAGCTGCTCCCGCAAAAGGGGCATACACCTGCATAGGTGCCGGGTCTGAGGCATTGGCGGCTACAATGGTCGTATAGGCCAAAGCACCTTTATCCTCCAAAGTTTTTGCTATAGCAGCAACCGTGGATGCCTTCTGCCCTATGGCCACGTAGATACAATATACGGGCTCACCTGCATCATAAAATTCTTTTTGATTGATAATCGTATCTATACAAACCGTAGTCTTACCGGTCTGGCGATCACCAATGACCAGCTCCCTCTGTCCTCTTCCGATAGGTATCATGGCATCAACCGCCTTTACCCCAGTTTGAAGAGGTTCGTTAACCGGTTGTCGGAAAATAACCCCAGGTGCTTTTCTTTCCAAAGGCATTTCATAGAGTTCGCCGGAAATAGCGCCTTTACCATCAATAGGTAATCCTAAAGTATCCACAACCCGACCAACAATGCCTTCTCCCACATTAATGGAGGCAATACGCTGGGTACGTTTTACCGTCGCACCCTCCTTGATTTCCTTTGAGGGGCCCAATAATACAACCCCAACGTTGTCTTCTTCCAGGTTCAAAACAATACCTTCCAATCCTCCTTCGAATTCAACCAATTCCCCATACTGAGCATTGGAAAGACCATATACACGGGCTATACCGTCCCCTACCTGTAGTACAGTCCCCACTTCGTCCAAGGTAGCGGTAGCTTCAAATCCTGATAATTGCTTCTTTAATATCGCCGATACTTCAGCGGCTTTTACTCCTGCCATTTTTTCTAGATGTAAGAGGTAAGACAAAAGACGTTAGCATGTCCGTTGCCTTAACTTCGTTTTATAGACTATTCGTAAATTCTCGTTTAATATTGTTCAATTTATTGGCGATACTGGCATCATATTGCAAATCGCCTACGCGAAGGATAAACCCTCCAATTATGCTATCGTCAACCGTATTCTCAAGGGTTACCTTGTTTCCGGTAATTTGGCCAAGTTGTTTTAATACTTTCTTTTCCAGTTCTTTCGTCAATGGAACCGCAGTGGTCACAAAAGCTACATCCTCACCCTTTAGCCGCTCATTTAAGATGATGTATTTAAGCGCGACCTCATTTAGCATATCGATTCGTCTATTATCCACCAATAGGTTGATTAAGCCTTCCGTGATAGGGTGACTGCCCTCAAAAACGGCCAATATGACTTTCTTTTTGGCAGTACCTCCAACAATAGGGCTACCCAATATGTCCTTAAGCTCTTTGCTTTCGGAAACGGTCTGCGTTATTGTACGCATATCCTTTTCTACGACATCCGTAGCTTTACCCTCCATTGCCAAATCCAAAATTGCCTTGGCGTACCGTATAGCCGCTCTAGAATCTTTCATTCTGGACTAGTTCAATTTAATATCACCCAACATATCGTCAACCATCTTCAATTGCTTGTCCTTGTTGGAGAGTTGTTCCTTAATCACTTTCTCGGCAATCTCAACGGATAGCTCGGCCACTTGATTTTTGATATCGGCTACGGCTGCTTTCTTTTCACTTTCAATCGTTGCCTGGGCCTGCTTGATCATCTTATCGCCCTCAATCTTGGCCTGCTCTTTGGAATCAGCAATCATCTTGTCCTTGATTTCCCTTGCTTCCTTAAGCATGGTCTCACGTTCATTTCGCGCCTCCTGCAAGAGCTTTTCACTGTCCGCAGTTACATTTTGCATTTCTTTTTTGGCCTCTTCAGCAGCGGCCAATGCATTTTTTATACCTTCCTCGCGATCGTTGACCGCATCCAAAATCGGCTTCCACGCATATTTGCGGAGCAATAACAATAATAGGATGAACAATAGGGTCAACCAAACGAACAGTCCTAACGAAAATTCATTTAATAATTTCTCCATACTTTTATTTTAAGTCAATCTTTAAACTTTGGGCAATGGCCATAACCAACCGTTATAGCCATTGCCTAAGATTGTTTAACCTACTGCGAATAAGGCAGCAAATCCAATACCTTCAATAAGCGCCGCTGCAATCAACATTGCTGTTTGAATTTTTCCGTAAGCTTCAGGTTGACGGGCAATGGCCTCCATGGCAGATCCTCCGATCTTACCAATACCAAGACCAACACCGATAACTACCAAACCTGCACCTACCATAATTGGAATTTCCATAATCTATCTAGTTTAAAAATTAAAAATTCAATCTAAAACTCCCTTTTACAGGAATTACATACTACTATTTATAAATGGGCCAACTCCGGCTCATCTTCATGCTCATGATGATCATGTTCCTCTGAGGCAAAACCGAAATACAGGGCGGACAACATGGTGAAAATATAGGCCTGTAGCAATGCCACAAGAATCTCGATCAATGAAATGGCAAACGCCAAGGCGAATGACAAGGGGCTTCCCAACCAACTTTTGAAAAGGAACATAAGCCCGATTAAGCTCATTAAAACAATATGGCCTGCCTGCATATTGGCATATAAACGAATTAAAAGTGAAAAAGGCTTAATTATCAATCCCAATAGTTCTATGGGCACTAATATGATATACAAAGGTATTTTTGCATACCAAGGCATGGTATCCCCTAATGGGTCGAACAGGTGTTTCCAATAATCCTTTGTTCCTGTAAAGTTCGTAATCAAGAAGGTCAACAGGGCCAATCCACAAGTGATGGCAATATTTCCGGTTACATTAATTCCTAATGGTGTTAAACCAAAAATGTTCAGGAACCATATAAAAAAGAATACGGTCAACAGAAAGGGCATATACTTTCTATAATTTTTCTCCCCAATATTGGGCCTTGCAATATCATCCCTTATATATAGCACAATGGGCTCAAAGAAACGACCTGCTCCCTTGGGAATCCCCCCATTTTTGGCGTAAGACCTCGCCAAGCTTGTAAAAAGCCAAAACATCAAAAGCCCCGTGATAAAAATCATGGCCACATTCTTGGTAATGGAAAAGTCCAGGGGTTTTATGTTGGTGGGATGTTCTTCCGCATCATAATCAATGGTTCCCTTGGCATCGGTCTTATATATTTTGCCATGGTAAAGCTTATAATAGTTTCCATCCGCTTCGGCAAGCTCTTCCCCATGATGAAATTTGGAGGACGAGAATACTTTAAGCCCGTCATCCCATAAAATGACCGGCAATGGGAGCCCTACATAAACATGTTCCCCATTTTCCTTAGTGTAGGAGAACAGTGAAAAATCATGGGAATCCAGTAGGTGATGTTGAATGTATTCCTTAATCTCGGTCTTAAGGTCTTTCTGTGGTTCGTCCGAGTGTTGCTCCTTGTCTTTTCCGAACATGTTTGCACTCAATAAAAGTACTATGGCCAAAAGAAAATTTGCAAAGTATGTCTTTTGCATAAAGCTCTAAAGTATCGGTCTTTAAAAATCGGTGCAAATGTAAGGTATTCCATTAAAAAGAAAAAAGCTTTTAAGCGTTTATTTCGGAGTACCTTAAGAAAAGAAAATCAAGACATTTTTTGAAGCATTTTGGCCGTAAAAACAGTTTCCAAAATTAGACAAATCGCATAGGGCACAAAGAAAGCGGCGAACTCCAATTTGTTCATGTCTCCATCAATCTTATACGAGGGATAGAAGACTATAAAAAAAACGATGAACTTTAAGAAACTGCCCGCCATAAAAAGAAAACCGATGCTATTCTTTAACTTTTTTCGAAAGACGTAGAGCAAAATGAATATTGCAGCCGCCAAAAGGCCGTTAACAAGATAGGACCATACCAACATATTGCCATAAGGAGGAAATCCCGAGCTACGTAGGAGGGCAACATGTATAAAAAAAAGAAGTCCCAATACTGCTATTAGGACTATAAGAAATTGAATTGTGGGATTGGTTTTGGACATAATCAATATTCGATCCGTTTTAATTGTCGCAAAACTACCCAAATTGAAACGGCTACGCCAAAAATTGTGGAAATAGCCGTAAAAATTCTTTTCTCGGTCTCGTAATGTTGATCCAACCAGATACCGCCTTTGGCCGCCAGAAAAATAATGGCCCCCATTTGAAAGGCAATACCTGAAAGCACCGCTACATTCTTTAGGGTGTTTTTCTTTTTAGGAAACTTTTGCCCGCTCATTGCTAGTGCTGGAACTACCTACTGAGGACTTATAGCTACTGGAGGCGGTACTACTTGTACTGGAACTGCTACTACTGGAGCTAGGACTACTGCTGCTACTTAGGGAACCGCTCTTTCCTTTCATGCTACAAGAGGCATTGAAAGCAGCTCCCGGCTCTACGGCCAATTTGGATACGGAAACCGTTCCTTCTATAACTGCCGAGGATTTTAGTGAAAGTAGGTCGGAAACAAGAAGTTCTCCATTGAAACTTCCTTCAATATCCGCATTTACACATTCCACTTTCCCTTTAATAAGACCGTCTTTTCCAATAACTACTTTTCCGGAAGTCTTTACATTTCCATCCAATTTACCATCGATTCTAAAGTCTGCTTCGGAAACGATGTCTCCTTTGATCCTGGTGTTTTTTTCAATTCTGTTGGGCTGTCCACTGATTTCGTTCATAGTTCTAGGTTTTTTGTTGTCTGAAAACATTGTTGTTCATGGTTTTGGGGTTAACAATTTATTTCTATATTCCTCTACATTTTTATGTACTTGAAGGATTTTATAGTTGGAAGATAAAATTACAAAATTCTCATTATCAACCTTATAATCCTTGTTAATATTTAGCAATTCTACATAGCCTAAGGCAAAATCCTTGGACTTAAAGCCATGTACTACTACAAATTGATCTTCTAGATTGTACACGTCCTTGGAAACAATGTTCCTGTACCTTAGATCCTTGATCGATTTCTTTAACTTCTCCAATAGTTTTTGGGCCACTTCGTCATTTTTCCTTTTGAACGGAAAAACAACCTTCCAATTTCCAGCACCCGAAGATCCGATTTCAGGGGAAAATTCCTTAGGCTCCAACTTGGGTAATTGTTCGGCTACCATTTGTTCTGCCTTTTTACCCTCCGGATTATTGGGATATGTTAAGGCTACATAGTTCAATGCCTCCTTAAAGGGCTCATACCCTTGCAGCCTACCAATGGCATTGGCCTTTAGCATTTCAAATTTTGGCACAATAGGGTCCCCTGTATATCTATTTATATTCTCTTCCGCTCCGGTAATCACTTTTAGGAATTCCTGATTTTTATATTGTTTGTACAGGGCGGCATATCGGGCATCCGGGCTATCGGCACTCCCGGTCAGAATGGCCTGCGGATTCAACAAAATCTCGGCATATCTGGAATCCCCATGATTTTGAATAATGTTCTGTTTCATTTCGGCCGCCAATGTGCTTCCTTCTTCTTCATAAATCTTGTACAAGTTGTACTTTGAAGGAAGAACCAGACGTTCCTCAGGATTCGACTTTAAAACATCCTCCAACTTTCCGGCAGCTAATAGATTCTCTTTGAACTTTTCCTTGTAAATAAGACCCAACTGATAATTGGCAAAGTTCCTTTCATTACTAAGACTATCAATAACGGAAACATCCTTGGGAACCCGCTCCATATAAAAATCAAGGTCGTATTTTTCATCTCCAATAGGTTCATCAGAAATAGTGGTTCCGTCCGCTAACAATTCACCAGTGGCCTCTGATGGCAATGCTCTGGTCTTATTGCTCCAACGCCAGTCATCCTCTAATTGACGGTTACCCCATTTGGTGGTAAAATCATTCTTGCCGTAGCCTAAACTTGTTATATTATAAAAATAGAACTTTCCTTTGTTTTCCTTGCCGCCCTTACTTTTAACAAAAGAAGCAAAACCAGCTGTTATCCGCTCCTCTTCCTTTTTTGCCGCCTCCTCTTCCGCTTTTCTTATCTCGGCGATGTAGTTTTCAAAATAGGCTATCTGTTCATCCTCGGGCATCTTATACAGCGTTATGACACTGTCCGCATACTGTACAATGTCTTCATAGGTAATGACATCTTCCAAATTGTCCAGTTTCTTTTTGACGGATCGATACTTCTTGGTGTTTTCAGCTAGGTTAGTCAAGACACTATCATAATAAGCCCCAGCTACTTTATAGTTGTTTCCGTCAAAATTATATTCCGCAAGGTTTTCGTAGTTGAGTGCATTCAACTTTGGTTCGTTTTGTGTGGCACGAAGTGATTTGTTGAAGTACAACAGGGCAAGGCTATCAGAACCCCGATCCAAGTGAAACTCTGCAACCTGTCTATAAATCTTGTCCAGAAATGGTCTGTTTTCCCTATTCTCTTCCAAATCTGTTAGGTACTCTAAGAGCTCTTCCTCGTTTTCCGGATTGATTTCTATATTTCGGATTTTCTGGATTTCAGCATTGATCATATAGACCCTCGGCGACTTTCTATTCAATTCTATGACCTTGTCAAAAGCGTAGTTGGCACTATCCTTATGGTCTAATTGATTGTATAACTGTCCAATAATGTAGTAATAGCGTCCCTTTTCAGGGTTCTTTTTGGTATAGTAGGATGCTATCTTTAGTTGTTGTATGGCCGTATCCGGTGCATTGAGATTAATGTAGGCCTGGGCCATCATTGCCCTGGCATCGGCATAGTCCTGGTCTTTAAGCTCCTCCAGTTTCATTAAACGTTTTAGGTTCTTTATGGCCAGCTCCTCGTTTTCTAGGCGAATGTTGACTTTTTCCCGCCAAATATGCGCTTCGTTTAGTTTATCGCTGTAAGTATACTTTTTTATAACATAGTTGAATGCTTCCAGGGCCGGAATATAGCGCTGATCAAAATAACGGGCCTTGCCTAATAAAAGAAAAGCCTCATCCGTTTGTGGATTGCGCTCTTCATCCTTAATGTCCATACTGTGTTTCTGAATCGCCTTGGTAGCCTTGTCCTCGGCTATGATGAAGTTGGGATTGTTGTCCTCGGAATCCAGTTTTATGTCATCGGTAACTTCCAAACGTTCAATGGGAAGAATTTCCCAATAATCGTCCTTATAGCTTGCATTGAGTTCTTCCCTCCCTTGTTCGAATGCGATATTGCCATTGTACAGCACATTGTATTTTGTATTGAGTGCATGCCAATTGCGATTGATGAATGCATCTTTTTTGGTAGAGCAAGCGCTAAAAACAATGCCCCCCAATGATATGAAAAGAATAAGCTTATAATGAAGTTTCAAAATTCCGATTGTACTTACATAAGGTTAACTTAAAAACAACGGGATTATTATGTAGTTGGTCGATAAAAAGTAAAAAAGAAAGGGGCTGGCCCAGATTGGTAAATCCTCTGTACTAACCAAAAAATAAAGGATATTCGCTAGCATGAAGGAAAACAGGTGAGTCATAACAGACTATACGGTCCATACCATTACGGAGCTACCCGGTGCAGGATGCCTATATGAACTGCTTATGGATAATTTACAGTAGAACATCGGGGGAAACCAAATTGCCAATATCAAGACCAAATTTAGAATAAACCAGGTGGTCTGTTTTTTAAAAAAATGTCTCCTACAAAAGATTTTAAGATCTTATTGCTCAATATGTCCCTTACCACGCCGTAGGACTACGGAAATCAGAGAAGTTTCTATTGTATTTATTCTTATACGCCACGGGGGAAAGGCCTACGTATTTTTTGAAAATAGTCCGAAAAGCCTTTTGATCGGTATATCCTACTTGGTACATAACCTCATTAACGTTATGTTGGGTAGATTCAAAACTCCGTTTTGCCCACTCCATCTTAACGCGTTGAATATACTCCAAAGGGGTATTCTGTGTGGCTTTTTTAAATCGACGTACAAAATTACGCCTACTAATAGCATGTTTTTTTGCTAAATTTTCAACCGAGATTTTCTCTGCCACATTACCTTCAATATAATTCTGGGCTTGCCGTATGGCTTCATCCTCATGGTCTTTCTGTGCTTGGAATATGGCAAACTGATTTTGATTTTCCCTGTCAAAATCGATTTCGAAAAATTTGGAGATGTAGATTGCCGGCCCCCGGCCACAGTACTTTTCAATCAAGTGCAACATCAGGTTCAAAAAAGAAAATGCCCCTCCGCTGGTATAAATTCCATCTTCATCGGTAACTACTTTATTTGAGACCAAATTTACTTGGGGATACATTTTTTTAAACAGATCCATTCCCGCCCAATGGGTTGCACATTGTTTGCCATCCACCAATCCGGTCCGGGCCAATACAAAAGCACCCATACACATACTGGCCACCTCAGCCTGATGTTTGTTGCGTTGTTCCAATATCCACGGCACAAAGTCTTGATTTTGGTCCAGGTCTTCATTCAACTTGTCCGGTCTTAGCGCGGGAATTAAAATTAAATCCGTCTTTTTTATATCATCTATTGTACTATCGCAATGAATACTGAACAATCCATGGTACAGTGACAGGTCTTTTTTGAGACCTACTAGATGAACTTCAAAAAAATCATCTTCCCGGGCACCGGTCTGCTTCAAAAACTGGTTGGTGGCCAACAATACCTTGAACGTCCCTATCACATTACTCAAAATAGCATTGCCTTTAGGCACCAAAATACTTACGTGCTTCATATATCTAAATTCTAATGGGTCAGAACCGGCAATATGCCGACGAACATGGAATTAGTCATAAAACAACGTCACTATCGACTTGTTATGACGGATTGTTCATTATCCTTGATTTTAACCTTATAAAGGTAGTGATCCTACATGGCACAAACAACCCTTAAAAGTGGCGGATTTTACCTCATCCGTATACTCATTGCTTTTGTAGCTTTGATTCCTATGGAGTTGGAAAAGTTCGAGGAAATTAGGAGTCGTTTCTGTGCGAAATATAAAGATGTGACCGTAGGTAAAATGATGAGTTCCCCGGCAATTCACTTTAAGAAAAAGGTATTCGCCTTCTTGTCGAGAAAAAATAAAATGGTGTTCAGGTTAGGAAAGGATTATCCCACTCATCATCTGGACGCCAACATGCAAGAATTCAGTCCTTTTAAAACCAAGAAACCTTTAGCAGGGTGGTATGAGGTAGGATATGGTGAAAATGGAAAATGGGAGAATCTTGCCGAGATAGCACTACGGCTAATAGAAGAAAAAAGTTGATACACTATATTATTTGGGTCGTTTTGTCCATAAAACAAAAATACGATCGTCATTAGCATAAGAAACCGCAAAAATTCTAAGAATGATTACTCCCGCTTATATCTCTTTCTTTAAGGAACTTCAAAAAAACAATCACAAGGAATGGTTCCATGCCAACAAGAAAAGATATGAAAATGATGTAAAAGCTCCTTTCATTACTTTGCTTGAAGAAATCCTTCCCATATTGGCACAATGGGACGACCGTATTCTACCGGATCCCAAAAAGGCGATGTTCCGCATTAATCGTGATGTGCGCTTTTCAAAGGACAAATCGCCTTACAATCTCATCATGAAGGCCGGGTTTTCCCCTAATGGGAAAAAATCGGAACTCCCAGGTTACTATTTGGGTATTGATGCCGAAAACGTACATGTGGGTGGTGGCCTTTTTATGATCAGCACCCCCCAGCTCAAAAAGGTAAGAAATCACATCGCTTCGCGAACAGCCGATCTTCTTAACATTATTGAACACCAAGATTTTAAAAATGCCTTTGGTCAACTTAAGGGCGAAAAAGCAAAACGCTTGGATAAAAACCTGATGGCCGCCGCTGAGAAAACGGAACATATTTACAACAAACAATTCTATGCCTTTGCCGAATTTCCAATTGAGCCATTCTTTGGTTCCGATGCATTGACCAATGAGATTCTGAGCCATTTTGAGGCCATAAAACCTTTGAATTCCTTTTTAAACCAGTCGTTTGACTAAAACCTAATTTATTAATCAAAAAAAGAAGACAAATGAGTACACAAGAAGTTGCGGACAAATTAGTAAGCCTTTGTAGGGAAGGCAAGTATGATGAAGCCTACGGTTTATATGCGGATGATGCCATTAGCGTAGAAATGCCAGGTGTTCCTAATGAAAGAACAGAAGGAATAGATAACATTATAAAAGGCTACCAAGAGTGGGCCAGCAATATTCAAGAAGCGCATGGAGGTACTGTTGGAGACCCAATCGTGGTCGACAACCATTTTGTAGTTCCCATGACCAGTGATGTAACTTTCAAAAATGGAGGTCGTGTAAATATGGAGGAGCTTTGTATGTATCAGGTCGAGAACGGGAAAATTAAGAAGGTGTCTTTTCATTATGACCCTTCGGCCATGTTCGGTTGATTATATGTTTTTGAAATGGGCATCCTGTACTAAACAAGATGCCCATTTTAAGTGGCAAAAAAACGCTCTAATTCCCGTAAGGTCTCCGCTGAGGTCTGAATATCCTTTACTATTTCGCCTTTGTCCAGTACTACGATGCGCTCACAGACCTCCGTTATATGAATGAGGTCGTGGCTCGAAATTAAAACCGTAGTTTCGCTATGGTCCGTTAAGTCCTTAATAATCCCTTTTAATCTAATTTGGGTAGTAGGATCAAGATTGGCGAAGGGCTCGTCCAATATGACCACCTCCGGGTTTCCAATAAAAGAGGCCACAATACCGGCCTTTTTTTGATTGCCTTTGGACAAATCCCTTAGGTACTTCTTTTGTTCCAGAATTTCACCGTTAAAGAAATTATTAAATTTGGACAAAAGCGCATCTACATCTGCTTTGTTCCGATTGCGAAGCTCCCCGATAAAATAGAAGTATTCTTCCGGCGTCAAATAGCCGATTAAAAAGGTTTCATCAATAAAAGAAGCAGTAAAGGGTTTCCATGCTTCACTCGTATCTACACGAACATCATGATTTAGAATATGGCCCGTAGTGGGTCTTATCAAATCCAGTATAATACTAAAAAATGTCGTTTTCCCAGCCCCATTGTTGCCGACCAATCCGAAACTTTGCCCTTTGGGAATTTCCAATCGTTCCAAATTTAAAACGATTTGGTTTCCATATTTTTTGGTCAGATTTTGTGCAATAATCATGGTGCAAATATCTTGTTTTACCTAACTATTTTTTTCCTTAAATCCGGCTATCATACCGTACTTCTTTTTTCTATAAAGCTCAGTAATGATGTCCAAAAGCTTATTTCGGAGGACAAAACCCAATAGACCCAATACGGCCATAACGGTAAGCCCAACCTCAAAGGAAACCAAAAACTTAAAAAGGCCGAAAATTAGCACAGGAAGTCCCAATAGAGGTACAATAACCAAAAATTGTGCGGCTCCGGTGCCTTGCATGTTGGAAAAGGCGCTTTTGTCCAAATCGATACGCTTTTTGTTTAAGGAACCAAAAAGTAGTATTACCGGAATATTTACCCCAAGGTTATAGATTGCAGCACTTAGGTTAATGGCCAAAGCTTGCCAACCAAAATACACGTATGGAATAGACAGTAGGAACATGATCACAATGCTAAACGAAATCAATCTCGCCTTGGACTCCAGATATTTCCGCAACGGTATGTTCTGGGACATTAGCATACTGTAGTAAGCACTATCCCAAGCCGGGACAAATTGGCCAAAATTGGCCAAAAAAATACCCGTAATAAAAACGCCCGCAAATACCATCATACTAGAGGTAAGGGCAAAATCACCCATCGTATAAAAGACCAATCCGTATAAAATCATGGCCAAGGATATAAATACTTGTGTTTTTGTTCGTTTATTCCGCCATATCATCCTTAGATCCAGCTGCAAAAACGGGGCGATACTTCCAAAATGTTTGGTCCATGTCAAATCTGAGGCAATGACCTCTTTGGCTTTTTCACCAAGGGAGGCATCCAAAAAAATCCTTCCTCTCAAAAACCTATAATTAATAATGTAAGCCACTACAAACAGGAATAGAGGAATTATAAAAAGCAATTGATATTCATAAAATGCATAAAAGATAGTTCCTATATGTCCGGTAGTATGAAGAATTCCAAAATACTCCAAAACAAAAAGTGCAATCAGTAGTACCGTTAAAATAATGAATACTCTATCACTTTTATTGATGATGAAATTGATGTAGTTCACCATTAGGATTAGAAAAACAACCGAAAGCAACCAAAAGCCAACTTTTATGGCAGGATATCCTTGGGTTAAAAGCACCATGGAAAAAGGAACAAATATGAACAGACCCATGAAATTATAGAACGACATTCCGGACCTGCCCAAGATATAGTGGGTGATGGTGCTCTTCTTTATGGGCAACACAAGCAAGGGCTTTACTTCCATTACCGGAAGTTTTTGCATAAAATACCGGATAAACAGTTCCGCGAGCAACCAGTAGGGCATAAGCTCGCTCAATTTTCGCAAAGGGTCCGCATCTGGAAAAACCTTTTGTAGAAGGAAAAAAAGGCCCGATCCGGCCAAAACGAGGGAAACCATCATGTATATCCCAAAGAAAAGCATCAAAATTTTTAAGGCAAGCCCCTTAACCAGGGAGGCCGACCTAAAAAATGACTTCCATTGCAGCTTAATGAAGTAATTGAACATTCCAGTTGGTGTTCTTTTTGGCAAGTTAGTGCGGCTAAGTCCGTATTTGTTACAATAAGCTGTTATTTTTTTAACATTCCGGTCCAAAATGGGAATTCCTTTATGTAGTTTTGCAAAAATTTTTTTGAATATGCCTAATTTCCATTCTCTAACTGTAAAGCATATAAAATCGTTAACTCCCAATTCGGTGGCGATTACCCTGGAAATTCCCAAGGACTTATTACAGACCTTCGATTTTGATTCGGGGCAATACATAACCATCAAAAAGGAAATCAAAGGACAGGAACTACGGAGGGCCTACTCCATTAGTTCCTCACCAAAAAAGGATAGTATTACCATTGGGGTAAAAAAAGTGGACAAGGGCGGGTTTTCTGATTATGCCAATACCAAATTAGCTGTAGGGGACATTTTAGAAGTTATGCCTCCTGAAGGTCGTTTTGTATTTAAAGCTTCGGATACTCCAAAAAGTATCGTTGCCTTTGCCGCCGGTAGTGGCATTACACCTATTATGAGCATTGTTCGTACTGTTTTAGAGAGTAATCCCAAGAATCAGTTTGTATTGGTCTATGGGAACCGATCCTATGAGGAAACCATGTTCTACACGGACCTTGTAAAACTACAACTAGATTATGCCAATCGGTTTTTTGTCTATTTCATCAATAGCCGAACGCACGAAAGTGATTCCTTATTCGGACGCATCGATGTCTCCACCATCAACTATGTATTAAAGAACAAACATAAAAATGAGGTTTTTGACGCCTATTATCTTTGCGGGCCGGAGGCTATGATCAATCTAGTAAGCGATACTCTAAAGGAAAAGGAGGTTCCTGAGGACAAAATCCATTTTGAACTGTTTACCACTACAGAGATCCTAGATGAGATACCGAAAACCGGCGAGGGGCAGACCCAACTTACCGTAATCCTCGAAGATGAGGAATTTACCCTATCAATGGACAAGAAAACCCTTGTATTGGATGCTGTTCTTAAGGAGAATTTAGACGCCCCCTACTCATGTCAAGGCGGTGTATGCAGCAGTTGTATCGCTAGGATTACCGAAGGTAAGGCCGAAATGGTAAAGAACCAGATTTTAACAGATGGTGAAATTGAAGAAGGGTTTATCCTTACCTGCCAGGCACATCCCACAACAGCGACCTTGACCGTGGACTACGACGATGTCTAAAACTAGCTAGCTACTTATTTTCTTCAGAAGAGTTTTCCTAAAAAAAGAGTGCGGCGGACCAAGGTTTTGGGACTACACCTGACTTTAGCCAAAAAATCAGAGCCAATAAAGGTCCGTTATAAAAGACCATTTGGTTTGTGAGCAAGATGTATTTGGCATCCTTTGTTCGATTATGTGCATTTTATCGAGGCCTTTGATCAAATCCCCTCTTTTTAGAAAATCAGGAAAATTTGAATTTAAATTCAAGAGACCGTTTAGTCGGTTTGCTTTAGTTTCCTTTCCAGGGTTTTTATGGCCACGTCATATCCCATGGCATAGGCCTTTTCAATCCCTGTACGATCCAATACCCCTATTTTTTCCAATTCTTTATATTCCAATAGCAAGTCACAGGAGTGTAATTTTTTCTTGTTAATGGCATAAATCATAAGGCTTGTTACCCTACCTGTAAGTTGTATGGAATTTTTAAGGGCGTTTTTATGAAGTTCTCCCACTACCGATACGTTACTTCCGATTACATAATTCGAACTGTCTTGTATAGGTTCTGAAGGAAAGTTATTCATTATACCCCCATCCGCATAGAGTCTGCCATTAAGCTCCACGGGACTAAAAACCGGAGGCAAGGCCGCGGATGCCAATAAGGGCCGTATCAATTGGCCTTTCGAGAAAAATTGTTGCTCCCCTTTTTGAAGATCGGTGGCCACCACGTGTAAATCCTTTTCCAGTGAACTGAAGGTATCTTTAGGAAAGTATCCCTTAAAAATTTCAAAGTATCTATCCGTATCGATAAATCCTGGCTTAAGGATGGTCAAAAAATTGTACTTGAACAAAGGGGTTTCCTTAAAAAAGGAAAGCATATCCGAAACCGAATTTCCATTGGCATACAATGCCCCGACCAAGGCTCCCACACTACTTCCACTGACTACTTGGGCAGAAATCCCCAATTCTTCCATAGCCTTTATAAGTCCTATATGTGCCATGCCCCGGACACCGCCTCCTGAGAGTACCAATCCAATGGATGGATGGTTCGTAAACAACATCGTTCCCAAGACCCTAGTTTTATTTGCAAAGCTACTTAAAAGCCCTGTGTATTACATTTAACCTAAAATAAAATGGTTGCCTATTCTATTATCCAGAATTCCTATCTATTAGTCCTACCAATTGTGCCTTGTCCGTTACTCCGGAATGCCTCCAGATTACTTCTCCTTTTCTAAAGAGTATCAGTGTGGGTACTCCCCTTACCTGAAATCTGTTGGCTATATTTTGGTTTTTGTCCACGTCAATTTTTATAATCTTGGCCTTTTCCCCCACTTGTGCGGCTACCTCTTTAAGAATAGGAGCCTGCATTTTGCAGGGTCCACACCAATCTGCATGGAAGTCGACCAAAACTGGTTTATCCGACTGTATCAAATTAGCAAAGTTTCCTTTCATTATTTATCGCTTTTTGGGCCTTTAATGGCCATTTTGAATTTCTCTTATCAGTTCCTTTTGCCTGGGGGTAAGCTTCGTAGGCAGTTGTATATTGATAGTTACGAACAAATCTCCATATTGTCCCGGTTTTCCATATTTGGGCATCCCTTTGCCCCTTAAACGGATGATCTTGCCATTTTGAGTACCTTCCTTGATTGGAATCTTAACCTTACCGGATAGGGTTAACACATCTTGTTTCCCTCCTAAAAGGGCTTTGAAAACATCTACCGACAAATTCATATTCAGGTGATCTCCTTCTCTTTTATAGATGGCATGTTCCCGCACCCTGATATCGACATAAAGATCTCCGGCCTGTCCCCTGCCCCCTTTTTGACCTTTACCCTTGGCCCGCAACCGCAGCCCAGTATAGGCGCCAGGTTTAATTTTTAGTTTTATCCTTTCCCCGTCCCATTCAAGTATCCGTTCCGTTCCGTGGTAGGCTTCGGTAAGATCAATGGTTACCTCGCCTGATACATCCCCGCCTGGAAACCCATATACACCTTCGTTCCGGGCACCACTACCGAAAAAAGCTTCGAAAAAATCCGAAAAACCACTTCCGTTCCCGAAACCGGAATCTGCATTCGCATGGGCATATCGTTGTCGATTTCTGTAGTGTTGGTATTGGTTACGTTGCTGCATAAATTCATCATAGCTGGCGCCGGACCGTTGAAATTGTTCCCAATCCGACCCTAAGGCATCATATTGTTTTCGCTTTTCAGCATTCCCCAACACCTGATAGGCCTCGGAAATTTCCTTGAATTTTTCTTCAGCCACCTTATCTCCCTTTGTTTTATCTGGATGATATTGTGTAGCCAGTTTGCGATAGGCCTTTTTAATCTCCTTATCGCTGGCTTTCCTGTCTACATTT
The DNA here is from genome assembly GCF_003626755.1 of Ulvibacterium marinum. GTDB lineage: Bacteria > Bacteroidota > Bacteroidia > Flavobacteriales > Flavobacteriaceae > Ulvibacterium > Ulvibacterium marinum. The sequence goes on from NZ_RBCJ01000001.1 coordinate 579,265, forward strand.
AATATGTTGTAATACTCCTTAAACTTCATATATCTCCGATGGATTTATTGACCAAAGTACCCAGTACTTTATATCCCAACCAATGACCTTCATCATATGCGAAAATTAAAAAGGGGGCAAATAACGCCCCCTTTTATTATGAACCCATTCCAAAGGCATAATAGTGTTTTCCGGGACGGTCTTCGTAAACTCCCTCCAGCATTACGCCGCCCTCCTTGTTTTCCAAGGCTTTGGACACATCTTTTATATCAACTACTTTTTTGCCGTCAATATGTGTAATAATAAAACCTTCCTGCATTTGGGTCTCCTTGCGCAACTTTCCAGCGTAAAGATGGGTTACCTTTACACCCCCATCCAAATTCAGTTTTTCGGCTTCTTCCTTTCCGAGGTTCTCAAAATCGGCGCCCAAAAGGTTTAATACCTCCTTTTTCTCCTTTCTTATAATTTCCGTGTTTCCCCTGGCATTTTCCAAAACCACATCGAATTCTATTTCCTTACCGTCCCTATTGACCGTAACCATAACCTTATCCCCAGGCCTATGGCGGGCAATGATTTCCTGAAGTCTTGGGGAAGTCAAGGTTTCATTTTCATCTACTTTTACAATGATATCGCCCTTTTCGATACCCGCTTTCTCAGCGGCACTATCCTCTCCAACGTTTTCTACCCAAACCCCTTTGGTGAAGTCGACATCCTTTTCCTTGGCCAAATTACCGTCCATGGTCCGTATAGAAACCCCTAACATACCTCTTTGTACGTTTCCATATTTTAAAAGATCTTCCACTACTTTAGATACGATATTACTGGGGACTGCAAATCCGTAACCGTTATAGGTACCGGTTCTACTGGCAATGGCTGTATTGATACCAATAAGATTGCCCTCCAAATTTACCAAGGCACCGCCGCTATTTCCAGGATTGATGGCAGCATCCGTTTGGATAAAGCTTTCTACCGCAAATTTTTCCCGGTTGATATTGATGTTTCGACCCTTGGCACTTACGATTCCTGCCGTGACCGTAGAAGTAAGACTAAAGGGATTGCCCACGGCCAAGACCCATTCCCCGATTTGAACATCGTCCGAGTTTACCAAAGCCAATGGGCTTAAGTTATCCGCCTTAATTTGGATAAGGGCCAAATCCGTGGTTGGATCGGTACCGATTACGGTTGCTTTGTAGGTGCCATTATCATGTAAGGTAACCTCAATTTCATCTGCGTTGGCAATTACATGGTTGTTGGTTACGATATACCCTTGATCATTGATAATAACACCGGATCCGGCCCCATACATGGGCTGGGGACGCGATCCTTCACCTTGGGGCAAATCCTTGAACATATCCCCAAAGAAATCCTTAAAGGGATCGGGCAATTGGCGATATTCTCCTTGTCCATCATATCTTTTTCCGCTTTGAGTGGATTTAATGTTTACCACAGCATCCAAGACCTTATCGGCCGTTACTGTAAAGTCCAGGGGTTTTAGGTTGCCCTCGTTATCCGCAGTATACAACACATTTTTCCCTTCCGTTCCTTGTACCTGGTGTATGGTCACCACCGGTTTCTCCTTGACCAAAAGATAACCTCCGATAGCTCCAAAGCTTACTACTAATGCTATCAAGGCAGCGAAAAGATACACTCTCATTTCTGTTCGATGATGATCTCTATTCTTCATATTCTAAAACTGTTTTAATTATTTGTTTGTATTCATTACTATGACTTGGCGACTATTGAAATGATATCGTTTTGGATGTGAACAAACATTGACTGAAAATCTGTCACTTTTTCGCGTCAAAGTGTCAAATACTTGTTTTTGACACGTGTACTACACTTTTATTTATTCTGGTGAAAACAAATGCCCAATCATGTATCCCATTCCTTGCGATGAATTTAGCAATGAAGTATAAAAAAGCGATATTCAAGATAAACAATATTGCGAAATCAAACCCCAACATTTCCATAATTCATATAGTTTAAGCCTACATAATAGCTCGGAGTAAATGGGACAAATGCTGTGCCAGAAACCAAGATCATTTTATTAAAATTTTTCTAAAATTTTATTTGCCTATGTGGTTCCAAACCAACTATTCAGTCTTTTTTAGTTATGGGTAATCACAAATTTGAAATATTCTTGCCTTTGGTCGTTCATAAAGCTCAATTATCCTTTAATTACCCTTTTGTATTCCACTTAGAATAACTCGGACAGACTATCCGGTCCAATAAAATGTTTAAAGTGTTGTAATTAACCTTTTTCCTTTTCGACCGATGACACAAATACTTTTTGTTGTAATTTTATTATCATAAATGAAATAATGGTACGCGATACTCATCAAAAAACAGCGATACTTCTCTTTGCTAATTCCGGCAGGGAAGAGTTGAAGCACAAGCCTATTGAAAATGGGGCCAATCTTTTTGATGAGCTGACAAAACATACTTTAGGCGAGGTCGAAAAAACGGGTTTGCCTTTTTTTCATCTCACGGAAAAGCAGCAAAAAGGAAATTCTTTTGGGGAACGTTTTACCAATGCTATCCAGATTATTTTTGATAAGGGCTATGATAGCATCATTACCCTTGGTAACGATACCCCACATCTTCGGGTCAACCATATTCTAGAAGCGCATGCACTGCTCAAATCCAAAAAACTGGTCCTTGGACCTTCTGTGGATGGCGGGTTTTATCTTATGGGCATACACCGATCTCAGTTTCATACCGTTTCCTTCGCTAATTTGCCCTGGCAAACCTCCGAGCTGTTTAAGGCGGTCATGGATTTGGTGGATGTTGGGGAAGAGGAATTAACCCGGTTACGACCTTTGATCGATTTAGATCAATTTCATGATGTACGGAATCTGCTATCCCGTTTCCGTACTTTCCCGAAAGCCATTCTTCGGTTGCTTGTCCAAATCTTATCCCGAAAAGTACAAAAGTATGGCTTCGTACCTACTTTTATCGATTCTCATTTTCTTCACATCCCTTTTAATAAGGGTTCCCCAGCTTAATTCGCAGTTAGGGTTCCTAAGCGTTATAGCGCTTTCATCACCAAAAATCATTCTTAAATAGAATTATGGGAACAGGTTCGTGGCCTTGCTCGGGCTATTCTGGATTCCATATTCAATACATATATATAAAACTATCATGGCGAATACATATTATGATGCAGCGGATTTAAGAAAATTCGGAAAAATTACAGAATGGAGCGAAGAACTGGGAAACAAGTTTTTTGAGTATTACGGAAAAGTCTTTGAGGAAGGTGCATTAAGTGCACGTGAAAAATCATTAATCGCATTGGCCGTGGCACATGTGGTGAAATGTCCCTATTGCATCGATGCCTATACAAAGGATGGCCTACAACGTGGTATAACCAAAGAAGAAATGATGGAAGCCGTACATGCGGGAGCGGCCATTGAAAGTGGTGCCACCTTAGTACACGGTGTGCAAATGATGAACAAGTATAACAAATTGAGCATGTAAATCCGTTGTTGATTGACCGTTGTTGGTTGAAGGCAATCCTGTCTATAACCTAATAACTGCAAGTCACCAACCAATAACAATAGTATGGCTACGAAATCATTAAAAGCTAGGCAAAAGGATCTTGCCAAGACCAATAAACAGTTGGAAATTCTGAATGGGGGAATCTTTGCTGAAGGGGAGCTCCCTTATTTTAAGGACAAACTTGCCAACATTGGAAATTTTCCGTTACGGCCCAAAAAAATGGAGATCTTACAAATCAATGTTGGGTATATGTGTAACCAGGTATGTGAGCATTGCCATGTGGACGCTGGTCCTGACCGAAAAGAAATCATGACGCGCGAGACCATGGAGCAATGTTTGGATGTTATTCGCAATACAGGTGCCCATACCCTAGATCTTACAGGAGGAGCCCCGGAAATGAACCCTAATTTTCGATGGTTTGTTGAAGAAGCCGCCAAAGCTGGGATTCAAGATTTTATTGTGCGATCCAATTTGACCATTATCCGTGCGAACAAGAAATATTATGACCTGCCCAAGTTCTTTAAGAAGCATAATGTACATGTGGTCTCTTCCATGCCACACTACACCCGTGGAAAGACCGACAAGCAACGCGGCGATGGAGTTTTTGACAAAAGTATTAGGGCCTTACAGGAATTGAATGCAGTTGGATACGGAATGCCCGGCCAAGATTTGCGATTGGATCTGGTGTATAATCCCTCTGGAGCTTATTTACCTGGTGATCAGGCTGCGTTGGAAAAGGATTTCAAAAAAGCGCTGGATGAAGATTTCGGCATTCAGTTCCATAATCTATTTGCCATTACAAACCTGCCTATATCCCGCTTTTTGGATTACCTCATCGCCTCTGAAAACTATGAAGATTATATGTATGCATTGGTAGAGGCCTACAATTCTGAAGCGGTGGAAAATGTAATGTGTACCAACACCATTTCGGTAAGTTGGGATGGATGGCTTTACGACTGCGACTTCAATCAAATGTTAGGGCTTAAAGTCGCTAGCAAAATAAAGCACATCAAGGATTACAATGAGGACATATTGAATGACCGAAACATCATTATTTCACAACATTGTTATGGCTGTACCGCCGGAGCGGGTAGCAGTTGCCAAGGTACAGTAATATAGGAAGTGTTTCTTCCTTAACTATATTTCAATAATAAGGCTCCGCGAAAGGCGGAGGATATTCAAAAAAAGAAAACGATATGAGTTATTTACAAGCTACAAACGACCTTTATAAGGAAGCCGCACTTACGCCTGATGTGGGCTTGTGCTGTACCACCAATCCCATATGGGAATTACCGGGGCTGACCGTACCAAAAATCATGCAGGAAATGAACTATGGTTGCGGTAGTACGGTGCATGCCAGAGATCTCGTCAAAAATCCAAAAATATTGTATGTTGGAGTAGGCGGCGGCATGGAATTGTTACAGTTTTCCTATTTCAGTCGTCAAAAATCGGGGGTTATTGGTGTAGATGTCGTTGATGAAATGCTGGAGGCCAGTAGAAAAAACTTTACAATCGCTGAAGAAGAAAATGATTGGTTCAAATCCGATTTTGTAACCTTGCTTAAAGGGGATGCGTTGAACCTTCCGGTAGAAGATGGCAGCATAGACGTAGCAGCCCAGAATTGCCTGTTCAACATCTTTAAGGAAGATGACCTAAAACGGGCCATTGAGGAAATGTATCGAGTGTTGAAGCCACGGGGTAGGCTCGTTATGAGCGACCCTGTTTGCGAGCAAGAGATGAATACGGACTTGAGAAACGATGACCGGTTGAGGGCCTTGTGCCTTAGTGGAAGCCTACCCATTGACAAATATATCAAAGCATTGACTGATGTAGGTTTTGGTACCGTTGAGGTAAGGGCCAGGAAACCATACCGCATCTTGGACCCGAAAAATTATCCTACCGATGAATTGATTTATATCGAATCCATTGAAGTGGCAGCAATTAAAGATCCTATGCCTGACGATGGCCCATGCGTATTTACAGGAAAAGCGGCCATCTATTATGGCAGCCAAGACTATTTTGATGATGCAAAAGGGCATGTCCTGTTAAAAAATCAACCTTTGGCGGTTTGTGATAAAACCGCGGCTGCTCTGGCTGCTTTGGATAGGGATGATATTTTTATAAGTAAATCAACCTATCATTATGATGGCGGCGGTTGTTGCTAAATGAAGCATTGTCTTTGGTTCCTACGGCCACCAACTTCAATTCGGATTCCCATTGTCATGTTGTTAAACCGACATTAATTACACTTAAACCGACTGCTTGGTCGGTTTATTTTTTTAAAAGGGGTACGTTCATCGAGATTTTGTCAATTAAACGATTTTTTCTGTGGCTTTGTCCTTAAATATTGAGCCAAAGTAAGGTTCGGGGGTTCTTTGTTCTAGACTCAACGGTCTTTTAACCCAAAACACAAATCTTATGGACAAAAACCTAAAACGTATGGCTACCATGCAACGTATGCAAGTCACAGGCTTGGAATTGTTTTACAAAAAAGGATATTACAATACCAGCGTAGATGACATTCTTAAAGAACTTTCCCTTTCCAAAGGTGCATTTTACTATCATTTTAGTTCCAAGGAAGATTTTTTCATTCAAATCGTAGAGAATCTCGTGGTTCGAAAAATATATAGTATGCTTATAGAGCCCATCGAAGGACATGAAAATCCTTTGGATCTCATAACCAACTGTTTTGAGGATGCCTTGGAGACGGCCGTTCATAACGAGCTTGACTATGGTTTTGTTTTGAGCAACTTTATCAATGAGTTCAATGGGAGGAATCCGAAAATCATGAAGCATTTGAGCGATATCCTTAAAATATGGGAAGTAAACCTGGTTTCTTCCATACAGAAAGGAAAGTTTAATGGTCACATCGATAGGCATGTGGATGCCGAGGGTGTAGCGATTTATTTGATGAGCTCTTATGTCGGTATCCGCACCTTAATGGTAGAAATGGCCCCGAGCGCCCGTAAGTACCGTTTTATGACACAATTGCGTCAATATTTTAAATCCATTCAAACCAAGCCACAAACGGTATAGCGGAAAACTATTTTTTAAAGCATACGGATTCTATTTTTTTAACAACCATTTTGGCCGGGATTGTGCGCATGACATCCTGATACCCATTGGGACACTTATTACCATAGACGGAAGTTGGAATAAATGGGTACTCATCTCTATTGGAAAGTAAAGCGTTGCGGGCATCTTGCCCAAAAGGGGCAAACCCCGCATATGGGTGGGTAATGCCCCAAAGCGTAATAACCGGTATACCGTACATGGCAGCCAGATGACCATTTCCACTATCCATAGAAAGCATAACATCCAAGTTGGAAATCAGGGCCAGTTCGTCCTTAAAGGAAAGTTCTCCTGCCACATTGATGCATTGATCAAATGTGCTTGCCCAAGTATCCAAAAACTGGATTTCTTTTTGGCCGCCACCAAAAAGCATGATTTTATACCTATCGGTTTTCAAGGTTTGACATATAACATCCTCCATTGAATCCAAAGGGTACTGTTTTCCCGAAAAGGCGGCAAAAGGAGCTATTCCCAACCATTTCCGTGTTTTGGGATCTATAAGTTCAATAGTCTTGTTCGATAGTTTTTCTTTATGTAATGGAATGGAATTGGACAAATCCAACGAAAAACCAAGTCTTGCAAACACATCCGCATAACGTTCATGGGTAGTTTTCAAGGGTAGAAAGACTTTGTTCTTTTCCCGAGTCAAAGCTTTTTTTTCCTTTCTTCCTTTGTCTATCTGATAAAACGGGATTCCTCCAAAAAAAAAGAACTGTTTTAAAATTTGGGTCCTTAGTACATTGTGTAGGTCAGCTACTACATCTATACCTTTTCCTTTCAACTCTCCGGATAATCTCCATAACCCAAGAAATCCTTTATGTTTTCCTTTGAAATCTGCTTCATGGACTTTCACATTTGGCAATGCCGCAAACATGGGAGCAAAAAAAGTACGAGTCAATACGGTTATCCTTAAGTTAGGATATTGGTGCACTAAAGCGGAAAGAACGGGTACGGTCATCGCTACATCACCCATGGCGGAGAGACGGATTACCAGAATATGTCGGGTGTTATTTTTGAGCACGAAGGACCGGGTTTAGTTCCTCGTCATTGTACATCTTCATTTGTTTGTAGACCTTCATAAATTTTCGTCCGGCCTCTATATCGGCCAATAATTGATCTATTGCCATGGAAAGGTCCTTTTTCTGCTCCTGTAATACCATCAATTTAGCTGTACATTTTTCAATATGTTCCTTTGCAGCGTCTGTACGCTCCACCTCAACCTTCATATGGTAGATCTTAAGTGCCAAAATTGAAAGTCGATCTAGTGCCCATGCCGGACTCTCGGTATTGATGGTTGCGTTCTTCAAGATTTTGACCGATCGGTATTTATCCAAAAAAAAACTGTCGATATACTCTACCAAATCTGTTCGGTCCTGGTTGCTTGCATCAATCTTTCGTTTTATTTCCAGGGCCTTTTTTGGTTCAATATCCGGATAACGAATAATATCCTCATAATGCCATTGTACGGTATCTATCCAGTTTTTTCGATACAATAAATGAGCGATATCATTTTTGGGGTATTGATTTTCAAAAGGTTGGTCTACCTCATCTTCAATATGATAATTTCGGATACTTTCCTCAAAAATTCCGAAGGCGAATTCACTGAACATAATTTGATGCTTTTTTCAAATATACCCCATTTATTTTAAGATCAAACCGATAAAAAAGACCATAATCGGAATGAAAACCGTAAGCATTAAAATAACCTCCTTGATGTTCGGTCGCTTTACGGATTCCAAGTAATTGGTCATGAAAACTACAGCGGGAAAGAAGGTTAAAATTACCGGATACGTATTTTCGGAGGTGGTCAAGATTTTTAAAACAATGCCAATGCCAAACGAAAGTGCTATGAGACGCATAGTAATTATTTTGCCCAATCCGGACTTGCCTAATTTAATAAAGGCCAACAAGGCGGCCAACGAAGTCGCCAAAATATAAATAATCAATCTGGTGCTATTGTTCCAATCAAAAAAGTACTGCGAATTGAAATTCACGGAAAATTTATAATGCTCGCCTAGCAGATGAGGTTTTTCTATCAAGATCAAAACACAGTAGGCAATAGCAAAAACCGTAAAAATTCCAGCAAAAGGCACTAACCAATTCCTGATGTTCTTAGGTTCATAAATGTATATTGCCGCTAAAACAAGAAGTAAATAAAGAATGGCCCAGTTATAAAAAAGGCTAGAAGTCATAATCCAAATTGTAGCGTCAAAAATTTTCAATTTTATATTTCTAAGGGACTTAAGGCTTATTATCCTGCGAGTTGCCAGAAGCAAAAAAAAGCTGCAAAGTATGGCACTACTATCCGTCATGGTTTCCGGAAAAACCAACATAAGCATGGCATAGAACAGCAAAGCATAGGAATTTGTGCCGGTAATTTTATTTCTATGACAAATAAAATTGACTACAAACAGGCTGAACAGAAGCGCCCCCAAAACAAATAGCTGCCAGATCAATTCCTCAGGATCGTGGCCCCTGCTAAATAGTAAAAAATGTGCCAGCCAGTAAAAAACAGCCAGGAAACCAAATACAATGACGTAGTTTATAGGTTTTGTTTTTTCAAAAATGCTTGAAATCATCCCGGCTTTTTATACTTTTGTAGGTAAATATACAGCAAGATGACTTCATTTTTCAGAGGGATAGAGACTTTGTTCGTTGATTACCTTTTTGCTCCGTATGATATACTTCGCGGATTGGACAGTTGGTGGGTGGCAAACATCGTGAATTGGTTATTATTTATCATTGGAGCCGTGGCATTCGTTTACTGGATGTTACAGCTAAAGAATTTCAATGACAACAACGAAGAGGACAAGAGCATTACCTCTCATTCCTATCTATAGATCAAAACCGATATCCTTTCTATAGTTTAGTCTATCGAAACATATTTTTTTTATGCTTTCGTAGGATTTTTCCAACGCATCCTGAAAATTGGTTCCAAAGGAAGTAAATGCCATTACCCGGCCTCCATTGGTAACTACTTTGCCATTCTCCAATTTTGTGCCGGCGTGGAAGATTAAAGAATCCGAAACGTTCTCCAAACCAAAAATCTCGTAACCCTTTTCATAGGCTTCAGGATAACCTCCGGATACGGTCATAACGGTTGTAGCTGAATCCTCATCTATTTCAAGATTTACGGTGTCCAAGGTTTGATCTGCGACCGCTTGAAAAATCTCGACAAAATCATTCTTGATTCTCGGGAGCACTACCTCGGTCTCGGGATCTCCCATACGCACATTATATTCAATAACAAAAGGATCATTGTCCACCTTGATCAATCCTATAAAGATGAATCCTTTGTACGGTAGATTGTCTGTTTTAAGCCCCTCTACAGTTGGTTCAATGATTCTCGTGTACACTTTGTCCATGAAATCTTTTTCGGCAAAGGGAACAGGGGAAATAGCACCCATACCACCTGTATTGAGTCCCGTATCGCCCTCGCCAATGCGTTTATAGTCCTTGGCGGTAGGTAGGACTTTGAAATTCTTTCCATCTGTTAGTACAAAAACGCTTAATTCCAACCCGGACAAAAATTCCTCTATGACTACGGTTTTGCTGGCGGTTCCAAACTTTTCATTTTTTAGCATGGAGGTCAGTTCTTGTTTTGCCTTCTCCAAATCATTTAGAATCACCACTCCTTTACCAGCGGCCAAGCCATCAGCCTTTAATACATATGGAGGGGACAATGTTTCCAAAAAAGCTAAGCCCTTTTCCAACTGCGCTGCAGTAAAGCTCTGATAGGCCGCAGTAGGGATATTATGCCGTTGCATGAATTGCTTTGCAAATTCCTTACTGCCCTCCAAATTTGCGGCTGCCTTTTGAGGACCTATTACTGGGACACTTTTAAGCTCCGGGTCTTCCAGGAAAAAATCGTGAACTCCATTGACTAAAGGGTCTTCCGGTCCAACCACGACCATGCTTATTTTGTGAGACAATACTATTTCCTTTATGCCTTGGAAGTCATTTACGCCAATTGGTATGTTTTCAGCAAGGGAAGACGTTCCGGCATTTCCCGGTGCTACAAAAAGTTTACCCAATTTAGGGCTCTGGGACAATTTCCAGGCGAAAGTATGTTCGCGACCTCCCGAACCAAGAATCAAAATGTTCATAAAATCTCTATGCTTATGTATGAATCAAAAATAGTCTTTTCCCTCTTGTGCTACTAATGCCTGCCTAGAAAAATGAATCTTCTCCGAAGTCCTTTGAAATTACCTCCTTGTTTTTAGTGGTATGACTTTTTCGGTGTTCCTAATTACCCTACCCCCTAGGATACTTCGCTTCTTTAGGAGTAAAGGAACCACAATTGAAAAGAACACGATACCATTGAATCGGACCAACATAGATTCGACCAATATGGAAATAAAAAGAATCAAAAAAACGGAAAATTCATGGCGGCTGCTGTTTAATCGTAAAGCCAAAAGCGCAAAAATGCCCATTAAAATTGCAAAGCCAATGATTCCTATCTGCAGATAGGTCTGAAAAAACTGATTGTGGGCGTTATACTCGTTTTCAGAATTGAAGCTATACCCAAGCTCATTATATTTTTCGAACAAGGCCGCATTTGCGTCCCCAGTGCCATATCCCAGTATAGGGGCCTCTTTAATCAATTCTATGCTCGTATACCATGATAAAACCTTTGCCTTTCCTAAAATGATGACCTCTTGATTATCAGTTTGATTATACTCCTTAACAAGTGTATGAAAACCGGATACTCTTGGATTATTTAGAAATACAATGGCACCTAAAAGGAAGATTACGAATCCGGTATATTTCTTTTCCTTGCCTATCTTATCAATAATTAGTAAAACGGACATCAAAGCCAAAATTAGATAGGCGGCAATGGAAGCCAATAAGAAGATATAGATAAACAGTAGTATTACTATTGCCAAGCGTTCTCTGGAAATCAATTTGTTTTTGAGATAATAACTCAGCACCAGCAGTATATAGATGGAAACATAGTTGGGGTTTACCGATTTTGAAAGTGCAGATCCCAAATAAAATCTATCCCATTCTTCAATAACCAAATCAAAAATCGGAAATACACCAACGCCAGAGGTATTCCCTGAAACATATGTTACCAGGTCTACGGTAGCAACACCAAAATTAACACAAAATGAGACTAGAAGCCCTGCAAGCAAAAAGTCAAACAACCTTCGCACCGCTGAGGCGTCCTCTTTTACGAACATAAAAATGATGGGAAATAGAAATAAGGATAGGGAGCGCTGTACCAAATCTAACCCCACATGTAAGTTCTGGGTATATATAAGTCCAAGGCACATAAGTATGAAATACAATGGAAAAAGAAGTAAGGCTGATTCAAAAACAAACTTTTTCCTATCCCTCAGGACTATTGCCAACCCAAAAACCATAGAAGCAATAAAAAACGGAGAGGGCAAATTAATTCCACAAGGCATTAGGAAAAAAGCAACAAAAAGGCTATTCCAAAAGGTTTTTGTTACCCAATCCCCTTCCGTGTAGAACATATCAAGCCCCCAGTAAATCCTTAATTTTAGCATTTGGGAATATTATAAATGCGGTTGGCGGTTTTCACATTTCATTTTCAACAGGATAGTTCGCAAACTTGCCGCTGTTTGAAAACCAATATACAAATACATTGGTTTTTAAGCGGCTCGTATAAGTACACTTCTCATATTTATTTGCCAAATCCCGAAAGGTGTTTTGTCCATCCAAAATCGGATAAAAAATTAAACTTTTTGGTATATTCCAAGGTGCCCGATTTCGCTCTTTCAAATTTCTGTTCTTAAAAAATACTGTCCTTTCACATTCCTTGAAAATTTGCTCCTTACCCACTATGGACTAAGCAAAATTCCTGTGTTCCCTTCTTTGAAGTTCCTCAGGATCAAGGGACTTGAAGTAATCGTATACGATTTTTAAGCCCTCTTTTCGTTTTACCTTAGGCTCCCATCCCAATATCTCCTTAGCCCGGGTTATGTCTGGTTGGCGTTGTAAGGGATCATCTTGGGGTAAAGGTTTGTAGACAATTTTTTGATTGGTTCCTGTGAGCTTAATAATCTCCTCGGCGAGCTCCTTAATAGTAATCTCGTGGGGGTTTCCTATATTAATAGGATTCCTATAATCGCTAAATAGCAATCGGTATATTCCTTCGATTTGATCGTCAATATAACAAAAGGATCGGGTCTGGGAGCCATCCCCAAAAATCGATAAACCCTCTCCACGTAAAGCCTGCCCCATAAAAGCCGGAACTACCCGACCATCATTTAGCCGCATTCTGGAACCATAGGTATTAAAAATGCGTACGATTCGCGTATCCAGTCCATGAAAACGATGATAAGCCATGGTTATGGATTCCATAAAACGTTTGGCTTCATCATATACCCCTCTTGGACCCACCGGACTAACATTGCCATAATAGTCTTCATTTTGTGGATGAACCAACGGGTCTCCATATACTTCCGAAGTGGAAGCGACCAAAATCGTGGCTTTCTTTGACTTGGCCAAACCTAGTAGATTCAAAGTTCCTAAAGAACCCACCTTTAGGGTCTGTATGGGTATTTTCAAATAATCTATGGGGCTTGCCGGAGAGGCGAAGTGCAGAATATAGTCCAGTTTACCAGAAACATGGACAAATTTAGATACATCGTGATGGCAAAACTCAAACTGTTCCAACGGAAAAAGGTGTTCGATATTCTTAAGATCGCCCGTAATCAGATTATCCATGGCGATGACATAAAAACCCTCCTTCACAAAACGATCACAAAGATGAGATCCCAAAAAGCCCGCAGCTCCAGTTATTAAAACCTTTTTCATCGGTATGTTTTTCAATTAGTATTTCTCAAACAAAATATACATGACAATGAAGCATTATGAGGTTGTTAATATGCCTTTTCCTCGCCGGAGAAGGCATTAATTACGGTTTGAACTATAATCTTAATATCCAAAAAGAATGACCAGTTCTCTACATAAAAAATATCGAATTTAATTCTATTCTGAATATCACTGTCCTTTTCGATTTCACCTCTATATCCTCTAACCTGTGCCAAACCTGTAATCCCAGGCTTTACAAAATGCCGTAGCATATACTTGTCTACTTTACTGGCATACTCATCCGTATGCTTGAGCATGTGAGGACGGGGGCCGACTACTGACATATTGCCAAAGAATACATTGTAGAACTGCGGGAGTTCATCAATGCTGGTACGACGTATAAACCTACCAATTTTGGTTACCCGCATGTCGTTCTTTTCTGCCTGAATTGCATCCGCCCTACTGTTCACGGTCATTGATCGAAACTTAAAACATTGAAATTCCCGATTATCAAAACCCGTTCGTTTTTGTATGAAAAAGATGGGGCCTTTGGACTCCAAACGAATCAATATGGCCAAAAGAGGGCCTAACCATAATAAAATACCTAATATCGTAACTAATGAAAATACAATGTCAAAAGTTCTTTTAAAAAAGGCATTAAAACTATTATGCAAGGGTATATCTCTTAAGGAAAGTATGGGCAGGTAATCATAATATTCAAACTTCAATTTTTTTGAGAATATTTTTTTGTTGTCCGGTAAAAATTTAAGTGTTTTCAGATTATTGTCAGCATAATCAATGAATTCCGTAATTTCAAAATCCGTTAATTCAGAAACCGAGCAGTATATTTCATCGATTTTGTTCTCCGAAATATATTCAAAAGTGGTGGCGGTGCTAAAGTCTCTGGCATTGGGACTAAATTGTTTCACGAATTGATATCCAAATTCCGTTCTTTCATTGAAAACCTTAATTAGTTGGTGGGTCTTTTTATTCTTCCCAATTACTACAACTCTTCTGATATTACCTCTGACACGACGCCTATATTTCATTAATAGAATGTAGTTCAGGAATTTTATGGAAAATACCGCAATGAAAGTGAAAATGAAATACTGGCCTAAAGAAAGCCTACTAATATTGGGTTGTTTAAAAAACCCTATAAACGCATATAATAGGAGAAAAAAAAACACAAACTGTACAAAAAGTAACTTTAAAATATGTACTACCTTGGTATATCGATGAACTTTGTAAAACTCGTTCCTAAAAGAAATTATAATCCAAGCTAATGAAATATAGCTATGGAAAAGAATTGGAAATTGGAACTGAATGGGAAGATAGTGGGCAAGGAGGTTGACAACCAGTAAATCTATTACATATGAAATTGGGGTAATAAATCCAGAATATCTTCCTTGTTTAAAAAACATATTTTGTCTAAAATTAAATATTTGTCAGGCGGCCCTAAATAATTACTTGGTTACTATTCATTTTTCATCTTCCTACACTTTATGATAAAGCTCTCGTATTTGCTATTAATTAAATTCCAATTGAATTTTTCTTCAATCTTCCTTTTGTTATTTTCTACAAAATTCTCATAATCCTGTTTTCGTAGGCACATTTTTATGGATACATCATTTGCCGTTTTAAAATAGTGCGCATCTTCCCCTAAAATACTTCTATTAAATATATTATCATTTGAAACTATTAAACAGCCGGAAGCCATTGCCTCCAATAAAGAAGGATTTGTACCCCCTACAGAATGGCCATGAAAATACAAATTTGAAAAATATCTTAAATTATTCAAATGTTCCATATTATAGATTCCCCCAAGGAACCTTATATGAGTTGCAGATTTGAATTTTGCTTTAATATATTTACCAAACTTGGTTTCATGTTTTCCAATTACCAAAAGCGGCTTATTTGATTTACTGGATACGACACCTTGAAGGATGACCTCAATATTATTTTCTGGTTCAAGCCTGGCAATTAGCATATCATATTGATAAGATTTAACCCCAAATTTTTGAAGCACTTTGCAATTGGGTGATTGAAACAATTCCGCTCCGTAGGGGATATATAAGGATTCTTCCTTATATTTCTTCTTTAGATACTCCTGTATGCCTAAGGAATCCGCTACTAGATGGTCGCTAGTTTTGATGGCAAGACATTCTGCAATTTTTAAAAATATTCGAGTTGGTTTTGAATATTTACTTCTCTTCCATTCCAACCCATCCATATTGGTTACTATTATTGAGTTCTTTGGCAGTAACCATCCCCAAATAGAACTACTAGTATATCCCAGTTGAAGAATAACATCCAAATGTCTCTTCCTACTATCCAAAATACAGTTGAAATCGTATACAAATTGCCCGGCTGTTCCAATTTTATCCTCCGGATCATTCTTATGGGCTATGTTCACTCCTCTCCAAATCTTATCTTGATAGGGATGCGTATGTGAATTGTAAACAAAAACATCATGCCCTTTGTTGGCCAAATATTCTGAAAGATATTCTGCAAATTGTTCAAACCCTCCATGATTATTTGGTATACCTCTCGTTCCCAGAATCGCTATTTTCAATATTTCTATGATTTAGAAGAAAAAAAGTATTGAAAAAATAAAAGAAAATTATTCCTTTATTTCTCAATAAGGGCACCTCAAAGATAAAGACAAAGCACGCTGCTATCAAGAAAAACAAGTGCATCTTGTCTCTATGATTTATTGCATGCTTAAAACTGCATATTAAATACCACAAAAAAAATAACAAAACAAAAAACCCATAGTTAATCAGTATATGCACAAATTGGTTGTGGACATTGAATCCTTCATACCAATTAGGCCCCAAATTATAAGAGAAATAATAATAGTCCAGATAGTCCTGAACATCACCTTGTCCATAACCAACAAAAAGTTTGTTATCTTGAACCAAATGATATATTGCTATACGAAGAAAAATGTATCTTAATTCTAGATCACTTATTCCCATTTTTTCATCATAGGTAAACCTCTTTTTCTGATGAAAATTATTTGTTGGTTCAAAGGATGCAATGTTCGAATCAAAAGTCAAACCATCCAAGAACCGGTTTTTAATTACCGGAATCGTAAAAACTCCACTTGTTACAATCAAAAGAGCGAAAACATAAAATATTCTTCTTTTAGATCGCTTTAATTGATAAAAAAACATACCCAAAAAGAAGATGGAATCAATAAAGAGTACCGCTTTCGAGGCGCAAAACAAAAGTCCAAGAGCTAGTATTACTATAGAGGTTGCAATTGAAATACTCTCTCTCCTCGAAACACAATAAATCTTATTCAGGCCATAAAACATAGACAATGAAAGATATAAAGAATAGTAAACTGGATGCTGGTCATATAAGGATGTAAAACTATGAAAAGTTAGTTCTTCTAATGTGGCCCCATTAAATGCAATGAATATGGCGTGACACAATAAAACAAGTGTGCCTACAACTGTTGCGATGAAAAAGGTGCTCAAAACCCTATTTACGTTTTGTTTTCTTAAATCGGCATTTGATAAGATTATTACTAATACCCATAGAAGTAACTGTCGGTCAAGTTGGGCAAGCCCTTTTACATAGTCCTTGCTCAACAGGCCACTAGCGGCAGAAATTAAAAAAAAACATATAGGGAATAACAATGAAAGTGATTTAAGCTTATATAAGTTCGCTTTGTCAAAAAAGCAAAGGTTAAATACAAGTGCTAAAATTAAGGCAATGTTGCCAAAATTAATTTTAAATGGCATTGCAACCACTATAAGGCACAGCAAAAGGATTTTTACTCTTTGTTTGTGTAGGAAATAGTTTGTAATGACACTCATAAAGTTTGCTGAAGTAGTGTCAAAAGTTCATTGGTCTTTGTTTGCCAAGAATGTGAATCAGAATTGATTTTTACACGATTATTTTCTTTGTTCATTATTTCGTGAGCAAATTCCTCTGCACTATGTATAATATATAGATGCTCTATTAAATCTTCCAATCCATTGGAATTTGTTCCTACCACTTTCTTGTTAGTTGCCAAATATTCATAGCCTTTAATGGTGTTAGCACCAGATTTTCTTTCCTCTTCAACTACATAGGGTACAATACAAACATCGAAATTCTTCACATAATTTGGATAATCGTCATAATGTTTGTCCCCTAGATAATGAAAATTATTTCCCTTTTCGATGCTCTTAAAAACATTTTTATCCAATATTTGACCCACAAACACAAAAGAAACATTCTCTGCCAGTTTCATGGTTTCATTTAATAGCCCAACATCGATCAGCTGTGTAATCTTTCCTCCAAAACCAACTATTGGTTTTGGTATACTTTTGAGGTCTTCCGGCATTTCTTCCTTATCGCTTTCCTTGGCAAACCTAACCACGTCTACACCATTACTTATCAAATGAATTTTCTGGGGCTTATAGGTGTTCTTGAAAGTACGCCGATTGTCCTTTGAATTGGTTATCCAAAAATCACACCTTTTAGCGAAATACTCATAGTATTTGACAATTTCGTCCTTTAAATGGAAATACACCCCGAATTTTGCAAAATTGTCCCACGCATCGAATAAAGATATTTCTGGATTTAAATTTTCAGAAATTTGATAGGCAAAAATATTTTGGTTCAACAAAAAATATTGGTTTTGAATACCAAGTTTCTGAAAAGCATTGTTAATGAACTTAATATACCTGGGCTCACCATATTTTTGTATAAACCACCGGTATCCCTTGAAAATTTGACCCAAAATGTCATAGGATACAAAATCTATCAAGTACGAACCTTCTTCAATTTCATAAAGTTTAAAATTATCTCTGGCATAAATTACTTTTCCTTGTATTAACCCTAACTTTTTCTTTAAAACTATCTCGAGTATGGTGGTCGGTCGATTAATTATTACTTTTAAAATTTTCTTGTTTTTATTAAGTTCTTCAATGAAATGAGCATCTCTGGTTCTAAAACCTTCTAACTGTATTTTTCGCCAATCATGAAAAGGAACAACTACTATATTCATGTGGTTCTTAATTTTATTAGGATGATTTTTCAAAGGCTTTGTTTTAAAATTCAATTTTTATCTTCTTATTCAATACAGGATGAGAGATTATAAATGGATCTCTTCTATTCTTTTTTTCAACAAAACCAAACCTTCCACTATTGCCTTTCAACTTAAGATACTCATTGGGGACAAAAAAATATGGGATTAAACTGTCCTTTATTTGTATGACATTTTGCTTGTACTTGAGCTTTATTTCGGTTATGCTAACCTCTTTTTGTTGAGTATTTTCTCCCAAATCAATTCTAAAACTAACAGGTACAACTCGCTCAGGTAATTCAAACCGTATTTCTTGAAATAAAGAATCTCCCAACACTTTTTGTCTTATTTTTTTGTCTGAATGAAACGAATTTACAGATTGTTCTTCTATAAAATACAACTCAAGTACATCATCCTTTTCAATTTTCAACCTTAAGGAGATTTCAAAACTATTGCCCAAT
This sequence comes from Ulvibacterium marinum, assembly GCF_003626755.1. GTDB lineage: Bacteria > Bacteroidota > Bacteroidia > Flavobacteriales > Flavobacteriaceae > Ulvibacterium > Ulvibacterium marinum. The sequence continues at coordinate 598,081 of NZ_RBCJ01000001.1, forward strand.
TCTTGATTTATAAACCTATCCACGCATGAAGTTGTCTCCCAATTTTTATTAAAGGAACAAGCCGTCACAGAAAAGGAAATAAATATGAGAACCTTGAAATTCATTTCAGCAATTTATGCGGTGATAAGTACTACTCTGGTTTCATTCTTGGGTTATTTTAGACTGCAGAAGTTTACTTCTACTATTTCTTATAAGTAAAAAAGAGAGCATCATTGCAAGGTCGGAATACGCATTGGTCATAAACAAATACATAAGAAACACTAGAGAAAGCAACAAAGCTGATTCCTTTTTCAAGTTTAAGGATTTTATTAGAGTGAAAGCCAAAAATATCACTATTAAAAGACCTAATAACCCCAAATCATTGTATGTCCATATTAGCTGAGAAAAATGCTTTGTTTGCTTAAATTTTCCAGTGAAAATATCGAAGTAGTCATAGGGGCCATTTCCCATAACCTTTAAATCCTTTTTAGCTGCGTAGACGACCACAATTTGTGGCCTCTTTGCATATGTTTTATCAAAGGCTATTTGAGACTCTTGAGGGGTGTATTTATTCTTAAAAAAATAATATTGTCCATCTATTTCTGGGATGAGAAGTGCAGTGTTGAATAATAGATATCCTACAAATACCATTATAAACATTCCTATAAAGTTTATTTTTTTGTACAACCAGATTAAAAGATAGTACCCCAGTATCATAATCAAAACAAGCTTGGTAAGGTTAGACTCCATAATAAATATGGTCAAAGCTAGATAGCCAATTAAGAACCACTCATAACTTCGTAAGGGGCTGAACTTGCGTTTATAAACCAAATTAAGCATATATATTAAAAGAAAAAATCCCAAGGAATGGTCCCCTTTTATAAAAAATGAACCGAACATAAAATCATATTCTCCAATACCTTGATTTGAATTGTTCAACAAAATTAGAAAGTCGTAGCCAAATTTCTGAAGTAAAATTATGGGCAATTGTATAAGCACAACAAATTCAAAAAATTTGTTCAAAAAACCATGAATCTTGATGCTTCTTCTTTCAAAAATCTTGAAAATATAAAATACACTGAACGGCATTATTGGAAATATACAATAAAGCAGCGTTCTGGACATCCCTTTATCATGAATTATTCCTGTAATTACAATTATCAGGAGATAGGCAAAACACCATATGAAAATACGATCAAAAAAGAATGTTTTGGTCGCTATTATATGTGCAAAAACCAAAAAGATAAACAATATCAAGATTAGAAGAGTAAGTGCCGTATTCGGTATTCCGAAAAAATACTGAATTGTACCACCAAACAGAAAAACCAAAAACAAAAGGCCTATGAAAACGACTTTAAAGAATATGTTCAGTTTTAAATTCATTATGTAACAAAACTAAAGTTTCATTATTCTAATAATTTTCAATTCTTTTCGTGCATGCCACAAGGTTAGAAGTAGAATAACTAAAAATATTAAGATACGCACTAGGATATTGTCGAAATTCGTAAAATAAAATACGGCCAGGGATATTAGAAAGAAAAGTGCTGGAACCACTATCAAAATTACCGTTGAATACGCAATAGATACAAATTTTTTGTAGGCCCTGCTCAAACCTAAAACCAAAATAAGTTTAGTAATTAGGGTTGCGCCCGAAGCCCCCACCATCCCATATTTTATAATCAAAAAATAATTCAAAATCATGTTCAGAATAGCGGCCGATATTGTAAATAGGGGTAAAACCCTACTTCCGTTTTTCTCTATGTTGTAGAAGAGTGGGGCAGAGAAAAAATAATAGACGCCGTGATACACAAAAGCAAATGAAATGAATGGCAAAACCAACCAAGCATCGTGATATTCTTCGGGAGTTACCCAAGCGATTACTTCCTTACCAAAAAACGATATCCCTAAAGCCACTAGACAATAGCACAACACCAATAGCTCCGCAACCCTCGGTATTTTTTCATGGTTGTTCATTTTCACTAGCCCATTGAACCATGGCACAAACGCTTGGTTCACTCCTGATGAAATAAGAAAGATTATACCGCCAAAAGTACTCCCTAAAGTGTAGATGCCCGTTATGGATGTAGACAAAAGGTGATTAATAAATAATCGGTCTATGATTGCGGTAGCAACCCCTGAAAGCGAATGCGGTACAAGTGGCAGTGAATAATTTAATGCTTGTTTTAAGAAGAATTTATCAACACCAAATGAAAATTCATTTCTATAACGAACTACAGTAAGTGCACAAAAGATAATGTTTGTTAAACTTAATGCTCCGATTACCCCCTTTGCACCGAGTCTTAGAACGACTACACCAATGAGAATAAAAGTAAGATTGGTCAGGAAAAAGAATAGATTGTTCTTGCCGTATTCCTTGCCTCGCTGCTTCGCCTGAAGAATAGTTTGGTATATCGCAAAAATTGGATTAAAAAGTACGGAAACCATGCCCAAAAGCATGTACGGAAAAAATGTTACGTTATCAAGGAAAGGATCTAATAAATACTGGTGCCCGACACCCAATATCACTGATAAGGAAATACTTATCAGGATGACGAAAGTGATAATTGTGCCAAAAAATCGCTTTATCTTTTCTTTATCATCCTTGTACTCATAGTAAAACCTATTTGCACTGCCATTGAGCGATAAGGTATACAAAATGCTCAGGAAAGCACTGATTGCAGTGACAACGGCAACGATTCCATAATCGAAAGGGGTAAGATAAATGGTCAAAATCGGGACCATCAAAAAGTTGATCCCCTTTTGGAGGAGAGCCAACAAGCTATATATACTTGAATTTTGAAGGATTTTACTATTTCTCATCCACTTGATTGATAGTCTCAAAAACCATGTCTACAATTTTATTCGTGGACTGTCCGTAAAAATCGGAATTAACCGCAGCATTATAAAATGCTGCCCTATTTCTTATATCTGGTTTTGCCAATCTCAGTTGTGCGATTTTCAATTTTAATTCATCTATGTTTTTACAAAAATCTACAAGTCCGTTTCTGACGTATCCATAATAATCCAAAGCTTCACCCCGTTCAAAATTGTAGTACAGAGGGTATACGTTGAGCAAAGCCGCCTCCAAGTGAATCGAAGAATCTGCACAAATAATCCCATCCGTTCTTGCTAAAAATTGAAATGCATTTTCACGGGATGGATCTGATAGTGAATAGCTGGCAAACTGGGATAAATCCCGTTGGTCACCAGGGTGTGGCCTAATTATTACTTCCAGATTTGGATATTCTGCCTTTAACCATTCAACCAGCTTATTAATAACCTCTAAATCATCTAAAAGATTAAAAGGTATACCTACGGTGGTTAACTTTTCATTATTGTTAACGTGATTGATATATTTATCAAACTTTGGCATGCCGACCAAAATGACTTCTGAATCGATTTGGCCACATTTTTTATACTTTACCAAGGCATCTTCACCTTCTAGGAACGCATAGCTAAACTCTAAAGGCGGAAAGTACTCCGATACCGATGCGTGCTGCACATAATAGGTTTTTATGCTCAGTTTCTTAGCTGCCAACAACATGGCCCGAGCAATAATAAGATGATCGTTTGAAAATAGAATTGCTTTGGGCCTACTTTTTTTTAACAACCGCAAACACTCTTCGTATGAGCCATTGACCGCCAGCAACAGGTCATAATGCTCAATCGCCCTTTGTCGATTCTTCAAACTATAAAGGAATAGGGCAAATGGATAGATTAGATGGTAAAAGAACTTTAGCGGCAAATTGAAATATAGTGTGCCTGAATTAATTGTGGATCTAAACCTAAAAAAAGAAACAAACACCGAGCCTGGAATCCTTTCTTGAATATCTTTAAGAGCCACATAGTTATTTTGGGTCAAAGCCAAAAACCAAACTTGAGACTTCTCAAACTTCGTATTTCTAAAAATTCTTAAAAAGTCAGCGACTAGGTCTTTGGCAATTAGACGAAGCTTTAGTTTTCTTGCCTTTGGTGAATATCGGTTTCTATGACTATCAGGAACTATTTCTAAAATTCCGCTTGCCCATAAGTAAATTATATTGTTCCACCTTTCAAAAAGATTCATTGTCTTCAATAACTTTAGATGAAACTTCCGTTCTTATCTTTTCATCACAGGATGAAACAACAATTATTCTTGAAATTCTTCAATTAAATCCGAATGTAGCGGGGTTCCCTTTTTAAATGCCCCGTTAAATGTTTTCCCCAATACTGTTTCATAGTATTTTGGGTGCATGCCAAAACCAGGGCGAATCGAACGAATGTTTTCTTGAGTCACTATCTCTCCTTTTTTAACATCTGTAACAACAAAAAGAGACCTTGAAAATTCTCTGCTCTTTTTCTTTTTCCTAGTCATTTCATAATCTACTTTACCCATCATTTTTTCTGCCAATCGTACAGCATCGACCATCTGTTTAAACTCATTTTCATCCAAGGAAAAGTGGGCGTCTGGCCCGCCGACCGACTTATCCAAAATAAAATGCTTTTCAATTACTTTAGCTCCCATTGCTGCAGCGATCATTGGTGCTTCAATCCCCAAGGTATGATCCGACAAACCTGAATTAACACCAAATCGTTCTACTATATCTGGAATTGTAAGCAAATTTGTGTCTTCCAATGATGCCGGGTAAGCAGAAGTACACTTTAGAATTGTAACATTTTCATTTCCAGCTTCTTTACAGGTTTGAATTGCTAATTCAATATCCTCGATTGTTGCAATACCTGTTGAAATTATAATTGGTTTGTTCTTGGCAGCTATATATTTTATCAATGGAATGTCTGTTATTTCGAACGAAGCTACTTTGTAAATTGGAGTGTTTAGTTCTTCTAAAAAATCCACTGCCGAAAAATCAAATGGAGATGAAAAGCAAACAAGTCCCTGCTGTTTTGCTAAATCAAATAATTCTTTATGCCATTCCCATGGAGTAAAAGCTTTTAAGTAAAGATCATAAAGATATTGCCCATCCCAGGTGGTTCCTTTGTCTATTATAAAATAATCATTTTTGACATCCATTGTCATCGTATCAGCAGTATAAGTTTGCAATTTAATTGCATCTGCTCCCGCCCTTTTAGCTGCTCTTATTGTTTCCTTTGCCACCTCTATGCTTCCACCATGATTGGCTGAAAGTTCTGCAATAATAAAACATTTATCTTCTATAAAACTCTTCATTTTTTGTGATTTAATGATAATATCGATTAAGCAATCAATCTAATAATCATAAATGATTCAACTAAATTTTTACCCACGGTTATTCCTCGTTGCTTTGCCAAAATAGTTAAGGCTTCTGGCGATCTGGGATGCGGAAAATCTCTTTTTTCAAATTCGTAACTTTGCATGCCATCTATCTTAGCTCTTAAATTTTCTTCGAATATTTCAATATAGAAATTCGGAATGAATTGTTTTGGATCAGAGGAGGCCCTCCATTCTGTGCCAGATGGTGTTTCGAAGGTAATAATAGTATGCACACTTTCATGTTCCATAGGTCTGGCAGCGGTAATTACCGCCTCAAAAGTCCGTTGATGGTCTATATTAACATCTCCTCCATGATGGGTAAATATTATTTCAGGATTAAAGTTCTCTTTTTCTGCCTCTACAACTTTAATTATATCCAAAAGATCCACTCCATCAAATCTATTATCGGGAAAATCATATACTCCAACAGATTCATAACCAATAATTTTTCGAGCGGCTTCTATATTTTCTTTATGTCTTTTCAATTTCAATTTCCATTCTTCTAAATCTCTTTTTTCTCCTCTTGAAGTGATTCCTTCTCCTAAAATGACCGTTCTAATTTTACAATTATAACTATGAATTAATCTATGCATACTAGAACCTAGCCCTAATAATTCATCATCTGGATGTGCAACTACAACCAGAATTTTTTTATTTCTTAATGATTCTAACATCTGCTATTATTTTTTCGCCAGTTTTTAACGACGCCCTTGTAAATTCGTATTTAAAAAATTCTGTCTCCAAGTATGCATTTGGATAGCCATCTGCATCTAACATTCTGATTTGATCATATAATGCTTCAATGGTATCTAGTTTCGTATCAATTTTGCTCATTTCAGGAGTTCTTCTTTTAAAAAAGAAAGGAACCCCTTGTTGGTCCTTTGGTTGAAGACCATGAGCTATAATCTCAAAAATCATATTTTCAACAATTGTATTGGCTCTTATGAAAATCTCTTCAGCTGTACCTAATAAGTTCATTTTTTTCTTTAAGAAGATGGGGCCTGCATCAATCTCCTGCACAACTTTTAATGCGGATATCTTTGTAGATTTTTTTCCTTGAACAATTAAGTTTTGCAATGGACTGCCCCCTCTGCCATAAGGCAGGTCTGTCATATGGAAAACAATACATTCATATTTGGTGAAAATTTCTTGGGGAATTATGTAAGACCAATGCGGTATAAAAACCGTATGTGGTTTAATTTTTTCTAGATTCTGCAACAAGAAATCCTTCCTGTCAATTATCTCCACGAAATTATAATGCGGAAATTTTCTTTTTAATGAAAAAACCAATTCTGCATTCCACTTTTGTGATGATAAGATTACGTACGTTTTAGCAACAAGTCTATATTCATAGATTATGTAACGTAATTCATTTATTACTTCGCTACCAACTTCCATAAAAGAACTTTTAAGAAAAGTCTTGCTTGAGGCTATATTGTCTTCCTGAACCAAACCTCGTAGAATGGCCGTACTTTCTTCGTGTTGATAGAACTTAGTAATTCCTAACTGAATTATTTTACTTCCATATCCTTTCCCCCTATAGTTCTCATCAATGGAGTAGTCTATTTCGAAAAGATTTTCATTTATTCTGTCAAATCTTATTTGTCCAATACTAACTGTCTCATCCTCTAAAATAAAAATATGACTATTTGCAGCATTCATCTTCTTTTTAAACCAAACTTGATGATGCTCCCATTTAATTTCTTGTTTATTAAGAGCATTTTTCCTTACTGTAAAATTATTGGCCCAGTCAAACAGGAGTTTAAGGTCATTCTTATGTAAGTCTCTTAAAGTTATCATCAGTTACACTATCTTTTCTATTAATAATTGAAAACGCGATTTCTGTTTGCCATCAAAAAAAAACTTTTGTTTATCTAATTTTTGTTGATGCCTGAATAAGGGGTCATTCAAAACAGATTGGATAAGTGTTTTGTAATCTAAATCCGATAATTGGGTAAAATCACCTGCTGGGTAAATAATATCATTAGCCACAAGTCCATTATAGATATTCTTCTGATTATCTACATAATAACCTCCAATTATTGCCAATTTCACAGCACAAGCCTCGTAACAAATAGTGCTTGTCGGTAAAATGGCCAATTGACATTCTTCCATCAAATTTAATATCTCTGCTTCTGCAAGATTTCGATGAATTTTAACTTTACCTTGGTCATTGGCCACAGTATTAAATATTTCAATATGTTTGTATGCCTCTCCTAACACAGCATGAATGCGTTCAATCGAATCAACCTGCAAGGCTCCTTTAACACATATATTGGTTAGATTAAAAAAATCGGATCCTCCAAAACAAACAAAGAGGCTATTAATCACCTTAGCATGTTTTCTTTTCTTTGCCCGCTCCAAAAACAAAGGTCTTAAAATTGTATATTCTGTTCCCAATGCAAAAATAGTACTGGATTTTGACTTATAATTCTTTTCTGTAATGCCAACAGAATGATTAACAACAATATCAGCATACATTTCTTCCTTGACCAAATCATCAATATACATTAAATTAAAGCCTGCCTCCGTTATTAATCTTTGATACCCACTATCAAAGTGATATCCATCAGCAACTATTATGTGTTCCGAGGAATTAAATCGATTCGAGAGCCATTCGGGTTCATCTTTAATTGATATGGATTCAGGTATGAGATTTAAATTATATTCTTTAGGAACAACCCTCCAAGAAGAGGATGCCTGGGTTACAAAACAATATTCGAAATGACTTTTATAGACCTCAACCAAGGCAAATAAGCGGTATAAATGCCCCAACCCGGTCTCTGAATTGCCATCGGCCCTAAAAAGGATTCTCTTTTTTGTCATCCGTTATCATGTAATGTCGAAAACCTTAAAAGTGTATCGGTATTGAGTCAATTAATCAACTTGGCAGATGGCCAGAGTCTTTTACTTTTTAAGCAAAAACCAAGTGATGTCATCTTGTGGAAAATTGATATCCTTCCGATATGAAAATCCATAATCAGCCAATTGCAAAGAAGGATATTTGGCCATCATTTCCCCTGCAAAATCTCTTTTGAACAATCGATCTTTATGCCCTCGATAATTAATGGTTACAGGGGATGGATTATAATATTCTGCAATAAGGATATGCTTTTTGGAGGCTGCATACAACTTTTCATAAACGACATCCAACATCTCGGGGTTAATGTGTATCAAAACACCTTTGATCATGGCCACATCAAATTTTTCCTCCGAGGTGAAATCGAAAATAGATTGGTTGAAAACATTAGCATCGCCTATTGTTTTCTTTAATTGATCGGCCGCTTTTTTATTGATTTCTATTCCTTTTAATAGGCTGTCGGGAAACAATAATTTTAAAGCTTTTAGATTCATTCCGATGTTAGCTCCGAATTCAAGTATCGAAGCCGGTTTTTGCACCTGTTTTAGACATAGGTTGAAGAAATTCAAATTCGACGCCAGCAAATGCTTTCCCTGATTTCTTTCAATGTATTCTTCTCCAAATTCTCCTGCCCAAAACTCTTCTTGGGGTGTTTTAAACTTCTCATTCATTTTGCCTAATTTATTTATTTTTCAATTTATACTTTAGTTCTGCCAGTTTCCAATCGGTGGCGTTGTCTATATCCTGTGCCATGAGTTCGTTGGTCTCTATATAACCGCTATTGTCCGCCCAAAGTTTTTTATGCCTTTTTAAAGCCTCTATTTTGAACCAATAAAACTGGCCTGCATCATGGAAAGAGGCTTCCAAATCTTGAGATCTAGTGTTTATGTGCTCGGGGCTGAACATTCGTATCTTGCCCGTTTTATCATCAACACATAGAGCTCTTTGAACGGGAAAGCTAAATCGAACTATCGGGAAAACAGTATCAAATTTCCCAAAAATCATCTGTTCATAGCCTTTGGCCAGAACATCTTTTGTCACAAAAGGAGCTGTTGGATAGATGCAACAACCGTATTCAAAAATGGCTTCAGCTTTTTCATAGGTCTCGATTACCTCCAATAGTACATCAACGGTGGTCGAAAAATCATTAGCATTCCTTTCACTTCTTAAAAATGGCACTTTGGCTCCATACCTTTTTGCAACATCTGCTATCTCAGCGTCATCGGTGGAAACCATTACTGCTTCAAAAAGGTTCGATTCCAAGGCAGCCTCTATGGAATATGCGATTATCGGTTTCCCAAAAAACGGTTTGATATTTTTTCTAGGAATACGCTTGCTTCCTCCACGAGCTGGTATTATTGCTACTCTAGCCATTGACAAAATATAACGTTTTTTCGATTACAAAACGTTGCTCTTCTTCGGTCAACGTTGGGTACATGGGTAAGCTAAGACATTTTAAATAGTAATTTTCTGCGTTTTTTAAATCTGCATTTCCATATCCTATTTTTTTGTAATAGGGTAAAGTATGCACTGGGATATAATGTACTTGCGTAAATATTTTCTGCGTTCTCAAAAAATCATAAAGCCCTTTTCGATCGTTTACTTCGATTATAAATAAATGATGCGCGTTCAATACCCCCTCTGGGAGGTACTGGTACTTAATCTTGCCGTTAAATGCCTTTTTGTACCTATCGGCTATTTTATTTCTTTTTTTAACCCCTTCAATATTCTTGGCAAGCTGTGTAATCCCTAAAGCTGCTTGTATATCTGTCAATCTATAATTGAATCCTAATTCCTGCATTTCGTAATACCAACCGCCATGGTTCTGGATCATGTTTTCTTTCGTAATACCATGGGTCCGTAGGCGTATTAATTTCTCATACAATTGCTTAGAATTTGTGGTCACCATTCCGCCCTCCCCACATGCAATATGCTTTACGGGATGAAATGAAAAAATACCTAAATCAGCATATTCTGCGTTACCACACATTTGCTTAATTCCTTTAGAATTATAAAAATACCCTCCAGGTGCATGACAGGCATCCTCTATCATCCAAAGGTCATGTTCAAAGGCAAGCGTTCTAAAATCTTCCAAATTCACGGGCAGGCCACCAAAGTCAACAGGAATAATTCCTTTAAAAAAGCCGTTGGGTTTACTTTCGATAAGTCTTCGGGTACTTTCCAAAGAAAGGACATAACTATCTCTATCAATATCGGCAAACCAAACTTCGCCCCCTGCATAACGCACACAATTTGCGGAAGCAGCAAAGGTAATAGGTGTGGTAATTACACGTTCGCCAGGTTTTAGGCCTAGTGCCATGACACCTATATGTAAACCTGCGGTCGCATTGCTTACAGCTACTGCATATTCACTTCCTACATATGAGGAAAACCTCTCTTCAAATTCTTGAATTTTTGGTCCTTGGGTTAAAAAATCTCCCGTAAGGGTTTTGACAACCGCATCTATATCGCTTTGATCGATGGCTTGCTTTCCGTAAGGTATTACTTTCATTTGGCTAAAAATTGGGGTCCACGTGTTTTTTTATAAGCTTCCTTAGGCTATCTACGGTTTCCCATTCTTCATTTTCGCCAGAATTATAGCTGAAGTTGGGTGCTACTGGCTGTGCCTTGAACTCCTTTTTAAAATCTTCTGTTTTCCAATTAGGCGTAGCTGGTAAGATTGTATAATATTTGCCTAAATCATATGTGTAAAACGAATCAGATGGCGTTATCATCTCCTCATGTATTTTTTCACCTGGTCGAATGCCAACTATTGGCTTTTTAGCTTCAGGGGCGATGGCTTGAGCAACATCCAAAATTTTATACGAAGGGATTTTAGGTACAAATATTTCTCCTCCCCAGGCGTATTCCATCGCATGCATTACCATATCAACACCACCTTGAAGGGAAATATTGAACCTGGTCATATCTGGATCTGTTATCGGTAAACTTCCTTCTTTTCTTTTGTTTATAAAAAAAGGAATGACCGAGCCATTAGATCCCATTACATTCCCATACCTCACTACCGAAAAGCGTATGGGATTATCCCCTTTAATATTATTAGCTGCCACAAAAAGCTTGTCCGAAGTTAGTTTAGTCGCTCCGTATAAATTTATAGGGGCGCACGCCTTATCGGTCGAGAGCGCAACTACTCTTTGAACATTGGTTTCAAAACAAGCATCAACCACATTTTGAGCACCTCCAATATTTGTTTTAATGCATTCTTCGGGGTTGTATTCCGCTAAATGAACATGCTTCATGGCGGCTGCATGAATAACGTAATCAACCCCCTGAAAAGCACGTTTCAATCTGGGCTTATCACGTACATCTCCAATAAAAAATCGCAACTGGGGAAACTCAATAGACGTAAACTCTTGTGCCATCTGAAACTGCTTCTGCTCATCCCTAGAAAAAATAATCAATCTTCTTATTCCTGGGTAATTGGATAAAATATGGGTGGTCAAAGCCTTTCCCAAGGACCCAGTTCCTCCTGTTATTAATAGTGATTTTCCTTTAAAATCCATATCATTTCTTGTAATTAAAATCTTTATGCTGGTTTTCTTTTAACAAAACTACCATTAATTATATCGGCCGTCAAGTTTTGAAAATTTTAGTCCAGCACCTATTTCCTCCTATTTTCGGTTCAAATACCCTGTTCTATTCAAAATTTTCTAGGTTTCTTTCAACTATGCCATATACAATGATGTCAGGATTAATATCTTCTAACCATGCTTTTTTAAGTTGAATACTACTGATCAACACCGTTTTTCTAAAATGAAGTGGTATGAATTTAATAAGCTCTTTTGAATAGGAATCTCCAAAAAATACCGCAGTTTTTAGATTATCGGATTTGAGATTCTCTATTAATAATGTGCCCTTGCCATATGCGCTTTCAGTACTTTTAAAATGTGGCTCCCGAGGCGGATGTTTAATATAAGTGTCGGTAAAAAACTCAAAGCTATTATCAATTCCCAATATGGGCAATAAATCGCCTCCTTTATAGTTTTCAACCTCAATCAATTTGAATTCCTTTCTTGGCAAGGGGGGTGAAATCATACTATCGTATTCCGATATCATTTTTAGTATATGGAAATACGCATAATAAGCGCCATTCGCATTCCAGTGTGAATCGTTTTTTAAGTACAATTGATGGTTGTCTTTGGATGCCATCAACGTGTCTCTGTGGTCGACATTTAAAACTTTATTCTTATTTAAGAAGGCATAAAATTGATTTATTCGTTCGTTGGTATCCTTTTTTATTTTTCCAATCCTTTTTGGTATTTTATCCTCATATATCGTATGTTTATTGGGATAGACTGTAGCAAGAAAGAACTTATTCTTTTGTAGACAAAAATTCTTCATCTCCAAGATACTATTTCCATATGTCCCTAAATCTTCCTTAGAGAATGGGTTTTTGTTTAAATAGGAGTTTTTTATAATATCACTTTTCCAATAAAATAGCCAATCTTCGTTCCCTACGATTACATTATTCGAATTGGGTGTTGAATTAAAAAGTTTGATTTTGAGCATTGCCCCAATCGATACCATTCTTTTACGAAATCCGAAGTTATCATTATAGTAGTTTTCGAACTCTTTAGGATATTCATCATAATTCTCAACTGTAAGTTCCGGCTTTTTTTGAAGGTCTCTTTTTTCTGAAATGGCTATAGTATCAAGATTGAAATATTCGTCCATGTGAGGAAGTATCAGTAGTAACATAAATGCGAAGACAAATATGAAATCAATAGAAACAAGGATGCTTTTTTTCTTCGAATAAAACAAAAGAGCAATAATGACACTAAAAGCCAATACCGCTGAAAGTAGAATATTCAAAGTTACCCTACTATAATTGGGTTTTTCCTTTAAACAATTAATTAGTTTTTCAAGATCACGGGAAAGCAAAAATGGATTAGAAAGACCCTCTATGGTTTTTCTAGAAAATCTATTTTCACGTTTTTCCGAATAACGGTTTATCCTAAAAAATTCTGTTATTAGGTTAGAACTAATTATCTCTTTGTTCCCATTGTAAGCAAAGGTTATTTCATTAATTAGCACATCCGATTTTCGCCCCCTGTTTCCATAATCAAACCTGAAATGTGAAACGTTGAGTGAATCAGGTATATCGAATTTCAACTTTTGAACTTCTTCAGAAGCTTCAATTTTAATCTTTTGTGATAGACTTTCGTTTAACTTGCCATCTACCTCACGATAATAAAGTTGAAAAATGTCTTCTTCTGTACTAATAACTTCAATGTATACTTTTAACTTTTTGGGCTGATAATTAATTACAATATATTTTGCATTAAAAACAAAAAGTATAACAAACAAAAAGCAAAATAGGATGCTGTACAAAGTAATTTTTTTCATCTAAAATCTGAAATAAATAAATGGGTTATAATTACTTTCCGCTAATTCAAGTATTGTAAAGAAGAACAGGAACAGTACAATAGGATACACAATAATTCTTTGTTTTGATTTTGAAATATGATTGGAAACAAGGTTAGAGAAATAGTTCTTTATAGGGGTCGAAAATGCAAGGGCCAGTACTAAAACAAAAACAAAATATAAATTCAGATATTGAAAGACAAGCTCATTACCCATAGTGCTGGTGATAAACATTCCTTTCATATAAACCATTGCCTCTTCGAGCGTTTCCGCTCTAAACAACACCCAACCGAACAAGACGACGAGTAACGTATAGACATGGGATACTAATTTAGGTGCCTTGGAAAGAAAATTTCCCAAAAACAATCTTTCAAGAATCAAAAAGAAACCATGATATAAGCCCCAAATTACAAAATTCCAGCTGGCACCATGCCATAGGCCCGTTATAAAAAAGACTATAATCAAATTAATATAAGTTCTTGACACTCCCTTTCTATTTCCTCCAAGGGGTATATATAGGTAATCTCGAAACCAACTTGACAGCGAGATGTGCCATCTTCTCCAAAATTCCTGGATAGATTGACTAATATAGGGGTAGTCAAAGTTTTCTAAAAAGTCAAACCCGAACATTTTGCCCAACCCTATGGCCATGTCGGAATATCCCGAGAAATCGAAATAAATCTGAAAGGCATAACAGACAACACCTATCCATAAAGAGAGCAAGCCCACTTCATGGCTATTATTAAAAACGAAATCGGCAATAAAGCCCATTTGGTTAGCAATAATGACCTTCTTGAACAAACCGATTATGAACCTTTTAGTTCCTTGTTGAAATTGTGCGGTATTAAACCGTCTTATGGCCTCTATTTGTTTTGAAACATCAATATACCGAACAATGGGGCCGGCAATCAATTGTGGGAACATTGAGATATATAAGGCTAGTGATATCAGGTTTTTTTGGGCTTTGACCCTCCGATAATAAACATCAATGAGATAAGACATCCCTTGAAAGGTGAAAAACGAAATGCCTATGGGAAGAATTATTTCTGCCAAGCTTGATATTCTCAAAAGCCCTAAGTTGTTAAAGCTATTGATGAAAAAATCAATGTACTTGAAATAGCCCAATACCAAAATATTAATAGAAACAAAGAAAAATAATGAAATTCTGGTCCATTTTTTTCTTCCGGTTTCTTCCATATGTTCGATAGACAGTCCGCCCAAATAGTTAACGGCTATTGAAAAAATCATTAGCATAACAAGCTCCTGTTCACCCCATGCATAGAAGAACAAACTGGAGACGGTTAGAAATATATTCCGGAACTTAGTGCTGACAAGGTAATACCCCAAAAGTACCAATGGCAAAAAAATAAAAAGAAAGGTGACGGAGCTAAAAACCATGGTATGCTATTGCAATTTTTTTAATATGGCGTTGACCTTACTAGCATTCTTAATTTCTAAATCTTTGCAGTCGATAAAAGAAAAATCCAGGTCTCCACGAATCTTTTCAACGTGTTCAATAAAGCTAGCCATGCTCTTTCCCTCTGGGAACCAAAACTTTTCTCGCTATAGGTGTGCATTTCGTAATATGGGTAAATTAAGGTCTTTGACAGATAGCCTTATTTCATTCGGTGATAATTTCCAATCGATGCCCAAGGCGGGGTCATTAAACAATATTCCCCTTTCGGATTCCTTATTATAATAATTATCACATTTATAGAAAAACTCAGCTTTATTGCTTAAAACAGAAAAGCCATGGGCAAATCCTCTCGGAATAAAAAGTTGTTTTTTGTTTTTAGAACTGAGTTCGACAGAAATATGCTCTCCAAATGTTGGCGAATCCTTTCTTAGGTCTACTGCTACATCGAGGACTCTACCCTGTAAAACCCGGACTAGCTTGGCTTGAGAATATTTCCCAATTTGATAATGTAGGGCACGTACAACACCTTTTATGGAGTATGATTGATTGTCCTGCACAAAATGGATGGTTCTACCAATACTTTTATTAAACCTATCTTGGTTGAAGGGTTCCATGAAATAGCCACGTTCATCTTCGAAAACTTTAGGCTCCAAAACAAAACATCCCTTAAATTTGGTTTGAGTTACCTTCATTGATTCCTCCTTAGGATTCCCAATAAATTTTTACCATAACCGCTTTTCATTAGGGGTTCTGCCAGACGTTTGAACTGGTCTTTGTTGATAAAGCCCATTTCATAGGCAGCGGCCTCAATAGCGCCTATTTTAAGGCCTTGTCGCTCTTCAATTACCTCAACAAATTGAGAGGCCTGCATCAAAGATTGGAAAGTTCCAGTATCTAACCAAGCGGTGCCTCTATCTAAGATGCTTACACTAAGTTTTTTTCGCTCAAGGTATGCTTTGTTAACATCGGTAATTTCCAACTCTCCTCGATTACTTGGCGGTATATTCTTGGCTATTTCAACAACATCGTTATCATAAAAATAGATTCCTGGAACGGCGTAATTCGACTTGGGACGTTCAGGTTTTTCCTCAATACTAATAGCCTTGCCTTTTTCATTGAATTCTACCACTCCATAGCGTTCAGGGTCATATACGCGATATGCATAAATAATACCTCCATCAGGGTCATTGTTGGACTGCAACAGTTTTGCCAGCCCAGATCCATAGAAGATATTATCGCCCAGGATTAGGGCCACTTTGTCGTCCCCAATAAAGTCAGCGCCGATAATAAACGCTTCTGCCAGTCCATTGGGAGCCTCTTGAACAGCATAAGAAAAACTACATCCATATTTTTCACCATTCCCCAGAAGTTCCTTGAAAAGTGGCAGGTCCTTTGGGGTAGAAATAATTAAAATTTCCCGAATATCAGCATACATGAGGGTCGACAAGGGGTAATAAATCATGGGTTTATCGTAAATAGGCATTAACTGCTTACTTACCGAAAGTGTTAAGGGATGTAGTCGAGTTCCCGAGCCTCCCGCGAGTATAATTCCCTTCATTTATCTAAACTTTGGCGTACATTTTCTGATAATATTCCTGATAATCCCCCGAAGTCACATTGTTAAGCCATTCTTTGTTTTGGAGGTACCAGTCAATAGTGCGGTCAAGCCCCTGCTCAAATGTTACCGAGGGCTCCCAACCCAGTTCCTTGTTAATCTTGCTCGCATCAATTGCGTAACGTAAATCATGCCCGGGACGGTCATTGACATAGGCAATCAACTTTTCGGAAAAACCTTTGGGTCGACCTAATTTCTGATCCATAAGCCTACACAATAGCCTAACCAAATCGATATTTTTCCATTCATTAAAACCCCCTATGTTATATGTTTCGTGATTTTTTCCTTTATGAAATACCAAATCAATGGCTCTAGCATGATCCTCCACGAACAACCAATCCCTAGTGTTTTCTCCATCCCCATAAACAGGAAGTGGTCTCTCTTCAATAATGTTGTTAATAAAAAGTGGAATGAGCTTTTCCGGAAAATGATTTGGCCCATAGTTATTGGAACAATTGGTTATTACATAGGGCAACCCATAGGTCTCTCCATATGCACGCACGAAATGGTCTGAACTTGCCTTTGAAGCTGAATACGGAGAATTGGGATCATAAGCAGTCGTTTCCAAAAACAGTCCTTCCGTACCTAGGGACCCATAGACTTCATCCGTACTGATATGGTAAAAGCGCTTATTTGCTTCTTCTCCTTTCCAGAAACTGCAAGCCGTATTCAGTAAGTTTACGGTACCTATAATATTGGTTTTTACAAATGCGAGTGGATCAGCAATTGATCGGTCTACATGAGATTCCGCTGCCAAATGGATGACCCCATCAAAATGGTACGAATCAAATATTTTATTAATATACCCGTCATCCACAATATCACCCTTTAAGAATGTATAGTTGGGTTCAGTATCTATATCCCTCAAATTTTCCAGGTTACCTGCGTAGGTCAGTGCATCAAGGTTAAAAATGTTGTAAGTAGGATAGTTCCTTACCAAACGGCGCACGACATGTGAGCCTATAAAACCTGCTCCCCCTGTTATCAATATATTCATTGTGACCTTTCTGTGTTTAAAACTTCTATTTCTGAGGCTTTTTTGTTAAGATATTTAATTACGGAGTAAATGAAGAACAGACAAACTAAAAGTGTAGGTAATAGCACAATATTCTTTCCAAAAAAAGCTTTCTGTACTTGCTGGGGCCTGCCAAAATTTATGATGCTAACCGTGCTTGTCTGTTCTTTGAGTTCGAGTCTTTTTCTTTCGTTATCTCGGATTAAATTGTTTTTTAACTCAAAAAGGCCCTTCATATCCAAGCTTTCTTCATTATCCAAAAATATTTTGCCCTCTCCAATGGGATTATCATTTTTCCCGATTTTTTCTGAGTAATTGGAGATTAGATTATCCAACTGTTTTATAACGGCTTCATTTTTTTTTATTCGCTCGTTGGCATTTTCATGATAAATATGAATTAGCTCCTTAAAATACGGATTGGAATTGATGTAATCCATTAGTTTTTTTGCACATTTTTGACCATAGACCGCATCTTTATAGAAAAAGCTTATTCGGTGATTGAGTGAACTGTTATTCAAGATTTCAGTGCGGACCACATCCGAAATAATGGCTGTATTCTCAAAATTCTGTAGGGTTTCCAGATATTTCATTTGATCCTCTAAGTTCTTACCTCCCTGTTTTACCTCTACAGGTTCTATTTCAACTTTAAACCCTTTAAGCCTGTCAAGTGATATTCCCAAGGATCGGAAAAAAGAGGTGTCCTGTGCTTTAATATTAGACTGGATTTCGTCAATCACACTATATAGGTAATTCTTGCTCTCCAAATTAGGTTTTACAATTACATCGGTCTTCATTCCTCTGGTTACAATTTGATTGAGCCCAAAACCTATTGCCACTCCCAAAACGACTAATCCGATTAAAATCAAGACGTTTTTCTTCAGATATAAAAACAGCCTAAGGAAGCTCCTAAAGACTCTGTCAAAACCTTTTCCCATCATCTGAAATAGTTGCCCCAAGTCTATTTCATCAGAAGAATTCTGGTTGTTATGTGATTGTTTATCCGCCATATATCTATGAATTGAAAATTTGTTCTAAAATTCGGTCTGTTATTAGGTATGTAGGTTTTACGCCTGTGGTGCCAAGGCCTCCAGAAGACAACGTACTACCAGTTTCCAAAGGATTGTCCGAAGCATAATAGGCATAACGCACCTTTACGTCTTCCTTAATGCTCTTTCTTATCTTAGAAGCGGATTGAATGGCCTTTTGATAGTGTACGCCCTCCATTTCTAAACCTATGACATTCCAGGTGGATTGATGAAAAAACTTGAGAATGTCCTTATTCTGAAGGGATGTGCCCAAGACCGTTACCATGGCACCTTCAAAAACTTGTAATCCATACCCTTCAAAATCTTCCTTACAAAGTTCATTCTTAAAAGGATAATTATCCGCTGTTCCTTCAAAAATATGTGCGGATGGAATCATTAAATCGCCTTTGCCCCCTTCCAATATGCCAGCTTTCCCCATAATGGATACAGATGCAATGTTCAAAAAAACAGGTTTCTTTTTCTTTGCCTTATATGGTTTTAAAAACTCGTCTATGGTCTCATAAGCTTGTTCCCCAAAGGCATAATCCATTACAAAGATAACAGGTTTTTCTTCATCCGGAATGTCCTTGGCCAATTCGTAACAACAGGCATCCGTGCCCAATCTGGCCAAGTCGAAAATCTGAACATCAATGTTTGTTCCCGATGCATCATCAATGACCAGCATTCCATTTTTTTTAGCTATAGCCATTACTTTGTCCCGTAGCTTTTGGTTCTTAGGTAAGCTCAATGCTTCATATAATTCCAAGGAGTCATTAATGTTCGGAAACTCTTTTTTTAGGGCATTATGCGCAAATAGTGTGTTCATTACACTATGCATATTGGCACTGATTATATGAATCGGCCTTCCTAAAAGGGAATGCTTTGCCAAAACTTCCTTGATTGTATGGGCCCATTGCTCTCCATGGATGTGATGGCCCAGTCTTTCTCTCAATAAGGCACTAAAAGTAATGGAGCGTTTATTACCCGTAACTTCTTTTTCGATAGCCAATTTTCCCAACCAGTACACTATCTCCAAAAATCGGTTGGGGTTTTTACTGGTTCCCAGTTCTCCATAAACCTCAAGTATCTCTTCAAAGGAACGGCCTAAAATTTGTGCGGTGTGAATCAATGCTACTTCTCTTTCTACTTCGGTGAGCTCTTCTTTCTTAACGGCTTCCTCAAGTTTTACCCAATCGCGTATGGTCTTATCGGTGTCCTCAATCAAAACACGCTTACATATCTTTTCGGATTCTATGAAAAGAAACGTAAGATGGGTAAGGATATCATAAATATCCGAACGACCACGGGTAATTTCTATATTCATCTGCTCATCATCGATACGATAGCAGTTGCGCCTCCTTTTTGGGGGCACTATGGCCTTGAAGTGGGATTTCCCATAACCTTCGTCCGAGGTTAGATTTATAAATCGGCATTGTTCTATGCCTTGTGGTAAACGTTCCAAAACATAGATAAGCCCTTTCAACTCTGCTTTTTCCTCCGTTATGGAACCATATATTTCTGGCCGCAAAAGTAACAATGCATTTTTTAGAGACTCTCCAGAAACCCCGCCGGGTTTATAAAACCCCCGGTTGAACAAATGACGCATGGTGATGTAAAGCCGTTCTATGGCATTCGTAGATTCTTGAGCCCTGGTTGTAACAATCGTTTTGCCCATTGAAGAATTTCATGCAAAATTACAATTTAAAATTAATGTGGAATTAATTGTCCTAGGCTTTCTTATAGGCGGATAGCACATCTGCAACCTTTCGGTCATTGGCCAAACGCTGTACTTTGTTTTGGCCTCCTAATTTTCCAATGGATTTCATGTACTTCTGAAATCCACCTTTTTGGATTTGAGTGATTTTCAAGGGTTGAAGGATCTTCCCATCAATCAGGTCAAAATAATAACTGTTCTGTTTTTGTAGTGATATATCCAAGGTTTCAATGAACTTTCCCATTTCGGATGGTTCGTTCTCAAACTCGATCAACCATTCATGGTAGGGGAGTTCGTCCTTTGCCGGACTTATTTGTGGAGCTACGGTAAATTCATTTATTCTGGCATCTGTGGCAACAATAGCTTGTTGCATGGCTTCTTCCACCTCCTTGGCAATGACATGTTCCCCAAAGGCAGATAAGAAATGTTTTATACGCCCCGAAACAATTACCTTATAGGGATTAACAGAAATAAACTGAACGGTATCCCCAAGGTTGTAGGCCCATAAACCGGCATCCGTTGAGACAATCATTACATAGTTAACACCGATTTCCACCTCCTTGATCGTAATCCGTTTTGCTCCCTCATCAAAATATTCATCAGCCTTTACAAACTCATAGAAAATTCCAGAGTCCAACAGAAGGAGCATCCCTTTTTCTTCTTGGGAATCTTGATAAGCAAAAAATCCTTCACTGGCAGGAAAGAGTTCTATGCTATCTACCTTGCGCCCTATCAAGTTTTCAAATTTTGCCCTATAGGGCTCATAATTCAACCCACCATAAATGAATAATTGAAAATTCGGGAACAAGCTACCGATGTCCTGATTCGTTTTTTCATGGAGCTTTTCAAAATACATCTGTACCCAAGAAGGAATACCAGCGATAACGGTCATGTTCTCATTAACCGTCTCTTCCACAATAGTATTTACCTTGGTTTCCCAATCATCTATGCAATTGGTTTCCCAACTGGGCAAGCGGTTCTTTTGAAGATAGTTGGGAACATAATGGGCGGATATTCCGGACAACCTTCCCAATTTTACACCGTTCTTTTCCTGAAGTACTGGACTTCCTTGTAGAAAAATCCACCGGCCATTCACAAAATCGGAGTTTCCGGTTTCATGAATATAATTTAAAATGGCATTTCGAGATGCCTCAACTTGGTGTTTGATGGATTCTTTAGTAATCGGAATATACTTCGCCCCGGAAGTAGTTCCTGAGGTCTTTGCAAAATAAATGGGTTTTCCAGGCCATAAGACATCCTCCTTCCCCTCTACCACTTTTTCTACATAACCTTTAATTTGCTCGTAGTCCCGAATGGGTACGTTACGGACAAAATCTATGTGTGAGTCAATATTGTCGAAATCATGGTCCTTGCCAAATTGTGTTTTTGAAGCTTTCTGGATAATTTCTTTAAATACCTTTTCTTGCATAGCTATCGGACGGTTGGCCCAATGAGCTGTTTTCTTGGCCACACGTCTAGCAAATATTTTGGCAGCAAAAGATTTTAAGGACATTTGTATTAATTAAAATCTATGAAGTTCATCGGATCTACCGGGGTTCCATTATCCCAAATTTCAAAATGTAGATGTGGGCCTGTAGTGAATTTACCTGTATTTCCGACGGATGCAATGACCTCTCCTGCCCTTACAATATCACCCTGTACCTTACTTAAGGACCCATTATGTTTATAGACACTAAGAAGGCCGTCCTCGTGTTCCAAAATCATAACATATCCCGTATCCGCTGTCCATTCCGAAAAAATGACCATCCCATTGGCCACTGCTTTTACTGGAGTGTCCCTGGGTGCCACTACATCAACTGCAAAATGCCTTTTCTCAGCGTCATATTGCTCTGAAATTGTACCATTAACTGGAGGGAACAATACCAAATCCGATTTTTCCATATTCCTTTCGAACAAGTTGTATTTATCTTCCAGGGCCACTTCCGCTCTAAGCATAGAGTCTTCCCGAATCGGAGTAAGGTTTATCGTTGACGGATCCAATTTAAATTGCTCAAAAAGCGAGTCCCTATTAATTTCATTGTTTTCAATATCACCTCTGAGAACCATTCGGATATTATTCAAGTACCTATTGGTATAATCTAGTGTTCGGACCAAAGAATCCGTTTTATAGGTAAGCTCGGTGGCCTGTCTTTTAAGTTTGGTGGAAGAATAACCAGGTATATATTCGCGTAACGGAGTAAAAGCAATGAGCAAGGTGGTAAGGCCTATTAACCCGATAATGCAAAGAGATCCTGTTACAAAAACATTAAGCCGGCTTAATTTGAAGGATATCTTTTCCTCAAAAGTGCTTTCATTAAGTATCACCAAACGATACTTGTGCAGTAGCTTTCTTCTGATTTCCTTACGTTTTTTGACTTTTTTGGCCATAGTATACAAAGATAAGGATGCAAATGAATTTTGTCCGGTTCCAATCTAAAAATTGGCTTCACCCTTAGATACGGAAAAAGTCGGATAAAAGTCCATGCAATTTAATTATGCCGCTTTCGTTGTTATTAACAATGAACTAATTACATTATTTCGTACATTTGTTATCTATCTAATTCATAAACTATGACAGCTTTACATATATTTCTGGCCATTGGCCCATGGCAGATAGCCATAATTGTTATGGTAGTACTTCTTTTGTTCGGTGGCAAAAAAATACCGGAATTGATGCGTGGTCTCGGTAGCGGCATCAAGGAGTTCAAGGATGCTTCCAAGGAAGATGAGAAATTGGAAGAGAAAAAAGAGTAGAAAATTATATTCAATATGCATTCCAAACCCGGTGAATTCACCGGGTTTTTTATCTCAACTGTATTTTATATACCTTTTGGTTTATTTTGAGGCCTCTTCTTTCTCGTTGTTGCTTCTAATTTCACTTTCCCGTAAAAAGCGTTGGGAAACTATAATAATATTCCTCTACACGACAAAAAATATGCCTTTCACAACAAAAAATCACTAGGGCATACAGGAAACACTATTTTCAACGTTTACAAGCATGTGCGCATGTTATATCATTACATGACGTATTTGGAAATAGCAATCAACCCATCCCCCTTTCCCATGAAAAAACTGATTTTGGCTTATGTGCTTTTGCTTTCCCTTGGTTTAATCGCCCAAAACGATTCCCAAGTTGGTATAGCGGGCATCAATCAGGAAATCGGCGAAGACTCTTATTTGGACACAGACAGCACGCCTTCCATTGCCTTCAGCGAAACCTTTGAAGAAGCAGCAAAAAGGAACAATATTGCCCATAGAAAGATGACTAACCTGATGGACATCGAGGACGGTTATTATATTATTGCGGGTATCTTCAGTAGAAAGGAGAATCTTAAAAAAACAATTAAAAAATTTACCAGAAAAGGATTTTCCTCAGGATCCATAGCCAATTCCGAAAACGGCCTTAACTACGTATATCTGGAATACCATCCTTTTGGGCTGGAAGCGGTGGATGCCTGTGCATCAAAATTAAATGGTAAATACAAGGGAGATGTTTGGATATTGGAGGCAGAAAAAGAAGTCTTCGCAGAAGAGCCTATTGCCTTGGAAAAGGTAGACTATGAAATGTTGAACACTAAAAATTCCGTTGCCCCTAACGTCGTGCAAAAGGAAATCCACAGCCCCAGAAAAAATTTACTTATTCAAAAGGCAGATCAATATTTTGAGAAAATGTGGTATGCAGAAGCGGCGGATCTTTACGAGGAAGCCTTGAAAAAGGGAAAGGATAACTACTATTCCTTCGACATTATCCAAAAAGCTGGAGATGCCCACTATTTCAATACCAATATGGAAAAGGCTTTCCATTGGTATAACTTGCTCTATAAGAATTATAAAGATGAAATGTCCGCTGATAACATCTTCAAATATGCACATTCCCTAAAGGGGACAGGCAAATATGCCCGTTCTAAACGATTAATGCGATTGTATAACCGTAAAATGAAAAAAGGCGATTTCGCAAAAATTACGGACGCCACCACACAAACCCGTAATGAAGTGGTTTTGGATAAGATTTTGGGGACAGAGGAAAAATTGGATATCCATAACTTGTCCATTAATTCAAAGTATTCCGAGTTTTCCCCTATGTTCTTGGATTCAAACCAAGTTGTTTTTGCTTCTTCTGCAGATTCATCTTTTTTTACTACCAGAAGGTATAAGTGGAACAATCAACCCTTTTTGGATCTTTATGTTGCCAAAATGAATGAAGAATCCCAAGATCTTCGTAATGCCATAAAATATTCAAAGAAGATTAACACAAAATATCATGAGGCTTCCGTAACCTTTTCACCGGATAATTCCACCATGTATTTTACTCGAAATAATTACGGGAAAAAACTAAAGCGCGATAAAAATGGAGTCAACCATTTAAAAATATATATGTCCAAAAAAGTCAATGGAGATTGGATAGAGGCTGTGGAGGTCCCATTTAATAGCGATGATTATTCCACTGGACACCCGGCATTAAGTCCGGATGGCAAACAGCTGTATTTTGTTTCTGATATGCCAGGAAGCATTGGTCAAACTGATATTTTCGTAGTAGATGTACTGGGAGACGGAAATTTTTCAGAACCTAGGAATTTGGGCCCTACCATAAATACAGAAAGAAAGGAGATGTTTCCTTTTATCAATTCCAATAAACTGTATTTCTCTTCCGATGGCCATGTTGGGCTTGGTGGATTGGATGTGTATGAGGCAACATATAGCGAAGAGGAAGGCTTTGGAGAGGCGGTAAACCTTGGCAAACCTATAAACAGCAATAAAGACGATTTCTCCTATATCGTAAACGAAGAGACCCTAGAAGGTTTTTTTGCTTCCAACAGGCCCGGGGGCAAAGGAGATGACGATATCTATTCCTTTAAAAGGTTGGTCGTAGAAGAGATTCCAGAAAATCTTAATGCCATAGCAGGTGTGGTCACCGAACTCATTACTGGAGATGTTATGCCGCAAACTATGGTAGAATTATTGGACGAAAATGGAATCAAACTCAAAGAAGTTGTGACCGGAGATGATGGAACTTTTGTTTTTGAGGATTTGGACGGAGACACCAAATATACTCTGAAAACAACACAAGAGGAATTCTTTGAGAATGAGCTAAAAGTGAGCACCAGGGAGAATGAACGTATGGAAGTTGACATTTCCATGCGACGATTAAAAGAAATGATTGCCATTGAAGACGGTATCAAGAAACTAAAGACAGAAATGATTCATTTCGACTTTGATAAGTCCTATATACGGAAGGATGCCGCCGAGGAATTGGATAAACTGGTAGAGGTCATGAACGAATACCCTGATATGGTTATCAAAATTGAATCCCATACCGATTCTAGAGGTAGTAAAGTGTATAACGAATACCTCTCTGACAAAAGGGCCAAATCCTCAAGGGATTACTTAATTTCAAAAGGAGTTGCACCGGAACGTATTGAAAGTGCCAAAGGATATGGAGAAAATCGATTGCTCAACGAGTGTGATGGTACTGTTAGATGTACCGAAGCCAATCACCACCTTAACCGTAGATCCGAGTTTATCATTGTAAGCATGTAACAAAGACATAGAATACATCAAAAAAAGGCCGATAGCTATTACCCACCTATCGGCCTTTTTTGTTTGTCAAAATAGTCCAAAAGGCAAGTCAAATTGGGTTGGAACAAAGTTCTGTTTTCAAAAAAGATGAATTTCACAACATCCCTTAGACCCTTTACAACAAAAGGTGTTCGATGAAATACAAAAAATATGGTTTTTGAGTTATACCTATAACCTATTTAACTAAAATCCCAACATCATGAAAAACATCCTACTTATTAGAGAAATCTATTTGGAAGCTTTTAAAAACCTTGGCCATTATTTAGTGAAATCCTATTTTAAAGCTTTTTCTTGGTTTTGTTTCGCAAGCTTCTTAATCGTACTTTATGCTTTCTTGTTTAGAGTCTCAACTGGCTTTGCCTTTGACTAATCGTATAATACCAACCTAACTTTTGATAAGGGCGTCCCATTAGGGGCGCTTTTTTTGTGCCACTATAGAGCCATGGATTCCATTGCAACAACTCGCCATTTCGGAAATACACCTTTTGTATATGTCTTACAGAGTTTCATAACGCCTTTCACCGAAAAACAAATACGCTTCACCGAGCCATAACAATACCGCATTTTACACAACTATAATTTAAGGGCTTTCATCCAAAAAGTTTAAGGTTGCCTTGACAAATTTAGAACTTAGCTTTCTAGTTAACTTGAAAAAAGAGAAAGCATATGAATAAATTACTACTTGTAAAGGAAATTTATGTGGAGGCATTTAAGGACTGGACCTATAAAATTCTTAATCGATATTTTAAGGCTTTTTCCTGGTTTTGTTTTGCGTTGCTTGCAATTGCAGCCTATGCCCTTATTTATAGAATATCCACGGGCTTTGCCTTTGTTTGATAAATATAAATCACAACAAAAAGGCCCCTACGAATTGGTAGGGGCCTTTTTTATGCTAGGTGTTCGCAATAGCGTAACACTCCTACTGTGTTTCAAATTTTAGTGTTTTCAAAATAGCCTCCAACTCAAACATATAGTCCCTTTTTTCCGTTGCGGGGGCAAAAGTAAAGCCTTCCAAGACTATTTTTCTTGAGTTTTTGGAATCGTCAATGATATAGGTCACAAAGGGACCAGCCATCGGATAATTTTTGATATCCCAAATACCTCTGATCTCAATTACATTTTTTCCAATAATTGTAGTATGATATACTGAAGGGGAAAATGCCGGCTCTGTACGCATATGAGTTCTTTTCCCCGGCACATCCGGACCAGGAATGTATTTACTGCCAATGGAATCGCGCATTCTTATAATGTCCCTTACCAATGTTGAATCATTTGAGAAACTATTGTAGGGCGCCTCATAAGCAATGATGTTCATGGTACCCTTTGGAACCTGCCTGTCTATCCAAACAAAATTATCTTCATGTTTCCCTACTTTGTAAATGGATGGAATAGTTAGGGAAACACCAAATTCTTCTTGCAGAACTTGTTCCTTGTTTAGGGAACGTAAGAATCGTTTCTGTGCTTCCTTTACTTCCAGATTCTTAAATTCCGCTATAATCTGGCTTGATTTTTCGCTTAAATTTTCAATAATCTCATCCTCGGTCCTGCCTTTAATCACCGCAACCTTTTGTGGAGTGGCGTACATATCTGTCTTTACATGGGCAATGTCCAAAGAATCCTTTTGGACATACAATGTAGAGCGCCTGTAGCGGGTGGTTCCCGTAAAAACACTAGGAGGTAAGTGTTGAATGGTAAAAAGTGGCTCGTCCCAAATAAGGCCCACAACAGGAGCGGCAAAATGTTTTCTTACCTCATCTCCTACCTTTCCTTTCCACAATTCGTTATCCATTACAACGGCCAAGGAGTTTATGGCGCCAACAGAGTTAGGCTTATAGTCGTTTCGGTTGGAATCCTTGCAGGAATTGACCAGTAATGTAAGGGAGAGCAGAGCTAGTACTTGTAGTTTTTTCATTTTGCGTCCAGATTAATACTCTTGCGAGTGTTCTCAATATAGGAAAATACAATGTAGCCAGCTACCAAAATCGTTCCATAGTTGTAAAACTCTAACAAGAATTTAACCTTCTTCCTAGGTTTAGGAAGGACATTCGCAAAGTTTTAGCTTGGTTCCCGGCTTTAGACTATTGCTATTAAGGCCATTCCATTGTTTTAATTTATCAACACTTACTCCAGGGTATTTCCTGGATATCGTCCAAAGGGAATCCCCACTGCGCACGGTATGTACTTTTGCGCCCGGAGGAAAATTCTGGTTTTGTGCTTTTGAAGTAGTTTTAGTTTGGTTGGAAGCCACAGCGGCCCCGGGTGTTCTTCTTGGAAAAATGGTCAATCGTTGTCCAACTCGTAAATTATTGCTTCGAAGACCGTTCCATCGCTTGATTTGGCTTACGCCTACCCCATATCTTTCAGCAATCTTTCCGAGGTAATCACCACTTCTAACCCGGTAGCGAATCCTGTTGTTCGACGCGGCCTTTACCAATTGTGGTAATGGGCTTTCCTTACTTTTCAATTCTTTTTCTACGTGGGCATAAATGGCTTCCTCATTGGCGACAAACTTGCCCATGACCGATTTAGGCAGACGAAGAATATGTTGCTTGCCCTCAATATAAGGTATTACGTTAAGTTTATAGGAGGGGTTCAAAATTTTCAATTCTTCCTTACTTATTCCGATAAGTTCGGAAATCTGGTCAAATGTTATAAGGCTTTTTACATGTATAGTATCGGTTTCAAAATAAGGTCGTTCTATTTTCCTCCGGATAAGGTCGTGTTCCTCCGCATATTCGAAAATGTACATAGTGGCCAGGAATGCAGGTACATAGCCTGCGGTTTCCCTAGGAAGGTTGCGCCGTAAATTCCAATAGTTTTTATAGCCTCCGGATCTTCTTATGGCCTTGTTTACATTTCCGGGGCCCGAGTTGTAGGCCGCTAGGGCCAAGTCCCAATCACCAAAGATATCATAGAGTTTAGAGAGGTATTTACAAGCTGCCTCCGTGGATTTAACGGGGTCACTTCGTTCATCTACATAACTGGTTACATTGAGCTTGTACATTTTTCCGGTACCATACATGAATTGCCAAAGACCTGTTGCCCCCACACGTGATCGTGCCCTTGGGTTTAAGGCAGATTCTACAATGGACAAATATTTCATTTCCAAAGGAATATCGTAGTTGTCCAATTGCTGTTCAAAAAGAGGGAAGTAGAACTGGCTTGTGGTAAGCATACGTTGCATCAAATCCCTTTTGCGCGTCAAAAAAGATTTTATGACGTTTTCCAAAGATGGATTATACACTACGTTGAAAGGCGTTTTTTGATTCAATTTTGCCAGCCTTGCCTTTAGGCTGTCCGTTGGCAGGTCATAGGTATATAGTTCCTCTTCCTCTGGCACTACCTCCAAACTCTGTGTGGATACCTCCTCATACATCTCATCAAAGAGTGCTGCATTTTCATAGAGTTCCTTCATCCAAAGACTATCATACCTAGCTGCCGCCGCATGGTCCTTTAGATTATATTTAACCTTGCCTTCCTGTTTAATTATTACAAGAGGATTATCCACTAATTCCACTTTGGTATCCATCCGCTCCATCTGCTCAACACCCTTTAAATCCAAAGTGGTAGTATCCGTAACCGTTACAGGGTTTTGAATGCTATCTGTTTCTTGGGAGGTTAGCCAATTAATACATAGGAAGAGGATTAAAAAGGCGAGGCGACTATTTCCTTTTGTTGTCATGGATTAAGCTAAATATTAAGGTGGGGCTAGCTAAAATCGCTTTTTTTTCTCAAAGAATAAAATTTTGCAATGTTAAAGCCGTTCCTTCGGACTTCGATGCCCGTTAATCGATAACGCCTTTATGCTCCGATTATTGCAGCTATTCCCGGTAAGGTTTTACCTTCCAGGCTTTCGAGCATAGCACCTCCTCCCGTAGATACATAGCTTACTTTGTCCTCAAAACCGAATTGCTTTACCGCAGCCACGGAATCGCCGCCACCGACCAACGAAAATGCACCATTTTGAGTAGCCGCATCTATGTAGTTCCCAACGGCTATGGTTCCCTTAGCAAAGTTCTCCATTTCAAAGACACCGACAGGGCCGTTCCACAAAATAGTCCTGCACTTTTGAATGACTTCCCCAAAACTTTCCAGAGTCTTGGGCCCAGCATCCAAACCTTGCCACCCGTCAGGTATTTTATCTACATCCACTACTTGGGTGTCGGCTTCATTGGCAAAATCATTTGCAGCCAAAACATCCGAAGGAAGGTGCACTTCCACTCCCTTTTTTTTGGCTTGGTCCAAAATTTCCATGGCGAGTTCCATTTTGTCGTCCTCACAAATGGAATTGCCAACTTTCCCGCCTTGGGCCTTTACAAAGGTATAGGTCATTCCGCCACCGATGATCAAGTGGTCTACCTTGTCCAGGATATTTTCTATTATAGTGATTTTGCTGGATACTTTTGCACCGCCCAAGATAGCCAAAACGGGTTTTTCCCCGGTCCGCATTACTTTCTCTATGGCATCGATTTCCTTTGCCAGTAAATACCCAAAACATTTTTTGTCTTGAAAAAACTTGGCAACTATTGTTGTAGAAGCATGTGCACGATGTGCCGTCCCAAAAGCATCGTTCACATAAATGTCCCCTAGCTTTGAAAGCTTTTCCGCAAAACCTTGATCTCCTTTTTCCTCTTCGGCATAAAACCGAAGGTTTTCCAATAGGAGCACTTCACCTGGTTGTAATTCCGAAACGACCAATTCTACGCTTTCCCCAGCACTATCATCCACAAACTTTACCTGCACTCCGATAATCTCGGAAACCTTGGGGCAAATATGCTTTAGCGAAAGACCCGGATTGCGCTGCCCCTTTGGTCTCCCAAGATGGCTCATTAAAACAGCACTACCACCATCTTCAAGTACTTTTATAATTGTGGGTTTGGCCGCTTCGATCCGGTTGGTATCCGTAACATTAAAATCAGCATCCAAGGGAACGTTAAAATCCACCCTGATCAGAGCTTTTTTGTTGTCGAAGTTAAAATCATCAATAGTCTTCATGTGCAAAGGGTTTAGAGAGTGGCAAATGTAAAGATTTCTATGCTTCGGATAAAGGGCTCCCAGTTTTATTTAGGTTAACTTTGAACGGCCAAATTTCAATTCTTTGATTTGTATCCGAATGGCTATATTTGGACTATGCTGTTTAAGGAAATTTTGGGCCTTTCCCATATAAAAAGCCATTTGGCCAAAAGTGCCGATGCGGGTCGTATTCCACATGCTCAATTATTTGTCGGCCCAGAAGGATGTGGAACTTTACCTATGGCCTTGGCCTATGCACAATATATCATCTGCTCCAACAAAAACGAAGAAAATGAGGAAGGCCAAAACAGCTGTAATCTAAAGTTTGAGGCATTATCACATCCTGATATGCATTTTACCTTTCCCGTAGCCAATACGGATAAAGTAAAAGCCCATGCCGTAAGTAATCACTATTTAGAAGAATGGCGGAAGTTTCTATCGGAGCAGCCCTATGGAAATCTTTTTGACTGGTATCGTCTTATTGGTATCGAGAAGAAACAGGGACAAATAGGAGTAGATGAAGCTCAGGATATCGTTAAAAAATTATCCTTGAAATCCTATGAAGGCGGTTATAAAGTGATGCTTGTCTGGATGGCCGAAAAAATGAATACGGCAGCAGCCAATAAATTGCTCAAACTCATAGAGGAACCCCCCGCAAAAACTGTATTTTTATTGATTACCGAGGATGAGGAACAAATCATCCAAACCATACGTTCCCGATGTCAAATTCTTCGTTTTCCACCACTTGCCGAGCAAATCATCGCCGATGGTTTGGTGGAAAGAGGGCTCGTCCGAGAAGAAGCTCTACAGCTTGCCCATGAATCTAATGGCAATTTTAATAAGGCACTAGACCTCAAGAACCGCGATTCGGAAGACTTGGTCTTTGAAAAGTGGTTTGTACAATGGGTTCGAAGTGCATTTAAGGCGAAGGGAAACAAATCTGCCATTCATGAACTTATCCTTTGGAGTGATGAAGTTGCAAAGACAGGCCGGGAAACACAAAAGAAATTTCTATTGTATTGCCTTTCCGTGATGCGGCAAGCGCTAATGATAAATTACAATGCGAAAGCCTTGGCCTTTATGAAAATTCATGTGGACGGATTTCAATTGGATAAATTTGCCCCCTTTGTCCATGAGAACAATATCCTGGAAATTGTTGAAGAGTTGGAAGAGGCACATTTCCACATAGAGCGCAATGGTAATTCCAAAATTATTCTTACGGACCTTTCCATAAAACTTACACGTTTATTACACAAGAAAGCGGCCTAAAATCTTATTCTATGCAAGGTATTCTTAATTACGCCACGGAAATTCTTTTATTACTTTTCCTCATCATTACGTTTTTGCAAAGTGGAATCGATAAGGTATTTGATTGGAAGGGCAATCTAACCTGGCTTAAGGAACATTTTGCGGGTACGCCCTTGCAAAATTTGGTGCCGGCCCTATTAGGGATCGTTTTGCTATCCGAAACAACGGCCGGGATACTCTGCGCCGTGGGTCTTTATCAAATTGTAATCATGGGTAATGACACTATCGCATTATATGGGGCCATGATGTCTTGTATTTCCCTATTAATGCTCCTGTTCGGGCAACGAACCGCCAAGGATTATGAAGGAGCAAAAACTATTGCCGTATATTTTATACCGGCTATCTTTTTGGTCTTTCTTTTACAAAACTAAAAGAATCTGATTAAAGATATAGGCCCGGCCATCATGAACTATTTCTTGTAGTTGTCGTTTAGAATCTTTATAATTTCGTCCGTAAGATCATTGGCATCGATGCCATAGAGCACACTGCCACCATCGCCGCCACCAAGGATATACGTGTAGCCCTGCACTTTGCCATAGGCTTTGATTTCTTTCTTCACCTTGCTTACCACACTATCCATTTCTGTCTGTCCTTCAGCTTGTAGTTGTTGATCCTCTTGTTGCAACTGTTGGCCGATAAATTGACCACGCTGCTGCATTATGCCATACTCTTCCTGGGCTTTCTTTTGCGACATATTCTGCGCCTTGGCCTGAAAAGCCTGAGCTTCCAATTGAAAAGCCTGCGAAATACTGTCCCTTTTCTTGGCCAACGCCTCTGCTTTTGTCTTGAACTTGGATTCAATGTCTATCTTCTCTTGATATTCGTCCATCAATTTCACATTGTCCACAAACCCTATTTTTTCTTGTTTACATGAAAGGACAACCAGTACGATACATACAACTACTATTTTCTTCATATTACTATTATTTCTCTTTTTTCAAATTTTAAATACTCACCTCAATATTTAAGGTAATTTTTTAGGTTGGGCAAAAATAGGAAAGCTTTTTGATAAAAAGGAGAAGTATTTAGCCGATTGCCATCGGCTATCATTTGAAGTTGTAATAGTGCGAAATCAAAGAATAGAAAAAATCTATTTAATTTTTGATTTATAATTGGTTTAGACTATTGGTTTTCGTTTAAAAATAGATATGCAACAGCATTTAAAATAAAGAGATGCAGGCTCATTATGTCAATCATCTTAAAAGTCCCTGAAATCTTCTTAAAATACGTTTTATACCTTTTTAAGAACATAGATAAGGGAAGAATACTCTCCAGAACCTAGAGCTTTGATATTAGACCACATACCCACACAAAAAGCTTTTAAAAAATTAGTCTTGCCTGTTTTATATTTTTCCGAGAGCATCGCAACATAAAAAGCATCAAAGACCATCGGTTTTATTTTTGTGATTTTTAATTCATGTTTGGAGAACAACTTCTCTATTGCTGTCTTGGAAAAGTGCCAAAGATGTCTGGGCACGTCATAGCCCGCCCAAAATTCTTTATAAAATTTTGCGTCGTAAGATCTGAAATTAGGAACGGCGATTACAAGAATCCCCTCGTCCCCCAACCTTGAAATCAACTCCTCAATTTGTTCTTCCAAATTAGGAAGATGTTCCAGTACATGCCAAAGCGTAATAACTTTATACTTGTGATTTTTAAGCATATCCAGTTTTGAAGAAAGATTCATTCCTTTAGTTTTTGCCAGCTCCCTAGCTTTGGAATTCGGTTCAACACCGGCTACGGACCAATTTCTTTTTTTTGCGGTAATTAAAAAGTCACCCGTTCCCGCCCCAAAATCCAAAAGTGTTTTTTTCTCTTTTACATATTTGTTGATCAGCTTTACCTTTTTGCCAAGGCTATATTTCTTAACCGCTTGATAAAGCTTTTCAATTAAGCTGCTGTTCGCATCCGTGTGCGAAATATAGGATTCACTTTGATAGTATTTGTCCAACGTTTCTGGCCGAGGTTGGGTAATGAGCATATCCATATCCTTATTATACACTAAATGAAATTCTTCTTGTGAAATTGCGTAATCCTTAGTTTTTAAATACAACTTCATTATAATTATACGTGGATAGATATTCTTGTTTTATGGTTCTAAGATACTTCAAAACGACTTCCCTTGAAAGGGAATTTTCTTGAAGACAATCCTGCTCAAAATCGGTATATGCCTCAATGGCAATATACCAATTTCCAACTCTGGACGCGTGGGCATCCTCCAAAAACGGACCCATGTCCGCACTGTCCAAAAGGCCATCAATCACAAGGGGAATCAAGTTGATTGTTTTGGTCGGTATTTCTACTTCATAAAAAGAAAAGAAGTACTGTTGTCCGTTAATTTTGAAGGGAACATCATCATATACGTCCTCATCGCCTAATTCAAATTTGATGTTTACATAATTATAAAATTGATTTGCATCCTTTGGGTCCTCAAAAATGAACATTTCACGTTTGGGAAGTCCTCTTTTGAATTTTTTCCCTTTGGTTATTTTGTAATCATCAATGCTTGGCGCAATGCGAAGTGGAATACATGAATATAGAAGGAACAGAATTCCAATAAACGTAATTATTCGGAACATATGGTGTTGGTTTGATTCGAATCAAACAATATCAAACACCACGCCAATTTAACCTCCAACAATAAGGTTTTGCGAAAAAACCATAGATGCTATTTCCATGTTCCATAGAGGCTGCCCTAAAATGTTCCACGTGGAACATTTTATGCATTAACGCCCCAAGAAAACCAATAAAACACTAATGTCTGAAGGCGAAACACCGCTTATACGTGAGGCCTGGGATATCGTTACGGGACGAATAAACTCCAACTTTTCGCGAGCTTCAAAGGATAACGACTTTAATTTTGAATAATCAAAACTGTCAGGAATCTTGACGTTCTCTAAGCGATTCAGCTTATCCGCATTGTTCTTTTCCTTTTTAATATATCCCGAATATTTTACCTGAATTTCAGTTTGTTCCAAAACCTCCCGGTCCAAATTGTTTTCCACCACAAAATCTGAAACAGAATCCAATTGTAACATATGATCCATAGTTACCCTAGGCCGTGAAAACACCTTGAACATTTTATCCGATTGCTTGACCAAAGACGAATCTAAACTATCCAGTATGGGATTAATTTCCTCTGGCCTAACACTAGTGTCCCTGAAAAATGAGATGAACGCATCTGATTTATTCAACTTTTCTTCCATGCGTCGTAAACGATTCTCCTTGGCAAGACCAATCTTATACCCTTTAGGCGTTAAGCGCAAATCTGCATTATCCTGACGCAACAACGTTCTATACTCTGCGCGAGAAGTGAACATACGATACGGTTCCTCTGTCCCTTTTGTAATCAAATCATCAATCAATACTCCAATATAAGCTTCATCCCTTTTTAGAACAAAAGGTTCTTTTTCATGAATTTTTAAATGCGCATTGATTCCCGCCATTAGGCCTTGGGAAGCGGCCTCTTCATATCCAGTGGTTCCATTAATCTGCCCAGCGAAATAAAGACCCTCACAAAGTTTGGTTTCTAAAGTATGGCGCAATTGGGTCGGCGGGAAATAATCATATTCGATGGCATACCCCGGTCTAAAAAACTTAACCTCCTCAAAACCCTTAACAGATTTCAACGCCTTGTATTGTATATCCTCCGGCAATGAAGTTGAAAATCCGTTTACGTAGACCTCTACAGTATGCCAACCTTCCGGTTCCACAAAAATTTGATGCTTGTCCTTGTCTGCAAAACGATTGATCTTATCCTCTATAGAAGGACAGTATCTTGGTCCTATGCTCTTAATCCTACCATTAAACATAGGAGACCGGTCAAAACCATCGCGCAGCAAATCATGCACTTGTGGGCTTGTATAAGTCATATGACAGTCCCTCTGTTCCTTTAGCAGTACGGTATCCAAGTATGAAAACTTTTCCGGATTAGAATCCCCGGGCTGCACTATCATTTTAGAATAATCCAGGGATCGGCCATCCACCCTTGGTGGAGTTCCCGTTTTCATTCGCCCACTATCAAAACCGAAATCAGTCAATTGCTCCGTTATTCCAGTTGCCGCACGTTCCCCGGCACGTCCTCCGCCAAATTGTTTGTCGCCTATATGAATCAATCCATTAAGAAAGGTTCCGTTCGTTAAAACGACCGCTTTACCTTTAATATCAATTCCAAGAGAGGTCCGTACTCCCACAACTCTATTTCCTTCCACCAAAAGACCTTTGACCATTTCCTGATAGAAATCTAGATTGGGAGTGGCTTCCAAAGCCAGGCGCCACTCCTCAGCAAATCGCATTCGGTCATTCTGAGCTCTAGGGCTCCACATCGCCGGACCCTTAGATTTATTCAACATCTTGAACTGGATAGCGGATTTGTCCGTTATTATTCCGCTATACCCACCAATAGCATCGATCTCTCGAACGATTTGCCCTTTGGCAATACCTCCCATAGCCGGATTACATGACATTTGCCCAATAGTCTGCAGGCTCATTGTAACCAATAAGGTATTTGAGCCCATGTTGGCAGAAGCGGCGGCCGCTTCTGCTCCAGCATGGCCCCCACCTACAACTATAACATCATACCTTTCTTGAAACATAGCCTATTGATGTTCCACGTGGAACAATTTCATTTTCTCCTCCTCTTTCGATCGCATTTCTTTTGAATCATCATCCGATTTGTCATCGTAGCCCAATAAATGCAATACTCCATGAGCCATTACTCGTTGCAGCTCATCTACAAATTTACTGTTAAATTTATAAGAATTTTCCTTCAATCTTTCAGTGGAAATAAACACGTCGCCAAATAAGACATCATCATCGGAATAATCAAAAGTTATAACATCCGTCAATGAATCATGTCCTAAAAATTTCTGATTGATCTCCAACAAATAAGTGTCATCACAAAACACAAAGGAAAGATTTCCCACTTCCCTACCTTCTGATGCCACAATTTGTGCCAACCACTCTACATACCTCTTTTTATCCTGCAGTTCAAATTCCGTTTCGAAACAAAACTCAATCATCGCTTTTAAAATACTCCCTGACCTTGTCCTGAAAATTGCGGCGCAAAGGTAAGGTTTGGCGATTTAAAATCTCTGTTTCATTTCGATAATTCTCCAACAACACCGGTTTGGTAAGTATTGGGCTCTGAAACTTCTCCCTATTCACATTGCTCTCTCTTTCCTCTTTCTTTCCCTGCCTCATAGCGGCATTCTCCAATTTCAATAATTCATATTCCAAATTATTGGCCTTATCTATAGTGCGCTCAGTAATTCCATTCTTCAAAAGATCGTTTTCAAAATCCTCCATTTGTTTCAATAGTTTCTGTCCCAACTTTCGATCATTACTATTAATCATATCTTCCAATTGCTTTTCAAGCTGCTCTCGTAAAAGTTGTTGTTCCTTATAGATTTCATAAATCTCCTTAAGTTCTTCTTCTCCCAATGCCCCTTCCTGTTGCCCATTACCCTCTTTTTCTCCCTTTCCATTTCCACCTTTGCCCTCTTTACCTTTCGACTCCGTGCCTAAATCTTTTGATTCACCATCAGATCCAGGCTCCCCTTCTCCATCGCTTTGTCCTTTCCCTCCTTGCTTTTCTCCCTCGCCACTTTGTCCTTGGCCTTCTCCCTGCTGAGGTTGACCTTCACCAGATTTTCCCATTCCCTTCATTTTCTCCTTCAATTCGCCTTGCCCTTTGATAATATCAGGTAATTGAAAGTCATTGCCTTGTCCTGAACCTGAGCCAGACATCATACTTTCTTGCATATTATCCAACAACTTCGCCAAAAAGTCGGCTAAACTGTTCGATGCATTTAACACATATTTTTGATAGGAAATCCCCTGATAAATCTGATTATCCGCAATGCTTTCCAAGGACTTATCCATATTATAGTACACTTCCGTAATTTGTTCATTAACAAACTCGGAAAGTTCGGCACGTCTCAATGAAAGTGCAAAAAGACTATCATCTACATGCTCAAACAAATTTCGTAGTTGCTGCTGCTGCCTAACAGTACCCCCAAATTGCGCAATTTCCGCTTCCGAATCCTCCAAAGTGTCATGTAAGCTTTCCTGCTTAAACGAAAAGGTTACCAGATTATCCAAAATTTGACGTAGCATTTCAGCATCTTCCGTGATAGTAGAACCATTAGCCCCAGAAGCAGATTGTTCCAACGCCTCACTCATTTCCTGTATTTTACGAGCCGCTGATTTTTGTTTTTGTTTAGCATTCTGTTGTTGTGATTCCGATTCCACTGGCTCATTTCCTTCCTGATGTTTATTGATTTCCTCTAAAGCCTCCTGTTGGTCCTTCTTTATGGACTTCTCGCTCTCCTTGTTCAAATTTAGCTTCAAAGGTTTCTTTAGGTCCTTATTATCCTTATCCAGATTATCCATTTCCTCAGCTATCTCTTCAAATTCCATATTCAAATTCTGCTGCTCTTTTCCGGAAAAATCGTCCCCAATTTTCAATTCACTTAGTTTGTCTTGTTCTTTCGCCAGCTTTTCCAGGTCCTTAGCCAGTTGCCTTACCTTTTCAGCAACGTAATATCGTTTTGTAAGTTCCAATAGCTGTTCTAGGTTTCGTTCGCTGTTCTGTTGCTTTTTGCCTAACTCTTCCAGACGTTTGGTTAGTTCCTCCTTTTTCATTTTGTCCGTAATCTTCGAAAGCTCTTCCAGCAGTTTTTCGTTTCTTTTGGCCTCCAATTCTTGCCGCTCCAGTCGCTCCTTCAACAGCTTTTTTAATTGATCATCCTCTGTGTCCTTATTCAAATTTTCCTTAAGCTGTTTACTAAACTTTTGCATCAACGCTTCTTGCTGTTGTTGCTTTCTTAGAAAATCCTTTACTTGGCTCTGATCATTAAAGTTTAGCTGTTGCTTTTCCTTTTGTTCTTTGTTAATCTCCTTTAAGGTTCCCTTCTGCTTTTTAAAGCTTTCCAATGAGTTATCCAAGTTCTGTATTATTTCCTGTCTAGATTCCAACTCCTTATTCCTTAGCTGGTCTTCGTCTAAGACCATCGTAGAAAAAATTTGGCTTTTCGTAGATTTCCCTTTGTGAATAGCATCGTTGTCGGTGGCCACAAAATAAAAACTATAGGTCTTGCCCCGTTCCAATTCAAGACCGGACGGAAATGTGTAATAGAACTGTTCAAAATTGTTTTTTGATTTAACAAGTCCCAAGGTGTTTCGTTTCTCACTATCATCATCCGGATAATATACCAAAGAAATATCCTTCAATCTATAGTCATCCGATGCTTCCCCAAAATAATACGAAATATTTGGGTTTAGTGAATCCAAAACTTGGTTGACCTTGATTCCCGGATAGGCATCTTTTATAACCTTAAAGCGATATTGTAGTTTCTCAAAATCACGAACATTAGCATTCGATGTTGAGAGCTCGTAGGGCATATTTTTATATACCCTTTGGGATAGGTCAAAGTCATCGGCCGTCTTTGAAAACGTCAAACTGGTATCCGAGATATGCAATTGAATCTCCTCCGTGTTTTCCGAGACAATACTCCACGTAACTTTAGTTCCCTCAGGAAAGGTAGCATTTCCAGTGCTTTTCAAGGTTTCGGATGATTTGCCCGTATAATTTGGATAGTCCAAGACCATTCTAAAATCCTGTATTGAAGGGACTTCCAAGACATTGAGTGTATACGTTCTGGACCTTACATCATTTGCAACAAAGTAAAAATCTGTTTGACTTAAGGGAGGGCGGAATTCATAACGGAACATGCCATCATTATCCTGTAATAGCATCTCTCTTCCATCCACTACTATATGAACATTCTCCGGCCTCAACTTTCCTTCCGTACTAACCAGCGCAGTAAAAGCCTCGTTTTCCAGAACGTTCAAATCATTCGAAAGGAGCTTAAATACAAAAGGAGCCGGAGGTTCGTAAGCCATATCATAGTTAACTACTCTTTCATAGGAACCAAAAAAACTGGAAAGATTACCTGAGAGCCATATCAGGCCAAAAACAAAAGCTGGTAAGGTTAAATACTTGGCATATTTAAAACTCTCCTTAAAATTCAATGCCGCAACAAAGGGTATAGGTCTCATCCGCTGCGAACGTTGTTCTATACTCGCCAACAAGAGTTCGGATTGGTTCTGATCCTCGGCCAGATCCAGCAAATTATATAGTTTGTCATCAACATCGGAAAAGTGTTTTCCAATCAATAAAGATGCATCTTTGTTGCTTATACCACTTTTTAGTCGTAGTAAATAGAGCAACGGTGTCAACATAAATCTATAGAACAAAAAAAGTTCTATTCCTATAAAGACAAAAAATAAGACAAGTCGGCCAGTAGAACTAAGCCATAAGAAGTATTCCACCGCCAGTATCACTAAAAAAAATAGAAAGCCGATCGCCAAAAACAACAAGCTGCCCTGTATCAGCATTTTGGTATAGAACCGTTTTGTGAACTGGTTCAGCTTTTCCAATATGTTGTGGTATGTATTCAAAACAGTGTATATATACTACCAAGATACTTGTTATCGGAAATTTTGTCATCAAAAATTTGTTAAAAGGCAAAACATCGTCGGTTTAAAATGCATTCCCCGGCATATGCTCTCCTACTAAAAGTATCATCCACTATCACTTTAGAGCTATTGAACACTAAACAACCACACAGAACATAACTATCGGTGTTTGCCAAAACTACCAATTGAAATGCCCAAAAAACAAGCACCAATGAAACTGCGACATTTACCCTTAGACACTATTTACACTAAGGTCGCCGCGATCAAAAATCATAATTCCAAACATTCCCGCCCATCTTAGATACGCCTTTGGCGACTAACCCGCTTTTTATACCTTTGGCGGATGGAAAAGAAAATCCGAGTTCGCTTTGCGCCAAGCCCAACAGGACCCCTTCATATTGGCGGTGTACGTACAGCCTTGTTCAATTATTTGTTTGCCAAAAAACATAAGGGCGATTTTATTCTTCGGATAGAGGACACCGATCAAAATCGATATGTAGAAGGAACCGAAGACTATATTATAGAGGCCCTAAACTGGTGCGGTATCCCTTTTGATGAAGGTCCCGAAAAAGATGGAGGTTTTGGTCCATACCGACAAAGTGAGCGAAAATCCATTTATAAAAAGTACGCTGAAGAACTTATCGCAAAAGGAAAAGCGTATTATGCCTTTGATTCATCAGAAGAGTTGGATTTTCATCGGAAAGACCATGAAGCCAAGGGAAAAACATTTATCTACAATTGGCACAATCGTCTTAAACTAAACAATTCTCTATCCCGCACTCCAGAAGAAGTTCAAAAACGTTTAATTTCCGGAAAAGATTATGTGATTCGGTTTTTATCACCTCCTGACGAAAAACTGATATTGAACGATAGTATTCGTGGAGAAATTGAGATAGATACCAACATTTTGGACGATAAGGTCCTATTCAAAAGTGATGGTATGCCCACCTATCACCTGGCCAATATAGTTGATGATCATTTAATGGAAATTTCACATGTAATCCGCGGAGAGGAATGGCTACCCTCCCTAGCACTACATTTACAGTTATATAATGCTTTTAATTGGGAAGCCCCTCAATTTGCCCATTTACCCTTGATCATGAAGCCCACGGGCAAAGGGAAGCTCAGTAAGAGAGATGGAGAGAAAATGGGTTTTCCCGTTTTTCCATTGTCTTGGAATGAATCTATTGGCTATAGGGAAGCGGGGTATTTTCCGGAAGCGGTTATTAACTTCTTGGCTCTATTAGGCTGGAATCCCGGTACAGAACAGGAGCTTTTTTCTCTAGAAGAATTGGTGGATACCTTTAGTTTAGAGCGGGTAAATAAATCCGGAGCACGTTTCGACCCTGAAAAGACCAAGTGGTACAATCAGCAATACCTCCAAAAAAAGAACGATACGGAATTGGCCGATTTATTCCGTGAATTGCTTGTAAGCACAAAAGGTACGGACTTTGGGAAATCAGAATTATATATCCAGAAAGTGGTTTCCTTAATCAAGGAGCGGGCGACCTTTGTTTCCGATTTTTGGGAACTAGGTAGTTATTTTTTTGAAGCCCCTACCGAATACAATGAAAAAGCGGCAAAAAAACAATGGAAGGAAAATACGCCGAAAATCATGGGGCAATTGGTTTCTGTAACTGAGACCATTGATGATTTCACTTCTGAAAACATAGAAGCTTCTGTAAAAACTTGGATTACCAAAGAGGGATTTTCCTTTGGACAGGTCATGGCGCCTTTGCGCCTAGCCATCGTTGGGGACTTAAAAGGTCCTCATTTGTTCGATATTATGGAATTGATCGGAAACGAGGAAAGTATAGGAAGAATCCATAGTGCAATTTCAAATTTGTAGTTTTTCTGCCTCAAGTTTTTATCGTCTCCCGTTAGAAGTCCGATCTAGAATTTGAATCTTCAGACCGAAATTATAGTTTGTAACAATCTTCTCGAAAAACCTACTTATATACAAAGCCTTTTCGTAAATTCAATCCGTTAACTAAAATCCAACGCCATGGGCAACTTTCTTTTGATACCAATTATTTTTTTTGGACTTATCGTCCTTTTTTCCTCTTTTTTCATCGTAAAGCAGCAATCTGCGGTAGTTGTTGAACGCTTCGGACGGTTTCACAGTATACGCAATTCCGGCTTACAGATGAAAATTCCATTGGTTGACCGTATTGCGGCGCGTTTGGGACTTAAGATTCAACAGCTGGATGTTATTGTAGAAACCAAAACGTTGGATGACGTATTCGTAAAGCTTAAAGTTTCCGTGCAGTATGTTGTCATCAAGGAAAAAGTATATGAAGCCTTCTATAAATTGGAATATCCGCACGACCAGATTACATCTTATGTGTTTGATGTGGTAAGAGCTGAAGTGCCTAAAATGAAATTGGACGATGTTTTCGTAAAAAAGGACGACATCGCCATAGCTGTAAAATCAGAATTGCAGGACGCTATGTTGGATTACGGTTATGACATCATTAAGACATTGGTAACCGATATTGATCCGGATGCCCAGGTAAAGGAGGCCATGAACCGTATCAATGCTTCAGAGCGGGAAAAAATCGCTGCACAATTTGAAGGTGATGCCGCTCGTATCCTTATTGTAGAAAAAGCAAAGGCGGAGGCCGAAAGCAAAAGACTTCAAGGTCAGGGTATCGCCGATCAGCGCAGGGAGATTGCCCGCGGCCTTGAGGAATCCGTGGAGGTGCTGAACAAGGTGGGAATCAATTCCCAAGAAGCTTCCG
Organism: Ulvibacterium marinum; assembly: GCF_003626755.1. Taxonomy (GTDB): domain Bacteria; phylum Bacteroidota; class Bacteroidia; order Flavobacteriales; family Flavobacteriaceae; genus Ulvibacterium; species Ulvibacterium marinum. Next base: position 641,441 of record NZ_RBCJ01000001.1, read on the forward strand.
CATTGATTGTAGTAACGCAACATTATGACACTTTGCAATCCATTGGTGAGGAGACCAATACTAATTTGATTCTATTGCCGAATTCTCCCCAAGCAGGTAGTGATATGCTCAATAATATGGTGGCTTCGTTTACGGCAAGCAATATGATCGGCGAACAGATGAAAAAGACGAATCCCAAGAAGCCCGGCTAGTAATAAATCTTCTCTTAAAATGGCCAAGAGATGTCATGACCATTTTTATATTATCAGGTCAGATTTCAAAAATATTGGCCGATGCCAAATACAATTCCGTTGGTAGTGTCATTTCCGATGCCAAAGCCGTAATCCAGTCGAAATACTGCGTTAAAAATCCGTTTGTGAATAAAACGAATGCCCAATCCAGGATATAACCGTGTTGAAGAACCATCGAACAACTGCGAAAAGTCTTCTCCCGGAGTTCTCCATGAACCGGCATCCACAAAGGCGTTTCCTTGTACCACGAACCAACCTTTTTCATAAAAAGTATGCCTATACTCAGTATTCAATACAATGGCCGCAGTGCCCCTATCCACCGTATTTCCAACCCCACGAATATTGAGCTGATTATCCAAGGTAAAAGGGGCAAAAGGTGAATCCTCATTCCCAATGGCTGCCGCTAGTCGAAATCTGCTGGCCCAATTTCCTTTTTTTCCTAGTTTTTTGTAGTGGATAAAGTCATTCCTCAGGGATAAAAATGATTTTAAAAAATTCTCCGCTGGCTCATCCCCATTTAAAAACTGAATATACTGCCCGGTAAATTCGCTCAACACCCCATCAAAATATTGATAGTCAATATCCAAATCCACGTATCGGTACGCTAGCCTATACATTATTTTATCCGCTTCCAATTCCAGAGGTCTATTGGGCAAGGGATCTTCCCCTTCAAATAAATATGATTCCTTAACTAAACTAGCGCCAATTTCCGCTTCATGGTTAAAGCTAAAAGAGAATATGAGCTTTCCTTCAAACATTTCCGAATTGAACCGATAGTCCTTATCGCCTTCCTCAAAAAAAATAGGTTCTTGGGTCGTTACATTTTGATAACCAAACCCGATACCCACTTTATCACTGAATAAAAATGGATGCTCCCAGAAGAAACCGTAGGAATCAAAAACGTTCCTTTCATAAAACCCTCCTAGAAGCTGATTGTTTCCGAACAGATTGAACTCAAAAGCAGAGACTCTGTATGCAAAACTACCGTCATTTGCAGTGGCAATCCTAAGCCCGGGAATGAGTGTAAAATTTTCCTCAATGATATATTTTACAATCACATTGTCATTTTCCGCTTTTACTTCATGGGAAGCATTTGCAATCCCTGGAAGACGTTTTAAACGCTCAACATCGCCAACGACTTTAAGCGAATCATAGGGGGTGTTCGGCCTCACTTTTACCAAACGTCGCAAGAAGGATTCCTTGGTGCGTTTTAATCCCATAAACTCAAGTTCCGTTACCATTATGTCCTGGGCATGTCCACAGGTTGTACCCGCTAAAAAAAACAACAATAGAAACTTCTTCATCTGAAAGATATGTACATCGATAAATTGACAACGATGTATGGTCATGTATCCCTAAGACGCGTAAAACCATCATTCCATACAAAATTCGAAAGATTTTGGCTTAATACCGAATTTAAGCTGCATAAGAGGGTTGTTCCCGGATAGGCTAAGGAAAACTAAAGGTGGGTGGGAAAATGGTCTTAAAATCTTTTAGAACAAGCCGTTTCCAATTGAAAATACCGATTGATATATTTAGTAGGATAAGAAATCCTTATACTACTTGTTCTGATCAATTTTTGCCCAGGTATCTCGTAAAGGAACCGTTCTGTTGAACACTAATTTTCCGGGGTTTGAATCAGTGTCCACATTAAAATAGCCTAGGCGCTGAAATTGAAACCTATCCCCCGCTGTAACATTTTTTAAATTTGGTTCCAAATAGCCGGTAACCTTTTGAAGTGAATCGGGGTTAATGAATTCCATAAAATCCTTATCCTTTTGGGTATCCGGACTTTCATGTGTAAAAAGGCGGTCATATAAACGTACTTCGGCCTCTACCGCATGTTTTACTGAAACCCAATGAAGCGTACCTTTCACTTTTCGCAAACTTTCCTCGGTACCACTACCACTTTTGCTTTTAGGGTCATAGGTACATTGAACTTCGGTAATATTACCTTCAGCATCCTTGGTACAGCTTTCAGCCTTAATAATATAGGCGTTTTTTAGGCGCACTTCGCCTCCAAGTTTTAGTCTAAAGAATTTTCTGTTGGCCTCTTCCCGAAAATCCGCTTTTTCTATATAAATCACTCTTGAAAATGGTACCTTTCTACTTCCCGCAGACTCATCCTCAGGATTGTTCTCGGCATCCAACCATTCTTCATTATCATCCGAATAGTTCGTAATCACCACTTTTAAGGGGTCCAAAACGGCCATGACTCTAGGTGCAATTTTGTTCAAGTGCTCTCTTACATGAAATTCCAATAAAGACACGTCTATCAAGTTATCCCTTTTTGCTATGCCAATGGTTTCCACAAAGCTGCGAATGGACTCTGGGGTATAACCACGCCTACGCAATCCGGAAATCGTGGGCATCCTAGGGTCGTCCCAACCATCTACTACATCTTTCTCTACCAATTGCAGCAGTTTCCGTTTGCTGACCACAGTATGACTCAAGTTCCTACGTGCGAATTCACGTTGTTTTGGGCGAATTCTTTTAGCGTCCACCACTTGATCTAAAAACCAATCATAAAGCTCACGATGTGGTAGGAATTCCAAAGTACACAAGGAATGCGATACCTGTTCCACATAATCGCTTTCGCCATGTGTCCAATCATACATGGGATAAATACACCAATCGGTATTTGTTCTATGGTGCGCTTTATGGAGTATTCGATACATTATCGGGTCCCGCATCAGCATATTGGTAGAGTTCATATCGATTTTTGCACGAAGCACATGAGTCCCCTCTTCAAAATCACCTCGTTTCATTCCCTCGAACAACTCCAAATTTTCCTTAATTGATCGATTTCGATATGGACTATTGGTTCCCGGTTCCGTTGGAGTGCCTTTTTGAAAAGCCATCTCCTCCGAAGATTGACTATCTACATAGGCCTTTCCCTCTTTTATTAAAGCAACCGCCCAATCATATAATTGCTGAAAATAATCAGATGCATACCGTTCGGTATCCCAAGTATAGCCCAGCCATTCCACATCCCGTTTTATGGCATCCACATATTCCTGCTCCTCTTTGGTCGGGTTAGTGTCGTCAAACCTTAAGTTGACGGGGGCATTGTAGCGTAGTCCCAATCCAAAATTAAGACAAATGGAGCTTGCATGTCCAATATGAAGATATCCATTGGGTTCCGGTGGAAACCGAAAGCGCAAAGCCTCATTGGGAAAGCCCTTGCCAAGGTCTTCCTCGATGATATGCTCTATGAAATTCAGGGATTTGGTCGTCTCGTCCATACCATGCTCATTTTGGAAGCACAAAAGTAGGAAAAATGCCTTTAGTACGGGGCACTAAAAGCGATCACCTTGCGAATATCCAGTTTCACAACATTTTTAATCCACCCTACAACATTAAATTCCCCACGACTCAATTATATAACATATTTGTTGTTGAATACTATGGAATTGTCAGAAATACGGGGCATTGCCAAGACCATTGTTTTAATAACCATGGATACCGTGAATTTATCGAGCATCACATAAGACGATAAGCTCCGAAGTCCCTTAAAACGACAACTACTTATGAAACCCAAATTTTTGTCCCATCCGTCAAGCCAATTGGCTCTATTTCTTTTGCTATGCGTTTCGCAAGTTTCGGCACAAATTGCGATCAATGCTCCAGAACCTGCCGACAATCCAAACTTACCCGGTGACTCCAAAGGTTACATCATATGTGCGAATGCCGGTTTTAACCAATTTTTCGCGAATGTTAGTTGGGCCGGAAATCCCAATGCAGGTAATGAATTTATCTTGGAACTTTCCGATGCCAGTGGAGATTTCAACAGTCCAGTAGAATTGGCCCGTAGCGCAGATGAGGCTGCGGTTCAAAATCCTGGATTTGAATTCTCAATTCCAACGGATACCCGAGGCCAAGGATACAGAATACGGGTAAGGAGTACCAATCCGGAAAGTACCAGTCCACCATCCGATCCCTATAACATGTACTATATGGACTTTACTACAAATCTTCATATTAGTCCTAACGGCGATGGTACAACCCCAGGCACCCTACAGGTATGTAATGGAGATTCTGTGACATTCACCGTGGACAACATTCCATTGGCCGTTCGTGATACCTACCAGTATATTTGGTATCGTAGCGGCTCACCCATCATTGGTGAAAGAGGCGCTTCTTTAACTACTTCTACCACGGGAATATATTTCGCTTTAATCGATTATGGGCCAGAATGCTCAGGTGCGGCGAGTACCGAATCCAATATTATTGACATAAACACCGGTACAAGTACTGGTATCGCCATAAATCCGCCATCAAAAACGGCCTTGTGTAGTGGGGAAACCGAAACCCTGACTTCTACCATTACCGATGGAACCTACTCCTATCAATGGTATAAGGATAGTGCAGCACTATCAGGGGCGACATCTACATCTTATACCGTAGATGCTTCGGTTCCTGGATTCGAAGGAGATTACCAAATTGAAGTTTCAGGACCGGGAATTTGTACGGAATTATCTTCCCCTATTGCGATGACCAATGTAGGGGCATTTACCGTTACAAGGGATAACCCTGCCAATATGGTCATTCTACCTGGCCAGACTCAAACATTGAGTGTAACCACAGATGCCAACACTCCTACCTTTCAATGGTTTAGGGACAGCAATCCTGTAGGTGGTGCCACAAACAGCTCTTTTGATGCCGATGAGACCGGAACCTACTTTGTCGAAGTCACCCAAACGGGTGGTGCATGCACCTCCACGACCATAAGCAGTACCTCTACCACCTTAGTCTCTCCTGTTTCCTTTGAAGCGACGATCGACTATGCCGATGCTTATACCGCCTGTGAAAACACCAGTGTTGTGTTGGAAGTAAGTAGCATTAATGCGGTTCTGGCCGACAGTAGTACCCTAGATGTCACCTCACAATTGGCATCCCAATTTATCTATCGTTGGCGTAGGGGTGGTGCGTTACTCTCCGGACAAACCTCTAGAACCATCAGCCTTACCGACCCTTCTGAAAATGGAAGTTATACTTTGGAAGGGGCTTTGGAAGATAATACAATCTTCACCGAAGCGCTCCCGGTGCAGCTGCTATCTTCGGAAACCTTGGAAATAAGTGCAACAAACACCGTTTTTTGCAGTGGCTCTGAGCAAATTACCCTGAATACCACAACCAACCTTGCCGAAGAAAACTTTGAATGGCAAAGGGACGGCGGTACGGTCAATACCTCAAATACTTCATTGGATATTGATCAACCAGGCACATACCGTTTGGTACTCGACCGTAACGGTTGTCCGTTGACCTCCAATGAAATCACAATTTCGCCCTTGGATCCCGACCTAATTGCCCTGGATCCTTCCGGTGACGTTATTTTCCCTGAAGGAACCTCGAGAACGGTTACGGCAAGTGGTGGTACCGCATATCGCTGGTACGATGCCAATAATGTAGAAATAAGCAACAGCGCTTCAGCAACATTTACTACTGAAGGGAACTATATGCTTATAGCCAATATTGACAATTGTGAAGTAACTAGAGAAATCAATGTAACCTACTTGGATACTTTCAAAGTACCTAATGTAATAACCCCTAACGCAGATGGATTTAATGATCAGTGGATATTACCCAATTCCTATTCAAATCAATCTGACGTAAGTGTTATCATATACAATGATAAAGGGATAGAACTCATAAACGAGATTGGTTACCAAAATGATTGGCCATCATCCTCTATGAGTTTTCCAAAACAAAACATGGTTTTTTACTATATCATAAAAAACGCAAACGAAACCCTTAAACAGGGTACCATAACTGTTATCCGTTAACCAAAAATGAGAATTAATAGATTACTTGTTTCATTTCTAATAGCCGTACTGACGTTAACAAAAATCAGTGCGCAGGAGGAGAATCCCATATTAACGTACGAGGTACCTTCACAAAACCTCTTGCGCTTTAATCGCTTTTTGATTAACCCTACTTTCTCAACGGTTAGGGAGGATAAATCATACATTAATCTATTACACAGAAACCAATCGGTACAATTTGATGATAACCTGCAAAACTACTTTTTGAGCTATAGCGGTAGAATCAGCGATCGTACAGGTTTAGGGCTAAGTTTGTATTCTCAAAGGGTAGGCCCCATAGATAATATCGGGGTCTTGGCCAACTATGCCTATGGGATAAAATTGAGCGATAAAAGCAACTTTACCTTTGGGGCAAACGTGGCCTATTACAGTAGTGGCTTAAATCGGAACCGAACATCCACAGTTGAAGACGATCCATTTCTCAATGGTTTCCAAGATGAAAGCCTGCTATCGTTTCAACCCGGATTCAACATTTCCTATGGACAATTTGATTTTGGTGCCTTTGCGGAAAACCTTTTTGACTACAATCTTAAGACCAATTCTTCCATTACGGAATTTAATGAAAAAACCTTCTCAGGGCACCTGCAATATACCCATGAGTTTGAAAATGGGGATGGGGTCTTTGAGAACGGAAGACTTATGCCTTTGGCGCGTACTCGATTGGTAGATGGGGAAGACCTCACTTTTGGAGGTAGCCTAATCCTAGATTTGCCAAGAATCGGTTGGTTGCAAGGAGGTTACGACAGTTTTTATGGAGCCTCGGCAGGAATTGGTTTTAATTTAAACCGTAGGCTTTCCCTAGGGTATACCATGGAAAAAGGACTTTCCACGGATTTTGATAATTTGGGAGTTACCCATGAGATCTCCTTCGCTTACTCCATCACCCCAAATCTAACGGAAGACCGTGTTATGTTGGAGGAGGATGGAAATGAGCTCGTAGACAATGAAGAGCCTCAAATAGAAGACGTAGCTACCAATGATGAAATTGATGAATTAAAGCGAAAGCTTGCCGAAAATGATGCCATCATTGAGGAATTAATGTTCCGTCAGGACTCCTTGGAGGCGGGCCGACAAAAAGACTTGGAGCGTCGTTTTGAAATGGTCATGCGCATGGTACGCAATGAGACCAGGGGAGAGCGTCCGGACTTGGAAAAACGAGCTGAAGAACTATTTCTGACAGGGCGTGATAGACCTACTAGTGTCGCGGGCAATACTGAGGCCACCCAAAATATACCGAATAGCACAAATAACCAAAAATCCCAACCGACCAGTGCTCTTGCACTCACACCAAACAACCCGTCCAAAAAAGATGTTTTGGCAACCACAACCAAACAAGATAAGGCCCAAGTAGTTGGGTCTAGGAAAACACAAACCAAACCCAATTCCCCAGTGACGGGCAAGGAAAGTGTAAAAAGCCGAAAATTCAATAATCTGGATGGCGTTTCGGACGGGTACTATGTAGTTGCCAATGTTTACAAGGGTACTGCCTATATGGAGAAATTCATGGATAAGCTCTCTGAACAAGGTCTTGAACCGGACTATATAGACAATCCAAATAACGGACTTAAATACGTATTTCTAAAACGTTATGCTACATGGGACGAAGCTGTCTCTGCCTATAATAGCAATTTGAACGGAGAATACGATCAAGCAATGTGGATAATGAACGTAGACAACCGCTACTCTAACGAAGCCTACGTAGAAAATGTAAACAAAATAAAGGAGAAATCATCCCAATATGGGACAGATGTCCTTCAAAAGAATGTGGTGGTCAAGGATAACTTGGCCGCTAACGAAACTTCCCCCAAAACCCTTAATGCCAAGGGTATAGGCGCTGGCTATTACCTAATAGCCAATGTGTTTTCCAATCCGAAAAATGCCAATCGGTTTGTTAAGCTTTTAAATTCCTATGGATTGAGTGCCAGTTATTTCATCAACCCCGAAAACAACTGGAGGTATGTATACCTAAAACGACACGAGTCCTGGAACAACGCCTTAATCTCTTATTATTCCAAACTGAATGATTCGTATGATGACAAAATGTGGATTATGCGTGTAACCCCAAACTTAATAACCTAAATGAACCAAAAGTTTTTTCTTTATAAAAAACTCTTACCTTTTTATTGTCTCCTTTTTTGCGCTTTCCTTTGCACGAAAGCCCAGGAGGCTGTACCCTTTGCCCTTAGGTTAAACTTGGGAAATACCCTACTAAGCCAGGCTATCATTTTTTTGGGGAGCAATATCCTCAACCAAAAAGTGGATACCTATTCCAGCCAGGTCAACACCCCTTATAATGGTCCGGCAAACAATAACTCCCTTTGGATGGAGTATAATAAAGCCCACACAGAAAACACAAACAAAATCAAGGAGCCATCATCCCGATATGGGACAGATATCCTTCAAAAGAATATAGTGGTCAGGGTTAACCTCACCACTAACGAAACTTCCCCCAAAACCCTTAATACCAAGGGTATAGGCGCTGGCTATTACCGTATAGCCAATGTACTCGCCAATCCGAAAAACACCAATCGGTTTGTTGAGCCCCCAAATTCCTATGGACTGAGTGCCAGCTATTCCATCAACCCTGAAAATAGCTGGAGGCACATATGCCTAAAAGGACTCAAGACTTGGAACAGCGCCCTAATTTCTTATTTATTCCAAACTGAACGATTCGTATGATGACAAAATGTGGATTATGAGCGTTACCCAAACTTAACAACCTAATGAATCAAAAGTTTTTTATAAAGAAAAAACTTCTACCATTTTATTACTTCTTTTTAGGTGCTTTCTTTTACGCGAACGCCCAGGAGGCAGTACCTTTTACTCCCAGATTAAATGGTGGAAACATTGAAATACGCGGCGATATCATTTTTGTGGGAAATAATATCCTTAACCGGGCAACGGAAACCAATCCTGGCCAGGCCAACACTCCGTATAATGGCACAGCGAATAACAACTCCCTTTGGATGGAGTATATTGATATTGATAGTGACCCCACAACCTTTAGTTCCAGTAGTGCGGAATTGAATATCACCGACCCCTCATGTTCCCAAGTAAGGTATGCAGGTTTGTATTGGGCCGCCACCTATCCCAATGAACGAAGTGATAGTAGCCAGCCCTTCAATGGAACCCCTAGAATTGAAGATTGGTTCAATATAAAATTTCAAATCCCCGGAGGCACCTATGTTGACCTCACTGCCGATACCGCCGCCGACCCGGTAGGGCAGGAAGACGATATTATCTTTGATGGCTACGACTACACCAACATCAACAATTCTTTTAAGGATTCGCCCTATATCTGTTACAAGAACGTAACCGACCTGGTACGCTCCAACACCAATCCCAATGGTGAATACACCGTAGCCAACGTGCGTGCCACAAAGGGAAGAAGAAACGGATCCAGTTCAGCTGGTTGGGTCATGGTCATTATTTACGAAAACCCTAATGAATCCGGTAAGTTTATTTCCACCTTTGATGGTTATGCAGGTCTTTCTGGATCTGTAGGGAATGTAGATGTAGCCGTAAATGGCTTTAGAACCTTACCCGCTCCCTTCCCTGTAAGGGCCCGTGTTGGAGTAGGAAGTCTTGAAGGAGATAGGGGTATACGGAATGATAGATTTTTTATTCGGGCCAATTCTGTCGGCGCTTTTACAAATTTATCCACCGGACTCAATCCTGCAAACAATTTTTTTAATTCAACCATTACCACCAATGGACTTGAGGTTCCCACTAGAACGCCCTACGGCACAAATACATTGGGAACGGACCTAGATCTCTTTAATCTGAACAATCCCAATGAATCTGTTCTTCCCAACGATGAGTCGGGTGCTACTTTGCGATTTACATCTACAGGAGATGGCTATGGTGCATTTTTGGCCTCCTTTTCCGTGGAGATTATTGAACCCAACATCGTTCTGGAAAAAAGGGTAGAAGATATAGGAGGGAACGACATCACAGGCATGGGCGTTAATCTAGGGCAAACCTTGGATTATGTGCTTTCCTTTAGAAACCTAGGGAACGATGATGCCACTGGGTATACCATACGGGACGTTCTCCCTGTAAATACCACCTTTGTAAGCGCTGATTTAAGTGGGGCTCCGGGGGTTACACACTCCCATGACGTTGCAACTAACGCTGTAACCTTTAATATTCCGGATAATCTTGTGGAAATTGGGGATCCTGTGTATACAATTCGCTTACGTGTAACCGTGGCAGAAAATTGTTTCGACTTTGTGGATGCCTGTACGGACCTTATTGAAAATCTTGGATATTCCACCTATCGCGGGGATATTAACAGTGCTGTTATTTCTGACGACCCCAGTGTTTCCGATTTTGATAACTGTGGTTTTGTAACCCCAGGAGCCACCAACTTTTTGTTGGATGACCTTTCGGATTGTAATTTTAACCGTACCGTGGAACTTTGTGGAGCTGACGTCCTTTTGGATGCTGGGGACGGATTTGATGCCTACATCTGGGTTAGGGATGATAATGGAAATGGCCAGCTGGACCCCACCGATACTGTTATGAACGATGGCGACCCCGATAATGATCCTAGTACGTTGTTGGTGGATGATATCGGCACCTATATTGTGGACAAACAGGTTGCCGACCCTTGTAAGGGATTTAAAGAAATTATTACCGTAGAACGTTTTGGGACCACTCAGACCAATCCCATAGTAGATTACTTTAATGCTCTCAATAATGATGCGGACCCGACCAATGATGTACAGGGAGAAATTGTACAATGTAGTATTGACGGGGATTTTTTGCCCAAAATATTCCTCTGCGGTTCCAATGATTCACAATCCATACAAATCAACATAACCGATGCCCAAAGTTTGGTTTGGGAACAATTGGATGAAGGAAGTTGCGCCGCCGCTCCAGATGATTGCGCCAATAAAAACTTGACTTGTAACTGGACCCAAGTGGCCACAGGTAACAACTTTACCGCAAACGCCGAAGGAAAATATAGATTGGTTATCAACTATCAAAATGGTTGTTTTAGCCGGTTCTATTTTGATGTATTCCAGAATAATCTAGACATTCAATACAACAGTAGCGACATTGTTTGTGCCACCGACGGAAATATTACTATTACAAATTTGGGGAACAACTACGGATACCAATTGGTAGATCATGCCAATAGTACAATCCTGGTTCCTTTCGGCACAAACACTACCGGAAGTTTTGATTTTTCTTCAGGCCAAAACGGATCTTATAGAATAGAGGTCGTGCAATTGGACATTGCAGGGGATCCGATTCCCGGGGCCTGTATTTTCAGTACGCCACCGATAGGAATCCTAGACCGTAATTTCACTGTGGAGATCGAGACCACACCCGCAAATTGCAACGACCTGGGCACCATAAAAATAGATGTGCTTAATGTCCTTCCAAATTATAGCTATGTGCTTAGAAGGTCGGACGGAACTCTTATCGACGACGAGACTGCACAGCCCGATAATACACATACCTTTACTGTAAATCCAGGAGATTATATTATAGAAACTTCAACTGATGATGGTTGTTTCGACACTCAAAACGTCACTGTTGGTAGAATTCCAGACCCGACACTTTCGGCCCTGACAACCGCAGATATTGGGTGTACAGCTGGAACCATAGAATTGACCCGTACCGGAGGACAGGGAAATCCAGACTTCCTATATGCCATTTGGAGCAAGGACGGCGTGGATCGGTATCCGGATATAGCCTCCATTCCTGCGGATGCCTATCAGGTTGGCGCTACTTTTTACTTCGGATGGCGTGATGATGATGGTGATGGCACCGATGAGTATATTCCCAATGAAGATGGCTCCTATGAATTTATAATCATTGATGCCAATAACTGCTCAGCCATATCCAATCCGGTCACCATAAACGACCTAGGGACAATGACCGCTTCCGTACCCACCCCTGTGGATGTTTCCTGTGGAGGGGGCGGTGATGGTGAAATCAATATTGTAGCCGTCAACGGGATAACGCCATATCAATACAGTATCGATGGAGGAACCAATTTTACGACCACAGCCTCATTTGTGAATCTCCCCGTAGGAAACTACGATGTAGTTGTCCAGGATGATTCAGGCTGTGAAATAACCTTTACACATACCATCAACGAACCTTTTCCATTATCCGCCTCGGCAGGAGTTTCCCGAGATGCCACTTGTGACCCTAATGGCGCTGAGGTACGTATAACCAATGTTACCGGAGGCACATCTCCTTACGAATTTAGTTTTGACGGTGGTGCCAATTACGGAGCCACTAGTATTGCTGTTTTACCTCCCGGAAGTTATACCGTACTTGTAAGGGACGCCAATAATTGTACCTTCCCCATGGCAGTTACTGTTGAGAACGAACCAATGCCTCCAGTGGTTACCTTGACCCCTGCGGTGGACTATAACTGTAATGGTACCGGAAACATTACCGCCACACCGGATATTGCTACCTACGATTATATTTATGAATTGGACGGTGTTCCCAACACCCCGTCTACAAGTAATGTTTTTCCGAATATAGGCCCTGGGACATATACCGTAAGAACTATTTATACCTCTCAGACCCCACCAACACCTAGTCTGCTATTAAGTGAAGATTTTGGGGCAGGGGCAACAATTCCAAGCCCCAACACAAATGGCTACAACTATGAGGATCAAACCAATAATCCACCTGGGGATGCCAATAGCAATATCAATGATTTTGAATATTCGGTAACCAGTGATGTTGTCGCTCCCTTTGGGACTTGGGTAAGTCCAATAGACCATACTACCGGAACCAGGGCCAGCCAAGGACGGTATTTGGTTATGAACGTGGGCACGCCAACGCCGACCCAGATTATCTACTCAAAGCAGATCAATGACATTGTACCAAATCGGGACTTGACCGTTTCGCTGTACATCATGAATCTTTTGAGACAGGGAACCTCCGGACTAGATCCCGATCTTACTATTGAAATACGAGAAGTGGGAACAGGTAATATTGTACAATCTATAAGAACAGGAACGATTTCCAAAAACACGGGCAATACGGACTGGAGATTTCGTACAGTTGACTTGAACCCCGGAGCTAATACTTCCTTGGAATTCGTAATCCGCTCTGAAATTTCAGGGAATGGAGGGAACGATTTTGCATTGGACGATATCGAGATTTTCCAAGTGCCCGAAGTCTGTTCACAATTTGTAGAAACCCCGGTAACTGTTGTGGCCGGAAATATTTTTGCCGCCAGCGTTACAGCTTCCGTCAATGCAAGTTGTAATGGCCTGTCCGATGGAACTATAACCTTTGAGGTTGAAAATTTTGATGGTACGGCCGGATTCGATTATTCTGTGGATGGAGGAACAAATTGGATCAATTCTACTTCCTCTCCCGTAACCACATCCGCAATATTTGGAGTTGGAACACATCGAATTGATATTAGAAAGGCGGATGAACCTACCTGTACCACCTTCGTGGAGGAGACGATTACAGAACCCAATTCAATAGCTGCCAGTGCAAGTATTACTACAGTTTTAACCTGTACAAATGGCGGAGCTACTATTACAGCCAATGCATCCGGGGGAACACCTACCTATATATACCAATTGGAGGATACCGGTGGTTCAGTAATCGGGGCCTTTGATTTTGCCACAAATGGTACCAATACCGTTTTTTCCGGTCTTTCTGCAGGAGATTATATAGTTCGTGCGAGGGATACCAACAACTGTGAGGATGCCATTGATACCGCACTAACCGTTGCGGCCACTAACAATGTAGTGTTTAACCTTACCCCAACAGCCTGTTATTCCGGAAGCAATGATGCCACTATTCAAGTAGATGTTACCGATGGAAATGGCGATTATCAGTTTAGTATCAACAGTGGGCCTTGGTTAACCCCTTCGCCCACGACAGCGGCTTCCTATACCTTCCAGAATCTGGCCAATGGCAGTTACACCATTGATGTGCGAGATGGTTTTGGTTGTGCAGGGGTGCAACAAAGTATTACCATAGACCCACAATTAACAGTTACCGCATCGGCCCCAAACATCACGGCCTGCGGTACGGATACCGATATCACCGTTTCCGCCAGTGGCGGGGATACCAATTACGTCTATGCCGTGGTTACCAATGGAACAGTCGTCACTGATGGTGATTTTGGTCCGGCAAATACAGTTACCGTCACAGCAGCTGGTGCCTATGACATATACGTTAGGGACAACAGTGGTAATCCAGGATATTGTTTGGCCATGCATCCCTTGACCATTGTACAAGATCCAGCCATAAACATTACTGCCACCCCAACGGCCGTAAGCTGTTTTGGTGGAACAGATGGTGCTATTTCGATTGCAGTCAATTCAGGTGGGAGTGCTCCTTTTACCTATAGCATTGATGGCGGCACCAATTATGTAACTGGAAATAGTTTCCCAAATTTGGCCGCCGGCACCTATCCTGTACGTGTTCGCGACGCTAATGGATGTGAAACACCCGTAAACAATACAGTGGTAACGGAACCAGCGCAGCTTGCTGGGGAAGCAGCTATAACACAGGTCTATACCTGTGCCCAATTGGGTCAGATTACCGTGGGAAGCGTTACAGCCACCTCCGGCGGTTCCGGAGATTATCAATACAGTATTAATGGAGGGACATGGACCCCATCTACAACCGGAGGCCATACTTTTACCGATTTGACCGATGGGACGTACAGTATACGAGTTCGGGATTCTAATGCTATCTCCTGTGAAATTACCCTTCCAGATGTCACTATTGATCCATTGCCCACAGAGCCTGTCCTGAGCACTTCGGTAACCTATAATTGCGATGGTAGCGGAAATATAACCGTTACCCCGTTCGATGCTTCGTTCACCTATATTCTTGATGGTGTTTTGCCGGGACAAACAGGTGCAGGAAGTAATGTGTTTAACAATATAGCGGTAGGTAGCCATATCATTACTGTTGATTACGGGAGTAATTGTTCGGTCGATACCGCTGTGATCGTTGCGGACGGAAACGCCTTTGAGGCTTCCATCATAGCATTTGATAACCTGGGTTGTAATCTTGACGGTTCCGGTACGATTACGTTATCGGCGAATAATTTTGGTGCCAGCGGATACGAGTACAGCTTGAACGGGGGAGCATTTGTCGGCCCTTTCACGGCAGATGAACAAATTACAGGACTTACCGCTCAGGTTTATACCATTGTTGTCCGAGATGTGGACAACCCAATTGCAGGCTGTACGGTCAACTTGAACCAGACCTTGACGGAACCGGCACCGATAGTTGCTTCCGCAAGCATTACGGAGCCCCTTACCTGTGCCAATGGCGGAGCTACCATTACCGCCGGTGCCTCGGGCGGGACGCCAACCTATGTATATCAGTTGGAAGACAACGGTGGATTGGTAATCGGCAGCTTTGATTTTGCAACAAACGGGGCCAATACCGTCTTTTCGGGTCTTGCCGCAGGTAATTATATTGTCCGGGCAAGGGATACCAACAATTGCGAAGATGCAATTAATACAGCCCTAACCGTGGTTGGTACTACCCCAGTGACATTCAATCTTACACCAACACCTTGTTATTTGGGGGATAACAATGCCACGATTCAGGTAGATATTACAGCTGGAAATGGCAATTATGAGTTAAGCATCAATGGGGGACCATGGATTGCACCTCCTTCGGTAAATGCCACAACACACCTATTTCAAAATTTAACCAACGGTTCATATACTATAAATGTCAGGGATGCTTACGGATGTATCGGCACTCCGCAAAATCTGACCATAAATCCCGTAATAAACGCAACGGTTGACGTTGTGGACATTAGCTCCTGTTCGAATGGAAGCATTACGGTAAACGCCTCAGGAGGTGATGGTAATTTGGCTTATGCCTTTGTGTCTAATGGAACTCCTGTTACCTCTGGCGATTTCGGACCAGGTAATTCCTACACGGTTACCACAGGAAACGATGGTATGTATGATGTCTATGTTTGGGACAACAACGCCGCAAATCCACATTGTGAATTTATGGAAACGGTAACCGTTGATCCCGCTGTTCCACTAACCTTTACCGCAACACCAACTGATCCAGAATGTCATGACGGAAACGGTTCAATAGCAGTTTCCATAACTTCCGGAGAGGGACCTTATACTATCGAAATCATCGATTTGGACAACGGTGGCGCTTCCAATCAAACCAATACGAACGTAGTTACAACAAACCAGACCTATTTCAATCTGGCTCCAGGAGACTATACAATCAATGTGACCGATGCCAATGGATGTCTGGTGACCGATACCCCAATCTCAATAAATAATCCTGATGAACTGACGGCGACTGTTCAAGGTATTGTTCCCGGCAATTGTACAGGAAATATCAATGACTTTGGAATTGAATTTAGCAGTTACCCAACCACTTTGGGAACTATTGAGTTTAGTGCCGATGGAGGAACATCATGGCCAGCGGACAATAGCGTCCCCGGCACATCCGATCAGATTACAGGTTTTAATCCCGGAGATACGGTATATCCATCTATGCGAACTATTGATGGTTCTTTAAACACTGTATGCCAAACGGATTTACCTCCATTCGTTATTCCATATCCATTGGACGATCTGGACATCAATGTGATACCTATAGTCATAGACTGTAATACTTTGGAAGTAGCTGTGCAAGGTACCGCCGGTTTGCCAGGATACGAATACGCCTATTCCGAAGATCCGGCAAATTTTGACCCAACTACAGCAACATGGCAGCCTGGTGGAACACTGGATACTTCTAACAATCCGGTACCCGCAGGACACGGAAGGTATACTTGGACAGGGCTCGTACCCGGAAGGACATATGTATTCTATGTGCGTGATTCATCTGGCCCGCCAGCATGTGTCCGCCAAAGTAGTGTAAATGTAAACAACGAGGCACCACCTCCGGTTCAAATAGATGCATCTGTAACGCCAACTTGTGATGGACAGACCAATGGTCAAATAACTTTTACGGTAACAGAAAACAATCCCGGAGAACTTGGCGGCAGCTTTAATTGGGAATTGTTCCGGGTAGGAACCCCGGCACATACTTCTGTTGCTACAGGTAGCGAACCCACCTTTACTACTGGGGATTCATTTACAGCACCCAGTACGGCAAATTTGGCTCCTGGTGAATATTTTGTAGAAATTACAGGTCCCGCTCCCAACAATTGTGTCATTGGTAGCGAGAATGTACTTGTAGAAGAATTAGATCCCATAACAGGAACCCCAAATGTACTGACCCATATTACTTGTGCGAATCCCGGTTTGGTAGAAATCCAGTCCGTATTCGGAGGTGGTGGTGCCTATACCTATACGTTGACAAGTACCAATTTTGTATCGGATATCGTAACATCGGATAATCCCGTGGAAGTACCTATCTCCAATTTGGTGGATGCAACGGCCACTCCATTTAATGTGGATGTAAGTGTGGCCGACCAATACGGTTGTTCAAATGCCTTGGGTACAGTTTCAATGACCATATCACAAAATCCAAGTATAACTAGCATAGCTACTTCGAATTGTACTATTCCGTTTTCGGTCACAATAAATGCAAGTGGTGGAACGGCTCCATACCTCTATTCCATAGACGGAGGCACGACTTATGTAAGTAACGGTGGTGTTTTCACTAATGTAACCCCTGGAACCTACAATGTGGCCATTATAGATAGTGATGGTTGTACCGATACAGATACTATTGACGTACATCCAGTATTGGAGGCCGATGTTGACCTCACCAAGCTTTTGGATTGCACGGGTACGCCAGACGCACAAATTACGATTGATGTTACTTCCGGATCCGGAAGTTATGATTACCAAATCACAGATAGCGGAGGAACTGTTGTATCCAGGGCTATCTTGCCGAGCAATCCATATGTGTTCAATACTACGGTGCCCGAAGATTATATAATCACGATTTATGATAACAATACTTCTGGTCCGGAGTGTAGCAGAGTGTTCCCAATAACCGTTGAACCTGCGGTGATACCCGTTTTTACGGAGACGCATACCGATGTTTCCTGTAATGGTTCTTCCGATGGAACTATAACACTTACAGAGACCCCTAATGGTATCAATCCATTGACATATACCATTTCGCCGGTTGCGGGAACCTTTAATGCGGCCACTCAAACTTTTGAAAATCTGCCCGATGGTACGTACACAGTAACTGGAACCGGAACCAATAACTGTACCTTCGATATTACCGGAATCATCATAGCTGAGCCCGCTCCGATTAATATTACGCTAGACCCTGTGGTAGAGTTCGTTTGTGGCACCGGCAACAATCCGAACAATGCCAGCATAAGGATTGATGCCGTAAATGGTGGATCCACCACCTATGTAAGGTATGAGTTTATCAATGACCAAGGTACGGTAGGTACGGGCGATGACATTGTTGTACAGGACGGAACGAATACCACCTATATAGAAACCGACACCGCTGGAGGTTCCTATATCATTAATGTTTATGACGATAATGGTTGTGTGGGAAGTACAACTGCAGCGATTGTGCCTTTCGTTGAAATTTCCGATCCGACCGTTAGTATTACCCAAGATATCACCTGTAATCCTGGCAATGATGCCGAAGTAACTTTGGGCATTACACTAAATCCATTGGCAGCTACCCCGAACATGGCGTATTCGGTCGTCGGAACGGATAACGCTTATAGTGTTCTTAATCAGCCCTCGAATGTATTTACGGCATTGGGTATCGGGAATTACGAAGCTACTATTACCAATACGGATACAGGCTGCTTTGTACAGACCACTTTTGAAATAGAAAACCCCAATAATTTTGAAATTGTTCCAACTACTGTAGATGTCGTTTGTTCTGGGGATGACGGTTCCGTAAGCTTTACGATTACTGATTCCGTGAACCCGTATTCAGGAGGGTTTGATTGGCAACTTTATGATTCCCAAGGTACGGCCACATTAGCGGATGACACTATCATTATGGGTGCAAATGGAACCTCGCTCAATGTAGGCCCCACCACTCCGTTTAACATTGGGGCCGGGGAATACCGCGTGGAAGTCACCCAAACGGCAGATCCTGCCTGTGTTGGCAATGAGCTCTTTACCATCGCCGGACCAAGTGCAATAATTACGGCAAACACGGATGTAAACCCAATTACCTGTGTAGGCAACGATGGAGTTATCGAAATTATCGATGTACTTGGCGGATGGGGCGGTTATAGCTACTATGTGGGAACCTCAGCTCCATCAGGTGCTGGTGATTACGGTGCTACCCGACGATTCGAAAATCTTGCTCCGGGCACATATGAGGCCTGGGTACTCGATACAAATGGTTGTCCTCAGAGGGTACAGAATAACATTGTACTGGCCGATCCGACACCGATTAGCGCATCCTTGCAAATCAATCAGCCTAATTGCACGGACTTCCAAGGCGAAATTGAAGTAGTTAGTGTGGCAAACGGTCAAGGAAGCAACTATACCTACCAACTAATTAAAAACGGAACGCCTACAGGTGCCATACAGAATACCCGGGTATTTTCCGGTTTGGATGCCGGAAGTTATCAGGTACAGGTTACCGATCAATGGACGTGTACCTTTACAACAACACCTGTGGTTTTATTTGCGCCTATCGTTCCACAGGCAACCATTGTAAAGACCAGGGATTGTTCCGTATCTCCCGAAGGTGAAATAACAATTACGCAGACAGGTGGTTCGGGTAATTTTGACTACGATGTTACCTATCCTGACGGATTCACTACAGACAACAATACAACGGGTGTTTTCACGGGATTGAATCAAACCGGCGATTATACATTTACCATTACCGATCAAACTGTAGGTCATGCCTGTAGCACTACAATAACACAACGATTGGAAGATCCTGTTTTACCTATTCCTACCATCGATGCCTTTACAGATGTTACGTGTAACGGTGCGGATGACGGAACCATCTCAGTAAGTGTTATTGATAATGGTGTGGGACCCTATGTTTTTCAAATAACCGCATTGAACGGAACTCCATTGGGAACCCCTATAAATCCAACTACAAATACCAACTTTACTGCAATTTTTACGGGCTTACCCGGAATTAGCGCGGGCAATGACTATACCATCACGACCACAGCCGCCAATGATTGTCCAGCCACTATAAATCAATCGATTACCGAACCGGATGCCATTTTGGTAAATCCTATTGTCCCCGTGCCCTATGGTTGTTCCACAGGAAATAATACTGACCATGCTACCTTAACATTTGCCGGTGCTTCAGGCGGTTCCACCAATTTTGTGCGCTTTGAGTTTGTACGGGATGGAAGTGTTGTTCAAGATGGTACTAATACCACCTATACCGAGACTGACTTGGCGGGAGGAAACTACGACATCAATGTCTATGATGAGAATGGCTGTGTAGGAAGCACTACAGCTACTATTCTGCCGTTCGAAGGTATAAGTAACCCTGTAGTCAACACCGCACTTGACGTGACTTGTAATCCGGGGGATGATGCCCAGATTGAAGTTGGTGTCACAGTGAATCCCGTGACGGCCACTCCAAATTTTGAATATACCGTAACCGGAATTAATGTGGTCTACAACCATACCATCACTTCTACCAACAACCCTGAAACCTTTACAGGTCTTGGTGTTGGTAATTATAGTGTTTCCATAACCAATTTGGATACGGGATGTGTGTTGGAAACCGTACATACCATTGAAGATCCGGACATCATTGAGGTCATTGCTACCAAATTGACCGATGAGGAATGTTTGAACAATGGGGTGGATGATGGAAGCTTTGCTGTTGCCATTAATAACTACACCGGTAATTATGATTATCAAGTATTTGACCAAAATGATAATGCGATAACTGGCGTATTCAGCACCAATACCGCTACTCCTTTGATTATCCCCAATCTTCCAGGAGGCATCTATTATGTAAGTATCACGGAAACGGATGCCCCATTCTGTGTGGAAGATTCCAATAGGATCACCATAACCGCGCCAGATGCCCCGATTACGGCAACCGTAACAGAAGAGGCTAGCGTATCCTGTTCCAATGACCAGGGAAGTATCTTGGTCGACCCAGAAGGTGGTGTAGGCCCTTATACTATTACCATAACTTCTCCATCCCAAACATTTATGCAATCTGGAGTAGAGGCCTTTATTTTTGATGGGTTATCAGCAGGTACTTTTAACGTATCGATTACGGATACCATGAGCTGTTTGTATACCGATACCATTACCCTGATACAGCCAGATGACATTAACGCCACCATAGCCAGCACGCCATTGACCTGTTATAATGCAAATACGGCAAGCGTAACAGCTTCAGTGAATTTGAGGAATGTAACCCCAGTATATGAATATCGTTTAAATCGATATGACGATTTGGCTGGAAGCAACCTTCTACAGACTTCTTCCGCCCAAGCTTCGGATACTTTTGGCGGACTTTCTGCAGGATTCTATAGTATTACGGTAACCGATGATGTAAGCTGTAGCGATGAAACGTCCATTGTCGAAATTACTAACCCCACGGAGGTAGAGGCATTTTTAATCCGAACCGATCCTTTAACCTGTGCTACAGGTGTAGAATTTGAACTTTCGGCAACCGGCGGTAGTGGTACGTATGAATACAGTACGGATAACACCACCTTTATTCCCATGGGAGGAAACAGCATAAATCTACCCCAAAGCGGTGTATTCGGTGCCGGAACATATCAGTACTATGTGCGGGATGCTATAAATGGATGTGTTTCCGTAGCTTCTAATGAAATAGAGGAAGATCCCATAATTCCTTTGACATTGATGCTAGACCAAAGTGCAGCATACATAAACTGTAACGGAGAAAGTACCGCCAGTATTTATGCAGATGCAGATGGCGGGTTGGGCAACTATAGCTATGAACTTTATAGTGATTATAATGGAACGGCACTAAACCTTGCCGATCGCATTGATGGGCCTAGACCCGATGGTGAATTTACCGGATTGGGTGTAGGCAGCTATTGGGTAAATGTAACCAGTAGCGATTGTACAGCGGAACCACAACAGGTGAATATAACCGAACCCACACCTCTTACATATACTGAAAATGTGGTGGACGTAAGCTGTTTTGGAGAAGACGATGGTGCTATTACGGTAACGCTTTCCGGTGGTGCGGGAGGATATCAATATGCTATTTCACCTAATCTGAATCAATTTGATACCGAAAACACCTTTACCGATTTGGCACCGGGCACTTATACCGTAATCGCCCAAGACCAAAATGGCTGTTTTGAACAATTGGAATACACAATATCCGAACCTACTTTATTGGAAGTTACGGCCATGGCCATCCCTGAAGTTTGTGAAGGCGATATGAACGGAATCATAGATTTGACTATTCAAGGTGGTACAGCCCCTTATAGTTCAAGATTAAGTAGTGAGACCAACTTTACCTTGGATCAAACTTCGATTACGGGACTGGCCGCCGGAGGTTATATCATCTTTGTACAGGATGCCAATGGTTGTGAGGCCAACGTCTCCATAACTGTTGATGCTGGGGCCAACCTCAACGCCACTGTGGAACCCGTTTATGAATGTACGGGAGACACGCCTAACAATTACGTGAATATTACCTTGGAAGACTCTTCCGTACTGGGTGATATATTATATGCTTTAGATTCTACAGATCCGCTTGACATCCAATTGAACCCTGATTTTAGGGACATTGCTCCTGGTAGCCATTACATTGCCATAGCCCATGCGAATGGTTGTATACGTACCATAGATTTTGAAATTGAAGGTTTTGAGCCTTTAACGTTGATCCTGGAGCAAAACAATATCAATGAAATCACAGCGATTGCCAATGGAGGGCTTGAAAATTACACTTTCTATTTTGGTGATGTGGATAATGGAACGGACAATACCTTCTATATAAATAGGACGGATACGTATACTGTTACCGTTGTAGACGAAAATGGTTGTGAGGTAGCTGCAGATATCTTTATGGAATTCATAGATATTGAAATACCTAACTTCTTTACCCCGGATGGCGACGGTCTTAATGATTTCTGGACCCCAAGGAACCAAGAGGCCTTCCCTCAGATACTAACCATCATATTTGATCGTTATGGTAGAGAGGTTTACAGAATGGGCCTCAATGATGACCCATGGGATGGAATTTATCAGCAAAGCGAGCTCCCGACTGGTGATTACTGGTATGTTTTAAAACTCCGTGGGGAGAATGATGACAGGGAGTTTATTGGACATTTTACCCTATATCGATAATCTTAACCTACAAACACATGCGTAATAGATTTTTGACCTTGTTCTTGTTGTTGGGTGCTATTGCCTTAAGAGGTCAGGAGCTTACCATACCTCAACTTTCCCAATATCTGGCGGACAATCCTTTTGTGATGTCTCCCACTTACGCAGGAATCGGGGATCATGTTAAAATCAGGATCAATGGGCTTACCCAATGGGTGGGCATCAAGGATGCTCCGGATACCCAATCTCTGGCCGCGGATATGCGAATAGGTGAAAAATCCGGTATTGGAATGCTGCTATACAATGATAGCAATGGAGAAACCAAGCAAAGAGGTGCAAGGGTTTCCTTTGCACACCATTTGACGTTGGATCGCTATGATGACGAATTCCTATCTTTCGGTGTTTCCTATAATTTTAACCAGTTTCGTATCGATATTGAAAATTTTGATGCGCTGGATCCCAATGTTACCGATGACAGGGCCACGACCAACCACAACTTTGATGTTGGGGTTATGTATCGTTATGACAAATTTTATTTCAGCGCGAATGCCTCCAATTTATTGAATAAAGATTTGCAAAGTTTTAACCCTGTTTTTGAACCTAATAGGTTAAGAAACTATTATGTGTATACGGGTTACAGATACACCAAAAACAAGAACAGCCGATTGGAAATTGAGCCGTCCGTATTTTTTCAACTTTTTGAAAGCGATGGAAGATCCGTTACCGACCTGAACGTTAAATTTAGGTGGTATGACTTTGAGGACTATTATTATGCTGGTGTTACTTATAGGTTTTTAAACGATCAAATTGGTGATCCGTTGTATATAGCTCCAATTGTAGGGCTTAAAAAGAACAATTTTTATTTTGGGTATTCCTATCAGGTTATTCTTAATGAAATCCTTGGTTATAGTACCGGAACGCACGTGGTGACTCTTGGAATTGATCTTTTCCAAGGCATTAGCAATTGTAGGTGTACGTATTAAAAATTGAGGTTGTCTTACCACAATATTTTTGGGTATGCATTTCTCCAATCCTTTTTCTCAATGGATTACTTTAAATTTGCGTTCATTTCAAATTTATCTCATTGGGAAAAGTAAAAGTAGAAAACATAAGGGTCTACGGCCATCATGGTTGTTTAAAGGAAGAGACAGCCATTGGTAGCGAGTATCGTGTAGATGTTTCAATCGAGGCAGACCTGTCCAAGCCTTCGTTGTCCGATAGGCTTTCCGAGACAGTAGATTATGTTCATATTCATCGAATTGTAGTCGAGGAAATGAAGGTTCCATCCAAACTTTTGGAACATGTTTCTATGCGCATATTAAAACGGACTTTGAAGGAGTTGCAGATGGTGCAGGAAGTCACTGTTTCCGTATCTAAAATCAATCCTCCCATTGGAGGTGATGTGGAAATGGTTACGGTAGTTTTGACCGAAAAAAGAAGGTCTTAAATTTTTCAATAGTTAAAAACGTATTACCTTTGCAATCTTTATTGGCATCGTGGCCGAGTGGCTAGGCACAGCTCTGCAAAAGCTTGTACAGCGGTTCGAATCCGCTCGATGCCTCAACAAAAACCCTCCTCTTAATAGGAGGGTTTTTGTTTAAACACCTACCTAATTTGCTCTATCTTTTCTATTCCTTTTTCAATATCAAATTTGTCCTTGGGCAAAAAACCCTTTATAATCAATACAAGCGCACAGATAATCAATATAATGCCTAGACCTTTTTTTATCAAATGAATCCGTTTGTGTGTAAGCTTTCTTTTTAGTTGTTTGGCCAATAAAATCTTGAAAATATCGGTAATCAAATAAGCCGTTAACATGGTGACAAAGAAAATCAGGATTCGGTTGGGGTCATTGTCCAAGGTCGGACCCACAATAATAATCACCCCAAGCCAAAAAATCAAAACCCCAATGTTGATAAAATTCAACAAAAACCCTTTTACAGCAAGACCCAAATAATCCCCTTTACTTACCCTGAAGTTTGGTTTGGCCTCTTTATTCTCTCTTTTTACGAACACTATAATACCATAAACCAGTAGAATCATGCCTCCAAAGACGTAAAGCCCAGGTTGGTTGCTTAAGTTTTCCAACAATTGAAAACTACTGAAATAGGCAATGAAAAGAAACAGGATATCCGCTACGATAACCCCGATATCAAAGAAAAGGGCCGCCCTAAAACCTTTTATAGCACTTGTCTCCAAAAGCACAAAGAAAACAGGGCCGATTGTAAAGCTTAATAGAAAGCCCAAAGGGATTGCCGCCTGTACGTCTTCAAACATGAAATTTGCTTACATTCTGGTTATCTTCCCACCAAATACTGTTTTTTCATCCATTTTTGCCGGATTTCCATGGACCAGTACTTCTCCTCCTGCTTTTACAGTAGCTTTCACATAGTTTGATGCATATATTTCCGCTCTTGATCCAGCATTGACATTAACTGTGGAAAATCCAGTTTTTAAATCCTTCCCTTCATATATTCCTCCAGTGTTTATAGCCACATCTTGTAAATCCGATGAACCGTTAGCTTCAATAACACCACCGGTCACCGCCTTTACGAGTAGCTGCTCTACTTCGGCATTTATAGACAATTCTCCTCCTTCTTGCGCCTTAAGTTCCAAAACATCTTGTCTTATCGTTTCCTGTGAAGTGATTCTCGCATCTTCGTTTACGTCAATAACAACCAAATTCTCTGTATAATATAAATCTACAAAAGTTCGATAACCACTAAAAATCTTATCTATTTCCATGCGTAGCTTTAATGTCCCTCCATTATTTACAATAGCTACTTTTTTAGTATTGGCTCCTGTAATGACCGCTCTATTAACATCTGATTTGATAAGATTTACAGATAATCCATCAAAGGCCTTTATCCGTACAAATTTATCCAATTCCTGTGTAAGCTTCTCATTTTGAGCGCTTATCAATTGAAAACTGCACAATAGTACCGTTAGCCACATCGACTTTTTCATGATATCCGTTTTTAGGTACGATAGTATTTCTTGGAACAAAATCTATTCCAAAAACAACTAGTGTTCATGCTTACCCAGAAGTGTGAAGTCCAGGTGCCTCTTTATCAAATCTGTTTTTTTCACCATTACTATTACTTCGTCACCAAGTTGATACATTTCTTTGGTTCGCTCTCCCACCAATGCATACTGCTTTTCATCAAAGATATAATAATCACCTTTTATATCACGTATACGCACCATTCCCTCACATTTGTTCTCGATAATCTCAACATAGATGCCCCATTCCGTAACACCGCTGATTACACCTATAAATTCTTGATCCTGATGATCTTGCATAAATTTAATCTGCATGTATTTAATGGAGTCCCTTTCCGCATTTGCGGCTAGGTTTTCCATATCCGACGAATGTTTACAACGTTCCTCATAAAGCTCGGTTTTTAAGGATTTCCCTTCATCCAAATAATGTTGTAAAAGTCGATGTACCATAACATCCGGATATCTCCTGATGGGCGAAGTGAAATGGGTATAGTAATCAAAGGCCAAACCATAGTGCCCGATATTTTCAGTAGTATAAATCGCTTTGCTCATGCTTCGTATAGCCAAGGTATCTACTAAATTCTGTTCTTTTTTACCTTTAACATCTTCCAAGAGTTTGTTTAATGAGGCACTAATGGATTTTTTGTCCTTGAAATTCAGCTTATGTCCAAATCGAGAGACGATGCCGTTCAACGCTAACAATTTATCTTCATCCGGATTGTCATGTACCCTATACACGAAAGTCTTTTTTGGCTTCTGTTTTCCTATATATTCTGCAACTTTCTTATTGGCCAGTAACATAAATTCCTCAATAAGCTTATTGGCATCTTTTGCTTCTTTAAAGTATACGCTTTCGGGTTCATTATTTTCAGTAAGGTTGAATCGTACTTCTACCTTATCAAATGAAATAGCGCCCATTTCCATCCGTCTTAGTCGCATAATCTTGGCTAAATCATCCAAAACCAAAACTGCTTCTACTATTTCATCAGAGACTGAATATGCATTTTCCCGAATCGATATTTCCTTGGGAATACTCGCTTCTTTGTTTTCTATAATATGCTGTGCTTCCTCATAGGCGAAACGTTCATTGGAGTTTATTACCGTACGACCAAACCATTGATTTTTAAGCTCAGCTTTTTTAGTCATTTCAAAAACAGCGGAGAAAGTATATTTTTCTTCATTGGGACGTAGGGAACAGGCATTGTTGGATAAAATTTCTGGTAACATAGGCACCACCCTATCCACCAAATAAACTGATGTAGCCCGTTCATACGCCTCATCATCCAAAATGGTATCAGGCTTTACATAGTGGGAAACGTCGGCAATATGTACACCAATTTCATAGTTTTCATTATCCAAGATCCTAAAGGATAGGGCATCATCAAAATCTTTGGCGTCCTTTGGATCAATCGTAAAGGTAAGGGTATCCCTCATATCCCTTCGCTTTGCGATTTCCCCGGTTTTTATAGTGGTATCCAACTTTTTTGAAAAGTGTTCCACTTCCTTGGGAAATTCATAAGGGAGACCATATTCCGCCAAAATAGAATGGATTTCCGTATTATGTTCCCCAGGCCTTCCTAGTACATCAATAATTTTGCCGTATGGCGAATCCGCTTCCTCTGGCCAATCGGTAATTTCAACAATTACCTTATCGCCATCATCAACCTGTAAATTCTTTAACCTTTCTTTTGGTACAAAGATATCCGTATACATACCCATGTCCTTAGGCCGGACAAAGGCAAAATTCTGCTGGATATCCACTATTCCTACGAATTCGGTTTTAAACCGCTCCAATACACTGATAATTTCCCCCTCTAACTTCTTTCCCTTTCTACTTGGAAAAACATATACTTCTACCTTATCCTTATTGAAAGCCCTATTCAATTTATTATATGGGACAAAGACATCCTCATCCATTCCTTCGATTATCACATAAGCGTTTCCTCTTCCTGTGATATCCACAATCCCATTAAGATGTGATTTGGAAGCTTCAATGGCCTTGTAATTGCCTCGCTCTACTTCCAATATCCTCTTTTTTTCCTTTAGCTGCCCCAATCTTTTAATAAGTACATTTCTATCTTGGGTATCGGTAAGTCCTATTTTGGAGGCTATTTGTTTATAGTTGAAGCTTTTCTTCGGTTCTCTTTCAAGTACGGTAAAAATACCTTTGGTAATTTCATTTCTTCTATGATTTCTCGCCTTCTTCTTTCTTTTTGACATTCATTTTTATTTGCGTCGAAAATTACGAATTATAATCCACTACCAACTTTTCATATGCGTCCAAAAAACATTTTGAAGCTTATTAACAGTATTACATACTATTAATCTTAATTTTTTAAATATTGAAATAAAAATGATGATGATAATGGTATGTTAATAGCGGGTAAAAATAAAATGCATGGAACTTGTTTTGAACCGAATTAATTTTTTATTTACAATTTTTACCATTGCCTTACTTTTCAAAATCAATGGATTATCGGAGTTATCAAAGTAGGTTGATAAACCATCTTAACATGTTTTTTTTGAAAAGTTAATGTTATTTTAATGTTAATTAGATTGCAAAACGGACTTATAGAATGCTGTTATTTTTTTACATATTATTTATTCATTTTAGGAATTGTTTCGTAAAGCGAATTCTAAAGCAAATTCCAAAATTTTAAATCCATCTTTTTTGCTAATCTTATCAACAGGTAATGAATTAGTAATTACAGATAATGAACAAATAGCAAAACATTTTAGATTTATTATGCTAGCTCCGTATTTTGTACATTTGTTTACAAATCAAATCACTATACCATGAAGATATCCATAGGAAACGACCACGCCGGAACCGAGTATAAGTTGGCAGTAATCGGGCTTCTAAAATCAATGGGGAAAGAAGTGATAAATCATGGGACGGATGGAGCTGATGGTGTGGATTACCCAGATTTTGTACATCCAGTGGCAGAGGATGTTGAAAGCGGCAAAGCCGATTACGGTATTGTTGTTTGTGGTAGCGGCAACGGTGCATCTATGACTGCCAATAAACATCAAAAAATACGTTGTGCCCTATGCTGGAACAAAGAAATAGTGGAGTTGGCCAGGGAACATAATGATGCCAACATCCTTAGTTTGCCCGCTCGGTTTATTTCACTGCCCCAGGCATTGCAAATGGTAAAGACTTTTTTTAGCACGGAATTTGCCGGTGGACGTCATGAAAGGAGAATCGAAAAGATTCCGTGCAAGTAATCAATCTACCCAAAGATTTTATCTTTTTTTTGAACATAAGTAATGGGGCATACACATCATAATCACTCCCACTCCCATCCTGATGTAAAAGGTAGAAACCTTATTATTTCCATACTTCTAAATATACTTATTACGGTTTCACAGGTTATCGGAGGGCTAGTTTCCGGAAGTCTGGCCCTACTTTCAGATGCACTTCACAACTTTAGCGATGTAATGTCCCTCGTTATAAGTTATATTGCCAATGTGCTTTCTAAAAAGGAGGCTTCCACAAACAAGACTTTTGGTTATAAACGTGCGGAAATAATCGCGGCATTTGTAAACTCCGCTACACTTATCGTTGTCGCTATTATTTTGATAAAGGAAGCCGTTGAACGTTTCTTAACTCCCCAGGAAATAGAATCTGATTTAGTGATTTGGCTGTCCTTATTGGGAATTGCCGCAAATGGCTTTAGTGTTTTTCTTTTGAAAGGTACTACAAGCAACAATATGAATATGAAATCGGCCTATTTACACTTATTAACGGATATGATGGCTTCAATTGCTGTTCTTGTTGGGGGGCTGCTTATGAAATTTTATCAGGTGTATTGGGTGGATACAGCCCTAACTCTGGCTATAGCATTGTATCTTATTTATATGGGATACGATCTTTTAAAGAATTCAACAAGAGTATTGATGTTGTTTACTCCTCATACTATACAGGTTCAAAAAATTGTGGAAGCTATTAAACGGATAAGGCACATCCGAAATGTACATCATGTACATATTTGGCAATTAAACGACAGTGAGGTACATCTTGAGGCTCATATTGATTTCAAGGAGGATATAAAATTATCCGAGTTTGATATTATTTTGGAACAAATAGAAGAGGAGATGTACCATGAATATGGTATCAATCACGTAAACATTCAACCGGAATTTGGTAAGTGCGATAGTAAAAATGTAATTGTTCAGGACTAATGCTACATATCTCCGTAAAAAGATTTCAGGAGCTTTCCAATACAGAGTTATACGGAATTTTACAATTGCGCTCCGAGGTTTTTGTTGTTGAGCAGCAATGTGTTTATCAAGATTTGGATGGGAAAGACCAAAAGGCACTTCACGTAATTGGCCATAATGGAGGAAATGTGTTGGCCTACACGCGTATTTTTGGCCCCGGGGATTATGTGGAAACTGCCAGTATTGGTAGGGTAGTGGTCAGGGCATCAGAACGTAAATACGGTTATGGAAAGGAGATTATGAAGGCATCTATCAACGCCGTTGAGAAGCATTTTGGCGAGAAAAAAATACATGTTTCCGCTCAATTATATCTGGAGCGCTTTTATCATGAACTCGGATTTGAACAAATAGGGAAGGGATATCTGGAAGATGGAATTCCGCATATAGGAATGTTAAAGCAATGAACACCACCGATTACATCTAAGTCATTGCTACTGGCTGGGGTATTTTTTATTTCCCTTAAATCTTTATGGGTTCCTTGTTGGTGAGATTAATTTCTTCCAAAAGCTTATCCGTAAATTTGTAGTGTCCTCTTGTGGTTATGATTCGGAACCGGTCGGATTTCATACGGCTCAAAGCGTCCAGAAACAACCACTTTGTCTTTAGCAGACGAGATTTTTCGGATTTTAGACTAATGTCAAAGAAATACTTCATGCCGTTTTTCACGGCAACAATATCCGGTGTAATTCGGTTCCCACTCTCTTTTCTAAGATAGGATTTTGGGCATTCATAACCCTCTAAATCAGCTTTGATATTCTCAAAACCTGTGGCCTCTAAATGATGGATGGATTTTTCTAAAAACTCCCTGTTCTCTAACTTTTCTAAGTTTATCATAATGGATAAAATAGAAGAAAAAAACTACAATTCCAAATTTTAAACACTGATTAACAGTAGTTTATGACTTAAAATAACACGAAACAGACAGTTCTCCTTCTCTGTTTTTCACTATTATTTAGCCATAAAAGTCTACATAAATCAACCAATAAGGGTCATTTCATTCAAGGTGAATTCTTCAATGGCACCCTCTGTAGCTTTTCTATAATCTGATATATGGGAATTGTTAATGTGTTTTTGCCACAATTCACGAGAACTCCAATTTTCATAGAACAAAAAGAGATTTTTGTTTTCATTATCCTGGTGCAGGTCATAATTGATACAACCCTCTTCCTTTCTGGTAATTTCGATTAATTTGAGAAGTTCATTTTTAACGAATTCCTTCTTTTCAGGTTTTACCAAAATTCTTGCGATAACTGTTAATTGATTGTTATTCATAGTTTTTAAGATATTTTAATTTTCAAATTTCTTTCGGAAGTACTAATGTGAGTGATTTATTTTATTACGAAGCGATTCCGCTATATTACCTACTACCCCAATTACTAGCGCATTACCCATAAAAAAAGCTCTTTTGGTATCAGAAATACCTTCCAACTTGGTATGGTTGTCCGGGAACATATTTAGACGTTCCAATTCTACTGGGGTCAATCTTCTTAACCCTTTTTGGGTGTGTATTACGTGTTTAAACCGAGACGGACTTTTGCCGCCTTCACCGGTAATAATGGTACGTGATGCATTGTCCAAGGAGTCCGGAAAAACCATCCCTCCCTCGCTATAATTATACGTAAATCCATTTTTGGCCGTTCTTACTTCTTTTTTGGCACCTTTAAGATATTCCCACTTTGGAAAGTCTTGTTGGGAAATAAAGAAATCTTCTGTAACATCGCCATTTTGAAGCACGTCACCCAGGAATATTCGTTTTCCTGTATAGTTTGGAATGGTTTTAATCGTAAACACTTTGCCATTTATGAAGACCCCAGTATTCTGAAAAGGGGATAACTTCTCGCCTTTATTGAAGTTATTGGAGATTGAAATAAGGTCTCCGTCCAAAACAAAGGAATTAATTGGTTGGGAAGGTTTTTCGATAGGAAATGCTTGGGCCATCGTTCCAGTTTGGTATAGCCATTCGGATTTATCCACATTTTTCAAAGATTTAAAAATAGAAGATGACTTGTGATAACCTAAGAAAAAAACCCTTCTCCTTCTTTGAGGCATTCCGTAATCCGCCGCATTGATGATACGCCATTCTACTGCGTAACCCATATTCTCCAGACTTTTGAGCATAATAGCAAAATCTCTGCCCCGCTGCAAAGAAGGAGATTTTAATAAACGATCCACATTTTCAAAAAACAAATATTTGGGTTTGTTCTTCTTTTCCGAGAGTATGCGATGGATGCTCCACCATAGAACCCCTTTTTTTCCAATGAGTCCTTTGGAGCTTTGTAGTGTGGTCGCTACGGAATAATCTTGACAGGGAAACCCTCCCACCAATATATCGGCATCCGGAATATCTGAAGTAGGTACTTCGGCAATATCTTGGTTGCTATGGTTTTTGCTTCCAAAGCGTGCTTCATAGACCATAGAAGCATGTTGTGTCTTAGTGCCAGGTTCCCATTGGTTGCTCCAGACTATCTCATAAAAACCTGTTTTCTCGAGACTTAGTCTAAATCCACCAACCCCGGCAAATAGTTCTATGACCTTAAGTTTTTCCATCGAGGTTAAAATTAGACAAAAAGGATAAATTAAAAATGCAAAAGACTCCTTCCAATAGAAGGAGGCGGGGATAGGACAATATCCTTATTTTTACCAAAAATTAATCTAATGAACTTAAAGCGCAATTTCTTTTTAATCGCGGTGGCACTATGTTTTTTAGCAGCTTGCGAAGTAAAAAAAGAGGAGAAAGCACCACTTCAGGGACAAATATTGGCTATTAAATCAGAATTTGCCCCGGACAAACGTGTTGCTTTATTTGATGTTGAGGTATTAAGGAAGAACGATGTCCATATTTTAAAAGGGGAGAGCGACTTGCCCAACGCTATCAAAGCGTTTAAAGAACAGTTGACCAAGGAAAACATTGAGTTTGTAGATAGTATACAACTTTTGCCTGCTTTGGATTTAGGAAAGGAAACCCAGTCCGTAATCAATATTTCAGTAGCCAATCTTCGGAGTCATCCGAAACACTCTGCCGAATTGTCGACCCAGGCCACTTTGGGCACACCGGTAAAAGTATTGAAAAAGGAAGGAAGCTGGTATTATATCCAGACGCCGGACAAATATCTATCCTGGGTAGATAATGGAGGTATCGAATTGATGGATTCAGAACGGGCCGACCAATGGATGGCCAACGACAAAATCATCTACACGGAGATCTATGGACATTCATACAAAGACCTTGACAAGAAACAAGTGGTATCCGATTTGGTGGCAGGCAATGTTTTGGAAGTATTGGGAGATTCAGATGTATTCTACAATATACGTTACCCAGATGGAAGACAAGCCTATATTTTAAAGGAAGAGGCACAAGATTATGAGGAATGGCTGGAAAACTTGAATCCAACCGTGGAAGATTTGGTAAACACCTCCCATACCTTAATGGGAGTGCCGTATCTATGGGGTGGTACCTCTACAAAGGGAATGGATTGTAGTGGATTTACAAAAACCATCTATTTTTTAAATGGCATGGTGATTCCTAGGGATGCCTCACAACAAGTACACACCGGAAAACCGATAGATTCTACCCAGAATTTTGATAATCTACAAAAAGGGGATTTGCTCTTTTTTGGAAGAAAAGCTACGGACTCCACTTCGGAAAAGGTGGTGCACGTTGGCATGTGGATAGGCAACAATGAATTCATACATGCGTCGGAAATGGTTCGTGTTAGCAGTATGAGCGAGGATGCTCCAAATTTTGATGAGTGGAACCGCAATCGGTACCTTCGTACCAAGCGGGTTTTAAGGGAAGAGGGTTTGATAAACTTGACCCAGACCCCTTTGTTCAAGGACTAGAAGCCATCTACTTAATTTTTATTGGAGTTGACTGCATGTACACGCTATACCATTTCAGGCACTCATAATGAAGAACCAAAGACTACCTTCAAATGTTCTCCGTCAGGCTTTCTTTTTTTACTAAGCAGGCTTACTACAATATAGGTAAGCATCGAAATTGCAAATGCGGGAATTATTTCATGGATATCTTCCCAACCCTCAATATTAAACCGAAAGGCAAAACGCCAAACAACATTCACTACCATTCCCATAATCATCGAGGTCATTGCCCCTAAGTCCGTTCCCCATTTTAGATATAGCCCGCCAAAAATAGCAGGAAAGAAACTCGCTGCAAACACTGCTCCCGCAAAAGCCGTTAATTCCACGATACCTGCCATCGGAAATAAGGTTAGGAGATATACCAGAACACAATAGAAACCCATAAACCATTTGGTTCTGGGAATGATTTTAGTTTCTTTCATGGGTTTTACCACATGCCAAATATCTTTTACAAAAGCGGTTCCTATGATAATTATGACCGAGGCCAAAGAAGACATTCCCGCCGCGAACAGACCGGCTACACAAATACCGCTGACTAACTTGTTATCAAACTTGTCCAACATAAAGCCAACAACCTCATCCGTGTCCTTAATCAGATACGCGGCTTCTTCAGCCGAAGCCATTCCATGTACAAGAGCACCTAGGCCCATTACACAGACCAAGGAAATTCCAAGAAAAACAGGTGTCCATATCATGGCAAAACGCATACTTTTTGCATTATTCACGGAATAAAAGCGAATAAGATTTTTCGGTTCTGAAATCTGTTTCATCCCAACGGCCAACCCTATGCCCAAAATATATAAGAATGATACTAACTCCCCGAAAGTTACCAACCCTGATTTCATGGGTATCCCTTTCTTGGTCAAATGGTTTGTTTGGCTAATGGATTCCATCAAGTTGTCTACTCCTCCAGCATAGAAAAACGGAATGGCCAACATTAAAATGGCAACTCCGAACATGATAATGCCTTGAATGGCATCTGTCCAAAGTACGCTGTACATTCCGCCCCAAATGGTGTAGGCACAGGTAATGGCGATGATGGCAAAAGCCCCATATTCATAGGGAATATCCAAAACGGAAGTGAGCACATGGGCACAGCCTTTGGCGATACCCACCATATACCATAGTGTGGCAAATAGGATAATAAGTGCTGAAAGCACCCGAATGCTTTTAGCCAGCGTACTCTTGTAGCGCAAGTGAAAGTAATCCGGTATGGTAAACGATTTTAAACGGGCTGTCTGGAAACGCATCCTAGGCCCCAACAATTGCCAGGAGATAATACAGAAAAAGGTCCATATGAATCCCATCCAAGCCCAAGAAAGTCCATACTCAAAAGATTTCCCTGCTTGGCCGATATAGGTGTTGGTACTGGCCGAAGTGGAAAAGAAAGCTAGGGAAATTACCCACCCTGGAATTTCCCGTTTTGCCACATAATATCCCTCGACTCCCTGATTGGCTTTTTTCTTAAAATACCAACCAATGTACAAACAGCCCAAGACATAAAAGATGGTGAGCAATAGGGTTACATAATGTTCTTGAAAATAAGCCATCAATGCTCTGGGGTATGGTCACTGTCATCTACGGTGATGTCCCGCCTTAAGACTAGTAAAGCATTGATGACAACTAAAACAATGATACCGATGTAGGGGAGAAGGGTCAGGAAATCCATAGTTTAATAAGACTTTTAAGTTGCTGTTTCAAGTTTTGGAATACTTTTAAAAAGCAAAGGAGCTTAAAACATTTTTTTCAATTCATTCTTTGTCACCTTGCCCAAAACGTTTCGAGGCAATGTTTTGCGGATTATATAGTTTCTTGGGATCTTATATCCCGGTAATTGTTCCTTCAACCATTCGGAAATTTTTTTGGTGTCGATGGCTTGATCCCTGGCAATCAAACAGGCGGATACTACTTCGCCCCATTCCTCATCGGGCAGACCTACTACAGCACAATCGTCAACTCCTTTGTACTTTCGTAAAACATCCTCAATTTCCAGTGCCGATATTTTATATCCACCCGATTTGATGATGTCCACATTATCGCGACCGAGAATTTTATAGTACCCATTGTTCAACATGCCGATATCACCTGTAATAAACCAACCATCTTCAGTAAATGCCTTTTTTGTCGCTTCCGGTTTTTGCCAATATTCCTTAAAAACACTGGGACCTTTGATTTGAAATTCGCCAGCCTCATTTTCCTTAACGGCCTTGTTACCCCCATCTACCAAACGCATTTCAACACCGGGTAAAGGTAATCCCACATGCCCGGGTCTTCTTTCTCCCCGATAGGAGTTTGATAGCCCCATTCCTATTTCCGTCATTCCATAGCGTTCCAATAAGGTTTGTCCCGTTATTTTCCGCCATTTTTCCAGTACGGGTACCGGCAAAGCCGCCGAGCCGGAAACCATCAACCGTAGTTTTGAAGCGGCTTTGGACATTTCTTCCTGTGCCATTTCGGAAGCACTATCCCAAAAAGCAATCAGTTTGTAGTAAATGGTCGGCACGGCCATAAATAAAGTCAATCGACCTGATTTAATAATATTCCAGACACTTTCAGCTTCAAATTTGGGTAAAAATTCGCAACAGGCGCCGCTCCATAATGCACAGCTCATCACATTGATAATACCATGTACATGGTGTAAGGGAAGTATGTTCAGGATATAATCGTGCTGTTGCCATTCCCAGGCACTCACGAGAGTTGTAATTTGAGCTTGGATATTGGCATGTGTAGTAACCACTCCTTTAGGTTTACTTGTGGTACCACTCGTATAAAGAATCATGGCCCTTTGTTCGGGATCAATATTTGGAAGCTGCGTAGAACGATTTTGCAAAATGGACTTCAAGGAAGCTATGGAAACCCCAATCCGTTTTTCCAGTGGAGATAAGAAATCTATATAATCCGTGTGCGCGATTACCATTTCCGCCTTAGTATCCTCCAAAACATATTGAATAGACGGTAGCGGATGCAGTACACAGAGGGGAACTGCAATGCCCCCGGCCATCCAAATGCCCCACTGAACTGCCGTGTATTCGAATGATGGGTGTACAAGGAAGGTAATACGAGCTTCTTCCAAATTGGGTTTTCCGCTCAAAAGATGGGCCGCAACATAATGCGCTGATTCCAATAATTGACCATAGGTATACGAGGTACCATTAGAGACCAAAGCCTCTTGTTCCGTAAAGCCTTTGGCTCTTTCAATTAGCTGAATCATGTACCAAGTAAAATCTATTGGGCAAAGCCGTCACGTTTTAAGTGTTGGAGGGGCTTGACGTCTACAAATCTACCGTTTTCCCCGTTCGAAACGATTCATCTGCGGCCAATACGATACGCAGACTGTTTACGGCATCGCGTAAATGATTGTCCAAATCCATGTCTTCGGTTATGGCCTTTAGAAAGTATTCCTGTTCCAAAAGGCAGAGCCCATCGTGATCAGGTTCATCCGAGGTGTCTATTAATTCGTCCGCTTTGGCAAAATTTCCGTTTTCATCAGTAGCCGCATGGTGAAGTTTCAAGGCCCCGGTCTTGGAATGATCATCTACACTATCACTATCCCCTTTGGCCTCGTCCACAATTGAGACACATCCTTTGGGTCCGATCACGTCCTTTACAAAAAAAGCGGTCTCGCTCATCATAGGTCCCCAACCGGCCTCGTACCATCCTACCGAACCATCTTGGAATCGCACCTGTAGCTGCCCATAATTATACATTTCTGTATCGATTTCATCGGAAAGCCGAGCCCCGATTGCGCTAACGCTTACGGGAACGGATTCCGTCATTAAACACATAACATCTACATAGTGAACCCCACAATCTACAATTGGAGACATGCTGTTCATCAGTTGTTTATGGGTGTACCAGTTGCTGCCAGAACTTTGCTGGTTCAGGTTCATACGCATGACCAAGGGTTTTCCAAGGGACTTGGCCACTTCCACGAATTTTGCCCAGGCCGGATGTACCCGAAGAATATAACCAACCACCATTTTCTTCCCTTTTTTTTGGACCAGATCCACCAAACTTTGGGCTTCCTCTACCGTTAAGGCCAATGGCTTTTCTACAAATACATGGGCGTTGGCATTCAAGGCCATCCGAATATATTCGCCATGTGTATCCGGATAGGTGTTTATGGATACGGCATCCGGTTTTGCCTCTTCCAGGGCCTTGGCATAATCTCCATAGGTAGGGTACCCTCCCAATTCTTGGGACAAGCGCTCCCTACTTTCAGGCTTTCTACTCACTAGACCAACGATTTCAAAACCCTCTAGTTGATGATAGGCTCGGGCATGGCTGGTTCCCATATGGCCGCAGCCCACGACCAAAACTTTTATTTTATCCATTTTTCGATTTTTGAGTGCTATATTTATTGGAAAGTTAACAAACCTTATGAAATTGACAATCCCTGCCGTAAGTAAGTTTTTGGGAATCGTTTTGGTTGTTGGAATGGCAGTACTGTTTTCCGGAGCAACCTTTCCTACCGTAGAGAAAATAGAAACACCTATATCAAAACCAAATATTCTTTTTTTGATTGCAGATGACTGGTCCTATCCACATGCTGGGGCCTATGGTGATTCCGTTGTCCGTACGCCAACATTCGATTTTTTGGCAACAGAAGGAGCCGTTTTTGAAAATGCGTATTGTGCTGCACCATCCTGTTCACCATCCCGGGCCAGTATTTTGCTGGGCAGGTATCCCCACCAATTGGAAAGTGCCGGTAATTTGTGGTCCGTAATTCCGGATAAATTCCCTAATTGGATGTCGCTCTTAACAGAATCCGGTTATCATACAGGAAAGAGTCGTAAAGGTTGGGGACCGGGTGATTTTAAAGCAGGGGGATATGAACACAACCCTGCGGGGAAGGATTACCCCGATTTTAAAACTTTTTTGAAAAACAAAAAAACAGATCAACCCTTTGCCTATTGGTTCGGCAGTAGTGATCCGCATAGGGTTTATGAGACGAATACCGGAGTAAAATCGGGAATGGATCAGGAAAGGGTTAGTGTACCTGGGTTTTTGCCTAATACACCATGTGTCCGTAATGACATCCTCGATTATTATTTTGAAGTGGAACGCTTTGACCGGGAATCGGGAAACATTATCAATGCCCTGGAGAAACAAGGTTTGCTGGACAATACGATTATCATCATGACCAGTGACAATGGCATGCCCTTTCCCCGTGCCAAGGCAACCTTATACGATTATGGTACACGGATGCCTTTGGCCATGTATTGGAAGGGACATATTCAAGGAGGAAAGCGCATTAGCGATTTTATGAACTTCATCGATTTTGGCCCCACTTTTTTGGAGGCGGCCGGATTGGAAATCCCTGAGGCGTTTAGCGGAAATAGTTTGTTGGAACTTTTTGAAAAGGGAAGCTCTACAAAATCTGACCGTAGTAAAGTCTTTCTGGAACGGGAACGACATGCCAATGTTCGAAAGGGAGATTTGAGCTATCCATCCCGCGCCGTGCGCACTAAGGATTTTCTGTATATCAAAAATTTTGAACCCGATCGTTGGCCGGCGGGCGACCCGGAAGTACACCAGTCGGTTGGACAGTACGGGGATGTGGATAATTCCATTTCTAAATTCCTGATTATGGCCATGGAAGGGAAGCCTTCGGACAAAGACTATTTTCAATTAGCCTTTGGCAAACGGCCCATGGAAGAATTATATATATTGGCCGATGACCCCTATAATTTAAAAAATGAATCCGAAAACCCGAAATACAAAAAGGTGCGGGATGAATTGAGTAAAGAAGTAAAAACATGGATGGAGCAAACCGACGATTTAAGGGTCAAGGAACCTCAGACCACCTATTGGGATAAGGTATTGTACACCCCAGATTACCAAATGAAGAATTATGATTTAGACGAAAAAATCAACGAATATCAGATGTTGGTACGTGATAAGGGTACGTTTAAGGAAGCCGCATGTATTGAGTAATCAAAGTCACTCCAAAGCAAATGCAACAATCCTATTTCCTTTTTCTGTTCCCAATTTTTCGCCCCCACAGGCTATAGCGATATATTGCTTTCCGTTTACCTCGTACATGGCAGGCGTTGCAAAAGCGGCTGCGGGCAGTTTGTATTCCCAAAGCAGCTCCCCAGTATGTTTGTTGAACACCCTAAAATAACCATCTCGGGTGGCACCAATAAACAAAAGTCCGTTTTCGGTTACAATCGGGCCGCCGTAGTTTTCCGTACCGATACCGATTCCTTCATCCCCTAATTCTGGTGTATTGCCAAAGGGAATGGACCAAATATAATCCCCTGTATTTAGGTCAATGGCGTGCATAGTACCCCAGGGAGGAGCTATCGCTGGCAACCCATTACTGTCCAAGAATTTATTGTAGCCTGCATGTTTATAAGGAATAGCAATGGAATCTTTTTGGTCAGATTCCTCGGCTACGCTATGTTGTACTTCCTCATCAAATAGAAATCGAAGAAGCGCCTCCATTTCTTCCTTTGGAATCTGAGGGAAACCGGTCATCATGCCTTTCCCTTGTGTAACAATAGTAGAAACTTCATCTTTCTCCTTTCGCAATTGCAGGTCGATCAAAGAAGGAAAACCACTGGCCACCACACCTTTTCTGTCGGCCTGATGACAAGTAACACAGTATTTGTTGTATACACCTTGGCCTAAAGGTAGTCCAGCATAGTCATTTTTAGCAAGGCCCATCTGTAGCATACGAGGCATTTCGTTCGAATTCACATAGAGAATCCCATCTTCGGGATCGGCGCCCGCTCCTCCCCATTCGGCAGCTCCATCATAACCTGGCAATAGAATTGTGGGCTCCAAACTTGGAGGGGCGTAGATTCGTTTATCAGCCGTTCTTAAAAGCTCCCGCAGTTCCTCCTGGTTTTCCGCGTAGGGGCTCACACTGTTCTCGGACAGTTCGGTGGATTGGCGTGCAAAGGGCTTTGGTTTTACCGGAAATGGCTGTGTGGGCCAAGTTTCCTCACCCTCCAAAATGGAAGGAGGTACGGGACGTTCTTCAATATCGAATAAGGGTTCTCCCGTCATCCGATTAAAAACATAGACGTAACCTTGCTTCGTTACCTGGGCAACAGCCGGAATTTTTTTGCCGTCCTGTTGCACCATCAGAAGATTGGGTGGGGCAGGGGGGTCGCGATCCCAAATGTCATGATGTGTAAATTGAAAATGCCAAATACGCTCACCTGTATCGCCATCCAAGGCCACTAAACTATTGGCATATAGATTACTTCCTTTCCGAACGCCTCCATAAAAATCAGGGGCCGCAGAGCCCGTGGGGACATAGATGATTCCCGCTTCTTCATCTACGGCCATACCGGACCAGTTATTGGCGGCACCAACGAGCGGACTCTCCCTAGGATCTTCGTCTCCCCAGGAATCATAACCTTCCTCATCTGCTTCTGGAATGGTATGGAATACCCATTCCACAGCTCCGGTAATTACGTTAAATGCCATAACATCCCCGGGAGGTGCACCGGGACCTTCGGATAATCTAAGGGGCATTGCAATAATATCCTTATAAATGGTCCCAGGGGTATTGGAAATTACGAACTTACTTTGGGCCGATTTGGGCAGACCGGAACGCATATCCACCTTACCATTATCCCCAAAAGTTGGAATCGGTTTTCCGGATAAGGCGTTCAAAGCATATAAATCGGAACCACGGGTATATAGAATACGTTTGTCCTTTCCTTTCTCCCAATAGGAAACACCCCTGCTGGTGGAATGCCATACTTTTACAGAATCTCCAAATTGCCATATTTCCTTGCCCGTAGCGGCATGCAGGGCAACTACCCTCATGGCGGCAGTAACCCCATATAAAATCGTATCCGCAACAATGGGGTTCATTTGCATCTGGCCCCAATCAGCTGCCTCATAGGACCAAGCTACTCTTAGGCTTTTTACATTTTCAGGAGTGATTTGTGATAAAGTGGAGTAATGGCTCCGTCCGGAATCTCCTAGATAAGAAGACCAGGTTACATATTGATTTTTGGATGAATCTTCTTTTTC
Source organism: Ulvibacterium marinum (assembly GCF_003626755.1). GTDB lineage: Bacteria > Bacteroidota > Bacteroidia > Flavobacteriales > Flavobacteriaceae > Ulvibacterium > Ulvibacterium marinum. The sequence continues at coordinate 683,798 of NZ_RBCJ01000001.1, forward strand.
AGAAGGCTGGCAATTTGTAAAAAGTAATAATACTATGGTGACAATAGGAAGAAGGGAACAAAAAAGTTTGGACGGCATGGATTTGCTGGATTAGTTTTCCTAAAAATACGCAAAAACGAAATGATTTTAATCCTTAATATATGCTATAGTCGTACCTAGGGCTTAAATTTCCATACGACTGTACTTGAAGTGCTAGAAATACCGCTTTAAAATGGCTTTTACCGACCCATAGTATGACCTACCGAACAAATTTAGATGTACCAGCAAATAATAAAGCTGATAGATGTCCCTTCGTTCATCCTCAAAAGGTTCTTTGGGAAAGTGTTCCTGATAGGCATGGTAAAAAGAGGAATCAAATCCACCAAATAATCGGGTCATGGCAATGTCCACTTCATGATGGCCATAGTAGATGGCCGGGTCTATCAAATAGGGTTTCCCACCTTGTGAGACGAGATAGTTTCCACCCCACAGATCACCATGCAATAGAGCTGGTTCAGTTTTTGGGAAAAGGTTTTTGCAAGTAACGGAAAGTTTTGTTTCGGACGGAATATCCGATACATCTAACTGCTTGTTATCAATGGCCGTTTTAATTTGAGGAAGAAGACGTTCTTGTACATAAAACGGGCCCCAATCCGTGTTTGGGCTATTGCCTTGGGGAAGGCTCCCAATAAAGTTATCAGTCTCCCATCCATAGTAGTCGGATTTGGAAAACTGATGTAATGCCGCCAATTGATGCCCTAGTTGTGCCATCTCTGCTTGGGAAGCCCTGCCAGGTTTGATGTATTCCATTATCAAAAAAGCACCTTTTTCTAAAGGCTCGCAGAGTAGGACATTGGGTGTGGCTATGACCTGGGTGTTGGAAATGGCTTCTAAACCAGCCTTTTCTACAAGGAACATTTTATGGGCATTACCATCACGATTTACTTTACAGAAAAAATGTTCTGTTTCCGTTTCCAAGAGATAGGCCTGTGAGATATCACCACCCGAAAGGGATTGGACCTTTTGAATATTTATACAAAGCAGATATTCAATATGGGCTTTGAGCTCTTTTTGCATCAAAAAAATCTTATATTTTCGAAAGATTGATGTTAATAGGCTCTTTTAAGTCAGAAACATTTTCCAGTATCGTCTTTCCGCTGGCGTTATCGATAATCTTAATTTTAGTGAGCCTCTCTTTCCTTACCACTTCGATGTCAAAACCCTCTCCAAAGGCTTTTATTTTCCGAAGGGCCATTTTTCCCCATTTTTTGGGTAGGTTGGGCATTACACTAAAACTGTGCAAACCGGTTGGATTGATGCCAAATAGTCCTTCTATAAAAACACGGCAATACAATCCACTTTCAGCAGATAAATGCGCCATATTCCCTTCCGGATAAGCCTCTACCACATAAGGAACCCTTTTGCCCAATAATCGTTCTTTGGAGAATTGCTCCAGCTTCTCAAGAGAAACATCCGTAGCGCCGGCAAGAAAAGTACCTCGCAGGGCATATAAAGTACCCCTGTCCCAAAAAATTTGGCTAATGGAAGGGTTGTCACTGTTTTTTTCCACATGTACTCCGTTTTCCGTCCATAGGCGATCAAAAAGAGCGGTAATCGTGTCGTCCTTTCTATCATGGATGCCAACGACCAACGGGAGGCATATCCAATGCCGAAGGTATTTATGACCATCATAATATCTATAGGTATCCAGACCCTCCACGGTGGCTCCAAAATAGTTTTCAATAGCCTTTTTAAGAGTCTTGGCCTGTTTTCGGTAACGGGTAATTACCGACTTCGGTTTACCCAATGAAGTGGCCAAATCGTGCGCATGCCGCAATGCTCCATAGTATAAGGAAGAAGTAGATAGGTTAGCGGTACCGGTTTCTATTCGGCCCTCCATTTCGTCAGATTCCGAGCGCACCACTCCTTCTTTGTTCAACTGCCTTTTGTTATATTCCAAACACCAAGAGATTAATGGCCATAGTTCTTCAGCTATTGTAGCATCCCCTGTCGCCAATGCATATTGGCTTGCGCCATAAGCAATCATCGCGGCATCCCCACGATCTAACGGACCAGGAGGCGGTAGTCCTTCTACTTCAAAAGCATAGGGTAGTTTACTGTATTCCGGATTGATTTCTTTGGCAAAGGCCCGATACATGTTTAAAGCGGATTCGTGACCGATACCATATCCCAAATAGGGAAAGAACGGACTCACATATTCAGCTTGGTCATTGGCCCAAATGCCTACATAGTATCTTCCGCCTCCCGGGGAATGAATTAATCCCAATTTCGATTCATAGATACTTTCCGAAGCCCGGATTTTTGAAAACTCAAATAGGGTATTTAAGACTGGATTTGGAGTCTCCAATTGTAATGCACCGCTCATGGATTTTAAAAAGGAATTACGATTGCTTATAGTTTCCTGTAAGGACCCTGAAGGCAGCTTTTCGTTATTTAAAGTGGCCATAATTTTGACGGAAACCGAAACCGATTCGCCAGCCTTTAAGTGAATTGTCGAAGGAGCATCCGTTGTCACAATGGTATTGAAATTACCTTCGGCACCTTGGTCGCCATATTCAAAGCGGGTATTTTTCGTATTTAATATAATCGGGTTATTGGTGCTATTGGTAAGCTTCAGCTCCTCTAAAAACAAACGTTCGTTCATGGAAGGCAAAAACCTTCGTTCCAGTAGTATTCCTGATTTTGATGGCCGATGTTCAAAATGTAACGTTCCGTTAATGGTCATTTTTTTTAGGGGGCCTGGAGCAAATTGTTTATTACCGATAAAAAATCGTGGCAGAATGGCATCGGCATGAGTGTCCTTCAAATAAGACCGGTATATGTGCCAGCCAGGGTCACTCTCTTTGATAAAGGGATGCAACTGGGGGAAAAACACCTGCCGCTCAACCGATAAGTTTCCCACGGAGTCAATCTCATAACTTATAATAGCGGCTACTCGTTTGCCTGCCATTTCAATATTATCCGCATAGGCCTGATTGGAATTTTCATCAAATGAACGGGCAATCTCCGTTTTAGAAACAATTTGCCATTGATTTTCCTGCGCCAAGACGGTTAAGTTGACCAATAATAGGAGCTTAAGTAACTTTTTCATGTCAAGATTCTGTTTTGATAATGGCTGTTAGTTTATTGTGATAGGCTTTGGCGTATTGTTCCATCCCCAAATCGGTTGGATGTGTACCATCAACAAAGGCATCGTTGGAGAGATTTAATTCTTCCTTTGTTAGCATGTGAAGATTCGGAACCCCGTTGTTTTTCATGCTCTTATAAGTTTCTGCCATCCAAAGATTTAGGGTTTCATAGATGGAAGCTCTTTTACTTTCCAACATACCATCGGAATACCCCATATGCTGTACCAATAAAATTGGAGTTTTGGGATGCTTTTTCTGGAGAGATAGGACACTGTTACGAATCCGTTTCTGGATTTCCTCCTTGGTATTTTGTTCCCCTGGGCGTAGATTGGGTAGACAGTCCAGCACATAAACCGAAGCATTAATTTCATTGATTAAATCTATGACCTCGGGTTCCAAACGCCCATTTCCGGAAAAGCCTAGGTTTACTACGGGATAGTCTAACTTTCTTCCGAGAATGCTGGTCCAGGCCATTCCGGGCCGAGAAGCGCATGCACCCTGGGCTATGGAAGTGCCATAGACAACTACTGGTTTTTCTTTCCTCGCTGGAAGAATTTTAAAGGAACTCCCTTTTGGCATGCCGATCTTTAGATTCTTAACGGTATTGTATAGCGGAAAAAGCAATTGATGTTCATACACGCCTTGAGGAAGTGCGTCCAACGCAAAATCATACTGAATGACATTATTAAATTTCCTTCTACCCCTGACCCATAACCAATTTTCTTCGGTCTTTACATACATGTCCACCCCACTGACCCCAGTTGTGGGCATATGGTTCATGGAGAGGTTGCCCTCCACTTGGTAGCGCACAGAAATTGAATCGGCATCCGTTTCAAAACACACCCCCAATCCAGCAGTATTTTTGGATAGCTGCCAAACCTTATCGCGAACTGATTTTTCCGCTTTGTTGGGCAGACGATTGTAGCCCATATTTTCCCAACCTTGACCTTCAAAACGGTTTATTGATTCCAAGGGATCATACCAGATATAATCCTCATGTTTTTGAGCCGAAACGGCGATTACCACGAATGCAAGTATTGTTGTGCATAGCAAGCGATTTTTCATCTAAGGGTTCTTACGTTAGCAATTTCTAAGATAGAGATAAAAGCCTTACATGGAAATGATTTGTAGGTGCTTTTCGTTTAATCCTTCAAGGAATTATTGACTATATTGTATGTCCATAAAAACCAACCGATGTCACAATTCGCCGAAAATGTATCTAAACGTCTCTTCTCATTGGATGTTTTTAGGGGACTTACCATGTTCCTCTTAATCGCCGAGGCTGCAGGCTTCCATCATAGTTTTGTTGAACTTACGGAAGGAACCGCCTTTTCCGGCCTTGCCCATCAATTGGAGCATCATCCGTGGAACGGTCTTCGGTTTTGGGATTTAATTCAACCTTTTTTCATGTTTATTGTGGGAGTGGCCATGCCGTTTTCCCTCCGGAAACGATTGGCTTCCGGGAGCCGTAGTGCCGTAAACAGGCATATTTTTAGGCGTTGCTTTTTACTTTTTGCCTTTGGTGCTCTATTGCATTGCGTTTATGCACATGCCCTTGTTTGGGAGCTTTGGAACGTTTTGGTACAATTGGCCTTTACCATTTTGATAGCCTATGCCATTATGCATCTTCCACATAGGCTGCAAATCGGCATATCGATTTTGCTGTTGATTCTGACCGAAGTATTGTATCGTGTTTATAATCCGTCGGCTCCGTATGCCCAGGATCATGATAGTTTCGGTTCCTTTGTGGATATGCTGGTGATGGGCAAGACAAATGGAGGCTACTGGGTTTTTGTAAATTTTATCCCAACGGCGGCACACACCATTTGGGGCGTAATATGTGGGCAAGTGCTGCTGTCCAAAATCCCTGAAAGAGAAAAAATAAAACCCTTTTTGATATGGGGAACAGCTATTCTCATTTTGGGATTTGCCTTGGATTGGCTCAACATTACCCCAATAATAAAACGCATCGCCACGTCTTCCTTTAGCTTGGCCTCTGGAGGGTTTGCCATTTTGACTTTGGCCCTTTTTTATTGGGCGATAGATGTGAGGGATAACCACAAAAAATGGCTGAGGATTTTTTCAGTGGTAGGCACCAATTCTATTTTCATTTATCTTTTTGCCGAAACGGTGGGCCATCAATGGTTCCGTGATTTTGGAAAAATATGGACGGAAGGCCTCTTAAGTCCTTTAGGAATATCCCAAAATTGGATTATGGTCATCAACTCGGTATTTGTACTTTTTATCTTCTGGTATCTCACCTATTTTTTGGATAAAAAGAAGGTGTACTTTAAGATATGATGATATTACAGCTAAATTTTCTATACAACCAAGAATATCAAAACAGATATAATGACCCATCATATTTCAAGTATCTCTTGTTTGCTTTTTAGTTTTTTTCTATTTGCTTCCTGTGCCTCACAGAAGACGGCAACTTCTGATGAGGGTTGGACGACCTTATTCAATGGGAAAAATTTAGAGGACTGGACGACCAAGATCCATCACTACGAGGTAGGGGACAACCATGGTGATACCTTTCGTGTAGAGGACAGTATTATTAAAGTGCGCTATGACAAATATGAAGGAGATTTCAAGGACCGTTTCGGACACTTATATTATGATATGCCCTACTCTTATTTTCATTTACAGCTGGATTATCGTTTTGTAGGAGAGCTACACCCTGGAGCACCAAGCTACACCTTGAAGAACAGTGGTGTAATGTTCCATTCGCAAGACCCCAGAACAATGCTTAAGGAACAAAACTGGCCCATTTCCGTTGAGATGCAATTTTTAGCCGGGATTGAAGCCGGGCAATCCAGACCTACGGGTAATATGTGCTCGCCCGGTACCGAAGTGATTTTTAAAGGGGAACGCTACCCCGGACATTGTATCAATTCCAGTTCAGAAACCTATTACGGCAATCAATGGGTTAGGGCGGAACTTATTGTACTTGGGGATTCCCTGGTTACCCATATGATTAATGGTAAAAAGGTTCTGGAATATACCCAGCCCCGGGTTGGGGGTGGTGTGGTCGAAGGATTCGACCCAAAAATAAAGAAAGATGGACAACTTTTAAAGGAAGGCCTTATTGCCTTACAAAGCGAGGGCCAACCTATTGATTTTAAAAACATCAAGATAAAGAATTTAAAAGGGTGCATGGATCCAAAAGCCAAGAATTTTGGGAAACACTATATTAAGGCGGACAATAAAAAATGTGTGTATTGAAACCGATTTAGCACAGGTCTTCGGGATACTTGCCGGCCGTCATCCAACCGCCATCTACATTAATTGTTAGGCCATTGATATGGGAAGCTTCATCCGAAAGGAGAAAAAGGCAGGTTTTTGCAATGTCCTCCGGAGTTCCTACGCGACCATTTGGATTCAGCTGGGACCAAGTTCCTTCATAGTCGGGCTGTTCTTCCTTGGTCCGCTCAGTTAAGGTGGCCCCCGGAGCTACGGCGTTTATCAGAATGCGATGTTCCGCAAGCTCATAGGCCAAATTAATGGCCATCATGCGTAGGGCGGCTTTGGTCATGGCATAGGTAGTCAAATGGCGATAGGCCCTTATCCCCACTTGGGACGACATCAAAACAACTTTACCACCTGTCCCTTGTTTGATCATTTCCTTGGCCGCGCGTTGAACCAAGAAGAAGGCACCCTGCATATTGAGACGCGTTACCTTTTGAAAAGATTCTGGTGTAAAGTCCAAAAAATCCCCGAAAAGCGTAATGCCCGCATTTGGTACTATAAAATCGATTTTTCCGAATCGCTCTATGGTAAAATCGACTATTTCATTTATAAAGGCAATATCTCCGGCATCACCGGGAAATGGAAGACAGCTATAGGGATATTTGGCATTAATTTTGTCCGAAGCGGCCTGGGCCTTATCTTCATCAATATCATTTAAGATAATCCTTGCTTCGGCGGCGGCCAAAAGCTCTACAATGGCGCGGCCAATGCCTTCACCCGCTCCGGTCACAATGGCTATTTTATTTCGTAAACCCGAATATTTCATGTGCTGTCCTTAAAATAGCTTATGGGGGTACCCTTAACTTGGGATTCATATACAAAAAGCCCGCCGCTTAAAGGAAACGTTTCCAATTGACTTTGGGAAAGACCGCTTCTTGCAGTAGTAATATACAGAGTTTTTAGATCATTTCCACCAAAACAACAGGAAGTTACATGGGGGGCGTCAACTTCTACCGTTTCCAGTACCTCACCGGTATTTGGGTTCCATCTACGAATGCAATTCCCGCCCCAATGGGCGATCCACAACATGTTTTCTTCGTCAATGCTCATACCATCTGGTGCTCCAAAATCTTTGGGGATTGAAAAAGCAATATGCTTAGTCCTAATTTCACTTGTTGCTACGTCATAATCATATCGCCAAACTTCATATGCCGTGGAGTCTATATAGTAAAACTTTTTTTTATCGGATGTCCATGCCATACCATTGGAAATAGAGGTGTCTACAATATGGGTACTTACATTCATTTGAGTGTCCACCCGATAAAGATTGCCCATTTCCGGAGCCGCTTTTTTATGCATGCTCCCAATCCAAAAATTGCCATTGGGATCAACTTTGCCATCGTTATAGCGCATTCCGGGATTCGAATTTTTAAGTACGGGAAGTCTAATCAACTGTTCGTTGGTCAAATCAAAAGTAGCCAATCCCGATTCTAAGGCCAGAAGCATAGTCCCATTTTCAATTGGAACGACAGCTCCCAACATTCCATCGAAAGTCCATTGTCTGTGCTGCTGATTCCTTGGGTTAAATAGATGTAGCCCATTACCCTCTATATCCACCCAGAGTAAATGCTGTTTTCTCCAATCCCAGACTGGGCCTTCGCCCAAAATGGATTTGGTATCCAACAATAAGTCGGCTTTAGAAATTCTCATAGTGCATTTTAATATTAGGAGGGATATAGCAATATTTTTAGCGATTTCTTTTGTTCCATCAAGTCAAAACCTTTTTGCCAATCGGTCAGACGCATACGGTGGGAGATAACATCTTCCAAATTAATATTTCCCTGATCGATGATTTCTATCGCCCTGTCCCAAGTGGTCCTCGTATAGCCTACAGAGCCTTTGATGTTCAATTGCCGAAATGCCGTTAGATCAAAAGGAATGGTAATATCCTTACCAAAATGACCTACTTGTACATATTGGCCCAATGGCCTTAAGGCGGTAAGGCAATTAGCAACGGAACCTTGTGCTCCCGCAGTTTCAAAGGCGATATCCACACCTTTTCCTTTGGTTTCTTGTTGTACAACTGCTTGCAAGTCATCAACATCGACCATTACGGTGGTATGTGCACCCCACTCCATGGCCGTCTTGAGCTTGTCCTTGTCCTGACTGGTTCCCGCAACAATGGTTTTGATACCCTGTGCCAATAACAATTTTAATAAAAGCATCCCGATAGGCCCGGGCCCGGAGAGCAAAACGGTATCCCCAAATTGTACATCGGCAATTTCACCTACGGCGTGCACGGCAACGGCAAAAGGTTCTACTAAAGCCGAAATATCATCGCTCACATGGGCTGCCGTGGCATATAATTGATCTGGTCGTGCGGCAACGTATTTGGTGAAAGCCCCGTTGACGCCATGTCCCATGCCCCGTTTGGCTTTACAGAACATAAATTCACCGCTATGGCAATACTCACAATTGTTGCAAATGACAGTAGGTGCCCCAAGGACACTGAAACGCTCCCCAAGATTGATACCTTCGGTATTAGGCCCTTTTTCTACGACCCGTCCAGAAAACTCGTGACCCAAGATTACAGGAGGGTAGTTTTTGAACATATCATGATAAACATGCAAATCCGTTCCGCATATGCCGCAGGAATTCACCTCTAAAATTACCTTGCCATCTTCTACTTGAGGATCCGGCATATCCTGGAGGCGAACATTACCTTGTCCTTTGTCATATTTTACAAGTGCTTCCATTACTCAAGAATTTTAATTGCCTTTTCTACGATATCTTTCGCCCTTAGGCCATACAAGTCCATTAATTCCTGACTTTGACCCGATTCTCCAAATGTATCCATTACACCCACACGATGCACGGGGCAGGGATGGTTTTCTGAAACAATGCCAGCAACCGCTTCGCCTAGGCCGGCCAATATGGAATGCTCTTCTGCGGTTACGATACCCTTGGTTTCTTGGGCCGCCCTAATAATGGCCGACTCGTCCAAAGGCTTAATGGTATGCATGTGTAGTACTCTTGTAGAATACCCCTTCTTTTCAAGTAAATCGGCAGCTTTTAATCCCTCGCTTACCATAATTCCTGTGGTGACTATAGTGATATCCGACCCCTCTCTTAACAATTTTGCCTTTCCAATTTCAAAATCTCCATGAATCTCAGGGACTACGGGATATTTATCCCGTCCGAAGCGAAGATATACAGGACCGTGCATAGTTGCTGCGGCATGGGTGGCCAAACGGGATTCTTCATAATCCCCTGGTACAATCACGGTCATATTAGGTAATGTCCTCGCCATTCCGATATCTTCATTGGACTGATGTGAAGCGCCATCCCCCCCGGTAGTAATTCCACAATGTGTTACCCCGATTTTGACATTCAACTTGGGGTACGCTATGCTGCTGCGCATTTGGTCTCCGGCCCTGCAGGTGGCGAATACACCAAAGGTAGAAGCAAAGGGAATAAAACCTTCCAATGCCAAGCCTGCAGCTGCGGATAGCATATTCTGCTCTTGAACGCCACAATTAAAAAAACGATCGGGAAATACAGCCTCAAATTGTTCGGTCAAAGTGGCTTTGGCTACATCTGCGTCCAGCACCAATACCTTTTCGTTCTTCTTGCCAAGTTCTATGAGGGCATCGGCATAACCTTGTCTCGTTTGTTTGTATTCCATGTTTTAATTTACTCAGTAATTCGGTTATTGTGATTTTTTTTAAGATTTGGAATTTGGAATTTGGAATTTCTTCAATCTATACCAACTCCTGCATCGCCCTTTCAAAATCATCTTGCGTAGGAGGTTTTCCATGCCATTCGGCCTTTCCCTCCATAAAGGACACCCCTTTACCCTTAGTCGTGTTTGCAATTATCATTACAGGCTTATCCTCTTTTTTTGCCTTTTCAATGGTATCGATGATGACCTCAAAATCATGCCCGTCGATTTCGAAGACTTTCCATCCAAAGCTTTCCCATTTGGGTACCAAAGGATTCAAGGGCATTACTTTTTCGGAATACCCGTCAGTTTGCAAATAATTGCGATCCACAAACCCGATAACATTATCCAATTTATATTTATTGGCGAACATAGCCGCCTCCCAGACCTGTCCTTCCTGGATTTCGCCATCTCCGCAGAGGATGTAATAATATTGGTCTTGCTTTTTAAGCTTGGCTCCCAAAGCCATACCTACTCCGGTAGAAATACCAATACCCAATGTTCCCGTACAGGCATCTATCCCGGGTGTCTTGGGTTGATAAGGATGACCTTGGAGATGGCTCCCCGGACGGCGGAACTCTAAAAGGTCTTCCTTCGGAAAATAACCACAATCTGCTAATACGGCATAAATTACAGGTGTACAATGCCCTTTGGAAAGGATGAAACGATCGCGACCCTCCCATTCGGGGTTTTTTGGATCATGTTTCATAACATGGTAATACAGGGCGGTGAGGATATCCGCTGCGCCAAGACTACCGCCTACGTGACCACTGTTGGCCCGATGGACCATGGATACAATTTCCTTACGGACTTCACGGGCCTTGTTTTTGAGGAATTCATGTTTTTTTAGATCTAGCATAGATGTAATTTCTAGTTTTAAAGCCTCCGGAAAGTTATAGGGTTATCCACTTTTCGTCCTGGGCCGATTTGACCACAGCGTCCAGCACTTCTTGACATTTTAATCCGTCATAAAAGTTGGGTACAACGGGGGTATTCTGGGCGATGCCGTTTATCAACTTGGAAAATTGGTGTACAAAAGTATGTTCCCACCCAATGATATGTCCGGGAGGCCACCAAGCATCAATATAAGGATGACTATTTTCCGTGACCAAAATGTTTCTAAAGCCCTGCTCTTCCTTGGAATCGTTCAAGGAAAAGTACTGAAGCTCGTTCAATCGCTCCAGATTGAAAATGAGACTGCCCTCACTCCCGAAAATTTCGAGCCCCATATAGTTCTTTCGTCCGTTGGCAAAACGGGTTGCATTGAAGGAGCCTACCGCACCATTTTGAAATCGGGCCATAAATAAAGTGGCATCATCTGCCGTTACCCTACCCGTACCCTTCCCGTTGGCCAAGGGCCGTTCCTTTATGAATACCTTTTGGAGTCCCGTAACGGCCTCGAACTCTCCTAAGAGGAACCGGGCCAAGTCGATGATATGGGCGTTCATATCCCCATGGGCACCGGAACCGGTGGTTTTTACATCGTGCCGCCAGACCATCGGGAATTTTGGATCTACCAGCCAGTCTTGAAGGTAAACCGCATTGAAATGGTGTATCTTTCCCAATTTCCCATTGCTGATCAACTCTTTTGCTAAGGACAGAGCAGGTAAAAAGCGGTAATTGAAAATCATCATATTTACGATTCCCGCCATTTCGGCCTCCTCATACATTCTCTTGGCCTCATCTACATTTAGGGCCATGGGCTTTTCGCACAACACATGTTTTCCAGATTTTATGGCTCCCAGGGCAACGGGAGCATGCAGATTATTGGGGGCACAGATATCCACTAGATCCAATGCATCGTTCTGTACCAGCCGCTTCCAGTCGGGCTCCTGGTTTTTCCACCCATACTTCCGGGAAAATTCAGCAAGCTGCTTTTCATTGATGCTGGAGGCGGTATGTAAAACGGGTGTACCTGGCAAATCAAAAAAATGGGGCAACCGTAAATATCCATTTGAATGGGCCTTTCCCATAAATTGGGTTCCAACGATACCGATGTTGATTTCCTTTGCCATTAAATACCCAAAATTGTTTTGTTGAGGTCTTTATCTGTTTCACTTTTTGCAAAATCGTCAAACGAACGTTTGGAAGCCTGAATCATATGTTCTTTGATAAAGGGGGCTCCCTCCTTTGCCCCTTGCTGTGAACTTTTAACACAACATTCCCACTCCATAACGGCCCAACCATTAAACCCGTTGAGCGTCAATAATGTGAAGATATTTTTAAAATCCACTTGGCCATCGCCCAATGAACGAAACCGGCCTGCACGCTGTTTCCAATCCTGATACCCTCCATAAACTCCCGTCATACCATCGGGCAAAAACTCGGCATCCTTGACGTGAAAAGCCTTAATGCGATCCTTAAAGATTTTAATAAAATCAATATAATCTAATTGCTGTAGCACAAAATGACTGGCATCATAAGTAAGACAGGCGGAGGGGTGTCCTTTAGTCTCTTCAAGAAAGCGTTGGTAGGTGGCACCATCATAAAGATCGGAACCTGGATGTAGCTCATACCCGAAAGTAATGCCATTTTCGTTGGCAAAATCGAGGATTGGCGACCACCTTTTGGTCAATTCCTCAAAAGCATCGTCTATAAGGCCCGCCGAGCGTTGGGGCCACGGATAGATGTATGGCCAAGCCAGGCCACCGGACATTACCGAAATATTGGTGGTTCCAAAATGTAGGGACGCCTGAACGGTTTTTTTTAACTGCCCTGTTGCCCAAGTCACACATTCCTTGGCATTTAACCCTTTGGGATAGAAGCCTTGAAATAATTTTTGATAGGCTGGGTGCATGGCCAGCACCTGCCCTTGAAGGTAGGAGGCCAGCTCACAGACTTCCAGTCCTTTTTCCTTTAGTTTCCCGACATATTCGTCTGCATATGTTTTGGAGGAGGCCGCCTGATCTAAATTGAACAAACGCTTGTCCCAAGTTGGAATTTGGACGCCCGTATATCCTAAATCCGATGCCCATTGCGCCATACCTTCAATGGTGTTAAAGGGAGGGGTGTCATCCGCGAATTGGGCCAAAAAAATTCCAGGTCCTTGCATATAGGCAATTTACCGAGAAGTTATGGAATTTGGAAATACGATTTTGTCGGAAATGTATCGGATTATTAGGAGCGTGACGAAAGTGACAGGCTGGAATCTTGAGCCAAAGGGGGAAATGGCCTAAAATGATTTTGACAGCAAGGAAAAGTCTTGAAATTCCCATTACCTGTATTTAAGAAAACATCTAAAGTTCTTTTATACGGATATTGCGATAATAGACCCTTTGGCCATGGTGTTGAAGCATAATATGTCCCTCTTTATCCGAGTGAAAGTCCGGGTTTTCCTTAAACTTACTTTGCGAAAGCAGCGCTCTCATTTCCGGGCTGTTCATTTCGAATTCGACCACTTTGTTTCCATTGAGCCAATGCGCTACATAACCATCCTTATGCAATAATTTGGCCTGATTGAACTGTCCAATGGGCTTTAATTTCTTGTTTTTCGGCGCTATCAGATCATAGACTGCCCCCGCCGAGCGGACCGCCAACGTATCGTAAAAATGTTGATCGTCCAAGACTTGTAGCTCAAAATTATCTAACCAATTGGGGCTATTGCCGTTATTCGATTCCATGGATAGGTCTTCCTGCATATGAAAGAAAACACCGGAGTTGGCCGCTGTATCCACCGCCCATTCATACTCCAATTCAAAATCCTTGTATCGTTTCCTTGTAATCAAATCCCTGTTGGGCACATCAGGATTGGCTGTCAATACACCATTTTCTACATTCCAAACGCCTTGGGGAAATTCTTTAATCCCGTAACCCCTAAAAGCATCCGTGGTGGTGCCATCAAAAAGTACGACCCAATCGGTTTCAGTTTCGGTAGTGTTTTTTGACTTTTTGGAATTGTTACAGGAAACCAACAGCAGTGTAACAAGGGCAAAGCATATTGTCTTTTTCATTTTGATCAAAATTCTAATCGATGTTGACCACTTAAAAGTAGCTGCCCTTAATATATTGAATTATTTGGACCCAAACGCCACTTTTAGCATATCAAACATGAAATACCGTGGCGAATATTTGTTCACTGCTTATTCTAAAATACTGCGATATTTGTCCTTGTTTCCCAATAATTCCGTTGCCGCCAAAATAGCTTCATCGTGACTTAGATAATAGTCGTAAAGCCCCTCTCGGTAGAAGTAGCGCTTTATAATCTCATCCTCCAATTTCTTCTGGATTTCATTTTGAAAGGTCTCCAAGGCCGCAATTTTACTTTTTTCAATATCTACCAAAAGTGTTTTGAAGTCGTTCTCTATGGTAGTATTGTAAACCGTCTCCTCACGGTTGGTCATAGCTCCTTTCAACACTTTTTCCGTTTTGGTCTCAAAGGTGAAGTCACTTTGTTCTACGTAATTCTTAAAAGTTTGATAATCGGAACCGGAAAAGGTAAACGCATACACATTATCTACTTTGTTTTTGTAATGATAATCGGTGGCAAAGTCAAAGATGACATTGTTGCCCAAGAGGGCAGAAGTAAGTTCATTGGCCTTGGTGGCTGCAATTTCTACATCGGGCATTACACCGCCACCATCCTTTACCTTACGGCCATTGCGTGTAGTAAATTCATTGAAGGTGGTATTCCTCACTGCATTGCCGTCTTCGTCTCGGTTCCAGTAATCCAAGGATTGGATACACCTTCCGGAAGGGGTGTAATAGCGGCTTATGGTCACTTTTAACTGCGTGCCATAGGTCAATTTCAATGGACGTTGTACCAAGCCTTTGCCAAAACTTCGAGCACCCATAATTACTGCCCGATCCAAATCCTGTAACCCTCCGGAAACAATTTCGCTTGCAGAGGCACTGCTGCCATCTACCAGGACCACTAACGGAATTTCGGCATCCACAGGCTGGTTCTTCGTTTTGTATTCTCGGTTGAATTTTTTCACTTTACTTTTTGTGGTTACAATAAGTTCGCCCTTGTCCACAAAAAGGTTGGTTACATTGATGGCTTCGGAAAGTAGTCCACCAGGATTACCTCTAAGGTCCAAAATAATCTTTTCCGCGCCCTTGTCCTTTAAATCGATCAGGGCCTCTTTAGTTTGGCCGGATGCCTTGGCGTTGAACTTGGCCAGAACAATATAACCTGTTTTATCATCGACCATTTTGTGAAAGGGAACGGCATCTACTTCCACGGCCCCTCTTTCTATGGTAGCGGTCAAGGTTTCCCCCTGTCTTTTGTAGGTTACTTGAACGGAAGTGTTATTTGCCCCCTTTAGAAGCTCACTGGCGTTGTCATCAAAGTCCGCAACGGTAATGTCACCAATTTTTACGATTTCATCACCGGCTTTAAGACCAGCCTTATCCGCTGGATAACCCTTGTAAGGCTCAACTACCAATAACTTGTCCTTATACGAACGTACCAAAGCCCCAATGCCGGAATACTCTCCCGCATTATTGATTTTAAAGGCCTCCACGTCTTGTTCGTTTAGGAACTTGGTATAAGGATCCAGTTCATCCAACATATTTTTGATGGCGGTATCCATCAATTCTGCTGGATTGGTTTCGTCCACGTAGTTCATGTTCAACTCCTTGAACAGGGTGGTAAAGATTTCTATCTGTTTCGCGATTTCGAAGAAGTCGCTCTTAAAACTGCTTGCCGAAACTAAAATAACCACCGCCAATATCGGGATCAGGATTTTCTTTTTCATCAATTTATTCATCGATAATTGTATTGTTAAATTTTTGAAGTATCGTCCGCATACTTTTTTCCACGGTCCTATAATTGGGCATTTCTTTCCCAAGGTATAAAAATAGAAACGCAAAGTTTCCCTCACTATTGTTAAAAACAATGGGTTTGTTCAACCTATAGGCTTCTCGAAGTAGTCGTTTTATACGATTGCGCTTAACAGCGCTTTTGAAGCTTCTTTTAGGGACGGCCACTCCCGTTTGGATTTTGACACCATTGGGCAATTCAGTTTTAAGATAAATTAATTTTACCGGGTACTTGGTAATAGTCTTACCTTGAGCAAACAAGGTATCGAACAATTTCCTGCTTTTTAGCTTTTCTTTTTTTGGGAATGCGAAGGACATAATCCTGTAAATGTAAAAAGAAAATTTACAGTCCATAATTTTATGACATTTGTCATACCCAAGGGCAGGAAAGGGTCTTATATTGTACTACTTTTACTCATTTGTGCAACTATGTTGCACACTTAAATACATACTAATGGGAGAATTACAGGTAGAAAAATTGTTGGGAAACCCCGATAAAATCCAGTACATAAATCAACTGATAAAGGACATCCACGCTTTGGAGAAGCTCTTGGAAAATGACACCTTTGAAAAAAACGTAACCCGAATAGGGGTCGAACAGGAATTTTGTTTGGTCAACAAACATTGGGAGCCGTCCGATAAGGCCCTGGAAATACTGAAGGAACTGGACAACAACTATTTTACCTCTGAACTCGCCCTATACAATCTGGAAATAAATTTAGACCCTTTGGAACTAAAGGGCGCCTGTTTTTCCGAATTACATCAAAATCTGAAGACAAATTTGGAAAAGGTTAAAGAGGTTGCGGAAAAGTACGGTAACAAAGTGATGCTGACCGGTATTTTACCTACCATTGAAACCCAACATCTTCAGCTAGAGTACATGACCCCATTAAAAAGATATAAGGTGCTTAATGAGGCCATAAAGGACATTCGCAATGACGATATAGAACTTCATATTAAGGGTGTAGACGAACTGAACCTTAAGCACGATTCCATACTTTATGAGGGGTGTAACACCAGTTTTCAAGCCCATTTGCAGATAGACCCCGACGATTTTGCGAATACGTATAATTGGGCACAGGCCATTGCAGGTCCGGTACTGTCCATTTGCACCAATTCCCCAATGCTTATGGGCCGAGAGCTTTGGGAAGAGACGCGGATTGCACTTTTTGCCCAAAGCGTGGATACAAGGGCCAGTACATTTATCTTAAACGAAAAGGAGGCTAGGGTAGGCTTTGGAAACGGCTGGGCCAAGGGTTCCGTTGCCGACTTTTTTAAGGATTCCGTTATCCGATTTAGAAGTCTTCTTACCACCTCCTTTGATTCCGACAGTCTTGCCGAGATCGAGGCCGGGGAAGTACCGAGACTTAAGGCGCTAAAGTTGCATAATGGCACGGTTTATAAATGGAACAGATTGTGTTATGGTACCAATGAAGGGTTACCGCACATTCGCATAGAGAATAGATATTTACCATCCGGACCTACCACAGAGGATGAAATCGCCAATATGATGCTTTGGGCGGGACTAATGATGGGAAGGCCCAAGACCTTTGATGATATTCATACCAAGATGGACTTTAAGGATGTAAAGGGCAATTTTTTCAATGCTGCCCGATATGGAATGGCCGCCCAGTTTTATTGGGACGGGGAGCGGATATCCAGTCATGACCTGTTATTGGACCATCTATTGCCCATGGCCTTTAGGGGACTTTACAGTATGAAGGTTGAACCTGCGGACGCGGAGCGTTACCTATCCGTAATTGAAAGGAGGATACGCTCTAAAAATGGTTCCCGATGGATGGTAGAGGGGTTTCGAAAATTGAAGAAAGATTATAAGACTCCCGATGCCCTAAAGATACTAACAGCTACCATGTATGAAAGGCAGGAGAAAGGATATGATATTGATGCGTGGCAACTTCCACGTGGAGATGAATATAGAACCCGAAAGAAAAATAGGACAGTTGGGGATATTATGAGCACCAAGATAATCACCGCCCAACAGAGCGATAGTGCCGAACTGGTGCTCCGAATGATGCAATGGAAGAATATTCATCATGTCCCAATTTTAAATCCGAATATGGATTTATGCGGGTTGTTGACCTGGACAGATGTGGGGCACTTTCTTGATGAACCTGAGAAACTGGAAGAACGGATAGAAAGTATAATGGAGCGGGACTTGATTACCACCACTGCGGATACCCCGCTAAAGGAGGCAAAAAGAACCATCAAATCCAACCAAATTAATTGCCTGCCCGTGGTAAAGGGTAAAAAATTAATCGGTATTATAACATCCAACGACCTATAATCAATGATTCAAGTCCTTAAACCGGAACATAAGATTCAGACGAAAAGGATTATTGGCCATATTGAAGGAGAGGAAAAAGGACCCACTCTTTTATTTTTTGGTGGTATTCATGGCAATGAACATGCCGGAGTTCTAGCGCTGGAGCATGTTTTCCAAAAATTGGATAAGGAATCGTTGCATATCAAGGGCAATTTGTTCGGTATCCGGGGCAACCTCCCGGCATTACTTGAAGAAAAAAGGTATATAGATAGCGATTTGAACCGAATGTGGATCAAATCGAAAATCCTTGAGATACAACAGAAGCAGGAACCGGAACTAACAATTGAGGAAAGGGAACTGTTGAAGATATTGAAAATAATTTCCAAAATTCTTATCACCAAAGCGCCCCCTTTTTATTTTGTGGACCTCCATACCACTTCTAGCAAGACCCTTCCCTTCATCACGATCAATGATGCCATGATCAACAGAAAGTTTTCTAGACTTTTTCCAGTTCCGATTATCCTGGGCATAGAGGAATATTTGGAAGGCCCCCTTCTTAGCTATATCAATGAGAAGGGGTATGTTTCCCTAGGTTTTGAATCTGGGCAACACAATGAGTTGAATGCGATAAAGAATAGCATCTCCTTTCTCTGGCTTTCCTTGGTTTTCAGTGGAGCGCTGAATAAGGAGGCAGTTCCGGATTTTGAAGGGCATTTTAAACAATTGCAGAAAAGTGCCCGGAACAATACTGATTTTTATGAAGTGGTACACCGTCATGCCATACAAAAGGTAAACGGATTTCACATGAAAAAGGGCTTTCGAAGTTTTGAAAAAGTACCTAAAGGAACACTTTTGGCCAAAGAAGGAGAACGGGAATTAAAGGCCACTAAGGATACTATTGTTTTTATGCCCCTTTATCAGGAACAGGGGGAGGAAGGGTTTTTTCTTATTCGCAAGATTCCAAAATGGGCCTTAGCTTGGTCCGCCTTTTTACGAAGAATACAGATGCAGGCATTTTTGTCCTACTTACCCGGCATTTCTTGGGAAGATGAACAAAAACAAGTTCTTCTGGTGAACCTTAAAGTAGCCAAATTTTTGACCAAACCCTTTTTTCACCTTCTCGGATATCGCAATAGGACATTGGACAAAAACCGTATTCTTATGCAGAACAGGGAGCGCACGGCCAAGAATGGAATCTATCGCAACGAGTGGTGGTACAAAACCAAAGGATAGTACTTTAACTTACTGATAAAATGTGCTTTAATCCAAAACCATCCTCTTCTCTAAGGGGTCTTGGCCATCCAAACATTGTTTTCGCCGTTTATATCCGCCATCAATTGTGAGGGGTCTATCATAATTCCTTTGATCGATGCAATCGGCTTATCAATAACAAACTCATAGGTAGGAAAGGCCCAAGGCCAATCTGGGAGAACTGTCCGTTCCAATTGACCATAGGGATTTTCTTTCTCGCCCCGCATCATGCGTAGGGGGACATAGAACGTTTCCTGCAGTCCGTCATTATATACCACCAGAATATCCAACGGCATTGGCATATTACCAATTCGCCCTAGAACTATTTTAGTTTTTCCGTCCTGTTCCGTTACCTCTTTAATAGTGTAGTCAATAGTATTTGTTGTTTGCGTCCAATCGGTCAAGTACCAATCCAGTTCCATACCCGAAACTTTTTCCGCCGTTCTTTTGATATCATTGGGAAGTGGATGCTTAAATTTAAAATCTGCATAATATTTCCGTAGTGTTTCCATCAATTTCTCCTGTCCAATAATGTAGCCCAATTGCGACAAGAAGACGGATCCTTTGCTATAGGCCGAAATGCCATAGGCATAGTTGAGGTCATAGCGGTCCGCATGCGTAGTTTGCGGTTGTTCCTTACCGGAAAGGGCCAAGTTGTAATATCCATTATAGGAGTCTTGAAACGGATTTTCTTTTTTGGGCTCCATAATTTCATTCATGCATAGGGTAGAAATGAAGGAGGTAAAGCCTTCATCCATCCATGCGTGCTTGGACTCGTTCGTTGCCAAAGCATGTTGAAACCAGGAATGTGCCATTTCATGTACCATTACCCCTACTAGGCTACCAAAAGTACGTTTCCCCGTTATCAACGTACTCATGGCATATTCCATACCGCCATCACCGCCCTGTACCACGGAATATTGGTTATAGGGATATGAGCCGATGTTTGTATTGAAAAACTTCATGGCCTCTGCGGTCTTCGGCTGTAGATTTTTCCAATTCTCTATAATTTCTGGATCATTTTTGTAATAGAAATGGAGTGTTGGCCCATTTTCCATGGGAAGTGTATCGTGAATATAATCTGGATCGGCCGCCCACATAAAATCATGTACCATGGGTGCCTTAAAATGCCAAGTGAGTGTTTTGCCTTTTACCCTACCTACCTTTTTGCCGGGTGCTTCATAACCGTGACCTATTTCCTGAGGGTTCTGTAAATATCCGGTTCCGCCGACTACAAAGCTTTTATCGATAGTAAGCTTAACATCAAAGTCGCCCCATACCCCATGAAATTCGCGTGAAATGTAAGGATCGGCATGCCAGCCTTCAAAATCATATTCCGCTATTTTGGGATACCACTGGCTCATGGAAAGTGCTACACCTTCATTGCTATTTCTTCCTCCGCGCCGAATTAAAAGGGGAACCTGGCCCTCAAATTCCATTTCAAAAGTAGTTTTCTTTCCAGGTAGGACGGGTTTGGCCAAATCTACCACCAAAATAGTCCCTTCTTCATTATACCTTGCCACGGTTCCGTCCTGCTTTAAGGATACCGCATGCAAATAACCCATTTCACTTTCCGTAAGGGCCGCAATACGACTTTTTTTATCTGTTGTGGTCATTCTACCATCCGGATCTTTGATGTTTTGAAGCCGTATATCCATTTCACTTCCTGGCTGAAAAGCATTGAAATATAAATGGTAGTAAACCCTATTTAGGGTATCCCGTGAATTATTGGTGTAAACCAGTTTTTGGGTACCGGAATATTGG
The DNA here is from genome assembly GCF_003626755.1 of Ulvibacterium marinum. Lineage (GTDB taxonomy): Bacteria > Bacteroidota > Bacteroidia > Flavobacteriales > Flavobacteriaceae > Ulvibacterium > Ulvibacterium marinum. Next base: position 704,895 of record NZ_RBCJ01000001.1, read on the forward strand.
TAGTTTTCCACGTCTATGGCAACATCCATAGTATAATCTACATGTTGCTGCCAATAACAGGAGGAATTCTGGGCTACCACAAAACTTCCCGAAAGAATCAAGAAGAAAAGAAGACCGATTAACCGCTCCTTTTTATTCACTAATTGTCTCATAGATTAATTTTTCCCTTGGAAACCCCTTCGGCCATAATTAAAGCATTGTAAGCGTTCGCTATTTTTCCTGAGGTTGAAATTTCCTCCAGTTTGGCCGATTTCTCAGTATCTCCCCCAAGAATTACAGCTGTTTTTACCGGAAGGCCGGACTCCAGGATAATATTTTTTACTTGATTGGCCCTTAGTTTTGGATATCTGGAGCGGATCAATGCGGCAATACCTGCCACCGCGGGAGCCGCCATTGAAGTACCCCCGTTAAAATCGTACTCGCTGTTTGGCATGGTAGAGTATATTTTACCTCCAGGGGCAAAAATGTCCACATTGCTTTTGCCATAGTTGGAAAAAGAAGCTACCATTTCTGAACCGTATTCGGGATTGAGTGCACCCACTGTAATCATATTATCCGCCATTTCGGGACCATTCCCGATTTGATCATTGGGAAAATTGGGATTGCTGGGGTCATCTAAATCGGCACCGTCGTTACCTGCTGCGTGTACAATCAGCACATCGTTTTGTGCGGCATATTTTATGGCCTCGTAGACCCAGTCGGCATTAGGCGAAAAGGACTTTCCAAAACTTGCGTTAATAATTTTGGCCCCGTTATCCACTGCATACCGAATGGCCAAAGCAATGTCCTTGTCGTACTCATCACCATTGGGGACGGCCCTAACACTCATAATCTGCACATTGTTGGCTACCCCGTTTACCCCTTTTCCATTGTCGCGTTCCGCAGCAATGATTCCGGCCACATGGGTCCCATGGCTTTCGTCTTCGACCCGATTTTGTGGATTTCCATTTCCATAACCACGATCATTAATGTCATATGGATTGTCCCCTACTGCTTCTCTTCCGTTAAAATCCTTGTTTAGGTTATAATTTACTTGTTCTGTAAAGTGTTTTATGCCATCCTGTAACTCTTCCATTACATCTGGGATACTATCCCCGTAATTATACATTTGCATAAGGATACCTACACTCTGTTTTAGGGTCTCGTCTTCAGCTTTTATGGCTACAACATCCTTCTTTGTATAGGTACTTTTGTTCAAATGTTTTTTTACGGCCTCATCGGAGTTTTTCACTGCTTGAAAAATCTGTTCATAGCGCTGTTTGTTTCCCACGGCCTCCTGGTATTCCCCATCCAATTTGGCTTTAGCTTTGGTCTGTAGGTCGGGGCTGCCAATTTTAAGTCTAAGGATACGGGCAAATTCCAATTGTTCATTATAGGATTCACCTAAAAAGTTATACCCGTGAATATCGTCTACATAGCCGTTGTTATCATCATCTTTGCCATTTCCTGGCCTTTCATCCGTGTTCACCCAAAGAACATCATCCAGATCCTCATGTTTTAAATCCATACCCGAGTCCACCACGGCCACAATTACCGTCTTCCCTTTCTTATTCCTGATGATTTCTTCATAAGCCTTATCCACGCTCATACCTGGAATGGTATCCGTGATAAGATCCGCATGGCCCCAAGTCTTTTTTTCTTGTTCCGAAATCTCCGAAATCTTTAGAGGTATGGTATCTATGTTTTCGATCGGAGTGGATACCATATTGGTGGCGCCACAGCCCATAATTAAGGTTGCCAGTGAAAACCCTAAAATGGATTTTGAAAGATTAATAGTCATATATTTAATTTAAGTTAGTGTACTTTATCTTTTAATTTACTTTATAAAATCTTTGTTTTTAACTTGATGTTACCACATAAAAAAATAGCCCCTTTGAAATTGATAAAGCGTAAAATCAAAAAACAAGCTTAATCAAAAACTTCATCAAACCTATATATCTTATCCAACCGAATTCCCTTTTCCGTGGAGCGCAAGGTACAAATTTCATTATGTGCATCATGTTCAAAGAACAAATAATAGCCCATTTCCGCGGCCGTTTCCAACACGCTTTTCTTTTCCTTTAATGTCAACAAAGGCCTAGTGTCATAACCCATGACATAGGGTAAGGGGATATGGCCTACCGTGGGAATAAGGTCCGCTGTAAAAATCAAAATTTTATCCTTGTACTTAATATGTGGAATCATCTGTTTTTCCGTATGCCCATCCACAAAAAGGATGCCGAAACCAAACTCTGATCGAGACGTGAATTTACTTTTATCATGCCGGACAAATTGCAACTGACCACTTTCTTCCATAGGCAAAAGGTTTTCTTTTAGAAAAGAGGCCTTTTCCCTATCGTTAGGTTTTATAGCCCATTCCCAATGCCTTTTATTGGTCCAATAGACTGCATTTTTAAAGGATGGCTCATAGCCTGTACGGTCCTTGTTCCATTGAATACACCCGCCACAATGGTCAAAATGAAGATGGGTCAAAAAAACATCGGTAATGTCATCTCTATGAAACCCTAGCTTTTTTAGGGATTTGTCAAGGCTATGGTCGCCCCAACGATAATAGTAGCTAAAAAATTTATCGGATTGCTTATTGCCCATACCAGTGTCTATCAAAGTCAATTGATTATGATCTTCGATCAAGAGACTTCGCGCTGCAATATCGATCATGTTATTGCCGTCAGCAGGGTTGGTCCTGTTCCAAAGTGATTTTGGTACAACCCCGAACATGGCGCCACCATCCAATTTAAAGTTTCCCGTTTCTATGGGGTAAATTCTCATTAAACTAAATTTTCCAGACCATTTTGCCTAACCTTCTTTTTAGGATGGAATCCACGTTTTGTATTTAAATGTACCTGTATGAGGTTTTGTGATGCCAAAAATAGAAAACTTCGGCATAATAGGATGCTACAAATACCCATTAAGGATTTGGCATCCCGGGATAACAGACTTTTACCGGACCAGATGTTTAAGGAGAATACTTTATTTCCATCTTTTGGAAAGGCCAATGAGGGGACAAGGGATTCTACTTTGGACCCTAAAGTTTATGGATTTCCTGCCGTATAAATTAGTATTTTAGCCCAAAACCGTTTGAATGCTAGAACTTGCAGGGATTATTATACTAGGAATCATTGCCCAATGGGTAGCTTGGCGTTTAAAATTGCCAGCTATTCTTCCCTTGATTCTTATAGGTCTTTTAGTGGGGCCCATCGCTACCTTGTTTACGGAAGACGGCAGTAAGCTCATAGAACCGATTTGGAATGGGAAAAATGGACTTTTCCCAGGTGAGGGGTTGTATTATTTTGTTTCATTGGCCATAAGCATTATCCTTTTTGAAGGGGGGCTGACCTTGAAACGTTCCGAGATTAGGAATGTAGGTCCGGTAATCACAAAATTGATTACGTTAGGTTCTACGGTTACCTTTTTTGGTGCGGGACTGGCAGCGCATTACATTTTTGACCTAAGTTGGCAAATTTCATTTTTGTTCTCTTCATTGATCATTGTTACGGGACCAACGGTTATTACACCAATTTTAAGGAATATTCCATTAAAAAAGGATTTATCTGCCATTCTAAAGTGGGAAGGTATTCTAATAGACCCAATTGGGGCCTTGGTAGCCGTTTTGGTGTTCGAGTTTATAAGTGTAGGCGAAGGACAGGCATTTACCAAAACCGCGTTGGTGGAGTTTGGTAAGATTCTTCTTTTCGGGTTTACCTTTGGATTTACTTTTGCCCATGGCCTTGCCTTTGCCATTAAAAAGAATTTCATACCCCATTATTTACTCAACGTGGTCTCTTTGTCCGTGGTGCTATTGGTTTTTGTTGAATCGGACATTTTTGCACATGAATCCGGACTTTTGGCCGTAGTGGTCATGGGAATGGTCATGGGAAACATGGATCTTCCCAATTTAAAGGAACTGCTTTATTTTAAGGAGTCTTTGAGCGTTCTTTTAATATCCATTCTCTTTATTCTTTTGGCCGCGAACATTAATATCTCCGACATGGAGCTGATCTACAACTGGAAAACGGCAGCCCTTTTCTTGATTATCGTTTTTGTCATAAGACCTTTAGGTGTTTATTTGAGCACTTTGGGATCCAATTTGCGGTTAAATGAGAAGATGTTTATCGGTTGGGTAGGACCACGCGGTATCGTAGCGGCCGGTATCGCTTCCCTTTTTGGATCTAAACTAATTTTTCGTGGAGAACCCGGAGCGGAATATATTACACCTTTAGTGTTTATGATTGTTTTGGGAACGGTATTGCTCAATGCTACCACTGCGCGACTTTTTGCCAAACTGGCCGGTGTTTTTCTTCTGAAATCAGAGGGCATCCTTATCATCGGATCATCTAAGTTCTCCAGACTCATTGCCAACTACCTACAAAAGAACAATAGGCATGTGGTGCTTATAGATAATAACCAGACTAATATAGAAAAGGCTAAAAAATCGGGTCTCGAAGCTATGGTTGCCGATATTTTTTCGGATACGCTTACGGATAACATTGAGTTGAACGATGTGGGTTATTTAATGGCTTTGACTGGAAATTCCGATATTAATAAATATGCCATTGAGAAGTTTAAAAAACAGTTTGGTGAAAATGGATCATTTCGTCTGGTAAATACCGACGAGATGAACGACCCCGAAAGCAGTCCCAAGGAAGGACTTTTTTCGCACACGGATGATTTCATTAAACTCATGGAAACAGCTAGGGAATATCCGGCGATCCAAGAAATAGATCTCAAAGACCAGGGGCATTATGAAGGTCTTATAGAGATTACAAAGGCGGATAAGCATATTGTTCCTATTTTTTTAAAGACACCGGATGGCAATCTTCGAATTATATCATCCTATAGCAAGGAAGAATTCAACGACGTAAAAAAGGGATATAAATTGGCTTATCTGGGTAAAAAGTTTGATGCTGAACCAAGTGTTGTTGCGGTCAGTTCTCAGTAATGATAAGCACCCAAGGGTTTTTGCTAGGTGCTTTGAACGTTGCCTTAGCAGCCTTGCCAAATAGTTTTGTAGTTCCCGTTTTAGGATTTACCCATCTATAATTCAAGGTATTGGGAATATTCGAAATTTGAATTTCCCCTCCCTCGTTCAAATAAGAAATATACAACCGACCCTCCTTGGCCAATAAAGGTTTACCGTTTGCCAAATCCCATCTTTTTTGGATATCGGTCATATCAAGCCCATGAAGTATTTTTCCAACCAAGCCGACATATTCCGAACCTTTTAGTTTCAGTGCCCCTTCCCAGGATAAAGGTTGGTCCGTCCAAGCTTCCCAGCCTTTCTCGTTAGGGGTAACTTTCCACTGCCAAAGACTGGCCGCCCCATAAACCACGCCCATGGTACCCCCATGCATAAGCTGCATCCAGGCCTCTTCGCCTTGCCACCAGCCGAGCCCGTTTTGCCCTGCATTCATACCCTCATAGGTAGGTTCCCCATTGGCCACTGCCTTGGTGGGTAGGTTTTGGTACATGCGTTCCACTTTGTGGTAAAGATGTTTATCGTTGTGTCCGGTTTGGGCCCATTGAAAATCAAGCCACTCTTCCGCTTGATGGCTCTTGTTGTAATGCATGCAATGCTTATCCGGGTCATTTTTGGCCCATGTGGCAACGTAATCATCACATGGGTTGTAATGCAGACCGGTAGGTTGTTGGTAGCAATCCCAAAGCTGAAGCATTTCCCCACTTTCCTTTACTCCGGGATCGTTGGCATCATGATCTCCGGCAATCAGCCAAAAGGCCGGATAACTTCCATAGCGGGCCAATAAATATTTTACATAGCGTACATACTCCTCTGGATTTATTTTTGTGCCTAAAACCTGTTTTCCCTTCCAGCCGAAGCCATGAAAAACAGGCTGATGGACGGGAACTATTTCATGGTCTAGAAGCACTTCTATAAGACTATCATAATATTGAAAATAATCCGGATTCATTTGATTGATATGGCCTTCCGACAAATCCTGGAACGCACGTTTAAAACCTTGATCTGTGTTGCGCTCGTCCGGTCCTTCGGCCTTCATGTCGGGTTGAAGCGTCATCATAAGGGCTGTATTGAAGCCCTTTTTCTGTCTATCCTTGGCAAAGATCTCTACCTGCTCTTTGGTAGCCCTAAAAGGAATGCCCCAAGGTGTATCGGCCACTACTAAAAATGATTTTCCGGATTGGTGAACAACATTACGATAACCCTTGGACATTTTGAGAAGCCCATTTTCCAAAAGTCCGTTCTCACCGGTATAGGGAACCGAAACGAAGCTTCCCGTTTTACCATGCAGGCCCTTGTCCATTTGGTCGGAGGTATATGATTTCCACTGCCAAACGACATCTGTATCGGGTGGGGAGAACCGTATTTTCCAAGTGTTGCCCCCATTCCAAAAAGCTGGCCTTTTAAGGGAGTCATTATTTTGGTTGGTAAAAACACCCCATACTTCTACTTCCGTATACGGGTTTGTATAGCTCGCCTCCGAAGTTAAGGTGATTTCATGTGTAGTCCACTGCTGGACTGGTTTTTGCGCCTCCTGGGCATTTAAGGTAATAGCGAGGAGCATTTGGAAAACAAGTACTATCGGGAGTTTCATACCAATGATTTTTCGATATGAAGTTATGAAAAAAGAGAGTCACTTTTATCCGGAGAAAGGCTGAACTTTCCAAGTGGTAATCGAGATATCCTCAGCAGCTATTTCGTAACTACCCCCGGATACCATCCTATAGAAATGTATAGAGGATTCCCGTTTTATCTTGTCCTCCAATAAGGATTCGTCTATTTCACCACCTTCCTGACGCCAGGTAAATATAGAATTCTGCTCTATTTGAATAAGGCGATGCTTTGCTGTAAACTGTGCGATATAGGTAGTCATGATTGGGGAACATGAATTTAAATTTTGTTTATTAAAAACAGGGATTCAAAGCAAAAATTGCGAAGCACAATGTTAAATGTTGACAAAAACACTTAAGTTGTTGTATGATTAAGAAACCTGAAGTTAAACATAATTGGTTAATCGTTCAGTTTTAGCACGGCCATAAACGCTTGCTGGGGAATTTCCACATTGCCCACCTGCCGCATGCGCTTTTTCCCTTTTTTCTGTTTTTCCAACAGTTTTCGCTTACGTGAAATATCACCGCCATAACATTTGGCGGTAACATCCTTTCGCAGCGCCTTTACGGTTTCACGTGAGATAATTTTGGATCCTATGGCTGCCTGTATAGGAATATCGAATTGTTGTCTTGGGATAAGTTCCTTTAGTTTTTCGCACATTTTTTTTCCAATGTGCTGTGCATTGTCAAAATGAATCAATGCAGATAGGGCATCAACGGGTTGGGCGTTCAATAGAATATCCACACGTACCAATTTGGAGACCCGCATGCCTATAGGCGCGTAGTCGAATGAAGCATATCCTTTGGAAACAGTTTTTAGGCGATCGTAAAAATCGAACACAATTTCGGCCAAAGGCATATCAAAGGTTAACTCAACACGTTCGGTGGTCAAATAGGTCTGATTGGTAATTTGCCCCCGTTTTTCTATACAGAGGCTCATAACGTTGCCCACAAAATCGGACTTTGTTATTATGGTCGCCTTAATGTAAGGTTCCTCTACTCGATCTACCGTGGAGGGATCTGGCAAATCTGAAGGGTTGTTCACGATAATGGGGGTTTCCCTGTCCTTTGTCGTAAAAGCGTGGTAGCTTACGTTCGGCACAGTGGTAATGACCGTCATATCAAACTCACGTTCCAAACGTTCTTGGATGATTTCCATATGGAGCATGCCCAAGAATCCGCAACGAAAACCAAATCCCAAGGCAGCACTGCTCTCAGGGGCAAAGACCAGGGAGGCATCGTTCAATTGCAATTTCTCCATGGAAGAGCGCAATTCCTCAAAGTCCTCGGTGTCCACGGGATAGATTCCCGCAAAGACCATAGGTTTTACGTCTTCAAAGCCTGCAATTGCATTTTGGGTCGGGTTAACGGCATCCGTAATGGTATCGCCTACTTTTACCTCACGGGCATCCTTAATACCTGTAATCAAATAGCCCACATCGCCTGTTTTTATGATTGTTTTCGGGTGTTGGGTCAACTTTAAAGTTCCTATCTCGTCGGCAAAATAATCCTTATCCGTGGCAACAAACTTTATTTTTTGTCCCTTTTTTATTTCACCATTTATAATCCTAAAATAGGTCTCTACCCCTCGGAAAGGATTGTAGACCGAATCAAAGACCAAAGCTTGCAAGGGTTCGTTTGGATTACCTTCCGGAGCCGGAACACGTTCAATTACCGCATCCAGTATGTCACGTATTCCAATTCCGGTCTTGGCACTTGCCGGAATCACTTCTTCGGGCTTGCAACCCAATAAGTCTACGATATCATCGGTTACTTCCTCCGGATTGGCGCTCGGAAGATCCACCTTGTTCAAAACCGGAATAATTTCGAGGTCGTTCTCCAATGCCAAATACAAATTGCTAATGGTCTGGGCTTGGATACTTTGAGCAGCATCCACGACCAACAATGCACCTTCACAGGCCGCAATAGATCGAGAAACTTCATAGGAAAAATCAACATGGCCAGGGGTGTCTATCAAATTTAGAATGTAGTTTTCGCCTTCGTACGTATATTCCATCTGAATGGCATGGCTTTTAATGGTAATGCCACGTTCGCGCTCCAAATCCATATTATCCAGCAATTGCTCCTTTTTTTCGCGCTCGGTTACGGACCCTGTAAAATCCAATAACCTATCCGCCAAAGTGCTTTTGCCATGGTCTATATGCGCAATGATACAGAAGTTTCTAATGTGCTTCATTTAAGAGGGCCCCTAAGCAATCGGGGAATTTTAGAGATACTTTTTCTTTTTTCATCCATGGGTAAAACAAGCCCAAAGCAGATGCAAATATAGCTTAATTTATACAGCTTAATCCATGCCCTATGTATTAATTAAAGAGGCTGTATACCAGTTACAAAGGGTACAAAAGATTGTGTTTTTTGTGAAGTAGAGTACAATATTTTAGTAGATTTGATATTCAACCCAAACTTTAAGTGAGACGTGTATCCCTTCTTCTGATATTGTTTCTGTTGTGCCCTATTGCGTTAATAGCACAGGTATATTCCGTTTCCGGAACGGTCAGGGACGGGAATGGCCAAATGGTTTCCTACGCCAATGTTTTTCTTTTACAGCCTTCGGATTCTACCCTTTTGAAAGGAACTTCCGCAGATGAGAAAGGCCAATTTGTCTTAAACAAGGTATCTCCCGGGACGTATCTTCTAAAGGCAAGTTATATCGGAAACGCCTCCAGGGCCATAGGAATCGATGTTCTGAAGGACGTTAAAATTGGGGCGCTGATTATTGATCAAAATGTTGAAGTTTTGCAGGAAGTAGTCGTTACTTCCAAACAACCGGTAATCGAACGCAAGGCGGATCGTTTGGTTTTTAATGTTGAGAACACTGTGGTATCCCAGGGGAGCTCCTGGGAAGTCCTACAACGGACTCCAGGCGTTATTACGGTACAAGAGGAGCTCCAGGTCCGCAATCAGCAGGCCGTAGTGTATATCAATGACCGAAGGTCTCGTTTGGCTACCGATGAACTTAAGGATTTGTTGGAGAATTATCCGGGACAGTATATAAAATCTGTTGAAATCATCAATAACCCTCCTGCAAGATATGATGCGGAGGGTGGGCCGGTCATTAATATTGTGACCAGTAAAAACATATCCTTGGGCTATAAGGGGAATGTCAATGGCAGTTATACACAAGCAGTTTTCCCTAAATATACTTTGGGCACATCCCATTTTTATAAGACGGAAAAACTGAACGTTTTTACCTCATATTCCCTAGGCCCCAGAAAAGACTTCAAAGGGTTGGAAAATCAGATTAATTTTATTGATTCTGATGGTATTTTTTCCAGATGGGACACGAATTTTGACCGGATCTCTGAGGTTACCACACACAACGCACTTCTAAATGTGGACTATAACTTTGATTCCCGGAACGAGATAAGCTTTGCCGGGTCTTTTCTAAAATCCCCGGATAAGAGCTTTGATAATTTTCAACGTACTGAAATTCGGAGCGCTGCTCAGGTTTTGGATTCGACTTTCACGACCCAAAGTGATTTGTTGGAGAACCAGGACAATTTTTCGGGGGATTTGACCTACACCCATAACTTTAAAAACTATGGAAATTTTAAACTGAATGGTCATTATACCCGGTTTAGTTTGGACAGGACCCAAGATGCGCAGTCGGACTATTTTGATCCCCAAGGGCAGTTTATGCGAAGGTTTTCTTTCTTTACCGATGCGGAACAGACTGTAAAGATTTATACCGCCCAAGCGGATCTTACCTCTACTTTGGGTACCGTTAATCTGGAGACGGGCATAAAAGGATCGTTTATCGACTCCCAAAGCGGGCAGGAATACTTTGATATAGACAACGACGTTCCTATACCTAACCCCGGACTATCCGATGATTACCTCTATGATGAAAACGTATATGCCGCCTACTTGGACTTGTCCAAGGATTGGGAAAAATGGAGTGTAAAATCCGGATTGCGTGCAGAACATACCCAGAGTTCCGGTTTTTCCCGTACCCTCTCCGAAATCAACAATTTGGAGTACTTTGAGCTTTTCCCTTCACTGTATGTCCTGTACACGGCGAATGAAAATCACAGTTTTGCCTTTGATTACTCGCGAAAGGTAAACCGACCAAGATATGAGGATTTGAATCCTTTTAGATACTTTATCAACGAAAACAATTTTATTGAAGGAAACCCGGAACTGGTACCCAGTTTCAGCAATAACTTCAATATAAACTACACGCTTAAGGGCGAATTTTTCTTTGATGTCTATTATAGGGATAATGGACGCTACATCTCTACCTTGGCCTTTCAGGATAATGAAAACCTGATTCTAAGGGATATCACCCAAAATGTATTGGAAAGTACTTCCTACGGATTTGATTTTAACTATGGCAAATCCATATTGGATTGGTGGTATTTGTACAGCTATATTTCCATTTTTCATGAGGATGAAACCTTTGTAGCCCTGGAAAGCGACAATCAAATAGCCGTGAATGAAGTTGATGGGGTTTATATAGACCTTACCAACTATCTTACCCTTTCCAGGGATGGAACGTTTAAAGGAGAGTTGGGGTTTACTTATTTATCCGGATTTCTACAAGGGTCCTATGTACAGGACGAAAGTACCAACCTTACCTTGGGGCTTAGAAAATCGTTTTGGGAAAAAAGAATGTTGTTGAGTCTACAGTTCAATGATATTTTAAACAAGTTCAACAGTAGAATTACCTCAAGGTACCTTAATCAGGACAACAGTTATTTTGCTAGGCCCGAGACGCAGTACGTCCGTTTAGGACTTACGATTAATTTCGGGAATTTTAGGTTGGAAGACAACCAACGTGAAATTGATAAAATGGAACGAGATCGATTGACTCCAAAGTAGGTAGGGATGTAGTATTCTTGGTATTTCGTATTTTTGCACGTCTAATACTAAAAGGATTTGCCTAAAATAGGAGACATACAATTGCCGGACTTTCCCTTGTTGCTTGCTCCCATGGAGGATGTAAGTGACCCGCCCTTTCGTGCGCTGTGCAAGGAGCAGGGGGCCGATGTGGTGTATACCGAATTCATTTCCTCCGAGGGCTTGATCCGTGATGCCGCCAAAAGTGTCATGAAGTTGGATATTTACGAGAAGGAACGCCCCGTAGGCATCCAGATTTTTGGTGCCAATATGGATTCCATGCTAAGATCCGTTGAGATTGTAGAAAAGTCAAATCCGGATATTATCGACATCAATTTTGGATGCCCGGTAAAGAAAGTGGTTTGCAAAGGTGCTGGAGCAGGCATTCTTAAGGATATTGACAAAATGGTCTCCCTTACCAAGGCTATGGTACAGCACACTAAACTTCCCGTTACCGTAAAGACCCGTCTGGGCTGGGACCATGATTCCATTAAAATAGTAGAAGTCGCGGAACGCTTGCAGGATGTGGGCTGCCAAGCCATTGCCATTCATGGGCGCACCAGGGCACAAATGTATAAAGGTGCGGCGGATTGGCGACCTATAGCCGAAGTGAAGAACAATCCCCGAATGCACATTCCTGTATTTGGCAACGGGGATGTGGATTCTCCTGAGGCCGCGGTACGTATGCGGGATGAATTTGGCTTGGACGGAGCCATGATCGGGCGTGCCAGTATAGGCTATCCATGGTTTTTCAAGGAAGTAAAACACTACTTTAAAACGGGGAAACACCTCTTACCACCTACTATGGAAGAGCGCGTGGACGCTGCCCGCCGCCATTTGCAGATGGCCATAGACTGGAAAGGGGAGAAATTGGGTGTTTTTGAAACCCGCCGTCATTATACCAATTATTTCAGGGGAATTCCTCACTTTAAGGAATATCGCATGAAGATGGTCACCAGTGATGATTCCGCTGACGTCTTTGCTGCATTTGACGAAGTACTGGAAAAATTTTCCGATTTTGAGTTTGCCCACTAAGGTGCGATAAGCTTTTTGGTAATTCGGCTACTTGCAATTTTGGAGGCAATTATTCCCAAGACCACTATGGTGGCCAAAACCACCAATACGTTCATCATATTATATTCTACGGGGTATGCCAGCGATGGCGTAATCTTCAGCCATCCAAAGAGGAGCTGGGACCAGATCAATAAAGATCCAAAAAGCACACCGATAAACCCACCTGCCGCGGTTACGATGGCACCTTGTACAAAATAGATGCTACGGAGCTCCTTAAGGGTGGTCCCCAAACTGAATAGGGTCTTCGAATTTTGTTGCTTGTCCAAAATCATCATGATAATTGCCCCCACTACATTAAAAAGTGCAATAATCAGTACCAAGGTAAAGATGAGATAGGTAGCCAAATTCTCCGTATTTAGCATTCGGTGTAGAGTGGTATGGAGTTCCTGACGATTCTTTACAACGATCTCATTGCCCAAAACCTCTGTGATTTTCTTACGTAGAACAGCAACGTCGGCATTTGGGTCCAATTTAAAATTGACACCCGAAATTTGTGTGCTGTCCTTTTCGAAAAGTGCCTGGGCCAAAGATAGGTCTGCAAATACATATGTATTGTCCAAGTTTTCCTCAATACTATAAGTGCCACTAATGAAGAAAGGTAGAGCATTGTACAAATTTTCAGGTCTCGATTGTGATATACCCCCTTTTCCAGGTTTAAAGGCAATGATTTCCATTGGGTTCCTGAACTGATTTGGGGTGACACCCAAAAGATTTACGATTCCCATTCCAGCCACGCCCCGCTGTTGGTCAAGGGCCCAATCTCCCCAATAGACTGTACTGTCCACGTCCGTTACTTTGGTGTAATTGGAATCCACTCCCTTAACGGCGGCCGTAGTAAATTTTTCCTTATGGGTCAACAATACCTGCTCTTCCAACTCTTTTGAGAAAGCCACAATCCCATTGATTTCTCCCAGGGCCCTTTCTTGTTCGGGTAAGATTGAAAAGAATTTTCCATAGGCGGGAACCGCCTTTAGATCGGGATCAAAAGTATCACTAAAGGAAAGGCTAAAGGTCTTTAAGCCGGCAAAACCGGAAAGCACTATAAACAAGGCCGCCGAACCGATTACAATAACAAAAAAAGTAATGAAATTGATAATGTTCACCGCATTTTGGCTGCTTTTGGAACGTATGTATCGTTTAGCGATATAGAGCGGAAAGTTCAAGCTTATAGTTTTTTGCGCTTATCCAATAAGTCCCTATTTTCTATGGGGTTTTCGCCACTCTTAAGGGATTTATCAATGTTTTCGATGTAATCCAGGGAGTCGTCAATGAAAAATTGCAACTCCGGAATTCGCCGTAATTGATGTCGGGTACGTTGGGCCAATTCATGTTTGATCAAAGGTTCATTGGATGTGATTCCTTCTAGCAATTCCTCGGAATCCGCGTTCGGAAAAATGCTCAAGTATACCTTGGCAATGGAAAGGTCCGCGGTGACGGATACCTTGGTTACCGAAATCAGGATGCCGCTCAACCCACCATCCTTGGCCGCACGTTGTAGGATATCGGCAATGTCCTTTTGAATGATTCCTGCAATTTTTTTCTGACGCTGTGATTCCATGATGCAAAAGTAGGCCTTTTATGACTTTCCTCATCATTTGGTACCTTTAGAACCCATAATTTTGGCCTCTAGAACGAGAAAAGCAATCATTTAACAAAAGCATTTGTAGTATGATGGACAAAATAGAGCATATTGGTATAGCAGTAAAGGATTTGGACAACTCCAACCAACTTTTCGAGAAACTTTTTGGCAAACCGGCCTATAAGCTGGAAGAAGTGGCCTCGGAGGGAGTTCGCACCTCTTTTTTTGAATCGGGCCCCAATAAGATTGAACTGCTGGAGGGAACCAACGAAAACAGTCCCATTAGCAGGTTCATCGAGAAAAAGGGGGAGGGCATACATCATATTGCCTTTGCGGTAAAAGATATCGTTTCTGAAATAAAGCGATTAAAGGAAGAGGGGTTTATTGTCTTGAACGAAACTCCAAAAAAGGGAGCGGACAATAAACTGGTGGCATTTTTGCATCCCAAGACCTCCAATGGAGTTTTGGTGGAATTATGCCAGGATATCCCGGGTTAGCCGATAAAAATACCTTGCAACCCTTAAAAATAAGTAGTAATATTGCATCCGCAATTTGCGGGTCCTATAGCTCAGTTGGTTAGAGCACCTGACTCATAATCAGGGGGTCCCTGGTTCGAGCCCAGGTGGGACCACAGAAAACCCTTCTAAGTGTCTGATTTAGAGGGGTTTTTATTTGAACAGGGGGCAAATTAGGGGGCGATAAGTTCATACTACAGAGAGCTACTTATTATCCGCCTTGTATTTGGATGGGATTTTGTCTCTTATAGATTCCTTAAACCTGTGTAGGGTTGAGTATGATACTTTTTCATTGAACGCCAATATTCCAACAACAATTGAAGGGTGAATTTTATGTAAAAATGAAAATTCTCTAACTTTTTCTTCCGTTATATACCCAAGATACTCCTCAAAGAATTCAAGAATTTGGTCTTGTAACAAGGCTTTTTCTGCCATTTCATTAGCTTCTTTCTCCTTTTTAGAAACGATATCGCTTGTTGAATCATCCATAAAGACCATATTGCTATTTTCCTTTTTTGGCAAGTGTAGTAGTACATGAAAAGCTTCGTGAGCCAAATTGAACCAGAAATTATCTACTCTGTCGTACCTTCCTGTTAAGGTAATCACAGGTCCGGTTTCTGAAGAAAAAGCCGCTCCATCCAAATAAGTTTTGGATAGGTGGGAAAGAAAAACAAATTTGACCCCAACCTTTCCTAACTCATTCAAGAATTTGCTGACCCCCTTTTTCATTACAGTAAAAGTATGAAGTTCAGACATCAGTTCTCTTAGACCTTTCTCATTATATGATTCTACTTTTAACTTTTTTGAATGATTAAGGGCCATTTGATACCAAGCCTTTGCATTTATTTCATTAGTAGAGTTTTTATAAGCATTAGATTTTCTGTATTCTATATTTATATTATTAGATTCTAAAATCGAAAAATCTAATTGTTTGTTTTTCGGAATATTCCAAAAGGAATGCAATTGTTTATTTAGGCCATTAATATCATCATAGGGCTTTAGCCAGCCTTTTTTCAACAACTCGTTTATAGGTAGATATTTGTATACTTCAACTTGGCGTTCAACTAATTTCTCTTTAGTTTCTTCAATTTTTTTAGAAAGTTGAAAATCTGTGTCTAACATTATCCATTCATATGCCTTCCATCCAGATACCTTCTCCAAAAGCCTTGCTATATCTATTGATATGGGCTTCTTGTCCTTAATTATTTCATTAGTATGTTTTAATGAGATAGTTAAAATGTGAGCAAGGTCGTCCTGTGTCCACCCATAAGAAGTTAATAAATATTTTAAAGCTTGACCTGGGGTTTGAAAATCAGAGATTGTCTTATTAGTCATAGAGCTTGTCTTGGAGTATTTCGATGTAATCACGTCTTTACAATAGATTAAAATCTATTGTATTTAAAGATCAAAAATATGTGTTTTAGGCCGTTAAGAGTTATTATGTAAATATAACCTTTTAAGTAAAACTTGCAAATTATTTTGCATTTTTAACTTATTTGGTAAATTGAAAATTTCAAATTTACCAAATAGGTAATGCTTCTTTTTAGCATGTAATATTTTTTATTATCTTTGAATCAAATTCAGGTTGTCTGAAAACAAAAAAAATCAGGCAGAAAACTACCTGATTTTGGATTTAAATTTGAATTTACAAGGGCTGCGAACCCAAGTAAACCTTTGATATTTCGTTACTGCAAAGGTATAAATTCTTCTTTAAAATACCAAATTGTTACTTTTTCTGCCTGATTGTTAATTAATCTTTAAACTGTTTACGTCGCTTTGCATTAGCTTTTTTTAGGACAAAAGATAGTCTACTGCTACCAGATTATCCCTCCTCTTAATTGACTTGCGGAATGTATGGTTTGCATTACGGGGTACCGATTTAGTAGCAAAAAGAAGATTAAATAATAAAACAGTTGTAAAATGACAAATAAAGTTCAAAAAGTCGATTTACATGAATGTTATTGTAGTGGCGTTAAGCCAGAAATAGCATATGAGTATTCCTTTAAAATCAATAAGGAAGAACACTCAACAAGAGAGCAAGTAATAACAGGTAATGATTTGCACGAGTTAGCAGGTACAAGTTCCGATACCCATTTTATCCGTATGGTTACCAAAAAGGGTAAAATAGAAGTTGGCCCGCTGATTAAAGTAGACCTTACCGAATGTGGTATAGAAAAGTTTATTATCCTGCCATATGAGCAAGAAACGATAGACTTAGAAATTTGCTACTGCGAGGGCGCGACGCCCATAATCACTTTTCAATATCTCCTGAAAATAAACAGGGAGAAATACAAAGTTGAAAAGGAAAAATTGACTGGTGCCGAAATTTTGGCTTTAGCTGGTAAAGATTCAAAATCGCATAGATTAAGGATGTTTACCAAGAAAGGTAAAGTCATCGTTGAAGCTGACCAAACAATTGACCTTACGGAATGTGGAGTAGAAAGGTTTGTTGCGGAACCCTTGGATTGTACCGAGGGCTTTGTTGTTAACAACCAATTTGCGCTACCCGATGAAGATGTACTTTTTTTGAATTCGGTTGAAAATAAGGTAGACCTGATTCAAGAACATAACCTAAGATGGTTAATCTTCAGAAACTACAAGATTCCTGACGGCTATAATGTAGAGGTAGCAGATTTAGCAATACTGATACCTCCACATTATCCGACGGCAGGATTGGACATGATGTATTTTAACCCTACCCTATCAAGAAAGGACGGAGCTACAATAAGAGCTTTGTCCTATCAACCGATAGAAGGGAAGAGTTACCAGCGTTGGTCTAGGCATAGAATGCCAGCCAACAAATGGAACCCGGACATACATAATGTTGAATCTCATGTAGATTTAATGGTAAGATGTTTAACAGCAGAATTTGATAAACGTTGATAGCCATGGTGCATTTTAAAATTACAGATAAGATGTGCCAGGAGTTGAAGAACCATCTCCATAACGGGGATGGTTTGGAAGCTCTCGCATTTGTAGTATGCGGGCGACTAAATCATGAAGGTGATAACTGGTTACTAGCCCATGAAGTTTTTCTTATGCCATATGAAAAGTGCTCAAGGAATGTAGACTATGTAAGTTGGAAAACAGAGCATATTGAGCATTTGTTGGAAAAAGCGAAAGACAAGGGATTTGCAATCGTAAAAGTACATTCCCATTTCATTACTAATTCTGATTTTTCGGAGTTGGATGATGTTTCGGATAGCTCCTTTTTTGAGGCGGTATATGGTTGGTCTGATTCGGAATTACCGCATGCAAGTATTTTGATGTACCCTGACGGCTCTATGATGGGTAGAACAATTCAAAGTGATATGAGCTTTGCAGCTATTCCAAAAATCACAGTGGTAGGTGATAGTATTAGAAGTTTTACAAACTGTTTTCAGATTGAGTCTGTGGGCAAGGAGTTTATCAGAAACCAACAGGCGTTTGGTGAAAAAACAACTAAAATTCTTAGAGGGTTAAAGGTAGGCGTAGTCGGATGTTCAGGAACAGGAAGCCCAGTTATAGAACAATTGGTTAGGCTAGGTGTCGGCACAATTGTACTAGTAGATGCCGATTTGATTGAGCACAAGAACTTGAATAGAATTGTAGGTTCAACTTCTGCTGATGCCGAAGCCAAAAGGCTTAAAATTGAAGCAATTAAAAAACATATTGAAAGAATGGGATTGGGAACAAAGGTGATTATTTTTCCAACCTTAATTCAAGAAAGCAGGGAAGCAATAGATACTCTTGCAAGCTGCGACATTATTTTTGGTTGCGTTGATTCCGTTGAGGGAAGGTTTTATTTAAACCTTATTTCGACATATTATTTAGTGCCATTAATTGATGTTGGCGTGAAATTGGTTGCGGATGGAGAAGGGGGGATTGATTCTATAAATGGAAACATACACTATGTAAATCCGGGTTCAAAAACTCTTTTGGAAAGAGGCGTTTTTACGCAGGAGCAACTGACTGCCGAATCTTTAAGAAGGATGTCGCCGCAGGAATACGAAAAAAGAAAGGCGTATTTCGATAACTTGGACGTGGAAAGCCCTGCTGTAGTAAGTGTCAATATGACTTTTGCCGCTTTTGCCGTGAACGAAATGCTTGCTAGATTTCATCCCTTTAGATATAGGGATAATTCAAGGTTTGCAAATACATGTATTAACTTATCGGACTGGGATATTAATACACAAGTTGTAAGGGAAAGTAAGTCGAAATCTGCATTAAGAGATATAGGGGTTGGTAATCTAGAACCCCAAATGGAATTGTATGTTAGTGAAGAAACTGTTTAGAAGGATACTCGGCTTTTTTAGAAAAAAAGAGCATGGGTTTAAATGGCAAATAGTTTTTGAATTGCCGGAAGAACCTCTTGAAAAAATCCTTTATCTGGAAGGAAATATAAGAGAGAAGGACTATTGGTATGCATTATTAAGATGTCCCTGCGGTTGCGGGGACAAAATAATGCTGAACCTGATGAATGATGCTAAGCCGTGCTGGAAGGTTAATATTGATAAAAGAAGGCCATCAGTCTTTCCTTCTATTTGGAGAACCAAAAACTATAAAAGTCATTTTTGGTTGAGTAAAGGGAAAGTGGTTTGGGCATAAAATTTTTCCCGAATTAATTTCGAACAAATTGAGCCTGCTGTAAATGTCCCAGTGCAATATCGAGATAATCATCATTGGAAAATAAAGTCCTTTTTCTATCACTCCACTTCTCTAATTCAGCCTTAACAACTTCTCTATCAAAAGAATTTTTCTCTTGGCTAATAAAGTCTATCGTAGACAATAATTCCAATCCAAAATCAGAATAGAACCCACTTAGAAACTTATTGGCTCGATACGCAATTTCTTTGATTTCAGGATTTCGATTTAAAAATTCTTTAACGTCTTTTTCCCCATCTGGCACTAAGATTAACTCTTCAAAAGGTTTTTTATCCATGCCGTTATACCCCATAAGATAACTGCCATTTAATACATTTAATAGATATCTTGCTTTTCCTGAATATGGACCATAAAAATTTGGCTGATATTTAAGCCTAAAGTACTTTTCAGCACCAAACTTTTGTAAAAAATAACAGATTTTTTCGCTGGAAAATTCAGAAACAAACTCCCCGTTCTTTACCAACTGATAAAGCATGAAAAGTAACATGGCTCTCGCTTCAGTAAGTTTTACTCGCTCTTTTTTGAGTTCTTCTTTTATTTTAGTACTGGGTTCGTAAACAGTTACCTCAATATCTAGTCCATTTAGTTTCGATATAATTATTTCTTTAACATTATTCCAATTTAAACCTCCATTACCACTTCCCAAAGGTGGTATCGCAATGGATTGAATTGGGTAATTGGGAAGAATTTTAACTAACTCATTCAACCCCTTTTCAATATATTCATATTCGGAGGGTTTTTTCCAGGTAGTCTTTGTGGGAAAGTTAATGATGTATTGTTTACCTTTAAGTAATGATTCGTCTTCAACTACTAACAACTTGCCAATCGCTAATTCCTTATTTTTCCAAGCTTCCCGATATACTTTATAATTATTTGGAAATCGTTTTTTAAACTGCAAGGCAATTCCTTTACCCATTATTCCAACAGTATTAACGGTATTCACTAACGCAGTAGCATCGCTTTCAAAAATATCTCCTTTTTTAAACTGAATCATTCTATTCAAATGTCGAAATAAAAGTTTGGTTTGACTATAACTCTTTTTTTCAAAATGCCCATTTTTAATAATTTATCTTTGGCATCTTCATTATAACAAGCAAACCCCAAAATACAGGATGCCGGTATATCTTCTTTTACAAGAAATTCCGCTTCTTTCCTTCGCTTTAAATCTAGGTCATTCTCATCTTTCCAATATTTCGCATTAGCAGCTTTGAAGTCAACAAGGTCTTCAATGTCAAAAACCTTAGTCTTTGAATAAAACTTGGAAAGTCCGTTTGTGGCATGTCCATCACTGAAAAAAAAGGTCAAATTTTCATCAATAATCTTTTGAACACTTGAAACACAATATACGATATTTTCAGCAGAAGTCGGATTTGGCACGAAGTTACCACCTTTTTGAATAACATAAAGCATAGGTGTTCTTAGGCCTAAATAAAAAGGGATGAAATCTCCTAAAATAATTTTTTCCCTAATACCAAGACCAACACGGCTTTCCGAAATCTTGACTGTTTTGGTTTTCCTAAAATCTATTAAACTCGAGTCTCCAATTGCTTTGAATCTTGGATTAGCATTTGGAGAGCCCTTATGAGTAATTCCATGTTTCAGTATATGGGGAATGTTCTCCATATGTGTCATGCGATAGATATAAACTTTTTTTAATGACAACCCTATTTAATTTTATACTGAGCAGAAAATTACAAAATATTGCAGACTATTGCCTCCGTCGAATAACAGTGTTAGATTCTTCTTGAAACTCCAATTCAAAACCCGAACTTCTGCCTACGAACCATCTTGAATTTCTTCCGAGTTCGGGAAGATAAGCGGTCATTTTTATTAACTCAAATAGTCCCTTTAAAGGTCAATTATTGAAACTGCTAAAAGAGACCAAGAATGAGACACATTTGTCTAAGAGTCCTTGATTTAGGAAAACAGGTTCGTAAAACCGCCGTTTCATGGGACTACTCGGCCCTCAAACTTTTAACCGGATCTGCGTTCGCGGCCTTTATGGACTCAAAACTCAAGGTGAACACAGCAATGCCTACGGCCAATATTCCAGCTATCCCGAATGCCCACCAGGGCATATCGATCCGATATTCATAATTTGCCAGCCATCGATCCATGAGGTACCAGACAACGGGGCTACCGATAGCGATGGCCAATAGCACCAGTTTTAGGAAGTCCTTTGCCAACAAGGAGGTAATGCCCATCACCGAGGCACCCAGCACCTTGCGAATACCGATTTCCTTGACCTTTTGCTGTGCGGTGAACATCACCAGCCCGAACAGGCCCAAACAGGAAATAAAGATGGCCAGGACGGAGAAATATTGGGACAACCTAAAAAACATGTTTTCACTCTTATACAGTAAGTCATATTGCTGATCGGTAAAACTGTATTGGAACGGAAAGGCCGGGTTCAGTTCCCCATGAAGGGACTCCAAGGAGGCAACGATCTGCCTGACATTGTTCGGGTCTATCTTGACCAGGGCCGTCCCGAGCCAGACATAATTTGGCGCATGCCGGATTACCAGCGGCCCAATGGATTTTTTCATCGTATCAAAATGAAAGTCCTTTACCACACCTACTATGGTCCCGTCCATTCCCCATTGGCTCAATGGCTTGCCTATGGGATCTTCCAGCCCCATGGCCTTGATAGCGGTCTCATTGAGGATATATTCAAAACCCTTGGAGTCCCTGTCCCTGAAATCCCGGCCAGCGACAATCTCGCACCCCCATGTCCTTAGGAAATCCGCGGATGCGGGAAAAGTGGTAAATGCCGTCATGTCATCTTTTTCCTTTCCCTGCCATACCACCTCGAAGGTTATGCCACCCATTTCCAATGGTGGTTCGAAAACCGCCGACATCGACCTTACCCCCGGAAATTGCAGGGCACGGCCTTTAAAGGTCTCAAAATTATCCACCAGTTCTCCCTCCAAGGGAAATGTCAAAAGATTTTGCCGATCAAAACCTAGGTTCTTGTCTTGGATGTAATCGATTTGCCTTGAAGTGATGATCATTCCGCAGATCAGAATGATCGAAAGGGAAAATTGGAACACTACCAGACCTTGGCGTATCCAATGTGATTTGGAATCCGTTTGTGTTTTCTTTCTGAATATCCCCACAATATTGAAGGAAGAAAGCATAAACGCGGGATAGCTCCCGGAAATAAGACCGGTGAGCAACGCTATGACCAATATACCTGCCCATACGGACCCGCTTAGATCCAACAGGCCCAAGTCCTTTTCCGCCAGTTGGTTGAATGCCGGGAGCACCAAGGCCAATAAGAGGATCGCGACAACTGTACTTATCAAGGAGAGCAAAACGGCCTCTCCCAAAAACTGATATACCAGACCGCCCTTTTTGGCACCCAGCACTTTTCGTATCCCTATTTCCTTGGCCCGCTTTAAAGAGCCCGCCGAGGCAAGGTTCATAAAATTGATGCATGCTATCAGAAGAATAAAGAACGCTATGTATCCGAAGACCCTGACGTTCTCGATCTTTCCTCCGGAAATTCGGCCATTTTCAAAGTTGGAATACAGATATTTATCGCCGTAGGGCTGTAAGTAGAGCTCAATATCGAAGTTTTCCCCGATATCCCTATTGTAGTCCCTTAAAAAATTCTTGATCTTCGGTCCTACCGAACCGGCATCGGCATTGGAGACAAGCTGGATGAAGGTATTGGGGTCATTGTTGGTCCAATCCTCGGCATATGGATGCTCTTTCAAATATACGTCCCAATGCAGATAAAAATCATTTATTTCCATGGTGCTCGGACCGACTTCCTCGAATACGGCCGACACTTGGAACTTTTCGGAGTTTTCGTAAGTGATTCCTTTTCCCATGGCATTTTGGGCACTGCCAAAGAACAGTTCCGCCATCTCCCTGGAAATGGCGATGTCGTTCGGGCCGGTCATGGCCGTTTCCGCACTTCCCTCAAGAAAACTATAGCTGAACATATGGAAATAGTCCGTGCTTACATAGTTTCCCGTCCGTTTGAATACCTTGGGGCCATTGGCAAAGGTTTTCTCCTTGGGGAATACGGTCGGACTCGCCTTTTCCACCTCAGGCAACTTCAGCTTTAGCTCACGGTACAGATGGGCGGGGGTATAATATGCCCCGTTTATCTTGCCATCATAAAAGACCCTTTCGTAGACCGTGTAGAGCTTTTCCGAGTTTTCATGGTACCTGTCCACGGCCAATTCATCGGAAACCCAAAGGAAGATAAGCAGGCTGCAAAGGAGACCCGTGGCCAGGCCGACAATGTTCAGAAGGGAAAAGACCCTGTTCTTAACAATGTTCCTCCAGGCAATCTTTAGATAATTCCTTAACATAATCTTTCGATTTTTATTGACTTTACTTTGGACAAGGGCACTTGTAAAAGAAAAATTTATGTGAAGGCTCCTAATTTCTATAACTAATACTATGCCGTAATATCAACCAACTATAAATCAAATGGTTGCAATATTTTTGAATATCAACGCTTTTGTGAACCGTCCAATTTTTTGACACGAATTGTCCAGTTACTGTACACCGTTACAATGCAACTTCATAAAAAGGAATCGTCGGTAATACTTTTTGATAAAGAGCTACAAACATTTAAAATGTTACATCAAAAGGTAAAATTTTGAATTTGGTGCCGCAAAACCAACCTTTTTTAGGTCTCAATAAATCGTCCCCAATCTTACCCCAGACTTCTGCGCGTGGATCCTGTGGAATTTTTGTAGCGTTCCGGCAGATAAGCGTGAAGCAAAAAATTCCATAGGGCGCAGCCTACTTTTTGGTCTTGGTGGAATCCACTTTTGTTCCTTTCAACCGCCAGGCCTCATAAGCTTCATATAGTCCGGGATTCAGGTCAAAATACCCCTTAAGGCTTGTAAGGACTTCTTTCCGTCCAGCTTCGAAGGACTTTTCCCTGATGGAATCCAAACGGGAGACCCTGAACCCCAAATAGCAGATAGAGACAATGGAGACGGTCCATATTGCTGTCATCAGCCAGAACAATGCCCTTGGGATCACCTTGGCGTTAATGACCGCCTTTCTGATGGTGTCAGTATTCCAGTCAATTGATTCCATGTCCCTTTTTTCCTTTTCAAGATGCTCGCGGATGATTTTCTGAATCTCATAAGAGGTTGCCTCAATCTGGATATTATCCACATTTTCCGTAAGCTGTTTCAATCTATCGATTGATCTGTTAAACCCGTCCAGCTCATCGGTGAGCAGTTCCATGACCTCGTCCAGTTTTTTATATCCCATTGTTATCCCAATTAATATCCTATTCCTGTATCAATTGCCCGTTTCACAGCCTGTTCCAAGGCCTTTCTCGCCATTTTGAGAGCGGCACTAGAGGCCAGCTCTGCTGCCTTCCCTGCCATCGCCAATGACTTGGCCGAGCCCAACTGCTTGTTCAGCTCCATCCCGTGGGAAAGCTGTTTGGTCAGGTTGCCGCCCGACATCGAGCGGTGCACGTCGCTTCCCTTGAAATTGTGCCCCCTATGCTGGAAACGGAACCCCTGTAGTTTTCCCGCCTTGTTGATGCTTGGGATGACCTCGACCTTTCTTTCGCCCATGGCCCGCATATAGTCGAACAGCGTTTTTGGCTGTTCCCTTTCCATGACCTGGTTGTGGATGCGCTTGATTCCCTGGCGTATGTTCAGGGTCTCCAGCTCTTTTTCCGCCTGTACCATCCTAACGGTCGTAAGCCCCTTTTCCAGGGCCACCTGTTCGGCCATCTGCTGGCTCCGCTTTCCAATAAAGCTATCGTTGTAGGCTTTGCCGTCAAAACCGATACGGTTTACATAAAGATGGACATGGGTATGGGCCTTGTCCCTATGGACGAAGGCAATGGCCTGCCTGTTCTGGAGCTGCATCTTGTCGATAAAGCTTTTGGTGAGTTCCCCCAGTTTTTCGTTGGAGAGGCGTTGGCCATCCTCCTTGGTGGGACTGAGCACAAAGCTAAGGGTGTTCTTTTGGCAGCGTTGGTTCATGTCCTGCACCAATCTGAACTCTTCCGTGACCTGCTTGGCATTCTCCCCAGCCAAGTTCTGGCTGTGGACGACCTCGGCCCCCTTTTCCTGGTTCCAGCCATATCCCATGGACTGGCCTGTATGGGCTATGGATTTTCCCTTGCCGATCATTTCTTGAAGTTGTAAAGATGTTTTCGTATCTCCTCGGCCAGGTTTTCCACCTCTTTGGCCAATAGGGGATTTCGCTTCTTGAACATATTAGAGATACGGGTAAAGTTGTTCTTGTACTGCACCAGTGTCCTGTAGCATTCCAATTGCTCCTCGGTCAGCCGCTCGATGACGTTGTTGCCAAAGGCGGAACTGCGGCAATATTCCGAAAGGGAGATACCCACCCTCTTTGCCCTTTTTTTGAGCAGTTTCTTCTGGTAGATGGAGCACCGGAATTTGATATAGTCCCTTTTCATCTCTTTTTTCTTTGCAACCATCGGGAGCAAAGCAAGATTGTTTTTGTGGCAACAAAAACACATCTTGAATTCCCTGCCCAAGACAATCCTTTGCGCCATCCATGAGCCATTCGTTCAAATCCTTAGAACCGTCATATAAATGGGATTTGTCATTAATGTTTTGCGGCTGATTCATTAAAAATCTTGTCTTCTCTTTTCCAGTTCCATCATTGTCCAGAAAGAGGTCGATCTGGTCATAACTCTTGAAGTAAGCCAAAGCTCTTTCTATAAAAGCGGTGGAGTTCAAAATCAAAAAGTCATGAGTATTTTGAATGTTCGGTTGTAGTTCCAAAAGGGAAAGTATATCGAACATTCCTTCGACAACGATTAGCTTCTTGTGGCCATTTTTGAAAATGGATATGGACTTAGGGGATGTTGAGTTTTTCCAGTACTTGTTCCTAAGTTCCCATCCTCCGGCAACATTTTCCAGA
The DNA here is from genome assembly GCF_003626755.1 of Ulvibacterium marinum. Lineage (GTDB taxonomy): Bacteria > Bacteroidota > Bacteroidia > Flavobacteriales > Flavobacteriaceae > Ulvibacterium > Ulvibacterium marinum. The sequence continues at coordinate 731,043 of NZ_RBCJ01000001.1, forward strand.
CCAGCGGCAAAATAGGTCTTGCCCTTGGTTCTATAGTGCACCTCCCTACAGAGCTTTTGGGCCGTTGCCAATGAGATGTGTCTTGATTTGAGGTATTTCTTCAATGCCGCATGTTTAATTTTGGTCGTCCTGATAATCTTGATTTGATTTTCCTTTTGGGATGGGGAAAACGCTTGCTGCTGAAAAGAAAAGGAGAGATTCTGGGCAGATAGTATCCTAAGTGCCTCACTGACTTTGCAGTTGTTCATTTGGCAGACCAGGTCAATAGTGTTCCCACCAATACCCTCCCCATGGTCGTACCAGCGGTTGATTTTTTTGTTGACCTTAAAAGAGGCTTGTGTCTCTGACCGGAACGGACTCAGATACCAAGCTTCTTTTTCCGATTCCCGGACTGGAAAGTGCCCTGCCCTGGCCAGTGTCTCCACTAGGCAAAAGGTACGGGCTCTTTTACAGTCCATTCTTTCTTTTTTCATGAGCGATTATATTTATAAAGAATTTTGATGATTTGATGACAAATCCTTGCCAGCCATTATTTTCATTGGGCTTGAAGGGGTCATCATTTTTTCATCGATTCATCATTTTTGTTTTTTTGTTCCTTTTTTCTGTCATCATTTCTTATTTTGATGAAAGAATGATGACAAAGTGATGACGGCCACAATGCCTATCATCATTGGCCTTGGCTCATTCCGTCATCGTTTCATCAAAATTTTGGTCCAGGAATTTCCTTTCGATTGTAAAGTACCTTCCTTTGGCATCCTGCATGTTGATTTCCCCATTGTTCCAGATAGTGATCCGTTGGTAGCTGTTGGAGTTCTTTTGGTTCACCAGTTTCCAGTCCTTTTTCAGCAAACGGCGTAACTGGGTGAGGTCGGTTTTTACCCTGGTCCGATTCAATAGAAGCAATGCGTCCATAGGGCATAGGTCAACGGACTGCAATTCAAACTTGTCCATGGTGCTCAGCAGGATACTTGCAAGTTCCTTTTCTACCCTATTTCGGTTGTGGCGAACCAATCGTTGCAATGCTGGAGTATGCAACTGTTTTGGGGTGAACCACATTCGCGTGGTCCGTTCCGTGCTGAATTTCCTGTTGGAGAGCAGGTGCAAAAAAGTGGGTATTTCCATTGTCAACTGCTCCAGAAAGTCTGTCTCTTCCTTTTTCAATGGAAGTATCTTACGAACCCAAAAACGGGTCTCGTTCCCATCTATCTTGATAAAGTTGTCCTCATTGTTACTGCAAAGGATGAACTTTCCGAAGAATTCCACCTCTCGCTTGTCCTTACCCTTGGCCTCCAATTTGTTGCGGTTGGTGGTGCTCAAATATTTGATTCGCTCGGTAAGCTCTTCTTTGTTGAAAAGGACTTCATCGATGCAGATGAGCAATCTATTGGCCCAATCGGAGTTGAACTGGCTGCCAAAACTATCGTTGGTCAGGTAGGTCAGGTTGTTGCCGAACACTTCTTTCAGCCATTTCAGAAACGAGATCTTACCGGTGCTCCTTTCTTTGGAAACTAGGCATAGGATGGGCAATATCTGTGTGGGCCTTGAATAGAGCAGTTGGAGATAGTCCAGCCCCAGTTCCAATTGCTTGCCGAATATGTGCACAAGAAATTTCATGGTAGTGGCTATTCCCCCTGCTGCAGGTGAATGTTCCAAAGGGGAATAAATGTTGTAGAATCCGTGATGCTCCTTTTTGAAATCGAGATGGTTGGGAATGCAGGTAAACCCATCAAACTTTGGCACATTGCTCAAGAAATTCTTTCCATGATCTTGCTTGATGGTATGCTCATTCCATGAGACCAATTGCTCATTGAAATGTCCCGATATGGAAGGGCTTTTGACCAACTTGTAGTAGGTTGTACCAACCCGGATGTATGAAACTGTTGACATATTACGGGCTATTTTGAAGTTGGCCTCCTTAGATAGGGATTTCTTTTGGCGTATTCCAACAGTTCTCTTTTAGAATAAAAAGGCGAATCCCCGATTTGGTAATAAGGAATTTTGTTTTGCTTTTTCCATTTGATCAAGCACTGTTCTGATTTGCCCAGAAATTGCGCTGCTTCTTTCTGCGTTAGCCGATCTTCCTCAGAAAGTAGCGGCGATTCGTGAACTAATGAGGTCTTCTGAAGCCGCTTGATGACCAGCTCAATGGTATTCTCTAAGTCTTTCTTTGTGAAGCCATATAATATTGGGTTTGACATAGTTTAGCTTTTTTAGGTGAAACAATGTTTTTCACTGCTAAACTAGATTCACAGTCATTCCAAATTCGCTTACCAATTACCATTGGTAGTAGAAAAGCTAGGCTTATCCTTGACTAATAGGCTATGCCAGAAAAATTTTTATGAAGCTGGTAAGTATCTATCGATTATGGAGTTCACTTTTCTCATGGTATCTTGATGAAGTGCTTTTTTATAGGCAAAAACCTCAGAGAAATTTCTACGAATAGTTTCTGATGATAAGAGACAATTTTCAATGAAAATTTCAACTATGTCTGCCATCTTCAAATCCGAATTGACCTTTTTATCATTTATGATAACATTGCGTTCCATCAAAAAGCGAAGCAAAGCAATAAACTCTTTGATTTCGTCTTTGCTCAAGTCCATTGTATAGGGCAAGAAAATATTTTGGCAGTTGTATTTTGGAGTATCATATTTAATGAATCCCCCGAAATATGCTGAAAAACGTGCAGCCTTAAAATTGTTTAGGCTTTCTTTCCCATACCCATCTAATATTAGGGCAAATTGCTTTTGGGTAATCATTGGGTTTAAGATCATTCGATACTTAAGATTAACCTCTTTAACGGTATTGTTCACATTAAGAATGTCTTCCTTTAAACCCTTGGCATCGAGTTGCACACCATTGTTCGCAATGTTTATGTTCTTGATTATTGCTTCCTTCATACCAGCGATATTGTTAAGAATGGATGATTCGGTAGCATACTTGGAGGTAATAAAAAAAGCTCGTTCAAATGGGGTTCTGTAATTGAGGTAATCACGAATCCATCCAGACTTTTTAAACCTTTGGGAAACTTCACTTTTAAATCTAGGAAAGTCGAGTTCAGAGATAAGAGAATTCTTAAAGGAATCCGAGTTGAGTTCATTTAAAAGGATACGTTGCCATTTGGGGCTGTTTTCAAATTGTTTGACAAACTTCTCTAGATTTAAGTCTTTGGTAATTATTGATTCCAAAACATATTGGTGAAACAACCTCTTTTCCTTTTCTCTAAATAGTTTGAAGGTAGCAGTATAAAAATTGGAGTATTTGACAGCATTGAACGTTTGGGATAGTTTATTCAGACCTCGGATGTAAAATTTGCAAATTAAAACGAAGGCCATTATAAAAAAGATTGTGAGCCCCTTTTCAATATTCATTTCATTTGAAAGCACTTTATCAAAGTTGGTAATTATCATGTGTAGGAAAATGGCCGTTCCTATGGCCGGGAAGAAAAGCAATAGTGTATGCCTGTTGTGGAATACCGATTTAAAGATGAAATAGTTGTAATAGAGTTTCATAATCCAATCATTTTAATACAGCATCCATTTTGTTCCAGGTATTGTCCATTTCTCTTTGCTTAAAACTTTCCGAAACATCAACATAGCGTTTGAATGACCGTTCATCACTATGATTGGATATTTCTTTTATTACAGCTTCTTTCATACCAAGCATAAGACTTACTGTAATGAAGGTTTTTCTGGCGGTATGACTTGTAATGAGTTTATACTTTGGATAAGTTTTGTCAATTCTCCTATGGCCAATATATCGGGTAATCGTGATTGGCGAGTTAATTTTAGCTCTACTGCAGCAAGTCTTGATGTGTTCGTTTAATTTTTGATTCGAGAACAAGGGTAACGGCTCATAAATGGTGTCCTTATATCGCTGTAGAATTTCTTGGCTGTATTTATTCAAAGGAATGGTCTGGTCCATTTTACGGGTCTTTACGATATTAATTTTAAGATGGTCTTCGAAAATATTGGAAGGTTGCAATTGTTTAATATCGCTGTATCTGAGTCCTGTAAAGCATCCAAAGCAGTAGAAATCTCTTACTCTGCTAAGTTTTTTTGAATGGAACTTGAACTTATAAAGGCGCATGAGCTCCTCCATCGTGAGACATATGACTTCTATTTTGTCTTCAGTGCGTTTGAACTTTTTGTATTCCAAGTTTTGGTGATATCCTCGCTCAAAGGACCAATTCATAAATGTTTTAAGAATGGCAATGAGTTTGCCAAAGTAGTTGTTGAGTGTATCTCTTTCCTCGAAACAATAGTCCCGGAATTTCTCATAGAATTCCATATTGATGGTATCAAAATGGAGTGAGTAGGAAGAGAAGGTTTGAAATTGTCGCAAGAAGCCTTTGACCGTCTTGTATTTCTTAACGGTTCCAAGCGCTTTTGTTGTTCGGCTTGTTTCAATGAACTCAGAAAAACTTTCGAAGAATTGTGGAGCCAGTGAATTTTCTCCGAATGTCTTGTCCGCTATTTTTTGCTCGAATAGGGCTTTTGAGGGAGTAATTCGGTTTAAATGGAAATATCTGAAAATAGTATGGACTTTATCGGCAAACTCATCAAGTTGCTGATTGTATTCAATATGATTATTGTAAGGTTCAACTTTGGTATTTGGCTTTATTCTTTCTTTCTTCCAGTGCTTGGGCAGTACTTTGATACCGTTCATATTTTTCCGCACACGATTGCCATTGAAGGTGATAATTGCACGAATGGGTGAACTACCGTCTTTGTTTTTCTTGTCCTGTCGTATAACAAAGGTTAATTGCATTTAATGCTGTTTAGTTCTATTTGTATTCATTTCGATAAAACTATGCGAAAAGGGGGGCAAAATGGGGGGCAAATTGTATCAAAAAAAATGATAAACGCTGTTAACCTATGTTCGCGTAAACCCTTATATGCTCTAAGTTAAGCAATTATACAACACTAAATACAGCTAATAGAAAAAAAGGGTTCAGGTGGGACCACTTAAAGCGCAGACCCGCGCTCCTGCAGGAGTGCGGGTTTTCTTTTGGAATGAGAAAAATACGGAAGGTATTTGTAGCAAAACCAAAAGAAAAGATAACGGCTGTAAGCCGTGTGGACTGCATTTTCAGGAGAGGGCCTTCTCTGGTCGCTTCCGACTTTGGAGGAAGCACCCCATCCATGTGGTACCAAAGGCCTCAATGGAAGCTGGGGCTTTTTTGTGGAGCAAACCAGAGGGAGAAGTTCATCCCGAATGAATACAATTTGGATTCGTATTCCAATTCTTCATCTAACTGGGCAAGTTCAGATTGAATTAATTTTCTGGGCATTAGAAGACAAGCAGCAAACGTATTTTCCTTCTTCTATTGGAAATCGGGGAATCCTGATTTTCAATCCAAGAAAAAAACAAGGGCCAAGCGTGGGATTGAGGTCTGTTTTCTGGGAGAGTCAAAATCTAAAAGAAAGGTATGCTCCGGCCCCCTCCTGGTTCACAGTTGGGGCGATCAGCAGCCTATCTGATTTCTTGAAAGGATTCCAGGAGAAAAGATAGTCGAAGTGGTAGACTAGCTTGGTCACTGCAATGCCCAGGGCGGAGCCCAGGATTACATCGGAGAGCCAATGTTTATTCTTAGCCATACGCAGGTATGCCGTACTTATAGCAAAGGCATAACCGGAATAGGCTAAAATGGGTTCGGTATTTTTGAATTCCTCATAGAGCACGGTTGCACTTGCAAAAGCCAGAGAGGTATGCCCGGAGGGGAACGCTTCCTCATTTGCGCCATTAGGCCTTTCCTTATCGATAGTTATCTTTAGGCCAGTGGTAATTGCCTGGGTAAGCAGTAAGGATAGTCCTGCATTCTTTGTTTGGTCAAACCAATGGTTCTCAGCTTTTGCGCCCAAACCGTCAGAAATATACATCACGGCCAGAGGTGCAAACCTGGTGTAATCATCGATATTCGTTCTTAGGTTACGATTGACCTTAGGTTGCAATTCTTGCTCAAAATCACTTTTTGTCATAAGCAATGCGGTAACTGTGAGGCCAGCTGGAATTGCCATTTTTTTTAAGGTAAGGGGCTGCCTTTCGATACGCTTATCAAAGGAGGTGGAATCGAGAATTACTTCATATTGGCCGAGGCAAAGGATTGGAGAGATAAGGAGTATGAAATAAATGCTAAATAAACATTTCTTTGCGAACATTCGTATCTTTTTCTTGGAAGATACCTCTATAACGCAATAAACCAGGAATAAATTTTACGTTGGGAACATTGGGCGTGGTAAAAAAGAAAATGAAAGGACTGGGAAATCAAGCTGCAATGCTCCAATTACTGGGGCAGTTATCAGAGTTTAATAAGCACTAGGAAGGGATTCAACAAGCTTTGCAAGAGCAAGTGAAAGGGGAATAAGCACGCGGGTATTGAAGTTGCCTTTTTGGGAAAATCCAACTTTAGTCTGATGATTTTTTCTCCTGTACTCATCTTACAAGCCTAATTTAAAGTTTAAACTAATTTATTAAGATTTCCGGTTCAATTTATACCTTTTTTAAGGTCATTGCCGTTTTCTGGAAACTTGACTTGGCAGATTCGCAAACCGGGCAAACATAGGATTCAGGAAGGTTTTCGAAAAGAGTGCCTGCCAATATTCCATTTCTTTCGTCTCCTAAGGATTCATCATAGACAGTCATACAGGAATTGCACTGAAATACAGTTATTTCCTCTTCTTGTGGAATCAATTTTTCTTTGGGGGACTCCTGTGTGATTCCTAGTTGCTTGAAATATTTCTTGCTAAGCTCCATTAAAAGACCGGGAAGTTCTACTTTATCAACATCCTGCGCATACGATACGTATGTTAGTGTATTGGGATCAAAAGCTTTAAAATGCAGGACATTATATGTAGGTCGTATTTGGAAGTTTTGTACAATGGAAGGGGATTGATTTTTTTCAATAATCACTGAAGCGAAGTGCGACCGCTTACCTACGTCGTGGCTTATTCCAAAGGTAAGGCCATAGGTACTAATATCGTTTTCATCAAAATTGCGGACCAAAAACTTTTTTAATTCAAAGGCCTCATGGTCGTCCACAGGCAAATGCCAATTCATTTCCAATTGCGAATGTCGTACGTTAATTCCACGTTGTCCTATAAACCGTTCCAATTCAGGTCGACTTTTTTGCTTAATACCTTTCACAATAAAGGATTTCCATGGAGTAATGCATATCTTTCCAATACTGTTGTCGAGGCAAAAACCACAAAAATCTTTTAAAAATTGTAGGTCATAGCGGTTGTTTCGCCAATAGAGCCCCAACCAATATTGATCCAGCTCCATACGGTTCATGCCTTCATAATAAGGAAAAGTGAGATAGGGAGTTTCTAACTTTTTTTGAATGTTTTTGTTATTGGTATCGATGGTTTTGTTCAGGATATCAAAAAGAGATGTCACATCATGGGCCTCTTTATGAACCTTTTCAATGTTTTTGGAGATACGCACAATATCCCAACTGTAAATCAATACCGGATAGAAATCAGGTTCTTTCCAACCTGGAATATTTAGGTGCAAATACCAATAATCATCTTGTTCTGAAGCAATGAAATTTAGGTTTCCACTGAACAAGGGCACCAATCGTTGTTTAGGGTCGGTAATATTGATTTTAAGCTTTGGCAAATAATCAAACTCCTCCAGAATGTATAGATAAGTGGATCCTTTGAGCCAATAGGTCATCTCAAAAATATCTGCCGAAACATAGGAAGAAACAATGTTCTGGTAATTTCGCTCACCGATAATATCCGTATTATATTTTGAGATGCTCTCCAGGGAAGCCTCATCCTTCTTTACCAACGGAAACAACAAATCTTGACGAGAGCCAAAATACACCTCACGGAGTCCGGCTGCTTCCAGCATGGTGATGATGTCCTTTAGTTCTCCGGGAGAAGTGACCCCGCCTTTTAGTAATATTCGGTGCAAATCATCGTTCATTCTTCTTTGTTTATGAAGTTACGGCCAATTCGGTATCCATAATGGCCTTTACTTCTGGTTTACAGCTACCACAACCCAATCCTGCACCGGTTTCCGAGCATAGCTTGGCAAAATCCGAACATCCGTTCTTCATGGCTTCCTGGATATTTCCTTCGCCTACTTGACTGCACGAACAGACCAATTTGCCCTTTAAGGGTTGACTATTGGGCGCACCGCGCAAAAGCTCATTGCGTTTTTCCGACAGCTCGATTTCCTCTTCAATAAGCCTTTTGAATTCTGCAAACTCGTTCTTATCGCCCATTAAGATGGCTCCTTTGAGCGTGTCATTTTTTACGATGCATTTTTTATAGAAACGCTTTCGTACATCCATCAGAATTATTTCTTCATAGCTTAGGTCATTGGCTGGGGCATTTACCATACCAATGCTGCAGAGGTCCAGATTTTCAAATTTTAGGATATTCATCAATACTGAACCGGTATAAATACTTCCCAAATCCCCCAAGATGTAATTGGCTGCAGTATCAGCCTGTTCCTCGGCCGCTGAGGTAATCCCGAATAGGGAGTTTTCAAACTCGGCTATCTCACCCAGGGCAAAAATATCCGGATGACTTGTTTTTAAATAGGAATCTACAAGCACACCCCTTCGTGTTTCCAAATTCGCTTGTTTGGCCAATTCTATATTGGGACGCGTACCGATGGCGTATACAATGGCATGGCAACTAATGGTTCGGCCGGTCTTGAGATTTACCAAAAGCGAATGTTTAGCTGAGTCATCTTCAAAAACAGTACTTACCTCATTATCAAAATATAGGTTGATGCCACGCTCACTTACATCTTCGGCCAGTAGTCGACTGGCAACGGCATCCAATTGACGTTCCATTAATCTTGGGGCACGTTGAATAATACTGATGTTGATGTCTATCTTTTTTAATGATGCTGCCAATTCCAGGCCTAGAAGTCCTCCTCCTACAATAACCACATGTTGTTCTGAAGGAGGGAGTTCGGTTTCGCTCAAATATTGCTTAAGCTTATCCGCATCGTTTCGCTCGCGCATGGTAAATCTTCCGGGAAGGTCCATTCTAACCTCATGGGGCACAAAGGCCCTGCTTCCGGTTGCCATAACTAACAAATCGTATCCATGTTTGGTACCCTGGTCGTCAATAACGTATTTCTTTTCAGTGTTTATTTCTGAGATTCCGTTACTTGGGGATAGTTGCACGCGTAATTTTTCCAGTTCGCCCTGTTTTAGCTTCTGCAAAGCTTCCCATGGCAGTTCTTCATTGACGTATTCAGGTAGCAAGACCCTATTGTAAAAAGGATATGCCTCTTTTGAGAAAACATGAAGCTCATCAGTTATATTCTTCTCACGGTAGGATTGTATGAAACGATATGCTGCTGCTCCCGCACCAATTACTACAATTTTTTGCTTTTGCTTTTCATATTTTTCCACCCGAACCGCGCAGTATTTGAAATCGGGTTCTTTGGAAATCGGGTCAACGAGATTGTTGGTAAGGTTATTGGCCCTGCTGAAGTCGCTGTTTAAAATTTTCCCCCAGTGCATTGGCAAAAAGACCACCTTTTCGCGAATATCAAAATTGATTTTTACTTTAACCTGGACACTTCCCCTGCGACTTTTTACCAATGCGATATCATCTTCTTTTAGGCCCAGGATATAGGCATCCACTTTGTTCATCTCAAGATAGGGGGTGGGGATATGGGTAAGTAATCGTTTAACCTTTCCTGTTTTGGTTCGGGTATGCCATTGATCACGGACCCGACCCGTATTCAATATCAATGGATATTCGCTATTGGTCTGTTCCGATTGATTGTACAGCCTCTTTGGTGCATTAAAATGGGCCTTTTCATTTGCCGTGTGGTATATTTGGTCACCGAACAATCTAGGTGTTCCTTTATGGGTTTTATGAGGTACGGGCCATTGAAAGCTCCCTTCCGTTTTAAGTCTCTCGTAAGACAACCCGGAAATGTCAATATTGGTTCCCTTGGTCATCAAACAGTACTCATCGTAAACTTCGCTTGTATTATTATAATCAAACCCAAGGTAACCCATCTCCTGACCGAATCGCCATAAAATTTCTGCATCAGGCAAAGCCTCTCCAGGAGGGTCTATGACCTTAGGTAAATAACTAATCCTACGTTCCGAATTGGTCATGGTGCCCTCTTTCTCCAACCAGCCCGCGGCCGGCAATAACAAATCTGCATATTTGGTGGTTTCGGAATTATGGGAAATATCCTGAACCACCACAAAATTTGCCTTTTTAAGGGCCTCTTCCGCCTTACGGGCATTGGGCATGCTCACGACGGGATTGGTACATATGATCCAAATGGCCTTTAGGGTACCCTTTTCAAGGGCGTCGAACATTTCTGTGGCTGTAAGGCCCGGCTCTTTTTTTATAGGTTTTCCACCCCAAAATTCCTCAACTTCTTTCCGGTGTTTTTCATTGCCCAAATCGCGATGAGCTGCCAATAAACTCGCCATTCCGCCCACCTCTCGGCCACCCATGGCATTGGGCTGGCCTGTGAGGGAGAAAGGTCCCGAACCGGGTTTGCCAATATGCCCTGTTAAAAGTGAAAGGTTGAGTAGGGATACATTTTTATCCACCCCAATGACACTTTGATTAAGACCCATGGTCCACATGCTGATGAAACCCTTGGCACTGCCAATTTGTTTTGCCGTCTCTTTGATGTCATCTACGGGAATACCACATTTTTTTGCAGCTGCATTTAAACTCAGCTCAAATGCCGACTGTTTGCACGCCTCGAAATTTGAAGTGTATTTCTTTATGAAAGCAGTATTTATTTTCTTTTTTTCAATGAGCCAACGTGCAATGGCATTGAAGAGAATAACATCGGTGCCAGGAAGTATTTGAAGGTGGATGTCGGCCAGTGCACAGGTCTGTGTTTTTCTTGGATCGACCACAATGATCTTTACATTGGGATTTTCCTCTTTGTGCTTTTCCAATCTTCTGAATAGGATGGGGTGGCACCAGGCTGGATTAGCTCCGGCAATTAAAAAACAATCGGCCAACTCAATGTCTTCGTATGCAATTGGAACCGCATCTTCACCTAAGGTTTTTTTATAGCCGACTACTGCGGAACTCATACAAAGGCGAGAATTTGTGTCTATATTGTTCGTGCCGATAAAACCTTTGGTGAGTTTATTCGCCAGATAGTATTCTTCGGTTAAGCATTGGCCGGATACATAAAACCCTACGCTGTCTGGGCCATGCTTTTCAATAATACTTTTGAAAACTGCGGCGGCTCTTTTTAGGGAAATATCCCAGGAGACCTGTTGCAAGGGATGGTTTCTGCTCCAGCGCATTTGGGGATGAAGGATGCGATCACTGATATCTTGGGCAACGTAGTTAAGGTTCTTTCCTTTTGAGCAAAGCATACCCTTATTAACCGGATACGCTTCATTACCTTCAACGGAAAGTGTTCCTTTTGTGTCTTTGGTTACGGTTATGCCGCATCCAACTCCGCAGTAGGAGCATATGGTATTATGGGTTTCTTTTTTCTGCATTCAAAATTGCAATAGGGCATTCTTTTTTGAATGAGAAAATTAGAAATTTACGTAGTAATACGTAGTATAAATTTGGTAAAAGTGGCAGCTTAAACCGAAGGATTCGCAATAATTAGTCCCAAATTTTAATAAGTTCAAACTGGTACCAACTGATGTTCTTGGGCTTTTTTGGAAAGATCGATCAAGTTTTTTACTTGCATTTTTTTCATAAGGTTAAAACGATGTGTTTCAATGGTACGTTTGCTGTTCCGCAATTTTTCTGAAATCTCCTTATTGGTGAAACCTTGTAAGATCAATTCTAGTACCTGAAGCTCCTTGTTGGTAAGATCGAAGGGATTGTCCTTACCTTTTTTTGCCTTTGGCCTTTCCGGTGTATTTTGATGGAGAAGATTATTGACAAGCACATTTGAAATATCACCGCTAAAATATTTACCGCCTTCTTGAACGGTATGGATGGCCTTTATAAATTCACTTTTATCAGTGTCCTTCAATAGGTAACCCGCTGCGCCAGCCCGAACCGACTTCAGTATGTATTCTTCAGAATCATGCATGGAAAGGATAATACATTTCGTTCCCACACTAGCGGATTTATTCAAGTGCTCAACGGTTTCAATGCCGCCGAGTTCCGGCATGCGTATATCAACAATAAGAATGTTCGGGTCTTTTTCTCGAACTATCTCCAAGGCTTCAAGGCCATTTGAAACCTCGCCCACGACTTCTAGATCGGACTCTTCTTCCAATAACGCCCTAATTCCATCTCGGACTAGGGCATGATCGTCTGCAAGGATGATTTTAATAGTATGGCCTGTGACAGGTTCGGACATATTGCAAAAATAACGGATTTTATTTAGGCTTTGCAAAACACAAGGGGCCACCCCGACGATTTAGTCGACATGACCCCTGCGAAGCAAAGCTTTTTAGTATTATTTATCCGATTTTGCCGTTGTGAAGAGCGTGGGTTTTATGATGATCATGGCCCAAGCCCAATTTTGTGAGCTTTTGAAATCTAGAGGTTCTGTAGCACCCAAACGGGCTGTTTCCAATTCTTCCAACCCGTCAGCAGCAAACAACTGGGAATACCCAATTTTAAGTGCAAAACCTTTGAAATTTTGGGTCAATACTAAATCCAATTCCGTACCCAGGCTGCTTTCTCCGCTGGGGGTATCTTCCATTCCTTGAAAACTCAACAACTTTGAAAAAAGCGTTGTTTTTTCGCCCAACTTAAAGGTTGCACTGGCATGGATATCCAGGAGGCCAACATTGTTGATCCAGTTGCCAACGTAAAAATGATCCATAAACCCGTTGAATTTGTGGTTGGTGCCAAAGTGAAGTAAAAATGCTTCTGTACTTTCGGTAGACGGATCATCTCCGCTGATGGCTTCAATACCAACACCTAATTTGGTTTTTGGACTAACGTTATAAGATGCTTCCAGCCCCAATAAATAGGCCCCATCGATGTCGATCCCGGTTACAAACTCTCCGGTCTGCAGGAACGCGTTTCCCTCTAAACCAAACTTTCCCTTTTTGTACGTTAAGTGTGTGCCGGCAGTGAACGTATTTCTAATGTCGCTAGCATCGCCTGTTTCTGTATCAATCTGTTGGAAACCTAAATTGGCCAATACTAAACTAGCACTAAATGCTTTGAATTTTTTCTTGGCATAAAGATGTTGCATCGTTTTGTATTGAAAAGGGTTGGCGGAATTGAACTCAGTACCCGAATTTTTGAAACCGAACAATGGCCCGCCTTGGTTGTCCAAATCTTGATTGAACGCCAAACCTACATCTAACATAAAATCCTCTTTACGAAACTTGATCATGGCCAGATCATGGTAGCGCCCTTGTTGCGCCCAATCCAATCCGCCAAAATAACGCTGATCATCATAGGACAGCACTTGGCGCCCCAATTTTGTTGACCATCCGCCACCAAATTGCAACTCTGCCCAAGCCTCAAAAAGGGAAAAGGAGTTATTCGCGTCTATAGGAACAAGCTGCGGGTTCTCGCCCCAAATTTGAACGTCTTGAACATTAATATAAATTTGATACGTTTCGGTTTTAAAACCAGCCCCGATTCTAGCCCTTGTGTTCGTCACAAAACCCGCGTCGAACCCTTCCCGTTGCAGGAACTGAAAACCATTTCTATACTCGGTTCGTGGCCTAAATTGTGCATCTAGCGTAAACTGTGCAGATATAGATTGAACCGATAGGATAACTAGGATAATTAAACTATAGCTTCTTTTCATAATACTAGGTTTTAGTTGGTTATTCTTTATTAATGTTCCAAAAAGTCAATTAAGTGTTTGCGGTATTTGTAATAATCGTCATGCTCCAAGACCTCTTTTCGCGTTCGGGGACGGTTAAAGTTTATTTCAAGGGCATCACCAATTTTAGCACGTGGGCCGCTGGTCATCATTATTACACGGTCCGCTAAGAAAATGGCTTCATCTACATCATGGGTGATCATGACCGCAGTAATTTTTTCTTTGTTCCAGATTTCAATAAGAATATCCTGAAGTTCTCCTCTTGTGAGTGAATCCAGCATCCCAAATGGTTCATCGAGCAGCAGGACCTTGGGTTTTATGGCAAAGGCACGGGCAATACCAACACGTTGTTGCATTCCTTGCGAAAGCTCATTCGCTTTCTTATCAAAAGCCCCATCGAGACCTACTTTGTGCAAATAGTACTTGGCAATATCTCTGCGCTGGGCCTTGCTTGCATGGGGGAATACTCGGTTTACACCTAACATTACATTTTGCAATGCGCTCATCCAAGGCATTAAGCTGGGCGATTGAAAGATGACGCCTCGGTCTGGCCCTGGTCCTTTAATAGGATTTCCAAGTACCGCAATATTTCCACCAGAAATCGGATTTAGCCCTGCAATCATGGAAAGCATGGTTGTTTTTCCACATCCAGAATGGCCTATTATGGTAACGAATTCTTCTTTTAGGATCTGAAGATTCAAATGCTCCAATACCACATAGTCGCCTTTTGGGGTTGGATATACTTTCTTCAAATCCCTTAGGTCCAACATAATCTTGTCAGAAGGAAATGAAATTCCATTTTCGTGTGTTTCTTTTACTTTGATGTCTTCTACTACCATGATAATTTGCTTTAGGCGACGAAACTTTTCGGAGCCAATTCAGGTAACTCGTAAACCTCTTTGGATGTAGCTTTACGCTCTTCCCCAATACCCATTAAATATTCAATGATGGCGTTCCGCGTTCTTTTATAGACGAGATTGTCGTTTAATTCGGTTTTGTCCCTTGGTCTTTCGATGTCAATTTTGAATTCTGGCCCCAAAGTTGCCTTGGGTCCAGGTCGTAAAGGGATGATGCGGTCAGCCATATAGAGGCCTTCATCTACATCATTGGTGATAAGCAATGCAGTTCGTTTGTCCTTGCTCCATATCTTCAATATTTCATCTTGAAGGTTACCTCTGGTCAAAGCATCCAAAGCACCCAAAGGCTCATCCATAATAATCATCTCCGGATTCATTGCTAAAGCCCGCGCGACTGCCACACGTTGTCGCATTCCCCCAGATAGTTCCTTGGGTCTTTTACTGATGGCAGGGGACAAATTCACCATCTCTACATATTGTTCAACACGCTCTTTTACGAATTTCCTTTTCTCATTGGGAAAAGCTTCCTTTACCGCCATGGCCACATTTTGCCCAACACTCAACCAGGGCAACAAGGAGTAGTTTTGAAAAATCACTCCACGCTCATGACTTGTGTCCACTACAGGTTCTCCTTTAAAAAGCACCTCGCCGCTTGTGGGTTTCAGCAATCCATTGATGAGGTTGACCAATGTGGTCTTTCCACTTCCGGTAAAACCTACGATAGCAACAAATTCTCCCTCCTTCATTGTTAGGTTGATGTCGGTCAATACCTCAGTGGCATTTTTTCCTTCGCCGTAGGTCTTGTTCACATTTTTCAGTTCCAAATATGCCATGACTTCTAATCTTAAGTGGTTGCATTTTTATTGAAGGATACCATATTCTGAATGGTCAACATAATCCGGTCAAGTAGGAAACCAATAATTCCAATGATGAACATGGCCACAATTATTTTAGAGTTTGAATCATTGGCACCGTTCTGGAACTCTTCCCAAACAAAGGATCCCAGACCTGGGCTTTGGGCCAATAGTTCAATGGCTATCAATACCATCCATGCGACCGAAAGTGTAATGCGAAGACCGGTAAAAATCAAAGGCAGGGATGATGGTAGAATCACTTTAAAAACTTTTTGCAAAGGGCCTAATTTCAATACCTTGGCTACATTAATGTAATCTTTGTCCACTGATGAAACACCCATTGCCGTATTTACCAAAGTGGCCCACATTGCACATAACCCTACACTAATAAAGGATATGATAAAGGCACTGTCCGAATTGGAGTCCTTTGTCATGGTCTTTACGATCATAAACACCAGAAGCAACCAAACCACAGGGGAAACGGGTTTAAATATCTGAATCAACCAATTGAAGGAATTGCGCAATGTTTCGCTCAAGCCAATTAGAATTCCTATGGGTACCGCAATCAGAAACGCCAATACGAATCCTGCAAAGACCGTTTTGAGACTGGTAAATATTTGATCTACAAAAGAGGGCCTCCCTGTGTAAGTTATTGGGGCCTTTCCTTCGGCAACGCGCTTTTCATTTAATGCCGCCGTCTTTTCCTTAAAGGCCAATTTGTCCGCACTTATTACTTTGTGATCGGCTATTAGGGTATTAAAGGATTCCCATACCTGTACAGGTGAAGGCAGGGTGTTGGGTTGACAACTGATATCACCTGAAGCGATGCAGGCGGCCATGGCGTCAGCAGCTACTTGTCCTTGATCCGCTAGCGCTTTTTGAATCTTATAATCCGCTTCAACATTGTAGAGTGCCCTAGCGCCCATATGCCATAACCCAATGAAGAGTAAGATGGAAATAAAGGGCACAGCAAATTTTTTTGCCAAGGTTTTCAGGTCGAATTTTGGGGTCTTTATCTTTAATTTGGACAGCCCTGCCTTCGCAGCATTCGCCAATTTTAGGTCTTGCGTTTTGTTTACGGTTACACTTTGCTTCATGATTATATTTTTTTACCGTATTTTATAAAGAGGAATTGTCTTTATTTCCAATTTCAAAACTGTTGATATAGCCTATGGGATCTTTGGCATCATAGGTATTGCCATCAATAAAATCTGAAGTGGCGGGTTTATATCCATCCGTGACCGGAATGTCAGAAGCCGGGATATGCCCTTCTGCAACCAGTAGCTCAGCAGCTTTTTTCCAGATATCGGGACGGTAAATGTCCTTTATGGTTTGGTCATACCAATCGGCAGGCTTCGCTTCTGGAATCTGTCCCCATCTACGCATTTGGGTCAAGAACCAAACACCATCGGAATAGAAAGGATAGGTGGCATTGTACTTGTAGAACACATTAAAATCTGGCATGGAACGCTTATCACCTTTTTCAAACTCAAAGGTTCCGGTCATAGAGTTGGCCAATACCACTTCATCAGCACCAACATATTGTGGCATGGAAAGAATCTTCACAGCTTCGGGACGATTCTCAGGCTCGTCCAACCATTTCCCTGCACGAATCAATGCTTTGGTCACTGCAATAGCCGTATTTGGATTTTCATCAACAAACTTTTTGGTCATCACAAATACCTTCTCCGGATTGTTTTTCCAGATATCGTAATTGGTAGTTACGGGTACGCCGATACCCTTAAAAACGGCTTGTTGGTTCCAAGGCTCTCCCACACAGTAACCGTAAATGGTTCCTGCTTCCAAAGTTGCTGGCATTTGTGGAGGAGGTGTTACGGATAGTAGAACTTCGGCATCAATCTGCCCCTGCACGTTATCAGCGGTGTACATGCCCGGATGAATGCCCGCAGCAGCCAACCAATAACGGATTTCATAGTTATGAGTGGATACCGGGAATACCATACCCATCTTAAAGGGCTTGCCACTGTTTTTGTATTCTGAGATTACAGGCTTTAAGGCATCGGCTTTGATCGGATGTGCAGGTTTCCCGTTAGCTCCCTTGGGCACATTGGGCTTCATTTTGGACCATACATCATTGGATACCGTGATTCCATTTCCATTAAGGTCCATAGAAAAAGGCGTTACCAGTTCAGCCTGTCTTCCAAATCCAGCTCCTGCGGCAATGGGTTGGCCAGATAGCATATGTGAACCATCCAATTGGCCATCAATGACACGGTCCAATACATTCTTCCAATTGGATTGTGCCTCAACGGAAACAAATAAGCCTTCATCTTCAAAAAAGCCTTTTTCTTTGGCAATGGCCAAAGGAGCCATATCGGTCAACTTAATAAAACCAAAAGTCAATTGTGGTTTCTCTATTTCCAATGAACTTGCAGGGCTGTCGGCCTGTGCCATTTCTTTCGACTGTTTTTCGGCTTTTCCGCCACAAGCGACCATGGCTAGCAAAAGCAAGGTGGCGAAGGTTTTTTTCACGATTGATTTCATAATACGTATGTTTTATAATAGGTTACTTATCTATACAACAAACATACTATATTATTTAAGTATTAATACGTAGTTTACTTAAGAAAAAACATAATTCTACGTATTTTTATGTAGATGGAAATTCCTGGAATCCAAAATTTGAGAGATGTCAAAAAAAAGACGTCAATATTATTGAATATGAAAAAGGGTGGACCTTTCAGGATGCTAAGGGAAGAGTTAAAGTTGCGCAGGTATACCTATTACAGTATGATAGTTGTGATTTAAATTGCAGAATGTAAAACACGTTGTATTTCGTCCTCAAAAAAGGAAGGGTGTTCAGAGACCACATTACCTACTACAATGATACCGGGCATTGAAACATCTACAGATTCAAATAGAATCTCGGCACTGCTCAAAGTACCGATGATGCAGGCTTCGTTTTTTAGAGTTCCATTTTGAACAAGTGCTATGGGCGTAAGCTCACCCCTATATTTTTTGATTTCCTGGGCAATATCTACAAATTTTCGGACACCCATTAGAATCACCATGGTTGCGGATGATTGGGCCGCTAATTTCAAATCTTCGGAAAAATCCCCATCCCTTTTGGTCCCTGTCATCACCCAGAAGCTACTCGCGACTCCTCTTTGGGTCAATGGAATGCCCTGGCCGGAAGGTACCGCAATAGCGCTCGAAACACCGGGGATGACTTCAACAGGGATTCCAAAAGATTCTACATAGGAAACCTCCTCCAAGGCTCTTCCAAAAACAAAGGGATCGCCTCCTTTTAAGCGTATGGCATGCCCGTAATTAAACGCGCATTCTACTAATAATTGGTTGATTTCTTCTTGTTTGGCAAAGTGTTTTCCACAGCGCTTACCTACGTATATTTTCGGAACATCTTTCGCAATTTCATCCAATAGGTCCTTAGCTGCCAAAGCATCATATAAAACTGCATCTGAATTTTGCAAAACCTTTAAACCTCTAATGGTAATAAGGTCTTTGCTGCCAGGCCCAGCACCTACTAAGCTAACTCTAGGTGGGTTTTTCGATTGTATCATTGCAATTATTTACAGGCTGGTTTTATCAATTCCTCAACAAGAATACGTAATTTTTTCGATAAAATTATACAAAAAATACGTAATTATACGTAAAATTGTGATTCAGTTTTAAATCCAAGTAAATATGAAAACTGTATTGGTAATCGGAAATGGAATGGTAGGCTATAAATTCTGTGAAAAGTTTGTAGCACAAGAAGCCGGCAAAAATTTTAGACTCATTGTTTTTGGAGAGGAACCTAGGGTGGCTTACGATAGAGTACACCTTAGTGAATTCTTTGAAAATGGCGATGCTGAAAAATTGACCCTTGCTCCACGGTCGTGGTACGCGAAAAATGGTATTGAACTATATACCAATGAACGTGTGGTGGACATTCAGAAAGAAACAAGGACCATAATAACGTTAAGCAAAAAATCTTTTTCATACGATTATCTGGTTTTGGCCACAGGCTCGGTCCCTTTTGTACCACCTATAAAGGGGGTTGACAAAAAGGGGGTTTTTGTATATCGCACCATAGAGGATTTGGAGGAGACCCTAAGTTATGCCTCGAACATCAAAGGAAGTAGAGCTGCGGTGCTGGGTGGTGGCCTGTTGGGTCTTGAAGCGGCTAAGGCCGTGAAAGATATGGGTCTGGAACCCCATGTAGTGGAATTTGCCCCAAGATTGATGCCACGCCAATTGGATGATGATGGTAGCGCAGCCTTGGCAACTAAAATGAATGAATTAGGAATAAGCGTTCATTTGAATAAAGTTACCCAACAAATTTTAGGGAATGGAAGCATACAAGGAATGGAATTTTCCGAAGGAGATGCGTTGTCTGTGGAGATGCTTATTATTTCGGCGGGCATTCGTCCGCGGGATGAATTGGCCAAGACATGTGACCTTGAAGTTGGTATTCGTGGAGGGATTGTGGTGGACAACACCATGCGTACTTCAGACCCTAATATTTTCGCCATAGGCGAAGTAGCCCTGTACAATCAAATGATATATGGTTTGGTCGCTCCGGGCTATGAAATGGCACAGGTGGCCGTGGATCAGATTTTAGGAGGGGAAACCCTAATGGCCAAGAGTATTGATATGTCCACCAAACTGAAACTTATTGGTGTCGATGTGGCAAGTTTCGGAAATCCTTTCACTTCAGAAGAAGAAGCACACGCCATTGTCTTTGAAAACAAATTACAGGGGTTGTACAAACGCATCAATGTTTCCAAAGATGGAAAAAAACTGTTGGGCGGTATTTTGGTGGGAGATGCTTCGGATTACAATATGTTATTGCAACTTCAACAGAATGAGATGCCATTACCAGAAAATCCTGAGGATTTGATTTTGGGTGCTCGTGGGGGCGACGGAGCTGCCATGGGCAATGTAATGGAGCTTCCCGATGAAGCTGTAATCTGTTCCTGTGAGTCCGTGACCAAAGGAGCTATTTGCTGTGCTGTTATCGAAGGAGGGCATGAAAGTGTAAAAAGCATAGCTAAATCTACCAAAGCCACTACAGGTTGTGGAGGTTGCAAGCCTATGATCTCGGATTTGGTCATGGAAAGTTTAAAATCTCTTGGGAAGACCGTCAAAATACGCATCTGTGAACACTTTGATTATTCACGTCAGGAATTATACGATATTGTAAAACTCCGCAATATTCAAGATTATGACGAGCTGCTCGATACCGTGGGTCAAGGGGACGGCTGCGAGGTTTGCAAGCCTGCCGTCGCTGCTATTTTTGCCAGTGTGTACAATGAGACGGCAAATCGGCAGGAAACTATTCAAGATTCGAACGACCGGTATTTGGCCAATATTCAACGCAATGGGACCTATTCTGTAGTTCCCAGGGTAGCAGGGGGCGAAATCACTCCTAAACAATTGATGGCTTTGGGGCGCATTGGTATGAAGTATGACCTATATACCAAAATCACTGGTGGACAACGTATTGATATGTTCGGGGCTGAATTACATGAACTTCCTTTGATTTGGGAAGAACTTATAAAGGAAGGGTTTGAAAGCGGGCATGCCTACGGAAAAGCTTTGCGAACCGTAAAAAGTTGTGTGGGGTCCACATGGTGTCGGTATGGAATGGATGAGAGTGTAAGCTTCGCTATTGAAATTGAAAATCGGTATAAAGGCATCCGTTCTCCTCATAAGATGAAAGGAGGAGTCTCAGGGTGTATCCGTGAATGTGCCGAAGCGCGTTGCAAGGATTTTGGTTTTATAGCGGTTGAAGGAGGTTGGAATGTATACGTATGCGGTAACGGAGGAGCGAATCCGAAGCATGCCGAACTGTTGGCGGAAAAAGTGGACAAAGAGACCGCTGTCAAATATGTAGACCGCTTTTTGATGTTCTACATTAAAACCGCTCCACCTTTGACCCGAACTGCTGCTTGGCTCGAAAAATTGGAAGGCGGAATCACCTACTTAAAAAATGTAGTGATTCATGATTCCTTGGGTATGGGAGAAGAACTGGATGCTGAAATGCAACAGTATACGGACACCTACAAATGTGAGTGGAAAGAAGCTGTGGAAACACCGGAGATCCGGGCAAGGTATACCCACTTTGTCAATTCTGAAGAAAAGGATAGCAATATCGAGTTTGTGCCTATGCGTGGACAGAAGATGCCCAAAGCCTGGACCTGATTTTTAAGGACTCCAACTTCTATTAATACTACCGCAAAAATTTGAATTATGATATCAGCATTGAATACATTCCAAGCCACAAGGCTTGAAGAAGTGACCATTTGGTTCAAGGCCGCTGAGGTCTCCAAGTTCCCAAAGAATGGAGGAGCCTGTGTGAAATATAAGGACAAGCAAATTGCCGTTTTCAATTTTACTCGAAAAGGAGAGTGGTACGCCTGTCAAAACCTATGTCCTCATAAAATGGAAATGGTATTATCAAGAGGAATGGTTGGCGTGGATGGCGACCAGCCCAAAGTGGCCTGTCCACTGCATAAAAATACCTTCTCTTTAAAGACCGGGGAAAACCTCAATGGAAATTTGGACGCCATTGCTACCTATCCCGTAAGAATTGAGAATAACTTTGTGTATATTGGCTTCTCAGAATGACTCTTAATAGGCACTTATGGGCGATACGGACAAATTGGCAAAAGCCTTTCATCTTTTTGATATAGCCAATGGTAATGACCCAAACACTGAAACTTTTAACGGGAAAAGCTACCCTAAGGAAGTGCTTTATGCACTAAGAATGACAGAGACCCTTAACGTCTTTGCCCCTAACGCTTCGGAAGCACTGAAACTTACCACGAGATGCCAACATATTTGCCGGTGGGAAATCCCTAGGAATCGTTACGAAATGAACCGTGTGGGATATCTGAAATGGCGTCAAGAATTAAAGAAATTCCATGCATCCAAGGCAAAGGCGATCTTGAAAGAGGTCGGCTATGATCAAGAGACTATCGGACAAGTTGAATTTTTGCTTTTAAAGAAACAACTAAAAAAAAACGAGGAAACCCAAATCCTTGAAGATGTGATTTGTTTGGTTTTTTTAAAACATTACTTCGAGCCTTTTGCCAAAAAGCATGATGAGATGAAGGTGATCGACATTCTTCAGAAGACCTGGCGCAAAATGTCGGATAAGGGTCGGCAAGCGGCGTTGCAAATCCCATTTTCTGATAGGGCATTAGCTATGGTAACGAAAGCTGTATCAGGCTAACCTCAAACTTTGATTTACGTTATCCGCTATGGAAAACCAAAAGCAACAACAGGCACTGGATACTGCTACTTTTTTAAGGGTTAGGAAGTGGTACCTGTTAGCTATTGCTACTATTGCCTTAACAATTATCGTTGCCCAAATACTGATTCAACAGCATCTGAATTTACAGTTGAACGACTCAAGGGTCATCAATGTGGCAGGGCGGCAAAGAGCTTTTAGTCAAAAATTGGTTAAAGAAGCTTTACTACTTCAAACCGCTGAATCGGATACTAAAGCACAAGAAAGGATTCGAGAAGACTTAAAACAAACACTATTTGTGTGGAAGACATCCCATGCGGGGCTTCAAAATGGCAACGATAGCATTGGCCTTCCCAAGGAGGAGAACAAAACTATTTTAAGTTTGTTTAAAGATTTGAATCCGCATCATCAAGCCATGGTCAATGCAGCAGAAACTATGCTAAGCGAAGGCTCTAAACCAAATATTCCCGCCGATGCATATGAAAGTCAGCTTCAAGTGCTCTTGGACAATGAAGGTGATTTTCTGATAAAAATGGATGCTATAGTTAATGAATACGATGCCTTAAGCAAAGAAAAACTTCAAAGACTAAAGCTAAAGGAGTACCTCTTGTTGGCTTTGTCCCTGTTGATTCTGTTATTGGAAGTGGCCTTTATTTTTAGGCCCCTTTCCATACAGATTCGGGAGACTATTTCTAAATTGATCCAAAGTCAAATAGAATCGGACAATACCGCCTCTAAGGTCAAACGTCTCTTTGAAGAAAAGGAACGCTCATTACAGCAGCTTCAGGAGCTCAATTTTGTAATTGACAACGCCGCCCTTTTCGCAAGTATTCGAAAAAATGGAACGGTGGTATTCATAAGCAAAAAATTTATGAATTTATTGGGTGTTCCCAATGTACAGTTGAACTCACCTCTTTCTGAAATCCTTACTGAAGATGAAGGGCAACAACAATACCTTCGCGAAATAGTCACAAGCAAGCGAAAGAACATTCGCAACGAGGAAATTGAGATAACGACCAAAACCGGAACGCATCTCTGGTTGGACATGTCCATTATCCCCATGCACCAATCCAGCTTGGAACAAAGCGTGCTAATATTATGCTCTAACATTACGGAACGCAAAAAGAACCAGTTAAAAATAGAGGAACTGACCAAACAGAATTATGAGGAGCGCATGCAACAAAAACAGTTGCAGGCAAGCCAGATCGTGGAGGGACAGGAAGAAGAACGAAAGCGTATCGCTAAGGACATCCATGATGGTATAGGGCAGATGCTCACAGCCCTAAAGTTCAATATCGAATCCATAAACTTAGACCAGAAGGAAAAGACCAAAGAAAAAATCGCTTACTTGAAAACTCTTGCTTCAGACTTGATAAAAGGGGTGCGCACGGCAACCTTTAACCTTACCCCACCAGAATTGGAAGACCATGGCATTTTCCCGGCACTACAAAAAATGACCACTGAACTGAGTAAGCTTACGGGGGAAAACATTTTGTTTGAGAACAAGACCGAGGAAAATATCCGTTTTGATTCGTTGGCCGAAACAAACATATACAGGGTAACGCAGGAGGCGGTCAACAATGCCATAAAGTATTCAGAGGCCAACTATATTCTGGTCACTATCAACCATGTTGACGGGCTTTTGAGCGTGGTAATTGATGATGATGGTAAAGGCTTTGATCCTTCAGTTTTGGATAAGGTGGCCAAAAAGAATAGCGAGGGAGGTATGGGAGTCTTTTTCATGAAAGAACGCGTAAATTATATTAACGGACGCTTATTCATCAATTCTATACCCGGGGAAGGCACGAGGGTAACTATCAACTATAAAGTTGGCGAAGCTATGTTGGACAATTCATAAATAAGGAAGAATATGAAGATAAGAATCAAAGGCAATTCAGTACGGATCCGGCTGACCAAACCGGAGGTAGCGGCTTTTTGCCAAAAAGGCCGATATGAGGAAACGACGAACTTTGGGACAAAAACCCTAATTTATGCCCTTGAGGGCAAAGCGGGAATCAAAGAATTGGAAGCTGATTTTGTGGGAGACACCATCACCCTTTACCTTCCCCAAGAGGAACTTTTAACCTGGGCCAACAACAATCGCGTAGGCTATGTCAACTCGGTAGATTGGAACAATCGCGGTGCTCTTTCCCTTTTGGTGGAAAAGGACTTTACGTGTTTGGACAATACCATAGAGGATCAATCTGATAACTATCCAAATCCAAAATTGTTATAGTGGAATCATTTGTGAGAAATGATTCCCTAAGCTAATTAGTATCCTTTTTATATTCGGTCGGGGTTTGACCGGTAAACTTTTTAAAGGCTCTATTGAACGATGCTTTGGAATTAAATCCACTTTCAAATGCTATTCCTAAAAGAGTGAGGTTTTGATAGTCCCCCAGCCGTATTTTTTCTTTTGATGCCTCCACACGGTACATATTTATGAAATCAAAAAAGTTTTTCCCCTCAAGACTATTGATGACTTGGGACAAATGATTGGGTTGCACTTTTAACTTCTCGGCCAGATTGTACAAAGTGAGCTCCTTCTCCAAATAAGGTTTTGCGGTTTTCATCAATTCCAACAAGGCTGCCTGTATCTGTTTGGATCCTTTTGCATCCAAGCCGGAATTCTTATACTTCAAGGAGTCGACCTTTGCCATTTCTCCTTCCGGCCTAGTATTGGAATAAGAATCCGGATATTGCGAAGCAATGAACACGGAAGGTTGGTTAAGACCAAAATACCCCATCAGGAAAATGAACAGGCAGATGGCAAAATGGGCAATCCCCCCTCCATATTGTGGAATCACTATTGCCGTAAACCTATCCAGCAATAAACCGGAACCGGCAATAAACCATATGATGAGGATACCCCAGCTTAGAAAACTGATCCAATCTAAATTCTTATGCTCCACATTGGAGAAAATATGTGCTACATGTGTCCTATGCTCTTTCAGCTTTACAAGCACAAGGATAAGATACGCCAAGAGGCTACTCATCTTTAGGATGGTAATCGTGTTTCTCGTAATCGAGGCCATTTCCGTGTTGGAAAAAATCTGAATTAAAAAAAGAAAGTACCCAATGCCAAACGGAATGAAATGATAAACATATTTCCACTTTAGGCAAAAGCCTTCTTCGGTCAGTGATTTGGTGTACAGCCAAAGTAACGGCCCATGAGCAAAAATGGAAACTTCGCTGAACTCAAGAATTAAATGTTGCCCCAATGAAAATGGCAAGGTGGCCTCATAAAGCACGAAAAGGGAAATCAGATTTGCAACGAACACAATCAGCCAAACCACAAGAATTCGGTTTGGCAAGGATTTGTTCCGCTTTCCCAAAATCAATGCAATGATAAAAAGGGTCAAGCTCCCGCTGGCAACAAACAGGTACTGCATTGTTTTTTCATTAAAGGTAGAGATTTGTAAAAAGAACCGAGGATCACTTTACAGGATTTGGTCTCATATCTCACGGAAATGGTACCAACCTTCATGTTGCAGCGCTTATCATCTTCAATTATTCGTGTTTTGTCAGTGAAATTCAAAAATCACATAACATGGATATTGCTCCAATTGTAAAGACAAAAGCGTTAAGCAAATCATTTAATGGAGGCTCGAAGAATCATACCGGTATTGCCAATGTAACTATTGAAATAAATAAAGGAGAGTTTAGCGTTATCATGGGGAATTCCGGATCGGGGAAATCGACACTGCTGTATTTGCTAAGTGGATTGGACCATCCCTCCCAAGGACAGATCTTCCTGAACAATACTCCAATTCATAAGCTTGGCGAAAAGGCCATGGCCCTTTTTAGAAGAAACCATATCGGTTTTGTTTTTCAGGACCATAATCTCATCTCCGAGCTAAGTCTCAAGGAAAACATACTCATTGTAGGCTACTTGTCCAAGCGGGACAGGAAAGTGGTTCAAGCAAGGACATCTCTGCTAATGAAGGAATTGGAATTGGAAGGCCTAGCGGATAGATTGCCCTCACAGGTTTCGGGAGGGGAACGCCAGCGATGTGCCATTGCCCGGGCCCTAGTGAATAACCCGAAGATTCTCATGGCCGACGAACCTACGGGCAGCTTAAATTCCTCGGCCTCTAAAAAGGTGCTTTCCTGCTTTAAAAAGGTTCATAACGAGGGACAGACCATACTGATGGTTACCCACGACCCGAAATCCGCCTGTTATGGGGATAGGGTTCTCTTTATACAGGATGGGCAGTTGGTAGACTCTTTCAAATTTGAAAAAAACAATGATTTGGAAAAACGTAATGAAGCATTGTTAGGCTGGTTACGGTCTTTGGGCTGGTAAGTATAGTCTATAAAAAGAAATGGATATGAGAAGTCTTCTACTTATACATCTAAAATACCTTATCAAACGCAAAAGAGAGTTCCTGTTGGTAGGGTTAAGTTTGGTTTTGACCATTCTTCTGCTGAGCATAGCCCTTAGCTTGCTGCGCATCATCGGACAACCTTTTGATATCACTTTTAACAACCTTAAGGCCTCTGAAATTCTTTTGCTGTTCGATACTAGAGACGATGATAAGGATAAAATTACCCAATGGTTTTCCAAGCAAGATGAGGTCTTGGACGTGTCGGCATCAAGCCCCTATATGATGGTGAATGCACCGCTTATTCATGGGGAAAGAGAAATAGACCTCAGTGTTCAGTTAACGGAACACAACACTGACCACTTTACCCAGGATCAGATTCGGATTCTAAAAGGAGAATCCAATGAACATCCCAATCATGGTGAAATATGGCTCCCCAGTCACTTTGAAAGAAGTTTTGACCTACAATTGGGTGACACCCTCGGATTGAGTATAAATGGGTCGTTACGGGAGCTCAGAATCTCGGCATTTGTGGTAGACCCTCATTACTTGAGCGCTATTTTCAACCCTACCCGTGCCTGGGTGGCTCCGGGCGAACTACCTTTTTTGGCACCCCTTTCCGAATTGAACAACAATATGATCGGAATTAGGCTTAGGGACAGGGCGCAGTTGGATACGTTTTGGAAACGTTTCAACGAAAATTTTGACTATTCCGGAAAGAGCCTTCAATATCCACTTTTTAAAAGGGCTTTCACAAGCCTCTACACACTGTTGAGCTCTGTTTTATTGATTTTTTCGGTTATGGGACTTTTGATATCGCTCCTCATAATCAATCACACCATTTCAAGTCACGTCTTTTCTGATTATAAACAAATTGGGGTTCTAAAGGGGTTGGGATTTACCCCAGGGAATATGGTAACGCTATATCTAATGCAAATGGGCTTTCTTGCCTTGGTGGCACTTCCATTAGGGTTGTTTGTCTCATGGTTCGTGGTTAGAGGTGTGGTCAATTGGATCATTGAACCCATGGGGATCCCGAATTTTACGTATGACCTTAGTACGCCAGTATTGGTGTCTTTTGGGATAACGTTGTTTTTGATTTTTGCGGTTTCGTTTTTTTCTGCTAGAAAGGCGGGTCTTGTAAAACCCGTAGAGGCCATTCGGAACTCTTTTCAAACCAATGGACGCCCTTCCAAAAAAGCATCTAAAGCATTTTCTTCTTCATGGCTTCCATTATCGCTGTTATTGGGGGAACGTTTTTTAAGTAGCCAAAAAAGGAATCTGATTCTCATGGGAATCAATACGGCAGGAATTGTATTTGTGGTCATTTTTTGTGTGAACATCGCCAATTCCTTTGACAAAATCCATACGGACCGTACTTCGTGGGGTTTTGATAATGCCGATGTTGTGGTCAACCGCAGTAGCTCCGTTGTTCTTGCTCTCAAGCACAGCCAATTTATGGAAATGCTGGAGGGATACGATGACGAAATACGAACGATATCCCCGTATAATTACACCAATCTTTTTATACTCTCCCAGAACAATAAAACGATCAAGGAACTACAGGGAAAAGTCTATTCCCGTGCAATTTCCAAAACGGGATTGGAAAACATTATGGGAAATCATCCTAATGGGGCAGACGAGATAGCACTCTGTGTGGGAACAGCGGAGGAATTTGAAAAACAAGTCGGTGATAGTATCGCTGTTTTTATCGAGGGGCAAAAAAAAGTATTCTCAATAACGGGCATATATCAGGATGTTGGGAATTTTGGAAAGGGCTTTCGTTTGCAAGAGAAAGCTTTATTGGAATTAAACCCATTATTTGAACCCCAATTTTATGGCTTGGAATTGTACCCCAACGTAGAGCGGGACGAATTTAGATTACGGCTGGAAAACCAATTTGGTGAAACCATCCGGACCGAACTGAGTGTGGAAGAAAGAAAAGCCATGGTATCCATGGTTATGAATATACGAATAGCGGTTTTTACCATTTCCTTGTTCTTCGTTCTGGTCTTGGTTTTGATTATTTATAATGATCAGAACATCTATATCCAACAGCATAAAATATCCTTTGTAAAACTCAAGTCCCTTGGATTTACAACCAAGGATTTGAGAATGATTTTACTCTGGAAGACAATTATGAGTTTGGCTTTGGGGATGTTCATAGGGATTCCTTTATCCCTTTGGTTAGGGCCTAAAATAATGAATTTCCTTACTGCCGATATTGGCTTGGTCCGTTTCCCTTTTATCCCATCCTCAATGGGAATGGTAGTGTCAATGGTTGTCCTTTTTGTATTAGGGGCAATATCCACATGGTTTGCCGCGGCTGCCGTGCGAAAAATAAATTTTAGAATAATCTCCAACCTTTAAACTCCTTGAACCATGGCAATAATCTCGCGGATGATAAAGCTCTTTTTTCTTGTAATATCTTTTTTAGGGGTAATCAACATCGGTGGTGCCCAAGAACTTGGGAAGTTGGATCGCTATTTGACGGAGGTATATGAAAACCATGTAATCCCTGGGTTTTCAGTAGTTGTTGTTAACAATGCCGGATACTTATATGCAAAAGGCTTTGGAAAGGAGCAATTAAACCTGTCCGCTCCTTTTACCAAGAAATCGGTGAACGCCATAGGGTCGCTTACAAAATCATTGACCGCAATGGGCATCATGCAATTGGTTGAACAAGGAAATTTGGAATTGGACGAACCCTTAGTCAAATATCTTCCTTGGTTTGGAACTGCCAATAAGGATATGAGCGATAAAATCACGGTTCGGATGCTACTTAGTAATACAAGCGGACTTCAGGCCAGCCCAGAACCTACATATGACCTTTCGGACAAGGCCTTGGAGAAATTGACACGGAACCTAAAAGGCACCTTTATCACAAAAGAACCCGGATTTGCATATGAATACAGCAATCTAGGTTTTAGTATTGCCGGTTATTTGATTAGTGAGGTATCAGGGCTACCGTATAAGGAATATCTGGATAAGCGAATATTTGGTCCCCTTGAAATGAAGCATACCTCAACGGATCCGGCGAGGTTTAATGCTATGGGAGCATTGGAAGGGCATTATCATGGAATTAAGTCGGCATACCCGGCGTCCAGGGAAAAGCAGTTTGAGTCCGGGGAATATATTCCTGCCGGATCGTTTACTCGCTCGACCGCCGAGGATATTGGAAAGTATCTGATGGCCTTGCTCAATGGAGGAAAACATGGAAATGCTCGGATGCTCTCAAAGAAGAGTATAACGGAAATGTGGTCCCCCAACATTTCGTTTCCTGGATTAACGCGGGAGGAAGGAGGGGATGACAAACCCATACACTATGGTCTTGGGTGGATGCTATCTGAAATTGAGGGCAGAAAAATTGTTCATCATGGGGGAAGCACCGGCAAAATGTCCTCTATGACCATGATCGATTTGACCAATAATTTGGCCGTAACGGTATTGGCCAATCTGGACCTGACCTTTATTGATCAATATCAATATCCCACCATCTATAATATAGCGAATAACATACTACATATTACCGCTGGAGACTCGGTTACCTCTTTTGGTAAGCCCAACATACCTGATTCCTCATGCAATGATTTTGAACTTGAGGCAGTAGAGGCCGAGAAATATCTTGGTAATTTTGTCCAGGTAGGAGGAGGGGACTTTTGGGTGAATTTTGGGCTTTCATTGCATATAAAACACCAAAGTGCGGAGGGTCTAGAAGCCATAGTGACTCGTGGACAAGACACCATAAACCATTTTGAATTGGATTTTGCTTCACCTTCATTGGCTATCGGGCGTAGTATGGGAATTCCGCAGAAGTTGCAATTTAAGTTGACCCCGGACGGCCAGGTTAAAGGCCTTTTCTGTTCTGGCACGGAATATAAAGAAGTCAATGAACAACGTATTCAAAATTACAGGACGGCAAGTATAGAGGGCTCTTTACATTTCCCAATACCTAATAACTGGGAACTTCAAGAAACTCCCAATGGCTTTGTCGTTAGGGATCCGAAAAACCCAAGTTCTCGATTATGGGGGTACACAAGGGGCTTAAGTAGAAACAAGGATTTGGATGCTCGGTCTGATTCTATTTCGGGACCTACATCTAATCGAAGTCCATGGTTTAGTATAAGAAAAGGACAGTTTGTTTGGAAGCATCAAAGTACTATAAGCTCAAAAAACGGACAAATGGAAGTGTGCACCATCTTTATTAGTAAAATGCAAGATGTCCCTGTTTATTTCAAGGTTTCAACGAAAAGGGAGGATCACACTTTAGTCCTACAGCAGGTAATAATGCCCTTATTGAACTCCCTGAAAGTTGGGAGCCATTGACCAAAGGTTCAACAAGATAGTGGCTATTTCAATCATTATTTTACCCACCAAAACCTCCTCTGAAGCGTTTAGGCACTTTGCAAAAGGACTATCAAAATGTTTATGTACTTCGCTGGTTTCATTGTGATTTTAAGCCCTGTTGGATTTATGGCAAACTACCATTCATTAAAAAAATTAATACAACACATAATAAATATAAATATAAATTAATGCAAAAAAATAATAACCTTTGTGCCAAAGTTTATAGAAACCTGTCAAAAAAATTAAAATGGAAACAAAAGAATTGAGCAAGGCGCAAAAAACAGAACAAAAAATTCAATTGGTCAAAGGAGAGTTCACCCGATCCGAAGCCTCTTTTGTTGTGAATGCCCTATTAGATGAAAAAATCAACTTTCACAAAATTCAAAGGCTTCAAATCTGGGAAGGAGATCACGGACGGGAGACCAACCAACTTGATGGTCGTATTGCAGAGCTTGAGGAAGAAAAAAGAATTGCAAAGGCTTTTATCAAAGAGGCGTCCAATTTGGGGCACACCTTCAAAATAAATGGTACCCTTGAAATTACCATCAATTCTTAATACTGTTTTAAGCACACCAATTCGAGCACCTTACACGAATAACAATAAACTTTAAAGAATTTAAAATGCAGCTGAAAAAGAAAATTTTTTTACCAATTTTGGGCATGGTTTTTCTAATACTTTTGAACTTGTTTTCCTTTATGAACGGAGCTATTTTCCTAGATAAGCTCCTAGCCTGTAGTTTTATTCTAACCATTGTTTTTGTAGGCAAAATCCGTGAAAGCTTGGTTCAACCTTCACAAAAGGGGAAAATCAAACAAATTAAGCATCAAAGCTATAGGGAATCTCACCCCCCTCTCGCCAGAAGGGCATTATAGGTTGTTTGGCTGGGACAAAAGTAAAAAAGGCGGCTTGTACATTCAAGCATGGTATCATGGAACCAAAAAGGAGGCGAAATTCGCCTCCTTTTTTATATCAAGGAAAAGGTTGACCTAAAAGAGTGCTTTCGAATTTGTCCATGCAATAACATTGACTAATTTGCCATTATAATAGGTTACTTCTCTAAAAGCTTCTTCGTTGGTTTTCCATTCTCTTTTGTCCGAAAATCCAATAGTACTAAAAAGTAAGTAGGAAAGACGTTTCCCTATTTGGTACGGAACGCACCTTGATGTTTCCTCCATGCAGATGCATAATCTGTTTGGACAAACTGAGGCCAATACCGGTTCCTGCATTTTTGGTAGTAAAAAAGGGCACAAAGATTTCGTCAATAAGATCTTCTGGAATTCCAGGGCCGTTATCCCATACCTCGATAAACTTTTTACCTATTTCGTTGGTGCCAGACAGAATTTTAATAGTTCCTTTTTCCTTGCCTTCCAAAGACTGCGAGGCATTCTTGCAAAGATTGATCAGTATCTGGGAAATTTGTTTTTCATCAATAAAAAGCTCTAGATTTACGGGATCTGCCTTTGCTTCAAAGTAAATGGCATTGTTTTGGCTCTGCTGATCCATAAGGGTTTTTACATTGTCCAACAACTTTTGTGCGGGAACCAAGGTTTTGTCCGGAGGCGGTAAACTCAAAAAACTACGATAGGATTGTACAAAATCCATGAGATTTCTTCCTTGCTCCTGTATTACCCCTAAACCCTTGGCGGTATTTTTTACCAAATCCTCGGTGATGTATTCGGAAGGCGCCAAACCATCTTTGGGCTGATAGTATTTCAAAATGGACTCTGAAATAGAGGTAATAGGGGTAATGGTATTCATAATCTCATGGTTCAATACCCGAATAAGGCGTATCCATGAATCGGTTTCCTTTTCGTCCAATTCTTTGTGGATATCCTGAACGGTCACTAGCAAAAGGGATTGCCTATCTAAGGACATGGAAGTTGCCTTTACGGCCAGATGGGTTTTTTCACGCTCGTTGGTCAATTGCACAAGCTCGCGATCAAAAGGTTCCAACTTTGCGAAAATTTCATAAAGGCTTTGATCCACTTGGGCCAATTGTTTAATATGGTTCAACGGTTTGTAGTTCAACAGCTTCTCCAAAGTTGGGTTGGAAAACAGAATGTGGCCCTTTTTGTTGAAGGTCATGATACCAATATTGGCCTGTTTTAAAATTTGTTGGTAGTACTGTTCCCGAATCTGTAGTTGAAGATGAACTTCTTGAATAAGTCCGTTTACCCGGTTTAGACTTCGGTTAAGTTCTTTGAAGGATTCAATGGAGACCCTTTCAGGGAATCGTAAGGTGAAGTCCTCATTTTTTATGGCATCAAAAAAATAAGCGATTTTTCGATTGGTGGAATTAATGAACGTAATCAAAAAATAGGTCTGGGACACCAAAAGTATAGCTAGGATACCTGTGGCAAGGAACCATTGATTCACATATGAAATGGCCAATGCAATGGAAGTGGAGGTGATGAGCAGCACCCTTAGGATAAGTTGAAAATAAAAATTGCGACTTGCCATCAGTTGCCCAATTTTTTCAATTTATTGTAAAGGGTCTGCCGGGAAATTCCCAATTGCTCGGCCGCGGCACTATAATTCCCATTATTTTGTTTTAAGGCATTGTTGATCATAAGAAGTTCCATTTCCTCAAGGGTGTTGGGCCCGGTTTCCATGGAAATGGCCACGGAGGCGGTCAATAAAAAATCCTCAGGTTTTAATACAGCGCTCTCGGAGAGAATAACCGCACGTTCCAAAGTGTGCTGTAATTCACGAACATTCCCCGGCCAACTATAGGCCGTTAATTTTTCTTGGGCGGCCTGATTTATACGTAGACCCTGTTTCCCATATTTGGACATGAACCTGTTGAGATAAAAATCGGCCAATATCAGAATGTCTCCTTCCCTTTCCCGTAAAGGAGGGACATTGATTTGAATGGTATTGATACGATAAAGTAGATCTTCCCTGAAGAGGCCATCGGAGACCATTTTCTCCAGATCGCTATTGGTAGCGCATATAAGCCGGATATCGACCGGAATGGATTTGTTGGATCCCACACGTACTATCGTCTTATGCTGAATAGCGGACAACAATTTGGCCTGTGTCTGCAATGATAAATTTCCAATTTCATCAAGAAAAAGGGTGCCTCCGTTAGCGGCCTCGAACTTTCCGGCTCGGTCTTCCTTTGCATCCGTAAATGCCCCTTTGAGATGCCCAAAAAGCTCGCTTTCAAAAAGGGATTCGGAGATGGAACCCATATCTACGGAAATGAATACTTCTTGGCTACGATGGGACGTCCGGTGGAGTTCACGGGCAATTAATTCCTTCCCGGTACCATTTTCACCAGTAATCAAAACGTTTACATCTGTTTTGGAAACTTTGCGGGTTAAGTTAAGAACGGAATGTAACGCCTTGGAATTTCCAATGATGTACTGTTTCTTTTGATTGATGACCTGTTTTAGGTTGTCTTGTTTCTGCTTTAGCTCCTTAACCTGTTTTTGTGACTTCCGTAGCGCGTAGGCCGATTTTACGGTGGTCAACAACCTTTCATTGTTCCAGGGCTTTAAAATAAAATCGGAAGCTCCTTCCTTTATAGCCTTTACGGCCAAATCTACAGCCCCGTAGGCGGTCATCATGATTACGGAAATGTGGGGTGCTTTCTTTTTAATTTCCTTTAACCAAAACAGTCCTTCGTTACCCGTGTTTACTCCAGCGGAGAAATTCATATCCAATAGAACAATATCCAAATTCTGAAATCCAGGGAAGGAAGATATCTGGTTGGGATTGGAGATAGTCGCAACATTCTTGTATTCAAATTGAAGCAATATCTCCAGGGCGCTCAGCACACTTTTGTTGTCATCGATCACTAAGATATTGGCGTCTAGCATGAAAAAAGGTATGCGCCCTTTTCGTAGGGCAGAAATTATAATATGGATTCAAATCCCTGCGAATATGTGGGAACAAATCCGGCAAAACCATTTGCAAAAAGGAACGGATTACTTCATGCATCGCAAAGACCTAATAAAGCTACAATTTGAAATTGAGTTTTTTAAACCAGTGTCAATTTTTTGGACACTATCTGTATAACTTTTTTACAGTCGGAATACTAACCAACATAAAAATAAATTGTAAAACACTGTATTCCAACACTATAAATATTTGGCACAACAATAGCGTACATTTTGGCACAAGGATTACAAAATGAATTTAAAAGTAAAAATCATCATGTTCCTCATAGGTTTTATTTCCGTACATCTGTCGGCCCAACAAAAGTGGTCGCTGGATGAATGTGTATCCTATGCCATGGAGCACAACTTACCGCTTAACGATTTTGAATATACGGCCCAGTCCAATAAGGAGACCTATAGGCAATCCATCCGGAATCTGCTACCTGACATAAGTGGACGAACAGATTACGTCATCAACTTTGGGCGTAGTACTGACCCTTTTACCAATGACGTAGTAACTACTGAATTTTTTTCCAATAGTTATAATTTGAACGCATCCATAGATTTGTTCCAAGGCTTTCAAAAGCTGAACTCCATCAAAGCCTCCAAATTTTTATACAAGGCCACCAAAGAGGAAGCCCTTCAGCAAAAATACCTGTTGGCATTCCGAGTGATGCAGGCCTTTTACGATATTCAGTTTTTTGAGGGATTGGTCGCTATTTCAAAGGAACAAGTGGCGGTGTCCCAATCCAATTTCGATTTGGTAAAAAAACAAATTGAATTGGGCCTTATGGCGGGTGCCGATCTTTATGAGGCGGAATCCCTTTTATTGGCCGATAAATTGAACCTTACCCAAAGTGAAAATCAGCTGGTAACGGCAAAGCTGCAACTGATTCAGGAAATGAACCTTGAAAACACTGATGATATTACTATACAACCTGTGATGGCAAAAAAAGAAACCCCTGATGAATCGGTACAAATCCAATCTGATTCCATCTTTGCCGAGGCCCAAAGCTTTTTACCCTTGATCAAGGCACAGGAACTTCGGGCGAAGGCCGCAAAAAAACAGGTTGCCGCGTCCAGAGGAGTATTATATCCTTCATTGTCCCTATTTTGGGGCGTAGGTACTGGATATTTTGAAACGACCCGGGACACTTTGGAAGGAAATACCATTCCCTTTCGCCAACAATTCCGGGACAATACCTTTCAATTTGTCGGGGTTGGTCTTAACATACCCATTAGCAATAGATGGGCCAATCGGTCTAGGGTAAAGCAGAATAAAATTGAACGTCTTAGGGCAGAGAACAATTTGGATGTACAAAAACAGGTCCTCTTTCAGACCATTCAACAATTGGTTCAGGAATATAAGGCCCTTCAGGTAGAATATGAGCAAAGTGGTCAAAACGTAGAGGCACAGAACCTGGCCTTTACCATTGCCCAAAAGCGATACGAAAAAGGATTGATCAATGCGCTGGAACTTTTTACGGCTAAAAACTTGTTTGCCAGCGCCCAAAACACAAACTTACAGGTAAGGCTCCGTTTGGAAGTCAACAAAAGCACATTGGATTTTTATAGGGGCCTACCGGTATTTGACATTAACTAAAGGAAATACGATTTATGGATATTCAACTTGAAAAGAAAAAAGGACTACGACCAAAACACTACGGCTATATTGCCCTAGGGGTATTGTTACTTTTTACGGCATATCAACTACTGTTCGCCAGTTCCGTTTCCACCTTTCGGACCGAAAAGGACAAACTTTCCATAGCGGAGGTCACCCAAGGGAAATTTGATGACTACATTACCATTAATGGCTTTGTGGCCCCTATTACCACCATTTATATGGATGCTTATGAAGGAGGCAGGGTGGCTGAAAAATTGATTGAGGAAGGGACCATGGTCAAAAAAGACGATATCATTCTGAAACTGGATAATATTTTTCTCTATGAGCAGATATTACAGAGCGAGAGTAGTTTGGCATTGAAACAGAACGATTTGCGTTCTACGAAGTTGACTTTTGATTCACGCCAAGTAGAAGGGCGAAGAAATTTAGCCACCGCCCAAAACGACCTGACTCGGACAAAACGGAACTATGAACAGAATAAGTCCCTTTATGAAGAGGAACTCATATCGCAAGAAGACTATCTAGTCTCTAAGGAGAACTATGAACTGTCACAAAAACAGTATGAGATAGTAAAAGTGCAAACGGAGAACGATGATGAATTGAGAAATAATTCCTTGCCGGTTTTGGAAGCCGATTTAAACCGCATGCAGAAAACATTAGGCATGGTCTATCAGCGCCTGGATCATTTAAATGTAAGAGCACCGGCAGACGGCCAATTGGGTTTTTTGGATGCGGAGATCGGCCAGAACATTTCCCAGGGCCAGCGTATCGGGCAGATCAATGTGCTTACCGATTTTAAGATAGAGGCCGACATAGATGAACACTATATAGATCGGGTGCAACGTGATTTGACCGCTATTTTGGAACGAACAGGCAAGGAATATCCGTTGCGCTTGCGTAAGGTCTATCCCGAAGTTCGGAATGGAAAATTTAAAGTGGATTTGGTCTTTACCGAAGAAAAACCGGAAACCATACGGACCGGGCAAAGCTATAATATCAAATTGCAGTTAGGCGAATCATCGGATGCCTTATTACTGCCCAAGGGAAGTTTTTTCCAAAGCACCGGAGGTCAGTGGATTTTTGTCGTCGGTAACGGTGGCGATGAAGCTATAAGACGTAATATCAGAATCGGGAAACAAAATTCTAGATTCTATGAGGTGCTTGAAGGATTACAGGATGGTGAAAATGTAATAACGAGCAATTACGACAGCTTTGGGGAAGCGGAGCGGATCGTGTTGAAATAGCTTCTAGAACTGTCGTATCAGCTACCCGAAAACGAAGCGAGACATGAGCGGAACTAAAGGGGAAGAATAAAAAGCACACAAGCGAGATACTAAAAAAAGAAATAAAACTGTCACCAAAACGAAATTTGGAAGTCCTTAATTATAACGCGTAAAACCCAATCAGGAAATGATGATACAGATTAAAGAATTAAAGAAGAGTTTTAGAACCGAGGAAGTGGAAACCTTGGCTTTGAACCAAGTAAACCTAAAAGTGGAGGAAGGCGAATTTGTAGCCGTAATGGGGCCGTCCGGTTGTGGGAAGTCCACCTTATTGAACATTATCGGTATGCTGGATAATCCTACCGAAGGCAGTTACCAGTTTGCTGGCCATGAAGTGGCCGGACTCCGGGAAAGCCAACGGACCCAATTGCGAAAAGGGAATCTGGGTTTTGTATTCCAGAGCTTTAACCTTATCGATGAACTTACCGTCTTTGAAAATGTGGAGCTTCCTTTGATTTACCTTAAAATGGGCAAAAGTGAACGCCGGGAAAAAGTGATGAAGGTTTTGGAGCGGATGAAAATCGCACACCGGGAGAAACACTTCCCACATCAATTATCCGGAGGGCAACAACAGCGTGTGGCCATTGCGCGTGCAGTAGTGACCACCCCTAAATTGATATTGGCGGATGAGCCTACAGGTAATCTCGATTCCAAAAATGGATTGGAGGTTATGAACCTGCTAACGGAACTCAACCAAGAGGGTACTACCATAGTTATGGTAACACACTCTGATCACGATTCGCATTTTGCACATCGCATTGTAAATCTTTTTGACGGACAGATTGTTACGGAAAGCCAGAATAGGGCTATTGGCGCCACGGTCTAGACTTGTCCGGGGCCTAATAGCCTGGGATTAAGGAGTTTATTCATCAATCATCAGATACTGAAAAGAACCCTGAGGGTCAGTATCATAAGGCGAGAGGGCCATGTTTAAAAACTATCTAAAAATCGCTTGGCGAAGCCTAAGAAAAAGAAAGGGCTTTGCTGCCATGAATACCCTTGGACTTGCCCTAGGTTTTGGAACTGCGGTTTTGGTCTTTCTCTTTGTAAACCATCACCTTCAATTCGATACTTTTCATCATAATTCGGATAGGATTTATAGGTTCGTTACCGAAGAGCACCATGGAACAGTTTACTATTCTGCTAGTGTACCCCCAGGTTTTGCCAATGCCTTTAAAGAGGATTATGATTATGCCGAAAAATTGGCGAAAATAGCGGATTGGAACGATATCATTTCCATAGAAGAAACCAATCTCAAAATAAAGGTGGACGAAGGCATTGCGTTTGCAGAACCTGATTTTTTCGAGATATTTAATTTTCCGCTTGTTGACGGCTCCAACGATATTGACATTTCCAACCCGAATACCGCCGTCGTTACAGAGAGCATGGCCCGGAAACTATTTGGGTCGCAAAACCCGATCAATAAAACGTTTGTTTTAGGTAATAAGGAGACCATAACCGTAACCGGAATTCTCAAGGATCTTCCAAGGACGTCACTTATACAAAGAGACATTTTCATATCGTTTGAAACATTTAAAAAATACCATGATTTTTTAGGAAGCGAAAGTTGGGGAGGTATCAGTTCCGGTTTTCAATGCTTTGGCCTTTTACGTCCCGATCAGGACATTGCACAGATAGAAGAGGTGCTTTCAGGCTATGTTACCAAATTTCTACCAGAGGCCAAAAATGTCCATCATTACAAATTACAATCATTGGCCGATATTCACTTCAATTCAAAATACGGAGGTGGCGTCGATGTTAAGGTATTATGGATTTTTTCCCTAATAGGGTTCTTTATCCTTATCGTGGCCAGCATCAATTTTATAAATATTTCTACGGCCCAATCCGTTACCCGATCTAAGGAAGTGGGGGTCCGGAAGGTCTTGGGAGGCTTTAAGTGGCAGTTGTTCGGGCAATTTATGACCGAGACCTTTATGATTACCTGTTTTGCACTGGTATTGGGAATCTTATTAAGTATAGCTTCCTTGCCCTATTTCAATACACTTTTTGACCTACAGCTTTCCAGCTCGGATCTTTTACAATGGCCTTTTCTCGCATTTGGGCTTTTGATTCTCGGGGGAATCACATTACTCGCTGGAAGCTATCCAGGGATTTTGTTGGCACGGATTACCCCGATCTTAGCTTTAAAAAGAAAGCTTAACCAGAAGGATTCGGGAGGGTACCTTACCCGGAAAGTATTGGTCACCACACAATTTGCCATATCCATTTTGCTCATTATCGGGGCAATTGTAATCAGCAAACAGATAAAGTTTGCCATAAATTCCGATTTGGGATTTGACAAATCGGCAGTAGTCATGGTTAGGATGCCGGAAAAGCTGGAGTCCATTAAGCTCAAAAGTATCAAGGAACGCATAGCCAGCTTTTCGGGAGTGGAAAAGATTACGGCCTGTTTTGCATCTCCTGGTGCAGCGGTGAACCGATGGGGCACGAATCTAAGGTACAATATCAATCCAGAGGATGAAGAGTTCTCCATACAGGCAAAAATTGCGGACAAAGATTATCTCAGCACCTTTGACCTACAACTTTTAGCCGGTCGTAACTTTTATGAAAAGGACTCGGTAGATGAGGTTTTGGTCAATGAAACCTTTGCCAAAAGGATAGGTGCAAGTTCATTGGATGAGCTGTTGGGGAAACCCTTGACCTTGGCCGGAGGATACATCAAGGCCAATATTGTAGGGGTCATCGCTGATTTTCACGATGGGGACTTTCATGAGAATATCAACCCGATATTTATTGCTCCGGAACCCGGTAACTATAGCGAATTGGCGATAAAGATTAACATGCCTCACGCTAAGGAAAGCTTGCAGCATATTGAAAACGAATGGACAACGCTTTTTCCAAATCACATTTTTGATTACGATTTTCTGGACGACCGTGTTGCGGAACTCTATGAAACGGAGCAACGCTTTCTTTCATTGATCAAGGTTTTTTCGGGAATGGCCATTTTTATCGGTTCGCTGGGCATCTATGGATTGATTCTGTTTTTTGTAGTACAGAAAACCAAGGAAATAGGTATTCGAAAGGTATTGGGAAGCAGTGTTCTGGGCATCTTGTGGTTAATTACACAGGATTTTTTAAAGCTCATCCTGATTGCGGGAATCATTGCCTCTCCCTTGGCCTGGTATTTCATGGGCAATTGGCTGGAGAACTTTGCCTACCGTACGGAGATTTCATGGTGGGTGTACGGTATGGCCAATGGGAGCCTACTGCTGATAACCTTGTTTACGGTAAGCTACCAAGCCCTAAAGGCGGCCAGGGCCAATCCGGTAAAAAGTTTACGTACAGAATAAAGGAATGAGTATCATCAAAAAACGAATGGATCATGCTTAAAAACTATTTAAAAATTGCTTGGCGAAGTCTTAGGAAACAACCTTTTTTCACTTTTCTAAACACTTTTGGACTAGCCATTGGAATGGCAGGCGGACTCCTTATCGCCCTCTATATCCATGATGAATTGAGTTACGATACCATGTTCCCCGATGCGGATCGCATACATCGTGTTAATGCGGATATCAAGTTTGGAGGGGAAGATCGCAAATTTGCCGTTACCCCGGCCCCGATGGCGGAGGCCATGGACAATGATTTTTCCGAAGTAGAGCTTGCCACACGATTTCGTACAAGAGGCAGTATGCTGATCAGAAAGTCGGGTACCGAAGTCAATGTTAAGGAATTACAATCCACTTTTGTGGACTCCACCTTTTTTGAAATGTTTGATGTAGCTCTTTTGGTAGGAGATGTAAAAACTGCCCTAAGGTCTCCTAATACCCTGATACTGACCAAATCGGCCGCCGAAAAGCACTTTGGTCTTCAAGATGCTTTAGGTCAAAACCTACTTTTGAACAACACGGAAACGTATACGGTTACCGGAGTAATAGACGATTTCCCTAAAAATTCATTCCTCAGGGATCATACAATTTTTATGGCCATGGCCGGTTACGATGACTCCCGTGTGGTAAACTGGGGCAGTAATAACTATCAGACGTACATCAAGCTAATCCCATCTGCAGACATCAAGAATTTGCAAGTGCCGTTACGCGGCTTTTTGGGCAAATATGTAATTCCCGGGGTGCAACAATTTATGCCAGGCATTACCGAGGAACAGTTCAAGGCTGCGGGAAACCACTTGATCTATAGTACCATTCCGTTGACCGATATACACTTGAAATCCGATAGGGTGGCCGAAATAAGCGGCAACAACAATATTAAAAGCATATACATACTTTCTTTTATCGCGATATTTCTAATTGTTCTGGCCAGCGTAAATTTCATGAATTTAAGTACGGCCCATTCTTTAAGGAGGGCCAAGGAAGTTGGCATACGAAAAACACTCGGGTCTAATCGGAGTGCGCTGATCCGTCAGTTTTTGATCGAGTCCGGTCTGGTTTCTTTCGGTTCACTTTTGGTAGCTTTTGTTCTGGCCATCCTGGTTTTGCCCTATTTTAATATTCTGGCGGATAAGGATATTTCCATGCCTTATGCCAATCCTTTCTTTTGGTTGATTTTGTTGGTTTCGGGATTTGTCCTGGCACTGTTTTCCGGAAGCTATCCGGCATTTTTCATTTCAAAATTTGTTCCGGTGAAAGTGCTAAAGGGCACAGCAGGCAATAGTTTAGGAGGAGGGGGCATACGAAACGGGCTGGTTATCTTTCAATTTGCGATTTCCGTTTTTTTGATAATCGGCACCTTGGTCGTTTATCAGCAATTGCAGTATATCCAGAATAAGGACCTTGGTTTTTCCAAAGACCAAGTGCTGATCGTTAACGATGTTTTTACTGCCGGAAATCAGGTTGCTTCTTTTAAGGAAGAGGTGAAAAAACTAGGTTTCGTCAATAATGCTACCCTGAGCAGTTTTTTTCCGACACCTTCCGGCAGGTCGGATAGTGTTTTTGCTCCTGAAGAAGGGGCCACAAATCAAGAAAATGCCGTAAGCATGCAAACATGGGAAGTTGACCATGATTATGTATCGACCATGGATTTTGAGATTATCGCAGGGAGGGATTTTGACCGGGCTTTCAAAAATGATTCAACAAGTATAATCATTAATGAATCCGCAGTCGCTACCATCGGGGGTTCCCCGCAAGATGCCATAGGTAAGCGTTTTACAAAGGATCTGGGCTCAGAAAACCCTAAGTATTTCACAATTATTGGAGTGGTAAAGAACTTTCACTTTTCCCCGTTTAGGGAAGAAATAGAAGCCTTGAGTCTTCATTTGAGCGGTTGGGCGAGTTCAATGGCCGTAAAGTTGGAAACCGGTAATTTTTCAAATGCAATAGCAAGTATAGAGGGGGTTTGGAACAAAGTTGCGCCCGGCCAACCCTTTGATTATTACTTCATGGAAGATTCATTTAATGACACCTATAAATCCGAACAACGTCTGGGCCGCATTTTTATCATATTTACAACCCTGTCCATTTTAATTGCTTGCCTCGGATTATTTGGATTGGCTGCCTTTAATGCTGAAAAAAGAACCAAGGAAATCGGGGTAAGAAAGGTATTGGGGGCCAGTGTGGGCCAAATTTCATATCGGCTCACCATGGACTTTATAAAGTTG
The DNA here is from genome assembly GCF_003626755.1 of Ulvibacterium marinum. Taxonomy (GTDB): domain Bacteria; phylum Bacteroidota; class Bacteroidia; order Flavobacteriales; family Flavobacteriaceae; genus Ulvibacterium; species Ulvibacterium marinum. The sequence continues at coordinate 774,737 of NZ_RBCJ01000001.1, forward strand.
GTCGGGGTGGGTATACTCATTTCATTGCCCATAGGGTGGTATGCCATGGAACAATGGCTTCAAGATTTTTCCTATCGCATTGAAGTCAGTTGGTGGATATTGGCCTTTGCAGCCTCATTGGCCGTTGGGATTGCCATAGTAACGGTTAGCTATCAAAGTATCAAGGCAGCGGTAGTAAACCCTATAAAAAGTTTGCGTACGGAATAATCAAAAAATGAACGGTCATGTTTAAGAACCACTTAAAAATTGCTTGGAGAAACCTAAGAAAAAGGAAAAGCTCCACGTTGATCAATATCATTGGACTGGCAATTGGTTTTAGCTGTAGCATTTTGATTTTCCTTTTTGTATCCCACCATCTTCAATACGATAATTTCCATAAGAATCCGGACCGTATTTATCGAGTTGTTACAGAACTTCATAGAGATGACATCGGTTACAGGGCCAGTGTTCCTCCTGGGTTTGCAGAAGCCTTTAGAACAGACTATGACTATGCGGAGAAAGTGGCGAATATTGTAAGTTGGGAAGATCAGCTTATAAGCGATATCGCTCAAGCCGGGGAAGAACGTTTTAAGGAAGATATTGCCTTTACCGAACCTCAATTTTTTGACATTTTAAATTTTCCCTTACGTGAAAGACTCACGGAAAGGAGCCTGGTGGAGCCCAATACTGCATTTATTACAGAAAGTACTGCCCAAAGGTTGTATAAAGGAGAAAATCCGTTGGGAAGAACCTTTGTTCTTGACAATTTGGAAACCATTGAAATAATTGGAGTATTGGAAGACCTTCCCGACAATACGGTAATCAATGTCGATATATTTCTCTCTTATAAGACCGTGGCCAGCTATAATGATTTTTTGGCAAGTGGCACTTGGGGCGGAATAATGTCCAGTTTGCAGTGCTATGCATTATTGAACCCGAATCAAAATCAAGCTGATATCGAGGCAGTGTTGCCAGAATTGGTCGAAAAGCATAGATCTGGTAGAAAAAATGTACACCATTACAAACTACAGCCTTTGGCGGATATTCACTTTAATGCCAAGTATCCAGGAAGTATTGATTCGGATCTGTTATGGATTTTTGCGCTGATCGGACTCTTTTTGATAGGGATAGCCTGTATTAATTTTATCAATATCTCTTCGGCGCAGTCATTTATACGATCTAAGGAAATTGGGATTCGAAGAGTTTTAGGAAGTCATAAGGGTCATCTTTTTTGGCAATTTATTTCAGAAACGTTCCTTATCGGGTTTTTTGCTATACTGGTGGGGGTAGTTATTGCGATAATGGCCTTGCCCCATCTAAATAGTCTTTTCGAATTACAACTTTCTTTATATAGCCTGCTTGATTTTAAGACAGTGGTGTTCCTATTGTTCCTATTGTTCGCCGTTTCATTTGTTTCCGGTAGCTATCCGGCAGTTTTATTAGCTCGGATAGTACCCGTATTGGCCCTCAAAGGAAAATTTGACCAAAAGGATGCCGGTGGTCAGGTAACCAGAAAAGTACTGGTTACGGTACAGTTTGCAATTTCCATTATGCTCATTGTGGGCACATTGGTCATTGCCAAGCAAATAGACTATGCCGTGAATGCCGATTTAGGGTTTGACAAAGAAGCTATACTTATGGTCGATATTCCGGAAGAATTGGAAACGGAACGGCTCAATGGACTAAAAGAAAGAATCTTAGGAATTTCAGGAGTTACCAAGGCAACGGCTTGTTTATCCAGCCCAGGTGCAGCCAAAAATGACTGGGGCACGGCTGTGCGCTATCACAACAGGCCCGAAAATGAAGAATTTTCCATTCAGGCTAAATTGGCCGATGAGGATTATGTAAATGCATTTGGCCTAAAACTTATAGCGGGGCGTAATTTTTATGCCTCTGATTCCATTCAGGAAGTAGTGGTGAACCAAACCTTGGCCAAAAAATTGGGATTGGCTTCCGTTGAAGAACTTTTGGGAAAAAAGTTGACCGTATCCGGCACACCTGCTTCCATAGTCGGGGTAGTGGCCGATTTTCATGACCAAAACTTCCATGAAGCCATTAGTCCCATATTTATTGCACCCAACAAAGATGCTTACAGCGAATTGGCGATTAAAATAAATGGTCGAGATGTAAAAAGCACCTTGGAAGCCATTATGGAACGTTGGCAGGCGGTATTTCCCAAATATATTTATGACTATCGTTTTATGGACGACCGCGTTGCAGAACAGTATGAATCTGAACAACGTTTGTTGGCCTTATCCAAAGTGTTTTCTGTTTTGGCCATTTTCATATGCTGTATGGGCCTATATGGTATTATATCATTTTTCGTAGCACAGCGAACAAGGGAAATAGGAATACGCAGAGTGTTGGGAGGAACAATTGGGCATATTCTCGGCCTGTTCACAATCGATTTTTTCAAACTTATCTTAATTGCCGGCCTGATAGCGTCTCCCCTGACCTGGTATTTTATGAACAATTGGTTAGAAGGGTATTTGTATAGAACGGCATTAAGCTGGTGGGTTTTTGCGGCGGCCATTGGCGGAGTCGTATTGATTACATTGACGACAATTGGTTATCAGGTCATAAAGGCGGCATTGGCCGATCCGGTAAAAAGTTTGCGCACAGAATAAAAGAATAGGATATCATCAAAATAAATCATGTTTAAAAACTATCTAAAAATTGCTTGGCGGAACCTAAAGAAAAATAAGACATATTCGGTAATCAATGTAGGCGGGCTGGCTATTGGAATGGCCGTGGCGCTAATGATCGGGCTTTGGGTGGCGGACGAATTGACGAGGGACCATTACTTTGGGAATAGGGACCAGATTGCCCAAGTGTATCAGAATCGCACAAGAAATGGAAGTATCGATACTGGGAATGCTATTCCCAGGCCTCTAGAGTTTGTGCTCCGAGAACAATATGGAGACCATTTTAAACATATTGTAATGGCATCATGGGAATGGAAGCAAAGCCTGGAATATAACAACAATGTTGTTTCCCGTATGGGGAATTGCGTGCAAGCCGGGATCACCGATATGTTGGACCTTAAAATTGTGAATGGCCAGAGAAATGGCCTTCAGGATATTGATGGTGTTATGTTGGACGAATCCACTTCCCAAGCCCTTTTTGGATCGGAGGACCCCATAGGAAAGGTTGTCCGGATAAATAATGAAATTGATGCAACCGTAACCGGCGTTTATGAAGATATCCCTTTTAATAATTCGTTCCATGGCCTTCAATTTTTGATGCCTTGGGAAAGGTATTTGGCATGGCGCGAATGGGTTTCCGAGGCTAGGGATAATTGGAACAACAACTCGTTTCAGATGTTCGTACAAATTGCGGACAATATGAACATGGATGAGGTAACCGCTACGATCAAAGATGCCAAAAAAGATCAACTTCCCGAGGCCCAAAGCAATCCCCAACTTTTCCTTCTGCCCATGAAGGATTGGTATTTACGTAACAATTTTGAAGAAGGTCGCCAATTAGGCGGCCGGATTACCTATGTTAAGCTATTCGGATTCATTGGGATACTCGTATTGTTGTTGGCCTGCATCAATTTCATGAACCTGAGTACGGCACGTTCTGAAAAAAGAGCCAAAGAGGTTGGGCTTCGCAAAACGATAGGCTCAAATAGACGCCATTTGATACATCAATTTCTTGGGGAATCTTTTATGGTCACCCTTTTGGCCTTCTTTTTGGCAGTTATCCTGGTGTTGGTCTTCTTGGACGGCTTTAACCAATTGTCCGGAAAAGAGGTGCATTTTCCATGGGGAAGCCCAATATTCTGGATGGCTTCTTTGCTCTTTATCTGTCTTACAGCATTAGTATCCGGGAGCTATCCGGCTTTATATCTGTCTTCCTTTAAACCTGTGGAGGCCTTTAAGGGCAAATTTAAAGCTGGTCGACTTTCGGTGCTACCCAGAAAAATTTTGGTGGTAACACAATTTGCAGCTTCGGTGGCCTTTATCATCGGTACCCTTGTGGTACTACAACAGATACGGTTTGTAAAGGACCGGCCTGTTGGCTATGATAAGGAAGGGCTCGTACAAATTCCGTTAGCAGGGTCTGATTTTTTCTGGAAGCAAACACTAATGCGAAGTGAATTGCTGGCTTCTGGTGCCATAACCGAAATGTCTACCTCCAGTGCACCTACCACTGAAGTATGGTCCAATACGGGGAATTATACCTGGGACGGAAAACCGGACGATTTTCAGGTGAGCTTGGCTTGGACACTGGTATCGCCGGAATATGTCAAGTCTCTCGGTTTGGAGGTTATCATGGGAAGGGATTTCTCCAGGGAATTTCCTACGGATTCAAACACCGTCCTAATTAATAAAACTGCCATGAAATATATGGGCTTCTCCAATCCTATTGGTAAATACCTAAGGAATTCGGATACCGAGAGCCCCGATCCTCCCTTGAAAATCATCGGGGTGGTTGAAGATATGATTGTACAATCTCCTTTTGAGCCGGTAAGACAAGGGGTCTATGCATTCGACAAGTATGGCGCGACCAACTTTTATAACCTTCGTTTAAACCCACAAAAAAGTACTGGTGAAAGCCTTTCTCTGGTAGAGGGTGTATTTAAGAAGCACTTTCCCAAAACTCCTTTCGACTACCAGTTTGTGGACAACCAATATGCCATCAAGTTCCAATCGGAGGAGCGTGTGGCCAGTTTGGCCGGGATTTTTACGGTTTTGGCCATTTTTATTAGCTGTTTGGGACTCTTTGGCCTTACTGCCTTTGTGGCGGAACAGCGAACTAAGGAAATAGGGGTGCGCAAAGTATTGGGTGCTACGGTATTCGGATTATGGAAAATGCTTTCCAGGGACTTTTTGGCCCTGGTCCTTATTGCATGTACGGTAGCTGTGCCCATAGCCTTTTATATAATGGGGGGATGGTTGCAAAATTATACGTACAGGATCGACCTTTCGTGGATGCTATTTGCAGCTGCCATTTTCGGAGCGCTATTTATCACGGTAATAACGGTAAGTTTTCAGGCCATAAAAGCTGCCAATACCAACCCTGTAAAAAGTTTACGGATGGAGTGACGTTAAGCGATACAATACATCATCGAAAATGAATATTTATGTTGAGGAATTATTTGATAGTTGGGTTTAGGAATATTATAAGGAACAAGGCGTTTTCAATCATCAATCTCTTGGGCCTTGTATTAGGAATGGTAAGCTTTCTCCTGATTTTTTTATGGATACAGGACGAAAAGGCAGTAGATAGTTTTCACGGAAACTCCGATACGCTCTATAATGTATACTATACGGTAGTTTCAGAGGGCAAAACCGATGGAACCTATGCAACACCTACGAATTACGATGCAGAACAACAACGATATTTCCCGCTCTTGGAGGGGATGCAGCATGGCATAGACGGCATAGAACGTTCCAATTTTTATGTAACGGGCTATGAGCTTCCCTGGGGATATCCCGAAACATTTGAGGTTGGGGATAGAATGTATAAAATGGAAGGGGCAAGGGCCGGAAAGGACTTTTTTGAAATGTTCGATTATCCCATTATTGCAGGCGATACTTCTATGCCTTTAGGTGAAATAAACACCATTGCCATTTCTAGAAAAATGGCGGAACTATTTTTTGATGGCCCACAAAATGCCGTGGGCAAAACAATTCGATATGAGAACAACCTAGACCTCATGGTTACGGCCGTTTTTGAGAACTTAACAACAAAAAGCTCCCTTTCCTTCGACTTTTTAATCGATTGGGAATCTTATGCCAAAATGGGAATCCTTGTTGCCTCCCATAATGTACTTTCAACGATCCAAATTTCAAATACGGCAGACCCTTATCAGGTTGCGCAAAACATCAATACCTACCTACAAACTCGGTTGGATCCCAATAACCCCATTCGGATGGAAGCCCATTTACAGCCCTTTAAGGACAAATACCTAAAAGGGCGTTTTGAAAATGGCAAGCCGGTTGATGGGCGTATGGAATATATCAAACTTTTTGCCGGGGTGGCTATTTTCATTTTGGTTATTGCCTGTATTAACTATATGAACCTTGCTACGGCCAGATCGGTAAAGCGTGCCAAGGAAGTAGGGGTAAGGAAAGCAGTGGGATCTTTAAAAGGGCATTTGATCCGTCAGTTTATATTGGAATCGATTTTACTTTCGTTCTTTGCTGTTGTTGTTTCGGTGGTCTTAGCGGGATTACTGCTCCCTTTGGTAAATTCCTTTACAGGGAAGGAAATTGCCTTGCCGTTCCATAATATTTACTATTGGATAATCGTACTAGGCTTAATCGTCTTTACTGGTTTTTTTGCTGGGAGCTATCCCGCACTTTTTCTATCTTCATTGAAACCCGTACAAGTGTTGAAAGGAACATTTAGGTTTACGGGTTCCTCGGAATGGCTAAGAAAGGGACTGACCATTTTCCAATTCGGGCTCTCCATTTTGCTATTGATAGCTGCCATGGTCGTTTCACGTCAAACAGATTTTGTTCAGCATTCCAATTTGGGATACGATAGAGAGAACTTGATATACGTCCGTATTGAAGGAACGCTTGCCAATGCCGAAAAATATGCTGTGTTCAAAGATGAGGCCTCTAGATTGCCCGGGGTGGCCTTGGTAGATCGCAGCAGTGAAGCCCCACATGCCATGGAATTTGAAGTGGCGGACCCAATCAATTGGGAAGGTAAGGGTGAGGGGGTTTCCGTAGGGTTTATGCCCAAATCAGTAGGGTTTGATTTTTTAAGAATTATGGACTTAAAAATTGCGGAAGGCAGGGGATTTTCAAAAAAAATAGCTTCGGATTCCACGGACGCCTTTATGGTAAATCGGGAAGCCGTCCGGCAAATGGGAATCACGGATCCTTTGGGAAAATGGGTTTCGGCCTGGGACAAGAGAGGACGTATTATAGGCATTTTAGAGGATTATCATACCGCCTCGCTTCATCAGAGGATAAAGCCGGTTATTGTGGATGTAAAGGAAAATCTCAATTTCGGATTTGTTCTAATTCGGACCAAGCCGGGTAAGACCAAAGAGGCTTTGGCCCAATTAAAGACGTTGTATGCAAAAATAAATCCTTTGCGTCCTTTTGATTATCAGTTTGCCGATAGCGAATATCAAGCACTATACAACAATGAGCAAGTGGTTGCCAAGTTGTCCAATATCTTTTCGGTTTTCGCCATTGTTATTTCATGCCTGGGGCTATTGGGGCTTGCCATGTTCTCCGCACAACAACGTGTTAGGGAGATAGCCGTACGGAAAGTATTGGGTGCTTCGACTACTACCATTATCAATTTGTTTTCCAAGGATATTTTAAGGCTCGTAGGCTTTTCTTTTTTAATTGCCGCACCTATAGGATGGCTTGTAATGGACGGTTGGTTGGAGGGCTTCGCCTACAAAATAAACCTTTCTTGGTGGATTTTTGCCTTAACGGGCCTTATAGCATTTGGCGTAGCGTTTTTGACCATCAGTTCGCAATCGTTGAGAGTGGCAAGGGCCAATCCTGCAAATTCATTACGCTCGGAATAAAAATGGAGATCAATCAAAAAAAGGGAGACCATGTTTAAGAACCATATTAAAATAGCACTTCGGTTTTTTAAAAAGAACAAGCTTTTTACAACCATAAATGTATTGGGGCTAACTATTGGTATCACAGCATTTTTACTCATAACCCAGTATGTTTCTTTTGAAAAAAACTACGACAAGTTTCAACATGGTATAGAGAATGTGTATCGGGTAACCCTGTCCACAAATTTTGATTCTGACGCTTTTAGTACCTCTGCCACCAATCATCCTGCCCTTGGGCCCGCAATGAAAACCGATTTTCCGGAAGTGGAAAGTTATGCCAGAATGGTAGATAGAAAAGTATTGGGAGGAAGTGCTATTTTATCCTATAAGACTGACTCTGGCGAATTGATAAAATCCAATATCAACGACTTTGATCTTTATTTTGCTGAAGGAGCACTTTTGAAACTTTTTGATATTCCGTTGGTATCTGGTAGTCGGGATACGGCCTTGGAAGAACCCCAGACCATAATATTGTCCGAAAGTACCGCACACCGATTTTTTGGAGTCGAAGAACCTTTGGGAAAGGAACTGTCGATAAACAGTGATGGCAGCAAAGTAAGAGTAACCGGGGTTTTTAAGGATTTACCCCAGAACACCCATCTAAAATTCGATATGTTGGCCTCCTTCACCTCATTGGATCAAGAATATTATAATACCACTTGGGTATGGCCTGAATTCTATAATTATGTAAAGCTAAAATCGGGAACCGATTCCAAAATTATTACAGAAAAGTTTCCTGCTTTTGTTCAAAAGTACCTTAGCGATATAATGGATCAGTATGGTTTTCAGGCAAAATTTGATCTCCAATCCGCTTCGGACATCCATTTAAAATCCAAACTTTCAAAAGAAATGTCGGCCAACTCCAGCGAGGGGACTTTGACCTTTTTGATGATTGTTGCGGCCTTTGTTATTGTAATAGCACTCATCAACTTCATCAATCTATCCACCGCAAAATCCATGGAGCGAGCCCGGGAAGTAGGCTTAAAAAAAGTGGTAGGGGCCAAACAAGGGATATTAATTTCACAGTTTTTGTGGGAGTCCTTGTTGATCAATTTGGTTGCGGTACTCTTGGCCATCTTTTTAACAAGTCTGCTCATGGAACCTTTTAACAAGTTGGTAGGGTTAGATGTGCTGTCCCTGGCAACTTGGTGGAAGCCTGGCGTATGGCTTGTTATTTTCGCAATATTAGTGGTCGGAGGTCTATTGGCCGGCCTTTATCCCGCATTTGTGTTGTCCAGTTTTAATCCTATACAAGTACTCACCGGAAAGTTTCATAGATCTGGCAAAGGCACATCCTTAAGAAAAGCGTTGGTCGTTACCCAATTTACTTTATCCATCGCCTTGATTTCCGGAACCTTCATAGTGTACAACCAATTTTCATTTATGCAGAATCAGGAACTGGGATTTAAGGCAGATCAGAACCTTGTGGTCAATGCGCCCATGGATGTAGCCGATTCTATCGCCTTGCAAAAAATCAGGGTGTTCAAAGGCGAAATGGAACGTAATCCAAAAGTTAATTCTGTTACTCTGACCAACGAAGTGCCCGGAAAACCTTTTATAATGACCACAACCGTTCGAAAAAGTGGAGATGAGGCCATAGATGGGAGCACCGGTAGTGTAATGGAGATCGATGAGGATTTTCTAACAGCTTATGACGTAGACTTGGTTGCGGGCCGCAATTTGGTAAAAGAGGACAAGGGCGATTATTACGTTAGGGACAATAGCAATATAGATCCAAACTTGTATCGTGTGCTTATTAATAGAGCCTCTTCAAAAGCATTGGGATTTACAACACCGGAGGCCGCCATCCATCAAAAAATAGTCTTTAAATATGGCCCTATTGAGAGAACGGCGGAAATAATGGGAGTTGTGGAAAATTATCATCAAAGATCGTTGGAAAGCGATTATGACAAAATATTATTCATTTATCCCACTTTCTATTACGGAGAATATTTAACGGTAAACATGAGCGGTAAACATGTGACAGCTACTGTGGCCGATGTAGAAAGGCAGTTCAATGCCCTGTTTCCCAAAGATCCATTTGACTATTTCTTCTTGGATCAATATTTCAACAGACAGTACCAAGCAGATATTAAGTTTGGCACTATTTGTCTGTTATTTTCTATACTGGCCATTTTTATTGCTGCCTTGGGCCTATTTGGATTAGGCTCCCATATGGCGATGCAAAAAACCAAGGAAATCAGTGTTCGTAAGGTATTGGGTGCTTCGGTAGGGCAAGCATTGGCAATCATACCAAAAAAACTATTGGGCTTGGTAATGCTCTCCAGCGTAATTGCATTTCCTATTATTTATTTCATTACGAAAAAATGGTTGGAAAATTATGCCTTTAAGATAGAGGTGGGGCTTTGGATGTTTTTGGCACCATTATTTATCGTTATGGTCGTGGCGGCTTTATCCATACTGGCACAGTCATTAAAGACCGCTTTGGTAAACCCAGCGGAATCTTTGAGAAACGAATAAAATAGAGATATCGGATGGCAAAACCCTGAGAGGACCGGTAAGGTGTCGCGGACTGTTGACTGATTGCCAACCTGAATGACATTGTCGGGCAGGCAGTAGAAAGGAAGAATAGATTGGAGAAGTTGGAAAGAGAAAGATTGAATGAACTAAAAGAACGTAAACCATGTTTAAAAACTATCTAAAAATAGCTTGGCGGAATATCCTCAAGAACAAGGTGTTTTCGATTCTAAATATCGTTGGCCTTGCCATGGGCCTACTCTGTAGTTTGCTCATCTATCTTTGGATTTCCGATGAATTGGCCGTCGACAATCATCATGAAAACATTGACCGATTATATTCCGTATACCAAAAGCAAATATTCGAAGGAAGGATAGATGCCGGTTATTTTACTCCAGCGGTACTGTATAGAGAGCTAAAGGGAAAGATCCCTGAAATAGAGAAAGCGGCCCCGAGAAGTTTTACTACTAAAACCTTTGCACATCAAGACAAAATTTTTAAGAAAGAAGGAAGTTTTGTTGGTACGGACTACTTTGATATGTTTTCTGTGGATTTTTTGGAAGGGACGAAAGCTTCGGCAATGGATTCCCCTGATGCTATCGTTATTTCGGAAACGATGGCGAAAGCATTTTTTGGCACTTCCAAAAAAGCCATCGGGAAGTCACTGCTCTATGGGAATAAGGATCAATTGAAAGTATCCGGCATATTTAAGGATACCGGTTCGGCCGATTCGCGTAAGGGCGATTTTTTCATGCATTGGGATATTTTTCTGGAAGAAAACAGTTGGGCGCCCAATATCTTGAACAGCGGGCCGCCGACTTTTGTTATGCTTGCCGAAAATGCTGATTCCGAAGTGGTCGAAGGAAAAATCAAGGATTTTCTTGTTGCCTATAGAGCTAACGAAAACGAAAATTTTACGGTAGAATTGGGCTTACAGCCTTATGGAGAGCGTTATCTATACAACCGTTTCGAGAACGGTGTAATATCCGGCGGTCGGATGGAGAACATTCGCATCTTTGGGTTTATTGCTTTTTTTGTGCTTTTGATCGCCTGTATCAACTTTATGAATCTGGCATCCGCAAGCTCCCTAAAACGAGCAAAGGAAGTAGGAGTACGGAAATCCCTAGGCGCAAACAAAGGAAGTTTAATATCCCAATTTTTAGGGGAAGCTTTGTTGCTTTCATGTATAAGCACCGTCTTGTCCCTAATAGTGGTGGCTCTGGTACTTCCGGTCTTTAACGAGCTGGTGAACAAGAACCTAAACCTTCTTAGCCTCTCGTTACCTTCCTGGTTGGGTATTTTAGGTATTTCCCTATTGACGGGCTTTGTTTCTGGTAGCTATCCAGCATTCGTACTATCCTCTTTTAAGGCGATAGATATTTTCAAAAATAATAGGGACGCCAATGCCAGCTCGCAATGGATACGTCAGGGCCTGGTTGTCTTTCAGTTTGCTTTATCTATCATCTTGATTTCGGGAATGATCATTACTTCCCGCCAGATTAACTATATCCAAGATGAAAACCTCGGTTTTGACCCTCACAACGTTTTTATGTTTGTTTTTGAAGGGGATTCCACACGTACAGTTGCAGGTCTAAAAGAAAGAGCTTTACAATTACCCGGGGTTGAATCCATGTCGACCACCACTCAGGGCCCAATGGATTTTATAAATGGGTTTGATGATGTGCAATGGGAAGGCAAATCCAGCGATGACCCTACAATATTTATGAGTATGGATGTGGGATCGAATTTTGCCGATACCTGGGGTACGGAAATGCTTCTGGGCACCGATTTTTCCACCGAAAGTATTGCCGACGATTCGGGCTACATCATTAATGAGACGGCCTTAAAAATTATGGGGCTTGAAGATCCAATAGGTAAACCGATTACCATGTGGGGCAACACAGGTAATATCATTGGTGTAATGAAAGACTTTCCCATAAATACGGTAAAAACAGCTATCCCCCCATTGATTATTCGTAATGGAGAGTACGCGAACAGGGTTGCCGTTTTGGCACGGATCAGTTCTATAAATGTTGTAGAAACTGTAGAAGCTTTGGAAAATATATATACGGAAATGTTTCCTGAAGTCCCCTTCGATTATGTGTTTTCCGATACCTGGTACAACAATATGTATAAAAGCGAGATTACTTTTTTTAAGCTCTCACAATACTTCTCATTGATGGCCATTTTCATTTCCTGTCTTGGTCTGTTCGGCTTGGCCATGTTCACGGCCCAACAAAAGGTGAAGGAAATCGGGATTCGTAAAGTACTGGGGGCTTCGGTAGGAAAGATTACAAGTTCATTGGTGAAGGACTTTCTAAAACTAGTGGTTTTAGCCATTTTCATAGGTTGCCCCATTGCCTGGTATTTTATGAACAAGTGGTTGACCAATTATGAGTACAGAACGGAAATGCCCTGGTGGGCCTTTGGGGCTGCAGGCAGTATAGTAATTGCCATAGCCTTGTTTACGGTAGGTTTTAAATCGATCAGGGCCGCGATGAAAGACCCTGTTGAAAGTTTACGGACGGAATAATGGAACGAAGACCTGTCAGGTCTAAATCAAAAAAACAAGAATCATGATAAAGAATTATTTAAAAATCGCTTGGCGAAACCTCTTAAAAAATAAGGGGTTCACCTTTATCAATATCGTAGGGCTTAGTATAGGCGTGGCAGCATGCATCCTGATTTCCATCTATATTCTTCACGAGGTAAGTTATGATAAGCAAGTGCCCAATTCTGGAAATGTATATCGTATGATTGGAAATTATTTGATAGATGGCCGGGTACAAAAGGGCATCCATTTTTCCGCCAATACGGCACCTACTGTTTTGGAGGATTTTGCGGAGGTGGAGAATTCGGGAAGACTGATGGCCAATGGCTTATTCTATGGGGCCGGAAGCAATGAAATCCGTATTGAGGGCAAATCCATGCAGCATCATGAAGAAGGCTTTGCCTATGCCGATCAGTCCATATTGGACATAATGGGTATTCCCATGGTGCATGGCGATGCATCCACGGCGCTTTCGGAACCCAAGACCATTGTGATTTCCGAAGCTATGGCCTATAAGCATTTCAATACGGGAAACCCTGTGGGCAAGGTTATTTTCTTGAATGGAAACAATGAAGACCCTTTTAGGATCAACGGAGTCATGAAAGACTTCCCAAGCAATTCCCATCTGGATTATGATTTCTTTATCACCTTGGAAGGGGTAGAATTTGGCGAGGGAGAGCAGACGAGATGGTTTCAAAACAATTACTTTACCTATTTGGTTTTAAGGCCGGATACAGATGTGGCGGCCTTTGAAGAAAAAATGTCCAACACACTTATCCATACCTATATGAAACCCGCTTATCTCGGTGCTGGATTCGTACAGGGCGAAACCTTGGAGGATCAATTGAGTATGTCCTTACAAAGGTTGACGGACATCAACTTATATTCGGCACAAATCGATTTTGAATCAAGTTATCGCAACGATATCAAGATTATCTGGATTTTTGGTATCATCGCCCTTTTTATCCTGATTATCGCCAGTATCAATTTTGTGAATCTATCAACGGCCAAATCCGTTAGCCGGGCTAAAGAAGTAGGGGTGCGGAAAGCAGTGGGATCGTCTCGTATGTATCTGGTCGCGCAATTTTTGACAGAATCCGTTCTCATTACCGTAATTGCTTTTATTATTGGGATTGTATTGTCGGGGTTGTTGATGCCCCTTTTTAGGGAAATGTCCGGCAAGGCCTTGACTTTTCCCTGGGATAGTCCGCTCTTTATCCCAATGGTTTTGGCGGCGGCCCTTTTAGTAGGCTCTTTGGCGGGCCTCTACCCTTCCTTCTATTTGTCCAGGTTCAATCCGGCCAAGGTGCTTAAGGGGATGATGGGCCAAAGTAAAAAGACCAGTGGACTTCGGAGCGGATTGGTGGTGTTCCAGTTCACCATCTCCATCATCCTGATAGTAGGTACACTGATTGTAAACCAGCAAATGGATTTTATCCTAAACTCCAAGATTGGTTTTGAAAAAGATCAGGTAATACAGCTCTATGGTACCAATATTTTGAACGATAAGGTAGAGACCTTTAAAGACGAGCTGGAAAACCTAAATGGTGTTAGCAGTGTTAGCATCAGTGACTACTTGCCCATTGAGGGTACCAAGAGAAACGGAAACAGCTTTCTTAATGAAGGTAGGGAAAATATTGATGAAACCGTTGGCGGACAGGCTTGGGTCATTGATGAGGATTATTTGGAGACCTTGGGCATGAAACTAGTGGAAGGACGTAATTTTTCTGAAGAGCGTAGCTCGGACGATGAGGCAACGATCATCAATCAGGCCATGGTGGAGAAATTGAACCTGGACAATCCCATAGGTAAAAGAATATCAAGATACGGTACCCTGTACGAGGTCATCGGAGTAGTGGAAAACTTCAATTTCAACACTATGAAGCAAGAGATACAACCGTTATGTTTCTTCAGGGGAATTAGTCCGTCAATAGTATCGGTAAAGGCGGATACCGGGGATATGCCCTCGCTTTTATCTTCCATTGAGGCCAAATGGCAGGAGTTCATGCCCAATATGGCCTTTCGCTACGCCTTTATGAACGACTCCTTTGCCAAAATGTACAACAATGTAAGTCGTATCCGAACTATTTTCCTGGCCTTTGCAATTTTGGCCATTTTTGTGGCTTGTTTGGGTCTCTTTGCGCTCTCCGCATTTATGGTGGAACAACGAAAGAAAGAAATCAGTATCCGCATGGTGCTCGGGGCCTCTTTTCAGAATATTTATAAACTATTAAGCATCAATTATTTAAAGTTGGTAGGAATTTCCATCCTGGTGGCTTTGCCTATTGGGTGGTATATGATGGGCCGTTGGTTGGAGGATTTTACGTATAAGATCAATATGGGTTGGGAAGTGTTTCTAGTAGCTACGGTCATTGCATTGATTATTGCGGTGGTCACCATTAGTTACCAATCCGTTGGAGCTGCTTTGGCACCCCCCGTAAAAAGTTTACGTAACGAATGAAATAATAACATCAAATGCCGGAATAAACTTGGCAGCTATCAAGGGCGGCACTAAAAAAAGGAATCATGTTTAAAAACTATCTAAAGATTGCGTGGCGGAATTTCATACAACAGAAATGGTATTCCTTTTTAAACATGAGCGGGCTTGCCATCGGGATGGCCTGTAGCATCCTTATACTTCTTTGGGTACGGCACGAATCAAGTTATGATACCTTCCATGCCAATGCGGACCAAATTTATAGGCTTACGGCTATTGCCAATGAAGACTTCAAGGCAGCTGTGAGCCCAGCTGGAATGGTTGAGGAACTTCCACAACTAATGCCTGAAATAGAATCTAGCCTTAGGCTAGGGTATCCCTTTGAGGAACTGTTCGAAGTGGATGGCCAAAAGTTCAAGGAAAGCTCTATCTTTTATGCGGACACCAACTTTTTGGAGGTATTTACTTTTCCCTTGATCGAAGGGAATCCCAAGACCGCACTTTCCAGACCGGACGGAATTTTGCTTGCCGAGATTACGGCCCGGAAGTTCTTCGGCTCCGAAAGAGCATTGGGCCGTACCATTAAGATCAACAATACCGATACGTTTACAGTTAGCGGCGTAATGGCCGATGTTCCCTCAAATTCGCACCTACAGTTCAACGCCATTCTACCCATGACCTATCATGCCAAGACCAATTCGGACTTGATCAACAAGGTATGGGATTCTTTCAATTTTTATGGGTACTTCCAATTTAGAAAAGGGACAATTACCTCCGAAGAGGATCTTTCAGCGGCTATTGAAAAAATCAACCAGATTTACGCCGCAAGGATGACGGAGTTTGAAATTACCTTTAATCTGCAACCCTTAAAGGACATCCATTTACATTCAAATCTACAAATTGATGTCCCTGGCCATGGGAACATTCAGTATGTAAACATCTTCTTTGTGGTGGCCTTTATCATTTTAATCGTGGCCTGCATCAATTATATGAACTTGGCTACGGCCCGCTCCTCTCGTAGAGCTAAGGAAGTGGGATTGCGAAAAGTGATAGGGGCGGGCAGAAACCAACTGATATTCCAATTTTTTGGGGAATCGTTGATGATAGCCTTCTTTTCCTTGATTCTAGCTATAGGGATGGTGTATTTGGCTTTGCCCGCCTTTAATGATTTGGCAAAAAAACAATTGGAATTACAATTAGGGGACGCCAACATCTGGATCGGGTTAATGGCAATAGCATTGATTACCGGCCTCATTTCAGGGAGTTATCCTGCCTTGTTCCTTTCGGGTTTTAGGCCCATAAAAGTTTTAAAGGGGAGAATGAAGCTCTCCGGTTCCAATCTTTTCTTTAGAAACGGATTGGTAATTACCCAATTTGTGGTTTCCATTTTATTGCTCATCGGTACAACCGTAATCTATACCCAATTAAATTTTATCCAAAACAAGAATTTGGGATATGACAAATCCAACTTGATCTACATTCCCATGGAAGGTGAGCTATGGGGCAAACAGGAGGCATTGAAAACGGCTTTGGAACAAAACGTATTGACCCGTGATTTTTCCATAATTTCCGACTTACCTGCCAATCTGGTGACCGGAGATTTTGATATCCATTGGGAGGGCAAGGATCCCAATTCCCAAGTACTTTTTCCGCATATAAATGCAGATGAAAACTTCTTGGATGTCTTTCAAATGACACTCTTGGAGGGAAGAGGGTTTTCAAAGACCTCATCGGATAACCATGACTACTTGATTAACGAGACCGCCGTTAAAATAATGGGAATGGATGTGGAAAATGCAGTGGGCAAGAGCCTGACCTTTAGGGAAAACAAAGGGACAATTATCGGCGTGGTAAAGGACTTTAACTACAAGCCCCTTCAATATGCCATAGAGCCTTTGGTTCTTCAACACAGAAAAGAGGGGTCTCTGGCCGTTATAAGGACCGCTCCGAAAAGTACCGAGAATACCATAGCTGTATTGGAAGGGATTTATGGGGCCTTAAATCCTGCCTACCCCTTGTCTTACAATTTTGTGGATACCAGTTTGGACGCACAATATAAAGGGGAACAACAGATGGGAACCATATTCAATGTTTTTGCCCTATTGGCCATTTTTATTTCCTGTTTGGGATTATACGGTCTGTCCTCATTTATGACCGAGCAACGTTTCAAGGAAATTGGTATTCGAAAGGTTTTGGGGGCTAGCGCCCTTCGCCTGGTCAATATGCTTTCCCAGGATTTTATAAAATTGGTCATTATAGCTTTTTTTCTAGCCATACCCATATCATGGTATGCTATGAATAAATGGTTGCAGGAATTCGCCTTTCGCATTGATATCCAGTGGTGGATGTTCGGCCTGGCCGGTTTTTCGGTTCTGTTCATTGCCTTGTCCACCGTAAGCTTTCAAAGCTTAAAGGCCGCTAATGCCGATCCCGTAAAGAGTCTGCGGACGGAATAATGAAAGAATGAAAATAGAAATTAACCCTAAAGTAAAAACAATCGGGTTTTCAAAACCCAACGCGTCTAAACAAAAAAATAAGAACCATGTTTACAAACCATATTAAAATAGCCTTCCGGTATTTAAAGAACCACAAATCCTTTACCGCTGTAAACATACTCGGTCTTACTTTGGGGTTCTTCTGCTTCTTTCTACTGAATGCTTACGTGCTAAAGGAAACCTCATTTGATTTGGGGCAAGAACAGGTTTTTCGCCTACTTCAGAAAACGGTAGATGAAAATGGTACTATTCGTGAGATGGCCCAGTCTCCCCCAAAGGTCGGGGCGGAGTCAAAACGACTTTTTGAGGAAGTAGAAAATCAGACCCAGATTTTGTATTTGGGGCGAGCCAATATAGGAAACGATCCAGCGTCCGTAACTCACCAGTCATTTGCGGTTTTGGACGATAACTTTTTACAGGTTTTTGATTTCCCTGTTCTTGAGGGAACGGTTGAGGAATTGTCGCAAAGGCCAAACGGAATTATTTTGACCGAGTCGACCAAGGAGCTTTATTTTGGACAGTCAGCGGCACTTGGTAAAATATTGAAAATGGGTGACGTTGAATACCCTGTTGTTGGGGTTTTGGAAGATTTCCCCGAGAATTCACATTTGGAGAACGTGGTTTTTATAAGTCATCAAATGGCTTCCGAGATTTATGAATGGTTTGATGAATTCATGACCTCCAATTGGTCCAACAATCAATTGATAACCTATTTTAAGGTTTTGCCCGGTGCGGATGTGAACACACTCGGAAAAAAGATTACGGCACTGGCCAAGGAAAATTACCCGGTTGGTAAAACATTCAACAATGCCTTTACGGTACAGCCTGTACAGGATATCCATTTGTATGAAAATGAGGTAGAAGGCGAAATCAATAAGGGTAAAGGAAACGGATTATATGTAAGCTTGTTTTTCTGGGTCAGCATTCTTATTCTCCTTGTGGCGTGTTTTAATTATGCAGGCCTCTTAAATATTGCCTTTATCGATAGAGCTAAAGAAATAGGGCTTCGCCAAATCGTAGGGGCCGGGAAGCTACATTTGCTTTGGCAATTTTTATCGGAAAGCCTTCTCTTGATTTCCGTTTCAATGATTTTGGCCTATTCTTTTTTGTGGGTATTACAACCGTTGGTCCAAAATTGGTTCAGTACCACTTTGGATCTCACCGTAGTTCCTATAAATGGTATTTTGTTGATGTTGGCTTCAGGCCTTTTTCTAAGTATAATATCGGTAGCCTATCCATTTTGGATGGTTATCAAATCTGGGGTGTCTTCCTCGCTAAAGAACACGATATCGGTAGGGTCTAAATTGCCTTTCAGAAGGTTTATGCTTACGTTTCAATTTATTGCGGTCATCACCTTTGTTACGGCTTCCTATGTCTTTAATAGGCAGATGGATTTTCTGGAAAATAAGGAATTGGGCTTTAAAAAAGAAGGTTTGGTCACCGTGGACATCAACAGTGGTATTTTGCGAGGACAGTTCGAAGCCATTAAAAACGAGTTTTTAAGAATTCCTGAAGTCAATGCGGTCAGTGTAAGCTCAAGAGTACCCGGTGAATGGAAGAATATACCTGTGGTAAAGGCCAAGCGGAATGGACAATCAACGGTGGATGCCAAGGATATGCTTTTCCTGGGTGCGGATGAGGATTTTTTAAAGACCTACAACATAAACCTAGTAGCAGGATCAAATTTTTTGGGAACCCCTTCGGACAGTTCCAAAGTACTCATAAACGATGCCGCGGCATTGACTTTGGGGCTTGAGAATCCAGTAGGTCAATTTATAGAGGTCCCTTTTGTTAATTATGGAGGCAGTAGCCAGAATCTTGAAAAGCCATTTCAAGTGCAGATAGCAGGGGTTGTCAAAGACTTTCAAATGGAGGATTTCAGGACAAGCATCAAGCCTTTAATAATCGGAAATTGGAACAACCCCTTGCATTCCATTGATTATTACACGCTGCGAATAGAAACATCGGACTGGTCAAAAACAGCATTGGCCCTAAAAGGGGTCAATGACTCCTTTGACCCACAAACGCCTATTGAGCTCAACATTTTGAATGATAAATTCGCCCGTTTTTTTGAACAGGATAGGGAACATTTTAAACTCTTGAATTTCTTTTCCGTAATCGTTGTTTTCTTGGCCTGTATGGGACTTTTTGCCATGAGCGGTTTTGTGGCCAAAAGCAGGAACAAGGAGATCGGAATTCGAAAAGTATTGGGTTCAAGTGTAGCACAATTGCTATATCTTCTATCAAAGGACTTTATGAAATTGACCCTTATCGGATTAATTATAGCCACACCCATAACGTGGTACCTACTCAAAAGATGGCTTTCGGATTTTGCATACCATATTGATTTTAAATGGTGGATGATAGCCTTAGCTGGGTTAGTTAGCTTGGTGCTGACCCTATTGACCGTAAGTTTTCAATCGACTAAGGCCGCGACTATAAACCCAGCAAAAAGTCTAAGATCAGAATAAAGAACAAGAATCATGTTTAAGAACTATCTAAAAATCGCTTGGAGGAACCTCAGAAAGCAACCCTTTTTCACATTTCTAAACACTTTTGGATTGGCAGTCGGTATGGCCGGGGGTTTGCTGATAACCCTATATATCTATGACGAGCTGAGTCATGATACCATGTTTGCCGATGCAGAGCGCATATATCGTATAAATGCCGATATCAAATTTGGTGGATCCGCACAGAAATCCGCTGAAATGTCAGAACCTATGGCTGCGGCCATGCAACGAGATTTTGCCCAAGTGGAGCGTACCGTGAGGTTTCGAAATCGCGGAAGCCAACTTATCCGAAGAACTGGTACGGAAGGCAATACCAAGGAGTTGGGAGGTACATTTGTAGATTCTACCTTTTTTAAAATGTTCGGGATAGAGTTGATCGTCGGCGACCCAAAGACTGTATTGACCGAACCGAATACTTTGGTGCTGACCAAAACGGCGGCCGAGAAACATTTTGGTATCGAGGACGCCCTGGGCCAGAGCCTTTTGCTAAACAATACCGATACCTATACCGTGACTGGCGTTATCGATGACCTGCCCAAGAATTCTTTTTTAAGGAACCATAGTGTTTTTATGGCTATGGCCGGATTCAATGACGGGCAGATCGGCGATTGGGGTAGCCACAACTACTTTACTTTCGTTAAACTGATAAAGGGAGCCGATATCAAGGATTTTCAGGAACCGCTACAATCCATGTTCGAAACGTATTTGATTCCTTTTGTTCAGAACGTTTTTCCGGGTATTACCAAAGAATCCTTTGAAGCATCGGGCAATTATTTGCGATATCATACCATTGCCCTGACCGACATTCATCTATATTCTGATACCGATAGTGAGCTAGCTCCGGTAAGCAGTATCCAAAATGTATATATACTTTCCTTTATCGGGTTGTTCCTTATTATTTTGGCAAGTGTCAATTTCATGAACCTTTCTACCGCCCACTCCCTCCAAAGAGCAAAGGAGGTGGGAATACGAAAAACATTGGGATCCAATAAACGGGAGTTGGTCAGGCAATTCCTCACTGAATCGGGCCTCATTTCATTCATCTCGCTAGTTTTGGCCCTGGTCATTGCTTGGGCCGTGACTCCTTATTTCAACGAACTTTCCAACAAGACAATAGCCATACCTTTTGGCATGCCTATATTCTGGATAATCCTTTTTTTGGCTACGGTTCTTTTAAGCCTGTTTTCAGGCAGCTACCCCGCCTTTTTTATGTCAAAATTTATTCCCGTAAAAGTGTTAAAGGGAAGTGGATCAGGTAATATAGGCGGAGGAAAGACCAGAAATACCTTGGTAGTCCTTCAATTTGCCATTTCGGTTTTTTTGATCATAAGTACCTTGGTGGTGTACCAACAATTAAAGTTTATTCAAAGCAAGGATCTCGGCTTTTCCAAAGATCAGGTATTGATCATTGAGGATTTATTTGCTGTGGGAGACCAAATTACATCCTTAAAGGAAGAAGTAGAACAATTGGCACAAGTCCAAAGTGCTTCGGTAAGTGGATTTTTGCCTACCCCTTCCAATCGGAGCAACACCTCCTTTTTTGTTGAAGGATCCAAGGAACAGGAAAATGCCATTAATATACAGTCATGGCGGATAGACCATGATTATGTACCCACTTTGAATATGGAAATAGTAGTGGGCCGAAACTTTGATAGGCAGTTTGCATCGGATTCAACAGCTATGGTCTTGAATGAATCGGCTGTAGGGATTTTAGGGGTTAGCCCCCAAGAAGCCTTAGGTATGCGGATCTCCAATGAGTTGGATGCGGAGAACCCATCTTACTTTACGGTAATAGGAGTGGTTAAAGACTTCCATTACGAATCGTTGCGGGAAGACATAGGCGGGTTGTGTTTGCTATTGGGAAATTCCCCTGGATCGATGGCAATAAAATTAAGTGCAGGGGATTTTTCGAATACCATGGCGGGAATCGAGACCTTGTGGAAGAAAATGGCCCCCGGTCAAATTTTTAATTTCCGTTTCATGGACGATGCCTTTAATGCCACCTACGAAGCCGAACAACGATTGGGCCGCATTTTTATGATATTTACCCTCCTCTCAATAATTATAGCATGTTTGGGCCTTTTTGGGCTGGCCGCCTTCAACGCCACGAAACGCACAAAGGAAATAGGGATTCGGAAAGTATTGGGTGCCAGCGTTGGCCAAATAGCTTATCGACTTTCCATTGATTTTCTGAGGTTGGTGGGCATTTCAATATTGGTTTCCCTACCAATCGGCTGGTTTGCCATGAATAAATGGTTGGAAGACTTTTCCTATCGAATAGAAATTAGTTGGTGGGTATTTGCTTTGGCCGCTTTTTTGGCTGTGGCAATAGCGATAGTGACGGTGAGTTATCAAAGCATTAAGGCGGCCATCGTCAACCCCATAAAGAGTTTGCGTACAGAGTGATTCTTTCTCTAATGCATTATACAAAACACAGTTGAAGAGAAGGTGTAAAAATAAAAAGTTGAACAAACGCTGAATCCACCCCGACGGCCGTCGGGGCAGCATAAATACAAGAGTCATGTTTAAGAACTATCTAAAAATCGCTTGGAGGAATTTAATCAAGAACAAAGTGTATTCATGGATCAATATCGGGGGATTGGCCATTGGAATAGTGGCCTGTTTGCTTATTCTACAATATGTGGCCTTTGAACACAGCTATGAGAATTTTCATGAGAATAAAGACCGTATTTATCGGGTGCAACAGGATCGGTATGACAATGGCAAACTTGCCACCCAATGGGCGGCTGGGGCTTTTGCCGTTGGAAACTCCTTTAAAGAGGCCATACCGGAAATAGAGGAGTACGTAAAGGTTAATGAGACCAGGGATATTATTGTTGAGGTAGATAACCGACCCTTAAAGATTGAGGAAGTATTCTTTACCACCAATTCCTTTTTTACCGTTTTTTCCTATCCACTGCTATATGGCAAAAAGGAAGGCCTCTTAACCGAACCCTACACGGCTGCTATTTCCGAAAGTACGGCTCTTAAGATATTTGGGACCACTAATGTGGTGGACAAGGTATTACCCATCAGTGGGAACAAAAACTATAGAATTACAGGAGTTTTTAAGGATATGCCAGCGAATACGCAGCTTCAACCCAATTTTTTGGCTTCCTATGCCAGTTTTGTGGAACAGGTAAAGACAAATTCCAATGGCGAGCAAAATCCTGAGGAATGGTGGTTGTCGGATGGTTGCTTAACGTATGTACTACTTCAAAAAGGGGTGAACCCAAGTCAAGTTGAGGCAAAATTTGCTCCTGTGGTCGAAACAGGCGTAGGCGAGTTCATGCGGCGTTTTAACGCATCGGTGACCTACAAGCTCCAACCGTTGACAGATATCCATTTGGAGGCAAATTATATAGACGAGCCTGCCCCGAACGGGGATGCCAAGACCGTACTTCTTTTATTGGGTATCGCTTTCTTCATTATCGTTATTGCATGGGTCAATTATATAAACCTGGCTACGGCACGAGCTGTGGGGCGGGCCAAGGAAGTGGGGGTCCGTAAGACCGTAGGGTCCAATCGTAAACAATTGATTACCCAGTTCTTTTTTGAATCTGGATTATTCAATGGCTTGGCTTTACTATTGGCATTGGTTATTATGCTTATTACCCTCCCGGCCTTTAATCAAATCTCGGGTCAGCCGGTATCCTATGAACTGCTTACGAAGACCAACTTTTGGTTGGGCCTTGCCGCCCTGTTCCTTACCGGAGTGATATTGTCCGGGTTATATCCAGCTATTGTACTTTCCAAATTTAGACCGGTGGAAGTACTTAAAGGAAACATGGGAGGCACCCAACAAGGAACATTGTTACGAAAAGGGCTCGTTGTACTTCAATTTACAGCTTCCCTTTTCTTGTTGATAGGTTCCCTGGTCGTATATCAACAAATACAGTTTATGCGCAATCAGTCCTTGGGCATAGACATTGACCAAACCTTGGTATTACGGCCACCTATTGCCACGGACTCCACCTTTGTGGCTCAAAAGCAGGCCATAAAGGAAACCTTGTTACAGTACTCGGCTATAAAAAATGTGGCGGTTTCCTCTGTGGTTCCCGGCGAAGGTACAGGCGGAAATGCTGGGGGTATACGGTTGGTGACCCAGGACGATTCGGAGCAAAAACAATACCGGTTTATTCGGGTGGACTATGATTTTTTGGACCTGTATGATACCAAGTTGATTGCCGGCCGAAAGTTTTCTGAAGATTTTGGGGCAGATGCGGTCAATGTTGTATTTAACCGAAAAGGAATTGAACAATTAGGTTTTAACGATCCCCAGGAAGCCATAGGGAAGCAAATAGAATTCTGGGGCGACCAGTGTACTATTGTTGGGGTTGTGGAGAACTTTCACCAGCAATCGCTGCGTGATGCCTATGAACCGCTTATCCTTACCCTTAATCCGGGAGTATACGGATATTTCTCCATAAAAACCGATATGGGACAAATAGGGGAGACTATTGCACAGGTTCAGGCGGAATGGGATACTTTTTTCCCGGGCAATACCTTTGAATACTTTTTCCTGGACGAACAATTTGACAAACAGTATAAGGCCGATCACAGATTTGGCCAAGTGTTTGGACTGTTTACGTTATTGGCCATTTTCGTGGCCTGTTTGGGCCTTTTCGGCCTTGCCTCGTTCACCACCATGCAACGTACCAAGGAAATAGGGATACGAAAGGTTTTAGGTGCATCTGTACAGGGAATTTTGAAGCTATTGTATAGGGAATATGCGCTTTTATTGGCCGTAGCCTTTTTAATTTCCATTCCCTTGGCCTGGTATATGGCTAGCAACTGGTTGCAGGGATATGCATTCCATATTTCCATTCATTGGACATTCTTTGTATGGCCCTTTGTGGCCATTGTGGTCATTGCTTTGGTAACGGTAAGTTTTCAATCGATCAAAGCCTCTTTGGCCAATCCGGTAAAGAGCTTACGTACAGAATAATTCATCAATCAACACTGAACCTGTTTCAGTATAAAAACCAACATCATGTTTAAAAACTATTTAAAAATCGCATGGCGAAACTTAAAAAAGAATAAGGGGTATTCGGCCATCAACATTGGGGGTCTTGCCCTGGGCATGGCCGTCACCCTTATCATTGGGTTATGGATTCAGGACGAGCTTACCCATAACAGCTACTTTAAAAATAAGGACAGAATAGCCCAAGTATTCCAGTCGCAAACCTTTAACGGACAAATTGGTACCGGACCTGCTATACCTAGGCCCTTGGAAACGGCTTTTAGGGATGGGTATGCGGATAACTTTGAGCATTTGGTCATGTCGTCCTGGACCACCAGCCAATATTTGAAATACAAGGAAATCAGCCTTTCCCGTACCGGAAACTTCATGCAGGCTGAAGCCCCGGAAATGCTTGATCTTACCATTCTAAAGGGAGAAAAGGATGGCTTGCGGGAGATTAACTCCATTATGTTGTCCGAGTCCGCGGCCGAGGCCCTTTTTGGCAAAGAGGACCCCATAGGAAAAATTATTGAGGTCAATAGCCAGTATGATATGATGGTTACCAGTGTTTACGAGGATATCCCGGCTAACAATTCGTTTCATGATACCCAGTTTGTGATGCCCTGGGAAAAGTATATAACCACTCAGGAATGGGTCAAAAATGCTATTGAATTTTGGGGCAACAACTCCTTTCAGATGTTCGTCCAAATTGCGGATAATACCTCTATGGAGCAAGTGACCGCCAATATTAGGGATGTAAAAAAGAATGCCGATGAGGATAACGCAGAGTTTAACCCACAACTCTTTCTTTTTCCTATGACGGAGTGGTATTTACGGGGCAATTTTGAAAATGGAAAACAAGTTGGTGGGAGAATAAAGTACGTTTGGCTCTTTGGCATCATCGGGGCCTTTGTGTTGCTTTTGGCCTGTATCAACTTCATGAACCTAAGTACGGCCCGTTCCGAAAAAAGAAGCAAGGAAGTAGGGATACGAAAATCAATAGGCTCGCAACGAAATCAGTTGATTTATCAATTTTTGAGCGAATCTTTCCTAGTGGTTTTGTTTGCATTTTTGCTATCTATTGCACTTGTACTATTATCGTTGAACGGCTTCAATGAATTGGCCAGAAAAGAAATCGAGTTTCCTTGGGCCAATAGTAGTTTTTGGATTGTATCCATAGTTTTCATTGCATTTACCGCGCTTCTGGCCGGAAGTTATCCAGCGCTTTACCTCTCCTCCTTTAGACCGGTGGATGTATTGAAAGGAACGTTCAAGGCTGGAAGGTATGCAGGACTGCCACGGAAGATTTTGGTGGTGCTACAATTTACGGTTTCCGTGGCCTTTATTATCGGGACGGTTATTGTAATGCAGCAAATAAACCATGCCAAGAATCGCCCTATCGGCTATGACAAGGAGGGACTGGTCCAAATACCGACCTTTAGTCAAGACTTCGAAGGGAAATACGATTTGATGCGAAATGAATTCCTTGCGACAGGTGCAGTTGTGGAAATGTCCTCATCCAGCAGTCCTACTACCCGAATATGGTCCAATCGCAATGGCTTTGATTGGGAAGGCAAACCGGAAGGATTTCAAGAGGATCTGGCTTGGACGGAGGTGTCCTGGGAGTATGCCAAATCCCTGGATTTGAAAATTGTACAGGGCCGGGATTTTTCCAGGGAATTTGCTTCGGATTCCAATGCCGTATTGCTCAACCAGACTGCAGTAAAGTACATGGGAATAACCGACCCCATTGGGAAATTCCTGAAAGACAACGATGAGGATGACCCGGACCCACCTTTAAGAATTATCGGTGTGGTAGAGGACATGATTGCACAATCGCCCTATGAACCTGTAAAGCAGGGGGTTTATGTTTTCGATAAAAATGGCAATAGCAGTTTTTATAATCTTAGGTTAAATCCCAAGCAAAGTGCAAACCAAAGTATAGCGACAATTGAAAGGGTATTTCGGACACATTTTCCAAACATCCCCTTTCACTACGATTTTGTGGATGACGAATATGGTGAAAAATTTGCCGCGGAAGAGCGAATCGGAAGCCTATCGGCCATTTTTACCGCTTTGGCCATACTCATAAGTTGCCTTGGATTGTTTGGGCTTACCTCCTTTGTCGCAGAACAGCGTACCAAGGAAATCGGGGTAAGAAAAGTACTGGGAGCATCGGTATTCAATGTTTGGAATATGCTTTCAAAAGATTTTTTGAAACTGGTTTCCATCTCCAGCTTTATTGCCATTCCCATCTCCTACTATGTAATGAATGGATGGTTACAGGAATATCCGTATCGGGTAATCTTGGAGTGGTGGATTTTTGCTCTGGCCGTTATCGGGGCATTGGCCATTACAATTCTTACGGTAAGCTTTATAGCGATCAGAGCAGCCAATGCAAATCCAGTAAACAGTTTACGTACGGAATAACATAAGTCGGACCTCGCAGGTCTTGAACAGAACCGGAAGGGTCTAAATTCAAAAAACGAGAATCATGTTAAAGAATTATCTAAAAATTGCTTGGCGAAACCTGGCCAAGAATAAACAACAGACCATAATTAATCTATTGGGTCTTACCATTGGTACGGTCAGCTGCCTTACCATTCTATTGTATGTCTTTGCCCAAACGGGTTATGATGAACATCATGAAAACGCCGAATCCATTTATAGGATACAGACCAATATAGAAGGAACAGGATCGGGTACGGATGGCGCACGTGTTGCGGGATCATCGCCTCCGATTGCCTTTGCGGCCAAAGAGGACTTCCCAGAAATCGAGGAGGTGACCAGAGTGGTTTTGGTAGACCTCTTCAATGTGGATATCATAAGGGCGGCCGGTGAAGAGAGCGGATTTTACGAATCCAAGGCCTACTTGGCCGATTCCACCCTTTTTAAGGTGTTTAACTATAAGTTGTTGGAGGGCGATCCCACAGCCTTGAATGAACCGAGTACCTTGATCCTTTCCTCAACTTTGGCGAAAAAGTTGTTTGGAGGTCAAAAGGCCCTGGACAAAACAGTTGAAATTTCCGGCTATGACGGTGACCCTCTGAAGCTTACGGTAAAAGGGGTTTTTGACGAGACCTTTGGGAAATCACACTTAAAACCCAATTACATCATCAGTATGAACACCCCAGGTCTGGGCGAGTGGGTAAAGGGTAATGACAACTATGCACAGAACAATTTTGCCTATACCTATTTAAAGTTAAAACCAGGTACCAGCACCAAGGATTTGGTACGAAAATTCCCGAATTTCTTGCAGGAACGGGGAGGCAGTGATCTTGAGGATATAAACATGAAGAAAGAGCTGCTTCTTCAAAATGTGACGGACATCCACTTGCATTCCCAGGGAATCACTGGACAGATCGATAGGGTTTCCGATATCCAATACCTTTATTTGTTATTGACCTTGGCCTTTTTTATTCAGCTTGTGGCCTGTATCAACTTCATTAATCTGAGCACGGCCAGGGCCAATAAGAGGGCTAAGGAAATAGGGGTCCGAAAGGTCGTCGGTGCGGACAGGAAATCCTTGGTCTCACAATTTTTGGGGGAATCCCTTTTACTATCTTTTTTCTCGATTTTGGTGAGTATCCCCATTACGTTGGTATTGTTGCCCTTTATCAACGAATTGGCACAAAGTAACCTTACCTACATAGACCTACTTCGTCTAGAAATAGTATATTCCCTTCTGGGCATGGGGTTTCTCACTGGGCTCATAGCCGGTATTTATCCGGCCTTGGTATTATCCTCCATAAAGCCTGTTTCGGCCATAAAAAGCACCATAAGCCTACAGTCCGGAAATAGTGGACTACGAAAGGGTTTGGTCGTTTTTCAATTTGTGATATCCATCACCTTGATCAGTATGGTAATCATCGTTATTCAACAATTTAACTATACCCAACAAAAGAATCTTGGGTATGAAAAGAACAATTTGATAGGCATCCAATTGAACACACGCAATGCCAGGGATAAATTTGAAGGACTAAAATCAGAATTTTTAAAAGTTCCCGGGGTTACCGAAATTTCCGGGAGTAGGGTTTCTCCTTCGGAGGATATTATTAACGGCGCTAGCTTTTATCTGCCGGGGAGAAATCCTGAAGATCGAACCCAGGCACAGGTGAATCTTGTAGGGAAGAACTATATAAATACTATGGGAATCGTTCTTTCAAAAGGTAGGGATTTTAGGGAATCGGATAGCACCCAAATTATTGTCAATGAAGCTACACTTAAAGCCTTTAATATTGAACCAGAAGATGCGTTGACCTCCAGACTGTTGACAGGAGGAGAGAACGAATTTGAAATTGTAGGGGTTATGGGCGATTTTCATTTTTCCTCCCTCAAAGAGGCCATTCAGCCCTTGGTACTTTTTAGGGATGGTGACCCGCATCGGTTGTTGCTCCGTTTCGAGACCTCCAATTATGGGGAATTGATGGCCAATTTAGAGGGGATCTGGAAAGCAAATGTCAAGGATTCACCGTTTGTCCCGGCATTTATCGATAAAGAGGTAGAAAAACTATACGAGGAAGAGAAGCGTGTGGGCCAAATCGCTGCTTTGTTTACCATCTTGGCCATAATCATTAGCTGCCTGGGTCTCTTTGGGCTGGTGTCTTATATAGCGGAACAAAAGAAAAAGGAAATCGGTATTCGAAAAGTATTGGGTGCCAGTATTAATTCCGTAGTACAACTGTTGACCAAGGACTTTCTAAAACTGGTCGGGATTGCCTTTCTGATTGCCTCGCCTATAGCCTATTATTTTATGCAGCGCTGGCTTGAAGATTTTACCTATAAAATCGAAATTAATGTATGGGTGTTTGTCCTGGCCGGAAGTTTCGCGCTGGTCATTACTTTGCTAACAGTAGGCTTTCAATCCATAAAATCCGCTGTTGCCAATCCGGTGAAAAGTTTGCGTACGGAATAGATCATCAACCTGTCCGCCCTGGGCGGATCAAAAAACGATAAGACCATGTTTCGAAATTATCTAAAGACAGCTTGGAGAAGCCTTATTAAAAATAAGCTTCAAACCACTATAAATCTTCTGGGCCTAACCGTGGGTACGGTTTGTTGCCTCAGTATTTTGGCTTATGTGAATGCACAATTTGGGTACGATACCCATCATGAGAATGCTTCTGACCTATATCGGGTCAGAACAAAAAACAAGAGCATAAAGAACAACAGTATAGATTCTGATTTTGGTACGGCCAGCCCCCCTATAGCGTTTGCCCTAAAGGAGGATTTTCCAGAAGTGTCCGAAGTATGTCGTATCGTGTATTTTGGGGAGGGCAATGAACAATTATTGCGGGTCTCGGACAGTAATGAGGGGTACTACGAACCTAGAGGCTATGTAGCTGATTCTACCTTTTTTAGACTATTTAAATATCCCCTTTTGGAAGGTAATGGCAACGAGGCCTTAAAAGCCCCGAACAGTATGGTGCTTTCTTCCGTCTTGGCCCAAAAACTCTTCGGGACCGAAAGGGCGTTGAACAAAACCTTGGTCTTGGGAGCAGGAGAGCAGCAAATGAACATTACGGTTACCGGAGTTTTCCAAGAAGGCGTGCATAAAACCCATCTTAATCCGAATTATATTCTAAGTATGACCTCACCTGGAATAGGGGCTTACGTAAGAAGTGTACAGAATTTTGCAACACAGAATTTTGTACATAGTTATTTAAAACTCGTTCCCGGGGCTGATGCCATGGCTATGGAGAAAAAACTCCCGGACTTTTTACAGGCAAGGGGATCAAGCGATTTGGCCGCGGCCGGGTTTGATAAAACACTGTTACTGCAACCCGTAAAGGATATCCATCTGTATTCCAAAGGGATTGAAATGCAGATCGATGTCGTTTCCAATATTGAATATCTATACGCCCTTCTGTTATTGGCGGCGATCATTCAATTGGTCGCTTGCATCAACTTTGTGAATCTCAGTACGGCAAGGGCAGGCAAGCGTGCCAAGGAAATAGGTGTACGTAAAACCGTGGGTGCCGAAAAAGGGTCCCTGATCAAACAGTTTTTGGGAGAATCCGTACTGTTGTCCTTGATCGCGGTAGTAATATGCATCCCTATTACCATTGCATTATTGCCATTTATGAACGCTTTGACGGAAGGCAATTTAGTTTTTTCAGATGTCTTGAATTTTAGGATACTAATGCTTCTATTCGTTGTTGGGATGGTTACCGGGCTTTTAGCAGGATTTTATCCGGCCCTTATCCTGTCTGCTATAAAACCGGTAAAGGTACTCAAGGGAATAATCGATGTTAAATCCGGGAATGGGAATTTTAGAAAGGCCTTGGTCGTATTTCAGTTTATAGTTTCCATAACCCTGGTTACTGCCGTAATCATCGTTACCCAGCAATTAAAATACGCCCAGACCAAGGATATGGGCTTTGATAAGGAAAACCTGCTGGCCGTACGTCTGGGCACCCAGGATGCACGGGACAAGTATGATGCCATCCAGTCCCAGATGACATCCATTTCCGGGGTCTCTCAGGTGGCAGGCACCAATACCTATCCTTCCGGCCTGATCATGAGGGATATGGGTATGCATTTGCCAGGAATGGATGATACCAATCAGACCGGGGTCTTTTATAATGGCATAACAGAAAACTATTTCAACACAACAGGCACAAAATTATTAGCTGGTAGGGCATTAAGGGCAAACGATAGCAGCCAAGTGATAGTGAATCAAGCCACTTTGGACGAGTTCAACATTAAACTGGAGGATGCCTTGGCATCGACACTGGTACAGACCTATGAGGGGGAGAGCTCCACTTATGAAATTGTCGGTGTTGCCGAAAATTATCATTTTGCAACCTTAAAATCGGCCATAGATCCTATTCTACTATATAATGATACCAGTCCGGATTGGGTCGTCCTAAAAACGGAAACCAAGGACTTTAGAACCTTGCTCGCAAATCTGGAGGATACATGGAAATCTATTAATCCAAGTACCCCTTTCGTCTATACCTTCATTGATAAAGAAGTGGAGAAATTATTTGCCGAAGAAAAACGTCTGGGTCAAATTTCCTTGGTGTTTACCTTATTGGCCATATTGATCAGTTGTCTTGGCCTTTTTGGCCTGGTTTCCTACGTTGCCGAACAGAAGAAGAAGGAGATTGGAATCCGAAAAGTTCTGGGGGCCAGTATCAACTCCGTGGTACAGCTCCTGACCAAGGATTTTCTAAAACTGGTCGGGATTGCCTTTTTGATAGGTTCCCCTATAGCCTATTATTTTATGCAACGCTGGCTGGAGGGTTTTACCTATAAAATCGAAATTGAGTTCTGGGTATTTGTTCTGGCCGGAGGTTTTGCCTTGGTCGTCACTTTGTTAACCGTTGGTTTCCAATCGATAAAATCCGCCATTGCCAATCCGGTAAAAAGTTTACGCACGGAATAAACCATTAAAAACGAATAGTGATGCTAAGGAATTATTTTAAAACAGCTTGGAGGACCATCCTAAAGAACAAGGCATTGTTTTCGATCAATATCATAGGACTTTCTTTGGGAATCGCTACCTGTTTGGCCATTACACTTTTTGTAGTGGATGAATTGAGCTACGATCGTTTTAATGAAAAGGCCGACCAGATGGCGCGAGTAATATTAAAGGCCAAACTGGGGGATGAAATCATAAGGGAATCATCGGTTCCGGCACCCGTGGCAGCAACTTTAGTGGAAGAATTCCCTGAAGTTTTGGATGCTACCCGCATCAGTAATACGTATGGCCTGCAAAAGGTAACCTATAAGGAGAACACCATCAGAAAGGGAAAAATGGTGTTTGTGGACCCTAATTTTTTCAAACTATTTACCCTACCCTTGATAAAAGGAGATGCAAATACCGCTTTAGACGAACCTAATACTGTGGTACTGACCAGAAATCAAGCAGAGACATACTTTGGCAAAGAAGATCCACTCAATAAGGTCATTACCATTGAAGATCGGGGATTATATACGGTAACCGGTGTCATTGAGGAAGTTCCGGCGAATTCCCATTTTCATTTCGACCTTTTTGCCTCAATGGAAGGGAATCCGGACGCCAAAAATCAAAGATGGATGCAGGGAAGTTATACCTCGTACCTCCTACTTGCAGAGGGAACAAACCTGAATCAATTTGAGAATAAGCTACCTGCCATTGTAAAGAAGTATATGGGATCACAGTTGGAGGAAGGGTTGGGAATGACCTATGAAAAGTTCTTGGAAACAGGGAATGAGGTAGGTTTATATCTTCAACCTTTGAAGGATATACACCTCTATTCGAATTTTACGGGAACCGGAGATTTTGAAGCAGGTGGGGATATCAATACGGTTTATATGTTTTCGGCCATCGCCTTGTTTATGCTTTTGATAGCCTGCATCAATTTTATGAACCTTTCCACTGCCGGTGCTTCAAAAAGGGTAAAGGAAATAGGTATGCGGAAAGTTTTGGGTTCTAGAAAAGGACAATTGGTAGGTCAGTTTTTGACGGAGTCCTTGATTGCCGCATTGATTGCGATGGTAATAGGGTTCATTATACTCGCCTTGGCTTTACCATATTTTAATAATCTCTCCGGCAAATCCTTGGAAATCGATTACCTTTTTAGCCCTCAGGTCGTATTGGCCCTTATTGGCCTAACGGTGCTGACTAGCTTTTTGGCCGGAGGGTACCCCGCCTTTTTTATGTCATCCTTTAAACCTATTCAAACCTTAAAAAACAGGTTTACTACCCATGGAGGTAAGGGTATTAGAAGCGGTCTTGTAGTGTTCCAGTTTGTGATATCCGTAGGTCTTATAATTGGTACGTTGGTCGTGGGCCAGCAGATGGACTATATTCAGAATAAGGACATCGGATATAATCGGGAGCAATTGATCGTAGTTCGGGATGCCTTTTTATTGGGGAACAATGTGCCAGCATATAAAGATGAACTCCTAAATAACCCTAATGTTTTAAATGTTTCCAACTCTTCCTTTATACCCGCCGGCCCTACCGATAACAATATGCAGATGATATCCCCGGTCCACAATACCGAATTGAAAAGGCGGACCAATTTTTACTTTGTAGATCAGGAGTACATCCCAACCATGGGAATGGAAATAATAGCTGGGAGGAACTTTTCCAAAGAATTCGGCACGGATAGCACCAATGTTATTATTAATGAAACAGCCATCAAGACCTTTGGATTGGAAGGAAACCCCATTGGGCAAACGGTACTGCGTTCAACGGATTTGGAAGGAGGTAGGGAAAGGTTGAATATTATAGGTGTTGTAAAGGATTTTCACGCAAGATCCTTGCACGAACCGATTGAGCCTTTGATGATGATGCTAAGTAACAATGAGGTTACCGGGCTCATTGTTAAAAGCAAAACGGCAGATATCTCCAGCCTCATCGGCAACATGAGGAAAGAGTGGGAGTCATTTGGATCTGGGGAAATTTTTGACTATGCCTTTTTGGACGAATTATATAATGAGACCTATTTCAAGGAACAAAACATGAATTCGATTCTACGGATTTTTGCATTGCTCACGATATTCGTGGCTTGCTTGGGGCTCTTTGGATTGGTAACCTTTACCGCGGAACAACGATTTAAGGAAATAGGGATACGAAAAGTATTGGGTTCCTCGGTACCTCAGATCATAGGTTTACTGGCCAAGGATTTTTTAAAACTGATCCTAATTTCCATGGTCATCGCGTTTCCATTGGGATACTACCTGATGGGCAAATGGCTTCAGGATTTTACCTATCGCATAGAAATGGAATGGTGGGTATTTGCCTTGGCAGGACTTATGACCCTATTCATAGCATTTTTCACCATAAGCTATAGAAGCATACAAGCGGCAAATGCCAACCCTGTAAAGAGTCTAAGGGCAGAATAAAAGGAACCTAGACCCGCCAGGTTTTTAAACCTGGCGGGTCTAAAAAAAGAAAATCATGATTAAAAATTACTTGAAAATAGGGATTCGAAATATACTGAAGTACAAGGCCTTTTCATTTATCAATGTTTTTGGATTGGCCGTAGCCATGTCCGTGAGTATGCTCATCATACTCATGTTGATAAATCAAAAGAGTTATGATCAGTTTCATGAAAAGAAAGACAGTATTTATAGGGTAAACATAGACCCTGCCAATCACAAGCGTCCATATGCCTCGGGTCCTGCACCCTTGGCGGAGACCCTACGAACGGATTATCCCATTATAAAGGAAGCCACCCATTTACTTAAAGGATTTGGCGGGGATGCGGTCCATAACAACAGTTTTTCCGAAATGCGTGGGTATTTTACCGATAATGCCTTTTTTGAAATATTCAGTTTTGAGCTCGAAAAAGGCGATAGGGCTAACGCCTTAACAAAACCCAATACCATGGTCCTATCACATGAAGTGACCCAACGACTTTTTGGGGATGAAGACCCATTAGGGAAAATAGTGGACTTCGCCGACCGGGGCATAGACATGTTTACGGATGAGGCCAAGGCACCAACGGATTGGGGTACCTATACGGTTACGGGCGTGCTGGCCGATAAGGATTATAAGACCCATCTGGAATTTGATGTATTGGTTTCCACGGCTTCATTAAAACAGTTGTATCAAGAAGGGAAAATGTACGACGCTTCTGAAAATTGGGGCGATTATTCTAGATGTTATACCTATGTTTTGGCGGAAGACAACGTAGACGAAAAAGAGCTAAATTCAGCATTGGCCAATCTAGCCGATGAAAAATATAAGGGAGATGCGAATTTGGAGGGGTCGAAATTTATGGTTCAAGCATTGACCAAGCTCACTCCAGGGCCCGTTTTGGGAAACGACCCTTCATCGAACTTGCCCATGTTTGCCTACTATATCCTCGCTGGTTTTGCCTTGTTGGTCATGATACTGGCCATTCTCAATTATACGCAATTGTCTATTGCCAGGGCGGTGACCCGATCAAAGGAAATCGGGATACGAAAAGTGAATGGTGCCTTTAGAAAAGATTTGATCGTGCAATTTCTAAGTGAGTCTATGGTTTTGGTATTTCTTGCGCTGATAGTAGCGGGCTTTTTCCTGATTTTTATGCGTTGGGCACTTCTAAATCTATGGATGAACCAATTTTTGGGATTTGAACTTGTTCCCAATACCACGGTCTACATTGCCTTTATAAGTTTCACTTTCTTTACCGGGCTCATTGCGGGTATTTTCCCTGCGCTCCGGCTCTCCGGATATCGGCCGGTGAGAATTTTGAAAGGTGCGGATGAAACTAAACGAGGGCGGTTGGGCATGCGGAAAACGTTGACCGTTACCCAGTTTGTCTTTTCCCTATTCTTTATCGTCACGGCGATTGTTGTGTACAATCAGTTTAGGCACTATATGGATTATGAATATGGTTTTAATGCTGAGAACATCATAAATATAAACCTTCAGAGCAATGATTACAAACTGGTAAAGGAAGCATTCCATTCGGTTCCAGGCGTTTCGGGAATAGCAGGAACGGCCTACTATCCAGGTACGGGAAGAAATGACAACACCACTTTGACCAAGCCGGGTACCGAGGAACCGATCGAAGCCATTGATTTGAGGGCAGATGAAAATTTTATCGAATTATTGGATATTGGACTAATTGCCGGACGAAATCTACCGGCTTCGGAATCCAATTCGTTTGTAGTGGTCAATAAGACCACCGCCCAAACTTTTGGGTATGAAAATCCTGGTGACATCGTCGGGGAAATGTTCTATGAAAGAAACGGGGACAAGACCGTTGAAGTGATAGGTGTGGTGGAAGATTTTACATTCTTTCTTCTCTTTTCTTCAAAGAAGACGGGCCCCATCGTATTGCGGAACGAGCCAGAACGGTTCAACTTTGTCAGCCTAAAAACGGCTTCGGCCGATCAAGATCAACTTATCGCGCAATTAGAGGAGGCATGGAAGACGGTAGATCCCATACACCCTTTGAAGTATGAGTTTTATGAACATAAGTTGGAAGGCTATAATCAGGCGGTTTTTGATTTGGTGGCGGTTATTGGATTCTTTGCCTTTTTGACCATAACCATTGCATGTTTGGGGTTATTGGGAATGGCCATTTATACTACGGAACGACGTACCAAGGAAATCGGCATCCGCAAGGTTTTGGGTGCCGACGGATTCATGCTGGTTTATCTGCTTTCCAAGGAGTTCCTGATTCTATTGGGTATTGCGGTGATCATTGCGGCTCCCTTGAGTTATTATGTCAACAATTTTTGGTTGGATTTCTTGGTGATCAAGGTATCCTTCGGGTTTGGAACAATCCTATTGGGGTCGCTCCTTATTCTGCTTTTAGGCTTTTTGACCATCGCGCCACAGACACTCCGTGTTTCCAATCGCAATCCAATTACATCATTAAGAATCGAATAAATACTATCCAATGAAGCGTATACTATTCACAGCCTTATTTGGTATCTGTATTTTAGGAGCAATTGCACAGGATGGGACCAAAGTGCCCTACGGTTATAATGAAAGTGTCGGCAAATATTTTGAAGTCACTACGGATACAAAACTGTATTATGAAATTTATGGCGAAGGCGAACCGATCCTCATGCTCCATGGAGGAGTTTATGGCTATATCGACGAGTTTGAATTTTTTATCGATTCACTTTCAAAAAACTATCAAGTTATCTGTCTCGCGACCAGAGGACATGTAAAATCCGATATTGGACATGAGCCTTTTACCTATGAACAGCGGGCCGGGGATGCCAAGAAGCTCTTGGAGCATTTAAATATCGAAAAGGCGGGGATCATTGGATTTTCGGACGGGGGCTATGCGGCCTACCGGTTAGCTGCCGACTATCCTGAAGTGGTTGAAAAGATGGTCGTAATAGGATCAGGTGACCGCCCGGTAGGGTCAGGGGTAAATTATGGCTATTCCGAAGAGAAATTAATGAAAGAGGCAGGAGGATATTTTAAAAAACGCCTGGCCGCCATGCCGGAACCAAAGCGATGGAATGAAAGCTTGCAATGGCTCAATGCACTTTATGAAAATGAAGTGGTGAGTGAAAAGGTCTTCAAAAAGATTGATTGTCCCGTATTACTTTTGGCGGGAGATAAAGATCAATACTCAAATCCAGAAGCCCTTTTAAAAGCACATGAATCCATAAAGGAATCGAATTTATCCATCATCCCTGGTTGTGGCCATGTAGTTTTCTATTGCAATTGGAACGCCGTTTGGGCCGTTGTCGAACCCTTTTTAAAAAAATGATCATGTTCAAAAACCACCTTAAAATCGCATGGCGGAACCTGAAAAGAAACCCCTTGTTCTCATTGATCAATATTCTGGGACTTTCTACGGGAATGGCCAGTGCCTTCCTAATTTATTTTTGGGTTACGGACGAAATCATGGTAGACAAGTTTCATGTAAACGAGCCAAATCTTTATCAAGTTCTAATGAAGAGTGAGGAAAACGGTATAATAAGAATACTTGACGGAACACAGGGACCTCTTGCGGAGGCCTTGGAAAAAGATCTACCAGAAGTGGAGCATGCCCTAACCGTTATGGATGGTGGAAAGTTGGGTATGAGTATTAGCTTTAAGAATGAAGAAAATATGTTTAAAACTGCCGGACTTTTTGCCAGTAAAACTTTTTTTGACGCTTTTACTTTTCCGTTGATTCATGGCACCGCCTCTCAGGTACTATCCGACAAGGACGCGGTTGTCATTTCGGAAAATTTTGCCATAAAACTATTTGGTTCGGTCGAAAACGCCATGAACCGTCAAATGGAATATAATATGTTTGGCAACGAACATTCCGCCAAAGTAACCGGAGTATTTAAAAATGTTCCCAACAATTCGACCTTGCAATTCAATTTTGTAGCTACTAGGAAAAAACTGTTGGAGGACATTTGGACCAATGGCCAGGTTTGGACCAATACCGGACCGGACACCTATGTCTTGTTGAAGCCAAATGTTGATATTGCCACCTTTAATTTAAAAATCGAAAGATTTATAGACAAATATGATGAATATAATACGTTCAGTCTTTTTACACGAAAATTCTCGGATGCCTATCTAAAGGGGAACTATGAGAATGGTGTTCAAAGCGGGGGACGGATTACCTACGTAAAACTATTTTCTTTTGTTGCCTTGTTGGTTTTGCTTATTGCTTGCATCAATTTTATGAACTTGTCCACGGCAAGGGTCTCCCGTAGGTTTAAGGAGATAGGGATCAAAAAGACATTGGGCAGTACCAAAAGAATTTTGGTGGTTCAGTTTTTGGCGGAATCCATCTTCATTACCTTTCTCTCATTGGCCTTGTCCTTAGTACTGGTTATTTTGCTTATACCGGTCTTTAATTTTATTACGGGAAAAGAGCTTGGTATGGATTTGATCTTTCAGCATATGTCCATACTTCTTTTGGGCACGCTGGTAACAGGATTTATATCCGGGAGCTACCCAGCGTTCTATCTATCCGGTTTTAGTCCGTTGGCAACGTTAAAAGGGAAATTTCAAGGCAAGGGAACGGAATTATTTGCGCGTAAGGGATTGGTGGTCTTTCAATTTATGGCGTCCTTGGTATTGATTATATCGGTATTGATTATTAGTGACCAGATAAATTTTGCCCTTACCAAGCCCATGGGGTATCAAAAAGAAAATTTGGTCCATTTTGATCTTGAAGGAAAAGCGTACGAAAATGCACCGGTATTATTTGATGAGATTGAAAAAATTGACGGGGTTGAAAGTGTAGGCGGTATAAGTGAGTCCCTTATCCGAGAGGATGGCGGCTCTTCTACCTATGGTATAGATTGGCCTGGGAAAGCTGAAAATTTGGAGATTGATTTTGTACTTCGCCGTGTGGATGAAAATTTGATACAGACCATGAATATTGAGATGGTAGCAGGGGATGTATTTACTCCGGAATTGGGATCTCCGGAATCCTATCTTGTACTAAACGAGGAAGCCGTAGGATTAATGGGCCTAAAAGATCCCGTTGGCAAAAAAATACAGCTATGGGGCGAGGACAAGACTATTTTGGGAGTCATGAAAAACTTCCATACAGCTTCGGTAATGCAACCTATTTCCCCAGTGGTATTTAGGTACGCCCCCAATCTTGATTTGGCCATGGTTAGAATACGACCGGGAACTGCTGCAAAGACCATTGAAAGCCTTGAGCAAATCTACACTAGCTTTAACCCCGGCTTCAATTTTAGCTTTGGCTTTCAAGATCAATCCGTAAATGCACAGTATCTGACGGAGCAGCGTATTTTAAGCCTCTCCAAGTATTTTGCTTTTTTGGCTATTTTTATTTCTTGTCTCGGATTATTTGGTCTAGCGGCCTTCAATACGGAGCTAAGAATAAAAGAAATCGGCATTCGTAAAGTATTGGGATCATCATCGCTGGGAATATTAAGATTGCTATCATCGGATTTTATAAAATTGATTGTATTGTCCATTGCCTTGGCAATACCCATAGCTTGGTATGCAATGAGCGATTGGCTGTTACAATTTGCATATAGGATTACAATCAGCTGGTGGGCCTTTGCCGTGTCCGGCATTTTGGCCATAACTATAGCGATGATTACCATAAGCTTTCAAGCGATTAAAGCTGCAAATGCAAACCCTGTCAAAAGTTTGCGTACCGAATAGATAGTGCATACACTGAAACCAAATGACATGAAAACACAAAATAACAGAAGATGAAAACAAAACAACTAATCACCTTTTTATTGATCCTTTGCACTTTAGGACTAAAGGCTCAAATAAGCTTTCCTGCGGACGGGAACAAAAAAGCATCCGTATCGGAATTTATTGGAATTACCGAAGTAAAAATCAAGTATTCCCGGCCTGGGGTAAAAGGTAGGGAGGGCAAAATCTGGGGCAAACTGGTGCATTATGGGTTTGCAGATTTGGGCTATGGTACCAGTAAAGCTGCACCTTGGCGTGCAGGAGCCAATGAAAATACCACCATTGAGTTTTCTACGGATGTACTCATAGAGGATCAACCTTTGGAGAAGGGCAAATATGGGTTCTTCATTGCTATGGGTCCTGAAAAAGCCACTTTGGTCTTTTCAAAATTCAATACGGCCTGGGGCAGCTTTTATTACAAGGAAAAGGACGATGCCCTACGGGTTGAGGTTCCAGTGGAAAAGTTGGATGAAAGCGTGGAATGGTTAAAATATGAATTCAACGACCAGACCAAGAACAGTGCCGAGGTCTCCTTACAATGGGAAAAAGTAAAGGTTCCCTTTACGGTTTCCGTAGATCTTCACAAGATTCAAGTAGAAACCTTTCGAAGGGAGGTAGACTCTGGTATTTTTTACCGGTATTGGCAGAACCTGCACATGGCGGCCAATTATTGTTTGGTAAACAACATCAATTTAGAGGAAGCTCTTAGTTGGGCCGATCGCTCCATCAATTCCTACTTTGGGGAATCCAACTTTAAGACACTATCTACCTATGCTGGGTTACTCGGAAAACTCGATCGGCAAAAGGAAGCCGATTCCATTATGCAAAAGGCCCTCCCTATGGGTACGGCCCAGGATTTGTTTTCATATGGCATTGGCTTAAATAAAATGGAGCAGCATGAAGAAGCCCTAAAAATTTCCAAAAGCAACTATGACCAAAACCCGGAGGATGTTTATGCCCATTTGGGGATGGTGAGTGGGCACTATCATATAGGCGATAAAAAGAAGGCCCTGAAATTTTGCGAATCAGCGAAAGAAAAAACTACGAATCAAATGTTCCTGTCCTATATAGAAGGTCTTATCAAGGACATAAACGAAGGCAATGAAATTTTCAAATAAATAAGAAGAACCATGCTAAAACATCA
Source organism: Ulvibacterium marinum (assembly GCF_003626755.1). Classification (GTDB taxonomy): domain Bacteria; phylum Bacteroidota; class Bacteroidia; order Flavobacteriales; family Flavobacteriaceae; genus Ulvibacterium; species Ulvibacterium marinum. The sequence goes on from NZ_RBCJ01000001.1 coordinate 816,426, forward strand.
TATAAAGATTGCCTGGCGAAACCTTTTACGAAACAAGGGCTATTCGGCCATTAACATTGGTGGCCTGGCGATGGGCATGGCTGTGGTCATGATGATAGGGCTATGGGTGATGGACGAATTTACCTTTAACAGCTACCATAAAAACAACAATCGGATTGCTCAGATTTATGAACGTGCTGAAAATCAGGATACAGGTGAGATTCAAGTAAGCAATGCCATGATGCATGTGACAGGAACCGTTCTGAAAGAAAATTACCAGGACCACTTCAAACATATTTTACGAGCTTTTTGGATCCTTGATTATACATTGGGTACCAATGGAAAGACATTTACCCAAACTGGAGAATTTATAGAAGATGGTGCCTTGGAAATGCTTTCCCTTTCTATGGTCGAAGGCACCTACGCCAGTTTGGAGAAAACTAATGCATTAGTATTGTCCCAATCCGCGGCTTTGGTCCTTTTTGGGGAGGAAGACCCCATGGGGAAGCCCATAAAAATAAACAATAGCATGGATGCCGTTGTAACCGGCATCTATAAGGACTTGCCTAAAAACACCAGTTTTGAAAACGTACAGTTCTTTGCGAACTGGGATTTATTCGAGGCCCAGGATCAAGGCATAGCAAGCTCAAGGGACACCTGGGACAACTATTCCTATAATCTGTATGTGGAACTGAAACCTGAATCCGATTTTGAATCGGTGGATGAAGCCCTCAATAACTTCTTTATCGACTATGCTCCCAAGGAGTTTGCCCGATTGGAAAAGTATCATCCCAAATTGTTCATGCATACCATGAACAAATGGCACCTTTACTCTGAGTTTGAACAGGGAAAGGCCACACGGGGTCGCATTACCTTTGTTTGGCTTTTTATCGGGATAGCCGTATTTGTACTTTTTTTAGCATGTATCAATTTCATGAACCTCAGTACGGCACGATCCGAAAAGCGCGCAAAGGAAATAGGTGTTAGGAAAGCGGTAGGATCTGGGAGAAAGCAGTTGATTCATCAATTTTTGGGAGAATCCCTTTTGGTCTCCGGAATGGCCCTTTTATGTGCCTTACTATTGGTCTTCATTTCTCTTCCCTGGTTCAATGAAATTGCGGATAAGAACATGGGTATTCTATGGGGTAATCCCTGGTTTTGGTCCATGATTCTGGTCTTCACGCTAATAACAGGCCTATTGGCCGGAAGTTATCCCGCGTTGTATTTATCTTCATTTACACCCTTAAAAGCATTTAGGGGAACATTTAAAGCGGGGTCGTATACCTTCGCACCGCGTAAGGTTTTGGTGGTATTTCAACTCTCGGTATCCCTTGTGCTTGCCATCGGTACTATAATTGTCTTTGGTCAAATTCAGTTTACACAGGATAGACCAATAGGGTATAACCATAGCAATTTGCTCACCGTGGACATGAACAATCCGAATTATAGCGGAAAATACAATTTACTCCGTACCGAATTGAAGAATACAGGGGTAGTGGAGGAAATGGCGCAATGTTCCTCACCACTTTCCGCATCGTATACGAGTTGGGGCGGGTTTGATTGGCAAGGTAAGGATCCGGAAAGGGATACAAGTTTCAATGTTTTTCAGGTGACCCATGATTATGGAGAAACCATAGGATGGGAGTTTCTGGAGGGCCGGGATTTTTCCCGGGAATTCGCCTCTGATTCAACCGCCATTGTTATCAATGAGCGTGCCGTGGAGTATATGGGCCTGGAAAATCCGGTCGGGACCTTTATTTCCCGACAGGGCCAACCTTTAAAAATCATAGGTGTTACCAAGAATATGATTACGGATTCTCCCTATAACCCCGTAAAACAGGCCGTGTTTTTCATGGATTATACAAACACTAATTTTATCCATATTAAGATAAAACCCGATGTAGGTGCCCAGTCGGCCATTGCCCGGATTGCATCGGTCTTTGCTGAGGTAGTGCCTTCGGCAAACTTTGATTACAAATTTGTGGATCAGGAATACGGTCGCAAATTTGAATCCGAACAGCGGTTGGGAAATTTGGCCGGTGTGTTTACCCTTTTGGCCATTTTTATCAGTTGTTTGGGTCTTTTTGGTCTGGCGTCCTTTACGGCGGAACAGCGCACTAAGGAAATAGGGGTACGTAAAGTTCTCGGGGCCTCTGTATATAATCTATGGCAAATGTTGTCCAAGGATTTTGTGGCATTGGTACTGATTTCCTGTCTCATTGCCATCCCTATAGCTTATCATTTTATGGGGCGATGGCTTCAGGGCTATGAGTACCGGGTGGATATTTCATGGGAGGTATTTGGTCTTGCCATTTTCGGGGCTTTGCTCGTTACCCTATTGACCGTAAGTTTTCAGGCCATAAGGGCGGCAAACGCAAACCCGGTAAAAAGTTTGCGGACGGAATAAAAGAATTCGGACTTGTCAGGTCTCGTCAAAAATAAAAATTATGCTTAAGAACCTTCTAAAAATCGCTTGGCGCAACCTTTGGAAAAATAAGGGGTACAGTGCGTTGAATATCTTTGGGCTGGCCATTGGAATTACCTGTGCCAGCTTAATATTGCTTTGGGTGGAGGACGAAGTAAATTTTGATAGTGTTTTTCCAAAACAGGACCTAGTATACTATGTGCCCACAAATAATCAGTTTGAAGGTCAGTGGCGTACGTTTTATCAATCTACCCCCGGACCTTTGGCAAAGGCAATGAAAGACGAGATTCCCGGGATAGTCGGTAGTGCTAGGACAACTGGGGAAAATCTTTTGTTCACCGTTGGTGAAAAGGGCATCAATAGATTCGGGAGATTTGTGGATCCTGATTTTTTGGACATGTTCAGTCTTTCCTTCATTGAGGGGGATGCTGCTACTGCCTTTGATGATTTTGATGCCATTGTGATTTCCAAGGAAACGGCCACTCAACTTTATGGACGGAATACTACTGCCCTGGGCAGGGTGATTCGAGTAAACAACGATACAAATTACCATGTTACCGGGGTTTACGAAAATCTACCCGATAATGTGTCCTTTGGGTTTCAATGGGCAGCCCCTTTTGAAAGGTATGCGCTGGGCAAGGAGTGGATGAAGGAATATCGGAACGGTTTTGCCGATACTTTTGTAGAGCTTTCACCAAAGGCCGATTTTGAAACGGTAGATGCCAAAGTACGCGAACTAATTCCCTCAAAAATAGAGGAAGAAGACCGATATGCCTTTCTCCATTCTATGAAGGATTGGCGATTAAGATCTAATTTTGAGAATGGGCAACAAGTAGATGGTCAAATTGTTTATGTCCGATTGTTTTCTTTTATCGCCCTGATTATTCTGTTGATTGCCTGTATCAATTTTATTAACCTTTCCACGGCGAGGAGTGAAAAAAGAGCCAAGGAAGTGGGTGTACGCAAGGTCTTGGGTTCGGGTAAAAGAAAGCTAATGGCCCAATTTATGACCGAGGCACTGATTACCACATCATTGGCGGCTCTGGCCAGTATCCTGTTCATTTGGATGTTGCTGCCGGAGTTCAACCTACTCATCGGAAAACAACTTCAACTTCGTCTGTTTGATGCCGTCCATCTGCTTCCGCTTTTTGGAATTACCTTGATTTGCGGTCTCATTTCGGGCTGGTATCCGGCCCTTTACCTGTCCTCTTTCAAGCCTGTTGAAATAATGAAAGGAGTGAAAGCCAAGGAAGGAAGTGCCCACTTAATACGTAAGGGACTGGTCATTGCCCAATTTACAGTTTCCATAGTATTTATCATGGGTACCATTGTGGTCTACCAACAAGTACGGCATGTAAAAAGTAGGGACATGGGTTATAAGCAGGAGAACCTTGTTCAACTTCCGGTAAATGGGGATGTGCTAAAGAATTTTAGATCTATTAGGCAGGAAATGATCTCCACTGGTGCTGTTGAAAACGCAGCCCTTACGAACAGTAACGTACTTTTTGGTGGGAATAACAGTTCCGGGCTTCAATGGGAGGGCGGCAAGGATACCGAGGATGTGCTTATTTCCCACAGATATATAAGTGCTGACTTTTTCGATACAGCGGGAATGGAAATTTTGGAAGGCCGTGGTTTTGCGAACGATGTTGGAACGGATAGTAAAAATGTCCTGATAACCGAATCCTTTTCAAAATTAATGGGCCAGGGAAGTACCGTTGGCAAGCGAATACGTAGGAACGATACCGAATATACAGTGATTGGGATAGTAAAGGATTATTTGTATGGGGATATGTATGGGACAAGCGATCCGGTCATGTTCTATAACAATCCCGAATATACCGGGAATATGTACGTGAGAATCAAGTCTGATGCTCCTATGGCCAAGGCCCTTATAGAAATCGAAGAAGTCATGAAAAGACACAACCCCGCCTTTCCCTTTGAATATGAATTTGTGGAAGACACCTTCAATGCCATGTTTACTAGTGAACAACTGGTAGGAAATCTTTCAAGATCGTTCGCCCTTCTCGCCATCATCATTTCCTGTTTGGGCCTTTTTGGATTATTATCCTATACGGCAGAGCAACGACGAAAGGAAATCGGGGTACGCAAGGTCTTGGGAAGTAGCGTTTCTGGAATCGTCAAATTGTTATCCATGGATTTTATGGGGCTTGTGCTTATAGCCCTACTGATTTCCGGCCCATTTGCTTGGTGGATGATGGAAAAGTGGCTGGAAGGGTTTGCCTATCGTATTGAGATTAATGGCTGGGTATTTCTAATCGCGGGTTGTATCGCCATTTGCATTGCCCTATTGACCGTAAGTTTTCAGGCCATAAAGGCGGCAAACGCAAACCCGGTAAAAAGTTTGCGGGCGGAATAATTCCAAACCTAAAATGTTAAAACGTGTCCGTCTTCCGGTGCGAAACCTAAAGTGTCCAAATAGTATACAGTTCTTGTCCAATTATTTTACATTTCATCCTCAATTTCCTTTTTTGTAAAGGCATAAGACATTGATTTATAGAATGATATGATTATGGCATATAAATGGATTAACGACTTTATTAAATAGCACCAATATATCGATATTCGGCGCGTAACTTATACTAAAAATAACCGCCATGTTCAGAAACCACTTGACACTATCGCTACGTAACCTTTGGAAAAATAAGTTGCTTTCTTCCTTAAACCTGTTGGGTCTAAGCATTGGGGTTGGCAGTGTGTTAACATTGCTATTTTCGGTCTATGCCTATTATACTGCCGACACCAATATAAGAGACCAAGAAAACATCTACTACTTTAATACCATTACCCCGAGTGGTGCAAGTTATAGGGAAACCCCATACCCTTTGTTGGATAAAATTGTAGAGACCTCTCCTCAGGTAATTGCGGGTACACACCTGCACGGTTGGGGCAATATGTGGTTGGAAAATGGTGATAAAGAACTACAGGAACGGACGGATTATGTGGACCCTGAGTTTTTTGAGGTATTCTCCCTGCCATTAAAATATGGTGATGCCAAGACCGCTTTGGAAAAGAAATATTCCATTATCCTGACCGATAGGGTCAGTAAAAAGATTTTTGGTAATACCAATCCTGTTGGTGAAACAATTACGGGGGCCGACTCTTTAAATCTTATAGTTACAGGGGTTTTTGAACCCATAAGCCCCTATTCTTCTTTTAGGTTGGGTGTAGTTCTGCCCAATGATGTGTTGAAGGACAATCCTAACTTTCTTTCCAGATTAACCTGGTCGGACAGTTTCTCACCAAGCTATTTCAGGGTACGCCCAGATACCGATATAGCAGAGTTGACAAAACATGTAAATCAATTGGCACGGGACAATTATACGGATCCAAGCGTTTTTACCGAGTTAAAGGCCGCACCCTATTCCCAAAGTCGCATGGATGCCATCCCAGTGGTGAAAATTATCATTAACGGCTGTATTGCCGCATCTTTTTTTGTGTTGCTCATTGTATTGGTGAATCTGCTTAACCTGAATACCTCTACCATGTTTAGGCGCACTAAGGACATTGCGGTACGGAAGATTTTGGGAGGTGGGAAAAGAAGTGTTGTGCTTCAGTTCTGTTTGGAAAATGGTATTTTGGTGTTTGTTTCCATCCTCATTTCAGGTGGGCTTTTTCTTGGAGTGCTGCTCCCGGCTATGAACACTATTTTCGGGGCGGATTTTGGGGAGATCAACTTTAGTATAAAAAATGACTATCCTGTTATCCTGTATACCATTGCCCTAGGGATATTGGTCACTTTGGTGGTGGGGATCCTTCCTACCCTTCGCTTTATATCGGTGCCTATCTCCATGGGAATCAAAGGAAAGATAGCCGCTGTTAAAAGCAATTTCTTTTTTCGTAATTCCTTTATCATCCTACAATTTGCCATAGCCATTCTTTTTATATGCGGTGCGATTATTTTGAACGATCAAATTGGGTTCATGAAAAGTGCGGATGTTGGTTTTGACCGGGAGGACGTTATTGTGGGCAACATTGCTCTCGACTATAGAAACCCGGAACAGGCAAACTCGGAATTTAGGGCCTTGTTGGATCAACTGGACGCAAACCCATATGTAAAAAGCTTTTCCACAAGTCAAGTAGTTCCTTCTGACTATAACAATAGCTTCAACCCCTTTCATGACCCGGAGACAAAAAGGGATGTCCGTACCCGATACGCCTATACGGATAAGGATTATCTGAAAACGCTGCAAGTGCCAATAGTAATGGGAAGGGACTTTGATGAGACTATGGATACTGCCGAAGATAATATTGCCATTATAAATCGCAGTGCTTTGGAGGCCTTTGGATGGGAGTCTATTGAAGGAAAGCGGCTGAAGTTTAAAAATAGCGACTTTGAAGGGTATCATGTGGTAGGGGTTATGGAGAATTTTCACTACAAAGACCTTCAAAGTGGCGTTGAACCCTTGGTACACTATTATAGGGCCAAAGAAGATCTAGGTGCACACCGTTACCTTTCGGTAAAGGTGATGCCCGGCCATGGCGCGGCTGTACAGGAATTTCTAAAGCAATCCTTTGGGGGCATAGCTTCACGAAGAACCTATGAACAAGGGCTTTTAAGCGAAAAAGTCAGCAGTCAGTACAACCTGATCGAGGGCATGTTAAAAACAGTAAATGTAGTGGCTTTATTAACCATCTTTATCTCCTGTCTGGGCATGTTTGGGTTAATTTCCTTCATGGCAAAAAGGCGGATAAAGGAAATAGGTATACGAAAAGTATTGGGTGCGGGCGTGCTTAAAATAGTGGTGTTGCTGTCCAAGGACTATATACTGCTTGTGGGGGTGGCTGCCCTTATCGCCTTTCCCATGGCTTGGTATGTCATGAACGCATGGCTGTCCAGTTTTGCCTATAGCATTACCATTCAGTGGTGGATGTTCGCCTTAGGCGGATTAATCGCTTTTTTGATTACCAGTTTTACATTGGGCATTCAGGCTATAAAATCGGCCATGGCCAATCCAGTAAAAAGTTTGAGGACGGAATAAACCTCTTGTCACCCTGAGCACCCGCCTGAATGACGCTGTCGAGCAGGCAGTCGAAGGAAAAAGGGGATTATGATAAAAACTAAAGATTGAATGAATTAAGAGAACAAGAGCCATGTTCAAAAACTATCTAAAAATCGCTTTTCGGAACCTATGGAAGAATAAGGTGTTTTCCTTGATCAACATCATAGGCCTTTCTATTGGGTTAAGTGCCGCTTTTGTTATCGGGACAATCATCTATTTCGATTTAACCTTTGATAAATTCCATTTGGATGGTGAGCGGATTTATCGTGTGACTACTGAATTCACATCACCAGATGGTAATTTTTATAATCCGGGCGTATCGGTACCATTGGGGCAGGCCTTAAAGGAAGAATTTGCCGGAATAGAAATCGTAAGCCCCCTATATACAATTTCCATGCATCAAGTGGAGAATACCGAAACCGAAAAAATATTCAAAAGCCCCGAAAATATAATTCATACGGATGGTAATTACTTTCAATTGTTTCAATACAAATGGTTGGCCGGAGATGCAAATGGAATCCTATCAAATCCAAATGAGGTAGTGTTGACGGAAAACAGGGCCAAAAGGTATTTTCCCGACCTATCACCAAATGAGATTGTTGGTAAGGTATTGACATACAATGACACCATATCTTTGAATGTCACCGGGGTTGTCGAAAATTTTAAAGACCGGAGCGACCTCATTTTTGAGGAATTTATTTCATATGAAACCATAGGGGATATAGGACTAAAGAACAGCTTGGGGAGCACAAATTGGTATAGCACAAATAGCACGTCCCAATTATTTGTAAAACTAAGCGAAAAAGCCGATGTGGTATCCGTTCAAAAACAGCTGGACCTTTTGGCCGCGGAGCATCTGGACAAAGAAATGGTGGCATTCGGCCAGAAAAGGAGATTTCATTTACAACCTTTGGCCGATATCCATTTTAATCCTAATTACGGAACGTATGACTACACAAGAAGTCAGGCCAGTAAACCCGTTTTAATCAGTTTATCATTTGTTGCCCTGTTCCTACTCCTTTTGGGCTGTATCAATTTCATTAATTTGAATACGGCCCAGGCCACACAACGCGCCAAGGAAATCGGGATTCGTAAGACCCTTGGCGGTTCTAGAAAACAATTGGTTTTCCAGTTTTTGGGAGAGACTTTTTTATTGACCGTTACAGCAGCTGTAGTATCCTTGTTTTTTTCGTCTTGGTTGATTCGGTTATTTTCCGACTTTATTCCTCAAGGGGTAAGTTTTGGACTTTTTAATAGTCCGGTATTGATCGGTTCGGCGATTCTTTTAGTATTGGTATTAACTTTGTTATCAGGATTTTATCCTGCCCTTGTCCTTTCCCGTTTTAAGCCGGTATCTGTACTTAAAAATCAAATTTTACCGGGCAATGACAAAACTTCCCTCCGAAAATATTTGACGGTCTTTCAATTCGCGATTGCACAAGTCTTTATCATTGCTACCGTACTGGTCGGTAAACAGATTCACTATTTGATGACCAAGGACATGGGCTTTAAGACCGAAGCCATTGCATATTTGAGGACGCCTTATAACGAGCCTTCAATCGATAAAAGAATCCGCCTTTTAGAAAAGCTAAAAACGGATCCTCACATACAGGATGTTATTTTAGGAGGAAATCCACCGGCCTCTCGAAGCACCTTTTCCTCAGCGGTTGTTTATCGAAATGAAGAAAATGAAGTGCAGGCTAGCCTACAATGGCTTTATGGGGGCATCGACTACAGACGCCTTTATGGAATACCTTTATTGGCAGGGAGGGATATATTGAACGATACCATCAAGGAGTATGTAATTAATGAAACCTATATGAAACTTTTGGGCTTCCAGGAACCCATTGAGGCGATTGGCAAATCTTTGATATTGGAAGGGGAGGCATATCCTATAGTGGGAGTGATGAAAGATTTTTACCAACGTTCTTTAAGAACCACTATTAAACCCATGGCCTTGGTCGGCGATTGGTACCGTAACGAATATTCGCAGTTCAATACGATTCATTTTTCCATAGGAGGAAATAAAACATCAGATTTAACCAGTGACATTGCCTTGGTCGAAAACGCTTGGAAATCTATTTATCCCGATTACGATTTTGATCCTCAGTTTATCGATGATACCATTTCCAGGTTCTATGAACAAGAACACAAAACTTCGGCCCTGTTAAAATGGGCCACTGGCCTTACTATCCTTATCAGCTGTTTGGGACTCTTAGGTCTGGTGATCCACACAACCGAACGCCGAACAAAGGAAATCGGAATTCGGAAAGTATTGGGTGCCTCCCTAGGGCAGTTGAACCTATTGCTTTGTAAGGAGTTTCTGGTATTGATCGGCATTGCCTTTGTCATAGCCGCGCCAATAGCCTGGTGGGGCTTGGACTATTGGTTACAAGGCTTTGCGTATAAGACGGTCTTAAGTTGGTGGGTCTTTTTCCTTGGGGGCATTACCATGCTCTTTATCGCCATTGCAATTATCAGTATTCGGACGATTGCCGCCGCAAATGCCAATCCCGTAAAAAGTTTGAGGACGGAATAAGTAAGACGTAAGATTAGAGACGTTAGACATAAGACCAGAGGTTTGTTATTTGGGCATAGAGCAAAGTAAAATGGGGAAATCTAGGAAATAGAAACAAGGAGTATGTTTAGAAACTATTTAAAAATAGCCTTTAGAAACCTATGGAACAATAAGGCATTTTCTATCATCAACATTATTGGTCTCTCCATTGGACTTAGTGCTTCGTTTGTCATTGGGGCCATCATTTATTATGATCTTACTTTTGATAAGTTCCATCCCGATGGCAAACGTATTTATAGGGTGACCACCGATTTTAAGACCCCTGAAGCGGAATTTCATAATAGGGGGGTCGCCGTTCCATTAGGAAAGGCTTTAAAGGAAGGGGTAACGGGAATTGAGTTGACCAGCACTTTTTTTAGTGCATATGCTCAAAAGGCACGCTCAAAAGATGCGGATAAAGTTTTTAGAAACCCAAGGAACCAGATTTACACGGATAAGGAATACTTTCAAATCTTTTCTTATGAATGGCTTGCAGGGGCTCCTGAAGTTGCCCTCTCCAACCCAAATGAAGTGGTACTGACCGATAGGAGGGCCGGAAGGTACTTTCCAGGAATGCACCCTCAGGAGATCATGGGGAAAACAGTATTATATAATGATTCCGTTCCTGTTAGGGTCGTTGGCGTGGTATCGAATTTTAAAGATCAGAGTGATTTCATTTTTCAAGAATTCCTGTCCTTGAAAACGGCCCATAGCTTTGGCCAGAAAAACCTGATCGATAATGATGAATGGAATAGTACCAATTCCGGTTCCCAGGTATTTGTAAGACTTGTGGATAACAATGCTTTGGGCAACGTACAACGACATTTGGATAGGTTATCCAAGGAAAATGAAGATGATGGAATGCACGATAGGGGTGAGACAAGGAACTTCCATCTACAGCCCTTGTCCGATATTCATCTGAATTCCGACTATATGGTTTTTGATCAAAGCGAGTATAGAGGCAGTAAGACCGTATTGAAAAATTTGACGTTCGTGGCCTTGTTTCTTCTGCTATTGGGGTGTATTAATTTTATCAATTTGAATACAGCACAGGCTACAAAGCGCTCCAAGGAAATCGGCATTCGAAAAACACTGGGGAGTTCAAGGAAACGTTTGGTCTTTCAGTTTTTGGGCGAAACATTTCTGTTGACCGGTGCGGCGGCCATCGTTTCTTTGTTTCTTTCTTCAAGGTTACTGCTGTTGTTTAACGAATTTATACCTCCAGGACTAAACCTCGGGCTATTCTCAAGTCCGATAATTGTGGGTTGTATTATTTTGTTGTTAGGGGTCATAACCTTGTTGTCCGGTTTTTATCCCGCCCTGGTCTTGTCCCATTTTAAACCCGTGTCCGTATTAAAAAACCAGGGATTGCCGGGAACTGGCAAGTCAACTTTGCGAAAATACTTAACTGTTTTTCAGTTTGTTATTGCCCAGATTTTTGTCGTAGCCACTATTTTGGTGGGAAAACAGTTGAATTTTTTAATGAACAAGGATATGGGTTTTAAAACGGAGGCCATTGCCTATATGGGAACTTGGAATGATCCGGATTTAAACAAACGTCTAAACTTTGCGGAGGAGCTAAAATCCTTTCAGTTAATATCCCAGGTAAGCCTGGGCTGGAATCCTCCGGCATCTAGTAATATGCGCACTGCGGATATATCGTACACGAACAAAGGGAGAGATATCCTTACCAGTGTACAACTGCTTTTCGGAGATCTAAATTATAGGGAACTTTTCGACATTAAACTATTGGCAGGGCGTGAGCGCCTTAATGATACCATCAAAGAGTATGTCATCAATGAAACCTACTCCAAAATGTTGGGCTTTGAACATCCTTGGGAGGCTATTGGGGAATCCTTAAGAATGGATAACGAATTGAATCCTATTGTTGGGGTCATGGAAGATTTCAATCAAGGCTCTCTTCGGTTCGGAATTCGACCAATGGCCTTGGTAGGTGATATGTACAGAAATGATTTTTCCCTATTTGAAATCGTTCATTTTTCCCTGCTGGGATCTTCGGAAAATTGGCCCACCATTATAGCCGAAGTTGAAGAAAAATGGAAAACCGTCTATCCCGAAATGGATTTCGAATTCCGTTTTATGGATGACACCATAAAAAAGTTTTATGAACAGGAGCGGAGGGCGTCCATGTTATTGAAGTGGTCTGCCGGTCTGGCCATTCTAATCAGCTGTTTGGGACTCTTAGGTCTGGTGATCCACACAACCGAACGCCGAACAAAGGAAATTGGAATTCGGAAAGTATTGGGCGCCACACTAGCACAGTTAAACCTATTGCTCTGTAAGGAGTTTCTGGTATTGATCGGCATTGCCTTCGTCATAGCAGCGCCAATAGCCTGGTGGGGCTTGGACTATTGGTTACAAGGCTTTGCGTATAAGACGGTCTTAAGTTGGTGGGTCTTTTTCCTTGGGGGCATTACCATGCTCTTTATCGCCATGGCAATTATCAGTATTCGGACGATTGCGGCGGCGAATACCGATCCTGTAAAAAGTTTACGGACAGAATAAAGAAATCGTAAACCTTTAAGGTTAAACTTGTCCGCCCAATTGCTGAGCTTGGTCAAGGCATTGGCGGAAAACCGTAAAGGTCTAAAACGACGATTAGGCAAGGGATGCCCATAAAACCATTGACAGGAAAAATATCGATCTAAGAAAATAATTCGGAACCTGAAAGGAACGCGTATCGGATAGAACTTACCGATTTCTTTTTTACTACCCCTGTGCCAAATATTTATTTTGAAGCCCTACTCCAAGGAAAGTGGCTTTACCGGTTAAAGGACGAAATACACCGTTAACGTGACAATACATGGAGAACGGAGATTTCAACCCTAATTTAGATATCGAAATAGCATAAGCTACAAGTGAAACCCGGCAAGAGTACACTTGAACTAACTATCCAAAAACACTTCGATATGAAACCCCACAACTACACTCGCTTCGTATTCGCACTGACCTTAGTGCTTACTTTTTCTTCAATTCAGGCACAAATCACGTTAACCCAAAATACTGGGAAAACAACGGGAGCATCCTTATCCTCCTGTGAAAATGGCATTTCATACGGCAGGGCCTTTGTTCTCCAAGACTTCGGTGTTACCGAAAACGATCAACTTATACTTGATTCGGTCGAAATAGCATTTAGACAATGGTATGGACAAGACACATTTGGTATGCTCCGTGTTAATGTTTATGAAATCGACGGGGATTTTCCAAACTCCTTTGATCCGACCAAATTGATAGGATCGAGTCAGGATGTTGCCCTGACCGAGATGTCCACACCTTTTACAAAGCCAACACCCATACAAACGCTACGGATTAGTTTTGATGCCCCTATCGTTATTCCTTCTATAATTGAAAAAGTATTTATTGAAGTTACTTCCCTTGCCCCGGAAGGACATTTTCTTTATGCCGCTTTTACCGAGGGGGAAACAGACCCGGCCTACTTCAAGGATTGTAATACCTTGGAATATAATACAGCAACATCCTATCATGAGATTTCACCCAACTATTATTTAAAGGCTTTCGGTACGCTCAATAGAATTTCTGACTACCGCATCAATTATATTTCCGCCTGCTCCGATCTATCGGCAAGTTTTGATCTTACCGATAGTCATCAGATCGCTACCGTGGCTTGGGATTTTGGCGATCCTGCCGCTGAGGCAAACAATAACTCCACTGATTTTTACCCTAACCATGAATTTTCAGCAGAGGGCACCTATACCATAACAGCTAAAATCACAACAAAAGCATGGCGTGAATTGCGTGTCACTACAACCCTAAACGTAGCGGACAATATAACGGTATACCCCGTGGATGACCTGTTTGCATTTGAGACCACATCCGATACGGGAACTTCCTATGCTTTTGATACCTCCTTGGTTGAATCTGCCATCCTTGGCGGACAGAGCGGTCTGGCGGTCTCTTATTTTGATCGGGAAGGCAATCCACTCCCTGACCGCATGAGCAATCTTGATATAGGAAAGAAAACCATCACTGCCCGGGTAGCGAACCCCAAAGACCCAGGTTGTTATAAGGAAGTTGCTTTCAATCTCATTGTACAGTCTCCTTCTTTGGCCCTTTCCTCACAAAAACCCGTTGGCCTACGCTAAGGATAGCCGCGTAATTTTGGAATGTTTCAACACTTACACATGGTACAGACCGTTCTTGGTAATCGGACTGCCTCCCAGTCCGATTTTTCGTTAAGAGCTCGAATCTGTTTCCTCCACCTTCTCCAAATCCTATGACGAACACCTTCCCATATCGTGGGATTATCACCTCTAGGGTCATCAACCTGAACCATTCCGATCACTTTGATCAGGCTTCGTTCAAAGTCCTGTAAATATATTGTACACCTCCTGTCCAAATATTTGACACCCAACCGCTTTTTTTCTTTAATTTAATTTGTGAATATCTGATTTTTAGAGCTTTACAGTTATGGCATGAAGATCGAAGGAAAAGTTAAAGGCTTCGATCTCATTGCTTTATAGTACGTCTTGAGACAGTGGTCTAAGATGAGCCTTCAACCGCATTGGAAATAACCACAATTACAAAACAAATTGGCTGTATCACACATACAAATGTCCTAAAAGGAAAATCATCAAAAAACGAAAATCATGTTGTTCAACTTCATCAAAATCGCACGTCGAAAATTATGGAACAAGAAAGGAAGCACTTCTACCAAGCTATTTAGCCTGGCCATTGGGATAGTGAGTCTGTTTTATATTGCCATCTATCTGTATCAGGAATTAAATTACGACACTTTTCATTCGAATTATACAAAAATCGCCAAGATTAATACGGCCGTTGAGTCCCCTACCGGGAACCTTTCGTTGGGTCTTAGCGCCGTTCCTGTAGGCCCTTATGTGAAGTCACAATCCCCTGCGGTAGAGGAATTTGTTCGAATCAACAAGGAATATGGGAGTCATGCCATTAAACACGGGGACAAACTCTTTTCCGAGAGCGAGAATATCTATTATGCGGATTCTGCCTTTTTTAAGGTCTTCGACTTTGATCTGGTCGCAGGAAATCCGTCAACTGCCTTGGACGGCCCGGATAAGATAATTATTACTGAAAATACGGCCATAAAGTACTTTGGAAATGTAAATGCCCTGAACAAAGTATTGCTTTATGACGACGTGCCATTTACGGTTTCGGGTGTTATGCGCAATATCCCCTCTAATTCGCATTTGCAGTTCGATTTTTTGATTTCGATGGCGACTTTTTTTAAGGACAGACCCAATGTAGATCAAAACTGGGAATGGTTCCCCATGAACACATATTTCTTGTTGAAAGATGGACATAGTACGGCCAGTTTGGACGAAGTGCTACGGACGGTTCCACAGTACCTCGAGAAAAGTAGCACTAATGACCAATATAAATTATCCATTGAACCTCTTAACGGGTTGCATTTCAGTTCTCCAAAATTGGGCGAATTGGGGACAAAAGGAAAGCGATCCAACCTCTATATCCTCTTTACCATAGGTATCATGATACTCTTATTGGCGGTCTCCAATTTTATAAACCTAACTACAGCCCAACTTTCTGTAGAAGCAAAGGACGTTTCCATAAAAAAGACCGTTGGGGCCTCTAAACGAGATATTTTTAAACAATTTTCGGTTGAATCGTTATTGCTCACCTCGTTTGCGACGATAGTATCCATATTGCTAATCCTGTTGACCTTCCCATTTTTTGAAGACCTTTTGGGAGGTAACTTTGATACTGATTTCCTTTCAAACCCCCTTTTCATTTTACTTCTCCCTTTGATTCCTATAGTACTTACTTTGTTGGGGGGCATTTATCCAGCAGTCAAGTTCGCCAGGATTTCGACCATTCATAAACCCAAACCCGATGGCAAGTATAACAATGTCCTGAATACAAGGACATCTTTATTAATTTTTCAGTTTGCCATCACAAGTGCCCTGGTCATAGGATCATGTATCATTTATTATCAATTGAACTACATCCAAAATCAGGATTTAGGGATGGATACAGCCCACAAAATTGTATTGGATTATGGTCCAAACTCTACAATAGGAACAGCATATGAGTCCCTAAAACAAGAATTAGAGGGTATTCCAGGAGTGGAGAGCATAACCTTTAGCTCCCATGTTCCCGGCCAGACACCGAATGGGGTAGCAACACAATTATTGGATGTTAACGGACGAAGTAGTAACGGGGAAATAAATCTAAATCTAGTGGACTACAACTTTGTGGAGGACTATGGACTACAACTTGTAGCAGGAAGGGATTTTAGAAGGGGTCCGGCGGACGAAACCTCGGCGCTTATCTTGAACGAGGCCGCCGTAAAGGCCTTTGGATATGAGAACCCTGAGGATATCTTAGGGGCCTCCTTTGAACAATGGGGTGGCAATGGCACGGTAATCGGGGTAGTCAACGACTTTAATTATTTATCCCTTCATGAGGACGTAGGTTTATTGTCCTTAAAGGTGTGGCCGGAACAGTTTATGAAAATTACGCTCAGCGTTACTCCTAATAACGTAAAAGGAACCTTGGAAAAATTGGAAAGTAAATGGGCTTCGTTGTATCCCAGTATTCCCTTCAACCACTATTTTGTAGATGACAACTTCAAGGCCCAATATGATAAAGACCGGCAATTTGCTACTATTATCAATGTGTTTACGATCATCTCTATCTGTATCGGTATTTTAGGATTGATAGCCTATGCCAGGTTCTGGTGCGAGAGACGCAAAAAGGAAATGTCCATACGCAAGGTTTTGGGAGCCAATGCCATATGGCTTGTGTGGAAACTCCTTAAAAGCTTTAGCATTCCGGTATTGATCGGTTTTGGGATTGCCATTCCTATTACATACTATTTGGGAGGGCAATGGTTACAGGAATTTGCCTATCGTTTTGAGTTAAACTGGTATTTCTTCGCCTTGCCCTTGGCACTTCTCTTAGTATTGGTATGGTTTTCCGTAGGCACACAGACCTTGAAGTTGGTCTTGACCAATCCGGTAAATAATTTAAAAGAAGAATAAAAGCACGTAAAATGTTTAAGAATTATCTAAAAATCGCTTGGCGTAACCTAATAAGGAATAAAGGCTACTTCTCCATTAACGTGTTGGGACTAGCCATTGCCCTTACCGTATCCTTTCTCATGTTGCTTTGGGTACAGGATGAGTACAGTAAGGATAAGTTTCATGCAAAGGACGATCAATTGTATCGTGTGAAACGTACTATTCCATTGGAGGAAGGGGTTTTGGATGTTTATGCCGGGATATCCTATCCATTTCTAAGGGCTGCTAAGGAACAAGTGCCGGAAATCGAAAAATTCATCACCCTGGCCCGTAGTTTTGAGGACAATCTAAGGCTGGAGAATATTGATTTTAGGGCTTCCGGAACATTCGCCAATGCGGACTTTTTTTCCAGCTTTTCGTATCCGATATTGCTTGGGGATATTACCCAACTTGATGAAAAACTGGAAGCCTTGGCCATTTCGGAAAGTTTGGCAAAACGGTTTTGGGGTTCGGAATGGTCGAAGAAGGCCATAGGAAGCAACGTAACTATTTTGGACAACGGGGATTTTACCGTTGAAGCGGTGTATAAGGATTTCCCCAAAAGTTCATCGATTCAAAACGACTTTTATTACAGTTTTGAAAAGTACCTAAAAGACAATGAGTGGATGCTGGAATGGAGCAACAACGGAATTCAAGGGGCCTTTTTGTTGCGACCTGATGCCGACCCTCAAGAAGTTTCCTCAAAATTGAACAAGCTGTTTCAAGACAATATAAAAGGGGAACTTAAAGAAGGCTGCTTCATCCAAAAATTTTCGGACGACTATCTGTACAATCAGTTTGATGAAAAAGCCCAGGTAAGTGGCGGTCGTATAAGGTACGTTCGGATATTTACTATAGCCGCTATTTTTCTATTGATTATTTCATGTATCAATTTTGTGAACCTGTCAACGGCCCATGCCACCAAAAGAGCAGGTGAAATAGGGGTACGCAAGGTAATCGGTGCAAAAAGGGACAATCTTATGGGGCAATTTTTAACCGAGACGACCCTGATTACGGGGATATCGTTTTTAATAGCCTATATATTTACCCAGTTGCTTTTGCCCAGTGTCAATAGTCTGGCGGAAAAACAACTTGCATTGAATTTTACCGAACCGCTCATTTGGCTGGGTATTTTCGTGGTTTTTGTATGTACAACCTTGCTATCCGGCGTTTATCCGGCCCTGGTTATTTCATCTTTTAGACCCATTGCCGCTTTAAAGGGTCAAGGTCAAGAGCAAAAAAACACCATATCCCTTAGAAAGTCCCTTGTGGTACTTCAGTTCGGATTGACTTGTTTGCTCATTGTAGCTGCCTTGACCGTAAGATTACAGATCGAATATATCAATCAAAAAGATCTTGGGATTGCAAAAGAACAACTGGTATCGATTCATCAGGACAAAGTATTGACCGATAAGTATGAAGTACTGCGAAACGAATTGCTTGCTTCCAATGCCATAGAGGATGTGACCTTGGCCGGTCCCTCCCCGCTTAACATGGTGGCGTCGTCCAGCGGTGTCAGTTGGCCGGGCAAGACCTTGGAACAGGGAAATATCGAGTTTTCCCTGCTTTGGACAGCTCATAATTTTATAGATGTGTTCGATGTTCCATTAAAAGAAGGCAGTTATTATCGTGAAGGTAGCACCGATACTTTGAATATTGTTCTCAATGAAAAGGCCGTAGAGATTATGGGGATTAAAGATCCCATAGGAAAAAGCATTCAACTATGGCGCAAACCCAGACAGATAATCGGGGTATTGAAGGATTTTCATAACCGATCTTTGTATGAGCCCATACAGCCGGCAGTCTTTCTCCTGGATCCCAATAATGCTGGGATGATGTTCGTAAAATTGGAGGCCGGAAAGACCAAGGAAGCATTAGCTTCTTTACAGACCGTATTCACCAAAACTCTGCCGGATCTGCCCCTGCACTATAATTTTGTGGATGAGCAATATGCCGCTGCATATAAGAGCGAAAACCTGACCGGCACTTTGGCCTATTATTTTGCCATTATTTCCATACTCATTTCATGTCTGGGTCTTTTTGGCCTGGCCACCTTTATGGCCAAGCAGCGAACCAAGGAAATAGGTATTCGCAAAGTGCTTGGAGCAAGCGTAGGAAGCATTATTGCACTTATCTCCAAGGATTTGATGAAATTAATAGTACTGGCGGTATTGATAGCATCACCTATTGCCTATTACTTTATGAATACTTGGCTACAAGGTTTTGCCTATAAAATCCAAATCCACTGGAGCGTATTTGTAGTAACCGGAGGGTTTGCCATACTCATCACCTTACTGACCGTAGGTTGGCAGTCCATAAAATCGGCCAATGCAGATCCGGTAAAAAGTTTACGAACGGAATGATGAAAGACCTGGCAGGTCTAAATAAAAAAAGAAAACATGTTCAAAAACTATTTAAAAATCGCCTTACGAAGTATTCAAAAAGAGAAATTCTTTACCGGTATAAAAATTGGTGGCTTTGCCCTGGGGATTGCTGCCTGCTTACTAATTGCGCTATTCATAAGGGACGAATTAGGCTATGATACGCACTACTCCCGATCAGATCAAATATACAGGGTGGTCATGCAGGCCGAAATTGATGGGGAAATGAAAAAGAGCACCCATTTTCCATTGCCCATGGCACAAACATTGGAAGCTGATTTCCCCGAAATTGAAAAGGCCGGCAAAGTATATGGCTCTGCCCTTTCTTCTGGAGGAAAAAGGGCCTTCCGCCCGGATGCGGAAACCCAGAATGTTTTTGAGCAGGGTTTTTTGTACGGAGACCAGAATATATTCGAAATATTGGAAATCCCACTCCTACAAGGCAACCCTGAAGAAGCATTGATAGGGCCGCGAAGCTTGGTTATCTCCGAATCAAAGGCAGTAAAATACTTCCCCAATGGAAAAGCCTTGGGACAGACCTTGATTTTGGACGATAATACTTCAAGACCATATACCATAACAGGTGTGATGCCCGATTTTCCGGGTAATTCGCATCTCGATTTCGATTTTCTGTTGCCTATTGATGACTCCAATGCAAGTTGGACTTCACAAAACTATTTTACCTATGTCCTTTTGGATGAAAAGAGCAATGTAACTACGCTACAGGACAAAATGCGATCTATATTAAAGAAGTACGTGATTCCCGCCCAGATTAAAAGGGGCAGGGATGCCTCTTTTATAGAAGTTCTAAAAAATATAGAATACAAATTACAGCCAATTGGCGACATTCATCTAAAATCGGATATCGCAATGGCAGATGGATTACAACATGGGAACCTTCGCTTTGTATGGCTCTTTGCAGCTATTGCAGGGTTCATATTGCTTTTGGCCTGTATCAATTTTGTCAACTTGTCAACGGCGAGATCGGCGAAAAGGGCAAAAGAGGTTGGTTTGCGCAAGACCGTTGGTGCGTTCAAGAGTAACCTTGTGGCCCAGTTTCTTACGGAATCCGTTTTATTTAGCCTTATCTCTTTTATACTGGGCGTATTAACGGCATGGATGTTACTTCCCCTTTTCAATGCCATTGCGGAAAAGACCATAGAAATGCCGTGGACGGCAGGGCCGTTTTTACCCGCTCTACTTATCTCGGCATTGATTATCGGTATTATCTCAGGATTGTATCCGGCGTTTTACCTCTCTGCTTTTAGACCGGTGAGTGTTTTAAAAGGAAGTTTAAATACTGGCGGGAAGAGTGCCAGATTACGCAGTGGACTGGTTGTTTTCCAGTTTGCAACATCGGTTGTTTTGATTATAGGAACGCTGATTATCTACAAGCAAATGAATTTTATCCTAGAAAAGGACTTGGGGTACGATAAGGAACAGGTCGTGATTTTGGAAGGCGCCAACATATTGGGCAGCAAGACAGATAGCTTTAAGCAACAGCTCTTGCAATTGACCCAGGTACAAAAGGTTTCCGCAAGCGATTATTTGCCCGTTGAAGGTTCTAAACGAAATCAGACCACCTTTACCATGGTAGGTGAAGGAAGCGAAAACGCCGGTATTTTGAGCCAGACCTGGCGTATAGACTATGACTATATTAAAACTATGGGCATGCAAATAGTGGAAGGGCGCGATTTTTCAAGGGAATTTGCCTCCGATTCGGTCAACTCGATTATTATCAACAAAAAAATGGCACATGACCTGGGGCTTGAGCATCCCTTGGGGAAACAGATCGATAACAATTACCGACATTGGACCATTGTAGGGATCGTGGATGATTTTCATTTTAAGTCCATGAAAGAAGATATTACTCCTCTGGCCCTGTGCGTTGGTAGCGATCTTGGAACCATCGCAATAAAGGTTAATCCAGGGAACATTGCGGAATCCCTAGCTGCGATTACAGCCATTTGGAACCGCAATGTGCCCAACCAAGCTTTGAGCTATACGTTCTTGGATCAAAGATTTGCCCAAATGCACAATGACGTACTAAGGATGGGCCAGATTTTCAACAGCTTTGCCTTTTTTGCCATTTTCGTTGCATGTCTTGGTCTTTTTGCCCTATCCACATTTATGGTAGAACAACGAAAAAAAGAAATAAGCATACGCATTGTCTTGGGTGCCCCTTTCCAGGCGATCTATGCACTATTGACCTGGGATTTCTTAAAGTTGATTTTGCTATCGATTCTTATTGCGGTGCCCATTGGGTGGTATATGATGCATCGTTGGCTTGAGGATTTTGCCTATAGAATCGATTTGGGTTGGCAGGTATTCCTGAGCGCTGGGGCCATTGCCCTTGTCATTGCGTTGTTTACAATTAGTTACCAATCTATTAGTGCCTCATTGACGCAGCCATTAAAAAGTTTGCGCTCGGAATAACGAAAGCCCCGTCAGATCTAAATAAAAAAAGAAAATATGTTCAAAAACTATCTAAAAATCGCCTGGCGGAATCTTCAAAACAGAAAAGGGTTTGCTCTTGTCAATATCCTTGGTCTTGCACTTGGTTTTGGTTGCAGCATCCTGATTTTTCTTTTTGTCTGTCACCATCTAAGCTATGACGACTTCCATAAAAATTCAGATAGAATTTATAGAGTGGTAACAGAAATGCATACCGAGGATATCGAATATATTTCCGGAGTCCCTCCAGGTTTTGCCAACGCATTTCGAAACGATTATGACTACTCCGAGAAAGTGGTAAAAATGACTAGGAATTATAATAAGGTCATTGAAGTTGAAACGGATGACAATACCCAGAAACTAAAACAGAATGTAGTCTTCGCTGAACAAGATGTTTTCCAGATCTTCAACTTTCCTCTATTGGATGGGTCGGACAATATCGTCCTTGGGGAACCCAATACGGCAATTGTTACCGAAGAAACGGCACATAAGATGTTCGGTGAGGAAAATGCGATCGGGAAAACGTTTCGTATGGACAACAAGGAGGCCATCCGTATTACGGGAATTTTAAAGAACTTGCCCCGTACTACACTTATCAAGGGAGATATTTTTGTATCCTTTAAAACGCTTGCTGATTATAATCCACTTCTAGCAAGTGAAACCTGGAGTGGAATCAACCCTCAACTACAATCTTTTGTACTATTACGACCGAACCAAAATGTGTCACAAATAGAAACAGTGTTTGCGGATTTGGTCAATACACATCGCCCTAACGATAAAAATGTACATCACTATAAGCTACAGCCGTTGGCTGATGTTCATTTCAATCCACTGTATGGGGGCGGTACCGATGCTAAAACGCTATGGACTTTTTCTTTGATAGGGTTCTTTTTACTGCTCATGGCCAGTATCAATTTCATCAACATCGCTACTGCCCAATCCGTTTATCGCTCTAAGGAAATAGGTATTAGAAAAGTGCTAGGAGGCAACAAGAATCAGCTGTTTTGGCAATTTTTGGCCGAAACATTCGTCATATCTTTTGCCGCACTGTTTTTTGGAATCATTTTAAGTCTATTGACTTTGCCTTATTTCAATTCCATTTTTGATTTGGATTTATCCTATGAAGACCTTTTCAGTAGTAGTTTCTTAATCTTTTCTTTGGCATTGTTAATTGCCGTTTCTTTTCTATCCGGAAGCTACCCCGGCATACTACTTGCCCGGATCTTGCCCATCCTGGCCTTAAAACAAAAATTATCGCATGCTAAAACAAGGGGGGTCAACATTCGAAAGGCTTTGGTAGTGTTTCAATTCGGCATATCTATCGTACTGATAATCGGCACTATTGTTATTGGTAAACAAATTCAATATGCGGTAAATTCTGATTTGGGTTATGATAAAGATGCCTTGGTAACAGTCGGTCTACCTAGAGGTTTTGCACCTGAACAGTTGCAAGGTCTAAAAGAAAGGATAGGCACTCTGGCCGGGGTGGAAAAAATTACCGCATGCGCTTCATATCCTGGGACATCTTGGTGGAGTTGGGGTACAAGTGTAAAATTTGGAAACCGTCCTGAGGTAGAACCCTTTAACGTTGAGGCCAAGCTCGCCGATGAAGACTATCTCGATGTTTTTGGCCTAAAATTAGTGGCCGGAAGAAACTTCATTCTTAAAGATTCTGTACAAGAGGTTTTGGTCAACGAGACCCTATCAAAAAAACTGGGAATGGCCTCCCCGAACGAACTGATTGGAAAAAAGTTCAATGGCGGATGATTTCAGGCCAATATCGTAGGTGTTGTCGCCGACTTTCATGATAGGACCTTCCATGAAAATATCAGCCCCATTTTTATCGCACCGGACCCCAACGGTTTTTACGAATTGAATTTGAAGATTAACACTGCGAATGTAAAGAACACAATGGAAGGTATTGATGCATTGTGGACTTCCGTATTTCCCGACCATATTTTTGAATATACTTTTTTGGATGAACGGGTGGCCGAAACCTATATAAAGGAAAAGCAGTTTTTGGCACTTACAAACTTCTTCAGCATCTTGGCCATCTTTATCAGCTGTTTGGGCATTTACGGTCTAATTTCCTTTTTCGTGGTACAGAAAACAAAGGAAATCGGTATTCGGAAAGTATTGGGAGGTAGTATCGGCAGTATACTGGTGCTAATAACCGGGGATTTTTTAAGACTCATACTTTTGGCCGGACTAGTTGCCTCGCCCTTGGCGTGGTATTTTGCCAATGATTGGCTTCAAGGATTTACGTTTCGTACCGAGATTTCATGGTGGGTATTTGGTTTGGCCATTGGAGGGCTATTACTAATAACCTTGATAACCGTAAGCTATCAATCTATCAGAGCTGCGGGGGCTAACCCTATAAAAAGCTTACGAACGGAATAAACAAATACAGACCTGGCTGGTCTATCAAAAAACAAGGATCATGTTCAAAAACTATCTAAAAATCGCCTGGCGGAATATTAAAAGGAACAAGCTCCATTCCTTTATCAATGTCGCAGGGTTGGCCGTAGCATTTTCAGTCTGTATCTTATTGTTTCTGGTAGCCTATTTCCATTTGAGCTTTGATTCCTTTCATGAGGAGAAAAGCCAGCTGTTCAGGACGTCACGTTTTACGAACAGTGTACAAGGCCCTGAAATGAGCTCCCAAATGCCATTGCCGGCGGCGGCAGCTTTTGAGGCCGAAATTCCCGAAATCGAAATTGCGGTAACCGTCAACAGGGGAATGCCGGAAAACATTGCCTATGGGAATAAAAATATTGAACGGCCAATTACCAGAACTGAACCCGATTTCTTGGACCTATTCACTTTTCATATCATAAAGGGTAATAGAGAGACGATGCTTTCCGGTATACATAATATTGCTTTGAGCGAAAGTACGGCCCATGCCATTTTTGGAGATACAGACCCTATCGGAAAGGAATTGAAAATAGGCAAATTGGGGGAAGAACAAATTTATTCGGTATCCGCCGTAGTAAAGGACGCTCCAAAAAATAGCAGTATCCGTTTTGATGCCGTTGCCCGGATCGAATCGATCAATGGCTATGCCGAAAACAAAAATAACTGGGCATCCAATGCATCCAATGTCTTCATTAAGATTGCCGAGAATACCAATCTTCGGATGATTGAAGATAAATTGGTCCCATTCGTGGAGAAATACTATCCCGAACAATTGGCGCAATTGAAATCCGAACATCCCGAAACGATGGAAACCCATGAATTACTCAATATAGGTCTGACCAATATTGAAGACATCCATTTTTCCGGGGAGCGAAGCGCGCCGAAAGCGTTGGTATTCGCTATTATGGCGTTGGGCATTTTTATTCTATTGATCGCCTGCTTCAATTTTGTGAACCTCAATATGGCACGCTCCTTTAAAAGAAGCCGTGAATTGGGTGTGAGAAAGACGCTGGGTGCCTTTAAGGGACAACTTTTTCTACAACTTTGGGGAGAAGCGTTTCTGCTTTACTTTTTCGGTTTTATTATCGGCATGGTGGTCGCGTATCAACTATTACCGTCCTTCAGTGCGCAGTTTGGGGGTGGGCTGGACATTGCAGTCTTGTTTCATCCTACCTTTCTGGCAATACTAGTAGGTGTTTTCATAGGCGTGACTTTGATAGCCGGGGGATATCCTGCGCTTAAAATGGCCAATTTCCGACTGGTTGAAATTTTGAAGGGCAATGTATCCACAAAGAAACCCGGGGCGTTACGGAATACGCTTTTGGTAGGTCAGTTTGCAATTTCCAGTTTATTGATATGTATGAGTTGGATAGCCGGCCAACAACTTGATTTTTTGCGGGAAATACCCATAGGTTTTGAAAGGGATCAAGTGGTAAGCATTCCTGTGGGTTATCAGGAAGATGGCCGAAAGGTACTGGCTCGAATGCGAAATGAACTTGCCAATGATTCCAATATTATCTCCATTGCCGGAGCAGGGGGGAATTTGGGCAGGGGACGTGATCGTACAACTTCAACTTCGATTATCGGGTGGGATTACGATCAAAAACAGATTTCAGCCTACAGACTTTTAGGCGATTTCGATTATCTAAAAACGTTGCAGATTCCTATCCTAAAGGGAAGGGATTTTGACCCTGCTTTCAGTACGGATACCACAAATGCGGTGATTGTTACAGAAAGTTTTGTAAAGGCAATGGGAGAGTCCGATCCCGTTGGAAAGTATCTTGGTCGGGAAGAGGGTAATCAAATAATTGGCGTAGTTCCGGATTTCAATGCCTATTCCCCATCTGAAAGAACACTGCCGATTCTCATTGATCTTTCTGCCGATGAAGCCATCAATTACATATTTCTGAAAGTGAGTACGGACAATCCACAGCTCGTTATGGAGCGGCTTGCTTCAGTTTGGGAAAAAGTCGCCCCAAGGGCGATATTTAATGCCTCCTTTTTGGATGAAAACCTTCAGGCGTGGTACGAAGTAGAGCGTACGATGACCCAGATTTTTGGGATTGCTTCGGGCATAGCCATTTTGCTCTCGTGCTTGGGGCTTTTTGCCATTTCCCTATTGGTCATAGAGTTGCGTACCAAGGAAATAGGTATCCGAAAAGTGATGGGGGCCTCGGTTAAAGGCATCGTACGAATGATTTCCGTTCACTTTTTAAAGCTGGTATTGATAAGCCTTGTCATTGCAGTGCCTTTGGCCTGGTATGCGATGCAAAATTGGATAGAAGGTTACGAGAACCGAATAGCAATTGATCCGTTGACATTTGTTTGGGTAGGTTTTCTGGTCGCTTTGATCGCTGTACTTACGGTTAGTTTTCATGCCATAAGAGTGGCTATGGCCAACCCGGTAAAAAGTTTAAAGACCGAATAGAAAAATCAATCATTATGTTAAAAAATCATTTAAAAGTAGCCGTTAGGAATCTTATCCGTCGAAAAAACCATACCCTGATCAATATTGGAGGTTTGGCCTTGGGCATTGCCGTTTGTTTTGTAATCTTTATCATCACGCAGTTTGAATCGAGTTTTGATGATTACCATAAAAATAAGGATCACGTCTTCCGTGTTTTGACCGAGTACCATCATGCAGAACCTGAAATCTTCTATGGTAGTGGGGTTCCCTATCCATTGCCCGAAGAACTAAAAAGTTCTTTTCCGGAATTGGAAAAAGTATCAGCAATATATTCCGATGGTGATGATCAAATACTAGTGCTGGATGATAACGGAAACCCGGTTAAAAAGTTCAAGGAGAAAGAGGGGGTGTTCTTGGCCGAGCCTGCTTTGTTCGATATTTTGGATTACGAATGGTTGGCGGGCACACCTGCTTCATTAAAAGACCTAAATAACGTTGTCCTTACAAAAGAAACTGCTGAGCGTTATTTTGACAGTTGGGAGAAAGCGGTAGGGAGGACCATTAAATGGAATAACAATGAAGTTCTGACCGTAACCGGTATTCTTGGCACAATACCTACAAATACGGATCTGCGGTTTAAGGCAGTGATATCATATGGTACTGGCTATACGACCAATTATCAAAACTCGGACAATTGGAATGGTACCAACGGGAGGTTTGGTTGTTTTGTACTATTACCTCCTAATGTCTCCGAAGGAGATATCAACGCCCGGTTAAAAGTACTGTCGAAGGAAAAAAAGACTGGTGATAATAAGGATATTCATGTATTGCAATCATTGGACAGGATTCATTATGATGCGAGGGCTGGAAATTATAGTGGCAAAACAATAAGCCGGCGACTCATAAACGTCCTTTGGCTTATCGGGGCTTTCATTCTTTTGATCGCCTGTATTAATTTCATCAACCTATCTACGGCACAGGCGGTAAACCGTTCCAAAGAAATAGGGGTAAGAAAGGTTATTGGCGGTACAAGAACTCAATTGAAAATACAATTTCTGGCCGAAACCTTCCTAATCGTTATAGCTGCCGTTTGTATTGCATCCGTAATCGTCGTTGCGTTTTTACCTTCGGTCGGGAAGCTTCTTGATTTACCGTTAAATGTTACCTCGGTCCTGGATTTTAAAACCTTGGTTTTAATGAGTGTATTGGCTGTTAGCGTAACTCTTTTGGCAGGGTTTTACCCTTCGTTGGTACTTTCTAGATTCAATCCTATATCCGCACTTAAAAATCAAGGAAAAGTGGGAAAAAACGAAGGCATTACCTTAAGACGCAGTCTTGTTGTTTTTCAATTTGCCATTGCACAGGCACTTATTTTTGGAACAGTGATTATGGTAAAACAGATGGACTATTTCACCAACCAATCCATGGGTTATGATAAAGAGGCCATTGTAAATGTATTGATACCTAGGGATAGTGTTAGCATGGGTAAAATTGATTATCTGAGCAATACATTATTGGCTACAAATGGTATCCAAAATGTTAGCTTTAGTTCAAATACCCCAACGGAGTATAGAACAAATAATTGGTCGAGGTTCGTGTACGGCAATGCATCTAAAGAAACGGACTTTTATAGTATACGAAAAGGAATAGACCATAACTATTTGGAAACCTATGGGCTTTCTTTGGTGGCCGGCAGGAATGTAAAAAAATCTTCAGAAGCGATAGAAGTTCTGGTAAACGAAGATTTGATGAAACGCCTTGGTGTTACCGACCCAAATGAAATCCTGAACAAAAAGGCAAGCCTCGCAGGGGGCCGAATAGAAGGAGAAATAGTCGGCGTAGTAAAGGATTATCATAGCAGTACCTTCAAAGATGGAATGTCTTCCATAATAATGGTCAATAGAAAAAGTTGGTTTGGTTTGACAGGAATTAAAGTGGCGACGAACAATATTTCGAATTCCATATCTGCCATAGAAGAAATATGGGACGATACCTTTCCCAATTATGCATTCGAGTACCAATTCTTGGATGATAAAATCGCCAATTTTTATGCGGAGGAAAAAAAGTTGTCCCAAATGTATAAGGTGTTTGCGGTTATCGCAATTTTATTGAGTTGCCTTGGGCTTTATGGATTGGCCTCCTTTATGGTAAACCAACGTACAAAGGAAGCGGGCATCCGAAAAGTTCTGGGGGCAACGGTAAGCCATATCGTATACCTATTTTCCAAGGAATTTATCGTATTAATTGCAATAGCTTTTCTGATAGCCGCGCCATTGGCCTGGCATTTTATGGGGCAATGGTTGGAGGAATACACCTACCACATTGATATTACTTGGGCTGTCTTTGTTTTGGGCGGGTTGGGAGCATTGCTGATCGCTTTGTCCACCGTTAGTTATCAGGCCATCAAGGCGGCCATAGCTAATCCCGTGGAAAGTCTACGAACCGAATAAGCGGTATTAGTTGTGGGCTGTTTAACATATTTAACCAAAAACCCATGTTAAGACATTATTTAAACCTTTTTAAGCGAAACATTTTAAAGTATAAGTTTTCCTTTTTTATAAATATGGTAGGATTATCCACGGCCCTCGCCTGTGCTACCCTGATTTACTTATGGGTAAATGATGAGTTGCTTACCGACAAATTCCATGAAAAAGATGATCGGATTTTTCATTTAATGGAGTTTTATGAATTTCCGCAACAGACCATCGCGAATGAAGTGACCTCCGGAAACATGGCCCATCTCTTGCTCGAGGAAATACCGGAAGTGGTCCATGCGGTACAGGTAGCAAAATACTTGCACAACGCCACATTGTCCATTGAGGATAAGACGATAAAGGCAGTTGGCCATTATGTGAGCCAAGACTATTTTAAGGTATTCTCTTTTCCCCTCATAGAGGGCGACAAAAACAATATTTGGGTGGATAAGGGCACTGTAGTGCTGTCCGAAACCATAGCAAATTCCTTATTCGGTTCTTCTCAAGAAGCTATGGGAAAGACGCTGGCCCTTCAAAATGAAAAACAATTCACGGTATCCGGTATTTTTAAGGATATTCCGAGGCAATCTTCCGAAAAATTCGATTTTGTGTTGTCGTACGAGGAACTCGTGCCCTCCCAACCCAACCTCATGGATTGGGGAAGTCAATCTACCTATCTATATCTTCAAATGGAACCTGGCGTCGATGTTCTGGCCTTTAATGAAAAAATCCATGATTTTATTCGGGAAAAGACGGGCAATAGACAAATGCATCGTACCCCTTTTATAAAAAAATACTCCGATGAATATTTGTATGGAAAATATGAGAATGGTATACAAACGGGAGGTAGGATTGCCTATGTAAAGCTGTTCTCCATCATCGCACTGTTTATTCTGATCATCGCCTGTATCAATTTTATGAATCTATCAACGGCAAGAGCATCACGCAGACTCAAGGAAATAGGGGTCAAGAAAGTAGTGGGGGCCAATAGAAAGGCTTTGATCGTCCAATATCTAACGGAAGCGATAGCCTTAACCTGTATGGCATTGTTGCTTTCCCTAATTTATGTAGCTCTGCTACTACCGGAATTTAACCAGATTACGGGAAAACAGTTGACCATGGATTTTAGTATCGGAGTTGTACTTTCCCTATTGGCCATAACCCTCTTTACGGGGCTGCTTTCCGGCAGCTATCCGGCCCTATACCTTTCCGGTTTCAATCCCGTATCCATTTTAAAAGGAAAATTGAATACATCCATCGGTGAGGTGTGGACCCGCAAGGGACTTGTTATCATCCAGTATACGGTATCGGTAATACTTATTGTATCCGTTCTGGTAGTATACCAGCAAATTGAGTTTATACAGAACAAAAACCTGGGCTACAGTAAAGAACAGATTATTCATTTTGATCGGGAAAGAAAAACTATGGACCAAGATCGTATGGATACTTTTTTGGCCGAATTGGAAAAGGTACCCGGGGTCATCAGTGCCTCAAGTGGCAGAAACAAGATGACCAATCAAGGTTGGGGGGTAGGTGGCTTTGACTGGGAAGGAAAAGACCCGAATGACCATACCCAGTTTCAAAACATGATCTCCTATTATGGATTACTGGAAATGCTGGATATGGAGCTTGTGGAAGGCAGGACGTTCTCCAAAAATTTTGCTTCGGAGGATACCAAGGTCATTCTTAATGAAGCCGCCATCGCCCATATGCAATTGGAAGACCCTGTGGGAAAGACCATCAATTTTCGGGGAATGGACCGGGAAATCATCGCTGTTGTCAAAAACTTCCACTTTGAATCGCTACACGAGAACATTAAACCCATGATCATCAATTTGTGGCCAGATAGGATTAGCAAGTTTATGGTGAAAATTGCAGCAGGCAGGGAAAGGGAGACTTTGGCTATGTTGGAGGATTTATATCAAGAGTTTAATCCTGGTTTTTTGTTTGATTATAGGTTTTTGGATGATAATTACCAGGAACTTTATAAAGCGGAACAGCGTGTATCCGTTTTATCCGGATATTTTGCGGCTTTGGCCATCATCATTTCATGTTTGGGACTTTTTGGATTGGTCTCCTTTACTGCTGAGCGGAGAAAAAAGGAAATCGGAATTCGCAAAGTACTGGGAGGGAGCAGTGCCCGTATTTCTTTTTTGTTGTCCAGCGAATTTGTAAAACTGGTATTGGTAGCTATTGGAGTAGGTCTGCCCATAAGTCATTTACTTACCCATAACTGGCTTTCGGGATTTGCCTATAGGACCGGGACCAACCTTTGGTATTTTCTCTTGGCCGGAGCGTTTGTGGCCCTTTTTACTATTGTCATGGTAAGTGCGCAGACCCTGGTAGCTGCCAATCGGAACCCTGTAGATTCCCTAAGGAATGAATAAAAATTAGGATAATCATGCTAAAAAGCTACCTAAAAATCGCTTGGCGAAGTTTGTTTAGAAGTCCTTTTCAGACTTTCATTAAAATTTTTGGGCTATCTATCGGGATTGCTAGTGTTATGCTCATTCTTTTTCATGTAAAGGACGAGCTGAGTTTTGACCAGGGGTTTTTGAAGTCCGATCGAATTTTTAGGGTAACGAATGAAAATTTGGGCGAAGGGGCCCGCCACTGGGCTGCGACCCCACCGCCTATGGGCCCCCAGATGCAACAGCTATTGCCTGAAGTAGAATTAACCGTACGATTTCATCGCCCCTCGGCATATCAACTTCTGAGTCATACATCCAAAAGTGGAAATACAAGAAAGTTTGAAGAAAGAGGGGGTTTCATTGTTGATTCTGGGGCCGTAGAAATGTTTGACCTTGAATTTATCCAAGGTGATGCTAACACAGCTCTCTCTGAAATAAACAGTATTATTTTGACCGAGGATATGGCCCAAAAGTATTTCGGCAATGAAAACCCCTTGGGGAAAATAATTATGGACAACATTGCCCGTATTCCCTTGAAAGTCTCGGGAGTTATTGCAAAATTTCCATTTCAGACACATCTTAGATTTGACTATTTACTTTCCATGCCCACCATAAACAATTATCAAGACCAAGGAGCCTTGTCAAGTCGGGGATGGTCTGGGTTCTATACTTATGTTCTATTGAAGGAAGATATATCATTGGCTTCGATGACATCTAAAATGGAAGAGTTCATGATTCAATTTTATGAACCTCATGGGGAGACCCCATCGGAAACCTTGGCCGCACGAAAACTCCGCCTTCAACCCATTACTGATATTCACCTACATTCCAAATTGGAAAAGGAAATGTATCCCAACAGCGATATCACCTATGTATATATTTTTGGCCTTGTGGCTCTGTTTATTTTGCTTTTGGCAGCGGTCAATTTCATCAATATTTCTACTACACAATCTTTCGGCAGAGTTAAGGAAATTGGTGTTCGAAAAGTTGTGGGAGCCAAACGGAAACAACTTATCCATCAGTTTTTAATGGACTCCCTGCTAGTCACATTTCTCTCTATGATAATTGCGTTAGTAATTTTCGCGTCGGCCATTCCCCACTATGATGACCTTACCTCAAAACCATTTTACCAAGAGAACATATTTACCCTATCCAATTTTGGCATTTTGTTATTGATGTTTATAAGCGTTGGAGTACTGGCCGGTCTTTATCCGGCTTTGTTCGTTTCCAGATATAGCCTTGTTTCATCGCTTAAGAGTAAAAAGAATTCTGGCCCCCGGATACAAATAGTCAGGAACTCACTTATTGTTTTCCAATTTGTGATATCCGTGTTTATGATAGTCGGAACCATAATCATTTACAATCAGATGAACTTGTTCCATCATAAGAATTTAGGTTTTGATAAGGAGCAGGTATTGGCTGTTACCATGCATAGGGATATGTGGGAGAATTATGGGGCACTGAAAGCCAAGATGTCGGAAAATCCTGCGATAGAAAGTTTTTCAACTACAACGAATATTCCAGGCGATCGGTTTGGCTCTTACTTTTTTACACCTCTTGGCAATGCACAGCAGGTTACCGAAGGGTTTGATGCCCGGCTGATGTTGTCCGACGACAAGTTTCTATCTACATTGGACATTCCTATAAAAGAGGGGCGGAACTTTTTCCGTGAAGAAGCCAATACGGGAAATACCGAATTTATCATCAATGAGGCTGCGGGAAAACTATTTGGACCCGGAAAGGCTGTAGGCAAAAGACTGACCATTGGAAGGGATACGGCAAACATTGTGGGTGTGGTAAAGGACTTCAATTTTGCCTCCCTTCATTCGCCAATTGAACCTTTGGTAATACAGTATAATCCCTATGCGGGGGGCCACTTGCTTGTAAAGGTTCAGGAAAATCAATTGGCAGAAACTATTGCATATATGGAGAAAAGTGTGGAATCTATAGCTCCATCCAGTACGTTTTCCTATTCATTTGTAGATGATAGGTTAGACGGACTTTACGATACAGAAAATAGAATGAGCAAGGTTTTTAATGTCTTTGCACTACTATCCTTATTGATTGCGTGTCTTGGGCTTTATGGCCTTTCGGCGTATGCGGCCCGAATTAGGATAAAGGAAATAGGAATACGTAAGGTTCTTGGTTCGGGTAAAATGGATATTATAAAAATTCTGTCCAGGGATTTTTTAAAACTTGTAAGTACTGCCATACTTATTGCAGCTCCCTTTACCTATTTCACCATGAAAAGATGGCTTCAGGATTTCGCCTATCATATTGAAATACAATGGTGGATGTTCGGTTTGGCCGGGGCACTTGTACTGTTCATTGCAATAGCCACCCTAAGCTATCAAGGTATAAAATCAGCAAATGCAAATCCGATAGAAAGCCTAAGAACTGAATAAAACCTCAAAAAGAAATCATGATAAAAAACCATTTGAAGATTGCTTGGAGAAACCTGAATACCAACCGTATGTTTTCGGGCATTAATATTTTGGGACTTTCCTTGGGCTTGGCCATTACCATTGTCCTTTTTTTGTTTATCCGGCATGAATTAAGTTTTGATTCCATATATACGGAAAAAGCAAATATCCATCGGGTGTTGGTACATACAGAAAGGGATAATGGACAGGAGACCTACGCTACTGCATCACCTGCCTTGGCCCCTACTGCAATGGCGGATATTCCGGAAATTAAATATGCCGCAAGGATGTTAAAGAACGACTTTGGGGGAACGGCTTCCGTACGGGCGAATGAGGAAAACTTTATGGAGAAAAGCTTCTTTTGGGTAGACAAGGAACTGTTGAATGTTTTTAAGGTGCCTTTTATAAAAGGAGAACCACAATCTGTTTTGAATCGCCCCAATACTGTAGTCCTGTCAGAAAGTACGGCTAAGAAATACTTTGGAGACAAGGACCCTTTAGGAGAAATCATAAAGGTGGATAATCGTTATGAGCTTGAAGTCACTGGGGTTTATCAAGACTTTCCCGGCAACAGTACGGTAGATTGCCATGTAATGGCCACATTTAGTACCCTTTGGTTTTTCAAGAACCCCAGTTGGAACAATATTAGCTTTGAGACCTATTGCTTACTGAATACGAATGCCAATTTGCCTAATGTGGAATCCAAAATGATGCAGATGTTGGATAAAAACGTGGAGAAACAACATCAGTGGTACACCCTTTCCTTACAACCTTTGGAACAGGTACATCTCTACTCTTCCAACTTTTCAAGTTCCTATGCAACCCATATCGGTGATATTTCGGAAGTTCGAAATTTATCGTTTTTGGCAATTTTGATTCTATTGATCGCCTGTATCAATTATATGAACCTGACTACCGCCCGCTCCCAAAAAAGGGCAAAAGAGGTCGGCATCAATAAAACGCTGGGTGCGTCTAAAAAGAACTTGGTAAGCAGATTCTATATTGAAACGGGACTACTCACCCTAATCTCAATTGGTATAGGAGTTATGCTGGCAATTTTGGCCATCCCCTTGTTCAATAGGATTATGGGGCAAAGTTTGGATATCAGCTTGCTTTTGACCATGGAATTTGGAGTTGCCCTGATGGTGGTTTGGTTGGTGACTACCTTAATTTCAGGTTTTTATCCCGCGTTATATCTTTCTCGTTTTTCTCCCAGAACTGTTTTAAAACCATCGCATACCCAGGGAAAGGATAATGCCCAGATAAGAAAAGGGCTGGTGGTGCTTCAATTTGCGGCGTCTGTTATTTTAATAATAGGGATACTGGTCATCTATCAGCAACTTGAATTTATGCGAAACCAAAAATTGGGCTTTGATCCGGAAAATGTAATGGCCATTTCTACATCCGGTATTCGGGGCAATGAGCATACGGATGCCTTGATACAGGAATTTAAAGGGATAAGTGATGTATCCTATGTATCCATGGTTCAGGGCTTCCCAGGCATGGGTGTTAGTGGAAGGACTTTGAAAAAAAACCAAGAAGATCGGAATGGGTTGTATATACAAACCAATGTAACGGATGCAGGAATTATTGATGTGCTTCAATTAAAACTTTTGGCAGGACGTACCTTACCTGAAGTAAAGCAGGAGGGCGATACTTTGGTGCAGGTAATTCTCAATAAAAAGGCAATCGATTATTTGGGATATTCCCCGGAAGAAGCCATCGGTAAGGAAGTACAAATTGGTGCTAAGAATATCATTGTGGGTATTGTGGACGATTTTAATCACGAATCCCTACATGTGCCGATTGGGGCTTATGCCTTCCATAACAATACGGGAGAACCCAAATCATATTTGTTGGTTCGTTTCAATTCGGTCGGTGTTTCCACCATTATCCAAAAGTTTGAAAGTGCCTTTCGGAAAATAGCACCTGAGGCCGCTTTTGATTATTCCTTTTTGAATAAAAACCTAGAACGGCTTTATGAAAGGGAGCAACGAGCTGCCCATATAGGAATCATTTTTTGTGCTCTTGCCATTTTTGTGGCCTGTTTGGGTCTTTTTGGTCTGGCCGCCTTTATGGCAGAGCAACGTAAAAAAGAAATTGGCATTCGCAAAGTATTGGGCGCAAGTATTTTAGGAATAACCCAATTGTTGTCCGGAGACTTTGTAAAATTGGTGCTAGTAGCACTGGTCTTCGCTTTTCCAATTGCTTTTTGGATAATGGATAACTGGCTACAGGACTTTGCATACCGCATAAGTATTGATTGGACCGTTTTCGGGATTGCCGGATTAGCGGCTTTGGCCATTGCATTATTTACTGTGAGCTTTCAGTCTGTGAGAGCTGCATTGACCAATCCGGCAAAAAGTTTACGAACCGAATAAAAAAATAAAATATGTATAAACTATTCCTAAAAATTGCCACACGTTACCTGTTAAAGAACAAGCTCTATTCCTTTATCAACATTTTTGGGTTGGCCCTGGGGATTGCCTCCTTCGTTTTGATTATGCTCTATGTGAATTATGAGCGTAGCTATGACAAATTTGAAGGCTCTAAAGATGTACATCGCGTATATATGGACTATCTAGAGGGAGGGAAGTACGTTCCGGGAGACGCAAATACCTATATTGTAAGTGGCCCTACATTGAAAGAGGAATTTCCCGAAATATTGGATTTTGTGAGGCTCAGACGTTTAAGCGAAATTGTGCTCATCCAAGGCAATACCATTTTTGATCAAAATACGGGATCCCTGGCAGACCCTTCATACTTTGAAATTTTCAACCGAGACTTAAGCAAGGGAGATATAAGTAAAGCTTTGAGCGAACCCTATTCCATAGTGTTGACCAAACCATTGGCCAAAAAAGTATTCGGTGATAATGATCCTATGGGTAAAACCTTAAAGATATTTGACGGAAGAAGTCCAAGCTTTAAGGTTACAGGAGTTTTAAAGGACAATCCAAGAAACACACATATGAAGAACGACTTTTTGGTCTCTTTTGCTTCTTTTTATAGTTGGGAGTCGTTCAAGGGCGATTGGGATTTTACCTGGAACCAGAACATGTACTTTACCTATCTGAAGTTGGATCCCATGGCCGATGCAAATCGGTTAAAGGAAAAGATTATGGGTTTTAAAGTAGAAGGCCTGCCCAACGAAAGGCATAATATAGAACCATTGGAAGCTATTCACCTCCATTCCGATAAACCCTACGAAGCAGAGGCGAACGGTAGTGCGAGTAGGGTACATTTCCTAATGGCCATTGCCTTGATCATCATTGTTCTTTCTTGGTTGAATTATGTCAACCTTTCAACGGCCAAATCCTTGGAGCGGGCCAAGGAAACGGGAATCCGCAAGGTAGCCGGGGCACAGAAACCACAGATTGTTCTACAGTCTCTTTTGGAATCGTTGTTGCTGAACTTTATTGCCATAACAATAGCGGCAGTCATTATATTGATTGTATTGCCACTGTTCAATAGTTACATCGGAAAGGAATTAACCCTGGATTTTTCAACTATCATGGCATTTCTCCCGATAATCGGCTTTATTCTTATGGGAACCGTGGTATCGGGCATATATCCGGCCTTTATGCTAAGTAACTATACCCCGGCCAGAGCCTTGAAGGGAAAAATCCGGACTCCTAAAAATGGTTTGACCATTAGAAAGGCCTTGATTACCGGTCAGTTTTTAGCAACTATTGTTTTGCTTATGGGTACCATAGTGGTAACTAAACAAATCAAGTTTTTGCAAGACCAACCTATTGGTGCAGATCTGGACCAAGTCGTTGCTTTTAACGGGCAGGTCTTAAATACAATGCCCGACTCCCTCTTTGTGAATAAACTGATAACCTTTAAAAATGAATTGGACAACTTTTCTTTTGTTGAGGGTACCGCTGGCGCGCGAACCTATCCGGGAGGCGGATATGATAATCTAAACTCAAGTGCCGGAATTACATTCCCTGATGGAACCAGGGACAACACAAGGATAACCTATAACTATAGTGTGGATCCAGCTTATTTTGAATTGATGCAACTGGAATTTGTAGCGGGGGAACCTTTTAAGGAAACGACCAATGGGCGGAGTCACGATATCGTTATGAACGAAAGATTCGTAAGGCATATGGGGATTTCCAGAATGGAGGACGCCGTTGGTAAGATTGTAAAATTTGGGGGACAGGATTGGATGATTTCCGGAGTCATCAAGGACTACCATCATTTCGGGTTAAAAACCGGGATTGAACCCATGATGCTGATGTACGAGTCCAATAGGGATAATCTTCTCGTAAGATTTAACAATAATGTTTCGTCCACATCAAGCATGACGGAAGCCATTGGTCAGATTAAGGATAAATGGGCGGCACTATTTCCACAAAGTACGTTTGATTATACTTTTTTAGATCAAAAGTTCGAGGCGCAATATAATGAGGACAGGGCTTTCGGGGCCGCTTTTCAAATCTTTACCATTTTGGCAATGCTCATTGCGTCCATGGGTCTTTTTGGATTAACATCATACACTTGTGTCCAAAGAAAAAAAGAAATTGGTATCCGAAAGGTAAATGGTGCAACAATAGGACAAATTCTCTCTCTTTTAAATAAGGATTTTGTGAAATGGGTAGGCTTGGCCTTTGTCATGGCCGTACCTATTTCTTGGTATGCCATGAACCAATGGTTAGAGGGTTTTGCCTATAAAACAAGTCTTAGCTGGTGGATTTTCGCCTTAGCTGGATTAACGGCACTTACCATTGCCTTGATTACCGTAAGTTGGCAAAGTTTTCAGGCTGCTATGGCCAATCCTGTGGATGCCTTGAAGGACGAATAGATGTACTTCCCGAGAAAGGAAGTTTGAAGTATAAATTTACAAAGAGAACGGCCACACTCAGACTGTAAAATATTTGGACAGCCCTTGTCCAAATATTTTACATAAAAGAAATCAAAAACTCCCCTTTTCCAATCTAAAGTTTTGATTGTTAATTAGTTGTGTTTTTGGCACAGAAATCGATTTGGTTTGCAACGTAGTTGCAGCCTAGGGTTTTGACATAAGCAATATAGTCATGCAAGAGCGAGGTAAAAGGAACTATTTAGACCTTTAAAATAACGTCACATGTTGAAGCACCATCTATTTCTATTCTTTCGAAATATTAAGAAGAACAAAAGCATTTTTTTGATTAATACCGTGGGCCTTGGCATAGGAATCGCCTCTTTTTTGGTATTGGCCGTCTATGTATACAATGATCTTACTTATAATCATTTTAATACAAACCTTTCTAACATCTATCGTATTCGCGAAGGGGAAAGTTTTCAGACCAAAGGACCTTTATTGCCTAAAATATTGGAAGATATCCCAGAAGTGGAAAACGGGACACGGGTTTTTGATTGGGACGGATATCGATTGAGTTATGGGGAAGTGGCCTTTGAGGAAAATTTGAAGTATGTGGACAATGGCTTTTTTTCCATATTTACCTTTCCATTTGTTGAGGGTTCTGCCAAAAATGCGATTCAAGATAAATTCGGGGTCGTCATAAGTACTGATTTTGCCAAAAAATATTTTGGCGATACCCCGGCCTTGGGCAAACAGTTTCAAGTAAAGTTCGAGGATGTATTCCTTACGGTAAATGGTGTGGTGGATATTCCCAGAAATTCTTCCATCCAATTCGATATTGTGGCCTCCTACGAAACGGGAGAAACCATTTCCCCGTGGATCAAGGAGGCACATGATTGGTATAACACCTTTTCCGAGAGTTATGTGCTTCTGGCACAGGGTACGGACTTGAAAGATGTAAAGCCCAAGCTACAAACTATTGTAAAGGAGAATTTCCTCCCCGTTGGTAAAAACGAGACCGATTTGGACTTGTTCCCTTTTGCCGACTATCACAGCACGGTGGAATCCAACCGCACCCTTATCGTGATTCTGGCCCTAGTTGCTTTGGGCATCCTAGGTATAGCCATTGTGAATTTTATCAATCTTACGATTACCAATTCCTTGACCCGTACGAAGGAAATAGGCATTAAAAAAGTTTTTGGGGCCACGGGGAATTTCTTGTTCCGCCAGATTATGACAGAAAGTATGTTAATGGGACTGGGTGCCCTGTGCTTGGGAATAATCTTGACCTTGGCATTATTACCCACCTTTAACGGACTATTTGAAACGAACTTAAGCTTCAACCCTTGGGAAAACCCTTTCCTCATCTACGTCCTTTTGGGGATTTGGTTGATTGTTGGCATATTTTCTGGGATAGTACCATCGTTAGTATGGGCCCGTGGAAAATTGGTAGATAGTCTACAGGGTAAACTATCGAATCAGAATAAACCAGGGTTTTCCAAATATTCTTCGATAGTTGTACAATTTGTAATCGCCATTGTCCTTATTTCCGGAACTTTTTTGATACGTAAGCAAATCAATTACATGATTGATAAGGACCCCAAGTTTGATAGCCAAAATAGTATTGTGGCCCAAACGGACTATTGGCAATATAAAAATCTTGAGGCGGCTTCACAAAACCTAGAGATTATTTCCAAGGAGCTGGAAGCCACCCCTTACGTGGCCACAACAAGCTTTACAGGAAGCATACCCGGGGATTATGATGAAAACTACAATACGTTCTACCCAGAGGCCAAAAGCAGTCTACCCAACATAGGTCTTAGAAAGTCTTATGTGGGAAAAAATTATTTTAAGACTATGGGCATCTCTGTGTTGAGCGGACACGGTTTTGATCAGCCCCCGACGTCCTTAAAGAATACTGTGGTCCTAAACAGAACTGCGATGAACAAGCTCGGTTTCGAAAAAGCGGAAGGGCAAATTATCCGTGAAAGCTCTGAAAGTGGACAACCCTACCGTATTATAGGAGTCATTGATGATTTTAGTTATCAAGGATCGCAACATGAGACACAGCCTTTGGCCCACTTTTATTCGGAACGTGAGAACTTTATGGATTGGGACTATCTAGTGGTACGAGCTGAAAAAGGCGCAAGTTCGGCAGCAGTACGGTTGCTTCAAGAAAAATGGAAAGACTTACTGCCCGAGGGTTCCCTGACCCATTTTTTTGCCGACAACAAACTAAATGCATACTATACGGAATATAAGCGGGTGAATACGCTTATTACATGTTTCTCTGCCTTGGCCATTATCCTTTCCTGCATAGGTCTTTTTGCTCTGGCATCCTATGCCATGGCCCGCAGGACTAAGGAAATTGGTATTCGAAAGGTAAACGGTGCAACAATAACACAAATTCTTTCTCTCTTGAACAAGGACTTTTTAAAATGGGTGGTACTTGCGTTTCTGATCGCTGTTCCTTTGGCATGGTATGGTCTGGAGAAATGGTTGGAAGGGTTTGCTTATAAAACAACCATGAGTTGGTGGATATTCGCTTTGGCAGGCCTCATCACATTGAGCATTGCATTGCTCACCGTAAGTTGGCAGAGCTTTAGGGCAGCGACAGCAAACCCAGTAGAAGCATTACGGGAAGAATAATCCCGATACCAGTAAAATAAAAATCAATTAAAGAACGAAAAACATAGAAAATGAAAAACGTAACCACACTTATCACATTAATCGTTTGTATTGCTATAACCCATGCCCAACGTGGCAAAAAAGTTAAGGGGAATGGCCATGTTGTAACAGTTGAAAGAACCACAGATACCTATGACGGTATTTCTGCAAGTGGATTTTATGATATTGAGCTAATCGATGGTGAAGAAGGGCAACTAACGCTCAAGGGCGAGGAGAATATCCTGGATAATATTGAAACCGAGGTCAAGAGAGGTACTTTGGTTATCAGATCAAAAGATAATAAGCACTTGATCCCTTCTCGCGGAGAAGGCGTTTTTATAACGGTTTCCGTTGATGAGATCGATAAGATCCGCCTATCGGGATCTGGGGATTTTGTCGGAAGGAAAACACTCAGAACCCGTGATATGGATATTCAAGTATCCGGTGCAA
This sequence comes from Ulvibacterium marinum, assembly GCF_003626755.1. Taxonomy (GTDB): domain Bacteria; phylum Bacteroidota; class Bacteroidia; order Flavobacteriales; family Flavobacteriaceae; genus Ulvibacterium; species Ulvibacterium marinum. Next base: position 858,334 of record NZ_RBCJ01000001.1, read on the forward strand.
AGCATATCGATTTAACTATCGATGCCACCGATATTACTATCGCAACATCAGGTTCCAGCAATATTGATTTAAAAGGGAACAGCGAAGAACTTACGATACGATCTTCGGGCTCTTCCAACGTAAAGGCCTATGGATTGGATGTAGATGAAGCAACATTGGAACTCTCCGGTTCCTCCGATGTTGAGGTGACGGTAAACGAATCATTGACGTCTAGAGTTTCCGGGTCCGGGAATATCCAATATCGTGGCAATCCCGATAAAGTGTTTAATCAGATTTCCGGATCGGGATCGGTATCCAAGAATTAAAGGAGTATTTGCTTTCCTTCCAAACGGCGCATCGGGCGAGTTCCATAACATGTCCAAATTGAACGGAAGGGAAGAAGGATCCAATGACCATTGGGGTAGGAAGGAGCAAACCAAATGTTGAGTACATGATGAAACTACCCCGGTGGTTATTTGGGCTTCACAAGAAAATAACGAATTATGCTAAAACACAATCTAAAACTATTTTTCAGGAACATAGGAAAGCATAAAAGCACTTTTTTGATCAATGTTGTGGGCATGTCCACGGGACTTGTTTGTGCTTTGTTCATCACCCTTTGGGTATTGGATGAACTAAGCGTGGACCGTTTTCATGAAAAAGGTGATCGATTGGTCCAAATATTACAAAACTTGCCTACCCCTAATGGTATAGAAACCGATGAGGCGACGCAAGGGCCTTTGGCCAGTGCGCTTCTCGATGAGTTTCCCGAAGTGGTACAATCGGCTACTGTTCTGGATAATTCGTGGTTCGAGGGCGAAAAGTTTTTGTTGTCCGATGGAGGTAATCGATTTTTCAAATCCGTGAATCAGTTTGCCGGGAAAGACTATTTTAACATGTTTACATTTCCCCTGCTCTATGGAAATCCATCGGAAGTACTTGCGCATACCAACTCGGTGGTCATTTCGGAAGAAATGGCCCAAAAGTTATTTAAAACTACAGATGCGGTAGGTAAAACATTGGAATGGTTGCATGATGAATACGGCGGCTCCTATACGGTTTCCGGAGTTTTTAAGAAATTGCCCAAAAACTCCTCAGCGCAATTTGATGCCGTGTTCAATATGGAGGTCTTTATTGCACAGAATGAAGATTTAAGGGATTGGCGCGATAGCGATGCGAAAACGTATGTTCTGCTCAAGCCAAACACAGACCTAACGGCATTCAATACCAAAATCAAGAATTTTCTAAAGACCAGGAACGAAAATTTTCCTGAGACTTATTTGGCACAACGCTATTACGAAAGGTATCTGCATGGCAATTACGAAAATGGTGTGGTTGCAGGCGGAAGAATCCAATATGTTCGTTTGTTTTCCTTGATCGCCCTTTTAATATTGATCATTGCCTGTGTCAACTTTATCAATATGGCAACGGCCAAGGCTTCGACCCGTATCAAGGAAATCGGTGTAAAAAAATCGGTAGGAGCCAAACGAAAAAGTTTAATGCTTCAATTTGTAATGGAATCGATTATGATGGTAACGGTCGCCATTGTAATAGCATTGTTTGTCGTTAAATTACTGCTGCCTCAGTTTAATGGTATTTCTGGAAAAGAACTGACCCTGTCTTTTGATCCCAACCTGATATTGGGCATAGTGTTTATTACCCTGATAACAGGTATCGCGGCTGGGGCCTATCCTGCACTATATCTATCTGGCCTTTCGGTACTGAATGGACTTAAAGGACAGCTGCTCAAAAGTTTTGGCGGCAATTTTGCCCGAAAAGGCCTGGTCATATTCCAGTTTGTGACATCGGTAATCCTCATTGTATCCGTCGTAATCGTTTACAAACAGATGGATTTTATCCAAGACAAAAATTTGGGATTTAATCGTAATAATGTTATTTGGTTCTCATCTGGTGTAATGGGAGCGGACACGGGCAAGGCCGAAGATGTTAAGGAGATGGGCACGACCGATATCGAGAACTTTGTACAACTGCTGAGAAATACACCCGGTGTCGTTAACGCCTCCAATTTTAGGCATACGATGATGGCCGATTTCGGAACCACTACAGGACTCGATTGGTCAGGAAAGGATACGGAGCAAGATGCGCTTTTTGCTCAAATTGCCGGGGGCTACGATTTTATAGAGACATTACAAATGGAATTGAAGGAGGGAAGAACATACTCTAAGAAATTTAAAACAGAAAAGGAAAAAATCATTTTTAATGAGGCGGCCATTGCCCAAATGGGCATGAAAGACCCGATAGGAAAAGTCATTAATCTTTGGGGAGAGGATCGAGAGGTAATCGGAGTAGTAAAGGATTTTCATATCGATAGATTGTATAAAAAAGTCTTGCCCGTTTTTATGACTCTAAGCGATACCGGATTTGCTTCCAACATTATGGTACGAATGGAACCTGGAACAACAACGGCAACCTTAGGGCGCATAAAGAAAGTGTATCAGGATTATTTTCTTTCGGAGATGCCTTTTGAGTTCAATTTTTTGGATGAAAATTATCAGTCACTTTATGAATCGGAAAGGCGGGTGGCGGCCCTATCCAAATATTTTGCAGGTCTGGCCATATTAATCTCTTGTTTGGGTCTCTTCGGTCTGGCCATTTTTACCTCGGAACGAAGAAAAAAGGAAATCAGTATCCGTAAGGTGCTAGGACAAAGTGCCGCACAGGTAACGGTTATGCTTTCCAGTGAATTTGCAAAATTGGTGTTGATATCCGTTCTCATTGGTCTTCCGATAGCCTATCTACTGGCCAAAAATTGGCTTTCAGGTTTTGCCTACCACATTCCGTTGCAGCTATGGTATTTCTTGGGTGCTGGGATTGCTGCACTTGCCATAGCCATGCTTACTGTAGGCTCGCAGGCAATACGGGCCGCAAATAATAATCCGGTGGATGGATTAAGGGACGAATAATTCCGTCAACCATCAGGGACATGGACAAAAAACTAGAATCATGCTAAAACACAACATCTTACTCTACTTGCGGAACATCAAAAAACACAGAGGCAGTTTTTTGATTAATCTGACAGGACTATCTACCGGTTTGGCCTGCGCCTTTTTGGTATATCTATGGGTCTCTGACGAAATGGCCATGGATAAGTTTCATGAGAATGAAGCCCGTTTGTTTCAAGTAATGCGCAATGTCCCCAACGGCCAAGGAGAGGTTGCTACCCATACCTCCAACTCAAGCCTAATGCTCACGGCCTTACAACAGGAATTTCCTGAGGTAGAAAGGGCCGCGGCAGTCTTTGAAATGGAAACTAATGCCATGCTCGAAAGTGGGGAAAAGAAAATCAGGGTCATGGGCCATATCGCCAGTGCAGATTATTTCAACATGTTCTCGTATCCATTGATTCAGGGGAACAAGGATAACATTTTAAAGGATGCGAACTCCATAGCGATTTCATCAAATCTCGCCCACAGCTTTTTTGGGGAAGGAAAGGACCCTATGGGCAAAGTGATACGACTTACCCATGGAGAAGAGGAAATAGATGCGATTTTCACAGTTTCCGGAGTTTTTGAAATCCCTAAACAGGCCTCGGAACGTTTTGATTTCCTCCTTCCCTATGACAAGTTTCTACAACTCAGGGACCCCAAATACATCCATTGGGGCAGTAACGGTTCCAGCATGTATGCACTGCTCAAACCAGGGGTGGATATTATCAATTTCAATAAAAAAATTGCTGGTTTTATAAAAACCAAAGATAAAAACAACAGAGCGACGGTATTCTTGAGCCGTTATTCCGACAATTATTTAAAGGGGCGTTTTGAAAACGGAAAACAGGCTGGGGGCAGGATCAGCTATGTGTTCTTGTTTTCTCTGATAGCTCTTTTTGTATTAATGATTGCCTGTATCAACTTTATGAATTTGTCCACGGCAAGGGCATCAAGACGGTTAAAGGAAGTAGGGATAAAGAAGGCAGTGGGGGCCAGTAGAAAGTCATTGATTCTTCAATTTATGATAGAGTCCCTATTACTTTCGTTTTTTTCATTGATATGTGCGGTGGTACTGGCAATCTACCTACTCCCTTGGTTCAACACAATTACGAACAAGGATCTCAGCTTCGTTTTGGAACCGCACATTCTTATGGGTATTATAGGGATAACTTTGCTTACCGGATTGATTTCCGGAAGTTACCCCGCGCTATATCTATCCAAGTTTAATCCGGTTAAAGTATTGAAAGGTAAGATAAACACCTCTTTTGGTGAACTCTTATTGCGTAAAGGTTTGGTCATCTTCCAGTTTGGTATCTCCATTTTGTTGATTGTGGCCGTTAGTATTATCTATAGGCAGCTGGAGTTTATCCAATCCAAAAATTTGGGTTACGATAAGGACAATGTACTTGTCTTTGAGCGTCAGGACGGCCTGCTAAATAACATGGAGGTCTTTCTTGAGGAAGCCAAACAATTGCCGGGGGTAGTAAATGCCTCTTTTATGATGGGCAGTATGACCAATTTTGACAATTCCTCCAGAGGGCACTCATGGCCTGGACAGACCGAGGAATCAAAAGGGCTCACATTTTGGCATTCCCATGTAGGTCCCGATTTCATTGAAACCATGGGCATTGAAATGAAGGAGGGAAGATCATATGTCAATGAAAAACCCAATAATGAATCAAAGATTATACTCAATGAGACTGCAGTTAAATTAATGGGTTTAGAGGATCCTGTGGGAAAGGTAATAGATATGCGTGGGCCCAACAGGGAAATCATTGGCGTAGTAAAGGATTTCAACATCCAATCGCTGTATGACGAAATCAAGCCTATGGCACTGCTGTGCAGAACGGAATGGGTGAGCAACCTTGTGGTAAAAATAAAAGCAGGGGAAGAACAAATCGCCATTGATGGGCTAAACAAGTTATTTACAGAATTCAGTCCAGGCCTGGCCTTTGATTTTCGGTTTTTAGACAACCAATATCAGGCCCTGTATGTCTCGGAACAACGGGTGGCCACGCTATCGAAATACTTTGCCGGTCTGGCCATTCTAATCTCTTGTTTGGGCCTTTTTGGATTGGCAACGTTTACCGCCGAACGTCGGCGAAAGGAAATTGGCATCCGAAAAGTATTAGGCCAAACCGCGGCGCAGGTCATGGTAATGCTGTCCAGTGAATTTGCCAAGCTTGTAATCATTGCAATTTTGATCGCTTTGCCCATTGCCTATTTATTGGCCCAAAATTGGCTGTCCGGCTTTGCCTATCGTATTCCGCTACACGTATGGCATTTCTTGGGCGCAGGTGTCTTGGCGTTATTGGTGGCCCTATTTACAGTCGGGAGCCAAGCTATAGGGGCGGCAAATCGAAATCCAGTGAATTCGTTGCGGGAGGAGTAACCCCGATAACTACGAGGACATCAATCAAAAATTGAAATCATGTTAACACATCATCTAAAACTATTTTTCAGGAACATCAAAAAAAATAGGGGTACATTTCTAATCAATATTATAGGTCTTTCCACAGGCTTGGCTTGTACCTTGCTCATTGCGCTTTGGGTCTTTGACGAACTGGGCGTGGACAAGTTCCATTCAAACGATACCCGCTTGTACCAAGTTGTAGAAACCCCTCAAATCGATGGGCGTACCGTACAAAACCCCAGTACGGCGAGCCTATTGGCAGAGACCTTGGCCCAAGAATTTCCAGAAATTGAGTATAGCACAAGTGTACGGGAAACAAGGGAGTTATTGTTGTCCAAAGGGGAGACTAGTTTTAAGACCCAAGGTCTGTACGCCAATGCGGAGTTTTTTAACGTATTTTCCTTTCCCCTTCTTCATGGGAATAGCGCTACGATTTTTGGGGATAAAAACACCATTGTAATATCCGAGGATTTGGCCAAACGGTTTTTTGGTCAAACGAATAACGTAATCGGCAAAACATTGGAGTTGGATGGAAAAGCACCTTTTACGGTTTCGGGGATTTTGGAAAATGTACCTGCCAATTCCTCTATCCAGTTCGATTTTGTGCTTCCTTTTGAGTTTTTCAAGGAGATCAGTCCTAATGCCTTGGATTGGGGCTACAACATCGTACAGGTTTATCTGGTCTTGAAAGAAGGGGCGAACATTACCGATTTCAATACTAAAATCAAGGGTTTTATGGGAACGAAGACCAGCGATCAAGGCCGACCCTTGTCCACACGTTTGTTTTCCGATAACTATCTCTACGACAAATATCAGGATAGGGTGGAGAAGGCTGGTAGGATTGCCTATGTGCGACTTTTTTCCCTGATTGCTTTTTTAATTTTGGTCATTGCCTGTATCAATTTCATGAACCTTTCTACGGCGAACGCGTCACGTAGACTAAAGGAAATTGGTATAAAGAAGGCCTTGGGGTCCAAACGGAACGTTTTGGTATCCCAATATCTGGTAGAATCCCTATCCATGACCTTTTTGTCCCTTTTGATCGCCCTTTTGATTGTTACTTTGTTGCTACCCCAGTTCAATGCCATTGCGGCCAAACAGATAACGCTGGACTTCAAGGGGCACTATATCCTGGCCTTGGGAATCATTTTGGTGATTACCGGTTTTTTGGCCGGCAGCTACCCTGCTTTTTACCTATCGGGATTGAACGCCATTACAACATTAAAGGGGAAGCTCCATACTTCAAAGGGAGAGGTGTTTGCCCGTAGGGGCCTGGTCATTTTTCAATTTGCGCTTTCCACGATATTGATCGTTTCCGTGCTGATCGTGTATCGGCAGTTGGAATTCGCCCAGAATAAAAATTTGGGTTATGACAAGGACAATGTAGTGTACTTTGATATCGAAGGAAAGGCTAGACAAAACCTGGATACCTTTTTAGCTGCGGTGGAGCAGTTGGAGGGCGTGGCATTGGCCAGTAGCATTTCTACGAATATCGTGGGAGGCAACAATACCACGACCCGTTTGCAATGGCCTGGGAAAATGCCTGATGAAAAGGCAGTATTTCAGATACGTCCCGTAAACTATAACATGATAGAGACTTTTGATATCGATATCATTGAGGGGAGGTCCTTTTCCAAGGAGTACGGAGCGGAAGGATCCAAGATTATCTTTAATCGGACAGCGGTCGACTTGATGGGGCTGGACGACCCCATTGGGAAGGAAGTTTCTCTGGAGAACACCAATTTTGAGATTGTAGGAATTACGGAGGATTTCCATTTCGCCTCGCTCCATGAGGAGATCAAACCCCTGTTTTTTGTTTTGCGACCCGAATGGACGCGTACGGTTATGGCCAAGATTAAAGCGGGCCAGGAAAAATTGGCGTTGGGCCAACTTCAGGATTTTTACGAACGATATAACCCTGGTTTGGATTTCGATTACAAATTTTTGGACGAGACTTATGCCGCGCAATATGCCGCGGAACAACGGGTCTCAACATTGGCCAAATATTTTGCGGGGCTCGCCATACTGATTTCCTGTTTGGGCCTTTTCGGGTTGGCAACTTTTAATGCAGAAAGAAGGCGAAAGGAAATTAGTATCCGGAAGGTATTAGGTCAAAGTGCAACAGAGGTCACGGTTATGTTGTCCAGCGAGTTTGCCAGGCTGGTCTTGATCGCGATGCTTATCGCATTGCCCATTGCTTATATTCTGGTCAACAACTGGTTATCCGGTTTTGCCTATCGCATTCCCTTGCACCTTTGGTATTTCCTGGCGGCCGGATTGGCGGCCTTGGGGATAGCCATGTTGACCGTGGGAGGTCAGGCGATTCGTGCCGCGAACCATAATCCTGTTGAGGGGTTACGGGAAGAATAAACCCTTGTAGGAGGGGAATTATTAAGAGGATTTATTAAAAAACGATAGTGTCATGTTAAAACATAATATCTTACTTTTTTTCAGGAACATCAAAAAGAACAAAAGCACCTTTTTGATCAATGTTATTGGGCTCTCTACGGGATTGGCCTGTGTGCTATTAATTTGTCTATGGGTAAACAACGAGTTAAAAGTAGATGGATTTCATGGGAATGAAGGGCTACTTTATCGCGTTATTGAGCATGTACAATTCGACGGCAACAGCATTACAACTTGGAAAGAGACGTCAGGGCCAATTGCGGAGGTATTGGTAGATGAAATGCCCGAAGTGGAATATGCCACTCCCGTTGTTCCAGGTTCTTGGTTTGGAAAGATTTCTCTTTCTGCAGGAGAGAACAATTTAAAAGCGGAAGGAAATTACGTTGGGAAGGATTATTTCAATATTTTCTCTTATGGACTGGTCATTGGGGATAAGGATCAAGTACTCTCGAACAGAAATTCCATTGTGTTATCCAAGGATTTAGCCATAAAACTATTCCAAACGACTGAAAACATCATAGGCAAAGTGGTCGAGTTTGAGCAGGAGCAACAATTTCTGGTCTCGGGGGTTTTCGAAGGAACGCCTTCCAATTCAACAGTTCAATTTGATTTTGCCCTTCCTTTTGAATTACTCGAGGACAAACCTCTTGGGGTAGATAGTTGGGGCAGTTTAGGCCCCCAAGTATACGTAGTATTGAAGGAAGGGACCAATATCGAAGAGTTGAATAAGAAAGTGGCCATGATCGTAAAGAACAGATATGAAGATTCTACACGTTCCCCAATGCTCGTTCCTTATTCACAGGATTACCTCTATGGAACGTATGAAAATGGCAAACAGGTCGGAGGCAGAATCGAGTATGTAAGATTGTTCTCTGTCATCGCTTTGATTATTCTACTTATTGCCTGTATCAATTTCATGAACCTTTCCACCGCAAGAGCTTCCAGAAGGTTAAAAGAGATAGGCGTAAAAAAAGCTGTGGGCGCAAAACGCAAGGCCTTTATTTATCAATTTCTAGGCGAATCAGTTGTAATGACTTTAATGGCCCTGGCCGTGGCGCTTGTGCTAGTAGTGCTCTTTCTTCCGCAGTTCAACATAATCATAGGAAAACAATTGGTGTTGGATTTTGATGGGAATCTTGTTCTTTTAATATTGGGAATTACCTTGTTTACAGGCCTAATAGCAGGAAGCTACCCGGCACTTTATCTGTCTGGGTTTAATGCGGTAACCGTTCTCAAGGGAAAGCTGGATAGTTCGCTTGGGGAATTGTGGACACGAAAGGGATTGGTTGTTGTTCAGTTTTCGCTCTCCATTATATTGATCGTATCCGTTTTGGTGGTATATGGTCAAGTGGAATTTGTACAAAACAGAAATTTAGGATATAACAAAGAAAACATTGTCCATTTTAAGGTGGAAGGGAAGGTCAAGAAGCAATTGGAGGCTTTTGTATCCCAAGTAAAAAAGATACCAGAAGTAGACAATGTATCCAGCACTACCCATGATATGGTTGGCCATAATTGGTCTGTTGGCATTGATTGGGAAGGAAGAGATCAAGACAATCCGGTCTCCTTTCAAGTTGCCGGCGTAGACTACGACCTGATCGAAACATTAGGAATGGAGATGACCAGCGGACATAGTTTTAGTCGTGATTTTGGGAGCGATAGTACTGGAATCATATTTAATGAAAAAGCCATAAAAGCTATGGGACTTAAGGACCCTATTGGCAAGACTGTACGTTTTATGGGTGAAAAAAAGATTATAGGAACTGTTAAGGATTTTCACTTTAAATCCCTTCATGAACCCGTGGAACCCCTTTTGATGATTATGATGCCGGACGCTGTAAAAAAAGTTATGGTCCGAATGGAAGCTGGAAAAGAAAAAGAAGCACTCGCCAAGATTCAGGATTTTTATCAATCATTTAATCCGGGGTTCCCTTTTGAGTATGAATTCTTGGATGAAAATTACCAGGCCCTTTATGAATCCGAACAACGTGTGGCTACGTTGTCAAAGTATTTTGCGGGGATGGCGATTTTGATTTCCTGTTTGGGATTATTTGGATTGGCCATTTTTACCGCAGAGCGGCGGCGCAAGGAAATCAGTATTCGAAAAGTACTTGGACAAAGTGCCGCACAGGTAACCATTATGCTCTCCAGCCAATTTGCAAAACTAGTTTTGGTCTCCATATTGGTTGCATTGCCTATAGCTTACATTTTGGTCAATAACTGGTTATCAGGATTCGCATATCGCATTCCTTTGCAGATATGGTACTTCTTGGGAGCGGGGCTAGTGGCTCTGGCTGTGGCCATACTTACCGTAGGTTCACAGGCCATTCAGGCAGCGAATAGAAATCCGGTAAATGCCCTTAGGGATCAGTAGAACGAATTAAAAAATGAATGTCATGAAAAAACTGCCATTACTTTTCTTTGTACTTTTTGGGATTTCTCTATTAGCCCAAAAGAAAGGAAAATATATACCAATGAAGGCCGAAAAATGGGAATTTAAGGCAGAAGCAGCAGAATTTATGGAATATAAATCCAGACCGGCGCTCAAAATTCTAACAAGTAGCGATAGGGTTATATTAAAGGATTTGAATTTTACGAATGGAACCATAGAATATGATTTTGAGCCATTGGATCCCAGATTTGCTTCTTTATATTTTAGGTGGAAGGATGCTTTGGAGAATGAATGCTTTTATTTCCGTACCGGGGCGGCGGGGAATCCATTTGCCGTAGATGCTATTCAATATGCACCGCATATCGATGGGATAAACCTTTGGGATATGCTCTTTCACTTTCAATCCAATGCCGACTTTAAGACCGGAGACTGGAATCACGTAAAATTGGTGATTTCGGGCCAACAAATGAAAGTCTTTGTAAACGATATGGGGCATCCCGCATTGGTAGTACCAAAATTGGAGGGGAACGTTTCTGAAGGACAGTTGGCCTTTGATGGACAAGGAATCATTTCCAATCTTGAAGTAAAGGCCGATGTTGTGGAAGGACTTTCTCCAGAACCTGGGCCAGACCCTACGGGCAATGATGCACGCTACCTCCGAAATTGGGGGGTTAGTGAAGTAATCGTTCCTCCTAAAAATATAGATTTTGATTACGGTTACTTTCCGAATGAGGAAACCAAATGGGAGGAAATTGTCTCGGAACGTAGGGGATTGATTAACCTCACTCGCAAGTTCGGAAAGGCTGAGGATCGCAGAATCGTCTGGTTAAGGACAACGATCAATTCTGCAAAGGCCCAGGAAAGAATGCTTCATTTGGGTTTTAGCGATGAAGTTTGGGTTTTCATAAACAAGCGACCCCTATATATGGATAAAAATTACTATGGCACTCCGTTGATCAAGTCACCGGATGGGCGATGTTCCATTGAAAATGCAATGATCAAGACCCCTTTGAACGAAGGAGATAACGAATTGCTGGTCGGAGTGGCCAACAGCTTTTATGGTTGGGGAATAGTCGCCCGTCTTGATAAACTAGTTGATTTAAAAATTGAAAATTAAATATATAAGAAATGCTAAAGAACTATCTAACAATCGGTTGGAGGAATTTAATGAAGGACAAGACCTTCACTTTCTTAAATGTACTGGGTCTTTCAGTAGCCTTTGGCGTGGCCATTCTGTTGTCTATGGCCGCCTTTTTTGATTTGTCCTATGATAAATTCCACGCGAATGCGGACAGTATTTACAGAATATATTCTTCGGAACAAACTGCCAAAGGACAGGAAGCAAGCGTAAGTCACCCTGCTCCATTCGCAGAAGCCCTAAAAGCCGAAGTACCAGGTGTGGAAAGGATTTCCCGCCACGTTCAAGATAACGCACTGACCACTTATGGCGATACCGAATTGAATTTGGACGCCGTTTGGGTCGATAAGGACTTTTTTGCAATGTTCTCTTTCCCTGCCTTGAAGGGCAATATGGACAATCCATTGGAAAATCAATCTTCGATCGTAATTACAGAAAGTACGGCTGACAAGTTGTTCGGGGAAGGGGAAGGGATTGGGCAGACCGTAAACATCCTAATCAGTGGCGAGGAACAACCTTTTACAGTATCAAGTGTAGTAGCAGATAATCCATCCCAAAGTACTTTGGAATTTGACCTGGCCATTCGTTTTGAAAAACACCACGAATATAGCGGAAACCGAGAGTCATGGGATAACAGATATCACGACATATATGTACAATTACAAAATGGCGTTTCACCGGCGCAATTCGAGAAAAGTAGTCGTCCGTTAATTGCACTTCGCTACCAAGAACAGATTGAGAATGCAAAACGCGACGGTGCACGTGCCAATGCAGATGGATTGTATTGGCAAATAGGACTGCTTCCTATGACCGATGTCCATTTTGCGAGTTTTCCCAACGGATTTTTAAAAATAAGCAGAATGGAGCCCTATCTTATTTTAGGTATCGCCTTTCTCATTCTCTTTATCGCCTGTGTGAATTTTATCAACATGAGTATAGCCAAGAGCACACAGCGGTTACGTGAAATTGGAATGCGCAAGACCCTAGGTGCACAGAAACCACAACTTTTCTTTCAATTTTGTAGTGAGAGTTTCTTTGTATTTATGGCTTCTGCAGGTATAGGCATCGTTTTGAGTATTTTATTGCTCAATGATTTTAAGACTATTTTCCGTACGGATGTTTCATTGGACATGGTAGCCTCGCCATGGGCCATATCGGGTTTTTTGGGTGTTGTACTCCTAATTACGTTGATCGTGGGGGGATATCCCGCCTTGCTCATGAGCAAATTGGGCACGATACAATCCTTAAAGGGCAAGTTGGATGCTTCCGGAAAAAATAGGGTCCGAGATGTTTTGATGGTAGTTCAGTTTAGCATCGCTATCTTGTTAATAAGCGGAACCTTGATATTGTGGAGTCAATTGGATTTCATGCGCAACAAGAACTTGGGCTTCAACAAAGAACAGGTTATTTCCTTTCCTTTGGATGGAAAAAAGAACAGTTACGAAGCCGTTCAATTACTTCGTAATGAATTGAGGGGTAATCCCGATGTCTTGAATGTGACGGCAGCCGACAATAATTTGGGATATGGTCTCGACGGGAGCTCATCTAAAAGTTTGTATGGGTATGAATATAAAGGCCGTACGGTAGGGACCAATTTTTTGACCGTGGATTACGATTATGTAGAGACTTTAGGCCTTCAAATGGTAGCCGGAAGAAATTTTCAGAGAGGTTTTGCAAATGACAGTTTGAGTGTAGTCATTAATGAGGCAATGGCGAGGGAACTGGGCGAAGACGATCCACTTACCGCCTACGTGATGATGAACGATAGTATTCAATATCCCGTAATAGGGGTGGTCAAGGACTACAACTTTGAACGATTGGATAAAGCGATTGAGCCCCTGACCATGTTTATAAATAGCAATTGGGATCTCTATTATGCCTATGTAAAGGTCGCTCCCAGGGATATGGTAAAAACTATGGATGCTATACAGCAAGCTTGGGCGCGTATTGAACCCAATGCTGAATTCCTGGGCTCTTTTTTGGATGAGAATGTGGATAGGACATTCCGTAGGGAAAAAGTTATGGCCACCTTAATTACCAGTGGCTCTGTCATTGCCATAGTGTTGAGCTGTATCGGTCTTTTTGCTATTTCGTTGTTGGTAGTCAATCAACGCACCAAAGAAATCGGTATCCGAAAAGTGATAGGTGCCAGTGTTTCATCCATAACTTTTATGTTAACCAAGGATTTTCTAAAACTGGTAATCATAGCCTTTTTAATAGCTTCCCCCATAGCATGGTGGTCTATGAACGAATGGCTCAAAGGGTATGCATTTCGAATAGAATTGAACGTATGGTTTTTTATAGGTGCGGGAATGTTGGCCATGGTCATTGCTTTTTTGACCGTAGGCACGAGAACGGTAAAGGCAGCATTACAAAACCCGGTAAAGAGTTTGCGAACGGAATAATTAAGATAGGAGTACTATGCTAAGAAACTATTTAAAAGTTGCGTTACGGAACATTTTGAAACACAAAATGTTTTCCTTGATCAATATTTTTGGTCTCTCCGTGAGCATCACCACCTGTCTGCTCATTATCCTATTGGTGTATGGGCAAAAAAGGGTAGACAATTTTCATGAAAAAGGAGATCGAATCGTTCGTGTGCTGAGTGAGACGGACAATGGCTCCTTTGCTTCAACCCCCTTACCTCTTGCCTCAACTTTATTGCAGGGGTATCCCCATATACTAGAAGATGCCGTACGCATTAAATCCAGTTTTGTTGGAGGTGATGTAATTTACGATAACAGGCGAATCCCCTTGGCGGGTCGCTATGCGGATGACAGTTTTTTCAAAATATTCAGTTTTGAGCTAATAAAGGGAGACCCTGCTACGGTATTGGAAGCACCATTCTCCATAGTATTGACAAAAGAATCTTCCGAAAAAATCTTTGGGAAGGAAGACCCTCTCGGAAAATCGGTTAAGCTCAATGATATTGGCCTTAATACCATGGACATTGCTTTGATTCCTACGGAGAATACCGAAACCTTGATTGACGATTTAGTGGTGACCGGTGTTGTGGACAATACCTTGTCCTCCCATATCCAATTTGAGTTTTTAATCTCCATGTCTACCATTCCCTCCCTAATGAAACAAGGCAAGAGTCAGGCAACTTTTGATGACTGGGAAAATTATTCTGACAGTTATCTATATGTCCTGTTGCAGGAAGGTAAGACCGCTCAAGATTTGGCCCCTATTTTGGCGGACATCTCCAAAGAAAAGTATGCGGCCCTAGACGATGTGAACATCTCTTTTGGATTGGAACGACTTTCACAGATTACCCCAGGAGCATTTCGCCAAAACCCGATCAGTCTGCGCATGCCGATCGAGGTTATCTATTTCCTTTCGTTTTTGGGATTGGTAGTACTGTTTTCCGCATGCTTTAATTATGTAAACCTTTCATTTGCAAGATTTTTGACCCGTTCCAAGGAAGTTGGTGTACGAAAGACCATGGGAGCTGCACGCTACCAGGTATTTGTGCAGTTCATCATTGAATCTGTTATCATTGCGCTATTGTCCCTTGTGGTAGCCATTGGATTACTTCAAGTGCTTAGTATTGTCTTTTTGGATCTTTGGATCAATCAGTTTCTGATCTTGGATCTTACTCCGGACCTAATGCTCTTCGTTCTGTTTATTGGATTTAGTGTTTTGGTCGGTGGTCTGGCCGGATTGCTACCCGCCTCTTTTCTTTCTTCCTTCTCCCCCATCAAGGCATTACGGAGTTTTTCGGGAATATCACTTGGCAATGGCAAACGTTTTATGTTAAGAAAAGGGTTGGTTCTAGCACAATTTTGTGCCTCCTTATTTTTTATCATCACCACCCTCTTGATTTTCGCACAGTTGAATTATCTATTGGAAAAGGAATATGGTTTTGATCAGGGTAATGTGGTCAACATAAAGCTTCAAGGTATCGAGTACGGGACCTTGGCCCATGAGTTGGGTCAAAACCCGGCCGTTGAGACCATATCCGCCAGTTCGTTCGTTCCCGGTACGGGAGGCTATAGTGGAAGTACTAAGGTCAAAACCCTACAAATGCCGGATGCCGATCTATCATCCAGTTACATTGGTATAGACCAGAATTTTATTCCCAATCTAAAACTATCATTGATTGCCGGCAATAACTTTTCCGCTTCCATCCCAAAAAAAGATGAAACTATGGTTGTCGTCAATGAAGCGCTTGCCCAATTATTGGGATATAAGGAACCTAAGAGCATTGTGGGAGAAACCATTTTAATCGGTGAGGACCAAAGTGCGGTGCAAGTTATCGGCCTGACCGAGAACTACATATTTGATTTGCTGACGGAGGCAGATCAAGATGAGCCCCTTTTAATGCGCTACCTTCCCGACAAATTTACCTATATGAACGTGCGTTACCACCCCACCTCGGATATTGGTTCAATGCTTTTGTCCATGGAGGAGAAATGGAAGAAGTTGGATAGGGTGCATTCTTTTAAGTATGAAATCTATGAGGAGGAACTGAAAGCGACAAATTCCATATTTGCCGATATGATGTACGTTTTGGGGTTTATTTCTTTTTTGGCCATTACCATTGCATCACTAGGCCTTTTGGGAATGTCGGCTTTTACCGTTGAATCAAAGAAAAAGGAGATCGGAATCCGGAAAGTACATGGTGCCGGCGTTAAACAAGTAGCCCTTTGGCTATCCAATAGCTATCTATGGTTGTTCGCACTGGCAATTTTGATTACAATTCCCATTGCCTATTTTATGAATACGATATGGCTGGAAGAGTTTTCGTATCGTGTCAATTTTAGTATTTGGATCATAGCTGCCGGAATTGCGATTATGTTTGTTCTTGGATCAAGTAGCGTCTTATCACAAACGGTCAAGGCGGCCATGAACAATCCCATAAAAGGTCTAAGAGAGGAATAAAAAGAAAGGTATTATGTTACGAAATTACTTTAAAATCGCGTGGAGAAATTTGTTGAAAAATAAATCGAGCTCTTTTATCAATATTATGGGTCTTACCATAGGAATCAGTACCTGTATGGTGATTCTGATATTCGTGAGATATGAATCTACCTTTGACGCCCATCACTCCAATGCGGAAAAAACCTATCGTATCGTGCAACGCTACAGCTTGCCCGAAGAAACCTTGTATTGGAATACGACGGCCTATCCCTTGGCAGAAGCACTACGTAATGATTTTCCTGAAATTGATGTGGTGACCCAAATTTCCGGACCTGTTAGCCGTGTGTTTCAAGTAGAGGATAATTTTGGGAACGTTAAACGATTTGAAGAATCACAGGTGTTATTTGTGGATGCCCAATATCCCAAGACCTTTGATGTACATTGGTTGGCAGGAGATTTAAATTCTGCGCTTTCAGGGATAAACTCCGTGGTGTTGACGGCGGAACTTGCCAAAAAGTTTTTCGGATTGGAAAAGGAGAATTACAATTCAATTCTTGGTAGGACCATTTTTTTACAAAGTAAGGACCCTTTTACGGTTACAGGCGTGGTGGCAAGCCCTCCTGGAAATTCCGACCATCAGTATACTATGCTTATTCCCTATGAGTTCTTTAAAATTAACAATGAATATTTTTCTTCGAATTGGTCAGGCAATTACCAGGGGACAACATTTGTGGTTTTAAGGAGTGCCAAAATCAAGGAGGCCCTGGAGAAGAAGATTGCCGGATGGAAGAAAAAATACTTGAATCCAGAGGACGATAAACGAATCGCGTATGCGCTTCAACCCCTAAAGGAAATACATAATGAAACTTTATATGGCAACAGTCCGGGGGGCTACATTATGCCGGCAAACATCCTTAACACAGCGCTAATAGTGGCGCTATTTATTCTTCTTATCGCTATCATCAACTTTGTAAACTTGTTAACGGCACAATCCAATTCGCGATCAAAGGAGGTAGGGATACGGAAAGTAATGGGAGGTGGGCGTTTTAACCTGATTGTTCAATTCATCTTTGAAAATAGTCTCATTATAATCGGCATTTTGGCACTCTCGGTCTTCATAGTACGGATTTTGTTGAATTTCCTCAATACAAATTTATCGGTTATCGACTTGCAACTTGAGCTGGGTTGGAGTCATGTAGGTATACTTCTTTTCATCGGTGGCCTCACCTTGGCATTGGCAGCAGTTTACCCTGCGCTAGTGGTCTCCGCCTTTAAACCGATACAAGCTTTGAGGAATAGTATACGGTTTTCCGGTACAAATCGATTTAATCTTAGGAAATCGTTGGTTACCTTTCAATTTGCCGTAGTACAGCTTTTTGTAATCGCCGCTATCGTTTTGGCGATGCAAATGAATCATTTTAGGGAGACGGACCTCGGTTTTTCATCCGATGCCGTCGTCATTACGGAAACCCCGGAATTTGAAAAACTGGAAGTTTATAGGGAAAGGCTTCTGGGGAATTCCGGCATTAACAAGGTCGCTTTTGGTTCTGGCCCCCCAATGGCAGTGAACGGCATTCAATTGGGCACCAATTATCGACTTCCTGAACAACCTGAGGAAGAAGTGATGATGGCCGAGATGAAGATTGCCGATATCCACTATTTGGATTTTTATGATATGGAATTGGTAGCAGGGCGAAATTTTCTGGGCAACAAAGAGGCGTTCGACGAATTTATTGTAAATGAAACGCTCTTAAAGTCCTATGGCTGGAATGCAGAGGAAGCTATCGGAAAAAAAATCCAAATAAATGAAGGACAAGCAACGATTGTAGGCGTAGTGAAGGACTTCAACAATAATTCGCTACAAAACGAAATTTCACCTTGTATCCTATTAAATTGGACGTACTATCAAAGCAATGCTTTTATAAAAATCTCGGATGCCAATCATCTTTCATTGGGGGTGATTAAAAATATCTGGGAACAGACTTTTAATAATTCAATATATGACTATCAGTTTTTGGAGGATTCCATTGAAAAGGAGTATGCTGTGGAAAATTTGGTGTTTACCGGTTTTGGTATTTTTTCGATTTTAGCCATCAGTATAGGATGTTTGGGACTTTTTGGATTAATGTCCTTTATGATATCGAAAAAGGCGAAGGAAATTGGTATACGAAAAGTCCTGGGTGCAACCCTATTCGAAAACCTTTCCCTTTTTACAAAAGAATACATAGGACTGGTTGCTTTGGCCTTTCTAGTTGCCGCACCTCTTGTGTACTATTTTATGAACCAATGGCTGGAAGGTTTTACCTATCGCATTGAACTATCTTTTTGGATGTTTTTAAGTGGGGGATTTGTAACCCTAATAATCGCTATATTAACCTGTAGTTTTCAATCCATAAAAGCTGCACTGGCCAATCCGATATATGCCTTAAAGGAAGAATAAATAAATCATTAATAAAAACGAAAAATATGCTGTTACAACTAAGAAACATTTTTAAATGGGTAAATTCAGGAGGCCAACGTCTCTTCTTGCTAAAGGATATTAATCTTAATGTAGAGGAAGGGGAATTTATCTCGGTCATGGGCCCATCGGGTTCTGGAAAATCTACCCTGCTCAATGTTATTGGGATGTTGGATAATTTTGATGAGGGGGAATACGAATTTTTACACGAATCGGTACATGCCTTAAAGGAAAAACATAGGGCCAATCTGTACAAGGAGTACATTGGTTTTGTATTTCAATCCTATCATTTGCTGGATGAGCTTACGGTTAAGGAAAATCTGGAAATGCCCTTGTTGTATAAAAAATTCAAAGGCACGGAACGTAAAGCCATGGTTGCGGATATGTTAGATCGATTTAATATCGTTGGAAAAAAAGATCTTTTCCCTACGCAATTGAGCGGAGGCCAACAACAACTTGTAGGGGTGGCCCGGGCATTGATCGCCAATCCTAAATTGATTTTGGCCGATGAGCCCACGGGCAATCTGAATTCAGCACAAAGTGAGGAAATCATGGCGCTTTTTAAGCAACTAAACTCTGAAGGTGTAACCATTATCCAAGTAACGCATTCTGAAAAGAATGCGGCCTATGGATCAAGGGTCATTAACCTGTTGGATGGAAGGATGATCAAGTAGTTATCTAAGGACCTGTTTTGAAATATGTGATTTAAATTTCTTTTAGGCTCTAAAAAAACCGGTGCGCGAGACACACCGGTTTCAACAAACTAACTCAAACTAGACTAACTCAAATAATCACATTGCAAAACTCGTGGTTCAACTTATATTGAGGGTTAATATAACATGAAGGAAACATCATAAAAATCCATTTCTTAATTTTCTATGATTCAAATAGGGCTTCCACTCCCTTCCAGACATGAAAATACCACACCTCAAAAAAGGCGAACGCTCCAAAAAAACGCGACTATCTTTTCTACTAAGTTTCAAAAATCAGGGATTAGTTTACAAATGGTAAATTTTTGGGATTAAGAAATGCTTCCCGACTATCTATGAAATTCTAAACTTATTCTTAAAATGAGTCGAAATTCAACAAAAGGAATTCTCTGAAGATGATTTTTAGGATTTCGTAAATTTGGCGATATCAAGAATCTAATTCAACGTCAAATGAAAAATGTATTTGTGCTCCTCTGCTTTCTCCTAGTTATTACCACATGTAAGGAAGCACCAAAAAACACTGATGAAAAGGCTCCACAGGAACAAGCCATAGAACCTAAATGGGAATCGGTTGTTTCAGAAGATGGCAGCAAACCGGTACAACGCCATGAGGCCGCTTTTGTTAGGGTTGAGGATAAATTTTATCTGTTTGGGGGGCGTGGCATACGGCCCGTTAGTATTTACGATACGCAAACCAAAACATGGTCTCAAGGCACGGAACCTCCAATAGAAATGCACCATTTTCAACCCGTTGTCCATAAAAATAGGATCTTTATTGTGGGCGCATTAACTGGGGGATGGCCTAATGAAACGCCGATTACACATATTTATGTTTATGACCCCTTGAATGATAAATGGTCCAAGGAAGATGAAATTCCCTCAGAACGGTTAAGAGGTTCTACAGGGAATGTAATTTTCAATGGAAAGCTATATGTTTCATGCGGCATAAAGAACGGCCATATTGGGGATCATAAGAACTGGATGGACAGCTATGACCTAAATACGGGGGAATGGCAAATTTTGACCGACGCCCCTAGACCACGGGATCACTTTCAAGCTGTTGAGGCAAACGGAAAAATTTATGCGCTGGCAGGCAGAAATACCGGAGCGTCCGATGAGCCCTTTGGGAGTACTATAGGAAAGGTTGATGTATATGATATTGTCAGCAATAGCTGGGTGTCCCTGCCTAACGACATACCTACCCAACGCGCCGGTAACATGGCAATTTTGCACAGGAACGAGATTTTGGTATTGGGAGGAGAGTCCAGTACCCAAGAAAAGGCGCATGCCCATGTGGAGGCACTTGATATTGGCAATAACAGCTGGCGTTCTCTACCCTCAATGCTAGAAGGAAGACATGGTACAGGGGTGCTGGAACATAACGGGAACTTGTACGTTGCCTCCGGTTGTGGAAATCGAGGAGGAGAACCCGAGTTATTCACAATGGAGAAATATTAGCAGTAGAGAACCCACCAACGTTCTTTATCAATGCTTCGGGTCGATTAAAGGGAATTCACCCCTTAGCATGTGTATGGTATTCA
The DNA here is from genome assembly GCF_003626755.1 of Ulvibacterium marinum. Taxonomy (GTDB): domain Bacteria; phylum Bacteroidota; class Bacteroidia; order Flavobacteriales; family Flavobacteriaceae; genus Ulvibacterium; species Ulvibacterium marinum. The sequence goes on from NZ_RBCJ01000001.1 coordinate 879,182, forward strand.
CTAAAGCCCGAATATTGTGATAGTTGACTTTCCAATTATGGGCCTTTGCATCGTATTTGGCTTCCGGATCCGTATCCAATCCTTCATGAAACCAACCACCGTATTCGTGGTCAATCATGTGGGTAACTATGTGGTCCCATTGTTTTTCAAATAAATCCAGATAACGCGACTCATCCGGAAACAACTTGGAAAACAGCAAAAGGGAATTAAGCCCTTCCGCTTGCGTCCACCATACTTTTGCCTCGTTTTCAATGGTATGCCGACCTTTTTCATCCCAATAAACACCCTCGTAATAGAATCCTCCGGTCTGTGTGTCCCAACCCCATTCCAGGGCATGGTCTACCATTTTTTTAGCTTTTCTTAAGGTAACGGAATCCTTTTTTCGGCCAAGTATGTGGGAGGCCTCTAACATAAGAAAGGCGGTTTCCACATCATGACCAAAGGAAACATGATCCATCCATAAATTTTGCGTTCTATAGCTATTCGTTGAATCCCGCAACGATATTGGTTTCCAATCGCGTTCCAGGTACAGGTTGAGGTGGCCCTTTGGGGTAGTAATGGTATCCCTAATCAGTCCTAACATTTCCTCCAGGCGTTTTTTCAATAAAGGATTTTGCCATACCTCGTAAAGGGCGGTAAAACTTTCCAAAAGGTGAATGGAGGAGTTTTGATCTTTCCAATCCTTTCGAATGAAATTGTCATAACCGGCATCATTTGTATGGACATCCAAGAACCAGGAGCCATTGTGTTGAAGGACATCAAAATAGCCTTTGTGTACGGGGTCATGGGCATGTTCCTCTAACCATAAAAAGGTCTTCTTTGCCAGATTTAGTGCAGCTGAGTCCTTGGAAGCTTTGTAATACGTGGCGAGTCCGTAGATGGCAAAAGAGTTGCCATAGGTGCTCTTGGTATTGGAAAGTACTGCCAGTGAATCATTTTTTATATGTAATAAGGTATGGAATCCACCATTGGTTTCGTCCCACATGACATCCCTAAGGAAGCGATATCCATGCGCCGCGATTTGTTCGTACTTCTTATCCTTATAAAAAAGGGCAAGGGTGGAAGCTGTCCAGACATGACGCGCCTGACTTACCAACATTTTGTTTTGCTTGCCTTCCTTTTGCCATTTGTAATTGAAATCGGACCAAAAACCACCATTAATGGTGTCCATGGTTTTTGGGTACCAGACCCGAACAAGAGTATCCAAGGAGGCTTCGATTTCAGAAAGTAGTCCCTCATCTTTTAGGGGTTCTGTCCTCTCCGTTTTGCAGGAAAAGAACACTAGTACATACAAGAACCATGCTAATGTTACATATACGGAACTTTTGGAAATCAGGTTGGGCATAGACTTTATCCATTTGATATAAAGCTACTTATATTTTCTGAAAAATGGATATGGATTAACGTAATAGAATCAATACGGCCCCAAGGGCGGTCAGGATCAATATCATTTTTCTGTAAAAACTTTCCTTTATAATTTTTACCAAACGTACCCCGACATATAAGCCTACAAAAATCCCTGGGACCAATCTTAAATCTATAAGTACGGATTCCCAGGTAATGGTTCCCCAAGACCAAATATGAAAAGGAAGCTTAAACACGTTGATAATAAGGAAAAGCCAGGCAGCAGTCCCTATAAACTCGTTTTTAGGCAAACGCATGGCCAAGAAAAAGATATTGGCAAAGGCCCCCGCCAAATTTCCTATCATGGTGGTAATTCCGGCCATAACACCCATAAATCCAGCAAATGCCCAATGGTCAGGAACCGTTTTGGATTTTCTACGATCCCACCAGTACATCATTATGACGCTTCCTAAAATAATGAAGGCCATCCCAATTTTAAAAGTGTCTTCATCCAAATCCTTTCCTATTAGGACACCTATAAGAACACCAGCCATCATCCAAGGTAGAAAACGTACAATGTATTTCCACTGGGTATGTCTATTATAATAGATTACTGCAAAAATATCGCCAACGATTAGGAGTGGGACTATTAGACCTGTAGAGTTCTTCGCGCCAAAAGCCAAAGCCATGAATGTTACAATGATAATGGCGATTCCCTTTATGCCACTTTTGGAGACACCTATAACAAATGCCGCAATATATGCCAAGGTCCAAGATGTAATCGGAATTTCTGATACTAGGGTTGGTAGCACTAAGGTAGTTTAACAGTGAAACCACAAAAGTATCCTAAAAAATAATATCTTTAGCCATTAACCAATAACCAAACCATGGAACTCAGCACCCTGGATTATAGTTTTATTGTCGTTTTCTTCTCAATCGTTTTAGGGATTGGGATTTATGTTTCCAAAAAATCAGGAAAAAATTCCTCGGAGTTCTTTTTGTCGGGAAGAACAATGCCCTGGTGGCTGTTAGGTCTTTCCATGGTGGCTACTACCTTTTCCACGGACACGCCCAACCTGGTAACCGATTTGGTGCGCACCAGTGGAGTATCGGGCAACTGGGGCTGGTGGTGTTTTTTGCTTACAGGGATGCTCACAGTTTTCGTTTATGCCAAATTATGGAGAAAATCAAATGTTAAGACCGATCTTGAGTTTTACGAGTTGCGTTACGGGGGTGCACCGGCACGTTTTTTGAGAAAATTCCGTGCCGTGTATTTGGGTATTTTGTTCAATGTTATTACGATGTCCGCCGTAACATTGGCCGCCATTAAGATTGGGGGAATTATGTTGGGACTTGAACCTTGGCAAACTGTAATCGGGGCTGGTTTGATAACGGTAATTTTCAGTGCCTTGGGAGGATTTAAAGGCGTAGTCTATACCGACTTTTTACTATTTTTTGTAGCAATGGCCGGAGCCATAGGAGCTGCCTATTATTTGGTAAACATTCCAGAGGTAGGGGGTATACAGGCGATTATTGAAAGCGAAAACGTTAAGGACAAGCTCAACATTCTACCGGATTTAAGTGATACTAAAGCAGTGGTGACCATTTTGGTAATTCCTTTGGCCGTACAGTGGTGGAGCTCCTGGTATCCGGGGGGTGAGCCCGGTGGTGGAGGCTACATTGCACAGCGTATGTTGGCCGCAAAAAATGAAAACCATGCCATTGGTGCAACTTTCTTCTTCAATATTATGCACTATGCCCTGCGTCCATGGCCTTGGATTTTGGTAGCTCTGGCCTCATTGGTCGTTTATCCGGACGTTGCAAGTATTTCGGAGGCTTTTCCAAACGTGCCTGCGGATAAATTGGGACACGATTTGGCCTATTCGGCCATGTTGACCAAATTGCCTAGCGGATTGCTGGGCGTTGTATTGGCTTCCCTGATAGCAGCATATATGAGTACCATCTCTACCCAATTGAACTGGGGGTCATCCTATATGGTCTTTGATTTTTATAAGCAGCAGATAAATCCAAATGCCACCGAAAAACAAATGGTGGCCGTAGGACGTTTGTCAACCGTGGTTTTGATGATTTTAAGTGCCTTTTTGGCCTTGGCTATGCAGAATGCGATGGGTATTTTCAATCTTTTACTATCATTTGGCGCCGGTACCGGGCTAATTTTTATTCTCAGATGGTTTTGGTGGCGGATTAATTCATGGAGTGAAATTTCCGCCATGTTCTCTTCCGGGATTCTCGCTATTTTGTTGGAGACAACTGAATTGAGACCTATTTTGTTTGATTCTGAAACTGGACTATTGCCGGATTGGGGGGAACTACCTTTTATAATGTTGGTAACCTCGGTAATTTGGTTGTCGGCCACTTTTATGACCCAGCCAGAATCGAAACAAGTGTTACGGGATTTTTATAAGAAAATACAACCAGGAGGCCCTGGATGGTCAAAAGTCGTCAGAGAAGCTCGTGAGGATAACGATGAGGTCGTCTTGGAAAATGAGAAATGGAGTGTGCCCTCGGGCATAACGGCCATGCTTTTGGGCGTTGTACTGGTCTACTCCACCATGTTCGCTACAGGCTATTGGATTTATGGGAAGACCACTTTAGCATTGATTTTAACTGGTGTAGCGGTACTTTCCGGTCTTCTGCTGATAAGGGCATGGAACCGTATGAAAGATAATATACTATAGTTTTTACCATGAAGGATAGGATTATTTCAGTGGATATTTTTAGGGGACTTACCATAGTCCTAATGATTTTGGTAAATACCCCGGGAACCTGGTCTGCCGTATATGCGCCTTTTCTACATGCTGATTGGCATGGTTATACGCCTACTGATCTGGTATTTCCCTTTTTCCTTTTTATCGTTGGGACTTCCATTGTATTTGCCTATAAAGACAAGCCCGTTAATGCTAAGAGTTACAAAAAGATTACGATTCGTGCCTTAAAGTTGATCGGCCTCGGCCTTTTTCTTGGAGCGTTTACCATCACCTTTCCCTTCATAAAGGATTTTGCCGAAATCCGGTTTCCTGGAGTTTTACAGCGTATAGGTGTTGTATTCTTTTTTGCGGCGATTTTATTTCTGAACGTTAACTGGAAAACCCTTATAGGCATATGTGTCTTTCTTTTGATCGGCTATTGGCTACTCATGGGTTTTGTACCCGTAGGTGGGATGGAATCCACTTTTGAAAGGGCCCCCAATAACTTGGCGAATTACGTGGATTTAAACGTTTTAGGGAGCCATATGTGGAAGGAAGATTATGACCCGGAGGGTCTATTGAGCACAATACCCGCAATTTGCAGCTCATTGTTGGGTATTTTTACCGGATTGGTATTAACATCCAAACAACCCAAAAAAACAACCCTTATGATAGGGATAGGAGGTTCGTTGCTACTTCTTGGACACTTATGGGACTTCATTTTCCCCATTAACAAAGCACTCTGGACCAGTAGTTTTGTTTTGGTAACGGCAGGCTGGGCCAATATGTTCTTGGCATTGATATATTACTTGACGGATGTGAGGGGTATGGAATTTGGAAGTATTTTTCGTTATGCCGGTGCCAATGCCATTATCGTATACTTTTTATCCAGTTTTATTACCAAGCTTTTTTATTCAATTAAAGTAGCTGAAGACACCTCACTTCACGGTTGGCTATTTGACACCATCTATGTACATGATTTTATGTCCATGCAATTTTCTTCCTTACTTTATGGTCTTTCTGTTGTTGCGTTTTACTGTCTTCTGGCCTATGTCCTATACCAAAGGAAGATTTTTATCAAGGTTTAGAAAGTGGGTGTAACAACTTGGCAACGTATTTACCGATAACATCAAATTCCAGGTTCACCTTGGACCCAACCTCATAAGCATGAAATCGTGTGTGCTCGTAGGTGTAAGGTATGATAGCCACACTAAACGTATTAGTTCCGGAATCAACCACCGTTAAACTTACACCATCAATGGTTATCGATCCCTTTTCTATGGTAGGATTATTGAGAGAAACATCATATTCGAATGAAAATAGCCAGCTGCCATCCTTTTCCTCGATCGAAGTACAGGTCCCTGTTTGATCTACATGCCCCTGAACAATATGGCCGTCCAATCGGGAACCTAGGATCATAGCACGTTCCAGATTCACGGAATCACCGATTTTCAAATCACCCAGATTGGTTTTTTGAAGGGTTTCGTCAATAGCCGTAACCGTATATTTGTCCTCTCCTAAGGAAACTACGGTTAGGCAAACACCATTATGAGCCATACTTTGATCTATTTGCAACTCCTTGGCTACCTGGGAAGCTATTGTAATATGAAGGTTGCCCCCATCCTTTTCCAATTGTGATATCTCTCCTAAGGTTTCAATTATTCCCGTAAACATGTTCCGCTTAAATTGAGTAATTTTGTGCGATAAATTTAGGGATAAAGCCAAAGAAAATATGCAGGAAAATCGAAAAATACGGCTAGGAATTTCCATAGGGGACCTAAACGGAATTGGATGTGAGGTTGTTCTTAAGACTTTTGAAGATTCCCGCATGCTGGATTTCTGTACACCTGTAATTTTTGCTTCCAATAAAACCATTTCCTTTCAGAAAAATGCTTTGGGCATTACCATTAAATACCATGGTATCCATGAAGCTTCCAAGATTATTGATGGCAAGATCAATGTGGTGAATATTTGGAAGGAAATACCGAAAATCGAGTTTGGAAAAGAAACCGAAGAAGCCGGAAAATATGCCTTAAAATCATTACGGGCAGCGGTAAAAGCCCTAAAAGAAGAAAATATTGACACCTTGGTGACCGCTCCAATCAACAAAAATAACATTCAGTCGGAAGACTTTAAGTTTCCTGGGCACACAGATTATCTGGCCCAGGAATTGGAGGGCGAAAGCCTTATGTTTATGGTTACGGATACATTAAAAGTGGGACTGCTTACGGATCATGTCGCCGTAAAGGATGCACCCATGGCCATAAATCCTATCTTGGTCAGGACCAAGGTACGTACGATTGAAAAATCCCTTCAGATGGATTTTGGGATTCGGAAACCAAAAATTGCCCTCCTAGGGATTAACCCGCACAGTGGGGACAACGGCGTTATTGGCAAGGAAGATGACGAAGTTTTGAAACCCGTCATCAAGGAAATGTCAGACTCGGGCCACTTAATTTTTGGCCCCTATTCAGCAGATAGTTTTTTTGGCTCGGACTCCTATAAGAACTTTGATGCGGTTTTGGCGGCCTATCACGATCAAGGATTAATTCCCTTCAAGACGCTTTCCTTCGGCAAAGGGGTCAATTATACCGCAGGTCTTTCAAAAATCCGCACCTCCCCCGATCATGGCACGGCCTACGAGATTGCAGGAAAGGGCAAAGCTGACCATAGCTCCTTTAAGGAGGCAGTATTTACCGCCTTGCAAATTTTTAAGAACAGAACGGAATTCAGGGAACTGAATGAGAATCCATTACAAAAGCAAAAAGTAAGACGATAGATCGGCGATTTTCCAACAAGTTTTATAAGGTGTTGGTGTCCTGAACATTTGGCTTTCAAATATTGGCTTTTATCAAAATAATAGTATCTTTGCACCCGCCAGAATGGAAACGTTTTGGTATTCCCATATCAAGGGTATAGGTCAAAAATAAGTGTTGGTACGATGAAGCATAAGGAATATAATATTCCTTTCTCTGGATTGAAGCAAGGAAAACACAAGTTCACCTATTCAATTGATAATACGTTCTTTGATTCTTTTGGGTACGAAGAGTTCAATGAGGCCCAAATAGATTTCTTGGCAGAACTGAACAAAATGAGTACTATGCTGGAATTGCATTTAAAGGGCGAAGGTGTGGTAAATGTGGATTGCGACTTAACAAGCGAGCCCTACGATCAACCTATTTCCGGTCAATTGGAATTAGTGGTCAAGTTCGGAGAGGATTTCAATGATGAGGATGATGAAATATTGATTATTCCCCATGGGGAACATCAAATCAATATAGCGCAATACATCTATGAAATGCTGGTGCTGGCCGTTCCCCAAAAACGGATACATCCCGGAGTCTTGGACGGCACTCTAAAATCTGATGCCCTAGATAGGCTTAAGGAACTACAACCCAAAGAAACTGACGAGAATTCAGAGAAAAATGACCCGCGTTGGGACGCATTAAAAAAGTTTTTAACGGATAAATAAGATATAAAATGGCACATCCTAAAAGAAAAATATCCAAAACCAGAAGGGATAAGAGAAGAACCCATTATAAGGCTGTTGCCCCTACTTTGGCTACGGACCCTACAACAGGAGAGATGCATTTGTACCATAGGGCTCATTGGCATGAGGGCAAATTGTATTACAAAGGTCAGGTTCTGATAGACAAGACCGAGGAAGCGGAGGCTTAATAAAGCAACATGATATTTTTTAAATTCCTGTCCCTATAAGGACAGGTTTTTTTGTAGGCGCTTGTTTTTAAAAAATGAAAATAACATTTGTCTAAAGACGAAAGACAGTACCAAAGATTACTTCAATGGCCTTGGTAATATGATGCCGGATGCAATTAAGATCGAATCATATAATTTTCAGACTCTCTAAACCCTTTTAATTTGAAAAAAGTCGCAGAAAATCAGTATTTTTCACGAATTTTGAGGCATTTTAAAAGGTTTTTTGATGCAAAATCAACTTTAGGATGGGGAAATTGACGGCAGCTATTACAGCTGTAGGAGCTTACGTTCCAAATTTTGTATTGACCAATAAAATGCTGGAAGGCATGGTAGATACCAATGATGAATGGATCGTTACTAGAACCGGCATCAAGGAAAGGAGAATATTAAAACCGGAGGAAGGAGAAGGAACGTCCTATCTGGCCATTAAGGCAGCAAAAAACCTTTTGGAAAAGAGGAATTTGGACCCCAAGGAAATCGATTTGGTTATGATAGCCACAGCTACGCCGGATAGTCTGGTTGCATCTACCGCGGCCTTTGTCGCCTCGGAAATTGGGGCCACTAATGCCTTTTCTTATGATTTGTTGGCGGCCTGTTCCAGTTTTTTGTTCGGAATGTCCACCGCAGCAAGCTATATCCAATCCGGCAGGTACAAAAGAGTTCTATTGATTGGAGCAGATAAAATGTCCTCAATAATAGACTATACGGATAGAACTACCTGTATTATTTTTGGAGATGGTGCGGGAGCTGTTCTTTTTGAACCTAACACGGAAAACCTTGGACTACAGGACGAGTATCTTAGAGCGGACGGTTCAGGAAGAAAATTTTTAGGAATGGATGCGGGAGGGTCATTATTGCCCGCCTCTGAGGAAACGGTCAGGAATCGGAAGCACTTCATTTATCAAGATGGAAAATCGGTTTTTAAATTTGCCGTGTCGAACATGGCCGATGTGGCTGTAAAAATCATGGAACGGAATAATTTGAGCCATACTGACATATCGTGGTTGGTTCCACATCAAGCCAACAAACGAATTATTGATGCAACGGCCAAAAGAATGGGTCTGGACGGTTCCAAGGTGATGATGAACATACAGCGCTATGGCAATACAACCGCCGCGACACTTCCACTTTTGTTGAGAGACTATGAGGACCAACTAAAAAAAGGCGATAATTTAGTTTTCGCCGCTTTTGGAGGAGGCTTCACCTGGGGATCTATCTATTTAAAATGGGCCTATAACTAAAACTAAAAACTAAAATGTAATGGATATCAAGGAAATTCAAAGCCTAATCAAATTCGTGGCAAAATCCGGTGCTAGCGAAGTAAAACTTGAGACAGATGATATAAAAATCACCATTCGTACCGGAGCGGTCGGATCTGGATCGGACACCACCTATGTACAACAAATTCCCGTCCCACAAACCCCGTTGGCGCCAATTCCGCAAGCTCCTGCGGAAACTCCCGCTCTATCCCCAGAAGCAAGCACTAAAGAGTCCCAGGAAGACGATGCCAAATACATTACCATAAAATCGCCTATTATTGGAACTTTTTACAGAAAACCCTCACCGGACAAACCGGCATTTGTGGAGGTAGGTTCCAGCATCTCAAAAGGGGATGTTCTCTGTGTTATAGAAGCAATGAAGCTTTTTAACGATATAGAATCTGAAGTGTCCGGTAAAATTGTGAAGGTTTTGGTAGAGGATTCCTCACCGGTAGAATTTGATCAACCCTTGTTTTTGGTAGATCCATCCTAGGTTAAATCACAATGCCCAAACTCCAAATACCAAAATCTTTTTGGAATTTGGAGTTTGAGATTTGAAATTTGGAAGCATTATGTTCAAAAAAGTATTGATTGCAAACAGGGGGGAAATCGCCCTTAGGATTATCCGGACATGTAAAGAAATGGGTATCAAGACCGTTGCGGTCTATTCCAAAGCGGATGAGGAAAGTCTACACGTTAGATTTGCGGATGAGGCGGTCTGCATTGGCCCGGCCCCTAGTAGCGAATCTTATTTAAAAATCCCCAATATCATTGCTGCCGCTGAGATTACCAATGCGGATGCCATTCATCCTGGGTATGGATTCTTGTCCGAAAATTCAAAGTTTTCAAAGATTTGCGCTGAACATGAGATAAAATTTATTGGTGCTTCGGGAGAACAAATTGATCAAATGGGAGACAAGGCAACCGCCAAGGCTACAATGAAAAAGGCTGGGGTACCGACCATTCCTGGCTCTGAAGGCCTTTTAAAGGATGTTGCCGATGCCAAAAAGATAGCCAAAAAGATGGGTTACCCGGTTATGATCAAGGCTACTGCCGGTGGTGGAGGTAAGGGAATGCGCGCTATCTGGTCCGAAGATCAAATGGAAAGTAACTTCGAAAGTGCTGTTAAGGAGGCTACCGCTGCCTTTGGAAATGGGGGTATGTACATGGAAAAACTGATAGAGGAACCACGCCATATCGAAATACAAGTAGTAGGGGACCAATATGGAAAGGCTTGTCACCTTTCCGAAAGGGATTGCTCCGTTCAACGCCGTCATCAAAAGTTGACCGAGGAGACCCCTTCACCCTTTATGACGGATAAGCTACGAGATGAAATGGGCAAAGCCGCCATCAAGGCGGCAGAATTCATTAAATATGAAGGTGCCGGTACTGTAGAATTTTTGGTTGACAAACATCGCAACTTCTATTTTATGGAAATGAATACCCGTATACAGGTAGAGCATCCCATAACGGAGCAGGTTGTGGATTATGATTTGATACGGGAGCAGATTCTGGTAGCCGGGGGCGTACCTATTTCGGGTAAAAACTATATCCCAAAGCTACATTCCATAGAATGTCGCATCAATGCTGAAGACCCTTATAACAATTTCAGACCTTCTCCAGGGAGAATAACCACATTACACACACCAGGAGGTCATGGAGTTAGAATGGACACCCATGTGTATAGCGGTTACGTAATTCCTCCAAACTACGACTCCATGATCGCTAAATTGATTACCACGGCACAGACGCGTGAAGAAGCTATAAACAAAATGAAACGTGCCCTGGACGAATTTGTGATAGAAGGCATCAAGACTACCATCCCATTCCATAGACAGCTCATGGAGCATCCCGATTATTTAGCGGGAAACTATACCACCAAGTTTATGGAAGATTTTGAGATGGAACCACCGTCCGAAGAATGAACGGACAAGATCTGACAGATCTTACAAATTCCGGATAATGAATCTCAGTTACTGGGAATATAAAACGTGGCTGTCCCACATCGATTTTGCTATTGTAGGAAGCGGGATCGTTGGACTCAATTGCGCAATCCGATTACGGGAAAAGCACCCAAAAGCCAAGATCGTAATATTTGAAAGAGGCGTTTTGCCCCAAGGTGCCAGTACTAAAAATGCCGGTTTTGCTTGCTTTGGTAGTATTTCGGAAATTCTGGCGGATCTAAGGTCCCATTCCAAAGATGAGGTATTTCATCTTGTATCGCAAAGATGGAAAGGAATACGATTGCTTCGAAGCACTTTAGGCGATAAACATATTGATTTTCAACGGAATGGAGGGTATGAACTTTTTTTGAAACAACAGACGGCGCTTTATGAAAATTGCCTAGATCGCATAGCGGAAATCAATCATTTTCTAAAACCTATTTTTGGGGCCGAACCTTTTAGCTCCTGTCCAAATTCTTTTCATTTCAAACAGATAAAGGAGCACTATATCAAACATGCTTTTGAAGGACAATTGGATACCGGCAAGATGATGATGGGCCTCCTTCAACTAGCACAACAAAAAGGCATTATTGTCTTAAATTCGATAGCCGTCAATGATATTATGGAAAATCAGGGAAAAGTATCACTTCAAACGGATGCTTTTGAATGCCAGGCAAGGAAATTGTTTATAGCTACTAATGGATTTGCGTCCCAATTATTGAATGAAAATGTAAAACCTGCCCGCTCTCAAGTGTTGATTACCAAACCTATACAAAACCTGGGAATAAAGGGGACATTTCACTTGGATGAAGGGTATTATTATTTTCGGAACATTGATAATCGTATAATGCTGGGAGGGGGCAGAAACCTTGATTTGGAAGGAGAAAAAACGGTTGTTTTCGGTCAGACCGAATTAATTCAAAATCGATTGCAAGAACTTCTGGAACAGGTTATTCTCCCAACCACCATCTTCGAAATTGACCAAAGATGGAGTGGTATCATGGGAGTGGGCAAAGAAAAAAAGCCTATTGTAAAACAGGTTTCGGAAAACGTAACTTGTGGCATTCGTTTAGGGGGCATGGGGGTGGCAATCGGCAGTTTAATTGGGAAGGAGTTGGCTGATCTAGTCTAGAGACCCATCGTAATTGAGAGGGCAAATTTAACTATTCTTGCTCTGACGATACCTCAATAAAGCTGTTGGTTTTTTCTTTGCAAGTGATATTTTCTTCCTATATTGGTAAGCTTACTTTTTTATGAGCTTCCCCAGAGCTTATTCCAAAATTTTTATGAACTGAACACCCATATCCCCTAATCTGGGGCATTCACACTATTTGCTTTGGTAGCCACCCATATCGTTCGATTTTTAACAATCGACGGCAAGGATTAAATGGTATGCTAAAACTATGATTTTATGAAAAATGATATTGCGGGGAAATTTGGTTTAAGTTATATGGTTGTGCTCCTAGTGTCCTTTTGCATGGGGTGTTCCTCATCCAAAATGAACTTTAAAAGGGAATATAACAAGGTATGGAAGGAAATGGTAAAATCCGAAGCTTGGAAGAATTCCTTATTGGCGGATAGGACTGCAAAACCTGAGGAAGAAATGGATTTTTATACAAGCATTCTAGATGTGGGAATAGATAATAGAGATAGCTACAACCCATTGATGGAAAAGGAAGTGGCGTTCGAGGAAAAGTACAGTGCCCTTGTTTCCAGGGCGTATTTTAAAATTATCGCCGAAGCTGAAAAGGCGGATTATCGTCTAAGGAAAGAATATGAGGATTGGAACACCAAAAAATCTGAAGCGGAGAATAAAGGAGACAAGACCTTCAAGAGGCAGCTCAATTTGGTAAATCGGCGTTACGCTGCACACCAGAAGATGCTTAAGGGACTCAAATCATGGAATATTTTAAGCGAATACAGATCGGACGATCTTCGATTCTTTAAAAATGAAAACAGAAATGAGGTTCAACAAATGTTCAATACGGGCAAAGACGATAGTGCAATCGTTAACCTTTTGATCTACAAATTGGCGGATCTCTATCATTTTGAGGATTAAGCCTTAAGATTTATTAAACTCCTCCAAATTGAATAAAATTTGGGCATTCCGATTTTCTAATTATTTCTTCAATGCCAGGTATATCCAAAAAGGATTTGTTCGAATTTTGCGAGACTTTTGTTACAGATAGAATTGCACGCATTCGGAAGAATATGGTGGATATACAAGAGGCATTGACCTCGGAAACCAAAAGTAGTGCAGGCGACAAGCATGAAACAGGTAGAGCCATGTTGCAACTAGAAAGAGAAAAACTGGGCAATCAATTGGCGCAGGCCGAGGAAATGAAGCAGGTCTTGGCTAGAGTGCGTTTACAAGAAAATACGGAAATTATAGGTCTCGGTAGTTGCACGATTACCTCAAAAGGCAATTATTTTTTGGCCATCTCTGCAGGGGTTTTTACAAACAAAGATGTATCCGTTTTTTGTATCTCCGTTGGGACACCTATTGGAAAACTATTATTGGGGAAGTCTATTGGTGAGGTTATTATTTTTAATGGAGAGAAAATCGAAATTTTAAAAATAGAATAGTCCCATATAGAGCATGAATTTTTTAGTTTTATTGGCATCTTCACACGTTACTTTATGCAACAAGTAGGGTCATAAAGTTTAAGAATAGCTTTTCGACATGATGGGTCGACCGACATACATATTTCATTGACCTATCATAGCCAGTAACCAATATTAGAATTCATATTTAACCATAATATAAAACAAGGTGCCGCTATTCTTTTTAAATTTAAAGGTATTAACCGTATAAAATTTTAGAAATGTCTACACAAGAAGTTGCCGACAAGTTAGTAAGCCTTTGCAAGGATGGAAAATACGATGAAGCCTATGAGCTTTATGCAGATGATGCGATAAGTATTGAAATGCCTGGCATGCCAGGAGATGAAGTGACCCATGGCAAGGAAAAAATTATTGACGGATACTATGAATGGGCAAATAGTATTGAAGAGGTGCATGGAGGTACAGTGGGAGAACCCGTGGTTGCCGGGAATCACTTTATGCTTCCTATGACAAGTGATGCCACTTTCAAAGGACAAGGCAGATGGAAAATGGAGGAACTGTGTTTGTACCAAGTTGAAAATGGTAAAATTAAAAAAGCTCAATTCTTTTATGACGTACCCGATATGGGTTAGAAGATTATTCGAAATTGGGCTTTTTACGACCCGACTTTTTTTGTGCGGCCAATTTTTTGGTTTTCAGCCTTTTTTCCACTGAAGCTTTGGAGGGTTTTGTTCTTTTCCTTTTTTTCGGGGTTTTTAGTGCGGACTCGATAACTTCCAAAAAACGAAGGACGATAAGTTCCTTGTTCCTGTGCTGACTACGTGTTTCATCACATTGCAAAAGCAATAGGCCATTGTTGGTTAATCTGGGCTTTAGTTTATGTAGGAGACGTTCCTTTTCCGTATCCAAAAAGGCGAAGGAGTTTACCAGATCAAAAGTCAATTCAATTTTTGTGGAGACCTTGTTCACATGCTGTCCACCGGCACCACCACTGCGAACGGCCTTAAATTGAAGTTCCCCTATAAGTTGCCCCTTATCCATGAAGACTAGATATTTAACCGCTGATTTATGGTCTCTATGGAGATATTCAGAAAAACGTTCTTTCCATCTTCCAAAGCAGAATGGTGGTTGAAGTAAATGTTTTGTTCTTCATAAGTTCCTACGATCATATAATGACCTCCCATATAATATGATTCTTTTACGATGACTTCCAAACCTGATTTTTCCGAAACCTTGAACTCATGGGCATAGACGATAATACGGCGTTTGGTATCCGCATATGATTTAATGACATTGATCGGGATTCTATTGGCCTCACCGAACAATGAAGCAATGTACAGGTTTTTTGGGTGTTCGTACAAGTTTTTTGGTGTATCCTTGGCGATAATCTTTCGGTCTTTTAATACAATTACCCGATCTGCGAAGGGCAGCATATCATTATGATCATGGGTTGCCGTCAAAACAGTAATGTCTTCTTTTTTTAGAAAGGAGAACAAATTCCTTCTCAAGGTGTTTTTCCTAAAATTATCGATATGGCCAAACGGTTCATCCAGTAAAAGAATTTGGGGCTGTTGCGCTAGCACTCTCGCCAAGGCTACCCGTTGCTGTTGTCCTCCACTTAAATAACGTACTTTGGTTTGGGCCAAGTGGGTCATTTCTATCATCTCCAAAAGTTCTTCGGTACGGGCTTTGAGTTCTTCAGGCTCAAAAACGGAAAGGTATTGACTTACATTTTCAAAAACGGTCGTATAGGGCATCAGGTCAAAATCCTGGGCCAGATACTTCATATACGGTTCGCCAGGGACCAGATTATACAATGGTCCCATTATCTGGTTTTCATCCCAATAGACCTCGCCGACCTTAATGTGCAGAAGGCCATAAATAATTTTGAGCAAGGTGCTTTTTCCACAACCACTTTCCCCAATAATGGAAACATGTTCGCCTTTGGAGACCTTCAGGTTTATGTCCTCCAACACCGATGTTTCGTCATAGGCAAATGAAACGTGATCTACTTGAAGCATATAAAGTGTTGTTCTAAGGGAAAATCAAAAATCCGTCCCTAAATTAAGAAACGGATTTTCCAATAAAATATTGATAATGGCCGGTATTAATCCTTAAATTCTTTAAGCACGTTTTGGTTGGGCAGTTCCTCAAAGCCCATATTGTAAAGGGTAAATCCAAAAATATCGGCATACTGCTCAATGGTCTTACTGATCGGGGTACCCGCCCCGTGCCCCGCGTTGGTCTCAATCCGGATCAAGGTAGGATTCTCCCCGGTGTGTTTTCCCTGTAACTCAGCCGCGAATTTAAAGCTATGGGCAGGTACTACTCGGTCATCATGGTCTCCAGTAGTAATCAAAGTGGCCGGATATTCCGTGCCTTCCTTTACATTGTGTAAAGGTGAATATCCTTTTAAATAAGCGAACATTTCCTTACTCTCCTCGGCAGTGCCATAATCATAGGCCCATCCGGCACCCGCTGTAAATGTATGATAGCGCAGCATGTCCAAGACCCCTACGGCAGGGAGTGCTACCTGCATCAAATCTGGACGTTGGGTCATGGTGGCCCCGACCAAAAGCCCTCCATTGGAACCACCCCTAATGGCCAAATATTCTTTGGAAGTGTAATTGTTGTCAATAAGATATTCCGCAGCTGTTATGAAGTCATCAAACACATTTTGCTTCTTCATTTTTGTACCGGCAATGTGCCATTTTTTGCCATACTCTCCTCCTCCACGAAGGTTAGGCACCGCATAGATGCCTCCCTGTTCCATCCAAATCGCATTGACAATGCTAAACGAAGGCGTAAGGCTGATGTTGAATCCTCCATAACCATATAGGATGGTTGGATTTTTTCCATCCGGTTCAATACCCTTTTTATGGGTAATGATCATGGGAACCTTGGTACCGTCCTTTGAAGTATAAAATACTTGTTTGGACTCGTAGTCAGAGGGGTTAAAATCAATTTCCGGTTTCCAGTATTGATCATATTTTCCGGTATCCACATTATATTTATAGGAAGAACTTGGGGTATTGTAGTTGGTAAATGAGAAATAAAATTCCCTGTCTTCTTTTTTGCCTCCAAATCCACTGGCACTACCAACACCTGGGAGTTCCACTTCCCGTATTAGATTTCCTTCATAGTCGTATTGTAAAACCTTTGAGATGGCATCCACCATATATTCGGTAAAGAAATATCCGCCTCCGGTACCGGCAGTCAATACATTTTCTGTTTCTGGAATAAAATCTTTCCAGTTGTTTGGAACTGGGTCGGCCGCATCCGTCACCACAATTTTTTTATTCGGGGCATTCCGGTTGGTGACCAAATACAATTTAGTGCCCACATTTTCAATAATATGGGTATCCGATTCCGTATCATCCAGCACGGTGACCAATTTGGAAGTGTGATCCGTCAAATCTTTCAAATACAATTTGTTGCCTGAAGTAGAGGTCGATGCGGAAATAAAAAGATAGCGTTCATCTTCGGAAACATAACCCCCAACATAACGATGTTTTTGTTCCGATGTTCCACCGAAAACAATATTATCCTCAGCTTGCGGGGTGCCCAATTTGTGATAGTATAATTTGTGTTGATCGGTTTTGGCAGAAAGCTCACTGCCTTTGGGCTTGTCATAGCTAGAATAGAAAAAGCCGTCATTGCCTTTCCAGGAAATACCGCTGAATTTAATATCTACCAAGGTATCCTCCGCAATTTCCTTGGTTTCCGTATTGATTACTATCCCTTTACGCCAGTCGCTCCCTCCTTCGGAAATAAGGTACGCCGCCTTTGAACCATCTTTGGTAAAGCTCAGGCTCATCAAAGAAGTGGTTCCATCTTCGGAAAAGGTATTTGGGTCCAAAAAAACCTCTTCCTCGCCCCCTTCCTTTTTACGATAGACCACATATTGATTCTGTAGTCCATCGTTCTTGTAGAAGTAGATATAATCACCTTCTTTAAATGGGGAACCCAACTTTTCATAATTCCAAAGCTTTTCAAGACGATTTTTAAGGTCATCCCGAAAAGAGATACTATCCAAATAACCAAAGGTGGTTTTGTTCTGGGTCCTTACCCAGGTCTCGGTTTCCGTACTACGGTCGTCTTCCAACCAACGGTAAGAATCCCTTACGTCGGTTCCAAAGTAACTATCTACAATATCGACTTTTTTGGTGATAGGATAATTCACAATACTAGGATTTCTTCTTTTTTGGTTTTACAAGCGGCAAAGATAAGCACTACCAAAAAGATGCCGATTTTTCTCATGCCAATAAGAATTAAATCTGATAAAAATATCTCAAAAGGACATGAAATTAGCAGATCAAGGAAGATTTAACTTTTTTAAAGAGCGAGGGTGTGCAAAAAAATGAAATAAGTAATCACTACAAACCTACTTACCATCCTACAAGTTAGGCTGAATAGAAGTAAAATAGCGATGGTCTTTGATGGCTATACCAACGTATTCTCCACTAAATATTCCGCAATTTGAACGGCATTGGTCGCCGCTCCTTTTCTAAGGTTGTCGGATACGATCCACATGTTCAATGTATTGCGCTGGGTTTCGTCCCTACGGATACGACCTACAAAAACCTCGTCCTTATCATGTGCGTAAATGGGCATAGGATAGGTATTGGTATCCGGGTTGTCCTGTACCGTGACTCCTGGAGTATCGTTCAATAACTTTCGAACCTCATTAAGTTCAAAATCGTTCTCGAATTCTACATTTACAGATTCCGAATGTCCTCCTGCAGTGGGTATACGTACAGCAGTAGCACTTACCGAGAAAGTACGGTCATCCAATATTTTTTGTGGCTCGCGGGCCAGTTTCATTTCTTCTTTGGTATACCCGTTTTCCATGAAAACATCACAATGTGGCAGTGCATTTCTATTAATGGGGTAGGGATAGGCCATTTCGCCCTGAACCCCGGCCATTTCGTTTTCCAACTGCTTCACGGCTTTTACACCTGTTCCCGATACCGATTGATAGGTAGAGACCACTACCCGCTTCATCCGATATCTCTTGTGCAAGGGTGCGAGTGCCATAACCATTTGGATGGTGGAACAATTAGGGTTGGCAATGATTTTGTCCGTTGCCCTCAATTCATGGGCATTGATTTCAGGAACTACCAACTTTTTGGTTGGATCCATACGCCAAGCGGAAGAATTGTCCACAACCGTAGTACCGACCTCCGCGAATTTTGGAGCCCATTCCAAAGAAGTGTCTCCACCTGCTGAGAAAATAGCAATGTCTGGTTTTGCGATTACGGCATCATTTAGGCCTATAACCGTATGTTCCTCTCCTTTGAAGGTCAATTTTTTACCTACGGAGCGTTCCGAAGCTACCAATAACAATTCGGATATGGGGAAATTACGTTCCGCCAACACCTTTAACATCACCTCGCCAACCATTCCCGTGGCGCCTACTACAGCTACTTTCATTCCCTGTGAATTTGGAAAGGCAAATGTACTTCAAGAACCGGGACTGTACAAATGGAACACGAAAAATATTAAAATATAACAAATTGTTACAAAAATAACTAACGATTGTTTGATCTCCAGAAAAGAAAACCCCCACATTAGTGGGGGCTTATGGTTTTTAATTGTGATGTAGCGGATGGCCTTTGCAAGGCCTGATATAATTTATTGCTTTTTTAACAAATCCCTAATTTCGGCCAAGAGCTCTTCTTGGGAAGGTCCTGATGGGGCGGGTTCTGGTTTTGGAGCCCGTACCTTGTTATATGATTTTACGATCATGAACAGGACAAAACCTACAATGATCAAATTGATGATCGTGTTTATCCAAGCTCCATAGCGGATGGCACTTTCTGGTTTTTCCACAGTTCCGTCGGCTGCCATTACAGCTTCGGAAAGTATTACTTTCATATCCGCAAAATCCATTCCGCCGGCAAAATGACCCACAATGGGCATCATAATGTCATTGACAAATCCGCTTACGACAAGCCCAACGGCTCCTGCCAATATAACGGCTACGGCCAAATCTATGACGTTCCCCGTCATGATAAAATTCTTAAATTCTTTCCACATGGTTTTAGTGTTTTAGTTACTATTTGTTTGTGCTTGTCCGCAATATAACCAAAAAAACAATGTTAACGAAACGTTAATTATCGAATCAATCGCCAACGAAAACACGCTTTACCCTATGGGAAATGCTCGTTAAAAGTTCGTAGGAAATAGTATTTGCTGTAGAAGCAAATTCCTCGGCGGTCGGATTTTTCCCAAAAATGATGACCTCATCCCCTTCTCGACAATCAATTCCGGTAATGTCTATCATGATCATGTCCATACAGACATTTCCAATTATGGGCGCTTTTTTTCCATGTACCGTTACGTATGTACTTCCTTTACCGTACTGTCTACCAATTCCATCAGCGTGCCCCAAAGGAAGTGTGGCCGTAACCCGATATCCATCGGATGTAAAAGCCCTGTTGTATCCTACAGTTTCATTGGGTTCTATTTTATGGATTTGCGAAATAATGGTCTTAAGACAAGCCACGGGCCTCAATTGTTCATCAATATTCCTTTCGTTTCCATAACCGTACAGGCCTATTCCACTTCGGACCATATCCCATTGAGATTCCTGGTAATTGATGATACCCGAAGTATTCAGTAGATGTTTAAAAGGTGAATAATCCAATTTTTCATCTACCTCGGCGGCAATTTTTTGAAACGTATTGATTTGGCCATGGGTAAAAGGGGCTTCCTCCAAGTCCTCAGATGCCGCTAAATGGGAGAAAATAGAAACTATCTTGATTTCGTTCCGTCCAGCCAATTGCTCAACAATATAATCCACGTCGTTCTCCCAAAACCCCAAGCGATTTAGACCTGTATTGAATTTGATATGTACTGGATAATCCTCTTGATCATGTTTTTTGGCGACTTTAAGAAATTCCCTGAGAACTTTTGGCGAATACAAACTAGGTTCTAACGCTTTTTGTATTAGTACATCAAAATTTGAGGGTTGGGGATGCAGTACAAGAATAGGAATCTGTATACCTGCGTCCCGTAAGGCTGTACCTTCGTTTATATAGGCAACCGCAAAATAGTCCACACCTAGGCCTTCCAGCTTTTGGGCAATTTTTACAGCATCACTACCATAGGCAAATGCTTTTACCACTGCTAGGAATTTTGTTGCAGGTACTAATCTGGATTTCAAATAACGATAATTGTGCTCAAGCGCACCCAAATCGATTTCAAGAATGGTTTCTTTGGTTTCAGGCATTGGAGCTTTTGGAGTTTGATGGGAGCTCTTCGACCTCCACATCCATCTTTTTTACCTTTTCCCGTAACATCGCCTTAAAAAAAGCAGCCCTACTAAGAGGTTCATATTCCTCTACCTCTCCAAGCATGACCAAGTTATCATTATTGGATTTTCGAAAGCTATAGTTGGCCAGGTTTCCCGTACGGGTACAGATTGCATGTACTTTGGTAACATATTCCGCAGTGGCCATTAAGGCGGGCATTGGCCCAAAAGGGTTTCCTTTAAAATCCATATCCAGCCCGGCTACCACCACCCGAATGCCCTTGTTGGCCAAATCGTTGCAAACCGTTACTATTTCATCATCAAAGAACTGGGCCTCGTCAATTCCAACAACATCACAGGTATCCGCCAAAATACGAATGTTTGCCGCCGCAGGTACTGGGGTGGAGCGGATTTCATTGGCATCATGGGAAATTACTTTATCCTCATGATACCGATTGTCTACAATAGGTTTAAATATTTCCACCTTGAGCTTGGCAAACTTTGCACGCTTCAATCTGCGGATAAGTTCCTCTGTCTTACCAGAAAACATCGAGCCGCAGATGACCTCTATCCAGCCGAATTGTTCTTTGTTATTAACGGTATTTTCGAGAAACATTTTGTAATTTTAGACGAAAATAAGGGGTTTCTTCGTTCCTGTTTACAGGGAGCATTAAAATTACTAAAAAAGGGACACCTTTTCCGAAAGGATAAAATAAAAGCAATGAAGCGAAAACTGAAGGAGGAATTGCGGAAACTGTCCACGGACATCATTACCTCCAGGGATTTAAGGGAAATCACCGATCTCTATGAAGCGGCCAAAAATCTTTATGAGAAACTTGCCGTATTAAAGTTTATAGAAAATGAGCTGAACGATGTAGAAGTAGATGTTTCTAAAAACGCAATGGCGACCAAGTTCGAAAAAATGGCAAATGCCGTGTTGAACGCCAATTCATCGGTGCCAGAGAGTAATCCACACAGTGAGGATATTATGACACCGGGAATAGACACCATAAAGGATATGGTCTCGGAAATGCCCAGTGAGGCCCCGGTAGATGAGGTTTTGGCCGAATTTATGGCAAAACCGGAATATGTGAAGAACGATAAGGAGCTTTTTATGCCTCCTAAAGAGAACGGGGCAAAGCGAGAGACTAGACCAAAATCCCTAAACGACAAATTTGGGAATACGGACATTAAGGTAGACCTTAATAACCGATTGGCCTTTGTGAAACATCTTTTTAATGAAAGCACGGAGGATTTCAATAGGGTTATCTCCCAGTTGAATACCATAGATTCTGAGGAGCGATCTGTTTCCTTTATCACCAACATGGTAAAACCCGATTACAATAATTGGGCGGGAAAAGAGGAGTATGAAGAGCGATTTATAGCACTGATTCAACGCAGGTTTTCCTAAAATCCCTTATAAAATCATCAAAATAAAATGCCGGAAGTTGTGAAACCAATTTCCGGTTTTTGATTTCTTCTAAAATGGGAAAGCTTTATATTGTACCTACACCGATCGGTAATCTGGAGGATATTACTTTAAGGGCCATAAATATCCTAAAGAAGGCAGATACCATATTGGCCGAGGATACCCGGACAAGTGGGAAGCTTTTGCAGCATTATGAAATTACTACTCCAATGCAGTCCCATCACATGCACAACGAGCACAGAACGGTGGATGCCATTATCAAGAGAATAGTGTCTGGCGAAACCATTGCCCTAATTTCCGATGCTGGTACGCCAGCAATTTCAGATCCAGGGTTTTTATTGACTCGGGCCTGCATTGAAAATGATATTGCCGTAGAATGTCTTCCGGGAGCTACCGCCTTGATACCGGCTTTGGTAAATAGTGGACTCCCTAATGATAAATTTGTTTTTGAGGGTTTTCTTCCGGTAAAAAAGGGCCGTCAGACCCGACTAAAGCTTCTGGCCGAGGAAGCCCGAACCATGGTATTTTATGAATCGCCGCATAAATTGGTCAAGACCTTGGGCCAGTTCGTGGACTATTTTGGAGAAGACCGCCCTGTTTCCGTTTCCAGGGAACTGACCAAAATATATGAGGAAACAATTAGGGGAACTGCTGCTGAAGTATTGGCACATTATTCCAATAAGCCCCCCAAGGGTGAAATTGTTATTGCGGTTGCTGGCAAAAAGTAGTGCCTAATAACGGGTAGATTTTCGAAGTCGGCTAAACGTTTCCGGTTTCATATTTAAGTAAGAGGCCAAATACTTTTGTGGAATAACTTGTAGTTCCTTGGGACAACGCTGCATGAATTGTATATAGCGTTCTTCTGCGGATAGGGTAAGCAATTCCGCTTCCCGATACAATCTACCCATAAGGATATCCCTAAAAAAATGATGCCCCCAAGTCTGAAAATCCGGATCAAGTTCAAAGAGACTTTGATAATTTTCGTAGTTGATGGCCAACATTTTGGAAGGCTTTAGGGCCTCCAAAAAAGTAAATGAGGAAGTCTTATAAATAAAGGAATCGAAAACACCTGAGGGGCTCCCGGAATAGGAAAATCCCAAAACAACCTTCTCCCCCTTCTCATTTAGGATGTAAAGAGCCTGTACCCCTTCCAATACAAAATAGAAGTAGCGCTCGGTATTACCCGCCTCGGTAATGAGCTCGGACCGATCAAAAGATTTTGGGACCCATAGCGAGCGGAATTTTGATTCGCTCTCCGAGCCTAAATGAACCTGTGGGAAAAAGTGTTTCAGTTTTTGATATGTCGTGTCGTCCATAGAAGGTGCATAACGTATGGACCATAAAAATAAGGTTTATGCGCTATATTAATAATTAGGATAGCGAATCCAAGGTTTCTTCAATTTGAACAAGGTGGCGCTCTGCATGACTCAACAAGAACTCAAAGCATTCAGGTAAATAAAAAGTGACTATAGGACCTATGGCCGAGGTAATTTTGGTTTTGGAAACCTCTTTTTGCCGACTGCTAAGCATAGCTTGTTTTAAATGGCCGTATAGACTATTAAATTTTTCAAATACTTCGTTGATTTGTTCTTGGCTCAGGTCATTGGGAAAGATAGGTTCAAATTTCCGTAACGTCTTCATTTTCCATTTTCGCTTACAGTCCTTGGGACGTTGCCCCATGATTATGATTTTTTGCCAAGCCCTGACCTTAAACGGTTCATTTATGGAGTTATGGTCAGTTGACTTTGCCAGGGCGGCATCAATTTTTTCAACATAAAACATGTATGCAATGTTCATATGCTCAATAATTTCCAATATGCTCCAAGCCTTTGGTTTTGGCAGTGTTGTTAGTCTTGAGGTTTCCAATTGCTGAAGTTGATCTATTTTCTTCATCAAAAGGTTTAGGCGCTGAATTTGATTTTCCGGTGTAATTAATAAGGTAGGCATGTATAATGGATTTTGTCTAATACAAAAGTGAGGCTTTTGCCGATCAGAAAAATTGATCTGTATCAAGAAATGGAATAGAGGTTCCAGGGTTCTTTTTGTTAGTTTACCTTTTCATTTTCGACAATTTACAAAGTATCCATGGAAGATTTACTTACGGAAATACGAAACTGCGAGGTATGCAAGGAGCATTTGGCCCTGGGTCCAAGACCCATTGTTGCCGCAAATCCGGAATCCAGAATCGCGATAGTCGGACAGGCTCCCGGAACCAAAGTTCATAAGACAGGTGTGCCCTGGGACGATCCCAGTGGCAAGCAATTGCGAAACTGGTTGGGCGTTACGGACGGCATCTTCTATGACGAAAGGAAAATCGCGTTGATTCCTATGGGTTTTTGTTATCCAGGAAAGGGGAAAAGTGGTGATCTACCGCCACGGCCGGAGTGTGCTCCTCTATGGCATTCGCCGATTTTTGAAGGAATGCCCAACCTACAACTGGTTATCCTGATTGGGCAGTATGCACAGCGCTATTATTTGGGCGAAAAAATGGAAAAGAATCTGACCGAAACGGTGAGGGCTTATAAAAACTATTTACCCCATTATTTTGTATTGCCCCACCC
Source organism: Ulvibacterium marinum (assembly GCF_003626755.1). Classification (GTDB taxonomy): domain Bacteria; phylum Bacteroidota; class Bacteroidia; order Flavobacteriales; family Flavobacteriaceae; genus Ulvibacterium; species Ulvibacterium marinum. Next base: position 903,963 of record NZ_RBCJ01000001.1, read on the forward strand.
TTCGCCTCGAAACCGGTTTTGGTTAAGCAAAAATCCATGGTTTGTGGAGGAAGTTATCACCGAATTGCAGTGGCGAATAAAAGATGCACTTAGATAACTATTTCTTTAGCGTAGAAAAATAAACCCAAAATATAAAGAATAACTGCAGTGGAACTCTAAACCACAAGTAGGATGTTCCTTTTCCATTGAGTTCCCCGGTCTGGTAATTGATGTTCTCCAGAGCTGCTTTAATGTTCGCCGGAAGAATCAAGATAAAGAAAACGATTAGGAGCCAAGCTACGGTAATCCGATATCTAGGAATAAGCAAACCTATGGCGAAACCTATTTCCATGACACCAGTTAGGTAGACCAGTTCTTTTTTTGCAGGGATGAAATTGGGGAGCATTTGTGCCATCCCATGGGTAAAGGCAAAATGACCGATTGCCGCAAATACCAACATTGCGGCCATCGCAATTTGTGCTGCCAGGGCTGGGGACAACTGCCCTTTTATAAACTTGATCAAGATTAGGGAAAGAAGAAAAGTTACCAGTAAGACGATTAATGTTTTCATAGGGCAAAGATTCCCATTAAAAAGATGCCGTGCAATGAACCTAGGTTAAGAAATCTGCCGGCGAATTCGGCTCAGGGCCTGTGGGGTAATACCAATATATGAGGCGATATACTTCAAGGGAATTTCCCGAATCAGTTCGGGCCGTTCCGAAAACAATTCCAAATAGCGTTCTTTGGCCGATTTGTTCAAAAGTGCCAGTTCCCGTTTGGATTTGATAAGAAAAAGGTTTTCGGCATTTTTTCGCCCAATCTCATTGCCGATGGCCGTTTCTTCATATATCGCTTGTAAATCGTCATAATTTATCCTCCAAAGTTTGGTAGGGGTTATGGATTGGATTTGGTAAGTACAGGGGGATTGTGTCAAAAAGGAATCATAGGCGCTCACAAAACTATGGGCGAAGGCAAAACCAAAAGTGAGATCGTTGTCAATTTTTGGAATGTACAAGCGGGCCACTCCGGATTCTATAAAAGACAAGTAGTTCTCCGTGGTTCCTTCTTTGAGGATTATACTGTTTTTGGGATAATTCTCAAAGACCAGTTTTGATTTAAAGATAAACCAATCATCATCAGAAAGGGGAGCAAAGGATTCCAGATGTTCTCTAATGTGTTGCATTTTTAAATTTCCTAGAAATCTTTAATACACCTCACCTCCATGTTTCCCTTTCTCCCAACCGTGTTTTCCCAAATATTGTGTGGCACTTTCCACGGCACCGTCCTCAATGGAAGTTCCCATGGAATCGTTCCATCGGTTAAGATACCCGAATAGGGAAATAACACCCAACATCTCCACAATTTCCCCTTCGTTCCAGTGCTCGTACAAACGCGCCTTGATTTCCGGATTTACCATATTGGGCACTTGGGATGCGGCCAAGGAAAAATCGAGGGCGGCCCGCTCCGCTTCCGAAAAGGCAGAATGGGTACGGTAATCCCAAATATTATCCAATTGTTCCTGTTCCCCGCCATAGCGTTCGGCCGCACGTATGGCATGGGCCTGGCAGTAACGGCATCCCGTGGCATTGCTGCTGACCCAAGCGATCATTCGTTTTAGCGCCGAAGTAACCCTACCCTCATTGGCCATTACGGCCTTGTTCAGGTTGATAAAGGCTTTGGAAATGGCCGGCCTATGTTGCATGGTCAACACGGAATTGGGACAAAAACCAAGCGTTTCATTAAAGAATTCGGCCAGTTTTTTGGTTTCTATATCATGATTGGGATCAAGAGGGGTTACTAAGGGCATATGCTAAATTTAAGTTACAAAATACAGGCACGAAATGAGAAAATCCCAAAAATGGAATGTTTTAAAAGGCATCTATTTATCGTACTTTTATAGCCTACAAGAAACAAAAATTTATGGGCACAACAAATCATATCACAACCAAATGGCTGGGCAATATGGCCTTTGAAAGTAATAACCTTTCCGGGCATAGCATAAAAATCGATGCAAGTCCCGATGATGGTGGGGAAGGGGATGGACTGCGCCCCAAGGCTTTGATGCTTTCCGCCTTGGCAGGATGCTCCGGATTGGATGTGGCGGGACTCTTTAAAAAGATGAAATTGGAAGTAGATGATTTTCAAATTGAGACCATTGCGAACCTTACGGACGAGCATCCGAAATACTACGATGAGGTCACCATAGAATATCATTTTTACGGGAATAATCTCAACGAGAAAAAACTGGACCGAGCCGTAGAGCTCTCCGTTGAAAAATATTGCGGTGTTATGGAGATGTTCAGAAAGTTCGCAAAGTTGGAAGTAAAAACGGTATTTCACAATAAATGAAGTTCAAGCGCAAGTGTCAAATTCAAGTTTAATGGTATAAGTTTGACTTGTAGGGATGTTGGATATAATATTTCTGTGGGGATTATATAATAATAGAGAATATAATCTATACTCCAAAATAATTGCCTTATCTTCCTTTTTAACCAAGTCCCTATTTTACAGTTATATTTGAGTTTTATTTTTGAATTTTAGTACATGCGCTGGACGTTAAAACCCAAACCCGAGGAAGAAGATATTCAAAGGCTTTCGGATGCCTTGCAGGTGGATGGTCTTATCGCCCAACTTTTGTTACAACGTGGGATTACCAACTATGCCGAAGCTAAGCGGTTTTTTAGGCCCCAACTTTCCCATATACACAATCCCTTTCTGATGAAGGATATGGATTTGGCCGTAGACCGAATCGAAAGGGCTATAGCCCATAACGAAAACATTTTGGTGTTCGGAGATTATGACGTGGATGGCACTACAGCGGTGGCATTGGTATCTTCGTATTTACAGGAATACTATCCTAACGTAGCCACGTATATTCCGGATAGATATACCGAAGGCTATGGTGTCTCTTTTCAGGGTATCGACTTTGCCGAGGACAACGGTTTTTCGTTAATTATTGCCTTGGACTGTGGGGTAAAAGCCATTGATAAGGTAGCCTATGCCAAGGAAAAGGAAATCGATTTTATTATTTGTGACCATCATAGGCCCGGGAATGAATTACCGGAGGCCATTGCCATCCTAGACCCCAAACGGGAAGATTGCAATTATCCCTATGATGAACTTTGTGGTTGTGGGGTAGGCTTTAAATTGATTCAGGCCTTGGCATCCAAAAATGGACGAACAACAGAAGATTTGGTACCATATCTTGATTTGGTAGCTACGGCTATTGGTGCGGACATTGTACCCATTACCGGTGAAAATCGGACGTTGGCGTACTACGGATTGCAGGTCATCAATTCAAATCCACGGATTGGTTTTAGGGCGATTATCGATCAAATCAAAAAGGAAGAACTGACCATTACCGATGTGGTCTTTATCATTGCACCCCGGATCAATGCTGCCGGTCGTATGAAGCATGGTCAGCATGCGGTAAATCTATTGACCGAAATCGATTTGGAGCAAGCCAGGAAGTTTGCTAAAGAAATAGAGCAATTTAACCTGGACCGCAGAAATTTGGACCAAGAAATTACCCAAGAAGCCCTTATACAGATTCAAGAAAATAAGGAGGAAGAAAGGTTTACATCGGTAGTTTTTAAGGACACCTGGCATAAAGGGGTAATCGGGATTGTTGCCTCCCGACTAACCGAAACCTACTACCGCCCCACCTTGGTCTTTACCAAAAGTGGTGATCGATTGTCGGCATCGGCACGTTCCGTTAAAGGGTTTGATGTCTATAACGCCCTGGAAGGATGTTCCGATTGTATCGAACAGTTTGGAGGTCATAAATATGCAGCTGGACTCACACTTTTGGAGGGGCAATACGAAGCTTTTAAACAACAATTTGAGAAAGTGGTTTCGGAAACTATAGATCCTAACCTACTTACTCCGGAAATTAAAGTGGATGCCCGAATAGAGCTTACTGATATCACCCCCAAACTGCTACGAATCATTAAGCAATTCGCCCCCTTCGGACCGGGCAATATGACCCCGATTTTTATGGCGGAAAACCTTCATGACACGGGCTATGGAAAAGGGGTAGGGGAAAATGAAAAGCATTTAAAATTATCTCTTGTCCAAAATGGTATGGGATCCATTGGGGCCATAGGGTTTAACCTCGGTGAAAAACTGTCCGTGACGGCCAATAAGAAATCCTTCGATGCCGTTTTTTCATTGGATGAAAACGAATGGCAGGGTAGGGTGAGCTTGCAATTGAAATTGAAGGATTTGAGGGGGTAATTTATGTCACTTGTTCAAACTTCTCCAATGTAAGTTTTTCACCATCAAAAATCCCATAGGTAAAGTATGAGATCCAATCTCCCAAATTGGTATAGGTCGATTTTCCATTTAAATCGATTTCCAAAGGGAGATGACGATGACCAAAAACGAAGTAGTCATAATGCCTTTGCTCCAGTTTTCGTTTGGCATATTGCACCAACCATTCCTTGTCCTCACCTAAGAATTTGGTGTCCTCGTCACCGGAAATCAACTTGTTCTTTACCGAAAAGTATTGGGCCAACCGAACTCCCCAATCCGGATGCAACCACCGGAAAAACCATTGGGCCAAAGGGTTGGTAAACACTTTTTTCATGCGCTTAAAGCCCTTATCCCCTGGGCCCAGTCCGTCTCCATGGCCAATAAAAAACAACGTATCGTTCAGCTTAAATTGTTGCGGCCTATGAAAAACGGGAATATTGAGCTCTTCCTCAAAATAACCGTTCATCCACAGGTCGTGATTACCCACAAAATAGTAGATAGGGATTCCAGAGTCCGATATTTCGGCCAATTTCCCCAAGGTTCGGGTAAAACCTTTGGGAACAACGGTCTTATATTCCATCCAAAAGTCGAACAGATCGCCCAGAAGAAAAATAGCGGCAGCATCCTTTTTTGCTTCGTCCAACCATGCTACAAATTTTTTTTCGCGGGGCAGACTTTGTTCCCGTGTAGGTGCGCCTAAATGGTTATCACTGGCAAAATAGACTTTTTTGCCTTGCGGAATGTTTATGGTAGTCATTTGGTTGTAAAGATAGGAAAAAGCCCCAATCGGCCTTTGCTAAGGGAGAGGGCCATTATCTTCGGCATACCATTCCGCAAAGGCAGTTTCGGTTTCCCTAAGCTTTAAGGAATGAAGGTTTATATCTTTTGAAAGTCTCGACTTTATTTTTTCTGCAAAATCAATGACCATGTTTTCACTGGTCGGTTGATAATCGGCCATTATCACCTTATGTCCCCTATTTTCCAGTTCTTTGGCCAGTTCTATATGAGGTGTATTTTTATTGAAAACCGTAGCATGGTCAAAGGGATCTACGATTTCTTCCTTTACGATTTTTTTTAAATCCCCAAAATCAATGACCATTCCCAATTTTACATGGGAAGTGTCTACAATGGGTTCACCAATTACGGTAACCGATAATTTATAACTGTGTCCATGAATATTTCGGCACTTTCCGTCATAACCATAAAGAGCATGGCCAGTTTCAAACGTAAATTGCTTCGTAATACGTATTTTGCCCATCTTCTGAAATAATTGGACAAAGGTAGGGATTCTAAAAAAGAGAACAGTCTTAGGAAATAGGTTAATCTACCGTAATGTTAAGATTACCATCAATCAATAGTACATGGCAACAATCGGCCCCTACTTTGTAACTGTTATTTACCACTTCCTCGCCCTCTATGAACCCCTTAAAATTGATTACTTCGGTCTTATTTCTATATCTTTCCGCAAATTCATCCCCAAAGAGGGGATAGGTTCCATTTTGCCGGAAGTTTTCAAATTCCTGACCGGATACTTCACGGGTAATATCTTCGCCGGTTGCGGTAATAACAACCTCAAAAGCGTCTAAGGGTATAACCACACCGGAAGCATCCTTAATATTGACCATTAGAGTTACAAAAATTTCCGTACAGCCTATCCTTTCGCAATCTATTACGGTATTATCATCATCGTCCGAACAATTCACCAAAAGCACCAAAAAGGAGAACAACACAAAAAATAATCGCATTTTATACATAACATTTTTATAATATAGATATGTATTTTATAAAAAGTTGCGTATTTGTAGGGAAGAAAATGTTTTTTGATGATATGGGAAATAGGGATTTACCCTTTTATCTCTTAAACTTCCTTCTTGTCCTGACCCGGTTTACAAAATAAACGATTACTACAAAAAGGGCCAGCAACGGAAAGACCAAATCACCATTCAGAAAATTTAGAATATCCATAGAAATTATTTTTGAGAAATAGAACGTACTATTTTAAGTATTATTGGAATTTCCATCCACCAATTTTGCAGAGCAACTAGATTTGGGGGGTCTTCCTATGCCTTATATTTTTTAGGGATTTTCCATTTTAAGCACCGGTTGGGTCCACGCCATTTCATATAAGATATCCTCAATAGTGTTGTCCTGCAATTTGGATGAAGTTATTTTGCAGCGTGCAAACAATATATCATCAGTAAGTTCAAAATCTGCCTTGGTTCCCTTAGTGGAAATAAACTCTTCCGGGTGCGACTTTCCTTTTCTACAACCTATAAATGTTAGGGTATAGTTTATTCCCTCTTCTTCCAATACTTCAATAGACAGCTTGTTTTTCGCATATTCCACTTTTTTAAGTGACACCCCCGTACTGGCATAAAAGTCCCCCGATTCCATGGCGTCAATCAAGGAAATGGCGGTGAGAGAGTCGGTCTGCACCATTACCCAACCGCGTCCCGCATTGCTCCATTCACTGCCTTTCTTATGATAATGATGGGAATCGTCCGTGGCCAAACCGTAAAGTAGCGGTTTTTTCTTTTCCAAGTATGAAATATTAATGAGGTCCCACATTTCCTCTGTTGAAATATGGACCGAATCACCCATGTTATGAACCATAGGATGCCCATTGTATACTTCAAAAAACCGTTCCCCGTTCAATGCTATCATATCGTTGAGGTCAATGGCATAATGAAAATTTGGATGGTTTATGTGCGGCATAATAGGTACTCCTGTTTCTTGCCTTTGTTTGATTACCTGGTCAATGTTATTCTGTAGCACTTGCAATACACTGCTCCCGCCTTGGGGTTCAATTTTGTTTTGAATGTTGGTCGCATTCATATGCAGGGGTTTGTTTTCAAAACTATCGGTAATTTCTTCGGATGGGATAATCAAGAATTCACCTTCTTCCTCGGCGTGTCCTTTATATTCTTCATATGTTTTTAACCGGACCAAAGTTCGCCCTGAATCTATCTTATGTTCCACCCAATGGGATCCATATTTTTCCAAATAGTTTTGAAACGCTCTTTGATAAACTGAATCCTCGGAAATCTCGATCCATTTTTCGCCTTGGGCCAAAATATTATGATCGGATAAGGCAATGAATTGATAATCCCTGGCTTTGTACCAATCCAAAATCACTTCCGGAAATTCATCTCCATCACTCCAATAGGAATGGGTATGTAGGTTTCCCTTGTACCATTTTGGGGTTGACTTGTCTTTTGATATAGCTTTATCTTTTTTACACCCATTTGTTATAAAAAGGAACAGCAATAATATCGGGATAATTCTTTGTTTTTGCATTCTTTTCATGGAAGGTTACCGTTGTTGTTTAAATTTTTTAAGTCCTAATCAATTTAATACCAGATATTGCCTCCGCAAAGACCAAACGGATATCCTGGAGTTATTTTTCAAATTTTGCCAAGGCTTTTTTTGTAAACTCTGACAGCACTAATTTCCCGGTTATCGCTGCCCGTTCCAGTAATAATTTATCCCAATGTGAGGTGCCTTCCCAAAGCGTTTTTTTCCATTCTTGAAGGGCTTCAGGATTATACCCTGAAAGCTGACTTACGGAAAAATCCAGTTCTTTGTCCATTTCCTCAAGGGTATCAAAGACTTTGGAGAAGAGTCCCTTTTCGTTGGCCCAGTAGGCATTTTTCCATTCAGTGGGAGAGAAGGATAGTTCTGCAATGGCAGCCTTTCCTATTTTGCGCTCCACAACTGGTCCAATTACCAGAGGGGCAATTCCAATAGAGATTTCAGAAAGTCGAATGGAAGCATTGACGGAGGCAAAAACATAATCGCATGCCGCCGCGAGGCCTACCCCCCCGCCTACGGTCTTGCCTTGAACGCGACCGATAATCGGCTTTTTACAGGTGCGCATGGCATTGATTACATGGGCAAATCCGCTAAAAAATAGTTTTCCCTCTTCTATATTTGTGATAGCGGTCAGTTCGTTAAAGGAAGCCCCTCCACAGAAAACCCGATTACCTTCCGACTTTAGGACAATAACGGAAATATTTTGATTTTCGGAAAGGGTATGCAACTCATTGGTCAGCCGATTTAAAAGTTCGGCCACAAAGGAATTTCCGGCAGGGTGCCCAAATTCCACTGTGGCCACTTTACCATCTATCCTCGTATATAGACTCCCGTTTTCCCTATTCGTGCCCATATGGCTTTGTTTTACCTAAAATTAGTTGTTTTGTGCCAGTGGCCGAAACTTTTGCCAAAATTTGATGACCAATGCCCCGCTGCGGATAACCATCCAAAAGGTAAGGGCGATCCAAATGCCATGTAACCCCCAGCCCAAATATTTGCTTAAATAGAGTACGGGGACAAAGCCCAAAAAAGTGGCAAAGAGTAAAATATTTCTCAAGTATTTCATTTCTCCCAACCCTTTAAAGAGACCATCCAATACAAATGCCATAGAATTTATGGGCAACCCTATGATTAATATGAAGAAGACGCTGTAAAAAGTTTCAAGAACAATAGTATCATTGGAAAAAATATCCCCCACGGGCTTATAAAAAAGAAAACTGATAAGGACCAGAACGAAACTGACGGCAAGGCCATATTGGGTGATTTTTTTGGTCAATCTCCATAACCCATGATAATCCCTGGCCCCTAAAAGCCGTCCTCCCATAATATTGCCGGCCGCTGCATATCCATCAATAAAGAAGGCAGAAAATAACCAAAGATTGATGGCTATAGTATGGGCCCCTATATATCTATCCCCTAAATTGGTCGCCTCACGTACGGCTAAAATTAAGGCAACGTTTAAAGCTATTGCACGCACAAAGAGATTTAGGCTCATACCGATTAACCTTCCCAGTTCTGGGTGTATCGGCAATTGAAACTTTAAACGAATATCCGTTTTTGTAATCAAAAGTATGAATGCCATTAGGGCCATTATACCTTGGGCAATAAGACTGGCCCAGGCCGCTCCTTCCAAATAAAGTGGATCCAAAATACCGTCTATGCCAAAAACTAGGATGAAGTCTAATACAATATTAAGTATTGCTCCGGTTATGGCAACTAACATGGGCCAAAAGGTGTTTTGAAGTCCTGTAAAAATGCCTATTACCGCGAAGACGAAGAGTGTTAATGGAAATCCCCAGACCCGAATTGAATAATAGGAGACACAGTACTCTAATATCTTGCCTGAAGCGTTTAATAAACGAAAAATATCATCTACCAAAAAAATTGTTGAAAGTAAAATAAGGATGCTGAGGGTAATGTTCAAATAGATAGCCTGAGCAGGCAAGGTTTTTATAGCTTCCAAACGCCCGGCACCCAAATATTGTGCTATAAGGGCCGAAATTGCACTGCGCGTCTGTCCCAAAACCCAAATTAGCATAGATAAAAAAGAACCTACAATACCGGCCGCAGCCAACGATTCCAGTCCGTCCACAGGAATGTTTCCCACAATGGCGGTGTCGGTTATTGATAAAATAGGTTCGGCAATTCCGGCAATGGTTGCTGGAACTGCAAGCCTATTTATGGTCTTAAAACTAATAGCGGTTTTCAAAGATAGGTTTGGGAATTAGAGAAGTAGTTCATAACAATGGAAAGGATGTTCACTTTGTTTCGGAAAGTAAATATCCCCTAATTTTTGATAGCCCCTTGTTTCATAGAATTTTTGATTGTGCTTATTTTGGCTAAAAGTGTCAAGACGTACGGAAGTGAAGTTATTTGCCTTGGCATATTTTTCGGCAAAATCCATTAGTTGCTGTGCGTGTCCCAATCCCTGGCATTTCGGATGTACGGATAACCTATGGATATAGAGATTGTTCCCATTGGGAGTCAACCATGTTATGGGCACATACTCTTCGTCCATCAAGGTGGAGATTACAATGGTGCCTATTATGGAGCCATCCAATTCCAGTACAAAGAGCTCCTCCCTTTCAATATCCTTTTCAAATGCGTTTTGGGAAGGGTAGTGTTCATTCCACTGAAAAATCCCCTTTCTTATCATAAGAGCGGCACAGGCTTTGGTTATAGTGAGTATTTCAGGGATTTCCCCTATTTTTGCACGTCTTATCACAGTTGCTTTATTTGTTGTAAATTTAGAGTAATAATCATAATAGTAGGAACATGGACAAAATTCTGGTGCCAATAGGCACCTCTCCTGATTCTCATGAAACACTGCAATACGCAGTGGATTTCGCCGTAAAGTTTTCTTTCGACATTTGTGTTATGGAGGCTTTCAATGTAAAGACCAAAGCAGGTAGTCTTGGAAATGTTAAGGAAAAGGTTGCGGAAAGTGGTAAGGAACGACTAAAAGAAGTAGTGGCAAAGGTAGATGCCAAGGGAATTTCCATACAGATAGTTACTTACAATGGGGATATTATTGACGGTATAAAGGAAATTGATTCGGAATTGGGGATTGACTTTATTATTATCGCTCCGCGAAGTTCTGATATTCAGGAAGAATTGTATTTGGGCAATGTTTCGGGACGTATCATTAAAAGAACTGACATTCCTACCTTGATTATTCCCAAGGGAACCCAATACAAACCCTTTAAAAGGATAATGACTGCCTTTAAGTCGGGAATTTTGAAAAGAAACCGGATTTTGGACCCGCTTATTGCGATAAAAAAGAAGCACAGGTCTAAAGTGAATTTGCTGTTGGTAAAGACTCCGGGATATTCGGATGAGGATTTGCAAGTAAATACGGCTTTGATGGATATTTGCTCCAACTTGACCGTTACGGAGAATGCCACGACCTATCATGGTGTTTTGGAGCATTTTCAATCCTTAGACCCAGATTTGCTCTGTGTGTTTAGGAGGAAGAGAGGCTTCTTCAAAAAATTATGGGAGAAGAATACCATCTTGAAATCGGAATTTTCCGTTCCTATCCCGGTATTGGTATTGAGCGTAAAGAAAGATTGATTTGCATTTTGATACTTTCCCAAAAAGTAGTTCCTTTGGGGCCGTAAAATTACGGGGGATTAGCCTGCCCTACTGAAGCCGTTCAGGTGGGCTCAGCTGGCAAAGGTCAAATTGAAGTTTATTAGAAGAAAAGGTGTTTTTTGTGTACATTTTGCACAGTACTGAGTTCAATAAGTTTTATGTAGGCTTATCCCAAAACATTGACAAGAGGCTCAAAGAGCATAATGAAGGTTGGAGTAAGAGTACAAGGGCTTATATCCCATGGCGCGTAGTGCATTCCAAAAAGTTCAAAACAAGAATGGAAGCAAGGACAAGAGAAAAATATTTGAAGACGGCTGCTGGGAGAAGATGGAGAAAGGATAACATTGATTTGGGGGATTAGCTCAGCTGGCTAGAGCGCTTGCCTGGCAGGCAAGAGGTCACCGGTTCGACTCCGGTATTCTCCACCAAAACCACCGCTTTTGCGGTGGTTTGTTTTTTAAGAAAGCAATAACGCTTTCCATTGCCATTTTAATCGTTGGAATGGTATTTTTTTAGAAAATTAATTCGATGATGAACTTAAAAAATAGAGTAGCCTATATTACGGGAGGCTCAAAAGGAATAGGATATGGAGTGGCCGAAAAGTTGGCTGCGGCAGGCTTAAAGGTTGCCATTAGCGGAAGAACCTTGGAAACCGTTCAAAAAGCGGCTCGAAGGTTAGGTAATGAAGAAACCGTTTTGGCCCTACAATCCGATGTAACCAAGCATGGCGACGAAGAAGCGGCTATACAGAAGATTTTGAATCATTGGGGACAGCTAGATGTTGTGCTGGCCAATGCCGGAGTAGGTCATTTTGCACCTGTGGACGAAATGTCCGAAGAGCACTGGCATCAGATGATAAATACCAATCTCAATGGTGTCTTCCATACATTGAAGGCATCGGTAGAGGCATTAAAGAAGTCAAAGGGTTACTATATGACCTTGGCCAGTTTAGCGGGAACCAATTTTTTCCCGTCAGGTGCCGGATACAACGCAACTAAATTTGGGGTGGTCGGGTTTACCCAGGCCGCTATGTTGGATTTACGCAAATATGATATCAAGGTATCCACTATTATGCCAGGATCTGTGGCTACCCATTTTAACAACAACGAGCCAGATGAAAAGGATTCATGGAAAATACAACCCGAGGATATTGGGGAATTGGTTCTAGACCTGCTCAAAATGCATCCAAGGACATTACCCAGTAAAATTGAAGTTAGGCCCAGTAGACCCGATAAAAAGTAATTTTAAATCTCTTTTTCTATAAAAGGCACATCAGGATTGCATATTTCAAATACTAATTTTTCCAATTGTATTCTAAAGGCCTCCAAGGTTTTTTGGGTGATTTTCCTATCCTTATTTCTGCTGTTCTTGGTTTCTTTGGTGGCAAATTGAAGAAGTCCGGCACCTAGGTTTTTAAAAGAAACGATACCGGCTTGTAGTATATCCAAGGGATTTTTTTGATGATAAAGCAGGGAATAGCACAGTAACTGAAAGGCTTTGCTATATTTATAATCTTCTGTTACGTCCTGCCAATTTGTTATTTCTACTTGTGACGATATAACCGTCCCGGTCTTATAATCGATAATCCGGATAGTACCATCAATTTCATCTACACGATCTAGCTTTCCTTTCAAGACTATAGGAAAGCTGATTCCTGGAATGTCAAGCTGGGCTTTCAGCTTGGTTTCTAAAGCAATAATTTTAATTTGATGATGATTTAGTTGTTCAATTTCAAGGTTGATGAAGTTGTTAATGTATCTTACCATTACCTTAAAGGCAATGAGATTCTTCCCTTTGGTAATATCACTGCCGGGATAGCTCTTCGCAAAGTTGAGCTTCACTAACCTTTCTATATCCGGTATAACCGCCTTGAGATGTAGAGCAGATAAGTATTTGCCAATAAAAGGAGTGTAGATATGTTCTAAGGTATCATGAATAATAGTTCCAAAAGTATTGGCGGCAACAGTTTCCTCAACTTCCATTACATCATTGATTCCGAGCAAGTTTCTCTTGTAAAAGTCCATGGGATTTCTGATGTAATTACTTAAAGAGGTAGGTGAGAATCCTCTGCTAGCATGACTTTTTATAAGATTTAGCAAGTTGTCATCCTTTATGATAGAATTCATGTTTTTGGGAGGAGCCATTACCAATGGGGCAGCTGTTTTTTCAAGAATATCATCTTTTTTATGTTCATCCGTTAAAAGTTGCATAATCAATCTACTCCTTTCCCCACCTTCAAGGACATCCGGTTCCGTATTGTATAGAATAAAAATTTGCTTTGCCCGTTGTAGCAATCTGTAAAAATGATAGGTATAAACAGCATCTTTCTCCTTATACGTCGGTAAACCGTGATATACTTTAAGATCGAAGGGGATGAAGGAATTATTGGATTTACCCGAAGGGAGAATACCCTCGTTGACCGAAGTAATGATTACATTCTCAAAGTCCAAATTTCGGCTTTCCAACATTCCCATTACCTGAAGTCCTTCCAAGGGTTCGCCCTTAAAATCCAGAGTTTCCACTGATAACAAATCCTGATAGAGGCCTTTAAGCGACTCCAAATCCTTTATGAAGTCATATTTCGCAAGCATCCCTAATATTTGGTTGAAAAGGTTGTATAACCTATAGAGGTATTCTAGGAGGAGCTTTTCATTGAAGTTATACAAGCTGTCCTTTAAAAGTTTAATAATGGCCAGACAGTGTTTTATAAATTCTTCCGGGGTAGGTGTGTCATGTAAAAATAGATGGGAAATCACAGTTTTTTTTGTGCCTAATACTGATGTGATTTTATTTGTATCCAGATAGGCCCAGTTTTTTTTCTTGATTTCTTCGGGTAAGGAAACCGCATTGCCATTTATATCCTGACCCAATGCCTTCTGAATATAGGGATGGGAGAGCAAATCCAGAACATCCTGATGGTACCATCCTTTATTGGTCTTGTGGATATTAAGATTCAAAAGTTGCGAGAACAAAGTTGCGACGGACGTTTTTTGCAAAGGATAGCCCATGGTTATATTTACGCGCTCAATTTCTTGGGGAATAGAGTTTAACAAAGGGTTGAGGAGTGTCTCGTCCGAAAGCACAACTGCCGTATTCTTTAATCCGTTTGAGACTGGTTCATTCAATTCGTTTAAAAGCTGTCCTACGTATTTGGCTTGGGCTACATTTTTAGGAACACCTATGATTTGAATTTTCTTTTTGGAGTTGTAGTTCGTTCCGATGCCTTTTGGAGCGTTGTTCTGGAAATAGGACCACTTTCGAAGATGATACCTAATAAAGTGACTAGCATCATGTATAGGGTCATTTAAAAAGTAAGTATCTAAATCCCAATAAATATCGGATTTAGTGGTCGAAAGAATTTTTTGGATAATCTGGCTCTCTGCTGTATTTAGGGCATTGAATCCTATGAAAATATGTGTTTGGTGTCCAATGGCGGCAACATAGTCATCCAACCGTTCACAAGCCCTTCTATATATTAATCCTTGATGGCCGAGCCCTTTTTCCAATAATGTTGAGTTAAATACATCATAAAGTTCCTGCAAGCCATGCCAAAACTTGAGATATTCCTTCATGATTTTGGTTTTTTCCGTACCCAATGACCAATGGTTTAGTCTCTGAATTTCGGATAAACTGGAAAACAGTTCTTCAGTGTTAATTATATAGCGGTCTATTTCATTAATATCTTGGAGCAAGGTCCTTCCCCATTTAGAAAAGGCAAAAAAGTCGTCTTTATTCGGATACGAACTTTTTTTGTAGGCACTATAAAGTTCAAAGAGCTGTTGTGTGGACTTAATGGAGGTGAGGCCGGAAATCTTTTGGATAAAGTCCTCAATGCTATATATTTCGGGAACGAAAAGCGGTTTATTACTTGTTGTTGCTATACTATGTTTTAGAAAGGTTCCGGCCCGTTTGCTGGGAAGTATGAAAACAATGTTTTCAAAGGTACCGTGCTTCTGCCATATCTCATTAATGACTTCTTCCAAAAAACTCCGCATAGCTAAAAATAAAAAAAGCCCTGACATAATTGTCAGGGCTTTTAACTTAATTTATCTCAGTATTTTGGAGAGCTTATTTTACTAAGTTAATCTCTACCCTTCTGTTCTGCTTTCTACCAGCTCTAGTGTTGTTAGTAGCTATTGGCTTGTCTTCTCCATAACCAATGGCTGACAATCTGAACTCATCAATACCTTTTTCTACCAAGAACTCTTTTACGGAAAGTGCTCTTTTTTCAGATAGACCTTGGTTCAATTTAGCACTACCTACACTATCAGTATGTCCTTCAACAGTAAACTTGGCATTAGGATACTCGTTCAAAATTTGAATAATATCCACCATTACGGAAGTAGATTCAGCTTTTATACTGGCTTTACCTGTATCGAACAAGATAGTTCTAGCGTAATCGTTTAATTGCTTTTGAACTTCCTCGGTTACTTCAGGACAACCTTGGTTAGCTACAGTTCCGGCAACATCAGGACATTGATCATCTTTGTCCAATACGCCGTCACCATCTTTATCTGGCCATGGGCATCCTTTGTTTTCAGCAGGACCAGCCTCATTAGGACACTCATCATCCTTGTCGGCAACACCGTCACCATCAGCATCTGGACAACCGGCTAAGGCCGCAAGACCTGCTTCGTTAGGACAAGCATCATCTTTATCGGCAATTCCATCTCCGTCAGCATCGGGACAACCGTTCATTTCTTTAGATCCAGCTTCGTTAGGACAGCTATCCTTGCTATCTTCTATTCCATCTCCGTCAGCATCTGGACAACCGTTAAAAGCCTCAAGACCTGCAACTTCTGGACAAGCATCATCTTTATCGTATATACCATCACCATCTGTATCGGTTCCTCCGAATTTAACGGAAATACCGGCCAAATGCTGCCAGTGAGTAACTCCATAATCCTCAAATGCGTGCTTATACTGTGTCTGAACAGTAAGGCCCAAATTTTCCGTGAACCAGAAATTGATACCTACACCACCATTTGCAGTACCGGCACCTATTTCGTCAACCCAAGTATAACCACCGCCAACTTCAACGAATGGATCTATGAAAGTGTTTGGAGAAAAGGCATATTTTATGGTACCATCAATCGCATAGTGAGAAAGGTCATCTACCCTAGTATCTCCAAACTTGCTAATTTTGTTCAAGGAACCTCTAGCTCCAACGGAAAACCCGCTACCTACCGACTTGGATACACCTACATAGGAGATAGATGGAAGGATATTCCAGTGATCGTTCGCATTGAAGAACTGGTTGCCAAAAGAACTTACATCACCTGTTGGGAATACGTCTACGGCATTTACCCCAAACTGAACCTGCCAAGGGTTATTCTCGTCTTGCGCTTGTATGCTGTTGAATCCTACAACAAGTAGGGCAACAACCAATAATTTGCTAAGATGTTTCATGTTCAAAATTTTAAGTTTAAGTGTTTATTAGCTGCAAATGTAAGTTGTTAAATATTATTAACAAAATCAATTTTCTATTTTTTTTAACGCAGTTTATAGAAAAAATAACACCGTTAAACGATTTTTAATACCTCTCCAACCTCCTTAAACGCGGCAAGTGCCCGATCTAAATGTTCCATCTCGTGGGCTGCAGATAATTGCACCCTAATTCTTGCGCGCCCCTTGGGTACCACAGGGAAAAAGAAGCCGATGACGTAGATTCCTTTCTCCAATAACATGTTTGCCATTTGTTGTGATAGTTTGGCGTCATAGAGCATTACCGGTACTATAGCGGAATCCCCATCTATAATATCAAAACCTGCCTTTTTCATCCCTTTTTTGAAATATTCCGTATTCCTCTGAAGTTTATCTCGTAATGAGGTATCCTTTTCCAACATGTCAAAGACTTTTATGGAGGCACCCACAATAGCGGGTGCCAGGGAATTTGAAAAAAGATAGGGCCGGGACCGTTGCCTCAGCATTTCAATTATTTCCTTTTTTCCTGTTGTGTAGCCGCCCATAGCTCCACCAAGGGCTTTCCCCAAGGTGCCGGTAATGATATCGATACGATTCATCACCCCTTTTTCCTCTAAGGTCCCCTTGCCTTTTTCACCTATAAAACCTGCTGCGTGGCATTCATCTATCATTACTAGGGCATCATATTTATCCGCCAAATCGCATATCTTATCCAAAGGAGCCAAGAGGCCATCCATAGAAAACACACCATCTGTTACGATAATTTTAAATCGAGCTCCATCCGTATTGGCCTGTTTCAACTGGTTCTCCAAGTCGCTCATATCACTATTGGCGTACCTATATCGCATTGCCTTACAAAGACGAACACCATCTATTATTGAGGCATGGTTAAGGGAATCGGAGATAATGGCGTCTTCCGAGGTGAGCAGGGGTTCAAAGACTCCGCCGTTGGCATCAAAGGCCGCCGCGTATAATATGGTATCCTCGGTACCATAAAATTGCGCTATTTTACGTTCCAGCTCTTTGTGAATATCTTGGGTGCCACAAATAAAACGTACCGATGACATTCCAAAACCATGCGAATCCAAAGTTTCTTTGGCGGCTTTCACCACCTCTGGATGCGACGATAGCCCAAGATAGTTGTTGGCGCAAAAATTAATGACTTCCTCCCCGGTGGAAATTTTGACTATTGCATCTTGAGGTGTGGTAATGATACGTTCTTCCTTAAAGAGCCCTGCCTCCTTTATAGCATTCAATTCTTCGCTTAAGTATTCTTTTATCTTTCCGTACATAGGTATTGGTTTCTAAATGAATTCTGGGTTTACTTCTTTTTCAATGTATACAATGATTTTATTTTCAACATCATATCCCATAAGCTCCAAGGTATCCGCATACATATATAGTTGTTCATGATGCTTAGTATTCTTCTTCCCGGTTTTATAATCTATTATGGTGGCTTTGTTATCCTTAAGCACCACTCTATCTGGCCTCAAGATTATGCCATCTTTTGAAATGATATCCTTCTCGTTCTTTATGATGTTTCCCTTGCTATAATAGTCTAGCAATTTTGGGTGGTAGATAATCTTATGGATTATGGCCTTTAGTAAATTGGTTTCGTTCCCTTCAATGTCCCCATTTTGGATCAAATGATCAAAAGTAACTTCCAAATCTTCCGGTGTTTCAATTTTGCCTAATATATAATGTATAAGGTTCCCTTTTAAAATGGCTGCTTCTCTTTCTGTATCCCATAGCATACCAGATTTGGATAAGATTTGAAAACCTGTCCTATCTTTGAATGAATAGGTGTAAGGGATATTCTCTTCCAAATGTTGTGAGCTACTTTTGGGCGATGGCGATGGCAGGGTACCAAATAGGTATTGCGAATTGTTTTCCTGCCATATTCCTTTTTCTTTTAAAAAATGGATAAATAGCCCGGAATACCTATCTGTTTTATGGCCGCCTTTTGAAGTTAAATCCTTTTCCGAGATAATATATAAACCTTTAATGGCACGGGTAAGGGCTACATATAATATGTTAAAGGCATCCAATTCCAATTTGTATTGTTCTTCATCGAATAATTCAGCGCCCATTTTACCGTATCCGCCCATTTCTTTTTTCTTACTGATCAAAACCTCTGAAAAATCGCAAAAGCGATCCTTTTTCACAGACAACCATAGTTTGGGGTCTATCTCTTCATATATATAGGAATTGGCATATGGAAAAATTACAATGGGGAATTCCAGTCCTTTGGCCTTATGTATGGTCATTATCTGTACGGCATTGTAAGCCGTGGGAGGTGTTATGCTTAACTTTTCCTTCTTCTTTTCCCAATGTGATAAAAAAGCCGATATACCACCTTCTTCCTTATGCTCTGTTTCCAAGGCAAAATCCAACAGATTCACCAAATAGGCATCCGATTTTTCTGCTAGGCGAAACTGCCTTATCGCGTATTCCAAGCTATCGTAAACCGATAATCTATTCAGCTCCTCCGGATTAAAATCGTATTCCTCTTGTAATAAGGATGTGGGATTTTCTAAATGAGTTACTATAAAGGAATGTTTCCCATGTATATCGCCGACTAGAAAATTTAGGATTTGATAACTCGTTTCCAAATCCCCTGGTTGATTGGCGTAGGTAAGAAGGTTTATAAGAAAATCTACTTTAGGACTTTTTTTGAGTAATAAGGTTTCTGATGAGACGATAGGAATATTTTGGCGCATCAAAAAGTCCGACAAAAGAATCCCGTGCTTTCTTTTACGGGTAAGAATACAGATATCCTCAAATCGATATTCCTTTTCCAATAATTCCCCAATGTGTTCAAAAACTTTATGACAATATAACTCGTCAAGGTTCTGGTCTACTCCATTTTCCAAAAAAGTGATTTTGACCAAGCCTTCATTTTGTGTATTGAACTCCTGTTCGTTGCCCTTTTCAAATAGGATGTTATACATTTTGTTGTTAAGAAAAGGGCTTGTACTTTTAAAAAAGGAATTATTGAACTTTACAATTTCCTCAAAACTGCGGTAATTTTTAGGGAGGGTCTCTATAGTTGGAGAAATGACAAATGGATTGACGGTTAAATTCATAAGGTTCAGAAACTGTTCCGCTTTACCTCCCCGCCAACGGTATATGGCCTGTTTGGCATCCCCTACCAAGAAGAGGGATCCACTTTCACTGGCCAGGGCATTGTCTATAAGAGGAGTGAGGTTGTTCCATTGCATTTCTGATGTATCCTGGAATTCATCAATAAAGTAATGACGATACTTTTCCCCCAAGCGTTCATAGATAAAAGGGGCAGGTTGATTTTTAATTTCCTTGGATATTATGGAATTAAACTCAGAAATGGACAATTGATCATGTTCCGTTTGGATGTTTTGCACTTCCCGATGAATGGCATTTAGCAAGGTTAGGGGAACTATGTTTGCATAAACATTTCTTAGAAACGCCCTATGGTACAGGATTTCTTTTATTCCAAGGTATACAGTAAGAAGATTTGTAGCAAATTCCAGTGAGGGAAGCTCAATACCAGACTTCAATATTTTTCCCTCCAAAAGGGAGTCTTCCAATTTATTGTTGTAGAGCTTGTAAAGATTAAATTCCGATTCGCTGATTTTTTTAAAATGATTGGGCAGCGTTTCCCTTGGGAAGTCACGGGCTTCCAATCCTGAAGCATTGATTATTTCCAAAGCATCGTATGCCAATAACACCGCCTTCTTTTCCAGTGATTTGATTTCAGAACGAATATGCTTTTTTAACGCCGTAAAATCGTCCAAGGTTCTGTTTTCCAGATTTTTTATGTAATGGGCATGGGTCTCGTTAAACAGAAGTGTTCCTATTTTGTTAAGGTCAAAGACTATATCCCAACTCTTATTATCGTCTATTTTTTCAAGTGCAAATTCAATGAGTACCTGGGTCAATTGTTTCTCGTTCCCTGCTTTATCAATAAGACGATCTACCGCCTCACTTAGGACAATGTCGTTGTCCAAAATCACTTCAAAATTCTGGGGCAATTTTAAATCCCGGGCAAAAGTCCGAATCAGACGGTGCGTGAATTTATCTATAGTGGAAACATTAAAAAAGGCATAATTATGAAGTATGTCCTTAAGTGTGAGCCTTGAACGATTTCGTAAGGTCTCCTGACTTAATTTCAGACCGCCCATAACATCCAAAAACAATGGGGCTGCCTTTTTTAAATCCGTTGTGCGACTAAAATCAAATAGGTTATCCAAAATACGGTTTTTCATTTCGTTAACCGCTTTATTGGTAAATGTAATGGCTAAAATCTTCTTGAAACTTTTGGGTGAGGAAAGGGCAATTTTTAAATACTCCCTTGTAAGAGCATACGTTTTGCCTGACCCTGCGGAAGCGTTATATATTTTGAAAGAAGTATTCGACATTCCAATTGCAAAATACGGAATCTGAAATGGTTCTTAACAAATAATTATGGGAATATGTTTGTTAAAAAATGTAAATTTGAGTTGCAATATTTATTAACTAAAAACACTATAAAAAATGGCTTTTGAACTACCTAAATTACCTTATGCCTACGACGCATTGGAACCACATATTGATGCCAGGACCATGGAAATCCACCATACAAAACACCATAATGGCTATACTACAAAATTGAACGGGGCGATAGAGGGGAGTAATCTTGAAAATAAGAGCATTGAGGACATTCTTAAAGAATTGGACATGTCCAATTCTGCTGTTCGAAATAATGGCGGAGGATATTATAACCATGCGTTGTTTTGGGAAATTATGTCGCCCAATGGAGGGGGAGCCCCATCCGGGGAATTGGCAAACGCGATAGAAAGTGCCTTTGGTTCTTTCGATGGCTTCAAGGACGAATTTAGCGGTGCTGCGGGATCAAGGTTCGGATCGGGCTGGGCTTGGCTATGTGTACATCCGGGAGGAGAGTTGAAGGTTTGCTCCACCCCTAACCAAGATAATCCGTTGATGCCGGAAGCGGGCTGTGATGGTTATCCTATTTTAGGATTGGATGTTTGGGAGCATGCCTATTATTTGAATTATCAGAACAGGAGACCTGATTATATCAACGCATTTTTTAATGTAATCAATTGGGAAAAAGTAAGCGAGCTGTATGCGTCCAATAGTTAGCGGATGACATTAGATAGATTGGGGGTTGGAGTTAATCCTAAGTTATGGAATCCCGCGTTTTCGCGGGATTTTTTTATGGTCTTTTTAAAATAGAAAAGGGTGGAGAAGCCTCCACCCTTTTCGTCCCAAATCTTACCATAAACTTAACCTACTTATGCTATGGCAATACTAAATTACTGGTATTGTGGGAAATAAAAAAGAAATTTTAAGAAATTTTAAGGGATTTAAACCGAAAGAACATGGATTAATACAGATAAAAGTGGGTTAAACCTTGTTAAATACTTGACTGTCAGCAATAAAAATGGCGGAGCTCAGCTCCGCCATTTTTCCCCAAATCTTACCATGAACTTAACCTACTTATGCTATGGTCCTCCAAACATAGTGCAAGGATTCTATTTTGAAAAAGGTTTTGGATGAACGTCCTTATCCTTGGATGAAATGCTTCCTTAAGCACATTATCCGATTAAATAATGGGAGAAAGGAAATACAACTAAAAATTTGGGTGTAAATAAAAAGGCGGAGCTCAGCTCCGCCTTTTTCCCCAAATCTTACCATGAACTTAACCTACTTATGCTATGGTCCTCCAAACATAGTGCAAGGATTCTATTTTGAAAAAGGTTTTGGATGAACGCCCTTATCCTTGGTTGAAATACTTCGTAGAGGTTATTGTCCTATTAAATTAGAAGAAAAGGAATACAAAATACATTTGCCCCAAATAAAAAAGGTGGAGAAGCCTCCACCTTTTTTGCCCCAAATCTTACCATGAACTTAACCTACTTATGCTATGGCAGACCTAAAATAGGTTGGCTGTACTCCTTATAGACCATAAACCCGACGAAAGGCAACAATGATCGATGAAATGCACAAATTTGTGCGTTTCATCGATAAAAGCACTTAGTAAGCTCTTTGGTTCTTACCTTCAAAAAAGTTAATAAATGCCTTATTTACTACCCTATTCCCTCCAGGGGTGGGATAGTTACCGGTGAAATACCAATCGCCTAAATTTTTGGGACAAGCTTCGTGGAGGCTTTCAATAGTCTGGTATATAATCTGTACTTCAGACCTAATATCTTTGGGGCTTAATAGTTGCCCAATTTTATAGGATATCTCTTCAGCCGTAAATGGCGCATAGAATTCTTTCACATAATTGATGACGTCCTTATCCTTGGTTTGTAATTGATCAACACATTTCCTATATATATCTTCTACAACAGAGTAGCTTCCATTTTCATTATGTAGTGCCAGGGCCGCACGAAATGCAATGAAATCCTCTAATTTTGCCATATCGATTCCATAACAATCGGGATACCTGATTTGAGGGGCCGAGGAAACTACAATTATTTTTTTGGGAGATAAACGATCTAAAATTCTTAGGATACTCTTTTTTAAAGTTGTGCCCCTCACAATGCTATCATCTATAATAACAAGGTTGTCCCCTTTTTTAACCGAACCATAGGTGATGTCGTAGACGTGGGTCACAAGATCGTCTCTGCTACTGTCTTGGGTAATAAAGGTTCTTAACTTTGCGTCTTTGATTGCTACTTTCTCGATCCTTGGCCTTACTTCCAAAATTTCATGCAGCTGCTCACTTGTTATTTTGCTGCCTATGGACAAAATTTGTTCTTCCTTTTTTTTGTTAAGATAATTTTGGGCTTCTTTAACCATCCCCAGAAATGAGGTTTCGGCAGTATTTGGTATATAGGAGAATACCGTTTTTTTGATATTACCGTCAATGGCGGTCAAAATTTGTGGGAAGATTTTTTCCCCTAATTCTTTGCGTTCTTGGTATATTTCCTTGTCACTTCCCCTGGAAAAATAAATGCGTTCAAAAGAACAGGCTTTTCTTTCTGTTGGTTCAAGTATTTCCTTTATATCGGAAACCCCGTTCTTTTTTATAATAATGGCATGCCCTGGTTCAAGCTCCTTCACATCTTCATAACTTACATTGAAGACGGTCTGTATGGCGGGCCGTTCCGATGCTACCACAACAACTTCATCATCTTTATAATAATAGGTAGGACGAATTCCTGCGGGATCTCGCAGTACAAATGCATCCCCATGGCCTAACAACCCCGCCATGGCGTAACCACCATCCCAATTTTTTGCGGCACGTTTTAAAATCTTGGAAACTCGTAATCGTTCAGCGATCAACGGAGAGGCCTCCTGTTTTGTATATCCCTCTTTTTTAATTTGTTTATAAAGCTTGGCGACGGCATCATCCAAAAAGTGACCTATTTTTTCCATAACGGTTATCGTATCCGCCATTTCCTTGGGATGCTGTCCCAATTGCACCAAATTATCAAATAGCTCATGTACATTGGTCATGTTAAAATTCCCTGCCACTATTAGATTACGGTGCATCCAGTTATTCTGCCTCAAAAAAGGATGTACGCTTTCTATACTGTTTTTGCCAAAAGTTCCATAACGTACATGGCCCAATAAAAGTTCCCCTACATAGGGGATGTTCTTTTTTTGCCAGGCAACATTATCAACCTCCTCGGGATGTGCTTTGAAAGCCGAATTAATACGATTTGTAATTTGTGCAAAGATATCCTGTATGGGTTGCTGTTCTATGGATCGCACCCTGCTCATATACCTTTCCCCGGCCGCCATATCCAATTTAATACTGGCAAAACCTGCCCCATCCTGCCCTCGGTTATGTTGCTTCTCCATCATTAGGTACATTTTATTTACCCCATAAAAGGCTGTACCGTATTTTTTATGATAGTATTCCAAGGGCTTCAACAGGCGTATTACGGAAATCCCACACTCATGTTTGATAGCGTCGCTCATTTTACTTTTAAATTAAAAAAGCCCTGATTTATCAGGGCATGTACTCATTGTAATTCGATTTCAAATTGTGTCAGGGCTTTAAATTGATGTAACCTTTTGCTCACCTCTGCCTTTTCCAAGTCCTGCATCCGTTCCGTTCCAAAACGCTCAACACAGAACGAAGCTAGATTGGAACCATGGATAACAGCATTTTTAATACTATTGAAGGAAGTATTCCCCGTTGCAGCTAAGTAGCCCGAAAATCCTCCTGCAAAGGTGTCACCGGCCCCTGTAGGATCAAAAACCTCCTCTAGTGGAAGGGCGGGGGCATAAAACACATTGTCCTTACAGAATAAGAGAGCACCATGTTCTCCCTTTTTTATGACTACATACTTTGGTCCCATTTTCTGTATTTCCTCGGCTGCCTTTACCAAAGAGTGTTCGTTTGTAAGTTGTCTGGCCTCCTCATCGTTAATGGTGAGGACATCGATCATTTTAATTGCTTCCAATAATTCTTGCAATGCATTGTCCATCCAAAAATTCATCGTATCCAAAACGATTAGGTTTGGTCGTTTTGTCATTTGGTTTATTACGCTGATTTGGATATTAGGGTGCAGATTGCCCAACATGACAACCTCAGAATTCCTGTAATCATTGGGGACAATGGGATTAAAATCGGCTAACGTATTCAACTCCGTTATGAGGGTGTCCCTTGCATTAAGGTCATTATGATATTTGCCTTTCCAATAAAATGTCTTTCCGCCCTTAACAATTTCCAGTCCTGAAAGGTCGATACCTTTTCCGGAAAGGATATCCAGATATTCTTGGGGCATATCATCGCCTACTACGGAAACAATGGCCGAGTTTACATTAAACTGTGATGCCGCTAGGCCAATGAAAGTCGCAGCTCCGCCTAAGATTTTATCTGTTTTTCCGAATGGTGTTTCAATGGCATCAAAGGCGACCGTTCCAACAATCAGGAGTTTACCCATTTAACATTTAAAATTTGCTGCAAATATACGGTTTTGAAATGCTAATAGCGAGTGTGTGACAAATCAAGTTATTAAAACTCTTCAAATGGATGGCACTGGTCTTTTGGAATGTGGGAAGAGCCTTACTTTCTGCCAAAATCGGCTGGGATTTCGCCCCAAGCCTTGGTTTCCCATTTTACGATAGGAGTACTGTAGGAATTGCTTTTCAACCAGGAGACCGCACGGCGGATAAGGTCAAAAAGTGGTTTGTTCTTTTCGGTCTCTTTCAATTGGGTATTACAGCTTTTCCTCCGAACCCAACTGATTGCGGTTCTGGAGTCCGAGTAAATGAGGCGATTACTTCTACGCTCCTTTAAAAATGCCAACCCATGTACAATGGCCAAAAATTCCCCAATGTTGTTGGTTCCTTCCACAAAAGGACCTTGTCTAAATAGTTTTTTACCCGTTTTGGTATCCACGCCTTGGTATTCCATAACCCCTGGGTTACCGCTGGATGCCGCATCAACAGAAATAGAGTGGTAATTGGGACTTCCAATTTTAAGAAGTTGTTGTGGGGTAAGCCCTTTACTATCCTTCTTTGTGCCTTTGTGTATCTCATAAGAATCATTATAGGCATCTTGGGCAGCCTTTAAGCTGGGGAAGGATTTATATTGTGCCCCCTTATAACCTGATATGGCCTCTTTACACTCTTCCCAAGTGGTGTAGATACCTGGTCTTTTCCCTTTCCAGACCGTATAAAATTTCTTTTTTTTGGCCATTACCCTTCATTAAGAAGTTTCTCGATAATTTTTGGAAAGTACTCATACTCCAGTGCTTGTACTTTGTTAGCTATGGCCTGGACAGTATCTTCTGGGGATATACGGGTCTTAGCCTGATATATAATGGCCCCTTCATCATAATTTTCGTTCACAAAATGTATCGTTATCCCGGTTTCGGTCTCCATATTGTCCTTGACCGCCTGGTGCACATGATTCCCGTACATACCTTTTCCCCCATATTTGGGCAATAATGCAGGGTGAATGTTAATAATTTTATCTGGAAAATCTTGAATCAATTCCTGCGGCATCCTCCATAAAAATCCGGCCAATACAATAAGATCTGGACTTAATGTCCTTAGAATTTTACGAACTAGACCTTTTTCATAAAAAGAACTCCTATTAAAATACAAGGCGCCAATATTTAGTTTATTACATCTTTCCAGAACCTTGGCATCCTTATTATTGGAAAGTACCGCCGTTATCGTAACTTTCGGATTGAATTTAAAATATTGTACAATGTTTTCCACATTTGAACCGGAACCCGAGGCAAACAGGACTATATTTTTCATGGGGTAAGTTAGCGTTAGAAAGTGATGTGCTTATTTACCGGCTAAAATACCATTCTTGCATCTAAATTTCTTAAATTACGAGACATTTTGGGCACAAATGGCATTATTACACCAAAGTTTTTTATTTTTGCCAACAATTTAAATTTTTAAAACCGATATTATTATGTCAGACATTGCATCAAGAGTAAAAGCTATCATCGTCGATAAATTGGGAGTTGATGAAAATGAAGTGGTATCCGAGGCTAGCTTTACCAACGACTTAGGGGCGGATTCATTGGATACTGTTGAGTTAATTATGGAATTCGAAAAAGAATTTGACATTCAAATCCCTGACGATCAGGCTGAAAATATTGCAACGGTCGGTCAGGCCATAAGCTATATAGAAGAAGCGAAGTAATCGTATGATTTTTTGAACAAGATTTGAAATTATCCATGTGGTAAACCTATCGCATGGATAATTTTTTTAATTTACGATTGGCTTACGGATTGGGGAAATCCAGACCATTTCCTAAAAACAAAAATTTGGTTCAATGCAATTAAAGCGAGTTGTGGTTACCGGATTGGGTGCGTTGACACCTATCGGCAACAATATAAAGGAGTATTGGGAGGGCTTGGTGAATGGCAAGAGCGGTTCGGCACCGGTTACCTATTACGATACCGAAAAGTTCAAGACTAAATTCGCCTGTGAACTTAAAGGATATAAGCCAGAAGACTTTTTCGATAGGAAAGAGGCACGTAAACTAGATCGTTTTTCACAGTATGCCATTGTTTCTTCGGATGAAGCTATAAGCGACTCAAAATTGGACTTGGACGTGGTAGATAAATTTCGTGTCGGAGTAGTTTGGGGAGCGGGAATAGGAGGTTTGGAGACCTTTCAAAATGAGGTTATGAACTTTGCTGCCGGTGACGGTACACCAAGATTCAATCCCTTTTTCATCCCAAAAATGATTGCGGATATAGCCCCTGGGAACATCTCCATAAAGCATGGATTTATGGGGCCTAATTATACGACGGTATCTGCATGTGCTTCTTCGGCCAATGCTATGATAGATGCCCTTAATTACATTCGATTAGGGTATTGTGATGTAATAGTTACTGGGGGAAGCGAAGCTGCCGTAACCATTGCCGGTATGGGTGGATTTGGTGCTATGCATGCCCTATCTACTAGAAACGATAGCCCGGAAACTGCCTCTAGACCTTTTGATGCAACCAGGGATGGTTTTGTATTGGGCGAGGGAGCTGGAGCGCTTGTTCTTGAGGAATACGAACATGCGAAGGCCCGAGGAGCAAAAATATATGCTGAACTCGTTGGAGGAGGGCTATCCAGTGATGCCTATCATATGACCGCCCCACATCCCGATGGAATAGGGGTGGTAAAGGTTATGCAAAATTGTCTTAATGATGCCGGTCTCAAAATCGATGAAATAGACGCTATAAATACTCACGGGACATCCACGCCCCTGGGAGATGTGGCCGAACTTAAAGCCATTTCAGAGATATTTGGGGAACATGCGCCAAACATAAATATCAATTCAACAAAGTCCATGACGGGGCATTTGTTGGGTGCGGCCGGGGCCATAGAAGCTATTGCGTCCATCTTGGCCATGGAGAATAGTATGGTTCCCCCGACTATAAATCATAGTGTAGTAGATGAAAATATAGACCCAAAACTAAATTTAACATTGAACAAAGCCCAAAAGCGAGAGGTAAATGTAGCTATGAGCAATACCTTCGGATTTGGAGGTCATAATGCCTGTGTGGTCTTTAAAAAAATCAGTTAAGTTCTAACATGAATTTTCGTTCCAATATATTCAATTCCCATTCCAAAGAGGATGGGGATTTTTTTTTGGGGATAACGAAAATTTTAGGATTTAAGCCCAAGATGCTGGGAGTATATAAAAAGGCCTTTTTACATAGATCCATTAACAAGAAGGATGAAAATGGGAACCCACTCAATTATGAACGTTTGGAGTTTCTGGGCGATGCCATGTTGGGGACCATAATTTCAAAGTATTTGTATAATGAGGTTCCGGGAGGTGATGAAGGATATCTCACAAAAATGCGTTCAAAAATAGTAAGTAGAAAACATCTCAACGAATTGGGAAAGGATTTGAATCTTATAAAATTTGTTGAAAGCAGGATTCCAAAGTCCCATTTTGGAGACAATATTCACGGGAATGTTTTTGAAGCTTTGGTAGGAGCCATTTATTTGGACAGGGGCTACAAATATTGTGAAAAATTTATAAACGATAGAGTTATTGAGCCTTACGTTGATATTGAACAATTGGAAGGAAAGGTAATAAGTTATAAAAGCCTTGTTATTGAGTGGTGCCAAAAGCAAAAAAAGACCTTTAATTATAATGTCTATGAAGATACTGGCAACGATGCGCTAAAGCATTTTGCGGTTAAACTGTCCATTGATGGAAGGGTAATGGCAAAAGCTAGGGCCACATCAAAAAAAAAGGCTGAAGAAAGAGCTTCAAAAAGAGCGTATTACGCCTTACAGGATAAAATGGAAAACCGCAACTAATTGAAAAATCAAAATCTCTTTTTAAAAAATTCTTTGCCCTCCCCAACTTAGGCTGTATTCGTTATTAATCCTATATTTACGTTTTGTACACCCATGGTAGCAGTACATAGAATTACAGAAGATTTATGTGAGGATTCCTTCGAACTAATAGCGGTTCATAGCAGTTTGGAAGACTATGCCCTTGTATATAAATTAAATTTTCATTTGAAGTCCAATTTTAGAAGAACCTCCAAGGACCTCGAAACCATGGAGCATATATCTTTCCCGTTTTTTGAGTGGAAGGACCGGGTCAACGATGGATATTGGAATTTGATCAATAACAGTAGCTTAATAGAAGAGAGTATGACAAGGGATAATCTTTTTGAAGATGAAACCTCCGTTGTTACCTACCACTTTTTACCAGAATATAAAGAAGTGGATTACTTTCTCAAAATTGAACAAGAAGATATTGATTTAGGGGCTAACATCGTTCGGATTTTGAATACAATACCACAGATTATGGCAGCTTACACTATAGAGGCCGATAAATTAAAATCTAAAAAGAACTTAATCTTTTAAGGGAATGCCAGGAAAGAAAAAGACAAAGATAGTAGCCACTCTAGGTCCGGCAACGAGCAAAAAGGAAGTACTTCAAAAAATGATCGAAGCCGGCGTGGATGTCTTCAGGATAAACTTTTCCCACGCCGATTATGAGGACGTTAAGGAACGTATTCAAATGATAAGGGAACTGAACAAAGAGCTTCACACCAACATATCCATACTTGGGGATTTGCAAGGCCCTAAACTTAGGGTAGGTGTTATGGCCGGTGAAGTAGTAGTGGCCCCTGGAGACGAAATTACTTTTGTTACCGGAAAACCATTTGAAGGCACCATGGAAAGAGTGTACATGAACTATGAGACTTTTCCAAAAGATGTGAATCCCGGGGAGCGGATTTTGTTGGACGACGGGAAATTGATTTTTGAGGTTCTATCATCGAACAGAAAGGATGAGGTAAAGGCGAAAGTGGTTCAAGGGGGTCCGTTAAAATCCAAAAAAGGAGTGAATTTGCCGAATACGAACATCTCTCTTCCCGCGCTTACCGAGAAAGACATTAAAGACGCCATTTTTGCCGTATCCCAAGAGGTAGATTGGATAGCACTTTCTTTCGTTCGTTTCAGCCAGGATTTAATTGACCTGCAAAATTTGATTAAGGAACATTCCGAATATAAAATCCCGATTATTGCCAAAATCGAAAAACCGGAAGCGGTAGAGAATATTGATAAAATTGTTTCCTATTGCGACGGCCTAATGGTGGCTAGGGGTGATCTTGGGGTGGAAGTGCCGGCCCAGGAAGTTCCCTTAATACAGAAACAATTGGTTTTACGGGCCAAGCGTGCGCGGATTCCTGTGATTATTGCCACGCAGATGATGGAGACCATGATAACCAGCCTTACCCCGACCCGGGCAGAAGTAAATGATGTGGCCAATTCCGTTATGGACGGGGCGGATGCGGTAATGCTTTCCGGTGAAACCTCTGTGGGCAACTATCCTGTTCAGGTAATTCAAAAGATGTCCAGCATATTGCAGAGTGTGGAAGGATCGGAACTTATACAAGTACCCCAGGAGCCACCCCATATACGTACAAAGCGATATATTACAAAATCTGTCTGCTACCATGCGGCGATTATGGCCAATGAGATTAAGGCCAAGGCTATTTCTACCTTGACAAACAGTGGATATACCGCTTTTCAGATTTCTGCTTGGCGTCCTAGTGCCCATATACTGGTCTTTACCTCCAACGAGCGAATCTTGACTCAGTTGAATTTACTATGGGGGGTAAAGGCATTCTATTATGACAAGTATGTGTCTACTGACGAGACCATAGAAGATGTAAACAAAATTGCCTGCCAAAAAGGATTTTTGGATACCGGAGATATGCTCATTAGTTTGGCGGCCATGCCCATTAAGGACAAGGGAATGGTAAATACATTACGGGTTACCGAAATTGAAACGTGTAGTTTTTAAGTGAAACCATGGTTGTAAAAAAGAAAAAACCCCAGGACAGGTTTCCTGGGGTTTTTATTTGAACAGAACTACACTTAGGCAACTTCTTTTTCATAGGCAATGAAGTTCACTACTTCACCGTATATATCGTATATGGGTTCCCCTTTTATCCAGCATTTATAAGAGGAACCATTTTTTCTATAATTCAGCACTACGGCCTCAAATGGTTTTCGTTGTCTTACCGCCCTTCCTATTTCCTCAGAGGTCTGTGTACACGTATCCTTACCTTGGAACATTTTAGGCTTTTTGCCTATAATTTCTTTAGGCATATATCCGTTCATTTCCAGGATATTTTGGGTGGCGTGCACAATTTTTAAATGGCTATCGGTCACAACGATAACATAATCCTGTCGTATCAATTTGTCATCCAATTCCAAAAGGGTTGACCACTTGTTGGTTTGGGCCAGCTTTTTAAGTTGGAACACATCCGCATGGTCCTTACAGACTTTTTGGAAATGTGTAGCGTGGAAGTCCCATGAAATTAGCGGTAGACTGGATATAATTTGAGAGTTATAGAACTTATGCGCCGCCGTATCGTAATTTTTGATTTCGTCCATGTTTAAGTAACGCTTAAATACCTTATCCTAAAACCGATAAAGAACAATTTCAAATCAATACTACAAAAACCCTTTAAGGGTTAAAAATTTATGACTGCCATTAACATTTTTGTTTAATAAATACTTCTTTTAAAGCACTTTGGCTCTCGTAAGGATGAACAAAAAAAAGGGACTAACTGTGCATTATAGCACAAAATCAAAGGATGAAGTTTGAGTTTCATGACCCCAAAATAGGTTCCCTTTTTGGATTGACAAATGATATAAAAAATGCAAAAGATCAGTTTTCGACCCGTGCGGGGAATATCAGTATTCTATGGAACAAAAACGAGAAGCCCGTTACAGTTGAGGTAGATGGAATTCCCTTTGAACTTCTTCCCGATCAATTGATGACCATTACATACCTTCAACATGTTTCCTATGAAAATGCCGAAATTCCAATTACCGCTTTTCTTTTTAATCGGGAGTTCTATTGCATTCGGGACCATGATGAAGAGGTTTCTTGTAATGGAATTTTGTTCTTCGGCACACAGGACATCCCCATAGTTTCCATCCCAGAGAATCAGAAGCCTAAATTCAATTTGTTGTACCAAGTATTTGTTGAGGAATTTTCCACACCGGATAACATTCAGGGCGATATGCTTCAGATGTTGCTGAAACGTTTGATCATTATTTGTACCCGTTTGGCCAAGGAACAACATATCGTCAAAAAATTGGACAACGAACAGGTTGATGTTATCCGCAAATTCAATGTATTGGTAGATACCCATTACAAAACCAAAAGAAAGGTAAGCGATTATGCAGACATGCTGTATAAGTCTCCGAAGACATTATCCAACCTATTTGCCATCTACAATCAAAAATCACCCCAGCAGATTATTCTGGATCGTTTGGCCTTGGAAGCTAAACGACTTATCAATTTTACGGATAAGCAGAATCAAGAGATTGCCTATGAACTAGGGTTCAACGACCCGGCCCATTTTAGCCGTTTCTTCAAAAAAATGATAGGCCAATCCCCCACGAAGTATAGGGAAATAAACACAATTTCCACATAAAGGGAAATTTCTACAAGTAGTCGGGCAATCCTTCCTAACAGAAGGCCCTTTTTCCGTCTCATCTTTGTATCATAATTAAAAAATAGTAAAAGATGAATAGCAAACGTACCTCCATTTTCAATCTTATCGAAATATTTCGTCGACCTAAAAAACCAGTGCTGAATATGATAAATGCGAAAACGCACTGTGAGCAAAAGCAGCATCACGATTTCTATTGTGATGCAGAGAAACCACATATAAAATTCAATAATTGATAAATAAGTAATAACTGTCATTCTTGTAGAGTGACCTAAAAATTTAAAATCATGAGCAAATTTAATGTACCAAAAAGAGAAGAAGTAAGTGCCAATAATCAGGCTATTTTTGACAACTTGGAAAAAGCAGTAGGCTTTGTGCCCAACCTTTATGCTACCTATGCATATTCAGAAAATGCACTGGGCAACTATTTGGCATTACAGAATGCAAAGACTTCTTTAAAGTCTAAAGAAAAAGAGGTGGTTAATCTAGCGGTTAGCGAAGTAAATAACTGTATCTATTGTTTATCCGCCCATACGGCCATTGGAAAAATGAACGGATTTACAGATGAGCAGATTCTTGAGCTAAGGGCTGGATACGCTTCATTTGACAATAAATTGGACGCCTTGGCCCGTTTGGCCAAAAATATCACCGAGAATAGAGGTGGTGCGGACCAGGAGGTTATTGAAAATTTCTTCAATGCAGGTTGGACTAAAGAAAACTTAATCGATACCATAGTTTTGGTAGGTGATAAAACAATCAGTAATTATTTGCATAAAACCACTCAAGTACCTGTAGATTTTCCAGTTGCAAGACCACTTGAAGCAGTAGGAGCATAAGTTTAGACCATAAATAATATTGAATAAAAAAACGAAGTATAATCAAAAGATTCCCTTTTTGGGAATGACAAAAACAAAAAATCATGAAAAAAATAATCACAACAGTAGTATTTGCAATAGGCTTGGTATTTTCAATGACCGCCCAGGACAAAATGATGAAAGAGTCGACAAAAACAATTGCTTTGGAACAAACTCCAGGGGAGTTCACCCAAAAACAATTATCCGTTCCTGCAGGTACCTATGTCTTTGAAATATCCAATAAAGGAGTAGGGCATGATGTAGGTTTTGTTTTGGTGAAAAAGGGGATGGACGTCAGTAAACCCGAAAACCATATCAAGACTGCCTATGTGACCGAGGTGGTAAAAACAGGTGAAAAACAACAATCTAATCCTACGGTACTGGAAAAAGGGGAGTATGTATATTTCTGTCCGATGAACCCAACGGCAACGGACAATACATTGATCGTGCAATAATTTAGGTTTGGTTTAAGTGGTGTAGGCCCGATAGGTTTTTAAAAACCTATCGGGCCTTTTTACTGTATTAATTCCTGCCTGCCATTACCCCGCCATCAGTGTCCCAAATGGCTCCAGTTACCCAGGCCGCATCGTCCGAGAGCAAAAAGGTAATCACTTTGGCTACATCTTCGGCTTTGCCATTTCTTCCTATAGGGTGGAAACCATTAAATCCTTCCAAAGCCTTTTCCGCTTTTTCGCGACTTCCAAAAACCGAGTCATATACTGGCGTTTGCACTACTGCTGGGGAAACAGCGTTAACCCGTATCTGATTATCCGCCAGTTCCATGGCTAAATGTTGGGTAAGACTATGAAGGCCTGCTTTTTGCATGGAATAGGCCGATGAAGGTGTTGCCTTAACGGATTGTTTCGCCCACATGGAACCCACATTAACAATGGAGCCCCCGCCAGTGGCTTTCATCTTCTTGGCAGCAGCTTGGGTAATAAAGAAAAACCCTTTGTTTAGATCAAGATAGGAATTGTAATCCGCTTTGTCGTGTTCCAAAAAAGGTTTAGGGCCGAACACTCCAGATGCATTTACCAAATAGTCCAGGCCGGGCATTTCGCCTATTTTGGCAACTAGTGTATCTACTTCTTCCCCATTAGTTATATCTACTTTGTGGGGAACAATACCTTTGGTGCCTGAGAGTATATTGGCGCTACGGCCAATTACATGCACAATGGCCCCTGCATTGACTAGGATTTTGGTGGTTGCTTGGCCTATACCGCTGGTACCACCGACTACAATTGCTGTTTTGTTTTGAAAATTTGACATCATATATATTTAGATAGAATCAATAATAGACAGACAGGTCTGTCTTTTTAAAATTAAATTTTTTTAAGCTATCAATTGAGCTCCCACGTCCCTTGCCGAAAAAATCGGCCAATCACTTTGGTGTAAGTGGCTTTCACTAACGGCACTTTCATATAATAGATATAATCCATTGGTTATTTTTTCGGCCTCTGCATTTGAAAGATTTTGGATGTTTTTGGTAACAACTTCCCTTAAAAAGGACAATAACTCTTGTTTCTGATTTTGGATTTCATTCCGGATTTCCACATTTTCTGCTGGGATTTCTGCAATCGTTCTAATACACCAACAACCATTAAAAGAAGGGTCCTTATAAAACTCCTTTAAGAAGTCGAAAATTCCCAATAGTTGGAATTTCCCTTTAGGTTTCCCTTCAATGTAATTACGCAAAGCCACCATGAAATAGGTGTGTTTGTATTTTAGATAGGCGATGCAGATGTCGTCCTTGGTTCTAAAATGGTTATATAGGGTCGCTTTGGCTATGCCTGCCTTAGCTATAATTTCATTTATACCCGTAGCGTTGTAGCCATTGGCGTAGAACAGGTCGGACGCCGTATTAATGATATGTTGTTTTATTTCCGAATGCTTCACAGGCAAATATAATAAAAAATGAACAAGTCTGTCTGTTTTTGATTCTAAGTTAAAATTTGGTAAGGGTTTTGTATCAACTAAAAATCAAACTTCAACTGAACATAAACCGCATCTTCTTTGGTTTCGGCCTCTTTGTTTTCCGTATTTAGGTTTGCCAGGGAGATGCCCAACAGACGTACGGAATTCTGTAACTGTTCCTGATACAACAGTTCCTTTGCCATTTCAAGAATCAATACCTTATCCGCAATGAAATAAGGAAGTGTTTTGCTTCGGGTCTGAAGGGTAAAATCGCTATATTTTATTTTTAGGGTGATGGTCTTTCCGGCAAGGTTGGATTTTTTTAGGCGACGATCCAATTCATTGGCGATATGCTGCAGTTTTTCCAACATAAAGATTTCGCTACTCAGGTTTTCGTTAAAAGTGCGTTCCGCCCCAACGGATTTTGGAATACGGTGTGGCTTAACCTCACTAGTATGGATACCGCGTACCACATGATAGTAGTGACTTCCACTTTTTCCAAAGTTTGAATCCAAGAACTCCAATGTTTTCTGTTTGAGGTCCTTGCCCGTAAAAATTCCCAACTTGTACATTTTCTCCGCGGTAACCTTGCCTACCCCGTAAAACTTTCGGATCTCCAAATCCTCCAAAAATTGAATGACCTCCTCCGGATTTATGGTCTTTTGCCCGTTGGGCTTGTTCATATCACTGGCTACCTTGGCGATGAATTTGTTTATGGATATTCCAGCTGATGCCGTTAAACCTGTTTCCTCAAGAATCCGTTGGCGGATTTCTTGGGCGATCAAGGTGGCGGACGGATTCCCCTTTTTATTATGGGTAACATCCAAATAGGCCTCATCTAGGGAAAGCGGCTCTACCAGGTCAGTATATTCAAAAAAGATGGTACGGATACTATTTGAGATTTCCTTGTATCGGTCGAATCGGGCCTTTACAAAAATGAGTTCTGGACAATTCCGTTTGGCCAATACACTGCTCATTGCGCTGCGAACGCCAAATTTACGAGCCTCATAACTGGCTGCTGCCACAACGCCTCTTCGGGAACTTCCGCCAACGGCAATAGGTTTTCCCTTAAGCTCTGGATTATCCAATTGCTCCACGGAAGCATAAAAAGCATCCATATCCACATGGATTATTTTTCGCAAAGCAATTTCATCGGACATATTACAAAATTAAGGGTCTCCTTGCTAAAGTCAACATTTAAGGAGGGATATCGAATATTTAACAGAATAAATATGTTTAAACATATGGACATAAATATCTTTGTTCTGACCTTTGAAACACGACCCATCAAATGAAAAGAGATACCTCTCAACCCTTATTGCCCCTAAGAAAGGAAAAAAGAGATGATACGGCTTACGACTTATACCCTTCTTTTCATCTGTTGGACGGAAGCATCCAAAACGGGTACGAGACCTTGGCGGAAGAACTTATCCTTAAGAAGAAAGTGATTTTGGACGGTTATATTGGAGTGGATTGGGAAGAGGTCATCGGGAGCTTAATAAGCCTGTTGGAGAAAAAGGGATGTAATGTCGCTACTTTCAACATTGCGGATTTTTTAAAGCCTGAAGCTGAAATACTATCTCTGGTAGGTCCTTTTCTGGGAGGGGACGACCCTATTTTTGGATACAGGACAGATCTTGAACTTCTAGATTATTACAAAAAGGAAGAACTGTACAATTTAGAATGGGACCAAAACGCAGACTTGAACATTATTTATGGAACAGGAGCCGCCCTGACCCTTATGGATGGGTTCTTGGTGTATTTTGACGTACCTAAGAACGAGCTGCAATATCGGATGCGGGCCCGGGCCATCACCAATTTGGGGCTCTCATTCCCCAAAGATGCTAAACCCATGTACAAGCATTTCTATTTTGTGGATTGGGTGGTACTGAATCAGGAAAAGAAGAGATTGTTGCCCCAAATGGATATTCTGGTCGATCAACAACGTCCCAAAGAACCCACATGGATAAGCGGCGAAAAGTTGCGCAAGGGCTTGAATAGGATGTCCAAAAGCTATTTTCGTGTAAGACCCTGGTTTGAACCTGGTGTCTGGGGCGGCCAATGGATGAAGGATCAATTTCGGAATTTAAACCAAAACGTACCTAATTATGCTTGGTCCTTTGAAATGATCGTTCCCGAAAACGGCCTTCTTTTTGAAAGCGATGAGACTTTGCTCGAGGTGTCCTTTGATATGTTGATGTACCAGGAAAAAGAAAACATATTGGGAAGGGCAGTCAAAAGATTTGGGGATGAATTTCCTATCCGGTTTGATTTCTTGGATACTTTCAAAGGGGGAAATCTTTCCGTTCAGTGTCACCCAAGCCCCGAATACATCAAGCGGGAATTCGGGGAGAACTTTACCCAAGACGAGACCTATTATATATTGGATGCCGAAGAAGGGGCCCAAGTATATTTGGGATTTCGGGAAGGAGTGGATCAACATGAATTCAAGCAGGCCTTGGAAAATAGTTACAACACCAAGGAAACCTTGGAAGTGAATCGTTTTGTACAAAAATTTCCGTCCAAAAAACATGACCTTTTCCTCATTCCACATGGAACGGTACACTGTTCCGGAACCAATAACCTAGTTTTGGAAATCAGTGCCACTCCCTACATTTTCACTTTTAAGATGTACGATTGGCAACGTATGGACATGGATGGCAATCCCAGGCCCTTGAATATTGAACGGGCCATACAAAACCTGGATTTTGAGAAGAAGGGAGGGTATGTGTCCGAAAATCTCATATCCAAACCTGCTATTGTCGAAACAGGATCGGATTGGGAAAAAATACACTTGCCCACGCATCCCCTTCATTTTTATGATGTATATAGGTTTGATTTTGAAACTACTGTAGACCTTATCACTAACGGCCAATGTCATGTTTTGATGCTGGTAGAGGGCGAGGCTTTGGAATTAAAGAGGGGCGATATCCCTCCACAAAAATTTCATTTCGCGGAGACTTTTGCAGTTCCCGCTGCCACGGAGAGCTATACCCTAATTAATAGAGGAAGAAAAAAAGCCAAGGTAATCGTATCCTTTGTAAAGGACGAGGCCTGTTAAAACCGAAATTATATGAAGGACGGAAAATGGATTTACATAGGGATTTGTTTTTTTGCCACTGCTTTTTGTGCTGCCCAACAGAAAACGATATGGCAAGTAGGTGAATCGGACAATAGTTGTTTGGAATTTGCATTGGCCCCCAAGGACTATGAGGAGTTTCTCAAGGAAGATTTTGGATGGGAAGACCGTGTTTTTGTTATCGGGCATTCAAAAACGGAGGAAGATTTTCCCTACGTATTGCCTGGAGCCACCGACTACTGGGGAGGCACATCCGGCCTTGCGGGCATACGCCCACATCAATTGAACCTTTTGTTCAACGTCAAAAAAAAGAAGAATAACGGAATATGGAAATTAGTGGTTGATATTTTGGACTGTAGCCCCAAAGCACCTCCCCTTTTCAAGATTTCAATAAACGGGAAATCCTGGAAATTCCAGATGAAAAAGGGAAAGGGGGTAGGTGTCTTGGATGGGGAAACGGGTTCGGGCAAGGAACAAGTAATAGAATTACCCTTGCCACAAGGGTCGATAAACGATGGAGGTAATGAAATCCAGTTGACTACATTGGAAGGTAGTTGGCTAGTTTTTGACCAGATACGACTGGAATGTCCAATGGGAGCACAATTACGTATTCCAAAAAAGGCAATGATCACGAAGGTCTACCCCGCGGATTATGAATTGACCCAAGACTTGCAGAGCGTTCAGCCACTTTTGGTAGAGGTACAGCACATAGAGGGGAATCCTAAATTAGAGGCGGAGCTGGATGGTGAAATTATTTTTCATGAAATCTTGGAGAACGGTAGAAAAATCTATGAGGTTCCGATGCCTGCGGTAACAACAAAAAAACACAGTAGGTATCAGCTAATATTGGATGGTGAGGTGGTTCAGGAGGGTAGGGTAGAGAGAAGTCCAAAAATAAGGAATCGACCTGTGGATTATGTCGATACCAAAATGGGCACCGGCCATTCCCGATGGATGATAGCCCCCGGACCTTGGATGCCTTTTGGGATGGTAAAAATAAGTCCGGACAATCAGGATATGGGATGGCAAGCAGGATATCAGCCTACTTTTGAAAATGTAGGTGCCTTTAGCCATATCCATGAATGGACCATGGCCGGTTTGGGTACTTTCCCTACAAACGGGCCGTTGATTACTACCATGGGCAGTCCTGAAGCTCCGGATAGTGGATATCGTTCGCATATGGACAAGGCTACCGAACAAGCCCCTTTGGGGTACTATTCGGTACTATTGACCGATTATGATATAAAGGCAGAGCTTACCGCTACCACTAGGTGTAGTTTTCAAAGGTATACCTATCCCGAAAATCGACCAGAGTCAAGAATACTGGTAGACTTAAAGATTCCCGCGGAATATGATTACTCCATAGAAGAAGCTTTTTTTAAAAAAGTAAGCGACACCAAAATAGTAGGCTATAGCAAGCAGATTTCATCATCGGTCTGGGGGGAGGCCTATTATCGAAAACAGATGGTAGAAGATGGGGATAGGCCAAGGGAATGGGATCAAATAGCGCAAGAGTATATCGTTCATTTTGCTATGGAATTTGATCATCCCATAACCCGATTTGGAATCCGTACGGACAAAGGGAATGTTCTTCCTAAAGGAGATTCGGACACCTATACCATATCCAACCCCAAGGACGTGGTAGCCTTTGTTGAATTTGATACTTCTAAATCACATGTAGTCCAAACCAGGACGGGATTGTCCTATGTAAGTATGGACCAGGCTGCCTTAAACCTTAAAAAGGAAATTGCGGAACCTTTTGGGTGGGATTTCGAAAAGGTAAGAGATCATCAGGAGGAAGTCTGGAACGATTTGCTCGGGAGGATACGGATAAGTACCACGGACCGGATGGAAAAGATCAGGTTCTATACCAATATGTATAGGGCCTTGGTCAGTAGAAATATTTTTAGCGATGTTGACGGAAGTTGGGTGGATGCTACCGAGCGGATTCGGAAATTTGAAAATCCCGACGAAGTGGCACTGGGTTGCGATGCCTTTTGGAATACCTTCTGGAATTTAAACCAGTTTTGGAACTTGGTGGTTCCGGAATGGTCCTCAAAATGGGTAAAATCGCAATTGGCTATGTATGATGCCAATGGTTGGTTGGCCAAGGGCCCGGCTGGCATGGAATATATCCCGGTAATGGTAGCCGAACATGAGATTCCCCTGATTGTTGGGGCCTATCAAATGGGAATACGTGATTTTGATGCGGAAAAGGCCTTTGAAGCTATCTATAAGATGCAGACTACCTTGGGAGAACAAGTAGGTAATGGGTATGCCGGAAACCGGGATCTGGAGGCCTACCTCAAGTACAAATACGTACCCTATAACAAAGGACGTTTTTCCAATACTTTGGAGTATTCATTTGACGACTTTGCCGTCTCACAAATGGCCAAGGCAATGGGTAAAAAGGAAGCATATCAGGAATTCCTGGATCGTGCCTATTGGTGGAAAAATGCCATTGATCCAGAAATAGGGTATGCCCGAATACGGCACTCGGACGGCACTTGGTATCCTGATTTCGACCCTATAAAAACGGCGGGGAACCATCAATATGTAGAGGGCAATGCATGGCAACTCTCCTTTTTTGTGCCCCAGGACGTTCCCGCTTTGGCCGCGATTATTGGCGAAGAAGTTTTTTCCAGGCGTTTGGACGATGGTTTTAGGGTAAGTAGTCCATGGCGTTATAATGCCCCTAACGAGTTATACTGGGATTTTCCGGTAACCCAGGGTAATCAACAATCGTTGCATTTTTCATTTTTGTTTAATTGGGTCAAAAAACCATGGCTTACCCAGAAATGGAACAGGGATATTATGGAACGTTATTATGGTCACGGAATTTCCAATGCCTATCTGGGAGATGAGGACCAAGGGCAGATGAGCGCTTGGTTCGTGATGTCGGCTTTAGGGCTTTTTCAAATGGATGGGGGTACAAGGACGGCCCCTATTTATGAAATAGGAAGCCCTTTGTACCCCAAGGTTGAAATTGATTTAGGACAACGCTATAACCGAGGAGAAACATTTACCATACTGGCCAAAAATACTTCCATCAACAACAAATATGTGCAAAAAGCCGTCCTGAACGGAAAGGAGCTGAAAAACTTTTGGTTTCCGTCAGACGAACTTTTGAAGGGAGGAACTTTGGAACTTATCATGGGCCCGGAACCAAATATGGATTGGGGTGTCGGGCAAGTGCCACCATCCATGTCCAATGAAAACAACTGATGTCATGAAAAAATGCACAAGCTTTCTTTTAGGGTTATTCTTGTTGGGATGCACCCATCAAAAAGAAAATCAGGAATTGGCCCATAGAATTTTGGAGAATCAAGACTTTCGGGAAGTAAAGAAACAGGCCCTGGAGGTTGTTAAAACCGGATTCAATGCCGGGGACGGATATGGCGAAGTCTGGATACGGGATTACAATACGTTCATAGAACTTTCTGCCGAAGTGTTTGATGCCAAGGAACTGGAAAAGAACCTACTTGTATTTTTTAGGCTCCAAGGGGAGGACGGGAATATTGTAGATGGATTTATTCCCAAGAAAAAGGCGGAAAACGTGGAGGGAGGATATATCTATATCTACTCCGACTTGGAACCAGACTATTGTGGACATAAGAACACGGTGGAGACCGACCACGAAACATCTCTTGTCCAGGCCGTGTATAAGTATATCCAAGCAACGGGAAATACGGAATTCTTACAGAAAAAAGTGGGCCAAAGCACTGTGGCCCAGCGCATGGAACAAGCCATACAATTTCTGTTGGACTACCGCTGGTCCAAGGAACATGGATTGATTTATGGGGCCACTACGGCCGATTGGGGAGATGTTCAGCATACACATCCCTGGGGCGTCTACATTACGGAGGATACCCACTATTGTGTGGATATCTACGACAATGCCATGTTGTTGATTGCATTGGATAATATGATGAAATTGCTCCCGGAAACCAAGGATAAATGGCAAGAAATCCGGAATACTACAGCGGAGAATACCATGGCTACACTGTGGAACGCCGAGAACCAAAAGTTTATTCCCCATGTATATTTGGAAGAATCCCCATACCCTGATGATTTTAATGAAAATGAAATTTATTATCACGGGGGGACAGCAGTCGCTATTGAAGCGGGGCTGCTCAACAAGGAACAGATTGAAGTTTCTCTCAATAAAATGGTGGCCAATGTAAAGGCCTCGGGAGCGGGATCCATAGGATTAACACTGTATCCTCCCTATCCGGATTGGGCATTTGAGAATAAAGGAATGTATTCCTATGGATATCAAAATGGGGGAGACTGGACCTGGTTCGGGGGACGAATGATCCAACAACTTGTTAAAAACGGTTTT
This sequence comes from Ulvibacterium marinum, assembly GCF_003626755.1. Taxonomy (GTDB): domain Bacteria; phylum Bacteroidota; class Bacteroidia; order Flavobacteriales; family Flavobacteriaceae; genus Ulvibacterium; species Ulvibacterium marinum. Next base: position 947,128 of record NZ_RBCJ01000001.1, read on the forward strand.
GTCGAGGAAGCTTATGAGCAACTGTTGCCCATGACCCAAAGAGTTGTCAAGAACGATGGATTCTATGAATGGTATACCGTGGACAACCGACCGGAAGGTTCGGGTACCTTTAGGGGATCCGCCGGGGTATTGTATAAAGTTATTCTTTTGTTGGAAGAATGGGCGGAATCCAAAAAATAGTAGTATGTTGATTACCTATTTGAAGAAAGACACTAAATCCGGTATCGGTGGATTTTAAATTAGATCAAAACAGCTCAATTCCCTTTCATGTCCAAATAGAAGGATACTTAAGGGAGCTTATCCTTAGGAAAGATTATAGGAACGGTGCCAGCTTCCTACCCAAAGAGGTTACCCTGTCCAAAAGGTTGGGCGTTTCAAGAAATACGGTTCGGCAGGCGGTAAATACCTTGGTCAATGACGGACTTGTAGAACGTAAAAAAGGAGTGGGCACCAAGGTAGTTACCAAAAAGATTACCACACGATTGGACAACTGGATCAGCTTCACCAAGGAAATGGAAAATCAGGGGATAGAGGTGGTCAATTACAGCGTTCAAATCTCAAATGCAGAAGCCTCTGAAGAAGTGTCCCAGGCATTGGGAATTTCTCTTTCGAAGAAAGTCTGGAAATTGGAGAAAATTAGGGGGTCAAAAAAAGCCAAGTATTTGTATTCCGTATCGTATTTTCACCCTAGGGTAGGGATTACGGGAAAGGAGGATTTTACAATACCCCTATATGAGCTGTTGGAAAAAGAGCATGATACCATTGTGATGACCTCCAAGGAGAAGATTAGTGCAATCAAAGCAGCTGGAGATATAGGATCTTTGCTTGATGTAGGACCCGATATCCCTATTTTAAAAAGGGAACGGGTGGTATGCGATCCCGGGGATAGACCTGTGGAGTATAATGTGGTGTACTATCACACCTCCTATTTCACGTATGATATTGAGATAAAGCGGTCGTTGTGAAGTACAACGGCATCCAAAAGTTGTAGTACAACAAAACAAGGAATCGGAAAATGGAAATGCATGATCAAATTGCCATTGGAGTAGATGTTGGGGGAAGCCATATTGTAAGTGCTGCCGTAAGTTTAAAAGAACTACGGATTTTGCCAGGAACGACCTTTAGTGTTAAAGTGGACAATAAGGCTGCAAAGGAAATGGTATTGGAAACTTGGAGTACCGCTATTAACGAGACCATGGCCCGTATTCCCGATAAAGAAAATATAAATATAGGTTTTGCCATTCCTGGACCTTTTGATTACTGTAGGGGTATTGCCCTTTATGAAGGGGAAAATGATAAATACACCAATATGTACGGGGTATCCGTCCCCAAAGAGTTGATACGATATCTGGATAGCGAAAACGTGAATTTCAGATTTCTCAACGATGCCACTTCCTTTGGAGTAGGGGTCGCCACTCAGGGAGATGCAAAACAATATCCCAAAATTATCGTGGTGACCCTGGGAACCGGTTTTGGCTCTGCATTTGTCAAGGATGGAATTCCCCAGGTGAACCATGCCGAGGTCCCCAAAAATGGATGTTTATGGGATAAACCCTTTAAGCAAGGTATTGGGGATGATTATTTCTCTACCCGATGGTGCATAAAACGATATCAAGAACTTTCCTCGGAAAAGGTGAAAGGGGTAAAGGAAATCGCAGAGGCCAACAATATTCATACACAAATTGTTTTTGAGGAATTCGGGGCCAATATGGCCGAGTTTATGATACCTTTTATTCAAAAGTTCCGTCCGGAATTATTGGTCCTGGGAGGCAATATTTCCAATGCCAGTAGATTTTTCCTGCCTACGCTAAAATCCAGAATACAAAGTGCAGGGCACAACATTAACTTTGAAATATCCTTGCTCATGGAAGATGCTGCTATACTAGGTAGTGCCCAGTTGTTCAATATTCATTTCTGGAATCAAGTAAAAAATGACCTGCCCAATATTTAGCACTAAAATGGTATCATTTTTAAGTGACCTAGGACAAGAATGTAGGCCAACTTTTCCATAGCCCATTGGATTTGATTATTTTTAGGAAATCGCGGATGTTCCATGGCACTAGAGATAGAACGAAAATTCCTGGTTAAATCGGATGCTTTTAAGAAAGAGGCTACTACCTCAACAAGATTAGTCCAGGGTTTTTTAAATACCCATCCAGAACGTACGGTACGTGTTCGAATCGATGGTGATTTTGGATACTTGACCGTAAAAGGACTTTCCAATGAAACCGGAACTTCCCGATTTGAATGGGAAAAGGAAATTACACTTAAGGAAGCTGAGGAGCTTATACTTTTATGTGAACCAAGGATATTGGAAAAAACCCGATACAAGATTCCTTCCGGAAGCCATTTTTTTGAGGTGGATGAGTTTCATGGAGAGAATGCCGGATTGGTAATGGCCGAGATTGAATTACAGAACGAAAAAGACGTCTTTGAAATACCGGAATGGCTCGGAAAAGAGGTTAGCGGAGAGATAAGATACTATAATTCACAATTGAGTAAACAACCTTTTAATACCTGGGAGAAATGAAAAAATACACTGTAGTGCTCTTTGTTCTCATAATATTTGGTGCTTGTAAGGGGGAGGTCGAAGCTCCTAACGAAACTACCGAACCTGTAGAGGAAAAGGTAAAAAGGTCTACAAGGGAAATCAAGGAGGAGCTGACCGACAAGGGATATAAAATCTTTGATTATGTAGATGAAGAAACCAAGGACACGGTCATCATGCAACAATATTTCATCGCTTTTTTAAAACGGGGACCCAATCGTTCATCCAATAAGGAGGAGATGGACAGCTTGCAAACGTTACATTTGGCCCATTTAGGAAAGATGTATGAAGAGGGACATGCGGATATCTCGGGTCCTTTTGGAGATGATGGAGAAATCCGGGGGATTACCATTTATAACACTCCTACCTTGGAGATTGCCGATAGCTTAGCCAATATGGACCCTATGGTAAAATCTGGACGATTGGTCATTGAAATGCATCCGTGGTGGGCGGCCAAGGGCTTTCCTTTACGATAGGGATATTATAAAAAATAATGTATTTAGAAAGACAGTTGTTGGTGTGAAGGTAGAACGATTTATAGTGCACTTTTAAACTGCTCCAAAAATCGTATGTCATTCTCGCTTAATAAACGAATATCGGAAATTTGATAGAGTAAAAGGGCAATTCTATCAATTCCCATTCCAAAGGCAAAACCTGAGTATTCCTTGGAATCAATACCACAATTATCCAATACATTCGGATCTACCATACCACAACCCATAATCTCCAACCAACCCGTTCCCTTGGTCATTCGATAATCGGTTTCCGTTTCCAGGCCCCAATATACATCTACCTCTGCACTGGGTTCGGTAAATGGGAAATAGGAGGGACGTAGCCGTATTTTGGACTTTCCGAACAGTTCCGTGGTAAAGAATTGTAATGTTTGCTTCAAATCCGCAAAGGACACATCCTTATCAATATATAATCCTTCCACTTGGTGGAAAAAACAATGAGATCGAGCCGAGATAGCCTCGTTCCGATATACTCTTCCCGGGGAAATAGTCCGAATGGGAGGTTTGTTGTTTTCCATGTAACGTACCTGTACGGACGAGGTGTGGGTCCGTAAAAGAATGTCTGGATCGGTCTGGATGAAAAATGTATCCTGCATATCCCTTGCCGGATGGTATTCTGGAAGGTTCAGAGCGGTGAAATTGTGCCAATCATCCTCAATTTCCGGACCTTCGGAAACATTGAAACCTATTCTTGAAAAAATCTCTATGATTTGATTTTTAACAATGGATATGGGGTGGCGCGCGCCAAGTGGAATAGGCTCCCCTGGCCGTGTAAGATCCCCGTAAACACCTTTTTCCTCATGCTTGTTTTCCAACGCTTCCTTTAGGGCATTTACTTTTTCCGTGGCGACCTGTTTTAGCGCATTAACAGTTTGTCCAAATTCCTTTTTTTGTGCATTGGGGACATTCCTGAATTCGGCAAAGAAATCGTTCAACAATCCTTTTTTGCCCAAGTATTTTATTCTAAAAGCTTCAATGGCTTCTTTTGAATCTGTCGTAAACTTTTCGACTTCTTCAATCTGTTCCTTGATTTTATCGATCATTTTTTTTTGGACTAGAAATGCAAAATTAAGATTTTATGGATAGCAAATGGGGTACGAGGCGAATAAAAAACCGTGCTTTAAAATGCACTATGAATCAATAGATGTCCTGTACATGCTGTTTTATCCAAGCATTGCATTCCCTGAAGTTGTCGAATATTTGTTCTTCGGGGATAAAATCAGGAATGATATCGATACGCTCCATCATGTACCTTGGTTGTTGCTGTAAATCGACAAAAAGAACGGTGACCTTGTTCTTGTTAAGTTCCTGCAATACATCTTCCATAGCATAGAGACCGGACTGATCCATATATTGCATTCTGTCCAACCGGATGATTACATAGGATGCCGTTTCTGGAATCTGATCGGCCAATAACTGAAAATCATTTGTTGAACCAAAAAATAAAGGTCCTTTGATATGCTTTATGAATACCTCCTCTTGAAGGTTTCTGGGAAAACTACTTTCATCGGCCCAAGCTTTCTCTTTTTCCAAGGATTTTATGTCAGAGCGTTCGGCGGTAAGATCACCTATCTTTTTCATGAACGTAAGTGATGCGATAACTAAACCAATTCCTACGGCATAGACTAAATTCCAAAAAGTGGACAAAACCAATACTACAAGCATTATGACCACTTCTGAACTTAATTTTAAAGGACCTATCTTAATATCCTTGGGCAAATTAGGAATAGCTCTTAAACCCTTATAGTCCATTACGGCAATACCTACGGTAATTAAAATTCCAGCCAAAACTGCCGCTGGAATCTGAGAGGCAATGGGCCCCATAGCCAACAGAACGATCAATAATAACACTGCGGCAACCATCCCGGAAAGTCTGGTTTGCCCACCGGAGTTGATATTTACAACTGTGCGAATTGTGGCACCCGCTCCTGGAAGTCCTCCAAAAATAGCAGCTATGGAATTTCCTATGCCTTGTCCAACCAGTTCCTTGTTGGGTTTATGTTTGGTTTTGGTCATATTGTCCGCGACTACCGAGGTCAATAAGGAATCAATTGCTCCCAATAAGGCCAAAGTGAGCGCGGTAAAAATGTACGGACTAATGGCCCCAAATTTAAACCCTGTGAAAACCTCCCAATTTGGCATGGGAAACCCTTCCGGGATTCTTTCAATAGGTCTATAATCCAAACCAAGTATATAAGCTACACCAGAAACCAGTAATAAGGCAACTAGGGTACTTGGAACAGCAGTAGTGATGCGTTTAAAGCTATAAATAATTACAATGGTTATCAATGTCAAAGACAACTCTAACCAATTAATACTTTTTATGGCTTTTGGTGTTACTTTGATGGCACCAATAACCCCCGAAGCTTCCTTTGCGGCCAATGTTTTAGCCTCTTCCAAGATAGTTTCTTCGGTAACTTCGCCCGATCTTGCAATGGTTTCCTTGAAATCCTCCAACACTAAAATACCCTCACCAGCTTCCTCCCTTAAGATATTTTCCAAGATGAGCTCCTCTGCCTCCGGTTTAAAAGGAGTTACCCATGCCATATCCTCCCTGGGGTAATACCCCAAGGCCGGAAGTATCTGAGTTATGATAATGATTACCCCTATAGCGGTCATGAATCCGGATACCACCGGGTAAGGAATGTACCTAATATAACGGCCTATCCCTAATAATCCAAGCCCGATCTGCATAAGTCCCGCTAGGAGGAATACCGTTAAAATAGCAGGTAGTGCTTTTTCTACGCTACCGTCATAGACCGCGATAATACTTGCGATTATGACCATGCTTACAGCGGTCATTGGGGCTGTAGGCCCCGATATTTGTGTGTTTGTACCTCCAAAAAGAGCGGCAAAAAAACTAATGAAAATTGCGCCGTAAAGTCCGGCGCTTGGACCAAGGCCCGAGCTTACACCAAAAGCCAAGGCCAAGGGCAAGGCAACAATTCCAGCAGTGATTCCACCAAAAAGGTCGCCTTTAAGATTAACGAATAGTTTTTTCATAAATACACCTAGCTTTTGGAACGGCCAAGGTAGAATTTTTTTATAAATAAAAAGCCAACACCCAAGTGCTGGCTCGCCCTTTACAACATTATTTTTAAGCGATAAACGTTACCTTTCCATTGAGCACATCGTACATTGCCCCCACTATTTTTATCTCGCCATTTTCCTCCATTTCCCTCAAAATAGGGCTCATCCTACGGGTATTTTCAATGGTTAATTGTACATTTTTTTCAGCTACTTCGTTTACGAAGTCCAAGTTCCTTGAACTGCGAAGGTCGGCCTCAGCAGGTTCTGTTACCGCTTTAACAGCAGGCTTTATTTTGTTCAAAAGAATTGTAAGGTTCCCCATTTTGGCATCATCACAGGCCCCCTTCACCGCACCGCAAGCAGTATGGCCCAAGATGACGACTACCTTTGTACCTGCCAGTTTACAGGCAAATTCTATACTGCCCAGAACATCTTCATTAACTATATTTCCCGCTACGCGGGCACTGAATATATCCCCAACGCCTTGATCAAAGATCAATTCCGCCGACACCCTTGAATCAATACAGCTTAGGATTGTGGCAAATGGATATTGCCCGGATGCTGTATCCCGAACCTGCTCCAACAAATCGCGATTCGCCTTCTTGTTTTCTAAAAATCTCTTATTGCCTTCTCTTAACAAGGATATGGCCGAATCTGGTGAAATGGCCGATTGTGTTTCCTTCGTATGCGCTTTCATAATATGTGGTTTTAAAAATTGCGCTTTATTTGTTTATTAAGCTCAATTGTTATGCTAAAGTTTTTACTTACCCGATATCAAAAGTGAAACATTCAAATTTCCCATTACTTCTTTAACATCGGAAGTCGTTAAATGACTTTTTGTACTGGAATGCTTTGTTAATCTATCCATACATAATAGATTAATATTGTTTTTGGACAGATAAGTGGAAAAGTTTTTAATAATATTATCGCTATACTCAAAAACGTATTCAATTGTTTTCTGGTCCTTTGACAAAGGTTGCTTAGGGGGTGATGAGGTATTCTTTACAATTTTAAACGATTTTAAGGGTTTATGGGCGTAATGTATTAAATCTTCCGCAAACTCTAGATTATTAGAAGGGTCCGGGTTGTTTAACATCCCCAAGGTAACTTCCTTATTGGGCTCTAACGGCTTAGTATGAGGTACAATCATTATTGCCCCACTGTGGCGATTTAAGATGAAATCCGTAACACCATCACCCATAAGGCCAAACGTTTTCGATTTTCTTTTGCCCAATATAACCAAATCCGGCTTTTGATCTGTAAGATACTCTTCGATTTCGTTTTTCACATTCCCAAACTCAAACGAATATGTAATGCGTATATCGTACGCTTCGGAAAGAGAATCCGAAAGATTTCGCATTTTCCTATTGATGGTCTTGTGTTCGCTATTAATGGTTCGCATGGCCGATAATTGATTGTCCATCTTTACAATATCGGTAGGTTTTTTTACGGAAAACACTTCTATCCGGCCATTGATCATTTTGGCGATGCTGACAGCACTCTTTAGTATTGTAGCCGAAGATTTTGTCAAATCCGAGAGGACGACGATTTTATATTGTTTTTTTTTCATGACGTTCAGCTCAAACTTAAGTTTGACTTTGGTCTTCTTTCAAAGAATTCGATAAAACTGGAAGGGTTTTCCACAGTGCCTCGTTTTGAGACCAGCTTTATGTCAATATTCCTCTCCTTGGCCTTGAATGCAAAATCTTCCAAAATTTCAATAATGTCATTGTCCAGGTATCTGGTGTTAAGAAGATTTATTTCTAAATAGGTATCCCTTGGTAGGCTGTCCAATTCTTTTAGGATAGCCCCTTTGTTAAAGAATGTAACTTCCTCGGCAAGGGTCATTTTAATCTTGTGTTTTCCGTTACTCTTATCCTCAATATGTAGAAAATGTGAATTTTGGTAGCTTTTTAATAAAATAACCACGATACCCACGCCTAGCCCAAGACCAATTCCTACAAGCAAGTCGGTAAATATGATACCCAATACGGTTACAAAGAATGGAATCGATTGTTTCCAACCCAAATTGTACATCTTTTTAAACAGCGCAGGTTTTGCCAGCTTGTAACCTACAATGAAAAGAATCGCGGCCAATACCGAAAGTGGAATCATATTAAGTAATCTGGGGATGAGTAGTACTGAAATCAATAGCAATAGACCATGTATTATCGCGGACATTTTCGTTTTTCCACCGGACTGTATATTGGCGGAACTTCTTACGATAACTTGTGTAATAGGCAAACCGCCGATCATTCCCGAAAGGATATTACCTGTACCTTGGGCCAACAATTCCCTATTGGTAGGCGTAACCCTTTTTTCGGGATCCAACCTGTCCGTGGCTTCTACGCAAAGTAAGGTTTCCAGACTGGCAACCAATGCTATGGTGAATGCGGTTATCCATATCTCTGGATTTCCGATTTCACCAAAATTAGGAAAACTGAACTGCGCGAGAAAGGACGAGGCATCCTCGGGTACGGGAACACTTACCAAATGATCCGAAGCTATTCCCCAGATTTCACTGTCCTTGGTCAGCATGTAAAAAACTATTCCTGTTACAACGGCCACCAGAGGCCCCTGTACTAACTTGAAAAATTTACCTTTTTTGGAAAGGACATTGTCCCAAAGTATTAAGATAGAAAGCCCTATAATGGCAATTAATGTAGCTCCTGGGCTAATATTGTTGAAAGTATCGATAATTTCGGAAAAAGTATTTTTACCATCCACTTGGAAAAATGCAAAATCACCCTCCGGATCGGGATCATATCCAAAAAAGTGAGGAATTTGCTTCAGTACTATGATAATTCCGATACCCGTAAGCATACCTTTAATAACCGAAGACGGAAAATAATAACCTATGATACCTGCCTTCAAAAACCCGAAGACCAATTGAATTACTCCACCGAGTACTACGGCAAGCAAGAAATTCTCAAAACCGCCCAAAGCACCTATAGCCGTAAGAACAATAGCTGCCAAACCGGCTGCAGGACCACTTACACCAATATGGGAGCCGCTCAAGGCCCCAACTACTATACCACCTATAATTCCGGAAATAAGGCCAGAGAACAAAGGCGCTCCACTTGCCAACGCAATACCAAGACAAAGGGGGATGGCCACAAAAAATACTACAATACTTGCGGGCAAGTCATTTTTTAGATGATTGAACATGTTTTTTAGGTGTTGTGTCCTCAATACATATCGAAGACCGGTTATTGGGCATTAAATGTAATACGCTGAAAGAAGAAGTATTAGCTCTCGCGTTCAGGAGGAGGGAGGAGAATTTCCAAGTTAAAATCATTAGGGCCTAAGGAATTGTGAATTCCGGTTGTCCATGTTTTTGATTGTGCCATTAGCGAAGAAAAATTATAGGGCTTATCGTTGATAATATCCTCTTCGGCCTGTATTTTTTTAGTGCCTTCCTGTTGCTCTTCCTCATTTAGGTTGATAACGATTACCGAGTCATCTCCGGATAAGGTAACCACACTAGGCATGAGTATGCCAAATAGCCATATGGAAAGCATTAGTGTACGGGCAAAAATCTTCATCTTGGTGGTCGTTAAGACAAATATAATAGTATTGCTATTGCTAGATTGTTAAGGAAAGTTTAAAAATCCTTGAGCATCTTAATGTCCGTATCCATGAGCCATCCCGTTTTTCCGTCCTCAATACGTATCTTTTTCCATTCGTTTAGGGAATCCAGGACATGGATTTTTGTCCCTTCATGTAAAGTAAATACTTCTTGGCTTCTGTTGTTCGGTTCTGATTTTATGGTCACTTCCTCCGAAAATACGATAGCAGGCCTATCCCTCCTGAAATCATTGTATTGAACAAAGGCAAAGACCATGGAAATTAGGGCAACGATAAGAGAAATTATACCAGAAATAAAGGCGATGCGCTTACGGGACGCGTATCTAAAATAAAAAAATGCTATGTACAGGGCAACAAAGAGAATCGTAAATACAACCGCAGTGATAGCCCATTGATCAAAGGACAAAAATCCGGTTATCTTACGATAAATTTTTGAAAATCCCGTTTCTGGCATTTTCTCAATTGCATCCAGCGTCATGTTTTGGGCATAGGCGAGATTATTCCGTATTTCCGGGTCATTGGGCTTTAAAAGCAGCGCTTTTTCATAGTAATATATGCTGGGTGCAATTTGATTGATTTTATAATACGAATTGCCCAGGTTAAAATAAAGCGGCGCCGAGTGTTCCCCATTATCCAAAATTTCCAAATAATGGGTTATGGCCTTCTCGTAATCTCCATCATTATAGGCTGATGTGGCTTGCTCGAAGATGGTCTCATTTTGGGCATATGACCAAAGACCAATCCATAGTAGTATGAAACTTGCCAATCTTTTCATCCGCATTATAATTGTTTGTCCAAATATGAGATTACTTCGCTGGCCTTATTATAATCCTGGTGCATCTGTACATCCGAAAAAGGGCTGTAACGAGCCATTTCACAGTTTGTGAGTAGTCCAATAAAGCCGTCCTTAGTGGTTTCGTCCACATTTTTTTGAGCTAACAAAGCCTCTATTTTATCCTTACTGAATTCCGAGGTCTCTATTTTAAGCTTGGCTTTTAAATAATGATGCAAAGCTTTTTCAAGGGCAATATAAAAATCATCTTTGTTTCCTAATTCCTTTTTGGCTTTGGAAAGATATTTTTTTGCCAATTTATTTCTACTTTTTATTCTATTTCCAATAACATCGCTTGCTATGGCCTCACGTTTTTTTCCAAAAATTACTGCGGAAGGAATCAATAAAAGGGGTAATAACAACCAGAGGTAAAAGCGTGTGGACCCAAAAAAATAATCGGTGCCAATAGCCTTTAGATCGGGTTTTAGTTTTATAAAGTTAAACTGACTTCCTGTAGCGATAACGTTTTGCTTATTTGTTCCAACGACCCCAATATTTCCGGCAGCTACACTGGTCGGGCCTTGAATGACATCAATAAGTATTTCATCCGAATCCAGTCTTCTGTATTTTTCGGTCTTGGGATCAAAATAACTAAAGGAAATACTAGGAATGGGATACTTGCCTTTAAACGAGGGGACTATAGTGTAGTTGTTACTGACCTTCCCCTGCATTCCGGACAGCGTGGTACGGACCTTTTCGTCAAATTCTGGTTCATATACTTCCAATGAGCTAGGGAGATCAGGTTCGGGTAATTGGAACAGTTTTAGATTTCCCTTTCCACTGACCTCTACTTTGGCTTGTAAGGATTCCGAGGCATTCAGTTTGGTCTTACTTGTAGATACTGAAAAATCAAAGCTTCCGACGGCACCGCTAAAATCTGCAGGCTTCCCTTCAACAGGCAGCTCTTTCGCATTTATGGTGCGTCTCCCTGCCGAAACGGTCTTATTCGCCTGTGAGTAAATACGGTCTCCAAAGAAACCACGTTTATTGGTAGGCACTTCCAAGGAAACTTCCAAGGATAGGGGTTCAATCTCCAATTTGCCTACCTTTTGGGGATAGAGCACCACTCTTTTCAGTACTACATATCTAAAGGCTTTTCCTTTATAGGTCCCATTTTGCGGTACTGGCCTGGAAACCGGAATATCCTGACTCCAGAAGTTGTTATATTTTGGATTATCCAACGGTCTGTAGTTGGTAATACCGATCGTGGAGCTAAAATATAATTTGTAGACAACGCTTAGGGGTTCATTTAGATATGGACTGGTCTTGGAAACCTCAGCCACCAAAAACAAACTTTCATCTGCAATATCGTCTACAGTCATCTGATCGCTAGGTTTGTCAACGGCGGCCGTTACCTCAACTTGTTTTGGAAGCGATTTATAGATTTTGCCATCAATGGTAATGGCGGCTTGTTTTATCGTAAATTTCCCTCTTGCCGTAGGCGCCAAGGTATAGGAATAGGTCTTGGAATAACTCCTTTTACCATTGATCCAAGAAGAGCTTATGGATTGGGACGGTCCCATGAGCACCCTAAAATCTTCAAAATCCGGTGGATTGAAGTTGTCCCCATCCTTATTCATGGTAAAGTCCACACGCAACCGTTCGTTGATTCCCAATTTTTCCTTGCTGAGATTCATTGCGAAGGTTACCGCATCCTTATCCTGCCCTTGCGTAACAAAGACTACACTTAAAAAAAATAAAAATGAAATATGTTTAAAGTTTTTGGGCATTACCAATCCTTTTCATTTTTCACTTTGGCACCTTTTACTTTTTTGGCGTCAATTTTTTCCTGTACTTTTTTCTCCTCGTTCTGCATGGCTTCCAACAGGTTTTGTACTTGTTGTTTGCTCAATTGGCTGGGACGTGGTTGTTTCTGTTCTTCGGGCTTATCTCCTTGGTCAGGCTGTTTTTTTTGTTCCTCCTTATTCTCCCCGTCACCTTCTTTATTATCTTCCTTTTTTTCGTCGCCCTCGTCTCCCTTATCATCTTGATCTTTCTGTTCTTGATCTTTATTCTTCTCTTTATCGTCCCCTTCGTCCTTATTATCCTGATTCTGATCTTGTTGATCTTTGTTGTCCTGATTCTGGTCGTTTTGCTCCTGCTCCTTTTTCAAAAGTTCTTTGGCCAGGGCTAAATTGTAACGGGTTTCCTCATCGGTTGGGTCGTTCCGTAAGGCTTCCTTATAAGCTTCCACTGCTTTTTGGTACTCTTTACGTTTCATGAACACATTGCCCATATTGTGGTAGGCCCTATGTTTGTCCGGTTTGTCTTCCGCAACTTCCCCAGCCTGTTTAAAACGCCCAAAAGCTTCGCTATACGTTTCTTTGTTATAGTAAGCATTGCCTAAATTATAGGGTGCTGCTACATTTTTATCGCTCTTGGAGATGGCCTTTCTATAATCTACCTCTGCGGTAATGAAATTATTTTCGGAAAGCTCTTTGTTGGCTTCCCAAGTAAGGTTTTTAGATTCATTTAGGGCATTTTCATCAATTTGCTTTTCCTCTTGGGCAAAGGAAAATGCTCCCAAAACTAAAAACACATGTGACAAAAAATACTTCATAATATCCTTATATATTCACTTTTATTAAATAAAAAAAAGCAGAAAAAAGAACATAGAACCTATGATTTAGAAAACTTTAATAGTGCTTTGGAACCATGTTACCTTGCTTCTTCTTCATATTCATTGAACAAATTCAACTTTTTAAGCCATCTCGTTTTTCTGTCCAGTACAAAGATGTCCAAAAATAAAAATAACAATCCGGCCCCTAAAAACCATTGAAATTGATCCTTGAACTCCGCGAATTGTTTGGCCTCGAATTCGGTCTTGTCCATTTGATTCAATTGTTCCCTAATAAATTCTACGGCTTCTTCCGTATTGGAACCGTTAATATATTCACCATCGCCCTCATCGGCAATCTCCTCCAAAATCTCTTCGTTTAATTTGGTGATGACTACCTCTCCTTGAGCGTCTTTTTTTAAACTTTCTACAACCCCTTTTCGCTTAAGGGGGATCGGGGCACCTTTATCTTTACCAACCCCAATGGTAAAAATGCGTATCCCCTCTTCAACGGCTTCCTCAACTGCTTCTAGGGTAGAATTCTCGGAATGGTCCTCGCCGTCGGAAATAATGAACAAAACTCTATTGGTCTGTTCGTCATCATCATAATAGGTAGTGGCTAACTCTATGGCTTCATTGATGGCCGTTCCCTGGGAAGTAAGCATATCCGTGTTCATATTTTGCAGGAACATTTTTGCAGCACCGTAATCCGTGGTGATAGGCAATTGGGGGAAAGCCTGTCCTGCATAGGCTATGATGCCTATCCGGTCACTTGCCAATTGGTTGATGATTTCGGATACCAACCGCTTGGATTTCTCTAAACGGTTTGGGGCAATGTCCTCTGCCAACATACTCTTGGATACATCGACGGCAAAAACGATATCCACACCTTCCCGCTTTACGGTCTCTAATTTTGAACCAACTTTAGGGTTCACTAGCCCTAAAGCCAAAAAGGAGATGCCAAAAGTGAACAGCAGTAATTTTAAGTATGACTTGAAGTCTGACTTTTCCGGGGTCAATCGTTTTAACAAGGACAGATCCGCAAATTTTTTCTGGGTTCTTTTTTTCCAGAATTGCAGCATAAGAAATAAAACGATCATCACCGGAATGATGAACAAGAGATAAAAATATATTTTTTCGTCTAACTGAATCATTTTTTATTATTCGGCTTAGACCGAAAGGTTTCAAAAACCTGACAGGTCTTGCAACTACTAAATAAAGCTTCTAAAAAGGGTATTTCGCAAAATCCATTCCATTACAAGTAATGCCCCTGCCAAAAGGACCCATGGCCTAAATTTTTCTTCGTACCTATAATATTTGAACTCTTCTATTTCTGTTTTTTCCAACTTGTTGATTTCGTCATAAATGGCCTCTAACTTTTCATTGTCAGTGGCCCTAAAATACTTTCCTCCCGTGGTCTTGGCAATATTATTGAGCAAGTCTTCATCAATTTCTACCTGACGCATACCATATCGATATGAACCATCCGAATTATACGCAATTGGAGACAAGGCATTGCCATTCGTTCCCAAACCTATCGTATACACTTTTATGCCAAACTCTATGGCAAGCTCGGCAGCTGTCTGTGGCTCGATAAACCCAGAATTGTTCACCCCGTCCGTTAGCAATATAATCACTTTGCTTATGGCCTTACTCTCTTTTAAGCGATTGACCGCCGTAGCCAGTCCCATTCCAATGGCCGTTCCATCATTTAATTGTCCATAGGTAATTTCACGCAATGCACCCAATACTATGGATTTATCACTGGTTATGGGGGTCTTGGTATATCCCTCGCCGGCATAAGCTACCAAGCCTATTCGATCATTGGGCCGTTCCCTGATAAAATCCGCCGCCACTTCTTTTAGGGCGGAAAGCCGATTTGGTTTTAAGTCCCTTGCCAACATGCTTGAGGAAACATCTATGGCCATGACAATGTCTATACCTTTTGTTGTTTTGGTTCTTGTGGAAATATCCTCGGTTTGGGGGCGTGCCATAGCAACTATGATGGCAGCCAACGCAAGTAGACGAAGGGCGAAGAGCACAGGCCTTAATTTAGGCAATATACTATTTGCCGTGAAGCCCTTAATACTTGAAATTTTTAGGGAGGCAACCTGTTGCTTTCGTCTAAAAAAGTACCATAACAGGGCCAAAGGAAGCAGTGAGAGCAACCAAAAAAACTCGGGATTCGCAAAGGACACATTGTCTAACATCTATACCTCTGTTTTTACTTCCAGTGTTTTTAATACCCTATCCACAATTTCTTGAGCATAGGTATCATCATCCAACCAAGTCAGGAGAATCTGCTGTTGAAAGCCTTTCCCCCCAAAACTTAGAATTACATATTCGCCCTTCACCAAATCCTTGGATTCCGGAACCTTGAATTTTCCGCTTCCATAGGTCTTGATTCCTTTAACGCCGCTAATAGTTGTAAATTCTTCCTGTTTGGTGATTATATTTTTTGCGCCATTACGCTCAAAGTTTTTGATCAGCTGTTCAATGGTCTTTTCAAATTCTGGTTCCGCAGGTTGTGTAAAGCTCGTGGAAGTGGCAGCTATGGTAAAAAGCGCATCCTCGTCTCTATAGGCAAAGGTCTGTAGCTCTTTAACCTTGTCCTTGGCTTCGGGTGGAATCTTGGTTTTTTGACGGACCAATACCTTTGGAGCTTCTAAATTTATGGGGGGATATCCATACGAACTGGATATCCATTCACCTTCCAAAAGTCTTTTTGAAGGATGCCTTGTAACGGTGTCCCAAACGTATTTCGGGCCATAAAAAGCGGATAGGGAAGCCATGAAAATCAATAGTGCCCCTAAAGCCATACCACCAGCTAAAATCCACTTTTTGCGATAGGCCCTACGGGCAAGTTCTTCTTGGTATTCCGCTTGCTCCATAAGCTCTTCCTCGGTAGGTTCAGGGAGTGCATCATGGGTTTTTATGACAATTTGCTCAATGGATTTTCTATCCTGCTCGGCTACGGAGGTGGGAGGTTTTGAACGGGCAAATTTGACCAGATCGGCAGTCTGTAGTATTTTTTTGAAATGCCCTAAGGTATCATTGTCTATTTTCAACTCCCCGGCATCCCTCAACATTTCCAACTTTGTAATAAGCTCATCCGTTGTACTTTCCAAAGCGGTGACATGGACATCTTCTTCCAAATATGACCGAACAATATTGGTCAATTCCGAGTAATACTGTTTGTATTCGTCCTGAATGAGGTATTTGGAATTCTCCAAGCGTTTTAATTCCAAAAGTGCTCTATCATACGGAGGCAACAAAGCTTCTTTTTCAGCTTCGGTCAAAGGCTTCTTGCGAAATATGAACCAATAGACAAGCCCACCAAGTACTACCAATATCAAGAGTACGATTATAAGTATTTTCCAGAAGCGGGCATTGCTTTTTTCTACGACCATCAATTCTTTGATGTCGTACATTTTTTGTGCTACGGTATCTACCGGAACTGTGGCCACTTCAATACGTAGGGAATCTGTAAAATAACCCTTGCCATTAATTTCTATACGCTGGGCCGGAAGTTTGTAGGAACCTGAATCGAATTGGGTGAGCGCATACGTCTTTTGGAGGGTAAATCGATTATTTTTTTTGGTAGTATCCGTTTCAAAAGCCTCAACGGTCTCCAAGGGCGAGAAGGTCTGCCCTTCAGGAAAAATGACTTGAGCCATTGTATCTGCTTCAACGGTAACAGTAAACCGAATTTGTTCCCCGATTTTAATTGAAGTCGTATCTATTTCAGAACCGACCTTTGGATCAGTTTGAGAAAAGCCGCTAAGGGAGAAAACAAAAACGAACCAAAGAAAAAAGCATCGCAACAAGTGCGATGTATAATTCTTAATATGTAATTTTTCATTTTTCATTTCCTTACCCTCTTCTTTTGAAGTAGCCTAATAATTTCTTTACATAGCTTTCATCCACCCGACAGCTTAAAATACCACAACCGGATTTGGTAAAGGTTTCCTTAAAATACTCCACACGCTCCTTGTGATATGCACCATAGGCCGCCCGTACTTTTTTGGACTGCGTATTGATCAAAGATACGGCACCCGTTTCGGCGTCCTCCATTTGAACCATCCCAAGATTGGGAATATGCTCTTCGCGCTCGTCGTAGACTCGAATACCGGTTACATCATGTTTGTTGCCCGTAATCTTTAGGGTTCTTTCATAATCGTCCGCCATGAAATCCGATAGTACAAATACAATTGCCCTTTTCTTTAACACATTGGACAAATATTTCAGGGCTTCTGCAATATTGGTCCGATTGCTTCGCGGTTTAAATTCCAACAATTCCCGTATAATCCTTAGTACATGGCTCTTTCCTTTTTTAGGAGGAATAAAAAGTTCTATCTCATCGGAGAAAAGTATTAAGCCCACCTTATCATTGTTCTGAAGGGCCGAAAAGGCTAAAGTGGCAGAAATCTCAGTAATAATTCCTTTTTTGAATTGATTGGTGGTTCCGAACAGTTCCGAACCACTCACATCTACCATAAGCATCATGGTCAATTCACGTTCCTCCTCAAATACCTTTACAAAAGGCTCATTATATCGCGCGGTCACGTTCCAGTCAATGCTCCTAACATCGTCCCCGAATTGATACTGCCGTACTTCGCTAAAGGTCATACCGCGGCCTTTAAAGGTAGAGTGGTACTCTCCACCAAAGATATGGTCGGAAAGACGACGCGTCTTTATTTCTATTTTGCGAACCTTTTTAAGTAATTCCTTGGTATCCATTTCTCCAGTTAGCCATAAATAAGTTGGCAGAAAGCAGTCGCTATCAGGGAAGTTTTCAGAAATACCACCAACTGCAACTGCAAGTTGTAAGCTAGTTAGGGTACTTCGACCTCGTTTACGATCTTGTTGATGATTTCTTCGGAAGTGATATTCTCGGCCTCGGCCTCATATGTAATACCAATACGATGACGTAAAACATCATGCACTACGGCCCGTACATCTTCGGGCACCACATAACCCCGGCGCTTAATAAAGGCAAAGCATTTGGCAGCATTGCCCAGATTGATACTTCCTCTTGGTGAAGCGCCAAAACTGATCAATGGTTTAAGATTTTCTAAACCATATTTTTCGGGGTACCGAGTGGCAAACACAAGGTCAAGAATGTATCTTTCGATTTTTTCATCCATGTAGACCTCGCGTACTGCTTTTTGAGCACTAAGTATTTGTTTTAAGGTAACTACAGGATTAACGGCATCGTAAGCACCCGCCAGATTTTGGCGCATAATCAATTGTTCCTCGTTCATTTTCGGATAATCGATTACCGTTTTTAACATAAAACGGTCTACTTGCGCTTCGGGCAACGGATAAGTACCCTCTTGTTCCACTGGGTTTTGTGTTGCCATTACCAAAAAAGGCTTGTCCAGTACAAAGGTCTCATCGCCTATGGTAACCTGTTTTTCCTGCATGGCTTCCAAAAGCGCGGATTGTACTTTGGCCGGAGCGCGGTTTATTTCATCCGCCAGTACAAAATTTGCAAAAATTGGACCTTTTTTAATGGAGAAGTCATTCTCTTTCATGTTGTAGATTAGGGTTCCTACGACATCCGCCGGTAAAAGATCGGGAGTAAACTGTACGCGGCTAAAACTTCCTTTTACTGCTTTGGCCAAAGTATTTATGGCCAAGGTCTTGGCCAGTCCGGGAACACCTTCCAAAAGAATATGGCCCTGTCCCAAAAGTCCGATAAGTAATCGTTCTACCATATGTTTTTGGCCAACGATTACCTTGTTCATTTCTAACAACAGTAGGTCTATAAAGGCACTTTCCTGGGCAATCTTCTCGTTCACAGCGCCGATATCTACGGTAGCATTTTCTTCCATAAAGCTTTATTAGTAATTGTTTATCAATAGGTTGGTTTTAAAGCATGGCGCAAATTGAAAATTTATTTATTCATTGCCTGTTAACGATTGGTTAAAAATTACGTAAACCCCCAAGTTTTATGAAGTATTTAGGGATTTCTTTTTAATTTCATCGCTTATGGAAAATACGACCAAGAATTCCCGTATTATAGCGGGGGCCATGACCTGGGGCCAATGGGGGAAGCAACTTTCAAAGAATGAAATAGCCGATTTAATACACCATTGTCTAGAAGTTGGAATAACTACCTTTGACCACGCGGATATTTATGGTGGATATACCAATGAAACCGATTTTGGACAGGGCTTCGCTCAAAGTGGAATTACCCGGAATAAAATACAGCTTATTACCAAATGCGGTATCCAATATGTTTGCGATGCAAGAAAGAACCGGATAAAGCACTATGACTATTCATCGGACTACATTGTTTGGTCCGCAGAGCAATCGCTAAAAAACCTGCGTACAGACTATGTGGATCTTTTTTTACTACACAGGCCAAGTCCATTAATGCATCCGGATGAGATAGCAGACGCCATAGGCAAACTTAAAAAAGAAGGTAAGATTAAGGAATTTGGTGTGTCTAATTTCACGCCCGCACAAATTGCAATGCTGGAAACCGGTATTCCGGTTTCGGCAAATCAAGTTGAATTTTCGCTTACGGCCGAAGGAGTAATGTATGATGGTACTTTGGATGATTGTTTGGCCAACCAAAGAATGGCGATGTCATGGAGTCCGCTTGGAAGTTATTTTAAAGAGATAAACGACCAAACGGAACGCATAAAAAGTGCAGTGATGTCCATGCTGGAAAAATATAGTGCCACTGAAGACCAATTGTTATTGGCGTGGATTATGGCCCATCCTGCTAATGTACATCCCGTGGTCGGTACCACAACAAAGAAGAGATTGGAAGATGCCAATAAGGCCAGCGAAATACAATTGGATTTAGAGGATTGGTTTATACTTTTGGAAGCAAGTCAAGGACATAAGGTGCCTTAAAATTTAAATTTATGGATAAAACAGTACTGATAACAGGTGCCACAAGCGGTATCGGAAAAGCTACGGCAGAACTTTTTGCGGAAAAGGGATTTCGTCTTATACTATGTGGGAGACGCAGAGAGCGTTTGGAGAATCTAAAGAAAGAATTAAGCCACAAAACGAAAGTGCATATTCTGAGTTTTGATGTTAGGGATAGAAAGGCGGTTTTTGATGCTATAGGTTCATTACCCGAAGATTTTGCAAAAATAGATATCCTGATTAATAATGCCGGGAATGCCCATGGTTTGGATACTATTGACCAAGGTAGTATTGACGATTGGGATGCTATGCTGGATATTAATGTGAAGGGACTGCTCTATGTGTCCAAAGCGGTAATACCACAAATGGTTGAAAGAAAATCAGGGCATATCATAAACATCGGATCCATAGCCGGAAAGGAGGTATACCCCAAAGGCAATGTGTATTGTGCCAGTAAATATGCTGTGGATGCACTAAATCAGAGTATGCGAATTGATTTGAATCCACATGGAATACGTGTAGGTGCGGTAAATCCGGGAGCGGCGGAAACGGAGTTTAGCAATGTACGTTTTAAGGGAGACGATGAAAGGGCCGATAATGTATATAAGGGGTTTGATCCCCTGACCCCCATGGATATCGCCGAAACAATACTTTTTGTAGTCACCAGACCAGCCCATGTGAATATTTGGGATCTCGTTGTTACCCCAACAGCACAAGCTTCTGCAACTGTTTGGAATAAAAAATGATTTCGAGTTATGGGTTGCGGGTCAAAGACGACAATGTCATGGGGAAAGTAGAAACATTTGAAGACCTGGAAATTTGGCAATCCGCTAGAAGAATATGTCAGGATGTTTGGTACATTATTGAAAATACTTCTTTGGGTAAGGACTTTAAATTGAGAGATCAAATGAACGGGTCATCAGGGTCGATTATGGATAACATTGCCGAGGGTTTTGAACGCAATGGTAATCGTGAGTTTATTCAGTTTCTTAGTATTTCAAAGGCTTCTTGTGGAGAACTCCGTTCACAATTATATCGTTGCATGGATAGAAAACATATAAATGAAGAGACCTTTAAAAGACTTCAAGAAGAAACACAGGTCGAAAGTAAAAAAATAGGAGCTTTTATTGGGTATTTAAAAAAATCGAATAGAAAAGGATCTAAATATGATTAGTTTTTTTGATTTTATCCCGTAACCCGTAACCCGTAACCCGTAACCCGTAACCCGTAACCCGTAACCCGTAACCCGTAACCCGTAACCCGTAACCCGTAACCCGCAACCCGTAACCCGTAACCCGTAACCCTGACCCGATAAAATGATTAACAAACGTCTTCTGGTAAAAAACCTTCTCGCCCATAATGACGAGAACAGTTTTTACGACAAAAAGCGTGTTATCGATATAGGCCAAAGAGAAGGCAAGGCCAAGTTTCTAAAACATGTCTGCGCCTTGGCCAACAGTAATCCCAAAAACAATTCCTTCATTGTTATTGGGGTAGAGGACGAGGACAACAAAATTGTTGGGGTCGATTTTTTTGACGATAGCAAGATCCAAAACCTGGTCAATGCGTATTTGGATAATCCACCCCTAATTTCCTATGAAAATATTCCCTTTCCGCATTTGCCCGAAGACAAAGTAGTAGGGCTGGTAACGATCAAATCCAACGGCAAGGTGTGCGCACTTCGGCGGAATATTTGGAAATATTATGGGGGAGCGGTTTTTTTCCGTGAGGGCAGTATAAGCCTTCCCAAAGCCTTCGACATTGAGCTAAAGAACATTAATTCGCAAGCCGTCGCCACAATAGAACAGCACGCCCGCAATAATATTGAGCTTACTTTGGACGGGGTTATTGATTTCATCAATTACCGGCATAAAGATTTGGAGAGTGATTATAAGGTTTTTAAGGAACAATTTGTGGTCTGCTGGGCGGGAAACAAAAAAAAGGTAAATAGTAAAACATACTATTCCAGGGTGGACATTGAATTGATTAATGAACAAGTGAAGTTATTTTACTCCATTTTCGATGAGGTAACCCTTGCCTATGATGAAAGTTCATTTACCACGATGGAGTATGTACATTTAGGGCTGGGCAAAAAACAGACCTACTATCCATTGGAAAAAGTGGTCATTACTTTTGAGGACAATGGTACGTACCAAATTCAAAGCGACCTTATTTTTGAACCGCCCCGATACGATAAAAAAACACTTTTCCATATTTATAACACAAATAATGTGCTGCTGCAAAAAATGGAACGTAACAGTGTCTTAAAACCATCTGAGGAAATGGATTTGAAACACTTGCCGGACACCTATTTGATCTGTTATCTCAATGGTTTTGAAGAAGCCAAGGAAAAAATGGAAGCTGCCCGGCCCTTGCTAAAAAAGAAAAATGAAAAAATCTACCGCTCTCTAAAGGAATCGTTGCGTATTTTAAGGAAGGTAAAATATAGCTGATTTTGCCTAAAGATTATTTCTCCAATTTTTTCCCAACAAATTCCTGGCCTGCCTGATTTAAGGTCACACTTTCCACATTTCCATCCTCATTTTTATTAAAAGTGAGTTGGGCTTCCACTACCTTTAGATAAAATGTATTTTCTGACTTTGGAAAAATTGGAAATTCCGGTTGCCCGGTTGCCTGTGTCTTTAATTGGTTGCCTTCCTTCGAAACCGTAAGTATGAAATTTGGGGCCAATTCGTATTTGCCGATATAATTGGCCAGGATTTTTTCATCAACAATTATTTCTTCTATGATAGTATCAGGATCTACACCTAACTCTTTTAAATTTTTGATAGCCTCCAGATTTCCTGGATTAAGCGCTATGGATTTCTTATAATTCTCAATGGACGCATTTTTATCGCCATGTTTCAATTGCGCATCACCATAGCTGGCATATACATTGGAAGAATTTGGATAGGCGTCAATATTAAGTTTAAATACTGCAAAAGCCTTTTCAGTTTCTTTTTCGTTCAAATATAGATACCCCAATCTATTTAGTTGGCCTTCTGTGAAATCAAATTCCTCGGCTTTGTTTTTCTTTAAATCCCAATAAATGCCTATCGCCGTTTCAATTCCCTGTGTATCCATTATGTTTTGCAACTTAACTCCAATGGAAGGCTTCATTTCGTTTAGGGGAGAATCAGGATGTAAGATGTGAATTCCAATATCATCGACACTTGTATTGGAATTGGAGAGTACCACTACACCTTTATCCCCACCCTTTATAAATCCAGCAAAAGTGCGATAACCACCCGTACCTCCATTATGCCAGATAATTTCCAAATCATCAAAGACCATAGTATGCCAGCCTAAACCTACAATTGGACTTGCCCCCTCAATTCTTGAATTTTGATGGGCCAATTGCATTGCTGCATAAAGACTACTCTTTTCAATTCCCATGTTTGCTGCCAAATAGTTGAGCATATCGACCGCACTGGAACGGATTGCTCCTGCCCCGGCCAAAGTGGGGATATCCCAATTTTCAACTTCCACTTCGCCACTGTGCCCCATAGCTAGATTTTTCATCATTGAAGATGTAAGTGCAATACCTGTATGTTTTAGGCCTAATGGCTTAGTTATAGTCGCTATCAATAACTCCTCATAGGTCATTTTGTTTTTAGCCGCCAAAATATGCCCCAAAAGGCCCATGGCGTAATTGGAATATTCATATTGCGAACCGATGTCGCGGGGAAGCTCATAATTCTCTAAAAAATCATACAATTGTTTTTCGGAATAATCCGCAAAAGGGTTTGCTGGATTTGAAGGATTGAAATTGGAAGGCATTCTAGGTAATGAAGAGGTGTGATTGGCTATGTGCACCAACTTAATAGATTCTCCGTTTCGGGTAGGTGCAAGGACTCCTTGGGGGAGATAAAGTTGTAAAGGGTCATCCAATTTCATTTCATTTTTCAATACCTCATTCGCCAATAAAATCCCTGTAAATGTTTTTGTAATGGACCCGATTTCAAAAATGGAATTTTCATCCACAACTTCCTTGGTATCCAAAGACTTTACTCCATAGCTAAAATAGTTTGTGCCCTTGGTATCTATCAACCCTACTACGATACCCTTGTTCATACCATTATCGACCCGTAATTTGATATTGGCCTTAACTTCTTGGGATATGGTTGACTGTGCTTGGCAGGCACTGAGTAAGCCTGCGAGGTAAAATACGGCCAGAACGTTTTTTAGCATAATATTTATTTAGGATTACTTTTTGGGTTTCAATAGAAGTAGACTGTCACTCCTTCATCACTTTGATAAGTTTGTTAATTTTTTTAAGCCTTGGGTTGTATATGGTTCTAATAATCCATTTGAAATAAAAATGAGTAAAAATGCCTGTAATCAGGAATATACCAATGTTTACTGCGAATCTTCTAAATCCTATAGCATCCCCCAAGTAGAACCCTAAGGCAAAAAGGATACATCCAGTTATGGGCGGTAATATGTACCAATAAAATGCGGAACCCGTTAATTTTTTGTTTTGCTCCAAATAGGTTTTCCATTGATTCAGATAATCCAGATAGTTTTGGTCTTGCTCCTTAGGTTTATCTCGTTTTATCCTTCTCAAAAGGAACATATACCAGATACTCCAGGCAACAATCCAAAGGGAGGCAATTTTTGAAAGGAGGTGAGGCACCCAATGAATATAGTACAAAAACACCGGTACGATGGTGACAACCGC
This sequence comes from Ulvibacterium marinum, assembly GCF_003626755.1. Lineage (GTDB taxonomy): Bacteria > Bacteroidota > Bacteroidia > Flavobacteriales > Flavobacteriaceae > Ulvibacterium > Ulvibacterium marinum. The sequence continues at coordinate 971,764 of NZ_RBCJ01000001.1, forward strand.
TAACTGCTCTATCAAGATGCCGTACTTGGCAAGGCGACTAAGACCTCGCAAACTCGACTGCAAATCCAGCATCAACCTTGATTTTTCAAATTTTACCTGTTCCACTTTTGGGGAGGACTGCCAGATTTTTATAAGTTCATCTTCCATCATTACACCCCGTTTATACGGTTCAACAATTTGGTCTTTACCCGTTTTATCTTAACGGCCACGGTATTCTCCTTGAGACCGGTTATGTTCGAGATCTCCTTATAAGGAAGCTCTTCCAAATACAGGGTAATCAACGCCTTGTCGGCATCGTTCAGCGTTTTAATACAGCTCCTGAGCGTCGTCAACTTTTCATCTACATCATTGTCCCAACTTTCGTTTTGGAGGCTGATTACCCGAATACTGTCCAGTCGGAGCATCTTCTTTTGCTTTTTGATTTCTTTGGTTCGAATGCGAAGACAAACGTTAAGGGTAATCCTGTACATCCACGTCCCTATTGAAGCATTTCCTTTAAAAGAAGGCATAGCCCTCCAAATGTTTATCAACACCTCTTGAAACAGATCCTGGGTATCATCGGAATCGCTGGCATATACGGAACAGATGCGCAATAGCTTCTGTTGGTGTTCTTCCAACGCATTTAAAAACATGTCCTCAAGGTCTTTGTCCATAGGTGTGGCCAGTCTCCAATAAATTAGTTACCGGCTTTTTAAAAATATGACAAATCAGCGCCATTTTTTTTTAAATTGGAGATAGAAATCATGTAAAGGTCAGGGTCTAGTCAAAAACCTGACTGTAAGTGGGCAGTGAGGGGATGGCCCCAAAGCCTGTGGTAGTAATTGCCCCGGCCACATTGGCCTTTTCGACCATTTTTGTCAATAATTCAAAATCGTCCAAAACCGCCAAAGCCTTATCTAAAGTAGAAATCTGGTATAAAAGGCAACCGATAAAGGCATCACCGGCTCCTGTGGTGTCCAACGGGGTTACGGAAATACTGGGGATGGTTTTCTTTAAACCTTGGGTACTTAAAAGCGTGCCCTTACCTCCCAAGGTTATGGTAATAACCTTAGCACCGACATCGTGCAGAAAATCGCAACAGGCCTCCAAATCCGTTTGGCCTGACAGTAGCCGTGCTTCTTCCAGGCTAAATTTGCATAGGTGCGATTTTTCTATGAAAGGCATACATTTTTTAACGAAGGTTGATTCGTCATCACGCCATAGATCTCCCCGGAAGTTTGGGTCAAAACTGATGAAGGAATCTTGGGTAAGCGCATCAAAAAAATAACGACTATAGGCCTCTTCCAGTCCACCACCAAGTAGGGCGGTGGCAGCTCCGAGATGAACCATATGTCCTTTGAATCCTTTTTTGACCGAAGAGTCGTATTTCAGCTTTTTATCGGCCCCACGGCTAAATACAAAATCGCGTTCCCCATCCTCTGCCAAGGATACAAAAGCCAAGGTGGTGAAAGTCTTACAGCGTTGTGCCAAAGAAATATCTACATTATTTTCCTTAAGCACATGCAATAAAAATGTTCCAAAAGGATCTCGACCAACACTGCCAATAAACCTGCTGTTTCCACCTAATTTGGAGATGGCGCAAGCCACATTTGCGGGGGCACCTCCAGGTTTTTTGATAAAGGTATTTGCCTTGGAAAGGTCATTCCCTTGACCTTCCGCCACAAAATCGATTAACAGTTCCCCGATACAGTAGATGGATTTCATTCTGGATTACTTGGAAGACCTAAGGTAATGACAAACGGTTGCTTGACCCAAAATTTTAATGGGATTTTCAAGTTAAAATATAAACTGTTAGTATCCTGACCTGGAATTATTCTCAAACAAAAAGCGCATTTTACTTGAAGATGCGCTGTTTGTTTTTATATGTGAATATTGGTCAACCACATTTGGAAGATCCACAATCCTTGCAGGTAAGACAACCTTCCTGATAGACAAGGTTTGTAGATTTACAACTATTGCATTTTTGTCCTTTAGCCAGGGTCCCATCGGCCACATAACGCTTTAAAGCTCTGGCCACACCATTTTTCCAAGTATTTATCTGTTCACTATCCAATTGTAGACTGTTGATCAAGTCCACAACTTTTTCTATCACCATGCCGTGGCGTAATGTGCCGGAAATTAATTTGGCGTAATTCCAATATTCAGGGTTGAATTTATGGGAAAGGCCTTCAATGGTGGTTTTGTAACCTCGTTTGTTTTTGTATTGAAAATCATAACGTGAGGTACCGTCCTCATTTCTGTTTTTGATAATAAGACCATCCTCTACCCAACGAGGAATCAAGATGCCATCTTCATCATCGACAAGACCTGTAAAGATTTCATAGGGCCTATCTTCTATTAGGCCTATAAAGGCAATCCATTTTTCCTTGTTGTTTTGAAATCGGACAACATCTGCTTCCAGTGTTTGGGGACGTTTGGTCGGGAAAGGGCTTAAGGTCTCTTCCTCATCCTTTTTCTCGCTGTTGGAAATGAGGACCCCGGAGCGCGAACCATCCCGGTATACCGTAACACCTTTGCAGCCCACGCGCCATGCTTCCAAATAAAGTTGGCCTACCAACTCTTCTGATACATCATTGGGTAGATTAATGGTTACACTTATGGAATGGTCCACCCATTTCTGTACGGAACCTTGTAATCTTACTTTGCTCAACCAGTCCACATCATTGGAAGTGGCTTTGTAATAGGGTGATTTTTTGACTAAGGCATCGATTTGCTCCTGATCATAGTTCTTTTCGGTATCAATACCATTGACTTCCATCCATTGTTTGAAACGATGATGGAAAACAAGATATTCTTCCCAAGAATCCCCAACCTCGTCCACAAAATCCACCCGGGCGCCATTATCGTTGGGATTCACTTTTCTACGCCGTTTGTAGACCGGGAGAAATACCGGTTCTATTCCTGAGGTGGTCTGGGTCATTAAACTGGTAGTGCCCGTAGGTGCAATGGTCAATAGGGCGATATTTCTTCGTCCGTGTTCCAGCATTTCGTAATACAGTTTTTCATCGGCCTCCTTTAACCGCAGGATAAATGGGTTTTGCTTTTCCCGATCGGCATCAAAAATTCCAAAGGCCCCGCGATCCTTGGCCAAATGAACGGATGAGCGGTAAGCCTCCAAAGCAAGGGATTTATGTACAGAGATAGAAAATGCATTGGCCTCTTCGCTACCATACCGTAGCCCTAGGGCGGCAAGCATGTCGCCTTCCGCAGTGATGCCTATTCCGGTACGACGACCTTCTTTTGCCTTTTCACGAATTTTCATCCAAAGATTGCGTTCAACGGCCTTGGTTTCTTCCAATTCCGGATCGGCATCTATTTTAGTTAGAATGCGATCGACCTTCTCCAACTCCAGATCAATAATGTCGTCCATAATCCGTTGGGCGGCAGCTACATGCTTTTTAAACAGTTCAGAATTGAATCGGGCCTTTTCCGTAAACGGCTCCTCTACATATGAGAAAAGGTTTATGGCCAAAAGGCGACAGGAATCATAAGGACAAAGTGGAATTTCACCGCAAGGATTGGTGGAAACCGTTCTATAGCCCAAATCCGCATAACAATCTGGTACGGATTCCCGTATAATCGTGTCCCAAAATAGTATTCCCGGTTCAGCGGACTGCCATGCATTGTGAACAATCTTATTCCATACTTGCTTGGCATCTATTTTTTTGAACGCTTTTGGTTCAGCTGAGTGTACAGGAAACTTTTGAACATATTCAGAATCCCTTTCCACAGCCTGCATAAAGGCATCGTCCATGCGTACCGATACATTGGCTCCGGTTACTTTGCCCTGCTCCATTTTGGCATCAATGAAATCCTCTGCATCAGGATGGTTTATGGATACCGATAGCATTAATGCCCCCCGCCTTCCATCTTGTGCCACTTCCCGTGTGGAATTGGAATAACGTTCCATAAAAGGGACCAGGCCCGTAGAAGTTAATGCTGAATTCTTTACCGGTGAGCCTTTGGGCCTAATATGGGAAAGGTCGTGGCCAACTCCTCCACGACGTTTCATTAATTGCACTTGTTCCTGATCTATTTTTAGTACTCCGCCATAGGAATCGGAATCACCATCGTTTCCCACTACAAAACAGTTGGAAAGAGAGGCTATCTGAAACGGATTGCCAATACCGGCCATAGGGCTTCCCTGAGGCACAATGTATTTAAAACCTCGGATAAGCCCATAAATTTCTTCTTCGTTTAATGGGTTCGGATATTTTACTTCTATGCGTGCAATTTCCTTGGCAATCCTTCGGTGCATATCGTCAGGGGTCCGTTCGTAAATATTGCCTTGGGAATCTTTAAGGGCATATTTGTTTACCCATACTCGTGCGGCAAGGTCATCATTCTTGAAATAGCTTAGGGAAGCCTCAAAAGCTTCCTGCTGGGTGTAGTTTTTCTGAGGGGTTTCCACAGTTTTTAGTTGCATTTGTGATATAATAAAGGTTAGGAATAGTTGAACAATTGTGTGTAAAATTACTCAAAAGAGAAATAACCGAAAACTGATAAAAGTCATAAAGTGTACAAAAACGAGCAGTTAATAAATTGAATGTCAGAATAATAAAAATTTATCAACAGTAAAAAGTTGACAAAAAAATTAAATTCCCAAGTTTAGGGAGATATTATTTACTAGTTGATTTTATACAGAGTAGTATGGATATTTAGCGCATTGCCCCGCCTATCAAAGCTGTTGTTTTGAGTTTGTTCCAAAAGCGGAGTTTGTTTTATTTTACACTTTGTACGTTTGCAGGAAATCTGTACCTTCTTAAAAAATTTGAAACTTTTAAAATATGGATCTTTTCAACGAAATAAAGAAAAAACTTAGCCACGAATTTATAGACATTATAGAGTGGTTGGACAATACCAATGATACCATTGTACATCGTTTTGAGCGCTACCAAAACGAGATAAAGAACAATGCAAAATTGATTGTACGAGAGGGACAGACGGCGGTCTTCGTGAATGAAGGACAATTAGCGGATGTGTTTACTCCGGGTACCTATACCCTAAGCACCCAAAACTTGCCCATACTTACTACACTTAAGGGTTGGAAGTATGGATTTGATAGTCCATTCAAGGCCGAAGTATATTTTGTCAATACCCGTTTGTTTACAGATGAGAAATGGGGTACAAAAAATCCGTTTATGCTGAGTGATGAAAGATTCGGTCTTGTTGAGATTCGCGCTTTTGGAACCTATAGTTTTCGAATAAACGACCCAGGGAAATTTGTAATCGATGTTGTTGGAACCGATGGCAATTTCACCAATTATGAGGTAAATGAACATTTAAAAAGTTTGATTGTAACCCGTTTTACGGATACAGTTGGGGAAGCCAATCTCCCCGTAGAGTTATATGCGGCGAACACCAGTGAACTTTCCGAAACTTGCCAAGAGGTAATGCAGCCGGAATTTCAGCGTGTGGGGATTGAGTTGGAGAAGTTTTATATTGAAAATGTATCCATGCCCGAGGAGCTCAAAAAGGAGATTTTTGAATACAGTCGTTTGGACAAATTGGACATGGTCAAACTTTCCCAATTTAAGGCGGCAAAAGCCATGGAGGCCGCTGCCAAGAATGAAGGCGGTACCGCCGGTGCCGGTATGGGTATGGGTATGGGTTTTGTCCTTGCGCAGCAAATGGGAAATATGATGAATCCACAGGCCGTACAACAACCTTTTGGGAACCAAGCTGTTCAGGGTGCCGCCATACCTCCGCCTATGCCTGTGCAAATACTTTATCACTATGCGGTAAATGGCCAACAGATGGGCCCTGTTTCTTTTGATAGGCTAAAGGAACTCTTCGCCGCTAGAGCCATTAATAGGGATTCCTTGATATGGAAACCCGGAATGCAACAATGGACCGCTTTGAAGGAGGTTGAGGAACTTAAAGGATTCTTGGGAGGTACCACTCCTCCACCTTTACCAGCAGAATAGACCTTTTGTTGGGAATGACAAATCCCCTTCATGGAAGAAACCCAAAAATCGGAATTTAAAAAGGCCTGTGCTAATTGCGGTGCGGAGCTCAAGTTCAAGCCTGGATCGCATCAATTGAAATGTGAGTATTGTGGTTATGAAGAATTCATAGAACAGGCCAAAAGCAGTTTTGAGGAGCTGGAACTTCAACACTATCTCAAAGTCGTTGGAGAAAACGCGTATACGGAAACCATAGAACTGCTACATTGTAAAAATTGTGGGGCCAACCAGCATGTTGAGGAAAACTATAAATCTCTGGATTGTGTATATTGCGGCGAGCCCCTAATACGGGAGGATATTGAAAAGGAAGGCTGGATTTTGCCAGGGGCACTGGTGCCGTTTCAATTGGATGCTATTAAAGCGCAAAATATCTTTAAAAAATGGGTAGGTTCGCTCTGGTTCGCTCCCAACAAATTGAAGAGAGCTGCTTTAAATCCGGAAGGACTCCATGGACTTTACGTACCCTATTGGACTTTTGATGCCGATCTCTTTGCCTCGTATCAGGGTCAACGTGGCGATTATTATTATGAGACCAGAAGGATACGTACAAAAAACGGGACACGTACCCAAAAGGTAAGAAAGACACGATGGTCTCATGCATCGGGCGATGTAAAAGGCTTTGTAGATGATATATTGATTAACGCTTCCCAGAAAAAAAGAAGGGACATTCCATCCAAAATTGCCTTTTGGAACCTTAAGGAGCTCACTACCTTCAATTCAAAATATTTATCGGGTTTTGTTACGGAAAAGTATACGGTCTCCCTAAAGCAAGGACACCATCAATCTTTTCAAAAGGCCAAGGACATTGCCTACAACTGGATTCGGAGGGATATTGGTGGAGATACCCAACGTATCCATCACGCGGATATAAAACTCTCCGAAGAAACCTTTAAACATATTTTGCTCCCGATCTATATCAGTTCTTACAGGTATAACGGTAAGGAATATCACTTCTATGTAAATGGGCAGAGTGGAGTTTTGAGTGGTACAAGACCATATTCGTTTTGGAAAATATTCTTTTTGGTGCTTTTTATCCTTGTCATCATCGCCATTATTGCGATTTTTGCACAATGAGTACAAGGAGAACACTGGTCATTGGGGATATACATTCCGCGTTGAAGGCTTTGGAACAGGTTTTGGAAAGGGCCGAGGTGACTTCTAAGGATAGATTAATTTTTTTGGGAGACTATGTAGACGGATGGAGCACGGCCGTTGAAACTGTGAATTTTTTGATACAGCTTTCAAAGACCCACGATTGCATCTTTTTAAGAGGTAATCATGATGAGCTCTGTTATGATTGGCTTGTAGATGGGGGCGATAACCCGCTCTGGTTGCAACATGGGGGAAGGGCCACCATGGCGTCTTATCAAAAAACGGATACCGAAACCAGGAATACCCACATAAAGTTCTATCAAAACCTGAAAAACTTCCATTTGGATGCGAGAAACAGACTTTTTTTACACGCAGGCTTTACGAATTTGAGGGGTATTGAATACGAATATTTTAAACAGACCTATTATTGGGACCGTACCTTATGGGAATTGGCCAGATCCCTAAACCCTGACCTGTCCAAAGATGACCTGGACTATCCCAAAAGATTAACACATTATCGTGAAATTTACATTGGCCATACCCCAATATCAAAAGTTAAGGCTGTTGAGCCACAAAAAGCCGCCAATGTCTGGAACATTGATACAGGCGCAGCATTTAAGGGCCCACTCACAGCCTTGGACGTGGATACCAAAAGAATCTGGCAGAGCGATCCCGTACATGAATTATATCCGAATGAGAATGGACGTAATTGAAAATCCCACATCAAACGACCCAGTTCCGTATTTTATAACGATCTTTACAAAAAAGTAGAATATGCCCGAAAAGAATATTAGATTGGAGGTAATGCAAGCCATTGAGCCACAGGTAGAGGGATTTATGGACTCTTTTTTAATTCCCATAGAAGAGATATGGCAACCTTCGGACTTTTTGCCGGATTCCCAAAACGAAAATTTTCAGGATGACATTGAACAATTACGTGAAGAATCCAAGGAATTAGGGTATGATTTTTGGGTAACCATGGTAGCGGATACCATTACCGAAGAAGCCTTGCCCACCTATGAATCCTGGTTAATGGATGTAGAAGGCATAAATCAACATGAAGAAGGCGGAAATGGATGGTCCAAATGGGTGAGGGCCTGGACCGCAGAAGAAAACCGTCATGGTGACGTTTTGAACAAATACCTATATCTATCCGGTAGGGTCAATATGCGCGAGGTAGAGATAACCACCCAGCATTTGATCAATGATGGTTTTGATATTGGGACGGATCGAGATCCTTATAAGAATTTTGTGTATACTACCTTTCAGGAATTGGCGACCAATATTTCCCATAAAAGAGTGGGTCAAATGGCCAAGAAAAAGGGTAATGCTTTATTGGGAAAGATGTGTACAATTATTGCCGGGGATGAGATGCGCCACCATTTGGCTTATCGCGAATTTGTAAAGACCATTTTTGGGGAAGACCCTAGCGGAATGATGTTGGCCTTTACAGACATGATGAAGAAGAAAATAGTAATGCCGGCCCATTTTTTAAGGGAATCTGGAGGGATGATAGGTGAAGCCTTTGAAAATTTTTCGAACTGTGCCCAACGTTTGGGAGTCTACACTGCAATGGATTATATAGAGATTCTTAAGAAACTGAATTCGTATTGGCAAATTGATTCTGTACGCGGACTTTCAGATGATGCACAACGGGCCAGGGACTATCTCATGAAGTTACCCGAAAGATTACAGCGTATTCAGGAACGTATGAAATTTCCTGAAGACCAATACCGATTTAAATGGGTAGAGGCAAATGGAACACTTTAAAAAAATCCCGTATTGGCGGGATTTTTATTTTGTACTTTTTTTTTGAAGTGATTATAGCTTTCCGTGGTCGTGTTCCTCCTGCCACTTAAATAGCTCCTTCCACTTGCCTTCGTATGCCATTTTCGCTTGCATGGGCCAAGAAGCCGGGTCATGGACTTTATAGCGTTCGCCACCCGTTTCGAGAATTTCCTTGCAGCGGGCCACCGGTGTTTCGGATAAATCCTTCCAGGTCTTTATGCCGGCATCCTGGAACATTTGCATTATTTTGGGGCCAATGCCTTCTACTAGTTTAAGATCATCCTGCTTGATGGTTTTTCCAAAAACTGCCTTTGCCTTGGCTGCATCAAAGGGAATTGGAGCGGGCGTATGGGCTTCCTTTAATTTGTTGTTACAATCGTTCAGATCAGACTTTAGTTTTGCATTGCTTGCCTGCAAAGCTTGGATTTCCTTGGAATTGTCCTTTCCCTTTCCAATGAGATAACCAAAAAAGGCACATAATATTCCTACAAGTAAGGGGATTAACAGGCACCAGATGTTCATAGTTGAAAAATCCATATTCTTAATAATTTATGGTTAATGACTTAATTTACGATAATTACCGTTCCATGGTCTTTGCTGCTCCTTAATGGATGGTGAGCAGTTATCGGGGGAGTATGCTATATTTTGGAAGTGGTGTCTATATGTATATGACCTCCACCCTTTTGGACTTTGGTTCAAAGAATGGGGCTACATTCGCTGCAGAGCATCATAAAATACCAAATACCTGCCAGAATGGTAACAATGATTCCTAAGAGGTTTGTTGTTCTCCTTGTCATAGTCAATGTGTATTTAAGTGTTTGGACTACAATGTATTAAAAAAATACTAAAAAATGTTAAAATGCTTTAAGTAAATCCTAGGGATTAGTACGACAAGGATTACAAGATATGTTCATTTCGGACCAAACCATACGTTTTTTTCGACCACTTATATAAAGTAAGGTTATAGTGGTGAAAATATTTGTGAGATTTGCTAAAAGTAAAGCAATGCAACCCTACCTCTCCCAACAAGGTTCTGGCATTGGGGTAGGGTTTTAAGAATACGTTGAGTTAGTTAGTTTGGTTTTTAAACCCGCTACAGTTCCAGACTTGGATTTAGCGGGTTTATTATTTAGAAGGGAATACTCCTTTATTCCCAGTATCAAAAATCTACCAACTTTAAATGATAATGATAGTATTATACAGAAAATTGGGTAGCATGTACAATGTTGTAGGGAATTTAAGTGTTCGTAAAGTAATTTTATATGCAAAAGGCGAATAATCTTATGGATATGAAAACTGAAATCGTAAAAGTAGCCACCTTTCTGTGTATGTTCGTTATTCTAGGCCTACAATCCTTATTGCATGGAAGTTGGACTATAAAAGAGCCTAAACCGGTAGAAGCTGAAAATAAATCAGTTATGTGAGCCTGGTCGACTAATTTGGCACAACTGTTTAGCCAAAAGTAAATATTTGAATTAGTTTAGTACGTGTCTTTAATCCCGCTGACCCTTTGAGCCAGTTCGCCTATAACGAATGAAGGAGCTGAAGGGTCAGCGGGATTTTCCTTTTGCAAATCAAATTGTATACCTTAATCGCCGGCAACAGACGAAAGAACCATAGAGTTTTTATAGTTCGAATGTTATTCCTTGGGCCAAAGGTAGTTGATCGGAGAAATTAATGGTATTTGTCTGCCTTCGCATATAAACCTTCCAGGCATCCGAACCACTTTCCCGACCACCACCAGTCTCTTTCTCTCCTCCAAAAGCGCCCCCGATTTCTGCACCAGAGGTGCCAATATTTACATTGGCAATACCACAATCGCTTCCTGATGCTGAAAGAAACCTCTCGGCTTCCCTAAGGTTGGTCGTCATGATTGCGGATGAAAGCCCTTGGACTACACCATTCTGAATGGCAATGGCATTTTCTACGTCTCCGGAATATTTTAGCAGATACAAAATTGGCGCAAAGGTTTCATGTTGAACGATTTCAAAATCGTTCTTGGCTTCCGCAATGGCCGGTTTTACATAGCAACCACTCTCATATCCTTCGCCTTCGAGAACACCACCGCTCACCATTAACTTTCCACCTTCTACAATGACCTGTTCCAAGGCCTTTTTGTACATTTCCACGGCATCGGTATCTATCAATGGTCCTACGTGATTATTTTGATCCAAAGGATTTCCGATACGCAATTGCTTGTAGGCATCGACTACCGCATTTTTTACTTGATCATAAATGGATTCGTGAATGATTAATCTTCGGGTAGAAGTACACCGTTGTCCACAGGTTCCCACGGCTCCAAATACCGCTCCGATGACGGTCATTTTTATGTCCGCATCGGGAGTAACGATAATTGCGTTGTTTCCTCCTAGTTCCAAGAGCGATTTTCCCAGTCTTGCAGCGACCGCTTGGGCCACAATTTTCCCCATTCGAATAGATCCTGTGGCGGAAATTAAAGGAACTCTTTTATCAGTTGTAATGAACTCCCCTACTTTGTAATCTCCATTGATCAAGCAGGAAATTCCTTCAGGCAAATCATTTTCTTTGAGTACTTCAGCGATAATTTTTTGACAGGCAACACCGCACAGAGGTGTTTTTTCCGAAGGCTTCCAAACACATACATCTCCACAAACCCAGGCCAAAGCTGTATTCCATGCCCAAACGGCGACCGGGAAATTAAAAGCGGAGATAATGCCCACTACACCCAATGGATGGTATTGCTCGTACATACGGTGCCCTGGACGCTCCGAATGCATAGTAAGGCCATGCAATTGTCTGGAAAGTCCCACCGCAAAATCGCAGATATCTATCATTTCCTGTACCTCGCCCAAACCTTCCTGATAACTTTTCCCCATTTCATAGGAGACCAATTTTCCTAATGGCTCTTTTAATTGGCGAAGCTTTTCACCGAATTGCCGAACAATTTCCCCACGTTGTGGGGCGGGGGTTTTGCGCCAAGATTTAAAAGCTACTTCAGCAGTATTTATAACTTTCTCATAATCCTCTTTGGTAGTACTTTTTACACTTCCAATTAATACACCATCAACAGGGGAATGAGAAGCTATACGTTCTCCCGAACCAAAATTCTTGGAACCGGTTGAGGTTCCCATATTTACGTCCTGGATACCCAATTCATTCAAGGCGGTCTGTATCCCAAAATCAGTTGCAACTATAGACATTTTTATAACTTTTTAAGCGTGAATTGTTAGAATTTTGACAAAGCTACGAATATTAACCGTTTTCCTGTCTTGGAAAGGGTTAATGTTATTAGCCCTTAAATTATTTCACAAAGATTAGGAGGATTGCCACTAGAGCTGGTAAAGCCTGCACAAAGAATATTTTTTTATCTGCGGTCAATGCACCATAAATTCCGGCTATGGAAACACATCCCAAAAAGAAGAGGGATATGTTATCTGCCCAAACCTTATTCTCAATAAAGAATGTCCAAAACAGTCCGGCGGCCAAAAAACCATTATATAGGCCTTGATTTGCAGCTAGGGGTTTGGTGGGTTCAAAAAGTTCAGGGGGAAAATTGCGGAATATCTTTCTACCCCGGGTGGTCCAGGCGAACATCTCGAACCATAAAAAATAAAGATGAAAAAGGGCAACCAAACCAATTAATATCTTAATCGCTATTTCCATAATCTAATCCTTGGCGATAAACCGTTCATCTACAGGCATCACGGTACCACAATTGGAACAAGTCCGTAATTCTTCGGAGCCATAAAAGTGTTTGAAATGGGCCAAAAAGTCTTTTTCAATATCCTTTAGGGTAAAATAGGCTTCATAGAGCTTGTGATTGCAATTATCACAAAACCACAGGAGTCCGTCATCCACATTCATATCTGCTCGTTTGCGTTCCACCACCAGACCAATGGATTCTTTGTGCCGCACTGGGGAATGAGGTATTTTGGCCGGGTGTAGGTACATATCCCCCGGTCCCAACTTCAATGTTTTCTTCGCCCCATTTTCTTGAATATGGACTTCAATATTTCCCTCTAACTGGTAAAAAAGCTCTTCGGTCTCATTATAGTGATAATCCTTCCGGGCATTGGGACCAGCAACTATCATTACAATATAATCTCCGGCATCCTTGTATAAATTCTTATTGCCTACAGGAGGTTTTAGGGTATCTCTATTTTCCTCAATCCATTTGTTGAGGTTAAAAGGAGGTAGGATTGCCATAATTCTTTATTGATAGTTTAGGGTTGCCTATAAGTAATCCGTGCGTCGAGAACGGACGACCATCCACTAACTGCATCAAATTTAAGAAAAGAAATTGGCTTTATCGGAAAGCTAACGGTAGAAGAGCTGGGTGAAGTAAAAGTCGCCGTTGGCATCTTTTTTTACACTTACTGCAGTATGGGTAAACTCATCTTCCATGGTCTTTTTATGGCTACTACTATTTAACCATCCCTGGAAAGCTTCCTCAGCAGTGTCATAGTCTTTGGCCACATTTTCAGCCACGTATTCCGCGTTAACCTCAGAGGCAATACCGGATGCTCGTGCACTAAAATTATCGTGGCTCAAATCGCCTTGAGCTATCATATAATCATTATGCTTATTGGCATAGTCATGGGCTATAGGACTATATTGTAGCGAAGAATAGCCCAAGGATATTCTATGGGCGTTAACTACGCCCATAAGCTCCTGCTCTACCTCAACAGCATTTTCTGCCTGAGGGATATCAGGTATTTCAGCTGGGTCGTAAGCTTCCTTGGTACAGGCCGTAAGCACCCATACAAAGCATACCAAAAAGGTATAACCTACCCCTTTGTGGACGGAGTTCAACTTCAATTTCATACAATGTTCTAAATTGTAAGTAGGTGTTCCTGCAAGTAGGTCTGGATAAGTTGGGATTGCCATTCCCGATAAAAAGCGGAAATGAAAGTTGAAAGGGGAAGATTCAACGGGATAATGATAGAGAAAATTATCCAAATCAACTTTGAAAAAGCTCTTTTTTCGATGAAAGGCCCTTTTTAATCCACATCTGTAATTTTAGGGCGTGTTGTTATTTTGGATAACGAAAATCGGGAAATCAAATGAAAGATTATCTAATACTATCTGAGGTTGTCGCTCGGAATCACTCCTTGAATCCCCCTTTAAGACCTTTGAAAAAACCAAAGCCCCTATTTCTTTAATAGGTTCGTAAAGGATGGAACTTTCAAGAGTTTCGTTCTTAACGAAACCCGCGGAAGAATTTACCCGTTCAAAAAAAACAAGTAGTGCTCCAAGTATTACCGCAACTTTCAGAGCCCCAAAAATGGCACCTGCAATTTTATTCAGTAGACCCAACATGGCAAAATCCGCAATTTTGGTCAGGAACTTTCCTGCTATATGTACAATAAGCACAATAGCGAAAAAGGTAATTATAAAAGCGGCAATGTTGATATACCGTTCATCCCATTCCATGTTTTGAGAGAGATAATCGCCTGCGTAGTAAGAAAAGTGGATGGCTCCAAAAATTCCGGCGACTACGGCAATGATAGAGGCTATTTCCAGAAAAAGACCATTTTTAAGGCCTTTCCAAAGTCCCCAAAGTAATAATAATCCCAGAACAATATCCAAGAAATTCATACCGGAAATGTTTTGACAAAAGTAACATTTTTGATTTGTACCTTTATCTTCTCTAATTTCAAAGAAGCGAACGCGAATACGAATGTCAAGGGATTTACAACTCAAGGAACGCTGGGACGTACTTGTGGAGAAGCTTTCCGCCCAATTTGCCGATGGCGATCTTTTGGAACTGGATGCCATTATTTACTTGATTGGTGTGCAGGAGTTGGGACAATACCACAAGACCTACAAAAAGGACGAAAAGCTTAATTTGATGCACATCGCCATCTGTCGGCTATTGGAACCTTATGGGTATTATGAATTCGATTTTTTTGATGAGGACGGTTGGCCCCATTATACAATAAAGGAAGAATTGCCACCGCTAAGGGCTGGCGAGCAATCTGTATTGATGAAAGAGGCCATAGTCAATTATTTTATGGAGAAAGCCTATATAAATTGACATATCCAGTGCCCAAAATGGATTAACCGCCCAATTTAAAAAAGGGAAACCTAAAAGTATTATATCAAATGTCAAAAGACGTTCCCTATTATGCCGTAATCTTTACTTCAACCCTTACCGAAAATGATAGCGGCTATACAGAAATGGCTGAACGCATGGAAAACCTTGCCAAAAAACAGCCTGGCTTTTTAGGATTTGAAAGTGCAAGAAGTGAAGTCGGTATCACTGTAAGTTATTGGAAAACCTTAAAATCAATAGCTGATTGGAAGGCCCAGACCGATCATCAGTTTGCGCAGGAAAAGGGAATCCAAGATTGGTACAAATGGTACAAAGTACGTATTTGCAAGGTGGAGCGGGCGTATGATTTCTCAAGGGAGGCTTCTTTATTATAGTCAAATTTTAAATTGGGTGATGGCCAAATGATTTAGGTTGTTATGCCCAAATTTGAAGTTACCTCTTACTATAACGATGGAGTATTTTTATCACTTTGCCATTCCTTTTTAAACGAGTATATTTATATATATTTGCTGTGCTACTTTATGCTACTTTGGAAAGCATTGAGCAATAAAACAACTACAATTATGGACTACATCATTTCGCTAGATCAAGGAACTACCAGTTCACGGGCCCTACTCGTTGATAAAGAAGGTAAAATAAAGGGGATGGTACAAAAGGAGTTCAAACAGATTTTTCCAAAATCGGGATGGGTAGAACATGACCCCAAGGAAATTTTAGAATCCCAGATGAGTGTGCTCAATGAATTGATACAAAAGGAAAATGTAGCGGCATCGGACATTAGGGCCATTGGTATTACCAATCAGCGTGAGACGACCATGGTCTGGGACAGGAATACAGGGGAACCGGTGTACAATGCCATTGTTTGGCAAGACAAGCGTACGGCGGATATCTGTGAGGATTTGAAAAATGACGGTTACACCGAGCATGTCCGAAAGACTACCGGCCTTGTCATCGATTCCTATTTTTCCGGAACCAAGGTCAAATGGATTTTGGACAATGTTGCCGGTGCCAAAGCGAAGGCCGATAACGGTGATTTGCTCATGGGTACGGTAGATACCTGGTTGATATGGAACATGACGAACAAGAAAAATCATGTTACGGATTATACCAATGCCTCCAGGACCATGATTTATGACATTGTGAATTTAAAATGGGACGATAAGTTATTGAACGCTTTGGGAATCCCAAAAAATATGTTGCCTACGGTACAACCCTCGGCACATCACTTTGGGGATTATGAAATTGATGGGGTACAGATTCCAATCGCTGGAATTGCGGGAGATCAACAGGCCGCACTTTTTGGCCAAGGCTGTTTTAAAAAGGGAACAGCAAAAAATACGTATGGTACAGGTTGTTTTATGTTGATGAACACTGGAGAAAACCCTCAATTTTCCAAAAATGGACTCTTGACTACCATCGCATATGGGTTGGATGGTAAAGTAAATTACGCTTTGGAAGGAAGTATCTTCATAGCAGGTGCAGCGATACAATGGCTCCGTGACGGATTGGAGTTAATCAAGGATGCCAAGGAAACCGAAGCATTGGCGAATTCCATTGAAGGAGAAAGTTCAGTATATGTGGTGCCTGCCTTTGCCGGTCTCGGTGCACCCTATTGGGATATGTATGCCCGTGGCGCCATATTTGGATTGACCCGTGATACGGGAAAGGCGCACTTGGCAAAAGCGACCTTGGAGTCTTTGGCCTATCAGACCAAGGATATCCTTAAGGCCATGGAAGATGATTCGGGAATTCAATTGGAAAACCTTAGAGTAGATGGTGGGGCCTGTGCCAATAATTATCTAATGCAATTCCAGGCCGATATTTTGGACACCGAGGTGCATCGTCCGGAAGTTATTGAATCCACCGCTATGGGTGCTGCATTTTTAGCAGGCATTCAAGTAGGGTTTTGGACACAGGAAGATATTGATCAAAGCCGGCCTATAGACCGTGTTTTTCAGCCCACTTTTGATCGTGTAAAACGAAAGCGATTGTATAAAAATTGGCAAAAGGCCGTAGATCGCACCAAGGGTTGGGAAGGGTAACTGCCATCAACTGAATTCGTCCTTTCGAAGACGGAATCCTAGGATAAAAAGCACTTAAATACTTCACTTTATTAAGAGTTTAGATCATAAAAAACATTGAAACAGATTCAACATGAATATAAAATTCTCAAATCTGGATAGAACAAAGACCGTTGGAAACCTATCCAAAGGCCAATTTGACTTGGTTGTAATTGGAGGAGGCATTACAGGAGGTGGTATTGCTTTGGATGCAGCTTCACGAGGGTTGAAAGTTGCCTTGGTCGAAAAGGGGGATTTTGCCTCGGGCACCAGTAGCAAATCCACAAAATTGATACATGGGGGATTGCGCTATTTGAAACAATTCGATTTTTGGCTGGTGAAGGAAGTGGGTTCGGAACGGGCCATTGTACATAAATTGGCCCCGCATTTGGTACTTCCGGAAAAGATGTTGCTGCCCTTGATCGAGAATGGCTCTTATGGGAAATGGTTGACTTCCATTGGATTAAAGGTCTATGATATATTGGCACAGGTGTCAGGTGATGATAAACGGAAGATGCTTGAGAAAAAAGAAGCCTTAAAACTGGAACCCCTGTTACCCAAAAAGATACTAAACGGGGCAGGCTATTATGCCGAATACAGAACAGATGATGCGCGCCTTACCATTGAAAATATAAAGACAAGTCTTCAATTTGGGGCACTGGCATTGAATTACGCCGAGGTTGCCGACTTCCTATATACTGATGGTCAAGTTGCCGGGGTAAAAATCAAGGATGGTATTTCTGGAAAAGAATTCGATATTAAATCGAAATATGTAATCAATGCCGCAGGCCCTTGGGTAGATGAACTTCGTGGGATGAACAATTCCAAGAAAGGAAAACAGTTACACTTGACCAAGGGTGTTCATCTGGTATTTCCACATGAAAAACTTCCTGTAAAACAATCCGTTTATTTTGATATTCCGGACGGGCGCATGATGTTTGCCATCCCCCGCGGAAAAATAACATATATAGGAACTACGGATACCAACTTCAACAAGGACAAGGATAACGTTCGGACGGACTTGGCCGATGCTATCTATTTGATATCGGCGGTCAATAATATGTTCCCGAGCATTAATTTGGAAATGGACGATATTATCTCCTCTTGGGCAGGCTTGCGTCCTCTGATCCACGAGGAAGGTAAATCGGCCTCAGAACTTTCAAGAAAAGATGAGATATTTACCTCGGATACCGGACTTATTAGTATCGCCGGTGGAAAGTTGACGGGATACCGAAAAATGGCCGAACGTGTCGTAAACCGAATCGCTAAAAAACTGGAAGAGGACCACAATACCGAAGTGGAGGAGTGCACCACGGATACTATTCCTTTATGTGGCAATGTGGGCTTTAAAAAGTTCAAGCATGTGAAAAAGTATATTTCTGAAATACATAACCGTATAAAAGAAGATGGGTTCACGGCTCACGATGCGTGGTTTTTGGTGACCAATTATGGGAAACAAACAGAGACTATTTTAGATACTTATGCCGAATTAAAGGATAAGGATAATCAGGTAAAAATGGCCAAGGCCGAGCTTCGTTTTGGTATTCAATATGAAATGGTGCAAAACCCTATGGATTTTTTCATCCGGAGGACTGGCAGGTTATATTTTGATATTGATAGTGTACGTAATCTCATGGAGCTTGTTCTAGAGGAATTTAAACTGATTTTTAAGGTGGACGATGCTCAAATCCTGGCATGGAAAGAGGAGCTTTTGGATGAGATTGAAGAGCATTCAAATTTTAGCCTAGAGCGGGTTTAAGGTTGTAAGCTTACCATTTCCTGTGCCCATTCTATAATAGCGAGAATAGTCCCTTCATCCCATTTTCCTTCCTTGCCTTCAAAGGAATTCTTGGCCGTTTCATGTATGGTGTTCCAATGATCCAATCCGGGATACTCCAACAATTTATGATCAGAATGCCCATTTCTTTTTAAGACCTCCAGTATCATTTGATTATCAAAGGAAGACATGATCCAATCATTTGTTCCTCTCAATATTCGTACGGGAACCTTAAGTTTTTCCCATTGACCGGCAAGATTAAAATCCTGTAGTTGTTGATAGTAGCGTACCGGTCTCCCATACATATGTGCAGGACCGTGGTAGTTGAATTTAGCCAGGGCCGGATATGCGTCGACCACTTCCTGATAGGTCTTCTTTTCAATGAGCATCCCATAATATAAAGGGATGAAATAGTCGTTCATTTTTTCTACAATCTCTGCTTCCGTATTCCCTTGAAATTGTAAAATCCTACGTTCAATTTCAAGCATGTGCTCGTACCAAGTCTTAAAAAAAGTCCCATCCGAAATTACACCGGCCAAACTGAATTCATTGGCCAGCAACGGGGCGAGTGCACTTCCCATACTGGAGCCATAGACTACAATTTTATTAGGGTCCACGTAGGGTTTAGATTTTAAGCTCCGTATGGCCGCCCGGTACCCGGCAAGATCCATAAGAAAGTCAGATTGGCCACAATCTCCATCACTATCTCCAACGCCAGGTTTTTCTATGCGCATGACCACCATTCCTGATTTTTCCACCAAATCGGTAATGGTTTGTACCCAGTTTCCTTTTCTTCCGGGATAGGTTTCAATACTGGAACAACTAAGGCCACCGATTAATACTATGGCAGGCTGCTTCCCTTTTTTCTGCGGTTTGGTAATTATGGTCCTCTGGGTAATGCCATAGGTACTGGTGACCTCCTCGTAAAAAGTCTCCAGATTCTTATGTGACTCCATTTCAAGAGGATCAAAACGCACCTCTTTCTTAATTAGTGAACCATTTCTTACCGCCTCTATTTGTATAGGCGTATCTCCTCGAAGTCCATAAAAGATATCGCTCCAGATTTCTTCGTCCAAAATGGAAATCCCATTTACTCGGATTAGCCTATCTCCCGGTAAAAACCCTTCCCTTTCCAGAGGGCTATTTTTTTGAAAGGATTGTATCGTTGCTCCTGGTCCTCCTTCCGATAGAGTTATCTTTGCCTGCCATAGTGCCCTTCTCCCCAAATTTTGTGCGCTCAACAAGCCGCCGATCAATAGAAAAAGAATTAGGAGTAACTCAGGTTTTTTAGCTTCAATTTTCATGGCAATACGATTTTAAGGTTTCTTTAAAATTAGATTGCCTAACTTTAAAATTCCTATGAATTATACGGTTCCCTGTTCTTTTTATGTGAAAAGAGGCCTACGTATGATTTTAATTTTTTAGGAAGATGAAAAGCGCACATGATTTCTACCTGTTTAACTCCAGAATAGCTACGCATATCCTTTTTTGGGTCGCATACTACATTCTGTTCGGATTACTTTGGGCAGGTCAGGAAGGATATATGGCATCCTTTTATTTGGAGTTTGTTTTACTGCCCATTCGTATTTTGGCGGTATATGCGACCATTTATTTTTTGGTGCCTAAATTCCTTTTAAAGCGAAGGTATACCCGATTTTTAGTGGGATATGCGATTATTTTATTATCTGCTGGGATGCTCCAAAGGGTATTTATTCATCTTTTCTATGAAGAGCTACTGCTCAATGATTTTAGTACGGGCCTATTTAGTTTTCGGATGTTCATACGGGCCATGGTCCTGATCAATACTACGGTTTTGTTCGTAATGGGGGTGAAGCTGTTTCAATTATGGGTAATAGAACGGGAAAAGAATGAGCAGAACAACGAAAAGATTCTTGAGCTAAAAGCCAACCGAAGAATTCATCGAGTCTCCACGGGCCACATTGTATACATAGAGGGTCTGGGCAATTATGTGACCTATCACCTTTTGGACAATTCCAAAATAACGGTCTATGGAAGTATAAAAAATGCGCTATCCGCCCTTCCCAAGAACTTTAGAAGAATACATAGATCTTATATTGTAAACAAGGACCATATAAAATCCTATGACTTAAATTCGGTAGAGGTGCAAAATCAGTTTATTCCTAGGGGAAGTAGTACAAATGATGATTTGCTTTTGGGTTAAGGACTACAACGAAATTAGTTCAATTTGTTGGTCAAGGCCTTAAAGGATTTTTTGGCATTTTTTCCTTCGTACAGCACTTCATAAACAGCATCTATAATCGGTGTCTTTACCTTCTTTTTAAGCTTTGATTTAATTTCGTAGGTACTCTTGGTCGCGTAATATCCCTCCGCTACCATATTCATCTCCATCATAGCGCTTTTTACGGTATAACCTTTACCGATCATATTGCCGAACATTCGATTACGACTAAAGATAGAATAGCCCGTAACCAAGAGATCCCCTAAATAGGCCGATTCATTAATGTTACGATCAATATTGTGAATACGTTTTGTAAAGCGTTTCATTTCACGGATGGCATTGCTCATAAGGACACTCTGAAAATTATCGCCATAACCGAGTCCATGTGCAATTCCGGCCGCAACAGCGTAAATGTTCTTGAGCATGGCCGCATATTCCGTACCGATAATGTCCTTGGTAATCTTGGTTTTGATATAATGGCTATTGAGATTTTTCGCTATCAGTTTCGCCTTCTTCCCATCCGCACAAGCTATGGTCAAGTAAGAAAGTCGCTCTAGGGCTACTTCTTCGGCATGGCAGGGCCCGGTGATGACCCCTATATTCTCAAATGGGATATGATATTTTTCATGAAAATGTTCTCCAACGATTAATCCGGTCTCCGGAACGATACCCTTTATCGCGGAAAAAATAATTTTATCCGTTATGGGAACTGTCAATTTTAGCAACTCACTTTCCAGAAAGGCGGAAGGAATGGCAAATATTAGGATGTCCGCTTCGGATACGGCCGTATCGATGGTATTGGTCAATTGTAGCTTGTCCAGGTCCAATGCTACCGAGGATAGATAATTGGGGTTGTGCCCTTGGATTTTGATATACCCGATTGCATCAGGGTTTCGCATATACCAAATAACGTTGTCCAAGTTTTCCGTCAGCATTTTTATTAGGGCCGTGGCCCAACTTCCGCCACCGAGAACAGCGAATTTCAAGTCTTTATCCATGTATCTTTTTTGGACCAGGTAGGTTTTTCATTTACAGGTCAAAAATACTTAAAATAAAAACCCTCACCTTAAGTATTGATTATCAAATGTTTAAAAAATTTGGCATAGTGGTTGTTTTGTATTAATCAAATTGTAATACCATAGATTATGAAAGCAAAACTACTTTTTGGAATAGTGCTAATAGGAACTTTAATGAGTTCCTGTTATACGGAAGTAATCGTAGAGGACGAATTTATCGAGGATTCCGCTTTTAATACCGATTTGGTGTTACAGTCATACGACCTCTGGTATGTAGATATCAACCACACCCGCGGCAATGGTGAAGTTCCTTTCCTCCAACGAGCCTTTACCATTTCCTTTGACAATGGTGTAGTATATGCCAACAACAATATTGTAGGGATAGGTAAAACGGGAAATGGTTTGGGAATAGATATTGGGTATTATTCTACCTTGAAGGGTGCGGTGGAGATAGATCATGATGTGGACGGACCGTGGCTTTTGGAAGTTTTTGCCGTAAATGGAAACGCTATTGAATTGTACGATGGTCGTTCCAATACCTCGTATTTTCTAAGAGGGTATAAGCGAAACAATTTTGACTATGACCTGGTATTCTATGACAATATCAATTACTTTATACAAGAGTATGATGCTTGGGAAAAAGTCTTTACCAGCGAGGAAGGGGCCATCAATGATTTTGACAATGAAAACTTTTTACAGTTTCTCCCAGGTTTCTTTAGGTCCTCAATTGATGCTGTAGGAACACCGATTTCGAATCTTCAATGGGATTTTGAAGGAGATTATCAGGTGTATGACGTAGAAAACGATGAAACGCTCAAAACTTTAACACTCGCTTACGACTTCATGGACAATGATTACTTTGAGTTGTACGTTATCAATGATAGTACAATTGAATTGTATCACCCGGACAGCGGAACAATATATGAGTTCCGTGGAAGAGGGTACCAGCAATACTTAAAATCTGGTAAAGGCTCAGAAGCTAAAAAGAGAACGAAAACTTCCAATCCGATTATGAAGGTAAAACGAAAAAGAAATAAATAAAGATTTTTGGTTGGTTATTTAGTTAGGAATCGCTCCAGTCCCATTACGTGGATTTGGGGCGGTTTTTTTATGAAGACCGCGTTATGTGCCTTTGTTTAAATTCCGAGGGATTTTCTTGGGTTACCTTTTTGAAAATGCGATTAAAATAGGAAAGGCTTTCAAATCCACATTCATAGCAGGTCTCACTAATGTTTTTACCGAGGAGCAGTAACCGCTTTGCCTGACTGATGCGGTACTGGTTTAAAAAATTGGTAAAAGTGGTTCCGGTGGTTTTCTTAAAATAACGACAAAAGGCCGGTTTGCTTAAATTGCAGAGAGAGGCAACCTCCTCCAACGGTATTTTATTTTGATAGCGGTCATCTATCAAGGCGTAGATTTCACGAATTCGTGCCTGTTCCTTATGGCTATACCTATTAACAAAGGGTTTGCTATGGAGCAGTTCAAACTCCTTACTTCCAGCGAGGAACCTAAGAATGGAAAGGATTTCCATAAAAAACTCGAAAGAATCCAACAAATGAAGTCTCTTCATCCGTTTACCAGCTTCCGCTTTAGTGGCACCGGTAAAGGCCAGCCCATACTTTGAAAGCTCCATAAGACGGTCCAAGGATTGCAGCTCGGGCATTTGGGCTGTTATGGACTGTTTGAACGAAGGTTTTATGTGCAACACTTCTTTTCTGTAGGAAGTAGTAACCCCATGATCAAAATTAAGATGGGGAATATTGGACCCTATCAATACCAAATCGTTATCCGTAAACTGTGAAATGTGGTCACCTACATGTCGGGTAGCACTGGCCCCTTCTATGTAGACCAACTCAAACTCCGGATGAAAATGCCAGTAGAAAAGATGGTTCAACTTGGGATCGTGCAACAGTCGAAACGGACTTTTGGAATCTGAACGAATGTCTTCCAGCTGGATTTTCATCCTTAAATATAACAAAATTGCCATATTTAGGTGGATTTGGCAGTTAAAAAATCAATATAGTTCAAATAATGGTCAATATGAAGGTGGATTTTTGAAATGAACAGAAGTAGTTTTACCCCTATCAATTAAGTTACATAACTAAACATATATATCATGCAACAGACAAAAACAAAGATGGAAATGGCCAATAAGGCCCATGAAGAAATTCCGGGAAATCCATCCACGGCCACTAGTAGTAAAATCAAATTAAGTGATAGATCCAATGGGAAACCTTTGCGCGTTTTAAGTGAAGAGGATTGGCAATTTTGGATACATAATGGTTATATCGTTATAAAAAATGCGATTCCCAAGGAGCAGGCCAAAGCTACGGCAGACTTTATATGGGAGTTTGATGAAAAGGATCCAAACGATGCGGAAACTTGGTATGCCCCTGCTAGGGCCGAAATGCAGATGAAGGAATTGACCGGTACAGGAATGGTAGAGGTCTATAATAATCAACATTTATGGAACAACCGTCAGGCCCAACGCGTCTATGATGCCTTTGTAGATGTTTGGGGTACGGAAAAACTTTGGGTGACCATAGATCGGGCCAATCTCAATTTTCCTTTATCGCCCGGAGTAGATAAAAAGGGTTTTATCCATTGGGATTACGACCCGGAGACCAGACCCCAGAACGTACAGGGCGTATTGGCATTGGCGGATCAAACGGACGAAAACATGGGCGGTTTCCAGTGCATTCCCTGGCTTTATAGAAACTACGATAGTTGGAAACTCACACAACCGGAGGACCGGGATAGATTCCAACCCGATATTTCGGATTTGGAGGATAAAATTGTAAAGGTTAAGATGGAGGCCGGCGACCTATTGATTTTCAATAGTACGGAACCCCATGGCATACGGCCCAATAAATCCAAGGACAAAGTACGTGTTGCCCAATACATTTCCATGATGCCGGCAGAAGAAGACAACCCGGAACTAAAGGAATGGCGCATCAATTCTTGGAAAAATAGGGTGGCCCCCGAAGGATATGCATTTCCCGGCGACCCCAGAAATTGGGAACAGACCAAATATGACACCGCTAAGTTATCGTCACTCGGGGAGCGATTGTTAGGGCTTAAAAATTGGTAATCCTTATTTTGGATTACTCCAAAGTACCTTTGTAAAAAGGTTGAAAGGGATGGATTTCAACACGGAACAGATTATTCTTCACGGCAATATCCTCCAAGAGCAAACTTTTGGCTTCGGCCAAATTTTTGCTTTTTAGGATAAGCATTCCGGTATCACTATACCTCGCCCCAATAACGATAATACTGTCCGACCTTAATTTGGAGAGATGTGAAGAGTGTTCCTTAAAATAGGTCTGTTCCCCGGGAGATTTACTGGAATCCCAACTATCCCCTAGAGTATACAGTGCAACAAAGTAATTGTCTTCCTTCTCCTGTGAATAGTTTAAAAATGGAAAAACCAATAAGGATAGAAAGATAAGAGCCTTTTTCATTATCGTGTATATTTTACCAAACGGATTATTGTATTCCCAATATTGGGAGTAATCTTAAAATAGTTCTTTAAAAATAAATCAAAACTTCAATATAAAAATGTAAAACCTGCGGAGGAAGTATAATTAACCTTATTTTTGCGGCCTTAAATTCATAAGGTTTGAAGAAATATCTAAATCTTTTTGATTTTTCACAGGAGGTAAATTACAAAACGGAAATCCTTTCGGGTCTTACCGTAGCCTTGGCTTTGGTGCCAGAAGCCATTGCCTTTGCCCTGATCGCTGGCTTGTCCCCATTAACGGGATTGTATGCTGCATTTGTCATGGGTTTGGTCACATCAATTCTGGGAGGTCGTCCTGGAATGATTTCCGGAGCTACTGGGGCCGTAGCTGTTGTTATCGTTTCCTTGGCCAAGGATTTTGGGGTAGAATACGTTTTTGCCACAGTCATATTGGCCGGTCTTCTTCAAATGGCCGCAGGATTCCTTCGATTGGGTAAACTGATGCGTTTGGTACCACATCCCGTTATTTTTGGTTTTGTAAACGGTTTGGCCATCATCATCTTTATGTCCCAGTTGGTACAGTTCCAGGATACGGAGGGCCATTGGCTTACGGGCACCCCACTATATATTTTGTTGGGATTGGTATTGCTAACGATGTTTATTATTTGGGGGCTTCCAAGGCTAAGCAAGGTGGTGCCATCCTCCTTGGTCGCTATCCTCACCATTTTTGGTATCGTGGTCTTCTTTGATATTGATACTAGGACCATTGGAGATATTGCTTCCATAAAAGGTGGGTTTCCACCTTTTCATATACCGGAGATTCCATTTTCCTTTGAGACGCTACAAATTATTTTCCCCTACGCTGCCGTAGTGGCCGGAGTAGGATTGATAGAAAGCCTGTTAACCTTAAATATCGTTGACGAGATTACGGAAACTAGAGGCCGTGGTAATAAAGAGGCAGTGGCACAGGGTACCGCCAATATTCTTTCCGGCTTCTTTTCTGGAATGGGCGGGTGTGCTATGATCGGACAAAGTTTGATCAACACCTCTAATGGGGCCAGGGCAAGACTTTCGGGGATTGTGGCCGCAGTAATGCTTTTGGTGTTCATTATGTTCGGTGCCGGACTCATTGAACGTGTTCCCATGGCCGCTTTAACAGGACTTATGATTATGGTTGCCTTGGGCACTTTTGAATGGGCCAGCCTACGCACTTTCCGACGGATGCCAAAATCGGATGTCTTGGTGATGGTACTGGTTACCCTGGTCACTGTTTTCCTTCATAACCTGGCCTTAGCGGTGTTGGTAGGAGTCATTATTTCGGCCTTGGTCTTTGCATGGGACAATGCCAAACGTATTCGTGCGCGAAAATATATTGATGATGAGGGTGTAAAACATTACGAAATATATGGCCCGCTATTCTTTGGTTCTACCACATTATTTGCTGAAAAATTCGAGGTACTCAATGATCCCAACGAAGTAGTAATTGATTTTAGAGAAAGCCGCGTAGTGGACATGTCCGCTATTGAAGCTTTGAACAAGATTACGGAACGGTATCAAAAAGTAGGTAAAAAAGTTCACTTGCGGCATTTAAGCAAGGACTGTATCCGCTTGTTGCAAAATGCGGATGATATTATAGAAGTGAATGTTTTGGAAGACCCAACCTATAAAGTGGTGGTGGATAAAATTCAATAAAAGAATTGAAGGAAGGAGTGTTGGAAAAAATCTGGGAACAATCACCTTTCTTTTTTAGTAATATTTATTGCCTTGCGCGATATGCTATAACCACCTGCCCATCCTACCCAGTTTTTTAATGAAATTTGTTTTTGGAAGGACTTGAACTCTAGGTCGGTCCCATTTTTTAAACTAATCGTCAGGTCTTTCATAGCGCATCTATTTGAAGCGGTTCATTTGTTATATGACGATTCAGTCTGATGAAACAGGACAAAATTTTTTAAAAAACTCAAATTTTTTCAGATTTCAACTTGCCCCCAATAAGAATCCAGGCTTAACTATATCCACTTTTGACTTAAAGTGACCAGTAAGCGCATCACATTTACTTAATCTTCAGGTTCCTTGTGATTATGCCCAACCAAAAGACTATCCTGTTGATAATCGTTTACCAAAAGCGACAGCTTGGTATCTGTGCTGTCCAAATGTTGCATAAACTCCTGGTAGGGTATATTTTTCTTGGTATTCCAGATACGTTCATTCATTACGGGAAGTCTTTTTCGAAGACTAACAAACTCAAGCTCCTGCGGTTGCTCCCAGGTACACATCTGAGCTCCTATGACCAATGGTGATTCTTCCACTTGAATAGGGACGATGGACGGGGCCCTACTCCACCAATTTTCCCATCGCCACATGTTCCATTCGTAGATTGTCTTGGGTTCCCATTTCTTTTCATTGACCACATAAATGGGTTTCCATGAAGTATTCACCACAGTATAGCCATCTTCTATCAGTTCATTTGGCAAATAGCGATTGGTCTCAAATTCGAATACAATCATATCTTTTGGAATCTCCACTTGGCCTTTACGGGTGAACCCTTCCCAAACACAGGTCCGCTTCCCGTATTTTTTGACAATTTCGTTTACCCTTACTAGAAAATGCCGATAGAGTTCGTGTACATCCTCATTGCCTAAATTATGGGATTTCATATAGCTTTGTACATGGGGATCTTCCATAACTTTGGAAAAGCGTGCCTCATCACCACCAATATGGAAATAGGGTGTTGTCTCAAAAATTAGGGCAATTTCACCGATCAAAGCATCCAAAGCAATGTATACTTCTTCCTTGCCCATATTAATGATATAAGGATTTTCCTCATGGTCTTTGATCCCAAAGAGGTTGGGATATGCAGTAACCAAGGATTTGGCGTGGCCGGGGATATCTATTTCAGGAATGATGGTAACCCCACGTTTCTGTGAGTAGCTTTCCAATTCCTCCAAATTGGCAAAGGAATAATGTCGATTGGGTGTTGGAAGCTGAGGATATTTTTTGGAAGGCAATGTATAGCTTTGGTCGTCCGTAAAATGGAGTTGTACATAATTGGTCTTATAATAAGAGGCCAAGTCTATTAGCTTTTTTACCGTTTCCATACTATGCCAATTACGCGCAAGATCGATCATAAGTCCACGGTATTGGGTATCTGGATGGTCATACAGTTGCACCTGTGGGAATAGCAATTCCTTGCCTTCCACATGGGCCATTTGCAACAAGGTGGTTCGGGCCATAGCCACAGCCTGATAGCTTCCAGCAGTTACATCGATTCGATTTTCAATATGAATCCGGTAACCATCGTTCACCAAGGCAGTATCGATTTCAAAACGAATATCGGCCAACTCGGAAGTGCTAGTCGTCAAATCGATATTCGTCAAGGTTTTGAGTTCATCGGCAAAAAGCGATAACAAAGGTTTAAGTCTTTCATTGGAAGTGTACATCTTACTTTCTGCTGAGAGTATTAACGCCTTGTCTCCCAAAATCAGTTCTTTTGGAACGGGAATTACGGCTACATCAAGTTGCTGGTCTTTAAGATTGTTTTCTTGACGACAGGAGATACAAAGTAGAAATGCGAAGAAAACGAATAGGTAATTTTTCATAATATTTAGGTTGTTGCATAGTATTGGTGCGGTAATCGTTATTTCGCATTCGATAGGTCGCTATAAAAAGCATCCTCGTCAACCACCAGTGTAGTGAGCTCTACAGTGTGTCCATCGGGGTCTTTGGTATAGATGGAGTAAAAATAATGATGGTCTTGAAATTCGTACTTTAGATTCAATGCGTCATATTTCTTTTTTGCCTTTTCAAAGTTGTCCCGAGTTACATTAAAGGCGAAATGATCTATTTTAACATTTTTTGAATTCGCATCAAGTACACTATGTTTTTCGTTGGCGGGGAACAAAGCGATACCGGATTTGCCTGCTAGCATAAAGATTGGGAAAGACCCCCACTCTGGAAGCTTGTACCGTTTTAACCCAAGTACTTTTTCATACCAATCCACAGAGGCATTAATATCCTTGACCCGAATGGCCACGTGATCTAAAAAATCAATCTTAAAATCCATTTTTAGGGATAAACTAGTTTTGTCAATTAGACTATTTGGGATTATATGCTTAATCTACAATTCTCTGTTGAACCACACCATTTTTTATTACCGCATTTATTTCCAAGGTATTTTTTATAGTCTCCAAGGGGTTTTTATCCAACAGCACCATATTTGCAATTTTACCCGTTTCAATAGATCCAAGGCTATCGGCAGCCTTCATCATAGTTGCAGCGTTCAAGGTGCCCATTTTAATAATATCCAATGGCTCCATGCCACCCATTTCAAGAAGCTGCATTTCTTCATGTAAACTATATCCCGGTAGAACAAAGGTATTTCCAGTGTCCGTACCCAGTACCATGTTCACACCATTCTTAAAAAGTTCTTGGATATCTTCAACTTGAAACGTAATGACATCAATGAGTTCAATATTTTCAGTTTTTAGATAATCGCTCATAAAGTCAACATAATCCTTAGCACGAAATATAAAGCCAGGATCTTCCATGCCCATTAAATAACTCTTATCATAGACCTCCTGTACTTTTTGTTCCTCGATCCATTCAGGGTGTAAGGGATACAAAAAACTTTTATCCAGCATTAAAGTAGTCACCCAAGAAATACTATCGCGGTATATTTTGTTTACAAGTGCATCATCTCTTTGAAAATCGAGATCTACGCCCGTAAAATGGACAATATTTCGGATATTGGCATCGATAGCCATTTGCAGTTCAACATTGTCGCTAACATGTACAAATACCTCCAACCCATTTTTGTTCGCTTCCTTTTGTACTTTATTAATGAACTCCTGTGGCATCCGTTCTACTAGGGGAGGGTGAGGGCCGTCTTCTATGGTGAGTTTTATGCCCTGAATGGGGTGCTGTGCGACTTCTTTCACCAATTCTTCGATTTGTAATGTGTCTCGAAGAAAGAAAACCGTCTTCCCTTCTCGCCACCGACTGGACCCATAGGTTTTTACGGGATGTCTCCCCTCCATGGTAAAATGTTGACTGGTATGAAACACCTTGGGAGCAGGCAAGGTATCCTGATTTCCCATATCTCGCATTTCCTTGTAATAACTATTGGTGCATATACCACCCCCGGTAATGAATATGGAGGTCACCCCAAAATGGATGAACTTGGGAAAATCCTTTTTATAGGACCCGGTATGTACATGACAATCAAACAGTCCGGGAATCAGGAATTTTCCACTACCATCAATTACTTTGGCTTTTTGAACAAGTTCTTTTGCATCAATGGCCACGATTCTATTTCCTTTGATGCCTATGTTTACATTTTTTTGGAGACCAGACCCTGTACCATCAATGAGATTCACATTGGAAATAACCAGATCAAATGCAGAATTCTCTTCTGGCGCGCACGTTGAAAGGAAAAGCAGGATTACGATATATATATTTTTCATATTGGCGGCAATGAGTAGCAAAACCTAATTCCTAGTACCCTAAATATACAATAGATTTTTCTGCCATAGAGTTCCCTATCCTCTTGGGTATTTACCGGGGTTTACTAACCGTATGGCTTAAAATGAAGTCCACTATGGGTTCAGGGTCTTCCAGGCTATGGGGATGGTGACCCACACCTTCCTTGCGGATCAATTTAATTTTTCCACCTGCTTCCTCAAAATTCTTGGCCAATACTTCCGTATTTTCGAAATGGGGAACTACCTTATCGGCATCCCCAAAAACATGTAGGACCGGGACTTGGGCCTTAGCAAGATCCACACAGGTATGTATTGGACTCCCCTCAAAATCCATAACTGAATTTTCATCCAAACCATGGGCCTGCAAACAAGCTTCCCAATCTTTAGGACTTCCAATTCCTGTAAATAGACCTCCGGGCCAACTTTTGATATCACAAACAGGCGCATCAGCATAAATACACGCTACTTTTTCGGTGTTTTGGGATGCCCAATTGTAAATGATTAATCCGCCCCTACTTAATCCTTCCAAAACTACTTTTTGATTTAGATCGTATTTTTTGGAAATGAAGGTATAATAAGCGTTCCATAGATTAACAGCTTCCTCATTTCCGAACAGGTCGGCGACATCAATGTAGACAACATGAAACCCTTTTTCCAGGAGTGCCTTGTCCACCTGCGGTTCAACACCCCAAAACCTGGCCCTCCAGATCCAGAAACCATTCTCGTTTTTTGTATGGGGGAATACGATTTTTGCCTTATGTCCCTTAAATGAAAACTCTTTAATTCCATATTCGGCAAATACCTTATCCTCTCTACACGAGCTTAAGCTGAGTATGAGTATAATACAGGGCAACAACGGTAGTTTCATTTTCGGTAGCGCAATAGATTAGTTGTTTTGTCTTTTTTCGATCGGTAAAAGATCGGAAAACCAGAAACCCATAGAATGGCCAACGGTACTAGTATCTTGATCTTTTGGCCTTTTATATTCCCGATAGACTTTTTCGCCTAAAGTAAACTCCACTGGATTTGTAAAGATGGGTCCGTCGAAACAAAAGGTATGAAATTCACCATTTTCACCACATGGGTCCACATTGGATGGCAGGTCCTTAAGGAAATTTTCATCAATTTCCCGTCCGGCAAATGAAACATCCAATACTTCGGAATTTAGGGCAATGATTATAGCCCTGAAGCCTAAATCCAAAAATTCAGTGATGAGCTCTTTAGAATCTCTTTTCCAAAGCGGAAAGCAACATTCTATATCATAGGGACTTAATTTTGTTTCCCTATAAATCCTTAGGTCTTCTAAAAAAATATCGCCAAAACCACAATGTGTATATCCTTCGGAATTTAGTTTTCCAATTACACGTTCCATTGCGGTATTGTAAACTTCCATGGTAGGCTCCTCCGGCAGCTCTATAGTAGTAAGGGGTAGACCAATTTCTTGTACTTGCCTCTCCAAGAGTTCCCTTCTTAGGCCATGCATGGAAACCCGGTTGTGATGAGTGTTTACTGTGGTAAGCAATCTATCGATATGATATTTTCCACTCCGTTGAAGATAACACAATGCCAACGCGGCATCCTTTCCAGAGCTCCAGTTGAAATAGGTTTTTGGGTTTTTTTGCACAATGTAACTCGTAAAAATAGGTTGTCTAAAATTACGGGGAACCTGTCATATAAAAAAACAGATATTTTGCAACGAAACCATTCCATCATTCTGTTTTTTTATGATGCATCCCTACGCAATATATCTAAGAACCTAAAGTTAACATTCGCCAAAAAAATAGGACAATATCTTTACGCTAGGTTCATTTGTACTTAAGACGCAGCAACTACATTTAGGAGGTAAAAGACTGTTAAAGATTTAATCCTAATCAAAATTACTTCCAACATGAAAACCCAAAAGTTATTATCTAGAACAAAGTTTCTTTTCCTTTTTTCCTTAATTCTTGTTACTTCCTGTATTAAGGACGACTTCATAGGTCACCCAGGAGGAGACGATGATGTTAAAGTACGATTTGCCAGTTACAATGCCTCCTTGAATCGATCCAACGAAGGAGAACTGATTTCGGATTTATCCACACAGGATAACCCACAAGCCAAATTGGTAGCGGAGGTTATACAGAGACAGTACCCGGATGTTGTTGCCCTTTTGGAGTTTGATTACGATTCAAATGGCGAAGCACTTGATCTCTTTCAAAAAAACTACTTGGGGATAAGCCAAAACGGTGCGGATGCGGTTACTTACGAATACGCCTATTCCGTATCATCCAATACAGGGGTTTTGGCCGAAGTAGATTTGGATGGTAATGGTGAGGTTTCCATTCCCGGGGACACCTATGGATTTGGATTCTTTCCTGGCCAGTTTGCGTTTGCGATACTATCCAAATACAAAATCCAGAAAGAGAATATTCGTACATTTCAACAATTCCTATGGAAAGATATGCCAGAAGCACTATTGCCCGTAAATGAGAACAATAGTCAATACTATTCCGAAGAAGCTTTGGCAGTATTTCGGTTATCTTCTAAAAATCATGTGGACATCCCTATTCAAGTTTCCGAAAGTAAAGTTGTTCACGCCTTGATTGCTCACCCCACCCCACCGGTATTCGATGGGCCCGAGGATCGGAACGGTACAAGGAACCATGACGAAATACGTTTCATCAGTGATTACATCAATGACGAGAGCTACATTTATGATGATAATGGATTTACCGGAGGGTTGGCCTATGGTGCACATTTTGTTGTGATGGGAGATATGAATGCGGATACCTTTGATGGCGATTCCACTAACCATCCCATTGGCATATTTGAGAGTAACCTCAAAATAAACCAGAGTGTACTTACAGGAAATAGGGTCCCTTCTAGCGAAGGAGGTACCGAGGCCAGTATTGTTCAAGGAGAGATAAATGACACCCATATTGGGGACCCTGCCTATGATACCGGGGATTTTGGCGACACTAATCCTGGGAACTTGCGCGTAGATTATGTTCTCCCATCCGCAAACTTGAAAGTTGTAGATTCCGGCGTGTTTTGGCCCACCGAGGCAGATGAGCAGAATGAGTTGAATGCCGCTTCCGATCATAAATTGGTTTGGGTGGATTTGGAACTTTAATCTATAACCTTACCACGGCCTAAAAATTTAAAAGCCTGATAACAAATTGTATCAGGCTTTTTTTAGTATATATCTATTTCCACGAAAGGAATTATTTCGCAATACTGTTAAGTAGTTCAAGTTTTTTCGGTTTTGGGATTGCCATAGCCGCCAGACCATCCCAACCAATATTTTAGCGAAATATCCTTTCGTATACCATGACTTTTTTTCTCGGCGGGTTTTTTCTTTTCAAAAACTGATGCATCCTCTTTCATAATGAACTGCTTTAATCGGTCTGTCAATTATAAAGACGTCCGCAGTCTGGATAAGATGATAAAATTTTGTTAAAAAAAGATTTTGGTTTCTTAAAACTGTTTTATGAAAAGTATTGGTTCTCTACGCCTGAGCCATGTACATTATGGCCTTTACGATTTTCACCTTGCGATTTCCCTGCTTTATCCTGTCCATACGAATACACAAAAAATGCCGCTATCCCAAGATTATTTAGAGATAACGGCAAGATTAAATTTTCGGAAACGCTCTATAACGTCCTTAAATACTCGGCGACGGCGCGGGTCTCGTCTTCGGTCAGATTTTGGTTTAACATTATGGCATTGTTGTATTCCTTAAGAAGTGCCTTGGCAATGGGATCTTCTTTGAGCATCACATCCGGATTAATGATCATATTCATGACCCATGCAGGACTTCGCCTTTCATACACCCCTTTAAGTGCAGGGCCGATCATGCGTTGTTCGGCCATATGGCAGGCCACACAAATGGAACTGAACTTGGCCTCTCCGGCACTTGCCAATTCTGCATCTACCTCATTGGAGAAAGAAATATCCTTAAAGGGACCTACACCATCATTGTTCATATCCACAGGAACACCCTCGGATGTATCTGCGGCTTTTTCCTCCGTTTTGGAGCGTTTCATTTCAAAACCTCCACTTTCTTCTTTTTTTTCCTTTCCTCCACAACCGACAATAAGGCCTCCTAAGGCCAAAAACATGAGTACTTTTTTCATTTATACCAAATTTTATTGCCGAATCCTTAACGGCATCTGTTACTTTAGGGCTACTAATATATAAAATAGCAAGGCTTAAATGACCTCTTCAACAAATTTTATTGCTCTTGTTTCATTATGATAAATATTGGTGCTTTTGTAAAAACCAACATGGCCACCATATTTTGGAACCTCCAAATAGAGTTTGGGATTATCTTTGGCTTCTTTATAAGGGAAACACTCCGGTCCTAAAAAGGAGTCGTTTTGGGCATTGATGACCAATGCCGGAATTTTGATATTTGGGAGGAATTGAAGGGAACTACATTTTTCATAGTAATCCAAGGCATCGGCAAATCCATGCGCTCTACTGGTGTAGATGTCATCAAAATCCTTCAGTGTTTTTATTTTTTTGATATCCTCATCAGAAATCTTGTCGGGAAAAAGGGGAAGTTTTAGTCTCAACTTATCCGTTAAATGTCTTCTAAAACGTTCGGCATAGAGGTAGTTCTTAAGCTTCAATAACTCTTTAAGGGAACTATACAGGTCGCAGGGGACGGAAATACCGATTACTCCTTTGATTTCTTCCGGAATTTCATTTCTCTCGCCCACATATTTCAAGGCCAAATTACCACCTAGACTTATACCTTTGATGTAAATTTTAGAATGTTTTCTTGTACGCAGAATATGCCGTATTACGGCATCTAAATCTTCGGTAGACCCGGAGTGGTAGGTACGATACATCCTATTGGTCTCTCCGCCACAACCTCGAAAATTCACTGCACAGGCATCATAGCCGTTCTGGTTAAAATGCTTGGCAC
Organism: Ulvibacterium marinum; assembly: GCF_003626755.1. GTDB lineage: Bacteria > Bacteroidota > Bacteroidia > Flavobacteriales > Flavobacteriaceae > Ulvibacterium > Ulvibacterium marinum. The sequence continues at coordinate 1,007,549 of NZ_RBCJ01000001.1, forward strand.
TTCCTGTTATATAAGGCCGTTGGCCATGACCTTCCAAACCATGTAAAAGAATGACAACTCCACTGGAGGGTTTGAGGGCGTAGCTCCAATCCAAATCCAAGAAATCACCATCCGGCAATTCTAATCGTTCACGTTCTTGGACCAATCCGTTTACCCTGCGGACCAATCCCGAATAAATGGTGGAGAAATGCCCGTTTCTAAATATAAGGGGCGGATTATAGTTGGACGATACAAAAGGCATTAATAGAGAATGTTATCCTTAGGCTGTACTTTTTTAGGCAAATCCTTTTCATCCAACATGTCGCGTAGATCAATTTCAATGGTCCGGCAAAGTGCTGTCATGGGCACATCATTGATGCGCCCCTCAAAAGGGTCTTCACTATTACTGCCTATCTTTTCCATAGTGGTAAATATCCAAGAGATCAAAACAGAGAACGGAATCATAAACCCAAGAAAAAGCTGTTGTTGCAGATCTGTGCGTATTTCCTTGATTTCACCTTCAAAAATGGAAAGCAGGCCAAAAGGAAGCAATAGAACAAAAATCCAGGTAAATAGAGTGCTGAAATAGGCATATTGCCTAGGAAAAGGGGTATTTTTTATACGTTCGCACCTTCCCTGCAGGTTATACAGCTCCTCCAAAGTGTTATGGAAGACCAGTTTATCGAACTCCGTAATTTTCCCTTCGTTTAATAATTGTTTTAAATGTAGTCCTTGATTCTTTATAAGGTGTGTAGCTACATTTTTCCGATTTTCTAATTTCTCATCCTCTTCCGGACTTAAAAAATTATCCAAAACCGAACATACGGGATTCCGCTCCCCATGTCTTTTAAACAGTTTTTCGACCGACTTATTCTCTTTAATGGAAAAACTTGTAGGTTGGCGTAATTGGATTCGTAAGGCATTGATCCAGGCGATATGTCTATAGATAAGAATACGTTTGGTCTCATGATCGTCCTCAACAAAACTCAATACATTATTGGCCCATGTACGCGAATAGTTGACAATTCCGCCCCATATTTTCCGAGCTTCCCAAAAACGATCATAGCTTTGGCTATTTTTAAAACCTATATAGAAGGCTACAGCGACACCGATTACGGTTAAAGGTTGAAAGGGGATATCCAAATGCTTCCATCCTAAATAATAATAGGCAGAAAAAATGATAGCCGCCCATAAGGTGAAGAAGATCAGATTTTTCCAGGCATACCTTAGAATTATGCCCCAGCTAATATTTCTTTTGATATACATTTTGGTCTAGATTAAGGGATGAAAGTGAACTTCCTGCACAGGTCCAGGATAACATATTGGCTAAAAATACTTAAAACTTTCATAATTGATGTTCCCATAAAAATGGATTGTAAAGTTTATTGTAATTTTAAGTTATGGCTTTGCGATTAAAAAAATGTGAACACATACAGGCAATTGAATCGGTAAGGAAACCCCTCGATTATGAGTGCGAGGAATGTATTAAGACAGGTGATTCCTGGGTACATTTGCGCACGTGTCAAAGCTGTGGGATTACCTTGTGCTGCGATAGTTCGCCCAATAAACATGCAAGTAAGCATGCAGCCTCGCATGAACATGCGGTTATCATTTCTGCGGAGCCGAACGAAAAATGGATGTGGTGTTATGTCCACGAACAAATTGCTAGATATTAAAGACCTATGAACGACCCTCGTTTTCCCGAATTGACCCAACGTCAGATTAATATTTTAAAAGAATACGGTACTATTGAATCCTATGACAAGGACACACGTGTGTTCTCCTTGGGCGATTTGCAATATGACTTTTTTGCAGTTTTGGATGGAACGGTTTCCATTGAAGATCCCTATAATGATAATTACGTTATCGTTGCCCATGGTAAAAATGAGTTTTCGGGCGATAGCGGAATGCTCTCCAACAGGGCGGCACAGTTTCACGCCGTCGCAAAATCCGGGACAACCTTATTGCGTATTAGACCTCAACACCTTAGGGAGGCCATTGCCAAGCATAGTGATATTAGCGATGTACTGCTTAATGCTTTCCTGGAAAGGCAGAATACGGTACTCAATGAATTTACAGGCGGTATGAAACTCATAGGTTCCGGTAATTCCAAACATACCTATGCCTTACGGGATTTTATGGAAAAAAACCATATCTGGCATAATTTCTTGGACGTTGACGTATCCGAGGAAGCAAGGGAATTGCTGCAAAACTTTAATCTTTCTGAAAAAGACCTTCCTTTGTTTATTGCGAGTGATGGTGCCATTTGTCAGAAAACATCCTTGGATCAACTGGCTCGTTATGCCGGAGTTCTCATGGATTTTGAGGATAAGGTTTTTGACTTGCTGGTAATCGGGGCAGGACCTGCCGGGTTGGCGGCAAGCGTATATGCTGCCTCAGAAGGGCTTAGTGTTGTTACCATAGACAGTAATGCTCCCGGTGGACAAGCGGGGAAAAGCTCCAAAATAGAAAACTATCTCGGTTTTCCAACGGGTATTTCAGGAAATGACCTGGCCAATAAGGCCTATGTTCAGGCACAGAAATTTGGCTGTAATATTTCTATTCCACATAAGGCGGAAAGGATTGAGCATACCGGGGAACATTTTATCCTTTACGCTACCAATGGTAAAGCCATAAAGACAAAGGCCATTATGGCTGCTACTGGAGCCAATTATACGCAACTGCCTATTGAAAACATTGAAAAGTATGAAGGCAGTGGTGTTTATTATTCTGCAACAGGAATGAATATTTCCGCTTGTAAGGATGAATTGGTAGGCGTTGTAGGGGGCGGTAATTCCGCGGGCCAGGCGGCACTTTTTTTGGCCGAGCATGCCAAGGAAGTACATGTAATCTTAAGGGGAGGCGATTTGGGAGCAAAAATGAGCGACTATCTGGTTCAGCGAATCGAAGCGGCCCCTAATATTCATGTGCAATTGAATACCCAGGTCAAGGAACTCCATGGGGAGCACTATTTGGAATCGCTGGTTTTAGAAACGAAAGATGGCGAAAGAATCAAAAAGAATATTACTAATCTCTTTACCTTTATTGGTGCCAGGCCTTGTACGGATTGGCTAAAAGGACTTGTGGCAACCGATGAAAGAGGATTTATCTGCACCGGTCCCGGAATTGCGGAAAAGGATTTATATCGATGTGATATTTTCAGAAAACGAAAACCACAGTCCCTGGAAACGAGTATTCCAGGTTTCTTTGCTGTGGGTGATGTGCGCAAAGGTTCTGTAAAACGGGTAGCTTCAGCAGTGGGAGAAGGCTCCATGGCCGTAAGCCAGGTTCATCAGTTTTTGGTAGAATCGAATAATGCTAGGGAGTCCGTTGAGGCGTAGAATTTATTTCGGATAGGTTTCCAAAACCTTAATTTGTTCCTCGATTGCCGATTTAAATTCCAATTTTAAGGCGTCTACCAATTCCGATACTGGTGGCGAGTTGTTTACGGTGGCAGCACCTTGTCCAGCGGACCATATGGTTTTCCAGGCCTTTGCCTCTGTATCCAATTCCTTTCCGAAATCTATTTTAGTATCCTTTTTTAGATCGGCATCGCTTAAACCGGCGGCCTTTAAACTAGCTCCCAAAAAATTAGCGTGTACTCCGGAAATGGCTGCGGTATAGACCACATCACTGGCCCCCGCTTCAATGATCATTTTTCGATACGCTTCCGGGGCCTCACTTTCTTGGGTATTAATAAACCGGGTACCCATATAGGCCAAGTCCGCTCCCATTTGTAGGGCAGAAGCAATATCCCTTCCGCTACTAATGCAGCCAGAGAGAATAATAGTCCCGTGATAAAATGCCTTTATTTCGGCCACTAGCGTCATGGGGTTTATAGTGCCCGCATGCCCTCCGGCACCCGCCGCTACCAATATGAGCCCGTCAACACCAGCTTGTGCGGCCTTTTCCCCATGTCTTTTTTTAATGATATCATGGAACACCAGCCCGCCGTAACTATGCACGGCATCCACAACTTGACTAACGGCCCCCAATGACGTAATGATCAAAGGGACCTTATGCTTCACACAGAGTTTTAGATCGGCCTCCAATCTGGGATTGGTAGGGTGTACAATAAGATTCACTCCAAAAGGGGCAGGTTTCTTGCCTGTTTCTTTTTCGAACTTTTGGAGTTCCGATTTTATTTCCAATAGCCATTCCTCGAAGCCTTCGCTGGTACGTTGGTTGAGCGCAGGAAAAGTGCCAACAATACCATTTTTGCAGCACTCAATGACCAGTTTAGGTCCTGAGATTAAGAACATTGGGGCTGCTATGGCAGGAAGGGAAAGGCTATGGACAAAATCAGGTTTTAACGACATGAGGCAAGAGTTTTAGCTATGCCCTTAAAGCTACGCTCAATTCCGCTCATATGCAAAGGAGGCCTAAGAAACTCATAAAGTTGTGTAAAAAGCAGAAGGTGTTCCCATGTATGTGATTAAATTTAGAGGGCACCCAAGAATTTCAGAAAATGCAAAAGAGAAGGGAATTTCTAAAAAAATCAGGGTTATTTCTCGGAGGAGTCGGGATATTACCGCAATACGCCTTTACGCTAAATCGCACAAAGGAAAAACTGGGGGTATGTCTAGTAGGCCTTGGAAATTATAGTACAACGATACTGGCCCCGGCCTTACAACTTACCGAGCATTGCCAACTCACGGGGATTGTTACAGGGAGTCCCGAAAAAGTTCCGGTCTGGCAGGAGCGCTATGATATCCCCGATAAGAATGTGTACAATTATCAAAACATGGACGGCATTGCTGATAATCCGGATATTGACGTTATCTATATTGTTCTACCTACTGGGCTACATGCCGAATATGCGATAAAAGCTGCTAACACGGGAAAGCACGTCTGGTGCGAAAAACCTATGGCCAAGACGGCATCGGAATGTCAATCGATTATGGATGCCTGTGCCAAGAATAAGGTAAAGCTATCAATTGGGTATCGCATGCAGCACGAACCCAATACACAACAACTCATACAATGGGCCAAAACCAAACCATTCGGAAATATTGAAAAAGTAAAGGCTGAAGTAGGATTCAATATTGTTAATCCCCCAAATAATTGGCGTATGGATGCCGAGTTGGGAGGGGGCCTACTCTATGATGTTGGTGTCTATGTGATAAATGCCATGCGCTATACCACGGGACTAGAACCTATTTCCGTAAATGGACATCACGAGAATACCCGCCCGGAGGTTTATAAGGAAGTTCCGGAGACGAGTATTTTTGAAATCGATTTTCCGTCAGGAATCAAGGCCAAAGGGAAGACCACGGCTGCCCAAAGTATTAATATTCTTCGGATCGATTGTGAAAAGGGATGGTATGAACTGCAACCTTTTCAATCCTATAGGGGAGTAAAAGGTAAGGCCAGTAACGGGACGCTTTTGGATACCTATATTGAAAACCAGCAAGCAAAACAGATGGACGACGATGCTCTGGCTATCTTAAACAACACCAACGTACTGGTGCCCGGAGAGGATGGTATGAAAGATATCATTATTGTGGAGGCCATCAACGAATCAGCCAAAACAGGCAGAACGGTAAAGTTATCTTAATCGGTGTTTTTCTTTTTCTAAAAGAGCGTATTTTTGAAACTTTTATGCATGCATAACAAAAGGTTGAAAAAATGTACGTAAAGGAATTTGAAGTTCGTTGGAGCGATGTTGATGCCAATAGGCACTTGGCCAACAGTGCCTATATCAATTTTATGAGCCATACCCGTATGAGTTATCTCTTGGAACTGGGTTTTGACCAAAGGATGATGGCGAAACATCAAATCGGTCCGGTCGTTTTTTATGAGCACATGTATTATTTTAAGGAAGTGTTTCCCGGAAAACCTATACGGGTTTCATTAGAGGTAATGGGTATAAGCGAGGATGGAAAATTCTTTGAATTCCATCATAATTTTTATGATGCCAAAGGAAGAAATGTGGCCCATTGCGAGATGATGGGAGCATGGATGAGCTTGGAGACCCGGAAACTGATCGGTCTTCCCAGGGATTTGCTTCAAGTGTTTAATTCAGCAGAAAAACCAAAGAGCTTTCAAATGCTAACAAAAGAGGATACTCGAAAATTTGCCAAGGTGCCCAAAGATATTTAATTATTCTTCAGCGCTGATTAAATATTGGAAAAATTCCATATATTTGGCTATATTCCAAAACCATGATGCAGCGCTCGGGTACGGCAGATTTGGCATTGCATGGAGGAGCCATACCTCCTTGGCTCTTTAGCAGAATGAAACAGCTAACCTTGCCGCTTGTCGAGGCCATTATTATCCAAAACGGGAAAGATGATTTTCTAGAGCGGTTGGCGAACCCTTTTTGGTTTCAGAGTTTTGGAACGGTCATTGGAATGGATTGGAACTCCTCCGGGGTCACCACGGCCGTAATGCGCGCATTGAAACAGGCAATTAATCCCGTTTCAAAGGAATTGGGAATCTATATATGCGGTGGAAAGGGGAAGAAGTCCCTCCAAACCCCAACAGAACTTCTTGAAGTAGGTTATAAGACCGGACTTGACAGTGACCATTTGGCTCAATGTAGTAAATTAAGTGCCAAGGTAGACAATACGGCCTTACAGGATGGGTTCAATCTTTACCTGCATAATTTTGTGGTGAACGATACTGGTAAATGGTCTGTAATCCAGCAAGGGATGCACAACTCAAACGACATGGCGCGCAGGTATCATTGGCATTCCGGAAATCTGAACTCTTTTGTGGAGGAACCGCATACGGCGGTATGTGGTGAAAATCAGGGTTCTATTCTAAACTTGGTGCATAAGGAGGCCAAGGCTACCCGAGGTTCCATTATGAATATTTCCAAAGAGCACCCAGATAGGATATTGAAGGAATTGCCACATCTTTTGGTGCCGGTTTATCATGAAATGAAAGCAAAGGATGTAGACCTAAAACGTTTAGGCAGCATCCTATGGCTGGCCCAAGAGAACGAAACAAAAACGTTTGAGGAGCTTTTGTTGCTCAAAGGGCTCGGCCCCCGCACCTTGCAATCATTAACCTTGGTAAGCGAGGTTATACACGGAACGCCATGGCGATTTTCAGACCCTGCACGTTTTGCTTTTGCGCATGGAGGCAAGGATGCCACACCGTTTCCCGTTCCCACCAAAGTATACGATGAAACTATCGCCGGTTTGAAGGATGCCGTCCAACAGGCAAAAATTGGCAATACGGATAAAATCAAGGCCATTCATAAACTCACGGATTTGGCACAAAAGGCAGAAAAGGGTTTTCATCCGAATGCAAATTTTGATGCTTTGGTCAGAAAGGAAAAAGAGGAATCCTATAAATATGGGGGAAGAAGCATCTATGGGTTTGCCAAACCAAAAAACAACGGACAGTTGGATTTATTCCACGGTGACATCTAAAAATAAACTGCTTTTGGCCTATTTGTGCTTCCATGTAAAATGTGATTTTATAGAAATAGTAATTGAAATTTTGTATACCGTATACAAAATTTAGTATTTTTGAAACATGCGTATTACTGCGGATGAATTGAGCAAACAGGCCTACAAGAAGGTCAAAAAGATGATTGTCTCCAAAAAACTGTTGCCGGGTCAAAAAATAGTCCAGGAGCAGTTGGCGGATAAATTGGGCATCAGTAGAACTCCTTTGCGTTCTGCCTTACAGATGCTTGAAGCCGAATCATTGATCAAATCCATTCCGCGAAGAGGGGTCATCGTCAGAGAATTTAGCAATGCTGAAATTATTGAAATCTATGATTGTCGCATAGCCTTGGAAAGCACGGCAACCAGACTGTTTACGCATAGGGCCGCCCAACCTGAAATAGACCGGTTACGAAGTTTGTTGTTACCCTTCGAGAAAGGGGAAATCAATGCCCAAGCCTATCAAAAGGCAGATAGTGAATTCCATAATTCCCTAATAAAAAACTCTGGAAATGATTTTTTATACAACCTGTTCCAGAAGGGGAATCTCTTGGTTTGTATTGACATGATCGGCTTGGTGCGCCCGCCTCAGGAGACCTTGGAAGAGCATTTGGATATTGTTTCGGCCATCCGCTACCGCGATGCCGACCTGGCCGAAAATCTGATAAAAGACCACCTGGAAAAATCAAAGCAACTTATTCTTAAAAAACTGGAAAATGGGAAATAGAACGCTGTTTCCTACCCGGTATAAAATGGTTTTCGGTACTTTTCTGTTGGCCATGATTGTGTTGTTCGACCGTATATTGCTCTCCGTGGCCAAGGACCCGGTAGCCGAATCCCTTCAATTGAGCGACAAACAAATGGGGTGGGCCATGAGTATTTTTGCGCTGGGGTATGCCTTGTTTCAGACCCCGGCAGGATTGTTCGCGGATAAGTATGGTCCTAGAAAAATATTGACCGCAGTAGTGGCCTTATGGTCGATTTTTACGGCCTTGACCGGGGCTGTCTGGAACTACCTTACCTTATTGATCGTTCGTTTCCTTTTTGGAGCAGGTGAAGCTGGGGCCTTTCCCGGTATGGCCCGTGCCATTTATAGTTGGATTCCCCTATCGGAGCGTGGAATCGTAAATGGCATTAATTTTTCAGGAGGACGTATTGGGGCCGCTTTTGCCTTGCCTATGGTGGCCTGGTTGATGGATTTGGTCGGATGGCGCTTAACCTTTGTATTGTTGGGTGCCATTGGTATTTTGTGGGGCATCGTATGGTACCTTTGGTTTAGGGATAACCCGGAAGATCACAAGGGGATGTCCGCTTCCGAAGTAAGCTATATTCGTGCGCATACAAATAGGAATACTGCAGAAGAGGAGAAGGTTACAATTGATTTTGGAAAGCTGTTCCGCTCCAAAACCATGTGGCAGTTAATGGGACAGTATTTTGCAAGTAATTTTACTTTCTTTTTCTGTCTAACATGGTTGTTTCCACACATAAAGGCAAAATATGGATTGGATGCGCTGGAAGCGGGATTCTACGCCTCAGCACCCCTGATTTTTGGAGCCCTTGGAAATTGGTTTTCCGGATTTTTGGTAGACTTTATCTACAAAAAAAAACGCTGGGCCCTATCTCGAAAGGTTCCGGCTATCATTGGGTTCTTATTGGCATCCATAGGTATAGTTGCCAGTGTGTATATGGATGAGGTTACACCGGCCATAATACTCATTTCTATTGCAGTTTTTGGTGCGGATATGACCTTAAGTCCCTCCTGGTCAGCTTGTGTAGACGTTGGAAAACAATTCTCGGGAGCGGTAAGCGGTACTATGAATATGGCGGGAAATATCGGGTCGTTTTTAACCGCTTTGGCATTCCCCTATCTATTGGAACTAACAGGTTCCGAAGTCCCTTTTTTCTATCTAGCTGCCGGGCTCAACCTGTTGGCGATAGTTTTGTGGATGAAGGTAAAACCACAACGGCCATTACAAATAACTGCCACTTCAAATTCTTAATAAAATTTGGATATTAATTGCGTGCCAAGAAAATATAAGGAGGTCTAATAAACTAAAGTGAAACAAAAAATCGCACATATTGCCTTGGTCGTCAAGGACTATGATGAAGCCATAGCGTTTTACACCAAAAAACTGGATTTCATCCTTCTCGAGGATACTATCCTAAGTGAAGAGAAAAGATGGGTTTTGGTCGCTCCGCCCGGTGCAAAGGAGAGCTGCCTTTTATTGGCCAAAGCGGCAAATGAGGAACAAAGGAAAAGTATCGGGAACCAAGCTGGAGGCAGGGTTTTTCTTTTTCTGTTTACGGATGACTTTTGGAGAGACTATAACAAAATGGTGGACCGGAATATAAAATTCCTTAGACCACCTAAGGAGGAAGAGTATGGTACAGTGGCCGTATTTGAAGATTTGTATGGAAACCAATGGGATTTATTGGGGCCGAGTAAAATTAATAAAGGGTTGCTATCCAAGTAAAAGCTGAATATCAATGATTACAAGAAAAGATTTTGAGGATGTGTGCCAAAAGTCCCTGGAGATGATTCAGGCAGCCGGGATATACTTAACGGAAACGGATAAAATGAATATCACTGCTGCAGATTTTGGCCTAAACCAAATTAAGACAGAAGGCGTACAAATCCTTACCCTTTTTGATACGGATCGAATGGCAGCAAAGATTCTAGTGTTGCTTCCTTACCAGACAGAACCCGAACATTGGCATCCACCCGTAGGCAATGACCCTGGTAAAGAAGAGGTTATTCGTGGTATTTGGGGAGACCTTACCTTTTACATTCCCGGGGAAGACAATATGAAGGAAGGTTTCATTGTGGAGGGAAAGGAAAAATGCTACACCATGCGCCATGAGATAGCCATTGGCCCAGGGGATCAATTAATATTGCCCCCCGGGACCAAACATTGGTTTCAGGCAGGAAAACGAGGGGCGGTTATGTACTCGTTTTCAACAAAGGTAACTGACCTTCTAGATCAGTTTACCGACCCTAATATTATTAGAGAAACGAAAATAGAGGAATAGTAAACTATATATTTAAACTGCGCTCTCCCTGAATATCATAATTGCTCAAACGGGGAAGCATTTATAAAACAACACAAATGAAGCAAAGTATCATAACAGCTTTTTTGGGCCGTACCCAAGACCGATTTTCAGAATATCAAGAACCTACCTCTTTAGAAGAACGTTTGGACCTTGTGGTTAAAATCCCGGGGGTGGACGGAGTTGAAATCGTGTATCCCTACGAAACGGAAGAAGCAGAATCTACAAAGAAAATGTTCAGCGATAGGGGCTTGAGTTTCGCCGCGGTGAATGCCAATATTAAAAAGGAGACCCAATGGGTGCCTGGGGCCCTTTCAAGACCCGATTCCGATTTACGAAAAGGTGCCATAGAAATTATAAAGGAAGCAAAGAACTATGCCAAGGCGGTTGGCGCGCCTTTGGTAACTTGTTGTCCCTTGTCCGATGGATATGACAATCTATTTCAGGTAGACTATCCCAAGGCTTGGCGAAATATGGTAGACGCTGTTGTAGAAGCCGCCGACTACCTTCCGGAAATCCCTTTGTTTATTGAATATAAAATCAATGAGACTAGGGTGCATGCCCAATTGGATAATTGTGCCAAGACCATCCTATTCTTAAAGGATGTAGGCAACAAAGCCACAGGAGTAACCGTTGATTTTGGCCATGCCTTATTGGCCAAGGAAAATCCGGCCCAAGTAATCGCACTCTGCGAGGAAACGGGAACGGATTACTACCTCCATACGAATGACAACGATTTTAACTTTGATTGGGATCTGATTTCAGGTTCCCGAAATTTTCTTCATACTGTAGAATTCCTATTCTACGCTAAGGAGTATGGGTATGATAAATATTTTACCGCGGATGCCTCCCCACGTATTTTTGATATGATCGGGTTTTTTACTGAACATGCTGAAATGAACTTGGCCATTTGGAATCTGGTTGATAAACTCGACCGCAAAAAATATCGAAAGCTGATGCACGAAGAAAGGCATATGGATTTGATGCAATTGGTACGAAAGGAAATTTACAGACTGTAAAAATTTTGTGGTTGGGCGAAATTAGGATAGGAAAGCAAAACCGTTAATTCAAACGGGGCTTGGGTTTTCTACTGGCCAAATAGACACCTAAAAGAACCAAACAGGCCGCGGCTATTTTCAAGGTCGTTAAACTGTCTTTTCCTGTAGCCACAGCATATAGAATTCCAATAAGCGGTTGTACATATACAAAGGCACTCAAGGTAGAGGCCTTTAATTGTGTCAGCGCAAAAATATTAAAAAGATAGGTGCAGAAAGTGGTTCCTACCACTACAAAGGCCATGCGCCAGATTGCATCAAAAGGCAAGTTGGCCCAATCGATTTCGGTGACTTCGGTATACCCGAAAGGCAGACAAATAAGGATTCCAAGCGTAAAGAGCCATTTCATAAATGTAAATGGATGGTATTTGGCGATCAATATTTTTGCCACAATGAGATAGGAGCCATAGAAAACCGAGTTCATAAAAATTAAAAAGTTGCCCAAAGGAATATTGGGCGCATCCTGCCGAATCTCGGAGCCAAATACGATGAGTCCCAGAGCACCAAGAAGACCAATGGCAATACCCAAAACTTTTTGAGGGAGGATTTTTTCCTTGATGAGCAAAGCCGATAATATTAAAACAATTATGGGTGTAATCGTGATTAAAACAGCACTGTTGATTGGTGTTGATAGGGCGAGCCCCTTAAAAAAGACCAACATATTTACGCCCATTCCCAGAATAGCGCAGACCAACATTCGTAGATAATCTTTTTTTTCTATTTTTTCCTTAGGGCCAAAAACTGAAATTACCCAAAACAAGATGGCCGCCCCTACAACACGGAACATAATGAAGGCAAAAGGTTGTATATAGTGGGGCATTGCTCCCTTGGCAATGGTATGGTTAAGGCCATAGATAGTTGTGGCGCCTACGGCGGCTAATATGGCGAGAGTTCGCTTGGTCAAGAGTGTAAAGCTCCTTTGGCAGCCTCGACCACCTTTTTGCTGTTTCCAATAAAGATTTGGTCATCAATCAAAATCACTGGACGCTTCAAAAAAGTGTAATGATCCAAAATTAAATCCCTATAGTCGTTTTCGGTCAGGTTTTTCTCCCCAAGATTGCGCTGGCGAAAAAGCATGGCCCTACGGCTAAACAAAGCCTCATAGCTACTGGATAGCTTATGCATTTCTTCCAATTGTGCAGGAGTTATGGACTCCGTTTTTATGTCCTGTAACCCTACTCCGTCCAAGGGTTCCAACTCTTTGAGAATACGTTGGCAGGTAGTGCATGTGCTTAGGTGGTATATTTTCCGCATGGAATACATTTTTGATTTACAAATGATAGATTTGAACCTCTGTCCGATGGATAGATCAAGCTGAAAGAAATCCAAATTGACCTTATAAGTCCAATAGATTGCAAAGAAACCAATTTCTAATAAGATAGTCTATACCTTCCAATAGTAATCTAGGAATTCGCCAACGCAAAATCCACTGCTTTTTGTGCATGGATTAGGGTTGTATTGAATGTTGGGATAGCCACGTCCGATTCCGAAATCAACAAAGGTAATTCTGTACAGCCTAGGATAACACCTTCTGCTCCCTTTGTGATAAGGTTTTCAATGATTTGGATACAAACCTGCTTTGAGGCCTCGGCAAATTTCCCCTTGACCAGCTCATCGTAAATAATGCTATGGACAGTTTGCCTTTCCTCTTCAGATGGGATGATTACCTCTAAATGGTATTTATCTTGTAAAATCTTGGTATAGAAATCCTTTTCCATGGTAAACTTTGTGCCTAACAAGGCCACCTTTTTTAGGCCCGCGGCCTGGATGGCCTCTCCGGCAGCATCGGCAATATGTAAAAAAGGGATAGCCGTAGACTGGGTTATACGGTCGCTCACCAAATGGATGGTATTGGTACAAAGTAAGGTCATGTCCGCACCGGCCTTCTCCAACTTAACGGCATGATTGGCCATAAGATCACCGATTTTGTTCCAGTTTCCCTGAAAGGTAAGCTCTTCGATTTCCGAAAAATCAACAGAGGTCATAATGCTCTTTGCCGAATGGGAACCTCCTAGACGTTCCTTGACAATCGAATTGGTATACTCATAATATATCTTGGAGGATTCCCAACTCATACCCCCGATTAATCCTATTGTTTTCATAGTTATTTTGTTTTGGACATTTCTAAGGCTCCGTCAATGGTTATTGATGATAGCCAGTTTTTAATAAGGCGAATTGTTTTATCACTTTTTTTCTCCGAATAATAGTCGTAATCGGAGAGTGTACATTCCAGTTTATTTCTCATGTCGTTGTTTGCCAAGGGTTAACATATTTATATTTCGCTAATTATCGATTTGAAGTTCTAAAAAAATATTAAAGTTCTTTACTTAAAGTGTTGATATAGGCTTCGATCACTTTTTCATTTCTTCTGTAATAGGTCCATTTCCCATGTCTCGTAGGGATAATTAAATCCGCATTTTGCATCGCGGTGAGATACGTTGAGATGGTGGATTGTGATAATCCTGTTTTGTCCTGAATGAAACCAACGCAAACACCATCGTCAAAATGATCGATATCCTGGTGCGGTGGAAAATTCGATTCTGGATCTTTTAACCATTTTAAGATGTTCACCCGGGTCTCGTTTGATAATACTTTACTAATTTCGACGATGTCCATAGGGCAAATATATAACATATTTACATATCTAGAATAATAGATATGTTAATTTTTTAAATTAATTTAAAAGCTCATATTTTGGAGAAACTATTCAATATTACCTTGCAAAACCGAAAAAACCTCCTCAACATTTTGGAAAATACACCAAAGGACATCTTGTTAAAGATTCCAAAGGGTTATCGAAACAACATTTGGTGGAACATTGCCCACGTAACCGTCACCCAACAATTATTGGTATATAACTTAAGCAAAATGCCCATGCTTGTTCCACAGGGACTCGTGGATAAATTCAGAAAAGGAACCATACCTGACGGTACCGCGACGGACGAAGAAATTAAAGCGATAGCCTCCTTTTTGGTCTCCACAATAGAGCGGACCGAAGAGGACTTTAACAAAGGAACCTTTAAAGAGTTTAACGAATATACCACTAGCGCAAAAGTAACCTTAAGGGAAGTGGCCGATGCTGTTGCCTTTAATGTCTTTCATGAAGGACTGCACCTGGGTGCTATCCTTTCATTGCGAAAAGTTCTGGTAAATTAATTTAGGACTTGCCTCTTCTAGCCAAGAATTTTTTTACCTCCTCATAGGGAAGGGTCAATTCCAACGGGCCATCTGCATATGAGGCAACTTCATATGGATTGTAACGTAGTTGTATGCCTTTCTCTGTGAAGCCAATGTTTTCCGGAAGGTAGAAGGAATCCTTCTCGAACATGAAACCAGTATGGTTAATGGGTTTGTCCATAGGAATTTTTTCCTGCTCCCTAAATTTGATTTCCGCGAAACGTTCAAATTCATCTTGATTTATAAAAAGCTGCCGGTTTTCAAGCTCTTTCCCTTTAGTTTTATCAAAATTTAAGAACTGTTTTGAGCTATAACCGTGGGCACCTCCCGTGAATATGTAAGAATCAAGTTCCACGGTTAAAAGGGCATTATCTTCATAAATCACCTTCCCCTCGATTTTGGCTTCCCAACCTATGGTTTCATCGGAATAGAGTCTTTTAAGCTCCAGGTAGCCATTTTTAAAGGATTTGATGGCCTCTTCCGGAGTAGATGCCGCTATGTCCTCATCAAAATTTAGAATGGAAATGGTTTCCTCTTCCAATGCCGTATTGATGGTTGATGCCAATTTGGTATTTTCCAATGCCTTTGGGTAAGAAACGGATACTTCGGGGCAGTCCGCACATGCATCGCCATGTAAAATAAAGGGTTCAAATGTTAGTTTATCCTGATTTTTACAACTTACAAGCAATACAAATAGGCAGATAAAGCTAAATATAGGTCTCATGTAATGTTATCGTTTCAATGTTTGGGGTGTAATTGTATGCTTCCAAAGATAACGATACATTTGCACCGATAATTATATAATATGAGCGAAAAAAAATTAAAGTTCAATAGTAAGACCATTCATGGAGGGCAGGAACCCGACAAGGCCTATGGCGCCGTAATGCCTCCTATATATCAAACCTCAACCTATGCGCAGACCACTCCGGGAGGACATCAAGGCTATGAATATTCCCGTAGCGCCAACCCTACCCGGACCGCATTGGAGAATTCCTTGGCCAGTATAGAAAATGGAAAATATGGATTGGCCTTTGCAAGTGGCCTATCGGCTATGGATGCCGTCATTAAATTATTGAGCCCGGGGGATGAGGTAGTTTCCACAAATGACCTCTATGGGGGAAGTTACCGTTTGTTCAAGCAAGTTTTTGAAAAATACGGTATTACGTTTCATTTTATAGGGATGCAAGATGCCAACGCAATCGAACAATACATCAACGATAAGACGAAGCTTATCTGGGTGGAGACCCCGACCAACCCAATGATGAATGTTATTGATATCAAAGCGGTTTCCCTTTTGGCCAAAAAACATGATCTTTTGCTAGCCGTAGACAATACTTTCGCTACACCTTATTTACAACAACCCCTAGATCTCGGTGCAGATATCGTTATGCACTCGGCAACTAAATACTTGGGAGGTCATAGTGATGTTGTGGTAGGCGCATTAGTGGTCAAGGAAAAGGAATTGGCGGATAAGCTCTATTTTCTTCAAAATGCCAGTGGTGCCGTTTGTGGGCCCATGGATAGCTTTTTGGTACTTAGGGGGATAAAGACCTTACATGTACGTATGCAACGCCATTGTGAGAATGGTAGGGCGATTGCAGAATTTTTAAAGGATCATCCCAAAATTGAAAAAGTGTATTGGCCTGGTTTTGTGGATCATCCCAACCACGAAATTGCCAAGAATCAGATGAAGGATTTTGGCGGAATGGTCTCCTTTGTGACCAAAGGAAGCAATTATGCCGATGCCATTAAGATAGTGGAAAGACTTCAAGTCTTTACATTGGCCGAATCGTTGGGAGGGGTGGAAAGTTTGGCCGGTCACCCTGCAAGTATGACCCATGCCAGTATTCCCAAGGAAGAACGGGAGAAAAGCGGAGTTGTGGATGCTTTGATCAGGTTAAGTGTAGGTATTGAGGATGTAGACGATTTGATTACGGATTTGCAACAAGCTATAGTCTAGTACCGCCCTTTTTTCTCGTAAATAGGAAGGTGACTAATTTCTCCTTTAAAAGGATATAGCATACCCATATTTTGTGCACTCCATGGAGAGTGGGAAAGTTAACAAGAAAGCAATATGAGGTAAAAAAATTATCAAATTTTAGAAAAAAGAGGGTATAAATTATTGAAATATCATAATTTCGCCCCGTAATTTTATTTTCATCAATAATCTGTGAACAAATAAATATATGCAAGAAAAAATAAAAGCCTTTATGGACGAGGTAAGATCCCGGAATGGTCATGAGCCGGAATTCTTACAAGCAGTACAGGAAGTTGCCGATACGGTTATTCCATATATTGCGGATAACGAGATATATAACGGAAAGAATATTTTGTTGCGTATGGTAGAACCTGAGCGTTTGATTTCTTTTCGGGTTGCTTGGGTGGACGATGATGGGGAAATACATGTTAACCGAGGATACCGCATACAAATGAATTCGGCCATCGGGCCATATAAAGGTGGACTTCGTTTTCATCCTACGGTAAATGCCAGTATTCTAAAGTTTTTGGCTTTTGAACAAGTCTTTAAAAATAGTCTTACCACCTTGCCCATGGGAGGTGGAAAAGGAGGCTCTGATTTTGACCCCAAAGGCAAATCGGATGATGAGGTTATGCGGTTTTGCCATGCCTTTATGGCGGAGCTCTTTAGGCATATTGGCCCGTTCACGGATATCCCTGCCGGGGACATTGGTGTGGGTGCCCGGGAAATTGGATTTCTTTTTGGGATGTACAAAAGAATTCAAAACGAGTTTACCGGAGTGTTGACCGGAAAGGGGCTCTCTTGGGGAGGATCAAAAATACGTCCTGAGGCAACAGGTTACGGAACCGTGTATTTTGCGCAGGATATGTTGCTGACTAAAAATGATGATATTGATGGGAAGACGGTGGTCATTTCCGGCTCTGGAAACGTGGCCCAATATGCTGCGGAAAAAACATTACAGCTTGGAGGCAAAGTGGTTACGCTTTCGGATTCTGGAGGATACATCTATGACAAGAAAGGCATAGATGAGGAGAAGTTAGCCTTTGTAATGGACTTGAAGAATAACAAACGGGGAAGAATTTCCGAATATGTGGACCAATATCCATCTGCTGAATATCACAAAGGGAAAACACCTTGGGAAGTGCCCTGCGATATTGCATTGCCCTGTGCCACGCAAAATGAGCTTAACGGGGAAGATGCCACAACTTTGATTAAAAATGGGTGTATTTGTGTAGCAGAAGGGGCTAATATGCCTTCCACATTGGATGCTGTACATACCTTTCAGGATGCCAAAATCCTATTTGCACCTGGTAAGGCCTCCAACGCTGGTGGCGTGGCAACTTCAGGATTGGAAATGTCCCAAAACTCCCTACGTATCAGTTGGACAAGGGAAGAGGTGGACGAAAGATTAAAAGGGATAATGAAGGACATCCATGATTCCTGTATTGAGCATGGCATAGAAGCGGACGGTTATTGTAACTATGTAAAAGGAGCAAATATTGCCGGTTTTGTAAAAGTTGCCGATGCCATGTTGGCCCAGGGTGTGATTTAAGGTACCCGGCTAGATGTTCGAAATCGAAATAAGACCTGTCAGGTTTCCAAAAACCTGACAGGTCTTATATATTTATCGAACTTCATTTTTTTTCCGATTATCTTTACCGTTAGCTAACCAAAACCGATGCAAGTAACCACCAAAGCCATAGTTTTATCTTCCATTAAGTATGGAGATACTAGCTTGATTGTCAGAGCATATACCTTGTCAGATGGGTTAAAATCCTATTTGCTAAAAGGAGTGCTTGCCTCCAGAAAAGGGAAATTGAAATCGGCCTATTTTCAGCCTTTGACCCAATTGGAATTGGTGGCCAACCATAAGAACAAAGGAACCTTGGAAAGCATTCGAGAAGCCAAGGTTTATTACCCATACCAAACATTACATACGGATATTTCCAAGAATTCCATGACCCTTTTTTTAGCGGAAATGCTGGGAAACAGTATTTATGAGGAAGAACCTAATAAAGGACTTTTTCATTTTTTGGAAGCTTCTATGCAATGGTTGGATACGCATCAAGAAATCTTCAACTTTCATCTATTTTTTTTATTGGATTTGACGAAATATTTAGGCTTCTATCCTGACACATCTTATGCGCATGAGGCTTATTTTGATCTTCTGGAAGGGGAGTTTACAAAAATGCCATCGCTTCACCCTAATTTGACGGACAAAAATTTGGAGTACTTCAAACAGTTTTTGGGCATAAATTTTGATGGGATACATACGATTAAAATGAACAAGATCGACCGACAAGAACTCCTAAAATCCCTTGTCCTGTATTATGAATTACATTTGCAGGGGTTTCGAAGGCCCAAATCGCTTGCCGTTCTAAATGAAGTATTCCGCTAGTATGCAAAGAATAACCTTCATATGTGGTTTTTTGCTGTCCTATTTTATATCCGCTCAAGAAATTAGCATTTTGGATATGGATACTAGGGAACCTGTTCTGAATGTCGCTGTTTATAACTTGGACAAGTCAAAGACCGCGCTGTCCGACAATAACGGGAAGTGCGACCTTACTATTTTTGATCGGCACGAGCGTATCACCTTTAAACATTTAAGCTATGAGGTTAGGAAGGTTACCAAGGCACAAATTTTAAGACGAGGAGGGAAAGTTTACCTAACCATTAGGGCGGAGCAATTGGACGAAGTGGTGATGTCCATTTCCAAATGGGAACAGCAGAGAAAGGACGTTCCCCAAAAAATAGTCTCCATAAATTCTAGACAAGTTGCGCAAGTAAATCCACAAACTTCAGCGGATCTCTTACAGAACAGTGGAAAAGTTTTTGTGCAGAAAAGTCAGTTGGGCGGGGGTAGTCCAATGATACGGGGCTTTGCAACCAATAGATTATTGCTCTCCGTTGATGGGGTACGAATGAACAACGCCATTTTTAGGGGGGGCAATATTCAGAACATAATTTCAATTGATCCGTTCAACATAAAAAATACGGAGGTGCTATTTGGTCCTGGATCGGTGATTTATGGTAGCGATGCCATAGGGGGGGTCATGAACTTTTATACCAAGAAACCGGTTTTTGGGGAATCGGACAGTACTTCTCTTTCGGGGAATGCCTACTACCGATTTTCTTCCGCCAATTTGGAAAATACCTTGCATGCGGACATAACTTTTGGAAAACAGAAGTGGGCCTTCTTAACAAGTACTTCCTTTAATGATTTTGGAAATTTACAAATGGGGTCCCACGGCCCAGATTCTTATTTAAGGCGGAGTTACGTAACTACGCGTAATGGTGAGGATGGGGTAGTCGCCAATCAAAATCCCAGGGAACAGATACCGACCGGGTATAATCAGATTAACCTGATGCAGAAAATTGCCTTCAGGCCCAACAAAATATGGGACTACAACTTAGGGCTTCATTATTCGGAAACCTCGGATTACGCCAGATATGATCGTTTGATACGTCCAGGAAACGATGGAAACGAATTTCAATCGGCAGAATGGTTCTATGGCCCACAGAAGTGGTTTATGGGGAATTTGCAAATCGACAAAAAAGGACAAAATAAGTTCTATGATGGACTAAAAATAACCGCTGCATACCAGCGTTTTGAGGAAAGTAGAAATAATAGGGACTTTGGAGAACCCATTCGATTCACAACAAAGGAAAGGGTAGACGCAATATCGGCTAATATCGATTTTGAGAACAAGAAAATTGGAGACCTCAGGCTTTATTATGGTGCAGGATATATCTTTAATAAAGTGAATTCCAATGGCAGCCAAAGGAATATTGAGACGAATACACTATCCAATGCGGCCTCCCGCTATCCGGATGGATCTACTTGGCAGACCGCTGCGGCATATATCAACGGGGAGTACAAGGCCAAACCAAATTTCACCTTGCTCTCTGGACTACGATATAGCCATGTATGGGTAGATGCGGTTTTTGACAAGACCTTTTACCCATTTCCTTTTGATACGGCG
This sequence comes from Ulvibacterium marinum, assembly GCF_003626755.1. Classification (GTDB taxonomy): domain Bacteria; phylum Bacteroidota; class Bacteroidia; order Flavobacteriales; family Flavobacteriaceae; genus Ulvibacterium; species Ulvibacterium marinum. The sequence goes on from NZ_RBCJ01000001.1 coordinate 1,028,172, forward strand.
GATTTAAGTACCGGCGCCCTTACTGGAAGTCTGGGCTTTAGTTGGTTTCCGAGGGCCAATCTACAGATAACCTGGAACGGATCAACAGGTTTTAGGGCCCCCAATATTGATGACGTTGGAAAAGTATTTGATTCCGAACCTGGATCTGTGGTAGTTCCTAATCCTGATCTGGAACCGGAGTATGCATACAATACCGAACTTGGTATACAAAAGAATTTTGATGATAAGGTAGTTCTAAAAGGAGCCGCTTTTTATACTTATCTAGTAGATGCCTTGGTGCGAAGGGATTATCAATTTAATGGACAATCCCAGATAACCTATAACGGGGAACTAAGCAATGTACAGGCAATACAGAACGCGGCCAAGGCCTATGTTTATGGATTTGAATTGGGTCTCGAGGCATTTTTGTCGGACCATTGGTCCATCATATCAAATCTCACAATAACAGAAGGGATAGAAGAAGAAGAGGATGGCACGGATTCACCCGCCCGGCATGTGGCACCAACATTCGGCGATTTTCATGTTATTTGGAAAAACCAAAGATTGCGTACAGATCTTTTTTTAAACTACAATGGAGAAATTGCCTTTGAAGACCTCGCTCCATCTGAACGTAATAAAGCCTATATCTATGCAACGGATTCCGACGGAAATCCGTTTTCACCTTCTTGGTATACTTTAAATTTTCGTTCTCAGTTTTCCGTATCCGATGCCTTAAAGGCTTCCCTAAACTTGGAAAACCTGACCGACCAACGATACCGCTCCTATTCTTCGGGAATAAGTGCTCCCGGTATAAACTTTGTTCTAGGCCTTGGGTATCGCTTTTAAATAAAAAAACCCCGACCATGGGTCAGGGTTTCGGCAATCTTTTTACTAAGGATTTATTTGGAATCACCGTCTACGGCGTCCTTTACCTTATTAGCTGCATCTTTGGCCGCATCCTTTACATCTTCTCCAGCTTCCTTAGCTTTGTCCAAAGCATTTTCACCGGCCTCTTTTACACTATCCGCGGCGTCCTCTGCACTTTCTTTAACGTCCTCCCCAACCTCTTTGGTCTTTTCCATCATGTCTTCGCCCATTTCCTTAAGATCTTCGCCGGTTTCTTCCATAGCCTCTCCGGCTTGTTCGGCTGCGTCCTTGGCCTTATCTGCAGTTTCTCTGCAGGACACAAAGGAAAAACTTAGGGCCAGCATCAAAATTGAATTTACAATTAGCTTTTTCATGTTTATATGTTTGTTTATTAGTTAATGATGTATTGATATACGGTAAAATAGGTTACATGGACGCCAAAGTTTTAACAAATGGGATTTAGGCAGTGTCCGAGCCTGTTTTTCATAAGGTTACCAGTCACTTAATCCAATCAAAATTCTTAATTTTGCAGCCTCAATTTGTAGTATAGGTAAGGACCATTATGAAGTTTGCGGAATATAAAGGGTTGGATTTGCCACAAGTGGCCAAGGAAGTTCTGGACTACTGGAAAGAGAACCATATCTTCGAAAAGAGTGTTTCTTCCAGGGAAGGGAAGCCAAGTTATGTGTTTTACGAAGGACCTCCGTCTGCCAATGGTATGCCCGGAATTCACCATGTAATGGCACGTACCATAAAGGATATCTTTCCACGCTACCAAACAATGAAAGGATTTCAGGTAAAACGAAAAGCCGGTTGGGATACCCATGGTCTGCCTGTTGAATTAGGTGTTGAAAAGGAATTGGGTATTACTAAGGAGGATATTGGTAAAAAAATCACGATCGAGGAATATAACGCTGCGTGTAAAAAGGCTGTCTTGCGTTACACGGATGTATGGAACGAGATGACCGAAAGAATAGGTTATTGGGTGGATATGGACAATCCCTATATCACCTATAAATCCAAATACATGGAGTCTGTATGGTGGTTGTTGAAGCAGATTTATGATAAGGGACTTATCTACAAAGGGTATACCATTCAACCCTATTCTCCAAAGGCAGGGACCGGATTGAGCTCACATGAGCTCAACCAACCCGGTACGTACCAGGATATTACGGATACTACTGTAGTTGCACAGTTTAAAACAAAAAAAGAAACCCTTCCGGACTTTTTTAAGAATATTGAGGAAGACGTTTATTTTTTGGCATGGACGACCACACCTTGGACGTTGCCTTCCAATACTGCCCTTACTGTAGGATCTAAAATCGATTACGTATTGGTTAGGACATTTAATCAGTACACTTTTGAACCCGTTCATGTGGTTTTGGCCAAAGGACTGGTGGGAAAACAGTTTGGAGGGAAGTTTTTTGAAGCTAAGGATGAAAGCGACTTTGTCAATTTCACAAAAGGGGATAAGAAGATTCCGTATACAATATTAGCTGAAAGCAAAGGGAAAGATTTAATAGGCATTGGTTACGAGCAATTGCTGAATTATGCCCTTCCCTATCAAAATCCGGAGAATGCCTTTCGAGTCATTGCTGGGGATTTCGTAACCACAGAAGACGGTACCGGGATTGTACATACGGCCCCTACTTTTGGTGCGGATGATATGCAAGTGGCCCAAAAAGCGGAACCTCTCGTTCCTCCAATGCTGGTTCTGGACAAAAACAACAATCCGGTTCCCTTGGTAGATTTACAGGGCAGATTCCGACCTGAGATGGGAGAACTGGCGGGCAAATATGTAAAGAACGAATACTATGAGGAAGGTGCAGCTCCCGAAAAATCTGTGGACGTGGAGATTGCCATTAAGCTTAAAGAGGAAAACAAGGCCTTTAAGGTAGAGAAATATGTACATAGCTATCCCAATTGTTGGCGGACGGACAAACCTATACTTTATTATCCCTTGGATTCTTGGTTCATTAAGGTGACCGAGATAAAGGACAGAATGTATGAGTTGAACCAGCAAATCAATTGGAAGCCCAAGGCCACGGGAGAGGGCAGGTTCGGCAACTGGCTGGCCAATGCCAATGACTGGAACCTATCAAGGTCGCGTTATTGGGGAATTCCACTTCCTATTTGGCGAACGGAGGATGGTAGCGAAGAGATTATCATTGGTTCAGTAGAACAGCTGAAGTTGGAAATGAACAAATCCGTTGAAGCCGGATTGATGGAGAAAGATCTTTTCAATGATTTTATCGTCGGAGATATGTCCGAGGAAAATTATGAGAAAATAGATCTCCATAAAAACATCGTAGATCAAATCGTCCTAATTTCTCTTTCGGGCAAGGCCATGAAGCGGGAAAGCGATTTAATCGATGTTTGGTTCGATAGTGGTTCAATGCCCTATGCACAATGGCATTATCCCTTTGAGAAGGCCCCCTCTAACTCCCCCACAGGGGGAGAAACCACACCGGGACATCATATCGAGCGGGAACCGAAGGGGGCCATACCTTTCCCGGCAGACTTCATTGCAGAAGGCGTAGATCAAACCAGAGGGTGGTTTTATACGTTACATGCAATAGCTACTATGGTTTTTGATTCGGTAGCTTACAAGAATGTAGTGTCCAATGGACTGGTATTGGACAAAGACGGGAAAAAGATGTCCAAGCGCTTCGGAAACGCGGTCGACCCTTTTGAGACGATGGAAGAACATGGTCCCGATGCTACACGCTGGTACATGATTTCCAATGCCAATCCTTGGGACAACCTTAAATTTGACATAAAGGGCGTTGAGGAGGTGAAATTCAAGTTTTTTGGTACGCTTTACAATACCTATTCTTTTTTTGCACTTTACGCCAATATAGACCAGTTCGATTATTCGGAAAAGGAAACACCTTTACATGAACGCCCCGAGATAGACCGATGGATCCTTTCGGAATTGAACTCCTTGATCAAACTAGTGGATGAGGCGTATGCCGCCTATGAACCCACCCGGGCCACCCGGGCCATATCAGAATATGTACAGGAGAATTTGAGCAACTGGTATGTTCGTCTCTGTAGAAGACGCTTTTGGAAGGGAGATTATCAGAAAGATAAGATTTCGGCCTATCAAACCTTGTACACCTGTTTGGAAACGATAGCTAAATTATCGGCTCCTGTAGCCCCATTTTTTATGGATCGTTTGTACAAGGATTTAACAGCTGCCACAAGTACAGAGGCTTTTGAAAGTGTTCATTTGGCCAATTTTCCAGTATCTGATGCTGCAATGATCGATGAAGTGTTGGAAAGCAAAATGGAAAAGGCCCAGAATATATCTTCCTTAGTGCTTTCTATTCGTCAAAAACAAAGGATTAAGGTGCGTCAACCGCTTCAAAGAATTATGATTCCGATTTTGGATGAGAAACAAAAACAGGAAATAGAGGCGGTGTCCGATCTGATAAAATCGGAAGTAAATGTAAAGGAAATAGAACTGCTGGATGATGCTTCCGGCATCCTCGTAAAGCAAATTAAACCGAATTTCAAAATCTTGGGCCCCAGATTTGGAAAAGATATGAAGCGCATTGCCCAATCCGTTGCCAATTTGGGACAAGAGGATATCCAAAAAATTGAACAGGAAGGCGAAATATCCCTTGATATTGAAAATAAAATCATTAAATTACAGTTAGAGGATGTAGAGATTTCCTCTCAAGATATAGAAGGCTGGCTTGTGGCCAGTTCCGGCGCATTAACGGTGGCCTTGGACGTAACCATAGACGATGAACTCAAAAAAGAGGGTATCGCTAGGGAATTGGTGAACCGCATACAAAACTTGCGCAAAGAGTCCGGTTTTGAGGTTACCGATAAAATCGATATAAAAATCCTAAAGGATGGATTGGTCGAAAAAGCTGTGGAAAGCAATTTAAAATATATAAAGACAGAGACTTTGACCGCAGAACTGGATTTTGAGGAAAAACTTGAAAAGGGCACTGAAGTGACCTTTGACGAAATAAATACAAAATTATTGATCGAAAAACACTAAAGGATATGGCACAGGATTTAAAAATTAGATATTCTGACAAGGATTTGGGAGAATTCAAGGCACTTATAGAAGAAAAAATAGAAAAGGCCCAAAGCCATTTGGATCTCTTAAAGAGTTCCTATATGAACGATGGTGACAATGGTACGGATGATACTTCACCTACCTTTAAAGCTTTTGAAGAAGGCTCGCAAACAATGAGCAAAGAGGCCAATACCCAATTGGCCATCAGACAGGAGAAGTTTATCAGAGACCTTAAGAATGCCCTTTTGCGTATTGAGAACAAAACGTATGGTATTTGTAGGGTAACCGGTAAGCTTATCAATAAGGAAAGATTAAAGCTTGTACCCCATGCCACGTTGAGCATAGAGGCAAAGAATATGCAGAAATAATTGGCCTAGGGCAAGGGAGAATAAACCTGTGGAGTTCATTGGATGCCATAGGTTTTTGGCTTTTCGGCATATGAACAAAGCACATGTGGACTGCTGCATTTTTCAATGTGCATGCCCCACCTTTTGGTCTTTTGGATAGTTAATCTTAAGATGCTTTCTCTTTAAGCTGATGTCAGCGGTTTTAGAAAAGTATCTTAAAAATGACAAAAACCAAATGAGCATGGGCATGGGCAATATCTATCCCAAGAAAATCAAATAATATAACTATTTTTACCCACTCGAACGGCAAAGTAACCGATGAGCTTAAAAAAATCCCTCTTACTTATATCGATAATTTTAATAATAGATCAGCTTAGCAAGGTTTATATCAAGACCCATTTTGTACTTGGTGAGTCGGTCGATGTTCTTAGTTGGTTTAAGATATTGTTCATTGAAAATTCTGGAGCGGCTTGGGGTGCAAAACTGAGTGATTTTTTGCCGATTTCCGAATCCATAGGGAAATTGATCTTGACCGTTTTTAGATTGTTCGCCGTAGCAGGAATCGGGTACTGGCTCTATGATACCATTCAGAAGAATTCTTCGAGAACTTTGATTCTGGCGGTTTCCTTGATTTTTGCCGGAGCCTTGGGAAATATTATCGATTCTGTATTCTATGGTATTTTATTCAACGATAGTACAGGTCAAGTAGCTACTTTGTTTTCTAACGAACCTTATGGAAGTCTTTTCTACGGTAAAGTGGTGGACATGCTATATTTTCCCATGATCAACACCACGTGGCCGGAATGGGTACCCTATCTTGGAGGAAACAGCTTCCGCTTCTTTGAGCCTGTATTCAACATTGCGGACACCGCAATAAGCACTGGTGTGGGAATACTATTGGTCTTCAATAAAAAGGCTTTTGGAAAAAAAGAAGAGATGACAAGACCTTCGGAGGAGGATTAGGAAAGAGGAAATGTGTAGACTTTTTCCGGGGTAACACAATAGTTCAAGGGGACGTCTTCCATACTAACATCGGTAATGCTATTTTCTGCCTCAAATAAAGAAACCCCCACTTTTATAACGTCTGGACGGCACTCTTTTAAAAACCCATCATAAAACCCTTTTCCGTACCCTACACGATTTCCTTTGGTATCAAAGGCCAAAAGTGGGATAAAAACTACGTCTATCAATTTCGACGCAATTTCATTGCATTGTACAGGTTCTGGAATCTGCCAAACACTTTTTTTGAATTTTGTTTCATTGGACAATAAGCAGTTAAGAAGCTTACCATTGGAACCCACTTTAGGAACCACAACATTTTTATTCCTTCCTTGGAGAATAGAAAGCGTAAAAGAGGTGTCGATTTCCCTTTTCTCTCGAATGGACAAAAACATGTGGTAATAATCAAACGACCATATAGGAAGTTGTAAAAGCCTATTGGAAATACGTAAACTGGAGTTAACTAGCGATGGAATGGGAATTTCTTCCCTTAATTTAGAATATTGTTTTCGTAAATCTTTTTTCAACATTGGGGTTGATTAAGACATCTACGAGTGTGGAAAGAAGGAGGATTAGTCCTTTGTGGCTACTGCAAAATAAACTTTAAAGAAAAGCATCAATATTAAGTAGGTGCCTAGGGTAATGAGATAACTGTCCATGCATTCACTGATTTTGTGCTTTAAATGTAATTAAAAAAAAACGTATTGAACCCATAAAATGCACTTTTTTACCGATGAAATGCACATTTTTAGGCAATTTTTAACATTTTAATAAAGACCTCATAATTTAAATTTAAACAGGAAATAAAACTAAAATACTGATTTAAAGATACTTATAAAAGATTTAGGTTATGGAGGATATAAAAATATTCAGTACCGTGTCGTCCATAGATTATTTCCGTTTTGAAAAGCTTCCTTCGAAAAGCAGGATCTATTGTAGTAAATAGTTTGCACATAAAGAGTCAATTCTTCTGGCGGAGTTAAAAAAAATAAAAACTCCCTCTCCTTTCAATAAAACAAAGTAATTTAACTTTGTCAAAGAAATGCGATTCTACGTCAAAATATGCCCCAGGTACCCATCCAAATACAACTAAGTACCCTTCCCAATAATCCGGGGGTTTATCAGTTTTTCGATTCCGATGAGAAAATGCTTTATGTGGGCAAGGCTAAAAACTTAAAAAAGCGGGTGACCTCTTATTTTACCAAGAATCATGAATATGGAAAGACCCGGGTGCTAGTAAAGAAAATAAACCGGATAAAACATATTGTCGTTCCCACGGAATCTGATGCGCTATTGTTGGAGAATAACCTAATTAAGAAATACAGACCGCGATACAACGTAATGCTGAAGGACGACAAGTCCTATCCCTGGATATGTATCAAAAAAGAACGTTTTCCAAGAATATTCCCCACAAGGAAACTCATCAAAGATGGGTCGGAATACTACGGCCCATATACAAGTATGGGCACTGTAAGGACGTTGTTGGACCTAGTTAAAAGTGTCTATCCATTGCGTACCTGTAACTATGACCTCTCCCAGGAAAAGATAGCTGCCGGGAAGTATAAGTTGTGCCTGGAATATCATTTGGGCAATTGTAAAGGGCCTTGTGTGGGATTACAAAGTGCAGAGGAATACCACAGACAAATTGATGATATTCGAGAGATTATAAAAGGCAATTTTAAATCCTCCATTCAGTATTTCAAAAGACAGATGAAGGTCTTGGCGGATGAAATGAAGTTTGAGGAGGCCCAGCGCATTAAGGATAAAGTTCAGGTATTGGAAAATTATCAGGTAAAATCCACCATAGTAAACCCTAAGATTAACAATGTGGATGTATTTTCCATTATTTCGGACGAGGCGTTTGGCTATGTGAATTTTTTGCAGCTTTCCCATGGATCTATAGTAAGGTCCCATACCATGGAGCTAAAAAAGAAGCTCAATGAAAAGGATGTAGATCTTTTGCAATTGGCCATAGTCGAGATACGCCAAAGATTCAAATCTGAATCGAGGGAGCTTTATCTTCCATTCGAGGTAATTGTGGAACCCCACTTAAAAGTCACGATTCCCAAACTCGGTGATAAAAGAAAAATCCTGGAACTTTCGGAACGCAATGCCAAATTTTTCAGACAGGAAAGGTTTAAGCAAATCAAGATATTAGATCCGGATAGGCATACGAATCGGATTATGTCGCAAATGCAGAAAGACCTTAGGCTGGGTAAGGAACCTAGATATATTGAATGTTTTGATAATAGTAATATTCAGGGAAGCAATCCAGTTGCGGCTTGTGTGGTTTTTAGAAATGGCAAGCCATCCAAAAAAGAATACAGACATTACAATATTAAGACAGTAAAAGGTCCTGATGACTTTGCTTCTATGGAAGAAGTGGTATATAGAAGATACAAAAGGCTGTTGGCAGAAGAAGTTGAGTTACCCCAACTAATTATTATAGATGGGGGTAAGGGACAATTATCTTCAGCGCTCAAAAGTTTGGATGTTTTGGGTATTAGGGGAAAGATCGCCATTATCGGTATAGCTAAGCGGTTGGAGGAAATCTATTTTCCCGAAGATCCCGTTCCGATGTATCTGGATAAAAAATCGGAAAGCTTGAGGATTATTCAGCAACTTAGGAACGAGGCTCACCGTTTTGGAATTACCTTTCACAGAAATAAACGGAGCAAATCGGCGATTGACTCCGAACTTGTGGGTATAGAGGGCATTGGGGATAAAACCGCCCAAGAACTGTTGAGGAATTTTAAATCCGTAAAACGTATAAAGGAAGCCTCAATCGATAATTTGGCCAAAAGCGTGGGAATGGCCAAAGCCAAGAAAATTTATGAAGCATTTCACTGATACGGCAACTAACTTAAAATAATGCCAAGACCTGTACTAATAGTATTCACCTTCTTATTTTCCCTACTACTAACGGCCCAAAATTCAGTTGAGGACAAAGTAAAGGTGGGTGTAGTATTAAGTGGTGGAGGTGCCAAGGGGATGGCGCATATTGGGGCATTAAAGGTAATTGAGGAGGCAGGAGTAAAAGTAGATTATATCGGTGGTACAAGTATGGGGGCCATTGTTGGGGGGCTATATGCGGCAGGTTATTCGGCCATGGAACTCGATTCCTTATTTAGGGCAATTGATTTTGCTAATTTGATTCGGGACAACCTTCCCAGGGATGCCAAGACTTTTTATGAAAAGGAAGATTCGGAAAGATATGCCATTACCCTACCTTTTAACAATTTTAAGGTTTCCGTTCCTCCCGCATATTCCGGTGGGCAGAACATCTATAATGAATTGGTAAGGTTATTGTACCACGTAAGGGACGTTAAGGATTTTTCTAAATTGCCCATTCCCTTTCTATGCATAGCTACCAATGCCGAGACAGGAGAAGAAGTGCTGCTCAACGAGGGTTATTTGCCGGAGGCCGTTATGGCAAGTGGTGCACTACCCTCACTTTTTGAACCTGCATCGGTTGATGACAGGATATTGATAGATGGAGGTGTGGTAAACAATTACCCGATAGATGAAGTTAGGAAAATGGGTGCCGATATCATGATCGGGGTAGATGTTCAGCATGGCCTATCGGATAGGGAAGAATTACTTTCCGCAACAGAAATTCTTTTGCAGATAAACAATTTTAGAACCGTAAAGGATATGGGGGAAAAATCCGGGATGACCGATATCTACATAAAACCCGAAATGGAAGACTTCTCCGTAATCGATTTTGATGAACGGGAGAATATCATAGATGAAGGTGAAATAGCCGCCCGTGAAAAATATGTGGAATTAAAGGAACTTTCCATAAATCAAAATAGTTCCAAAAAGACCGTAAATTCCTTAGGGCTTAATGATAAGCTCATTGTGAACAGACTGGTCATTTCAGGTAACAATGATAATTATTCGAGAGGTTACGTAAAGGGGAAGTTAAGATTTGATCTTGGGGAAGAACTTAAGTTTGAAAAGTTTCAACAGGGCATTAGTAATTTATCGGCCACCGGGAATTTCAAGACAATACGTTACAGGCTTACCTCCAATGGTATTGGTGAGGATCTTATTTTAAATTTGGATGAAGATCCGAACAGGACATTATTACGTCTTGGGGCTCATTATGACGATTTGTATAAAAGTGCCGCTATAATCAATTTGACCAAAAAAAGGCTTTTGGCCAAGGACGACCTTGCCTCGTTTGATCTTATTCTTGGAGACAATGTACGATACAATTTTGAATACTATATTGATAAGGGTACCTATTGGAGTTTTGGAATCAACTCTAGGTTCAATGCATTTGAGAAAGAAATAGATTATGACCTAATCAGTGGTAACTTTGATGTACCAAATGACCCAAATATAAACAGTATTAATCTGGACATCACTGACGTTACCAATCAAGTTTATGTACAGACTGTGTTAAGGGAAGAATTTGCCTTTACGACGGGCATAGAACATAAATTCTTGAAATATAGCACAAGGACCTTGGGCAATGTTCCTACAGCGGAAGCATTAATTGCCGTAAGATCCTCCGGGGAACGGACCTTTTTTGAAAAGAGTAATTTTTATAGTGCCTTTGGCCAACTTACATTGGACACTTATGATGACAAGTATTTTCCGTCAAAAGGTCTATTCTTTGATGGGGATTTTCATTTTTATGTTTTTTCTTCGGACTTCAATGACAACTTTAAGGAGTTCTCCATAGCCAAGGCAAAATTGGGCGGGGCCTTCTCCATATTAAAAAATCTATCGTTGAACGTTGAGTCCGAGGGAGGATTTAAATTGGGAACGTCCAATGTAACTTCATTTGATTTTGTTTTGGGAGGTTTTGGCACTGATTTGATCAACAATTTTATACCCTTCATCGGCTATGATTTTTTGAGTTTACCAGGCAATAGTTTTGTAAAATCCTATGCTAGGGTCGATTGGGAATTTGCCCGGAAAAACCATCTGATGTTTACGGCAAATTTTGCCAATGTACAAGATGATATTTTTAGATTGGGAGAGTGGTTTACGGCACCGAGTTTTTCAGGATATGGAATCAGTTATGGTTGGGAATCCTTTTTAGGTCCGGTACAAGTAATGTATTCATGGTCTCCCGAAGGAGGCACTAGTAATGTCTTTTTTAGTGTAGGTCATTGGTTCTAGTCGACCAAATGGCACATGGGGAAAATGCACGAAGGGGTCTTGCCGGAACGCTTGTTTGAATAAAATACAGGCAATACCTTAACACAGTATTTGCTTCTTTTTTCCGATATTTGCCATAATTTTTTATTGAGATAGTGAGAAAGTCGAGGATTGATATTACGTCCCATCTTAGGGCCATGTGGTAAGCAGGTAACTTATATTTTGCTTCAGTGAAACAAGACACATTGCTTGTTATTCCGAGCAGTGTTTTTTATCACCATATCAAGTATTTCCAATCAATCCAATAAAAAAATCATGTCAACTTTAGATAACACTTCATTACAACTGCCGAAGGAAAATCCGGAAGCGGAAGATTTCTTGCCCTTGTTGGGTACCGATTATGTAGAACTCTATGTGGGTAATGCCAAACAAGCTGCCCATTACTACATGTCTGCCTGGGGGTTTCAACCTTTGGCCTACGCCGGTCTTGAAACCGGATTGAAAAATAAGGTTTCCTATGTGCTCCAACAGGACAAGATTAGGTTGGTCCTAACATCACCTTTAAAGTCAGGGGGTGAAATAAACCGTCATTTGGACGCTCATGGAGATGGTGTAAAAGTCATCGCCTTATGGGTAGATGATGCCACCAAGAGTTATAGGGAAACTGTAAAAAGAGGCGCCAAGGCTTATCTTGAGCCCAAGATACTTAAGGATGAACATGGACAGGTTGTGCTCTCCGGTATCCACACCTACGGTGAAACCGTTCACATCTTTGTTGAACGAAAAGGTTACGATGGGACATTTATGCCAGGTTACAGGCCTTGGAAACCCCATTATTCATCAAAAGACACAGGGTTAAGATATGTTGATCATATGGTGGGCAATGTGGGCTGGAATGAAATGAGCAAATGGTGCAAGTTTTATGCAGAAGTTATGGGCTTTGCCCAACTGGTCTCTTTTGATGATAACGATATTTCCACGGAATATACCGCTTTAATGAGCAAGGTGATGAGCAATGGAAATGGAAGGATAAAATTTCCTATCAACGAGCCTGCTGATGGTCGAAAAAAATCACAAATCGAAGAATACATTGAGTTTTACAATGGTGCCGGAGTTCAGCATATGGCCTTGGCGACCAATAACATTATTCAGACGGTTACCTCGTTACACAATAGAGGAGTAGAATTTTTGACAGTCCCGGCAAGTTATTACGAAGATGTTTTGGATAGGGTCGGGGAAATAGACGAAGATCTTGCTCCTTTACGGGACTTGGGTATATTGGTGGATAGGGATGATGAAGGCTATCTACTGCAAATATTCACCAAGCCCATATTGGATAGGCCAACCATGTTTATAGAGATTATACAGCGCAAAGGGGCAAAGTCATTTGGAAAAGGAAATTTTAAGGCGCTTTTTGAGGCTATTGAAAGAGAGCAAAAATCAAGAGGAACCCTTTAAACCCTTGATTTACTCTTAATGATTTCCCAATTTGCTGAGGACCATATTAATAATTGTTAAGGGAATAGTTAAAGTACGTTAAAACCGTTTACTACATAAATATGATGTATTAAATTTGTTGGTGTAAGGGGTGGTTCCCTTGCAACTTTAAGTATTGGTTTTTCATAATTTAAAGTTTGGTTGGTTATTTAGGAAAGCCCTGACGCGAACGTCAGGGCTTTTTTTCTGCACAATACTTTGGAATAAATTTTGTTTAAGTAATGGTTATGTGGTTCAAGGGTTAACTTGGCTTTTAGTAATTTTACCATATTAAATAGCTATGAGAAAATTTTACATACTCCTTTTTCTTTCCTTAAGCCTTGGTGTTGGTGCCCAGGATAACGCTTCCGCTTTTAAGCCGGGGGAATGGTTAAAGTTCCGAATGCACTATGGATGGTTAAATGCCAGTTACGCCACCCTTCAGGTCAATTCGGATATGATAGATGGGGTGCCGGTATATCATGTAGTTGGGAAAGGACGTACTACAGGATTCGCTAGTATTTTTTTTAAGGTCGATGATACCTACGAAAGCTATTTTGGGAAGGAAGATGGCAGGCCGTACAGATTTATCCGTAAGATTAATGAGGGAGGATACAAAAAAGATGTGGAGATAATTTTTGATCATGATAACGACAAAGCCATCCTCAACGATAAAAAGAACAAGAAAAAACTTAATTTTACGCTTCAAGACAGTATCCAGGATCTTATTTCCGCGTTTTACTACCTGAGGAACAATTATAATGCAAAGGACTTGGTAGAAGGTGAGGCGATAACTTTAAAAATGCTGTATGATGATGATGGGATTTTTAATTTCAGGCTCAAATACTTGGGAAAGGAAGTCTTAAAGACAAAATACGGAAAAGTCGAATGTCATAAATTTAGACCATACGTGCAATCCGGTCGCGTGTTCAAAGAGCAAGAAAGTCTTTCGCTTTGGGTGTCTACCGATAAGAATCGGATACCGGTACGCATAAAGGCGGATTTGGCCGTAGGTTCCATAAAGGCGGATTTGGATGGATACAATGGGCTTAAACACCAGTTCAAAATAATAATGGATTAGCCAAATCAATGAAGAAAAAGGAGAAGATTGCATCCCAAATCTCCAAATTAGAAGAAAAATATAAAGATTCCGGACAAGACTTAAGCTCCTATTTGGATGGCCTTCTTTATCAACGCTACCTAACGTATTGGGACTACATTCATTTGGATACTTTACTTAGTCTACAAGTACCCCGCACCTATTTTCCGGATGAGGAGATTTTCATCATGTATCACCAGATTTCCGAGCTGTATTTTAAATTGATACTTCATGAACAGAAGCAACTGGTAGATGATAAAGCACAAAATTTAGATTTTTTTATTGAAAAGGCCAAAAGGATAAATAGCTACTATAAGGCTCTTATATCTTCTTTTAGCATAATGATCAAAGGAATGGAAAAAGAGCAGTTCCTTCAATATAGAATGGCCTTATTACCTTCCAGTGGGTTTCAATCTGCACAATATAGGATGATCGAGCTTTATTCCACCCCCATGGAAAATCTAGTACATCATACCGAAAGGGACCGTTTTTCCTCAAAAAATACCATAGAAGAACTATATGAGCATATCTATTGGAAAAAAGGTGCCACAGATTTTACCACTGGCGAAAAGACACTCACCCTAAAGCAGTTTGAATATAGATATACCCCAAGATTAATACGGACTGCCAAGCAATTACAGAATACTACCATCTACCATAAGTACCTACAAATGCCGGAAGAGAAGCGGCATAATAAAGAGCTGGTTAAAGCGTTAAAGACATTGGACATGAATGCAAATATTAACTGGCCTTTGATGCATATGGGTTCCGCCTATCGGTATCTTGGAAGTGAAAAGGGGCAGGTAGAAGCTACTGGCGGTACCAACTGGAAAGAGTATTTACCACCAAGTTTTCAAAAAGTTGTATTTTTTCCGAAATTGTACACAAATCAAGAGTTAAAAAATTGGGGAAAGCAATGGGTTGACCATATCTTTAACCCGGAGAAAATAAAAAAATAGAATGCGAATACTTTGGGGCTTGGTATTGTTGGTTACCATATTGACATCTTGTAAAGACGATAAACCGATAGAGCTTAAAACGGATATGGATAACGTTGAGGTAGCTATCGTAGAAACCCCAGTAGCCATTAAACGATTCGGTTTTGATCTTTCCAATTTCAAGGTACAGCAAGATACCGTAAAAAGGGGGGATAGTTTTGGAGAGCTCATGTTACAGCATAAGGTGGACTACCCAAAGATCGCCAAGATATCCCAAGACTTCAGGGATACCTTTGATGTGCGCAAGATACGTGTTGGCAAACCTTACCTCATATTAAAGTCCAAAGACACTGCGGAAGCGGCCCAATTTTTTATTTATGAAAATGACCGTATAAATTACACCGTAGTCGATTTAAGGGACAGCGTGGTCGCCTATAAGGACAAAAAAGAGGTAAAGTACGTGGAACGGGAAGCTTCCGGTGTAATCGAAACCTCCTTGTCCGAGGCCATTTTAGATCAGGGAATAGACTACAATGTTACCAATAATTTGTCTGAAATATACGCTTGGACCATAGATTTCTTTAGACTTCAAAAAGGAGATAAATTTAAGGTACTTTACAAGGAAAAGTACATCAATGATTCTATTTATGCTGGTTGCGAACCTATAGAAGCAGCCTACTTTGAGCATAATGGGAAACCCATTTATGCCTTTGCCTATGAGAACGACTCCCTGAAAAGCATAATCGACTATTTTGATGAAGAAGCTAATAACTTAAGAAGGACTTTTTTGAGGGCACCAGTAAAATTCAGTAGGATATCGTCCAGGTATAACCTGAAGAGAAGAATCCGATATTATGGCAATAGGATAAGACCCCATAGAGGAACAGATTATGCCGCACCCGTTGGAACACCCATCATGGCCACAGCAGATGGTACCGTAACCGAATCTACAAGAAGGGGAGGTAATGGGAGATATGTAAAAATACGGCACAACGGTACCTACTCTACCCAATACCTTCATATGAAAAAGCAGAAGGTTAAAAGAGGCGAATTTGTTCGCCAAGGCGATGTCATAGGATGGGTAGGAATGACGGGCAATACCAGTGGCCCACATGTATGTTATCGTTTTTGGAAGAACGGAAGACAAGTGGATCCTTTGCGTGAAGAACTACCCAAAGCAGAACCATTGCCTGAACCGTTAAGGCCTGCCTACTATGCCTATATCAACCCTAAAAAAGATCAACTGGATTGCATCCAATTTCCCGAAGCTCCCGCTTCGGATGAAGATTTGATTACCTTAAACCAATAGGATTTTTTTTACAAGCAAGCTTTATTCCCAAAGTTTCGGGATTATGTTTTATTTTTGAAAATTTACAGGAATAATCCATAAACCTTGAAATAACCTCCTAATGCCATTACAAAATATTGACCCTACCGCAACAGCCGCTTGGAAAAAACTAGAACAACATTTCGGCGAGACCAAAGGGATTCATTTAAAAGAATTTTTTGCTAAGGACGGCAAGGATAGAGTAGACAGTTTTACGCTTAAGTGGGAAGATTTTCTGATTGATTTTTCCAAGAATAGGATTACAGGGGAAACATTACGGCTTTTGCTACAACTAGCGGAGGAAGTAGGCCTAAAGGACGCCATAGACAAATATTTTAGGGGAGATTTAATCAACCAAACGGAAGGCCGTGCCGTTTTGCATACCGCTCTTCGCGCCAAGGAAGATGACAGTATATTGGTAGAAGGGAAAAATGTGATTCCGGAAGTTTATAAGGTTAAGGAACAGATTAAGGTATTTACCGATGCTATAATTTCCGGTGACAAAAAAGGCTTTACCGGAAAGCCCTTTACCGATGTAGTGAACATTGGTATCGGCGGATCGGATTTAGGTCCTGCCATGGTCACCGAGGCACTAAGGTTTTATAAGAATCAGCTAAGGACACATTTTGTCAGCAATGTGGACGGGGACCATGTTCGTGAGATTTTAAAGGAGGTGAATCCCGAAACGACACTTTTTGTTGTTGTCTCCAAGACATTTACCACGCAAGAGACCCTGAGCAATGCCATGACCATAAAAAAGTGGTTCCTGCAACATGCCACCCAAAAAGATATTGCCCTACATTTTGCTGCAGTTTCTACAAATACCGCAGCCATAAGCGAATTTGGTATTGCCGATGAAAATGTATTCCCCATGTGGGATTGGGTCGGAGGGAGATTTTCCTTGTGGAGTGCGGTGGGGCTTTCCATTGCACTGGCCATTGGCTTTAAAAACTTTGACGCTCTTTTAGAGGGTGCAAATAGTATGGACCAACATTTTAAAACGGCTGAATTCGAAGAGAATATTCCCGTAATATTGGCTTTATTAAGTATCTGGTATAATAATTTTTATGATGCCGAGACCGAGGCTATCATCCCTTATACCCAATACCTTTCTAGATTTTCTGCTTACCTACAGCAAGGTATTATGGAGAGTAATGGCAAAAGTGTAGATAGAAAAGGAGGCAGAACAAGTTATCAAACCGGTACGATTATTTGGGGAGAGCCCGGTACAAATTCCCAACACGCCTTCTTTCAGTTAATACATCAGGGCACTAAATTAATTCCTACGGATTTCATCGGATTTAAGAAATCACTTTACGGGGATACCGACCATCATCATAAACTAATGGCCAATTTTTTTGCCCAGACCGAGGCCCTTATGAATGGTAAGACAGAAAAAGAAGTTAGATTGGAATTGGAGTCCAAAGGACTTTCCAGCGCTACTATGGAAAAATTGGTTCCCTACAAGGTGTTTGAGGGCAATAAACCAACAAATACCATACTCATAGACAGCTTAACACCAAAAAGCCTTGGAGCGCTTATAGCGTTATATGAGCACAAAATTTTTGTTCAGGGCATTATCTGGAATATCTTCAGTTATGACCAATGGGGCGTGGAGTTGGGCAAGCAATTGGCAGGTACCATACTAAATGATATCAATGATTCCGATATTGGGGATCATGATGCCTCAACCTTACATCTTTTACAAGTTTTTAAGAGTTAAAAAGACATTTTCTCATTTCTCTCAAACAGGGTGTAACTTCTTGTTTTTCAGCACTTCATTTGCTAAATTTATGTTAAATTTGCCTTGACTAATTTAACGGTGCCTTAATACAAAAAACCTAAAAACAAAGCATTTTTGCGGCAAATACGAGAACTACTAAACACTACAAAAAATGAGAAAAATGTATCTAGCGATGATGACATTTTTAATGGCGTCAATTGCATTTTCACAGACTACACTTACCGGAACGGTACTGGATGCGGATTTGGGAAGTCCGCTTCCAGGCGCAAATATTGTGATACAGGGCACTAGTAATGGTACCACTACGGATTTTGATGGAAATTTCACGATTGAAAGTACCAAGAATTCGGGGACATTGGTCATATCGTATTTGGGATTTATCACCACAAGGGCAACCTTTAATGGCCCAGGTAATTTGGGTCAGATTGTTTTATCTCCTGATGCGGAAGAGTTGGAAGGAGTTGTTGTGGTGGGCTCGGGAATAATTGACCTTGCCAGGGATAGACAAACGCCAATTGCCGTTTCCAGTATTCCGGCCGCTGAAATCCAAACTAAAGGAGTGGGTAATGTGGAGTTTCCAGAAACTATGAAAAACACACCCAACGTATATGTATCCAGTCAAGCTGGCGGTTTCGGAGATTCCCAGATATTCGTCAGGGGATTTGATCAGACCAACACAGCGGTTCTTTTGAACGGGCAACCCATCAACAGTGTAGAGGATGGACGGGTATTCTGGTCCAATTGGTCCGGAATGGCGGACGTGGCTAATGCAGTGCAGGTACAAAGAGGTTTGGGCTCTTCCAAATTAGCCATTTCCTCGGTGGGAGGCACGATTAACATTGTGTCCAGGGCCACCGGACGGAAAGAGGGCGGTTTTGTCCGCGTTATGACCGGAAACGACAGTTATGGTAAGACAACGGCAAGCTACGATTCTGGATTAAAGGGGAAATGGGCCTATTCCATATTACTGGATCACTGGCAAGGTCATAGAAAATGGGCCGGGGGTACTTTTGGTCAGGGACAGACCTATTTTATAGGAGTAGGCTTTCAACCCAATGATTCTCACAATTTTAATTTCTTGATTACCGGTGCCCCACAATTTCACGGGAACAATTTTTCCAAGGATTTGGAGGAGTATGAGGAGTTTGGCGAAAAGTACAATGACAATGCCGGGTTCCTTAGAGGGGAACAGTTCACTTTTAGAAGAAATTATTATCATAAACCTGTGGCCAATTTAAACTGGGACTGGACCCTTAACGAAGAAACTGCGCTGTCAACAGTGCTATATGCTTCCTGGGGACGTGGAGGAGGTACCGGCCCATTGGGTAGGGGGACCAACTTTTTTCGGGAAGACGGCCAAGTTGACTTTGATGCTATAGTTGACAACAATATTGCTGAAAATCCAGATGGGATAGGCTCTTTTGGTAGTGCGGGTGTTCTTAGGGCTTCGGTCAACAACCATAACTGGTACGGTGCGTTGACCAATCTTGAATTCAACCCCAATGAAAATTGGGCGTTGAACGTTGGGGCTGATTTTAGATTCTATCGGGGAGATCACTGGAGGCAATTGGTAGATAAACTGGGCTTGGAAGGTTATAATGATAATCGCAGGTCGGATAGACCAGATGATTATATTATTTCCGAGACCTTTGAGGCAGATCCCTGGGCGGCCCTTTTCAATTTTGCAGACCCGGATCAGCGTTATGAATTTGATTACTCTGAGAATGTAAATTACCAAGGCGTATTCGGGCAAGCGGAGTATTCCAATGATACTTTCTCTGCTTTCGTCCAAGGAGCCATGTCCAATCAAAATTATCAAAGAGATGGGCGGTTATCCGGTTTTGGCGATGGGCTGGGAGAATCCGAAAAGTTAAACCGATTCGGTTATACCATGAAAGGAGGTTTATCGTATACTTTTGATTCCAAACATGTGATTTTTGCGAATATTGGACAATATTCCAGACAGGCCTTTTTGGACAACATTTTTACTAATATTCGATATTCTAACGAAATCGTGGAACCGGAGGTGGATAATGAGGAAATTACGGGTATAGAAGGGGGATATCGTTTAACTACAAGCGATTTTGTCATAAATTTTAACCTATACTATACAACTTGGGGAAACAGATTCCTTCAGGATTTTGGACAGCGGGAAATTAATGGGGAAGACGTGGAAATTCGGACGCGTTATACCGATATAGCACAAGTTCATAAGGGAGCGGAATTGGATGTTCGATATAGGCCTTCAGCAACATTTTTGCTGAAATGGCGTGGATCTATAGGGAACTGGGAGTATGATGGCACTACCCCATTTATAACGGAAAATAATGAAACAGCAGAACTTATCGCTCGTGGGAATGTAGATTTAACAGGAACAAAAATTGGACAGGCCCCACAAGTTTCTACTGGTGCGGGAATAGACGTAGATATCTGTGAAGGATTTTCATTTGATACGGACATAAACATTTTTACAGAATTCTATGGTTTTGTGGATGTAGAGGACGTTATAGATGCATCCCTTAGCGACCAGGTATTCCAATCGGAGAGGTTGCCTGCTTATACATTGGTAGATGCTGGGGCTACATATAGCTTCAGTTTGGGAGGCTCAAATGAAATGGTCCTTAGAGGAAATGTTTTCAATGTTTTTGATGCGGACTACATAAACCAGAGAGATTCCTTCGGATATTATCTGGGAATAGGAAGAACCTGGAACTTAAGTTTGCGGTATAATTTCTAAAGAAAAAAAATTGCGTTTAAACCCCAACAATACTGTTGGGGTTTTTTAATGCCAAAGAATTCGTATTTTAGAAAGCTAAAATCAACATGATGTACGAAACCATACAAATTCTACATTCCTATTTGGCCTATGTGGTACTGGCCGTTCTTTTTTTGGCGGTGGCCAACGCCCTAATGGGTTGGTTGGGAAACAAAATGTTCTATCCACAAAAAGACCTTCGGCTAAGCCTTTTCGCATTAATTTTATCCCATATCCAATTATTGGTCGGTCTCTTGTTGTTTTTTGTTTCCCCAAGCGGACTAAAGGCAATACAGGCCTTGGGCATGGGCGGACTGAATTCAGCAGCACGTTTGTTGGCCGTGGAGCACCCTTTTATAAATATTGTGGCTATCGTATTGATTACCATAGGATGGTCCCGGCACAAAAAATTTATGGAAGGAAAAAAGAAGTTCAAAAGCATCGCTATTTTCTATGGGCTGGGATTGATTTTGATTCTAAGTCGTATCCCTTGGGGACAATGGTTCAATTAATTTCTGGCTTCGGCCACCTTTCTGAGCGTAGTCGAAAGGCAAAGTGAGGTATAATTATTGAACAGCTGAGTAGACGGAGAGGTTCAAAAAAAGTAAATTCAAAGAAGATTCGCGTAAATAATTAATAAAGAAATACAATCATACAATGACAAGAGTAGCATTTCTATTAGTAATTCTGGTATCCACCTTTGGTCTTGCCCAACAAAAATCGCTTTTCAATGGAGAAAATCTGGATGGCTGGACCATTTATGGCACTGAAAAATGGTATGTGGCGGACGGCCTTTTAATTTGTGAAAGTGGTCCTGATAAAGGATATGGATATTTGGCCACTGATGAGCATTATAAGGATTTTGAATTGACCCTGGAGTTTAAGCAGGAGGCCAACGGTAATAGTGGTGTTTTTATCCGTTCAACTATTGATGGGACTAAAATCAGTGGTTGGCAAGTAGAAGTGGCCCCTCCTGGCCATGATACAGGTGGTGTTTATGAATCCTATGGTCGTGGATGGTTGGTTAAGCCCGATCCGGAGAAGGATAAAGCCCTTAAAATGGGAGAATGGAACACGATGAAAATACGATTGGAAGGGGATAAACTTACATCTTGGCTTAATGGTACTGAAATGGTAAGCTTTACCGATGAAAAAATAGGAAAGGGAGAGGGATCCATTGCCCTACAGATTCATGATGGCGGCGGCATTAAAGTAAACTGGCGGAACATCCAGATTACAGAATTGGATTAACCCAAAGCCCCTTAGTTAGTACTATGGCTCTTCCCCATTGAAAGTATCGGAAGTGGCCTTTATCAAATACAAATACACTGGAAAGTGGTCACTATACCCTCCAGTATAATTACCACCAGCATAGGTTCGGAAGGGATAGCCTTTATAAGGCCCTTTTTGTGTAATTAGATAAGAAGGGCTAAAAACCCCTGCCCTCCAAAACTGATAGGTGGCCTCATTGGAATTTACCAAGTTTGAGGTAAAAAAAATCTGATCGAACAAGTTCCATTTATCCCTATAGGCCAAAGAGCCTATTCCCTTCTTATACATTTTTTCCATGGGATTAAAAAGCTCCCCGGTTTCCAACTTTTTTAGGACTCCCTTGGTTTTTAAAATTTTCTTAAGGCTTTCGTCTATGGGGTCGTCGTTAAGGTCTCCCATACTGATAATCTTAGAATTGGCATCCAGGCGGATAAGGGAATCCATAATATGCTTATTCAGTTGGGCCGCCGCAATACGATTGGGTTTACTGCGGCTTTCGCCTCCACTTCTAGATGGCCAGTGATTTATGATAAAATGAATTTTTTCATTGTCCAGAAGGCCGCCTACCACCAATTGGTCCCGGGTGTAATTTCTTTCGTCGTCAGTATTAAACAGTAATAAACGATGACTTTCAAAAGAACTTGGGATAAATACGGATTTCTTGTAAAGTAGGGCCACATCAATACCGCGCTCATCTGGGGAATCAAAATGAACGATACCATAACCCTTTTCCAAAAGGGCAGGTTGATGGATTAA
The DNA here is from genome assembly GCF_003626755.1 of Ulvibacterium marinum. Taxonomy (GTDB): domain Bacteria; phylum Bacteroidota; class Bacteroidia; order Flavobacteriales; family Flavobacteriaceae; genus Ulvibacterium; species Ulvibacterium marinum. The sequence goes on from NZ_RBCJ01000001.1 coordinate 1,050,882, forward strand.
ATCTTGTAATACCTGTTTGTTCTCCACCTCGCAGAGGCCAATAAGATCGGGAGATGTTTTAGTGACATCAGCTCCTATTTTAGCCATCACTTTAGAGATATTCCTTAATTTTTTACGATAGCGTTCCGTTGTCCAACGATCTTTTCCGTTCGGTGTACGGTCATCATCAAAAATTAAGGAATCGTTTTTAGTATCGAACAGATTTTCCACATTGTAAAAAGCAATGGTTCTTACCATATACTTCTTTGACTGCTGGGAAAACCCAAAAATGGCTATGATCAAACATGGAAACAAGACTGAAAACTTCATAAGTAGATTTTATAAGTAGAAAATATACTATATTTATAAGAAAATTCACTCAATTTATAAAAAATAAAATCAACTTATAATTGAACATAGTAAATAATCAGTAAAATGTTCCGGTGCGTCTTGTTTCTCTATATGCTTCTATTTATGACTACCCTTTTGGGACAAGAAACCAATAGTATAAGTGGAAGTGTACTCAATGAACGTATTAAAACCCCTATAATTGACGCTATAGTACACATAGAAGGAACGGCCTTTAAGTCTAAAACAGATGAACTGGGAAGGTTCCAGTTGGAAATCCCTTTAAAGAGCGATGCAATCCTAAATATTTCCGCAGTGGATTTTATAACTCAAAGAATCCCCATCACCCCTGCTGATGACCAATTGGATTTGGGTATTATATATCTGGAAAGTGATATCACTTTAGAACAAACGGACAACTTGATTACCCTAACCGATTCTGAATTGGTGGATGATGGGATAAGTGCAGTTTCTATTGGATTTTTACAGGCTACTCGAGATGTATTTCTTAACCGGGCCGCCTTCGATTTTGGCCAGGCATTCTTTCGCGTACGTGGTTACGATTCACAGAATGGCCAAGTACTCATCAACGGAATTCCCATGAATAAATTTTTTGACGGCCGTCCTCAGTGGAATAATTGGGGCGGCTTAAACGATGTAACCAGAAATCAGGAATTCACCAATGGTTTGTCAGCTTCCGAGTATACTTTTGGAGGTATTCTAGGAAACACCAATATTGACACCAGGCCCTCCGGATTGCGAGCCGGAACACGATTGTCTTCCTCATTCTCTAATAGGACCTATGCGGGTAGGTTAATGGCGACCTACAATTCCGGTCTAAAAGAAAATGGACTGGCCTATACAATTTCGTCCTCCAGAAGATGGGCCACAGAGGGATATATTAAAGGTACATCGTACGATGCCTATTCTCTTTTCGGGGCTTTGGAATATCATTTGGACACAAGGAACGCTATTAGTCTAACCGGGATTTTGGCTTCCAATCGTCGAGGGCGATCCTCTGCCATAACAGAGGAGATTTTTGAATTGGCGGGGAAGCGATACAATCCGTATTGGGGAAATCAAAATGGAGAAATCAGAAACTCTCGGGAACGGAAAATCGCAGAACCTTTCGTACTATTGAACCACTATTATGAGTCCAACAAATTTCGGTTAAATACTGGAATTTCTTATCAATTCGGGACCAATGCCAGAGGAAGATTGGGATACTACAATGGCCCTAATCCAGATCCGACCTATTATCGTTATTTACCCAGTTTTTATGTGAACAGTCCTATAGGGGCCAATTTTATAAGTGCCAATCTCGCCAAGGAAGGATTTTTGGAAAACCCTCAAATCAATTGGCCTAAACTTTATACGGGAAACACTACCGAAATGGCAACTTATGTCCTCTACAATGATACCACGGACGACAAGCAACTCGTCTTCAATTCCATTGGGAATTTAAAAATCAACGATAAGTTTAAGATGGATTTTGGGGCCACATACAGAATTCTAACCTCAGATAACTATGCTCAAATCCAAGATCTCCTGAGCGCTGATTTCCATACGGATATCGACCCTTTTTCAGATACCGAAAATGACGTAAATGGCACTTTGAACAAAGGAGAAGGGGATGTGTTCAATTATCACTATCGAATGGATGCGAATCTATTCGAGGCGTTTGCACAATTCAAATTCAATCACAAAAAATGGAATGCTTTTTTGGCAGGAAGCTACAACAGTATAGGTTACCAACGAGAGGGTTTGTTTCTAAATGAACGTTTCCCAGAAAACTCATTGGGCAAAAGCGATGAAGTTAAGTTTGCAAATTACGGCATCAAGGGGGGATTTGATTATAAAATTACCGGAAGGCATTGGGTAACCGTACATAGCGGATATTTGACACGTCCACCAGTTTTGCAGAATGTGTTCATCAATCCAAGGGAAAACAATGAAACGGTGCCGGATATTTTAAACGAGACGATATCTACAATTGATTTGAATTACTTTTTAAGACTCCCGAAACTAACTGGAAGGCTTACCGGGTTTTACACCCGATTCCAGAATATAACGGATATTAATTTCTTTTTTGTAGATGCAGGAGTGGGTTCGGATTTTGTACAGGAAGTTACAACGGAATTAGATCAATTGCATATGGGGGTCGAATTGGGTCTGGAATACCAAATATCTTCTGATGTAAAACTTACGGCAGTAGCCTCCATAGGAAAACACCTATATGCCAACAATCCATTAGTATCCATTAATTTCGATACTGCCGGTGCCGAGGAAGATTTGATAAATCCTGAAGGAAGTGTAAACCTTGGCCCGGCGGATATCAAGGATCATAAATTGGCCCAAGGGCCGCAACAGGCCTATGCTCTTGGCATAGAATACAGGGCCCCAAAATATTGGTGGATTGCCGCGACCACCAATTATCTTACCAATAATTACGCAAATATTTCAAAGATAACCCGAACACAAAGCTTCTTCTTTGACCCTGAAACTGGGCAACCCTTTCCGGAAGCAACGGAAGAGAATGTGAACAAACTATTGGCACAAAGCCCTTTGGATAGTTTTTACCTATTGAATATGGTGGGAGGAAAATCCTGGCTGAAAAAAGGAAAATATATCAGTGTTTTTCTGAGCATAAACAATCTATTCGATACTGTTTTTAGGACTGGGGGATATGAACAGAGTAGGAACGGTAATTTCGGACAATTGCAACAGGATAATCTAAGTGGTACGCCCTCGTTTGCCCCAAAATATTGGTATGGCTATGGACGCACCTATTTTTTAAACCTGGCCTTTAGCTTTTAAGAATTCAAAAAAACCTTCTCCTGGATAGGAAGGGACCCAAAAGATATGAAAAAAAATATACTGTCAATGATCTTGATTTTGGTGTTCTCATGTGTAAAAGATCAAAACTTTGATACACCAAAAAGTATATGCTCCTCGGATTTAACGGCCAACGTAACCTATGCCCAAGTAAAGAGTTTATATGTAGATAAGACCATTCAGATTTTGGAAGATTGGATCATTGAGGGCTATGTCATATCATCGGATAAAGCGGGTAATTTCTTTAACGTACTTCATTTTCAGGATAATCCAGCAAATCCTACCGAAGGACTGCAGATAGAGATTGACCTCAGGGACTCACATGTATTCTATCCGGTTGGCAGTAAAATCTTTATCAAACTCAAAGGACTTTATCTGGGAAAGAGTAAGGAAGTATTCAAATTGGGTGGAACCTTTATCGCTTTTGGAAATATATCCGTTGGTCGATTGCCAGCTACGGCTATAGGAAACCACGTTTTTGTTTCCTGTGATGAAATTATTGAACTACTGCCTACTTTAGGCACTGTGGATGCTTTGGATAATGCCCTGGCAAACACATTGGTTACTATTGAAGATGTAGGATTTTTGGAAGAAGAACTTGGTCAACCCTTTGCCATTGAACGAGAGGAAACCGAACGCACCTTAATTACTTGCAGTAATCAAGAACTTGTGGTATTGAATAGCGGTTTTTCCGATTTTCAGTCCGAAATACTTCCCGAAGGGAACGGAAGGATTACAGGAGTTCTGGTCCAGGATAAGGATGGGTTCAAATTGATTATCCGTGATTTGAACGATATTGATTTTAATCAGCAACGCTGTGAAGATTTGATAGATGAGTTTACATCCACCCAAATTTTTATTTCAGAACTGGCGGATCCTGATAATAACATAGGGGCACGTTTTGTGGAATTGTACAATTCCGACACTGAAGCTTTAAGTTTAAAAGGGTGGACATTACGCCGCTATACCAATGCCAATACAGAGGTTAGCTCATCCTTGGATTTATCCGAACTTGCCATTGAAGCGTTGAGCACCTCGGTAATTTCCCCAAATGCGGAGGAATTTGAAAGGGTATATGGCTTTATGCCCGATTTGGGAGTAAGGACGAACAGTCCTGCCGATTCCAATGGAGATGATAATTTGGAATTGGTAGACCCTTTTGGAACCATTATAGATATTTTTGGGAAGGTAGGTGAAGATGGTACCGGGACCAATCATGAATTTGAGGACGGACGTGGAGTCCGTAACTTAAGTGTTACAGAAGGAAACCCTATGTTTACCTTCGGCGAATGGACGATTTACAATGATTCTGGCGAGGCGGGAACCATTGACCAACCTCAAAATGCTCCCGAAGATTTTAGTCCTGGGATACGGGATTGATAGTTCCATTTTGGGTAAAGTGAAGCAATCCGGGTTGCAGTCATGACAATTTAGAATAAATGGATTGCTTCACTTCATATTGGCAAGAGCCATTTGGCCCTAATCATTCTTTTGGAAAATCCGTATGGGCCATCACCTCTTCCATTTGTTTAACATGTCGCTCGGTATGGCCACTCATAAAAATGATGATCTGTAAGCCATCTATGGTGCCAAAAGGCAATTGCCCGTAATGATTGCGTAGATCATCTTCGGTATTCTTAACATACGTAATATGCTCTTTTCGCTTGGTGTTAAAGGCCTTCAAAGCTTCCTGAAGTGAACCGATTTTTCCTTTGGGCTCAAATTCCTCCCGGGTTTTCACTTTTTTGCTTCTATCGGTAATAATGCCCAACAATTGTTGATCTGTCAATTTCACCGAATCACGTTTGGAAGGGTCCGCAGGGGCTTTCAAGGCGCCCTGCAGCATCCCGTTGAAAGCGTTTTCTGAAATGGCCAAATGTTCTACGCATTCAGCAATGGACCATGATTCCGAAGAGGGTTTAAAATTCATTTGTTGATTGCTCAGCCCTTTGATCGCATGTTTCAAATGCTTTTGGGTCTTGGTCAGTTCCTTGATTGCCATTTCCTGATCGGTATCCGTAAGTCCTGGGGATGTTAGACCAAAACCCATCAAAACCAATACCACTATGGATAAGATTACTTTTTTCATTTTACACGTCTTTTTAGATTGTTATTATCTTACTTATTGCCCAAAGGACGAATGAGGGGGGTCTTTTTTGGACAATTTTGATAAAATAAAGACAAGAAGTCCTTCCATTAACTAAAAAATGGAGGACATAACGGATAAAATGATTGAAAAGTATCGGTTTTGCTTCGAAAGGGATTAGGCTACATCTTGTAGCACATTTTCCAAATCCTGTGGCGATAGCGGTTTAAGAATGTAATTGTTTACCATCTTGTAATTGCGTATCCGCTCCAGGTCCCTGGGATCAACGGACGAGCTAATAATGTAAATGATAACCTTTTTGCCATCGGGGTTCGGGATTTTTACGAAATCCTCCAAAAACTCCCAACCGTTCATGATGGGCATGTTCAAATCCAAAAATAGTACTTCAGGAAGGTCTTCTCCTTTGTCAATCAGTTCCTTTAGGCCTTCTATGGCATCCTGGCCGTTATTAAACACCAAAATGTTATCACAAAAATCGACCTCTTTCATAATTCTTCTAGTTCCATAAATAAAAATCGGGTCATCATCGATAATACAGGTACTTTGAATTTTTTTTAACTCCATCATAGCGTTCTTTTTTAGTTTATTTGAAAAAATATTTTGAAAGTTGTCCCAATGCCAACCTTACTTTCAACCTCTATTCTCCCGTTCATGGCCTCTATTTGGTTCTTGGTGATAAATAGTCCTATCCCTTTGGCATCCTTATGCTTGTGAAAAGTTTTGTACATGCCAAAAAGCTTGTCTCCATGTTTATCCAAATCTATACCCAGACCGTTGTCCGAAAAGGAAACCTGTATGGTATCATCTATTTTCGATGCCGAAATTTTAAGGATGAGGGTCCTTTCGGGGGAACTGTATTTAATACTATTTGTAAACAAGTTGAGAAAAATACTATCCAAATAGGCCGGTATCCCTATAATGTCCAGAGTGGTCGGTACGTCAATGGAACAACGTGCTTTTTTTTCCCGAAGCAACACGCCCAAGTTCTTCTTTACGTCCTTTATGGTCTTGAAAAGATTTACCGGAATCATTTCTTCCAATGTTCCTGCCTTTACCTGAACCACATCATTTAAATGAAGGACTGTTTCATTGAGACTTTCGGAGGCATCTAATAACATGCCTATCAGATTTCTTTGCTCCTCCTCGTTTTCTTCTTTATTCAAGAAACCGGCCAACATGGAAAGATTACTGGAATGTGACCTAAGGTTATGGGATACGATATGGGCAAAATTCAGTAGGCTATCATTCTGTTCACTGGTTATGTCCAACAATTTTGTCAATTTGTCCTGAACTTCTATCCGTGAAGAAATATCCACAACCTGGGAAATAAAATGGGACAACGCGCCTTTAATGTTTTTTACGGCAGTTACGGTAAGCACTGCGGAAACGATGCTACCATTCTTATGAAAATAACGTTTTTCAATTTGATAGCTTTTTCGTTTGCCATCAATAAGTTTGCGTAGCAGTTTTAAATCGATGTCCAAGTCATCTGGGTGGGTGATATCCTGAAAAGTAAGTTTCAAAAGTTCAGATTTGCGATACCCTAGGCTTTTGCACAGGCTTTTGTTTACCTGTATCCATTTTCCGTCTAGTCCCACAATGGCCATACCTACCGCAGAATTTTCAAAAGCACCTTCAAAAGACTCTTGGCTACGAAGTAGTTCCAACTGGGTGTTCTTTAATTTGGTAATATCCCAATTGGCACCTATCATTCGCAACGGATTGCCTTCTTCATCCCTTTTTACTGTAGATTTCGCCTTGATATGCTTAATCTCCCCATCCGATAGGACAACACGAAATTCAGTATTGAATTCCTTTGTTCCCGCTAGGGCCATGTCCAATTCCTTTAGACTTTTTTCCTTATCATCAGGATGTACACAAGCTTCCCAGGCTTCAAAGGCACCGATAAAATCCTTTTGGGCTACGCCATACAAGTCATACATATTGTCGTCCCAAACCAGTATGTTGTCTACAACATTATAGTCCCAAATACCTATTTTGGCAGCACTGGTGGCAATGGCCAATCTATCAGATACTTTTTGGTATTCCAATGCTGTTCGTTTACTTTCGTCAATATCCTGGAATGTTCCATAAATGCGGATACATTTACCATTAATGACTTCTGCCTCCCCTTTGGCCCTTACCCAAAGCTCCCTACCTTTTGCTGTGACAATTTGAAGTTCGGTATCCCATGGTGTACCATCCTTCATAGCCCTACTGACCAGAAGGGTTATCGTATCGCGGGATTTTCCTTGCTTGTAAAAATTGATGCCCTCCTCCAGATTTGGAACATAATCTGTAGGTACTTCATGGATTTCCCGAGTGACTTGGGTCCAGTAAAGCTTATTCGCAACCATATCCATCTCCCAGCCTCCAATGCGTGCCACACTCTTGGCCTTCATCAATAACTCTTGGCTTCTTTTTTCTTCGGTGATATCCTCCTGAACTATAATCAGTCCACCGACTGTTTCATCTTCTTCCCTCCAGGCGTTTATTTTCCATTTGAGCCATTGTACGGCCCCATTGGAATGTATTAATTTATAGCCCGTATTCACGTTTGGCTTTCCTTCAAGGCACTCTTTGTGTATTCTTTTTAGTTCTTTCGGAGTATCGGGAATTACATCATAATAGGACTGGCCAATAATAGAGGAGTGGCCATTGGCGAATTCATTCAACCATGTTTTGGAATGGCTTATGAAGTGCATATTGGGGTCTACTATGGCTATGGAGGCAGGGGAATCTTTAATAAGGAAGTTTAAGGGTAATGTTTCCAAATTAACGATGTTTAGTTGGTTAAAAATACAATTTATTTCAATAACGTAAGAAATTACATAAAAATTGTCAGAATTATTAATAGTTATTTTATGAGAAGGAAAGCACCGGAATAAAGGCTTAAATTTTACGCTGGTGTATAAATTAGAATATGATTTTGCTTAATTTCCGGCTTCAGATCTTTTCATAGATCTTATAGTTTTTTATACATTTAATACCCATGGAAAACACGGATATTTTTTTTAACCAAATACGAAATGGTAATCTGGATGTAGTTACCAAAATGATAGCTTCACATCCGGACTTGGTCAATAGTAAAGATCAAAGGGGTTCCACTCCTTTGATTTTGGCCACCTACTATGATCAAAATGAGATTATTGATTTGTTATTGGATCAAGGCGCAAAGATTAACTCGGAGGATGCCTCGGGAAATACTGCCTTAATGGGGGTGTGTTTCAAAGGATTTACAGCTGTGGCCAAAAAATTGATAGAAAGAGGTGCGGATATAAATCGACAAAATGCCATGGGGGGCACTTGTCTTATTTATGCCGCCACCTTTGATCGAAAGGAGATTGCCAAGATGCTGTTGGCCCAAGGGGCGGACCCCTCCGTGAAGGACAACAGGGGCCATACAGCTTTGGATCATGCCAAGATGCAGGGAATGAACGAATTGGTAGATTTGTTGGAAAATACACCGCAATGAAACGTTCCGATCAGCTTAACCTTGTAAAACGCATACAGGCATTGTCCGATACTGGTCTGGTCTATGCGGAAAACGAGTACGACAGGGAAAGATACGAGGAACTAAAGGAGATAAGTCTAAAACTGTTGGCGACTATGGCCGATTGTCCGCTTCCCGTATTACAAAACTTCTATATGCCCGTAAAGGACTATCCGACACCAAAAGTGGATGTGCGGGGTTTTGTATTAAATGATGCAAAGGAAATTCTTATGGTCAAAGAAAGTGAGGATGATAAATGGACCATTCCCGGGGGGTGGGCAGATGTGGGCTATTCACCTTCAGAAGTTGTGGTAAAAGAAATCGAGGAAGAGACAGGGTATAAGACCAATGTAGTCCGGTTGTTGGCGATTTATGATAAAAAATGCCATCCACATCCTCCTCAGCCCTTTTATATTTATAAGTTGAATTTTCTTTGTACCATTTGTGGTGGAGCGTTAAAACCTAGTTTCGATATTAAGGACGTCGGATTCTTTCCTATGGATAAGCTTCCAGAATTATCAGAAGATAGGATTCTCGAAAGTCAATTGGAACAGCTGCACAAGATGGTTATGGATGATGATCATGTAGTATATTTTGACTGAATAAAATGGCAAAAGAACTGATAATCGCCTTAGTGCAATCCCCTTTGTTTTGGGAAGATCCCGAACGAAACAGAAAAATGTTCTCGAAAAAAATCGAAACTATTTCGGACCAGGTGGATCTCATTATTCTCCCCGAAATGTTCACTACAGGATTTACCATGCATCCTGAAAACATTGATGCTAAAGAAGGAATACAAACGGTGAAATGGATGCAACGGCAAGCCGCCAAGAAAAACGCGGCCATAGTGGGGAGTATGGTGTTCCAAGAGAATGGGAGGTATTATAATCGCTTGCATTTTGTGGAACCCGATAGTGGATTCAATATTTATAATAAAAGGCACACCTTTACCCTTGCTGGTGAAGATATGGTATATAATGCCGGAGAAAAGAAAGTTCTGGTGGAGTACAAGGGATTCCGCTTGTATCCTTTGATCTGTTATGACCTTCGGTTCCCGGTGTGGAGCCGGAATACAGAAAATTATGATGCACTTCTCTATGTTGCCAATTGGCCCAAACCTCGAAGTACGGCTTGGGATACCCTGTTAAAGGCACGTGCCATAGAAAATATGGCTTATTGTATTGGGGTGAACAGGATTGGGCAAGATAAAACCGGCCATGAATATATAGGCCATTCCGCCGTGTACGATTGTTTAGGGGAACAATTGGTGTTTTCAGAAAAGGAAGCGGTACTTCAAGTTACTTTAAGCAAGGAACATATTAAATCTACAAGGGACAAGCTAAAATTTTTGGACGATAGGGATCATTTCATTCTGGAATGATAAAAGTCTGCTCCAATTCCCAATTGGCCCTGACTTCAATTACATCCGGGTAGTAGGTTACTTTTTCCGGTTGTATTCTTTGAAGATAATTTCCTGTATCCCATTTTTGGTTACCATTTGCGTCAAAAATGATACGGACAAGGTATTTGGATGGTTCCAGGGCATTAAATTCGAAAATCTGCGGTTTCGGCGCATAGATCTCACGTTTTGCCTTGCCCTTTTCGTCTGTTAGTTCTACAATTAAGGGGTATGCCAAGCTATCTGCGGTAATCGTAAACCTAAGGTTTCCATAATCGGCCAAACTTTTGGTAGAAAGGTTATAGCTTAAGGTATCGTTCGCTTGCCCAAAGAAATCGGTGATTGCCCCTGGTAACATCGTCAAAGCATAACTTTCATTGGGTTCCACCTCAAAATCAAAATCAACCTTATTTTCAACGCTATCCAATTTGGCGGTAAACAATAACGCGGTTGAATCCTTTTTCATCATACTCATTTGTACAGTATCGATGGCTACAAGCGGTGTATTGGCATCTATGTAAAAAGGCTCATTGAATCCTAGAGATCCCCTTTGATTGGGATTTAGGGTCAGGGAATCAATCCCTACCTTTCGGCTTTTCACGGTGAACGTATCAACAACCTTTAGGGTTTCGTTGGTTACGGTGAAGATAAGGGAATCCATTTCAAACGGTGTAAACCAAAAATTGAGGGTGTCTTTGTCCCCATCCTTTAAAATCTTGGTTCTAACGGTATCCGGCAGGTCGCTTAGTAGGTCAATATGAACATCCTTCCCATCACCATAATATCCAAAAAGTATTTTATTCTGTGCTGCGTAGCTTGGTACGGAACTGCTATAATTTGGTATTTCCTTGAACATATTAAGCAAGTATGTAGAATCCGTAGGTAGGGTAACGGTATCCTGGATAAAAGCGATTTTATCCACGTTTTGATCAAAAAGATTGTTTTTCCCCTCATCCTTTAGGCCGAACAAGGCATATTTGCCCTCCTTTAAATTTTTTAAAGTAAAGATTACAGCACTATCCAACGTATTGGTGATATAATTCGGAGGTTTTTGATATACCGTTGAATCAGTATAGGCGGTGTCCAATTCGTAGAGCATTACACTTATGAATTCATCCGCTTTTCTATTAAAAGCGTCCTTTACAACACCTAATACCGTCAAAGAATCAATATAATCGCCCGTAGAGAATACATAGGTCAGAAAACTGTTCGGATTTCCTTCGTTGTTATCCGTAATACTTTGCCCAAAATTTAGGGTGTAGGTCGTGTTTTCCTTTAGGGTATCCTTGAATTTTATTTCCACCACCCTGTCCGCCCCGCCCTGCGGGGATATTTCCGGAAGATACTTTAGGGGAGGGGAAACAATGAGTTGTTCTTGAACATCCTCCAACTTCACATATTCATCAAAATAAAGCCGTATTTCCTGTGCATCGAAGTTGATGGTCATATTCTCGGGCTCGGCCCGTAACAATACGGGAGGGTCTTCATCCTTAGGGCCTCCAGTGGGATTGCCCCTTCTTGCGCACTGCCATAAAGCGGCAATGCCAAAGAACAAAAAAACACAAGCCAATATGCGTCGTAACATTGGGGATAATATAGCGCAACAAAGAAACAATTTATTTCATTAGGGTACAACGGCGATACTGGTTAGATATATGTTAATACCTTTAGCCTCCTTAAGGGCCTTGGCACAGAGTTCCATTGTAGCCCCAGTGGTAATAACGTCATCCACCAAAAGCACATTTTTATTTTCGAGTTCGGAAGTATGGGTAACGGTATAAAGTGCTTTGTTTGCCTGCCATCTTGCTATTCTTCCTTTTTGGGTCTGAGTCTTGGTATTGGATGTTTTAACGAGCACATGATCTATGTATTCCGCATTGAGGTGATGGGCAATTTTTCTTGCGAAAACGGCCACCTGGTTGTACCCACGTTGGCGTAGTTTATTTTTATGAAGCGGAACCGGGACAACGGCATGGATGGTCTTATTAAGTAGGTCTTCCTTTAAGGCTTGGCCATACCAGTCGCCCAGGAAATCCCCTATTTGTTCCTGGTTGCGATATTTCAGATAGTGAATCAGATTTTTTACGATCCCCGTTTCCGAAAAAAACAAAAAAGAACTGGCCTTTTTTATGTTAATTCTGCCATAAAAGATACGGTCAACGGCATTTTCGGCGTTAAAGGTGTATTCGGTGAGTGGTATTTGGTTTCGACAAACTGTACACAGATGTTGTTCTCCGCCTGATAAATGTGCATTACATCCAAAACAGACCTTGGGCAATAGGAGGGTGTTTATATCATTTATTATATTTGATAGCTTGGCGCGTAACAAATCTTAATTACTTTAACCTACTAAAGCTTACTTGCTCTGATGGATGGTCAAGATAATAAATTCAACTATAAAATAATCCTTACTGCACTTGCGGCGGTAATTATAGGCATCCTTATTGCCTTTTATTATAGCTATGCCCAATCCCAAAGCCAAATTGACTTTTTGGAGCAAGAAAAGGAACTTTTGGTAAAGGACCTTACCCTAATGAAGGCGGATGTGGATAGACTTTCCGCGCTCAATGAAGTCAATGAAATTGAATTACAGGATTCCAGATATCGCGTACAACAATTATTGGACTCGGTGGGGAGGTTGAATTTCACCGTTGATAAATTAAGGGAATACAAGACGGAACTTCGCAGATTGGAGGCCAAGAACGATAGCCTAAAGCTTAAGAACAACTTCCTGAGATACAACAATATGTTGCTATCCGACAAGTACGAGGAAACACGAAAACAAATAGAGGAATTAAGGACTAAAAGCAATTCTTTGGCGGAAGCGGAAGCCTTACAGCGAAGGAAGATCCAAGAATTGAATAAGGAGCTCAAGAGCAAAAGGTATTTAACATTAAGAGGTTCAGAGGGAATTGGTTTTCGATTAAGGAGCGGGAAGCCCATACGTACAAATAAGGCTTCTACTATAGAAAAACTCCGGGGTTGTGTTACCATTATGGCAGATCCCAATATTATAAATACCGAAAAGGTAATCTACTTCCAGTTTTTAGGTCCCAACATGGGCGTCATTGAGGATAATGCCAATACCATTTCCGTAAACGGGAATATTTATAGCAAGCGTGTAGAAGTTGTTTTTACAGGGGAACAGAAAAATATCTGCGACTTTATAACGCTGCCTCAAGGATCCTTGGAAGGAGGCACATATACCTTAAATGTCTTCGAAGATGAGCGTCTTCTAGCATCTTCCGAATTTCAATTGAAATAATTAGCACTTTTTTAGGGTAATATTCTATTTTTGCCGAATGGCAAAACAAGATGACGATTTAAGAAGGGTAATCTCCCATGCTAAGGAATACGGCTATGTATTTCAGTCCAGCGAAATATATGATGGCCTAAGCGCGGTTTATGACTACGCCCAGAATGGCGTGGAACTCAAAAAGAATATACGGGAGTATTGGTGGAAGGCCATGGTGCAGCTCAATGAAAACATCGTCGGTCTGGATGCCGCCATTTTTATGCACCCTACCACTTGGAAGGCTTCTGGTCACGTAGATGCTTTTAATGACCCCTTAATAGACAACAAGGATTCAAAAAAAAGGTATCGCGCCGATGTTTTGGTAGAGGAATATGTAGCCAAAATTGAGACCAAAATTGAAAAGGAGGTCGCCAAGGCTGCCAAACGTTTTGGAGATAAATTTGATAAGGAACAATTTTTGGCCACCAACCAACGTGTGGTGGATTATCAGGAGCAGGCTACGACCATATTAAAACGTTTGGGGAAATCTTTGGAGAAGGAAGATCTGGCAGATGTAAAAAAGCTCATTGAAGAATTGGAAATTGCCTGCCCGATGTCCGGCTCAAGAAATTGGACGGATGTAAAACAGTTCAATCTTATGTTCGGAACCAAGTTGGGTGCTTCCGCGGATACGGCTACCGATTTGTATCTTCGACCGGAAACCGCCCAAGGTATCTTTGTCAACTTTTTGAACGTACAGAAGACAGGGCGTATGAAAATCCCGTTTGGAATCGCACAAACCGGAAAGGCCTTTCGTAATGAGATCGTGGCGCGGCAGTTCATTTTCCGTATGCGTGAATTTGAACAAATGGAAATGCAGTTTTTCATTAAACCGGGCACCCAAAAGGAATGGTATGAAAAGTGGAAGGAAAATCGCTTAAAATGGCATTTGTCCCTGGGAATGGGAGAGGAGAACTATCGCTTTCATAACCATGAAAAATTGGCCCATTACGCGGATGCCGCTGCAGATATTGAGTTTCGTTTTCCTTTCGGATTCAAGGAATTGGAAGGTATCCATTCCCGAACGGATTTTGATTTGAGCAGTCATGAGAAATATTCAAATAAAAAATTACAATATTTCGATAACGATACCCGAGAGAGCTATGTTCCCTATGTGATAGAAACCTCCATAGGCTTGGACCGTATGTTCCTATCCGTGTTTAGTAATTCTTTGCAAGAGGAGGAACTGGAGAATGGTACCACCCGAACGGTATTAAGACTTCCGGCGGTACTGGCCCCCACCAAGGCTGCGGTACTCCCATTGGTTAAAAAAGATGGGCTACCGGAAATTGCCCGCAAGATCATTGCAGATTTAAAATGGGATTTCAATGTGGCCTATGACGAAAAGGATGCCGTAGGACGCAGATATCGAAGACAGGATGCCGCCGGAACCCCATTCTGTATTACCGTGGACCACCAAACCTTGGAAGATGACACGGTGACCCTACGTCATCGTGATACTATGGAACAGCAACGTATTAAATTGGCCGAGGTAAAATCAATTATAGCCCAAGAAGTGGATATGAGGGAGTGGTTGCAGAAGATTTAGCAATCCCACTGCGAAATTCTTTCCTTACCGCATATGGTGGTCTCATATAGCCGTCCTCTTAAATTATGCGTATAATTGTTGTGCTTTCCTCATTCAGTAAGTTCCGATTTACAGATCGAAAGTATTTCATCAATATAACCTTGCAGCTTCTGCTGATAAAGGATTCTGAGTGTTTCCAGCCACGTTTTTGAGATCAATAACCCAAGATAGGCCTCATTGTTCAAAAGCTGCTTAACATATAGGTCTATGTCTTTGCTGCCCATCATTACCCCAAGCTCTTCCCGCTGGATACCATGAATTAATGCAGGTGCCATTTCTGCCGATATTTTATTCATTTCGATCAGATAATGCATTGATTCATAATGATCTTCAAATCCGGAATCAATATCAGCTGAAAATTGGGAAAGAACCCTTTTTAGATTATCGTTTTCCAGAATATTGATACTACCGGAACTTACCATGGCATCGTACGTACCGGTTACAAATTCGGTTTTCCACCAGGATTTGGCTCCTGAGGTAACCCAAAATCGAATAGAGTCCGCAGGTATTGCTTTTTGGTTGGATTGCATGGCTTTGATCAGAGACTTGCTCATTCTTACCATATCCATTTCCTTGTTAATAGCTTCTTCCAGTCTGATTTTATTTTCATTAAAATCTTCGATGAGTGCGGTAAGCAACTTTTCTTCTTCAATACTTCGTTTTCGGGCTTCGTTCCAATTGTTGATCTGTAGGGCCAATAGAATTCCAATCACTACAAGTACTATTTCTCCGATGGCATACAGAAGATATTTTTTGAAATTATTTTCAGAGAGTAATTGCTGCCGAATACGTCTAAAAAATTTGATCATGCTTTTTTTGTTTTAATTAAGCCCAACGCCCAGCTAAACGCAGTTCGTTGATTTTTAAGGAAATATAGCAAAATCCTGCAACTATCGTTTGAAAATCTGACTTGTGAATTGTTGATTGATTTCAAACGATAGTTCAATAAGAAGGCCGTATTTGCGGTCGCATCTTTTGGATTTTGTGGTATTGGGAATAAAAATTGCCGTACCAAATTGCTTTTAGTTCTTATTGTAACACGGTTTGGACTCGAAGTCCGCCCAAAACTGTGAGTTGATTGATGCCCTAGGTGCGATTTGGTCTAAATAAACACCCGTTTTAATGGCGTTTATTTTTTGTTAGCGGTATTTCTCGAATCTCCTGATTTTAAGATGATATTCCTACGTTTAGAGTTTTTCATACTCTTTTCTAAAATCATTGAACATAGAAGTTACAATTTGTTTTGGGTCGCCGTCGCTCAAGCTTTCGAAAGAAATGTAACCGGTATAGTTTATGTCTTTTAATATTGTGGCAATCTTTTTCATATTAACAGGTTCCGCAATTCCATCTATATAAACCAGTTCTTTTATAAACCAGTAATTTGCATAGGGGGCCAATTTTTCAATTTCTTTATACGGATCACCTCTTCTTAAACTACCGATATCTAATATTAATCCAAACCATTCCGAATCAACTCTTTTAAAAATATCGATGACCTCATCGGCTTCGTATAAAAAATCGTTATGATGTTGCATGGCAGCAATAACTCCTGTCTCTTCAGCATATTTAGCACACTCTTGAAAGTCTGACACCATCCAGTTTTTAACCTCCGTTCTGGAATAACCTTCGTGTTCTCCCTTTCCCGGAAAAATTCGCATAATGGAAGCTCCAAGTTTTGATGATACTTGCAACCAATTTTTTATCATCTCAATATCAGCTTGTCTTGATGCCTTATCCAGATTTACAAAGTTATTCCGTATCCCTGTCCATGAAATATTTAAGCCTAATTGCAATGCTTTCTTCTTTAACTGAAACAATGTTTTATCATCCGGTATATTAGGATAGCCAGAAAAATAATAACCCGTTAAGTCAACTGCATTTAGACCAAGGGTAGAGGCAAACTCCATCATGTCAAAAAATGTCATTTCACCACTATTAAGCAAGGTGTTGAAAGAAAATGCATTGACGCTATATTGTAATCTGGAGGCGGCTATTGGTTTACCTAATGGGCTTGCAAAGAGGCTGTAAGACCCTAATAAAATTGGTGTAAGAGTCAGGCTGCGTAAAAAATCCCTTCTTTTCTTATCCATAGTTGCAATCAATTTTTAAGTGTTATACAAATCATTGCCCCTAATGGTCTGGCATAACTGTCGGTTACTGATTTAAAGTTAATTTATTGTGGTAGTATATAGTTAAGTGCTGGCTTTTATTTCTGTCAAACCTAAAATGGTAAATCATCGTGTTCTTCAATAATTTCTTCGGGTGGTTTCGGGAATTTCGTTTTAAAATACGACTGTAAAAAAAGGCCAACTGTTGTAACAGCGTTAACTACGAAATATGTATACAATGAATCCGTAATTAAATAATCCTCCGCTGTCTTTCCGTGAAAGTCAGTTTTTTCACTTCTCAATTTTTCTATTGACTGACTTATTGATAGAAGTGAACTCCCTATGGTCTTTATTTCGACAGGGTGATTGCTGTCCAAAAAATTAAACTCTTTTAGAATCTTTGAAGTCAGTTTATAGAGAGTTTCAGTTCCTTTTAATTTGTTTTTTATTCGGTCATCTTTTAAAATTTCCTTTACAATGCTTTCTAACGCCGAATTGGCTAATCCGACTGCAAGGCTCGGGTCAGACTCGATTTGTTTGAAGGCTTTTGTAAAAGTGTCATAAGCAGTTTTATAATCGGATTTTAATTCGTTTTTGAAGGTTGGTATTGAGGGTATAAAACCAGGTGTGTCAACTCCCATATCTATTGCGACTTTCAATAAATCACTTCCGCTCATTGAATGCAAAGTCCTCAATAAATCTATATCTCCGCTTTCTTTTTGAACAATTTGGAAATTTTCCCAATAATTGTTCCAATCGTCATCTACATTGTGCCATTTGTTAATATATAAGCCTACTTCCCTATAAGTTTTGTATTCTGCCCAAATAGCTTCGTGAACTGATCTCACAAGTTTCATCTGGTATTTTGGTGAAACAATTTCGTCCATAGATATTCAAATAGTCTTTTTCAGAGTTTTGTTTGGCTTTTAGGCAACATGGGAATATGGATTTTTAACCTAAAAATTTTTAAATATGAAACTAAGATAATCAAAAACCAAACCGTATTCTGTGTGCTTTGCATCAAGCCATAACAATTCTTAATATCCGCATAACGCAAAAAAATAATGGCATTCCGAATTATAAGGATAAGAATCCTACTTTTAGAAAGAAATAGGAACATAACCACTTAAAAATAAAATTAGAGATGGATTCTACACACAACGGTCAGGGCGACATAAGCAAATGCCCATTTTTAAATGGGGAGTTAAACCAAGCTGCTGGCGGGGGTACCACCAACAGGGACTGGTGGCCCAACTCCTTAAACCTAAACATCCTACGGCAACATTCCAATTTAGCCGATCCTATGGATGAAGATTTCGACTATGCCGAGGAATTCAAATCGTTGGATTTGGCGGCTGTAAAAAAAGACCTTACGGATTTAATGACCAATAGCCAGGACTGGTGGCCAGCGGATTATGGGCACTACGGACCGTTTTTTATCCGTATGGCCTGGCATGCCGCCGGCACCTATCGTATCGCTGATGGTCGCGGTGGAGGTGGTACCGGTGCCCAGCGTTTTGCCCCTTTGAACAGCTGGCCGGACAACGCCAATTTGGACAAGGCGCGTCTATTGCTTTGGCCCATTAAACAGAAATACGGAAAGAAAATCTCCTGGGCGGATTTGTTGATCCTTACAGGTAATGTGGCCCACGAGTCCATGGGCTTACCCATGTATGGTTTTGCTGGAGGTCGTGAGGATATCTGGCAACCCGAAGAAGATATCTACTGGGGCTCGGAGGCCGAATGGTTGGGTAATAAGGCGCGTTACTCTGAGGAAGGCGAATTGGAAAACCCCTTGGGAGCGGCACATATGGGATTGATCTATGTAAACCCCGAAGGCCCCAATGCCAATCCAGACCCTGTTGCCGCCGCTCACGATATTCGTGAAACTTTTGGCCGGATGGCTATGAACGATTATGAGACCGTTGCCTTGATCGCAGGAGGCCACACTTTTGGAAAGACGCATGGCGCTGCTAGTGATGCGGAATATGTAGAGGCGGAACCTGCCGGGGCTTCCATAGAAATGCAGAGTATGGGCTGGAAGAACAATTTTGGGACTGGAGTGGGCTCGGATACCATAACCAGTGGTTTGGAAGGCGCATGGACCAATACCCCTACAAAATGGAGTCATAAGTTTTTTGAGAATCTTTTTGGCTACGAATGGGAATTGACAAAGAGCCCAGCTGGCGCACATCAATGGAAACCTAAGGATGGTGCCGGTGCGGGCACGGTACCGGATGCGCATGATCCCGAGAAAAAGCACGCTCCCTTTATGCTGACCACGGATTTGGCCTTGCGTATGGATCCGGACTACGAAAAGATTTCGAAGCACTTCTATGAAAATCCTGAGGAATTCGCCGATGCCTATGCAAAGGCCTGGTTTAAGTTGACCCACAGGGACATGGGACCGGTTTCCCGTTATTTAGGCCCGGAAGTGCCGCAAGAAGAATTGATATGGCAAGATCCAGTACCTGCCGTTGATCATGAATTGATCGATGCAAATGACATTTCGGACCTCAAAGCGAAAATTTTGAATTCTGGTTTGTCTATTTCACAATTGGTTTCTACAGCATGGGCCTCGGCATCAACTTTCCGTGGTTCCGACTTCCGAGGTGGGGCCAATGGTGCCCGTATACGTTTGGCACCCCAAAAGGATTGGAAAGTGAATAATCCTGCCCAATTGGCCAAAGTGTTGGAAGTATTGGAAGGCATTCAAGCTACATTTAATAGTTCACAATCCGGAGGCAAAAAAGTTTCCTTGGCGGATTTAATCGTTCTAGGTGGGTGTGCCGGTGTTGAGAAAGCTGCTGAGAATGCTGGTGAAGCTATCTCCGTACCTTTTGCTCCCGGACGAACCGATGCCAGTGCCGAGCAGACCGACGCCGAATCTTTTGAAGTACTTGAGCCGCAAGCGGACGGATTCCGAAACTATGCAAGGACCAAGTTTTCTGTTGCTACGGAGGAATTGCTGGTGGACAAGGCCCAATTGATGACGCTGACCGTACCCGAAATGAGTGTTTTAGTTGGTGGAATGCGCGTATTGGACACCAATTTTGATAAGTCTCATAACGGTGTATTTACCCATAAGCCGGAAACGCTGACAAATGATTTCTTTGTAAATCTACTGGATTTGAATACTGTTTGGAAAGCGGTTTCAGAGGATGAAGAAGTATTTGAAGGACGTAACCGCAAAAGTGGCGAATTGAAATGGACCGCAACCCGCGTAGACCTTATTTTTGGGTCCAACACGGAACTTAGGGCCATTGCCGAGGTCTATGGTTGTGAAGATGCCCAGAAAAAATTTGTTAAGGATTTTGTGACAGCTTGGGACAAGGTGATGAACTTGGACAGATTTGATTTGAATTAGCAGAATTGAATCATATACCTAAAAAACATCCCGCCATACTGCGGGATGTTTTTTTGATATCATGACACAAATGGTCTGGCCTTAAAACCCTAGGTTACCAGAATTTTCATAAGCTTGAATCCGACTTTTTTACTCCAGGTTTTTAGAGGGATCTTCATGTAATTCCTAGGGAATTTGTATTATCACAAGAAATAGCTAAGTCTAATACCGCCGTAAATATTCCTATCATTTCCCGGATAAAAATAGCGTGGTTCATTGCCCCCAAAACTACCGGCATTGATCAAAACGGATTGGGCATATCTTGTGTTTGCGATATTATTCATACCAAAATCCAGTCCAAGGGTCAATTTTTGGAGGAATGTTGTACGATATCCCAGTCTTGAATTAAAAACATTGAAACTATCACTATATAAGGTGTTTTCATCCCTGAGCGAAATTTCGTCCACAAACTGGTGGGTAGTATTCCAATAGAATCCGCCCCATTGCAGCCTTAACCCGGAATTGATACGGTGCTTGGGTACCCCGGTCAATGGATTTCCTGAGAAATCGTTTTCCCCATCCACAAAATCCACAAAGCTATGGTCGCTAAAAGTATAATTTACGAAGGGCGAAATCCGAAGTTTTTGGGAAACCTCCCAATCATAGTTCATTTCCAGATCCAATCCCTGATGTTTGGTTTGGCCAGCATTCTTACCAACAAATTGATCGTCACCTACCCTTTGTGCCACCAAAAGATTTTTAATGTCCATTCGATATAGGGCGGCATCGATGGTTAACTTTTTGTTTGCCAAGGAGAGTAATGTCCCTACCTCATAATTTGTTCCCGTCTCTTGGGCAATATCCGGATTAATGACCCCGTCCGGAGTCAGCGTTTCTTCCAAACTTGGGTTGGAGAACCCGCGACTTACATTGGCATATACCTTTTGATCCAATGCAAAGGAATAGTCCAGATTAAGGCTTGGCATCACGATGACCTTAAAATTACGTTCTGCACTTGTATTTTGGGCACCTGAATTGAAAAAGTCCCGAAAGTCATACTTGGTCTTATTGATATTTAGGCCTGCTTGGGCTATCAACCTACTGGTCAATGGAATGGTCAATGAACCGAAACCATTAAATTGCCTTCGGAATTCGTTATTGTTACTCAGTCTATTTCCTTGTAGACTTCCATTGCCATTATTCTCTTGATATAGATTCTCAAATGTACCCCAATGATATTCATCCTTGTACAATTCCCCGCCGAAAGTGTACTGGGCATTTTGCCCTCCAAGACTGAAACTTCCCGAAAATCGTGTTCGGAAACCATAGCCATTGGTAAACTCATCCAAAATATTGAAAGGCCTGGGCTCAAAGTGATCTAAATAGGTATAGAAGATACTTGTATTGTTTTCTAGCTTGTCCGAAAATTTATGATTCAAGGACAGGCCCAACAACGTATAGTTGTTGGTTTCAAAGCCTTGGGAGGCGGCCCAGGTAAAGGCAGCTTGGGTCGGGTCCTCATCAAAAGCCGTTTGACTCAAGGAACTCGGAATCTGTGCTGTATAATCAATATGGTTCACCAATAGTGAAATGGTATTTTTTTTACTGATTTTCAAGGAAGTATTCAAGAGAAAGCCGTCCCGCTCAAACCGATTGTTATCCCGGTAACCATCTGTTTCCATATGGCCGTAATGAAAGCCCAGGGACAGTTTTCCTTCCTTATGTAGAAAAGACAGGTTGTTTTTAAGGAGCGCATAGGAACCTACGGTAGAGTTGTTCCTGAATTCGGTGGATTCTTCCTTTCGTTCCCTGGAATCGAGTATTATGGCCCCGCCTAAATTGGTTCCAAAAGCTACCCCCTTTGGGCCCTTTATGACCTCAATGGCGGCAAGGTTTTCCAAATCAAATGCCTCAATGGTGGAAAAGCCCGTACCGTTGGTAACAGGGATATCGTTATAATACAATCGTAGTTTGTCCGTGCCGAAAGGAGTCCGTGCCCCCACACCACGGATGGTTATCCTATTGGTATTCAATGCTCCGGAAAGGATGTAGACCCCGGGGATTTGGTTAATGGCCGACACGGCATCGATAGGACTGTAGTTTTGAAAGACTTCAGGACCTATGACACGAGAGGGCACAATTCCGACAGCATTTTTAACTCGGACACTATCCGTAAGGACTACTTCATCCAAGCGGGTTATACTATCTTTTTGGGCCGGTTCCTGTGCCCTGATAAGGAAAGGAAACAATAAAAGTATGGGAAATAAAAAGGGTGCCTTCATTCATTATGGATCAAGCTTTAAAATTAGGGATTAAAATCGAAATCCAACGGATAGTCCCACCCTATACATGAAGGAATCCTGAAAGTCCTCCGGATTCACGTTCCTTCCAAGCCCTCCGCTTACCTCCAAACTAAAACGTTGGCTGCGGGTAACCCACTTATTACCAATGCCAAAACCAAGGGCCAAGGTACTATAATCGTTATTGCGAATGCCCAAGTTGTCCGAATTCACTTCATCCTCACCGGTGTAATACAATCCAAAGGCCTCTGCAAAAAAGCCACTTCTTGGGGCAAAACCAAAATACGCCCTAAAATTGGGTCCAATTCCAAAATTGCCATTGTAATCCTCGGCATCGCCATCAAAATATATAGTGCCACCTATACTAACGTCCTCATTTAGGAAATATTCATAGGAACCTTCGGCCGTGGTCGTGGCCAAAAAAAGTCCAATATTGAACTTTATTTCATGGTCATTACCTAATCGGGGATAGGCCTGGGCATTCATGAAATGAAAGCTTAGAAAAAGAATGGGAAGAATTAAATTTTTCATGTGTCAAAGCTAAAGGATATTGGAAGTAAATCAAATCGCGTTCCAAAAATGTAGTCAAAGGCATATTAGCTGGCAATGGCACTATGGATTTCCTATAACATTCCTTAATTTCGACCCAAATATTACATACATGAAAATAGTTTCGTATAACGTAAATGGTATTCGGGCCGCGTTGAACAAGGGTTTTTTGGAATGGTTGAATACTGTAGACCCCGATGTGGTCTGTCTTCAGGAAATAAAAGCTCAGGAAGATCAACTGGACCTGGAGCTCTTTGAAAAAGCGGGCTATTCCCATAATTATTGGTTCAGTGCCCAAAAGAAAGGCTATAGCGGAGTCGCTATTTTATCCAAACAAAAACCGGATCATGTGGAATTTGGTACCGGAATAGACTATATGGATTTTGAAGGAAGAAACCTAAGGGCGGATTACAACGGAACTTCGATTATGAGCCTATATCTTCCTTCCGGAACCAATTTGGCCCGTTTGGAGCATAAGCTTCAATACATGGCCGATTTTCAGGACTATATCAATGGATTAAAAAAGGAATATCCGAATTTGATCATTCTTGGGGATTATAACATCTGTCATCAGGCCATTGATATTCATGACCCTGTACGAAATAAAAATGTATCCGGTTTTTTACCTGTAGAAAGGGAATGGATCGGCAATTTCATGGATAGTGGATTTATTGATAGCTTCCGTCATTTTAACAAAGAGCCTCATAACTATACCTGGTGGAGTTACCGGGCCAATGCCCGAAACAACAATAAAGGGTGGCGGTTGGATTATGGTATGGTAAGTGAACCGTTGGGGAATCGGCTTAAACG
Source organism: Ulvibacterium marinum (assembly GCF_003626755.1). Taxonomy (GTDB): domain Bacteria; phylum Bacteroidota; class Bacteroidia; order Flavobacteriales; family Flavobacteriaceae; genus Ulvibacterium; species Ulvibacterium marinum. The sequence continues at coordinate 1,075,039 of NZ_RBCJ01000001.1, forward strand.
TTCCGTTATTCTATCCGAAGCAAAACATAGTGACCACTGCCCGATTCTTGTGGAGTTGGAAAATTGATAGTTAGTTAAACTTCGAAGGCATTTTAATTTGTAAATTTGGGCTTTTAAAAAAACCGCCGAACTTAGGATGAAATATACCAACTTACCGCACTCCGATATTGAAGTCAGTAAAATTTGTTTGGGTACCATGACCTGGGGCAAGCAGAATACGGAAGCCGAGGGACATGAACAAATGGATTATGCCTTTGATCAAGGCATCAACTTTTTTGATACCGCCGAATTATATCCAATACCTCCACATGCGGACCGGTATGCGGATACCGAGAAAATCATTGGTACTTGGTTTAAAAAGTCCGGGAACCGGGATAAAATTGTTTTGGCCAGTAAGATTGCTGGAAAAGCGGAATTCACCAAGTTTATTCGGACTACTGGATTTACCAGAAAATCCATTACAGAGGCCGTGGAAGGGAGTTTAAAACGCTTGCAAACGGATTATATAGATCTCTACCAATTGCATTGGCCGGACCGAAATACGAACTATTTTGGCAAAAGGGGATACGCCTATGATGTAACCGATCATTGGAAGGATAATATCCACCAGATATTGGAAACTTTACGCGACCTGATACGTGAAGGAAAAATTCGCCATGTGGGACTTTCCAACGAAACGCCATGGGGCGTTATGCGTTACCTGGAAGAAAGTAAGGTGCACCCGAGCCTGCCCAGAATGATTACCATACAAAACCCGTATAGTCTGTTGAACCGTTTGTTTGAAATAGGTAATGCAGAAGTCTCCCATCGGGAGAAAATAGGGTTATTGGCCTATTCCCCTTTAGGCTTTGGCACTTTGAGCGGAAAGTATTTGGGTGGGATGCAACCGGCTACTTCAAGGATTACCCTTTTTCCTAACTATACGCGATACAGCGCAGAAACTGCGGTGAGGGCCACGGAAAAATATCATAAATTGGCTCAGGACAACGACTTGTCCATGGCGCAGATGGCCTTGGCTTTTGTAAACACAAGACCTTTTTTGACCAGTAATATTATCGGGGCCACTTCTATGCGGCAATTGAAAGAGAATGTAGCCAGTATTGATGTGAAATTGAGCGATTCGGTTCTTGAGGGTATTGAGGAAATCCATAATGCCATCCCGAATCCGGCACCGTAGGAATTATCCAAATAATCGGCTTATTACATCTTCGATTTTAGAAACCAGTTCAATTTCAATTTGGGTATTTTTCAAGCCAATTTTGTTACGTTTGGAAACATAAATCGTAGAAAAGCCCAATTTTTCAGCTTCCAAAATACGCTGCTCTACCCGTTGCACCGGTCGTATTTCTCCAGCCAAACCAATTTCTGCGGCGAAACAAATCCCTTTTTCTATAGGAATATCAATATTACTGGAAAGAATGGCCGCAATTACGGCCAAATCTATGGCCGGATCATCTACGGAAATACCTCCGGTAATGTTTAAAAAGACATCTTTGGCCCCCAATTTAAAACCGGCACGTTTTTCCAAGACCGCCAAAAGCATATTTAGACGTTTTGCATTGTAACCCGTATTGGAACGTTGGGGCGTACCATAGACTGCGGTACTTACAAGGGCCTGAATTTCAATGAGCAAAGGCCGCATTCCCTCTACGGTAGAGGCAATGGCCGTACCACTAAGCCCCTCGTCGTTTTTTGAAATCAGGATTTCCGATGGGTTATTCACTTCCCGAAGGCCATTTCCCTGCATTTCATAGATACCCAGTTCTGCGGTGGAACCAAACCTATTCTTTAAAGCTCTTAGGATGCGATATACATAATTTCGGTCACCTTCAAATTGAAGTACCGTGTCTACCATATGTTCCAGAATCTTGGGACCTGCAATGGAACCGTCTTTGGTGATATGACCGATAAGGACAACAGGGGTATTTGTTTCCTTGGCAAATTTGATGAGTTCCGCAGTACATTCACGAATCTGTGAAATGCTGCCAGCGGCGGATTCGATATAATCCGAATGCAAGGTCTGTATTGAATCGATGACCACAATATCTGGCCCTAGGGCCTCGATTTGCTGAAAAATATGTTGGGTTTTGGTCTCGGTTAGAATAAAACAGTTCTCAGTATCCGGATGGATACGATCTGCTCGCATTTTAATCTGTTTTTGGCTTTCCTCCCCAGAAACATAGAGCGTTTTATAAGGAAGTTTTAGGGCTATTTGAAGCAACAAAGTACTCTTGCCCACACCGGGCTCTCCACCTAAAAGTACCATGGAACCAGGGACTAGTCCGCCACCCAATACCCTATTGAATTCTTGGTCATATACATCCAGGCGAAGCTCACGCTCTGTATTTATTTCACTGACCCGTAAAGGTTTGGGGATTTTTTCCCTAGGACCCCTGCTTGTCTTCCAACCACTTTTCTCCTCCTTTTGAATGACTTCCTCCACAACGGTATTCCATTGCTTACAGGCGGTACATTGTCCTACCCATTTGGCGAATTGGGTACCACAATTTTGACAGAAATAGGCGGTTTTTGTCTTGGCCATCCAAGGGAGTTTAGATTGGCCCTAAAGGTAACAAGAAGTTTGAAAACGATTATTTTTATAGATGCGATTCGGATTCGCAATAGAAATTTCAAGATTGAACGAACCCTATACTGTGAATCATTCAACCCAAGCTCGGTGTTTAGCGATAAACCGTAAACTCTGTTAATATCCGAAATCTGCCTTGAGCGCATCAATTTTCTCCAAGGCCATTTCCTTGGTAAGGAAGTCTATTTCGTCCATGCCGAAGGCCTTTTCAAAGGTGCGTAGGGCCTTTTTAGGCTCACCTAGTTGCTCATAATATTCGCCTTCAAAATAAAAACCCAACATGGTATCCGGAAATTCTTTTTTACAAAGATCTGACAGGGATTTTAAGGACTCCAGGTCTTCCTTCTTTCGGGTTCCGGCATAAATGGCCATAACGTCATTGAGTTCCACCGATTTACGGAACCCAAAAAGATCTTCTATCATATTGTATTTGTCCTCCAGGTATTGGTAGACCGGTTCATCCGATGTCAATATCTTTTGTTTGTATTCCTGTGGGCTTATCGGTTTAAATATGTTAAAAGTCCGGTCCCATGCCTTTCCAAGGCCATACGTGGCTATGGAAACTTCATTGGCTTCTTGATATTGGTCAAAGAAATAGTGGAAGGACTCCTTATCTATGACCTTAAGTGCCCTGTCCATTTGGAGTATCGTTTCATCCGCCTTTCCTTCAACGATAAGATGATAGAATATCTTCTGCTTTAGGGCATTCAACCGTTCCGGAACCCTGGTTTCCATTTCAGGGGCCAATGAAGGCGAGATGCTTATATAGGCATTGAACAGTGAATTTTCCTTGAAAAGCCAATAGTTTTGAAAATTCGCTGTAATATCATAACCCACGATCATTTTGAAAGGAGCAGTATTATAGTTCAAATCCAAATAGGGAATGATTTCCATACCCAAGAATTCAAAGAACTTTTTCCCCTTTTCCGTTGGAAGTCCGGTATTTTCCTCAAAAGCACAATCTTCCCAACGTAAGTCGTCCTTACTTTGGTGGATGCCTACAACTATAGATTCCGGCATACCTTGGAAAGTACTGTAGAACTTAGCGGTGGCGACTACTTGATCAAATAGATAATCCCCATCCAATACCACAATGAGCGGATATTTTTTTTCTTCCGAAAGGTTTTCTGGAAAATAGTAGGAAACATCCCTTCTTTCCTGGAGTTTAAAGGATTCAAAAATCTCTTTTGTCACCTGGGCATTGACGCTAAGGCATAAAAGTAGGGTAAGCGTAAGGATTAAACGTTGCATAGGGTGCTTTTTGGTCCGTAGGACAGATTACCGGTTTCTGTTCCATAACGGTAATACCAGAAAAGATATTGCACCAAAAATAACGATCATAAGGTTTTGTGCCGTCCACATGATCCACCCATAGGCATCCCCGGAGGTTTTGCTTATTCCGAAAAAAGACAAGGCTGCGGTCACTACAATAGGGAAAAGACCCAAACCGCCATTGGTGGTAGCCATTGCAAAGGCCCCTGCAACAAAGGCTACCAAAAGTGCTCCTAAAGAAAGATTTTCAGTTTCAGGGACCGTAAATTTTATAACCCAGAACATGCCGATATAACAAGCCCAGATAAGGATGGTATGAAATATAAAGCGCCCCTTCTGCTTCATTTTAAAAATACTCAAAATCCCGTCCAAAAGGCCTTTCAAAAAAGCCTTGATTCTCATAGCATAGGCGGAAGTGGATTTTCTAATAATCCTGATGGAGATAACAAGTCCTAGTATACCGGCTCCGATCAACCCAATTGAGCCCACCAACCCTATTCCATTTTCTTCAAGAATACCCAATATTATCTCGGCCTGGAACAAAAATGCGGTAAGTATCACCAAAAGCAACATAATCACGTCGATAACCCGTTCGGTAACTATAGTGCCAAAACCCTTTTCAAAGGGAACGTCCTCATAGGTGTTCAGGGCGGTAGCCCGTAAAATCTCGCCAGAACGTATGATCAACAAATTGGCAAAGTAGGAGATTAGTATGATAAAAACATTATTGATGATCTTTGGTCGATACCCCAAGGGTTCTAGCAAATAGTTCCAACGTATTGCCCTGGAAACATGGCTCACAATACCTATAAATATGGATAGGCCTACCCAGAACATATTGGCTTCCTTTATATGTAGGATAATCTGTTGTCTATCTTCTGGTGAAGTGCTGCTATAAGAATACCAGACCAAAAAAACTCCCAAGGATATCGGGAGTATGGTTTTTAGTATTTTTTTTAGCTTATTGTTCAAGATTAGTTTAACAGATTGTTCGCCTCATTGGGGAAGATCAATGCCGGATTAAAGTTTTTTGCCTCTTCTAAGCCCATCCAGGCATAGGTGATCAATATCAATACATCCCCAACAGCGACCTTTCGTGCCGCAGCACCATTTAAAGTAAGTTCACCACTACCTCGCGGTCCTGGAATAGCATAGGTTTCCAAACGTTCCCCATTGTTGTTGTTAACAATCTGCACCTTTTCACCACGGATGATATTTGCAGCATCCATAAGGTCTTCATCAATGGTAATACTCCCTATGTAATTAAGGTCGGCACCAGTGACCTTTACACGATGAATCTTGGATTTTACAACTTCTATTTGCATTTGACAAAGTTAGTTAATTCAGGGCTATGTTATCTATGAGCCGAACGTCGTTGGCATAAACGGCCATAAAGGCCCTATATTTTATATTATCCTGTTTTCTTTTGATGGGCATTAAGGTTCCCACATCCACTATTTCAACATATTCCAACTTTAAAAATGGATGTCCTTTAAATTGATCTTTGACCCAATCCATTATGGATTTAGCACTTTCCGTGCCAAATTTCTTTTTGGCAGTCTCCAGTGTTTTATAGATAAGACCAGCTTCTTTTCTTAGGGTCGTTGAGAGCCTTTTATTCCGCGAGCTCATGGCAAGTCCATTGGGTTCCCTGACAATAGGACAGCCTATGATGTCCACCGGGATATCCTTGATTTCTACCAGTTTTCTTATAATTTGTAATTGTTGAAAGTCTTTTTCTCCAAAGTAGGCTTTATTCGGCTTTATAAGTTTCAATAAGGTTTCCACCACGGTACCTACTCCATTAAAATGGCCTTCCCTAAAAGCGCCTTCCATTACTTGGTCCAAACCATCGAACATATAGGATGTAGAGCCAACCCCATTTGGATACATCTCTTCTACGGAGGGTGCAAAGACAGCAATTTTATTAGAAAGTTTTTCCAAAATATCGATGTCTGCAATTAAACTTTGAGGATACTTTTCCAAGTCCTCCCGGTTATTGAATTGGGTGGGATTAATAAAAATACTAACAACGGTGTTGTCGTTTTCGGAAATCGCTCTACGAACCAACGAAACATGGCCATGGTGCAAAGCTCCCATCGTTGGGACGAGCCCAAGGGACTCCCCATTGCCAAATGACGAAAGATGCGATTTGAGCTCTTTTTCAGTTTTGATTACTAGCATCGTCTTTGTGCTAAAAGCCAGCAAACTTACTATAATTACGGCTAATCTGCATAATTTTTGTAATTTTGCGGCCACGCTTGTCCGATAAATAAAATACAACTTTTATGAATGGTAAAAAGATATTGTTCGTATCTTCAGAATTAGTCCCCTACCTACCAGAGAACGAAGTTTCCCTAATGTCTTACGAAGCGCCAAGGATGGTCAACAGTAAAGGTGGCCAAATACGGATTTTCATGCCAAGGTACGGTAATATCAATGAGCGTAGACATCAGTTGCATGAGGTGATACGTTTGTCCGGTATGAACCTGGTAATCAATGATATGGATATGCCTTTGATTATTAAGGTGGCTTCCATTCCAAGGGAGAGGATCCAGGTGTACTTTATTGACAATGACGAATATTTTAAGCGAAAATCCACCTTTTCGGATGAGGACGGCAATCTTTTTCCCGACAATGACCAACGCGCTATATTCTTTGCCAAAGGGGTGGTGGAGACCGTTAAGAAACTAAATTGGTCTCCGGACATTATCCATGTTCATGGTTGGATGGCTTCTTTATTGCCCCTTTATCTCAGGGAATACTATGCGGATGAGCCCCTATTTGCAGACAGTAAAATAGTAACTTCGGTATATGGTAGAAGTTTTGAGGGTAAATTGGACGAGAGTATGATTAATAAAATTACCTTCGATGGGGTGCCAGAAGAGAATATCAATGCTTTGGAAACTCCCAACTATAATAATTTGTTAAAAGTGGCGGTAGATTATTCGGATGCCGTTATTTTAGCCGCGGAAGAAATTCCGGAAGATTTGTTGAACCACATTTCCAACCTTCAAAAACCCGTGTTACCTTATGTTTCCTTGCAAGAATTTGAAGAAGCATATGATAATTTTTATAACACACAAGTTTTAAAGTAATCCTAAATGACTTTTTTGAAAAGATTTAAATTTTCTGCCGTTGCAGGGGCTTTACTTGTGTTAGTTTCCATTGCTTGTGAAGAAGACTTGACCACAATAGGTGCGGACGTTATTGGGGGTGAGCCCTTTACGACGGATAAGGCCGTTTATGATGTCTTCGCTTTTAACAAAAAGATAGTGGCAACACGGACCAATAAACTTCCCCTATACCAGTTGGGCATTTTTAATGACCCAGTTTATGGAAAGACTGAAGCGCGTATAACCTCTCAACTAACACTACCTTCTACGAACCCTACTTTTGGGATATTTACCCAAGAGACAGAGGATAACCCAGATAGCTCATCCGCCACACAGATACCTGAAAATGAAACTGTGAAGGAAGTCATTCTGTATATTCCTTATTTAAGGGCAGGGGATGAACAGCGTGATCGGGATTTGGATGGAGTGGACGACGAGTTTGATGTTGATCCGGATGACCCCAATAGTGACTCGGATGGAGACGGCGTTAACGACAATCAGGAAAGGGCCAATGGCACGGACCCTTTGAATGTTGATACAGATGGGGATAGTATCAATGATGGAGAAGATACTTCTACCTTGGCCAACCAGTTTCCAAAAAGATTCGAGCTGGACAGCATTTATGTCAATGGTCAACTATATGATAATGAAACTCCGGTATCTTTTAATTTAAAGATAGAACGGTCTACTTTTTTCTTGAGGGATTTAGATCCCAACACTAATTTTCAGGAATCTCAAGAATACTTTTCTACCCAGCGATTTTCACCCTCTTTTGTGTCCGATGTTATTTTCGATGGAGAGATAACCGTCAGTAATGAACATATATTGATTCCTATGGAAGACGACGAAACTACGGAAGATGTGGATGAATCCGAACAATTTGAGCGTTTAGACCCGGGAATAAGAATTTCTTTAGATCCTGATTTCTTTCAGGAGAATATTTTGGATAAGGAAGGAGGTTCTGAATTGTTGAGTCAGCCTAACTTCAATGAATTTTTAAGGGGCCTTCATTTTTCAATAACTCCGGTTTCGGATGATGTCATGGTTTTGTTGGATCTTACGGATCCCAATGTTTCCTTAGACATCGTATATGAATATGAAGCAATAGATATCAATGGAACTACAGATGATGTTTCGGACGATGTTCGGGAAATAAGGGAAAGTACTTTCTCCATTGATTTGGTTACGCGCTTGGCAACGGGAGGAATAGGTGGCAATGCGGTCAATACATTTATTAACGAAGCCTTTCCACCTCAAATAACAGATGCTTTGGATGTTCAGGAAAATGCTTCTAGGATTTATTTAAAGGGAGGCTCGGGATCTTTTACTGAAATAAATCTTTTTGAGGAGGGAAATGGGGAAGAAATCTTAAACCAAATAAAAGCTAATAATTGGATAATAAACGAAGCTAGCCTTATTTTTTATGTGGATCGACAAACTTTGGATGCGGCAGGAGAAGCAACAGAGCCTCCACGGTTATACTTATATAATGCCGAGACCAATGTTCCCGTATATTTGTCGGGTGCACAGAGACTTATAGATTCCAGAACGGGACAGATATTGGTAGCGGCTGTAAACGAGAGTTATGATGGAAGGTTGGTTGTGGAATCGAACAATAAAGGATCCAAATATAAATTAAAGATTACCGACTACATCAATGATTTGGTACTCCGGGATTCTACTAATGCAACCTTGGCACTTACTATAACCTCGGATATTAGATCTAGTGCAACGCGAAACGCAATGTTGACCAATGAAGAAAGAGATCTACCATTTGCATCTACATTAAGCCCATTGGGTACAGTCCTTTTTGGCAGTGAAGTTGCTCCTGAGGATGAAGACAAGAAATTAAAGCTTGAGATTTTCTATACGGAAACCAATTAATATCAATGGCTTACCATAATACCATAATTCTGTTTTAAGCAAGCAATATTTTCTCCCGCTTCATACCACATAAAGAGATTATACGTTTTATATCCAAAAAGTGATAAACTTTAGAGACATCGTATTAGATTTGTGTCATACTCAAAGCAATCTTATTTAAAAACCTCTTTTAACTATGTGTGGAATAGTTGGTTATATAGGACACCGTGATGCATATCCCATTATTGTAAAGGGTTTGCAACGTTTGGAATATAGAGGATATGATAGTGCGGGCATTGCATTGTATGACGGTACTTCCATAAATCTTTCTAAAACCAAGGGTAAGGTCGAAGACCTTAAAAATAAGGCAAAGAATACTATTTCCTTGGCTGGTCACCTAGGGGTAGGGCATACCCGGTGGGCTACTCATGGGGTGCCCAACGATGTAAATTCCCATCCCCATTATTCCAACTCAGGGGATTTGGTAATCATCCACAACGGGATAATCGAGAATTACGAATCCATTAAAAAGGAATTGACCAAAAGGGGCTACATCTTTAAATCGGATACGGACACCGAAGTTTTAGTTAATCTTATTGAGGAGGTAAAGAAGACCGAAGCGGTTAAACTGGGGCAAGCAGTGCAAATTGCATTGAATCAGGTAGTAGGAGCTTATGCTATTGCGGTTTTTGATAAACAAAAGCCGGATGAAATTGTAGTGGCCAAGTTGGGTAGTCCTTTGGCTATCGGAATTGGCGAAAATGAGTTTTTTATTGCTTCGGATGCCTCTCCCTTCATAGAATTTACCAATAACGCGGTATATCTGGAAGATCAAGAGATGGCTATTGTACGACTGGGCAAGGAAATCAAATTACGTAAGATAAAGGATGATGCCATTGCCTATCCTAAGATTTTGGAGCTACAATTAAACTTAGAGCAAATTGAAAAAGGAGGCTATGACCATTTCATGTTAAAGGAGATTTATGAGCAACCTCACGCCATTTTGGATACCTATAGAGGAAGACTTCTCGCAGATCAGGGCATTATCCGTATGGCAGGAATAGATCAACATCTGGAAAAATTTGTCAATGCCAATAGAATAATAATTGTTGCTTGTGGAACTTCTTGGCATGCCGGGTTGGTAGCAGAGTATATTTTTGAGGATCTCGCCAGAGTACCGGTTGAGGTGGAATACGCATCGGAGTTTCGATATCGCAATCCCATAATTACGGATAAGGACGTACTCATTGCCATATCACAGTCCGGTGAAACGGCAGATACTCTGGCCGCGATTAAACTGGCCAAGGAAAAGGGTGCTTTTGTCTTTGGAGTATGCAATGTTGTGGGATCGTCCATTGCTAGGGAAACCCATGCAGGGGCCTATACCCATGCCGGACCTGAAATAGGGGTAGCTTCGACCAAGGCTTTCACCACTCAAATTACCATCCTAACTTTAATGGCCCTTAAATTGGGTAAGGAAAAAGGAGAATTTTCAGAATCAAAATTTCATGAGTATTTGGCGGAATTGGAAAATATTCCTGCCAAAGTACAAATAGCTTTGGAATCCAATCCATTGATTGAAATTATAGCGGATGTCTACAAGGATTCCAGTAACTGTCTTTACTTGGGCAGAGGTTATAACTTCCCGGTAGCTCTTGAAGGAGCTTTAAAGCTAAAGGAAATAAGTTATATACATGCGGAAGGCTATCCTGCTGCGGAAATGAAACACGGTCCTATCGCCTTGATCGATGAGCAAATGCCTGTAATTGTAATTGCCACGAATAAGGGGCATTATGAAAAAGTGGTAAGTAATATTCAAGAAATAAAATCAAGAAAGGGGAAGATCATCGCTATCGTAACCGAAGGCGATGAGCAGGTTAAGGAATTGGCGGATCATGTAGTGGAGATTCCGGAAACAATAGAAAGTCTTACGCCCTTGTTGACCACAATACCCTTACAACTTTTATCCTATCATATAGCGGTCATGCGAAATTGTAATGTGGATCAGCCCCGTAATTTAGCGAAATCCGTTACTGTTGAATGATTGATTTAAGAAAGAATATCTAAAAAAGGCCACGGACAATTTCCGTGGCTTTTTTCTTTTCAAATTATTGATTTCCTATTTTACTCAAGACTTTTTTACAATAATTATATTATGCATGCATAATTTTTTTCATTTTATGACTGTTCCTTTGTAAAAATCTGTATCTTGCCCTACAAACTAATTTAACTCAAAGTTAACATGAGAACAACACTATTGTTATCCATGCTGATGCTTGTGACGGTTGGTTTCTCACAAACAACGGTAAATGGAAAAGTGGTAGATCAGAACGATCAACCCATACCGGGGGCCAATGTAGTTATTGTCAATAAGACAATAGGCACCGTTACGGATTTTGATGGGTTTTTTACCTTGGAAACATCGGAAGTCCCCCCTTTTCAGTTAAGAATTACGAGTTTAGGGTATTCGGATGGCTCTGCAAATGTTGCAGAAAATAATGAAACGTTGACTATTGTACTTTCGGAGGCTCAAACTTTTTTGGATGAAGTGGTCATCTCTGCCTCCAGAACACCAGAACGTATTTTCGAATCCCCGGTATCCGTGGAGCGTTTTGGAATAAAGGATATTAAAAATGCCTCATCCGCCTCATTTTATGGCGGACTTGAAAATTTAAAAGGTGTGGATATCAACACCAGTAGCTTAACTTTCCAGTCCCTGAATACCAGAGGTTTTGCCGCAGTGGATAATTCAAGATTTGTACAATTGGTAGATGGGATGGATAATTCTTCCCCGGCTTTGAATTTTGCTTTGGGAAATTTGGTGGGAATGAACGAGTTGGATGTGCAAAGTGTGGAGATATTACCAGGAGCTTCTTCGGCATTATACGGAGCGAATGCCTTTAATGGTATCCTATTCATGAGAAGTAAAAGTCCCTTTGATTTTCAAGGGATAAGCGTTTATGGGAAAACCGGGTTTACTTCCCAGGAGGCCGCTGGAGACAATTCATACTATGATATTGGCATAAGGGTGGCCCATGCATTTAACGATAAATTTGCCGTAAAGGCCAATTTCTCCATTTTAGAAGGTACGGACTGGTTTGCCGTAAATGAAGAAGATTTAAGTATTCCTGGAGCCGACAGAAGTAATCCGGCCTACAACGGATTAAATGTTTTTGGCGATGAGGTTGCCATACCCATAGACTTTGATGCCGCTACAGGATTTCCATCCGGAACCTTAGGTTCGGCCGTGGTTTCCAGGACGGGTTATGCGGAACAGGATTTGACCGATTATGGTGCCCAAAGTGTAAAGTTTGATGGTGCGTTGCACTACAGGCCATTCGGAGATGATTTCGAGATTATATATAATGGTAGGATAGGTCGCGGTTCCACTATCTTTCATGGAGCCAGTAGATATTATATAGATGATTTTATACTGCAACAGCATAAGTTGGAGTTCAAGAACAACAACTTTTTTCTAAGAGGTTATATCACATCGGAAAACGCCGGTAACTCCTACGATATGCGTTTCACGGGAATAAATATCAATAACAGGTGGAAGTCCAATACCCAGTGGTTTGGGGACTATGTGGCCACATTTGCCGGGGCTAAATTAGGCGTAGGAACCGGGGTGCTTTTAGATGACGAAGCGGCCCATGCAGCCGCAAGGCAGGCGGCGGATACCGGAAGATTGGTTCCTGGAACTCCCCAATTTCAAAACGCGTTCAACGCTGTAATTTCAGATGGGGATCTGGCTACCGGTTCACGCTTCATCGATAATACAAAACTGAGTCATATTGATGCAAACTATAACTTTAGCCATTTGACCAAGAATTTTGCGGATATTCAGGTAGGCGGCTCTTTTAGGGAGTATGTACTCAATTCGCAAGGAACGATCTTTACGGATTTGGATGGATCCATTCCATATAAGGAATTTGGACTGTATACGCAGATTCAAAAACAATTTCTAGATGAAAGATTAAAGTTCACCGGCTCTATACGATATGACAAGAATGAATTTTTTGATGGCTTCCTGTCCCCAAGGGCTTCATTGGCCTATACCGCCGGATCCAAAAGAAACCATAACTTCCGTGCCTCCTTCCAAACCGGCTTTCGGAACCCCACTACTCAGGATCTTTTTATCGGGTTGGATTTGGGGAACGTAATCTTAGTAGGTTCGGCACCGGACAATCTCGAAAAACGTACATTTTCGGTAACCAATAACAATACGGGAAACACCGGGGTTTTTGTACCTAGGGATACGTACGAAAACTCTTTTTCAAAAAGCTCGGTAAATGCCTTTAGGGCCTCTAACTTTGCCGACACCTCGTTATTGGAAGCAGGTAATCCTGATCCCATAACGCCAGAACAAATTTCCGCCTTCGAATTGGGGTATCGCGGGCAGATCGGAAAATTCACCATTGATTTAAGTGGGTATTACAATACATTCCAGGATTTCATAGCCACCGAAAGGGTAATTGTGACGTTCTCCAAGGATGAGACCAATCTACAAGCATCTGCTACGGAAATAAGAAATGGGGATAGCCAAGAATTTCAGGCCTATACCAATTCCACTGCGAATGTAAACTCGTATGGTGCTACCTTAGGAGTAAATACAAGGATTCTCGGCAATTTTGATTTGGGAGTGAATTACACTTTTGCAGATTTTGATTTTGACGAAGCTTCCGACCCGGACTTCCGACCTGGCTTTAATACGCCCAAGCATAAAGTGAAAGCATCTTTTGGAAACGAAGAGTTGTTCAAAAATTTTGGATTCAATGTAAATTATAGATGGAGCGATGCCTTTTTCTGGCAGGCCTCCTTTGCGGATGGGGATGTGCCGGCATATACCGTTTTGGATGCCCAAATCAATTATTCAATACCAAAAATAAAATCGGTTTTCAAAATTGGGGGATCCAACCTCCTGGCCAACGAATATTTCACTGCTGTGGGCACAGGACTCGTTGGATCCATCTATTATCTGTCTTGGACAATAAACCCATAATTTTGTTCTGAAATATATGGGATAAAAGGGTGTCTTCGGACGCCCTTTTTTTGACCAAAAAAGAATAAGAAGAAGTTTTCAATTAAAACGGAATACCATATCTTTGCAGCCTGAAAAACATAGGCCCTGTACAGCCATCTTTAACCCTAATGCATAAACATAGAAGTAATGTCAAAAATTACAGGTAAAGTTTCCCAGATCATAGGTCCGGTAGTGGACGTTGAATTTGAATCAGGATCAGACCTTCCCAAAATTTATGATTCCTTGGAAATCGATAACAAGGACGGATCCAAACTAGTTTTGGAGGTGCAATCACACATTGGGGAAAATACGGTTAGATCCATTTCCATGGATTCTACGGATGGATTAAGTAGGGGCACTGAGGTCCTTGCTACGGGAAATGCCATTCAAATGCCCATAGGCGAGGACATTTATGGACGCTTGTTCAATGTAATAGGAGATGCTATAGATGGTATGGGAGATTTGCCCAAGGAAGGAAAGAACGGTCTGCCCATTCACCGTGAAGCACCCAAGTTTGAAGATCTTTCCACTTCCACTGAAGTTCTTTTTACTGGAATCAAGGTAATCGATTTGATCGAACCCTACGCCAAGGGAGGTAAAATTGGACTGTTCGGTGGTGCAGGGGTAGGAAAAACGGTATTGATTCAGGAATTGATTAACAATATAGCCAAAGGGCATGGCGGACTTTCTGTTTTTGCAGGGGTCGGGGAACGAACTAGGGAAGGAAATGATTTGCTTCGTGAAATGTTGGAATCTGGCATTATAAAATATGGGGATGACTTTCTACATTCCATGGAAGAAGGAGGATGGGACTTGTCCAAGGTAGATAAAAAAGCAATGAAGGAGTCCAAGGCTACCTTTGTTTTTGGTCAAATGAACGAACCTCCAGGTGCCCGAGCCCGTGTAGCTCTTTCCGGATTGACCATTGCAGAGTATTTCCGTGATGGTGCAGGGGAAGGCCAAGGAAAGGATGTGCTTTTCTTTGTTGACAATATTTTCCGATTTACCCAAGCAGGTTCTGAGGTATCCGCTCTATTGGGACGTATGCCCTCGGCAGTAGGTTACCAGCCAACTTTGGCCACGGAGATGGGGGCCATGCAGGAAAGGATCACCTCTACAAAAAGAGGTTCCATTACATCCGTACAAGCTGTTTATGTGCCTGCGGATGACTTAACAGATCCTGCTCCGGCTACGACATTTGCCCACTTGGACGCCACAACGGTATTGTCCCGTAAGATAGCGGAATTGGGAATTTATCCGGCTGTGGATCCTTTGGACTCTACCTCCAGGATTTTGACTGCTGAAATTTTGGGAAAAGAGCACTATGCTTGTGCCCAAAGGGTAAAAGAGTTATTACAGCGTTATAAGGAGCTTCAGGATATCATTGCTATCCTGGGAATGGAAGAACTTTCCGAAGAAGATAAACTGGCCGTGGGTAGGGCAAGACGTGTACAACGTTTCTTGTCACAACCGTTCCATGTAGCAGAACAGTTTACTGGCACACCTGGGGTTTTGGTAGATATAAAAGATACCATAAAAGGTTTTAATATGATTATGGACGGTGAATTGGATCACCTACCGGAGTCTGCCTTTAACCTTAAAGGAACTATAGAAGAAGCTATTGAAGCAGGTGAAAAGATGCTGGCCGAGGCTTAGAATAAGTAAGCAGTAGCTGTATGCAGTGTTTAGATACTGCCAACTGCCGCTGTCAACTGCTAACAGACAAAAGATGTATTTAGAAATCGTATCACCTGAAGCTACATTGTTCGCCGGGGAAGTTGTTTCGGTAACCGTCCCAGGCATCAACGGGGAATTCCAAATGTTGACGGATCACGCGCCTATCGTTTCATTGTTGCAACAAGGACATGTAAAGGTTGATGGCAATATAAGCATCGATGAGTCCTATCAAGATAAGTTTACCAAAGATGCCACCGGAAAAACTGTTCTTTCCATTACCAGTGGTACTGTAGAAATGAAGGACAACAAGATTATCGTTTTGGCGGATTAAGAGATTATTTCGTTTCCTTGTTTATGGACTTTACTAAATTAGCTTTCCAAAACGAAGAAAGTTTTTAGTCAAGTGAAATCAGTTGCCATTCCTGATTGACAGAATGATACCTTTTTAAATCTTTAAAACCAACCGCATAATGTGCTTTTAAGGAACGTTCGTTCTTTGTATCTACTTCTGTAATGATCGTTGGATACTCGGGGGACAATTCACTTTTCATAGTTTGATACAATTTTCGGAAAACACCCTTTTTACGATACTTCTTGTGAATGCATATTTGCCCCATCACCATATACTTATCACCTTTAGAAACCATGGTCTCGATTTCGTGGAACATCGGTCTCAAAACAGGTACGGTTTCGGCAAACATCGGATGCATACATAGGGCATAGCCAATTACTCTATTCTTGTCCTTTGCGATGATGTGGGGGCAGACCTGATGCATCTCCTTTAATTGGTCAAGGGAATGGGATACCGTTACAAAGCCCTCCCTATGCTTTTCTTCCATTGACAGGGATACAGGTAAGTTTTGCCTTTGTAGCTCTAAAATCTGAATCAATTCACCTTCTTTCGAAGTCCTTTTGTAGATGACCATGTCAAGAAGTTTTAATAAAGGTAGTAAATTTGAATATGGTCAAACTTCCTCTGAAATTAAAGGCGAAACTTTTAGAAAGAAAGGAAGAAAGCTTCATTAGAAACTTAACGGCACCTTTGGACTTGGTGGATTTTACCTCCAATGACTATTTGGGTTTTGCCGGGGACAGGACGATTTTTTCAAAGTCTTTTCAGCTCCTTAAAAAAATGGGAGCGGCATCAAATGGTGCTACGGGATCTCGTTTACTTTCCGGTAATCACAAATTGTATGCGGAATTAGAGGAAACCCTGGTAAAATTTCATGAGGTGTCCTCCGCACTGGTCTTTAGTTCTGGCTATGACGCCAATGTAGGATTTTTTAGCTCGATTCCCCAACGTGGCGATTTTGTTTTTTATGACGAACTTATTCATGCCAGTATCCGGGACGGCATTAAAATGGGTAATGCCAAAAGCTATAAGTTCAAGCATAATAATCTGGAGGATTTAAAAAGTAAATGTAATTTCAAGCGTCCACAAAGTATTAATGAGCCGCAGATTTATGTCGTTACTGAATCGGTCTTCTCTATGGACGGAGACTCCCCGGATTTGAAGAGGTTTTCAGAATTTTGTATCCAAAACGGATTTAATCTTGTTATTGATGAGGCACATGCAATAGGTGTTTTTGGAGAAATGGGCAAAGGCAAAGTTGATGAGTTGGGACTTCAAAAAGAAATATTTGCCCGCATCATTACTTTCGGTAAGGCTTTAGGTTGTCACGGTGCAGCAGTCTTAGGGAGTAGTGAACTAAAGGACTATTTGGTAAATTTTGCCCGAAGCTTTATCTATACAACCGCCTTGTCACCACATTCGGTGGCAACGATTATGGAGGCATACAATCATTTGGAATCTTCTAAAGGAGCTGATGCCAGGCAAAGACTCACCAAGAATATTGCTTATTTTAAGGATATGGTACATATGAAAGGGCTTAATTCTCTATTTATACCGAGCCATTCGGCAATTCAGTGTTGTATACTACCGGGAAATCATCAAGTGAAGTCAGTTGCCAAAAAAATACAAGATACTGGTTTTGACGTGAGACCCATTTTTTCCCCAACCGTTCCGAAAGGAAAGGAAAGGCTTCGTTTCTGTTTACATAGTTTCAACACCAGGAAGGAAATTAAGAAGTGTTTGGAAATACTATCCCATAATTTACGAGGTAATGGCTGAGAAATTTTACACGTTGGCTTCCTTTGAATTCCCTGCTGATGTTCAAGTATTGAAAGGTAAATTGGAATCGGAGGGTGTCCCTGTTTTTCTAAAAGATGAAAACACCTTGAATTCCGATCCATTGATAAGCAGTGCCATTGGTGGGGTTAGGGTTCAAGTATACAGTAGGGACAAAGAAAGGGCCAAGGCCATTTATGATGAAATTCGTTCCTATGCTTTGGATAAATATGGAAATCCTGTTATTTGTCCCAATTGTAAGGCCCAAAAATCGGAGACCTACTATGAAAGCAAAGGTCTTTTCCACAAACTCTTTCCTTTTTTTGAAAAAAGAAAGTACAAATGCCTAAATTGTGGTATGATTACAAAACCTTAAGAATGCAGAGAATATTTGTTACTGGAATATCTACCGATGTAGGAAAGACTATCGCTTCGGCCATAATTGTGGAGGCCTTAGAGGCAGATTATTGGAAACCGGTTCAGGCAGGGGAATTGGATAATACAGATAGCCACAAAATTCATCGACTTATTTCAAATACCAAAAGTGTAATTCATCAAAGCAGTTATGATTTAACGTCTCCTATGAGCCCCCATGCTGCAGCCGAAATAGATGATATCCGAATTGATAGGCAACATATCGTTGAGCCGGAAACAGATAATCATTTAATTATTGAAGGTGCAGGAGGCTTACTGGTTCCCTTAAACGAGGAAGATACAGTTTTAGATATCATAATGCCCAATTATAAGGTGGTGGTGGTTTCCCGACATTATTTGGGAAGTATCAACCATTCCCTGTTGACTATTCGTTGGTTGCAACAAAAGGGATACGAGGTTTCGGTAATTTTTAGCGGGGATGCCAATCCACATACAGAAAACATAATACTTCATAAGACGGGGGTATCCTTAATCGGCAGAATTGAAGAAGAAACCGATTTTGATAAAGAAACTATTAAAAAGTATGCCGATAAATTCCAACATATCTTGGAATCACTGTAGACGTTTAAGTACTTCCGCTTTGTCAACCGTAGCGAAAATCTCATAATGCTTCTTTAGGTAGGCATCAATATATTCGTTTTCTTCAACTTCCTTTTTGTCGAACACCAATCTATTTTTCCGTACAACAATAGTCTTAGGTTGTAATTCCTCAAGTATATACTGTAGTTCTTGCAAAGATGAGCTTCTTGGATTGTCGTAAAAAGGAAATAATTCGTCCCTGCAGATATTGCTGGGATGCGTAGCGGCTTTTGTGGGCGGTTTTACATCCAGTACCCAATAGCCTATGTGATAGCCCAGAAAAAGAATATTTTGAGTATCCATTTGATTATTGACAATGTATTGAGGTACGGTGAACCCCTCACCATTAAAGAAAGTGCCGCGTTCCATTTTGTTCCTTGCAACGGAATAGTACTCCAAATAGCTTTCTAAAGGCAACATCAATGAAAAAAAGAACAAATAGGGTCTATAATCGAATTTTTGAAATACGAGGATCTTGCCCACAACCATACTTACCAGAACTATCAGTACTGGATGTAGCTGTATTAAATAGTGACTATTGATTCTTCCACCTTTGATAAAAGAAAGTAGTATGCCTAAAATGGCAATAACCAAAATTTGGATTGTTACGGCTCTAAAGTCCAACAGCTTCTTTTTCCAGGAATAGTAGAAAAAGATGCTGATAAGAAGGAATGTAGGTGCCATCTTAAGAATGGAATACCGCCGCGCATCCGTGTATTCCAATGGCGCAAGGATAACCGATTTCCACCAAGCTTCCGGGTTGCCTGTAATAATATAGGGCAATATGGTGAGGAACACCACCATAAAAATTCCACCGGCAAATAAAAAAGAGAATTGTATTCCCCTGGGATACTCCCTTCTTTTTATATAACTATAAAGAAAGTATATCCCTAAGAGGAGCACAACATAGGCCATGTTCAATTTGGTCATGATCGTTAGCCCCATAAGGATTCCGGATAGCCCTGCCCAAAATAGTTTTTTCTGTTTTATAAGTAGGTAGAGTCCCGGCATAAAAAAGGCCATACAAATGTGCTCCGACATTACTCCTTGCAAACTTCCAAAAAGACTTTGTAGGGCAACACACAACATTGCTGCCCAAAAACCCAATTTTTTGGAACTTACCTCTTTCCCTATTTTGTAGGTAAAAAAGGCCGTAATAACCACCAATAGGGTGCCTAAGAAACGGATGGCCAAAAAACTCTTTCCAAAAGCATAGATACTACTGGCAAAAAAAAGGTAGGTGATGGGCGGTTTTAAATCCCAAAGTTCCATATAAGGTAAATAACCATCTACCCAAGATTGTCCCATAAGAATAAAGGTACTTTCGTCACGATCTATATAGTCCCTAAAGAAAAATGGGAACCGTATAAAAAACGAAGCTGCGAACAGCAAAATAAAAACAGATTTGTCTTTGAGTTTATGGTATTTAGGAGTAAGAGATGTTATAACTTTGCGCAGCATCCGTTTGGGGTTGATTCCCATCACCGCAAGATAGATAAAAAGGCGATTTATCAAATTCAATGACAGCTAAAAATCTCTCCAAAAGAGACCAGAAACACATTTGGCATCCACTGACCCAGCACAAGACCCATCCTAATACTTTAGGAATTGTAAGGGCCAAGGGAGCAATTTTGTACGATGAAAATGGCAAGGAATATATTGATGGTATTGCCTCTTGGTATACCTGTATGTATGGGCATTGCAATGACTTTATCCTGGAAAAGGTACAAAAACAGATGTCTCGGTTGGACCAAGTGGTATTTAGTGGTTTTACACATGAGCCGGCCATAGGATTATCCGAGGAACTGATTAAGATTTTACCGCGGAATCAGGAAAAATTATTCTTTTCCGATAACGGGTCCACAGCTGTTGAAATTGGGATAAAAATGGCACTGCAATACCATTTCAACAAAGGGGACAAAAGGAAGGTGCTTTTGGCTTTTGAAGAAGGGTTCCATGGGGATACCTTTGGTGCAATGTCCGTTTCCGGGCTATCCGTTTACAATGGTCCTTTTGAGG
This sequence comes from Ulvibacterium marinum, assembly GCF_003626755.1. GTDB lineage: Bacteria > Bacteroidota > Bacteroidia > Flavobacteriales > Flavobacteriaceae > Ulvibacterium > Ulvibacterium marinum. Next base: position 1,095,738 of record NZ_RBCJ01000001.1, read on the forward strand.
ATTTTTTTATTGATGTGGAACGAATTCCGGTGCCTACAAAAGACAATATCGAGCGTATCTTGGCCTCCCTGGAAATACGGATAGGGAAACAGGATATAGCGGGCTTCATCTATGAACCACTTGTGCAGGGTGCCGCAGCAATGAAAATACATGACGCAGAGGGGTTAGACCGTATTCTTGAGCTGTTACAGCAGAATGAAGTGTTGACTATTGCAGATGAGGTCATGACAGGATTCGGGAAGACGGGAACCTTTTTTGCATCAGATCAATTGACCACTCCACCGGATATTATCTGCCTGTCCAAGGCCTTGACCGCTGGATTAATGCCCATGGCCATTACCAGTTGTTCAAGTAAGGTTTATAGCGCATTTTACAGCAATGAGATAACCAAAGGCTTATTCCATGGCCACACCTATACGGCCAACCCTTTGGCCTGTACTGCGGCTTTGGCCGGAATAGAGCTATTATGCTCAGAAGAAATCCAAAATAATATTCAACGTATCATAAAATCACATGAAGATTTTGGCCAACAAATCAAGACGCATCGTCTTGTAGCTTCTATCCGACAATGCGGTACTATTTTTGCTTTGGATTTAAATGTGCAAACGGAACGCTACGGTAATCTTAGGGACAGACTCTTCCAATATTTTATGGATAAAGGTGTATTTTTGCGTCCTCTCGGAAACACTATTTACATTTTGGCGCCTTACGTTATTTTGGATGAACAGTTGGAAAAGGTTTATAGTACTATAAAAAGTGCTCTGGATAGTATTTGAATTCCCTTAAAGCTATGCCAGAACAACAGATTACCATAACTGCAATTTCTTCCATTTCTTCATTGGGAAAATCAACCGACGATGTCTGGGATAGTTACCGGAAGGAGAAACATCTTTTTGAAAAAAGAAGTTTGGGCAATCATGACGACTGGATGGCTCCACTATCACAAAAAGCAAAGCGCGCCATTAATCTCCTAAGAAGTTCCGATGCTAAATACGAAAACCTGGATGATACCGTGCTGTATGCCTTGTATGCTTCTAGACAAGCCATAAAAAAAGCTGGATGGAAACAAGGAGATGACTTTGGTATTAATATAGGGTCTTCCCGTGGCGCAACGACACTTTTTGAAAAGTATCATGAGAACTTTAGGGAAACCGGCAAAGTTTCCCCACTTTCCTCACCAACAACAACTTTGGGTAATATTTCCTCTTGGATAGCACACGATCTAAAAACGAAGGGCCCCGAAATTTCACATTCCATTACATGTTCCACCGCCTTACATGCAGTGTTGAACGGGATGGCCTGGATCAATAGTGGTATGGCCGATAGGTTTTTGGTAGGAGGCAGTGAAGCTCCCCTCACAGCATTTACCTTGGCCCAAATGAAGGCCTTAAAAATATATGCCAATGGCCAAGCAACCACAGGGCATACTTTTTACCCTTGTAGAGCTTTGGATATGGAGAAAAGGAAAAATTCAATGGTATTGGGCGAAGGAGCCTCTATTGCTTGTTTGGAAAAAGGGGTTCGTCATAATTCATTGGCAGTTATTGAAGGCATCGGATATGCTACGGAACCTTTGGAGCATTATGTTTCCATTTCAAGTGATGCTCATTGTTTTCAGCGATCTATGGAAATGGCTTTAAATGATTTAGCCCCAGAATACGTTGACGTAATCGTGATGCATACACCTGGAACAATTAAGGGAGATTTGTCGGAATATAAAGCTATTAAGAAGGTTTTTTGTAACAAAACACCTTTTTTAACTACCAATAAATGGATAGTAGGCCACACTTTTGGAGCTTCAGGCATGTTGAGTATCGAAATGGCCATATTAATGTTGCAACATCAAGAAGTTATAAGAGTACCCTTCGCCGAAGATTTCAAGATACCTTCAAAGATTCGAAAAGTAATGGTTAATTCTGTCGGATTTGGAGGAAATGCAGTAAGTATTTTACTTTCAATTTGAGATACCTCCCTAATTTTGAAAAAGGTACTATCTTATAATTCTTAACAAGAAAACTAAAAATATATGGAAGAATGGTTTACAGCTCTGACTTTATTTGAAAAAATTTATTGGGTCGTTGCCCTCATCGCTTCGGCAATTTTAACTATCCTCCTTATTCTTACTTTGTTGGGCGGTGATACTGAAGATATGGATGCTGGCGATGTGGATGCCGATGTAGAAGGTGATTATGGTATTGGGTTCCAATTCTTATCTTTTAAAAATTTGATGGGCTTTTTGACCATTTTCGGTTGGTCTGGAATCGCTTGTCTTGATGAAGGTTTGTCTAAAGGGCTTACTGTTTTAATTTCGGTAATCTGCGGATTATTGATGATGCTTGCCATGGCCTCACTCTTTTATTATCTGGGAAAACTACAGAGCAGCGGAACCTTGAGGTTGAAAAGTGCTTTAAACCAAGTTGGTGAAGTATATCTGACCATCGGTGCCGGTCGCTCCAAAATTGGCAAGGTAAGTATTACCGTTCAGGGTACTTTACGAGAATTGGAGGCACTTACCGATGAGGAAAAAGATCTCGTTTTAGGTAACGTCGTACGTGTTAAGGCTATCACGGAAAACGGTTTGCTAATTGTTGAACTATTAAATAAATAACCATATGCTTCTATTACCGTTACAATTGGGAGGTAGTGCCTCTTTATTAGCTATTGGCTTTGCCATCCTGTTCTTTTTTATAATTATCATCTCCTTCATCCGAAGGTATAAACGCTGTCCGTCTGATCGTATCCTTGTCGTTTACGGAAAAGTGGGCGGCGGCAGTTCGGCCAAGTGTATTCATGGTGGTGCCGCATTTATCTGGCCGGTTATCCAGGACTATCAGTTTTTGGATTTAACTCCGATTTCGATCGAAGTGAGTTTGGTAAATGCATTGAGTAAACAGAATATTCGTGTTAATGTACCCTCACGTTTTACCATTGGTATTTCTACCGAGCCTGGAATTATGCAGAATGCCGCCGAACGTCTTTTGGGCCTTGGCCAAAATGAAATTCAGGAATTGGCCCAGGAAATTATCTTTGGACAATTGCGTTTGGTCGTAGCTTCAATGGATATTGAAGAGATTAACTCGGATAGAGATAAATTCTTGACCAACATTTCACAAAGTGTAGAGTCGGAATTAAAGAAAGTCGGGCTTAAATTAATTAATGTAAATATTACCGACATTGTTGATGAATCCGGTTATATTGAAGCATTGGGTAAAGAAGCTGCGGCCCATGCCATAAATGCAGCTCGTAAGTCGGTAGCGGAAAAGAATAGGGATGGATCCATTGGTGAAGCCAATGCCCTGCAAGATGAGCGTACTCAGGTGGCCGCTGCAAATGCCCAGGCCGTTGAAGGAGAGAATATAGCTAAAATAGATGTGGCCAATTCCGATTCGTTACGACGGCAGCGTGAGGCAGAAGCCGAGCGCACGGCCATAGCCGCTGAAAAGGTACAGTCGGCCAAGGCATTGGAAGAATCTTATGCGGCTGAAAAGGATGCAGAAATAGCAAGGGCCGAGCGCGAACGCTCTTCACAGATTGCAGATATCGTCGTACCTGCTGAAATTGATAAAAAGAAAGTCGAGATTGATGCTGAGGCCGAAGCGGAGAAGATACGTCGGCAAGCCCGTGGAGAAGCGGATGCTATTTTGTTTAAGGCACAGGCAGAAGCTCAAGGGCTTTTTGAAGTATTGACCAAACAAGCACAAGGTTTGGATGAAATAGTAAAGGCCGCTGGTAACGATCCAAAGGATGCAGTACTCTTATTAATAGCGGATAAACTTCCAGAATTGGTCAAAACCCAGGCCGAGGCGATAAAGAATATTAAAATCGATAAGGTTACTGTATGGGACTCGGGGGCCAAGACTACCGATGGTAAAGGCTCAACAGCTAATTTCATTTCTGGTATGTACAAGTCCGTACCTCCATTGCAAGAGATGTTTAATATGGCTGGTATGCAGCTTCCCGAATATTTAAAGGGAAAAGCCGTGGATAACGAAGAAGTTTCCCCTGAAACAGAGAAGAATACAAAGCCAAAAAAAGACCCCAAGGATACGGAATAAATATTAGGATTTACCTGGACTAGGTCGTGAAATTGGTATAGCTCTAGGAAAGACCTCAAAAGTTAGAAAATATCACTTTTTAATAGAAAACCTTTGGGTTAAGCATGTTGTTGCCTTGGTTATCATGAGTATGGTATACAACTTAAATTCTTTGAATAAGGGATGACCAAAAACAAACAAATATCATATTTTAGCCAATGCTGATGTTGTTCCTTAGCGGCTTATTTTAATTAGTTAATTTTGATTCAGATATAATTCAATGTTATGAACAATACTAGACATGACTGGACCAAGGAAGAAATTCTAAATATATACAACAAACCACTAATGGAATTGCTGTATGAAGCGGCAACCGTACATAGAAAACATCACGACCCCAATACAGTGCAAGTTTCCACTTTATTGTCGATTAAAACGGGCGGATGTTCTGAGGATTGTGGGTATTGTCCACAAGCGGCTAGATACCATACGGATATTGAGAAGAATGATCTTATGTCGGTTTCCCATGTTAAAGCACAGGCATTGCGGGCAAAGGAATCTGGAAGCTCAAGGGTTTGCATGGGAGCCGCGTGGCGAAATGTAAAGGACGGTCCTGAATTTGATCAAGTGCTGGAAATGGTGCGTACCATCAACAAATTGGATATGGAAGTCTGCTGTACTTTGGGGATGCTCACGGAAAATCAAGCCAAGCGCTTAGCTGAAGCCGGACTTTATGCCTACAACCATAATTTAGATACTTCGGAAGATTACTATAAAGACGTTATCTCAACACGTGCCTTTGAAGACCGTTTAGAGACTATAGATAATGTTAGAAAAAGTAATGTCACGGTTTGTAGTGGAGGTATTATTGGTATGGGGGAAAAATTGGAGGATCGTGCGGGGATGCTCGTTGCATTGTCTTCTTTGAACCCTCAGCCGGAATCCGTACCGATTAATACACTGGTAGCTGTGGAAGGGACTCCTATGGAGGATATTGAACCAGTGGCCATTTGGGATATGGTACGTATGGTGGCCACCACGCGAATTGTAATGCCCGAGACTCAAGTGCGACTTTCGGCAGGCCGTACCCAAATGAGTAGGGAAGGGCAGGCACTTTGTTTCTTTGCCGGGGCCAATTCAATTTTTGCCGGGGATAAACTCTTGACCACACCAAACCCGGATGTAAACGAGGATATGGAAATGTTCGCCTTGCTTGGACTCAACAGTCAGAAACCCTTCGAAAAGCATGATCAACCAGAGACCGTTGAGGCATCGGATTCAGCACTACAGGGCTTGGGCGAAAAGCCTAAATGGACACGTCCCGGACATACTATTGAACGCAATGAAGCTGCAAAAGCGAAGTCGAAAATTGTCCAGTAGTCTCTTAATCAAAGGTTAATTTTAGGAAAGCATTTTGTAAGGTTTTTTACCTTTGATGTTTAAATAACCTGAATACCGTTGGAATTAAAGGACATCCCCAGAGCTAAAACTCTTACCAAAAAAGAGTTTATGGAAACCTATTTTAAACCCCAAAAACCGGTTGTCATTGAGGAATGTACACTTGGCTGGCCCGCGTATTCCAAATGGAACCTGGAGTATATGCGGAAAGTTGCAAGGAATAAGATAGTTCCTTTATATGATGACAGGCCCGTGCATCACAAAGACGGATTTAACGAACCGCATGCACGGATGAATATGTCGGATTATATCGACTTATTGAAAACAACACCTACGAAGTACCGCATTTTTCTTTGGAATATCCTAAAGGAGATTCCTGAACTTCAAGATGACTTCGATTACCCCGATTTAGGTCTTCGGTTCATGAAAGGTCTGCCCATGCTTTTTTTTGGTGGAAAGGATTCCCATACCTTTATGCATTATGATATAGATTTGGCCAATATCTTCCATTTTCACTTTGAAGGTCAAAAGGACTGTATCCTTTTTTCAAGGAAGGAAACCAAGTATCTTTATAAAATTCCACATTCCTTGATTACGCACGAAAGTATTGATTTTTCCAATCCAGATTTTGAAAAATGGCCGGCCTTGAAACATGCAACGGGTTATAGAACAAGTTTAAACCATGGCGAAGTGCTTTATATGCCTGAGGGATACTGGCATTACATGAAATATCTTACCCCGGGATTTTCTATGAGCCTAAGGGCCATGGCGCGTAACCCCAGGAATGTTACCCGGGCCATATACAACATCCTTATAATGCGGCATTATGATGGCCTAATGCGCAAGCTTAAAGGTCAAAAGTGGATAGATTGGAAGAATGAAGAAGCCATTCATGAGACTAACAAGCGTATTCGGGCATGAGCTCCGATGCATTTTTTGAATACGGTTAAACTTCGGTTGAATGAATTCTCGGCCAAATTGTTAAAGGTGATGTTCTTTTAATAAGGTTTGGATCTTATCATAAACAAGATGATTCTCCCAACCTCGATAGAGCAGATAATCTGCCAGTTTTCTGCGCTTTTCCTGAAGACTTTTTCCGGTCAACTGTTCTACTCTTTTGTTTGCTAAGGTATCCAAGGTTTTTTTATAGTCCTCCTCATCAATTTCCTGGAGTGCCGTTTGTATATTATACTTGGAAATATTGCGCAGTTTCAGCTCTTTTAGGATACGGTTTCGTCCCCATTTTTTTATGCTAAACTTTCCTCGGGCAAAGCTTTTCGCAAAACGTTCCTCATTGAGGTAGTTCTCCAAGATTAAGTGAGCCATAATTTGATCTATGACCTCGGGAATCATATGCATTTCTTTTAATTTGGATACCACCTCTTTATGACAGCGCTCCTGATAGGCACAATAGCGCTCCATTTTTTTAGTAGCTTCAGAGAGGGTATGGGTAAAAAACATTTGACAAAAATAGCAAACAAAAAAAGCGACCCCAATTTGGGGTCGCTTTTTTAATAAATGGTTTTGCCGTCTTTATTTTTAAAACGATATTCTAGATACGTATAAGCATCTCTCGGTTGTATTTTTATCCACTTTTTGTGTTCCAAGAACCACTTGGAACGGATGGATGGAAAACCTTTGGAAAGGTATGCCGCAATGAATGGATGAATATTCAGCGTAATGCTGTTATCCTTTGCCGGCCCTTTCAGGAGTTTTTCCAAATCGGAATTTATCCGGTCTATCAAAACTATCGGAGCTTCAACCTCTTGACCGTTGCCATTGGGATTTTCCTCGGTAGTCTTGATATTCATTTCCGGCCTTACGCGTTGCCGTGTTATTTGGACAAGACCAAATTTACTAGGAGGCAAAATCTTATGCTTGGCCCGGTCGTCCTTCATTTCATCTCTTAGATGGTCAAAAAGCTTGCGTCTATGCGGTGCCTTTACCATATCAATGAAGTCTACCACAATTATGCCGCCCATATCTCGCAAACGTAGTTGTCTTGCAATTTCCGAAGCGGCCAGAAGGTTTACCTCCAAGGCCGTATCCTCCTGATTTTTGGCTTTGTTGGATCGGTTGCCACTGTTCACGTCAATGACGTGCAAAGCTTCCGTATGCTCTATGATCAGATAAGCTCCTTTACTCATAGAGGCCGTTCTGCCAAAGGAAGTTTTAATTTGCCGTTCTATTCCAAATTTTTCGAAAATAGGAACGGACGAATTATAGAGCTTTACAATGGATTCCTTTCCTGATGCAATTTCCTGTACGTAATCCTGAATTTGTCCGTAGAGCGTTTCGTCATCAACATGGATTCCTGTAAAGGAATCATTGAAAACATCCCGCAGTATACTTGAGGCCCTATTGAGTTCCACCAATACTTTTGAGGGTGTTCGCGCTCTGTACAATTTTTTACACATTGCTGACCACTTGTTCAGCAAGTTTTCTAAATCTTTGTCCAGCTCTGCCACTTTTTTGCCTTCTGCCACTGTGCGGATTATGACCCCGAAACCTTTGGGCTTAATGCTCTTTACAAGTCTCTTAAGCCTATCTTTTTCCTCGTTGCTCCCTATCTTTTGAGAGACGGAAACACGATCGGAGAAAGGAACCATTACCAGATATCGCCCGGCTATGGAAAGTTCGGAACTTATCCTTGGGCCTTTGGTAGAAATAGGCTCCTTAACAATTTGCACCAACAAGGATTGATTGGCTTTGATAACATCGTTTATGCTACCATGTTTATCAATGTCTTTTTCAAATGGAAAGTTTTTCAAGGAGTAGTCCCTTAGTTTTCCAGTGCTTACCTTTTTGATAAACTTTAGCATGGAAGAGAGCTGTGGGCCCAGGTCATGGTAGTGCAAAAACGCATCCTTTTCATAACCTACATTTACAAATGCAGCATTGAGGCCGGTTACGGGCTTACGCACCTTGGCTAAAAAGATGTCTCCAACGGAAAAATCGTTGTTGTCCTCTTCTTTGTGCAATTCGGTGAGCTTTCCATCCTTTAACAGGGCAAAATCGACGGCATCGGAACTAGATCTTACGATTAATTCTCTATTCACCTGATTTTATTTATAGCACATCCTTACAAAATAGCGGATATGCTGATTGAACAATTATTAAAACAGGTTGTACAAACCCGTCGAAATTCTTTTGGGAATTTCTATGTCAATGAACGTATTAAAATGAAAAAGTAGTCGCAAAAACTACTTTTTCTTATGTCGGTTTGCTCTCCTCCGCTTTTTGCGTTTATGGGTAGCAACCTTATGTCTTTTTCGTTTTTTACCACTCGGCATAAAGTTCTCCTTTTAATTGAATATGTTATTTGACCTGAACGTTACTTTTAACCCCTTCTACAAAAACCTTTGCGGGCTTGAATGCCGGAATGTTGTGGGCCGGTATCTTTATAGTGGTATTTTTGGAGATATTTCTGCCTGTTTTTTCGGCTCTAGTCTTAATAATAAAACTTCCAAAACCTCTCAAGTAAACATTGTCCCCACTTTCCAACGAGGATTTAACTTCTTCCATAAAGGATTCTACAGTGGCTTGGACATCTCCCTTTTCAATTCCCAGTTTGTCTGAGATTTTCGCAACAATTTCCGCTTTCGTCATCTTTAATAATTAGATTTTCAGTATGTTTTTTCGGCTTGCAAATATATAAATTAAATTGAATCTTTCCCCTTAACGAGCTAATTTTAAGTATATAAACAGCTACTTTTGCACATTAGTATTTGCATAGATGTCTTTTTCCCAAAAAATTCTTAATTGGTATTCAGAAAATAAACGGAGCTTGCCTTGGAGAAGTACACGGGATCCCTATAAAATTTGGCTTTCGGAAATCATTCTTCAACAAACGCGTGTTGTACAAGGGGAACCCTATTATTTAAAATTCATTGAAAATTTTCCCAATGTACAAGATTTGGCCAATGCATCAGAAGAAAGGGTTTTGAAACTCTGGCAGGGACTAGGGTATTATTCCAGAGCGCGCAATCTACATGCAACCGCTAAGATCGTGGTAAACGAGTATGATGGTCGCTTCCCTAATTCCTATAATGAACTTTTGAAACTCAAGGGTGTTGGGGATTATACGGCCAGTGCCATAGCGTCCATTTGTTTTGATGAGCCACAGCCAGTGGTGGATGGAAATGTATATCGCGTCCTTGCACGTCATTTCGGGGTAGCTATTCCCATCAACAGTACTAAAGGGATAAAATATTTCAAAAGACTTGCCACGGAAGTCATGGGCCGGAAAAATATTAGGGATTACAATCAGGGGATTATGGAATTCGGGGCGATACAATGTGCTCCTAAAAAACCATATTGCCTGCTTTGTCCATTAAATGAAAGCTGTGTGGCATTAGAAAAGAATTTAGTACAAACACTGCCCATAAAAGAAAACAAAACCAAAGTTAGAAAAAGAAATTTCAATTATTTGGTTTGGTTGGACCCAAATAATAAAACGATATTGAATCAGCGAAGGGGAAAAGGAATATGGCAAAATCTTTGGGAATTTCCACTTTTGGAGTCGGAAAACCAATTAAATGAGAAAGAGGTAAGGAAGGAGTTAAAGGAAATGGTATCCGGTGACGATTCCTTTCGATTACTTTCGTATAACGAATCATTAATAGTGCATAAGCTCTCACACCAACATTTATATACAAGATTTTGGATTATAGAGAGTAATGTTGAACTTGAGAATGGGATTTCATTGGAAGATTTGGACAGTTATCCCGTTCCGGTTTTAATTTCGGATTTCATAAAAGCATTCAAAAATTCGTATTTTTGATTTCAATCAAAAAACATAATACAAGAGCATGAGTGGAACATTGAATAAAGTAATGTTGATAGGGCATTTGGGCGATGAAGTTAAAATGCACTATTTTGAAGGAGGAGGTTGCATAGGTAGGTTTCCAATTGCTACCAACGAGACATATACCAACAGACAAACCGGTGAAAAGGTGACCAATACGGAATGGCATAATATTGTTGTTCGGAACAAGGCCGCTGAGATTTGTGAAAAGTACTTGAGTAAAGGAGATAAAATATATGTGGAAGGCCGATTAAAAACGCGCCAATGGCAAGGTGAAGACGGTAATACCCGGTATTCTACGGAAATACAGGTCCAGGATTTCACCTTTCTTTCCACTAAAAGTGAAAGTATGTCCAATGCACAATCCAATACTCCTCAGGAACAAAGACCAATTTCCGGCAACCCTGGAACAAAGCCCATTGAAAATACCGCTCATGTGAGTGAGCCGGAACCGGAAGACGACCTCCCTTTCTAGGAAATTCAAAATAAAATTGTGACTGTTGGACCCTGACCCCCATAGTTTATTTCTTAGTTCTGTAGTTTTTGATGGTGCATTGGCACTGAAGTTTGGTATTCTTATAGTCTTGCTGATCTGTTCCGCTCTCATTTCAGGCGCGGAAGTGGCCCTTTTTGGACTCTCTCAAACCGATATAAATGGGATTGGAGAGAATAGGACGGGCAAGGGCACCATAATTGTCAGTCTGCTGGAGCGTCCCAAAAAGCTATTGGCGACCATTCTTATTGCTAACAATACCATTAACATAGGGATAGTGCTTTTGTTCAATAGTATTGGGGATACACTTTTCTCTACTATAGACCAAGTTTGGTTAGGCTTTATTTCTGTGCGTTTTTTGTTGGAGGTTATTGTGGCTACCTTCTTGATCTTAATGTTCGGTGAAATCCTACCAAAGGTTTATGCGAATAGAAATCGGATGAAATTTTCATATTTTATGGCTTATCCGCTCAAGGTGCTCGATTTTCTTTTCTCACCATTGAGCTTTCCCATGCGATCGGGCACAATATTTTTGTATAATAAATTGGGCAAACAAAAGTCCAATTTGAGTGTGGATCATCTCTCCCAGGCGTTGGAACTTACTTCGGAAGGTGATACGACCAAGGAGGAACAAAAAATACTACAGGGCATCGTATCATTTGGCAATACGGATACCAAACAGGTAATGCGTCCACGTATCGATATTTTCGCCCTGAGCGAGGAGATGAAGTTTCCCGAAGTCCTTGAAGAAATAAAGAAGAACGGGTACTCGCGTATTCCAGTTTTTTCAGAGCATATGGACAATGTATTGGGCGTACTTTATGTAAAAGATTTGTTGCCCCATATAGACAGGAAAAACTTCAATTGGATATCCTTGATACGTGAACCTTATTTTGTGCCGGAAAACAAGAAATTGGATGATCTTTTGCTAGAATTCCAAGATAAGAAGAACCATTTGGCCATTGTTGTGGATGAATATGGAGGCACTTCGGGTATTGTAACCTTGGAAGATATCATTGAAGAGATTGTTGGAGATATCAGTGATGAATTTGATGATGAGGATTTGGTGTTTTCCAAATTGGATGATTACAACTATGTTTTTGAGGGAAAGACCACCTTAAAGGATTTTTATCGGGTAATCAAAATAGCCAATGAAGAACTTTTTGAGGAGAATAAGGGAGAGTCCGAAACCATAGCCGGTTTTGTATTGGAGATAGCAGGAAGTTTCCCCAAGAAAGGGGAAAAGGTTCTTTTTAGGGACTACCAATTTGTAGTTGAAAGCTTAGATAAAAAACGATTGAAACAAATAAAGGTTACGCTACCCCATGAGAAATAGATTTGTTTTTTTGGCTTTTATAATGATTCTCTTGGGAATGGGCTGCAAAGAGAACGTTATTCCCAAGCCCAAGGCCATGTTGCGATTGGAGTATCCGGATTTTGAAACAGAGAATTTTGAAACAAAGAATTTCCAATTCCAATACAATACCATGGCCCAATTAAAAGACGAGGGGAACAATTCACTTACATTAGATTATCCAAGGATTAAAGGTTCCATTTTTATCACCTATAAAGAAGTAAATGATAACTTGGAGAAGTTGCTTTCGGATGCCCAAAAACTGTCTTATGAACATGTAGTCAAAGCAGACGGTATAGAGGCCAATGAATTCTTAAATCCTGAGGAACGGGTTTTTGGAATGTTCTATGAAGTTAGTGGCAATGCGGCATCCCAAGCTCAATTTTATGTTACGGACAGTACCTGGCATTTTGTCACAGGATCACTGTATTTCTATGCAAAACCTAACTATGACTCCATTTATCCTGCAGCGGCCTATCTACAGAAGGACATTCGCAGAATCATGGAAACCCTACGATGGAAAGAGTAACCCTAAAGGCCAATTTAGTTTGAGGCCTTTGGCGTTTGATCAGTCCTGCTTTTTAAGTACTGCTTGCGCACGCTCTATGCTGGAATTAATTTCCTCCTTTAAAGCTTTAACTTTTACTTCCTCCTCATCCAACCACTTTTGCTTTTGTTCCGTAAGTGCTTTTCCGTTAAGGATTTCATCGGAATCAAAACGGTCTCCAAAACCTCTCATCCAGTCCATCATACTTTGATGTGAAGCTTGTAGGTCTTTCATTGCCTTTTCATAGTGTATTCCCATCTCCGTGGAATCCACCTTGGGCTTCAACTCCGCCACCAGTTTGCCTATGATCCCCATTTTGGGCATTACCTCGTCATGAATGGCCATGACTTTTTCCATCTGTTCCGTATTTGGGTTTGCCATTGATTTTTTATCCTCCTTACAGGAGATTGCCATAGCCAAAACGGCAAATAAAAAAACTGTTCTTTTCATTTTTGTTTTTTACAAATATAAACCATTCCTGTCATGGAAACCAGAGGGATACCCAGACAGAAATGGTTTAAATCATTGGTTAAATTCTAGTTACTTGAATGCATACTGTAGCCCTAACGTCAAGGTTTCCCTGTTCTTCAATTGTATTCCGTTTAAATCTTGGTACAAGGGAAAAGCAAATTCAAAGCCTATCCGAAGGTTTTTTAACGGGCCTTTCGGGACATAAGTGTTAAATCCTATCCCGGAATTCAAACAGTTCCCGCCGGAATTATCGGTATCCGCTGTTATGACCATCATGGGGTTTAGGTTGGGATCCATCCCATCTATTTCACCTACCAATAGCCCTTCCAAACGAAGCGAAAAGCTCAACCAATCCGTTGCTTTTGCAGCTAACCAATTGTTTAAACTATAACGGTTTCCATAGCGGTATTCCCTATCATTTTCCCCAAAGCGGAAAATACCTCGTAATTGACCTCCGTAAGATAGAATGTTTCCTTGGCAGAGATAGGTCAGTGCCAAATTTGTATCAAAAGTGCCGCTTCCAATTTGCATGGGATAGGGCAATTCCACTTCATTAGGTGAAGATGCCGGTGTAACGTCACTTTCCGTAATGCTACCGCTAGGGATAGAAAATCCCAATTGTGCATGCATCGTTTGCCTATTCTTATTGAAGAACTTGTAGAGTCCGGAAACTTGGATGTCACCCAATCCCGAAGCTTCAGTAGTGAACATGCCGCCCATTCGGGTAACGTGGTCCATTTCCATGGACAGATAATTGAACATAACCATTAAAGTGAGCTTATCACTTGGAGCATACATAGCACCTAGCATATGCATATTCATGGGCATTTGGGTTGGGGTCACCATATAATTGGCCAAGGCATCATCAAAAGAGGCATCATCGCTCCCCTGCTTTAAATCCTCCATATTCATATACATGTATCGGTAGCTGAACATCCATTCACCCTTACCGTGCATATGGTCTCCCATTACCGGGATAGGAGCATGTCCATCCGGTCTGCCCGCGGACCATTTTTCAATGTTCGTACTATTTGTTTCTTGGGCGCAAAGCGCTAGTGTTACCATCGTTAAAATGGTAGATATATAAATTTTCACGTATGTATTTTTAAATTTTTGGAAATAGATAGTTGGCAGGTCCTTTAGCTTCAATCAGATTTGGACCTACAAAAAAGAAAAACTAAACGCGTAAGCTAGGTGGGCGAAAGCTGGAGTCGCTAAATAGAAAGCTGTAGTTATTACTGTAATGAAGGACTGAGGTACTTCCGGTGATTCCGGTCTTTTGCGCAGGGATGGCGAGAACATCAATAAAACCTATGGGATATTCTTCCATGGCTATTTTTGGGAGATTCTGTTTTTTCTCCTCGTTCTGTTCGTTGAGTCTTTGCATAAGGTAGCACTTTCCATTACATTGCATTTCTACCTTTTCCTTATTAATACAAAGAAATTCGGCAATGTAGTCTTGATCTACTATATATTCAAACAAAGGAAATACAGGACGGAGCATAGCCAAGACATAGAGGAAAATAAAAAAAGACGCCCAAGAAGCTTTCAAGCCCATTTATTTTTGCAAAGTTAGGCGATGAAAAAGTTTTAGACATTTTTTTGTCATGAAAATTTGCTTGATAGTACTTGGGAATTTTTGGTCAATAACTGTAACAATCTGTTCTACACATAGTCTTTCATATACCGGAAGAGAGAAAACAACAATAAAACCTATGAAGATGAAAAAAAATACTTTTTATGCTTTAATCCTGACTTTCCTAACCTTTGGAGCAATCCAAGTGAATGCCCAGACCAAGACCTTAAAGGTAGACTCATTTGATAAGATCATTGTCAGCCCTCATATTAAGGCGACATTGGTTCAAGGGGATGAGGAATCCGTATATTTCGAATATGCCAACGTTTCCGAGGAAGAAATCAATGTAGAGGTCGAAGGCAAGACCTTACGTATCTATCTGGATGGTGCCAAAACATTGGATAGAAACGAAAAGGTCCGCGGAAATGGGTATAATATGAGCAGGGCCTATTACGAGGGAGCTGAGGTAAAGGCAATAATCACTTATAAAAGTTTGGAAACCTTATCCGTTAGGGGCGAAGAAATAATACGTTGTGAGAGTCCTATGGATCAAAAGAATTTTACTTTACGCATTTATGGGGAATCACAAGTATACCTTTCTGATGTCAATCTGGAAAGGCTAAAGGTCACCATTTATGGGGAGAGCTACCTTGAAGTTCAAAAAGGTACTGTTGACCATCAAAAATTTACAGCCTATGGCGAAAGTAAGGTTAATACCATGGCAATTGATAATACGTTCACCAGGATATTGGCCTATGGCGAAAGTGATTTTAGGGTAAACGTAGCCGATCGGCTTAAAGTTACTTGCTATGGAGAAACCCATATCACCTATGAAGGCAGTCCGAAAGTAGATAGGGGCATTGTTGTCGGCGAGGCCACTATTCGCAAAATTGGTTAGTGTTTATTTAATTGAAGTGGCACGGATAGGATTTATATCCTATCCGTGCTAATTTTTTCATTCAAAATCCGCATCGGAGACTCCTTCGTTCACTTTTATTTCCTGTACAAAAAACTCCATACTTTGGGGTCCCATGGATTGGGTCAACTTAAAAGGGAACTTTATGCCGGATACTTCTTTGTAATCATCATAGATCAAGGTTTGTTGCATTTTCTGCCCCTGCATTTCCGTGGTATTGACCTCTTGTAACTTAAGGCCACTTTCCATATCATAGAAAATTGATTTTTCATCGCTTATTTTCAATTTATAGGCTTTCTTGCCTTCAATGGTTTCGATACCTTCTAGAACAACATTATTGTTCAAGTAGTTGAGCTCGGGAAAAGGAGCGGACTCTTCCTTTGCCTTCTTCAATTCCTCTTCTCTCAAATCCTTACGTTGACCTTGCATCACCATATAACCCATATCTCCATCCAGGACCCGCCTGCTCATGGAATTACCCATCACCTTAACATCTTGCATAAATTGATTCTTGGCCGTTTTTTTCAGTTCAAGATTTAATTTTGTCCCTTGCATTTCAGCTTCAGCCATTAAGGCATAAGATTGTACTCCTTCCAATTTTTCCTTACCGCCCAAGGCATCGAGATATTTGTTGATGACATCATTGGCCGTAATGCCCTCTGGTATTTTGGCACTATAATCCGGCTTTTCCGTTGCGTTTGTGTATTTGTCAAAATACTTTACGGGAATATTCTTTCCATTGAAGGGTATGTTTTCCAAATTCTCGGCAACCTCGCTTCCCTTTCCGGTAACTACGATTCGGAAATTGTTCAAGGCAATGAATTTTTGGGCAGCCTCTTGAATTTGTTCCGCGGTTACTGCATTAATTTTTTCCAAGTAGGTCGTGTAAAAATCTTCCGGTAAATCTTCGGTAAGAATATTAAGGGCATAACGCGCAATGGTTTCCGGTCGTTCCAAGGCCATGACAAATTCCCCCACGTATTCGGCTTTAGAGATTTCAATTTCCTCGGGATCCACTTTTTCATTTCTGATTCGTTTTAGTTGATCCAGGAATACTGTTACGGCACTGTCCGTAACCGCATTTCGTACACTGGCTCCGGCCCGAAATCTAGAGGCGTACTTATCCGCCCCGATACTTGATCTTGCGCCATAGGTATAGCCCTTGTCCTCGCGGAGGCTGGCATTGAGATAGCTTCGCATACCACCGCCCAGAATATTATTGGCCAACAATGAAGGAAAGTAATCATCGTCCCCCATTTTTAAATCTACCACGTTCTGCACGGCAATTTCAGATTGTACAGCGTTGGGCATGTCCACAAAATTTATTTGGGTATACTGAACATTTTTTGGTTGTGCAAGTGTAATGACCGGTGGACTGGCCTTTCGCCATAACTGAAAAAGTTCGATGACTTTTTCTTTTGTTTTATCAAAATCAACATCGCCTATTATAGCCAAATAAGCATTTTTAGGGACAAAATAGTTGCGGTAATTGGATGCCACGTCCTCAAGGCTCACGCGTTTTACACTTTCTTGGGTAACAAATTCCCCATATGGATGGTTCACCCCATAAGCCAAAGCGCTCTCTACCCTTCTTGCAGCGGTAGCTACGCTCTTTTCCCCAGATTTAATGGCGTCTAAAAGAATGTTTCGTTCTTTTTCCAATTCTTCCGTTGTAAAATTCGGATTTAGTGCCGCATCGGCAAGCAGTTCCAGAATACGGTCTGCATATTTGGACAGGCCGGAAGCAGAGGCCCCACTGGAACTAAAAGTAATGGACGCGCCCATATAGTCTACTTCTTCATTGTAGGTGTCCTTGTCAATATTTGTGGAACCCTTTCCCAGTAAGCTGCCGGTCAACTGACTTACGCCGGCTATTTCACCTTCTACATAGGGCGGATTGTCTATGGCCAAGGTATAGGAAACCCTGGGGAGCTTATGGTTTTCCACTACAATAACCTGCAGACCATTGTCCAATTTAAAAGTTTGGGGGACGCCTAAATTGATTTCGGGAATGGGTCCTACCTTTGGTTCCTTACTTCTGTCCAGTTGCGCCGTTAAAGCACAAGTAATCAATAAAAACAGTGATAAAATGGATTTTTTCATCTTATTGGTTTTCCGTTTTTGGTAAATATTCCAGTAATAAGCGTTGATTGGAGCCCAAATGTTTTTTAGCGACATCTCGGATTTCTTCCCTTGTTATGGAACGATACAAATCTATTTCTGTATTTATCAGGCTGGTATCCCCATAAAGCAAATAGTAATTGGCCAAGGATCCTGCAACCCCTTCCAGGGTAGCATTGGAGTTTACAAATTGATTTTCAAACTGGTTCAATAGTTTTTTATGATCCTTCTCTGAAATGAGCTCTGTTTGCAATTTTTGAATCTCCTCATCGAATTCCATGACCAGGGCATCTAAAGAGGTTTCCCCGAGTGGAAGGGCCAAAATTGCATAAATACCATAGTCTTCCTGGCTCAAGTTTACCGCCTGCACTGCAAGGGCCATTTTCTTGTCATCGACTAGTTTTTTGTACAATTTGGAACTATTTCCATTACTTAGATAGGTAGATATCATATCCAACACTCTGGCATCCCTTGTAGTAAAGGAAGGTGTTCTATAACAAGCAACTATAGCCGGTATTTGGATGTTGGTGTCATAGGCTGTTGCCTTAAACTCTTGTGTAATCGGTTTTTCCTTGGGGAAACTATGCTCAATTTTGGCACCTTTGGGGATAGGCCCAAAATAGTCTTGAATCATTTTTTTTGTTGAAGGAATATCAATGTCGCCAGCAATAATCAAAGCGGCATTGTTTGGAATATAGAATTTATTGTTAAAAGCGATAAACTCCTCCAAGGTGGCTGCGTCCAAATGTTCCATAGAACCTATGGTGCTCCATCGGTAAGGATGTTCTACAAAAAGATTTTTCTTTATTTCTGCCAATAAATTTCCATAAGGTCGGTTATCTACACGTAATCTTTTTTCCTCTTTTACTACCTCGTTCTGGGTATCTACTCCCACTTGTTCAATTACGGGATGCAATAATCGCTCAGACTCCAACCAAAGGCCGGTTTCCAGGGCATTGGAGGGGAAAACTTCATAATAGTAGGTACGGTCATCGTTGGTTGTGGCATTATTTCTTCCCCCTTTGGAAGAAACTATTTTATCCCATTCCCCACGGCCGATGTTTTTGGTTCCCTCAAAAAGAAGGTGTTCAAAAAAGTGTGCAAATCCAGTACGTTCGGGGTCTTCGTCCTTGGCACCTACATGGTAGGCAATAGAGGTTACAACAATGGGTGCCGTATTGTCCTTATGAAGGATTACGTGTAGTCCATTGCTTAGGTCGTATTCTTCGAAAGAAACTTCCTGGGCGTTACTGCTGAAAACTAGTAGAATAGATAGAAGTAAAAAGAGAGGTAGTTTTTTCATATTTTTAAGAGGGTTGCGTCCATATATCCTTTTAAATAAGTAGTGAATGAAAACTATTTGTTACACGAATTTAATTTTTTTGGGGGATCGAGTAAGATCCTAACTACGCTTTAACAAGAATTTCTAACATATTTTGTATTTTTAGATTAATATAAAAACATGGGAAATGAAGGAGTTTGCTTTGCCCATCCGATTTGGTATAGCCACGAGTGGTTGCCTTATTGCCTATTTCCTCATGCTTTCGCTCTTCAATCTGCACATTAATGTATTCTATAGTCTTTTTAATGGAGTGATTACGGGTTTTGGAATCTATGAAGCCATAAAATTTTTTAGGTTAAGGGACAAGGAGGGATTCAATTATGGAAAAGGATTTATGGCAGGATTGGTTACGGGGGGCGTGGCTACCTTAATTTTCACTTTGTTTTTTGCATTATATTCTACCGAGCTCAACATCGAGTTTTTAAATGAGCTTTCCACGGTATGGGCCAAGGACTATCGCAATTTTCAGGGTATAGTTTTCCTTACGGTCGCTGTTATGGGTTTTGCCACTTCTTTGGTACTTACGCTTTCTTTCATGCAGCTTTTCAAGACAAGCAATAACCCCAAAAGTAAATCGGTTTAAAAACTCCTTAAAATCACTTGTGGATTAGCGAATTACCCCTATATTTGCACCCGCCTATGAAAAAAATCCAAAGATGGATTTTTAGGGGAGGAGAGTCCAAAGTGAGGGCTATTAATTAAAATCAATATACACGCTATGTACGCAATTGTAGAGATGGCAGGGCAGCAATTTAAAGTTGCAAAAGACCAAAAAGTGTATGTTCACCGTTTACAAACAGAAGAAGGCAAAAAGGTTACCTTTAACAATGTACTTCTTTTAGATGACGGCAAGAACGTTACCGTTGGCGCCCCGGCTATAGACGGAGCCGCTGTTGAGGCTAAAGTCGTTAAGCACCTTAAAGGTGATAAGGTAATCGTCTTTAAAAAGAAAAGGCGCAAGGGATATCGTAAGAAAAACGGTCATAGACAATACCTTACGGAGATTGTTGTGGAAAGTATTATTGCCAAAGGTGCCAAGAAAGCTACTACTGAAAAGGCCAAAGAAGAAAAACCTGCTGCCAAGAAAACCGAAGCAAAAAAAGAAGCTCCAAAAGCAGCTCCAGTGAAGGAAGCCGCGAAGCCAAAGGCCGCGCCCAAGGCGGTTGAGGACTTGAGCAAGAAAACAGTGGCCGAACTCAAGGAAATGGCCAAAGCGAAGGATATTACTGGGTATTCCTCAATGAAAAAAGCCGATTTGATAGCGGCATTGGAAAAATAAGAAACGAACTAAAAAGGATAGATCATGGCACATAAAAAAGGTGTAGGTAGTTCAAAAAACGGTAGGGAATCAGAATCGAAACGCTTGGGCGTAAAGATTTTCGGTGGCCAAGCCGCCGTTGCAGGAAACATTATCGTTAGACAACGCGGCACCAAACACAATCCTGGTGAGAATGTTTACGCCGGCAAGGATCATACGTTACATGCTAAAGTGGATGGTTTGGTTAAGTTTGAAAAGAAGGCAGGTGGAAAATCCTATGTTTCCATAGAGCCGTTCGAAGCATAAGAACTATACTTTATATAAACTATATGAACCCTGACATCTTGGTCAGGGTTTTTTTATTCCCATAAACGAATTTTTGAGGAAAATTAATTGCTAAGTGGGTTTTAAGTTTCGTACGTTTGATGCTTCGTCATTCCGCCCATGACCAGTTTCATAATCCGAATTTTTCCCCAACGGGGTACCGTCCGTAGTCCAAGTATCAAGATTTTGGTGAGTTGACCGGGAAAGACCGTAGGCTTTCTTCCCAAAGCTTTTAAGATTGGAATTCCAATATCCGAAGGTTTCAAGGCATTGCCCAACTCCATGTGGGCCACAGCGGCAAATCCACTGTTTACAGGTCCGGGAGCTGCTGCAAGCATATCAACGTTATACGGTTTTAATTCGTAAAACAGTCCTTCGGCAATAGATTGCACGTAGGCCTTTGTAGCTGCATAATGGGACGCATTCGGGACACCTTGGAAACCTACGATGGAGCTCATTAAAATGATACCCCCCTTTTTCTGTTCAGCAAATTTGCGGGCAAAATAATGGGTGAGCATCATCAATGCCAGTGCATTCACATTCAGCATATGTATTTCCCTCTCCAAGGGGGAATGTATGAATTGTCCGGAATTGCCAAATCCCGCGGAAGCAACAAAAAGCCCAATGGGTAGTTCGCCGATTTTTTCGATTAGGGTATGAATTCCTGAGGTAGATGAAATATCGGCTATAATGACCTCTGCGATTATTTTGTGCTTTTCTTCCAATACATCGCCAAATTCCCGAAGCATTTCTTCATTTCTTCCCGTGAGTACTATATTTAATCCGGCTTCTGCAAGTCTTTCCGCAAGTTCTTTCCCAATACCGGAAGAGGCCCCCGTAACCAGTGTCCATGGCCCATATTTGTCCAGTAAACGTTGTTTTAAATGATTTGAAAATCTCATATCTTCTTTTATTATGTGGTTTCCCACCCCCACCAGATTAGTTTTTGGAACCTGTAAATGGATTTGTTTTCTAGAAGTTGTTCCAACTTTTTATTGATCGGGGTTCTATGGTGATCTTTTTCATTCTTCATGTTGATACTTTTTAATTCAGTGGCTGTTTTTTTTAAAATTGAAATTTGTACCCGAAATCAGGAAAAAAACCAATTTGATCCACTTGGTCTACCTGATTGGTCAAACGATTGTACCTGCGCACAAAAATGTTTTCGTTTGCGGTGACATTTTGAAGGTCGAAATAGAACTGATGGGAACTTTTTTTGTTGCGACTATTTAATTTAAGCCCGAATTTAACGTCCCATCGGAAGTAACCGTCATATTGTTCACTAAAGGCCCTGTCTTCTTGTAGAATTTCAAAACCGGCCTGCTGCGAAGCTTCCAGATCCACCGGCGTAAAATATCGCCCTCCAGAAGTTGTCAATCTTGTGTCTACGAACCATATGTTCTTTCCGGAAGGGCCTGTCTTAAATTCCTTTCCTGCCAGCAAATTGATTACGTATCCATTGTTGAACGGCGTATTGCGTTCAATGCCATCACTGCCCTCATACTTGCTGTCAAAAAATGAACCGGTCAATAATCCATAGTAGCCCTTGCTAAAGAATTTCTCTAAGGTAAGTTCAATACCTTGATTAAAGCCTACCCCCTCGTTGACCAAGGATACACGGTCATTTTCAAACCCGAAATCCGCCCCTTCCGTTAAGGTTGAATAACTTGATGGAAAAGCTTCCACAGCAGCCTTTTCGATATCCTGATAATAGACCTCTACTTTGGCCCGCCAGCTATCCGATAGTTTTACATTGTAGCCCAACACATAATGGCTACTTTGAGCATAATCCAAATCCCGATTGGTTTGTATCAACTCTCCGTTTACATTCTCATTGAGGAAAAGTAAGGGCAGGGGAACGGGCTGGTGATGCAGCCCATAGCCCAAATTAATGGTATGATTTGGAAGAAAGTTATAATCGACAGCCGCTCGTGGTGCTATTACAAATTGCTTGTTCAGGGTGCTATATTGGGAATGTAGCCCGGCATTCAAGGTAATTTTTTCAGTAAGTCGAAATTGTCCTTGTAGATAAGGTTGTAGGATACTTAAATTTTCGTCGATATCCCTGAAATTCACTAAATCTGGGTCTCCATCACCATCGCTGTCGGCTTGCTCGTTTCTGTCCAAAAGCAAACTCTCTATCCCATAGTTTTCTATGAGCATCCCGGTACGAAGGGTAAGCTTGTTATTCACTTTTGTGTTGAACAGGGTAGAAAATGTGAGCCTTGTTTCGGTGTTGTCCGCTTCAGTATAACGGATGAGACGTTCTTGCGGGGTATTCTTTTCAATGAATCGGTCTACGGTAAAATCATTGCCTGAATAAGAGCCCGATACAATAGTCCGTAGATAGGAGTTGTTTCCAAGACTTAACCGGTGCTTTAATCCCATAACCCCAAAACGGGATTCTACAAAGGTATTCTCGTCTTCTGCCGCAAAGAGGTCGTCTTCATCGATATCATCTCCCAAAAACTCAATGTCCGAATTGCCAATAATTCCAAAAAGTGAGAAATTACCAAGTTTTCCCCTTCCAAAATCGAGATTGAACGAAACGTCATTGTAATTTGGAGTAGCCGCGGTTCCCCCGGCGCCTATACCCAATAGGCCTACCAAAGAGTAACGTGCGGCTACCAAAAAGGAACCGTTATTCTTTCCCATGGGCCCCTCGGCCATAGCCTCTACACCCGTAAATATTCCAGATTGCAAAGTGTATTCATAATCATCTGCGTTTCCCTTTCTGAATCCCAAATCAAATACACCTCCTATTGCGTTACCGTATTCCGCGGGGAAGGCGGAGGTAATAAAATCGGAATTTTTTAAAAGGTTTGGGTTAAGGGCAGAAACGGGCCCTCCGGTTGTCCCCAGGGTAGAATAGTGATTGGGACTTGGTATTGGAACGCCCTCTAAACGCCAAAGTAATCCGGTAGGTGAATTTCCGCGGATTACGATATCGTTACGGCTATCGTCGGGAGCGGAAACACCGGCAAAGTTTGCGGCCAATCTTCCCACATCGCTACGCCCTCCGGAAAACCGAGTCACTTCCTCTACACCAAACTGTCTTGCCGAAACAGTGGCCAATTTATTCAAAGGCCTGTCTTTATTGGTGTCTGAGGTTAAAACAACTTCATCCAATTGATCAAAGGATTCCAAAAGAGTAACATTAAGAAAAATATCCTTTCCCGTAGTTACATCAACATTGGGTATGGTAGTACTTTCATAACCTATATAACTTATGCGCAGGACTTGTCGCCCTATCGGTACGTTCTTTAGGATAAATCGGCCATCAAGGTCGGTAATGACTCCTGTGGCTATTTCAGCATCCAGAAGTTCGATGGTGGCTCCCTCCATGGGGTTTTCCGACTGTTTGTCCAAAACAATACCTTTAACGACCCCTACTTGAGCGTATGAAGAACAAAAAAGGAAAAACAAAATAATAACACTATACTCTTTCATGACTTTACTTTTTGATTTTGACCAAAAATGGTTCTCTTTTCGGTTATGGGAATTATTCGATTGATTATGTTGGGATATTCTAATTTGGAGGGTAGAATTCTAATTTAAATTGAAAATGGCCCGGTTATTATTGCATTTTACAGGTCAAGTGAAATATGAACGATTCAGCGGTAAATTTTACGGTTGAGTTCGGGGACCAAGGACATTGCAAATGACTTGTGTATCTTTAAAATCGAATTTGTACGAAAATGTTCAGTAAAAAGGCAATTAGAAAATTTCTTTTTCGGTGGATGGTGGTAAACGTGGTCTTTATTCTTATAAAGGTCACTGTGGAACATGAAGAAGCAGAAATATATTCTTTTTTTACTCCTACCTCGATTTTCTATTACCTCACGGCTATGTTGTTTTTCATGGTTACTTGGGAGTATAATGACAGATTGATCCATAAGGAGAGAAAGAGGGGGGACCTGACCTTAAAAAACAGTATGCTCATTTTTGCCAAGACCATGGGATTGCTAATTCCTTTAAGCGCAAGCATTTATTATTTGGCACTTTTCCCTTTCAAAGAAGAAATCGGTATTATTTGCGAGGATTCCGCCATGGAATTTTGGGGCAATATGATCAGGGCATCCTTGTTAGGCTCTACCGTCATATTTATTAATCTTTTTTATTTTTCCATGAAACAAAGAGAGGAAATGGAAAAACAAATGGAAGATTTAAAGCGCGAGATGATGGCTTCAAAGTATACATCGCTAAAAAATCAAATTAGTCCTCATTTCCTCTTTAACAGCCTTAATACGCTTACTTCGCTAATGTATGAAGACAGGGACTTGGCATCTGATTTTGTTACCCGGTTGGCATCAAGTTACCGCTATATTTTAGACAACCGCGAGCAAGATTTGGTGAGCTTACAAAAGGAGTTGAACTTTTTGGACGCCTTTGTTTTTATGATGAATGTTCGTCATAAAGATGCTGTTAGTATTAAGATTAATATTACGGTTCCGGAGGAGGACTATTGGATACCCACTTTGTCCTTGCAGATGTTGGTTGAAAATTCGTTAAAGCACAATTACTATAGCAAGGAAAAACCTTTGGAAATTCAAATCTCCAACATTGGAGAGGACGCGCTGGTAGTACGAAACAATCTAAGGAAACGGGAACTAAAGGAGCAGACGACCCAACTGGGATTAAACAATATTAAAAGACGCTATTCCTACTACACTAATAAGCAAGTATTGGTAAGGGAGGAAACCGACTTTTTTGAGGTCATTATTCCTTTGTTGGACAAGGCCAACAGTGAAACAAACTTAATTTCGATTTCGTAAAATGAGGGCGGTTATCATAGAGGATGAGGAATTTGCTTCTAAAAGATTGGGGCAATTGATACGGGAACTATCTCCGGAAATAGAAATAGTGGGCAACTTAACTTCAGTTGAGAATAGCGTGTCATGGTTCTCAAATAATACGTTGCCCGATTTGATTTTCTTGGACATTCAATTAAACGACGGTTATGGATTCGATGTTTTAGATCGATTAGAGGAGCATCCTCCAGTAATTTTTACTACGGCCTATAACGAATATGCCATTCGGGGTTTTAAGTATAATGGAGTGGACTATTTATTAAAACCCATAGTAAAGGATGAACTCAAAAAGGCATTGGAAAAGTTCCATAAGAATTCGACCAAGAACGGAGTATCCCCAATGGGTCATTTGGAACATCTGAAGCAGATATTCCAAAAAGAATACAAGCACCGTTTTATGGTAAAGGTGGGCAACCAGTTTCGCTCTTTTGATGTTGGGGAGATTGCCTATTTCAAATCACATGAAGGGCTTATTTATCTATATACCCATACCAACCAGTCCTTTCCTATTGAGTATTCCATAGATCAACTTGAAGAGATTTTAAATCCAGTCCAGTTCTTTCGAATCAATAGAAAGTATATGGTTTCCGTGAAGGCGGTTATTGAAATCCACTCCTACTTCAACAGTAGATTACTACTGAAACTATTGCCCAAGGAGGAAGGTCAGGTCATTGTTTCCCGGGAGCGTACCACCAATTTTAAGCGGTGGTTGGATATGTAGTTTTGCATGGATTGATATTTTAATTTTCTGTTAATCCCGAACAACCACCCCTTTAAAAAAAGTAACTTGCAGTCATAAATACAGCATAATATATGAGAACATTTAAATTAATTCCCGTTGTACTTTTTCTTTTTCTTGTCGGGAGTCTGGGGGCCCAGAACGCTAAGGATCAGAAAATTATGAAAGATGCCGTTAAGGCCAAAAAAAGTCTTTTAAAGACCAGTTCTAGTTTGGAGACCTTTTTTGATAATTCTGCAGGCTATGTTATATTCCCCAATGTAGGCAAGGGCGGTTTTATCATTGGAGGCGCTTCTGGAAACGGAGTGGTTTATGAGAAGGGAGGCGAAGCTATAGGGATGGCCGATCTAAAAAAAATAAACGTAGGTTTCCAAGCTGGTGGACAGTCCATTATAGAGGTAATCTTTTTTGAGACCGATGTGGATTTGGATCGGTTTAAAGAGGGTAAATTTGCCTTTGAAGCCTCGGCCTCGGCGGTGGCCTTAAAATCCGGGGTTGCCGTAAATGCGAAATATGTAGATGGAGTTGCCGTGTTCGCCTTACCTAAAGCCGGACTTATGGCAGATGCTTCCGTTGGAGGGCAAAAGTTTGGGTATAGCCCATTTTAAGCTTTTCGAACTATCCGGCCAAAAAGAGCCTTTGCCTTTGGAAGTTTTTATAGGTTAAGAGGTAATGAAATTATTGTAAAAAGACCCTTACAACTATACTATATGCAAGGGTCTTTTTGTCTTAGCTCTAAAAGCGAGAACTTTTGAGCGGTCTCAAATCCAGAATCCTAATATCTATAATATTCCGGCTTAAAAGGCCCTTGTACTTCAACCCCAATATATTCTGCCTGATCGGGTTTTAGGTCTGTGAGCTCGGCACCCAAACGAGAAAGGTGTAGGGCGGCTACTTTTTCATCCAAATGTTTGGGAAGCATATATACTTGGTTTTCATACTGATCACTATTGTTCCAAAGCTCTATTTGCGCCAATGTTTGGTTGGTAAATGAATTACTCATTACAAAGCTAGGATGCCCTGTGGCACAGCCCAGATTTACCAAACGTCCTTCGGCCAGAACAATTATGTCTTTTCCGTCTATGGTATATTTATCTACTTGTGGCTTGATTTCATCCCTGGTATCTCCATGATTTTTGTTCAACCAAGCCATATCAATTTCATTATCAAAGTGGCCAATATTACAAACAATAGCTTTGTCCTTCAAGGCTTCAAAGTGTTCCGCCCGGATGATGTCCTTGTTCCCTGTGGTGGTAATAACGACATCGGCATTGCCAATTACCGTCTCCAATTTCTTCACTTCAAAACCATCCATACAGGCCTGTAGGGCACAAATGGGATCAATTTCCGTAACGGTTACTATGGAACCAGCCCCTTTAAAAGATGCGGCCGTACCTTTACCCACGTCACCATATCCTGCGACAACTACGCGTTTTCCAGCCAACATGGTATCCGTCGCCCTACGTATGGCATCTACGGCACTTTCGCGACAGCCATATTTGTTATCAAATTTGGATTTGGTGACGGAATCGTTCACATTGATGGCAGGCATGGGCAAAACACCATTTTTGAAACGCTCATACAATCGGTGTACCCCTGTAGTAGTTTCTTCGGAAAGCCCTTTAATACCATCGGTCAATTCAGGATATTGGTCCAAAACCATGTTGGTAAGGTCACCCCCATCATCCAAAATCATGTTCAGGGGTTTTCTATCTTCGCCAAAGAAAAGGGTTTGTTCTATACACCAATCAAACTCTTCTTCATTCATGCCCTTCCAAGCATAAACGGGAATACCTGCAGCCGCTATGGCTGCCGCAGCATGATCCTGAGTAGAGAAAATATTGCACGAACTCCAGGTTACCTCGGCGCCCAAGGCCGTCAAAGTTTCAATCAATACCGCAGTTTGTATGGTCATGTGTAAACACCCTGCGATTCGTGCTCCTTTTAGAGGTTGCTCGTCTTTGTATTCTTCTCTAAGGGACATTAAACCGGGCATTTCGGCCTCTGCCAATTCAATCTCTTTCCTTCCCCAATCGGCAAGTGAAATATCTTTTACCTTATATGGTACATAAGAAATGGTTTTGGTGCTCATACTAGTTTTTATTTATTACTTTAGATTAAACAGGAAAACTTACCCTTTTGCGGTTGCAAAGTTACAAATATCCTTAAGAATAGCATGCCTCTTTATAAGACTATACCCATCAACTCATCGATTTTGGTTTATATTTGGAAGATTGAGGAATCGGAAGCCAAACTATCCGAAGGAATCCAATTGACCCCCCATTGTCAAAAACGTATAGACGGTATGAAATCCGAGCTGCACCGGCGGGGGTTTCTGAGTATTCGGCATTTAATGGCGGAGGCGGGATATGTGGATGCGGATCTGTACTATGATACGGCGGGGAAGCCTCATCTTGTGGATGGCAGAAAAATTTCTATTACCCATTCCGGCCATTTTACCGGAATTATAGTTAGCGATACCATTGAGGTAGGGATTGATATAGAAAGACAAAGGGACAAAATATTACGTATTGCCCATAAGTTTACACCTATTGAGGAATATAGGACCATAGCCAATACGGAAGCCCTGGTACGGAAGCTTACCATTGTCTGGGGGGCCAAGGAATCCCTCTATAAAATATGCTCTGATAGAGGAATCAGTTTTTTGCACCATATAGACGTAAAGGATTTTTCATTTGCGGATAATAGTACAACGGCGGAAGTTTTATATCATGGAAATTTATCTCAATATGATGTCCATTTTTTGGAATTTGAGGGTTTTAGCTGTGTTTATGCGCTAAAAAGTTGATAAGTTTGTGATTTATGTTTCATGAACTTTCCTAGTACTGAACTATGCATATTTCCGTTGAACTTACTTTTTCCCCTTTACAGGACGATTTTGAGGAGCACATCATCAACTTCATAAAAAAACTTAGGGCATCCGGGCTCACCATTTTAGAAAATCCACTTAGTACCCAAGTATTTGGAGACTATGAGATTGTAATGACTTTGTTGCATACCGAAATCAAGACAGCTTTTGAGTTGATGGACAAGGGTCTGATGTACATGAAAATCGTAAAATCCGACCGAAGCGAGTATGAACCTCATTTTTGATTGGATATTTTCGCAATATCAGGATACGCCTACCCATATTGTTGTCCTGGAATTGATAAGTGCTTTTTTTGGACTGTTAAGCGTTATATACTCCAAACGTGGAAATATATTGGTTTTTCCCACAGGAATAATTGGCACGGGAATAGCAGTTTATATATTATGGGTTTATGGCCTCTTGGGCGATATGCTCATAAACGCCTACTATTTCGCCATGAGTATAGTAGGTTGGTTTGCCTGGACCAGAAAAGTGGACGAAACCCACTTCATCCCAGTCACCTTAACAACGGCAAAGGAGAAGAAATGGTCGATCTTGCTTTTTACGGGGGCTATTGTTTTTGTGGGTATTATCTACTCGGCCACGGATAGGTTTAATACTTGGACGGCATATACAGATATACTTACAACGGCATTTTTTTTCGTAGGGATGTGGCTTATGGCTAAAAAGAAGTTGGAGAATTGGATATATTTGATTATTGGTGACATCATTACCGTTCCGCTCTATTTGTACAAAGGACTTATCTTTAGTTCGATACTGTTTTTCATTTTAACCATAATTGCCATTTTCGGTTATTTCTCATGGAGGAAAGACTTAAACAAGAGCCCTCAGACGTTGTTAAGGTAGTTCTGTTCGGACCGGAATCAACAGGAAAGACTACCCTAGCAGAACTATTGGCTAGGCATTATAATACGGTATGGGTACCTGAATATGCCCGAGAATATCTGCAAAATAAATGGAACAGTGAGCAAAAGGTCTGTGAACCTAAGGACTTGTTACCCATAGCCGAAGGTCAAATAAGACTAGAAAACGAACTGACCAAAAAAGCAACAAAAGTTCTTGTTTGTGATACCGATTTGCTGGAAACCAAAGTATATTCCGAAGCGTATTATGTTGGGCATTGTGATCCGTTACTGGAAGAATATGCATTAAAAAATTCGTATCATCTTTATTTCCTTACCTATATAGACATTCCTTGGGTAGGGGATGACCTGAGGGACAAGCCCAACGAACGGGAACGAATGTTTGCGTATTTTAAGGATACTTTGGAAAAATATAACCGTAATTTTGTAATCCTAAAAGGAAATGAGGAAACACGGTTGTCAACAGCCATAGAACACATAAATAATTTAATTGATAAATGATACAGCTGTCGGAAAAGGATTTGGAACAACTGAAAAGTAAAGGTATTGCAAAGGAAATTGTACAAAAACAAATCGGAACTTTTAAAGAAGGAATCCCTTTTGTACGGTTGGAAAAAGCAGCTGTGGTAGATGATGGGATTTTAAAGTTTTCGGAAGATGAGCAGACCCGACTAGTTCGCTATTTTGAAAAGAACAGTGGGTCTCTTTCCTTGCTAAAATTTGTTCCTGCCTCCGGGGCAGCTTCAAGAATGTTCAAGGCTTTGTTCAATTTTTTGGATACATATGACCCTGACCTTGAAAGTTTGGAGGATTATCTTGAGCGAACAAATGATGCCGACCTGAGGCAGTTTTCGAAAGACCTATCCGATTTTCCATTTTATAATCTGGTGCAGAATAGAATGTCGGAAAAGGCAAGTACTAGAGGAAAAGAATTATACTTGTTCGTTAAGGAAATGATGTCCGAAAATGCCTTGGATTATGGTTTTTATCCCAAAGGCCTTCTACCCTTTCATAAATATGGGGAAAATGTGGCCACACCCTTTGAGGAACACCTGATTGAAGCGTCCAAGTATGCCAAGACCGAGCAGAAAGCAAATCTGCATTTCACGATTTCCCCGCAGCATGAAGAAATGTTCAAAAAGGAGTTCAATTCGGTCAAAGAGCGGGTTTCCGCCAAGACAAATACTTCCTTTCAGGTCGGGTATTCTTATCAGAAGCCTTCTACGGATACCATAGCCGTAGATATGGAAAATAGCCCATTTCGCAATAATGATGGTTCATTGTTGTTCAGACCTGGCGGACATGGGGCACTGATTGAAAATTTGAACGAGCAAGATGCCGATATCATATTTATTAAAAATATTGATAACGTAGTTGTTCCAGAAGTTTTGGAGGAAGTTTCGGACAGTAAAAAAACATTGGCAGGCGTATTGTTAGAGGTACAACAAAAGGCTTTTAAATATGCTAAATTACTGGATGAAGACCCCTTGGAAAATGAAAAATTGAGTGAAATTCAAAATTTTTTGACCAATCGACTAAATGTCCTGTTCTCCGATGATTTTTCAAGCTTGGATATAGCGGAACAAGTTGAGATAATAAAGGATAAAATAAACCGGCCGATACGTGTTTGCGGTATGGTTAAAAATGAAGGAGAACCGGGAGGTGGCCCGTTCTGGATTCGAGATAGACATGATACGGTCTCTTTACAGATTGTGGAATCCGCCCAAGTTGATATGAATAATAGCACCCAAGTTTCCATTTTTAGGAACTCCACTCATTTTAACCCTGTGGACTTAGTCTGTGGCATCAAAGATTATAAGGGGGCAAAATACAATTTGCTGAATTTTATAGACCCAAAACAGGGATTTATAACAGGAAAAACAAAGGAAGGCAGGGAATTAAAAGCCTTAGAGCTTCCGGGCCTCTGGAATGGCGCTATGGCCTTTTGGAATACCATATTCGTGGAAGTACCTTTGTCTACCTTCAACCCGGTAAAGACGGTAAACGACTTATTAAAATCTTCACATCAAGTAAGTAACGCCCGTTAAACAGCTTTGATAAAAATGGAGATGGAAAATGTGTGTAAATCTTATACACTTTTCTTGGTTTTTTACACATCCCTATACAGTCATATCAAGAACAACAATTTGATTAAAGTGTTGTTTTTCAATTGATTAAAACAGTTTTAGATAAAAAAACCACATTGGCACTGTTTTCCCTTTACTATTGGCAATTAGCAAAACAAATACAAATAATTTAAACACAAGAAAATGAAAAAAGTAATGTTAGTTGCAGTAATGGCCTTGGGCACAATGACTGCTTTTGCACAAGAAGAAGTAACCGAGGAAGCAACTGCAAATTTGGAAGAAGTTGCAGCTGAAGCTGTTGAGGCTCAAGATGGTTTTAATGAAGTAGCTTTGGAAGAGTTGCCAGAAGCTATTACAAAAGCTTTGGAAGCTGCACATCCCGGGGCTTCAGTAGCAAAAGCTTATATGAACGAGCAATCTCAATATAAACTTGAAGTAACCAAAGAAGACGGTGAGCAAGTTGAGTTATATGCTGATGCTGAAGGCAATTGGTTAGAGATGTAATTTAGCAAGTATTATCCATAGAGTTAATTAATATATTGCTTAGTTTGGTTTTAAAATCCCTGGCTTAATCGCCGGGGATTTTTATTGGATAAAACTACAAATTATCATGAGCCCATAGTTGTATATTTAGTGGATAGTCGGAATCCTGGAAAAGTCAGTTGCACTACATCAAGTACTAGTTAATAACACACTGGATTATTCCTTTCAATTTAAGATTTTCTTCATTCATAAATTGCATTTAGAATATGTTACCTCTGCGTGTATAATTTACACGGTTCAAATACCAAGTACCCAAAATTACACACCTTAGAGTAATTCTATTTCTTTTTAATTTATTGATAATGAACTATTTAAATTTTATCAGGATTCTGGTACCATATTTTCTATACATAGTTCATGTTTAATTAGTAATAGTATTAAAATTTGAAAATCATGAAAAAATTAGTTTTTGTTTTAGCATTGTCTCTCGGAAGTCTAACAGCTTTCGCCCAAGATACGGATGAAGCCCAAGTTGATGCAACCGAGGCCGTTGCTGCTCAGGATGACTTTTCGGAAATCTCAGCTAGCGAATTGCCAGAGGCGGTAACCGCTGCAGTAGCCAAAAATTACCCAACTGCTACTATTGACAAGGCTTATGTTAACGAAGCACAACAATATAAACTGGAAGTTTCTTTGGAAGATGGAACCTCAGGAACTTTGTATGCTGACGAAAATGGTAACTGGATCGAAATGTAAATAACTTGAGTTATTTGTTTTGTATCAAGTTGGTTTGGTCGGAAAGGGGTCGTCATTGTACGACCCCTTTCTATTTGGGCCGACTCAATACATGAAATAATAGGCAAAGCTTTTTTTAAGACACAATTTCCCAAAATACTTTCCTCAGAATTGGCTTTACAAGACGGTATGAAGCTATATTTTAAACCCTGTGCCCTATTTTAAATGGATTTATCCGAAGCTATTCGGGAATCTATATTCTCCTTTAGATTAAAATTAGAGCTGGGAAAATCAACTTCCCTAAAAAATGGTTTCCATACATCAAGTAGAAGGCTTTAAAAGAGTTATTTAGCACTGGTGAATCCCCGGTTTTACCTCCGAATTTCATTCATTATTTATGATAATTTTAAAAAGCAAACAGCTTTCTTATGCTATTTTTACGTACATATAGCACAAGAATTTTTTTATGCCAAACATCTTGATCATTGAAGACGATTCGGCTTTTTGTCAAATGCTACAGAAGTTTTTGATTAAAAGAGGCTATGATGCAGAGATTTGTTACCATGCCAACGATGCCAAGGAAAAGTTTAATGTCACTGATTTTGATGTTATTTTGACGGATTTGCGTTTGCCGGATTATGATGGCATACAGTTATTGGACGATATAAAGAAAGTAAAGCCCAAAACCCCCGTTATTCTTATGACAGGCTATGCGGAAGTGGGCACAGCGGTCAAGGCTATGAAACAAGGGGCTTACGATTATATTTCCAAGCCATTTACTCCAGAGGAAATCATCATGGTCATTGAAAATGCCTTGAGGACAAAACCATCCGATGAAATTCATGATACTCCAAGCGTGCAAAAACCCAAACAGAAGAATACAACTTCGAAACCTAAAGAGAATCTGCCTGAAAAGACAATTTTAGGAGTTAGCGATGCTTCCAAGAAATTGGATGATTATATTAAACTAGTAGCGCCTACGGATATGTCCGTATTAATCACGGGTGATAGCGGTACGGGCAAAGAAGTTACTGCCAAGGCAATACATAAAAACAGCAAGCGGAAGGATTACAACTTTGTAGCCGTTGATTGTGGGGCCATTCCAAAAGAGCTGGCTACAAGTGAATTTTTTGGTCATATAAAGGGAAGCTTTACGGGAGCCATTGAGGACAAAACCGGAAACTTTGAAGCAGCCAATGGAGGTACCCTTTTCTTAGATGAGGTAGGGAATCTTTCCTATGAAAATCAAATCCAATTATTGAGAGCTTTACAGGAACGGAAGATAAAGCGTGTAGGTAGTACCAAGGAAATTCATGTGGACGTACGTATCATAACGGCTACAAACGAAGATTTAGCACTGGCCGTTCAAAAGGGAAGCTTTAGAGAGGACCTGTACCATAGATTGAACGAGTTTTCCATTCAAATTCCGTCCTTGGAAGAAAGATTTGAAGATTTGATTTTGTTTGCAGACCATTTTTTGGCTAAGGCCAATGAAAATTTGAATAAAGAGGTTCATGGTTTCTCGGCAGAAGTATGGGAAGCTTTTCGACAATACCATTGGCCAGGAAACTTAAGGGAACTTCAAAATATAGTCAAAAGAGCGGTGCTTTTAACAGTAGGTGATGAGGTGAAGATAGAAACACTTCCCAAGGAAGTTTTACAATCGAACTACCATAACACAACAAAGCCAGAAAACTTCTCTAAATCTGATTTTGAGAAAGATCGTATCATCAAAGCATTGAAAAAGACCAATTTCAATAAGTCAAAGGCTGCTAAATTATTGCAGGTTACCCGAAAGACACTCTACAACAAAATCAATCACTATAACTTGGACTTATAACCCACCTACTTTCCATTTCAGAGGCCAAAAGTTGTACATTTTTCTTTAGCTGCTGCAAATCATGAAGAAGGGCACTGGCGTTCATAGAATCCTGGGTTGCTACTTCCAGTCGCTCCAATACGGGCACACAATTTTCCACCCTAAGCTGCCTGAACATAGGCAACATACGATGGGCAACATGATTTATTTGAGCATAATCCATAACTTTTATGGTTTCTGTCAATAGTCTCATGTTGGCCTGTGTATCCCTCAAAAAGGTGCGTAATACTTCAGAAATGGCATCTTCGTTTTTTCCCAAAAAGGAATGAATGATATCCAAGCTATACCGTTGGGACTTTTCTTCTTTGGCAGGACTTTTGGTCTTTGCATCGGTGACTTTTTTGGTCTCCACACCCATTGTCCTCAAAACAGCTATAAGTTCATTTTTGGAGAAAGGTTTTTGTAGAACTTGGTCAAACCCTTTTGAGGTGTAGGTTTCCAGTTCGAAATCCCTTCTGCCGGTCATAGCAATAATAGGTTGGCCTTTATAATGTTTGTATTGACCCGACTTCAATTTTTTCAAGACTTCAAAACCACTGGTCTTTGGCATTTGTATGTCCGTTAATACCAAATCATAGGTCAAAGGAGAATCCTCTTGTACAAATTGAAAGTTGGTAAAGATATGACTGGTGATTCCCATACTTTCCATAAGCTCACGTAACATGCCTAAAAGAGCGGTATCGTCGTCAATTATCAGTATGCTAAGGTTGGCTGCTAAATCCGGAATTTTTCGCTCTACGGAACTTGATTTTTGTTGCGTTATTTGCAGCGGTAGTTTAAGTATAAAGGTGCTCCCCTGACCTACCTTACTTTCCAAACTCAACGATCCATTAAGCAATTCCGTCAACTTTTTGGAAATGGTAAGTCCCAGACCATAACCTCCAAAGTTTTTTTCGGTATCTGTATCGGCCTGTGTAAATTCCTTAAAAATAAGCCCTTGTTTTTCCTTGGGAATTCCGATGCCTGTATCTGTAATAGCTATAGTTGCTACCGTTTCTTTTTTAGGACCCTTAACGGTACTTGCTATAATCTTTACATGGCCCTTTTCAGTAAACTTAAAAGCATTTCCAATAAGGTTGGTAAGTATTTGGCGTAGCCGGAACGGATCTCCTAATACTGTTTTTTGTAGTGAAACATCTATTTCTAGATGTAGTTTTAGTTTTTTATGCGTATAAAGCTCCTGAAGGTTTTCGGCAGTTTCCTGGATAAGATACGCAGGTATAAAAGGTATTTTTTCGGTCTTTAATTTGCCTGCTTCCAATTTTGAAAAATCCAGAAGATCACTAACCAGATTGCCTACATACCCCGTTGAGGAGGTTATCTTTTTTAGATATCCTTCCTGTTTTTGGGTCAAATCTGTATTTTCCATGAGTTCAGCATATCCTTGTATGGTGTTCAAGGGGGTCCGTAGATCATGGCTTACCGTAGAAATTAATTGTTCCCTGCTTTTTAATAAGGATTCTGAATACTTTTTCTCTTTTTCCAATTTCAGCCTATAGGTCTGTACTTTCCAAAAATCGCGGTTGATTAAAAAAGTAAAAAGCCCGACAACAATAAAGCCCAAGAGAGCTGCCAAACCGGCCAAACGAATACTCTTGCGTAACGCGGATTGCTTTTTTAGGTTATCGTTATAGGTGTTCTGTATTACTTCCTGCTCCAATGCGGAAACAATATTACGCAGTTGCTGGGATAGCTCTAGGTCCGTCCGGTTAATTTCATTTTCCTTTTGGGCCAAGAAGCGTTGTGTTTTTGCATCTTTCATTTTAGCCTCGGCCAAAAGAGCCTTGGAAGCGTTAAGAACGGAATCAATTTTTTCGGAGTCTGGAATGGAAGAAGTATCCGCGGGAATGTTCTCGTTTAGATAAGCGACCCAATCTTCCAAAACCTTTCGTTTATACGGTGAGAGTTTCTCTGGATTTTTCTCAAAATTATGCACCGTAAGTTTTCCAAACGAGGCTTCCATTTTCCGAAACTCCTCCAGTACATTGTCTATTGAGCGATTATTCTCGTTTTTTACCCTTAAATTATGGAGTTCATTGCTATTGGCCACTTTTTGTTCCAGTAACAACTTTACACTATCCAATTTCGGTTTTTGGGAGGGATCTATGGCGAGTTGTTTAAGGGAATCTATTTCAATAAAAACAGAATCGATTTTTTGGGCGTACGCATTAAAATTCTTTTTGGTCTTGGTCTGCAAGGCCAATTTAGACAGACTTTCCGCTTCGTAAATTTGGGTAACCAGGGAACCTGTCCGTAATAACCTGGTATCACTTTGGGCAGAGGTTTCGTTATTTACCAAGACCTGTATCTCGGAATAAATGAAGTATCCGGCTCCCAAGGCAAGCAAACATAGCATCAAATAACTGATCGCTACCTTAAATGTAAATCTATTCTTGGATTTGTCCATATACCTGCATAATGCCCATAGATACTATAAATACGTATAAACTGGCGTTAGGGTTTATATTATGAAGTTAATTGTTCCAAAGATTATGATATGTGTAGTTTGAGTTGTAAGTTTGTTCCATCTCAAAGGGGTGCGAACTCCTGATCAAATTTTAAGGGAAAGATCCTTATAAGTTCAGGATAAGCTGAGATTATACCCAATGAACCTGGGCGGGTAATGCTGCCAAGGAATGCGCGAGTCGCTTTTTTGGAATTTCTATCGTTCTTAATTGAACAAAAAATCAAGTTTAACACAGAATAACAACCCCTTTTATTCGTCGCTAATTTTTTAGTACGGATGAAACTGCTTTATTCTAAATTTTTATCTACCGCCGCTTTCGGAAATAGCGGTTACATGCAACCCTTCAAAAACAATATTGGGAATCGCATGAAAATTGTATTCACATCATGGGCTTTTTTTGGACTAGTTGTAGTCGTTTCCGCCCAACAAAACCCAACAGATTCTTTGGAAGGAAAGAAGATAGCACTGGATGAGGTCTTTGTTTCGGCAATTCGCGTAACCAAGGAAACACCGGTTACTTTTTCCAATTTGAAAAAGGAGGAAATCGCTCCCAGAAACTTGGGACAGGACATCCC
Source organism: Ulvibacterium marinum (assembly GCF_003626755.1). Lineage (GTDB taxonomy): Bacteria > Bacteroidota > Bacteroidia > Flavobacteriales > Flavobacteriaceae > Ulvibacterium > Ulvibacterium marinum. The sequence goes on from NZ_RBCJ01000001.1 coordinate 1,133,908, forward strand.
CGTATTAATGAATTTTCTGCCTTCCGTAGTCACCACTTCCGATGCCGGAGCCGGGGTTGGCTATACCGGAATACGTGTTAGGGGAAGTGATGCAACACGGGTCAATGTCACCATTAACGGCATTCCCTATAATGATGCGGAATCGCAGGGAACCTTTTGGGTAAACATGCCGGATTTTGCCTCTTCTACGGAAAGTTTGCAATTGCAAAGGGGAGTAGGAACTTCTACAAATGGGGCAGGAGCCTTCGGGGCCAGTTTAAACCTCTTGACCGATGGGTTTTCCGAAGAGGCGTATGGGCAAATTTCCAGTTCAATAGGAAGCTTTGCCACACTACGGAACAACATCAAGTTCAGTTCGGGACTGTTGAACGATAGGGTTGAAATTTCGGGGCGCTTGTCCAGAATTACCTCGGATGGCTATGTGGATAGGGCCTCGGCAGAACTCGATTCCTATTTTTTACAAGGGGCATTCAAAGATGACAATACCTTGATTAAAGCACTCCTTTTTGGTGGGCATGAAATTACCTATCAAGCATGGGAAGGTATTACCTCGGAACAACTTGCAACTGACCGGACCTTTAATCCCTCTGGTCAGTATACCGATGAAAACGGTAACATCCAGTTTTATGAAAATGAAGTGGACAACTATAAACAAGACCATGCACAATTGCTTTGGAACGAAAGCATTTCCGAAAATTGGAGTACGAATATTGCACTGCACTATACGCGTGGAAGAGGATTCTTTGAACAGTTTAGGGAAGACGATGATTTTGCCACTTATGGATTCGAACCGCTTACGGTCAATGGCGAGGAAGTGAATACAACAGACCTGATTAGAAGGCGTTGGCTGGATAACGACTTTTATGGGACCGTATTTTCCGTGAATCATAAGAAGAATAAATGGGATGTAATCCTTGGTGGAGGATGGAACAAATATGAGGGAGATCATTTTGGAGAGGTCATTTGGGCCCGTTTTGCCTCTAACAGTGAAATTAGGGATAGGTATTATGATGATACCTCCGTTAAGACGGATTTTAACACTTTTGCAAAAGCCAACTATAAACTAAACCAAAAGTGGAGTCTATTCGGGGATATGCAATACCGGAGGGTCGGGTATGAAGCCAATGGCGAAGAAACCGGACTAGTTGATGATACCTTTAACTTTTTCAACCCTAAAGTGGGGTTGACCTATGATTTGGACCGAAACAACAACTTCTATTTTTCCTATGCCAGGGCCAATAGGGAGCCCAATCGAAACGATTATGAAAATGGTAATCCCAGACCCGAAAAACTCAATGATTTTGAATTGGGTTGGCGCTATGTTTCCCCGGATATTCAGTTGAATACAAATGTCTATTACATGCGCTATAAAGATCAATTGGTACTTACCGGAGAACTCAATGACGTAGGTGCACCTTTGCGGGCCAACGTAGGGGACAGCTATCGTTTGGGCCTGGAAATAGATGCCAATGTTCAAATTGGAGACAAGTTTTGGTTGAGGCCAAACGCAGCCTTGAGCACAAATAAAAATCTTGATTTCGTATTTCAGGGAGATGGAGTTCTCCAAGATTTGGGCAATACCAATATTGCCTATTCACCGAATTTGGTCATCGGAAATCAGTTGGGTTTTGCCCCTACGGAACAATGGCTTGTCTCTGCATTGACGAAGTATGTCGGCAAACAGTACATGGGCAATATTGATAGTGAAGTCTCTGTACTTAAGGCGTATTCCCAGACCGACTTGAACATCCAATATATTTGGGAAGTAAATACCTTTCTTAAGAGCATTACCTTCTCCGGGCTAGTGAACAATATCTTGGACCAGGACATTGTCTCCAATGGTTATTTTTTTACTTTCGATGATGACTCCTCGGGAAGCACTACTACATTTGAGGGTGCTGGATTTTACCCACAGGCAGGGATTAATTTTTTGTTAGGTGCCACGGTGCGGTTTTAAACTGTTCATAAACGTGTACATTTGTTGAGAGCTATTTTAACAGAAACAAGATGTCCGATAATAAAATAGATATGAAAACTATCCGTTGGGGTATTATAGGTTGTGGGGATGTAACGGAGATTAAAAGTGGACCGGCATATCAAAATACGGAAGGTTTTGAACTGGTTGCCGTAATGCGACGGGATGTGGAAAAGGGCAAGGATTATGCCCAACGGCATGGTGTTCCCAAATTTTACCCGGATGCGGATGACCTTATTTCGGATGATGAAATTGATGCCGTATACATCGCCACCCCTCCTGACTCACATAAGTCCTATGCGCTAAAAGTTGCCAAGGCCGGAAAACCCTGTTGTATTGAAAAGCCTATGGCACCCTCTTATGCTGATAGTTTGGAAATTTATGAGGCTTTCCAAGAGAAAAACATACCGTTGTTCATTGCCTACTACAGAAGGTCACTTCCAAGATTTGATAAGGTTAAGGATTGGTTGGATAACCGCGCTATCGGTACGATAAGAACTATAAAGAGGCAACTCTTAAAGCCGGCTTCGGATTTGGATAAAAGTACTATGTACAATTGGCGCACCGATGCCAAAATTGCCCCGGGAGGGTATTTCGATGATTTGGCAAGTCATAGTTTGGATTTGTTTTGCCATCTATTGGGCCCAATTGTGGAGGCCAAGGGATTGGCTCTGAACCAACAGGGATTATATTCGGCCAAGGATGCCATAACTGCTTGCTGGGAACATGAAAGTGGTATAACTGGCTATGGAAATTGGAACTTTGGGAGTTATGAACATGAGGATTCGGTTGAAATAATCGGTGACGAAGGTAAAATCTCATTCTCTATCTTTCATGATAATCCCTTGGAACTGGAGAACGGACGAGGGAAGGAAACCTTGGAAATAAGCAATCCCAAACATATTCAACAATATCATGTGGCTAATATGAAAAGCCACTTATTGGATGAATATGTACATCCTTCCTTGGGAAGTTCAGGACTACATACCAGTTGGGTAATGGATAAGATTCTAGGGGTATTATGAAATAAACATTCAATTGGAAATGATAACGCTATTTCCATTAAAGGAAGCACGATATTCCAACATGTCGTAGTACCGATTGCCATCGTCCGGTCTATTCAACTGTTGTCCTGTAAATAGGCTGTATTCGTAATTCTCGCAAGAGCAGGTAGCCGTCTGTCCGTCCAATTCCATGGTAGAACAGTTATTTGGAGCATGATTGGGACAACTGGCCTCAAAAGCCCTAAATTGATCGAACCCCACATTGATAACAAAAACACCTCGGGTTCCTACCCCCTGGGTAGGTATATAAACTGCATTTCCCACATTGGTCAAGGGACTGTACAAGGGGAGGTTCAAATTAATGTCAAATTGGAAACCGATTTCCTGTAAGAAAGGATTCCTATTAGTGCGATCGTTGTCACAAGAAAGTAAAAATGTTATAAAAACAATGCTCCAAATGCGCATCATAGTGTAAGGTCCATTTGAATAATCAGCACAAAGTTGAACAAAAATTATGTATCTTTGCGTTAAATCCTCTCTAAAAAAGCCGGGTACGTCGCGGTCTAAGTAGAGGATTTTCCTATTTAATAAAACGATGAAGTTATGAGTAGCGTATCTTACTATACAGCAGATGGACTTAAAAAATTGAGAGAAGAGCTGAGCCATCTCAAAGACGTGGAACGCCCCAAAGCGTCTCAGGCCATTGCCGAGGCTAGGGATAAAGGGGATTTATCAGAAAATGCCGAATACGATGCGGCAAAGGAAGCACAAGGATTATTGGAACTTAAAATATCCAAATTAGAGGAAACTCTGGCCAATGCAAGGTTGATAGATGAATCACAGTTGGATACTTCCAAGGTGTTGGTGCTGTCCACGGTAAAATTAAAGAACCAGGCGAATGGTATGGAAATGAAGTATACCTTGGTAGCTGAAAGTGAAGCTGATCTGAAAACCGGAAAGATATCTGTAAGCTCTCCCATTGGCAAAGGACTATTGGGTAAGGAGGTAGGCGATACCGCAGAAATAACTGTACCCAACGGCACTTTAAAATTTGATGTTCTGGAGATTACTAGAGATTAACATAGAACCTTACAGGTTTCAACGTAACATTATATGTCAAGCATTTTCACCAAGATTATCAAGGGAGAGATTCCATGTTACATGATAGCCGAGGACGAGGACTATTTTGCTTTTTTGGACATCAATCCCAACTCCAAAGGCCATACACTTTGTGTCCCCAAAAAAGAAGTGGACAAAATTATGGATTTGGATGAAGAGACCTATATGGGCCTTATGGCATTTTCCAGAAAAGTAGGCATGGCCATTGAAGCAGCAATAGATTGTAAAAGAGTAGGGCTTACCGTAATCGGGTTGGAAGTACCCCATGTACATGTGCATTTGATTCCCTTGCAGGGGATGAGGGATGCCACTTTTCAAAACAAGATAGCCTTGACCCCGGGAGAATTTGAAGCCATAGCGCAAAGTATTCGCTCTAGAATGTGATGCCCCCTTCCATGTATAGATATACGCCTGCACCTATGGACACCGCCAATAGCAGTATTAATATATAGAATAGCGATGTAAACTGTATCGAGGTTTTATGTGGAGTCGCCATTTTTTGATAGTAATCGAAGATTTTTTCAATATCGTCCGTCCAGTTTACTGGATAGATTATGGAATTACATTTTTTACATTGGATTTGGTGGGTAACCTCATTGGTAGTCCTGTGGATTAATTTACCATAGGTGTGTTTTTGAAAAAAAGTGATTTTCATATCCTGATTAAAACATTCCGGGCAATTGTTGGTTATATCCGCTTCCTTTATGGTCACTAACTTTTCTTTTGACATAATTACTGGTTTACTCTTAAGGATATCTGCATTATGGTGCCCTCTTTATTAGAAGAAAGGACTCTAATTTTTCCTTTGTGATATTCTTCCACAATTCTTTTAACAAGTGATAGGCCCAACCCCCAGCCTCTTTTTTTGGAGGTCACCCCTGGATTAAAAATGGTCTGGTAATCGCTTTTTGGAATACCATGACCCGTATCCGCGACCAATATGTTTACATATTTACCATCGGGTATTATCTCCAAAGCTATATTTCCACGGCCCTTCATGGCATCAATGCCATTCTTTACCAGATTCTCTATGGTCCAATTATAAAGAGAAGGATTTAAAAGGACGGATATGTTATCCACTTTGGTATCAAATGAAAAATGGATAAGTTTAGAGCTCCTTAGCTTCAAGTACTCAAATGCATCCTTAGTCTCTTTAACAATATCATGGGGTTTTAATTCCGGTAAGGAACCTATTTTGGAAAAACGTTCTGTAATGGTTTCCAGTCGGGATATGTCCTTTTCTATTTCCAGGGTGATATCAGGGTTTATACTTTCATTCTTTAATAATTCGTTCCACCCCAAAAGGGAGGAAAGAGGGGTGCCTATCTGGTGCGCCGTTTCTTTGGCCATACCTGCCCAGAGCTTGTTTTGCTCAGAGGCTTTGTTAGTCTTAAAGAAGAAGAATATAACAGCTGCGAACAAAAAGATGATGAGCAGCAAGGCTATCGGATAGTATTTCAATTTGTTCAACACTTCAGAATTCCCGTAATATAAAGTTGCCAGATGTTCCCCTTGTTGGTCTATGAAAATTGGGGTGTTTTCATCCTGAAACTTTTTTATCTTTCCTTTCAAGTATATGGAATCGTTGACCATGTCCTCGGGCATGTTATTGGTTTTAATGGAACCGTCCTTGTTTACCAGGATCATGGGTGTTGAGGAATTATTTTGCAGCACTTTTATGGTAAGATTGCCCAGATCCATATCCTCTGAGGACTGTAGAAGTTCGGATTGGGCGGTGGCCCAAATTTCCATTTTAGATCGTTCTTCCTCCTTAAATTTCTTGAAAAAACTATTGGTATTCCACAGGATCAAACTCACGATTACAAATGCGGAAACCAACAAAATGAGGTTGGGCGTTCTCTTTTTCGGATTAAAATTCATCCAATGGGCTTATTATATTTAAAGATAACGCAATTTGACAAACTATGGTGTGCAAAGACTTTGAACACCTGTTTTAAATAGGAGGTAAATTGGCTACATTTGTAAGGCAATGGCAGAGATGGTTTCCATACTTCCAGGAGAGGTTTCTACAAATCGATTACATCACTATTTACTGGGAGCAGTGGGTCCTAGGCCTATTGCTTTTGCAAGTACAAAAGATGATAAGGGAAGGCCAAATTTGTCTCCGTTCAGTTTTTTTAATGTGTTCAGTGCCAATCCTCCGGTCTTGATTTTTTCACCGGCCCGTAGGGTTAGGGACAATACCACCAAACATACTCTGGAAAATGTTCTGAAGATACAAGAAGTGGTCATCAACATTGTAAACTATACTATGGTGCAGCAAATGTCCTTGGCCAGTACCGAATATGCCGAAGGGGAGAACGAGTTCATTAAGGCAGGCCTCACTATGTTGGAATCCGATATGGTAGAGCCCTATCGAGTGGCCGAATCGCCGGTACAGTTTGAATGTAAAGTGAACAAGGTAGAGCCTTTGGGAAAGAATGGTGGAGCTGGAAATCTCATCTTTTCCGAAGTAGTGAAAATTCACATGGATGCCTCAATTTTGGATGAAAATGGAAATATTGACCCTTACAAGATAGACCAGGTCGCACGTATGGGGGGCAATTGGTACACTAGGGCCGTAGAGGGACTTTTTGAAGTTCCCAAGCCCCTTGCAACCTTGGGTATTGGTATAGATAAAATCCCAGAGAATATTCGGTTGAGTGAAATACTTACTGGAAATGATTTGGGAAAGTTGGGAAATGTACAAGAAATTCCATCTCTCGAAGAAATAGCCGCATTTAAACAAGATAATATAGGGTTGCAATCCATTGTGGATGACCAAAATCGTAATAAACTACATGTAATGGCCCAGGAATATTTAAATAAAAATGATGTACTTTCCGCCTGGAAAATTCTATTGGCTCTATGAAAAGGATTCAACTATTCGAATTTGAAGATTTTAACTGGTTTCCCAATTGGCTTAGAAATTGTATGACCAATCTGATAGTGGTTTTACAAAGGATGATGGGAACCCCGGAGGCGTTGGCAAGCTTGATTGCCGGTATAGTTCAGGACACAAAAATATCCCGCATTGTGGATATGGGCTCGGGTTCGGGAGGGGCCATGCCCGAAGTATTTAAAATTCTACGAGCAAAACAAGGTTTGGAAAATGTAGAATTGATAATGACGGATTTGTATCCCAACAAAGAGTTTATCCAAAGATTCAATAATACTCCCGAAACAGGGATAAGTTATTATGAAAATCCTGTGGATGCTACTAATATCGCCGCGGCTCCTGAGGGTCTCAAAACCATGGTCAACAGTTTTCATCATATGCCTCCCAAGGAAGCTAGAAAAATATTGAAGTCCGCTCAGGAAAACAACCAACCTTTATTGATTTATGAGTTGGGGGAAAACAATATCCCACTCTTGATTTGGTGGATATTGTTGCCCATTAGCCTTACTATACTCATGGTTATGGTCCTTTTTATGACTCCCTTTGTAAAACCTCTCACTTGGAAACAGCTGGTATTTACCTATTTGATACCTATTATTCCTATATGCTATGCATGGGATGGGCAAGCTTCATTGCCTAGAATATATAGCTTTGCTGATTTGGATAAATTACTCGATGGGTTGAACAAAGAAAATTATACTTGGGAAAAAGGATACGCCAAAGATAAAAAAGGCAAGAAAAAGGGAACCTACCTCATGGGAATTCCGCAATAGGCTTTAATAAAAAAGAACACAATATAAACGATAGAGATTATGGAAATACAAGGAAAGATTAAGATGATTGGCGAAACAAAAACCTTTGGCAATAATGGTTTTAGAAAAAGGGAAGTGGTGGTGACTACCGAAGAACAATACCCTCAACATATTTTGGTGGAATTCGTTCAAGACAAGACCGACTTGCTAAATAGTTTTAATGTGGGCCAACCGATAAAGATTAGCATTAACATTCGAGGAAGGGAATGGACCAATCCCCAGGGTGAGGTAAAATATTTCAATTCCATACAAGGATGGCGTATTGAAAGTTTACAAACCGATGAAAGTAATTCTGAAATACCCCCAGTGCCTCCTATGGAGGCTTTTGAGCCGGCGGACAATCTCAATGAGGAAGATCATGACGATTTACCATTTTAAGGGGTCACTTTAATACTATTAAGACCGGCCAGGTGAAAACTTGGCCGGTCTTTTATTTTCTCTTCATTTTACCTACTTTCAGCTAATGAACTTCACTGGTACCATTGAACGTATTTTTCGAAAATACTTGCCCTCGCCCTTTACCATTGCTGTATTGCTGACATTCCTGACCATTTTTCTGGCTTTGGGATTTACCGAAAACACATCAAACCAAAATCATTTGGTTGCGATACTTGCCTATTGGGAGAATGGTATTTGGAACAATGGGCTTTTGGTATTTGCCTACCAGATGATGCTCATTTTGGTCTTGGGACATGTTTTGGTACTGAGTAAACCTTTGGAACGCGTTATTCTATGGTTGACAAGGTATGTTACGAACTCGGCCAATGCGGCTCTATGGGTAGCATTACCTACTATGTTGGTCTCTTTTTTCAATTGGGGCCTTGGTCTTATTTTTGGCGCAATTTTGGCACGAAAAGTAGGGGAGTATGCCCAAAAGAATGGTATTCCCGTAAATTATCCTTTGATCGGTGCATGCGGTTATGTTGGCCTAATGGTTTGGCATGGAGGAATCAGTGGTTCAGCACCAATAAAAGTATCCGAAGCAGGACATTTGCAAAGTTTGATGGAAAACCTATCCAATTCGAAAATTCTTGCGAGCCTACCGAATACCCTTTCTACATCCCAGACCGTATTCAGTAGCTGGAACCTAATTGTTTTTGTTGCTGTAATAGTGACTGTTTCCCTTATAGCCTTAAGATTGGGAAGGATCACAAAACCCACGAATTTAGATTTACCCGTTTATCGGTTCCTTACCGTATCGGATAAGAAACCAAAGGGAGCCGAAAGACTCGATTATTCCAAAGGATTGTCAATAACCTTTGGAGCCTTGATTTTAATTGCCTTTACCTTTCAATATTTACCCCTGCTTAAAACTTTGAACATAACACCAAACATGCTCAATTTTTTTATGTTTGGTCTCGCATTGATTTTGCATGGTAGCTTCCGAAGTTTTTTACATGCAGTGGAATCGGCCATCGGGGACACGGCTGGGATCTTGATTCAATTTCCTTTGTATTTTGGCATTATGGGTGTTATGGCCAGTAGTGGAATGATTGATGGGATTTCCAACTTTTTTGTATCCATTTCTAATGAAACCACATTCCCAATATTTACATTTTTCAGTGCAGGGCTGGTCAATATTTTTGTGCCTAGTGGTGGAGGACAATGGGCAGTGCAAGGACCATTGGTCATAGAATCGGCGTTGCGGTTGAACGTGCCTTTACCCAAAGCAATTATGGCCCTAGCATATGGTGACCAGGTTACCAATATGTTGCAGCCCTTTTGGGCCTTACCATTATTAGGCATAACAAAGCTTAAGGCAAAGGAAATATTACCCTATACCTTAATTTTTATGCTAGCCGGCAGTGGTATCTATGTTTTGGGACTGCTGATTTTTGCGTAAATTTGAAATAAAATTTGCTATGCAAAAGGATAGGGAACATAACCCCTTGTTCTTTCTAACGGAGCGATTGGAATTTCCTTCTGTAGAGAATGCCAATTCTGAAGGACTTCTTGCCGTGGGAGGCGATTTATCTCCTGAAAGACTTTTGTTGGCATACCAAAGCGGGATTTTCCCTTGGTTCAATGAGGACTCCTTGATTTTGTGGTGGAGTCCCGATCCAAGAATGATACTTTTCCCGGAGAAAATTAAGATTTCCAAAAGCATGCGCAAGGTATTGAACGGCGGCCGATTTCAATTGACCAAAAATACCTGTTTTGAGGAAGTACTTCACCAGTGTGCAACGGTAAAACGCGCAAATCAGCAAGGTACCTGGATAACCAACAATATGAAGTCTGCTTATAAGGAACTCCATAAAAAGGGGTATGCCAAATCTTATGAGGTTTGGGAAAAAGGAACTCTGGTAGGAGGTTTGTATGGCGTAGATCTAGGACATGTTTTCTGTGGTGAAAGCATGTTCAGTATTGCGGATAACGCTTCTAAATTTGCATTCATACGTTTGGCACAGGAACTGGCCTCAAAAAATTATAACCTAATCGATTGTCAACTACATACTGACCACTTGGAAAGTTTGGGTGCCGAAGAAATGCCTCGTTCGCAATTCATCAATTTTCTACAGGGAAAAAATTAAGGAAGAGAATAGAAAAAGTATATTTTCTGTTTTTTGGGTATAGTCCTCGAAACGATACTCCAGACCTGTCTGAAACTTAGTATGGCCATTCAACAGCCAACCAATATTTGTGGTTATCCTTTGGTCCCATTCTGGTCCGTTGCCTTTGGCTACACTGAGCAAACTTTCAGTCGAAGCAACAAAATAGGGCTCGCCCACATCCAACTTTTCACCTTGCAAGGCAAAGTCCAAGGCAAATCGGTATCGAAATCGGTGGATGGTCTGATCTGATGTTATCCGCTGTTCCGTTCGTAAACGGTCTCCAAATCTAATATTGCCCCTTTGATAGGTAATATTATACTGTTGGGTAAACCGAAGTTCGTTTTGCTCTTCATCCTCAAAAACCTCTCTAAATCTATACTGTGCCCCAATTGCCAAGCTTTGCCCATGCCCAATATCCAATTTGGAAAAATGGGCAATATCTAAGTGGCGTGTGTGTAACTGTAGATCTTTCATCTGGTAGGTATAGTTACGTATATCAAGAGAAAAGTTGTGGGAGTAATTGGTGCCTACTTTATAGTTTAGCGCAACTTCCGGCTCCCAATAACCAGTAAAATTATTTTGTGCTGCTACGGATTGGAACAGCAATAGGATTAGACCATAGCATATTCTTTTAATAAAGCACATGGTCATAGTTGGGTGGCAACGATTTTCTTAACTTTCGTAGATTTCCTTCAGCGTCAAAGAGAATTTCAAATTGTTCATATTCCCGTTCTTTTTTCCCACTCACCATCAGCTCATAGTTTATGGAAGGAAGTAATAGGTTTTGAAATGCATTTTTGATGGTGGTTTCAGGGGACTCGCTGTCCGTTACGGGATATTGTTGCTGTATCTTTCGGATTTTCGATTTTTTAAAAGTGGTGCTAAGGTAGTGCTGGATGTTTGCCCAACTCGCATTCGGAATGTCTATCTGCTTCACAATAATTTCTATATCCTCCAGTTTTCCATTTTCATCAAACTCAACACTATAGTTGAGCTTGTCCTTTTTGAATTTGGCCTCAAAACTGATTTTGGCACTATCAATTTCCTTGTAAAACCGTACTCTTTTCGCTCCTTGTATTTCTTCGGAAATATAATGCAATGCTTTTTCCGGAAATTGTTTTTTAAGAATACGAAATTCCCTTTCGTATTTGTTTTGCCCGTAACTAGGAAAACAGACCATAAATAGGATAAATAAGAATAAGATGTTAAACTTCATGGTACCTAAAACATTGCATTTCGTGATCATTTACCATTCCTGTGGCCTGCATATGGGCATAGACCACGGTGCTACCCACAAATTTGAATCCCCTTTTCTTTAAATCTTTACTAATGGCATCGGAAAGTTTAGTGTTTGCGGGGGCATCCTTATAGGTTTTTAAGGCATTTTTAATGGGCTTGCCATCCACAAACCCCCAGATATAATTACTAAAAGTTCCAAATTCCCGTTGCACCTCCATAAAGGCTTTTGCATTGGAAACAGTGGCATTTACTTTTAACTTGTTGCGTACGATTCCCGGATCCTGTAAAAGCGTATCGATTTTACTTTGGTCATATGCCGCTATCTTCTTGTAATCAAAATTATCAAAGGCCTTTCTGAAATTTTCACGTTTCCTAAGGATGGTAATCCAGCTCAATCCTGCTTGGAAAGTCTCCAGAATCAAGAATTCGAATAAGGTGTCATCGTGTTTTACAGGAACACCCCATTCGTAATCATGGTAGGCTTCATACAGGTCATCTCCCAAGCACCAGCCACATCTATGTCTTTCCATAAAGGTTGAATAACTTTAAATCAAAGATAGGGATTAGATCAAAAGGTTTGGACGATATAAAGGTAAAGGGGCATCCCCAAGGTAATATTGAACGGGAATGTAATGGCAAGTGCCATGGGCAAGTATAGGCTGGGATTGGCTTTTGGTGCCGCTAAGCGCATTGCCGCCGGAACCGCAATATAGGAAGCACTTGCGGCCAAAATGGCAAATAGGAACCGATTGCCTACACTTTCCGTAAAGATTGAACTTACTACGGCAACCGTACAACCATTTATTAGCGGTATAATGATGGCAAAGAAAAAAGCGAACCATCCCTTTTTAAGAAAATCGTTTAGTTTTTTCCCGCTACTAATGCCCATGTCCAATAAGAACACCGCTAAAAACCCTTTAAAAATATCAGTTGTAAAGGGTTCTATACCTCTTGCCTGTTGATCACTTGCCAAAAACCCAATGACCAAACTTCCCATAATAAGTAGGACGCTGCCATTTGTAAGTGAGTGATGTAAAACTCCATTGAGTTTAACACCACTCTTTTGGTCCTTTTGAAAATAGGCCATTAACAGAACTCCAATAATAATGGAAGGTGCCTCCATCAAGGCCATCACAGCTACCATGTGCCCTCCAAATTCTATTTGTTCGATTTCCAAAAAAGACACGGCCGTAACAAAGGTTACGGCACTAACCGAACCGTAGGCAGCCGCAATGGCTCCGGAATTGGCAACATTAAATTTTCTGCGCAATATGAAGTATGTAAATATTGGTACGAAAAGAGCAAGAAATACCCCAAAAAGCAGGGACCACAATATTTCCATATCCAAATTGCTATGTGAGAGCTCAAGTCCGCCCTTAAAACCAATGGAAAACATGAGGTAGAGCGATATGAATTTTGCGGAATTGGGAGGGATTTCCAAGTCACTTTTAAGCTGTACGGCAATAATTCCCAAAAAGAAAAAGAGCAATGCGGGGTTGGTAAGATTATCTGCCAATAGGTGTAAATCCATTTAGTTGGTTGTTGGTTATGGCCTAAATATAGGTTTTAAGGATGTAACTGCGTAAGCTTGATTTTTATGACGCTATTTATTTCAAGTTGCATGCCCTCTAGCTGTGCCTTTACAACAAGGTTTTTGACCATATTTTTTGCTTCTTTTAATTCTTTGATACGCTGTTCGGAATGCGAGGTATCTTCTTGATAACCTTTTTGCAGATTGAGCACTTGTACCGTATGAAATTTGATTTTATCGTTGATTAGTGACAAGAGTACGTCAGCCGCTTCTGCGGGTGAGAAGACGCCTTGTACCAATTTTATGGTACCCTCACCCCCCGGGGGAACTCGTTGTTCTTCCCGGGGATGAGGTTTACCTGCTTTTCTCTTATTGCCCTTGACCCAACGAAAAAGCTTGCTTTCCATCAAATTGATAAAGATTTTCGGTTTTGATGACATCAATATTGTGCTTCACGGCATCGGCCATAAGTCGAACTATTTCATCTTTTTCCATCTGGGCTAACTCTGCAGAAAATCTGCACCGCCAGTGGTCGGTACAAAAAGTCTCCTTGAAACCCTTAGGCCATACTTTAATACCCCTATTGGTAATCATGGTCAATTTTGCCTTTTCGCTATTTAGCTTCTGCAATATTTGCCCAATCTCGTTGGCATCAAAACCAGGCCAATGTACGAAGAGATCTACACCTACCAATACCTTATCTGCTAGAGGCTTTCGCTCATATTTAGGGAGATTCAACGGTGCGCCTTTTTCATAGCTTACCTTGGCCAGGGTCTCTGGAGTTTTGCCTAAATTGGTGATGACCGCCTCCGCAAATTCCTTGGTGCCTACCTTTTGTGTACTTATCCCTTCCTTGTATATGTCATAGGTATGAATGCCTTCTTCCATGGTACGAAGCCAGGCATTTTGGACTTTCTCGGCTATCTCGGTCTGTCCCAGGTGATTCAACATCATAATAGCTCCCTGTAACAATCCGGATGGATTGGCCAGGTTTTGACCGGCCCTTCGTGGTGCAGAACCATGGATGGCCTCGAACATGGCACATTCTTCCCCTATATTCGCCGAGCCGGCCAAACCTACGGAACCGGTTATCTGGGCAGCAACATCGGAGAGGACATCCCCGTAGAGATTGGGCATAACGATTACATCGAATAACTCCGGAGTATCGGCCATCTTGGCGGCACCTATATCTACGATCCAATGTTCGTTCTCTATTTCTGGATATTCAACGGCAATTTCATCAAACACTTTATGAAAAAGACCGTCTGTTTGCTTCATGATATTGTCTTTGGTAAAACAAGTAACCTTTTTCCTATGGTACTTTTTCGCGAATTCAAAAGCATAACGAACTATTTTTTCGCATCCTGGGCGACTTATCAGCTTTAGGCATTGAACTACCTCGTCCGTTTGTTGATGTTCTATACCGGCATAAAGGTCTTCTTCATTCTCTCGAATAATGACCACATCCATATCCGGATGCTTGGTACTTATAAAGGGATGCAGACTTTTGCATGGACGTACATTGGCATATAGTCCCAAAGACTTCCTTGTAGTAACATTTAGACTCTTATAACCTCCACCCTGTGGCGTGGTTATGGGCGCTTTTAGGAAAACTTTGTTCCTACGGATACTTTCCCAAGATTCTGGAGCTATGCCCGCGGTATTGCCGGCGAGATACACTTGTTCACCAATTTCAATTTCATCTATCTCCAATTGGGCACCTGCGTTTAGGAGTATATCCAAGGTTGCGTCCATGATTTCCGGCCCAATGCCATCACCTTTTGCTACTGTAATTTTGTCCATACGTTTTCTAAGGATTTCGAAATTTCGATTATTTGAATATTATTTATTGGCAGCAAAAATAACACCATTATTAATAAATTAATATTTATATTTATTATGAATTATATTAAAAATTATTATGAATTATACATTGCATCAACTAAAAATATTTCTTAAAATATCTGAAACACAGAGTATTACAAAAGCTTCAGAGGAACTTCATCTTACGCAACCTGCGGTTTCCATTCAACTTAAGAACTTTCAGGATCAGTTCTCCATTCCCCTTACAGAGGTGGTTGGGCGTAAATTGTTCATCACGGATTTCGGAAAGGAAATAGCAGAGGCTGCGGAAAAAATTCTTAACGAAGTATATGCTATAAATTATAAGACCTTGTTCCACGAAGGACAACTGGCCGGTCGGATGAAAATTTCGGTAGTGTCTACCGGCAAATATGTTATTCCTTATTTTCTTTCCGAATTTATGAAGGAACATCCAGGAATTGATCTGATTATGGATGTAACGAACAAAACTAAAGTGGTCGAAAGTTTGGCACAAAACGAGGTAGATTTTGCCTTGGTATCTGTTCTCCCCAAAAAAATGAAAATAAATCGCGTGGAACTTATGGAGAACAAACTCTTTTTTGTTGGGCCATCTGCAATGTCGCTAAAAAATATTAATGATGGAAAGAAACTTTTTGAGGAGCTCCCCTTGATATTTAGGGAACAGGGTTCGGCGACTCGGGGAGCTATGGAAAATTTCATAACCCGGAATCGATTTTCCATACGCAAGAAGATGGAACTTACCTCCAACGAAGCGGTAAAACAAGCCGTACTTGCTGGCCTGGGAAGCTCCATAATGCCGTTAATAGGAATTAAGAACGAACTAAACAATGGAGACCTTCAAATTATTCCGGTGAAAGGGTTGCCCATAATAACGACATGGAACTTAGTTTGGTTAAGTTCTAAAAATCTTTCGCCCGCGGCAAAGGCTTTTTTGGAACATATTGAAAAGGCCAAAACCAAAATTATTGATGAGAAATTCAATTGGTTTGGTGATTATTAGTGGTTGCATATCCCGACAATCAGGATTTGGGACATCTTTGGAGTAGTTCTTCTTCAGTCCATTATGACGTAGCAGCGGTGTTTTTCTTAAGCGTAAGACTAAATAGAAGTTTTGAAGAATATGCCTGAAAATCATTAAGATTTTTGAAAGCTTTTTAAATAGAAGCACCGGCCTTGGGACCAGAACCGTCTAGCGAATACGATTGTGAATGGGCCGGTGCTCTGAGAGAACAAAATTAAATGTGTTTTATCTTCTGGCAATTTCATCCTCATTAGAGGAATTGGGCATTTTCAATTCACCCTTGGCCAGTGCATTTTCCAGATCGGCTTTTACAGATGGAAGAAATTTGAAAAACTTTCTGCCGTCTTTACGTTTTAAAGTGACCACGGTATTTCCATTACTAATTGTCTTAATACCCGTGACCACCACCTTATTGCCATGGACTCTTTTCATATCCGCTATACCACCTCTTTTGATGATAAGGTTTTTCCGAGGGAAATGAACGTGCGCAAAACTTCCGTTTTCCGGAACGTTAATGCTCATGACATCACCAACTGCAATCAAATCGCTAGTGTCCTGTGCCAGGGCCGTAAAACCTGCAAGAACAAATACCAGAGAGAATACTACTGTTTTCATATCATATTGAATTTAGGTTATTGCATATTCTGTATTTGGGAGTTAGGGCCAGCTGAACTGTTTTCCACCGAAATAGGTATTAATTTAGCAGTGATGGTCTGGAATAAATTATAAAAGTCCCTACCATCCTCCCTTCTTAGGGTAAGTTGCTTAGAGCCATCACTATTTACGTCCATACGTTCCACAATCAATTTACTTCCAAATATGTTGAAATAATTATTCATCCCGTCCCAATCGTTCAAACCGCCCATTATGGCCATAACTTCCTCTGCAGGAAGTTGTATTTCATGTGTGGTGGACGCATACGAGGTTTCAATTTTTTGATAATCGTCCAAGACAAATAAACCTGTTTGTTGTGCGCTCCCCCAAAAAAATGGGGCGATAATTCCTATAAAGAGTGTATTTAGCTTCATTTTCATTGCGATATTATCAATTTTGAACCCGCATAATTACAAATATAGCAATACTTCTATATATAGACAGTGTTCCTTTCGTTAAATAGTTGTTAAACTATTATTATATGATAGTATTACTATTATATTTGTCCGGTAATATCAAAGAAGGACAATTATGGAGCAACTACTGCAATCGTTGAAAATTGGAATCAATGAAAAAATATTCATCAAGGATCCCGAATCTTCCGATTTGGGGAAAAGAATAGTGGAAGAGAGTATTATTATGATACACCAAATGGGGTTTGAAAGTTTTACGTTCAGAAAACTGGGCACCAAGATTAAATCCAATGAAAGCTCCATTTATAGATACTTTGAAAATAAGCATAAGCTTCTATTGTATCTTACTTCTTGGTATTGGGGTTGGTTGGAATATCAACTGGTATTTTCCACTAATAGCATTCCGGATGCCAAGGATAAGCTTACCAAAGCCATTGAAATCATGACCCGTGAAACCAAGGAAGATTCGGCTTTTTCGCATATTAATGAAGTTTTACTGAACAAAATCGTAATCAATGAATATTCCAAATCCTATTTGACCAAAGAAGTTGACACCGAAAATAAGGAAGGATATTTTGTGATTTACAAGAGGTTAATAAATCGTATTAGTAATATGATCAAAGCCTTGGATTCCAGTTATCCTTACCCGTCCAGTCTTTCAAGCACCATTATAGAAGGGTCCTTACACCAACATTTCTTAAAAGAACACTTTTCTTCCTTAACGGATTGCAATGAAAATATATCCCCAACCGAATATTTCATTGACCTAGTGTTCAAATCCCTAAAATCTTAATACATGGCAAAAAAAATATTGACGGCATGGCAGCGTATGGTAGGGCTGCTTCAACTAGATAAAAAAGATGTACTCCAAATTTTCTATTATGCCATTTTTGCCGGGCTGGTAACACTTTCCTTGCCTTTAGGTATCCAAGCTATTATTAACCTTATTCAGGGAGCCCAAGTAAGTACTTCTTGGGTCATATTGGTAATACTGGTTACTTTGGGGGTCGCCTTCGGGGGGGTATTACAGTTGATGCAGATAAGGATTATTGAGAATATCCAGCAAAAAATCTTTACTAGGGCCTCCTTTGAATTTACCTATAGATTTCCCAAAATAAGAATGAGCGAGCTCAGGAATTTTTACCCCCCTGAATTGGCGAACCGTTTTTTTGATACCCTAAATATTCAAAAAGGTTTGTCCAAGCTTTTGGTAGATTTTCCAACGGCCTTGCTCCAGATTGTTTTTGGGTTGTTGCTGCTTTCTTTTTACCACCCTTTTTTTATTATATATGGCATACTCTTAATAGTACTTATTTATATCGTATTCAAGTTTACGATACAGAAAGGATTGGAAACCAGTTTGGATGAATCCAAAAATAAGTACAAAGTGGCCCATTGGATACAGGAAGTAGCACGTTCCATCATTAGCTTTAAACTATCCGGCAGAACCAATCATGCCCTAAGAAAAAGTGATGACCTGGTAGATGGTTATCTTGAAGCACGGGAAAGCCATTTTAGGATATTGGTACTCCAATTTATTCAGATGATCGGGTTTAAGGTACTAGTGACTGCCGGACTACTTTTAATAGGCGGGCTACTGGTATTGAACCAAGAAATGAATATTGGACAGTTTGTGGCCGCAGAAATCATAATCCTATTGGTCATAGCATCCGTAGAGAAACTCATCTTAGGTCTGGAATCTTTTTACGATGTCCTAACTTCCTTGGAAAAATTAGGTCAGGTGGTAGATAAAGAGTTGGAGCCCCAGAAAGGCGAGGAACCGTTTAAGGAACACGAAGGGTTTACTGTAGAATTGGACAAGGTGACCTATAATGTTCCGGGAACCAATAGAAAGATAATAGATGATGTTTCCCTCACTATAACACCAAACTGTACGATTCTGTTGCAAGGGCCCAATGGTTCTGGCAAAGCAACCCTGTTAAGGCTAATTGCAGGTATCATTGACCCGGACGAAGGCGATATCTTTATTAATGATGTTTCGTTGAGGGGGCTTAATCTCAACTATTATCGGGCTCATCTAGGCCAGTCGCTAACGGAGGAATCACCATTTGAAGGTACTATCCTGGAGAACATTACATTTGGGGATGATGGCGTTCCTATGGAGGATATTTACTGGGCTTTGGAAAAGGCCGGACTAACCCAATTTGTAAAAGAACAGCCTAATGGACTAAAAACCATTATTTATCCGGAGGGGAAACAGATATCCTATACTATTTCCAAAAAAATAGTTTTGGCACGGAGCATTGTAAGGAAACCTGAATTGATTATTCTTAAAGATCCCTTGGATCAATTTGATGAAAAGGAAGCTACACGTATTATGGATTTTCTCACTGATAAAGATAGTCCTTGGGCTTTAATGGTGGTGAGTCAAAACCCGAAATGGATTGATCGATGTGGTCGGATACTCACTTTGGAAAAAGGTAAAATAACTAGCGAAAAATAGATTCTATGTTGAATATCTCAAGAAACAGCGTAAACAAGAACGTGGATTTAAAGGGATACAAATCCACGGAAAAAGTTTTCCATAAAAGGCACTACAAGCACTTTAATAGGTTCCTAACGGGATTTGCGGGAGCTTTTATAGTCATCTTGTTTTTACCTTGGACCCAGAACGTCACGGGCGATGGCTATCTTACCACGTTGACCCCGGATCAAAGGCCTCAGACCATTCAATCCCCTATTCCAGGTAGAATTGAGAGATGGTTCGTAAAGGAAGGTGATTTTGTTCAAAAAGGAGATACCATACTGCACATTTCCGAAATCAAGAACGAATATTTTGACCCAATGCTAGTCGAAAGAACAGGACAGCAAATAAAGGCCAAGTCTATGTCGGTGCTCTCATATCAAGAGAAGGTAAAGGCCCTGGATAACCAAATTGCGGCACTTGAAAAGGAACTCAAGTTAAAATTGGAACAAGCCAGGAACAAGTTGTTGCAAGCAAAGCTAAAAGTACAAAGCGATAGTATTGACCTTGAGGCCGCAAAAACCAATATTACCATAGCAAATCGTCAATTTGACCGTACCTCACAATTGGAGAGCGAGGGATTAAAGGCAGTTACCGATGTGGAGGAAAAGCGTCTGAAACAACAAGAGACTCAGGCCAAGCTAATTTCCCAAGAAAATAAATTGTTGGCCAGTAAGAACGAAGTAATTAATGCGGAAGTGGAGATTACCCGGGTCAGGGCAGAATATGCCGATAAAATTGCCAAGGCACAGAGCGATAAGTTCACCGCCCAATCAAACCAGTTTGATTCCGAAGCACAAGTCACCAAACTGGAGAATGAATTTACCAACTATGAGATACGCAACGATCTCTATTATATTCGCGCACCCCAAACCGGCTTCATAAATAAGGCCATACAATCCGGGATTGGCGAAACCTTTAAGGAAGGTGATCAGTTAGTTGGTATTATGCCCGCAGACTATGAAATGGCCGTAGAAACCTTCGTTAGGCCAATTGACCTGCCCTTGATGCATTTAGGCGAGAAAGTTCGGATACAGTTTGATGGTTGGCCCGTAATTATCTTCAGTGGATGGCCCAATCTTTCGTATGGAACCTATGGCGGAGTTGTAGTGGCCATTGAAACGTTTATCAGTGACAACGGTAAATATCGCGTTCTTTTGGCACCCGATGTCGAGGATCACCCGTGGCCAAAAGATTTGAGGGTAGGTTCCGGAGCCAATACCATTGCACTTCTGGAAGATGTACCTATCTGGTTTGAGTTATGGCGGCAGCTCAACGGATTCCCCCCAAATTACTATCAGCCGGAAAGTGATAAAATGGTTAATGCCGATAAAAAATAGATATGGGGAGGCATATTTTTTTTCTTATCGTCATGTTTATGACTTCGGCTCTGTATGGTCAGGATGTGGATACCTTGGTGCTTAATTTCAGGGAGTACTTAGGGTATGTCAAAAAGTATCATCCCGTGGCCAAACAGGCAGAGTTGAACATAGATATTGGACAAGCCAACCTCATGAAGGCCCGAGGCGGTTTTGATCCAAAAATTGAGGTTGACTATGACCGAAAGGAGTTCAAGGGGATTGAATATTACGATGAGCTTAATGCGACTTTCAAAATCCCTACCTGGTACGGGATAGAACTCAAAGGAAATTTTGAGCAGAACGATGGTGAGTTTCTAGATCCCTCTTTGTCCGTACCGACCGACGGACTTTATAGTGCCGGGGTATCCGTTTCCTTGGGAAGAGGTTCTTGGATAAATGAGCGCATGGCCACGCTTAAGCAAGCCAAATTCTTTAGGGAGCAGACAAGGGCAGATCGGGATCTTTTGGTGAACCAGATTTTGTTTGAGGCCTCCTTGGCCTATTTTGATTGGTTGCAAGCCTACAAGGACACTGAAATATTTCGAAACTTTTTGACCAATGCCCAAATACGGTTTGAAGGTATTAGAAAAAGTGCCTTGGCCGGCGATATTGCGTCAATAGATACTGTTGAAGCAAAGATTGCCGTTCAAAATAGGGCCCTGGGCCTAGAACAAGCCAAAGTTAGGATGATAAAAGCGGCATTGGACCTATCCAACTTTTTATGGTTAAACGATAATATTCCGGTAGAGATACAACCCAATGTAATCCCGGATATCTATGTTGAGGAGGATATTGATGTTACTTTGGAGATTCTGGGCAAGCCTCTGGATAGTTTTACCTTGCAGAACCATCCCAAATTGAAATCTTTGGATTTTAAAATTGACGGCTTAAGAGTAGATAAGCGATTGAAAACCAACAGGCTATTACCCCAAATTGATTTGGAGTATAATTTTTTGACCGAAACCCCCGAGCTTATCAACTCCTTTGAACCAGAAGAGTACAAAGGGGGTGTAACCTTTAGGCTTCCATTGTTTTTAAGAAAGGAACGCGGAGATCTAAAATTGGCAAAATTTAAACTACAGGATGCTGAATTTGAGCGGGATAATGCTGAAGTACAGATACAGAACAAGATACTGGGTATTTATCGGGAATTGGAATCCTTTGATTCGCAAAACGTATTAATAGATGATATCGTCAATGATTATCAAACCTTGTTAACAGCGGAGGAACGTAAATTTAGTTTTGGGGAGAGTTCTTTATTCCTTATCAATTCCCGTGAAAGCAGTCTTATCGATGCTGAATTGAAACAGAACGAAGTACAAAACAAATACTTCACGGCCAAGGCAAAATTATTCAACAGCCTTGCTTTGAATCCGGAAAACCTGTAATAGCAAATAAAATGCTTTTTTGACTTTGAAGGGTAAATATAAATCCAAATTAATAGTATTACTATTATATATTGAAAGTTTAACTTGTGTTTAACTAAGTATTGCTTTCAAAAAAAGGTATGGATGTTTACCTTTGTAGTATTATTAAAGTAAGTAAAATAAGATCCCAGAAAAGGTTTTCAACATGAATCGGTAACCTACGACCATTTAAAAACCGGATGAATGAAAAAGGAAATAATACTACCCTTTCCCGAATACGATAAGAACGATCGAATAAGAACCAACGTTGATAGTGAAGAAATTCCGATTAGGCCTGGAATGCTATTTAAGTTAGGTAGGCCCTCTAACTTGTACTATGAGTTCATTTACGCGTCCTTACATTTTGACAGGCATAAGTTATCGGACTTAAAGGAATTATTAAAGTTCCGCGGAACGGAGGTTCAGGTGGTAAGCATTTTAAAAATGAAAGACGGCAGTACTATAGCCGCGTTGTCCAGAACCGACGATAAAGCATTTTCCGAAAGCATCGCAAAACTCTTTGCCGATGTTTCAAAAAGCATAAGGGCTAGGGAACTTCTTGGATAGACCTTACGAAATCTACTTAAAACCATCTCAATAAAACTTTATATACAATAATTTATAATAGACTATGATCAAGAATAACTATAAAAAATTGTCACTAGCATTAACAGCTAGTTTGTTTTGGGCAATCGGAATAAACGGACAAATAGTTGATACCTCTCTACTTAATGCCGATTTGGATATAAATACGATAGCTTACATTGAAGATGAGGAATCCATGGACTTAAATTTTGACCCTTATTTTTACTTGCCCGAGAATTTTAATCCGTATTATGGAATGGTCTTGGAATTGGACGATATTATTTACTTGGAATGTGAGGAAGAAACAGGCCTGGATTCGGGACCGAGTATTCTTCTACCATAACATTATGAAAAAGAAGGTAATAACGGACAAAGGCTCTCCAATTAATCGGGGGCCTTTTGCTTTTTAATGCTTTTGAAAGGCAAAAAATTGGGGTTTGTAAGTATTGTTTCTTTTTATCTACCAATGTAACCCAAGTTACTATTTCTAAATAATGAGACTGGTAATTTTGTCCTATTAAACAATGCTTTTATGGAAACAGTTATGTACAAAATCGCACAGGAATTGATTCAGGAAAGTTTACCAAGGGCCATTTCTTATAAGGAATATCGGGCCAAAGTAAGTGAGTTAGCAGCTGAAGGGAAATCCACAGGGCCAAAGCAGACTGAAGCCCTTGCTAACTATACCGTACTTAACGATAAACGCATGAAGCGTTTTGACAAAACTGTGAAGATAGATGAAGAAAGTACGACTAAAATTTTGGAGATTGGAAAGGAAATTACATTTCTGGTGCTTACCGAAAGCTGGTGTGGTGATGCTGCCCCCACGCTGCCTGTTATGAACAAGATATCGGAATTAAATCCCAATATCTCCCTAAAGATTTTACTGCGTGATGAAAATCTCGAGCTTATGAACCATTTCTTGACCCACGGCACCCTTTCAATCCCAAAACTGATTATTATTGAGAATGCCACCGGAAATGTATTGGGCGATTGGGGTCCAAGACCCAGCACGGCCACAGAAATGGTCCAGGAATTCAAGGAAACATTTGGAGCACTTACCTCGGAGTTCAAACAGGATTTGCAGATGTGGTATAATAAGGACAAAGGGGTCACTACTTTAAAAGATATTCTAGCGAACCTTCCCTTGAAATAAATAGGTAATCGTACCTTTTTGATTCGTTTTAGAAGAAGAGTTGAACTTTGCCTTTAACGCATAAGTAATAGCATTGTCAACCAAACACCCATTGGAAGTACCTGAACTTTTTGCGTTAAAGTGAGCTTCAATAACATTGCCTAGTGCATCTACTTTAATATTGATGACTACTTTTCCACCTTCTATGCAAGTGTAAATTGGTGGTGGAAGTTTATAATTGTTGCGTCCAACCAAAGAATAGGAAACAGAAGTTCTTCTTTTAGCCAAATTGTTAGTAAACTCTTTTTTTTGGGCCTCTTTCTCTCCTAATAACTGTTTTTGTTCCTCTCTTTTTTTTGCCAGTTCTTTTACGCGTTCCACATAATCGGAATCCGATAGCAAATCCGAGGGGTCTTCAGTATCCGTGGTCGCTTTTTGTTCCTCCATGAGTTCCTCCAACGTTTTAAGAGGTTCCGGGTTCCCATAACTGGGTTTTTCACTTTCGTTAAAAGCCATGTGACTTTTTATAGGGTCGGCTTCTTGCAGCTCCTCTAATTTTTTTTCTTCTTCCTTGATCAACTCTTCCAAAACCTCTTGATCCAGTATCATTTCTACCACATATTCCTCCGCTTGCTGTTGCCCCAAATGGATATTGTAAAGCCCCAACACTACGATGGCCATAGTGAAAAAGGTAATGATAAAGGATAATTGTTGACGGTTTAGATCCATAACGCTATAACCGATATTTCTTTAAAATATTTTAAATTTTCGTTGAACGGGGATACCAACCCCTACAAAAAAACCTATTTTTAGCCATTGTTTCCAAGAAGCTTTTCGCTAAAAACAACCGGGTCAACGGCTTTATTTACGTTGTAATCCCCTATTTTGGTTCTTCTTAAGCTTGATAAATATCCACCGGAATTCAACGCCTTACCAAAATCTTGGGCCAAGGAGCGAATATATGTACCCTTGCTACAGACCACTCGAAATTCCAACACTGGCAAATCCATAGCTCTAATCTCAAATTCGGAAATGACGACTTTTCTTTTGTTAATTTTTATTTCCTTGCCGCTCCTTGCATATTCGTACAGTCGTTTTCCATCTTTTTTTAAGGCAGAAAAGACAGGTGGGCGTTGCTCAATTTCACCAGTGAATTTATCCACCGTCAAATAGATTGCTTCCTTGGTTATATGATCGATTGGGAACACCTGGTCTATTTCAGTTTCCAAATCATAGGATGGGGTTGTAGCACCAAGGGTGATAGTTCCAACATATTCTTTTTCTTGACCTTGCAAGCTCTCAATTTTCTTGGTGAATTTTCCGGTACAGATCAACAAGAGTCCTGTCGCCAAAGGATCCAGCGTACCTGCATGCCCTACCTTTATCTTTTTAAGGTCGAACTTTTTCCGTACGGCCCATTTGATTTTGTTTACCGCTTGGAAAGACGACCACCCTAAGGGCTTATCAATTAAAAGAAGCTGCCCATTTAAAAAATCTTCTTTGCTAAGAATATCCATTTTAAGATTTCTTTGGAGTCTTTACAACAATGAGAATTTATGTATTCAACCCCAAAAACTGTACCCAATTGCCAAAAGACCAACAATTAGGCAATAGATTGCAAAATAGGTGAGTTTACTATTCCTTACCAATTGAATCATCCAGGTGCATGCCGCCAAACCTGCAACGAAAGCTGCAACAAAGCCTACACCCATGGCCATGATATTTTCGCTTTGGAAATTAAGTTCCCCACTCATAACGTCCTTGGCCATTTTGCCAAAAATTAAAGGAACTACCATTAAAAAAGAAAACCGGGCGGCCTTGGTTTTGTCCACTCCTAGCAGTACAGAAGTGGCTATGGTTGCACCGCTTCTTGAAATTCCGGGAAGCATGGCAACAGCCTGGGAAAGACCTACGATAAAGGCTTTTGGGAAATTTACCTTTTTGTTCGTATCCTTGGCCTTGTCGGCAAAATATAGCAAAACAGCTGTAATCAACAACATAAAGCCTACAAATTGGATGTCACCTCCGAAAAAGGCCTCCAATTTTTCTTCAAAAAAAAGACCAACAAATGTGGCAGGGAGCATGGAAACGATTATTTTAAGCGAGAATTGGGTTTCCTCGTTCCACTTAAATTTGAAAAGACCGGCCAAAATTTCCCAGACATCCTTTCTAAAGACTACAATGGTGCTTAAAGCAGTAGCGAAATGGAGCACTACGGTAAACAGAAGGCTTTCTTCCGGGATGGAGTTGTCCCCCAATATGGCCTTGCCCAATTCCAAGTGGCCACTGGAGGATACCGGGAGAAATTCTGTCAATCCTTGAATAATGCCTAGGATAATAGCATCAAGTGTGTCCAAAATTAGTTTCGCTTCTTATGCGGATTCAACAAAATGGCGTATACTTCTATTCCTAGTCCAATGAGCACAAGGGTGGGGGCCAAACGAATTCGTCTAAAATTATAGATATCCTCATTAAAAACATTGGGGTCATCGCTTCCTCCTCCACTCATTAAAATGAAGCCTAGCGCAATGAAAGCTATCCCTATGAACATGAACAGGTAGTTTTTTCGTTGAAATATAAATTCCGGTTTTGGTGGTTGTACTGCTTTACTCTTCTGATTTTTGCCCATATACAAATTTAATAATATAATTCGTCTGTTTTAAGATTTAGAAAGCGCTGTGTTGCAAAATAGGTGCTTATGAACGAAATAAAAATTCCAAGGACAAAAACACTACCAAAGAGTCCTATCAACATGGAGCTATCCCTAAAAAGTCCTAGTTCTGGAAAGTTTTTGTCCAAGTATAACAAAGCTATAATCAAAACCATGAGCGCCAATAGCGCACCCAACATTCCCAATTTTATATTGGTCCATATAAAAGGTCTCCGAATAAAGGTTTTGGTAGCCCCTACCATTTGCATTGTTTTGATAATAAAGCGTTTGGAGTAAATGGACAATCGTATGGAACTATTAATGAGCAGAACGGCTATAAAGGTAAAAATAGCGCTGGCGACTAAAATCCAGAAACTGACCCTTTTCACATTTTCGCTTAAAAGACCTACCAACGGTTCGTCGTAACTTACTTCATCCACATAATTTTTTGCGGTAAGTTCTGCCGCTATTTCTTCTATTTGAAGCGGCGAAACAAAGTCTGCGTTGAGGTTTACATCAATGGAATTTTTGAGTGGATTATAACCTAAAAAGTCCAAGAAATTTTCCCCAATTTCCTCGCTATGGTTTTCCGCGGCCTCTTCCTTGGTAACATAGGTGGCGGATTTGGTGTATTCCGCCATGGCCAAACTCTTTTGCAGTTGATCTATTTCTACTTCCTTGGCGTTATCCTTTAAGAATACGGATAAAGTAATTTGTTCTTTAAAATGATTTGCCATTTTATTGGTATTAAGCACTAAAAGTCCTAGAACCCCTAAAAGAAATAATACCAAACCAATACTCAATACCACGGAAAAATAAGAGGAGATCAGCTTACGTCTTTGGTACTGTTCAAAGGATTTGCCCATAGCTATTTATCAATGGTGTAAAAATAGGAAAGTAAATTGAATAAACTTATTTTTGCCCATACACATCAGACCTGTTAGGTTTCTATAACCTGACAGGTCTAAAACTGAAATATGAAATACAATTTCAAGGGAATTGAGGCCAAATGGCAGGAACATTGGGCGAAGCATAAGACCTTTAAGGCCAAGAATGATTCTGAAAAAGAAAAATTCTATGTTTTGGATATGTTTCCTTATCCTTCGGGGTCAGGATTGCATGTTGGTCATCCCTTAGGTTATATCGCCAGTGATATTTATGCACGGTATAAGCGTCATAAAGGTTTTAATGTTTTACATCCTATGGGCTATGACTCCTTTGGATTGCCTGCGGAGCAGTATGCCATCCAAACCGGGCAACATCCGGCGATAACCACAGAAACCAACATCAAGAGATATCGGGAGCAATTGGACAAGTTGGGTTTCTCCTTTGATTGGAGCAGAGAAGTACGCACTTCGGACCCGAGGTATTACAAATGGACGCAATGGATTTTTATCCAGTTGTTTAATTCATGGTACAATATCGACGCGGATAAGGCTGAAGATATTGTCGATTTGATAGCATCATTTGAAAAGGACGGCAACACGAATGTAAACGCATCTTGTGACGAGGATACGCCAGAATTTTCGGCATCGGATTGGGCGGCCTTTTCATCAAAGGAAAAACAGGAAATACTGCTCAAATATAGACTAACGTATTTAGCGGATGCCGAGGTTAACTGGTGTCCAGCATTAGGAACCGTTCTGGCCAACGATGAAATCGTAAACGGAGTGTCGGAACGAGGGGGTCACCCCGTTATCCGAAAAAAGATGACGCAATGGAGTATGCGCATCACTGCCTATGCCCAACGGTTGTTGGATGGACTCAAAAAAATAGATTGGCCCCAGCCCCTTAAGGATTCGCAGACCAATTGGATTGGGCGATCGGAAGGTGCGAGTGTAAAATTCAAAGTTCAAGCTTCAACATTGGATAGCGCTTTACACCCTGAATCTGAAACTGGGAAGGGTGAAAATTGTATAGAAGTTTTTACCACCAGACCTGATACCATTTTTGGGACGAGCTTTATGACCCTGGCACCTGAACATGAATTGGTATCCAAAATAACCACTTCGGCACAAAAAGCTGAAGTGGAAGCCTATGTAGAGGCTACGGCCAAACGCTCCGAACGAGATCGCATGGCAGATGTTAAATCCATTACTGGGGCTTTTACGGGAGCCTTCGCCGAACATCCTTTTACTAAAGAACCCATTCCTGTTTGGATTGGGGACTATGTACTGGCCGGTTATGGAACCGGGGCGGTGATGTCCGTTCCTTGCGGGGATCAGCGCGATTATGATTTTGCAAAACATTTTGGTATCCCCATTCCCAATATTTTTGAAAATGTGGATATTTCGGAAGAGGCCTTTGCCGATAAGGAAAAGACCATTATTGCCAATTCGGATTTTCTCAACGGACTAAGCTACACCAAGGCGACCAAGAAAATCATTGCGGAACTTGAAAAAATCGGAGCGGGGAAAGGCAAAGTGAATTATCGGTTGCGTGATGCCGTTTTTAGCCGTCAGCGGTATTGGGGAGAACCTTTTCCGGTCTATTATGATACAGAAGGGATTCCTCAAACAATCGGAGAAAAATACCTCCCTTTGGAATTGCCTGAAGTAGAAAAATATCTTCCCACGGAAACTGGGGAGCCACCATTGGGAAACGCGACCCATTGGGCCTGGAACATTGAGACCAACAATGTGGTCGGGAACAATTTAATTGACCACAAAACCGTATTTCCGTTGGAACTAAATACCATGCCTGGCTGGGCCGGGAGCTCCCAGTACTTTAACCGTTATATGGATCCGCTTAATGGCGATGCGATTTTTTCTCAGGAAACCATCAACTATTGGCAAGATGTGGATCTCTATATTGGGGGAAGTGAACACGCCACAGGGCACTTACTATACTCGCGGTTTTGGCAGAAGTTTATGTTCGACAAGGGTTTGGTCCCCGTGGACGAATACGCAAAGAAACTCATCAATCAGGGAATGATTACCGGAACAAGTGCTTTTGTCTTTAGAGAGGAAGGTACGGGTAATGTAATTTCTAAGGGATTGGTAAAAGATAAAAAAGTAATTCCAATACATGCCGATGTCTCTTTGGTTAATTCGTCGGATGAATTGGATATCGAAGCTTTTAAAAAGTGGCAACTAGAGTACACGGATGCACAATTCATCTTGGAGGAGGGTAAATACATTGTAGGACGTGAAGTCGAAAAAATGTCCAAGTCGAAATACAATGTGGTCAATCCTGATGAAATCTGTGAGGAATACGGTGCGGACAGCCTGCGTCTATATGAAATGTTCCTAGGCCCCTTGGAACAATCCAAACCTTGGAATACTGCCGGGATTACGGGAGTGCATTCATTTCTAAAAAAGTTATGGCGGCTATACCATTCCGGTGCCGAAGCTACATTTTCGGTTTCGGATATTGAACCTTCAAAGGAAAATCTAAAGACTTTGCACAAAACCATCAAAAAAGTGGAAGAGGATATCGAGAACTTCAGTTTCAATACCTCGGTCTCTACTTTTATGATCTGCGTTAATGAGCTTTCGGCCCAAAAGTGTACAAGCCGCAAAATCTTGGGACCGCTGGCCATTTTGATATCGCCTTATGCGCCACATATTGCAGAGGAGCTTTGGCAAGGACTTGGCCATACCGAAACTATTTCCCATGCATCGTTTCCAAAATTTGAAGAGCACTATTTAGTGGAGAGTAGTAAGGAATATCCCATCTCTTTTAACGGGAAAATGCGCTTTACCTTGGAACTACCTTTGGATATGGGAAAGGAAGATATTGAGAAATCGGTGATGGCCCATGAAAAGACCCAACATCAATTGCAGGGCCGTACGCCCAAAAAAGTCATAGTAGTACCGGGAAAGATTGTGAATATCGTGGGATAAGAATATGTCCTTGTGTTGAATCCTTTATTCATGAGTCATTCCATTTGAATTTATCATAAAAAATGACCATGAACCACATCGAAATCATTGGACTTGTTGCGGCCACTTGTACTACATCGGCCTTTGTGCCACAAGTTTATAAAGCATGGCGATATAAATCTACTAAGGATGTTTCCCTGTCCATGTATTTGGTTATTGTGCTGGGTACCATTCTATGGTTCATATATGGAGTATACCACAACAGTATATCCATAATGCTTGCGAATGGGATTACAGTGGTTTTGGCATTTTTGGTGGTTTTATTGAAAATACAACATAAGTAAATCAATTTAGCGTACATTTTGTCAGGATTTGTCACCCTGTCCAAGCCCAAAACCCTTTCTGGTTACATTGGCGGGGTTTTTGCACGATAAGAGGAAAAGTCATTTCCGTGAATAGGGGAATCTTTTTTAACTTTAATACGAATATTTAAAATTGAGAAGTTATGATGGGATATTATATATTAATTGGTGCCATTGCCCTGATAAGCTGGCTAGTAAGCAATAAACTTAAAAGCAAGTTCAAGCACTATTCCAAAGTGCACTTGCAGAATGGAATGAGCGGGGCCGAGATTGCAGAAAAAATGTTGGCGGATCATGGTATCCGTGATGTAAAGGTGATCTCTACCGCCGGGATGCTTACCGATCACTACAACCCAAAGAATAAAACCGTTAATTTAAGCGAAGGGGTCTATAGTCAACGTAATGCAGCAGCGGCCGCTGTTGCCGCACATGAATGTGGTCATGCGGTGCAACATGCCCAGGCTTATGAATGGTTGACGTTGCGTTCCCAATTGGTTCCTGTAGTCAGTGTTACCTCTGGCATGTCCATGTGGGTGGTTTTCGGAGGTTTAATGTTAGGTGCAGCTGCTGGAGTGGGCTTCGGATACTGGGTTGCCGTAGCTGGATTGGTTATGATGGCTATGGCCACACTGTTCAGTTTTGTTACCCTACCTGTGGAGTACGATGCCAGTAAAAGGGCCTTGGTATGGTTACGACAAAAGAATATGGTTACTCAACAGGAATACAAAGGTTCCGAGGATGCCCTAAAGTGGGCTGCCCGTACATATTTGGTAGCTGCTATTGGTTCCCTGGCTACGTTGGTCTACTGGGGACTACAAGTTTTTGGTGGCAGGGATTAATTTCCATCTAATAATTTAAAGATAAGAACCTGTCTTGTACAATGAACTTGGCAGGTTTTTTATGTAAAGGATTATGGAAGAAAACATAACCATACGATTGGCCACAATTGAGGATTTACCAGCTTTGCAAAGTGTTGGAGAACGGTTGTTCGATTATCCTATCAAACCGAATCGCACCATTGAATTTCTAAAGGACAAGAGGCATCATTTGGTATTGGCCTATCATAGAGATGTGGTAGTAGGGATGGCCTCGGGATTGCATTATGTTCATCCCGATAAAGACCCCGAACTTTTTGTTAATGAAGTTTCGGTTTTGGATGAATTTCAGAGAAGGGGTATCGGCCGTAAATTAGTGAGATTTTTGGTGGAATACGGCAAGGAATTGGGATGTAAGGAAGCTTGGGTAGCTACAGAGAAATCAAATATTGCGGCTCAAAAGGCATATTTGGCTGCTGGCGGTATTCTAGAAGATGACCCTTTTGTGCTCATTGAATTTAAATATTAAATCGAAATTTGGCGGTCGATTTGTTGAGCCAAGGAAATAAAGGTTTCCGTTCTTGAGACGCCTTCAATTCGTTGTATTTCCTTATTGAGTACATGCATTAAATGTTCATTGTCCCGGCAAAGTACCTTTATGAGTATGGACCAGTTTCCTGTAGTATAGTGGCATTCCAAAACTTCCGGTATTTTTTCCAATTGTTTCACAGCTACCGGATTGCTCATCGCCTTATCCAAGTATATACCAATGTACGCCATGGTGGTGTACCCCATAACTTTGGGATTGATGATAAATTTAGATCCCGCCAATAATTTGGAAGCCTCCAATTTCCGCAGGCGTTGGTGTATGGCGGCACCGGAAATACCAATATTCCGAGCAATTTCTAAAATGGGTTTACGAGCATCTTGCATAAGAAATCTTAGAATTTTCTTGTCGATACCGTCTATTTTTACTTTTTCGTTATTGGATTTCATGGTATATGTTTCAATTTGAAGATAAAACTACGAAACCTGTATAAATAGATAACCTCTTCGAGCCTTTAATCTTCTACAAAAAAGAGAAAGTAGTTCTCAAGTAATACTATGGATAAATCATCAAAATGCAGAAGTCCTAACTTGCCACGGAATCCGGATTGTACCCTAGGTAGGGCACCTCAAATTCCTTAAAAATGACGCCTAACGCGCTGAGTTCGGAAAGAATGGGTTCATAGATTTCCTTGTTAATAGGAATCTGTACTCCTGGAGTCTTTATTTCTTTGTTCAATATCAAAAGCGTAGCTATAGCTACGGGAAGTCCTACTGTTTTCGCCATTGCGGTATGACTATGATTTTCTCCGATTACTACCATATTGGCATCTATTTGCCGTTTCTTTCCAGATAGTTCATAGCCAAATTTGTGGTACATAACGATCATATCCTTGTCATCTTTGGTCAAGGTCCAACTGTCTTCTAGAATTCTTTGTAGAACCTGTGCGGGAGTTGCATTCTCCTGGGAGATGGTCTTTTTTGCACTAAAAAAATCCAATTCCAGTAATTTCCCCCAAATGCTATCATCCTGATCTATCTTTAAATAGTGCCGTAATTTAAGCTCTACTGAATCTGTTGGGGAATAAGGCAGAAACAGATTAACAAATTCGCGATAAGACATGCCTTTGGAGTTTTCAATGGTATAGCTATCGTCGGTCATTCCTAACTGAACGAACATGTTCCATGCTTTGGAAAATCCCACCCTGCGCATAGTACCCCTATAGAGGGTTAGTACATCTTCTAGTCCATAGGCTTTCCGATAATCCAGGGAATCCCGGTTGGCATAACCTTCAAAACGCCCGTACCCTTCTATCTCGAAGAACTCCGTTCTTCTAAAAAGTTTATGATAGGGAATATATTTGTACGTCCCCTCTTGGATGAATTTCGCCGCACCACCTTGTCCGGCCAGTACTACATTTCTCGGATTCCAGGTAAACTTATAGTTCCAGAGATTGGTATCGCTCTCCGGTGCTACCAACCCTCCGGTAAAGGATTCGAACAATAACATTTTTCCTCCTTTTTGCCTAATTCGATCTATGACCTGCATAGCACTCATATGATCTATTCCTGGATCTAGGCCCATTTCGTTCATGAAGACCAAGCCCTTTTCCTTAACCTTTTTATGTAACGCCCGAATTTCAGGACTAATATAGGAGGCCGTTACCAGATGCTTTCCAAAGGCGAGACAATCCTTGGCCACATTGTTATGCATGCGTGCTGGGAGCATGGAAACTACAATATCAGAATCTTCTATGACCCTTTTTCTATCGTCTTCCCTAAAAATATCGAGTTGTATTATGGTACAGGAAGGATGTTCCTTTACCGATTTGGAAATGCTATCGGGGTTCAAGTCGCCAATGGTGATATGTAACTTCTGGGAGACCGCTTTTTCCAAAAGATAATCCAAAAGATAGGCAGTGGATTTTCCCGCACCGATAATCAATATTTTTCGCAACATAGGTTTTACATCGTTAGTTTTGCAAATAGAACGAAATACTAAGGTATCAATTTGTTACATTTATAAAAAAAATGACCAATGAAGTTATGAACAGAACAATTTTTTTGACGGGAGCGGTTTTAGGATTACTCGCGGTGCTACTGGGCGCCTTTGGGGCACATGGTCTGGGAAAGTTAGTGGATGTTAATGCCATCAAAACTTTTGAGACCGGGGTAAAATATCAAATGTACCATGCGCTTTTTCTATTGATATTAGCGAATGTATATAAGATTCCGGAGCAAAAGAAGAAATGGGTGTTTTATTGTGTCCTTGTTGGTGGGATTCTATTTTCCTTCTCTATATATGCCCTGGCGACAAACGGTTTAACAAGTTTTGATTTCAAGTCGATTGCATTTTTGACCCCGATTGGCGGTACCTTTTTTATACTGGGGTGGATACTTTTGGCCTATTACGGTTTCAAGAGTTTAAAATAGACGACTTTTAATAATAAAATATTGGTTTGAATGGATATATCGAAACCTAATTCAGAATCTATTTCCCTTAAGCGTTATGGAATTACCCATAATGACATAAAATATCAGCTAAGCCCTTCAAGTCTTCATAGGATTACCTTGGACAAGAATATGGGAACGGAAGCCTCATCGGGAGCTTTGGCGGTAAACACCGGGGAATTTACCGGAAGGTCACCCGACGATCGATTCATCGTAAAGGACAGTATCACTTCGGATAAAATTTGGTGGGGTGGTATCAATATGCCTTTTGAGCCTTCCGCTTTTGATAAGCTCTATGATAAGGTCATCGCTTATTTGAACCACAAGGAACTCTACGTGCGCGATTGCTATGCGTGCTCTGATGCCAACTACCGAATGGATATTCGGGTAATTACGGAATATCCGTGGTCCAACCAATTTGTGTACAATATGTTCATCCGGCCTACCGAGGAAGAATTGAAGAATTTTGAACCGGAATGGACGGTAATCAATGCGCCGGGATTTAGGGCTATCGCAGAAGAAGATGGTACGCGGCAACATAACTTTGCTATATTGAATTTTTCACGAAAAATTGCCTTAATAGGAGGAACAGGTTATACAGGAGAGATTAAGAAGGGAATTTTTTCTGCGCTCAATTTTATCCTTCCCGTATATAAGAATACGTTACCGATGCATTGTTCCGCCAATGTGGGAAAAAAGGGGGATACCGCTATTTTCTTTGGGCTATCGGGAACCGGGAAGACGACCTTGTCCACGGATGCCACCCGAAAATTGATCGGTGATGATGAACATGGTTGGAATAATGAAAATGCCGTGTTTAATTTTGAGGGAGGATGTTATGCCAAGGTAATCGATCTTTCCCAAGAAAGTGAACCCGAAATCTATGGTGCCATCAAGAAAGGAGCGATTCTGGAAAATGTGGTTATGAATGACAAGGGTGAAGTAAATTTTTCCGATGTTTCCATTACACAGAACACCCGTGTGAGCTATCCTCTGTATCATATTGAAAACGTTCAGCGTCCATCCATAGGCCATAACCCCAAAAACATCTTTTTTTTAACAGCCGATGCCTTTGGTGTACTCCCACCTATTTCAAAGCTGACTCCTAGCCAGGCGGCATATCACTTCATTTCTGGGTATACCGCCAAGGTAGCTGGAACCGAAGCTGGTGTGGTAGAACCTATCCCCTCTTTTTCTGCTTGTTTTGGCGCTCCCTTTATGCCCTTGCATCCGGCAAAATATGCCGAAATGTTAAGTAGGAAAATGACCGAGGCCGGTGTAAACGTTTGGTTGGTGAATACAGGATGGACCGGTGGATCCTATGGTGTGGGTACGCGAATGAAATTAAAATATACACGGGCTATGATTCATGCTGTTTTGAATGGCGATTTGGGATTGTATACCTATGACGCCTATCACATCCATTCTGTGTTCGGTGTGGCACAGCCTAGGCAATGCCCGGGAGTCCCGACCAGTGTTTTGAGTCCTCGTGCAACCTGGAACAATGATGAAGCCTATTACAAGACCGCTTTTAAGTTAACGAATGCATTCCGTGAAAACTTCAAGAAATTTGAGTCCCATGCTAGTGAGGAAATACGGAGAGGAGGACCACAGCGATATGCCTTTTAAAAAACCTGAATATCCAGAGTTCAAAAAGGAATCGCACTTAAGCCTCGAATTCTTCCAAAGGGCCTTTTACTTTTTGTTTACCGTGGTAATATACTTCTGTAAAGCCATGGTCATGGAAGGTGTTTCCGGGGTTGGAGCCTTAATATCGATACGAAGACCGGCATCGGTGGCCGCTTTAACGGTAGAGTTTCCAAAGACTGCGATACGCGTATCGTTCTGTTCAAAATCGGGGAAATTCTTTAATAGGGACTCTATGCCGGACGGACTAAAGAATACCAGGACATCATAGTAAACGTCGCGAAGATCTGATAAGTCACTGATTACTGTCTTATAGAAAATTCCTCGGGTCCAATCTATACCTACTTTGTCCAAAGCTTCAGGGACGGCTGGTTTAAGGGTATCCGAAGAAGGAAGTAGAAATTTTTCTTCCTTATATTTTTTGAACAGAGGAACTAGCTCATTAAAAATTCTCTTGCCTACATAAATTTTACGCTTACGATAAACGACATATTTTTGCAGGTAATAGGCTACGGCCTCGGACTGGCAAAAATACTTCATGGTATCTGGCACCTTAAATCGCATTTCCTCCGCTATCCTAAAAAAATGGTCCACCGCATTGCGGCTGGTAAGTATTATGGCCGTGTAATTTTTTAGGTCTATTTTTTGACGACGAACACTCTTTGCATCAACCCCTTCCACATGAATAAATGGCCTGAAATCTACCTTTACTTTTTCCTTGTCAATAAGTTTTGAGTATGGGGAGTTTTCCATTTTCGGCTCCGGCTGGGAAACCAAAATCGTCTTTACTTTCATATAAACCTAGTCTTTTAGATAACTTCCAATGATGATGAACGGCGCAATTTCGAGAGCGCAAAGGTACAAAATAAAATAGAAAAAATTAGCAGTAATGAATTTTTGATGATTCTTCAACACTGTAATCCAGCCGATTGCATTTATCGAAAGAATTAAGAAAATGGATAGATAAACTACAACCTCGGAATCCTTAAAAACATAAACGATAACCACGTTGGCCAGGAACATGACCATACTGCTATGGTTTAGGTAGGATAACTTCTTAAAAATGAGTTCACCAACAACCTTATTGACTCCAAAAACGAAACCGTTGCCCAATTGTAAAAACATTTTTAGAAGAATAAACAAGACCAATCCGCCAAGTATGATAGGGTACATAAACGGATAAGAGCCACCTTCCTGTAATAATAGAGTTTTAGATGCAAGGAAAATGAACAGGGAAAAATTGATGATTTGAAATAGCGTAAAAAAAACATGGAACCAATTCATCAACTTTTCCTTCTTATTATACATGAAGATGTATTTGTTATTAAAAGGTAGGATGACAAAGTTTAAAAACCTTCCATAAAAAAGACTTTTGGCCACTACAATGAGCAATAGGCTTCCAAATAGCAGAAGGGTTATCCAGTCTACGGCGGATGTGTTTCTAAAAATCGGCTCCATTACTCCAATTTAATATTTTTCCCATTGAGGCCATAGGGAAGATTGTTTTCTGAAATACCGATTCTAAAATAACCGGGATTTTCAATCTTGGGTTTTGGAAACATAAACGCAAAATTTATGGTATCATTGGGTTTCAGCACTGAAATATTTTCCGGTACCCGATTGGTCGGTAAGGACTTAAGATCCTTTACCTGTTTGTAATCATTGAGGTAGGCGATACTAAATTTAAGTTTTTTAAGGTCAATTTCAATATCATAGGGGTTGTAAACTTTAAAAAAATGTTCCTTCCCATCATTCAAATTGTGGACTCTTTGTTCAGCAATAACTTCCAATTTTCGGAAAGATTCAAAATTTGAAATATACTTGGCATTGTAGTGGGCCCCATCCACCTTAGTAAATGAGAGATCCCCCTCATTCATGTATTTTGAAACATAGAGGACTTTTTTGCCCTGTATTTTTTGCTCTGAATCATCTATGGAGTACTGATTTCTTCGGTACATATAGTTGTTTAAGGAAAATGTAGGATTCCCAGAATAAAAGGCATACATAGGCGCGTTACGATACGAGTTCTCAAAGATTACCGGAATATCGCCTATTTCCGATTTCAACTCACTTACCCATTGCCTGTTGCCATGGGTTTCATAATAAATGGGAAAAAAGGGTTTGTATATGAGGCCAATTCGTAAGAATAATAAAATCAAAATAGTGGCAATGCCAGTTCTATAGATCCATTTTCTAATAGGGGCATCCGTCAACATCTGCTGGAAGACAAGGACTGCCATGGGAATGGAAACCACAATAATCCATTGCGTCTGTACCCTTCTATTAAAACTGGAGAGGAAGAAAAAAAGTAGCACTCCATAGGTTAGATAAAGTAATGCCTTTACAAAAAGGTCGGATGATTTTGTTTTAAAAAGTGCCTTGTAAATCCAAGGGAAGGTCAATCCAAAAATGGCCACCAAATTAATTAGGAATCCTAAGGTATACTTTTCAAAATCATAGGCCCCATTGGGTCTTTCGTATAAATGATACTTAATGGAAACAAAGTCGTTTTCATATAACCATACAAAATGGGGGATATAGCAAAACAAAGCAACAATTACAGCTAACCATGCAAACTTGTTGGCCACCAATCTTAGATTGGACAATAGTACAAAAAGGATAACCAAAACAGCATGGTATTTGCTGTACATCAAGGCGGCCATGACCACGCCCAAAACAGCTCCCCACAGATAGGATGGGTTTTGAATAAATTTTTTATAAATCAGTAAAAACAAAGCCGTGAAAAATAACAAAGGCGTATCTGGCAAGGTAAAGAACCCGTAAGCATTCAGTAAGGTCATGGAAAATACCAATACAAAGAAATGGGGAATATACTTCCGTTTTTCATCACCATCTACCAGTAACCAGAGTACTATAATGGTTGCGACCGATAATAAGCAACCCATAAACCGAATGCCAAGCTCGCCCTTAAAAAAAAAGCTACTGATCTTCACGAGTAAAGCCACCATAGGGGGGTGGTCAAAATACCCCCAGGCCATATTTTGGGCATAGTGCCAGTAATAAGCTTCATCAAAAATAAGTTCCGTAAAGTGGGCCTGGAATAGGTTGAGCACTAAAATTATTCCTAAAAGTAATAGAAAAGGTTTGGGTAGTTTGAATGGCATGTAAAAGCTTAGTTTGGTCAAAATTACAAATTCTGAACATCATCCAACCCTTGGAACAAAACACAATTAGGATCAAGTCGTTTTTACACTCTATCGAAAACACTATTTTTGTGCAAATCCTATCATGCCCATGTCGGACAGCCTAGTTATTATTCCAACTTACAACGAAATCGAAAACGTTGAGGCAATAATCCGAGCTGTATTTGTATTGGATACCAATTTTCACATACTTATCGTAGACGATAATTCCCCGGATGGAACATCATCCGTGGTGAAAAAAATGCAAGGGGAGTTTCCTAGAAGTCTGTTCTTAGAGGTGAGAAAAGAAAAATCTGGTCTAGGGACTGCCTATATTCATGGATTTAAATGGGCCATTGCAAGAAAGTATGATTACATTTTTGAGATGGATGCCGATTTCTCCCATAACCCGACAGACTTAAAAAGACTACTCCGAGCTTGTAAAAATGGAGCTGATGTTGCGGTGGGCTCCCGTTATAAAAAAGGGGTCAATGTTGTAAACTGGCCGTTGTACAGAGTTTTATTATCATATGGGGCTTCTTTTTACGTGAAGATGGTGACCGGTATGCGCGTCCATGATCCCACAGCTGGGTTTGTATGCTACAAACGCTATGTTTTGGAAAATCTAAATTTGGATTCGGTACGGTTTATTGGATATGCCTTTCAAATTGAAATGAAGTTTAGAGCATATCTTAAAGGATACAAAATAGAGGAAGTTTCCATTATATTTAGAGATCGTGAAAAGGGAAAATCAAAAATGAGTTCTTCCATTATTGGAGAAGCTATTTTTGGAGTGTTTATGATGAAAATGCGCAGTCTTTTTCAAAAAAACAGATTTTAAAATGAGTAGGCAATTAATCAAAAATGCCAAGGTCGTTAACGAAAATAAGATATTTGAAAGCGATGTATTGATCGATGATGATATTATTCTTAAAATAGACCGGGATATTACGGATGTAAATGCAAATGTCTTAGATGCCCAAGGAAATTATCTACTACCTGGAATCATTGACGATCAAGTTCATTTTAGGGAACCGGGACTTACCCACAAGGGTAATATTGCTTCTGAAAGTAGAGCTGCCATTGCCGGAGGCATTACTACTTTTATGGAGCAGCCCAATACGGATCCACAAACCGTTACTATAGAAAGACTGGAAGAAAAATTTGCCATGGCCGCCAATACTTCCTATGCCAATTATTCCTTTCCTTTTGGGGGAACCAATGATAACTTGGAGGAAATAAAGCGATTGGATAAAAATGCCTGTTCCGGAATAAAGTTGTTCCTCGGTTCTTCAACAGGAAACATGTTGGTGGATAACGAGGCTGTGATTGAAAAGATTTTTAGGAATACCGAAATGGTAATTTCCGCACACTGTGAGGATGAGGGGACAATACAAAGGAACCTAGCCCAATACAAGGAACAATACGGAGAAGACATACCCGTACAATACCATCCAAGCATACGTAGTGAAGAAGCTTGCTACCTTTCTTCATCAAAGGCCATTGCGTTGGCCAAAAAAACAGGTGCCAGACTACATGTGTTTCATTTATCCACCGGCAAGGAAACCCAATTGTTTCGAAATGATATTCCCTTAAAGGAGAAAAAAATAACAGCTGAAGTCTGTATACACCATCTTTGGTTTTCGGATACGGACTATAAGGATAAGGGCACCTTGATCAAATGGAACCCGGCCGTAAAGACAGCAATGGATAGAAAGCAACTTTGGGAAGCACTTTTGGACGACCGTATAGATATAATAGCCACAGACCATGCACCCCATACCCTACAGGAGAAGAATAATGTATATACCAAAGCTCCTTCGGGCGGGCCTTTGGTACAACACGCATTGCCGGCTATTTTGGAAAAGTATGAGGAAGGAAGCATTTCCTTGGAAAGCGTAGTGGAAAAAATGTGCCATAACCCAGCTATCTTGTTTCAGATAGAACGGCGCGGATTCGTTAGGGAAGGTTACTTTGCGGATTTGGTCCTAGTAAACCTCAATAATCCTTGGACTGTATCCAAGGATACAATTTTATACAAATGTGGATGGTCCCCATTTGAAGGTTCCACTTTTTCTTCCAAAATATCCCATACTTTTGTAAACGGACATTTGGCTTATGAGAACGGGAAGTTTTCTGCAAAAAGAAATGCTAGGCGATTAACTTTTGAGCGATAGTATGAGACGAATAGTATGTTTTATTTTGATTGTTTTTCTTGCCTCATGTGGCGAACAGTTGATGGAAAAACCAAAAGATTTGATTCCAAAGGATCAAATGGTTGCCATCCTTAAGGATTTAGCGGTCATAAATGCAGCCAAGAACACGAATGTATCCATTCTGAAGAAACACAATATTGAACCTACGGAATATATCTTCAAGAAATACAACATAGATAGTGCACGGTTTGTTAAAAGCGATACCTATTATGCCTCCCTTCCCTCGGAATACGAAGCCATTTATAAAGAAGTAGAAGCAAATCTGGAAAAAGAAAAGAAAGTGCTTCAAGAGGCCAATAAAATCAGTGATAGTTTAAAGGCCATTGAAATGGAAAAAAGGAGGGCTTTAAAGAAAAAAGAATCAAAAAAGGTCAAGGATTCTCTTCCTTAAACTTTGCACAGCAAAATTTAATGGTATCGTCAAGAGGTTCAAAATTGAGATTTAATTGGATTTTTATTTTTTCACTGCTATACAATTCACGATGTTTTAGGGACTGAATAGCGTTTCTTGTAATTCGTCTTCCTTGGCCCGTAAATAGGTTTTTAAGCCAATCAAACCATCTCCCTATCTCCAATTGCCATGGTTTCAATTCTTTTTTCGGTTTCCGTCTTCCCAGGGCCTCTGTCATTTGCTGCAGAATTTCCTTGAAAGTCAAATTTTTGGCTACCGCAATGAATCTTTCGTCACTTATCTCGGAGTTCATCAGGGTTACCATGATATGTATTACATCATGAATGGAAATAAAACCGGTACCTCCCGGAGGGTAATATTTATATCCCTTATTTGCCGTGGTAAATAGATCTCCGGTACCGTTGTCCCAAAAACCAGGTCCTATAATTACGCCGGGATTCAGGATTACAACGGGCAGACCTTCTTGGGAACCTCTCCAAACCTCCATTTCTGCCTGGTATTTGGTAAGGGCATAGACATTGACCTCCTGTTCGGACCATTCGTTTTCCTCGGTTGCCATGGCCCCTTCAGGACTTTTTCCTATAGTCCCTATCGTACTTACATAGCACAGCTTCTTAATTCCTTTTTCAATACACAGGTTGACAATATTGGCGGTACCTTTTGTATTTGTTTTGTACAATCTTTTATAATCGCCCGGGTCAAAAGATATCAATGCCGCCACATGGTATACATATGCTACATCCTTAAACGCTGTTTCCAAAGCAGGAATATCATTAAGGTCGGCCTCTATCCATTTTATTTGTTGAAAGAGGTTATCGGCGTTTTCGGTGTAATAGGTAAAGACTTTTTTAACACTTTGAAGATTACTGTTTGGCCTGCGGATTGCTTTGATCGGGATATTTTTCTGCAACAAGTGAAGCAGCAAGTGCGCCCCTACCATTCCAGTACCTCCCGTTACCAAGACCATGGCCCAAAGTTACATATTTGGCATGGATTAATTTGGCTTTATCAAAAATCCGAAACCATTGGATTTCCTTTTATATTTGCAGCGAATTGTAAAAGATAGTTAACATGGTTACCAACTTTGTGTCGGAATTGGAATGGCGGGGAATGCTGCACGATGTTATGCCCGATACGGAAGAACATCTGCTAGGTGGAATGCAATCTGCTTATGTAGGGATAGATCCTACTGCAGATTCGTTGCACATAGGTCATTTGGTCGGTGTAATGATGTTAAGACACTTTCAATTGGCAGGTCATAAACCTTATGCGCTGGTAGGTGGAGCAACCGGAATGATAGGGGATCCCTCTGGAAAGTCTGCCGAGCGAAACTTGTTGGACGAGGCCACATTGCGTCTTAATGAGGAAGCCTTAAAAGCACAATTATCACGATTTCTTGATTTTGATAGTGAGTCCGACAATGCGGCTGTATTGGTCAATAATTACGATTGGATGAAGGATTTTTCATTTTTGGATTTCATCCGTGATGTAGGCAAGCATATTACAGTAAACTATATGATGGCTAAAGATTCCGTAAAAAAAAGACTTTCAGCGGAATCCAATGAGGGGATGTCCTTCACAGAGTTCACCTATCAATTGGTACAAGGCTATGATTTTTTGTACCTCTATCAAAATCACAATTGTACACTTCAAATGGGCGGAAGTGACCAGTGGGGCAACATTACTACCGGAACGGAGCTTATACGTAGAATAGCGAGTGGAAAGGGTTATGCCCTTACCTGCCCTCTAATAACCAAGGCGGATGGCACTAAATTTGGGAAGACCGAGGGAGGCAATATATGGTTGGATGCCCATAGGACCTCACCTTATAAATTCTACCAATATTGGTTGAACACTTCCGATGAGGATGCGGAAAAATACATTAAGATCTTTACTTTTCTTTCCAAAACGGATATTAAAGGTTTGATTGATGAACACCGTGAGGCACCCCATTTAAGGATAGTACAGCGGCGTTTGGCCGAAGAGATAACGACCATGGTGCACTCCCAGGAAGACTTGGATAATGCCATAAAGGCCAGTCAGATTCTTTTTGGGAAATCCACTTCACAAGACTTGAAACAACTTGATGAGAAGACCTTTTTAGATGTTTTTGAAGGAGTTCCCCAATCCCTTATTTCCAAAGAAGATTTGGAAAATGGATTGGATATGATCGGGGCACTTTCCGCCAAAACTAGTTTTTTGGGTTCCAATAGCGAAGCCAGAAGGGAACTAAAACAGAATTCCATTTCCGTAAACAAAGAAAAGGTCAAGGAAGATTACCTGATAAACACGTCTGACCTAATCAATGAAAAATTTATCCTATTGCAAAGGGGAAAGAAGAATTATTTTGTTCTGGTGGTAGAGTAGATTCCTTTTTAGAAAAAGCAACTCTTTTCGGTTTTGGTATCTTAGTTATTACAGATAATACGGATTGAAATGAAATCGGTTGGACATGTATTATCCCTTTTTTTGCTTTTGGGATTTTTTATTTCGTGTGATGAGGATAATTGTTGTGCGAATCCCCTTGTAGGCAGATTTGTCCATGAAATTCCCGATTGTTCCAATCAGCAAACCTGTATAGAGTTTGTTCAT
Organism: Ulvibacterium marinum; assembly: GCF_003626755.1. Classification (GTDB taxonomy): domain Bacteria; phylum Bacteroidota; class Bacteroidia; order Flavobacteriales; family Flavobacteriaceae; genus Ulvibacterium; species Ulvibacterium marinum. Next base: position 1,178,602 of record NZ_RBCJ01000001.1, read on the forward strand.
TTCCTCGACGTCTCCAGAGCTAACATACGTTTTGACGGTGGGGATACGGCGTATCGATTCAATTACAGGGTGGAAGACGGTGAAGTTTTTTTGGAGCAAGAACCTACTTCAAGCTTTGCGCTTCACTTTCATTTTAGGATTATCGATTCACAAACCTTGCAGCGTAGCGATAATGGGGATTTATGGAAAAGATCATGATAAACTATGATTTACAGCACCATCAAATTACATCCCCTGATATCCGAATGATCAAAGCGGCCCAGAACTTCAAAACTTCCATTGGAATGCCGCTTTCCCAAATCTTGGGTGGCAATAAAGGAACAGGAATATATATTGGCCAGGTCTATGATGTTTATTCCTCCGGTCTTCCCATCCATTTGCGGTGATAGCGGATCCTCGGGATCTCGAATCAAGACTTTCATCCATGGCGGGGTTTTAAAAAGGCTATTCCCTTGGGAATAGGCTTGGGACAATAGCTCCGTCATTCCGTACTCGGAATGGATATGGCTTACACCAAAACCCTTTTTAAGGATACTGTGCAACGCTTTACGGATCACTTCCTTTCTCCTACCTTTCATCCCCCCGGTTTCCATAATAATGGTGTTTTTTAAAGAAAATGTATGTCTTTCCACCAAATCCATTAAGGCAAAAGAAACGCCTAGCAGTAGAGTTTGGCTTCCCAGGGCATCAAGGCGTACCAACTTTTTTTGTAGGCCGTTCATATCATTTAGATAAAACCCGCTATCCGGGTGATGGCTTTGTTCAATAAGGTCTTTGGCCATATAAATTAATGAGGAGCCTTCTCTTTCCAAATAGGATGGAAGTAATGCCAAAATGCAATATTTGGTAATATCCCCATAAAAATGTCCAAAAGCGGTCCGGTAGCTTTTGGTGTATAGTGAAGCATCGATAATATGGTGCCTACTGGTTCGGGTATCCGTAGTTCCACTACTGGTAAATGTGATTTGGGGATTCTTTCTTGAAGCGACAACTTTTTTGGTCCTGAAAAACTCGATGGGCATAAAAGGTATTTCTTCCATACTTTCCAGTTGATCCGGAGTTTTTTCCAAATAATCACAGAAGTCATGGTAAACGGGATTGTTGTTGTACTGAAAATTGAATATTTGCCATGTGAGGTGTTCAAACTCCAATTTTGACTTTATTCCGAATATTTTATTGGTATCTATCATGGGCTCTTGTAGGAGCAAAGGTAAGGGGATAAGGCTAAAGCATAAAAAAAGGGACCCGATCATGGGTCCCTTTTTTTCTTATTTTCAATATCGATTATTTCACGACAAGCTTTCTTGTCATGGTCTTATTATTTTCGGTAACCTGTAACACGTACACCCCGGATACCAATTTGGAAATATTAAGGGCGTTGGATCGAATTCTATCCGTTAGGACAACTTCCCCAAAAACATCATAAACAGCAATTTCCTTATTGAGATTTCGGGCCGTGGTAATGTATACCACATCATCAAGGGCCGGGTTGGGATATAGCTTGAAGGTGGAATTTTCCGTAGTTGAGGCAAGAGGAGTACCAACGACTTCCTGACCGTATACGGAAATAGCAAATAGCATAAAAATGCCAAAGTAGATTTTTTGCATAGGTATTGATTTGGGATCAATAACGTAAAGATACAGAAAGGGACTACGTATCTGGTAAAAATGTTGTGAAATTCGATAAATTGTAGGTGAATAAAACGAGACAAACCGTTCATCGGATTTTTCTACCTATTATCGGATGCAAAAATTAAGGAGTGCTTTATGAAAATGCTGATACAAAGAGATTTAATCTCCTTTTTTTGGGTGGTTTATCGGTACCGAATCAATGTCAAAAAAATAGGTTTATTTGACGATAAGCTTCCGGGTAGCTACCTTGTTTCTTTCAAAAACACGTAGGACATATACTCCCGCATCCAAATCGGACAAATTCAATTCATTGCCCAATAGAGTGGTCTGTAACACTTTGGTTCCCAGGACATCAAAAATCAAAATTTTCTTCGGGGCATTTTCCGTAGTATTGATATATACCTTTCCTTGTGTAACGGGATTGGGATAAAGCGTAAACCCGTCTATGTCCCCATTGGCCTTGGCATTTTGCGAATAGCTAATAGAAACGAAAAGAAGAAAAAAGACAAGGTAAAGGTGCTTCATAAAGTATGGGTAACAAATGGCGTACCACAAATATAGGAATTCTGATATACCATGTCCTTTTGAGGCCTGTAATCCTAGGAAAAATTCGATGAAATGCACAAACCTATAAATTGCAGGCTTTATTTTTTTATGCAATTTATGAGACCGCTACCCTGGTAAAAACAAAAAGCCCCGCATAAAGCGGGGCTTGAAATTTATGTTCAAGGGATTGATCAGTTTCAATTCCTTAGTTGGTTGCCCAATCAAAAATACTGACATCGACAGTGGCTGCCACATCATAAGCTTCAGCAGGATTCGCATCTGCACCTTCGATCTGAACATTGGCCAAAGGACCGGCATCGCTCATCAAGACAGAGGTAGTATACCCGCTTAAGGAAAGGCCTGTAATAGTGGCGCCGGACTCTAATTTGAATTGCAATGCTACTTGCTCAGCTTGTGCTGATGTACTCACTGCGGTTAAGTTGACCAAAGATGGATTTTCGTTCTGACCATCGGCTTCCACTACTGTGGAGAAGGAACCGGTATGTACAACATAAGCGTTGGTCAAGGTACCGTTCCAACCTTCTGTCCAGTCAATCGCATCATCCTCGTTGTTCTCCAAATAGAAGTTGGATGCGGACACCGTACCCCCAAAGAATTCCACTCCGTCATCGGTACCGTTGAAGATAGCTACGTTATCGATAGTAGTTCCGGAACCTACGGCATAAAGTGTAAGTCCGTTGTACTGAGATTCGGAATCGATTTGTGCACCGGCATAATTAATGATCAAGTAATCGATATTACCAGAACTGTCGGTATCGTCCGTACCACCGTAGATGATACCACCTACTTCTGCCGTGGCGTCTACACCCTCAGTAGTAGTGGCTTCACCTGCTATTACTAGACCACCCCAATCACCTGGCTCTTGATTGGCAGAAGTCATAATCACCGGATCGCTAGCGGTACCCTGGATATCGATAGAAGCACCTTGTTGTATTACGACATAAGTACTGGTTTCTTCGCCATCTTCCACATCCGCTGTGATTACTGTTCCAGCTGGAATTGTTAAAGTAGCACCAGATTCAATACTTAGGTTACCTTCAAGGAAATAGGCTATGGCCGGATCCAATTCCAAATCGGAAGTTATTGTTCCGGTCAATACACTGTTTTCTACTGTGATATCAGTGTCCACCCAAGCGAACATTGTAACATCAACAGTGGGAGAAGCTAGGTATGGAAGGGCCGGATTCGCATCGGCACCTTCGATCTGAACATTTGCCAAAGGACCGGCATCGCTCATCAAGACAGAGGTAGTATACCCACTTAGAGAAAGGCCCGTAATAGTGGCACCGGACTCCAATTTGAACTGTAACGCTATTTGCTCCGCTTGATCGGACGTACTTACGGCTGTTAAATTGACCAGTGTTGGATTATTGTTCTGACCATCGGCTTCTACTACTGTGGAGAAGGAACCGGTGTGTACAACGTAGGCGTTGGTCAAGGTACCGTTCCAGCCTTCAGTCCAATCTATGGCATCGTCCTCGTTGTTTTCCAAATAGAAGTTGGATGCGGACACTGTACCTCCGAAGAATTCCACACCGTCATCGGTACCGTTTAAAATTGCCACGTTGTCAATGGTAGTTCCGGAACCTACTGCATAAAGTGTAAGTCCGTTGTACTGAGATTCGGAATCAATCTGTGCACCGGCATAATTGATGATCAGGTAATCGATATTACCAGAACTGTCCGTATCTTCCGTACCTCCGTAGATGATACCACCTACCTCGGCAGTAGCATCAACACCCTCGGTGGTTGTGGCCTCACCGGCAAGGATCAGCCCCCCCCAATCACCTGGTTCTCCATTGGCGGAAGTCATGATTACTGGCTCTGTCATAGTACCCTGGATATCGATGGAGGCACCCTGCTCGATTACGATATAGGTATTGGTTTCGTCTCCAGTTTCAACCTCTGCGGTAATCGTGGTACCGGCAGGGATGGTCAAGGTAGCACCGGACTTAACACTAAAAGTGTTTCTCAAGGTATACGTATTGGCCGGATCTAAAGTTAAATCCTCTGTTTGATCACCAGTCAATTCTATAGATTCTGTACATGGATCGCATGAACCTCCACAGTCTACACCTGTCTCATCACCATTTTGTATATTATCCGAACAGGTGGGATCTGCAGTACATGCATCTGGACAAGATCCTCCACAGTCTACCCCTGTTTCATCACCATTTTGTATGTTATCCGTACAGGATGAACCCGATGGGTCGTTATCATCACTGCTACAACCTGCCATAAATAAGGCCGATGCCGTAATGAACATCATCAATAATCTAGAGATTTTCGTTTTCATAATCTTCATTGTTTTAAATTAATTTTCAATTTATAGTGTTAAAACCTGTATGTAAGGCCCAACCTGAATATTCGGCCTATTTTGTATGATCGTACTTCATCTGTAAAAGTCACTCTTTCGGGAGCATTGGGCCCTAACCGTGTTTCCCTATCATCGGAAAAGGCCTCGAGCTCGGCCCTGCTTTCGGAAGTCAATACATCTATGGTCTGCTTTATGAAGGGATTCAATAGATTTTGACCGGATAGAGAAACTTCAAAATGCTCTCCAAACTCTTTACTTATTCTACTATTCAAGACCACGAAGCCCTTTTCGACAATGGCATCGTTATAACGGGTATCCCAATTTTGCTGACTACGGGCAAAACCCAAGGCGAATATTTTATCAGAAGCATAACTCGCCGAGAGGTTGGCGACAAACGTATTATCACCGGACGTTTCAAAATTTAAACTTGAATTGGCAACCCAGTCAGAGGCTCCTTGAAGTCCAGCCTCTTTGTTAGGGCCATATCTAAAAGTCTCGGCAATGATGTCTGGATTGCTTTCCGCACGTTCCTCACTTAAATCCTGTTCGTGCCACATTCGGCTTGCATTTAGGACTAAGCTTAGTTTTGGACCAACTGGACTGCCATCCTCATCATTGGTTTTTGGTTTGATCAAATCAACTTTTGATTCCACTTCAATTCCATAGACCGTAGCCTTGTCCCCTGTATTTCGAAAAGTAAATAACGCCCCATCCGCACCTCTTGCACGTACCTTATTGATGGGATCATCTATTGACTTATAAAACAATGCCCCCGAAATCAATTCGCCCCTAGAAGGGAAAAACTCCCACTTTAAATCAAAATTGTTGGAGAAAGAAGCTTCTACGGCATCCTCGCCAACGGTTCCAAAAACCTGCTGACCCGTAGGCGAAATGTAGCGAAAGGGGGCAATCTCCTTAAACTCAGGTAACGTAATGCTTCGGCTTGCGGCAAATCGTATTGCGTGTTCATCGTTGATGGAATATTTGAGATTTAGACTGGGATAAAAGTTTGAATAATCCCTGGTAACATTTCCAACATCACCGCCAGGAGCATTGTTCACATCATAATCAACTACAATATCATCCTGTTGAAAGCGTAGACCTGCATTGATGTTCCATTTGTCAAAATTGAGACTAAACTGGGCAAATGCGGCTTTTGATTCATATTCCCCACTATATTCATCTTTTACCTCGCCATCGGCATTGGATTGGAAAGACAAGATTTCAAGCAGGTTGTTCTGAAAATTCGCTATCGTAAAAATTTGATTTAAGTCATCTATGGAGTTGGAGTTTGGCCTATTCTCGCCCACATTGGCAACACCGTAAAAAGTGGATTCAAAGTCCCTGGTTTTTCTTCTATAATTGGCCCCTATATCAATGTAAAAATGCTTGGTATCCTCTTCTATGGCCTTGAACCTGTTTTTAATTAGACCGTTGTATTCTTCATCGTCTATGAACTGGGAAAGTTTTCTGGATTCAAAGCCACTATTCTCAAAAAGAATTACATTACCGGTTTCGGCCGTAAAGTTTACGACATTTCGTATTCGATTAGGTTCGTCAGCATCCAGCTTATTATAACTTACGGCCCAATCCAGTATATTTTTTTCACCAAACTTATGATTACCTATCAGTTGCTGTACGAATAGGGTGGTCTGTTTTATGTTTTGATCCCGAACAAAATCCGAGAAATTGCCAATGGTTTCTTCCTGAATGTTTCCAGAACCGTTTCTACCCCCTTCGGATACAATGTCGTTCAGTGTATTGATAAAAAGAGTGACCGACTTAACAATGTTTTTTTCATTTTGAAAAGTTAAATCCAACAGCCCATTATTCACGTACTCGGTTTCCCATTGTTCGAAATCGGTAATAGAATCTGTTACCGTAACCTGATCCCAAATCTTGAACACCCCTGGCGTAAGGTACCGGTGGGATTTGGAATTTGAAGCCGTCATAAAGACTTTGAACTTATTGTTGAAAAAGGATTTTCCCGCACTAAGATTAACCCTGTGGTTGATCGGAGTATCTACGGTACCTACATCCCAAGATTGCTTCGTCAGTTGGTCAAATATGTTTATGTCCGTATCATAAAACCCTAGTGAAGTGTCCTCATAATTGGCCGAAACTTTGAAATTGTCGGAAGACCCATCACCGATTGCGTTGGTGTTGGCACCGGTAGAAACCCCTACTTCGAGTTCTTCGGTACCAGTCAGTTCCCGTGATGCTATGTTGATATTTCCCGAAGCCTGATCCGCTGAAACTGAAGCAGAATAGGTTTTACTGATACTTACGTTCTGTATCACTCTGGTTGGAAAAAGCCCTAGATCAATATTCTTTTTTTCGATATCATCCGATGGAATAGGCAAACCATTAAAAGTCGTTACCAAATATCTGTCACCCAGACCTCGTACAAAAACATCACCCGAAGCCTCACTTTCAGTAACCCCTGAAATTCTAGTAGCCGCAGATTTTACATCGGATATCCCTAAGTTTCCAAGTTCTATTGCACCAATACTTTCCTTAATTTCTATGGCCCGCTTTTGGTCAAGAAGCAGGGCTGTCTCCGAGTCTTTTCGAGCCACGGTGACCACTACTACCTCATCCAAGGTCATACCCTCTGAAGCACTCATCGGCACACTAATGTTGGTTACCTTCCCTGCCTCCACGACTATATTGGGAATTTCAACAGTCTCATATCCCAAATAGCTAAATACAACCGTATATGTTCCAGGATCTAGACCTGATATTTCATATAGTCCGTCAAAATCCGAAGTGGTACCTTTGGTCGTTCCCTTAAGAAGTACATTGGCGAAGGCAAGTGGTTCGTTATTTAGCTCTTTGTCAGTAAGTTTGCCGACAATACTACCGGTGTCTTGGGCTCGCATCAGCATGGTTCCAAAAAGGCAAAGACACACTATAAAATATCGCATTCAATCATAATTTGGTTACGGCGCAAAGAACGCGTGGCGCTGTAAAAGTCGAGTTACGTACATGTTAAACCTTTATTGCAATAATGTTATGTAAATGTTACTATATTAAATGAACGTTAAGCCGTTTCGGGATAATCCTATTATCTTTACATTTGGTGGATTAACCATTTTAAAACGATGAAATAAGCCAATACAAAAGGCGAATTACCTCGAAACCCATTCAAATGCAAATAACCCGTCCATGCCAGTGTTGATGGGCGATTGATTTATTGAAACAAAAGCCAAGAGATGAAAAAAAAAGACATTAGAATACTTTTAGTGGACGATGAGGCGGATATTCTGGAAATCGTTAGTTATAACCTTTCTTCTGAAGGCTATCAAGTTTTTACCGCAAAAAATGGGGTAGAAGGTGTGGCCAAAGCAAAAAAGAAATTACCGCATTTGATTATTTTGGATGTAATGATGCCGGAAATGGATGGCATAGAGGCCTGTGAAATTATGCGCAGTACCTCTGGTCTCGAAAATACCATTATTACCTTTCTAACTGCCCGAGGTGAGGATTACTCCCAGGTCGCCGGTTTTGATGCCGGTGCAGATGACTATATCACAAAACCCATAAAACCTAAGGTACTTGTTAGTAAGGTAAAGGCATTGCTCCGTAGGTTAAAGGAAGATGCAGATCCACAAGAGGACATTGTTAAGGTTGGCAACATTGTTATCAATAGGGAGGAATACAAAATTGTGAACAATGGTAAGGAAATTGTGCTTCCACGGAAGGAATTTGAACTTTTGGCCTTGTTGACCTCAAAACCCAGCAAGGTTTTTAAACGAGAGGTAATTCTGGACAAGGTATGGGGCAATGAAGTGGTTGTAGGTGGCCGTACCATTGATGTGCACATTCGCAAGCTTCGAGAAAAAATTGGTGAGAATCATTTTAAGACCGTTAAAGGAGTAGGCTATAAGTTTGTTCTTCAATAATGGCCATTAAGCTTAAGAGGTCATATAGGTTCGCTCTTAGATCTGCAGTGTTGATCACCCTATTGTCTTCTTTGCTTTTGGGCGGTCTTTTGTATTTTCTACAGACTTTGGAGTGGTCCATCATTCTTCTTTTTTCGCTTTTAGTCTTCCTAAGCTCCTTTGCTATACTTCAGATTAGGATAGAGAAGTTTATATACAGAAGAATTAAAAAGATATATGATGACGTGGCGCTTTTGGATTCTTCCTCTCTTACGTCAGGAACCATTACTACAGATATGCGGACACTTACGGCCGAAATCGAAAAATTTGCGCAGGACAAGAAAATAGAAATAGATACATTAAAAATCCGGGAGGAGTATCGTAAAGATTTTCTGGGCAATGTTTCGCACGAATTGAAGACTCCTCTTTTTACCGTTCAAGGTTATATACTTACTTTATTGGACGGAGCCATGGAAGACAAAAACATCCGGAAAAAATATTTGCAGAGAGCCAATAAAGCCGTTGAACGACTTATATACATTATTAAGGATTTGGATTTGATAACTAAATTGGAAGTAGGGGACCTCAATTTGGAACAAGAGGCTTTTGATATCATAGAACTTATTTACAGTGTATTTGACCTGTTGGAAATGAAGGCGGCCAAAAAGAAGATTGCGCTCACTTTTGATATGGAGTATGCCGAGTCAATATATGTATATGCCGATAAGGAAAAAATCCAACAGGTTTTGACCAATCTTTTGGTAAACTCCATTAAATATGGCCATACCGATGGTACTTCCGAGGTGAGCGTTGAAAATCTTATCAAAAACAAGGTTATCGTTAGAGTGACGGATAATGGTGAAGGGATACCCCAAAAACATATCCCTCGTTTGTTTGAACGTTTTTATCGCGTGGACAAAAGTGGCAGTAGAAGCGAAGGTGGTTCCGGATTGGGCCTTTCCATAGTTAAACATATTATTGAGGCCCATGACGAAAAAATCTATGTTGAAAGTGTAGAGGAGGTAGGTTCCGAATTTTCCTTTACCTTGGAAAAGGCAAAAAATATCGAAGTAGAATCCACTTGAATGTCAAACTGTTTTAGACCTTGTATGGAATTGCAAGTAGTGGCCTTTTCAGAACTTCGTTTCATGTAAATGAATTACAAAAATTCTTTTTAACACAGGGCTTACCGGTTTCAAGAAACAAAGTCTTTAAGCAGTAAAGATTTCCTTAGCTTTGCTATATCATTAATTTTGGCAGCCGTGGGGAGCAAGAACAAGCTGAAGCGATTTAGGGAGAATGAAACGTTCAAAAATGTGCTTCAACCCAAAAGGGAGGAGATAAAAACCGGTTTTTCCCATAAAGGTAATTGGCGATCCCATTTTGGCAATGACAATCCCATCGTTTTGGAATTAGGGTGTGGCAAAGGGGAATATACTTTAGGCCTTGCGCGGCTTAAGGGGGATAAAAACTTTATAGGCATCGATATTAAAGGTGCACGTCTTTGGAGAGGTGCCAAAACTGCCTTGCAGGAAAATTTAGGAAATGTGGCTTTCCTAAGAACCCAGATAGAGCTGATCGATGAACTATTTGCTGAAGATGAAGTGTCAGAAATCTGGATTACTTTTCCCGATCCACAGATTAAATATAAACGTACCAAACACCGAATGACCAATTTGGACTTTTTGGAAAAATATCATAAAATACTTAAGCCTAACGGAACAATACATCTGAAGACCGATAGTGAATTTTTACACGGCTATACTTTGGGGCTACTTCATGGAACCGGTCAGCAGATTGTTTATGCCAATCATGATGTTTATAAGAACGAAGGTAGCCCACCGGAGGTTTTGGAGATACAGACCTTCTATGAAGAACAATATCTCGAGGAAGGAAAACCCATTACCTATATCCAATTTAGGATAAACTGACCTATGCAACACTTGCTTATTCTTTTTTTCGCCACATTTTCAGCTGCTTTCATGGCCACTGTACCCCCTGGACTGTTAAATATGAACGCTGCAAAGACCAGTGTGGAAAAAGGAAAATTGAACGGTATAATATTCAGTACAGGAGTTTCGAGCATGATTATGATTCAGGCATATGTTGCCGTACTCATTTCTAAATTCCTGAACAAAAATCCCGAAGTGGTTGAGGTTTTGATGGATATTGCCGTGGGGGTATTCGCCTTTTTTGCAGTTTATTTTTACATAGCTGCCCGACGAAATAAAAAGAAAAAACCAAAACTGGTAAAGGTCAGCAAAAAAAACAGCTTTTTTAAAGGCATGGGGTTGGCCGCTTTAAATCTATTGACCATTCCCTATTATAGCGGGGTAAATATTATGTGGAATGCCAGCGGTTGGATAAAATTTGAAGTTTGGGATATCGTCACCTTTATTCTGGCGGTGGGTTCAGGGACCTTTTCCGTATTGTATATGTATACCATATATTTCAATAAATTAGAGGCAAAGACCAACCGGTTCTCAAAAAATTCAAACTATGTTTTGAGTGCGTTAATGGTTGTTTTATTGATAATTACCCTTATTCGAATTTTAGCCCGTGAAAACTGAAAATCAAAATTTTTTTCAAAAAGTGTACGAAGTGGCCCGGCAGATTCCTTTTGGAAGGGTTACCTCCTATGGAGCAATTGCCAAATATTTAGGGGCGGCCAGAAGTGCACGGATGGTAGGGTGGGCGATGAACGGCGCCGGTAATATGCCCGAGGTACCTGCCCATAGGGTCGTAAACAAAACGGGCCTTTTGACCGGGAAACATCATTTTGATGGAATCAATCTTATGCAGCAGTTATTGGAAAATGAAGGCATTCAGGTAGTGGAGAATCAAATTGTGGATTTTGAAAAACACTTTTGGGACCCTTTCAAGGAACTCGGTACAGAACCTTAACTCACATATTAAGATTCATTTGGAGTGGGCCATCTTCTTTCTAATTCCCTGGTCAAGCAATTCATAGAAAACATTCCTTTTCCTACTTCATGCGTATTAAAACTTCATCCACTTTCTGAAGATTTTGTTAAATACATAAAAAATAACAAACTACTTGTAACAACCTGCTAAAGTGGCGAGTCTATTAGAAAAGTAAATCAGCCTTGTTCTCTAGGTAGAAGACTTTTTGGCAGTGGGAATGGCTATAACTCACTTGAAATAAGATGATAATTATTTAAAGCGAAGTATAGACATAAAATGAAGTCCGAAATCAACATAAAACAAATAGCCTATTTGTCCGGCTACTCAAAATCTACAGTTTCCAAAGCATTGAACAATAGCAAGGAAGTCAGTGAGAAAACCAAATTTAAGATTCGGAAAATTGCAGATACCTATAACTATAAACCCAATAGTTCTGCTAAAGCGTTAAAGTCCAAAAAAGCGCATACCATTGGCCTCATTATACCAGAGTTCTCCAAAACGCAGTATGCCCATTTAATGGAGGGAATCGAGGAGGAAGCGGTGCGAAAAAAGTATCGATTGGCGGTATATCAGTCCAAAAACAACTTATGGCAAAAGAGAAGGTCTATTCGCATGTTTTTTGATGGTAGTATCGATGGACTTATCATTGTCACTAATGAACGGTTCGCTTCCAGTTGCGAAATCGATTATGTAAATCAAATCTTGGAAGATTCCTTACCGAGTATAAAGATAAATTTCTCGGATTGGTTACATAACAATGGGTCTCCCAATACTACTAAAAATATGGGAAAAGAGGTCTTTAAAAAACTTGTTAAGATGTTATAGGATATGGAGAACACCCCTTTGACAGATTTTTAAATATTTTCCTTCTTGAACAAAGTAATTCTAGACGGTGAGTGGCTTCTTTTCCATTCAGAATGTCGACGGAATATCCGATAACCGAATTCTATTGTTACATCTTCATTTTCAATCCATCTCCTTCTAAATCTCATGCGTAAGACGTATCTTTGTTTAGAATCATTTTATATAATTCAAAGAGGATTTCATATGAAAATCGATAAAAAAGCGGTTCTGGAGGCACTTGAAAAAATCACGGTGCCGGGCGAGGGGCAAAATATGGTGGAAAGCGGAGCGGTAAACAATATACAGATTTTCGGGGACGAGGTTGAGGTAGATATTACCATTAAGAATCCTAGCCTACAAGCCCGAAAAAAGACCGAAGTAGAAATCCTAAAGATTATTCATAGGGAGGTATATGAAAAGGCCAAGATAAAGATCAATATCAAAGTAGATGCTCCTACCAAACCCAAAGTCAATGAAATAAAGGGCAAGCCCATTCCAGGCATCCAAAATATCATAGCCGTTGCTTCAGGCAAAGGAGGTGTGGGCAAATCTACAGTTACGGCAAACCTGGCGGTAACCCTGGCCAAGATGGGCTTTAAGGTAGGTTTGTTGGATGCGGATATTTATGGGCCATCTATGCCCATTATGTTCGATGTAGCCCATGAAAAACCGTTGGCGATCACTATTAACGGAAAATCCAAAATGAAGCCGGTTGAAAATTATGGGGTGAAGCTATTGTCCATTGGATTTTTTACCCAACCCAATCAGGCAGTTATTTGGCGGGGACCTATGGCGTCCAAGGCATTGAACCAAATGATATTTGACGCCCATTGGGGAGAGCTGGATTTTATGCTGTTGGATCTGCCCCCGGGAACAGGAGATATACATTTAAGCATCATGCAATCCATGCCAGTCACCGGTGCCGTAGTAGTGAGTACACCCCAGGAAGTTGCATTGGCCGATGCGAAAAAGGGTGTAGCCATGTTCCAACAGGATTCCATTAATGTTCCTGTTTTGGGTATTGTGGAAAATATGGCCTATTTTACACCGGCCGAGCTACCTGAGAATAAATATTATATCTTTGGTAGGGAAGGGGCCAAAAATTTAGCACAGGATTTGGATGTCCCTTTCTTGGGGGAAATTCCATTGGTCCAGAGCATTCGTGAAGCGGGTGATGTAGGCCGCCCAGCAGCATTACAAACGGCCACCCCCGTGGAACAGGCCTTTGAGGAACTGACCAAGAACGTTGTGCAGGAGTTGGTACATAGAAATAAAAGCCTTCCCCCAACGGAAGCGATCAAGATTACGACAATGGCAGGCTGTGCTGCAGTTAAAGGCAAGAAAGTATGACATCCGAGGAACTAAAATCAAACGTAGAAAAAGCACTAGAGGAAATTCGCCCCTTTTTGCAAAGTGATGGCGGTGATATTTCTTTAATTTCCATAGATGACAATAAATCCGTCAAAGTGCGCTTACAAGGCAATTGTGTGGGATGTAGTGTCAATCAAATGACTCTGAAAAGCGGAGTGGAGATGACCATTAAAAAGCATGCGCCTCAAATTGAGGAGGTCATCAATTTAAGTTAAACTCCTTTGGTAACCATCCCTGAGAATGGCTTCCCGGAATATTGGTAGGTAAATAAGAAGGCAATAGAACCCATTGGCTATTCCCTATCTGACAATTTCACTAATTCGTTTCCCATTGTTTTAAAGCTAACTTGTAAACTCCCGGACTTTGTCCGACAAATACCAAGAAAACTGTATTTTTGCAGCTTCTTTTTCAAATTAAGGAGGAAAGGATGAATTCAAAAGATACCCGAATAGATGTCGGATATAAAAATTAAGATTACGGACAGGGAGGGGGTTCTTCACGAAGTTGATGCCCCTACCGATATGAACATGAACCTTATGGAATTGGTACGTTCGTACGAATTGGCCCCAGAAGGTACTATCGGTGTTTGTGGAGGTATGGCCATGTGTGCTTCCTGCCAGTGCTATGTAAAGTCCGATCATGAGCTTCCTGAAAAGTCCTACGAGGAGGATGCTATGTTGGCGGAGGCCTTTTATGTTGAGGATAATAGTCGTTTGGGGTGCCAGATACACATTGTGGAAGACTTGGAAGGGCTGGAGGTAGAACTGGCGCCGGCAGAATCATAAGAACTAAGAATCAGACCTGTCAGGTTTCAAAAACCTGACAGGTCTCGCTCTAAATCCTTGCCTGATAGGTGAACAAGTTATAGTATCGGCCCTTTGAGGCGATCAATTCTTCATGGGTTCCCTGTTCCGCAATACGTCCGTTTTCAATGACCAAAATTTGATCGGCTTTTCGAATGGTACTTAGCCTGTGTGCGATAACAAATGTTGTTCTCCCTTTGGTAAGCTCGGCCAAACTTTTTTGTATCAAAGCTTCACTTTCGGTATCCAAACTTGACGTTGCCTCGTCCAAAATCAAAATTTTAGGATTTGCCAAAATAGCACGCGCAATGGCAATACGTTGTCGTTGCCCGCCTGAAAGCTTTACCCCACGTTCTCCGATCAAGGTATCCAAACCGTCATCAAATCGATCTGTAAATTCATTCACATAGGCAGCTTCTACCGCCTTTTCCAATTCTTGCTCACTGGCATTAGGTCTGGGAAACAGAATATTCTCCTTAATAGTACCCTCGAACAGGAAGTCGTCCTGAAGTACTACACCCAAAAACTGACGAAAACTCGTTAAATCAACTTTGGACATATCATCACCATCAATGGTAATGGTGCCTGAGTCCGGACTCAAAAAGCTTGCCGCCAAACCTGCAATTGTAGATTTGCCGGAGCCCGAACTCCCCACCAATGCGATTACCTCACCGGCAGCAGCTTTAAAGCTTACCTCGTGCAATACCTCCTTGTCCTCTTCATAGGCAAAAGAGACTTTATCAAAGACCATATGGCCCACAATATCGGAGAGTTTTATGGTACGCTCGGAGTTATCGGCCTCGGCGGACTCGTTCATTAATTCTTCGGTACGGTCCAAACCTGCCAATGCTTCTGTGAGTTGACTTCCTATATTGCTCATCTGAACTATAGGAGCCACCATTAGGGCCAGCAAGAAAGTAAACTCAAAATATTCCCCGGTACTCAGTTCACCTTGCATCATTTTATAACCTCCAAACCCCATCATTATTCCCGTGGTTGCCAATCCCAACAGAAAAGTGGACGAACTGGTCATGATAGCGGTTGCGGTCAAACTCTTTTTTACGTTTTCGTACAACCTTCTTACACCACCTTCAAAGACTTCGGCCTCCTGTGCTTCGGCATTGAATCCTTTAATGACCCGTATGCCACCTAATGTTTCCGTTAGGCGTCCCTTTACCTCGGCATTGATTTTGCCCCGATCTCTAAAGACCGGTCGTATAATCTTAAAAGCCTTTAATGCAATGAACGCGAAAAGAATTAGAGGGATGAAGGTCAACAAGGTCATGGTCGGACTAATCCGTAATAACAGAATTAGGGAAACCACAGCGGTTATGGTACCGCCTACCAATTGTACTAGACCGGTTCCTATCAGGTTACGGACACCTTCAACATCGCTCATAATACGCGAGACCAAAGCCCCGGATTTGGTATTGTCAAAAAAACGGATGGGCAGGGAAAGCACTTGTTTTTGTACCTGGGCCCGTAATTCCGATATCATGTACTGCGCTTGTATGCTCAATACTTTGGTCAAAAGAAAGGACATTATCGCCTGTACCAAAAAAGACAGGATGACCACAATGACCAAAATTTTTAGTAGATCGTAATTTTTATTGGGGACAATATCGTCTAAAAAATAGCGCAAGGAAATGGGTGCCACAAAACTGGACGCCCTACTAATAACTATGAGTAGCAAACCCAAGAAAACCAGCTTTCTTCTGGGCCAAATAATCGTTCTGAAGGCCTTTAGGATACTTACCTTTTTGTCTGCCATTATACTACTTGTTCTGGAGTGAAGGCAGCAAAGTTAATTGAAAAAGATGGAGATTTCGATTCGTGATAGGGATTCGTTTCATTTGTCGCAAACCAATCGTCTCAAAAAGTCAAAGGGCCGATTTGAATTTGTTCAAACCGACCCTTAAAGGCAAGGAAAATTGTTGCGCTTTCTAACTAATAATTTTTTCCCGCCTCAAAAATGTATCCAGACTATCGGCGATATCAAAACATCGGCTATATTGTGAGGACTCATTGCGAAATCTGGAATCCTCCTTATGTTCATTACATTCAAAACCGGACAAATTTACCTCTTCAAAGTTCTTATTGATCATTCTACATTGCTCGTACAAACGATCAATAGATTCGTCATTGGCAGGAATGGATCCGTTGAGCAGAAGAAACCCCTTTAAATAATTCTGAATGGCAAATTGGGAATTGCTGCAGACCAAAGAGGTAACTACATCCTCTTCCGGCCTACATAACTCATCATTGGCCTCCCTCAATTTTTCTATAGCTTCATCAAATAATTTGCGGGCCTTGTCTTCCATCTTTAACAATTTTAATATTAGACTTTAACCTTGAGATACGTTACATATTTCTATAGAGTTCCAAGCGTTCCCAGCGCGTTTCCACCTCTTCCTGGGCTTGTTGCAATAACGCTTCCCCCAATTCGGCATTTTCCTTGGCCACTCTTGTAAATCGGGTTTCATTGTACATAAAATCGGTGAGGGGCGCACTGGGTTCCTTGGAATCCAATCTGAACTTTTTGCCTTTGGGCTTGGAGGGATCAAAGCGGAACAAGGGCCAATAACCGGTCTCTACCGCTTTCTGTTGTTGAAAAGCTCCATCCTTTAAATCATAACCGTGCTCCCCGCAATGGGAGTAGGCTACGATTAACGATGGTCCCGGATAGGCCTCAGCTTCTTCAATAGCTTTTAAAGTTTGCATATCCTTTGCACCCATGGCTACTTGGGCCACGTATACGTTTTCGTAGGATACCGCCTGTAACGCTAAACTTTTTTTGCTGGTTCTTTTACCGGATACCGAAAACTTGGCACTTGCGCCTAAAGGAGTCGCTTTGGAGGTTTGACCGCCGGTATTGGAGTACACTTCGGTATCCAATACCATAATATTGATATCTTCCCCTGAAGCCAATACATGATCTACACCACCATAACCTATATCATAGGCCCAACCATCACCGCCCAATATCCATACCGATTTCCTGCGGAGGTATTCGGTCAGTTTATTTAATTTTTTGGCATTCGGGTCGTCACTGGGTTCCAAGATTTTTTTGAGTTCATCCAAATGCTGGAATTTCTCCTTGCGCTGTGTCTCGTTCTCTTCAGGATTATTCAAAATGGCCTCCACCAGTTCAGCACCTACCAAGGACTCCAACGATTTTAGCAAATTGATCGCAATCTCCTGTTTTTTGCTCAAGGCCAGTTTCATGCCAAAACCAAATTCTGCATTATCCTCAAAGAGCGAATTGGCCCAGGCCGGACCTCTGCCCGCCTCATTGGTCTTATAAGGAGTGGTGGGCAAATTACCACCGTAAATAGAGGAACATCCCGTTGCGTTGGCTATCATAATGCTGTCGCCATATAATTGGGTCAACATTTTAATGTAGGGTGTTTCCCCACAGCCGGAACAGGCCCCTGAGAACTCAAACAGCGGTTCTAAAAACTGGGAACCTTTTACATTCGTAATCTGTAATGCGGTACGATCGTAATCTGGAAGATTTATGAAATAATCCCAGTTCTCATCCTCCACGGATTCCACATCGATTTTCTTGTGCATGTTGATAGATTTGAAATCCTCTATTTCCTTGCTCTCCGCAGGGCAAACGGCAACACAAAGGTCGCAGCCCGTACAATCCTCGGGCGAAACCTGAAGGATATAGGATTCCGTTTCCTTGTTAAAAGGCCTACCTTTTGCAGGTACTGCTTTTAAACCGACTGGCGCATCGGCCAAATCTGCATTGGGAACTACTTTGGCGCGTATTGCGGCATGTGGACAAATGGCAACACATTTATTGCATTGTGTACATAAATCCGTATCGTCCCAAACGGGAATGTAATCAGCTATCCCTCTTTTTTCATATTGGGAAGTACCTGTTGGGAAAGTACCGTCAACCGGGAAGGCACTGACCGGAAGCTCGTCTCCTTTTCCAGCCAATATTTTACCTAGGATATCCTTTACAAATGGGTCTTCCGTACCAGTCATCATCGGTTTGAGGGCCCACTTGTTGGTTATCTTTTTCGGATAGTCTACCTTTTGCAGATTTTCCAATGATTTATCAACGGCGTTGAAGTTCATTTGTACAATCTTGTCCCCTTTATGAGAGTATGATTTTACAATGGCATTTTTAATTTTTTCAATAGCCTCTTCTTTGGGCAAGACGCCGGAGATGGCAAAGAAGCAGGTCTGCAAGACCGTATTGGTACGTTTGCCCAATTTTGCCTCATGGGCCACCTTGGTTGCATCAACTACATAGAATTCCAATTCGTTTTCAACAATATCCTGCTGCAATTTTTCAGGTAGTTTTCCCCATATCTCATCCTTTGCGTATGGTGCGTTCAATAAGAAAGTACCGCTTTTTTTGATGTTTCTTAGGAGGTCGTATTTTTCGATAAAATTGAATTGATGGCAGGCAATAAAATTGGCCTTATGGATCAAATAGGACGAATAGAT
This sequence comes from Ulvibacterium marinum, assembly GCF_003626755.1. GTDB lineage: Bacteria > Bacteroidota > Bacteroidia > Flavobacteriales > Flavobacteriaceae > Ulvibacterium > Ulvibacterium marinum. The sequence continues at coordinate 1,197,411 of NZ_RBCJ01000001.1, forward strand.
GGGTTCCGGGCCAAAGCGCAAATGCGATATGGTCTGTGCCCCGGCCTTTTTGGAGTCGTACACAAAATAGCCCTGCACATAGTTATCCGTTGTTTCCCCAATAATTTTGATGGAATTCTTGTTGGCACCCACCGTACCATCAGAACCTAAACCGTAGAACATACAGTTGAAGGTCTCCTTGGCGGTCTTAAACCGTTTTCCTATATCTAAACTTGTATAGGAGACATCATCATTAATACCAATGGTAAAATGCTTTTTGGGAACTGATTTGTCCAACTCATCATAAACTGCCTTCACCATGGCCGGATCAAATTCCTTAGAAGATAATCCAAATCGTCCCCCTATTATGGTAGGCATTGCCCTATCACTTTCGGCAAATGCCGTAACGATATCCAGATATAAGGGTTCCCCTGTGCTTCCGGGTTCCTTGGTCCTATCCAAAACGGCTACTTTTTTTACCGTTTTTGGAAGAGCATCGATGAAATGGCTTATTGAGAACGGTCTAAATAGGCGTATGATAATTGCACCTACTTTTTCTCCGTTTTCTATCATAGTGTCTACCACTTCCAAAACCGGGCCTTGGCCGGAACCCATGATAACGATTATCTTTTCAGCTTCAGGGTGGCCTACATAATAGAACAAACTATACCTGCGACCGGTATGCTGGTAGAATTCATCCATGGTATCCTGAACGATTCCCGGTACTTTGTCATAATAGATATTGGAAGCTTCCCTAGCTTGGAAAAATACATCTGGATTTTGTGATGTTCCACGTACTACGGGATGGTCCGGGTCTAACGACCGCTTTTTATGGGCCATGATTTCATCCTCGGGCATCATGGCTTTTATGATATCGTCGGGTATGGCATCGATCTTGGATATTTCATGGGAAGTCCTAAAACCGTCAAAAATGTTTAAAAAAGGTACTCTAGACTTTAATGTGGCTACTTGGGCAATCAAAGCGAAATCCATAGCCTCTTGTACAGAACCTCCAAACAGCATGGAGAATCCGGTCTGCCTGGCGGCCATGACATCGGAATGATCCCCAAAAATGGAAAGCGCATGTGTGGCTACGGTCCTTGCCGCTACATGGATAACGTTGGGAAGTAGTTCTCCGGCAATCTTAAACATATTAGGAATCATCAATAGCAGTCCTTGGGAAGCCGTAAATGTAGTTGTCAAGGCACCGGCTTGCAAAGACCCGTGTACGGCCCCGGAAGCACCACCCTCACTTTGCATTTCAACGATTCGGGGTACGTTGTCCCACACATTCTTTTCTCCATTGGAACTGAACACATCTACATGTTCGCCCATAGGGGAAGCGGGAGTAATAGGGTAAATGGCGCAAACTTCATTGGTCTTGTGGGCAATTCTTGCTACGGCTTCATTCGCATCGCAAATGAGTTTTGGGAATTTTTTTTTCATCTTGGATAGCTTGTATTACGATACCAGATTATGTAAAAAGCGAAGTACTTCATAATAGACGACACACCTTTATTACCGGTACGGGATTCCTAATAATTTCTATAAAAATACTGAGCGTAGTACTCTCATAACATGATATTTATCAGGAAAACTGTTGGGATGTCCCGACATAAGGGGCAACAAAAAACCACCATCGAAACTATCAAATCGATGGTGGTTTTATGACATCATGTCGATTAACTAGAGCGTTAAAACTTTGGATGGCAAAAATTGAAAGAAACCTTTGACAAAGAAGTTATTCATCATACAACCAAGCCTTCTTCGCCAGTAGTTGTTCTTCCGTTTCAACATGATTGTCATCGGGCACACAACAGTCCACTGGACAAACAGAGGCACATTGCGGCTCATCATGAAATCCTTCACATTCCGTGCACTTATCCGGTACTATAAAATAAAACTCCTCGGATATGGGTTCGTTTTCGGTATCGGCATCTACCTCTTCTCCATTGGAGGGCAAGGTGACCATGCCGTTCAATTCGGTTTCATCCGCGTAGGACCACTCTTGATCGGGTTCGTAAATCGCCGTATTAGGACATTCTGAAATACAGGCATCACAGTTAATGCATTCGTCTGTTATAATGATAGCCATTTTTCTCTGTTTTTAGCATTAAGATGTGTAAATTTAGGGCTATACTCATGGGTAATTAATGATAAAAATCATATTTACAGGAAAAGGGCGAGATTATTTTTGAGCGCTATTTACTAACCTCTTTTTGTTTTTTTATATGGCCAAAAAGCCTCTTATATTTGAATATGCGGACCAGGAAAATAAAGTCTTGGAAGCCGTTGTGGTCCGTTTCGTTGGTGACTCTGGAGATGGTATGCAATTGACGGGAACACAGTTTTCGGATACCTCGGCCATGTTCGGTAACGATGTGGCTACCTTCCCCAATTTTCCAGCTGAAATTAGAGCTCCCCAAGGAAGTCTGTACGGCGTTTCGGGGTTCCAGGTTCATATCGGAAGTATCGCGGTAAATACCCCGGGAGACAATGTAGATTTATTGGTGGCCATGAACCCTGCCGGTCTAAAGACCAATCTTTATGCTGTAAAGCCGGGCCATACCATTATAGTGGATACGGATGCCTTTACCCGAAAGAACCTGGAAAAGGCAAAGTACGAAACCAATCCCCTGGAAGATGGTAGCTTGGAAAATTATAGGGTCATAGAAGTGGCCATGACTTCATTGACCAAAGAGGCTCTTAAGGAACTCCAAGGCCTTGATAACAAAAGCATTGTACGCAGCAAGAACATGTTCGCCTTAGGTATGGTATATTGGATGTACCACCGTTCCCCAAAACATACCATCGAATTTCTAAATCGTAAGTTCAAGAATAAACCGTTGATTGCGGAGGCGAATACCAAGGTACTTAAATCCGGATACTATTTTGCCGAGACCTTAGAGCTTATTCCCAATGCATACACCATTGCCCCTGCTAAAATGCCAGCGGGTACGTATCGCATATTATTAGGCAATACGGCTACCGCCTGGGGATTTTTAGCGGCAGCTGAGAAGACAGATTTAAATTTGTTTCTAGGATCTTATCCTATTACTCCGGCTTCCGATATTCTCCATGAACTAGTAAAACATAAGCATTTTGGTGTGAAGACACTACAAGCAGAGGACGAAATTGCAGGGATCACTTCGGCAATTGGGGCGTCCTTTGCAGGAAACTTGGCCATTACCACAACTTCTGGCCCAGGTTTGGCGCTTAAGGGGGAAGCTTTGGGTCTGGCCATGATGATAGAACTCCCCTTGGTAGTAGTGAATGTGCAACGGGGTGGCCCCTCCACAGGTTTACCTACAAAAACGGAACAATCCGATTTATTGCAGGCCATGTATGGTCGCAACGGGGAAAGTCCGGTCATTGTGATTGCCGCCAGTACCCCGGCCAATTGCTTCGACTTTGCTTATGAAGCCGCAAAATTGACTCTGGAACATATGACCCCGGTAGTTTTGTTGACGGATGGTTATATCGCTAATGGATCAGCCCCATGGAAAATAAAGACCATAGCCGAAATGCCCGAGATTAAAAGCAATAAGGTGGAAGAAGTTAAAGAAAATTGGCATCCTTATGACAGGGATGAGGGCACCTTGGCGCGGAATTGGGCCATACCAGGAACAGAAGGTTTGGAACACCGCATTGGTGGCTTGGAAAAGGACCGCGTTACCGGAAACGTTTCCTATGTACCGGAGAACCATGGCTACATGACCAAAATACGATCTGAGAAAGTAAAACGGGTCAAAGATTTTATTCCAGAATTGGAAACCGAATTTAGCGATTCAGGCAATCTGTTGGTCATCGGTTGGGGAGGCACGTATGGTTCCCTACATACGGCTGTAAAGCAATTGCATGGCGAAGGTCATACAGATATTGGCCTGGCCCATTTTAACTATATTAATCCGTTGCCCCGAAATACAGGGGAGGTCCTTAAAAGGTTCGATAAAATCGTGGTCTGTGAATTGAACAATGGCCAATTTGCAAAAGTACTGCGCACCAATTTTGACGAATTTAAGTTTTTGCAGTTCAACAAGGTCCAGGGGTTGCCTTTTGGTAATGATGAACTGATACAGAAGTTTAAACAACTTATACAATAATTATGGAAACAGCTGCTCCAAAGAAATATACGTTCAAGGATTTTGCAAGCGATCAGGAGGTGCGTTGGTGCCCGGGTTGCGATGACTATGTAATCTTAAGGGCCATGCAAAAGGCACTTCCGGAAATTGGTGTCAAAAAAGAAGACGTGGTCTTCATATCGGGCATTGGCTGTTCTTCCCGTTTCCCCTATTACATGGATACTTACGGCATGCACAGTATTCATGGAAGGGCCCCGGCCATAGCAACAGGGGTGAAACTGGCAAATCCACAACTAAGTGTATGGGTCATTACGGGAGATGGTGACAGTATGGCCATTGGGGGAAATCACCTAATTCATATTCTTCGTAGGAATATAAATTTGAATATGATTTTGTTCAATAATGAGATTTATGGGTTGACCAAAGGACAGTTTTCACCGACCTCCTTGGTGGGACAAAAGACAAAATCATCCCCGCATGGGAATACGCAACCCCCATTTTCCACGGGTGAACTGGCATTAGGTGCCCGGGCCCGGTTTTTTGCCCGGGTAGGGGGGAATACGCCTAAAGAGATGACGGATTTGTTCATCGCCGCTGAAAGTTTCAAGGGGACTTCCTTGATCGAGGTAATGCAGAACTGCCCCATTTTTAATGATGGCTGCTTCTCCCATTTTACCGATAGAAAGGTTCGGGAGGACCAGCAGTTGTTCGTAGAGCATGGCAAACCGATGATCTTTGGGAAAGACCGGGATAAGGGTTTGGTCCTTAACGGATTGCAATTGGAAGTAGTTACTTTGGGCGAGAACGGGATTACCCAGGAAGATATTTTGGTACACGATGCCAAGGCCCAGGATACCATACTACATCAAATGTTGGTACGCTTATCCTATCCCTTAGTTACCGGAATTATTCGGAGTTTTGATGATGTTACCCTGGAAGAAAGGGAAGATGCACTGACGGAACAGGTAAAGGCCAATTCCAATTTTACCAAGGTAAACGACCTTTTCTTTTCCGGGGAGACCTATGAAGTAAAATAATTTGAAGGGCTTAGTAGTGGTAATCGGGTAGTGCCGTCCAAACTGGTGATATCCTGTTGTTCGGAACTTTCTTTTCTTAGTAATACTTGTCAATTCCTCCAAACCCCTTTATGAATTTATTTTCCTTTGTTTTGGCAATGAAATTCAACAACCTTTTTGTAAACTCCTCCGGGCGTTTTCGGGCACTATCAATATAGGCAATCCGTATTCTCTTGTACGGATCTGAAAGTTTTTGATAGTTTTCCCAGGCCATGGGATTCTTTCGTATTTCGTCCAATATATCCAAAGGAAATTCAAATTCCTGGTCAATTATGGCCTTTATACTTTCCCTTATCGAAAGATGAATCTTATTCTCCTTGTACAACCATTTCAATCGTTCCTTATTGGCTTGGGAATAACTGCTTTTAGGTCGTCTTTGGGTAAACCGTTGTATGGTATGGTCGCCATCCAAGGATTTAACGGTACTGTCGATCCAACCATAACACAAAGCTTCTTCTACTGCGGTATTGTATTCGATTCTGGGTTTCCCTGAGGATTTTTTAGGATACACCAACCAGACTTCTTTTTTTTTATTAAAGTTTTTCCGGAGCCATTCCCGCCAGGCTTTTCTTTCGGTAAGATATAAGGCATCCAGTTCCTCCATTTTTATAGTATCATCAAGGTCAGGTATAGTTTTGGAAATCAGATTTCGTTATAGGCGGATTCAATGGCCTTTGCCAGTTTGGCTAGGCCCTGTGGGGCACTTGCTTCAAAGGTTCGCATGCCCTCGGCAAAATCAGCGGCCTTTACACCGATTAAACTCAAGCGTTAGGTGATTTGGGTCCGATCTGAACCAATTGACTCCATGATCATCACATTGTAAAACACGGCACCGTCCAAATGCATTTCTATTGTAGCTGAACTTTCAGGGTCCAGTTGTGTTATTTTCCAGTGATAGGGATTCTGTCCTGGAGTTTTTGTAGCACCTGAAGTGCCTATGGCAAAAGGCCCATTGAGCTTTATCCATTCCACCGCCTTTCCTTCAAGGCGTTGCCAATTAGATACATCGGTCCAAAAGGCCCATGCAAAGGATTTGTCGGAATTACATTCGACCGAATGTTCAAATTGCCAAGCAGCATTGCTCATAATCTCTGTTTTTTTGAAGGTTTAGAAATTAATCGATTGTATATTGAGATGGGTAGTAAAGGTTGAGCTTTCCATTCGCCGTGCTTCCTGTTCTTGATCGAAATTACCTTGGAGTTCTGAATAGGATGTGGTTTCAATGCGGTCTAGTTTATGTCAGTGGTATTGCTTCGGTAAAACACTACCAACAGCTCGGCAAGTTCTTCACCCTTTTCTTCCTGAATAAAATGGCCTGCATTTAGAAGGGTATGATTTTGGCCTTTGGCCCCAGGCACCAGATTTTGAAAAACCTGTTCGGCACCTTTCATAATGTCATCTCCATCTCCAAAAATAGTTAGGAAGGGTTTGTCCCATTGTCTTAACTTTTCCCAGGCTTGCCGATTTTTAACAGCTTCGGGATCATCATGATCGATTGGGACCAACATTGGAAAGATTCTGGCCCCAGCCTTGTATTCCTCAGAGGGGAACGGGGCATTGTAGACTGCCATGACCTCTTCGGTAAGTGGCTGTAAGGTGCCCATTTCTATGACCTTGCCAATGTTAAATCCCGGTGAATGTTGTGAATAGGCTCTCCACTTTAAAAAGCTTTCGGGCATAGGAGTTTTGCCAGTAGGCAAAGTAGTATTGGAGGCGATAACCATTGCAAAGAGATCTTCCATTTCGGTAATCAATCGTAGACCGATTAATCCGCCCCAGTCCTGACAAAAAAGGACCATATCCTTAAGGTCCAGTTTCTGGATAAATGTCGAAATCCAATCCATATGCTTTTGATATGAGTAATCCTGCTGATGGATTGGCTTGTCCGATTTACCAAACCCGATGAGGTCGGGGGCAATTACCCGAAAGTCCTTTGAAAGCACTGGAATCATCTTGCGATAGAGATAGGACCAACTAGGTTCTCCATGTAGAAGAAGTACCGTAGGCTTCTCCTTATCACCTTCATCCAAATAATGAAGTCGTAAACCTTTTTCTACCTCCACATAGTTACCCGGAAAGTTGTAGTCGGGTAAATTTTCAAATCGGTCTTCCGGCGTTCTTACTACTTTCATAAGCCTATTGTTTTTTTATGTCCCGCTAAGGTTTTGTATTCATTGTCGTGATAATTCCGCTTGTGGATTATGGGATGCTTTTATCACGAATCATCCCGCATCTTTATCCATGCCAATACCACGCTCTCTAAATCCTTTTTGTGGTTTTCTATGTCCTCCATACTTCCGAATTTTGCCGTCCTAGCTTCCTTGCCGTCTCCTTGGAGTAGTCCGGTAGTGTCGTTGATCAACGCTCCCTTGTGGAACATTAGGCTTACATGTTTTTTGGCGTTCATAAAGTATGAGGCCATGTTCCCCTTATACATAAAGGTAGGGCTGCTCCATTTTATGGTCTCTTCAATATCGGGATGGGTATTTAAAATAATGTCCCGGACTCTTTGGATTTCGGCCTCCAAGGGATGATTTTTCTTCTTAAGGTATTCATCGACTTCTGGATTTTTATTGGCCATGGTTTTTATTTATGGGTGAGCTTATTTATTCAATTTTTTTTAGGAATCAAATATTGATTTTAATTCAGATATAAGATTAAAAGAGCCAAAGCGATAAAAACTATTCCGAGAATTATTAATTCATTTCGTCTGTCAGATTTTATTTTTTTTCGGATATCAATTTTTACCTTTTCCAATTCAGATTCCGAAAGCTTTGGAAAATTAAATTCTGGTTTTGAATCAGGGTTTTTAAAGCCCATTTTCTTTCTATCAAATTTTCCTTGGCTTTTATCTTTCCGCGCTTTTTTGCGAGCTAAAGTAGCTTTGAATTGCGATAAACTTCCGTCAGCCATTTTTTCTTTGCGTTATTAATTCCGTTAGCTTATCCAGTTTTTTTTGGTCAATTTTTGTCCAGTCCTTTTCATTAAATTCCAAGGTATTGAATTTTTTTAAACTTCGATACATTGGCAAAATTATGGACTTGAAATCTCCTATTGATTCAAAAATTGGATTAGGAATTTTCGATGTTTTGCTATTTTTCGAAATAATCAGATTGATTCGCTTTTCTTTTGGGTCCAGTGAAAAGAAGTAGTACTCAGGTTCCAAATTCCAACAAAACTCAGTTGCGATTCCATTTAATAATAAAATAAGGGATTCGCAAAGTTTGTCAATCGGATTTTCGGGTATGTTTGAGGCAATAAATTCCAATTCAAAATCAGTAGATTTAAATGTAATCGGAATCCATCCATTTTTTGGATTCCCCAAATTCAGTTCCATTACTTTTGTATTATCCAAATAGTTTACGGCAGTTCGACTTGGCAGCCTATTGTCTTGTACATTTTTATTCCTCATAAATATCAAATTCGGCAGAAATGGACTTCATAAGTTCCGTATCCGCAAAATCACTGTCGGATAGTTTTGATAGTTTTTCCAAATACAGATCAAATTGGCCATTTTTAAATATCGTAAGCATTTTGCCTCCCTTCTCACATCTGGCGGTATGCCAAACATTTGGGGGAACGGTAACGGTATCTCCTGGCCCTGCCGTAATCGATTCATCGTCAAAAATTAATTCAACTTCTCCTTCAAGAATATAAAAGACCTCCGTCATTAATTTGTGGTGATGCCGCCCCAAATAAAAGCCCGGTTTTAAGGTGTCCTCAACAAAGCTTAGCTCCCCATTGGTCCTGTGGGAAGAAAGCTTGATGAAGCAATGATCTTGGGAATAGTTATAGTTTTCACCTTCCCCGTTCCGGATGATTTCTTTTTCTTTCATATTTTATGTATTGTAATCGTTTCCATTTGCGCTTTCGGCCCCAGTTAGGAAAGACCAATATCGATGGCTGTTGTTTAATGATGGTGCTTTTCCAAATGTTGTCTTAAATAATCTTTTCCGTAATCGTTTCCATTGGGGGTTCGTACAATGGTATGTATATGATTTCTTGTGGGTTGTCTACCATTTCCTTGTATACCGATCGGTCCTTGATGATCGAATTCTATAAGAACCACTGGGCTATGGATGCGATAATAAAATACGGCATTTTCATCCGTTTGCCCTACCCAGGCAAAGTAGGTTTCATTCATATGCTTTTTGATGTCTTCCATCTTTACCTTGGCGTGTCCCTCGCGCATATTTGAAATATATTGATTGGCCAAGTCCAATAACGCTACTTTTTGTTTTTCGGACATCTTGCTTACGGGCAACCCTTGGAAATCCACAATAACATTATCCGAAAATGCTTCTGCCCGGATATCATTATCCACTTTTTCCGTAGACAAAGTGGCTTCCTTTTGTAGTTCCACGGGGAGGGATTGCATAAACTTTAGACCCAAATTTTGTTCATCCTGAAAAATCGTATTGCCCTTATATTTTCCCGAAGTCGTTATTATCGGTTCACCTCCCATAAAAGTCGGGGTCATTACTACCTGGTCTCCCAAGATGAAATAATTTATAACCAAATGGTGACCGTCTATTTGCCAGCCCCAAGGTTCGGTCAGGGATGGGTTGCCCATAATGGTAAAAAAATAGAGCTCTTCATCGTAGATAGGGTTGCCGTTGTTCAATTCACGAAGTGTTTGGTCTGTTTTCATGATATCCTTGCTCAATTGCAATCCTTTTGCGCTTAATGCATTTTGCATGAGCTCGAAAGCCAATTTTCGTTGTTCCTGATCCATTTCCTTAAGGCTTATGCCTTGTCGCATATAGATGCCATTGTCCACATTGCACCATTTGCGCCATTCATCGTCCTGGATATCAAATTGTGTTTTTTCCAATTGTTCCGGGCCAAGGGATTTTAGGAATTCTTCACCGGCCAATTTTATGGGAAGGGTAGAAACGCCTGTTGATGTTATGGGAAATAGGTCTTTATCCATGCCTTGGGAAGTAGCAATACCGATAAACTCCGTTTTTAGACTTTCTTCCTCCATTTTTTCAAACGGACTTAGCTGTCTTACTTCAGTGGTCTCTTTTTCCGATTCGGTCGGCTGTTTTTGTTCTTTTTTTTGACCCTTGCAGCTAAAAGCAATTAATCCAAGGGTAAGCAGATATGCTATTTTTTTCATATGTGTTTGCGTTATGGCCCGGCCAACGGTTTCGTATTAGGCGGACATGAATTCATTCTTGATCATTTCATATACGACTAGTCTCCAAATCAGATTATGAGCACTAAAGTGCTTGTCATATTCCTTTATTTTTTTCATTCCAATTTTTTCGGCGATACGTTGTGCAGGACTGTTTTTGATATAGGTATGAATGAAGATGCTTTCAAAGCCGAAGTTTTGAAACCCGTACGCAAGGGAGGTCTTGGCGGCCTCTGTGGCATAACCTTGGTTCCAATATAATTTGTGGATATGGTAGCCAATTTCCGGGACGTATACTCCATCTATATTTTGTAAACTAATACCACATTGTCCTATGAAATTTCTGGATTCCTTTAGGATAACGGCCCATAGTCCAAATCCATTTTTTTGGTAACTGTCCATACTTCGACCTATCCAATCTTTTACCGCATCCAAATTATAAGTTGCCGGATAATACTGCATCACCTCGGCATCACTCAATATTTCATGAAGTGGGTCGGCATCTTCTCTAGTAAGTTTCCGAAGCCCTAACCTTTCTGTTTCAATCAAGTAGCCCAACCCCCTTTTTTAGTTATTAAATTCATTTGGTTTATGCGTCATGTCAGTACCTGGCAACAATTAATTCTAATGCACAGGTAAATTCTTTTAGCTCTCTGTGTTTACCATATTTTTTATCCCAATTCCCCGACGCTAAATCATCGGCTAATCTTTTAACGATTTCCTCTTCCGTTCCATCAGGTAAGAATCCCCAAGCAGATTGATTTAGTCGTACTTCCTTGTTTAAAAATGCTTCTGGACGACCATAAAAAGCCTCCTGAAATCCATCTACACAATCGAAAGGAATGGGAATTGAAATAATATCACAGTTTCCTCCAAGACACTCCATAATAAAGTCGTTTGTGGGATATCTCTTTTTTTCTATTTCAATGACTTCGGGGAAGTATTCGGCGTTCCAAAAATAGTCCAGACGACCTGGGTCGAAAGTCATGATAACAACTTTTTTCCTTGAAACCCTTTTAAGTTCACTTAATCCTTTTTTTATATCCGGCCAATGATGAACGGTGACCATTGCCATAGAGGTATCAAAAGAATCGTCGTCAAAGGGCAAAGAGTCCGCTTTTGCATTAATCGCCGGAACTTTGTTATTTACAATTCTTTGATTCCGCATAACTATTGAAGGTTCAACAGCTACTACATATTTATTATCCGGTTCGTATGACCCTGAACCGGCTCCAACATTAAGAATGGCGGTTGATTCAGCCAATTCTTTAAAAACAAATTCAGCTATTCTCGGATCTGTTTGTCTATGACCTGAATATTGTTGGCCATATTTGTCGTAATTAAATGCCGGATTATCAATTTCTATCATATCGATTGTATTAATTCCCGCTTCTGAGGGAGTATGGCTGATAAAAGTTTGGTGTGATTAGGTATAGCTTAAAGGTAAACAAATTACCCATGATTTGGCAAGGCCTATCCTATACGTTTTACGGCAATCATAAAGCCCCGGGAGAACACAAGACAAGGAATAGCGCTAGTTTAAAACAACCACATTGAAAAGTGGGTCGCTCTTATTTATCTACCGTTTTGTTTAACCAGAGTTCATAGGATTTTCCTTCATGACCAGCATACCGGAAAAAATCCAGATCGCCATCACCTTCAACATCCCCTATATAGGAATTGTAGGCGCCCTCCATGGTCAATATTTGCTCCTGCCAAATAGGCCCACCCGATTCCCCTTCGCCTTGTAAAAAAAGGATTACGGGACTTGTCTCAGGGTACCCTTGATCTCCATTGTTACCCGATAGTACGTCCAAGTCGCCATCGTTATCCATATCGCCCACCTGTAAGGTATGCGCAAAGGCGTTGGTTCCTATTTCGTGTTTTACCCACTGGTCGCCGCAGTCCGGATCAAGGTCGTACCAGGCCACGCGCGTACGAAATTTTTCTGAGCAGGAGATAAAGACTTCATCGCGTTGGTCCCCATCAATATCCGCACAGAAAATTTTTGTGGAATTATGGATCCAATCATACCCATCATCACTGTTCCAATACGGGTCAATGGATTTTACCGACCAAACGCCGGTCATATCGCCTCCGGGATTTTTAAACCAAAAAGCGGTGGAAACGACGTCCAGATCCCCGTCCCCGTCCACATCTCCAACATGTTGCCCTTCATGGAGGTGTTCTACATAAACTTCTGTGGCTTTGCTCCAGCTATCAGGATTGTCTTGACGATATACGAACAATCTTCGCGAATGATGGGTGGTGCCCGCCACGTCCAGTTTTCCATCACCATTGAGGTCTTCCAAATCAAAGTCCTTGACAAAAGAGGGGAACACGGCAATTTTATGAGCTTCCCACCCAGGGTTTTCATACCAGTATAGTGTAAGCGGTTCACTGGAACCGCCCCATTCACCAGGGCTTACGGGTCCCAAAACATCAATATCCCCATCATTGTCAATATCGCCGGATGCCAGGTCGCCGGCGGCAAACTTTTTCCCTTCGGGGCCGGTTTCCGCAATAAGGTGTTTTTTGGATTCCCCGAAACCGGGTACGGTCTCATACCATAGAAGGGCCCCTCCGTTAGCATTGTTATGGATCACGAAAAAATCCAGGAGCCCATCATTATTCACATCGGCATGACTCCTTGCCCACCATTTGTCGGCTGTACCATTTACCAATACGTGTTTGGAAAAATCTATTTGCGCATGCGAAAGTTGAAATGATAAAAACATACCAAAAGCGAGGATTACCGTAAAAGATGGTTTTTTCATGGTTTATCGAGCGTTAGTTGTTAAGTGAATCAAATTAACAAAAATGCGGTAGCCCATCAATCCGATTCAGCTTAAAATTCAGAAATATGCGTTTTAAGCTGTCCTAATTTATAATTGTTCCTCTTTTGTTTTTCTTAAAATAAGGAAGAATTGACTTTATACAATCAATTGCCTCAAAAAAGGTAACATTATACTGTCCTCTGACTTGATCGGTTGTGGCAGCTTCCAGTGTTCCAGTCACTCCATATTCGGTGTTATTTAAAAAGACATCAATTTTTCCAAATTTGGCGACACCTTTGCGATGGCTTGTTCAATCGTTTCCTTTTTTTAACATCAAGAGTCTCTAGGACAAGACTTTCATTTGGTATAAGATCTTGCCCTGCTTTAGGTTTGCGCATTGCGGCAATCACATTCCAGCCTTTTTGTGAAAATTACGAGTAATTACTTTCCTATCCCGTTGCTTTAATGGGTTGTTAAAATTGTATTTCCCATTATGCGGCTTTATTTTTTTTAATGGATGATATTAATTCAGTTTTTCCAGTAGAAGTTCAGCTACCAACTCGGAAGAAGCAGGATTTTGACCGGTAACCAATAACCCGTCTTCAACTGCATAAGGATTCCAATCGGCCCCTTTCGAATAAATTCCACCATTTTCCTTTAACACGTCTTCTACCGAAAACGGGACAACATTCGTAAAATCAATTGCTGCCTCTTCAGAATTTGAATATGCCGTTACCTTTTTTCCAGCTACAAGTGGTTTATCCTCTAAATCCTTGGTGTTCTTAAAGATGGCTGGACCATGACAAACGGAAGCTACTGGTTTATTGCTATTGTAGAAACCTTCTATTAAAGCTATTGATTTTTCATTATCGGCTAAATCCCATAATGGACCGTATCCACCAGTGTAGAAAACAGCATCATAATCCGTTTGCTTGGCGGTTTCCAATTTAATGGTTTTAGAAAACACGTTCTGCGCTTCCTTATCTTCATTGAACCTTTTAGTGGAAGAAGTCTGGAAGTCTGGTAATTCACTTTTAGGGTCAATAGGAGGTTTGCCACCTTTGGGTGAGGCTAGCGTAATAACAACGCCTTTATCCTTTAAAAAGTAATATGGGCCAGTAAACTCTTCAAGCCAAACCCCGGTTTTGTCGCCTGTAGTACCCAATTTATCATGACTTGTAATTACGAACAAAATCCTTTTCATTGTTTCTCTTTTTTCTTGTTTGGTATTTTTTTCTTGATTTGAAACCGTACTTCCTTTTGTCTTATTCCCACAAGAGAAAAGAAAAGCAGAACTTAATAATGCAATGAGTGCTTTTTTCATTTTATAATGATTTAATTACACTGCAAAATTGAGCTATACACCTCTCAAAAAAATTGATGTATGGTAAGAAACGATTACTGAGCGATTTCTTTTCTGATTCTACTAAGGCTCTCAGTTGTAATTCCCAAGTATGAAGCTATGTGGTAGTTTTTGACTTGTTGTTCTATCCTAGGGTAAGTTTTGACAAAAGATAAGTACCTATCTTTAGCAGGAAACGCTAAATTATTAAGGGTTCTTCTGTGAAAGGCTTCCATTCTCTTTTCCAGTTTTTTTCTAAAAAAGGTCTCAAAAGCCGGAATATCAAGATACAATTGTTCCATATTTTTTCTAGACAACCTATATAGCGTAGTATCTTTAATACATTCAATATTCATCATGGCCTTGGTCCCCGAGAAAAAAGCAGTGTAATCACTAATCCACCAATCTTTGATAGCAAACTGCAAGGTGTGATCTTTACCAAATTCATCAATAAAGTAGCATCTTAAACAGCCTATATGGACATAGTGTGTATATGAAACTTTTTCTCCACTCCTCAACAAAACATCACCTTTCTTCAAAGTTATTTTTTTGAATTTAGGACCAAGAATTTTCAGCTCTTCTGAAGAAAATATGGTTGGATCAAATATTTCTTGTAAAAAAGGATTCTTCATTTTTTAATCAATTACTCACAACATAGGCATACAGATCATATAATCTATAGATCTTTTACGTGCACACTAAAAGTAGACAACCTTATGAAGTGTGCCGTTAACCATTTCCAAATAGTGTTTTGATGAAGTTTACGATTACCGCCCTGTAGATACTTTTTTCTGAAAGTGATATATTTTTCCACAATTCGCCATGTGATAGATCATAGCTATATAAAACTTGCATATCCCTAAACTCCGTTTCGCGTATTTTTTCCTCAAAAAGCTTTGAGTAATTGTACAAAGTATTGTCGCTGATGAGCAGCATAGGAATCGATAAATTTTTGAGGTAGGTTACGGGCGAGGCATTTTTAAAGTCTTTGTCTGTGCTACCGAAAACAGCTTCAACATGTAGCTTGGCAAGTTCCGGCCTACCCCCGTTCAAAAATACATTATGGTAATCAACGATATCATAGGTTCCTGAAATCGGTATTACCCCTTTGAATATTTCAATGGAAAGGCCTACTTGGTTTAAATAGGTATTGTCCAAACTTATTAATGCGGACAAATGAGCTCCAGAGGAATATCCCCCGATAAAAAAAGCTCCTTTATCATACCCGTAGGTATCGGCATTATCGTGCAACCATTTAACGGATGCTGCCACATCTTCAATGTGTCTTGGATGCTGGATTCCTTTATCTAAAGTTGAATCGCGCCATGTGGCAGGGCTCAATCTATGTCCAATACTTGCTACGGCAATTCCCTGTGCTGCGAACCTTTTGGCCAGATCCATTTCTTGATTTCTATCCCCATAGGACCAAGCACCCCCACCTATCCATATCAATAACGGATAGTTCTCCTTATTTGAAGGTAAGACCAAGTTCAATCTTTGAAGACTGTCATTGGAAACCGATTCCTTGCTCAAGTAGGAAAGGTCATTGTAAACCGTGAAATCCTCCGATTGCCCGAAGGAAATATGGCAAACCAGTAATACAGCGGTCAATACTAATATTGCTTTTTTCATTTTGTTGGTCTTAGTTATACACAACGTTTGGCTTATCTGTGTTTTAATGCAATTTAGCTTTTGTTGGCCGTGGTTTTTATTTATTCTCATGTGAATTCTTGTATTTCCTTAGGTTTATTGCTGCGCTTCGATTTTCGTTTTGAAGGCATACAATGCAAATGAACCTAGCCAATG
The DNA here is from genome assembly GCF_003626755.1 of Ulvibacterium marinum. Taxonomy (GTDB): domain Bacteria; phylum Bacteroidota; class Bacteroidia; order Flavobacteriales; family Flavobacteriaceae; genus Ulvibacterium; species Ulvibacterium marinum. The sequence goes on from NZ_RBCJ01000001.1 coordinate 1,213,613, forward strand.
TTGTCCTGCATAATCTCCATCCGTGATTTTGGAAAGTGAGTAATCCAAATGCTCGTTTGCCAAATTGTAGGCATTGTTATTATCTTTCAATGGGTAGAGACACCAAGCCCTTGAGAAATTTACACCATCCAAATGGACCAAATGACCATCGGAACGATCTTTTACCTGTCCGGGGCTTAAAGATAAGTTCTGATTAAACAAAGCAGGCAAAAACGCTTTGGACCACTTCTTGAATTCTTCCTCCGAGAGCACTTTGCGCATAATGTCAATTTCTTGCAAACAAGGTGAAAGGAAATCATGTCCACTGGGTTCCCAAGTAATTGGGCAATCTTTGTCCGTACTATAGAATCGGATTGCCGCTTTTTTAATGGCGTCGGCCAAAGTTTTATTTCCTACTGTTTGTGCGTAGTCATAGGCAAAACTGATTCCAAAAGCAGTATTGGTATGCGTACCTACCCGAATAGGGTAAACCAATTTTGGAAGATATTCGATATAGGCCTTTGAAATATAAGCTGTTAATGGTTTTAGGTTATTGTACCACTTTTGCGCTAAGGGATTATCCCAGGTGAACAGCTCCTCTTGAAGTTTGAGCAACCAAGCCCAGCCATATAATCTTTCAAAAGACTTGCTTTCCGGATTCAATGAAAAATAGGCCACTTCTTTTTCGATGTTTTGGGCAGTAAGATTTTCATCAAGCATTTGGATCGCTTCTTCTTTTTTGGCGAGGTCGGGGAAGTTTTTTAACAAGTAGACCAATGACCAATGGCCATGTACCGCAGAATGCCAGTCAAAGCAGCCATAGAAAGCGGGATGATGATCTACCGGCATGGCCAAATCGCTTTCCTTTGCTACTACTAATCCTGACTTGTAGGGAAGTGGGTTTTGAATACAGCCCAGCGGCAATTCCATAAGCCGGTTGGCCTCTTTGATGTCCAGCTCTATTTTCTTTGTATTTTTAACCGGTTGTGTTGAAGAGTTTTCTTTTTGTATTTCAACAATACAGGAACCTAATAAAATACCTATGCTACTTAGGAGGAGAAATCTATGCTTCATTAATTTTGGGTCAATCGTTTATATATGTGTTTTTTTCATTGGCATTTAAACCTTTATCCCTGTTTAATATCAGGGGATTAATTAAAAGGTTACCAATGGTCTCTGTATGATTAGTTGGGGACTTTTCTAAATTGTTACTTTATATGCGGCGGAAAACGTCCGCCTAAATGTTAAAGATAATTTATTGCAAAAATTTACAAGCCTGTACTGAGCGAAGTCGAAGCATGGAAATTCCGATTGCATTAATCCTGAAACATGTTAGGATTAATTTATATAAGTTTCACTTTTTCCGTGCAATTCAGACAGCTCAGGGTATCATTTATTATTTTGAGTTCCGTTCCCATATATTCCGGTTTTTCATTATGAAAATCCAAGCTTAAATTACCATTTTCAAAAGTGTAATTCCCCATGTTTTCGTTGTTCAAGTGAGCATCGTATGTTTCTGATAGAAACCTTCCATTGTTAAATAGCCTTATTTTAATTGTAGCTGTTGCATATTTTTCATTTTTGTTTATTCTATTGAACGAAAGTTTTGGTTTGCCAAGGACTGATTTCACATAATTTTCTCTTGGTAAAATCACTAGAAAAACTAAAATTACAATGATTATGCTGGCAATTAATCTATAATTCCTCCAATGATTTTGTGTAAACATTATTATTGAATTCAGTAGAAGTCCAGAGGCAATTATGAAAAACAGAGCGCCAAATACCGACATTCCAATTTGGCCTTGATCCGTAAATATTCTTTTTCCGGGGATTTTCAATTCGATTAACGGGTAAGCTAATAAAGTTATTGAGCTTAAGACAAGTACTTGCCCGATTATACGAAGTACTTTAATAAATCGATTCATTAAATGGGTCAAAATTGCGCCTAACAGTTTTATATCCGCTGTTATTAGCTGCTGTGCTTTTCAGTTCATTAATGTTTTCAGGAATTTTTTGTACTCTATGAATTCCTCATCTTTAGGATTAACAAAAACAACATAGGAAATCTTACCATATAAATGGTATAAGTAATTTCTTTGAGTTATTTGCTTAAATTTTTTATGAGAGTCTAAGTCTTTTGTTTTAATATGATAAATTTCTTGCCTCAATTTTAACCTTTCTTTTCTAGGAACTTGACTTTTTTCATTAACCACAATGCCAGTTACTATTTGTTGTTGACCGCGTTTCATTATTTTGGTTTTACAATTCAAGTCTAAGTCCAATTCCTTAAGTAATACTGATATATAATCTATTGCCTCTTTCTCATTAAAATCTCCAGAAAGCGTAATATCATCGGCGTATCGAGTATATCTAATTTTTTTGCTTAAACAAAAATCAGCTAGTTTAGAATCAAAACCCTTCATGAAAAGGTTTGAAAGATAAGGGCTTGTTGGTGCACCTTGTGGCAATGAATTATTTAAAGTGCAGAGTTTTGACAATAGATTTGAAATCAAATCAGAGTATCCTAATCCTCTAAATATATTCTCAACTTTGTCTGTAGTTATAGATGGGAAAAAATTCTCGATATCAAGAGTAACGACTTTGTTTTGGTTTATATGATATCTAGTATTTTCTAGTATATTGGATTTCTTTTTGTAAGCTTTTGCAAAAGCACTGACTTTTATATTCTCTAAGATTTCTTCTAAAATAAACTTATGTATGATTTTCAAGTTGGGAAGGGGCTCTGAAATTTCTCTTGGCATGCCCGATCTTTTTGCAATAGTAAAATTTCTATAATAAGATTTCGTATAGATAGCTGCTCTCTTTACATATGTTTTTCTTAAACCGACAAGTTTGGATAAATGGGATGTATTGTAAATTACAGGAAGCCCTTTTTCTATTAAGGGTAGAGCATAATTTAGACAATCAGTTATTTCTAAATCGGTAAGACCGGTTTTTAGAGCCTTGGCTTCAAATTTTTTTTTATAGATTTCAAATTCCATTTGAATCTTTAATTGAGCGAACCGAAGTTCGCTCAATTTGGAATAAACTTTTCAAAAGGTCGGAGGTACTCGGAGGCCTTTTGAAAAGTTGATGAGCTTGAAATTCAGTTCTTTTACAGATTAATGACTCACTAATCTGGTATGCAAAGCATACTATTCTTTAAACTTTATTTTGAAAGTCAACTCATTACTTCTTGGAATAAATATATCACTTTTTTTCATTTTTTTAATCAGGCTTTTTTCGTCCTGCTTTATCCAAGATTTTTTATCTGTTTTTTTATAAGTGGTTGCTAACTCCTTTAGCATTTTTTCTCCATGCTGAGATAAAATAACAGAGTCTTCTGTTTCAGTAATATATTTTTTATTGAGTATAAATCTAATTAGTTCGAGAATTTCTTTATACCTCAAACCTTCATGTATAAGTTCATTTATACTTGTATTGTTTTTTACCTTTAAAAGGGACAGGTATATATGTTTTTCATTCATAATTGATTATCTAGGAAATGGTGCTTTGTGCAGTGTTTCTCGATAATAATATTCATGCCAAAAAATAGGAAATGTATTATTAGGTGTTCGGATTAATGACAATAGAGCTTCGGATTCTTCAAATCCTAGGCTGAATTTAGGTTTAAACTTCAGTTTCCTTTCCATCAACTTCATCAAACTTTTTCTTCTCATTTGTTCTTCATCAAAGAAATAATCAGTAATGCCCTTTTTTTCAATATGAGAATAGTAAGCCTTTATTTCTTTTTTATTTACTAAGTTTAGACCATCATTATGAATAGCGATTGATATCAAAATCAATTTTTCCAAAGGTATTTTATACGATTCTATAGTTTTAATACATGTTTCAAGCGTTTTTCCTGAACCAACAAAGTCATCTACGAGAATGAGAAATTCATTCTCTTTGAGTTTTAACTTTCTTAATGACTTGTATTTGGTAATTATATTTTTGCCTCCTTTATCAATATGGTCCAGATATTCAATATAATTTAGGATACCAACTACTGGGTAAATCAAAGATAATCCGCTTTTCAATTTGTGACTGTCGTACGGTTTTACAACGGGGAAGAAATAAAATCTTTCTGCTTTTTTTATTAGTTTATCTTCTATTTTTCTGAAAATATCTAATATTTTTTTATCATACTGATTATTGCCTATCCACGTAAACTTTTCCAATAACTCAAGAATTAGATCAATTTCAATTTTGTTTAAGTTGGTAAAAAGTTGAAACATTTTTTTTTCTACGGATTTATGAAGAGGATTTTTTTTCCATCCTTTAGTTTTAATAATATTCTGATAATCTAGTAGTTGTTTTGTAGTCATTAATTATTTTTCGCAAATCTATTTTTTGTATTACAGCTAACAATGGTATAGCATCAATAACCGCTATAGGGTATACGATTATTGGTCTTAGGCTTCCGTTAATACGGCAATGTACTATTTTTTAGCGGATCCGTAAATAGTATTCTTACACCAGCCCAGCAAAGCCTAAAAAGGCCAGCGATAGGAGTCCGGCTACCAAGAGGTTAATGGGAACGCCTTTCATTCCCTCGGGGAGATCGGCCAGTTCCAGGAATTCGCGGATACTGGCAAAGACTACCAGGGCCAAGGAAAATCCTATAGCATGGGAGAGTGCAAAGAATACCGCCTTTAACAGACTGCCATTCTCCAGCCCCAGGGCCAGAATGGCTACGCCCAAGACTGCACAGTTGGTGGTGATCAAGGGGAGGAACACCCCAAGGGCCTGGTATAGGGGTGGACTTACCTTTTTTAAGATGATCTCTACCATCTGTACCAAGGCGGCGATGACCAAAATAAAGGTAATGGTGCGAAGATAATCCAGCCCGGAGGGTATCAGAATATATTGGTGCAGCAAATAGGTGACCGTAGTAGCAATAGTCATCACAAAGAGTACGGCCCCGGACATCCCCACAGAGGTGGATATTCGGTTGGATACCCCCAAAAAGGGACATATCCCCAAAAACTGGGAGAGTACAATATTGTTGACGAATACGGCCGCTATAAGGATAACCAGATAGTCCATACCTAGGAAGTTTTAGGGGTTAATCTTTGGAAGAGTACAGCTAAATACGCCAGGGCTATAAAGGCTCCAGGAGGCAAAATGAACAGGATAAAGGTATTGGCATCCTCACCCACGAACTTGATGTCAAAAATACTACCGCTACCCAGGATTTCACGTGTGGCCCCTAGGGCAGTAAGGGCAATGGTAAAGCCCAAGCCCATACCCAGCGCATCCAGAATGGAGGAGAACAGATTGTTCTTGGAGGCAAAGGCCTCGGCCCGCCCCAAGATCAGACAGTTGACTACGATCAAAGGGATAAAGATGCCCAACTGCTCGTATAAAAAGGGGATATAGGCCTCCAATACCATTTCCACCACGGTGACAAAGGAAGCGATAATAATGATAAAGGCCGGAATCCGAACCTTGTTCGGTATTTGCGATTTGATCAGGGAAACAACTACATTGGACATCAATAGGACGAACAGGGTAGCCACTCCCATCCCTAGCCCGTTAAAGGCCGATGAGGTTACTCCTAGGGCAGGACACATCCCCAAAAGCATTACAAAGACCGGATTCTCCTTGAGGATGCCCTTTAAAAAGTTCTGCTTTTGATCGAGTGTTTTGTTCATGGGTCTTGGTTAGTTGTTGGTTGTCTGTTGCTGGTTGTTTGTTATTGAGTTACTATGTTATTGAGTTATTACTGGTTATTGAATTATTTTTAACTGTCAATTGTTTAACGCTATCCGCTAATCGCCTACCGCTTCGTCCACCATCAACCATTTACTTATTACTTTTTACTAAACACTTATCACTGTTCATTGTTCACTGCCCATTGCTCCTTCTGTTCCACAAAGACATTATACGCCAATTGTGTGGCTTCGGTAAAGGCTCGCGTTGTAATGGTGGCCCCTGTTAAGGCATCTACTTCCCCTCCATCTTTCACCACTTTTAGATCGTATCGGCTCGGATCCTTATCCCGAAATTGCCTCAGAAACTTTTCGCCCTTCATCTTTGTGCCTAGCCCTGGGGTTTCTTTTTGTTCCAAAACGGAGATATTATAAATACGTCCATCCAGGGTAAAGCCTACCATGATCTTTACGAGGCCACTATATCCTTTTTCTGAAAATCCCGTGACCGCAGCCCCAACGAATTCCCCATTCTGAAAAGCAGGATAGATTTCAATACTGTCTTTTGCGGATTCCGGTTTAACGATTACGACTTCCGAAACCGCATCATTATCAAATTCGGGTAGGACCGTTTTGAGGGCATTGACCTTTTTGGCCAATTTGGCTTTGGCCTTAGGTTCCAAGGTGATGTCGTTTACATAGCCTAGGGAGAATCCTGCTGCCAAGGTGATGACCAAAAGGGACAGCGCCATATTGAGGAAAGTCGATTCTTTTTTCTGCATCATTATACGATTTTGGCCTTTATTTTGGAACCGAATCTACGCGGCTTGAAATATTTGTTGATCAGGGGTACAAAGGCGTTCATAATCAAAATGGCAAAGGATATCCCTTCCGGATAGGATCCGAACAACCGGATGATAACCGTAATTACCCCAATGCCTATGGCAAAAATCAGCATCCCTTTTTTGGTCACCGGACTGGTCACCAGATCGGTCGCCATATAAAAGGCCCCGAGGATGGCACCTCCGGATAATACATGTATCAAGGGATTGGCATACTGTTCTGAATCTGCCCACCAGAAAATCCCGGTCATCAGGGCTAGGGTCCCCAATACGGCTACCGGAATATGCCATGTGATTACTTTTCGGGCGATGAGGTATAAACCACCCAGGAGTAGGGCTAAGGCTGACATTTCGCCCAGCGATCCGCCGGTAATCCCCAAAAACAGATTGAGATGGGAGGGGAGTTGGGCGCTCAATTCCGTCATGGTTCCCCCAAATTGAAGCCCGTCCTTGATGATTCCCAAGGTAGTGGCCCCGGTAACGGCATCGGCTAGGGTCGTGTTGTTTTCGACGGCGGTGGGCCATAAGGTCATCTGTACCGGAAAGGAGACCAAGAGAAATACCCGGCCTACCAAGGCAGGATTAAAGATATTGTACCCCAGACCTCCAAAGGACAACTTGGCAATGCCTATGGCTACCAAACTCCCCACAATAATCATCCAAATGGGTAAGCCCGCGGGTAGGTTGAAGGCCAACAAAATTCCGGTAATCAAAGCGGAACCATCAGCTATGGTGATTTCCGCTTTTAAAAGGTATTTCTGGATCAGATATTCGAACAAGAGACAGGAAACAACGGCCGTTGCCGTGGCAATAAAGGCATTGATTCCGAACACATACAGCGAGACCAGAAAAGCGGGAACCATGGCAATGACCACATCATACATGATTCGTTTGGAAGTCCGGTCGGAATGTACATGGGGTGAGGCGGAGATAACAATAGGAGGGCTATCCATACGTTCTTAGTTCTTTGAGACGTCCAACTTTTTGACAATACTTTTTCCAAATCGGATGTAATCCAAGAGGGGTCTGTGCGAAGGGCATACATAGCTGCACGAACCACATTCTATACAGGTGAGGATATCCTCCTGACCGGCATGCTCGAACATCCCTTTTTCCGATAGGTTCATCAATAAGTGAGGTTCCAATCCCATGGGACAGACCGATACACATTCGCCACAGCGGATACAGGGTTTGGTCTCGCCCCGGCTAGCCTCATCCTCGGAAATAACCAATATGCCCGAAGTGCCTTTGGTTACCGGAACATCCGTATTTTTTAGGGCTTTCCCCATCATAGGGCCGCCATTCACAATTTTACGGGTACCTTCCGGCATACCGCCCACTTCGGTAATCAGGTCTTTTATAGGCGTCCCTATCTTTACCCAAAAGTTGGAGGCCTTCCCCATTTTCTTGCCCGTGACTGTTACTACGCGTTCGATTAAAGGCTTGTTATGCTGCACAGCTTGGTAAATGGCAAAAATAGTCCCCACGTTATGCACAATTACACCCACATCCAACGGCAATCCATTTTTTGGAACTTCCCGCTTTAACAGCGCCCGGACCAATTGTTTTTCACCACCCTGAGGATATTTTACCTGTAGGGCGGCCACTTGAATCTTGGGTTCTTGTAACATCAATTTTTTGAAGGTTTCTATGGCATCCTTCTTGTTGTTTTCAATACCAATGATCGCACGGGGAACGTTTAGGGCATACATCAAGATTTGAATCCCCATTAAGATTTCTTCGGCCTTTTCCAGCATTAATCTATGGTCTGCCGTCAAATACGGTTCGCATTCCACTCCGTTGATAATCAGGCAATCGATTTTTTTATCCGCCTTTATATTCAGTTTTACGTGCGAGGGGAAGGTGGCGCCCCCTAGCCCAACGATACCATAATCGGAAATGCGTTGCAATATCTCCTGGGGTTCCAATTCGATTTCCTTTTTCAACGGATACTCGGTTTCCACAAAATTGGACGCATTCTTGGCATCCGTCCGGATGACGATACATTGCTTTTTGTAGCCCGTACTATCTACGATCATATCCAACTTGGTCACGGTCCCGGCCACAGGGGAATGAATATTCGAAGAGACAAATCCACCCGATTTGGCAATGACCTGACCTATATCCACTTTATCCTTTCGATCCACCACAATCTCCGCAGGGATTCCTATATGCTGCGCTATAGGCACGTAAACCACTTTGGGTACCGGCAATCGTTGTATCGGCTTGGATGAGGTCAACTTGTTCTCTGGAGGATGAATACCTCCTTTTGGGAAGGTCTTAAGCATGGTCTATCAGATTAACCGATTTCACTTCCGCTCCTTGGTCAACTTCTACTTTTTTTACCTTTTTCTTGGGGAAATTGGTCTCAATGATGGAATCGGTAGGGCAGACCGGAACGCATTTTCTACAAAGGGTGCAATACTCCGGATCAATATAGGCGAGATTGTTCACCATGGTAATGGCTTCCTTGGGACAGATATCGAAACATTTGGAACAACCTATACAGGCCACGGAACATGCTTTTCTGGCAATGCCGCCCTTGTCCTCGTTGAGACATCCTACAAAAATTTTAAGGTCCCGTTTGTGCTTGGGGCGCATTTCAATGATGTCCCTTGGGCAGGCCTCGGCACACATACCACAAGAGGTACATTTATCGGTGATGACCACGGGTAAACCTGTAGTCTCGTCCATATACATGGCATTGAACTTACAGACCGCTACACAGTCCCCATCGCCCAAACATCCATACTGGCAATCCGTTTCACCACTGTAGATCAAGGCGGAAATCGCGCAGGATTTCGGTCCTTGAAATTCACTGGTTTTGGGTCGTACATCGCAAGCACCCTGACAGCGTACCACGGCAACCGTGGGGTCTTTTTCCGCCACTTCTTTGCCCAAAGCCTCGGATACCAATTGCATAACATCATTCCCCCCAACAGGGCAGAACAAATCGGATATGTCATCCGTATCAACCAATTTTTCAGCGAAGGCTTTGCATCCCGGAGAACCGCATCCGGCACAATTGGCGGCGGGGAGCAAATCTTCCACTTCGGCAATCAAAGGGTTTTCATATACGTAAAACTTTTTGGAGACGACATAGAGCACCATAGCCGCCGTTACCCCTAGGGATGCCAGTAAAAGAACGCTATAGATTATGGAGTACGTCATGCTATTACACTTTTAGGATTGAAATTTTAAAGGCCTCGGTAAACACGTTCTTTAGCAAATAAAGGAAGAGGTAGTAGGGGACCAAGATCGAGAGCGATAGTAGCCCGGCCATCCATTCCTGTAGAAATCCCGAAGCGATCCATAAGGTGGCTATCACCAAAACAAAGGGAAATACATAGGCCCAAAAGACGGCCTTAAGGCCGGTTTCCTTTTTAAGGACCACGGCTACGGGCTCATTTATGGAAAAGGCCTCTTTGGAATCGGAGACTACCACTTCCTTGGAGCCAGAATCCGCAATTCCACAGGTCCCTTTGGCACGGCAGGACTCACAATGGACATTTTCGTCCAAGGAAACGGTCAGTGAATTCCGTTCAATTCTGGATATCTTCCCAAAATGGATAAAGGTATCGTTCGCTGTCGGTGCCGTATTCATCATCACATACTTTAGCTGCATTAGGGTAAAAATAGAAGAAATGCCCCACCTATTTTATGACATATGTCAGGTATTGGGTGTGAGAATAGTTGATTGCTAATCAATACTTTAGAAAACCGGAACAAGCAGTACATCTTTTGGGGAATCGCGAAATAAGCGTATGGCATGCAAGTGCCAACAGCCTCGATTTTTTTACGCATTAATTAGTATTTCACGGATAAGACATTTATTTTCATCCCAAATCTTTAGGAATGAAATACCAACTTCTTTCTATTCTTTGTTTCGTCGGCATGGTTTCTTGTAAGACTGAAACCACCACTGATTCTGAAGTATCACAATGGCAGGCCCAAGCCGAAAACATTAGCATTATTCGTGATGACTTTGGCGTGCCCCATATTTATGGAAAAACGGATGCCGATGCGGTTTTTGGACTGCTTTATGCGCAATGTGAGGACGACTTTTACCGGGTAGAACAGAACTATATCTGGGCCACGGGCCGGCTTGCTGAGGTGGAGGGCAAAGAAGCTTTATACAGTGATCTAAGGGCCAAGTTGTTTATGACCGAGGAAGAGGCCAAGGCGAACTATGAGGAAAGTCCGGAATGGCTAAAAAAACTCTGCAATGCCTTTGCGGACGGAATCAATTATTACCTGTATACCCATCCCGAGGTTGAACCTAAGTTGTTGACCCGTTTTGAACCTTGGATGCCCATGTACTTTAGTGAAGGCTCCATTGGTGGCGATATTGAACGGATTTCCACTGAAGAAATCAAGGTGTTCTATGAAAGTAGTATGGAAATTCCAGAGGTAGAGGAATTGGAGATGAATAAAAAGGAGGCGATGGCCGAACCTCAGGGATCAAATGGGATTGCCATATCCGGAGCGTTGACCCAATCAGGGAATCCCCTGTTATTGATCAATCCGCATACCTCATTTTACTTTCGGGGCGAGGTTCATGTGGTTAGTGAAGAAGGACTTGATGCGTACGGTGCAGTTACCTGGGGCCAGTTTTTTGTATATCAGGGATTCAATGAAAAGACCGGATGGATGCATACCAGTACCTATACCGATGTGCTGGACGAGTTTAAGGAAACCCTGGTTAGGATGAATGACCAATTGTTCTATCAATATGGTGAGGAATTGCGTCCCGTAAAAACTTCTGAAATCATCCTAAAATATAAGGAGGGTGATGGTATTAAAGAAAAGTCATTTCCCGCCTACCATACACATCATGGGCCTATAACCCATATGGAGGATGGGCTGTGGACGGCCACTGCCATGATGTGGGAACCGGTGAAGGCCCTGGAGCAATCCTATATCCGTACAAAACAAATTGGATACCAAGGTTTTCGAAAGATGATGGATATCCGGACGAACTCTTCCAACAATACCGTATATGCCGATGCGGAAGGAAACATTGCCTACTTTCATGGAAACTTCATTCCAAAACGGGATACACGCTTTGATTATACCAAGCCCGTAGATGGCAGGAATCCCAAAACCGATTGGCAAGGACTTCATACGGTAGATGAAAATATACTGGTGCTCAATCCGGCGAATGGCTGGATACAAAACTGCAACTCTACGCCTTATACCGCTGCTTTGGAACACGGTCCAAAACGGGAAAATTACCCAAAATACATGTCCCTGGACCGGGAAAACTTTCGTGGGGTACATGCCATTGGCCTGTTAAAGGATAGAAAAGGATATACTTTGGATAGTCTCATAAAATTGGCGCATGATCCTTATCTGCCTGCTTTCGAGGCATTGATTCCCGGCCTGATCGAAGCGAGTGATGGCATCACTCGACCTACCGAGGCCTTTGCTTCGGCTATAAACGTACTTCGCGAATGGGATTATACGACTTCAAAGGAATCCGTGGCCATGACATTGGCGCACTATTACGGTACACTGTATTTGGAACAAGGTAATCGCCCCAATGGGCTTGGCGGAATGGAATTAATAAACTATTTCGGAAGTAGTTCGCCAAAAGGAGAACGGATATCCATTTTTACTGCAGTCTTGGACCGTTTAACAACGGATTTTGGTATCTGGAACATACCTTGGGGGGAGGTTAACCGCTACCAGCGACTGAACGGGGATATTTATCAAGCTTTTGATGACGACAAGCCCAGTATTCCCATCGGTTTTGCTTCGGGGAGATGGGGTGCGTTGGCAGCGTATGGCGCACGTTATGACAACAACACAAAAAAAATCTATGGTACTCGAGGGAACAGTTTTGTTGCCGTTGTTGAGTTTGGGGATACGGTAAAGGCAAAAAGTATCCTAGCCGGGGGCCAAAGCGGAGACCCCAATTCCCCTCATTTTGGTGATCAAGCATTGCCGTATGCCAATGTGGAATGGAAAGATGTGGCGTATTATAAGGAGGACGTGCTAAAAAGAGCGAAGGAGACTTATAAGCCCGGGTCAAGGGAGTGATGTTTAAATGTGCCTATGGTGTTTAGTGTAACAATTTGAAAATGTTTGATTTGAAGATTTGACTCTTGGAATTTGATATTTGTGATTTGGAAATTTAACCAAAGCAAAGGATTGATTGCCAACTATGGACCGTTCTACTCTTTCGTGATAATAAGCGTTGCTTTGGAGCCGGCGGACAGTAACCATTTATTGGAATAAATCAATTGTCCTTGATCGTCATATACATCCACCTGTGCCGTATTTGGTGGTGACGAACCTACGTTTAGCGCTTCAAAATCCAATTTGTTGAAACCCTTTTGCAAGTCTATGTTTACTCCTTTAAAGGAGCCGGTAAGTAATACATTAGGGTCTATCACTTGGTCGTTCAGGTAAATCTTGACTCGATCACCATCTACGAATTCGTGGTCTCTGCAGATAACACCTACAAATTTTCCGTTACTTTTTACATCGCCCATGTACATATCTCCAAAATGTTCCTTGGAACCCTCCTTTGGTTTTCTTGGGCCTACTTTGGGATCTATTTTCATCCCATGCCCAGCTTGAACCAGTTCCCGATCCGGCAACATTTTTACCGGGTTATTTGATAGGGAATCCATAAGGTTTGATTCCGGCTTGTCGTCTATAATGGAAGGAATATTGAGTATACTGCTCTGACTGGGCTTTCCAATGGGGTCTATTTTGTTCGCTGCTTCAATTTTCAGTGGTTTTTGGGTAGGAATATCCGTTTGGGCATACATTAAAGAAGAAGCCAACCCAAGGAAACACAGTACAAAAATCGGTTTTAGCTGCATAGTACTATCCTCGATAAATACGAAATAAAGATAACAAATACCCTGCCATAGGGGCTTAAAGCGGTGTTAAATTCCAAAATATTCGATGACCGTATCGGCTATCAATCGGTGTCCTTTTGTATTGGGATGAATGGGGTCCGTATCATAGCAATCTGCCCTATTTTTGTATAGGGGGGTGTTAATATCCACTACGCCCATGACCGATCCATGATGGAAATCCAAAACAATTTTCTTAAACTCCTGGAGTACTTCCTCGTCGTATTTTGGATATGGATTCCGATACCCATAGCTGGTTTCCTGCGTGTTGGGAGAAATAGGAGCAACATCCAGGACCAAAGGGGGAGGGGTTAAAAGTATGGCCGTAATATTCCTTTGTTTTATTTTTTCCAAAAAGGTGTAAATGCCGGTTTTGTAGCTATCAAAAAGTGCTTGGGAAGGAGGGCCATAAATGCCACAGTTAATGCCATAACAAAAGGTGATGATATCCACCGGCTCATTATCCAATAGGGTATCCAGGCGTTCAAACAGGTAGGGTCTGGGGCCGGGATGGTGTTCTTCCGTAAGGCCGGTAACGGTTTCACTACTTTTGCCCCAATTCCCGAATTTAAGGCTCATTTCCGGGTGGTTCGCTGTGTAGTGTTTTTGTAACAATTCCACATAACCTTGCTTGTTCCCGTAGGTAATACTATCACCTAAACAGCCGATTACTTGATTTTTTTTAAGCGTAGGTCTACTGTTGGAAAGGCAACCCAAAAAGGAGCTGCCCATAAGAACGATGGAGGAATGGGCTAAAAATCGTCTTCTATCCATTAATAGGTAAGGTTAAGATCAAAAATAGAAATTACGCCAATCAAATGAAATAGGGACGAGGATAAAAAATGACTTTTATTAATTATGAGATTTTATGGGCTTTTCAGTATTGGCATTCATGGTATAGGGTAATTTATAAATAGTACCATTAAAATCCCCAAAGAAAAGCTCGGACTTACCGAATTTTTGAGGATCTCCATTCGCCCAAAAGAACTGGAAGGGTGCTTTTGCCCGTATAGGCCTTCGAACATAGGAGTGGTTCCATGGACTGGAACTGGTGATTTGTTTTTCCTTTTTCCAATGTTCTCCTTTATCCCTTGATATCCAGACGGCAATCTCCCCGCCAGTGCCATACTTTTGGGGACCTGGTTCCGTAGGGCCCACTATTTTCCAGCTATCCTTTTCGAGATACAGACTGCCCATATCATAATTATGATCGGAACTGCACACTACGGTCGTTTCCCAGTTTTTGCCCGTCCACTTAGTAATGCGCCATTCATAGGGCCTGTTTTTGGGTCCGGGCTCGTGGCCATTACTGGTTATATATAACAGAATAGGATGACCGTTTTGATCAAACCGCATATCCTTTAAGTAGACATTTTTCTTCTGGGAGTCATAATCTATTACCCTGGCGGGGCTGTCAATACTATGAATGGGAAGCAAAAGGGTATATTGCTGAACCGTGGTCCAGGTTTTTCCATTGTCCTCACTTTGAAGGTAGTATAGGTCTGTTCGGGCATCAGGATGGCCATTATTGTGACGGTTAAAAAAAGTAGCGAGTTTTTCACCTCCTTTGAAGGAACTGCTGACCTGATAATGACCGCTACGGTTATTTTCACCGGATGGGATTCCAGCCAGTTTTTGGGTAGGGGACCATTCCGTTCCGTTGGTGCTGGTTTCAAAATAGAGTTCTCGGACGCCGGTGTATTTGGTAAAAAAATGAAAAAATCCTGTATCCGTATGCCATACCTGTGGATAGGTGAATTCTTCTTCAGCTACCATTTCGAACTTTTCGATAGACAAGGGCTCTGTACTTCGCAACTTAATGCCTTTACGTTTTGTTCCACGACCACTGACAAATACCCAAATATGATCATCATCACCCATGTAAATTACAGGATTGTCATGCGGGTCGTCCACGTCCATTTTGTCATAGACTACCGTGGGTTTGTTTACCGTTAAGGTCTTATGGTCAAAAGAGCCGATCATACAAAGTAAATGTCTTTTATCCTCGCTGGGCGTGCCACCATATACGAAAAAGGTTTTATCAGCTTTTGGGGAATAGACCGCCAGTGGAATGTGCTTTGCGGTATAGGTGCCCAGACCTCCCGAGTATTTATCGCCATAGGTATATTTTTGGTTCAGTTCAAACCAAATACCCCGATAACCATTTATTTTGGTATTTCTTAAATCCAGGGTGTCCTGAGAGAGAAGCAGGTTGCCAAAAAATAGAAATACGGTAAGAAAAACGGAAAACCTACATGATATCATTGGCTACATTGAAGCATTATACCTATTCAATTTCAATTACCGGATTTTGCCCCAAATAACCCAAGGACTGTAAGAATAGATCCGTTTCCAAAACCGTTTCCTTGTATAGATGAAGATTTCTATAGTTAAAAAACCCATGACCTTCCCCTTCATAAAGTTTCAGCATACAATTACTTCCTACTTTTTCCATAACGGTTTTATAATATTGGGCAGTTTCCACGGGAATAAGCTGGTCGTTGGTACCCAGAAATAATATCGTTGGTGGGGCTCCTTTTTTTATGTTATGGAGCGGGGAAAAGTCCTTGTAGGCCGTTCCGATTCTTTCATACCCATAGCCTCCTGGACCGTTATCTATAACCGGATTAAAAAGTGCCAATGCATTGGGAACACAGCTAATGGACATATCATCGGTTTCTTCGTTATACTTTTCTATCAATGCGGTAGCAGCGGCCAAATGGCCACCGGCCGAACCTCCGGCTGCAATTATTTTTGAGGGATCAATACCAAATTCAGAAGCATTTTTACGGATAAACCTTAGGGAAGATTTAGCGTCCTTCAATGACTCAAAAGGTGTGGTGCCGTGCTTGCTCTCCGTTCGATAATCCACCAAGAAGCAGATAAGGCCCCTTTGCGAAAAGTACCGGGCATGATTCAAAAAGTGGTATCGGTCGCCACCTTTCCATCCTCCTCCAAAAAAGAAGACCAGGGCAGGATATTTGTTCTTTGCCTTAATATT
The DNA here is from genome assembly GCF_003626755.1 of Ulvibacterium marinum. Lineage (GTDB taxonomy): Bacteria > Bacteroidota > Bacteroidia > Flavobacteriales > Flavobacteriaceae > Ulvibacterium > Ulvibacterium marinum. Next base: position 1,229,958 of record NZ_RBCJ01000001.1, read on the forward strand.
TTCAGGTGCATAGATTTCAACGAATAACCGTGTGGTATCGATTTGTTTGTAGAGTAGTTTTCTCTGGGCCGTACACGTGATAAAGTAGAACATGAAAATCATCGCCAAAATGGAATACTTTCTTAACATATCCTACGCATTTAGGTTAGGTCTAAAAGTAACGATTTAAGCTATCCGAATGAAGCAGCTTATATTTTTTTAAAGAGATGTGTGACAATAGTGTCAATTTCGCCTATATTTTGTGAGATACCCTTTAAAAAACAGGAAAGAATAGCAATTGTTTAAAAATTTAGTCCGAAATTTATGGACATGATAAATATCATAAAAACTCAAGCAATACGGGCGTAGCTTTGAAAATTATCGAGCACACTATGGGGCTTGGTGTTTTGAGCTTTTAGCGCTTATTTCCAGCACAGACTAGTATAACCAAAATATCTAATCGTATGATAACAATTCGAAATGAAAAACACTTGAGAAATGGACTCGTACTATTGCGACTTTTTATCGGGTGGCATTTTTTGTATGAGGGGATTATTAAATTATATAATCCTGATTGGACCTCCTTCGGGTATTTGGCATCGGCGCAAGGACCTTTTAGACCACTTTTTGTGGCAATCACTAACGATTCCTTGATAGGCATCGCGGATTGGTTGAATGTAATGGCCTTGATTTTTGTGGGCATTACCCTAGTTTTAGGAATCTGGGAGAAATGGGGAGCCTTGGTCGGGATGTTCCTATTGGCTTTATATTATCTTGCCCATCCTTCGTTTCCATGGGTTACCCAATTAAATGTTGAAGGAAGTTACTGGTTTGTAAACAAAAATCTTATAGAACTTATGGCCTGTTTTGTACTTTATCAAGTTCCTACAGGGCAGTTTTTTGGATTGAGTGGAATTCTCAAAAAAAATAAGGAAATAACTAAAACCGAATTATCATGAAATGGACAAGAAGAGACGCGCTTAAAGGTCTAGGGGGTATTCCGATACTAGGTGCCGTTTGGTGGGCAGGTGCCGCCAATACAGTTTCCAAGAAAAAGGAACGTTCCGCCATATTGGAACAATTGAACATACAACCCTCCTTGCCGGAAGCGGTACCCGGTATTGGTGGTGACCCGGTACGAGTGGGGATTATCGGTTTTGGTATTCGAGGCCAGCAATTGTGCCGTGCACTTGGCTTTGCTACCAAAAAATGGAAAGAGGATATGAAATTGGCCGCTGAGGAAAATCCAAAACATTCCGCCCTTAAAGATTTTATGGCACAAGAAAAACTGAACATAAAATTAACCGGAGTTTGCGATATTTTTGATTATCGGGCAAACCTTGCATTGGATTCGTTTACTACGGACGATAACAAGATAAAGAGATATCGTACGCATCAGGAGATGATTCGCAGTGGAGAGGTAGATGCCGTAGTAATAGCCACTCCAGATCATTGGCATGCACCAATGGCCATAGATGCCTTGGAAAACAATATACATGTATATATTGAGAAACCTATGACGCATACCGTTGAGGAGACCTATCGATTACGGGACGCGGCCAGGAAATCAAAAGCCGTTTTGCAGGTAGGTCATCAACATAGGCAGACCTTAAGTTTCCAGACGGCCAAGGATATCCTCAATAAAGGAACTCTTGGACATGTATCCTTGATTCAAACCAATACCAACCGAAATGATGATAACGGAGCCTGGATGTATCACATTCATGAAGATGCCAGTCCACAAACCATTGATTGGGATATGTTCTTAGGGTCTGCCCCTAAAGTTCCTTTCAACAAAAATCACTTCTTTAGATGGCGTAAATGGTGGGCTTACGGTTCAGGACTTTCCGGTGACTTGTTGTCCCATGATTATGATCGTCTGAATTGTGTTTTGGAAATGGGAATCCCAGATTCGGTAATGACTTCCGGAGGAATCTATACCCATAATGACGGACGCAACGTACCGGACGTATTACAAGTAAACATGGAATTTCCGAATTACTCAACAGGCAGTAGCCAAAAAGAAGGCAAGGAGAAGGGAATGACCTTTGTGTACAGTGCAACCTTGGGCAATGGCTTTAACCGCCCCACCATTCTTATGGGCCATGATGGTACCATGGAGCTCGGTAACCGATTGACGGTTTGGCCAGATGGTAGATCTACACGATATGCCGATATGATCGAGGAAGGTAAAATGAGTCCAAACGTACCTATTTATCAGTACAATCCAGGAGCAAACTCCCCGGATGCCGTGGCTTCGGCTACCTCACAGTATTTTGCGGACAAAGGACTTATGTGGACCTATATCAACGGAGCTCGTGTAGATTCAACATTCCTTCACATGCGGGAATGGCTAAGTGCCGCCAAAAATGGAGGCAAATTGAGTTGTGGAATAGATGAAGGTTTCGAAGAGGCTATTTCTTCGCATATGGCAGGACTTTCCTATAAATTGGGAAGAAGAATCGAATGGGACCGGGAAAAGGAAATACTTAAGCCTATTGAAGGTATTGACTTTGACCAGGCACTTCTAGCCAATACCACCGCAGAGAATGTTCCTAAGTTTTTGGAAATGCAACAAATGCAAATGGATAAGATAGAAGGGTAAAGGTCTCATAGCGGCCCTACTGTTTTATTCCTAGAAAACCCCGATCAATTTGATCGGGGTTTTTTGGTTTCCGATTCCAAGGCTTTGAAATGCGCTACATCGTTTGGTTTGCTTCTGTATTTGCCGGATTGAAAAAATACATTATTGTCATTATTTGCGGGATTAACAGACCTGTAAATGATGATTTATCAAAAAAAAACTATCAAAATTACGGACATGATATTTGTCATGTTTTTTCCGCGTTCAAGATTTTACATTTATACTAATAAACAAAAGAACCATTCTCTAGGATAAGGGCATTATCCAAAGTGCAATTTATAAAAACCCAATGCACATTTATCCTGGATTGACCTGATTTTATAAAGTATGGGTTGTATTTATTTTTAACGCTAAATTTTTTTAAGATGAGACCTAAAAAAAACCCAAAAGCAGATTTAAATAAGGATAGTGGCCTTTTTTTCGTAATAGGCCTTACCATAGTCCTTTTCCTTACTTGGAGGGCCCTGGAGTACAAGACGTATGAGACCGATGATTATGTTGTAGAAGCCATGAATGTGGTGGACGACATAAAGGAAAATGTACCACAAACAGAACAGATCAAAACCCCTCCCCCTCCTCCTCCACCATCTGCACCGGAAATTATTGAAGTAGTTGAGGATACTGAGGAAATAGAGGAAACGGTTATTGAAAGTACGGAGATAAACCAAGAGACCGTAATCGATGCGGTCATTGAGGTTGATGACGTTGCCGTTGGCGAGGAGGAAGAGGAGATTACGGTTCCCTTTGCCGTCATAGAAAATGTACCGATTTTTCCCGGTTGCGAGAATATGAGCACCAATGAAGAACGAAAGGCCTGTTTCCAAAAGAAAATACAGGAGCATGTTATTAAGCAGTTCAAGTATCCAGCTACTGCCGCTGAACTTGGAATTCAAGGTAGGGTGTTCGTTCAGTTTGTCATAGACACCAAAGGGTATATTACCGGTGTAAGGACACGTGGTCCGGATTCCAATTTGGAAAAAGAAGCTAGCCGTATTATAGCATCCCTTCCTCAAATGACACCGGGTATGCAAAGAGGCCGAGCTGTTAAGGTTCCGTATAGTATCCCCGTAAACTTTGTATTGCGAACCAACTAGCCTTATGGAAGGGCCCTAGTCTTAGGCGATCTGATAATCGGCGAGCTTTTGGGGCCCTTCCAATAATAATCGTACAATTTGCAAAGTGCCATCTTCACGGGTGGCAATTTGCCATTTTATAAGGGCTATTTTTCCATTTTCAATTTCAATTCCGGTTATACTTCTCGGATGTACACAGCTACCATCGTTAAAAAAAGGAATATCCCCAGGTTCAGGAAAACGCGGTCTATGGGTATGCCCCGCAATTGTAATCAATAATTTGTTCCGCAGTATCCATTTTTTGATCCGTCTTTCTACCTTTCGCAGTTCCTTATAGTTTTTTGCTGGGCTTGTGGGGTCTGCAATACCCCATACCTGCAAAGGTTTCCAGAGTACCCGGACCAAAAATCTGCCCCAACGCCAAAAAGTATAGTTCCACCAATCCGCTTGGTGGCCATGGGTCAAAAAAAGTTCTTGTTGGGTTTCCCGATGTTTTAGGACAATGGCTTCATTATATGTGATACCCTCAAAAAGCTCCTTGTCCTTATCATCAATAGGTTCAAAATAGCTGGACAGATGTTTCTTTACATATTGAGGGTCTTTATAGACCATATCATGGTTTCCCCAAATCATATGCAAACGATTTTCCAGATGAAATTGGCGCAGTAGCTTAAAAACATTTTTGTGGGCCTCAAAGATGGATTCAAAATGTATATTTTCCCAGAGCTCGTCCCCATCACCAAGTTCGCAGTACTCAAAACCCTCATTGAAGTAATGCCTTAACGCATGGAAATAAATATTCCGGTTGTTGGCAAAGTCATCCGCAAAACTGTTATCCCCCCGATGACAATCACTGAAGAGAATAAATTTGGAATTATCATCAAAAGGAACAATTCTGGCATTTTGGTAGGCTCTGGTTAACCGAAAATTGGAAGACATTCTATTATTTTCTATAAATATCCAAAAAAAGCGATGAAACGCTTAAAGAATACGTTAACAATATTCCATTTTTTCTTTTGTAACTTTACCCCCTCTTAAACGACTAACATGGGCATGAAGGACAACAGAAATGTAGAGTCGCCTTTTATCCAGCTGATCAGTTTTAACAAATTGTTGAAGCAGTACGATGCTATGCTCGAAAGCGATGACGAGTTTTTGGTTGCCAAGGCAAAACGCGTCCTAGAGGCACAGGCTCCCTATCCGGAACTTCGTGATGGATTTGCAGATGTCTCTCTTTTAAAAAAACATGAAAAGGTTATACGAATCATTCTAGAGGATGCCTTTTCCGAAGTCCTAACGGACAATGAAATCAAAGCGGCCTCAATACCCTTTGATAATGTGGTCTTTAACTCCTCAAGACGGTTTCAAAAAATATTGGAAAACGCCGGGAAGGATTTTGTCCCTGAGATGCGCAATATGCCCGAAGACCAAATGTACATTGTTGCCTGTACCGTTATCCTAAATTTCCATTACGGTTTCCCCCTGGATTTCAAAAGACCGTTCTTCTATGACATCCCGGATGCCAATGGGGTAATGCGGCATTACCGAATTTTATATAATGCCGATTTTTTTGAAATATATCCCACGGATAAAGCCAAGGACTTGACCCAGGAGGACGTGGATGAGCTTCTGGAAAATTTTGATAATCCTGAAATCTGGAAAGAGAAAATTCCTCCCAATAGCTTCATATCCAAGGGCTTTGTAATATCCAACATGTTCGATGTAACGGTTGAGCACTCCATTTCCGAAATAAAATCGGGTCTTATCGCTAGTGATAAAAGAGGTAGCGATAACTTTATGGAAGAGCTCCAAGAGACCTTTCAATCTTTTTTCAACCTTCCGAAAATCAGGGTAGGGTTCGTGGCCTACAATCCGGAAACGAATCAGTTCGAGAAGGTCTATGGAAAGGGGATGAACAGTTTTATTTTAAACGATTCTGAAATAGAGGCCTGTGATGCTGCCTTATGCCAAGGCTCTTATAGTAAATTATTGAAGGACAACGAGTATTTTTCCATTTCCAATGTAGATAAGTATTACAAGCTCTCTGGAGGCATTAATCCCTATAAAAATCTGAAGGAGCAAGGAATAAAGAGTGCCATTTTTGCACCCATTGCCGAAAATGGAAAGTTACTTGGAGTGCTAGAACTGGTTTCCAAGAAAGTAAATGAGCTTAATAGTGTCAACGCCACCAAATTGGAGGATGTTATGCCCTATATAGTATCCGCTGTGCAACGCTCCAAGGCCGAGGAAGAAAATTTGATAGACGCAATTATCCAGCACGAATGCACTTCGGTTCATGAATCGGTGTACTGGCGTTTTAGGGAAGAGGCCAAACATTTTATTAAAGATAACTTGGAGGGAGGACAACCCTCTTTCAAGGAAATTGTCTTTAAGGATGTTCATCCGTTATATGGTCAAATAGATATCAAGAATTCCTCCCAGGCCAGAAATACGGCCATTCAGCGGGATTTGATGATACAGCTCTCGGAAATCAATGATGTTTTAGCCGAGGCTTTTAAACTAAACAAATTACCCATTTATGAAGAACTTATGTTCAGGGTAAACAATCATATAGACGCCATACGAGATGTACTCCATACTAACAGCGAACAGGCGATTTTCAATTTTGTAAAGGAAGAAATCGTTCCTGTTTTTAACCACTTAAAACAAGCGGATAGTACCCTGACGAATTTAATATCCGCTTATGAGGCCAAAATCGACAAGGGGACCGAATCCTATTATGATCATCGGAGGAACTATGATGAAACCGTAATGGAGATTAATCAGGAATTGGTAGCCGTAATGGATAGGAAGCAGGAAGACGCCCAGGCTATGTTTCCACATTATTTTGAGCGATATAAAACGGATGGTGTAGAGCACAATATGTATATCGGTGATTCCATTGTGGGGGATCAGGATTTTGACCCTCTTTATCTCAATAATCTTAGGTTGTGGCAGTTACAAGTAATGTGCGAAATGGAAAACACACATTACAATCTAAAACCTCATCTTCCGGTTCCGTTGGATGTGGCTTCGCTCATATTAGTGTACAATACTTCTTTGTCCATTCGTTTTCGCATGGACGAAAAACGGTTTGATGTAGATGGAACCTACAACGCCCGTTATGAAATCATTAAAAAACGCATCGATAAATCATTTGTAAAGGGCACTAATGAACGTCTTACGCAACCTGGAAAAATGGTCATCGTATATTCTCAAAAGAAAGATGAGCTGGAATATTTGAGGTATGTCAAATACTTAAAATCCAAGGGCTATTTTGATGGCAAGGTAGAAATTGTAGAGTTGGAAGGTTTGCAAGGGGTATCAGGTCTTAAGGCAATTAGAGCCAATATTTTGTATAAGACCAAGGACGCAAAAACTGCATCCGAAAAAACATATACCTATGATGACCTTATGGAAGAATTGAATTCCTAAGGTTGAGGCAACTCCAAAACTCTTTCTGGCCCAAAAAATTTAAAGGCTATTCCAAAGGCAATTACAGAGAGTACCATTCCTATCATAAAAATGGTATAGGTTAAACGTAGAATCCTGTATTTTTTATCCAAGACCTTTCCTAAAAAGTAAAGATCTTTGGTCAGTGACTTATATACATAAACTTGGTCTTTGATCAATTCTTGAATAGCCCATTCATATTCCGGAAGCTTCATTTTATGAAAGTTTCCAAAAAAGAGAAGATTTACCTTTTGCTCCTTAACATCTTCTTTAGTAAACTCGCCACGAGTAACGTTGGGCCGTGTGGCTAAAATTGAGAGTATCATGGAAATCACACTGAATATGATAAAAATAACCGTAGGATAAATAAGGTAATCATTGGAGGGATTGTCCAGTTTGGGAATAAGATTGGCCAGGACCAGTGAAATGATAATCGCATTAACGGATAACAATATATTGGCCTTGGTGTCCGCAATGTCACTTAGTTTTAAATGATTGCGCATGGTAACCCTAAACAGTGTCTGTATGCCACGTTCCGGACTCTGGTTTTTAAGCTGTGCCTTAAGTTGTTCCTTTTTTAAAAGCTTTCTATCCTCTTTTTTATTTTTTAGAATATCGGCCAAATTTTTGTCTTTGCGGTCCTGCCAGTTTTCTTTGGCATAGTCCGTATAGAATCTGTGTTCGGACCGAAACATTTTTACATTGGCCTCTTGCCATTCTTTGAACGAGTATTCCGCTATGCCCAATTTTGCCAATTCCTCGCGGAGCAATTCCGAGGTTTGCAAATAGCTCTTTTGCCCAAGATGGGACGAATCCGCATCCCTAATGATTTCTTCGGAAAGGGTTTGAGGCTGATAAAAGCGTTTTGTGGCCATAATCAATGCGGAAACATCCTGTATTAATCTGTTATCAAACCCCTCTGATTCTAAAAATTCCTTGGCTATGGAACAACTTGCCTCTTCATGATTCTCAGTACCTTTTGTGTATCCGGTATCATGAAGCCAAGCAGCCAGAACAAGTGCATTATTTTCTTTATCTTTTAAATTGTAAAAATTCAATAGTTCTTGCGTACTTTCAACAACTCGTTGGGTATGACGTAAGTTGTGGTACAGATACTCGGAATCCAATTGATTGGTCAACAAATCAGTTACAAAATGTTTAGTTTTTTCAAGAATTTCCGACATACCAAGGGATTTAATGGATTTCACAAATTACAAAAATTTAGTTTCTAGAACATCTTTATGAAGAAATATTACTTAGTAATCTTGCTTCTGCTGTTCATCAGCAGTTGTGCAACCTACAAAACAAAATATTTGGAGGGAACAGGATTGTCCAATACCCCCGCCAATAAACAAGTATCCCACACCTTTTATTTGATTGGGGATGCCGGTTTGTCACCCATTGGAGATATGAACCCCGCGCTCCGGATGTTTAAAAGTAAATTGGATAAAGCGGATAAAAATAGCACTGCTATATTTTTAGGTGACAATATATACCCGGCAGGATTACCCAATCCAAAGAAAGATGCAATGAGCTATAAAACGGCCGCGAATCATTTGGATGCACAATTGGAAACCTTAAAAAACTACAAAGGAAGACCACTCTTTATTCCAGGCAACCACGATTGGTATAACGAGGGCCTAATTGGTCTGGAACGTGAAGAAGATTATATAAAGGAAAGGTTGGAACAGAAGGACCCATTTCTTCCCGAAAATGGATGTCCTCTGGAGACCATTGAAATAAATGAAGACCTGGTAGTAATTGTAATAGATACAGAATGGTATTTGGCCAATTGGGACAAACACCCGACCATGAACGACAAATGTGATATAAAAAGTAGGGATAAATTTTTGTTGGAACTAGCGGATGAAATCAAGGGTAATAGGCAGCGGACTACATTGATAGCAATGCATCATCCCATGTTCAGTTATGGTCCACACGGAGGACAATTTTCCCTTCGCCAACAATTGTATCCTGACAATGGGAATTTTCCCCTGCCTATTTTGGGGTCTTTGGCTAATTTGCTCAGGAAAACCTCTGGGGCCTCTATAGAGGACCTACAGAACAAAAGGTACATCGAACTAAGAAATAGAATTATCACTTTGGCCCAATATTCTGAAAAAGTCATATTTGCATCGGGCCATGAGCATACCTTGCAGTACATTGTGGAGAATGGCATCCCCCAAATTGTAAGTGGCTCCGGTGCAAAGAAAGGAAATACCCGACTTTTGAACGGAAGCAAATTCTCCACGGGAAGCATGGGTTATGCTACTTTGGAAGTCTTTGAAGACGGCTCATCCTTTGTTACTTACTATGGGGTGGGGGATTATGGTAATGAGGAACCTCTATTTGGATCCCCTGTTCTACCTCCGGACAGAAAACCTATCGCCAGAACTTATCCGGAAACTTTTCCCGATACGGTAAGGGCCTCCGTTTATTCTGAAGAAGAGATTGACAAATCGGGTTTCTTTAAGACTATTTGGGGAGAACGCTATCGCAAATATTACGCAACCAAAGTTGCCGCACCTACGGTAGATTTGGACACACTCTTAGGAGGACTTACACCGGTCAGGAAAGGAGGTGGTAATCAGTCCAAATCGCTACGGTTACGCCATAAAAGCGGAAAAGAATACGTGATGCGTGCCTTACGCAAGCAGGCGGATCTATATCTACAAGCCATGGTGTTCACAGAACAATATATAACCGATGATCTAGAGGATACCTTTACGGTAGAATTACTGGAGGATTTTTATACCGGCTCACACCCCTATGCCCCTTTTACTGTAGGTGCGTTATCCGATGCCATTGGCATTTATCATACCAATCCAGTTCTCTACTATGTTCCAAAACAAGATGCTCTGGAAGGGTTTAATGAGGAATTTGGGGATGAACTTTATATGATAGAGGAGCATGCCGGTGATGGGCATGGAGATTTAAAAAGTTATGGCTATGCCGATGAACTTAAAAGTACGGACGCCATGCTGGAAGACCTTCGCGATGACGAAAAATATGAGGTGGATAGCGAAATGTATCTAAGGGCCCGATTATTTGATATGGTAATCGGGGATTGGGACCGTCATGTGGATCAATGGCGTTGGGCCGAATTTAAGAATAAGGACACAGGAAAAATTATTTACAAACCTATACCCCGGGATAGAGATCAGGCCTATTCCATAATGGGAGATGGACTCTTTATGGGCCTCGCCACACGTATTATTCCGGGCTTACGATTAATGGAAGGTTTTAAGGAAGAAATCAGAAGTGTTCAGGGCTTTAATTCATCCCCGAAGACTTACGTTTTGGATATGGCGGTGCTAACGGAGACCCATCCACAACAATGGAGGGCTCAGGCCAAGTTTATAAAGGATAACCTTACCGCTAAAGTAATCGACGAGGCTTTTCAGTATTTTCCGGAGGAAGTAAGGGATGAAACCATAAGCAAGATAAAACAGATACTTCTGTCCCGAGTCGCTAAAATCGATGAAACCGCAATGGAGTACTATCAGGTCATGAACAAATATGCAACTATAATTGGTACGGATAAGGATGATTGGTTTCAAATAACACGCACCAGTTCCAACGAAACGGAGGTAAAGGTATATCGCATTATCGACGGAAAGAAGGATCGGTTATTTTTTAGCAAAAAGTTCTCTGCCGAAACTACCAAAGAGCTTTGGATATATGGTTTGGATGATGATGATCATTTTGAAGTAACCGGTGAAAGCAACAATAGAATAAGATTACGGCTCATTGGCGGTCAGAATAATGATGTTTATGACATTAAAAATGGAAATCGGGTTGCAATCTATGATCACAAAAGCAAAAAAAATACGCTAAAAGAAGTACGTGGAGCAAAAGTAAAATTGACCAATGATTATGAAACCAATACCTATAGGCCTTTAAAAATAAGAAATAGTACAAACCAGTTTATTCCTACGATAGGTTTTAATCCGGATGATGGAATGAAAATAGGTTTTACGGATACCTACACCTTTAATGGCTTTCGTCAGAACCCGTTTACCCAGCAACATACGGTAAATGCGGCTTTTTATTTTGCCACAAACGGTTTTGAGCTGGGATATCGAGGAGAGTTTGCCCATATATTCGAAAATTGGAACTTGGAATTGGGCGCGCGTTTTACCAGCCCAAATTTCGCGGTCAACTTTTTTGGCTTTGGTAACGATACACCCAATTTTGATGATGATTTCGAGTTGGACTTCAATCGGGTAAAATTGCAGACTTTACGATTTTCCCCTGCTCTGGTCTGGCGTGGACAATTGGGTGGCAAAGTGCGCTTTGGGGCTACCTATGAGACCATAGATGTGGAAGAGACAGAAAACCGGTTTATAAATGAATTTGCCACTCAGAATACTCTGATTCCAGAAAATAGTTTTGTGGGAGTAGATGGGGAGTATACTTTTAGCAATGCGGATTATTCCGGGTTCCCTACTTTAGGCATGGCTACGTCACTTCTGGCGGGATATAGAAGCAATGTAAGCAATTCGGGCAGTTTTGGATATGTAGTTCCAAGTCTTACCATAGCTTATAAACTGGTATCCAGTGGTCGTTTGGTATTGGGGACCAAAATGAAGGGCCACTTCAATATTGGGGATGGCTATGAATTTTACCAAGCTGCTAGCATAGGTGGTGTAGACGGGCTTCGAGGATTTCGGAATCAAAGATTTACGGGCAAAAAAGCCTATTATCAAAATACGGATATTCGCTATAGTTTTCGTAAAATGCGTACAGGAATTGTGCCCACTGCCTTAGGTATGTATGCGGGATTTGATTATGGCAGGGTCTGGCAGCCCGACCAGGACTCCGATACATGGCATACCTCCTATGGTCTTGGATTTTTTGCCAATGCCGCCGATATTTTTTCTTTCCGAACGGCTTTGTTCAATAGTAAGGATGGCCCACGGTTTACCTTTGGTGTAGGTTTCGGTTTCTAGGAGCTGATTAATTTATGGGAAATGAATACAAATTCCTTCCGGTAGTCCCTCGTTTTTCATCGGAAATTAAAAGCGTGGAATCATTCTTAAAACTTACGGCCTCTAATTGGGAACGCGCACCCAAGTCAATTTCCATGGAAGTTCCCTGTAGGAAATCATTGTCCGTAAAATCGGTGAGTTTCCATAGTTTTCCATAGCTCAAGAGCACTATGGTCTTTTCATCGGGAGAAATATCCGCCGAGGTAATCTGGCAGGTTTTCCAGTCATCACAAGTTTTGAAAGTGCCCATAAAAATGGCCTTATGTTTCCCGGGATGGTCGGGTATTTTGTACAATAGTGCTGTGCCAGGAAATGGTTCGGCCCTATTTTTAGTAATGATATAAAGGAAATTGCCATAATGAAAAAAAGCCTCTGTATCATAATACATCCTTGCTTTTTTTGGAGGAAACTTTTTTTGTTCGGGGTAGTGGAATCTAATCTGTTCCGCATCGATTTTATCACCTGGCTCTACTTCCGGGTTGGGCAGTTTGTAGATAACCAAATCTTTGCGTTCATTTGAATTATTTCCGAAATCCCCAATGTAGAGATTTCCCTTTTTGTCCTTGGCCAAATCTTCCCAATCCTTGTTTTTGGCATTTTTGACCTTTAATTTTTTTAAGAGGGTTCCTTTAAAATCTACTTGATAGATTTCATCTGGGTTGCCACCATCCTCAATCAGCCAAATGGTTGAATCGGAAAATGTAGCGATTCCTGAATTTTCATTCAATTTCTTGGGAAGCTTCGTTATAAAGGTGAGTTGGCCGTAGTTGGCGCAGCTGACAAAGAAAACGATACATAGGAAAGGTAGCAACCTAATCATTTGCAGCCAAATCCTTGGTTGCCTTCATCCTTAAATTGTCAAGTACGAACTTTCCCAGGTCACGCCCTTGTTTAACGCCAACCTGTACGGCTGCCCTGTAATGGATACCACCATACATTCGGCTAATGGCGGCTTCATCGGCCGCCTCGTTGAACGAATTGAAACTTCTTATGGGAAGCCCATAAGGGACTTCCGTGTCATCATCAAAGGCAAAATTATCTCCAAAAATATCGGTTAAAGCCGTTGCCGCAGCTCCTGATACCACACTATGTCCACTGGTATATTCCGGGAATGGGGGAGTTTGAAGTACGGGTTTCCAATCGTCATCAATATGCTGATTGATCAGAGTTTCTGGACGGATGAGGTTACTGCGGTACTTTTCGTCCCAACAGCTGATAAAGGCGTCGGCCATGGCGATGGACGCCTTGGTATACGCGTAAACCGTTTTATCAAAATCACTATCCGTCTTCCGGGCAGCAATTTTGGTAATACCTATCCAATGGGCTCCCGGGGTTATCTTTTTGGTGGCGAACATCAAATGGCCCCGGGTAACGGAAACATAAGGATTACAGTCCCAAAACTGCGCTATTTCTATTTCTTCCGATTCATCGCCCTCTTCGGTAATTTGCAAGCTTATGTCATAGACCTCTTTCAATTCCTTGTAAAAATCCGAACTTTCTTCCATAGAGAACGGTGGTGGTGGGGTAGGTTTAAATTGGCTAGCAGAATCTATCACAAAAGGACGAATTTTGTTCCAGTGTGGCTCTATACCATCCATATAGGCCGGGGGGGTAGGTTGCCAGCGTGTAGGGTCATCCGTGTCCACCGTAAATTTTGGCATGGTACGGGTCTGGGCATAATTGTCCTTATTCATCCATGTTCCTATATGATCCGCCACTTTTAAGCCGTAGATTTTGGAGGCGTTAAATACGGTAGGGTTTTTATTTTCCCATACCCCATAGAGGCTATCTCGAAAAACTTCCATTCTCTCCTCGGAGAAAATTAGGCGTTTGTTCAATTCCATATGGGCGGTCATGGCGGCCAATGGATAATTAATAGTAACGCCTTTTTCCGGTTTGGGAATAGAATCCAGTTGTTTTAACTGCCCTGCCAGAGAAAGATAATCATCATTTCCCAACGCCATAATTTCATAAGCTGCTACATTTGGATAGGCAAAAATACGGCTGGCGACAGGTGGAGAGAAAATATCATGGATCATGATTTCTGTAACCTTATCAACCGAGGCATGCAACTCTTCGGGGGTTATGGTTATAGGTTCTTCCTTTTTTGTGCCACATGAAACCCATAGCACCGAAATAACACATATCGCCAATATCTTCTTCATTTTTCTACTTTTTATTTTATATAAATGCCCTTTATGGTGCGAGGTCGTTATTACCTCTGGTTGGTTTTTTGATTGTCCTATCGAGATGTCCGCATTAACAATTGGGAAAGATTTAGACCTGATTAGTGCCCAAAATTACATCATTTTCAATTCGTATCAAAACGTGGCAAGTAGGCCAAAACGAACGTAAACCATTTTTATGGGAACAAGGTTCTATTTTGTCGAACATGGATCGCACCTTATATGGATAAGGGCGCAAAACAATACCCCGGATTAAATTAAAACAAGGGTATACTTGCTTAATGACTTAGCTCCAAAAGAAAGCATAGATTGCAGCTATAATAATCATCGCCGCAAAGGCTCCAATATTGAATTTTGAGCTTGTATTAAAGATTCCCTTTGTTAGCGAAATTCCCTTGGGGTCTTCTTCTCCCTTGTTTTGGAGTAAACTTACCGCAACAATCACCAACATGGTAAGTATGGCAGTATATCCCATTTGATCCATGAACGGAACGTCTACAAAAACAGGACTGGAGGACCATCCGTTTTGGGCTACCTTGAAATACAAGGCAATCGGAATGGAGACCAACGCGCCGATAATGGCCGCCTTGTTCGTGGTTTTTTTCCAAAACAATCCCAGAATAAAAACAGCCAATATTCCTGGGCTTACCAAACCCGTGTATTCTTGGATAAACTGAAAAGCCTGATCGATACCACCCAGAAGGGGTGCCATTATACATGCAATAACAAGTGCAACAGCTGCAGATAGCCTACCAACGTTAACAGTGGTCTTATCAGTGGCATTTTTGTTGATATATTGCCTATAGATATCCATGGTGAAAATGGTAGATGTAGAATTTAACATGGATGCCAACGAAGAGACCACTGCGGCGGCCAAAGCGGCAAATGCCACACCTTTTAGTCCCGTGGGCAAGAATTGTAACAACCATGGATAGGCTTTATCTGCTTGCTCCAATGAAGGCGCGTTATTTAATGCCACATCGCCTAGACGATTCATGGTTTCTGCATCATTTATCATTACATAGGCAGCTATTCCTGGTACTACAACGATAACTGGTATAACAATTTTCAAGAAAGCGGCCAAAATAATTCCCTTTTGGGATTCACGTAAGGATTTGGCGGCGAGTGTCCGCTGAATGATGTATTGGTTGAATCCCCAATAGTAGAGATTGGCCACCCATAGACCGCCTACCAAAACACCTAGGCCGGGAAGATTTTTATATTCTGGGTTCGATTCGTCCAAAATCATAACAAATTTTTCAGGAACAGCTTCATAAACAGTTTGAAGTCCTGCCAAAACGCCATTGCCATCAGAGACCGTATTTAATGCCAGATAAGTGGTCACCAGCCCACCCAATACCAGGAAGATAACCTGGATAACATCGGTCCAGGCGACGGCGGAAAGACCTCCATATAGGGAGTAGGCAGCAGCAAATAGGGCAAGACCGATCACACCATAGACCATAGGAATTCCCATAATAGTCTCTAAAGCCAAAGACCCCAAATACAATACCGAAGCCAGATTAACAAAAACGTAAAGCGCGATCCAAAAAACGGCCAAGATGGTCTTTAAGTTGGTAGAATATCGCTTTTCTACAAATTCAGGAATGGTATATAATCCCTTTTCTATGAAAATCGGTAAGAAATACTTCCCTACGATCAGCAAGGTTATGGCAGCCATCCACTCGTAGGAGGCAATGGCCAATCCCACAGCAAAACCGGAACCGGACATGCCAATAAACTGTTCTGCAGAAATATTGGCGGCGATCAATGAGGCACCAATGGCCCACCAGGGTAACGATTTGCTGGCCAAAAAGTAATCTTCTGCATTTTTTTGATGTCCTTTTTTATCCCTGGATACCCAGAGGCCCACCCCAAGGATTAAAAAAGCATAGGCTATAAAAATGAAGTAATCCCAAAATTCGAAAGACGAAGTCATAGTTGTATTGGCTGGTTATTAGTACTAAAAATTCCGTAATGGTCTAGCAAAGTAACTGTTTTGCTTAAAAAAACCATCGAATTTCTCAAATTCTTTGCCCTTTAATTATGGATTTAACAAAGACACCCGAAGTTTTACAAAACTTCGGGTGTACATGTTTGTAGAATTCAATCTATTGTTAGGTACAAAAGGAAATTCTTAAATGTACTGATTGATGATATTCTCGAATAATTCCTGTTTACCACTTTGCAATTGAAGCTCTCCATTTTCTTTGGCGATTTCGTATAGGTCCTTGAATTCCAATTTGCCATTTTCAAAGTCTTTCCCTTTTCCGGAGTCATACGAACCATAACGTTCTTTTCGGAGTGTCGTGTATTGAGAAGAGGAAATGATTTTATCCGCCGTAATCAAAGCGCGTGCAAAGGTATCCGCTCCACCAATATGAGCATGGAATACATCTTCCATATCTGTAGAATTTCTTCTTATTTTGGCATCAAAGTTAACACCTCCGCCTTGCAGCCCGCCGGCCTGCAAAAATACCAACATGGCCTCGGTGACTTCGGTAAGGTTATTTGGAAATTGATCGGTGTCCCATCCATTTTGATAATCACCGCGGTTTGCATCTACACTTCCCAACATACCATGGGCTGCGGCCATTTCCAGCTCGTGCTGAAAGGTATGGCTCGCCAAGGTGGCATGGTTCACCTCAATGTTCAGTTTAAAATCGTCCTGTAGCCCATGCTGATGTAAAAATCCGACCACAGTGGCAGCATCAAAGTCATATTGATGTTTCATGGGCTCCATTGGTTTAGGTTCTATAAAGAAGGTTCCGGTAAAGCCCTGCTTTCTGGCATAGTCACGGGCCATGCCCAAAAAGCGACCCATATGGTCCAGCTCACGTTTCATATCAGTATTCAAGAGCGACATATACCCTTCACGACCGCCCCAGAAAACATAATTCTCACCATCCAGCGCTATTGTGGCATCCAAAGCCAATTTTATTTGCCCTCCTGCGCGGGCCAATACATTAAAATCAGGATTGGTAGAGGCACCATTCATGTATCTGGGGTTAGAAAAGCAATTTGCCGTTCCCCATAACAACTTAACCCCAGATTCGGACTTTTTGCCTTTTATATAATCTACAATTGTGGCCAATCTTTTTTCTGATTCCGCAAATGTGGAGGCTTCCTGGATTAGGTCAAAATCATGAAAACAGAAATAATCAAAACCCATTTTAGTGATGAACTCAAAGGCAGCATCCGCTTTTGCCTTGGCCGCGTCAACCGCATCGGAAGGCTGGTCCCAGGGAAAGTTCTGTGTTCCCGGTCCAAAGGGATCTGCCCCCTGTCCGCAGAAGGTATGCCAATAGGCTATGGCAAATTTAAAATGTTCCCGCATCGTCTTTCCAGCAATGACCTGTTCGGGATTGTAGTATTTGAATGCCAATGGATTATCGGAATCCTTACCCTCAAATTTAATTTCCCCAATTCCTTTAAAATATTCCTTGTCTCCTATTAGTGCCATGTTTTACGAATTATTGATTAAGAGTTTTAGTTGTTGTTTCCATGTATTGTAAGCAGATTTATATTCCGACCGATTACTTAAAGGCTCAAACTTCATGAGATAGTCATTCTCCATAATGTTCTTTCCAAAGGTTTTAAAATCGCCTTTATGGAGCTCACAGGCCCTGGCGGCACCAATGGCTCCGGTGGTATCATAGATTTCAATTTCCTGTCCTATAAGGGTAGCAATGGTCTTTGAAAAAATATCCGATCGAAAGAGGTTGTCATTACCAGCTCTAATTACTGTTGGGCGAATACCATCGGATTCCATAATTTCCATTCCATAAACGAAGGAAAATGCAATACCTTCCAAAGCCGCTCTGCATAAATGGGCCTTGGAATGGTTGTTTAAATTTATGTTGGACATTTGTGTGCCCAAGGTCTTGTTGTCCAACATTCGTTCCGCTCCGTTTCCAAAAGGATGTATCAGCACCCCATCCGATCCAATAGGGACAGAAGCGGCCAAATCGTTCATTTCCGAATAGTCCGAAACATCTAGGTTGTTCATAAGCCACCGGTACTGTATCCCAGATCCATTGATACAAAGCAATTTACCTATTCTAGGATTTGAGACTGTATAATTCACATGGGCAAAATTGTTCACCCTAGAACTCTCTTTTACAGACAGATTTTCAGTTATGGCATAAACCACTCCCGAGGTTCCTCCAGTTGCCGCAACTTCGCCCGGATTAAAAACGTTTAGGGAAAGTGCGTTGTTGGGTTGGTCTCCGGCACGATATAGAATCGGAGTGCCTTGTGCCAACCCGGACATGGCGGCTCCTTCTTTTGAAACCTTGCCTTGAACGGAAAATGTATCCGCAATATCGGGAACCATTTTCTTGTCAATCCCATAATGCTCCAACAACCAATCCGCTAGGTCATTATTCTTAAAATCCCAAAATATACCTTCTGATAGCCCCGAAATTGTAGAGCAGATTTCACCACTCAATTTATAGGCTACATAATCGCCTGGAAGCATAAACTTGTATATCTTTTGGTAAACTTCCGGCTCATGGTCCTTCACCCATTTAAGTTTGGATGCCGTAAAATTTGACGGGGAATTTAACAATTGGGAAGCGCATTTATCATTTCCCAGCTCATCGAAAGCTTTCTGTCCTATGTTTACGGCCCTGCTGTCACACCAAATAATGGAATTTCTTTGTGGGATGCCATTTTCATCTACAACAACAAGACCATGCATTTGATAGGAAATACCGATTCCGGTAATATCCTTTGGGTCTATGCCGTGTTTTTGGAGCAATGCTTTTGTGGCATTGCAGACATGTTGCCACCAATCGTCCGGATGTTGTTCCGCCCAACCATTTTCCAAGGCTATCATGCCCATCTCAACCTTGGGTTCGCTGACTACATCCAAACTTTTCCCGGATGCAGTGGCTACCAGGGCGGCCTTTATCGAAGAACTTCCAATATCATATCCGATGGAGTACATGCTACTTATTTTTGCGGGGTTTAAGATATTATTTTAGACTCGTTGTAGCAAATTCCTAGGAATTAATCTGTAAAAGTTTAGCGCGTAATTACAGTGCAGTTTAAATTTAGGATACAGCATGGCGGCAGAAGGTTGTCTTTTTACCTTATTTCAGAAACCATAGCCCATTTTATTCTAAAGGTTTTGTTTATGGCCTATGAATAATTGTGAAAAACCCCTATCTTAATTGAAAAATAAAAAATTACTAAATCCCCGAAAACCTTGGTTTGAAAATTACGTACCCTATTCATTTCCTTCAGTTGTTATTTGGACTTTTTGGTGTATGGTCGCCATGTTTGATTTTTGGCCAAATATCCGAAGAAGACCCTTCCACATACGCTTGGTTCGATGACATGATAGGGCAAACCAATTCGGGAATATTTGAGGGCGTAGCCTATACCGAAGAGTTTCGAGCCATTAACGATGAACATCAATTTTTTAGGGAACCCTATTTTATTTTGGGTTCGGTAGTCTATGATGGTCAACCCTATTTTGAGGTAAATTTGCGCTATGATGTATATAATGATCAGTTGTCCATTAAGAATGAAAAATCGAGCAGATTGCCCATCATGGTATTGGATAAGGAAAAAGTAGCGGAATTTCAGATAGGCCAACATCAGTTCAAACATTTAAGTGGAAAAGAAGCTAGAGGGAATATTTCCGGTTTCTTCGAAATCCTAATTGAAAAGGACTCTCTAGGCTTGTTCAAAAAACATCGAAAGAAGCGATTCAAGAGGACCGATGAAGAAGTTTTGTACTATGAGTTCAAGGATGGTTACACCTATTATTTAAGACGGGGTCCCGATTTTTACGTCTTTAAAAAGGCCAACGACCTTAACGGGATTTTTCCAAAGTATAGAAAAGAGGTAAAGGCACTACGCAATCGTTATGCTTCTTTAGGAAAATCGGATACCGATGAATATATGAAATCCATTTTGTTAGACTTATCAGCTCTTATCTCCAACCAAAGCGATAAGGGAAGTCTATGAGATCCATAACGACCATAGTGTTATTGCTTTGTTTCACGTTTTTAATGGGTCAGGAGGAGGAGCGGAAAGTATCCTTGGAAATCCAAAATAAATCAATTACCGAACTATTGTCGGAAATAGAGCAGGAGACAGATTTTCAATTCTATTATGCGGAACAATGGTTGGATACTACAGCTTTGGACAAGAGCTATAAAAATGAATCTGTTGAAACCATTCTAACCGATCTTTTTCAGAACACGCAGATTAATTTCTTTATTACTTGGGACGATCGGGTTATTTTGACTCGCAATAATAGTATCTATGGAAATCTACCAGAAGGGTTCTTTACCAAACCCGAACAGGTAGAGACGGAAGAAATACTTCAAGAAAATGTTTCAGCCGGCCCCATTCTCCTAGGAAAACAAAATGATGGACCGGACAAGGTCTTGGAAACCATACGCATAGGTAGGGAGCGTAAAACGAATAGACGGGATCAACTTACCCTTTCAGGTTATGTCACCAACACCAGTACAGGGGAACCCATTGCCAACCTTGCTATCGTTGTGAGGAAGTTGAATATCGGAGCGGTAACGGATAATACCGGTTTTTATGAAATCAAATTGCCCTCCGGATTGAATGTATTGGAAACCAGTTCCATGGGCGTTGAGAGTTCCCGCAGAAATGTGATTATTTATGATAACGGTAAGCTTGACTTTAACCTGGAGGAGAATTTTGAACAACTAGACGAGGTAGTTGTGGCCGCCGATGCCACAAGGAATGTTGAGGATACTTCAACGGGAAATACACGTATCGGTTCGGAAGCCTCAAAAAATATTCCCTTGGTTCTAGGAGAACGGGATGTTCTTAAGATCGCTACTACCCTTCCCGGGGTATCCACCGCAGGAGAAGGTTCCGCAGGATTTAATGTAAGGGGAGGTAAGACCGATCAAAATCTTATCCTCCTAGATAATGCTGTAATTTATAATCCTACGCATTTCTTTGGTTTTTTTCAGGCGTTTAACCCATTTGCCATAAATGATCTTAATATTTACAAGGGAAGTATTCCAGCCGAGTTTGGAGGTAGGTTGTCATCGGTTTTTGACATTAGTAGCAAGGATGCCAGTAACACCAAATTTAAAGGTGAGGTTTCGGTGGGTCCGGTGACTTCAAATGCCGTTGTGGAGATTCCCTTGGCCCAGGAAAAGGCCGGACTTATGGTAGGAGCACGTGGCGCTTATTCGGATTGGATTTTGCGTTCCTTGGACGAAGAGAACCTGAATAACAGTCAGGCTTCCTTTTATGATTTTATAACCAAGTATAATCATAAAATCAATGACAACAACGAGTTAAGGGCAACTGCATATTATACTAGGGACATCTTTAGTATAACTTCGGATTCCTTGTTCGACTATAGCAATCGTTTGCTTTCCTTGCAGTGGAACCGTAAACTGAGCGAAAAAAGTTCCGGGACCTTGATGTTAAATAACAGTCAATATAAATTCAATATCGATTTTGATGGCAGCACAAATAGAAACTTTGAGCAAGGGTTTCAAATAGATGAGACGGAGCTAAAGCTTCAATTGAAATACCTACTCAAAGAATCCCATACCATTGACTATGGAATTTCCGGAAAATTGTATTCGGTGCTTCCTGGGGAGATAGCCCCAAAAGGCTCCAATGATATCATACAGCCGTTGGCCGTTCCCGAAGAAAGAGCGTTGGAGTCCGCCCTTTTTGTATCCGATAACTATAAGGTCAATGAAAAATTGCAATTGGATTTAGGACTGCGTTATTCGTTTTATGCCGCATTGGGCCCTTCCACACAACGAATATATCGGGAAGGAGCACCCAGGACCGATGCCAATGTAGCCGGCTCCGAAACTTTTGACAACAATGAAATTTTTGAGACCTATGGTGGGCCGGAGGCCCGTATCTCCGCGCGATATCTTTTAAATGATAGCCTATCCATTAAGGCAAGCTTCAACAACACCTATCAATTTATACATACCCTTTCCAATAATACCACGGTATCTCCCGTGGATACCTGGAAACTTTCGGACCGTAATATAGAACCTCAGCAGGCCAACCAGTTTTCATTGGGGATTTACAAGAATATCAAAGAATATGAGCTTAGTTTGGAAGGTTTTTACAAAAGGCAGAACAATATCATAGACTTCAAGACAGGAGCCCAATTGTTCCTCAATGAGAATATAGAGACCGAAGTATTACAAGGAAAGGGGAAAGCATATGGGGTGGAATTATTGATCCGTAAGAACCGGGGAAAACTGAATGGTTGGCTAGGGTACACCTATTCCCGTTCATTTTTTCAGCTGGATAGTGAATTTCCCCAGGAACGCGTAAACGACGGTGAATTTTTCCCATCGAATTTTGATAAGCCCCATGACCTAAGTCTCGTATTAAATTACAAGCTTACCAGGCGATTCAGTTTTTCCGGTAATTTTGTGTACCAAACCGGAAGACCGGTTACGTTTCCTGTCGGGAACTATGAATTTAACGGGAACGAGTTTGTGCTTTATAGTGAACGGAACCAATTCCGGATTCCGGATTTCTATCGTTTGGATATTGGTTTCAATATTGAGGGGAACCATAAAATAAAAAAGTTTGCCCATAGTTTCTGGACTATTTCCGTTTACAACGTTCTAGGAAGGAACAACCCCTATTCGGTTTTTTTTGTTTCGCAGGATGGGGAAATAGAGGCACTACAAAGCTCCATTTTTACCATACCGATACCGTCGATTACCTATAATTTTAGATTTTGAACCAATACATATATGTACGCTACGACCATACATAAAAAACAATTTCCCGTACAATGCATCGGTATGGCCCTGTTGTTATGGATCTTTGGTTGTACCGAACCTTTTGAGGGCACAGTTGAAGGTTTTGAGGATGTTTTGGTGGTCGATGCGCTAATCACCAATGAAAATAAAAGACAAGAAATACGGTTGACCCGATCTTTTCGTTTTGATGAAGATGGACCCCAAGCCGAAGAAAATGCCAATGTTACCGTTGAGGATGGAGAAGGAGGGCAATTTGTATTTGATGAAGAGGAGCCCGGAATCTATTTATCCAACCCCCCGTTTTCCGCGGAAATGGGCAAGGCCTACAGTCTATCCATAACCACAGAGGATGGTAGGTCCTATCGCTCGGATACCATACAATTGCCAACGGCCTCTACTACAATAGACGAATTGTATGCGGAACGGACCGCAAATGATCAGGGGGAAGAGGGTATGGGTATCTTTGTGGATACTTTTGACCCCTCCCGGCAGTCCAATTATTATAGATACGAATATGAGGAAACTTTTAAGATAATAGCACCTCTTTGGGGTCCCAATGATGTAGTATTCATTATTCAGCTCTCCACGGGCCCTGTGTTTGAAGTAATTTTACGTGAGCGGGAAGAACGGACCTGTTATGGTACCGATAGGGAAAAGACTATTGAGGTAGTCAACACCTTAAACCTTTCCGAGGATAGATTAAGCCGTTACCCAGTAAGGTTTATTAATCGCAACAATTACATCTTGTCGCACCGCTATAGTATTTTGGTTAGGCAATATGTGCAGACCCCGGAAGCATTTGACTATTATGAAGCCCTTAAGGGGTTGTCACAATCTCCCAATAGTGTTTTTACCGAGGATCAACCAGGGTTCCTACCAGGGAATATCTTTTCGGTGGATAATGAGGATGAGAATATTGCTGGGTTTTTTGAAGTTGCCGCAATAGACGAAAAACGGATATTCTTCAGTTATGAAGACTTTTTTCCGGGGGAGGAGTTGCCTCCTTATATTCAAGAATGTATCGGTTCCCCAGCTTTTGGAGAGGACCTCAAAGGAATATTGGACCGGGGTAACAGTGTGCTATATAAATTTGACCCAAGTCAAGGCGGTTACTTAATGACCCCAAGTGCATGTGGGGATTGTACCGCTTTAGGCAGCAATAAGGTGCCGGATTTTTGGATAGAATAATTTTTGTTCCATGAGACGTTTGTTATGTTTTGTATTGATAGGGTTCATTACCCCTGCCATAGGGCTGGGCCAGGTTGCCCTAAAGACAAATGATCAGATAAATGGTTATAAGGCCGTACCCCAAGAAGGTATCTTTGTCCATGCAAATTCTTCCCTGTTCTTAACGGGTGAATATCTCTACTACAAGGTATATTGTTTGGAGCGTGGAGGCGGGGATTTAAGCAAGCTAAGCAAAATTGCTTATGTAGAATTAATCGATACTGGAGGCAAAGCCGTTTTTAAGCATAAAATTTTATTGGAAAATGGGGTTAGTCATGGCGATTTCTTTGTGCCTACCGATATCGTTTCAGGAGGCTATAAACTAGTAGCCTATACGAGTTGGATGCGAAATCAGGACCAATCCGAATTTTACCAAAGCGATATCACGATTATAAATCCCTATTTGGCCAACCAAGGCCGGTTACAAAAAGTAGTTCTTTCTAAAATTGATTCCCTGGGAAAACCAAAAAAAAAGGATGACGAAAAAAAATCCACTGTAACCGGGACCATTTCCAAAGAAGGTGGACCTATGGACCTAACTTTAAAAAGGACAAGATTTAAAAAACGCGAAAAAGTATCCCTTTTCTTTCAAGATAAGGATAACAGTGAAATCTTGGAAGGCAACTATTCCATTTCGGTTAGAAAAAAGGATGGAATTCCAGCACCAGCACAATTAGGAATGCTAGATTTTTTTGAAAAGAATGATGCTTCCAATATAAAGCCTTCGGTCGCAATTGGCGATACCGTTTATCTCCCCGAACTTCGCGGAGAACTTTTTTCTGGTAAGATCATTGCACTTCAAGGGAACAGATCGGTGCAGAATTTAAAGGTTGCGCTATGCATTCCAGGGGAGGACTACTTTTTTGAAGTGGTGGAGACGGACGAATTGGGAAATTTTCATCTAAATATAGACGGTTACTATTCTGGGGAGAAGGCTGTTGTACAGGTTTTGTCCGTTAATGCGGAAGGATATGAGGTTCAGTTAGGGGAGCAGAAACCTTTGGACCATTCCAAATTGTTTTTTGAGGGGATAAGGATAGATTCATCAATGCGAGAGAAGATCCTACAACGGAGCATCCATAATCAAATCGAAAATTCCTATTTTCAATTTCGACCAGATTCTATCTTGTCCAATCCACTAAGACAGTTTTCGGATAACAAAGAAAAAGAGGTGTATCTGCTGGATGATTACGTACGTTTTAAAACGGTACGTGAAACCATTGTGGAAATTATTAAGGATGTTTCCCATAAAAGGGTGGATAAGGACAATGAAGCCATACGTATAAAAGGGTTCGATTACACCCAAGTTACGGATTTACCTCCGTTAATCCTAATGGATGGCTGCCTAATACAAGATAATAATGCTCTTCTGGAGTTCGATGCCCGTACCATTGAAGCCATGACCGTATTAAGGCATAGACTTGTTTTTGGACCCGAAGTATTTCAGGGTGCCCTGATTATAAGGACTAAGGTAGGTGATGGTTATGAACAGTTTCAAAAAAATGGTGCAATTTCGATGGAAGGGATTACGAAGCCTCAACCGAATAAGAAATACTTTGTACAACAATACGACGGAATAAATCCCGTGGATTCCAAATACCGTCTGCCAGATGATCGCTTACAATTGCTTTGGATTCCAAAATTCAGTTTGAGGGATGGACAGACCCAATTGGATTTTTTTACCTCTGATGTGTCCGGGGAGTTTGAAATCCATTTGGAAGGACTTACTTATGATAGCAGGCCGGTTTCCATTCGAAAATCAATTTATGTGGATTGAAATTTATTGCAAACCTCTTGTCCAACCATTGGCCCAATCTGGTTTTAGGGCTTCGTTGCCAGCACCTGTAGCTATATTTTCCTGATAAAATCCGGGATTGGTACCTGTGTAATTGGTCGGAACAAAATCAGTTGCCGGATTATCAAATTGGATGGAATCGATTTGTAGATTACCTAGGTCTATCTGATTTGAAGCCGCCGGTCCTTCAACATTGATTCCTAATTGCATGCCTGTTGTATGTACATTGGTGAGCACATAACTCCCCCCTAACTCCGAATAATTCAACCCTTCTTCAAAGTTAGGCCCCACCATACTGATATTACGTATGGTATCGGTAACGATGGGATTGGGACTTTCTACAAGCTCATTGCTGCTAATTCGGATTCCGGCCTCGGAAACACCGGACAAGTACCAGGAATTTCCATTCCCGCTCCAATCGTTAGTCACGGCTATACCATTCGCCCCAGCATTGGTAACCACAAGTCTTTCTGCATCTGCATTACCCCCAATGAACCGGATTCCGTTTCCCAGACTTTCATAGGTTTGCACATTGGTAACATTTGTAAATGCACCCACTCCATAAAAGGCAATACCATCAAAGTTTTGCTGATTTTCGGTTATGGCTCCAGCATATTCAATTCGTAGATAGTTAAGGAATCCCGATGAATCCTCTAGCTCGGAACCCCCATAGAAAATATCAATAATATCGGATCTACCTACTTCACCGGTATCTATGGGAGCTTGACCACAAATGATAACACCTCCCCAATCGCCGGGCATCGGGTTTTCAGCTCCAGAGGTGATGACCGCTGGATTTTCCGGTTGCCCAAACACGAATAATTGACCGCCCTGTGCCACGGCAATGTAGGCACCTACATTGGGATCGGCCTTAATTACTGTTCCAGCGGGTATCGATAAGGCTCCTTTGTCCCTAATAAGCAATGGACCCACAAGACGATACTCTATTGAGGGATCTAATTGTAATACATCAACTAGTTCCCCATTTTGTGATCTTCCCTTAACTTCCCCTCCCAGGATACCTATGGAGGAAAGGGGGCAAAATCCAGGACAGACCCCTCCACAATCCACAGTGATTTCATCCCCATTGAGGATACCATCAAAACAGGTGAGGACTGCTTCATTATCATCTACAGGGTCATCGTCTGAACATGAAATGATTAGAAAAAAAAATACTCCTACAAAAACACTTTTTGGGAGAGAGGATCCTATGTATATTTTAACAGGGAACAAGGGTATCGGTTTTTACAATTCCTATGAATAAAAGATACCACTTTTCCCATTAAACGCATACCTATTTTTAATTGAAATATTTAAAATTTATAGGTCTAGGGCACTGTTAGATTAAAAGTATACGATGGGCCATCATTTGAGACCACTAAAAATGTATCCTTACCAATTTTTAGTATCTCCCTGGCATTTATAGTAGGAGGCAAGGGTAAATAATCCGTAAAGTTGAATATACCATCTTCCCCGTAAGTGAGTATCCCTCCTGAATTTGAACTGCTTTGACCTAGTTCCGTGGTATAGTCCAGATAGTTGCCCACAAATACTATTCTCTGGTTTCCACCTTGGTCGGCATCTACAAGAAAATCCTCAATGCTACTCATTTGAGCCTCCTTAGGCAGGGATATCCCTTGGAATGTACTATCCTGTTGGATAAAGGCCATGGATTCAAGCTCATATATGGTTTTGGTTTCTAGGATATCCTTTTCTTTCCATCCGGTCAAATCCGTAATGGTACTTATTTTTGAAAATTCCTCATAACCTAAAAATCGCTTCTTTAGGGAGGGGAGTTGCTGGGCCAATCGGTCTTTGGAGGCAAAGGGAACGTAGTCTCCAAAGAAATCATAAAAAATAATGGGATCTGGTTGGGTATTTTTGTCAAAATCGTCGACATACAATTTTAAAGGGCGCTCCTGTGAGGCCTTGAATTTCATATTCAGGCCAGCATTACCTCCTAAAATGTCATTTTTGCCATCCCCATTCAGATCCGTCACCCAAACTGTATTCCACATACCGTGGGTCTTGTCCAGGCCATAGGCTTTGGTCTTATCCACAAACTTGGAATCCCCTTGGTTTATAAGAATGGTGATGGGCATCCAGTCCCCAACAAGCACCAAGTCCAAAAGTTCGTCATTATTGATGTTGGCCCATTGACTATCCGTTATCATACCCATACTGGACTGTGCCACCACTCGAAAGCTACCTTTGCCATTGTTCTCCAAGATGTAGCTAGTAGGGGATAGGCCATATCCACCAGGAATGGAACGGTTACCGATAAAGAGGTCCGTAAACCCATCCCCGTTGAAATCCCCTGAAGATACGCTGCCCCCATTGGTCCTGATCAAATCGATTTTGAGTCGGCTAAATGTACCTTTCCCATCGTTAATGTAGATACGGTCTTCCAGATACGGATCGCCTTCTACTTTTTCGTTCCCTCCACTCATCACGTAAAGATCTAAATCACCATCATTATCCAAATCAAAAGCACTGGCGTCTACATCTTCATATTCAATGTCCTTGATAAATTCACTTTTTTTATCCTTTAAGAAAGTCCCATTCCTTTGCTGTATAAAAAGCGAAGGAGATTGATATTTTGAAGATCCCACAAAAATATCGTCCCGTCCATCGCCATTGAAATCCGCTTTGAGCAAGCAGGGCCCTTCAGAAGATAGTTTTTCCGGGATCAATATCTCACGTTCATAATCCAGATAGTTGTTCTCAATATGTACATATGGAAAAGTGGGAACCTCGCTATTTGGTTCATCCTTAGAGCTGTCATTTTCCGAAGGAGTTCTCGTGGCATTTCTTTCTATGGCGTGGTGTTGGTTAATGACCAGGTCCATTTCTATTTGTTCCATTCCGTCCAACCACTGAATCTTAACGGAATCAATTTTTTCTGTAGGCCCCAGCCCAAAATGCACTCTATGCGAAGAGGAGGACTGGAATCCTTTGGTGGCTGCAAGTTCTCTATAGAATGTCTTGCCATTGGCATAGAGGTACAGTTTTGAACCAGTAGGGTTTTTGTATGTTTCATCTCCCCTTAATTCAAATGAGATGAAATTATTATTGGCTTGATTCGAGCTTCGATTTTCAAGTACAAAGGCCTTTTGATTGATATTATTGACGACAATATCCAGATCACCGTCATTATCCAGATCACTATATGCCGCCCCGTTGGAATACGAAGGTTGAAGTCCGGATGCATTGGTAAGCCTCTCAAATTCCAAGGTCCCTTTATTGTGAAAAAGTACATTGGGGATATCAATGGTAGGCATTTGGTCAATCAACTTTTTCTCAATTTCATTTTGCTTGGTCTGGTCATATTTTGCAAAATCCACATTGCTCAGATAATTGATGTAGTTGAGGTCATTGGGACGTTTATAAATGCCATTGGTTACATAAATGTCCAGAAGGCCATCATTATCAAAATCCTGGATCAATGGGGACCAACTCCAATCTGTGGCGTAGGTTTCTGTCATCAAAGCTATGTCTGAGAAAGATTGGTTATCCCTGTTTAGCTGAAGTGTATTTCTCGCATATTGGGTACCGAAACCAAAATTCTTTTTGATTTGGCTTACTTTATCGGAATCTTCCCCTCCGGATTTCAAGAAAACTTCATGATCAAAAGGCATCATGTCCAAGGTGAAAATATCAGGAAGTAGATCATTGTTTATGTCGGCTATATCCACGCCCATTGTAAATCGGGCGGTGTGGTTTAGGTATGCATCCCTTGATTCCTTAAAAGTTCTATTTCCCTGGTTGATATAAAGATAATCGTCCTCATGAAAGTCGTTGCCTATATAAATGTCAATAAAACCGTCTTTGTTAATATCGGCGGTAGTAATGGCCAATCCATATCCTAAGGCACTGCTGTAGATACCAGATTCATTGGTAACATCAATGAAATTTGCATTGCCTTCATTCAAGGTATTTTCGAAGAATCGATCGCCGGCAAGTGAATCCTTTTGTTGTCGAATGCTTATGTTGCCATAACTTCTGGGGGTGTGGATGGAATGGTTCATCAGGTACATATCCATGTCACCATCGTTATCGTAATCAAAAAAAGAAGCTTGAGTGGAAAACCCCGAAAAATCCAGACCATATTGAGACGAGGACTCCGTAAAGGAATTATTGCCATTATTGATATAGAGCAAATTATGGGCTTTAAGACTTTTATAATTCCCGACTTTAGAAACATAAATATCTAGAAATCCATCATTATTAATATCTTCCATAGTCACTCCGGTGGACCAAGTCGAGTCTAATGCTATTCCCGCTTCTTCGGTTATATCCTTGAACTTTAGATTTCCTAGATTTAGGTAGAGCCTATCCGGAGTTTGGTTTGCGGACAGATAGATGTCCTCCAGACCATCGTTGTTTATATCCCCTATGGCCACTCCACCTCCATTGTAGTAGTAGAGATATTCTATAATGTTAAGGTCATTTTTATAGTGTAAATCATTTGAAAAATCGACACCACTACTGTCAGAGGGAACGCTGTGGAAGTAAATCGCCGCTTTTTCGGTAGGAACCTGTTTCTTAGTCTCCGAACAACTCACTAAAAATAGGAAAGCTATTATGAAAACACTCAAAGCGTATCTCATGTCTTAAAATTTAAATAGAACTAAAGAGTCCCTATTTCTGGCTACAATAAGTTGTTGTTCATCTATCACCATATCACGGATTTCTCCCTTTACGTTAAAACCGCTTCCACTCTCCCGACTTATAAATTTCATGGCTCCTAAGTTTTCCAAATAAACGCCATAAGAGGCATCATACCGACCCACTTCAGGCTTTACGTTGTATAAATTTCCGCCCAAAACAATGTCTTGATCTCCGTCTTTGTCAAAATCATGGGATGTGATTGCATAGGTTGTCGAAAACTGGGCCTCTATGGGGAGTTCCTGAACCTTGAAATTGAAATCCCCTTCATTTGTTAATACTATGGAAGAAAGAATGTTTGTCTCCAAACGGTATGCCCCCTCCATTTCTTGAGGTGAGAACATGTCCGTAATGGATGCATTTTTGAAGGATTGGTAGTTGGGAAATTTCTTGTTGAGGACTTTCATCTGTTCTATTAAGTTATGCCGAAGTGCATAGGGGTAATCTTTTCCATCGTCCCTGCGGAAAGTAAGAATGGGATCTGTAAAGCCGTTGCCATCAAAATCCTTGGAGTATAGCGTAATCGGATTTTCAGCACTTGCCTCGAACCGGCTATTAAGACCGTGGTTGCCCAATATGAAATCCATATCTCCATCATTGTCCAGATCTACCGGGTGAATGGTGTTCCACCACCCCTTTAAATCCGCAAGCTTGTTATTGGCTTTTCTACTAAACCTCCCTTTTTCATTTACCAATAGTTCAATTCCCATAAATTCACCGATTACTATTAGATCTTGATCGCCATCGGCATCCAAATCTTGGAATAGGGCATCGGTAATCATCCCTAATCCCTCCAGTTCCGGGGCTTGTTGACCGGTGACATCTGTAAAGTTTCCCTGACCATCATTTTGGAGTAAAAACCCCGAACAAGGTGCGCCGTATTTAAGGGGAATTATTCGTTCGCCAACAAAGAGGTCCTGATCTCCATCACCGTCCACATCTGCAGCCCGTACTATAGAAGTACTATGGAATGATCCCTTAACGGGAAGTTGTTGTTTGGACAGGGTAAAATTTCCGGCTCCATCGTTCAAATAAAGACGGTCTGAGAAATCAGCCGAAAACTGGGAATACTCAATACCACCACTGCATACATAGAGATCTAAATCCCCATCGTTGTCCGCATCGAAGAATAAACTGCCCATGTCTTCGGACCCACTGTTCTTATCAAAATCGTTGGTTATTTTTTGGACTGGTTTATCCTGGGTTCCTAAAAACAACGTAGCAGGGTTGCCCTTGGATCCGCCAATGAACAAATCTTTTCTGCCATCTTTGTTTATGTCGGCCATGGAAACCTTTGGCCCTTCCGTGCTCCACATATGGTTGAGCAAACGATCCCTGTCAAAATCCACGAAACGATTTTCAAGATGCTTGTAGTTGTTGTCCCAATCCATTTTTTCAAATATCTTCTTAACAGCTTCCGTGTTTTTTGTTTCTATTGTTTCGGCCTCCTTTTCATAAAGGGTCAAAGTTTGATTAACATTAACGTCATCCAGCTTGGTAATCTTGCCGGAAGGCCAGGTTATGGTAACGGCAACGGGGTCATTGGTCTTTAATCCAATATTGGGACGAATATCCATGCTCGATTGAAAACCACGTACCGGCTGGTTTTCTATGGTAATGGAATAAGGTTCGATTTCTATTTTGGAACCGATGGCATTTGTATTTTTATTTTCCCCTTTTAAGTCAAATTTGAGATAATGTGCTTGTTCGGAATCCATTGTGGTATTTTGATAGACAAAGGACTCCATATTGAGATTGTTCACTACCAGATCCAGATCCCCATCATTATCCAGATCCCCATAGGCGGCTCCATTTGAAAAGCTCTCTTGTAATAGACCGGATTGCTCGTAAATCTCGAAATTAAGTTTGCCTAAATTCTTATAGGCATGGTTTTTCACTTTGTTGGAGGGAATGATCTCTATCAACTTTGCATAATTGATAGTATCATTACTAATCATAGATTTCAAAATTTCCTCATTGGAAAGGTATAGGAGGTAGTCCTGATCAGTAAGGTCTCTATAAACCCCATTCGCTATGAACAGATCCTTAAAACCGTCATGATCCATATCAAATATAAGGGCGCCCCAACTCCAGTCGGAGGCCTCCACACCACTTAACCGCCCAATTTCGCTAAAAGAATTGTTGGTATTGTTCAATTGAAAGGTGTTTCTTGTGAACTGGTGGTAATACCCGCTTTTGAGGTTCAACTGGTATTTGTTCCAATCCTCAAAAGTAGTCACCGTTTTAAGACGTTCATAGTCTGAAGGAAGCATCTCGGTGACAAAAATATCGTTGTGACCGTCATTATTGATGTCTGCCATATCCGCACCCATGGAAGCTACACTTGTAGCCGTAATCTGATTTTCGAGCTGCTCGGAAAAGGTGCCATCTTGATTATTGATGTAGAGATAATCCCGCTCAAAAAAATCATTGGATACGTAAATGTCCTCCCATCCGTCATTATTTACGTCACCGACGGTTACCCCTAAACCAAAACCTATAACACTACCGTAGATACCGGCCTTTTCACTTACATCTACAAACGTACCGTCTATGTTCTCCATTAATTTATCGCCTCCTAGAACATCCCTTTTATTTCGCTGGTTCAGCTTTAGATCAAAACCTCCAATGGCCTTATAGGAGTTATTCAGGATATAGGCATCTAGATCCCCATCCTTGTCGTAATCAAAAAATGAGGCATGCGTGGAAAACCCTTTGTCGTCCAAATTGTACTCCGCTGCCATTTCCTTGAACGTAGTATCTCCCTGATTTACGAAAAGTTCGTTTTGTTTGTTTTCCCCATTTAAATCACCGGAATTACATACGTAGATATCCAGATAACCATCTGCATTTATGTCTACCATGGCAACTCCCGTGGACCAAGGTTTTGTTCCTCCTACCATAGATTGATCCGTAATGTCCTCGAACTTAAAATTCCCTTTGTTTAGAAAGAGTCGGTTCTTTTCTTGATTGGCGATAAAATAAATATCCGGAAGGCCATCATTGTTAATATCCCCAATGGCGACACCACCGCCGTTGTAATAATTACGGTATTTGTAAACGTTGAACTCATTGTCATAGGCCAGTTTGTTGGTAAAATCGATACCTGTAACAGATTCATCAAGTAATTGAAAGACTTTTTTTGGCTCGGCTTGATTCTCAATTGGAGTCTCCGAAGTGCAAGAAGTTATAATGCAAAAGAACATCAGAGCTATGCCCAATTGTCCAAATTTTTCTATTGAAACGTTTTTTTTATTCCTTATCCAAAACATATCTAAGGTCGTCTATTTTAGCCTTTACCATTCGGTTATCATCCAAAGGTTTAATGGTAATTCTCCGGTTGCCATCCACCTTCACAAATAATTCGGTTGAATCCTTTTCTAATGGGACTCTGATAAAATCATTTCCAGGATACCATTTTTCCAGGGAATCCTTCACAGCTAAAAGCAGTTGATCGGCTTGTAAAGCTTTGTTCCATATTGCCCAAGCGTCATAATAGAATTGAAGTTTCATCCCGGTCATGATGGTCTTTCCTTCATCAAAATCGCCATAGAAGAGCATGGTCATATCCTTTTCTGGATCTGACGTTGTCTTTTTAGGCAAAGGATATTTAACAAATGGGAAAATTTCGCTGTGGGTCACCATTTTCTCTCGATTCAAATTCCAACAGATTTCAAAAAAGTCCTTCCGGGTTTGCCCCAATCGAAGCCCAAGAAAAAGGGAATCGTGGATTACGCCACTGGCAAGCTCCTTTTTTACCATACTTGTATACTTACTTTCAGAGCAACCCATAAGTACCATGAAAATGAAAGTGCTACATACTTTAGCGATCATTTTTGAACTCATAAAATCTGATTTTTCCATTATTTATCGAAGCGATCAACACTTTTTTATTGCCCGTATCTATCCATTCTAGATTTCTAATCTGTCCTTTGATTCTCAACGGAAACACTTCGGGAGGGTTGTCAGTGTTGGTATAAGGCCCAAAGATAGCCCATCCTGTTGAAGCATCATACCTTCCAAACTGAGGTTTGACCAAATATTGATTGCCTCCAAAGAAAAGATCGATATGGCCGTCTTCATTTATATCGGCAGACGTGATTGTGTATACCGGGGCATATTGAATTTCACTTGGGAGTCTTGTGGGGAAATACTTTCCATTTTCATGAATGAAAACAGTACTTTCAATCATTTTAAGATCAAAAGAAATAGCATTTTTTAATTGTTCTTCCGTGAATATGGAAGAGATATCTGCTTTGGCGTAATCCTTATAATACAGTAGTTTTTTCTTAAGATTCGGTATTTGTGAGATTAACTCATCTTTATCCGCAATGGGATAATACTTACCTTTTGAAGACTGACATATAATCTGTTCTTGAAATCCATTGCCATCAAAGTCGTGGACAAACATTTTCATATTTGGTCTTAAAAAACTATTTTGTCCAATATTTCCGGCAATGATATCCATATCCCCGTCACGGTCAATATCGGCCACTTCCAAGGATGTCCAGAGCCCAGAAGACTCTCCCATTCCGTATGCTTCGGTCCTATCTACTAATTTGCCCTTTTCATTCAAGAAAATCTTTACGGGCATCCATTCGCCAAGTACTACAAGGTCCTCCCAAGCGTCATTGTTCAGGTCGCTCCATTGGGCATTGGTGATCATGCCTAAATTGATGAAACCCTCTTCCTCTAAAGTTGTGAATTCCCCTTTCCCATTGTTCTCGAGAAGATAACCGGTACCTGGCAATCCATAGAGATTGGTTTTATAGCGTTCTCCAACAAAAAGATCCATATCCCCATCCTGGTCATAGTCCGAAGCCGCCACCGTAGACGAGCTTAAGGTCTTTGGAAATTGAAGGCTAGTTTTGGATTTGACAAAGGCACCCTCATTATTTTTATAGTAGGCATCATTGAGTGCAACGGAATAGGGCGAAAAAGCCTTACCTCCGTGACAGACATAAAGATCTAAATCTCCATCATTATCACCATCAAAAAATAAAGCATCCGTATCCTCGGAATTGGAGTCCTCTCTAAAAGGGGTATCCATTTGGTAATATCCGGTTCGGGAGGAAATGAATAACCTTCCCGTTTGATTTTTGGCACCTCCTACAAAAAAATCAGGTTTTCCGTCTTTGTTGATATCAGCCTTGGCAAAGGCCGGGCCCTCGTTACTGCTCATCTGGGTGAGTAACCGTTCATTGTTGAAATCTACGTAATTGTTTTCCTTATGTGTAAAATCGAAAAACGGCGAAATTCCTTCTAGTATTGTTGGAGATATAGCATCAAAAGAATGTGTTGGCGGATACTTTCCAAGACGTACCGGCTGCTTAAAAGAGTATATCTTATTGGTGGCAAGGTTCGTATATGTTGAAATTTTTCCATTGGGCCATTGGATCCAAAGGGAATCTACTTTTTCCCTGTTTCCAACTCCAAAATGGACGCCATACGGAACGCTGCTTTGAAAGCCTCTTGACACGTAATTTTCACCATGGGCGTATTGATCGTTCCCATATTTGATGGTGGCTTTTGTACCAATTACTGGAATGCGACCGGTGGAATCCATTAGTTTTAAGGTAATGCTTCGGAGCGTGAGCGTATCCGTCGTATTTTCATATACAAAGGAAGGCATGTTCACATTGTTTACCACTAAGTCCAAGTCGCCATCGTTGTCCAAATCGCCATAAGCACTTCCATTGCTAAAACTAGGAGTGCCCAGGCCCCATTCATGGCTGGTTTTTTGGAATTTTAGATTTCCCTGATTGGCATAGGCGGCATTTGGCACAGCTTGGGAAGGCATGGCATCGATTAAGGAGGTTATCACATTTTTTTCATTTTTTTGAATTCTATTTTTTACGGTCTCCTCATTAGCCCGATAGGCCAAATAGTCGCGATCTAGCAAATCCTTATAAATACCGTTACTGATAAAAACATCCCTTAGGCCATTGTTGTCCATGTCAAATAAAAGGGCTCCCCAACTCCATTCGGAACCGGATATGCCCGCTAATCTACCAGTTTCCAAAAACTGTTTGCCTCCTAGGTTTTTTTGAAGGGTATTGCGAGGGAATTGATGAAAATAGCCTTGTTCCCGAGCCATGGTATATTTGTCCCAGGATTCAAAAAGAGTTTTGGTTTTTTGCCGCTCAAGGTTTTCGGGCAACATTTCGGTAACAATGAGTTCGGACAAAAGGTCGTTGTCCAAATCGGCCATGTCGGCACCCATGGAACCCATAGAGATGGATTGAAAATAGTTTTCCAATTCTTCTGTGAACCCTCCTAATGTATCATTGATGTAGAGATAGTCTCTTTCAAAAAAGTCATTGGATATAAAAATATCCGTCCAGTTGTCCTGGTTGAAATCACCTAAGGTAATTCCTAAGCCAAACCCTATCTTACTACTATAAATTCCAACTTCCTCAGTAATTTCGGTAAAAACCCCATTGTCGTTTCTAAGAAATTTGTTTCCGCTACCACTTTCATCTGGAATGGTCCGTTGGTCTTTAATCAAGTCAAATGCACCCACGGAACGAAGCGAATTGTTCAGGATATAGGCATCCAAATCCCCATCCTTATCGTAATCAAAAAAAGCGGCATGTACCGAGAGCCCCTCAATATCCAATCCATATTTTTTGGAGGATTCGATAAAGGTTATTTGCCCTGATCCCGCCTGACCGTCGGGCAGGTCTGTAGAAGGGCCATTATTTATGAAAAGTTCGTTGTGTCTATTACCGCCTTCGGGCTTTCCAGACTTGCAGACATACAGATCCAGAAGACCATCACCATTGACATCCGCAAAAGTAGCCCCGGTGGACCAAACGCCAGGACAGGCTACACCTGCGTTTTCAGTAATGTCCTCAAATTGCCAGTTGCCCTTATTTAAATAGAGTTTATTATCCACCATATTCCCGGTAAAATAGATATCCTCCAACCCGTCATTATTGATATCCCCGATGGCTACTCCTCCACCATTGTAAAAATTGCGATACAAGTACGGGTTAAATTCCTCATCGTAGGTCAATGTATTTTCAAAGGAAACTCCGATAGTAGTATCCTTTAATACAAACAAGGAAGTCTGTTTTTTCGACCCTTTGTCTATATTACCGCATGAGATAAATACCAAAATGAGTATGAATATTAATAGTTGCTTCATCTAACACAATGCGTATAGGGTATTAAGACTCAAAAAAGAAAAAGGAATTGTTTTGGCAAAGATAATTATCAGGAGGTATTTATACATAGAATT
This sequence comes from Ulvibacterium marinum, assembly GCF_003626755.1. Taxonomy (GTDB): domain Bacteria; phylum Bacteroidota; class Bacteroidia; order Flavobacteriales; family Flavobacteriaceae; genus Ulvibacterium; species Ulvibacterium marinum. The sequence goes on from NZ_RBCJ01000001.1 coordinate 1,267,976, forward strand.
CAACAACGGGTCGGGGTTAACTTGCTCGCTGGGTTATATACATTTGGCATGTAGGCGGATCAACTTGGATTTATTCGGTTAATAGGGACCTACAAAAATGGGATTCTATGAAAAAGGGTTGTCCGTAAAGAACAACCCTTAAACTTATAATAAATCCTAACTGATATATTAATACCCTGGATTCTGTGTCAAATCTGGTGCTGCATTGATTTGATTTACAGGAATCGGGAACAAATTTCTAAATGCGTCAGCATTGGTTTTTTCCCACCAGGAATCCTGGAATTTACCAAAGCGAATCAAATCGGTCCTTCGGCTAGATTCTTGGAACATTTCCCGACCTCGCTCGGCCAAGAATTCGTCCGCATCAATACTTCCCAAAGTAGAAACTCCTGCTCTAGTGCGTATGGCATTTACATCGGGCAAGGAAAGATTCCAGTCCCCTGCGGCTCGAGCCCGAGCTTCACCACGCATCAAATGGATATCTCCCAGTCTAAGAATGGGATAGTCATTGTTCATATCCTGTCTACCTAATACCTCAAAACTGAACTTCTTCATTCGGGCTCCGCCTTGTCGCAATGCATTGGGTTCCAACTCATTAACCGCCGGAGTGTAATTTACTTGAAGATCATCATCATCCGCAGCAAAGTCAATCAACGGATTTCCGGAGAAATCAGTCTGTGGCCCTACCAAAAAGTTGGCCTCTTTCCTAAGATCACCATCTTCATAGCTATTGTAGAACTCTTCCAAGGTTACAAAGCCGTTCCAAGGAGCAGCGTCAAGACCAAATGTTAATTGGCTTGGCCCATGGAGCGTCATTTGTGCAAAATTCATTCCACCCCCTCCTACTGAGGCATACTCTATGGAAAAAATAATTTCTGGATTGTTTTCATTGTCGGTTGCAAATATAGCGGCATAACCCTCCAAAGTTTCCGGATCGGTTTCCACCTCTGGTCGTCTGGCTCGGTTAGGAGTTGTACATCCGGTGGCACATAATTGGTAGGGACCGTTATCTATTATATAGGTAGCTGCCCAATCCGCTTCTTCATAACGTGGTGTTCCCGTATATACCTCGGCATTCAAATACAGTTTGGCCAAAAGTCCCAGGGCTGCAAATTGATTGATTCGATAAGGACTTATGTCTGTGGTCAAAGCACTTGCGGAAAGGTCTATACTTGCTGTAACCGCTGAAATACCCAAAGCGGCCAACAATTCACTCTCCACGAAATCAAAGACTGCATCACGATCGGACTGGGGGGCGTCCCCGCCTGAAGTTGTAATGAGTTTTACCCTTCCGTAGAGATCCAACAGTCTGTAATAAAAATAGGCCCGAAGTGCTCTAATTTGCGCGGTACCATTGGCATCCAAAGTGCCACCATCCAGGGAAATGTTACATTCCCCGATACCACCATAAGCATCGTTCCATCCTTCGTCGATACGGTCATTGGCTGCATTCCAGGTATGACGGTGTAAGTCAATCCAAATACCACCATCAAACCAGTCACCTCCTTTTTGGGGTACCGCCATATCATCTCCAGGCACACCTTGTAAAGCGAAATGCCCAGAATTCCCCGCACCACCTGCACGCAATCTCGCAAAGGCCGATAAGAGGGGTCCTCCACCACCACCTCCGCTGGTGTCTATTCCATCCACAGAAAATTCCTCCGTGAGGGTATCCTCCAATTCGTCATCTAGATCCGTACAGGAGAAGGCAATAAATACCGTACTGATCAGTGTTAATTTAAAGATTCGTTTCATAGTATTTTTTTTAAAAGTTAACATTCAATCCAAGAGTTATGGTTGTTGAGGTAAAATACGCTTCCCGTCGCTCTATCCCTGCAATTAATGGATTAGCCTGTATTTCATCAATCTGATCAGTAGGATCATCCCCTAGAAGTTCACCGGCTGGTAAACCACCATCCTGTAAGGAAGGTTCGGGATCAACCCCGCTATAGCCCGTAATGGTAAACAGGTTCTGGGCGGCCAAGGATAACCTTAATCCTTTAATATAGCTCGTTTCCTTTAAATCAAAGTTATAGCCTATGGACATGTTATCCAAACGGAGGAAATCCGCTTTCTCCACATAATAGTCACTAAACTGGGCGGTTCTAATATCATCCCGTTGCAATTTGGTGTTTACAAAGTTATAAGAGGCCTGTGAACCGATAATAGGCTCATAAAAGGCACGGAAACTGTTTACCAAGCTATGACCTACAACTGCTCTAAAGAAGACATTGGCATCCCAGTTTCCGAAGGTTACTTGGTTGGTCCAACCGATTTCAAAATCGGGAATACCTGTACCCAGTACTCGGAAATCCGCGTTATCATCCAAGGCACTTCCCTGGCCTGTGACCAGTTCCCCATCGCCGTTGATGTCCAATAAGATAGGCGTACCATTGGCATCAACATTACCAGAAAAGACAGGACCCCAAATTTGGCCAACTTCCTCACCTTCCTTAATACGAATAACATTAGTATTGTTTTGCCCAGGGGATCCTAGGTTTCCATCCACTTGATCACCTTGGGGATTCTCCTCCAAAGTATTTTTGTTTTGGGTAAAGATTACCCCCGTATTATAGGTCAATTTATCATTCCGAATCACATCATAATTGGCAGATAGCTCAAAACCTGTAACTCCAAGTTGCCCAGAATTCTGCCAACGCTGGCTAAAACCATTAAATTCCGCGGCATCTACATTAGCAAAGGTTACGAAGTCCCTTATATCCCGTATAAAGTAATCCGCTGTGGCCCCAAAGCGGTCCATCGCAAATTCTACCCCAAAGTTGAACTCCGATTTTTCCTCCCATTTCAAATCGGGATTGGCTGCCCGCCCATTGTCTTGGGTCGTGGCAGCGCCACTTTGTCCATCAACCCCATTCTGTACGTTGAATATCTGTTGGTACAAACCAACCGCTGGTGGGATGGCTCCCGTAAGTCCCCAACCGGCACGGACCTTTAGCAAATTGACATTGGGCAATTCCAAGTATTTGTTCAAATCGGCCCCGGCACCAACGGCAGGGAAGATACCCCATTGGTTTTCGGTACCAAAACGGCTGGATCCCTCCCGGCTAATGGAGGCATCAAAATAGATGGCATCATCAAAGGTCATGTTAACCCGGCCAAAGAAACGGATGATACGATCGCCATCCTCTCTTCCGCTATCAGCTTCAATACGACCCGCTTCCAAAAGGTCCTGGGCGGCACTAATATTGTTGCTAAAATCAAAATCGACCCCTGGAGGAAAATCTCCGATTTGGAAATAATTGTAGTTAAAATCATTTTCCTGGAAGGAATATCCCGCCGTGACTGTAAAATTAAATTTATCCGCAAAGCTGTTGGTGTAGGCTGCATAGCCTTCTAGAAGTCTAAACCGCCGTTCCAAATTCCCAAAATCGGCGCGCCCCCTACGGGTAGGGCTTAAGGCATTACCCCGCCAATATCCTGTGGTTGGATAGTATATGTTGGCATCTTCTTTAATATTCTGAGCCGCATAATTTAGGTTTACTGTAAGGTTGTCCGTAACTCGATAATTCAAATTTACTCCATAGTTCAAAGTAGTGGCAAAGCGGTCATTGCGATTCAGTTCCGCTATGGCTACCGGGTTGAAACTGTCAAAGAGCCCTAAGGTCTCAAAGTACCCTCCAAATTGGGCAGAGTTAAAAGGGAAAGGTGCATCATCTCCAAAAACCGGAGCCGTGGGATTATAACTGGTGGCATACCGCAAGGCTTCATTAAACCCAATTTGGGAATCCCGTTGGGTAAAGGCGGCATTCACATCAATTTTTAATTTGTCATCGAACAATAATCCCGTAAAATTGGTACGGAAATTGAATTGCTGAAATCCGGAGTTAATCAGGATATTATCGGTATCCCTAATGTTTGCAGCTACCCTGTAATTAAAGCTTTCCCCTCCACCGGAAGCTGCTATATTATGAACTTGGGCAATTCCCGTTTGGGTAACCTCATCTCTCCAATCGGTATCACTGCCCAAATCGTTACCTCCTACGGCCAAAAACTCACCACGATCCATTATCTCGATTTGATTGGCTATGGTAGAGACTCCAAGCTGGCCATTATAGGAAACCCGCAAGGGTTGCCCTGCCTTTCCCCTTTTGGTAGTGACCACGATTACCCCGGCAGAACCTCGAGAACCATAGATAGCGGCAGCGGAGCCATCCTTTAAAACGGTAATGTTTTCAATATCCGCGGGATCCACACTATTCAAGGAGCCTCCCAAAATACCGTCAATGACGACCAAAGGTTGTTGGTTACCCCCAACAGTGGAGATACCCCTTAACCGGATAACGGGTTCTTGGTTAGGATTCCCCCCCCGGTTTACCACACTTAAGCCGGCAACTTTACCTTGTAATAATTGGGTCGGTTCTTGAACGACCCCCTGGTTAAAGTCTTCGGTACTGACACTGACTACCGAAGAGGTAATCTCCTTTTTTGCCTGGCTACCATACCCTACGATGACCACCTCATCCAATGCTTGGGCATCCTCTTGTAGCACCACGTCAATGGTAGCTTGCCCGGCAACGGGAATTTCTTGGTTGCTATAGCCTATATAGCTAAAGACCAAAATTGCATCATCATCCAATCCGTCTATGGTATAATTACCGTCAAAATCGGTCTGTGTACCGTTGGTCGTTCCCTTTACCACAACACTGGCCCCTGGTAAAGGACCAACGGCATCGGAAACCGTACCGGATACTTCCTGTGCCTGAGATAAACCAAAGCACAAAAGTGCCCCAGCCATCACAAGGCTTCTTAGTAGCGTAATCTTCATAAATAGCTAATTTTAAGTTGAGTTAATTTATAATCGAAAGTTAAAAATATGTAAAATAGTTGTTAATATCCTATCATAACGAAATCCAGGCCTACGAAAACGGTTTCGTGTTAATAACTTTTTTAAAATATCACAATCTTAAATTATGGTTTGTTAATTTACACTATTCGTAGTATTGGCTAAAAATAGTGATAAAAGCGCAATTTTTGTCAAATATAACACATTTTGTTTTTTGCCCTATTTTTAAGAATGATTCTATTTCCAAGATGGTATTGTTAAAAACTAACATTTCTTTAAGAGTTGAATCTTTAATGACTATTTTTCTTTTTTTAACAGAATTAAAGCTGCATTTTGAAACGAAAAATTACACTTAAGCATATTGCCCGAGAATTGGAGGTTTCTATTTCCACGGTCTCCAAGGCCTTAAAAAATAGCGAGGAGATAAGCAGGGATACCAAAGAGAAAGTCCAGGCCTTTGCAAAGCTTTACAATTACAAGCCCAATAATGTGGCCATTAGCCTTAAGAATAAGCGTACGAAGAATATTGGCGTTATTATTCCGGAGATTGTCCACCATTTTTTTACAACGGTCTTTAGAGGGATAGAGCAATATGCCAATCAAAAGGGATACAATGTAATTGTATGCGTTTCCGATGAATCCTTTGATAAGGAGGTCATTAATATGGAGCTGTTGGCCAACGGTAGTGTGGATGGTTTTATTATGGCCTTATCCGCCGAGACCCAACTTAAAAACGACTATAATCATTTAAAAGAGGTTACGGAACAAGGCATCCCTTTGGTACTTTTTGATCGGGTTGCAGATGAAGTGGTTTGTGACAAGGTGTTGATCAACGATAGGGAGATTGCCAGACAAGCGGTGAACAAACTTTTGGATCAGGGAAGAAAAAGAATCGCCTTGGTAACTACGGACAACTACCTGAACGTAAGTAATAAACGCGCAAGAGGTTATTTTGATGCATTGGAGGACAGAAATAGGGCAATTGACGAAAATCTTATTATAAAATTACCTTATACCTATTTGGGTATGGACAAAGTGCCTATCCAAGCTTTTTTTGAAAAAGAGGCGGTAGATGCTGCATTCTGCGTCAACGAAATGTTTGCGGTCCATTGTATGCGGGTGGCACAGGATATGGGATTAAAAATTCCCGAGGATATCTCGTTTATCGGATTTACAGATGGAATTCTCTCCCAATATGCGAGCCCTACCTTAACCACAGTGGCGCAGCATGGGCAGCAAATGGGGGAAATAGCAGCAAAAATGCTAATAGAACGGGTGGAGCAGGAAAATGATGATGATGAAGAGGAGGTATTCCAAACTAAGGTCATTGAAGCAACCTTAATAGAAAGGGATTCCACTATAAATGGCTAATGGCAATCTTTTGTGTGCTAAAATTACGTAAACTTCATATGCCAAATAAACCAGAACCAAACTTCTAAGTTATTTTAGCACCCAACTAAAAAACTAAACCCATGAACAAGACCCCTGGATTTATCTTCGATTTGGATGGTGTAATCGTAGACACCGCTAAATATCATTATTTGGCCTGGAAGAAGTTGGCGGACGAGTTAGGTATAGAATTTACCAAGGAGGATAATGAACGTTTTAAAGGGGTAAGCCGCAAAAGATGTTTGGAAATCCTTTTGGAAATGGGCGGTATCGAAGCTTCGAAAGAACAGTTCAATGCCTGGCTTCTAGAAAAAAATGAGGATTATTTGGCCTATATCGAAACCATGGATGAAACCGAAATACTACCGGATGTTCCTAAGGTCTTACAATACTTAAGGACCAACAATATTCCTATGGCCCTTGGATCTGCAAGTAAAAATGCCAGACCTATTTTGGAAAAAGTAAACTTATTATCGTATTTTGATACGGTTGTGGACGGCAATGAAGTATCCAAGGCAAAGCCGAATCCCGAAGTCTTTTTAAAGGCTTCGGAAAAATTGGGCACAAAACCGGAACATTGTGTGGTGTTTGAGGACGCCTTGGCAGGAATAGAGGCCGCCAACAGTGCGGGAATGACGAGCATAGGTATTGGAGATGCCGAAATACTTTCCAATGCCAAATTCAATTTTATCGATTTCACAGAAATTGATGATGATTTTTTAAACACCTTGCTAGATGGAGTAGGAAGCAACGATTAACTAGCTAAGTTTATCGTTCCAAATTATAGGGGTTGCACTTTACATAATGGACAATTACCCCTGAACTGTTTTAAATTTCATACTACGTACATACCCAATAACAAAAGGAAAAGAATAAAATAATGAATCAAGATTATATTAGGCCAAATGAATGGTCCATCATTGAGGATGGGTTTGATAAGGAAAATGTAAAGGCATCCGAAAGTTTGTTCAGTATAGGAAACGGCGCAATGGGGCAACGTGCCAATTTTGAGGAACACTATTCGGGCCCTACTTTTCAGGGAAGTTATATTGCCGGAGTTTACTATCCGGATAAGACCAGGGTCGGTTGGTGGAAAAACGGGTATCCCGAATATTTTGCAAAAGTATTGAATGCCCCCAATTGGATCGGGATAAATGTACTTCTAAATGGGGAACCTTTGGATTTGAATACTTGTAAAAAGGTAGCTAATTTCCGTAGGGAACTTAATATGAGGGAGGGTTGGTACCAAAGGTCTTTTAAGGCAGTAACCTCCGGTGATGAAACTATAGATGTAAAAGTCACACGATTTCTAAGCCTTGATTTGGACGAGGTGGGAGCTATAAAATTTGAAATTTCCCCTATTGATAATGACCTCGAGATTACCTTCAATCCCTATTTGGATAGTGGCATTACCAATGAGGATAGCAATTGGGACGATAAGTTCTGGAATACTACGAATGTTGTATCCGAAGGCAATCAGGCTTTTATTGAAGCACATACCATGAAGACCCATTTTGCTACCTGTACTTTTATGGAAGCACAGCTATACCACGAGGGTGAAAAAATAGACCTCGAACCTTCAGAAGTTAAAAAGGAACTCTGGGTAGGTCATGAATACGTTCAAGAAGTAAAAAAAGGGGAAAGTGCATCGCTGGTTAAGTTTGGAGGCTATACCGTTTCTACGAACCATAAACCAAATGAATTGGTCCAGGCGTCTAAGCGTGTTTTGAAAAAGGCTACTGATCTAGGGTTTGAGGCATTATTGGAGATGCAAAGGAAGGCTTGGTTCAAAATATGGGAAATGAGCGACATTACCATTTCGGGCGATATAAAAGCACAACAAGGCATACGATTCAATATTTTTCATTTGAACCAGACCTATCTCGGTACGGATTCGCGCCTAAACATAGGTCCAAAGGGATTCACCGGTGAAAAGTATGGAGGAAGTACCTATTGGGATACCGAGGCCTATTGTATTCCTTTTTATATGGCTACAAAAGATCAGAAAGTAGCCCGCAATCTTTTGCAATATCGATATAATCATCTGGAGAAGGCTATTGAGAATGCCCAAAAATTAGGGTTTAGCGATGGAGCGGCCCTTTATCCCATGGTTACTATGAACGGGGAGGAATGCCACAATGAATGGGAAATTACCTTTGAGGAAATCCATAGGAACGGAGCCATAGCCTTTGCCATTTATAACTACTTCCGCTTTACAGGAGACTATAGTTATATTCCCGAAATGGGATTGGAAGTCTTGATCGGAATTGCACGTTTCTGGCACCAACGCGCTAATTTTTCTGAACAAAAACAAAAGTATGTTATATTGGGTGTTACCGGCCCAAACGAATATGAGAATAATGTTAGTAATAATTGGTATACCAATTACATTGCCAAATGGTGTATAAACTATACTCTGGAACAATTACAAAAGGTAAAGGAAGGATACCCAGAAGATTATGATAGGATAGTAGGCTTTACCAAGTTAACGGATACGGAAACGGATGAATGGGCCGAGGTAGCTAAGAAAATGTACTTTCCATATTCAGAAAAACATGGGATTTATCTTCAGCAGGATGGGTTCCTGGACAAGGAATTGATCACGGTTGCCGAATTGCCCAAATCCCAAAGACCTATCAATCAAAAATGGAGCTGGGACCGAATTTTAAGATCTCCTTACATTAAACAGGCCGATACGCTTCAGGGATTTTATCTCTTTGAAGATCAATTTACCTTGGAAGAGCTCGAAAAGCATTTCGATTTTTACGAACCTTTTACCGTACATGAGTCCTCCTTATCCCCTTGTGTACATAGTATTCAGGCCGCCAAATTAAATCGCATGGAACAGGCGTACCAATTTTATCTTCGGACATCACGTCTAGATTTGGACGATTATAACAAAGAGGTGGAGGAAGGCCTGCATATTACCTCAATGGCGGGTACTTGGATGAGTATTGTGGAAGGTTTTGGCGGGATGCGGATTGTGGACGATAAATTGTCCTTCACACCTCGGATACCTAAACAATGGGAAGGGTATTCCTTCAAAATCAACTTTAGGCATCGTATCCTTAAGGTTACCATAACCAAAAAGGAAGTCAAATTTGTTTTGGAAGGTAAGGAAGATATGTCCCTTCGCGTTAGCGGGGAGCGGTTGGTAATCTCACCAAATACCGAAACCATTTTCGAAAATCAACTTGCTTAAAACTCACAATCTTTTTACAAATGAAACGAACATGATTTTTTTTAATCAAAAACTAGACACAGTGGACGATTAAAATAAATTCACGAGAGAACGAGTGCAACGAGTGGTTGCATGGGTTCTTAAATTTTAAGACAGCTTATTTGCAGTTGGTTAAAAATTTTAAACACATGAAAAATTGTTTGGTCCTTATCCTGGTTTTTATGGGGTGGGGCTGCAAGCATGAGCAAAAACGGCCAGAGCATATGCACCAAGAAAAGGCAGAAGCAAAAAAGGAGGTAGTCTACCAGGTTTTTACACGTCTATTTGGCAATACAAGCACCAATAACAAACCTTGGGGTACTTTGGAAGAAAACGGAGTGGGCAAGTTCAGTGATTTTACAGAACGGGCGTTGAAAGAAATCAAAGCCTTGGGAGTAACCCATATATGGTATACCGGTATTCCTCATCACGCTTTGGTGACAGATTATAACAAATACAGCATATCACATGACGACCCTGACGTGGTAAAAGGTCGCGCTGGATCACCCTACGCCGTAAAGGACTATTACAATGTAAATCCCGATCTGGCGGAAAATCCAGAAAAGCGGTTGGAAGAGTTCAAGGCGCTGATCCGTCGTACGCATAAAGCTGGGCTTAAGTTGTTGATCGATATTGTTCCCAACCATGTAGCCCGAAATTATGAAGGTAGATTCACACCTGAGGGGTCAGAGCCTTTTGGAGCTTCAGATGACACCTCGTTGGAATACAAGCGCGACAATAATTTTTATTACATACCTGACAGTGTTTTTAAGGTCCCAAAATGGGAAAATGGATATCTGCCTCTTGGTGGTAGCAATCACCTATTGGTGGATGGGCATTTTGAGGAAATTCCCGCCAAATGGACTGGAAATGGTTCACGATTGGCACAACCTCACTTTAATGACTGGTATGAGACCGTAAAAATCAATTATGGGGTAAGTCCGGATGGATCTTATGATTTTGATGTACTGCCGCAGGATTTTGGATCCAAAGACCATACGGCACATTTTCAATTTTGGAAGGATAAGGATGTCCCGGATTCTTGGGTGAAGTTTAAGGACATTGCCTTGTATTGGCTGGGTATGGGCGTTGATGGATTTCGATTTGATATGGCCGAAATGGTTCCAGTCGAATTCTGGAGCTATATGAACAGTCATATTAAAGTGAAAAATCCGGACGCATTTCTACTGGCGGAAGTTTACAATCCTCAATTGTATCGCGATTATATCCACAAAGGGAAGATGGATTATCTCTATGATAAGGTAGAGATGTATGACTCGCTCAAGCATATTATGCAGGGCCATGGTTGGACAGACCATATTCCGGTAGTAAAAAAAGGAACGGCCGATATAGCGCACCATTTGTTGCATTTTCTTGAAAACCATGATGAACAGCGTATCGCCAGCCCCGATTTTGCCGGGGACGCCCTTAAGGGAAAACCGGCCATGGTGGTATCCGCCACGATGACTACGGCACCCCTGATGATTTACTTTGGTCAGGAAGTTGGTGAGCCCGCCCAGGAAAATGCTGGCTTTGGCAGTCCTACGCGGACCTCTATTTTTGATTACATAGGGGTACCCCACCACCAACGCTGGGTAAACGATAAAAAATTTGACGGAGGACAACTATCGGAAGACGAACGTGTATTGCGTGATTTTTACAAACGGCTGTTGAACTTTACAATTAACAGCAATGCCCTTATGGGCGAATACCAGGATATTCATTTCTATAACAAGGAAAACTCGGAAGGATATGACCATAGGGTATTGTCCTATGTACGATGGTCCGATTCCGAAAAATTGATTGTAGTTTCAAATTTTGAGGCTAACGATTCCCGTGTTTTTCAGCTTAAATTGCCATCGGAGATTGTGCAAGAATGGAATTTGGAAGAGGGAGGCCATGAAGTTGTTGATGTGTTGTACGGAAGTACCCATACCCTAAAAGTATTGGACGGGATAGGGAAATTGGACGTTTCACTTGACCCACTGAAGTCCTTTATTTTTAGGGTTGAATGATTTTGTAATCAATAAAGGCCTCCTGAGGAGACCTTTACGTTTGTAAGGTGTAAAATTCAGCTATTTCACTTTTTTATAGATCAAACCTACCAAAAGCCCCATAACGGCGTAGAAAACAATATAGATAAATCCATTTACCACAGATCCGGTCATGTCCAGGAAGTTGGTGGTGGCATGATTGATAAGTCCATGCCCAAATCCTACTAAAATACCTGCCCAAATGCCATACTTCAGACCGTCCATTGGGGTATAACTGTCGGAACCCCAACTCCTAAAGATGCTGGAAAAGGCAAAGGCTTGGACAAGGCAACCAAAGGCCAAAAGCCCAAAATCGGGCATTTCCTTGCCCATACCAGTAGCCGTACCCAAGTGGTTGTTCATGAAATCTTCCGCTAAGATACCCCAGAACAGAAAGCCGCCCATGAAGGACCATACGGCGGCAACAATCGTCGAAATTAAATTGGTTTTTGTAAACATAGTTTTGATTTTTAATTGGTTGTTGTACATTAAATATATTGAAAAATCTGAAATAGGCAGCATCAAATCCTATTTATGTAATTGATTTTGTGTGATTTACAAATATTTTCAGGAAATCATTTTTGCTTTTTCCTTAAGATTCTTTTTGTGGATTCTTGGTGTACGGTAGTATATTTGTGCCAAAAGTAGGTTTATGAAAAATGGTAGCCGATTTATTGCGATATTGGTGTTGACAATTGTAATACAAAGTTGCAATGATATGAAAGAACCGTTGGTCATCGGCCATAGGGGAGCTATGGGCCATGAGACTGAAAACACCCTAGCTTCCATACAAAAGGCTCTGAATCTGGGTGTTGACATGATTGAAATCGATGTATTCAAAATTACTAGTGGCGAGACCGTTGTGTTCCATGATGAAACGGTAAATCGTCTTACGAATGGAGGAGGCAATATCGAGGAATACGAAATAGAGGAGCTTAGAAAGCTTATAGTGCAAGGCAATCATAAAATTCCCTTGTTACAAGATGTTTTGGAACTTATCAACAACAAAGTCCGCTTAAATATAGAATTAAAGGGAGCGGATACGGCCGATTCGGTAAATGCTATAGTCAATCACTATGTAGAACAAAAAGAATGGGTCTTGGATAATTTTATCATATCCAGTTTTCGTTGGGGAGAGCTCAAAAGAACGCGTGAACTCAATACGATAATCCCCATAGCCATACTTACCTCGGATAATCCATTGGATGGCCTACCTATTGCTAAAGAATTGAATGCTGAGGCCATTAACCCCAATTATCGGAAATTGAATCTTGAAATTGCTAAGGAAATCCAAAATGCGGGCTTCAAGGTCTATCCTTGGACCGTAAACGAACCTGAAGACATTGCTAGAATGAAACAAATAGGTGTCGACGGAATTATAACCAATTATCCAGAGCGCGTAAATTAATGCATGACGTTATCATTATAGGTGGTGGAGCAGCCGGGTTCTATGCCGCCATCCAAATTGCGGAATCCGCTCCTGACTTAAAAGTTGTTATCCTGGAAAAGGGAAAAGAAGTACTCTCCAAAGTAAAGGTTTCGGGTGGAGGCAGGTGCAACGTAACCCATGCGGAGTTCGACCCTAATGAACTCATAAATAGCTATCCCCGTGGAAGCAAAGAACTACTGGGCCCCTTTCATAAACATGGTACGGGAGATACAGTAGCTTTTTTTGAGGAACGAGGAATCCAATTGAAAATTGAAGAGGATGGCCGGATGTTTCCCATAACGGATTCCTCGCAAACAGTCATTGATTTTTTTCAAAGCGAAACGGAACGTTTGGGAGTAAAAGTGCTGAAGCATAGTGCAGTGACCAACATCTTGCCCCTTGATTTGAAGAATGACGAAAAAGCCTGGGAGATAACCACTATAAAAGGAACGTATACATCTAAAAAAATACTTGTAGCCACAGGGAGTAACCCCAAAATATGGAAGTTATTGGAAAACTTAGGGCATACCTTGGAACCCGCGGTACCCTCACTTTTTACTTTCAATATAAAGGATGAGCGTATTTCTGGTATACCCGGTGTCAGTACTTACGCCAAGGTGGAGCTATTAAAAAGAACATTTAATCCAAAAATCACTATAAAACTGAGCAGCGAGGTACCAGATGAGGCCCTTTTGGTTTCCGAAGGCCCTTTATTGATTACCCATTGGGGAATGAGCGGGCCTGCTATTTTGAGACTATCTGCCTGGGGGGCAAGGATTTTAAATGAATATGGTTATCGATTCAGGATTCGGGTCAACTGGTTACCAGATTATCACAAAGGCGCTGTGCTACCTTTATTGCTAGAGATTAAGGATATGGAAGCAAAAAAGACCGTACTTCGTACCAAGGCCGTGGATATTCCCCGTCGCCTGTGGACTAATTTGGTAAGAGCGTCCGGATTAAATGGTGATACCAAATGGGCCGATGCTTCCAAGAAACAATTACAACTGTTGGCGGAGCAACTCACCGAATGCGCATTTTTGGTTGAAGGAAAGAGTACCTTTAAGGAAGAGTTTGTAACTGCCGGAGGGGTGGACTTAAAAGAAATCAATTTTAAAACCTTTGAAAGCAAAGTTTTGCCCAATCTTTATTTCGCTGGAGAAGTGATAAATGTAGATGCCATAACGGGTGGATTCAACTTTCAAAATGCTTGGACCGGAGCTTTTATTGCGGCCCAAGGAATCATAAGTAAATAACCAATGCATACTTATATCATCTTATTGCGGGGTATAAATGTTAGCGGCCAAAAGAAAATGAAAATGGACGCTTTACGAACGCTGCTTGAAAAACTCGGTTTTCAAAATGTAGCTACTTATATCCAGAGCGGAAATATTGTTCTTCAAGCCAAAGATGAAAGTATCAGGAACTTGGAAGATATTATTGGAGAGGGAATTCGGGAACATTTTGGATTTGATGTACCTATTTTGGTTAAATCCAAAACTGATTTGGAAAGGATAGTTAAAGAAAATCCTTTTAAGGATGCAATAACCTTGGAAGGTAATCGACTCTATTTCGTATTGTTGAAAAGTGTTCCTGAACAAGTGCTTGTGGAATCTCTTGAACAAGAAACATTTGAAAATCAGGAATTTAGGATTACCGATAGTTGTGTTTATCTATGGTGCAAAAATGGTTACGGCAAAGCAAAATTGGACAATAACTTTCTTGAGAGAAAATTGAAGGTACAGGCCACAACCAGAAACTATAGAACTATGTTGAAATTGTTGGAGATGGCAAAGGGGTAGACCTAGAAAGTTTAAGACAAACAAAAGGGCTTTTAGCATTTTCCAAATCCAGGTTTTTTACTTTTATCAGACATCAGACATCAGACATCAGACATCAGACATCAGACATCAGACATCAGACATCAGACATCAGACATCAGACATCAGACATCAGACATCAGACATCAGTTCAATTCCCAAATTTTATAATTCAGCAAAGTGGCGAAACACACCCATAGGAAGTAAGGAATTAACAAATATGCTGCTAACTTACTTACTACTTTAAACCACCGTATGGTAAGTGCCAATAGAATGAGCAAGGACAAAATCACGATCAAGGCCCAAAAAGGATTTTTCAATCCGAAGAAGACAATACTCCATGCACCGTTAAGCAACAATTGAAATCCAAAATGGTACAATGCTGTTTTCACCCAAAGATGATGAAGCCCTTTGGCCCATACAAGTCCTGCTGCAATGCCCATTAGAATGTATAACAGGGTCCAAACCGGGGCAAAAATCCAATTGGGGGGATTGAAGCTAGGTTTTTCCAAGGTGAGGTACCAGTCGTTTACCGAACTTTGGGTGGCAAAGCTGGATAGGAAGCCAATCACAAGGCAAGCACAAACGGCTATACCAATATGTATTAGTTTTCTTTTCAATTTAGTTGGGTATTCCCCTAAAATAGCGATTTATTTTAATTGCCCATGTTGAAAGGAGGCTAAAAACTATCTTTGTGCAAAACAAGATGTCCGTGACAGAAAACGACTTTGTTCCCAAAGGTTATACTTCCCAGAGTGAGAGGGGGAAGGTAACATGGAAAGCACCTAGTAACATCGCTTTGGTAAAATATTGGGGTAAAAAGGAAAATCAGATTCCTGCCAACCCTTCCTTAAGTTTTACCTTGGATACCTGTAGCACGAAGACCACACTTTCCTATATAAAACACAAAGGCATTGAAGAAGCAGGTTTTTCCTTTGAGCTTTTTTTTGAGGGTGAGCCCAAAGATGATTTTAGACCTAAAATAGAGTTATTTTTTAAGCGTACTGAGTACTACCTACCCTTTTTGAAGGACTATCACTTTAAAATAGAAACCTCGAATTCCTTTCCCCATAGTAGTGGGATAGCTTCATCTGCAAGTGGAATGGCGGCCCTCTCCCTTTGCCTTATGGACCTGGAAAAACAACTTGCCCCTGAAATGGATACTAATTTCATGTATCAAAAGGCTTCCTTTCTGGCTAGGTTGGGATCGGGAAGTGCTTGTAGGAGTATTGAGGGAGACCTTATTCAATGGGGTGCGCATTCGGAGGTTCAAGGAAGTTCAGACCTATATGGAATACCATATCCGTTTGAGGTACACGAGGTCTTCAAAAACTATCATGATACCATTTTGCTAGTAGACAAGGGCAAAAAACAGGTGAGCAGTACTGTGGGACACAATTTGATGCAAGGTCACCCCTACGCTGTTCAACGTTTTGAGCAAGCACATCAAAATATATCCAAGCTGAAACCGATTTTTGCTGATGGAAGTCTGGAGGAATTTATCAATATTGTGGAAAGCGAAGCTTTAACCTTACATGCTATGATGATGACCAGTGACCCTTATTTTGTGTTGATGAAGCCCAATACTTTGGAAATCATCAATAAAATATGGGAGTTTAGAAAGAAATCCAAAAGTCATCTATGCTTTACATTGGATGCCGGAGCCAATGTTCATGTACTATATCCTGAATTTGAAAAAGAAATAGTCCATCAATTTATTAAAAATGAGCTGATTGTATTTTGTGAAAAGGAGCAGTATATTTGTGATCGAATTGGATTTGGGGCCAAAAAATTAAAAACCACCAATGGATAATTAATAATGATAAACAACGTTCTTTAACGACGGATAACGTCGTAAAGACGAAGAGTTTTGATTTCATAGTTGATATTGTTTATCTTTATGAAGATTTGACTGAACAAAAAGAGATAGTTTGTAAAGTCAAACATTCATTTTTTAAATTAATAAATGAAAGGACCGCTGTTTTATTCCAAGATTCTCCTTTTTGGGGAATATGGTATTATAAAGGATTCCAAAGGGCTTTCCATTCCTTATAACTTCTTTAAAGGTGCTCTAAAGACGGATGACAATCCATCTGTAACCGCCAAAGAATCCAATCAAAACCTTAGAGAGTTCACGGGTTATTTGGAGATGGTGACCAAAAATAGCCCTGACTTGGTTTCCTTTAATTTTAATGCATTGAAGAACGATATAAATGCAGGAATGTATTTTGACAGTTCTATCCCCCAGGGCTATGGAGTAGGTAGCAGTGGGGCTTTGGTTGCGGCCATTTATGATAAATACGCAGAGCATAAGATTACAGTTTTGGAGAACCTGACTAGGGGTAAGCTGTTGAAATTGAAGGCCATATTTGGTAAAATGGAGTCTTTTTTTCATGGTAAATCATCCGGCCTTGATCCCTTGAACAGTTATTTGAGTCTTCCAATCCTGATAAATTCAAAAGACAATATAGAATCGACCAGTATTCCTTCGCAAAACAAAAAGGGCAAAGGAGCTGTGTTTCTCTTGGACAGTGGTTCTACAGGCGAGACCGCCCCTATGGTACAGTTGTTCATGGAGAAAATGAAGCAGGAAGGTTTTAGGAATATGCTTAAGAACCAATTTATAAAACATACCGATGCCTGTGTGGAGGATTTTATCAATGGGAACGTAAAATCCCTTTTTAAAAACCTAAAGCAATTGTCCCATGTAGTCTTGGACAATTTTAAACCCATGATTCCAGCTAAATTCCATCAGCTTTGGAAACAGGGAATTGAGACCAATGCCTATTATTTAAAGCTATGTGGTTCAGGTGGTGGTGGTTATATCTTGGGCTTTACCCAAGATATAGAGAAGGCAAAAAAAGCTTTGAAAGGTTACAATTTGGAAGTGGTATACAACTTCTAGTACCAAATTTATTCGGATTCCATACCATATTTTGACGTTGGTTTAGTGCAAAATCCCGAAACATGCTTAATAGACGAAACAAACTCTTACTATTAAAGTTATTGAGTTTGTTCTCAGTTGTGCGGGGTTACAACATTTTAATGATAGGGCTGGCCCAGTACTTGGCCTCGATTTATATTTTATCCCCGGACCTGCCTTTGCGGAAAGTAGTTTTGGATCTTAATCTTTTCGCCATCGTTTTGGCCTCTGCATTGGTCATCGCTTCAGGCTATATCATAAACAACTTTTATGATGCCGAGAAAGACCTTATCAACAAACCAAGGAAAAGTATGTTGGATCGCTTGGTAAGCCAACGATTTAAATTGACCACTTATTTTGTGCTTAATTTTTTGGCCGTATTTGCGGCAAGCTATGTTTCGTTTAGAGCGGTATTCTTTTTCTCTGCCTATATTTTTGGTATTTGGTTTTATTCCCACAAACTCAAACGGGTGCCATTCATAGGTAATTTCGTTTCGGCGACTTTGGCCATAGCTCCATTTTTTGTTGTATTTGTGTATTACAAAAATTTTGAGTCTAGTATTTTTGTCCATGCCATGTTCCTCTTTCTGTTGATTCTGGCTCGTGAAATGATAAAGGATTTGGAGAATATGGCTGGTGATATAGCCCAGAATTACCGTACCATTCCCATTTTATACGGAACCAAGGTTTCCAAAGCTCTAATCAGTATTTTGATCTTGCTTACCTTATTACCTGCTATTTTACTTATCTATTTTTTTGATGTCGGATATATGTACCTCTACTTCATCGGCTCTATATTTCTGATGATCCTGTTTTTGGGAATGCTATGGAGAGCAAAAACCAAGCTGCATTATGTTGGGCTTCATAACATCCTGAAATTTATTATTATTGTTGGTGTCTTCAGTATATTGCTCATAGATATTGACCTTGTATTAAACCGGATTTTATGATAGACAACCTTTTGAAAGTTGCCATGGCCCAGATTGCCCCTATTTGGTTGGATAAGGAGGCAACCCTTCAAAAAATTGAGCAAACCATTCTCGAGGCTGCAAAAGAGCAGGTAGAATTACTGGTTTTTGGTGAAGCTTTGTTACCGGGATACCCTTTTTGGTTAGCATTGACCGATGGCGCCGCGTGGGATTCCAAGGTGAACAAGGAACTGCATGCCCACTACGTGAGAAATGCCGTTCAAATTGAGGAGCTGGGTGCCATTTGTAAATTGGCCAAGGATTATCAGATGTCTCTATATTTAGGGGTAATAGAGCGGGCCAAAGATCGTGGTGGGCATAGTCTGTACTGTTCCTTGGTCTACATTGATGCCCAAGGAGAGATTAAATCCGTACATAGAAAATTACAGCCCACCTATGATGAGCGCTTAACATGGGCTCCCGGTGATGGTAATGGACTGCAAGTACATCCGTTGAAGCAATTTACCGTAGGTGGACTCAATTGTTGGGAGAATTGGATGCCCCTGCCCAGAACGGCACTATATGCACAGGGTGAAAATTTGCATATTGCGGTTTGGCCCGGTAACGATCATAATACAAGGGATATAACACGTTTTATTGCAAGGGAATCCAGAAGTTATGTAATCAGTGTCTCCTCTTTGATGAGTAGGAAGGATTTTCCCGAACGGACACCCCATCTTGAAAAAATACTGGAAAAGGCTCCAGAGGTCTTGGCCAATGGCGGCTCTTGTATTGCCGGCCCTAATGGAGACTGGATTGTTGAGCCCGTATTACTTAGAGAAGGTCTTATAATTGAAGCCTTGGATTTTAACCGGGTATATGAGGAACGCCAGAATTTTGACCCATCAGGGCATTACTCCCGCCCAGACGTAACCAAATTGATTGTGAATAGGGAAAGACAATCTACAATAGATTTCAAAGACCCATGATTTACGTTTCTTTAATTGCCTTCGGTCCCTTGGATCAATTCATAACCCAAATGGATGCCTTTTTCCATAGGAGGAACCCCGTGCTCCATCCAGTTAGGTTTTGGTGCTCCCTTTAGATAATGGTCAAAAAACTGGGTCATTCGGATATTAAAATCCTTCCGATTCTGCAATTTTAACGGCCAATGCGGTTCACCATTGTAATTAAGAAACCAGGAAGGCTTCCCCAGTCGTCTTAGACTCACAAAAAATTCTATTCCCTGGTACCAGGGGACATGTCCGTCAGCATCATTGTGCATGATCAAAAGAGGGGTATTAATTTTATCAATATTGAAAATGGGGGAATTTTCGATATACCGCGAAGGATATTCCCAAGGGGTTCCCCCGATTCTACTCTGTGTATGTTCGTATTGAAACTGGCGACTTAGGCCGGTCCACCAGCGGATACCACCATAGGCACTGATCATATTGGGTACGGGCGCACCGGCTTCGGCGGCTTTGAAAATATCGGTTTTCGTTACCAAATAGGCGATTTGATATCCGCCCCAACTATGTCCTTGAACACCAATATTATCCTTATCCACGAATCCCTTTTCTATTAATGAGGTAATACCTGGAATTACACAGTTAAAGGCACTCTCACCCGGATATCCAATTCGGTAGTGTACATCTGGATTAAAAATTACATATCCCCTACTGGCATAAAAACTATAGTTAAGTGAAGAGCGCTCGGCCCGGGGATGGCGATGCCTATGAAGTCCGTCTGAACTTCTCTCATAGAAGTTAACCAACATGGGGTATTTTTTGTTCGGATCAAAGTTTTCAGGTTTAACCAACATACCTGTAAGTTCCTTACCATCCAGAGAAGCCCAATTCACCAATTCTATGGTACCCCACCGATATTCCTTTTGCTGGGGATTAGCATTGCTGAGAACGATTTCTTTTTTAAAACCAAGATCTGATGATCGCAGATCGGGAAATTCTTGGAAGGATTGTCGGGTATAGATTAGGGCATCATCCAACAAAGCCTTTATTGGGATTGAATATTGGAATGGTCCCGTAATCAATGACTTAAGACGATTTTTCTTAAAATCGAAGTTTGCGTAACCACCATCTTTGCTCATTTCATTGAAGGAAGTAAGCAGCCATGGTTCGTTCGTTGGAATATGATGGATTTCCTTGTCCAAAGCTACATACCTATACATCGTTTTCTTTTCCCTTCCAAATGTCAATCGGGTTGCTTCCCCAGTTTCAGGGTCAAATCTCCAAAGGTCATAGCGATCGTATAGGATGAGATATTCGTCATTTTCCGTCCAGCCCGCAACGCCATAGGAATAAGGATAATTGGGGTAGTCATTCAATTCCTCATAAAAAACTCTTCCTTTGGTCAAGGCTTTATAGGTTCCTTTGGGTAGGCTATAGGTAAACCAAGTACTATCAACACGGCTATAGCCATAGGCGTACTTAGCTTTTGGGCTCAAGCGTAAAGAGGGGACCTTGGTCCATTGAAGAAGAGTTTCCCCGGTAATCGAATTGACCACGCGATAATCATTTTCTCGTCTTCCCGTCCATTGACTTTCAAGCTCATTGGGTAAGGTGGTGCCGGACAGAGCGTATATGGCATTGCCCTCATCGCCCAATGCCGTTTGGGTATAATGGGTATTGCCCAATTGTACCAAAGTATTGTCTTTTAAGTGTATAGCGGTTTGGTAGGATTGGACGGTATCGTTCTTTAATTGTAGTTCTTGAACCGTATAGAGCCTAGGTTCCTTATACGTCCAGACCTCTACATTTACGATTTCGTCTTCGGTAAGGGTGGTATCCTTTAAAATGGGAGGGGTGGCCAAGCCAAAGAATAGTTTCGATTCGTCCTTGGAAAAACTAACCTTGCCATAATGTGATACCATGTATCCATTAGGGGCTGTGGATTTATCGATTATTTTTTCCGCAGTTGTATCCCCATCTTTCCATAGGAATAGTTCATTGGGCCGTACCTGTATTTTTGTGGTATCGGTGTCGACTATAAAACCCAAATTTTTCCCGGATTCGCTGAAGTTG
The DNA here is from genome assembly GCF_003626755.1 of Ulvibacterium marinum. Lineage (GTDB taxonomy): Bacteria > Bacteroidota > Bacteroidia > Flavobacteriales > Flavobacteriaceae > Ulvibacterium > Ulvibacterium marinum. The sequence continues at coordinate 1,289,546 of NZ_RBCJ01000001.1, forward strand.
AGTTGGAAATACTTTCCCTTTTTTGAACTATGTATCTTACCACTTTCACCGATTTCCAAATTCATGACAAAGACCCCCGCATCGGCTTCCTTATTTTTTCCAGTGGTAGCATAAGCAAACCACTTTCCCTTTTTTGCAAACACAAAGTTCGTCACATATTTGAGGGTATCCTCCTGTTGAGTTTTCAAATTTCTCAAAACCACATGGTATCCGTTTTTTTTATTCGGTTTTTTGGGTTTGCTCTTTTTCTTTTCTTCTTTCCTGGTAACCGAATCTTCTTTCTCCTCTTTTTTTTCCTTGATTTCCTCTAATTGATAAGCTACATAACCCGACCATTTTTCAGGCACTTTATACGATTTAACATGGCCAATTTTCACTAAACTACCATTAGTTAGATTTAAAATGCCCAGAGAATCCTTGGGCAGATTCTCTTTTTTTACTTTACGGCTTTTCATGGCCGTAACACTGTCCTTCCAGGCCTTTATGGTAAATAACGCGAATTGGGAGTCATAGGTAAATGTGCCTTTCTTGGCACGTTCATGTTCAAACAGCAAGGAGCCTTTGGAATTCTTAATCTTTAAAAAGTTATCTTTTTCACCTTTTTGCAAGGTGTATAATACGTAATTCCCATTAGGTGAAATCGCTTCATCCTGTATAATGTTCCACAAATCAAGATCAGTATGGTCCAAGACCTTTTTTTGAGCAAGGAGCATGGCAGGGAATAGGACAAAAAAAAGGGCAAGTGGTCTTCTAGTCATTTGGATGAAATTGAATCCCATAAAGATAAGGGTAATAGGGAATATGGTGATGTAAAACTGACCCCCATCAGGGCCAAACCAATTAAATGGGGAAAACTCGAAATCATCCAATTGCCTTCCCTACCTTTGCCAAAAATATAAGGTATGGGCCGGTCAGACCACAATAAGGGAAGGAAGCCATCAGGAGGACAGAGGAGTAGTTATGGAAAGCGAAGTAACTATAGGGGAAACACCACTGCTCAAAAAGTGGAGCAACGTAAACAGTCTTCCGACCCTAATTTGATTCGGTTAAACAAATATGTGGCCAACTCGGGGGTATGTACCCGTAGGGAAGCGGATGTTTACATTGCTTCTGGAAATGTTACCGTAAACGGAAAACCTATTACTGAAATGGGCCATAAAGTGCGATTAAGCGATGAGGTACGTTTTGATGGTCGTTTGCTTAATCCGGTCAAAAAAGAATATGTGCTGCTGAACAAACCGAAGGATTTTACGGTCACTACCCGAAACGAAAAAGGAAAACGGACGGTATTAGGACTTATTTCCAATGCTTCAAAATCGGAGCTTTTGCCTGTAGGGAAATTGCAGAAGGAAACTACCGGACTATTATTGTTTACCAATGATACCGATTTGACCCTGCGATTGAACAGTCCTAAAAATGGACTTCGTAAAATCTATCATGTGGAATTGAATAAAAGCCTAAGAAGTACTGACCTGAAAACCATACAGGCTGGAATGACCATAGATGAAAAAACGGTACGGGTACATGATATCAGTTTTGTTGAGAATGCCCCTAAAAATCAAATTGGTATCGAAATTTATAGTACCCGAAACAATATTGTGCATCGGATTTTTGAGGAACTGGGCTATGAGATTGTAAAATTTGATAGGGTAATCTATGGACCTTTGACCAAAAAGGATTTACCTCGAGGACATTGGAGGTATCTAACAGAGCAAGAGGTAATTAATTTGGGGATGATTAAATGAGTCCTCAATTGAGGCTCCTTTCCCTGGTCAGGGAAAGGAACTCTTACCTTATTTTTTGAAATTATCCTCTATTTCCTGGAGTACTGAGGTCAAATGATCAAAAACCATTTTATTTTCAAACCGGATGACTTTGTAATTTAGGTTTTCCAGATATTTTGTTCTTCGTTCGTCTTTTTCCGCTGCGACGGAATTATTATGAACTTCCCCATCAAGCTCCACAATGAGTCTTTCCGAGGCACAATAAAAGTCAACGATATAATTGCCAATACTATGTTGACGTCTAAACTTGCGGCCAGCTAATTTTTTGTGTTGTAGATATTTCCAAAGAAAAGCTTCGGCAGGGGTCAGATTCTGTCTTAGTTCTTTGCGACGATTCCTTAGCCGTGGCTTATCATGTTTTTTCATATCTCAATTCAATAGCTCCTTCCCTTATGCAAGGGAAGATGGAAGGGATAGTTTTTCCCGTCCTTTCCTTTATTGATATGCCAAACTAGGGAAAGGAGCTCTTTTTAGGTCACGTGATTTTTTCCATCTTGGCCCTAATCTCTCCTAAACACAAATTCCCTAGACTACCTTCATGAGAATGCGAAATGTCTCGTTTAGGTTTGAAGTTTCCCGATTCAATCTCTTGTCCCATCTTTTTGTAAGCGTCTCGAAAGGGCATTCCGCCCTGTACCAGTTCATTTAGAGTATCTACACTAAACAAGTAATCGTATTTGGAATCTTCTAAAATATTGGTATTGACTTTGATTTCTTTTAGGCTAAATGTCAATATCTCAAGACAAGCCTTCATATCCTGTAAGGCCGGAACTATGATTTCCTTGACCAATTGCAGGTCCCTATGATACCCACTAGGCAAATTATTGATAACCAGGGTTAGTTGATTGGGTACCGCTTGGATTTTGTTGCATTTGGCCCGTACCAATTCAAAAACATCCGGATTTTTCTTGTGTGGCATAATGCTGCTTCCTGTGGTCAATTCATCAGGAAAAGAAATGAAGTCAAAATTTTGGCTCATGTACAAGCAAATGTCCATGGCCAATTTGGATAGGGTTGAGGCAATGCTCGCCATACCAAAAGCAGTGGCTTTTTCTACTTTTCCCCGACCCATTTGGGCGGCCACCACATTGTACTTTAAGGTTTCAAAACCCATTTCTTCTGTGGTAAAACTTCGATCAATAGGAAAAGAGCTACCATAACCCGCAGCACTCCCTAAAGGGTTCTGATTGGCTGTTTTATAAGCGGCTTCAACAAAATACAGATCATCGATCAGCGTTTCCGCATAGGCGGAAAACCAAAGTCCAAAAGAAGAAGGCATGGCAATTTGCAAGTGGGTATAGCCGGGCAACAAAACCTCTTTGTGTGTTTCGGCCAGATTCAGTAGAAGGTCAAATAAAACCCTAGTCTGACTTTTGATAATGTTGAGTTCATCTTTCAGATAGAGATGCATGGCTACCAAAACCTGATCGTTTCGTGATCGTGCCGTATGGATTTTTTTTCCGGTATCCCCCAGTTTTTCGGTGAGTAAAAATTCAATTTTGGAATGCATGTCCTCAAAGGAATCCTCAATCGTAAAAGAACCCTCCTCAATGCTTTTTGCAATGGCATTTAGTTCATTGATCAGCGCTTCTGTTTCCGCATCGGTCAACAGCTCAATTTTCCCCAGCATCTTGGCATGGGCCTTGGAGGCGATGACATCGTATTTTGCCAGTACCAAATCCAATTCCCGATCATTACCTACAGTGAATTGGTCTATTTTCTTATCGGTACTAAAGCCTTTATCCCAGAGTTTCATATTTTAAGGTGTCAAATTCAAGTTCAAACGTCAAGTTCAAATACGGTTTTCATAAATTTTGTATTTGATATTTGTATTTGAGTTTAGTTTTTTAAAAATCCTTCCAAAATTTGAATATACAAACCAATCCCTTCCTCAATTTCATGGACATAAATAAATTCATCCGCGGAGTGCGAACGTGTGCTATCACCCGGGCCCAATTTCATGGATTGACAAGTCAATGCCGCTTGATCGGACAAAGTGGGCGAACCGTAGGTTTTTCGCCCTAAAGCAATTCCCGATTTTACCAAAGGGTGTTTTTTATCAATTGCCGAGGAATTTAAGCGCAATGAGCGGGGTTTAAGTTCACAGGGAGCTTCCTTGATCAGAATGTCCGCGATTTCCTTATTACTGTATGCATCGTTGACCCGAACATCAATGACCAGATCTACATGGCCCGGTACCACATTGTGCTGGTTACCGGCATTGATTTGCGTTACGGTCATTTTCGTTTCACCCAAAACATCGGAAACGTTTTTGAACCTATAGTTTTTGAACCATTCCAATACATGGATCGTGTTGTAGATTGAATTGTTGTCATTGGGATGGGCGGCGTGGGAAGGGGTTCCCTGAACGGATGCATCAAAAACCACCAAGCCCTTTTCGGCAATGGCCAAATCCATTAACGTAGGTTCCCCAACAATGGCCACATCAATTTTTGGAAGACTGGGAAGTAAACCTCGTAAACTATTATCCCCCGCATTTTCCTCTTCTGCCGAAGCTACCATCAAAAGATTATGGGATAGCCCTTCCGTGGAATAAAAATAGGTAAACGTTGCCAACAACGAGACCAACGCTCCTCCAGCATCATTACTGCCCAGCCCGTATAGTTTCCCATTTTCTATATGGGCCTGGAATGGATCTTTAGTATAGGCAGAATTTGGTTTCACGGTATCGTGGTGGGAGTTCAAAAGCAAAGTGGGTTTGGAATTATCCCAATGTTTATTTTTTGCATAAACGTTATTGTTATCACGTTCAAAAGGAATAGTACAAGAGGTAAACCAAGCTTCCAATGCGGAAGCCGTACCTTCCTCCTCTCCTGAAAAAGATGGAATGGATATCAACTCCATTAATAGGGCTATCGCTTTTTCGGTAAGTTTGGATATCTCCATATTTAGAGGGTTAAGGTGGTAAAAAGTTTTGATTCTGAATCGATCATTGAAATATCTCCTATACAGACTTTGTGTACATTTTTTTGAAGTGCATGAAAGCAATTTTCCAGTTTGGGCAACATACCTTCGGAAATAATGTCTTTTTCACGTATCTCCATATAGGTTTTAGAATCGATGGTCTTGATAACCGAATTGTCATCGGCCATATCCAAAAGTACGCCCTTCTTTTCAAAGCAATAGTACAGGGTGGTCTCAAAGCTATGGCCCATGCCTATAGCAATTTCCGAAGCAATGGTATCGGCATTGGTATTCAACAACTGCCCCTCACCATTATGGGTAAGCGCACAGAAAACAGGAACAAATCCCGAGTTTAACAAATTTGAAATTGAATTGACATTTACGATGTCAACATCCCCGGCAAAACCATAGTCGATTTCCTTTACAGGTCTTTGATGTGCACGGATCGCATCGGCATCCGCGCCACTTAATCCAATGGCATTACAGGCCAATGCCTGAAGTTGTGCCACAATCGTTTTATTGGTAAGACCTCCATACACCATGGTAACCACCTCTAGACTTTCGGCATCGGTGATTCTTCTTCCTCCTGCCATTTTTGGGGTCATCCCTAATTTTTTTAGGATCTGGGTCGCTTTCTTTCCGCCTCCATGTACCAAGATTTTAGGACCCTCCATTTTGGCGAATAGGCTTAGAAATCTAGAAAGTTCTGCTTTGTCTTCTATAACATTCCCCCCAATTTTTACTACTGCCAGTTTGGATTTCATATTCTCGATTCAAGTTAAGTATTTATAATGCCTCCATCAATAGTCATTGCACTACCCGTAATCCAGGAAGAATCCTCGGAAATCAGGAAAAGCGCTAATTTTGAAATGTCCTCCGGGGTACCCAATCGATTCAAAAGCGTGGTTTTTCCAGCATTTTCCACAGCGGTCTCGGGGTCTTCAAAAGCCTTGGCCGAATCCCATAATAATGGAGTATCTACCGGTCCGGGACAAATGGCGTTGACCCTAATTTTAGGGGCATATTCAACGGCCATTTGTTTCATTAAGGCCAATGACGCAGCTTTTGAGGCACAATAAGCCGGATGGTTGGGAAAACTTTTAAAGGCTGCAATGGAGGAATTGATCAGTATATTGCCCTCTCCTTTTAACAAATAGGGAATGGCGTATTTGGATAAGTAAAAAATAGCGCTAAGATTGGTGTCCAACGTTTTTTGCCATTCCGCCAAATTCAGTTCAACCACATTGCCCAAGCCCAGAATTCCTGCATTGATGGAAAGCACATCCAATTTTCCGAAATTTTCAATGGCAGCCTGTACCAATTCTTCATTATAGGGAGGCTCACTCACATCACCTGGGATGAAAACAGCTTCCTTGAGGGCTGTGGCCAATGCTTTTCCCCTTTCCCCATTCCGCCCCGAAAGAACAAGTTTTGCCCCTTCTTCGGAAAAGGTCTCTGCTATGGATTTCCCCATTCCGCTTGTGGCCCCGGTGACGATACAGACTTTATCCTTTAGTTTATGTGGCATTTTTTTATTCCTTGATTTCTTCCAGAATTTTTTTCAAAACGATTTGTGCCGAATAGGTTCTATTATTGGCCTGTTCTACGACCAAGGACTGATGGCCGTCCAAGACCGCATCTTCCACTACCACATTCCTCCGCACCGGAAGGCAATGCATAAATTTTGCCTTACCCAGCTTTTCCTGGGTAATCATCCAATCCGGATCTTGTTGTAATACCTGTCCATATTCCAAATAACTGCTCCAATTCTTTACATACACGAAATCGGCATCCTTCAAAGCTTTGTTTTGATCGTATTCTATTTGGACGCCCTCTGTAATTGCCGGATTTAATTCATAACCTTTGGGATGCGTTATGATAAATTCCGCTTGTTGTTGCCGCATCATTTCTACAAAGGAATTGGCTACTGCGTGGGGTAGGGCCTTGGGATGTGGTGCCCATGAAAGTACCACCTTGGGTTTGGTATTCTTACTGTGTTCGGCCAAGGTAATGGCATCCGCCAAAGCCTGTAAGGGATGTCCTAAGGAGCTTTCCATATTTAATATGGGAACCGAGGCATAGGTTGCAAACCCGTTCAGGACCAATTCCGCTTCGTCCTTCTCCTTGTCCTTTAGACCGGCAAAAGCTCTAATTGCAATTACATCACAGTATTGGGAAACTACCTGGGCCGCTTCCCTTATGTGTTCGGAAGTGCCTTGATCCATAATAGTACCATCTTGATATTCCAGTGCCCATCCTTCTTTCCCAAAACTCATGACCATTACATCCATTCCCAGATTCAAAGCCGCTTTTTGGGTGCTTAAACGTGTCCTAAGACTGTTGTTGAAGAACAACAATCCAAGGGTCTTATTCCTACCCAAGTCTTTGGATGCAAAAGGGCTTTTTTTCAGAGCCCTTGCATCGGACACTAGATTGATTAGGGAATCGATTTCAGTTATGGAAAGGAAATGCCTCATTGTTTAATTTTGGTAAAGTTTCCGATTCCTTTTAGGGAATCCGTTATAAAATTGTCCTTTAATCCGTTTACGATCCAAGTCTCGATGCCCGAACGCTGTGCTATGGTGGCCGCTTCTATTTTTGAATGCATCCCACCAGTGCCGTGCGTCGATTTTAACGTGCTGATTTCCTGTTTTAAAGTACCGATTCCGGATACGGAAGATATGGTCTCTGGAGTATCATTTTCCAAGGATATTTTGGTATAGATGCCATTGGTGTTGGTAGCGATAATGAGCAGGTCTACCTGAAGTAACGCCGCCGTTAAGGCGGCCAATTTATCATTATCGCCAAATTGGATCTCGTCTGCAGCTACGGTATCATTTTCATTGATTATCGGGATAAAGTTGTTGGAGACCAACACGTTTATGGTGTTTTTGATATTGGCCTTGGCATCCAGGTTCTCAAAATCCGAATACGACAGTAAACATTGCGAGGTAAAAAGTCCCAACTCCCTAAAATTTTCCTGAAAGATTCGCATCAAGTGAGGTTGACCAATGGCTGCCAAAGCTTGTTTTACATTGATTTCCGCTCCATTGTGCTCCAATTTTACGAATTGTTTGGCCGCTGCAATGGCGCCCGAACTTACAATGATAAATTCATAATCGCCCTTTAGGGATGCAATTTGCCTTCCAATGTCCTCGACTTTTCCACGGGAAATCTGATTGGTTTCCTTGGTCAAGGTATTGGTCCCTATTTTTAATAGGATTCGCTTTTTGCCCATAGTCTTCTTTTTACGCTATCGTATTTGTCCGTTACCTCGTACATACCATTTATTGGACACAAGGTGTTGTAAGCCGATTGGGCCTCTTTGATGTAACTTGTCCGTGCTAATGGCGAGCTCGCCTCCTAGTCCAAATTGTCCCCCATCCGTGAAACGGGTGGATGCATTGTGATAAACTGCTGCGGAATCCACACTATTCATGAAGATTTCGGCCACCTCATTACTCTGGGTAATAATTGAAGCCGAATGTCCGCCACTATAGCGATTTATCTTGATGATTCCTTCTTCAAGATGAGGTACTTCACCCAGAACTATTTTGTAGTCAAGAAACTCCTCATGCCAAATGGACTCGTTCTCAATTTTGGAAACCCCTTCAAATTGGGCAAGATGATCATCGCCCAGAATTTCCACATTGTTTTTCCTTAATGCGGCAAGCAGTTGTTTTATAAATGCCTCCTTGTTGGGGAGTTCGTTGTTAATCAGAACTTTATCCAAAGCATTGCATGCGGATATTTTTGTTGTTTTGGCATTGATAATGATGTCCATGGCCATATCCAAATCTGCATCCTTGTGTATGTATACAAAATTATTGCCCCTACCACTTACAATTACCGGGCAGGAGGCATGTTGTTTTACAAAAGCGATTAATCTTTCACCGCCACGGGGAACGATCAAATCCACGTTTTGGGTGGGATTTTCCAAGAATGCCTGCGTCTGGGTTCTATCAAATTGCAAGTACTCCACCCAATTAGTGTCGGCCCCGTTTTGCCTTAGTGATTTGTGCCATAAATCCACCAAGACCAAGTTACTGTTCAGGGATTCCTTACCCCCCTTTAATAAAATCCGGTTTCCAGATTTAAAAGCAATTCCCGCCGCTTCGATGGTGACATCCGGACGGGACTCATAAATGATGAGAACGGTCCCAAAAGGTGCTGTTTTATTGCTCACCTGCATCCCATTTTCATGGGTGAATCGATAACGTTCAATGCCTAAAGGGTCATCGGACTCTTCCAGTTGCTTTAAGGACAACAACATTTCCCCAATTTTGGCATCATTCACCTTTAACCGATCGCGCATGGCGATATCTCCATCGGCAAAACTGGCCATATCCTTTGCATTGGCCGAAAGGAGGGTTTCGTCTTCCTGCTTCAGCAAGTCTGCCATGGTCGCCAAAACGGCGTTTCGTTTTTCAATATCCAAAATTAAGCTCATACCAGTTCTGCTTTTAATGCTTTGAAAAAAATATCCAAATGTTCTTGGGTTACATTCAGGGCAGGCAGAAATCGAAGTACAAATTTATCCTTTGCGCCTCCCGTAAACATATGCTGATTAAAAATCAATCGCTTTCTAAGATCCGCCACTTCAAAATCAAATTCAAGGCCCAACATAAGTCCGTGGCCTTTTACCCGTTTTACCTGGGGGAGGGTCATGGCTTTTTCGGTAAAATATTTCCCCAGAACACTCGCATTTTCCAACAATCCTTCATTTTCCAATACCTCCAGAACGGCCAATGTTGCAGCGCAGGCCAAATGATTACCACCAAAAGTGGTGCCCAGCATTCCATAGGACGCCTTTATATTTTCATGGATCAATATACCCGCCACAGGGAACCCATTGCCCATACCTTTGGCAATACTTATGATGTCCGGTTGAATGCCATGGTGTTGAAACGCAAAGAATTTTCCGCTACGTCCAAAACCGGATTGGACTTCATCAGCTATCAATGTCACCTCGTGTTCCTTACAAAGTCGAGCAATGGTTTGATAAAATTGGGTAGAAGGTTCATCCAATCCCCCGACTCCTTGAATGGCCTCAAGGATTACGGCACATACATCGCCTTTTTCGATTTCTCTTTTAAAGGCCTCCGTATCTTCGAAAGACAAAAAAGTGACTTTCTGTTGTTGATTTATCGGAGCGTTGATTTTGGGATTGTCCGTTGCCGCTACGGCCGCGGAGGTCCTACCATGAAAACTATTGGTAAAGGCAATGACCCTGGATTTCCCGGTTTGGAAAGATGCCATTTTCAGTGCATTTTCGTTGGCCTCTGCACCGGAGTTGCACATGAACAAATTATAATCCGGGCAGCCGGAAAGTTGTCCTAGTTTTTCTGCCAATTCCTCTTGCAAGGGATTTTTGATGGAATTGCTATAAAACCCGATTTGATCCAACTGATCTTTAAGCCGTTTTATATAATGGGGATGTGAATGCCCGATGGAAATCACAGCATGCCCCCCATAAAAATCCAAATAATCCTGACCTTTGTCGTCCGTGACCACAATTCCCTTGGCAAAAACAGGAGTAACCTCATATAATGGATATACGTCAAATAATTTCATAGTATAAAGTTCAAATTCAAACTCAAATTCAGGTTCATAAAGGCTTGGTTAAGAATACCTTGGTATTTGATTTTGATATTTGTGTTTTTTTAGTTTTTGTATTTCAAACTTCTTACTTTAAAGTTGCCCTTCCTTGATCCTACTAATTTTTTCATAAGAAGCTACAATGCCTTGTATCAACGAGGAACTGAGCCCTTGGTGTTCCATTTCATTAAGGCCTTGTATGGTACATCCCTTAGGGGTTGTCACCTTGTCTATCTCAGCTTCCGGGTGGCTCCCGGATGCAATCAACAAGCTTGCGGCCCCGTTGCAGGTATGCATGGCCAGTTCTTGTGCTTCTTTGGCATCAAAACCCAATTGGATGGCTCCTTGAGTGGTAGCCCTTATCAAACGCATCCAAAAAGCGATGCCACTGGCACAGATTACCGTAGCAGCCTGCATTTGTTTTTCGGGAATCTCCATAGTATGTCCCATACGGTTAAATATGGCCTTGGCCAAATCGATTCGTTTTTGCCCCATCTCATTACTACAAACACAAGTCATGGACTGGCCCACGGAAATCGCCGTATTGGGCATACTCCGGATAATATATTTGTCTTCCCCAATAATATCTTCCATTTGAGCGATACCAAAACCTGTAATGGTGGATATGACTACGTGGTTTTCAGTCAGTAGGTCTTTAATATCTCTTAAAATCTTCTCCAATTGGCTAGGTTGTACCGCTAAGATCAGCACATCCGAATTTTTAACGGCCTCCCGATTATCAGTCGTGATGGTCACATTCCCATACTTTTCATAATCCTTGATCTCCGTAGTCTTCCGTTTGGTGAGATACATGGTAGTGGCGCCGTTGGTGTTTAGTACGCCCTTGGCGATGGACAATCCCAAATTTCCCGCTCCTATAATGGCTATTTTCATGCTTTTTGAATTTATTCGTTTAGGTGTTGGTTCAAATTCATCTTAAATAAGGATTAAAATACACCTGCCTTTAACTGTAATCCCAAATCTTCCTGAAAACCAAACATTAAATTCATGTTCTGTACGGCCTGGCCCGATGCTCCTTTAAGTAAATTGTCAATGGCCGAGGTAATCAAAAGGATATTTTTATACTTATGCAAATGGATATGACATTGGTTGGTGTTCACCACTTGTTTTAAATGGATGGCGTCTGAGGCGATATGGGTAAATATCGCATCCGCATAAAAATTTTGATAAAGCTCGATGGCTTCAGCCTCGCTTCCTTCAAATGGGGAATAGGCCGTGGCCAAAATGCCTCTTGTAAAATTTCCCCGGTTGGGCAAAAAGAACAATTCGCCAATGTCATTTTCAAAGGAATTCAGACTTTCATTAATTTCTTCCAAATGCTGATGGGTAAAGGGCTTGTACCAACTTATGTTATTGTTGCGCCAACTAAAATGGGAGGTTGCCGAGGGACTTACGCCCGCTCCAGTACTTCCTGTCATAGCGTTGATATGAACATCATTTTGCAAAAAATCGGATTGCGCCATAGGTAAAAGCGCCAATTGAATGGCTGTGGCAAAACATCCGGGATTAGCAATATATTTGGCTTTTTGTATTTCTTCTTTCTTCAATTCGGGCAGGCCATATACGAATTTCTTTCCATCCAAAACGGCATCGGCCTGTAATCTAAAATCATTGCTCAGGTCTATGATTTTTGTGTCCTTGGAAAATTGATGCTCCTTTAGAAATTGGGTAGAGTTGCCATGACCTAGGCATAGGAAAACCACATCAATATTTGGGTTTACTTTACCGGTGAATTCTAAATGTGTCAACCCTAGTAGATCGGGATGTGCCGTTGTGACTTGTTTGCCTGCCCTTGTGGTACTGTATACAAAATCGATTTCAACCTCTGGATGGTTCAGTAAAATCCGAATAAGTTCTCCACCGGTATAGCCCGATCCCCCTATGATACCTGCCTTAATCATAATCCTCGTTTACATGGTTCGCTATTTTTCCGGGATTGGAAAGAATTTTGATGAAGCCTTTTGCGTCATCAGCTGTCCAGCCTTTGTTCATCTCCCCGTAACTTCCAAAGGAAGCGTTCATCAGATCGTGCTCAGAGGAAATTCCATTCAATCTAAACTGGAATGGATATAGGGAAACGAATACATCGCCTGAAACGTTCTTTTGGGTATCGGTCAAAAAGGCTTCGATATTTCGCATCACCTCATCCAAATAGTTTCCTTCATGCAAAAGCATGCCATAAAAATTGCCCAGTTGTTCTTTTTGGAATTGCTGCCACTTGCTTAAGGTATGCTTTTCCAATAGATGATGGGCTTTGATAATAATGAGCGATGCAGGGGCTTCAAACCCCACTCGACCTTTGATGCCAATAATGGTATCGCCAACGTGAATATCCCTCCCAATAGCATATTTTGATGCCATATCTTCCAACTTAATGATATTGTTTACAGAAGTATCCTGCTGACCATCAATGGCGACCAATTCTCCCCTTTCAAAGGTCAATTTTACTTCTACTGGAGTTTTTTCCTGTAATTGACTAGGGTAGGCAGAATCTGGTAAGGGTTTATGGGAGGTAAGGGTTTCGTCACCTCCGACGGAAGTGCCCCAAAGGCCTTTGTTAATTGAATATTTGGCCTTTTCCCACGGATAATCCACACCATTTTGCTTCAAATATTCAATTTCTGTTTCACGGGCCAATTTGTTATCCCGAATAGGGGTGATGATTTCAATACCAGGTGCCATGATCTGAAAGATCATATCAAAACGTACTTGATCATTTCCTGCACCTGTGCTGCCATGTGCAATATAATTCGCGCCTATTTTTTTGGCATGTTTTACGATTTCAATGGCCTGTACGATTCGTTCCGCGCTAACGGATAAGGGATAGGTATTGTTCTTTAATACATTCCCAAAAATGAGATACTTCACTACTTTTTCGTAGAACGTTTGGACGGCATCAATGGAGGTATAGGAGGTAGCGCCGAGTTCCAGAGCTTTTTCCTCAATACTTTTTATCTCTTCCTTGGAAAATCCACCTGTATTAACACTGACCGCGTGTACCTCAAAACCTTTTTCTTTGGATAGATACTTGGCACAATAGGAAGTGTCCAATCCGCCGCTATAGGCTAAAACTAGTTTTTTCATTTTTGCTTCTTTTTGAGGAACAATTGCTCCTTAATACTTTTTAATCGTTTAAACGCCTTGCTATTTACTTTTTCCTTTTTCGGGGCTTTCTGTTCGGCCGAGGCGTCATATAACATCCCGGTACAAAGACACATTTTTTGTTCGGTCCGGGTAAGGATGTCAAAATTCTTACAGGTCTGGCAACCTTTCCAGAAATCTGGATCATCGGTAAGTTCGGAGAAGGTTACCGGTTTATAGCCTAATTCATAATTCATCTTCATTACGGCCAAACCCGTTGTAATTCCAAATATCTTGGCCTCGGGAAATTTCTTTCTCGAAAGTTCAAAAATTTCCTTTTTGATTTTCTTGGCAAGCCCTTGATTCCGATAATCAGGATGTACTATAAGGCCTGAATTGGCCACAAAATTCTTATCGCCCCATACTTCTATATAACAAAAGCCGGCAAATTTTTCCCCATCCAACGCGATTACCGCATTCCCGTTCTCCAGGCGTTTTATAATATACTCGGGGGTTCGCTTGGCAATGCCAGTACCCCGCACCTGGGCGGATTCCGATATGGTATCGCTTATAATTTGGGCGTATTTAAAATGTGATGCGTTCGCAATAACAATTTCCATTGCTATTCGGTTAAAACATAAATATTAGAAAAATAATTGTTGGATTTTGCGGAAATGGACTCACCTATTTCCATAGTCTATTTGCACCCTTACGGGCGACGGCGTGGAAAGAACGGACGTGCTTGAGCTGTAAGGCCCTTGATTTCTACTATGTATGTGTGTTCGTTCATAAGCGAACCAAATGTACAAATAATATTGAAACTGTCTAATTCACCGATGAATTTTTGTGGAAAATCTGTTTTATCCCGTTAAGCTTGAATATTTCGTAAGCCAAAAATCCATATACCGCAAAATATTCGATCGCAAGTAACCACAGATTTTCCTTGAATTGGGTCTTGGAATAGGCAAAATAGCTTAATATGGCCATTGCGGACCATACCAGAGCAAAGCGATATTCGGTAAAAATGACCAAAAAGACCAGAAAAACCAAATACCAAGGATGCACCGTTGTGGAGAGCAGATAATAACACCCCAAAATCCATAACATACTAGTAATGAGAACTTGTAGTTTTTGGTTGTTGGCCAAGAAGGTAAATAGAAGGGCTATGGCAATTATGGCCAATGGGGTTATTTTCCCATAAATCTTTACCAATTCCCAAGCTTTGGCATCAAAAAAGTTTACAGCTACTAGCTTTATACCATTATAAAGGCCGGCATTGAATTCGAAATTGGAGAACCAAAGGCCAACGGAATCGGAATAATGGGCAAAGAATTCCGAAGTATAAAATGGGGCAAGCAAAATGAGAGTGGTCAATGCAATCAATCCATAAAACGAAATACTCTTTTTTAATCCCAAATGTTTTAGGAATAAAGGTAGGAATAGCAAGGGTACCAATTTTACCGAGATAGAAAAGGCATAGGGAATAGCGGCCCACAACCATTTTCCAATGGAAAGCAAATACAGGGCCCAAACGAAAAAGAAGAGCATCACGCCCTCAAAGTGGAGATTTCCGGTAAGCTCTATGATAATAAGGGGATTCAAAAAATACCAAAATATGAGATGTGGAGAACGGTTTAAATTTTTAAGCAGTTTTCGTCCGAAATAGAAAATACCGATATCGGACAAAATGATAACGGATCTCATCACCATAACCGAGCCCAAGATACTCTTACCCCCCAAAAGAGCCGCCAAGGCAAAAATAAGCTGATTCAAGGGAGGGTAGTTGCTAAAGTGACGTGCGCTTAGGCCACCCATTCCTTGATGTAGTTCCTGTGCATTGGCAATGACCAGGTCTTTTTGACCTATAAGTGTGTCAGGAACTTCCAAATACGGATTGAGCATATGGCTTACCAATTCCCCATCCCATATAAAACGGTAAAAATCCTGGGACAAATTGGGCTCGGCCCATAAGAAGATCAAACGAAACAATATGCCTACTGCGAGGAGGAACTTAAAATTCCATTTCTCGAATTGAATAAGTTTAAAGGACAGGAAGAACAGCGCCGCAAAAAGCATAAGAAGCTTCATGAAGTCCGAACGTACCAGATGGTGTGCGAACGTGTAGTAAAAAACCAAACTCAACAGGGCCAATATAATGGGCACTTTATGGAGTTTCCAATATGTAATGATTTGGTTGGGCATCGAAGCTTGGCTATTCGGTTGTTGCAAAACACCGAAAATTAGGGAATAAAATTGAATGTTTAAACTCTGTAAGAGGTTTAGTTTGCGCTTTTGAAATTTTTAGTTCCAGTTGACTTTCTAACGTATTTGTGTGAAGACCAACGCTCCAAAACTTCCTTGCTTTTAGGAGCTGATATACTCAAAACGTGGATTATTGATAAATTGAATAGGGGAAGCTAGTAATCCCAAAAATTGTAAGCTACAAAATTTTTATGGGTCGCAAGTTTTAAGCTTTTGCCGTAAGCGATTTAAAAAAGACGAATCCAAAGCCTAAAAATAGCATGAAATGAAAAGGAAGAAGCCCAAAATCGTTAAGAGGAATTGCAATGTACATGCCGAATAGGAAGTAGACCATTAAGGCAAATTCCAAAATCATATTGGGGGATAATTTTTTTGCAAGATATTTATTGCCTTTCCAACTATCTGTAATGTTATTGATATTAAATTTCGGAGTGCGTACAAATTCACTTCGTTTCCCCATGTGCCCTTCCAAAACGGCCATGGAATTGTGTAGCGAAAATCCAAGTGCCACGGAGAAGAAGGTAAAGAACAATTTTATATAGTCCACAAAATTATCAAAACTGCTTCCCTGAATGCTTTTGTAGGTAAACCAATAACAGATGAATAGGATTACCGTACTTAAGACAAAGAAGCTCAAAACGGCAAATACCCAATCGAACTGCGGGAATATCTCTTTGATATACATTGTGGGAATACTCAATATGGAAACCAGGAAAACACAAAGGAACATGGAACTGTTCAACAAGTGCATCACACCATGAAATTTTGTTTTTAGCGAAATGTTCTTAGCGGAAACAACGCTCCAGACAGACTTTCTAAAGTTTTCGGCCCCGCCCTTGTTCCATCGAAATTGCTGTGAACGGGCTGCACTAATGACCACTGGAAGCTCTGCCGGGGTCTCTACATCCTCCAAATATTTAAATTTCCAATTTTTTAATTGGGCGCGGTAACTCAAATCCAAATCTTCGGTCAGGGTATCACCCTCCCAGTTTCCAGCATCCAAAATACATTCCTTTCGCCAAATGCCGGCAGTACCATTGAAATTGATGAAATGCCCTTTTGCATTACGTCCTACTTGTTCCAAAGTAAAGTGGGCATCCAAGGCAAAAGCTTGAATGCGTGTAAGTGTAGAATAATCGCGGTTAATGTGTCCCCAACGGGTCTGTACTACTCCTATTTCCCGATCCTTGAAGTAAACTACGGTTTTTTTAAGCCAATCCCCTGAAGGAAGAAAGTCCGCATCGAATATGGCTATAAAATCGCCTTTGGCAATTTTTAATCCTTCCTTTAACGCTCCAGCCTTAAAACCTTCCCGGTTTTCCCGACGTATATGCTGGATATCCAATCCGGTTTCCTGAAGTGCACTTATTCTGGCAGCCGTTTCGTTGACTGAATCATCCGTGGAATCATCCAAAACCTGAATTTCCAACTTGCTTTTTGGGTATTCAATCTTGGCAATATTCTCCAACAGACGTTCTACAACGTATTCTTCATTATATATGGGAAGTTGTATGGTAACAAATGGAATTTCACGGGGATCTAACAAATTGAATTTTGGGGCTTCCTGATTTCGCTTTTTGTATCCTAAATAATTGACCAAAAGATTCAGTTGGGCCAAGCTATAGAAGAAAATCAACAACAGCGCGATACTGTAAATGGCCATAATGATGTAAGCAATTATTAGTCCCATATTATTTAATGCTATACTTGAATATCCAACCCAATATTTTTACGCCTGCAAATATACTACCTTTTACAGTACCTGATACTTTGGAAACTCCTATTCTTTTCTTGTAACGTACTGGTACTTCGACATATGTTAATTTCCTTTTTAACGCCTTTAGCTGCATTTCCACTGTCCAACCATAGGTCTTGTCCTCCATTTCCAGTGTTAATAACTTATCATACTTTATAGCCCTAAACGGTCCAAGGTCTGTAAATGTTGCCCTAAAGAGTAATTTCATCAGAAAGGTAGCCAACCAATTGCCGAAAACCTGTTGTGGTGTCATACTGCCCTCCTCCCTAAGTCGTTTAACCCGCGCACCTATTACAAAATCGATATCTTTTTCTATAATAGGAACCACTAATTTATCCAGTTCTTCCGGGTAATCCGAATAGTCTCCGTCGATAAATACGATAATATCGGGTCGTTTGGATTGCTTTGCCACATAATCCATTCCGCATAAACATGCATAACCATAACCTTTGCGGTTTTCGGAAAGGACGGTTGCACCTGCACTTTTTGCATTCTTAATGGTATCATCCGTGGAGCTATTACTGACTACGATAATCTCGGAGACTGTATCTGGGATTTTAGAAATTACCTGAGTAATGGAATCGGCCTCGTTGAAGGCAGGGATGATAACCTTAATATTGGTCATTAGCGTAAGTCGGAAAGTTTGTTTTCGCGATTAAAACTACTAAAATCGAACCATTCTTTGATTTTTTCTCCGTTTTTATACTTTTCCGCTGAGGTTAACTTTTCGTTTTTGTATTTAAGGCAGTATCCGTTTTTCTTTCCATTGCTCAGCTGGCATTTATGGTCTATTTTTCCTTTTTGGTCATAAAACAACCACCAACCGGCCTTTTTTCCGTTCTTATAATGCCCTTCTTTTGTTCTAATGTTATTTTTAGTGTAGAAATACCAGTATTTTTCCTTCTTATCGTTTTTGTAATGTCCTTCTTCGGAAAGCCTCCCGTTGGAATGGTAAAATTTCCAATAGCCTGTTTTCTCGTCATTCTCCAACCAACCTTCTGATTTTATTTCCCCGGTTTCATAATACTCTTTGTGATATAGAGAGGTAGTTTTGGTGGCGTTCCCGAATATGAAAAAAATGGAAGTTAAAACGACTAACTTGGCAAGCATGGCACTTTACTTTTGATTTACCAAATTCATTAAATCCACATTGTTGCCCAGCAAAACCTCGGTGGGGTTGATACGGCCCTTCTGTGGTCCGTTTTCTAACTTTAACACACCCCTTGGACATACGGCGGAGCAAATACCACAACCTACACAACTGGAGCGTACAATGTTCTCTCCTTTTTGGGCATAGGCCCGTACGTCTATCCCCATTTCGCAATACGTGGAGCAATTGCCACAGGAAATGCATTGTCCCCCATTGGTGGTTATCCGAAACCTAGAGAACAACCTTTGCTGAAAACCTAAAATTGCCGCCATGGGGCAGCCGAAACGGCACCAGACCCGATTTCCAAAAATGGGATAAAACCCAGTTCCAATAACCCCGGAAAAGATACTTCCAATCAAAAAACCATAGGTTTTACGAAGTGTTTCGGACTTGAAAAGAAAAATATTTCCGTCACCACTAAAAAAATGAAGTCCGATCAATGCCATAATAATAACAAAATAACCAATGGCCCCGTATTTGGCATCTTTTTGTAACTGTTCCCGTTTATAGAGCATCACCCAAACGAATACCGTGGTCAATATCAATGCCACACCGCTTAGGAAAACACTTTTGGTCAGCCAATATTTACTGGTATCGTTCCCTAGATAGGAGTAGATTACAGCAGTGGTCATTAGGGTTACAAAAACCACAACGCTATGTACCACCCAACGCTCAACCTTCCAGGCCATCTTGGATTTATCGCTCAAGTGCCGAAAAGAGTCTCCGGCAGTCTCCGCCAACGCCCCACAACCACATACCCAGGAGCAATACCAACGTTTTCCATACTTAAAGGTCAAAATGGGGGAAATCAAAAAAATTGAAAGTATTCCAAAAATAAGCATGGCCATGCCAATATCTCCTGAATCTATAAAACCATTTATACGGTAACGCTCAAAATTATAGTAATTAAGCGGCCACATATTCTTTAAATCATAGTACGGAATCTTCCCATTAAGCCTTGCCATAATCTCCGGAATAAGAAAGGCAAAAGCGGTCTGAAAGAACATAACACTTACGGTTCTAATTTTTTCATAACGGTTATGGCGGTATTTCCAGATGAACTTAATACCGAACGCCAAAATGGCCACCGTATAAAGCGTACCATAAACGAACCATTGGCTTGCAGGGTTGCCACTTAACAGTCTGCTTAAAGGATCAAATAAGGCAATAACCCCTGTGTTCTCCCCATCTTTTACCAGCCCCAGATATTGGGGATAAAAATATAGAGCTATGTAAAAGCCCGTTAGGGCGATTCCTGCCATCCAGCCCCAAAGTCCCCTGCTGGAAACCGATTTAAACCATACCCCATCATTTTTAATACCTTTAAGCTTACTGGCATAGGCCGCTTGGGAAAACCAAAACACCCCGATAAAGATTGCGGACAGGGAGACGGTCAACCAAAGCCCTTTGTTAGGAAAATTTATATTGAACAAGGCAAGGGTAAGGATACCCAATCCGGACATCCCTAAAAGGGTAGCTAATTTTTGGCCTGTATTGAGTGCCTTTGGCGGTTGTCCCGTAAGGGCCATGCTTTTATCGTAATTGCTCATATGTTGTTACTAGTTTATGGCTATCGGTTTTTTGGAAACCATGGTTTCACACGCCAATCGTTCCCTCAAAATGTTCAACCTATTGCAAATATTCGTTTTAAACTTTTCTTTTTTGATGCTATTGATTTTCCAAAATCCGAGTTGAATTTGGACGTAATTTCTTGTTCATAATTGGCATAAAATTCCGGATCGAAGTTGGCATCGGCAAGATGTTTCATCACATATTCCACGCTACGTTTTTCGGTAAGCCATCTATCAAAAATCTCATGTCGCATGCGTATACCAAAGGTATTGATGCCCAAAAACAGTCCGGTTTCCTTATCGAAGGCTACGGTGATGCATATCAATTCCTTGGAATGCCGCCAATGAAAATGTTGTTCGTTTTCTTTCATGCCCCGTTCACTAAATACCCAGCCATAGGTCTGGTATTCAATGTCCAGGAATTTGGCAGAGTTGAACCAATGTCCAGGATTGTACTTCATTTTGTTGCCACAAATGGTCTGGGCCACCGTTTCACCCATCATACGACCTGTATACCAGACGGCTTCTATGGGTCTTCGATTTCCAATGGCCTCGTGTTGTTCCGCACAATCACCAATGGCGTAGATATCCGAAACATTGGTCTCCAAATAACGGTTGACCTTTACTCCTCTTCCCAATTCAATTCCGGAATCCTTCAAAAAATCGATATTGGGCGATACCCCTGCAGTAAGCCCTACCATATTGCATTCGATGGTGTCCCCCCTATCCGTAGTAACGGCTCTGACATGCCCATTTTCGTCTGCAAGTATTTCTACGAGATTTGTCTCCAAACGCAGATCTATATGATGTTCTGCTATATGTTCATTGAGCATTTGAGACTCTCCTTTAGGGAGTACCCCGTTCCAAAAGCTGGTCTCCCTCACCAAAAAAGTAACAGGAATATCCCGTGAGCGGAGCATTTCTGCCAACTCTATTCCTATAAGGCCACCACCAACAATTACCGCATATTTGCAAATATTTTTGTTCGGAGCGCTCTCTTCCAATGCGTCCAAGTCTTGTTTGGAATACAGTCCCTGGACACCTTTTAAGTCCTGTCCCGGCCAGCCAAATTTATTGGGCTTGGATCCCGTAGCGATGATAAGTTTGTCATAAGCAATTTTCTCCCCATTTTTTAAAATCAAATTCTTGCCGGCATGCTCTACTTTTTCCACATAGCCTTTGACAAGATGTATCCGATTCTTTTTCCAAAACCAATTCTCGTAGGGTTGGGTATGCTCAAACTTCATATGGCCCATATATACATACATAAGGGCGGTACGGGAAAAGAAATAGTCTGTCTCCGTTGAAACTATGGTGATTTTCTTATCGGAGTTTTTTCGGATATGCCTTGCAGCCGTAACACCGGAGATTCCGTTGCCAATAATTACAATATGCTCCATAGGATTGTATTGGATTTGCGAGTTAGGTCGTTTCTAAAAATAAGAACTTAATCTATTGTATTAATTTAGAAAGAGTTTAAATACGTGTCCGTTTCGTAAGGATAGGATTACTATTTCGAACTCGCAAGCCTTTGTTAGTCAAATCCTTAAATAAATCATAAAATTTGAGGTTCCTTGTAGGGATGTTAAAAACGCACCGACCTAAGCGCCAACAGTAAATTGTATAATAGAAACAACATGAAACCATATATCTTACTAATAACTACTTTTTTCTTGTCCGTCAACTTTGGATATGGACAGGACACCAAAGCTTTTTTTTCCGAGGCCGATGTATTCTTCAAAGAATATGTACAGAATGGAAGGGTAGATTATAAAAAGCTTAAAAAAGACCCTTCACAACTTGATACACTAATAAAAATGGCTGAAGGAATATCTATTTCCAAGGATCAGTCCGATATTTATCAATCCTTTTGGATCAATGGTTATAATTTACATGTCATTAAAGGTATTGTTGAAAATTACCCACTTAAATCGCCTTTGGATATTCCAGGATTTTTTGATAAGACCGAACGCAACATAGGAGGTAAGAACATTACCTTGAATAATATAGAGAACAAGCTGTTACGGGGTAACTTTCCATCGGAGCCTCGTTTTCACTTTGTCTTGGTATGTGCGGGTCTGGGGTGTCCTCCTATCATAGCCGAGGCGTATTTACCATCCAAATTGGATTCCCAATTGGAACAACAGACCAAGAAAGCCTTGAACGACCCCAACTTTATCAGAATAAACAAGAATAAGGTAAAAGTTTCCCAAATTTTCGAGTGGTATAAGGGAGACTTCACCCAAAATGGACAAAAGCTTTTGGATTTCATCGATATCTATCGGATGGAAAAGCTGCCGGAGAAGGCAAAAATATCCTACTATCCCTATGATTGGACATTGAACGAAATTCAATAAATAATATCCATCAATTTATATATGTAAACAAGCGGACAAAGATTCGCCCAGAAATAACTATTCCATAAATTAAAAACAATCGTTATGAAATCAATTAAAAAATACGTTGCCCTATTGGCATTTACCACTATCTCTTTGGCGACTTTTGCCCAAGATGATTCGCCACAACAGAGCAATATTCAACAATATACCCCTTCAAAATTGATTGGGAAGGGTCAGTGGGACCTTAAGTGGTTCAACAATCTCTATACAGAAACAGAGGATACTTTTACAGGGGACATCCCTAGAAATACCTTCTTTACCTCTACCTTGGAAGTATACACTGGTGTAGGACAGAATAAAAGATGGAATGTTGGGGCCATATTTGAATTCCGTTCCAATGTCGTTGGAGGCCGGGGTGCTTTGGAAGTCTTTCAATTTGATGGAGAGGAAGGCTCGGCACGTTCCGGGTTTACCTCCATTGCTCCTTCAGTAAAATTTGTGCCCATAGCCTCGGTCAGTAATTTCAGTATCCAAAGCTCCTTTTTTATTCCTTTAGTGGATAATGAGGTAGAAAATGGGGTGTTCTTGGACCAAAATGGGTTTATATGGCAAAACCGCTTGTTTTATGATTATACCTTTCCAGGAAACAAATGGCAGATTTTTTCCGAGATCAATTCCGAGCTCAACTTTGGTGATGCCGATAAAAGTTTTGCCAATAACAGCCTAAGGCTTACCCCCGGTGTTTTTCTAAGCTATTTTCCAAGCAGTAAATTTACGGTCCTTGTTTTGGCCCAGCACTCGCAGTTGTTGGATTTGGGGAGTGA
Organism: Ulvibacterium marinum; assembly: GCF_003626755.1. GTDB lineage: Bacteria > Bacteroidota > Bacteroidia > Flavobacteriales > Flavobacteriaceae > Ulvibacterium > Ulvibacterium marinum. Next base: position 1,312,857 of record NZ_RBCJ01000001.1, read on the forward strand.
TTTTTCGCAAGACTTTACGGCCTTGGGAGGAGGGGCAAAATATCAACTTACAGATGCGCTTAACGTGGAACTTCTGTACACCAACTTTGTACGAGGAAGCGATACGGGCCTAGGGGAGACCTTTAACATAGGATTACGGGCCATTTTTTAAACACATTGCGGTAAATACCGTATTTTAGAAGTCTTAACGCCATCTTTTGATGAAAAAATTTGGGCTTCTTCTTTTATGTTTTCTCCAATTTTCCTGTTCAAGTCAGATTAAGGAAAAAATAAATGGGGTAAGTTTTGTAGCTTCCCGGGAGGAAGTGGCCCAGGAACATGTGGAGGAAGTACTGAAGGTTCATGCCAATCATGCCGCTGTAATGCCCTTTGCATTTACAAGGGACATACATTCTCCAGAGGTGATTTTTGATACGGATAGGCAATGGTTCGGGGAAACCAAATTAGGCGCCAAACAATATATTGGGTTATTGAAAAAGAATGGGATAAAAATAATGCTCAAGCCTCAAATTTGGATTTGGCGTGGAGAATATACAGGTACCCTAAAAATGAAATCGGAGGAGGATTGGAAGGCGTTGGAAGCATCCTATAGGAAATTTATCCTTAGCTATGCCAAGTTGGCCGAGGAGACCAGAGTATCTATTTTCTGTATTGGGACAGAGTTGGAGCAATTTGTAAAAAACAGGCCTGATTATTGGAAAAGGCTGATCGGTGAAATTAGAAAGGAATATTCCGGTAAACTCACCTATGCAGCAAATTGGGACGAGTACCCAAGAGTTACTTTTTGGGAGCAGTTGGATTATATAGGCATCGATGCCTATTTTCCACTTTCAGAAGAAGAATCCCCTACCATTGAACAGTTAAAACAGGGATGGCAAAGGTGGAAAACGGCTATCTCAGAACTAGCGGATCAAAAACAAAGACCTATTTTGTTTACGGAATATGGATATCGTAGTATGGATTATACGGCCAAAAAACCCTGGTTGGTGGATCATAATGAGGAAAAGGTCAATTTGGAGGCACAGGTAAATGCTACCAAGGCCATTTTTGAAGAGTTTTGGGACGAGGATTGGTTTGCCGGTGGCTATGTATGGAAATGGTTCATTCGGCACAATGAAGTAGGTGGAGGGAAGGACAACCGCTTTACACCACAGAACAAGCCTGCTCAGGAAATCATCAGTGCCCATTATAAAATGTATTAATCTTGAAATCGTTCCCCATTCTACTTGTATTGATATTATACAGTTGTTCCGTTGATCAGGAGATACTCAATGGAACCCTAAAGGCCGCTGTAGAAGACCGGGAAATTGTTTTAGACAATGTCATAGCCTGTGCCGCCAGTAGCCAGGATGGGAACCTTACCCATGTATTTCTATATCCCAGACCTGGCGCCACGGATATCCGCTATTTTGAAACTTCCTCCTTGGAGGCCGATAAAAATAATTTTGCTGAATATGAAGAGGTGGAGGCAAGTCCAAAGGATGTGTTCAATGGGTATTTAAAACGAATAGATGCTGAGGTCCCAGAAGGTAAATGGGTCATTGTTTCTTTCGAAGAAAAAGGAAAGATGCATCTGTGCAATCCCATCAGAATAAAAAAAGATTCCAAACCTACAGAGTATTTGCCGGAAAATGTACAAATAGAGGATTTGGGTGCGGTGACACCACGTTTTTTATGGACTGATGGTAGCTATGATGATACAATTATTTATTTTCAAGTAGTTTCTACCGAGAATAATGACCTCTTGTCCGGCACCTATACCCAAGAAAAAATATTTCGCTATTACAATACGGAAAATGTAACTTTGAACATCACACGAAGTGACCCTCCTGACTTGATTATCGGAAACTCCTATGGATTTACCTTAATGGGGGTCAGCGAGGACAACTGGGTGAACCTTTTTTCCGAACGGTCTTTTGCCTTACAGGAAAACTAAAAGCGACCTTTTATGAGACTACTCGGTGCGATCTGCTTTTTTCTTCTTGGACTACATGCTTTCTCGCAGACCACCATAGTAAAAATAGAAATTCAAGGGACCAAAAAAACGAAGCCCGCTTTTCTCAAAAAATTGCTCCAGGTACAGGAGGGGCAAGAATTGGATTCCATAGCCATCGAAAAGGACATACAGCGCTTAAAAAGGTTACCGTCCATTTCCCATGCCGATTTTGAAGTAAGAATGGTTAGGGATGACCAGTGCGACCTACGTTTTAACATTGAAGAAAATTTTACCCTTATACCTTTCGCCAACTTTTATAGTACGGTAAACGACGAGTTGGCTTTTCGGCTGGGACTACAGGAGTTCAATCTTTTGGGGCGTAATGTAACTTTTGGGGTTTTTTACCAAAGGGATGTCTTTAATTCCTACGGAGTAAACCTAAGGGCACCGAATCTGTTCGGCAGACGTACGGGGATTTCCCTTACCTATCAGGATTTTACCACACGAGAGCCGGTCTTTTTGTCCGAGGGCACTGCGGATTACCGTTACAACAATCGAGCTTTTGAGGCATTGCTCCTGCATGAGTTTAATTTTAAGAACCGTATTGAAATCGGAATGAATTTCTTTACGGAAGATTATAGCTATATCACGGGGGCCACATCGTCCACTGTGCCACAAGAACTGGTTGTTGATAAGTACTTATACAAGCTTATTTACAATTTTGATGCGCTGCGATACCATTATCAATACATATCCGGATTTCGCAGTATACTCAATTTTCAATACGTTCGAAGTCAGGACCAACGCCTACCTGGATTTTGGATCGGCTTCAATGACTTCATGTTTTTTAAGCGTGTGGGAAAAAAAGGGAATTGGGCCAGCAGGTTGCGTTTGGGAATTTCCGATAACGTTGAAACTCCCTTTGCGCCTTTTGCTTTGGACAATAACCTGAATATTCGAGGTGTAGGAATCCTGATCGATCGTGGAACAGGAGCGATTGTATTGAATACGGAATTTAGGCACACTCTAGTGGAAAAGGATTGGTTTGTACTGCAAAGCAATGTTTTTGTGGATAGTGGTTCCTGGCGTTTACCGGGAGGTAGTCTTTCCGATTTCACTGATTACGACAATGTTCGGGTCTATCCCGGAATAGGCCTTCGGTTTATTCATAAACGTATTTTCAATGCTATTTTTCGAATTGATTATGGGTTTGGACTTATTACCAATGACCCCTCCAGTGGAGGTATTGTATTTGGTATTGGGCAGTATTTTTAGAATACGAGTTGGTATTCTTGGAAGTAAATTTGACTGAATTGTCCTCATAGAATAAAATATGTTATTCTGAGATTTTAACCATTGATTCAATTCTATTCATTGAAGATTTTCTTCATGTCTTGCGGGCAATTGACTTAGGATATTTAAAACTTCCATTGGCTCCCTTATTTTTTCCTTATCTTAAAGAATTGATTACTCTTGAAGACAAAACCATGGTATGAATCCTGAGTTTTTGGAACTGCTTATCTCCGATGGTCTGCCCATAACAAATACTTCCAGATTTGAACTTCTAACCGGAGGTGTTTCCAGCGAAATCTATAGGATAGATATAGAGGGAAAAACCTTTGTAGTCAAAAGGGCCTTGAAGAAATTAAAGGTTAAATCGGATTGGTTTGCGGACGTGTCCCGAAATGATTTCGAGATCAAATATTTGAAATATGTCGCTCAATTTTTACCGAACGCGGTCCCAAAACTACTGGGTAAAGGACAAGGCTATTTCGTTATGGAATTCCTTGATCAAGGTTTCTCTAATTGGAAAACCTTACTAATGTCAGGGAATTTCCGAGAGACCCATGCTCAGGAGGCCGGGAGACTATTGGGAAGAATCCATCAATATTCCTATTTCAACAAGGCTGTTGCAAAGCAGTTCAATTCCCTTCAAAATTTCGTCCAGTTGCGTATTTCACCTTACCTGCTATATTGTGCTGAAAGCCATCCTTTGGTCGCCGAAGAAATCCTAAAGGAAGCGGAACGTTTAAAAAATACGCATGAATGTCTTGTCCATGGGGATTATAGTCCAAAAAACATTTTGATTTCAAAGAAGCGAATGGTCATTGTGGATTGTGAAGTAGCCTTTTATGGCGACGCAGCTTTTGACATTGCATTTTTGTCTTCACATCTTTTGCTCAAAGGGCTGTATCATGCGCCCCATGATACAAATCTTGAACATCTTGTTAAGGCTTTTCTCTTGGCCTACGAAAAGGAAAGGGGTGGCATCCAGGATTTTCGGGAGCTACAAAAGCGCACAGCAATATTGTTGCCCATGCTTCTTTTGGCCAGGATTGACGGTAAATCCCCAGTGGAGTACCTTAACCCGAATAAACAAGCCTTGGCTCGGGAGTTTGCCCTAAAGCAGATAGCGGGAAAGAATCCGGAGCTTCAAGCTATTATCCAGGCCTGGTTCAAAAACCTAAAAAATTCAACGAACCTGAACGGAAAATGATCGAAGTTCCGGACATCCATTTATATTTGTTTTCAAACATTGTCCCAAACATCAAAACGTAGAACGTATTGAAGTTAAAGTATATGGCCTGTGAGTAATAATCAAATAATATCAAGTAAATGACGATTAATGCCGTTGAGGCTTATGCCATTTTTGATTCCCGTGGCAATCCCACCGTTGAGGTCGAGGTGCGGCTAAACAATGGGTTAATTGGGAGGGGGGTGGCCCCGTCCGGCGCATCTACCGGACAGTTCGAAGCCCACGAGTTAAGGGATGATGATCCGTTACACTTTGATGGGAAATCCGTGAACAAAGCTATCGGTAACGTTAATGGGATTATTGCCCCTGCATTGATAGGAAAGGACCCGAGACATCAGAAAATGATAGATGAACTTATGATAACGTTGGACGGAACACCTAATAAGACCGTATTAGGGGCCAATGCCATACTTGCTGTTTCCACAGCTGTTGCAGCGGCTACGGCTAATGCACTAGGCCTTCCTCTATTCGCATATTTGGGAGAGGCACAAGGAAATCTACTTCCCTTTCCTGAAATCCAGATTATTGGCGGTGGGGCCCATGCCCAATGGCGAACCGATGTACAGGATTTTCTTTTAATCGCCAATGGTGCAAGCAGTTACGAAAAGACATTGGAAATAACCTCCAACGTTTTCAGGGCTACGGGTGAAATCCTAAAAGAGCAAAACCGGTATTTTGGCGTGGCGGACGAAGGCGGGTATTGGCCTGAATTTGAAAATCATGACCAAATCTTCGAAACTTTCATACAGGGTATCGAAAAAGCTGGATATAAACCTGGAACCGATGCCTCCATCGCTTTGGATATCGCGGCCAGTGACTTATATGATGAGAAAAGCAAGACCTACCAGTTTCGTTTAGAAAATAAAGTGTTTAATCAAGATGATTTTTTTGATTTGTTATGTAGTTGGTTGGAGAAATACCCCATTGTATCCTTAGAAGACCCCTTCGCGGATACTGATTTGGAAAATTGGAGAAAATTGACCAAAGATTATGGGGACACGATCCAAATTATTGGAGATGACCTTTTTACAACTAACCCTGATAGAATAAAACAGGGGGTTAAGCATAAATTAGCGAATGCCGTGTTGATTAAGCTTAATCAGATTGGAACGGTAACGGAGACCTTGGAAGCCATAAAAATTACCCAAAATGCCGGCTGGCGACCCGTAATTTCCGCGAGGAGCGGAGAGACCGAGGACAGCTTCATTAGTCATTTGGCAGTGGCTAGCAATGCCGGGCAATTGAAGGTAGGGTCCTTTACGCGAAGTGAACGTATGGTCAAATGGAATGAAGTATTGAGAATTAAACGTTCTTTGGACTCTAAAGCCCGATTCCAGAAGTGGCGTATCGTTTAAATGAGGCAACATCCTTGGACATCGGGATTTTTCCTAGTTTCCATTCCGTTTAACGAAGCTTTGGCTCTTTTTAAGTTAATCGAATTCTTTTAGATATAGTCACAAAAGCATCCATGCTCGGAACGAATTTGTCCTAGGAATCCAGTAATCCATGTGTTTCCAGAAACGTCTTGAGTTCACTTGTAGTAGGATTTTTAAGGAATTTCGCCCCATAGGTCACCGTTGGAAACTTTAATGCGCCGTCATATAAGGCACGGACGGTATCTTCGGCTTCGGCATTGGTCTCAACATTGAAGTCCTCAAATTCTACCCAAATGGATTGTAGATAATTTCTAAGATTGGCCGATTTCATACACCAATCGGCCCCATAAAGTTTTAGCTTTAGATCAGACATCGGACTCAGGTTTTAAAGGGTTCGGTAGTAATAGGGGAATCTTTTCCGCATTGGACACGATAAAAGGTGTAAAGGACATCAATAAGATGGAAACTGCCAGGAATATTTGGTAGTTGTTCTGGCTTATTAACTCGTACTCCAGACCACTCTGCGCCAGAACAAAGGAAAATTCACCGATTTGTGCGATGGAGAACCCTACGGCAACCGCAGTTTTCCATTCCAGTTTCATAACTTTTACCGCTAATATCCCGGCTATGGCCTTGACCAAGAGGGCAAAGAAAAACCAGAATACTATCCACAAGGTATCGGTTAGAAAAATCTGATAGTCCAATAACATCCCCATAGAAATAAAGAAAAAGCTCATAAACACATATCTAAAGGGTAAAAAACAGGAAATGGCCATTCGGTTATAGTCGGTTTCCGCTATAATGAGTCCTGCAATAAAAGCTCCCAAGGCCAGGGATAGCCCCAGCTCTTCCGTGAGCAAAGCAATTCCCGTCACAATAAACACGGTGGCGATTAAAAACACCTCTTGGCTTTGGATTTTCATTACCGTTTTTAAAAAGAAAGGAATGACGAATTGGGCCAGCACATAGGATATTCCTCCCATAAGGATCAACTTGCCGGATAGCCATAACAACTCTTCGCCTACATTTCCCCCGGCCCCGGCCAAAATTGGGGGTAAACAACATCAAGGGAACGATCATAATATCCTGAAATAGTAATATAGCCAGTATAAATTTCCCATGAGGAGTATTGATCTTGTTATTGTCCTGCAATACCTTCACCACAATTGCGGTACTGCTCAAAGCATACAAAAATCCCCAGAAAATACTTTCCTCCACAGAAGGTCGCATTAAGACCCAAATCAATATCGAGGTCAGGATTATGGTAAAAAATACCTGAGAAGCCCCACCGATGAGTACATAATTTTTAATCCGCTTTAGGTTGCTAAACGAAAATTCCAGACCCACGGTAAACAATAAAAGAATAATTCCGATTTCCGCATACACTTCAACCTCTTCCATGTCAGCGAAATAATGACTGGTATTGGGGCTCAAAAGTACACCTGTAATCAAATAACCTATGATATAGCGAACCTTAAGGAATTTACAAATAATGATTACCGCCGTGGCAACCCCAAAAATGGCACAGATATTAATAAGAATATGATGTTGCATATATAGCGATCAATTTGGTGTATTGCCTAGAACGAGAATAGTCTACGGTTCAAAAAAGGCATAAAACACAAATATAGGTGACCCTGTATTATATAGGCAACAAAAAAAGCCGGCCCGGGCCGGCTTTTTTGCATATTGCATCAATCTTTTAGTTCTAGAATTTGACGGATCATCTGATTGGTAAACCCCCACTCATTGTCATACCAGGTCATTACCTTTAGCAAGTCGCCATCAACAACACGGGTCATGCTTAAATCCACGGTAGAGGCATAGGGATTTTTAATGATGTCGGAAGATACTATGGGATCTGTGGTTGTATCCAAAACATGTGCATAACGTTCTGTTTTTGCCTCTTCTTCTAGAATTTGATTGACCTCTTCTACAGTAACCGGTCTTTCCGTTACGAAGACCATATCCGAAATGGAACCTACTGGAACGGGGACCCGAATGGCAACGCCGTCAAACTTTCCGACATATTCCGGCAATGCCTTAGTTGTGGCGATAGCAGCGCCTGTGGTTGTCGGAATCAAGTTTTGAGCACCCGCCCTTCCCATCCTAAAATTCTTTTTGGAGGGTGCATCCACAATTCCCTGGGATGCGGTATACGCATGCACCGTGGTCATAATTGCTTTTTTGATGCCTATCCTTCTGCCCAATACTTCAACGACCGGGCTTATATTGTTTGTTGTACAACTGGCACATGAAAATACGCTGGTACTTCCATCCTTGGAATTAACGCCATGAACAACCGTTGGGGTGTCGGTGCTTTTTGTCGGTGCGGATATGACTACCGTTTTGGCCCCGGCCTTGATATGCCTTTCGGCATCCTCCCCCGAGGTAAAAACTCCCGTACTTTCAATTACCAAATCTACTTTTTGCGCTGCCCAGGGCAGTTCTTCGGGAGTCCTGATGGACGTATACTGTATTTCTTGCCCATCAACTAGGAGTACATTGCCCACATGGGAAACGTCTTTTTCGTAAACTCCATAAACAGTATCGTATTTTAATAAATAGGCCGTGTTTTCTATGGGAACAATGTCATTTACCGCCACGACTTCAAGTCCTGGGGTTTCGTTGATAACCTTTAAGGCCGCTCTACCTATGCGCCCCATGCCATTAATTGCTATTCTCATTTTTAAATTCTTAAGATTAGTATGTTTTTTACAAAGGCTTAGTCAGATAATCAGCAGATAAATTACAAGGACGGGGTCTTGTTGCAAAGCCCGGAAGGCACGAAAATGTTTAAGGAATTTGATAAGGGTATTTTAAATACGAGAAGAATGATTTATAGACTTCCAAACTAAGATTTACAGTAGTGTTGTTAAATAAATCGTTGACAAATCTTTCTCCTCATGGCCTTATGGCATTTTCTGTTATTTAATTTTGCAAAGTGTCGGCCTTTTGGGCATTATTTTTGATTTTTTATTTCGAAAAAGTAGAATAGTGATAGTTTTCCTTACGAAACGATATGGTCTTCTTCCCTTGTTATTCATTTTGTGCAACGGGATTCATTGTGCCTATGGCCAAGATTCCCTACCTACCATTGTAGCCCAAAAGGGGGATGGGATTCTTTCCCTATTACGAAAACAAGGCGTGAATCCTCACGAAGCCTATGACGATTTTATCGCGTTGAACATGGATAACCTGCGGGATAGCGTTCATTTGTATGAAGGGAGAAGTTATAAAATTCCTCAACTACCTATGGATACGGTAGCGGTGGTGGACTCCATACAAAAGCAATCTACGAAAATTAAGGAAATCAAAGGGAAGGAGTATTCCATCTTTGGTAAGAAATATGCCCTGGTACTTCCCAAAAGTGAATGTTTAAAAGAAACGGTCTATTATTTGGTTTCCGGGCATGGGGGGCCAGATCCTGGGGCTATGGCTATGTACCGGGGAAAGTCGATTGCCGAGGATGAGTATGCCTATGATATTACGCTTCGGTTGGCAAGGGAATTGATAGCGCATGGGGCAAAGGTACACATCATAATACGCGATCCCGATGATGGCATTCGGGATGATCGTATTCTGGAAATCGATAGGGACGAGGTGAATTATCCCAAAGAGACCATTCCTTTGAACCAGGTGGCCCGATTGAAACAACGCGTAGAAGCTGTCAACCAACTGTATTTAAAAAACAAGGGAAAATACCAGCGTCTGATTGTAACCCATGTGGATAGCCGTAGTAAGGGACAGAACATCGATGTGTTTTTCTACCATCATGAGAAGAGTAAAAATGGAAAAAAACTTGCGGAGAGTATCCATAAAACATTTCAGGCAAAGTACAAGAAGTTCCAACCCAATCGTACCTATTCCGGTACTTTTGGAGACCGGACTTCGTTGTACATGGTAAAGAAAACGCATCCTGCCATGGCCTATATCGAAATCGGTAATATCCGTAACAAAAAGGACCAGCGCAGAATTTTGGATCCCGATAACAGGCAGGCGCTCGCCAAATGGATTTCCGAAGGGATATTGCTGGATTATGAGGGAGAGTGACCAAGGCCCTATTTGGCTATAAAAACCGAATAACGCCCTGTTGTAAACTAAGGTCGCTCAAATAAAGATGTATCCACATCCGTATCAAAGTCGATGTTGGTCCAATTGGTAGTTACCCATCGCTTCCCCTTTATATTGCCTTCCCAATCGGCTTCTATATACTTTCTTTTACTGCCAATTTGAATGCCATCGATCGTTTCATATTCCATGACCATAAGCTGAGGTTCGGCCATTTGAAAGCTCATTACCGTAAATAGGAACTGGTCCACCAATTTGGTTTTCTTATTGATGAATAGCACATAAATGTCCTGTGCGTCGCCCACATTGTTGCCAAAAGTGATTTTGACCTTATCATAGGCCTTTCCGTTTACCGTTTTCGAACCCAAATACTCATGGTTTACCCCATCGTCCAATAGTTTAAAGAACATGGAAAACCAATAGTAATTGGTCTTGCGCATAAAACGGGCAAAGTTATTGGCTTGCTCGTTGTCGGATAGTTTTCTATCCATGGTCACCCAGGCATCGGTGCCATCATAACCTTCAACAACCTTTTGGCCATTAGGGGCCGTAACCGTATTTACGGAATAAGCGGCATGTGATTTCTCCTTATGGAAAACATAGGTTTCATGACTTTTCAAAGTCATGGGAGCCTTAGGGTTTATGTATTCATAATCATAGGTTACATTTTTCAACTTATAAAAATTGGCTTTTCCACCCACGGTTTCTATCATATCGGACACTACTTGTTTGGCGTCCTGTGCCTTGGTGGATAGGGCAAATAGTAGCATTAAAAAAAATGTGAGAACTGTTTTTGTTTTCATTAGAAAAATTTAAAGGTTGTCATTTACGTTGTTAATTTTCAAGTAGTCGTATATGGACGAAAAATCTTTCGCCCCATATCCATTTTGTTTGGCCTGGGCAAAGATTTCTTTGGCAATGTTGAGTGAAGGCATGGCTACGTTGAGTTCGTAGGCCGTTAGCGAAGCCAAATGCAAATCTTTTTGCATCCACTGCAATGGAAAATTGGGTTCGTAGTCACCATTTTCCAATTTGGGGCGTACGGCTTTCAAAAATGGCGCTGTTACGGGAACGTTCAAAAGCACATTAAAGAGAGTCTCCTCGGTAAGTCCCGTTTCTTTTCCAAGTGCCATGGCTTCACCAAAGGCCAGCATGGATTGGGCCAATAACAGGTTGATCAACATTTTCATGTGCGATCCCTGGCCTATATTGCCAAGAGGGATAATCTTTTTACCCATTATCCGTATTAGGGGCTTAAGTTTTGCCATAACTTCAGTATCTCCGCCGACCAAGAATACCAATTCCCCTTTTTCAGCCGGTTCTTTGGTACCGGCGACCGGGGCATCTACATAAGCAATTCCCTTTTCCTTGGCTTCACCTGCCATCTCCTTGGCGAACGAAGGATTTACCGTACTGCAGTTTACCCAAACATTTTCTTTGGACATGGTTTTCAAAAACCCATTTTTTCCCAATGCCACTTCCCGTATTGCTTCTGGTGTTGACAGCATGGTAATAATTATGTTGTTATCCAGGACTACTTCTTTAGGAGAATTGGCCCATTTTGCCCCTTGAGCCAGCAAATCTTTCGCTTTACTTTTGGTACGATTAAACAAGGTTAATCCATATCCCGCCTTTTGAAGATTACGAGCCATACGGCTTCCCATAATACCCAATCCAATGAATCCTATATTTTCCATTTTTCATGATTTTGGGAGCAAGATAGTTTTAACAGGGACCGTTAAATCCTTAAATATTTTAAAAATGGTGATTTTCGGTCAAAAGTATTAAATCAAAGCGTTCTTGCGATGTTGAATCTGATATTGTTTGGGCGAAATTCCAAAGTTCTTGTGGAATGCCTTTATGAAATGCGAGGTGTTCTCATAACCAACGCCCGAAGTAATTCCATTTACCGAATTTGAGGTAGTTCGCAAAAGTAAGGCCGCTTTATCTAAGCGTTTTTGTATCAACCACTTTTTGGGGGAGATATGGTACCTGCGCTTAAAATCCCGTTGGAAAGTAGATACGCTTCTTCCAGTTAAATATGCATAATCCTCTATATCCAAAGGCTTGTCAAAATGCTCTTCCATAAAGGACCGAATACTTTTTCGTTCCTTTGTTTTTAAGGATTGTAGTCGATTTACGAAATCTTTTCCTTGTTTGGATAGCGCTATTAAATGAAGGAACTCGATGAGCTTGAGTCTCGTAAACTGGTTTCGGTTTCTGCCTCTATAAAGATTGGTCAGGGTGTCCGTGAACAGTCGGAGGTCTTCATTAAAATCGATACGCAGTAGTCCACAAACCTTTTCTGAGTGTAACTGACCAAAACTGGATAGAAAAGCATTACATATAGTATCATCGAAGAAAAAAACCAGCGCAGTAAAGACATCATTTTTAGGAATGATATCAGAAATCATATACATTCCTTTGGGCAGGAAGATGAGTTCATTTTTTTGGATGATCTCTACGTTTCCTTCATAAGTCTCTATCTGTAACTTGCCGTTTCGGACTAGGGTAATGGCGTGGGACGCCAGATACCGCTGATTTTGTGGATCCGCATGCACCACTTTCTTTTCCAGAATACAGGAAAGTCCTTTCAAAAGTATTTTTTCAATCTTGGAATTCTGATAAAAAGCTTGTGGTACCACTTTCATAAAAGCAATATAATAAGGAGATGTGTCCTAAAATTGCAGTTTTGTTTAAAAGTAGTCATTTTCGGTCAATCGCACGGAATTTTTAATTTTAAGATGTTTGAAACGACCAGGTCCCATATCCCGAATGTAAAAGGACGCACCTATATCGGTATCTTTCGTTTGTAATAGTCATAAAGTTGATCTGGTCCTGCTCCCAAATAGTTTTTAAGATGGATTACCCCAAAATGGTACTGCAAGCGGATGGCCCCCACCTTGTCATACCTTCTTGCTGAAGTTTTTACCTGCAGCGGGAGTACCTTAAATTTGGTTTTTTTATACAGACGCCCTATGAACTCATTGTCCTCGTAGATTTTGTAATCTTCATTAAAACCCTTGGAATTTTGAAAGAGTCTTTTGGTGACAAAGAGTGATTGATCCCCGCCTCTACATATTTGGTGGTTGATTCGAGTAAACCAAGCAAAAAACTTTAGGAACCTACTGTTACTGTCAAATTGCATTTGAAAACAACCGGCTTGGAATCCTCCTTTTACCGCTTCCAAAATATAGAGCACAAAATTTTTTGGAGGTAGGGTATCGGCATGAAGAAAATACAGGATTTCCGCCTTGGCCATTTGAGCACCCAAATTCATTTGTTTTGCGCGTCCCTTTTCGGAGTGTACTATCGTTGCCCCATATTCTTCAGCTATTTTAAGGGAACTGTCCGTACTCCCACCATCAATAACCAAAATCTCTTCTACATGTTCCGGGGCGATTTCGTTTTGTAAGCAGGACAGAAGTTTCCCGATATAATCAGCCTCGTTAAGAATGGGAACTATGATACTAATTTTGGGGAACTTCTTTTCCATTTATATCTGGATTACTAGGGTTTTAGCATTGTCCATATCCCCTATCCCCCCGATTTACCATTTCAAATTTCTTTGATCAACTCTGAAAACAGCTTTACCATTTTTGGCTCTGTTTTTCCGGCAACTTCTATAATCTCCTGTATATTAACGGGTTGTAGATTGTCCGGGTCACATTCATCGGTGAGGACTGATACGGCTACAATAGGTAGTCGTAAATGATTGGCAACAATTACTTCGGGAATTGTACTCATTCCAACGGCATCCGCTCCCATCATACGCAGCATACGGTATTCTGCCTTGGTTTCCAATTGTGGCCCTACCACGGATACATAGACACCCTTTTGTAGCGAAATCCCTTCCCTTGCTGCTATGTTTATCAACTTTTGTCGCATTTCCACATCATAGGGTTCGCTCATATCTACAAATCGATCTCCAAATTCTGATACATTTTTAAAGGCCAAAGGAGAGCCCCCCTGTAGGTTGATGTGATCTTCCAACAACATCATATCCCCTTTTTTAAAGTCGAGGTTTATAGCTCCCGCGGCATTGGAAATAAACAATCTATGTATTCCCAATTGGTGCATGACCCGAATGGGGTAGGTAACATCCAAAAAGTCATAACCTTCATACAAATGAAAACGTCCTTGCATGACCACCACTTTTTTGCCCTCTATTTTTCCGTAAATGAGTTTACCGGAATGAAACTCAACGGTGGCCAAGGGGAAAAATGGAATGTTATTATAATGAGCCACTATGGGATCTGTTATGGCATCCACCAATTTTCCCAGCCCCGTACCCAGTACGATTCCGATTTCGGGTGAATCAAAGCCTTTGCTCTTGAGGTATTCCGTGGACTCCTCCAGTTGTTTTTTGGTTATTCTCATGGTTGCTTTAAAAAAGGTTGAAAGGCATCAATGTCCTTGATGTCCTCATAAACATCGATATCGTTTTTGGCGACCAATACGTCTACTTTTTCAGTCTGTAGATTCGCCATACTATCCGAGAATACGGTATCCTTTCCCCAATCCTTATCCTGGAACAGTTGAGGTTTAAAAATCTTCATCCCTAGTAGATAGTAACCACCATCTTCCGCAGGGCCAATGACAAAATTGTTTTCGTCCAAGGCCGAAAATGCATTCTCCAAGTCGGATTGGGACAAATCTAGCATATCACTCCCGATGATAATGATTTTTTCAAAGCCGTTGTTGAATCCTTCCGAAAACGCCTGGATCATACGCTCCCCTAGGTTATTGCCCTGTTGCACCTTTTTCTCGTATACTTTTTCGTCCCAAACATCATCCTTCCAAATCGATTCGGAGTAGTATACTTTTTTATGGACGTCTAGCCCATGGGTGATGTTTGCCGTATGCTGTAGGAGAAACTTATAAACTTCTAAGGCAGCGTGATCACCGATGGTGGCCGCTAAACGGGTCTTACATTTTCCCAGTTCCGGGTTGCGCGTAAAAATGAGGAGTAGATTTTTGGAATTTGTCAAATTGTAATGGCTAGTCTTTACTACTTTTTTTAGTTTTCCTTGAAAATGAGATACTCAATGTCCGTAAATATTGGAAAAGTGGGGAATTTTAAACTTCAACCATCAATCATAAACTTTTTTTCCAGCCTTTAATAGTTTGCCCCAATGCTCGTCAAAGGCATGAACTTTTTCCGTCTCCTTTCCTTGGTCGTCATAAACGGGATATCCTTTATTTTTCCATTCAAAAATCCCGCCATATAGGTTTTTGACATTGGGATACCCCAATTTCAACAATTTTTCGCCAATGTCCTCCGATCGCACACCGATGGAACAATACACAACGATTTCGGTATTCTTGTCCGGAATTTTAGCCTGTAGATCATGGTCATCGAACATCTCATAACCTACCCAAATGGCATTTTGCAAATGGCTTACATCGTATTCCTGTTTTTTCCGGGTATCCAGGTATAGAACACTGTCCATATGGGCCGCTTCTTTTAGGGATATATAAGGAACGCTTTCCGTGTTGAACTTTTTGAGCGTACGGGCCAACTTATTTTGGCCCATGGTATTTGGGCAAAACGCCAAAAATAAGAGTATACCCAAAAGAAATCTCATGCCACTTATAAAGTATACGAGCAAAGATACTATTTTAGAGGTGTTCCCCAGAATTGTTCGGTTAATCCTAAATTAAAATGAAACAAGTAAAAATTGGACTGTTCTTTATTTTAATAGCTTTGCAAGCTTGTAAAAATAAAGTAGAGGAACAAAAACCTATTTTGGATACTACCAAGACCGACTACTATACGGAACCGTACCGGCCTCAATTTCACTTTTCACCAGAAGAAATGTGGATGAACGACCCTAATGGGCTGGTCTATCATAAAGGTGTTTACCATCTTTTTTATCAATATTACCCGGATGATATTGTCTGGGGCCCAATGCACTGGGGGCATGCCATTAGTACAGATCTGGCACATTGGAAGCATAAGCCCATAGCCTTGTATCTTGATGAACTTGGGTTCATTTTTTCTGGAAGTGCGGTGGTGGACGAAAATAATACTTCAGGTTTTGGTTCGGATGGTAACCCTGCTTTGGGGGCTATTTTTACTTACCATGATATGAAGGGCGAAGAAGCGGGGCGCGATGATTTTCAGACCCAGGGCATTGCATATAGTCTTGATAATGGGGATACTTGGACAAAGTTCAAAGGAAATCCTGTATTGGAAAACGAGGGTATCCGAGACTTTCGTGATCCCAAGGTAATGCGGTATGAGCCTTTACAAAGTTGGGTTATGACCTTGGTGGCTGGAGACCATGCCAAATTCTATACCTCCAAAAATTTGAAGGATTGGGAATTGACCGGTGAATTCGGAAAGGATCAAGGGGCCCATGGGGGAGTTTGGGAATGCCCTGATTTATTTCAGTTACAGGTGGAAGGTACCGATGAGAAGAAATGGGTACTGCTCATCAGTATTAACCCCGGTGCGCCCAATGGTGGTAGTGGCACCCAATACTTTATAGGCGATTTTGATGGAAAAACCTTCACTTCCGATCAAAAGGAGAATCGGTGGATCGATTGGGGCACGGATAACTATGCCGGGGTCACCTATAACAACGCGCCCAATGATGAGCGAATCTTCATCGGTTGGATGAGCAATTGGGCCTATGCGAGAGATACGCCAACAGAAAAATGGCGTAGTGCCATGACTGTTCCCAGAAAGTTATCCTTACGGAAAATAGGGGATACGTATAGCTTGATCAACTACCCTGTCGATGGTCTAGAGAACCTTAGGGAGCAAGGGATAAGGAAAACCATAAGGTTGGAAGCAGGTGAAAAGGATAGCCTTGCCTTTGACCATTTTAACCGGGCCGAGGTACAGTTTACGACCGCGGCCAAGGATTTTCGGCTTGTCTTTAAAAATGACAAGGAGCAACAATTGGTGTTGACCCTGGATTCGGAAAAAAGTGTTTTCTATTTGGATCGCACCCGATCGGGGAAGACCGATTTTCAGGAAAACTTTGGGGATACGGTACAAGAAATGCCCATAGACCATTTGCCGCAAGAGGCGTTTGAAGTTCGTATCCTACTGGATTATTCCTCTGTTGAAGTATTTATCAATAAAGGTCAGTATGTGATGACCGCGCAGGTCTTTCCGAACGAACATTATATCCTATTGGATATTGAAAATACTTCGGAAGCGATTTTAGAATTTAATAATTTTGAAATAAACAAGGTGAAAGGGATATGGTAACTATTCTTCTCTCAACGAATCTATAGGGTTGGCCAGGGCTGCCTTCAATGCCCTGAACCCTGTGGTGCCCATAGTAATTAGCAAAGCCAAAATAGTTGCCATTGCAAACACTTCAAGCTTAATATTTGTCCTATACGTAAAATCCTTTATCCAGTCATTCATAAAAAAGTATGTGAGTGGCCAGGCTATAAAACTGGCAACCAATAACAAAATGGCAAACTCCTTTATTAACTTAAAAGTGACATTGCCAATGGAGGCACCAAGCACTTTTCTAATTCCGATTTCTTTTGATTTTCGTTCTGCGGAGAAAGATACGAGACCGAAAGTGCCAAGACAGGCAAGGATTATGGCCAGAATGGTAAAAATAGTAAGTACCTCGGTAAACTTTTCTTCCGTTTGGTATTGCCGCGCCACATCCTCATTTACAAAGGAATACGAAAATTCCCTGTTCGTTACGAATTTTGAATAAACAGATTTGATGTGTTTAAGGGTCAAAGGTAGATTCTGGGCATCAACTTTTACATATGCCCAGTTTAAATAAGTCGAGGACGGGATGAAAATCGTCGGAGGGATTTTTCTGTGAAGTGACTCAAAATGGAAGTCTTTCACTATTCCTACCACCGTGAATCTTTGATTGTCAAATTCTACCCATTTACCGATGGGGTCCGTCCAACCCAGCTGGTCTATGGCTGACTCATTAAGGATAATGGATGAATTACCGTCCGATGGAAATTCTTTTGAAAAATCGCGCCCCTGGGTAATTTCGGTCTCGACAGTTTTAAAAAAATCATAATCGATTCTAATGACTTTCATGGATTTCCTTGCCTCTTCATCCACAGCCACCCCTTGCGCTTTATATACGGTACTATTACTTATCCACCCAGGCATTTTCATATTTGAAGCACCGGTTCTTACAATAGAAGAATTGGTTAAAAGGTCATTGTTGAAAGCATCTAACTGGGAGCGGTCCATTGTCCGTAGAGGTACAGCCACCAATAGTTCTTTATTAATTCCCAATTCTTTGTTTTTGAGAAAGTCGAGCTGATCAAAGACAATGGATGTGGAAGCTATTAGGCCGATAGAAATCACAAACTGTAAAACCACCAGCCCTTTTCTGAGCGTTGGGCCAAATCTTTCCTTTGTCTTGCTGCCCTTCAACGTGCTTAATGGTTTAAAGGTCGAAAGAACAAAAGAAGGGTAAGCCCCGGATAATATGGCAATAATTACTATTGAAGCACCAATGGTCATCAATATTGGCGGATTGAACAAGGTATTTGTAGTTATTTCTTTTCCGGCAAATTGGTTGAACACAGGTAGTAATAACAGTGTCAGGCAGAAAGCAATTAAAGCTGCAATAAGAGTCACGATAAATGATTCACTCAAAAACTGACCAATTAGGTTCATTTTATGGGCACCCAATACTTTGCGCATGCCAACTTCTTTGCTACGCCTTAAAGATCGGGCTATAGTCAAATTCATGTAGTTTACACTTGCAATGACTAGAATGAAGATGGCAACGATGGAAAAAATGTAAATGTGGTTAATATTTCCATTGGGTTCAATTTCGGTCCCATTTTTTGATCTAAGGTGAATATCCGATAATGGCTGTAAAAACAGTTTAAAATTTCCGGAAGTAAGCGGGGCTAAATGGTCGTCAATAAAATTTGGAAACATTGATTCCATACTTGCTGGTTTAGAACCTTCTGCCATTTTGATGTACACATATTGAGAATCCCAACCCACATTGTCAAACATGGCCTCTGGTGCTATTTGTCTTGCTGTTAGGCCTGATATGAGGAAATCAAAGTGAAAATGGGAGTTTGATGGCATCTCTTCCATAATTCCACTCACCCGTAGTTGTAAAGTTCCATCCCCGATATCAAGAACTTTCCCCATAGCGTTGATAGGACCAAAATACTTTTTAGCCGTGGCTTCGGAAATGACCACTTTATTCGATCCCTTTAATGCTTCGCTAGGGTTGCCGGAAATCAAAGGAAAAGAAAAGACCTCAAAAAAATTTTCATCGGCCACGGCCATTCGCTCTTCGTCAAATCTTTTTTCCCCATGAGTGACAATTTCCGACATACGCATAATTCGGACCAACTGTTCAATTTCTCCGAAACTGGTCTTTAGCTTTTCGGCCGTCGGCCATGAATTTGTAGAATACGGCTCCCAGACACTCTGTCTCATATAGGCGGCGGCCACACGGTAAATTCTATCACTATCTTTATGAAAATCATCGTAGCTCAGTTCGTCCTTAATAAAAAGGAAAATCATTAGACAGCAAACAAAGCCCAGCACCAGACCGGAAACATTAATAAAGCTGTATAATTTTTCTTTTTTGAATACCCTGAAAGCTATCTTAAAATAATTTTTTATCATGATTTTTGCGGTTGAGGACTAAGCAATAGATGTTTCTGGTAACATGTGAGGTTGAATACAATCCTCCAAAGGATGTTATCTCCCGACCTAAAATTATGCCAAGTTGTCAAGTGTCTTACTATCAGATTTTTATAATAAGAACTCCAAAAACCCTTCTATTTTACTGTCAAAAATATTTACATCAAATGTCCACTTATTTTACAGTTGCCAAGAGATTTGGAAGTTGTCTTTTCTTTCCCAAAAATGACCGGATGATTCAATTTTAATAAATACCTCATATGCCCAATTTATTGCCCTATAAAAGGTGAAATAAAGTAACTATTAAAAGAGACCAAGAATAGGACGCTTTGCAAAAGGCTTGTCCAATCAAAAAGGATTCCCATAAATTGGCCGTTTTTTAGGGCATCACCTCTACTTCATTCTATTCCTTTAACTAGCTGTGGTCGACAAATACGTTAAATTCATATTGTTCGTTTACTATGAGGACCAACGACTTGAAAGGCTTGATAGTATTACATTTTTGATGAATCAAACCGGTTGCATCGTCATTTGGTGCACCACGCCCCTTCCCTTATAAAGGTTTCCGTTCAAGGTCTAATTTTTAATCTCCTCTTAGTCCGGTTGTCATAGTTATTGCTTATCAATCATTGGCATATTGTTTTTTAAAAGCCAAAGGGTTTTCCAGAGTAATAGCCTTAAAAACCCGATTGAAATAAGAAAGGCTTTCAAAACCACAAGCGTAACACACTTCACTGACATTTTTGTCCAATAACAGTAGACGTTTGGCTTGATTGATGCGATATTGATTCAAAAATTCAGTAAATGTCAAATGTGTTGCCTGTTTGAAATAACGACAAAAAGCAACTTTTGTCAGGTGGCATAAATCGGCAACTTCTTCCACTTTTATTTTGCGTTGATAATTAGCTTCAATAAAATCATATAACAATTGGAGCCGTTCTTGCGATTTTCTAGTGTATTGATTCTTTACTGGACTATCATGCAATAACTTGATTTCTGTACTATGTGCCAATAATTGAAATACTCGCAACACTTCTAAAAATTGTTCAAATGGGTGTAAAACAGGTAATTTTTCAAGCATTTCTCCTGCAATAGTCTTTGTTTTGCCTTCAATGACAATACCATATTTCGATTGTTCAAAAAATCGATGAACAGCCAATAGTTCTGGAGTCTGAACCGAATTTTCCTTTAAAAAATCGGGTCGAATATGCAAAACCGTTTTTTTGTAATCGGTTTTTACTCCGTAATCAACGTTAAGATGTGGAATATTTGAGCCAATAAAAACTAAACTACTGCTTTCATATCGGGATATATGTTGGCCGATATGACGTCTGCCGTTCGCACCCTCGATATAGGTAAGCTCCAATTCTGGGTGATAATGCCAAAAGTAAAAATCGTTCATTCGTGAATTGGGCAAGATTTGAAACGAACTATTGCTAGCGGGTTGTATGGATTCCAATTGAATTTTCATCGTCAATATACTTTTACCAAGGTAAAAATCGCAAAAAATGTTTATATAGTTCAAAAAGTCATGAATTTTGAGGTAGAACGCCCCTCTCTGTAATTTTATCTTCGCTACATTATTTCACTTTTAAAAAGATGTAGGATATGCTTACTAAACAAGAAATTGATTTTTTAGATAACAACGGTTATCTCAATTTGGGTCAATTATTAATACCGGAACAAGTAATTCAAATTAATGACCGCCTCGCTGAACTATTGCAGTTGGAAGGCGACAATGCAGGGTCAGAATTGGGAAAATCAAAATATATCCGCCATCCGAAAGAAGAAGGGACGGACCGCTTGGCGGATTTAGTCAATAAAGGCTCTGTTTTTGATATTTTTTACACTCATCCCAGGGTATTGTCCGGTATTGAAGCCGTATTAGGGCAGACATACAAATTATCGTCACTAAATTATCGGGCTGCAAAACCAGGCAAAGGGCAGCAAAGACTTCACGTTGATTGGAAAAATGCTGTAGCGAGCGGTTCTTTTAAAGTCTGCAATAGTATTTGGCTTTTAGATGATTTTACGGAACACAATGGGTCTACCCGCATAGTCCCTAAAACGCATAAATCGAGTATTCTGCCTGAGGAAGCTATGTCAGATCCTAATGACGAGCATCCTGACGAAATTCGCATTATGGCACCTGCAGGCTCTGTTTTTATTTTTAATTCGCATGTATGGCACGGTGGTACAACCAATCAAACAAGCCATGACCGACGGAGTATTCACAGTTATTTTTGTACAAGGGACCAACCTCAACAAATTGACCAGAGGAAATGTATAACCCGGGAAGTTTTACAACGCATTGGTGAAAAGGGCAAGTATATTTTAGATGTTTAAGAAGAACTGAGTTAAAATTTTTCGATTTTTATTGAATAGCTTAATTTTCAATTGTCCCATAAAACGAACAGTTTAAAGGACACAGCCGACCTTATAACGACTCCCAAAAATCGCCCTTTTAGGGAGCTTGAAAATTAGTTCTTAATGGCGCTATCTGTCTTTTGGCATTGAAATTTATTATCTTT
Organism: Ulvibacterium marinum; assembly: GCF_003626755.1. Classification (GTDB taxonomy): domain Bacteria; phylum Bacteroidota; class Bacteroidia; order Flavobacteriales; family Flavobacteriaceae; genus Ulvibacterium; species Ulvibacterium marinum. The sequence continues at coordinate 1,334,932 of NZ_RBCJ01000001.1, forward strand.
AAGTATTCCCCTATACATCAATACTATGTAGAATGGCTTCTTCGGATTATAAAGGTCAAGATGATGTATTTGTCGAAAAGCTCGAGGAAATTGTACTTGCCAATATAGGGAATGAAAATTTCAACGTTGAAGAGCTTGCTCGGACCTATGGGGCAAGCCGTTCACAACTCCACAGAAAATTGAAACGGATAAAAGGGCAATCCGTTAGTCAATTTATCAGGGAACTACGACTTAGGGAAGCCATGAAAATGTTGCGGAATGATGTTGCCTCAGTTTCCGAAATAGCCTTCAGGGTTGGTTTTAACAGTACATCTTACTTCAATACCTGTTTTCATGAACGTTATGGTCATCCCCCGGGAAAAGTAAAACATCAGACCACATTTAAGGCTGTAAACAAATTATCTGTCGCAAGTGTAGCGGAACAATCAATTGACTCGCACAAAAGGAAAGCACTTCTTAAAAACCCATGGATTATTTCTGTTGCATCAATAAGCTTTCTTTTAGCAGCCTTTCTTACAATCAAAGCATTTACATCAAAAAAAGAAAATATTGAGCAGGTATCCATAGCGGTTCTTCCCTTGGATCATTTATCGGAGGATACCAGTAAAGAATATTTGACTGCCGGTATACACGATGCATTAATCGGGGAACTTGGAACCATAAAGGGCTTACGGGTAATTTCCAGAATTTCCACACTTCAGTTCAAAGACAAGGAATTGCCAATCCGGGATATTGCAAAGCAACTTGGAGCGGATCATTTGGTTGAAGGCTCACTGATATATAAGGGGGACAGTATACGAATGCAACTGCAATTGATCGATGTTTTCCCTGAAGAAAAACACATTTGGGCCAAGGATTACCATAACAGTGTGAATGATATTCTATCGGTGCAAAATACAGCTATACAAGATATTGCCAACTCTATAGAAGTTACTCTCGGTGATGAGAGGAAGCAACGATTTCAGCTACAGCAAAACACAAACCCAGAAACCTATAAAGCGTACCTAAGGGGAATATATTACCTCACCAAATCCAATGCGGAGGATTTCCAAAAGGGATTGAATTATTTGCACCAGGCGGTCGAGATAGACCCGGCCGACCCACTCGCCTACGCCGGTTTGGCTGAGGGATACGCCCTTTTGGGCCATGGCCCCGACCCTATGAACGCCCCTTGGAGAAGGGGAAAAGCAGCCGCTTTGAAAGCATTGGACTTGGACCCTAAATCTGCCAAAGCCCATTCTGCACTTGCAATGATTCAACTCTATTACGAACGGGATTGGAAAGCTGCGGAACAGTCATTCGCAATTGCAGAAAAGTTAAATCCAAACCTTCCTTATAATCATTACCACTACTCATGGTATCTCATTCTTTTGGGGAAATGGGAGGAGGCCGTTAAGGAACATCAATTGGCCAAACAACTAGATCCATTGGCGCCATTGATAACTTCAGATATGGGCCTACTCCATCTTTGGATGGGGAATCACAAAAAAGCAATGGAAGAAGTAAAGGAAGCCCTTGAAATTGATAAGGAATACGCACCTGCCTGGAGAACTCTGGGTGACATCTACATTGCAAAGGGAATGCCCCAGGAGGGAATTAGCGCGATAAAAAAGTCTATTGAAATTAATCCTGCAGCTTTATATGGCTTAGGAATCGCTTATGCGAAAATTGGAAATAAAGATAAAGCCCTAGAAATTGCTTCTGAATTACGGAAGGGCGCAGTTAGCTCTAGGGAAGCTTTTGGCCTAACTCTTATATATGCCCATCTCGGCGATTTTGACGAGGCCTTTAAATGGTTATCCAAAAAACCTTTGGATGTTTTCGCTCCTTGGCTCAGGGTTTGGAACGGACCAGAGGATTTCAGAAAGGAACCCAGGTTCAAACAGTTTTTAAAAGAACTCAATCTTCCTCCACTAGAGCCTTCTGCAACATAATCTAAAAAATTCAACATAGTCGAAACCAAAATTTGAATGAATCACTACATAATCAAAACTGGTTTCGTGGACTTTTCCAGACCTTTGGTACAAGCGTTCGCTAATTGATTGGCCAATCTTTCTCTATTGTCTAATTGGGTCATACTGACCCTAAAATCAAGTAATTATGAAAACTAAAGAATTGTTTTCCTGGAAATTTACGCCCCTATTTTTGGCTGTAGTGGCCACGATCATGACAATCGGATGCACTGATAATGATGATCAAGATTATGTTACCATCGATTCTGAAACCCAAGATGATGGTGAATGGGTAAACTATATTGAAGACCTCTCTTTTGAATCTATCATCTTAACAGAAAACCAAGAGGATTTAAATGAGGCATTGCAAGAGGCTGCCGAAGGTGATTTGATATTTTTTGAAGATAATGATGTACAAAAAAAACAAAATTTAAAAAATTCAAAAGGTTCTTTTTATGCCCTGGTTGGTTTTGATGGTGAACAAATTGCGATCAGTAACAAAACAATATCCGATATCTCTTCGGATACGAGTAGAGATGAAAAAGCTAATAAAAGCAATAGAAGTTGCCGCATTTTGGAAATTACTAGGTCCTCTCTTTCTGCAGATATCGCCCATTATCAGATCATGGTACGTATGGGCAATGGGCCTTATGATGTTGTGCGTATCCATAGAGTAGTGAGGGAATCCCGAAAGTATAGACCCATTAGAACCGAAGGGAACGTATTTATGATACATGGTTCATCACAAGATTTTGATGATATTTTTCTGCGCCCGGGAATAGAAAATCCAGATGCCTACAATTCCTCCCCCTTTTATCTAGCTTCAAACAATATCGATGTTTGGGGCATCGATCTGGGCTGGACTTTGGTACCTCTAGAAACCAAGGATTTTTCTTTCTTCCTAGGTTGGGGAACTACAAAGGATACGAGGCATGTATTAAAGTCAATGGCCATTGCAAGGTTGGTTCGAGGATTGACAAGACAGGGTTTTGGGCGGATGAACCTTTTAGGTTTTAGTTATGGCGCGGGATTAACATATAATGCAGCAATAAAGGAGACACAAGAGCATCGGATTTTGAGGGATATAAAAGGTATGATCCCAACGGACTTTGTGATGGTCTATGAGCAAAATGATAGTGCATTTGGTGCGGGATCTTGCTCCTTATCGGAAATGTCTGAAGTGGCACATGCAAATGGAGAATATCAAAACACCAATGGTGTCGGTTTTATCACCGTGGGCCAAGCGGCTCTTGACAACCCTGAAGGTGATTCACCAGTTGCACCTGGTTTGAGCAATTATCAATTTGCTTTGGCAGCGGCAGGGGGCCCACAACCCAATGGCCCGGATTGGCATTTTCTAGGAGGCCAGTTTGACGGACAAATACCCACTGGACTAGCATACACTGAAGAGGAGCGATGGTTTAACCTGTTGATATCCTTAGCCCCATACATGCCCACTTATATCACTGCGGAAGGCTTCTCGATTTTTTGCCCGGAAAATCGGGAAAGTATCGTAGCGGATTTAAATCAGATTAAAATTCCCATATTATACCTCGGCGCCGCTGGGGGTTACGGTCAGGACGGTGTTTTCTCCACTACGCTTGCTGGTAGCTCCGATGTAAGTGTTGAGATTGTCACCAAATTACCCAATGGGCCTCGAATATTGGATTACGGCCATGCGGACCTTTTTATGGCCAAGGATGCTTCGGAACTGGTATGGAAATCCTTAAGGGATTGGTTAGCTAGTCATTGATATTTAAGATACTTGATAAAAAACCTCCATTTAATGGAGGTTTTTTATTGGACCAAAATATTGAACAAAAATCTTGTTTCGAAAAATGAACAATTTGCAAGACTCTGGTCATTAGAAAGGCCAATCACAACATTGTACATATTTGATATCTTCAAAATAGGTCTGTTGGTTTTTAAAGTTTGTAAAAGTCATATTTGATCGTCCAATTTACCGTAGCTCCCGGTGCAATTTCGAGGTCAATATAGGGCTCTGGACAAACCGTTTTCTGGGCTGACCAAAAGACTAAGCGAGACAATGGTCTGTCACATGTAATTTTCACGCCTGCGCCCGAACGTCTATTCTCTACCCAGATTTCATATCCATTACTATTGTTGTTGTCGAAACCGGTAATTTCTCCGATATAGACATGGTCTTTTTTGCCTAGTTTTTTGATGAATACAATTTCGTCATCTTCTATTTTTACGAATTTTCCAATGTCATTTATCTTTCCTTTTCCAACAATTTTGAATGGAAACCGCACTACATAACCAGGGCCTATATTTAGGCCATCCAAAAAGAAAAAATTATGGTTATACACCTCGGTTTCAATCCTATCGTCCCCGTGATTGGTAAGACTATGGGTTATTACCATTTCGGATGTATCGGGAGATAAACTGATTACTTTTTGATACTCGTAGGAATAGGGTCGGTCATTTAGTATATGTTTGAAAGAAGTCTGGTTCGTGAGACTCTCTACTTCCCATTCCCCTGCATCGTGAATTTCATAGGTCTTGAAATTGGAATACCTGGGCTCCACAGGTTTCCGAAGTGTACCAATACCGATTTTAAGAAAACTGTCTCCAATTTTAGTTTTGTCATACCCTACAGGTCCAAATTCTTCGACCGGGCCCATTACGGACTCGTGAACTTTTGGGTCATAGGTTTTGAACCATTTTCCAAAATAGGAGTGTCCGCCGTGCTCAAGCACAGGCATTACTCCAGACCAATCAAAACGGGTACCGCGATAGTATCCCTTGTGTTCGTCAGGCAAGTATATTGTCGCTTTGATCAAGCCATTTGAGATTTGAGCTTGCGGAATCTCTTGACTGATACTGCCTAAGAAAAACAGATAAAACATGGAACTTAACCAATTCTTTAAATTTTCCATTTCGGTATTTTTAGTTTATGCTATTCAAACAATAAAAAGGCAACATAGCTGGCCATTTACGGATGCTTTGTGCCAGAACCCTGGATAATGATTCTCGAATACAATGCCAAGGTTGGAAGAGGCTCGACCCAAATTTCGAACATCCTTATCCGGATTCGCCGAAAACCTACTTTTCCGGTTTGCTTTGAAAAACTCAATTTACATTGTTAGCTATGGATTATACTACGGTCGAATCGGTGTGCCGTCTTCTCCACGAAGTTGGGTCCAATTGTAATTGTAGACGACCGGAGGATATTTTTTGGCCAACTTTTCGTTGATGTCAATGCCTAATCCAGGTTTTTCATTTACGGACATATAACCGTTATTTACAGTAGGCATTCCAGGAAATACCTCGAGCACTTTATCCTCTGGAGTTCTGATAACCCTAGCAGCCTCTTGAATACCAAAATTCCAAATGGCATAATCGATATGAGCGTTGGCAGCATGCCCAACGGGCGAAGTATCACCGGGACCATGCCATGCAGTCCTTACATTGAACCATTCTCCCAATCTTGCCACTTTCATGGCCGGGGTGATTCCCCCGATCTGTGAAATATGTATTCTTATATAGTCGTATTGTCTGTTTTTCATAGGTTCCAGCCACTCATGTGGGTTGTTCAATAATTCGCCCATGGCAATGGGCACACTTGTATGTTCCCTTAACATATCGAACCAACCCATGTTCTCAGGCGAGAAGGGGTCTTCTATAAAAAAAGGTCTGTATTCCTCAACCTTTTTTATCATATCGATGGCATCCATGGGCTGAAGGCGTTCGTGCATATCATGAAGTAATTCTATATCATCACCAAACTTTTCACGAACCTTTTTGAACATTTCAACCGTTCCCCGTTTGTATGCCTGCGGATCAATGGTCTGGTCACCCTGACTTCCAAACCCTGCTCTTTTCCAATCGGGATCGGTCGCCAAGTGTGTAGATCCATAACCGCCCAATTGTATACGGATATTTCTAAACCCTTCCTCCTTGTACTTGGTTACACTATCAATGACCTCACTTATCGATTTGCCCGAGGCATGGGTATAGGTGTCAACGGCGAAGCGAACTTTTCCACCTAAAAGGTCGTATACCGGCATTCCCGCCATTTTACCTTTAATGTCCCAGAGTGCCTGATCAAGGCCACTTAGGGCATTGTTCAAAACAGGTCCGTTTCGCCAATAGGAACTCTGATAGGCAGTTTGCCAGATATCTTCAATATTGGAAACATTTTTGCCCTTACAAAAAGGATCGAGGTATTCTTCGATAGCCGAAACAACGGTGTGCGCCCTTTGGGTGAATGTTGCGCAGCCAAGTCCGTAGAGACCATCTTGATCGGTCTCTACTTTTACAATAACCAGATTGGTACCGTAAGGCGCGGTAATAATGGCCCGCACTTTGGTAATTTTGACTTGCACTCCAACAGCGTAAGACGGAGTTGGAGCATGGGATTTGGGGGTAGACGCCCTGGTATCGGAACTTCCAAAAATACCTAGAATTCCTGCTGTAGAGCCAAGACCTAGCGTTTTAAGTGCATTTCTACGGTTTACTTGATTTTCTAAATGTTTCATAATTAATGTTTAAGTTGTTGTTCTATACATGGCTTCTTTTCAATTTTTGGTAATCTCTTCCCAAATGATTCGTTTAAAAGTGTTCGATTGGTAGTCGAGATAGTTTTTCATAGACAACTAGTCCATTCCAGTTTTTACAAAAGTCAAATAAACCGTCTCTGGACTACATATAATTGGTTCACCTCGGACATTGAAGGAGGTGTTGGCCAACATACGGGATCCGGTTCGTTTTTCTAATTCGAAATTAGTTGCAGTTTCCAGGATTGGCATCTTGACTTACCGTTTGGAATATGGGGCAATCGATCTAAATGCGTAGTTGCCGCAATGTTCATTTTAACCCTTGGAAATAAAAAGGAATTCTTGAAACAAAATTTCGAGTTTTTCCTACTCGGAATTGTCCAGAAGGACGGTTCTCCCCCCCCCCTCCCAAGTAGAGGTAGATCGAAACCCTAACCCCAAAGGGGCGAACCTTGAGATTTAGATTCTTTTTTTAGGTTTAGATCAATAGCGTAATCAAAAATTTTCACATGTCGGGAAATGAGGTGCAATGCAGAATGGGCGGCATCACCAATTGCCCTATCAAGGTTCAACTATGAAATTTACACTTTACCGTATGGTCTATTCCAATCCTTTTTTCCCCTGTTTTCGATAATAGAAGGAACCTAGGGCGACAATCGTAATTAAAGGCAGTAGTATCCAGGCCAATTCGCCCAGTAAGGAATCATGCGAATGACCTTCCGTACCGGGATGGGCGTTTATAAGCTGTGCGGATAGTAACAAAACTAAAATTGAAAATGCTTTTTTCATTTTTAAGAATTTAAAGGGTTAATATTTATTTTGTTCAAAACCTGAAATGGTGTCTGGCCATTTGTTGCAGCCAAATTCTTGATATCATCATATTCGGGTTTTACCTTTATAGTATCGGTTGGAGTGCGTACCTCCTTTACGTGAATTTCTCCTAAAGGGGTGGCTTTTGGATGTCTTTTTCTTGGCAGCTCAATTCTGTCTATGCTATAATAGCGTAGTCCAATAGTAGTGGTGTTGTCAAAAAGGTAATTGGATACTTTCGTTAATGAACCAACGGGAAGAATGACGCTAAGTAAAAAGCCGAATCGTCCTTTTTTCATTAACTGCTGTGACATGCCAAAATCCACTGCCCCGGCATCCAAAAGGCCTTGCTGAAAATCCGTTCCAAGGTATTCCGGTGTCATGTCGTCTATTGAAGTCTCTAGCTGGATGTAGGAATCTTTGCTATCGGAATCATTTTCCTCGATCAGGGAAATCCGTACTACGTTGGGATTGTTAAAATTCTTCTTTCCAGGTCCATATGCCGTTTTTTGTGCGACATAGGTCGTGCTTTCGAAATCGGGATTGAGGTACCTCAAAATTGCGGCTCCTGTTGGTGTAACCTTTTCCCCTTCTTCATTGCCGGGATAAATTTGCATTCCGTGAAGTAGTTCAGCGGTAGCCGGCGCTGGAATCGGTAGCATGCCATGTTGGGTTTTTACCATGCCAAAACCTGTACAGACCGGGGTGCAAAAAACCTTAGAAATTTTAAGCTTATCGATCATAACAGCATTTCCGACAATATCGACAATCGAATCTACACCACTTATTTCGTGAAAGTGAATGGTTTCAAGTGGCATCTTATGAATCTTGGATTCCGCTTTGCCAATTAACAAAAAAATCTCGTGGGCAATCTTTTTCGCACCCTCGCTAATGTGTGCATGATCTATCAGCTTCTGTATATCCGAAAGATGCCGATGTGCACTATGATGATGACTATGACCATGGTCATGTGAGTGTTCGTGATCATGTGCTTTTGATTCTTTTGGGTCATCGATCAAGTTCAAATCCAGTACCTCTACATATTTGCAATTAATACCGTTTTTATCAACTTCTTTGATTTCGATTTTTGCATCCGGTAAATGCAACTTTTTCGGCAAGTCTATCAGGGACTGATAATCATCAAGCAACTCGCAAAAGGCGCTCAGGAACATATTACCTGATAAACCAGAAAAGGCTTCTATGTAGATAGCACTCATTATTTCTTAAGATTTAGCATTCTAAAGGCACTCATGGCAGCACCGTACCCGTTGTCTATGTTGACTACAGTAATTCCGTTTGAACAGCTTGTCAACATAGCATGTAACGCTGTTTTCCCATTTTTGGCCGTACCGTAGCCTACCGATGTCGGTACGGCAATTATGGGCTGGGGCAACAAACCGCCAACGACTGTAGGAAGGGCTCCCTCAAATCCTGCTACTACGATTAAAATATCGTAAGTGCGCAAGTCCTCAATTCTATCAAGTAAACGATGTAGGCCGGCAACGCCAACATCCTGGATTATTTCCGCACCAATTCCCATATAGGTCAAAGTGTAATAGGCTTCATTCGCCACGCCTATATCGGAACTTCCTGCTGAGATGATGCCTACACGTTTTACTTCGTCATTTCCCTCTAAAGGTTTTAGCATGAAGATTCCAGATTCTTTATCGAAAAAAGCCGAATGGTGTTTCTTCAACAATGCTTTTCCCTTTTTATGCTGTACCCTTGTGATGAGCACATTCTGGTTTCTATTTACATATTCTGCCAACAGACCTAATAATAGGTTGATACTTTTGGATTCGCCGTATATAACCTCGTCAAAGCCCAGTCGCTGCCTTCTGTCATAATCGATGATAAAGGGTCTATTCATTCAGAACACGATTTAACTTTCCGGAGACGAATCCTTCTGTGTCCAGTTTTACCTTTAGAAAGCCTAGCTCCTTAATTTCTTGTGAAATTTCTTCGAATTGACTTTCCAAAGAAGGTATTTCATCGGACGGAACTTCTACCGAAGCTTCATCGCCCCTATGCCTAACCCGAACACGATCGAAGCCAAAATCATTAAGAATATACTCGGCCTGTTCAATTTGCCGAAGTTTGGTATTGCTCACTGGTGTTCCGTAAGGAATTCTTGAACTTAGGCATGGACTTGGGGGCTTAGAAGCTGTCTCAAGCCCCAATTCAGCGGCCATTTCTATAACTTCCTTTTTACTAATTTGAAGTTCGGCAAGCGGAGATCTGATCCCATATTTTTCAGCCGCTTGGAGGCCAGGTCGGTAATCTCCCAGATCATCAAGATTGGTCCCGTTCAAAATGGTATACTTCGGATATCTATCTTGGATAATGTCCACCATCGCCCCGTACAAGTGATTCTTACAGAAAAAACATCGATTTGCGGGATTGGAGGTATAGTTAGCGTCCTTTAACTCTTCTGTCTTGATTACCTCTAGCTTTATATTGTGGGTTCTACAGAAAATTAGGGCCACTTCAAAATCCTTGGATTTTAAACTTTCCGAATTTGAAATCAAGCCTATTCCATTTTCCCCTTGAACTAGATTGGAGACATAAAGAACCAATGAAGAATCCACTCCGCCGGAAAATGCGGTCACCGTTCCCTTATGATTTTCAAACCATTTTTTTAACAACTCCAATTTTTTCATAGGGCTGGACTAGGCAAAGACTCTTTTGTAATTTTCCACAATGAGGCCGGCATAGGGCTTTGCATAATTGACCAACCTATCCATATCTTCAACTGATAGTTTCTTGAAATCCTTTAACACCTTTACATTTTCTTCAAGCTCATAGGTAAATCTACAACCGCTACATAGGCTTGATACGGGTAATGAATACACATATTGATGTAGATTTGCATGTGTGAGTTCGGTTTTTGCTACAACATCCGGAATGTCCTTTGTTCTGATGTCCTGGGGTGTTGTGTCGATTCTTCCTCCCATCATACTACCTCCAGCCATGGTCTTCATGGCAATTACCCCATATCCCTTTTTGTTCAAGACCGGCAAGACTTCATGTTGAAATGATTCAAAAGAAGGGTCGCAAACGTTCAACGGCATTTGGCATGTGTCAAACTCAATGCCCAATTCGTCGAGTTTATTAAGGAAATACAAGTGTGTTTTTGGATTTTGATGGCCTGTAAACCCTAGGTAACGTGTCTTTCCTTTTTCTTTTGCCTCCAAGAAAACATCAAGAACGCCATCGCGAAGGCGATTATCCACATCCTGCGGCGTAGTAAAAGTGTGTATTTGCCAAAGATCCAAATAATCGGTTTTTAATGCTTTTAGGGACTCATCCAATTGTTGTTGTACTCCTTTACCCGTTCTAGCCGGGGCCTTTGACATTAAAAAGATCTGGTCTCTATATTTAGGGGTAAGGAACTTCCCCATGTACTCCTCGGAACGTCCATTATTATAACGCCTCGCGTTGTCAAAAAAGCGCACACCTAGTTCCATGGAACGTTCTACCATCTTTTCTGCCTCCTTTGGATCTTCCGTAAGCCCCAAATGATAGCCGCCCAAACAAAATGAGGTCACCTTTTCCCCATTTCGTATTAATTGTCTTTGGGGCAGGGTTTCGCCCAATTTGTCATAAGTTGGCATTGCGGAGGCCCAATCGGCAACTAAACTAAATGCCGCTGCAGAAGCAGATTTCTTGAGAAAGTTTCTACGGTTTTCCATAGCTATGATTCGATTTTAAATTGTGTTTCACTTCGGCCAAAAAACTCAACTGTACTACGATATACAATTAGGTAGTACTAAAGATAAGGGTAAAACAAAAAGGATGATATGAATAATTGATTAATAACCAGTTAAATTTTTTTGCTATTCAACCTAATAATGAAAAATAAGGAAAAATTTGCTCATTTTGACCAAACTCGAGGTCATTTTAGAAATGCGCCTTTGTTTTTGTACGTATGCCATTTTCATTGTTCTGGTGTTTTAATTGAGTCAATGCAAATCAATAATTTGCTCGTTTTGAGAATTACGATATGAATTGTAGTATTTGTGTATATTTTATTCTAAGTCATATACCTGGCACAAGTTATTTTAGGTCGATTTGCCCCATTACATGTATAGCCCCTAAAGCCTTTACCCTAGAAATGGCCAGGATATATTGGCAAGACGTTCTTTAAAAGCTTCCAAAACCACTTTGTTCTTGAACCAGGATGTGGATTTCCTTTATACTTCCGGTAGATTTGAGCTTCTTTTTAAGGGCGTTATCTAGGGCCTAGTTTTTTGGGATGTTATTTAGGGTATACCAAGCTTCCGATGACCAAAGGTTTTGGCGGTTCATACTCCGTAGTTCCGGGTTCAAATTAAATTTAACGACATGTTCTTTTTTTAATCCCGGAATCGTTAAATGGACTTTTTTTCGGTTGGCACTTACTTTTGTTTCAGAAGCCTTCAGTACTTCTAGATCCATTTTAGGCCCTCCATAGGACTTGGTAGGTTTGTACCACCATTGTTCCAACGAATAATCGGCAGGAGAATCTCCTTGTCCAATCCCCAACGGTTCCGTAAACTCGATTTCAAATCCATAGGGTTTGGATCTGATCGCCAACATTTCAAAAGTAACCTTCTCGTTATACTTCAATCTTTGGAGACCGTACCTGGTTTCATTCCATCCCCAGCCTCCGCCCATTCCAACACCACCGGCGTATAATGCACCATCAGGCCCCCTTCTTATCCGGTTAATTCCTACATTTAGTCCCTGGGTAAATCTAAATACGGCACCTTGGTATGATCCATTAACGGTCTCAAGAAAGACCCGTTTGATTCCACCATGGGTCACATCGCCGAATATCATTTGGTTCTTGTAGGGTCCGTCATACAACAAGGAGGGCTCCGATGGAGAATTGGCAATCTCATTTTGAGGCAACCATACGGCAGGAGGCACCATTTTTAAACCTTGCAACGAGTCTGGAAGCCCCCACCGCATTCCATGGAAATCGCCGGATCTTACATGTATAAATTTATTTGCGGGGAGCCATTGTCCCTGATTGTCCGTAACAAACAGTTCTTCATCCACACCTATTCCTATTCCATTGGGCGTACGAAGCCCATAAATTACCTCCTCATAGCTTCCGTCCTTTGCTATTTTAAGGGTCTTTCCGCGATCTGGAAGCGGTTTTTCATTGGACATTAACCGCATAGGCATAGAAAGATTGGCATAGAAATAACCGTCCTTATATACCAGCCCAAAAGCGAATTCGTGAAAATCCATCGATACATCGAAGCTATTGCATATGGATCTATATTCATCCGTTATCCCATCTCCATCATGGTCAATGAGCTGTGTGAGTTCTTGTTTTTGCAAAACAAATATTTCACCTTCCACAACGGCAAGTCCCAATGGTTCGGCAAGTCCCTTTGCCATGGTCTTGATTTTTATTTGGGTGCTGTCTCCCGTCTCTACACCTTCCAGAATATATACTTCTCCTTGGGGGGTCCATGATGATACCAGCAATCTGCCGTCCGGTAAGAAGGCCAGACCACCTACCTTAAATTCTATTCCTTCCAAGTTGATCGTTTGAAGGTTATAACTAGGATGGACATCGCTTAGGGATGACCCAAAACCAGGTCTTAAAACCTCCGTTTCCGTTGAATGGGGTTTGTTCACAATGGCCTTTTTCTCCAGATTTGGATTCCCATTTATGCTATCCTTATGATTCAGGGAAAGGATGTAGCTCACCATTGCTTTCAAATTGGAATCCTCAAGATTTGGGTGCGGGTTCATGACGGCTTCACCCCAGACTCCTGATCCGCCTTCCTTTATTTTCTTTACCAGTAGGTCCACTGTTATTTTATCTTCGGGATATTTTTCGGCAATTTGCTGAAATCCAGGGCCTACAGTTTTTTCCGACCATTCATGGCACGTAAAGCAATCCGAACGTTCCATCCAGTACTTCCCTAGATTTTCAGAATCTTTTGGGCCTATTGGCCGAACTTGATCGGGAATTTTTTTGAAAAAGGTTCGAGAAATAGTGGTGGTATTATTTTCCAACTTGATCGCCTTGGGTTTTGTATGCAAAGTAATGGATAGGTTTCCATCCATGCCTTGCGTCATAAACACTCTTTCCAGTCCAGGATTGCCTTGGTCATCCCTTATAAACTCTGGTCGCTCCTCTAAAAAAATAGTATCCTTTTCCGTGGTCAGTTTGTATTTCAGGTATACCTGTCCGTTTTCAAATCGATAGCCTTGAAATCGTGTTGTGACTTCCTGTTTTCTGCCGTTTTGCTCCAATAACCAGGATTCTTGTGGCGATGGGTTTAGAAAGTAATCCTTTCCCCAACTGGTGGGCTGTGCTACCTTTGTTTCCGTATAGACCGTTCCATCCCAGTTGACTCCGCCTTTCCAGGCACGGTACAGGCCACATGCATTCAGATCGTAGGCCAAATAGCATTCGGAATCCAACGCCAGGGTCAATATTCTTGGCCTCAAATCAAGAACCGATCTTAACGCCCATGGGTCAATGGGTCTATTTCCTTTTTCACGAATTTGCTCGGAAGGGGAAGAAGTACAAGAAATCAGAAAAATGCATCCTAGTAAAAAGAATGTACACTTAATAGTGATCCACTCTTTTTTTCCGCTATAATATTTCATCCTTATGCATTCATTTCAATTTAGATCATACTGATGGTATATCCAGTGATTTGATCAACTATTTCTTTTGACCCTAAGGCCTTCCCAAAAATCATTGTTTTTACCAATGCTTGTCGGAATACGATTCAAATGGTAAAAACACTTTAAAAGTATGCTAAATTCTAGTTTTGGAAAAGCCCCTTAAAACCAAGGCTTTGTGAGGCCGTTATCAAATTTTGGCATCCATGATCTCTTTGCCAAAATGCATTTATGCCCCGTTGAGGAAAAAGTTATGGCCATTATCCCCATTTTTTAAAAGTTTAACAAATTGTTATAATAGACTAGGGAAGGTGATGTCTATTTTGTGGTCATGAAAGATGCAAAAAGAAACCTCCGGCACATTATTTTTCCTATAACACTCAGCTTTTTTATGTATTCCTATGGACAGGAAGCGGACAAAATAGACCCTTTGGGCAAATATGAAAATGAGGATACTCCGGTAAAATTGTTTCCTGGTGATATCTCCGTGGATGGTATGCAATGGAACAATGCCTTTACCCAGGACCACAGGAAGATATTTTACTGCCAGCAGCTTCCGCATCGGGCGCAATTGGTTTATCAAGAGTTCAAGGGCAAGCGCTTTTTAAAGCCAGAGCCTATACCTTTTGATACCCTTTACAATTATTCCGATCCATACATTAATGCCCAAGGAGACCATTTGATTTTTATGTCCAACCTACCGCACCGCGTGGACAAGGATAGTGTAACTACCCATTTTCAATTATGGCAGTCGCATAAACTTTCAAACGGATGGAGCAATCCGGAAATCGTATTTCCCAATAATACGGGGGTAGGCTATCCATGGAGGACCAAGGATGGAACACTTTTCTATTCCTTGATGCCCCTTGATGGAACACGAAACTCGAACATCTATTTCGCGACCTATGAGGATGGGCAATATAGTACACCCGTGGCACTTCCGGACAACGTAAATTCAGTGGACAAATTTGAAGGGGATGCCTTTGTAGCGCCCAATAAGGAATACCTTATTTTTGCGGGCTTTGATCGCGAAGACAGCATGGGATTTTCGGATTTGTACATCACCTTTAATCAAGGGGGAAATACATGGAGCGATCCCAAATCGTTGGGCAAGGAAATAAACTCGGAAGGATACGACGGAAGCCCTTTCGTGACCGAAGATGGAAAGTTCTTGATTTTTACAAGCAGCAGGAACAGCCCCAATGAAAATAGTTTCTTCAACCGGTATATCGTAAAGTTTAATGTAGATGCCTATCGGGAATGCGAGCTCTTCAACTAGTTTGATTTTCGTAGCCAGCCCATCCAAGCAATACCCTGGGGTTTCCAATCAAGCCCTATAAATATTTCGATCTAAAAAAGCATTCCGAAATTTGTGTTCCGGGTCGTATTGTTCGGCAAGTTTTACGAAATCGGGCAATTTTTGATACTGCGATTTCAACTCTTCGGGCGATACCGTAAACAATTTGCCCCAATGCGGGCGGGCGTTAAATGGTTGAAGTTCTTCCTCTATCATGGTAATCAATTTACCGACTTCTTCCGGGTTTTGTTTCCAAGTGAAATGGATGGCGATGCAATCTTGCTGGTAACATGGACTCATCCAGAGGTTATCTGCAGCAATGGTCCGTATTTCGGTAATCATTAATTGGGGATGTATCAGATCCCGTTTTTTTTCCAAGGTCAATATGGCCTCCAATGCATTTTCATAGGGCACAAAAAATTCGGATTGTAACTCTTCTCCGCTACTTGGGGTGAATCTCATCTTGAAATGCGGCAAGCGGTTATACCAAGGTCCCGGTATGCCCATTTGGGCCGTGCAGTTCTCGGCAGAAAGTTCGGTTATGGGATGAAGGTCCCTTGTTGCTGCTTTTGCTCCGTAAAAATCATCGCCAAGATCGATAAGCTCTTCATCGGTTCTTCTTTTGACCCAAACTTGGCTGATTAGTTCATTTTGCCAATCTGTAAACAAGCTAACGCTATACCCACTGGAAAGAATAGCATTAAAATTATCTTTTAAAGATTGTAAAGGCAATTCTTGAAAAACATCCTGACGTACCTGAAACGTTTTTTGAATATCCAACGTTATTTTGGTTAAAATACCCAAAGCCCCAAGATGTACCACGGCGCCATTAAAAATTTCCCCGTCATTTTCTCTGCTCAGGTTTAGAATCTCACCTTTTCCATTAACAACTTCCAAGGCAGAGACACATGTTGCCAGATTTCCGTTCTTTACTCCGGAGCCATGGGTGGCGGTTGCACAAGCGCCCGCAACCGAAATATGCGGTAATGAAGCCAAATTGTGCAATGCATATCCTTTTTCATGTAATTCTGGTGCGATATCACCATATTTTGTGCCTGCACCTACGGTAACGGTCATTGCATTTTCGTCTATTGAGATTATCCCGGCAAGGCGTTTTGTGGATATTTGATTCAATGGATTGTCCGCAATGTTATTGAAGCAGTGGCAGGAACCCAAGGCCTTTTGTGTATCCAGCTTTTTGACCAATGCCTGAACCTCGGAAACTGTTTTTGGCTCAAAGAGATTTTGTGCGGTATAGGTGTAATTGCCTGCCCAATTCTTACGTTGTACTACTGTGGCAATGGCTTCTTTTTTTTCCGGTTTGCACGAGGCCATAGGCATTAAAACCGCACCCGCTGCAAAGGACGCCGTAGTTTGAATAAAATCCTTTCGTTTCATCTATATTTTTGGTTAGAATTTTTTACTGTCCTACCATTTCCCGCGCCAATTGTTCCAAATCGATACCGAGGTTTTCCCTATTCACGCGCAGCACTTCCTCTTTTAAGTTTTCGGGTAAATTGGCATATCCTTCTCTGGCCCCCATAATCATTCCGGCCACAGCCGCTACAGTATCGTTGTCCCTTCCATAGTTGACTATAAATTGTAGTGTTTTTTCAAAATCACCTCCGCCGAATTGCAATCCAGTAATCAAAATTTGCCAGATTTCCCCGGAATGGAAGGCAATGGCCCGTTCATCTTTTTCCAAAAACTGGTAGGCCATTTCTTGGCGTACCCATTTCCTTTGGCTTTCCGGGAACCCCTCGGGAACCTTAAAAACAAGGGAATCCTTGGTAATTAGGGAGTCAACCAACGGTTTTTCCTGTATGGCCAATACACTTTTAATGGAAGCATCCGCAATATTATAGGAAATACGTCCGACCAGGCGACTATCCTGATATCCATAGGGGTCGACAAAAGTTGCAGCATTCAATATGGAATCCATATTGTTGGTGCGCAGTGCCATGTGAGTAAGGACAGACACCAAAGCCGAAATGTCCTTGGCGTAGCCCAAATCAAAAAGAGCATGGTCATAGGCCATTGTATAAGCTTCTTCCGGGGTTTTGGCCGATAATCCGAACATGGGGGTATAGAGCTGGCCTGCACAGGAGAGTTCCCCGCCATAGAAACGATTTTGGGCTTTTTGGTAGTCCTCCGGACTTTTTTGATAGGCAATCGCCACTCGTGCCCATTCCTTGATCCAATCTATTTTTTCAATACGATCGTCCAGGGCATCCGTTTGGGAAAGAACGTCGGTATCCGCCAAGTTATGAGCAATGGATTCATAATAGTCCGTAATGAAACGGGCAAAGTTTTTAGGGGAGAGATCTGCACCGTGTTCCGTAAAATATTTGACCATAAAATATTTCCAACGCGTATCGTCCGTGGTTGCCCCGGCTATAAGGTTGTGCTCCCACGTGCCTTCTGGAGATTGTACCCGAACGGCGGGGGTGAGTCCGGTAATATATCCATATTTTAATTGGATATCCTTTCTATACCACATTTCAGTGGATGCTCCCATGGCATCACCAATGGCCGAACCTACTAGCGCCCCAAGTACTTTATCATAGTAAGCTTCTTTAGAGAGTTGCAAAGTATCCGAGATATAGGTCGCTTTTTTTGGGGCGGGAATATCCACATGTGACCTTTGGTCCTTGTCTTTGCAAGAGCCCAAGACCAAAAACAATACTATAAAACCATAGATTGCGTTTCTCAAACCAAGATCATTTTGTGGGCCATTTGTAAAAGATACTCTTTTTCCTCGATACTTCGAACTAAAGGCAATTGGGCCAACCCAATAAGTCTTCGCATTATCTCTATCCCCGCTACCTGGGACACCAATCTTCTATCAGCCTTGCCTTCATACTTCTCCAATATAGTATCCATATAGTCCGGTTTATGGGTTGCCAGGATAAGGTGGGCGACCATGACCCCTAGATCAAACTCTGCAAACCCTACAAATCCGAACTCTGGATCTATGACATAAAGATTATTACCTTCGGTCATCCAACTACCAGGATAGTAATCTCCATGGATTAAGGTATGCCCTTCGGAAAGGTATAGTTCGCCAATACGGCCTACCAAGGTTTTTAACCCAACATCCTTCTTATAGGACATGGAGAGCTCCTGCAGTCCGGGTTGCACATCATCCAACTGAAATCCGTTGTCCTCAAGAAAGGGTAGTACAAAAATATGTTGATGGTTTAAATACCGCATTTCCAGGTTTTTTGGGAAATCGGCCGGTACTTTTTTCTTATGGATCAAACCTAGTATAAAGACCAATTTTTCCAACGCTTTCTTGGAAAAGGATTTCTTAGTGTACATTAGGGTCATATCCTCGCAATGCCCCAAATCCTCTAGGATCATCACAAAGGTTTCCGCATCATATCCTAAAATCTTTGGAATATGGGCATTGAGAGCGCTACTTTTTACCGTTTCATAAAAGTCTCTTTCCACCTCAATACGTTCTAAGGGGGCCGCTATTTGTTGGTATTTTTGAACATAGGGGCGAGATTGTTTTAAGATAAAGGAACGTGTATTTGTACGGATGCGAAGCACAACGTTCATATTGCCCTCGCCGGGTTTTTCAGTGGATTGGATATGCTCTTCCTGCGTTATCCATTCCTTTTCTAGAAGATAATTTTGGAGCTGTGGAATAGGGGTGTCACTATCTATATTGAACAAGGCATCTTATTTTATTCCTTGCAATATAGAATTTAGCCGATTTAATATGAACCCAAATCCACAATTTTTTGAATTCGAATCGCTCATTTTTCAAAGATTGTCTAGTTTTAAGTGGTCGATGTTCAATAGCTGTTATCGAATAACTTTATGATTTCTAGACGTAAGTTTCTTAAAGCCACTGCCGCTGCTTCCATTGTTGGCGGGATACCATGGTATGGCCACTCCCTTAAAAGTTTGGCTGAAGGGAGTTCTTTGGAGGAGAAAATCACGGAATCGGTAAAACGCGCCATTATATCACCGGTAACGATAGAGGAGGTTCAGCTTTATAGCTTTGAGTCACTTTTGGTTTTAAAGGTTTCCGATACTTCTGGTTTAACGGGAGTTACTATCTGTAATGCCCGCATGCAAAAATTGGTATCACTTTTAAAGAATATGGTAGTGCCTTTCTTTGTTGGGAAGGATGCAAGGGACGTGGCTCATTTGGTAAATGGGATTCTTCGTGATGGGAGTAATTACAAATATGCGGGAATGCCCTTTTGGAACTGTGTGGGCAGTTTGGAAATAGCTATCTGGGATTTATTGGGAAACTTGGGTGAGGTTTCTGTAAATCAGTTTCTTGGCCATCCCATGCGGACGGAAGTCCCCATTTATCTTTCCAGCCTTACCCGCAGTAATTCTGCCGAAGAAGAGACGCGGAATATAGTCAAATATCAAGAACTTACCGGGGCCAGTGCGGTTAAATTGAAAGTTGGGGGACGGCTTAAGAATACACCAAGGGATAGGGAGCGTACCCAAAAATTCATCCCTATGGTGCGTAGAACCATGGGCGATGATTTTACAATCTATGCGGATGCCAACGGGTCGTATTCGATAGAAGAGGCAAAAGAGATAATCCGGTTTTTGGAGGATTACGGTGTAGAGATTTTGGAAGAACCTTGTTATTGGCAGGATTACAAATCCAATGCTGCGATAAAAAAAGAATTGACTACAATGAAATTGGCCGGTGGGGAACAAGATTCTAGCTATCATCAATTTAAGGCTATCTGTGAAGATAAGGTTTATGATATCCTTCAGCCTGATGTTTATTATAATGGGGGAATCGTAAGAGCCTTGAAGATTGCGCATATGGCAAACACGCTTAAAAAAGGTTTTGCGCCCCATTCCCCTAAAGCGGATCCGCTTTTCGCCCCATTTTCCCAATTGGCAACCGTTGCACCGGTATTGACGGGTTTTCAAGAATATCCCCTAAGAGGTTCTGAAAAACAAAAGTCATGGTTCGGCCCTAAAATCATTCCAGATAAGGGTGTACTTCCTTTGCTTAAAGGTAATGGATTGGGTATCCGTTATGATAGAGGTATATGGCCAAAGGCCCAAAAGATATAAGAAAAAAATCCTTGCCTTCTGGCAAGGATTTGTTCAAAAAGTATAAAAGAACAATATGGCAATGGATACGGTAAAGCAAAGCAACACAAAAACTACAACGGGCTGCTTCCTTATCGTTCTTTTGAACTCTTGTTGGTTATTAAAATTGATTTTCCCCAAAATCGATTTATATATGGTCTAATCAAAGGCAAAACCTGTATAGACCCTAAAGACAAATGCGTAAAGTACTACTGCCAATAGCGTAAAACTAAACCAGGCAAATGCCTTGAAATAGTTTCGTACCAAGTAGTTTCCAAAGCTTTTAAATGCTTCGAGATAAATCTCCCGTAATAGTAAAAATGTTTTCATAGTTAAAGATTTGTGATTCGCTACAAAGTTGTGTCATACAGTACTATTTCATGGACTTTATCGATGAAATGCATCATAAAATTTGTTCAATGGCAAGGACAACACCTTTAGTCGGGAAATTTGGAAATTAATCTAGGGAATCGATAATAACTCCCTTTCGGTCAATTACACAATTTTAAGGTTCTTTTGAAGCTTCAGTATGTTTGATGCTCTTCACAAGAGACATGAAACAATTGGCAAAAGATATGTAGTCTTTCAGTAAGTTCTTAAAAAGAAAGGTGGCTCATTCACGATGTGAAGATATCTTTCCAAACAAATTAATAATATTTATAATCGTGAAGCTTTTTATATATAAGTATAAGTTGTTATTTGTATATCGATTAACATCAATGTCTCAAAATAATCTAATACGCACTCATGGTATTAAAGGAGTTACCAGCGTTACATCCGCCAAAAGAAGATTAATTATGAAATTTATAATTAAAGGCACTGATAATCGAACTGTACCACGTCTTCGTCGGTGGCGGTGCCATCTGGGTTGTACTCTGTAAATTCCACGGATGCCAATTCATCGTCACCGGACCATGCCGTTATTACTAATAGCTCAAATTCCTTTACTATAGGCGCGCCGTGTATTTCTTCTCCCGTAACATCTTCGTCGAACGTCAACTTCCCGTCGATAACAATAGTGCACCTTGTTGCACACCCACCTTCAGGCAATAGAAAATAAAGTGTGGTAAGATCTGTAACCTTTGTATTGCCCTCGAAAGTACCACTAAGATCGAGTTCAGCTGGAGAATAACACATAAGCTCAACACTTACGGAAGTCTCTGTTTCTGGAAATATCTGTGCGTCAAAAGGTGTCGAAATATCGGAGAAAACACTAAAATCGAATCCAATGCTTTCACTATTGGGTACACGATGGGTAATATTCCCGTTTTCCGATACCAAAGCGATATCCTCCACCACATAATCCCCAACTGGAAGTGTAATCGGATCGAAAATGTTTACATTGTCTTCATTAACGGCAACTTCGGAAGATTTGACCCATAATAGTCCACCAGTATCCCTTAAGGTGTATTCTATCGATATAGGTTCCTCTGAGGAGCATTCGGGTAACTCGTACTTTCCAGCTACTGAGGAAAGGAAACTCGCGTCAAGGGTAAAGTACCCTTCCTGTTTCAAATTCAGCACATCGTCCTTAGTGCATCCTGTTAGAAGGATAATGAGCAATACTAGTTTTTTCATCTTTAGTGGGTTTTGGATTGTGTAAGATAGCTCATTTGGTCTTTTTGACCTCCTCTCTAGGCGGTTTTTGACTTAATTTTTTTATTAATTCTGGCTTTGGTTTTTGTTGACCATCCCTAATAGGAATCTTTTATCGTTTTGGAAATTTTTTGAAATCAGCACAAACGCAGAAATGAATAGCAATATGCACCCCGAATCTTTCTACTAGGAAACAGGAATAGGACATCTTCAGTCTAGTCAGGTTCGCTTCTTGGGCCTATAGGGGTATTTTTATATATGTATTAAAACAATAAAGTTGCTTCTTTTTCAAATAATTCATCTAAAATCAGTGACGTATCGTTCATAGTAAATTAGATCTCTCTGTTTCGAGGGGCTATCTGGTATATAGAAGGGTTTCCTAAGCGGTTCAACAAATAAATGCCCTTTTTGCCCTTGTTTTAGTATTCATGGTCGCATTTCCCGTAATTTAAACAGACTATGGAGAAGCTAATGATGTCGATTTTAGCCTTCATACTGGAAATCGACGAAAATATCGAAGAACTATATAGGGACGATGAGTTCTATAATCTCGTACTTATATGGGGCATTATCCTTTTTGTAATAGCAATGATTTTTTTAAGGGCTATATACTTGGCAATCAAGAAAAATGAATAAAAAGGACAAATCACCACTTCCAAGTATTACTCATTCGTAGTATTCTAGGGTCATGGATCTCCCTGCTTCAATAGAATTGTATTTGGTAACATTTCCATCGGAATCATATTCAAAGGAATAATTCAATGTCTCGCCACCATCGATAAGATTTAGGCAATTGTTCTTTGAAAAATAAATGTTCTGAAAAATATTCAAGTTATAGGTCCAATAGAACAAACTCTTGGTTGTCAGCCCACTAGTATCCCATTCGGTAAACACATATCGCCTTTCTGTCTGTACGCTACCGTCAGTACGATACCATAACTGGTCCCAATTGGTAAGATTGCCATTTTCATCATGGACATAGATTTTTTCCAATGTCTTTGAACCGTCCGATCTAAAAAATGTAGAGGTCTTAATCAGGTTGTCCGAAAATGTGTACTCGAATGTTAGGTCCTGAAGTATTGTCCCCGCATCCTCAAACACCTTATATGAACCACTGGCGTTAGTAGCGTTAAACCTTGTGAATATCGTCTCGATGTTCACAATACCGTTAATCGGGTAATATATTCTTTGTAGGACCCTGGACAATACACCGTCATTGTACTCCAGGTAAGTTGAATCGCGTGAGGTTTCGCTATTTGTTTTGGTTATCAGAATGAGTTCGTCCCTGTCGTTGTAGAAATAATTACTCTGACCCAAACCTGGGGCCGTGGTCTGTTTCAAAAGTTTGGCATTGAACCCATCTGCATTGTCCGTATCGTTGGGTTCCCCAGTATTATCCGTACAGGAGATAATCAATCCTAAAAAGATGGGCAACACGATTTTTGCTGTCCTGATCATTTTTATTTTATCATATTTGGTTTGAATATTGGAACAATTGGGTTCATGAGGTAGTCGTAAAATCATGCGTTAAACTTACTTTTTATTCCAATTTATATTATTAACAAATTAACCAAATTTTAACCATTCCAAGTATTGCTATCCTTCTGGCCATGGCCGAGGAGAAGTTTAAATCAGTAATTGATTCTTAATTTCCACAAAATATTTTATATGGCCACCACTTTCGTGGCTCGTGCTACTGACTTCACTTTATTCTCCAATTATTCGATTAATGATAATAATGCCTTAAGTATTGCTACCCTTGCTTTCTTTCAGAAATTCAGGGAAAGGGAAAATCAAATTTTTGATGAAGTAGGTGTACAGCCTACATTGTTTTGGAACATCAACAAGACTATTGCTCTAGGACCTTCCCTGTACTATAATAGTTTTGGAGGATTTTCAGAAAGGCTTTCGGGTATACCACTTACCCATCTACCCTTTTCTCACTTATTGGGGAAGACAAGGTTCAACTGTTCATTGGTAGACACAACGACCATTACGTAAGTTGTGGTATCTTGTTTTTAGATTCCAACAATGACTCCGGGCTGCACATGATTGGGTTAAGAAGGGACTTTCGAGGTTTAGGTTTGGGCAAGGCGATGACAGCACATTTATTGCACCATGCCGTTAAAAATAAAAGTGAAGAAATACACCTAGTGGCGTCTAAATTGGGAGCACCAATCTATCACAAACTTGGTTTTCAAAACCGAGGCTATTTAAAGTCCTACACCATTTAATACAGTAAATATGAAATATCTAGGGAAGTAGGTGTAGTGAAAATGATAACACCAAACTTTCCTTTAGCTGAAAAAAAGGAAGAACACCTTAGAAAATTCAATGTGGATGTAATTTTATGATGAAAAGTCTAATATGAGAGTACTCGGCTATACTTCTATTGCATAGCTAAATAGCCTCTTTTTAATTTCTAATAAATTCTTTAAATTGATTTCGAGCAAAAATGGTAGGAATTGAATTTTAAAGAATCACATCATCTTATACTAAACAACATATCTCGGTTCATCCATTTAACTGAGTTAGAAAAGCAGAAATACGTTTCTTTATTGACCGAAATTAGGGTGAAGAAGAAAGATTTTCTTATGCAAGCGGGCGAGATTACCAAGTATGAATACTTTATAACCAAAGGATGTTTGAAAGTATATACCTTGGATGAAGATGGTGCACCTCACATTTCAATGTTTGCTATTGAAGATTATTGGACCGGTGATATCTCTAGCTTTATGACAAAAGAGCCATCTCGGTACTATATCAAAGCAACTGAACATTCAGAACTGCTTGGAATTTCTAGAACAAATTATGATGTGCTATTTCAAGAGATTCCAAAATTTGAACGTTTTTATCGCATTTTATATCAAAGGTCATTAATAAGTTACATCAGACGCTCAAACCATGGAATATCTTTAACGGCCGAGGAAAGATATATCATTTTTAAAAAGAAATATCCGCAAATCATAAATAGAATTACTCAAAAAGATTTGGCTGCTTATATTGGGATTACACCAGAATTTATGAGTAAAATTATTTCAAAAGTCAATCGGATGTAAAAGTCTTAAACTAGTTCATTTTTTTTCACGCTCTCCAATTGGAATTTTGAAGTGTGAAAAAATTAAGAATCATATCGGTATCATCAATAATTGGTTTTGTAAGCACTTTACAAGCACAATTTACCCAATTAGAACTGTTTTTAGGTTTTGAGAAAACAGACTTCACTTTATTCTCCAATTATTCGATTAATGATAATAATGCCTTAAGTATTGCTACCCTTGCTTTCTTTCAGAAATTCAGGGAAAGGGAAAATCAAATTTTTGATGAAGTAGGTGTACAGCCTACATTTTTTTGGAACATCAACAAGATTATTGCTCTAGGACCTTCCCTGTACTATAATAGTTTTGGAGGATTTTCAGAAAGGCTTTCGGGTAAGTTCATACTACAAAATTCGAGAACTTTTCTGGTGGTCATTCCTACCATAGCATATTCAGAAAAGAAAGATGCGGGCCTCGGCGAAATATTTACCCAATTTCAAATACAAAAACAACTAAGTAAAAAAGTTTCTCTGTGGTTGAATGGGCAGTTCTTGACCGTCTGGGATAAGTTCAAATCTCATTCAAGAAGCTTTCAGCAACTACGTTTAGGCGCATCTTATAAAGGCCATCAAATTGGGCTTGGGTTAGACTTTGACCAATACGGCGTTGAACCAATAACACAATTAAACTTCGGATTGTTTTACCGTAAAAATTTAAAAAACTAAATAGTATGAAAAAAGTAGTCACCATTGCAGGTAGCAACAGCCAAAAATCCATCAACAAATTGCTTATAGCATATGTTGCCAATCTCTTGAAAGAGGTAGAAATTGTAACTATAGATTTAAATGATTATATCCTCCCCATATATGGAGTTGATTTTGAAGCGGAGAATGGCGTACCCACTGCGGTAAAAAGATTGGATAAAATCATTGATTCAGCCGATGCCTTTATCATATCATTAGCAGAGCATAATGGCTCTTATACTGCAGTGTTTAAAAATACTTTGGATTGGCTATCACGATTAGATATGAAAGTTTGGAAAGAAAAACCTATGTTGCTTATGGCGACTTCACCGGGAGCAAGAGGAGGAGCAACTATTCTAGAATCAGCAACTACTTCTTTTCCATTTCTAGGAGCAAAAATCATGGAGACGTATTCGCTGCCGTCTTTTTATGACAATTTTAAAGAAGGCCAAGTTATTAATGAGCACTTTAGAAAAGAATTGAAAGATAAGATAGCAGTATTTTCTAAGCAGCTATAATCATAACTATTGAGGCAAGTCTGAAGAAATTCGTTTGGAAATAGTTTCTGGATACTACCCCTTAAATCCAAGTATTTAGAGTTCAATTTTCACCAAATGCACTTCTCGAACAAATCATACTTCCGCTCGAATAAATGATTGGAGGTATATCTGCGCAATTTTGTCTCATCATAATCAAAGAATCATACGATGATGACGGCACTAACAAAATTTACGATCATGCTTACCCTCTCCCTTTTAGGAGAAAACAGCAATGAGAAAGACTTCGCGCAAACCTATGCCCCAATTAAATCGGATAACCCAATAGTAAAAGATTCAACCCAAACAAGGGCGTTTGAGATTCTTGCCAATAAGTGCAATGTCTGCCACGTAAATCGTAATCGCAGACGTGTTTTTACCGAAGACAATATGAACGACTGGTCAAATAGCGTGTACAAACAGGTATTCATTAAAAAGCGAATGCCCAAAGGCAAGAAAATCAAACTCACGAGCGAAGAGTATCAAAATTTATTAACCTGGATATCGTCCACAAAAAACAAATAAAATGGAAATCAACTTTAAAATCGTTGTATTGCTAACGGGCATCTTGTTTACCGGACTTACGGCAGGATTGTGTTTTACATGGTCAAACGCCATAACACCGGGCATAGGCAGACTCGATGATTTAGGCTTCTTGCAATCGTTTCAAGCAATGAACCGCGAAATCATTAACAGCAGTTTTCTAATCGCCTTTTTTGGACCGGCAATACTGCTATTCATTAATGCTTTTTTGCACCAAAATGCACACCCAACCACGTTTTGGTCATATCTGATAGCAGCTATTCTTTTCTTTATCGGTATCGGCTTGATTACAGTATTCAAAAATGTACCCCTCAATGAAATACTTGACAAAACGGTGCTGGAAAACCTTTCGGCCATTGAGCTTAAAGAGTTGAGAACCAAATTTGAGCAGCCTTGGAACCGCTGGCACATACAGCGTACCATTGCCTCTTTTACATCCTTTGCGCTATTGTTAATAGGATTGATTTATTCAAAATTTTAATGCTTTTCTGCCTTTGTCCGCAGGCTGGCGAGAAAGCGGAAAACAAACAATAAACCATTAAAAAACAAACAGTTATGAAATATTTAAGAGCAATTGGTATTGGGATTATCATCTGGATTATTGGGGTGAGCATATACAATATATCCTTCTTCATGCCCATTTTAGAAAACCCGGTACAACAAGCAAACACTGCCTTATTTATTGCCGTAGTGCCATTGGTTTGGCTTGGAGCATTGCAGTATTACAAAAAGGATAATCATACCCAAGGATATTGGGTTGGACTAACGTTCTTTTTGATTGCAGGCATTCTAGATGCGATGATAACGGTACCCCTGTTTATTATGCCGAATGGAGGTTCACATTATGAATTCTTTACAGATCCGGGCTTTTGGCTGATAGGCGTTGAGTTTATAGCCATTGCTACGCTGTATTGGTATGCCAAAGTACATACTAAATTTTCAAACGGTTAAATCAAAAAAGGCTTCAAGAGTTGAAGCATAGTTATTTATCAATTTAAAATCATATACAAATGAAAGCAGAAAACATCTTAGTAATCGGAGGAACAGGTAAAACAGGAAAACGAGTAGTTCAAAACTTAGAAGTATTAGGCCACAACGTGCGAATAGGTTCACGCAGTGCATCACCAGCATTCGATTGGCATCAGCCAGAAGGTTGGGCACAAGCCTTAGAAGGAATGGACAAAGTGTACATTACCTATCAGCCTGATTTGGCCGTGCCTGGAGCGTTACGATCTATTGAACAATTGGTCAAGGAGTCTAAGAGAGCCAACGTGAAAAAACTGGTCATTCTTTCTGGTAAGGGAGAACGTGAAGCGCAACTTTGTGAGCAGGTTATCATTCATTCAGGATTGGACTACACCATTGTTCGGGCAAGCTGGTTTAACCAGAATTTTAACGAAAACTTTTTGCTAGAACCCGTTTTGGAGGGTATGGTAGCATTACCACAAGCTGAAGCGCAAATTCCTTGGGTTGATGCCGACGATATCGCAGCCGTGGCTACCAAAGCCTTGACAGATGACGAACACAATGGAAAAATCTATCAACTTACTGGTTCACGTACGCTAACCTTTCGGGAAGCTGTTGCAGAAATTGCCAAAGCAAGCAATAGAGAAATACAGTTTATCCCAGTTTCCATTCAAGAATATGGTGAAGGTATGCGAAAGGCCGGTGTACCAGGAGATTTTGTTTGGCTTATTGAATACCTCTTTACCGAAGTACTGGGCAATCCTAAATTGGCCGAAGTGACCAATGACATCGAAAAAATATTGGGCAGAAAACCCATCGATTTTAGCGATTATGCTGCTAAAGTTGCGGCAACAGGTGTTTGGAACGTCGCAGTATCACAGGCGAACTAATCAATTGACAAAAGCTCCGGTAAACGAGGATGTGTTTTCGGAGCTTTTAAAGATTTTTTCTAAATCGTAATCAACCCTTCTAAAATAAACATCATGAAAAGATTTTTGAAATATACGGCATTAACGGTCATGATACTTATCATTTGGGTAGCAGCAATTTTCATAAGTATGGACAAAGGCTGGTGGCATACCCCATTTACCCAAGATAAAATGCCTAATGAGTTTATTGCTTCTGTGCAAGAGGAATTGCAAAATGAGTTTGTGGGAACTATGGCCATTGCACTATTTAAAGGCGGTAAACTAGCAGAGGAATCCTTTTATTCCAATGATAAACCTGCGGATAGGAACACAGTTTTCCAAGTAGCCTCACTCTCAAAATTTGTTTCTGCGATTGGTGTAATGAAACTTGTGGAGGATGGGAAGTTGAATTTGGATGCACCCGTAAGTCGCTATCTCACAAGGTGGCGATTACCTCATAGTGATTTTGACAATACTAAAGTTACGGTAAGGAGATTGTTGAGCCATACTGCGGGTTTAACAGACGGACTAGGGTATGCAGGTTTTAAGAACCCTAAGGATGTTCAGTCTTTGGAAGCATCACTTAACAAAGCCATAGATGCAGACCCAGGTAGCGATGGCAGAATACTAATAGGGGTTGAACCTGGAAGTGAGTGGCGCTACTCCGGTGGTGGATTTACCGTATTGCAACTCATGGTTGAAGAAGTAAGCGGACAATCCTTTGACTCTTATATGCAAAGCGAAATTTTTGAACCGCTACAGATGCATTCATCTTTTTACCAATGGGATGAAAATTTTCAGGATAGATTATGCGATTTCTATGAAACGGATGGTTCAAAAGCAGCACAGCGGTATTATACAGCACAGGCTGCAAGTGCACTATACACAAGTTTAGCAGACCTAGAAAAACTCTTCCATCTTTTTGATGAAGACAATGTTAATCAAAAACCGGTATCACCGGAATTCCAAAAATTAATGTGGCAAGTGGAGGCAGAAACGCTTGGAACACCCATCTACGGATTGGGAACCTTCCTCTATACAGAATTGGAGAACGGTGGGTTCGTAATAGGTCATGATGGAAAAAACAATCCCCCCATCAATACCGCTTTTAGATACAATCCAGTGGCAAAAGATGGCATTATAATGTTGACAACAGGAAGTACAAATTTTGCCACGAGAATCGCCAGCGACTGGGTATTTCTACAAACGGGGAAAGTGGATGCGCTTTTGTTTACGATGCAACAGGGCAAAATGATTCAGATAATGGCCATTGGTTCATTCTTCATTTTAATTCTAGTCGCATCCATTGCCTTTGTTCGTAGAACAGGTAAATAGCTATCAAATGAACAAAATGATGGTATCCTATCCTTTAATCAAACCAAAATACTATTGGTCTCTTGTTAATTTAGGTGGTTTTTTCAATAACGGTCACATCACTATTACAATTTATTTATGAGCCTGAAAATCTTGTGTCAGCGAGTATGGCCGAACGATTTAACACGTTGCTCTTACTGGTAGTTGGTGGGATCGTGTTACCCATATTTGAAGAAATAACGTTTAGACTGTCATTTAAATTTAATCCGATTTACTTTGCCTTAATCACTGGTGGATTTATGTATTATGTGCTCACTTAAGCCATTCTTAAAAGTCGGTTGTCTCTAGTGGATGATACTTTTTGGTGCAGAGTAATCAGTGCCATCATTGTTGTGTTGATTGCTTATGCCGTGTGTAGCGGAAAACCGTCAAAGCAATAGTACAGCGGTTTTGGGAGAAGCACTTTAAAATGATATATTATTTATCCTGTCTAAGTTTCGCTTGCCTACACATTTTTAATTTTGAATTAAACTTGGTTAACCTTTTGTGGTTGCCCATAGTAACACTACCTCAATTATTCAGTGCAACTACGGCGGGGTACACGCGGATAGGTTTTGGTTTTCAATACCCTCTTCTGGTGCATGTGTTCACCAATATATTCTTTATCAGTCTAACATTTTTACCCTTGGACTAATAGGGTAGCTACTTAGGTATTCTATTTAATTTGGCTTGGGCGATAGCCAAATTTTTTCGCGAAAGCGTTTGAGAATGAACTTAGACTGTCATAACCCACTTGCCACGCCGCTTCCTGCACGGTAGCCTCATTTTCACTGATGAGTTTGTGGGCTGAAGCAAGCCTTTCGTTTTGAAGATATTTGAAGACGGGAACGCCAAAAATAGCCTTAAATTCTTTCTTAAGTCTGGTAGTATTGAATCCAATGGCTTTAGAAAGCTCTGAAAGTGAGGGTGGATTCTCCAAATTTTCCAAAAGAATATCCTTTGCCTTATTTAATTGTTCTCGATGACGCGGTTTTGAGGCTTCTTCCTGTTTTAAGGCAAGTTGACCAAAGAAATGGGATAGCAAGGCCGTAATCTGACTTCGGAAAAACATCATTTTAGTCTTACCAGAATAACTGTTTGAAAAAAAGGCATCGACGATATTTTCCATTTCAGGTGTCATAAAAAAACTAGGGCCTTCTACATAATGGTCTTTAGGGTTAACCAATTCTTCCAGTAGGTCCGAAAATAAATCACCTTCTTGATTTGGTAGTTGTTCCAGCTTACTTAGCTTCGTTGCCACGACGATACATTTCAAGTTCTTATTTGGGCTAACTGTATGTTCAAATTCTACCTTTTCGTCTGCATAAAATGACAGGGACAGACCTTTGGTATATTGAAAATTCTTCTGCTTTTCACCATATTTAACGGCTAAATCTACATTACCCGAACCGTAGAAAGCAACAGCAACTATGGGTTCATCAAAGTAACACGCATCCACTTCTATTTTGGCAGAATCTGCTTCTTCCACCAAAATTACGAAGTCATTAATATGGATAAAATCACGGGTCATTTATGGTTTTAAATTTAAGAAAAATAACAATGAAGTAAACAGAAAAATAGGTCTGCACTGTCGGCCATTAAGGCCAAATCAATTCAATTGAGGGACCCAAATTTGATTTTTCGTTTATCAAACAAGTACGTAATTGGTCTAAATGAGTAGGCGATAACGATGGAACTTTGTATTTTTAAGTAGTCAGAAAAGTTCATTTTTCTTCAAAGTTCATTACAAGCACCCTCTGGAGCACCCTGCTAAAAACAGAAAACTCGCAACGCTACTTTTTATAGTATGTTACGAGTTTTTTCTGTGGTACCTCCAGTACCACTATATTTCGAAAAGAGAAATAGACCTAACCTCGATAAACATTATTGAAAACCCTTTAAAAACAAAGGGAAATCGGACTATTTTCGTGTTTAGGTATTTGAACTTGTTTGTATGAATTTCATCTAATTTGTGTCCAACCGTACAAAAACCGTACAAAAAATTTTATCTTAGCTCCGTTAATAGAGTAAAACCTAATTGCATGGCGACCGTAAACTATCTATATCGTTCTACAAAAGATGAGGCGACCATCAACGTTAGATTATTGTTCAGGTTCAACGGGGAAGATTCCGTAATCGGTGGCAAGACCCGTTTAAAGGTTTCCCGTAATTATTGGGAAACAACGCATAAGAAAACCTTGCGGGCCATAAGGGAAGTCAGCCAACGGAACGCCTATAACGAAGTCAACCAACATTTGACCGATTTAGAGGCTCATATACTTGATGAGTTTCATTTGTCAGACCCCTCTACTGTAAATAAAGAATGGCTAAAAGATGTCATCAACAAATATTATGACCCCGAAGAAGGGAGGCCGCAAACAAGGATGCCTAGGGACATTGTCAATTACATAGAATACTACCTTGACAAAAAAAAGAACGATATAAGCGTTATGAGTGCAAGGCGTATCAGGGTCGTAAAGCACAAGATGCAGAGAATGGAGGAATATCTAGGGAGGACTTTGTTGATTAAGGATGTAAATGAGGATTTCAAAAAGGAATTTCAGGATTATTACATAAAGGAAAGATATAGCCCCAATACCCAACAACGGGAACTAAAGACCCTAAAATCCATCTGCTACCATGCCATGTACAACGGATTGGAAACACATCCCCATCTAAAGACCCTGCAATTAAAGTTGCACGATGTACAACATATCTACCTCAACTTTGAAGAGATTGAAAGGATTGCCGACCTTAAACTATCCAATGAATACTTGGATAACGCTAGGGATTGGTTAATCATATCCTGTTATACCGGGCAAAGGGTAAGCGATTTTTTGCGCTTTACCAAGGATATGATACGAACCGAAAAGGGTAAGCACCTTTTGGAGTTCAAGCAAAAGAAAACGGGCAAGCTAATGACCATTCCCGTACTGAAAGAGGTAATGGATGTCCTAGGTAAAAGGGGCGGAGATTTTCCTAGGGCCATCAGCGACCAAAAATACAATGACTACATAAAGGATGTTGCCAAGGCGGCAGGACTGGGTAACCTTTGTACCGGAAAACGACGTGTAAACATCAAACCGAACGCCAAAAAGGGAAGTTACCGGGATATTGTAGGGGATTATCCTAAATGGCAGTTGGTCAGTTCCCACATCGGGAGGCGTTCCTTTGCCACTAACTTCTATGGAAAGGTGCCTACTTCGGTTCTAATAGGTATAACCGGACATAGTTCTGAAAGCCAATTTTTGAACTATATACAAAAGAGTAACCAGCAATCGGCCATAGATGCCTACAAATATTTTAATTAATCTTAAATCAATGGATATGAATGCAAATGCAAGAATCAGAATAGAGGAAAAAATAACAGGACTGTTGGACAAGGTATTTGAAGGCGAGGGAAATCAGGAGCTTAACGTTGCCATGGACTTGGCAGTATTGGAATATGATAACCGGAATGAGATAATACCTATTCTAAAAGCTGTATTCGATAGCTGTGATAGCGTTGATGAGGTTTTGATGGGATGGGCTAATATCCTTGATGATTTCGCCGACGTAGCTTAATAGAATCTTTAAATAATAACTTAATCTAAACTCCCAAGAAGGGAGTTTTTTTTTGTCTTAATATAAATCAAACCATTCCTATGGTATGCATTTTTATCATGCAGTTGGTTGATAAATCCTTAAAAATCAGTTTTATTTAGGTTGAATGCAGTCATATATTTGTATCTGTAATTTGGAAAGCCTTATCTACGAATAGGCAAATGCTAAATTACTTCCCCGGCTACCAATAGCGTAGGCCACAGAGGATACTATTTCTCTCAATTTATTGGGATTGACCGTAGTTACAGGCGGCAAAAAATCAACGTTAAACATGGCTCTGGCCGCAATAAGATAATTTCATATGGAAAATTCCATCCTATTGACAAGCATTAGCCCGGCTGAATTGGGCGACCTTATTGATAAAAGGTTAAAAGAGGGTTTGGATCCGATATTAAAAAAACTAAATACCGACAATCCGATTAATGAACTTCTTACAAGATCGGAAACTTGCGAACTCCTTAAAATAGATTCTAGTACTTTGTGGCATTGGACAAATAGTGGGAAAGTAAAAGCCCACGGTATTGGATCTAGAAGGTACTATAAGAAATCGGAACTATTGGAAGCACTAACGCCGTGTAAATGAAACTGCTTTTGTGCGACCAAATAAAACAGTATAAATTGATATTAGGCCAAATAAATATGGAAGGATTGGAATTATACGATATAGGCCAAATTACCAGTAACCAGATAGCTGATATTACAGGTAAAAGACATAACGACGTTATGCGGGATATTCGTGTCATGGAAAGCAGATTGGCGAGCGCAGAATTGCGCAGTCTTTGGAAATCAAGTAGTTACATTGACAAACAGGGCAAAAGCAGGATTAATTATACCCTTAGTAAGAGGGGTTCGCTCTTGCTTGCCTCACGATATGACGTAAATATTAACCTTGAACTGATTAAAAGGTGGGAAATACTTGAAATGAGGGAGGCTTTAAGAAACAAGGAAGAGAAAGAGTATCTTAGATCGCAAGCTATGAGATTGTATTGGGAAGCTCGTCCAGAGGAGTATAGGGCTTTCATAAACTGCAGGGAATGACTAAAAACAGCCTCCAATTACATGGGGGCTTTTTAGTGCCTAGTACACAAGTTAGAGGTGGATAATCCGGGAAGTACCGTGTTTATTGACTTCAAGTAGTAAAAATGGTTTTGATTTGCCGAGTTGGGTAGAGTGTTCAAAACTATGGTAATATAATAAAAAGGGTATTTTACAGATTGCATATTTTTTTTATTGCTACAAGTCTTTTTATTGATTTCTACTAAACTTACTGAACTATATTAAAAATAATATAAACTAAAAGGGATATATTTATAGTAATACTAGGGGTTTCCAAAGGTTTGAAGGATTTTTTTGGTGTGCCTACCAGAACTAAAATATGCATAGCAAGTGCTGAGCAATTTTTTTTATTGGAGTTTATTACCGAGCTTAATTTTGAAACTAGAAAAACAATAAAGGCTAATCTTACCTCTACAAATCCAAAGCAATCCATAAAATACGCCTCTCTTTGCAGACCCCTCCCCCTTCTATTACCCTACTAATATACTAGGATAATAGAATCGTTCCATATTTTTTACAGTTTTTTGTAACAAGGCGTTACAAATATAACAATTTGCGTTTTATCGAAAAGACATAACAAAACAGTAACCTCTGTTACAGAATTGTTATATTTGCATTTATTAATTATAATCAATTGACAATGAACTATATAGCATATTATAGGGTATCCACTAAGGAACAAGGCCATAGCGGATTAGGTTTGGAATCCCAACAGGAAAGCGTTAGACGGTACATATCCGGTACTGGCGGTAAGCTCCTAAAAGAGTTTACGGACATTGCTTCCGGTAGCAAAGATAACAGGGTCAACCTCAACGAAGCTATTTGGGAGTGCCAGACCCATAAGGCTATACTGGTTATCAAAAAACTGGATAGGTTGTCCCGTGGGGGCTTTAAAATTGCGGTACGCTTAGAAGAGTTAGGGATTCAGTACATAGAATCCGATTCCCCAAATGATAACGAACTACTTAAAAATCTAAAGCTTGCCATTGCCAAGGACGAACGCCAAAAGATAAGCGAGCGTACCAAGGCCGCATTAGCTGTTTTAAAGAATAAGGGCGTTAAGCTCGGTAGTCCCCGGAATCTTACCAACGAGGGTAGGGCAAAGGGTGCCAAGGCAATGGCCCTGAAAAAGGAACTCAATGAGAACAACCGCAGGGCAAGAGCCTACGCCGCTAATCTAAAGGCTAACGGGGATACTCTACAATCTATAGCGGATAACCTCAACGGTAACGGATTCCAAACATCTAGAGGTAGTAACTTTAACCCAATACAGGTTAGTAGGTTGTTGGGTTGCAATTCCCAACAAAAAACAAGGGCCGTTATACCCATAATCAAAGGAGCAAGTACTATCTAAATACCCCAAATTCGTAAAACAACTAAAGAAAGGCCAATCTTTAAGGGATACGATGAAGTTGGCAGGGGTGAATATCAATGCCGTTGGGAAGGTTAAGGGGTTGATCTGAAATAGGAGCTTTCCTATGATATTTCGTTCTCATCATCAAATAAATTTTTGTATTTCCATATAATTCTTCCGTAGGGAGTCCAATCTTCTTGCTTATCTCTATCAAATGCTAAGTTTCTTTTAATCATTTCTGATAATACCTCACCACCCAAAGAGCCACCTTTTTTAAAAAAAAGTCCAACAGAAATAAATTGTTCCCACATACCGTCCCTTTTTAGTTCTCTTACCTTATTTCTGATTTCAGGAGGAAAATCTTCTTTAGAGGTATAGTACACTTCATTTTCACTGGCGAAATAAAGACTCTCGAACATTTTTAATTTAAGTCCTAAAATTTTATGTTGTTTCGTAAGATTATCAAGTGCATTCTTTGATGATTTCAGTTCACTAGTAAGGTTTTCTTTTTCTTTTTCAGATGAACTCAACTTACTGGTTACGTTATCTTTTTCCTTTATAATACTACTTAAATTTTGACTCTGTTTCACTAAGTCTTTATCCTTTTCTTTTATTTGCTCGTTTTGTGCGTCAATAGTTTTTGAGAAGCTTCTAACATTCTTTCGCTGTTCTTCATACTGGTCAAAGTAATCCTCACGCTCTTTTACGACTTCATCGTATAAACTCTTTTCAACAACTTTTTTGCTTACGATTTTGCCTGTAAGAAACGGCATCAGTCTAAATTCTATTGCTAAGACTAAGCTTCGCGTACCTACAATTATTAAATATCCAAGTGTCATATAGCCTAGGGCATAAGCACAATCTCTAAACAGAGTTTCAAATGTTATGTTTTCCGATATATAATTTTGAAGGAATACAAGTTTTTCATCTAGGGTACAATCACTATCAAAATTGAAAATAGCATAGACGAATTCCCAATGTTGGATAAGCAATACCAATATTAGAGTACCGAAAAAAGGGTTTGTTAGTTTATCCTTTATGTTGCTGAAAAATGAATTTATAACTTCCATAAATCAAATATAATCCGAATAATCTTACTTTTATCACATGGGTTTATACGAATACATGATGTTATCCGAAACGGAGCAATGAAACGACCTTTGGGAAAACGGTGCTTTCCTGACCAACCGCATAACAGTCGATAGAAAGTATAACCTGTACGCCCTTTACGCTTTTTTCGTAGAAGTTGAATACGACCCAATAAGCAATAAGATTTTAGGCAAAGGACATTTTAAAACGGGCGATACTTTGGATAGGTACGCTGGAAGCATAGACATAAATAAAGTTTGAAATAATATTATATGGATGCATCGGTATTGGATAAATTAAGTGAGATCGAAAACTCAAAATATTTGAAGGTCGACAATGAAAATAGTTGGGAATCCAATAAGGATACTTTTATAGCAACTTCAACTTTTTATTTCAACGATGATACGAAAGAACCATGTTACAGAATTGAAAAACATGTGCGAAAATCTGACAATAAATTGATATGGCTCGACATTGAAGACTTTAAAACAGGAAAACGTTTGACTACCGGAATATGAACAGATATATAAAGGCCATGGAAATTGGATATGGGTAAAGTGTAGTTGAATTACCCCATTCGGTTCAACGGTGGAAACTCACCGAATTTTTCCAGATACCCATTGAGTTTTTCAATTTCTAAAATGCGCTCGTTTTCAGAACTTGTTAGATAGACAAAGAGATTTTCATAAGGATAGATTTCCTGAATCCCTTTGGAAGCTTTATACCTGGCACCACATTCATGGCCTCTAGAGTTATAGTCTGGCGATATGGATTTTTTAAGTTCGATTACCCTATCAAGAAAACTACCGGCCTTACCTATATAAAGCAATCCCTCATCATCCGTTCCCAACATTCTGTTTACTGGAATGGTTTTACCATATTTGTTCATGCAATAAAGTTCATATACACCGCCGCCAATAGGAAAGTCGTTTTTTATCTTATACCAAAAATCTTTATCGATAATTCTGTAGTTACCTGTTTTCATTACCCGGTTTCTTATTCAGTTCTTCTTGAATCGCCTTTGTTTAGCTTCCGCCTACTTCAATTTAGATATTCTGAGGTTAAAAATTCATTAATTCTATTCCTCTTAATTTCATTTATGACCTTATTGATTTGACTCTGTTTGGCATCGTCAAATGGAGATTCAAATGATTTTTTGCTATTGTAAGTCATGAATTGATTTGCTTGATGCAATATACCGGTCGCTTCATCTAAATAACTAATTTTGAAAACGAGAAAAATTCCGAAATTTTCATTATCAAACCTAATTTTGGGAATGTTGAAAACTAACCTTTTGTTTGCTGTTGTTTGAAGCGTGCCAGGCATGGTGGGAGTACCAGATGTTTCGGTATTGAATTTTCCTTCGTCAAAATCAATGAATTGATTTGAAGATAACAAAGCAAGAGCTTGAATCTGTATGTCCTTAGCTGCTCTATTCCCAAAATTATGAACTATGAAGGTTATGTCATAGCCATTATTATTGATATTTGAGTCCACAAGTAGGACTTGTCCACTGGGAATTATTAAATTTGGTTTGTCCAGCTCAAACTTTTGTTGTTCCAACCTGAAAAGCTCTTTTGATTTGATGACAGCGGCTTTTAGGATTTCAACCTGATTCGATACACTATCCCTAACGCCTTTTAAAACGCTATCAATACCTGCTAGGCTTTCGCCAGTTTCCTTGACGGATTCAATATTCTCATGTAAATCATTAGTTATTACATTGGACTGGGATATTAAGGTATCCGACTTCTTGATTATATTGTTGGCTTTTTGGATAAGTTCATTACCTTCGTTGACCTCAATAACCACATCTACTAAAGATAATATTGATAGTAAGGCAAGTGCGATAAGTAATATTTTTCGCCTATTCTTTTTCTTGACTTTTTCGATTACCTTGAAGTACTCATCGAAAAGAAGCAGAATAGTAATAACAGTTATTACAAGCTTGATCCACATTCCAAACAAAATTTTTTGTGTTCCAAATATACCCAATTAATCGACCGATGTAAGAATTCCCTCCAACCTCCTTTCGGCCTCCACAACAAACTTTTCGTCCAATGGGGCCTCATGTTTCATAACCCTATATTTGATTCCCTTACCCCCTTTGAAACATTCGACACGGCACATAAATCTATCCCCATCGTACCTATCGTAACATTCAACTTTAATAAGATTGAACCCGTATTTTTTCCAACGGAATTTCAATAGCTTTTCGATAAGCTTCTCCTGCCTGTACATTTTCATCTTTCAACCTTTATGCGTTCCCAGCCTTTCCGGGGTATATTATCGCACCTATCCACGTCCATCAGCATCAGGATATACCCGCTGGGATAGCGGTGGCACAACCTTAGATAATGTTCGCTCGATTCCAAGTACCAGCCCTTCATGCCCATAGGTTTTTGCTGGACTTTCATATTCCTAAGGGCCATCTCGTACCTATGCGCTCCTATCTCCTTTAGGAGTTCCTGGATAATCTTAAGGTCATGGCCCCTGTAGAGGGCCATAAATTATGGATATAATCCAAAAATATGGAAATTATCCAAAAAAATCAATAAAAAAAAGCTAAGGACAGTATTCAGGGCCGGTCTGGATATATAGTACTCCATAAAAATTTTAGACCACTTTCACACCTTCTAGGTATCTTCTGTAGGGAAGTTTAATATTATGTTTCTTTTACTATCAATTTTTAGAACCTTTCTTTGTTTGGAAATCCTAGTGAGGGCGTTTTTAAAACTACCTATAACATCACTAGCTAGATTAATCCAACACTTATATAAAAGCTTTTCTCTTTCACTTACGTCATATTTCATTAGTTCCTTTTCATTTTGCTCTTCGTCCGCCAACTCCTTTGCTGCTTTTTCTCCCCCTGCTTCTTCGTTAGCCCTTTTTGTTTTCCAATATCCTTCTTCAATTTTTTTATCAATACCAGTTAAAAACGACATACAACTTTCTAAAGTTATAGCAGCTGAGTTATGCATAAATTGATTTCTTATTGACATAAAATATTCTATTTTTTTCTTGTCATCTTTTTCAAAAGCTTTTGCATCTAACAATAATTGAACTTTTTGATTAAATGATAATGCTTTACTACTGTTACCCAATGAAACCGCTTCATCATTTTGGTTTAAGACAATTCTTAAAAAATCGCTGGCAAACTCTTCAAAAGTCAAGGAGTAATATAAAGTTACCAGTTTAATTCTTGCTTCGTATTCTGAGAATGAAGTATTTTTAATTAGTAAGTTTTCCATAGGATTTTTTAATGAAAGCTATTTTAAGTTAAAGACAATATTCGAGGGCCTCTCAGATAAGGGGGCACAAAAATTTTAGCCCAATTTTGAACTTTTTTATTTTTAGATAAGCTAAACTGGGAAAAGGGGCGGAGATTTCCAATTTAATTCTTCCATTCTACTAATACATCATGTGTCGCAGGATTTAATTTTAATGAGAATAGTTCATTAACACTATTTGGCACCAAAGTAAAAGTTTTATTATCATATGTCTTTACTTCTACATATTTGATATTTGGATTTTTACCATCTACAGGGTCTGGCAAGTCGAACAGTACTGGATTGGCAGTGGTTAAATCTTTAATGGTAGTACTATCCTGTGTAACTTCATAAATTATTTCAAATTCATTATAAGTAAAGGTCAATGTGGAAAAACCTCCTCCTCCATATGATTTCCCGTCAGAGTTACAGCTGATACTTCCTTTAATTTGTTGTTCTGTTTTATGTTCGAAACCATAACTCCCCCCATATCGTTGTCTCCAGTCAGTTACTTTAATTGAATTTATATCAATTTTTCTACCACCTGTTGGCAAAACATTAAACGCGGTTGAGCTTTTCCTTTTACTTCCGGTAATACTGCTTTTACCGGTAGAACACGAACAACCATAGGACAGAGGTTCGGATAGTTTTTTCTTTGGAAGTTCTTGTTCAAAATACACCTGTGCTGTTCCCAGTTTAAGGGGAATAATTGGAATGAAAAAATTTTCTACGGAAGTCCTATCAGATTTAAATATCCATCCATCTTTCCATTTAAATATAATCTTGCCACTTACATAGTTTTCATTTTTTACATTTGGTTTGAGGCTAGCAGCATCAATTTTAAAAATTAGCTCAGAGTAATTTGACTGAATTGGTTTGATTTTGTTATCATTCAGTACAATATAAACATCATATGACCTGTCAAAACTATTTCCTTTAACCGCAAGAGTATATTCATTATCAAATCCTTGTATAAATTTTTGGGTCTTGTACTTGAAAATAGTCGGCTCTCTTTTTTTAAAAACCAAATCACTGGCAGCTTGAGAGATTCTAGTTGCCGTTAAATCAACCCTATCTAAATTGGTCTCTATTGCAACGTTAAAATCATTTACAAGACCTAATAATTGATTGTAAATATTGAGCTGATTTTCCCTTAATGCTATATCGGTATTTCCGATTGTTTCATTAATATCCTTTCTTAATCTC
The DNA here is from genome assembly GCF_003626755.1 of Ulvibacterium marinum. Taxonomy (GTDB): domain Bacteria; phylum Bacteroidota; class Bacteroidia; order Flavobacteriales; family Flavobacteriaceae; genus Ulvibacterium; species Ulvibacterium marinum. The sequence goes on from NZ_RBCJ01000001.1 coordinate 1,376,489, forward strand.
GCAGATATTGATAAAAGCATATTTCCACCATTACCAATTGCATTTGTAGCTAGATTATCTATGGATTGCAGATGTTCTTTTATTGATGCATCAATTTCATCAAGTACTATCAATGCGGAAGCTCCAGTGGCTTGAGAATAAATTGTATTCAAACTGAAAATAAAAATAACGGCAAGAGTAATTTTTTTCATGTTGGTTGGGTTTAAATTAAGAACCGATAATTGGAGATGGATACGAACTAAATCCATACATAAAACTAATATAATTATAAAATTTTTATGTACGTTTTTTACTACATTGAATTTTTCCGAAATAAACATCAGTTTTAGGATGGTAAGTTATCTCCCCGGTCTTTAAATGAATAACAATGCGGTTTCCTGAGTCGTCTACCTGCGCGGCTACGTTGCTTTGTCTAGTTCATAACTCTCTATAGGCATGCCACTTATGCTAAAAGCCATATCTAGGCTAAACCAGTCGTCTTTATGACTAACGGTAACCGACTTGATGTATTTTCGGATAAGGTTCTGCTTATCATTGAAAGAGGTATTCTTTTAATATGACCTAAGTCCGTACCAATCTGCATTAACCTCTGCTCGGACACCTTAGCGATTTTGATAGCGTTGTCCTCTATCTCATTGTCTATACGAGATAGCTCGGCCTTAATATCGCTTTTTGAGAGTACGCCTTCTATAGTCAAAGAGATGGCGTTCCCTTTCTTTTTCGGTAAGAGCATTGTAGGCCGAAATTTTGATGTTCTGAGCCTTTATATCGGCGTTTCTTTTAGCTGATATGGCTAAAGCCTTTGAGGATCCGTATCTGCTAGTTTCAGAATCTCGCAATGTTCTTTTTTGCTCATAGCAACCGCTTTCAATGGCGGTTACTTCGTTTTGACCTTTGGTCTGACTAGAATTGCTTTAGGCTTAGGCTTTACCGCCTTCATTTTCTCCACCCTTTTCCTTGTTTCAGGTTCATAGTTCAAGATTTTGCCGCCCCGGATATTTCCATCTAAGTCAACTTGATAGAACGCCGTTGAGAGAGGCCACGGTCTATTTATGCCTGTTAGGTTATGCCTTTTCTTTGAGGCCTCCACCTCATCTTTATCAAACATGGATTTTAACCATTCAGTCAAATTGTCCGGTACGGATTCATTCAATAATTCGGGGTCGTGGTACGATGGCAGTAACGGTTTTTTTCCATTATCTCTACCATCGCATTTACTACCCTATTTTCCTTATCGAAGTATCCCACTTCATCAGATGCCTCTTCAAGCTTGCTGTTGTCAATGAACCATTCGCTTACCCGCGCCTCATGGTTACCAATCTCCAAGACCTGACTTTCGGGACGTAATCTATACCATTATACAAGTCAGTAAAAGCATAGGATTTTTCGCTTATACTTTTGGCCCTTTTGAAATTTACCAGCCGCCGCTTCGTACGGTACGTGGATGTGAATACCGGGGAATACTATCCCGACCATCAATGATGTGCATGAGGTACGATTTTCAGAATTCCACGAAGAAAAAGAAAGCGAAGAGGATTAGAGCCGTACAAAAACCATACAAATTTTAAAAAAGAAAAGAGCCAATTTCCTAGTTATAAAGGATTTGGCTCTTTATTGACGTGGTACCTCCAGGAATCGAACCAGGGACACACGGATTTTCAGTCCGTTGCTCTACCAACTGAGCTAAGGTACCGTTATTTCAATTTGAATACCCATAGGGCTTACTTCACTTTGCCAGTTTTGCTAAGGCAAAGGCGGGTGCAAATATAATTTCAAATTTAGGAACTACAAATAAAATCGGGAAAAAAGGGGTTTGTTTTTTCCATTTTCAGATCTTTGTATTATGAACCTAATCGTAGATGTAGGCAATACCCTTACCAAGCTCGCGGTTTTTAACGGGGAGACACTTGTTTTTCATCAAAATACCAAGCCCGAAGATGTAGCAAGGCAGATAAAGGAGGTTTGTGACCGGTATCCTGATATAACGAACGCCATAATCTCCAACGTGGGAAAGTTGGATAAGACCGTTATGGCAGTCCTAAATATTTTTTGTGCAGTCCACGAATTAAGCCCGTCCTCTAAAAAACCATTTAAGAACTCCTATGCTACACCTCAGACCTTAGGACAGGACCGGGTGGCTTTGGCCACCGCCGCATTCTATCATAACCACAACGGAAATACCTTGGTAATCGATGCGGGCACCTGTGTAACCTATGATATGATGAACGACTATGGTGAATATTTGGGCGGGGCCATTTCACCGGGATTGAGTATGCGATACAAGGCAGTTCATGAACAAACCTCCAATCTACCTTTATTGCAACCTTTTGAGCCCCTCGACTTCATCGGAAATTCCACTGAGACCGGCATACATAGTGGTATAGTGAACGGAATTTGTTTGGAAATAGACGGGGTCATCGATCAATATCGCAGACGTTTTGAAGATTTAACAGTTATTTTAACAGGCGGCGACGCCCATTTTTTGTCTAAACGACTAAAAAATACCATATTTGCGGATTCCAATTTTCTCCTAAAAGGGCTTAACCATTTGTTGGAATACAACAAACACTAGATGATCAAAAAAATTGTATTTGCAATGGTATGCATTGCCACTGCAGGTTTGCATGCACAGAATGGAACCGCCTCCCCCTATTCTTATTTCGGTATCGGCGACCTTAGATCCGCAAGCACGGTCGAAAACCAAATGATGGGCGGTATCGGTGTTTATGCGGATAGTATCCATATAAATCTGCAAAACCCTGCAGGCTACAGCAAGTTAAGGATTACCACCTACACCGCAGGGATTTCCCGTAGAGAGTTGAGACTTAAGAGCTTTACCGAGGAACAAAGTACATCTGTATCCAACTTGGACTATCTTGCCTTGGGTTTTGGACTGGGAAAAGGACTTGGGGTTGGATTTGGGATCAGGCCCTATTCATCTGTAGGTTATAATTTAGTCGCTGAGGCCAATGACTCCAATGGGACTTTAATCACCAATCAGTTTAGAGGGGAAGGTGGACTTAACAAGGTCTATTTTTCCATAGGTTATGAATTGACCAAGAATTTAAGTATCGGGGCTACGGCAAGTTTTAATTTTGGCAATGTGGAATATGAACGGATTCAAAGTGTGGAAGATGTTCAATTTGGAACATTAGATCGAAGAACGTCCAGGATAAATGGAATGGATTTTAATTATGCGCTGTACTATATGCCAAAAATCAAGGATAAGTACACACTTTTTGCATCGGCCAGGATAAACACCCAGGCTAATTTAACCTCAAAAAATAACCAGGAAATCGGCTCTTTTTCTTTGCTTACAGGACAGAACATTGAAGTGCTTGATGTAAACTTAGATGCCCAAGGTCTTAGAAATACGGATTTAAAGATTCCCACAACCACTACCTTGGGAATCGGTTTTGGCGAAAACATGAAATGGTTCTTGGGAGGTGAATATGGTTTTCAGGGTCTAAGCTCGTTCACCAACGATTTTTTGGACGTTGAAAACCTGGAATATCAAGATGCTAGCTTCTTCGCTTTTGGGGGTTATTTTATTCCGGACTATGATTCTTTTCAAGGTTATCTAAAAAGGATTACCTACAGGGCTGGAATCCGATATGAAAAGACCGGTATTATGGTCAACGACACTGAAGTTAATAATTTTGGCATAACTTTTGGTCTAGGCTTACCGCTTGGTCGTAGTTTCTCTAACCTAAATTTAGGTTTTGAACTTGGAAGAAGAGGAACCACATCGGCCAATTTGATAGAAGAAAGTTACTTTAAAATCAATGTGGGACTGTCCTTAAACGATTTATGGTTCCAAAAAAGGAAAATAAATTGATAAAAATTTAGTACATTACCCCCGTTAAACAAAGAATCAAGATGAAAACGAAAATTTACTTCACAGTGCTAATGCTAGTAGGGTATATGGGGGTAAGTAATGCTCAGGCCCAGAATCAGGAATGTATGACCAATCTTTCTATATATGTAGAACATGCAAAGGTCAAGAATTATGATGCTGCCTATACACCTTGGAAAATGGTTTATGATAATTGCCCCGATGTTAATTGGGCCAACTTTGCTTATGGAGAGCGAATACTCAAGGATAAGGTTAAAAAATCCTCAGGAGCGGAAAAGGATGGGTACATTACAGACCTTTTAACGCTGTACGACAATAGCTTAAAGTATTTTCCAAAGAAAGCCAAAAAGGCGGAAGTGGTCATTGACAAGGTGTTGTTAAAGTATGATAACAAGATGATTTCCGATCAGGAAATATATGATCAATTGCATCAGGCATTTGAGGAGGATAGGGATAATTTTAGAAATCCGAAAGCACTGTATTTGGATTTTTCCAGCCTTGTTGATCTGCACAATGACGGGAAGGCCGATTTGCAGCAGGTTTTTGATGAATATGATGATATTACCGAAAAAATAGAGGAGGAGAATAAGAAATTGACCGATGTTATTTCGAAATTGCTGCCCAAAGACTCCTTGGGTACCCTTACGTCAAAAGAGAAAAAACGATTGAAGGTAGCCACTACAAATTCCACTTCTTTTGGTAAAATTGCTGGAAGTATCGATTCCAAATTAGGAGCCTTGGCTGATTGCGACAACTTGATTCCGTTGTATCAAAAGAGTTTTGAGGAGAAAAAGGGTGACGTGGACTGGGTAAAACGAGCCGTTGGGCGTATGTTCTCAAAGGAATGTACGGACGACCCAATGTTCAGGAAGCTTTTTGAGGCCCAATTAGCCTTGGAACCTTCTGCAAAAGCCTATATGTATGGAGGATTGTTGAAGCAAAAAGCAGGGGATAGCAAAGGTGCATTGGCAGATTTCAACAAGGCGGTGGAGCTGGAAACAGATCCCTATGACAAATCCGACTTGCTTTACAAGATTGCCACGATTGCTAGAAAGAGCAGTAAATCAGGGGCAAGAAGTTATGCCCAGAAGGCCATAGATGCCAACCCTGCAAATGGGAAGGCCTATTTATTGATCGCCAATCTCTATGCAACCAGTGCCAATGATTGCGGAAGTACTCCTTTTGAAAAGCGTGCTATGTATTGGAAAGCGGCTGACATGGCCCGCCGGGCCGGTAGGGTAGACCCTTCACTTAGCGGTAGGGCCAGCCAATCGTCGGCCAGTTATTCTGCAAAGGCCCCATCAAAAACAGATATTTTTCAGGCAGGTATGGCCGGAAAAAAAGTTTCCTTCAGCTGTTGGGTAGGCGGTAGCGTCACGGTGCCCAACTTGTAGAATGACAAGTTCCATAAAGAATATATTTACTAACATTGCCGTGGTCCTTCCCATGGCAATGCTTTTTTTTGCCTGTGCGGATAACTACAGAAGGGTTGGGGAAGAAGCCGGGAAAAAGATTTTTCCACAAGGTATCGCCAATAATTTTGTCTTAACGTATACGGAAACAGTGGATGAACTGGGTACTCAGGACCTAAAATCCACAAAGGTGATTGCTGTGTTGACCAGTCCGGTCAGTGAGGATTTTCAAAATCTCAGATTCCCCTATCGCACGTTCCCCAACGGACTTGTACTGGATGTTTATGATAAAGATTCGCAAAAAAGTGTGGTAAAGGCGGATTATGGAATTATGTATTCCTTGACCAATTTAATAGATTTACAAGGGAATGTGGTTATAGAAACCCATGATGGGAAGCGACTGGAGGCACCTCAGTTGTATTATGATCAAAATAACGAATGGATTTTTACCCAGGGCGAATTTACCTATACCAATCCCGAAGATGGCACTGTTATGGATGGCGAAGGCATGGATTTTAATAGGAACCTTAGTTTTTTCAAAGCCCATAAGACTTACGGGCTAATGATGATAAAAGAAGAGTTAAAATGATTAAAATACTGAGGTATACGGAGTATCTGTACGTGGCTGTAGCACTTTTTTCTATTTACAGGATTTATACGGATTGGAACATGGATAGGCAGAATGCTTACTTGTTTGTCTTTTTCGCAATCGTGTCCATTGCTATGTTCTTTTTCCGAAGGAACTATCGGAAAAAATTTGAGAGACGCAATCGCGATAATCAAAAATGATCTTGGAAGGCGCAATCATAATTATTACGTTGTCCTTGGTATTTTCCGCCTTTTTTTCCGGAATGGAGATTGCCTTTGTTTCCGCTAATAAGATTCATATTGAAATAGAAAAAAAGCAGGAAGGCCTCCTGGCAAAAATACTTACCCGACTTACTAAAAAGCCTTCTAAATTTATTGCGACAATGCTAATTGGCAATAATATTGCCTTGGTTGTTTATGGGCTGTATATGGGAGAACTCCTTATGAATTGGTTCATAAAAATACTACCCTCTTCCAATGCTTTTGTCCAAGCCATGCTAACGGATTTCAGTTTGTTTACCCAGACCGTAATTTCTACCTTGATCATATTGGTTACGGCTGAATTTCTACCCAAGGTGCTTTTTCAGATTTATGCCAACACATTGCTAAAATTTTTGGCGCTCCCCGCCTATATGTTTTATGTTTTGTTTTCGGTACTGTCCGAATTTGTTATGAAGGTATCCGACTTTATTCTAAAAACTTTTTTTAAAACCGATGGCGATGAGGTACAACTTGCCTTTAGTAAGATAGAATTGGGAGACTATATCACGGAACAAATGGAAACCGTTGAAGAAGAGGATATCATAGATTCCGAAATACAGATTTTTCAAAATGCGTTGGAATTTTCAGAAGTCAAAGCTCGGGAGGTCATGGTTCCTAGAACCGAAATTATGGCTGTTGAACTACATGAAACTCCTAAAAACCTGGCCAAACTTTTTACGGAAACCGGCTATTCCAAAATTTTGGTCTACAAGGATACCATAGACAATATCATCGGATATGTACATTCCTATGAACTCTTTAAGAAACCTAAAACCATAAAAAGCATCCTTTTGCCAGTAGAATTTGTTCCAGAGACTATGCTCATACATGATATTTTGAACGTCCTCACCAAGAAAAGAAAAAGTATGGCGGTCGTTTTGGACGAATATGGGGGAACCTCTGGGATAATGACTGTAGAGGATATTGTAGAGGAGCTCTTTGGCGAAATAGAAGATGAACACGATTCCACCGATTTGCACGAGGAGCAAATTGAGGATGCAATCTATAAGTTTTCTGCGCGATTGGAAGTTGATTACATCAACGAAAACTACAAATTGGAGCTTCCGGAAACCGATGAATATGAAACCCTCGGGGGGCTTATTATGAACAACACCGGGGAAATTCCCGAACAGGACTCCCAAATAAAAATTGAAAACTTTTTATTCACCATTTTGGAGGTATCCAGCACTAAAATAGACTTAGTTACCCTAGAGATTCTAGAGAACGACTAAATGGGGATTAAATAACAGGCTTTTAGTATTTTGCCCTTGGAAATGTTAACCCGATTAACATTCTAAAATTTGAACAGATAAAAAGAAAACACTAATTTCGCGCACTGGATTTTAAACGTTCCGTACCATGGCAATTTTGGAGAATATTAGAAAACGGACTACCGTTTTAATTTTGATTATAGGACTCGCTCTTTTTGCATTTGTAATTTCAGGTGTGTTTACCAGTGGCGACCTTGGGGGAGGAAAAGTGGGTTCCGCCGTTGGTGAGATTAATGGCGAGGAGATATCTCGGGATGCATTTACACAACAATTGGAAACTGCTACAAGAAATGCCCCACCGGCCTCATCTACCTTACAAAATGTAAACCGGGTATGGGATCGTATTGTAAAGAATACCATTCTAGAGCAGCAATTTGAGGATTTGGGTGTGGGAATCGAACAAGATCAAATTTTTGATTTTATTAGAACTACCGGATATGCCCAAAATCCAGAATTCCAAAATGAGAATGGAGTTTTTGACCCAAATAGTTTTAGGCAAACCGTGGCGGATTGGAAGGTGAACAATCCATTGCAGTATGATGGCTGGTTACAGACGGAACAGGCCATTATTCAGATGGCCAAGGAGCAGACCTATTATAATTTGGTAAAGGCCGGTATAGGAGCTACTTTAAAGGAAGGGGAGTTGGATTATAAATTGGCCAATGATAAAATTGACATCAAATATGTTAGAATACCCTATTCCTCTATTCCGGATAGCGCCCTTACCGTAACCAAAGCGGAGATTGCGGCCTATATTAATGATCATCAAGAAGAATTTAAGCAGGAAAGTACCCGGGATATCCAATTCGTATATTTTGAGGAAAAACCTTCCCTGGATGATGAGAACACGGTAAAGGACGAGATTTCAAAATTGATAGGGGATACCGTGGAGTATTCGGAAGAAAGAGATGTAATGGACACTATTGCCGGTTTACGGAATGCCAAAGATATCACCGCTTTCTTGGATCGTAAATCGGATGTAAAGTTTGATACCATTTACAAGGCCAGAAAAAACCTCCCTGCTTCATTTGCGGACAGCTTAATGACACTGAACACGGGCGAAATCTTTGGCCCATATAAGGACGGAGATTTCTACAAGGTCTCAAAAATGGTGGATCGTAAGCCGAACGGTTCCGTTAAGGCCAGTCATATTTTAATTACTTACGAAGGTGCGCAAAGAGCGAATCCGGAAATAAAACGTACTAAGGAAGAAGCGGAAGCAAGAGCTAAGGAATTGTTTAGGGATGCCAAAAAAGGTGATACGCCTTTTGTGGAATTGGCACGGGATAATTCTGATGGACCTTCTGCTCCTAACGGAGGGGATTTGGGTTACTTTCAAGAGGGAACAATGGTTCCCAAATTTAATGATTTTGCCTTTGGCAATACCGTTGGTACTATTGGAATGGTAGAAACCGATTTTGGTTTTCATGTCATTAAAATTGATGATAAGGAGGATATTGTACAGATAGCTACTTTGGCCCGTGAATTGGAGCCTTCGGATGAGACGATCAATACCCTGTTTACCGATGCAACCAAATTTGAAATGGAGTCTATTGCCAATGAAGAATCTTTTTCGGACTTGGCCAAAGAGAATGATTACGTGGTCCGGCCGGTGAACAGGGTAAAGGCCATGGACGAAAACCTTCCTGGGCTTGGGGCACAACGCGCCATCGTTCAATGGGCATTCAATGAAGATACCGAAGTGGGTGAGATTAAACGTTTTAACGTCAATAATGGCTATGCCATAGTACAGTTGACAGGAACATATAAGGAGGGCCTTATGTCCGTTGAGGATGCCTCTGCTTCCGTTTTGCCTAAAATCCGTAAGGATAGAAAGGCTACCCAGATTATTGGAGCCAATACGGGAAAATCAATGGAGGACTTGGCCAAGGATAACAATGTTACGGTTTCCAATGCTTCAGCCTTAACGGTAAAATCCCCGACAATTCCTGGTGCAGGAGCGGAACCTGTGGTAGTTGGTACCGCATATGCCATGGAGCAGGACCAAACTTCGGACTTGATAAAAGGAGAGAGTGGGGTTTTCAAGATTACCGTGACCAAAAGAACCCCTGCGCCAAAGCTCGAGAACTATAGTACTTATGCCAGCTCACTTAAATCTTCAAGTGCTGGAAAAGTAAATACTGCAGTTTACGATGCATTAAAGGAAAAATCGGAAATAGAGGATAATCGCGCAACTTTTTATTAGGACATTATCATACCTCCCGTTGGGTCGGATATGGATTTGCGTGTTATTTAGGCCCTTTTCTATGGTTAAAGTACCATTTCTGAATAAGGGATAATAGTGTCATATCCTTTTTCCTTAAAATAGGGTACCGTATCTTCATTTCCCGAGACCAAAATAAAATCACCGCCCCAAGCTCCCAAACTCTTTATGGCTCCAACAAAATCGGGGAATACTGATTTCTGTACTGGAACCAGATTTAAGGTCGTGGCCAAAAGATTTTCATGTTCGGTAATTAGGTCGTTAAATTCAGATTGACTTTTGGAGGCTGTTATTTTTTTTGTAATCCCGGTAACCTGATGTACAAAATATGAGGTATTTATATCAGTTTTACGATATTGGGCAATACCTTCCCTGCTATCCTGTTTTCTGTTTTGATATATAAAAAAAAGATGTTGCTTAAAAGGGGGATTAAAATGTACCTTTTGAACATAGGGTTTTTGATTATTGAGCTGATATAAAATGGGATGATCAAACTGGGCACAGGCAATATCATAACCACTTCCTGAAAAGGTTTCCCAAAGTAATTGATAAGGATCCACACCGGCCCACTGTGCTATATTGTTGATCAGTGTGGAAGAGGAACCTAATCCCCAATTTCTGGGAAAATCAAGTTTGGTTTCAATTTTATATCCCTGGGACCCATCCATGAACTTTGGGTTTAGGGTTTTGGCCATGGACAAAATTTTCAACAAAGTGTCCTTTAAAGATTTTTGTGCGGAAAGTTCGTATTGCATCCCCCATGATGGAATGTCCATTCCCATTTCAAACCAGATTGCCCCTTTATCGTCCAGACTTTTCCATAGTAATTTGGGGTATTCAATTTCTTTAACGTTTAACGACTGCCCATATCGGGTAGGTATGGCAAGGCTTGTTGCTCCATCCAAAACGGCATACTCCCCGGTAAGCAAAAGTTTTCCATTGCTGTAAAACTGTTTTACCATCATTTTCTCAACTGCTCAAGGGCTTCTTTCACTGTACTGTGAGTAACGGTACGTGTCTTAAAATAACCTGCCAGTACCTTCTTATCCTCTTCCGTTGCACCCATTTGGTTTAAGATATTCATAAGGTGCATCTTCATATGACCTTGTTGTATACCCGTGGTCACTAGAGAACGTAGGGCGGCAAAATTCTGAGCAAGTCCCGCTACAGCAACAATTTGCATCAACTCTTTTGCCGTAGGGTTCTGTAAAATTTCCAATGACAACTTGACCAATGGATGTAAATTGGTGAGTCCACCTACGGTGCCCAATGCTAAAGGAATTTCCATCCAAAATTTAAAAATACCTTTTTCTATGGCCGCACGGGTAAGACCGGAATACTGTCCATCTTTACCGGCGTAGGCATGAACGCCGGCTTCAACAGCCCTAAAATCGTTGCCCGTGGCCAGGACCACGGCGTCCACACCGTTCATAATACCCTTGTTGTGGGTAACTGCACGGTAAGGTTCAATTTTTGCAATCTCTACGGCTTGTACCATTTTTTTGGCAAATTCATATGGGGTTACGAATTCTTCGGTTTCAAGCTGGTCAATGGGACAATTTACCTCTACCCTAACCAAACAATCGGGAACATAATTGGATAGAATGCTCATGACCACATCGATTTCCCTTTCATTTTCGGCGAATGAAGGAAAAGTCTGTGCTTCCACCTTGAGGACTTTGGCAAATTCTTCCAGACAGGAATTGATGAAGTTGGCCCCCATGGCATCCAGAGTCTCGAAAGTGCAATGAAGCTGGTAATAATTTTCCAATACTTCGGTCTTGTCCTTCAACTCAATGTTGGAAATACCACCACCTCGTCTTTCCATATTTTGGGTAATCGGTTTTGCAGCGGAAATGAGCTTTGGTTTTACATACTCAAAGTACTTTTCCAAATTTTGACGGTTGCCCTTATATATAAAATGGACTTGTCCAATTTTTTCCATGCCTAAAACCTGGGCCTTAAACCCTCCTTTTTCCAACCAAAATTTTGCCGCCTTACTTGCGGCGGCAACCACCGAGCTCTCTTCAATGGCCATAGGAATGGCATATAGTCTGCCGTTGATCAGAAAATTAGGAGCAATGCCAAAGGGGAGGTAATAATTGGTTATGGTGTTTTCTATAAATTCGTCATGTAGCTTCTGTATCTTGGATTCTGTATTCCAATATTGCTTTAAAACTTTTTTGGACGATTCTGGGTTTTTAGTATAATTCTTTGTTAGCCAATCTATTTTTTCTTCCTTGGTAAGTTTGGAGAATCCCTCTATTACAGTATTCATAAAGTGGTGGTTTCTTCGCCAAAGATAGGCATAATGCCGTCAAATTTTGGAGACTTGTTCGTGAAGGCAATGTGTTATATTTTTCATGTAAAATTCATTTTTTAGTTAAATTATTAGTAAACTTGAAAGCTTAAATAAACATTTTCACCTTTATGAGTAGGCCTTACGTTCTGTTACTTATAGTCACAGGTTTTTTGACCACCACACTAGCACAGAAGAAAACCGTTTCCGTTGAAGAGATTTATGGCGGAGAATTTAGAACAGAAGGTCTCGATGTCCTCCGTTCACTTAACAATGGAAAGGAATACACTGTTCTTAACTATGATAGGTCCAACGGGAACACCTCCATAGACAAATACGATTACGACACTCTGGAAAAAACAGGAACCATAATCTCATCTGCCGATTTGCCGGAGATTCAAGGCTTTTCGTCCTATGAGTTTAGCTCCGATGAATCCAAGATTTTGTTGGCCACCCAAGTAGAACCCATTTTTAGACGCTCTACTCTGGGTGTTTTTTATTTGTATGAAATTGCTACCAAAAGTCTTATCCAAATCGCTGATACAAAAATTCAAGAACCGCTTCTATCCCCAAATGGGAGCCAGGTGGTGTATGTGGCAGAGAACAATCTCTATCTTTTTGATGTTGTCTCCGGCAAAACTTCGAGGATTACGACGGATGGGGTAAGGAATAAGATTATCAATGGGATTACAGATTGGGTCTATGAAGAGGAGTTTGCATTTGTAAGGGCCTTCGCTTGGAATGCTAATGGGAGTAAAATTGCCTTTCTCCGATTTGATGAAACCAATGTACCGGAATTTTCCATGGATGTTTATGGAGAAGGATTATATCCCTGGCCTTATGTTTTCAAATATCCCAAAGCCGGAGAGGAAAATGCAAAGGTTACCTTGCATATGTTCGATGTGGCTTCCGGGGAAACCAAAAAAGTAGATTTGGGCGATGCCTATTATATTCCTAGGATGCAATGGATGAACCATCCGGATAAATTGAGCGTTCAAACATTAAACCGACATCAGAACAGATTAAAGTTGCATATGGTAAATGCAAAGGACAATTCGGTTGCCTTGCTAATGGAGGAAACTGATGATGCTTATGTGGATGTAACGGATGACCTCACCTTTTTGGAAGATGACAGTTTCATCTGGACTAGCGAGCGTGATGGCTATAACCATATTTACCTTTACAAGGCAAACGGAGAATTAAGTAGCCAGATTACCAAAGGGCCATGGGAAGTTACCGATTATTACGGCTATGATGAAAAGCGGGACAGAGTGTATTATCAGTCGACTGAAAATGGTTCCATAAATCGGGGTGTATATAGTGTTAGAGGTAATGGAAAGGGTAAAAGGTCCCTAGCTACGGAGGAAGGGACCAATGTTGCCGATTTTAATGCGGATTTCTCCAATTTCATCAATACGTATTCCAACGCCACTGTTCCGTATCGGTATACATTGCGAAATGCCTTAACAGGTAAAAAGCTAAGGGACATAAAGGACAACAAAGTATTGTTGGATAAATTGGGTGGTTACTCCATTAGTCCCAAAGAATTTTCCACCTTGGAAATCAATGAAAATGACCTGAATATGTATATGATCAAACCATCCGATTTTGATCCAGGCAAGAAATATCCTTTGCTTATGTATCAATATAGTGGACCTGGATCACAAAATGTCTCCAATGATTGGATGGGGGCCAATGATTATTGGCATCAAATGCTGGTTTCAAAAGGCTATATTGTGGCTTGTATAGACGGACGGGGAACAGGTTATAAAGGCCGGGATTTTAAGAAGGTAACCTATTTAAACTTGGTAAAATACGAAACAGAAGATCAGATAGCCGCAGCTAAAAAATTAAGCGAACTGCCTTATGTAGACGAGTCACGTACCGGTATTTGGGGATGGAGCTTTGGAGGCCATATGAGCACCAATTGCCTATTAAAGGGTAACGCTGTTTTTGAAATGGCCATAGCCGTGGCGCCCGTCACAAGCTGGCGTTTTTATGATACCATTTATACAGAGCGGTTTATGCGGACCCCAGCTGAAAATCCAGGGGGATATGATGATAATTCTCCCTTTAATTATCCGGAACTGCTTAAAGGGGACTATTTGTTAATTCATGGTTCCGGGGATGATAACGTGCATGTACAGAATAGTATGCGGATGATAGAGGCATTGATACAGGCCAACAAGCCATTTGATTGGGCCATTTACCCGGATAAGAACCATGGTATCTATGGCGGGAATACCCGAGTGCACCTCTTTAATAAAATGACCGATTTCGTTGAGAAACATCTATAAGAACTAACTAAACCAAAATTGTATTATGGCAACAGTAGCAAGACCAGCACATCAAAGAGAGCTTTTTGGACACCCAGTGGGATTGTACGTCCTCTTTTTTACCGAGATGTGGGAACGGTTTTCTTATTATGGAATGCGCGCCATATTTGTCCTTTATCTGGTTACCCAGACTACGGACAAAAATCCAGGTCTTGGGTGGAGTAACGGGGAGGCATTGGCCCTTTATGGATGGTATACCATGTTGGTTTATGTGGCATCCATTCCTGGAGGAATGATCGCTGACAAAATTCTTGGTCAAAAGAAATCGGTAATTCTAGGGGCCATCCTTTTGGTAATAGGGCATAGTGTTTTGGCCATCGAGCAAATGTGGGCCTTCTATACGGGACTTGGATTTATCATAGCTGGTGTGGGCATGTTAAAACCGAACATTTCCACGATGGTAGGAGGCTTGTACAAAAAAGGGGATATAAGAAGGGATAAAGGTTTTACCATATTCTATATCGGAATTAATGTTGGCGCTTTCCTATCCAGTTTAATTGTTGGGTATGTGGGTGAAGTTTATGGATGGCATTACGGGTTTGGACTAGCTGGTATTTGTATGTTATTTGGGCTTATTCAGTTTGTTTTCGGTCAAAAATACCTTACAGGGGTGGGCGATTATTTGGGAAAATCAGATCTTGAAGAAGATAGGGAGGCCCTAAAGAGGCCTTTGACCAAAATAGAAAGGGATAGGGTTATTGTGCTTGTGCTTTCTTTCTTAATGGTAATCGTGTTTTTTGGTGCGTTCGAGCAAGCTGGTGGTCTAATGAATATCTATGCCAAAGACTATACGAATAGAATGTTAATGGGATGGGAAGTTCCTGCATCTTGGTTTCAATCATTAAATGCGTTTTTTATCATAACCCTTGGAACCGCTGTAGCAGGTTATTGGGCCACAAGAAGATTAAAAGGCAAAGAGGCCTCTTCACTTTTTAAAATGTTGATGGGATTGATTATTATGGGGACCGGATTCTTATTTATGACCGCAGCCACGGCCGAGTATCAAAGTACAGGTTCCTCGGCCATGTATTGGTTGGTATTGGCATACTTGTTCCATACGGTAGGGGAGCTGAGCCTATCGCCTGTATCCCTCTCATTTGTCACAAAGCTTGCTCCTGCCAAATATGCTTCCTCAATGATGGGAATTTATTTTGCTACCACAGGCCTGGGCAATAAAGTCGCCGGGTTGTTAGGCGAATCTGCTTCCCAGTTTGGAGAATATACTGTATTTACAGGGATTGCCGTATTCTGCATTCTTTTTGGTCTTTTGATTTTTGTATTCCTCAAAAAATTGAAAGCTTTGACCCACGGAGCGGAGGATAACGAAAGAAAAATAGAGCGGACTTGAGCAGTTCTTAAACGGGTACTATTCAGAAACAACATCAAAGTAATAGGCTCCCTTTTCCCCTGTATAGTGAAAAAGGACTTTCTTCTTCTCACAAGTCATTTTCCATTTAGCAATGGAACTTTTGTAGTTGTTACCGTCTGCGATAATTACCTTTGGTTTTACTGAATCTATAAAGCGTTCCAAATTGATTTTTGGTGATTGGGTAAGTACAACAAATTCTGGACTCATTTCATGGGAAGGGTAGACACCCAAACTGTCCAAAACCCATAATTTTTGCTTTTGTATTACATAATTGCCCCGTAATTCCTTGTATTCTATTTTTTTAATGCGTTCCGCTACTTGGAAATTTTTTACCAATCGGGTAGTCCGGGAACTATCTTTGGTAATTACGTTCAGGTTTGTCCCCATTTGGTGCAAAAGAACGGAGTTTCGGGTCTGGTGTGCCAAGAATAGCACTTCTTGTTCACGGCTTTGCCATACCGAGTAAAACAACCACGATTGAAATAGAATAATTGCTGAAAAAAAAGCAACAATCCTTTTGAAAGTAGGCTGGGACAGGATAAGAACTAAACTAACAATAATTAAATAAGAAAGAAAAAGTTGTACGCTGTCAAACGGGATATCGGTAAAAATAAAAGCTTCCTGACGAGCAATCAATTCAATAATTGAATTCATCCATCCGATGAGTTCATTGTAGATTTCTACAAGAAAGTCGGGCAGTACATTTAAAAGCACTAAGAAAATGATTAGAATTCCACCTCCCAAAATCAATCCTAAAAAGGGAACTATCAATAGATTGGAAACAAAGAACAACCCTGGAAATTGATGAAAATAAAAGAGGCTTATGGGCAGGACACCCAATTGGGCGGCAATACTAACGGAAAACAATTGCCAAACTTTTCGGAGCAAACTATTTTTTGGAAACCACAACCGTTGTAGCAGGGGATAGATCCAAACTATGGCAAACACTGCTGCATAGCTCATTTGAAAACCTACCTGAAACAGTAATTTTGGATCTATCACCAAGAGGATAAAAAGTATGGACAGTGCCAGGATGTTAAAGGTATTGCTTGGACGATTAAGATATAGCGCATAGGCCACAAAGGAAAACATAGTAACTGCACGGACTACGGAAGCGGAGAGTCCGGCCAAAAAGGTAAAACCCCAGAGTAAGACTACCAGGACCGCCAATTTAAAGGTCTTTCCTTTCGGTAACCGTTCCAGGGGTTTTAATACAAATTGAAGCAGTAGTAAAAGAATACCGATATGTAGTCCCGAAACAGCCAAAATATGGACGGCTCCTGCATTTTTGTAGTTGTTGTAAACGGATTCTGATATATCGTTTCGTTGTCCCAACAGCAAGGCCTGGATAATGCTGAGTTCTTCCTCACCAAAATCGGTTTTCTGCAATTTAGAAATAATGCTATTTCTTAGCTGGGCGGCGGTCCCGTACAAAGTTGTGGATGGATTTTCCATAAGTACGAATGAACCGTAGGACGATTTTAGTTGATGATAGACCCCCAACCCCTCCATATACTTTTTGTAATTGAACTGATGAGGGTTCAAGGGTGGGCCAATGGGATACAAATGGGAAATCAAAATCAATTCATCGTCTACCTTAAGTTCCTGTTTTGTGGAATCCCTTGGAAAAACCAGAAGGATTTTTCCCGAAGCCTTCTCAGTATCCATGGTTTGCAATGCCACAAGGTATCTATTGGTGAACGCTGTCGGTTTTAAAACTTCTTTGACCTTGACATAAAACTTATGATCGCCTTGAAAATTTGTATGGGTATAGTGATCAGGTCGATTTTTTGGTTCGGAATAGGAAATTGCTAGTATCCCGATACCTATGGTAGTCAGCATTACCAGGATTCCAAAGAAAACGGAATCACTTCTTTTTTTGTCCAAAAATAGATAGGAAAGTAAGGTTAAAAGGAAGAGGCTTAGGGCTGTTACCATAGCGTAAAGAAGCCCGAAATTAATGTAACTGCCGAGCAAGATTCCGACAACAAGAGATAGCGTAAGTTTTATGGGAACAAATTGGAGTAAGCGCATCCTACAAAATGCGGGTAGCCTTTATAAAGGCATAGTTCCAATAACCCTCCCTAAGGGAAGAAACAATAACACCACGTGAGGAGGAAGCATGTATAAATTTGATATCATCACCCTCTACTGCAACGACCAATCCTACATGATTTATCCTTTTTCCACGTCTCAATGTCCTAAAGAAGAGCAAGTCACCTTTGGACACATGTTCTATTCGTATCCGTTTGCCTTCTTCGGCCATATGGTAGGAAGTTCTTGGTAGCTTAATATCGTGCTCACCAAAGGCCACATACAAAAGCCCGGAACAGTCCATGCCTTTTCGTGTTGTCCCACCAAATTTGTAGCGCACTCCGGAAAAAGTGAGGGCGGTATTGATAATCTCATCCGCTTTGGATAAAACGGGTTTTTCAATACTTTCCTTGGTTTCTTCTTCTAAAATGATGACCTCGTTGGAAGCTGGTACAGTCACCTTCGGAGTTTTGGAATAGGTCGTTTTTTTCTTGACTACACAACTGGTAATAAGAATTAAAAAGAAAATGGAAAAAACGTTACGCATGCACCAAGGAATTCTCCCTCTTTATAGCTGTAGAAGAGGGAACTTGGAAACCAAAATTAAAGAAATATTTTAAAAAGGAACGATTTTATTCTCTAATCCCTTAGGTCATGTAGAATCAGTTCGGCGGTTTTTTCACTTGCCCCTTTGCCGCCTAACTTCCTTTCGAGCTCAAAATAAGCTTCAAATTGTGCCGTTCTAAAAGGCCCTTCCAGGATTTTGGATAGTTCCGACCTTAGGTTTTTGGTGTTGAGTTCATTTTGAATCAATTCCTTTACCACTTCCTTTCCCATGATAAGATTTACCAATGAAATGTAATCCAATGTAATGATTCGTTTGGCAATCTGATATGAAAACCAATTGGCCCGATAGCAAACAACTTGTGGAATTTTAAAAAGTGCAGTTTCCAAAGTAGCTGTACCACTGGTGACGAGTGCTGCATAGGAATGGCTCAGCAGGTCATATGTTTTGTTAGACACAAAACCGACATTGGGATTGTTTAAAAAGGGCGTATAAAAATTACGTTCAAGACTAGGTGCCCCGGCTATTACAAATTCGTAATTCGGGAAGGAGGGCATTACGGAAAGCATCAAAGTAAGCATTTTTTGTACCTCTTGTTTTCGGCTTCCAGGCAGCAGGGCAATAATTGGTTTTTTGGCATCCAGATTATTCTGTGCCCTAAACTCCTGCTCTCCCATTTTGGGTTTGGTTGTTATAGCATCAATTAAAGGATGGCCTACAAAATGGACAGGATATTCATGCTTGTTTTCGTAGAAATCCTTTTCAAAGGGAAGGATTACGTACATCGTATCGATATCCCGCTTAATATCTTTTATCCTACTCTCCCTAGAAGCCCATATCTGGGGTGAGATATAATATGCCGTCTTAAAGACATTTAATTTTGCCCACTTGGCGATACGAAGGTTAAAGCCGGAAAAATCAATAAAAATAACGATATCAGGTGCAAACTGTTGAATGTCCTCTTTGCAGAATTTGATGTTTTTCGCAATGGTTCCTAGGTTCATGACTACCTCCAAAAACCCCATAAAGGCCATTTCTTTATAATGTTTGGCTAAATTACCGCCGGCCTGTTGCATTAAATCACCGCCCCAACATCTAATCTGGGCATCCGTGTCTTTGATTTTTAGGGCCTTGATGAGATTGGACCCATGCAAATCCCCTGATGCTTCACCCGCTATAATGTAGTACTTCATACTTCGTAAAGATCAAAATTTTAAAGCACCAAATGTCAAAGTTAAAGTTAAAAGCTTATTTATGGAACCATGCCACATTTCACCCTTAAAACTGGATTTCAAAAAACCTTGTAAAACAATATGATTAGGGCGGTTAAAATCGTAGCGATCAATACCCCTTTGGCACGCTGATCTCTTCGGATTTTCAAAAAACCAAAAAATGCCAGTAAGTTCAGGATAGCACCCAAGGCCAGCAAGCTACCTACATGGTCTTGTTCTACGGCGGCGTTAAAAGTATCCGTTATACCCAAATCGGAAAATAAAAGAATATATAAAAGTGTTCCTAAGGTATTGGCAATAATGCCTACCGCAAAACCTATGAAGAGCTCTTTCTTAACATTCATGTTCAAAACTTATTATGCGTTTATTTTCTTGGGGCTGCAATTAATTCAATTTTGCGGGTTACCATATCTATGATTTCCTATTTTACACCGCAAATTATAAATCCCATGTATTCAACTGTTGAATGGCATGGTAGGCAGTAAGATCAAACTGGGTGGGTACCAGTGAAATATAGCCTTGGCTCAGCGCCCATTCATCGGTATCCTCACCATGATCTAAAAGCTCAAATTCTCCTGTAAGCCAATAATAATCCTTGCCCATTGGATTTGTCCGTTTATCAAACTTTTCCTTCCAGTTGGCCCGTGCCTGCCTGCATACCTTTATTCCGTTTATGCCGTTGTCTTCCGTCTTGGGCACATTAACGTTGAGCACAACCCCATTGGGAATGCCGTTTTCCAAGGATTCCCGGACAATTTTCTGAATATAGGGGCCACAAGGCACAAAATTGGCTTCCCAAGAATAATCACACAAAGAAAACCCTATGGCAGGTACCCCTTCAATACCTGCCTCTATGGCAGCACTCATTGTACCTGAATATATGACATTAATGGACGAATTGGAACCATGATTTATACCACTGACACAGATATCGGGTTTGCGTTCCAGAAGTTCTTGGAGCGCCAGTTTTACACAGTCCGCCGGGGTTCCGCTACAACTGTACTCTTCTAATGCCCCGTTATCAAAATCGACCTGCATTTTTTGGGAATATAGTGTATTGTCCAAAGTAATGGCGTGTCCCATACCGGATTGTGGACTGTCCGGGGCAACTACCACAACATCGCCCAATTCCTTCATGTAATTGACCAAAGCCCTTAATCCCGGAGCGGTGATACCATCATCATTGGTGACCAAAATCAAAGGTTTTGCCATAGAATATACTTTATGCCGCAAAAATACGTTTAAAAAAAAGATATGTCCCAAATGTCCATTAACAAAAAATTAATGCTTCCGTATTACCTACTGGCATGGTTTTTTCAGTATATTAGGGAATTAGAGAAATTTATGTAAGTACGGCCTTGTTCAATGTATTTAATCGTTGAATAATCGCCCTAAACTATAAAACTAGTATGAAAAAGAATTTTATCTACGCTCTGTTGTTAACCCTCGTTGCCGTGGCTTCCTGTAGTTTTACCAACAAGTCTTTTGAAAATGATGATAAGGATAAGTTGTTGTTGGATCTTATTACTTATGTTTTGGAAAAAGGGCATTATGAACCCAAGGACATAGATGATGATTTTTCGGTTAGTGTTTTTGAGGATTTCATAGATATTATAGACCCTACAAAACGCTATTTTTTGGAGGAGGATATCCTGGAATTCGAGCAATACAAATTTCAAATAGACGACCAAATAAAGAATACGGATATTAGCTTTTTTAATCTGGTTTATGACCGTTTGATGAAGCGAATGAATGATGCCAAGGAGTTATACAAGGATGTATTGGCGGAGCCTTTTGACTACAATAAGAAGGAAACCATAAATATTAACTACGATGAAGAGTCTTTTGCCACTTCCAAAAAAGAACTAAAGGAGCGTTGGAGAAAGCAACTGAAATATGCTACCCTGGGTACCTATGATGCCAAGTTGGACATCAATACAAGTGCAAAGAGCGGCGGAGCATCCGGAGGAGACATCGCTATGGTGGATACAAAACGTCCCTTGGATAGTAATTATAAAAATAGCTCCTCGGACAGGCCTTTAACCATTGTTGAAGTTGAGGTGGCTGCTAGGGAGTCCACCAAAAAAACTTTGGACGAGTTTTTCGATTTTGTAGATGACTTGGAACGTAAGGATTGGTTTGTACAGTACATCAATACCATTGTTGACGAATTTGATCCGCATACCTATTATTTTGCACCGGACGACAAGGATAAATTTGATATGAGTATGTCCGGCAAGTTTGAGGGTATTGGTGCACGTCTCCAAAAAAAGCCTGAGGGTGCCAAAATTGTAGAGATTATCTCGGGTGGCCCTGTTTGGCGGGACCAGCGTTTGGATGTTGGAGATGAAATCATAAAAGTGGGCCAAAACGGTGAAGAGCCCATAGATATTGTGGGCATGCGGCTAGACGATGCGATTAAGCTGATAAAGGGACCGGAAGGTACGGTTGTAGATCTTACCGTACGTAAGGTGGATGGCTCTGTTGAAATAGTTTCCCTTACGCGGGACGTGGTAGAGCTGGAGGAGTCCTATGCCAAATCGGCCAATATTATTAAGGATAACCAAAAATTCGGACTCATCAATCTCCCAAAATTCTATGTGGATTTTAACGATTATAGCGAACGCAATGCCGCTAGTGACGTAGCCAAAGAAGTAGAGCGGCTCAAAGAGGAAGGCGTAGAAGGATTGATATTGGATTTACGCGATAATGGAGGGGGCTCGTTAAAGACCGTTGTGGAAATGGCAGGCCTATTCATAAAGGATGGACCAATTGTACAGGTGCGATCTAGTGGAAAAGGAAAGGACGTATATGATGACAAGGATGAACGAATCCAATGGGATGGACCTTTGGTGATTTTGGTGAATGAACTTTCCGCTTCGGCTTCCGAGATTTTGGCAGCGGCCATGCAGGATTATAAAAGAGCTGTGGTTATTGGTAGCAAACAGACCTTTGGTAAGGGTACAGTACAAAATGTAATCCCGCTGGACAATATTGTCCGCAGCAATGAGCATGGAGATTTAGGCGCCATAAAATTGACTACGCAAAAATTCTATAGAATCAACGGAGGCTCTACCCAATTGGAAGGTGTAAAAAGCGATGTTGTGGTTCCGGACAAATACAGTTATATCGATTTAGGGGAAAGGGATCAATCCAATCCTTTAAAATGGGACAAAATATCCCCAGCGGATTATGAGATATGGGATGGTTATATAGATTATGAGCAGACCATTGCGAACAGTAATAAGCGTATGGCGGCGAATGCACAAATTAAGATGATAGAAGAAAATGCGCAATGGTTAAAGAAAGAACAGGACGAAACGATTATTTCCTTAAAATACGATGTATACAAGGAAGAGGAAAAAAAGGACAAGGAAAGAAGTGATTATTTCAAATCGATTTCGGAGTACGATTCCCATCTTACTTTTACTTCCTTGAAATATGAGAAGGAACTTTTTACCCAAGATTCGGTTTTACGTGAAAAGAGAGATCGCTGGCATAAGAATTTGGCCAAGGATGTCTATGTGGAAGAGGCGGTAAATGTTTTGCAAGATCTAAAGATTAATAATATAAAACATGGCAAGTTGGCCATAAAGGATTAAAGTATCCACATTTCATTGATATAAGAGCCTCAACCTATGGTTGGGGCTTTGTTTTTGGAGATAATACTTTTTATTTCCCAAAATTGGAATTTGGAGTGATCTTTTTATCTAAGAGTGTTATCTCATAAATAGCTTTATTCCAATAGCTACTTTATCTTTGCAGACTTATACCATTAGTCATGGCAGATTCTAGAAGGGCATCTACCCGCTTTATGCGGAAGATGCAACGCAAGGTAGATAACCAGCAACACATTATATCCTTTCTGTTATGCATTTTGGCGGCCCTTGGAGGTGTCTTTCTGTTGCGTGATGCTACTTTTACCCAACCCCAATACTATGTTCTATTCCTTTTATTTTTTTCGGTAGGTCTTTGGGTCACCGAGGCTATACCGCCTTTTGCGGTAGGTCTTTTTATCATAGGATTTTTAGTCTTTACGTTAGGAAATCCGGCCATAAACAGTCCAGAATCTCCAAACTTTATTGAATACGGACAATTTATAAACACTTGGAGCGATAGTGTCATTTGGCTTATCCTGGGAGGCTTTTTTTTGGCGTTGGCCATGGAAAAAACCGGATTGGACGTAGAGGTATTCAAACTTTCCGTCGTGCGTTTTGGTAAAAGACCCAAAAATGTTCTTTTGAGCATTATGCTGGCCACGGCCCTGGCTTCTATGGTGATGTCCAATACGGCTACAACAGCTATGATGATTGTCTCCATTGCCCCCTTACTGAATACTTTGGATGCCAAGGAACCTTTTGTAAAGGCCCTTTTATTGGGAATACCGGCGGCTGCGGCAATTGGTGGAATGGGTACCGTTATAGGTTCTCCGCCTAATGCCATTGCTGTAGATGCGATAAATACAATGAAAGGACTACCTTTTAAAGTGGGTTTTTTGGAATGGATGTTATTTGGTGTCCCAGTTGCATTATTGTTGGTATTTATCTTATGGTATATTTTAACCCATGTTTATAAATCCGATCTTACAGAACTGAACATGGATTTTCTAAAGCCTAACAAAAAACCGGATGCTGAAGAGTTGATACAAATGGAAGAACGAAAGGCGCAGCGACGAATTGTGCTCGGGGTGATGTTATTGACCATTTTATTATGGTTGACAGGGAACATCCACGGTATTTCCCCCGCCATGGTTTCCGGCTTGCCCATCTTGGTGTTTACAATGCTGAGTATTACCACAGGCGATGATGTACGGACTATTCCTTGGGATACCCTAATGTTGGTGGCTGGAGGGCTATCCCTTGGCCTTTCCATTCAACAAACAGGGCTGGGCGAGTACTTTGTAGGGAAAATGGAAGATGTGGAATTGGGCTTTTGGATATTGGTACTCGTATTTGCGTTTATTACGGTATTGTTTTCCAACATCATGAGCAATACGGCTACGGCTACTATTTTGATTCCCATTGCCAGTATATGGTCGGTATCCAATCCTATGGTGTTACCCTTGGTCATTGGTTTAAGTGCGTCCTGTGCCCTGTTTCTTCCCGTATCCACCCCACCCAACGCGATTGCATTCAGCACGGGAAAGCTATCCCAAGCAGATTTTAGGCTCAATGGTTCAGTGGCTGGTATTTTAGGCCCCTTCCTCATTATACTATGGGTTTACTGTTTAACCCTGTTCATGTCCTAACAAAGAGATCATTGACCAATTTTTGGAAAGGTGCCTGATCATCTACGAGACAGAAACATCCTTTAGTTTGTCCGCATGCATTTTACGGAGTTTTGCCAGTTTAGGAGTAATCACCGCACTGCAGTAGCCCTGAGATGAATTATTGGCATAATAGTCCTGGTGATACTCTTCTGCTTCGTAAAAAATATCCAATGGACTAATTTCCGTAACAATAGGTTCGTTAAAGTACGGAGCTACGTTTTGGATTACACCCTTGGCGATTTCTTTTTGTTCCTCGTTGTGATAGTAAATAACAGATCGGTATTGCGTACCTACATCCGCACCTTGGCGATTTAAGGTGGTTGGATCATGGCTTGTCATAAAAATGGTTAGGACATCTGTATATGAAATTTGGTTTTTGTCAAAATGGATTTGTACCACTTCTGCATGTCCTGTTTTTCCCGAACATACCTCACGGTAGGTAGGTTTGCCTGGAGCGTTGCCACCGCTATAACCGGAGACCACTTTTTCTACACCTTTTACTTGCCGAAAAACGGCTTCCACACACCAAAAACAGCCACCTCCCACTGTGGCCAATCCTAAATTCGAGTTGTTCATAGTCTTACTTCAATTTTTAATTTTATCAATCATCAACCGTTTAACCCTTTATCTTTTCCATTTTTGAATCACTGTCCTGTTTTTGCAACCGCATAGATTCGGAGTTGATACAATACCGCAATCCATTAGGTCCCGGTCCGTCAGGGAAAACATGCCCCAGATGGGCATCACAGGTGTTGCACATTACTTCCACACGAATCATCCCATAAGAAGAATCCCTTTCATATTTAATGGCATTCTCCTTAATAGGTTGGGTAAAACTAGGCCAACCTGTACCGGAATCGAATTTTATAGTGGAATCAAAAAGCGGTGTATCACAGCAAATACAGTTATACTTCCCCGCTTCATAAATACTGCACAATTCCCCGGTATGGGGAGCTTCCGTACCTTTTTTCCGGGTAATTCTAAACTGTTCCGGGCTAAGCAGTTCCCTCCATTCGGATTCAGTCTTTTCGACCCTTCGGTCCGGTTTTGGATTTCCTTTGATACTAAAATGTATGATATCTTTCCAGTTCAGCATTTTTTGTTTATCTATTGAAAAATCTATTAAAAGCTTCAATACAATTTACATATAACTGATTGAAGAAATAAATTGTTTTGGTCGATTTTTTAAATGAATACTTACAGGTACAAGGCTATTGGCAAGTTATGGGATTGCGTTAAATTTGGCATATGGTTCGTGCAAAATCCCGGAATAAAAATAGGAAGATATACACCGTTCTAATTTTGGGCTGTATCATTGGTTTTTGGGTTTTTGAAAATTTTTATACCCCGGACACCTATTCCACCGAAGACAACAAAAATCCTAGGACCACAATTCCTGATATCTATCTTCCCAGCTCCACAACGGGCATTCTCATAGAGCATAATCACTTTATGTTGTCCTACAATGAACCTTTTGAACAAGCCGAATGGGTAGCCTACATCTTAAAAAAGGAACATCTGACCCATGATGATCGGAAGCGGCCCTACTTTATCGAAGACCCTAAAATAAGGACCAAATCTGCCGATTGGCGCAATTATAGAGGCTCTGGCTATGATCGTGGCCATCTCTGCCCAGCCGGGGATCGTAGATTTTCGGAACAAGCGTACAACGAAACGTTTTACACGAGTAACATTAGTCCACAGAATAATGACTTCAATTCCGGTATCTGGAACCGATTGGAAATGCAGGTGCGCCAGTGGTCAAAAAGATATGGGGACTTATTCGTAGTGACCGGAGGCGTTCTGGAAGATGGTCTTATGGAAATAGGGGAGGAAGATGTTGATGTCCCTGAATATTATTACAAGATTATCTCTAGGGGAAGTGCTGAAAACTTAAAGGTAATTGCTTTCTTAATACCTGCGAAGGAGACTAGCGAGTCGATTAAGAAATTTATCGTTTCGGTAGATGAAATCGAGGAAAGGACCCAAATTGATTTTTTTGAACAACTTGAGACCAAAATAGAATTGGATTTGGAAAAGGAAATTGCTACAAAGGACTGGAAGTTTTAGGCTAGCTCAAAATTCTTCCTTTAACCTATTGGTATCCAACTTTAGGAAGACGAACAACAAAGCGGTAAAGAACAGAAGTCCCGACCCTCCGTAGCTAAAGAAGGGTAGGGGAATACCTATGGTCGGCAATACCCCAATAACCATTCCCACATTAATGAAGTAATGGATCAAAAGGATAGAGATTACCCCATAGCCATACATTCGGCTAAAATCACTTTTCTGGCGTTCCGCCAAAAAAACCAATCGCAAAAATAATAGGGTAAATAGGATTATGACCGTCGTAGTTCCCACAAAGCCCCATTCTTCACCTACCGTACTGAAAATATAATCCGTATGCTGTTCCGGGACAAAGTCGCCCTTTGTTCGCGTACCCTCTAAAAAACCCTTTCCAAAGAATCCTCCGGATTCTATGGCCTTTTCGGATTGATAGGAATTGTAGCCAATGGTCTTACGGATTTGCTCCAATTTATTTGGATCTTTTTCCAAACGGAGCCAAAGACTAAACCTATCCCTATGGCGTTGTTCAAATACATTGTTGAAGACAAAATTTACTGAAAGTGAAAACAAAAGGGCGACTGCGGCAATTGAAATAAGCGGTAAAATCGGGATTTTGGATTTCTTCTTTTTGAGTAAAAAGAATAGCAGTATCAGTAACACGGTAGCTATGCTCACCCAAACGGTTCCGAACATAAGGGTGGTTACGAAGACCAGCACTGCCAAAAAACCTATGCCCAAATAATATAAAGGCAGCCCTTCCCTAAAAATCACAAAAACCAATGAAAAGAATACCAATGCGCTTCCCGGATCCGGTTGTGGAATAATTAGTATTACGGGTACTAGAATGATCAAAAAGGCATATAATTGATCTTTCCCTCTCTTAATATCCGTTTGTATATCGCTTAGATATTTAGCCAATGCCAAAGCCGTTACTACTTTGGCAAGTTCTGAGGGTTGCAAGTTAAAAAAACCGAGATCATACCATGAAGTGGCCCCCGCGATGGTCTTTCCAAATATGAAAAGACCTAAAAGTAAAATCATGGATACAATATAGAAAACACTGGAAAAACGTTCATAAAAACTAGTTTCCATGGCCAAAATAATCACTATGGAAACCAAGCTTGCCCCTATAAAAAAAAGCTGTTTTCCATGTAAAGTGCTAAAATTAAAAATTGATGGTTCTGCTTCCGTAAATGTGCTGGAATAAATATTTACCCAACCTATGATCACCAATGCCAGGTAAATGAAAACAGTAAGCCAGTCGATTCGTTTTAGGACACTTCTACCAGACATACTCGTTTATCTTGAACTCCTCCCCGCTAAACGGTTTGGCATACTCATGCTCCAAGGTTTTTTCCAACATTCTTTTTTCCAGGTCTTTCCGAGTAATTTCCCCTTTCAAGTATTTTTCTATCATCAGGGAAGCTATATGTCCCGCGTATCGGGAACCGTAATACCCATTTTCTATGTATACGGAAATGGCTATCTTGGGATTATCCACAGGTGCAAAAGCAACAAAAACTGAGTGGTCTGTTAATTGCGTTTTAACACTGTCTATGATGGTAAAATTTTCCACAGTACCTGTCTTTCCCGCAATCTCTATGTCAGGAATTTGTACCCAGCGTGCAGTACCCTTTTTGTAAACATCGGCCATTCCTTGAATTATCGGTTCAAAATGCTTTCTATCGATAGTAGTGAGCTTGGGTTCCGTGTATTTGGGATTGGTAATATCATTACCTTCAATTTTCTTAAGTACATGTGGGGTATAATAATGCCCTCTATTCGCTATGGTAGCGGTCATATTGGCCAATTGTATTGGGGTAACCAATACTTCACCCTGTCCAATCGAAAGAGAAATAATAGTAGATGAGGCCCATCGGTTGTCCCCGTACCATTTATCATAAAACTTCTTTGATGGGATGAGACCACGTCTGCCGGTAGGAAGGTCATAGCCTAAAAATCCTCCCAATCCAAAACTTTTTATATGTTTTTCCCAGACATCCATCCCCTCGTCCGTGGTGTTGAACTTGTCGTATATCTTTCGAAATGTACTGGCAAAATAGGCATTACAGGATTTGTAAATTCCGCTGTTCATATTCCGGGTTCCCCCACCGCAATGGCAGCCTCTTTTTCTGCCTCCAACAAAAAAACCACTATAACAAGTAACCGTTGTGCTGGGAGAAATAACACCTTCTTGCAAGGCAACCAGCGCATTTAAAGTTTTAAATGGGGATCCAGGAGATTGCTCGGCCAGCACAGCTCTATTGAACAAAGGTTTTGGGATACTATCATTGTAAAGTTTGTTATAATTTCTGGAACGCTCCCTGCCTACCAAAAGTGAAGGGTCATAGGTAGGGCCTGAGATCAGGGAGAGAATCTCGCCGGAAGCCGGTTCAATAGCCACAATACCACCTCTTTTCCCATGCATCAAACGTTCCCCGTACTCTTGAAGCTCCTTGTCCAAGGTTATGTGTATTTCCTTACCCTGTTCTGGAAGTGTGTCCAAAATACCATCCTTGTAAGGACCGATATCCCGATTAAATCGATCCTTTTGGATATACTGTACGCCCTTTCTTCCCCTAAGGATATCCTCATATTGTTTCTCCACACCGGTACGCCCTGTAAGCTCTCCTTGTATATAGTAGGGGTTTGCTGCCAAATCTCGCTCGTTTACTTCGCTAATATAGCCTAGGACACTAGCGGCGCTAGGCGTGTCATAGTAGCGCAAGGAGCGTTTCTGTATGTAGAACCCTTGATAACGGCGCATTTTTTCCTGCAAGCGGGCATAATCTTCCTTGGAAAGCTGGGGTACTAATACAGAAGGTAACCTCGGGGAGTAAATACGGGCTTTTCTCAACTCTTTCTTAAACTTCTTTTTATCAATACCCAAGAGATTACAGAACTCCAAAGTATCCAATGTCTTTACCTCTCGTGGAATGACCATTACGTCATATGCCGGATCATTACCGACCAACAACTTACCGTTTCGATCATAAATATAGCCGCGTTCGGGATAATCATAAATTCGCTTAATGGCCGGATCTTCCAGTACATGATCAGGAGAGAAACTGAATATCTGTAAATAGGAAAGCCTTCCAATAAAGGTTATTCCGATAATTACAATAATGGATGAAAGCAAGATCTTTCTCATTCTTTCCTAACGCTAAAAAGTGAGCTGAACAATAAACACAAAACCAAGGTAGACAACCCTATGGCCAGCACTTTTTTTAGAATCAGCAGTATATTGGCCAAACTAAAGATTTCCAGTGCAAAGAAAACCATATGGTGCACTATTATTAATAACGCCAAAAATGTAATTTGTTGTGCCTTAGTGGCATTTCCCAACCTAAAACTCTGAAATTCATAGTTTACACCGAAAACGAAACGCATAATGGCGGGTCTTAGGTAGGCAATGGTGACTGTTGAAGCTGCATGTATGGCCATAGTGTCCGAAAAGAAATCAATGAAAAAGCCCAATAAAAAACTTAGGCCGATGAAGACCGCACGGTTTTCTTTTATGGGATACCAATACAAAAATAATATATAGACCATTGGGTTTATGAACCCAAAGAAATTAAGTCGGTTGAATACCAGAACTTGCACTAGGACCAATAGCGTAAAGCGAACTACGTTAATAAAATATGAACTACTGATCATTTGAAAAGGTATTGGATTCCAACTCCAGTATTTCAGGTCTGTTGATATTGTCGATGATGTACACGTTTTTAATATTGGTCATATCATTGAACAATGTAACATCTATGTGGTAAAAACTATTGGAGGTATCCAAATTAAACTTCTTTATGGTCCCAATAGGGATATTCTCCGGAAAAATACTGCTCATTGCCCCGGTTACAATGGTGTCTCCAATGGTAAGGGGAACTAGCCGTGGAATATCTACCAGTTGTACAGTATTGTATTGTTTGGTATCCCATATTAAGGAGCCAAAATGATTCGTGTTCTTAATTTTGGCATTGATGTTTGAATTTTCGTTTAAAATGCTCTGGACGGTTGCAAACTTGTTGGATACATTTTCCACGATGCCTAAAATCCCCTTGGCCGTAATGACACCCATATCTGGTTGTACACTGTCCTTTTCACCTCTGTTTATGGTGACGTAGTTTCTTGGGTCCGAGTAGCTATTTTTGATGACTTTTCCCGAAACAATAGTATACCTGATATTCGTGGTATCCAGTTCTACCGGGGTACTTATTTTTTTGTTGAACAATAGATTTCGCAACATTTTATTCTCTTCCACCAATCGTTTGTTTTCCTTGGCCAATCCAAAATAGGAAGAAATACCATTAGTGGTCTCATAGATATTTCCGGTTATCCAGTTGGATGAATTAAAGAATCGAGATTGATGGTAGGTATGCGATTGTACCGTGAAGGCCAATGAAATAATCAATAATAGGACATAGAGCAGAAAATTTTTATTTCGTACAATAAAGTTGATTATCTGCTGCATTCACTTTATAATTTTCTAAGGTTCCAGAAAACGGTTTTGAAAGAAAATGGAAATACCCAATAGGCATGGGAAGCCTCCTTATAGTAAGCTTTATTTGATTAGGATGCTTTTGTATCGCTCCAAGTTCTTTAACGCAATGCCAGTTCCTCTAACTACGGCTCTTAGTGGATCTTCTGCGATATATACCGGTAAATCCGTTTTTTGGGAAAGCCTTCTGTCCAATCCCCTTAACATGGATCCGCCACCGGCTAAATAAATACCTGTATTGTAAATATCCGCTGCTAGTTCGGGAGGAGTCTGGGAAAGGGTCTCCATTACTGCATCCTCTACCCTAAGAATGGATTTGTCAAGTGCCTTGGCAATTTCACGATAGGAAATCTGAACCTGTTTGGGTTTTCCGGTCAACAAATCCCGGCCTTGTACCGATTTTTCATCAGGTGGGGTCTGAAGGTCCTCAGTTGCAGAGCCGATCTCAATCTTAATATTTTCAGCAGTACTTTCACCCACATATAAATTGTGTTGGGTACGCATGTAATAAATGATGTCATTGGTGAAAACATCACCCGCAATTTTGACCGATTTATCACAAACAATTCCACCAAGGGCAATTACCGCAATTTCGGTAGTTCCTCCTCCGATATCCACAATCATATTCCCTTTGGGCTGCATAATGTCCAGACCTATACCTATGGCTGCTGCCATGGGTTCATGGATTAAATATACCTCCTTGCCGTTTACACGTTCGGCGGATTCCTTTACGGCCCGCATTTCAACCTCGGTTATACCGGATGGGATACAAATCACCATTCGTAAGGCAGGCGGAAACCATTTCTTTTTCAATGCAGGGATGTTCTTTATGAACATGTTGATCATTTTTTCCGAAGCATCGAAGTCAGCAATTACCCCATCTTTTAATGGCCGTATGGTCTTTATGTTTTCATGGGTCTTGCCCTGCATCATGTTGGCCTCCTTGCCTACTGCAATAATTTTACCGGAAATACGATCTCTGGCAACGATAGAGGGGCTGTCTACCACAACCTTGTCCGCATGAATAATAAGTGTATTTGCGGTACCCAGGTCTATGGCAATTTCCTCCGTCAAGAAATCAAAAAATCCCATTTTTTTTTAGTTTGGTTATGTTACGAGTTTGGGTGGGGGAGTATTTCATCGACAAAAGTAACAAAATTAATGTTTGAAATGACGCGTCCCCGTCATTACCATAGCCATACCATTTTCGTTACAATAATCTATGCTTAACTGATCCTTAATGGACCCGCCCGGCTGTATAACGCTGATAATACCGCTTTTATTGGCAATTTCTACACAATCTGGAAATGGAAAGAAAGCATCGCTTGCCATTACTGCACCATCAAGTTCAAACTTGAAGGTCTTCGCCTTATGGATGGCTTGGTTCAGCGCATCTACACGAGAAGTTTGCCCCGTACCGCTAGCGCACAATTGTTTGTTTTTTGCCAGTACAATGGTATTAGACTTTGTATGCTTACACAATTTTGAAGCAAAGATAAGGTCTTCCAACTCACGTTTTGAAGGTTCCTTATCGGTCACATATTTCAAATCGATCAGGGTATCGGTTTTATAATCTTTATCCTGTACCAAGATTCCGTTTAGACAGGTCCTCACTAGGGTATCCGGCAGGGGTGTTTGGTTTTGGATCAGAATTATACGGTTCTTTTTTCCTTTTAATATATTCAAAGCCTCATCTGAATAACTAGGTGCTATGACCACTTCACAAAACAGTTTATGTATTTCTTCCGCGGTAGGTTCATTAATTTCTACGTTGCTGATTAAAATTCCGCCAAAAGCCGAGACTGGGTCTCCGGCCAGTGCATCCACATAGGCTTGATGAATAGAATCCCTTGTTGCCAGGCCACAGGCATTATTGTGTTTTAGGATGGCAAAGGTGGGATCGTCCTTACGGAATTCGTTCATGAGATTAACCGCGGCATCCACATCCAAAAGGTTGTTATACGAAAGTTCCTTACCATGTAGTTTGGTGAACATGGCTTCAAAATCACCAAAGAAAAATCCCTTTTGATGAGGGTTTTCACCATAACGAAGGGTTTTCCCCTTGGTTTCGCTGATTTTTAGGACGGCCATTTCCTGTTGATTGAAATAATTGAAAATAGCCGTATCATAATGAGACGAAACATTAAAAGCCTTGGTGGCAAAATGCTTGCGGTCCTCCAAAGACGTGCTCCCTTTACCCGTGGTAATTAACTCGAGAAACTCACCGTAATCCTCCATTGAGGATACACAAAGAACATCCTTGTAATTTTTTGCTGCAGCACGTATTAGGGAAATCCCGCCGATATCTATTTTTTCGATAATATCCTGTTCTGATGCACCACTTGCTACCGTTTTTTCAAAAGGGTATAGGTCTACGATAACAATATCCAGCTGCGGAATTTCATATTCATCCAATTGGGCTACGTCACTTTCATTATCCTGGCGGTTCAAAATTCCACCAAAGACCTTTGGGTGTAAGGTTTTTACCCTTCCTCCCAAAATGGAAGGATAGCTTGTGACCTCCTCCACCGGCACAACATCAATGCCCAGTTCTTTAATGAATTTTTCAGTGCCTCCCGTGGAATAGATGGTGATACCAAGTTCTTGAAATTTTCTGACGATCGGCTCCAGTCCGTCCTTGTGGAATACGGATATCAGTGCCGAAGCGGCTTTTTTTACATTGCTCATTTGTATTGGGTTGTGGGATATGGTTTTAGACCCACAAAAGTAATTTTTTTGAACGTAAAAAAGAGTCCAGTTATCAACAAAACGGGTAAAGTTTTAAAGAATCTTGGCGACCTCCACCGTAACGAATTCCAAGAATCGTTCATCGTCTTTGGTAAAAGGATTTGGCGTGTTAGAATCAATATCGATTTGCCCAATGTTTTCGCCATTTACGAACAGGGGAATTACAATTTCTGCCTTTACGGTAATACTACAGGCAATGTAGTTATCTTGGGCATTAACATCGGGAACCACAAAATTCTGATTGCTCAGAGCCACTTGCCCACAGATTCCCTTTCCGAAAGGGATAATGGTGTGGTCAGTAGGCTCCCCGGCATAAGGCCCCAACTTCAGTTCTTCTTTTTCCCCGTTCCTAAAATAGAAACCTACCCAATCATAGTAGGGAACATCCTTTTTTAAAAGCTCGCAGATTCCTTGAAGACAAGATGTTACATCGGATTTCTGTTCAATGATGGAGACTACTTTTTCCTTTAATGAATCTAACATAAGACTACACTGTTTATAGTTTCAAAAGTCGAGGTTTTGATTAAAACTAACAAAACGTCAATGCCATAAATATTCGTTAACACATTGCCTAAGTAAAGGGTAAAATGTAATTATTCGTATTTTTGTATTATGAAAGCGATAATTTCCAAAGGTGTTTCCATAGCAATGGCACTGCTCTTGCTTGCCTCTACTACCTCGTGGACGGTCGGCAAGCATTATTGCATGGGCCATTTGGTTAGTGTGTCGCTTTTTGCCCATGCACCGGATTGTGGTATGGACATGGGAGATTCAATGGGCGCTACTTCACAAATGGAGACTGAGGATTCTTGTTGTAGCGATCAACTTATTGTAGTGGAAGGGCAAGATCACTTAACTATTTCCCTTAACGATAGTATTCTTGTTCCACAGCCTTTTTTAACTGCTATTGCATATTCCTATTTGGTCTTGTTCGAAGCGAAGGTAGAGCGTCCCTTGCCCCACGAACATTATCCTCCACCCCTGTTGTTTAAGGACATCCATGTTCTTGACCAGGTTTTCCTCATTTGATTTATTCGTCTTCCCAAATAGGCGGAAGTCTGCCTATTTTATCCCTCGTTTTTTTAGATAGGGATGCTTTCGAGTTGTACAGAAAAGATTTCCCTTTTCTAGGACATGACAATAAATCTAAAACAAAAT
This sequence comes from Ulvibacterium marinum, assembly GCF_003626755.1. Taxonomy (GTDB): domain Bacteria; phylum Bacteroidota; class Bacteroidia; order Flavobacteriales; family Flavobacteriaceae; genus Ulvibacterium; species Ulvibacterium marinum. The sequence goes on from NZ_RBCJ01000001.1 coordinate 1,411,673, forward strand.
GAAACATATATATAAGATTACCGGAATGACCTGTAGCGGATGCTCGGCTTCCGTTACTGAAAAACTATCCCAAGTTGACGGTATTACAAAGGTTGATGTGAATTTGCAAAAAGCCGAAGCGGAAATTTCCATGGACACACATATTTCCATAAATGCATTAAAGTCCGCCCTGCCAGATAAATACGGCATCTTGGAACGAGAAGACCATGCCGAGGATATAATTATGGGCGAGGCAGAAGAAAAAACGAAACTACAACAGTTAAGACCGTTGTTTCTGATTTTCATATATCTCTTTGCCACAGCTTTTTTGCTGAACTATAAGGAAGGGAATGTGCATTCGGCCATGCTGGATTTTATGGGTCTCTTTTACATAGTATTTAGCTTTTTTAAATTGTTGGACTTGAAAGGTTTCCCTGAGAGTTTTCGCATGTACGACCCATTGGCCAAAGCAGTACCTATTTATGGATGGATCTATCCCTTTATAGAATTGGCGCTCGGACTGATGTTCCTGATGCGGTATTCCGTAACCACAGCGCTCATAGCAACTATAGTGCTATTGGGAGTTACGACCGTTGGAGTAACCAAGACATTGCTTGATAAGAAAAGTATTCAATGTGCTTGTTTGGGCACGGCCCTTAAACTACCTATGACCGAAGCGACATTTATTGAAAATGCCATTATGTTGGTCATGGCCGTTATCATGTTGGCTCAAATTATTTAAAAGAGGAAAGATGAAAAAATATGTGATACTCGCCGTTATGGCGATTCCTTTGTTTTCCCTTTCCCAAGATAAAATAGAGGGTATGGTCATGGAAGGGAATTCCAAAAACGAACATATTGGCCTACCAGGCGCTAATGTATATTGGATGGGTTCCCAAATGGGGACGGTTACCAATATAGAGGGTCTTTTTAGCATACCTTATTCCAAGGAATATAATAAATTGATTATTAGTTATGTAGGATTTCAATCGGATACGTTAACGATCAATTCACCCCAAATGCTGCATCACACCCTCAGACCGGCCAATGAATTGGACGAAGTGGTGGTAGAAAGGAAACGTGATGCAGTTCAAAAAACCTACTTCAGTGCACAAAATGTGGTCACCGTAAATAGTGCAGAATTGTTAAAGGCCGCCTGTTGCAACCTTTCTGAAAGTTTTGAAACCAATCCGGCCATCGATGTTAATTTTAACGATGCCCTTACCGGTACCAAACAAATTCAGATGTTGGGGTTAACAAGTCCTTATTTGTTGATTACACAAGAGAATATTCCAATGGTCCGAGGAGCCTCGCAGGCGTATGGCCTGACCTTTATTCCTGGGACGTGGGTAGAAAGCATCCAGATTACCAAAGGGGCTGGAAGCGTGGTCAATGGATATGAAAGTATTTCCGGGCAGATCAATACCGAATTGGTGAAACCGTTTACGGACAATGCACTTTTTGTAAATGGCTATGCCAATAGAAATGGCCGTTTGGAACTCAATACCCATTTTAATCAAAAATTGACCGACAAATGGAGTACAGGATTTTATGTACATGGGAATAGGAGAGACCAAAAGGAAGATCGGAATAATGATGGATTTTTAGATGCCCCATTGACGAACCAGATCAATGTGATGAATCGTTGGCAATATCAGAATCCAGAAAAGGGTTGGGTAAGTTTTATCAATTTTCGTTTTTTAAATGATGAAAAGCAAGTAGGGGAGACCAATTTCAGACCCACCTCTGATGGACCCACGACGAATACATCTCCCCTGAACGAAGTCGAAGGGTGGGGCGGTGAAATTGATACCCGAAGGTTTGATTCCTCCCTGAAGCTGGGTTATGTGTTTCCGGCGCTTCCTTTTCAGAGTTTTGGATTCCAGGCTTCCTATAGTATACACAAACAAAATTCGTACTACGGATTCAATCGGTATGATATTGACCATGAAAGCATCTACTCCAATCTTATTTTCAATTCCATTCTTGGGGATACCCGGAACAAGTTCAAAGCAGGATTGACCTTTGCGTATGATTCCTATGACGAGCTGGTTAACACTCAAGATTTTGAAAGGATAGATCATTCGGTCGGAGCTTTTTTCGAATATAGCTATGACAATCTGGAAAAAGTTAGCCTAACGGCAGGACTACGAGTGGATGACCATAATCGTTTGGGAACGTTTGTTACCCCTAGATTTCATATTCGATATACGCCTTGGGAAAAAGCAAGTTTTAGGGGGTCTTTTGGAAGAGGTAGGCGAGCGGCTAACATTTTTGCAGAGAACCAGCAATTGTTCGCATCATCACGTCAGATTCAATTACTGAACTCCAATGGTAGTGTTTATGGCCTGGATCCCGAGGATGCATGGAACTATGGGCTTAGCTTCATTCAAGGCTTTACCTTTTTGGATAGGCCTGGAAACGTAACCTTGGATTTCTATAGAACGGATTTTCGTAATCAGATAGTGGTAGATTGGGAAAACCCTGATGAAGTCTCCTTCTATAATTTGGAGGGGAAGAGTTATGCCAATAGCTTACAATTGGAACTGAACCATGAAATTTTAAACAACTTGGAACTACGTACGGCGTATAAGTATTATCAGGTAGAAGTCGATTATCGGTCAGGGAGGTTACAAAAGCCCTTGTTGGCACAACACCGTTTTTTTGCCAATTTGGGCTACCAGACCGAAATTAAAGAGAATGGGTCTCAATGGCGATTTGATTACACGCTACATACATTGGGTAAACAACGCCTGCCGGATACATCCTCCAACCCCGAGCCATTTCGGTTGGAAGCATTTTCGGAGCCTTATAGTTTAATGAATGCCCAGGTGACCAAAGTTTTTTCTAAAAAGTTCGAAGTTTATTTGGGAGGTGAAAATTTGACTAATTTTACGCAGGGTGATCCGGTTTTGGGGTCTCAAGATCCCTTTGGCCCATATTTTGATACCACCATTGTGTTTGCACCCATTATGGGAAGAATGTTCTATACAGGCTTCCGGCTTAAACTTTAGAAATCTGGAATATAGTATCGTTGAGACCCTAAAAACAAAAAGTATGAAAAAAATAATAATATCTTCCGTTTTAATGCTCATGTCGGCAATCACTTTAGCCCAAGAAAAAAACAAAAAGTTGACTATGGAAGTCGATGGCAAGTGTGATATGTGTAAAATGCGAATAGAGAAAGCAGCTTTAGGTGTAAAGGGGGTAAAATATGCCTTGTGGGATATCCCTTCGCATCAATTGTCATTAATTATTGATGAACGCAAAACAGATCCGATGAAAATAAAGACCGCCATGGTACAGGTAGGTCATGACACCAAGGAACTTAAAGCTACCGAAGAAGCTTATAATAGCGTACACCCCTGCTGTAAATATCGTGAGGATAACACGGATGACAGTAAACAGCATTGATAAATTGTTGGGGAAACATCACAATTCCCTCTCTAAAAGTTAAATTTTGAGGTTTACCGCCCAATCTGGGTAGGTAAATGTAAGGACATCCCAATTTTTCACACTAAACCCAATATCACTAAAGGTTGATATAGGTGCGGAAGGTTCTTTTTATAACCATTTTCATATTGGCACAACAACTTTTTTCCCAAACTTGTTGTTCCGGAGGGGTCCCCCTATCCAATAATTTGGGACTACCTAATGAGGGGAAAGGAGTTTGGATTCTTGGATTGAATTACGACTACAACAATTTGAATACCTTAAATGCAGGTGCCGATAAGCTTGATGATGATTCCCGATTGCGTATTACCAATTCTATTTTAGCGAGTTTGGGCTATGCCTTTACGGACAGAATTTCTGTAGAAGCACTCTTTACATGGGTAAACCAAACGCGTACCATTACACAATTTGGAAATGAGAATTTTACTGAGACCACTGGTATTGGTGATGCTGTTTTCCTTGCGAAATATGCAATTCCGGATATCCTGGGGGAACGTACAGTCTTGAATCTGGGAGTAGGAACCAAGGCACCTTTGGGAAAATCGGATTTGACTACCGAGGAGGGATTTCAGTTGACCGCCGACCTGCAACCAGGAAGCGGGGCGTGGGATATGATTGGATGGATGTCCATATCCAAAGGACTTAACTTTAGGCCCTCCGCAACTGTTTCAGGAAGTTTCACATATCGCCTAACAGGTAAAAACAATTCATATTTAAATAACACTTCTACTTATGAATTTGGCGATGTTATACAGGCCAATTTAGGGTATACTGATCAGTTTCTATTGTTCAATACTATATTTAGCCCTGGGGTGGTATTTAAATACCGGAACGCTTCCGTGGACAGAATAGAAGATTCTGATTTGCCCAATACCGGAGGGGAATGGGTTTTTGTCAGGCCTGAATTTGGAGCTCAAATTACACCAAGTATTATACTTAGTACAAGATTGGAACTGCCCATTTATAGTTATGTGAACGGCACACAGCTCACACCTACATTGCGGTTCACAGCTGGAATCTCATTTCTGTTGAAAAAGAAAGAAGTAAACATTTTAAACTAATTTGCTATGAAAAACATGTTATTTTTACTGATTTGTGGCACACTTTTATTGTCATGTAGCTCATCGAGCACTCAACAAACGGAACAAAATCCTGATGTTCAAGGTAATCCAAATCCTTCCTCCAATGAATGGAGCATTCCGGTATCCGAAGTTTTGGATGGTGGTCCTGGAAGAGACGGTATCCCTGCTCTGGAGAATCCCAATTTTGTCGCTGCCGAAGATGCTTCGGCCGTTTTGAAGGATACCGATCTGGTAATAGGTTTTAAAAATGGCAATGACATCCGTGCTTACCCCCATATTATTTTGGATTGGCACGAAATCGTCAATGATAATATAGATGACACTTCCCTTGCAGTCACCTATTGCCCGCTTACAGGAACCGGAATCGGTTGGAACAGAATAATCGATGGAAGAGAAACTACTTTCGGGGTATCTGGGTTGTTGTACCAGACCAATTTGGTTCCCTTTGACAGGGCAACTCTGAGCAATTGGTCTCAGATTTTGAACGAATCCGTAAATGGTAACCTTTTGGGAGAAAAGGCAGATTTGATTCCTCTAGTGGAAACCGATTGGGGAACATGGAAATCCATGTTTCCTTCTACCAAAGTTTTGAGTATAATCACCGGTTTCTCCAGAACTTATGGGATTTATCCCTATCGTGATTACAGGACCAACAACGATTTTTTTATTTTCCCTACGCCTAAGGACGACAGATTGCCGTTAAAAGAACGGGTACATGCCATTGTAGATAATGGGGATGCAAAGGCCTATCGCTTTGAGGACGTTGAATCCTTGGGGGCAATCAAAGATTCTTTTAGGGGGAAGGATTATCTGATAGTCGGAAATTCAGAATTTATTATCTCTTTCGAATTAAATGAATCCCAGAATACCTCGGAATTTGAATTTAATTTTGATGGGGATTCAGAAGCGATTGTTCAGGATACCAATGGTACCCAATGGAATGCTTTTGGAGAGGTAGTCTCAGGTTCAGGCAGTCCTTTAAAGGTTTCATCCTCTTTTATGGGGTATTGGTTCTCTATTCCGGCTTTTTATGAGACGGCATTATTTGGGGAATAGTTATTTTGATAGATTCCCAGAATATAAAAGCCTCTCTGGAATTCCAGAGAGGCTTTTACTTTATAAAATGATTTAGCACTTATTACATCATTCCGGGCATACCGCCACCGCCTCCCATTGGAGGAGCTGCAGGTGCTTCTTCTTTAATGTCCGTCAAGGCACATTCGGTAGTTAAGATCATTCCGGCTACCGAAGCGGCATTTTCCAATGCAATTCTAGCCACCTTGGTAGGATCTATGATACCTGCCTTGAGCATGTCCACATACTTTTCAGATTTGGCATCGTACCCATAATCGGCCTTGCCTTCATTTACCTTGGCTACTACAACAGAGCCTTCACCTCCTGCGTTCTCGACAATTGTCCTGATTGGGGATTCAATGGCCCTGGCAACGATCTGTACCCCAGTTTCTTCATCGGCGTTTTCAGTGGACACCTTGGAGAGCATTTTCTTTGCTCTTACCAGAGCTACGCCCCCACCGGCAACGATACCTTCCTCAACAGCTGCCCTTGTGGCATGTAACGCATCGTCCACACGGTCTTTTTTCTCTTTCATTTCAACTTCGGAGGCCGCCCCAACATATAGTACGGCTACACCACCGGCCAATTTGGCCAAACGTTCCTGAAGTTTTTCTTTATCGTAATCCGAAGTGGTGGTTTCAATTTGGGATTTGATCTGGTTTACCCTGGTCTTAATGTTTTTTGCTGCTCCAGACCCATTTACAATAGTAGTATTGTCCTTGTCAATGGTCACCTTCTCACAGCTACCTAGCATATCTATGGTAGTATTTTCTAAAGAGAAACCTCTTTCCTCGGAGATAACCGTACCATTGGTCAATATGGCAATATCCTCCAACATGGCCTTTCTTCTATCTCCAAAGCCTGGTGCTTTTACGGCAGCAATTTTCAAAGACCCCCTTAATTTGTTCACTACCAATGTGGCCAAAGCCTCACCATCAACATCTTCGGCAATGATCAACAAAGGTTTCCCCGATTGCGCTACCGGCTCCAATACGGCAAGTAAATCTTTCATTGCTGAAATTTTCTTGTCGAACAATAAAATATAAGGATTCTCCAAATCCGCAGTCATTTTTTCGGAATCGGTCACGAAATATGGGGAGAGGTATCCTCGGTCAAACTGCATCCCTTCGACAACGTCAACATAAGTATCCGTTCCTTTGGCCTCTTCTACCGTGATAACTCCTTCTTTTCCTACTTTGCCGAAAGCTTGGGCAATAAGGTCACCTATGGCCTCATCATTATTGGCGGAAATAGCGGCAACTTGTTTTATTTTTTCAGAAGAATCACCTACACGTTTTGATTGCTTTGAGAGGTTCTCAACGATAGCATCAACGGCTTTGTCGATTCCCCTTTTTAAATCCATAGGGTTAGCACCGGCAGCCACGTTTTTTAAACCTTCCTTTACAATGGCCTGCGCTAGGACAGTGGCTGTAGTGGTACCGTCTCCCGCTAGATCATTAGTCTTGGAAGCAACTTCTTTTACCATTTGTGCACCCATATTTTCAAGGGCATCCGCCAACTCTATCTCTTTTGCTACGGTTACCCCATCTTTGGTAACAACGGGAGAACCAAAGGATTTGCTTATGATTACGTTTCTTCCCTTAGGACCTAGTGTTACTTTTACCGCGTTGGCCAGGGCATCTACTCCCCTTTTTAGACCGTCACGCGCTTCAATATCAAATTTTATGTCTTTTGCCATAATTAAAATTTTACTGTATTAAAATTTAAAATCCCAAACTTCAATTTCCAAATTCCAAGCTTTTGGGATTTGAGATTTGTTTTTTTGGAGTTTGGTTTTAAATAATTGCTAAAATGTCACTTTCACGCATCATAAGATAATCGGTACCTTCCAATTTTAGTTCCGTACCGGAATATTTTCCGTAGAGAACCGTATCACCCACCTTTACCGTAATCGCTTCATCTTTTGTGCCAGGGCCCACGGCAACCACTTTGCCCTGTTGTGGTTTTTCTTTAGCAGTATCCGGGATGTAGATACCGGATGCAGTCTTGGTTTCGGCCGCCATGGGTTCAATAAGAACCCTATCTGCCAATGGTTTGATGTTAACTTTAGCCATATTTAATAGTTTTAAATTGATTTAAAAATTCTTGGTTTTACTTGACAGAAATTATGCCATTTCCTAAAAACTGACACTTTGTAAAATAAAAAATGCCAGCTTGTCATTTTTGCTGGCATTTTGATATGTTTGTCCAATGGATTACAATGAGTCCGTAGGATCTACTCCATCATTTGTTGCAGGTGCTGGAATTTCTTCCGGTACCGTTTCGGGAACCGTTGTTTCTATATCATCCCCTTGAAGCAATTTTGAATCGGCTTGGCCGAAATTTCCTTTAAGAGCAACATTGGAAGCCAAAATGAGGACCACTAACAAAATGGCCAGGGTCCAAGTACTTTTATCCAGAAAATCTCCGGTCTTTTTTACACCACCTACAATTTGGCTGCCCCCTCCACCAAAAGAAGAGGATAGACCACCTCCTTTTGGATTTTGGACCATAATGACCAGGACCAATAGAAAACAGACTATGATGATAAGGATCAAAAAAATAGTGAACGTATTCATCTTTTATCTTAACTATGTTTTTTCTGTAATTTTTGTATTGCCTTTATGCGGTCTGCAAAGAAACCACTTTTTTCCGGATATTTCAAACTCAATATCTTATAAGCTTGTACTGCTTTCTTGTACTTTTTTTGCTCCAAATATACCTTGGCCAAAGTTTCGGTCATCAATTCATTTTTATCAATCTTTACCGATGACTTTATGTCTATATTGGAGTCAGGGTTTTCCCTCGGCACAATTTTGGGATTTTCCGCTATAAACTTGTCTATTAATTCGAATTTTTTGGTTTTCAGCACCTCTTCCTCGACAGGGAAATGTATCTCTTTTGCTCTTGTGCCCTTTGATGTATTTTTGCTTCTCTTTACCGTTTTTAACGAGGCAAGTTTTAACCACTCCGTAAAGGAATATTTCTCTCTTTTAGTGAATGGCAATGGGTCACCTAACTGTAGGCCGTCTTTTGAATTATCCTTTTTTTCAGATGAAGTTTCCGCAACTTTTTGGTTTTTGGACTCAAATAGGAGGGGATCCAAGATCTGATCGGCTTCGCCACTGTTTTGGGGAAGGGGAGCATCCTTGGATTTTTCAATTAAAAAAATACTTTCATTATCCGAGGGTAACACCTCTTCCGAAATGGTTTCGGTATTTGCCAGGGAGGTGGTTTTTCCTGAAATGGTATCTGCAATATTGTTTTGAAGAAAGTCCCTTGAGGTAATGAAATCGAACAGTATGTCCCGATCCGAGGTATAGGCGGCCGTGACCTTTAGGGCGTTATTGTACTTAAAGCTATTAAGGTTTTTTAACCCTTTTAAATGAAGTGCCCGCGCAGCCTGGAAATAGGGATATTCATCCAAAACGTCTTCCAGTTGTTTAGTCTGTACTGGGGATACCACTTTTTCCGGGTATTGAATGAGGTATGTAAATTCTGCTACATTCAAGATATAAGGCTACAAGCTTATTTTCAAATTAAACTCTTTCAATATTGTGCTTCCAACTTCATTTTTCATATTTCCAAGCTAGTATTTGTATTTTACCAATCCGCCAGGGATTCGTTAAAGATATCTTGGGTTATCCGTTCAAAAATAACTTCGTGTGCCTCAGACTGTATAGCCGTCAACTGTACATTTGCGTCATAATCAAAGAAAAAGGAGAATCGTTGTTCAAAATCGGCATCCTCTTTGGTCTTGTTGTAGAAGCGAACCTTTACCGCCATCGAAAGTCTATTTTGCGCCGCTCTCTGTTGTGCGGTTGCCGTCATTGGGGACACACGATATTCAACAATTTCGCCTTCATAGAGCAAATCCCCATTGGAAGAAGTAAGCTGCAAGCTAGTCTGATTTAGGATTCTGTCCTGTAGCGCCAGGGTGAAGTCCCTATCCAAACCCGGGGCAAAAACAGATCCCGGGCTTTGGGTGGCATAATTTTGAAAGTAGGGAACCTGAAAAGTCTCTGCCGTACCAACATCTCCACCGGTAAAATTATACACTCCACAACCACTTATTAAAATGGTAAGGATTACTATTGGAATTCTGTATTTGGATTTATGCACGCTTCCTTTTTAAACCAAGAATAAAAAATATAGAACGAATAAAAAAAGTTTTCACTTTCTTTTATGACCAAATCCCTTGGAAATTCTCTTTTTAACCGAAACCCCAACCTCAAAGGTCATATTGCTTTATTTTTCTATATAAGGTACGCTCCGAGATGCCCAATTCCGCAGCTGCCGCTTTTCGTTTCCCTCTGTTGCGCTCCAAGGACTTTTTGATCAATTCTATTTCCTTTTCTTGTAAAGATAGGGTTTCTTCTTCCTCTATCTCTTCTGCAAAATGATATTTGTCCTCTTGGGGCTGGGTATATGTTTGGGGTTCTACATGGGGTTCTGGAAGTTGCAGGACCTCCATGGAGGTACTTTCCTCTTCTTGTGCCTCTTCCCCATTGCTCCCATATATTTTCCGGATAAGCGTTTCGTTCTCTTCCTGTACCTTGGCAGAATCCTTGTTCTTAAGTAACTCCAGGGTAAGTTTCTTCAGATCATTAAGATCTCCCTTCATGTCGAACAGTACCTTGTACAGTATTTCCCGTTCATTGCTAAAATTCCCTTCTTCACTCTTTTGGTCTATAACCGCGGGGAGATTACTTCTGTTGGCATTGGGAAGGTAACCGTTTAGTACATATGCGGATATGTTTCTTTCTTCTTCAAGTACCGAAATCTGTTCCGCTATATTGCGTAATTGCCTCACGTTACCGGGCCATCGGTGTTTTAGGAGCAATTGAACGGCATCGTCCTCCAACCGTATTGTGGGCATTTTGTATTTCTGGCCAAAATCCGAAGCGAATTTCCTGAACAAAAGATGAATATCCCCTTGACGTTCGCGCAAAGGAGGAATATTGATTTCAACGGTACTTAACCTGTAGTATAGGTCTTCCCTGAACTTTTCTTTCTTTATGGCATCCAGCATATCCATGTTGGTGGCGGCTACAATACGTACGTCCGTTTTTTGTACTTGTGAAGATCCCACCTTTAAAAATTCACCGTTCTCCAAAACCCGTAACAGGCGTACCTGGGTCGTAAGTGGAAGTTCTCCGACTTCATCAAGGAATATGGTCCCGCCATCGGCTACTTCAAAGTATCCGCTCCGGGTTTGCGTAGCACCGGTAAAAGAGCCTTTTTCATGACCAAAAAGCTCACTATCTATGGTGCCCTCGGGGATGGCCCCACAGTTCACCGCAATGTATTTTGCGTGTTTTCTATGGGACAGGGAATGTATGATTTTTGGAACGGCTTCCTTACCTACACCACTTTCGCCGGTGACCAAGACCGAAATATCTGTCGGTGCCACTTGAATGGCTTTTTCCAATGCCCTGTTTAGTTTGGGGTCATTGCCAATTATTTCGAAACGTTGTTTTATTGCTTGTACTGATTCCATTTAGTTTCTTGCATTCCTTCCGGATGAAAATGCCGTTTACGGCACAGTTCAAATACGGAATTCCAAAAAGTCAATTGTTAGCTGTATATCCTATTGCTTCACCTATTAAGGTAGCCGAGGTACACTCGTTTATCTTTACGTTTACAAAATCCCCAACATGGTAATTTTCCTTGGGAAATACTACAACGGTATTTTGGGAATTACGTCCCATCCAATGGACCTCCGATTTTTTGGAAGACCCTTCTATTAAGACTTCCTCAATTTTTCCCAAATGCTGTTGGGTTCTATAAAGCCCATGTTTTTGCTGGAGATCTATAATTTCGCGTAACCTTCTTTTTTTGGTTTCCTCAGGGATATCATCCTTCAATTTTCTTGCTGCCAAGGTGCCTGGCCTTTCCGAATAGGCGAACATAAAACCGAAATCATACTTCACATATTCCATTAGGGACAATGTATCCTTGTGATCTTCTTCGGTTTCCGTGGGAAACCCAGTGATCATATCTTGGCTTATGGCACAATCCGGCAATATTCTGCGGATGTTCGCTATCAAATCAAAATATTCCTCACGGGTATGTAAACGGTTCATCGCTTTTAGAATGCGATTACTGCCGCTTTGTACCGGTAAGTGAATGTAATTACATATATTATCGTGCTTGGCCATGGTCTTTATGACATCTAAGGTCATATCTTGCGGATTGGAAGTAGAAAAACGGATACGCATTTTGGGCTGCGCGAGAGCTACCATTTCCAATAACCCGGCAAAATTAACTGCAGTGGCTTTCTGTATTTCCGATGCTTTTTCAAATTCCTTCTTAAGTCCGCCACCATACCATAGGTAGCTGTCCACGTTTTGCCCTAGCAATGTTACCTCCTTGAACCCTTTTTTCCAGAGATCATTTACCTCGGCTACAATGGAAAGTGGGTCCCGGCTGCGTTCGCGACCTCTCGTAAAGGGAACCACACAAAAGGTGCACATATTGTCACATCCTCGGGTAATGGATACAAAAGCGGTTACACCATTGGAGTTCAATCGGACAGGGGCCACATCGCCATATGTTTCGTCCTTGGAAAGGATAACGTTTACTGCATTTCGGCCTTCGTCGATTTCCTGTATAAGATTGGGCAAGTCTTTATAGGCATCCGGACCTACCACCATATCAACTATCTTTTCCTCTTCCAAGAGCTTATCCTTTAACCGCTCCGCCATACAGCCCAGAACACCCACCTTCATATGGGGTTTGGTTTTTTTTACCGCATTGAATTTTTCCAAACGTTTTCTGACGGTTGTCTCTGCTTTTTCGCGAATAGAACAGGTGTTTACCAAAACCAGATCGGCCTCCTCAAGGACATTCGTTGTATTGAATCCTTGTTTGGACAAGATAGAAGCCACAATTTCACTATCGGAAAAATTCATTTGACAGCCATAACTTTCTATGTACAGCTTACGTGTATTGCCTTGGTTGCTTTCCAAAGTAAGCGTGTTGCCCTGAACCGATTCGTCAATTACTTTCTCCATGGAATACCTACTATCTTTCGTGGAATTTAGGAAGGCAAAGATAATACTAAATTCAAAGTTGTGACATAATGACAGTTTGTTTTGCAATATTTTATGCGTTATCTCGCCATTTGAGGGCATGTCCTATTGTTTATCGGGATGTTATGGCCGTAGTAAGTACTATAAATCTTCAAGGTTTTTCCCAAAGTACCGCGGAAAAAACCCAACATCTAGTATCCATAAGAATGATAAACTCTGATACCGGAAATCAATTTTCTTAAGATTGTCATTACAAACCAACGCAACGGTATCTCATTACATGCATCTATTATTCAACAACCCAATAAATAAATATGTTATGAAAAAGAAATTGCTATTGCTACTCGTGGTAGCTTCGTTGGGATTTATTTCCTGCGACGATAACGAGGACGATGGGAGGTATGCGGACTATCTAGTGGCGCGCCCATTGAAGATTACTAAGACGGAATTTAAAAATGGTGTGGATGTCATAGCTCCTTTGCCCATTGAGGAATCGGGAAAGATTTATGCTTATCAGGATTACATTTTTGTCAATGACAAATACAGGGGCGTTCACGTCATAGACAATAGTAATCCAAATGCCCCAAAAAAGATCTCCTTTATTAAAATTGCCGGTAATGTGGATATTTCCGTAAAAGATGACTATCTATATGCTGATAGCCTCATGGACCTTATCGTTTTGGATATTTCGGACATTACCAACATTACTATCGTGAATCGATTGGAAAATGTACTTAGGGACAATGTAATTTGGCCTTTGGGAGTCGATTTTTTTGAACAAACGAATTTTGATTATGAGAATGAAATTATCGTTGGATGGGAAGTGGTTACAGAGCGTCGCCTAATTTCCGAATACGAGGAACGTTTTCTAAACAGAGGGGATGCTTTGTTTGCGGAAGCTGCCAATGATGCGGGCACCGGACAAGGTGGTTCTTTAGCACGATTTAAGATTGTTGGCGATTTTCTATATGCTGTAGATAGCCATAACATTAATATCTTTAATATAGAGGATTTGGAAAATCCACAGGATTTAGAGGATGTTTATGCCGGGTTTGATATTGAAACAATTTTTAATCGTGGAGAACATTTGTTTCTCGGAAGTATGCGTGGGATGTATATATATGATATTTCTTCCCCAGCTACCCCTACCTTCGTATCAGAGTTTCAACACGGCACTGCTTGTGACCCAGTAGTCGTGGATGGAGACTACGCGTATGTTACCCTCCGGGGCGGTAACGGTTGTGGCGCAACGGAAAGCGGATTGTTTATTGTGGATATTTCCAATATCTCCAGTCCGGAATTAAAAATTTCCTACCCCATGGACGGCCCATACGGACTTGGTATAAAGGATGAAAAGCTGTTCGTTTGTGATGGCGAATCAGGTCTTAAGGTATACGATAAGACCAATGTGGAAGATTTGGTATCCCTAAACCATTTTAAGGACATTTTTACGTTTGATGTCATTCCCTTGGATAATTCCCTTTTGATGGTGGGAGATGAGGTGTTGTACCAATACGAATATTTGCAAGATGATATTAAATTAATGAGTACCCTCCAGCTTGATTAAAACATTATATAAGACAGAAAAAGCCCCGGAATTCCGGGGCTTTTTTATGCAAGACTATAGCGCGGATAGTTTCAAATTAAAAATTTCGGTTACTTTTGTTCCTTCAAAAACCGTTGCATGGCAAAGAATTTAGTGATCGTTGAGTCGCCTGCCAAGGCAAAGACGATAGAGAAATTTTTAGGGAAGGATTACAAAGTGGAATCCAGTTTTGGACACATTGCGGACTTGCCTTCCAAGGAGCTTGGCGTAGATGTAGATAATAATTTTGAGCCCAAATATATAGTAGACAAGGAGAAAAAGGCATTGGTCAAGAAATTAAAGGATCTTGCCAAAAAAGCGGATACCATATGGTTGGCCAGTGATGAAGATCGTGAAGGGGAAGCCATTTCTTGGCATTTGACCGAAACTTTGGATTTGGATAAGAAAAAGACCAAGCGAATCGTTTTTAACTCCATTACCAAATCTGCTATCCAGAAGGCCATTGAGAATCCACGCGATATCAATTACAATTTGGTTAACGCCCAACAGGCGAGGCGGGTATTGGATCGTTTGGTAGGCTATCAACTCTCGCCCGTACTATGGAAAAAAATTAAGCCAGGACTTTCGGCCGGTAGGGTCCAATCGGTTGCAGTAAGGCTGATCGTTGAAAGGGAACGTGATATAGAGGTATTTAAGCCGGAAGCTTCCTTTAAGATTTCGGCAGAATTCAAGACCGCCGATGGGGGCGTCTTTATGGCCAAATTGAATAAGACCTTTGCATCCAAGGATGAAGCAGGGGCCTTTTTAAAAAAGAACCTTGGAGCCATTTTTTCAGTAGGGAACCTCGACAAGAAACCCGCTAAAAAATCTCCATCGGCACCATTTACTACTTCTACCTTGCAGCAAGAGGCCTCCCGCAAACTCTATTTTTCGGTGGGGCGTACCATGCAGGTTGCCCAACGCTTATACGAGGCCGGACTTATTACCTATATGAGAACGGATAGCGTTAACCTCTCCGGTGAAGCCATTGCTATGGCCAAAGAGGCCATTATTGAAAATTATGGAAACGAATACAGTAGCGTAAGGAATTTTAAGGGAAAGTCAAAAGGTGCTCAGGAAGCGCATGAGGCCATACGGCCTACCAACATAACCAACCAATCACCATCCTTGGAGCGGGACCAGTCCAAATTGTACGAACTTATTTGGAAACGGACCATTGCGTCACAAATGAGCGATGCCCAATTGGAACGTACCAATGTTAAGATTAAGTCGAACACCCATGGCGAGGAATTTACGGCCAACGGGGAGGTAATCAAATTTGATGGTTTCCTAAAGGTGTATATGGAAGGGATCGATGATGAGGATAGGGCCGAAGAACAGGAAGGCATGTTGCCGGCCATGAAGGAAGGTGATGTTCTGGACAATACATACATTTCGGCTACCGAGCGTTTCACAAGACCGCCATATCGATTTACTGAAGCTTCTTTGGTAAAGAAATTGGAGGAACTCGGTATTGGAAGACCTTCCACATATGCGCCTACTATTTCTACCATTCAGAACAGGGGCTATGTGGAAAAAGGCACCATAGAAGGTACAGAAAGAAATTACGTTCAATTAGTATTGGATTCCGGAAAAATACAGGAAAAAAAGCTTGCCGAAACCGTAGGTTCCGATAAGGGCAAGCTCGTTCCCACGGATATAGGCATGATCGTAAATGACTTTTTGGTAAGCCATTTCGCCAATATTTTGGATTACAACTTTACCGCCAAGGTCGAAGAAAACTTTGATGAAATTGCCGAAGGTGAAGAGGATTGGCAAAAAATAATGCAGGATTTTTATAAGGATTTTCGGCCCAATGTTGAGCATGTGGAGGAAAACGCCGATCGAGCCAGTGGGGAGCGAGTATTGGGAACGGATCCCGATACAGGTAGACAGGTGGCCGTACGTCTTGGAAGATTTGGACCTATGGTTCAAATAGGAACGGTAGAAGAGGAGGAAAAGCCTTTGTTTGCCAGTCTTTTGCCAGACCAGTCCCTTAACACCATTACCTACGAAGAGGCTATGGAGTTGTTTCAACTTCCCAGAAAATTAGGGGCTTACAAGGGAGAAGACATAGAAGCTAGTGTGGGTCGTTATGGTCCGTATGTTCGTTTCGGAAAGAAGTTTGTTTCCTTGGAGAAGGGCGAAAGTGCTTTTGATGTGGATCTGGAAAGGGCCATTGAGCTCATTAAGGAAAAAGAAAAGGCAGATGCGCCCATTGCAACTTATGAAGGCAAGGAAGTTACCAAAGGCAAAGGAAGGTTTGGACCCTTCATCAAATGGGATGGGATCTTTATCAATGTCAATAAAAAATATGATTTCGAGAATTTATCCCAGGAGAATATCGAAGAACTGATCGAGGTTAAAAAGCAAAAGGAAATTGATAAATTAATACAGGAATGGCCAGAGGAGGGTATCCGGATCGAAAAGGCCAGATGGGGAAGACACAATATAATAAAAGGTCGTACCAAGGTAGAGTTGGCCAAAACGGTGGATGTCTCTAAAATAAAACTGGAAGAGGCCAAGGAACTTTTGGCAAAAAAGGCTCCGAAAAAAAGGTCCAAGGCAAAGAAGAAGTAAAAAACATCATGGTCGGCAATTCTAAATTCAAAGCTATGGGTATTACGAAAGTCCAAAATTCTTGTCCTTGCAATTGACACGGTAACTTTTTAGTTTTGAACAACGAACAAATAGCCCGATAACCCAATATTTACCTTCATGGCTTTCGATTTTTTAGTACCGGTTGCGGATAAGGTCCTTGCCCATTGCGAATTGTTGCCCCCCCAAGCCCTTGGAAAAAACATATACAAGCATACGGAAAAAGAGGGCCTGCCGGTTTTGGCCGGCGCATCCATGGCCATAGTGGGCGTTTTGGAATCTAGGAACGCTTTCGTAAAAAAACATGAAAAACTGGATGTTTCCAACATCAGGATTCAATTATACAAGTTATTGCAGGGGAACTGGAACTCCACCCTTGTGGATATGGGAGATATAGAGGAGGGAGAGACCGTAGATGATACATATTTTGTGGTTAGGGAAATTGCTGCGGGTCTTTTGGAGGAAAATATTGTTCCCATTATAATCGGGGCTACCCAGGATGTTACCTACCCTACCTACCGCGCCTTTGATGGCATAAAGGATTTGATAAACTTGGTAGCGGTAGACAGCCGTTTCGATTTTGGAATAGAGGACGAATTGATATCTTCCAATTCTTACATGAGCAAGATAATTACGGATAAGCCTAACAACCTGTTCAATTTCTCCAACATTGGATATCAAAGTTACTTTAATGCCCAAGAGGAAATTGACCTTATGGATCGCCTTTTTTTTGATGCCTATAGATTGGGGGAACTTACCCAAAATATGTCATTGGTAGAGCCGGTATTGCGAAATGCACATGTGGTAAGTATAGATGCTCGTTCCATAAAGGCCGGTGAAATGGGAGTGCTTTCCAATGACTTTTCCCCAAATGGGTTTGATGGTAGGGAAATCTGTGCTATTGCCAGATATGCAGGTATCAGTGATAAAGTCTGTTTATTCGGTATTTATGAAATGGAGAATACAGTACAATCCGGTCAACTTGTAGCTCAGATAATTTGGTACTTTATAGAGGGGTATAACTATAGGATTTATGAATCTCCTTATGCCAAAAATGAAAACTTCACAAAGTACAACGTACCCACTGAAACGGAAGAGTTGGTCTTCTATAAAAGTCACCTTACAGAAAGATGGTGGGTAGAGGTACCTTCAATTTTAACTTCACATACTAAAAAGGAATCATCGGCGTTATTACCATGCGCCGAAAAGGACTATTTGGACGCTTGCGACCAGAACATTCCAGAAAGGTGGTTCAAGGCCTATAAGAAGGGCCTTAATTGATCAAAAGTTTTTTTAGAGGATAATTGCTTTCGATACAATAATTTACTCAAAACGTAGTTTTAGAGAGTAGAATAAATATTTGTGTTTGCAGTTTATAACCGAAATCGAAATTTAACCTAAAGTATGAAGAAGCTATTGTTATCATCCATAGCGTTTGTTTTTTTGCTCACAAGTTGTGGGTCTAAAACGAAGGGAGAGCTAGTTGGAGCCAAAGGTAAAAAATGGTATCCCGAGAAACCCTATGGAATGGAATTGATTCCCAGGGGATCTTTCATTATGGGTAAGAGCGAGGAAGATATGGCAAAGGTTCTCAATGCCCCAACAAAGACTGTTACCGTACGTTCCTTTTATATGGATGATACGGAGATTACCAACAGTGAATATAGGCAGTTTGTGGAATGGGTAAAGGATTCCATTACGAGAACAAAATTGGCCATTCTTGCCGATGAATTGGGACTAGGTCCTGAAGATGGGGGAATTGGGGAGTACGCATTTAAGGATGCCGATACCTCCAAAGTTTCCGCATACGATAAATACATGCTGGACAATTACTCCGGAATGGGAGAGACAGGATATGAAGGAAGGGGATTGAACAAGGATGAAGATCTTATTTGGGACACTTCGGAATATCCGGACGAATACTATACCGAGGTTATGGATTCTTTGTACATTCCTGAGGAGGAATCCTATAATGGACAAAGAAGTGTAGATGTTACCAAACTAAAGTATAAATATAGTTGGATGGATATTGAAGCCGCCGCCCGCGCTGCCAAAAAAGGAAAGGGTAGTAGAAGGGACTTTATCCGTCAGGAAGAATTGGAAATTTA
The DNA here is from genome assembly GCF_003626755.1 of Ulvibacterium marinum. Taxonomy (GTDB): domain Bacteria; phylum Bacteroidota; class Bacteroidia; order Flavobacteriales; family Flavobacteriaceae; genus Ulvibacterium; species Ulvibacterium marinum. Next base: position 1,430,586 of record NZ_RBCJ01000001.1, read on the forward strand.
TCCGGATACCACTGTATGGATCAGGGATTTTGAATATTCCTATAACGAACCCATGCATAATGATTACTTTTGGCATGATGCATACAGTGATTATCCTGTAGTCGGGGTATCTTGGAAGCAGGCAAAAGCCTTTTGTAACTGGAGGACCAAGTTTAAGAATGATGATCAGAAGAGCCGCGGAAGGCAATTTGTCAATCAATTTAGATTGCCTACCGAAGCGGAATGGGAATACGCCGCCAGAGGTGGTATTGAGGGTGGAACCTATCCTTGGGGAGGCCCTTATGTAATTAGCGATACAGGTTGTTTCATGGCCAACTTTAAGCCACAACGAGGGGATTATGCAGCCGACGCCGCCTTATACACCGTGGAGGCAAAGTCGTACGAGCCTAATGATTTTAATTTGTACAATATGGCCGGTAACGTATCCGAGTGGACCAACTCCAGCTATGATCCTGCATCCTATGATTACGTTTCTACAATGAACCCCAATGGCGGAGACGGTGGAAATGCAAGAAAAGTGATCCGTGGTGGATCTTGGAAGGACGTAGCATATTTCCTTCAAGTGAGTACCAGGGATTACGAATACAAAGATTCCGCAAGGAGTTATATAGGTTTCCGAACCGTCCAGGATTATATGGGCGAAGAGGATTCAACACAATAGAATATTTTAAATCTTAAATACAAATCCCGATACCAACTATCGGAAAACCATCAAATTTTAACCAAATACTTATTTTAACAGTAAACTTAAATTAAATTTTAAATTATGGCACAGTCAAAATCAACAAAGAAATTGTTTAACATGGCCTACGGCCTTGGGGCATCTGTAGTAATTATCGGTGCGTTGTTCAAAATCCTTCACTGGGAGTTCGGACCTCTTAATGGTGGAATCCTTCTAGCGATAGGACTTATTACGGAAGCACTTATTTTTGCGATCAGTGCATTTGAACCAGTAGATGATGAATATGATTGGTCTTTGGTTTATCCTGAATTATCCGGTGGAGCTTCCAACGGAAAGAAAAACGAGTTGGCCGAGATGAAAGAAGCTGAGACTTCTTTATCCAAAAAATTAGATGACCTTTTAAAAGAAGCCGGTGTAGATGCCAATCTTATGGAAAGCTTGGGTGACAGTATCCGAAATTTTGAAGGAGCCGCCAAAGGTATCGCCCCTACAATGGATGCCATGGAGTCTACCAAGAAATATTCCGATGAAATGGTTCAGGCCGCTGCACAAATGGAGTCTTTGAACAGCTTGTACAAAGTTCAATTGGAGAGTGCAAGTAAGCAAGCTTCTGTTAACGAAGAAGTAGTACAGAATGCCAGTGCCCTTAAGGAGCAAATGGAATCTTTGGCCACCAACCTTTCTTCTTTGAACGGTGTTTACGGAGGAATGTTGACCGCAATGAATAGAAACTAATTGGATTGAATTCCTTAAACCCAAATCAGATTAATTAATTAAATCCAATTAGAAAATATGGCTTCAGGAAAACAGACGCCACGTCAAAAGATGATCAACCTAATGTACCTGATCTTCATTGCGATGTTGGCCTTAAATATGAGCAAGGAAGTTCTTGCCGCGTTCGGAATAATGAACGAACGGATGGAGGCTTCCAATGTAAAGACGAAAGAAAGTAACGAAGCTTTCTTGGCCAGTCTAGAAACAAAGGCATCCGAGGATTCCGCCAAATATGGGGAATTGTATCAGAATGCCCAGCAAATAAAAACCTTGTCCCAAGAATATTACGATTATTTGGAAGGTCTTAAATCAGAAATGATGAAAGAGACTGAAGATCCAAAGGATTATGCTGTAATGGACAAGTCCGACTATTTAGATCAACAATTCTTTCAAGGCGACAACCTAGCCAAAGGCGGTAAGGAGTTCATGAAAAGGATTACGGATTATCGTACCCAAGTTGCAGCCATTGTTCCTGCAGGAATCAAAGAATCCATTAAAGCTCGTTTCGAAACAGGTGATGCCAATGGCAAAGTTGAAAAGCGTGATGGTACCAAACAAGATTGGATCAACTATCACTATGAAGGCTTTCCACAAGTTGCCTCTTTGGCCAAGTTGACCGCGCTTCAAGCGGACGTCAAGGCAACGGAGGAAGACGCTTTGAAATCCATGTTGGAAGGAGAACTTACCAGTCAAGTTTCCTTAAAGAACTTTGCTACCTCTCTTTTAGCTACTAAGTCCGCTTTCTATAGTGGTGAGAAATATGACGGTAAGATAATTATTAGTAAGACCGATAATTCCTCTACACCTGTTAAGGCAGAATTGACTTTGGACGGTAGAAAAATGACGGATGGAAAGGACTATCGTTTGGAAGCAGGCGGGGTTAAATTGCTAATAGGCGCTGGGGCTCCCGGTGACCATACTGTAGAAGGTACATTATATTTCATGCAGGATGGTGAAGAGATTCCCGTACCTGTAAAAAATGCCTTTGCAACGATCAGCAAACCTAACGCTGCTTTGATCGCTGCCGATAAGATGAACGTAGTGTATCGTGGAGTATCCAATCCAATGTCAATTTCTATTCCAGGTATACCTAATAACAAGGTAACTGCATCCGCACCGGGTCTTACCAAAAGAAACGGTAGTAGTTATGTAATGAACCCTGGAAAAGGAAGGACTGTTAAGATTATTGCGTCCGGTATTTTGCCCGATGGTCAGCGTATTTCTACTCCTGCAACCTTTAGGATCAAGGATATTCCGAGACCTTCAGGATCTGTAAGTAAGCAGACCGGTAGCCTAAAACTACCTAGAAGAAACTTGGAAATCGCTACGATCAGTGCCATGTTGGAGGATTTTGACTTTGACTTGAACCTTGCCGTTAGTGGATTTAAATTTAAAGTACCCGGACAGCCAACAGTTGCCGTTAATGGTAGCAAATTGGATTCTAGGGCCAAATCCGCCCTAAAACGTGCAAAAAGAGGTGATGCCGTTCAGATATTCGATATCAACGCTTACATCACAAATAACAAAAGTTACAAATTGAAGAAAGTATCTCCGGTAGTTGTGGAGATAACAAATTAATAACGATTAAAAACCGGGTGGCCGTAACAAGGTCGCCCGGTAATTTTAAAAGGAGTAAACAATGAATTGGAAGAATGTTTTATTGATCGGAGCCCTTGGTTTGTTGCCCGTATCCATAATGGCCCAGGCGAATATATTGAACGCCAAAAAACCTGAGGATATTGGGAAAAAGACCGAAGCACAAAAAACGATGGACAATGACGCTCCCTTGGAATATGGTTATGTGGACGATAGGGACATCCTATGGTCCAAGACCGTATGGGAAGTAATTGATCTGGACGAACGTGTAAACTTTCCATTGTACTATCCCATAGACACCGTGGATATTGGTGCCGATAGAAGATCCTTATATGATGTTCTGATGAAGAACATTAAAAGCGGTAAACTTCAGGATGTATATGTGGATTCCTATTTCACCGAAAAAAGAACTATGGGTGACCTAAGGGCTACGTTGCAAAAAGTAGATACCACGGATTATGGTTACGAACAATTGAATGCGGGCGAGGAACTTTCTCAGGAATTTGTGATTCGTAGGGATCTTACGGCCGCAGATATTGAAGAATACCGTATAAAGGGAATCTGGTATTTTGATAAGCGTCAAGGTGAATTGAAATACCGTCTATTGGGACTTGCTCCCGTAGCTCCGGATGTCAACTTCATCGATGACCAATCCATGGATCCTGGTGATGCCAAGGTAGAATTATTTTGGGTATGGTACCCCGGTGCACGACAGATTTTGCACGATGCCAAGGTATTCAACCAAAGAAATTCCGCCCAGCCCATATCTTTTGATATGCTTTTAAATGCTAGAAGATTTAATGGTGTTATCTATCGCGAGGATAATGTTCATGGAGACCGCGAAATTAATGACTACATTTCCGAAAATGCCCTGTTCCAATTGCTGGAGGCCAACCGTATAAAAGAGGTCATCCGAGATAGGGAGCAGGATATGTGGGCCTACTAAATAGGATTCAAAACTCTAATTAGCAAGTCCCTGCCACCAAGAAGTGGCAATTTCATAAAAAGATTACATTCCAATTCAATATAGTTAAAATGCCCTTACCAAATCGTAAGGGCATTTTTATGTTTAGTATATCTTGCTCTGTCCTTGGGTAGTATCTCTTGAAAGACAACTACAATTTCTACCTTTGCCCTATGTTGGATTATATAGTTGTGGGCTTGGGCCTTGCAGGCATTTCGTTCTGCGAGTGGTTGGAAAGGAACAATAAATCCTTTGTAGCCGTTAGCGATAATTCCCAAACTTCGTCCATTGTTGCCGGCGGACTTTACAATCCTGTGATTCTAAAACGTTTTACATTGGCCTGGAAAGCCCAGGAACAATTGGAGAAGGCTATTCCCTTTTATCAGGGATTGGAAGAAAAATTAAAAATAAAACTGGATTTCAAGGTTCCCGTGCTTAGGCGGTTTGCCTCCGTTGAGGAACAAAATTTGTGGTATGAGGCCGCAGACCAAAAAGCATTGAGTAGTTTTTTGTCTACAAGGCTTGTCCAAAATGAGAATCCAATGGTCGATGCTCCTTTTAGTTTCGGAGAAGTTTTGGGTACAGGTAGAATAGATACGGCGACCCTATTAAAATCCTATGCCAATTATTTAATGGAGCAACAATTGTTTCTGGAGGAAACCTTTGATTATAATGCACTTAAAATTTCGAAAGAGCACGTAGAATATAAATCCATAGAAGCAAAGCAAATTGTTTTTGCGGAAGGATTTGGATTAAAATACAACCCCTATTTTAAGTATTTGCCACTTAATGGTACCAAAGGAGAGCTCCTTACCATAAAGGCCCCGGCACTACTGGAAAGTAGGGTCATAAAGTCTTCTGTGTTTATTATACCGTTGGGTGATGACCTATATCGGGTTGGGGCTACCTACAAATGGCAAGACAAATCCAATATACCGACTCAAGAAGCAAAATCAGAGCTATTACAAAAACTGGATACCTTCCTTACCTGTAATTATGAGGTAGTGAATCATGTAGCCGGGATACGGCCCACGGTAGCTGATAGAAGGCCACTGGTGGGTAGACATCCTGAGCATGGCAATTTGTATGTTCTTAATGGTTTTGGGTCTAGAGGGGTCATGATAGCGCCATTTGCCGCCGAACAGTTATTTGCCGCTATTAAACAAAAAGAACCAATATCCGAGGAAATGGACATTTCCCGCTTTACGAAGAAATATTTTGAGCGTTCGGATTAACCGCTTTTATATCATATTTAACAAAAAGGTTTATCCAAATATTTCGGGACAGTCGTATAATTACAGGTAAAAAGAACACCAAGGTTCCTACAATGGCTATAAAAGCATAGAACAATGGGACTCCAATGAACAAGTAAGAAATGACAAAAGCTGCTACGGCAAAAGCGACACCTACTGCATAACTTACATACATGGCACCATAAAAAAAAGAGGGCTCCATTTTATATTTTAGGTCACAGTGCGAACAGCGTTCGTGCATCTTAAAAAGATAGCCCAAACGATACGGGTTCTTGTCCATGTACATGCTTTCCTGGTGGCATCTTGGACAACATCCTGTTAAAATGCTATAGAGTTTGTTCCCTTTTTTTAACATTTGCAAAAGTTTTTGGCAAAGGTAAAGTTTTGCCCATTCCTGAACGTTACAAAAGTCACAAAATGCTCAATGTCCATAATCTTTCCGTTTCTTTTGGAGGCGAATACCTTTTTAAGCAAGTTTCATTTCGCCTAAATGGGGGTGATAGGGTAGGACTTATCGGAAAGAACGGGGCTGGGAAATCTACCCTATTAAGACTACTGTCCAAGGAGATGCCACTGGATTCCGGAACTATTGCCATTGAAAAAAATGTAAAAATCGGTTTTCTAAGACAGGACATCGATTTTGAACAAGGCAGGACAGTTTTAGAGGAGGCCTATCAAGCTTTCGTGGAATTGAAGGCCCTGGAATTGAAATTGGATGAAATAAATCTGCAGCTCGCGGAACGTACCGATTACGAAAGTGAAGACTATCATCAACTGATGGTCGATTTGAATGACGTTACCCATCAATATGATATTTTAGGCGGTTACAATTATCAAGGCCAAACAGAAAAGATATTACTTGGCCTAGGGTTCAAACGTGAGGATTTCCTTAAAAGAACCGATACTTTTTCGGGTGGATGGCGGATGCGGATCGAATTGGCCAAACTCCTGTTGCAGAACAACGATGTACTATTATTGGACGAACCTACAAACCATCTCGACATTGAATCCATAATTTGGTTGGAACAATTCCTCATTAATTATGCCGGTGCCGTCGTGATAGTGTCGCATGATAAAATGTTCTTGGATAACGTGACCAATAGAACCATTGAAATTTCCTTAGGGCGTATTTACGATTACAAAAAACCGTATTCCAAATATTTAAGGCTTCGGGCAGAAATGAAGGAACAACAATTGAATGCCCAAAAAAATCAGGAAAGGGAAATACAACAGGCGGAGCGCCTCATCGAAAAATTCAGGGCAAAATCTACAAAAGCCTCCATGGCACAGTCCCTGATCAAGAAATTGGACAAGATGGAACGCATTGAGGTGGATCAGGAAGATAATGCCGTTATGAACGTGCGTTTTCCTATTTCTGTAACACCAGGGAAAGTAATCGCGGAGGTTGAGGGCCTCTCTAAAAGTTACGGAGAAAATCATGTTCTTCAGGCCATAGATCTTTTAATAGAGCGGGACAGCAAAACGGCATTTGTAGGCCAAAATGGGCAAGGAAAGACCACACTGGCCAAAATCATAGTCGGGGAATTGGAGCACCAAGGTAGGGTCAAGTTGGGCCATAATGTGCAAATCGGATATTTTGCCCAGAACCAGGCCGAGTATTTGGATGGGGACAAAACCGTTCTGGATACTATGATAGACGCTGCCAATGAAAAGAACAGGAGCAAGGTAAGGGATATTTTGGGTTCATTTTTATTTAGTGGTGATGAGGTGGAAAAATATGTAAAAGTACTCTCAGGAGGAGAACGAAATCGGTTGGCGTTGGCCAAAATGCTTTTACGACCCTTTAACGTATTGGTCATGGACGAGCCTACCAACCATTTGGATATTCGGTCCAAGAATGTACTTAAACAGGCTTTGATGAATTTTGAGGGCACCCTGATATTGGTTTCGCATGATAGGGATTTTCTACAAGGACTTACCAACAAAGTCTATGAATTTAAAGATAGAAGAATCAAGGAGTATTTGGGCGATATCGATTTTTATTTGGAACAACGCCAAGTGGATGGTTTTAGGGCTATTGAGCAAAATCAAGATATAACCAAGAAAAGGGCTAAAAGTGAGAAAGCGGGGAATTCGTTCAAAGATCAAAAAAAGTTGAAATCCTTAAAGAACAAACTCAGCTCCATTGAAAGTAAGATATCCGATTTGGAAAAAGAGTTAGCGGAAATAGATCACAATCTCCTTATAGATTATGACACTACTATAGCCGCACCCAACTTTTTTGATGATTACCAGAAAAAGAAGGAAACGTTAGAAGCGCTTATGAAAGACTGGGAGCAAATAACATTGACGCTGGATGAATTTTCTTTGTAGGAAAATTTCTTCGCCTACTTAATTTTACTACACCACAAAATACCGTGCTTTCACAACAAAATAAGGCGTTTCGTCGATATTTTTTGCTTTTTATCCTCCATTGAAGTTACTTTGTAGGGTAATTCTTTATTTCATAAGTCTAAATCTTACTGTCTGTTTATATAATTCGACAAATGATGAAAAAGCTGTTTTGTTTTTTGATGATAACCTTGCTAAGCGCGAATGGAATCTTCGCCGAGGTAACGCGAAAAGAGAAAAGGGCATTGATAGACCTGTACGAGAACACCAATGGCACCGAATGGGTAAAAAAGTGGAACCTAGAGGAGCCGGTATCCAATTGGCAAGGTGTAAAAGTGGACAAGGGTCACGTAATAGAAATAAACCTGTTTCGAAATAATCTTAATGGTGTTATTCCGGAAAGCATTGGGGATTTGGTCCATCTTAGGGTTCTTAACCTCGCATTCAATACGATTACTGGGGAATTGCCTAGTTCCATAGTCTCAATGAATCGTTTAAGAGTGTTGAAATTGGAAATGAATAGAATAAAAGGAGAACTCCCACAAACCATTGGTGAAATGGAAAGCTTGGAGGAAATCAGTCTGTTCAACAATTTTTTGACAGGGAGTATTCCAGAAAGTATTGGAAGTATTAAGAATTTAAAAATACTTAACCTTTCCAGTAACAGTATTAAGGGTAGGATTCCAACTGCCTTGGGAGATTTGACCCAACTGGAAAGTTTGGGGCTTTTTGAAAATGCCCTGGAGGGAAGTATTCCATCGGAAATTGGAAAATTGGTAAAAATGAAGGAATTGGTGTTGGCCAATAATCAATTGGCCGGTGAAATTCCTGCAGAGTTCGCACAATTGGCCAGTCTTGAAATATTCCAGATTCAAAACAACAAGTTCGATTCTTTTGAAAATCTGCAAATGATGGATTCCCGTCAGTTTTTGGTATTCGATTATGATAAGGAAGAATTTGATCCCAATTTCAAGGATATCAATTTCAGTAAGACAAGAATGGCAGATACAAAATTTGAAGATGTTGAGGATGACTAGTGATTTATAATTTTTTAGTTAGTTAGTTTGGTTAAAGGGATGCTTCTATGCATCCCTTTTTTATTTGAAGCTTGCAGAGAATCAGCTGATTATATAAGAAATGGCGAAAAAAAACGTTAAAAACAAACAGCGTAACGAATAAAGACGCTGCGTATTAATTCAAAATTGACAAAAAAGAGCCATAACGGAAATATAGAATTTTCAAAATGCTTTACTAGTACCAACCCTAAATCCTTATAATTATGAAGAGAAAATTACTTTATGCAACATTCCTTTTCTTTCTGCTGTTTCAAACCCTCGCTATTGCTCAAATACCCGAAAACGAAAAATCTGCTCTTATAGACCTCTACAATGCCACAAACGGGAGTTCTTGGAGTATTAAATGGAATCTAAAATCAGATGTTCGTCAATGGTATGGAGTTGATATCATTGAAGGACATGTAGTTGGTCTCAACTTGTATAAAAATAATTTGACCGGAAAGATTCCACCAAGTTTAAAAAACCTGAAAAAGCTTGAAGTTCTGGATCTTGCATTTAATGCCTTGGAAGGAGAGTTGCCGACTACATTGGCCGAACTTACCGAACTCAAGGTTCTAAAACTGGAGATGAACGGTTTAAAGGGAGGGCTTCCCGAAAGCTTTACGGCAATGTTGAATTTGGAAGAGCTTATCTTATTTGACAATAAGCTTGGGGGAAATATTCCAAAAGGTATGGGTAAAATCAGGAACCTTAAGATTCTTGATCTTTCCAACAATTATTTGCAAGGAGACCTACCTAAAAGTATCGGGGAACTTTCCAATCTAACAAACTTGGTGCTTTCCGGTAATAAGCTGGATGGGGAAATAAATATTGGCTTTGGTAATATGCAAAATCTGTCCGAGTTGTTGCTGTCCTTTAACAACTTCCAAGGCACTGTACCCAAGGGCATCGATTCCTTGCCATACCTGGAACTGGTTCAACTTCAAGGAAACGATTTCACTTCTTTCGAAAACCTTCAAAATATACAAAGCAAAAACCTTATTGTATTTGATACGGATGATTTGAAATTGAACCTCAAATATCGAGAGTTATTTGATATCGATGCACCAGTGGCAAATACAAAATTTGAGGATGAGAATTAAACGATAGACGCTCCAATCAATACAAAAAGGGATGTAACTACATCCCTTTTTATGTGTTTAAATAATTCTGGCTACCCCCAAACAGATTTTAATATATCTTTAACATTGGTTGCGTATGCAACTAATTCTTTTTGTATAGTTTAGCCTCGTGAAAATTGAAGTTGTAGCGGACATTGATTCTTCCTTGGCCCCATGGATTGGGAAGACTTCAAAAATTGTGGATTATTATCTGCAGGATGCCCTGCAACAGCATGGTTTTAAACTTACCAAAGAGCAGTTTGTCTTACTAAAAAAGCTTACGGAAAAAGATGGCCTCAATCAAAATGAACTAGCCTCTCTCCTTTACCGGGACAAATCGACCATGGCGCGGTTATTGGCGAAAATGGAGAAAAAAGGACATGTCAGAAGAGAACAAAGCCATAAGGATAAGCGAATCAATAAAATATATATTACAGAAAAAGGCAAACTTACTTTTGATAAAACCATACCCGTGGTTGCTCGGATAATCAATATCCTTGAACATGACATTACCCAAACGGAGAAGGAGCATATGATAAACATTCTAAAAAAAGTACAGTCCAACCTAAAACTTAAACCGGCACTGCCACAAGAACGATCATGAGAAAGATTATTTTATCCATATTGGGACTGTTACTTATTGTACTATCCATTTTTCTAGCGAAGAAAATTGTGGATAGCAAAAAGAGCTATAGGCCACAAGCACAAAAAGTAGTGAAGACCGTTTTTACCCAAGTGGTACAAAATGGAACCGTTCCTATCGTGGTTCCGGCAAATGGCAATTTGGTGGCCAAAAATAGGGTGGAACTCTATTCAGAGGTTCAAGGTGTATTCCGTGGAGGCAATAAACTGTTTAGACCCGGTCAGAACTACCGTAAAGGGGCCACTATTATTAAGATAGATTCCGATGAATATGCTGCAAGTGTACGAAGTGCCAAGAGCAACCTTTTTAACTTGATCACTTCTGTAATGCCTGATTTACGATTGGATTATCCAGAAGTCTTTTCCAAATGGCAGGCATACCTTGATGATTTTGATATGTCCAAAAGCACTCCCCCATTACCGGAAATGAGCTCGGATAAGGAGAAGTTTTTCATATCGGGTCGTGGGATACTCACTTCATACTATAATATTAAGAACTTAGAACAGCGTTTATCCAAATATCGTATTCAAGCTCCTTTTGATGGAGTGCTTACCGAAGCTCTGGTGACTGAAGGGACATTGGTCCGGTCCGGGCAAAAGCTTGGTGAATTTATCAAAACGGGAATATATGAACTGGAGGTTGCCGTGGGCAAGACCTATAGCGATTTGCTGAAGGTTGGTGAGCTTGTGGAACTCAATGATTTGGATAAAACAAAAACCTACTCAGGTAAGGTTACCCGTATCAACGGTAGGGTAGATCAAACTTCCCAAACGATTAAGGCATTTATTGAAGTAACGGACGAAACCCTGCGCGAAGGGATGTACCTAGAAGCCAATCTTCAGGCAAAGGAAGAGGAGAACGCCATTGAAATCGATAGAAGTTTGCTATTGGAAAATGATAAAATTTTTGTGGTCCGGGATTCTATTTTGGATTTGATAGATGTTAGACCAGTATATTTTACGGATAAAAGTGTAGTGCTCAAGGACATTCCAGATGGTACCAATATCATGGCCAAACCCCTTATAGGTGCCTATACGGGTATGGCTGTGCAGGTTTTTAAGGACAAATCCGCAAACGAGAAGGGATAATGCGAAAGATTATTGAGTATTTCATAAAGTATCATGTTGCAGTAAATGTTATTGTCCTTGCTTTTGTGATTTTCGGGGTAGTAGGTGCCTCCTTATTAAAATCTTCCTTTTTTCCATTAACGGATTCAAAGAACATCCTGATAACCATTACGTATCCTGGGGCTTCTCCGCAGGAAGTGGAGGAAGGCATTGTACTCAAGATTGAAGATAACCTAAAAGGGCTTGAGGGTGTGGATCGTGTTACCTCTACCTCCAGGGAGAATAATGGGAGTATCAATGTGGAAATTGAAAAGGGCAGGGATATTGACTTCATGCTTCTCGAAGTAAAAAATGCAGTAGACCGCGTACCTACCTTTCCTACTGGAATGGAGCCATTGATCGTGGCAAAATTGGAAGCAGTAAGACCAACCATTAGTTTTGCCGTGAGCGGGAGAAATGTGCCATTGGCAACACTAAAACAAATTGGGAGACAAATAGAAAATGATATAAGGGCTATTGATGGTATCTCCCAAATAGGAATTACCGGATATCCCGATGAAGAAATTGAAATTGCCGTAAATGAAAATAGTCTCTTGGCCTATGAACTTTCTTTTCAGGAAGTAGCACAAGCAGTGGCCAATGCCAATATATTGGTTACAGGAGGAACAATAAAGACAGATGCGGAAGAGTACCTGATCCGTGCAAAAAATCGTTCTTATTACGCCAATGAACTTTCCAATATCATTGTAAGGGCGGATGCTTCGGGACAGACTGTGCGCTTAAAGGATGTCTCTATTATTAGGGACAGGTTTTCAGAAACTCCGAATACTGCTTTTTTCAACGGTAATCTATCCGTAAATGTCACCATTACAAGTACCAATACGGAGGATTTAATTGAGTCCGCGGAAAAGGTTAAGGAGTATATAAGTGACTTCAATCAAAAATACGACAATATACAATTGGATGTAGTGCGGGATCTTTCTACCACTTTGGTACAAAGGACTCAACTATTAAGCGAAAATGCCATATTGGGAACCATACTTGTGCTTATCTTCCTTTCATTGTTCCTAAATACACGTTTGGCCTTTTGGGTGGCTTTTGGCCTTCCCATATCTTTTCTGGGGATGTTCATTTTTGCTGGTTTTTTTGATGTGACCATAAATGTTCTTTCCCTTTTTGGAATGATTATCGTTATCGGTATTTTGGTGGATGATGGTATTGTGATAGCCGAGAATATTTATCAGCATTATGAGAAAGGCAAATCACCGGTACAGGCAGCCGTGGATGGTACTATGGAGGTTATTCCTCCCATTGTTTCCGCAATTATCACCACCGTACTGGCTTTCTCGATCTTCTTGTTCTTGGATGGTCGTATAGGCGATTTCTTTGGAGAGGTTTCGGTAATCGTTCTCTTAACCCTGGTGGTTTCCTTAATTGAGGCCCTTATTATTTTGCCGGCCCACCTGGCGCACTCAAAGGCGTTGAGACCCTCGACCGAAAAACCAAAGAATGGTATCGCTAGGGCCTTTGCCAAGCTTAGGGTCATTAACCGATCGGGGGATCGTGCTATGGCTTGGATGCGGGACAATTTGTATAGCCCAACCCTGAAGTTTGCATTGAAACATAAGTTACTGACGTTTTCGTTCTTCGCCATGGCCCTGATTTTAACCTTTGGCTCCATTGGAGGGGGTATAATACGAACGGCCTTTTTCCCTCGTATTGCCAGTGATAGGGCACAAGTAGAACTTCTGATGCCCAACGGTACAAATGAAAAAGTTACTGACTCGATCATCAGTTTAATAGAAGAAAAATCCAAAATAGTAAACCAGGAGCTAACGGAGAAATATCTAAAAGGTACTGGAAAAGAACTTTTTGAAAATGTAATCAAAGAGATAGGACCAGGTTCATCCTCTGCCACTTTGACCATTAACATGTTGCCGGGTGAAGAACGCCCGGATGCCGTACGCTCGGATTTGGTCACCAACAGATTACGGGAGTTGGTGGGCCCGGTAATTGGGGTGGAAAGTCTTATCTACGGATCTGGCGGTAATTTTGGAGGTGACCCCGTATCCGTTTCGCTTTTAGGGAACAACATTCAAGAACTCAAAGCGGCAAAACAGGAACTAAAGGCCTCCATGCTGAGCAATAGTGCCCTAAAGGATATTTCCGATAATGATCCCGCTGGGATTAAGGAAATTCGATTGGAACTCAAGGAAAACGCATATCCTTTGGGGATGGATTTAAGGATGATAATGGATCAGGTACGTGCCGGTTTTTTTGGCGCACAGGCCCAACGTTTCCAAAGAGGTCAGGACGAAATAAGGGTTTGGGTGCGCTACGATCGCGAAAACCGTTCCTCTATAGCGGATCTGGATGAAATGCGAATTGTGACACCTTCAGGGGACAGGGTTCCCTTAAGGGAAATTGCCAATTACAGCATAGAACGTGGGGACGTGGCCATAAACCGGTTGGAGGGCCAAAGGGAAATTCAGATTTCGGCCGATCTCAAAGACCCAAAAGCAACTAGCCCCGTGGACGTCATGAACGAGATAAGGACGGTTATCATGCCTGAAATTCAGTCAAAATATCCTACCGTAAGTGCATCTTATGAAGGACAGAACCGGGAACGGAACAAACTTTTCGATTCCTTGAATTTGGTAGGGTTGTCCGTTCTTGGCCTAATTTACATTACCATTGCCTTTACATTTAGAAGCTTTAGTCAACCCTTAATGCTACTTTTATTGGTGCCTTTTAGCCTTACCGCAGTGGCATGGGGGCACTGGATCCATGATTTTCCCATAAACATACTTTCCATGTTGGGGATTATAGCGCTGATAGGAATCATGGTCAATGATGGGCTGGTACTTATTGGTAAATTCAATGGCAACCTTAGGACCGGAATGTCTTTTGACGAAGCTATATATGAAGCTGGTCGTTCACGATTCCGGGCAATTTTCCTTACCTCTATAACTACCATTGCCGGATTGGCTCCCTTGATGTTGGAAACAAGTAGACAGGCACAGTTCCTTATACCCATGGCCATTTCCATAGCCTATGGCATTGGCTTCGCAACAGTTTTGACCTTGTTGATGCTTCCTATTTTCCTTTCTTTTAGCAATAAGATCAAGGTGAATACAAAATGGTTGGCCACGGGAAATAAAATTACGAAAGAAGAGGTAGAACGGGCCATTAAGGAACAAAAAGAAGAATTGCACCTTATGGGTAAAACGATCAGGCCTTCCAACGGTATTGATGGACAATTGACCCAGTCCGAAGAAATACTTTCCGAATCTGAAAAAGCATTAGAAGAACACGCAGAATGAACAGCATACAATTAACCGCTATTTCTTTCCTTTTTATAACGTTTACCACAGTTGCCCAAGAAGAAATACTATCCAAGCAAGAAGCCGCAAACCTAGCTTTGGAGAATAACTTTGGTATTCAGGTGGCCAGGAACCAGGTTGAAATTGCCGAGAATAATCAAAGCGTTTTGAATTCAGGATTTTTACCCAGCTTAACAGGGACTGCAAATGCCAATTACCAACGTGACGACAACACCTTTTCGTTTCCGGGTCAATTCTTAAGCGACCCTGATACCAATGAACCCCTTATAGATCCAGATACAGGTCAAGCCGTACCTAGGCCCGATGTTGACCTTTACAAGGCAGAAGCGCAACGCTACGGTACTGCTTTAAATGCAAGCTATACGCTTTTTGATGGTCTGGGCCGTTTTTATAACTACAAACGATTGAAGGAGCAATATCGTTTGAGCGAGCTTCAGGCCCGGGAGACCATTGAAAATACCATGTTGCAGCTCTTTAGCGTTTATTTTGAAGTAGCCCGACTTACGGAAAATGAAAATGTTTTAAGACAGGCCCTGGAAATTTCTACCGACAGGATTAGACGGGCGGAGTATTCCTTTGAATATGGACAAAATACCAAACTGGACATTTTAAACGCTCAGGTAGATGTAACCAATGATAGCATCAACCTATTGAATACCCGTCAGCAACTGGAGAATACCGTCCGTGATCTAAATGTTGTTTTGGCCGAGGACCTGAATAAGGTATATCAGGTAGACACGGTGGTGCGGTTTACCCCAAAAATGCAATTGGAGGATTTTATTTCGCAAGCCGATTTGAACAATGTTGCCTTATTACAGACGGAGCGAAATCTGGCCATAAACGAATATGACATCAAAGTGGATCGTTCGGGCTATTTGCCCGTTGTAAACCTTAACGGCTCCTATGGTTGGAACCTCAATCAGAATGCCCCAGGAGCTTTTTTTCCCGGAGTAAATGTTAATAATACGCGAAATTTTGCATTGGGTGCCACCCTAACCTGGAATTTGTTCGATGGCGGCGGAACAACGGTAAGGGTCAGAAACTCTAAATTGGCCTACGAAAACCAGGAGCTACAAAAGGCCCAGATAAAGTTAGAGGTAAAGCGCGATATAGAAAATGCCTTGGCCATATACGAAAACAGATTGAACATTTACCAGATTCAGGAACAAAATGTAATTACCAACAAGAACAATTTTGAACGGAGCAAAGAACAATTTCAATTGGGTCGCATAACCTCAATTGAATTTCGCCAAGCACAAATAAATCTCTTGAACGCACAAACCAACAAGAATCTGGCTAAGTATGATGCTAAGCTGGCTGAACTACAGTTGTTACAGCTAACGGGGCAGTTATTAAATGTTGAACTCTAATGGCGTGTTGAACGTGTTGTTTTAGGATGAAAATACCATGTCAAAAAAAGGGATAGGAATTATCGGTACGGGTTCTATAGTGCATACCTATGTCAAGTGCATTGAAGAAATTGATGCGGTTGAGATCGTTGCGCTGTATACCCGATTACCTGACAGGGTTAAAAAAATCGAATCGGAATTTGGATTTCCCGTTTATGACAATCTTGAAAAATTTTTGGCACTACCTCAAATTGATTTGGTCTGCGTATGCAACGAAAGTGGTAGTCATGGCCAAGCGATAGTTAAAGCGGCAAGGTCCAAAAAACACGTTTTGTGTGAAAAGCCGTTGGAGGTTACCCTCCAAAAAATCGATGATGCCATTACCACCTGCGAACAGAACGGGGTTAAGTTGGGTTGTGTCTTTCAAAACAGATATGGGGAACATTTTGGTGAGGTTGTCAATGCCGTATCCAAAGGGAAGTTGGGAAAATTATTGATGGGCAATGCCCATATCAATTGGTATCGGAATGCGGAATATTATGCCAAAAACCCTTGGCGGGGCACTTTGGAATTGGATGGAGGTGCTGCGTTTATGAACCAAGGCATTCACACCATTGATTTATTATTATATCTCTTTGGAGAGGTGAAAACAGTTTTTGGGACAGTTCAGACTAGGGTGCATAAAATCCAGGGGGAAGATGTAGGTTCCGGAATTTTGAATTTCGAAAATGGGGCTATAGGGAACATTACCGCAGGTACCGCTCTATATCCGGGACACCCTGAACGCCTAGAAGTATTTGGTGAAAAAGGAAGCATTCTCATGGAAGGTGGAAGAATTGTAAGTTGGAATGTTATGGACGTTCCAGAACCGGATTTTGGCAAAGAAAATGGTAATGGGAGTGGGGCCGCGGACCCTACGGCAATAGGTCATCAAAACCATAAAAAAGTGATTTTGGATATGTTGGGTGCTATTGAAGAAGATAGACCACCCATGGTAGATGGCCTCGAAGCCAGAAAATCCGTTGAGGTCATTACTGCCTTATACAAATCCTCGGAAAGCCAAAGCATTGTTTTTTTGTGATTCCTTGTAATTCGGTAGTTTCATCCGGTGTACAAACAAGTTATCTAGCCTATACCACATGTACGAACACTTTTTCCAATGCCCATATTGCTGGGCGGAAATTTCAATGTTAATGGACCCTTCTGTTAACCAGCAGACCTATATAGAGGATTGCGAAGTATGCTGCAATCCCATCGAGATTCAAACACAATTCGAAAATGACGGATTAACAGGTTTCCAGGCTACTGAAATCGGTCAGTAAAGGAATCTCGACTCTGCTAGTTTTGTTTACCAAGATTGTATATTTTTAGGTTGACCAATTTCAATGCTGCTGTGAATTTACCAAAGATGATTTCGCCAAAAATTTTCCCGATTCTCTTGGTAAACTTCATTGGCATTTTAGGGTACAGCATAGTTATCCCTATACTAATATTCATTGTCACAGATATGGGGGGCAATGGATTTATTTATGGCATTCTGGGAGCCATGTACCCTTTCTTTCAATTTATTGGAGCACCCATATTGGGGAGTCTTTCGGATCGTATCGGAAGAAAAAAGGTGCTGGTACTAAGTCAGGCTGGAACTTTTGTGGCTTGGATGCTCTTTTTATTGGCCTTTGCGCTTCCAAAAACTCAGCTTTGGTCTCAAAATACCGAAGTTACGGGGAGTTATATCATGACCTTACCCCTTGTCATCATTTTTATCGCCAGAATATTTGACGGATTCACCGGAGGAAATGTTTCCGTAGCCAATGCGTATCTCTCAGATATATCAACAGATGAAGACCGCAACAAGAATTTTGGAAAGATGGGGGCCTCAACAAGTTTGGGTTTTGTTCTTGGGCCCGCCTTAGCAGGAATATTGGCTTCCTCCGCTCTGGGAGAATTGGTTCCTTTGGCCTTGGCCGCCTTGATTTCACTCGTAGCCATTTTTGTCATCAGTACAAAATTAAAGGAAAGTAATCCCTGTGTGGTCGATACGGGAGAATTGAGTACCCGTTCATTTCGGAGATTTTTTCAGGTTGAGCACAAAGATTGTTATCAGGAAGGTGATATTGAGGCAAATCCCCCTAAAAAAGGCTGGGGCATTGTTCTTAGAGAACCAGGAATTCCGTTATTATATGCTGTGTACTTTCTAACTTTTTTGGCTTTTAGTCTATTCTATGCGGGATTGCCGATTTATGCTAGCACACTTTTGGAATGGACAGCAATAGACTTGGGGATTTTCTTGGCATATTCAAGTCTGATTATGATTTTGGTCCAAGGGCCATTATTGTCCAGATTATCGGACAATATCAGCAATCAATCCCTGATTTTGGTAGGGTCCCTTTTACTGTCTTTGAGTTTTTTTCTGCTCTCCGTGGATAGTCTGGTCATATTATATGTTGCCAATACGCTCTTATCCATTGGTAATGGTTTAATGTGGCCAAGTTTTTTGGCATTATTGGCGCGGACCGGAAATCCTCAGATCCAAGGGGCCATTCAAGGTTATGGCAATAGTATGGGAAGTATGGCCAGTATGTTCGGCTTGATTTTGGGAGGCTTGTTGTTCGAAACTATGGAGACCAGCGTATTTGCCATCGGTTCGGGGATTTTTTTAATAGTCACCCTCTTAATGGGGGCCAATTTTCTACAGGGTAACCGAAAGACCGTGATCGATAGCGGCAAGACTGTCACCGCTGGATAGTATTCAATCCATAACCTTGATTTTGCCACCAAAGACTTTGTTTCGCTCTACATCTTTTGGATTGCCATAGATGTAGATGGAACCCCCTGCCCGAACTTTGGCCTGTACTTTTTCCGAAGCCTTTACATCGGCCCGTCCACCCGCATTCACGGTAACTATGGTTTCATCGGTATCTAAGGCCTTGTTATACACCTGCCCGCCGGTATTTACCATGACTTCCTGGGTTTTGGCCTGGCCGGTTAAAGAGACTTCTCCCCCGGAAACCGATTTGGTATATAGGTCGGCCACATCAATTTTCAAATCGATATGGCCTCCTTCCTGCGTCTTAATTTCAACACGATTACCGGTAAGGGTTTCGTCCGAAGTAATCTTGGCATTCTCATTGGCATCCAAAAGGACTAGGGTTTCGGTATAATACAAAGTGGCTTTGGCTTCGCCACCATCCATAAAGTTATCGAACTCCATTTTTATTTTTAGGAGCCCATTCTTGTTGGAGATATCCACCTCGTCTTGATCGTCTCCGGTGATGACCAATTTATTCTCGTTGCTTTTTACCAAATCCACAACAATACGGTCATACGCTTTTACCTCCGTAAACTTTTCGAGTTTTTTCGTATTTGCCCTTTGTGCCAAAACATTGACTGAAATAGATAGGGCTAGGACCAAATACACTAATTTTTTCATGTTAAAGGGTTTACTAATGTTCATCCAAATATAAAGTATTTTGAGATTGGAAATCCGCAGGAAAATTTGAGAATCGGGGAGATTGATATTTCGCGAATGTAGTAAGATTGCATATATTGGGGGAATATCGCAAATGAAGTGGGGTTTCCCTTTCTCAAATAGGGTTTCCGGGTAGCTTGGCATAGGACATGGCTGAAAAAAAATCAAAGAACTTTTTGAGACTCATAGGCCCAGGGTTTATAACCGCGGCGCTGGTACTAGGCCCCGGCAGTTTGGCCGTAGCCTCCAAAATAGGGGCCAACTATGAATTTCGACTACTTTGGATAGTACCCATTTGCATTTTGTTTATGGCTGCTTTTACGATGGTTTCTACCCGAATTGGACTCTCTTCCAATCTCACATTGATTCAATTAATACGTAAAAAATACGGGAGTGCCGTATGCATTGTTATAGGAGTGGGGCTATTTGTGGTGGCCGCTTCCTTTCAGGCGGGCAATTCCATCGGTGCGGGTATGGTGTTTGGCGAGATGTTCCATTCCTCCTCCGTACCTTGGGTGGTTTTCTTCTCTATAGCGGCCATTGTTCTGCTGTTCTTTAAATCATTCTTTAAGATTTTGGAAAGGATTATGATTGCCATGGTGGTCCTGATGCTGATTTCCTTTGTAATTACCTTGATTATCTCAAAACCCAATATTTCACTTTTGCTAGAGCAGTTTAATTTTAGCCTGCCCGGGGGTTCCGAATTTTTGGCCTTGGCCTTGGTAGCTTCCAGTTTTTCGGTGGCCGGGGCCTTTTATCAATCGTATCTGGTACAGGAAAAAGGGTGGGATACAAACAAATCAAAATCCCATGAACGAGAAAGCCTATCGGGCATATTAATTTTGGGTATCATAACGGCAACAGTTATGTTGGTAGGCGCATCCGTACTGTTTCCCCAAGGAATACAAGTGAATTCGGCTACGGAGATGGGAAAGACATTGGAGCCGATTTTTGGTAGTTATGCAACGCTGATTTTTATGCTGGGCCTCTTCGCCGCTTCCTTTTCCTCATTAATAGGAAACGCTACCCTAGGTGGAGTTCTGTTGTCCGATGCATTGAATGTGGGAAGAAAATTGGAATCCCGTAACGTACGCTACGTTATCATGTCGGTGATTTTTATCGGAGCAGTGGTAGCCATTATTTTTGGAAGCCTTCCCATAGAACTGATAGTAATGGCACAGGGATTTACCATTATTGTTGGCCCCTTGATTGGGTTAATGCTCTATTTGATAGCAAGGGATAGTGCCAAAAAAAAGCAACTAAAGCTGGGCTTGCCATTGCAAACTGTGTTGATTTTCGGATTGATACTGCTATTAGTTTTGGCAGCGGCGAATGTCTACAATATATTTATCAAATAAATTGGAAATAATGATTGGAACGATTGCCGAACTGGAAGAAAAGCTCTCCCAACCCTCAAAACGTCTCATTTCTGACATGGCCAAAATAGAAGGGGATATCATGATTCTGGGCTTGGGAGGCAAAATGGGCCCTACATTGGCAAAACTGGCCAAAAGAGCGGTGGATGCAGCTGGTTTGCATAGAAGGATAATTGGGGCCTCACGTTTTTCGAATAAAGGACTTCATCAAGAGCTAACGGACTTTGGCATCGAATGTATACCCGTGGATTTGTTGGATGATGAGGCATTGATGAAGCTTCCCGATGCCAGAAATGTAATTTATATGGCCGGCAATAAATTCGGAACTGTGGGTAACGAACATTTTACCTGGGCAATGAACGCTTATTTACCGGGAAGAGTTTCGGAAAAATATAGAAACTCGAATGTCGTGGTCTTCTCTACGGGAAATGTTTACCCTTTTATGCCCATAGATAGCGGAGGTGCTACCGAGAAGATTAAACCATCTCCCATTGGGGAATATGCTCAGTCCTGTTTGGGAAGGGAGCGCGTTTTTGAGCATTTTTCAGTTAAAAATGGGACTAAAATGCTACTATATCGTTTAAATTATGCTTTGGATTTACGGTATGGGGTCTTACTGGAAGTTGCAAAGGCGGTAGCGAGCCAAAACCCGATTGATTTAAGCATGGGGTTTGTAAATGTAATTTGGCAAGGTGATGCCAACGAATATGCCATTCGAAGTCTGTTGCATTGCGAATCTCCGGCCAAAAAACTGAACATTACCGGTCCGGAGATTGTAGCAGTGCAATGGCTGGCGGAGGAATTCGGGGAATTGCTGGGCAAGGCACCAATTTTTGAAAACCGCCCTAGCGAAACGGCCTTATTGAACAATTCGGCCCGGGCGTATAAGTTATTTGGGGACCCTTCCGTCTCATTGGCAGAAATGATACGATGGACGGCCCATTGGGTCAAAACAGGAGGTGAGCAACTTGGTAAACCTACCCATTTTCAGGAGCGGAAGGGTAATTTCTGAATAACGGATTTAAAAATAAAAACCGATTCGTATGGTGAAAATTTCGACCAGCATACATAAGGAACACAAAAAATGAAATCTCTTAAACCCGAAATAAAAAACTTGCTCCATAGGGGTACGGTGATTCCTGCCCATCCCTTGGCATTGACCGAGGATCGGCAATTGGATGAAAGTAGGCAACGCTTATTGACCCGGTATTATATGGCCTCGGGAGCTGGGGGCATTGCCGTAGGGGTACACACAACACAATTTCAAATTCGGGATCCGAAAATAAACTTGTATCGGAAGGTCTTGCAATTGGCATCGGAAGAAATTGATAGTACCGATTTGGATCGACCCTTTATCAAAGTGGCGGGTGTTAGCGGGGATACATCACAAGCCATCCACGAGACAGAGATTTGTGCAGAGCTTGGTTATGACATTGTCCTGGTCAGCACAAATGGATTGGGAAGTTTTACGGAAGAAGCCCTTTTAAATCGTACCCGGAAAATTGCGGAGATAATGCCTGTTTTTGGGTTTTATTTACAGCCCGCTGTTGGCGGACGGGTTTTGAGCTATGATTTTTGGAGGGCTTTTTCCGAAATTGAAAATGTACATGCCATCAAAATGGCACCTTTTAACCGCTATCAAACTTTGGAGGTCGTCCGAGCGGTCTGTGCCTCATCCCGAAATAACGAAATTGCCTTGTATACGGGTAACGATGACAATATCGTTGCGGATCTTTTGACTACCTATGAGGTACAGGTCAACGGAAAATCGATTAAAAAAGATATCGTAGGAGGTCTTCTTGGCCATTGGGCGGTATGGACAAGAAAAGCGGTAGAACTACTGGATAACATCCATAACATCAAAGAATCTGAAACGACAATTCCTAAGGAACTTATGACACTGAATATTGCAGTTACGGATACCAATGCAGCTTTTTTTGATACAGCCAATGATTTTCATGGTTGTATCGCCGGTATTCATGAAGTACTTCGCAGGCAAGGTTTGCTTAATGGAACTTGGTGCTTGGATACCAAGGAGGATTTGTCTAAAGGGCAAATCGAAGAAATAAATCGGGTTTACAGGGACTACCCGGAATTGAACGATGATATATTCGTGAAAAACAATATGCAACATTGGAAAAAAGGATTGTATTAAGCTTCTTTTGAGTACCATTTTTCTAATAAAAATCAATACTTTTAACGAAACGAAACCAATGGAATTTACAACTAAAAACTTGACCAAATTTATAGGTTTAGCGATGATATTGGCCGCAGGATTCTCCTCCTGCAAATCGGTAAGTGCAGTGTCCGTTGAAGAGGAAGACAAGGCAGAAAAAGCAACTCCTTCAATGGACGAGAACGTCTCCTTGGACTACACGGAAAAAATCCCGGCTACTGAAATAAGTTTTGATATGGTATTGATTCCTGGTGGTGAATTTATGATGGGAAGTCCTGAATCCGAAGGAGAAAGAAAACCGCACGAGGGACCTCAAAGAAAAGTAAAGGTAGATTCCCTGTTTATGGGCAAATATGAACTTACTTGGGAAGTTTTTGAACTTTTTTTCAAACAGAACCAAGAGTTGTTCGTGAAATTGGACGATGACCGGGTCATGAAAATAGATGCAATAACCAGGCCTAGCCCTCCTTATGAAGACCCATCCTATGGTATGGGAAAGGATGGCTATCCCGCGGTAAGTATGTCAGCGTATTCGGCCTTGGTCTTTTGCAAGTGGTTGAGCGCTATTACCGGAAAATTCTATCGTTTGCCCACGGAAGCGGAATGGGAATATGCGGCAAGGGCGGGAACCGATTCAGCGTATAGTTTTGGGGATGGTGTGGATGATATCGATGCCTACGCTGTGTATTACAAAAACTCGAATAATCAATATGCCAAAGTGGGAAGTAAAAAACCCAACCCATGGGGACTATACGATATGCATGGGAATGCTGCCGAATGGACTTTGGATGAATATAAGGAGGATGCATATGCCACCTTGGACACGGACAATCCGTGGATGACTCCCATGGTTATCCATCCAAGAGTCTTTAGAGGAGGTTCTTGGGATGATGATGCGGATAAATTACGTTCCGCAAGTAGATCGGCATCCAGTTTAAAATTACAGAAACGTGATCCCCAGATTCCTAAAAGTTTTTGGTGGTTTACGGACAGTAATTATATAGGGATGCGTTTGGCAAGCCCAGCAAAACAACCCACGCCGGAGGAGCAGAAAAAGTTCTGGCAAAGGGTGTTGGATGAATAGAGATATTCCTAAAGAGTAAGTTTTCATTTGAAATGAGAGCTTTAACAAGCATAATTGTAAATTTTGGGTGCCTCTTAAAATGGAAACATATCAACTATCCCATTCATAAAACATGAAGAGCTCAAAACCGACTACCCGTAGGAGATTTGTAAAGACTTCGGCCAAAACAGCAGCGGCGGGTTTGGTTTTTGCCCAGCTTCCCGTTTTTTCCAGTGCCCATGTTTTGGGTCAAGAACGTATTAAATTGGGACTGATAGGTTGCGGAGGGCGCGGAACGGGGGCAATCTTTCAGGCATTGACCGCTTCCAAATCCGTTCAACTGGTTGCCATGGGCGATGTTTTTCAGCACGAAATGGATTCCAGTCTACAAAGGGTTTCCAAAGATTTTCCAGATCAAGTAGATGTACCAAAGGAGCGACAGTTTTTGGGCCTTGAAGCATATAAGGATGTGATTGGTGAATGTGATGCGGTTATCTTGGCAACTCCACCCGGATTTCGTCCTGAGCATTTTGAATATGCGGTGGCATCCAATAAACATGTTTTTATGGAAAAACCTTTAGCGGTGGATTCCCCGGGATACCGAAAAGTATTGGAAACGGGAAGACAGGCGACACAAAAGAAATTGAATGTCGTAGTAGGGTTACAATTTCGCTATGAGATTGCCATGAATGAAATGGTGAATAAAATTCACAATGGGGAACTTGGCGAAATTCTTTCCACGGATGTTTACTATAATGTGGGAAAAGCAACAGTACATCCCAGAAAACCAGGCCAAACCGAATTGGAATATCAAATAAGCAATTGGCATTATTTCAACTGGTTGTGGGGGGGACAGTTGGCCGGGCAAGCGATTCACCAGATCGATGTCATTAATTGGGTCAAACAGGATTATCCCGTAAAGGCAAGTGGAATGGGAGGTAGGGCTATGCTGAAGGGCCCAAATCATGGAGAGATTTTCGACCATCATTACGTGGAATTTGAATATGCCGATGGCACCAAACTTCATGTACAATGCCGGCAGATGGATAATTGCGATAACCGAATGGGCTTCAATATACAAGGTACGGTCGGCCGGGCAGATGAGCGTTTTCAATTTTTGGACAACAAGGGAAATGTGCTTTGGCGCTATCGGGATAGGGAAGACCCTTCTTCCTCCCAAATAGAACAAGATGTATTTATCGGTGCAATACAAGGAACGTATCCCTACGTCAATAATACCGACTATGGGGCAGAGAGTACCATGACCACTATCATGGGCCGTATGGCCATTGAATCTGGTAAGGTCATTGCAATAGATAAGGCAAAAACATCCAATTTGAGTATAGTACCCAGCCCGATTATCTGGGACATGAAAATGCCCAATGCTCCTTTGGAAGATGGGAATTATAGTATTCCAGGACCAGGAAAGGAGGTTTTGTGATAATGAATAATATATTAAACTACATAGCAATGAAAAAAAATATTCTAACCTTGTTTTTAGCTAGTATTACCTTAGCTGGTTTCTCTCAGGAAACTTATACGCTTTCCTCGGAAAGCAGTCTAACCATCGATGGTACTTCTACACTTCATGATTGGACGGTTACCGCCAATACTATAAATGGCAATCTGGTAGCGGAGGGTAACGCCCCAAAGGAAATCGATTTTGAAGTTCTCGTAGCTGACATTAAAAGTGAGCGAGGTGCTACCATGGATAAAAAAACGCACAATGCCCTTAAAATGGAAAATCATCCCAAGGTTACCTTTAAGTTCAAGGAAGTAAAGGGCGGTTCTTCGGTGGTGGGTACTTTAAATATTGCCGGACACGAAAAAGAGGTGGAAATCGAGACTGAAATGACCAATGCCAGCGGTCAAATTAAAATAAAGGGTGAGAAACCCATAAAACTTCAGGACTACGATATGGAACCTCCTTCGGCAATGTTTGGACAAATTGTGGTCGGGGATGATGTGGTGGTCAAGTTCGATTTGGTTTTTACAAAGTAATTAAGCCTAAATTTTTCCGATTCCTTAAGGAAACATTATTGCTATTGGGCGGCTATACAAACCGCTGAACACTAATTTTTTATATTGAAAAGTAGGGATGGATGTACGTGAAAAAATTGAATCGCTTGCCCAAAAATTCGCCCCTGAATTTGTAGCTGTTAGGCGTCACCTTCACCAAAACCCGGAACTATCTTTTCAAGAATACGATACATGCGCTTACATTAAAAAAAGACTACAGGCCATTGGAATAACCGATATCGCCTCGGTTGCAGAAACCGGTCTTTTGGCTACCATTGAGGGAAGGCAAAAGGGAGATACTGTTTTATTACGTGCGGATATGGATGCGTTGCCAATCCTTGAAAAAAACAAAGTATCCTATGCCTCTAAAAATGATGGGGTAATGCATGCTTGTGGACATGATGCCCATAGTGCCTCGCTCTTGTTATGTGCTAAAATTTTATGGGAAATAAAAGAGGATTTAAACGGTAGTATTAAGCTGCTATTTCAACCTGGGGAGGAAGTTGTTCCCGGGGGTGCTTCTTTGGTTATGCGGGAAAAGGCATATCAGGATTTAGGCTGCCTTCCCCATATTGGGCAACATGTGCAGCCAAACCTTCCGGTAGGCAAAGTGGGTTTCTGTTCTGGGAAGTTCATGGCCAGTATGGATGAACTCTTTTTGACAATAAAAGGGAAAGGTGGTCATGGTGCCATGCCGGAAAGTCTGATCGATCCGGTGCTAATTGCATCGCATATAATTGTAGCGGCACAGCAATTGGTAAGTCGTATGGCTTCCCCCAGGACGCCCTCCGTATTATCATTTGGAAAAGTAATTGCTAACGGTGCTGTCAATATTGTCCCTGATGAGGTTCACATTGAAGGAACTTTTCGAACCTTTGACAAGGCTTGGCGAAAAGATGCTTTGCAGAGACTTGAAAAATTGGTTACATCCATCGCAGAAGGTATGGGAGGCAGTTGCGAACTCAAAATTAATCATGGGTATCCCCACCTGGTAAATGATACCGTCCTGACCCAAGATATGAAATCCGCCGCTATTGAATATTTGGGTAGTAAAAATGCAGTTGACCTTGAACCTTGGATGGCTGCAGAGGACTTTGCCTACTATTCCCAAAAGAATCCCTCTTGTTTTTATTTGTTGGGGGTCGGGAATGAGCAAAAAGGAATCCGATCCGGCCTGCATACACAAACGTTCGATATTGATGAGAATGCCTTGGAAATAGGAGGTGGATTAATGGCTTGGCTTGCCGTTAAAAATTTAGGTCATAGTTAAAATCCGGTATTTTGACCTAAATATTTGGACAACGATATCCAACTTCTTCATTTTTTATAAATAGATTGATTTTCTAACAAAAAACACCAACAATAGGCAATTTGCTATTTGTCGCAATACTTAGGAATTCACTAACTTTATAAATTCTCGATAGATAAAGGAAGCGGAAAAAAAATCTATGAAACAGAAAATAGTCATTATTGCTATTCTAGCCGTTTTGCTGACTTTGTTGTACGCCTTTAAAGCGGGTGTTTTCAATGAAGGGGAGGATGCGTACGCCAATCTTAAGGTACCCGACGTAATTGATTATAATTTTCATATTAAACCCATACTTTCTGACAATTGCTATACCTGTCATGGCCCGGATGCCAACAAGCGCAAAGCGGGCCTACGATTGGATTTGGAAGAAACCGCCTTTTTGGAATTGAAGGAAAACCCTGGAAATTACGCCTTGGTATCCGGTAAGCCCGGCGAAAGCTTGCTCTATGGACATATCATGACGGACGATCCGAATTTGATGATGCCGCCACCGGATTCCAAACTGGCCCTAAATTCGTATGAGAAAAAGTTGATAAGGAAATGGATTCAGCAAGGGGCAAAATTTGAAAAGCATTGGGCATTTATTCCTCCTACAAAAAAGGAGGTGCCCACATTGGAAGTTTTGGATGGGGTACAAAACGAAATAGATGGATTTATCTTTAAGAAATTGGAAGAACATAACGTACTTCCTTCCGAAAGAGCTTCCTTGGAGACCCTTATCCGTAGGGTAAGTCTTGATCTTACCGGACTGCCTCCCCAAAGGGAACAGGTACAAAAACTACTGGCTGACACTTCTGAAGCTACTATGGCCAAAATCATTGATAAATTTCTGGCATCTCCCGCCTATGGGGAACGCATGACACAGTCGTGGTTGGATCTGGCGCGTTATGCGGACTCCCACGGATATCAAGACGATAGCTATCGCACCATGTGGCCTTGGCGCGATTGGGTAATCCATGCATTTAATGAAAATATGCCCTATGATGATTTCTTGACTTTGCAATTGGCCGGCGATTTGCTGCCCAACGCTACCAAAGAACAGATTTTGGCCACAGGATTTAATAGAAACCACCCCATAACTCAAGAGGGTGGGGTTATTCAAGAAGAATATCGGACCAACTATGTTTTGGACCGTACAAATACTTTGGGCAAAGGTATTTTGGGAATAACATTGGAATGTGCCCGCTGTCATGACCATAAATATGATGCCATTTCACAAAAGGATTATTTTGAACTTTTTGCTTTTTTCAATCAGGTGAATGAAAAAGGACTTCAAATGGATGCTGTACAGGCCGCTAACCAGAAGTTTTTTGCTGATCCTCCGTATATAGAAATATCGGCCAAGGAAACCGAGGATGTACTTTCATTCATCAACATGAAAAAGACACCTAAGATTAAGGTGATGGTCATGAACGATTCTGCTGCGAAAACTACCTATATTCTAAATAGGGGCGAATACGATCAGCCTACAGATTCCGTAAAGCCCAATACACCAAAGACTATTTTTCCTTTCTCTGAAGAATTTCCGGAAAATAGGCTGGGTCTTGCCAAATGGGTAACGGATAAGAACAATCCATTGACCGCTCGGGTTTTCGTGAATCGTATTTGGGGGATGCTTTTTGGACGGGGACTTGTGGAAACTTCCGAAGACTTTGGAGTGCAAGGTAGTCTTCCCACCCACCCCGAACTTTTGGATTGGTTGGCTGCCGACTTCATGGAACACGATTGGGACGTTAAATACCTGCTTAAAAAAATTATGCTTTCGGCTACCTATCAGCAAAAATCGGAACTTCGCCCAGATCTAAAAAAGGTAGATTCCGAGAACCGGTTATTGGCCCGGGCACCACGATTTCGTATGAGTGGCGAAATGATACGGGATTATATTCTTGCTTCAAGTGGTCTTTTGAATACGGAAGTTGGCGGACCCAGCGTAAAACCGTATCAACCACCCGGTCTTTGGGAAGAGACCAATGCAGGGGGAAATAGAGGTATATTAACAAAATATATTCCGGGCGAAGGGGATGATCTATATAGAAGGTCCCTGTACACCTTTTGGAAACGTACGTTACCACCACCTAGTATGACCATTTTCGATGCCCCAACAAGGGATTTTTGTGAGGTTCGTCGGCAAAAAACGAATACCCCCCTTCAGGCCTTGGCACTGCAGAACGATGTACAAATATTGGAAGCAGCTCGGGTATTGGCGCAGCGAACTTTGGTTGAAAAAGAAGATAGCAATGCTATTGTAGAGAATATCTTTCAAAGTCTTTTGGTACGTTCGCCAAAAAAAGAGGAATTATTGACTTTGAACAATTATTATCATGATGCCCTTGAGACCTATTTGAACAATGTGGAAGATGCCAAAAAATTGGTAGCAGTAGGAGAATATGAACAATTGGATGTTGATCCGGCCAAAACGGCCGCTTTAATGTTGACCGCTCAGGTAATCTATAATTTGGACGAAACCATAACAAAAGAGTAATAACCATGTCGCAACATCATCATGAACCGAAGGAAGAACCCTCATTGAAGGTAAACCGTAGGCATTTTTTTTCGCAATTGAGTGTGGGCATTGGTTCATTGGCCCTGGGCTCACTTTTAATTCCAGATCTTTTCAAGGGAGAAGCCAAGGATTTGATCACTAGGCCTTTAGGGATTCCCCATTTTGCTCCAAAGGCAAAGCGTATTATTTATTTGTTCCAGGCAGGTGCCCCTTCGCAGCTAGAAACTTTTGATTACAAACCGACCCTTCGCAAGCGTATGGGACAGGATTTACCGGAATCTATCCGTAAAGGACAAAGGTTAACGGGGATGACGGCAAATCAGGATAAATTTCCCTTGATGCCCCCTAAAGTTGGATTTCAACAACATGGCGAAAGTGGAACCTGGATTAGTGACTTTTTCCCGCATACCGCCAAAATTGCGGACGATATTACCGTAGTGCGCAGTATGCACACAGAGGCTATAAACCATGACCCTGCTATAACTTTTTTCCAGACGGGTAGCCAGATTTCTGGTCGCCCCAGCATGGGCTCTTGGATGAGTTACGGGCTTGGAAGTGAAAATAAAAATTTGCCTTCCTTCGTAGTCCTTACTTCCAGGGGAAAAGGCAATAGCCAAGGGCTCTATTCCAAGCTATGGTCAAGTGGTTTCCTAGATTCCAAGCATCAGGGGGTATTGCTGCGTTCGGGCAAAGACCCCGTATTATACCTAAACGACCCGGAAGGACTATCACGCTCAGATAAGAGGCATTTGTTAGATCATGTATCCTCCTTGAATAAATTGCACCACGTGGAAACCGGTGATGACGAAATAGAATCCCGGATCGCACAGTATGAAATGGCATACCGCATGCAGATGTCCGTCCCCGATGTTATGGACATTTCCAAAGAACCGGAATCCATCATTAAATTATATGGGGAAGATTGCCAAGTGCCCGGAACCTACGCGGCAAACGCCCTACAGGCACGCAGGTTGGCTGAAAATGGTGTGCGGTTTATCCAATTGTACCATCAGGGTTGGGACCAACACGGAAATCTACATGATGAAATGGCCGGTCAGGCCAAGGACGTGGACAAGGCCTCCGCAGCTCTTGTCCTGGATTTAAAACAACGCGGTATGCTAGAGGATACTTTGGTCATTTGGGGCGGTGAATTTGGAAGGGGCAACTATTGCCAGGGAAAATTCGATCCCAACAATTATGGGAGAGACCATCATCCCCGTGCTTTCAGTATTTGGATGGCCGGCGGTGGCATAAAACCGGGACTAAATTATGGGCAGACCGATGAATTCGGATACAACGTCATTGAAAATCCCGTTCACATCAATGATTTCCATGCGACTCTAATGCATGCCATGGGGCTGGATCACGAACAACTTATCTATAAATATCAAGGCCGTCGTTTTCGTTTGACCGATGTAGCGGGGCATGTGGTCAAAGACCTTTTAGCGTAAAAATGACATACACTCCTAAAAATGGAAAGATCGACTATGTCATTTTTGGACTTTCCATATTCCTGATTTTTTGTTTGCTCTTCGAATCCTATATTGAGCTTCCTGTTCTTGTGGCATGGATCGGCCGATGGCATCCGTTGGTGCTCCACTTTCCGATTGTACTTTTATTGATTGTTATTTTTTTGGGATTAACGGGAAGGAAAATTCCAAGAAATTTGTTCACCGTTGCAGTAATTTCAGCACTGGTTACCGCTATTTCCGGATTCTTTCTGGGAAAGGAGGTCGGGAGTAAGGGCGATTTGCTTTTCTGGCACCAATGGCTGGGAGGAGGACTAGCTCTATTGGCAGCACTTTGGTATGGTTTAGAGGGGCTCCAAGTAGGTAAGCAAGTCTATACAAAGATTATACAAGTAGTTATCATAGGGCTTATTATTTTGACCGGACATTATGGGGGAATGATTACGCATGGTCAAGATTTTTTGGCATTACCAGAAGACAAAAAGCAGGACATCATTCCCAAAAACCCATTGATCTACGGACATGTTGTGAGTCGAATTTTGGAGGACAAATGCGTAAAGTGCCATAATTCGAACAAGAAGAAAGGTGAATTATTAATGACCGATTTGGCGGGGCTTTTAAAGGGTGGTGAAGGTGGAAACACATTGATACCGGGAAATCCGGAGGAGAGTGAAATGATAAGACGTCTGTATTTATCCATAGAAGATGAAGAGCATATGCCTCCTGAAGGGGAGCGGCCTTTAACGGATAATGAAATACATATCTTGGAACAATGGATTGCTTTGGGAGCTTCGGATACCCTACAATTGAACCATTTGGAAGATTCGCAACCCTTGGCAGTTTTAATCAAGGAAATGATGGAACCGGACCCCATGGAAAAATGGACGTCTCTTCCAAAGGTAGCAGACTCTACACTAGGTAATCTAGCCTCTGATTATTTGACCATAACTCGGTTGGCCGGCGCAACGGATGCCTTAAAGGTAAATGTATATATGCCACCCGAATATGATGCTCGGATACTTTTGAATTTGGCTCCTGTGAATCGGAACATTGTGGAATTGGACCTAAGCGGTTTGCCCATTGGGGAAAAGGAGCTGGCATTTGCGGCCAATTGCCCCAATTTGGAGTGGTTGGAAATCGATAAGACCCCAATTACCGATGTTGAGGTAGATACCTTGAGGAATTTATCGAAACTACGTCTATTAAAGGTCTATGAAACAAACATTGGAGACCGAAGTATTTCGTTTTTTAAAGAATGGAAAAACCTAAAAAGCCTTTATATTTGGGGGACCCAAGTATCTGAATCTGCTCTGGAGGAACTAAAATTCCAAAACCCTGATGTATTGATCGAAAATGGAATTGATGAAGAAATTAAGTCCTATTTTGTAGCTTCGGATAGTATCCCGAAAAGTTAAACACCTATGAAATTCAATCTTGAGAACAAAGTAGCTATTGTGACCGGAGGAGGGAGCGGCATAGGCCGTGCCATTTCCCTAACACTGGCTGCACAGGGTGCTAAAGTGCACATTTTTGAGTTGGATCAAAGCAAAGCTGATGGAGTTATTGCCGAAATCCAAAAAAATGGAGGTAGTGCGCAAGCACATACTTGTAATATTGCCCATCAGGCCGAAGTAAAAAAAGAAGTGGATCAAATTACGGCCAAGGGAAGCATAGATGTACTGGTCAATAATGCTGGCATTGCCCATATCGGTGATGTGGAGAACACCACCGAGGCCGATTTTGACAAAATCTATAACGTAAACATAAAAGGGGTCTACAACTGTATCCACTGTAGTGTTCCACATATGAAAACCCATGGTGGGGTTATATTGAATATGGCCTCCGTAGCCGCAACGGTTGGCATCAATGATAGATTTGCCTATTCGGCCTCAAAGGGGGCCGTCTTAACCATGACGTATTCTTTGGCCAAAGATTATCTGGAGTATAACATCCGTTGCAATAGTATTTCCCCGGGCCGCGTACATACGCCTTTTGTGGATGGCTATCTAAAGGCAAATTTTCCGGGAAAAGAGAAAGAAATGTTTGAGAAATTGTCAAAGACCCAACCTATCGGTAGAATGGCAGCTCCTCAAGAAGTGGCCGATTTGGTACTCTATCTTTGTTCCGATGAGGCTTCATTCATTACGGGAACCGATTTTCCCATCGATGGCGGATTTATACGATTGAACGGAAACTAAAAACCTAAATAATCAAGGACATATGAAATTAATTCGATTTGGTGCTATAGGAAATGAAAAACCCGGAGTACAGCTGGAAAACGGTGATTGGCTGGATGTTTCGGGCTTTGGGCAGGATTACGACGAGCAATTTTTTGGCGGGGACGGTATTCGTAGATTGAAAGGCTGGCTGGATAAAAATGTAGGGTCTTGCTCCAAAGTAGATGACTCAATGCGGTTGGGCGCCCCACTTTGCAGACCTTCAAAAATAATCTGTATTGGCCTAAATTATGCCAAGCATGCCCAGGAGGCAGGGATGGAAATCCCCAAGGAGCCGGTACTGTTCTTTAAGGCCACTACGGCAATTGTAGGCCCTAATGATGATGTGGTCATTCCCAAGGGAAGCATCAAAACGGACTGGGAAGTGGAACTGGCCATAGTTATTGGCAAAAAGGCATCCTACGTTTCGGAATCGGAAGCCATGGACCATGTGGCCGGTTATGTTCTGCACAATGATTATAGTGAGCGGGAATATCAGATTGAACGTAGTGGGCAATGGGTAAAGGGTAAAAGCTGCGATACCTTTGCACCTATAGGACCATTTATTGCCACCCCGGATGAAATTAAAGATCCCCACAATCTGGATTTATGGTTAAAGGTCAATGGGGAGACGCTCCAAAACAGCAATACCTCAGATTTTGTATTCGATATTCCAACCTCTATAAGTTACATTAGCCAATTTATGACCCTTTTGCCAGGGGATGTCATTTCTACAGGTACGCCTTTCGGTGTAGGGCTGGGCTTTGATCCACCACGCTATTTAAAACCGGGTGATGTCGTAGAACTTGGAATCGATGGTCTGGGAAGTTCCAAACAGGTTGCCAAAGCGTATAGCTAAGTCGTGGGAACTCATTTTTCCCAATAGCCTAGGCGATTTTTTCACTTTCCATACCAAAAAGGGAAAACATTGTTCGTCCCATTTGTGGTAAGCTGACGTAGGTTCTTTCCATTTGCGGAAATGATGAAAATTTCGAAATTTTCAGAGTTTCTTTTGGATGAAAAGGCAATTTCCTTTCCGTTCGGCGACCAAGTAGTCTGATAGAAAATTGGTGAGGCACCATCATAATAAGGGACGAATGCGTTGCGTTTTGCCGTATGATTGTTCGTGAGATTACGCTTGTTGCTTCCATCTGTATCCATAACACAAAGATCTATATATTGACTACCTGTATTCCGTTTCATAGTATGAAAGGCAATTTGTTTGGAATTGGGAGACCATGACGGACCAAATTCATCTATATTGGGAGTATGGGTAAGATTCTTCAAATTTTTCCCGTCAACATCCATACTATAGATATCCGAATTTCCAGTTCTATCGGAGGAAAATAAAATCCTTTCTCCACTCGGAGACCATTTAGCACCGGAATCCGCGCCTTTGGTATTGGAAATATTTACATCTCTGGTTCCATCAATGTGCATCACAAAAATTTCCAGATCTCCTTGAAAATACGGTGCCGATTTTGTGTCGACCTTACTATATACAATTTGCTTACTGTCCGGGGACCATGATCCTACATAGGTATAATGGGGCCCTTTGGTAAGTTTTCGTTGACTGGAAAAATCACTTTTGGCAATGGCAATCTTATAACCCCCGTATTTGTAAGTACCGAAGATAACGTGTTTGCCATCCGGTGAAAGTTGGCCACTGGTATTGGCCCTACGGGGTACGGCGTCGAAAGTATGCTGTTTTAAGTCGCTTCCGTCCGGTGAAATTGAAAATAACTCAAAAGATTGATTCCTACTGTTCAGTTGTGAATCGAATATGATTCTTTCCCCTGAGCTGGATTGTCCATTACATGCGCCATTGACGATTAGGAGGAGAAGGAATATTGCCAAGGAACGGCATTTAAGATATTGAATTGGATTTAACATTGATGGATGCTTTTTATCATTTTTCATTTTGATACACGGATTTAATAGGGAAAGATATATTCGACTATTCCAATTCCGATGCAAAATGTGTCAGATAGTGAAAATTGGGAAATTACGACTGGATGTCTTCTAAATAAGAAGTTATATTCTCCTTAAAAGCTCTACCTGAGAGTAAGGAAAGTCCTGTTTTAAGGTGGATTTTGTATTCTGAATTGCCCAAATAAAAACAAGAATCAATATAAAATTTGTTGATGAGCAAAGATCTATGGATGCGCATGAACTGGTGTTTTGGCAATTCCGCCTCAATGGAATTCATCGTTGCCCGAAAAAGAAACTTGTTTTTTTCGGTATATAGCTCTAGATAATTGCCTTCGGATTTTATATACATGATATTTTCCGTAAGTACCTTAAGGAGCCGGCCATTTTTCTTGATTTCGAAATGCGTTCTAAAACCATTTGAATCTTCACCCTGAAAAGTTGTGAGTAAATTGGTCAACTTATCTTTTAAGCCTATGGCTTTTTCTTGTTCTTTTATGGCCTTCATCCTCTTTAGGGAAGTATCCATACGCTCCTCATCAAAGGGCTTCAAGAGATAGTCCACCGCATTGATTTCAAATGCCTTGAGTGCAAAGGAATCATAGGCCGTTGTAAATATGACATAGGGAATTTTGTCCAGTTTGTTCAGTACGGAAAAACCATCTAAATCGGGCATTTGGATATCCAAAAAGATAAAGTCCGGTTCCTTGAGTTTTATTTTGGAAATAGCATCCTTACCATTTTTACATTCGGCGACAACGGCAATATCATCGTGGCCCTCCAACAACTTAAGAATTCGTTGTCTGGCTAAATACTCATCATCAACAATAATGCATCTCAGTTTCATCTATAGGCTGTTTAAA
Source organism: Ulvibacterium marinum (assembly GCF_003626755.1). Lineage (GTDB taxonomy): Bacteria > Bacteroidota > Bacteroidia > Flavobacteriales > Flavobacteriaceae > Ulvibacterium > Ulvibacterium marinum. The sequence goes on from NZ_RBCJ01000001.1 coordinate 1,467,178, forward strand.
GGAAGACTTATTTGCGCAACATATAGTTTTGGATTCACAAATCGTGATTCAAAAAGAAACCCATCGGCATAGATTCCCTCCAACCTTTTCCTTATGTTCTGGATTCCCAAGCCTGTTCCTTTTTCATGTATGGCACTTTCATTATTCTCCGAGGTATTGGATATTTTAAGGTCTACATAGTCCTTAAGGGAGCTTTCGTCTTTTGTCCTTTTGATCTCAATACATATTTCTCCTGGGTTCATTGCAGGAACGATACCATATTTAATGGCATTTTCAACTAGGGGCTGTAAAATCATATTTGGGACTTTGGTCTGTAGAACGTCTTTGGAGACCTGATAACGAATGGCCATTTTATCCGCATATCGTATTTGTTCCAGATCTAGGTAATCCTTAATAAAATCTACTTCCTTTTCAATAGTAATCATTTGCTCCAGATCATTTTCTAAGAGGGTTCGCATTAAAGCCCCCATTTTTGTTAACATCTTTTGGGCTTTCTGGGAATCTATATCGATCATGGATGAGATAGAATGTAAGGTGTTGAACAAAAAATGCGGGTGTAACTGCATTTGTAGGCTGGCCAATTGGGCGGCAATCAGCTCCTTTTGATTTTTTAGATATCGTTTTTGATAGTCGATGGCAAAAAAGAGGCCCATTAGTACCAGGAGTTCGATTAGGCTGGAAAAACTTCCCACAACCATACCAACTATCCCATTTGGCCCAAAAAAATCTTTCATATAGCCCGCGCTTAAATAGTAAATTACATCATTTACTTTTGTTACCAGTGCCCTATGGGCAATTGCTAGTAGAAGAACACCAAAAATTGCCTTGATTGCATTGGAAGTGAGGTTGGATTTGTTTTGTACTAGTTTGGTGAGAGCATATACCAAAGGCGATAAAACAATCCAAAATAGGTAATTGATTAGAATCTTGCTGCCAATAAAAAACCAACTAAAAGGATAATTGTAGGCATTGATCAAATGATCTGTATATTCCTTGGCGATAAAAAAGAGGCATACCAGTAGTCCTATTAAACCCATTCTGGAAAGGGAAATAGGTAAATTTTTATAACTTTGGCATGCAATTTTTAACATGTAGTGATAATACCTTTCTAAGGTAAAAAATTGTAAAACACGAAAGTAAATCTTTTACAGCTTACCTTGTCATGATCAAAAAGCCATATATCTACCTTCTCCTCCTTTCTTTTGTTGTAATGGGTTCCTGCAAGGAAAAAAAACCACATGCTGACAAAGAAAGGACCCCTGTGGAAGAGCGGATTAAGAATATAAGTGAACTCACCTACCAAGAAATCTTTTATTTGCTTCATGAAGAAGATGAGTATGGGTTGGATTTTCATGGTGATATGTTTGGTCAGGAGGCGGCTTCCAATGTCTCTTTAATAAGCAAATCCGAGACGGATTGTGGTAATGCCATAGTATTGGAAAGTTCTGACTCTAACAATGCCATACAAGTTGTGGTAAAGACTAATTTTGATTTTCCCGGCAACCCGGCCAATGAAATATTCAGGATTTACACAGTAAAACCAGAGGAGAGCGTTCCCGTTGGGCACAGCACATTGTGTTATGATGGTGCAAGGTATGCCATAAATCGAGAAATAGTCTCCGCCGGTTTTTTGTAGAGGAATAGATAAATACCCTACCATCCCCCGGTTGGACCTGGGGCTATGCCTTTTAGCCTGGTATATATGGTGCTTTTCCCATGCTCCCGTTGAAGGTGCGAGGTCATGATCAAAATCGACTGCAATCGTGACATCTTGCTGCCAAAGAATTCAATTTCTTCCTTTAAGTCCTCTTCCTTGAGTTTTTCCATGCCATCCCTGATAAATGCAAAGGAGCCTTGCAATTGTTGGATGACTTCATTCTTCTTTTTGGTATCGGTTACGGGATTTGGATCGGGTGTATTTAGTTTCACCACCGATGCAAATAGATAGTTGGCTCCTGAGGTATGTGAAATCTGTTCGGCAAAATCGCGAAGCTCCTCAGTAGGCTTAAAACTGTAATTAACCTCAGGCATGGCCTTTGCGGTTTCAACCACCATTTTTGTCATGGCGTCCCAGGCGGTAACAAGGTTTTCGGTTTTCATTTGTGCTTTGGAAACGTTTAGTGTAAACATAAATAGGGCGGCCATGGCCCAATGGATTTTTGCTCTTTTCATTGTTTTGGAATTTTCAGTTTCGCCAAAATTAAATCCCCCATAGCACCATTGAAATTGCATTGTGTCCTATGGTTAAAAATGGGACGAATCGTTTTGTTTTCAGTGCCAAACGGACAACTTCCGATTAAATTTTTGTGCTCACATTTTATCACATATATAACGATACGTCACAGCCAGTTTTTGTTGAAATCATAACTCCGCTAGCTTCGCTGAAAACCTTCTAAAAATCGGTTTTATAATATTGGTATGGGTAAGACTTTGGGTCCTTTTATTTTACTTTTTGTGTTGGTATCGTTGGCTGGAGTCAAAGCGCAACTGGCAGATCAACTGGATTTTGCCCCTCGCTTGTCCCCGGATCAGAGTAAAGTGGTGTATTACTCATATCGAAACGATAGCTTGCCCGATTTGTACCTGATGGATTTGAAGACGTTAAAGGAAACGCAACTTACCTTTGACTATAAAGCATGGGACTTGAACCCTAAATGGGAACCCAAAGGAGAACACATTTATTTCTCCTCGGATAGGGGTGGAGATATGTCGATTTATCGTATGGTTCTAAAGACGATGGAAATTCAAAGGGTTACTTTTCCGCATAAAGGTTACCGCCATTCGGAAATCAGTTTTACTTCCGATGGAAAAATAATGGCATATTGCGAATTCCAACCCAATCGTAAAACCGCTATTTATCTAAGGAAGCTTGATAGCAATAGGGATACGTTGCTCATGAGGTCGGCACAAAGCGGTGATGAGTTCTATAAGCCAGTAATCCATCCCGATGGAAATGAATTGATTTTTCTAAAAAATATGTCAAATGACTCTACTCCTATATTTGATGTATTCTCATTGGAAATTTTTACCGAAAAAGTAGAAAACATTACCCGAACACCCCATATAAATGAAAGAATGCCAAGTTGGTCCAGTGATGGGAAATATCTAATGTATAGTGCCAATCCGGATTCTAATTCCTTTGACTTATTTAAAAGGGAAAGGGATTCGTGTAAGATGGTTCAAGTATCTTTTTTCAATGACAAACAAGAGCTGAATTCACATTTGACCCATTCTATATTGCTCTTTGATTCAGGTTATTATGGAATGGCTCAAGAAGGAAATACCTATATCTATAGGGCTGACATTAACGGAAGAAATGTATGGCAATTAACAAAATAGCCACCTTTATATGTGGTACATCCCTTTAGGGTAATATATCACTAAAAGCACTATTTGTCACAGACTGTTTTCTTCTAGATCCGCTCCCTTTTAGATTGCGAGAAATTTCAAAAATAAATCTATGACACATCGAATTTTGATTCTCGCATTGATTCTTTCATGCTTTAATCTGTCTTGTAAGGAAAACCGGGACAAAACAGATACCAATAACCTAGAAGATTCCAAAATGGATTCTCCAAAGAATGAAGCAGAGCTTGAACGGCGAACGGTAAAAAATGATTCTTTTCCGGATTTGGGCCCATCCTTTTCTCCGGACGGTTCCAAAATTGCTTTTTATTCCTATATCAATAGTGAGTGGAATGTCTCGCGTATTTATTTGATGAATTCAGATGGTACGGAAGTGAGGGAGCTCACAAAAAAGGACACCCTAGGATTTCATACGGAACCCATTTGGTCCCCTGATGGGAGAAGAATCGCCTATACCAGTTTCCTAGAGGAGGGAGCCAGGATGATGACAATTGATCGTAATGGCGATAATCTTAAAAAGCTGGTATCGGTCTCAGAAAATGGATTTCATATGTTTTCCTCATGGGATCCTGCCGGGGATGGATATTACTTTTTTCATTGGCCGGCCGGAGAGGGTTTTAGACCGGACGCCTACCATGCCATGGGCGATAAGATTACCCGGTTATCAACAGATGGTATTACCAATCGACCCCAAGTCGCTGCAAATGGAACCTTATATCTCAGTAAAATCATAGACCTGGAAAAGAATCTGTATTCCAAGCACATTCTGGATAGGAATTCTGGCAAGGTAACCGATGTGCCCAATTTGGAAGGATGGTTCATTGTAGAGAATCATGTTATCAAACAAAAGGACCATGATGAGGGAACTACTTTTATTCTGGAAGATCTGGAAGGAAACGATATTAGGGAACTGGGTACAGTGCCTTATAGATCGGTAATGTTTGGGAAAACAGACCCGGAGGTCAATTATGTGGCTTACAACACTTCATTTGATGACGGTTCGGAAATTCACCTACTGGAAGTCGCTTCAGGCAAACTCATAAAACTCACGCAAAATGAATAGACGGTCCTACATTGGTGCGCTACGTGTCAACTTGTTTTTGTTTTTGGTTCTGTTGGGTGCTGAAACTGTTTTTGGGCAACAAAAAACAATGAAAATACCCATTTCAAAAGGCAAGGAACTACTGGTAAGAATAACGGAACCCGAAGAGTTTTCCAAAGATAAGGCATATCCTGTATTACTCGGCCCCGGGTTGGATGGAGGGGACCTAAAGGCGGGATGTCGTTATTTTGGGACCCATGCTGATCAACATGGTTGGATTTTGGTCGAGAGCTTGGTCCATATGGAAAAGCGAAGTGTGATAAACGTGCTATTGGATTATTTGGAAGAAAACTACACCATAAGGGAGCTTTTCATTTTAGGTTTTTCGGCCAATAGTGTAGATGCCTTTCAAATAGCGGAAATGTACCATAATAAATTTACTGGTGTAATTGCAATGCCAGGAAATCCTGATTATAGGGATAAGGATAAACTCAAATCCCTTTCCAAAACCAAAATTTTGATGATTGCCGGTGAAAGGGATACTTATTGGAAGAATCGGGCCATAAAAGCAAAAGAAAAGCTGGATCAATGGGGTATTTGTAGCAAATTGGTAATCGTACCCAATGGAGGACATGTTCTGGATGAGTTTGCCGGAGATCCCCTATTCAAGGAATTGAATAGTTTTTGTAGACGTTAAATTTGCACTACGCTCTGAAAATGAGTGGAGGCCCCTTGAAGTAAAAATCCACCTCGGAAAAGAGGTGGATTTTTAATTTATAAATCTATTTAGCGACCTTTATTCTATCAGACCAAAGAACTGCGGATAACTTTGGAAACAAAAAGATTACCTCATTCGCTTTCAAAACGGTTTTGAAGAACGCAATAACCTACAATCTTTGTAACTTCAAGGCTTGTTCAACACCTCTTATTTCTCAATTATACATAAATGAATAGCATCTCTTTTAAAAGACAGGGTAAAATGTCACTTTTCGATATGCCGAGTTTTAGGGTTTTTCGGTATGCCGTGATTACATGGGTTATGCTTTTAGGAATCTCTTTTTCCGTATGGGGACAAGGGGATATTGAATATAAACGGGTATACTTGTCCGGTAAGGATGCTTCGGAAACCGTGGATTGGGATTTTAAGGTAACCGATGGGGCCAATAGTGGCGTATGGTCCAAACTTCCGGTACCTTCTAACTGGGAATTGCATGGATTTGGCACCTACAATTATGGCCATGATCACAGAAATGAGAACCGGAAATTAGGTAAGGAACATGGAATGTACCGGCATAAATTTCAGGTGCCGGCCCAATGGAAGGGAAAGACCATAAACATCGTTTTTGACGGTTCCATGACCGATACCAGGGTCATCATTAATAGCAGATCCGCTGGAGAAATGCACCAGGGATCTTTCTATAGGTTCAAATATGACATAACGAAACTGTTGAAATACGGTCAGGAAAATATTTTAGAAGTGGATGTTGCAAAGCATTCGGCCAACAAATCTGTAAACAGGGCGGAACGCCAAGCCGACTTCTGGATTTTTGGAGGAATTTTCCGCCCGGTGTTTTTAGAAGTCTTGCCCAATCATCATTTTACAAGGACGGCCATTGATGCAAAACATACAGGTGAATTCAATGCACTTTTGACCCTCAACAAACCAATATCCAAAGGATTGGTAAAGGTAACGCTGTTTTCCCCGGAAGGGAATCGTGTTGGGGAAATCTTGTCAAAATCGTTTGAAAGAAGAAAGAACGAGTTGATGATATCGGGAAGTTTCAATACTATAAAGTCATGGAATCCCGAATCACCGCACTTGTATACTGCCCTTTTTGAACTGTTGGAGAAGGGTAAGGTGGTCTATCAAAAAAGAGAGCGTTTCGGTTTTCGGTCTGTTGAACTCCGAGAGAATGATGGGATTTATGTGAATGAACAAAGAGTTATTTTTAAGGGGGTAAATCGGCATTCCTTTTGGCCGGAAACAGGAAGGGCGCTAAGCGAGGAAAATCATTTGGAGGATATTCGGCTGATGAAGGAGATGAACATGAACGCTGTTCGGATGTCCCATTACGGCCCGGACGAACGTTTCCTTGAACTCTGTGACTCCCTGGGGCTTTTTGTACTGGATGAACTTACCGGTTGGCAAGACGCCTATGATACGGTAGTTGGGCCCAAATTGGTTAAGGAATTGATATTGAAAGACGAGAATCACCCTAGTGTCGTCATTTGGGACCATGGCAATGAGGGAGGATGGGATTTTGCCAATGAGAAATGGTTCCATAGGTACAATATACAGAAACGGCCCATAATCTATCCATGGCTAAAACGGAATGGGGTGGACACCCGGCATTATCCCACATATGGTTATGGAATCAACCGTTTGAGCAATGGAAATGAGCCTTTTATGCCCACAGAATTACTACATGGTCTTTATGATGGGGGACATGGTGCAGGCTTGGATGATTTTTGGAAGAACTATTCGGTTCACCCCATGTTTTCGGGCGGTTTTCTATGGGTCTTTTCCGATGAGGCCGTAGTAAGGAGGGATAGGGATAATACACTGGATAGTGACGGTAACCATGCCCCGGACGGGATTGTAGGCCCCTATAGGGAAAAGGAAGGCAGCTTTTACACCATAAAGGAAATATGGTCTCCCGTTCAGATAAGTCCACGGACCATTACATCCAATTTTGATGGACGACTGGCACTCACCAATACCTATCTGTATACCAATTTGGATCAATGTACCTTTTCTTGGGAACTACGATCCACTTCGGGTTTTAATGAAACTATGGTTCTGGCTTCGGGCACAGCAAAGGGGCCTGATATAGCTCCCGGGGAGACAAAGTATCTGCAACTTGAAATCCCTAAAAATATTGAGCAAGGAAATATTTTTTCATTTACGGCTACAGATAACAAAGGAATGGAAATATATACCTGGAATTGGCCAATAAAACAACCGGACCAGATTGCGTATGAATTGCTTCAACAGATAGAATCAGACCTGGAAAAAGGTCAGATTGAAGTTGTTGAAGAGAAAAACGGCCTTAAGATCAATATAAACGAACTTGGTTTTGTCTTCAATAGGGAAAATGGTCATTTGGACGAGGTGTCTTTTCAGGAAAAACCAATTTCCTTTAATGGTGGCCCACTCCCAGTAGGAATCGAAACCCTTGTAAAGGATGTAAAATGGTGGATAGACAAAGAAGGAAGTTTTGTTTTGGAAACCTGTTATGATACCTATCCGGAAAAAATACGATGGGAATTGCTGCCAACAGGCCTTTTGCGATTGGAGGTAAGTCCACTGAATTTTTCCGCGGATGCCATTGATTTTATAGGTATTTCCTTTAATTACCCCGAAAATAAGGTCAAAGGGATTAAATGGATGGGTCAAGGCCCGTACCGTGTCTGGAAAAATAGGACCAAAGGTGCCGAAATAGGGGTTTGGGAAAAGGAATATAACAATACGATTACCGGAGCCAGTTTTGATAATCTGGTCTATCCTGAATTCAAGGGATACCATGGAAATCTATTTTGGGCCGAATTAAGAACAGAGGAACTGCCCATTAGGATTATTACGGAAACCCCCGGGCTTTTTTTGCGATTGTATATACCGGCCGATCCAGAACATATCGCAGGAGGCGTGGCCCCTCCCTTTCCAAACGGGGATATTTCGTTCCTCTACGAGATTCCCCCGATAGGAACAAAGTTTAAACAAGCAGATAAACTAGGGCCTTCATCACAAAAAAGCTCCATTGCGCATCATAAGGGAGATCGTAGTGACCCCATTGTACTTTGGTTCGATTTTGGAGGTAAATTGCCTTAGGGCAATCAGGTCATTGTAGGCATAGGTTGTATATTACACCATATATCAATTGGATTAACAGATGGGATGTTTGAATTATTAAGTTACTGTAATTCTACATAGTTTTATGGCCTTACAAATTATTGGGGAATGAAAAATATCATTAGGGCGTTATTGGCCGGTTGGGGCGCAAAAAAGCTTGGAGGAGGAAAATGTGGTTGTGTCGGGTTTTTGGTACTATTTATTATTTTGTATTGGCTTTTGGGCTATGTTTTTTAATGATGGGGTAGCACCCAGAACCCCTCGAAAACCCTCTAATTGTGTAAGGATTGGATATCCTTGCAGCAAAACAAAAGCGAGCAATGTTTTCAGCCCGCTTCGTTTTCAACTTTTGGTTGATTTATTCGTAATCCTAACAGGATTACCTTCGGTTTTCCTTTGCACTCAATATTGCAAATAGAAAGCCCTGGGCTATCGTTCTGGTCCCTTTTTTCAATCAAGACCCGCACCACGTCCGGTTTTTCCTTAAAACAAGGAACCACGCCTTTGGGCGTGGTTTTCTGAGTGTTGTGATCGCGACAGGATTACCTTTGGTTTTCCTTTGCGGCCTCTGATGAAAATGGAAAGCACACCGGCTAGCGCCGCTGTTTTTCGTTTTATTCCGAATATTGGAAAGCTGTTGGCTTTCATACGCTTTATAAAACAAAAAATCCACCACTAACGTGATGGACTTTCCGCTTTAAGTGATCGCGACAGGATTCGAACCTGTGACCGTCTGCTTAGAAGGAAGACGTTTTTAATTTACATTTGTTTTCATCTGCTTTCTTATAGTCTGAAAATCAATATTTTACAACTATTTCCTTTTCATCTGAAAACATTTGATATATATTTAAGAGCACAATTGTTGTACGGATGTTGTACGGATTTTAAACCCATTAAACAAAAGTTATGGCCGCAATCAAAATAGTTTTGCAGAAAGTAAAAAGAGCCAATGGAACATATCCAATAAGAATCCGTGTGACCAAAAATAGGAAATCAAAATTCTTTAAAACAATTTTTCAAGCTTTGCCAGAAGAATTTGATGAAAAAGCGGAACAATTTACGCGAAAGTATGCAAACTATATTCAGAGTAATCGGGTGCTTCTAAAGTTCAAGGATAAGGCATTAAAGGTCTATACTGAACTTGAATATGAAAACGAAGATTTTTCATTAATCGATTTTGAGAGGGCGTTCATCTCCTCTACAAAACCTGCTCAAAATATTGATAACTTTTTTTATTTCTGGAACGATTTAATTGAGGATTTAAATGCTGCCGGAAGAACTGGAGACGCACGAATACACAAGCACAGTTTCGCAGCATTGAAAAAATTCAATGGAAGTACTCAGCTAAGGTTCGAGCAAATTGATATAACGTTCTTGCAGAAATACGAAAACCAGTTGCGTTCTCAGGGAGGTACAAATGGGGGTATTAGTGTCAGGATGCGATCTATTAGAACAGTCTACAATCTCGCAATCTCTAGAAGTGATGCTAAAACCAAAATCGGAAGAATGCTGAACGAAAACTACCCTTTTAAGAAATATAAAATTTCAAGGCTTAAGAGCAATCCTATAAAAAAAGCACTTCAATATGAGGAAATGATGAAAATCGTCAAAATGGATATTACCAAATATCCCCACCTCATTCTAAGTCATAACCTGTTTGTTTTCAGTTTTTATACCCGTGGCATGAACTTCACTGATCAGATGCTTTTAGAGTGGGGTCAAATTAGCAGCAATAAAATTAACTATACCAGATCTAAAACGAAAGGAGTTTTCAATATTACTATTCTACCTCCTGTTAGGAAAATATTGGACTACTACAAAGAAAATTGCCTAAATACCAAATATGTGTTTCCAATACTGCTAAAGGATAATATGACACCTATGCAAATTGAAAACCGCAAGCACAAGACTAGGAAGCAATACAACAAGGACTTAAAGGAAATAGCATTTCATTGTGAAATAGATACCAATTTGACGAGTTATGTAGCTCGACATACTTTTGCCAATTCATTGAAACAGTTAGGAGTTGCCACAGACGTAATAAGTGAGGCGTTAGGGCATGAGACTTTAGCAGTTACACAAACATACCTCAAAGACTTGGATAGTTCTGTTATTGATGAGGCCTCCGCCCTATTGTTGTAAATCCTGACCGCCACGTATGCGGTTATAGGTTCAAGTTGATATTGTATGATATATTGCCCGCAACAGATTTATGGTCTTATTTTTGATTTTGTGCAAAAACCTTTTTTTGCTCTAGTTAAATTTATGACATATAAACATACCGCCCTTTTAAACTTTTTTTTCGTGAGATCTTTTAAAGATTAAGTGCTGATTGAACTAATTCCCCGTTTTCTTTATCTTTAAAATTCAACCAAAGATTCCAATGGGGAAGATTCTTAATACGATGTTGAATGCCTTGTCCGCCATACTCATGGGAAGGGATAAGGTTAATAATAGTTTGGCCACCTTTCTCGATAAAGGAAATAATGAAATCCTTATTTTATCAATTTTATTTTTTATTCCATTTTTAATCGTTTCAATTTTCCTTTATAATCAAGCTTCGAATTGGTTGTGGACGCTTGTTCCATTGCTATTATATGGTATCATAGTACTATTCTTTGTCCTTAAATTGGGAATGGAAAAAAGATTGAATCTGGAGAAGTCCAACCAGAAAAGTGAATTTACAGGCTTCCATCTTGACCTGAATGATTTGGTGTTTAGGAAACTCTTTGCATACTTAATGAAATATGAATTTATAGACGAAGAATTGACCAGCTATGATGAGTTCTTTAAAGTGATGACTTTGGACTTAGAAAGGCACGATGATGTAATTCATTTTAAGATGAACTTAGCGGAGCTTAAATATCTTTTGGAAAAAATCAAAAAATTAAAAAAAGGCCTGACCTTAACTTCTTTCGAAAAGTCGAACAAAATCTACAATAAAGGCAAACTGGTTACTCAAAAGAGTATGACCAGTGCCTACAGTGATTCTATTCCCGATAAAGAATTCAGAGATCATTTAGATAATTTCTTCAAGTTTCTTACTGACATTTGAATTTTTTAGCCTGACATATCAGTTTTCTGACAAGAGTTTATTATCATCTAGTTACATTTCGACAAAATTCTAAAAAAGTAAATGGCCATTTACTCATATTAATCTATAAAACAATAAGATTATGAATGAGGATAACAATGTATTGGAAATTTTAAGGGACATCAAAACATTGTTGTCCCAAAATAAAAAAGTCTTGAACGTGGACGATTTGGTTAGTTATACTGGCCTTTCAAAGAGTAAGATTTATAAACTTACTCAGCTGAAGTTAATACCAACGGGAAATAACAAGCACATACGACAGAAGTTTTTTCATAAGGATGTTATTGATGCTTGGTTGATGGGCGAGCCTAATTTGTCGGATGAATTTCTAGAACAAGAATTTAACAATTATCTTTTGAAATAGGGTTTGAATAGAGTTTCTTACCTATTTTTTATAAGTAGTATCCATTTTTATCCTAGGTCATTAAAAGGTCTAATTTCATCTTTTGACCCTTTAACTTTGCTTAGGTAACATTAAGAATTTCACGATATTTCAATTGACATAATGTCGTGCTTATCGATAAACTAGAAATTGCAATGTATAAAATTATATGATGAATTGGAAGGATTGTTTTTATCATATTGTTAATTAATTTGTTGTACTAAAAAGAATGCAGTAATTAAAATTTTTAAATCGTTTATTGAATCATAAGTCATTCCACAATAGATTCCAATTTGAAAACCCATGCAGGATTGGTAACTTTTTTGCCAGCAACTAAAGATGGAAATGAAATACGAATGGTCTTTCCGACCATCGAATATTCTATTTCACCAGTATACCCCAATAGACGGACACTTTTGACACTCTCAATACCGTTAACGAAAATTTTATCGTCATACTTTTCTGTAATAATTACATATAAATCGCTATTCTTTTTGGCATAAAATTGGTAAAGCTTGCTCAGGTTCATTTCCGTATTCACCCACTTTCTCGTACTGTAAATAGCCTCGCCATTTATAGACAGCCAGTTTCCTATTTCTAAAAGTCGCTCCTGCATGATTACGGGAATGCGACCATCGGCCGTTGGCCCTATATTCAGCAAGAGATTCCCTCCATTACAAACGACCTTGACCAAGGTCTCGATTAGTTCGGCGGAACTCATATAATCGTCAGCTTTTTCAATGCGGCTATATCCAAAAGACTTTCCAATGCCGCGCATCTCCTCCCATTTTTTATCGAAGTTTTTGGGCGCGTTCACATCGCTGTATTGGGTGGTAAAATAACTGCCCAATTTTTTCGGACTATCCTTTCCCCATCGGTCGTTGACTACGATTTTATTCTTAACGGGTGATTCACTATAAAGCCATTTTAGAAAACCATCCGTTTTAAAAGCTTCGACGGTATGCATATTATGGCCACCGGCCACAAAGATATCAGGCTCATAATCCGTTATCAATTCCTTTAACTGAGGATGTAATTTTTCGTCGACGTAACTATTGAAGTCTTTGAGGTACAGGGGGTCGAACCACGCATCCAACGAATAGGATACGCCCATTTTCAATCCTCTTTTTTTGACTTCCCTCGAAAGATCGCCCAAAAGGTCACGATGCGGTCCGACATCCATGCTGTTCCAGTTCCAGCTATATTTAGAAGGCCATAAAGCATAACCATCGTGATGTTTGGCGACCATGACCACATATTTCGCTCCCGATCGCTCAAAAATATCGGCCCAATAGGCCGGATCAAAAAGTTCTGCCTTGAACATGGGCGCAAAATCTTGATATTCAAAATCGGAGCCATAGGTTTTTGTATGGAAATCGTAAGTCGGACTGTATTTCTTGGTTATCGAATGCCAATACCATTCACTATACGCTTGGTTCTTTTCGCTCCAATGTGAGGGGTTCTCAATTTCCTCGGTCATACTGAATGCGGGAACGGAGTAAACGCCCCAATGGATAAATATGCCAAACTTGGCCTCGTCATACCACTCGGGCGACGATGGCACTTCTTGAGCATTGGTCTGTAACGCAACAGCGAACCAGGCAAACAATAACGATGAACTTTTCTTCATTATAAGGTCCTTTTCAATCTTAAGTTATTCATCGGTCAAGTAGATTCCCGTTCTATCAATTCTCCCTTAAATATAGTGTTACCCTTTACCGTGGTTTCATTTTCGATCATATCGATAATCAAATCAATGGTATACTTGGTCATCTCCTTTAGGGGCATTCGTACGGTTGTCAATGACGGTTTCATGATTCTTGACGTGGTCAGATCGCCAAAACCCGCAATGGCGATATCACTAGGTATTTCTAGACCCATCTCTAAAGCTGCTTTGTGAGCACCTTGTGCCACGGAGTCGTTTATTGCGATTACAGCATCTGGGAGATTGGCGCTATGTCCCAGTTTTCTCAAAATCGTATAGCCATCGTCTTTGGTCATATCCGTAAGTATTACCCAGGCCGATATTCCAACTTCTTGTATTGCCCTTTCATATCCCTTTCTCCTTTCTTCGGTAATACTTATACCAGAAGGCCCCCCAAAATGACATATTTTGACATATTTTTTTTGTAGCAAGAGTTTGGTTAATTGATAACTGGATTCCATGTCGTCGGCCACAACTGCTCCCACAGGATGCTCAATAGGTGCCCTGTCGAAAAACAGAATCTTGGTTCCTGACTTGTTAATCAAATTATAATAGGTTTTCCTATCCTTAATTCCTACAGTATCAATGATTATTCCATCTACTCGCATTGAAAGCAGCGTGTCGATATTCTTTTTTTCCTTTTCGCTATCTTCAAAAGACACCATCGGGATAATATTATAGTCTCTCTCATGCGCATATTCATAAAACCTTTCAACGGCATAGGCGAAAAACGAATGTGCGATTTTAGGCAGGATGACCCCTATGGTTTTCGTTCGCCCGCTAGAAAGGCTACGTCCGATCAAATCGGGTATATAGCCCAGTTCCTTGGCCTTTTCCTTTATTTGTTTTTTGGTACTGTCCGATATATCGGGATGATCTTTTAAAGCCTTGGTAACTGTTACCCGCGACAGGTTCAATGCAATTGCTATATCCTTTTGACTTACTCTTGCCATATAAATTATATTTCCAATTGTCTAAATTTAGACAATACCACTGAAAAAGGTATAGTTTTTATCTTGGGAAAGCTTTTGGACGAGCAAACAGAGCTCGACCATGTGGTAGTCGCCCCACATACTTGATTCGCCGACAGGAATTTTACTGCCTTTAGGTGTATGGTCCCATCCGTTCGGTCGGTGATATATGGAATGTTTTATAATGCCTTGATGGGCTGGGTCGTTCGCAAGGTAATCATGGCTTAGTAAGGTCTTGGTCACTTTAAGGCCTGCCGTAATATAATTTTTACTTAATTCGGCCTCGTTTTTTTTCAAGAGAATGCCTAGCCGTATCAGCCCTTGGGCCCCGATGGCGGCTGCCGAACTATCAACGGGTTCGTGGTTGTTGTTGGGTTGAGAATCGAAATCTCTATAGTTTCCAAGTTTATATAAATTAGGAGCCCCGGTATCCCAATAAGGGATGCCATCTGCAGCGGTGTTCGCGATATAAAAATCACAGGTAGCCATAGCGGCCTTTAAAAAAACGTTTTTGCTGTTTTCTATTTTTTCATGAGTTTGAGGTAGAGCGTTCAAAAATTCCAGGAACTCGGTAAAACCCAACATCGCCCAGGCGAGACCACGCGTCCAAGTGGTAAACCCTGAAAAGCCCTGCTGAGTATTTGGGCAACGATAGGCCCCATCGTTCAAATTGAATATGGATTCATGAGCGACTCGACCGAGTTCGTCATAAAAATCTCGACCTTCATCATAGTAGACTGCATATTTTGCCGTGGTCAGTCCATGTGTAATAGCTCTGTCCAAAAGATCAATTTCCTCATCATGCTCTTCCAACATCCGATGACCTAAGTGATGGGCGACCAACAGACTTCTACAGGTTCTCATAGTATCGATAAAAAGGGAATGTGGCCCATTAAATGAGTAAAGGTAACCTCCGTCATTGGTTGTCGTCCACCGTTTTGCCTGAACCGTGCCGGATACCTTCAAGGCCAGTTTATAAAATTCTTTTTCATGATAATCCGCGGTGAATTTATTCTCGTTCGCCAAACGTAATAAATTTCCATACGTACTGACGTTATTGAATCCATGGTCATGTACACCGAAGTGCGTCAAATGATGGGGCATATGTTTTTTGATATTCTCTTTTGCGATGGATAGCATATCGGTTTCCCCCGTTGCGTCAAAGGCTAATAGGGGAATACCGTATTGAAAACCCTGTGTCCATTCGGTCCATCCCCGAGAAGTATACTTTCCGTTTATCGTAAAGACTGGACTGCCCTTCGAGATGTTGTAATTTTTGTTGAGGTCTTGTACCTTCTGAATCACAAGGTCCCAAAAGGAAGGAAGCAGAGTGTTTATTTTATCCAAAGTAATTAAGCTGTCTATTTTCATTCCCCGTTTTCTATTAGTTTTCTCTGGAAAGGCTTACGGCAAGTATGTCAAAATCGATAGCGGTACCGGAAGTTGTTCTGTTAACGTCCATTAGGGCGAGCTTTGCCATTCCATAGGCCTTACTGTTTTTGGATTTTAATCCATCAACGAAACTCTGAAGCTCTTCGGCCTCTTTGCCATCGGTCATGCGTATTGTTAGAAGTCCTAATCGATTTGAACTTTCGGCATCAAACCTTTCAGACAACAAGACCACTCTTTTGGCATTTGCTTCGCCGATAAGTCTACGCAAACGGGTCATGCCGCCCCAACCGGGCAACCAGCCGTTACCGAGTTCGGGACTGGAAATGACCACGGAAGAAGTGGCCAGCCGAAAGTCACAGGCCAAAGCAAGCTCCAATCCACCGCCCATGACATATCCGTTAAGAAAGGCTACGGTAGGTTTGGGCAACTGTTCGAGTTGGTTAAAGATATCGTTGCCCGACCGAATCCATTTTTCTACTTCAGGGGGCGAAAGTGCTGCGAATTCTTTTGTGTCGGCACCGGAAGAAAATGCCCGCTCGCCAGCTCCTTTCAAAACGACCACTTCAATTTCAGTGTCCTTTTGAGCCTTAGTTATTGCATCCTTCAACCCATGGAGCATTTCAAAGCCCATACAGTTCATTTTGGAAGGATTCTTCAGGGTAATCGTTAAAATCCCTTCGTTCAAATCGGTCAAAATCATATCAATAACTTAGGATAATAGTTGTTTTAGATTCAAGGTCTTTCCATTTTGATAAACGGAATTGTCAATGGTTTTCAAGTTCTTACTGATAATCGGTTCAAACTCCATCATATCCAGAATGTCTTTTTGCAAATCGACACCCGGAGCAATTTCGATCAATTCCAGTCCCTTTTCGGACATTTTAAAAACGGCCCTTTCCGTGACATAAAGGATTTCTTGCCCATTCTCCCGGGCATAATCTCCTGAAAAGGTAATCTGTTCCACTTGGTCTACAAATTTTTTGAACTTCCCCGGACGGGTTATTACAATACCGTTCTCGGTCACCTCTTGATTTGACTTTACCGCAAATGTACCGGTAAGGACCACCTTCTTCGCATTTTGGGAAATATCGATAAATCCCCCACAGCCCGTAAGTACATTTCCGAAACGGCTTGAATTCACATTACCGTGCTTGTCGATCTGGGCAAAGCCCAAGAAGGCGATATCGAGCCCGCCCCCTTGAAAAAAATCGAACTGGTACCCATCATCGACAATGGAAGAGGGGTTGTACATGGCCCCGAAATTCAAGCCCGTTGTGGGTATGCCCCCACTGGCCCCTTGCTCGATCATAAAGCTAATATCGTTGACTATCTTTTCCTGCTCTGCTACTATGGGTACCCCGTCGGACATGCCATAGCCCAAATTAACAAAACTTCTTTTTTTTAATTCCAGGGCAGCCCGACGGATAATGACACGTTTTGGACCGTGCAATTGTAGTTCATCGCTCGTATACTCGACATTTCTTTTCACCAGTGCAGCATCAAATTTTGATAAAAAGGTCATTTCCTGTTCGGGCTCGTGTACCACAAAATCGATAAGGTTGCCCGGTACTTTTACATGGCCGGGATCACTATGGCCCCTTTCAATGTTCCTTACTTGGGCGATGACGATACCGCCATTGGTCCTGGCAGCCTGGGCGATAGACAGCATCGAAAATGAGCCGACCTCTTCTTCCATCGTGATATTGCCTTCCGAATCGATGGACGTGCCACGGATAAATGCAACATCGATCTTAAACGATTTGTAAAACAGGTACTCTTCCCCATCGATTTGCATGACCCGGACCCAATCCTGGGTGGTAATATCATTTATTTTTCCGCCTTCGACCCGCGGATCGACAAAAGTATGCAGCCCGACTTTTGTGATGATACCCGGTTTTTTTGAGGCTGATGCCCGCATCAAATGGCTTAAAACACCTTGGGGAAGATTATAACCTTTTATTTTATGTTCCTTGGCCAATCGGCACATTTTGGGCGCATTGCCCCAAAAACCCCCAAAATCGGTATCGATAAGCCCCTCTTGGGCCAAATGGTTCAGTCCCCGTTTGTCATTGTCCCCAATTCCACAGGGATGAATGGTCGTAAGTTTTTTGGGATGCCCTTCCAGGGCATACCGTTCTCCCAGGCACTGTAACAGCCGATCGGGCACGGCATGACCGGCACCGGCACCGCCAATGGCCAAGCTGTCGCCATCCCTGATTTTTTGAACTGCCGAATTAGCGTCTATAATCTTGAACATATTCGATTTTGAACAATGAATTTATTAAATTTACCTTGAATTTACTTCCGTCTTCCGCTGAAAGAGTTTATTTCATGACCATTGTCCTAAAATTCCTTTAATTCCTCAATAAAAGAATTCAGCACCCTAGGGTCAAAAAATTGGTACTTTTTTACATGGGGCTGTATGTAAGGTTCATCCCCGTATACCATATTGTTGCTGATTTTTGAACCCTTACCATTGGCAACGACGCCCTCGTCCTTACAGAAATTTATGGAATTGTCCGTTATCACGTTGTTGATGCACGAGCTGTCCTCCGTTATACCGTGTTTCATGGGGGGCAATACATGCCAGTTAAAAATGGCGTTGTTTCCGACGACCAGTCCTTTGCTTTCCTCCTTGATTACGATGGCCGTATACAATGTATAGGCATTCTCGTCTTCTATGGGCTTCTGAAATGGGCGATCGCCCGATTTTATAAACTTGTCCTCGGTTTCGTCAAAAACGTTGACGCTGCCCGTATCTATTATATTGTTTCCTGTTATACTGCCCCATACCGCATTTTTCAGTACGATTCCGTTTCCGGTATGCCAACAAAAAATGTTGCCGCTCATATTGATTTCATGGGAGCCTTCGACGACCACCGCGTCATCGGAAATCTGAAAGGTACGACATCCGGTAATGGCCACGCTGTTGCTCCAGTTGCTAATGTGAAAGGCAACCCCTTTGGTCTGGTATACTTGACAGCCCGTAATGTTGAGCACCATGGTGCGGTCGGTCAGGATCCCCTTGTTGCCCCCGTAAATGATACAGTTCGATATGAGGTTGGAAACAAAGTCGCCGCCCCGCCCACCTTGGTCGATGTTCAGTACAAAAATGCCGCTGATTCCCGAATCCGCAATTCGTGCGCCCCGAATTTCGCATAAAAAGGAATCGTTGTGCAGCTTGATGCCGTATTCTTTCATACCTACGACCAACACATCCTCCACCAAACAGTCGCCGCAATGATCGAGGTCGATACCGATACGGGCCCTGTTATTTGTTTCCCTTTTGTTTACGATGGAAATATCGGAAATATGTACTCTATTTTTTTCCGCTGCATGAAAGGCAATGCCGGTCGGATGGGAACCCGCAAGCATAAAAACAGTGGCCGTGCCCTTTCCGCGCAGCTGAATACCCGAATACAGTTCGATTTGCTTTCCAAGCACATACCGTCCGTTATGTACCAATACTTCCCCGCCTTTTTCCTTCAGCGCATCGAGGGCAAACTGTAGGGATTCGTCCGCGGAGACAGAAGCATATTTTGTTTTGAAATCGATCTGGCCCCTAACGAAAATGGAATCGTTACTCTGGTACACTTCATAGGATTGCACCGGGTCAATGGTACTTTTTCCATATCCCAGAAAACAGATACAGGATGCCAGTATCAGGCTTTGGATCAATTTTTTTGTTTTCATGTCAATATAGCTTTATACATTTTAAGGAATCTATTTTAAATAAGCATCATTTCATATAATCCGATAGGCCGCTCAATGCGATTGTTAACATATAACAATTGAAAATAAAGGTGCAGACCAGCGCCAAGTTCATGGCCCAACCGATTTTGTATTGTTGCATGACGTTTTTACGGTTTAAAAGGATGATAAGAAACAGGGTAATCAAAGGCATCACGAACGGACTCAAAGCTTGCGATGCGATCAATATCCATATCGGTTTGCCCCCGAAAATCGGGATGGCCATGCCTGCAAGGGCGATACAGACCACCATTATCCGGTACATCGGTTTGTCCAATTTTCGTGGTGTTTCGTTATAGTCCGACCATAACCAAGGAAAAAGCAAGAGGTTCGGGAAAATGGAGGATAAAGCCGCAGCGATAATACCGATGGCGAACAAAGACATGGCAAATTCCCCTGCGACGGGCACCAAGGCGTTCATCATATCTATGGCGTTCTCGATTTTAAAATCGGTTACGTAGAGCGTACCTGCGGCACTGATCATAATCGCCAAGCTGATGATAAAGGTCAGTACCATCGACACCCCGGCATCCTTATTTTCACGTTTAAGGTCCGATAATTTCCACCCCTCTTCTTCGACCAGAATACTGCGGGATACCAGAACCACGGCCGCCATCGTAGTGCCTACCAGTCCTGCGATGACCAATTCGATGCTGCCGTTTGTTTCTGAAATACTGTCTTTTTTCTCAAAGAGTGCCGAAAATGCCATTTCAGGATTGAAAAGCACGACCACGCTGGTAACCACAAACGAAAGTGCCATAAGCGATACTAATACGGTCATAATATTAAGAAAAGACGCATGTTTGCCCCTCCAAAAGAGAACTAATAAAATAAAGATGAAAAACAACGCGACTGCGATTTCGGATGTAGCAATAGCTCCATCACTAAGCTCCGATAACCACTTTACCACCACTTCGGTGACGATCCCCATAATTCCGACAATCGATGAAATGATCAACACCAGAACGGCCAACATTATAAAAAGGGTCAGCGGTTTTCCAAAATGCGTTTTAAAATTATAGAGCAGCGAATTGCCCGATACGATTGTAAGTTTGCTAATGGCGATGATTAAAAAATAGGTAAAGAAACACGAGAGCAATAGCGCCCATGACAGCCGCAGCCCGTAATCTGCCCCGGAGACAACCATCGAGGTAACGCTTCCTGTGCCCACGACATATCCTATGATAAAAAAGGCCGGCCCAAAACTGGTCAGCTTTTTCTTGATTGTCGTAAGGATAGTATTTTCTTCGGATGCCATATCGCAGGGTCTATTCAGGACTTGTTCAAATTAAGGTTTTAGGTTCCATACTGTATTTTAATACTAACATTTTTTAAACTCGCAAAAAAGTCCTCTCCCTAGCCCTCTCCCGAGGAGAGGGGACAGATTCTTACTAAGTAGGAAAACCAAACCAATCATCGAAAATTTTTACTCTTTTAAAAAGCACACAACTTTTGCTACACCCCGCCTACGGCAATCTTAGTAACAAAGTTCTAAGAACGGTCTGTCATGTGTTTTTTCAAAGCCGCTTTTAGCCGGGCGACGGTTTCCGCATGTTCGGATGCATCCACAATATTGATTGTTTCCTCCGGGTCGTTTTTGTGGTCATAGAGCATGTGCGATTCGAACTTGCCGTCCGCATCGAAATACTGTGTATAGATATAGCGGTCTCCCTTTACGGTCTCCCCGTTTTCGTATCGGCTAAAGAGGTAATCGTTTATTTTTTCGTTGGGATTTTCAAATAATGGAGCCAGACTTTTTCCTTTTAAATGATCGGGAATTTCAAGTCCCGCCATATCGCTCAACGTGGGGTACACGTCTATCAAACTTACCAGTGCATCTGAACTGCCCACTTTATCCGAACCTTGAGGCTTGATGATAAGGGTAGTGCGCAGGGCTTTTTCGAGACAGGAGTGCTTGCACCAGAGTCCGTGTTCGCCCAAACTCCACCCATGATCGCCCCATATCACGATGATGGTGTTTTCGTATTGACCCAATTCTTTGAGTTTGTCAACAACCTGGCCGATCTGTGCGTCGATATAGCTGACGCAGGCATAATACCCATGCCGTAGTTTCAGCACTTGGTCTTTGGGAATGGGCAGGGTATCGTTGGCAATATTCGCATAGGCCCGAAGCTCCTCGAAATTATGCCAAGCCCCGGCCGGCGAATCTTTGGGCAGATTGGGATGTTCGGGAAGCATGATCGTTTGAGGGTCGTAGAGGTCCCAATACTTTTTTGGTGCAACGAAGGGTAGATGTGGCCGGATATAGCCCAGCCCGAAAAAGAAGGGTTCGTCTTTTTGTGTGAGCTCTTCCAATTTTTTTAGGGCGAGTTCGGTAGTCTTTCCGTCATAGTACGCACTGTCGGTTACTTCGCCGACCTCCCAAGCAGGCCCCGCACCGCCCAGAGGAAGATCCGTGGTCTTCGTCCATGCATTTTCTTTGTTCTGGTAATCGCGCCAAAGTTCCTGTTGCGCAATATCATTCGGGTAATCGGGTCGGTAAGGAGTCTCGGACCAACTGCGCATGCCGTCATCAGGATGATGGAATATTTTGCCAATGGTCGAGGTAAAATACCCCTGCTGTTTAAAGTATTCGGGAAGGTAGGTCACCTTCGGCGCCTCTTCATCGACCCGTGTCTTGTAATCGGTAAATCGGGTCGGGGTCGGATAGATGCCAGTTAAAATACTGGCCCGTGAAGCCCCGCAAACGGGCATATTGCAATACGCACGGTTAAAAGTCATCGCATCGTTTGCCAACCTGTCGATATGGGGGGAAATGATTTGGGAAGCCCCAAATGCATTTAGTTCAGGCCTAAGATCATCCACTGAAATAAAAAGTATGTTCGGTTTGGTTTGGGTTTTCTCGATTGCTTTTTCGGTTTTCTCCTTACAGGAAGAAAATACGGCCAATACGACAATTAAGAGATAGTATAAAGTATGTTTCATAGTAGTATGATGATTTTTGGCTTCAGCTTCGTCGGCCGATCGACCAACCTATAACCGAACGAGTTCTTAACTGCTATTCAATGGCGACCTCTTTTTTCCATTCTTCCAACAAAGCCCTCATCCGGTCGGCCTTCGTTAAATTTTCATTATACAGGTTGTGGCTTTCGGAAAGGTCGTTTTCTAGATTGAACAGGTATTCGTCCGGACCGTTCCTGATGTATTTCCAATTGCCCAGACGAACAGCCTCTTGTGATGCAAATTCCCAAAATAAAGGTCTTTCCGGCATCTTCTTTTTGGGATTGAACAGGAGTGGCAGAAAGCTGGTACCGTCAGATGGAATGTCCACTTCATTCTTCTCTCCTTTCAAAAAATCGACTAACGTTGGATAGATATCCATGGTCATAACAGTCTCGTCAACCGTGCCTGCTGGTATTTTATCCTTCCAATAGAAAATGCCCGGAACACGATGCCCGCCTTCGAGAAGCCCCGCCTTCATGCCATTAAGCGGTGCATTCGAGCCATATTTCCAAGCCCCGTTGTCAGAACAGAAAATAATCAAAGTATTGGAAAGCAGGTTTTTTTCCTCCAAAGATTTTATGATGAGACCGATGCCCTCGTCCATGGCTTCCACCATTTCTTTGTAGGCGACCCTTTTATCGGGTCGGCTGCCGTAGGTCTCGAAAGTGCCCCCTATCGTGCGTTCGATCGTATCGTTTCTTCCCTGATATGGATAGTGGGGAGCCGCATGGCTTACCATAAGAAAAAATGGATTTTCCTTGTTTTCGGCGATAAAATCAGTAGCATATTTTGTGATCAGATCGGTAGAGTACCCTTTTTCCCTTAGGGTGTCTCTTTTATCGAACCAATCAAGGGCACCCATCTGGGCTACATGGGAATGGTAATCGACGTTCCCCCTCATAAATCCCTTAAAATGGTCGAAACCGTTTTTCATCGGCGAGCTCGGGTAATCATTGCCCAAGTGCCATTTTCCAAACAGGCCTGTTGTATAACCTTTCGCTTGTAGATATTCTGGTAAGGTCGTTTTTTCATCGGGTATACCCGTCTCCTCATCGGCACCTATCCACATGGTAATGCCTACTCTTTGCTGATATAGTCCGGTCATAATGGCCGCACGTGTCGGACTACAGCCCGGGGCGTTCGCATGAAAATCGGTAAATTTTAAACCTTGCTTTGCTAAATGATCAATGTTAGGAGTATTATTGAATGTGCTGCCGTAGGCACCGATATCTCCGTACCCAAGGTCATCGCCCACAATAAGGATAATATTCGGCCTCTTCCTGAGCGATTCTTGCACTTGTCTTTGGGCAAATTGAGTATAATCCGTAAAGCCGTAAGCCAGAAGAATGCATAAAGTACCGAAAACAGTCTTTTTCATTTTGAAAATTTTTCTATAATTCTTCGGTGTACATAAGTAGTTCTACTATTAGGAATACCTATGGAATCATCTGTTCGTAAGAATACTCCCTTGTTGGGGTTTTTAATGTTCCTTCCATACATCTTTCAGAACACGTGTGAAAATTAATTTTTTTAATTTACATTCGCAAGTAAATTTTGTACATTATACTGGTTTCTTAATTCTTTTGATTTAGAATCCTCCTTCTAATAACCTTTGGAAGCCAAGTGCTATAGCATAAAACGGACAATGCCTGGTTGGAAAGTCATATAATGGATACTTGATGAGGTTTAAGGAAAATTGGAATAAAGAAGAATGGCCGAGAGTCTTATCAAATCGACTTCAATTAGAATCGAAATTAATTAAATGAACTAGAAATATTTCAAATATGATAAAAATTCGATTTTTTTTAACCTTAATATTATGGATGACAGCATTATTTATTTTGTCTATTGGAGTTGCGCAAGAACGTACGGCAGAAAATATTACACATGGTCCGATTTTAGGACATGTTACGGATAGTACAATTCGAATATGGATACGAACCGGATTTCCCGGTAAATTTACAGTTACATATTCCAAGTCAGAATCGCACTTAAATATTGTAGATAAAGTTTTCGGATTTACGTATCGATCTGATGACAATGCTGGATGGGTAACTTTAAAAAATCTTTACCCCGATACCCATTATAATTATGAAGTTGGGTATAATAGGAATGGCGACCGACTTGGTGGAACTTTTAAAACGCTTCCTTCCATCAAAGATCATATTGACCCAGAATACAATCCTAAAGGGTTGTTCAATTTCAGGTTTGAATTCGGCTCTTGTGCAAGTCAGAATTCGGATAATAGCATTGGGCCAAGTCTACCCGCTTACACGACAATGCTTAGGGAATTAAAAGACAATATCGATTTTGCCATAATGAACGGCGATTGGTTATATGAAGAAAATCGGGATCAACCTGCTTCGGTATGGTTGGCGCAGCAAGAAATTTCAAAGAGCCGGCAACCCGATATAGTGACCCACGCCCCAACAATCACGGGAGTTTGGGAAAATTATAGGATCTACATGTCCCGAGGAACAAATTTAATGGATTGGCATCGGTCTATACCCTCCTACTTTACCTTCGACGATCATGAATTGGTAAACGATATTTGGGGAGCAGGCACAGCCGGGAGAAGAGATCGTAGAACAGTGTTCAGGGATATCGGCACGGCCGCTTGGTACGATTACCTAGGCTGGGCGAATCCCATTGATTTTGGACAAAAGGTGCATTTTGGCAGTGCCAGGTTCAAAAAAAATTCAAATGTGCTCTATGACTCCAAATCAGATTTTGACCAATTGAACATGGATGAGATAGCTAACCTGCATGTACATTGGGGTACCCCGACCGCAGGGGTCGATGACATTAAATTGGATTCGTTGAACGACGGTAACCCAAATTCCATGGTCTATGATATTTTAGGGAAAATAGACAAGCATAGGTTGAAGATTTCGCCTAATGCACCGGCCAATGGTAAAGGGGCGTACTCCATAGGCAGAAAATCATATAGTAAATTTACGGTGGCCAATTGCGATTTTTTTCTACTGGATACCAGAACGAACCGCGAGTGGCATGACACTTCCCAAAGGGACAAGCCCGGGCTGACCATGTTGGGCCGGGAACAATACACTTGGCTGACAACAGAAATGGATAAAAGTGAGGCGGATTTCTTTTTTGTTGTTTCTTCCGTGCCCTTCATGATTCCGCATATCGGAGCCGGAGGCTATGCCATGGCCAACAACAAGGATGAGTCATGGACCGTATTTTTGGACGAGCGCGAGAAACTAATCTCTTTTTGGGAAGAACTCGACAGACCAGTTTTTGTGCTGACCGGAGACCTCCATAATAGTTTTGCGATAAAAATTACGGACCAGATTTACGAATTTTGTTCCGGCCCTCACAACTCGCTCAACCACCAACTTTTGGACGAAGGTAATAGACCTAAATCGGGCCCTTTTAAATTTGACAAAAGAGAGATGGATATCCTTTGGTCCAGTTTTCTGTTGAACGACATCCCCAGATCGGAACGAAAATATCCGCACTACTGCGTGGTACAGATAAACAACGTATTCAACAGCCCGAAAAAAGTAGGATCCCAACGCTGGGTGGCCTACGAATATCCCCAGGTTATCTTTCAGTATTTTGATGGGCGAAACGGAGAACTTCGCTATTCGGAAACCATATCTACAAGGAGATTGAAGGAATAGGATTAATCATAAACGTTCAAACAGGTTAGGATTATTTTAATTACATCATTTTTGAGGTATCCCCGATGAAGAAACTAAGAACGATTGGCTTCGTTAATCAACCTTTTTTAATGAATACCTACTACGTTACCAATTTACCCAATATTTTAAAAAATTCAGGGTTAATTTCTTAAATAGTGTAGCTATCGATAATGAGAGGCAATTTAAATCTTGGCCCATTTAGTATAAATGATTTAGACTGTAACCATCCTAATTTTACAGCATAAAAGTAGTGGCATTAGTCTTTAAAAAATGGAGTGCTTTGGACATTTGATTTTCGACAGTTTTCACTGAAATTCCCATATCCATAGCTATTTCTCTATATTTTTTCTTCTCCAATTTATTTTGAACAAATATTTCCTTGCAGCGAGGAGGCAACTGATTTATCAGCTTGTTCAACTTCTCCATTTTAAAATCATAAAGATCTTCTTCCAAAGTCACCTCCGAGATAACATCCCATCTTATTTTATCCAAAGAGTCAAATTGAATTTTTTGTCTTCGAATGTGCTGCAAGAATTGGTTATGGCAAGTTCTGAACAGATAGTTCTTAAGCGATGTGGTAATGATTATTGACTTTCTTTTTTTCCAAAAATTGACCATAGCGTCTTGAACAATATCTTCAGCTAAAGAACGATTTTCACATAAGTTATAAACGTAATTACATAGCCAATCATAGTATTCCGAGAACAAAAACCGATAGGCCTCCTCGTAACCTTTTTGTAATCTTTTTATTAATTTCTGTTCGTCCATATTGACCCAATAGTAAATCAAATCTAAGAAAAATAAAAAATGCGTAGGGGTTTTTTGTGATTACTGCATCTTTTAGTTAAAGTAATTACTGAATGTCCAAATATCATTTGTTAATCGATAAGTTTATTAATAGGACTATTTCCTCTGATGAAAGGAAAACCCTAGAGAAGTGGATTCTAGAAAGTGAGGCTAACCTAAACTTTTTTAGAAATCGCATCAAAGAATCAAATCGAAAAATATCAGTTGACTTTGATGCCGACTTGGCCTACAAAAGATTTTCCGAAAATCTGAAATCAAGGAATAAAACTCCGAAGCTTTTCCACGCGGTATTGAAATATGCTGCAATGTTCGCCATTTTGTTTGCCATTGGTTTTTTGGCTAAGCGGCAACTACTTCCTACTAGTTCAGAAATTTCAATAGATGCAGTTAAAAATGAGCAAAAAAAACCTACCGGCAATGATATTATTATCAAACTGGCCGACGGAACTGCCAAGGTGCTAAGTTCAGAGGGAAATGAAAAGGTAACTGATGCGAACGGTAAAATTGTAGCCAGTAAAGGAGGAAACACCCTAGTGTTTGATGAGGCAAAGGAGCTGTCAAGAATTACTCCGGCATACAACGAGGTTTTTATACCATTTGGTCAAACTTTCAAGTTAAAACTTTCAGATGGTACCATGGTTTGGTTAAATGCGGGTTCAAAACTTCGGTTTCCACAAAATTTCCTGAATTCGGTTAAAAATAGAATTGTCTATTTGGAGGGCGAGGCCTTTTTTGATGTTGCCAAAAACAAAAACAAACCTTTCATTGTGAATACGCAAGAGGTAGACGTTAAAGTACTCGGTACCAAATTCAATATTTCTTCCTATGAAACGGACGACTATATAGCTACGACTTTGGTGGAAGGGTCGGTCAGCGTTTATGAAACCAGAACCCCGGAAAACGACATACAATTGACTCCAAGTTTTCAGGCCAAGTATGATAAATTCGGTAACCACTTTAATAAAGCAAAAGTCGATACTAATATTTATACCGCTTGGATGCAGAACCGTCTGGTCATTGATAATCTAAAATTTTCGGAATTATTGGTCAAGCTCGAAAGAAGGTATTTTGTAAAATTCGTGAACAAGGCCGAAAGTTTGAACGATGAAATTTATAAGGGAGAATTTGTAAACGAGGATATTGAAACCATTCTTAAAACAATCTCCTTAAGTACAGCTTTCGAATATGAAATAAACCAAAATGTGATTACTATAACGAAGTAAAAAAGAAAGGGAAGTGTTGGAGCACTCCCCTTATCTAATCGACCATTAATATCTAGTACTAACAATCAAAGACAATCAAAATTATGAAAAAAAGTGACGAGGACGACTTTCGTATGAAAGTGCGCGGCCAAAAATTGAATTTTAAAATGAAGTTTTGTTTTCTTGTGGTTTCCTTTATGCTGTTCCAGTTATCGGCCAACACGGTGATGTCGCAAAAGAAAATGGAATTTAATTACGACAATGCCCCATTAAAACGTGTTCTAAACGAAATAAAGGCGCAAACAGGCTATAGCTTCTTTTATAATGTCAAGGAAATAGACGATACTCAAAAAACCTCCGTAAACGCGGATAAGGAAACTGTCAGGGAAGTTTTGAACAGATTAGCTGAGAAGGCAAATTTTGATTTTAAGATCAATAGAAATCAGATTGTCTTGACACAAAGGAAAATTACGCCCGATAGATTTCAAGACAGAGAAATAAGCGGTACGGTCAAGGATGAAAACGGAACCCCACTTCCAGGAGCAAATATCATTGAAAAAGGCACGATCAAAGGTGTTACGGCGGATTTCGACGGTAATTTTTCCATTGAAATTTCAGATGAAAATGCCACTCTGCTAGTTTCGTATATAGGATTTGCCACCAAAGAAATAGCGGTCAATGGGCAAAGTACAATTAATGTAGTACTACAAGAAAGTGCCCAAGGACTTGATGAAGTGGTTGTTACATCGTTTGGCATTCGAAAATCTAAAAAAGCCGTAGTATATGCTACACAGGAAGTCGGGGGAGAAGATTTAGCTCAAGTGGGAAACCCTAACGTACTTAACGGACTGCAAGGTAAAGTTGCTGGTGTATCGGTCAATCTTAGTAGTGGTATGCCAGGAAGATCTCCATCAATAAAAATTCGGGGCAGTAGATCGCTAACTGGAAACAACCAACCTCTATTCGTGGTAGATGGTGCGCCCATATCCGGTAATATACAAGACATCAATCCAAACAATATTGAATCGATCAACGTTCTCAAAGGGCCTGCTGCATCCGCATTGTACGGTCTTCGGGCATCGAACGGTGTTGTGCTGATTACCACAAAAAGTGGAAAATCCATAGACGGAAAGCCCACTATTAGTTTGGAAACTTTTTATAGTATTGATGATGTCGCATATTTGCCGGATTTACAGACGACGTTTGCCCAAGGAGCAAATGGCGAACTTAATGTGAATGGACCATTTTCATGGGGCCCTAGAATAAGTGAAATTGGAACTTACACCAACAATCTGGGACAGGAAGAGGTAGCAAGGTCTTATGATAACGATAAGGCGTTCTACAGGTCAGGAAGCACCTCCAATACCAACTTGTCGATATCAAATGTGGGAACAATTGGCAGTTATTCTTTAGGGGTCGGTCATAATTCTCAGGAGGGAATCATTCCTGGTACTGATTTACGTAGAACCAACCTAAACTTTAATGGGAAATTGAACGTCAGCGAAAGGTTCAGTACTACGATTTCGTTCAATTATTCCGACCTGAATTATAACGATTATCCAGATTTAACGGGCAACAATAACTATTTCCGAAGCTTAACCGATGTTCCTCCTTCCTATAATTTAGCCGGAACTGCATTTGCCAATGAAAACGATCCTTACCTCCAACAATATTTTAGAAGTACTCAGAATAACCCGTATTGGGTAGTCAATAATAATTACAGAAACACCGAAAGGCCTAGAACCCTTGGGAATATTTTATTCGATTATCAGATAACCGATGATCTCTCGCTTAACTATCGTTTTGGAGTCGATAATTTTACTTCACGGACCGAGGATTTTAGGGAGCTTGGAACCGGTCAGGCTGGACGAACAAACCCTCCTAGTGGAGGAAGAATTTCTATTCAGAACCAAAAAGCGACTCAGCTCAATTCGAATTTATTCTTGTCATACAATAAAGAACTAGGTAAAGATTTTTTACTTGATTTGGTGGTCGGCAATGAAATTTTTGATGAAAAAAGGAATTCAGAAATCTCAAGTGGATCAAATTTTGTTACAGGTGGTTGGGCGAACTTAGCAAATGCTACGATCATAAATGGCTCAAACTTCGAAAGTAGGCAAAGGATAGTAGGTTTCTACGGCAATATGAATTTGGGATGGCAGGATAAGATATACCTAAACGCATCTGGAAGAAATGATTATGTTTCGAATATGCCAGTGGACAACCGATCCTTCTTTTACCCCTCTGTTGGCACAAGTTTTATTCTGACCAATATTTTTCCGAAACTGGAAAATGCAATGTCCTTTGGAAAAATCAGGGCTACTTGGGCCGAAGTCGGTCAGGCAGGACCTTTGTTCGTGAATGGCACTGGGTTCGTATCAAACAATCCAGGAGGATTTAATTTTCCATTCAACGGAATCGCTTCATTTTCGCAACAAACAACTAGAATCAATCCGAATCTCGGACCAGAGAACACAAAGTCCTATGAATTAGGATTTGACTTCCGTTTTTTTAATGATCGATTATCCATTGATTACACATATTTCAACAGTATATCCGAAGGTCAAATTTTTGAAGTACCATTGCCTCTTTCAACTGGTGCGGAGAACGAAATCAGGAATGCAGGGGAAATCTCCTCAAAAGGCCACGAGGTCATTTTAAACCTAATCCCAATTAGAAATGAGTCATTCACCTGGAACCTTACTACAAACTTTAACACTGTTGATAATAAGGTGGTTAGTTTGGTAGAAGGCGTTGAACGAATTGATATCAATAGTGGGATTATAGTTGCCGAAGAGGGCTTTGATTACCCTTCTATTATAGGCCTATCTTATGTTGAAGATCCGGCTAGCGGGCAACCTGTAATTCAAAGCGACCCAGATGCATCAGGATTTGGTTTTCCCATTGTTGATACGGAAAGAAAAATTATTGGGTCTGCGCTTCCCGACTTTGAAATGAACTTCATTAACAATTTCACTTATAAGGATCTATCGTTGTCATTCCAGATAGACTGGCGATCAGGAGGTCAAATGTTTTCCCAATCATTCGTGGAAACCAGATGGAGAGGACTTGCCGGTGTAACCAACGATCGTGAGGTAGACGATATAATCCCGGGTGTCAAAGGGACATTGGTAGATGGTAACCCTGTGGTTACTGGCGAAAATGACATTCCCATAAAAAAAGACTTTGCCTATTACAATAGTATTGGTGCGTTCAATCCTACCGAACAGTCATTGCAAGATGCCTCGTTTGTAAGATTGCGTGAGATAATTTTAAATTATGACATCCCTGAAAAAGCCCTTGGTAAATCGTTTATTAATTCTGCATCGGTATATGTGTCAGGCCGAAACCTATTTCTGATATCCGATTCATTTACCGACCCCGAGGTAAACTTTACGGACGGCAGGAGCGGAAATACCGCTGGTTTAGAGTGGTCACAGATACCACAGACCAAAAGTATAGGAGTTGGAGTTAGGGTTAATTTTTAAATAAAAAATCATGAAAAATATAAAAAGATTCACTTTAGTAATATTTCTTATTGGTCTGTTTTCCTCTTGTAGTGAGGATACCCTTACAGAAATTGATACCAACCCAAATGTTGTAAATGATGCACCTCTGAATTCTTTGTTGCCCCAACTGATTATATCGTATAGCAACGAAATAGTTGGAAGGGAGGGAGCTATCCACGCCGGATTCATGTCAGAACAGACTAGCGGCGTACTAGGCTTTAACAGTTATACCGATTTGGAACGTTCAAGTGCTAGGGGTTGGGAAAATGGCTATTTAATGCTGAACGACCTTGAATTTATGAAAGCCAAAGCTACAGAAAATGAAGCTTGGACCTATGCGGGGATTGCAGACATATTAAAGGCTTTTACTTTGACTACGTTGATAGATTTGTACGGAGATATTCCATTTTCGGAAGCGTTACAATCTGAAATAAGAAATCCTGTATTCGAAGCGCATGAAACTTTATATCCGCAAATACACGAAATTCTAGATACCGCCATAGAGAATCTGGGGAAATCAGATTCAAATCCGCCCGCGCAAGATGATTTGGTGTTCAATGGGGATCAAAGTTTATGGACAAAGACAGCATATGGGCTCAAGGCTAGATTGTACAACAAACTAAGCAATTTGGATGCGACCAGCTCTGCCCAAAACGCCCTTTCGGCTATTGGTAGTTCATTTGCGTCAGCCGATGAGAATTTTTCGATCACAATTTACAATAGCTCCTTGGAAAACGGAAACCCCTATGCGGTCGGTCAAAATGGTCAGCCACAATCGGCGGTAGGCAATGTTTATGATGTGATGTTATCTTTCGCACCAAACGCAATAATCGAGGAAGACCCGAGGTCTATCTTGTGGTTCTCGACTATTGGTGGTGTTCGGATACCGGCGCCAAGCGGGGTAGCAGATGCCGATTTTGGAGAGCCTAGATTGGATGGTGCCATCTATTCCAAACCTTTGTTTCTAAAATCTACTGCGGCTCCGTTACCTATTTTAACCTATAATGAGCTCCTATTTATAAAAGCGGAAGCCAATTTTAGATTAGGAAATACTTCGGAAGCATATAGTGCCTATCAAGAGGCCGTTCAGTTGGCTTTGGAAGAATCTTCAGATTTTAGTGCCGAGGTCCAAATCGAACCCGCCGATGTTTCATCCTATCTAGGCTATCCAGAAGTGTCTCCTGGGGAAGGGGGCCTAACGTTGGAAACAATTATTTCCCAGAAGTATATCTACCTCTTTAAATTTCAATGGATAGAAGCCTACAATGAAACCAGAAAATTCGACTTCTTTCCGGCAACTAATCCTGAAGGACGGGCAAATAGAATGTTATA
This sequence comes from Ulvibacterium marinum, assembly GCF_003626755.1. GTDB lineage: Bacteria > Bacteroidota > Bacteroidia > Flavobacteriales > Flavobacteriaceae > Ulvibacterium > Ulvibacterium marinum. Next base: position 1,500,212 of record NZ_RBCJ01000001.1, read on the forward strand.
TCCGATTTCAGAAGTTACACGAAATCCCAATACACCTTCTGATGTGAACTTTTCGACCTTGTTCGGTAGCAGCACCAAGTTAGTATGGGCGAAATAATTTAGTTTGTTGAGTTAGTTTAGTTTTTTGAACGAAGGGGGTTGAATTTTTTAACCCCCTTTTGTTCGATTATTTAAATTAACTCATAGGGTAAGGAACACTTACGGATATTTTAAAATCGGAACAGAATTCATTATGAAGAACTCACTGATAAGGTCTAAAAAAATTGGTTAATGATGAATCCATTTAAGAAAAATATGGGTCAACTGATTATTTTGGTTTTTCTCATGTTTTATTTGAACCCTGTTAAAGCAATTCAGGGGAAAGTTCTCGAAAACCAGTATGATTTGGTTATAGCAGGTGCCACTTTTTCAGGTATGGCCGCGGCGATCAATGCTGCAAAGTATGGTCATTCAGTAGTTATTGTCGAAGAATATCCTATTATTGGTGGTCTTATGACCGGTGGTCTATCGTTTACGGATTTTATTTCCTACGAAGCCTTGGGCGGTACTTTTAAAGATTATATGAAACGTGTTGAAAAGTACTATTTGGATAAATATGGAAAGAGATCCAAACAATTTAAAGATTGTCATGGCGGCATCCATGCAGAACCACATGTTACCCTTCAGATTTTTAAGGAAATGCTCGATGAATTTCCGAATATAAAGGTTTTGGTAAACCATCGTTTACACTCCGCTTTAATGGACAAACCGGAGAACGGAACAAAAGTAATTAAAGCAGCCGTATGTACAGATCTGGAATCCAATACTTCGGTTATCCTGAATGGAAAAATATTTATTGATGCAACTTATGAGGGTGATTTGGCGGCCTATGCAGGTGCAGAATATCGCATAGGAAGGGAATCCCGTCGAGAATACGGAGAACCTTTTGCTGGCAAGCTTTTTTTTGATAAAGGAAAAATTTTGGTAGGTAGTTCGGGCGAGGGCGACCATAGGGTTCAGGCTTATAATTTCAGGTTGATTATGACCAATGACCCAAAGAACCAGACCAAAATAGAAAGGCCAAAAGGCTATGTTCGTGAAGATTATCTACCAATCTCGGATGTTTTAAAACAGGGAAAAGTATCCCAAGTTTTTATTGAAAAAAGTCGTGATGGTATTTTTCGATCACAAATGTTACCGAATAACAAGGCCGATGTAAATGACATCAAAAACGCACCGGTCAGAATGACTATGCTGGGAGAAAACTACGAGTACCCTGACGGCGATTGGGAAACTCGAAAAAAAATTATCCAACGGCATAAAGAGCATATTCTTGGCATGGTCTATTTTATCCAAAACGACTCTTCGGTCCCCAAAAAATATAAAAATGAGGCCAAAGGATGGGGTCTGGCCAAAGACGAATTTATCGATACCAACAACTTTCCGCCAAGGCTCTACATTAGAGAAGCAAGAAGAATTATGGGGGAATATGTATTTACCCAAAATGATGTTAATACCATCGGAAATTCCTTGATCGTTGCATTAAAGGAAGATGCCATTGCCATAGGCGACTATGCACTAAACTGCCATGGGGTCTCTCCAGGTTCTCTTTATCCTTCCATTGCGGAAGGGGATTTTAATTTTATACCTCCGCCGTTTCAAATACCTTTTGGCGTAATCAAACCAAAAGGCTTTTCCAACCTCTTGGTTTCTGTTGCCGTATCAGCAAGCCATGTCGGTTTCAGTGGCCTACGATTGGAACCGACATGGACAGCACTTGGTCAAGCTACCGGTCTGACCGCCCATTTAGCTTTGGAAAAAGATATTTCCATTTCAAAAGTGGATGTCAAAGAGGTGCAGGATTTATTACATCAGAACAAAGCCAAAACAGCATACGTTTCGGATATAGACGGCGATTCCCCATATTTTGAAGCGGCGCAATTTTTGGGGGTACGCGGTTTTTTACATGATGTATACCTTATGAAGGAAAACGAAATGCCCGGTACTGAAACCTACAAAAGTATCAGGGGAACGCAATACGCTTATGCGTTTCCTTTCCATGAATTGGAACCTAACGAACCTTTAGAGCTACAATTGGCCGAAAAGTGGATGGAAAGGCTAGATTCCACCAAATTAAGAAATGAGATGGAAGTTTATTTGGAAGAAAATCCGCTTACCAGAGGAGCATTTTTGCTTAAAATATATGATACGATAAAGAGTCAAGAACTATAATTCATTTTAATCGGTTCTATTTAATAATCAAAAATATGGTATATGGAAACGAATAGAAGAAGATTCATCAAAACAGGACTGCTAGCTGCTACTGCATTGCCGGTTCACGGTGCATTGGGAGAAGATAAAAGTATACCTTTCTCCATAAACAAAGGTTTTATGGAGCCCTCCCGAAGTTTGCCGATTGCCAAGCAAACCGAGGTCATCGTTTGCGGGGGCGGTCCGGCCGGTATTGCCGCTGCAATAGCTTCCGCCCGTCAAGGGGCCAAAACAACCCTGATTGAAATGTATGGTTGCCTTGGTGGCATATGGACTACGGGACTCTTAAGCTATATCATAGACTATGAGAACAAGCCGGGTATCATGAAGGAATTAGTAAATAACCTTGAAAAAAGTGATGCGCAACATTTTGCAAAAGTCTATGATGCAGAATTAATGAAGTGGACACTGGATAAAATGTGTTTGGATGCCGGTGTGGAAGTAAGGCTTCATACCAAAGTGACTGCTGCTTATAAAAATGCCAAAAATAGTCTGGAATATATTACAACTGAGAGTTTTTCGGGCAGGGAAGCTTGGAAAGCAAAGGTTTTCATCGACACTACAGGGAATGGAGAACTGGCCGCCCAAGCAGGTTGCTACTTCGATATCGGACATCCTGAATCAGGTAAAACGCAGCCTATGTCATTGATGGCTTTGTTGACAGGGGTTAAGGAAGACGAACTGAATAACGGTGGCCTAATGAAGAAAATAGGCTATCCTACGGCTTCGGAAAAGAACTTCTTGTACAGCGAAATTGAACGGGCCGGACTAAATGCCAGTTATACAAAACCAACTCTTTTTGGGGTAAGGGATGGACTGGTCGCCATGATGGCCAACCATCAATATGGAGTATCCATCCTAGATGCAAAACAGGTCAGCAAGGCTACCATCGAGGCACGGGCAGAAGTTAACAATATAGTTAACGGGCTTCGGTCTTTAGGTGGTGTATGGTCAAATGTTAGGCTTGTTTCAACTGCTTCCCAGATTGGGGTCAGGGAGGGTAGAAGAATTCATGGTAGGTACATGATAACCAAAGAAGATTTAATAAAAGGGGCTCAATTCGATGATGGCGTTTGTAGCGTTGACTTTGGCGTCGACGTACATTCCTTGGAAAAAAAAGATGGAGGTGGGTATGGTGGACATGGCATAAAATCCAAACCCTATGAAATTCCGTTAGGGGCATTGATAGCCAAAGATGTTGATGGATTGATGATGGCGGGAAGATGTATCAGCGGCGACTTTTTCGCCCATGCAAGCTATAGGGTCACTGGCAATGCGGTAGCCATGGGTGAGGCAGCAGGACAGGTTGCTGGTCAAGCGGCATTGGAGAACAAGCGGCCACAAGAAATAAAATATAGAAAGGTTTAAAAATTAATCCAAACCCGATTAATTCACTGTAAGATTGATTTCATTTATTATATCGATTTGCGTTCTTATAATAGGCTATTTTACCTATGGCAAGTTTATCGAAAGAATATTCGGAGTTGAAAAAAATCGTGAGACACCAGCTGTAAGATTGAGGGACGACGTTGACTTTGTACCCCTATCGGCCTGGAAAATATTCTTGATTCAGTTTCTAAACATAGCAGGACTAGGCCCTATTTTTGGGGCCATAGCCGGTGCTATGTTCGGTCCGGCCTCTTTTCTTTGGATTGTATTCGGAAGTATTTTTGCTGGTGCAGTCCACGATTATTTATCTGGCATGCTTTCAGTTCGCCATGATGGCTTGAGTATCAGCGAAATCGTAGGTATATATTTGGGGGGCAAGATGAAGCAGATTATGCGCCTATTTACCGTAATACTATTGATTTTTGTTGGTACGGTTTTTTTAATAGGTCCTGCAAAGATTATCGACGGAATGACAGGTAATGTCTGTGGCATCTGGATTTGGGTGGGCATTATTTTGGTCTATTATGTATTATCGACACTACTACCTATAGACAAGATTATAAGCAAACTGTATCCTGTCTTTGGGGTAGCGATGCTGTTGATGGCCATTGGGCTATTGATTCCACTACTTTTCGGGGACTACCACATTCCCGAACTTGTTCCCGGCAATATCCGGAATATGACCACCTATCCAGAGGCTAGCCCTTTGTTTCCAATACTATTCGTAACCATTGCCTGTGGAGCCATTTCGGGTTTTCACGCCACTCAATCTCCTTTGATGGCGCGCTGTATGAAGAATGAAAGTTTGGGAAGGAAAATATTCTATGGCACTATGATAACCGAAGGGATAGTAGCCCTTATCTGGGCCGCCGCCGCGATGACCTTTTTTGGCAATGTGTCCGAACTAAATGCGGCAATGTTAGCTAACGATAATAACGCGGCCTGGGCGGCGAACGAGATATCGCTCAATATGCTTGGCGGTATTGGCGGGATACTGGCTTTGCTAGGTCTCGTAGCGGCCCCGATTACTTCAGGAGATACCGCTTTTCGATCAGCCCGTCTGATTTTGTCAGATGTTTTTAAATCCGACCAGAAAAAAATAAAGAACAGACTTTTTATAAGTTTCCCTCTGTTCGTGATTGCCTTTGCCCTCACCCAAATTGATTTTGGCATTATCTGGCGCTATTTCGCATGGAGCAATCAGACCTTGGCAACAGTGGTGCTATGGACGATTACAGCGTACCTCATTTACGAAAGCAAGGCCTATTGGGTAACCTTGTTCCCGGCTCTTTTCATGACAATGGTGTGTAGTTCCTATATTTTGGTGTCACCGGAAGGATTTAATCTACCTAATGACATATCATATTTGGGCGGAGCACTGATAACAGTTTGCACAAGTCTGATTTTTTGGTTCTATACCTTACGAAAGAAAAAAGATTTTGCTGCGATTTGATGAGGCGGGTACAACACTCGTCGTTAATATTAGTCGAGAAATTAATGGACCGTTGGTTTTTAAAATTTGTCCAAGCCTTTCCAGTCAGGTTTCTCGATGCAAGGATACTATATGAATATAATCATTATATTAAGATAGTATTCTTAATATAGAACACGTGTAATATTTTTTTTTAACCTATATTTGCATGGTCAAAACAAGAATTTTTTGCGGTTAATTCAAGAGTTTGAATTATCATATATTAAAGAAACTAAAATTGATTTTTCTCAAATTATTTAGTTTCAGTCCTGGCTTCTAGAGGCTCTCGGGGTATGAAGAAAGATAAAGGTTAGTGAAAAATCCATTTTAATATGAAGTTGAAAATATGAGCAGAGTACATACACTTTGGAAGATTGTTTCTATCAATTTTTTTCTATTGTCGCTTATTACCGGGTGTTCAGAAGGAAGACGTTTTTAATTTTCATTTGTTTTCATTTGCTTTCTTATGGTCTGAAAATCAATATTTTACAACTATTTCCTTTTCATCTGAAAACATTTGACATATATTTAAGAGCACAATTGTTGTACGGATGTTGTACGGATTTCAAATCAATTAAATAATAGTTATGGGCGCAATCAAAGTAGTTTTACAGAAAGTCAAAAGAGCAAATGGCACATATCCCGTTAGAATCCGTGTGACCAAAAATAGGAAATCAAAATTCTTTAAAACAATTTTTCAAGCTTTGCCAGAAGAATTCGATGAAAAAGCGGAACAATTTACGCGAAAGTATGCAAACTATCTTCAGAGTAATCGCGTGCTTCTAAAGTTCAAGGATAAGGCATTAAAAGTTTATACTGAACTTGAATATGAAAACGAAGATTTTTCATTGAGTGATTTTGAGAGAGCGTTCATCTCATCGGCAAAACCTGCTCAAATTATCGATAACTTTTTTTATTTCTGGAACGATTTAATTGAGGATTTAAACGCTGCCGGAAGAACTGGAGACGCGAGAATACACAAACACAGTTTCGCAGCATTGAAAAAATTCAATGGTAGTACTCAGTTAAGGTTTGAGCAAATTGATATAGCGTTCTTGCAGAAATACGAAAACCAGTTGCGTTCTCAGGGAGGAACAAATGGGGGCATTAGTGTCAGGATGCGATCTATTAGAACAGTCTACAATCTCGCAATCTCTAGAAGTGAAGCTAAAACTAAAATTGGGAGAATGCTAAACGAAAACTATCCTTTTAAGAAATATAAAATTTCGAGGCTTAAGAGCAATACTATAAAAAAAGCACTTCAATATGAGGAAATGATGAAAATCGTCAAAATGGACATTATCAAATATCCCCACCTCATTCTTAGTCATAACCTGTTTGTTTTCAGTTTTTATACCCGTGGCATGAACTTTACTGATCAGATGCTTTTAGAGTGGGGTCAAATTAGCAGCAATAAAATTAGCTATACAAGATCTAAGACGAAAGGGGTTTTCAATATTACTATTCTACCTCCCGTTAGGAACATATTGGACTACTACAAAGAAAATAGCCTAAACACCAAATATGTGTTTCCAATACTGCTAAAGGATAATTTGACACCTATGCAAATTGAAAACCGTAAGCACAAAACTAGGAAGCAATACAACAAGGACTTAAAGGAAATAGCATTTCATTGTGAAATAGATACCAATTTGACAAGTTATGTGGCTCGGCATACTTTTGCCAATTCATTGAAACAATTAGGTGTTGCCACAGACGTAATAAGTGAGGCATTAGGACATGAGACTTTAGCAATAACACAAACCTATCTCAAAGACTTGGATAGTTCTGTTATAGACGAGGCTTCTGCATTGTTACTGTAATTCCTGCCGGTCGCTTAGAGATTCGCAAATCCGAGTCACTTCCAAACCTTATAAACATGAGCTATCGAGAATTCGATAGCTTTTTTTAGTTGTATTCCTTACTTTTTTCTCTTCGCAGTAGTGTTTTTTTAATACTACATTCTAGATAGATCATACACCCTCCTTTTAGCAGGATTACACAAATCCACACTTTTCTTTACCTTTAAAACATTAGAATTATCTCAATGTACAGGATTCTTGACAAGATAGTAGATGCATTATTGGTTATTCTTTCTGGTAGGAATAGGGTCAATTCGGCTATGTCATCGTTCTTGAACAGAGGTCATAATGGAATTTTCTTTTTATTGGTTTTATTACTAGTCCCTTTTTTGATTGTTTCAGTTTTTCTTTATAATGGCTTTGATAATTTGCTATGGGCAATAATTCCCATTATACTCTATGGTATTATCATACTTTTTTTTTCCGTTAAACTGAGAATGGAGCAAAGATTGGGTAAGAAAAACACCAGAACTAGGGAAGAGGTTAAGGGTTTCAATCTTGATTTGAATCACTTGGTCTTCAAAAAACTATTTGCCTATCTTCAAAAATACGGATATGTGAATGAAGAATTGACGAGCTACCAAGAGTTCTATAATGTCATGACCTTGAATTTTGACGAACATCATGATGTAGTTCATTTCGATATGAACTTGGCGGAATTAAAATACATTTTAGAAAAGATAAAAAGGCTGAAAAAGGGAGTGACTTTAACATCGTTTGAAAAGTCAAATAGAATCTACAACAAGGGCAAATTGATCACTCAAAAGGGATTGACGAGTGCCTATAGCGACAACATACCGGACAAGGAGTATCGAGAGCACGTTGACGACTTCTTCGAATTTCTGACTGACATTTGACTTTTTTACCCTGACATGTCAGTAATTAAGGCCTTGTTAATAACCATCTATTTATATTTCCGTCTAAAATTTATGTTATGAACGACGATAATAATGTATTAGAGCTACTGAAGGACATAAAAAGACTGTTGTCCTATAATAAAAAGGTTTTCAATGTTGAGGATCTTGCCAATTATACGGGTCTTTCCAAAAGCAAAATTTATAAGCTTACGCAACTAAAGTTAATTCCTACTGGAAACAACCAACACATTCGCCAAAAATTTTTTCATAAAGACATGATTGATGCTTGGCTTTTGGGCGAACCAAATTTTTCGGATGAATTTCTAGAGCTAGAATGGAATCGCCAACTTGGGCGATGACTATCAATCAACCGTTAAATTGTTAATAGTTAAAACCCTTCCCTCAACAGCCCTACGCAACTTCAACAGCGCACTTCTATTTCGTGTCTTGACCGTGCCAAGGGGAATTCGCAATTCTTCAGAGACTTCTTTTTGGGTATAGCCCTTGAGATAAAAAAGGATAATGGTCTGTCTACATTTTTCACTGAGGCTTTTCATCAACGATTCCATTCCTTGGGTATCTAATTTACTTTCCACCTGATACGCCCGGTGATCGGCATAATTGTGCAAGGTGTGTGATGAAATGGTCTGTTTTCGATTTTTGTAGGCTTTTGATCTTATACGGTCGATAGCCGCATTCCTTGCAATGCTCAATATCCATGTAAAAAATCGCCCTTTTGAGTGGTCATACGTCTCTGCGTTATCCCAAATTTTCATGAATACTTCTTGGCAGATATCCTGGGCGTCCTTTTCGTTTTTTACGATATAATGAATGGCACCGCACATGCTTTCCGCGTACATTTGGTACAAATGCTCGAAGGCCGCAATGTCTTTTTTTTGAAATGCAGCGATTAGCGCGTCTAAATGTACTGGGGGTTTTTGGTTCGTGTCTTGCATCAATTGTTTTTGTCAGTTTTTATAAATGGTTCGGAATTTAAAGTTTACTCTTTCAAGGCTTTACGGAATCTTTCTCGTCGGAAAGTGTCCCGTTTTTGGCGTTTAGCCTAACCGGAAATTCAGTCTCGCCACCATATAGTTTGATTTCATGAATATCGGCAGGCATATAATACCCGGCACCTTCCAATGCCTCCTTTACGTTTTTTACCACAATGCCCTTGGTAACTAGGGCCATTCGTCTAAAGTCCTTGGTATCGACCCAGAAAAAGACTTTAAGGTTTACGGTACTGGTATCCAATTCGTCTTCGATCACGAAGTTTTCGTGCTCCTCGTCTTCTATGACATCCGGAGCTTCCCTTAAGGCTTTCATGACGGTTTCTTTTGCTCCTTCGATATTATCTTCATAGGCGATGCCGATAATAAAATCCCATCGCAAAAAAAACCATCCTCGGTAAAGTTGGTAACGGGTTTTGTAAGCACATCGCTATTGGGTATATAGACATCTTTGCCATCGAAGGTCTTTAATTTGGTGTATCTAAATTCCAACGCTTTGACCTTGCCAAAATTTTCCCCGATCTCAACCGTATCGTTGATTTCAAAAGGCCTATTAAATGCAAGTATGATTCCCGATATGAAGTTTTCGCCGATATCTTTGAAGGCGAAGCCCAACACGACCGCGCTCGCTCCGGCGGCGGTCAGTATGCCTGTTGCGATACCGCCAAGACCAGCTGCCCTTAAGGCGAGCATTATGGCAATGACGATCAACGTATATTTTATTGCTTTGCCCAGAAACCGGCTCATAAGCGGATCCTCGGTCGTGGCCGCTATTCTTTTTCGAGTAAACCGTCCGATCCATGAACCTATCAAAAGGCCGAGAACAATGATAACAATACCTAAACCTATGCCGGGCAATTGTTCAATGAACTGATCAAAAAATGAAGCGAGTGACTCTGAAATCGTGGTTTCGTTTTCGTTCATGATAAAGCTACTTACAATATTGTCGATACAGTAAAGCCGAAGCAATACACTTCGGCCCTACACTAACCAACCAACTAAACTAAAATTATTGTCTTATGATAATGGATCCGCCGAAGGTCTTATCTTCCTTGACCGTTTCCGGGTTCCCATAAATCTCTATGGTACCGCCCGCCGTTACGTTGGCCTCGACGTAATCGGAAACGTTAACGATAGCATTTCCGCCCGCAAGAATCGTTACATCCGTCTGATTGGACGAAAGGTCCTTCGCATTATAGTCGCCTCCCGTACGTACGGTTACTTCTTGATTTTCGGCTGTTCCCGTTACCGTGATTTCCCCACCGGTAACGGCTTTGGTATCTAAATTTCGTGCGTTTACGGCAAGATGGATCTTTGCACCTTCCTGGGATCTAATGGTGAGATATTTTGATTCCATTGTGCCTTCAGAAACGATTTTGGCACCTTCGTTGCCATCGATGAGACTAAGGTCTTGGGTATGGTATAAGGTCACATTGGTTTCGTTTCCATCCAAGAAATTATCGGCTTCCATATCGATTTTCAAACGCCCTTCTTTGTTTTTGATCGAAACCTTTTCCGTATCGTCTCCTGTTATGTGCGCATGATTTTTATCACTTTTTATTAAAGTCACATTAATTTGGTCCAACACCTTGATTTCATCGAAGGCATCCAATTCCATCTCGATTTCTTTCTGTGCGCTCAGAGATATGCTGAAAAGCAAGCTTGCGATCAATAGGGTACTAAAATTTTTCATTTGCTCTTGTTTAAATTGAATTTTTGTTGCCCGTTTTGGACAATGGCCAAATGTAACGCCCAAGTATTCCGGGTCTTGACCCTAAAGGCTCGATCATTGACCCCAAAGAGTAAAAGCTGTTTAGCCAGCTGTACACGAAAGGTTTATTCCAGGATTGAAAACGTAGTCCGCCATAAATCTCACAGCATTAAGAAAACTACGCTTACGCCTTTATCAATGGTACTTTAAGCTCTAGGTGTATTCCGAGGAAACCTTTTGAAGTCAACCTATGGTCTTTTAAAGCACGCAACTGCCATTCCAGCTCATTACATTTCGGCCAGACAAATAATTGTTGGGATTATCGTTCGATAGGTCGAGTACTTGAATAATTGAAAATGATGGTGTCGTAAATTAAAATTCGCACTGGTAATTTCCCGATTAAATCTAAAACTAGAATATGATTAGAAGAATGATTTTTACAATGACAACATTGGCTATCCTTGCGGGTTGCGATTTTAAGAAAACAGAAAAAGGGGAACTTCCCGAAATCGATGTCGATGTGGATGCCGAAGCGGGCGAGTTGCCGGAATACGATGTGGACTGGGCCGAGGTAAACGTAGGTACGAAAACGGAAACCGTTGAAATTCCGAAAGTGGTCGTAGTTATGGAAGAGGAGGAAGTAGAAGTTCCGTATATCGACGTTGATATGCCCGACGGAGGCGAAAAGGAGGAACATACCTTATATATAGAGGCCGAGGTTTCCGATGAAGAACACACCATGGAAATTCAGCAAATTTGGGCGACAGGAAAAAACCTCTACGTTATTTCTGAATTGAAGTCCACGGGCCAGAGTATCGGCGACAAAAAAATGAGGGTTTCAGACCAGGTCACATTGAACGCAGCTGACCTAAACGTCAAGTACTATGTGGTCGGCCAACGTCCGGATCGGGTATTTAACCGACAACATACGTATGTGAACGATATGAACGAGCTCAAAGATAGGGTCGGCGATTACAAAGTTATTTACACAAAGTAAGTTTGGTTGGTTGATAGAAGCCTCGGTATATTTTTACCGGGGCTTTTACAAGCTGACGTGCTAATAGTTCCACAATGGTGGCGGATTTGACATAAAAAGTATATACTAAAACAATGAGACCTATAAATACATGTATCTTATTTTTCTTGGCTTTAATACTCTCGTTGTGAACTGCTGTGCTAACGGATCCCGATCCAGAAGATGAACCTGAACTTTTTTCAAACGTTGAGACCAAAGAACATTTGAACGAGGAGGAAATGATTTTCTTAATATCTGCGAAAGCGGATAATGAGTCCCACAGAACAAACTAGCCTCTACATGGAAAATTACGCAAAGCACGAAAAAGATCTAATCCGTAAATACGAAGAAGCGGGATACGACCACAGTTACCGTTTTGAAAATGGCGCCCTAATCGATTCCGAAACCGGAACTGCCTACACTCCCAGAGAAATATATATCGTTGCCGAACATCGGTACGAAGGTATGAGCAATCCATCGGACCTATCCATCCTTTATGTGCTGGAAACAGAAGATGGAAACAAGGGTTCTTTATTAATGGGCTATGGGCCTACCGCAAATCTAGAACTTGCCGATTTTTTTAAGAACATTCCTAAAAAGAACGTCTCCGAAAAGGCAAGTTTGAATACGTAGTCTCTAAATGTTAAAACTTTAAATTGATTAAATAACTAAAAACTAAAATTATGAAAGACATTATTTGGATTATTGCAGTAGTATTGGTCATCGGATGGCTGATAGGCTTCTTTGCCTTTCCGGCATTGGGCGGAATCATACATGCCCTTTTGGTCATTGCCGTAATATTGATTGTCTATAAGTTGGTAACGGGCAGAAAAGTCTAGTGAGAAAGGAAGTTAAGATTATCGTAGTTAACTTAAAGGGAATTGCCAGGCCGTTAGGGACTGGCAATTTCATTTTTGTAAAGCCGTTCCGCTTCCTCTGCGTAAATTCAATATCCCACTGAGGAAAATCTTGATTCCAAAATAAACAGCAAATCTTATGGTAGCCAAGCGATTTCTTCAATTTTTTGGGTTGCTTGCGGTATTGCTAACCCTGATACCGCTAATTGCAAAGCAATATTGGTGGATCGTGGTCTTCGATTTCCCCCATTTTCAACTGACTGCAATGACTTTGATCGCCTTGATCGCCTATTTCATAAAGTTCGATGTAGAATTGCGGTTCGATATGTTCTTCGTTCTCGTCCTTTCGGGCTGTTTCGTATTTCAGTTGGTCAAGATCTTCCCCTTCACGCCTTTGGCGGACTATGAAGTTTTGCCGCCGGAAGCTTCCGACGAAAACCGGATGCTGAGCCTCTATACTGCAAATGTGTATCAGGAAAATAAAAAACCCGAAGCACTGCTCTCGGAAATAAAAAGATACGACCCCGATATTATAGTGCTGACGGAAACCAATAAAAGATGGACGGCAGTGCTACAAAAAAACCTAAAATCCGCTTATGCTTACCAAGTGTCAATACCCCTCGAAAACACCTATGGTATGTTGGTCGGGTCAAAATATCCCTTGTACGGCTCCGAAGTAAAATATATAGTAGACGATAGCATTCCCTCCATACACACCAAGATCATTTTGCCCAAACAGGATACAATTCAACTGTTCGCTATCCACCCCAGGCCACCATTGCCTGGTCACAATCTCAAATCGACCGGTCGCGATGCCGAGCTGATGGAAATCGCCAAACTATCAAGGGCTTCCAACTATTCCGTAATCGTTACTGGGGATTTTAACGATGTGGCCTGGTCGGGCACAACTGGGCTCTTTCATAACATGAGCGGACTCTTGGATATGCGAAAAGGGCTTGGCTTCTACAATACCTATCATGCGAAATATCCCATTTTTCGCTGGCCGCTCGACCATATTTTTATTTCCCCAGAATTCCGGAATGTAGCGTTGGAGCTGGGCGGTAAAATCCATTCCGACCATATACCGATGTACGTAAAGCTCAGTTTTGAACCGGAAGGGAAGGAGAAACATAGGGTTCCGCTTCCCACACAGGAAGAAACCGAAAGGGCCAATGAAATGGTCCGAAAAGGGAAGTTGGCCAATTAAAATCGTTTTTTTTAGTTTCCTATGCGATATAAAGCATTTACCGCAACGCTGTGAATCCTAAAAGTCCGATATCCACCTTTTGGTTTATGGAAGCTACATTTTGTTTACGCATAGCGACCAAAATTGCAGGAACGGATTCTTTTGAAGCCATAAATAGACCTCTTTGTGTCAAATTCTATCGCGACCGGCGACTATCTTGTAGTACATAAAAATGTTAAACGTACAACTATGAGCGAAAAAGCAAAATCTACGGAAAATAAAAAGTCGGGCAAAGAAGAAAGTACTTTGGCCAAGATGAACGACAAAAGCAAAACGAAGGACAAGAAATCAAAAAAATAAGATGATTTCTTTGAAAGTAAGGCCCATCAATTTTGATGGGCTTCCGTATATCGGTAAGCACCCCAATTTTGACAGCACCTATTTTGTTTTGGGCTTCGGGGAAATGGTATCACTTTTTCCGTTATCGGAATGGACGTCATCTTGAATATGTTAAATGGAGAGGAAGACCTGCTACAAGAATATTATCGGTTCAGGCGTTGAACGTTCTTTAGCCATTGCTTGTAGAATTATCCGTAGTAAATTTCAAGAGAACAAAAGAGGCCCCGTCCGAGAACGAAGCAAGAAACCCTTCAAACACCCCTAATACAATCGAAGCCAAAAAAATAGTTTACCAAGATGGCTTGTACAATACCCATCATGCGAAATATCCTATTTTCCGATGGCCGCTCGATCATATTTTTATTTCTCGGGGATTCCGGAATTTTGTTCTGGAACCAGGGAAAAAATCGATTTCGACCATATACCGATGTACATAATACTAAGTTTTGAACTGGAAGGGAAGGAGAAACATACAGTTGCCCTTCCTACTTAAGAAGAAACCACGAGGGCAAATGAAATGATTCAAAAAGGGCGGATGGCCAACTATTTTTAGATAAGCCCTCTTGTGCCTATTTTGAAAACCAAAAGGAGTTCAAATATTGGAAATATTGGAATTCTCGTTGGTTGCACCCAGGATCTCTAGAACATTTCTGATACCTTCTTGAAGCATTTTGATCGAATAAGCCTTGGTCAAAAAATGGGCCGCACCGAGTTGTAAGGTTTCCTCTCGTTCCTGAGGATGTGAAGAGGTAGTATAAATAATTACGGGGATATCCTTAAGCTTCTCCTGTTTCTTCAGTTCCCGAAGACAGGTCTTGCCGTCCATTCGGGGCATGTTGAGGTCAAGGAAGATAAAATCGGGCAGTGCGTTCGTTTCATTCTGTAGTTTTTGGAGCGCGGCCTCCCCATCAGTTGCGCTCATACAGGTATATGTCGGGTCGATTTTGCGAATCGCCTGGCAGAAGAAGTCGATATCGTCATCATCATCGTCAACGATCATGAATATTTGGCCGGTTTTCACGTTTTTGGGGATTAATACCACGCAATGTAGACAAAAATTATTAGATTTCAGGGTTCAGGGTTCAGGGTTCAGGGTTCAGGGTTCAGGGTTCAGGGTTCAGGGTTCAGGGCTAACAATCTGTTTTACAGCTTTTTGAATAGATGCCGACTTCGTGGGTTTGCAATCAATAATAAAATGGAAAGTGTTCTTTTAAATTGAGATTGTTCAGTACCTTCCTATGAATTTACTAAAAGGAATTCCAATAAAATGGCATGGCGGCAGAAAAAACATCTCAAAAATTTCCATTGGTCGGCATCGGGGCATCGGCAGGGGGCATAGAATCCTTTAAAAAATTCCTGTCCGCCGTTCCCGATAATTCGGGGATGGCCTATATTCTCGTACAGCACCTTTCACCGTCGCACGATAGCATTCTGCCCGATATCCTGGCCAAGATAACGAACATTCCCGTACAGGAAATTACAGATGAATGCCACATTGCCCCGGACCATATCTATGTCATCCCCGAAAATAAAACGCTACTGGTTACGGACCACGAACTAAAACTGTTGCCGCGCGAAAAGGGTGCGCTCAATATGCCCATCGACATTTTTTTTACCTCGCTGGCCAAGGTGCACCAAAGCTTGGCGATAGGCGTGGTACTCTCCGGTACCGCCCATGACGGTACGGTGGGCCTAAGGGACATCAAGGAATACGGGGGCATTACCTTTGCCGAGGATCCCGATACCGCGGCATGGGACGGGATGCCGAAAAGTGCCATAGCGGCGGGGGTGGTCGATTTTGTGCTGCCAGCAGAAGAAATCCCGTCGAAATTGATCAACGTTCACGCCGCCTACGAAACCACGCGCACCTCTGCCGATAGAATACAAACAAAAAAAACGGATATCAACGAGGATGGGCTTAAAAAGATTCTCTCAGCGGTTCAACGGTTCAGCGGAGTAGATTTTAGCTATTACAAACGACCCACCATCATACGCCGTATAGACCGTAGAATAGCGATCAACCAAATGGCGGATCATCTAGGTTATCTAGAATTTCTTGGGGAGAGCAAGGCCGAACAGGAAGCCCTTTTCCAAGACCTGCTCATAAAGGTAACGGCCTTTTTCCGCGATCCGGAAATTTTTGCGGAATTGGCCGAAAAGGTCCTTCCGCAGCTTTTGGCGGACCAGGTGCCTGACAAGCCCATACGCATCTGGGTAACGGCCTGTGCCACGGGGGAGGAAGTCTACTCGATTGCCATTGCCCTGTTCGAACTGTTGGGCGGGCTTACCGCGGGCCATAACATGCACCGCACCAAGATCCAGATATTCGCATCGGACATGTCGGAGGTGGCCATCAACAAAGCCCGGGCCGGCATCTACTCGGCTACCGAAATGGAACCGCTCTCCAAAAGACAACGGGAGCAGTATTTTACCAAGACCGACGGCAGTTACAAGGTCGTAAAGCCCATCAGGGACAGCATCGTGTTCGCCGTCCATAATTTTCTCAAGGACCCGCCCTTCGGCAAGGTAGACCTGGTAAGCTGCCGCAACGTGCTGATCTATATGGAACCCGTTCTGCAAAAGAAATTATTTGCCACTTTACACTATGCCCTCAACGAAAACGGATTTTTGCTACTCGGCAAATCGGAGACTACAGGAACATCGTCGGACCTGTTCGTACCCTTTTCCAAACAGGCGAAAATCTTTACGCGAAAGCCCGGTTCCGGCCGTTTTTTCCAAGTTCCCGACCGGCAGGGTAAAAATACTGCGGCTCCCGCTTTTAAAAAAATGCCTATGAAAAGGAGTTCTAAAACCGATTTTAGAAAGAATGCGGAATCCGTCCTGATTTCCAGATACACCCCCGCAAGCGTGATCGTTGACGAACATATGGAAATCGTACATATCAGCGGCGAAGTTGCCCCTTTTTTGGAACCGTCGTCGGGCAAGCCCACGCACGAACTGATGAAAATGGCCCGGAAAGAACTGGCCTTTGAGCTGCGCAATGCCATAGACAAAGCCAAAACGACACAAGAATCCATTATCAAGGAAGGTATTCCCGTAAAGAACAACGGAGAGCGGTTTTCGGCCAATATCGAGATCGTACCGCTGACCGAGACCGTGGATCCGCACTATCTTATACTTTTTCAAAAAGAATCGCCCAACACTTCTTTTTGGGGACGGGCCTGGAAAAAACTGAAACCCAGCTTTACGGCCTCGGAAAAAAACCACGTACAGCAGCGCAATACCGCCCTGGAGCGGGAACTGGAACAGGCCCGTGAAGACATGCGCCGTATCAGCGAGGATCAAGAAGCGTTTAACGAGGAACTGCAAAGTACCAATGAAGAGATGCAGAGCAGCAACGAAGAGATGCAAAGCCTTAACGAAGAACTGGAAACCTCTAAGGAAGAACTGCAATCGACCAACGAGGAGCTGATCATCGTCAACCGCGAACTTTTGGAGAAGCAAGGAGAACTGAACCATACTTTGAACTATCTTGAGGCTATCTTCGCCAATCTGCGCGAGCCTCTTTTGGTGCTGGAAAAAGGGTACAACGTACAGATCGCCAACGCTACGTTCTATAAAAAGT
Source organism: Ulvibacterium marinum (assembly GCF_003626755.1). Classification (GTDB taxonomy): domain Bacteria; phylum Bacteroidota; class Bacteroidia; order Flavobacteriales; family Flavobacteriaceae; genus Ulvibacterium; species Ulvibacterium marinum. Next base: position 1,517,805 of record NZ_RBCJ01000001.1, read on the forward strand.
TTGAGGTTAAAAAAACGCAGATAGAGGGCAAACCCTTCTTCGCGATACAGCACAAGCTGTGGAACAACGCCGCATTACGGACCCTGTTGGAAAAAGTACTTCCCGAAAAAGGACTTGTGGTCGATGAGGAAATCGGTATCGATTTCCCCACTGGCGAGAAAAAGTCCTTTATGTTCAACGCAAGGGAGATCGAACGTGAAAAGGATTCCGAAAAACTGATCCTGTTATCGATGGAGGATATTACCGAAAGAAAGATGACCCAAGCGTATAAGGAAACTATATCCGAACTCCAAAAGACCAACGAGCAATTGGACCGATACGTACACGTGGCCAGCCATGACCTGCAAGAGCCGCTGCGAAAGATCATGATTTTTTCGAACCTATTGCTGGAAGGGTCAGCTAACGAACCGGATGAAAACCGGGACACCCTTAAAAAGATCGCGTCTTCGGCGGAACGTATGTCGGGGCTGATCAAAGGACTACTTGAGTATTCCCGTGTTGCACATCAAGGTGATCTTTTCGAGGCGACCGATCTCAACCTAATCACCAAGGATATACTTTCCGACTTTGATCTGTTGATCAGAGAAAAACAGGCGCAGCTTGATATCGGACAGCTACCGGAAATACAGGCCATACCCCTTCAGATGAACCAGTTGCTCGCAAACCTTATCGGCAATGCGCTCAAATTTTCTACCAAGGGCGTTGCGCCGCTGATTAAGGTAGCTTCGCACGTCTTTCCAAAAAAGGAGGTTGAGAAACATCCTTCGCTCTCTCCCAAACTGAACTACTGTGAGATCATCGTAAGCGATAACGGCATCGGTTTTAGCCCCAAATACCAAGAGCAGATATTCCTCATCTTTCAGCGCCTGCGCGAATCAAAGGAGCATAAGGGCAGCGGTATAGGCCTGTCGCTCGTCAAAAAAATAGTCGAGAACCACCATGGGGCCATCTATACCGTTTCGGAAGAGGGCATGGGTGCTGCATTTCATGTGATACTGCCCGTTGAACAACCGAAATAGAGAGAAGATACCGTAGCATTCCCTACGACATCGGAAATCAATTCGCCATTTTAATTTTCAGTTTTTCTTCGTATAAAATAATCTTGGCACCGTTCAGCTACATACCACTTTCATAAGTAAGACGGAAAAATTAAACCTTAGACAGCGCACCCGCGCTATTTTCCCTTTAGAGTCAAAAAAAAAACGAGCGCCGAACAGCTTACGTTTTTTACATAGGCTAATCTTGCATGGTAATAATAAATAAAAAATATAATCATGAGAAAGAAGAATAAGCCTTTTGCATTTTTTAGTATAGTATTGGCCTTTTCTATGGTGGGCTGTGACGACGATTCAACAGATGAAATCGACGATATCATAAATACCGAAACCAGCGATTTGGTAAATACCTACGCTGACAACTATTTGGCGGTACAGCTATATCCGTCTATAACAGCCAGAATAGAGGATTTTAGCGATGCTGACGCTTATGAATTTCAGGAGGATTTCGTAGAAGAATTAATAGATCGTGGCGAAACAGTAGTTGGTTACAAACTCGGATTTACAGGCGATGCCCCCAGACCATTCGGCGCGCCCGAACCGGTTTACGGCCGCTTGTTGGCATCTCAGGAAAGCCAGAGCGGAGTAACACTTGATATAAGCGAAACCTGGGCAGCTGGCAATGCCGGGGTAGAATTGGCCATTTACATCGCAAAGGATGCGAGCTATGATGTTTCGGATTTTCCTCTACCTGAGAGTGAACTGGGATCCCTTATAGGTGCCATTGCGCCTTTGTCCGAATTCCCTGAAATCGCATTTGAAGAGGGTCCCATGGGAATCAATTACAAGGATCTTATTGCTGCCAATGCCGGAGCAAGGGCATTTGTTGTAGGCGAGCGGGTCAACTTGAGCGATTTAACGGTGGCACTTGACTCGATTAATATACAGGTTTTTAAAAATGAGGAAATGATCTCGACCGGCATTAGTGGCGATGCACTTGGCAGTCAATTCGAGGCCTTGGAGTTTTTACTTCGTAAACTGGCCGAACAAGACCTTGGTGTCAAGACCGGACAAATTATCGCTACCGGAAGTTTAGGAAGTGACCTGCCACTTGAGCCGGGGGCGTATCGCATTAACTACGAAAACCTTGGCGAAGTAACCTATACACTCGTTGAATAAGTAATGAATGGTCTGTATACCAAGTTATGGGATTATCGGTCCATTTGGCGGGTAATGGCACCTTACTTGAATGTATTAGGGGATGTACGGTCATTCGACCATACGTCCTTTTTTATGAAATTTAACGTACGGTAATCAGCGTATGGAAAAACTCAAAACATGAAAGTCTGTTACTGTGGTAGAGATTTTTCTTTCTTATAGACATATTTCAAGGCTGTCAATAAGCAAGGGGGCATAATTGGATAAAATAGAATTTTGCTCTTACCATAGTCAGAAAACGAAAAGGGAACGAAGATGCTTTTACACATTGTACGTTCCCTTGACTATCATATATCAACGGTGGCATTATCCACCGAATCGAAAGGTATATTCTCAGCCCTTATAATAATATAAGCACCCTTAACCTTATTTATGTAAAAAACTATAAATAGTTGAGAATTCGAAAGGATTTGAACTTTCTTCCATAAAATGGGATATAGTTAGCTAGTTTCGAATTTATAATTCAAGTTTAGATTATGTCATGTCCTTTTGAACCTGAAATCAAAGTACACTTTCCCTAAACTTTTTTATAAATCTTTTTAAAAATCTGGACTGTGCCCACAGCCAAAAAAGCAACTAAAAGTCCGACTATGAATTCCTGTAACAATGACGGTAAACTAGACAGAAAATGGTGCAGAAAGTCGATATTGTGAACGAAAATTCCACCAGCGACAAGAATCAGGGCAATGGTTCCGATAAACCCCAAACTTCTTATAACAAATGGTAACGCCTTTACCAAGAACCTTCCTATGCTATCTGATATACTATTTTTCCTATCGTTCAGAGCAATCAGTTTTGCACCGAACTCGTCCATTCTGACAATTAGTGCAACGATTCCGTAAACACCTACGGTTGCAACAAGCGCAATTATTGAAACCACTACGATTTGGTTCGTTAGCGGTTCTTTCAAAACCGTGCCCAATGCGATGATTACAATTTCAACCGATAGGATAAAATCCGTTACTATGGCCGATTTTATTCGTTCTTTCTCAAAGGCCAAAATTTCGGCTTCGCTCAACTCTTGTGCTTGCAAATGTTTCGGTTTGTGATTATGGGGAAAGAAATATTCGAAAATCTTTTCGCCACCTTCATAAGCAAGGTAAATACCTCCAAGCAACAGAATTATTGTTATGACCATTGGCAGAAAGGCACTCAAAAGAAAAGCGATAGGAAGAATTATCAACTTGTTCAGTAACGAGCCTTTGCTTATAGCCCATAAAACTGGTATTTCTCGAGAGGATACAAAACCCGATGCTTTTTCGGCATTGACCGCCAGATCATCGCCCAGAATACCTGCGGTCTTTTTTGCCGCCACTTTGCTCATTACGGCCACATCATCCATCAAAGCAGCTATATCGTCTAAAACTGCGAAAAATCCTGATGCCATTTACTTTTTTTGTAAAAATAGATAAGGCAATTGGCTTTTATGCATTCGATACTATCAAAGATCAACACAAAACGTTTTTAATCAATTCAATTAAAAAGGGGGTGTTAGATCTTGCACAAAGACCCCTTGTCTCATATCATAGTTGCTTTCCAACCGCTTTTTTTTGATTTTTCTATATTTATAATTTAGAAAACCTAATCAAACATCAATGAAACGATTACTATTTCTACTGTTGGCAATTCCGGTGTTATTAATATCCTGCAACAAAGATGATGACGAAGTTTCGGTAGAAGACCGAAATCGGGCATTATTAGGGCAATGGGAATACGAAGCGATCATGACAGACAGGGCGGTAGATTTGAACGGGGACAATACCTCCAATATCGATTTGTTCAATACCCAAGAACTGCCCCAATGTGTTAAGGACAATATTACCACCTATACTGAAGATGGCCCTTCCGACAAACCAGAATATAACGTTACCGAAAATAATCTCGCCTGTGATGACAATAATCCATTTTCTTTTGTTGAAGAGGATTTTTGGACACTCACAAACAATAATGCTACTATCAGTTTTGAAGGCAGGGAGCCTTTCAGAATAATCGAGTTGACCAAAAATCGGTTAAAGGTCGAATCGGACGACACTTTCGATGGTCAAGATTATATTATGACCATTACTTATAGAAAGAAATAGAATATCATTTATAAAATGTTTCTAGACTCTTTGAACGGTGCCCTTTTCAACATCGCTCCATTCCCCATTGCTGTCCTGAACCCTCACTTCATATCTTTGGTCGAGATATCTAAGTTTACCTTCGCTAGGTTCTTCTTCCATTAAAAATATGCGATCTACCCCTGTACCTTGTGCATCGTTGTAATTGAAAAGTTTGGTATCCCATCTTCGGTCAAATCGGTTATATATCCTTATTTCCACCTGCTGCAATGTTGCACCGTTGTAGGCCTCGCTACAATTCGTATCAAAACAGGTAAATATCCTTACTTGATAATCACAACCGTTCAGACCGCCACAACTTATATTTCGTTTCTCGCCTTTGGCCGCTACCTGTGGTTTTTTAAACATTATTATCGATTCGCTCAACGTTTGGGAAATGCCCGTGGAATTCTCGACCCTAAAATTGATGGTAAAGTTCTCATCGGTTTCCGGAAAAAATTGCATTGGGGTCGAACCGTAGTCCAACGGCAGAATATCCCCTTCTCGATATAGTCGGCTCTTATAGTATATGTACCCCGCGCTGGCACCCGTAAACGTAAAAGTCATTTCGTAAGTTATATTGGGATCATGACCTGTGCTGGCATTAGTAACTGCCGTCAAAGTAAAAGGCTGCCCTTCGTACTTATCCTCGGAGGATTGACTGATATTGAAATCGAAGAATTCCTCGTATTTGTCAAACTGTATGTTGACATCCGCCTTTTTTTCTACTTCCGACGAAGACCGAACGGTAAACTCTATACTATGGTTCGATTCGGAAATTCCGGTATATTTTCCTTGGAATGTACCTATCGGAACGCTGAAGCTCTCGCCAGCGGCATAGGTGGTTCCCAAATATTCAAAAGTACCGTTGCTGCCTCCGGAGGAATAATACATCACATACGTATCGCCGCCGATACCCAATTCCGATATATTGAAATTGATATCTATAGTATCCCCGGTATTGGCCTGCGATTGGGAAGCATTGGCCGTAAAGTTGAAATTTTTTGGTTCGACATTAATAGTAATGTCAACTGTCTTTTCAAGACCCGTATCATTCTGTACGTAGAAAGTCAAGGTGATATTTCCGTCATTCGTTCCCAACAGTTCCCAATTGAAATTTCCTTTTGGAACATCATAAATATTCCCCGCACTGACCTGAGTGCCATTTTCATTGGTTATGATGGCATTCCCGCTAATACTATATCTCATGGTATAGTCCGAAGAACCAATACTTTCCGAGATATTGAAGTTCAAGGAAGTGATTTCCCCGACCGAAATATCGGATTTTTGGCTTCCTCCAGTAAATAAAAAATCTACCTGATTATAATTGATAGCCGTATTTGCAGTATGAGTTACGTTGGTACTAGATTCCACACTCAAAACAATGGCATGTTGCCCGGCTTCCGTTCCGGTATATACAACATTGTTATTGTTCGGGCTTAAGAGGAATTTCTCGCCTGGACCATATTCCGTTCCATTTACACGCAGCGAACTGTTTCTCCCCGATGAATAAAAGGCTTCATAACTATCATTGGTTCCTTCGGGTATTTCGTTAATGTCTATAATCACGTTTACGGGAATATTCGCAAATTCAGAGGTTTTGGAAGGAGTGATATTGACCGTGAAATCATTTTGCTTGGTTTCGAGGTCAATCAATACGGGGCCAACTTCCTGACCATAATTATCTGTCACGATGAAGGAAACCTGATGTGAACCCAAGCTTTCGGGATAATAGAAAAGGGAAAAATTACCAAGTGCTACGGGATACTCTGTCGAATTCTGAAGGGTATTACCATTGATACCAGCAATTCTTCCGTTACCTTCAAGAATTTCATAGGAAATGGAATATTCTATGTTTTCAGTATTGCCGTTGGATTTGATATTAAAATTAAACTGGGTCCGTTCATTTACAAAAACGGAATTGCTTTCCGAATTGCCTGAAAAGGTAAAGGGAATGTTCGCGACCTCGATTTCAACACTATCCTGTTTTACTTGTCCATTGGAATCCCTAACATCAAAGTATATCTTACGCTTACCCAAATCTTTGCTAGTAAACGTATAATTGTAAGAGTTTGGAACTATGGTTCTGTATTGGCCCGGTTCCATGACCCCGCCATTGTGGTCCCTGACCGTTCCGCTACCTGCACTAGTCGAAGAAAAGGAATGGGATATTTCATATTCCACTTCCGAATCTTCATCTTGTGTTTTTAAATCGATAGCAATGGCCAAATTCGTATCCAATTCCACTTGGGTCGATGATGCCGTGGCATTGAGGATAAAGTCCAAATTCAGAACGTTCAATAACAATTCTTCCGTCAAAGTGGCGCCATCAGGAGCCTTGGCCGTTACGATAAGTTTGTGTTCCCCCAAATTTTCGGGCAGATATTCCAATTCGGAAATGCCTTTGGGCAGGATAAATGGTTTACCTACATCAAAGACTTCGTTACCAAGATAGAGCTTCCCAGTTCCGTTTTCTATTTGGTAAATGACTTCGAAATCCCCTTTGTTGTCAGGATTTTCGGTTTCCTTATCCCTAAGTAATGTGACGTTTACCGGATTTTTAGAATTGATGATAAATTCGTTGACCCCCTTGTTTAGCAAAAAGCTAAAGCTGGCGTATTTGGCATTATATAGAAGTTCCAGTTCCTTTTTTCTTGTATTGGTATCCCATGCAGAAAATCTGATTTTGTGCGCACCCGTATCGATGGCCACATAATTGTAAGCCCAATTTCGGTCGGTTATCTGTAAAGTGTCCCGCTCCCTTATGGTATCGCCTTCCATCGATAGGAAATATCCCCTGCCTCTATCAGAGGAGAACTTAATAAAGTAATCGACCGTGGTAATTTCCTTTTCCGGTACCAAAGAAAAAGTAGTCCGGGCATTTTCGAACACAAAGTTTTCTTCGGGATGTTCTTCCGTAAAACTAAAGTCAAAATCATCCTTAATAACATCCTCAAAGTCTTTGCTACATGCCAATATCAGGACAAAAGTTGCCAAGATAGCAGCAATCGAAAATCGGGTCGGTCGGATAAAATTTTTCATTTTCAAAGTGTTTAGAACAGGAAATATCTAAGGCCCAATCCAGCATAAGGATAGAATTGGCCTACATCGCTATTTATATGATAGTATTCGTTCGCTTTTATCAAAAGGGAAAAGTCGTTGCTCAGTGTTATTTCTCCTTCAAGGCCGACTAACACACCGTAGATAAACTGGCTTTTTGCGTCGATAATGGCGCCAGTTTCTAAGAGGCTATTTCCGTTATTGATTACTTCGTAACCGATTATGGCCCCGCCGCCGACATTGACGGCGTATTTTTTAAAATTCTTTTGTTCCCACACCTTAATGAAATACCCGGGCTGTACGGTAAAGATGTTATAGGGGATGTCAAAACTTCCCTTATCCTCCGCTATGGCGGCAAAAACGCTCAATTGGGCATATCGATTCCTATTCAGATGATAGTTGTACGTTGCCATAATTCCGAAACCATCCTCGGCATAACCACCACTAAGTCCCACCGAAGAAGCGTAATTGCTACCTTGTGAATACCCAAAGGCTGTTAGTAAAAGAGCGATCAAAAGTGTGCTAATTTTCATCGGTTAAAAGTGTATGGGATTATTGATTATTTCATGGCCTATGGTCATGGATAAATTTCGATTGCCGGACTCTTCGTCCAGTTCGACCACCACCTCTTTCTTTTCGTCCAAGGCGAATTTTTTGAAGACCAGAACGAAATGGTTCTCGCTTTTACCGGCGACCGTTTTTGGTTGTTTGTACACGAAGACCGGTTCCAAACCCAGCTTTTGGTTGCTACTGCTGTTTTTATAATTAGTGGCTATTTGGTGTTTCACGAAATTGATATCCAGATCCAAACCTTCCTTATTTTCGATTCGGTACTGAAAATAAAGTTCGTCCTCATTGAAATAGACCCCTTTTAACCAGAGGAAAACATTATCCAACCTAGAAAAATATCGGCTGATCTTGGCCTTGTCGAACTGCATATAATAGCACCGTAACCGATAGTATTCCATGGGGTCTTTTTCATATAGTTCTTTTGTGGCCCTGTCTATAGAATTTGTTTCCTTATTGTTTGTTGAGGAAGTGGATTGTTCTGCTGGCGTTTCTGTTCGCGCTATCTTGGTTTCCGGACTTGGAGTTGTAACGTCCTCGCTTCTTAATTGGGTATTACCGCTAATATTGGTAATTGCCATTTCAGGCTTGATGTACCAAGTAAACTGTTTAGGTTTTTCCTTTAAGTTCAGGATAAAATCATACACATTACCCGAATCGGTTATTACCGTATGATTTGTGAAATTTTCTTTTTCAGTAGCGAGTTCATCGTAGTATAGCTTTAAGATTCGGCCGTGAAATTTGCTTCCCTCGGCTTTGGGCAGGTCGGCTATAAACCCGTAGTCGTTCCCGATAATACTCTCTGAAATATTTTCGGGAAATATCAAAATCGTCTTGTACTTTTTGGAAACCTCCAAAGTATCACTACAATGTTGTGCCGCACCCGCGAACATCATCATTAAGACCGGTATGAAAAGAAACTGTCTTACCATTTTTCTAAGCTTTTGGTACTAGAAATACACGGTCTCCGTTGACCAATAAAATTTTGTCCCGTTCTTTGTATTTTTTCTTTTGAAAAAAATTGCCGAACGACCGTATCAGATTTCGGGCTAGCGGCATTTCCGTTGATTCCCCGACCGCTTCTGATAGTTCGTTTGCACCTTCCTGTTCAACATTGGCCTTGAATTCCTGCATTAATTCGCCCGCCCTCTCATTATGTAGCCCTATCATTCCATCTTCTTGGTCCAAAGCTGTCAACGAAATCTTTACGTTATCGATATTGGTTACTTCCAATATGATCCGCGAACCCTGTATGTTCGAAGTAGCGTAAACGAAAGTGTTCTTTCGGAATCGCTTTCCGTTATAAGAAATGTCTTCCTTTAAAATCAACTTGACCCGATTGCCCGGAAGAATGAACTGGTCGCGGTAGATGGCCGCATCTATGGAAACTATGCTTGCCGAAGTCTTGTTTGAAGATTCCATATAAGGTGCGGAATAATCCTGACTTCTTGAAAGCCTTTCGTCCCGTGCTTCCATTAAGAGTTTTCGGTATTCCAGTTTTTCTTCTGCCGCACTCATTTTAGAAGTGTATTCGGTTTGAGGCGTCTCAGAACTGGCTGACACTTTTGTGACTTCATTATCGTTGGTATCGGCTTCATCCAAAGAAAAATTATTAAGCTCTTTCAAAATGCGCTCAAGGGAATCGTTCTCTTTTCTGGTATCGTTTATGTTTTGAATACGACCGTACTCCCTCAATTGTTCCAAAGAATCCTTTAAGCTCTGCTTGTAGTATTCGTTCGGGTCTTTTACTTCAAGTTCGCTTTTTTGATTTGGCAGGGAATTGTTGTACCCACTATTCACCGTGTCCTCATCTCCCTTCTCGGATATCGATTTCAGGCTTGTGACCACAAAAAATATCAAAAGCAATCCGACAATGGGTACAGCCATTGCGAAGCGCTTGTGCCGCTTTATCCACTTATCGAACCTTTCTTTAATAGTCGCCATTTTGATATCTATAGGTCATTGTTATCGACCACTTTAAAATGAATGATTCTTAGACCGTTCAGATTATTGGGCGTTGATGTCGTTTCTTTGATGTAACCGGTGGTAATCAGATTTCGGTATTCCGTATCGCCGTTTTTTGTGATCCGTTGTTTGCCCACAAAGCGAAAGGGATAAGGATACCTTGCATATTCGATCGAAATGGAATCTTGTTCCACTTCTATGGAGTAGTCACTTTTTGCCACGTCTTCATAATAGTTTTGATCCACCAAACGGTTATAGAGCCGTTCGCCGGAATGATCTATCATATAGAGTGCCTTGCCCTCTATATTTCTTTTTATAAAGCGTAGGTCGGGTTCTAGGGAAAAGAAGAGTTCGTGAAAATTGCCGATATGGCCATTGCACAAAATCTCTAGCGCTCGTTTGGGGTCGTTGATGCGCACAGCGCCCACTTTTTGGCCTTTGTCCAGCAGATAAAATCTGTTCTTTACGCTTTCGTTCGTGCGATACATCACATAGACGCAGAACAAAACGCAACAAAACATGGACGATAAAGATAAAATAAGAATATTCGTACTTCTCTTATGAACCTTGCTTAAATCGTTGAAAACTTTATAATTATCGTTCATTCGTTGAATGGCATTCGTTAAAAATCCGTTTTAATCGTTCTATTGCACCAGTGTCCGTACCCCCTTGGTTACACCACCACTTTTTACGTCCATGGCGGCCTGAGCCGTTTTCTTTGCATAGTGCTTGGCCTTGTCCTTCATTTGGGTTGCCCCGACGTTCATGCCCTGCACTATAAAATTTGAAAGGGAAGGTGCCTTGAAATAGACAAATATGTTCATCACAACCAAGAGAGCACTTGTAAGAACCAATCCTAGATTTGTATCGCCATTTGAAAGTAAGGTGTCGATGAGCTTTTCCATAACCCGCAACAAGAAATTATCGATGAGGTACAACATGGGAATCCATAAGCAGACGTTCATGAATTTCTGCAACCAGGCCTTCCACATACCGGAAAGTGCCGGAATGAATGACAGCCCGATATTAAGCGGCCCGAAAACAATGAGCACAAAGAGATAAATGACCGACATTGCCTTTATGCCCACGAATACCACGGTAGAAATAATGGAGGCAATGGATGTTACCCCTGAAGTCATCAATGCCAAACAGAGCGATTCCAATGCAGCACCGTCCAAAGTGAAGAGGTTCCAAGAATCGCCCAATTTTGCCATGGATTCGGATTGGGACATAAAGATTTTCATTTGGAGGATATCCCATGAAATATCATTGGCTTTGAGGGAAAGACCTATACCCTGATAAAAATCGAAGATGGCCATTGTGAACACCTTATATTTCATTAGAACAAATGCCAAAGGAACCCATTTCAGATATGCAACTACATCAGCCCTAGTTTGTTCGTTGAGATAGACACGCAACGCAATTATTGCAATACCGATGTAGGCGAACTGTTGTCCGATATTGATTATTGGATCGACCGTTTCAAAAGCATCTATGATGTACTGATCAAAAAGCGCATTGACCGATTCGCGAATTCCTATTTCTGTTGTATTAATGACCATCTTGTTAATTTTTATTAAGGTTGACCATCGTTTTTCTGGCGAGCCTATAGGAGTTAATCTGTTCCAGACGGTTATTGTAATCGATAAGTTCGTCCAAAATGGCTTCGAGTTTCGTGTTGATGGAAGTAACTTCCTTCAACCGCTCTTCAGGATGGATTATCGATTTGGTCTTTAAGATCTGGTTGCATTGCTTGAACAGATTTTTGGTATCGACGATTGCCTCTGTGGAATAGATTAAAAAATCCTGAATTTCATTTCGTTCTAAATGTTCAAAGTTTTGAACGGTGTTTCTGGAAGTCTGGTACGCCTCTACGATTTTATCCTTCAAATCAAGAGTCAACGCTACTTCGGTAGATTTGGTTACGTAAGCCGGAGCTTGCTTTTTGGCCTCCAGTTCCTCTTTTAATATTTCCTTGGATTTTGAGGTCAGGTTATTGTTCTTTTCCAAAAGGTTGATAAGGCGTGCCAAATTTTTGTTCATAGCCTTCAATTGGATGTTGATGTTCGTTAGTTGGCTATTGACCAATCCGATGCTTGCATTTGTCGCGGCATCTGTTACCGGAATCTGGCCCCAGGCCAAAAGCGGGAACAAGATTATTTTGATAAGTATTATTTTTTTCATGTCTTTAATGGTTTTTTGGAACTTCGGTAGGCATAGGCCTTGGCCGTAAGTTCCCAGTTCTTATGATTGTCCTTAAATAATTGTATGATCTTGCCGCTTTCTGTGGCATTGGTCTCATAGATGCATTTCTCCTCCAAAGAGGTTTCAATGCCATAAACTTTTACCCGATCCAGCCAGCAGAAAGCGACCTCCCTTAATTTTCTGTCTTCCGGCAGGTCCTTGTTGATGGAAAGAATCAATTGTTTCTGTTTTTCCCCAAGACCCATAACGGACTGGATTTTGTCAAAGGACTTCGCAAAATCGCGCATATCGAGAAATACCTTGATATGCGAATTGACGACAATGGCATTCTTAATGACCTCTGAGGCTATAAAATCACTGACTTTTTGGGAAATAAAAATTGGCTGACCACCGTACTTCCGAGCCATTCGGGACTGGCTGTTGAAATAGTCCACCAGTTCCTTTCTGTCCAATGCCTTCCAAGCCTCGTCTACGACCATCATTTTATTAATGGACAATTTTGAACGGTCGCTGAGTTTTTTACTGAAAATTTCCATGATCATTAAGGCGGTAATGGGAAACAATAATTCGTTGTCAATGAGTTTGCCCAATTTGAAGTACACGATTTTTTCATCGCTCAATCGGCTTATCCGATCATCTTCGTGATTCAGCAATTTTCCCCGTGGGCCATCTTTGTAATATTTTTCCAGGAGAAAAAGAAACACTTTTGAATCGAAGATTTCCCGCGAAATTCCCTTGGCCTTAACAAGAGCCACAATGTGGTCTTTGCAGTATTCGAAAAAGCTGTCGAAGTTAAAATTCGCCTTATCTTCTTCCCACCTCCTTTCATAATAGCCTGCGATCAAGATTTCAAAAACCGTATTCTTGACCTCTAAGGATAGCAGACTTGTGTTGACATTTTTTTCATCCCCTGTAATCAGTTTTAGGAGCGTGACCAAATTGATGGTCTTGTTCTCGGTCAATCTATTTTTACCGTTAGCATCTATGACAACATCGTAACTGTCCAATTGAAATGGGTTGAATGTAAAGGGCCTTTCGTCATCATGCTCGATAACAACACCTTCGAAAACTTCCGTGATCTTGTCATAGGAATTGCCATCTTCCATAATTACTGCCTCTGCACCTTGTCGCAATTCCGAAGCCACATAGTGATTTACATAGAAAGATTTACCGCCACCGGAACCTGAAGCAACCAGCATTCCGCGATTGAAAATCCAATCTTCTTCCTCAGGTAGTTTGTAAACGCTCACGGATAATGGTCTTCCCGTGGTACGATTTACCAAGCGGAGACCATCGACCGAAGTAGTGGCATCTTTATATTCCCCTTCAAAATAGAGTAGTGATGCCGCCATATCGCTGGACATGGGCATATACATATCCGATGGGATTCCAACTGAATTGCCCGGCACTCCCCCGAAAAAAAGATTTTTTCGGTCGATACTATTTTCCTTGACATTGATTTTTAGCTTTTTAAAAGCGCTGGAAACCGAGTTGCACAACTTTCGATGCTGTCCGTGTTCATCCCCGAAAGCCAAAATGTTTAAATGGTAAAAAACGATTTCCTTATGGTTTTCAAGAACGTCCGTATTGAAAGCATGTATCTGGTCGGCATAAATCGCATTGCTATCGTCCTTTTTGCCGTTGGAAAATTGATTGAAACGTTTTGCTTTTTTACGCAATTGTTTCATCACTTTATCCTGTTCGGGTATAAAGATGTATTGGTTGATGATATGTTCATGGGGAATCTTAAATCCTATAGAGAATAAATTTCCAACTGGAAATTGATTGTATTTGGTGGAATACTTTCCATAAACCTCGTTAGTAGATAAATGCTCCTTTGTGAATTGATCGAGATTTTCGACCGTAAAGAATTGGGCTTTTTTATTGCCGACCTGTATTACGTTATCGCTAAAATCAATATCGGGCAAATTGATGTTTACGGAGGAAAGTCCGAAATATTTTGGGTATAATCCATTTTCGAAAAACAGACTGTCATAGTCCATTACAGTTGCGGTAACCAATCCCGAAGCGTTGATAAGGGCTACCACGCTTTCGACCTTGCTCTCAAAATCCGCCAATACCGTTGTGCTAACAAATTCTTTAGGAACCACATTTTCCATATAGAAGTCCCTTTTTTTGTTCAGGAAGGAATTCGATCGCTTTGGGGAATGCCTGATATAGTTTTTGGGAACATTACTTACATACAGATAATGTTGGGTTCGTAAAAAAGAGCGTTCATTGAAATGGAATTCATTCGCCCGTTCTAAAAAATCGCCCTGTAATCTCCCTTTGATGGGTCGGTACGTTTCCTCAAAGAAAAAGTCTTGCTTGTGGAGTAAGGTGTTCGGCCCTAAAATATCAATGATGTTAAAGAACAATTCGTTTAGTTGAACATATTCTGAAACGTCCAAAGTGAAAACTTCAGGGAGTTTCAATTTTAAGGGTATGGTCACACAACCCTTTTCTTTGGCTATCAACGAACGGCGTTCGTACCCATAGATGGGAAAAGCGTCGTAAAGGGCTAGTTGTTTTTCCATACTAGAAGTGTTTCAAATGAATTGGATACTTTGATGGAATTCGGTCTTTGGGCATCAGCCAATTTTTTTACAAAGCCCTTTGCCCCATAGGTTTTGGAATAAAACATCAGAATCGCGAATACCACCAAGATTAAAAGGGTCGTAATCAGTAGCGCCAAAGCGGTGGGGATGATGGTCGATAGTCCAAGCCCGATAATGATACTGGCAAGCCCCAAATAAATACAGTAGTTGATATAGACTGCTTTTAGGCCCATAAAGAGTACTTCTTTTTGAAGCCCCTTTTTAATATGTAGGTACTCCTGTTCCATAACAAAGGGTGTTGCGTGTTAGGAACGGATGCTATCGCCTACGGCCAGAAGAATAAAGAAGAGCGCAATACCGATAATCGTATTGCCGACCTTCTTTGTAAGATCACTTTGTTGCTCCCTTAAATAGAGGTAGACCAACGAGCCGATGATTACGGAAACACCAGCTATGGTCTTTACGACCCCGACAATACTGTCGGCAATGCTTTCGGCCTCACTTTCGGTCTTTTGGAATTCGCTGACCAGTTCGTTGAGTTGCGAGAAGAGGTCAGTCGGAACAAAAAGGATCAACAATAAAAGGAATAGGAATTCTTTAGGATTCGGAGTCGGTGGGTTTATCGTCCACGGAATCCTTGCTACGGATAACTTTGAGTTTTTCATGCTTTTTACGAGTTAAGGAATTTATATCATCTTCATCAGATGAACCCTTTTTAAAAGCATCCAGTAGCTTGGAATTATTTTCTGTGTCCTCTACTACCTGGTCGAGTATATCTTCCAAATCGGTTTGTTCAAATGATGTATTATTTACAAATATATCATTATTTTGCAAATATGACTCATTTGAAGCATCTTTTTTTACCTTTGGCTCTTTTTTAATTTTCAAGACCCAGAAGACATACCCATAATAGAGTACGACTAAACCGATTAGAATTTTCCAGTAGAAGTTCAATGTTATATTGTCTTTGTAAAGAGAACGGCCATTAGACCATTGTCTCAACTTTACTACAACGAAAAATGGCCGTTTTTCTTGTATCGTTCAAAGTATTGTCAATTTCTTTCTCTCCCCTTTTCGTGCGGAAGTTTGAAAATCCTACACTCCAAGCCGACCCGAGCGACCGACCTTCGCCCGCCCGCTTTCGGGAGGCTTTCCGTTCCGCTTTTTCAAACCCCCTCGGAAACGCGCATAAACGCAAGACGGCGAAAAAAGTCGCCGCCTTGCATTTATTTTTTCCATGCTAGGGATGGTTTGAATACCTATTTATCAAAGTATAAAAAAACCTTTTCACTACTATTATCCAAAAGTAATACGCACACAAAATTTATCATTTAGTTTCATTTGTTTTCATGTAATTAATTCGTATAAAATACTGATAATTAAATAGATAAGATTCATTCTGTTTTTCTATATTTATCCGCAGGGGCGGATAGCAAGTTATATTTTAAGTGCCTTAAAATGACTACTTCTGGCGAAGTGAAAAATGAATAAAATATAAATAATTCAGTACTGATCGATGCGTAAAAAAGCGGGAAGAAAACCATTAGGGAAACATAAAAGAGAGCATACGGTTAACCTGCGTTTCAATGATACCGAAATGAAGACTATCAAAATACTATTGGAATCTTACAATCTGGATTTCAAAAAAAGAGGGGTATTGGGACCCTTTTTGAGGAGACTGATTTTGCAGGATAAGGCGGTCCTGGAAACCCGGATTTCAGATTCAACTTCAAACCTGACCTATCAAATTAACAAGATTGGAACCAACATCAATCAACTGGTCAAAGTTGCCAATTACAAGAATTTGATACGTCCGAACTCAAAATTGGAACTGGAAATGCAGAAATCAAATGAATTAATGCGGAAGATTTTTGGGCTTTTGGATGATAAAAGGGAATAGATGATCGGACGAATTTTGTATCGGGAAAGTGTACATGGTGTTATTAATTATGTGTTCGGCAAGACCAAAATCCGCGTGCTTGGATATCAAAATACCTATTCTAAAACCGATACCACCCAAGAACAATTCACTAGGATTTTACACCATTTGGGTGGTCGCCATGAATCACAAAAGCGCTATGTACATATTTCGCTAAATCTACCCCATGGCGAAAAATTGAACGATTCAGATTTCTATGAACTCTCCAAAAACTATATGGAAAATATGGGCTATGGCGAACAGCCTTTTGTGGTAGTACGTCATTTCGATACACAACATCAACATGTTCATATCGTGTCCACTACGGTAAAAGAAAATGGTAATTTAATAGACCTTTCCCATGACTTTAGACGTAATGTAGCCACCCAGAAATATCTGGAACAACGGTTCGGGTTGTCGCCATCCCCTGAAACAAAATCCAGCAGAGAACTACCGCTTTATCGTCTGCCTGAAATCAAAAAAGACGACACTAATGGTGTGAAATTTTATATTCAGGACATTTTGAACAGTACCCTACAGAAGCACAAGGTGCGAAGTTTTAAAGAACTTGCGCAGTTGGTGGCACCCTATCATATTGTGGTAAAACCGACAAAAAATCGTTCAGGCCGTATCGGTGTTTCCTATGGAATAGCCATTGATAACGGCTATAGATCAAGATTTATCGATGGGTATACGGTCCACCCAAGATTGAGCGGGCCAAAACTACAGGCCATTTTCAACAGGCAATCGCAATCAAAGTCATTGCCCATGCACAGAAAACGATTGGAAAAACAGTTGATGACTACCTTTCAACTTTTTAAAAGCATATATCCTGAAGACCTTCCACATATTTTAAAGTCGTACCAAAAAATCGATGCCAAGGTCCGATATAATGACGAGGGCAAGCCGTTGGATTTTACCATTTTAGATAAATCCGGATATGTGTTTAACAGCCAAGAAATTAGTTCTCTGTTAGGTTTTGAGGCTAATTCTGTGCTAAATGATAAAGGAAAAGGAGTCAAGACCGAACTGGATACAAGGAGCAACCAAATGGCTTTGGAAGTCAGGAAGCTGATTAAAAATGCTTTTTATACCGCTTATTTGAACGGCTATAAAGATAGTTTGTTGTCTGAATTTGTCCGAAACAAAAGACTCAATGAGCTGTTACCTATTATCTGTTCTTCGGAGCGTTTTGTTTTTTTGAATACCTATCTACAGCGAAATCCAACATTCTTAGCGTCTCTGATTCGGTCGGAATTCGAGCAAACGCAGCGTGCGATTTATGTGTCCGAAAGTAAAAAAGAAGTTGAAGTGCTACATCAGAAAGCTTTCTTGATACAAAAAATTCTCGGCAAAGGTCTTTTTGATGTTACGTCAGATAAGGCCATTGTTTTTGAACTTTTACAAAGTCTTGGGGTAAAGTATGTTCGGGGCCATATAGCCTATCTCAATTCCAATAGGCACCAAAGTCCTTTGGCCCTTCCCAACTTTATGCTGCCCGAAACTACCAATTCCTATGTGTCTACCGGATTTATTAGTCAGAATGAAAAGGTGCTTAATGCCCTGGTCAACAACGTGCCCTTTAAGGAGGCTGGTATTAATGGAAGCGTTTTTTTCCTTCCGATAATCTTTCCGAGTCTGTACGGATCCATGTCCGATAAACACCGCCAAACTTTTGAGGAATTGAGTCTGAGCGCCTATCAGGAAACTGGGGAAAAACTGCATATTCCCTTTGAAAAGTCGGCCAAGGATTATATTCGATTGTTCAATGCAAAGGGTATTTACTTTTTGCGAAAAGAAAACCATCTTTTCTTGCACTCCATTTATTCCAAATTTCCGGTTGGAGTGCCACTCTTACCGAAAACCCAAAAATATCTTTTGGCCACAAAAGGTCTGGATACGATACTTAAAGATCAACGAACGATACTTGATAAGACTACAAGCCAGAAACAAGGCCACCTCAAAAATTTATGGGTGTCTTACCTGATTGAAAAGCAATTGTACGAAAAGGCTGCTTTCATGATCGCCAATGACGGTGTACGACCGAACCTCTCCCAAGAGATTCTGAAATTTCATATGGAAAATGGGCTTAGGGAAAAAATACTTGTCGCCAATAATCAAAAAGTAAATGCCAAACACGCACGTCTTTTAAGAAGAAGCGTTTATGCTTTTAGCTCTCTGCTCGGTAAATCCAGCTATCGTGAAGAAGAGGTCTTTGATGGATTTCGTGATGAGCTTACCGATTATGAGAAATACAAGAGTAATTTTATTTGAATATTTAAATAGCACTTTACTAAGAATTCCACATTAATCTGTCTTGTTATCGACTCTTTACAATAAGCGGATTTTGTAAAGAGTTTTTCAATTTGAATTAGATTTCAGGCCTTCGTCAGTAACTCTTAATGCGTTTCCGAAAGGTGTAATGTAAAGAGTTATACGAAACCAACCATAAATGTTTAAAAGCACGACTGTCAGTCCTTTTCAATTTTACGCTTTCTTGTAAGAATATTTACACAACTTACCTTATATTGCTATTACATTACCTGAAGTTTACCAGCCCCCACTACTTTAGATATTTTTGGTACTTGTTACTATAAAACTAACACCTGAATCTATATCGCGCTATATGCAGACATATATACAGGCTTAAATACGTGTAAGTCATGAAACATATAAAATGAATACTGAAGTTATATTTCTTTTAAAATTTGGAAAAAAAGAGCATATAGAAAACCTTTTGAGGAAAGGAGAAATATTCATGAACACAATTCAATGGTTTAAAAATTTTGAAAAAGAGGGAATTGGTGACATTTATGAAGGAGCTTCAGAAGTTGAAAATATTAAGAATGGTAGACTAACTCTCAGAATTCCAAATAACCCAGTAACTTTTAATAATGCAAGTCTTCAGTTAAGAAAGCATCACACCGGACATATTGGAAATATTTTTTCGACTTACGCTATTTCAACTTTATTATTGAGAAGAAAATCAATCCATCGGATTGATAAAAGAATGAACCGATTTGGAACACATTGTCTAATTATTAAGGATGTACAGCAATTTTTAAATTCTGTTACTAACAAATTAGCGGAAATGGGAATTGAATATTCTCATAATATGGTCAGATACAAAAATTTGAACAAGAACAACCATAAATTGTCCTTGTTCAACAAAACACACCTTTTAAGCTATCAAAAAGAACATCGAATAATTGCTTTGACTGATGAAGATTCTGTTCTTCAATTTGAAATTGGTTCAATAGAGCATTGCGCTGAAATGCATTTAACTGACAAAATTATAAAAGAGGTAACCGTTGATTTCAATAAATAAAACGAGTTGCTTAACCATACGAATAGCAGCGATATATTTTTAAAACAACTAACATGAGTATATATCACGATCCTATAAGACATTTAGAATATCTAAGACAGTCCCTTTCTCAAGATAGTAAACCAATTGGGTTTTTTATATCAGCAGGGTGTCCACTTTCTGTTCAAATGCCAGAGGGCAAATGGCCACTAATCCCAGATGTAAAAAACTTAACACTATGGATTAATAATGAAATGAGTGCTAATGAAAAATATGTAGCGTTATTATTGGAGGTTGATAAGGCAAAAAAAGACAGAAATAATATTGAAGATATATTAAGCTTTATTAGAGGCCTTAAACAAGTATCCGTTGGGGGTAAAGTACGCGGTTTTTCTGAAAAAGATTTGGAGAGTCTAGAAAGTGAAGTTTGTAAACAAATTGTAAGGAAAATAAATGTTGAGTTACCTAACAATCAAACACCTTATCATAAGCTCAGCAAATGGATTAGTTCAATAGATAGGGAAATACCTATTGATATATTTACAACAAACTATGATTTATTACTTGAAGATTCTTTAGAGTCTCTGGAGATTCCATATTTCGACGGTTTCGTTGGATCAAAAAAGTCTTTTTTTGATTTAAGAGCTGTGGAAAACAATTTGATACCTATTCATTGGACTAGACTTTGGAAAATTCATGGTTCCATAAATTGGTATCAAGAAGAAATTCAAGAACAAA
Organism: Ulvibacterium marinum; assembly: GCF_003626755.1. Classification (GTDB taxonomy): domain Bacteria; phylum Bacteroidota; class Bacteroidia; order Flavobacteriales; family Flavobacteriaceae; genus Ulvibacterium; species Ulvibacterium marinum. The sequence goes on from NZ_RBCJ01000001.1 coordinate 1,538,435, forward strand.
AAAAAATCTATAGATCCTCCGAAATAAAAGAGGATGCTTCTCATCTCATTTATCCATCGCATTTAAAATATGAGCAAAGCAGAAAGATGCCTTATTTGGCACTTATAGACCAATTAAACAGGTTCATAAGACAAAAATCCTCATTGCTTGTCCTTTCTGGATATTCTTTTAACGATGAACATTTAAATGATACCATTATCAATGCTCTAAAAGCAAACCCTTCTGCAATGGTATTAGCATTGATGCATGACTCATACTTTATTAAGGACGGTATTGAAAGATATCCAAAAGCAAATAAACTCGCACTTGATAGACATAATCTTAATGTTTGGGCTTTTGACAAAGCAATTATTGGCACGAATTACGGAGAATGGAAAAAGCAAAAAGAAACTGAGGATAAGGATTTATTGCGATTCATAACAATGGAAGAAGAAATTCTTCAAATTAGACTAGGCGATTTTGCCACTTTTACTGATTTCTTAAAAATGTTGATTGGGAATATTTCAGAAACCAATAAAGACTCAAAGGATGATTAATGAAGAAACATTTTTAGGAAGTGTTCAAGATGTTAATGGTACAACGGTTAGCGTTTCCTTATCTAAAGAATCATTAACTGGTTTCGTTTATATTGATGGTCAAGGTTATAGAATTGGACAAATCGGAAGTTTCATAAGGATACCAATAGGTTTTACTGATTTGTTTGGAATAATTAGTCAAGTAGGTGCGAGTTCAATTCCAGAAAACAAGACTGAGAATCAACCTAATGGGAATAGATGGATGACAATTCAATTGATCGGTGAAGGTCAACGCACAGGTATGTTTCAACGCGGAATTTCCCAGTATCCAACAATTGGTGATGAAGTACACTTAATTTCAGAAAAAGAATTAGAACGGATATATGGTCAACCTAATAAGCCTTATTTTGTTAAATTAGGACATATTGCCAATGCTGAGTCTATACCTGCTTTAATTGATGTTAATAAACTTGTTACTAGACATTCTGCTATTCTCGGTACAACCGGCTCGGGTAAATCAACCACAGTTGCAAGTATTTTAAACGCATTGTCGAATGACAAAAATTATCCCTCGGCTCGGATACTTATTTTGGATATTCATGGTGAGTACTCTCAGGCCTTGCATGATAGAGCTGAAATTTTCAAAATAGGAGCTAATAAAACTGCAAAATACAAGGAAAATGAGTTGTATATCCCTTTTTGGGCCTTGAATTTTAATGAGTTATGTGAGATGAGTTTTGGTGAATTTAATAATGAGAAGGACCGCAATATCATTCTTGAAAGAATTCAAAAATACAAGGAGAGTAGTTTAAAAAACTATCCAAAGAACGGTGCTAATATTGACGCACTGAGTGTAGATTCTCCTATTCCTTTTAATCTCAATAAGTTGTGGTATCAACTTTATCTTGAAACATTCGGAACTTATTATAAGAGTAATAGTGGAAAGCCTTACGATAATCTTGCTTACGAAGTAGATTCAAATGGTAAAGAATTAGTGGGCGATGCTGAAAATGGCATTCCACCAATTTTCAAAAACCCAAAAAATGATGCTGGTGACCCAGAAAAAATCAACTATCTGCCATCATCCTTAAATATTGGAAAACAATTGTCTCTCTTAGGTTCCAAATTGAGGATACCTCGGTATGATTTTATTTTTAAACCAGGTGAATGGTCTCCCGAGGAAGATGGTAAAGTATCAAAAGATTTAGATAGTCTATTGGAAAGTTGGATTGGCTGTTCAAAACCAATAACAATTATTGATTTATCTGGCGTTCCTAATGATATTTTAAATACAATAATTGGGGTGGTTCTAAGAATCCTTTATGAGGCCTTATTTTGGGCGCGTGATTTAGCCCAAGGTGGTCGTCATCGACCATTACTACTAGTGATGGAAGAAGCTCATATATACTTAAATGATTTGTTTAAAGGTATTGCTTCACGAACTGTTCAGCGAATTGTCAAGGAAGGTAGAAAATATGGAATTGGAGCAATGATTGTTAGCCAGCGTCCTTCAGAAATAAATTCAACAATCCTTTCCCAATGTGGAACATTTTTTGCATTACGATTAACAAATGCAACCGACAGAGGACATATTACAGCGGCATTGCCTGATAATCTAGATGGATTGACAAATATGCTTCCAATACTGAGAACTGGAGAAGCAATCATACTTGGAGAAGCCGTAAAACTTCCAATGCGTACTTTAATTCAAGCACCCCCAAAGGATAAAAGGCCTGATAGTCAAGACCCTATTATTTATGAAGATACTCCTAATCCAGTTGAAGATTCTCAGCACACAGGTGGCTGGGGTATTCCTATGGAAGAACATCCGGTATACGAAGAATTAGCTGAAACTTGGAGGGCTCAAAACCCTCATATTGAAAGACTTATAAATAACTTAAATCAAAAAATTATGGAAAGAAAAAGTGTGTCATCATCCAACATTCAATCTATAGGCTATGATTCAAGTAGCGAAACATTAGAGGTTGAATTTCTTAACGGAGGTATCTATCAATACTTTGATATTCCTGAGCAGGTCTTTGAAAAGTTGATGGGAGCAGGTTCGCATGGGAAATATCTAGCGAATAACATAAAAGGGAAATATCGTTATTCGAAAGTTTAAAATTTCGTTTATAAAAATTAATTTCATGCATTGGTCCCAGTTTGCAGCTGGTGGACAAAAAGTAAGTATATTGTTTAAAAGGAAATATACTTGCTAATACATATTTATGATTATTGTGAAGCATTTAAAATAAACAGAATATGAACGAGATTATTTGCCCTAATTGTAAAAAAGCTTTCAAAGTTGATAAAGCCGGATTTGCTGATATACTTAAACAAGTTCGCGACCATCAATTTGAGGAAGAATTAACTAGCCGACTAGCACTTGCAGAGAAGGAAAAAGAAAGTGCAGTTCAACTGGCGAAGGCCAACTTAAAAAACTCGTTGCAAGAAGAGCTAGCAAAGAAAGACAAAGAACTAACCGAATTAAAAGCTAAAAGTGATTCTGAACTTGCTGAGAAACTAGCAAGAAAAGAAACAGAAATCGCCGAAATGAAATCTCAAATAGAAAATGCAGAAGTTCAAAAAAAATTGGAAGTTATTGAAGCGACCAAAATAATCGAAAAAGAACGTGATGAACTCTCAAATAATTTGAAGAACAAGGAAACAGAAAGGCAACTATTCGAAAAATCAATAAATGAAAAGTTTAATGATAAAATCAAAGCAAAAGACGAAGTTCTTAAGATGAAGGATGATGAAATTGCTCGTTTGAAAGACTTTAAGCAGAAGCTTTCCACAAAAATGATTGGCGAAACATTAGAACAACATTGTGAAGCTGAATTCAACAAACTTCGAGCAACGGCTTTTCAAAATGCTTATTTTGAAAAAGATAACGATTCAAGAGCTGGAAACAAAGGTGATTTTATCTATAAAGAAACTGACGGAGCAGGTAATGAAATCATTTCAATAATGTTCGAAATGAAAAACGAGAATGATGAGACTGCTACAAAAAGGAAGAATGAAGACTTTTTTGCAAAACTTGATAAAGATCGATTAGAAAAGAAATGTGAATATGCAGTTCTTGTCTCTTTACTTGAATCAGAAAATGAACTATATAACACAGGAATAGTAGATGTATCATATAAATTCAATAAAATGTACGTAGTGCGACCTCAATTTTTCATTCCAATTATCACACTACTGCGAAATGCGGCAATGAACTCAATGCAATACAAAGCAGAATTAAATCTGATTAGAAATCAAAACGTAGACATTACAAATTTTGAGGAAAAAATAAACGCGTTTAAGGAGGGTTTTGCGAGAAATTATGATTTAGCTAGTCGAAAATTTAAAACTGCTATTGATGAAATAGACAAAACAATTATTCATCTACAAAAAACAAAAGATGCATTATTGTCTTCGGAAAATAATTTACGATTGGCTAACAATAAAGCAAGTGATTTGACTATTAAGAAGCTTACTCATGGAAATCCTACAATGAAAGCAAAGTTTGATGATCTTAATGAAAAATAGAGTATGAAAGATATAGGTCAATCCCCTAAAGTTCAAGGAAAGGAAATCTTGACATATGTGCCGAACAGTTAGCTACAATTTATGAGCAAACCTGATAAAATCAAAATAACTGCTGAAAATTGGGCTTCACTAAAACTTGATTTAGCAGATAAGTTGCTTAAAGCTTCTCTTACAAATGATAAGGTTAAAAAAGCGGTTGAACCATATGAAACAATATATCACTATACAAGTTTTGAGGGATTAATTGGGATTTTGGAATCACAGAATTTGTATGCCACTAATATAAATTTTCTAAATGACAGAAAAGAACTAAAACATGGAATAGGCCTTATACAAGGAGTCTTAAATAGCTTTGAGACTAAAAAAGAAAGCGAGAAAATTATTGAGTTTTTAAGGAGTAATTTAAGCAAGATATCTGAAACAGATCGATATGTTACATGTTTTTCAAGAAATGGGGATTTATTAAGTCAATGGCGTTCTTATGGAAATAATGGCAAGGGAGTTGCTATTGGGTTTTGCCCTTTCCATATTGAGGAATCCATATACGATTGGGTTGATTGTATGAATATCATGTACAATGAATTAGAACAGATAGAAGTTTTAGAAGAATACATCAAAATAAGTCTTGATTATTTTAATGGGTATAAGGAATTGCTTGATTGGGAAGGTTTCGATTACGATTATCTTGTTGCCGACACCCTTATTTATTTTCTTGAAGCTATAATAGCAAACTTCAAACATCCTAGTTTTAGGGAAGAAGAAGAGTTTAGAATTGAATATCGTTTTGATGGAAACATTAACAAACAAAAAAAGAAAATTCTATATTTTAGAAATTCCAATAATCTTATCGTTCCTTATATCAAGCTAATATCAAGGTTTAAAAAAGAGCGGAAAAAAGGAATTAACAACTCAAAAGTAATGAAGCATACTGAAAATAATTTGAAATTACCAATTAAGGAAATAATATTGGGTCCGTCATTAGATTTTGAATTAAACAAAATTGGATTAGGCAAACTACTATTGAAAACAGGATACGAGCATATAGAAATTAAGGACTCTAAAATACCTTATAGAATTTAAAATTTAGTTGATTGGAGGTATAATATCAGTTTGGTAAAGTCAAAAAAGCGATGAGATTGAAAGATATTAATATAGAATTATTAGAACTCAAGAGCTCTTTCCTAAATCAAAAGGATTGGAAATACGCTAGAAAGGCGTATGAGATGCTCAATGAGTTTGAAGATGAGTACAGAAATGAACACTTTGAATTTGCAGGGTATTCTGAAAACTTGGTCAGAATTAAGAATAGTATTTTAATGGTCGATAGAGAGAATGGAGAAACTCAATTTATCCACGGAATTAGCTCTATGATCGATATAATAACCAGAGGATTAAATTCTAGGTAACTTCATCAGAGTTTAACTAATCCAATAGACTCTTTACAAATTGCAGCTTTTGTCAAGAGTTCTCCGACAAGTAAAAACGGCAGTAACTTCTACTTTAGCTTGATATTAGAATTAAATAAGAAGTAAGTCAAGGTCAATGGTATCGCGATTCCCCAAAACGTCCAGTATCTCAACCTTAATAGATTTCAAGTGTTCTTGATGACCTAGGCCGCTCCATAAGAAAGAAAAAGAACGTCCCTAAAAAATACATGACGACATCAAGTCCGTCACTTGTATATCTAGGGTTGTATTTCGGAAGTATATATTCAAAATAGTTACAGAAGACAAAGGTTAAAACTAGCTGGAGCGCCAAGGGAATATAAATCGCTGCATTCGACTTCACATAGCGAACTACGTATTGGCAGATTTTAAGGACAATTGGCATACAGACCAAATCATTGAAATAATTATTCAACAGTTTGGGAACGTAAAAATCAGTAAGCTGGTAAAAATATAAGCTAACCGCCAGCACACAGCAAATAGGAAAGTAAAAACTTTTAACCCACTGAAAGGCTATCGAACGGTATGTCAAGAGGGTGTTGATGGTGTTACTGCTTATTAATTTTTCAGGCTGCAATATATCCAAATAACAGGGCGAAAAACGAACCTATCGCCAATACAATAACCCAAATAGAGTAGAAAAATATGGCTATGCTTCTTAAGACAATATTGGGGTGGGTTTTGGCTTTTTCAAAGAACACGGTCACCTTATTCGGCTCTTTTTGTTTTTCCATACGTTCCTTTTTCAACGCTTTATTTTCACGCTCAATTTTTCGCTCCAAAAGGATATTGACAATCTCTCCGCATTCTTGACAGTAATCCTTGTTAAGATTAACGGTACCGCAGTTTTGACAGGTTCTATAGGTTTTGTTTCCCATGAGATATAAAGCTTAGAGAAAATTAAGGAATTAAACCCTGGTATTGTATTAAATACCAATTTAAAAATAACGCTATCGCTATATTGAACTGTATAGTTATACCATTTTAAAACGATGGGAATTTTAGTATCTTCCCTCAAAGTTCAAATAAGGAATAAATTATGAATCGGGCAACTAAGAATATCGTTGAACAATTTCTAAACCTATTTGAAGAGGTTTTCAACAAAGGTTTGGAACACTCGAAAGAAATGATGGGGATTTATATTGATACTGAAGAGCAAGAAAGAAATTCAATAAAAATGGGTTTGTAGCTTGAAGAAACAATTGCGGATAACGGTACATTCTTAAATCCCAAAGTTGAGGATGACACAGAGGATTGGGGTAATAGAGGAGCTCTATTAGAAAAATACAGGGAACTTAAGAAGTTATTGAATACTCAAGTCTAACAAAGTTTAATTAAAGGATACTTTATGAAAAAATTCACATTACTGTCTATAAGGGCACATCACTTTACTTCTGCCATCTCTTAGTAAGATGGTGATAAGTGAGCCTTTTAGATTATAAATTTAAATCATATACACTGAATATATAAATAGAGCAAGTTTTTATGATAAAGCAAAAAAAAACCCGCCAATTTACGGCGGGATAATTTTATACAGTTTTTACACTTGGGTGTAACCGTTATGAATGTCACGGCCGTACTTTGAAACAAGTACAACATCGTTCCTATCCTTCGGTTCCACAGATATGATAATATGGCCTTTATCCATTGCGTTCTTATATTCCGTCGTAGCTGAATCGGAAAGCCCCGCCTTGGTCAATGCTCCTATTATCGCTCCGGTCGCTCCACCCGCGCCTGCACCTGCCAGGGCAGCTGCAATCGGTCCGGCTACCGCTATTCCCAGCCCTGGAATCACAATAGAACTACCAATGGCCAACAAAGCACCTGCAACAGCACCAACAGTTCCACCGATTGCGCTTCCAGTCCCTGCACCCTTCAATGCTTCCTCACCAGTATTGCTAATATGCTCGTTTGTCGCATAGAAACGTTGCTTCGTATCTTCTGACATGATAACGGTAATATCATCGGTACTGTAACCTGTCTTGACCAAAAAGTCATAATAGTCGTTCGCACTCTCAGCGGTATCAAAAACCTTATCGATTCTCTCGTCCTTAAATCTGTATTCTTCCATAATATAGTTGTTAGATTAATAAAATCAAATCTAACCATCGTTTTCATTAATCGTTCCCCCATTTGCACCAATTGTTAACCCAATCGCTATTTATTTATAAACACATATCAAAACTACCTATATTGTGCACAACTAAGTGACACTATGATAATAAAGAGGTTGTATAAATATGTGCTTAAAAGTTCTCGGGGCATTTCGCATTCGGAGGTAAATGTGGACTTATCGGGATTTCGACACGATCGATGTGTATGTATCGTTGATGAATCAGGTAAGGTCATTACCGGAAGAGAGTTGCCGGAACTGGTAAAGTTGAAGTCCGGAGTAGTTCGCGACCGGCTAGCGATAGAAACTAAAATGGGGGAAACCATTGACTTCGGACTGCCGAAAAATAATAATTTCGTTGACTATAAACTATTCAAGAACCAGGTCTCGGGCTGTTGTTTTGATGACGCAGCCAATCATTGGTTATCTGAATTGCTTCATGGCAATTACCGTTTTGTATATCTCAACGGTAAATTTAATTCCGTCTCGAAAAAACGTGGAGGAAGGGAGGGGGATATCAAGGCCTTCGCCGATTCTGCGCCCATACATTTAATCAATTTGAAAACACTCAATTATCTGAACAGTAAATTAACTTCTAATGTGAGCGCCCGCAACTTCCGGCCCAATATAATCGTGGATGGTCATGAACCCTTTGAAGAGGACAAATGGGAATACTTGGAGATCGATGGACTAAAGTTCCGTGTGCAGGAACGTACAGGTCGATGTGTTTTTACAACTATTGATCCGGAAACTGCCAAAAAAGATAGGACAATGCAGCCCCTTGCAACATTAGCCAAAGTCCGACTGTCGATGGGACAGCGTCCGACAATGGGTGTCGGTCTGGTTCCATTGGAGTCCGGCGAGATCGCCGTGGGGAATTCGGTCGTTATAACATCAAATGCCTAAAAAAGCGATTACAAAGATTATGAAAGAGGATACCAGAATATTTGATGTTGCAATAGTGGGATGTGGACCAAGAGGATTGTCAGCCCTTGAATCCCTATTCCGCCAAGCTGCCAAAAATGAAGTGTTGCCCAAGGTACTGGTCGTGGAGAAAAGTCCTTATCCAGGTGCGGGACCGGTCTATGATTTGGACCAGGCCGACAGTAACTGGCTCAATGTATCGCGCAGAGCCGTAGGTATAAATAATCGTGAAAAGACGGTTTTCGAAAACTTTTCCATTCCCGATTTTCCCGATTTTCAGGAGTGGTCAGGATACAATGCAGAACCACATTCCTTAACAGAGGTCGACGAATTTCCCCTTCGCTCGGAGTTGGGTAAATATTTGCACGAACGTTACAATTCGATTGCGGGAATTCTTCATAGTCAGGGACTGTTGGTCTATATAAACGGGGAAGCGGATATCATAAGGATAGATGAACAGAGCGTCGTCATCAGTATACTCGGAGGTCAAAGCTGCTTGGCAAGAGAGGCCGCACTTTGCATCGGGCATCAGCCTATCGAACTTGATGGGCAGATGACAATGTGGCTTAAGCGGGTACAGGAACTCGATAATTGTGAACTCTATACGCAGCCTTATCCTGTCTCAAGGATTACGAATACATCGACCGGTCTTTCCAACTATACAATCGCTATCCGAGGCTTCGGTCTGGCGATGATAGATGTCGTTCGCGCACTTACCATCGACCTTGATGGAAAATTCGAAATTACGGACGATAAGAAAAGAACGATGAAGTATCATGCCAGCGGTAAAGAACCAAGGTCGATTATACCATTTTCATTGGACGGTCTGCCCATGGCTCCCAAACCGCTCAACAAAGAGATAGATTTACTTTATATTCCTTCTAAGGATCAGCTCGAAGATTATGGGAATGCAATTTTCCGCCGCATAGAAAAAGCGGAGGCGCGTTCGACCGATTTTCTCATCGATGCCATAGCCCCGATTATAGCGGACAAATTCATAGCCATGGATAGTATGTCCATCGAACACACCCTATCCAGAGCCGAAATCGAAGAGATAGTTAGTCAATGGTTACGCAACGATACGTTTTCCCATGAACTGCTAATTCCGATAGATATGGGCGCCTTGGAAGCCATCAATAGGTTTATAGCTATGGCTACGGGTTCTGGCGCGGTAAGTCTGGATTACTGTATCGGACATGTATGGCGCCATTGCCAGCCGACCATGTACCGGATTTTGTCGTTCGCACCATTGCCGGACGACTTGATCTGTAAGATAGTAGCTTTGGATGAGCGTCTTAAAAGGTATTCATATGGACCACCGGTAGATAGCCTGCAACAGTTATCGGAATTGGCAGATTGTGGGATTTTAGATTTGAGCCTTGTCAACAATCCCGAAATAGAACTGGCAGAAGTTGGATGGACATTCGAACTTGAAGGAAAAACGGATAATGCGGATATAATGATAAACTCCGTATTGGATTCACCACAACTACTAAAAGTTCAGAGTCCCATTATAAAAGGTATTTTAATGAATGAGGCGGTAGCGCCGATTCATGATAAGCTAGGTGCACGCACAGAGGAGAACGGGTTGATGATAAGCAAGAATAGCGAGAATGTGGTTCCGGTCGCGATGATGGGACGACTGGCCAAAGGAACTCTTATCGGGGTCGATGCGATAGCCGAGTGTTTTGGAACGAGATCTGTTCATTGGGCCAAGGGTGTTATTGACCGAAAAATACAGCGTGACAGTACCCAAGTGTAATTTATAAAACTTCACTTTTTAAAAGTGTAGCTTTTAATGCAAATTTCCGCATCATTGAGACAGGACTCCAATTCCTCACAATCTTTGAACGTAGGCCTGTTCAATATCCGATATTCGAACGCCAAAGTGAATTCCTCTTTCTCAAACGGCCAGGGTTCGACAGTTAGGTGTTCTGAACTATCCTTGGAGATAAAGTACTGCTCATCCTCAATGGTTCTATTTATCTCTAATTTTCGGCCAACTTCAGGTGTCTCTTCCTGGCATAGGATAAGAGATAATCTGTCACAGAAAAGCATTATATTATAAAGACTATCCTCCTCGGATTTTTTAAGTCCGTAGAGTTTACGTTGAGTACCCCGTACAGAACCGATCTCATTCAAGAATTCTTCCATTGGTTTGAAATCGTCCGCGAGACCATCATAGAGAAACGCCAAATGTCTGCCGACCATCAATGCGACCAATTGTGATTTTTGCAAGGCATTTGAGTATACTCTTTTCGCATGTTCCAAAGCCTCCGCATCCGTGCCGCCATCCATCATAAAATCCTTGGGCGTACCATTTTCGGTCAAATAATCTTGCTCGTCGAAGTCCAGCAAATGATCGTCATGTTCGACTATCCCCGTCAGCACATCCAGCCAATGTTGCGGCCGAAGCTTTTTTCTTAGCTCCTGCGCGATCTTACCGGACAGCAGGCCATGCGCATAATGGGAAATTATCTCCCAGCCTTCCTCGTGGTGTTTTACAATCATTTCATCATTTTTTTTAAACCGGCGAGCGGTATATCGTTTACTTCCTAATTTTACAAAGATAGGCGATGCGTCTATACGTGTTAATCCTTTTCATATCAATTGTGACCTCGAAGCGAATGACATTCTTCCAGCGATGAAAATATCATATAAGACAATAAATGTTCGAAACGGGATAATACGGATAAATCTTTCCACCTACTTTTGAGTTGAATATATAGCAATCAGGGTGTTGCACCCATAAAAATATCAAAATGGAAACATATCCAGAAAAATTAGGGTCCGCCTTAAGGGAAATCCTCCAGAAAAACGAGGATGCCGTCAAAGGTTATGAAAAAGCGGCCGAAAATGCTAAGGAAATCGGACTTCAAAGTTATTTTCAGAACAAGTCCAAGGAACGTTTGAACTTTATAGCATCGCTTCGTGCAGCGTTGCCAAATATAGATTTAGGCAACAGGGAAATTCAAGGGAGCACCACTGCTGCGATGCACAGAACTTGGATGGATGTCAAAGCTTTTTTCTCAGGGGACGATGACGAGGCAATGTTGGAAGAAGCCATAAAAGGTGACAAGGCCGCAGTTGAGGAGTACGAAGAAATTTTAGACGATATAGATTTACCGCCGGCGGCGGCTGAAGTCATACGCCAGCAAATGAACTGGATTAATAATGATCTATCGGAAATCAAGACTATGGAGGAAGTTCGCTAAAACACTCCATTTGTCTCTATTCACTCTGAAACCCTCTTAAAGGAGGGTTTCAATTCTAATAAACTTAAAATTACATATCATGAGTTACTCGCAAGCTGCAGATTTAATGAACAGACTTTTAGGTGGCAACTATCACGCCCAACATGTCTATTCGGAAGGTATCAAGAAATCGGAACTACCAGCTCTTAAAGAATTCTTCATGGCACAGGCGGCGCAGAAAAGTCGGTTTATCAATGTACTGACCGATGATATAGTGCGACTGAACCAGACCCCGAAGTCAAAATCCGGTATTATTGAAGCAACGAGTAATGCGTGGAGTGAGCTAATGCTTTTTTTCAAGGGAAATTCCGAGGAGGCGATTTTGGCTGAATGTAAGAAAGCGGAGCAGAACCTGCTCAGAGAATATAATGATGTCCTAAAGTACACCTCGATTATAGATAGCACTAGAACGCTATTGGTAACCCAACGAGACGAACTTAATGAAACAATCAAAAGTGCGTTTGTTGAATAATCTGAATCTGTAGTCAAGTTTTTTAGCATGAGAAAATTCGATTATTCCTTGGACTATAAAAATTTAGACCTCAGAGCGAATCCGGAACATTATGCTATTGGAAAAGGCGAGCAAGGTGTACTTACCGTTGAACCCTATAAGTCGGAAATCTTGCCATTTTGGAGGTTCAAGAACCCACAACTAGCCACCGAGTCTTCAGAAAAAATTTATAACATGTTCTTGGACTATATTGAACAAGGGGATTTCGTAGGCGCCGATATGGCACGGAAGTTTCTGCAAATGGTTTTACGCGTGCCCGCCGCTACGCAAACTATAAGGGCGGCAAGAAATATATCGGTCCGGTACCCGATCATAAAAAGGGAATAAGTGGATCACACGGCCGTTCTCAGAAAGAGCGCGGAGATGAAGACCCCATAAAGGCCGAGGCGGCGAAGATTTTTAAGGCCAAATGGGACGAGGCAAAAAGTTATGCCCCTTATCTCGAGTTAAAAGTGGATTTTCTGAAAGAATTCGGATGACAACTCATGGAATTGAATCTGGCGTAATACACAAAATGCCGCTTTCCGCAAAAATCGTAGCTTAGTCTAGTTACAAAATTCTACTCAATGGCTACAGCACCTACGTTAATTTGTATTCCGGATATAAGCGGATTCACCGAATTTATGAGCAAGGTCGATTTCAAGCTTGGTTCAAAGGTGATCCCTTCCTTGCTCAACAATATCATATACTCTAACGATATCGGTTTAAAGGTATCGGAAATCGAAGGGGATGCCGTTCTGTTTTATCGGCAGGGTAACTTGCCTACATTAAAGGAGCTGATAGTACAATGTAAGCCTTTCTACAGTGATTTCTATTCGCATTTGGAAAGCTTGAAATCGAAGTACGCCAGTAATAATCACTCGAATTCTATTCCTGCAATTTTGGGACTTAAGATTATCTTGCATTTTGGGAGAGAGGTCGCACCTGTCGCTATAGGTAAACACATCAAATTAATGGGAGAAGATGTCATAGTCGCCCACCGATTACTCAAAAATGCGGTTCCCATCGCTGAATACATCCTGATTTCAGAAGAATTACTCGCGCAATATACCTGCGTTATAGATAATGAGGTAGAATGGGCCGAAATATCGACTTGTTCTATAGAGGATGAGCATATCGGGAAGGTTTCTTTTAATTATATACCCCTAAAACCATTGTTATGAATTTATCAAGATACACTAAACGGGCCATTTTAGGCGGAGTTATCGCATTGGCAGTAATTGGACTTAGTACCTTTATGCTAGGAAAACTTAGTGGATATGAGGCCAAAGAACTGATCAAATCCAGTATCGATGGCCTTAATACACTATGCAATACAATAGCCCTCGCATCCGCTACGATCCTCGCATTAATGCTAACTTTGCTTGGGGTAAGTTCGAATACTTCCTCTAGTTTGAAGGACGACCATTACAAACATATACTGCAGCTGGCCAAACTCGATACGGTCATTTTCGTCGCGTCCATCCTTTTCTTCCTTATATTCAACCTGCCGGTCACGGAAAGTGAAAACATTCCTGCCAACTGGTTCAGTACAATATACTATATTACCCTTGGTATAAGTACAATTCTGAGTTCTGCGCTGGTAGTCGTCGTACTGATGTTATACAATACAATAGCCAATATTATCAAAATAGTGGGATTGGGTATCAAGGACCATCCCTTGGCCATGCAAGTGCAAGAGGAAGGCGAAGATGATACCGATTGATATCACGTGAGGACCTCATGCAATTATTTGAATATCAATAGCCTTTAACATCACACAAAGATTTTTCTCATTAAGGTACACATAATAGAATTTTTTTAACGTCAATATACGTAGCGATTGCGATACTCCTATGACAGTACACGAACTATCTTTATTGTTCTAATATCAAAATTTTTATTAAATGGCACAAGAACAAAATAAGGAAATCAAGGATATGGATATGACTATCCAAAAATCTGCAGGTATGGGGGCGACACTTGAGAAAGGTCGAACCACTTTTCGAGTATGGGCACCCAATGCCGACAAAATCTGCGTGACAGGGGATTTTAATGATTGGGACGATTCAGTCCTAGTTCTTGAATTTGAGGAGAACGGATATTGGGCGGGTATCAGCAACAAGCCGAAGGAGGGCGACGAGTATAAGTATGTGATTTATAACGGGGACGAAAGACTAGAGCGCAATGACCCATATGCCTTTGAGGTTACCAATAGTAATGGAAATTCTATAATACGGTCCTTGAATTTCGACTGGGGGGATGATGATTTCCGTATGGCCAATTGGAACGAGCTCGTAATCTACGAGCTGCATGTGGGAACCTTCAACCGACCTGATCCAGATAGTATAGGAACCTTCGATGACGTCGTGGCCAAATTGCCCTATTTACAAGATCTTGGTGTCAACTGTATCGAACTTTTGCCCGTTGCGGAATTTGCCGGTGGGATATCATGGGGCTATAACCCAGCACATCCGTTCGCCATTGAACAGGACTACGGCGGCCCAGATGCTTTCGCCCGTTTGGTTCGAAAAGCCCATGAACATGGTGTAGGCGTTATCATGGATGTAGTGTACAATCATTTAGGACCATCGGATGTCGATCTCTGGCGTTTCGACGGCTGGGGTGAGGAAAAAAAAGGAGGCATATATTTTTATAATGATCATCGAAGTGAAACCCCGTGGGGAGACACTCGGCCTGACTATGGAAGACCGGAAGTTCGACAATATTTAAGAGACAATGCGCTGATGTGGATCGAGAAATATCGTTGCGACGGGCTACGAATGGATGCAACCTCCTATATCCGGTTCGAGGGCGGTGGTCTTGGGTACGATACCGAAATCGAAGAGGGAAATATCTTGATGCGCGATATTAACGCCGAAATAATAGAGAAGTACCCCCATGTTCTTACTATCGCCGAAGACCTCAAGGGTCATAACATCGTCACTGATCCTATTGACGACAATGGTCTAGGTTACGGCAGCCAATGGGACATGAATTATGTACATCCGATTCGCGAAGTTCTAATTGATACCCATGATGACAGTAGAGATCTGCAGAAAGTTGTTGACGCACTCGAATTTAAGTACAGCAACGATGTTTTCCGGAGGGTTATCTATACCGAGTCGCATGACGAGGTGGCCAATGGTCAAGCAAGGGTGCCTGAGGAGGTACAGCCAGGGGGTGCGGAGAGTGCCTTCGCGAAAAAACGCGCAATACTAGGAATCGTCCTTACCCTTACCGCACCTGGAATACCAATGCTTTTTCAAGGGCAGGAATTCATAGAGGACGAGTACTTTCAGGATACTGAGGGATTGGACTGGGAGAAGCACGACAGGCACAAGGGAATTAAAGAACTAGTTAAGGACGTAATCGCGCTTAGGACCGGTATGAGCGAAGGTACCTTTGGTCTGCGGGGACAATTATTGCGGATAGGTCATTTTAACAACGATACAAAAATACTTTCTTTTACCAGAGCGGATAGGGAAAGCAAGGAGCCGGTATTGATGGTCTTCAATTTTAGTAATACCGATTTTACCGATTATAAAATTGGAATCGATGATGGACATGACTGGAGGTTACGTTTTAATAGTAGCTGGAAAGGTTATGACGATGATTTTTCCGATATCGAAGTTTCGGGTATGGACAAGCTCGAAGATAGTACGGATGGTAAAAAATGGTCAGGTTCCTTGGATATTCCCAGTTATAGTTGCCAAATTTATTCACTTTAGTACTTATTTAAATATAAAAGCACGGTCACCCGTGCTTTTTTGTTCATAGATTCTACCCTATTTTTGTGGAAATATATCAAACTCTGCAGGCCGATTTCGTAAAAGCTCTTGTTCGAGTATCCTACTATGCACATTGGCCAACTCAGAAACTTCCTCAGGTAGTCCTTTTACATTCAACAAGTACCTGTATTCATTAATAGATTTAAGATCAGCTTCATAAAGGAGCTTCTTCGCTGTCTCAAAACAGTTAACATTTAAAAGTTCCTCCTTCGAAAGCCAATACACCGCGACCGGTCTCTGTACAATCGAAATATCACATGGATAACTTCTTACCTTATTAACCACGATACTAAGTTCTTTAGCAAATTGCTCTCTTCTTGAGATTTTCTCGTTTAGAAAAACATGGATTTGGTTTCCTTGCTCTATCCTCCCGAGAAAAATACGAAGGCAAGAATAATAGTGCTTGGATTTTTCCTGTAGGTTGTACAGACGACGATAGATATTCGGTATGTTCATTATATTTTCCATAGTTAACTGAAATTCGCATTTATCATAGTCAACTATTATCTCGTTATGATAATAGTTTAACTCAAATGATATTTTATTCATCTTTCTTATGGAGCGATTAGTCAAGTTCAAACCTCCCACTAAGTCGTATGTTCCAATTACTATTGTCAATTTCAGGTAGGCCCGGTCCAAAAATTTAAATCTTTACCTACGCTATATTTTTTGTGTCAACTATTTAACTTTTAACGCTAATAACTTCTTAGTTGTATGCGTAATATGCCGTATTATATTAACACATCCTTATGAAAAGATTCTCAGAAAATATTTTGGACTCCATAGGTTCGACGCCATTGGTCTCATTGGATAGATTGTTCGGTAGTAATCGAAACGTCTATGCCAAAATGGAGGGTGCAAATCCCGCTGGTAGCATGAAGGATAGAACTTCTAAAAATATCATCGAATCACTTTTGCTTTGTGGAAAAATTTCAAGAGGTTCGACCATCGTAGAATCGAGTTCTGGTAATATGGCTGTGGGCCTGGCTCAGGTCTGCAAGTTCTATGGGCTCGAACTTATCATTGTTGTTGATCTCAAGCTGAATCCCCATGTCAGGAAAATGTTGCAGGCCTATGGTGCGACCATAGATACCGTCACCATGCCATTGAAGGTGGGCGGTTTTTTGGCCGCAAGGTTGCAACGGGTAAGTGAACTTTTGGATATCGTGCCGAACAGTTGCTGGTCGAATCAATATGGGAACAATCAGAACCCTATGGCGTACACTACCCTCATGGACGAGTTGACCCAGGCCTTGCCGGTCATCGATTATCTTTTTGTCGCTACAAGTACTTGTGGAAGTATTATGGGATGTGCCGATTATATCGCTGACCGGGGGATGTCCACTAAAACCGTGGCCGTCGATGCGGTGGGGAGTGTTCTTTTTGGTGGTCATAGTGCACCACGTTCGATTCCCGGGCATGGTGCAAGCATAGCTTCCCAATTTTTGGACAGGAAGAAAATTCATGATGTTGTTACCGTAGACGACCACGATTGTGTTAAGGGCTGCAACATGCTCCTAGAGCGCGAGGCCATTCTTGGCGGCGGCTCTATGGGAGCCCTTGTTTCGGCATTCGGAAAAATCGAATCGCACATCCCCGAGAACTCGATATCCGTCCTGCTGTTTGCCGATCGAGGGGAGCGTTATCTGGACACCATCTTTAATCCAGCATGGGTGGCTGATCATATCGACCGCGATAGTCATACTCGAAAAGGCGCAAATAAAGAGATTAATAACGCTATTTTGCTTGATTCATAGTTATGTGCCATAAGATCGCCATCATCGGTATGGGACCGAAAGGCCTATATGCTCTTGAGAGACTCGTCAATGAACTGGAAATTTATGGTGCCCCGGTCGATTTGGAGATCCTTCTTTTTGAATCTTCCGGTAATTTCGGAAGTGGTAAGATATACGACCCCGGGCAGCCCGCATATTTGTTGATGAACTATCCAAATCGCAATATCGATATATGGCGATTAAGGAGTAGTAAATCCGAGAACGATAAACCATCGCTTACCAGATTCCTAACAACAGGGAAAATTAATGACGATGAAGGTTTAGGGGACCGGTTCTCCTCCAGAGCGACTGTAGGACGTTATCTTAGTTCTTCATTCAATGAACTACGGAAAATAGCGGAGAATTATGCATCCGTATCGATGATTAAAGGTCCGGTAAATGAAATAGAACCTAGTGATGATGGCGTGTTAATAATTTACAGGCAGCACGACGTCTTGAAAGAAGTTATATGCGATCAAGTAATGGTCACAACGGGACATGATAGCTGGAAAGGCGACCTGCAAGAATATCAAGTTTCATTTACCGACCGTAAGTGCGATATTCCCTTCATCTATCCTTTGCCCAAGAAATTCCGAGACATAACATCCTATGAAACCGTTGGAATAAAAGGTCTTGGCCTGACCTTCATCGATGCGGTCCTTGCCTTGACCGAAGGTAGGGATGGAATCTTTAGAAAAAACAGAACTGGTACCATGTTCTATGAGCCGTCGAGCCTTGAACCTAAAAAATTGACCGTTTTTTCGCGTTCGGGTATGCCCATGGTACCAAGGGCCGCTTCGGAGGGCAAGGAGACCTATACGCCGACATTTTTTACGTATGATAATATATTTCAATATGTTGTTATTGGGGGTCGACCTGATTTTCAGTCCGATATACTCCCTTTATTAGAGAAAGAAACGGAATTGCGCTACTATCGTATTCTATCGGGCAATGATCCTAGCATATCGCTCGATGGACGAAGCATTATGCACTTCGATACCAGTATTGATAGGTTCCACCAGCTGCGGCCAGATATCCCACGGTTCAAGTTCGAACAGTTGTTCAGGCCCGTTGCTACCGATCGTCCAGAAATCGACCTGGACGCTTTAGCATACTATAGCTATGTTATTGGAGAGGCGAAAAAAGGTTCAGAATCAAGCCCGTTTATGGCGGCCGCCCTGACATGGGGATATTGTAGCGAAGTTTTCAATAGTGTCTATAGTTTTGGCGGACTTACTGCCGAGTCGCAAAGGCTATTCGATACGGAGTACCGCTCAAAGCTTAATCGGATATCCTACGGTCCCCCTTTGGTCAATGCCGAAAAAGTACTTACATTGATGGAACATGGAATTCTGGATACCATTCCCGATCAAAATTGCCGAACTCATAGGTTGGCCGATGGATGGAGCATTGAGAGCGAATCTGGCAGTAAATTTATCGTCGATACGCTTATCGATGCCCGTATCCCGGTCAATACCACGATCGCGGACTGGTCGCCCTTGATAAAGGCCATGCAAAATAATGGTATAGCACGTGAATTCATTAATAGCGGTATCGATAGTTACAGAACGGCATGTCCCGAAATCGATAGGTGTGGCCGGCCAGTGGATATTAAGGGCACTGTTAGCGGACAAGTCACATTTTATGGCACCTTGACCGAAGGGATGACCTATGATAACGACACACTCTCTAGAGTACGGAATAATTTCGCATCGGATTGGTCCGTGCGATGTATGGAAGAAATCTTAAAAAAATAGTATGCAGATCGAAACTATCGATAATAAAGTTAACTATTCTGAAAACCTAGGTGAATTCCCACTTTCGCCGATTATCTCCGAATGGATGGAATCCATTCTAAATAAACCGATTCTCTTAAGATCGTTGACAAAGGAACACGGGTCTACTATTAATATTCATCATCTATCGTCTTTCGATAAAAATGTCGATGATTATCGAAAGGTCTTCATGACCTATGAACTTGATGGCAAGGTCTATTTTGCACGGAAGGCGAACAAGTCCAAGGCCCTTGTTAAGCGGGCTCTGGAATCGGGCGTCGGTGTCGATACGGCAAGCAGGGAAGAACTGGCACAGGCTATCGAACTTGGTGGTGGCCATGATAATCTCGTTCTTACCGCTGCTATAAAGACTAGGCCTATGATAGAACTAGCCTTAAGGAACAATGTTCCAATAATCATCGATAACGAAGATGAGCTGATATTGGTCAATGACTTGGCCAACAGTTTGGGTAGAATAGCGGCCATTGGCCTGCGATTGAGTGGTTTCAAATTCAAGAATAAAAAGCTTTATAGCCGATTCGGTTTTGATGTAAATTTGGACAAGGGTTGGTTAAAGCGATGGTTCAATGACGATCCTCGCTTCCACAATTTAAAACTGATAGGTCTTCATTTCCATTTAGATGGATATTCTACCGCCCAGCGCGCAGAGGGCATCCTGCAATCCTTGGAGTTTAAAGAGTACCTATCGGTCGGAGGGCAGACGATCCGATTTCTAGATATAGGCGGGGGAATATTAATGAACTATCTTCGGGACAAGCAGCAATGGCAGGATTTCAATTCCGCATTAAAACAAGCTGTCTTCGGGGATAGGCGGCCATTGACCTTTGGTAACGATGGATTGGGATATGAGAAGAACCATACCACGAAATCGATTACCGGTAATCTACAGACTTATCCTTACTATAATGATATCAATAAGACTTCGTTCTTGAAGGAAATTTTGGATTACACTCCAGGGTTTGGATTGGATACCGTGGCCGATACTATTCGAAGGAATGGGATGCAGTTGCGCATCGAACCGGGCAGGTCCCTGTTAGACCAGGTGGGAATGACCATAGCGAAGGTTGCCCATCGCAAGAAGGATTCGAATGGCGATTGGCTTGTAGGACTGGAAATGAACATGAGCCAATTGCGCAGCAGCAGCAGGGATTTTTTGGTCGACCCCTACCTAGTTTATAACAGGGAACCTGAAGAGACTAAAAATACTTCAATGTATTTTACGGGGGCATATTGTCTGGAGCAGGACGTGATCCTTAAACGAAAATTCACCTTCCCTGGTCTACCGGGTATCGGAGATCACATTGCCTTTATCAACACGGGGGGTTATATGATGCATTTTTATGAGACAGAGGCCCATCTATTCGCCCTGTCGACAAATTTATATTGCACGGCCGATCGCTTAGTGGATGGGACCAGTATATACAGGGACGATCAACTATGACAGTTGTGTGATAACTGTTGAACGGCAATGCTAATTTGAAACGGGGATGGAAATCATAGTGGATTTAGGAATTATATTCGGCAGTTTGACCATCGTAGGGGCCTTGCATTTCCTTTTACGAATGTTCCGGCATAAGATTGGTGTGAATATATCAACGCGAACTTTCGCACTTTTTTTTGCCTTGAATGCCTTCCTGGCAAATGCGGAGCTGTTCAGCGCAAGATGGGCCTTGTTCACCATCTGTTCTGTCTCATGTGTTCTCAACGGCGTGGTGCTGATCAAGGACCTCGGACAGTATTCTTAAGGTCTTTTCTAGCAAGTTGACCATTCGTGTATTGGGCAATAATGTTAGTTCAAAAGTGTATATACAAACATCAACATGAACATAAATGGAAAAGTTTTTATTCGATAATCAGGACAATCTTATACGGATCGCATTTTCAGCGCCCGTAATCTATGCCATAGTGATTCTATATATCCGACTGGTCGGAAAAAGGGCGACTTCGCAAATGAACAGTTTCGATTGGATCGTAACCGTTGCAATGGGTTCCCTGGTCGCTTCGACCATCATTCTTAAGGACATTTCAATCCTTGAAGGCGCCTTCTCC
The DNA here is from genome assembly GCF_003626755.1 of Ulvibacterium marinum. Taxonomy (GTDB): domain Bacteria; phylum Bacteroidota; class Bacteroidia; order Flavobacteriales; family Flavobacteriaceae; genus Ulvibacterium; species Ulvibacterium marinum. The sequence goes on from NZ_RBCJ01000001.1 coordinate 1,560,121, forward strand.
ATACTCCTGCTATTGCTCATGCAATTGATTTTGACCAAATTAATGGTACACAGTTCAGCACTTAGGAAGGTCGTACGTTCCTCACCCCAACTTCTGGTCTACAATGGCGAATTTTTAGAAGATAATATGGCTTCCGAACGAATCGTCAAAAATGAGATCCTATCCGCGATAAGGCACCGCGGCGTACAAAATATCAAGGAAGTCCATGCCGTTGTCTTGGAAACCGATGCTACCTTTAGTGTAATAACCAAAGAAGAGGACAATGCCCCCTATACCTTGGCAGATGTGCAGGGACTGCCTGAAGGCCTAAAAGAGGATCTGGAAAAGCGAAACGAGAAAGAGGATTAATAATATAACTAATTAAGCGATGAGAAATTTACTTTTGATTACGTGGTGCGTCCTGTTGGGGTTTGGTCTGAAATTGTCTGGCCACAGTTATTTGGAACTAGGTTATGTTGCTTTTGGTATTATTCTTTTTATGTATTATCTGCAATCACTTCGAAAAAGAACACATGGCTATTCGCTAAAAAAATCACATAATCCATTCAAGGAAACTCAATTGTAATATCAAAATAGAATGAAAAAATATTTCTTAGAAATAATTTTGACGACAATTGACTTCTTAACCTATAGTTTGGTTTCGAGTATATGGTTTTTAGCTTCTCTGGCCGATTGTCACCTTTTAGGATTTGAAACTTATGGCTTTTTAGCTTTAGTCCAGAACTAACAGAATTGATTTATGCTTTAAGTGGAGTCGTATTATTTATATGGGGAATTTTGCTCTAAATGAAGAAACATAAAAAGGGATTAAAATCGCAAAATGAATTTAAGAAGTTATTAAAGTATAAATAAAGGAGGCTTACAGTTTTTAAATCACTGGAAGATTTGAAGTTTCATTTTACTAGGATATTAATTCGATATCAGTCAAAAACTGTAAGTAGAAATTTAAAGTCTACATAAAGGATGATTGAACAAGAACCTGATAAAACTAAATGAGAACTTCTTTTGCTCCATTACTTAGCGGTTTGATTGTTGCAATCCCAACGGCAATTGATTTCTATCTATCTTCTTTTTTAATTGGAGAACTTTTTGGAGGTGAGATCTATCTAGCAGTTCTGTTTATAATGTCGATGTTTTTTGTCTTTGCTAAAATTTTCAGAGTATACAAGTGAATTAAAGACTGGAATTCTTAAATCAGAATAAAGTTCAAATAGAGAATGGTATGGGTATATATGAATTCAATATTTTAAGCGAACGCGATAAATATGACACCGTATCTACCCAAGGGCAATTCGTCGATACCATTGCAGAAGATAGGACAAAATATGTGCTCTATGCCATATCTTATTTTTGGGTAGAAGTTCAATACGACGCCTTGAATAATAAGATAATCGGTATCTCCAGCTTTGTAGCAGGCAAAAGTTTAAATCGATACAGTAATGTTCTCAAAAGTATTTGATCGAACTATGGCCAAGAAAAAACTGCCCAGATGGTTGAGAATAATTCGTTACATTCTAAATTGTATTTGGTACCATGTACTCATGCCGGTAGGAATGTCAGAAGATGAATTTTCAAAACAATTCAAATCCAAGTCTAAATAGACGATACTCTGTTTTTGAAAGCTCTTTACAGATGCACCTTTTGTAAAAAGTTCAAATTAAAACTACAAGAATTTTGCTAGTTGGCTTCCTCCAACTGTCTTAGTATCTCCTGCCATTTTTCCTTTAATACCTTTTTATCGGGCAATTGTGTTTTATAATCCGCCACCAAAGTGGGCGATAAACTACGGCTCAAGGCATATTCCACTACGGTATCATCCTTTCCCTTACAGAGTAGAATGCCTAAGCTGGGGTTTTCATTCGGGGTCTTTATATCCCTGTCCAATGCTTCCAGATAAAAATTGAGCTGCCCCAAAAACTCGGGCTTGAATTTTTCTATTTTCAATTCAATGGCTACCATGCATTGAAGGGTTCTGTGGTAGAACAACAAATCGATGGCGAAATCCTGATTTCCCACCTGCAAGGGGTATTCTTCGCCCATAAAGGCAAAATCCCTTCCGAATTCCAATAAAAATTTGCTGATGTTCTGGGTTATTTTGACCTTCAGTTCATTCTCGGAATGTGCGTGGGGTAGTTGCAACATTTCCAAAACATAGGTGTCCTTAAAAATGCTGGTAATATCCTTTGGAAATTCTCTCGACAGTGTTGAGAGTTTTGTATTGCCGAGCATGACCCGCTCGTAATAGGAGCTGTTTATCTGGCGTTCCAAGTCGCGGAAGGACAAGCGTTCCTTTATCGTCAGTTTGATGTAAAACTCCTTCTCTTCATCACTTTTGGCCGCCGATACTATGGCCATATTGTGCGACCATGGAATTTCTCTCAACAGCGTCGAGAGTTTTTTGCTGCCCTTGTAGGTTTCATAAAATTGCTTCATCCGCCACAGATTTTGGGATGAAAACCCTTTGGTATTGGGCTGAACGGTCTTTATATAGGCGGCTAGCTCGTTCACAACCGATTTTCCCCAATTAGCCTTATTGACCTGCTCATGAACGTACTTCCCTATTTGCCAATACAGGTCTATAATCTCCGTATTTACTTTTTGAAAGGCTCGTTGCTTCGACTTTTCAATTAATTGGACGATATGTTCAAACTGGGATTGTAGTTTCATAATGCAAGGTTCAAATCTTCGCTTTAAACTCCGTCAAAGCGGCGACCACGGCATGCTCCATTTCCTTATAGGAATCCTGGACATCGGACTGGTAGACCAAATTGTCCCCGATATTCTGTTTGGGTATGAACTCGTTGTCGGGCAACAAGACCCACATAGGATTATATCCCAGGCTGTGGTAGAACAGAACGGCCTTCATGGTCAACACCGAAATCGTACCTCGTTCGATATTGATCAATGAATTGTAATCGACGCCCAAACTTTCGGCCACATTTTTGGCGGAAAACCGACTGAACCGCTTGTCTTTGGCGTCATCGTTCTTTTTCAGTTCTAGCCTGATCTTCTTCAACCGTTTGCCGATAAATGTAAAATCCTTGATCGTGGCGTTCTGTAGTTCTTCTATATTTTTCATGTGCTCTGAATTTCTACGGGATAAGAGGAATAATAGCTATTGTCATCGTCGTTATCATTGTCGAACAAGCGCTTATCTCCACTGGTATCGTTTTCATCAAAAGTAGGTTTTTCTGTAGAATCAGCAGTTGCTAGATGTTGCGTATAGTGATAGGAAACTTCACGTTCTTGGCTTATGGCCTCATCTACTTCATCATTGATTTTCGCTTTGTCAAAGATCGAAGATTCTAGATGTTCCCCTGTTATTTCATAATATTCATTACGTACCAAATCGTCGATATCCTGAAGCACGTTCATGAAATTTTTGTCCAAAACACTATCGATTTCCTTTTGGACGAACCTACGATTGACCAAATGGTAGGTAAAGTTTTCCAGATTCCGGTTTATGTTGCTTCCGTTTCTTAGCTCATGGATTTCTTGCAAATGGTCGAAAAGCTGCAACTCCTTGACCAATGCCATAAAATTGTCTTTCTCCTCTTTGTTATCATAGTGTTTGCCTGCAAAATCGTCGAGGTAGGTATTATAGAAATCGATATAATCGACCTGCCTGCAATCCAATTGCGCTATGGTGTCGTAAAAGTTTAATTTTTTCAATGATTTCATCATTTCAAGCACCAATTCGTCGTGATTGTCCAAGGTAAAGTCGTTGATAATAGGCATGTCATGATTTCCCTGAATCTTTTTTGATTCCATATTGGGCTTGATAAGTCCGTAGCATAGTTTGTTCTTTATCGGGTATTCGAATGTATCGGCAACAATGCCGCCGAAATATCCTGTGGACATTGATGTGATCTTACTTTTCGGCAGTAGTTCCTGCATGGCTGTGCTGATATTGGTCGTCGTATCGTTCCGGGAAATGGTTTTTGCCTGTTTCTCCTGATGGATCTTCCCGAAAATCTCACTAACGCGCCTAGCGGTTTCCCCTTTGGCCGCTCCACTAAAGACATTGGAACAATTATCGAAAATGACCTCTGCCAACTCTTTTCCATAATCGGCGATCAATTGGGTTATGCTCTGTATCCCCAGAATCGTCGCCACGTAATGTGAACGGCCGGTATCGATGATTTTACGCAGACCCATAATAAAAATGGTGGGGAGTTCGTCCAATATCAGGCCTAAAGGCCGCCCTCCCGGCTTGTTTACAACTTGAAGAATTTTGTTGATGTATAGGCCGATGGGAGCCGAATAGATTTCCGAACGATCCGGATTGTTCTGTATGCACAAAATCTTCGGCTTTTTGGGATTGTTCAAATCCAACTGGAAATCGTTGCCCGTCATAATGTAGAATATTTCCTTATTGGCCAACATGGAAAGAGAAATCTGGGCACTTGCCGTTTGTCCGGCCAACTGTTGTACCGCCTCACGTTCCAGGGCATCCTTAAATGGAATCATCAGGCTTCGTACCTCGACATCTTCCAGCATAATATGCAACAGATATTCGATATTTACCGTGGACAGAATGATGACATGGGGCAAGGTGCAGATGTTGATGCCCCTTTCTTTGGACTTTTTCTTCAAGTACCAAATCAATCCAGAGACAAAGCTGATCGCACTTTTGGAAAAGAAATCATTGCGTTTGATCCATTCCCTGTTGAGGTTTTTCATGATAATGGTAGCCGCATCCGAGGCATCCGTCTGGCTTTTCAACAAATACGGATTGATGGGATTGCAGCGGTGCGATTTTTCCACGTTATCAAAGCAGATCACGTAGAAATCGGGCAATAAGGCAAGTTTTTCAGGCCTGTTTTTTAGCTGTTCCTTTTTGCGCAACCAATAATTATAAGTGATTTTGCTCAACGTATCGAACTTGAAATCATAGATCAGTAACGTGAACAGCTTACTAATCAATTGTTCTATAATCTCCTCTATCAAAGCGAACGATTTACCGCTACCAGGAGTGCCTATAATCAGCAAGGCCCTGAACAGGTTGACGAAATTTATCCACCCTTTTCGAACTTTCTTCTTGTATCGATATTCATAGGGGATGTTTACGGAATAGGGGGTATCGATACGTTCTTCCATCTGTAAGAAGGTTTCGTTCTCTACGTTGAAAGGGTCTTTCTTCGATGGGTTCGTAAAGTTCATGACCTGAAACAAATGGACGGCACCGGAGAGGGAGAAAAGAAACCCGAGAAAATACATACTCAGCGAACCCCAAATTCGTTGTAATGTGTCAAAAGCAAAAGCATCGGAGAGCAATAGTAACGAACAGCCCAGCGCATAAATGGCCAGTCCTTTGCCAAACGATTTGCCCTCCATCTTTTTAGGGTTGTATATCATTGCCGAACCTGTAATGACCATCAGAAGTAATACCCTGCTATAAAAGGGTCGTCCCAAAAGTTCAAATTTGGCCAGGAACTTATAGGTCATTTCGGCAAGGTTGCCTCCAAAATTATGGTAACGCATCAACCCATAGTAGTCCAGGAAGCCGATGGCCGTGAATAATGCCGAGGAAATGAGCATGGCCGAAAAGGCCATTTTTCGATCGTTCATGATATTTTGAGTGAGTTAAGGAATATTAGTTTGGTACTTAGGAGAACATCCGTTCATTCCATTCATCCAAGATGATCGATGATGCTATGGAAAATGACGATTTGTTTTTCCTGATATGGTCAATGGTCTTGTCCATTAAAAGGCTAGCTTGTTCGTTTATGAAAATTCGATAAGTATCCGCTTTTTGCAACCGGTGCTTTAGCTCCAAATCGTTCTCTTCAATTAGGGCATCTAACACCTCTACATAGTATTGGTTGTCCTGTAATTCTTCTGATAGTGCTTCCATGTTTATGATATTGAGAGTGTTCTTTTGGTTTTGATTTTCCTTGTATTGTTTTTGGTTTTAGTTCTGATGTTTGTTTTCCAAAAGTGCTTATGTATTGCGGTAAAGGGAATGAGGTAGGTATGTTTCAAACCAAAATCGCAATCGACGCCATTCTTTTTTATCTCTACGATGACGCCTTGATTTTTTGCTCCTTCCGGGCCTGTTTCGGTTTTTAGCTCAATTTTGTCCCCAATTTTCACGCGACCTGGTACTACCTTCGATGTGATTATAAAACTGTTCTTTTTGGATTCCCTCAGATCCTCGTTCCAATCTTTTCCGTTGGATTTATGGATTGAGAAAGGGAACGGCAAATACAACTTACCCAAAGTTTCAAGAACCGGTTTGGATGGAGTATTCAGTTTGCCTTTCAGCTTCTCCACGGAAAATTCCAAGACGATCTTATCGGAAAAAGCGATGGATTTGACCGTACTTGCGGGAAGGCCATTCGATTCGGCATTGGAAATCAAATTAGCCTCGATAGAGTTTTTATCCTGGGCTATCCTTTTTCTATGGGACTCAACATAATGGGCTGTTATCATAATACCTCCCTGCTTAATAGTATGCTCCATATATACATTCGAATGGTTACGATTCACAAGTGATGAGAGCACTTTGATGTCGAATTCCCGACCTGCCCTATCATTGTCCATTACGGAAATCAAACCTATTTTTTGGTTCCCGAGGTATGGCTCTATAAGTCGGGCGAAAAAAGCTAGTTTTTCCGGATAGATACTTCCGCCAAAGGAGATATAGAAGTTTTCGGGTCTGCCATAAAGTTCGTGATACGAAAGTAGATCAATGGCACTTTCTCCAAAAATGATGTTCTTGGGGTTCGGAATCGGTTTTGAATAGAACAGAAAACGGTCTTTTTTGTTCAGCGTCAGCCGAAACTTTTTAATTTGTTTTTCCCTTCGGTCAAAATAGGGTTTGTTGTAAAGGATATAGTTTTTTGCGTTTCCATTAAGGTCATATTTCGGGAAAGCGACGTTGCCGATTTTCCCGCCGTTATCCCTGATGTGAAAGGCATTGAATATCCTCCCTCTGAAAAGTTCATTGTTAAGTGTGGCCTCGGACAACCCTCTTTCCTGAACCAAGTATTCCGGTTTTTGTAATGGTACGATGTTGTAGTTCTCTTCTAGACTTTTCGAATTTTCTACCTTTTTGGCAAGTGCCAATGACGGTTCCCCCAATGCATAGGTGCGGTCTATAATTTCCAAGCCGGATTTTACGGTCTGGTAAAAATTATCATGTTGTTTTCGGAGGAATTTAAAAAACAGTCCCTTGTCGGTAGAATCGTTGCGGTTGAAATAGGTCACTGGATTTCTACTGATGTTCAGCACCAAACGGTCTTCTTCATTGCCGAATTCAAGCGAACCGGCACTTTTTTTCAGCAATTTGTAACCCAAATGGTTCAGATAGGCTGGAAAATCGACATCCGTATTAATCTGGGCGATCAATCGTTTGTAATAGGCTATATTTTCGGAATAAGGCAGTTGCATTTTCAATTGGATTAAAATGGCCGATATAAAATGTACATCGGCCATTTTGGAATTTTAAGGTCAAAAGCTACAGGCTTACTCCCTGGCTAACTCTTTTCCTTTTTTTTTCGCCGACTGTAATGGCACTTTTGACCTCCATTTTGTTCATCTTCGATTGTTCCACAGATTTTGTAATGAACTTTTCTGCCCTTGGGCTATAGCTTACCAAATAGGTCTTTTTGCCTTTTTTCGTATCTATCGTAATTTCAGGTTCCAAGCCCTTATTGATGGCATCCGCCTGTTGCGGGGTTAATTTTTGCCCGTAAAAATAGGTGTTGGCCGTCAATGCCGATTTGGTTCGGATGTCGTTCAACTTCGGTTCGTAATAGGCCAACTTGGTAAATGTTTCCCCGTTCGTACTTGAACCCATAAAGGAAATTGTCTGCCCGTCCTTGACCATAGTATCGAACTCGGCCTGCGTAAACTGGTGGTTATAGGCTTTGGCCTGTTCGAGTTTTACCGGCTCGTTGCGTTTGATCTGCACATCCAATTTTGAACCGGAGGTAGGACTATAAAGCATCTGAACCATTTTTACGCTTTCCCGCATTTTACCATCGTTGATGTACGATGATGAGTGGAGGTATTCCCTGCCTTGGATAATGGCATCTTGAATGTTCTCCGGCAATTTGTCAAAACTGACATAGGCACCTTCTAATCGTTCCTTGGCATCGCCGACGGCAAATTGCTGGGCGGGGAATTTTTGAAATTCAAGGTATTTGTTGCCTTTTTCGATCTCGAATGAAAGATTGTCGTTCGTTTTGACCTTGAAGACCTGGCCATCTTCGGAGACAGCCGTTCCTTTTTGCCATACTTGGTTAATCTTTACAAAGACCTTTTCTACTTGTTTTTCCATTGTGAGTGATTTTAATTGTTAAGGAATATTAATTTGTTTAACTTTGAGTAACTTTTAAAATCTTCATGATTTTAACAGTTAAGGAATATTACGGAAAGAGAGGGGGAGCCCTCTTTTTCCATTTATAATGCTATTCTGTAATCCTTCAACTGCACCTCCTTTCCCTTTAACGAAATACTTTGAGTCGATTCCCATTCCAGGTACCAATTGGGCTGTACGGGTTTCAGTATGTCTATGGTTTTGTTCAAATAATTCTTGTAGTACGACCAGACAAAAAACCTGATAGCATTGACCTCTAAGGGGATCCGGACTTTGATCAGTTCATTCTCCTTGGCGACCATGATACTTTGTTCATTGATCCGGTTCTGGTCGATAACCTTGTTGTATTTCAAAAAGCTTTTCGCCAAACCCTGATTGAAGGTCTTCGTGCTATTGAAAAAATTCAGGAACGATTTCTCGTCGCCCATGCGGAAGCGCACCAAGATATCCTGTTCTTTGACCGATAGCTTAAAATTTGATTCGTCCATAAAGGATATGAAATTCAGATCGCGCAAATAGCCCTTTATTTTTTTCTCGCCTGTAAATGAGAGAATGAGTTTTTTGACCTTGACGGATTGCTGTATTTGGAACAGGATTTTGGTGGTTTCATAGTTGAGGGCACCGAGGGCGAGATAAATGACATTTTCCAATCGGAACTTTTTATGGAAAGCCAATGCCTCTTTCGGGTCCTTAAAGACGACAAGCCATTCAATAGTGTCGGGAATTTTGGAATACCAAAGGGAGTTTTTTGCTGAAGATTCTTTATAAGGGGCAGTTTCGTGGGCATTGTCCACAAAAAAGCCGCAGTTCTCGTTTTGAAGATTATACAACGGGAACAGTACTTGGCCTTCTTCGTCTTCAAATATGCTGCCTTTAAAGGGTCCCATTTGCGCTATATCGCTATAAAGACCATCTTTTCTGGCACGTAACGGGAACGAATAAGAATGAAAATGGTTATAATCCTTGGCGACCTTTTCCATTCCTGGGTTCCCCCTAGTAATCAACAGTTCTTGGTTTTCCAAGACCTTTTGATAAAAGGCATCCACTTTGTCCCAAACGGTTTCCTTATTCGACCCTTCGATTTTTGAGACATGCCCGATAATCAAATGGGAAGCCGATAATTTCAGCTCCGGAAGTTGCACTTTATAGTAAAAGTACCCATCGACCGTTAGTATGACCACACAGGTCTCCTTGTTACGGGTATAGATGCAATGCGTTCTTTCGGTCATTGAACAGGTATAACCTAAACGCTCCAAGAGTTTTGGTAGATGAATTCGATGATCTTCTGTCAGCCATGTATTGATCATAATCTGTACATTTCTTTTATATTTGTAAATAAAATATATATTTGCATATAACACAGCAAATATATGAAAAGTTTTCAAATAGCAACATTTTTTAGAAAAAATAGCTCTTTTTGGCTCCTAAAGAGCTTACAGTCAGTTTCTAAGAAACGGATTGGAACTATTGTCTTCTTACTGTTGTTGGCCCTTTTTTATGTAAACAGTCCTATTTCCAAGGTATGGAATGACAGTTTGGTAGAAACTACAATTGCCATGGACGGTTATGGAGAACAGTTGGAATCAAACTTAAATTCCACAGCAAATGACACCGTCATACTAAAAAAGGAACGCGTACAATTACTGCGGAATATCGAGGAGAAGTTGGTCGCCTATCTATATCAGATACCGGATTACTCCTATATCGCGGCATTGGAAACGTATTTGGAATATGCCCCGATGATATTGGAACAGATTCCTTCTACGGTTCCATTGGAAAAAGGGGACTATTGGCTCTCCAGCGAATATGGGGTACGGAAACATCCTATTTTCAGAAAAAGGAAAAAACATTTCGGTATCGACCTGGCAGCCACTTCCGATAGATATGTCTATGCCTCGGCATCGGGAACCGTGCTATCCATTACCCATTCCCAAAAAGGATATGGTACCCATATCATTATCAAACACCGCTTCGGCTTTGAGACCCTTTATGGCCATCTGAACAAGGTGTTGGTCAGCGAAGGACAAACGGTGGCCCAACATGAACTTATCGCAACAGTAGGTACTACGGGAAGTTCAACAGGATTTCATCTGCATTATGAGGTGGTCAAAAATGGGATTAAGATTGATCCCATTTACTCATTGAACCTTAAAAGAAAAATATATAAGAACCTTTTCCGAAAATAACGCGCTATGGAACAGAAGAAAAAGAATATTCGAAACTCGTTCAGGAAAGCCAATAGCATTGTACACACCTTAAAGAATCTGTACGATAAAGCTGCCGATGTCGATTTCAGGGAATTTGAGATTATGGAATATGGCGATACCGAACGCGAAAACCTTACCGATCTCAAAAGGCTGAATTATCTTAAAAAATTGCAATTGGCCCGAAACGGATATATCGGTGCCGACCTCAAAAAGCAACTTGCGCAACAAAAGGAAAAGCGGCGATTGCTGGACCGCAATGCCAGAATCATGCCCATCGGATCTCTCAAGATCATGGATGGAGAAGTGCTTCGTGCACAAATACAGATAGGCTATGAACGCGACCAAACGACCTTCAGCTTGGCCTATACTAACCATGAAAACATACCGAAATGGAGAAATCTCGACCTATCGGAATTGGTGCAGTTTACATCTCGTATCCAACCCGAACAAACGGACAATCTACGACTGGAACATTCGCACTGCGGTAACGAACTGACCCATCTGCAAAAAATAGCGGATATAAAGCAGGTTTATGAAACATACAACCAATGTGTTACGCAAGTTTTCCATGGTAATAAATATTTTACAAAAAGTATCCTAGACCCGAACGAGGCGCTACTTGAGAATCCGGAATTGTACATTGGCAAACAGTTCCGGCTGACGTTCCAAGAAAAGCCTGTTTTGATCGCGACCTTATCGGAGGCCAATGGCCATTATCTATCTTTTCAGTCCTTTTTGAAAACGGCACCGAAATCGGAAACCCATTATTTTACCATGGGGGAATTCAAACAACTTTTCTTGGATAGCCAAATCGAGATAATCGCCCATCTAAAGCATGATCTAAGACTTGGCGTGAAGGACGGAATACTCCATATTGGCCGAAACCTTACGGACCCGCCAAAAACGTCGATTCATTGGGACAGGTATGATGATATTATTAAGACTTCGGAATTGCCTATGAAGGTCAAGTACTATCTCTGTAAACAGGTCATCATGAACAAGAACTTTGTCATAGAAAAGGGTGCCGTCTATCTCGAATCGCATGGCAAGAAGGCGTTTTTAAAAAAGCATTACAGAACAGGTAAGTGGCATTTTGCCGAAATACGAAAACCTTCCGAAGAATTGCACTTTATGCCGATTACCCCAGAAGTTTCGAAATATATCCGGCAACAGTATTCCCAAAGCAAAGATTTTGGGACCATTGAAAGTCGGGTAATAGATAACACTCCTAGAAGAACCATAAACCAGATACGACAATAGCACACACCGATATTCCTTAACTCACTCACTTACTCATGAAATATTCAAAAAGAAAGTATCTGGACTTTATGGTCCGGACCATAGACGCACTTCATAGCCCGGAAACAGAACCCCATTTTTTTATCAATAATCCCGGTTTCGGAAACATTTTCGATATCCTGAAAAACAGCTCCTATCGCGCTGAATTCATTAAAAAACTTGATGAACATTTTGGTGCAGACTATTCACGGACCATCATCAACAGTCTTAAAAGCGGGTCGCTCAATTCGTTCTACATGCCCGATCCTATTGTAAATGCGATAACCGACTATGTAAAAAACCTAAGCCATTTTCAACCTAAGACGATATTGGAGCCAAGTGCGGGCAATGGTATCTTTATACGTTCGTTGGCAAAAGTTTTCCCCGCTGCCAAATTTACCGCCTTTGAAAAGGAAATCCTGACAGTGCGCATTCTGGAACACAATTTCAAGTTCAAAAAGAATGTCACGATTTATGGTGTTCCGTTTGAGAATCTTTCCCAGACCGATGCAACGAAAAAATATGATTTGGTCATTAGCAATATTCCTTTTGGAGCGAATAAAATTTTCGATCCAGAACTTATGGGACATCCGTTACGGACCGGGATTTCCAAAAACATCCACTCCTATTTTATCCATAAAAGTCTTGAATGTCTTAAGCCATCCGGTATTTCGGTGTTGCTATGCACCAAGAATTTTATGGACAAGACAAAATATATCCCCATTAGGGAGCATTTATTAAAGCGCAATAATTTTATTGGTGGGGTTCGTTTGCCTGATTCCACTTTTGCCCAAGAGAACACGGCGATCGTAACCGATATTTTGGTCTTTCAAAACAATCAACAAATCGAAACCACCCTAGAACAAACAAGTGTCAATGATTTGTTTTCAAAAAGTTCCGAACGGCAAGTAGGCGAAAGCGCCGTTCAGATAAGCGATTACTTTTCTGAATTTCCTGAGCGGGTTCTTGGTGCTATCGAGGAAGGTGGGATGTACAACAATCTGGACTACACCGTCACAACCCACAAAAATCTTGCCGCCCTAGCCTATGAAATAACCGATACCCTAAGCAAATTCGTTATCCAGCCTAAAATGCAGCGTAGGCAAAGTGTTCTGACTGCCCTTGTCCCGACTGAAAATATTACAAAACCAAAATTTCAAAGTGCCGAGGATGGTGATGCAAACACCCACAAACTCAAACCGGGTAATCTGGTCATCAAACACCAAAAGGTTTATAAGATCGATGCCGAGCAGCAGTTGGAACTGTTGGTTACGAAACCCAAGGAATTCGATAGGATTTCAAAGATAGTCGCCCTTCGCGATACCTATTTCAAATTGCTCGATGCCCCTGAAGCGGAAGCGGCCAAAATAAAGGACGAGCTGGATTACCAATACGATGCCTTCCATTTTCAATATGGACGTCTGAACGATAAACCAAATTATGCCTTTGCGACCTTGGATATACAAGGCCCCTTGATTTTGGAATTGGAAAAGCCGAAAGACGGCGTTTTTATAAAGTCCGATATTTTCGACAGATCGATTCCTTTGAAAAAGGTCGAGAAAATCGCCGAGGAAATCCCAAAAAAGCTACCCCTTGAAGATGCTATCTACTATTCCCTGAACAAATACAATCGCATTGATATCTCGGCCTTGGAGGCTGCAACGCAAATTGCAGAGGAAGAGTTGATTAAAGATGCGTTGGACAGGCAACTTTTGTTCTTAAACCCAACAGAAAATGGATGGGAGCTAGCTCCCAGATTTCTTTTCCTTTCGGGAACCATTTACAAAAAAATAAATGCCTATCGAAAAAATGATTTTGGGAAGTTTCAATCCTATGTGGACAAATCCTATATCGACCGAACGGTTTTGTCCTTGGAAAAGGTCAGGCCGCCGATGACCCCTTTTGAGGATTTGGATGTCAAATTGCACGAGCCTTGGTTTCCAATTGAATACACCCAGGCATTTATTTACGAAACCTATGGCACGACCGTTCATATCGCCTACAATGACAGTACATCAAAGTACATGGTCAAAGTTGAAAAGGCGGATTATGAGTATATCAAAAAATTCAGCGTTCAAACGGAACATCGGTATTACGGTTTCAAGGATATTTTGGAAGGTGCATTGAATTCGACAATTCCCTATATATCAAAAGGCTCAAAACAATACAAGCGAACGGACAAGGCCAAAATGCAGGAAATTCGCATCAAGTTCGACTTGCTATATAAGGAATTCAATGCGTACATCATCGGCAAGCCGGAAATCAAAACCCGTCTCGAACGTATTTTTTACGATACCTATGATGCCCAAGTGCATGCAAAATATGACGGCGATTATCTTCAGTTCGAGGGCCTTCGGCATTTTACCCCTTACAAGAGCCAAAAAGACACCGTTGCTGGTATTATTGTAAACCAAGGACTTTTGGTCAATAAGGAAGTCGGTTTCGGCAAGACCTTGGATATGGCGTTAACGACCCAAAAACTGAAAGAACTCGGCCTGTCGAAAAAAACCTTGGTCATCGGTCTGCGCTCCACCGTCGTTCAATTGGAACGTGAATTACTGAATGCCTTCCCCATGATGAATCTACTCGTGGCGCATGATAAGGTCGTTAGCGGATTGGCTAAAAGAAATGCCTTTTTCAAGAAGATCAAGAATTGCTCGCACGATGTGGTGCTTATGAGCCACGATACGTTCAAATTTATCCCGCAATCCCCTGAAATTATCCACGAGATCATCTCGGAGGAATTGGCCAATCTCAACCGCGATCTGAGCGTCATCCATGAAGATAAATACAATGTCGGAAAAAGGGTTTTAAAAGGGCTGGAGCAAAGAAGGGAGAATTTGAAAGCAACCTTGCAACAGGTATTTTTTCAGATTAACAGCAAACAGAGCGATGTCGTGGATTTTGAACAAATGGGCTTCGAGCATATCATGGTCGATGAATCGCACAAGTTCAAGAACCTGATGTATACCACCCGCCACAATCGGGTTGCGGGGTTGAATACCTCCCAAGGTTCGGAAAGGAGCAAAAATCTGTTGGTAGCCATACGGACTTTACAGCGTGCGAAAGCACGGGACTTTCAGACCACCTTTCTATCGGGTACGCCCATATCCAATTCCATTACCGAGGTCTATGTGCTGTTCAAGTATTTGATTCCGCATCGCATGGAACAGATGAACATAACATCCTTTGACCAATGGGCACAGGTATTTGCCAACAAGTCGTACGAATTCGAACCTACGGTTTCAGGGGATTATAAAGTACGGGAACGCTTCCGCTCGTTCAAAAAAATGAAGTTACTGTCTTCCTTGTACAACGAGATATCGATTATCGTCAACGGGACTACCCACCAAATCGATAGTCCCAAAATGCAATTGGATGTGCATACCCTAAAACCCACACCTGCACAGTTGGCCTATTTTGAGCAAATAAAGGAGTTTCTAAGAACAGGGGATAGTAACCTTTTGTATGGGAATAAGAACTACACCGAAGATCAAAAAAGTGCCTTGTCCTTGATTGCATTGCACCACATGCGCAATGCTTCCATTGATCCTAGAATGCTGAGCCAAGACTTAGAAGATCCGGGCGAGGCCAAGTTGCGAACCATTGCGTCCGAAGTCTATAAGACCTATACCGAAACGGCTTCTTTTAAGGGTACACAGGCCATCTTTTCAGACTTGGGCGTACCCAAGGAAAACTTTAATATTTATGATGAACTAAAACGTATCCTGACGGAAGAATTCGGTATTCCCAATGAGGAGGTGGTATTTATCCATGATTTTAAGACGGATACAAAGCGACTGGAATGTTTTAAAGAGGTTAATGCAGGAAACTATCGGGTCATTATCGGTTCTACTGAAAAACTGGGTACCGGCACCAATATTCAGGAACGTTTGGTGCGTATCCATCATGTGGATATTCCGTATCGGCCAACGGACATCGACCAACGCAACGGAAGGGGCGTGCGAAAAGGAAATGTGGGTGCCAAACAATACCACGACAATAAAGTGGTAGTGTCCTTTTATATTGTCGAAAATTGTACCGATGCCTTGATGCTCAATAACGTGAACATTAAAAAGAATTTCATCGAACAATTGACCAACGGTACCATTCAGTTCAATAGATTGGATATGGGGCCTGTCAACGATGAAGGTTCAATCGATTATAAAACCTTGCTGGCTGTTGCCAAAAACGACCCGTGGTATCTTGAAAAGGAAGAACTAAGCAAAGAACTGGACGAACTGGAATTGGAAAAATCCATTTTCAAAAAAAATCGCCTGGAAGCCAAAAACAATATTTCGTTCTATGAAACCGAACTTTCAAGGGCCGATAGGAATATTGCCAAACTTGAAAATGATATTCCACTTTGGAAAAGCGTTGCTAATAAAGAAGATTACTGGTTAAAATTAAGCGAGGTCTTATCCCAGCCTTCCTCTGACCCCATAGTACTGGGCGAACATCTTGAAATTCGTTTACAGGCTTTAAGGACAAAAAAGGGCGAGCATGTCATCATCGCGATGGGAGATGCAAAGTTGATGCTTCATGTTGAAGATGAGACCAACCACCAATTGCTCGTGGTTAGTCCGAATGCGTCCTATGGCTATGGTTCCAAAAGAATCGTGAAGAATTGGCACAGTCTGGCCGATTACATGTATAATGCATTGTCCAAAATCCCAAAGACATTAAAGACCCGAAAAGAATTGGCAGCTGAATATAAGAAATCCATTAAGGCCAATCAAAAAGTGTTGGAACTCCACTTTGATAAAACGAAAAAGTTGGAGTTGGTGCAAAAACGGCTCGTTGAAATCAATGCCGATCTGGATGAAAAATACGACACGGAACCAGAGGAAAAAGAGGTAAAAAAAGAGACTTCAATCAAAAAAACGGAATCATTCGGTATGGTTCGTAAATCCCAAGGTGTTTCTCTATAATGTTCTTGGCGTTGGCCGGGCTATCCGCTATACCGCCCTTGCGGACCCCTAGGTTTCGTAAGCCTTGAAAGAGCTCCGCTGTCGCTTTTCAAGACAACGAACCCTAAGGGGGCCACTGCGGTCGATGCTGCTGCTATCCCTAACGCGGGATATATCCGGTTTGAGACTTGGTTAAGTTATGCAATTCTAAAAAGGTTCATTTTGCAGAATCACATTTCAACCGGTATTCTAAGAATTCGGAATAAATCCGATTCAAAACATATAAACAAAAATTTCGGAGGGCAAATTTGCCAATGAGATTAGTTTGGGAACCACCACTTTAAACATTGCTATCACAATTTGACTCTTACCCAACCCGTTTCAGGTAACGCGTATCTATCAAGCTTCATTACAACGTGATCCCCTTGTTGGTATTTATATTTAAGAAACGTACAGTCATCATTGCTTTCCAGATAAAAGAGGCCAAGCCTTTTCGGAAAGGGCAATTTCATGTTTTCACATTCCTCATTGAGCCGATGCCTGCCAATCTCTTTCAGCAAGTGCTCAAGAACATATTTGTCGGCATGTCGAAAAACAATATTTTTCATTGAATTGGATATAATCCATATGTTAGGATTATATCCAAATATAGAAAATGAAATGTTTGTCTTTTTGATTTTAACATATTTCATTAATTTGATGGCCAAAACCGTTTAGATATGTGTTATGACATTAAGGCGCAATTGGAAACCCAGCTAAGAAGGGCGATGCGTGATGGGGATGAACATGCCATTGAGGAAATCATGGAAAAGCTCGCTCCTTTGACCGATCTTCCCTTATATCATTCAAAAGGTTTCGGCCACCCCTCACTATTGATCTATACGGACGAGGACCCATACTTCCCCCAAGTATCTACATGGGGGCTCGTTCCCGAGGATGCGGAGGACAAAAGCTACTGGAACAACACATTGAATGCCAGGGGAGAAACCATATTCAGTAAACCCTCCTTTCGGGAATCGGCGAAAAAGCGAAGATGTCTTATTTATTGTGATGCGTTTTACGAGCACCACCATTTTAAGGGCAAGACATACCCTTTTCTTATCAAAAAAAAGGACAATGAGCCAATGGCCCTTGCAGGACTTTGGAGCGTTTGGAAAGATTACAATACAGGCGGTATATGGAACACCTTTGCCATAGTGACCACAAAACCCAATCCGTTAATGGCAAAACTCCACAACAATCCTAAAGCTAAGGATGGCCCTCGTATGCCATTGATACTGCCAACGGAACTTGAAAATGAATGGATTCAACCTTATGATGAAGCGCTTTGGGAGAAAGGCCAGAAAAAAGCGATCCATGAATTGATTCAGTCGTATCCCGAAGAGAAATTGGATTATTATACTGTTGGACGTCTTGGGGGAAAAGAATATGTAGGAAATATTCCTGAGATTTCCGAACCTTTGAATTATCCGGAATTGGTTTTCTGATTGAAGATTGAAATATATTCAATGCCATGTGTTGTCCTTAAAAGAGTTCGTTTTACAACACTATTTAAATGGTCAGGTCTTTTATCAAATGATTTCATAAATTATCTCCGTTATTGCTGACATATCTATTCTTTAGTAAAGAATTGAATGCTTTTCGAGAGAAAATTATCTTGATTAGAACCAATTATGGCAATATGCCCTGTGTTCGGAACAATCCACAATTCAGAATTAGGTAAATTTTCGTGAAGGGTAGTGGCAGGGATAATTCCCATTATTTCATCGCGGTCTCCGTTAACTATTAGGGTCTTTGTTTCTATTGCTTTTAAATTTTCATCACCGATGCTTATCTTATAGTTGAGTTTTGGGTTGAAAAGTGCCTTTATCTGACTTTCTCCCCCATAGTGTGTCTCTTTCAATTCTTTGATAAACGGCTCGGGCAGATTCTCGTAGGAGAATGTCTTGTCGAGATTCGAGTTCTCTGCACCGTCATATTTAGGGGAGGCACCGATCAAGACCATCGATTCAATTCTGTCAGGATGTAAACTGGCCAGTTGTAACAGGACTAACCCTCCGTAACTTAACCCTATTGCTTTTGCTCTTTCTATTTTCAGAAAGTCCAACAGCTTCAAAATATCCGTCGCGGATTTTTCTATACTGAAATCATCGGTCAGTTCGGACGACCTGCCATGGCCCCGAAGGTCGATGGCAAAAACCTTAAAATTTGGCGCGTAGGTCGGGATATAATCCGACCAAAACCGGGAGGATTGCGTCCAGCCGTGTAGCAGTAATAGCGGCTCTCCATCGCCATAAACCTCGTAGTATATATCAATTCCATTGATTTTTACCGTCTCCTTCGTATGGGGAGATTGCCCAATACTTTGTCCTGTAATTAGTGCCATCAGTGTAAAAGTTAAAAACGTCTTCATTTAATTTCAATTTGTTCAGCCTTCCAATTACCGGTACTCGATAACTATGAAAGCACTGCGTACTGCTAAGATATAATTTTCAATTATTTCACTGCACGTCCGCGGATTTGAGGGATAATCGGGATGAATGGGGAATAATGATTGTACTTATCCATTACTATTGAACTAAACCCGGCAGATTCCAATAAGCTTGCCGTATCCCTGTTCGTATGACATCCTTCAAAAAACCAATGCCATGGTTTGTGTATCAGATTCTGGATGAAACCGAGAATGGAATTTTCTCTAGCCTTTACGTGCTCGATGAACACAAATTGACCAGTAGGTTTTAAGATGCGTTTTATTTGATTTACACATTGCAAAGGATTGTCGACCGTGCATAGAACGAGGGTACTCATTACAAAATCCACTGAACTATCCGGTAAATCGATGGTTTCCCCTGTTATGGATTTTATGTACAGATGTATCCCGTACTTCTTGGCCGTCTTTCGCAGATTCTTATGCATATGTATGTTGGGCTCAATGGCAATCAATTTAGTGCCTCTTTTCAGGTACCGCATATTGGCCCCAGCCCCTGGACCTATTTCAACAACGGTCCCTGAATGGTCTTGAAACAGTTCTTTTTTCGACTTTCCCCATAGCACATCCATATAGCCGGAAATCGTGTAAAAGAACCAAGAGTTAATAGGCCCCCTAACATTGTTATTTTCGAATTCTTTGTTCATTTTTTTTAATTCAGTCATCTGAACTTAATTTTCATGCCCAAACGACATTTAATTATAATAGTTTAAAGAAGTTGACGACCGTCGCGCGGCCAATTTCCAAATCAGACTGCCATAAATCCCCTTTAGGCGATTTTACCGGACGAATCGATTTTCAGCCACTTTTTCCGGTCCCCCTTCTGAATGAGCACTTTGAATCTTCTTTTCGTTCCATCGCCATGATGGTATAGGATAGAATACCGGTTCTTTACAATGTTCCAATCAGGGTATTGCTTTATAATATCATTGCCTACCGATTTGGGCATGGCAAAATTGCTGAACCGTTCTATGGCTGAAACAATCGATCCATTACTCCCGTATAATGCATATATGTTTCCATCCTTCAACTTGAAAGTGACTTTAAAGGTTTCGTCTTTTCGGCCGACAAATTCTTTTGATGCCAAGACGTTCCAATTCGTTACCCCGTTCTCAAGATATTTGACCCGTCGGGGTGTAACGACATCTTGCACTTCATATAAGTATTTATGATTCGAACCTGAAATGTCGAGCTCCCTATATTTATAAAAATCCAAATCGGCATTCGAGTTTTGGGCAAAACCAAAACTTACCATACCCACTGTTATTAAGCTGATTACTATTTTTTTCATAATACTGTCGTTTTTTTATTTTTGATGAATTTATTTTACTACTGTTTTATTGTTAAACCTGCTGTTCAAAAGGCCTTTGGCCCGTGGGCAAGAATTACCGTCGCTTTTCCAGCCAAACCATTTAAGTTCAACTGTTGTTCTATTTTTCAAGTATTTTTCCATGACTTGTCATTACTACGTGTTTTTAAAAAGTGCCCACCCACTCCGAAGATGGGCAGGTGGGCACCAACCCTAACCTAATACACTGTTTTTTGATTGGAATCAATAGGATACCAGGTCGATCGTAAAATTGCAGTCGAAACCGATGATGTTCTGATCGAATTTTGACAAATCGATTTCTCCTACCAAGGTTGCTTTACCCTCACTGCCCTCAAAATCAAATGTGGTGTCAAAAACGTTATTTTCAGAAGGATTGGACTCCGTGGTGAACTTCCCATCGCCAATTGGGGTTTGCAGCACGTCGCCCCTAGAGGTAAAGGAGCCCTTTCCGGTAAAATTGAACTTGGTGACTATTTTGGAAACAAGCGTGCCATCCGGGTTTTCGGTAGTTCCCATATCACAGTCCTCTAGGGTTCCAATGATTTCACCGGTCTTCGAATCGATCAAATCCATTAAAAAGCAGAAAGCCTCAACGGGCTGGCCGTTATCCGGGTTCGTAATTGTTTTTAATTGAGCGACCGCCGTTCCCCTACCAATTACTTTTAACTGGGTCTGCTTTTGTTCGGGGACGTCTTTCGTATAATCGTCGTCGCTACAGGCAACGAACAATATGGTTATTGCGATTAAAAAATTGTTCTTGATAATTTTCATGATAAATGATTTAGAGATTAATGAATTTTTGAAATGATGATGTTGCTATGCAACGGTTATTGTATTATGTTCCAACTATTAGTAAAAAAGCTCGAACAGGAGATAGAAATGGAGCAGGACCAATAGTCCGGCGAAAAGAATCAGCCCTTTCTCCAATTTTTCGTAACGCTTCATTTTTTTTCTTTTGAAATATCCTTGAACAATAACATATCCTTCACTTTTGCCGAGGCCCCATGATAGAAACCGGTCTCATGTTCATAGCCTTTTGGATTCTTAAAGGTTCCGAACAGGATATCGTAAAGGGCTATTCCCGCATAGTTATGGGCATGTATGCCCTTCGCATGATGAATCGTGTGGGATTCCGGTCGCTGTACGATATACCCGATCCACGTCGGCGTTTTGATATTACTATGCTGAAAAATGGACAAGAAGGTGGTAATCAGAATAATCAGGGTACTGGCCTCCGGCGTAAAACCTGCCACAAGAACAAGCATGACGCTGCTGACGATAATCCACCCGATCATGTCAAGGGGACTGAAGTAGAACGCCCCGTAACTATCCATTCGTTCCGCACTATGGTGCATTTGGTGCATCCCTTTCCAAAGGAAATCACTATTGTGCATGATCCTATGCCAAACATATTCCCCCAGTTCATACACCAATACGCCTACTATCGCTCCCCAAATGGTCCCCAGTGCCGTGAGGTCGAAAATCTGATATTGGGCAAAAAAACCGTCCCAGATTATGGGAAGGTAGGAGGAAAGGAAAAAGAAAAGTACAAAGGCGAGAATGCCCCTTAACTTCCAAAATTTTACTTGGGGAAGTTTACGTGCCGGGAAAAGTGTTTCCCATAACATTAATCCCCCGTACATCCCGAATATAATATAGGAGATGGGGTCGAACACCAATTCGAAAGGTGTTGGTAGCTGTGAAATGAAATCTTCCATAATAACTGATTTTTAAATGATTTTATTTTAATTATACCGACTAGACGGTGCAAATTTAAAATTATTTTTTATTGTACCAACTAGTCTGTTTAAAATTTTATATCTTTAACATATGGGAAGAGATGGAACACCAACACGCAATAAAATTTTGGCCGAGTCAAAGCAACTGGTTTTTGAAAACGGATTTTCGGGAACCAGTATCGATCAGATACTAGAGCGTACTGGAATTACCAAGGGAGCGTTCTTCTATCATTTTAAGACGAAGAACGCATTGGCAAAAGCTTTGATAGAAGAATTTGCGAGGGAAGATATCCACCATATGAACGAGGCCTTAAAAAAAACCGAGGATTTAAAGGGAGATGCTCTGGACCGTCTTCTACGGTTCATACAGGAGTTCATAGATATGATGTGCGAGGTTGACGAACCTTATAGCTGCCTATATGCATCTTACACCTATGAACCCAATCAGTTCGACGAGGAAACCTTGAACCGCATAGCGGAAACCATATTGACTTGGAGAACTACAATGGAGAAGTTGATTAATGATGTTCTGAAAAAATATGACACTAAAATCGAAGTCGATATCCAGTCATTGGCAGATCATACCGTTGTTATCTTTGAAGGTGCCTTTGTAGTTTCTAAGGCACTAAAGGGCAAAGACCTGACCGCAGACCACTTGAGGCACTTAAAAAATTACTTTGAATTGATTTTTGAGAAAAAGAAATAATGCAGATGGCATGAAGTAAAATTTTAGCTTTCTAAAACGGCCAATTAAAAAAGAACTAAAAGAAGATATAACTAAAGTGCCGAGAAACGTTCTTTTCTGGGACAAAAAAATCTAGTTTTTCTCTGTTTAAAGAGAATCATTCAATTAAACAGTTTGTAAGCAATTCTCTATAGGTACTCATAAAGCCAGATTTTATGTATAATTGATGCCCTTTCTTATTGTGTTTTTCCACTTCCAAATGCACGGCCTTAATATGTAGTCGCTTTGCTTCTGATAGTACAAATTTCATTGTCTTTTTGCCAACACCTCTTTGCCTAAAATCTTCTTCGATAAATAACTCATCAATAAATGCATCGCGTCCACCGTATTCGAAACTAAAGCCAAAGGTCAAAACGAAATATCCAATAGGCTTACTTTTAGCATATATCAGCCAAAGCCTTCCCAGCGATGCATTACCCAAAAACTCCGTTAGGTTTTGTTCTGTGATTATGGCATTAAAAGGATAGTCGTAAATGGCATTAAATTTACCCATCATTGCCAATAGCTTAGGAATATACTCTATAATCACTATTTCGAATTTTACTTTCATGAGCTCATTTCTTTTATTGTTTCCATGAATTTAAAGCGGTTTCAAAGCAGTACAATCGTAATCGTTATTAAACCTACTACGGATTGTTCTGATACATTTCAAAAAATTCCCATAATACGTCGGCCGCACCATCACGGTCATCGGGATTGGGAAAAAAATGGCCCAAATCTTTCCAAAGGGTAAACTTCATGAGATGGTTGGGTTCTCCGGATTTGCCCTTAAAAGTCGCCGTTAGGGTATATTCGGTAGAATCCATTACCGAGTAATTAGGGTCTAGATCAAAGGTTTTGATATAGGTCTGTGTAATGCCTCTCAAAGTAGGGTCTGTGAACAACTGTTGAAAATCCATAGGGATGGTATCTTGAAAGATGGTGCGAGAAGCAATTTTCTCGTCCGTAGTGCCCAACATGAGATGTAACGGTCGTATGCGTTTCGGTGCGTAGATAGTATCTTCGGGAAAAAATCCTGCCAAGCCTCCAACCGCTGTAATTTTGTCGGATAATTCTACCGCCAATCGTGAAACCATACCTGAACCATTGGAAAAACCGGCCATATAAATCCTTGATTCGTCAATACTATAGGCATTCATAAGTTCATCCAATATCTGATTGAAAAAGGCCGTATCGTCTCGTAGGGTTTCTGTGGGGCAGACTTCTTTCGGAAGATTATAGTTGTTCCATTTGGTCACCAAATCGTTGCCGCAACCTTTCAGTCTTAGGTCATAGACATATGAGGTCGGGTACACCGCGATAAAGTTGTGCTGCTCTGCAAGCGCATTCCAACCGGAAATAGTATAAAACTTTTCACCGTTGCCACTACTGCCATGTAATTGAAATACCAAGGGATGTTCGTTCTTTTCATCATAGGTCGATGGCGTGTACACGATATATTCCCGTTGGTCACCATTGCTGATGGTAACTACCTTCTCGGTATGGGATTCTTTCGTGTTTTCTATTTCTTCGGAAGACAGACTTTCATCACTTTTATCGCACGATAGTAGGGTTAACAGTGCCCAAAAAAGAATAAAGGTTTTGATATGGATAGAAGTTTTCATCCTTTTTTTTTGTTAGTTCAATGCCGTTGGTTCAATGACCACATAATATTCAATTTGTTCATTATCGGTTCGGGGTTCATAATAGGTGTCTTCGAATTTGTAATAGTCCCTGTCATTGATGCTCACGATTTCGTAGCCATCGGGAAGCGCATCTATTGCCGCCCCAAGTGGCGGTATTACGACTTGATATTCTTCAGAGTTGACCACTTGTGCATAGTAGGTGCCGTAATAGTAAAAGTAGGTATGTGCTCCTATCACAAACCTTTGGTGTCCTATGGGAAGTTTACGAACACGAACCCCGAACGGTGCTTTGGCCACAATGGATTTTCTCCCTTTTGGTCGGTACCAAACACCATTATGAAACCGATAACCGATGCCGCCAAATCTAACGCCCACAAATCCAGCCCCGACAGTTCTGACGGTTTTCCCCCATCGTGGTAGTCCACGATAGCGGTAATGGGCAACCCGTCTTCCCCTAATTGGCCGTGCACGTATTTTTTTATGTACTACCACTTTAGAACGTTTTACACGGACTGTTTTCTTTCGTTGTGCTTCTACTTTTTTAGGTAGCATGATAAAGCATGATACTAATGGGATTACGAATAGGAATACCTTATTTTTCTTAAAGGCTACTTTTGTGTATTTCATTTTACTCTTATTTAATTCAAAATTTACATACGCGCATATCCTGTTCGCTATCAAGACTTAAGGCGTTTAATTGACATATCTCACCAGGTAGGTCGTCTGCCAGTGGGTTATCGGCAATATCAAATAATGTTAAATTAGATAGTTCTGCTATTTCCTTGGGAGCTGTATTCAGTTCATTATTTGAAACATCCAATATTTCAAGATTGGTGAGCATCCCTAAACTTGCAGGTAAAACCTGTAAGATGTTGTTCTCAAGACTTAAGAAAGTTATTTCATTTAAATTACCGATGCTGACAGGGATGCTCGTAAGCCGATTTTGAAACAAGTGCAACCGTTTCAAGGCGGTCATATTGCCCATTGTCGGGGGAACTACCTCTAAGTCATTAAATTCTAGACTTAACTGTTGTAGGTTGGTCAGTTGTCCTATTGAATTGGGTAACTCACTCAAAGAATTGTTACTCAAAAGCAATACCACTAGATTATTAAGGTTACCTATTTGTATAGGTAGATTTTGAAGACTATTGAAATCCAAGGTCAATTCTGTTAAATTTATCAAATTCCCTAGGGCGCTTGGAATTTCCTCAATGTCGTTGAACGCCATATTTAAACTTGTTAAACTTGTGAGTTTTCCTATTTCATTAGGAACCGAGGTAATTCCGTTGCTTTTCATGGATAAGAGAGAAATGCCTTTGAGATTACCGATTTCTTTAGGGAGAACTTTAAACTGATGGGCAAACAATTCCAATTGTGATACGGACCCATCAGGAAAAAGGGACACACCGCCCCAACTTTGCATTGAGGTGTCTGTTAAATCCCAACCAATGGTATTTGAAGGATTTGCTTCATATAAAGCAATCAAGGCCTTGTGATGATACCTCGCTAAGTCACATTGTACACGAGCGTCTTTATTGATAGTCGTTGTACCATCTTCTTCAAGATTGCAGATTTCTTGCGGAATCTTTATCAAATCGGCGTTCTCGATATTCAACACGTTCAAATTCAAAAGATTTCCTATTTCTTCAGGTAGCGAAAGCAACGGATTATCATTTAAATTGAGCACTTTTAATTCGCTAAGATTCCCGATTTCAGAGGGGATTTCGGTAAGTTTATTACCGTAAACAGACAACATCTGTAGCGACTCTAGTTTTCCGATTTCATTGGGTAAGCTTTCCAGGGCATTTCCATACAGATTGAATACACGAAGTTGCTCCAAAGCTTCTATTTCTGGTGGTAGATTCCTAATGCTGTTGTTGGCCTGTACATAGAATTCCTTTAATTGTGTCAACAATCCTATTTCCGAAGGAATAGCGATCAACGAATTGCTTTCAAGATGCAGTTCTTCCAGTTCGGTAAGCTTTCCTATTTCTGCAGGGATTTCAGAGATGGAGTTAATTCCGATATCAAGAAAGGTCAATTTTTCCAAATCGCCGATTTCAGGCACCAAAATTTCGAGGCCTTTATCTTTCACATCAAGACGTATTACCTTTTTGTTTTCCTGTTCGACACCCTTCCAACTTTGCATGGTAGTATCATCCAAATTCCATCCCAAAGCGTTATTGGTATTGGCTTCGTATAACGCCTTGAGTGCCAAGTAATCTGTTGAAACCATAGGGTCTTGATTAGGGTCGACCATACCACCTGAGTTGTCAGGATTTTCCTTTTCTTCTTCTTTCTCTTCGGGCGTAGGTGGTGTAACGTCTTTGCTACAGGCCAAATTCAGCAAAATCAAGGAGCAGACGAACATGATTAAAATGAACAATTTATTTTTCATGATTTTCTTTTTCAAAGGGATGGATTAAGGACAGATTCCAGTTTCTATGAACAACGAAGGCATACCACAAATTTCCGCAGGAAGCTCAGTGATATTATTGCCTGTTAAATGAAACTCTTCTATCGTAGGCTCTAAATTGGCCAGAATGGTAGGTACCGTGGTCAATTCATTTCCAAATAAATTCAAGATGAGCATATCGTCCATATCACCCATGGTATCCGGAATGGATTCCAATTTATTATCACGCAATTCCAAATGGGTTAGATTCTTCAAATTACCTATTGAACGAGGTAGACTTTTTAGGTCATTATCCTTAAGAAAAAGCTCCTGTACTTTTGCCAACAATCCTATTTCTGCGGGTAATTCTTCAATGCCATTATTTCTTAGGGTTATAATAGAAACATGTCTGAGATTACCTATTTCTGGAGGAATATTAGCCAAACCAAAGCCGCTCATATAGATTTCAGAAAGACTACCGTTCGTATCAAAAATCAGCCCTTGCCAGCTTTGCATACTGGTATCGTTTAAATCCCAATTAATGGTATTGTTTGGGTTGGCTTCATATAGTGCCTTTAGTCCTTCGTATTGATAAAATTGCAAATTACAAGTGACATTGCGGTTCTTGCCGATTTCCGTATCTCCAAATTCTTCCAGATTACAGACTTCTTGAGGGATTATAGTGAAATCGTTCTCTTCAAGGCCCAAATACTTTAAGCCATGTAATTGCCCCAATTCTTCGGGCACCTCTTGAATCAGATTTTTTGAAAAATCCAATAGGGTCAGCTTATCAAAATCACCCATTTCCGAGGGCAGGACTTCAAAGAAATTCCCGGAAAGGTTCAAGATTTCAAGCTTATCCAGGTTTTGAAAACTAAAGGGCAGCTCTGTCAATTTATTCTCTGCCAAACCAAGTACGGTCAGTCCATTGGGCAAGCTATTATCCAGTAGTTCCACCAAATTGTTTTCACGTAATAACAATTGTGTTAGTTCATCAAGTTGCCCAAGTTCTTGGGGTAATTGGGTCAGCTTATTTTTACCGGCATCCAATACAGTGAGTTTTTCAAGATTACCCATTTCAGGTACCAATGTCATAATGCTTTTACCTTCTATATGCAATTCGGTAACCCTTTCGTTTTCTTGTTCAACACCAGCCCAACTGTTCATGGTCTTATCATTGAGGTCCCAGCCTAAAGTATTGTTGTCATTTGCCTCGTAAAGGGCTTTTAGGGCAAGATAGTCAGCTGATTCAACGGGGTCTTGAGTAGGGTCAACGCTTCCGTCTGGGTTATCGGGGTTTTCATTTTCCTCTTCCTCCTCTTCAGTTGGCGGTGAGGTATCGTCTTTACTACAAGCGGTTTGTAAGATGAGTAATGATAAAATGAATATGGTAAATGGATATAAATTTTTTTTCATGATATTTTTATTTATAATAATTGATTTTTAAAGAAGGTGTCGTGTTCAAAGTGTTGTAGTTTGTCTTTTGGTATTCTACTGGCAGTAATCATCAATATCACCATCTACTATAAAGCTGGTGTTTACGTTGCCACCTGTACGCATGGCACATACTTCAGGAGGTAGCGAAGTGATACCAGTGCCCTTAAGACCACATGTTCTTAAGTTGATAAGCTTCTCCAGCTCAGGGGCAACTTCATCCATTGAAGTGTTATCTGTATAGAATAGTTCTTCCAATTCAATCAAATTACCCATTTCACTAGGTATTGATGAGAATTTATTTGTGGATAAAAACAATTGTTTAAGGGCAGTAAGATTGAAAAACTCACTCGGGATATCAGCATCTTCTAGTTGATTGCCACTAAAGTTCAATTTTATCAGGTTGCGTAGATTCCCGATAGAACTGGGCAACACCTCTATTTGATTATTGAAAGCTTCCAATTCTGTTAGATTCAACAAATCACCAATGGCATTTGGCAAAACCGTTATGTTATTATTGTGCACCCATAGTGTTTTAAGGGTAGCTATATCACCTATACTTTCGGGAAGTACGGTTAATCCATTTTCGTTCAATATCAGGGTTTCCAAACTTGATAACCCATTCAGGTCATTTGGCAGGGTGACTAACTTATTAAGGGATAAATCACAATAAAAAAGACTCCTCAAATTTTTAAAACTGTTCGGTAGGGAAGTAAATCCATGTCCTTTTATTGTAACATGGGTCAGATGTTTCAAGTTTCCAAGAGTTTCTGGCAATTCTGACAGACCCTGTACTCCAAAAAATAAATATTTAAAAGTACTATCTATTTGTAGTGATTCTAGGTTAACAAGTTCACCTATACTGTCCGGTAAGGTCGTAAATGAATTATCACCTAATTTTAAGTATTCCAGACGTACCAAATTACCCAAGACCTCTTGTATTTGAACAATATTATTGGAGTTCAGTTCCAACCAAACTAAATTGACAAGATCAAAAAATGTATTTGGTAGCACATTTAAATTATTGTCGCCCAACTCAAGCCTTTCCAACATGGGCAATTGCCCAAAGGATTGTGGCAATACATCAATTCTTTTGAAGGATAAACTTAATTCAGTGACGTGTCCGTTAGATACGGTTATACCTTCCCATGCAGCCATAGTCGCATCGTCCAGGGTTTCTCCCCAATTCAGCGAATTGTTTGGATTGGCCTCATACAACTCCCGTAACACTTGGTATTCGCTTACCGCGGCAACGGTATTATCTTCACACAGGGTATCATCATCCAATAGGATAGCCGTAGGTGGTGTCTTGTCTTTTAGTGCACAGACTTCATCGGGTATTTCGGTTATGGAATTCCCTTGTAAGTCCAATAAGGTCAGATTTTGAATGTCGCCCAACTCAACTGGAACTTTGGTAATTTCATTATTGGCCAATTTTAAACTACCCACCTTCAAACTAGCTATTTCTTTGGCAATCTCATCAATCTTGTTGTTACCTAAATCAATGGAGTTGATTAAACTGAATTCGTTTAACAAACTAGGAACCTTGGTAAATTCATTGTTTTTCAAGCCCAATACCAGAAGTATATTCAAATCTTTGAATTCTGAGGGCAGACCGGTCAGTAAGTTATTGTCCAGCCACAAATTATCGAGAACCGACAATAATCCGATTTCGGCAGGTAGACTTTCAATGTCATTACCTGAGAGATTCAAAGACCGTAATGCCGTAAGTGCCCCGATATCAGAAGTAATATTGGACACCTGTTTTGAAGATAGGTCTAAATCGGTCACCGTGCCTTGGTCTACAACTACGCCCTGCCAAGATGCCATGGTGGTATCGGTCAGATCCCATCCTAAGGTATTATCTGGGTTCGCTTGGTATAAGGCATGCAAAGCGATATAATTAGGAAATACATTTCCACAGCTAGTATTGACATCCTTCGAAATTGTAGTGCCGTTGTTGGTTTCCAGGTCACATACTTCCTGAGGAAGTATCGTAATCTGATTTTGCCTGACCAAGAGTTGCTCCAAGGTACTCAAGTTGCCCATTTCAATAGGCAGCACGGTTAATTCATTGTTGCTAAAATCTATTTCCTTGATTGAAGTAAGCTGTCCAATGGTATAGGATATGGAATTCAATTTATTGTAACTGAAATACAGCTTTTCAAGCCCTATCATCTTTCGGATTTGCTGGGGAACCATGGTCAAGGCATTGTAACTTGCATCGAAAATAACCACCTTATCAAGGGTTTCCAGTTCCAGGGGAAGCTCGCTTAATTGGTTTCCCCTCACATGCAACTCAACGAGATTGCTCAATTCACCTATTTCTTTTGGGATATTGGTGATTGCATTTTCACTAGCAGAGAAATAAGTGAGTTTTGTCCATTGCCTTATGGCCGAAGGAATGGTGGCAATGTTGTTATCGTCAGCCTTAAAACTAGTCAGTTCCGAAAGCTCTCCGATTTTAGGGGGAAGGCTTGTCAGACTTTTGCCCGAAATATCTAGCTGGGTAACACGCTCTCCCGCCAAGGTAACACCTGACCAACTTTTCATGGTGGTGTCGTCTAAATCCCATCCTAAGCTATTTCCGGAATTGGCGTCGTATAGTTCTTTGAGCGCCACATAATCAGGTGGTAAAACCACTTGTGTATTGGGTACCGTCGGTTCCTCAATAGAATCGTCCTTCTTACATGAGTTCATCATTACTAACAAGATGACCAGCAGCAAGATAACCAGATAATCAATTTTACTTTTTTTCAATTTTTTCATTACATCAATTTTTAGTTACATATTTAAGTCTGGAGGAATTCTTTTAAAAAGGAGGCTTTACCTATCATTGTGTCAACCCTTGATTATTATTTTTAGGGTCGGCACATAGCATTCGATCAGCAGGGGAGGAAGCCTCCTTTAGTTAATTTTTGTTTGTGTTAGGGGGAAGGTTTTTTGTGAATCAGTATAGTAGCTTTGGTCAAGACTAAATGCACTAATGTGATTTCGAGGTAAAAATAGGACGGGTTTACAAGACGGCTTAGGGTAAACTAGCAAGTGGCCGATATGTGGTAGTATGTGTTCTCTAAAGGATGGTAAGTGGAATTACCCTTGATAAAGCAATTGCAGAAAATGCTCTTTTTTTCGGCGAGATACATTGAGGTGTTGCTTGTTCGAAATGATGACATAACCGCCCTCTCCTTTGATGTATTTTACAACATGTGCCATGTTTACAAGGGTAGAATGGTGAATACGGCAGAAGTCGGTTTCAGGTAGAATGTTCTCGAACTCCTTTAAAGTTTTCGCTACCGTTATTTTTTTTCCTTGGGATAAGTATAAGGTGGTGTAACTGCTATCGGCCTCACAATAGATAATATCAGCAATGGGCTGCATGATGATTTCATTATCTGAAGGAATGGCCAATCTCTTCAGTTTTTCCGAATCGGATTTTACGTTGTTGAACAACGATTTGTATTGATGGGATTTATCTTGTTTTTTTGAAGAAGTCTTATTGACAGCGGCCACCAGCTCATCAACATCAATGGGTTTTAAGAGATAGTCCAAAGCGCTGAACTTAATCGCTTTTATGGCATAGCGGTCATAGGCCGTAACGAAAATGACCTCGAAATTGATTTCTGGAATTCGCTCCAATACATCAAAACCGGACATTTTGGGCATCTGTACATCCAAAAAGACCAAATCAGGTTTTAGGGTCTTTATTTTTTCCAGACCGATTTCGGGCGACTCACAAAGGGCAAGTATGGCTACTTCGGGGCAATACTTTTCCAAGACTAGCCGAAGTCCTTGTCGGGCTTTAGCTTCATCGTCTATTAGTATTGCTTTTATCATAGTTTCGCTACGCAATGGGAATTTGAAGGTTCACCTGGGTGCCAACAGCATTTTGGTTTTCGTCTTTCAAATCTATGATATTTATGACATCTTGAATTTTCTGGTGGGTCAATATTTTAAGTCTATCTGCCGTTATTTTGATGCCCATTGATTTCTTTTTAAGTCCACCTTCTTGTTTCAAAGTAACCGATTTTTCCCGTCCCACACCATTATCGATAATACTGCAATGTAATTTGTTGTCTTCTTCCGTAATGGAAATGGTCAAGAGACCCTTATTGTCTTTGTGCAATAATCCGTGCCAAATGGCATTTTCTACAAAGGGTTGCATGACCATTGAAGGGAGCATGGTACTTTCTTGATCAATGTGCTCATCAATATTGATTTGATATTCCAATTTGTTGTTGAACCGTAATGCCTCGAGTTGAATATAGGTTTCCAGCATGTCCATTTCATCTTTTAGGGAGACCATGGGTTGCTCCGAATTTTCTAAAAGCAAGCGCACCAGTTTTGAGAATTTTGAAAGGTACCGGCTGGCATTTTCATTTTCATCGTTGAGGATCATAGTATTGATCGAATTTAGGCTATTGAACAAAAAGTGCGGATTCATCTGTGCCCGAAGTGCTTTCATTTCCAAGGTTTGCAGTTCTTCTGAAAGTCTGGCTTTGCTCACTTCTTCGTTTTTTGCGGCCACTACTTTTTGATTTTTCAGACGTTGGCGCATGGTATGGAATAAAAGTAAACCAATTACGGCTAATGAAATAAGACCACCTGTAAGTGCTTTTCGTAAAGTGGCTTCTTTTTCTGCATTGGCTTCTTGAAGTTCGTTTTCTTTGGTGAGCAACTCGATATCTTTCTCTTTTTGGGAGACCTCATATTTGGTTTCCAATTCCATCAATTGCCTGTTCTTCTCCTTATTAAAAATTGAATCCCTTAGTTCTGAGCGGATATGCTGAAAATAATATGCTTCTTTATAATTTCCGGTTTCAGAATGCAGCTCACTTAGTACTTTATAATTTAATAAGGATATTGGTTTTGCATTTATTGATTTTGAAATTGCAAGACTTCTTTTAAGATAGTCCATCGACTTTTGGTACTCTTTTAATTTAAGATAGCTTCCTCCAACTGAATTTAGACTACCGGCTAAATCTTTTTTGGACGGTAGATTTTTTCTTATTTCTAAGGCTTCGAGGTGATACTTAAGTGCTTTAGAGTATTCTTTGGTTTTTCCATAGAGATTACCAAGATTATCAGATACAGAAGCAGTTAAATAGGGAACTTTTAAAGTATGCGCCAGCTCATAGGCTTTAATTAAGGGGATTAGGGCCAAATTATATTGCTCCATTTCTCCATACGTATTGCCAAGACTAGTTAGACTCATTACTAATCCTTCTTTGTCATTAAGTTTCTCCTTGATACCAATGGATTTTTGATAGCTTTCTATTGCCTCTTCCTGTTTATCCATTTTTCTCTGAATATGACCAATCGAATGCAATGTTGTTGCAATACTTTTATCCATGCCATTATTCTCATAAATTTTTAAAATTTCGTGATATAATTCCAAACTCTTGGTGTAATTACCTAAATTATAATGAATTACACCTTTTTGAAATAATCCAGTTTCCATTCTTAATGTATCTCTTTGCTCTCCAAAATACTCCAAATACTTGTCAAATTGTTTCAGTCCATCATAATAGTTACCACTAAAACGATCTATTAGCCCAAAATAAAAGTGGGACAGGGCAGCACCTTCTTCATTCTCGATTTTAAGGGAGAAGCTTTTGAGGCTGTCCGCATAGAATTTCGCTGAATCCAATTTACTTCTTGTGGTCGCATAGTACCAACTAAGATTTTTTAAAATTGTAAGGGTAGTTGAATCTGAGTTTGTAATTAGTAATGACTTTCGAAGACTATCTATTTTTGCCTCATTTTGAGCTTGAAGTTTAGAATAACCTAAAATATAGAAAGCTAGAAGCCAATACAGTATTTGATTGAATTTCATAGGGTTATTTTTTAAAGGGGAGGTGCCATAAATTTAAAGAATTTCAACTCAAAATGAATTACCGGAGTTGTTTATATGCTTTTGAATATCAGAAATATGTAGCGATTTTGAATGTCTAAAATAGTAAATGGCAAGATTACAAGAATAAGTGGTATAAAAGCCGGATTAATTGGTAAATAGGAAGAGGTTATATCTTTAAAAAATCTAGGAGTAGGTTTTAAAAATGTTATTGCTTGTTATAATGGAAACATGGTATCGTAAAACCGCGGATTAATGGGACTACTCAGTAATAATAGTTGATTCCTTATAAAAGGTTCATTTTCAGAAACTAATTAATTTTCGAAATAGCAGGAATTTTGATTTGAAAGTACTATTATCTATTGCTATTGTACTTTGCGAAGAATAGAATACCATACGATTTAAGGATGTCAAACTAATTGGTAAATTGGTATAACGGGTATTCAATTGAACGACTGCCTGAATTCAATTGGGGTGGTTTCCGTCTTGCTCTTGAAAAGCTTACTAAAGGAAGCAGGGTGCTCGAACCCCAGGTCATATGCGATTTCACTGATGGATAATCGAGTGGTCGATAATTTTTCCTTGGCCTTCTCTATCAGTTTGTCCTGAATATGCTGTTGGGTCGTGCGACCGGTCAACGATTTCAGTATCCCGCTTAAATAATTCGGGGATAGATGGAGTCTATTCGCAATATCCTTTACGGTAGGTACCTTTATAAAATCGTCATCGGTATTCTTGGCAAAACACTGATCAAGTACTGTCTCTAACCGCTCGAGTATATGATGGTTCGTAATCTTGCGGGTGATTAACTGCCGCTCATAGTAGCGTTCGGCATAATTCAGTAAAAGTTCGATCTGTGAAATGATGATACCGTTACTGAATTTATCGATGTTCGCCCGGTATTCACGTTCGATATTTTTAAACAGATCGACAACGATACCCTCTTCTTTTTCGGACAGGAAGAGTGCCTCGTTGATTCTGTACCCAAAAAACTCATATTTTTTCATGGTTTTGGCCAAGGTGGTATTCCAAAGGAAATCGGGATGGATCAAAAGAAGCCAACCTTCCGGATTTTCGGTCGCGGAATGGTTGATTTCCAATTTGAGTTTTTGTTTGGGTGCAACGAAAGAGAGCACCCCTTCATCAAAGTCGTATTGTTGTTGCCCATAATCGAACTTGCCATTGAGGTTGCGCTTGAGGCCAATGGCATAGAAATCCTGCACCCAGCTGATGGAGGAGGCATCGATATTATAATCCACTTGACTATAGTCGATAAGGCTGATCAGCGGATGCTCCGGTTTCGGTAGATTGCCCTGCTTATGGAACTCGCTGATGGATCTGAAGTGAAAGCTGTCTTTCATCATTTAAATGTAACATTTACTTCTCTTTGTAAAAAATCATTCCCCCGTGGTACAATATGCCGTCCTTAAACTCCCCGTCCGCTGTAAACCCGGTATCGTCCTTATAGTCGATATGGTTTCAACTGATTTTACCGTCGCCCGTGACTCACATCCCAATATATTCCTTTGTTTCTTCGATAGTCCTGTTCCCGTCCATTTCCTGTGATTTACAGTTTATGGTTAACAGTAGGATACCTATCCAACCTAAGATAGCTGGATAGGTTATACCACACCTAAACACTTTCGGCGATATTCGTGGATGTCGCCAGCTCGCGATATTCTTCCATCGAAGTCTTTAAGCTATCGATTTTCCGGTCCACCATATCATAAGCGTCCGAACCTAGGAATAGGTGTACGGGCGGTTTTTCCATGGCTACGAGTTCCATAAGAACCTCCGCGGCCTTGTCTGGATCACCGGGCTGGTTGCCGTGCAGTTTCTCTTCGTGGAGCTTTTGCATTTCCCGCACGTTTTCGTATTCCGGAAGCTGGATTTTAGTGGCATTGAGCGATTCGTTGCTCAAAAATTCCGTTCGGAAATAGCCGGGGTTCACACTGGTCGCCCGAATACCGAAGGGCTCGACTTCTACCGCCAGTGATTCGGTAAATCCCTGAACGGCGAACTTTGTGGCGCAGTAGATGCCGAAAGCGGGGAAACTGCCCACAAAACCGCCTACGGAAGCGATATTGATGATATGGCCCGAACCCTTTTCGCGCAACAGGGGCAGAACGTTTCGGATTACGTCTAGGGAACCGTTTACGTTGACATCGAAATTTTTCTTGATTTCCTCCGAGCTCGATTCTTCCAGGGCACCCATCAAGGCATACCCTGCGTTGTTCACAACATAGTCGATAGTGCCAAAGTGCTTTTCCGTGGCATCGATGGCGCTTCGGATATCCTTATCGTTCGTCAAATCCATTGAAAGCACCAAGCACTCGGTATCCGGGGCGTCAATCTTTTCACTTATGGCCTCGGGGGTTCTCGAGGTGGCTGCCACTCGATGACCTGCATCCAACAATTTTTTGACCAATGAAAGTCCCAGGCCTTTCGAGGCACCTGTGACAAACCAAACTTTTTGTGTGCTCATTCTCTTATTCTTTAACATTACAATGCAAAGATGAAACCATTGGTCACGGGAAAATGTTGCACATCTACGGTTTGCTTTGCCGAATCTCTTTTCTACCGGAACAATGGACCACAGGAAATTTTGAAAAAAAGATTTTCAGGAAGACAAGGGTACGAAAAGTATTTATCGCATTATCCGTATATCAAAATTGCCCTAAGACAGGGGTATCGTGAAAAGTTGGTAATTCAGAACTTTTGGTCAGTATTATTTGTGCATTTGCATAAGGAAGGACCTTGAATTACAAAAATTACAATGGTTTCACGGTGGCCACTAGATAGGCAATTTCTTCTAAAAAGAATCAGTTATAAGATTGTCTAAACTCAGAAGGGGTTAGGTTTGTTTTGGATTTAAACAGTTTGCTGAACGATTGGGAATAATCAAAGCCAAGTTCGTAAGCGATCTCACTTATGGACAATTCGCTTATTGCCAACCTTTCTTTAGCTTTTTCTATTAATTTATCGTGAATATGCTGTTGGGTACTTTTCCCTGTTAAAACGGTAAGCAAGCCACTCAAATAATTAGGTGATATATTTAGTGAAGCTGATATATCCGTTACCGTAATTATACCATTAATTGATTCTTTTGGGTCATTGAAATGGTCAGAAAGTAATTTTTCCAACCTCACCAATATTTCGTGATTTTGTTTTTCCCGGGTTATGAATTGCCTGTGATAAAACCTATCGGCATAGTTCAATAAGGTTTCTAAATGAGATATAATTACAGCCTTGCTGAATTTATCGATATTCGTACTGCATTCTTCATCGATATTTTGCAAGATGTTTATAACTGTCTTTTCTTCTTTTTCTGAAAGATGTAACGCTTCGTTAATATCATAATCAAAATACTCGTAGTTTTTAATGTTCTTAGCTAATGAGGTATTCCAAAAGAAATCTGGATGAATAAGCAGTAACCATCCCGTGTGGGTCAAGTCGCTATCAGCTTGGATAGCATATAGTTGATTGGGCGCTAAAAAAATTAATGCGCCTTCCTCAAAATCATATTCTTGTTGCCCGTATTGCATTGTTGCATTTACATTATGCTTAAGCGCAACCATATAGAAATCCTGAATTAAGCGTTGGGGCTCATCATCATTTAGTTTCTTGATGTCCTCGATACGATGGATACTTATCAGGGGATGTGTTGGCCCTTCAAGATTTCTAAACTTATGATACTGGGCGATTGTTTTGAATCGTATTGGTTGCATATACTATTTTATTTTTTGATTGGTTTTAAATCAATAAGCGCTTTACCTGTTACAAAATCCATAGGCACGGAAACGTGGTCGTGAACAATTAACCACTCGCCGTTTATCTTACGCATCACATTGGTTTCACGAGTCCACATATCTATGTTTTGTCCCGTAGCAGTTTCCCCTTGTAACCTTGTAAGACCTCGAATCGTTGCCAGGTCGCCAGATTGAAACACCGTTAAATCCTCAAAAGTCAATTGAATGCTGCCTTTAAAAGTATTGAAAAAACTGACCCAGTTATCTCGCCACATAGACTCGCCCTCAAACTGAATGGGCGCCATAAGGTCATAAGATAATATATCAGAAGCGTAATACTCCATAATATCATCAACACTTTTTGATTCAAAGGTCTGTCTCCACTGCTCACGTTTTTCAAGAATGATTTTCTTCTCTTCATCACTTTCCACAAATCCATCAATGCTCGGTGGTTCTGTTGCTTTTGATTGTGCAAAAACAGTCTCAATGTTCAAATTGACCAAAACTAGAGCTATTAGGACGTTAACTAAATTTGGCGTTTTTAATGATGATAATATTTTCATAATAATTGTGCTTTAAAAATTGTTACTGTTACTACATATACTTTTGAAACCAGTCCAGCATTGGTTCTGGACGTCTCTGAAATTCCAAATATCCGTTCCATCGCACGGTAGTATCAGGTATCCACTGTAACTGTTTATCTTCCAAAGAAATGTTGTCAAACATCGTCTGTACATCCGACGGACTGGTAAGTACATCATCGTGTACTTGGTAAAGAAACGTAGGGATACATACTGATTTTGCCCATTCCCTGGCATCCCTTTCTGCAATGCTTAGGCTGGTTTTTAATACCATAAGCTCATTGAGGTCTTTTAACCGTTCTATGGGAATACCAGACAACTCTAGCTGTTTGCCAAGAATGATTTCTTCGCTTACAGGTTGTGCGCCTACCAAACAGCTAACCTGATTGAATACTTCGGGATTACTTTGCATTGCATAAAAGGTAGCATCACATCCCAAACATCGGCTAAAGAGACCAATCTTCATTTTACTTGTGTCTGGTCTATTGCGTATATAGTTTATAGAACCCAGTACATCACGGGATTCATAGATTCCGGTTGAGATGATACCGCCATTTGCCTCGGAACTATGACCGTGATTTCTCAGGTCATAGGCAAGCACATTATAACCAGCATCGTGCAGAACTTTGTAGTCAGGTATAAAGTTGACTTCAAAATCATTACCACTGGCACACCATACAGATTTCCAAGGTTCTAAATGTGCGGGCAGTCCAGAACGGGTAAATCCCATAGGATGGTTTGCGATAATGGCCTTTTCCGAATTTTCACGAGGAATAAACCAACCTTCAAGAGGTATACCGTCTATGGATGAAAATGAAATATTTTCGTAAACCAGACCTGCTTCCGATGGCTTGCGCAATATAGGTGAACGCGGTAAATTCCGAAATGCATCACTCATATGCTCCAAAATCTGATTTATGGTTTCATTGCTTGGATTAGCTATATTTATATCTGGCATTTCTTTGGATTTAATGATAGAAAACAAGTTCTTTTGAACTTTTAAGGCTTAGGCATTTTTATAAACTACCGCAAATTCTTGGGCGAAGTCCTTCATTTTGACCTTGCCTTCAATCTTAGGTTCTTTTTGCCTGTAATCTTCGTACAGCAGACCGCTATGGATAGCTGCATACATTTCTACCATTTTCTCAGCCGCTGCTGGTTGCATTCCCACATTAATCAGACTTTCCAAAACTTGTTTGTCGGTAAATTGCACCCATTGTAAATCTGGCTTACCTATCGCAGTACCAAGGGTAGTGGCCAACTCGGAATACGTAAGTTCTTCACTTGCTACGTATCTCACGTTACGGCCTGATTTGATATTTAGGATTTCATCGGCTACGGCTTCCGCTATATCTTTTGGTGATACCCAAGCATTAACATCATCTTTATCGAGATTACTACCTACAATATTTTGATGCTTGATCAGATCAACAAATTGAAAGAGGTTATAATAAATTTCAACGGGTCGGATATGGGTTATGGCTATATCTTCAGGTAGACTGTTGAGAGCTTGTTCTACATAATACGTGCCTTCAAGAATTCCGTTACCTTTCTCTAAATGCGCTCCAATACTGCTAAGGTTTACTACTCGGTTAACGTCGGTATTCTCTATAGCCTTTTTAAAGCTATCTCCTAATTCTGCAAAGTATTGGTACAAATCAAGGTCTTGATTAAAATAATTTGCTGGGGGAACTAAAGTATACGCTACATCAGCACCTGTAAAAGTGGATATAAGAAAGTCGGTGTTCTGTAAAGCACCAATAGCGGAAATTGCGCCCGAAGCCTCTATATCTTTACTTCTGTCCGGATTGCTACTGATTATGGTGACCGTGTGGCCATCTTTAATTAATTGTTGTGCTAAGGGTCTTCCGATACGCCCCAATGAACCTGCAAGTGTAATTTTCATAATTGTGTTTTTTGTTTGGTACAAAGTTCAGCAAGAACGAAAAACTGTATGTATCGAAATCTACTTATGTTGTGTTCAGATATTAGATTTTTGAAATAATCGTTTCGAGCAGGGTATTGAGTTCCTTTGGATTTTCGAGCATAGGATAATGGCACGTGCCTTCCATAATATGCAGTTTATAGTTATCACCAAGGTACGTTTTGAGACTTTCCTCATTGGTGGGCGTATAGTTGACGTGAACGGAATTTAGCTTTAGTTCCAATCCTTTCAGAAGTTCCGCTTCGCGTCGGGCATAACCAAAGTTATATTCGAGTAAAGGAATGCCAAACTCTGGGTTCATCCTCTTATAATCATTTAGCAATCTGGCAACAATTTCAGGATTCGTTGCCTCCGTCAACAATGCTTGTTTGGCAAATTGCTCGCAGGTAGCCTCAAAATCCGTATTCAAGCCAGCAACTATTTGGTCAACTGCCTCCTTTGGTAATTCCATCCCAACGTTTTTCAAATGGTCAATCTCGATTAGACCAATAATTTCAGAAGCGTTTAATGCTACAGTTTCCAGCATAACGTCAGAGCCAAAAGAGTGTCCTATGATTATGACGTTTTTGAGAGCTAGCTTTTTTATTAGGGTGCTTATGTCTTTTCCGAATCGCTCGCCAGTGTACTCTTTTTGATTGAATGAAGAGTCTCCGTGCCCTGGCAGATCAACAGCTATAACTCGAAAGTCTTTGGCAAAATAGGATAGTTGTTCGTCCCAGTAGTCTTTATTGATAAATGCTCCGTGTAGGAATAAAAGTGTGATTTTTCCATTCTCATTATCTAAGTATGATAACGTTTCTTCGTTGATTTTAATGGTTTTTGATTTGCTCATTGTTACGTTTTCTTTTTTGTTTTCTTGAATTTTCGATTTTTTATTTTGCGCATTAGTAGGCAAAAGGCTTACAAAGGCGAATATTAAAATGGTGATATCTCTCATGGTCTTTTCTATTAATTAATAATTATGAATAATTATTCATTTTTTGATTAAATTTTTTTATTTTTTGATAGCTTCCCAACATAGCGAAAATGATTCGTCAATTGATTTCTCCGATAGCTCACCTTCTTTATCTTTAAATATGTAAGTCGAAAAGTTCCTCAAAAACCCAATAATTAGGGAAATAAGTATGTTGCTGTCAACATCCTTGATTTGGTTTTCTTTCTTGCCTTTATCCAACAAATCTCTCAAGTAATTCCTAAAACGCGCATCCATTTCTTTACTGGACTCGGAAACGTATGGGGAAATCAAAAATTGCTCTAAAAAAATAATTCTCAAATTATTCTCGACCAATCTTTTCAGTGCCAACGACCACATTTTATAGAGCTGTATTTCAATAGGAAGATGGTTTATTTCGGATATAAGAGCAGGTGCGCTTTCTTTCTGTAATTTAAAGTAGAGTGCGTTCAACAACTCTTTCTTGTTCTTAAAATAAAGATAGAGCGTACCAGTGGCCATGGATGCTTCCTTTGCGATACTGGACATTTTGAGACCTGCGATCCCGACCTTTCCGGTCAAGTTGAGTGTAGCATTGAATATCCTGTTGAGTTTATCAAGTTTCATCTATACAAAGATATGAACATTTATTCATAAATATTAAAATAGTGTATTTGAATTTGAATAATAATATGTTAATACATTGTTTGGATTCAAATACTGTTCGTAGTCTGTGAGGGTGTCTACTCAGCTTTTAGTGAAGTGGATGTATCAACAGTCCCGTAAATCGCCCGATTTGCTAAACAGCTTATAGAAAATAAGAATTTTGAAAATATTTTCTCTCTCGGTAAGCACTTTACCCAAATTGAAAGTTTGAGGAACAGTTGCGAGTAAACTAATTTCGGAATCATAGTCCTTAAAAACCTTCCTTTTACGACACGACCATTACCACATCAAAAAATGAATAACTTTATGTTCTTTCCATAAACGACTTCCTAGCCCCGTTAGCAATATCCATTCGTAAAATCTTTCTAGAGCTTCGTCCAATGGTATATTCGGTCAATACTTGATGGTTGGTGATACCGCTGGTCGATTTGACATGCCATGAATCCAATGTCTCATCCTTTAAGCTATACTCCGTTTTCTTGATATCAAAAAGCTTGACCGCAATGAG
Organism: Ulvibacterium marinum; assembly: GCF_003626755.1. Lineage (GTDB taxonomy): Bacteria > Bacteroidota > Bacteroidia > Flavobacteriales > Flavobacteriaceae > Ulvibacterium > Ulvibacterium marinum. The sequence goes on from NZ_RBCJ01000001.1 coordinate 1,602,832, forward strand.
CTTCGCTTTTTTATTAGCCTGGTAATTGAACATTGGGATAGTGATGATTTTTCTTTCTTCAATATCGGACCAACGAACCAAATGATGCGACATCGCGCTATCAAAGTAATTACCCTTTATACCGATGTCGATATTCTTCCTCCCTTGTGAACCCTTATCAAAAAGAACGCCTTTGGCCCTTTTTCCAAAACGAATCTTCAAATCCCTTTGAGGTGACAAAGAGGTATGCAACAATGGTTTCAAGCCTTCAAATTCCGCAATAGAATAATCTGTCCAAGTCTCATGGATTCCTTTTAAGAAAATCGTACTTATGGTCGTCACAGTAGGACCCTCGACGATTACCTGAATATCGATATGGCCTATTTCTTCAGGGCCGTCCTTCTCCACGGAAAACCATTTCAAACGATAGGCTTCATCTGCAATCCATCCTTTTTCGGCTGCGTTTTGGAACATCGGACCTGAATTTTGGTTAGTTTGGAATATGGAAACTACGGGCATGATGGGTCAAAGCTTAATCGGTCAATCTTCCCATAAGCCCCCAGCCATTTGCCCTTTCGATGACCACACACTGTAATTCATTGGCCCCTTTCTTTAACGGTAAAGTGACCATGTTCGTTTCCAATTTGAGATGCCCTTCGTACTGTGGGTTCTTAAAGAGAAATCCATTGTTCCCTGAATAGAGCAGTTCACCATTGAGATAGACCATTATCCTGTCGCTGTAATCAAAATAGAAATGTTTTACAATTTCTTCAGTACTGTTAATCGTTGTTCCGGCCACCACATAATCTTCATTGTTCCTTCGGTATTTTCCTCTTGAGGGCTTTGTAACATATTTGGAGACGGTCAACAATCCAGAAGTTTCCGCTTGACCTTTGGTCATGTAAGGGACATTTTTCACATTCTTTGGAAAAGTCTTGCCATCAAAAGTGCTGGGCACGGAAAGGTTCCATTCGGTAATTAGCCCCTCGATAGTATTCGATTCCTCCGCTTCGGGTAGATTGACTTCAGATTCTTTGGAAACCTTCAAATTGGCAAAACGGTTTTCAAAAAGGGCAAAAAGGCCTATGTTCCCTTCTTCATGGTCCGTTTTCAAATCGGGAACCACCATTGCGCTCTTGCCGTTCACGAATATTTCCGCTGTGTCACCATTTACCACTATTTTTAAAGTATTCCACCCCTCGTTCTTGGTAATAACCGCAGCCTGGTGTTCGGGATATAGTTGCCAGTTGCTCTCCATGTTAAAAACGGGATTATACTGAAGTGCATCCGGAAGACCTGATTTGTGCATTCGGATATAGACTTCCTCAAACGTTTCGTCTTGCTTTCTAAAGGTGATGCCCGCAAAACTCCTTTTTTGGTTGGCAAAGACTTCTACCTCAATGGTGCCGTTGGTAAACCTTGGGTTCTTGACCTGCGCCCTGCCGTTCAGTACCAAAGTGTTCTTGCCATCGATAGTCTCAAAGGAATGTTGCGTACCCTCCGGATAGGATAGGTTATCATCGTTCAATGGAATTTTTTCAATCCCGTTCTGGGCCGAGACGCCCCACAGGAACGCCATTAATAGTGCTGTTGCGACTAATTTTTTCATGCTTTATCTGTTTTATGTGAATATTTGTTTTTAATTGACCCTTTCCTTTTCCTCGTCGGCACCGGTCTTTCTATCACGCTCCTTTTTCACACCCTTGTTTCCGAAACTGGCGGACCAAGTGAGCTTGAAAGTGCGCTGGCTGAAATCAAAGGCCCTCTCGATAAAGATGTTCTCCTCTGGAATGTCCGTTATCCCGATACGTTCCAATGAGTTGAAAACGTCCGTAATGTTGAAGGCCAACCGGCTTCCGTTCTTGAACTTTTTCTGTATTCCAAAATTCAGAATTCCAAGAGGTTCGAACTTCACGTTTCCGACCAATGAACGGGTCTGGTAAAAACCGGACAGTTCAGCGGTGTAGTCGTTGCCAAGGGTAAATGTTTGGTTCCCGTTTATCCTGAAGTTGGTCTGGTCAAAGGTGAACCTTCCCAAATCCTCGATGGTCGTGGACTCCTGCCAAAGTAGGGTCGAAAAGTATCTCATTTTCCACCAATCGGTAACTGTTACAGGGAATGACAGGGTCAGCGATGCCGTCCGTTGACCTTCGAGATTGTCCGGTACGATTAGTTGGGTGTTCGTTTCAGGGTTGAATCGGTTCTGAAAGCCCACTATAGTAAAGTCCTCATCGGTATATTGGGCCGAGAGGCTTACACTTTTTCGGGTGTAGTCCAGTTGAAAGGTATTGGCCAGTGCGGGGCGAAGTGCAGCATTTCCCCCAAATGAAGTCCTCGGGTCCAAGAAAATAACAAAGGGTGCCATATCACTAAAGGAGGGCCTATTGATACGTCTGCTGTAGGAAAGGTTGAAACTGCTGAACTCACCGAGCTTTTGGTTCCAATAGATACTGGGAAATAGATTGTCCAATTGCCTATCCACTACTTGCCCACCATTGGTAGAGTTGAGCACCGTACTGGAGCTTTCAAAACGCAGACCTCCTTTCAGGGTGGTATTTTCGGAAAGTTGATAGTCCACTTGGGAATACACCGCAAAAATATCCTCTTCAAGATCACTGTTCGAGGTAAAGCCGGGAACCGTGACCCCATCATCCGACAATGCTACTAGGTTCTCGAAATCGGAGGTCACATATTTGGTCCCCACACTCAACTTTGCCTTTTCGCCCACGGGCAATGAATAGTCGGCTTTTCCGACCAGGATGTTGAAAGGGGTGTCCTTTTCACTCAATAGGTCCGATTGGTCAAAGAGCGTTCCATCCGTACCTTCAAAACTTAGGTCATAGGTGATGGGGTTTTGGTTATCGTAGGTGAGATAGTCGAAGTCCAGGTTCAGCGTTGCCCCGTTGTCAAAATTGTGCAACAAGTTGATATTGGACTGAAGGTGTTGCCAATCATTGATCTCTACATTTCGTGAGATGGCCAAGGTATCAGGGGCAACGGCAGGTCTTATACTTGTGATGTTAAGGGCATCCATATCCCAATTGTTGTCATAGCCCGAAAACAATACCCCGATGGTGGTCTTTTCGCTGGCCTGGATGTCAAGGCCTAATCGGTAATTATGGTTGTTCTGGGTCGGGTTCCTATCACTTGTCAAAAGTGTTTCCGTAAAATCATCGCCAGTCCCAGTTCTTCGCTCCAAGGTGGTGAACTGTTCCTGACCGTTCCTTAAATAGCTATAACTTCCAAAAAGGTTGATCCGGTTCTTTCGATAGTTGAAGTTCACGCTGGCATTTCCGGTCTCCCCCTGGCCAAATCCAGCCGATAGTGAATACCCGCCATTAAACCCTTCATCTGGATTTTTTTTGAGCACCAGATTGATATATCCCGCATTGCCCTGGGCATCGAGATTGGCTGGCGGGGTGGTGATAAGTTCAAGGGATTGGATGTTGTCGGCATCAAGGCCTTGTAGGTAACTGAAAAGGGCGTCTGCGGGCATATACTGCAACTTACCATTGACCATCACGTTCACCCCCTCTTTTCCAAGCATGGCAATCGAATTTCCTTGGCGGTTGACGACCACCCCGGGCGAGCGTTCCAATATCTCAAGGGCGGAACTTCCCGCGGTATTGACCTTGTTGGCCACGTTGACCACCAAACGGTCAATCTTCCGTTCTATAAGCGGGCGGCTACCGACCACCTGCACTTCGTTCAGGGCAAGAGCACCCTCGGACAGCTGTACGGTTCCCAATTCCATATTTGGTCGGGCATCGCTCAATGAAAAGCTTTGGGAAGTATAGGTGTCGAACCCAAGGACGGAAACCGTGACCCTATATTCGCCAGCGGTAACGGTCGTCAATTCGAATGTACCGTTGTCATCGGACGTCGCACCTGAAACAAAAGTGCTGTCGGAAGTCTTCAACAGTAAGACATTGGCAAATGCCAGCGGCAAGCCATTGGTATCTTCTGAGGTGCCCGTAACGGTGAACTGGGCGGTTCCCAGGAAGGGGATAATAAACAATAAGGATAAAAGAAACTTTAGATTCATGACAAGGTCGAATTTGCAATTTGATGGTACAAAGTTGCGTTGAATGACTTGTCAAAAACAGGTCAATTCGACTTTAGATCGGTCATTTTGACTTTGTAGGATTTTGGGGACTCCCCGGTGCGCTTCTTGAAAAAGCGGTTGAAATTGGAGACATCCGAGAAGTTGAGTTCGTGTGCGATTTCGCTAATGGTCTTGGTCGAGTACCGCAGTTCGCGCTTTGCGATAATCTCCATACGGTGGTGGATGAGCTGAAGCGGGGTCTGCTTGAAATAACGCTGTGCCAGTTTGTTCAGGTGGTCCTTTCCGATGTCCATTGCTTTCACGTAATCCTGAACAGTCTGCCATCTGTGGATGTTCCTATCCAAAAGCTTTTTAAATCTATATACTTCCATTGGAGCCTCCTCTTTTTCCTGGCCTACATTTTTACGGTAGTATCGGTCAATCTGACTGAGCACAAAGTAGAGTAAGGACCTGAAGATGTGAGAGCTGTCGCCCTCAAGTTCCTTGAATTCTTGTTCCACTTCGTCAAACGTCCATAACAGTTTTTCAAGATTCTCTTCCTTGAGGTCAAAACCGATTTTGGGTCGGTCGTAATCAAAAATGGCGAATCGGTTCAGAAAAAGTTCATCTTTAAAATGGGTGTTCAAAAACTCGCCCTCAAAAAAAAATGAAAATCCCTCTACCTCTCCCTCGGTCTTCCATTGCCGCACTTGGTTAGGTAGGGTCACTACCACGGTTCCACGCTTTAATTGTTTTGGCGTGCCGTCAAGTGAATATGTACCCGCTCCCTTGGTAATGACCAAAACCTCGTAAAAGGTGATAATATGCAGGTCGTCCTCTAGGATGTATCCATAAAGGGATTCAATCCTACCCAGATCGATAAGGAGTTCCTTGCCATATTTATTCTTTAAGAAATCGAACTGAAGCATTTGTCTGACTTGAAAATGAAATATAGTGAATTCCTATGCCTTCAATGAAAAACACCGGTATTATAAAACGGCGGTTTGATGATACTTGCTTGGAAAATCTATGGAGTCTTATTAATCGTTCGTTTTACGATACTAATCAAATTTCACATGGAATAAAGTGCTCGCATGAGGAACCTAAGTCAAAAATTTAAATAGGTTCAATAGTAACGCACATCAATATTGAAACCAATCCCCAAACTTGCAAACTTTTTAAATCGTGATTGACTGGTTTCCTTGCGTAGAGTTCCGCTGGTAAAAAACCCTATTGGAAAAAATATAGCTTCGTCTTTTTTATTCTCTCCTTCGTTAGCAACCCATTCTAGGGTAGCGATAACATCTTCTTTTAATACGATATCATAGGGTTTCAAGTCAATGGTCATCTTACCCGTCTGTTTCGGTTCTATAGCAACCAAAATATTGTCCTTTAGAATATTGTTTCCGGGCTTCCTCTTGTTTACTTCATAAAAGTTCAATCGAAAAATAGATTTTGCGCTTAGGCGATTTTGTGAAACCGTAAAATTAAAGGCGTCCACAAAGGTTGGATTTTTACGAATATTGATTTTAATACCCATCTCCGCACCTAGTTGGTTGTAACCGAAACCTGTACTTATGAATTTAGATTCCGTTTTATTACCCAGGGTCCTTCTCTTAAATGCCTTGGCTGAAACGACGACTTCATTAAGCTCACTGATCTGTTCCTTCAATCGAACTTTAAGGGTGTCTTTTTTCTTTACAATATTGCCCAGTATTAGTTCGATAGGCTCATACCCAATCATCGAAATGCGAACGGTATCATTACTGAATTCTTTCAATACATTTAAATTAAAATTTCCCAGGCTATCCGTGACCGTACCCACCTCTCGATTTAGGATACCAACATTGACATAACTCAATGGCAAGTCGGTTTTTGCATCTACTATTCTACCGAGCAGTTCGCCAAACTCCGTCACCTTTGGACTCAAGTTTGCGATGTCGTAGGGTTCCGTTGTAGTCTCCTCTAATCTGGTATAGTTATTCCATAACACATCGAATTCCTTCGTTCCTTTAAAGACCTGATTTAAAAAACCGACGGTAGTGTTTTGAATTTGTTCATGAACAGCTATACTTTTCTTTGAACTGCTCAGAATTGAAGGGATACAAGTAAAATCAGCATGTTCACTTTGTTTGAAACGTAAATACTTAGCATTGGATTCCAATTCTTTATGTAACTGATATTCATCTGTAGGTGTAAAGTCATTTAATTTATCCCCACTTTCAAGATAGAGGTAGGCAAACTTTTGCTTCTCAATGTCAGTGAACTCTGCATCGTAGATTTCTTTGATAAACCGATCATTATCTTCCCATGTCGCATCATTCGCGTAGCGATTGTTATCACTATAATCTCCATAAAAATGCGTATCTGAACCATCCAGTGAAACCAGGGCTTTAATGTTTTCGCTACGGTTTAACAGTATTGCGCCCGACATACCCCCCCAGCTGGTACCTATAACTCCAATTTTGCCATAATCGATATGGAAATCCGTTTGCGTTTTTAGGTAGTTCAAGGCAAATTCTGCATCATAAACCTGCTCCATGGTATCGCCAAGTTCATTGGTCATATCAGCAGGATAGCGCCCATTGGATGAAATCGAAACCACTACATAGCCGTTCTCAGCTAAATCTTCCAATAGCTTATAGTTTTCAAAGCCCATACCATTGATTCCCGCCATATAAATAATCAATGGAATCGGCGCTTCGAGTATTTTTAGGTCTTGATAACTATCGGTAACCACCTCTAGAAGTCGACGGCCATCTCCCTCTATTCCTAACTGTGCTACAAAAAATTGAGCCAATTCTTCAACTAACCCTGTATAATCGGTTTCGTTTTGGTATTTATTGGCTCGATCCTCATATAATTGAAACAGATTCCCAAACCGTAGGGGTTCTTTTCCATCAACAGATTCGGAGGAAGGATACCAGACATCCAAATCAATGGGTCGGTAATGCAATCTATCTGTTACCTGAGAATTTGGTTTGTAGATTCGTGATGTATCTAATAATTGTATGGTGTTAAATCCGGCATTATATGATTTCGAGTCTTGCGTCATTCCAAGAAAATTGACACAGAAAATCAAAAGTGTTGTAATCGTATTTAATTTCATTCAACCAAACTAAACTGTTTTCTAATAATATAGACGCAAATTTTTGTTAATTGGTTGTCCAGTAGGAGAATTGATTTAAGTCGAACTAAAAAACGGCGAGTTTCTGAGACAGATTGATAACGAGGGCTGGATTTTCAAAATAGGTAGGTTTTACGGGAGCAACTTTCCCTTTTAAGGGATTTTCATTTTCTAATCTTATTTGGTTTCAACATTGATTTGTTCTTGACAATAGCAACTAGTATCCAAAAACCAATAGCAAGCAGGACATAATAAATAAAAAGAGAAACACCTACCTGGGAAATATTGAAGATGAAAAATGTGAACGCTGTTAATGTTGCATGCAATAGTATAGGCGGAATTAGACTTTGCGACCTATCATAAAGCCAAACAATAAGTATACGTACAGGTATTAAACCGGCATAGTGAAAAAACAGACCGGGTAAAAACTTTGATAGCACCAAGTTACCTGAACTGTCGCCAGACCCTCAAAAAACAGGAAGGAAATGCCACGCTCCCCAGAATACACCGATAATAAGACCGGTTTTTACTACGCTATATTTTTCCCTTAGTTTAGGAGTTACATATCCCGACCATCCCAACTCCTCTAAAAGTCCACCACCTATTATCCCATAAATCAATCAACTTAGAATTAGGGCCGTCTTATCATTCGTAGTAACAATATCCGGAATGTATACCTCTGAAAATTGATATAAAATGAAAAGAGCAACAAATGAAAGAATCGGTACGGTGAATATGGTTATTAGATATATTGAGCTTCCTAAGCGCCATTTTGAGAGCTTTCTGAATAGCTCGTTAAACCCTTTTTTTCCTTGGGTTAGACCGATCATGATAAAACCGGCAATACTAGGTCCCAGTAAATACGGAATCATTGCAATTGGAAGTAGTTTATCAAATTGTTCCGTACTGGCAGGGATTCCTGTTTGGTTTGCCACCATCAAAATTCCACTCCAAGAAATAATAAATGTCAGAATGAAGAAGAGTTTAACAGGATTATTTTTTATGTATTCTCTCATAAGTCATCGCTAGTAGAATTCCATTTTAAAGTATTCTTCTACTGGTCACCTCTGCGATTTCGGTTTTTAAAATGTTTTACCATTTTCCCAAAATCCTTGTCCTTCTTGCGCCGTTCTGCAATAGTGGATTCAAAATGCACTTTTTCCCGCTCCATTTTTAGATAGTTTTCATAGGATCCGCGGTCAATTTCATCATTCTCGAGGGCTTCCATAACCGCACAGCCGATCTCAGTTGTATGTGTACAATCCTTGAATTTACAATCGTATGATAATTTTACAATGTCATCGAATGTAATCTCAAGTCCGGCTTTGGAATCGGTAATGCCTACTTCCCGCATCCCGGGATTGTCGATTATGATCCCTCCATTTTCCAGCACTATCAGTTCCCTATGGCTGGTGACGTGTTTACCCCTATCGATACTTTGACTTATGGCACCGGTTTCCATTAATTCCTTGCCAACCAGTTTATTCAATAGTGTTGATTTTCCGACACCAGAGGAGCCAAGTAAACAATAGGTTTTGCCTTTATGTATAATAGCGTCCAGTTTATCTAGCCCAATATCGGATTGATTGCTGATGGCGATTATAGGAACACCCTTGATCCGTTCATTTATTTGATTTAGAAGTGTTTTTAGCCCTTGTTCATCAATTAGATCTATTTTGCTAAGAACGATAATGGGTTTTACCATGGAAGCGTTGCAGATCGCCAAATATCGTTCCAGCCTGTTTATATTAAAATCCCTGTTTACCGACTGGACAATTAGGCCGTAATCAATGTTCGTGGCAATTATTTGTATCTGCCCCGATTTTCCGACGGCCTGTCTTTCAAGTATCGAATGTCTCGGATAAATAGAACGGATCAAGGCTTTGTCCTTATCATATTCGGAAATGGCCACCCAGTCCCCAACGGCGGGAAGGTCATAACGATTTTCAGCGGTAAATCGTAAATTACCAATGAGCTCGCAATCAAATTCCCCTGTACCTGTTTTTACTACATATCTATCTTTGTGTTCTGATACAATACGACCCACATTGAAAGCGTCCAGATTTTTATCTTTTCCATATTGCGCTAAACTGGAAGTGTAACCTAAATCTGCAAGTGTCATTTTTTTATCTTCTTTTTATCGATTGTTCAGTTTTGTTTGCGAATGTATTAAAATTCTCATTTGGCGGTCATTAGTGCACCCATCAGATAAAACAAGCCTGCCAATAACGAACCGGTCGATAATATAATAAATCGGAACGGACGGGCATGTTGTGCAAATTTCAGAATATCCGAAGGAAGCATAAGCGCTCGTATAAGGTAAATGATTCCGATACCGAAAAGTGTTAGACGCAATAATGGAAGTTGCCCAATGATACCTGCGCCGGAAAGTCCATAAAATCCCCAAACGAAGAACATGATAACCAGACCTAGCGTAACCCATACGGTAAACGATGAACCTTGCTCGGTAAGTTCAGAAAGCTTTGAAGCCCCGAAATAATCATAAAGTTTTGGTCTTATGGTGAGCGCAACATGTAATAGCGCAACTAGGAAACTCAAAACGCTGCCTACAACAAGAAGATTCTTGCTCGATAAATACATATGTTGCATTAGATTTCCCACATTAATATTAACCGTATACAGCTTACTCTAATATGCTAACCGTAATATCCTTATCCACCAGAGATTTGAATTTCGTCAAATCAGCCTTGTTTTTGAGTTCATAGTGCATTGGTATAACCAACTTAGGTTTGATTTTGTTGACTATTTTTGATGCCTCATCAATGTTCATGGTCAGGTTGTCTCCCCCTATGGGTACCATTGCTATGTCAATATCCTTGATGTTTTCCATTTCAGGTATGTAGTCCGTGTCGCCTGCGTGATATATTCTGATGTCGTCCCCTAGCGTTAAAATGTAGCCTACGTTTTGTTTGGATTTTGGATGCGCCTTTATCCATAGGAATACATTTTTGGTGTTGTACGCATGTACTGCTTCACTATTTATACCGTCCATTACTATACTGTCATTAGGTACTACTGTCCGTGTGGTATATCCTTTTTTGGAAAGCTTTTTCGAGACCTCTCTCGGACATATAAAGATGGTTTCAGGTTTGACGATTCGCTCGATAGTTTTAAGCGAATAATGGTCAGGATGTGCATGGGTGATAAATATATAATCGGCCTTTTCCGATGTACTTGTTTCGACAGGGTCTATGTAAATCGTTTTCCCTCCCGATACAATTTGGAAACTCGATGGAAAAAAATCTGACTTGTTCACCTTGATGGTGCCCCAAGAGGTAATCTTCAGATTTTCGTTGAAGTCTACGGTTTGGAGAACTGGATTTCGTTTATCGCTTACACTAACTTTTACCATTGTACAGCTTTGAATTGTTATTCCTATCAGGAAGATATATACCCAGGATAATCTTCTTGTTTTTGCATTTATCCCATCCATTTTCTAGCAAATTGGACGATAAAATTAAGACCCAAGGTCTATCCAGAAAATGATAAAAATCAGTTTGGGACTTAGGATTATCCTATTCAGAATCATATCAAAAAAATTAGGGGTCAGGGGTCTGCAGCATACCACAAGCCTTCAAGCAGCTTTTATAGAGTTTTGAATACATCTCTTATTGAAAAAAATGAAATACTGTTAATTAGATGATTTTCTGATAGTTGGGAATGAAATTTGAGGATATAAATTCCAAGATCAACTTAGAGTAATCAATCTACGACTAGGTGTAATAATTAAGAAATGATATTCAAGCTCCTAGAATTTACAACGATATACAGGTTTCGGAAGTCATTGGTCCATTTTGATTCCCTCTACAAAAATGTAGTTTCTAAATGTCCGATTTTTACTCGAATTAAATACTGCGAATCCCTTATTTATCGCACAAAAGAAAATATGGTTATTTCTAAATGTAGGGTTCAAAAACAGAAATTAAAAATGCTTTTAATATCCGCTAAAGTCGAACTACTGAAGCTTAAGGATGAATCAAATACCTCGTAAGGCTAACCCTTTTTAATGAAAAACGTGGATTTTCCAATTCAGTTCATTTAAATGAATAAGAAAGGAGGGTGTCTAATATGACCTTGGTTTTGCGGCACTAACGGATTTTACTCCTCTATTAATATATTCTGTTAATAGATTCTGCGCGTTATAAGAATTCATTATTCTCCTGCACGGAAGAATGATTCCAAACTTTCAAAGAGTTCGTCTGAACGATTACAGTTGGTAAGGAATACCCAACCAGATTTCTGCTCTTTATACATAATGAAATATGCATGATAATCCCCGTTGTTGCCACTATGCATATACCTAATACCGTAAGGAGTCTCTTTAATCCCGATACCAAGGCCCCAATGGTCAATATCGGACCAATCATCGACCGTTGACTGAATCTCGAACATTTCATTGAAGGAATGTTTTTTCAGACCCTTTTCGTCCATCAAAGCTATTATGAAATTGGCGAAGGAAAGGGCATTTGTTCTAATTCCACCTGCCGCGCTGAACCCATTAAATTCCTTAAGCGTCCCTGCCTCATTTAAGCCACTATCTTCATCTTGAAAATAACCAGTGGCCCTATGTTCCTTAATAAATTCGCTCCAATCGAAATAAGCATGGTCCATCCCCAAAGGTTTTGCCATTTCTTCACGATATATTTTCGCTAAGCCTTCCTGATCGGTGTCCAATAGATGGGCCAACACATCGACCAAATATTGGTAGGCCTCCCCCGAATAGGAGAATTGGGTGCCGGGTTCGAACATAATGTAAGTATGTCCCTCGGGCACGTTTAAACTTGGGTCAGGCGGTTGGTACTCATGCCAGTTGGGAAGCCCGGTAGTATGAGCCAAAACCATACGAGCAGTAAACAACTTGTGACGCTCGTCATATGCCAAGTCTTCGAAGGGAAGAATCTTATATAAAGGCTCATCAAGAGTCAGAATGCCTTTTTCCACCTGCTGCATCACGAAATATGCGAATACCGTTTTGCTCATGGATGCAGCCTCGAATAGAGTTAACTCGTCCACAACTTTCTTGGATTCCAAATCGGCATATCCCAGTTCCCTGTGCAGCACTATCTTGCCGTCGTTTATGAATGCAATGGAAAGGCCCGGCATATTGACCGAATCCATTTGTTTATTCAAAAAGGAGTCTATCCGAGCGGCACTGATTTCTTTCCCGTTCAGGGCCGTAACAGGTGCATTGGATATACAACTAACCAGTTGTCCTATTAGAATCAGACCAATACCCAAGTTTAAAAGATGCTTCATATTCAATTTAGTTTATGAAGCAAACCTAGTATTTAGATTTAATAAAAAATAGTATGGATTTAGCCCTCACCTAGAAGTCCTTCTTAAATTTCCTATATGTTTTGGGAGAGCAACCTATCAATTCTTTGAAAGTCCGAGTAAAATGGCTTTGATCAAAAAAACCACATTCCAATGCAATCTCGCACAATGATAACTCGGAAGAGCTTACCATTGGCAATGCCCTTTCTACCATAAGTTTTCGTTTAAATTGACCGAGCGTACAATTAAAATGGGTAGCAAAGCCTTTTGAGACGGTAACGGGATGTAAATTACATACTTCCGATAGTTGGTCCAAGGAGAGCTTTTTGGGTAGGGTGCACCTTAGATATTCCTCAAGGTTTTCCAGCCAATTTGTACTGTTCCCGTTTTTGGGATGCACAAATTTTGGAACGGTCAATTCAAGACAAAGCATTTGGAGCGAGAGATCGGAAAGTGAATCATCTATTACAAGTTCTCTGTAGACTTTCATTAGAAGAAATCTGGCCTCGGGATTCCTATATACGGCGGTACGCATGTGGCCAGAAGATATATTATACTGCTTAAGGAAAGAGTCCTCAAATTCAAGATTAATACGTGTTGTATCCTTTGCGACCTTAGTCACCTGATGCTTTTCCCCGGCTTCGTAGTACGTAATATTTCCCGGACAAATTTCATATGAGGACCTTTTCTTTTCTACACATCCTCCATCGAACAAATAGCTAAAATGTGCGTTCTCATGAGCGTGAAGCTTGTCGTTAAAGCTTTTTGGGTTGTATTTCGTAATACTGGCCGTATGGCTAGAGCCAAAACTTGAAAGAAGTATTTTTCCCGAATAGGTACCCTTGTGCATTGACTCCTCGATCATATACTTGTTGGTTACTATTTAACTGTTAATATAACAATTTTGACATTAAAGAGGATTAGTCCCTTCAGATGTTACACTATTGGGCTTTTTCCAGTTCTTAAAATCGGCGATTTTAGGAAACAACATAATTAAGAAACATAGTATTTGGTTGACAGTTCCATTTGCCGTTCTTTTTAGTAGTTCCGGTAATTGACCTTTTACGGTACTGTTTTTCAATAAATCCTTATTTATAAAAATTTAGAGCATTTAGGCTAACCAAATCAAAGCCAAGCTTTAAAATACATAACAAAAAAAATTATTTTAAGTCATAGAATCCAGCGCCCTATCGGGCGCATTTTTGTGGATAGGGGGAAGGAAGAAAAGGGCGGATTTTCGCTTGATTTTACGAGGATTCCCACAGGTATGGACGTATCTTGAAAGAGAGTTAAGGAAGGAGCGGGGCAAATTAATTTGGTGTATACCAAGCCCCGCTTTTAAATAATTTTTTTTTGAGAACTATAAATACCGTTACAATGACAGACTTTTTTTCAACATTACGGCAAACGGGTATCGAACAATTTGGCATTAGTATTTCCTTTAATGAGGATACTGTAAACGTATCCGTACTGCCCAAATCGAGTGCCAAGGACAAGGCACTCCAATCCCTAAAACCTCTTACCCTGCGAGGAAATGTGCAGGAAGTGGACGAGAAGTTTTTTCAGATTCTTCAAAAACCAATGCAAAAAACAAAAGCACTTTTTCGCAATACCGTTGCTTTTGAACAGACCCTAGCCGAGACCGAACAAAAGACGCAACAGGCAAAAAAGAAAAAGGAATCCGCTTCCAAAAAAGCGACCGAACTGAAGCAACTTTTAAAGGCAACCGACTTTAACCCTATGACCGACCACAAAAAAGCAACGGACATCGCCAACGATATTTTGAAGATCGACCCGAACCATAAGGATGCCCAAAAGGTCGTAAAGGATATGAAGGTTTATGAATCCCCTAAACTTTTTACATAATGGAAGTAGCAAGCATTACACGTAAGTACATCTATCAAAACGGCAACAACAATACCATTGAGTTGGACGATATTGACGACGGCATGACCCATGAACAGGTCATGGATCACTATTCCCATTTATACGCCGATTTGACCAATGCCAATATTATGGACAGGGGCATTGTCAATGGTTTTCATGAAATTCACTTTAAGACCTTAGCGGGTACGAAAGGATAGATCGATGAATGTAGATGAATTTATAAGACAAAAACCATGGAAGCCCAATCCCCAACTCAGCATATCAAAAGAACAGAAAGAATTTCACGTTCGATTGTTCAAAGCGGTACAACAATCCCATTTCAAGGGCGGAACACGAAGACCGAAGGTTTTACAGCCCGAAGTTTTTCCCTTTCTAACATAACCATATCCCCAATACTTTCCCATTGCTTATTGGACGAATCGGATGTTGACCTTCGCGAACTCGCTCAATTGATGGTAGACGTAACAAATCATTTTTCGGGGGATATATCCACTTGGAAATTAGAACCGTTGGATAGTTATGAGGATTTGATTTTAAGATGTGCCTATCGGTTACGGGAAAGGGCAAGAATAGACCATATTGGGATCGTACAGGACGCTGGACTACTACTGATTTTAAAACGCTATATCGGAAGAAGGGGAACGGTGTATTGTATTCCCTTACGTCCAATATTTCGGTTGAAATGGAAGAACCCTTCCCTTTTTCATATCCTGTTATCCTTTGTGAAGGAGTTGCCATACATCGGGCTGTTTCAGACCGACGAATCCCGTGTTGATTGGATATGGCAGTTTCTTTTTGAGGAAGAGGTGTACCAAAACAAGAACGGGAAGGTATTCTCTCAAAATCACTCCGTAAAGTTCTTTGGGCGATACGAAACCATATTTAGCGAATATACTCCACGGGATTGGAGAATTTTGGTTTCGAAGTACCGACCAAGAAAACCGTTGCACAAAAAAATAAAGCAACTCCTATTGAGAGTCGATACCATTGATTTTAATGTACCCTTGCGTCTAAGTATCAGGGAGCAACATGAAAGTTTATTCAACCATTCGGAATCTTTCCTCATAGTTGACGATGAGGATAGCGAATTCACAGGCTCCTACATTGAAATGCTCAACGAATGTTCCAATGAATACGACATCATTTCGGCATACGAACATACCATTGCTGACAAAGAAAACATGGAGCCTTTCAATAAAGATACACGCTATCAACTCAATAGATTGGAAGAATTTCTATCCGAATTGAACCAACTTTTAAGACAATTATAAACATGGAACACGTTACCATTTTACAGGCCGACGAACATTTTCTACCCAAGTTTGCTATCATCGGTTATTCCCAAGATCAGGGCTATTATACTCAAGGACATTACTTCTCATATCACAACATAGTTGGAGAGAAATTAACGGCAGGAATGCCTTTAACCAAAGATACCGCCCGAAACGTCTTTAGCTGCTTGGAAGGCGATCTGATAAAGTTCCGTTTCAAGGGAATGTTGCCTAAAAACCTAATCCATTTCGATTTCAAGGGAAGCCTTCAACTGGTCTGGTATGTACATCCAAAACAGCATACCATGTATTTTGATACCAATACGGGGATCGTTTCGGGAAAATATCCATTGCCAAAGTTGCTGTTTAAACTAGAAGGAAATACTCTTAGGGTGTTTGCTCTTCTTCGAAAGGATAGTCTGAACGAATCGACCCCGATTTATAACGCACCGCTACTTAATGTAGATGGGCATGGCAAAGTCTGTATGGGTAGTGCTTCAATGGAGTATGACGGCTTTGAATATTACGAGGACATCATGGGCTTTGTGGAACAGCAATTTTTTCGATCGGTCTTTACGGCAACCCATCACAACCGTATTGCTAAGGGAAATATTGTAGCCATAATGAAAAGCCATTTGGACAAACCATTCTTTGACGATGGATTATTGATTGCAAACAAACTGACCATAAAAGACCTTTATGAAAACTAGGATACACTTTGCGCCTAACTACTTTTATAACCCGACACATCCTATAACGATTGCTTTGATCGGAGTTGGGGGAACGGGTTCATTACTATTGGCACGATTGGCTAGAATCGATCATGCGCTACGTCAAGTAGGACACCCAGGGCTGCACATCATCGCCTATGATTCCGATATAGTCGAACCAAATAATGTAGGGAGACAATTGTACACTACTTCCGATGTTGGGGAGTACAAAGTGATCAATGCCGTTAACAAGGTAAACATGGCATTTGGTCTGCAATGGCAAGGTATTCCCATGGACGCTCTCCCTGATGGCGAAGATATTAGGGCGAATATCATAATTACTTGTGTTGACAATGCCAATTTTCGGGTACAACTCGCACGATCGCTTCAATATCCGTACAAAGGTTCTGAATACAATACTATGTTTTATTGGTTGGATTTGGGCAACAGTAGAAATACAGGGCAATTTGTTATAGGAACGCTTTTCAATGAGAAACGTAAAATAGAAAGAGAGGACTTTGAACAGGTCGAAAAACTCAAAAATATCATCGATTTCTTTCCCGATTTGGATGCCTATGACACACCTACTTTACAGGGCGCAGGATGCACTTATTCCGATAAACTAAATGAACAGTCGCTGTTCATTAACGACGTCTTGGTCGCCCATGCTTCCGACTGTTTGTTTCGCTTGTTATACCACAAACAGATTCAAAAACACGGGGCATTCGTGAATCTAGAATCAGGCAGGGTAAATTCAATCTTAGTCTAAAATTAGAGGCATGAATTTTAAAACAAGTCATTCAGTACACATCAACCAAAAAGGTTGTTCGAGTATTTGTCCAGTTACCTATATTTTGGAAAGACAATTCAAAGCTTCAAATGTTGTACGTATGTTGTACGGATTGAAAATAAAAGGCCTCCAAAAAATTTGGAAGCCTATCAAAAAAATCAGTGATCGCGACAGGATTCGAACCTGTGACCGTCCGCTTAGAAGGCGGATGCTCTATCCAGCTGAGCTACGCGACCTAAATTTTTTAGTTCATTTTTTTTATTTTTCAAAGTACAACGGCCCCCTGCTTAGAAGGCAGATGCTCTATCCAGCTGAGCTACGCGACCCTATAAACAAAAAAGCTCCAAGTTTCCTTGGGGCTTCTTAGTAGCGGGGACTGGACTCGAACCAGCGACCTTCGGGTTATGAGCCCGACGAGCTACCTACTGCTCTACCCCGCGATGTATCTTAAAAGTGCTTTGTAGGCACTTGATTTATTCAATTTACCCAGTTCCGGTAGGTACCCTGTCCTGAGCCTTGTCGAAGGATACTGCTTTAATGTTGAGCCTGTCGAAACACTACCCCGCGATGTGGACGGCAAAGATACAACGGTTTTTTAGTATTATCAAATCCTACCAAAAAAGAATTATTTCTCGAACGGTCTCATGAAAATTAAGAAAATCCATACCTTCGGGACTTTGCGCACCTATGGAGACGTTTAATGATTTTTTATCCGCAATGCTGCCCTATACGGAATGGGCTATGCTGATTCTTTTAATTGGTGGCGGACTTTTTCTTGTTTTTAAATCTAAGTTTTTGCCCTATCGCTACTTTGGTCATGCCATTGCAATAACGGCAGGGAAACATGATAAGGAAGAGGCAAAAGGAGATGTAAGTCACCTACAGGCGTTATCCGCGGCAGTAGCGGCCACCGTGGGCCTGGGAAATATCTCTGGCGTCGCCATTGCCATATACATGGGGGGGCCTGGAGTGGTTTTCTGGATTTGGATTACGGCACTCATAGGGATGTGTATTAAATTCTATTCTTGCAGTCTTTCCATAATGTTTCGGGGAAAGGATTCCGAAGGTAAACTTCAGGGAGGCCCCATGTTCTATATCATTCAAGGGATAGGTCAAAAAGCAAAGCCTCTGGCCAGTTTTTTCTGCATAGCAGGGCTGTTTGGTTTTTTAGGCGTATTCACGGCAAATCAATTTACCCAAACCTTTATGAATGTGGTAAGGCCAGACGAAAACTTGATTATACTGGGGGACTTTAATTGGAAATTGATAGTTGGGATTATTCTGGCCCTTATCACTTCATTCGTTATTTTTGGAGGGCTAAAAAAAATCGCCAAGGTGGCATCCACAATAGTTCCGTTTATGGTGTTGCTATATTTTCTGGCTGTTTTGGTAGTCATGATGACCAATACCTCGGAAATAGGACCCTCTCTAAAATTAATTTTTACCGAGGCTTTTAATCTGGACACCATGGTCAAAGGCGGTCTTTGGGGCTTGATTATCCTTGGAGTGAGGCGAGCTATGTTTTCCAATGAGGCGGGACTCGGGAGCGCGCCTATGTATCATGGTCAGACCAAAACGGATGAACCTGTACAAGAGGGTCTGGTCGCTATGCTGGGCCCCTTTATCGATACCATTATTGTATGTACCCTTACCGCCATAGTTATTATTTTAAGTGGAGCCTACTTGGAAGCAGAAAGTAATGGTATTTTGATGACGTTGATTGCCTTTAAAAAGACATTGTTTGGTTTTGGGGACGTTTTGCTTATGGTTATCGTATCTGCCTTTGCACTTTCAACGCTCTTTACCTATTCATATTATGGGGTAAAATGTCTTTCATTTCTAACCAATGCCAAGATTGGGAAATACTACAACTGGTATTTTGTTGGAACCATTGTTTTTGCCGCGGTCGCTTCGGTAGATTTGGTCATTAATCTGATTGATTTGGCGTATGCCCTTATGGTGATTCCAAATATGTTGGCCGTTCTTTACTTATCACCAAAGGTGGACCAACAAATGAAAATCTACTTCGAAAAAAGGAAACATGTCGGAACATAGAGCCGGATTTGTAAATATCATAGGCAATCCCAATGTGGGAAAATCGACCCTGATGAATGCCTTTGTAGGTGAAAAGTTGTCCATCATCACTTCCAAGGCACAAACCACTAGGCATCGCATTTTAGGTATTGTCAATGGCGATGATTTTCAGCTTATCCTTTCCGATACCCCGGGAATCATCAAGCCGGCATACGAGTTGCAATCCAGCATGATGGACTTTGTGAAATCGGCTTTTGAGGATGCCGATGTATTGCTATATATGGTGGAAATTGGGGAAAAAGCATTAAAGGATGAACGATTCCTGGATAAAATCAAGAGCAGTAAGATTCCTGTTCTTTTACTATTGAATAAAATAGACAGTGCCTCCCAGGAGCTTCTGGAAGAACAGGTACAACATTGGCAAGAAACGTTGCCCAAGGTAGAGATACATCCCATTTCGGCGCTCCAGAACTTTAACGTTAAAGGAGTCTTTGATCGAATAATCGAATTGTTGCCCCAAGCGCCTCCTTATTATCCCAAAGATCAATTAACTGACAAGCCGGAACGTTTTTTTGTCAATGAGACCATACGTGAAAAAATACTGATACACTACAAAAAGGAAATTCCATATTCCGTGGAAATAGAAACCGAAGAATTCCTGGAGGACGCGGACATTATCCGTATGCGTTCCGTAATTATGGTAGAGCGGGATTCACAAAAAGGAATCATAATTGGGCATAAAGGCAGCGCCCTAAAGCGTGTAGGCGTAGAGGCCCGTAAGGACCTGGAAAAATTCTTTGGCAAACAGGTCCATTTGGAATTATACGTAAAAGTAAATAAAAATTGGCGTAGCGATTCCAGACAACTCAAGCGGTTTGGCTACAATAATTAGGCGATTAACATTTACATTTCCTAAACCTAACCTTTTCCTATTACTTAGCTAACCATAACTTAGATTTTTGCTAACCTTTAGTTCTATTGAAAGTTTCATCTTGTCATCAATCTAAAAAACCAACTTAAGATGAAACTTTTTACTAGAATCCTATCCTTAGGATTACTTTTCTCTATTCTTTCTTGCGATAAATTGGATGATTTTCTTGGTGACCCGGATGGGCATGACGATGATGATCCAACAATGGATGTAAATTTTGTGTATAAAAATACCATTCAGGTAGGTGGCGAAGGGGCTGCGGAGATTTCCGCCTATGACCCCATGACCAAGAAACTGTTTACGGTCAATGTGGAGACCAATGGCATATCGGTCTATGATATCTCGGACCTTGATGCCCCCATGCAACTAACGTCCATTGATTTGTCAGGCTCTGGAGCTCCAAATAGTGTAGCAGTAAAAAACGGTATATTGGCGGTAGCCGTGGAAGCTGAAGTAAAACAAGACCAAGGAGCAATTAAACTCTTTGACACGGAAACCCAAAACTATCTAAACTCCTTTACAGTGGGTGCTTTACCCGATATGGTGGCCTTTTCGCCAGACGGGAAGTACATCGTTTCCGCCAATGAGGGAGAGCCCAATGATGACTATACAAATGACCCCCATGGTACGGTAAGTATCATTAATGTGGCAGAAGGCGCTGTGGAGACCTTAGATTTTGAAAGCTTTAATATGGATGTTCACAACCTTTGCGCTGAAGGTTTTAGGGTATTTGGACCGGGCGCCACGCTCGCTATGGATGTAGAGCCCGAATATGTAGCCATCTCGGAAGATTCAAAAACGGCATGGGTTACCCTACAGGAAAACAATGGGGTTGCAGTAGTAAATCTGGAGACAAAGCAAATTGAAGCCATCCTACCTTTAGGGTTTAAGGATTACAGCCTTCCCGGAAATGAAATTGACCCAAGTAACGAAGACGGTAAAAAGGAATTACGGAGTGTACCCGTTTTTGGAATATTCCAACCGGATGCCATAGCGCATTACAACGTAAGCGGGGCAGACTACATTATTACTGCCAATGAGGGTGATGCCAGGGATTACGATGGTTTTTCTGAAGAAGAGAGAATTGGGGGCTTACCCTTGGATGAAACGAAGTTTCCTGATGCGGCAACATTGCAGCTGGAAGAAAACTTGGGCCGGCTTCAATCTACAACAACCTTGGGAGATATTGACGGAGATGGTGATTACGATGAACTGTATAACTACGGGGCACGTTCTTTTACAATTTGGACAGGTAACGGTCAACTGGTATACGATAGTGGCAATGATATTGCCATGCAAACCTTGAGCCTCACTCCCGACGTTTTTAACGGGGACGACGCACGAAGTGATGATAAAGGGGCGGAACCCGAGGCCGTAGAAGTTTTGAAAGTTGGGGAAAAGTACATTCTCTTTGTAGGTCTGGAACGAAATAATCAGGTGATGATTTATGATATTTCCGATCCATATGCCCCTGTTTTTATGGATATCCTATCCAATGCCGGGGATATTGGCCCAGAAGGTGTATTGGCCATTCCTGCGGAGTATAGCCCTTCAGGAAAAGATGTATTGGTAGTTAGTAATGAGGTAAGCGGAACCGTTACTTTTTACGAAAATTAGTGTAATTAATTGATTGGGATGGATGATTTTTGATCGATTGTGAAATCAATCGGTCAAGGTCTCCATCATAAATTGATACAGTTCCCGCATTTGGGGTTTCCCTTTGCGTTTTCCCGCCCTTCCAAAGGCATACAGTACAAACCATAGGATTACCATAAAAATCATAATCCCCATCTGAAGTCCGTAGGGTCTACCAAGCGAGGCATAAGAATAGGCCCAAATCCCAAAAATGATAAAAAACGTTCCCACTCCAAAATGAAGGAACATAAAAAAAGTCCATAAAGTAGGGTTAGGTCCAAAAAGGCCATAGAGCTTACTGTTCTTTACATCAACTTCATTGATTTCCAAATGCAATTGAGGCGACCAAAAATGGATATGTTCCCTGTTGAACTTGATGAACACATGGTCATCTACCCTTTTCAACAAAAAGGGATCTTTTTGTGTCTGCTCAAAGGCTTCCAAAACCGTTTCCTTCTCATTTGGTAACTCCAACTGAAACCTAGGTCTTAGAACAATATCATTGGGTAGTGTTTTCATTAGACATCAAGGGTGTAATAATATACTTCTTTTTTTGGAAAAGGAGAAGGCAGATCTTTGAAGAAAATGATTTTTGCAATTCTTAGGCTGGTGGGAGAGACGAAAATATATGTCTACATTTTTAATATGTTTTCGAAATTTTAAAAAGATTTATGATTCTGAAAATCAGAGCTATCTTATCTTAATATTAGTAATTTAGTCGAAAAGACACCTTTTTTCTTTACCCTATGTTAACTTTGAGTATCTTTGAAATATCGATGAAACGCAAAAAAATCCGATAAAATGCACAATATTGTCATTTTTGGAGCTTCCGGTCACGGTAGTGTCGTCATGGATTGTGTTAAGAAGGAAGGAGAGTATAACTTTGTTGGATATATAGATTCCTTTCAGAAAAAGGGCAGAGAACACAATGGCTACCCAATTCTTGGTAATGAATACGATCTTCCCTATTTGATCGAAAAGTATAATATACATGGTGGCATAGTTGCGATTGGGGATAATTGGATAAGAAAAATAATTGTTGAGAGAATTATTAGAATTATCTCTGATTTTCGTTTTGTTTCTACCGTTCATCCCACGGCCATTGTAGGTATGAACGTAGAAATTGGTCATGGCAGTGTGGTTATGCCCGGGGTAATCATTAATGCTAACTCCGTTATCGGAAATCATTGCATACTCAATACAAACTCTTCTTTTGAGCATGACGGCCTTCTGTGCGACTTTTCAAGTTTAGCACCAAGGGTTTGTGTAGGGGGAAATTTTATTCTGGGAACAGGTTCTGCTATTTGTTTGGGTACGAATATTATTGAGAATATCACCATAGGAAAATATACTGTTATCGGTGCGGGATCTTTGGTGGTTGGTAATGTCGATAGTTATGTTTTGGCTTATGGGTCTCCTGTTAAAAAAATTAGGAATAGAATAGCTGGCGATCCTTACCTGATGGGAAGTAGAGGTGACACAAATATGATTTCACTATTTCGACACAGGTAGAAGTATTTTAATTATGCTTTAAGGAGCTATGCTTTTTCAATTCCAGGTTTTAATATACCTGCCAGATTCCATACCTTTTTCCATTCTCTTCCTACTTTAGTCCATTTACCATTATAATTTATTGATTAGTGCTACCTTTGCAAACTCAATTGATTTTTATGAGCGCGATTGTTGCCATTGTAGGAAGGCCCAATGTAGGTAAATCCACTTTTTTTAACCGTCTCATACAGCGCCGTGAGGCCATAGTGGATGCCATTAGTGGGGTTACACGTGATCGCCACTATGGAAAGAGCGATTGGAACGGAAAGGAATTTTCCTTAATAGACACTGGAGGTTATGTTGTAGGCAGTGACGATATTTTTGAAAAGGAAATCGACAAACAGGTAGAATTGGCGATAGATGAGGCAGATGCCATTATATTCATGGTAGATGTGGAATCCGGGGTAACCGGTATGGATGAGGATGTAGCAAAATTACTTCGAAGAATAGACAAGCCGGTTTTTTTAACGGTCAACAAAGTGGACAATGCCAAACGGGCTGCGGATGCAGTAGAATTCTACGCGCTGGGATTAGGGGAGTATTACACCCTTTCCAGCATCAATGGAAGTGGAACCGGAGAGCTGTTGGATGATTTGGTCAAGGTCTTGCCCGAAAAAGAAATGGAAACGGATGATTTACCCAGATTTGCCGTGGTAGGAAGGCCAAATGCGGGAAAATCATCTTTCATCAACGCATTGATCGGAGAGGAACGCTATATAGTTACGGATATTGCGGGAACCACTCGGGATAGTATTGACACCAAATACAATCGCTTCGGTTTTGAGTTCAATTTGGTGGATACGGCGGGTATTCGGAGGAAAGCCAAAGTAAAGGAAGATTTGGAGTTTTATTCAGTGATGCGTTCGGTAAGGGCCATTGAACATTGTGACGTATGTCTTCTTTTGTTCGATGCAACTAGAGGATTCGATGGCCAGGTCGAAAACATTTTTTGGCTCGCGCAGCGAAACAATAAAGGCATCGTGATTTTGGTCAATAAATGGGATTTGGTCGGTGATAAGGAAACCCATACCATGAAGCAGTATACCCAAAAGATCAAACAAGCGATGGAACCTTTTACCGATGTACCCATCCTCTTTATTTCGGTATTGACCAAGCAGCGAATTTTTAAGGCAATTGAAACAGCGGTGGAGGTGTATAAAAATCGCTCCAAACGCATCCCCACCCGTAAGTTGAATGATGTTATGCTGCCCATTATCCAGAATACGCCACCACCCGCCTATAAAGGAAAATACGTAAAAATAAAGTTCATTACGCAGCTGCCCACTCCTTTTCCACAATTTGCCTTCTTTTGTAATCTGCCCCAATATGTACGTGATCCTTACAAGCGGTTTTTAGAGAACAAATTGCGGGAACACTTTGTCTTTACGGGTGTACCCATGTCAATTTTTATGCGTAAGAAGTAGTTTTTGGTATATTGAATACTCAACTTATTGAGGTACTCCAGTCTTCAATTAACTGAAATGGTAAAAATCCAAGGTCTGGAATTTACATCTTGGACGGTATCATTTATTTTAAGATTATCCAGGAATAACCGGTTTGCGCAACAACCGACACCGCCAGTCCTTGCCAATTCAAGGGCCAACACAAATTCATTGGTCTCCCCTATCCGAAGGGTATACTCAAAACTGCCAATTTCCCAATTTTCATCGCTTAGGACCAAAAGTTCTTTTTCCAGTACATTCCTTATTTCAAAGTTCATTGATGGATTTCCATTTACGGTAATATCGCTTTCGTCATGGATATTGGCAAAAAAGACATTCTCGTTGGTATCACTGGATACAACTTCTAAAAATAGCTCGGAGAAATCAGCTTCGCATAGTACGGCGGCGCAATCAGGAGCTAGAACATTATCCCCCTCGTTGTCACACATTGATAGAAGTACCAAAACGGGCAGAAAAAACAATACTTTGCACATTATTTTTCTTTTAGGATGGACAAGTCAAAAAAAGGTTGCGTAGTATGTACAAGTGGTTTTTAGAGAGCAAGTTATGGGAACATTTTAACCTCACCGGCGTACTCATACCCATTTTTATGCTTCAGAAGTAGCATCGCCAGATACTATAATTCTGATTTTGATTTTAAAACGTGCACTTGAATTTGGATTTACCAACCTCCTGAAGCGCCTCCGCCACCAAAACCACCGCCACCAAAGCCCCCACCGAATCCGCCGCTTCCAAAACCGCCTCCTCCAAAGCCTCCTTTGGAACTACCGCCGAATCCGCCACGCCCCATATTGCTGAGGATAATGATATCCCAAATATCCGGCCCAGAAGAACGATTACCACCTCGTCCACCACCTTTTCGATTTCTGCGCGAAAGAATGATCAAAATAATAATAAAAACAATAAAGGGTAGTATGGAGCCTAATGGAAATCCTTCTTCATTGTTAAAAGTCCGTTCTTCCTTAAATTCTCCTGTCAATACCTTAAAAATGGAGTCAACACCATTGCTAAGACCACCATAGTAGTCATCTAGCTTGAACCGAGGTACGATAATATTTTCTATAATACGTCGGGACATCGCATCCGTAAGATTGCTCTCCACACCATATCCTGTATTTATAGCGATTCTTCGATCATCTTTAGCCAAAAGAACTAGAATACCGTTATCCTTATCGGCTTGGCCTATACCCCATTTTTGACCCCATTGGGCCCCAAGATAATTGATATTCTCCCCTTCCGTAGAACTTATGATCGCTATGACTATTTGTGTGGAGGTACTATCTGAATAACGAATTAGTTTTTTTCTCAGATTTGATTCTTGATTTTGAGAAAGTAGGCCAATGTAATCGTATACACTGGTTTGGTCACTAGTAGAAGCCGGTTTTTCTGGAATTCGGAACTGGGCAAAGGTAACTCCCGAGCAAAAAAGGCAAACGACTAAAAGAAGACTAACCTTTTGAAATTTCATCGCTTAATTCATTCATATCCCCATGCTGCCATGGGAAATGGGATTCCAATTCTTTGCCTGCAGTTAAAACGCCGTCAATGATGCCCTGTTTGAAATGCCCTTCCTTGAATGCTTTTTGGATGGCATCTCGAGTGCTTTCCCAAAAACCTTTAGGGACTACCTTATCTATGCCATTATCTCCATAAATGGCAAAATTTCTATCATTGACCGCAATGTATATTAGTACTCCATTATCTTCTTTGGTATTGTCCATTTTAAGTATATGGAAGACTTCTTTGGCACGATCAAGATAATCTAGCTCTGTATGTGCTTCGATATGTACGCGGATTTCCCCTGAGGTGTTCTTTTCGGCCTGCAAAATGGCCAGGACAATTTCCTTCTCCTCCTCCGCGGTTAGAAATTCCTCTACCTTGGACATAAGGTTAGTTAAAGTCAAATTCTACGTCCGGTGCTTGATCCGAACCTGGATCAGCTTGGTAACGGGCCATCTCATCAAAACCGAAAAGTCCTGCCAATAACTTCCCCGGGAACTTGGTGGTGTGGATGTCGTAAAGATTTACCTTTTCGTTAAATCTATTGCGTTCCACGTTTATCCTATTCTCCGTTCCCTCAAGTTGGGCCTGTAATTCCAAGAAGTTTTGATTGGCCTTTAGTTCAGGATAACGTTCCACTACAACCATTAGTTTGCCAAGGGCACCTGTTAATCCACTTTGGGCCTCTTGAAAGGCCGCCATACTTTGGGGAGTGAGATTGTTTACATCTATGTTGGTAGAAGTGGCCTTGGCGCGTGCTTCTATTACATCGGTTAGCGTACCCCGTTCGAAGTCTGCGGCACCCTGGACGGTTTTGACCAAATTTCCGATGAGATCATTTCTGCGCTGGTAGGCGCTTTCTACATTGGACCAAGCGGTCTTGGCATCCGCCTCCAATTCTACGGCCGTATTGTTAAATCCTACGGCCCATTGATAGAGGCCAAAAGCAATGACCCCAAGAATAATTAAAATAATTAATCCCTTTTTCATGGTAGTGTATTTAAGGTAGATTTATAGTTGCTCTTTTATCTTGGAAAGCTCGGCCTTTATCCGTTCCAACTTTTGGATAATTTCGAAATTATTCAAGGTTTTCTGTCTACTTTCACGAAGATGTGTCTTTGCCCCTTCCAGGGTAAATCCCCGTTCCTTCACCAAATGGTAAATAAGACGTAGGTTATTGATGTCCTGAGGGGTGAATTTTCGATTACCTTTGGCATTTTTTTTGGGTTTGAGCGCATCGAATTCCTTTTCCCAAAAACGTATCAAAGAAGTGTTTACCCCAAAGGCCTTGGCGACTTCGCCAATACCATAGTATCGTTTTTCAGGCAGCTCTACGTACATTAATCCAAGGATTGATTTTCTTGAGTAGCGTATTTGAGCATATTCTCGAATTCTTCCGCCGACAAACTTCCGTAATAGAAGTTTATGGGGTTTATGCGTTCCTCATCCTTCCACACTTCATAATGTACATGAGGAGCTTCGGAGCGTCCTGTATTCCCTACAAAGCCAATGATGTCTCCACGCTTTACCTTTTGTCCCCTTTTTACGTTGTATCTGCTTAAATGGGCATAAAGGGTAATGTATCCATACCCATGTTCTATACGGATATGTTTGCCAAAACCTGAAGATCTATTGTCCGCCCGAGTTACCTTACCATCCCCTGTTGCATATATAGGCGTACCCCTAGGTGCAGTGAAATCCATACCCCTATGCATTTTCCTAGCTTTGGTAAAGGGGTCCGACCGCCAACCGAAACCTGATGCCATTCGGGTAAGGTCTTCATTGTTAATGGGTTGTATGGCAGGAATAGAAGCCAATAGTTTCTCCTTTTCCTTGGCCAATTTGGTAATCTCATCCAAGGACTTGGATTGTATGGCCATTTGTTTTTTAATGATGTCCAGGCGCTTGGTGGTGGCAATGACCATTTCAGAATTATTGAAGCCTTCCAAGGATTTGTATCGATTAATCCCTCCAAAGCCAGCTCTTCTTTGTTCTTCCGGGATAGGATTGGCCTCAAAATATAGACGATAAATGTTATTGTCGCGGTCCTCTATATTGGCCAAAACTTCCTCAATTTGCTCCATTTTTTTGTTCAAAAGCTCAAACTGTAGCTCGTAATTCTTTACCTCACGCTGTAAGGACAATTCCCTTGGCGTATTTATTAAATTGGTATTCAATAATAGGATAAGACATAATAGGCCAAATAATAATGACCCAAGGAAGAAAAAAGCGATATTCCAATAGCGCTTGGATTTTTTGGGTTCTATCTTTCGGTAGGACAAGGTGTCCGGGTCGTAATAATACTTTACCTTAGACATGAATGGATTTTATCCTATTTTTGTGCTTTCTTTTAACAAAACAAACAAATATAAAAATTGTTTTGTACAAACCGTTAAAATTTGTAAAACCTTACCATTTTCAATGACTTCCAAAGAAATAAGGAATCAATTTTTAAATTTTTTCAAAGGAAAAGCGCATAAAATTGTGCCTTCTGCCCCCATGGTCGTCAGGGATGATCCTACCCTAATGTTTACCAATGCGGGGATGAACCAATTCAAGGAATTTTTCCTAGGAAATCGGAAGGCGGAACATGTTAGGGTGGCGGATTCCCAAAAATGTCTTCGGGTAAGCGGCAAGCATAACGATCTTGAGGAAGTAGGCAAGGATACCTATCACCATACCATGTTCGAGATGCTGGGGAATTGGAGTTTTGGTGACGCCGCCAGTTCCGACACAGCTGGGTATTTCAAAAAAGAAGCCATACAATGGTCTTGGGAATTGCTGACCGATGTTCTCAAAATAGATAAGGCCGATCTCTATGTTACCGTCTTTGAGGGGAGCGAGGATGCCGATAACCTGGAGATGGATAAAGAGGCCTATGAACATTGGAAGGCCATTGTTCCCAAGAATCGCATCCTTATGGGCGACAAGAAGGATAACTTTTGGGAAATGGGGGATCAAGGCCCTTGTGGCCCTTGTTCCGAAATACATGTGGATATACGTACCGCCGAGGAAAAAGCAAAGACTTCCGGAGCATCCCTGGTGAATCAGGACCATCCTCAAGTAGTGGAGATTTGGAACCTGGTTTTCATGCAATACAATCGAAAAGCCAACGGAGCGCTAGAGCCCCTACCTGCCAAACATGTGGATACCGGAATGGGCTTTGAACGTTTGTGTATGGTTTTACAGGGTGTAAAATCCAATTACGATACCGATATTTTTTCTCCGATTATCCGGGAAATAGAAACCATAACCAATACCAAATATGGACAGAATGAGGATATCGATATAGCTATCAGGGTAATTGCGGATCATGTTCGTGCCGTGGCGTTTTCCATTGCGGATGGACAACTCCCTAGCAACACGGGGGCAGGTTATGTTATCCGAAGAATATTGCGCAGGGCCATACGCTATGGATTTACCTTTTTGGGAATAAAGGAACCGTTTATGTTCCGTTTGGTAAATGTGCTGGTCAGCGTAATGGGCGAAGCATTCCCCGAATTGAAACAGCAGAGGCACTTGATCGAGAATGTAGTACGGGAAGAGGAGCATTCTTTTCTAAATACCCTGGAACAAGGCTTGGTACTTTTGGAAAGCGTTATCCAATCTACGAAAACTAAAACAGTGGATGGCCACAAAGCTTTTGAACTTTACGACACCTATGGTTTTCCAATAGACCTAACGGCATTGATTCTCGAGGAAAAAGGGTATGCCTTGGATGAAAAGGGGTTTGAGAAAGCAATGCAGGAACAAAAAGAGCGCTCAAAATCAGCCTCTGAAATTTCCAAGGGCGATTGGGAGATTTTATCCAGCGATGTAGAACAGGAATTTGTAGGCTATGACCTCTTGGAGGCCGATGTAAAGTTGACCAAATATAGAAGGGTTTCCTCCAAAAAGGATGGCGAGCATTATCAATTGGTATTCAATATAACTCCATTTTATCCCGAAGGAGGGGGGCAAGTTGGGGATAAGGGCTATTTGGAAGTCCCGAATGGAGATGTGGTATATATTGTTGATACCAAAAAGGAGAACAATGAAATTGTACATTTTGCCAAAAGCTTGCCTAGACATACCGAAGCCACCTTTAGAGCGGTTGTTGATAAAAAGCAGAGGCAACGAACAGCTGCAAATCACACTGCAACACATTTGTTGCACCAAGCGCTAAGGGAAATATTAGGTTCCCATGTAGAACAAAAAGGATCGGCCGTACATTCCAAATACCTCCGGTTCGATTTTTCCCACTTTGCGAAGTTGACCCAAGAAGAAATTAAATCTGTGGAGGAGTTTGTACGTGCTCGTATAGATGGTCAATTGCCCTTACAGGAAAACAGAAATGTACCTATGACCCAGGCTCTTGATGAAGGCGCCATGGCATTGTTCGGTGAAAAATACGGTGATACGGTCCGTACAATCCGTTTTGGGCAATCTATAGAATTATGTGGTGGTACCCATGTACGGAACACCGGTGATATCTGGCATTTTAAAATTGTTTCCGAGAGTGCCATAGCAGCTGGGATTAGACGTATAGAAGCCATAACTTCGGATGCCGTAAAGGATTTTTATACCAAAAGCGAAAGTGTACTTGCCGAACTCAAAGGTCTCCTGAACAATCCACAAGATCCTGTTAAGGCACTGGAATCCCTTCAAAATGAAAATACCAGATTAAAAAAGGATGTGGAACAGTTGTTAAAGGACAAGGCCAAAAACCTTAAGGGGGAGCTGTTAAATGAATTGGAGGAGGTAAACGGGATTCAATTTCTGGCCAAAAAGCTAGATTTGGATGCGGCCAGTATCAAGGATCTTTCATTTGAAATGGGAAATAGCCGAAACGATTTGTTCTTACTTTTTGGAACGGAGCAGAATGGGAAGGCCCTGCTATCTTGCTATATATCCAAAGCATTAGTGGCTGAGCGGGAAATGAACGCGGGAACCATTGTCCGTGAACTTGGAAAATTTATTCAAGGTGGTGGGGGCGGACAACCTTTTTTTGCCACGGCAGGAGGGAAAAATCCAGATGGGATACATCAAGCCTTACAAGAGGCCAGAAAATATGTAGTGTAAAATGAAACGCCTAAGACTCCGTAATTTCAATTGGAAATATATTGTCGGGGAGGTTCTATTGATATTTGTTGGAATCAATCTTGCTATTTGGTTCAACGATTGGAATGCTTCCAAAAAAATAGATCAGGACAAGAAAATTGCTATTGAAAAAATTCAAATTGAAATTAAAAATAATTTAGGGGAGCTTCGAAAGACAAGGCAAAACAACCAGCGCCTTGTCAAGGCCATCGAGACTTATAAAGGATTTGATTCGGGCGATGAGGATGGTGTTGTAGTAACAGCTGGACAAATGGGTAAATTTCAAAAAGAGTTTCCGGACTTTTTGCGTATAACAGATTCTACTAACATAGCTGACGCACTATTTAATTATGAAGGGGATGTTTTCATTAATCTAGAGTTGGCCGAGCTTTCCAAAATAGCATGGGAAACGTCCAAGACTACGGGAATTGTAAACGAATTTAATTATGACTGCCTCTATGGACTTCAAGGCATTTATAATCTGCAGGATTTGGTCATGAAGGAAATGGACAAGGCCAGCAATGCGTTACAGAATCAGGAAATAGAGCTTTTGCTTCGGGTCTTGGATTTTATTCGCCAAATGGATTCCAGTTTGGAAAAGGAATATGAAGCTTTTTTGAAACGGATCACGGACTGTATATAACCATTGTTTTTTTAAAGGAAAACACTTTTCTTTTAGCAAATGTCATTGAAATATGCCATAAACTCGATTTTGTTATTCCCAAACGGAGTCTTTTAACCAGTCAATAGCATCTTCTACATAAGGTAAATAACTACAAGCCCTATTGTGATCTAACCCCTCTGCTTTTACAAATATAATTTCACTACCAGCATTTCTAGATCGCTCCACCAAATCCTCCGTATTGGAAAAGGGAAAAATTACGTCGGTTTCCCCATGAATAACATATAAGGGGATTTCCGTTTTTTTTGCTATTCCATTGTCCGAAGATATTAGACCGTAGGCCTGTGCCATAGGTATGGCCGCTGAAAAAAGCTCGGGATGGGTATCGGCAAAGAACCAACTCCCAAAACCGCCATCACTATATCCAAAGACAACCACTCTTTTAGGGTCAACATTTAGATGCTCTATTGAAAATTTCACTAGGTTGACCACTTGAGCCTCATTGAAAGGGTCAAACCATAAAAGAGCTTCAGAAGTAGGACTCAAAATATATGCCTTGATATTTTTCGTCTCCAGGGCAGGTCCAAGTAGACAATCTCCTCGTCTGAACCCATCTGGCCTTGGGGTAAGTGCACCACCATGTAAATTTATAAAAAGGGGTACCAATTCATCGTCCGTCACTTCTGGTACATTTAGACGAAATCGCCATCTTTGGTTGAATAATACGCTTATTTCAAAATCGTTGATGCCGGTTTTAAAAGGAAGCTCAGAAAAATCCTTATTGGCCTTTTCAACATCCAATTCAGAGGTCGGTTCCATTGCGGGTTCTTGGTTGGTTTCCAAAAAACTATCACTACACGCAACACTGCATAAAATTACCGCAAAAAAGGATAAAATGATTTTTGCTTTAAATCCCATAATTTGTAAAATATTGAAAATCAGTATATAAAAATACTAAATTTTCTTCTGTAAACTATCAAGGCGATAACAAATATATTGAGCTTGTGAGTTTAAAATGAAGATTAAGTTTGTATTTTGTGAATCGTTTTTATGTCGATGAAGCTACAGACCAAAATTCCTTTAAATCCTGCAAATAGTCAAATTGATTATCAAAGCCGATTACTGCTGGTAGGGTCATGTTTTGTTGAGAACATCGGCAAAAAATCGGATTATTTTAAATTCCAAAATCTTCAAAATCCATGGGGTGTTCTGTTTCATCCGAAAGCGATCGAAAATCTACTTTCAAGAGCATTAGATCATAATACTTTTACAGAAAGGGATGTTTTTTTTCACAATGAGCGTTGGCATTGTTTTGATGCACATTCCGATTTAAGTGATGTGTCCAAGGAAAGGCTAGTTCAAAGGTTAAACGAAAGTCTTGAACATACGAGCCAAGAAATAGGCGAAGCCACACATATTATCTTAACCTTGGGCACGGCTTGGACCTATCGCTATAAAAAGACCAATGCCCTAGTGGCCAACTGCCATAAGATTCCACAAAAGGAATTTGATAAGGAACTCCTTTCCATAGAAACTATTGCAAAGAGCCTGGAACAGCTTGTAAATCGGATTCAATCTGTCAATAAAAAGGCTCAAATTATTTTAACCATTTCCCCGGTTCGTCATCTTAAAGATGGTTTCCTTGAAAACCAAAGGAGCAAAGCCCATTTAATAACTGCTGTTCACCAATTGCTGGACACTTATCCAGAAAGGACCACATGTCTTTATTTTCCTTCCTACGAACTTATGATGGACGAATTGCGCGACTACCGCTTCTATGAAGCAGATATGATTCATCCTAATTCATTGGCCATCGATTATATCTGGGAAAAATTCAAGGAAACCTGGATTTCTAAACAAGCCTATTCTACAATGGAAAAAGTGGATACAATCCAAAAAGGGCTGATGCACCGACCTTTTCATCCCGATTCGGAATCCCATCAAAAATTCAGAAAATCGCTACAGGAGAAAATTGTGTATCTTCAAAAAGGATATCCTTTTATGGAGTTTTAAACTTCATGCGAGGTCAACACTGGGATGATGAAAAAAATAGTAATCGGAGTAATTATTACATTGGCGGTTGTCCTTATTTTCCGGTCCTGTTCTGAGGAAAGAAAGGAAAAATCCATTCTTCAGGAAAATTCCATGCTCATACAGCAGCAGATCGATAATGTCTCCAAGCTTATCGTAACCGAGGGACATTTTGCCGAAGTCTACACCTACAAAGATTCTCAAGAACTATTCGGCTCCTTGATCACAGCAGATAAAAAGGCATTAGTGGTAGTAAATGCCGAGGTTACCGTAGCCTACGATTTATCCAAGATCGATTTTGAAATGGACAGAGATAGCAAAACTCTTTACATTAAAACCATTCCCGAACCGGAAGTTAAAATCAATCCAGATTTTGAATATTATGATGTGACGGCGGATTACTTTAATCAATTTAATGCTTCGGATTACAATACCATTAAAACGAATGTGAATAGTGCTTTATTTAAAAAGATAGAAGCTTCTCCCCTGAAAACCAACGCCCGAAACCGATTGATCAGTGAACTTCAAAAATTCTACATCTTGACCAATTCCATGGGTTGGTCATTGGCCTATAAAGACCGAATCATAAATCAAGATTTAAACCAAATTTTGACTGAGGATTGATGTTAAAATTTCCTGAAACTCAGGTAAGGTATACGGGTTTGTTTCTAAATTGGAAGTAAATGAAGAATCATGGACAACCTAGAACCAAAAAATGATAGACGGAATTTTTTAAGGGCATCCACGCTTTTAGGTGCCGGATTGTTTATTCCTAAAGTGAATTTTGCCTCGAGCGGGACGTTTTCTGCCAATGATAATATCCATGAGTTTGGAAAAAGGGAGGGTTATACCGATCAAGTTAGCATCTTGATATCCATGATGGACTGGATGCGATTTGTGATCATAAGGGATACGAGGGGTATTTCACAAGAGCAGCTTGATTTTTTATTAGATGAAAATTCAAACACTATAGGGGCCATGTTAATGCATCTGGCCGCCACGGAACGCTATTATCAAATCGATACGTTTACGGGAATCCCCAAAAATAAACTTGGTTTTGGTGTGGAAGAGGATGTTTGGAGCGCAGCTAGTAATTTAGGTGATTCCGGGCGCAGGGTGTTTAAGGACAAACCCTTATCTTTCTATTTGGATAAATTGAATGAGGTGAGGGAGTTTTCAAAAAAGGAATTAAAAAATAGGGACGACAGTTGGTTAATGGAATCTACAGAATTCTTCGGTAACCAACCTACCAACAACTATTGTAAATGGTTCCACGTGGTGGAACATGAATCCAACCATAACGGTCAGATCCGATATATCAAAGGCAGAGCGGCCTGATCAATTCTATTCTATAAACTTCTTGGCCCAAATAAGATACTGTTCCCAATCGTAGTCGGTTACATCATGTATACCTGTTCTAATGTGATAGGCCACTGTATTTTGAATAGGTTGGTTAACCTCGGGCATCCTTTGTGAAGTGATTCCCTCTTTACCGAACAAGCCATAAACCGGAAAAGTATAATGGGCCGAAAGAAATTCACCTTTGGGATCCGCCCATTGATCTTCCTCTGCACTTGCAACATATAAGGGTCTTGGTGCAATTAGGGCCAACAATTGGTGCTGGTCTATGGGCAAAGCTTCTTCATTTTCATTGTATTTCTCAAAATTATCACAAAACCAGTGGGGGAAACTTGTATTGATACGGCCAACGGTTTCGCCAAATTTCCGTTTGGATAATGCGGCCCCGCCACAGCCCGAGTTATTACTAATGACCCCTGCAAAACGTTCGTCTGTGGCGGCTGCCCACAAGGCAGCCTTCCCCAATCGTGAATGTCCAAAAGCTATGACTTTAGAAGCGTCTACTTGTTTCTCCTTTTCCAGAAAATCCAAGGCCCTACTCAATCCAAAGGCCCATGCAGCGATACTCCCCCATTCGTTGGCCTTAGGCTGTTTTTGCCCTTTGCTATAAAAAAGGGTGTGCAGCCCATCCGAAAAATCATTTTTATCCGGATCCACCTCACCATAATAAATGACCGCCAACCCAAATCCTTTATCCAGAATTTTATCTATGGCCCAGCGATGGGCACGCACTCCCCTGGAAGCTTCTGTTGCATGGTTTGCGGTAATGCCCAACTTTTCATTGTTCATGGTCCAAGCTTTGGAAACGAGCACATTGAGGTCCGTGGTAATCGTATGGTTCCCGAAAAAATTATAACCCAAAAATAAAGGTGCCTTGTCCTTGTGTTTTGGCAGATATAGAAGGATGTTAAACTGGAGTGAACGACTGCCTTTTTGGAGGGTAACTTCAATTTGCTTACGATGTGCCTTACCATTAAGGGCGTTTTCGTTTCTTTCTACAACTTCAAATGAAGCATTGTCCAATGTTCCAGGTACCTTTCCGTAGACGTTTTCTTCAAAGAAATTGAGAAGTTCGGGTCGTCGTTCTGTATTCCAGTCTTCGCTGTTTTTGATTATCTCTCCGGAAAAGGTAGTCAGTAGATCTGGGATTGGGAATACGGGCACCTTGGCCTCATCATAATTTGGTTCAAATTGTGCGGAGGAGAAATGTGTCATGAAGAGAAGGATAATAGTATGGTTTATTATTTTTTTCATAATCAAAGAATCAAACTTTTATCCACTAGCCTCAGACCGTCATCGATCAAATGACCTACTTTGGGATCGTTTTGTTTTATACCTTCCAAATGTACCAAGATTTCTTGGGCAAATTGGGTATCGCCATTGGTCTTGGCCAATTCATAGAGCTCAACGGGCAATAACCAGTCCTCGGGATAGTTTTCCCTAAGTTCTCCAAAGACCTTATTTCTGGAGATGGTCGTGTTCTTTCCTTCCCTAAAATGACGAATTTGTTCGTAATACTGTTCCAGTTTTTTGCCTGAACTGGATATTTCGGGTTTTAAGGTAGTGGAGGAAACAGTATGCGTAATCAAGTCAAAACTCTCAAGGTCGGCAGGGCCATTGAAAGCCGATACGATTTCCTGCCCTATTGCCATGTTATAAAGATTTTCCTTGGATTCGAAAAGGGTGTCGCCTCTGTGTGTTACCGTACAATTTTCGAAGGTTATCAACAGTATTTTACCTTGAAGGTTTCTGGTTCCGGTGATGATTTTACCCTTAATCGTTATATTCCCCTCAAACTCCAAGGAAACTTCCTCACCCTCAAATATGTTATAAGCCTTGAGGTCTCTGGGACTCATATCTTCAATCGCCAGGTTAATGCCCTTAAGTCTACCGATAGGTGTGCCGAAACCATCGGGGTGGTTTAATGTACCGTGCCCTACCAACTCCTTTTCTCGATAGGACAGGGCGGTTTCCCCTTGGGTCTGTAGGTACACGGGTTTGCTATCATGGGCAATTACCTCAATAAAATTCCCCGAAATCTGGAGACCCGTACTAAGCTCTATGGTTCCCAGCTCCTTGGAGTCGATCAATTTTTGAATGCCTTTTAGTCCTCCTTTACGCAGAGCCATGGTGTTCGCAAATTCTTCCAAAACTTGGCTTAAATAAGCGAAATCCGGGGTTACGAAAAGTTGGGGCTGAGGTTGGGTAATATCGAAAGAGATATGTGCAGCTTCAACGGAATATGGGATTTTCTTTACCTTATCGGTCAGACACCATGTACTCTCACCAATAGAGGAGAGTAGACCTGCGCCATAAATTTTGGGATTGTTCACCGTTCCGATGAGTCCATACTCCACGGTCCACCAGTGAAGATTTCGTATTAAGGCCATTTCGCTGGGCTCACCCATATTTTGCTGCAATTGCGCAATATGACTTTCAGCTTCATCAATATCGCTTTTTGGTGTTCCCAATGCTTCTTTAATAATGGAAAGATGCCGTACGGCCTCATATAACTCAAAATCCTTGGCACTGGAAATGGCCTTGCTACCAATTTCCCCGAAACGACGTAGATATTCGGCATATTCGGGATTGGCAATGATAGGGGCATGACCGGCTCCTTCATGGATGATGTCCGGAGCCGGGGTATATTCAATATGTTCCAATTGCCTAATATCAGATGCGATTACCAATACATTGTAGGCCTGGAATTCCATAAATGCCGATGGTGGAATAAATCCATCAACGGCCACTGCGGCCCAACCGAGATCTTTTAAGATTCGATTCATACCGTACATGTTGGGAATATGGTCTATGGATATTCCGGTTTTTTTGAGTCCATCTACATAGGAGGTATGGGCAACTTGACTTAGGTAATCCACATTTTTTCGCATCACGTACCGCCATACCGCCTGATTTATGGCCGTATATTCCTCATATTTCTGAGGTTTTATATATTGTCTTAAATGCCTGGGCAGCTTATCCAGGATGGCATTGCTTTCATAGGACATTATAGTAAATCTATTTTCTTTAAAGTTACGAAATAGGAAGGTCAACTTTTTGGAATCCAAAATTTTTGACAAAAAAAACCCCTCTCATAAAGAGAAGGGATTGTATGGGATAGGTGTATTAATTTACAGCCACCGCATCGGGCGGATATTGCTGTAATATTTCAGACACAAATTCCTTGATGCGTTCTTCTTTCTTATTGATATCCTTAATGTTGTTTAAGTTCCCGACACCTTTTCCTTGCCAAACCAGTTCCCTGGTACCTGCATCGATAAGGTCTATATAAAGTGAGCCTTCCGTTCGTGTGCTTACTTGGCTACCGCCCCAGCCGGCTCCCCATCCAGGTCCCCACATCCAAGGGTTCCAACCCCAGCCCCAACCCCAGGCGCCCCAGTTGTTGTTGTAAACATCCACTTGTTCTTTTTCTTTGGTAAAGATGCTTACCAATAAATCAGGTTTTCCGGATTTTACGAATCCTCTATTGTTCATTTCATCTTGAATTGCCTTAAGAATGCGCTTTTTGTCCAAATCGGATATCTGAGCCTGATCAATTCCAGTTTTATAGAATGCATAGGATTTGTATTCGGTGAAGTTTGTTTCCTTATCATAATCGGACAAAACTTGGACCGAAGAACAGGAACTTAAGAATAACATTACAAATAACGGGATTGCCAGTGTTTTAACTTTTTTCATAACAAAGATTTTTAATTATTCCAAACTGAGGCTATTAACTTTAAAACAAGTCTCAAAAATCATGCCGAATACGGGTAAAACTACCGTAAATTGGTTTTTGGATTATAACCGTATGGACAATGTCTACAGCCACTCTCACAGCAATACCCTCTTTTGAGATGATATTGTTCGGTGAATACTTTGTAGCCTTCTTCGGAGAGGTAATAATCACCCTCTTCCAACGGAATAATCTCCTTCATTTTAGTCTCGACTGGAATAGTAGTCTTTTATAAAAATACATGATTTTATTGTGAATAAAAAGGCTTTACATTCACCACAACCATAAATTTAACAGTCATTGGGAGCTTTTTGTAGCTTCTATTACAATTGTTGGCAATAAATCCATTTTAACGAGAAGTCAACGTTTTTAACAATTATCTTTGTTATAGACCGTTTTAAAGCTGATTTATGATTTTAGTCTTTAAACACCTCTTTTACAAAAACTATGTAGGGCTATCCCTTTGGCCTTTCATTTTTTTAAAGCACAATGAGCTTAAAAAGGACGCTGTGCTTATAAATCATGAGAAAATACATTTGAGGCAGCAACTGGAACTATTGATTTTACCCTTTTATATCTTTTATATCCTTGAATGGCTTTTAAGGACCGTACTATATTTGAATACGTATAGGGCCTACCAGAATATGAGTTTTGAACGTGAAGCCTATCACAATGAGAAAGACCTCAATTATCTGGACCGCAGGAGGCCATTCAGTTTCATGAACTATTTTTTTCGTACGTAAGCCTTTGGTGTGTTTGTGGAAAATCAACCAATACGCCTACCTGTCCTTACAGATAATAAAATATCCCTCTTTATCAAAAGGGAAGACCTTATCCATCCGCTCATTTCAGGTAATAAGTATAGAAAGCTCAAATACAACCTTATCAAAGCCAGGGAGGATGGCTTCGATGCTCTGCTCACCTTTGGTGGAGCTTATTCCAATCATATCGCAGCGACAGCCTATGCCGGTAAAGTGCATGGGTTTAAGACCATCGGAATTATTCGGGGTGAGGAACTGGAAGAGAAATGGAGGCTTAACCCTACCTTAAAATTGGCCAAGGAGCATGGAATGCAGTTTAAATTTGTCTCCAGGGATGTGTATGGAGATAAGGACAATATCCATTTTCACCGTGAATTGGAAAACGAGTTTGGATCGCATTATTTGTTACCGGAAGGCGGAACCAATGCATTGGCCATAAAAGGTTGTGAAGAGATTTTGACCCCTAATGACAATGATTGCGATGTGCTTTGTTGTTCCGTTGGTACAGGAGGAACCTTGGCTGGAATTAGCAATGCAGCCTTGCCACATCAGCAAGTTTTAGGGTTTCCGGCATTGAAGGGCGATTTTTTACAGGAAGATATTCGTAAATTTGCGCGAAAGGAAAATTGGGTTTTGCAAACAGCGTATCATTTTGGAGGTTATGCTAAAGTATCCAAAACTCTTGTAGACTTTGTAAATGATTTTTACAAACAAACTCAAATACTACTTGATCCCATTTATACAGGAAAAATGATGTTCGGACTATTGGATATGGCACAAAACAAAAGCTTTAAACCAAGAACAAGAATTTTAGCCGTACATACGGGGGGACTGCAAGGTATAGAAGGAATGAACCGTGTGCTAAAACAAAAAAAATTACCGTTAATCAATGTACACGATTAAATTGGGGTTCTATGATTAGAAAAGGGGCATGGATCATTGTCTTGGGTGTTTTGTTTATGGGCTGTAAGGCAAAAAAACGCACTACCTATGGAAATGGAAAAAAAGGGCAATCGGCAAAAACCGTCAAAACAGGAAAGACCCAAAAAGCCGACGATGGTTTATATCCTTTGCCAGAAGATACCGGAAAATTCGTGAGATTTGAGATTTCGTCCATTTCAGAGTACATCGACACATTTTCTGAAATTGCCCAATTTGAAATGAAGGCCTATGGAATACCGGCTAGTATCACTTTGGCCCAAGGACTTCTGGAAAGTGGTTTTGGTAGGGGCGAGCTTGCAAAAAAGACCAATAATCATTTTGGAATAAAGTGCCATACGGGCTGGCAGGGGGATTATGACTTTCATGATGATGATGAGCGGGGCGAATGCTTTCGCAAATACAATCATCCTATGTATTCCTATCGGGATCACAGTATTTTTTTGGCGAACCGCTCTCGCTATGCCTTT
This sequence comes from Ulvibacterium marinum, assembly GCF_003626755.1. Lineage (GTDB taxonomy): Bacteria > Bacteroidota > Bacteroidia > Flavobacteriales > Flavobacteriaceae > Ulvibacterium > Ulvibacterium marinum. The sequence goes on from NZ_RBCJ01000001.1 coordinate 1,644,047, forward strand.
TTGTTCAACCTACCCCCAAACGATTACAAGCGTTGGGCAAAGGGACTAAAACAAGCAGGTTATGCCACGGATAAGCGCTATCCCCAAAAATTGATTCAATTAATAGAGCAACACCGATTGCATAAATACGATAGGGCCGTTATTCGCAAAAGATATGATAAAAAAGAGGTGGTTGAAGTATCCCAAAGGAATATTTACATAGTCAAAAAGGGCGATACCCTGTATTCCATATCCCGAAAATATCTTGTCTCAGTAGATGAATTAAAGCGCTGGAACGGCATTAGGGGCAATACCATCTCAATAGGTCAGGAACTTACCATAAAATCTACACAAATCAACAAATAATGCTGTATCAAAGAAGTAGCTCCTTGTTCGCGGAGGCCAAAAAATATATCCCCGGAGGGGTAAACTCCCCTGTCCGTGCCTTTAAGGCGGTAGGAGGAGACCCTATTTTCGTTAATGAGGCAAAAGGAGCTTATTTATATGATGAGGACGGGAACAGGCTTATCGATTACATTGCCTCATGGGGCCCCTTGATTTTGGGGCATGCTTATGCCCCTGTGGTCGACGCGGTAATCGATAAAGCGAAAAAGGGAACTTCCTTTGGAATGCCAACGGAAATAGAAACCGAGTTGGCCCAATTGACGGTATCCATGGTGCCGAATATTGATAAGATTCGCTTTGTAAATAGTGGTACCGAAGCATGTATGAGCGCCATTCGCTTGGCACGGGGTTATACTGGTAGGGACAAGATCATCAAATTTGCGGGTTGTTATCATGGGCATTCGGATTCCTTTTTGATACAGGCAGGAAGTGGGGCGGTTACCTTTGGTACGCCAAACAGTCCCGGGGTTACCCAAGGGACGGCCAAGGACACCCTTTTGGCCCCGTACAATGATTTGGAAAGTGTAAAAGCATTGACTCAAGCAAACAGAGGTGAAATCGCTGCGATTATCATTGAGCCTGTGGCGGGTAATATGGGCTGTATTGTACCCCGGGAGGGCTTTTTGGAAGGTCTTCGGGAACTGTGTAACCGAGAAGGGATATTATTGTTGTTCGATGAGGTCATGACAGGATTCCGCTTAGCCAAAGGAGGAGCACAAGAAGCTCTGGGCATCAATGCGGATATGGTGATGTTTGGAAAGGTAATCGGCGGCGGGCTACCTGTAGGGGCTTTTGCTGCCCGCTCGGAGATTATGGCACATCTGGCACCGGAGGGGCCCGTATACCAGGCGGGAACCTTAAGTGGAAACCCTCTGGCCATGGGTGCAGGGTTGGCCATGCTTACCCAACTCAATGAACATCCTGAAGTTTTTGAAAGTTTGGCGGACAAGACGGAACACTTGTATGAAGGTTTTGATAATGTGCTGCGCAAAAAAGGTATTCCTTATCAAATCAACCGTTTTGGAAGTATGATTTCGGTACATTTCACAAATGCCCCGGTAATGGATTTTGAGACTTCGGCCAAGGGAAATAACGAGACTTTTAAAAAGTACTTCCATGGGATGTTGGAAAAAGGGATTTACTTACCGCCCAGTGCCTTTGAGAGCTATTTTTTAAATGATGCCCTGAGCTATGGCGATTTGGACGAAACCATTGCAGCCCTAGATGCCTTGGATTTGTGAAGGGTGTTTAAATAGCGTCAAGCCCTATCGTATGGATATTCCGAATTTATGCCTTTCGTATCGGAATCCATAATTCTTCCTCCGAATTAGGGTCTTCATTTTTGTATTTTTCGCCCATAATGGCAAAGTGGGGCCTACTGTCCAAAAGATAATCCGAATTGGGGATCCAGGTTCCAAAAATGTAGGCATACGCCTTAGGTGCCTCGCTTGCCTTTCCTTTATAAAGGAAAACGGCATAAAGCCCCTTTGGGATTTCCAAAGGTTCCATAGCACTTGGGATGAATTCCAAATGCGATACCGGTACGGCGGCCCATTTTTCGAATAGCTTTTCCGGACTATAATATTCAAAAAATAAGGTTTCGTTGTAAACTTCAACTGAAAAAAGTTCCGTGCCTAACCTATTTTGGATTCGTCCTATTTGGGGCATAAAACCTTGCCAAAGTTCTAGTGTCCGGTTAGCGGTAAGGGACATTTTCAACCGCTTCCCAATGAATTTGGTAGTAGGGAATAGTTCTATTCTAGGTTCCACTTGCCATTTCTTTTTCGTCCGGGCAATTTGAAAACAAGGATAACCTTGTTCTATTCCTTTTCGGGTGAAATGAATTTGTAAACGAGTCCGGCCAAAAGAGCCCCCAGAATGGGTGCTACCCAAAACAGCCATAATTGACCGATGGCCCAATCACCTACAAACAAAGCTTGGCTTGTACTTCTTGCCGGATTTACCGAGGTATTGGTTACGGGAATACTTATCAAGTGGATGAGTGTAAGCCCCAATCCTATGGCCAATCCCGCGAATCCTTGTGCCGCTTTGGAATGTGTTGCTCCTAAAATAATAATCAAAAACATAAAGGTCATGACGATTTCAGTCACCAAAGCAGCGACCAGACCATATCCTCCAGGAGAGTGTTCCCCATAACCATTGGCGGCAAAACCGCCCAGCTCAAATCCAGGTTTTCCACTTGCAATTAGGTATAGGATACCGGCCCCGGCAATACCGCCCAAAACCTGCGCAATGATGTAAGGGAGTAGTTCTTTTTTTTCAAAACGGCCTCCCATCCAAAGCCCAATGGAAACGGCCGGATTAAGATGACATCCCGAAATGTGCCCAATGGCATAGGCCATGGTTAAAACGGTTAGGCCAAAGGCAAGGGCAACGCCGACAAATCCAATACCCAATTCTGGATAGGCAGCGGCTAAAACGGCACTCCCACATCCTCCCAATACGAGCCATAAGGTTCCGATAAATTCTGCAACTAATTTTTTCATAATTCTCTGGTGTTAATGGTTATTATTGTGTGTTTATTACCCAGAAATATAGTGAAATTGTGGGACAAGGCATGTATGGATTGATGCAAATCATGGAATATAAACCTCCGTCTAGAAGAGTTTTTGGCAATAATCCAAGGGATGGAGCAGGCGTTTGCCCTATTGATTGATGACCTGAGGTATTTTGTGCCTCTTAGCAGGCTTATGTTTTTGAAGAATTTGCTGAAGCCTCGGTTAGAGCTTCCTATGGCTTTGTAGATACCATTTCATGTAATAGGGGTAAGCCAAATATATACGATAACATAGGGAACGCCTAAAAACCCATATCATTCGTCATTACGAACAAAGTGAAGTAATCTGTTTATTTCTTCCCAAGAAGCTACAGATTGCTTCGTACCTCGCAATGATAGAAAATGTGGGGTTTTTAGGCATGCTCCTCACACTAGGACATAAAGCCCGTTATCGTCTACCTCTTTTGCCCTCGCTCCGCTCTTTTCCACGCATTTTTCTTTTATGGAAATGCAATTTCTCCCATTTTTCATATTGTTCCGGGGAAAGAATCGCTTTTATTTCGGCCTTATGGGCAATCTGATTGTCCAAATGTTCCAATTGCAGTTCATAGCGCTCCTCTGAGGTCGGTTTTTTGGAATCACCGCTTTCTTTCCTTGCCTTTCGTTCTTCCATTTTAGCCTTGCGAAGTTTGGCGTTCTCCAAATTTAATACCTGAACTTGCTTTTGTTGTGTGTCACTGAGGTCCAAGGCCAAGGTCATTTTTTTGGTGTGTAGGGTGGCGATCTGTTCCGGGGTCAGGTCCTTCATGGCCTCCCTATGATGATTTTTTTGCCCTTTTTGCGCCATAACAGTTGCTCCTGCCAATAGCATAACTAATACTAATGTTTTTTTCATGTCTTTATATTTTATGATTTTCAGAAGTAGGACTTGGAGATTAAGAAGAGGTTTAATCATGGTAGTGAAGTTTGTGATTTCTTTAACGAAGCGCAATAGGCAACTACATTAAAAGAAAAAGGTGCGGATAAACTCCACACCTTTGGTTGTAATATATTGATTTTGGTTGGTTATTTCAGGGTATCTTCAAATACTTCGGCCTGAGGCGCATAATTTTCCACATCTACCTTAACTAATTCTGGAGATTCTTTTTGATTTTGCAAATCTTCAGGCTCTACGATGTAATACATAGCAGCAGAGGCCATAAAACAAGTGAAATAAAGTAAACTTTTAATTTTGGGGGACATAATTATTGATTTTTTTGATTATTTCTCTAAGATAGACCAAGGAAATCCCCAAAAGGAACCAATGTTGTGAAATGCATAACTTGATGGGGTGAACGAGCCAAATTCTGTGGTCACCACTATTATCACTTTCCGATTATCGTGTTGGGATTCATAACATCGGATTTTTAGGCCTTTTGGTCGATAGGAGGTCGAAAAGGCTTAAAGTTTTCATAAAAGCGTAACACTTTGAATTAAGGATAGTCTTATAGACAGAGAATCTTCATTTTAGAGTTAATTTGAATTAGTCAAAAAAGGGCCGGCTTTTCGGCCGGCCCCTTTTTTCCGGAATTGACCGAAACAGAATACCGACTAAAAATGAAGAGTATAGAAATTAACAAAAAAATAACGCAAAAGTGGATAAACTCCATTTGGCAAAAATTAGGATATAAAATTGAGAAGAACGTAAAAAAAATTAAGCTATAGTATGGGGTTGGCAAATAAGAGGCCTTTACATTGACAACCCTATTTCTAGACATTTTTTGAAAATTTGTCCAGAGCTTAAAAGAGGCAATAATTGGTTTTTATAACGTTATATCCTTTCATACAATTAACCATATCGTTATGAGTTTTAAAAGAGCAACCCTAAGTATCGCAATTGGTCTATTATTTGCCAATGGAATATTGGCACACCGACCAGAGAAAGAATTTGACATTAATAGTATAACCTATATTGAGGAAGAAGCCCAAGTTGACCTCGGGTTTGACACCGCGGATTATTTGCCGGAAGGTTTCGATCCGTATACCATATATTTTGACCTGAATTCCGTTTCTTATATGGAAGAAGAGGGACTGCCGCAGCTTGAGGAGTTAAAGATTTATCTGCCCGCAGACTTTGATGCCTATGCCGATCCAAGTTCGGTGGAAGGAATCAATTATATGGATTCCAGTGATGATATCGAAATGGATTTTGAGACGGCAGAGTACTTGCCTGAGTCATTTAACGTTTACCAGAGAAAGTAAGAGTACATTAAAAATAGATGAACGGGCCCTGGGCAATTTGTCCAGGGCTTTCTTTTTTCAAAAAATCAAGGGTAATATAAATTGGAACATCAAGATCAAAAGCCCAACCGCAATAAGGTTAAGCATTATCCCTACCCGGGCCATTTGATGTACCCTTATATAACCACTTGCAAAAACGATCGCATTGGGCGGAGTGGCCATAGGGAGCATAAAAGCGCAGCTACTTGCTATGGTTACCGGAATCAATAAGTACAAGATAGGAATTTCGAGGCCTATCGCAATACCGGCCACTACAGGGGCCAAAACGGCTACCAGAGCTACGTTGCTCATTAATTCGGTCATAAAGAGCATTAAAAAAATCAGTAGCGCCGCGGTAAGCAAAATGGAGATTTCACTGGCAGCTATGGCGTTGGCCACCATATCCACTATACCACTTACGGACATCCCTTTCGCCAAAGCCAACCCACCGCCAAAAAGAATCAAAATGCCCCAGGCCAATTTTGAAGTATCTCGCCAATGGATTAAAAAATCACCCTTTCTCAGGTTGTAAGGAGCCGCAAAAAGGGAAATAGCGGCAAACATACTAATGATGGTATCTGAAAGTCCTAAAGCGGGAAATATTTTGTTGATAAGGGTTCTAAAGATCCACAGGAAAACAGTGATGCCAAAAATGACCAAGACCATTTTTTCCTTTCCGCTCGTTGGCCCTAATTTTTGAAGCTCGGAATTGATAACTTCCTTGGACGCCGTAAACTTTAGCTGTTTATTGGGAAACATCCATTTCACCAATACCAAATAGCTGATAGCGATCATAACGAAAGAAAAGGGAACCCCGATAACCATCCATTTTAAAAAGGATATTTCAATGTTATATTCATTTTCCAAGAGCCCGATCATAACAGAATTGGGAGGTGTGCCGATAACTGTGGCAATACCGCCGGCATTGGCAGAAAAGGCAATCCCCAACATCACGCTAAGGGCGAAATTCTGATCGTTTTTGGTAAAACCATCGGCATCATTGATCAATAATCCAATAACGGACATAGCAATAGGTAACATCACCACGGTACTGGCCGTATTGCTGATCCACATACTTAGGGATGCCGTGGCAATCATGAATCCCAGTACCACTTTATTCGGAGTAGTTCCTGTTACCTTTATAATACTTAGGGCAATACGTTTGTGCAGGTTTACCTTTTCCAGTGCAAGTGCCATAACAAAGCCACCAAAGAAGAGGAAAACTATGGGGCTTCCATAATTGGCCCCTACATCTGTCATCGGCATTACCTTGAGGATGGGAAACAGTAGCAAGGGCAGAAGAGCGGTTACCGATATGGACACCGCTTCGGTAATCCACCAGATGACCATCCAGACGGCAACGCCGATGACGGCATCTCCTTGTTCGGAAACCAGCTGAAAAGGTAGATTGATTATGACAAAAAATAAAATGGGGCCTAAAAAAAGACCTAGTTTCCTACTGATTTCCATGAAGGTAGATTAATGCCCCTAAACTATGTTTTTTCTTTTGGTTTTAAAAATTTGTGTTTGGGCAAACCTGCGCTTTTCCATCTATGAATTGATGCCATAGGCCTAATAAATTATAGAATCCGATGGGAGGGGCGGTAGTTCGTAATTGCCATAATCGATAGTTATTTGACCATCTTTCAACCTTCGGACACCCTCTCCCTCTACCTGGGTACCAAAGACATAGGCAATTTCCAGATTTTTGAAGCTTTCCAAGTTTCGCAAATAAATTTCTTCTAAGTGAGATCCGGTCAAATTAATGGATTTAAGATGCTCCAAAGAAGCGAGCAACTCCATGTTTTTCCCTGTAATTGCTGTGGCGTCCAATTTCAATACGGTCAAGTTGGTCAGGGTCGCCAATTTTTCAAAAATGGCATCCGTAATTTGGGTTCCTCCAAGATCTAATATGGCAATCTGCTCTTTGAGGGGCATTATTATTTCAAAATCGGAATCTACAAAGGAAGGTTTGTTAATACAGGAAACCTCTAAAAAATTGGATGCTTTACTGATGTGTTCTACATGAAGCCCATGGCTCTTTATAGCGTTGATAGTATCTTGGGAAGCAGCTGCAATTTGAATATCAGGGTAATCGGCATTGTGTTTTTTCGGGAAAAATGATAGGAACAATTCCTTCTCCATCCCGAGTTCCCCTATGGCACCCTCAAAAGGGTTTCCGATACTCAACCAAGCTTTGATTAACTCGATTTCCTCTTGGGTGGGTTGCCTTTTATCTTTGGGCGGCATATGGTCCTCGTCATTCTTAGGTAATACCAGTCGAGTATACAACTCACTATTTTCGGGATTATTGGTAATTATGATTTCCCCATTTTCACCACCTTTTAGAAGTACTTCAGGTGTATGCAATTGCAGTTCTCCCTTAGTTTTCTTTTTTCCGTGGCAGCTTACGCAATTATTGTTTAAAATAGGTTTTACAACATCATCATAAATTAAGGCTTCTTGCCAATTTTCTTCATTCAAAACAATGGGTTTTTCTTCAAAGGTCTCAAAACCCAAGGCCGATTTTATATGATTGGGAAGTGGTTCTACCAAATAATCTTCCCCGTGTGTAATATTACCTCCTTGATGACCGGTAAAGGAAATCAATACAAAAAATAGCACCGCCAATACCGCGATGGGCACTTTACCCAAAAAATCGATTCGTTGTATTTCCTGTAACTTGGCATACATCAAAAAAGAAAATAATGCTGTTGCGATGCCCGACCATAGATGCCATTTCACCGTATCAAATGCATAGCCTTCTCCGAGATATTGCAAATAACCGGTAATACAGGCCAGGGCTGCGCTGATTCCACCCCATAGGTACACAAGTGAAATGACTTTAGTGTATTCCTTACGTTTGCGATCATACCATTGTAGTAATAATCCAAGAATGATAAATCCTATGGGTAGATGCACCACAAGGGGGTGAAGCCTACCCAGTAACTGTTTTAGAACGTCCATAAATCTTTTTGGTTAATCAATATTCAAACGTTCTTTTAATCGCATCATCATATATGTATTGGCTTTCCATTGGTCCGCTACCGGAACGCGGGTATAGGGTAAGGTTGGCATATAATCGGCAGGGCCGAATTCAGTAGTGATGGTGTACACATCTTGGGTTTCCCATTTTTTACGTATCACCTTTTCCCAGATATCCAGATGTCGGTCCAGGGCTTTTTTCCATTCCGGGGCCTCCGGATCGTTGACCTGCGGCCCTTCGGCATGCCCCACACGGGCATGGATATGATGGGATCGGTCAATAACTTCACTCAATTCTTCATTTTGATTTTCTAAGAGCGATTCATGGACGACCATCCAATGACTAATATCCAAGGTTAATTTCAAATAGGGAATTGCTTTTAAATAGGCCTTCGTATCCGGTAGGTTAAAACTGAACCTTCCTCGATGTGTCTCATGATAAATGGGAACGCCACTTTCTTTGGCCATGGCATTGGCAGCATCAACAAAGGCCTTGTTCTGCTCAAAGGTAAAAAAGTCGTTGCCTGTATGACAGTTAATGTACGCGGGTTCCCAGGATACCAAAACCTTGAAATGTTCGGTATAGGATTTTAGACTCTCTTCAAAAGGCAATGACTTATTGGTTCCATTTAAAAATCCGACTTTCAACCCATATTTTTTTAATGCAGCTTTCAACTCATTTTGACTTTGCTCGGTAGATGGGAACCAGGTTTCAAGCCCGTCATACCCAGATGCCTTTATGCGTTTGCAGAAGCTATCCCAAGAGGTAGTTCTACCCCAGTCGGTTTGAAAGAATTCTAGCTGTTTTTTTTGTTGCGAATGCGTGAGGAAGGATATGCAAAATAGGGCAAAGAGAAAACGTCTTTTCATTTTTTTGGTTTGGTATTTGAGTTCATTTCCTGTCTTACCCTTAGCGTTCCAACTTTACCCTTACTAAAATGAGGGAGTCTAGGATTACGCTAAAATTTCTTTAATAAGTTCTCCTTCTACATCGGTCAATCGAAAATGTCTTCCTTGAAATTCATAGGTAAATTGTTCATGATCAAAGCCCAGTAGGTGTAAAATGGTGGCATGAATATCATGTACCGAAACCTGACCTTCTATTCCGGAAAACCCAATATCGTCTGTTTTGCCATGGGAAACCCCTTTCTTGATACCCCCACCAGCCATCCACATGGTAAAGGCATCTCCATGATGATCACGACCTTTGTAGGCCATTTTTTTATTGCCCCGGTTCTCCTGCATGGGTGTACGGCCAAACTCACCGCCCCAGACTATTAAGGTTTCGTCCAATAGACCGCGTTGTTTCAGATCTAAGATTAGCGCGGCAATTGGCCGGTCTATTTCCCCACATTTATTGCGTAGGCCTAAATCGATAGATCCCTCACGGATATTCCCATGAGTATCCCATCCCCAGTCAAAAAGCTGTACGAAACGTACGCCATCCTCGACTAATTTACGGGCCAAAAGACAGTTGTTGGCAAAAGATTCCTTGCCCGGTTCAACGCCGTACATTTGTTTAATATTTTCCGGTTCATTGTTGATATTCATGACCTCCGGTACTGCTATCTGCATACGGTAGGCCATTTCATATTGGTTTATACGTGCCAAGATTTCCGGGTCGGCATACTTGGCATATTCCTCTTTATTGATTTTGTTGATGGCATCAATAGTACTTTTTTTAAGATCTCGGGTCATACCATCGGGATCTTCTATGTAGAGTACGGGATCTCCTTTGGAGCGGCATTGAACACCTTGGTAAACGGACGGTAGAAATCCACTGCCCCAGACACTTTTCCCGGCATCAGGAGTATTGCCACCAGAGGTCAACACTACAAAACCGGGAAGATTCTGATTTGGAGAACCCAATCCGTATGTGGCCCACGCACCGATACTGGGCCTGCCCAATCGGGCACTACCCGTATGCATAAACAACTGCGCGGGGCCGTGATTGAATTGATCGGTATGTACGGCCTTTAAAAAGGCTACTTCGTCCACCACCTTCTTAAAATGGGGCATAAAGTTTGACACCCAATTTCCTGATTGCCCCTCTTGTTTAAACTCGGCCTGAGGCCCCATTAATTTTGGAGTCCCCTTGATAAAGGCAAATTTCTTTCCCTCCAACAAAGATTGTGGGCAATCCTGTCCATGATATTTTTGGAGTTGCGGTTTATAATCGAACATTTCGAGTTGCGAGGGCGCTCCTGCCATATGTAGGTAAATAACCGACTTTACCTTTGGGGCAAAGGGAGGAGCCAAAGTAGCCAACGGGTTTAGGTCGCGTTCGGAAAATGCCACGGTTTTTTTCGCCATGGGTTTAGCCAAAGGATCGCAACCCATAAAAATGGAGCTTAATGCCAAACCACCCATACCTTGAGCACAACTCTTTATGAAGTGCCTGCGGGTTTTGGCCTGTGTCTCTCGCACGATCTTTTCTTGGATCAATCTCTGGATATGGTCTTCCATGGGGTTAGGCTTTCGTTAAAAATTCATCCAAATTCATAATGGCATTGGCTACCACGGTCAGGGCACTTAATTCTGGAGTTGGTTTATCATCAAAATGTAAAAAAAGTACATTGGCTTCCTCATTTTCCCTGAATTCTGATAATGACTCCTCATACAATGCCTTTAACGCCTCCAATTTGTTCGGTGAAATATCGGTATAGGTTGCCCTTTTATAGCTTTGGGCGATACTCTCGTCTACATCATCGGCGACCTTGGTATTCTTTGCTAGCGTATACGACGCTTCTAAGTAAACCGGATCGTTCAGGGTTACTAAGGCCTGTAGGGGTGTGTTGGTGACGATTCGGCGAATGGTACAGACCTCCCTGCTGCCGGCATCGAAGGTTAAAAACGAGGGGTAGGGGCTAGTACGTTTCAAATAGGTATAGACTCCTCTTCTATACCGATCTTCTCCTTTGCTTTCTTCCCATTGGGCCCCGTTGTAAACGGTTTGCCAGACTCCATCGGGCTGCGGGGGCATTACCCCTGGACCGTACATCTTGTCACTTAAAAGTCCGGAAACGGCCAACGCTTGATCGCGAATGGCCTCGGCTCCCAATCGAACCCTGGGACCTCTGGCATACAATTCGTTATTTGGATCCCTTTGATACATTTCAGGGGTGCTCTTAGAGCTTTGGCGATAAGTACCCGAAAGCACAATTTCCTTTATCAACGCTTTCATGCTCCAATTGTGCTCGTTCATCAAACGCAACGAGAGCCAGTCCAGTAGGGCAGGGTGGGAAGGAGCATCGGATTGTGAACCGATATCCTCGATAGTTGGGACCAAGCCCCTGCCATAAATTTGGTGCCATATCCTATTTACCAAAGTCCTAGCGGTCAAAGGATTTTCTTTGTCAACGATCCATTTGGAAAAACCTAATCGGTCTTTGGGCCATTCCGTATTCCACTTGCTAAGGCTTTCAGGAGTGCTCGGTTGAACCGTATCGGTCTGGGAAAGCCAGCTACCACGATCAAAAACCTGGGTGGCACGCTGCATATATGATGGGTTTTCGGCCAAAATAGGTACGGTGACAGCCATGTTGGTATTCAAGGTCTTCAGAAAAGTCTTGTTTACGGCAGACCATCCAGGTTTATCCTGTCCTGGCATATCTTCTAAAAACGCAATCCAATAGATATTGATAATATTGGCCTCTTTGGCCGCCGCATTATTTTGCGTTTCAATATAAAGATTGGTCTTACGGTCTATCTTTTTTATTGGAAATTGGGATGTGGTGTTATTTTTCGCCTTATTAATGGTAAACTGCCCTAAAATAGGACCGTTGGCATCCCCTTCACGTATGGTCATCCGAGTGCCGTCATAGTGCGAACGATAGTTTAAATATACATAACCGCTGTTGTTGGTATAGCCGTTTTTCAGGATGCAATTGCCATCATCCCATAGTACCACGGAAGCATGATCATCGTAGGACCCATTGGTAATTTCTTGAAAAATATGCGATTTATAAACGGGTTCGGTAAACTGCATGAAGTCTTTGTAGGTCTTATGCTGTTTTATAGTACCATTTTCCGTAATCCAATTCAATACCTTATCAACGTCTTTCTGCTGTTCTGGGGTATAAAACTTGAGCACCGGACCCTCGCTTGGGGTATCTTCGTCCCTTGTGTTGTTAAAAAAGGCCATGAGCTTATAATATTCCTCGTGCTTAAACGGGTCATATGGATGGCCATGGCATTGTACACAACCTATGGTGGTACTCTGCCAGACTTCAAAGGTGGTATTCACCCTATCAATGACCGTGGCCACTCGATATTCTTCATCATCAGTGCCCCCTTCATCATTATTCATGGTGTTTCTATGGAAAGCAGTTGCGATGAGTTGATCGGTACTCGGATTCGCTAGAAGGTCCCCCGCCAATTGCTCCAGGGTAAACTGATCATAAGGGAGATCCCTGTTAAAGGCATCAATAACCCAATCTCGATATTTCCAAATGGATCGGCCCATATCTTTTTCATAGCCTTTTGAATCTGCGTACCGGGCAAGGTCCAACCACCAAGTAGCCCATTTTTCCCCGTAGCTCTTTTGTGCCAGTAAGGTGTCTGTCAAGGCTTCGTAGGAAAGTGCTCCGCTTTCGAACGCTTTCAATAATTCCGTGCTAGGGGGTAATCCGGTTAGGTCCAAGGCGAGTCTTCGGGCAATGATGTTTTTCTCAGCCGCTGGATTGGGTTCCACTTGTTCACTTTCCAAGCGGGTAAGGATAAAATTATCAATGTTGTTCTGGAGGAAATCGGATGATTCTTCAAAGGTAAATCCGGCTTCGTTGGTCAATGTGGGTACGTCTACTTTTTCTGGAAGCGAATAGGCCCAATGTTGGCCCCATTCTGCCCCTTGGTCTATCCAGCGCGTTAGGAGGTCTATTTCCTCATCCGATAGTTTGGGCTTTTCATAAGGCATGCGAAGTTCTGGATCTTCTTCCTTCAATCTTTTAATGAATTCGCTACCTGAGGCATCCCCGGGAATGATAGCTGGTTTTCCGGATTCTGTAGCGGCAAAGGCCTCCTTTTCAAACAATAGGCTAAACCCTCCATTCTTTTTGACACCTCCGTGACAAGTGATACACCTATTATTGAGTATGGGTTTTATTTGTGTGCTAAAATCAACTTTTTCGTTAGGTTTAAACGAATTCCAGAGAAGGGCAATGGCCATTAGGGCCATACCAATGCATATTCCTATATAAATCTTCCTTTTCATGTACAATCCAATGATTTGGAACGGCTTATAAATATAGGGATATTTTGAAAAATCGGGTTTTAAAATTACGCAACACTGTGCAACTAAAGCCTGATTTTTAAAAGAGCTGAATCTTATTCTTTCAACATTACAATTTTTGAGTCGCCTTCAACTACAACCTTCACAAGCCCATTTTTGGAAAGTGCCTTCATAGATCTGTCCCATTTTTTGCCGCTGAGCCCGGCTTGGGATTTAAGTTCGCCTAAATCCATATTCCCTTCCGGCTTTAAAAGGGCTACTATCGTTTTTTCTTCCTCAGTCAGCTCTATCTGCTTTTTCTCGGGCCGCATTTGAGGGAAGAACAATACCTCTTGAATGGAGGAATTATTGGTCATAAGCATTACCAAACGATCTATGCCAATACCAATGCCGGAAGTTGGGGGCATGCCATATTCCAAGGCCCGTAGAAAGTCCTGGTCAATGAACATGGCTTCATCATCTCCTTTTTCAGATAGTTTTAGCTGCTCCTCAAAACGTTCACGTTGATCAATGGGATCGTTTAGCTCGGAATAGGCATTGGCTATTTCCTTCCCATTAATCATGAGTTCAAAGCGTTCCGTCAAGGCCGGATTGCTACGGTGCTCCTTGGTCAAAGGGCTCATCTCTTTGGGATAATCGATAATAAAGGTGGGTTGTATATACTGGTGCTCACATGTTTCGCCAAAAATCTCATCGATCAATTTGCCAATACCCATGGTTTCATCCACCTCTATTTGTAGCTTCCGTGCCACTTCCCTGAGTTGGGTCTCATCCATTCCGGCAACATCAAAACCGGTATGTATCTTTATCGCTTCCAAAATGGGAACCCTGGGATAGGGAGCCTTAAAGTCGATTTCTTTTTCATCAACCTTTACTTTAGTGGTGCCGTTAGCATCCAAAGCCACTTTTTCCAATAACTGTTCGGTGGTTTCCATCATCCAATTATAGTCCTTGTAGGCGACATATAATTCCATTATAGTAAACTCGGGATTATGGGTACGATCCATACCCTCGTTCCTAAAATCCTTGGCAAACTCGTAGACACCATCAAATCCTCCAACAATAAGGCGCTTTAAATACAACTCGTTGGCGATGCGTAAGTATAATGGAATATTCAATGCATTGTGATGGGTCAAGAATGGACGCGCGGCCGCGCCACCAGGAATGGGTTGTAGAATAGGGGTTTCTACCTCAAGATAACCTTGCGCATTTAAAAACTCCCGGATGCTATTGGTTATTTTAGTCCTTTTGATAAAGGTCTCCTTAACGGATGGATTTACGACTAGGTCCACATAGCGCTGGCGATAGCGCAATTCCGGGTCGTTGAATTCATCGTATAGATTTCCTTCTGAATCTTTTTTTGGTAAGGGCAATGGGCGAAGAGCCTTGCTTAACAGGGTAAAGTCTTTTACCATAACCGTTTTCTCTCCCACCTTAGTAGTAAAAAGCGCTCCTTCTACCCCAATGATATCACCAATGTCCAGCAACTTTTTGTATACCTCGTTGTATAAAGCTTTGTCCTCACCCGGACAAATTTCATCGCGATTAAAGTACACCTGAATTCGGCCAAGACCATCCTGTAATTCCGCAAAAGAAGCTTTTCCTTGGATACGGCGAGACATCAACCGGCCCGAAATAATTACTTTTTTCCCTTCAAGATATTCTTCCTTTATTTGCTTCGAGGTTGTATTTACGGGAAACAGTGCTGCAGGATACGGGTTTATACCCATTTCCCTTAATTTCTCCAATTTGTCCCTCCTTATAATCTCTTGCTCCGAAAGTTGCATGTACATTTAATTAAGGCTGCAAATATAGGCCCTTTGCCTCAATCTTTCAATTTGGATATGGCATCTGGAACAATCCGATCCAAAAACATTTGATAAGCCTTTTCCGAAAGATGAAGATTGTCTCTGGCTACCAAGGAGATGTCTTCCAGACCATTTCGGGAGATATCCGTAATATCAACAAATGGAATGCCGTTCTCTTCCGTGATTATTTTTGCAAAATTGTTATAACCATCAATTTCATCAGATATATTCTCAAAGCCCAGGTTCTGTCCAAACGGGGTATAGGAATAATCGGGGATGGAAATCACCACCACTCGCTCAGGATTGTCGCCTGCCAAGTTCAAAGCCCTGTTCAGGAGCTTCGGAAATTCGTCTTCGTACTGCGAAAAAGGACGATTTTGAAATTGATTATTCACTCCGATCAATAGCGTGACAAAATCGTAGCTATCTTCCAGTGTTTCCCCCTCCAGGGCATTGATTAAATTGTCCGTGCGCCACCCTGCTCGGGCAACTACTTGCACTGTTACCCCTCTAGTAAGTTCACTGGCCAGGGTTTGTTGTAGCTGCCGGGGGAAACTTTGTAATGTGTCTATGCCCGTTCCTGCCGTATAACTATCGCCTAGCGCAAGATAACGAATGGAAGTGCCAGGTGAAATCTTCTGTTCAGGTTCCAACATGTCAGTAGCTACTGCTTCATCTGTACTACAGGCAAGCCCGAGTACCGTGAAAAAAACAATTAAAAGAAGATTACCTTTCAACAGTCTACTAAACATTTCGTATTCTTAATTGGATATAGGTACAAATAGCAAAAATACGCCGAAAAATTAGTTTGGTGCCGAACTGCTACGTAGGAGGACTATTGAAAGATAATTAAGAGCTCTATTGTTTCATTACAGCATAGTTGGGTATATACTCACCTCCGTTTAGGATGAGGGCCATATCTTCTTCAAGGGATTCTACAGGACTTTCCACAATTCTATTGACCTCTTTTCCATTTTTGATGAATAGGATCGTGGGCACTTTTTTAATGTTCTTGCCCCTTTCTTCTCCCCCCGGACTTTTTTTGTACCACCCTTTTCTTCGATCTAACGCTACGACCTCTAAATTTTCCAGAGGAAAATTGGCCTCCTTTAAAATTTTTATAAACCGAGGTACTTCCCGCTTGCTATCCCCGCACCATGTACCCAAAAAGAGTTGTATTCGATAATGGGACAATTTCTTACTGAAAAGATGAACCAAGGTTTCATCCACTCCATAATCTTGATATGATTTTTGGTACCATTCCCGATAAGGTTCTTTTTCAAAGACGTTTAACGTTATTTTACCCAAAAGGAATGAATTTCCGTTTTCCGGGGTGATTTCCTGATTTTGCCCGTTCAAAGCCATACAAAACAATGTAAAAAATAAAAATGCACTAGTTCTCATGATTTTCGGTTTAAAGTTTAGATGCCGAAAATCACGGATTAGCGATTAGATCCAAAAAAAGTGGCGTTGGAAATAGGGACTAGACCCCAGGTGGATTTTCAATTTTGATTCTCAAAAAGCCCTTTGATATCGTCTCTTTTGGAAACGTCTAGTTTTTTATACAAATTGTTGATGTGCGTTTTTACCGTACTGACGCTAATAAAAAGGTCCGTTGCAATCTCCTTATTGGTCTTTTCCTTTAAAATCTCGTCTACTATTTTCTGCTCCTGATGGGTAAGTTTCTCCAAAATTCCCTTTTTGGCCATTTCTCTGGATTGTCTTTTTTTCATCAACAAATAAATGTTCAGTAACAGGGAAAGTAATAAGGCAAAGGCCAAAATCCATTTCCAAGTAAAAAGACTTGCCCCTTTGTTGGACGCAATTTGTTTATCCAGGTCAATTTCGTTTTCATAAAGTTGGGTATAACTGGTTTCAGGATATACTTTTTTTAAGCGTTCAAGTAGATTACCATAATACGGGTTTTCATTGAGGTCTTTTAAGTAATAGGGGTAAGTCTCATTTCTTCTATCCGATAAAAAATCGTAAATAAAGAGTTCTGCCAAGGGCTCATGAAGACCAGTACCGAAATTCTGTAGGTTGGCAAACCATTTCTCCGAGTTGATTTTTTTATTGGCCTCACTGTTAAAATCGTTGAAATCCACTATCATTTCCTCCTTTAGGGTCGCTATTTCCAAGAAATTATCGGAAGAGGGATTTGTGGAAACGATCTGACAAAATGTTTGTCCGTAGGCCGATTTTGAAAAATTCAAAGTATCCGTATTGTTGGCTATAAAAAGTACACTTTGGCTAAAATCACAAACCCCGAGTACGTGAGGATTTTTCGTAGACTCCATCTCACAACCATCCACGTGCAGCCTGTAAATCCGATTTTCTTCCGGAAGATTGGTTCCCTGAAAACTAAACCGGCCCAAGGAGTCGGTCTCTGTTTTGCGAATAATTTGATCTGTATAAATTCGGGAAAACTTTCTGTAATCCTCTATATAAGAGAGGTACACCGTTTTGCCTTCGTCAGGGTTTATGTGTCCATCAAAACGATATTGCCCCTGACTTTTAAGGATGGTAAAACAGATTAGAAAAAACAATATTCTTGTTGACATAAAAAAGGAGTCATATAAGAAATAAAAATACAGGTTTTGCGTAACAAATGGAGTAAAATTGCGTCCTATAGATACATCAATCAAAAGAAATTACAAAATGGGTTGTTTCAGAGTCTTACTGGCTATCTTATTTCCGCCCTTGTCCGTTATCGATCAAGGTTGCGGTTCTATCATTATTGTCTTTTTGCTTACGCTATGTGGATGGGTTCCCGGTGTTATCGCTGCTTTAGTGATTTTAAATAATCCGAGTTAGAAGTCTTGTTATAACTGCCCTATCGGGGTGGGAAAACTACATTCACAATAAACATAAAAGTGATGCTATCGTCGTATCTTTGCCCTTATGAACAAAAAGGTGGCGGTACGGGATTTGGGTTTTCAAGACTACAAGAAGACTTGGGACTATCAAGAGACGCTTTTTCAGGAAATAGTTGATCTAAAAATCAAAAATAGAAGGCAAGGAACCACACTTAAAACCCCCAATCATTTTTTGTTCGTAGAGCATCCACATGTGTATACCTTGGGAAAGAGCGGGGATGAAGAAAACCTTCTCGTAGATGAGGCACAGCTAAAAGAAATAGGGGCCAAATACTACAAAATAAATAGGGGGGGAGATATCACCTATCATGGTCCCGGACAGGTTGTGGGCTACCCGATCTTGGATCTGGACAATTTCTTTACGGATATCCACAAATACCTTCGATTTTTGGAAGAAATGGTCATTTTAACCTTGGCCGAATACGAATTACAAGGGCAGCGTTCCGAAGGAGAGACTGGAGTCTGGTTGGATGTAGGCACTCCCTTTGCCCGTAAAATCTGTGCCCTGGGCGTACGGGCCAGTAGATGGGTTACCATGCACGGCTTTGCATTGAATGTAAATACGGACCTTGGGTATTTTGAC
Organism: Ulvibacterium marinum; assembly: GCF_003626755.1. GTDB lineage: Bacteria > Bacteroidota > Bacteroidia > Flavobacteriales > Flavobacteriaceae > Ulvibacterium > Ulvibacterium marinum. The sequence goes on from NZ_RBCJ01000001.1 coordinate 1,662,690, forward strand.
CATATGATTCCCTGCGGTATTAAGGACAAAGCTGTCACTTCATTAAATGTAGAATTGGGAAAAAGAGAAATTGACGTGAATGAAGTAAAACAAAAACTACTTGTCCATTTTAAAACGCTCTTCGAGGCAGAATTGATAGAACAAAAGGCCAGGGTGTAAACCCTGGCCTTCCATCAAAAATCTATTTTTCTTTTACTTGCTAAACTGTGTGAGCGCCATACTATTCATAAGAGCGCCATCTTTTTTATACGTTTCTTGTTTAATCATACCTACTCCTTCGGCGAGCCACAGTCTTGAAGGAAAGGTTTGGTTTGCCCCCATAGTCTTGGATTGTGTATCGTTATAAAGCACGTAACAATCAAAAGTGCCGGCGGGTGTGGTTACACTTTCCCGTTTCTCTACCTTGCGATTGATCATATTTACTTCGATGTTCATATTCACCCCGGCCATACTTATGGCCATGGTTACGTTGGCATCATCCAAGGTCTGCCCTACACTTAAGTCATTCGGGAGCTCTATATCCGTACCTGTTATCTCATATTCCATATCCTTGAACTGACTTGTCATAGCTTCCGGTAACAAGGAATTGAAGTCAATTTTAATACCTTTTCCGGTACAAGTATATTTGTAATCCGAAGTAAAGGCCTCTTTCCCCTTTTTATCAGTAAATTTCATAGCCATAGTAGCACTGGTTTCGCCTCCTGAGTTGTCAACATTGGTAACCCTGTAGTCGGTAATGCCCTCGGTCTTTCCCTTTTTATTGTACATGGTATATTGAAACGTAGTTCCCTCCTCTAAGGGATAATATTTACTGCAATTGTCTTGGGATAGCAAGCTGTGTGTCCCAAATAGTAGGGCAAGGGTCAACCCCAGTATTGTCTTTTTCATAGCTAAATACGTATTATTGTTTAATAAATTCAACCCTTCTATTTTGAGCCTTTCCGTCCACTGTGCTATTGTCACCCATGGGCTCGGTCTCTCCCTTGCCTTCCGTTATTAATCGACCTGAAGAAACGTTATAAACAGAAACCAATGCATTTTTTACGGCATCCGCTCTTTTTTTGGAAAGTTCCATATTAGAGGCGTCATTACCATCGGCATCGGTATGACCAACAATTTTAAGTTTCATGGAAGCCTCTTGCTGAAGGACTTGGGATATTTGCCGAATAACCCCCATCGACTGTGGCTTTAGATTGGCCGAGCCCGATTCGAACAAAATTGCATTGGTAGATATTTTGCCCTCCGAGATTAGCTTGCGGCGCAGATCCACGCCACCCTCGGCCACTTTGAGGTTGGTAATAAATATCCTTTCTTTCCCGTCCTTAAAATTGTTCATGTGAAATTTCACGGTATGCAATACAGCTCCGGCAGGCAACAATCTAGGTACATCCAAATATTTAACCTCATTGATCCAGAGCCTGAAACGTTGTTTATTGGCGGCTATGGACACGTGGGGCATATTTAAAACTTCATCCCGTAAATCAGCTTTGACCGTACTGCGTATTTCCGATTTCCCGTTAATCCTGTTTTGAACCGTAACCCCAATGGCCGCATACTGACAGAACGGAATTTCGGCGTAGGCATAGTTTATACCATCTTTAAATTTATCATCATCACTAACTGATACCCTAAGTTGGGCCGTAGAAGAGGTTTTCCGGTCCAGGCCAACGGCCGCTATGTCAAATTCAATGGTATATTCTTCGGGCAATTTTGACACATCGGGGACATAATATATGTTGTATCCAGATTTTAGTTCCAGCCATTTTTGGGACGACTCGCCAAGGGTTACGATTTCCCCTCCCGCATTGGTATTCCATTTGGAAGGGAAATCCCCAATGAAGTCGTTTGCGAAATCGTCAAAAAATAGGGGTTTGTCCCCGGGGACAAAATCGAACTTGCTATAAACCGTAAGCGATTTTTCTGTGGCTGGGGCTGTACTTGGATTACCTCCACTGTTCCCGTCGCTCGAATTGGAATCAGGAGTATTCGTTTCCGTGGTTTGTGGGATAGGGTTTCCGCCCTGACCACTTCCTTTTGATCCTGGTTCTAAGATACTATCCAGAACTTGGTCGGTCTTTTCCGTAGTCTCTTTGTCAACTCTTCGCTCTACTGCCCTTTCAGCCGCTTTCTCCGCACGTTTGCCCAGCTTTTTCAGAAATTGGGCATTTGCGGTTTGTGCAAACCCGAATAAAAGAAAAAAGGTCGCTCCTAGTTTAATGATTTTACTTAATTTTTTCATGACTTTCGTACTAAATTGGTGCCTTTTAAAAATACAAAATATTGGTTATGTCCAATGTGCGTTTATACTTACGTGCCATTTTAGTTGGGAATTATCACCATTTTTAATCCGCACTTTGTATTTCTGATTGTTACATTTTTAGCGTTTCTTAAGATCGTGAAGATTTAGGGGAAGTTTATATGCATTTGGTTAAATTTAAAAACCATTGTAAACCAAAAACAAAAAAATGTATAGTTGGCTGGTTATGATGTATGGATGGGCGGATAGAAGTCGTCAATTCATATTATACATAATAATGGAATTGTCCTGATCCTTGACCACTACTTCCAACTTTCTATCATTGTCCACGTCGTTCAAATCTATGGGGGAAGTGCCGAAAATTGGAAAATTGGGAATAGCCTTTGCCATACTGTCAAAAAGATAAACTCTTTGATTTTGGATGTCCGTCAAACTAATGTATATCTTGTCATAGATATAGAAAATCTTTGGTGGTAGGTATACGCCCAAATCCAGTTCTACCTTGTTTCCCCTTATACTAAGTTCGTTGTTGTTCATAAGTACAAGCGTTTTGCTCGTGGCATCCAGGCCGTGGTCTTCATTGAGATTTAGGTTGGCTTCGGACATTTTTCCCCTTTCATCAATTTGATACAGAATTCCGTCTTTATCCGTCACAATAAATTTATTCTTGTATACGTATATTTCGTTTTCGGAGAAATCTATCTTCTTATCTACCTTTACCCGAACTTTACCCACCCGGCTTAAGATCTTTAGGCTACCGTCCGAAAGTTTAAACGTCAGATAGTCTTTTTTGCCAATTCTAAAATGTTTTGGAGCGCCAAGAACCGGGTGTTCCGCTTCGATATAGGTAAAGCCGGTTACAATATTGCCCTTGTTGTTGTACATAAATATTTTTTCATTATGTACCACAACAAAGCGATAGTCCTTTTTTCCATCATAATCAAAAACCGCAAGCGGATTCAGGTTTCCACCTTCAAATGATTTTACGAAAGGTTTTACCTCTTCTCCATTTCTATCCAAAACCAGAAATTGATTATTGGTCGTAAAGGCCAATTGTAGACGCCCATTCTTATAAATGTCTACCTGATGTACCTTGCCTTGAATACGGCCATCCAATTTTTTGCTCCAAAGTATTTTACCGTTTCTTGAAATTAGATAGAGCGTATTGTCCGCATCTTGAACAACAATTTCCTTTGTTTTGGTATTATGGTTGACGACAAATTGAGGATTCATGGTAATTTCATTTTCCAAGTTTAGGGAAAACGACTTGGAAATGCTCCTGTTGGATTTTTTGGGCGTTATTGCATTGATTATGGCATTGGTATGAAAGATATCCTTGTCCGCCACCACCTGAGCTCCGTATACTGTAGGCTTAAGTTTTGATTTGGTAAAATCTTGAATGAAAGTCTTGGAAAAATGTGCATTCAACACATCTTTTATGCCATCGGAATCCGAGATGTACAAAATAGTAGATTCCGACGCTATATTTTCCATGGCCGTTTCATAAACAGGGGTATCCTGAAAAGTGTTGCTGTTTTTGTAATTTCTGATTACAGTTTGCAAGACCTCCTTTTCCTCGGAAAAAACAAAGGCATTGTCCAAAACCGTAACGTATTTTGCATCAAAATCCGTTATAAGTGGTGAAAGTAGTTTTTTTAAAAAATCACTTTGACCCAATTCCAGGATTTCATTTCCCTGAAAATCAAGGGAACCCACTTGCATTTCTCCCAAATATTCGGCAATGGTTTCAGATCCATACGTATTTAACAGGACTGCCTTTTTGGAGTTAAGATAGATACACCCAATTTCCTCAACTGTTGAAAACAAGGAATCTTCTGGTACGGAATGCCCTAAATACTCGCGTTTGTTTTTTGCAAATATCTCATAATCATTAAATGTATAGGATAGGATGGCCTCGGCATTTTTAGGGGCGAAATTTTGAATGGTGTTGGCCAAGGGAGTAGTATTCTTAAAAAGGTTTAGGTAGTTTTTGGTCGAGTCCTGTACCATGCTTATTCCCCTTAAATTGATGTAATCCAATTGCAGGTCGATGTCCAGGGACAACCAATCTGCAAAGCGTGAGGTTTCAATTTCGGGATTGTTCTTCAGCAAGGAGCCAAGAAGTTCGGTATTTTCATCCATATGCAGAAAAATAGATGCAGGCTTTGTAGTACCCGATGCCTTGAAAAGTTTTTGTAACGCTTTCGAAATTTCAACCTTTCCAAAGCTTCTAGACAAATTTTCCAATAGAGATTGTGACGAACTTACGGCTATTTTATCCTTCAAACGGGAAGCAAAAAATACTGATCCGTCAATGGTGTACCGATTTATTTCTTCCTGTTCCGTGGAAAGGCTCTCAATAGTTTTGTTTTTTAAACTGTTCAGGTTTATGATATCCGGAGAAAAAGCTGTTACCAAAGTGTATCCCCATTTCCCCTCCGCGGATTTTGAAAAAGCCAATAAACTTGAAGTTTGTGGCCGAACATAATCGAGATTATTCACTACCTCGGCTATTTCCTTATAGGTTTTTGAGGATTTAAAACGTTTAAGGAAATCGTTGTTTCGAATACTTTCCTTAAAACTATCAAAGGAATTGATTTTGATAATGAGCGAAGCATTCGCTGGTATAAATTCCAGTAAGGATGAAGAGGTTCTTTTCTCTTCTTGACAGCCAAAAATCAAAAAAAGAAAATAAAGGATAAGGATTTTGGACTTCATGGAAATACTTTGCCGTAAAAATAAACTTTTAAAACTCTAAGGTCAATTGGTCCGGCAATAACCTAAAACTTTTTCTATGATATTTAGTAGTACCATATTTAAGGATGGCCTCCCGATGTTCTTTTGTGGGGTAACCTTTGTTTTTTTTCCAATTGTACATAGGAAATTGTTCATGCAACTCTTCCATGTAGGCATCCCTATAGGTCTTGGCAAGTACGGATGCGGCGGCAATACTCATGAATTTGCTGTCGCCCTTTACAATACTTTTATGCGGAATATTTTTGTAGGATTTAAACCGATTCCCGTCAACAATAATGAACTTGGGCGTAACGGATAACAAATCTATGGCTTTGTGCATCGCGAGGATCGACGCATTAAGAATATTGATTTCATCAATTTTTTCGGGATACACATGGGCCACACCATAACACCTGCAGTCGTTTTCCAATATGGGCCGTAAAAAGTTCCGTTTGCCGTGGGAAAGCTGTTTGGAATCGTTTAAAATATCATTTTTAAAGTCTTTAGGAAGAAGTATGGCGGCAGCCGTAACCGGCCCGGCCAGGCATCCTCTACCTGCTTCGTCGGTGCCCACTTCATCAATATTATGATAGTACGATTTAAGCACTTGACAACTGTTTCAGTTTGGGTACAATATAAGTATACTAAACTGGGATCGAAAATAATTTACGCCAACTTTAATCTGTGTAATTCCCCGATGGCTTTGCCTCGGGGTTCCCGATCATACCTCCCCTTGGGAGGTCGGAATTGCCTTTTCGCAATTCCGGGAGGGGCAAAATATAAAATTTCAAGAAATTTTTATTGATGCCTCTCAAAGGCCCGGAAAACTTTCACATTTCATTAGGAACAAAAAAATTAACTTTGCCCATGGAACTTGTTTTGATATACTGCTTTATGCAATTGCCAAAATAGTTTATTGTAATAATCCCGGCATATGACGGGACCTGTTTAATGCTTCCTTGGGGGCGGTCATCAGATTTAATGAAATATTTCCCTTTCCTATTTTTATTATTTTTTGGACTCTCCCTCCATTCCCAAGAAGACTCCATTCCGCCGGCAAAGAAGCTGGATACCGCTCGTTTAGGGGAGCGGATGATAAAACCGGGCAATGAAAAGATGGAGGCCCCTTCCCAGGAATTGACGATAAGGGACTATAAAATAATCTCCTACGAGCGGGATACCACTTTCTTGGACACCACCTTGACCATACAAAAGGAATATCGCTATAATTATTTAAGAAAGGACGATTTTGAACTTATGCCCTTCTCCAATGTAGGCCAACCCTACAATAAATTGGGAGTAGATTTTGACCGAAGAAACCTTTATCCCGTATTGGGGGCGGAGGCACTTCACTATAATTATATGGAAATGGAGGACATTATGTATTATAATGTACCTACCCCCATGACCGACCTCTTTTTTAAGACAACGTTTGAACAAGGTCAGCTTTTAGACGCCATGCTCACCTTCAATACTTCCAAAAGACTGAATTTTTCGCTGGCCTATAAAGGTTTTAGGTCTTTGGGCAAGTACGCCTTTGATCAAGCGGAATCCGGAAACTTCAGGACAACCGCTAATTATACATCTCGGAATGGTCGATATGTTTTACGGGCACATATCGCAGCCCAGGATATAGAAACGGAGGAAAATGGAGGATTACTGAACAGGGAACAATTTGAGACTGGCGGTGAAGACAATGAATTCAGGGATCGATCCAGAATAGATGTAAGATTTACTGATGCCAATAATAAGATATTGGGGAAACGATATTTTTTAGATCATCAATACAAGTTGTTAAGAAGCAATCGTGACTCCTCTAAGGTAGAGGCGACATCCTTGTCCATCGGTCATAAATTCAATTATGAGACCAAATATTACCAATTCATACAAACGGCGAGCAACGACTATTTTGGGAGTGCCTTTCTTACGGATATCAATGACAAGGCTAATCTTAAGACGATGCTCAATGAATTTAGCGCTGAATTCTTCAACCCTATTTTAGGTCGGCTTCAAGGAAACATCAGTCTATATAACTACAATTATTTCTTTAATAGTATATTGGTAAACGATACTCAGCGAATCGACAACAGATTGAATGGAGAGGAAATTGCCGTTGGGGCAAAGTATGAAAAACGAATTGGTGGCTTCCAGTTAAAGGGTGATATAAAATATAATGTTTCCGGAAGTTTGACGGGTAGTATTTTGGATGCTTCCGCAAGTTACCGGTTCAATGAAAATAACAACCTTAGATTTTCAATTCATTCCTCTTCCAGAATGCCAAATTTCAATTTTCTGCTTTACCAAAGTGAGTACGAGAATTACAACTGGCAGAATACGGCCGTATTTGATAATCAAAGGGTGAATAACATCCAGGTTAATTTTGATTCCGGTTTTTGGGGTAACATCATGGCCAAATATACCACCTTGGATAACTATACCTATTTCACTTTAGATCAGGAAAACCCGGTGGATGAAGGAATGGAATTGGGCAACATAAGACCATTTCAGGAAGGCAATAGTGTAAACCACTTAAAAATAAAATATAGTAAGGAGTTTAGGTTGGGAGGTTTTGCGCTTAATAATACCGTAATGTATCAGAATGTCTCGCAAACCAATAATGTAATTAATGTTCCCCAATTGGTTACTAGGAACACCTTGTATTTTTCGTCAGAGGTATTTAAAAAGGCCATGTACCTTCAGACCGGTATTACATTCAAATATTTTTCGGCCTATACTATGGACGGGTACAATCCGCTGCTTGGGGAATTCTATATTCAGAATACTGAAAGTTTAGGAGGGTATCCACTAATGGACTTTTTTATCAATGCCCGGGTAAAACAAACCAGGATATACTTGAAAGCCGAACATTTCAACTCTTCTTTTGGAGGAAGCTACAATTTTTATTCAGCACCAAACTACCCGTATAGGGATTTTGTAATTCGTTTTGGCCTTGTTTGGAATTTCTTTTCTTGATGGAATCTCTGTAGTTTCACAGCTTTTTAGCATAAGGCCTTTATTATGCGTCAACAAAGTAAGGCCAACATGAACATTTTTTTATCCGTTTCAAATAATCAAAACAAGGTTCTATACCCTTTATCCACGTAGTTTTTTGATGTTTGACTTGGGTGGAATACTGCGAATATTCTTAACCTTTTTAAAAAAAATCGTTCAGGTGTTGTACAAACAAAAAAACCGGTTTATATTTGCAGCCGCTTTGGGGGCATGCCCTTGGGGTTTTAGGAAGTTCATTTACATATTGTGGAGACGAGGAGCGGGCCTTTTTGA
>NZ_RBCJ01000002.1 GCF_003626755.1 Ulvibacterium marinum
CGGCTGGGACGGTACCTTTCGGGGCGTAGCCATGCCCTCATCGGACTACTGGTTCCGCTACGAGCTCCAGGGAGGAAGGGCCTTTACCGGGCATTTTACCTTAAAACGGTAAGAGCAAAACAATTTCGTACTTACACCTAGAATATTGCTACATGAAGCCAATCTGTCTGGCGGATTGAACAATCGTTAAATTGGGCTGGTTTGCATCTGTTGACGGTATCAAATGAAAAAGCCCCATAAGATATGGGCTTTCGCAGCGAGAGGGCAAACTGGCTAAGTTTAATTGATACCAGAGTCCAAAACAAGAGATGCTCTAGCCATTCTATTCGGATGTGATTACCAGTTTTTTTGGACTAAGTTCAAATACTTCATCAGGGACAATGGATTTTTTGATGCTGGTCGCTTCTGAAATGGATTTGTAAAGCCCTTCATAAGTATTCTCGTTTCGAATGCTGATAGCCTTTGCTAATTGGACATATCTATTCCAAAACCCGGAATTATAATCCTTATACATTTTAGGGTTCAATTTATACTTTGTGCTGTAGTAATGCATTCCTTGGATAATTAACGGTGGATAATCAGGATGAGTTGTCTCATATTTAAGGACCACATATGCACATTTTTTTCCGAGTACTCTTCTTTTATCCTTTTTGTTCTTTCTTATTTCAAGTAGCGTGCTATTATTTTCTACCAAAGGCGTTTTTACGATCGTATCCTTTTTTTCAAACTCCAAATAAATGTATCCTTCGTCCAAGCGAACTATCTCTTTGGACCATCCATATTCTGCGCTTGAGTTGTAAATAATTACATACTTGTCTTCCTTGATATGGGCGGTAAATGAATCACCGAATTCCTTTTTTAAGTATTCGACAGGGAGATGCGGTGTATATGAATCGTATTCAATTTTAAATTCAATTTGGCCTTCAAAATACTTTTGGGAATATAGTGCTCTGGAAGAAAAAAGTAAAAAAAAAATGACTAAAGGAAGTATGCTTTTCATGGGGTAAAGGTATAGAAAAATAGAACTGGGACATAGGCCATAAAATGATGTTATTTTTCAAATTGTCTTGTTCCGTTTCCCAATGTTTGACCATGATAATTAAGAAAGCCCCTATTGGTAGGGGCTTTTGTAGCAAGAGGGAGACTTGCCTGCCCGTCTACTGTCGGGAACTCCTGACCTCAAGGTTATGAACTCAAATTATAGGTCCGCCCTGGATCTCATAGCTTCAATCCCCACGAAGGCGGGCAAATGATGTGGACTTCCTATTAAACCTTTTCCGCTTGCATTTTTCGATAATCGGCATTGTTGTGAGGTTTCTAGCCAGATATTTGCCGGAGTTTAACCGTTTTGTCGGCTTCTGCCAACAATCATCGATTCGGATCACAAAGGGAAACTACCTACACGTTGGCTATTTGGATTAGACGGAATAAATTATTCTTACCCTGCCATCCGGTACCAATTGACCCGCCTCGAATTGGTTTTTCATTGTGCACTAATCTATCCCATAGGCTTCGAAAAAGGAGCCTACCATTACGACCGTGGCCCCTTTTAAAAGTTTCTTTTTTGATATAAATATTGGGGCAAATGGACTTTTAAAGATATTGAAATCCTTACTTTTAGCCTATTGCTTTCAAGCTTTGATGTAATAAGATTGGCTATTGTGATTCTATGTTTTGTTTGCGTTCAAATGGTTTCCGTAAAGGTAGTCCCTTCCTCTATTTTTATGGAGGGTAGGATACTACAATGCAATAGCGAATCAGTAGTATGGGCCCAGAGCAATGTTACGGAACCCAACTTGTTCAAAGGTGCAGGTTTGCCCGTTTCCGTTTTTAGCCCTGAAGAGTATTAGGAATTTTTTAACTCATTGGAATACAGTTTCTTATGAAATTATTGGTTTTGTTATGTCTAGCAATAGGTTTGGTCTTTTCCTGTAATCAAAAGGACAAGGCGAAAAAAGCAAAGTTTGATAATCTACCCGTTACGAATCTTACTGGGAAGGAGTTGGCGCAAATTCATTGTGCTAGTTGCCATGCTTTTGTAGAACCGGAATTGCTTCCCAGGGCCAGCTGGAAGGACGATGTACTTCCCGCCATGGGCAATCGTTTGGGAATATTTAATGGAGACCGACAACCGGATAGTATTTTTGGCTCTCCACGCGGTCGTGCTATCATTAATCAGGCTAAAATATTTCCTGAGAAACCTTTGTTGGCCCGGGCAGATTGGCTAAAACTGACCCAATACTATATTGAAAATTCCTCGGACTCCCTGATTCCGGCAATAAAGTACAAACCGATTAACATGGGACTTGAACATTTTAAATATAAGGAGCCCCAATATGCCAGTAGGCCACCATTTACATCCATGGTAAAAATACGTTCAGGGAACAAGGGACTTGTATTCGGTGATAGCAAGCCGAGAGGAAGTAGATTGACTTTTTTAACTCCCGATCTAAAAAAGGAGTTTGACGTATCCTTTCAAAATACTCCTGTCGATTTTTATGAAAAAAGGGACACGATATATCTAACCACTATCGGTAGAAACATCTTTCCCAACGATTTCATGGACGGGGGTATCCAAAAAGTACCTTTCCATCATGAGGGTTCGCCTCCAAGCCCTGGGACAACCATTGTATCGGGGCTTCAACGGCCGGTGGATATGGCCTATGGCGATTTAACCGGCAATGGGCTAGAAGATATTGTGGCATGTGAATTTGGCAATCTTACAGGCAAATTAACATGGTTTAAGAATCTGGGGAATAACACGTATCAAAGAAACATTTTAAAGAAAAGTCCCGGTGCTATTTCGGCAATTATCAAAGACTACAACAAGGACGGACACAACGATATTTTTGTGCTCATGGCACAGGGCGATGAGGGGGTGTTCTACTATGAAAACTTGGGTGATGGGACTTTTTCCGAAAAACGGATACTTGTTTTTTCCCCGCTCAACGGCAGTCAATACATTGAACTTGCCGATTTTAACCAGGATGGCCTTGATGATATTGTTTATGTATGTGGGGACAATGCGGATAAAACCCCCATATTGAAGGACTATCATGGTGTTTATGTCTATATCAATGATGGAAGCTTCGCCTTTAAAGAGAAATACTTTTATCCCCTCAATGGGGCATATAAGGCCATGGCAAGGGACTATGACCTTGATGGTGACCTGGACATTGCCGCTATATCCTTCTTCCCGGATTATCTGGATCGGCCCGAGGAAAGCTTTGTTTATTTGAAGAATCATGGCAATTTGAAGTTTGAGGCATACACCTTTCCCCAATCCCCCCAAGGGCGTTGGGCCGTAATGGATGCCGGTGATATTGATGCGGATGGAGATATTGACCTGGCACTTGGCTCGTTTGTCTATTTTCTGGCCAAGGGAGACACAACGGGGCTTAGTAAGAGATGGTTAACAGAAAGTCCTTCTGTTATTTTGTTGGAAAATACGATAAAACCATAAAGTGTCCGTCACTTTGTAACGACCACTTTGGAAAAATATAAACCACTTTCATAAATGTGATACATAATGGAATCCTATTCTCGAAATTTCAATGTCCTGATTCTCGTTGTTCTTTTATCTTCTACAGGCATCATAGCCCAAAATTCACCAGAGCACGATGCCATCCTATTCGTGGAACGTATTTGGGATCGGGCGGCACATAACGCCTTCACCAGTAGTATACATTTCAATGGAAAGCTGTACTGTGCATTCCGGGAAGGAAATGGGCATGTTTCGGATATCAACGGAAGTATACGGGTAATTTCATCCGAAGATGGCCAAAATTGGTTGTCGGTGGCTTTGATCAGTGAACTTGGTATTGACTTGAGGGACCCTCAATTGTCCGTAACCCCTGATAATAGGATTATGTTGAATATTGGCGGCTCAAAATATACGGGTGGTAAATTGGAAGGTATGCGCCCAAAGGTAAGCTTTTCGGATAATCAAGGCACATCGTTCTCAGATCCGCAAAATGTTAGGTTGGATGAGAGGATAAAGACCAAAAAGGACTGGTTATGGAGAGCAACTTGGCACAAAGGTAAAGTCTATGCAGGGGTATACCAACCTACAAAAGAGAAATCGGTTCAGCTCGTAGTAAGCGAAGATGGAATCAACTATGATTACATTACCACCTTTGCAGTCGCCCATGGAAATGAGACTACCCTTAGGTTTAGGTCAAATGATCAAATGGTAGCGATAGTAAGACGGGGGAGCAACAATAACGGTGCCATAGGTTTTAGTGATCCGCCCTATGAAAATTGGAAATGGAATGCCCTGGATAAGAAATTGGGAGGACCCGATGTGCTATTGCTTGAAACAGGAACCATCCTTTGCGCCACTAGGGAGTATAATTTAGGTTCGGAAAGCAAGACTATCCTTATAAAGGTTGATCCAGAAGGCGCTACAACAAAACTCTTAACCCTACCCAGTGGAGGGGATTGCAGTTATCCAGGGCTTGTTTTAAAGGATAGTACCTTGTTTGTTTCGTATTACTCCTTGCATGAAGAAAAAACAGCAATATATCTGGCCCGTATTGCCATGGCAAACGCAATGTTTGAGAACGGCAACGGACAGTAAAAATATAAAGGTAAATTGGAAAAATTCGGATTATTGCTGATAGCCGTATTCGACTTGCCCCTTTTACACCAATTATTCCTAAACTACTTTGGGTACTACATAACCCTTTCTATAATCCCGACTTAGCATTTTATTTGCTTCCTTGTCACGTACAAATGATTCGGCCTTGCCGTCTATCTTCAATTCCCTACCCAATCTGTAAGCAATATTGGCTATGAGGGGCAGTACCGAAGATTTGTGCCCAATCTCAATAGGGCAACTCAATGCCGACCTATCATTATTGCGTATAGATGAAATAAAGTTGTCAAAAATACCTTCCCCACCACTTCCGGTCAGGTTCGATGCGTCGTAGGAGTCATCTTTTTCCCCAGAAGTTAGTCCGGGCTCGTTCTTTCTTCCAAAGAAGGTCTGCCAGTTGCCACCAGCATCGATTTGCATCCAACCTTCCGTGCCCAAGATGATAGTTCCAATTTTAATAGGTCGGGTATCGCTATTGGCCGATATTCTTCCATCTCCGGTGATATTGATATCGGGCAGTAATACGCCCTCAGGATTAGTAAATATGCCTCTTGTACCGAATTCCAATATTTTACCATCGGCATATTCAAAGAGCGATGTTTGAGTATTGGGTGTCTCCTGGGCCGAATTATAGCCGTAGTAACCCCCCATGGAATTTACGCGAACGGGCAGTTCGTCCTTGCCCAAGGCCCAGCGCGCAACATCAAATTGATGTGGTCCTTGGTTGCCTGTATCCCCGTTTCCATAATCCCAATGCCAATGCCAATTGTAGTGAAATCGATTTCTGTTAAAAGGCCTTTCCGGTGCAGGCCCCAACCACATATCATAATGAACCTTTTTAAGGTAAGCTTCGGTATAGGGCGGTTCGTAATGGCTCGATTCTAGGTTCATCCTAAATTTTTCGCCCGCCTTCATGGGCCCATCGGGGTATTTACCGATATCGGCCCTGGGTTTAAAACAGAGTCCGCGGGTCATATATACCTCGCCCAGCTTACCGTCCCTAATAAATTTGATGGCCCTCTGGGTATTTGTAATGGATCGGTTTTGAAACCCTACCTGTACCAATACATTGTATTTGTTGGCGGCTTCTATCATTTTTTGCCCTTCATAAACATTATGACAAGAAGGTTTTTCAACATATACATGTTTACCCGCCTGGGCACCCCAAATGGTGGAAAGGGCATGCCAATGGTTTGGCGCGGCTACGGAAACGGCATTGATTTCCTGATCATCAAAAACCCTGCGCATATCCCATACGGCTTCCGGGCGGTACCCTCCAAAGGCCTCCACCTCGTCCAAGCGTCTTTTAAAGAGATTTTCGTCAATATCCACCAAATATTTAAGGTGAATATTTTTCATTTTACCAAAATTATGAATGTGGCTTCCTCCTCTACCACGAATACCGATAACGGCCATTTGCAATCGGTCGTTGGCTCCTAGGATTCGGCTATATGATAAAGCACTGGTGGACGTTAAGAGGGCCGCACCCGCAAGTCCGGTAGATCCTTTTTTGATGAACTTTCTTCGACTAAGTTTTTTTTTCATGTGCTACTATTTTGTGTTTGTAATAAACGGAATCCCTAGGAATCATACTTCAAGAATTCTGTCATTTTTTGAAGCTTGATATACCTTTCGGAAAGGATATGCGCTTGGCAAAACCTCGTCATTGTCATTACAGTTTTGCACAATACTAAAAATATATATTTGTTTTATGTCATGACCATGTAAGTTGTTAAATTAAATCCATTCTATGGACGTTATGCCCATCCAAGGGAAAAGGGAAAATATTTCGTGTATTTTGGGCAAAATAGAAGAAGCGGTCGCCGTGAGCGCCACCCTATATTTGTTGATGCCCGATCAGAAAAAAAAGGAATACTTGTGGGGACAGGATCGTAGCGGACTCTGGGATGGTCAATGGATAGGCATTGCAGCAAAGAATTGGGAATTCGTATGCGCTTTGTTGGCAGTCCGGCCCGTGTTTAAGATTGCATCTACCCTGCATAGACATTGGGTTTAGTCCCTTGTTAATGGGATAATGGAGAGTTCTCCTAGTAGATAGGGCAATAATAGGGGTTTTATGGACCAATAGGGTCTTGAATGGTCCCTTCTTCAAATTAAATCTGTAAGTATGCCCGATTATAAAGGTAAATTGTTAGCACTCAAATCAGAGGCCGAAAAACACTTGAACCAAGAACTGTTGCCGTTTTGGTTAGACCGTTGTAAGGATACGGCCAATGGTGGTTTTATCACCCATTTTGATAAAATGGGAGAGGACAGCGGTGAGGATGAAAAATCAATGCTGGCTCAGGCCCGCTGCGTGTACACCTTTTCTTCGGCACACAGGGCAGGCTATGGCGAGGGAAAATGTCTTGAATATGCCAAACACGGCGTTGATTTTCTAATTGACAAGTTTTGGGACGATATCCATGGCGGCTTTTTTTGGACTACCGATAGGGCCGGCCAGGTGACCATTGATGAAAAAATCGCCTACGGACACAGTTTCATTATCTATAGCTTTAGTGAATATACCTTGGCATCAGAGGATCCAAGAGGACTTGAGTATGCCGAAAAATGCTTTGACCTTTTACAAAAACATGCAGTAGATACCTTTTATGGAGGCTATTATGAAATGTTTCGTAGAGATTGGACCCTCAAAGGACCCGGTGCATCGGGCGGGGATCGAAAAACATTGGATGTGCATATGCATCTTATGGAGGCTTTTACCACCCTTTATGAGTGCAGCGGAAAAGAGGTGCATCGGCGTAAGCTCCTGGAGATAATCCATGTATTGAACCAAAGAATAGTCCATCCCAAATACCTAACAGGCATTCCGCAATTTACGGTAGATTGGAAAGTGGCCCCACAGATTAAGTTCGACATCGTTTGGGGATGGGATCGTTTCACACAGGATGGTGTTAAGGCCGATGCCGAGGATAATACCAGCTATGGCCATAATGTGGAGTTCGCCTGGTTGTTGATGCACAGCCTTGAAATAGCCGACATCCCTTTTTCGGAGTATGAGACACTAATTCGTAAGCAGTACGACCATGCCCTGGCCGATGGCATCGATTGGGAGTTTGGCGGGGTCTATGTAGAAGGATCGCATGCCGGTGGAGTAACGGACCGTGAAAAGGAGTTCTGGCAAAATGCAGAGATGCTCATTGCACTTCTGCAGGCTTGTTTGGTGTTTGATGCTGAAAAATATCTACCCGCATATGAAAATGTGCATCGCTTTGTGTTCGATAAGATAATCGACCATAAGGTAGGAGAGTGGCGTCCCCTTTTAACCCGACAAGGCGAGCCTATATGGGAACATATGAGCCACAGTTGGAAAGTCAATTACCATTCGGTGCGCGCCATAATACAATCCATTGAACGGATTAGGGTTTTGATTGGCAGATTATGATTTTCCATGGCCTTTTGTCTTAAGACGTTCGGCTTCCCATCCATGGTCGATGTATTCCCATGAAAAGGTATCCCCCGCAATTTTGACTTTCACAAAACCTTCTTTGGTATTATGCCTTCTGCCTTTCCAGCCGTTTCCGGCTATGGAGCCTCCCGTAAGAAAGTGAAACCTATCATTTATAAAACCAAATTCCTTCCAATGGATATGGCCCTGTAGCACCAACTTTAAATTGTGGTTTTCAAGAAGTGTAAATACCTCGTGGGCATTGCCCACCTGTCTACTGCTCGGCTTACCGTGCAACTGACCGTAGGTACATATCATAGGGATATGGGTAGTTATTATTACTGGGGTTTCAGGGGCAACGGTCTTCAGGTGTGCCTCAAGCCACTGAAGCTGGTCTTTGTTAAAGACCCCTCTATAGCGTTTGTTTTCGGTAACATCTAGGGAGTTGAGAGTAATAAAATGCCACCCTTTATGGTCAAACGCATAATAGGTCTCGCCAAAATGTCTTTCCCACATACCATATTTGTAATCCGGATGTTCTTCCGTTTCCGGACTCTCTTCATAGATGGCGAACAGATCATGATTGCCAATACAATTATAAACCGGCATTTTAAATTTTTGTTCCATTTTTTTATAAAGCTGGAACAAGGCCTCGCTTTTTTCAAAATTACCCCGCATTACATCGAATACCAGATCGCCTCCGGTTATCACAAAATCGGGATTAAGGGCATTTACCTTGTCAATGGCCATTTGAAAACCTTTTGGGGCGTTCATTTCGGGTTTTAGGTGTATATCGGTCAAAAACACAAATTCGAAAGCATCTTCCTTCTTGGTCCCGTTAGGACTTTTGGGGCTGTTGGCGTAGGTAGGATGTAAAAAAGGGATCGCGGCTGCTGCTGCTCCGGATCGAAGTAAAAATTTTCTCCTGCCGATAGTATTATTCTTTTTCAAAATAGGTAGTTTTTGGAATGTCATTTTTTAGTATCCAAATCTCGGAGACCTGTGTTCCTCTTTCACCCTCTCCACATGTCCAAGTGATATGGATTTTACCATCCTCAAGACAGGTCTCGGGAATCTTGAATTCGTAAATGGGTTGCATGCCGGTTTTTATGAAGTCATGAACTAATACATTGTCAATGGTCATTTTAACTCTGGACGGAAACCTTCCGGTATAGGCAACCCGTACGGAATAAGATTCGTTAGAGTCCAGATCTTCATAGGTCATTTCAAGTGGGTTATCATAAAGGGTGGAGATCTGGTTCGTCCAAGCGAGTGGGGTATACCTGCCGTCAAAGCCCTTGGCAGAAACCTCGTGTACCCATTCTTCTCCACTTAGGCCAACCCCGAAAGCGACCCGGGGCGAAGCAAGGTTCCCAGGGTCGTACCGCCTATCTTTTCCCTTGGTTACACGTTTCCAACTTTGGGGAGACCCTAAGTTGTCATAAAAACCCCCGGGACCTGGATCGGTACGTTGCAGCATGGTTTGTATCGCCTTACGCCTTTCAGATTCGTTGGGCAGGTTTTTTATGGCCATTAATTGATCCGCGAACCATAGTACATCGTTCAATGGCTCGTCGATCGTATCTATAAAATTACCCCGCCCGGGCATTGCCCCATGTTGCTCTATGGTCAATTGGGCGCCAATGCTAGTGAAGAGGTTGTCCGCCAGTTGAAGACAACGCGCTTTCCATTGTGGCATAATAGGGGTTTCAACTGCTCTTGCCAACGTTTTTAGAGCTGTTCCAATTGCGGTTTGGCTGCCCAAGGTTTTGGCCGATGTTAAGATATCCCGTGCTCGTTGTTCCAATTCGGTTTCATAGAGCAACCTTCGGTATTGGTAAGCATCGAAATACGCTCGGAGCAGGCCCATTTGAAACCTAAAATTGGCAAGGACCTCCTTGGGAGCCTTTTTTTCAAGAGCTTGCCATTGGTGTAGTGTTCGTAGGACCAAGTGGTTTCCCAATAAAGGCCCGTCAAGGTTATTTTCCAATGCCAATAGCCCTTGGGCAACCCCTTCGGTGTAGTCAGGGCCTATAAAATACCTGGCATAATCGCGTAAGGTTTCTATAACCGGTGTTTCGGGATTCCAATCTTGGTCGCTCCATACAATCTTGTTCACGTCATCGTTGGTACCTTCCGAATAGCTTATGCTTCCTTGGGCATATTCGTCCAGGGCGTTGTGTATAAACTTTTGATCGTAGGGCCGCGGATTAATACATTCTCGTCCCAAAGTAATGGCATATGCCAGGTCCCATTTGGGCACAGGATATTGGCTGCTTAAACTATGGGTGATGTCCGGGTACCGACGAATGGGAATATCGGGATGGATGCGTTCTCGGATTTCTTGAATCGGGGTCTTGATCCAAGGACCAAAAACGATGCCACCAAACCAATCGTACCCCTGGTTTATATGGGCATAAAAGGCATCATACCACTTTTTTGTCGGCCTAAAAACTTGTGGTGAAACCCATACTTTTGCTTTGGGATGGTATTTATGAAGAACCGAGGCGACCTTGTCCAACCACCTGAAAAGGTTATCAGGAGTAAGGTCCCCGGGATCTCCGCCGGGAACAAAAAGGGCATCCAATCGTTTTACCTGTTTGAAGACCCTATGCCGTTCATCAATTTCGACCTGTAAAGAATCAGAATGGGTATAGTCCATACCCATATTGGGATACCACATCCAAACGTCCACTCCATAGCTGTCGCAAATCCTTGACTGCTCGGCAATCATTTCAATGGCCGGCATTTCCATGTGAACGCTGCTGAAATCGTCATCCGTTCGGGGAGGTACGATTTCGATACTATTGGCACCAAAAATGACGAGGTCACGAATATACCTATCGAATTGGGCAACCGAGAAAGCATCGTAGGCATTGGTTTTGGGCCTGTAGCCAAGTTGGTGCCCTCGAATGGGGTTTTTGGGTGTAGATGCCAGTTTTAGCTGTTCGGGTATCAATACGCTACCAGGGGATAATATCGCTTTGCGCAATAACTTGCCGACTCCGTATAAGGTTCCACGTTCATCATGACCAATAACCAGAACGGTCCGTAATTTAGGCAGATTTAACAGCTTGTACCCTTCTGGGCCGATAGCGTCCATTTTCGTAAGAGGCTCTAGCAGGCTTTTGGGTAATTTCTTTAATTCGCCTTCTATACCGACCAGGATTTTGGGACGGGAATTTGTAGACCATTTTTTAGCGATAGGTAAGCTAATGTTGCTTTTCAGGGCGATTTCCTCCTGTAGCACTAGAACTGCCCTTTGTGCCAGTTTGCCCTTGCAACTGAGACAAGCGATTTCCGATTTGGAAAAATCGTTTGTTTGGGCTTTTAGGTATAGGCCACCGGACAATAAAAACCAAATAACAATAAAGGGTACCCGTATAGCTCTCATAGTTGGATCGGTTAGATGTTTGGTCCGGAATCTTCCATGAAATTCAAAGTATCGCCACTAGCTTGTTTGATCTGTTTGAGGTCTGCCTTTAGCTTTTCGGCAAAAAGGAACAAATCCGAACTATGTAGCACAATGTTGGCTCCTTCTTTCACCCATTTGATCTGCTGGTCAGGGTGCTTCGGAAAATGAATCCCGGCCGCAATCTGTTTGTTTCGTGCTTTTTTAATGATGTTTTGTACAGTGGCCTCAAAAACGGGGTGATCATACTGTTCGGGCAGACCTAGGTTTATGGAAAGGTCGTGGGGCCCTATAATAACGGCATCCAAACCTTTGACAGCCAATAGGTTATCAATATTGTTTAGCGCAGCGCTACTTTCAATATTGATCAGGCATAGGCCATCTTGGTTGTAAGCACTCAGATACGCCTCCAATTCGGGTGTAAGGACTTCTTTTCCGGAGAGCACATTTTGTAAACGGAACCCCTTTAAAGGGCGGAGTTTCGTGGCTCCGACCAATTGTTTTACCTCTTCCGTATTTTCAATATATGGGGCGAGCACGCCTATGGCACCGGCATCTTTTGCCATGCAGGCCAAATAGGGGTCAGGACTGGGAATACGGACAATGGGCGACAGGTTTAGAGCGGCGTAGGTTTGACACATGGTAGTCAATTGGGCTCTATTCAAGGGGATATGCTCCGTGTCGATAAAAACAAAATCCAGCCCCGCTCCCTTTACCGCTTTGGGCCATATGGCCGAGGGAGATACAATACAGGTACCGTAAATGGTTTTGTTTCCGTGTAATTTTTTGTTTAACGATTCAAACTTTTCCATAACAACAAAATGGTTTGGTCAGGGGTTTACCACATTGATTGGATTTCCTTGCAGAAAAGCCTTTAAGTTACCCACTGCGATGTTCATGAGCCTTGTTCGCGATTCTTTGGGTGCCCAAGCTATGTGGGGCGTAATAAGGCAATTATCTGCGGTCAGTAAGACGTTGTCGGGCGACATGGGCTCCTGATTCACTACATCGATTGCCGCCCAAGCCACCTTGCCCGTGCTCAACCCAGTTTTAAGATCGTTTTCAACGATAAGTGGCCCTCTGGCAGTATTAATGATCATAACCCCATCCTTCATTTTGGCAATGTTTGCGTTATTGATTATTCCTTCGGTCTCCGCCGTCAAAGGGCAGTGCAAACTAATGATATCCGATTGGGCCAAAAGCGTGTTCAAATCGGTATAGCGACAGTTGGGAGTTTCCAGTTCGGGCCGTTTTCTATTGGCTGTTGCCAAAACGTGCATGCCAAAGGCGTTGGCCAATCGTCCAGTGGCCTGCCCAATACGTCCAAAACCAATTATTCCCATGGTCTTACCAGCAAGTTCTATCAGGGGAAAATCCCAAAAGGAAAAATCCTTACTTTCTGACCATCGACCTTGCTTTACGGCCCTATTATGGGCTCCTATCTGATGGCAAAGCTCCAATACGAGTGCCATGGTCATTTGAGCTACTGCGGTGGTGCCATAGCTGGGTACATTGGTTACCGTAATGCCAAGAGACCTTGCGGCCTTTACATCCACTACATTAAAACCCGTGGCCAGTAACCCTATGTATTTTAGATTGGGTGCCTTTTGAAGAACGGCTTTGGGCAAGGGGGTCTTGTTCGTAAAAATGACCTCGGCTTCACCGATAACCTCAAGAATTTTGTCGTTCGCATATTCGGTTCGGTCGTATATGGTAAGTGCCCCCAAGGTGCGAAGATCATCCCAACTTAAATCTCCGGGATTTAGGGTATAGCCGTCAAGAACCGTTAGTTTTAAACTCATGGTAAAAGGAATTCTTTAGATAAATAGTATTTCGTAGAGATGCTTGCGTTCGTCCTCTTAAATTAGGCCCTTCCCCACAAATATAGGCAAACCCCTTTCGGAACAGCTACCTAAAATTTATCTTGAATACATGACATATTAACCTATAGGAAATTTTATATGATCTAGCTTTGTTTTTTGTGTTAAAATCATACATGTTTGTCATGTAGCCATTTTTAAATTTTCTAAGAGAAATGCCCTATTCAAAAGCTGTACTTCCTTTGCTAATTATGTTTTTTTCGGTCAGTTTGGCTTGTCAGGCCCAGACCAAAAACCCTGTAGATTATGTAGATCCCTTTATTGGTACCGATTTCTTTGGTCACACTTTTCCAGGGGCGTCCTTGCCCAATGCCATGGTACACTTGAGTCCCGATGTACATACAGAAGGATGGACATATTGCGCGGGATACGTGTATTCGGAAAGCTCTATAATGGGTTTTAGCCACACCCACTGGAGTGGTGTAGGTATGGTTAATGGAGGAGAAGTACTCTTGATGCCGACTACGGCGAATAAACTTCAGATCGTTCCGGGGACCTTGGAAGATCCGGATGCTGGATATCGCTCAAGATTCGAGCATAAGGATGAAACGGCTTCCCCAGGCTACTATTCGGTTTTTCTTAAGGATGCCGATGTAAAAGCGGAATTGACATCCACACAAAGAGCTGGTTTTCATCGGTATACTTTTCCCGAATCGGAAACTTCTCGGATAATTCTGGACCTGGGCCATCAGATTGGCGAAGGAGCTGAAGAAGGAATTTCGGAACTTAAGATTATAGATGATTATCAAATTGAAGGATCCAAGGCGGCAGGTTTGGGCAAGGTTTATTTTGTAGCAGAATTTAGCAAGCCATTTTTATACTATGGCACTTTTGATGCCAGTTATAAGACCCCCGAGTCCAACGGCAGTATTTTTCCTTATAAAAACGCTGAGGCTGGTGATAAGATTGGGGCTTTTGTACAATATCATACCAAAGCGGGCGAAGAAGTATTGGTCAAGGTAGGTATTTCCTATACCAGTGTGGAGGGTGCGCGTAAAAATCTCAAAAAGGAAATTAAGGGTTGGGATTTTGATGAGGTGCATAAGCAGGCCGAGGAAATTTGGAGCTCGGAATTGTCACGGATCAAGGTCGATAATGGAACCGATACCCAGAAACAGCTATTCTACACGGCCCTTTACCGCTCCTTATTGTCACAGTATATTTCTCAAGACGTTGATGGTATGTATTTTGGGGCTGATGGGGAAATCCATAAGGCTAAGGACCATGATTTTTATGGATCTTTTTCCTGTTGGGACACCTACCGCACCCAACATCCCTTAATGACCCTTATAGCTCCTGAACATGTGGACGATTATATAAAATCTATTGCAGCCAAGGTAGAGAACTATGGATGGTTGCCGGCACAGCATTTTTTGAACGTTTATGGCGAGTCTATGGTCGGTGACCATTTGGTGCCTGTAATCGCCGATGCCTACGCCAAGGGATTTCGCGATTTTGATAGTAACCTGCTGTACAAAGCTATGCGCAAAAAAGCCCTAGAACGCCCAAAACCCCCGGTACCCGATCATATGGGGCGCTCCGGGCTACAATACTACAAGGAAGTAGGCTATGCTCCCATAGATAAAGTTACGGAGGCCGTACCCAATACGCTTGAACTAGCTTATGATGATTGGTGTATTGCCCAATTGGCCAAAACCTTGGGGAAATCCAAGGATTACGAACTTTTTAGAAAACGGGCCTACAACTATCAAAATGTCTGGGATAAACAAACCCAGTTTATGAGGCCTAAGACCTATGATGGCAGTTGGTTGCCCGAACTAAAGGACAACGTTCAAGAAATTGTTAGGGAGGGGGACCATGCGTATTATCGGTACTTTGACCCACTTTTGGTAGGTAGGCGCCCAAACCGGCATTATACCGAATCGAACGCATGGCAGTATATTTGGTCCGTACAGCACGATGTTAAGGGGCTTATTGATCTTTTTGGCGGAAAGGCTCCCTTTATTAAAAAACTGGACACATTTTTTGAAATGAGCCCACTTATTAGCCCTCCAAAATATGTGGGTGTTGTAGGAACTATGGGCCAGTACGTTCATGGCAACCAGCCCTCGCATCATGTGGCCTATTTGTATAATTATGCCGGGCAGCCTTGGAAGACCCAATTTCGGGCCCGCCAAATCACGGAGCAATTGTATAGGCCGGGGCCTGGTGGCCTTTGTGGAAACGAAGATATGGGTTCGCTTTCCTCGTGGTATATATTCAGTGCCATGGGTTTTTATCCCGTAACACCCGGCAGCCCCGTATATAGTATAGGTAGCCCTCTCCTGGACCAAGTAAGTATCAATTTGCCGAAAGGGAAAAAATTCACCATTAAGGCGAT
The DNA here is from genome assembly GCF_003626755.1 of Ulvibacterium marinum. Taxonomy (GTDB): domain Bacteria; phylum Bacteroidota; class Bacteroidia; order Flavobacteriales; family Flavobacteriaceae; genus Ulvibacterium; species Ulvibacterium marinum. The sequence continues at coordinate 15,640 of NZ_RBCJ01000002.1, forward strand.
TAACAATACCAAGGATAATAAATACATACAGTCCGCTAGCTTAAACGGGAACAATTTTGAGCGCACCTGGATCGGTCATGACGAGATTCTTGATGGCGGAGTCCTTGTCTTTACAATGGGATCTACACCCAATAAAAAATGGGGGATAAACGGACCACCGTCTTCGATGAGTAAATGAACCCAAGAGGAGTTCAAGAAAAACCCTATACTATCCTAACGTTTTTTGATGGAATCTGATTTAATGATGTTGTTCTAGATAAAATAACATTGTTTGTGCGCAAAATTTAAGAAGGAAAGCCATTCGAAATTGAGTTAATTTGTAGAGGAACGTACCGTTCTGGGCTAACCAAAAGTTTAATTTTCCTATGGCAACCACATCCTTATGAGAAATGTATTCCAATTTTGTTTTGTATCGGTTTTTTTGCTCGTTAGCTGTAATCAAGTCTCCGAAAAGGGCCAAAAACCAATGGGCCAAATGCCCGTTTACCAAGATGTTCCCTATTTGCAAGATTTCGCCATAAAATATGACCTTACCGATGATGTTCTTTTGCTGGCCGCCTATGCGGACAGAAATGGTACAATTCAGGCAATCTCCTCTAATGGGCTGTACCGTACGCATGATGGTCAGTTTTTATATCCAGGTGTTTTAACGCCTGATAAGACCTATCGCCCGCTAAGGGATAAAAAGTTGTCCGGCATGACTTTGTATAAAAATCAATTTGTGTATCTGGACGATAAAGCCGTGTTAAGCAATGCCTGGGCAGGAAATTTATATCTAAAACACGATTTACCCAATGCGAATATCATTGCCGCGGGAGGTGATTTTCTATTTCTGATCAGTGATGGTACTACGCTCCAGTTTTTATCCATGGCCAAAACGCCTTGGCAAGGGCAATTGGAAGGGGACATTGTTCAGGATATTCTGTTTGATGCGTCCCGTGAAAAATTCTGGGTTTTGGGTCAAAATACGGTTTCTAGCTTCAATATAAGTACAAGTGAACTTAAAACCGTGCTCCGGGGATCCGATTTTACCTCCTTCGCGATTTTGGACAATAAGGTAATCATTGGCACCAATTCGGGGTATTTTGCGATGGATGCAATATCCGGTGAGCGAGTGGGTGACAAACAGACCAAATTGCCGGTAATAGAGATAACGGATCTGGAAGCTATAGATGGGGACCTTTGGTTTGGTTCAGCCCAGGGTGCGTTTAAGTTACGGAAAGATGGTAAATTCGATTATTATTATGGGAAGCGTTGGCTCCCGGGGAATAAAGTAGTACATATTTCAAAGGGTACCGATGGCTCCATACTAGTAGTTACCGATGCCGGACTTGGCCAGATCGTATTCAAGGAAATGACACTTTTTGATAAGGCCCAATACTATGATAAACAAGTGCGCAACAGACATATTCGCTTGGGTTTTAATGCCTCTTTAACGGACTTGGAGCGAGGTAATATTGATTCGGGGCGACTTACGGATTCCGATAATGACGGGCTTTGGACTACCATGTACCTTGCAGGGGAGGTCTTTCGGTATGCCGTTACCCAATCCGAAGAGGCCCTGCAAAATTGTAGGGAATCCATGGAGGCTATGGAACGCCTCTTCAGTATTAATCCTGTTCCCGGGTTTCCCTCACGTTCTTTTGAAAGGAGCGGCTATATCGAGGTTTTGAACGACCCACATCGCTGGCAACATACCGATGATCCCGAATGGGATTGGAAGGCCACCACAAGTAGTGATGAAGCCATAGGCCATATTTTTGCCTATGGTGTTATGGCCGAGCTTATGGACAATGACCTAAAGGATAGGGCGATTACCCTAATAGACACTTTAATGAGCCATGTGGTACAAAACGATCTGTATATGGTAGATTTTGATGGGAAACCTACTACTTGGGGCAAATGGAACCCTGAGTATGTGAATGCCAGGCCAAAGATGGTGGGAGACCGAAAATTAAACGCCTCCAACATTATTGGTATGCTACAGACGGCCTATTATTTTACCGGGAAGGAAAAGTACAAGGAAAAGGCATTTGATCTTATGGATAACCATGGATATTTCGAAAATCTGATGCGGCCCATCAAAGAAATAGGGCCTGCCCCGGACGATGCAGACGACTGGAGCAAAATGTTGTCCGAATCCTGGAACCATTCTGATGATGAAATGTATTATGTAGGGTACTGGGGGCTGTACAACTATGCTTTTAACGATACTTTAAAGGCAAACTACAAAAAGGCCATTATAGATCATTGGGAAGTGGAACGGCCCGAAAAAGAAGGGGCTTGGAACATTATGACCGCACTTACCGGAACTCCTGAATTTGATTTGGAAGAAGCGGCTTGGTACCTTAGGGAACATCCTATGGATCTTGTAACATGGGATATTAAAAACAGCCACCGAAAGGATATCGATTTTGTTCCGCCAAATTTTAGGGAACAGACCATCCGTGAAGTTCTGCCTCCTGATGAACGGCCCATACAACGGCATAACTCCAACATGTTCCGATTGGATAAGTTAGGGAGGGATGGCAGGCAAGAATATTCGGCCGGAGATATTTGGTTATTGCCTTATTGGATGGGAAGGTATTTAAAGGTGATAAGTGAACCACAACTTTAAATCGTATAATGCTGGGTTATAGTTACAGTCGTATAAAAATGGCCAGGCAGTTAAGGATCATCGCACAGTTGTGGATATCACTTTGCTTGGTTGGGTTCCTCGCTTCATGTACCAAGGATAGTTATAGGACGGAGCGTCAGCTTACGATTGATTTCTCCCAAAACCATGATCTGGATAATAACGATAACTTTTCACCGGACGACCAATGGCTGGTGTATGATACAAGAACAGAGGAAGGTGGGATAGGCGGAAATGGCAAAATTGAAAAGGTACATGTAGTTACCGGCGAGCAGGTAACGCTTTACGAGTTAGACCACAACAAGGCCTTTGGTCCCGGAGTTGGTGCCGTAAGCTACAGTCACACCAACAATCAAGTGGTTTTTATTCACGGACTTTTGAATGCGTCTACCGACTATCCGTATGAACAGTGGAGGAGGACCGGGGTAATCGTGGAGGACGATGCTCCCGGTATTCCTTTGTTTATGGATGCCAGGGACGTTTCCTTTCCATTTAACCCCGGAGCGTTACGGGGAGGAACACATCGTCATGAATGGAGCGGTGATGGCCAATGGATCGGTTTTACCTATAACGATGCCCTAATGAAAAAAAGGGAAGATTCTACCGGGGTAAACTACAATTTGAGGACCATTGGCGTATCAAAAAACGAGAAGAAGGTAATTGTAAAGGACTCGTTAAAGGGAGATAATTTTTCGGGCGATTGGTTCAGTGCAGTGGTGGTTCAGGTAGAACCGAATCCAAGGAACGGCAGTGATGAAATCAGTAGGGCGGAGGCCGATAGTTGGGTAGGAACTTATGGTTATAGTAAGGACGATGGTACAAAACAAAGGGCAAGGGCCTTTATTGGCACTGTAAATGATGCAACCGGAAAGGAAGTTAAGGAAGTCTATTTGGTAGACATTCCGGAATGTCTTTCATGTATTGGGGAAGATGGCCCACTTGAGGGTACCAAAACAAGCTTTCCATCGCCTCCTGCCGGAACAGTCCAACGGAGACTGACCTATACCGTGAAATCCAAATTCCCTGGGTGTGAAGGTGTTGTGCGATCCTCGTATGACGGTGCTTTATTGGCCTTTCTGGCTTATGATGACAATAACATCAAACAAGTGTTTACAATTTCACCTAAGGGCGGTACCCCGGTACAGCAGACCTTTCACCCCAGTGATGTACAAAGCGGGGTGCGTTGGCACCCTAAAGAATATCGTATTGGTTATGTTTGGAATAATGCGGTAGTAAGTCGTAAAATAGGGGAGAGGGCGTTTGAAATCTGGACCAAACCTTCAACCGAACCTCCTATGAATCTTGTTTGGTCGCACGATGGAAACACAATTGCCTATAATAAAATTGTGACCAACACTAAGGGCAGATCCGCAAAACAGATTTTTGTCATTGATCTTTAGCCTATACGAAAAAGTTTAGATCACTTCTTGGAATCGATATTCCCCCTTAACGCCTTCAATTGATTTTCAAGTCCAATAATGTTCATAATATGCCCGTCAGCGATTTTTTGATGAAGGGCATCAAATTCCAGAATGGGTTTTCGACTATTAGGAGTATTGTAAATGCCCTGTTTGAATAAGAGACGCTTAAAAAAGTGAATGGAAATATCCAGATGCTGATTGGAAAAGGCCAAAACGGGTAAAATCCGTTGGAACAACTCTTGCGCCTCTTCAATTTTGCCGCTGCTGTAAAGGCGATATATTTCGGTATAGCTATAGTGCATTCCCGTGGGCATAAATGCGTGGACTCCGCGTTGTAGTCCCTCCAACATTTGGGATACGGCCCAGCCGCCGCTTAAATTCAAGCGTCCTTGGGTCAACTTCAATATTCTTGAATACTTAATACCTGCGGGTACGGTTTCGATCTTTAAGCAACGAAAAGCTTCGCATTTATCAAACAGGTTACAAATAAGGCTATCCGGGAGGCCGTTACCGGAAAAGTCCCAGTCTTGGAGCATTATCATTTCCGGACCCAAATGGGCCAGTTCTGAAAAATGGGTTTTAAATTGGGCATCATTCTCATATGGAATCTGAAAAAGTACATTTTTGCAACCCAAGGCCAGGTGTGATTTTAATAACTTTTTACTTGCGGCAAGGTCATTCGCCCCTATTCCTGCAATTACAGGCACCCCTTCGGAAACTTCTAGGACGGTAGCTACCATTTCAAGTCGTTCGGAAGGACTCAATTTGTAGACTTCCGAAGCCATGGCCGGCACCAAAAATCCAGCCACACCTGCTTGTAAGGCGTACCTAACGTTCTTTTTCAAAGCAGGAAAATCTATAGTATCCTCTTTGGTAAAGGGGGTATTTAAGACGGTAACGATACCGTGGAGTGGAAAAAGTTCCATTGTTTTTACGTATTGTATTCCTTTATTCAATTAAATCCAAGGGTGCGTTTTTAAAAAAATAGAATTTTTAGATTGGCCCGTAAACCTTATGGTAGCTAATAAAACAAAGCAGATAAGACATAGGAAGTTCGTTTTTTGATTTCACGACACTGGCGTTTTCTAGTCTGGTTTCAATTTAAACATTTAATTGGCTATTCGGTTATTTTCGGATCCTGCTTTCCGGCTTTGTACCCATGTAGGGCATAGTACCCAATAAAGGCATAACATACCAGAGGAAGCACATAGGAGAGATGTAACCCTACTTCGGGAATATCGGCAAGCATCCCTTGAAGCAAGGGCAATAGGGCACCTCCTACCGGGGCCATGACAAGGATGCCGGACGCTTTGTTGGTATATTCGCCTAAACCATCAATGGACAGGGCAAAGATATTGGACCACATGATAGAATTAAAAAGCCCGACCGCGAGCATGGACCACATGGCCAACCAGCCATTGCTGGTAAGGGTTACAGCCAGAAGTCCCACGGCCGCAAGGGCAGAAATGAAGAGTACTTTTTGGGCACTGACCTTCCGTAGAATGGCCGATCCTAAAAACCGTCCGATCATAAGTCCCCCCCAATACAGGGCGATATAGTTGGCGGCCTTTTTTTCTTCAAGCCCCGCGATATGGGGCTCGCCCAAAAAATTGACTATAAAGCTGCCAATGGCTACCTCTGCTCCTACATAGAGCATTAAAGCTATGGCCCCAAGGCGTAGTTGACGAAAACGTAACACATTGATTTTTAGCTTTTTTGTTGATGGACTTATTACTTGGGGCAGTTTTAATAGTGCAAATATCCCCGCAATGGCAAAGGCGAAAAGGGCAAGGCCCACGTAAGGCCCTTCAACGGCGGCCGCAGCTTCTTTTGGGGTGGCATAGCTCCCGAGTATAAACAATCCACCGAACAGAGGGGCCAAAGTGGTGGCCAAGGAATTAACGCCTTGTGCCAGATTTAAACGGCTGGAGGCCGTTTCCGGCGGACCTAAAATAATGACATAAGGGTTGGCCACCACCTGAAGGATAACACAGCCGGTAGCCATGGTAAAAAGCCCGAACAAAAACAACGGATAGGAAATGGCCCAGGATGCAGGCAAAAAAAGTAATGCGCCCAAACCAATGGTGAGCAATCCCGCTGAGATACCTTTCTTATAACCGATCCGCTCAATGAGCATGCTTGCCGGAATGGCCATCATAAAATAGGCCCCAAAAAAGCAAAATTGAATCAGCATGGTCTCGGTATAGTCCATGGTGAACAGCCCCTTAAAATGGGGGATAAGAATATCATTCAGCGAAACAATGCCTCCCCAGATAAAAAATAGTAACGTCATTAGGGCAAAAGCACCTCTATAGGAGGTTGAACGACTGGTATTTTCCATAAATTGGGTTTTAGGTTAACGTTAGGGTATCGGGACGGAATCGACTATACTTTTTCTTCATCTTTCCGTATATTTTAGGCTCTAAACCTAGCCATATTTAAAAAAAAGTCTCTTCGAGCGTGATGCATAAAGCATGGTATATGGGTAAGTGGTATTCTTGTACTTCGGCAGTTTGCACGGCCGGCACACATATGGCCACATCACAAAGATTCTTTAGCTCACCACCCATTTCTCCTATCAGCCCAAGGGTCGATACCCCTTTTGCCTTGGCCACGATACAGGCATCGATTACGTTTTGTGAATTGCCAGAAGTGCTGATTGCCAAAAGGACATCTCCCTTTTTTCCTAGGGCTACGACTTGTTGAGCAAAGACAAAATCTCCCCCAATATCGTTTAAAATGGCCGATAATAATGCTCCATGGGCATTTAAGGAAACGGCTGGCAGGGCACCTTCAAGTGTCGAGGCCAAAAGGTCTCCCCGGGTTTCCGAAATGGCCCTTAGATTTTTTGCCAACTCTGAATCCACAGTCCGTTTTTTGGAAAAGGACTTCATTAACTCACCCACAATGTGATCGGCATCCGATGCACTTCCCCCATTACCACACAGCAATAGTTTACCTCCCTTTTTATAAGATTCAATGAGGAGTTCGGCAGCGGAACGTATTTCGTTTTCACAAAATGCCAAAGGTGGGTAACGCTTAATAAGGGTTTTTAGAATGCTATTCATAAGCCTGATTTATTCAAAGATTACTGCATGGCAACGCCCAGGGCCGCATAGTCCCCGATCTTATCCCCTAGTTTGGCGGGCACAATTTCACAGGCATCGAATGCCGCTGTGATAGCTTCACGTTTCAAAACCTTTAGGACCAACGGGCGTAGCAAAGCTTCGTTACGGGCATAAATACTGCCAATTACAATACGTTCGGGGTTAATAATATCTACTAAAAGTGCCAATCCTTTACCTAGGTATTGGGCGGTTGTTTCAATAATTTCCATGGCCAATGGGTCTCCCGCATAGGCCGCTTCAAAAATGGTTTTTGCATCAAGTATATCCAAATCCGTAACTGAACTGCAAAAACCGACATTTATAGCTTGTTCTAGTTTTTCGCGTACACGGATCTTGGCCAGTTGGGCTATTCCCCCACCACTGCAAAAGCCTTCAAAGGAACCGGCCTTGCCAAAACCTATAGGCCCTGAATCGGCCATGCGTACGTGGCCAATTTCACCGGCAAGATCGTTTGCGCCCGAATAGATTTGGCCATTAAGGATGAGGCCGGCACCCATGCCTGTGCCAAAGGTGAGAAAAATCATATTTTCAACACCCTGGCCCGCACCCATTTTCCATTCCGCCAAGGCACCGGCATTGGCATCATTCTGTAGGACTACAGGAACCCCAAATTCATCTTCAAATTGGTCTACGATACCCACCTCGTTCCAGCCCGGTAAATTGGGCGGCGATTTAATGATACCCTTTTTTGAATCCAAAGGCCCCCCACAACTAACACCTATTTTGAGCAAACCCTTGGGGCCATACCGTGTCATCAAGGTTTTGATGTGCGCCTTAAATTCCTCCAAAATGGCCTTATGCCCCCGATCTGCCTTAGTTTCAAAGCGTTTTTTGTCCACAAGCCTACCTTTGGCATCCCCCAATACTATGGCACACTTAGTACCGCCAATATCCAGCCCCAAATAATACGAATCAATTTTTAGAGTTTCGTGCATAACCGGTTTATTTTGAACCGAATAATAAATCTATCGAGGCCTGTAATCGCGAATAATCCGAAAAACCATCTTTTTCTTTTAAACTAGCACTGCTTGAAATGACTCCGATCGCGTTTTCCTTACCAAAAAACAAGTGCATCAGGGCGGAATCGATTCCGCCCAAAAAGGTCGTTATGGTTCCTTGGGCTTGCATACTATTTTTGGTACTTCATATTGAAAAATGGCTTCGACTTGCCCTAAGATACTCATTGTTTTATGACTCACAGACCGGTTCCTCAAGATTGTTTTTCTCCTGTTCAAAGTATTCTCTTCCAGCATATCCATGGTTACTATTTTATAATTATTGGAGGTATTGTTCCCTCTTATTGAATTAAATTTAAATAGCGTCCCATCCAATACGGCAGTAACCAAAAAACGGGTTCTCTTAATTGATGGGGATTCCCACTTATTGCATGGTAAGGGTTCCGATCCCAGCGGATGGTCCTATACTCACTTGGAGGCCTTAACTCGTTTACTTGCAAATCTTCCAAGATCGGCTCACGAACTACTTGTAAATCCTCCCTTTTTCCGTTGTCTATCCTCCAATCGATTAAATCCAAAGGGGCATCCTTTAAAAAGAAAATGGAACTTTCCAGTTCATCCGTACCCTTGGTAAAAAGATTATAGGTGAAATTGACAAATGGACTCTTGGCCCCTTTGTTTTTATGGAACCATTGGTCCAGATGCGTTCTATATTCCTTTTGTAATCCCTTATCTTCCTCCGTGCTCATTAAGGGCGGGTAGCAATACAAGGCAAGATAGGTATCAAAGTAAGTCTCCCAAGCCGGATTGGTGGTATACAGTTCTTTTGCATTTTCGAGGTATTTCTCCTCATGTATTAATTTGAGGTACTCTTTTTGATACTTTTCATCTTTTGTAATATGATAAGCGAACTTTAAAAAGGAAAGCAGTTCCAAAGAATTCAATGCCTTTTCGGGATTCCAATCCAAATCACGATTCAAAAGGTCCGGTGACCAGACGCCCCATTTGGTATGCGTATCGTCTACCCCCACAAGGTTAAAATCATTGCGTATAAGATGGTCCATTATTTTACTAAAATGATGAGCCACCCTTTCTTTTTCATCCTCGTCCGCAACCAGGGTATAATACCAATAGTAACCGAACAAATGCCCGCATAGTTCATCGCTGCTCGTATCTCCCTTCCATTTCCATTTACCATCCTTGGAGACATGCCATCGTTTTTCAACACTCTTCTGTCTCGGATTGGCTATTCTTTCCTCGGCCCTTTGTTTCGCATTGTAGGTTCGGTTCATATCATGCGATTTTTTCCAAGAAACCGGGATAATGGTCCTCGCGAAAAAACCGTCTATTTGGGTCACCTCTCGGAGGTAATGCAAAAACTCGAACGCCTTTTTAGCACGTTCTTTGGCCTCAGGGCTTTTTGTTACGGCATATCGAAACGATTCCATGGCCAGGTACATGGCCGTGTACTCGCCATCATTGTCATCATCTTCCCTTTCAATAACCGTGGTATCCCCGGCTATGGGCAGTCTGGATCGGGCAATTATCCAGGGTTCCCTTACATGATGGTCCATTAAGGCTTTATAAAAGAAATCGGCCTTGCCGGCCAAGGTCATTGTCCGATTTTTTATGGCGCTAATACCCTTTGCCGTAGCTATCCAGGCCGTACCGGAGGCATCAAAGGAGATATCCCGTACCTGATCGGACAATAACCACCTTTGTCCCAACAAGACCGAATAGTCCTTGGAGCTTGGTTCAAATCTTGAAATTCCATAGTTGGTTCCAACCCACATTCGGCCATCCGGACCTTTCCTTACAGCGGTAACATCTCCACTTGGAATACCATCTTTTGGTAATTTCTCGCCGATTTTCTGGTTCTGATCCCTAAGGGTAACGCCGCCCATACCACCCACCCATAATATATTATCATGGTCAAAGTCTAGGCCTTTTACCGCCGCACTGATCAAATCCTCGTTGCCCTGGAAAGCTTTGGTCCCGTTTTCCGCACAATGAAAAAGACCAACATCCGTGCCTATCCACAGTCCACTTCTGCCATCGGATAGTACGGCCCGTATACTTTTAGGGACATGATATTCTTTTTTTTGCCATTGGCCCTTATTAAACAACCAGATTCCATCTGGTCCCAAGGCATATACACCTTCTTTGGCGACGGCCAGTTTGCCAATGGGAAAGTCCAACCCTTGTGTTTTACGTGTTTTTTGGGAGGAATAGGTGTACACGCCGTTCCAAGTGGCCAGCCATAAGGTTCCTTCCATATCCATTTTAAGATCATAGGCAGGACCTTGATTCGCACCTTGAATCATTAATTGCCACGTTTTGGCGTCTTTCTTTTTTTGATACACTCCATGTTTGGTCGCTGCCCATAAGGTACCCGTTTTGTCCGAGTAAACCGCTCTTACGTCATTGGCCTCCGGAATGCGCTTGTCAATGATAAAAGGCTCATGGTATTCCTGAAGAAAGGGTTTATCCACATACGCGTTTACTCCAGCGGATAAATCCTTGTTCCCTTTTTCTTTTTCTGAAGAACCACAGGAACCCAATAAAATGATAAATATGTATAATCCCAGCTTTTGCAGGCCGTTGCGATATGGTTTTTTCATTGCTGATGCTACTCGCTATTGTTTTAGAATCCAGACATCGGTTATCCGAGATTGCTGTCTCCAGTTAAGATGGTCCTCATCCGGTTTATCGAAGGTTATGTTTAGTTTACCATCCGTTATTAACTCTTTGGGAAGCGGAAATTCCTTGAATTGTTCAAATCCCTTTTCGTATTTGCTAGGTTTTAAGAGCTCGCCATTTGCCCTTAAAAGAGCTTCCCCATAACCGGAAACGCGAATGATATACTCCGAATTAGGGTCCAACCCGTAATACGCCAAGGTGGGACTGAACTGAAAGAGTTGTGTGGAGAGCCGTTTTCTACTAAGACCGTTATTTTCCCACAGGTAATCTATAGCATCATCGGTCTTAGAGGTCACATGTTTGGCGTCAGCGCTGGAAATGTTGTCATAGAAGCTTCCTGAACCTGGATCTTCATAGGTTCTAAGGAATTCCAACCGCTTTAATTTTTCATCTTCGGTTTTTAGAAGGCTAATTTTTTTGAATTCATCCTCAAGCCACCATCGGTTGTTCAATGGATGGTCGATAAAGTCGAGAATGGCGCCCCTTTCGGAACCGCTGGCATTGTACTTTTCCACACTTGTTTGGGCTCCTACCGAATGGAACAGGGCTTCGGCATATTCAAAGACCTTATTCTTCAAATGTTGGGATATGGGTTCGTTATCTGCTTTTTGCATATGGGCCAGTGCTTTTTCCATCGCTTTTTCGGCCCCCATTTCCGGGGCTGCCTTGAATATTTCGTAAGCCTCTGACTCCAATTTCTTTTCGTATGCCGAACGATCTTGGATATAGGCGTCATAGTAGGCGCGCATAATTAACTGCTGCCACCGCCAATTATCCCGTAGCCCAGGATTTCCAGTCTCCAAGCCTTGCCAAAGGGCCAAGGTTTTTTGAACCGTGGGATTATCCGATAACGGCCCCTCCCAGTTTTTTTCAAGGGCAAAGATGCCCTCTGCCGCTGTTTCCGCCACTTCCGAGCCAAAGAAGAAACGACAATACTCCGTAATCGTCTTGTTTAAATCGATGTTTGGATTCCATCCCAATTGACTCCATACGACTTTGTTGACATCATCATGGGAACCATCCGAATAGGTAATAAACCCATCCGTATGTTGCGTGTCCTCATTAAAGAGTTTGGCGTAGTGCCGGGGTTGGGGGTTGCAGGGCTCCCGACCTAAGGTCAATGCAAAAGCCTGATCCCAATTAGCCGCAGGGTAGTGACAGCGTACGGTATGGGTAATATCTGGATAAAACCGATGCTTGTATTTTTTAGGCAGTAATTGGCGTTCCAATGCAATGGGAGGGCTGCTGGGCCCGTAAACCAATCCCGTGAGCCAATCTGGATCGTGTTCTTCTAGATAATTGAAAAAGTATTCCGCCTTTTCCTCTTCAAAGCCTTGCAACGAAACCCAAATACCCGCCTTAGGATGGTGCTTTTTAAGTATTTCCGAAAGGTCTTGCAAGTAGGGCATAAGATCCGATGGATGGTTGTCGCCAGGGTCGCCCCCTGGTACAAAAACCCCATCAAGCCGTGGACATCTTGCGTAAAAGGCCTCTTGTTGGGCAAGGCCTTCCTTATGTGCATCCTTTTCCGTTAAATCCCGTGGTGCCGGGGTCCAAGCCCAATAATCGGCCTGGTACTTGTTGCAAATTTTGCTGAGTTCCACTTCCATTTTTTGGGGATGAACCTTAAAATGGACACTGGAATTGGGGTCTTGAAAAGGAATGTTCTCAAAACTATTGGCTCCGAACAATACCTGTTCCCGAAAGTGCTGATCAAATTGTTCCACGGTCCATGAATCCCAAGAATTGGCCGTATTTCGATAACCAAATTGATGTCCCCGAATGGCGTATTTCGGCGATTCTGAAAAATCGGTATCCCTGGCAATTTGTAACTGCCCATTCCCTATTTGCGCCGTACGGAGGAGTTTGCCTAGTCCATAAAGTATACCACGGACGTCTGCCCCTATAACCCAGAGGATGTCTTTTCCGTTTTTCTGAATATGTACCAGGCGATATGCTTCGGCCGGCATTGTTTCCATATCTTGAACCTCAGGTAATGGCTCTCCGAACAAATCAGGGTCGTCTTGCAAGGCAAGACCTATGATAGTTCCGTTTTCCCAATTCTTGCCCATTTCAAGCTTCGGGCCATTGCGTTTGTGGAGCTCTTCGAACAAAATAGTTTTAGAGGTACTTCTAAACTGTTCCTCAAGGGTTGTACTTATTAGGAGGGTGGCCTTCGAAAATTTCAATATATCAGAATCCTTTTTACTACATGCGTTGGTGAAGGGTACTAGCAGTAAGCATAGGAGTAGTTTAAGAATATGGCAACGTGCGATACTTGAATTCATCATACTTAGGCTTCAAATCGTTTTATCGAACAGGTTTCATGATATGAAGTTAGCTACTACATGTAATGGGGTAGGTGATACACAAATCTATCTTAAAATTCCTGAGAAGCTTTATGATATATTATTCGTTCCTCATGTTATTTTACCCGAATCGTCCCATATTTCCATTTCCGTTGGCAGATTGGCAAATATAACATCGGCGGACAACCGAGATTCGTAGAAAGCCCTTGGGTTAGGAAAAGGTGGCTTATTCAATATCCTTTGCGCAACGGAAACCTACGGGATAGGCCCGTATATCCTCTGGTAACAAGTAGTAACGTTGCGTAGTCCGCAAAAAGGACTGGTTGTTAAAATTGGAGCCTCCCCGCATAACCTTGTATGTCTCGCCGTATTCTTCCATAGGTGTTTGGTTTCCGGGATAGGGCTGGTACCAATCATTGGTCCACTCCCAGACTCCACCGGCCATATCATAGCACCCATATGGGCTTTCGGGTTTGGCTATGGCCGTTCCACGGGTACTCTTTTGATCCCAGACCACATAGGTGCTATCATAGGTATCTCCCCAGGGAAACATACGGCCATCCGTGCCCCGCGCCGCTTTTTCCCACTCCTTTTCCGTGGGCAATCGTTTTCCGGCCCATTTGGCATAGGCATCGGCCTGTGACCAAGTAACTACGGCCGCGTTACTCTTCTTGTCTTCAGGAAAACGAAACGTCGGGTCGAACTGGGCAAATTCGGCATTGCTTATCTCGTAGCGATCAATGAAGAAGGCTTTGGTAGAAGCGATGTGTTTGGGCCTTTCATCCGGATCTCCGATTTCGCTGCCCATGATAAACGTTCCCGCTGGAACATAAACCATGCCTTTAGGTGGTTCGGGTGGTTTAGGTAAAGTTTGTGAAAAGGTAATAAAAGTCCCAAGGACATAGAATACCAATAGGCCGAGGTGTTTTGAAAAAAAGTGCATAATAGTGGTATTGTGGTTACCAGTTTTCATCGATCAAGTTATAGTATCTTCCAAACCAATAGTTCCGTATCATGGCGGCGGCAGTACCTTCTTCCTCGGCCACCACTTGTTTATAGGTACCGTCCTCTTGCGGCACGTTGAATGTCCTGGTTTTACGATCAAAACCCCACATGTCCTTTATAGTCTGGATGCGATGGTCGTTCAGTACATTTTCATCCATAAGTACTTGATAGACCATGATAAACCATATGGAACTTTCAAAGCTGAATTCCATATCCTTCCAATCATGCCAGTGACGGTTAAGGTTCATACGATATTTGATCAGCAAGTTAGGGTCTTCTTCGTAGCGCATCACCATATAAAGTGACCTTGCCGCGTGGTAATCGTCTCCCGGGTTTCGCCACTCCTTGGGAAACAAGAGTTTTGAATTTATTTGATCGTCATCGTAGTGATAGCGATCAATGAGCATATGATAGGCTGCGGAATACCGCTCCTTGCCCGTGATTTTATGGGCCACTTTAAGGCCTGCCAACATAATCAATGAATTGAGCGCTTGATGCGGAAGGTCTGGGCAGAGATTGCCCCACAGGGTCATTTTTCCGTCCAAATCGGTCAGTTTAAAATTGTCATCAATGATCCTGCCCACAAAACGATCGATAAGTTGGGCTACTTGTTCTTTGTGTGCTCTGTCGGCGCAAAGTTCCCAATAGGTGCCCAATCCATAAAAAATAGAGGTGAACTTGTCAATGCTAAGGTCACCTAACCACCGATACTCGGGCATGGAGGTAGATCGGTGCCATTCGTTGTACCATAGCACCTTTTCATGCCAAAGGGGCTTGTCCGTCTTGTTGTAACTTCGGGCAAAAAGCCCATCTACACCGGTAACCCTTTCCAATTTTAGTATGGCCTCAAAAATTTGATCGGCAATACGCCTGTCCTTGGGGTCTTTGGTAATGGCGTACTTATGGGAATACGCGGCCAGCATTTCACTAGTGGGATCAAGACAATCGGCTTGTTTACCTATTAGGGGCTTTTCAAGACCTGCTGGCGGAAAAAACACCCGTTGCATAATAGCCCCTTCGTTCCAGTGGTTACCCAACATTAATGCATCGAACATTTCCACCTTTTTGTGCAGGGGATCCGTTTTTCTGGGAAAGGCATTGACTTTTTGTCCCTTTACGGGTACCCACGGCCCACAAAGGCAATTCATGAGTAATATAAATAAAAATCGTTTCCGCATGCTCGTAAAGATAAAACTGCCCGGGTTTCCCCGGGCAATTTAAAACTAACTCAAAACAACATCAAATCAATTTACGATGTTTTTTAATTACCGTACTACCATGGCTCCGTAACGCCTTGCAGTATCCAAGGCTTGGACCATTGGCTATCCCCTGAATCGTTTGAGGGATTACTCTCCGTAAACCCTGTGGTCTCCAAGCGGCCAACGGCATCCAGCCAATTGGCTCCATTAGAATTTTTATCCGAATCATCGTATACAAAGCGAACGGGAATAACACTGGAAACCGCCCAAGGTCCGGGGGCCAGATCAGGAAGTCCTGTACGCCTCCAATCCAAATAGGCCTCGGAAGCCGCGGTGAAGGAAGCAATCCATTTTTGCCACATAATTTGCTCCAAGGTGCCATCATAGGCTATTTCGGGCTGGGCTATGTAATCGTCATATTGATCATCGATGCCCCAGGCTTCAAACGAGGCCCGTATACCTTCTTCATATAATGCTCCCGCATCCCCTGAGCCCCATCCTCTTTGGGCGGCCTCGGCCTTTAAAAAGCTAAGCTCGGAATAGGAGAACATACGGGATTTCAGGTAATCCCCGGAGCGCTCCCTAAATTGGACGTTCAACTCGGAGGTGTGTACGCTGGACACTTCCCTGTCCGTATTGGGGTTTAGGTTATACGCCACGGGATCCGCATTGAGTACCGATACGGGAAGGCCTACATATACGCTACTGGTGTCTATAAGTACGTTATTCCCGTCTGCAGCGATATCGAACCAAGTGTCCGGGTCATAAATAAAATAGTTGTTATTGGCCAAGGAATCCTGATTGATGTACCGAATACCAGAAAGAATGGTATCCCTCACGTTATTTGGAATCTCGTCACTGGGCTGCACTTGAATAGGGATGGCTACGGGTGCAAACCAAATATCCTGTCTGGGATCGTTCCATTCCTTTAACAAATCCACCAAGGTGGCACAGGGACGGATCCGAGTAAATCCGGAGGAGTTTCCTTCCTGAAAGAAATTAGGCCAGGAATCGTCATCGTTGTTGCCAAGGAAAGGAATGGACAACTCCTCGTCCACACTCTCGAACATGGGCTTGGATAGCGTAGCTTCTACCCCGCTTTGGGCAAATGAGGGATCTTTTTCGCTCAATCGCATGTAGTAGCGAAGCGTCATGGCATTGGCAAATTTTTCCCATCGCTCCACATCGCCATTAAAGAAAATATCACTAGTAACGCCAACACCAGCTGGCGGATTGGTCCCAAAAATGGCCGCGGCCTCTTGGAACATCTCAATAATTCCTTTGTAAATGTCTTCAGAGGAATCGTATACCGGGGTGGGATACTCAATGGGATTCAGGGATTGACTAAAGGGAACGTCGCCGTAGTAATCCACCAAAAGGCCATAGTTATATGCTTGCAGTACCTTAACAACCCCAATAAGAAAATTATTGGATTGTTCCGTAGCTAGGTCCTCGGCCAATTGCAGGGTTCTTAGGTTATCGTAAAAGTCGGGCCAGTCAGTATCGCCGGAGCCGTCCCATTCATATTTATGGTCACCCCAGCCCTGCTTTTGGGTGTGCTGCATCCAGGCTCCCAAGTATTGGGAATACCCATCCTCGGTAGTATTCCGTAGTAAGGATACCATAACGTTGGTGACCAAAAAGTTGGGGTCACCTTCATTAAGCCCTACCCCATTGGGGTTTTCATTAATATCGGTAATGTCTTCACAGGATGACAATACCATAACTGCGGCCATGGCACCCAAGACAATTTGTTTTAGATATTTCATTATAATATTCTTTTTATGAGTTATAAAAATCGCTTAGAAGCCAAAATTAAGTCGCACACCAACGGGAATGGCAAATGGGTTGGCATTATAGCGTTCTATACCTTGTTTGAACAAAACTCCGGTGTCGCCCACACCTCCGGTAGAAGGTTGGAAGGCTACTTCGGGGTCTATGCCGATATCCGCCGCGGTCCAAAGAATAATGTTTCGGCTGAACAGGGATATCGAGGCCTTGGTAAACCCTATGCTTTTCAGGTATTTATTAGGCAATGCATACGTAAAGGAAATTTCCCGTAGTTTAACGAAATCGGCATCAAAGGTGGCGTTACGGGTAAAGTCCCAGCCGTAGTGATCTTGATATCGCGTAGTAATGGTTCCGGGACCGCCAAGGTTTTCACCAATAATGTTCCCGTCATCATCCACAATAACCCCGGGCATAAAGACCCCATCGTTTAGAGTAATACCTCCTTCCGTATGCTCCAGACCTCCCATTTCTGCGGTAGGGCCTCCTACCAATACATAGAAATCACCGTCCGGGGATAGGTATTGATCCGCATTGGCCCTTAAGAAGCCGGGAACATCGTCCACTCCGCTCAGATCTACTAATTTGTCCAACCAGCGTTGGGTGCGCATATCCGATTCATTGTAACGATAGGTCTGGGAAACGAATTGTCCGCCCTTGCGCCAGTCGAAGTTCATGGATAGGGTGAAGTTCTTGTAGGATATACTTGTTGTCATCCCCGCATTGAAGTCAGGATTAAAATTACCGATTACATCCGCAACCCTGTTCCCATCGGCATCTTGAAGCGTTCTATCACTACTTTCAAAACCACCTTGATCGATTACCGGCCATCCAAAATACTCGGAATTGGGATCTTCTATACGTACCATTCGGGCGTCCACTATTTGGCCTATTTCATCGCCTTCCCAGGAATAGGCACCACCTCTGGCATCATTCCACAATCGTATAAAGGGCGTACCCTCGGGGAGGTCAACGATTTTAGAGACATTGGTGTTAAAGATAAAGCTCATGTCCCAATTCCAAACGTCATTGTCTACTATAGTAAGACCAAGGGAGGCCTCAAAACCTTCACTGCTGGTCTCACCGGCGTTGATAAGCTGTGAGGAGTACCCGGTGGATGAAGGGAAATCTACGTTAAAAATCTGGTTGGTGTTTCGGGCACTATAGTAGGTCGCATCTGCCCGCAATCGATTTTGAAAAAAGGCCAGTTCTATACCAGCTTCCCAAGATTTACTAAGTTCGGCGGAATAACTCGGGTTCAGCAAAGTGCCCGGTACGGAAAGTGTAGGTGCCGAGCCCCAATAACCCCCATTGCTCAATACGTTGGTTATTGCATAGGGGTTTGTATCATTACCCACCTCGGCATATCCGGAGCGTAGTTTTAACAAGGATACTTTAGGTCCTAAATCTACCAGTTCGTTCACCAATAGACTGGCGGATATCGAAGGGTAGAAAAAGGAATTGTTCCCTTCGGGCAAGGTACTGGACCAATCGTTTCGAGCCGTAAGATCTATAAAAAGCGTATTGGCAAAACCTAGGTTCAAAACACCATATAAACTATTTATCTTTCTATGCGATTCTTCGTTCTCGTACCTGAGGTTTCCAGGTGCAATATTGGAGATGCGGAAAAGGTTGGGTACCTCTAGACCCGTCCTATTTTGGTTCCCTATGAGGGAGTTGGCGCTCTTGGCATCCCGAATATTACCCCCGGCCGAAACCGAAAAGTCCCAGTTATCATAGGCCTTGCGGTATGATAAAAGGAAGTCGGCATTTATTTCACGTTGATCGATGTTTTGAAGTCCATAGGTACCATTTATGGCTCGATCATAGCCACTGGATATTTTGGTTTCCCGTTCTTCGTTATACCCATCATAGGTATAGCGCCCCATTAGGTTGAGTCCGGGCAACAACTCCCAATCTACTTTAATATTGCCAAAGATTCTATTTCGTTTAAAACTGTTTAGGGCTTCGTTGGCCAGGAAATAAGGGTTGTTTTGACTAATGTCCGTGGGGTCTTCTCCAAAGGAATAGGGCGAGTGTTGTCTTAACCCTTCAAAACCGTCCAACCAGTAATCCTCCATTTGCCGAACGTCAATATGAGGGGATAGTTGATACAGGGCATGAATTGGATTTACGCCACGATCCCCCCCAGGTCGGTTATTGGAACCGTTTTTCACATAGTTCAAATTTGAGGAGACCGTAACCTGCTCGCTCAGTTTTACGGAAGAATTAAGGCTGATCCCTGTCCTTTTAAGATCGGTGTTGGGAACAAAGCCGGTATTGTCCATGTTGTTTACCGATAGTCGGTAACTTATATTTTCACTACTGTTTTCAATGGATATGTTTTGGGTAGCGGTAACGGCCGTCTGAAAAAAGTTTTCAGGATTGCTGTACGACCTTAATTCCCGGGCCACGGGTACACCGGATTCGATTTCCTGTTGGGAATAGGGCCATTGAATGGCATTAATGCCCTTGTCCAATTCGGGTCCTGCCCAGGCGGATGCGCCCTCATTGATCAAAAGGGCCCCAAAGGCGTTTGAAGGAAAGTTATCTTCCGTATAAGGACGATCCCCGGAAGCAAAACGCCTGTGAGAATTTATATAGCGGAAGGGAATGTCGAAAACCGTACTTGAGGTTACGGTTATGCCCAACCCTTTTTTCGCCTTACCTGATTTGGTCGTAATCAATACCACCCCATTACCGGCACGTGATCCATATAAAGCCGCGGCACTGGCCCCTTTTAATATGGAAACATTTGCGATATCGTCCGGATTGATATCCGATATGGGATTTCCGAAGTCTACGGTGTTCCGATCTCCGAATCCACTAACGTTGTTAAGGGTGTTAAAAATGGGTGTACCATCGATAACGAATAAAGGCTGGTTGTCCCCCGTTAAGGAATTCGCCCCACGGATGACCATGTTTACGGAAGAACCTGGTCCCCCAGTAGAGTTGATGGACACCCCGGAAACCTTTCCGGATAAGGCGTTAAGTGCATTTTCTTGGGGCACGTTGTCCAGAGCATCACCGTCTACCTCACTAACAGCGTAGCCCAGCGATTTCTTTTCCCTTGTGATACCCAAGGCCGTAACCACAACCTCGTCCAGAGCTTCGGATGAAGTGATCATGGTAACGTTAATGGTAGGTCTACCTCCTACGACCACCTCTTGGGTCTCCATACCAAGGTAGGAAAAAACAAGTACAGATTGGGCGTTGGGTACATTAATGGTGTAGTTTCCATCAAAATCGGAGCTTACACCGGTTGTGGTTCCTTTAATGACAACAGATACCCCTGGAAGCAGTTCGCCATCATCGCTGGATACCACCCCTGAAACCTGCTGCTGGCCGTACAGATATACTGTAAACACGCTGCAGAAGAAGAGTGCTAAAAAACTTAGGTTTTTTCTTTTCATTGTTTGTTTAGTTTTAAATATTGTGTCGGCAGTTTTAAAAATTTAAGTCAAAGCTATTTTAAAATTCCTGTGAAAACATAAAGTATATTATTAGTTATCTATGACATTTTGACCTTGATTTGCGATATGTTAAAATAACTCAATTTTTAGGTTAATATAATATTAGTTTTAAGCAATAAACTTTAAAGTCCCGAATTCTTAAACTTGTCCTAAGGCTCTTTTTTTCAAGCTGTTGTGCCTGGCAAAAAATGGAAAATACCATTCTGGAATTTGGAATTAGAGGGTTCGGATAAATTGTAGGTTTTGCATATTATTTTTGTTTTTCCTATGTATCGCTCGCATTCGAATCCAAACTAATGGGTTTTTAATCCACAGTGTTTCGATTTGTAGGCTTTTAATGGTCTTCAGGGGAAGCGTTTAGCAGATGGCAAACGACCTTGTACAGGAAAATGAGCACTAACCAGGATGAAATTTCAAGGACATAAATCTTGACCCAAAATGGGTGAAAACGAGCCTAGAACATATACTAGGGTTTATATACCATAAAAAGACAATAAGATTTAATAAAACAAATTCTTCTTATTCGATTTAATTTGTATTTCCAACCCATAAAACCTTCCCATATGTTGGCCGGAATCGATTATTTTATAGTAATAGCCTATATCGTTGGAATGCTGTTGCTGGGGCTTTATTTCAAGAAATTTGTCAATAATTCCGAAGACTATTTTCTGGGGGGGAAAAGTTTGCCCTTTTGGGCAATCGGTATGTCTATCGTGGTTTCGGACATTGGAGCACTGGATTTTGTCGGGGTATCCGGCCAAGCCTATAGATACGGTGTGGCGGTAGGTAATTTTGATTGGGTGGGCTCCGTACCCGCAATGCTCTTGGCCGCATTTATATTTATTCCCTATTTCTGGCGCGGTGGAATGTACACCATTCCCGAATACCTCGGCAGAAGGTACAATAAGTCGGTGCGTACCATTGCTTCGGCTACCTGGATCTTGTTCTTTGCCCTGGACCTAGGTGTATTGTTTTGGGCCAGTGCGGTTCTTTTAAACGTATTGATGGGTTGGCCTATATGGATATCCATACTGTCTACTGCCGGTGTTGTGGGCCTCTATACCTATTTTGGTGGAATTACGGCAGTGATCATGACGGACGTAGTTCAAATGATCATCATGTTCATAGGAGGTTTTGCCTTGGTTTTTCTTAGTCTTGATGCGGTGGGCGGATGGGAAAATCTGGTAGAGAAAGTGAATACCATGGGACCGGAATACCGAAGCCATTTCGATATTATCCAACCTGTGGATACCACATCGCCCTTTCCGTGGACCGGAATTTTGTTCGGCCTAACTTTTGTAATGGCCAATGCCTACATGATAGGAAACCAATCCATTGTCCAACGTTGTCTTACGGCCAAAAACGAATGGCATGCCAAGGCAAGCATGATTTTTGGTTCGGCCTTAAAGATGTTTATCCCTATATTGGTCTTGTTCCCTGGTTTAATGGCCGTTGTGGTCCATCCGGATTTGGCCGATGGAGACCAGGCGTTGCCCATGATGATTAAAAGTATTCTGCCCCCCGGCCTGGTGGGCCTCATGTTCGCCGCATTTTTTGCAGGCCTAATGTCCAGTGTGGATTCTTTACTGAATTCAACTGCGACCTTATTTACCAAGGATATTTACGAACCGTTCATTAAAAAGGACGGAGATGACAAGCACTATTTAAAAGTAGGTAGGATAACCACATTGGTGTTATTGATTATTGGGGTTGCAACGGCTCCCATCAGTAGTGATTTCCCGGGCATTTATGTTGCCATACAAACCTTTATGTCCTACTTCCAAGGACCGTTGTTCGCAATTCTAATACTCGGTATTTTCTGGAAACGCACCACACAATGGGGTGGGCTTTCGGCTTTGGTCATCGGTATTGGTTTCGCTATTTTCCTTAATGTATTCAAAACGGAATTCTTTACCATTGAAGATCCCTTTTTGTACATTTCATGGTGGTCATTTCTTTTGGGCTTTATTATCAATGTAGTAGTTAGCCTAATGACCAAAAAGCATACGGCCCTTGAATTGGAAGGTTTGGTGTTCAGTGCCCGAATTTTAACTAAAAGCAAAACATAGAACTATGCTCAATTTTGACTGGCTTTCAGGAATTTCACAGGAAACGGCCAAACTGATTTTTTTTAGCCTCTATCTGCTCATTGGCGTATTGGTTCTCCTATTGCCCGACGAATATGTATATGAGGGAATCCCAAAAGAGAACCGTCATTGGTGGAACAATTTAAAACTTTGGTCCTGGACCGTATTGGCCATATTGGCCGTTGTTTACTACCAATTTTAATCCTAACCCTCCTTGAAACAAATACTATGGATCGTAATGCCAAAATTAAAACCGCCCAAATAAACCAAGCCCTAGGTTTTTTCATCTTCGCATTCGGTATTATAATTACCATAGCCATGGCTTTTACCGAAACTTTTGTCCAGCAAATGACAGATTTGGTCGCAGGTCTTGTCTTAATGGCTATTGGAGGAGGTATGATGTGGAGGTCAAAAAGGATTCTTAAGCATCGAAAGCGAGCAAATGAATAGTATGGATTTAGTGAAAACTTTCAGAAGTCGTCTGTCCGAAAATTGGAAAATACAGTCTTCAAAAGATATTTTGGAAAGGGGTGATGTTGTTTCAACGCCCGGTCATGACAAAAAAGCATGGATTCCGGCCCAGGTTCCGGCTACGGTTCTTGGCATTCTGGTCACGAATGAAATAATTGAAGATCCGTATTTCGGGGAGAATCTGAAAAAGATTCCGAAGGCGCTTTTTGAGGTGCCATGGTGGTATGCCACCCGTTTTACACTGGATGATTCCCATTCTAGGGCATTCGCTACACTTCTTTTTGATGGAATAAACTATAAGGCCAATGTTTGGCTCAACGGCAAGCAGATTGCAGATTCAGATTCCATCGATGGTGCCTATCGCAGAACCGAGTTTGATGTAAGTAAATATATCGTAACCGGGGAAAATGTGTTGGCTATTGAAGTAGTGCCTCCAAGACCCGGAGATTTCAGTATCGGTTTTGTGGATTGGAATCCCCCGGCGCCAGATGGTAATATGGGGGTCTTTAGGCCCGTTACACTGGAAATTCATCAAGGGGTACGTATCAAAGATCCCTTTGTACGGACCAAAATAGATTTGCCCCATTTAACGAAAGCAAAACTCACTGTTTCGACTGAATTAAAAAACGATGCCCACAAACCGCTTACTGGGATTCTTAAAGGAACCATAGCGCAATGTATATTTGAAAAAGAGATAACCATCCCTGCAGGAACAACAATAGAGACTCGGTTTACTTCTGAGGAGTTCCCGCAGTTGGTATTTGAAAATCCAAGGCTTTGGTGGCCCGTGAATTTGGGGGAACCCGAGTTGTACGAACTGCAATTGGAGTTCAAAATAGATAATGAAATTTCCAGTTTAAGCCATACCAGTTTTGGTATTCGTGAAGTGGAGGACTATTGGTTGAACGATATTCATCGCGGTTTTAAGATCAATGGTCAAAAAGTACTGATCAAAGGTGCCGGGTGGACGGATGACCTGCTTCTGATGGATACCGATGAAAATTTGGAGGCCGAGGTCAAATATGTGAAACAGATGAACCTCAATTGCATCCGCTTGGAAGGTTTTTGGGGAAAGGACCATACAATTTACGATCTCTGTGATGCACACGGTATTTTACTAATGGTAGGTTGGAGCTGCCATTGGGAACATGAAATAC
Source organism: Ulvibacterium marinum (assembly GCF_003626755.1). GTDB lineage: Bacteria > Bacteroidota > Bacteroidia > Flavobacteriales > Flavobacteriaceae > Ulvibacterium > Ulvibacterium marinum. The sequence continues at coordinate 39,969 of NZ_RBCJ01000002.1, forward strand.
ACATGGGCGTACCTGTAGACGAACGCTTTGGCGGGGTGTACAAACAGGAGCATATTGAACATGTGGCGCAAGCTTGGGAAGAGCAGGTTCTTTGGCTAAGGAATCACCCCAGTATCTTTGTTTGGACCGTAGCCAGTGATAAGGTCCCAATAACCGCCTTGGAACAAAGGTATATAGCAACTTTTGCAAAATACGACCCCACTCGGCCGTATTTGAACTCCACTGGAGGTGTTGGTAGTGATCAGCATGTTATCGGTAGTGAGGACGTTATAAGTGAAATCAGCGGTTCGTCGGGGGTTAAGATGTTGGGCCCTTATGCGTACACCGCTCCTGTATATTGGTTTACCGATACAAATTTTGGAGGGGCCTACGGATTTAACACCGAGACCGGACCAGGTGCCCAGGTCCCAACATTACGCAGTTTAAAAAGATTTATTCCTGAGGATAAGCTATGGCCCATCAATGAAACTTGGAATTACCACTGCGGGCTCTATGAGTTCGCAGACCTCGATCGTTTTGTGAAAGCCATTAACCAACGTTATGGCGAGCCTGATTCCCTAAAATCTTTTGATAAAAAGGCGCAGGTGATGAACTATGAGCTCATGCGGCCCATGTTTGAAGCCTTTCAAGTATACAAACAACGATCTACCGGAATAATCCAGTGGATGCTAAATGCAGCATGGCCTAAGATGTACTGGCAATTGTATGACTATTATTTGATGCCCACCGGGGCTTTTTATGCCACACAAAAGGCCCTTTCACCCTTGCATCTCATTTACAATTACGGGAATCATACCATTTATGCAATCAATGACCATTTGAAGGAAGTTAAAAACCTAAAGGCGTGTATACGGGTATACAATAGTTCCTCGGAGCTGCTTTTGAAAGAACATGTTCCCTTCAATGCCCCGGCGGATAGCTCCCTTTCCTTGTTTGAGGTGGATGTATTGAAAAACTTTTCAACGACCTATTTTCTAGATTTACGTTTGTTCGATGAAGACGAAAGGGAAATCGGGATTAATTTTTATTGGCTGTCTACCGAAGAGGAAGTCCTGGACTATGAGGCTAATTTAGGGGAATTCGCTTATCATACCCCAAGTAAGAAATTTGCAGATTTTCGTATGCTCAATGGCCTCCCACAGGTTGATGTGGTTATTGATAGTCATTTAAAAAAGCAAGGTGAGGAGCAGGTCTTTACCGCCCAATTGGAAAATATTGGGGATGCCATAGCTTTTGTGGTTAACCTGGATATCGTTGAGCAGGGAACGGACAAACCTATACTTCCCATATTTTGGGAGGACAATTTTGTAAGCCTGCTCCCCGGCGAAAAAAGATGCTTGCAAGCCACTTTTAAAAGTGATGCCGTTCCAGAATTAGAAGTGAACGGTTGGAATTTAAACAGAATACGTAATGGAAAAACTAGCGATACTAGGAGGGAAGCCCTGCCGTGATATAGAGGTACGCCCATGGCCGAAGTGGCCCGTCTGGGGCAAGGAAGAAGAAAATGCATTGATAGAAGTGCTAAACAGTGGTGTTTGGTCCTATAACGGTCCGAAAGAAACCGAGTTCAATCGACTTTTTGCCGAGTTCACCGGTACAAAATATTCCATTTGCACGGTAAACGGTACGGTTACCATGCAGCTTGCCCTAGAGGCAATGGGAATAGGAGTACGCGATGAAGTCATAGTTCCCGCCATTACCTGGCAGGCTACGGCAGCAACAGTAATAGATGTAAATGCAACACCTATTTTGGTAGACGTCCTGGAAGACACCTGGTGTATTGACCCCGCAGAAATCGAAAAGGCGATAACCCCAAGAACCAAGGCCATAATGCCGGTACACCTTTATGGGGCTTTTGCCGATATGGACGCCATTATGGAAATCGCCAAGAAACACGATCTGTATGTGATTGAAGATTGTGCCCATAAGCACGGGGGGGAATGGAACGGGAAAAAGGCAGGAAGTATCGGCGATGTGGGTAGCTTTAGTTTTCAATTGTCCAAACACCTCACCGCCGGAGAGGGGGGTGCTGTTACCACGGACGACCCAGGTTTGGCGGAAAAATTGGATGCCCTTAGAAACTGCGGCCGTAGACCCGAGGGAGATTCCCTCATTGGAGCGGATAAGGGTATTGGGGACTATGGCGACGATGGTAATTTCATTCAGTCCGGAAACCTAAGGATTACCGAGTTTCAAGCTGCTATCTTAGTAGAAGGCCTAAAACGATTGCCCGAACAAAACGCAAACAGAGATGCCAACGGGGCCTATTTAAATGGCCTTTTAAAAGAAATTCCTGGTATAACCCCTTTAAAAAGAGATTCCAGGGAAACCAAAAAAGCGTATTTTAATTTTGCTTTTCGATACGATACAAATGCATTTAAGGGATTGTCCATAGAAAAATTCAGAACTGCCTTGGAAGCGGAATTGGGTATTGTGGTAGATGCCTGCTATGAGCCTTTGAGTAACTGTGCACTTTATGTACCGCATACCAAACCGGCGAGGCATAAATTAAACGATGCCTATTGGGCTGCTATAGACCCTAAGAGATTTAAGCTACCCAAAGCGGAACGTATTTTTAAAGAGGAGTCCGTTTGTTTGCATCATAAAATCCTTATGGGGACAAAAGCGGATATGGACTTAATTGCGATAGCAATCCGAAAAATCTATGATAGTGCTGAAGAAATAATGATTTAAATTAACGATGGAAAGTGTGGATTTTTTTAGGAATTTATCGATGTTACTTTCCTTTGTTTTTTTAAGCTTATCCGCAACCGGGCAATCAAAAGTTTCTCATGTCTTGCCGCTACAAGGTATTTGTGCTCATCGTGGTGCTATGCAAACACATCCCGAAAATACAATCGCTGCCTTTAAGGAAGCTATCAGAGTTGGTGTGCAAATGATTGAATTCGATGTACGATTGACAAAGGACGACGAGCTAATAATAATGCATGATGAAACTGTCGATAGAACAACAAACGGCTCAGGTTTTGTAAATGACTTGACACTTTCCGAACTACGGAAACTTGATGCCGGATCATGGAAATCTGAAGAATTCACTGGCGAAAAAGTACCGACATTAAAGGAAGTACTTCAAATAATGCCAAAAAACATTTGGCTCAATATTCACTTAAAGGGAGGAAAGAAATTAGGTGTCGAGACTGCAAAACTGGTTATTTCCGAAAAACGAGAGCATCAGGCAGTAATTGCCTGTGAAAGGCAATCCGCAAAAGGTGTTAGAAAGGTTGATTCGGAAATCAAGATTTGCAATATGGAACGTTTGTCATCAAGATCAAAATACATTGCTGCTACCAAAAAACGAGATTATGTATTTATCCAATTGAAAAAAAGTCGAGATAATAATTATTTAAAGAATGATGTTGAGGACTTAAAGAAAAATGACATTCATGTTAATTATGTTCAGGCTGATGAGGCGAAGGAAATAAGTGCGCTATTAGATCTTGGAGTCGATTTTATTTTTACGGACGATTTGGTGCCTATGGTTCGTGTTTTTAATAGGTATACGGCACTTCATAAAAGTAGAAAATGACATGAAGACCATAAAAATAGCACTTATCGGTGCAGGCTATATCGCGGACTACCATATCCGTGGCCTTCAGTGTGTTCCAGAAGTTGAAATTGTGGCCGTTGTGGCAAGAACCAATGAAAGTGCCCAAAAGTTTGCACTTAAATACGGTGTTGCGTATTCGTATAGCGATGTTTCAAAGGTTGCAAATGACCCCAACATTGATGGAGTAATTATATCCACCCCCAACCAATTTCACGCACCCTATGCCTTGGATTGTCTAAAAAACGGGAAAGCCGTTTTTCTTGAAAAACCAATGGGAATCAATGCCCAAGAAGGAAGGCAAATTGGCAAGGTTGCCAAGGAATATGGCCAATTGGTCATGGTAGGCCATATGTGGCGGTTTGATACGGATACGGATTATGTAAAAGACGCCGTAGCTTCGGGAAAACTTGGAAAAATCTTTAAGACCAAGGGATATGGCATTCATGAGAATTGGGGGCCCTCAGGATGGTTTACAAAAAAAGAATTAGCCGGCGGTGGGGCTTTGGCGGATATGGGCGTGCATGCCATTGATTCCATACGCTACGTGCTTGGGGATCCCAAACCTGTAAAGGTCTACGCAAGAATTGCCACGAATTTCGGGGAATATGATGTGGACGATACCGGAATTTTGGTCATTACTTGGGATAATGGAACGGAAAGTATCATTGAAAGCGGTTGGTGGCACCCGCATATGGACGGGCCAGAGGCCGGGGCCGGGGTCTTTGGGACCAAGGGATACGCCAGTTTATTCCCTACTTTTTTGAAAATCACAAAGGGGGAGGAATCGTTTGAGAAAATTGTACCGGATCTTCCGAAGCGTGAAGAACATTGCGACCAGATTATCTATACCCGGCAAATGGAACATTTTGTTGAATGTATTAGAAATAAGGAAACCCCTGTTCCCGGTATTCTGGAGGGTCAGATAGTACTGGATATTGTGGATGCGGCGTATGAGTCTGCAAAGACCGGGGAAGTGGTCCATCTTTAAATGTGTTCCAGTGACCCCCCCCCATTTGGATCCATAGATTTTTAATCAATCCTTAATGAGCCAATAGGCCTTTACTTTTCAGGCAATTGCTCCAGTAGAAAGCGTTTTAGATTCTCGCCCATAACAGCTCGGATTTCCGTTTCCGTAAAGCCTTGGTCAACCATTTCCTGTACGATCAAAGGTAATCCGGTAACATCGATAGGTGTTGTGGCAGCGCCTTCAAAATCCGAACCTAGGGCCACATATTTTATGCCTACCAGGTCGCGCACATATTTCATTGCGTCTACAATGTCCTTGACCTCGCCTGCGATGGCCCCTTTAAAAAAACCGATACCAATAAGACCATCTGATGCCGCAATACTCTTAATCTGGTCATCCGATAAATTACGGGGACTGTCCTTGGTTCCCTTTACGCCCGTATGTGATACCAAGGTAGGTTTTGTGGTGAGATCTAGGATGTCATTAATCATTTTGGGAGAAACATGGGCCAGGTCGATGATCATGTTCAGTCGATCCATCTCCTTGATTACGGCCCGACCAAAATCGGTTAACCCTTCCCCGGATATTCCGTGGGCCGACCCTCCAAGCTCGTTATCAAAAAAATGGGTAGGAGCCATCATTCGTACCCCTTCGTCATAGAGTTTTTGTACATTTTCCAATTTGCCTTCCAGGCAATGTGCCCCTTCTATTCCTAAAAATCCACCGATGATCGATGGATCGGCCTTCCTCAAGGCGATGAGGCGTTTAAGGTCGTTTTGGGAGGTTACCACCATGAATTTCTCGTCGTACGCTTCGGAATACCCATGTAAGGACCTTGCTTGATATTCCGCTCGGTTGTACAGGCTAAACCATTTACCGGGTCCCCTTCCCTGTAAAAAATTAAGCAAGGTAATCATATCAAAAGTATCCCCGCTATTCTCCCGAAAGTTCTGGCCTTTTGGCGATTTGGTGACTATGGTAAATGCCTGCAGGGCCATATTTGCCTCTTGCATCCTGGGAAAATCAAAATGGGCAAAGTCTACCCTGCGCGTCATATCGCGATCCCAAAGCAGGGCATCGCAATGCAGGTCACCTATAAAATCAAGGGAATCGTAAAGCCTTTGGGTCTCCGGGCTTACCATTATGGCGTTAGTGTATTGTACGGGGTTCGTATCCTTCTCCAAGAGCACCGGTGCGATCAAAACAGCCAATAGGTAAATAAGCAACAGGGAACCTAAAATGTACCTTAATTTTTTTTTCATGATATGGGATATTTAATCGGAGTTTTGGAGCTTTTTATAAACTTATCTTTTTCGTTAATAGGAGGTAGGAAGGAGAACGTAAGGTACGAATGGTAGACCACTATTTTAAAACAGTGGAGAAGTTACGCATAGTATGCGGTTTAAAAAAACAACTGACTCCCCAATCCTGGTTTATAATAGCAACTATCGCTACATTTTGTAATTTCGGCAAGGATACGGTCTTACGAGTACTTCAAAGTAGAAATCAACCATGATAACAACCATAATTTTTGATATGAACGGCGTAATAACCGATGATGAAGATTGTCATGAATTGGCCACAAAAAAAGCATTTGACCAAGTGGGTGTTGCGGTAACCCCGGAAATCTATAGAACGTTCTTTTTAGGAAGACCGGATACTACGGCATTTAGAGAGTTGTTCACGGAATTTCAAGTCAAGGAAAGGACAATAGAAGATCTAATTTCAATAAAGACGCTATTGTATTTAGAATTAATTAAGGATAACTTAGAAATATATCCAGGTGTAGTCCAATTGATTCATAGCCTACATCCAAGATACACTTTGGCGCTTACCACCAGTTCTACCTTTGCGGAGATGAGCACGGTTATGGATAAACTTCAGATAGGAGAATTTTTTAAAGCAAAAGTCACTGCGGAAAATGTACGGCGGGGCAAACCTGATCCGGAACCCTATCTTTTAACTGCCAAACGGCTGGGAGTAGATTGCCAAAATTGCCTGGTCATCGAGGATTCCGAAAATGGGGTACGATCGGCAAAAGCAGCAGGGATGCAGTGTATTGCAATTACAAATACTGAAAAAGCCTCTAATCTTCAACTCGCGAATCATATAGTGGATCACTATTCAGAAATTACGGATATTCTTTTAAAATGAGGAATCTTTAGGTATTTGTCCTTGACTAGAGCTCTATGCATTCGAATACGATTTGACCGTCGAACAAAATTAATCACATGATGTGCTGAGTGCGATTCTCGATGGGAATAGGTAACCATGATTATGGTAGTACCCTCTTGATTCAATTGGGTCAACAGGTTCATGACCTCGACGCCGTTTTTAGAGTCAAGGTTGCCAGTGGGCTCATCGGCAAGTATTAACTTGAGATTGGTTGCCACGACCCGATAAATGGCCACACGCCGTTGTTGCTCTCCGGATAACTGGTGGAGATAGTGCTTTTACGGCATCCGATTTTCATTCGTCCCAAAACCTTATGTTCAGATGGTTTCTTTTGAGTTTTTGTAGTACTTACATGAGTAGGGAATATCACATTAAATACTTATCTTATAACTTTCAAAATAGGCGCTAATCCATAAAAAATTCTTTTGGACACAACCTAGGAGATCGTTGAAACCAAGGAGTTCAGGTCGGCGGGTTTTTATGTATCCTTCGAATAATTGTTTAAAATTTGGAAAACCTCAAGAACAAAATTCTATCCTTTACCCATGTCGATGCGGCTGAGATAGATTATCTCTTCCAGTTCTACAGAAAGATTCGACTAAAAAAAGGAGAGACCCTTATCCGTCCCGGAGAAGAGGCACATAGTTTTTATTATTTAAATACCGGTTGCATTAACTATTACAAAATTGAGGAGGGCGAGGTTAGAGTACTTGAATTCTACACGGAAGACGTTTTTTTTGCCGATTTGTATGCTTATGTATTGAACAAACCGACCACTTCTTTTTTACAGGCCACAGAGGATACGCTGGTTTATGCTATAGATAAGGCCGATGTGGAACACTGTTTTAGAAAATCCCATCAATTGGAAAGATTTGGGAGGTTGTCCATGCAAGATGCATTTGTAAGGACCTTTACACGTGTGGAGCGATTGAACAACAGAACCAATGAAGAACGCTACCTTAGGCTTTTACGCAAACGTCCCGAGCTTTTTCAACGGGTTCCTCAATACCTAATTGCTTCGTATTTGGGCCTAACACCTGTTGGCCTTTCAAAAATTAAAAAACGGCTGGTAAAGAGCTGATGGTTATGGCCTATCTACGGTTTTATTAAACAGGTTTAATGATTTTGAACCAGTATTACCTTTATCTTAGAAAACAGAATTTAAAACCGGAAAAGTATGGCACAGCAATATGTTGACATGGATACCCTAAAATTTTTGTTGTATAGGGTACATGACCTTCAAACTGTCCTGGACCAGGCCCGTTATGCCGATTACGACCAAGCCTCTGTGGATCTTTTTTTGAACGCTACCAAAGACTTTTCGGATAAGGAACTGTTTCCTTTTTTTCGTGAAATGGATGCGGCCCCGGCCCATTTTAAGGAGGGTGAAATCATAGTGCACCCACAGGTGGAAAAATACATGAAAAAGGCCGGTGAAATGGGCCTTATTGCTGCTTTGTTCGATTATGAGGTAGGAGGGTTGCAAATGCCGAATACTGTAGTGTCCGCCGCAGCCTATATTCAGGAGACTGCCAACAACCATCTACCCGGTTATGTGGGGTTGACCAATGGGGCCGCGGAGTTGATCATACACTTTGGCAGTAAGGCGCTGAACGAAACTTATGTGCCAAAAATGCTAACGGGTGATTGGGGTGGTACCATGTGCCTTACAGAACCCCAGGCAGGCAGTTCCTTGTCGGATATTATCACGGTGGCCGAACAGGCAGAGGATGGCTATACCATCTCCGGACAAAAAATATTCATATCTGGGGGCGATTATCGGGAAGCCGAAAATATTGTCCATCTGGTATTGGCACGGATTAAGGGTGCTCCTGCCGGTACCAAGGGAATATCCCTCTTTGTAGTACCTAAAAAACGGAGAACCGAGAACGGGGACCTAATATCCAATGATGTAAATACGGTAGGTGATTTCCAGAAAATGGGCCAAAAAGGATATTGTACCACGCATCTTTCCTTTGGGGATGAAAAGGATTGTAAAGGATGGCTAGTAGGGGAGGCCAACCAGGGTTTAAAATATATGTTCATGATGATGAACGGGGCCCGGATTGCCGTGGGCCGCGGCGCGGCCGCAATCACCATGGCGGCGTATCAAGCGTCCTTGGCCTATGCCAAGGAAAGGCCACAAGGACGTAGTCTGACCCGCACAGGAAAAAAAGATGTTTCCCAGGAGCAGACCTTGATTATTAACCACCCGGATGTAAAACGCATGTTGTTGTTCCAAAAGGTGGTTTCCGAAGGGGCCTTGAGTCTGGTGTTGTTGACGGCTAAGTATCATGACCTCTCCACTACCCATGCAGACCCCAAAGAGCGGGAGAAGTATCTGTTGTTATTGGAAATGCTTACCCCCATTGTTAAGACTTATCCTTCGGAAATGGGCTCCGTTTCGGTGAGCAACGGCCTTCAAGTACTTGGAGGATACGGATTTTGCACCGATTTTATTCTACAGCAATATTTTAGGGACATTCGTATTTTTCCAATTTATGAAGGTACTACAGGTATCCAATCCCTTGATCTTTTGGGAAGGAAAGTCACCATGGAGAATGGGAAGGGGGTTCTGCTTTTGTCCGAGGAGATTGGAAAAACGATCAGGGAGGCTTTGGGCATTGATACCCTCGCGCCCTACGCCAAACAGTTGAGCGGTAAACTGGAACTTTCCCAAGAAGTGCTTCAGTTTCTTATTCCATTTGTCAAAAAGGGAGATTACCAGCGTTTCCTATCTGATGCTACTGTATTTATGGAGTTTTTCGGGAATATTGTCGTAGGCTGGTTGTGGCTGAATATCTCCATCCAGGCGGAAAAAGCTTTGGTGTCAGGAGAAACACAGTATACAGGGGATTTTTATACCAGTAAGATTCATGCCATGAAGTTTTACTTTAAATACGAACTACCAAAAACTACGGCACTTGCCGAGATTTTAACAAATAAAGAGGTACTCACTGTAGCTGAGGAAAATTCATGGTTTGCATAAAGGGAACTGTGGAACGATCAGTTGAAAAAAGAGGGAGCCATTTTAAAGGCAACCAGCTAACAAGGAATTATGGATAACATAAAAGCAAAATTCGATTTAAAGGGTAAAGTAGCCGTTGTAACGGGGTCGAGCAAGGGCATTGGAAAATCCATCGCGGGGGGCTTGGCCGAAAATGGGGCCAAGGTGGTGGTAAGTAGCAGAAAACAGGAAGCGGTGGATGTAGTTGCGGATGAGTTTAAAGCGGATGGTCTTGATGCTGTGGGTATACAATGCCATATTGGGGATTCCGAACAGCGGCAAGCCCTTATCGCCAAAACATTAGAGCAGTATGGTAGCATCGATATCCTGGTAAACAACGCGGCCATCAATCCGTATTATGGCCCCTTGGAAGGTTCGGATGAAAAGGTATTCGATAAAATAATGGAGGTGAACGTTAAAGCACCCTGGGTACTTTCTAACCTGGCCCTGCCCCATATGATAGAAAGAGGAGGTGGTAGCATCATCAATATATCCTCGGTAGAGGGCTTACGACCAGGGTTTGGTTTAGGGCTTTACAGTGCTACCAAATCCGCCTTGATTATGCTTACCAAGAATCAGGCAAAAGAATGGGGGCGCTATGGAGTAAGAGCCAATGTATTGTGTCCGGGATTGATCAAAACCAAGTTCAGTGAAGGATTATGGACCAATGAAAATCTGGTCAGCGGATTTAAGAAGGCCCTGCCCTTGAACCGTATAGCAGCGCCTGATGAAATGGCAGGTATAGTAATGCTTTTGGCTTCCGACGCCGGATCCTATATGACGGGAGGGGTATATGTGGCCGATGGGGGATATATGATTTCGGGTTAGGTAGGGATAAACAACGTAAATATGAATTTTCAGCACAGCGAAAAGTCCATTGCGCTTCAAAAGCAATTAAAGCGTTTTATAGCAGAACATATCCATCCCATTCAAGAGGAGGTGCAAGCATTTCATTTGGACCCTTCCAATGCCTGGAAAAAATGGCCCGGTCTTTATGGTTTAAAGGAAAAGGCTAAGGGGGAAGGATTGTGGAATTTGTTTTTACCCAAACCATATGGGGGTCTGAGCCCAGGGCTTACCAATTTGGAGTATGCCCCTCTGGCCGAGATTATGGGAAGAATCCCTTGGTCTTCCGAGGTCTTTAACTGTAGTGCGCCGGATACCGGAAACATGGAGGTTTTGGCGAAATATGGGAACCAGCAACAACAGGAAACATGGTTGCGGCCGTTGATGAACGGCACTATACGATCTACCTTTTTGATGACCGAACCGGAGGTGGCCTCTTCCGACGCTACCAATATTGAAACGGCCATTGTTGCCGATGGCGATGATTATGTTATTATGGGAAGAAAATGGTGGGCATCCGGGGCTATGGACCCGCATTGTAGGATTGCTATTGTGATGGGGAAAACGGATTTCAATGCACCAAGGCATGTACAACAAAGCATGGTCTTGGTTCCTCTGGACACCCCAGGGCTAAAAATAGAACGGCCCTTGTCCGTTTTTGGATATAACGACTCCCCGGAAGGGCATGCGGAAATTGTTTTGGACAAGGTGCGGGTGCCCAAGGAAAATCTTTTGGTCGGTGAGGGCAAGGGATTTGAGATTGCCCAAGGGCGTCTGGGACCGGGAAGGGTACACCACTGTATGCGTTTGATAGGTATGGCGCAACACGCTTTGGAGTTAATGTCCCAAAGGGCCGTTGAAAGAAGTCCGTTCGGGAGATCTTTGGATACCTTTAGCAGTATCCGTCAGGAAATTGCCCGTTCGGCCTGTGAGATAGAACAAACGAGACTTTTGGTGCTCTCAGCGGCAGACAAAATGGATAGGGTAGGAAACAAGGAGGCCAAAGATCTCATTGCCATGATCAAGATCGTAGCACCCAATATGGCATTAAAGGTAATTGATAGGGCCATACAGATTATGGGCGGTATGGGTGTCAGTGGGGATACCCCCCTAGCTTATTTTTATGCATCTGCCCGGACCTTACGATTGGCAGATGGGCCCGATGAGGTGCATCTAAGCCAATTGGGAAAAAGTACGATAAAAAAATACATAAAGACCTGAACATGTCGCACAAAGAGTTGACAAGGGCCGTTCGAAAAGGGGAGGAGATCCATGAAGAAAATTTAAAACGATTCTTGAGGCAAGCGGGACTTTTGGATGATGAAAATAGCGAGCTTGTGGTACGCCAGTTTTATAATGGATATTCCAATCTCACCTATCTCCTAAAAATTGAACAAAAGGAATATGTGCTTCGGCGCCCCCCCTTTTCTGCACCAAAACGAGGCCATGACATGGGCCGGGAATTTAAAGTGCTCTACCATTTGAACAAGGTATTCTCCAAAACCCCTCGGGCCTATGTCCATTGTGAGGATTTGGATGTACTGGGTGCGCCTTTTTATATAATGACCAAGGTAGAGGGTATAATTTTAACTGCCGGAGAGGCTAAAGAACGGAAGATATCACCCCCTGAATTTAGGACGATAGCAAATACTTGGTTAGACACCTTTGTGGAATTACACCAGGTAGATTATAAAACAGCTGGACTTGAAACTTTGGGAAGACCGGAGGGTTACGTAGAACGGCAGGTCATAAATTGGGGAAAGCAATACCTTGCCGCAGCAACGGAAGAGGTTCCATCGGCATGGAAGGTAATGGCATGGATGGAGGAACGGCAGCCTAGGCAATATCAATATAGTTTGATCCATAATGATTATAAGTACGATAACATCGTTTTCGAAAATGACCAATGGACAAGGGTAGCGGCCATATTGGACTGGGAAATGTGTACTCTGGGAGACCCCTTGATGGATTTGGGAACTTCACTAGGGTATTGGACCACTTTGGATGACGCCGATTTTATGAGACACATGCTCCCTTCCCCAACGATGATGCAAGGCAACCCCTCCCGGACAGAAATGGTACAGCAATATGCAGTAAAAAGCGGAAGGGAAATAGACAATTTGACCTTCTATTTTGCCTATGGGCTCTTTAAGGTCGCGGTTATCGCCCAACAAATCTATTACCGCTTTAAACATGGGCATACGACCGATCCGCGCTTTGCCCAACTAAACAGGGTTTCGGCCGTTTGCTGCGATACGGCCTGGCAGGCTATACAGAAAAATCGAATAGATGGGCTCTACTAAGAGTGTAAGCCCAATGGAATAATACTATGGTAGAGCAAAAGTATCTAAGGTAAACCAGGAAAAATTTAAGATGCTCTCCGCTTTGCCCCCAGATGAGGAAGTTAGGATGTTGAATTTATTGAAGTATAAAGATATTGTGACAGAAACTGGACTTTCTGGAGCCACCTCCTATAGGGAATATACGAAGGCCGAAGACATGTTTTTTGGCACACCGCAGTCTACCCTCATTGGACCGGAAGATGAGGGACTTTGGGATGATGTGCCCATCTTAAAATATAGGAACCCCGGTAGTTTTTTTAGAATGGTTCGAGAAGAGGGGTATCCTTGGGAATTACGGGAGCAGGCCTTGTTGGATTCCAGGTTGATTTATTTTAGGTCGAATCCTGCCAAAAGATTGAAATAGTGACAGTGAACAAAAGTGGAGAACATGGAATTGATGAATAAAGTAGTGGTCGTTACTGGTGCGGGTAGCGGTATTGGTGCGGCAACGGCCACGCTTATGGCAGCACATGGTGCGAAGGTAATGGTAGCTGACATTAACTTAAAAAGTGCCCAAAAAGTTGCGGACGATATTACAAAAATGGGCGGGGAGGCGGTACCGTTTCAAGTGAACGTAACACAGTTTAACGAAGTAGAATCTCTCATCGTGGAAGTAGTTAAAAACCAGGGTTCATTGGACGTTATGGTGAACAATGCGGGTATTGGGGGCAAAAATCAAAAAAGGACGGCCGAGCATACCCTGGAAGATTGGCATAACGTAATTGCGGTAAATCAAACAGGAGTGTTTTATTGTATGAAAGTGGCCCTAGGACAGATGATGGAACAAGGGTACGGAAACATTGTGAATATCGCTTCCTTGGCCGGCCTAAAACCTTCGGGCAATAACCTCTCTTACAGTGCCAGCAAATTTGCTGTTGTTGGGATGACCAAATCGGCCGCTTTGGAATACGGACGAAAAAATATCAGAATCAATGCGGTTTGCCCGGGATATACCCAATCGCCCCTTCTGGATCAGCTATTGTCCAGCCGTTCGGAGATGAGGGATAGACTTAGGGGTAAGATTCCAATGGACAGGTTTGGGGAGGCCACTGAAATTGCCGAAGCCGTTGTTTGGCTGGCCTCGGACAAGTCAAAATACATTACTGGCCAGACGATTACCTTGGATGGCGGGATATCGCTGTAATAATCGGTTTGAAAGAAATTTAGAATGAATACGCTAAAGCTTGAAAAAAAACAAGAATATACCATAGTTCAGATGCATCGCGGTAAGGTGAATGCCATTGACCATGAGATGGTTCAAGAGCTCCGTCAGGTGTTCCGGGATATTGAAAATGACGAGGCAGTAAAGGGGGTGATCCTAAGTGGACAGCCCCACTATTTTTCAGCGGGTCTGGATTTGATCGAACTATTTCGATACAACGAAAAACAAATCAACAATTTTTTTCGCGCTTTTGGGGCACTTTACCTAGAACTGGCGAAGTTTACCAAACCCTTTATTTCTGCAATTACGGGGCACGCCCCGGCTGGAGGCTGTGTACTGGCCGTGACCAGCGATAACCGATATATGGCCGAGGGGGAGCCCTACCGTATAGGTCTTAATGAGGTTGCGGTAAACATACAGATTTCCCAAAACCTTACGGAAGCCTACGCCTTCTGGATGGGTTCTGGTTTGGCAAATCGATATATCCTGGAAGGAAAACTGCTCACCGGTTCTGAAGCCGTCTCCGGAGGTCTGGTGGATTTATTGGTCCCCTTGGATCAGGTGGTAGACCATGCTGAGATGAAAATGCAACACTATCTAAAAACGGACCAAGAAATTTGGGTCAACACAAAAAGGAAACTTCGGAAGCATTGGCACAGTAAACTTGATCCAGACGGACAAAGCTCATTTAAGGAGGCGGTAACCTTATGGTGGAAACCTGAGATTCGGGCCAAGATGGAAGCCCATATAAAAAGCTTTTCCAATAAAAAGAAAACCTAAAGAATGAATAAACAATTGCTCTTTGTAAAAAGACCGGTAGGTAAGGCCGATGCCTCTACCTGGTCCTTGGTAACCGGCCCCATTCCCGAAATAAAGAAGGGCGAAATTTTGGTGAAACAACACTATGTTTCTTTAGACCCGGCGATGCGCGGCTGGATGAATGATACCAAATCCTATATAGCGCCCATGGAAATCGGTTCCGTGATGCGGGCCGCAGCGGTTGGTGAAGTCGTTGCTGCGAAGAACCATCCTAAGTTTAAAGTTGGCGATTTCGTATCCGGGATGGGAGGTGTACAACAATACGCCGTTTCGGATGGAAAGGGATACTATGCAGTGGATCCCAAATTGGCACCATTGCCCACCTATATAGGTGCTTTGGGTATGCCTGGCATGACTGCCTATTTTGGTATTCTGGAAGTAGCTAAGGTCAAAACGGGAGATGTGGTGGTGGTCTCCGGTGCTGCAGGTGCCGTTGGAAGTATCGTTGGTCAGATTGCCAAGATCAAAGGATGTACGGTTATCGGTATTGCCGGTGGCCCGGTTAAATGCAAGTACATTGTAGAAGAGTTGGGTTTTGATGGCGCCATTGACTACAAAAACGAAGATATTAAGGAAAGGTTGAAAGAGGAAACCCCCAAAGGCCTGGACGTTTATTTTGATAATGTGGGCGGTGAAATCCTAGACCTTGCCTTGGGCAGGTTACGGCTTAATGCCCGGGTGGTCATCTGTGGGGCCATATCGCAATACAATAACAAAAATGCCATAAAGGGTCCAAGTAACTACCTTTCTTTGTTGGTCAACCGGGCCACCATGCAAGGAATGATAGTATTCGATTGGGCCAGTAGATATGGTGAGGGAGCAAAGGCCATGGGTACTTGGATGGCCCAGGGAAAATTAAAAAGTAAGGAAGCCATTTATGAAGGAATAGCGAATTTTCCGGAGACCTTTGATCGCTTGTTTTCTGGGGAAAAACTAGGCAAATTGGTATTAAAGATAATTGAAGATTAAGGAAGGATGAAGGCAATACGATGTAAGGCATATGGACCGCCATCTACCTTGGTCCTGGAAGAATTGGAAAGCTTAAGGCCCAGGGCCAAAGAAGTCGTTGTGCAGGTAAAAGCGTGTGGGATTAATTTTCCGGATACGCTTATTATTCAAGGACTATATCAATTTAAACCGAAGCTTCCTTTTACACCAGGAAGCGATATTGCGGGTGTGATACAAGAAGTAGGGGAAGAGGTGCTGCATTTGAAACAAGGGGATGAGGTCTTCGGGTTTGTAGTTTACGGGGCTTTGGCCGAAGAGGTTGTTGTCCCCGCCAATTCCTGTTTTCTTAAACCAAAGAAAATGGATTACCCGGTGGCTGCATCCTTTATGATGGCTTATGGCACCTCCTATCATGCCTTAAAGGACCGCGCCATGCTCAACGAGGGCGAGACATTGTTGGTGTTGGGCGCCTCCGGAGGGGTAGGCCTGGCGGCAGTAGAGCTAGGTAAATTGATGGGAGCAAAGGTCATTGCCGCGGCCTCCACCGATGAAAAACTGGAGCTTTGCCAAGCATATGGGGCGGATCAGATCATAAACTACACCAAAGTAGATTTGAAGTCAACGATCAAGGAGTTGACCGGGGGTAGAGGTGCCGACGTAATTTATGACCCGGTAGGTGGCAATTATTCCGAGGCTGCCTTTAGGGGAATTGCCTGGAATGGCAGATTCCTGGTCGTTGGATTTGCCGCAGGGACCATTCCCAATATCCCTTTAAACCTTCCCTTATTAAAAGGAGCCTCGGTGGTAGGGGTGTTTTGGGGAAATTTTGCCATGGGAAACCCAAAGGCCAATATGAAAAATGCCATGACCTTAATGAAATGGTATGACGAAGGCAAACTTAAACCTCACATTCATAACATCTACGATTTGGAGGATACTCCAAAGGCATTGCAGGAGATGATGGAAAGAAAAGTAAAGGGCAAACTGGTCGTCCGTATGTAGAACAAAAGCTCAAGACGAGTGTATAAACCATAAATTTTTCAAATGAGACTAAAAGATAAAATAGCCATCGTTACCGGTGGTTCGCGAGGAATAGGACAGGCAGTGGCCGAACTTTTTGCAAAAGAGGGGGCCAGGGTAATTATCATGGATTTATTGCCCCAAGGACAGGAGGTTGCGGACGGTATTAATGAGAATGGCGGTAAGGCCGAATACCATAAGGTTTCCGTAACTGATAAAACGGCAGTGGAAACCCTTTTTGAACAAATAAACCAAAACTATGGCAAAATCGATATTCTGATCAATAATGCCGGAATTACGAGGGATCGTACACTGGAAAAAATGAGTGAGGATGAATGGGATGCCGTTATCCGGGTAAATCTAAAAGGCGTCTTTTTGTGTACACAGGCCGCGGTGCCCTATATGAAAGCGAATAAATATGGTAGAATTGTAAGCGCGGCATCCAATGTTGGTCTACGCGGTAATTTTGGGCAAACCAATTATGCCGCCACCAAAGCGGGGGTCATTGCCATGGCCAAAACTTGGACGGTAGAATTTGGAAAACATGGGATTACGGCAAATGCCGTTGCCCCGGGTTTTACCATGACCGATATGGTGAAGGAAATCCCAGAACAACACTTTGAAGCCATTAAGGCAAGTATTCCTTTACAGACCGTGGCACAGCCCATTGATATTGCTTACGGATACCTGTATTTGGCATCGGACGAAGCACGTTTTGTCTCGGGAATTTGTTTGACCATTGACGGAGGAACTTCACGATAGATCAATAGCATGGCAAAACTGGAACTGGATAATTTTGAAGCTTTTAGGGCATGGGAGGGAAAATCCCTTCCTCTTGCGGACTGGCTTACCGTTACCCAAGAAATGATAAACGATTTTGCCAAGGCCACCATGGATTTTCAATGGATACATGTGGATGTGGAAAAGGCAAAAAAACACTCTCCTTTTAAAAAACCTGTGGCCCATGGCTTCATGTCCGTTTCCCTTCTTTCCAAAATGTTAGGGGATGTGGTTCGCATAAAATCTACTACAATGGGGGTAAACTATGGATTGAACAAAGTACGTTTTCCTTGTCCTGTTCTTGTGGATAACCGTCTTAGGTTGGCCGGCGAAATTCAAAAAATAGAGGACTATGGGGAAACGGGCCTAAAGATTACCTGGAACTGTGTTGTGGAAATTGATGGAATCGACAAACCCGCTTGCGTTGCAGAATTCATTAGCCTGATGTTCGAATAGTCCCTAATACGAGTGCTGCATGCTGAATTGGTATAATGTTTCCAAGATTGGAACAAGTTTTACCGGATTACTCTAGATCTTGGATTACTTCCACTAAGGAATTATAGATAAAGGGACCCGTTTCCGGACCCAAGGAGTTTTCCTCCCCATAGGTATCGTGCGGATCATTGTAAAGATAGGGTTTGCCCGTATCCCATTCACTTTTGGGAATAATATACCCGATCTCATCATTGGACAGGCCAAGGTAAAATATGTACCTGTCTTTTATTAAATCCTGAATCGGTGGAATTTCCAAGGGTTGAATGTCAAACTCCCTACCTTCTGGGGCCTCAATACCACCGAATACGAGTTCTGGATAAATTTCCCCGGGAATACTTAAAAATAGGGCAGGCCCCACCCGTATCGCGCCTACTTCCGTTCTGGTCTTAAAATACTCGGGCATGCCCAATTTTATGAGGCCAATGCCACTGGCAATTTTGAAAGTAGTGTTGTCCAGGTCCGGAAATACCGTTTTTGCCCGTACCGAAATATTCGAGCTGCTTACAGTATCCCCCTTCTTTTTAAGGGCCTCCAAGGATAATAAGGCGATTTGATCACCAAGTGCTTTGGTTTTCTCAAAGGTAGGTTCCGCGTAGGCCTCACCCGTAAAAGGATCTGTGATGGAAATGGAAGGATGCGGGGCCATAAGCCCACCAACAACCCCCGAAAAATAGATGGCCACCCCGCCCAGGCCATCCTCCATTTTTTCAGAACCATTAAAAACCCCGTTCTCCATGGCTTCCCGAACATAATGTGGAAAGTCTGAACTGATTAATAGGTTTTGGCTCCAGAGCGTTTCCGGATGATTCGACCAATTGACCAACGTACCTAGGGTGGTATCGTTTTCGGCATCTAATACCTGCATTACGTGAATGCCCGTAGCCTTTACTATAGGTTTTCGGGTATCCTTCATCAGGGCCGCGTCCTTTCCGGAGAGGTCTTCGGCAAAAACCAGTTTTGCAGGTCTAATACTTTTTGCAGCTTCAATAATGGCTGCAACAGTTTGCTCCTTTACATATTCCATCATATCGGGGTTTACTCCCGAATTGAACATGTTTTCCCCCCAAATGCCAATTAGATCATTGCTTTCATGGGTGTGGGTAGAGGAGAGCAAGGTATAGTCAATGTCCAGTTCTTTGGGAATTCGGTTTCTAATATCGATGACGTCGCCATGTAAAAATCCAATGGCGTCCATAGAAATCATGGCAATTCTGCTTTTTCCATCATCCAGGACCATGACCCTGGACCATACGTCGTCATGAACGCCTTGGGCCGGCTTGGCATTGCTCATCCCTGCGATCCAGAAAGCATCGAATTTTCCGTTGTTGTTATTGTCGTTATAGGTATCTCCCTCATCCTCATTGTATTTGTTATTGCCATTGGCATCGTTCCAGGTATCCACAATCGTTGGGGTTATCGGTTTCTTGGCAAATCCGGCCTGGATAATACCCGGCGTTTTGTTTTCAATCCGTACATCAATGGTATAATCCGGGTGCCGATCGCGCCAATTATAAATAACAATACAACTGGCAACTACAATTACTAATAGGATAACCAACCCCAATCCCTTTAAAATCCTTTTCATTTTCTGTTTTGTTTACAATCTTGAATCTGTAAGCTCATTGGCCAATTTAAAGTTCAGTTCCATTAAATAATCCCCCATACTCGGGCCGTACCATCCCATTAACCTTGCCTCATAGGTGTCATAATAGTAATATTTTTGGGGCACGATATAACCTAAATACTGACCGTTAAAACTGGTAAGGGCCGAATTGTATCCGGCCAGTTCCAAGGCATTTTTCAAATCTAATCCGTATTCACCGCTTAATTCGTAGGGCATGGCGATCCAAACGAAATCATTCAGTCGAATGCCCTGCAAATGGATGGAATTCATTTTGGCCAGTAATTTGCTTCCGGCCCATGGCGAAAGTCGTAGACGATCGGAGACGTAAAAGGCCTGTAGCTCGGGAATTTCTATTTCAGTATTTATGGCCGTGAGGGTTACTATGGAATCGTATTGCATTTTAGCGAGTAACACTTGGGCCGAATCGGCCAAGCTCTCGCCAATATATTTCGATTTCTGAAATTTCTCCCCTTTCCCCTTGTTGGAATGGCTGCCTACCGTTCCGGCAAAAAACATGGCCAAATCTATACCCTGGGCCTCCAAGCTTCTTTGAAAGTAACCGGGATAATCACCACTGAAGGTATCGTTCCAGGGGCCAATCGTAGTGGCATGCGCCCCAAAAATCCCAATTACTGCTTTTTTACCATTTTCTTGAGCAAAGCTTACCATGTCCAGTTTGTCGTTTAGCCTTCCCGTTTTCCCAATAATACGATTGCGTATCAAATGAGGGGCCTTTATAAAGCCCGAGGAAAACTTTGCAGGCTTTTTGTCTTTTCGGGCATTCTGTATCAATCGGGTCAATTTCCCACTAAGCCATGTCACAACTTCGGGTCGAAACTCGCCCATAAAACTTTCCCCAACAAATCCGGGGATACAGTTTCCAATACTCGCATGGGTATGTGTTGCGCCAAATATGATCTGCTCCCTTGGTATTTCTCCTTGTAGATTGGATTTTACCTGAAGTACCACTAGTTCAGGGACAAGAACCATATCGGCACTTAAAAATACAAGTTCCTTTCCGTCTACCTCAATCGCTATAGCCTTGGCAAAGAGGGAATCATGAATGCCCACGGCTATTTGCCCATCCCCATAACCGGCCATTTTTATGGCATTAAACTCATCTTTTGAAACATCCGGGGAGACCTCCGTATACTTGGGTGTAATATTAATACGGGCAAAACCTGCCCAAAGCTGCCCTTCGGTCTTCGTTTTTTTCTCGAAGGCCGTATCCATTTTTGCTACGGTATTCTTGTAGTAGGTGCTTTCAAAATAGGGATCGGTTTCAATGGTATTGGTCGAAAAATAGATAAGTAAAACGAGTAATAGGGCCAATACGGCAAAGACCCGTAACAATCTCCGTTGCCACCTTTTAGTACGCATCTATTGTATTTTTGTAGGATCTATAACTACATATTTCACGGTTTTCCGGTTCCAGGTATAGACCAGGTGTATTTTGCCATCTTCCGCTTGTATTATTGTAGGATAGGAGTATTCTTCACCTTCCCTGTCCGTTGTTTCGCGTAAGGGTTCCAGTTCAATGGACCGGTCCCAGTTTTTTCCATCCTTTGAAATTCCCAAGCTTAAAGGCACACGATCTCCCCAATTTTTATCGGTAGGATTGTAAATAAGGATATGGCGACCGTCCTTTAAGGTTACCCCGTCTACACCCGAATTGGGATTGGGAAGTGGGGTTGCTGTCATTTCGCTCCAGGTATTGCCATAATCTTCAGACCAGTTTTGTGAAACTACCTCGTTTTTGGTACGACTTAGCAATTGTAACTTTCCATTTCCATGGTTTAATACCACGGGCTGAATGGCCCCGAATTTTTTTGGGTCGTTCAAAGGCACAGTTTTAGACCAGGTCTTGGCACTATCCATACTTTGCTCCACATGGATGGTCCAATCCCCGGAAGTACTTTCATTGCTTGAAGGCGAAATTATAGTGCCGTTCTTTAGTTGAATAGGCTGATTTTTTATGGGGCCCAAAATACCATCAGGAAGCTTTACGGGTTCGGACCAGGTTTTACCATCATCTATAGAGGTCATATAAAGCCCCCACCATTCTTGCGGACTGGGGCCTACCTTATAGAAAAGATATAGGGGTTGCCCATGAGGTTTAAACAAAACGGGATTCCAGCAGGGATAGCGCGTGCCATCTTCCTGTACCCCATTAACCACCTCCTTGGGCTTGGTCCAAGACCCATTGGTGTTTCGGGATACCCAGATACCCACATCCTTATTTTTTTCCTTAGTGCCACCAAACCAGGAAGCAATGACCGTTCCGTTGCTTATTTCCACCGTGGAGGCATGGCATTCCGGAGTTAGGGCGTCCGCTATTTCGTAAATGAACTCTTGGGTCAAAACAGCAGGGTGATCCGTTGAGATTCGTGGAGGGAAATTGACAGATTCACTCTTTTTGGTCTCCTTACAGCCAAGAAGAAGAAGTAACATAATACAAGGTAATAACAATTTCATAGTTCTATGTCAAATTGGTATGAGTTCAATTCTTTGGGATGTGTTTTTCAAAAAATCGATCCATATGATATTGGGCATAAGCGTTCACTTTAACCGATGCATCCAGTGTATGGGGCCAACCTTCCAGTTTATGATAGTAGGAAGGAACCCCCAACTCTTCTAGTTTTTCATGAAGCCTGTCCGATTGTTCGTAGGGGACAAGTTCATCCAAAGTACCATGGAAGGTAATTGTTGGCGGTGCCATTTTTGTAATAAAATACAAGGGGGAGGCTGCCTTGTACAATTCCGGGGCTTCCTGTTCGCTCTTACCAATAAAATATTCAACCGTAGGTTTATCCTTTTCGGCAACGTCTATCAAGTCGCAAGGGCCATAAAAGTTAACAAGAGCTTGTACCTTGGGGGTAAATGGATCCTTATCCGATGCAGTTTTGGAGCTATTGGTAAAGGCATTCATCATGGCTAGGTGCCCTCCGGCAGACCCGCCCACAAGGGCTACTTTTCCGGGGTCTATATGGAATGCATCGGCGTTTTGTTTCAGCCATACCACGGCATCTTGTACATCCAAAAGTTGTGCTGGAAATTTGGCGACGCCAGCGAGCCTATATTGAACGGTAGCCGTAACATATCCCTTCTCGGCGTAGCTGGTCAAATAGACCAAATAGTCATCTTTATTTCCTTTTTTCCAAGAACCCCCATGAATAAAGATAATTAGAGGGGCCTTGCCCTT
Organism: Ulvibacterium marinum; assembly: GCF_003626755.1. Lineage (GTDB taxonomy): Bacteria > Bacteroidota > Bacteroidia > Flavobacteriales > Flavobacteriaceae > Ulvibacterium > Ulvibacterium marinum. The sequence goes on from NZ_RBCJ01000002.1 coordinate 62,924, forward strand.
GAGACTCTTGGTATGATAAATATCCAACTTTAAAGCGATGGAATCCAATGTTTTATAGGTAACATCCTTGTATTCCTTGATGGTTTCCGGAATAGGAAAATCGGTTTCAACAATTTTTAGGGTCCCTGCTGCGTAAGCCATTTTGAGCATAGCATTGCTGGAATACCCTTTTGGGGGAATGGACACATGCTGTTCGCTCTTGCAGCCGGACAGTAAGGCCATTAACCCTATAAAAATCAATACTTGCTTTTTCATCAACAATAATTGTGTAAAAGGTTGACCTAGTCCAACAGTATTTCGCCTTTGCCGCCCAAACGGTTTCTAAGTAAGATTACTATCGCTGCGGTCCCGAACATCAACAATCCATAAACAGCGGGCACTATGGCAAACTCCGCATTGTTCAAGGCAATGGTTGCAAGGGTTATGGCCAGGGTTCCGTTTTGGATCCCGGATTCAATGGAAATACTAATGGCCTGCGGTTGTTTCAGCTTAAACAGTAAAGCCAATACGAAACCTATACCCATGGTAAAGATATTCAGCAGTATGGCCGGTAATCCCGCCTCGCTTAGATAATCCATAAGGGTATCCTTAATACTATAGGTAACTCCTATGACGACAAGGATGAATATAACGGCAGATGCCACTTTTACCGGTTTTTCCATTTTTAGGGCAAAAGCGGAAAACTTGGCCCTAACCCACATGCCGATACTTACGGGAATAAGGACAACGACCAATAACTGCTTGATCATGGTAAATGCATCGACTGATACTTCTTGGCCCTGGCCCGCGAACTCGTTCATGGCAAAACCCATAATAAAAGGAATCGTAATTATGGTAAGTAAACTGGCCACGGCAGTCAAAGAAACCGACAGTGCCAAATCTCCCTTGGCCAAATGGGTCAACAGATTGGATGTTGGTCCCCCGGGGCAGGCAGCCAATAACATTACTCCTATGGCCGTTACAGGAGATAAGTCCAGACCAATTGTTATTAAATATCCCAAGATGGGGAGGATGATAATCTGACTTGTAAGCCCAATAATCATGGCCTTTGGATACAAAACTACTTTCTTAAAATCGGATAGGGTAAGGGACAGGCCCATTCCAAACATGATAATAATCAAAGAAATGGCTAAGATAATTCCGAAAGTAGAGTTCATATGGGTTTTAATTGATTATTAGAGTTTAAGAGAATATCCAAGCCTTATAAATGGGTTATGGATACCTCTTATTTGCTTCGCATTTTACCGATGTTTCCGTATTTTATTTATCCATTTGTTCAAAACGTTCCATGATTTCTTGCCAGTTGGTAAAGATGATACCTTCATCCTTAAAAAATTGAATCAGGTCCGGATCGGAGAACATTGTAAATTCCCATTCTCTTTGTTGCCAAGAACCTGTAATGCTTTTAAGGTTGTCCGTCAATACCGAAGGGTGAAAAATGATTTCGGTAAGCCCCGGATCTAGGCTTTGGACCAACGTCTTGAAATTAGCAATTTTTTCTTCATAGGTTTCGCCTTTGGGGGCACTGGAAAAATAATCCAATTTGGGCAAGGTATATCCCTTTACCATTTCTACCACTTCATCCGTCAAGGGATAGCCCTTGTCCCGGAATTCTTTTACAACCATGGGATCGGACAGATCAATAATATTGGCGGGAATACCATATTCCTGTGCCACCTTAACGTAGACTTCCATAAAGCTGGGATGCCCGAATAGCGTGCCCATATGCGAGTCTATATGATCGGGCCTATGACCCCAGGTAATGGATTGTTCTATTTGGGCCCGTATTTCCTTTTCCACCTCTGCCGCAGAGGCATTTTCTACCACTTGCAGAACGGAATGCCACATTTTTTTGTCCGGATCCAAGAGGCCCGGGACCTCTTCATGAGGGGTAACCGTTCCCCAGCGGTATGTTTTCCACTCGCTGGTCAAGGTCAGATGTAGGCCTACGTCCATTTTAGGATTGTTTACGGCCCATGAAATAAATTCTTCCGCGTTAGGGCATGGAATCATTACGGCAGCGGATTGTATGACACCGTCTACCAGCTGTTTTTCCGCCGCTTCATTTGCCTCGGGGCACATGCCTATGTCATCGGCGTGCAACATGATTACTTTTTTTCCAGCCGGCCAGCCCAATTTTTCAGCCCATGTACGGGATGCTTCGGTCATTGTTTCTTTCTGCTTGGAATCATCGGCTGTTTCCGTATCACCTTTTTTCTTTTCGCCACAACCGCTAACCAATATTGAGAAACACAGTCCGACCGCCACTTTACTTACATATGATTTTTTCATTCGTACTATTTTATAAATATTCTTTAAACCAATTTAATCCATCCCCATAAATACGATCAATGGGCGCATCCTTGTGTTTAGCATCATACCAAACCATTTCTTTGGGTTCCGCCGCCGCATTAAAAAGCAATTTGCTCATGGCCGGATGCACCACTTCGTCATTCTTGGCATTTAGCATCAAAAATGGCCTTGGCGCAATGTGCTTCACAAAATTCAGCGGTTCTACAATGCCCATAAAATCCTTTGCCTCCCTAGAAAACGCCTTTTCCTTATAGAGCAGGTTCAACTGCCCTCCGGCCAGGGCTATCACGGGAACCTTGACCCTATTCTCCACACCGCAAAAAACGGTACCAATAATACCTCCCAAGCTTATCCCGTAATACCCTATTCTTTTGGAATCCAGCTCTTTTCGGGTTTCTATAAAATCCACCGCCCGGCGGAGGTCAAAAACCGTTTGGGCAATGACGTTGCGTGTCCAGTATTTATAGTCTCCCGTTAAATCGAAATCATAGGTAACGTTTTCCCGGTCCCCATGGTCACTAATATCCAATCGCAATACCGCAAACCCATTTTTCAAGAAAAAACCATTTCCATATTCTACATAATCAACCGCTTTATGATCACCGAGACCATGCATTAAAATGATTACGGGTGAGGGGGTGGTACTTTTTTTGGGAAGGCTCAAAAATCCGGTTACCCTTTTATCGTGAATACTATTGAACGAAACCGAGAACAATGTCAATTCAGCGGTATCTATGACTTTCTCCACAGAATCCTTTAGGGGAATGGCCCGGTCATAACCGTAATACGAGGTTACGGGCAAGCTTTCGCTTGTATCGTTGGCCATCTTGAAGGCGACAAAACCCACAAGGAACAAACCAACGATGGCGATACCCCAATTCCGGACTGTTTTAGAGGACTTCATTATTATCGGTTAAATACATTCTAGTGCTTTTGGTATAGGTTCCCCCATTGTCATCCGTATATTCCAAATCGATGTAAAAAGCTTTGTATCCTTTTTTTGGAAAGGAAACTTTTTGAATCGTTTCTTGGCCCTTGGACGGTGCTATTCTAATCGATTTCCATGCTTCATCCCTAAAATCGCGATCTTCTGAATCTGCAGACCACAAGTATGCGTTCTTAAAATCTTCCGAATTAGATACCACCGAAAGTGTTGCAGAACTTTCATCGGTATGCAACTCGTAGTTCATATCGGCATAGGGTTCTTTGGCCAAGGTCCGGCCCCAAAATCCGCTTAGGGCCTTTAAAGCACTTTCCCCACCATCCAGATTATGACCGGCATTGGGCGTGTAGTGAATGTAGTTCTCTCCAGGGATATCCTTAATATAATTCTTTACGGCGTCAACGGGCCAATATTCGTCATTGGTACCAATGAATATTAGTTTGGGCATGGTCAACTTTTCGCGATACGAATAGGGGTCGATCATTTGGGTCAACGCGTTTCCGTCTTCTGTATTTACCGTCTGTGGAATTTCCAATTTGATATAGTCGTTGATTTGCTCACTATATTCGTTCCAAGCGGTGAGATGGTAATCCAGACTTACAGGCATATTTAGAACGTCGATGACCATGGGGCCTATGGCTTCGACCCTTTTATCACTTGCTCCCGTCAGCCATGTGGTCCATCCTCTTTTGGAGGCTCCGGCAACGGTAAACCGTGTTACGTCCTTCTTAAGGTTTTGCTTTGAAAACTCCTGTATGGCATCCATTCCACGGACGGCACTTTTTACCATCGGAAAGAGCAAGGGCCAGGTAAGGTCTTTGTCCTGTTTGTAATTATGCAGTGTAAACGATATCAATTGGTCTTCAACGAGATCTCCATCATACAAGGGTTGCATGGGAACTTGGCGTATGATGGAAACAATGGCCCTGTTCTTTTTGGCCATTGAGGCCATGGGGGCGGTCTCATCAAGGTCTTCCGGTGAGGTCCATTTGGGTAAGCCGTCTTTTAATCTTCCCCCTGTAATAAAGAGGAGTGCCCCATCGTAGCTGATCTTTTCGGGCACCAAAAGGGTCAATTGGTGTTTCCAGACGTGGCCCCGCCAGGTTTGGCTGGTCAATAGAAGGTCATAGGCCTTTACGTCGTCAATTTCAAAAGTATCCTTTACCTCCCAATGATAGGAATCATCTTCAGTTTTTAAATAGCTTTCCAAAGCGGTTTCAGGGGTTACTATAAGCTCTTCAACTACTTCAGCATCCTTGTTTTTCTTGGGATTTTCGCGGCAAGAGGCCAAAAAACCAATTGCAGCGGCAAGTAAAATCCTAAATCCTGTTTTCATACTAACTTTTTGATTTATTTAATGTGGTTTTGGATTGTTTTCTATCATATCCATTAAATTCGTCACCAAAATCTCCCCGGTCATTTCACCTAAACTCGTGCGACTTACATAGTCATACCTTTTAAAACTGTTGAAATCTTCCTTGGTGAGAATGTACCCAAACGCATCATTGGTAAGTCCGAACAGAAAATCATGTTCGGTGGGCATCTTCCTTTTTAAATAATATCCTATGTTGGGCAATGCCTCTCCAGGAATAGTCAAAATTTGCGCTGTACCTATATTCAAAAGGTTGAGTATAGTACTAATGGAGCTGTCATCCGATGAACCCATACTCAAGGGAGAATACTTTAATATGAAACGCATCATTTCCGAATCGATGGGAAAAGCCACTTTCCTACTGGCACAATGGATAGTCGGATTTTCCTGAACCGGGGCATCCGCTATTATACGTAAAGCTTCATCGGCCAATAAGTTTCCGATTCTTTTACATTCTTCCCAATCACTGGCTTCCTTTCCATTACTTAATCGGTTGTCGGCAGTTACCATTCCCCCTTGGGCGCCATTCATGAAGACGGCCATACCCCCAGTTTTTTCCTCTATCCTATCGTAAAGGGGGCCAACCATATCGGGACTTAATATCCCTCGTTTGTTCCCGATTACTTCTGGATGAATGGCGTAGTTGACCAAAGTGACCAGAGCTTTGTCCTTGTTCTTTCCTATGGTGCCCAGGGCCTGGATTACTCCGCAGCGGGGATCGTACAATTGCGGGGCGTAGTAGTTATAGGCAATTTTCCCCTCTGCTTCGTCAACGGCAATTTTTAGTTTGGCGGGCTCCCTGTTTTTAAAAGCTTCGTTTACGGCCTCGGCAATCTGCACGGTACACCATTCCAGATACTCCAAATCGGCCCCATGTTTGCCGTTTTCATCGGGAAAGGCATACGCGTCGGGTGCACTATGGGTATGGGTAACCCCTATAAGGATATTTTCAAAAGGGATATCTGTAATCAATTTTCTGGATTTGTTACCTAGGGCGGCTGGCCAACCGAGGTTGTCTATGTTAACAATGGCAATTTTTTCATCACCTTTTTCCAAAACCATAGCCCTGGCCCATAAATCTCCTTTCTTCACCTTAACAGGTCTTGGGGTTCCTACGCCACCCGAAACGGCAATCAGCGGATCGGGAGTCAGCAGACGCTTGGCAGCGCCCACTTTTAGTTGTTGAGCATACAAGATACTGCAGGGCAATAAAAATAGTACTACTATTTGAATACAAATAAATTTCGATATATGAAAGAAATTACATCTATAATTTATAGTAAAATATGTTAAAAAAATAGTTTTACCGCCTGTTTTGGACATATTTGGAATATTAACATGATATCACAAAATTAGATCTAATAATCAAAATGGAAGGTTAATATTTCATATGAATTGAACAATATATTTGAAATATCTTCAGCTTATTAACTATAGTTTTGTTAAATAACGACATATTGTTGGTTTATATTAACATAACGTTAACTCTGTATTACGAAAGCTTAAGGCAGCTTGGTGCAAGTAAGGTATGTATAGATATGATGCGATTGACATTATGAATTTTAAAGTAAAAGTTATGTTTAAAAGAAATACCTGGGGATTAATTATATGGTCAACCATTTTGTTGATAGGATTGGGTTCTTGTGACTCGGATGATAATGCTGTTGCGGACATTCCCTTTACGGCGGATGTTTTTAACTCGGTCAATGGTAGACAAGTAGCTTTTCAGGGTATCACAAACAATGCGGTAAGTTGGTCATGGGATTTTGGGGATGGAAACACCAGTACTTCACAAAACCCGGTACATAGGTATGCCGAAGGAGGGTATTACGTGGCCACCTTAACGGCAACCGACGAAAATGGGGCTACCCTGACCTCCGAAGTGTCGTTAGCCTTAGATTTGCCGCCATATGCCTTATTGGTGGGCAATCAGACCGAAGAGGGCTATGATGGAAAAACATGGAGGATCTCTTCCGAGCATTCGGCCTTTGATTATTTTGCCTTTTCGGATGCCGATTTAACTCTTTTTGATGGCACTCCTGCTCCTTTGCCAGCGGGAATTTTCGGTTCGGGCTTAGGTATGGGTGAAATTTATAACGATGAATTTACTTTTTACTTCGACGGTTCCTATAAAATGGACTTAAAGGAAGACGGTACGGCTTTTAGCGGACTAGTTTTTCAGTTCCTGTCTTTTGGTGGTGCGAATATTCGAAACTTGGGAGGTGAGGACTTTGGCCTTTGTACGGCTGCTTATACCCCGGCGGAGGATGCGACTTTTACTTTTACAGAGAGTGAGGATATGACTACCACATCCGCATTCGGGCCAGGTGGAATGATTACTTATGAAGGAGTAACTACCCTTGATTTTTCAGGCACGGAATTCGTGGGGTTCTGGGATTACGAAAACAAGGTCATTCTACAAGATATCACCAATTCTACAATGCGCCTGGTCGTATTTGTAGCAGCTTCCCCGGACGTACCGGGAATCAACACCAACGCCATCATATTGACCTTTGAGGCGGTGGATTGAGCCAATAGCAAACCAAACAGCAATTTTTTAGAATACGACTATGGATATAATATTAAAAAGAGTAAAGGAGAAAAGGAGCTTTAAGGGTTTTTCTTTGTCCTTGCTATTTCTTTTGTTCGGGATAGGAGGCCTTTTGGCCCAAAACCTTCAAGTTACAGGTACGGTTACCGCAGAGGAGGACGGTATGCCCTTGCCCGGAGTTACCATATTGGTGGCGGATTCCAATAATGGGGAAACCACCGATTTTGATGGAAATTATAGTATATCGGTTCTGGCCAACGCAACCTTGGAATTTTCCTATATCGGTTTTGAAACCAAATATGTAGCGGTTAATAACCAATCGTCAATCAATGTGGCATTGAGCGTTAGTGCGGAGGCCTTGGATGAAGTTGTGGTAACCGCACTTGGAATCAAAAGGTCTGACAAGTCTTTGGGTTACGATGTTGAAAAAGTGGGCTCGGAAGAACTTACCCGGGTAGCGCAAGAAAACGTACTTAATAGTCTTTCAGGTAAGGTTACAGGGGTTACTCTTAATAATACCGGGGGAACGGGATCCTCCGTTAGTATGGTGATTCGTGGGGCCATTTCCCTAAGTTCGGATAACCAACCGCTCTTTGTAATAGATGGGGTGCCCGTAGAAAGCTCCTTGAACAATGTTGGAGGTTTCGGGAATCGAAATCGTGTCGATTATGGTAATGCCATTTCTGACTTGGATCCCAACAGTATTGAAGACGTGACTATTCTAAAGGGGGCCAGTGCGGCCGCACTTTATGGTTCACGTGCAGGTAACGGGGTAGTGCTCATTACGACGAAGAAAGCGAAAAAGGGCCAAAAAATGACGATAAACGTGGTAACAAACACGGTCTTTGATATTCCGGTTCGATTTTTAGACGCCCAACACCAATTTGGAAGTGGGTTCCTTTCGTATTCTCCCGAATCACAAGGAGGGAGTTATATTTTGCCCGATGCCTTGCCTGCCGGGGGTAACGGTGGACCCGAGTTGGATCGAGGTTACTATGCTGTTCAATGGAACGCACCGTTGGACGCCAATGGCCAACCTATACCCACAGAGCTGGTATCCCATCCGAATAATGTGGAGAATTTTGTAAATACGGGAATTACCACAACCAATAGTATAACGGTAAGCAACAGCAGTGATGTTCTCAACTATAGATTGGGCGTAACCAATATGGCCAATACCGGGATTATTCCAAATTCGGACATTAAAAGAAACAGCCTCTCGCTTTCGGTGTCCTCTGAGCTTAATAAAAAGTTGACCATTAGCACAAATATAAACTTCGTAAACAGTTATGCCGATAACCGACCGGCCTCGAATAGGGGGGCAAATCCTTTGGAATGGGCCTATAAGGTGCCGGCCAATATTGATATACGTGATCTGCGCGACTATGACCTGCCCGGAACCGAGGTCTTGGGGCTGGGTAACGCGTCCTTTAATAACCCATGGTTTTTGGCCAATGAGATAAACAATAGCTTCTCACGTTATCGTATTTACGGGAATGTAGGTTTGGAGTGGAAGTTATCCCCGAACTTTAGTATCCGTTCATCGTATAATCTCAACTATTTTAATCAAACCCAGGAAACCAAGATGGCACCGGGATACGCCCGAGAAGCCAATAATGGTACGTATGGAATTGCGAAAACAGATGGTTTGGAAACCAATGTCGACATTTTAGCCACCTACACGAAAGACTTTGGTAATTTCGATTTTTCAATATCCGGTGGGGGTAACCTGATGTACCAGAGACAGACGGGCCTTATTAACTCGGCCTTCAACGGAGCAGGACTTATTGCACCCAATCTTTTTACAGTAGACAATATTGCCGCCGGATCCTTGAACTATTCTAGTTTTTTAAGGGAAAGGGGTATAAATAGTGTCTTTGGTACCGGAACCTTTGGTTTTATGGATATGCTGTATTTGGATGTTACTGCTCGTAACGACTGGTCAAGTACGTTGCCCGTTGAAAATAGGTCCTATTTTTATCCTTCCGCTTCTGTGAGTTTTTTGGTCAGCGAGCTGGTAGATATTCCTAAGGTAGACTTGTTAAAGCTGCGTGCGGGCTGGGCCCAAGTGGGGAATGACACTAGTCCGTATCGGTTGGGAACCTTTTTTAACAATGGTGGCCAGTGGGGCAATTCCATCTTGTTCAGTGGGGAAGGAACCTTGAATACGCCCGATCTTGAACCTGAACAGGCTACCTCGCTCGAATTTGGGCTAGATTTGAATATGTTCAACAATCGTTTGCGTTTTGAGGGTACCTACTATACGGTTGAGAACAAGAACCAGATTATTAATGTGCCTTTGGCCGGGTCTTCCGGTTTTAGCAGTGTAAGTATCAATGCCGGGATTTTGGAGAGTACTGGCTACGAACTTGCTTTAGGTTTTACCCCCGTACGCACTGAAAACTGGGACTGGGACCTGAACATCAATTATACCAGTAACGAATCGAAAATACTTGAACTAACCGAAGGGGTGGATTTTATCCAGTTTTGGAGTGAAAATCGTAGTGTTTCACGAGGATACGCCCAAAATGCCGCTACTGGGGAAGATGGTCTGGTGGGTAATATCTATTCCCGAAAAATTTTAAGGGTTACCGATGAGAATTCGCCCTACTTCAACTATCCGTTGATCGAACCTGGGGAGGGTGAGCGTTTGGCCAATACCGAAGAATATTTTAAAGTAGGCAATTACAATCCCGATTTCATCATGGGTTTGCAGAGTAGCTTGCGTTTTAAGAACTTTACCCTTAACATGACCTTTGATTGGCGTTCTGGAGGGCAGTATATGTCACAAACTTCGCGTTACATGGTCGAGGATGGCTATGGACAACAGTTGTTGGATAATATCGTTAATCCAGGTATACCTGATGTAGGTCCGGAGATGAGACAATGGGTCTTAGATCGAGCGGATCAATTATTACTGGCAGAATCGTTTCCAAGGGTAGGAGGTACCCCGGGAAATGGCGGATTGCCAGAGACCTTAGGTGGCCAATTGGTGTTTGATGGAGTTTTTGTTCCAGGTGTAGTAGGGGAATACGATGCGGATGGCAATTTTGTACTGATTTCGGAAAACCTTGGGGACGAGGGTACCTTTGTAATGCCCTTTTCCATATCCAATCCATGGACTTTTGGTACGCCGCACATGTTCGATGCCGACTTCATAAAATTGCGCGAAATTTCCTTAGGATATGATTTGCCCAGCAAATTTACGTCCAGAGTCGGAATCGATAAGTTGAGCTTTGCCGTTTATAGTCGGAATATCATGTTATGGACTAAGGATTCCGCTTTTGGCGTTGATCCGGAACGTGCTTTTGAAGCGGAGACTTCAAGTGGTAATAGAGGAACCCAGTTTAAGCAGGGTATCGAGCGGTATAATGTTGAACCATGGGTGATTCCCGTTGGGATAAGAATCGGTATAACCTTTTAAGAAACTAAAAAAATGAAATTGTGATGAATCCAAGAAAAACTATACGGAGGTTCTATGGGCAATTGGCTTTGGCGATGCTGACACTCGTTTTATTCTCTTGCCATGGACTAGAGGAACTCAATGAGAATCCAAATCAGTTGGATGCTGAGAGTGTTGACCCTAATCTTTTGATTTCCACGGTAATCAATAATACGGGCAAAACTATTGTTGGTTTGGGCTTTGGCGATATCGCCGGTGTGATGCAGCATACTCAAAAGGACGGTTGGTCCGGAGGTCATAATGCCTATGATTGGACAAGTGAAAGCTACAACTGGTCGAGCTATTACCAAACCCTAAAGAACAATCAAACCATGCTCGAAAAGGCAGAAACCGAAAATCTTGATTTTCACGTAGGGGTCGGCCTTGTGCTAAAATCCTATTTATTCGGGATGATTGCCGACCTGTATGGTGATGCCCCATACTCAGGAGCGCTTAGAGGAGATCAAGGAGCGGAGTTCTTTGATGCTCCGTTCGATGCCCAAAGGGATATATATCTTGGTATTTTTTCCGATTTGGAAAGGGCGAATACCTTACTTTCCGGAGATTCCTATTTGAATGTAGAAGCAGATCAAGATATCCTATATGGTGGGGATGCTAGTAAATGGCGCAAATTGGCCAATTCCTTGGCTTTACGTTACTATATGCGCCTGTCCGAGAAGGAGTCCCAACTGGCCCAGCAGGGAATCGCAAAAATTGTGGGTAATCCTGGGACCTATCCATTGATCTTAAACGTGGTGGATGATGCCAATATGGGATATATTGGAAATAGTTCTGCGGATGCATGGCCCACCAATACCGTTTTCGATGAGGACCCCCAGGGCGCCTATATGCGGATAAAAATGGGGAAGACCTTGGTCGATATCATGCAAGATCTGAATGATCCGCGTTTGGGCGTTTGGGCGAATAGAGTGGCCGTTCCCTTAGCGGTAGAAGCAGGGGTTGCCGATGATTTTGATGAAGTAATCAACGGGGAACGACGTGTTTCACAGGCCATAGTTGATAATTATGAGGCCACCTATGGCTATCCAGTGGATTTTGACCCGGACTATGTAGGATACCCTACAGGAATGACCCTTGGTGCGGTGTACAACCTAAGCAAAGATCCTAATCAAGGGACCTTTAATGAACATGCATCCCAGTTAAATGAGATTTACAGGGAGGCCAGTGGTGATTTACTGCAGGCCCGTTTCATGTCGGCCACCGAAGTGAATTTTATATTGGCCGAGGCGGCCTTCAAAGGTTGGATTGGAGGCTCTCCCGAAACCTATTATAATATGGCAATTCAGCAATCTCTTAATGCCTGGGGCGTAGGAAGTGCTTATGGGAGTTACATTGCTGGCCCCGCAGCCTATGGTGACTACGAAGATATAATTATCCAAAAGTGGATAGGTAGTTGGACGGCCGCTACGGAGGCTTGGTTTGATTATAGAAGAACTGGCATTCCCGATTTGCAAACAGGACCAACCGCAAAGAGAACCGTACTCCCTATACGATTCTACTATAACGAAAATGAATTGGAAAATAATACCACGAATGCGGAGGCGGCCATCAATAATCTGGAGACTACTGAATTCAATGGAACAGATCCCCAAAACAGCGCATGGTCCAAGATATGGTTGTTACAGGGTACAAATGAACCCTATTGATTTTATGATATATGTAATGTCCATAAAAAGGTCTTTTCTAAAAAAGACCTTTTTATATAAATATTGGTGTCCACAAGTTTCGTTATCAGTTGATTGGGAATTGGTATAAATATCCATTTGCGATTACCTCTAGCAGTCTATAAAAGCGGGTATATATGTGCTCGGTTTCCTTTTTAAAGTTGCATTCCCCATAAACGAAATAAAGATTGGAAAGGTGTCCTGAAGACGGTTAAAATATAATAGGTTTCCTGTAACATTATGGTTGTACAGGTCTTGATTTTAAGCTTTATTCGGTAAAACAAAATAGTATATTTATGCAATTGCCCTTAAAAGGTATTATTCCACCTATGGTTACTCCTTTGCTTGAAAATAAGGAATTGGATCTTGTCGGTGTTAATAATCTTGTTGTGCATCTTCTTCAAGGCGGAGTCCATGGTATTTTTATTTTGGGTACGAATGGGGAAGGTCCCAGCCTTAGCTATGCCTTGAGGAAACAACTGATAACCGAGGTTTGCAAAATCGTTGATGGGGCCGTTCCGGTGTTGGTAGGTATAACGGATACTTCACTTGAAGGGACCCTGGAAATTGCCCATCATTCCAAAAAAGCTGGAGCCGATGCACTGGTGGTGGCCCCGCCTTTCTATTTTCCAATTTCTGATCAGGAAATGAACACATATCTTGAAGCAGTGGCCCACTTGTTGCCGCTACCCTTTCTATTGTATAATATACCTAGTTGTACCAAACTACACCTAGGAATTGATGTTGTAAGAAGGGCCAGAGATTTAGGGGCCATTGGGGTAAAGGATAGTTCGGGAGACATTGCATCCCTGAACCGGATAATAGAAGAGTTTCGGAATGAACACGACTTTTCCATAATCGCTGGCAACGAACTCTTTCTAGCAGATACCATGCTTAGGGGAGCGGATGGAGCTGTTGCGGGTGGAGCTAACTTTTTTCCGGGACTATTTGTGGAATTGTATAATGCGTGCCTTCGAAAGGATCAGGAAAGTATTGTTGAGCTCCACCGGAAAGTCCAAAAAATTGATGAAACCATATACCAGGTAGAGAATTCCCAGACAAGTAGTATCAAGGCCATAAAATGTGCGCTGTCCCTTATGGGCATCTGTGGCGATTCCATGGCCCAACCCCTTGCTAAACTAAACCCTGAGCAAAGAGCCCAGGTCAAAAACCACTTGGAAGAATTGAATTATGGCGAATACTTCTTTCTATAGTATAATAAACCTGAAAACATTCCTGAAATGAAATGGGCATGATTGCGATAATCCAATGCACCGAGTTATGCCCACCTAAACACTTGGGGCCGGATTATTTTAGCATCAAACCTGTCCGTACTATATGGGTCAAGTTTGCTTATGATCATAGAACAATAATGAAGTGTTTTGGACTTTTCGCGTTTTAGCAAATGGAAAAAGTAGAAACCACTCCAATAAAAATAAATACATGGAAAGAACCAGGATACAAAAGTTTGCCGTTGTAGTACTGATTCTATCAATCACTTTGTTGGCTACCTTTTTCCCTTTTCAAATTCATTTTGAAAATGCGTTATCGCTAAAGCCCGAGTCGGACTACACTATAAAAATAGAATTTTGGCGCATTCTGTTTGAACCATTTTTAGGACCTCTTCTTTATGCGAACAGGTCGCTATACGCCTTGGAAGAGTTGCCTATGATTCTGCTCTGGATACTCATTCTTCATGTGTTTTTTTATGGGATAGGCACTTTTAAATCAGTAGGAAATCGAAAAAAAAAGGGTTTGGAACTACTTGTAAATTTACCGCTCATTGCGGGTATCCTCTTTGCGGTTTTTGTTCTTATCCTCTTTATACCCTTGCCCAATAATACCATAGTGAACAATTCCAAGGATACAATATTGGTTACCACGCATGCCCATACCGAATTCAGTCATGACGGATTGATCTCTCAGGAAAACATGTGGAAATGGCATAAGAGAAATGGCTTCGACGCTTTTTTTATTACCGATCATGCCAATCATAGAAAAACTTGGGAATTTGCCCAAGATCAAAAAAAAGGAAAATTTCCTATGGATCCGTTGGTGATGATCGGGGAGGAATATTCCGCTTCCAATCATATGAGTCTATTGGGACTCAACAATTCATTTGAAACCCGCGGAATGGCCGATAAGACCGTGATCGATTCGGTTCATCATCATGGGGGAGTGGTAATAATCAACCATTGGTTTGATGGAAAGGGCAAGGAAAAGGAGTTGTACCATGAACTTGGTGCTGACGGTTTTGAAATCGAAAATTCCGGGAAGGACCTGTACTATGATAGGAAGATTTTTGAGGAACTCCGGACATTTTGTGAAGAAAATGAATTGCTCATGATCGGAGGTTTGGATTTTCATGGTTATGGAAGGCTATGTTCCCTATACAACGGTTTAGTAATACCTAACTGGGATAATTTGGACTACAATTCAAAGCAGCTGGCAGTTTTGGATGTTCTAAAGAATGGTCCCCAGGAGAAAATCAAAACCCTGCTCTATAAGGACCGCCCCTTTTATCCCAAGACAAATCTATTTCTAAGACCTTTTGTGAATGCCGTTCATTATTTTAGAACCTTGAACCTTTATCAGGTATTTTCCTGGATTTTTTGGTTGTTAGTTTTTCAATTTCTGGGAAAGGCTATTAAAAAAACCCTTGTCCCGCCTAGAACCGGAATTCTTATCTTAGGTATGGTCAGTGCTTTTTTCCTAATAGGTCTCACCATCCTCTACTATTTCAGAGGTGTGACAGTCGAGGGGTATAGTGAATTGTACTGGGAATATAGTGTTGTACTTGGACCTATTGGTCTTGCCCTTTGTTTATATGCTTCAGGGGTCATTTATTTTAGATTTTTCAAAAACCGCTCAAAAGCGATTTCTAGATGAAAAAAAAAGGGATCAAAATAATACTTTGGTCGGTTTTTGGGCTGGCCCTGGTGTCCTATTTTTATTTTCTACTTCCTTTTTGGGGTCTTCCTTTCAACTCGCAACGCCATGGGAATCCACCACTTACCCCTTCGTGGGCACTGGAATGTTGGTTGTGGGAGGATGATGTCAATACATCAGCCTATGTCAACGAATTGTTGGCGGGCTATCGGGAACATGATATCCCTGTACGTACTATCTTATTGGATAGCCCCTGGTCTGTTAGGTATAACGATTTTGAAATCGATACGCTCCGCTACCCAAACCCGGATGCTTGGTTTAAAAATTTGGAGCAAGAGAACTACCGTGTTGTGCTTTGGATGACCAGTATGGTTAATAGTACAAGCAAGGATGCCCAGATTAAGGAAGATAAAGTATGGTATAATGAGATGATGTCCAAGGGCTATCTGGCCAAGTCGGACGCACCCAATAAATGGTGGAAGGGTCATGGAGGGTTTGTCGATTATTCCAATCCGGAAGCCATGCACTGGTGGCAGGGCTTGCAACAGCGTGTTTTTGATTTGGGGATCGATGGCTGGAAGTTGGATGGTACGGCCACACTCTTTTGGAGCAAATTGGGACCAATCCCTTTCTTTTATAAAAGGACGAAAACTGGCCCAATGTCTACAAGAACCTATATGGACCACTATTACCGAGATGAGTACATTTATGGACTTACACGGAACCCGGAATTTGTGACACTTTCAAGAGCTATTGATCGGGGCTTTCATCCAGAAGGTTTTGCACCTATAGATGCATCCCCTGTAAACTGGGTGGGGGATCAAGAGCATAAGTGGGTCACCCAGGAAATGATGAAAACCAAGGACGGTGAACAAAAGGATATTGCTTTAGAGGGAATACAAGGGTTTTCTTCCGCCATTGAGAATGTGCTGGAGAGCGCCAAATTGGGATATAATATCATAGGTTCTGATGTTGCCGGCTTTTCGGGCAAAACAATTCCCCCGAGATTATACATCCGTTGGGCGCAATTTTCAACCTTTTGCGGTTTGTTCCTCAATGGAGGTCATGGAGAAAGAAGACTTTGGAAAAGAACGCCGGAAGAAATGGACATTATACGAAATTATAGTTGGTTGCATACGGAACTGGTGCCCTATATGTACCACTATGTGGTAACCGCACACAAAGGGGGACGCAGGTTACAAACGCCGCTAGGGAAGGGGAAGTACCACTATATGTTTGGGGATGATTTTCTTATAGCCCCCATTTATTCGGATTCCAAGATCCGTGAAGTTTCACTCCCAGAGGGGCAATGGAGGTACTTTTTTAACGATAGGAAAATAGTGCAAGGCCCCACTACTTTTGAACGTAGTTTTTCTTTGGACAAATTTCCGGTATATGTTAAGGAAGGGGCCATTATTCCTTTGGATGTAAAAAGGGATTATACCCATTTAGGCGACAGTACCTCCCAGGGCTTTGTTACCATTTTAATGTACCCTGATGTGCGTAATGATTTTACCTATTTTACGCCGGATACAAGGGAAAAGACCCATATTTCATATCAACAGGTGGAGGATACGCTAAAGATACTTCTGGAAGGAAAAAAGATAGCACATATTCTACGAGTGCACTCCGATAGGGTACCCAAGGAAGTTCTGCTTAACGAGCAAAAAGTGGATTCCCTAGAATGGCGCTATGATACTACCGTCAATAAGATAACCATTCGAACGAATGCCGATTATAGGAAAGGAGAGTATACGATCAAGTTCTAATACTAAACAGAATGAACAATAAGAAGCAAGGATTAGGGATTTTAGTAGTAGCCATGTCATTGGCTACGGCATGGGCCATAAGAGGTCAGTTTGGTCACGAGCAGGGAGCCGCCTGGGCCGGCGCCGTTGGAGCAGTGGCCTTGGTATTGGTTGCCAATAGAAAGGATTGGTATTCCAAAATGCCTATTGTGGCTTTGGCATCGGCCTTGGGTTGGGGAGCCGGAGGTATGATCAGTTACGGTGTAGTGGTAGGATATGGCAAGGCCGATAACTTCATTAATGCATTTTATGGTCTCAGCATGCTTTTTGTCATTGGGGCACTGTTTGGATTACTGGGGGGCGGTCTTGTAGGACTTGTGCTGGATTCTACGAAAAAGAACAGGGTCAATTGGGGCGCATTGGTATCGGAAATGGTAGCAGGAGGCTTGCTGACCTATTTTTTTCTGATAGAACAGATCGGGTTTAAGATGACTCCTCCGCGATCGGAAGCTTGGGCCCTTATTCTAGGAGCTGGGTTGGCCATGCTCCTGCACATGGCACGGACAAAACGAAATTCCGCAATACGGGTCGCTATTTTTGCTGCACTCGGAGGCGGTTTCGGCTTTGGTTTTGGAAACTTTTTGCAGGTTGTTGGCAATGTTATGGAGATTCCCTTTAACATGTGGAATGTTATGGAATATAGTATCGGTTTTTTTGGCGGTCTTGGGATGGCGTATGGGGTGTTTTCCTCCTCTTGGCCGATAGACGAGGAAGAAAGATCCGAAACCTGGATCAATAGGTGGGCTTTGTTCTTACTGTTGATTTTCATCCCTTTAATGGTGTATCGCGAATCGTTGACCTATGACCATTTTTTAAGACGTTTGGGAGAAATACCAAACCTGGAGCAAGTAGCATCTATGAGTACAATTTTCACCGCTGCCGTACTGGTGCTAATGGCCATATTTGTATTTTACAGATTCAAGGATAATACCTTTACGAAAAAAGGTGTTTCCTTGTTTTTGTTTGTATACCTAAGTACATATGCTTTGATGAGCTATTTGGTCACAGGACTTTTTGCCGGAAAAATGGGTCTAAACCATCACTTATACCTTTTGAACATAGTTTTGATTTTTCTACTGTCTCGCAAGGAGGTAATGGAATGGTCCTCCAAAACAACGGATAGCTTGATTATAAAAAAGTGGTTTCTTTATCTAATACTGATTCTTGCATTTCTAGCCGTTTTGTCGCTTATAGCAATAAGCAGTCACGGCGAGTTGCCCGGTAGTCATAACCGCTTTGATATTGGGGTTTTGTAAGATGTACAAAACGATACCTGGATGTGCTATAGGCTATAGGCCCTATCTAAAGTTTTTGCGATAGTCTGACGGAGTCTTGCCCATATTTGCCTTAAAATAGTGATTAAAGTTGGCTAGATTGTTATACCCGCTTTCATAGCAGATTTGTGTGATTTGTTTATCCGTTTCAGCCAAAAGTTTTGCGGCGATTCCCACCCGCACATTCTTTACATATTCCATAAAGGTATGTCCGGTTTTCTTTTTAAAGAATCTACAGAACGAACTGGGGGCCATATTAAGCACGGCGGAAGCTTCTTCCAATTTTATCCCTTCCTGGATATTCTGAAAAACATATTCATAGACCTTGTTTACCTTTTCAATGTTTTTGGAAAACACCGAAGAACCATTAATAGGATTGGACAGGCGCTCCCTATCCTCTATTTTTAGAAGGTTATGGAATATCTTCAGTAGGCCAATATAATATTCAAGCCCTTCACTTTCGGACATTTCTTCTAAAATCTCCCGTATTTCGGTATCGTCCTCGATTTTAAAGCGTATTCCCCGATTCGAGAGTTTCAACAAAGCGACTACTTTTTCAAGTTCCGGCATCTTAAAAAAATCTGAATCAATGATGTTCTCGGAAAAATGGGTAACAATACAGGTGGGCTCTTCCCCATTTTCCGTATCCAAAACTTCCCAGCAATGTGGAAGGTTAGGGCCCAAAAGCACCAAATCCCCTTTTTCAAATCCAGAAATATTATCGCCAACAATTCTTCTGCCAACCCCCGAGCTGATGTAATTCAGTTCAAAGTTTTTGTGGGAGTGTATTCTCGCATTGGAAGACAAGGGTAATTCCCGAGAGATAAAAGAGTGATTGTTTGGGACGAAAATTTTTTCACAAACAAATTCCATATCTTGATATATTAACTCTTCGTACCAATAATAATGATTTTTTTTTAATTAAAGGGTTAATATAATATTACATTTATGTAAAATACTGGTGGTGGAATGAAGCTATTTAAATTTACTTTGTTCTGCTTAAGTAAGCTGTATGCAATTGAATCTACGAGGGATAATCCCCCCAATGGTCACTCCCCTGACCGCAGATAAAAATCTAGACCAACAAAGCCTAAAAGGACTTATTGAACACTTGCTCTCCGGAGGAGTGCATGGCATATTTCTCTTGGGATCTAACGGAGAGGCGCCCAGTTTAACCTATGCCCTTCGAAAAGAATTAGTTACGGAAGCATGCCAAATTATTAACGGAAGGGTCCCTGTTCTTGTGGGTATTACGGATACGTCGTTCGAGGGTTCCATTGAAATGGCCGAGCATGCCAAAGCTTCGGGCGCAGATGCCGTGGTTATAGCCCCTCCTTATTACTTTCCTATTAGTGATGGCGAAATGGAAGCTTATTTAGAAGATCTTGTACCCAAATTACCTTTGCCATTCCTGCTGTATAACATGCCAAGCTGTACCAAGATGAACCTTTCAATGAATACTGTTGAGAAAGCAAAGAATATGGGAGCCTTGGGCATTAAGGATAGTTCTGGTAATCTGGAGTATTTGTATGATCTTATAGAAACATTTCAGGATTCCCCGGAGTTTGCCATAATTGTGGGAACCGAAGGGTTTTTGCCCCAGGCCATCGAACGGGGCGGCCATGGTGCCGTTGCAGGTGGAGCCAATTTTTTTCCGAGGATGTTTGTGGATCTTTACGATGCATCGGTTACCAAGGACGAAAACAAAATTGTTGAAATTCGGGAAAAGGTTACCCATCTTTACGATACCATTTATAATGTGGGGAAGGATTTTTCCCGAATAACCAAAGGAATTAAGTGTGCACTTTCAATTATGGGAATCTGTGATGATTACATGGCACTTCCTTTACGCAGATTTGATGCCGGGGATAGGGAAAGGATTAAAACGTATATTGAAATTTTTGAAAAACAGGGGATAAGGTAAAATGAATTACCAACTTGAATTAGTGGACACCCTTATTTTGATCATTTACGGATTGGTAATGATTGGGATGGGTGTTTATTTTTTAAGGAAAACCAAAACGTCCAACGAGTTCATGGTCGCCGGAAGGGGTATTCCCGCTTGGGCTGCGGGCATAGCAGTAATGAGTGCCTATACGAGCAGCATATCTTATATTGCCGTACCCGGAAAGGCATTCGATGATAACTGGCACCCGCTCATTTTTGCATTGACCGCACTACCTGTGGCCTGGTTTGTGACCAAATACGTAATACCTCATTATAGGAAGCACAAAATAATATCGGTTTATAAATATCTTGAAGATAAAATAGGGAACTGGGGTAGAGTGTATGCCTCTTTGTCCTTTGTGTTGTTTATGGTCGGGCGCACTGCTGTAATCCTGTACCTTTCCTCGCTTTTGCTCACCTCTTTTGTTGATGTGGATATTAAAACATTGATATTGGTCATTGGTATTATGACCATTGCCTATACCTTAATGGGAGGTATGGAAGCCGTTATATGGACGGATGTTATGCAATCTATAATAATGATCGGGGGGCTCCTGTTCAGCGCGTATATTCTGACGACCGAGGTTTTTGCCGAACCTGATTTTCTGATTCAAGAAGCATTTGATAAAAACAAGTTCAGTTTAGGGGATACTTCATTCTCCCTAAGCAGCAGAACAATTTGGGTAATGATCATTTATGGGGTTACCGAAAATATCAGAAACTTGATGGCCGATCAAAACTATACCCAAAAGTACAGTTCCGTGGCCACAGAGAAAAAAGCCAAGAAATCGGTTTGGGTCGCCATGCTGATTTATTTGCCCTTGACTGCTATTTTTCTCTATATAGGTACGGCAATGTTCGCTTTTTACTCGGGCTCTGGCAATGTTCTTGACCCCTCCATAGTTAAGGGTGATGAGGTTTTCCCCTTCTTTATTGCAACGGAATTGCCAACGGGACTTAAAGGGTTAATAATTGCTGCAATTTTGGCAGCATCCATGAGCACAGTGGATTCCGCTCTAAACTCTTCAGCTACTGTT
Organism: Ulvibacterium marinum; assembly: GCF_003626755.1. GTDB lineage: Bacteria > Bacteroidota > Bacteroidia > Flavobacteriales > Flavobacteriaceae > Ulvibacterium > Ulvibacterium marinum. The sequence continues at coordinate 84,185 of NZ_RBCJ01000002.1, forward strand.
CTTTACCTGGATTATTTTAAAAGATACTTTAGGCCTAATGCTTCTGAAAAGAGCAGTTTAGGTTTTCTTCGTTTTACCACCATTGCCTGGGGTTTGTTGGGCATTGCTTTTGCACTTTTATTGATCAATGCCCAAAGTGCCCTAGATATTTGGTGGCAAATATCGGGAATATTCGGTGGCGGCATTTTAGGCTTGTTCTTGTTGGCACTTTTTAACGTAAAACTTACACCTGCGCAAGGAATCATTTCGGTGGTCTTTAGCCTATTGATTATTGTTTGGGGTACTTTTATGCGGGACCTCCCGCCATCATTGGCTTGGTTGCAATGCGATTTGGATGCTATTATTATTGGTGCGGTAGCCACTGCTGGTCTAATTGTACTGGCACTGCTGTTTGCCATGTTCAACCTAAAGAAACAAAAGCGATAACAGTTTACCTTTAAAACCTAGTTTGTTGAAACGATTGGATAATTTATTAAAACTGTTGGATACGCTTACCAGTCTATTTTGTTCTATAGTTCTAGCTCTGCTTCTTGGCTCCTGTGGTGAACCGATCCCCAAAAAAACGGCTGATAATAAGAACCTTTCATTATCCGAATCCGTACCGTATAGAGATCGGATGTTTGTACAGGAATATCATGAAGCTTTTCCGATGGATAGCAATGAAAAGGGGGCGCAGGAGGTGAAGGCGATATTGCCCCTGGACGATGGAACGGTTTGGATAGCTACCATGGCCGGGGTTTTTCGTAAGTCTAAGGATTTACGCTCTTGGGAACCCATGTTACCCGAAAAGGACCAAGGACCCGCCTTTGATTTGGAAATTGATGGTCAGGGCAGGGTCTGGGCAGCAGTATGGAACGGTGTGTACCGATCAAATGGTAGGGGCAATCTAGAGTTACAGCAAGGAACGCTACCACCAATAGCCGTGCTGGCAAATTCGGAAGAAGGAATGTACGCCCTTGGCCCAAAGGGAATATGGCTTAAAGTTAATGAAGGTTGGTCGCGCAAGGAATACCATACGGGCAGGAGTATTCGCTCAGCTTTGTCCGATCAAAAAGGCGGACTTTGGATCGGGACCGATGTAGGTCTTTTTCATTGCGGACCACAAGGTGTAACAATACATCAAGGAAAAGAACAGTTGATTAGTGCGTATTTGAGCAGTATGGCATACGCTACCCCGGACACGCTCTGGGTAGGTGGTATGGGTGGGGTTTCCATAAGGGCCAATGAAAGAATGGTCGATATGAAAAGACCTAATGACGGACTTCCCCATAGTCAGGTAAACGTGGTAAGGAAGTCTCCAAACGGTGCCATGTGGGTGGGAACCGATTATGGTATTTCGCGCTTTACGCCAGGGATTCCCGATTACTCCGTGCGCCTTAGCCAACGCTGGTTGATGAACAATACGGTAAATGACATTGCCTTTGATACCAAAGGAGATGCCTGGATAGCCACTGAAGGCGGGGTAAGTGTAATCCATTGCTTTCAAATGACCTTGGAAGGTAAAGCGGACTTCTTCTACCAAAAATTGTTACAACGTTATGTACGGAAACCTGGAGCAGTAGGACTTCGTTGGATGGAGATACCTGGTGATACCACAACCTCCAGGGCCAGCGATACGGACAATGATGGGTATTACACCGCTATGTATCTGGCCATGGAGTCCTTTCGGTATGCCGTGACTAAAGATCCAAAGGCCCGGGAACGGGCCAAAAAAACTTTCGATTTTCTACAGTTGTTGCGTGAGGTGACCGAAATACCCGGCTTTTTTGCAAGAACCGTGGTGCCAGCGGAATGGGAGAAGACCCACGACATGAACCGTAGTTACACGGAGCGTGAATATGCTGCGGAAATAGTGAAAAACCCTAGGCAAAAACCCGTAGAAAAGCGCTGGCATGTATCTAACGATGGGAAGTGGAAATGGAAGGGAGATACCAGTAGTGATGAAATGTGCGGGCACCTTTTTGGGTACTACTGTTACTATACTCTGGTGGCCGATGAAGATGAGAAAAAGCGGCTGGTATTTCATTATCGTCAGATTATGGACGCCTTGATCGCAAATAACTATAATTTGATCGGGGTAGATGGAAAGCACACCAAATGGGGCGTATGGTCACCAGATCAACTCAATCGCGACCCAGAATGGCGCCCCGAAAAAGGGATAAATTCGTTGGAGCTGTTGGCATTCCTAAAATTCACTTACAGCATCACAGAGGATTCCAAGTACCAGGAGCATTACACACATTTGATTGAGAAAGAAGGCTATTTGGACAACATTGACCTAATGCTGGATCCCGACCCTGCCTGGGAGACTTATTTTGATATTTACTTGGCATTGTACGTTTATACCCCCTTGATCATGGGCGAAGAGGATGAAGAGATCAAGGCACGTTATCTGAACCATTTGGATGGTTGGTACGAACGGTACAAACCTGCGGGGAGTCCCATGCTCAATTTTGTATACAATTGGTTAAAAGGTGGAGCTGATGGTCTTGAGGCCTCTGTATTCTTTTTGAAAGATGCCCCTTTAGATCCGGTAGACTGGATTATGGACAATGGGGCAAGGGAGGATTTACCCGTGCTTAGGGAGCCCATTTTGGAGGTGCTCCAGGTTCCGCTTAGACCACCGAGCGAATATCGAACTATGCGCTGGGACCGTAATCCATATCATGCCGTCGCCGGCTGGCCGAATCAAGAACGTGACCCGGTATACTGGTTATTACCGTATTGGATGGGAAGGTATTTGGAGTTGATACAACCCAAATAACACGTAGAAGCAACTTTAAAATCGATAGTAAAAATAATTGATGCGGGATAAAATACAATGGGGAATATTAGGGACTGCCACCATTGCAAAGGAACAGGTAATTCCCGCAATGCAGAAAAGCAACCATTGTACTGTGATGGGTATTGCTTCAAGGGATGGGGAGAAGGCGGAACGGATAGCAAAGGAATTCCATATCCCCAAATATTACGAGGGGTATCAAGCGTTATTGAATGATCCGGAGATTGAGGCGGTTTACATTCCGTTGCCCAACCACCTGCATGTAGAATGGGCCAAAAAGGCTTTGATTGCAGGGAAACATGTATTGATAGAAAAGCCAATTGCCCTAAGCAGTAAAGAGGGCAATGAGCTATTGGCGATGGCCATGCAATACCCGGGACTTAAAGTGGCGGAGGCCTTTATGTACAAGTTTCATCCGCAGTGGATCAAGGTAAAACAAATGGTGGATGCGGAGGAAATTGGAGAGTTGAAAACAATACAATCCTCATTTTCCTTTTTTGAGGATGACCCTGACAGCATTGTAAATATTAAACCGTTCGGGGGAGGTAGTTTAATGGATATTGGGTGTTATTCCATTTCTATTTCACGATTCTTATTTGGTAGTGAACCTAAGCGTGTTTTGGCGAATATAGAATATCACCCTGAATTCAAAGTGGATATATTGGCTTCGGGAATTCTTGAGTTTGAAGGCGGTAGTTCTTCCTTCTTTTGTGCCACACAGTTGGTCGAAAACCAACAGGTTCAAATTTTTGGTACAGAAGGGAGTATTAGGTTTGAGCTGCCGTTCAATCCGCCCAATGACAGACCATCTAAGATTTGGTTTACCCGGAAGGAAGTAACTACGGAACTGGAATTTGAACCCTGTAATCAATATACCCTTCAAGCCGATGCTTTTTCCTTGGCCATTTTGGAAAACGAGGAAACAGGCATACCCTTGGAAGATGCAGTGTATAACCTGTCCGTAATCGAAAAAATGCATGAAAGTGCGGCGTCGGGTTGTCGCGTGAGTTTGTAGCGACTAAGATTTTAACCATAGATCAACGGCAGTATGATATTGGAAAATTGGCCTTGGCCTAAGATATAGTGTAACCTAGTTTTGAAAGAAAATAATCGAATAATGAACAAGACAAAGAGATTCCAGATTTTGGTATTGGCGCTGATGCTAAACCTATTCCTGAATGCACAAGAGAAACAACATTATCACGACGGTCATGCACATAGCCATTATATGGACTATGATGATTTATCCGAACATAAGCTTATTTTTCCATCCCATACACCAGACCGGATAATAGCCAATCTCACCGTGGATCCGGCACATAGTTTTGCGGTCAACTGGAGAACCGATCAACAAATAGGGAATGGGGTGGTAGAGGTGGCAAAGGCTACGGACGGCCCTGAATTTTTACTGGGGAATGTCCGTAGGATAAAAGCGGTTTCCCAAAAATTCGAAAATCAAAATAGAAAGGAACCTTTGGTCAAGGCCACCTACCACTCGGCCGTTATAGGCAACCTTGAACCGGGAACCACTTATATATACCGGGTCGGAAATGGGGGGGAAGGCAATGGATATTGGAGCGAGTGGTTCCAATATACAACGGCTTTTGCCGAAACTGCGGAAGAACCTTTTAGCTTCATCTATTTTGGTGATGCCCAAAACAATGTGAAATCACTGTGGTCACGGGTCATTCGAAATTCGTACCGCCAATTTCCGGAGGTGGACTTTATGCTGCATGCCGGGGATTTGATCAACGATAGGGATGCCAATTTGGAATGGGGCGAGTGGTTTTATGCCGGCAGCTTTATTCATGCTACAGTCCCCAGTATGATGACACCCGGAAACCATGAATACAGGGACGGGGTACTCTCTTCCCTCTGGAGACCCCAATTTACATTACCGGAAAACGGACCCATTGAAGAATTGAAGGAAACTTGTTATGCCATAGACTATCAGAATATGAAACTGATCTCCATTGATGCGGAGGGCTTCGATGAGAGTAAACAAGCACGGAAATCCCAAGTAAAATGGCTGGATTCCGTTTTACGTTCAAATACCAAAAAATGGACCGCTATTACCATGCATTATCCCATTTATTCAACGGCTAAAGGCAGGGACAACAAAAGGCTTAGGCAAGCCTTGAAACCCCTGATTGACAAATATGGTGTTGATTTGGTCCTACAAGGGCACGACCATACCTATGCCCGGGGGTATGTAAAGAACGAAGGCAAGGGCCTAACGGTAGTGGACGATGCCGGTACCATCTACGCCGTTTCCGTCAGCGGGCCTAAAATGTATGAATCCCAGGATAGGGAGTGGATGGTAAGACGAGGGGAATTTACCCAGTTGTTCCAGATTATAACAGTTACGGAAGACAGTATCGAATATGGTGCATATACTCCTATAGGTACACTTTACGATGCTTTTGAACTTATAAAGAAGAATGGTAAAAAGAAGTTAATAAACAAAGTACCCAAAAGTCCTATTCGATTAAAGAAGAATTTTATCAAATCGGAGTAGTACCAGAGAAGCGGAAATAACCTTTCAAATAGGTCCAAGAACCTTGTCTAAGGATGTGTTTGGTTTTCTCTAAGAAAATGAAGTAGCTCTTCGGGAAGGTCGGTCTGTATCACATTAATGTATTTTTTTTCACGCAGCTGACTGAATCCGGAATCCTTTTTAAGTCTTTCCATTTGATCGTATTTTCCTAAGGCATTGGACCAGATCCTAGCTCCTGAGCTCCTAATTTTCTGCATAATCCTGTTTTTATAAAAGCTCTCATCGATATGAATGACTTTAATACCTCCAATTTTAAGAATCTTTCTAACATCCTTTCGGGAATAGGCCCTAGGCATTATTTTTATTTTTGGATTCAAATCACGCAATAGTGGAATTAACTGATAATTGTCGTAGATGTAAAAAAGAATCTGTTCTTCCATATGGTGCTTTTTAATCAAGGTATATGCTTTTTTTAGAGCCGTTGGGTCATCTTGTTTAAAATCTACATCAATCATGATTTTACCTTTGGCGATTTCTAACAACGCTTCGAAAGTCGGTATGTGCTCTACAGTAATTTCTTCGTTATGAATCAGATTAACATCTTTCAAAATTGAAAAATCCAAGTCACTTACTTTTCCTTTACCGTTTGTAGTTCTATCTATAGTTTCATCATGCATAAGAACCAATTTGCCATCTTTGCTTCCTCTTACATCGATTTCTAGAATATCGACTCCAAGATCTATGTTTTCCCGAACGGCTGCTAATGAGTTTTCGGGATGTTTTGGATGCATTGCCCTATGGGCAGCAACCATAATATGCTCCGGGTCTTTTATAAAATCATCGATTAAGCCATCAAATCTTTGATTTTGTCCAAAAGAAGATAGACTCAAAAACAGCAGAGCTATCCATGAATTGCTTTTTAAATAGACTTTCAGGAGGTTTTTCATCTTTTGATTTTTAATTTGTAGTGATTTAAACTCTTTTTAGTTTTAAAACAAAAGACTTCCATTAGAAACTAAAGGGCTCCCAATTTTTGGGAGCCCTCATCGGATTATATGTTTACTCATTCTTCCAATAATAGAAATATCCATCTTCGGCCCCTAAAAGTAAGTCTGGTTTTCCATCGGTATTCCAATTCACAAGCGTAGGGCTAGTGGAATGACCGGCCAACTTCAAACTGGAGAAATCACCTTTAAATTTAAAGTCGACTTTATTAGGGGTTTGCCCAACATTTTCGAGAAGAACGGCATTTATTCCATTGATGACGATATCCATGTCCCCATCGGTGTCCCAATCGCCAAAGGCAAGCTTCCTTCGTCCGCTGGAGCCGTACTTCCGCTCGTTGAGCCGCAATGGGCCATTTAAGCTATCTACGAGAATATTTTTTCGGTCATAAGTGCCATTTGTGGTATGAAAAATACGTTTCCCAGGTCTTAGAAAGAGTGTTCCTGCTTCATTTTTATAGCGCTCGTAATAACTTAGGTAGCCTTCTTGGTCCAGCATGATAAGATCCATAAGACCATCTTTGTTCCAATCGATTGCGGTAGGGGTGGTTCGCCATTGGGTGGCCAAGGTGTTGGGTTCGGGGTTCCACCAAAACCATTCGGGCTTGGGAGTGCTATCCTTCCATTTTACCTGGATAGGTTGCTCTTTACCAAGTTCTGGTTTTCCTTTAGAACCTATATTTTTGAACCAAACTACCTTTCCCCAAATGGAATTTACGATGATATCCTTAAGGCCATCATGGTCCCAATCTTCAACGGATAAGGTGGTATATCCCCATTTGGCCTCACATGGCCCCTGAATAGAACCATTTTCGCCTGCTTGGATTCGTATGACCTTACCTTCGCTCTCCAAAAGCTTTGGTGCATCCCATTTGGGGGTATCTCCTCCATCCAAGTTTTCAATAAAGGCGAGATGACCCGCGGAATTTCCACAAATAAGGTCCTCATCACCATCCTCATCCCAATCCGTACTAAAGGGAGTGACCAAGGCCCCGAATTTAACATGCTCTGCCCTCTGTTTAAAATACTTCGGGTTTTCAAAAACGGGCATTCCCGTTTGTACTTTCCCCGTGTTTTCTATAAAGGCGACCCTCCCATCCTCATCACCGACCACCAGATCTATATCTCCGTCCTTGTCCCAATCCAAGGAAACGGGCAAGATCATTTCCAAATCCATGGTAAGGATACCTTCTCGGTTTTTCAGGTATTTTCCTTTCGCATACTCAGGGGCATTACGTGTGCCTATATTTTCGAAATAGGTGAACTTGTCCAGGAATTCCCCGCAGATGATGTCCAGGTCGCCGTCATTGTCATAATCGTCAAAATTCGGGGAAGGTGCGCCATACACATCAATAGGTTTGCCTCCCGCAAGAATTTTATGCTTTAATTCATAGGCGCCATTTACATTTTCAATGAGATAAACAAAACCGTGCAGCGGGCCATTGGTCCAATTTCCTTGGTCATCAAAAGCATTGTCCCAGCCATAATCCTCGCCATCTTGAATGCCCACTACAATATCCAGATCCCCGTCATTTTCAAAGTCAACATATTTCCATTGATTGAAGCGAATTTTGTTGTGCAATTTGGAAAAAGCTTCACTTGGGAAAAGTGCCTTTACCTTTTTAGTAAAGGACGATTTAAAATCTTGTAGCTCCTCTCCAGGTCTTAAAAACCGGGGATTGCCGTTCACATAAGAAACTTGAATGTGTTTGATCGGGTCGCTTACCTTTACCGGAGGCTCGAACACGGGGAATGCCTCGCTACTTGTATTTTCGAAAAAAAAGATGCCGTTAAAGGGGACATCGTTGCAAGATACCAAAAGATCCAAATCCCCGTCCTCGTCATAATCCATGGGAAGTGGAGATGCCCAAAGGCCTACCCCAAGATCTACGACCAGGTCCGGATTGTTATAGGGTAATCTTTCAAACTTTGGTGAAATCTGCTGTACGGTCTCGGGTGCCTTATTCTTTTGATTGCAAGCTAAGATGAGACATAGCATGCCAAGGAATAAGGGTTTTGTCCGTTTCATAATATTGGATTATCTTTTTAAACAGTCTCCAAGAGGGTAGGAATAAATATAGGCATCACAGTGGTGTACTACTTCATGATTTTTGATGTATCTACATGGAAAGTTAACCATAGTATGTGGGCTTTCATCCTGAATTAAAAACCATAATATCCGTGATTTTTCCGGATTTTAATACTCGGAATAGCGATACGGTGGGTTTCATATAAAAAAAATACGAAGCGTACCCTTTGCTTCATTAAATGGTATTGACCAAGAGGAAGGTTAATATATAATATGTTTTAACCAATAATAATGAAACGGCAGGTGGGGTAAAGCACTAATTTTACAAGGTCTTATTTAAACTTTTTGCTTGACTTAAGGTTAAGTGGGCCCAGAAATTAAATGATAAAAACATGAGAGAATTAACACTGATTAGTTACTTAGTAGTATCCCTTACTTTAAACGCCCAGCAATATATGGATAAGCCTTACATCCAGGATTTTGCCGAAAAGTACGAGTTGGGAGGGGTGGTTAGCGACGCATCACTTTGGCAAGTACGCAGCGATAGAAATAAAGCAATAAAGCTGGTTTCCTCCAAAGGGCTTTTAAATGCCTACGACAATACATTATTACCAGATCTGCATTACCGTCCCTTGTCCGATATGAAAATTAAGGCCTTGGAGGTTTATGATGGGCAGTTTATCTATTTGACGGACAAATCCATCCTGAGCAACGCCTGGGGAGGAAAGTATGAGGTGGAACACGGTTTAGATAAGCCGGCTCTTTTCGCCATGGGCCCGAATTTTATGACCTTGGTCGCCTCCGCCGATGAAGTAAAGCTGTTTCAGAATGGAAAGCGTGTTTGGAACAAACAATACAATGGGGTAAATCCCAAAACCATTCTTTTTGACGAAAAAAGCAATGCGTTTCTAATACAAGGGACCCATGGCGTATATAGGGTTACCATGGCGGACCTGGAACTTAGAAAGCTATACGAGGGATCCGATCTAACATCAATGACAATGTATAAGGGTAACCTTATTGTGGGTACAGGAAATGGGGTAGTCCAATTATCCGGGGAGTCTTTTAGCAAAAATGAAACAGATCAGAAATTGCCCTGGACAGAAATTACGGTGGTCAAGACCATTAATGATGAATTGTGGTTCGGATCTACAAAAGGCGCATTTAAACTCCGAGATGACGGCAAATATGACTATTACGCATCAAAACGATGGTTGGTGGACGATTATGTAGTCGATATTGCTCAGGGCCCGGACAATAGTGTGTTGGTGCTTACCAAAGAAGGACTGTCACAGATCAACTTTGTGGAAATGACCCTCTCTGAAAAGGCCGATTATTTTCAAGAAATTCAGCGTTTACGCCATATTCGCTATGGTCTAACGGCCAATTTATCCTTAAAGACCCCCGGAGATCTTGCTACGGGCTATTATCACGATACCGATAACGATGGTCTTTGGACGTCCATGTATTTGGCGGGGGAGCTTTTTCGGTATGCCGTAACCAAAGAGGAGGATGCCAAGCACAATGCCTATGAGGCTTTTGAAGCTATGGAACGTTTAACGGATATTACACCCATGCATGGTTTTCCGGCGCGATCATATGAACGCGATGGCTATGAGGTAGGGCTCCATGCCAATGGATTTTCGGAAGAATGGTATAAAAAACATGTAGAGGAACATGGAAGGGTCTGGCAGTTGGCGGATGACAAAAAGTGGCGATGGAAATCAACCACTAGTAGCGATGAATCCTGTGGACATTTTTTTGCCTATGCCCTCTTTGCAGAACTGGCCCCAGATCAAGAATGGAGGGATCGGGCAGTACATCAGATCAAGATCCAAATGGATCATATTATGGATAATAATTGGTATTTGGTAGATTGGAACGGCCAGCCTACCGCATGGGGCCGGTGGAACCCCAAATACGTAAATAGCTTCCCTATCAACGTTGGTGATAGACGACTAAATTCGACCCTTATACTTTCATTCTTACAAACGGCCTACCATTTTACCAAAGATGAGAAATACCGAAAAGCTGCTCATAAATTGATGAAAAAACACGGCTATGATGAGAACGCCAATCGTTCCGCCACTGTAATCGGTTATGTGGAAGGGGAAGATTTAAGTGATAAGTGGAACCATTCCGATGATGAGATGTACTTTTTAACCATCCCGGGGTTTGTTAACTATTCTTTTTCGGAAGAACAGAAAACGAAGCATTTTGAAACGGTAAAGAGTCATTGGGAAATTGAAAGGTCCGAGAAAAACCCGTTGTGGAACTATCTTTTTGCCCTTACTGGGGGGAATCCCATTGATAGTGGTGCTTCGGCCTGGTGGCTACGTGAATTCCCTATGGATTTGATCGATTGGAAAATTGATAATAGTCATCGGAAGGATTTGATCAAGATAGCCCCGAATTTTAGAAGTCAGACTTACACTGAGGTGTTGCCGGGCGATGAACGCGTTCTGCACAAACACAATGGGGCCTATAGAAATGACGGAGGCAGTAATGGAAACCGGGAGTATGCGCCCTATATTTATCTTCTACCATATTGGGCCGGCCGATATGTTGAGGCCATTAGTGCTCCGTCACCATGACAAATGATGGCCCTCTATCGCTTAGCACGGGTAAGCTGAAAAATCGGTGCTATGCAAGGTTGTAATAATGACTTAGTAAGGGTTTTAAGATTTTAAAGCGATATTGAGACCTATCCGAATAAGGCACAGTACTAGTGAGCGAGGGCCGGAAGTGCGATGCACGGACCACTTCCTCAACGACCACAAACGTTTTAAGGGACGAGTTGATTTAGGGAATTAAATTGCAATTTAATGTTGTACAGAAATGAAAAAACCCAAGACTAAGATAAGATCTTGGGTTTTCTTTGTAGCGAGAGGGAGACTTGAACTCCCGACCTCAGGGTTATGAATCCTGCGCTCTAACCGCCTGAGCTACCTCGCCATTTGGATTAAAACGGCTGCAAATATAAAGCTTAATTTCGTGCCTATCAACACCCATACTTTAAATTATTCCATCGGTTTTATTTTTTTATCATTTGGAAATCTATATATTGCCCGAAGAAAAAACATCGTAATGGATGATAAAATAAAATTTGAACTTGAATTTGTAATACAGTCCTCTCCACAATTGCTGTATCAGTACTTGTCCACACCTTCCGGACTTTCGGAATGGTTTGCGGATAATGTGAATTCCCGTGGGGAAATGTTCAGTTTTATTTGGGACGGTTCCGAGGAAGAGGCTAGATTGTTAAAGCGCAAAAGCGATGAATTCGTAAAATTTGCCTGGGAGGAAAATGAAGATGATTCCTATTTTGAAATGAAGATTATCGTAGATGAGATAACCAAGGATGTCTCACTTTTTATTACGGATTTCGCAGAGGAAGACGAAGTGGATGAAGCAAAAATGCTTTGGGAAAATCAAGTCTCCGATTTAAAGCACGTTTTGGGATCCAAATAACGACTTTTTATATTTAACTCTATATTTGACCTTGATTTTTCAAGGTTTTTTTATGATCAATTTTAACGGTACACTTTTCCCCGAAAATGCGTTCTTTTTAAATCATGAAAATAGGGGACTCCGGTATGGCGACTCCCTGTTTGAAGCTATTAGATATGTCAGCGGCCAAGTGTTGTTATGGGAGGACCATTACCTTCGACTTATGGCCTCAATGCGGATATTACGTATGGAGATACCTATGGAATTTACCATGGAATTCCTGGAATCCGAAATATTGAAAACGGTCAATGCCAATACATCTATTAAAAACTCCCCGGTTAGAATTCGTTTCACCGTTTTTAGGAATGATGGAGGCCTATATTTACCACACAGCAATGAAGTTTCCTATATCATAGAGAGCAAGGAGTTGGTCAATCCCTTTTATGTTCTGGAAGAAAAGCCGATTGAAGTAGAACTTTTTAAGGATTTTTATGTGAATGCGGGTCTACTTTCTACCCTAAAAACCAACAATAGGCTTATAAATGTGGTCGGTAGTATTTATGCCAAAGAGAACCGCTACGACAATTGCTTGTTGCTCAATCAGAACAAAATGGTCGTTGAGGCCTTGAACGGGAACATTTTTCTAGTAAAGGGCTCTTCAATTAAGACACCACCTTTAAGTGATGGTTGTCTCAATGGGATAATCCGAAAAAAGCTTTTGGAAATCATCGGTAACTTAAACAGTTATACATTGGAAGAGGTATCGATATCCCCATTTGAGCTTCAAAAAGCCGATGAGCTGTTTATTACCAATTCTATTTCAGGCATACTGTCCGTTACCAAATACAGAAAAAAGGAGTACGATGTAAAAGTAGCTAGGGATTTGGTGGGTAAGTTGAACGCAATGATACGATTGGGTGCAATAGGTTCGTCTAGTTAAGACTTGGATTTTCTGGGGCGTTGGACCAAAGCAGGTAATTACCACCTAATTCGATCATTTTCTCCTTCCAAAAGGCTACCGAGGATTTTTGGATAATGGCACTTTCATATTTGTTCTTGACCACGATCCAAGATTTTGAAGACAGTTCTTGGTCCAATTGAAGGGAAGACCAACCAGAATAACCTAAGAAGAATCGGATATCGTTTTCCGAAATAACCTTTTGGTTAATAAGGCTTATGGTCTTTTCAAAGTCACCTCCCCAATAAATACCGTCCGAGATTTCTATGCTATTATCGATTAAATGAGGGACCTTGTGGATGAAGTACAGGTTGTCCTGCTCTACAGGGCCTCCATTATACACCTGGAAAGGAATACTAATTTCGGTGACCAAGTCATTAATGTGGTATTCTAAAGGTTTGTTCAAAATGAACCCTACAGAACCTTCCTCATTATGTTCCGCTAGGAGCACAACTGAACGATTGAACGAAACATCCCCTGTTAATGAGGGCTCCGCAATAAGAAGCTTACCTTTTTTAGGTTTTAGACCTACCATAGTTTATATAGTTGTCAATCTAAAATAAGACAATTCCCATAAATACCAAAAGCTAGGATACAAAAAGGCATCCTAAACCTCTTGGTAAAGGATGCCTTGATATATTGTACAATGGTATAAACTAGTTTACCGCGTTGCCTAAATCGGCACCTGCCTTAAACTTAACAACATTTTTAGCTGCAATTTGGATAGTTTTACCGGTAGAAGGATTTCTTCCTTCCCTTGCATTTCTTCTAGATACGGACCAAGATCCGAAACCAACTAGAGAAACTCGGTTTCCACTTTTAAGAGATCCCTCTACATTTCCCAAGAAAGATTCCAATGCCTTTTTTGCCGCTGCCTTAGTGATGCCAGCATCCGCTGCCATAGCGTCGATTAATTCTGTTTTGTTCATAATGTAATTAAATTAATTGTTGTTAAAATAATTTTAATACCTAACAACAAATTTATATGGATTTGCCATGAACACAAGTAAAATGGAGGGAAATCCCCGTTTTTGTTGATAACTCGGGGCGTTTGTTGATAAAGTAGGGCGATTTTTACGTTTCTCGCAGCCCAATAACGGCGGGGCCTTACGCCATATGGGCCGATTTGGACAATTTAAGGCCGTTTAAGATTTCTTGGGACCTCATTTTTCGTTTCCCAGATAATTGCATTTCCAAAAGTTGAATGAAGCCATCCGAAACAGCAACACGAATTTCCTTTTTGTCAAATAGGATCTGGCCATTTTTATGGGAATGATCTTTCCTTTCCATCGCAACGGCGTAAATCTTTACCAATACGGTTTCGGTGTCATTGATTAGCATGGTCCATGCCGCTGGGTAGGGGCTTAACCCGCGGATATGGTCATGGATTTCCTGAATAGGGCTATTCCAATTGATACGACAGGTTTCCTTGTGTATTTTGGGGGCTTTTTTTAGATTTTGGGAGTTACTTTGTTTGTTTCTTTTTATAGAACCGTCTTCAATCTGTTGGATGGTCCTCAATACCAGATCCGCACCTAAAAGCATCAATTTGTCATGAAGCGTCCCTGCCGTATCTGTTTCTTCGATGGCCACTCTCTCTTGAAGTATTATTTCACCCGTATCTATTTTTTCGTCCAAAAAAAAGGTAGTGACCCCGGTTTCCGTCTCCCCATTGATAATGGCCCAATTAATAGGTGCCGCCCCCCTATATTGTGGCAATAAGGAAGCGTGTAGGTTAAAAGTGCCATATTGAGGCATATTCCATACGGCGTTCGGGAGCATCCGAAAAGCGACTACCACCTGTAGATTGGCATTCAATGACCTTAATTCGTTTAAAAAGGATGGGCTCTTCAGATTGGTAGGTTGTAAAATTTTGATATTTTGCTGTATGGCATACTTTTTTACTGCCGATTCCTGAAGTTTTCGACCACGGCCAGCGGGCCGATCTGGAGCGGTAATTACACCCACAATGGCATAGCCGCTTTCCACCAATTTAGACAGTGAGGCTACTGCAAAATCAGGGGTTCCCATAAAGATAATTCGTAATTTCCCCATGTTACATCAGTTCGTATTCGTTTTTGGTATTTATCCGTATTTCTCCATCTTCCAAAAGATTAGCGATGGCTTTTAGGATGCTATCCTCTTCATACGCCAACACTTCTATCAATTGCCTGGATGTTCTTTCTTTTTCCCTTAATAAGGTCAATATTTTTTTGGGAAGCGATTCCAGACTTTCGGTATTTTTAAAAACTCTCTTTAGACAAACATCACATATACCACATTCTTTTGTACCCTTTTCTCCGAAATAAGCCAAAAGTTGTTTGTTTCTACATGTGGAATCCGTGTTGACATAGCGGAGCATATGCTCCATATTTTCTTGCTTAATCCTATTTTGTTCCTCTACATTTTTGGCAAATACGTTTATAGTGATATCATCCTCCCTGGGTACAAGAAATAATACGTTCAGGTCTTGATTGACGGCATTGTATACAATAATGCCATCCTTTTCCAATCGACTCAATATTTGGATGACATTTTCTTCGTTTTGTCCTGTTTTTTTGGATACAAGATTAGTATTTATTTTTGTATCGAAATCGAAAACTCCGCCATAGGTCCTTAATAGTGTTTGGACAATATCTGCCAGGGCGCGATTTTTCTCCAGATATTCAAAAATTTGCTGTTTGCTTGCCAAAAAACGGATGGTACTTGTCTTAAAAAAGGATTCGGAGAGGGATATTACAGAGTTTAAATCCAGGATACGGAACGCGTTATAGGTAAGCCTGGTATTCAACTGATATGCAGCGCAAAATGTATTGAAGTTCAATGGATAGGCTTCGTTGCTTCCACCACCATAAGGTATTTGAAGGTAGTTGTTGAGTCGGTTATATACTTTTTTTAAGAATGATACATCCGGCAAGACACTTAAAAACTGATTCCTTGCTTGTTTTTCATCTGTTTTATTGGTAATAAGAACAGCTTTTGCCGTTTTGCCATCCCTGCCCGCTCTACCAGCTTCTTGGAAATAGTTCTCCAAGCAATCCGGAATTTGGTAATGTACAACGAGTTCTACATCCGGTTTGTCTATGCCCATCCCAAAGGCATTGGTGGCAACGATTGTTTTCACGTGGTTAGTAAGCCATAAATTCAGTTTCCTCTCCTTTTCCGCATTGGAAATCCCACCATGAAAAAAGGTGGCGCTAATAGCATTCGCATTCAAATAATTGGATAATTCCTCTGTTAGGCGTCGGGTGCGGACATAGACGATACTGCTGTTTTTTGCTTTGGAACAAAGCTGTTTGAGCCTGTAAAGTTTATCCTCTTCCCAAATTACGGTAAAGGCAATATTGTTCCTGGCAAACGAGTCCTTAAATACCGAATGTCTTTTGAACTGTAAATTTTCAATGATATCCAGAGCTACCTTTTCCGTTGCAGTGGCAGTAAGCGCCAAAAATGGCACATTAGGATGTAGCTCCCTTAACTTTGAGCATTCAAGATAAGCCGGTCTAAAATCGTGTCCCCATTGTGAGATGCAATGGGCCTCGTCTATAGCAATTAGGTTTACGTTCATCCGCTGTATCCTTTCGAGTACCATTTCCTGTTTTAAGCGTTCTGGGGAGAGATATAGGAATTTGTAATTGCCGTAAATACAGTTATCCAGTAGGTTGCTTACCTCCTCAAATTGGATTCCTCCAGTAAGTGCCATAGCCTTGATGCCCTTTTTTTTAAGACTATCAACCTGATTTTTCATTAATGCTATCAGTGGGGAAACAACGATACAGATGCCTTCCCTGGCCAAGGCGGGCACCTGAAAACATATGGATTTTCCTCCACCTGTGGGCAAAAGCGCAAGTACATCCTCGTCATTTAGGACACCTTCAATGATATTTTTTTGGGAACCCCTGAATTCTGAAAACCCCCAATACTGTTCTAGAAGTTCACTTGGACTTTCCATTACCCAAGATTTAGCAGATTCAATACATGGTTCTTTCTTTCTTCCACCGGAACCTTGGGGACAATATAAAGATCATACCCAAAATGTTCGTAAGTGCTCGTTAAGCATTTATGTATACGTAGGGATTCCTCATAGCTCTCAAATCGTGCGTTGTCCACCATATGGATTTCGGGCCAGGGGGGCATCATCAATACCATGTCATAACGAAACGTCTGGCAGGCCTTTGTGAAGGTATCGTCATATTTCTGTCCAAAGCAGTCCATATAGGCCAGTACGTCCGGAATACCTCTATCAAAAAAAACGATATTCTGATCCATCCCCTCAACGGATTGATGTTGAGCAATTCGCTGCTGTAGCAATTTTGTATTAAATTGGATAGGATCTTGCACGGAAACGATAGGATTTATGGTGAAGGACTCCAGTCCGGCTTGTTCCTTTTCCTCGAGGGTCATGTTTCTGATTACTTCATGGAGACAGGTGAGCCCCATTTTTTCCAAGCTTTGGATTACCGAGGTCTTTCCGGTACTTGGCCCACCGGTAATTACAATTTTTTTTGGATTCAATAGTTATGTATATGATAGTTACAAAAGTAATCAATAGACGTTAGGTTAAGAAATCTGTTGACGAAGCATTATCTTTGCAAAAACATCTTTATGAATACCGAGAAATCAGATGAGTTTTACAGTCGTCTAAGGGAACAGCTTCAAGAAAGCACTAGCTGGCCCTCCAACTACTTGTATAAATTTATAGTCCCTACCGATACCGAGAAGATAAATAGGATACATGGTATTTTTGACAACACCGGGGCAGTAATTGAATCCAAGAAATCAAAAAAGGGAAAATATACCAGTATATCCATAACCGTAAACCGGAAAAATCCGGATGAGGTTATCCAAAAATATAAGGAAGTTGGTGACGTGGAGGGCGTAATTTCCCTTTAAGGTGAGTATTGGGGATATTTTTGTTACTTTGCAAAGATACCCGTAGAACTACTCCTAATTAATTTTTAAGCTAAAACTTTTAATTTGAATCAAGTAGAGAATTTAGAATACAACACGGAACGTCCCAAGTTGATCATACCGGAATATGGCCGTCATTTCCAAAAGATGGTGGACCATGCTGTTTCCATTGCCGATGATTCCGAAAGAAACCGAGTGGCCAAGGCCATCATAAGTGTTATGGGAAATTTGCAGCCACACTTAAGGGATGTCCCGGATTTTCAACATAAACTCTGGGATCAGTTGTTTATCATGTCCGACTTTAAACTCGATGTAGAGTCACCTTTTCCCATTACTTCCAAAGAGGTATTGCAACAAAGGCCAGAACCGTTGGAGTATCCCCAAAATCACCCTAAATACCGTTTTTATGGCAATAACATCAAAAGAATGATCGATGTGGCCGTAAAATGGGAAAAAGGCGATATGCGGGACGGTCTGGAATATGCAATTGCCAACCACATGAAAAAGTGCTACTTAAATTGGAACAAGGATACGGTAGACGATAAGGTAATATTCAAACACCTGCACGAACTGAGCGACGGCCAGATAAACTTGGTGGACGAGAACCTTACTGAAAGTGGGCAATTCCTCAAAAATAGAATCTCCAAAACAGGGCGAAGCGGTTCCAATAAGAAAAACCAAAGAAACAATCGCGGTAAAAAGCGATACTAACATTCCTAATCCTACATGGGAACATTTAAAATTGAAGGCGGCCACCAACTCTCCGGTGAGATCACGCCCCAAGGGGCCAAGAACGAGGCCCTCCAAATTCTGTGTGCCGTTCTTTTGACACCGGAAAAAGTTACCATCCACAATATTCCGGATATCGTAGATGTCAACAAGTTGATATTATTATTGGAGGATTTGGGCGTAAAGATCCAAAAGAAGGGGAAAGGTTCATATACCTTTAAGGCAGATGATGTGAATTTGGATTATCTGCAGTCGGACGATTTTAAAAAGGACGGTAGGGGACTACGGGGATCTATAATGCTAGTGGGACCATTGTTGGCTCGTTTTGGGAAGGGATATATTCCCAAACCGGGAGGCGATAAGATAGGTCGACGTAGGTTGGATACCCATTTCGAGGGCTTCATTAACCTGGGCGCCAAATTCCGATACAATAAGGAAGAACACTTTTATGGTGTAGAGGCCAAAAAGCTAAAAGGCACCTATATGCTCTTGGACGAGGCTTCCGTAACCGGAACGGCCAATATTGTAATGGCCGCCGTTCTTGCCGAAGGCGAGACTACCATATACAATGCCGCATGCGAACCTTATCTACAACAACTTTGTAAAATGTTGAATCGTATGGGGGCCAAGATTTCCGGAATTGGATCCAATATGTTGACCATCCAGGGGGTAGATCAACTGGTGGGTACCGAACACACTATGCTTCCTGATATGATAGAGATCGGTAGCTGGATCGGTCTTGCTGCCATGACCAAAAGTGAATTGACCATAAAGAATGTCAGTTGGAAGGACTTAGGCCTTATTCCCTCTGTTTTTGGAAAACTGGGTATCCAAATGGAACGCAAGAACGATGACATTCTTATTCCGAAACATAAGGATGGATATAAAATACAGAACTTTATAGACGGCTCTATCCTAACCATTGCCGATGCTCCTTGGCCAGGGCTTACCCCTGATTTATTGAGTATAATTCTTGTAGTTTCCACCCAGGCCAGGGGAGAGGTGCTTATACATCAAAAGATGTTCGAAAGCCGTTTGTTCTTTGTGGATAAACTCATAGATATGGGAGCTAAAATTATTCTTTGTGATCCCCATAGAGCTACGGTCATTGGTCATGATTTTAAATCTACCTTAAAGGCCACTACCATGGTTTCCCCGGATATAAGGGCAGGTGTTTCCTTATTGATCGCGGCATTATCGGCAAAGGGCACCTCTACCATTCATAATATTGAACAGATTGATAGGGGGTATGAGGATATTGACACAAGACTTAGAGCTATCGGAGCTAAAATAGTACGAGTTTAGTTCTTGCGCCCAATCAGGAACTTTATGGATTGATTATTTTTCTACTAAAGACCCATCGGGATATTGGGCAAACCTTCCCTTTTCCTTTGGGTGCACGTTATCGGGATAGGGCCATGGCCAACCTCCGAACTGTGTGATACGATATTCTTGCATCGCTTTTTGAATTTCTTCTTCGGTATTCATGACAAAAGGTCCATATTGAACAACAGGCTCGTCCAACGGTTTGCCCTGCAACATCAATAGCGATGCATCTTTTCTTCCGTTTCGGATAGTTGTATCATGAGAAGCGTCCAACGCTATTCCAAAATTTCGCTGAATCACATTATCACCTATCTTGAGCTCCGAACCTTCATAAAAATATAAGGTTCTGTTTATGGGAGTATCTGTTTTTGGGATGCTAAAGGAGGTATTGGCATTTAAATGGATGTTCCAAATAGCAACTTCGTTTTCAGCATTTGCCGCCCATGAATCCGGAGCAGGTTTTGGTGCCGTAACATCCTCATAAAGGCCAGCAACTATTTTTACCGTACCTCCTTCAAACTCAATAGTTGGAATGTCCTCATGCCATAGCATTTTAAAATGGGGATCCACAAATTTGCTTGCTTTGGGCAGGTTTAGCCAAATCTGAAAAAGCTCCAAGGGGTTTTCCTTTTCCGTCTGCAACAAGGGAAACATTTCCGAGTGTTGTACACCTCTGCCAGCGGTCATCCACTGCACATCCCCTTGACCAAAACGACCGGCAGCACCTAATGAATCGGAATGGTCACAATACCCTTTGTTCACTATGGTAATGGTTTCAAAACCTCTATGGGGGTGAGAGGGAAATCCAGGAATAGTTTGCCCATGATACATGCGCCAACCGTCTTTTACGGTAAAGTCGTTCCCCAAATTCCTACCTTCCAAAGTGGCTGCCGGGGACATGTCTTCCTTTCCCTTGGGATAATGGTCCAAATGATACACGCAGAACAAAAATGGATCTTGGGTCTGCCAGGGAAAACCCAAGGGGAAACTATTTTTAACGGGACTTTTCATGAATCACAGTTTTTGGATTTTTGTCTATTTGTGTTTTGAGGTATTATGTATAGTTATAATAATTGCCTTTTAAGATGTTTGATAGTCTATTCTGTTAGGGCTAGGCTTTTTTTGTCGAGATTTTAATACTTGGGGTTATTGGAATTTTGGTGCCTGAGCTTGTCGAAGGCACCCCATATTGGGTATAGTTTCTAGATAACCTTGGTAGCCGGTTATGTTTACCATCTATTAACGCTTCTTTCTTTTTTCTGCTCCAACCTTGAATTTGTTTTTCACGTTGAAAGGCTTCATCAATTCTATTAAAGATTTCCACATATACAAGATTTATTGGTAATCTTTTTTTGGTATGATTTGCTCCCTTTCCATTTTGGTGTTGCCGTATTCGGAGTTCAAGGTCTTTAGTACTTCCGGTATAATAACTCCCATCGGAACATTCCAAAATATAGGCATAGCCTTTCATTGTCCTAATTTATGAGTGATACGTGCCTTCGACAGGCTCAGGCACCCATTTTGAACAAATTTTCCGCGCATAGTTTTACTCGCGATATCAATTCCCTATTTCCTCATATGAAACAAATGCGAATCGTTTATTATCCGGTGCCCATGAGGGTACATTAATGGTCCCTTGGCCACCGGTAAATTCACATAAGGTTCTTATGTCGCCATTGTCCAAATCATAAAGGCGTAAGGCCACCTTTTTCATGGGTGGATGTTTATCCCCTTGGTCTTCCAGATATGAAATAAAAACAAAATATCTTCCATTTGGGGAAGGATGGGCAAACCAGTTGGAATAGGAATCATCCGTTAGTTGCTGGGGAATACTACCATCGGCTTTCATCCGCCATATCTCCATTTTTCCGGATTGCATGGAATTATAATAAATAAATTGACCGTTAGGGGAATATTCCGGCCCATCATCCAATCCCGGGGAATCCGTCAGTCTTTTTTCTTCTCCTCCATCGGAGGAAATACTAAAAATGTCGAAGTTATCATTTCGTTTTGCCGTATAGACCAAGGTTTTACCGTCCGGGGACCAGCCATGCCAATACGACGGATAATCCGGAGTGATCAATTTTGGGGTGTCTCCGGAAATGGGCATGGTATATATGCGCGAGGTACCTGAAGTAGCCCCTTCAATTTTATCATTATTGCTTATAGCGAGGAATTTTCCATCAAAAGAAATACCATGGTCGTTGTTACAATTTTTAAGATTTCCGGTCGGTAGTAATTCCTTCTTGCTGCCATTAACGGCTACTTTGTATAACAAGCCATTTTGGTTGATAATAAAATAACTTCCGTCCAAACTCCAATTGGGGGCCTCAAAATGTGCTTGCTCCTGGAGCACTATTTTTCTTTCGTTTGTTTCGATGTCAAATATCTCAAGTGTTGATTGGATTTGTCCTGATTGGGAATACATAAATAAAGGGAACACGATTAATGGAAAATTGAAAAGCTTCATTGTTCTTAAATATACCGGTTTAACAGAATCCTAAAGATAATGGAAAATGGTGGGTTTATAGTTCTCGTATGACTTTACATGGATTGCCGAAGGCAAGTACATTTTCCGGAATATTTTTGGTGACAACGGAACCCGCTCCAATGGTTGTATTATCTCCAATGGATACCCCAGGCATTAGTACCGAATTTCCCCCGATCCAAACACTATCCCCAATAACAACTGGAAGTGTTGCCGTTAAATAGGACGTTCCTTTTTCTTTGTTTTCAATAATCCTTTCTGAGGCCTTTAATGGGTGAAGAGCCGTATAAATTTGGACATAAGGTCCAATAAGACCATTTTTACCGATGGTAATCGTATTGTTATCCAGGAAAGAGCAGTTGGCATTGATGAAGGTATTTTCGCCAATGGATATGTGTTCCCCATAATCACAAAAAAAGGGGGCTTCTATCCACACACCGCTCCCTTTGTACTTGAAAAGCTGGCCGAGCAATTCACTGCGTCGATTGGTTTCTTCAGATTCCAAACGGTTATATTCTTGAAAAAGCTTCCTCGCCCTATGATATTGGGCGATCAATTCAGAATCTCTGGAATCATAGTTTTGTCCAGAGAGCATTTTTTCTTTTTCCGTCATATCGCGTTTAAGAAGAAGCGGTTAAGGCCTCTATTTTCTTTTGTACTTCATCCGCTTCCGCATATTTGGTATCACTCGCAGAGCGATTACTTTTGGAAAGGTCGAAAGCTTCCTTCATTAATCTTTGATATTTTTTCTGTAGTTTTTCTACTTCCGATTTCTTCTTAAATAGTCCGAACATCTGTTTTAATCCTTAAAATCATTTTTTGAATGTGTACCGTCGCAATACGGCTTGTTGGCCGATCCCCCGCACCTACAAAACGCCGTTGTACGTTTTTTTTCTTCAATACTCCCATCTGCTAAAGTGACGGATAGATTCCCTTGAACCAATAGAGGACCATTAGGGGAAACCTGTATTTGCATCTGGGATGTGGTCTCCATGTTTTCCTGGATATTTTCTTCGTCCATTTCATAGCTCAGCGCTCCAGAAGGGCATTTGGAAATCTGTGTTTTTAATTCTGCCGTACTAGCATTTTCAGCTTTGATCCATGGCTTCTCTTTAGGATTGTACACATTGGGCAACATATTTACGCAAATTGCCGAGTGTATACATAGTTTTGGTTTCCAGACCACAGTTAACTCTCCGTTGGAGTACTTCTTTACAATTTCTCGTTCAGCCATGATTACGCAATGTTAATTCCTTTTAAAACCAATTTTTTCCATTCGGGATGACGTTTAATATACATGGCCACAAACGGGCACATGGGAACTAAAGTCAAGTCCTTTTTTTCGATGTCCTCCAAAACCGCCTTTACCAAGGAAGTACCTATTCCCTTGCCCTCCAAACCTCTTGGAACTTCGGTATGCGTTAGATAAATTTTATCCTTGGCCTTAATGTATTCTATCCTAGGAACAAGCCCATCAACATGAATTTCATATTGTTTGGCTTCCGAATTGTCTATTAATTGTAAATCGTCCATTATTTTATGATCTCAAATTATTTTGTTCCTATCGGCGGGGGTCCTTCGGGTATCATAGGTTTGTATACTTCGCTACCCTTACGCTGTTTGAATTCGGCTTTCACCTTTTCTACCAATTTTGGATTTTCAAAAAGGTCCACTGCGGTCATGCCCAATGCCTTGGTCGCATGAACCATTCCCTTATGGCCTATGGTCATACCTCCACAGGCCACTACTGCCCACGAATGCCACGGCGTGTCCTTTGGGGCCACTGTCACTTTTAGATTGATATTGGGAACATTCCAGCTTACATCACCAACATCCGTGGAACCTCCTCCCGGATGTTCCTTGGTCTCTGCAAAAGGCTTTAGAGCACTATCCATCCCCACCTGAGGTTTGTTCGTAGCCTCCTGAATTTTTTTTCCAAAAGCAATTTCATCTTCGGTATAGGTTAAAGGATCCAAAAGTTCTAGGTTTTTTTGCATAATCTCACCACCGGCCCTATTGACCAAAACTTCATAAATTCCTGAAATAAGTGAAATTTTATAATCTACATTGGCCATAATGGCAGCACCTTCCGCCATTTTTTGTACCTGTTCATATACGGGCAGCATTCCCTTCCTCTTGGTATCGCGTACCCGTACCCAAAGTTTGGAGTAATCTGGAACAACATTCACCACTTGGCCACCATCTTGGATATGGTAGTGGATACGTACCGTAGGTTTTATATGTTCGCGGTAGTAATTTATTCCCGTTGTATAGAGTTCTAGGGCATCTGAGGCACTGCGCCCATTCCAAGGATCACTGGAGGCGTGGGCAGCCTGACCAAAAAATTCAACCTTAAAATCGACCAAGGCCAAGGAACTTTGAACATCGGCTTCTGTTACCGCTGAAGGATGCCAGCTTAAATTAACATCCACACCATCCCATAGCCCATCCCTGACCATCCATATTTTTCCAAAGAACTTCTCCTCGGAAGGTGTTCCAAAAAATTTAATCGTGCCCTTGATCTTCCCTTGCTCCATAAGTTCCTTTACCGCAATGGCCGAACCAAGGCTTGCCGCTCCAAATAGATTATGTCCGCATCCGTGTCCCGCGGCACCTTTATGTAAGGGTTCCTTGGTCGGTTGGGCCTTTTGGGAGATTCCCGGTAAGGCATCAAACTCACCCAAAACACTAATAACAGGATTTCCGGAACCATACGTGGCCACAAAAGCAGTTGGCATACCGGCGACTCCCCTTTCCACGTTAAAACCATTTTTCTCCGCATAATCCGCTAGAATTCGTGAGGAATCATCTTCCTCAAATGCGGTCTCGGCCAGGGCCCAAATGGAGTCGCTTATTTTTATCAATTCCGCCCTGTGCTTTTCAACCGATGCGATAATGGCCTTTTTGTTGGAGGTCAATTTTTGTCCATGGGCAATAACCCCAAGGAAAAGAAGAATTAAAAGTGATGTTCGGGTCTTCATAAGATTGAATTAGCTATTGTATTTCTTTTTGTAATGTTCATAGGTTGAGCGAATCAATGCTTCAAGGGTGTTCATGTCCACGTCCGACAATCTTTTGATATAAAGACAAGACTTGCCCATCTTGTATTTGCCTAACTTGGTCAGAAAGCCTTGATTACGTTTAGCACCTGCACCGACGTACAATGAAAAGTTTTGCTTGCGAGGAGAAAAACCGATACGGAGCATATCACCTTCCCTTCCGGAATCGTACTTATAGTGGTAGCTTCCAAAACCAATAATACTGGGACCCCACATAACAGGAGGTTCGTCCGAGATTTTCTCCATCAGATTCAAGAGTACGTAACTATCTTTTCTTTTATTCCCGTCTTCCAATCGATCCAGAAACTCCTGTACGGGGACATTGGTGGGTACGGTCTTGTTGCTGGACATTTTTTGGGTCTTTGGTCGAATCCTAAATATACTAAAAAAGGTAGATCATCCTACTGCGTCTTTATAGACTTTAAGGCAACGTTCACGGGCTTCCTTATGGTCCACTATTTTTTGGGGATAGGTGCTCTCATTATGCTCTGGGACCCATTTTGAAATATATTTTTTGTCCGAATCAAATTTGGTAATTTGGGTCATAGGGTTAAAGATGCGAAAATAGGGTGCGGCGTCCACACCACTGCCAGCGGCCCATTGCCAATTTCCTACATTACTGCTCATCTCGTAATCCAACAGTTTTTCGGCAAAATAGGCTTCTCCCCAGCGCCAATCGATCAATAAATGTTTGCATAAAAAACTTGCGACCAACATACGTACACGGTTGTGCATATACCCGGTTTCATTCAACTGACGCATTCCAGCATCCACTAATTTATAACCAGTTAAGCCATTCTTCCACTTTTCGAATTCCTCTTCCTTATTACGCCAGGCGATACGATCGTATTTTGGCTTAAAAGCATTTGTTACCGTTCTGGGATAATGCCAGAGAATTTGCATAAAGAACTCCCGCCAAATAAGTTCGTTCCAGAACACTTCATTTTTTTCCGCAATCGCTTTTTTTACCATTTCCCGAACGGAGACCGTACCAAAACGCAGATGCGGTCCCAGACGAGAAGTTCCATTTTCCTTTGCAGGGTAGTCGCGCGTATCCTCATAACTTTGTACTAAATTGGGAGTCACATTGTACCCGGGGATTTCTATTGATGATGTCTTAAAACCGATATCCGACAGAGTGAGATTGGGTAGTTTGGATTGTGTTACAAAATTTTGAAAATGGGGAATAATGTCATGGACTTTTGTATGATCGTTGGCTTTAAACCTTACCTTCCATTTCTTCATATAGGGAGTATATACCACATAGGGACTACCGTCGTCCTTGACTACTTCGTTCTTTTCAAAAATGACCTGATCCTTAAATGTCTTAAATTCTATGTTGTGCTTTGCCAGTAGTTTTTTAATGCATTCATCCCGTTCCTTGGCATAGGGTTCGTAATCACGGTTTGTATATACGCCTTGAATATCATATTCCTTTAGCAAATCTTTGTAGATGGCCTCGGGTTTTCCATAATATAAGGCCAAACCACTTCCGGATTCATTTTGAAGAGTGCCTCGCATTTGCTGAAGCTTTTTGTGTATAAACGTTACCCGTGCATCGTCTTTGGGTAGTTTGTCCAAGATTTCGCTATCGAAGATAAAGATGGGAAGTACAGGGAAATCAGCTGTTAAAACTTTCAAAAGACCAACATTATCATTCAAACGTAAATCCCTTCGAAACCAAAAAATGCAAACTTTAGCCTTCATTTCAATTGATGTTCAGAGTAGATATTCCACCATCGATCCCGATTACCTGCCCCGTCATCCAACTGCTTTTATCACTTAGGAGGAAAACCGCCATATTCGCTATATCTTCTGCCTGGCCCACTCGTTTTAATGGATGTCGCTCAGCCATATTCTCTTTTTTTCGCTCGTTGCTGAGAAGTTTTGAGGCCAGTGGTGTATCTACCAAGGAGGGTGCTATAACATTCACCCGAAGCTTTGGAGCGTATTCGGCGGCCAAGGATTTTGCGAAACCTTCAATGGCCCCTTTGGACGCCGCAACGCTAGTATGGAAAGGCATTCCCTTTCCAACGGCTACGGTACTGAAGAATACCATGCTGGCACTTTGAGCCATTTTTGGTATAATCTCCTTGACTATTTTCACCAGACCAAGAAAATTTATGCGCATGTCCTGTTCAAAGGTATGCAGGTCCATCATCTTAAAGGGTTTAAGGTTTATGCTCCCAGGGCAATATATAAAACCGTGGATTTCTTCCGGTAAGACGGATAGTTCAAAACTATCTTTGGTTGCGTCGAATGGAATGTACTCGCATTGAAGGTCTTCTAAACCCTCTTGGGAACGGGATGCAATAAAAAGGGTATGGGTTTCATGGAGTTGTTGGGCTACTGATTTTCCAATGCCGTGGGAACCCCCAATTAAAAGGATATTTTTCTTCATTTCAAAAAGATTTTAGGGACAGTACGTTAGGGACACCCTCTACCCTCCCGAAGAGTTCGGTAAGCTTTTGTTCGCGATATTTGAAAATCTTTGTCAACTGCTTTCTTACCAACAATGGATGTGCCCATTGTCCTAGAATACCGAACGGGACTTTGTAGTCAATAATATCCTCCATCTCTACACCATCATCAATTGTTTTCAAAAAATGCTTGTGATGCCAAAGTGCATAAGGACCAAAACGCTGCTCGTCCACAAAATACGATTCATCAATAACATGGGTAATCTCGGTTACCCATTTAGTGTTGTAACCCGGAAAAGGGGACACTTTGTATTGTATAATCTGACCTGGAAACATGGAGCGGTCAGCTCCGGTAAGTATCTTGAAACCCATATGGTCCGGTGTAATTACTTTTAGATTGGCAGGGCTTGATAAGAAATCCCAGGCTTCCTTTTTTGTAATGGGCAAGGCCTGCTTGGAATGTAACTGGTATAGTTTCATAACGGAGTTTGTACAAATATAGAATCAAAAATGTTTAACAAAAAAATAAAAAGGTTAAACAAATAATAAATATAACGATTTTACTACTTAAACCATTGAATATCATTTAGTTTGAGTAAACATTTCTATACTTTTTTTGTACATTGAAAATAAAAACTTTTGATAAGGATTATAGTTTCATATTATTTTCTTTTTCTACCTGTTCTTCTTTCGGCGCAACAGGGCATACGAACAATTGGGGAACTTCCTGGAGCAGTTTCGGAAACCTCCGGACTTATTTTTTACAACGACAGATTGATTACGCACAATGACTCCGGGAATGAGGCGAAACTATTTGAAATAGATACCACCTCCCTGCAAGTTTTTCGGGAAGTAGTTGTTTCCAATGCCCAAAATGTGGATTGGGAAGATATGGCCCAGGACGAGCATTATATTTACATAGGGGATTTTGGAAATAATTTGGGCATGCGTAGGGATTTGAAGGTCTACCGCATTTCTAAGGAAGAATATACTACTTCCGATAGGGTTAGTGCAGAAGTCATTTCTTTCGAATATGAAGACCAAGAAGATTTCTCGAATAATGGAAACAGCGATTGGGACGCCGAAGCCCTATTTGTACTAGGCAATGAACTTGTAGTACTTACCAAACAATGGCTGACCTATGGGACAACGGCGTACAGTATTCCCAAGACTCCTGGAGTGCATATCGCCCAGATATTGGATGAATACCCGATTAATGGTCTTGTAACCGGGGCCACATTGAATCCAAATAACGATGTACTGTATTTAACAGGGTATTCGTTTACTCTTAGTCCTTTTTTGGTTAGAGTTAGTGGCATAAGTCCAAGGACTATTTTCACTGAAGATATGGTACGCATAAATTTGGATTTAGGACTTACACAAATAGAGGGTATTACTCATATGGACAACGAATCATATTTCCTTTCTTCGGAAATGTTCTCAAGAACCAATCCTTCGATTACTACGAAACCTATTCTTTTCTCCTTTAACAACAAAAGTATACAGGCGGGGGAAGAAATTCCCATGGATGATCCGATAGATTCTGAAGATAGCCCGGAGGAACTATTGGAAGAGCTTCTCCTTTTTAAAAGGTTTGGTTCGGATTTACTTGAATATAGACTAGCTACTGCGGAATCCGTTTATGGATATGCTATTTTTGATACCTCCGGTAGGCGTATTCAGCACAAAATCCGTCCTGGAGTTCCAGAATCTACAATTGATGTATCCACTTTGAAATCTGCAATTTATTATCTTACCTTTTATTTTGGCAACAAATCCTCAACTAAGCCTTTTGTTTGTCCCTAAGATAGGGTCACTTTTTATTTAAGACTTCCTTAACAAACCTGGCCCAGGTTTATATTTAGTTTTGTGCATAACTCAAAAACTTTAGTACTGATGAAAAAAATAGTGATTATCCTTTTTATTGCTGCTCTTTCCTTTCCTTTGGCAGCTCAAGTGAAAACTCCGGCTCCGAGCCCTTTCTCTAGATTAGAGCAAAAAATTGGATTGACCGATGTTGCCGTCGAATATTCAAGACCTTCCATGAGGGGACGAACCATTTTTGGGGATTTGGTGCCCTATGACAAATTATGGCGTACAGGTGCCAATGGCTATACCTTGGTTACTTTTGGTGATGATGTGAAAATAGCTGGTAACGCGGTAGAAGCAGGAACATATTCCATTTTTACAAAACCTGGCAAAGAATCTTGGGAAGTATTTTTTTACACGGATACGCAAGGTGGTGGTACGCCAAGAAATTGGGATGATAGTAAAGTAGCGGCTAAAGTTACCGTTCCGGTATATCCAATCCCTATGGCGGTGGAAACTTTTACGATTACCCTGGATGATTTAAAGACAAATTCTGCCAATTTAGGCCTGCTTTGGGAAAAGACCTATGTTGCCGTACCTATTGAGGTACCTACCGATGCAGCGGTCTCCAAAAGTATTGAACGTGCATTGAACGGTCCGTCCGCAGGGGACTATTATGCTTCTGCTGTCTACTATCTTATGGAAGGCAAGGATATCAATAAAGCTAAGGAGTGGATGGATAAGGCCATGTCCATGACCGAAGAACCTGCGTTCTGGCAATTACGCCAACAATCATTGATATTAGCGAAAGCTGGAGATAAAAAAGGTGCCGTCGCAACGGCAAAAAAATCTTTGGCGAAAGCTGAAGAAGCAAATAATGCCGACTATGTAAAAATGAACAAAGCGTCCCTAAAAGAGTGGGGTGCCCTTTAGAAGATAATTGAATGTAATTTTAAGCCCGCTTTTAGAGCGGGCTTTTTTTGCATTATACTATCTTTAGGACAACAACGAAACATCCCGATTATGTATAAGGTGCTTTTTTATCTGATGGCCCCCGTTTTTTTAATTTCTTGTAATAGCACTATTGAACGACCTGTTTATACGGCGGAAAAATGGGAAAATCCCGAATGGGAGGACCCGGAAATCTTTCAAATTAACAGGGAGGAACCTACCGCCTCTTTCTACAGGTACGAGAGCATTGACGAGGCATTACAGAACCAAAGTTGGGAGAGCTCTCCCTTGTATAGGTCCTTAAACGGAACATGGGATTTTTATTGGGCAAAAAACCCGCAAGCCCGTCCTCAAAACTTTTATGAAAAGGGATTTAACATTTCTGGCTGGGATACCATAGTCGTTCCCTCCAATTGGGAAATACAAGGGCATGGAATTCCCGTTTATACCAATGTTTCTTATATGTTCCCTCCCAATCCGCCCTATATTCCCCATAAAACTAATCCTGTGGGTAGTTATAAGAGAGACTTTGAAATTCCACAAAACTGGGAAGGCAAAGATATCTATCTTCATTTCGAAGGTGTTAGCGGTGCCATGTACGTATGGGTAAATGGGCGAAAAGTTGGGTACAATGAGGGGAGCAAGACCCCGGCTGCTTTCAACATTACCGATTACGTGGTTCTCGGTGAAAATTCCGTGGCCGTTCAGGTACTTCGTTGGTCCGATGCCAGTTATCTGGAAGACCAGGATTTTTGGCGTTTGAGTGGTATGAACAGGGATGTATATCTATACGCCACCAACAAGACGACCATCAAGGATTTCAGGATAATAGCGGATTTGGAAAATGGATATACCAACGGATTGTTTCAACTTTCCGTAGAAGTTTCAAATCCTGGGAATCAGGAGTTGGAGATACAACTTTTGGATAACGATACCCCAATATTCAGTAGTTCCAAAAAAGTGAACTCAGAAAAAGATGTTTCATCGATTACCTTTGAGGAAAAGCTTCCCAATATACAAACCTGGAACGCCGAAAAACCCTATTTGTATACCCTATTATTAAAGTTAAAGGATGCCGATGGAACTTTAATGGAAGCGGTTAGTTTTAAGACCGGTTTTAGAAACATAGAGATCAAGGACAATCAATTTCTGGTAAATGGAAAACCTGTGTTGATCAAGGGAGCCAACCTTCATGACCATAACGATGTAACTGGGCATGTAGTTACCGAGGACTTGACGTTGAAGGACCTTATCTTAATGAAGCAGAATAACCTCAATGCCATTCGATGTAGCCACTACCCAAAGAATCCCCACTTTTATCGAATGTGTGATCAATATGGATTTTATGTCATTGATGAGGCCAATATTGAAATCCATGGGATGGGGGCCACCAACCAGGGGCTGGATGATAACGAAGAAGCCCAGGCCATACACCCAGCCTATTTACCGCAGTGGAAGGCCATGCACCTGGATCGGACAAAACGCATGTTTGAACGTGATAAGAATTTTACTTCCATCGTTACTTGGTCGTTGGGGAATGAGGCAGGTAATGGCCAAAACTTTTTTGCCACCTATGATTGGTTAAAATCGAAGGACACCACGCGTCCCGTTCAATATGAAGGTGCTACCGCTTATGAAAACACGGATATTCAAGCCCCGATGTATATGCGCATTCCAGATATGATTGCCTATGCAGAAGATGGCCCAGAGCGCCCGTTGATCCAATGCGAGTATGCCCATGCCATGGGAAATAGTCTTGGAAATCTTCAGGATTATTGGGATGTAATCGAAAAATATGATGTTTTGCAGGGTGGATTTATTTGGGATTGGGTAGATCAAGGTTTACTGGCCAAAACTGAAAGTGGTGAAGCCTATTGGGCCTATGGTGGTGATCTTGGCGGACAGGACCTACAAAATGATGCTAATTTTTGTTTAAATGGGGTGGTGAACCCGGACAGGTCGCCACAGCCCTTGTTACATGAACTTAAAAAGGTATATCAATACGTAAACTTTAGAGTCGAAGACGCCAGGTCAGGGAGACTAAAAATTAGCAACCGGTATGATTTTACCAACTTAAATGAATTTAATTTTAGTTGGGAATTAATGGAGGACGGTACAAAGGTAGCTACCGGAAACCTTCCTGAAATTATCTTGAATCCTTCAGAATCGGCAGTATTGAATATAGACTTGCCCAGTATGGAAAAGAATGGTGCCGAATATTTACTGAATGTATATGCCAGGACTAAAACAAAGGCTCCTCTTGTTCCTAAGGACCATTTGGTAGCCTATGAGCAGTTTTCCATTTCGGAGTATACCCCTGAAGTTTTTGAGACCAAAGATTCCGGAAACGGATTTTCCATTGCTTCCGATGGAGATACCCTTATTATTTCCGGAAAGGATTTTGAAATGAAGTTCAATAGTACTCAAGGAAAATTGACTTCTTTGGATTATGGTAATGGGAATATATTGTTACAAGGGATGCGTGCAAATTTCTGGCGACCGACGAACGATAATGATTTTGGGTATAATATGCCCAAAAAACTGGGTGTTTGGAAAGATGCTTCTGAAAGCCAGGATTTCATTGGACTCAATGTGACTTCTGACCGGAGTAATACGTCCATCGATGTTTTAAAACTTGCAGAAAATCCATATGAAGTTGATGATGATAAGCTTAAAATAACCACTACTTACGGATTGCCTTCAGTAGGGGGGAAGGCTACAATTACCTATGACGTAAACGATAAAGGTGAAATACGGATTACGAATCGACTCTTGGATATTAAAGATAGCCTACCTGTAATGCCCCGCTATGGAAACAATTTTATCATCAATGAAAACTACCATCTAGTAAACTGGTATGGGCGTGGTCCGCATGAAAATTATGAAGATAGAAAAACTTCGGCTTTGGTGGGAAGATATGAGGCCAAAGTAGCTGATTTATACTTCCCCTATATCCGTCCTCAGGAAAATGGCAACCGGACGGATATTCGTTGGGTTCAATTTGTGGATGGCAAAGGAAAAGGCATAGAAATTTATGCACCTCAATTATTTGGTTTTAGTGCGCATCACCAATATAATAGCGATTTTGATGCGGGAGAAACCAAACAACAGCGCCATACCTTCGACATCGTAAAGCGAGACTTGGTCAATATCAATATCGATTACCGCCAAATGGGTGTTGGAGGTGATAATAGTTGGGGCCTAATGGCCTTGGAAAAATATCAGATCCCGGCTACCAATTTATCCTATAGCTATATCATAAAACCGATTCGGTAAAATAACGTTTGTCCCATTTATGGTGCTACCTGCTGCGCGGACCATTGTGCCAATTCCCAGACATCCAGTGGGATGTTGTCCCCATTTTGGGTGGTATTTGGACTTTGTTCGAGCTTTAGAGCCAATTGGCCCACACTATGGTTTTCGCCAATCAGTCCCTTCAAATAATCCTTAACCTTTTCGTAGCTGCCGTCATTGAGCCTTTTAGCCGCTAACAGGCCATATAGATGATTGATCGTATTTTTTTGCTCCGAACTTTGGGTATATGACACGATATTTTCCAAAAGGGATTTACTTTCTTGAGATTTGTCCATTTTTTCCAGGGTCATGGCCAAAAGGAAATCCTGCTCGCGCTCATCGGTATCATATGGTTTGCCTACCCCAATATTTTCTGGCCATTCCTTGGATTTTTCTAAAACCTCCTTAGCCTTGGCAAATCGATTTTTTTTGTATTGTTCCATGGCCACTGCCATATGGGCCCTTTCATAAATACTTCGACTTTCCGTGGCATGTTCGTAGGGTAAAATTTGAATTTTATCCAATACCTTAAGTACATCGGCATGACGATTAGTATTTACCGATGCCTTGGCGTGAGACAGACCAATGCTATAGTGGTCCGGGAATTTTCGATACGCTTTTCTAGATAAGACATAAGCGTCCTCATATTTTTTATGCTGTAAATAGAATTGAATATGTTCCTCCCATACCCTCCAATTAGAGGGGTTTAAGCTCAATGCCTTTTTTAAATCATTCAATCGCTGGGGATAAGGATTTTCGTCCATAAATTCCGCTCGGAAACGATAGAAAACATCACTATCCGGTTGTTCCCCTAAGGAATTCAGCAGTTCCTTTCCTTCCTCTTCAAGACCTATGGCTACATAATTCTGAGCCAAATAATAGTTTAATTTCCAATGGCCATTTTGTGCAGCGGCCCATTTCAGGACAGGCAGGGTTTCATTTCGGTATGGAAAGACAAAATCTACGGGATTTTGTGTCAATTCATTCAGTAAAGCGTTACTTTTCGGATTATCGGCATTTCGGGATAAATAAGCAATCCAAAGTTTATTTTTGACGGTTTCACCTTTCCCTAGAACGGCAAAGGCTTCATCCTCCGAACCATAACTGAAGTATTGCAAAGCCAATTCCAACAAAGTTTCTTCCGGAAATTCATTGTGGATTTCCAAATCGACCTTACTGGTAGAATCCATAAACATCTTTTCCGTCAATGCAAATTGGTTTAAAGGATCAATCTCAAGGATGGTTTCGATATGACTATTGAATTCCTCGGTTTTCTTTTCTTTTCTTGACGCCAGGGCAAGAATATACTGAGCATGTACATTGTATCGATTAAAATCCAGAGCCTTTTGAGCATACATTTTTGCCCGGTTATAATTCTTGGAAGCCAAATAGATTTCTGCCATTTTATAAAAGGCAGCATTGCGGTACTTTATATCGCGAGCAGCCCAACCCAAGGATTCCAAGGCATTTATAGTATCACTTAAGGCCCGGTAGGCAAGGCCTGCAAAATAATTGGCCCCTGGGTTATAGGTGTCCAGCCGTAACGCCGTATTGGCATAATCAAGTGCCTTTTCGAAATTGGTCCTTCTAAACTCCAATTCCGCCAATTTTACCAATGCATCTTGGTGGAAAGAATCTAGCTCCAAAAGTTTTGAAAAAAGCTCATGTGCCTTCGCATAATCCCTAAATTTCATAGCCTCCCAACCATCCGTATAAAATTGTTCGACATCTGAAAGCTTGGCGTTTGCATTTGGGTCAAAAGGTCTTTTGATGCGATTCCTTTCCGGATCGTTGACAAACTGTAGCTCGCTTCCTTGGATTTTGACCTCTATTTTGTCAGAAGATTTCGCTGTTACTGTTTGGGAGAAAATTTCCATAGGTTTCAAATCCAACCTCTCCGAATACAACTCTTTATCATTAACAAGAATTTGAATTATTTTATTCAAATTCTGTAGTGCGTTGACTCCAACATAAAGTTCATTGCCTTCCAGTTTTACATTCAAGACCCCATCTTCCGTAGCATCTACCATTCCTCCGATTTCTTTAAAAGGAAACCATATCTCGCGCCAGCGATCCATTACGTAGGGATCAAAATTTGCCTGGGTAATAGGATTAACAGCATTGGAGGGAGAAAATTGATTGAACAATCTACCTGCCTGAAACTCCATATATTGCCCATCGGTATCCGTCAATAAATCCTCCCAAATACCGCCGCTTCGGGACAAGGCCCATAGCCATAGTTTTTGACCTGGCATCTCTTCATAAGGAGCCCAATGTCCGAAACCGAATTTTTTGTTATGGTAATATCCCCCGAAAAAATCTTCATATTCCCCAACTATGTGTTTGGATTTTGAGCCGCCATATCTATTGTTTTTATAAAAGGCCGTATTTCTTCCTTCGCTATCAAAAGGCCATGGGCGGGCAGTTCCATTATGTTCCAGATATTGGTTACCGGGGTAAATAAATTCAAGATCATCGGCCACGACAGCTGCTGCGGTCATCCAATTATAATAGGATTGGTTTACCGAAGTTCCATTGTACCAATAGGCTTTGGTCTCTACATAGGCCTTGTCCGCTTCCAATCGGATTTCAACTCCCCAATTGGTTCGGGAGGTTAAATCCATGGCTCCAACAATACAGCTTACGCTACCGTCCACATTTTCTTTGGTAACGTAGTCAACCGGGGTCGCTGTATCCGGGCTGTGCCCTATCAACCCAAAATTAAACTCGATACCTCCCGATGTCCAAGGCCCTCTCATGGCAATGTTGCGAAACTTCATGACCTCATTTTTGTAAAGGAACTCTTCTCCCGTACTTTTATCGATAGCGCCCCATATCTTACCTCCAACTTCCGGAAGTACAAAGACCTGGATATAATCATTTTCCAAAGTAACTACCTTCCACGGTTTTTTTTCAGAAACCTGATCGTAACCATAAAACTTGAAATAAGGAAAAATTTTAGGATTGTCGACCAAGATGGGTACTGGGTCTGGATCTTGGAAACCATAGGTATCCAACATGAGTGTTTCTTCCTTGATGCTTACGGATTGGCCATGTATAGTCATGTTCCAATTAATTAGTACTGCAAGGAGAAGCGTATAGCTTTTGAAGCATTTCATATTTTTCATTTTTTATAGTCGATTTTGTAAGTAAGCAATGTATCGTTGTTTCTTGCCAATAAAAGTAGCTCTTCATTTTTGCGAAGTTGAACCTTTATAATGTCCCGTACTTCCCCAGTAATATTAAGTCCACTTTTGGAATGGGGTACCGGATCAAAACCTCCTTTTCCGTTTCCTAAAAGAAGTACACCTCTATTGGCATCATATCTTCCATATTTTACACGTGTTCCAAAGAAATTGCCGGCCAATAGCAAATCCAGATTATCATCCTGATTAAAATCATGGACTAAAATTCCATAAACCGGAGCAAATTGGGCAGGATAGGGTAGGGGTGCCAACCGAAAACTTCCATTACTCAAGTTTTCCATATAACTGGTTGCAAAGTTTTTAGATCTCAAGACTTGTGCGTTGGCCAATTCTTCAGCAGTAAATATGTTGGTGATTTTCTGATCGGCGTAATCCGAGTAATTGACGTATCTATTTTTGAGCTCGCTCAATTGCCCGACCAAATCGTCTTTGGAGAAAACCGGATAGCTTTCTCCCATCACATAGGAACATAAAATAGGATCCAAGGAACCGTTGTTGTCAAAGTCCTTGAAATAGAGCTCTGCAGGTTCTTCTGCGGAAGCTTTTAATTGGGAATTTAAGCCAAAATTGCCTAAAATGTAGTCCATATCCCCATCGGCATCAAAATCTGCCTGCTCAATGGTGTTCCACCAGCCCTCAGAATCCTTAAGGCCGGAAGAGTCGGTAACTTCCTCTAATTTACCATTCGAATTTTCAAAAAGACGAACTCCCATAAACTCTCCAATAACTATCAGGTCTACTTTGCCGTCTCCGTTGAAATCGGTCCAAAGGGCATCGGTCACCATTCCGGGATTTAGTAGGGCTGGGTTTACTTCTTGGGTAACATCTGTAAAACCTCCCTTGCCATTGTTCTGCAAAATATAGCTTCGGGGGGCAGTGGGATACTGTCCTGGAGTCAACCTACCTCCAACGAACAGATCAAAATCCCCATCAGCATCATAATCGCCAGCGACTACGGTAGAACCACTCGTATACATTTGGGGTAAAGCGTTTTCATTCCTATTAAAGACACCATTTCCAGAGTTAAGGTAGATGCGGTCTTGTAGTTGAGGGGCATTGCTGTCGAAATCGTTTCCACCACTGATTACGTATAAATCCATGTCGGTATCGTTATCCGCGTCAAAGAATAGTACACCAAGATCTTCGGAATTTCCATCCTCTTCGAAAACTTTGGAATTGGACTCCTGGAAACTTCCGGTTTTGGATTGTAAGAAAAGCTTACCCGAACTACCCTTGGCTCCACCGATGAAAACATCTTCCAGACCATCACCGTTGACGTCCGCTTTAGCCATCTTTGGCCCTTGTGTGGAAAGTTTGTGCGGTAGTAATTGTTCTCGCTTAAAATCGATGAAGTTATTTTCACGGTGCACAAAACTCAATGGACCATCAGTGCTAATGTCCGCGAAATAGGCTTGTTTCAGATTGCTGGGTTTCTCTTGCTGCATTCGGGCATCTTTTTGATGAAGGATCAGTACTTGGTTTGGAACTATGTTTTGTAAGATTTGTATACGGCCGTCAGGCCAAAAAACAGTGAGGCTATCTACAGTCTCCTCTCCAAGTCCAAAAGTTAGGTCATGCCCCATGGAGGATTGATACCCACGAGTAGGAATCATTTCCTGTACCAACTTTTTACCCGCGCTGTATACCGTGACTTTGGCCCCTATACCAAAAGTGTTTTTGCCTTCCCCCTTTAAACGGATTTTCAAATAATCATTCCCAGTTAAGGTTTCACTGTTGTTGCGATATACAAAAGCCTCGGTGTCAATATTGTTCACCACCAAATCCAGATCGCCATCATTGTCCAAATCGGCATAGGCAGCACCGTTGGAAAGTGATTTTTGATCCAATCCCCAAGAAGAGTTGACCTTTTCAAAAGTTAAATCTCCTTTATTTTGATAGGTATAGTTTTCCTCTACGGTAGAAGGAATTTTTTCTATCAGGTCCATAATTGCGGTTTGCTGCCCTGTTTTGTTCTCCTTTAGTTTTTCTTGAACGGCGTAGTTTATAAAATCCATATTGGTGTAATCCCTTTTATAACCATTGGTTATAAAAAGATCTTTATGTCCGTCCAGGTCCAAATCGGCAAAAAGTGAAGCCCAGCTCCAATCCGTGTTGGAAATACCCGAAAACTGACCAATTTCGGAAAACGATGTCCCCTGATTATTGAGCTGTAGCATATTACGCATGGTCTGATTGTAAAACCCCGAATTGACCAAGAGTTGATATTTATCGTAATTATCGGGTCCTGACACCATTTTTTGGCGATAGTTACCTTCAGGAAGCATATCCAAGCTCATGATATCCATGTACCCATCATTGTTGATATCGGCAATGTCCGAACCCATAGAAAACATAGAGGTGTGTCCTATGAATTCTTCCAAACTCTCGGAAAAAGTTCCGTCTTGGTTATTGATGTAGAGATAATCCTGCTCGTTATAATCATTGGACACATAAATATCCAACCAGCCATCGTTATTGATGTCCGAAACGGCCACCCCCAATCCGAAGCCGAGTACATTGGAGATTAAACCCGCCTCATCGCTTACATTGGTGAACTTGCCGTTATCATTACGGTATAACTTATCGGAAAAGGCAGGATTCTTTCGATTTTTTAAAGATGCTGTTATTTGACCAAATCCGGCATATTTCTGTGAAGAGTGATTCAAAATAAAAAGATCAAGATCACCATCTTTATCGTAATCGAAAAAAGAAGCTTGGGTAGAATAACCGGAATCGTCCACACCGTATTCAGCTCCTTTCTCCGTAAAGGTTACTTGACCTGAGCCCGCCTGACCGTCGGGCAGGTCTTTGGAAGGGCCATTATTGATAAAAAGTAAATTTTTCCGTTGGTTTGCCGAAGGCGTCGCAGAGCGGCAAATGTAAATATCCAAAAGCCCGTCTCCGTTCACATCGGCCATGGTAGTTCCGGTGTTCCATAAACCTTCAGCAAAAACCCCCGCCTCCTTGGCAATTTCCTCAAATTCGAAATTACCTTGGTTGATATACAGGTGACTACCGACCATGTTTCCGGTAAAATAAATATCCAAAAGCCCATCATTGTTTACATCGCCAATGGCTACTCCACCACCATTGTACAGATAGCTATATTCCAGTACGTTAAACTCCTTGGTTTCTCGCAATACGTTCTTGAAGGCGACTCCTGTTGCGCTGGGTGCCAACATCGTAAACATTTTACTATTGTCCTCCCGAGTACAAGAGATAAACAGGAAAACTATTATAATTGATAGGAATCGTATGGATGTATACATGGTTAGGTGATAAATATAAACCAACAAGGTACTGAATTAAGGTCTCATTTTGAGGTAGTACAAAAAAGACCGCAATAGTATATTGCGGTCTTTTTTAAAAATATGTGAATGGAATTAATTTTTAACGTCCCACCACAATCTAGTTGTGCCTAAATCTGGACCACCCAACAAATTGTTTACAGCTGCTTCGGTCTCAGGACCATTATTATCATATTCCGTAGCTACATAGGTCATTCTCCTGGGAAGTTCATCCACGGGGATATCCGGATTTACGGAATTTAAGCGGTCATAGAGAATGGGATATCCTGTACGTCTGCGTTCTGCATAAGCCTCTTCACTATCCGGCCACAAGGCTATCCACTTTTGAGTTATGATTTGCTCCAATTGCTCTTCCATAGTTCCAGCAGCATTATACGCCACAGGTACGGTGGATACTGCCGGAGTAGTACCTCCGTCAAATGACGTTGGTGTAAGTGTACTAGTCACATAATCATCACCGGACAAGTTGGTACCATCATAACCTAGTTGTGTATGATTGGCCACAATACCTTGATTGTACAAATCCGCGGCTGTACCACCAGCGGCCCAACCTTCCAAAGCGGCCTCGGCCCTAAGGAAATAAGCTTCTGCAGCTGCCATCACCGTCCATGAAGGTCCGGGATCGCCACCCAAAGTGTAGGGATCTGCCATGTTGGAGGCGAGGTCATTGAATGGCGTAGTGGCCTTAGACTCCGCAGTCTGTCCATTGCGCATCCCCTCATAAGGAAATTCTACGCCTGCCGGATCATCATCGGGATCTGGTGTAGTGGCAGGGGCAAAGTAGGTCTGGATTCGCGGATCTTCATACCCTTTTAAGATACTTTCGATATCCGCACTCATCCGAAATTCCCCCCATTGTGTGATGGTCGTATAGCTATTGGTAAAATTCAAATCGGTATCAATGACCGCATTATCATCATTAGAAGTCATTACCCCACCAGCTATTGCTGCTTCTGCATTACTTTGAGAAAGACCCGGATCTACATACTTTACGCGCATGGCCAAACGCAGACGCAAGGTGTTGGCGAATTTTATCCAAGAATCGACATTCCCTTGAAAGATTACATCATTATCTGCCAAGAACGAAGTTCCACCAGCGTTGGAATTTAGAACCGCTGTAGCTTCCGCTAGAGTCGTGAAGAAATCATTATAAATGTCCTG
Source organism: Ulvibacterium marinum (assembly GCF_003626755.1). Classification (GTDB taxonomy): domain Bacteria; phylum Bacteroidota; class Bacteroidia; order Flavobacteriales; family Flavobacteriaceae; genus Ulvibacterium; species Ulvibacterium marinum. Next base: position 125,567 of record NZ_RBCJ01000002.1, read on the forward strand.
TTGGGAATCATAAGGCACTGAAGTTTCCTGATTGCCAAAATTGGAGTAAGGAATTGGTCCCCAGTAATCCGTAACCCTATGATAGGCATAGACTCGCCAGACCTTCATCATGGCATTTTCCAAGGTAAAGCCCAATTCTTCGGCCGAATCTTCGGCAAACTTAATGTTGGTTGCCGCCCTTTGGTAGAAATACCGATAGGCGCCATTCAACCAACCGCCTACCAAATCAAACTGATCACTATCAAAGTTAGGGGCCGTGGTGGCAAAGTAATTGGCATACACATCCGAAAAAAGGGAGTGCCACAATTGAAAAGGTCCTCGGGCTTGGTCAAAGGGTAAAAAATTAGGAGTATACAAAGCCCTTTTTACAAACAAGGGATACTCCGAAGAAGTCACTGCATCCTCAGTAAAATTCTTGGGATCAGTATTTATTTCCGTAAAATCGTCGGTGCAACTGGCAATAAATCCGACCAGAAGGACACCTAAACAAAAATTTGTTAATCTTTTTTTCATGTTTTTTTCTTTAAAATTACAATTTTTTTTAGAATCCAAAATTTAGGGAGACCCCAAAAGTTCTACTGGTAGGCGGTGCAAAAGCCTCCCTACCTCCTCCGGAAATTTCCCCGTTATTCGAAGAGGTGGGATCATTTGTAACGGAAGTAAGTACTTCCGGGTCAAAATTCTCTGCTTTGTTGGTTATGAAGAACAAGTTACGCCCCACCAGTGAAATATTGGCCGAAGTAAAAAAGGTCTTGGACAAGATACTCTGGGGTACGGTATACCCTATAACAAGTTCCCGTAAACGAATATTGGAAGCATCACGAACAAAAGCTTCGCCTACCGGGGTATTTCGACCCCCGACCCGGTTCCAAAATTGCTCCGCGGTAACCGCTATAGTATTCGGAGATCCATCCTGTCGGACGGCGGTTTCACCCCCAAAGAAATTGTCGCCAAATACCAATCCACCATCGCGACCTTCGGTGGTATAGTCCAAAACACCGTCACGGGCCAAGATAGCCTCCGTAAAACTGGTCACCGTACCTCCCTGTCGGATATCGATTAACGCACTAAAGTTAAAGTTCTTGTAACGTAAGGAGTTTCGGATACCCCCTGTCCAATCTGGATTAAAATTGGCTACCTTTACCTCATTACGTCCCGGTGTAATCAGCGGAAGTCCCGTGTCGTCGACGATTACCCTATCTTGATCATCACGTTGGTAACCCCTTGAATAGGTATCACCAAATTCCTCACCGGCTACCAATACATAGTCGCGAATAAAATCACTGGTTATGGTCAACCGATCAAAACCTTCCGCAATTTCCAACACTTCAGTTTTGTAGGTAGCGAAATTAAGATCTAAATCCCAGGAGAAATCTGGATTATCGATAATACTTGCGCCTAATACTACTTCGACACCGCGATTTTGAATATCTCCACCATTTTGAAAGATTTCGGAGACACCGGAACCTACAGGGGTGGGGGTTCTAAAGATTTGATCAAAGGTGTTAGTCTTATAATAGGTAAAATCCAAACGCAATCGATTATCCAGAAAACGGGCGTCAAAGCCAAGTTCCAAAGATTCCGTAGTTTCCGGCCTTAAATCCGGGTTCGGCTGTGTGGGGTTGATGTCCAAGGAACCGAATCGAATATCCGCTCTTCGGGATAGTCTAAAGGACTGGGTATCGTTACCCACCTCGGCCCAGTTGGCACGTAGCTTTAGGAAGCTAAGGGGTGAGCTGCTCAAATCGACTAAATCCGTAACCACGGTGGTTAACCCTACGGAAGGATAAAAATAGGAGCGGTTATCCTCGGGCAAGGTCGAACTCCAGTCATTTCTCGCCGTTAGGTTGAGGAAAATGGCATTTTTATACGAAAATTCAGCTAAACCATATACCGACTGCACCTCAAATTTATCAAATTGCTCCGTGGCCAATGGATTTTGGGTATTACTCAAGGCAAAGAAATTTTCGATGGTAAAATTTGTTCCATTGCCCCTTATCTGGTTTCTTTCGAAAACCCTTTGGTTGGCCCCAACGTTTAAATCTATTTTGAAATCGTCCGTGATGTTCTTGTTGTAATTGATCAAAACATCCGTATTCCAATCGTACTGATTGCTGGCCGTTTTTTGGTAACGGCCAAACTGCGCTACGGTATAGGTGTCATTGTACCATAGTTGATCCTCCGATCTGCTGGTACGATCTATAGCTGAACGGGCCAGAATAGAAAGATCATCCGTAATATCGTATTTCAGGGACAACAATCCCAATACTCGTTCATCCAATCGTGGGCGTTTTACGTTATTGGCGACCCAATAGGGGTTGCCCCCCCCATTAAATTGTGGGAGAAAATAGTGTTGTCTTAGTTTCCCTTCCTCATTGATGAATTGAAAATTTTCAAAATCCTGGGTACGGATATTTCTGGGCGTTTTGTACAAATAACGTACCGGGTTATCGTAGCTTTCACCCGGGGTAAGAACATTGGTAAAGTCGTCTCGAATATAATTCAACTTTGCATCAACCTGTAATTTCTCGGTAATATTGGAATTGATCCGGGTAGTGATACTGTGTCTGTTCAAATCGTTCCCCGGTATGATTCCGCCGGCGTTGGTAAAGGTATAGCCTAGAAATACATTGGACTTTTCACTATTAACGTTAACGCCAACATTGGTGGCTATCTCATGGCCTATTCTAAAGAAATCCTCAACATTGTCCGGCTGCGCTTCATAAGTATACGTGCCTCCAAAATCCGGATAGTTGGGGTCATTGGACCAATGAGCCACCTGACTACCGTCAAAACGAGGACCATAAGAAGTGGTTGCCTGTGGTGAATAGGTTCCTCCGGCACCTTGGCCATATTCGTTTTGAAATTCCAATAAGTGGATGGGGCTACTCATCTGGGAGGTGAAACCTACGGTTGCAGAAACCCCTTCACGGGCTCCCTTACCGGATTTCGTTGTAATAATGATGGCACCGTTCTGGGCCCTACTTCCATAAAGTGCGGCCGCATTCGCACCTTTAAGTATCGAAATTTCCTGAATATCATCCGGGGGTATATTATTGATATCCCCATTTAATAAGATACCATCAACAACATAGAGCGGTTGGCTACTTCCATCAATGGAACGTATACCCCTTAAAAGTACCCGAGTGCCCCCGCCCACACCAGTGGCAGAACGGGCAACCGTAAGACCGGCTACCTTTCCACTTAACCCTTCGGTAACGTTAATGGCACGGGCTTTGGTCAATTCTTCGGTTTCCACTTGCTGGTTCGAATAGGAAAGGGACTTGGACTGTCGTTCCAGACCCAATGCGGTAACCACGACTTCATCCAGTTGATTTTCGTCGACCACCATTTGGACATCAACAGTATTTGAGGAGCCAACAGTAATACTTTGTGCTCTCATTCCAATGTAGGAAAAAACCAAAACATTTCCTTCGGCGACTTCTATGGTATAGTTACCATCAAAATCAGTTTGCGTCCCATTCGTGGTTCCCTGAACCAAGACGTTTACGCCGGGTAAAGGTGACCCGTCCGAGGTGTCGGTTACCGTTCCTGTAACGGTTTTGTTCTGCGCCAGCAAGGGATACGCCCCTAATACCAACACAAGAAATACAATTAATTTTCTAGTCATAATGTTAGTTTTTTGATAATGTAGTTAGTTTAACATTTTATTATAATATGTGAATTTAAACTATTTTTTCTATAAAACAAGATGTCCTAGAAAAAATGTGCTCGAACACACCGCCGAAAATTCTCGTTAAACAGGCTTTGATGTCAGAGTATATAGGTGAAACAATTTGCTATGGAATTGTTTGTTAAAAACCAATTTTTAGAATCCCTAGAAATAACAATTAACATTCCTAGACATCAATTTATATAATATTTCACATTCTCCGCGGTCACAATATCTATAGGCAACAATTCTTGGGAGGGCATTTCCTTTTCAAATAGAAAATATTCCGCTAAATAACCGATTCCCAAATAGGCTTGTCTTTTGGGTTTTTGATGGATAAGAAAATCTATTTTTCCCTTGCGTAAATGTTTAAGGTTTTCCTCCAAAAGGTCATATCCTACCATTGTAAAATTTCGGCCATCGGTCCTAAGAAATTCTATAAGCAAATGGGCCTTGGAATTGGTGACAAAAAAGCCGGTTATCCAAGGGTGGCTTTCAAGAAACAAAGTGAACCCCGTTTTGAAGTTATCCGGATTATCTGTTTTGAGATTGTAGGTAATTATTTTTTTTGTATTTCTTTTTTTCTCCTTGAAGTAGTCCCTAAAACCAATTTCCTTTTGCCGCATGTGCAACTCCTCGTCAATATGTATAATTGCAATATGCGTGCCTTCGGCAGTAACCTTGTCTATAAGATTTGCCGCGACCCTACCACTTTGTACCAAATCTTGACCAATGAAATTTTCTATGCTCAAGGAATCTATATGATTGTTGAAGGATGCCAGAAATATTCCTTTTTGCCTACAGTTCTGAAATACCTTGAGTGACTCCTTGTGAAAAATCGGAACCATTAAAAGGGCATCGGGATTTGATTCAATTGCAACATTTGATTGTTCTACAAAATGGACCGTCTTGTTCGGATGATACGGATATTCTTCGACAACCACTCCGAAAGGACCAAATTCCTTGGCGGCTATGCGCACTCCTTCTATGGCCGGAAGCCAATAAGGGTCTATTTCAAAGTCCGGTATGAGGACACAAATTTTGTAGGTTTTGTTGATCTTAAGGTTTCTTGCAATCGGGTTTGGTCGGTAATCAATTTTTTTTAATACCCTGTCCACCTTTTGATAGGCATCCTTGGAAACCCTACCACGTTTATGAAGCACCCTGTCAACAGTACCTTTGGAAACCCCCGCAAATTGAGCGATATCCTTAATGGTGTATTTTTTTTTATTCATACAATAACAGATCGAATCCAATTTTACAGCTATAAATATAGTGCATATTTGGAATGAGCTCGTAAACCTATCAAAGAGAGAATTCTTGGGCAATGCGAAAACAGATAGGTCAAGGGTAGAATAAAAATTCATGGTATTGTCGCTCGTTAGAAAAGCCATTGGGAAGAACAAGGCAAGCCTTTCTTAGAAGATAACTAACTCAAATTAACTAAATCAACCCAATGGCAAAACAAGACTTTCTAAAAACTTTCCTTAAAAGTAGAAGGAATATGGTAAAATGAGTGGTAGGAATAATTTCAATCTTGATAGGATTTTATAAGACCGGTGGTACCCCGTTTATGATTCGATGCATTAAAAACATAAATAAACTTTATTTTGGATACCTCTAAAGATTCTTGGCGAAATGATTAAAACAAGATAAAAAAGAAACAATTAACATAAATGCCACAGCATACATGTAACTTTTTTCTTACATTTAATACGTATTAACCTTTAAGAATGTATTATGAAAAAAGCAAAATTTTCTGGGAAGCTTTCCCTTAGTAAGAAAAAGATTTCAAATTTGGCAGCTCGGTCCATTGTAGGAGGGGCAGGTAGTGATGGTAACAGTTATATACTTAGTTGCTCTATAGGTTGTCCGACAGATACAACTAACAATAACTGTACGTCTGGGACATCAGTCGTTATTTCTTGTTGCTAGAAATTATTTTCATTAGTTTTTTTGACCATTAGTTATCGCACATAACTAATGGTTTTTCTATTAATATGTTCCAATTTCGTCTAAGGCAATCCTTAACTTTAACAAGTTTAAAACTTAATATATTAAATAATTTCTTACATTTAATAAGTATTAATCTTTAAATATTTATCATGAAAAAAGCTAAGTTTTCAGGGAAACTTTCCCTTAGCAAAAAGAAGATTTCCAATTTAACTGCCCAATCGATTACCGGTGGAGCGGAGGCTACACTTTATGATTACACCTGCTCCGAGGGTTGTCCTACCGATACCACAAATAACAATTGCACATCGGGCACTTCCATAGTGATTTCCTGTTGTTAAATTGTCCGTCAGGAATTACTGTTTTTCACCTAACCATCAGTCGCAAACCCTTGCTGATGGTTTTTCTGTTCTATTTACGCTTCAACAATGTGCGTTTATGCCCCTGCAGTACATAATTACCTGGGATTATTGGATAAAGCACCATTGTTTGCGCTAAATCAATGAATTATGGCATGTATGACTTTGCATTCTGGCCTTGAACATAAATTCTGTTATGAGCAAAAAAATTTTGGAAGAACATTTGGCAGAGATTGACGATGCCATTCGAAGGCACTATAAGGAGGAAAAAAATGCCGGGGTGCTGGTTGGATTATCTGGAGTTTCCTTATTTCAATTTTACTATTCCAAATATTTGGATGTTAACTCCAATGCAGATTTTGGTGTAGAAATGCTATCAAAGGTTATCGATGGAATTGACGAGGGGTATGGCTATCCCACATTTTGTGATGGAATTGCTGGTACAGGTTGGGTCCTGGATCATTTGGAACAGGCAGATCTCATGGAAATCGAAACGGATGATCTCCTATCACAATTGGATGGGTATCTGCACACGGCCATGGTTTCCGATATGAAGGTGGGGAATTATGATTTTTTACATGGTGCCATTGGTTATGCCCTATATTTTCTGAATCGATATAGGAATACAAAATCGACAAAGTTAAAGAATAGGTATAAGACTTATCTTTTGGGGTTTATCTCTTTTCTAGATGAATCATCGGAAAAGGATAAGGACAGCAATCTAAAATGGATTTCCGTAAATCCCCGTAATCAAGAAAAAAGTTATAACCTAGGTTTGTCCCATGGGATTGCCGGTATCATTGGAATTATGGTCAAACTATCCCAATATGATGATTTTAAGCCTGTTACCGAAACCATGCTAAAAGGTGCCGTTGGATATGTCATCGGTTTTAAGAAGGAAAACAATTCAATCTCTCTTTTTCCAAATCGTGTACTGACCAATGGGGAAACCGGCGGAAATAGTAGGTTGGGATGGTGTTATGGAGAATTAGGTATTGGATTACAATTGTATTACGCTTCAAAGGTTTTAGAAGATGAAAAACTGAAAAACGAATCGATTTCTATTCTTAAACATGCCGCAGAGCGAACCACGCCGGATACGAGCTTGGTAAAGGATGCCATAGTGTGCCATGGGTCTTATGGAATTGCCCAGATCTTTTCCCGGATTTATAAAGAAACTAAAATTCCAATTTTCAAGGACGCCATGGAATTCTGGATTCAGGATGGTATAAACAAGGCGATACATGAAGATGGTTATGCCGGCTACAAGCAATGGAGGGATGTAAACGAATGGATAGTAGGTATTTCCCTATTGGAAGGAATTTCGGGAATGGGACTGGTCATCATAGATTATTTGGCGGATTTTGAAACTAGCTGGGATGAATGTTTAATGATAAGCTAACCCCAATATGGCCGGCAGCAATCCATATAAAAATTTTTACAACTATGTGTTGAGGACCCCTTTATTGTCCCTGGATTGGTACAAGACCTTTACCTCAAAAAAAACCATCCCAGATGAAGATTTTAAAAAGGCCTTCAATGATCCCGTAATAAAAGAAGCCTTATTCTTGGCATCACCTTCCTTATCCATGGAAATTACTAGGTGGGTGGATGGAGAACAAACGGACAACAAAAAGATAGAAAAGCTCAAATTTTCTATGCTCAAATATCTTACAAGAATGTCCTCAAGGTGTACACCGTTTGGTCTGTTCGCTGGATGTTCCGTAGGAAGGTTTGATGTTCAAACGAACACTGTTTTAAAAGAGGTAGATAAAAACCGCCGGCATACAAGATTGGACATGAACTATCTGGTGGCACTTTCACAAGATTTGGTGAAAAGGCCCGAAATAAAGCATCAACTTCTCTTTTTTCCCAATACCAGTATTTATAAAGCCGGAAAACAGTTACGATATGTGGAATACGAATATATCAACAGTAAAAGGCACCACAATATCGTGGCCGTAGATGACACGGAGTATCTCGATTTAGTTTTGGTCAAAGCGAACAAAGGTGCTTTGCTTCTGGATTTAGTAAATATGTTGGTGAGCGATGAAATTACCACCCAAGAAGCATCTTCCTATATAGAAGAATTGGTAGACAGCCAATTACTGATCAGTGAGTTGGAACCCTCTGTTTCCGGATCTGAGTTTTTAGAACAGATTTGCTCCGTACTCAAAAAATTGCACAATACAAAAGACGTATTATGCACACTGCAAGAAGCGGGAAAAAAAATGCTTCTTATTGATTCAACTATGGGCAACGATCCGGATGAGTATCTTAACCTAACGGAATCCTTAAGGGAATTGGGAACGGACTTTGATCTCAAATTCATGTTTCAGACCGATGTGGCATTGGGCGTTAAGGCCAATACCTTAGATGAAGCTATAATCGATGATGTAAAAAAGGGGCTAATCCTTCTCAATAGGATTTCAATACCGCCCCAAGAGACCTTCCTTTCCAAATTCAAGGAAGCTTTTTACGAAAGATATGAAGAACGTGAAGTTCCTTTGGCAACCGCCCTTGATGTAGAGATAGGCTTAGGATATGTCCAGAATCAGGGCTCAGGGGATATAAATCCATTGGTAGATGGCATCATTCTTCCCGAAAGGGATTCGAGGCAATCGATCGTTGACGTAAAATGGACTACCATCAACTCCATATTTCAAAAAAAACTCAACAAGGCCTTTAGGGAAAACTCATATACCATTACGCTAAGTGATAACGATTTCCAGGAGTATGAGGCCGAGTGGGACGATTTGCCGGATACAATGTCCTGTATGCTGGAGATTATTATTGAAAATGGTCGGCAAAAAATAAAGTTCAGCGGCGGTGGGGGCTCTAGTGCGGCAAATCTTTTAGGTCGTTTTTGTCATGGGGACAAGGAACTTCATGATTACACGATGGAAATAATCGGAGCGGAAACCAAGATAAATGCCGATAAGATTTTAGCCGAAATCGTGCATCTTCCCGAATCAAGGGTAGGCAACATTTTAATGCGTCCCGATTTCCGCGAGTATGAAATCCCATATTTGGCCAAGTCCGTGAAATCTAAACCATTTCAGTTAACGCTTGACGATTTGATGATTTCCATCAAAAACAATGCAATTATGTTGAGGTCAAAAAAGTACAATAAGCAGGTAATTCCACATTTAACCAATGCCCATAACTATTCTCGGGATTCGCTTCCTATCTATCATTTTTTGGCCGATATGCAAACCCAGGGATTTAGAAGTGGTATAGGGATCAACCTTAGTCCGTTTGCGGAAAACTTTGAGTTTCTTCCAAGAATCGAATACCATAACCTGATTTTACAGAACGCCACATGGCATTTAAGGAAGAATCATATTTCGGGCCTTTTAAAAATAAGGAATAACGATGGGCAATTAACCGAAGAGCTAGCCTCTTTTAGGAAAACCCTGAAGATACCCAAATTTGCTATGCTCGCCGATGGTGACAACGAATTATTGGTGAATTTTCAGAATCTTACCTCCGTAAGGATGTTCTTGGATACCGTAGAGAAAAGAACGGATTTTAAGCTCACAGAATTTTTGTTTACCGAAGAGGGAATCGTAAAGAACAAAACAGAGTACTACACCAATCAGGTAATCGTATCATTTTTTAATGAGGAAAAATTGGGTTATGACATCAATAAGGATAAAGCAAAAAAGGGTGCAGAGGAACTACATTTTGGGTGACAGTTGGTTGTACTATAAAATTTACACGGGTCACAAGACATCGGATGTAGTCCTTAGCGAAATCATTAAACCTGTGGTTGAAAAACTAAAAGAGGATGGCATTGTCGATAAATGGTTTTTTATAAGATATGCAGATACAAGGCACCATATTAGAGTGCGTCTACATTATTCAAATCCAGAGAGAGTAGGGGAGGTCATAAACGGACTTTATCCACCTTTAAAGCAATTTATGGATCAAGACCTTATTTGGAAAATTCAACTGGATACTTATCAAAGGGAGATTGAACGCTATGGTGAACGTACCATGGAATTATCGGAAGTCTTTTTCTATTACGATAGCAAAATGATAGTTCACTTTTTGGATATGATAGAAGGTGAGGAGGGGGAGATGCTTCGTTGGTTGTTCTCACTTCGTGCCATGGACTCGCATCTCAATGATTTTGGCTACTCGGACGATGATAAACTACGGCTTTTAGATAGGTTAAAAACCGGATTTGGAAATGAATTCGGAATATCCCGACCATTAAAGAAACAGCTCGACTCAAAGTATCGGGAGGAGCGAAAAAGAATTGAAGAATTCATGATTTTTAATGTTGCGGACAAACCGGATTATGCCCCAATTTTGGATGTTATCGATATTAAGGAAAAAGAGGTTCGGCCCATTGCCTCGCAAATTCTAAATTACTTCAAAAATGGAATTATGGAAATAGGGCTTGATGATTTAATGGCAAGCTATCTCCATATGCATATGAATCGCTTGTTCAAGTCCAAAAATCGGTTACACGAATTGGTATGCTATGACTTTTTACATCGTTATTATAAGTCCATGATCGCGCGCAAAAAATACCAAAAAAGTTGATTTATCACTTGCCCGAAGTTTTTCTAAGCCCATAAAAATTACGTTTCAGGGCAATTGGATCTTCGGGAGTAATTTTTTTGCTCCTCAACAGTTATTACTCAAGATCCATGCATCTTTTTTAATTGGGCTACTGCGGATTCTGCCAATTTTTCTCCTGCACCTATATCATAGGATGTGGTACCGGGTGTAGTTTCATACCCTGTTATCATGGGTGTAAACCCTTCAGGACCTTGTCCAAAGGAAATTTCCGTTGGAAAATAGTTGTAGTCTCCATTGGCCAGATTGACCACCAGGGTATTTTTATAGGGAGAATTCTTTTTGATGTATATTCCAAACTCATTGAACATTTCACCCGGTAGTCCAACTATGGCTATATCGCCAATTTGCATCACCATAACCTCAAGATTATCAATTTCGTCTTGCTCATCATACATATCGATCCACCATTTGGCATATAGTTCCTCCGGAATACCATCCGGTTGTAATTCTGGCATGCCCTCCTTTTCTACGCGTTTCATGACTTTTTGTGCCCAATTATACTGTTCTTCCGTGATAGTCATTTTTTTTAGGGGTACCTCTTCCCGAGAAATCTTTATTATACCATGGCCAGAGGCAGGTTCAGGATTTTTCATAGCTTCCATTGCGGCCACACCTAAAAGGTATCCAATACGTTGGCATTCTTGATATGTATCTAGAAAGCCTACTTTATGATCTACTTGCGTAATATTACCGTTCGGAGCATTTAGAAAAAGTACGCCAAAGTCCTTGCCCATAACTTTTTGCATGGATTCGGTGAGATAACCAGGATAATCGGCGGAGTAGTGCCAGTTGTTTCCTGTAAGCGTGGTCGGGTGGCACCCAAAATTGACGATACTACTACTAATTTCACCTCGTTGTTGTATACTAACGGTAATGACTTCTGGGTCTTTTCCACCCAATGCTTTTTCAATAAAGCCGGGTTCAAATTTCTCCCAGACCATATGGGTAGTGCCATCCACGGCTTTTAATCGTCTATTATGGGAAATACGATTTTCCTTAGTACGGCCTACCAAAAGTTCTGCAGGTTCCAAATTCTTATCCGCATCTAGAATAGCATTTGCCGCTTTTTGAAGATAGTCCTTGGCCTCTGGTGCTTCTAATTTTGATTCCGGGCCACTATGAGTATGTGTGGCGTGAATCAAGATATTTTCAGATTTAATGTCGGAATCCGTAGCTACATGCTCCCGCATCATATCTATAGATTCTACAGGGAGGTTGCAGATATCGACGGAAAGAATGGCTATTTTTTCACCATTGCTGCCCTTTGCTACCATCGCCTTGCCATATAATGAATCATGAATTCCCCGGGAGGCATAATCATCCCCTCGATAATTACCAACCAGATTTAGGCCTATGCGGGGTGTATAGTTTACTTCGGCATAGCCAATTTGTAATCCAGAAGAATAAGAATCCGCGTTGTCCGCTATATCCTTGCAAGACATGAGCATAAAGGTGCCCATAAGGAGAATGAGTGCGGTTTTCCAAATCAGTACTGGGTTATCAGTTCGTATTTTCATTTTAAAACGTTATTTAGGATTCGTAGCCAATTCTTGTACATAATGTTTTCAATATCCATTTTAGTATACCCTCTTTTTAGAAGAATATCCTCAAATTTATATAGGTCCGCTATGGAGTTCATATCATATGGGGTCTGTTCCAGTCCGAACAGGCCATCAAGATCACTTCCAAACCCAATATGTTCTGTATCTCCAGCCATTTGGCATATGTGGTCAAAATGGTCCACCAGACGTTCCATATTGATATTGAGTTCCTTTGGATCATCCACATTCATCTTAAAATTTGGGTGTAGCATCCAAGTATCCAAAGAACCTCCAATAATACCATCCCTTTCCAAAACGCATTTAATTTGCTCATCGGTGAATTGCCGCTCACCCGGCACCAATGCCCTACAGTTTTGATGACTTGCGATTACCTGACCCTGAAAAATATCCAAGGTCTCAAAAAAGCCCTGGTCTGTTTGATGGGTGAGGTCTAAAATTATGCTGAGCGTGTTCATTTCCTTTAGTAGCTCTATGCCAATGGAGGTCAGTCCACTACCATCGGAATGGGTGCCAGCGGCATATCTGCCTGGTCCAAAATGAGAGATGCCAATGGAGCGCAGCCCCTGCTCATAGTACCGATATAAATAATCAAGATTTACAATAGAATCCGCACCTTCTAGCGCAAGAAGGTAACCAATTGGTTTTTTTGACGTATCCAAATTTTCATTCTTCCAAACATCCAAATGTTCCTTTAAATCTTTTTGACTTTTAATTTGAGCCATTTCCCCCAACTCTTCCATCTCTCGGTACCATGCCAATTGGCATTGTGCATTGGCATAGGCTTGTTGAGGGGAGTGCCATCCAGGCAACGCCATGGTATCCAAAGGGTCACCAGCTTCTGAAAAACGGGAAATCATGGTGGTGATGACCAATCCTATGTTGCCTTTGCGGAGTTCAGGGAGGGCAACGGTACCTTTTCCCCGATCCTGAAAATCTGACCATCCGAGATCCTTCTCCTTTTTACGTATGGTCTCAACGCTTTGCGTAAGGTCCCGGTTCATGGACATGGCGTTGGTGGCCAGGTCTAAATGACCATCTACAATAAAAGAGAACTTGGATGTGGAACTCATTTCTTTACTTTAACTGATGAAATGTCGGTTGTTTTATCGGCATATTCTAGGGACAAACGATTAATGTCAAAAGAGAATTTTTCAAAAGTACGCTCCCATTCTTTGGCTTCCTCGGGGCTATAATCGTAAAATCCCTTTCCATTGGAAATTCCGTTGCCCCCTTCTTTTGCTACGTCGTCTATCAACTTGGGCACCGTGGTTTGGTTGCTCAGTTCCGGAAAAAGACCTTTCATTACGGAATGATAGGCTTGTAGTCCTGTCAAATCCATATAGCGAAAAAGTCCACAGAAGGTCATCCAATGACCGCCATCGTTTTTGCAAGCTCGATCTACGTCCTCTATGGTGGCATATCCATTTTCAACCAAATGGAACGCCTCCCGATACATGGCATACATTATACGATTAGTAATAAACCCCCGAATATCCTTTCGTACCAGAGTAGGTTCCTTGCCCCAATTTTTTGCAATGACATACAATTGTTCGCCCACTTCCAGCGGGCTTTTTTCACCACAAATAATTTCTAAAAAACGAGAAGTATATGCCGGTTCGGCCCAATGCATCCCAAAAAAGCGTTGCGGTACCCTGAGATAGTTTTGTAACATACTTATTGGTATTGCAGATGTATTGGAAGCGATGATTACTTTATTCGAGACAGAGGATTCTATTTTGCGATATACGTCCTGCTTGATTTCTAGATTCTCCAATACACATTCCATCACCAACCAACAGGGTTTTAAGTCGGCGTAATCAGAAGTAAAAGTTATATTTTGGAACAAATCTTTAGCCGGGATTGTGCTAAGCCCCTCTCTGTAACTCTCTTCGAGGGAATGCATTATACGGTCCGGTGCAGTTTGGTTCGTATCAGAAATTATCGGTGCCAACGCCACTACCTTTTGACCGTTTATTAATAAAGCTGTGGCTATACTGCTTCCCATTAGGCCAAGGCCAACAATACCTACTCTAGAATTATTATTCAATTCCATACTATCTGTATTTAACGAAAGCCCGCCATTTTCTTAGCATATTCGAATACCTTCGCTTGGGTTGTTATTTGAGTTCCAATAAAACTTCTTTTGCTATTTTTATGGCGTGATCAATGTGCTCCTCTGTATGTACGGCCGATATATACCATAATCCTCTTCCTATTACCCGGACACCTTTTTGCTGTAGGCCATGCACAAACATCTTAGACTTTGGCTGTTCGTATGTCCTAAGTTCCCTAAATTCCTTGACTTTACCCACATTTGTGAAACCGGTGTGGAACATAGGGCCCAATCCTTGGACTAACAAATTTTGTCCGGTTTCCTGGGCCGCATTTCTAAGTCCATCCATCAATTGATGACCAAGACCGTAAATACGTTCATAAGTGCCCTCTTCCTCCAAAATCTCGATTGTTGCCAATGCCGCGGCTATAAGTGGACAAGCTGAGTTCATAGTACCTGCATGGATAACTTTTCCCTCAGCGATGACATGCATCCATTCCTTTTTACCAACTATGGCCGAAATTGGATAACCACTGGCCATGGCTTTAGCAAAAATGGATAGGTCCGGTGTTACACCAAAATGTTTTTGAGCACCTCCCAACCCAGTACGGAAACCTGTAATGACCTCATCAAAAATCAAGGCCGAACCATAGTGGTCACAAAGTTCCCGTAGACCTTCTAAAAATCCTTCTTCCGGAAGTATACAACCACTATTACACATAATAGGTTCCGTGATAATGGCGGCGATGGAGTCATGATATACTTCCATGGTCTTTTTCACCAATTCCAAATCATTCCACGGGAGTAGAATAAATTCATCGGATGAACCTTTGGCGATGCCTTCTGTCCATGCTACGGTATCTGGATTTTCCCTAGGACCCATTTTTTCTTCGTCCAAAGTAAGTCCCCATGAAACGTTGTCCAACCATCCGTGATAATGCCCTTCAAAACGAATGAATTTGTTTCGTCCGGTTTTTGCACGTGCCACACGAAGGGCGGTCTGTACAGCAGTAGAACCATCTAGGCAAAAACGCATCAATTCAGCTGATGGTATATGTTTATTCAGTTTTTCCGCTAGCTCAATTTCCAACAAGTGCTGACCTGCATAAAGCTGTCCTTTTTCACTATATTCCCTAACACGCCTTACTATATGTGGATGGGAGTGACCAACAATCATTGGGCCTTGGCTTAGGGTAAAATCCAGATATTTGTTCCCGTCAACATCATAAGTGTAAACGCCATCCGCATGATCATAAAATAGGGCATGGGGATGATTGAATTTTCGAAATTCCGAGGAAACACCACCTGCTAAAACCTTTTTAGACCTTTCCAACAATTCGGCGGACCTACTATGGTTTAACTTAATATTTATTTCTGACATCTTTAAACCGTGATTTTTCTATTTCGTGCGGGTACCGCCCAAGTTTCTACAAGATTGCCTTCCCGTATTACTTCAAATGTTTCATAAAGGTTTACGGTAGGACATATATGATAGGGCACGGCAAAGAAAGGTTGACCAACGCGATATTCCGATGTGTCCGGAACTGCCACCACCAAATGTTCTTCATATTGACCAACGATCCGCTGATTTTCCAAATCGAGAATTTCAACCCGCGGTTGAGGTGGATCTGCAGCAACCGCCTTACTACCCAAATCAAAACACAACAAATTTTTATCTATGATGGATATAATCCGTGTTAATAGAACCGCAGCTGGAACAAAAGGCAATTCCGGGTAATTGTATTTGTATCCGGCATCCCAAAAGAAAATGGTACCCGGACTACATTCTATCTCATCCTTTTTGGCATAATATGCAAATGAAGGGGAACCACCCAGTACTACATTGATCTTTTTTTCCAGATAGGTCTCAACCTCTTGTCTTAAAAGTATCATTTGTTCAAATATTCTATTTGCTTCAGCTTCTCGGGTTTCTTGATCGGGCGAATGCACATGTCCGTCATAACCATGTAGTCCTACGATATCGAGTCCTTTCAAATCGGAACACGCCCTAACCAAATCTAAAGTTTGTTCTGGTTTTATTCCCGTACGATCCATTCCCAAATTGATATCCACAAAAACATCCATTGGGTGCTCCTGGAATAGTTCAGACAAAAGCCTGGCAGAATCTATAGTATCGATAAGGGATGAAAAAATGGTATTTGGATATATTTTTCGAAGTGCATCGAATCGTAATGCTTTTACCTCTGAAAGCTGATAGCAAAGTAGTACGTCATGAACCCCGGCCATAGCTAAAAGTTCCGACTCTGAAATGGTACTGCTTTTGAAGCGATCAATACCGTGCTGCAGTGCCATTTCTATTACCTCCAAGCATTTAACCGTTTTTACATGGGGTCTCAAGATGGTATTTTCTCCTTTTATAAGTTCATGTGCGTTTCGGATGTTTTGATGTACCAAATCTGGAAAGACCAAAAGGGCAGGGGAATCTATGGAATGAGCAGCCTGGGTATAATATGGATTACTGCTAATCATTATTAACCATTCGGTAATTTGAAAACGATATCAATTTCAACCTTAATATTCTCTCCCAAAACAGATTGTACCGTGGTCCGGGCCGGTTTTATGCCAGTAAAATAGGTTGCATACACCTCGTTGAATTTGTTAAAGTCCTTGATGTCTTTTAGATGTACGGTGCTCTTTAGTGCATCGTCCATAGTTCCACCGGCTGTTTCCACAATGGCCTTAATATTATCCAACGTCCGCCTGGTCTCCTCTTCAATACTTCCCAGTACAAATTTGGAAGTAGCAAAATCTACCGAGGCTTGTCCACTTAAAAATAGCATTCCATTGTAGGCCACCCCATCGGAGTATGCCCCTGTCACAAAATCGGAATCTCGTTGAGGATGGGTGATTTTTATCTTGTCCATAGTAATTCTATTTATGGTGTTTTTTTAAATTTTGTAAAAAAGTCGAATAAAACTCAATTATCATGGCAATTTTGTAGGGGTTTCTTTCAAATGTATTCGTAAGACTTCGAATTTAATAATAGCAAAAACCGATAATCTAATACAAATAATTATATTTAGCTATGAAAAAGGTCAGTTTCATATGAAAAATTTGAAGAAGAGTATCAATATGAATAAAAATTAAGAATGGAAACAACCGAAATTCGATTGTTCAAGGAATCCAATCAATCTTTTATTTACCATGTAGAGGAAAGGGCTTTTAGCATCTATCATCATCATCCTGAGTACGAACTGGTATATATTAAAAAGGGTAGCGGGGTTCGAATTGTGGGAGACAATATTAGCGAATTCAAGAAGGGTGATCTCGTCTTTTTAGGTTCTTATTTACCTCATGTTTGGCGTTGTGACACAGTGTACAACAAGGCCGATGGAACATTTACTGGAAAAGGGTACGTTATTCAATTTTTAGAAGGGTTTATTGGGAGGCAGTTCTTTGATTTACCGGAAAATAGAGGGCTTAAGGCATTTTTTTCCCATGCTTCCAGGGGATGCAGATTCTTTGGAAAAACAAAAAAAAATCTTGTTGACATTATTTTGGCGATGCAACACATGAACCCTACGCAGCGTTTTTATTCCCTATTTTCCATATTTGAGATACTGGCTACTACGGAGGAATACGAATTCATTTGTAGCCCAGTCTTCAGGGAAACAGATCATATGTCCGAAAGTGGCCCTATGCGGGACGTGGTGGAGTTTATTCTAAAAAACTTTAAGGAGGATATTAAATTACGTGATGTATTGGAAATCGCCAATATGTCCAATACCCAATTTTTTCTGGCGTTTAAAAAAATGTACCGCATGCCATTTAAAAGCTATTTATTAAAATTACGTATCGGGTACGCCTGTCGCCTGTTAGCGGAACCAAATAGTAATATTTCACAAATAGCCTATGAGTCCGGTTTCGAAAACTTATCTAACTTTAATAGACATTTTAAAGCCATAAAAGGCTGTACACCTACGGTTTATCGAAAAAAACTGGAGAAACCAATGGTTTCCAAGCCTTAAATTTTTAAAAATTCTAGAGACAAAACCTTTAGCAATCGAAAATTCTTTTCTCAAAATGGATTGGCTGTACTTGATGAGGGATAACTAAGTAAAAAAGATTCCTGATTAATGTTAATTCACCATGATTGTGGAAATCATACAGTTCCAAAATCAACCTAGAAAAAGTTCGTCACCGACATATACTGTTCCCATACCCGAATGCACCAGATTTCTCCCAAAATTTATTTTTTTGTTTTGCAACCGATATTTTGATAAGGTAGTAAGGGGTTCCGTGTTTTCATCAACTTCTCCGGTTTCTGGATTTACAGTTGGAATGGTACATCTCGCACAATTTTCCAAACCTGTGAATTGTATCCCGCTGATAGTAAAATCCTCAATCTCGTCCTCTTGATTTGGATAACCCCCTGAAAAAACAATATTGGGGCGAAAACGCTTAACTGTAAATCTTTGATTGCCCTTATAACGATCGTTTAGATCCTGGACGGATGCTTCCCCTATCATCATAAAGGGATAGGCATCGGCAAAGGATACGAACTTATCAAGAGGTTTGAAGCCAGAGTTGGTATCTACCGGCCGCATGCTATTTTCTGGCATATAAACCAATTTTACATTTGAGCCAAGAACATCGCTAAACCAAGAATCGATTTGTTGAGAGATACTATGGGCTTCTACCTCTGCGTTCCAAATCACTACTTTTTTGATTTCTTTCTGGATATCTTCAAAAGGGATGAACAGGTCCTTGATTTCTGTGTCCAATGATTTTACCCTAAGGCCTTCCTTTTGCAAAATTGGGTGTATACGGGTCATTTTTGGAAATTCACGAATAGTCAAAAAACGATAATCCTCATCTACCAACATAAACCTACGATCATATTTAAATCCTTTTTTTGTGACTTCTGCAGAATTAGTAGAAGTACCGGCCAAGGATTTTATAGGGTAAATGAATAGTTGACTTACTTTTAACATGGTGCATTTTTTTAAACAAGTGATTTTACTTTTCAAATGTGTTTACCAAAGAAACCATTGTAGTTTTTAAGGCTTCCTCTGCTTCACCATCTAAAAAACTACTTCTTGCCCGCCATGTTTCATACCCCCCCCTCTCAAGTTCTTGTGTTGGAGGTACATAGCCGTCGTAGGTATTGGCGAGGCAGATAGTAAAATAGTTGGCGTTCTTGATTTGGTTTTTTAGCCAACGCCCTGTTTCTGTAAACAATTCGCCGCCCATTGCCCCGAAAATCTGACCCCCTAGTTTTACTGCTTGAATGGCAGCGGTGTGGGTATCCGGATATTCGTTCAATAATATTTGCTCTCTGGCATAGACCATACCCATGCCATGGTCATCTACTCTCAAATTATTAAAACTATGTTTCGAAAACAGTTCTTTGGCTTTCTCTAGTTCTTCTTTTGTAGGTTTCCTTATTTTAAGCTTCAATTCTTTATAAGCAACATTAAGGTTAGGATTTTCATTCCATTCCAAATCTTCTAATTTATGCAATACGCCTTCGGCCAAATCTTTTCCCATCATTTCGGTCTTTGCGAATTGGGTTTTAGGGAACTTATTGGGGTTACGGAAATCCCAGGTATTAACATCACCTCCAGTGCCATAACTCATTATAGCAACAAATTTCTTAGGAGCGTCCATGTTTTGGGACAAATGCTGGGCAAAGGTTCCGTAGAAATCCGCTGTAATCGTGTCAGAGTCCCAATCACCTGCATAATGACTACTATAATTGGCCAATATAGATATCCAAGTATCGTCCAACCCCTTTATGGTCACAAAATTCATTTCGGAATCTACAGGTGCAGCGGAGCCTTTTATATACTTTTCTACCCCGAAGGGATTCGTTTTAATGGAATCCGTCGTTTTGGAAACCGGATTTATTGGAGTGTATTCATTCTCCATAAAGTATCTTCGGCAAAGCTGATATCCCGTAACCTCAGAACTCCCCGAGGCAATTTTGGCTCGCTGTATGCGTTTCAATGCCTGGGCAACCGACGTTACAATGCGTTCCGGTAGTTGGTTTCGGTAGTTAATATCAACAGCTCCACCTAAAAGCCCGGCTACATCCCCACCGCCATGAGTATGTGTGCAAGCGAGTAGTATATGTTCTTTTATAATGCCGGTCTCCAATTCAATTTTTTCTTTGATATCATTTAAAAGGTTGGACGGTATAATACAGATATCGACCATGACGAGGGCAAAGGTAGTTCCGTCTTGTTTCAGGACCAGACATTTAGAAAACAATGGATCATTGATAAATCGTGCATAATGTGAAAAAAAACCCACACCGATAAGCGATCCTATTGTCGGGGTGATATCCACTTGCGCGGCACCCGCATATAACTTTTTTGAATCTAGTTTTAAACTTTTCATTGGAGGTCCACTAGTAATACTTATTTGTTAGTTTTTAGGTAATTGACGTTGAATGTCCTTGATTTTTTAGTTGTGGCCATAGCCTGTTTGTTTTTAGTCGAATTGCTCAATCAATTAAAAAAAGGTCAAACCCGCTTTTTCAAATGTATCCGAAATCAAGATATAATGATAATACCAAAAATCAATTTCGCAATACTAATCTTTTAATTGTCTTTTATTATAAAATATGAAATGCACTACGGCTTCGGAAATTTACGTATCCGTGAATATCTTTTGTACGTATCAAAAATCTCTTTTTCCGGACCCACCATTCTCGGATCTCTAGAGTTCAAGAGTTCACCTTGTAGAGATACCCAAAGCTGTTCCCTTGTTTTCTTATAATTTGGATTCTCGTATAGATCAGTCAAACATGAGGGATCATTCGTGACATCATAGAGTTCAAACTCAGGTCTTTTGTCATGCGCTAATCGAAAATAGTGAGCTATACTATCATTTTTATAATTTTCAATCAGGTATGTTTTGGAGGGACAGTCATCAATGTCCGTAAAGGCAGCATCTGGGATATATTTTCCCTGAGAATCAATACCATATTTGGGAAGTATTCGAGTGGTATCATTCGAGTGATATTTTTGAGGAGCCCCTGCCGGCCATCGATCAGGTTTTAGATTCCAAATAAAAACATAGTCCTTAGAAAATATAGCTCGTTGGGGATACCCCCAATTAGCATATCTGGAAGAAGAATGCCGTTCCCTTCCCACATAGCTATATCTTCTAGTAAGCTCTGTGGGTTCATGTTTTTTTGATTCTAGAATTTCCAAAAAACTTTTGCCGGTCATTGCCAACATTTTCTTAGGTCGGACTTGCGCGGCCTCTAAAATAGTAGGTGCAAAATCCTTAAATCCGATCAAGTCATGCACAGTTTCACCTGTTTTGAAATTTTTGGGATAACGTATAGCGAGCGGTACGTGTGCCCCATACTCATAACTATTCGCCTTGGCCCTAGGGAATGCCATTCCATTGTCTGAGGTAACGATGATTATTGTATTGTCCAGCTCTCCCGTGGCTTCCAAATAATTCAGCATTTTTACGAATTGTTTGTCGAACCATTCTATTTCCACAGCATAGTCCAATAGATCACTTCGTATCTCTTGGGTATCCGGCAAAAAGTCGGGCACATCTACATCTGATAATTTTTTGCCCATTTTTTTCCAAGAACCCTTTTCGAATACACGATGCGGTTCATATCCACCAAACCAAAAGAAAAAAGGCTTATCCTTTTTCACATCATCCATGAAGTATTTGAAATTTGCAAAATAATCTAGTTTTGAGATACCAGTGGTCGGCGGAAGTTCAGATCCGTTTCCGAATTGTATTTTGGAATGAGTGATTCCTGCAGCGTTGTTTTTTCTCCATAACGAATCCTTCTCGTTTCTTGCATACTGAAATGGTCCCACTCCCTTACCCGTTCTGCCTATTTGATAACCGGCAACTTCCAATTCATCAATAAAGGGCACATATTTTTTTAGCCACGAGGAAGCATGCTGTCCGGACTGTTCATTTTGCCAATGGTGTCTGCCTGTAATCAGTGCGCTACGGGAAGGTGCACAGCCGGGGGATCCGGCATAGCAATTTGTAAAATATATACCTTCCCTGGCAATACGGTCAAAGCCGGGAGTCTTTACAAATGAGCTTCCAGCAAAACTCGTGTGGAAGTACGATTGATCATCGCTGATTACGAATAAAATGTTCGGCGGTTTTGTTGGCGTGTCCGTACTGGTATCGCTATCCAAACAACCATATTGAAGAGTTAGTAAAAATAACAAGTTAAGATATATACGGAGTGAAGCTTTGCTATTTGCACAATTATAAACCATCTTCTAGTTCTATAGGTCTCAAAACTTAATTCTTAACATTGGCTATTTACCCTTGCTTTAAAGAAGAACAGCACTTTCTTTGGTGCCCTTAAGCTTTTTTTGCTGTTCTTCGCAGCGGAAACTAAGCTCAACGTAGCAGTAAAAAAAGAAAAAGTATACCAGATTATTACGTTTACATGAATCCTTTTCCGCCGATTTATTTCAAAAGTCAGTTTCCTTTAAAAGGAAAATCGGGATTGTCGGTTCTTGAGGTTTCCATTAAAGTCTCGATCTGGGCCACAATTTCAGGATTTTCATCGGCCACATTATTCAATTCTTTGATATCCTTTGATAGGTCATATAATTCTATTGGGGCTTTAGGGTTATCATAAACATTCAATCGAATTCCTTTCCAATCACCAAATCTTATAGCCTGCTTTCCATTTTGTTCATGAAACTCCCAGTATAGGTGTTTGTGCTTCGGTTGATTATTGGTACCTTTTATTGTGGGAACCATAGAAATGCCATCAATGTCTTTTGGAATCTCCGCACCTGCCAATTCCGCCAATGTGGGCAAGATATCCCAAAAGGCCGATATATGATCGGTCTTTCGATTTGGTTTAATGGTACTGGGCCATTTGACTATCATGGGCACCCGAATACCACCTTCATATAAATCCCTTTTCCGTCCTCGAACGATTCCGGAACTATTAAAAAAATCGGGGTCGGCACCACCTTCCATATGCGGCCCATTATCACTTGTAAAAATGACCAATGTATTTTCTGAAATCCTGAGCTGCTCTAGGAGTTGTACTATTTCGCCCACCTGTTTGTCCAGGCGGGACACCATGGCTGCAAAAGTGGCTCTCGGCTTTTCCTGGGAGGCGTAGCCTTTGGGATGGTAATTATCCGCGCCATAGTCGTTCCCTTTCCTTCTTCGGTTCGTGCTTTTATCATTTCCCCATGGCTTTTCTTCATACGTATTTTCAAATCTGTTCCAAATCGAATCTTTGGGCACAATTAATTCTGCATGTGGAATTACAGAGGGCGCATACAAAAAGAAGGGTCGTTCGGCATTGTTTTTTATAAAATCCAAGGCTTTCTTATGGATTAAATCTGGGGCGTATACCATCGTATTCTTGGTGTCATTACCTTCCAAAACTACTTTTTGCTGGTTATCCCATAAATGGGTAGGATAATAGCGATGCGCCTGTCCTTGACAATTGTAACCATAAAACTTATCAAAACCCTGTTTATTGGGATCTCCTTCCGTACCGATAAAACCAAGCCCCCATTTTCCAAAAGCTCCTGTGGTATACCCTGCTTTTTTTAGTACTTCGGCCACGGTCAAGGCCCCTGCTTTTATGGGGAACTGACCTTCTTCCGTATTACTCTTGTTGCCTCGTATGGGTGTATGGCCTGTATGCATCCCGGTCATCAATGCAGATCTAGAAGGTGCGCAGACGGTACTTCCGGAATAGTGTTGCGTAAACAATAGTCCTTGTTCCGCAAGCTTATCAATATTTGGGGTTCGGAACTTTTTTTGGCCGTAGACGCTGAGATCACCATACCCCAAATCATCGGCCAAAATATAAATGATATTCGGTTTTGAGGTTTCTTGAGGTTTAGCTTCCGGGCTATTATGATGTTTACATCCTAAAAAAAGAAGAGCATATATCAAAACCCATTTTAAATTATATTTCTGCATAATTCGTTGGATTCTAATCCAGTTTTTCCTTTTCAAAATCGGTATCATTAACCCAACCTGTGTTCATTTCCTCACCATTCATGAATCTCTCGTAGAAATTACTTTCCTTACCTATATAGGGATAACTTTCAAAAACTTCACCATTTCCCAAAACACGTGGATCTTGTTGGGTTTCCAACGTTGTGAATAGCAGTTCTGAAAGCTCTGTTTTTATGGATTTCATTTCATCCATATCAGCCAAATTATCCATACATAAAGGGTCTTTCCCTATTTGGTAAAGTTCCTCTTCGGGCCTTTTTCCAAAGTTCATCTGCCAATATTCGGCGTTTTCTCCATTCCGCCTTAGATCAAGAATTACCGTTTTTGTGGGAGAACCATCCGTATTGAGATATCCTGTCTCCGGATTTCCTGCAGGCCATCGTGTCGGCTCAAAATTTTTGACATATAAATACTCTTCCTTTACGATTCCACGAATAGGGTAACCTTGGTCCTTGGGTCTGCCTACATCATGGCGTTCCTTCCCAAAAACAACAAAATCCCTATCCGTATTACTTTTTGAGTCGCCAAAAACATCGGTCAGACTTTTTCCTGGGGTAGGGGCCATTTGAGTCTTTTCCCATTCCAATCCGGCGATTTCGATAAAGGTAGGTGCGAAGTCAATGAAACTAACATACTCTTGAACTATCCTTCCTGGATTTTTGATTCCTTTGGGCCACATAATAGCCAACGGCAAATGGTTAGAAAGCTCATATTCCTGTCCTTTTATGCGAGGAAAGGGCATTCCATTGTCCGCAGTGACTACAATAATCGTATTCTCCAATTGGCCATTGGCCTCCAAAGTGGCAATTATTTTTTCCAGATGAAAATCGAAATATTCCACTTCATAAGCATAGTCCAGCATATCGGTTCTAACCATTTCGTTATCAGGCCAAAAAGCGGGTACTTCCGTGATATCCGATAATTCCTTTTTTCCTTTTCCAATACCTGTTCCATATTCATAGGCACGATGGGGTTCATAACCCCCATACCAAAAACACCACGGGGTATTGGTAGAGGCACTGTCCAAAAAGACCTCAAAATTTGCACTATAATCGTTTCTGGAGATTTTGGTCGTCGGTGGGTTGATTGTTTTGTCCTTATATGCCTTTCCCGTAAGCTCACGGGGTATTCCACTGGCGGATACCGCCTTACCCGGGCCCCAGCCCTTACCCGTAAACCCTGTGGTATATCCATTTTCTCCCAGAGCTTCCACATAACTTTTAAATTTCAATGGAAAGTTGTTCCAATGATTGGCAGCTTCCTCCAACTGCCATGAATTACGGCCGGTAAGAATCGCTGAACGAGAAGGGGCACATTTGGCGTTCGGTGTATAGGCGTTCATAAAGAGCAGGCCCTCTTTGGCTACCCTATCGAATGCCGGGGTCTTTACCCAATTTGTCCCGTAAGCACCCATATGGGGAAAGGAGGCATCATCGGCGATACAGAACAAAATATTGGGTCGTTGGTCAACTTCGATTTTTTTTTCGGAACATGAAAATAGACTCAACAGAACGAAAATTGAAATCGTAATCCTTTTCATTTTTTAAGCTTCTTCATTGATTAGGGTAACTTTGTGGATGGACCTTTCAAAATCCTATCAAACGCTTCAAAAATTATGGCGATTGAAATAACCAAAGCCGATCCGATGAAGTTTAACCATAGATACCCTAGTTTTTCCTCTCCGGATGGGTGGATATGTATTAGGTTATAATATAAGACAAAAACAATCAACTGTGTTAATAGGGCCGCAAAAAAGACGGCATTTCCCTTGACAAATTTTAAGAAAAAAGCCAATAAAAATATACCCAGTACATTACCATAAAATATGGAACCGATAATGTTGACCAATTGGATTAAGTTATCAAAAAGGTTGGCAATACTTGCGATGGCAATCGCTACAATTCCCCAAAGAAGTGTAAACAGTTTTGAAACGGTAACATAATGCTTCTGGCTGAAATCACCATTTTTGTTCCGCTTGTATAGGTCTAAAGCGGTAATAGTCCCCAAAGCATTGAGCTCCGAGGCGGTTGAGGACATTGCTGCAGAAAGAATAACAGCCAAGAGAAGACCGATCAAACCTGTAGGCAGATTGTTTAAAATAAAATGAATAAAGACATAGTCCTTATCGTTGGTCTCTACATCATTGTTGGCCTGCTGTATCAGCGCGCGCGCCGTAGCTCTATTGGTACTGTCTTTTTTATTTATGTTCATGATCTGGCGTTCGGCTTCCTCGACCGCCGTATATTCCTTTATCTCCAGCGCCACGGAGAATTTATTTTGAGCCATTCTTTTTTCATCCTCCAGTTTCTTCTGTCCTTCCTGAAGCAATTTATAATCTTCGGCATATTCCGATTCCATTACGGCCTGCGTGGCAGAGGGATTGAAGTTTAAGGGTGAAGGGTTATATTGATAAAAAACAAATACCATAACACCTACAAGAAGAATGAAGAATTGCATTGGAATCTTAAAAATACCATTAAAGACAAGCCCTAACTGACTTTCACGTAAAGATTTACCAGATAGATAGCGCTGAACTTGACTTTGATCCGTGCCAAAATAGGCCAACGCTAAAAACAGTCCACCCGTTATGCCGCTCCAAAAAGTATATCTGCTTTTTGGGTCAAGGCTAAAATCCAAAATTTCCAGTTTATTACTAGCACCTGCCACTTTCATGGCCTTATTAAAGGAAATATCGGCTGGGAGATATCCAAGAATGAAAAAGAAAGTAATGAACATACCCAACATGATCACGAACATTTGCTGTTTTTGGGTAACACTAACAGCCTTTGTACCACCGGAAACGGTGTAAATGATAACCAATATACCTATAATGATGTTGAGCGTTCGCAAGTCCCATCCTAGAACTGCGGACAAAATTATGGATGGCGCAAAAATAGTAATGCCGGCGGCCAGACCTCGTTGCACCAAAAAAAGTACTGCCGCCAATGTTCGGGTCTTAAGGTCAAAACGATTTTCCAAAAACTCATACGCTGTGTAAACCTTTAGCTTGTGGTAAATAGGAACAAAGACCAAACAGATAATGACCATAGCGATGGGCAGGCCAAAGTAAAACTGTACAAAACCCATTCCATCGTGGAAGGCTTGCCCCGGAGTGGACAAAAAAGTTATGGCACTAGCCTGTGTAGCCATTACGGAAAGACCTATTGTCCACCATTTGGCCTCGTTTCCACCACGAACATAGTCGTTTACATTGGAACTGCCTCTGGTTTTCCAAACCCCATAGGCAACAATGAACAATAAAGTTCCGGACAATATAATCCAATCTAAGGCTCCCATTTAGATAAAGGCTGTCATTATGTAGTAAAAGAAAAGAACATATATCAGATTAAGGATCAAGACCAAGGAGTATTCTTTTTTCCAAACTAATTTTTCCAGCATTGTCTATCCTTTTCCTTTTACTTGGGTATCCGTATCGATCTTTTCCTTTCCTAGCGAAAGCATGTTCGAGAATAATTTATAGGCACCGGGAACTCCGGCCGGTAGCTCCCTGAAAAAGCTTAACCCCGTATAAATATAGTGGCCCTTTCCATATGGAGCTACAATAAGGCTGCCGTTAGTCTTTGGTTCACCCTGATCGTTCATGGACAAAATCGGGGTAAACTCTCCGGACCATTTATTGGGAAAGTAAAGCCCACGTTCTTGTACCCATCCGTTAAAATCCTCATGGGTAATGGCGTTGGGAAAATTTACTATAGGGTGATTCTTGGCCAAAATCTCTACATTGGAATTTTCGTCGGTAACCCTATCACGGGATAGTGTAATAGGGTAGGGGGCAATATTAGGGAATTGAGAGTCCCATCTACCTGAAGTATTATATTGAACAATAAGGTTTCCACCATTTTTGGTGTAATCCAATAGGTATCGTTGTTTAAACTTTAATTCGTCCACAACATTATAAGCCCTGATACCTACCACTAAAGCATCGAATTTTTTTAAGTTCTCAGGGGTAATATCCTTTGGATCCACAAGATGAACGGTATACCCGATCTGCTCCAAACTCTCCGGGACCTTGTCCCCAGCTCCCATAATGTAACCGATATTTTCCCCTGTTTTTTGAATGTTTAACCGAACTACTTTGGCTTCCGATGGCAGCAGTACGGATTGAGTAGGAATATGGTCATAGGAAATAGTAACCAATTCTTTCGAAATTTCACTTCCATTGATTTTGACCAAAGGCGTGATGTAACTTTCATCCTCATAAGAGGGCGGTATCATTGAAAAGATCAATGTCTGTTCGTCTCCTTTCTTTGCTATTTTGAAGGACTTTATTTCTTGTTCTACCGTCCAGCCCTTGGAAAAGCAAAGCTGAACCTTCCCCTCAACACTATCAGCATGCGCCTTTACGGTAATTGGAATCTTCTTAGGTTCGGCATTGGCAAAGATCAAAACCTTATCATCGAAACGTGCCGTAGCTTTGGGCAAAATTTCAAAGGGGCGATAGAGTTCCCCTTTATCCCTTTCCGAATAGCGATGTACCACAGGCTTTTTGAAGGATATTGAATTTCCATTGAAATCGAGTACAAATTGGGCTTCAAAGGGCTTGGGGGTTTCCGGCTTTCCGATCCATTCTTGTTTTTCCACGGAATACATACCCAGGCTACCTTTTTTATTTAGCCAGTAGGGACTTGTATAGGCCGTATTTTTAGGAACTTCAAGATTAAGCGTAAGATTAAATTTTTGATTTTCCTTTAGGGCGATGTCTTTTTCGTCCGTCATTTTACCGGACAATAAGACCGATTTCAGCACTACATCCACCTTACTTCGGTTAATAGCCTCTATATCTATTTCAACCGACTCTCCGGGATTTGTATAAGATTCAGCGGCCGAAGCCTCAAGATAAAGCCCTGTTACGTCCAGAATAAGCTTCTTGATCTCTTTGGACTTAATTTCCCGCCAGTGATCGTCCTTAAGTTCCTTAATCAATTCATAAGCCTGTAAAAGCTCATCAATATGTTCCGCTGGGTCCATAAAATTAAAGGTCTTTTCTACTTGGGTCAGGATGGCACCAATGGCTGCTCCACCTTCTAGACGTGACCAACTTGTATCCACCCCTTCAAAAATATTGGTCTTATCCTTGGGTAGCGTTCCCTTTATGAGTTCAAGGTATTCGTTTTCTGATCCCCGGACGGACAATGTTCCAAATCCTTGGGATCTATGTTGACTTCTAGATCGGGACGCTATTTCATTGTTAGAAACGCCCAAAACGGGATAATAGGTGCCAATGTCCGCGGTCAGCATCTTGGATTTATCCGCTTTTTCAAAGTTCTCCCTACTTCCATAGAACCACCAAAATGTATTAAAGAACAACCTTTTGGGTTGCCAAGTCTCCGTATAGGTAAGCTGTTCAGGATATTCTTTAGGGTCTCCCGTTAAATCAAATGCCTCTACACTTAATAGGGCAGATGAAGTATGGTGGCCATGCGTAGTTCCGGGAGTCCTGTGATCAAATCGATTGATAATGACATCGGGTTTAAAATTCCGAATGGCCCAGACCACATCCGCCAAGACCTGGTTTTCGTTCCATATTTTCAGCGTTTCCTTCGGATGTTTGGAATACCCGAAATCATTGGCACGGGAAAAGATTTGCTCCCCACCATCAATTCGACGGGCGGCCAAAAGCTCTTGGGTACGGAGTACGCCCAAAAGTTCCCTAAGCTCTGGGCCTATCATATTTTGTCCGCCATCTCCTCGAGTAAGTGACAAATAGGCTGTTCTGGCCTTTTTCTCATTGGCAAAATAAGATATAAGCCTGGTATTTTCGTCATCAGGATGTGCCGCGACATATAAAACCGATCCCAAAAAATTTAATTTTTGGAGGGATTGAAAAATTTCGGAGGAGGGAGTATTTTTAGCGGTTTGGACATGGCCTTTGAAGGGACTTAGCAGAAGCACAGCAAAGAATACCAAAATATGGCGCATATCAAAGGGTTTTGTCGGCGACCAAATATAGAAAGATTAAAATGGGATGGAATTACATTTAGAACTTCTTTAACAAACTAACAAATTTCCTATTCACCCTTAATTTCTTTAGTGGCATCAATAAGTGCCACGGCTTTTTGGAGGAGAAGATTGTTTGGATAGGTCAAGAGTTCACCATTGTCTTTTCTTAAATACATATGGTAGGCCTTTATATCTTCAATAAGATAGGTCTCGTAATTTGCTTCTTTATCGGCTATGTCCTTATCCATTATTCTTATTCGGTCACCAATTTTGTAGGGGAAGGAAAAAAACAAAATAACCCCTGCGGTAATATTACTTATGATGGACCATTGCGCAAAAAGCGCCACTCCTATTACGGCGAAAACCGAAGAAAATATGAGCCCCAGATCTTTTATGTTCACGCCCCATATTAAGGTTAACGCTACTACACCAATAATAGTAATGGCAATAGATACATACTTGATTATAAGTAAGGTACGGGCTCTGTTTAGGTCACTGATCTTGCCGACCTTCCGAATGGCCTTCTCAAAAATAAACCTCAGTACCAATAGGACAACCAAGGTAGCCAAGGTTGCTATTAATTCCGTCCTGTAGTCAAAAAAGATATTTTCCATGAAGATTATAACCCTAGACTATCGCGCAAAGATACGTGCTCATTTCCATTTTTTTGCCAATAGGGCGATTTTATGGATTTGATTCTCTTGGCCTTTGAGGTCATGGTTTTAGCCCCTTCACCATAACCGCTGATGAAGGTTTCCGTCCAACCTTCAATGGTATACGGGAAGGCTGTAGAAAATTTGATTTTAAGTGTTCTTTGTAATTCTGGATAAACAATGAGGTATTCACTTTCTTCACCGTTTTCGGTCAAACTAGCATTGGCATTATAGGATTTTAATTCTTTATGGGAGAGTCTAATGTATTCCATGGAAGGTACAATCTTAAAATCCCCGATAGGTAAATCTTTCGGATCGATTCGAATTTTGTTCCATAATTCATTTTCCAAAGTAACCTTGTCCAGAGTCAAGTTTTGGTCCGCCTCAGATTCAAAATAGGAATGGGACATTACTTCAAATTGATCTCTATTGTTCAATTGGGCATAGACTTGTCCACACCATTCCTGTGCAGAAAATGTAATCTTCAATGCATGTGCATTGTCATGAACGGGATAAAAACTACTACTCATAATGGAATATGGGTACACCCCGGTAAGGTATTTCTTTGTGCTATTTAGTTTTAACACGGGGATGTTATCTGACTTGTGGGCATCCGCCTTTACCTGTTTATCAGCGGAAAAAGGCTCAGTGACAAAGACTAAAACAGCATGCCCGTCCCGCATTTGTCCATATCGCGGCTGCTGCAAAGCATAGGAGGTTATCTCGGCTTGGCCAGAGTACCAATACTCCTTAAATTCCTGGGAAAGTTTCTTTTTGGGCTTTTCAATAGTAGTTTTCGTACCTTCATTCAAGGCAATGTCCTTGTTTTCTTCAACACCACTTTCCTTACATGAATCCATAGTGGTCACTACAATTGCAAATAACACTATGGCCAATTCAAACTTGATCCATTTTTTCATTACGTCAGTTTTTTCAAAATTACCGAAAAAGCATCAACCCACCATATCAGTTAACGTTTTGTAGACCAAATGAGTGGGCAGGCCTACCACATTTGTATAAGACCCTTTAATTTTTTTAATAGCTATTAGACCTATCCAATCCTGTATGCCATAACCTCCAGCTTTATCAAAAGGTTCATAGGTATTCACGTAAAACTGGATTTCCTCATCGGTAAGCTTTTTGAATTTAACTCTAGTAGTCTCCGTAACTATCCTTTGTTTGGATGTGGTTGTAAAACACACAGAGGTAATAACTTCGTGCCAATCCCCGGAAAGTGTTTTGAGCATGGCGAAAGCGGCGGCAGTATTGACCGGTTTGGCCAAGGATTTTTCGTTGTGCCAGACCACTGTATCCGAGGTTATTAATATTTCGTTTGGCTTTAGTTCACCATTGAAAGCCGTTGCTTTTAATTGCGCCAAATAGTAGGGAATTTCAGGTCCTTTCAGCTGCGCGGGGTGTTTTTCTTCAACGGGCCTTAAACGGATCTCAAAATCCAGCCCTAGTTCTCTAAAAAATTGTTGTCGCCGCGGTGAACCTGAAGCTAAAATTAATGCGTAATCCTTTAACCTTTCCTGTAACATTGGGTCTTAGACCTTTTGGGTTTCAATGGGACTATACCAATGCCCTTTCACTTTTAAGACTTGTTCTATAACGTCCCTTACACAACCATTGCCCCCATTTTTGTGTGAAACATATTTGCAAATGGCTTTCACCTCTTGTACTGCATTTTGCGGGCATGTGGGAAGGGCCACCTTTTGTAGGGGAGGGATATCTGGCAGATCATCTCCCATATATAGTACATTATCCGGATCTATGTCTTGTCCTCTTAAATACTCTTCCAGGGGTGCGACTTTATAATGGGCTCCCATGTAAATGTGGTTTACCCCCAATCCTTTTAATCGCTCCCGAACCCCTTCATTGCTACCTGCTGTAATAATGCATACATTATACCCTTTATCAATGGCCGTCTTAAGGGCGTAGCCATCCCTAACATTCATTTGTCTTAGCATTTCTCCGGAAGTGGTGACCAAAAGTGTCCCGTCCGTAAATACTCCGTCAACATCAAAGACAAACGTGGTAATATCCTTTAAAATTTCCTTATAGTTCTTTTCCATAGGTTTCTTGTATAGACCGACTCAATAATCGGTAAATCTCTTTGTGGTTTTCTTCTTTTAGTAAATCGATATGTTTTTGCATCGTACCTTTATCCGTTCTACGTGCCGGTCCGGTCTGGGATTCATAGGGCGAAAGCGTTTCAATTTTTTTTACGGTCTTGGAAATCAAGGGTTTCAAAATATCGAAAGAAAGGTTGCTCTTTTCACAGATTTCATGTGCAATATGGAACATATGATTGGAAAAATTATTTGCAAAAACGGCAGTTAAATGAAGCTTTTTACGTTGTTCCGAATCAACAAAATATACCCTATTGGAAATGAGCGAGGCCAATTTATGCAATAGTTGCCCATCTGCTTCAACTTTGGTTTCCAGACAAATGGGGACTTCCTTAAAATCTATAGGTTGCCCTTTGGTAAAAGTTTGTAACGGATAAAAAACGCCTGTTCTTAAGTTTGACGGTAATTCGTTCAATGGAGCACTCCCCGAAGTATGAATCACCAGTCCCTTTTTGTCCTTTAGAAACTGGGATACGGTGGAAATGGCATCATCGCTTACCGCTATTATGTAAATATCCGAATCCGTGATTGATTTGAAATCTGAGGAGGCTTTGGTTTTGTTCCTGTAATAGGCAATTGCATCCAGATTACGCCCTATTACCTGGTTCACTTTGATTTCTTTGTGTTTTGAGAAAGTATCCCATAGATGTTTGGCGACATTTCCCGTACCTAATATGGAGATTGAAATCATACGCAAATTTAGAGATATTATTACACCTTTAATTCATTTATCTTTAACAGTTTTGTTTAAGCTTTTAATTGGGTATTGCCTATTTAAAATCATAAAAAGACCGTATTTTTGCCTTCTTTAAATGTAAATCCTTCGGCCAAATGACAAAATTGCTAA
This sequence comes from Ulvibacterium marinum, assembly GCF_003626755.1. GTDB lineage: Bacteria > Bacteroidota > Bacteroidia > Flavobacteriales > Flavobacteriaceae > Ulvibacterium > Ulvibacterium marinum. The sequence continues at coordinate 159,316 of NZ_RBCJ01000002.1, forward strand.
AAGAAATTTTCTTTTCCACACGTCTAATGGCAGTTCTTTTCCTAGTTTTTGCAACGGCCATGGCTTTTGGTACATTTATTGAAACTTGGTATAGCACAGAGACTGCTAGAATATGGATTTACAACGCATGGTGGTTTGAGGTCATTATGGCCTTCTTTGTTATTAATTTCATAGGTAATATATTCAAATACAATCTGTTACAGTGGAAAAAGTGGCCGGTGCTTGTTCTTCATCTTTCATGGATACTGATAATAATTGGGGCATTTATTACGCGTTATGTCAGTTATGAAGGGATGATGCCCATTCGGGAAGGGAGCACTGAAAAGGTTTTTTATTCGGACAAGACCTACCTTAAGGCTTATGTAGACGGGCAAATTGATGGGGAACCGAAACGTAAAATCCTTGAAGACGATTTGATCGTTACCGCAGAGGGCCTAAAATCGAACCTTCCCTGGGAGATGGACTTTAACGGGCAACCCTTTACCATTTCATATGTGGATTTCATTGATGGGGCCAAGGAAGGGCTGGTAGAGGATGAAAATGGCAAGGAATATCTAAAGATTGTAGAGGCTGGAGATGGGCAGCGGCATGAACACTATTTGGAGAGTGGTAAGGTGTCCAGCATACATGGTGTACTTTTCACTTTGAATAAGGAAACCGGAGGAGCCATAAATATTTTCGTTACGGACAGTACCTACCAAATAAGCTCCCCATTCGAAGGTAACTTTCTCCGAATGGCAGATCAGTTGCAAGGAACGCTGGTTAAGGATAGTTTACAGGACTTACAATTGCGCTCCCTTTACAATACCGCTGGAATGCAATTTGTAATTCCGGAACCTGTAGTCAAAGGTTCTTATGGCGTAGTTAAGGTTCCTGAATCCCAAATTACTGAAGCTACTTTGGATGCTCTAGTGGTTGAGGTTTCCGCAGGGGGAGAGACCGTCCAAAAAAAATTGTTGGGGGGGAAGGGTACTTCGAATCTTACGGAAAAATTTAATGTAGGCGGACTCGATTTTATGCTTGGGTATGGCTCCAAGGTACATGAACTTCCGTTTAGTATACAATTAAACGATTTTATCGCCGAGAAATATCCAGGTACAGAAAAAGGATATGCTTCCTTTATGAGTAAGATTACCGTTAAGGATGAACGTCCTTTTGACTATGATATTTTTATGAACCATGTATTGGACCATAAAGGATATCGATTTTTTCAGTCTAGTTTCCATCCGGATGAAAAAGGTACCGTACTATCCGTAAATCATGATCAATGGGGTACCTGGATTACCTATATAGGCTACTTTTTACTTTATTTTGGTTTATTGGCTATTATGTTTTTTGGTAAGACCCGTTTTAAGGATTTAGCCAAATCCCTGGAAAAAATAAGGGTAAAGAAAGCGGCAATGACCATCCTGGTCTTGTTGGGATTTGCAATGCCTGTCTTAGGGCAGGAACATTCGGATAACGATGGGCATAACCATAACATTGGACCTGACCAAAAACAGATAGATTCCGTTCTAGAGGCTACTACCGTATCCAAGGAGCATGCGGAAAAATTTGGGAAATTGGTCATCCAGGACGAGGGAGGAAGGATGAAACCCATCAATACCTTCTCCTCGGAACTGCTGCGAAAATTAAGCCTAAAAGATACTTATAAGGACATGAATGCCAATCAGGTGTTCCTTTCCATGATGTTAAATCCGGTGGCCTGGTACAATACGGAATTCATTGCCTTGGATAAAAAGTCTAAAAATGATAGTATTCGGAAGGTTATAGGAGTGCCCAAAGGTCAGGACTATGTTAGTGCCACTGACTTTTTTGATGAAAAGGGACGTTACAAACTGGAACCATTTCTTATGCAGGCGACAGCTACAAATATTCCCGATAAATTTGAACAGGATTTTAAGGATGCACATATTCGTGTGAGTTTGCTAAATCAGGCCTTAAGCGGACAGATTATCAAGATTTTTCCTTTGTTGAATGATGAGAATAATAAATGGATTTCTACAGTAGAATATCGAACAGGCCAATATCAGGTAGCCGATTCCTTATATGCAAATTTTATCCAGAATGCCCTTCCGTATTATTTGGGGACCCTACAAAAGGCAAAGCAAACTGGCGACTATACGGAGGCCGATAAGCTCTTGTCTGCCTTTAAACAGAATCAAAAAAACCACGGTAGCGAGGTATTGCCCCCGGACAAAAAAATCAATACTGAAATCATCTACAACAAACTGGACATTTTTAACCGATTATGGTGGCTATATTTGGCGGTAGGCCTTCTATTATTTTTTGTATTGATTTTTAGGATTTTTAAGGATCGGGAGATATGGAAAATAGGAACCTACTTTCTTATGGGCTCAATTATTCTTCTGTTTCTTTGGCACACAGCTGGATTGATTTTACGTTGGTACGTTTCTGGCCATGCTCCATGGAGTGATGCTTATGAAAGCATTCTTTATGTAGCTTGGGCTACCATTGCCATTGGATTGGCGTTCGGCAGAAAAAGTGATATGACCATAGCCGCCTCAACCTTTGTAGGAGGTATGTTGTTGATGATAGCCAATTGGAATTGGGTAGATCCTTCCATTGCTAATTTGGTGCCGGTGTTGGACAGTTATTGGTTAATGATTCATGTAGCCGTTATTGTTGGAAGCTATGGTCCATTGTTCATAGGGGCCATTTTGGGCCTTGTAAGCCTATTGTTGATTGTACTCACCACAAAGGAGAATAAGAAACGGATGGAAATCAACTTAAAGGAATTGACCATTATAAACGAGTTGGCCCTAACGGTTGGGCTAGTTATGCTTACCATTGGGAACTTCCTTGGAGGTCAATGGGCCAATGAGAGCTGGGGCCGTTATTGGGGCTGGGATCCCAAGGAAACCTGGGCCCTTATATCCATTATGATCTACGCCTTTGTCATCCATACCCGTTTGGTACCTGGGCTCCGCAACAGGTGGTTGTTCAACTTTCTTAGCTTAATTGCCATTGGAAGTATAATGATGACCTATTTGGGCGTCAATTATTATCTGGTCGGTCTCCATAGCTATGGCCAAAGTGGGGCTGCCGCCATTACCCCGGACTATGTTTGGCACATGGTATTGGGTGCCTTGATTTTGGGCGGGGTCAGCTACTGGCGATATAGGGTAAATTACGGAACATCTCGCTGAGGCAAATTTTAGGATTTCTCTCTTTCTCGCTTCTAATTATTCGCTACCCTTTTCGTATTTTTAAGGAAGGTGGGAAAACTCCTAGGAATTTATGTAAAGTCGTTCGTATTGAAAGTTTTGTGTATTCTTTCAATTAGTTTTTGGCAAATTCTCTTCTCACAAGCTCCAAATGCTTTGGCTGATATTAATCTTGCCAACGCCTCCTATGCCGAGAAGATATACGTTCAATTGGATAACTATGCCTATCACAACCGGGATACTATATGGTTTAAGGCTATTGTGACCGATTCTTATTTACATCTCCCATCCTCCAAAAGCAAGGTATTGTACATAGAATTAATTGACCAAGAGGAGGAAATCCTAGAAAAGAAAACCTTAAAACTCCAAGAAGGCCTTGCCAATGGATTCTTTGAATTGCTACAAAATTATCCGGGCGGTAAATATTTAATTAGGGCCTACACAAGATGGAATATGAATTTCGATGATGATTTCATTTTCAAGACCTATATAGATGTTTTTGATTTCGACTTATCCAGTATAGAACAAAAGCCAATAGGGCTAATAACACAGACAGAAATGAGCAATGGAACTTTTCAAATTTCGGCGGAGATATTCCCCAAAATATTGGATAGTCTCCGGACGGCTGATAGTATGTTGTATTTAGATTGGGGCCAAGGGAAGGATTCAATTGCCATCGAAAGAACGGGAAAGAGCCCATTTCGGTTTGTATATGATTTGCCAAAAACCACACAGATACTACGATTGAACCTCACAGCTGGAAACAAGAATTTTGGGAAATCGATTCTATTGAAAAAGGGCGAATTAAGCGTACGGTTTTTTCCCGAAGGAGGAAACCTGGTCAATGGATTGAAGAGCACTTTGGGTGTAAAGGTCTTGGATGAAAATGGCGACGGTCAAAAGGTTTCGGGCTATATTTCGGATAATCTAGGGAACCGCATGGTCGATTTCAAAACGAATTTTCTTGGAATGGGTAAAATTGCGTTTACCCCAGATATTTCAAAAACATATTCGGCAAAAATTACTTCTGCAGAACAAATAAATAGGACATGCCAACTTCCAAAAATAGTTGAAAGAGGAGACGTTTTATCGGTGACCGAAGACAATCTCAGAATAAAAATAAAAGTAACCTCAAACCACAAACAAGATGATAGCCTGTTTATTCGTATTAAACATCGGGGAGCTTCAAAACATCTGATTAAAACAAAGTTTCAAAATGGAACCTGCTTACAATATATCAACAAATCATTTTTGCCCCGGGGTATCTTTGAGATAACCCTGTTGGACCAAAATAAGAGACCTACAAATGAACGTTTATGGTTTGTGGACAATAAAAGACAAAAGTTGACAATAAAAGCTTTGACTGAATTTGATTCTTATACATCTAGGGGAAAGGTACGAATGAATTTGTACACGGCAAACACAAATCTAGGTCCAACACCTTCCAATTTGAGTGTTATGGTTACTGATAACGACTATTACAGGTCACTAAATTTGCAACGACCCAATATTCTGTCGTATTTCCTGCTACAATCCGAACTACGTGGAATTATAGAGAACCCGGCCTATTATTTTCGGGAAGATGCTGATTCCGAAGATTTGGATGCCTTATTGTTGACTCAAGGTTGGCGCAGGTATAAGTATGATAAAGCTGAGCAGGCTCATCCCATCCCTCCGGAAAAGGAGTTGTCCATTTCCGGTCAGATAGAGGGTATAAAGAACAAACGGCATCGAAAGAATCCTGAACTTACTCTAATGACCTTTGGTGAACCTACAAAAGTCTTTCAACCATTAGTAGATAGTATCGGACAATTTAATTTGAATCTTCCCGATTCCTTTGGCCATGGTGTTCCGTTTGTGGCCCAAGTGAAAGATGAAAAGGGTAGGGACAGGGGACTTTCTATACAGATTTCTCCCAAAGCAACACCCGAGGTTAAATATGATCATCAAAGAAATACTGTTCCAGTAGATTCATTGGTCGAGAGACGCGTTGCTGAAACCATTGAAATTGCAAAGCAATCAGATCCGTTCAGTATTCCGGAAAACACCATTGCTTTGGATGAGGTGGTGCTAACGGATTATGCTCTAACACCGGAACGTGAAGCGATGAAAAAGTTGCACGGTCCTCCCAATAGAGTGATTGAGAGTAGAACATTACTAAAAAAAATGAAAAATTGGACGGGATTCCTTTTTGATTGGCTACATTTTAACATGGGAGATGAAATTGATATTATACATAGACCCAACATCAAGTTTGCCAATGTTATTGGGTCTGATTTTACCTACGTAGTTATTGACGGCGAAGTTGTAACCAATTATGGACTTCTTCAAAACATTGCGGTGAAATCCATTAAAAGTGTTGAAATCATTAAGAATACACCCTCTGCCCATGCGAGGTATGCATCCGATGTGTTTCCTGGGGTGCCAATTATTTTTATAAAGTTAGAATTTCCTCTTGCATCTGTTCTTGCCATATATACAAATTCCGGTTCCGGGCTATCAGAAGCTTTGGGAAGGCAAAAAAGTCTTTTTAAAGATATAATCCCGCAATACTCGCCGGTTAAGGAATTTTATATGCCAGATTATTCCCGAATGGAAGATGAAGAAACACAAACTCCGGATTTACGCAAATTACTTCTCTGGAAACCAGCTTTACAGACAAATGAACATGGGGAGGCCAGAGTGGAATTTTATAATGGAGATCTTTTGGGTACAAAGTTGATTATTGTTGAAGGAATTGATAAGGATGGCAATTTGGGGTATAAGGAAATCGAATATAGGGTTGTTGAGAATAAAAGTCCCTGAATTGGAAACTTTTTCTTTTTTTAATAGGCCAGATAAGAAAAATTACGATATTTGCACCATTATGAAGTTATAGAAATTATGTACACCATAGATGTCATAGGGTTTAAACCAAAAAAGTAATCGATTTTCCAATCGGTCTACTTGACATCTTTCTCTTCGTTCAACATAATTTCTTTACATAATGACACATAATAATACACTTACTTTTAAAAAGCTTTTTCAATATTTTATTACCGCTGTAACCGGTAAAGAGACCGAATTTACCACCGGAAGTATTCGCAAGGCCATATTTATGCTTTCCATCCCCATGATCTTGGAGATGATGATGGAATCTATTTTTGCAATAGTAGACATTGCCTATGTTTCGCAGGTTAGCGTAAACGCAGTGGCAACAATAGGCCTTACGGAATCCGTCATTACCTTGGTATATGCCGTGGCCATTGGCCTCAGTATGGCGGCGACGGCGGTTGTGGCCCGTAGGATAGGCGAAAAGGATATACAAGGCGCTAGGGAATCTGCAGTACAGGCCATTTTACTGGGCATTTTGGTTGCTGTTTTGGTCGGAATAATAGGATTCTTGTATGCAAGGGAAATCTTGGCGCTTATGGGTGCGGAGCAGGATTTAATAGATGAAGGCTACGGATACACCAAATGGCTTATAGGGGGCAATATTACCATCTTATTGCTATTCCTTATCAATGCCATTTTCAGGGGTGCGGGAGACGCCTCCATTGCCATGTGGACTTTGGTTTTATCCAATGGACTGAATATAATCCTAGATCCCATATTTATCTTTGGATGGGGACCTATTCCAGAATTCGGGGTCATGGGAGCTGCCATAGCCACTAATATCGGCAGGGGAACCGCCGTACTGTTCCAATTGGGGATACTATTTTTTGGCTGGGGCCGTATAAAACTTGCGGCCAAGGATGTTGTACTGAACTTCAAGGTCATGTTTAATTTGGTAAAGGTTTCTTTGGGAGGAATTGCCCAATTCCTGATCGGAACCTCAAGTTGGGTGTTCCTTATGCGGATTATTTCTGAATTTGGAAGTGAAGTACTGGCGGGTTATACCATAGCAATTCGCGTAATGCTCTTTACGTTAATGCCCTCATGGGGGATGAGCAATGCCGCTGCAACATTGGTAGGTCAGAACTTGGGAGCAAAACAACCGGACAGGGCGGAAACTTCCGTTTGGAAGACCGGTAAATACAATGCCTATTTCATGGCGATCGTTTCCGTCATTTATTTGTTTTTCGCCAAGACCATTGTGGGGTGGTTTAATGATAACCCCGTGGTGATTGAAAATGGGGGTCTTTGCTTACAAATTATTGCGGCCGGATATATTTTCTATGCCTATGGCATGGTAGTTACCCAGGCATTCAATGGAGCTGGGGATACCGGAACGCCCACAAAGATAAATTTGGTGGCTTTTTGGTTATTTCAACTACCCGTAGCCTATCTAGGTGCCATAACTTTTAATTTAGGTGCTATGGGTGTTTTTATTGCCATTACCACCGCCGAGGTTTTGCTTGCCATTATTGCAATTGTTTGGTTTAAAAAAGGGAATTGGAAGCGGGTTCAGGTTTGAACCGTTTTCTTAACTTTGACTATTTCCAATTTAATTAGGGATGGATAAAAATAAAAAGGGACTCAATACCATTTGTACCCATGTGGGCGAGGTGAAGGATAATGAATACAAAGGAGCTACTTCGCCCTTGTATATGAGTACGTCCTATGCCTTTGAGGATGTGGATGTGAAACGGTATCCACGGTATTTTAATACGCCCAATCAGGAAGCTTTATGTAAAAAAATAGCTGCTTTGGAACATGCCGAAGCAGCTTTGATTTTTGGAAGTGGAATGGCTGCAATAAGTACGGCCTTGTTGACTTTTTTAAAGGCGGGAGACCATATTGTGCTGCAGCAAATCCTATACGGGGGGACATATCATTTGATAACGGAGGAATTCAATAAATGGGGTATTGAATATTCATTTACCCAAGGATGGCGACCGCAAGACTTTGAAGATCTTATTAAAGAAAATACAAAAGTGATTTATATTGAAACTCCGTCCAATCCACTCTTGACGATTACTAGTTTATCCGGGATTGCCGAAATTGCAAAAAAACACGGTCTCATTTCAATGATAGACAACACCTTTGCAAGTCCGGTAAATCAGAACCCTATAGATTTCGGAATCGACGTGGTCATCCATAGCGCCACCAAGTACATGGGCGGGCATTCTGATATTTGTGCCGGAGCAGTAGCATCTACAGATGAGAATATTGCACGTATCTTTAGTTTGGCCAAAAATTTAGGTGGAAGTTTAAGTGACTATACCGTTTGGTTGTTGGAACGAAGTATGAAGACCATGGGCATTCGCGTAAAGGCACAGAACGAAAATGCGCAACGCATGGCCGAGTATCTGGATTCGCATGATGATATCCAGAAAGTCTATTATCCAGGACTGCCAGATCATCCGGATTACGACATAGCAAAATTACAAATGAAAGGTTTTGGAGGAATGCTCTCTTTCGAATTAAAGGAAAATTTGGATGCTCTACAATTTCAAAAGGCATTGGAATTGATCAAATCCTCAATGAGTTTGGCCGGAGTGGAAAGTACAGTTTTGTCACCAGCACGCACATCGCATGCTCTTTTAGGAGCCGAAGAACGAAAAAGGCAAGGAATTTCCGATGCGCTCATCCGCTTTTCGGTAGGGATAGAGGAGCCGGAAGATCTAATGGCCGATATAGAGCAGGCTTTGAAAAAGACAAAAAATGCCGGTCAGATGCAGAAACGGTAATTAAAAACTTAACTGACCAAATTTAACTAAACCACAAAAATGAAATTAGACATACTGGTATTCGGAGCTCATCCGGATGATGCGGAATTGGGAGCTGGGGCTACAATGGCAAAAGAGATTGCCAATGGCAAGAAAGTAGGTATCATAGATCTTACGAGAGGTGAACTGGGAACTCGGGGATCAGCCGAAATACGGGATAGGGAAGCCGCCAGGGCAGCAGAGATACTGGGGATAGAAGTACGGGAAAATCTGGAATTTGCAGATGGGTTCTTTGTAAATGATAAAACACATCAATTGGCCATTATCCGTATGGTTCGAAAATATAAACCGGAAATTGTGTTGTGCAATGCGGTTGATGACCGTCACATAGATCATGCCAAAGGAAGCAAATTGGTAAGTGATGCTTGTTTCCTAAGTGGCCTGATAAAAATTGACACCAAATTGGATGGGGACGATAGTTGGCAAGACCCTTGGCGTCCTAAGCAGATCTATCATTTCATTCAATGGAAAAATCTAAAACCTGATTTTGCCGTGGATGTTTCCGGGTTCATTGAAAAGAAGAATGAGGCAATTTTAGCCTATAGTTCGCAATTTCATGACCCAAACAGTGAAGAGCCGGAAACGCCGATAAGCAGCAAGAATTTTCTGGATAGCGTTAATTATCGCGCCAGGGACTTGGGAAGGTTGGTAGGAGTTGAACATGCTGAGGGATTCACCGTTGAACGCCCAATAGCGGTCAAAAATCTGGATACACTGATTTAAACCGCTTTTTGGTATTCCTTGCTGGCCTTGGGTACGGTGAAAAAGAAAGTTGACCCTTTCCGGAGATAACTTTCTACCCAGATAGTTCCACCATTCTTTTCTACCATTTCCTTACATAGGGAAAGGCCAAGACCTGTACCTTTTTCGTTATCGGTGCCATAGGTAGTTATATTGGAATTGTCGTCAAAAATTTTTTCTTGGGTCTCCCGATCCATCCCGACTCCTGTATCACGTACCGAGATTTCCCAATGTTTGTTTTTTTCTATTGCCTTTAAGGTTATCATTCCGTCTTTTGGGGTGAACTTGAGTGCATTACTTATGAGGTTCCTGATCACGATATCTATCTGGTTCGCATCTGACCAAGCCATGGTGTTCGGTGTGAGTTGACTCGTTATTTTAATGGACTTGTTCGTAGCAATTTCGGAAAGGAGATTTATGTTTTCCTCAACAATATTTTCCAAGGGAATTATCCTAGGTTTGGTAGTAGCACCGTTCATTTGGGATTTACCCCATGATAGAAGGTTGTTTAAGGTGAACGCTATATGGTCTATATCCGTACGTAACTTTGGTATAAAGTTTAAAAATTCGGTTTGGTCGATTTCCTTTTCCTTAAAAAGTTTTAATAACCCCTGAAAAGCTCCTATGGGTCCTCTTAGGTCATGGGCGATAATAGAGAAAAGTTTATCCTTGGTTTCATTGATTTCCCGCAGCTCCAAATCGTTTTGTTCCAGTTCTTCCGCTTTTATTTGCAGTCTCTTATTGAGTTTTTTCTGTATTTTTTCACCCCTGTGTACGAGAAAGGTAACTACCACGAAAACTAAAAGGATGGCAAGTGCCGCATTTACATAGTTCCGTTGGGTGGCCAATGCCATTTCATTTTCACGGACCAATGCCATTTTTTGTTTTTCATGCTCTACCTTGGTCTTTAACATCGTAAGACCTTTCTTGTTTTCATTACGGGAAAGCGTATCAGAAAGACTTTGGTAAACTTCATGGTATTTTAAGGCGGTAGCAAAGTCCTGCTTGTTCTTATTAATTTTATAAAGAGTTCCGGCACATTTTTGGGTACCTTCCTTAAAATTTATTTTTGTAGAAATCTTATAGGCCCTAAGTGCATAGTGTTGGGAGATACTGTCATTCTTAAGTCCTAAATGTGCTTCGGCCATTCCGTTCAGCAAATCGATTTCTCCTCGATCATCATCCAACTTTTTGTGGAGCATTTCAGCTTGATTGTACCAGTAAAGGGCCCACTTGTATTTTTCCTGCTTTAAGTAGGTCTTTCCTTTTACCTCGAAAGCAAAGGCGAGCCAATCCCTTATGTCGTGCTTTTCAAAAACAGTAATACTACTATTAATGTTGAACATGGCATAATCCAGTTTTCCCATATCGGCATACACCGAAGCCATATTGCTCATCGTTTCCGCGGAAGTAACTTCATTGCCAATTCCCTGATTTATTTTTTTAACGATTTCGTAAAAATCCAAGGCCTGTTTGTAATCTTTTTGAGTGGCGTATAAATTGGCTATATTTTCATTTAAAATGGATAGCATAAGCTGATCATCCACACGTTTTGCAATCTCTATACTTTCGAGGTAACCACTAAGGGCTTTTGCATAATCTCCGAGATAACCGAATTCACCAGCCAAATTATTTTGTAACCGGAGTATAAGGTTGGGATTGTTTAGTTCCTTGGCCAATACCAATGCCTTTGTGTAGTGGGATATGCCCTCCGTATGATCTCCTCTATCGGAGTAATATTCTGCTATCCCCAACAGGGACATGCTTTCCCCTTTTTGGTATTCCGCGGATTCGCTATGTACAAGAGCTTCTTTGGAAAGTATTAAAAGGCTGTCCAAATTATAAAATCGCAATTCTGCCCCTAGACTGTTTAGCAAATTGATATATGTGGTATCCTGGGGATTAAAATTAGACTGGGACCTAATAGTGTTGATCTGGTCTTCCAGATCAGAACGTTTTGTAGATTGGGCAAAAGGAAAATGTATGGAAAGAACCCCGAAAACGCACAAAAGGATATAGTTTCTCCAATATTTTGGAAAAGATTTAAAGTAGGCATTTATTCGGGACATACTGTGTTGTCTTATAAATGCTTAAAATTAATTTCTCAATCCTAGTTGGTCTAATTAATGTTGTGAAACGGCATTTTTTGTGTGTTTTATCGGTATAAAAAGGTATTTCATCGATGTTTTTGATAAATTAAGCTATCTAAAAAACTACTTGGTTTTTTAAATTAGCCCTGTTAGATTTTGAAAGATCGATTAAAAAAAATTACCTTTGCCACCGCTCATAAATGGTGGTTGTAGCTCAGCTGGTTAGAGCGCTGGATTGTGGTTCCAGAGGTCGCCGGTTCGAACCCGGTCTTCCACCCAATTTTTAGCTTTAAGGTCCCGTTTGCAAAGGCGGGACTTTTTTATTTGCTAACCTTGTCCGCGACTACTTTCCGATCCCGGTTGGCCACTTCCCAAGCGGTATGGAAAATCAATTTGGTTCTGTTCATTAACAGGTCATAGTTGATTTTGTCCGGGGTGTCGCCGGGCCTATGGTAGTCGTTATGCGTACCATTGAAGTAAAAGATTATCGGAATAGTGTTTTTGGCGAAATTATAGTGGTCGCTTCTGTAATAAAAACGATTGGGATCATTCTCGTCATTATAGGTGTAGTCCAGCTCCAAGTTGGTGTACCTCTTATTTACTTCTTCGGAAAGTTGATGAAGATCGGTGCTTAGCTTATCGGATCCTATGAGGTAAACATAGTTTCTATCCCCTTCCCGTTTGGGATCTATCCTGCCTATCATATCTATGTTCAGATTGGCCACGGTTTGGTTTAGGGGAAAAATAGGTTCAAAATCCGTGTAGTATAATGAGCCAAGTAGTCCTTTTTCCTCGCCAGTAACATGAAGGAAAACAATAGAACGTTTAGGACCCTTGCCTGCGTCCGCAGCTTTCTTAAAAGCCTCGGCAATTTCTAACATAGCCACCGTACCAGAACCATCATCGTCCGCACCGTTGTTGACATCGCCATCCAGAGTAACCCCTATATGATCCAAATGGGATGAAATGATGATATATTCATCCGGTTTTTCGGAACCCTTAAGAATGGCAGCTACATTTTCTGAATTCACCATTTCATTTTGACTACTAATCTTAAATTCCAATTGTACCTGGACTGTTCTTGAAGTCGATTCATTTTCAATTTCTGGAAACAAGGCCTTGGCGAAATCCGTGTCAATGAAAAACTTATCAAATTTTTGATCTCCTTTAGATCTTAGCTCCATTTTTTCGTTGTTATTATTTTTCCTATACCGGAACTGGCTTTTGAATCTGCTGTAGTTCGCCGCATCATAATAGAGTATTCCTTTGGCACCCTTTTCCGAAGCCAGTTTCATACGTTTGCCCAAAGATTCCGAAAGATCGCTCCAAATTGACTTTTCCTGGGTACCGGAAATTTTATAGGTACCGTCCATTTTCTTTGGTTCGCCAGATTTCACCAATACCATTTTTCCGGTTACGTCCAATCCTTCATAATCGGAATATCCGTCTTCTTCAATTCCATATCCGGCGTAAACAATCTCTTTGTAGGAGGCGTTGGCTGCATTAAATGTAAGGATATGTTCCCCTAAAGAATATTCAAGGGTATTGAGATTAACACTTCCTGTAGGCAATTGGTTTATTTCTAGAGGTACGTCCTGAAAATAAACACCATTATCCTTGGCTGCGGGAATACCCAGTTTGGTATATTCAGATTTTAAATATTCCACTGCTTTTTTCTGACCGGGCTTTCCGGTTTCCCTACCTTCAAATTCGTCTGAAGCGTAGGTATAGAGATGCTCCTTTAACTCGGCTTCGGTAATAGTCTCCGCAAAAGAAATCGAACTGGTTTCTTGGACTGAATCCTGTGCGGTTTCCAGTACTGGTTTTTGGGAAGAGTTGCAGGCCATGGCCAAACCTACAATTGCAAAAACTATATTTTTCATCGTATCCTAGTGTTATATTCAAAATTCATCAAAAATAGTGAAAAGATTGCGAATAAAAGTTTAGCGGAAGAACCCCGAAAAAGTACGGAACAATGATAACCCATTAAAATAGTATCGGGTTTTCTATCTTTAATTTTTCTTGAATGCAAAACCAAAAAAAGGGTAAACTTTAAGCTCGTTTTTGGAATTTTAGATCGAAAGACTCACCTTTTAATAACCGGTATACCGAACAATAAAAACAAAGTGGGTTCTACATCGCTATTGGCCCTTTTTCTTAATATGGCGAATGCCCTCGTCATATGATATTCTATGGTCTTTTTGGAAACGTTGAGATATTCGGCAATTTCAATATTGCTAAGACCGTCCCGTTTGCCATTAAAGATATTTCCTTGCATTTAGGAGGTAAGTTTTAAATTTCTCGTTGGGCCCTAAAAAGTAGCTTTTCAAAAAATGCCTCGTCCCGCGATACAAATCTATCTAACTCCTCAATGTATTTTTTTTCTAGGGCCGTAACGGATTTTCGTTTTCTATATTGATCAATGAACTCATTGTGTGCCGATTTGTAAAGAGAACTTTTAATATCACTTCCAAGGAACTGGATACCTTGGCTTCGTGGTTAGAAAAAAAGGCAATCCAAAGACCTTTAGATCTTTTGTTGAAATCAATTATACTATAAACTACGCCATGGGGCAATACAATTCTGATAGGACGAAAAAGCATTTGCTTGAAAAAATAGAAAAGGACAAAAGTACCTATCAAAAGCTAAGACTTAGAAAATTGTTCAAGTACGCTGCCGATGCCTTAGTTTTTTTGGGAATAGGATTGGTCTATAAACAGATTTCCACTCCTGATAAAATTGTAGATTCGGAAATGGACCCTGCTGATAAGATTACCTTACAATTATCGGACGGCAGTACAAAGGTCCTTTCAGGAGAAGGGACAACTTCCGTATTGGACAAAGAGGGTATCGCATTGGGCTGCAAAATGGAAATCAACTGATTTATCACAAGTCCTCAGCAGGAAAAAAATCTGTGTATAATATCCGGGTGTCTCCATGTTGGAGAAAAATATGACCAGCCGAATGGGACCGGATAATCTGGAAACCAAGGTTTGGTGGGATCAATAAAAACTAGAATTATAAATTAAAAATCATAGTTGTTAGAGTTAGTTTGGTGATGGTTGACCCCTCCGAGCCAATAGTTTGGGGGAGTTCAACTTTTTTCATTCTATATCATAATTTTAGCTTATTTTCGAGTAGTACCATACTAACTTTCCAATTCAAAATATGTAAAGAAATCATGACAAATAAAAATTTTGTTTTTACCATTCTATTTTTGTGCTCTTTTTTGTTGGCATACCCCCAAGGCGTGGCGTCTACTCCGGAATACATTAAAGAACTGACCTCCAATTGGATAGGCCCGCGTTTTGATGACGGAAGGCCCAAGGTTTCGGATGCCTTGCTAAAAAGATTAAAAGGGATTCAGATGGAAGAAGCCTGGGGCTATCTGAGAGGACATGGCTTTCATAACCAGTACGAGGGTAATTGGCAGATTATTCATCCGGATAGCGTAATGACAGGTCGCGTGGTAACGGCTCAATATATGCCCTTACGCCCGGATTTTAAGCAGTTGATAAAAATTAAGGGTGCCCAGGAAAACCGAGACACGATAGGTGGAAGCAATTCATGGCCCATTGAAATTTTACAACCCAGCGACATTTATGTAGCCGATGGTTATGGCCGCGTAATAGACGGCACCCTAATAGGCTCAAATTTAGGGAATGCCATTTATGCAAATTCCCAGAATGGGGTAATCTTTGATGGTGGAGTGAGGGATCTAAAAGGCTTACGGGATATTAAGGGATTTAATGGTTGGATCCGTGGAGATGACCCTTCCTTTATTAAGGAACAAATGCTTACATCGATTAATGCACCGATTCGTATTGGAAGGGCTATTGTACTTCCCGGCGACGTCGTATTGGCTAATCGTTATGGAACTATTTTCATCCCTTCCCATTTGGTAGCGAAACTGGTATTGGCTTCTGAGGTGGTGGGCTTACGTGATCAATTTGGTTTTCAGCGCCTAAGGGAAAAAACATATACCCCTGGTCAAATAGATACAAAATGGACCGATGCCATCAAGGCGGATTTTAGAAATTGGCTAAACCAATACCCGGACAGTAAGTTACCCATGACCCGGAAGGAATTGAATGATTACATGGACACGCAGAACTAAAAGTCAAAAAGGAATACCGATTCTTCCCTTAATTTGAATACATTCCACTAAATTTCCAAAAAAATGAAAAAACCGATTTTTTATGCAGTTGCCCTCGCCCTGATATTTGTTGCAAGTTGTTCCAATCAGCTTAGTTCCATTGACAAGGATGAAGTTGTAAAAGCTGTAGACGCTTTGAATGAGGCGTTGGTACATCCAGAAAAGGAAAAATTGAAAAAGATTACTTCGGAGAATCTTACCTATGGGCATTCCAGTGGAATTCTGGAAAATCAAAGTGAATTCATAGATGCCCTTGTAAACGGGCCCTTTGATTTTTTATCCATAGCTACATCCCAAGATCAAATTACTATTTATGATGATACTGCTATAGCCCGTCATATTATGACAGCAAAGGGAGCCAATAATGGGGAACCGGTAGATGTAAATATTGGAATCATGTTGGTTTTTCAAAAAAGGGACGGGCAATTGTTTCTTTTGGCAAGACAAGCTTATAAGTTATAAACTTCCTTTGGCGTTTTAAATTTCAATACAAGAAAGAGAATTGTTAGTTTTAGCTATTTGTACCATTTTATGGATCATATCTTGTGCGGAGTTTTTTTGCAAATCGTAATTTTGATTTCTTGTTTAAATAGCTCAATTTTACGAGCGGCTAAAATCAATTGAATACATGAAGAAAGTAGTGACATTTGGCGAGATTATGCTTCGCCTTTCTCCACCCGGATTTTTAAGATTTTCACAGACCACAAGCTTTGATATCGTTTATGGTGGAGGAGAATCCAACGTAGCAGTATCCCTGGCAAATTATGGCGTCCCTGTAGATTTTGTGACCCGCTTGCCAAAGAACGATATTGGGGAATGCGCCTTAATGGAAATGAGGAAAAGAGGTGTTGGTACGGATAAGATCGTTTTCGGAGGTGACCGTTTGGGCATCTATTTCTTGGAGACCGGGGCGGTAAGCCGTGGCAGCAAGGTAGTTTATGATCGGGCACATTCCGCAATGGCAGAGATAAAGAAAGGCATGATAGATTGGGATGCGGTTTTCGAGGGAGTAGAATGGTTTCACTGGACGGGGATAACCCCTGCAATCTCCCAGGGTGCTGCCGATGTTTGCCTAGAAGCCGTAAAAGCTGCAAAGAAACATGGTGTTACGGTATCTACAGACTTAAACTATCGCGCTAAGTTATGGAAATATGGTGTTGAACCTGAGGGTATTATGACTGAATTAACTTCCTATTGTGATATTATTTTGGGCAATGAAGAAGATGCCGAAAAGCATTTTGGTATCAAGCCGGAAGGGTTGGATATCACTACTCAGGGAGAACATGTTAAGGCAGAGGCATTTCTATCGGTTTGCCAACAGATGATGAAAAAATTTCCCAATGCCAAAAAAGTAATAACCACCTTAAGGGGCTCCATTTCCGCCTCCCACAATACTTGGGCAGGAGTTTTATATGATGGAGAGACCATGTATAAATCACCCGAGTATCAAATTACTCATATTGTGGATAGAGTTGGAGGTGGTGACTCCTTTATGGGCGGCTTAATATATGGTTTGTTGCAATATCCTGATGACGACCAAAATGCATTGAATTTTGCCGTAGCCGCCTCCTGTTTAAAGCATACCATCAAAGGCGATGCTAATCTGGTTACCGTAGATGAGGTGCAAAAACTAATGAGAGGTGACGCCTCGGGTAGGGTAGCGAGGTAATCATAGAGTATAGGGGTATTTTATAATATTTGGATATAATGGTTTAGACCTAATCAATAACCGAGAAATATGGCGCAACATACAAGAATAGAAGTGGCCGGTGTAATGAAGGAAACCGGAATGGTTCCCCTGTTTTACCATCCTGATATCGAATTAGGGAAAAAGGTGCTAAAAGCTTGTTACGACGGTGGTGCACGCTTATTGGAATTTACGGCACGAGGTGATTTTGCATTCGAAGTTTTTTTGGAACTGAACAAATATGCCGTGAAGGAATTACCGGGAATGATTATGGGCGTAGGTTCCATTACCGATGCCGCCGCGGCATCCCTATTTATGCAGATAGGGGCCAATTTCATCGTCACGCCTTCATTGCGGGAAGATATCGCCTTAGTCTGCAACCGTCGTAAAATATTATGGTCTCCAGGTTGTGGTTCGCTTACGGAAATAAATAAAGCCGAGGAAATGGGTTGCGAAATCATCAAGCTTTTTCCGGGATCCACCTACGGCCCGGGCTTCGTTAAGGCTATTAAGGGTCCTCAACCATGGACCAGTATTATGCCCACGGGCGGGGTGAGCACGGAAGAATCAAATCTCAAGGCTTGGTTCGATGCAGGAGTGACCTGCGTGGGAATGGGTTCCAAACTTATTAGCAAAGAGATATTAGTGAACCAAAATTTTGAGGAACTACGAAACAGTGTTCGCAGAACATTGGATTTGATTAAAAAGTTGAGAAGTTAATAGCATATGAAGACCTTTATAACCGATGATTTTTTGCTGAACAATGATTTTGCTAAGATTTTATATCATGACTATGCCGAAAAACTTCCTATACTAGACTATCACAATCATTTACCGCCTAATGAAATAGCCCAAAACCGGGTTTTTGAAAACATAAGTCAAGTTTGGCTTGCCGGTGACCATTATAAATGGCGGGCTATGCGAGCGCTTGGAATCGATGAAAAATATATTACCGGTACCGCATCGGATGAGGATAAATTCTTAAAGTGGGGAGAGACTACGCCCTACACGGTCAGAAATCCGTTGTATCACTGGACACATTTGGAACTGCAACGTTATTTTGGAATAACGGAATTATTGACTGGGGAAAGTGCCGCATCCATATACGACCGGACCAGCGCAATGTTACAAGAGCCATCGCATCATACTATTCCCCTGTTGGAGCAACAAAATGTGGAAGTAGTCTGTACAACGGACGAACCTATAGACTCCCTGGAATACCATCGAGATATTTTGGAACAAAAAACAACAAGCATTAAGGTATTTCCTGCCTTTCGACCGGATAATGCTTTTGCCATAAATGGTGGATCCGCTTTTTTTGCCTATTTGGAAAAGTTGGAAAATACTACGGGAAAACCGATCAATTCCTATTCCGATTTGTTGGATACCTTGAGAGATCGTATCGATTACTTCCACGAAAATGGATGTCGCCTGTCCGATCATGGACTGGAACAAATGTATTATTATGAGGAAGGTGTCCATAGTTGCGAAAAACTATTTTCCAAAGCGAAGGAGGGCAAGACACTTTCGACCGACGAAATACACTATTTTAAAAGCCGTACCCTGTTGTTTCTTTGTCGCCTCTATCATAAAAAAGGGTGGACCCAGCAGTTTCATCTCGGTGCTATTCGCGATAATAACCAACGTCTACTTACCCAGTTGGGACCGAATTCCGGTTTCGATTCCATTGGGGATTTTTCCCAGGCCAAGGCCTTAAGGGACTTTTTGAACGATTTGGATAGCACGGACGAATTGGCCAAAACCGTGGCGTATAATCTAAACCCAGCGGATAACGAAGTTATAGCGACCATGGTGGGGAATTTTAATGACGGGTCCATGAAAGGGAAAATGCAATTTGGTTCGGGCTGGTGGTTTTTAGATCAAAAAGATGGTATGGAAAAACAGATGAACGCACTTTCCAATATGGGTCTTTTAAGTTGCTTTGTAGGCATGCTGACCGATTCCCGAAGCTTTCTGTCCTTCCCAAGACATGAATATTTCAGACGAATTTTATGTAACCTTATCGGTCAAGACGTTACCAATGGAGAACTGCCCGCCGATGAAAAATGGTTAGGAAAGATAGTGACCGATATTTGCTATCAAAATGCGAAGGACTATTTTAATTTTGCGGATTAAGTCAATCCATCAATTCTGGAATTGATTTTTTGATTCCCATTTCAAGGCCCCGAAGCTCGGCCAATCCCCTTAAGCGTCCTATGGCCGAATATCCCGGATTGGTTTTCTTGTGTAAATCGTCCAGCATTTGATGACCGTGATCGGGCCGCATGGGTATTTGATAATCGGTCCTTCCAGTCGATTTTCTTCTTTTTTCTTCGGTAAGTACACTTTTTACCATTCCATACATATCCACATTTCCTTCCAAATGGTTGGCTTCAAAGAAATTACCGGTTTTATCGTCCCTTTGGGTACTTCGTAAATGTAGAAAATGGACACGGTCCGCAAAACGCTCCATCATATGTACTAGATCGTTATCCGCCCTGGCTCCCAAGGAACCCGTACAAAATGTAATTCCGTTATTTATTGATGACACTTTTTCAAAAATATAGGCATAATCCGCCTCAGTGCCCATAATCCTGGGTAACCCTAAAATGGAAAACGGCGGGTCGTCCGGGTGGATGCACATCAAAATCCCATGTTCTTCGGCAACCGGTACCACTTCCCGTAAAAAATGCACTAAATGATTTCGCATTTCGGTCTCACCAATATCTTGGTAGGTATCCAAAATATCCTGAAACTTTTTCAAATCATATCCTTTTTCAGGAACAGGATAGCCTTCCGAAGAACCCGGTAGCCCTGCAATGATGGTCTTCACCAATTCCCAGGTATCCGTTTCGGACATTTGTTCAAAATAGGCTTTTGCATTTCGTATTTGGACATCGGAATAGGTCTTTTCCGCATCGGGTCGTTTCAGAATAAATAGATCAAAAGCAGCAAGGGCATCATGCTCAAAGGCTAGTGCTTTGGAATCATCCGAAACCAAGTAGTCCAAGCTTGTTCTTGTCCAGTCCAGCACTGGCATAAAGTTATAGCAAACTACCTTGATCTGGTTTTGGGCCAAATTGACCAAGCTTTTTTTATAGTTTTCAATATGTAGTTTATAATCGCCTGTTTGGGTTTTGATGCTTTCATGAATAGGCAGGGATTCTACTACCGACCATACCATACCAGACTTTTCAATTTCTTTTTTTCTACTCCCGATTTCTTCTACCGGCCATATCTCCCCATTGGGAATATGATGTAATGCAGTAACTATGCCCTGTACTCCGGCTTGTTTGATATCCTGAAGGCTAACGGGATCGCTAGGCCCGTACCATCGCCATGTTTGTAACATATGTATTCTATAGTAAGTTATTTATTAACTCTAAATTTTTGAGACTTTAACCTCAAACCTCAAACCTCAAACCTTCTTATACCCCACTAAAAGTACTGAAGCCACCATCTATGGGTAAGACAACCCCAGTGATAAATCGTGCCGCATCACTACATAAAAAGTGCACGGCACCATTCAATTCTTCCGCTTCCCCAAAGCGTCCCATAGGGGTATTCTGGATAATGGCATTACCACGCTCCGTATAGGAGCCATCGGGATTGGTCAATAATGCCTTGTTCTGGTTTCCAATGAAAAACCCGGGGGCGATAGCATTGACACGAATTTTGTCTCCAAATTTTGTAGCCATTTCAACGGCCAGCCACCGCGTAAAATTTTCCATAGCGGCTTTGGAGGCGGAATATCCCGCTACCCTTGTTATGACACGATCCACGGCCATAGAGGAATAGTTGATAATTACCCCTTCCTGTTGTTCCGCCATTACTTTTCCGAATATTAACGATGGTAGCACCGTTCCATTAAGGTTTAGATCCGTCACTTTTTTAAAATCATCCATGGACATGTCAAAAATGGTCTTATCCGGAGCAATAGTCGCTCCTGGAAGATTGCCTCCTGCAATATTCAGGAGTATGTCGATTCTTCCAAAATCCTTTACTATTTCTTGCTTAACTAATTTTAAGGACGCTTCCGAAAGAATATCTGCCTCGTAACTTTGGGCAACTCCACCTTTGGTACGAATTTCTTTAACCAGACTCCATAGAGCCTCGTTGTCTCTAGTCAGTAAAGCCAGTTTCACCCCTCCTTCGGCAAGGCTAGTCGCAATACTCCGGGCCAAGGCACCACTCGCTCCCGTAATAACGGCAACTCTTTTTGCAATGTTGAACATCATGTTCCAATAGATTAAGCGCCCAAGATAAAACAATATGGTTTAAAAACTAAACAAAGACGTTGTTTGATATAGAAGTATCCAAAAAACGATTAAATTTAGCGGGAATACTACAAATCAATTTACATGCAAATTTACAGGACGGAAGAAGGTGCCATAATCAAGAAGGAAGATTTATTTTATTTTAAGGAGATTGACCATTGGGATGCTTTCATCAACCGAAAAAACCTTCATAAGGCTTTAATGGAAGACGTTAAGGACTTTTCAATAGTTGATAAAAGTGTTTTGCAGAACGTTGTAATCCCAATGGGTACTCAAGAAATATGGGCTTCGGGAGTAACCTATATGCGAAGTAAGGAAGCCCGTATGGAGGAATCCAAAAAAGCAGGTGGGGGTACCTTCTATGACCGCGTATATGATGCGGAGCGTCCAGAACTCTTTTTTAAGGCCACTCCCCAACGAACCGTTGGAGATGGAGGTACAGTGCGCATCAGAAAGGATTCAGGTTGGGACGTGCCAGAGCCGGAGCTTACCCTATTTATCTCCTCGGAAGGAACAATCGAGGGATACACCATAGGCAACGATATGAGCTCTCGGAGCATTGAA
Source organism: Ulvibacterium marinum (assembly GCF_003626755.1). Taxonomy (GTDB): domain Bacteria; phylum Bacteroidota; class Bacteroidia; order Flavobacteriales; family Flavobacteriaceae; genus Ulvibacterium; species Ulvibacterium marinum. The sequence goes on from NZ_RBCJ01000002.1 coordinate 181,670, forward strand.
GGCGAGAACCCACTATATCTTCCGCAAGCTAAAACTTATGAAGGTTGTGCCGGTCTTGGGCCTTGCATTTATGTACCCGAAGAACCGATTGATTCAAAATCAAAAATAAGACTTGAGATTTTGCGAAAGAATTCAATCGCCTTCTCTTCAGAGATCACAATTGATCAAATGAAGCGAAAGCATTCGGAACTGGTCGATTTTTTGTTTCGGGAGTGCAATTTTCCCAAGGGTTGCTTTTTAATGACCGGAACAGGGATTATTCCGCCGGATGAATTCACCTTACTGGTCGGCGATGAGATTCGGATCAGCATCGATCATATCGGGACCTTGGTCAATTTTGTTGGCCAATGACAAAAATATATTATTTGAAGGCGAATCATTTGTTATAGTCTTTAGGTGATATATGATGTTGTAGAAGCGGTTTTTTCCTGAGTTTTGGTTGCAAACCAAAAGTCCAAAAAGAATGCGTTTCATTCCCTATCTGAAAATTGCATATCCGTTTTTCATTTGTTCGTTTTTTACCTTTACCCTCTATTCACAGGAACTTCCGGAAGGATACCCGGAAACGTCTCGTCAGAAATTGGAAATTAACCAGGGTTGGCAGTTTTATCTGGAAACCAACCAAGGCAATGTTCTCGAGTTGGATGTAAACCGGGCCAAATGGGAAAGGGTCAACGTACCACATACCCTGGAACTTGTGCCTTCCGACGTTTCGGGGATGGATACCACATATCAGAACAAATTCCACCGCAACGTTGGTTGGTATAAAAAGCAATTGCCTATCCGGGCTACCAATGATGAAAGGATATTTTTGGAGTTCGAAGGTGTGCATCAAGTCACCAATCTCTGGGTAAATGGAATACATGTGGGCGAACATGCTATTGGAGGTTATACCCCTTTCCATTTTGATATTTCCGAATATGTAAAACGGGATGGGAGTCCCAATGAAATATTGATAAGTGCCGATAATCGTTTGAATCCAAATATCCCTCCTGATGGAAACCAATATGACTATATCAAGTTTAGCGGATTATATCGCGATGTATTTCTGGTCATTACGGACAATCTGTACGTCACTTTTCCCTGGGAGGCCCAAAATGCCGGTGTTTTTGTGACCACACCATCGGTAACACCCCAGAACGCCACTATAGATATAAGGACTACGGTTCGGAACGAATCTGATAATACACAAGATTGCAGATTGGTTAGCCGTATTGTAGATGCCGATGGAATAGTGGTTAGCCGGATGGAAACCCGGGCAAATATTCCAGCGAATAGTGATTATACTTTCTCGCAAATCGGAGGAATTACTGAAAATGTCAAGTTATGGTCCGCTGATCGTCCCTATCTCTATCGTGTAAATACAACTGTTTATAAAAATAACGAGCCTGTTGATTGTCTGGAAAATCCTTTAGGGATTCGAAAGTTTGAATTTGTCCGGGGGCAGGGTTTTTTGCTTAACGGAAAACCTATTGAATTAATAGGTGCCAATAGGCATCAGGCTTATCCCTTTGTAGGTGATGCGGTTCCCAACTCATTGCATTGGAAAGACGCCTGGCAGTTTAAGCAGGCCGGCTTCAATGTGGTTCGCCTCGCGCACTATCCCCATGACAATTCCTTCATCCAAGCTTGCGACGAATTGGGAATTTTGGTGTATGAAGAACCCCCAAGTTGGATTGGTATTGGTGATGAGCGCTGGTTTACGAATCTGGAGGAGGCCACACGGAGGATGGTGCGGAACCATCGCAATCATCCGTCCATATTAATGTGGGGCGGATCATTGAACCATCGCGGTCCAGTTCCTCAATTACACTATGCTTGTAAACAGGAGGATCCCACAAGGGTAACTGCCTCCAATGGTAGCCCTTGGAGTGGCCCAAGAAATTCAGGGATAACGGATATCTATACCCCAATGGACTATCAGAATATGGATTTGAACCCTAATGAATTTGTTTTTCTTTGTGAGCATGGCAGTTCGGCAGACGCCGGCAGAAATCAGTTTGAGGTTTCCAAAGCAAGGGCTTCGGCCAATCATCTCGGTGTTGCGGTATGGACCGCTCATGATTATCAAGCCTTTAAGCCAAATAGGGGATTGCATCCAAGACGTATATTTTCAATGTATAGAGAACCCAATCCTGTGTATTATTGGTATCAGTCGGAGTTATTGGAAAAACCCATAATACATATTGCCGATGAACGGGCCAGGATGGAAGGAAAGGTTTTAGTTTTTAGTAATTGTGAAGAAGTGGAACTTTACAAAGAAGACAAATTAATTGCCAGACAACAACCCGATCATGATAAGGAGAAACTATACGTGGATCACCCTTCCTTTACCTTTAACTACAGCTGGGAAGAAGGTAAATTGACTGCTAAAGGAATAAGGAATGGCCAACCGGTAACGGAATATAGCTTAACAAAAGCTGGTAAACCCTATATGTTGAAAGTGCTTATCGAGGAGGACAACCGACCGTTTTACGCAAATGGATCCGATATAAAAATGGTAAAAGCCTATATCTTGGATAAGGAAGGAAACCATGTCAGGATGGACTCTACCAAAGTAACCTTTACCATAAACGGGGTAGGGACAATAGTAGGGAATGCTTCAATAGGGGCAAATCCGAATAAAGCCTATTATGGGGTGGCATCTGCTTTGGTCAGAGCTACGGACAAGGTCGGAAAACTAACAATAAAGGCCTCTGCAAAAGGACTAAAGTCTTCTGAAGCTTCAATAACCACTATACCTTATGAAAACAATAAGGTTTTAGCAGAAGCTAAGCCTATCTACGAATTAAGGCAAGCTAAAATAGATTTGGGAGGAGACCAAGAGCGGTTACTTCAATTTGGTTGGACGGAATGGAACCCTTCCTTGAACCCAAAATCTGAAGACTTTCCAAACCTTAAACTAGGAATTAATGCCGAGGGCAATGAATTGGAATGGCAAAATGGTTGGGGACTATCCTCCAATTTGGCCTTGTTGGGATGGATGGTGCCAAAACAAAAGGAGAACTCCGTTTGACCATTTCCGGACTTCCAAAGGGAGAATACACATTAAAAACATATCATCATTTGATGGAAGAAGTCAGCCCTAAGCTTTCTTATAAGTTATTGATAGATAATGGGAGAAGCCAAAGTACGATTTCAGTTGTGCCATCGATGGGCAATCGGATGGGAAACTCGGAACCTACCTCAATATCCCATAGAATACGTTCCGGTGAAAGCAAATCGATTTCAATCCAAATAAAATCCGATGACAAGGACATCCCTGTTATTCTAAACGGACTCGAAATAAGTGAAATAAAAATTTGATTTTGCGAAACATTAGAGCCTGAAATATAATTTGGTATATTTAATTTTTTACTATTGCCGATATATGAAAATGATTTCCTTCACTTATTTTTTGCGAACCATTTGTTTTGTTGGCATCCTTTCCATGACAAATGTTGGTAAGGGGTTGTCGCAAAGTGAGGTTTCTTTTGACCATATAACCACCAATGAAGGGCTTTCCCAAAATGATATCAATTGTGTTTTTCAAGACAAACATGGCTTTATGTGGTTTGGAACACATGATGGCTTGAATAAGTTTGATGGTTATGATTTTACGGTTTATAACCCCGATACAAGTAATGAAGGAAGTATTAATAGCAATCTCATATACAATATTGTTGGGGATAGGAACAGTAACCTCTGGATTGGCACTACGGGTCGTGGGCTTAATTTTTTCGATAGATCTACCGAATCTTTTCAAGCATTTACCCATGAGGAAGGCAATGTAGAAAGCTTGAGCAATGATCATATATCCGACTTGTTCATGGATCATAGGGATAGGCTGTGGATTGGAACGAACAGTGGACTCAACATGTTGGATTTAAACAAAGGTCTCGATTCCGTGGTATTTCAAAAATATCATTTGGAATATGCTTCATACCTCACGGGCTGGGATGGAAAATTGATATATGATGTTTTTGAGGACAATAGAAATCAGTTATATGTTGGGGGCGTAGGTGGTTTGTACAAGATGTCCAGGGACGAGAATGGGGATATTTATTTTCGATCTTTGAATGAAGCTTTAGGGCTGCCCGAGGTCATTGTGAGCTGCATCGTGCAAGATAAGTTCGGAAGGCTCGTGGTAGGTACGGAAAATGGCCTTTTTATACAGGAAGGAGGGCATGACTTTGCCAAGGTACGCAAGCTAGCTGAAGGAAATTACAATACACTTCTCATTGACAACCAAGGAAACATATGGGGAGGCACCTATAACGGACTTCTTTATTTTGAGAATACTTCAGGAAATAAACCACCCGACCTTTTGGACAAGTTTATGTACGATCCCTTGGATGAAAATAGTATAAGCAAAAATATCATTAAATCCCTGTTTTTGGACCGTAGTGGTATTATTTGGGTAGGTACCAATGGAGGTGGCATCAACAAGTTTGACCCTGAACGAAAACAGTTTTTGCATGTCCGAAAGACCTTGGATTCCAAAAGCCTCAGTTATGATAAGATCAGGGCCATGTTTGAGGATAGTCGTGGGACATTGTGGATTGGTACCGAAGGTGGGGGACTCAATATGTTGACCTCTGCGGAAAATAATCGATCCTATGACAACTTCAAGATTTTTCAATCCGTATCCAAACCCTTTGCGCTAGAAGAGATCGGGACAAAGGACAATAGAACATTACTAATCGGGGTCGAAGGCACTCCAGGGCTTTACCAACTTAATATTGATGATCCTGATAAAATTCAGGACAGTGATATTCATCCTTTTCCAGATGTGGCTCAAAGCGTCTTTACCCTTCTAAAGGACAGTGATGGTATTTTATGGGTTGGCACCTATGGAGGTGGTCTTCAACGATGGACACCTAAGGGGAATGATTTTGAAAAGGATATTTTCAGTCACAATACAGCAAATTCAGATGGTATTTCAAGCGATATCATTCGCAATGTTTTCGAGGATAGCAAAGGTAATATCTGGATTGCTACAGGGAATGGATTGTGCAGATTGAATCGCTCCGAAAAGACCAAAATAAGGCCTCGTTTTGATGTTTTTAAGAATATACCGGGAAACCCGAGAAGCCTTAGCCATGATTATATTTTGGCCATATATGAGAGTAGTAAGGGAAACCTATGGATAGGAACTTTTGGAGGTGGGCTGAACAAATTTATTCCTTCGCATGACGGTGGCCCAGAGACCTTTATTTCCTATTCGGAATCAGACGGATTGCCTAACAATGTTATTAAAGGTATTTTGGAAGATGAAAATGGTAATCTTTGGCTATCTACAAACCAAGGTTTATCCAGATTCGATCCCAACAAAAAGGTTTTTACCAACTATGATGTAAACGATGGTTTGCAGAGCAATGAGTTTCAGGAATTGGCCTGCTTAAAGAGAGCTGATGGGGAAATGCTTTTTGGTGGTGTAAATGGTTTCAATTCCTTTTATCCTGATGATATTCAAGAAAATAAGTCCATGGCAGAAACGGTCATCACTGATTTTTTGATATCCAATAGATCTGTCCGGGTGGGTCAGAAAATCAATGGTAGACCTATTTTGAAAAAGACCATTGCCCTCTCGGATGAAATTCGCCTGAAGTACAAGGAAAATAGTTTCTCCTTCGAATTTGCCGCACTTCATTATGCGGCTCCCCGAAAAAATAAATTTGCCTACATGTTGGAAGGTTTTGATGAAGACTGGATAAAGACGTCTTCAAATAAACGCTTCGCTACCTATACAAATCTCGAACCGGGACTATATACGTTAAAAGTAAAGGCCTCAAATAACGATGGCCTCTGGGACCCTACTCCAACTGAAATGAAAATTAGGATAGTTCCACCTTTTTGGCGTACACATGTGGCCTATGGTATTTATGGTTTGCTCGCCCTAGGTCTGCTTTGGCTTTTCTGGAGATACACATTTATACGCACCACGGAAAAACACCAGTTGCAACTGGAACACATGGAAAAGGAGCAATACGAGGAACTACAAAGAGTTAAGCTGGAGTTTTTCACTAACATTTCCCATGAGTTCCGTACCCCGCTCACTCTGATAAAGGGTCCTTTGGAATATTTGCAAAAAAGTGGAAATAATTTGGCACAAAAAGCAGTTCAAGAGCAGTATACGCTTATGCACAAAAACACGAATTATCTGCTCCGTTTGGTAAACCAGCTATTGGATTTTAGAAAAATCAATCAAGGTAAAATGCGATTGGTAGTACGAAACACGGATATCATTGCTTTTATAAAGGAAGTTATTGAACCCTTTCAGTTTTTGGCACTCAAAAAAATGATTCATCTGGAAATTGAGAGTTCCCATAAAAACCTTTTGTCTTGGTTTGACCATGAGGCCTTGGAAAAAATAATCAATAATTTATTATCCAATGCTTTTAAGTTTACTCCGGAAAATGGCAATATCAAAATTGGTATCGGACTAGAGAACTTTCAACGATTGGATTACGTCTCTATACGTATTAAGGATTCAGGTGCGGGAATAGAAAAGGACAAGTTGGAAGAAATTTTTAGACGTTTTTATGTTGAAAAGGAAGGTAAAAAAGTAAACCCTGAAGGGATGGGCATCGGACTTTCATTTACCAAGGATTTGGTAGAATTGCATCAAGGCCGCATTAACGTTACCAGCGAACCCGGCGGAGGAACTGAATTTACCATTCTATTGCCTGCTAAAAAAGAATCCTATCTTAATATAGACGAGATTACCTGCAAGGAGGCCTCGGAGAACGACTTTTTGGTACGTTCTTCTGTAACCGAATCCTTTGCTATTGGTATAAACGACGAGCTGGTAGATGAAAGTTTATCAAAGTCTAGATCAAAATTGCCGGTGTTGCTTATTGTGGATGATAACCCTGACATAAGGTCTTTCATAGGAAAATCACTGGAAAGTCAATATACGATTTGTGAAGCCGAAAATGGAAAACAGGGATTGGAGCTTGCCAACAAAGTAGTGCCCAACGTTATTTTGAGCGATGTCCTTATGCCCGTTATGGATGGTATTGAATTTTGCAATGCAGTCAAAACCCAGGAAGAAACCAGTCACATTCCGATAATAATGCTTACGGCCAAATCATCAGAAGAGAGTAAGTTGGAAGGCCTTAAAACCGGAGCGGACGATTACTTGACGAAACCCTTCAATATGGAACTATTGAAGCTAAAGCTTGCTAATATAGTAAAGCAAAGGAACGAACTTCGCAAACGATTCAATAGGGATATTGCCATACAGCCTAGTGAGGTTACCGTAACTTCCACCGATGAAAAATTCCTGAACCAAGCCATAGAAATTGTCGAGAAGCATATGATGAATACCGATTTCAATGTTGAGATGATGGTAAAGGAAATGGGATTGAGCCGCAGTAACCTCTATTTAAAATTCAAGGAATTAACGGGGTTATCTTCAAGTGAATTCATCAGAAACGTTCGTCTTAAAAGGGCGGTACAGCTTTTTGAGAACAGTGATCTTTCGGTTAAGGAAATTATGTATATGACCGGCTTTAATACGGCCTCCTATTTTTCCAAATGTTTCAAAAAACAGTTTGGGGTAATTCCCAGCGAGTACGTATCAAAAATGAAAAATACAAATGAAGCAGCGGGCCTTTAACAATAACACAATGAAACATCTCAACACTTTCACCAACCTTCTATTTTTTTTCTTTTTGCTTATAGGAACAGGATGTAAGGAAAATGCATCGGTGTCCGAACCCTTGGCCCCAAGGCCTAACGTAATACTCATTGTAACGGATGATCAAGGGTATGGCGATTTAGGATATCATGGCAATCCCTACACAAAAACGCCACATTTAGATCAATTCGCTTCCAAATCCTTGGAACTGACCAATTTTCACGTAGGTACCACATGTGCCCCGACCAGGGCAGGTATTATGACAGGTCGTAACGCCAATCGCAACAATGCCTGGCATACCATTGCGGGGTGCTCTATTTTATTGGAAACCGAAGAGACGATCGCCGAAGTTTTTACCGAAAATGGATATGACACCGCTATGTTCGGGAAATGGCATTTAGGAGATAACTATCCCTTTCGCCCACATGACAAGGGGTTCGGGCATGCCATTTATCATGGAGGTGGGGGAGTGGGACAAACACCTGACTATTGGAACAATGATTATTTTGACGATACCTATTTCCGAAATGGAGTACCCCAAAAGTTTGATGGCTATTGTACGGATGTATGGTTCGATGAGGCAATGGATTTTTTACAAGTACGCGATGTTGACAACCCCTTCTTTATGTACTTGGCTCCGAATGCCGCTCACGGTCCTTTTAATGTTCCGGAGAAATATGCCAAAATGTACGAAGAGGCCGATTTGACCGAAAAGCAAAAACGCTTTTACGGGATGGTATCCAATATCGACGAGAACTTTGGAAGATTGGTCGCCTATCTAAAGGAAAAGAAACTTTTCGACAATACTATCTTGATTTTTACCACGGACAACGGTACCGCTTTGGGGATATCCCGAACGGCCGATGATAAAATGCTGGGTTACAATTCTGGTCTTAGGGGAATTAAGGGTAGCCATTACGATGGAGGACATAAAGTACCTTTTTTTATAAGCTGGCCCAATGGGAATGTCCTAAAGGAAACGAGCTCCAATGAATTGGTATCCCATGTGGACTTGCTACCAACTTTGACCGATTTGACAGGCATTCCATATACGTCTAAAAATCCATTGGACGGTACCAGTATGGCAAAAATCATGACCGGAGAAGAACAAGCCAAGGATCGGATGTTGGTAGTGGATACCCAGCGTAACCAGAGACCCCTAAAGGGTAGGAATCCTTGTGTTATGTCCACGAAATGGCGTTTGGTAAATGGTGTTGAACTTTACAATATTGAAGATGATCCAGGTCAGCAAACCGATATTGCCGGGGAATATCCTGATGTGGTTTCCAAAATGCAGGCGTTTTATGACGAATGGTGGTCAAGTGTGGAACCGGATATAAAATATGCAGAAATTCCCTTGGGTACCTCAGAAGCAAATCCGGTGCTGATTACCATACACGATATGCATACCGTTGATGGACTCCCTTGGAACCAGGTTCAAATTCGTAAGGGTGAACTTTCCCCTAACGGATTCTACAACATAAAAGTAATGGAAGACGGGGATTACCAATTTCAATTGCATCGTTATCCATCAGAATCGGATCTGTCATTAAATGCGGCTGCAAAAGAAATTCCCGGGACACCCTTTAGGGATGGATTACCGGAAGGAAAAAATATATTTCCTTCAAAAGCTATAGTAGAGTTAGGGGATATGGTTCTGCAAGCGGATGTGGACGACAACAAGCCATTTGCAATTGTAAAGGGAAAATTGAAAAAAGGAAGTTATAAATTGAAAAGTAATTTTACTAATGCCCAAGGTAGTGTTATCCCGTCCTACTATACACAAATTGAAAAATTGTAATGTCCATGAGAAAACTACTGATCTTAATTCCATGTCTATTAATTTTTGCTTGCAAGACCGAAAAAAAGGAAGAACCGGCCAAGCCCAATATCGTTTTCATTTTTGCTGATGATATGACATATTCGGCTTTACATGCTTTGGGGAATGATGAAATAGAGACCCCTAATTTGGATCATTTAGTGAGGAACGGTACAAGTTTTACCCATGCCTTTAATATGGGTGGATGGAATGGTGCCATTTGCGTAGCATCCCGTTCCATGATCATTTCCGGGCGAAGTATTTGGGATGCACAGAAAATGGCGACAAGTTGGTCTCAGGGCAAGGAAATGGAAAAGACATGGGGGCGTTTGATGGAAAAATCCGGTTACGAAACATATATGACGGGAAAGTGGCATGTAAAGGCCCCGGCCGATAGTGTTTTTCAGAATGTAGTACACGTTCGCCCTGGAATGCCCCGTGATTCCTGGAGTCATCAGGGTACCATTCCTATAATAAATGAAATGCTTGGTAATGGAGCTTCTGAATCTGAAATTCGGTCTATAGGCTATAACAGACCTTTGAATGAAAATGATACGTTATGGACTCCAACCGATAAAAAATATGGGGGCTTTTGGCAAGGAGGAAAGCATTGGAGCGAAGTTCTCAAAGATGATGCGTTGGGCTTTTTAAATAAAGCGGGAAAGAGTGACAAGCCGTTTTTTATGTATCTCGCCTTTAATGCACCTCATGATCCCAGACAGGCTCCTCAGGAATATTTGGACAAATATCCCTTGGAAAATATCAGTGTACCCAAAAGCTTTCTGCCCGAATACCCCTTCAAGGATGGTATAGGCAATGGTCCCGATCTTCGAGACGAGGCACTGGCACCTTTTCCCAGAACAGAATATGCCGTAAAAAAGCACATCCAGGAGTATTATGCCCTTATTACCCATTTGGACGATCAAATCGGACAGATTTTGGAAGGTTTGGAAGCCACGGGAAAAGGAGATAACACCTATGTCGTATTTACCGCCGACCATGGTTTATCCGTCGGCCGGCATGGTCTTTTGGGCAAGCAATCCCAATTTGATCATAGTGTCCGGGCTCCTTTTATGATTATGGGCCCCGATATCCCTAAAAATAAAAAGGTAGAAACCGATATCTATCTGCAAGATGCCATGGCTACAAGCTTAGATTTGGCGGGAATTGAAAAACCACAATACGTCTTTTTTAATAGTGTCTTGCCCTTGCTCGGTGAAACGAAGGAAAATCAGTATCCATCCATCTATGGGAGCTATGTAGATACCCAAAGGATGATTCGGAAAGAGGGCTTTAAGTTAATGGTCTACCCGAAGTTGAACAAAGTGTTGTTGTTCGATTTGCAGAACGATCCAGAGGAGATGAACGATATATCGGAGAACGAGGAACATAAAGAAAAAGTGAATGAATTGTTTCAAGAATTGTTAGAATTACAGAAAGAGATGAAGGATACCTTGGACCTGTCCCATATTCGGGCATAACCCCATTTAATCTGCGGGTTGAAAAGCAAATTCTTTTATGGTTTTTGTAGTAAGATTTTTTACAAATACGTACCTTTAGTCTAAACAAACAACCTATACGATTACCCATGCAAAAATCAAATTCTTCTTCCAAAAAGAGTCAAAAATCCGACCATCAAATTTCCCGTAGAAAATTTATCTCAAGAACCACGCTTGCCGCAGGGGCTGTTAGTATTATTCCGCGTCATGTTCTAGGTAGGGGATTCATTGCTCCAAGTGATAAAATAAACCTAGGATTCATAGGTTTGGGAAAACAGACTATGGGTCTGGCGCGTGTTTTTTTAGAAAACACTAAAGATGCCCAAATAGTTGCCGGTTCTGATGTATGGACCACTAAAAATGATTGGTTCAAAGGTTATGTGGAACAAATGTATGCTGAGAAAAGACAACAGACCGGCTATAAAGGAGTCAGAACTACCGGGTATTATAAGGAAATTCTGGACAGGAAGGATGTAGATGCGGTTATCATTGCAACTCCGGATCATTGGCATGCCATTCAAGCGATTGACGCAATGAATGCAGGCAAGGATATTTTCTGTGAAAAACCAATGACTCAACGCATCAGGGAAGGAATTGATATGGTGGAAACGGCTCGTAGCACGGAAAGAATTGTACAGGTAGGTAGTATGCAACGTTCTTGGGAAAAATTCAGGAGGGCCTGTGAACTCGTGAGAAATGGTTACGTAGGGGAGATTTCAAAAGTCTTGGTGAATGTTGGCGACCCGGCCATTCCCTTTAATATGGAAACCGAACCTACCCCTAAGGAGGTAGATTGGAACGCATGGTGCGGTCCTGCTCCATTATTGCCCTATAATCACCGACTGTCCCCACCGACCAGTGATCCTTTCTTCCCGGATTGGCGAAAGTTCGAGGAAACGGGTGGTGGAATTTTGACCGATTGGGGTGCTCATATGTTCGATATTGCCCAATGGGGCTTGGGTATGGACCATACCGGTCCGGTACGTTATATTCCTCCTAAGGACAGGTCTGCCGTCCGGGGAATGCGCATGTTCTACGAAAACGGTGTTGAAATGGTCCATGAGGATTTTGAGAAAGGATGGGGTGTTCGCTTTATTGGAAGTGAAGGTACTCTGGATGTAAGCAGAAGCTATTTGGAGACCGATCCCAAGAAGATTCTTACTGCGGAACTCAAAGATTCCGATACCCGACTCTATAATTCCAACGAGAATCACTATCAAGATTGGCTGGATGCCATTAAAAATCGTACCCAACCCATCTGCGATGTCGAGACCGGCCATCGCTCGGCGACCATAGGTAATATATGCAATATTGGTTATGATTTGGGGCGCACATTGGAATGGGATCCCGTGGAGCAACATTTTAAAGGTGATGCGGAAGCAAATGCCTTAATGAATCGTGTAAGCAGGGAGTTTTAATCTGCGATAAGGACTAGATTAAAGAACGTTCCCGACGGAATTCCGCAGGTGTTTTTCCAGTGGTTTTTTTAAAGATTCGCGTAAAATAGGGCGTATTGCCCCAACCTGTCTTTTCTGCAATTTCCTTAATGGAGTTTTTTGTCGTCAACAACAAGGTCTCGGCACGTTCAACCCTTTTGGTTTGTAGATATCGACTGGGACGTATCCCATATTTTTGTTGGAATACCCTCGAAAAATGGTCCGCGCTTAAATGGCAAAAAGCGGCTAGATCAGCGACCCCCAGATCTTCGTGTAAATGCTCCCCTATATAACTGAGAACATCATTAAAATTGTTTTTAGCATTGATTCTGGTCCTATTGGCATTGCGAATAAACCGCGAGAATAGAAGTAGTAATAAGGCCTGTGTTTCTATAAATGCCGGGGTAGAGAGGTTTTCGTTCATTTTCTCAAAACGGGATAACGACTCCCGGTTATCATAGACCTTGGGATTGTCGTCCTTTAAGGAGCGATCCGGATTGAGTTCCAACAGTCTTTTGAAATAATGGATATCCATTTCCGTGGCCTTGGATTCGTAAATGAAGTGTTTTAGGTTGTAAACGGATAGGCCGTTGCCTACCTCTTCCAAAAAACTAATATAGTACTGTTCATGATAGGTATCGCAATGGTAACGGCTATAAGTAAAGCTGGGTACCAAATACAAATAACCTGCCTTAAAATCAAATTCTTGATAGCTATGATAAATCTTAGCCGTACCCTTGGTAATCAAGTAAAGGCGCGAAAAAGGACTGATTACATTGTCATAGTCCCAAGAGGTATCCAGTTGGGCATACCCAATATTGAGTAACGTCAATTTTAAGGATTGCAAGGTTTTCTGCATTTTTTGGACCATAGGTATTATCGGATTTGATACATTACTAAGTTACATCTTTTTAATCATCGTACTGCCATAAATGCCTATGAGATATGTTAAAACAAAGGATTGTGCTATGTGCTTCAGTGATTTCATAAAATAATAATAAGTCGGAAAAGTATAACCCATAGCCTGATTTGTACAAGAATAGATAGCGTTGAAGTACTAATTTTGATGGTTAGGTAACTGAGCAAATGAAAATGATAAGGATAAGGAATGCGGTTTTGTTTTTGGGAGGTATATTTCTTTCCGCTTGTGGTGGCCCGGATTTACCGGAATCGGTGGAATTGGCCTATGAAGGACTCCCTGAAAAAATTGACTTTAACCAACATGTAAAACCCATTCTATCGGACAAATGCTATTTCTGCCATGGGCCCGATAAGACAAAAGCAAAGGCCGGGCTACAATTGCATCTGCCGCAACTGGCTTATGCTGAATCCGAAAACACCCCTGGAACCTTTTCCATTAAACCGGGAAGTCCTGGCAAAAGCGAAGTTGTAAACCGCATTCTTTCGGATGACCCGGAACTAGTAATGCCACAACCGGAATCCCATCTCATATTGACGGATTATGAAAAGGCAATGTTGATTCGATGGATAGAGGAAGGTGCCGAATACAAAGATCATTGGGCCTTTATTCCCCCGAAAAAACCTGAAGTTCAGGCTCTTAAGGAAGAGCAGCACATTGAAAACCCGATCGATAATTTTGTACAGTATAGACTGCGGCAGGAAGGATTGCAACCCATGGAAAAGGCCGACAAGGAAACCCTGTTGCGCAGGGCCACATTTGACCTTACCGGATTACCGCCTTCCCTTGAAGAAATTAATGCCTTTTTAGAGGATGATTCCCCCTCAGCTTATGAAAAGGTCATAGATAGGCTGTTGAACTCCCCTCATTATGGAGAACAGATGGCCTTGGATTGGATGGATCTGGCCCGTTATGCGGATACGCATGGATATACGGTAGATCGTTATCGCGATGTATCCATTTGGCGCGATTGGGTAATCAAAGCCTTTAACGAGAATATGGCCTATGATCAATTTCTGGAATGGCAATTGGCAGGTGACATGATGCCCAATGCATCCAAGGAACAGATTTTGGCTACGACCTTCAATCGATTGCATCCACAGAATTTGGAAGGTGGCATCGTGGATGAGGAATTCCGTTCGGAATATGTTTCGGATAGGACCAATGTCCTGGGCGAAGGCCTTATGGGGCTTACTATGGCCTGTGCCAAGTGTCATGATCATAAATATGATCCCATTACCCAGAAGGACTATTTTGAAATGTACAGTTTCTTCAATAATGTCAACGAATCAGGCCAAATTCCATGGGACTGGTCCATGCCCGTTCCCACTTTGATGCTTCCTACCCAAGAGCAAGAAGAATTTTTGTCCTATGTTGATGACCTCATAAAAGGGAAGGAGAAAGACATTGAAAACACAATTGCAAATGAAGACAATGCCACGGAAAAGTGGATAACTTCCGAAGGCTATAAAAAAATCAACACCCAAAGTACTCCGGAAGAGCTTATTGCCAAAATCGATTTTACAAAAGGGCAATTACATAATAGGTTAAACCCATCCCAGAAAGGTACGATGAAGCGACAGTACGCCCCAAAACAAGTGGCGAATATTGTTGAAGGCACGTCCGGGAAAGGATTGAAATTGGATGGGGATGCCTGGTTAGATATGGACAGAATCGGAATCTTTCAACGGCATCAACCTTTTAGCATTGGTATTGCGATCAACATTCCGGAAGATTTGGAGAACGGGGTTATTCTTCACAAGAATCATGGTACCAGGCTACATAGTTATCGAGGGTATCATTTGGCCCTAAAGGAGAATAAGTTGGAAGCGATGTTAGCGCATGTATGGCCGGATAATGCCATAGTGGAATTGAGTTTACAAGAAGTTCCAAAGAATACGTGGGTACAATTAACGATGACGTATGATGGTTCCAGCACTTCCGATGGCCTTAAGATTTTTATGGATGGTACGGAGCTGAAAACCGAAATCGAGGTAGATAATTTATATAAGGATATCATCTTCAATGCTTATGAGGATTTTATTTATAACAAGCCGATAGAGCCCGGCCTACAGATTGGTGCCCGTTGGAGGGGCAAGGGTATAGGTGGAGCCATAGTGGATGATATTTTAGTTTTTGACAAGGAACTGACCCAAGTTGAGGTATTGCAAATTTCCAATCGGGATGCACTGACAGCATTGCTTTCAAAATCGTCCGATCAGCTTTCCCAAGAAGAGAAGGCGCATTTGGAGCAATATCACCTTGCCAATCATTCCAGAACATATCGAAACTCCCTTAAGGAACTCGAAAAGACCAGAAAGATATATGTGGACAGTGTAGATCGCGTACAGGAAATTATGGTGATGAAGGAGATGGATCAACCACGGGAAACCTTCGTCCTGGAACGAGGCCAATACGACGCCTATGGGGAGCAAGTATACCCCGGCACGCCTGAAAAAATATTCCCCTATCCAGATAGTCTCCCCAAAAACCGATTGGGACTGGCCAAATGGGTGACCCATGAAGAGAACCCCCTGACCGCCCGTGTTGCGGTAAACCGATATTGGCAAAATATGTTTGGCACAGGAATCGTAAAGACTGCTGAGGATTTTGGGAATCAAGGAGAATTGCCGAGCCATCCGGAACTATTGGACTGGCTCGCCATGCAATTCGTACAATCGGGTTGGGATGTAAAATCCCTGCATAAATTGATGGTCATGTCCCATACCTATCAACAGTCCTCATTGACCCGAGCGGAATTGAAGGGTAGGGACGGCGATAATCGTTTATTGGCTCGGGGGCCATCAAAACGATTGACCGGTGAAATGTTGCGGAATAATGCCTTGGCCGCTTCAGGATTGCTCAATAGGACAATTGGCGGTAAAAGTGTTAAGCCCTATCAGCCTAAAGGACTTTGGAAAATAAACGGGGCAAGCTATGAGGAAGATAAAGGCGAAAAATTGTACCGAAAAAGCATGTATACGATTTGGAAACGGTCTGTACCCCATCCGACGTTAGCCACTTTTGACGCACCAGAACGTTCCATATGTACGGTACGCAGACAAGAGACCAATACACCCTTACAGGCACTTGTACTCCTCAATGACCCTACCTATGTGGAAGCTGCTAGGGTACTAGGAAAGAACATAGCGGAACACGAAACGGTCCAGAAGGGAATATCCACAGTTTTTAGACAATTGACCGGAAGAGAAATAAGGCAGGATGAATTGAAGTTATTGTCGGACCTACAAAAGGACGAACTTGAAAACTTCAAACATAATCCGCCCAAAACAGATGGATGGTTGAATACCGGAGAATTTCGTATCGATTCAACCGATGATGCCGCCTTGGTAGCGGCCAATGCCGTGGTGGCCAGTACAATCATGAACTTGGATGCCACGATTACAAAAAGATAAAAACAGACCAAAGTTATGTGTCACCGTCACGACATTTTAAAATCGAACAATAAGGATCTACAACAAGTAGAACAGCAATGGGATAGAAGGAATTTTTTGACCAAGACCTCCCTGGGCCTGGGAGCCCTGGCTTTGGGTTCCCTATTAAATACCGAAAAGGCCTTTGGCGCAATGGCAGGTTCCGATCAGAAAGGTACCAACCTCTTCAATAGAAATGGATTGGGACTTCCCCATCATTTGCCCAAAGCCAAACGCATCGTCTACCTTTTCCAGAGTGGTGGACCTTCCCAATTGGATATGTTCGATTACAAACCCAAATTAAGGGACATGTTCGGGAAGGACTTACCGGATTCCGTACGACAGGGACAACGCCTTACGGCGATGAGTGCCGAACAGACTACTTTTCCGATTGCACCATCGATCATGGATTTTCAACAGTACGGGGAATCACGGGCTTGGGTGAGTGAATTGATGCCGCATACCGCTGAAGTGGTCGATGATCTATGCTTTATAAAATCCATGCAGACGGATGCTATTAATCATGATCCTGCCATTACTTTTCTCCAGACGGGAAGTCAATTGCCCGGCAGGCCGTCCATAGGAGCTTGGTTGAGTTATGGGCTTGGATCGGACAACGATAACCTTCCCACCTTTATTACTTTGATTACCAAAGGCATGGGTGGTCAGCCTTTGTATTCACGCCTATGGGGTAACGGTTTTTTACCAACGGAACATCAAGGGGTACAATTCCGATCGGGCAAAGATCCTGTATTGTATTTAAGCGACCCCAAAAACTATGATGGCAATGACCGAAGGAAAATGTTGGATTACTTGGGAAAACTTAACGAACTGCAACATGATGCCTATGGTGATCCTGAGATAATGGCCCGAATGACACAATATGAAATGGCCTTTCGGATGCAAACATCGGTGCCGGAAGTAACGGATATTTCTGATGAACCGGATTACATTTTTGATATGTACGGGGAAGATAGTAGGGATCCGGGTACTTATGCCGCCAATTGTCTTATGGCCCGGAAGTTATTAGAAAAAGATGTAAAGTTTGTACAATTGTATCACCAGGGATGGGATCAGCATATTGGTTGTCCTGGTGGAGTCCGTAATCAATGTAAACTCACTGATCAGGCCAATGCCGCTTTGATAAAAGATTTAAAGCAGCGGGGAATGCTGGAGGATACCCTTGTAATCTGGGGCGGCGAGTTTGGACGTACTGTTTATTCCCAAGGACAGCTCACCAACGAAAACTATGGACGAGACCATCACCCGAAGGCATTTACCATGTGGATGGCGGGTGCTGGGGTAAAACCCGGATTCACCTATGGGGAAACGGACGATTTTAGTTACAACGTGGTAAAAGATCCGGTACATGTTCATGACTTTCATGCGACATTGATGCACCTTTTCGGTATTGACCATGAAAGGTTGACCTTTAAACACCAAGGTAGGCGTTACCGCCTCACCGATGTACACGGCCACGTGGTGAAGGATTTATTAGCTTAAAGAAGTATCCTATCAACAACCTAAACCAAACAATGACCCAATAATGGAAAGTAGAAGAGATTTCTTGAAAAAAACCACGATGGCAGGTACGGCTATGGCCACCCTTCCTTCTTTTGCATTTGGAATCGTAAAAAATAGATTGCCGGAAGATGAGATAATCGGACATGGGGATTTTAGATACAAGGTCCAAAAGGATTGGGCTAAAATGACGGTAGGTCACAACCCCATTCTCAATTGCCATGAAATGCAAATGGATAGCAAGGGCCGATTGATTATGTTGGGAGATCATACGGACAATAATGTTCTGGTCTTTGATAAATCGGGAAAGCTTTTGGATTATTGGGGTACTAGATACCCTGGAGGTCACGGATTGACCCTTCATGATGAAGGGGGAGAGGACATGCTTTACATTGTGGATTGTGGATGGTTTCAAGACAGGTCCGGAAAGTGGACCAAACAGTCCGGTATGGTAAGTAAGACCACAGTGGACGGCAGACTATTGTTTATGTTACCGGATCCGCGCACTATTGGGGTGTATTCAAAAGATCAGGATTACCTTCCCACAGAAACGGCAATAGGTCCCAACGGGGACATCTATGTTACGGATGGCTATGGCTCCGATTATATATTACAATTCAACGCCAAGGGGGAGTTTATTAGAAAATGGGGTGGCCATGACCATGAGGACGAAAATTTGAACTTGAGAAATGCCCATGGTGTAACCGTGGATTATCGCAATAAGGAAAATCCGGTTTTGATTGTTACTTCCAGAGCTACCAACAGTTTTAAGTTTTTTACTTTGAACGGCCAATACATTAAGACAGTGGAGTTGCCGGGAGCATTTATTTGTAGACCGGTTATGGATGATTCCAACATCTACTCTGGTGTATGTTGGTCCCAGACCCGGGAAGGAAAGGATTATGTGAGGGATACCGGTTTTGTTACTATTCTGGATAAGGACAATAAAGTGGTCTCCAATCCTGGTGGGGAAGCGCCCCAATACAAAAATGGCAAGTTGCAGAAAATGTATCAATCAAAGACCCCAATTTTTAATCATGGGCATGATGTGTGTGTAGATGAGGACAAAAATGTATACGTTTGCCAGTGGAATGCACACCATACACCTCCAATAAAACTGGAGCGGGTCTAATTTTTTGATCATTTGTCATAGATTATTGTTCACCACTTCCGTGAAACTCTTTAGTATTCCCTATTTTTAAAGGGTAAAATATATCCAAATGTCACTTTTTTTTAGAAGTCGGTCTTTCCCCATTTATATTCTTTTTTCAATCTTGATTTTGGCATGTAATACCAAAGAAACACTAGAAACTCAAAATCGGCCCAATATAATTTTCATTATGTCCGACGACCATACCACACAGGCATTGGGAGTCTACGGAAGTCGATTGGCCGGTTTGGATCCTACGCCCAATCTGGACAGGATTGCGAAAGAAGGGTTGATTTTTGATAACTGTTTTGTGAACAATTCTATTTGTGTACCCAGTAGAGCAGCTATTATTACAGGGCAAAGGGCACAGACCAATGGTGTAATCGACCTCGAAGGGCATATAGATCCAGAAAGACAATATTTGCCCAAAGAGATGAAAGAATTGGGATATCATACGGCGATAGTAGGTAAATGGCATTTGAAAAAAGAACCTGAGGCCTTTGATTTTTATCAGGTATTGCCTTCCCAAGGAAAATATTTCGATCCGGAGTTTCGTGTCCGTGGAGATAAGCCTTGGCCGGAAAATATAGTCCAGAGCAAAGGACATTCGTCGGATAAGATCATGGATATTACCTTGGATTATTTAAAGAACCAACGGGATCCCGATAAACCGTTTTTTCTGATGCACCATTTTAAGGCGCCTCACGACGACTTTGAATACGCCCCCAGATATGAGGACTATTTGGCGGATACTTTTATTCCCGAGCCTGAAAGCCTGTACGACAATGAAAATAACGGTTCCATAGCTACCAGAGGAATGAGGGATTCCTTGACCCGGATTATAGGTTCTTCAGTTTCGCACAGGAACCTGATTCGGAACCAGGCCATGAACATTTACTGGAATGATAGCACGATCTACACAAAATATAGGGATGCCAAGGATATTGAATCCCATGAGTTTGTAAAGTGGGATATGGATCCAGCTGAAAGGGAATATACGAGTAAAGTATACCAGGATTACCTAAAGAAATATTTGCGCTGTGTTAAAGGTGTCGATGATAACATACAACGATTAATTGACTATTTGGAGGAAGAAGGCCTATTGGAAAACACAATTATTGTCTATACCGGAGATCAAGGTTTTATGTTGGGCGAGCATGATTATATCGATAAAAGATGGATGTATGATGAATCCATGCGCATGCCCTTTTTTGTTCGTTATCCAAAATCCATTAACGGCGGAACAAGAACCGATGCCATTATCAACAATACGGATTTTGCACCGACCCTCATAGAGTTGGCCGGTGGTGCAACGCCCGACTATATGCAAGGAAATAGTTTTAAATCCATTTTGGAAACAGGGGAGGAGCCGGAAGATTGGCAAAAGGCCACCTATTATCGGTATTGGATGCACTTGGCCCACAAACATCAGAATCCGGCCCATTTTGGTATACGTACGAAGGATTACAAATTGATTTTCTTTTATGGGAAATATTGGGTGGACACGGATGACCCCGATGCCACTTGGAACAAAAAGAGTTGGGGAAATGATTTTGCAAACCACACACCGGTGGCCTGGGAGTTTTATGATCTAAAAAAGGATCCCAAAGAGATGAACAACGCTTATGGCAATCCGGAATACGCTGATATTATTTCAGATCTTAAGCTACAACTGGCAAGGATGCGGAAGGACTTAAACGAAACTGATAAAAACTATCCACATATTCAAAAGGTAGTCGATGCGCATTGGGAGGATTAAACACTTTAGAAGCCGTTTAGGCCTTATTTTTAGTATTGTCTTTTTCAGTGCCATTGGGATATTTACCACATTCGGTCAAGAAAAGCCAAATTTTGTTTTTATTCTAACGGATGACCAATCCTATGGCTATATGGGCTGTACAGATAATCCAATTGTAAAAACACCCCATTTGGATGCCCTTGCTAAAGAGGGAGTACTATTTACCAATGCCCATATTACAAGTGCAATCTGTACACCAAGTCGCGCCAGCATTCTAACAAGTCAATTTGAGCGAAAACACGGCATCAATTTCAATTCCGGCACCAGTATGGCTGAAGAAGCCTGGGAGCAAACCTACCCCATGGTTATGCGCCAGAATGGCTACTACACAGGTTGGATCGGGAAAAACCATGTACCTGTTGGTGAGGGTGGTTATGATAGTGGTATTATGGAGAGTAGTTTTGACTACTGGTATGCCGGGCATGGTCATTTAGGTTTCTATCCAAAGGAACGTCACGAGATTTTTGATGGGGCCAAATCAGAAACCCAGGTGGAAGTTGTCGGTGAAGGAGTATATGATTTTTTATCCAACGAAGAAAAACTTGAAGGCGCCTTGAGGTTTGTTGAAAAAAGACCGGAAAACCAACCTTTTATGCTATCGGTCTGTTTTAATCTTCCACATAGCGCAGGGACCTCCAGTATGGAAATGAGAGAGACGGACGACACCATGTACAAATCCTTATATCGCGATATGGAGATGCCACTTCCGAATCATTATGTGGCCAAAAAAGATATTGAGACTCCAAAACTTCCTCCCACTATACACAAGGCCGAGGATCGGCAAACTTCTTATGCATTTGTGGATACCCCCACTGAGACCAAAGAGCGATACGTACGACAACTACAAGCCATGACGGGAATCGACCGTCTTGTAGGACGATTACGTAAAACGCTAAAGGAGCAGAACTTGGACAAGAATACGATTATTGTGTTTACCTCAGACCATGGTCTTTTTATGGGACAATTCGGCTTGGGGGGTAAGGCTTTGTGTTATGAAGTAACCACACATGTTCCCCTGATTATTTATGATCCTACCTCAAAAAAATCTGCAAGGGGGAAAAAATCGGAAGCACTGGTGCAGAGTATCGATATAGCACCGACATTACTTTCCATGGCCGGTATTTCCGCTCCAACTAGCTATCAGGGAAGAGATTTGACCAATATACTCTCAGGAACGGAAGCTTCTGTTAGGAGCTATCTATATACGGAAAACCTTTGGTCCACGCACTTCGGCAATCCCAGATGCGAGTCAGTTCAAAACAAGGAATGGAAATATATCCGTTACTATAAGAACGAGAACCTTTCGGCCCGTAAAATAATAAAGACGGCCAAGGAAATGGATATAACACCGGCCGGTATGCTTTATAAGGTACATGATTCGGATATAGCCATTTATCGCGATTATGTAGAGGGGCCTTTACAAGGAGAAGCTACAGTATACGAAGAGTTATTTAACTTAAGGGCGGATCCCGATGAGACCACCAATTTGGCCAATGACGCCCTATATGTCACAAAGCTTGTTGAGATGCGGACCGTGTGGAAAAAGGAAATTCAGTATGCCAGGGGCAAAGGTTTCCCTAAGGTGGTACGATATACTGCCGATAGCGAAGTGGAAAGAAGTTCTGGGATTGAACCAAAATAGTGTATAGCCCAACCACCGGGATATGTTCAAACTCTTGGAACCTAAAAAGTAATGGGACTTCCATTTACTTTAATATTATCAATTGTGGCTCTTAAAACATCATCAAGGACCACTGGTTTACGTGCATCCTTGGTCACAGTTTTTATACTAATGTTGTCCAAGGTAAGGCCATCGACATGTCTTGCGTAGATTCCTGAAGCGGGCAAGGTACCGACCAGACTGAATTCGGGCCACCAACCGTTGAGCACTTCTTGGGTATATTCGTTCAAGTCTGTTTTTTTTGCGTCTTTCTTGGTACCCCCTCCTGATACCGTAAACTGAACATCTCTAATGGTAACATCCTCAATATAATGTCCTGGAAAACCGGTCAGGAAAAAAGCAGAATTCTTATCCAGTTTTGAATTGTCCACAACGATGTTGCTAAAAATAAAATTATGCATGCTTTGCAAAGGCTCAAGTTCGCCTTCAGGTGTTTCCACCGAAGCCCTTTGCTGTGTAAACGTCATAAAAATGGGTCTAGGTACATTTTCCATGACCAGGTTGGAGAAAACCATATTTTTCATTTCACCTCCTTCGTTCTGTTGTATCTTCAGTCCTGAATCGTCAATGTCCTTAAAGGTACAATTGGTTACGGTAACCGACTCAATATTGCCCCTGGAGAGTAGTCCTATCCGCATTCCTCCCCATTTTGTGCTAAAATGACAATTACTCACGGTGATGTTCTTGCAAGGTTTATCCGGTCGGGAAGCCTGTAGGCAGATACTATCATCACTATTGTCAAAGTTGCTGTTGGTTACCCGGACATTGGTACATCCATCAAAATCCAAACCGTCACCGTTGTTATTAACTCTGCTGATAATGGTTATACCGCTAACACTAATATTGTTACAATACAGCCATGCAGAAGTCCAAGCGGCCGGATTGAGAAGGGTGATATCATTAAGATGAATGTCCTCACAATTCAAGAACCGAATAAGCATGGGACGACCTTCACTAAAATTCTTACGATAGCCATTGCCATCAATTTTCCCGTAACCTTCAATGGCTATGGACTTGGCATCTTTAGCAAAAATGAGACAACGGTTCATGTGAGGTTCGTTTTTATACATGTTTTTGTAAGTATCCGTTGAATAATCATCGTAATTAGGACTCCCTAATAAAACAGTGCCATTAGCCACATGGAGCGTTACATTATCCTTCAGGTAAATGGTGCCTGTCATATAAGTACCGCCTCCTTTCAACAAAACCTTTCCTCCTCCATTTCGTGTACATTCATTTATAGCGGTTTGAATGGCTACGGTATTCAAGGTAATTCCATCACCGATAGCTCCATAATCCGAAATATCATAGGTTTGCCCGGGGAGCGATTTTGAGACTAATGAGAGACTTAAAATCAAAAGATGGATGAAATATGGTTTCATACGATTGCGTTTAAAAGTTTGCCCAGAACTTATCCTCCCACTGCAGTCCCTTTTTTCTATGTGTTATTAAGCGCTGTCTCAAATCTTCCAATGTCCTGGCATAGCCATTTTCTTTGCTGAGGTCTGTGGTTTCATAAGGATCGTTTTGAATATCGAACAATTGAGTATAGCGCCTGCCCTGTACCACATATTCTATCAACTTAAAACGTTCGTTGCGTAAAGCTCTTTGGGTATGGGTGTACCCAAAATAAAGCTCTTTCCTGATTGGAACGGCGAGGGAATCCTGTATTGATTTCACTAAACTTTTCCCTCTTACAGAATTAGGAACTTCCGTTCCGCTAAGTTCACAGATGGTCGGGAAAATATCAAAAGTATAGCACAAAGTCTCTCGTCTTTCATTTTTGGGAATTCCAGCACCGTTAAAAACTAAAGGAACATGTATGCCGCCATCATCATACAGGTTTTGTTTTCCAAAAAGACCTTGGCTACCCATCCCCAAACCACTATCTGAGGCAAAAATAATAATGGTATTATCCCGTATACCCTTTCGTTCCAATGTTTGCAGTATTTTGCCAATTTGATCATCCATATGGGTAATAATGGCATAATAGTCGGCTAACTGCTTTTTAGTATCAAGCTCCGTTCTGGGGTAGGGTGCCAATTTTTCGTCCCGGATATATAGATCCCCATTATCGAAGGGATGCATCTGTTTGAAATTCAGAGGGAGTTTTATTTTCTCTATGGGATACATTTCATGATATTTAACCGGAGCGTTACGGGTATCATGTGGTGCGTGAAATGGGAGATATAGTAAAAAAGGGTCTTTTTTATCATATCCCTCCAAGAAATCTATAGCCGCCTTGGCAAAAATTTCACTGGAATGTGGCCCGATATGATGCAAATTCTCATCGGGATTTAACTTAATATCATGTTTTTTTCCATCAACGAAATACAAATGCTCCCTACCATAGGCCCCATCCTCCCTAAAGTCCTGATAAGGCATTCTAAAATGAGGGATATAATATCCGTTGGAAAGTCCGTACAGTTTGGCGCCCGCCTTAAAACCCCGCATGGAGGCTTCCGGACCATTATGCGATTTTCCTGTAATAAAAGTGAAGTAACCTGAATTCCCTAGAACGGTAGGCAAGGAAATCATGCTTGCTGGGAAGTAATGCCCGTTGCCATCAGGTAGATCAAATACTCCTCTCCCCGTCAATAATTGTGCACGACTGGGAGCACAAACCGCACCGGAATTGGCCCCTTGGATATAGGCATTGGTAAAGGTGGTGCCGCCGTTGATCAGGGCATCGATGTTAGGGGTTTTTACTTGACCGTTACCCAAAGCCCCGATGGCGTCATAGCGATGATCGTCCGTAAAAATGATAAGAATATTGGGTTTCTCCCTGTTGTTCGGTTGAAACGCTTGTATATTCTGGGAAAAAGCCAAACAAAACAGAAAACCATAAAAACGATACCATAGGCCTATTTTGTTCTTCAAACCAAATTCCCGTAAAGTTTTCATCATCTTTCTTGATGGTAGATTTTATAGGTCCTGTGGCCATAGATGGCTACTACTAAAAGGCATAGCAACGAAAGCACAAAAGAAAAACGCATTTCGCTTACTCCTAAAAAAGAAACGTCTTCATAACCAACCCCTCCAAAGTCTAGCATGTACCCTTGAAGATAAGGTAACAAGGCTCCGCCAACAATGGCCATGACCAAAAACGCCGCTCCAAACTTGGCGTCTTCGCCCTGACCCTCAAGGGCAATCCCATAGATTGTGGGAAACATGATGGACATGAACAGAGATGTGGCTACTAAAGAATAAATCCCCAACATACCGGGCAGAAAGATAGCCCCGACCAGTGTGAGCATTCCGCCTATTCCGAAGAACATCAACAATTTACCGGAATCTATTTTGCTCATTAAGGCCGTACCGATCGTCCTACCCGTTAGGAAAACCACATATCCTGCCAATCCATACCAAACTGCGGATTTGGCGTCGATACCTAGGGTTTCTGCATACTGATAAACATAGGTCCAACACATGATCTGTGCACCCACATAAAATGCCTGTGCAAAAACTCCAAACGCGAATTTTGGTTGTTTCCATAACCTTTTTACGGAATCCACGAAATTGACCTTGGTTTCCTGATGCTTGTTCTGCGGCATTTTAATCACACTGATCAGCACAAAGAAGAGGGCGACCACAATTCCTAAAATGACATAGGGATTTCGGATAATTTCAAGGTCGGAAGTTCTAATGACCGCTTTGGCACTTTCCGATAAGGTATCAAAAATAGGAGTTCCATCGGCATTGGTATCGTCGGACTGCAGGGCACCTAACACAAAATTTTGTGCGATAAGCAAACCTGTAATCGATCCCACAGGATTGAACATCTGGGCAAAGTTTAAACGTTGGGTCGCCGTTTCCTCCGCACCCATGGAAAGGATGTAAGGGTTTGATGTCGTTTCCAAAAAGGCCAGCCCAAAAGTCAAGATGTACAGGGCCGCTAAAAAGAAGCCATAGCTTTCCTTTGCCGCAGCGGGATAAAACAAAAGGGCACCAACGGCGTATAGGACCAAGCCCAATAACACCCCCTTTTTATAGGAAAAACGATTTACAAATAAGGCTGCGGGAATGGCCATGGTGAAATAGCCTCCGTAAAATGCCAACTGTACCAAAGATGCCTGTGTATTGCTTAGTTCCAGTACTTTTTGGAATCCCCGGACCATAGGATTGGTCATGTCATTGGCCAAGCCCCATAAGGCGAATAGGGAGGTAATCAAAATAAAAGGGATAAGTACCGATTTTGATACTACAGGAATTTTTTGGGTCGTTTTCATAATGGGTGGTTTAGTGGTTTTTGTTTGATATGTTCATTTGGTCTATGGCTTGTCTCCCTTTTATTCCGTCAACAGTGCCCGATCTAAATGTACATATCCGCCATCGACGGTAATAAATTGTCCTGTGGTATGCGATGATTTTTCAGAGATGGTAAATAAACAGAGGTCCGCAATTTCCTGTGGGGTGGTCATCCGATTTCCCAGAGGAATTTTTTTGATTATGGATTTTAATTTCTCTTCGCCATTTTCCAATGTTTTTATCCAAGAATCATAGGAAGGGGTCCAGCTTTCTGCAATAATAATGGCGTTGGAACGGATGCCTTCTTTGATCAGATCAACGGCCCACTCACGGGTCAACCCCAAAACGCCTCCTTTTGCAGCTGCGTATCCTGAAGTATTTCCCTGTCCGGTCAATGCCACCTTGGATCCGATATTTAAAATATTCCCTTTTGCCTTTTTGATATAGGGTAGACAATATTTGGTCATGGCAAAAAAACTGACCAAGTTTAATTTCAAGGAATACATAAAGTCGTCAATGGAGGCATCCAAACCGGCCCCGTCATTAACGCCAACATTATTTATCAAAGCATCAATTTGACCGTATTTATCCCCGATTGTTTTTGCAGCGCTTTCTATTTGTACTGGATCCGACAAGTCCGTTTTTACAAAAATGGAATCGATACCTCTTTCCTGCAAAGCGGACTCATAACCATAGCCTCGATCATTACGGCAAACTATAACGGGTATAGCTCCTTCATCGGCCAAAGCCTGGACTATGGTGTCACCAATACTTCCTTTGAGACCGGCAGAACCGGTAACCACTACTACTTTGTTTTTTAAGCCTAAATCCATTGATTATTACTTTAAATTATAAAACTGTATTGCGTTCAAACCCATAATGGCCGTCTGTTCGGTAAGGCTGAGTTTGGAAATGAAATCGGTCACTAATTTTTTTACTTGCTTATATGTACCCGCCACTAAGCAGACCGGCCAATCGGAACCGTACATAAGTCTTGAAGGCCCAAAGGCCTCTAGCACCAGATCCATGTAAGGCGTTATCTGCTGCGGGGTCCAGGATGCATAATCGGATTCGGTAATCATTCCTGATAATTTGCAATGGACGTTTTCGTATTTAGCAATCTCTGTCATAAGAACCGACCAACCTTCATAAAAACCATCTTTAATATACGGCTTGGCAATATGATCTATAACAAATTTTTGATGAGGGAATCGTTTTACAAATTCCAAGGCGGCACCTAGCTGGTGCGGAAAAATAAGGATATCATATACGTAATCGTATTTTTCCAAAAATGAAATACCTCGTAAAAAATCGGCCCTCAACAAAAAATTATGGTCTGGCTCTCCCTGGACGATATGCCGGAAGCCCTTGACCTTTTCATGCTGTTTGTATTCTTCAAGGTTTTCGTCGATATGGTCTCCACGTAAGTCGACCCACCCCACGATACCTTTGATAAACGAATGTTTTTCTGCTAACCACAATAGAAAATTGGTCTCTTCCAGCGTTTGATCTGCTTGTACGGCCACACAGCCATCTACACCATTTTCCTCATACGTCTTTTTTAGATCGGAAGGCAAAAAATCCCTTCGGATAGCGGACATACTTTCATCTATCCACGAATGCTTCACAGGTTCGTACTTCCAAAAATGTTGGTGTGAGTCAATAGTCATTTTTATTGGGATATGGTTACTTCGATTACTGTGGCCAATTCGTCCAATGGTTTCGAGGGTGTTTTGAGCGTCAGCCCCTTTTCCTCGTCATAGCTCCAAACGATTTTTTCGTCACTCCCCAGAACGGAGACATTTTCAATAGTAGGTACATCCAAAATGCTTTTTTTGGCGAATGATTTTAGAATAAGTTCCTTAGCTGGTTCAACAGATCCTAACACGATACCATAAATGGTATAGTCCTTTGTGGTATAGCGAATATCCTTGTTGGAATAGGTAAGCTTCATAAAGGCTTGATGGTTCTCAAAATGACCCTCCGGTTCCTTGGTCGGGCCTTCTCCAAAAGTGTACCATGCCTCTGTATCATAAATGGCCTCTCCATATTTTTTAAGCCAATCACCCATTTGTAAAAGGCCGTCTTTTTGATTATCGGGAATGGTGCCATCTGATTTTGGGGAAACGTTCAATAAAAGCACCCCATTTTTGCTTACAATATCAATAAGCATATGCAATACATCCTTGGCCGGTTTTACACCTAGATTTTCAGTATAACACCAACTGCCGTTACTTATTGTGGCATCTGTCATCCATGTTTTTGTGCCTATTTCGTTTTTTCTGGCCTGTTCCAAATCTTCTACGCTCATACTCAAGGGAAGGTCGTGCTGCTTTCGAACTACTACCACCTCTTGCTCTTTATCTTTGGCCTCATTAAGATAATAGGCCGCAAAATCCTTTCGGTATTCTTGGGGAATTTCTCCCAGTACATAGTCGAACCAGATAATATCAGGATGGTAGTTGTCTATAACTTCCTTCAATTTACCCAACCAAACTTCCTTATACCATTTTTCATGTTCCATATTTCCATACATCAATTGTAGGTCAGGGTCGTTGGAACTTGGTGGCATCCCCTCAAAATAGGGATAATGGCTTAACGATTCTTCTTTCCCCAATTCCGTACTTCGCTGTAGGTTTTTGGCATGGTGAAAGGCAGTAATGAATTTCATGTCCTTGCCCTTAATCGCTTTTTCCAATTCACCTGTAATATCGCGTTTCGGTCCGGTGTCCATAACATCCCAAGGTGTAATTTTACTGTCCCACATGGCATATCCATCGTGATGCTCAGCAACGGGGCCTGCGAATTTGGCTCCTGCATCCTTAAAAAGTTGTGCCCATGAATCTGCATCGAATTTTTCGGCTTTAAACATGGGTGCAAAATCATGATACCCGAATTCCGAAGGTTCACCGTATTTTTCTACATGATGTTTGTAGACTTCGTTGTCCTTAAAGTGCATCCAACGTGGATACCATTCGTTTTTAAATGCCGGGACCGAATATAGGCCCCAATGGAAATAGATACCTAATTTCGAATTTTTAAACCATTCGGGCGATTCGTTATGCTTCCCAAGGGAGGCCCAATCCTCAGAATATTCCTCTTTTTCGATGGCTAAGGCATCTTTTAGAGCGTTAGGGTCGGATTCTTTTTTTTCTGCACAGCCCAATACTCCGATTGCAACGAGAAAGGTAAAAATCTTGAATTTTGAACTTTTCATTTATTTGAATTTATTGTCTTTTGATCGGTCTTATACACTATTTACTGGGTAGATAGAGCATTCATCTGCGCATTTTTAAGCTTGTGCATGAAAGTCCTACTCCCAATCCATGTTTCTGATAGTTTCGAGGTTATTCCATGATTATGATTTAAGGTGCGATGTCAACGCCGTTACCATTCCATGGGCAACGATATCTTGAACATTGCTTTCCACAGCTTCCAATAACCCTGTATACTCAGTAAGATCTTTTCCCCAAAAGGAAATATTCATCAAGGTGTTTTTGGTAATTGAGGAGATGTCTCCCGAAGCCCACTGGGACTTAAAAAAGTCCAGAACCTCATCGTTGTCCTTTATAGGAATGGATGCTCCATTTCTTTCCCCCTTGTAAAAAGCGATTAACGCCGCCAATGAAAACAATAACCTTTTAGGTAACTCATTTTGTCGCTTGATATATTCCAGGATAGATGGTAATACCCTGGTCTTGAATTTGGAAACCGAATTCAATGAAATGCTTAGCAAGGCATGCTCCAAATAGGGATTTCTAAACCTATCCAAGACATCATTGGCAAACTGATCCAATTCTTCCTTAGGTAAATCCAAAGTAGGGCAGATTTCATTGAAAATGGCGTCCTTTAGAAAAGCCCCTACCGTTAAGTCCTCTAAGGACTCCCGAACTTTATCTATTCCATATAGATAGCCCACTGGGACCAATGAGGTATGGGCACCGTTTAATATGCGTACCTTTCGGGTACGATAGGGTTCCATATTGTCTGTGAAAACAACGTTTAATCCACATTCCTTGGCGGGGAACTCTTGTTGTATGGATTCTGGTCCCTCTATGACCCAAAGATGAAACTGTTCACCTTCAACGATTAGATTATCTTTATACCCTAGGTCTTGGGTCAAAGTTTCTATTTTATCCTTGGGGTAGCCAGGAACTATTCGGTCTACTAAGGTGTTACAAAAGATATTGGCTTTTTCTATCCAATCAATGAATTCTCTGCTCAAATCCCAATCATTGGCGTGCTGTAAAACAATTCTTTTCAAGTTATCCCCATTCCTATCGATTAGCTCACATGGAATTAGGATAAGGCCTTTATCCGAATCTCCTTCAAAGGTTTGAAACCTTCGGTGCAGAAGAGCAGTCAGTTTACCCGGGAAACTTTTTTGTGGAGAATCTTCTAAGCTGTCTATTTTGGAATATGCTATTCCCGCTTCGGTGGTGTTGGAAATGATAAATCGCAAATCGGGATTATCCGCGTTTGCCAGGTAATCGGCATAATTTTCATAAGGATTTATCCCTCTTTGGATACAATCTATTACCTGATGTTCGCTAATCGCCTCTCCATTTTTAATACCATTTAAATAAAGGGTGTAAAGCCCGTCCTGATCGTTGAGCATTTGAACCATACCTTGTTCTATGGGCTGTACTACTACGACTCCCGAGTCAAAATCCGCTTTTCGGTTCATTTCATGGATCATCCAGTTGGCAAATGCCCTAAGAAAGTTGCCTTCTCCAAATTGTAATATTCTTTCCGTATAGGAGTTTCCGGAAAATGTGCTTCTATTCAATGCATTCATTTACATTATGTATTATAGGGAAATTCCTCTTTTCCATGGGATGAAATCTTCTTGACCCAAACGAACCGCCGCTGGAACAACCTCTCCACTGGCAACCTTTATAATATATTCCAAAAGTTCCTGACCCATGCTTTCAATGGTATCCTTACCTGTGATGATACTTCCTGTATTGAAATCGATGATGTCCTTCATACGCTCGCTCAGGGTATTGTTACTGGATATTTTGATTACTGGGGCTATAGGGTTTCCGGTGGGTGTCCCCAATCCCGTTGTGAAGCAGATTACATTACAACCGGAACCTGCCAGACCTGTGGTACTTTCAACATCGTTCCCAGGAGTACACAATAAATTAAGCCCTTTTTTTGTTACTTTTTCGGTATAGTCCAGGACGTCTGTTACTGGTGAAGTACCCCCCTTTTTTGCAGCTCCGGCGGATTTCATCGCATCGGTTATCAATCCGTCCTTAATGTTTCCCGGCGAGGGATTGTTCTTAAAACCAGACCCCAAGGCCATTGCTTTGGCCGAATAAGAATCCATTAACTCCGCAAATTTTTTGGCATTTTCAGACGTTTCACATCGATTGATAAGTTCCTGCTCTACGCCGTTAAGCTCTGGAAATTCCGATAGCACTGTGGTACCGTTCAGGGCGACCAACAAGTCCGATGCATATCCCAAGGCCGGGTTAGCGGATATTCCCGAAAAGCCATCCGAGCCACCACATTCCAATCCTAGGACGAGGTTATGTAAAGGAGCGGGCTTACGTTCTGTTTTGTTGGCCTCGATTAATCCCAGAAAAGTCTTTTTGACCGCTTCTTCGATAAAATGACGTTCACTCTCACTTTTTTGCTGCTCCAGGATATATAAAGGTTTTGAAAAGTTGGGGCTGTTTTTTTCTATAGCTTCTTCCAACAACTTCACCTCCGCGTTCTGGCAGCCCAAACTTAGAACGGTTGCACCTGCCACATTGGGATTGGTAATATATCCCGCTAATAGATTACAAAGGGTGTCGGAGTCCAAACGGAATCCACCGCATCCGCCTTCATGGGTCAAAAACTTTACCCCATCTACATTCGGGAAAGTACGTGTAAGCTTTATGTCCTCTGGAGTTTTCATGATTTCCGTGGCAAGCAGATCATCTGTAGAGGCGCCTTTTTTATATTGATTTATTAGCGTTTCAGTATCCACTATGAAATCGGTCGTGGTGTGATAACCAAGCGATTTGGACAAAGAGGATTTCAAAACCTCCACATTTCGGTTCTCACAAAAGACCATTGGGATAACCAGCCAATAATTGGCAGTGCCCACACTTCCATCATTTCTGTGGTAACCGTTAAAAGTGCGATTTTTCCATTTAGAGACATCCGGAGTGTTCCAACTCATCTTTTCTTCGCCCACTGCATATTCCGAGGAAGCATGCACCACGTTTTCCGTAGTGATGGTCTCTCCTTGGGCAATAGGTTTTATGGCCTTGGCGACCAAAGTGCCATACATAAAGATTTCATCACCCACTTGAAGGTCTTGGGTCGCAAACTTATGTTTTGCCTTGGTCTCACCTATCAGGTGAAACGGACTACCGTTGTGTTCAATGGCGGTACCTTTTGGCAAATCTGCCAGGGCTGCCAATATATTGTCATCGGGATGTATCTGTATAAAAGTGTTTGACATAAACTCTAATTCAATAATCTGTTATTTGTTACGATTGAAAATCTACGGTAGCCTTAATTACGCCATTTTTGGGGTCAAGCCAGTTGTCAAAATGGGCTATCATGTCACCATAGCTTACGTTATGGGTAATAAAGGAATCGATGGGAAACTCATCTTTTTCCAAAATGGAAATTACATATTCAAAATCTTCCAAAGTGGCATTTCTACTACACAATATCGAAGACTCCTTGGCGTGGATGGCCGGATGGGTAAAAGTAAGCTCTCCCTTGGAAAGGCCTACCAAGACATATTTCCCTCCATGTGCCATATAATCAGGGCCGGATTCCAAGGCTCCTTTGTGGCCGGTAGCGTCAAAAACAGTGATCGCCATGTCTCCTTTTGTGATTTCCGAAACTTTTTGAACTGCATCAGATCCACCAAGTATGGTGTAATCAATGCCTATTTTTTCTTTTGCATAATCCAGCCGTTGTTGATTCATATCAATGGCGATTACACGTGCCCCTGCAATTTGGGCCAATTTCATAATACCAATACCGATGGGCCCGCAACCCACTACAACAATGGTTTCACCATGTTCTACTTGAGCTCTTCTAATTGCATGTGCACCTATCGCCAATGGTTCCACCACGGCCATTTGGTCGTCGCTTAAATTTTGTGCGGGTATCAAAAGATTTACTGGAACAGAAATACGTTCCTGCATTCCACCATCCGTATGTATGCCAAGGACCTTAAGACTGGTACAGCAATTGGTCTTCCCACTTCTGCAGGCCACACATTGTTTACAGCTCACATAGGGCATGATTACCACATTATCGCCTGGCCCTATCCCCTGCGGATTATCGTCGATTTCGATAACCTGTGTTGCCAATTCATGTCCTAAAATCCGCGGATACGTAAAAAATGCCTGATTGCCTGTATAGGCATGTAGATCTGTACCACAGATTCCTACTTTTTTAACTTTGAGGAGTGCTTCCCCAACCTGCTTATTGGGTTCGTCCTTTTTCTTTAGGACAAATTCGCCTGGCTTTTCGCAAACAATGTAATCCATTCCTGGGCTTAAAAATTCAACATCGAAAAGAGCGCACCAAATGGGCGCGCTCCGAAATTAAAAAAAACTAACTCAATTAACTATTTTATTCGCCTATATCCTAATTTCCAAAACATAGGCGAAGTTTCCGGTTTTCTCTCCCATATTGGAAACCAAAAGTCCCTCCTTAGTCTGATCAAAATCCAACTTTGAACTGCTACCTAAAAGGCTAACACTTTTAATATCCAAATCCTTGGCATATCCACTATCCGTCCCTAAAGTTTTTATGTTAATTTTTCCATCCGAAGGCCAATCCAACAGAATGGCGTATAGTTTGTCTCCCTTTTGGGTAAAACGAATATCCTGGGCAGTAAACCCCTTTTTAACGTTATGCTCGGACATATACCCTCCTTTTACTTCGGTAGGGCCTTCACCAAAAGTCTTCCAATGTTCGGTGCCATAGATGGCTTCCCCATTTGTTTTCAGCCATTTCCCTATTTGTAGCAAGGTTTCCTTTTGATCTTCGGGGATAGTTCCATCCGGTTTAGGACCCACGTTTAGCAACAAGTTTCCGTTTTTTGAAACAATATCTACCAAATCATCCACAAGACTATTGGCTGTTTTGGCCTCTTCATTGGTTACATAGCCCCAAGAATTCTTTCCAATAGACGTATCCGTTTGCCAAGGCAGTTTGCGAATGCCCGGAAGTTTTCCCCGTTCCAGGTCATAAATCACCGTACCTTCCGGAAAAGCTTCATGATAGAGGTTTTTATCGTTTATGACCACCTCTTTGCCCCATTCAATACCTTTATTATAATAGTAGGCCGCTATTTTTGGGCGATACGCCTCAAAATCCGGGATATCCAAATAGAAATCGAACCAAAGGATATCAGGTTTATAGTTGTCGATGAGATCTACGGTTCTATCCCACCATAATTTTTTAAATTCATCCGATACCGGCTCGGTAACATCTTTTCCCTTTTTGGAGTATAAATCCGAATACTCCGGATCAACGGTATCAAAACGGTCCTTTTTATTGTAAAAAGACCAGTTGAACGCGTAATGGGATGACGCCCCCATAGTGAGCCCTTGCTTTCTTCCTTCTGCAAAGAGCTCTCCAAGGACATCGCGATTGGGTCCCATATCCATGGCATTCCAGCGCGTGGTGTTGGATTTATACATGGCAAAACCATCATGATGGTCCGCTACAGGGATTACATATTTTGCCCCGGCCTTCTTAAAAAGATCGATCCAGCTTACAGGGTCAAATTTTTCTGCTTTGAACATAGGGATGAAATCCTTATAGCCAAATGTTTTTTGATCGCCCCATTTCTTTTTATGGTGTAGATAAATCTCGGTGGGCCCGTCGCCCAAGTTTTTAAGTTGTGCCGAAAAATTGGCCGTGTCCATATACATCTGCCTCGGATACCATTCCGAGCCATAGGCCGGTACCGAATACCCTCCCCAATGAATAAAAATCCCGAATTTACTATCATTGAACCACTCCGGGTCTTTGTAGTTCTTTTTAATGGACTCCCAATTTGGCTCAAAAACTGGAGCTTTATTATTTGCGGAAGACTGCGCTACCTGTTTTTCATTTTTACCTCCACAGGAAAACAATATTGAAATAATAAGAAATAAACCAAAAAAATGTTTTGAAATCTTCATGTAAAAAAGTTGGTTAGAGGGCACTTCGGCCATTAAAACTAGAGCTAAGTTGAAGTTTTTGGAGGGAAACCAAAATACCTTATGTTCAAATGACTGCAACAAATGGTTATTTGTGGATATTTGTCCCAATTTTACTAGAGGTAGGCCAGCTTTAGATGTATTACTTGGTAAAATTCGAAGAAAATTTTTTCCGATACACCAAAGGTGAAGACCCCATTATTCTTTTGAATTGCCTATAAAAAAAGGGAAGACTTTCATAACCGCAGGAAAATCCTATTTGCGAAATAGAATGGTCCGTATCCAATAACATACGCGCGGCCATATTGATGCGATATTCGTTGAGGAAGGCAAAAAAGGGACGTCCCATCATTCTACTGAAAAAACGGGAAAAGGACTGTTCGGACATATTTACCAGTCCTGCCAATTCCCTTAGATAGATTTTCCGATTGAAATGCGTACCAACAAAATCGTGGATTTTTGTCATTCGGTTACCGTACTCGGTAGGAATATCATCTGTAAAGCTAGTTTCGGAAAGGGTCTCATATTTGCAATTTGATAACTTCACCAACAAGGTCAACAATCGAACGTACAAATCGTGCCCTTTCAACTGAGGCAGCTTCTTAAATGACTTAATTAGAGGTAAAGTTTCGTTTTTATCAAAAATGATTCCTTTGGAAGCAGTTTTTAGCATTTTAAAAACTGGGGCCAATTCAGGTACTTTTACAAATATACCTTTGTCCCATTGTACCACCACCGATTTGGATTGTCCTTCCAATTGCACTTGATTTTTCCAACAATGCGGTAAGTTGGAACGTACAAGGACCAATTCACCAGGTTCATAGGAACCCACATAATCCCCAATGAATTTGGTGCCTACACTTTCTTCAATATAGGTAAGTTCGTGCTGTGGATGAAAATGCCAAGGTGTTTCAAAATTTTTCTTCGCAAAACAAAACCCTGTTATGGTTTGCTGCTTGTCCAGATGTATGGGTTCTAAAATGGGTTTCATTACCGGATTTTAAGATATTAAGCTATGTATGACCGATTCCCGTATTAAAAATTAAGTCGGCAACTATCTTTATTTATACTTTATTTTAGCTCAAAAACATGAAATTTAGTATAATATATACAGAATAGTTTACTTATTGGTCAAAAAAAGAGAAGCATGCTGCTATTTTTCTAGCAATTTTTGTAACCAAGGAGTAACGATAACGTTTATAAAGATGTAAAATGAAAAAAAGCAAACTTCAAGATCCTTTTGAACAGGCACGTATAAATAAAGGGTATGGTGAGATGAACGATCAAGACGATCCGGTAGTTATGCTTTTATGTCATAAGGATGTACGTAAGTCGGCCCATAATTACAAAACCTTTATATCCGGAGCGACTCCGGGGCGAATCGTAGTGCCGTCTGAAGTTAATATTAGGGATACACGCCAGGTTCCTTTTGAATTGGATCCTCCCGAACATGGTAAGTTCCGGGCACTTGTGGAGCCTTGGTTCAAGAGGCCATTGCAATCGGAGTATCAGGAGCAATTAAAGGAACAAATATACACGGCGATCAATACTGTACTTTCAACGGGTACTGTGGAGGTGGTCAATGAATTTTCCTTGCCCATACAATCCCATGCATTGACTCTTTTATTGAATATACCTTTCTCGGAGGCCGAGACTTGGATTTCTTGGGGCACCCATGTTTTTCGTAGTGAGGAAACTGCGCTTGACGGTGACAAGGCGGCCATTCTTTATGACTATATCGATGAACAGATTGAGCATGCCATCCAACATCCGGGAGAAGACCTTTACTCCGTTTTATTGGCATCCGAGGTAGATGGCAGGAAGCTAACGAAAGAAGAAGTGAAGGGTGTAATGGTGCTTACCTTTGCCGGTGGACGGGATACGGTTATCAACGCAGTAACGAATTCCATTGCTTATTTTGCGGAACATCCCGAATCACTTGAACGGTTACGCAACGAACCCGAAATTATAGGCAATGCCGTAGAGGAGTTGATGCGTTATTTTTCGCCTTTAACTCAAATGGGACGTGTGGTGACCGAAGATACTCAAGTATGTGAGCATGCCATCAAAGCTGATAGCCGTATTTCCTTATGTTGGGCATCGGCTAATAGGGATGCTTCGGTATTCGAGAGACCTAATGAAATAGTGCTGGACCGTAAGATCAATCCACATGTGAGCTTTGGTTTTAGCCATCACAATTGTTTAGGTGCAACGCATGCCCGCCAAATCATGAAAACGTTGATTGCCGCATTGGCGGAAAAGGTAGATTCAATCGAAATCGTGGACTACAAGGAAAACGTAGAGGATTTGGACGAGTTCCAAAGAAAGGTAGGGTATGAAAAAATTCATGTAAAATTCAACAGTTTAACAAAATAGGAATCAAATATGGCAAAAATTACATTTATCACCAGCGATAACGAAACCCATATCGTAGAGGGTGATTCCGGTTCGGTTATGGAATTGGCGGTCAACAATGGCATCCAGGGCATTGATGGCGATTGTGGAGGGGTCTGTTCCTGCGCAACCTGTCACGTCCATGTTTCTCCAGAGGACATTTCCAAAACAGGTGAGGCGAGTGAAATTGAAAAAGATATGTTGGAATTGGATGACAATGCCGATGCGTATAGCCGTTTGGGTTGCCAGTTGGCGATAAGTGATGCTTTGGATGGTATAGTGCTACGTGTAGCCAAATGATCAATTACTAACTAATGGCCGAAAGTCGTTTCAGTAATAGGATATGTGTAGTCTTGGGAGCCAGCCACGCCGGAGTAAACTTTGCATTTTCGCTACGTCGGGAAGGTTGGGACGGTGAAATCTTACTATTTGATTCAGACCCGGAGCTGCCCTACCATAGGCCACCCTTGTCCAAAACCTATTTGACCAATGGGGATACTATTGAAAAAAATCTGTTAAAGCCCGAGGAGAGTTATAAGAAAGAAGGGATTACCCTACGTCTTGGTACTACCGTCTCCACCATTAATAAAGAAGCACATACCATTATCTTGGAAGATGGAGATGTCCAACCCTATGACAAATTGGTAATCGCTACGGGTGCCCGTCCGATTATCCCTCCTATTCCGGGTATCGATACTTCCAAAAACGTTTTCCTGATACGCAGTGCCAAGGACATTGCTGATATTCGGTCTGCCTTAAAACATAGTAAAAGTAAACGGATAGTTATTATTGGGGGTGGTTACATAGGCTTGGAAGCAGCCGCCTCATTAAAAAAAACAGGAGCTGATGTAACAGTTTTGGAACGTGAAGAACGCGTTTTGGCCCGTGTAACGGCCCCTGAAATGTCAAATTTCTTTAAGGAATTGCATACGGAAAATGAGGTTCCGATTTTAACCGCTAAAGATGTGAAGGCCATTGAGACCCAAAAAGGATATAACGAAGTTCTTTGTACAGACGGTTCGCGTTATATTGCGGATATCCTTATACTAGGTTGCGGTATTCGTGTAAACCAGGAGCTGGCCAAGGAAGCGGGATTGGATATCGAAAATGGAATTCGTGTAAATTCCATGGCCCGTACAAATGACAAGGATATTTATGCCATTGGTGATTGTACATTTCATTATAACCCGCACTATGATCGTTTTATTCGTTTGGAATGTGTACAAAATGCAGTAGACCAAGCTAAAGTGGCCGCCGCGGCTATTTGTGGAAAGGAACCGATTTATGATACCATACCTTGGTTTTGGTCCGATCAATATGACGTAAAGCTACAAATGGTAGGACTCTCGGAGGGATACGACCGAGCTTTGGTGCGCAAGGAGGTAAATCGTGACAACTGCTTTTCCATTTGGTATTTCAAAGGTGATACGTTATTGGCGGTAGATGCCGTGAATAATGCCAAGGCCTATGTCTATGGTACTAAATTCATCAAAAGTGGTGAGAAAATCGATACCTCCAAACTTTTGGATTCCTCCATTGAATTTAAGCCATCTAACCTTTTGGCAGAATAATTTTTTGTTTGCCAAAAATTGGTTCACATAAAACCGTTAACTTAAAGATCAATCTCGATTATCTAGATAAGAATAAATATGTCCTTACATTCCAAAAGTGCAATTGCCACGGGAGATGGTAATTTTGTTATAGATCATGTAAACTTGAGCGATTCCAAATCGGACGAGGTCTTGGTGAAGATCAAGGCAGCGGGACTTTGTCATACGGATCATGACTCCTTACATTGGGGAAAGCCGATAGTTATGGGCCATGAAGGTGCAGGAATCGTTGAAGAAATTGGCGCCCAGGTGAAAAATGTAGCCGTTGGGGATAGCGTAATCTTGAATTGGGCGACACCCTGTAGAAGTTGCTTTCAATGTAAGGAGGGAAATGAACACATATGCGAAAACAACTCCCCTGTAGTTGCTGGAGCCAATGGATATACGGAAGGCCATGCCCATTTGGAAGGTACCACATGGAAGAATACACCTATAGAACGCTCCTTTAATATTGGGACCTTGTCGGAATATGCTTTGGTAAAAGCTTCTGCGGTCGTAAAGAACCCTTCGGATAAACTTTCATTTCCTGCCGCCAGTATTATTAGTTGCGGAGTAATGACCGGATATGGTTCCGTAATAAATTCCGCAAAAGTAAAGGAAAATAGTTCTGTTGTAGTTTTGGGAACGGGAGGGGTAGGATTGAGTGTGATTCAGGGTGCAAAAATTAACAAAGCCTCAAAGATTATTGCCATCGATATCAACGAGCAACGCTTGCAAATGGCCCAAATCTTTGGGGCCACCCATCTGTTAAAAGCGAATAAAAAAGATAAAGGACTATTGGAGGCCGCTGAAAAGGTACGGCAAATGACCGACGGGCGAGGTGCCGATTATGCTTTTGAGTGTACCGCCGTGCCCGAGCTTGGTGCTGCTCCCTTGGCCATGGTAAGAAATGCAGGTACCGCTGTTCAAGTAAGTGGGATAGAGCAGGAAATTGTAATTGATATGAATCTGTTTGAATGGGATAAAATCTATATCAATCCGCTATATGGCGGCTGCAATCCTGAACGCGATTTTCCGAAAATAGTGTCCCATTATGAGTCCGGAATCCTTAAATTGGATGAAATGATTACTCGAACCTATCCGTTGGAGAACCTCCAACAAGCTTTTGATGATATGTTAGCGGGTAGGAATGCCAAAGGTGTAATCCTTTTTGATTAGAAAAGAAAAAGATGTTTAGAACTACCGAGTTGTCCGACCCCGGTTTCGAGAATGGAAACCTAAGGTTTATAACCGTAAAAACGCCAAATTTAAAAGGACGTGGGGACATTTGTGTATTTGTACCCCCATTGGAAGCCCTTGAAGACCTGCCCTTGGTCATACTTTTACATGGCGTTTATGGCAGTGCCTGGGTATGGTCGCAAAAAGCAGGAGTGCATTTGTCCGCTTGGCAAATGATGAAAAATGGTGAAATACCTCCAATGGTCATAGCTATGCCTTCGGACGGGTTATGGGGTGATGGTTCCGGATACGTGCCCCATGATGGACGTAACTTTGAAAAATGGATCGTTGAAGATGTTCCCCAGGCTGTGAGGGAAAACATTCCTTCGGTCAGTGAAAACTCAGCTATGTTTATTTCCGGATTGTCCATGGGCGGATTTGGCGCCTTGCGTCTAGGAATAAAATATAGTGAGAAGTTCAAGGCCATATCGGCACATTCTGCCATTACGGATTTAGATCAGATGCCCTTGTTCGTAGAGGAACCCTTGGAAGCTTATCTCCAAGGAGATGAAAAGGAAAACTCGGTCTGGTCCCTAATTCAGGAAAACCCGAATAACTTGCCAAAGCTAAGGTTCGATTGTGGGAAGGAAGATCTGCTGATAGATTACAATCGAAAATTGCACCAACAATTACTGGACCATGCCATAGATCATATTTATGAGGAATATCCAGGAGAACATGAATGGATCTATTGGGCGGAGCACATTAAGGATACACTTCGTTTTTTTGGAGGGTTACAATAGATTTGTACATTATCTTTATATATCAATAAACAAATAGTAAAATCATAAAATTAGGTAGTATGGAATCGGTAAAGGATTTGGCGGATGAGCATGGATTGATATCGGATCTTTTTAAGCTCCCAAAAACATCCGAAGAATGGGATCAATATAGGTTAAATGATGAACAAGTTGCCCACTTTCATGAGTACGGTTATTTGGCCGGTATCAAAATGTTGGACGATGCCCAGATAGAGGTTTTGAGAAGGGAATTGGAAGAAGTCATAGACCCGCACCACCCTGCGCACCACTTGTTTTATGAGTTCCAAAGTAACGAATCTGAAGACCCAAACTCGGTTTTATTCCATTCCTTGGGCCATTGGCGCATTACCCCAGGGTTTCATGATATTTTATGGAACCCTGCTTTTGTAATGGCGGCCTATCAATTATTGGAAAATAGACCTGTTCGGTTTTGGCACGATCAACTGTTCTGTAAGCCGGCAAAGCATGGGGGAGTAGTGGCGTGGCATCAGGACTATTCCTACTGGACAAGGACCGTTGCCATGCAACACTTGACCTGTTGGACGGGGTTGGACGATGCCTCCGTCGAAAATGGATGCCTACACTATATTCCCAAAAGCCATAAATGGGGCTTATTGGATGCACCTGCGTTGGCCGGTGATATGAACGGATTGATGGAGTATCTTACCGATGAACAAAAGGAACAGTTCAAAAACCCTGTGGCCATTGAGCTTAAGAAGGGATACGCTGCCTTTCACCATCCGTTGATGGTACACGGTTCCTATGAGAACAAATCCCATATAAGCCGTAGGGCCTTTGTCCTCAATGTTTTTGCCGACGGTACAGTAAGCAACACCAATGATGAGCTTTTGGCCGGGGTACCACCTATCCCGAAGGGAAATAGGATGGAGGGCAAATTTTTCCCGTTATTGTTTGGAGACTAAGAAAATCTTTAAGTTAGTCAACAGGTTCCAAGGTGTAAGCCCTTACCCAATCGTAATAGGTAGTATTCCTAGAATCATCCGCTAATTCCTCTGGGGTCGGGGGAGTTTCCCAGTTGTAGGTTTCGGTGACCAAGTGCATATACATAGGACGATAAAAAGGATCTTCTCGTATAGCCGTACTTGGATTGATGGTATATACAAATTTACCGTCCAGATAAAAATGAAGCGTAGTGGCATCCACCCACCAACGACCATATACATGATAGGCCTCATTGGCCGGGGGCTTAATTTTAGCACCGGGCCCTGGGGCCGAGATATACTTCTCCTTACCATCACAGGGCGTATCTATAAAATGGGCGTTGGACTTCATGGTGGTCCTAAAATCACCGGCCCTTTTCTGCTGGCCTACGATTTCAACAATGTCCAACTCCTGTTGTTCGGTAACACAACCATTTTTGATCCTTTTGTTCTTTAACCAAAATGTGGAGGACATGGAGATACTGGAGGCCTTTATACGCGATTCATAATAACCATAATGGGCATCCCGGGCCACTGAAGCGACTGCTCCACCGGCTATGTTGTAAATGCTGTCACCCTCCAGGACCGAGTTTTTTATTTGAAGATTGCCATCCTTGACAGAAACCGAATACGCCCTAAGAGTGGCCGGCGGCCTACCATTTACCCAATAAGGTGAACGATCGTACCATTTTTTGGCATCTATTTTTGAGCCGTTAAACTCATCCGAGAACTTTTCGTTAACAACCCATTGATAGCCCTCAGAGGGTTTTGGTGTTTGTGCGCTTAAATGAAAGCAAAAAAATAAAAGGGAGGTGTAGAAAAGAACTTTCATGGTCATTTAACTTTTGGGTGTTATTTTCAATACAAAAGCATGTTCTCCCACTTTTTCAGAGGGGAAGTCAACATGCAATGCATCGTCATTGATTTTATAATCCAAATTCTTTGGATATCCAAGCAATTGAATACTGCTAATTTTTTTATGGTATAGATGATTTCCCTTTTTTAGACTTTCTAATCTGACGGTCTTTTTGGGCCAGTCCAATACTATGGCGTATAGTATGCCATCCTTAGTTGTATATCGAATATCCTTCGCCGTGTTATCTGCATTTTTCCGTTCGCTCAAATGTCCTTCAACGACCTTGGCAGGACCCTCGCCATAAATTTCCCAAGGCCTTGTGCCATAGATGGCTTCACCATTGTTATTAAGCCAAGCTCCAATTTCGAGTAAACGTTCTTTAACCAGTTCGGGAATTTCCCCGTTGGCCTTAGGGGTGATGTTCAAGAGTAGACATCCATTTTTACTTACAACATCCACTAAAAAATCAATGATTCTATTGGCACTCTTGTAATCGGGATCATTGATGTGGCTCCAAGCTTTCCAATCGATGGAATCGTCCGTCAACCAAGGAAAATCTTTCATCTCACTCATTCTGGCCCGCTCTACATCCAGAACTGCAGTGCCTTTGGCAAAATCATAGAACTTATAAGTGGCCACTACCTCTTTGTTTTTTTGGGAAGCATTAGTGTAATAGTATGAAAGGAATTCCTTTCTGTAGGCTTCGCCAATAACATCCATTTTGTTATCGAACCAAACCAAATCGGGATTGTACTTATTCACAATTTCTTTTAACCTATCCAGCCAATCCTGATTGAATTTTTCATCCGCCATGGGATAGTAACCATCGAATCCGTTATCAAGATCATGGGTTGATGGTGGATATTTAAAATCGCCCCTTTTCATTTTTG
This sequence comes from Ulvibacterium marinum, assembly GCF_003626755.1. Lineage (GTDB taxonomy): Bacteria > Bacteroidota > Bacteroidia > Flavobacteriales > Flavobacteriaceae > Ulvibacterium > Ulvibacterium marinum. The sequence goes on from NZ_RBCJ01000002.1 coordinate 226,645, forward strand.
GACCGTAGAGATCTGCGTATTCTGGATCCGAAGCATCCGTAGTTTCATCCCAGGTCGGATACCAGCCCAACAACCAATGACGATGAAAAGTGGCCACGAATTTCATGTCCCGTTTTCTGATTTCTTGGGACAATTCCCCCATAATGTCCCGCTTTGGCCCTATATCCTTTGCGTCCCATCGGGTCAGTTCACTATCCCACATAGCAAAGCCATCTGCATGTTCGGAGACCGGACCGGCAAATTTAGCACCTGCTTTTTCAAATAGATCGGCCCATTCCGCTGCATTGAATTTTTCCGCTCTGAACATGGGTATAAAGTCCTTATATCCAAATTCGTTCAAGGGACCATAGGTCTTTACATGATGTTGGTAGTATTTTTTCCCCAGCTCATGTTCCGGATTGTTTTCATTACAGTACATCCAATGGGAGTACCATTCATTTTCGAACTCGGGAACAGAATAAGGTCCCCAGTGGCAATAAATTCCAAACTTGGCATCTCTGAACCATTCCGGGGTAGTATGCTGCCTTAACGACTCCCAATCGGCTTGGTATTCATTAGTTTGACTAAATGTTGGCTTTATAAGCAGAACAAGTAACCATAGCGCCAAGGTAATTTTAGGGTTTTGTATGCCGTAATTCGAAATATAGGAGAACAAAGTATTCATAGGTTTATCCAAGAACTGTTTTACCAAATACAAGATGCAATGAATTGTACTATTTTGTGGCTTCAAATGTATTTTTTAATACCATAGATGTTTTTGATGGAAACAATCTGTTCCGTGGTAGCGAACCAGTGAAATTACAAAAGCTAGGCTCTGGGGTAAAATAATGTTATCGTCGGGTAAATTACAACATAGACCATTGGTCATATACGTTTTCATTTGTAATTAGGATATTTAATCGGACGCGGATTACGTAAGTTAAGCGTACTATTTAAAGGATAAATTAGAGCCAATGAATATAGCCAGAATAGAGCCTTTTGTAATCGTAAATAAATTGGACACTCCATTTTACTTTTCACAATGGCAATATGATATTAGAAAAATATGCATCGTAAAGGTCACCTTGGAAGATGGTACTTACGGTTGGGGCGAGGGTTATGGGCCTGCAGGTGTAATAAAGGCCGGAATAGAATTTTTCACTCCTTTTCTATTGGGCCGTGAAGCACTGGGTCATGAGGTTATTTGGCAGGAAATGTACCATCGTTCATTGGACTATGCCCGTAGCGGAACGCTTCAGGCTGCCATAAGTGCTATAGACGTGGCTTTATGGGATATTAAAGGTAAACTTTTGGGACAACCGGTTTCCGTTTTGTTGGGCGGAGTAAAAAACCCGATTATAGAACCTTATGCCACGGGTCTATATTTTACCAAGGTAGATAACCTGGAAGAGGAATTGGTCTCGGAAGCTTTACATTACAAAAGAGAGGGTTTTAAGGCCATTAAGATGAAAGTAGGCCTTGGTATCAAAAAAGATGTCAAATATGTTGCTGCAATTAGAAAGGCTATAGGAACGGATATGCGATTAATGATCGATGCCAACCATGCCTATAATTACAGGGAAGCCCTGGAACTGGCACAGAAAGTATCCTTGTATGATATTTCATGGTTCGAGGAACCGGTTTCCCCGGAAGACTATGAGGGATATAGAAGGTTACGTGAAAACACTACCATGCCTATTGCAGGAGGAGAATGCGAATACCTAAAATTCGGCTTTAAGCGTTTGTTGGAGAATGAATGTGTAGATATTGTGCAACCCGATATTTGCGCTTGTGGTGGGCTAACGGAAGCCAAGGGTATCGCTACCTTGGCCAAAGCCTATAGTAAGGACGTAGTGCCCCATACCTGGGGTACCTGGATCGCTATCAGTGCCGCTACCCATTTTGTAGGAAATTTGGATGAAAATCCAGGGCGAATGTATAACGACTTGCCCACCATGGAATTGGATCGTACCGAGAATGCATTACGTGATGAGGTTACCCAACACAGCTTAAAACTAGGGAATGGTTTACTACATGTTCCCAAAACCCCGGGATTGGGAGTGGATGTGGACATGGATGCCCTCGAAAAATATAGGGAACGCGAAATAGATAGGGATGAAGCAAGTTTTGAAATTCGGACATAAGAAGTTGTATATAAATGGTGCTTTGACCGAGGCCTCTACTATGGAATCCTTTCCGGTTATCTGCCCCGCGGACGAAAAACCAACTGCGACCATAGCCTGGGCTGGGAGGGAAGATGTTAATCGTGCACTTTTTTCTGCGAAAGATGGTTTTGAGCTATGGTCCCGCCTCCCTCTGAAAGAAAGATTGCAATGGATAAAGAAGTTGAGGGACAAAATATCGGAAAAAAGTGACTTGCTCCGCGAAAGTATCATGTATGAAATGGGCAAGACCTGGGAAGGAACCGAAGAGGATCTTTCCAGTATTCTCGATTCCTTGACCTATTATTCCGAAGAAATTATAAAAAGGGAAGATATTGATATTGAAGACCAGGATGGTACACATGAGCACCGCATTGTCTCTCAACCTTTAGGTGTGGTCGTTGCATTTTTGGCTTACAATTTTCCCTTATTAAACCTCGGTTTCAAGTTGGGTCCCGCATTAGCGGCAGGTTGCAGTATTATTATAAAACCATCTGAATTCTCACCATTGTCCGCCTATTTGATCGGGGAGATTTGCGAGGAAATCAATTTTCCCAAAGGAGTAATTACCATACTTTGTGGAGATGTGAAAAATGTTGGTATTCCGCTTTGTGAAAGTAAAATACCGAGTCTGATTACCATGATCGGTTCTACGGAGACAGCACAAAAACTTATTGTACAGAGCAGTAGAACATCCATCAAAAGATATAGTATGGAATGTGGCGGCAACGCACCTTTTATCGTTTGCACGGATGCCGATATAGACTTGGCCATAACCCAGGGCGCAGCCCTAAAAACTGGAAATACAGGCCAGATTTGTGTAGCCCCGAATAGATTCTATATCCATGAGTCCATTATTGATGATTTCATTGAAGGAATTACCGATATATTTAAAAATACAAAAATCGGATTTGGGAGAGAGAACAATCCGGATATGGGACCCTTGGTCAACAAATCATCCGTGGAAAAAATATCCCGAATCGTTAAGGACGCCCTTGCTGAAGGTGGGGAACTAGTATATGGGGGCGCCCCCATGGATGGCCCGGGATATTATTTTGAACCAACGGTAATACGCATGCCGAATAAAAAAGCAGAAATCGTGCAGCGTGAAATCTTTGGACCAGTTGCGTTACTACTTCCATTTTCGACCAAGGAGGAAGTTTTGGAACTCGCGAATAGCACGGAAGCGGGCTTGGCCTCATATGTATATTCCAAAAATGAAGCCACCCTTGCATACTTCGCAGAAAATCTGGCGTTCGGGGAAGTGCATTTGAATGGGTTGAAGTATGCCATTTATCTTCCCCATGGCGGTATAAAAAATAGTGGAATAGGTGTGGATTGTTCTACCTTTGCCCTTGATGATTACTTAATCAAAAAAAGAGTAACGAGAGCATTGAACACGGTATGAACATTACTTCCCATTTTATAAGTTGCGATTGGGGCACTACCAATTTTAGATTACGATTAATAGAGACCGAAACACTCAAGGTAATTTGGGAAAACCGAACCGAGCAAGGTATAAAAAAGTGCTATGCAGACTTCGAAGCCCAAACGGCATTGAACCAAAAAGGTTTCTATTTGGATTATTTGATGAGCGAAATTCAAAAGCTTCCCGACGGACATCGGGGCCATCCTATAATCGCCTCGGGTATGAGCTCTTCCAATATAGGATTGTATGAACTACCCTATGCCGACCTTCCTTTTGACAAAGAAGGAAATACTTTTATTTCTAAAAATATACCCATTTGCCAGGGTCAAGATCTATGGCTCATTTCCGGTGTGAAAAGCGAAACGGGGATGATGCGCGGGGAAGAAATACAGGCGATAGGCCTAGAGGAACATTTGCATTCATATTCCGAGGGAATACTTTTATTACCTGGCACCCATAGTAAGCATATTTCCTATCGACAAGGTAGTTTTTATAGATTGAAAAACTTCATGACCGGGGAGCTGTTTGAGGTTTTGGGCAAAAAAAGTATTCTGTCTAATTCTATTGAAAGGGCAGAATGGAACGCCCAAGGTAAAAAGGCCTTTCTTGAAGGGTTTCATTTAGGATTGGTGGAGGGATTAACTCCGAATTTGTTGGGTATTCGTGCTAGGCATGTAGTCGAGGACAGGAATAAGAAGGACAATTACTTTAGGTTGAGTGGACTTTTAATTGCGGATGAACTGTCCTATTTAAGGGATACCGGGGAAAACGTTTTTTTGGCGGCACCAGGTGCCATTTTCGAATTATACAAAACAGGGCTCGAAACTTTTATCGCCCCCGATAAATTGATACTTTTGAATGATACTGTTCTTGAACGGGCCCTGTTAATTGGCCAAAGAAAAATGCTTCGGCTTCATGCAAAATAATACACCCTTTTCATGGGAATACTTTAAGGAAGCACCCCTTGTGGGAATCATTAGAGGTCTGGACATGGAAACCATCCTTTGGATTGCCCAAATCTATAGAGAAGCTGGACTTTCTACCCTTGAGGTCACCATGAATACACCGGATGCCGCAATGATCATTTCAACTTTAAGAAAAGAGTTTCCCGAACTTAATATAGGCGCAGGGACAGTATGTTCTCCAAGTGACCTTCAAATAGCGCTGGAAGCCGGATCACAATTCATCGTTACCCCTATTCTGGACGAAGAGGTCATAAAAAACTGCGTAGCCCAAAACATCCCGATTTTTCCAGGAGCGTTCACCCCTACGGAAATATACAAGGCTTGGAGTTTAGGAGCTTCGGCAGTAAAAGTTTTTCCCGCTACGCAACTTGGCCCTCAATATATCAAGGATATTCTAGGACCCCTGAATAATATTAAATTGATGCCTACTGGTGGGGTTTCCAAGGACAATATCAAATCTTTTTTTCAAGCTGGAGCTTATGGTGCCGGTTTGGGCGGCTCACTTTTCAACAAAACGTTGATAGGAAATGGTGATTATGAGGGTTTAAAGAATCACTTCAAATCCTTCAAAAAAGAGTTGGAGGGTCTCCTCCCTGAATAAAGCCCATCCACATATTTTTAAAATACTTGGGTTTTTAAAGGGTTTGTTCATATTTTGTCTAGTCCAATAGAACCATTCTGAAAAAGGCATTGCCTACATTTAACGAATGTATTTTAAGGAAAGTTCCTATTGGGTAAACGAAGAATCATTTTAATCCAGTAACCCATGTATCCATTTCAATTCAGAAAACTATTCATCATTTGCACCATTTTTTATGGTTGTATGGCCCATTGTCAGGACATGCTGATAGAAGCCGAAAGTTTTGACAATCCCGGAGGGTGGGTCATAGACCCCCAATTCGAACAACAAATGGGCTCACCTTATTTACTTGCACACGGTATGGGCCGACCTGTTGAGAATGCAAAGACCAAAATAAAGTTTAGTACGGATGGTATGTACCATATCTGGGTTCGTACAAAAAACTGGGTACCCGGCAATTGGGAAGCCCCAGGTAGGTTTCAATTGAAAGTGAATGGTACAACCGTCGGAAAGACCTTAGGTCTCCGTTCGGGATGGGGTTGGGAATATGTGGATAGTGTTTCGGTTACTTCCAAGCAAATTGATTTGGAGTTGGTGGATTTAACAGGTTTTAATGGACGGGTAGATGCCATTTATTTTTCTACGGAAAAGAAGGAACCACCGACTTCCAAGGGAAAGTTAACAGAATGGCGAAAAACAATCAAGGCCGAACCCAATGTGCCTCCCCGGATCGAATCCTATGACCTAGTGGTGGTCGGTGGAGGCATTGCGGGCTGCGCCGCTTCCATAGCCGCTGCGGAACAGGGCTTAAGTGTGGCATTGATTCATGATCGTCCCTTCCTCGGCGGAAATGCCAGTGAGGAAATTCGTGTACATACTTTGGGCATCTACGGAAATTTTGAACGGATCTTAAAAAAACTGGATACGGAGCATTATCCCAATGGCAGTGCTGACGCCAAATTGGACCAAAAAAAACGGGATGACAATGTAAAAAGTTATGAGAACATCGCACTGTTTCTTAATCATAGGGCCTATGATGCCAAGGCGGAGGATAATACCATCCAATATGTTGATGCCAGACATACATCTACCGGGGAGCGTATCCGATTCATAGCACCTCGCTTCGTAGATTCAACAGGAGATGGCTGGATCGGGTATTGGGCAGGTGCCGAATTCTCGTACGGCCGGGAAAGTGTGGACACTTATGGGGAAGATTGGGAGGAGCATGGCGAATTATGGAGTCCTAAGGAGCCGGACAATGCCGTTATGGGGTCGTCGGTATTGTGGGGTTCTAAAGAAACGGACAAGGGACATACATTTCCGGAAGTACCATGGGCAATGCCTGTGGCAAGACAATATGCCAAGGTTGCCGGGGAATGGCAATGGGAGTTCAGTAGACCCGATTTAAACCAGATCGATGATGCGGAAGAGATTCGGGACCATATGCTCCGTGCAATTTATGGGTCATTCTACAATGCCAAGCAAGATTCTACCAATGCCAATCGTAAATTGGAGTGGGTGTCTTATTTGGTCGGAAAAAGAGAATCGCGAAGATTGGTGGGAGACCATATCTTTACGTTCAATGATGCCAAGGAAGGACGTAAATTTCCGGACGGGGTGGTTATTGAAACTAGGGATGTGGACATCCATTATCAAACGGTTCTGGAAGACGAGGAAAACCCTGATTTTATCTCCGAGGCCTTATTTTATAAAACCCCGGAATATTACATTCCCTACAGAAGTTTGTATTCCAGGAACATTTCCAATCTTTTTATGGCAGGTAGAAATTTCAGTTGCTCACATGCAGGACTGGGAGGCCCTCGGGTTATGCGTACAACCGGACAGATGGGCGCTGCCGTGGGATTGGCGGCGGCCCTCTGTAAGAAGTACAATGTGGGTCCTAGGGAAATCTATACAGGCTATCTGAATGAATATTTGGCCCTAATAGAAGAACAGAAATTTGAAAAAATCCCGGAAACAAAAAGATGAAGTTTTTATCAGCCATTCTATTTGTTTTCACACTCTTTCTTACAAATGGGGAAAGTGAATTTCGGGAATCTTTCTCAACTGAAACCTATAATGACATTTTGGACAAGGCTCCCGAGTATTACCTATTGGAATGGAAAGCAGGTACAAAACTGTCGAAAAGGAAAGCAGGCTTGTTTATTAAGATTGATTCCTTTGATGACCAGGAAGTTGCGGTTATGGTCAACGGGAACCAAGACCCGGTACTTTATGCTTCGGACGTTTCTACACCCGTATGCGCAGATGGCGAATGTAAATTGATGCATATTCGCCTGTATTGGACCTTGTTGGGTGAATATGCCGGTTTTGATACCTATCCGAAACTTCCACTTACCAAGCACGACCATGACGAATTCCGAAAGGAGGATTATGAGAAACTTCATAAACTATTGGCCGATGATAAATCCATATTAAAAAGGAGACGAATTGATGAATTGGTGGAAGAGCCTGTCATGCGAAATGTAAACGGGGTAGATGCTCTTTCTGGGGCCACAGTAGCCGAAGTAAAGGAATCCGTGGTGTCAGGCGCGCTTTATTCCTGTTATGTAGCCTGGCATTTGACTCATGGTACCATTCGGGACGAAATAAAGACACATACTCTTTCTACTTTGAATGCAAATATGCTTACGGACATGCTCTATAGCCAGAATACCGATTATCAACTGTTTGCCCTGGAAAAAATGGATTCCAGCCAATTTATTGAACATCATTCGCAAACAGTCCGGATTTTCAAAACAGCCGTTCCATTGGTACGAAGCATTATTGCCAAGGAGATGCCGGAGAAGTTTCGGAACCGACCAGAATTGCAAAGACCATTTTGGGAAGCTTTTCCCGAAATAGATATTGGTAGCCGCAGTCTATTGCTGAGGCATTTGGAAAGTGCTCCGCCGTATGTGGGGGATATTGTTTCTGCACAACTTGGGTCGATGACAAAAAATCAAATAGCGGTATTTCTGGAGTTTCTTTCACCCAAAAAACATACTCCGGAATTGCTCAAGAACTTGCATTCTTTTGCCGATTCCGAAAACGAAGCGTATTCCTACTTGGTCAAAAACTATCTCGAAGAACATGTTCCCTAGAATGAAAACCCTACTTTTTTTCCGGAAACTAAGAAGGTCATTGAAAACGATATATCTAGGGTTGGTTTTTACGCTTATATTTTCTTGTAATAATTCCAGACCAAAGAATAATGAGACTACCGATTCAAAAAAAGGTTTTCCTTGGGATATTCCACAAGAAAAACCGGATAGACCTTTAAGTTCTGCCATGGAACGTCTGTATGATAATTATCTAACCCCTCGCCCGGAGGATAATGAACTTTTTAGCAGTTTTAAGTATACTCCTTTGGAAGGCTTCGATTATAATGACGGAGACGGTACCATTTCACGCCGGGACCCTTCAAAGATTATCAAAGAGAATGGGAAATACTATGTTTGGTATACGAAACGCGATACTCCAGTACCTCCTAGAGGTGCTCAAAATTCAAATGATACTATACCCTCAACCGATTGGGACCTTAGTGACATATGGTATGCGACAAGTGTGGATGGCCTTGTCTGGGAAGAGCAAGGCATTGCCGTACCCAGACCGGCCAGACCCATTGTAGGTTGGCGATCGGTAACCACTACCGATATTCTAAAGTGGAAGGGGAAGTATTATCTGTACTATCAGGGTTTCCTGGAAGCGAGCGGTACAAAAGGAGACCATTGTCCAGTTACAGCTTCCTTTTCGGATTCCCCTGATGGGCCTTGGACACCGGTGAATAAAATAATCATTGAAAATGGAGAACCGGGAACCTGGGATCAATACTCCATCCATGATCCGTACCCATTGATCTACAAAGACAAAATATACATTTACTATAAGGCGGCGTTCGGAGACCGCCCCGATTATCTTCTTGGCAACGGATTGGCCATTGCCGACCATCCACTGGGACCGTTTACAAAACATCCCCTGAATCCACTTTTTAATTCTGGTCATGAAACAACACTTTTTCCTTTTAAAGAAGGTATTGCAGCTTTGGTTACACGAAATGGAAATGAAAATAACACCGTCCAATATGCCAGTGATGGTATAAACTTCAATATCGCCTCCGTTACTCAAATGATGCCAATGGCAGCAGGTCCCTACGTTCCGGATGCATTTGACGGCAATGGTAATGGAAGGGGAATTACTTGGGGACTATCACACTTTATTGGAAGAGGCTCAGGTACTAGTAAGTATTCCATTTTAACACGTTTTGATTGCGACCTTAGTCTGGATATAAATGATACGGAAATGAAAAATACCCAGGTTTGGCTGGAACCGGAGGTTTATTTTTCACAGGGTTTAAGTGAAAAGCAACGTAAAAATCGGCTAAAAGCAAAAGCTGAATAACGTATGAATGCATTTTAATAACCCAGAGAGACTATATATTGAGTTAACCAGGTAAAATAAAGCCATCGCCAGTTAATTTTTGCGAATACGAGCCTAGATGTACGAATTAGTTTTGAACAATGGATAGTATAAAATGAAGAAACCTTTAGTAGTCTTACTTACAATTTGTTTTCATTTCGTATGCCTTGCCCAAGAAAAACCGAATATCGTTTTGCTTTTTGCAGATGATGCCGGTTATGCCGATTTTGGTTTTCAGGGCAGTAAGGAGATGAAAACTCCCAACTTGGATAAACTGGCAAGTCAAGGCGTCAGATTTACACAGGCCTATGTAACGCATCCTACATGTGGACCATCCAGAGCTGGATTGATTACAGGCAAATATCAATATCGTTTTGGTTATGAAGAAAATAATGTGCCCACGTATATGAGCAAGGTGTCTGCGGTAGACGGCCCCGAAATGGGATTGCCCCTCGGAGAGGTTACGGTGGCCGATTATTTAAAAGAACAAGGATATGTTACTGGTTTTTTTGGGAAATGGCATTTAGGCGGAGCAGATCGGTTTCATCCTACAAAACGGGGCTTTGACGAATTCTATGGATTTCGGGGCGGGGCACGGAGTTATTTTGAATATACGGAAAGCCCAAAGGAACCCTTGAATAAAATGGAACAGGGTTTTGGGAATTTCGAGGAACACAATGGGTATTTGACCGATGCCTTGGCCCAAGAAACTTCTGAATTCATCGAAATAAATGGTAAGGCAAAAAAACCATTTTTTGCGTTTCTTTCCTTTAATGCGGTCCATACACCGATGGATGCCAAGGCGGAAGACCTGGACCAATTTCCTCATTTAACGGGGAAACGAAAAATAGTGGCCGCAATGACCTTAGCATTGGATCGGGCTATCGGGAAGGTTTTGGATAAACTAAAGGAATTGGGTTTGGATGACAATACAATCGTGGTATTTACCAATGACAATGGAGGCCCAACAGACGCCAATGCCTCTAGCAACCATCCTCTAAGTGGTATTAAGGCTACCCATTTAGAAGGCGGGATTCGGGTTCCTTTTCTTATGAAATATCCTGGCACCTTAAAACCCGGAACGGTATATGGAAAACCCATAAGCACATTCGATTTACTACCCACTTTTTATTCGGCCGCTGGAGGCAATACAAAAAATTTAAAAGGATTGGATGGCGTTGATCTCATTCCCTATCTCATGGGTAAAACAAAGGGCCGCCCGCATGAGACCCTTTTTTGGAAACGGGATGCCAGGGCCGCAATGCGAAAGGGTGATTGGAAGTTGATTCGTTTTCCCGATCGTCCGGCGGAACTCTTTTACCTACCCGAGGACGAAAGAGAACTGAACAATTTGGCCGATTCGGAACCGGAAAGAGTACGAAAAATGTATAAAGAGCTGTTTGTCTGGGAGACCACCCTGGAACGTCCGAGATGGTTGTTGAAAAAAGTGTATGAAAGGCGCGATGTGGAACGTACAGATGCTTTTTGGCCCAAATATAAACCTGATTAACCCGCAAAAGAATCCAAACATATAATGAACAAAGTACTTGTCACCTTGGGAAGTTTTGCCCTATTGCTTGGTTGCGGGTCAGAAATGGAAAATACAGCAAAGAAAGAGAAACCGGAATCTGACACTAGAAATATTACTATGCTCAAGGATAATAATCGTGGTATTGTTAATAACACAAACAGCCCTCATGTAAAATTGAAAAGTATCGATATTGGGGATTGCCGATGGACCGAGGGTTTCTGGGCGGACAAGTGGCGAACGGCCGAAAAAGTGATGATACCTTATATGGGTACACTTTTAAAAGGTGACATCGGTCATGGCTATAACAACTTTAAAATTGCCGCGGGCCTTAAAGAAGGTGAGCACAAAGGATTTTGGTGGCACGATGGGGATTTCTATAAATGGATGGAGGCCAGCGTGTACATCTATGCCATCAACAAAGATGAGCAGATCATCAATGAACTGGATGAGATTATTGAAGTAATCGGAATGGCTCAGCTAGAGGATGGATATTTATCGACACCGATTATCATTAGAGATGATATCAAACCCTTTTCCAATAGGCGGTACCATGAATTGTACAATAGTGGTCACTTGCTAACGAGTGCTTGCATACATCATCGTGTTACGGGGAAAACCAACTTTTTGGACATTGCCATTAAACATGCAAATTATTTATATGACCTTTTTACCCCTGTACCGGACCATCTGAAAAGATTTGGATTTAACCAAACACAGATTATGGGGCTGGTAGAATTGTACCGAACCACCAAGGACAAGAGATACCTGGCATTGGCGGAACAGTTCATCAATATGCGTGGCACCTACAAAATTGATGATGACGAGACCACAAAGGGATATCCTATTGGGGACATGGTGCAAGAACGGGTTCCGCTGCGTGAAGAGACAGAGGCAGTCGGTCATTCCGTACTGGCCTTGTATTATTATGCAGGGGCAGCAGATGTATATGCCGAGACCGGTGAAAAAGCCTTGCTGGATGCTCTTGATCGTCTTTGGGAAAATGTGACCCACAAAAAAATGTACGTTACCGGTGCCGTGGGTCAAACCCATTATGGAAGATCATCCCGATTGGATAAAATAGAGGAGGGGTTCATAGATGAATATATGATGCCTAATATGACTGCCTATAACGAGACATGTGCTAATATCTGCAATTCCATGTTCAACTATCGCATGTTGACCTTGAGCGGGGATTCCAAACATGGAGATATCATGGAGTTGGTGTTGCACAATAGTGGGCTTTCCGGAATTGGTATTGAAGGCAGGGACTACTATTATTCCAATCCGCTTCGAAAAATAGATGGAGCATTGGATTATGAAAATATGAACGTGGAATTTCCGGAACGCCAGCCCTATTTAAAATGCTTTTGTTGCCCTCCCAACTTGGTACGGACCATTGCCAAATCTCCAGGTTGGGCCTATAGTAAGTCAGAAAATGGCATTGCCGTAAATCTTTATGGGGGGAATACTTTGGAGACTACATTGTTGGACGGCTCTGAAATCAAGCTTTCACAAAAAAGTGATTATCCTTGGGACGGAGCGGTTCAAATTACCATTGAAGAAAGCAAATCCGAACCTTTTGAAATGCTCCTTAGGATTCCCGCTTGGGCAAAGGGAAGTAAAATAAATGTAAATAGTCAGCCAGTAGAAAATATCGTCGCCGGAAGTTTTGCCCGGATAGAGCGGAAATGGTCGGTAGGTGATGTGGTTTCTTTGGAAATGCCCATGGAAGTGAAATTCATTGAAGGCCATCCAAGAATTGAAGAGGTCCGCAATCAAGTAGCTATCAAACGAGGACCTATTGTTTACTGTCTGGAATCTCCGGACCTTCCTAAAGAAACAACTATTACGGATGTCTATATTTCTGGAAGTAAAGAACTTGAGCCAAAATTCCAAACAGACCTTTTTGGTGGAGTGACTACTATAGAAACTGAGGTGATGATTCGAAAAGATACCCTGACGGATATGTACAATGAGGTGAGCAAACCGATACTGGAACCTTTTAGAACCAATTTTATCCCCTACTACGCTTGGAGCAATAGGGGCCAAGGAGAAATGACCGTTTTTATGCCTATCATTTGGGACTAAAAAATCTGTGGGCCATTAAAACCAAAATACAACCAACTAAATTTTAAAGACACATGGTCAACCATAAAAAAAATGCATTTACCTATGCAACTGTTGTAGCCATGGGAGGTTTTGTTTTCGGTATTGATGCCGCGCTAATTTCGGGAACGGTCAAATTCATTACGCAGGAATTTGCGCTTACCGATCTTCAGTTAGGTACGGTAGTAGGAGCTCCTGCTTTTGGCGTTTTGTTTGCCTTGCTCTTAGTAGGGTATGCCTGTAATACATTTGGAAGGAAAAAAGCTTTGCAAATATCCGCCGCGCTGTATCTTATTTCTGCAATTTTTTCCTGTTTGGCACCAACTTACGAAACATTGATAGCCGCTCGTTTTTTAGGAGGATTGGCTTTTAGTTCCATCTCCATGGCCTCCATGTACATTGGGGAAATCGCTCCTCCACGGTGGCGTGGAAAATTGGTTTCGATGATACAAATCAACATCGTTGTAGGTTTATCTGCGGCCTATTTTTTGAATTATCTGATTTTAAATCTGGCCAATTCCGATTTAGTATGGACCAAGGCATTGGGCATGGATGTGTATACCTGGCGATGGATGTTGGGTTCCGAAGTGTTTTTCGCGATTTTGTGGCTTATACTTCTTTTTTTTATACCCAAAAGTCCAGCATGGTTGGTATTCATGGATAGAATAGAAGAGGCAAAGAATACTTTACGTAGGGTAATCCCGGAGAGCGAAGTGTCCGCCCAGATTTTGGAGATGCGGAAAGGGCTGTCCCAGGGCACCGAAGGCCATTCGATAATGGTGCAGTTAAAAGAGATTTTTAGTAGACCTATGCGAATTACGTTGATAATTGCAATTACGATTGCCATAGCCCAGCAGGCCACGGGTATTAATGCCATTCTATTTTATGCCCCTACCATATTTGAACAATTGGGCCTAGGTACGGACGCAGCTTTTGCCCAAGCTATTTGGATTGGTTTGGTCAGCGTTGTCTTTACGGTCCTAGGGTTACTTTTAGTTGATAAAATTGGGCGTAGACCTATGATAATTGGTGGCATGCTATGGATAATCATAAGTTTGTGTATTTGTTTCTACGGATTTAAGACAGCAAGTTATTCCTTAAATAATGAAGCCATCAGTGAAATGGTGGATATTCCCGACTCCGAACGGCTGAATGCCCTTATAAATGTCCCGTTTGAAAGCGATATCGATTTCAAACAAGCTCTTAATAAAACCTTAGGTGAAGAAGATGCCCGGAAACATTCAAGTTTGTTATTGCAAAAAGCCGTAAAGATTAATGCCTTATTAATTTTAATAGGTATCCTAAGTTTTATTGGAGCCTTTCAGTTTTCCGTAGGACCTGTAATGTGGGTATTGTTTTCTGAAATATTTTCGATATCCATAAGGAGCGTGGCCATTCCATTTTTTACATTGATTACCAGTGCCACGAGCTATTTGGTACAGCAGTTTTTTCCTTGGCAACTGGCCACCATGGGGATTAGTGCCACTTTGTTGTTCTATGCCAGTACGGTGGCCGTAGGACTGGTTATTCTTTTTGTCTACCTAAAGGAAACCAAGAATATGACTATTGAAGAAGTTCAATTGGCCTTAGCACCGAAGCGGTAATGGTTATTACGAACAACGTGAACACATGAAAAAAATTTATGGGTACATATGTATTTCAATCCTTATTCTTTCTTGTCAAGAAGAAAGAAAGGTGGAGAAGGCAACCGCCAAAAAACCAAATATTTTGTTTATTGCGGTTGATGACCTACGGCCAGAACTAGGTGCGTATGGATCCAAAATAGCAATAACTCCAAATTTGGATGCTCTGGCAAGTGATGGACTCCTATTTGAAAACGCGTATTGCCAGCAAGCTATTTGCAGTCCGTCTCGGGCAAGTCTGATGACCGGGGCCCGACCGGAAACTATTGGAGTCATTGAAAACTATACCTATTTCCGTGATGCTAATCCTGATATCATAACATTGCCCCAACATTTTAGGAACAACGGATATGAAACTGTTTATGCGGGAAAAATATACCATGGAAGATTTACGGATTCCGCACTTTCTTGGAGCCGACAGCCTGCCATTGACAAGGTCAAATTTAAGAAGCCAAATTATCCTGGGGCCTATGCGCTCACGGAAAATCAAGAAATCTATAAAAAGAATCAAGCGGATATCCGGGCTAAATATAATAGTGTAAGTCACTATGCACTGGGTAGGGGACCAGCATATGAAAGTGCGGACGTTCCGGATCAAGCATATATAGACGGATATCATACCGAATTAGCCATAGCCACTTTAGGAGAATTGGTGGAGAATGACAATAAACCTTTCTTTTTGGGTCTGGGGTTTCGCTTACCACATCTTGATTGGAATGCACCAAAAAAGTACTGGGATTTATACGACAGGGAAAAAATTCCCAGGGCCGAACAAGTGGAAGCACCTAAGGACGGTGCCGCTATGGGCCTACATGCTTCATTTGAGCTTCGCGTTCGGCATGGCATTCCCAAAAGTGGACCAATTGATGGTGAATTGGCCAAGACACTTAAGCATGCCTATTTGGCTTCCGTAAGTTATGTAGATGCCCAAATTGGAAAAATGATTGCCGCCTTAGAGGAAAATGGGGTACGGGATAATACTATCATTATTGTTTGGAGTGATCATGGTTGGCATTTAGGCGATATGGGTGTCTGGGGCAAGGCGACCAATTATGAAATTACCACACGGGTACCTATGATGATATGGACCCCCGATATGCCAAAGGGAACTCGGGGCAAAAAAACGGATGCCTTGGTGGAACTTATCGATATGTATCCCACTTTATCTGAATTAGCTGGCCTCAAAGCACCAGATCATTTAGAAGGACAAAGTTTTGTCCCCCTGATCGAAAACCCGGAAAAGGAATGGAAGAAAGCGGTGTTTAGCCAATTCCCCAGTCCCGCACTTCGTGAATGGGCCGCCAACCCTTTGACGGCAGAAATGCGGGAAACGTATTTTGGCCCTTTGATTGAGGAAGTGGAAGGACGAATTACAAAACAACAGGGCGATGCCTGGAATCGTGATTTTTTTGAGAATGATTTAATGGGGTATTCTATGCGTACCGAACGATATCGCCTTATCGCTTGGAAAGATTATAAAAAACCTGAGACAAAACCTATTTATGTAGAGCTATTTGATCATCACTTGGATCCCAAGGAAACAACAAACATAGCAAAAGAAAATCCGGGACTGGTACATCAATTGATTTCTCAAATGGAAGCTGGTTGGATGGGTAACCTGGCCAACATGGATTAACATGCCCCAAATTTGATTACTGAAAATTTGTGTGGACTAAGAAACAATTTTGAGTACACTATTTTATCTTTAAACTGCCTTTATCAATATTAATTGGGGTAATTTGTTATTTTTAGATTGGGTGTTTGGAAAATAGTTTAAGCAAAAAATATGAAACTCACCTATAAACAAACCGAAAGAAAGCCCGAAAACTCCTTTCTGGTTCGGCAGGATCGAATGCCTTGTATAGAACAGGATTGGCATTTTCATAAGGAATTGGAACTTATTTACTTCATAAAAAGTTCTGGTACCCGATATGTGGGAAATTCCATAGGTAATTTTGCTCCAGGAGAATTGTATCTTATTGGCAGCAATGTCCCCCACCTTTTTAGGAACAATAAAGAGTATTATTCGGACATGCTGGAGGATGAGGCCGTTAATCTCGTTGTCATTAAATTTGAGAGTGAATTTCTAGGAACGGTTTTTTTGGATCTGGCCGAGACCAAAAAACTGCACGCACTTTTTCAAAAAGCCAATAGAGGGGTAAAATTTTCAAAGGCAGTAACACATCTGGTTCACAATTACATATTGGGAATGGTAGGCGATGAGGGATTGTCCAGAATCGTTAGTCTTTTAAAAATACTGGATATACTTTCCATAAGTGAGAATTATGTTCCTTTGTGTTCCGAGGTAATTATTAACAACTATAATCAGAATGAAAAAGACCGAATGGCCCGGGTCATTTCATTTCTAACTGAAAATTTTGATAGAAAAATAGAGTTGGACCAGGTGGCTTCCATCGCCTACATGACCCCGAATGCATTCTGCCGCTATTTTAAGAAAAGGACGAAGAAATCCTTTACGCAGTACCTGAATGAAATTCGTTTACGTCATGCTTGTAAGTTATTGATTGAAGGTGAGCTGCAAATTTCTACCATTTGTTATCAATCGGGATTCAATACGATTACCAATTTTAATAGGCAATTTAAAACTTTGATGGGGGTAACGCCTTCCAATTATATGGAAAGGTATAGGAATGCCGCAGAATTGGTTTGATTATCTTTTCCGATTACCTAAAACATATCTTTTTTGCTCTATTTTTATATTTTGGCGTCCCTAATTTTTCGACCGAAGTATAGATTTATCATGGGTAAAATAGTGCTGGCTAAGGTTAATTTAGGTTCAGAATCCAATATGTTGAATGTGTACGTTTAGGAGGTTTTCACTTAGGTCGTCGCAAAACTGACCCACGGCATAGAAGAGATTTAATGATTGAATGAAACGGGAATTCCGAAATCAAATCGCATAACAAACAAAAAGAATGAATAAAACAAAGAAGAACACCGTGAGTATGAACGTCAAAAAACCAAAATGCTTCATTTTTAGTTCTTTATTGGCACTGGTCGGTATAATGGCCTGCAAGCAACAAGAGAAGAGTGAAAAAGTTACAGAGAACGCAATTTCAAAACCAAACATCGTCATTATTTATGCTGATGATTTGGGCTATGGAGAAATGGGCGCCTATGGCGCCACCGAATTAAGTACGCCCAATTTGGATCAATTGGCCAAGAAGGGTCTGCGTTTCACCAAGGGTTATGCCTCTTCCGCTACCTGTACTCCTAGTAGGTATGCCTTGTTGACAGGGGTTTATCCTTGGCGTAACAAAAAAGCAAAGATCCTTCCAGGCACGGCTCCCTTAATTATAGATACGGCCCAGACCACTATTCCAAAAATGCTGAAAAGACAGGGCTATCACACCGGCATTGTCGGAAAATGGCATTTAGGGCTAGGAAACGGAAATGTAGATTGGAACAAACGGATTGCTCCAGGTCCAAATGAAGTCGGTTTTGACTACAGTAATATCTTGGCAGCCACTCAGGATAGGGTGCCCACGGTGTATATTGAAAATGGACATGTGGTGAATCTAGATCCCAATGACCCCATAGAAGTAGATTATGCTAAAAATTTCCCAGGGGAACCTACCGGGCTTGAAAATCCTGAAATGCTCAAAATGAAATGGCATCATGGGCATAATAATAGTATCGTCAATGGAATTCCCCGCATCGGTTTTATGAAAGGTGGAGAAGCGGCCAAATGGGTAGACGAAGATATGGCCGACTATTTTTTGGAAGAGGCCCAAAACTATGTAAAACAGTATAAAAATGCTCCATTCTTCCTGTATTATGCTTTACAGCAGCCACATGTACCGAGAACACCACATCCCAGGTTTGTTGGCAAATCCGGAATGGGGCCAAGGGGAGATGTTATTGCAGAGGCGGATTGGGTAATTGGTGAGTTCATAAAAACATTGGAGACCGAAGGATTGTTGGAGAACACCCTGATTATATTTTCCAGTGACAATGGCCCCGTGGTCAATGACGGATATTATGATGATTCCGTTGAAAAATTGGGAAATCACAAACCTGCCGGCAAGCTGAGGGGTGGAAAATACAGCTTGTTCGAGGCGGGAACCCGTGTACCATTTTTCACCTATTGGAAAGGGAAAATAAATCCTGGTGTTTCGGATGCCCTGGTATCGCAGTTGGACTTGTTCTCGTCTCTGGCTTCATTGGTGGGAAGCAATGAAAGTACGGATGATAGCGAACAACTGTTGGATGTATTATTGGGCAAGAGCCAAAAGGGTAGGGGTGAGCTTGTGATAGAGGCCACTTCCCGAACTGCCTTTCGCAAAGGAGATTGGGCAATGATTCCACCGTACGAAGGTCCTGCAATAAATACACAAGTAAATATTGAATTAGCGAATGCGGATGAATACCAACTTTACAATTTGAAGGAAGATATTGGGCAGCAAAATAACCTGGCAAAAACCGAGCCCGAAAAATTACAGGAGATG
Organism: Ulvibacterium marinum; assembly: GCF_003626755.1. GTDB lineage: Bacteria > Bacteroidota > Bacteroidia > Flavobacteriales > Flavobacteriaceae > Ulvibacterium > Ulvibacterium marinum. The sequence goes on from NZ_RBCJ01000002.1 coordinate 245,928, forward strand.
ATTACAGCTTTTCAAGCCATTCGCGGTGATGGGGATTCGGAAATCGAACAACTAGAATTGAAATAGGGAAACATGACCGGACTGACCGTTTTAGTCTTCTGCATTGTTTTGCTCATTGTTGCTATCACGGTATTGAAAATACATCCCATCCCCGCTCTTTTAATTACGGGGCTTATTTTAGGATTGGCTTCGGGAAGTTCTGTGGAAGCGGTTACCGAAAGTCTATTAAGTGGTTTTGGCAATACCTTAAAATGGATAGGGCTTGTAATTCTCTTCGGAACCCTACTTGGCGAAATTCTTTCAGTGACCGGTGGAGCAGATGTTATAGCCGAGAGTATCATCAGGCTATTCGGAGTTAAAAATTTGCCTTTGGCCATGGCGGTCATTGGCTTCCTTGTGGGCATTCCTGTTTTTGTGGATGTCGCGTACCTAACATTATTGCCCACAATTACGGCCTTATCCAAAAAATCTGGTCATTCGGTACTGGTTTTGGGGCTATCCCTAGCCAGTAGCTTAACCGTGGCTCATGCGCTTATACCGCCAACACCGGGTCCATTGGCAGTAGCCGCAATATTGGAAACCGATATCGGAGGGATGATTCCTTTCAATATAATAGTTGGTTTAACAGCGGTGGCCGGTGGACTGATTTGGATAAAACTCAATACGAAAAATCTTGTATTCCCAATTCCAGATTTGCGTTTGGAAACAGAAACAAAAAAGATTTCAATACAGGGGATAAGGCGTATCTTACCTTTTGTTTCTTTATTGATTCCTTTATTGTTAATGGGAATCGGCAATTTGTTTTCAGGGGAGAATCCTTTCATTACATTCATTAAGAATCCGGTCTGGGCACTTTTGATCGGGGTTGTTTTTGCCCTACCCCTTCTAGAAAAAAAAGAATTTTCAAAAAAGTTGAATGATTATTTTCAAACTTCCGGTGCCAAATCGGCAACGGTTATATTAATTACCGGGACAGGAGGAGCGTTCGGTCAGGTTATCAAGGATACGGAAGTAGTAAACATGCTGCTACCAGATACCGGAGGACTCGAGGCTGTTGGTATTGTCCTCCCATTTTTACTGAGTTTTATGTTCACCACGGTGACAGGTTCTATTACGGTTTCCTTGATAACCACTGCTTCCATTATGGCTCCCATGGTCGCCAATGGAACACTCCCAGCAGAATTTACAGCGGCTGCCATTGGAGCTGGTTCCCTTGGCATTATACATGTAAACAGCAGTTTTTTCTGGTTGTTTAAAGAAGTACATGAGGCAGGGACTTCCAAACTTTTAAGAACTTTTAGTGTACTTACCGCAATTGTGGCAATCTCTGGAGGGTTGATGGTTTTTTTCCTATACCTATTGGATACACCTTAAACCGTTAGGAAAGATTTACTTCGGACTATTCTAACTCTCATTATTAGTTGCTCTACCCTTGGTTAAAATAATACTGGTACAGGTTATTCTCTGCATAGGTCATGGAATGATCAAAACATATCTTGCCACTATTATAAGTCATAATATGGAAGAGTTTTTTTTCGATATGGATTTAAAATTTACATCTTCTGATCAATTTAGGAACAAAATCATATGTGATAGCTTTCAAATCATATGTTTCCTTGATACCGACTATATCTATAAATCTTTGTTGTGAGTATAGTAAGGTGCTTAATGACGCTATCAATGGACCAAAGGGAGTCTGTAAATAATCTGGACATGATGCAAAGGAACAAGATCAAATTTGAAATCGAAGGACCAAAAGGTTTAACGGTCTTCAGGTATTTTTTTGCCCTTGTCTAGTTTTAGTCTAGTTGTATTAACATTCAAAACAATGCGATATTCCTATTTTTCACACCAGTTAATTGAAATCATGGCAATGAAATGCTCCAACAATTGTCAAGTAAGTAATGAACCAGATGTCTGGAAAGCAAGGTAACATTTAATTTTTAATTCATTCAAAACTCGAACTTTTTCAACTTAAACTTAAACCAAATGATTATGAAAAAACAGTTTTTTAAAGTTTTGGGGAAATTCCTATTAACGGGGATTTTTCTCATTTGCTTTGGGCTTCAACAATTGTATGCCCAGCAGACTATCACGGGAACCGTGACGGACGAGAACGGCCAAGGTATCCCAGGTGCCAACATTGTAGTACAAGGAACAACAAATGGCGTAGTAACCGATTTTGACGGAAACTTTAATATAGAAGCAGATTCCGATGATGTATTGGTATTATCCTATTTGGGTTATGCCACTCAAAATGTTCCGGTCGGAAACCAAACTACTATAGCCATCCAAATGGCTCCAGATGCAGCGCAACTGGATGAAGTGGTCGTTATTGGTTATGGTACTTCTAGAAGAAAAGATCTTACGGGTGCTGTAGCAAGTGTATCTGCCGAGTCTTTTGAAAACCAACCGGTAACAAGGGTGGATGAAGCTTTACAAGGTAGAGCTGCCGGTGTTAGTGTTGCGAGAGCTAACGGTGCTCCCGGAGGTGGTATTAAAGTGCGTATTAGAGGGGTAAACTCCATTACCGGAAACAACGATCCCCTAGTGGTGGTCGATGGTATTATTGGAGGTGACCTTAGTACGCTTAATCCAAATGACATTGAAAACCTGCAAGTATTGAAAGATGCTTCCGCTACTGCCATTTATGGGGTTAGAGGTTCCAACGGGGTTATTCTTGTTTCCACAAAAAAAGGGTCTGGTAAAGCTAAAGTTAATGTGAATTATTTTACTGCGATTTCAGAAGTACCCGATTTTCTTCCAACTCTGGCAGATAATGTTGGAGACTTTGCCAGAATTGAAAATATTAGAAAGTTGAGTATTGGTCAAAATCCTACGTTTACGGATGCCGAGATTGCAGGTTTTGATGCTAATGGAGGGACCTTATATCAAGATGAAATCTTTAAGACCGGTATAAGCGAAAACTTACAAATTTCTTTTAGCGGATCCGAAGGTAAACTGCGTTATTTCTTATCTGGAAACTACAGAGACGAGGAAGGTATCGTAATTAACACAGGATATCAACAATTATCAGTTAGGTCTAATATAGAAGCACAAATTACTGACAAATTGAAGATAGGTGTTAACATTTATGGTAGTCATGGCGAATGGAAAAACAACTTTCAATCCTTTGGAAATGGGCAAGGAAGTTTGGTTGCCAAAGCCTTGACTTGGGATCCTACAACCCCGGTTTTTGATGAAAACGGAGATTATAACAGGCGTTCAACAAGAGGGATTGCCTCTCTAAACTTGAATCCTGTGTTAACTTTAAACGAAAGTGATTTTCAGGACATACAAAAACTCTTAAACGCTACATTAAACGTAACCTATAATATCACAAATAATTTCTCATATCAACTAGTGGCAGGTACTACTTCAAACGATTATAATGTTCAAAGATATGCAGTTGAAGGGCCAAACGATACTCCGGACGCTATCTTTAGAAATGATAAGGACACTTTCTTCCAAGTGAGCAACATCTTTACCTGGCAAAAGGTATTTAACGAAAAACATGATGTAACGTTAACAGGGGTTCAGGAATATTCCAATCAAAAGAATGTTTTCAATAGGTTTACCGCGAATGACCTTATTTTACCTAACGGGTACTACTTTGCCGAGACAGCTGGAGGATTTGAAATTGGGAATAATTTTGAAGAACGTGAGTTACAGTCCTATATGCTGAGAGCAGTGTATACCCTTGACAACAATCTGTCCATTACGGCTACGGGGCGTTATGACGGAACATCAGTTTTTAGACCGGGTAACAAATGGGGGTTCTTCCCATCTATTGCTGCCGGGTATACATTGAATAGTATTGTTGATAACTCGGCCTTCCTAAGCAACCTTAAGATAAGGGCTGGTTGGGGACAAGTGGGTAATCAGGGTGTTGATACATATGGAACCTTTGCCAATTTGGGTACGAATGCGTATTCCTATGATGGAGGAACTCAAGTAACAGGTTCTGAAATTGTTGGTTTTGCCAATCCAGACCTTACCTGGGAGACCACTACGCAGACCAACATAGGTATTGATCTTGGGTTTAATGAAGGTAGGGGCAATTTGAGTGTAGACGTTTTCCAAAAAGACATTAAAGATTTACTTCTTGAAACACCTGTTACCGGATTTAACGGTGGAGATTTTATTAATGAAAATGTGGGAACGGTTGAAAACCAGGGTATCGACGTCACTTTTGGGTATGATATCATTCAAAACGATAACTTTAACTGGAATGCCAACCTCGCACTTTCCTATGTAAAGAATGAAGTGGTTTCTTTATTTGACGGTCTTCAAGAAATTGAAGGGGAGTTTCAAGCACCGGGAGGTCAGGCCAGAAGGCTTAACATCATTCAGGTAGGGCAGCCCATAGGACAATTAAACGGTGCCACCTTTTTGGGTACGTGGAAAAGCTCGGAAGCTGCAGCGGCCGAGGCTGTTGGCAAAGTACCAGGAGATGCAAAATACCTTAGGGACGGGGATGGCAATATTGTGTTTGGTGCTATTGGCAATGGTCAACCTACTACTACATGGGGTTTCAATAATACTATTACGTACAAAAACTGGGACCTAAATATTTTCATCAATGGTTCCCACGATTTTGAAGTATACAATTTAACCAGAGCCATGATTACTGGAGGTGCAGGGGATTCAAGAAGCTTCTTGGCCTCAGACCAAGTGAATCAATGGACACCCTCAAATGAAACCGATATCCCTGCAACGGTACAATTTTACAATTCTTCAAGATATATTGAAAAAGGTGACTTCATTAGGTTGAGTAACTTAAATATTGGTTATACATTTAACAATGTTGCCAGTCTGGAAGGTACAACGCTTAAGTTGTATGCTAGTGGACAAAACCTATTTCTGATTACAGATTATAGCGGTTATGATCCTGAATTATCGTCTAGAAGAACTGAGCAAGGAAATGCGGATGTAGCACCAGGGATAGATGTTGGTAATTATCCTAACTCTAGGACATTCACCCTCGGGATAAAGGTTGGATTCTAAAAAAAATTGTTAATGGAAAAATATATCGAAAATATGAAAACAAGAAAAATTTATAAATCATTAAAGGGGCTTATTGCTGTCTTTGGCTTGGCCGTTATGGCCTTAAGCTTTAATGGCTGTGAGCAATTTGATCTTGAAGAAGACCCTTTGTCTTCTCAATTGCAGGTAGGAACGTATAGTACCATGGCGCAATTAGAATTAGGCGTTACCGGAATCTTCGGCAAATTGAATAAGGCCGCTTGGATGTCTACGTTCTATGTAAACGGATGGTCGGGTGATGATATTACCACACACGTTGCTAGTAACAAAGCTGATTTTAGGGAGTACGATCAACGTTTTGTAACACCGGAGAATTCAAGAACATTAACGAACTGGAATGGAGTTTATGAAATGATTCGTGCTGCAAATACAGTTTTGCAGAGTGTGGAAGGCGTAACATTTTCTCCAGCAGAACCTGAAAAGAGAGAGCGATTGATAGGGGAAACTTACTTCTTAAGAGCTATCATGTTCAATCATTTAATGCGTATCCATGGGAGAATCCCATTGATTTTAACGGTTGATCCTTTTCAACAACCCGGCTTAAACACCCAATTGGAGGTGTTTGAACAAATTGAGAGCGATCTTTTAGCGGCAGAGTCTAGATTGCCCATGTCTACGGCTGTTGGATCGGCAAACCCGAATGCTGGTACTGCCAGGGCGTTTTTAGCACGCCTTTATATGGACTGGGCCGGTTTTCCCTTAAAAGATGCAGGTAAATATGCACAAGCGGCGGCAAGTGCCAAAACGGTCATGGATAATGCAGCGGAGCATAACTTCTCATTAGAACCGGATTTGACCAAATTATGGTCTCAAGCAGGAAGATTTACTGAAGAAGGTGTCTTTACCATTGTTTATAGTCAAAGCGGTGGCAATCTTTCAAATCGCAAAATGGGCAAATTGGGACTGCCATCTGATCCAGGTTTAAATGGATGGCAAGAAACCTTTGCAGAAATTCGCTTTTTTGAGGATATGCCGGCCGGAGCTAGAAAGGATGCCACATATTATGACGTATTACCAGTGGCCGATGATGGGGCAATCGATGTTGCCAACCCTACTAGAATGTTACGTTGGGAAGAGTTTAAAGATCAGCAAAACCCAATTTTAAGAAAAATTGTCGGAGAGTTGGCTGATGGCGATTGGGCCCAATTTCAAACGGAACGAAGTGATTTATTTATGCGTTACGCAGAGGTATTGCTAATTTATGCCGAAGCTTCAGGCGAGGCTGGTACAGCTGGTGCCGATGCATGGGAAGCCCTAAATATGGTACATAGAAGAGCTATGGGACTTGATCCCAATACACCGGATGCAAGTGATTTGACAGTAGCTGATGGAACTATCCAAGATTTAGCATTTACGGAACGTAAATGGGAGTTTGCCGGAGAGTTTATCCGCTGGAATGATTTGGTACGTAAAGAAAAAGTTGAGGAAGCGTTGGGGAATAGAAATCCACAGGTCTCTATTGGTACCTCATTTGACGAAAATGGTGTTGGCACTCCAATACCTTTGACAAGTGCAGCTAACCCAATTTTAGGTTCTTTGGGCACCGATAATTATTTTGCGCCAATACCACTTGAGGAAGTGGAAAAAAATCCAAATTTGGCGAATTAGTATTGAGTTAGTTTTTTTTAGTTTTAACCCATAACGGTAAGATCGGTAGCAAATCTTACCGTTATGTTTTTTAAAGGGATTCCTATAGGATTGGTATCGTTTTAAAGATAGAAAACACCAAATTTTGATACTTACTTCATTTACAAACTATGTACCTTAGCAACACGGGAGACAGGTCATTTTTGAAAGCCAATTCAAGGCATGTCTAAAAAGAGTATCCTAAAAGAAAACGGTTTGCCCTCGGAGTTGTTCTAGGATTTTGCCTATTCGAATACAAGCTTAAATGCAATATTTTTAAATGCTCGATTCAATTATAAATAAAAAGAACATTTCTATTTCTCACATCGTTTTGGGTATTGGATTTTTTTTGTTTTTGGCAAATTGTACCACTGAAAACAAACATGCTGAAGGGAAAGAATTGGCGAAAACTAATTGTGCCTCATGTCATATGTATCCAGATCCTCAAATATTACCCAGAAGGGTATGGGGCGAAAAAGTACTGCCCAATATGGGTTTATTAATGGGAATGTCACATGGACCCATATATACGTATGGGGATACCGAATCCAATACAAATTTAAAACCAACAATTGCGCAAGAAGATTGGGATAAGATAGTACATTATTACATCAATGAATCCGAGAGCAGTATCCCCAAATATTTAATCGAAGACCAAGGATATACCAATGTTTTTGAGCCTCATATTTTTTCGCTTGATTCTTTACCCTTAATTACCATGACCACTTATAATGAAAAAAGTGGAAGTTTGTTTTTAGGGAATGGTAGTAGTTCAACATTGCTAACGTTGGATACTAATGGGGAAATACTTAACTCGGAAGAGTTAGATAGCCCACCAATTAAAATAGTATTTAAGGATTCTTTAGATTATATATTGACAATCGGTAATCTAAACCCCTCAGATGAGGCAAAAGGAAAACTGAAGATTGGAAATAATGTTATAGAAGAATTGATTAGACCTGTTGATTTTTTGATTTACGACATAAATTTAGATGGATATGATGACGTATTTGTGTGTAGCTACGGAAACAATATTGGAGATTTTTCTTTGTTTGAAAATTTAAGGAATGGCACATATAAGAAAAGGGTAATTCATCCAATATCCGGGGCAATAAAAGTTGAAATAACCAATATGGATGATGATGATGAGAATGAAATTGTAGTTTTATTTGCCCAGGAACATGAATTGATTATGATTTGGGATTATGAAAACAATTCTTTTATCGGCAAAAAAGCAGTTCAATTTCAGCCAGCTTTTGGATTTGTAGATTTTCAGCTAAGGGATATGAATGGTGATGGCCTTAAGGATATTATCATTGGCAATGGAGATAATTCAGATTTATCAACAGTGCTTAAAAATTTCCATGGAGTAAGGGTCTTGCTAAATAAAGGTGATAAAGAATTCTCTGAAGACTATTTTTTACCTATTCATGGGGTTAGCAGAATTAGGGCAGAAGATTTCGATTTGGATGGCGATACAGATATTTTGACAGTTTCTAATTTCGGTGATTTTTCAAATTCGCAATTTAAAAGTGTTCAGTTTTTGTCGAATGAAGGAGAATTAAAATTTGAACCAAAATATATTCATAGGCTTCCGGATTTTAGATGGCAGACCTTGGATGTATCGGATTATGATAAGGATGGAGATTTAGATGTGTTCTTAGGTTCCTTTAATTTAAATGTTGGACCGGAAGAATCGGACATATCCAATAAAAAAGATATTTCTTGGGTGAAACTGGAGAATAAAACTAAATGACTTTGTCAGCGCATATCTTCTTCAGATCTATCGGGAACATTAACTATACTGGGTTCTTTCATTAAGGCGATTACATCACTTAGTTCCCTATCACTAAGTTCCGATACGCCTTTTCTGAAATAAAAATTGGCAACCTCTTGTATTCCATGAATATATAGATCAAATTTATAGTTCTCTAAAACCCAATTAAGACACTCTTTCTGAGTCGTTTCTTCTTCCAGTTTCCAAGCTAAAGTGTAAGCTTTACGGTTGGATATTTTTGAACTGTCTTTATCTTGTCTACTGATATCTGAAATCATAGCGGCCAAAAGACTAGGGCTTTTGGTAAAATCATTTGAAATCAAACCATTTAATATCTGTCTATTTAAACTATGGGATAGAATATTGCCATGTTCTTGTTCATACAATTGGTAAAACTTATCCGGCAATTCTTCGGCGAACTTTACTTTTGTTACAAATTCTGTTAGCTCATTTTCAGTTACAAAATCCTCCCAAGTATTCCTTAAATAGTAGTGGACAAAAAAAGGACTGGAAATACCAATGATAAGAACCCAAATTATGATTTTAAAAGCTCGTTTTTTATATATCATTTTTAAGTAATGAAATTATGGGATACTGCTATTTTTTTGATAAACGAAGCTAATTATTTTCTTTTTAGCAACAAATTAATAAGGCTTCCTTTTAAGGATTGAGTATATAAATTTCGAGCTATTTTTGTTTAAGCCATAGCGGTAAGTTTTGTTGCCGGTCCGGCTGCAATGGTCATATATCCTTTTGATACCTGATTAGCGAAAATTACCAATGAAATTTGATGGTTTCCCCTAAAAAACTTCGTATTTTAGGTACATTAATCGAATTACATTCTTGACGTATGCACATGACCCGACATCTATGCTTTTTAACAATATTATGGCATCATAGAGCATGGAGTTTTCTTCTTGTTTTAATGATCATTGCTTGTGATGAATCGAAAGAAGGCCTCATAGATTCTCAGGCGACCAAAATGCAACCTAAATTGTTTACTTCGATATCCTCGAGTCAATCTGGAATCGATTTTGTAAACATATTGGAAGAGACCTTGGAATCAAATTATTACCAATACATGTACACCTACATTGGAGGGGGTGTAGCCTCCGGGGATATTAATAATGATGGGCTGGTTGACTTGTATTTCACTTCAAATTCATCGGAGGACAAGTTGTATTTAAACCTCGGGGAATTTAAGTTCAAGGAAATTTCCCTTGGAGCCGGTATTTCGAAAAATGATGGCTTCAACACTGGGGTTACCATGGTAGATGTCAACAACGATGGATTTTTAGATATTTATGTGTCCCGTGGAGGTTGGAAGGATGGTAACAACAAGTTTGCAAATTTGCTCTATATTAATAATGGCGACCTTACTTTTACCGAACGCGCCGAGGAATTAGGCCTAGCGGATGCAAATAGGACTATACAAGCCACATTTTTTGACTATGACAAGGATAATGATTTGGATGTATATGTTTCCAACACTCCCGATATTACAAGTAGAACACAGGTCCTTGATTTGGACAAAATTCAAAAAGACCCTAAAACTTTGGAGTTAAAGGGGTCTGATCGGCTATATAACAATGATGGTACAGGTCATTTTACCGATGTTTCGGATAAAGCCGGACTTCAATATGATATCGGTTTTGGATTGAACCCTCAAGTTGGGGATTTGAACAACGATGGTTGGTTGGATGTCTATGTTTGTAATGACTTCAATGTGCCCGATTTGGCCTATATCAACAACGGAGACGGTACGTTTACCGAATCCCGGGACAAACTGTTCAAACATATGTCCTTCAATAGTATGGGAAGTGATATGGCGGATATTAATAACGACGGACTATTGGATTTGATGACCTTGGATATGAATCCGGAGGATTATGTCCGTTCAAAAACTACCATGGCCATGACCTCGGTGGACCAATTTGAATTGATGGTGGAAAAAGGATACCACTATCAGTACATGCACAACATGCTACAACTGAACAATGGTAATGGGACGTTCAGCGAAATTTCAAAAATGGCAGGAATGGCCAATACGGACTGGAGTTGGGCACTACTCTCAGCTGATTTCGATTTGGATGGATACAATGATATTTATGTTACCAATGGGGTTTTCAGAGATGTCATTGACCGCGATAAGAACAACGAAATTCTGGAGATACTCCGTGAAAATGGGCGTAAACCGACATCCGAGGATTTTTTGAGATTTGCCAAAATACTTCCGCAACAAAAGCTGAACAATTATTTTTTTAAAAACAATGGTGATACCACCTATGAAGACGTTTCCATACATTGGGCAGATTCTATTCTTACTTTTTCCAATGGAGCGATTTATTCCGATTTGGATAATGATGGCGATTTGGATGTTGTGGTAAATAACATTAACGAAAAGGCAACGCTGTTAAAGAACAATGCTTCGGACTTGGAAATAGGCAATTTTCTAAAATTGTCTTTCAAGGGGCCTGAAAAAAACCCAAATGGCCTGGGAGTCATCGCCAAAGTATACCTGAAGGATAATGAGTGTCAAGTTCGGCAATTGATAAACACAAGGGGATTTCTGTCGTCGGTTTCCAATGTCTTACATTTCGGAATAGAAAAAGAGAATGAGATAACAAAGTTGATAATTCTATGGCCCGACGGGAAGCAAGAAGTGCTTACGGAGGTTACGGTTAATCAACTGCTTACCGTTGACTATGCCAATGCCGTTGATGAAACTGAGGATGATATGTTACCGACGAAGTCACTTTTTTCAAAACTACCTTCTGCCCATAAGCACATAGACCCTTATTTTAACGATTACAATCTACAGGTGTTGTTGCCCCATAAATTGTCTCAGACCGGTCCGGGCGTTGCAAAAGCTGATGTTGATGGAGATGGTTTAGAGGATGTTTATATCGGAGGAGGTCGCGGACAATCCGGACAGTTATTACTAGGAGGACCCAACGGCTCTTTTCGATCTAAAAATATAAGTGCTTTTACGCGTGACGCTCAGCATGAAGATCAGGCCGCTGCCTTTTTGGACGTTGATAGTGATGGTGACCTGGATCTATACGTGGTTAGCGGCAGTTATGAATACTATCAAAACCCCAGACTTTTACAGGATCGGTTGTACCTTAACGATGGTAAAGGTGATTTTTCCAAATCTGATCAGCTACCGGACATGTTGACCTCGGGTTCCGTAGTAGTCCAAAACGATTACGATCAAGACGGCGATATTGATTTATTCGTCGGTGGAAGAGTGATTCCTGGAAAATATCCCTATGCTCCTACAAGCTATTTACTTCTAAATAACGGGAGTACTTTTGACATAGCCACAAGGGAATTGGCTCCGGAATTGGAGACCATTGGCATGGTTACCGATGCCGTTTGGAAGGATATTAATGGCGATTCCAAAATTGATTTGATTGTTACAGGGGAATGGATGGGTATTGAGGTCTTCATAAATGAAGGTAACAAATTGGTCAAAAATAGTGATTATAACAGTTTGTCGGCTGTTAAGGGGTGGTGGAATGAACTTCTTGTAGCCGATATTGATAATGATGGTGATCAGGATATCATCGCAGGCAATTTAGGTTTGAACTATAAATTTCATGCATCTAAGGAAGAGCCTTTCGATGTATATACCACCGACTTTGATTTTAATGGTTCGGTCGATGTTGTTTTGGCCAAAAAGTACAATGGCAAACAGGTACCTGTTCGGGGAAAGAGTTGCATGACCCAGCAGCTACCACATTTAGCGAGTAAGATACCCACCTATACGGATTTTGCCAGCAAAGATCTTGAGGGAATTGTTGGAAAACGTTTGGAAAATGCCTTGCACTACCAAGCTACGGAATTTCGTTCAGGTATTTTTATCAATGGAGGAAACGATTCTTTTTCTTTTCGACCGTTTAACAATAAAGTACAGCAATCACCAATAAACAGCGTACTTTTCGATGATTTTGATGCTGATGGGAACAAAGATTTAGTTCTCGCCGGAAACAACTATCAATCGGAGGTGGAGACTACGCGTGCCGATGCCGGTATAGGCTCTTTCCTGAAGGGAGACGGTCAAGGAGGTTTCGTGTTAATCCCAAATTCTGAATCTGGTTTTTTTGCGGATAAAGACGTTAGAAATATGATTACATTAAATACTCCAACGGATAAATTGTTGATGGTAATCAACAATAATGACTACCATGATATTTTTAAGGTAGAAAATTGATTTGATGTTCCGAAACCAAAAAACATACCCATCTCTTGTTATTTTTTGGTTGTACTGTTTTTTCTTTCTAAGGGTTGGGCATACCCAGGACAGTATCGATAGACCTTTATTGGACGCTGTGGGCACTGCCAAAGTGATGAGATATCAAAACCCGGATAGTTCAGTGATCCTATTACAGGAGGCTTATAATGAATCCATATCTGTCGGCGATACCCTTCAAGCGATAAATGCATTGTTGGAAATGACCGATGTTTATGGGCATCAAGCCAATTATGCCAAATCATATGATTATTTCTGGGATGTTCTTTTTTTGTCGGATAACATTAAGAACGATTCCCTAAGGGCTATTATTTACTATCGCTTGGGCCGCATGTACAGTTTTTACAAGCGTAGGGAAGATGCATTCAAATATTTGCAGACCTCTTTGGATATCAACAAAAACTTGGTGAGCAACGGAAAAATGGACAAGGCCTATTTGGTACAGAACTACTACGCCTTCTGTAATACCTATAGGGAATTGGATGAGCCCAAAACGGCTAAGATTTATCTGGATAGTTGCTTTACATACTATAAGAATGTTCCTGGACAGGTAAATATGGCCTCTCTAAAGTTTGAAAAAGCCTTTATTTTGGGTCAGGAAGGAAAGACCAGTGAGGCCTTGCAGATCATGAAGGAAGTAGAACCTTGGTTTTTGGAGAACCTACCTTCATATTTGGTTCTTGTATATACCTATTGGGGAGATATGTTCCGCAGCGTATCGAATTTTCAGGAAAGTGAATCCTATTATAACAAAGCACTGGAAATTTCAGACACCTATAATAGTCATATAGATTTTACACCTTTGGTTTATGAAAGGTTATCCGATTTATATCTAAAGACCGGAGACTATCAAAATGCTTTTGAAAACCAACGGGCCTCAAAAAATCTTGATGCCCAATTTTTTGATAGTCGCAGTGAGAGAAATAAGCCCTTGTTGGAAATAAAGGATGAATTTCGCCGGGAAAAGGAGCGCCAGGAAAAATTGATACAGCAACAGCGTTTGGAACAATTGGAACAGGAGGATAAAATTTCCTTGCTTCAGCGAATCATTTTATTAGGCAGCTTAATTTTCTTAATAATCATCGGCCTTATCTATGTAAAGCACCTTCGCTCCAAGCATAAGGCGGAGAAACAACTGATCCGCCGTAATAAAGAACTTGAGATACAAAAGGCGGAAGAACTCTTGGAACTCAAAAACAAAGAACTTGCCACATCTGCCCTGCAGCTAGTAGAGAAAGATGAATTTTTGCAAATGTTGAAAGATAAACTCAAAAAGAATGGAGAGAGTGTAAAGGCTTCGGAACTGAATCAAGTACTTAAATCCATTTCTGTGAGCAATACTAGTAACTGGGAAGAGTTCAAACTACGATTCACCGCAGTCAATGAAAAATTCTACAAAGAATTGATTCAAAGATATCCTAAGCTCACGCAAAGCGACCAAAAAATTTGTGCCTTGATCAAGCTTAATTTTTCCAGTAAGGATATGGCAAGACTTCTGGGAATATCCGTTGAATCCGTACATACCGCACGTTATCGACTTAGAAAAAAAATGGGCCTGGACCGAAGTATAAATCTTGAGGAATACATTGCAAGTATGTAAGGACTGGATATCTTATCCCAATCAAGCGTTGTACAGTTTTTGTCTAGTGATCTTTGGATGATTGTACAGTCTAAAATCATACTTTGGAGCGTTGAAAATGACAGTTTCTAAATACTTCAAAGTGTAATCGGAATAAAGAAAGAGTACCCCTCTTTTTAAAGAATCTGAAATAGCAATTTTTGGCAATAATTACAATAAACTGCAAATAACCAATATGACACTATTTAAAAAAATGTTACTCTTAGCTGGTCCGGTTTTACTAATTTCCTGCAATTCAACGTCAGAACCACCCAGTGAAAACAAAGTTGAATCCGCAACCGAACATAAAATGAAGATTACCGATAAACAAATCGACCATTTGGGTATTACCAACAAAGAATTTTTGAGCGCTGCTTCCAAAAGAGCTTTGCAATGGCCGGATATTGGTAACGAGTGGTTTATAGAATTCAGTGGGCCACAGCCTTTAAAGGGCGATTTAGCCTATGAAAAAGGAGTTGTTCGCCGCGATCCAAGTGCCATGATCAAGGAAAATGGTAAATACTATGTGTGGTATTCAAAAAGTACCGGCCCTACCCAAGGCTTTGGTGGAGATATAGAAAATGATAAGGTATTTCCATGGGACCGCTGCGACATTTGGTATGCCACCTCGGAAGATGGGATTACATGGAAAGAAGAAGGATTGGCCGTGGCGCGAGGAAAAAAAGGGGAATATGACGATAGATCGGTTTTCACGGTCGAAATTATGAAGAATGATGGAAAATATTACCTCTGCTACCAAACGGTAAAATCGCCGTACAATGTTCGGGTCAAGAATCAAATTGGTTTGGCGTGGGCCGATTCGCCGGATGGACCTTGGACCAAGAGCAAAGAGCCCATCTTAAGCCCTGCGGACAACGGTGTGTGGAAAGGAGAGGAACAAAATCGTTTTATGGTGGAAAAAAAAGGAGATTTTGACAGCCATAAGGTACACGACCCATGTATACTTCCATATCAAGGGAAATTCTACCTCTATTATAAAGGAGAGCAAATGGGCGAACAAATTACCTTTGGCGGTCGGCAAATACGGCATGGAGTCGCCATTGCCGATAATCCCAAAGGACCTTACGTAAAATCCCCGTACAACCCAATTAGCAATAGCGGGCATGAAATCTGTGTTTGGCCTTATAATGGTGGTATTGCCTCATTGATTACCACAGATGGGCCGGAAAAAAACACGATTCAATGGGCTCCCGATGGAATTAATTTTGAAATCGTGTCTTCCATAAAGGATGCTCCACATGCCATTGGTCTAAATAGAAGTGCCGATAACGAAAAGGAACCTACTGAGATTCTTCGTTGGGGGCTTACACATATTTACAATAATGGGGACGAGCAAAGTATTATGCGGTTTACTTCAAGGCGTAGAACCTCACATACGGCCAAAGGGGAAGCATCAAAATAGTGAGCATAGAAGCATAAAAATTCAAAGACAGAAGATGAAAGCAACGGTTTACCAAGGAAATAAAACCTTTTCAGTCATAGAAAGGGAAATGGAGACACCTTCAAAAGGAGAGGTGAGGATCAAAGTGGCTTATTCCGGTGTATGTGGCACGGATGTACACATTTATCACGGGATGATGGACAAGCGGGTGAACGTTCCGGTCACTATTGGTCATGAAATGTCCGGTATCATTGATGCTATCGGCGAAGGGGTATCCGACTTTTCCGTTGGGGAAAAAGTTGTAGTACGGCCTTTGGATGATCGGGGTGTAAAACCTTCCGATAAGGGCTTCAATCATATTTGCGAGGATTTAAAATTTATTGGTATCGACAGTCCGGGATCTATGCAACAATATTGGAATGTACCGGCCTTTACCCTACACAAGTTGAAACAAGAAACGGATTTAAAATTGGCCGCTTTAATAGAACCGCTTGCCGTGGCGGTACATGACGTACGCCTAAGCGGATTGGTAGCTGGGGAGACGGCCGTTGTTCTAGGTGGTGGACCTATAGGTCTTCTTGTTGCTCTGGTCGCCAAGGAGACAGGGGCAGATGTCATTGTTTCCGAAGTAAATGAAAATCGGATTTTAAAGGCCCGGGAATTGGGATTAAACGCAGTGAACCCTACAAAAATAGATCTGATCGGTTACGTTCAGGAACGGACAAAAGGTCGCAAAGCGGATGTAGTCTTTGAAGTGGCCGGAGTACAGCCGGCACTGGATGTTATGACGGAAATTGCAGGGATACGTGGACGTATTTTGATGGTCGCTATTCACGGACAGAAAAGAGAGGTTGACCTCTTCAAGTTTTTTTGGAAGGAATTGAAGTTGATCGGCGCAAGGGTTTACGAAAAGGAGGACTATGAAAAGGCGATTGCCCTTATTACCGCCAATGAATTACCATTTGAGGAAATGATTACGGACGTACAACCATTAAGCAACATTCAACAGGTTTTTGAGAATATTGATAACAATCCTGACGGTATGAAAGTGCTTATGGATTGCCAGGCTTAAAAAGGAGTGGACAAAGAAATGAAAAAATATACGGTTTTAGTTTTGGGACTACTTTGCATTGGTATTTCTTGTAACACTTCCAAGGAAAAGAAGGAGAAAGCAGTTACCGATATTCCTTTTTCGGAGAAAACCGTAAAACAATTAGGAATTACAAACAAAGACAGCCTTAGTGCCGCATCCAAGAGAGCTCTTGAAATGGGTTATGATGCAGGGCCGGAATGGTGGACCAAGTTTCGCATTTCGGATATAAAAGGAGATTTAGGGTTAGAGGAAGGTGCTATTAAAAGGGATCCAAGCGCTGTAATTAAAGTTGATGGAACATACTATGTCTACTATACAAAAAGCTTTGGAAGGTCATTTGGATTTAATACAGGTGACCCATCAAAAAAAGTGTTCCCATGGGACTTATCGGAAGTATGGTGTGCAAAGTCAAAAGACGGTTATACTTGGAAAGATGTTGGTTTGGCCGTTGGCCGAGGAGAAACAGGATCATATGACGATCGTGCCGTGTTCACCCCTGAAGTATTGGCACATAAGGAAAAGTATTATCTCGTATATCAGACGGTGAAAGCCCCTTATGCGAATCGTGTAAAAAATCAAATAGGAATGGCAATAGCCGATTCTCCCGAAGGACCGTGGAAAAAGTTAGCTGAGCCAATTCTATCTCCAGCCACCAATGGAAAATGGTTAGGTGAAGAGGACAACCGTTTTCTAGTAGTCGAAAAAGGCGATTTCGATAGTCAAAAAGTACATGACCCCTGTTTAATGTTTTATAGAAATAAGTTCTATCTCTATTACAAGGGTGAACGTATGGGTGAAGGTCACACCTTGGGAGGCCGCGAAATCAAATGGGGTGTGGCCATCGCGGATATTATTACAGGCCCATACAAGAAGTCGTCCTACAACCCTGTGACCAATAGTGGACATGAAGTCTGTGTTTGGCCGTACCAAAATGGAATCGCGGCAATGTTGACTTCCGATGGACCTGAAAACAATACGATACAGTGGTCTCCAGATGGAATTAATTTTGAAATTAGGTCACATATCGGTGGGCGTACAAAACCACCTCATGCAGCGGGTCTGGCGAGGTCTTTGGATACTGAAAAAGCTCCGTTAGCTGCTTTGGAATGGGGATTGTGCTTTGACCACAAAGATGGTTGGGATTATATCAAAAGATTTGAAACTTATGTAAAAAAAGCATTGTAAAGTAAATTTTAGTAATAATCAAAAGGATTCCGATTTTAACTGGAATGGCATTAAAAATATTAAGATGAACGTATTGAATCAATTCAGCCTCAAAGGAAAAACCGCACTCGTTACCGGATGTAAACGCGGTATAGGAAAGGCTATGGCACTGGGCTTGGCCGAGGCGGGCGCTGATATCATTGGGGTAAGTGCCTCTTTGGAAAAACATGGTAGTATCGTGCAACAAGAGGTAGAGGGAATTGGAAGAAAATTCAAAGCCTATACTTGCGATTTTGGAAACCGCGAGGCCTTATATGAATTCATTGCGCAAGTGAAGGACGATTTTCCAAAAATCGATATTTTGGTAAACAACGCAGGTACAATTTTGAGGGCACCGGCAGTAGAACATTCTGATGAGTATTGGGATAAGGTAATCGAGGTAAATCAGACCGCACAATTCGTTCTTACCCGGGAAATAGGAAAGGAAATGGTTAAAAATGGTGCTGGGAAAGTTGTATTTACCGCTTCGTTGTTGACTTTTCAAGGTGGAATTACCGTTCCTGGATATGCGGCCAGTAAGGGTGCCATAGGACAAATGACGATGGCCTTTGCCAACGAATGGGCCGGTACGGGAGTCAATGTAAATGCTATTGCCCCGGGTTACATCAGTACCGATAATACGGAGGCTTTACGGAACAATCCGGAAAGGAACGATTCCATTTTAGCTCGTATCCCTGCAGGTCGTTGGGGCCAACCTGAGGATTTCAAGGGGCCTATCGTATTTCTATGCTCAGATGCTTCCAATTACATGAATGGAACCACCATGCTGGTCGATGGTGGATGGATGGGTAGATAAATCAAGAACATTTCGATCCAAACGGATCGGGAATATAAAAGATTAACCGAATCAATATATATCATGTCAAAAATCAAAGAATACCAATTATTCATTGATGGAAAATGGATTCCTTCAGCTTCCGGAGAAACCATTGATGTAATCAATCCCTCCACAGAGGAAGTAGTGGCCAAAGTGCAGAACGGTACTATTGAGGAAGCTCAAATGACGTTGGAAGCGGCTGAGCTGGCACAAAAGTCTTGGCGAAAACTACCAGCGCGCCAACGTGCCGAAATTTTATACAGACTAGCCGATGAAATCAAGGAGAACGCCGATTATTTGGCCGAGCTCTTGGTAAAGGAACAGGGCAAATTGCTAAAGGTCGCGCAAATGGAAGTAGCAGTGACGGCCTCATTTATTGAATACGCTTGTGAGGGTGCCCGAAGAATTGAAGGAGATATTATTCCTTCGGACAATCCAAACGAACAGATTTGGATTCAAAAGGTACCCCGCGGCGTAGTAGTCGCCATAACCGCATGGAACTTTCCGTTTGCTTTGGCAGGGCGCAAGCTAGGCCCTGCCCTGGTTGCTGGGAATACATTAGTGATCAAACCCACTTCCGAAACACCATTGGCCACTTTGGAGCTTGGAAATCTGGCAATAAAAGCGGGTCTGCCCAATGGGGTTCTCAATATCCTTACAGGGCCTGGTAGAGCTATGGGCAATGCATTGGTAGAAAGTTCCATAACCAAAATGGTGACCATGACAGGCTCTACACCCGTAGGACAACAAATAGCGCGCAACGCGGCCCAAAACTTGACCCATGTGCAGCTGGAACTGGGGGGTAAAGCACCATTTATTGTTTTTAAGGATGCCGATTTGGATGAAGCCGTTGACGCGGCCTTACATTCCCGTTTCGATAACTGCGGACAGGTATGCACCTGCAATGAAAGAATGTATGTTCATGAAGATATCTATGATGTCTTTATGGAAAAATTTATTACGAAAACAAAGGCCCTAAAAGTAGGCGATCCGATGCTTGAGGAAACGGATATGGGGCCGAAGGTCAATGCGGCGGAATTAAAACATATGGAACACCTCGTTGCTGTTAGTTTAAAGGAAGGAGCCACTTTGGCTACCGGGGGTGCACGCCCCAAAGGGAATCAGTTCGAAAAGGGATTTTGGTTTGAACCGACCGTACTCACCGATGTAACACAAGATATGACCATAGTTCATGAAGAGTCCTTTGGACCTATTTTGCCAGTTTTGAAGTTCAGGACCTTTGATGAAGTCATGGGCTATGCCAATGACTGTGATTACGGTCTAGCGGCCATGGTCTTTACAAATGATATGAACACCATCATGAAGTGCAATGATGAATTGGAATACGGTGAGATTTATGTAAACCGTGGTCATGGGGAACAGCATCAAGGTTTTCACAATGGGCATAAATTATCGGGAAGTGGTGGCGAAGACGGCAAATATGGTTTCGAGCAGTATTTGGAAAAAAAGACATTTTACATCAGACATAAGGCCTAGATGTTTACACGGATAAAGACCATTGACTGTAACCTGTTCAGAGTGCCTTTGCCAGAGGTTATGAACGATGCCAAACATGGAGACCATACCCATTTTGAGTTGGTTACGACAACCATACAACTGGAAGATGGCGCTCTGGGAACGGGTTATACGTATACCGGTGGAAAGGGTGGGCAGGCCATAAAAGCGATGGTCGTTCATGATATTGCTCCGGCCCTTATCGGAAAGGACGGCAATGACATAGATGCACTCTATGATTTCATGGAATGGCATATGCATTATGTTGGGAGGGGCGGCATTGTCTCCTTTGCCATTTCAACTATTGATATTGCCCTGTGGGACATCAAATGCAGGAAATCTGGACTTCCATTATGGAAAATGGCCGGAGGTGCTGGGAATACCTGTAAGGCGTATTGTGGCGGAATTGATTTGCAGTTTCCTATTCCCAAACTTCTAAAGAAAATGGAAGGTTATTTATCCTCGGGGTTTAATGCCGTAAAGATAAAGATAGGTCGAGAGAACTTGGACGAGGATATTGAACGGATAAAAGCGGTACGGGAATATATCGGTCCTGATATTACTTTTATGGTGGATGCCAATTACTCCATGAGTGTTGAAAAGGCTATCGAGGCTATTAAGCGATTCAAGCCATACAATATTACTTGGTTTGAAGAACCTATAATTCCGGATAACTACAAGGGATTTGCCCAGATTGTTGATGCCACCGGATTTCCCCTGGCCATGGGCGAAAATCTTCATACTATTCATGAATTCGAATATGCGGTAGAGCAAGCAAAACTTTCATATCTGCAACCAGATGCCTCCAATTGTGGCGGGATTTCGGGCTGGTTAAAAGTTGCC
Source organism: Ulvibacterium marinum (assembly GCF_003626755.1). Lineage (GTDB taxonomy): Bacteria > Bacteroidota > Bacteroidia > Flavobacteriales > Flavobacteriaceae > Ulvibacterium > Ulvibacterium marinum. The sequence continues at coordinate 267,144 of NZ_RBCJ01000002.1, forward strand.
CAATTGGCAAACGAAAACCACATCCCCATATGTTCCCATGGTATGCAGGAACTACATGTAAGCTTGGTTTCCGCCCAACCCAATTCGGGCTGGCTGGAAGTGCATAGTTTCCCTATAGATCAGTATACCCACAGGCCTTTGGTGGTTGAAAATCATAGGGCCGTAGCCCCTGATACTCCGGGAGTTGGTGTTGAATTCGATTGGGCCAAACTAAGTTCCCACAAACAATAGAAGGGAAGAATGAAAATTGTCGAAACACATTTTGGAATCCTGGAAGGAAACGAAGTACAACTATACACTTTGGAGAATGACAATGGCATTCGTGTTAAAATCACCAACTATGGGGCGACTATTACATCCATAACCGTACCGGGAAAAGTAAGAGGTCCAGAGGAAGTTGTTTGCGGCTTCGATAATTTTGAAAATTACTTTTCAAAGGAATATAAAGAAAACGCTCCGTATTTTGGTGGGACCATAGGGCGATATTGCTCGCAAATAAAGAATTCCAAATTCAATCTAAACGGTACGGAATTTCAATTGGCAAAGAATTGTGGGGCCAATAATTTACATGGAGGTACAGAAGGGTTTGATAAAAAGATATGGGAGGTAAAGCCATTTGATCAAAACACATCCCAATTAGAGATGAAGCTCCGTAGCGGACATCTCGAAGAGGGTTTTCCGGGAAACGTATACATTAACGTTGTTTTCTCACTTGATAATGCGAATCAATTGCAAATTGCTTACAAAGCACTTTCGGATCAAGATACTCCATTCTCGATGACCAACCACACGTATTTTAATCTATCGGGCTTTGCAGAAACTGTAGAAGGGCATAACGCCCAAATAAATTCGGATAAAAAGCAAATTTGGGACAGTTCGGGTGCCGGGATCAATGAAAACGTTCTATTGGCCGGTTCTTTAGATGATCTTCGTAACCCTAAGACCATTGGTGATGTCCACAAGGCCATGGGAGATGGGTTTGAACATTATTACCTTTTTGAGGACAAAGGTTTTGATTTGGAAAAGGTAGCTGAAATAAAAGATCCTAAAAGTGGTCGTTCACTGGAAATATCCACAACCGAACCGGGCATGCTCTTTTATACAGGCAAATATACCTCTAATGAACTGAAGCGGGAATCAGGGCAACAATATGGCAAGTACAGGGGGTTCTGTTGTGAGACCCATAGGTATCCCAATGGGCCTAACCTTCTCGGTTCGCCAAAAAGCATCTTGAAAAAAGGGGAGTCCTTTGCGAGCACTACCATTTTTAAGTTTGGATGGTAATGGAGGTAGACCTGACAGGTTTTAGAAACCTCGTGGATTAGGAAAATTAAACGAAACATAAATATCAAACCATGATAGAAGGAGTTTTATGGGCCATCTTTGCTGGCCTTATGCTGGGGCTCTATGCCCTACCGGAAAAGTTTACAAAAGGGTTCAAATATGAAAATACATGGAGCCTATTTTTTCTCTTGACCATGTTTGTAGTACCCAGTATTGTTTCCGTAGTACTGATAAATGGTTTTGGGGACATATTTGGAAATATGCCGACCGATATTTGGATTAAAATGGGTCTGGCTAGTTTTCTGTGGGGAATCGGTGTCATGATGTGGAGCAAGGCCATTAACTACATAGGACTTTCTCTCGGTTTTTCAATATTTATCGGTACGGTCATATTGGTAGGTTCGTTGTTGCCTTTTATTGTTGATGGAATTCCCCCAGCAAACGTTCTACTTTTTATAGCCATTGGAATCCTGATAGTTTTATTGGGAATCGTCCTTAATGGAAAAGCTGGTTTGATTCGCGAAAAAGATGAGAAGAAATCCGATAGGGAACAAGAAGTCGATACTTCAAAAGGCTCAATGGCCACGGGAATTTTAATTGCCGTAATTGGAGGGCTTTTGGCTACAGGCTTTAGTTATGCCAATGCCGTAGGCAGGCCTTATCTGCACCAGGCAAGTGTTGCCCAAGGTAACCCTGATTGGATAACCGCGGTAGCCATAATGTTTCCAATTTTTATTAGCGGAGGGATTGTAATGACCGCTTATTTTCTTTGGCAACTGAACAAGAAGAATGCTTGGGGCCATTTTAAAATATCTTCTTTTAGTAAAAACCTCTTCCTAATTTTGATTATGGCCGTGTTCCATTACGCAGCATCCGCGCTTTTTGCTTATGCCGCTTCTAAACTAGGTGCTTCGGGCAATACTGTGGGTTATGCCATTTTCAACACCGCTTCTGTGGCAACAGCCATTATAAGTGGAATAGTAACCCATGAGTGGGTGCGGGCCTCTTCCAAAGCGCGGAAAATTCTATATGCCGGTCTTGGCTGTATGGTTCTCGGCATTTTGGTTATAGCTTATGGCAATGGACAGATGTAACACATAGTTTTGGTTATGCAATTTTTTCGATCGGAAATGGTTTACTTCTTGCTTCTAGTTAGTTTGTCCTGTACCGGGCCTCAAAAGCAAGAAAGGGATTTCACTTCCGAAATCAAACGTCCCAACGTGATTTTAGTAATGACCGATGACCAAGGTATCGGCGATTTGGGCGCTCATGGAAACCCTTGGATAAAAACGCCTAATATAGACAAGTTCTTTAACGAGTCTGTACGGCTTACCGATTTTCATGTGAGTCCCTTATGCACGCCCACAAGATCTGCTTTGATGACGGGCCAATATCCCATAAATAATGGGGTTTGGGCAACTTTCAAGGGAAGGGATATGTTACATGGGTCGTCCATAACAATGCCGGAAATATTTGATCAAAATGGCTATGTTACCGGACTATTCGGTAAGTGGCATCTTGGAAATAACTATCCATCGCGACCAATGGACAAAGGTTTTGATATTGCAGTTCATCATAACTCGGGCGGGGTAGGCGAGTTATCCGATTATTGGGGGAACAACTATTTTGATGATACGTATCTAGTCAATAACACACCAAAACAATTTGAGGGTTACTGTACCGATATTTGGTTTGATGAAGCCATAAAATTCATTAAGGACAAAAAAGACGAACCGTTTTTCATTTACCTTCCAACGAATGCACCGCACCATCCACTTTATGTAGAGGAACGTTATTCCAGACCTTATGATAGCTTGGTCAACAAGAATATACCCAGTGCCGAGTTTTACGGTATGATTACCAACATTGATGATAATTTTGGTAAACTGGATAGAGCACTTAAGGAGATGGGATTGTTGGAGAACACCATTTTAATATTTTGTTCGGATAATGGTAGTCAATTCGGGGTAAGCGAAGACTATAGTTTGGGTTGGAACAAGGGATTACGGGGAAGAAAATCTGATAAATTGGAAGCAGGCCATAGGGTCCCCTTTTTCATTCGATGGCCCAAGGCCGGGATAAAGGACGGTAAGAATCTGACCGACCTAACTTCCCATGTAGATGTATTACCAACGCTTGCAGGTCTTTGCAATATGACACTACCAACAGGTTTTAAGGGTGATGGCATTGATCTTTCAGAAGTACTTTTAGACCCTGACAAACAGATATCGGAAAGAACAGTTTTTGTTCACCATCGGCAGGATTATCGCCAACCTGAACCTATCGAGGGTTCTTGTGTAATGCGCGGAAAATGGCGTTTGTTGAACGGGTCACAACTATATGATATCACAACCGATCCAAAGCAAGAACATAATATTGCCAAAGACTATCCGGAGGTGGTAAAACAACTTCTATCGGATAACAAGACGTTTATATCCAAGGCCATACAAAAAAAGGAATATCAGGAATTGGCCCACAAAAAGGTGGGTAGTAATCTACAAAAGACAACGACACTTACCATACAACATGCCTTAGGTGAAGATGGCCCAATATGGATGCAGGATGAAATTACTGCTGGGATCAAGAACAAAAATGCATTGCATCCCATAGAAATAATGAAAAAAGGAACCTATAGAATTCGATGTAGACGTTGGCCAATGGAATGTCCAGGTACTATTAACGGTATTCCAGAACAGAATCCAAAAGGACTGTTCGAATATAAATCCTTGGACGTCCAGAAAATTGAAATTTCCATGTTCGGTAAATCCTATCAAAAGAATGTCGCGCCTATAGATGAGTATATTGATTTCGAAATTGAATTGAACCCGGGAAAAACGATGCTTAAAACGGAGTTTATTATACAAAATGAAACATATGGTGTGTATTATACCTATGTGGAATTGGTAAAAGAATCGTAAATTCCTCTATTCATTTATATAGGGACAATAGCATCGGTATTGTCCTTATTGATGCTTCAGTGCTTTTAAAGTTTTATCTCCTAGGGAATATGAAAATAAATGACTTCTCCCAAAGTGTTTTCATAACAGGTGCCAATCGTGGTATGGGCCTGGGATATGTAGTTCATTATTTAAAAAAAACCTTTTCAGTTATAGCCACGGCCAAAAATCCAGATAGGGCAGGGGAGTTATTACGGCTTAAAAAAGAATATCCCGATCAATTATCGGTATTGGAGTTGGATGTTAGCTGCGAGGCATCTATTTTGAAACTTGTGGATCAATTACAAAGCATGGGCGTTACCTTTCTTCTGGCCATTAACAATGCAGGTATTTCCTTGGAAGAGGAATTTGGTAAATGGACCAAGGCTACATTTGAAGCTCATTTTAGGGTAAATACCATAGGACCTGCGCTGATCTCGCAAGCGTTACTGCCTTTTTTGGAAAAAGGAGCTAAATTGATACAGGTGTCCTCCGGTTTGGGATCATTGGAAAAAAAGAGTAATCTTAACCATGGTTTGGATGCTTATGCTGCAAGTAAATGTGCCTTGCATAGTATTGCTGTGAACTTGGCCGAAAAACTGAGAACAAAAAATATTATGGTATTTGTTATTAATCCTGGATGGGTCAAAACAAAGATGGGCGGTGACGAAGCTCCCACTTCAATTGATGAAGCTATTGGCAATATAACAGGAACCATAGAACGGTTAACATTTGAACAAACAGGTAGTTTTTTATCAGAAAAGGGAGAGCCAATTCCATGGTAGCCAATATTGAATAAAGAACAAATAAACATTTAAAAAAATAAAAATAAAATGATTAAAGACGTAAAGATTGCAGCTTGCTTGTTAGTGCTTTTATTTATGACGCCGAATACTATAATGGCCCAAGAGATTAAAGGCGAGCTCAAAAAATGGCATAAAGTAACACTGGTCTTTGAGGGACCACAAACTTCGGAAAAAGCAGAGGAAAATCCTTTTTTAGACTATCGTTTAAATGTCACTTTCACGCACTCAGCATCACAGGAAAAATTTGTAATCCCAGGGTACTATGCGGCAGATGGGGATGCCGCCAATACAGGTGCCGAAGCAGGAAATATTTGGAAAGTCCATTTTGCCCCGGATAAAGAAGGAGAATGGACGTATCAGGTAGATTTCAAAAAAGGAAAATGGGCCGCCGTACGTTCATCGGAAAAGATAAAGAGCGCAGAATATATGGATGGCAAGACAGGCAGTTTCACCATCAACAAAACGGACAAAACCGGAAGGGACTTCAGAGGGAAGGGAAGGTTGCAATACGTGGGCGAGCGTTACCTAAAATTTCAGAATGGTGAATATTTCTTAAAATGTGGGTCCGATGCCCCGGAGAACCTTTTGGCCTACGATCAATTTGACGGTACTTTTAAAAATGATGGTCATAAAGATGACTTGATAAAAAAATGGGAAGCTCATCGGCAAGACTGGAAAGAAGGTGACCCTATTTGGAAGGGTGGCAAAGGAAAAGAGATTATAGGAGCAATCAATTATTTGGCTTCCAAGGGAATGAACGCTTTTTCATTTTTAACCATGAATATTGAAGGTGATGATCAAAATGTTTTCCCCTATATAGATTACGATACCTGGGATCGCTTTGATACTTCAAAATTGGATCAATGGGAAATTCTTTTTGAACACGGCGATAAACTAGGTATGTTTTTGCATTTTAAAACCTTGGAGTTTGAAAACCAGGGCCTATTGGACAATGGGGGTACCGGATTGTATACTAAATTATATTATCGTGAGCTCATTGCACGTTTCGGACATCATTTGGCCATGAATTGGAACTTGGCCGAGGAAACGGGGGATTGGACCGAGACACCGCCGACTTTTCCATTGGATGCGGCGGAAAGAATTCGATTGGCCGAATACATTTCCTTTGTGGATCCTTATAAGCATCACCTTGTTATCCATAATGGAGCATGGTACGATGAAATTTATGGTCCGAACACAAAGTTTACGGGAGCCTCCTTACAGACCAATAAAGCTGATTTCAGTAATGTTCACAAATCTGTTTTAAGGATTTTGAACGAATCCAAAAAAGCTGGTAAAATTTGGGCGGTTGCCTGTGATGAACCTGGGGATGCCCAACATTCCTTGATTACCGATACGGAAGACCCAGAGCACAATGATGCACGGAAAAATGGACTTTGGGGCGCCATGATGGCCGGTGCATGGGGCACGGAATGGTATTTCGGTTATAAGCACCCACATTCAGATTTAACCTGTCAAGACTATCGCTCTCGAGACCTTTTCTGGGACCAGGGAAAAATATGCCTTGATTTTTTTAATGAAAACAATATCCCCTTTTGGAATATGGAATCCAATGATTCCCTTATCTCCTCAGAAGGCGATTACGTTTTGTCCCAAACTGGGGAGAGTTATGTAGTGTATCTGAAAAATGGGGGTGAATCAACCTTGGACTTAGGAAATTCAGATGGGGATTATGAGGTTTCTTGGTATAATCCACGGAAAGGTGGAGCATTACAGAAAGGAAAGATCAAATCAATATCCGGCTCAGGAAATCAATCACTTGGCAAACCTCCTGTAAAGAAGGAGCAAGATAAGGATTGGGTGGTTTGGGTTCAAAAGAAATAAGTGTGAAAAAAGTTTTGTTTCCTTTTGTACTGGTGCTTTTCTGGTCCTGTCAGAACCGATCCGATACTATAACGGTATTTATGGAGGATGATTTAAGGAAAAAAACGGCATACGCATTTGACGAGTTGCAGAATAATCTAAAAGGCCATGAACTCAATTTGGTTTTTTCCGAAAACCCAGAAAAGGCCCAATTCGTCGTGAAGACCTCCACATCCAAGGAAAAGGATGCCAACGATGGTTTTTCAATTCAAAAGGAGGGCGGAAAACTAATACTTTCGTCAGAAAATTCAAGAGGAGCGCTTTATGGGGTATTGGACATAGCCGACCAATTGAAAAAAGGTATTGACTGGTATGCTGTCGAAGAAAAATCTATAGCCGCTCATTATCCATTTAGGGCCATTAAATTTAACCTGCCCTGGTTCTCCTATCGTAGCGGGGAAAACTTGTCCCTTCATTACGAGACTTGTCGTGATTTAAAGTTTTGGGAGTCTTTCTTGGACATGATGGTCGAGAATAAATTCAATACACTTACACTTTGGAATTTACATCCGTACATGTTCATGGTACAATCCGAAGCCTTTCCAAAAGCATCGCCTTTTACCAAAGCGGAAATGGAAGAATGGCAAATCTTCTGGAAAAGCCTATTCAAAATGGCCAAGGCCCGTGGTATCGACCCTTATATTTTTAACTGGAATATTTTTGTTTCGGAGGAATTCAGCAAAGAGTACAACGTAGCCGAGTATTCTAAAGATAGTGGTTTTTGGGGCGATGGAGAAACGAATGAACTTATAGAGCAGTATACCAAAGAAATGGTTACCAATACCATTAATGAATATGAAGATTTGGCCGGAATCGGTATTACCTTGGGCGAGCGTATGGGTGGAATGACCTCGGAAGAGCGCCGCGATTGGATAGACCGTACCCTTATTCAAGGGATAAAAGAGGCGGACAGAAAAGTGAAATTGTTTTATAGGGCACCACTTTCAGCCGGAAAAAGCAGTGAAGGCACAACAAGTGTGTCCGCCGAAAAATTGACACGTGAAGCCATAGAAAATATTGGATTGGAAGATGATGTACTCTTAGGTTTTAAATTCAACTGGTCGCATGCCCATTCGTCTCCCAAGGTATCTATTGTACATGGGGGTATTTTAACGGATACCTATTGGAAACCAGCCCCTAAGAACTATAAAGGGGTGTGGACTATGCGCAATGAGGACTTTTTCGCACTGCGTTGGGCGCAACCGGATTTTATCCGAGATTTTATACAACACAACAGCCAAGATTATATTGGGGGGTGTATTATTGGCTCGGAGACTTATATTCCTGCTAAGGATTACATCACCAAAAAGGAATTTCAAACATGGGACTATGCCTATGAACGGCAGTGGTTATTCTATAAGGTTTGGGGTAATCTACTCTATAATAAAATAACACCGGACTCTTATTTTGCAGAGGCCTTGGCCAAAAAATTCGATTTGGAAGATGCCTCGGAACTGATTTCAGCTTGGAAAATGGCCTCTCAGAATGCCAATCGTTTTGCTAGTTTTTTTCGTGGTACCTGGGATGCCACCTTGTATACTGAGGGGATGACCACTGTTGGAGGTAAATTCATTGATATAGAAAAGATGATGACCCATCCTGTTTTGGATTCTTCCTATGTAAACATTTCCGATTTCGTAAAAGGATACTTCAAAGATGATCAGATTACACCATTGCAACTAGCCGATAATACAGAAATGGAAAGTAATGAAGCACAGAAAATTGCCAATAGCATAAAGAATGAAAATCAATCCCAAGAATTGCAGATCGAGTTAAACGATATTGATGCTTGGGGCCATTTCGGTTTATACTTTGCCGATAAAATACGTGGAGGTGTAGCGCTTCAAAAGTATAGAGTCAGCGGAAATGACGAACTTCAACAAGAAGCAGTTTCACATCTAAAGAATGCACTACAACATTGGAAGGATTATACCCAAGCCATGGAAAAATATAACGTATCAACAATGCCTTATCAATTTGATCAAGAGTTCTCATGGCGAAAACATATTGTTAATGCAGAAAATGATATTCGTATCGCTGAAAAATAAGGATTATCAAATTTAATGGCATAAAATGAAAAAGCTATTTCTACTTCTTGGACTAGTATTCGCCTTCTTGGGATGTAAACAGGATGTAAAAGAGCCCCGAAATGTCTCGATAGATGAGATTTCAGGAAGCGAGGAAGTAAAAGAATTTATGGAAACCTTCAATAGTATGGGAATCCAGTCCGACGGTACTCAAAATATATCTCCCCAGGAAGCCCTTAAAAAATTTGATATCGCCAAAGATTTGCAGATTGAATTGGTACTTTCCGAACCAGAGATACATCAACCGGTCGACATTAGTTTTGACCATCGTGGCAGGTTATGGGTGGTACAATACAACCAATATCCCTATCCCGAAGGGGTTAAGGTAACGGATATAGATAGACATAACCGTGCAGTCTTTGATAAGACTCCCAAACCGCCATCTGAAGGCGTAAAGGGTGCGGATAAGATAACCATCTTTGAGGATACCAATAATGACGGCAAGTATGATAAATCTATAGATGCCATTACCGGACTTAACATTACCACTGGTGTGGCCTTGGGACGTAAAAGGATATGGGTACTTACGCCGCCATATTTAGTAGCTTACCCGGATACGGATGGCGATGGTCTTCCGGATGGAAAACCCGAAGTACACTTGGAAGGTTTTGGATTGGAAGACACCCATGCGGTGGCCAATAACCTGCGTTGGGGTCCCGATGGGTGGTTGTATGGAGCCCAAGGGAGTACTACTGTAGCAAATGTAAATTCTGCAGTTTCTAAAAACGTCTATTTTAGCGGACAGGGCATATGGCGTTACCATCCAGAAACCAAGATCTTTGAGGTATTTGCAGAAGGTGGTGGAAATACCTTCGATGTGGAATTTGATAAAAAGGGAAGGGTTTATTCGGGGGACAATGGAACGGCCCGCGGCTTCTATTATAAACAAGGCGGCTATTATCTGAAAAACTGGGGGAAACATGGAGCTTTGACCAACCCCTATGCTTTTGGATTTCTTCCAGGTATGGAACTGGAAGGGGAGAAGTTTCGATTTACACACGCCTGGATCAAATACGAAGAAGCAAATTTACCCAAACGCTATCACGGTAAAATATTGGCTCTGAATCCCTTGCATAATTTTGTTCGGCTTACGCGTATGGAAGAAAAAGGGTCAACTTTTCTTTGTATTGACGAGGAAAAGATTCTAGAGTCTTCAGATCATTGGTTTAGGCCTGTTGATATCAAATCGGGACCTGATGGTGCCGTTTATATTGCTGACTGGAACGATAGTAGAATGTCCCACGTAGATCCACGGGATACCTGGAGCAAGACAACGGGCAGGATCTATAGATTTCGCAATAAGGAAAAATTGACCGTTCCAAATTTTGATTTAAGTACCATGACCAATTCCGAATTGGTACAACTGCTGAGCAACAAGAATAAGTGGTTCCGACAGGAGGCTTTACGGCAATTTGGTGATAGAAGGGATGGCAGTGTTTTACCAGAACTTGAAACGATATTTCATTCTAATGTTTCCGGACAAACTTCCTTAGAGGCACTTTGGGCTATCCATCTGACCGGTGGGTTCAGTGATAAAATAGCGCTTGAAGCCATGGATCATACCGATCCCTATGTTCGACTTTGGGCTATCCGATTGATTGGAGATACTCGGAAAGCTTCAAATTCTGTTGCCCGGAAATTAAAGGAAATGGCTATTTCCGAATCCCATTTGGAAGTTTTGGGACAACTGGCTTCCACGGCCAAGCGTCTTCCCCAGGATGTGGCTATACCTATTATAGCAGGTCTGTTTGAGAATAACTTCCATCAGGAGGATATCGAAAATCAAATGTTTACATGGTGGGCCGTCGAATCGAAAGCAGAAACGGGCAGAAAACTCGTATTGGCACTTTTTAATAAGAAAGAAATATGGGACAAGGCCTTGGTGAAAGATGTGGTTTTGGAACGTCTTATACAGCGTTACGCCATAAAGGGCGGAGATGAAAATTATTCTTCCTGTATAGAATTGTTAAATCTTTCGCCTAGCCATGCACATGCCAAAATACTTTTCACGGGTTTGCAGGAAGGATTACGGGGTCGTAGCCCTTTTGAAATACCAACAGATCTTGCCCAAATGATTCAGAAGTATCAATCCAAGTTCGGGGAAGGCAAATTGGCATTGCCATTACGACGCAACGAAACCGAAGCTGTGGACAAAGTTTTAGAACTGTTGCCCAATGAAGATGCCGATAGGTTAGAGCGACTGGCCTATATTAAAATCTTTGGGGAAATTGACCAGCCCAAGTCAATTCCGGTTTTGTTGGGTATCGCCCAGGATCACAAATATTCAATAGCCGTTAGGGTGGCCTGTTTGGAAACTCTGGGCCACTATAATGAAGAGGTTATCGGAAAGGAAATGGCGGACGCCTATCTTTTTAAACTCAGGGCGGATCTGGACCTAAGAAAGGCGGCCTTTCAACTCTTTGCAAGCAGGGCATCATGGGCGAGTGCTTTTCTCGTAAAGATTAGCGATACCAAGGAAGTTAAGAAAAGTGAAGTGCCTTTGGAAATTATTCGGCAGTTTAAACTTTTGGGCGATTCCGACTTGAGTAAAAAAGTAGATGAATTATGGCCCAGTGTTAAAATGGTCTCTTCGGAGGAAAAGGAGAAAGAAATCAAAAGGATTCAAAAGGCCTTAGTCTCTGGAAAAGGAAATGTAGAGAAGGGTAAAAGTCTTTATGGTATGTACTGTGCAAATTGCCACATCTTGAATGGAGAAGGCAAGGAAATAGGCCCTGAACTGACGGGATATGATAGAAACAACCTTACCTATATGGTCCTGAACATCGTGGATCCGAACGCCGATATCCGGGAAGGTTATGTAAACTACCGGGTAAAGAAAAAAGATGGGCAGGTCATCGTAGGGATACTCACTGACCGTAGCGCGGGAAAAATTAAGATAAAACCTTTAGGGATGGATGAAATAACACTTGTTCCAGAAGCAATAGATGAAATAAAGGCTCAAAAAGCATCCATAATGCCTGAGCGATTATTGGCCGGGTTATCGGAGCAAGATATCCGGGATCTATTTGCCTACATGAACAAAGAATAGGGTTTTTAAAATGATATGGGTTTGACACAGAAATTTAGGATATCCTTGTTTACGGTTTTTGTCCTGTTTACAGTACTTGGTGCTAATTACCATTTGTATGCTCAAGATGGAATAGACCTTGACTTTGCCTTGCGCAAAATTGAGGAGGCCAAAGCAAAGAATGGACTTACATCCTTAAAAATTGATTTTAAGTTGGATTCCAAATTGGGTTCCGAAGCATATACTATTAAAACTTCAGGAAATAGGACAACCATTTATGGCGGCGATGGGAGAGGACTTTTATATGGAGGTTTGGAAGTTGCGGAGCAAATAGTTTTAAACCAAAAAATTGCTGAAACACGACGCAAGCCCTATCTGGAAAAACGCGGTCTAAAATTCAATATCCCATTGGATGCGCGTACACCTAGTTATGATGACACGGGTGATGCTGCTCAAAACAACATTTTGGAAATGTGGAAATGGGAATTTTGGGAAGAATTTCTAGATAACATGGCCTTGCATCGCTATAATACATTGACTTTATGGAACCCGCACCCGTTTCCCTCCATGATTAAAATGAACGATTTTCCGAATGTAGCCCTAGAAGATGTAAAGGTCACTACGTTAAAGCCTATTGGTAAGGAAAATGAATGGGCCGAACCGCAAATGGTATCGAGCAATGTGATGGAAAACTTGAAAACCGTCAAGAAAATAACAATAGATGAGAAAATTTTATTTTGGAAAAAGGTAATGCACCTTGCCAAACAAAGGGGTATCGATATCTACTTTATTACCTGGAACATTTGCCCTAATAGTGTTGCGAAACCTGTACCTCCATTCTATCGTACATATGATGTTGATCCCTATGATGAACCTGCGGGTAAATATGGGATTTCCCATCAGGCAGATGACCCCGAGACCATTGCATATTACCGTACAGCGGTAAAGACCTTTTTGCTCACGTATCCTGATATAAAAGGAATTGGAGTGACCGCAGGGGAACATATGTCAAAACCTTTTGGTGATTACAATCGCGAAAAATGGCTGTGGGAGACCTACGGCCAGGGTGTGCTAGATGCCAAGGAAATACAACCAGAGCGAAAAGTGCATTTCATACATCGGGTTTGGAACTCGAATATGGAACTTATTATGCGCTATTGGAAGGATTATCCAGATCAGTTTGATGTCAGTTTCAAATACGCCAAGGCGAGACTGTATTCCTCGCCGAATATTCCTTTTGCGGATAATCATATTGAGGCAATGAAGCCCTATGGGCTCAAGTCTTGGTGGAACCTTCGCAATGACGATATTTTTGTTTACCGATGGGGCGATGCAGAATATGTTAGGGAGTTTTTAGGCAATTTTCCGAAGGAACATACAGCCGCATATCACATGGGCTCGGATGGTTATGTTTGGGGAAGGGAGTTTGTTTCGAAGGATTCGGAGGTTGCAGGTCAGCTCGAAATTGAAAAACATTGGTACAATTTCATGTTATGGGGAAGATTGGGTTATGACAATACACTCAGTAGAGATTTCTTTATAAAGAAATTGCAAAATCGTTTTCCAAACTTAGATGCAACTTTGTTGTATAATACGTGGCAGTTTGCATCCAAGATAGTTCCCCAGATCAATCGTTTCTATTGGAAGGATTGGGACTTCATGTGGTCTGTGGAATCCTGTTACAACGAGCGAAAAGGTTTTCAGACGGTTCTCGATTTTATGGATAATCCCACTATGGAAGGTAGTGCGATTATCAATCCCAAAACTTATGTAGAAACAACAGGCGAGGGAAACATTGCGGATGGCATAACTCCAATACAAGTTGCCCATAACTTAAACGAGTACGCCACAAAAACAATTGATGGCGCTCAAAAATTGAAAATGACTAACATGGCAATTACCCCGGAAGCCTCTATTTTACTAGATGATATCCTAGCAATGGCTTACTTGGGAAACTATTATGCCGCTAAGATGCAAGCGGCCACTGAGCTATCCTTTTTTATCAAAAATGAAAAAGCCATACACCAAAAAAACGCCATAAGTCTTCTTGAGGAAGCCATAGTTCATTGGATGAATTACGCGGACATTTCAGAAACCCATTATAAGAGCCAAATGCTGGCACGGACAAAAATGATCGATTGGCAGGCTATTTTAAATGATGTAAAACAAGATATTGAATTGGCCAAAAACATAAAATTATAGTGAATTAAGACAGGAGGCGTTTTTCTCCGTTTCAAAATAGTTTAAGAAATGAAAATAACAGTATCTAAATTCTTTACACTTATTAGTCTATTAATTGTTCTTAATGCTTGCAAAGAAGAAGCCAAGCCCAATATAGCGGAGGGGTCAGATAAAAAAATAGAAATTGTTGAAAAACCGGATTTGTTCTACCATTATTCTATTTGGCATGCCTTTGTCAATAAGATTTTTGAAGGCGATATAACCGCTGGAGAATTAAAGACTAAGGGCGATATTGGTCTCGGTTCCTATAATTTTTTGGATGGGGAATTGATCATGCTCAATGGTCAGCTCTATCAGGCCAAAGAAAACGGGAAGGTTGTGAAGCCTTCCGATGACATTAAAATCGCCTATGCCAATGCTACTTTTTTTGATACAGACGATACGTTTAATTTGCAAGAAGTCCCTGATTACGAAACCTTAAGAAAATATATCAATGAAAAATTACCGACAAAAAATATATTCTACGCTTTTAAAATTCATGGGGAGTTTTCAAAAATGAAATGTGGTGGATTGCACAAACAGGAAAAGCCTTTTGACAAGGGTTTGGATTATTTGATTCCTAACCGTCCCATTTTTGAACGGGAAAATTTTACCGGAACTATGGTCGGCTTTTTTTGTCCCGAATTTATAGGCGATATCAACGCATCTGGTTACCATCTACATTTTGTTTCCGATGATGAAACTTTTGCCGGTCACGTAATGGAATTTGAAGCAAAGAACCTCAAAGTTGAAATTGACCAGATACACGAATACCAATTTGTGCTTCCGCAGACTGAAGAATACAGAAACGTCGGTTTTGAAAAGGAATTTCAATATAAGAAGCAATAGCGTATTTTAAGTTCTGCATGGGAAATAGATCACAAGCGACCCGAAAAAGATATAATATTCTCACCATGATATTCGTAACCGTGGTCATCAATTATTTGGACCGGACGAATATCTCCATAGCGGCTTCAGCCATTCAAAAAGACCTCGGTATCAACTCGATACAAATGGGGTATGTTTTTTCCGCCTTTGCATGGACCTACGCTTGTTTACAAATTCCCGGTGGGATTGTTGCGGATAAGATTAAATCAAGGGTATTATACACTTTTATTATGGCCTTCTGGTCCATTGCAACCTTGATTCAGGGATTTGCCAATTCGTTTATTACCTTAATTGGGCTTAGGGCCAGTATTGGTGTTTTTGAAGCACCTTCATACCCCATAAACAATTTAATCGTTACCAGATGGTTCCCTGAAAAGGAGCGGGCATCCGCTATAGGAATTTATACTTCGGGCCAGTTTTTAGGAATGGCCTTTTTGCTTCCCGTGCTTGCCATTATTCAAAATTATCTAGGTTGGCGGGGACTCTTTTTTGTGTCGGGGGCCATAGGCATCCTCTGGGCAGGGATTTGGTATTACTTCTATCGAGATCCCCAAGAACACAAATATGTCAGCGACACGGAGTTGGAACACATCAAATCTGGAGGTGGTCTTGTAGATATAAAGGAAAAAGCTGAAAAGAAGATGGATTTTAAATGGTCGGACATAAAACAAGTTTTTCTTTACCGTAAACTTTGGGGCCTTTATATTGGTCAGTTTTGTCTTGGTGCTACCATTGTGTTTTTCCTAACCTGGTTTCCGACCTACTTGGTCAAGTACCGGGGGCTAGATTTTTTGCAATCCGGATTTTTAGCTTCCATTCCTTATTTGGCGGCCTTTGCCGGAGTATTATTGTCCGGTTTTACTTCTGATTATCTGACTAGAAAAGGCTATTCCGTAGAAATGTCAAGAAAGGCGCCAATTATTATAGGCATGTTGTTATCTACCTGTATTATTGGCGCCAATTACACCAATAGTACTTTTTTTATTATATTCTTTTTGGCCTTGGCCTTTTTTGGTAATGGCCTGGCAAGTATTGCATGGGTATTCATTTCATTAATGGCGCCTAAAAAACTCATAGGACTTACGGGAGGGGCCTTTAATTTTATTGGCGGGTTGGCCGGAATTGTGGTGCCTATTGTAATTGGATATTTGGTAGAGGACGGTGATTTTGGCCCTGCGCTATTTTTTATTGGAGGAATAGCCCTTTTGGGATTCATCTCTTATACTTTTATAGTAGGTAAGGTAGAGCGTATCATTATAAAAGAATAAATTCAATGATAATCCAAAATTCTTTAAAAGTCGACGAATGAAAATATCGGATATCAAGACCTATCCTATTAATATTGGTTCAGGAAGTCAGTTGGTCGTAAAAGTTGAGACAGATTCCGGTATATATGGTTGGGGGGCATCAGGACTTTCGGGAAGGGAGCTTGCAGTAATAGGTGCCATTACCCACTTTAAGGTTTTTTTGATAGGTAAAGACCCTCATAAAATAGAAGCTATTTGGCAGGAATTATACCGAGGACAGTATTTTGAAGGTGGACGGGTTTTGGCGGCGGCCAT
The DNA here is from genome assembly GCF_003626755.1 of Ulvibacterium marinum. Lineage (GTDB taxonomy): Bacteria > Bacteroidota > Bacteroidia > Flavobacteriales > Flavobacteriaceae > Ulvibacterium > Ulvibacterium marinum. Next base: position 283,839 of record NZ_RBCJ01000002.1, read on the forward strand.
TTCCGCCATAGATATTGCTTTGTATGATATTAAGGGAAAAACCCTTGGTGTACCGGTTTATGAATTATTAGGAGGGAAGCAGCGTAATTTTGTACCCTGTTTTGCTTCTGTACGATTTACAACCCTTAAGGAATTGTTGGATTATTCAAATACTTGTATTAAGGAAGGCTGGAAAGTTCTTCGTTTGGCACCTGCCGAATTTGAATCGCAGAAGGATAAAAGCCGCTTTGAGCCTACGGAGTCCATAACACTTTTGGCGGATTGGGTCAGAGAATTAAGACACCAAGTGGGTAGGGGAATCACAATCGGAATCGATTATCATACCCGACTCACGGCCGCCGAAACCTATTCCTTTATTAAACGCATGCCCGCGGGGACCTTGGATTTTATTGAAGAACCTATCCGTGATGAAAATCCGGAAGCTTATGAAAGTCTTCGTAAAATGGTGGATGTGCCCTTCGCCATTGGCGAGGAGTTCTCCAGCAAATGGCAATTTCTACCGTTTTTGGAAAAGAACATTGCACAATATGCGCGTGTTGATGTTTGTAATGTAGGTGGAATTACCGAGGCCATGAAAGTAGCGGCCATCGCCGAGGCCCACTACATCGATTTGATGCCGCACAATCCCTTGGGTCCCATATGTACGGCAGCTTCAATTCATATGGCAGCGGCATGTAGCAATTTTAGTTATTTGGAGGAGATAAACACCCCTGCTCAACAGATGGGTACCAATGACCGGAATTTTTATCCGGTGCAGCCTGAGTTGGACGGGACAGGATATCAAGTTCCGGATACCTCTGGACTAGGGGTGGAATTTGACGAGAAATATGCATTGAATCAAGAATTTAAGCCCGTAGAAATTCCTAGGTTAAAAAGAGACGACGGCTCTTTTACAAATTGGTAGGGGACACAGGTTCACCCTCCAAAGGATAATCCGAATCATAAATGTGGGCTTCCTTCATATATGTCTTTAGCTTTTCAAAGACGTCCAGGTGTTCTTCAATAAGATTATTTTCTTCGCCAATATCATTGGACAGGTCATAGAGTTCCCAGGAATCCGATTTATAGATGTGTAGCAACTTCCATTTTCCGCTACGTATGGCCTGCGCATCATGGTTACTTTCGGCAAATTCCCAGTATAAATAATCATGTTGTTTTTGCGTATCGGACTGCCCCATAAGTGTTGGAAGAAACGATATTCCATCCGTAGCCGTAGCTAAAGGATAATCGATTACGTCCGCATAGGTCGGAAGCATATCCCAAAAAGCCGTTGGAAGATCAGATACCGAGTTGGGGGAAATCTTTCCCGGCCACTGGGCAATAAATGGAACTCGGACACCTCCTTCATACAAGTCCCGTTTGGTACCTTTTAGGGCGCCGTTGCTATCAAAAAAATCCGGGTTTACACCACCTTCCTTATGGGGGCCATTGTCACTGGTAAAAATGACCAAAGTATTTCTATCTATTTTCAGATCTTTCAACTTATCCAATATTCTGCCTACATCCGCATCCAGGAGACTTATCATGGCTGCCTTGGCCTTTTCGGGTTCTGGCCAATCCCGATTCTTATAGATTCCTAAATTTGGAACCTCCATCCCATGATCTGCTGTCAATTCCCCTTCATTGTTCGCATGTGGTATGGTCAAGGGTAAGTATAGAAAAAATGGCTTCTGCTTTGGAGCATCCAAAAATCGTAAGGCCTCCTTGATGATCAACGAGTGCGAATATTCATTTTTATCGGTAGCAGCACCTCCTATTCCTTTAGCATAGCCTTCCTTGGCCAGGATTACCTTGTTATTTAAGCGTATTTTTTCTCCATCTTTTAGAAGATGATCGGGATAGTAATTATGTGCGTGAATTTGGTTTAAATAACCAAAATATGTATCGAATCCCTGTACTGAAGGTTCTCCTGTGGAACCTACTTCGCCTAGGCCCCATTTTCCCATTAGAGCTGTGGTGTACCCTGCTTTTTGGAACATTTTTGCCAAGGTAAAGTCATTGGGAGTCAATATGTTGTTATTGTTTCCCCGCACCGGCGCATGTCCCTGATGTAGACCGGTCATCAATGAGGCTCTTGAGGGCGCACATACCGTATTACCGGCATAATGGTTGGTAAAACGGATACCGTTTTGGGCCATTTGGTCCAACCTCGGTGTCCTGATTCTTTCTTGTCCATAACTCCCTAAGTCCCCATATCCCAAATCATCGGCCAGGATATAGATAATATTAGGGGTATTGACCTTTGAAACTTCAGGATTCTCCTTTTTAATCTTACCGCAGGAATTTCCCGCCAATACGGCCAAACCTAATAGAATACTTTTTTTTATCATGCAAAATATACATCAAATCGGTAGTAATTTATTCAATAAATTCAACTAGACCAAAACGATTGGCCTGATGTACATTTTTTGAAATATCATAAATGGGAAATAGGGTGGAAGTAGACCTTCTATTACCGTTTAAATCGTTTCGGTCTTGGCGTACGGCCAAAATGGCCCAATGCGTTCCTTTTTGTATGGGTTCTATCTCTCCTAGTTCACCGAAATTTGAAATGGGTATGGCCATTTCCATGGTCCAACCCTTATCGATATCTGAGTTATCATTGATCGTCCCATCATAGGTTATTTCAACCTTAAACTCAGGATTAAATGTCTTGTAGACCACATCTTTACCCTTATAGTACCTATTGAAATAAATGAAGTCGTTCGAGGCCTTGTTTAGGTTCAGTTCATATCCAAAATGGGTGTCCAGACTATCCGGTGCGGTGATAAAAAAGATTTCCGCACAATCATCAAGATAAGGTTCCCCATCGCGTCGAGTTTCGCGTACGGTAAGAAACTTATCTTCCATTTGGTAGAACAAGTATATGTTTTGCTCATCCCATAACATCCGAAAAGTAGTTTTTTGCTCGTCGTCCTGCTGCTCTATCCTATAAAAATAATCCAACGTCCTTGCCTCGGTTCTCTGCCAAACTTCTTCGTTTAATTTGCCATCTACCACAATCTTCTGATTGGTTTTGGAAGCCTCAAAAATGGATTGTTCCCCAAGGGAAAGTTTTTGAACGTTTTGCCCGACGGCCACGGCAACCCCGGTGAAAATAAATACTAGGGAGACCAAAGCACATTTGTGTGGGTGGTACATTGTCAGGCTTAATTTAGATTTTCCATCATGACTTTTGCCCAAAGGTTGTTCTGGTATTCGCCAAGCGCGGTCTGCAAGAGATGTTCGGCATCGTCTTTCTTTCCAAGTCCAAGATTACCTAAGGCTTCAAGGAAATACGATTGGGAAATTGCTTTTTTATTGGTTGCGGAGGCTTCTTCTACGGCGACCAAAGTATTGCCATTTCCTCGGTTTCTTTGCCGTTGCGCACTTTGAATCAAGTCCTTGAACATACTTTTAGCTTTGTCGGCCTGCCCTAATTTTTCATTGGCCATAGCTTGATAATAGATCAAGTCGTACATACCTCTCCCGTTTTGGGCCGCTGCGCTTTTTTGATAACTATCCTTCGCCTTTTTATTATTTCCCATTTGCGCATAGGCTTCTCCCATATAATAATAGATCATGGCATTTTTTTCATCATGTGTGGGTTTTCCAACTTCCAGATTTTCAGGATATAATAGGGCGCGTTCCAAATGGGAAATAGCCTCTTTGTAGTTGTTGTTTTTTATTAATTCTTTGGCCTTCAACGTATGTGCATCCACATAATGCCAGTACGTTTCCCGGCCTCCTTCCCAGGTTCTAAAATGATGCTTGTCCAAAAACTGAATAGCCTCATCATATTCACCATTGAGATTTAAAAGCTGGACCAGGGTTTTGGGAGCGGCTACGTCTTTTCTAACGATATCGATATTATTTCTTAGTATTTCCAGATTTTCTGTGAAGTCCTCATCGGATTCGTCATAGTACTTGGAGAGTTCGGCATACCACAACGGGTTGTCACCATTCAGTGAAATGGCCTTTGTCATATGTTCAATGGCCTTTTTAGGATTCTTCCCATGATAAAAATCACCAAACGCGAGATTACGCCAAACCATAGGAATACTGGTATCTATGGCACCGGATTTTTCCCAAGCCGCCATGGCATCTTTTGGACGGTTATCATAAAGAAGATTCCCCAAGAGATAATACGCCATAGCGTTTTGTGCATCGATACTTATGGCATTCTTCAATACAACCTCGGTTTCTGCCCTATATGGAAAGCTATATTCCAAAGAGCAATTTTTAGCGGTCGCAAGGTACTCCTTGGCCTTGGCTGCATTTCCCGCTTTACTATGAAACCAGGAAAGATAATAATGCACCAAAGGATTTTTCGGATTCTTTATATTCGACAGTAGATCCATACCATCTTTCAATAGGCCTGAGTTCATATAGTGGGTAACCATCTCCAAATAGTTGTTTTCCACATCCTGCATGTTCCTGTGCCAATCCTCCATGGAAGAATTTCCCTCCAAAAGCCTTTTCTCATATAGGGCGGAAAAATTCAATGGGTCATATGTCAAGTGTTCTTCCAGCAGGGAAAGTGCTTTGGTGGTACCCCCAAGTTTTCGAAGCAAAGAAGCATAGAGTACTGTAATGCGGCCATCCCTAGTATTAGTGGAATGGGCCTCTTTAGTGTATTCCAATGCCTTGGTAAAATCGCCCTTTTGGCCCTCTAACAAAGCCAATTGATAATTGCCAGCTGAAAACCACTGATAGTACCAGGTGGAACGGGCCAAATTCTTATACGCCTCAGCAGTTTGCCCCAATGCCTTATGTGCCATTCCCAAATAATAGAAAAGTTCGCCCTCTTTTGGTTGAAAATATTTTACCTTAAGTTTATCCGCGGCTTTTTGTAAATAGGACAAGGCTTCTTCATATTTCATTTGATTTAACCGGCGCTTGCCTAAAGCGATATTGGTCCGATAATCGTTGGGCGATTTCTCCAAGGCTGCTAAATAATAGTCATCTGGATTAATCCCTGGGCGGTTAAATTGTTCTACAAACCTACCGGTTAGATAAAGGTCCTCGATAGTGGTAAGTTCCTCAGGCTTTTTTACCCTTTCCTGTACCTCTGGTAGTTCTGGTTTCTGAGGTTTATAAGGGGTATAAGAAACCAATTCCCTTCCTTGGTCATCTTTCAATTCAACATAAAGCTGATACTCGTCCAACGGCTTTCGGCTTTTGTATGTTGAAGTAAAGGGCATAGCGGGATCAATATCTATGGTCTTTTCCACCAAAACTTCATCGCCATTCTTCAGAAGTACTTTGGCATTCTTAAAAATGGTCGTTGTATTGAATCCGTAGAAAACCGTTTTGCTATTACGCATTTGAAGTGTTACCGAAGCATCAATGGTGGCGTTCTTTGCAATTTCGATATCCCGTAATGGATACCAATAGTTTTTGGCATCCTTAACGGAGTGTGGCAAGATCCAGCTATAATCAGGTTGATTGTTGGAGAAGGTTCCCGTCATTAATTCCACATAGGCTTTTCCATCATCCGTAAGCTTCCGCCTAGCATTTTGACCTTGTAGTCCCGGGCCAAACTGCCATAGTTTTGATGCGTTGTTCTCATGAGGGTCTCCCACATGTACGGTACCGGCATTTTGTCCATAATCATACCCGCCGATAAAACCTTCCTTAATATCCCACATAAAGAACGATACCGGGTTGGGGTGGTTTTTCCACCAGGTGAGATCAACTCCTTCGGGGTAACTGGTTCGACCATAGCTGTCGGTGGCATTGGAAATAGGCCATTTAATAAAGCTTCTATTGTTGTGGAATACACCTATTTCTTGGCTTGGCGGCCAAAATGTTCGAAAATCATCATTGGAAGTTATGGCTACATTGGCCCAGAAAAGAAACGTTTTCGTTAGTGTGTTGGTATTATTGATACGATAGTCCACTTCAATATAAGATCGGCCAGGACGTAGTGTCATACCAATAACACCTCGCATATCCATCGTTTTTTCGGTCTCCCCGATCCAAATAGTGGCACTACCATCTTCATTTTCGACCATTCTATAGTCGCTTTTCATCATAGTAGTTGTTCTGTGATGATGCGGAAAACACCATTCTATTCCACCGGAAACCCAAGCACCCAACGTACCTATCAAATCAGGTTTAATTACACTATTGGTATGGAACAATTCATGCCCGTTGGTTTTATCTATTGCAGAAAACAACCTTCCCCCAAAGGCAGGAAGTACCTTTACCTTAAGGTATTCATTTTCCAAATAGACCATTTCATACGTAACATCAACCAAAGAATCCCCAAGTTTTGTTTGCGATGGATAAGGATATACTTTGCCCTGTGCTCCTTGAACACCTCGCCCTGTATAAAATATGGGACTTGTTTCGTCCTGGCCTATTTTATAGGTAGGGATTACCTCTGTACCTTCGTAGACTTTTACCTGAGCAAATGCCAAAAAGGAAAAAGACAATAGAAAAAGTGATAAGACTTTCCTTTTACTATTTTTCTTGTGAAGCTTCTTCTCCATGGCGTTACTTGCAGCTATGCAATTTTGCAGTATGGATAATTGATCGGGAAATGAAGTGTACATGGGATTTTTGATTTTATTTTTTAAAAATAAATCAGAACGAAAAAATAAGGTAGTATAAATGGGTCAATCTCTACTACAAATGTTTTGTAGTTTCCCTCTAATTCCGATAAATAGGGCTATACGGATTCCTGAGCCATTTTAGAAATTGCCCTAGCTCTCTTTACTTCTATTTTCTTCAACATCCAATCAGGATAATCGACCGGGTTTTCCGCTTCATAAATCCTTAGGTATTGATCGTCTTGTGGCTTTTTTAGTTCATCCGCTTCACATCCCAAAATAGTGGCAGCAGTATCTACCCCGGAATGGGACGCACCTGCTACACCATGGGATAGGATACTTGCCCCGCACAAATACAGATTTTCAATTTCGCTTTTTGCCTTAAAAGCAAAAGGGCCAATGTGCCTGAGGCTTTTTTCGGTTCCATAGACATTGCCACGGGTAGTATTAATGTAATATTCATTGGTGATGGGTGTTCCCAACTCCATTTGTACTATATGATCCCGGACTCCAGGGATGGCCCGTGAAAGGCCATTGAGCATCTTTTGGGAAAGTATTTCCTTGAACTTGATATAGCCCTCGGACCTAGGTTCCGTCTCTTCCTTGTATTTTTCAAAAGTGCTATAGTCGATTAACGTTATGGCCTCAATAGTATGGTGCTTGCCGTCATAACTAGCGGGATCTTTTAAGGAGGTACAGCTAATGAACATGGCTTCAAAGGCCTCTCCATTAGAAAGATTAGGGGTCATAAGGTCATCATAAAGATCGTCTGTATCCTTGTTGGGCATCAACCAAATATTGCCAGAATCAAGACCGGCCTTGCGCAAATCCATATCTACGGTCAAAAAAAGCATTAACGATGTGCAGGAGTATTTGGTCTTGGACAGTTTTTTTTGAAGTTTGGAACTCAGATTTTCCTTACCAACCAGATTCAAGTAGGTAATTCCGGGATCCGCATTGGAAACTATGGTATTGGCGTAGAGGAGTTGACCGTTTTCCAATGCTACCCCTATTGCACGCTTTTTCCTTTCACCCTGGGTTAAAATCCGATTTACGGTTGTGCCAGTCTGTAGGTGGCCTCCATGTTTTTTCAATGCATTGGTCATGGCCTTTATCAAGGCACCACCACCGCCCATGGGATAATAAGCCCCATTAAAGTAGTGGCTCATTAAGGCACAATGTAGGGGGAAAGCCGCTTTTTTAGGTTGAAGGCCATGGTCCCCACATTGGATGTTCAGGATGTTTTTGAGTAACGGATTTTTGATATGCCAATTGATGACTTTTCTTAGACTAAAAAGCCCATATTTGCCCATATGCCTAGTTTTGTAGGGAATGGTCAGCTTCTGCCAAAAGCCTTTGAAATAGGGTAGGGAATAGATTTGTACACTTACATTGCGCACTAGGTTTAGATAGGTGTGAATGGATTTCCTTTCTTCCGGAAAACGCTCCGTAAGGCGATCGATCAATTGTTCGAGATTTGAGGGAAAGTCAAAACGTTCTTCCCCGATCCAGGCATGCTCATAGGCATCGGGATTCATCCTAAAGAACACTAGGTCATTGGCTATGCCCAGACCTCTATACAAATCATTGGTGGCCTCACCCTCTGCCAAAAGCCCTACATAATGTACTCCCGGCGTAAATCGATGTCCATCCAAATAAAAACTATGGCACCATCCACCGGGAACATCGTGCTGCTCCAATACCAATACCTTTTGTCCGGCCCTGGCCAAACAAATTCCCGTAGCCAGACCACCGGCTCCAGAACCAATGACAATCGTATCCCACTTGTTATCTTCAGGCGAGTTAAGGTTCTTAACGGATACTGATTTATCGTTTTCAGCAGTTTCTCCCATTGGTTTTGTTTTGTTGGGCCTTGGCTTTCTTTGCCAGATTCTCAATTACGCATGGCCGCCTCAGGAAACATATCTTTCCAAATAATGGTTTTATGGGTCTCTGCGGAACGCTTTGCGGCTTCCAGTATTTGCATTACCCGTTTATTGTTTTCCAATGATGAGACATCGTATGCCGGTAGTTGGTGGTTCTCCTGAACCACTTTTTGCAACAACGCAAAAGGGTCATGGAAGCCTTGTGGAAGCGGTTCTGCCTCCAAAGCGCTTGACTCTTGTTTTCTCCCTGTCATGATTTCCATGGCACTTGCATTTTTGCAAATCACATAACCTGTAGTTCCATAAATTTCCATATCCTTTACATGATGTGGCCAATTCCAAGAAGCTTGAATAATGACTTGGTTTTCGGGATAGTCCAAAACTATTGTGGCATCATCATCCACTTTTGGATACAAATTAGGTTTCAATTGTTGGGTGATACAAGTAACGGATTCCGGCTCTTGTCCTTTCATGAACCAAGTCGCCAGATTGGCACCATAGCAACCAAAATCGGTAAGGGCACCTCCACCATTCAAAACGGGATCCGTAAGCCATTCCAAAAACTCAGGATTGCATCCTATTTCAATGGGACCAAAATGGCCTGTATGGAAAACCATTCGACGGATATTCCCAATTTTTCCCTCAGTATGAACAAGGTCATAGGCTTTATAATTACTGCCATACCAAGAGGTTTCATAATTGGTAAGTAAATGAATTTCATGTTTTTTGGCCAGGGCGATCATTTCTTGGGCATGTTCCCAACTTACGGCCAAGGGTTTTTCTACCATTACATGCATGCCCAACGGAGCGCAATATTTCACAGTATCCAAATGGTCATAAATTGAATTGAATGCGGTTACGGCTTCAGGTTGTACCGCTTTAACCATTTCATCCAAGGAATCAAAAACAATATCCATGGAATATCCATGCTGGTCGGCATATCTTTGGGCGAGTTCCCTGTTGGGCTCTACAATTCCCACAATTTCGATGTCGCCCAATTTTTCCCTCCCCAGAATCCAGTGTACATGGGTATGGACCAGTCCCACCACGCCGATTCGTAACGGTTTTTGGGCTTTCCCAATTTCTTTCAATTCCATATTGTTATCATGAGCCGATATCAAGGAGGTAATAGAAAATAACAGTATCAGACCCATCCACTTTTGAGATATGCTGCTCATTCTCCTGAATTTAAAGCTTCTGAAATAGCAATTTCTACAATGGGTTCCATAACCTTATAGCCCTCTGCCGTGGGATGTACGCCATCATGCGCATATTTCTCGGGCAAGCCGTTACGTTCATCCGCCATGGCGGAAAAATAATCCAGATAAATGATATTGTTAAGTTCCGCATAGGTCTTGATCATCTGGTTGAGTGCAACAATTTTCTTTGCCGGTTCCATTCCCGGCTTCCAAGGATAGTCATAGGCGGGCAGGGTAGAGGAGAGCACTACTTTAATGCCGTTGGCCCTTGCCAGTTCGGCCATGGAAATGATATTATCGGATATCATATCCAATGTAGATGGTCCGGTATTCCCTGCAATATCGTTTGTCCCAGCCAAGATTACCACTACTTTGGGCTTTAATTCAATGACATCCTGCCGAAAACGTAAGAGCATCTGAGGTGTGGTCTGACCGCTGATCCCCCTGTTGATATATGGTTTGCCTTCAAAAAAATCTGGGCGCGTCTTGAGCCATCCAATGGTTATGGAGTTGCCCATAAAAACTACCCGGTTCTCTTCTTCTGTAGGAGCTGCCAATTTTTCGTTCGCTTCTTTAAAATGATTCAAATCTGGCCAATCTTGGGCGTTTACCGATGTCATAATTCCAAACAGGACCATCATTATAATACTATTTTTCATAGATTTCATGTATTACTCCAAACCTTTGCGTTGATGTGCGATATCCGCAGCGATAATATTTCCTTTGGTTTTTCCAAATTCCGTTCGAATATAATTTAAAATATCCCTTATTTCGTTATCCTCTAAATTTTTATAGGCAGGCATTTCTCCTTGATAGGAAACACCATTCACTTGTATAGGGTGATTAAGGCCTCCCAAGGTAACATCTATGAGTCTGGCCACGTTGCCGGATACCCATTCACTATCCACCAAAGGTGGAATCTGCCCAACATTTCCCTTGCCATTCGGGGCATGACAGGCAGCACAATGCGTACCATAGAGTTTGGCGCCGTTGTCCAAATCATCATTGGACGTAATAGATCTGTAAATTTCTGGACTTAAACTAATTGCGGTAAGTTCTTCTTTTAATTCGATGGGTTTTTCTAAAGCTGCCAATTGCCGTTGTATACCTTCATCGGCTATTTGTATCTTAATGATACGATCACCATTGGATTTGGGCAAAGAATCATATAACCAAGGCTGATGCCCCTGGTGCCAATCCATATTGCTTGTGGCCAGATAAATCTCACCCTGCTTACCAACCGCTACATCACGCAATCTTCCTAAGAATTTTTGGAAAAAGAGATGCTCTTCATTGATTTTATCACCCTCTGCATTTAATGACAAAACCCGAAAGGAACGACCTTTTAGGGTGGTCAATAGCAAACTGTTTTTCCATTCGGGAATTTGATCACTGTCATAATATTCCAGTCCTGCTGTGGCAATGGTCGGTGTCCATGCCATTAGAGGCTCTTGGGTAACCGAATCCTTGGCATAGGCCTTTTCGTTTTCCAAGTCGATAAAACCATGGATGTCCGGCCAACCATAATTTGAACCTTTTTGTATAAGGTTAACTTCATCATCGTTGTTCGGACCATGCTCGGAAGCATATAGCTTGCCATTCCCAATGGTTATACCGTGAATATTTCTATGACCGGTGCTCCAGGTAGGATTGTTTGGGTATGGATTGTCATCTGGAATACTTCCATCAAGATTGAGGCGCAAAACCTTTCCGTTTAAGGTTTCAATATGCTGAACGGTTCGGGTATCCCCAACATCTCCGGTGCCGATCCATAGCTTGTCCTGAAAAATTAGCATACGACTTCCATTGTGATACGTGTTTCCAGGGATATCCTTTAAAATAAGTTTTGGGTCCACCAGACTGTCCCCTTCCAAAGAATACCGCATAATTTTAGAAGAAATAATATCTAGAAAATTATTGTCCTTTTCTGATACGGTATAATGAACATAAAGGAAAGGATCCGTTTCAAAACTCGGGTGTAGGGCCATACTAAACAATCCTGATGATTTTCGGTAGAATACATCATCCAAAACGGCCAAATTTTGAATTTCGCCGGTGGCAATATCAACTCTATTTATAGTGCCTTTTTGTTCTGTAAAATATAACCATCCATCCGGACCAGGTACCAAATCCCAGGGCACTTCAAGATTTTTGGCCACTTCGGTTACCAGTAATACAGACGAATCCAATTGTACTTGAGCCAAATAATTTTTTCCGTCCCAATTTGGCTTAGGGGGTGTTGAGCAGGCAACGATCAACAGTATACAATAGGTTACGATACCAAATATTAAGCCTCTCCCCATAGTTGTTCTGCTTTTTTCAAGTCTTTTTTCAGGGCGGTGTATACAACTTCTGGAGAGACCGAAATCTCCGATTTTCCATGTGAGGCACCACCCAATGGATATTCTGCATGCAGAATAACCGGAACATTGATCTTATATTCTTTTAAAAGGCTGAAATACTTTTTAAAATCTACCATTCCTTCACCTAAAGGAACGTTTACGACCTTCCAACGACCCCCAACATTTTCCCATTTATAATCTTTTAAAGCGATGGACTTAATGTGGTCCTTAATAAGTCTTAGACCATTTTCCCAAGAAAGACCACCCTCTACCATCGCATGCCTTATGTCATATTGTGCTCCAAAATACTCTTTGTCAGCTCCTTCCAACAGGGTTTTGATTTCCCAAATGGAAGCCCCTACCCAGGTGCCCGAGTGATTCTGATAACAGCCTTTTAAACCTAAGGATCGATTCAACTCACTGAGGGATTTGATGGTCTGTGTATGTTCCTTAAGTGTATCGGGCATGGGTTGGCTTTCATCATATCGGAACCAATTACAACGATAATGGGTGATACCCTGTTGTGAGGCGACCTTTAAGACTTCGGCATCCAAGGGGTCATTTGCATCGTCGATCGCCGTTGTCATCAAATGACAATTTGAACCTCCTTTTTTTATTTCTTCTATCGCCTTGGGTAAATCCTCAGCCACATTTTCCGGAAGAACATGACCTCCAGGTCTAACGGTAAGATCTAGTCCTGCAAAACCCATTTCCGCAGCTTTTTCGCCAGCCGTACGATAGTTTAAAAACTGAAGGTGTTTTGAAAATAGATATACGGGAAACGTATCGTCTAATTTATCCGGTATTTGCGATAAAGTTTGTAGGGGGTGTAAGAAAGGTAGGGCTCCCAAGGCCTGTGTAGTCGTTTTAATGAATTTTCTTCTTGTTGTATTCTCCAATGTTCACTTTTTATAGTATTCGCTTTGTTTCAATTGTTGCTCCTCTGCTTGCTTTAAAGGTAATGCTTTTATCAATCTATTCATTTTGGGTCTTAGCGCAATCATATAGGCTAATAATGAAAGACCTATTACAAGGTACAATGCATTTCCATAGGTATAGTAAATGACCAAAGCAAAAAGGGCAGATCCTTCTAAGAGGGCATATTGTATAAGGGAAGCGGTTTGATATCGGGTTAATTTGGTGGTCAGAGTATCTTTTGGATGAATATTTTGTAGTTGTTTTTGGAACAAAAACTTGCTCAAAAAATAACCTAGAATAGCGATCGTGGGGACAATGTAAACGTATGGGTCTTTGGAATCCGTCCCTACAGTAAAGGAAGGGTTTTGAAAGTAGACGAACAGGGTGAAGGCTATGAGCCCCATGGTTAGAGAACTATGAATAAGCGTAAGGGTCCGCATAAAGGATTTAATCTGCATAAAACGTCTAATAATCGGCCTTCTCGCCGTTTCATATCTTGATAAGTACTAAAATAGTTGTTTTAATCGAAAAGCAATTTCTTTAAGTGCCATTTATAAATTTTACATGAGATAGAATTATTTGGGTGGTTTATTTATATTTTTAAGGCACAAGCAATTGAAACTCAAAAGACATGAATAGAAGAACTTTCAACACCAAATTATCCCAGGGCATAGCCGGAACGGCCCTACTTAGTGGAATTCCCTTAGCCTGTGCCATGGGTGGAGCACAGAATAAAAAGAAATTGGGTATCGCTCTTGTAGGGTTGGGTAGCTATAGTACCTACCAATTGGCCCCTGGGCTTCAGGATGCCGAACATTGTTATTTGGCGGGTATTGTTACAGGCACCCCCGAAAAGGAAAAAGTTTGGATGGAAAAATATGGCATACCCAAGGAAAATGTCTACAACTACGAAAACTTTGATTCAATTGCCAAAAATGATTCCATAGATATTGTATACGTGGTTCTACCGAATAGTATGCATGCTGACTTCAGTATTCGAGCGGCCAGGGCAGGTAAACATGTTATTTGTGAAAAACCCATGGCCATGAATGTGGAGGAATGCGATGCCATTATTGATGCCTGCAAGAAGTCCGGAGTAAAACTAAGTGTGGGGTATCGCATGCAATCGGATCCCTATACCAATGAGATCAAACGACTGGTTAGCGAAAAACCATTTGGGAAAGTGATGTACGTGTCCTCCGATGCCGGCTACATTTCCAGAGGCAATCCGGAGCAATGGCGTTTGGATCGATCGCTATCCGGAGGAGGCGCCTTAATGAATATGGGGGTATATTCCGTGCAGAGCAATATATATGGTGTTGGACTCAATCCCATTTCGATTTCTGCCCAGGAATTCAGCACTCGTCCCGAATACTTCAAGGATACCGATGAATCGATTACTGCCCAAATGGAATTTCCGGATGGGACCGTCGGCCACATGTTCACATCTCATAATGCCAGTGCCAACCGTCTTTTTGTTTCCTTTGAAAAAGGATGGGTGGAACTTAATCCATGTCATAGTTATGGACCAATATCCGGTAGGACATCGGAAGGAAATGAAATTAAGTATCCGCACCAAAGTCAACAAAAAGTACAAATGGATGATTTTGCCAAACATATTCTAATGGGTACCCCAAATGTGGCCCCAGGGGAAATGGGCAAACGGGATATGATCATTGTAGAGGCTATTTACAAATCCATTGCCGAAGGAGGAAAGCGTATGCCCCTGGATTTAGGTGATATGGGAATAGTGAAAAAGAATATTTAACCAAGCAAAGAACCAAATACTTAAAATACCTGAGTTGCTTTTCCATTCTTATGAAATGGAATACTCCGTCGTTGCAATGAATGCAGAACGGTACACCTCTCCTTGTGTCTCAACTCCCCGAGATTTCCTACACATATAACGTCTCTTCCAGGTTTCCTAATCAGTGGGAAACGCTCAATCATTCTCGATAGAGAAATCCTTAATTAGACTTATCCTAAATAGTAACACTAAGTTAACCACTTTAACACAAGGTTAAAGTTATGCTAAAACAATCACCAATCTCAGTTAACATGTTTTGCAAACTCGACCGATACCTTTGATACAGAATAATAACACTAAAAACTTTAAAACAACATGAGAACACTTAAAAATGTATTGCTATGTACCGGAATCATTGCCTTTTCGTCCTGTGACAGATTGGATGATTTCATTGGAGATGGCGGTGGTAGTGATGACGAGCCTATGGGAACAATATTTGAAAACAAATCAAGTTTGGAACCCCTTGTCGCCTTAAAACCCCAATTCAATTTTGTAGATGCATATTCGTTAATTAGCTCAACAGATGTTTTGGAAGATGGCTTTCGATTTGTGGGTGCTGCGGATGGAGCCGGTTTTGTGGCAGATCCAAATAGCGATGGTTACCTGTATTTGGTAAATGCGGAGGACGATTATGCAGTTGCTAGAATAGAATTGGACAAATACTTGACACCAACGGGTGGACAGTGGATGTTGAATTCCGGTGTTGCAGATTTTGCACGCCAGTGTTCGGGAACTATGTGGGAGGCCAATATTCATGGTGGAAGCAGGGATTTATACCTTTCTGCCTCCGAAAGCTTTAACTATGATGTAAAGGGGATAGATCCCTATCAAGCCGTTCCTACACCAACAGCGGATTTTGGATTGGATGCTTTGGGTGAGTTCGCTTGGGAAAACGCCGTACCATTGCCTCAGGGAGCTTACATAGGCAAGACCGTTATTATTGGCGGAGATGATGACTCCAGCGGTTCGGAGGGACAGGTTACCTTGTATTACTCGGAAAATGGTGACGCAGATTTAACCGGGGGAAAAGTGTATGTACTTCGTTTAAAGCAAGTGGATTCCGGAGAGGTAGATGCTGATGGTAATCCTGTCGCCATGGATGTAGAACCTGGTGTACTTTATAATGAAAGCAACTTGGTATTTGGTGAAACCTATGACGTTGAGTTTGTAGAAATTGAAGATGGAGAAGCCTTAACAAAGGATGAAATGGAAGATGCTTGTGTGGCCGTACAAGCTACCGCTTTTATGCGTGTTGAGGATGTGGATTACCAAAAAGGAGATTCCGCTGCTAATAGGAACATATTCTTTGCCGTTACCGGAAGAGGCCCGGGAAGAGGTACCTATAACGATTGGGGTACGGTTTACAAGTTAGAATTGGATGTGGATTCACCGATGAGTGGTAAACTAACCCAGATAATTTCCGGTAATACGGATACCAATAATATGGATGGTAACTTGGCCACTTTACAGAGTCCGGACAACATTACCGTAACCGAAAACTTTGTATATGTTCAAGAAGATCCAAACTCGTTCTCTAGAGGTCACTCGGCGTATATTTATCAGTCCGATTTAAGCGGAAACAATATCAAGGAAGTGTTGGAATTTGTAGTACGTCAGGATTTGGATCCAACTGGAAGTACTGGCTTTAGTGGCGAATATGGTGCTTTGGAAGATATCTCCGATAAAGTTGGGGAACCCAACACGTTTTTATTGAATCTACAGCCTCATTACTGGCAAAGTGATGATTTCAAAAATGTAGATGGGCACAATTTTGAAACACGTCCCGAATTTGAACCAGGTGGTTTCGCAAGGGAGGATAATCAAGGAGGGCAAATCGTTATTCTACGAGGGTTACCCAGATAAGTACAAACGAAGAGAAATAAAGACCTCCATTGCACAATGGAGGTCTTTTCGTTATTCAAAAAATTGCTGAAATGGATAGATTATTGCTTTCAATTTTTATACTGGCAGTTTTTTTTGGGTGCAAACAAAATCCAAAATCAACTGTAGCTTACTTAGCTGAAGACGGAATTGACTGGAAACCCGTACAAGATTATTATTTGGGTCACATTGTAACAGCATATTCCCTGCTGGACACTTTAGACAGTCTTCCCATGACCGGGGATAGAACACAGGAAGTCTTCACGGAAATCAGAAGAGAATTCAAACAGGCCGAACCCTATGCCTCCTACTTGAATCCCGAAGTTGGCCATAGGGCCAATGGACCGGCTTTGCCCATTGTGACCGATGACACACAACGCGTGCTACTGCCAATAGGGTTACAGAAATTGGAGGAGAGTATTTATGATGGTGAGGAGACCGAAGAGCGTTATAAGGAGGAAATTTCAATTATGAAGGGACTTCTTAAAAATCTTATGAATGGCGTAAAGAATCGGGAAGTAACCGCACAACGTTTTTTTATTGCCACCCACCAACAATTGATGCGGATCATTAGTTTAAGTATTTCGGGATTTGATACTCCCGTAAGTTTATTGGGGCTTCAGGAAACCGTAGTTTCCTTGGAAAGTCTAAAAGAGACTTATGAGTTAAGTATTCAACAACTCATTTTGAAAAACGACCCAAAATTGAATGCCAACTTCTTGCAAAACGTAAAAAAAGCACAAAACTTCATAAGCGGGAACCTGGATTTCAATTCCTTTGATCGTTTCACTTTCATACGGGATTACATGAATCCTATTACTCGAAACTGGGTACGGATTAGGAAAACAGCAGATATTTGGGAACCTGTGAACAACAAACCCTTTAATTTTGACGCCCCCACTTTTTTTGAGGACAATTCTTTTAATATCGAGTTTTTTACCCCTCCGATCAATAGAAACCCAACCGATAAAAGAATTGCGCTAGGTAAAAAGTTGTTTTTTGACCCCAACCTCTCAGAAAATGGTAAAATGGCCTGTGTTAGCTGTCATAACCCCGGTAAAGCCTGGGCAGATGGTTTGGTGGTAAATTATGATAAAGATGGAAATCCATTAGAACGAAATACGCCGACATTAATTAATTCCGCCTTTCAAAAGAGCTTCTTTTGGGACGGCCGTTCCCCGAACCTTTTGGACCAGATTACTTCGGTATTCACAAACGACAAAGAGTTTGATAGCTCCGTACATCAATTTTCGACTGAAATTTTGATGGACACCACCTATATTTCCCTTTTTAAGCAAGCGTATGGCGGTATTTCCGGCAGGAATACTGAAATTATCCGTGCTATTTCGTCCTATATTTCAACATTAAATGGCTTCAATTCCAAGTTTGATAGAAACATTAGGGGAGAGGAAGATACATTAACGGAAGAAGAAAAACTGGGCTTCAACTTGTACATGGGCAAGGCACTTTGTGCTACATGCCATTTTATCCCTTTGACCAATGGTACCGTACCGCCATTTTTCAGCGATCATGAAAAAGAAGTAATCGGAGTGCCGGAAACAACGGCGAACCAACAATTGGATGATGATCTGGGGTTTTATTGGCGACACGAACAAAAGCTGGAGGTGCATCGGGGAATGTTCAAAACACCCACAGTTCGTAATGCCGAACTTACCGCTCCCTATATGCACAATGGGGTATACCGGACTTTGGAAGAGGTCATGGATTTCTACAACAAAGGTGGGGGAGGAGGAATGGGCTTCGATTTGGAATATCAGACGCTACCGTTTGAAGAGTTGAATCTGACCCCAAAGGAGCAAAATGCAATCATTGCTTTTATGAAGACATTGACTGACACCAGTGTGCCCCAAGCCGAAGTCTATACCGAACCTGACAATACCTTGTAATCTATTTTGAAAAACAGCACCAAAAATTAAAGAATACCTAACATATAGTTAAAGCTTGATTGACATTAAAGGGTCGGTAAACCCTTAATTTCAAGGAAAATTTAAGAACACTGAAAAATGAAAAGAACCCACACAATTTCTAATCCCTGGCGCTTAGCAATCCCTCTATTTTTATCCCTTCTGGTTTTTGCATGTAGCAAAAATGATGATGATCCGGTTGACTCGGACGGTAATGGGGATGCAATGAATGATGGGGAAAATCAAGAAGAGACCTTGCCCAATCTTGTAGAACTCGCTCAATCCGTGGATGTTTTGGAATATTTGGTGGAGGCTTTGGGGCAAGCTGATGCAGGTTTGGTAGAAGCACTTTCGGAAGAGGGCACAAACACGGTTTTTGCGCCGACCAATGATGCTTTTAAGGCACTATTGAGCCAGTTGGAAGGATTTGAAAAATTGGAGGATTTTGATGAAGCGGCCGAAAAGGAACTATTGGCCGAAATCTTAAAATACCATGTAGTCGGGGGTACTTCGGCATTTTCCGACGCACTTTCGGACGGTACGGTCTTGGAAACCCTTCAAACAGAGGAATTAACCATCAAAGTTGATGCCACCGTACTTGTTCAGGATAAGACCGATGAGGATGCAGAAGTAGTAGGGGCCGATAATGAAGCTTCCAACGGTGTGGTGCACATTGTTGATAAAGTCCTTTTGCCACAAGCAGTACTAGATCAATTGTACCCCAAACCTTCCCTAGTGGAATTGGTCAGCGAGACGGATGACTTATCCCTGCTTCGAGATGCCTTAGTAAAAGCCAATTTGGTTGATGCCCTTAATGCAGAAGGACCGTTTACGGTGTTTGCACCATCCAACACTGCCATAGAGGAACTATTTGATCTCTTGGGTGACGATTATAACAGCTTTGATGATTTTGACAATAGTATTGAACTTCAAATACTGGAACAAATCTTGCTATACCATGTAGTAATGGGGAATATCACTTCCGACGAATTAGCTCCGGGGATGGTTCCTACATTGTTTACGGATAACAGTATTGAGGTAATTGCTTCTGGAGAGACCTTTGTCATTGGGGATGCCTCGGATACCGACGCCAATATAATCGAGGTGGATAAGGAGGCGTCCAATGGCATTGTCCATAGTATTGATAAAATTCTCATTCCCCAAGAAATATATGATTTACTGGGTCTTTCAGGAGATAACAGCGCCAAGAATATTGCCGAATTGGTAGAGGAAACCGAAGGCTTTTCCTTTTTAAAAGAGGCTTTGGAACTCACTGGACTTTTAGAAACTTTGGGACAAGACGGACCGTTCACGGTTTTTGCTCCTTCGGACGATGCGCTTTTTGGGTTATTGGCGTTTTTAGGAGAGGGTTTGAGCGGGATAGAGGACTTTGATTCCGAATTTGAAATAAACCTATTGCGCGAGGTGCTATTGTATCATGTGCTTCCCGGAATTGTCACTTCAGCTGATCTTGGAATCAGCACCGCGGATACCTTGTCCGAAGGAAATTCCCTGGAAATCGTTGCTACTGATGGGGGATTTGGATTGGTCGATGCCACAGGTTTTCCAGTGAATTTCATTACCACCGATATTCCGGCACAAAACGGTGTTATACATACCATAGACCGGGTTCTTGTGCCACAGTCTGTTGTCGAAACAATTGCCACAGAGGCCACCAAGGCTGTACTGGCTTTTGTTGATTCCTTGGATTTAGATCAAGATGATTTGGACTATGCACAATGTCTGTTGGTCCGTTATCATGAACTTTCCCAGGAAGTGTTGCATGAAGAATTCACATTTTTCCTACCTACCAATCAGGCCTTTTTGAATCTTTTCGCTTCTTTGGACGGTTATGATTCCCTGGCAGATTTTGACACCGCCGAGGACTTAGAAATCTTGGCGACTATCTTGTCCTATCATTTTATTGAGGGTACAAAATTGACTTCAGGACAGTTAAGCAACGGTCAGACCGCTACTACCTTACAGGGGGAGGAATTGATAATCAATGTAAATGGCGGCGTATCCATTTTGGACAAGACCGGTAATCCCGCCAATGTAACTTCTCCGGATGCAGAAGTATTGAACGGGGTTATCCACATCATAGACAAGGTTTTGTTGCCCCAAGAAATTTTAGAAGCCCTTTCGTCCTAAAACTTTTCAAAGACCCCTAGTCCAAAAAGCGCGAAATCATATTTCACGGGATCTAGGGGATCCAACCCGCGGAGGTTTTGATCCAATTCAAAAACGGCTTTTGCATTATTTTGTTTACGGGTCAATAGCCCCAGTTTCCGGGCCACATTGCCGGAATGCACATCCAAAGGACAGGACAACTGTGACGGACTTAGGGTTTTCCATAACCCAAAATCTACTCCTGTACTATTGTTCCTCACCATCCATCTAAGGAACATATTAATGCGCTTTGCGGCGGAACCCTTTTTAGGATCGCTAATGTGTTTTGTGGTTCGGTTTAGATGGGGGAGTTCAAAGAAAACCTGTTTCAAAGCGGATATGGCCGATTGCAGTGAATCTGGTCCGGCACTTTTGACGAATATACTTTCGAGCCCACCATATTGCCGATAGATATTTTGAAGACCCCTTATGAAATAGATGAAATCAGTTCCGTTGAAGGTCCTATGGACAAAACCGGATAGCTTTTCCAAATCATCTTCTTGGTGATTCTTTACAAAGTCGGCCGGGGCATTGTCAAGAAGCTCCATCATCGTGGTGGCGTTGTTGATGATACTTTTACGATTTCCCCAAGCTATTGTCGCCGTTAGGAACCCACAGATTTCAATATCCTCCTTCCGAGAGAATCTATGGGGGATTTGAAGGGGATCTGTTTCCAAAAATCGAGGGTGGTTATAGTAATCCACCTTGGTATCCAAAAACTCCTTTAATTCGGTTTTGTTCATTCTAAAGGGATGTCAAGCGTTTTATATAGCAGCACTGGCACCACTAAAATCAGGTTATAACAAGCGTGTAGTGCTATTGCCCAAACGAGGCCAAATCGTATTCGAATATATCCTAAAATAGTGCCCACAACCAATTGGGGCGCGACAAGAACAGGCGCAAGTAAAATGGTGGTCTGGCGCATTTCAAAATTGGTTATATGATAGAACCCAAAAGTCAGTGTAAAGGCATAGAATATCAAAGGAAACGTTCTTTTTTGTTTAAAAAGGCTCAAAGGTGCCCTGAAAATAAGTTCTTCCAGAACAGGGGCTACCATTACAGCTCCTAGCAATACCAGCAAAAGAGAATAGCGTTCAAAGAAATTATCAACCGCATGTTTTCCAAAATCCAGGTCAAAAATAACCTGAATTCCACCGATCAACCAACCTAGGATAAAACTAACGGCAAGGGAAAGGCCCAATAACTGAAAGAATACGCCAGCCCGATACTTAAAATCCCTGTTTTCATCCGTTCGGTACGTGGGATACTTTAAGAAGATGAGAAGTTCGAGGAGCATAGAAAATCAATTGGGTCGGGATTTTGGGCAATCGACCTGTGTTCACTTATTCTGAAAGCACAGCTTTTTGGGAATCTGTTATCCGCCCATCCACCATAGTAAGTTTGCGATCGGCCATATCCGCAAGTTCCTTGTTATGGGTAACGATTACAAAGGTCTGCCCAAATTTATCGCGAAGCTCAAAAAATAATTTGTGCAGATTATCCGCACTTTCCGAATCCAAGTTTCCACTGGGCTCATCCGCAAAAATAATGGACGGGTCATTAACAAGGGCCCTGGCTACGGCCACACGCTGTTGCTCGCCTCCAGAAAGTTCATTCGGTTTATGATGGTATCTGTCGGAAAGTCCAAGAAAATCCAAAAGTTCTTTGGCTTTTTTTTCGGCTGTGGCCTTGGGCGTGTTTTTAATGAATGCCGGAATACAAACGTTTTCAATCGCGGTAAACTCGGGAAGGAGTTGATGAAACTGAAAAATAAAACCAATATGTTCATTACGGAATTTGGCCAGTTCCTTATCCGAAAGGTTTGTGGTGTCCACCCCATTGATTAAGAGTTCGCTGTCCTTCTTGTTGGATTGCTCGTCCAAAGTCCCCAATATTTGCAATAATGTCGTTTTACCTGCACCGGAGGCACCCACTATGGAAACAATTTCGCCTTTATGTATGCTAATATCAACTCCTTTTAAAACTTGGAGTTTCCCATAAGACTTTTGAATTTGGACGGCTTTGATCATGTATAACATCTTAACACTGCTCGAAAGTAAACATTAACCCTAACAATGCAAAAGCCGGAGAAACTTAATAAAGAAGCTTTCGAACTACGAAGAGGACATTAGTTGGCAGAACTTTTTATTTTTGGTACGCTAATAATACGTTAATTTGCGGTTTTAGACTTATAAAAAATGGTTTTGTTCATACTTTTGAAAATAGTATTGAACAAAAATAAATAAAGCTATGGCACCTTATCAAAATTTAGAGGAATACAACTTGGAAATCACAAACGATGTTAAAGAGCGTTTTTCCAAGATTATTTCGGAAATCGGCGAGGATGTCGATCGTGAAGGTCTGGTAAAAACCCCGGAAAGGGCGGCCAAGGCCATGTTGTTCCTCACCCAAGGTTACAAACAGGATGCGGCTGCTATTCTTAAGAGTGCCATGTTCAAGGAATCCTATAACGAAATGGTTATTGTAAAGGACATCGAAATCTACTCGTTATGTGAGCATCATATGCTTCCCTTTTTTGGGAAGGCGCATATTGCCTATATTCCTAATGGGCATATTGTTGGCTTGAGCAAGCTTCCTCGAATCGTGGATGTTTTTGCACGTAGGCTACAGGTCCAGGAGCGTCTCACCGAACAGGTTTTGGATTGTATTAATGATACCTTAAAACCCCAGGGAGTGGCTGTTGTTATCGAGGCCGCCCATATGTGTATGATGATGCGAGGAGTCCAAAAACAAAACTCGGTTACCACTACTTCCGGGTTTCGGGGATCCTTTAAGAATGAGGAAACTAGGAACGAGTTCTTAAAACTGATCAGTTCCAGTCTTTCCTGATATATAGCCTGACCTCAAAAACAAAATGGCTTTTTGGAACTACATTTTCCTTGGCATCCTTATTGCTTTAGAGTAAGTAATGTTTATTTTTAAGTCATGTCAAAAACCAAGGATAAAAAATACAATACACTACTTTTAGGATTACTATTTGATGGTATAGGAATGCTTTCGTTTACCATACCCTTGATCGGTGATTTCACCGATATTATTTGGGCTCCAATTTCCGCTTGGCTTATGACCCGGATATACAAGGGGAAAATTGGCCAGGCTGCTGCCGTATTCAATTTTGTGGAGGAAATAGTACCTGGAATGGATATTATTCCCTCATTTACCATCATGTGGTTTTACACTTATGTTTTTAAAGGAAAGGGGAAACGAAAGGTAATTGAAACCAAATAAAGGAAATAATGTTCTACCAATCCAATGTTAAGTAAAGATAGGCATTTCTTCTACATATATTGACGCCATGATGTAATCCAGGTTACCTTTCCCAACGGTAAAAATCCTAACTTTAGGCATTCCGAAATAAAATGAATCCATGAATAGGAGAAAGTTTGTTAAAAAGACCACTTTGGCCGCAATGACAGGAATTGTAGGCGGGGATATTGTTTTCGGTTCGGTTATGCCGAAAGGGTATCAACCACTTTCGTTTCAGGACCCGGATCCTTTTAAGCTATTCGATAAGGACAGTGCAATGGTAGTTTTGAACGACAAACCCTGGAATATGGAAGCACAAGCCCATTTACTGGATGATAAGGTAACTCCTTCCAAATACATGTTTATTCGCAACAATGGATTGATTCCGGAGGACGTTGATGTAGAAAATTGGGTTTTAACGGTGGATGGAGAATCGGTCAAACAAATCAAAAGTTACTCCTTACAGGATTTGAAATCCAAATTCCAGCATCATACCTATCAATTGACCTTGGAATGCGGGGGAAATGGAAGAAGTGAATTCAATCCCCCGGCAAAGGGAAATCAATGGACCATTGGTGCTGTTTCCTGTGCTGAATGGACGGGGGTAAGGCTTAGGGATGTTCTGAAAGATGTTGGTATAAAGGATGACGCGGTGTATTTGGGATATCATGCGGCCGATATTCATTTAAGCCGAAATCCAGAAAAAGAACCAATTTCAAGAGGTGTGCCTATTCGCAAGGCAATGCAGGACGAGACACTATTGGCCTTTGCCATGAACGGAAAGGATATTCCTTTGGTTCACGGTTATCCGCTGCGTTTGGTAGCAGGTGGATGGCCGGCTTCCACCTCAGGTAAATGGATAAACCGTTTAAGTATTAGAAATATAGTACATGACGGCCCCAAAATGGGAGGTAGCTCGTATAGGGTTCCTTGCAGTCCAGTAGCACCGGGTGCAAAAGTGGCCGATGGAGATATGTGCATCATTGAGTCCATGCCTATAAAATCATTGATCACCTACCCAAAATCCGGGGCAATGATTTCCGAAGGAAAAAAATTGAATATCCGAGGCCATGCTTGGGCGGGGGAATTGGAAGTAAAAAAAATGGAATACTCCATTGACTTTGGATCCACTTGGAAAACCTGTATTTTGGAAAATCCTATAAATCGGCTGGCATGGCAGCATTTTTCTGCAAACATCGATTTCCCAAAAAAGGGTTACTATGAGATATGGGCCAGGGCTACGGATTCCAAAGGTACTTCCCAGCCCATGCTGCTCCCGGGTTGGAATCCAAAGGGTTATCTGAACAACGCTTGTCATAGGATTGCCATAAAAGTGATTTGATGGGAAATGCGCATAAAACATATAGAAAGCGTGCTCGAAGACTCTATCGTATATTGATTGTTATTAGTGTTATGGCCCTCATTACTGCTATTGCCGCATTCTACCTTTATGAGGATGAAAATGCATCAAAAGACAATCCTGAATATTCTGATCCTACGGAGGCAAGGGAAGTAGACCAATTGGAAAAAAGTATTGATTCGGTTTCAGGCTTTATTCAAGCACCGGGTTTGCGGGAGACGATTATAAATTGCACCCCTTGTCATTCGGCACAACTTGTAACCCAAAACCGTATGACCAAAGAAGGTTGGCTCTCCACCATCCGTTGGATGCAAAAGACCCAAAACCTATGGGATTTGGGTGAGAACGAACCCATTATTTTAGAATATCTAGCCACTAATTATGCTCCGGTGGAAAAGGGTAGGAGGGAAAATTTGGAAGTTACGGAATGGTATGTATTGGAAGAATAAATAAACCCGGTTGAACCGTTGGCTACATGATCAACAGTATGGCAAAGTATGGAGATGCATTTATAAACTCCTTTTTGGGAACTCTGGAATGGACCTGGAAATCCATTAAATTTGAAGTTCCCTGGTATACCAATTTCTTTTGGGGTATAATCGTTATATCCCTTTTAGTATGGCTACTTGAGATTCTATTTCCTTGGCGTAAAGAGCAATCCATTTTCAGAAAGGATTTTTGGTTGGATGCTTTTTATATCTTTTTCAACTTTTTTGTTTTTTCTATTGCTATAAGTGGATTTTATAAAGTACTGGAATTGATTTTTATAGACTTAGGAATTTCAATTAAAGATTTAACTGTATTTCATTTAAATGCCTTGCCCTTATGGGCCCAATTATTGATCTTTTTCGTTGTATTGGATTTTGTGCAATGGTTTACCCATATCCTTTTGCACAGGTATAGCTTTCTATGGCAATTCCATAAAATACACCATAGCGTCAAGGAAATGGGTTTCGCGGCCCATATGCGATATCATTGGATGGAGAACATTCTATACAAGCCTTTAAAAACTTTTGGGATAATGGTTTTAGGCGGTTTTGAGCCGGAACAAGCATATATCGTCCATTTCGCTGCTATTAGTATCGGTCACTTAAACCATGCCAACATAAAACTAACCTGGGGCCCCTTAAAGTATGTCTTCAACAATCCGGTTATGCATTTGTATCATCATGCCTATACCTTGCCTGCGGGCAAATACGGAGTGAATTTTGGGATTAGCCTAAGTATATGGGATTACCTCTTTAAGAGCAATTACGTCCCTGAGGATAGTGGATCGATACCCTTGGGGTTTGTGGGAGACGAGAATATACCCAAGGGATTTTTGGGTCAGTTCCTATATGGATTCTTTGGACGAAAAAACCGTGAGAAAGACTAGCAACACCTATTGTTCTGCCTTGGCACATGTCTTTGGAACAGGAAATAGAGCCGTTTGTGTACTAACAAACAGGAAAAAATTGAAACGCTGTGGATCAATAGTTTAGTTTCAATTGCAAAATGAA
This sequence comes from Ulvibacterium marinum, assembly GCF_003626755.1. Taxonomy (GTDB): domain Bacteria; phylum Bacteroidota; class Bacteroidia; order Flavobacteriales; family Flavobacteriaceae; genus Ulvibacterium; species Ulvibacterium marinum. The sequence continues at coordinate 310,628 of NZ_RBCJ01000002.1, forward strand.
ATTTCGGCCTAAATCGTCAGCGAAAAAACGCTGACGATTTAGGTAATCCCTATAATTGGTATTCAATACATTGTTTATCGTAAGCCCCGTGGTGAGTTTGGTAGACTTCCCAAGAGGAAATTCTATTTTCGAATTGAGGGCTAAAATATGGTAAGCTTCTGGAGGCGTATTTATTTCCAGTAACAGCTCTTGTTGTTGTTCCGGAGAGAAAACCATGATATTCGGTGGAAACTCGTTTTGCCGGAATACATAATTGCTTTCCAGGGAAATTTCAAAATCCCGCCATTCCGGTTGGGTAAACTTTAGCTTGTTCCTAAAATTGGCCGCTGGTATATTGATAAGGGCCAAATCGTTTTCCATATCCTTGCCTTTGACCAAGGAAAATTGATGTTCCGATCTCCAATGGTCGGTCCAATCCACATATGCACTAGCGTCAAGTCCCAATAATCTAGCATTGGTCTGGCGATAGCCCCACACCGGAAATGCACCTCGTATGGTAAACTCTACTCCGTTGGGTTCCAGTAGAATAAAATTCCTAATGTAATTGACATAGGGTTCCAGGGTGAAGCCCCAACGCTCAAAATCCCTTTCCAGGGACATAGAAAGTTTATGCGACGTTTCACTATCGATTCTCAAATCGCCCAACTCAATCCTCGCTGCGGAATGATGTAAGCCATCACTGAACAGTTCCGAAGGATTGGGCGCACGTTGTGAAAGGGCGTAGTTAAACCGAAAAACATTTTGATTTCCGCCAAAGTATTGTAGACCGGTTGTGGCCGAAAAGTTGTGATAGTCAAACACGGGATTGGTAAGTATTTGATTGCCTGCATTTTCAACGATAAAATCCGGGAATTCCTGATCGTATCCCCTTTCTTCCCAGCGAGATGTCTGATAGAATTTTTGGGCATCGATTCTTGTATAATCGTAACGGAGGCCGGCATCAAGCATTACCTTATCCGTAATTTGGTATTCACCGATCAAAAAACAACCTAGATCATACTTTTCATAATCGGGTATCAAACGTCTGACCCCGGTATCCGGATTGGCAAAATTATCCTGATATCTACCCAAAACCCCAACGTGCAATTGAGACTTGCGTTTTGCATCCCATTTAAAATCTGCACCCACGGTATGCGTTGTCAATTCCAAGTCAATGGAAGCCCTATCATCCGACTCACCACGGCGTACATCAAATTCAAATCTACGGTTTACTTGGACATCGTATTGAAAATTTAATTTCCCCAGTCCCTCAAAACGTTTGTAGAACTTTAATTTCCCTAAATGGTGGAAGACTTCTTGTCTTGGATTTTGAAGATCGTAGGTAAAGGGCCTTATGATTTCTGGTTCGCCACTATTTATGCCCCGTATTAAATCATCGACATTACCAATATGGGATGCCCTAAGGATAGCAATTTCTGCATTATAATAAGAGTAGTTTACGTCCCAACCCCAAGTGAACAATTGCTTTCCAAACCGAAGGGATGCACCTACTTCCCGTATACCGGTGTTAGATAGGATATAGTCTGGAGCTTCCTGATCACCTAGGAGTTTGTAGGAACCTTGTCCCTTTAGAAACCAACCTTTATCAAAGACCTTGGTTAGCTCCGAAGTGATATTACCACCCCTGCCATTGGATAATCCGTTCAACAGTGTTTTCCCAAAAAGGGTGTCCTTTGCAGGAATCCGAGCCTGTTCCATAAGAATTACGCCACCAATGGCATCGCCTCCATATTGCAGAGCCGCAGCACCCTTGATCACGGAAATGGAACCGGAAGAATTGATATCTACATTTGGTGCATGCTCATCCCCCCATTCCATGTCCTGCATACGAACCCCATTGTTCAAGATTAAAACACGGCTTCCATTTAGTCCGTGTATGGCCGGTTTTACGATGTTGGCCCCGGTGTTCAAAGAGGAGACCCCTCCCAGCTGCCTTAATGCATCCCCCAAACTTTGGCTACTGAACTGATCAAGGGTTTGTTGCCTTAAAACCTCTTCCTGCGCGGAATTCGTCTTGTTGATGATGGCATCCCCTACCACTTTTACCTCATCCAGCTCTTCCAGATGATGCTCCAGTTTAACGTCCAGGACTGTATTGGCTTTATTGATGTCTACCCTAATAAATTGGGTAACACAGGCTTCATGGGATACCTCTAATTCCAGCGATCCCATACAAAGTGAATTCAATTGATACCGTCCTTCATTATCGGTGTAGGTTATGCTCGTATCACCTGAAATTTGAACCATGGCTCCCACCAGGGGCATACCGTCATGAAAATCAATAACCGTACCTGATAGGGTATTAGAGCAATCCTGCGCCACTATTTTAAAGAATGATACTGTAATTAACAGTACCGTAAACAAAAGTCTCATGAGTAATCCATATCGTTTAGAAATGACTTCGACCAAATAGAAAGGGAAGCTTTAGTGAATCTAAACCATACCTGGTGGAGGCCTACCGTATTCTTTTGCTAAAACACCTTTTAAAATGGGTGAAATATAGGAATTATAATTAGGCTTATCCAAGAAGAAGTCAAAATTGGATATATCCAAATTAAGCGATAGGGGCGAGACCAACTCGTTATTTTCATTTTCGATCGCTAACTCACAGTGTTCACAGGTCTCAATTTGGTCATGACCGTCCTCTGCATGGGAATACACATGTATAGCAGATACCTTAATAAACAATAAGGCCGCAAAAAAAGCGAATAACCAAATATTATAATCCCTGGCCATAATCGACAAAATTAATCCAATGCGATGCTATAGTATAGTTAAAGAAACCATAATTATTTAAAAAGAAAACCCAGTCCAAGGCGCACCAACATTTTCTTTTCAAAATTCCAGAAGAATTTAAACTGTCCGAACAGCCATCCGAAAACTACCAACAAAACTTGATAGACAGGAAAAATCAGTAGAATGCGTAGCGTCCAATATATCCAAGGATTTGTTGTTTCCTGCTGAAAGCCAATAAAACTTGTAAGGGGGTCCGCAAGTTTAGCAGCTGCAGAGCCTGTAATGGCAAATACAATAAAAATTATCAGCAACTGGAAATTGGAATCAATACCCCAGCGCTTTTTTAATTTCTCCATTTATCTCGGATATGGGACAAATATAATCCTTAAATCCGAGGCAGCCAAGGGCCTAAACGCTGGTTATATTTGCGTTGAAAATAAATGAAATAATTATATAATTTAAAATTTACATCGTATCCATAATCTATATTTGGATCATAGTTTATCTGGAGTTCATACAGGTTCGGATTAAAGCGCAGGGGCTGCAATACTCTTTGATTCCAATTGATTACTAATATCTGATTACGGTTTTCCAAATAGGGTTGGGAGTAAAATCCCTTTGGTCTTGCGATACTATTAAGCCAAAAATTAAATCCAGGTTCTATGATAATTATTTCATATTCCGTGGCATCGCTTTTTATTTCTATGGTATCACCGACTGTTTCGCTAAAAGCAATCCTTTCCTTATCCGTAATCTCAAGGGCCTCCTTGGAGCTTTTACAACTATTAAAAGCCAAGCCAAAAAGAAATAGCAGTATTCCAATTTGAAAAATTATTTTATTCATAGTCTAGCCTTCTATTACCTAATCAAAAAGATACAAAAAAGTCGCTCGTATGGACCAGCGACTTTTGTTAAATAAGGTTAAGGTGGTCAGAGCTATTTTCTGAAGAGGCCTCCCAATAATCCTCCAAGTCCACCACTTTTTTTATTGCTTCCCATAACCATACCGGCCACATCGTCCAATACACTACCATCACCATCCGCATCAATTAGGCTCATGATCAAACTTTGGTTTTGTTGCGGTTGACCGCCCAACATACTTCCCAATAAACTGTTTATTCCATTGGCATCGCTAACATTACCATTGTTACGTTCCCTACCTAAGTAACCCATAACGATTGGGGCCGCAATTTTAAGAATACTGGCTATGGTACCTGCATCCAAACCGGATTTTTGGCTTAAGGCATTTTCTACCTGCGGTTGTTTGTTTCCGAGTACGTGGCCCAAAATCCCCGCGCCGTCATCCATTACGGATTGGTCTACACCTCCTCCAAAGAGACCTCCCAGATCATCCAGGATACTACCATTATGCTTATTGGATAGTGCATTCATTAGGCCTTCCGCTCCCTGAGGGGAAGACGCGTTTTTCTTCATCGCTCCCAATAGAAGGGGCATCGCCATGCTAAGTACATCGGCGGTCTTACTTTCTGCTTGTCCGGTTTGCCCGGCCACGCCATTAATTAATTGTTTGCCCATTGGGCTGTTTAGTAAATCTAATAATCCAGACATGTTATAGTTAATTTTAAAATGGAGGGGTAATGTACAAAAACTGTACTAATCTAACAGTCCTACTGGAAAATAAACCTACTTCAACAACGAAATTATCTGCGAGGCCAATTCGGTTCCGATTCGATCTTGGGCTTCTCCCGTTGCCGCTCCAATATGTGGGGTCAACGAAATTTTTGGATGCATCAAAATCTTAATTTCCGGATTGGGCTCGGATTCGAAAACATCCAATCCGGCAAAGGAGATTTTCCCATTTTCCAGAGCATCCACCAGAGCCACTTCATCCACCACACCACCACGTGCCGCATTTACAATGCCAACACCATCTTTCATGATAGCAAATTCCTTTTGGCCAATTACGTACTCTTTTTGTGCCGGGACATGAAGGGTGATAAAATCCGAAGATTGCAATACTTCTTCCTTGGACAAGGAGGCTAAATCAAAAGAAACGGACTGACCGTCAAAAAAAGAAACCTCCAGCGAAGTCTTTTCCAAAAAGGGGTCAAAATAAATGACCTTCATACCAACGCCCAATGCGATTTTCGCGGTAGCCCGGCCAATACGCCCAAAACCGATTACTCCCAAGGTCTTTCCCCTAAGCTCCGTTCCTCCGGCATAGGATTTTTTAAGCTGTTTAAATTTACTGTCCCCATCCAAGGGCATCTGCCTGTTGGCATCGTACAAGTAACGTACCCCTCCAAACAAATGGGCAAACACCAGTTCTGCCACGGATTCCGAAGAAGCAGCGGGGGTATTGATTACATACAATCCCTTTTCCTTAGCGTAAGCGACATCAATATTGTCCATTCCCACACCGCCACGGCCGATTAACTTTAAATTTGGACAAGCATCAATAAGGTCTTTTCGTACTTTGGTGGCACTTCGCACCAAAAGCCCAATGATTTCATTTTCATTGATATAGGGAATCAATTGTTCCTGGGCCACAGTGGTGGTCAATACCTCAAAACCCTCGCTTTCCAAAGCTTGGATTCCTGATTGTGCTATTCCGTCGTTGGCTAATATTTTCATTTTAGTTGTCAGTTGTCAGTTGTCAGTTGTCAGTTGTCAGTTGTCAGTTGTCAGTTGTCGGTGATTGCTTTAGTTACCCTTTGCTTTTACGGTCAACGAACAACTAAAAACGCTCAACGATTATCCTTTTCGTTCCATTTCACTCATTACATCCACAAGTATGCCCACGCTTTCCAAGGACATGGCGTTGTACATTGAAGCTCGGTAACCGCCAACGGACCGGTGTCCGTTAAGGCCGTTGATGCCTGCTTCCTTCCACATGGCATCAAAGGTTTCCTTTAACTTTTCATCGGCCAGGTTAAATGTTGCATTCATATGGGAACGGTCTTCCATCTTGGCAAAGCCTTCAAAAACAGGATTCAGATCAATTTCCGAATACAGCAATTGTGCCTTCTTTTCATTGATTTCCTCTATGGCCGGAATCCCTCCCAGGTTTTTAAGCCATTCCAAAGTAAGCATACAGGTATACACCGCGAACACCGCAGGTGTATTGAACATACTATCCTTGGAAATATGAACTTTATAATCCAACATGGATGGAATTTTACGGGAGACCTTGCCCAAAACATCTTCTTTAACGACCACCAAGGTAGTACCCGCGGCCCCCATATTCTTTTGAGCGCCGGCATAGATTAAATCAAATTGTGTAAAATCCAATTGCCTGGAAAAAATATCCGAACTCATATCACAGACCAACGGAACTGTAGTTTTCGGGAATTTTTTTACCTGTGTCCCGAAAATGGTATTATTGGAAGTTAGGTGCAGGTAATCCAAATCATCAGGAACCGTATACCCCTTGGGAATGTAATTGAAATTTTCATCTTTGGATGAGCCCACTTCTACTACTTCACCAAAAATTTTAGCTTCCTTAATAGCCTTTTCACTCCATGCGCCGGTATTTAAGTATCCAGCTTTCTTGTCCAATAGATTATAGGCCGCCATTAAAAACTCCAGACTGGCGCCTCCTTGTAAAAACAAGGCTTGGTATCCTTTGCCCTCTAAGCCCAAAAGCTCCAGTGCCAAAGTCCTTGCCTTTTCCATGATATCTACAAATTCCTTGCTTCGGTGGGATATTTCAATAAGTGATAATCCGGAACCGTTAAAGTCCATAACGGCTTCCGAGGCCTTTAAAAATACCTCTTGTGGAAGAATACAGGGTCCTGCGCTAAAATTATGTTTTTTCATGTGATGTTCAGTTTATGGGTTCCGAAAATCATTCGGTATTTCAATAGGTTTCTTAAATTAAGCCGTTAAAGGTCATAAAATTATAGGGAATCTTCCCCATGGAAAACAAATAATTCTGTTATGTTTTTAACAGGAAGTCAACAGTATCCACGCCATCCGCATAATCCGTTAAACTTGGGGTTTGTGTCTTCCCGAAAGGAACCTCATTTTTTATATTGCCATGGGATACCACGCATTGTATTTTGTGCTTGTCCTGCTCCAACTTTACTATAATATCCTTCAAGGATGCGTACCTTTCGTAAAAGAGGGATGCGATTGGCGATGCATAACTTTCATCCTCTTTTAACATAAGAAATCCGTTGTCCAAGATCTTGAATTCGCTCATAAGATATACGGCTTTGTTATAATCGTAGTTATTGGCATATTTTTGATGATTTATGATATCTTTATAGGAGTAAATTGCGGTAAAGAATACGTCAAAATCATAATCCATCGGAACAAAGATTTTGGATACACTTCGGCACCCTAGACCATAGTATCTAAAAATATCCTCGCCCAAGGCTTTTAGCTGCTCTGGAGATTCGTTTCCGGTAAGTACGGCGACCGAGTTTCTATTCTTTCGGATCAAGTTGGGTTTTTGAGCAAAGTAGTATTCAAAATATCGTGCTGTATTATCGCTTCCCGTTGCAATTATAGCATCAAATGCATCCAGTTTTTTCTCGGTAAAACGAATTGTATTTTTCAAGGTCGGCTCCATTTCACGAAGATACTCGGCCAAAAATGGAAGTAGGATTTTGTCGTTGGAAGAAAGCTTTACCTGTACGGAATTCCCGGTCAACAGTACCGCCAAAAAATCATGGAAGCCTACTAGGGGAATGTTTCCCGCCGTGATGAGGGCTACGTTCTTTTTTTTGCTTTTTTCCAGATTATAAGCGGATAACCAATGTAGTAAACGGTCTTCCGTCAATAACTTGCTCCAACTCTTAAGGGCAAATAACACATTCTCTTCTGTAAACCAACCGTTAGACTGACCTGCCAAACGAACCTTTTGTTCCAATTTATGAAACCATGGCTTGTTTGGATATCCGTCATGAGCGGTTTTGTTGGAGTATTCGCAAAATTCCCCCATGAATTTTCCAAGTTTAACAAAAGCTTCTATTCTACGTTTGAGGTCTATCATTATATTTGTCTAGTAATTCTGTAGGGTTTACCTTTGCTTTTAAGGAATTGCAAAAATACACATACAAAACTAAAATTGCAGCTGAACGGATTTTGATGTAAAACGGATTCAGTATAAAAAAGAGAATTATGGCTATTATAATAACCGATGAATGTATAAACTGTGGGGCTTGTGAGCCCGAATGCCCAAATACCGCAATCTATGAAGGAGCGGATGAATGGCGCTACAGTGATGGGACTTCCCTAAAAGGTGATGTAGTATTACCGGATGGAAAAGCGGTTAATGCGGATGATGTGCAAGAACCGATAAGCGACGAAATCTACTACATATCCCCGGATAAATGTACAGAATGTATGGGCTTTCATGAGGAACCCCAATGTGCGGCGGTTTGTCCGGTAGATTGTTGTGTCCCGGATGAGGATAGGGTAGAGTCCGAAGAAACGTTGCTTACCAAACAACAATTTATGCATCCGGAGGATTAGGAGAGGCATTCTATCTACTAGGATAAACTAAATTCAAACCCGATAGTGAATATCGGGTTTTTTGTTTCGACCTTTTAGGTTTCAAAACCATTTTGAAAAACTATCTTTGCACGCGAATTGGAAAATAAAAGCTTTTCCGCAACTGTAAACCTAACATCTTCCTCAAATGAAAGCAGGTATTGTTGGCTTGCCCAATGTAGGCAAGTCCACCCTTTTTAATTGTTTGTCCAATGCCAAGGCACAAAGTGCCAATTTTCCATTTTGTACTATTGAGCCCAATATTGGCGTGGTAAACGTTCCCGATTCCAGATTGGAAAAACTGGAAGAGTTGGTTAACCCGGAACGTGTAGTACCTGCCACTGTAGAAATTGTGGATATTGCCGGACTGGTAAAAGGAGCTAGCAAAGGGGAGGGTTTGGGCAATCAGTTTCTGGGGAATATACGGGAGACTGATGCCATTCTCCATGTTTTACGCTGTTTTGATAATGACAATGTGGTCCATGTAGACGGTTCCGTAGATCCCATTCGGGATAAGGAGACCATTGATATGGAATTACAGCTAAAGGACCTTGAAACCGTAGAGAAAAAGTTGGACAAGGTAAAACGTGCGGCAAAAACTGGTAATAAGGAGGCCCAGAAGGAAGAGGTTGTGCTACTGAAATTAAAGGAAGGCCTGGAGGCTGGCACCTCCGTACGCGCCATTGCCGTTGAAAAGGATGCCCGAAAGGAATATGTAAATCCCTTACAGTTCATAACCGACAAACCGGTGATGTACGTTTGCAATGTGGATGAAGAATCTGCGGTGAACGGGAATTCCTATGTGGAAAAAGTACGAAATGCCGTAGCCCATGAAGAAGCGGCCATTCTGTTCTTGGCCGTGGGAACGGAAGCGGATATCACGGAACTGGAGACCTATGAGGAACGGCAAATGTTCCTTGAAGATATGGGGCTGGATGAACCGGGCTCAGCTAAACTGATACGGGGAGCCTACAAATTATTGAATCTGGAAACTTACTTCACTGCCGGTGAAAAGGAAGTTCGTGCTTGGACCATTCCCATTGGGGCCACTGCACCACAAGCTGCTGGAGTAATCCATACCGATTTTGAAAAGGGCTTTATCCGGGCCGAGGTCATTTCCTATGCGGACTATGTAAGTTATGGGAGTGAGCAAAAGGTTAAGGAAGCCGGTAAAATGCGGGTAGAAGGAAAAGACTATATTGTTCAGGACGGGGATGTAATGCACTTCCGCTTCAACGTTTAGAAAGTTCCTCTGAAACCGAAGATTTCTTCAAAGAACGTGGGCTGGCCATCGTAATCCCGCAAAAAAGGATTCGAGCCCATAAACAATCCGCTTTACTTTTATGGAATGTTTAAAAAGTCGTCCGCTTCGGGTATTGGAATCCTACTGGCTATTTTTGGGGTAGTGCTCTTTTCCACAAAAGCCGTTATGGTAAAACTAGCCTACGACTATGAAGTGGACCATGTTACCCTGCTTTTGTTCCGAATGGGTTTTGCCCTCCCTTTTTATATTTTCATTGCACTATGGAAGAAACCCTTGCACCCTAAGGAAATCCGAACTAAAGACTACGTTTGGATCGTATTTTTGGGATTTGTAGGATACTACTTGGCCAGCTTGTTCGATTTTATGGGGCTGCAGTACATAAAGGCCGGATTGGAACGGCTTATCCTTTTCATTTATCCCACTATAGTAGTATTGCTTTCCTGGCTTTTCTTTAGAAAAAGAATCACCAAGTCCCAGACATGGGCCATCTTGCTTACCTATCTTGGAGTAGTCGTTACGTTTTGGAGCGAAATTCAGATTTCAGGTGAATCTGTCCTTTGGGGCGGGTTTTTGATTTTGCTTAGCGCAATTACCTATGCAGCTTATTTAGTAGGTAGCGGTTGGCTTATTCCAAAATTTGGCGTACTCCAGTTTACATCCTATGCCATGATCGTATCTACGCTATGTGTGGGCTTACATTATGGAATTTCGGGGGATTTTACACTTACTAATTATCCTTGGGAAGTATATGCATTGGGGCTGGCTATGGCACTTTTTGCCACCTTGATTCCTTCCTTTTTGGTTTCCGCGGCGATTGAAAGGCTTGGAGCATCCACTTTTTCCATTTTTGGAAGTTTGGGACCAATTTCTACTATCGTTTTGGCCTATTTCTTTTTGGACGAACGGATAACAGGTCTTCAGATGTTTGGGATGTTGATTGTAATAGCAGGTGTAAGTATGGTTTCCGTAAAGAGCAAAGTTAAGCGCTAAAAAGGTAAGGGATCGAAACCTGTACACTACCTATTTCAAGGACGGCCTTAAGACTTCAACTTGGGTCCGGTAACCCCGGCTATCAACAAATTATGTACTTTCGTTGTTAATTACTTTCCTTGGCACCCATTTTGATTTTTGCCTCGAAATTTTATATTAGCAAGGATAAACCCGCATTAAATGGCTGAAACGCAATATACCGAAGACAATATTCGCTCGCTGGATTGGAAGGAGCACATCCGGATGCGTCCCGGAATGTATATTGGTAAATTGGGAGACGGTTCTTCAGCAGACGATGGAATCTATATTCTTCTTAAGGAAGTATTGGACAACTGTATCGATGAATTTGTTATGGGTGCAGGTAAGACTATTGAAATTTCAATTCAGGGTGAACGGGTCATTGTTCGAGACTACGGCCGAGGGATTCCTCTGGGCAAAGTGGTGGACGTTGTGTCCAAAATGAATACGGGCGGAAAATACGATACTCGGGCCTTTAAGAAATCGGTTGGACTTAACGGGGTAGGTACCAAGGCCGTGAATGCTCTTTCGGCCTTTTTTAAAGTTGAATCTACACGGGACGGCAAATCCAAATCCGCGGAATTTGAAATAGGGGAGCTCAAGAACGAAGAGTTGTTGGAAGAGACCGCAAGAAGACGTGGTACCAAGGTTACTTTTATCCCCGATGAATCCATCTTTAAAAAATACAAATACCGCAATGAGTATGTAGAACGCATGGTAAAGAACTATGTGTACCTTAACCCTGGGCTTACCATTGTATTCAACGGCGAAAAGTTCCATTCTGAAAATGGATTGAAGGATTTGCTGGAAGATAACAACAATGCCGAGGATATGTTATACCCCATTATACATTTAAAGGGTAACGATATCGAGGTTGCCATTACCCATAGCAAAACGCAATATAGTGAAGAGTACCATTCTTTTGTTAATGGCCAGCACACCACACAGGGCGGGACGCATCAGGCCGCATTTCGTGAGGCTATGGTAAAGACCATTCGTGATTTCTACGGTAAGAGTTATGACCCTTCGGATATACGAAAATCCATTATTTCGGCCATTTCTATCAAGGTAATGGAACCGGTTTTTGAAAGCCAGACCAAGACCAAGTTGGGCTCTACCGATATGGGCAGCGGTCTACCTACGGTACGTACTTATATCAACGATTTTGTGGGCAGACAACTGGACAATTATTTGCATAAAAACCCGGATACGGCAGAAAAGCTCCAACGTAAGATCATGCAGGCCGAAAAGGAACGGAAGGAACTTTCGGGTATTCGAAAATTGGCACGGGAACGGGCAAAAAAGGCCAGCTTGCATAACAAAAAGCTAAGGGATTGTCGCGTACACTTGGATAATATGAAAAACGATAGGAGGCTGGAAAGCACGTTGTTCATTACCGAAGGTGATTCTGCTTCTGGATCTATAACCAAGTCCAGGGATGTGAATACACAAGCGGTGTTCAGTCTTCGTGGAAAACCTTTGAATTCCTATGGGATGTCCAAAAAAATCGTTTACGAGAACGAGGAATTCAACCTCCTGCAGGCCGCATTGAACATAGAGGATTCCATGGAGGAACTTCGCTACAACAACATTGTAATCGCAACGGATGCGGATGTAGATGGGATGCATATCCGGTTGTTGTTGATTACCTTTTTTCTTCAGTTCTTTCCAGAACTGATCAAGGAAGGGCATTTGTACATCCTACAGACTCCCTTGTTCCGTGTTAGGAACAAGAAGGAAACCATTTACTGTTATAGCGATGAGGAGAAGAGGGAGGCTATGGCAAAACTATCCGGAAAGCCCGAAATAACCAGATTCAAGGGCCTGGGAGAGATTTCACCAGACGAATTCAAGCATTTTATTGGGGATGACATCCGATTGGAACCCGTTATGTTGGATAAGGCGATGTCCATTGAACAACTGCTGAACTTTTATATGGGTAAGAATACGCCCGACCGTCAAAAATTCATTATCAATAATCTTAAAGTAGAAGTAGATTTAGTTGAAGATAACCAATTGTAAAACAAAATTATACGTAGCTGTTCTGAATGGAAGAGAATGAAGAAGTGAACGAGGCTCATGAACAAAATCCGGATAGTCCCCAAGATGCCCTTACCCGGGTCACGGGCATGTACAAGGATTGGTTTTTGGATTACGCCTCCTATGTTATTTTAGAACGGGCTGTTCCAGCTATAGAAGATGGGTTTAAGCCGGTGCAACGTCGTATCATGCATGCATTAAAGGAGCTGGATGATGGGCGTTACAATAAAGTAGCTAATGTCGTGGGCCATACCATGCAATACCACCCCCATGGAGATGCCAGTATTGCCGATGCCATGGTGCAGATCGGTCAGAAGGACTTGTTGATAGATACCCAGGGAAACTGGGGGAACATACTAACCGGAGACAGTGCCGCGGCCTCCAGATACATTGAGGCCCGGCTTTCGAAATTTGCGCTGGACGTTGTTTTTAGCCCTAAGATTACCGAATGGCAGCTTTCCTATGATGGTAGAAAAAAAGAACCGGTAAACCTGCCTGTAAAATTCCCGTTATTGTTGGCCCAAGGTGCAGAAGGTATTGCCGTAGGTCTTTCTACCAAGATACTTCCCCATAATTTCAACGAGCTTATAGATGCCTCCATAAAGCATCTGAAAGGACAGCGCTTTAAGCTATTTCCAGATTTTCCCACTGCAGGTATTATCGATGTTGACAATTACAATGACGGCCTGCGAGGAGGAAAAATACGTGTCCGAGCCAAAATTTCCCAACGGGACAAACACACTTTGGTTATCAATGAGATTCCCTTTGGTACCAATACATCTTCTCTGATAGACTCCATTCTTAAGGCCAATGATAAGGGAAAAATAAAAATCAAAAAAATAGAGGACAATACAGCGGCCGAGGTAGAAATTTTGGTGCATCTGCCAAGTGGCATCTCTCCGGACAAGACCATTGATGCCCTATATGCGTTTACATCTTGTGAATCCTCCATTTCTCCTTTGGCCTGTATCATTGAGGACAACAAACCTTTGTTCATTGGGGTTACGGAGATGTTAAAGCGCTCTACCGATGCCACTGTTGAATTATTGAAACAAGAGTTGGAAATCCAACTTTCAGAACTCCAGGAACAATGGCATTTTGCTTCCTTGGAACGAATTTTCATTGAAAACCGTATCTATCGGGACATTGAGGAAGAAGAAACCTGGGAAGGGGTGATAACAGCTATTGATAAAGGATTAAAACCCCATACTACACATCTAAAAAGAGCGGTTACCGAAGAGGATATTGTACGTTTGACGGAGATTCGCATAAAACGTATTTCCAAGTTTGATTTGGACAAGGCCCAACAGCATTTGGAAAGTTTGGAAGAAAGAATTGCTCAGACCCAATACCATCTGGACAATCTGGTCGATTTTGCCATTGATTATTTCAAAGATTTGAAATCAAAATACGGAAAGGGGCGTGAACGGAAATCGGAAATTCGGATTTTTGATGATATTGAAGCGACCAAAGTGGTCATACGCAACACCAAACTCTACGTAAACCGAGAAGAAGGTTTTGTAGGCACTTCGCTTAGACGTGATGAATATGTAACGGATTGTAGTGATATAGATGATATCATCGTTTTCACAAAGGACGGAAAAATGATGGTCACCAAGGTGGATGCCAAAACTTTTATTGGCAAAAATATTATCCATGTTGCCGTATTCAAGAAAAAGGACAAGCGTACCATTTATAACATGATCTACAAAGATGGTAGGGGAGGTGCCACATACATAAAACGTTTTGCCGTAACCAGTATTACAAGGGATAAGGCCTATGATCTTACCAGTGGTAAGGCAAGTACCGATGTATCGTATTTTTCCGCTAATCCCAATGGCGAGGCCGAAGTGGTTACCGTAAACCTAAGGCAAGTAGGAAGTATCAAAAAATTGAAATGGGATATGGATTTTGCCGATGTACTAATCAAAGGCAGGGCCTCCAAAGGAAATATTGTCACCAAATATTCGGTAAAGCGCATAGAACTTAAGGAAAAAGGATTATCAACTTTAAAGCCCCGCAAGCTTTGGTTCGATGAAACCGTACAGCGTCTGAACATGGATGAGCGCGGAGAATTTCTGGGAGAATTTACAGGGGAGGATCGTCTACTTATCATCAATCAAAATGGTCTGGTAAAGACGGTTATCCCAGAGCTCACACTCCGTTTTGATGATGATATGATCGTGTTGGAAAAATGGGACCCCAACAAACCCCTCTCCGCAATTCATTGGGAGGGCGAGAAGGAGCTATTCTATGTAAAACGATTTTTGATCGAAAACCCGGATAAGGAAGAAAATATCATAACGGACCATTCGAAGTCCTACCTGGAAAAAATGTTTACGGATTATCGCCCTAGGGCAGAAATAGTTTTCTCCAAAAAAAGAGGACAGGACCGAAGGGACAATCTGGAAATTAATTTGGAAGAATTCATTTCCGTGAAAGGGATTACCGCAATGGGCAATCAATTGACCAAGGAGAAAGTACTTGAAATCAATGCTTTGGACCCATTGCCCTATGAACCTCCCAAACCCAAGGACACCATGGATATTGAGGTGGTGGATGAGGAAAATGTAGCTTCGGAAACAAAGGAGGGCAAATCAGACTCTAGCGGTGAGGACGAGGGAAAAAATGATAATGAGCAAACTACGCTTTTCTAATCGGAGTGCTGGATAAGACTTCAAGGGTATACCATAGTTCTGTCCATAAGATTATGGTTAACACAAACATAAAATTAAGATAACTACGAATATATGTTTAAGGAAAGTAGGAAATTATCGCCCAAAAGGCTATAAAAGACGAACATTTTGCTTTTTTGAAAGTAATAGCCTTATATTTAGCCCAAACTGATTGTTAGATGGATTTTACCAACCCCCTGGTGTACGGTGTACCTTGTTTTATAGCCTTTATCTTATTGGAGTTGACATACAGCAAAACCCATGGGGACGATGATCTTTACAATTGGAGAGATCTGTTCGCAAGTGGTTTTATGGGTGTTGGATCGGCAATTTTGGGTCCTTTGTTCAAGGTGATATTCGCCATTGTGTTGTTTGAATACACCTATGAATTTTTCAACCCTGAGATAAATGGGGTTCGTACCAATATCATGGGGTATACTTCCTTTGGTTATGCTTGGTATGTTTGGTTACTTTGTCAATTGGCAGATGATTTTACGTATTATTGGTTTCATAGGGCCAACCACGAAATTAGGGTACTCTGGGCCGCGCATATTGTACATCATTCCTCGGACAATTTTAATTTGGGAACGGCCGTTAGAAATGGTTGGTTCACCATAGTTTACAAACCTTTGTTTTATATGTGGTTGCCCGCAATTGGCTTCCCTCCGGAAATGGTAATGGTATGTTTAGGGATTGAGGCTCTGTGGCAATTTCAGCTACATTCGGTTTACGTTCCAAAAATGGGCTGGATCGAGAAGATTTTTAATACACATACCATGCATCAGGTACATCATGCACAGAACGTGGAATATTTAGACAAGAATCACGGGGGATTCCTTAACATATTTGATAAGCTATTCGGGACCTGGAAAGAACTGGATGATGATATTGATGTAAAGTATGGGGTAATCCATTCGCCTGAATCCTATAATCCAATGGTCATCCTTACCCATGAGTATAAGGATATCTGGAATGATCTTAAAAAATCAAAAAAACTTTCCCATAAGTTGATGTATATTTTTGGCCCACCGGGTTGGAGCCATGATGGGAGTACCTTAACGGTGCGACAACAGCAACGTCTTTTTGAAGAACAGAAAAAGATAAATCCAAAATTGGCCTTTAGCCGACCTAATTAGTCTGTAGTTTCCCAAAAGTCGAATCAATCTTTACTTGCTTTCCAAAGCATCTTCTTTTTTTCGCAACTTCATATTCAAAAACTCTATTAGCAAGGAAAAGGCGATAGCAAAGTATAGATAGCCTTTGGGGATGGCGCCGATTTCCTGATCAAAAATTTTGGTATGGCTTAGATGCGCCGCTTCCGCAATTAACATAAAACCGATAAGTATTAGAAAGGAGAGTGCCAAAAGCTGCATGGAAGGATGCTTGTTGATAAAGACCCGTATGGGATTGGCAAACACCATCATTATTATGATGGAAATGACAACGGCAATGATCATAACTAGTAAGGCGTCCATGGGACTATCGCCTATCCCATTGGTCATACCCACTGCCGTAAGAATAGAGTCTATGGAAAATATAAAATCAATGAGTACTATTTGAACTATCGCGTTTGAAAAACTTGTAATTTTCTTTGCATCCAATTCATCCTTATCATGGGAGGGCAGCTCAACTTTTTCATGAATTTCCGAGGTGCTCTTGTAAAGGAGGAACAGTCCCCCAAAAAATAAAATTAGTGCCTGACCACTTATCCCAGTGGTGAGCCAAGGGGAATCAATATAATAGAAAGGGTTTTTTAGACCTATTAAAAAAGAGACGGCGAACAATAGGATTATGCGTTGTACCATGGCCAACAGTAATCCTATATTGGTGGCCCTCTTCCGTTGGTTTTGGGGTAATTTATTGGCCACTATGGAAATGAACACGATATTATCTATCCCAAGTACGATCTCCAAAAAGGTCAAGGTCAACAAAGCGACCCACGCATCGGGGCTTGCAAAAAATTCAAACATATTCAGTTGGTTTTTATAGCGGTTCCTCTAGATTTTTGACTTTGGCCAACTATATTGTACTCAAACGTATAGGAACTATCGGTAGTTGACAATATCTTCATATGTACGGACTTCTCCTCGGATTTGTTCTTGGGATTTATTTTCTTCACGACGTATTCACAATCGTTTATCCAACGGACGGACGAAGTATCTATCTTTCCCTCAAAATAATCAATTTCAATAGCATCATTACGGTGAAAAGTGGTTGTAACTTCCTCTCCATCAATATGCGTTGTAAAAGAGAAACTCCCTTGCTTAAATCGGGCACAATCCCTTTGTGGTCCATAGCAGGATGCGATTATAAAAATAACAAATAAGGTAGGGATTAGATTTTTGAACATGACACAAAATAAACAAATTAATGGCTAGTCACCACCATAGATTTTGAAACTTCCATCGGAATGAAGAATAATAATTTTGTCGACCGATTTATGATGCTCACCGATATTTGGATTTTGAGCTTTTTTAAGAAGTGATGGGGTAGGGGTCACAGGCAAATCTGTGTCCGAGGATGTTTTGGGAAATGTCCCCTTCCCTTTTAAGAACCAATATAAATCTACTTCAGGAAACGTGTCATTGACCTTAAGTATAAAATCCAAACTTGGCTTGTTGCGACCCGTGAGCAAATGTGAAATACTAGATCGTTGCACACCTATCCTGTCCGCAAATGCGGAAGCGGAAAGATCATAGTAACGTAACAACTTGCGCAATCGTTTTGTAAAATCTTCCTGATTTACCATTGTAACTAATCTTTCCTCTGCGTAACGCTTACCATGATATATATGGAAATGAAATTAACTATTCTCCTTTAAAAACTAATTGCTTCTGTTTAAATAGAATTATTTAAAATACTGATATACAAATATTTAGTAAAACTGTGTAAGCATCAACCCAAAATTGTATACAAATGTACAAATCGATACGTATTAATTGTACACATAAGTAACTTATATGGATACAATTGTAACTAACAATGATATTACTTTTGTAGCATAGCTGTATGCCCAATGTCCTTTCAAGATTTAGATTACTCGAACATTAAAGAAAAAAGTATCCTCGGTCGCTATGTGTCCCACCGTCAACTTGCAAAGTATGTGAATACATTACGCAAACCATTTTCAGTTGAGACCATGGGATTGTCCGTTGAAAACCGTTCCATTGAAAGTATTACCGTGGGCTCAGGAAAGCAACGAATATTAATGTGGTCCCAAATGCACGGTAACGAGTCCACGACAACTAAGGCGGTTTTGGATCTTATGAATTTTTTGAACTCCGAAAAGGGAGAATCCTTAGATATTCTTCAGAAATGCACTCTAAAGATAATCCCCATGTTAAATCCAGATGGTGCGGAGGTCTATACCCGGGTCAATGCCAATAAAATTGACCTTAATAGGGATGCCAAAAAGCTTACCCAACCAGAGAGCAAATTATTGCGAACGGTCTATGAGGATTTTCGGCCCCACTATTGCTTGAATCTACATGATCAACGCACAATATTTAACGTAGGCCATACCCCAAAACCTGCTACGGCCTCTTTTCTGGCACCGGCCAGCGACGAGCAAAGAACTATAACGGAGTCCCGAAAAAAAAGTATGAAGCTCGTTGGGGCTATTGATCACGACCTAAATTCTTGTATTTCAGGACAGATAGGAAGGTATGACGATACTTACAACGCCAATTGCGTTGGAGATACTTTTCAGGCCTTGGGTACCCCTACGGTTTTATTCGAAGCAGGACATTTTGTCGATGACTATGAGCGTGAACAGACCAGAAAGTATATTTTTTATGCCTTGGTTTTGGCCTTGAAGAATATCTCTGAGGATGGGCACAAGCACTTTACTGAAACAGATTATTTTAATATACCGGAAAACAACAAACAGTTTTTTGACATATTGATTCTGAATGCTAGCGCAATAAACTCCTCATTTAATGGAAAAGATAGCCTGGGAATTTTGTATACGGAGGTGTTGAAAAATGGGAAAATACACTTTGTTCCGAAAATTGAAATGGTTGGCGAGTTGGAAGGTTATTTTGGTCACCAATCGTACAACTGTTTAAATAGCAATGATTTAAAACTTTTGAAACAACAGCCTTTTTGGGAAGACATTGCGAACTAGTTTTGTATTAATTTGTCAAAAAATATACATTTATTACGTTTTCGTTAAAAAAACACAAGTTTTACTGCGTTTAATTTCTTAATTTTTTATTTTAGCCGTAAAATTTATAGAGATGGGTAAAGTAAAATTGGATGAAATAGATCACCAGATTTTGGATATGTTGATTGACAACACCAGAACACCATTTACAGATATCGCCAAAAAACTTTTGATTTCTGCCGGAACGGTCCATGTTAGGGTGAAAAAAATGGAAGAGGCTGGTATTATTAAAGGGTCTTCGCTTACTTTGGACTATGTACAATTGGGTTACGCTTTTATCGCTTATGTAGGAATATTTCTGGAAAAAACGCATCAGACCAAATTTGTAATCGAACGTTTGGAACAAATTCCAAATGTTACTATTGCCCATATTACAACGGGCAAGTTCAACATTTTCTGCAAAATCAGGGCAAAGGATACTACGCATGCCAAAAACATTATATTTAGAATTGATGATATTGACGGTATAAGTAGAACCGAGACCATGATTTCCTTGGAGGAAAGCTTCAATGACAAAAAACGGTTAATGCATACTATCTTTAACGAACTCTAAGGCATAGAGAGTTTTTACTTTAATTAATTTTCCCGCACCCTTAACTGATAAGTCAAGAAATACATGAAAACATCGGAAATACAATTGCCAGACGGCGATGTATTCTATAAAACCTATATAGATGTATTAGGTGAAGTGGAACTGATGGATTTTCTGCAAAAACAATTGGAGAACTTTCCCCAATTTATCAATAGTATTCCGGATAGCAAATGGCAGCATGCCTATGAAGAACAAAAATGGACCGTTGCCGAAGTTCTATTGCATATAATAGATGCCGAACGTGTTTTTCAATATAGGGCCTTACGCTTTGCGCGCGGGGACGGGACGGCATTGCCAGGCTTTGATCAGGACGAATATGTTAAATTATCAGGAGCGAATAGAAGATCTAAGGAAAGTCTTATCGAAGAGTATCGAGCTGTAAGACGTGCATCAATAGCTCTTTTTACTAGTTTGGATAGGCAAAGGCTTACGGCTAGTGGTACTGCAAGCGGTATGTCATGGAGCGTTGCAGCTTTGGGATTTGTAATATGCGGACATCAAAAACACCACCGCAATATCCTAAGGGAACGTTACTTATAGGAATCAATCAAAATCCCCGTCGTCGTCCGGTTCACTGTCCGAACTCATTTCCGTCTCCATTTCTTGGGCGTCGACTTCCTCTAGAACGGGCTCCGACTTTGAATCCAATTCCTTTTCTATCGTATCCTCAAAGTTGGAAATAAAATTGGAAAGTGACTTGCTGATCTTTACCAAATACAGAATGTCTTGGGTTCTTAGCTCAACGGCCTCTACAATTTCCCCATGAGCATTTTTAAAGGTAATAATATCATCGTCCCCATAACCATCCGGATAGGTTTCAATAAGCAACGCGGCCAAAGCGTGATCCAATTTTTTGTAATCAACCAATTTTCGTATCATAACTAGGTCAGATTAAATTTGGGTATTAAACTGAGCCTAAACTATATATTTTTTTAATTGGGAAATGCAAAGAGTTGTCAAACCCTCTTTTTAGTATATGTATGCCTTATTCTTTGAAGTATGAGAAAGCGGAATGGAAAAGGTCTTCGGGAATTCTAACATCTACCACCGGTTCACCAATATGTTTTAAAAGCACAAAATTAATAGTCCCATAGGCATTTTTTTTATCAAATTTTAATAAGGTCAAGATACTCTCTATATCCGTATTCTGAAATTCCGGTTTAGGGTACTTGGAAAGAAAAACGGTCTTTATATCCTCCAGTTGATTTTTTGGAAGTCCGGTAAGTTTGAATGAAAGATAGGCTTCCAAAATCATACCAATGGCAATGGATTCACCATGTAAAAGGGTTTCATGTGCTTCACTTTCTAGAAAATATGATTCAATGGCATGGCCCAAGGTATGACCGAAATTCAATATTTTCCGGACATTCTGTTCCCTAGGATCTTGGAGGACCACATTGTTTTTAATGACCACCGAAGTATGGATCAAAGTATCCATTGCTTTAAAATCGGAAACGGATTTTAAGGTATCCCAATATGAAGCATCCTGAATGAGTCCATGTTTTAGCATTTCGGCAAAGCCACTTTGCAATTGCCTTTCTTCCAAGGTTTTTAAAAAATCGGATAGTATCAAAACCATTCTGGGTTGATTGATCACTCCAATCTGGTTTTTAAGGGACCCCAAATCCACGCCCGTCTTTCCACCAACGGAAGCATCTACCATAGATAGCAATGTAGTGGGCACATTTATAAAATCAATACCTCTTTTAAAAGTAGAAGCTGCAAATCCACCTAAATCACAAAGTACGCCCCCACCTAAATTTATGAGCAAGCTTTTTCTGTCTCCATCAAGTTCGGATAATGCGTTCCAGACCTTCACACAGGTATGGATGTTCTTATTTTCTTCCCCTGATTCTATTTCCAAGACCTCAAACGTAAATTCTGTTCGAAGCCCATTGCGAAATGGAGTTAGACAATGCTTTCGCGTATTCTCGTCCACAAGGATGAAAATTTTGGAATACTTCTCGCCGGACAAGTATCTATCAAGCGCATCATAGGCCTTCTGGTTAAAGTGCACGGAATATGAAGAGGTAATAATGGATTCCATCAAGAATTGAATAGTAGTTTTCGCGTGAACGAAAATTTTTATGCTTTAACGGATACAAAATAAAGGTTATTTTTTATCAATGGAATACAATTTCTGTCTTTATATTTGATTCCGCTTGAAATCTATGAAAATGGATCGAATTTTTGAGAATACTGCAACCGCCTTTGCTCTGAAGACGGACTCGGAACTGGAGCGAGCCTATTTCCTATTTAAGCTGATCGCCAATGAACCACTGGTGAAAATGGGGACAGCGGTCACCAACTTTGCGATAAAGGCGCACTTACCTGTGGAAGGATTGATTCGTGCCACGGTCTTTGACCATTTTTGCGGAGGGATAAGTGAAGAGGATTGTATGCCCATAGTGGATAAAATGTGGGAAAAGGGTGTCTGTTCCGTTTTGGATTACTCTGTTGAAGGCAAAGATGAGGAAGACCCCCTGGATAATGCTTTGGCAAAGGTTTTGAAAGTCTTGGATTTTGTAAAGGAAAAGGACGCTATTCCTTTTGCGGTTTTTAAACCAACAGGGTTTGGACGTTTTGCACTTTTTCAAAAGATGAGTGAGGGAAAATCCCTTACCAAAACTGAAAAAGAGGAATGGGAGAGGGTAGTAGGTAGGTATGAGACCGTTTGCAAAAAAGCCCATGACCTTGAAGTTTCCCTTTTAATAGATGCCGAAGAAAGTTGGATGCAAGATGCTGCGGATAGTCTTGCCGAGGATATGATGCGAAGGTTCAACAAGGAAAAACCTTTTATCTTCAATACGTTACAGATGTATCGTTGGGATCGGATGGACTATTTAAAAGAACTACAGAAAAGAGCGGAAAAAGATAACTTCAAGATTGGTGTAAAGGTAGTACGCGGGGCTTATATGGAAAAAGAGAATGAACGCGCCGAAAATTTGGGGTATCCCAGTCCCATTTGTGCTTCAAAGAAAGAAACCGATTTAAATTTTGATATTGCGGTCAGCTATATGATGGAACATTTAGATACTATCTCCATATTTGCCGGCACCCATAATGAAGAAAGTAATTATAAATTATTGGAATTGATCCAAAAGAAGGGTGTCGCCAATTCCGATACTCGAATTTGGTTTGGGCAGTTGTTCGGGATGAGTGACCATATTACTTTTAATTTAGGCAATAGCGGCTATAATGTCGCCAAGTATTTACCTTTTGGTCCGGTAAGGGACGTAATGCCCTATTTAATACGCAGGGCGGAAGAAAATACCTCGGTAATAGGACAGACCAATAGGGAATTGGAATTGTTAAAGAAAGAACGGAAACGCCGAAAGATCTAGAACAAGACGTTTTCTAGAATAGCATTGTTCGCGCAGTTACGTACCTGTAGCACGGCAATTTTTCCTTTCGCAATTCCTTCAATAAAGTAAACTTTACAAGGCTCGGATTTTGTATCACTTTTTGCAAAATCAACATCTCCCTTATTCAAAAAATAAGCAATGTCCGTTGAATCCAACACTTGGGAAATCAGTAGTTCATTTATTTCATCGGAATAGGAAATAGATTTAGATCTAATATCCTTTAAGGTCCTGCAATTTGGGAAGTAACAAAACTCGGTTCCCGTGCCATCGGTTTTTTTCTTGAGGAAAAAGGTCAAAAAAACCAATCCCACGGACAGGCCCAACAAATAGTATCCCAAACGCTTTAAAAAGGGCATATTAAAAAATAAGAAAATTGATATCGCTATATTGGAGATCGAACCACTCCCCAACGGATTTATTGGTAAGTATCCCATGATACAGATAGAGGCCGTTGCGCAACCCTTTATCGAATCTTAGTGAATTTTCCAATCCGCCATCCTCGCCTAGTTTCAACAGATAGGGTGTAAAAATATTACTTATGGAAATGGAGGCCGTTTTTGGATAACGGGAAGGTATATTGGGAACACCGTAATGTATAACACCATACTTTTCAATGGTAGGTTTGTTATGAGTAGTAATTTCACTGGTTTCAAAACATCCACCCATATCTATACTAACATCAATAATTACCGCGCCCTTCTTCATATGTTCCACCATGGTATTGGTTACAACTACCGGGGAGCGATCCTTTCCTCGTGTGGCGCCAATGGCAACATCACATCGTTTTAGGGCCTTCAACAAGTTTTTGGGCTGAATGGTGGAGGTGTAAACCGTTTGTTTTAGATTGGTTTGTATGTTGCGCAATTTGGTAATGGAATTATCGAATACCTTCACATTGGCCCCTAATCCCAAGGCAGATCGTGAGGCAAATTCACCGACCGTTCCGGCACCTATAATGACAACTTCTACCGGTGGTACCCCGCTAATGTTCCCGAACATAAGGCCATTTCCCTTATTGGTCGCCGCCATAATTTCCGAAGCGATAAGCACCGAGGAAATCCCTGCAATTTCACTGAGCGAACGTACGGCCGGATATTTCCCGTCCTCGTCCCGTATGTATTCAAATGCAATCGCGGTAATACGCTTTTTTGCCATTTCTTCAAAATAGCTCTTGGATTGTGTTTTAATCTGCAGTGCGGAAATTACGGTAGATTGAGGGTTTAGAAGGGCAATTTCTGAAAGGCTGGGAGGTTCTACCTTTAACAGCAGGGGACAGGAGAATATTTTTTTGGTATCCCGGGTAATTTCCGCTCCGGCATTGGTATAATCCACGTCAGAAAAATGGGCTCCTTCTCCGGCACCGGATTCTATAAGAACACGATGGCCATGCGCAGTAATGGCGTTTACCGCATCCGGAGTTAGGCAAATCCTTTTTTCTTGATATTGGTTTTCCTTGGGTATCCCTATAAATAACTCACCTTTTTGCTGTAGGACCTCTAATTTTTCTTCCTGGGGAAGCAATTGCTGTTTACTAAAGGGAGAGGTTGGTTGATTCATAGAATGACTTCTACCCAAGTGTTTTTGGATTGAAACTAAAGGTAAAATTACAATAATTTACTGAAATTCAGATAAACACTGTTGTTAGGTACAGAACGTACTACGATTTTAAATGAAGCCAATTTTTGAGGTTGTCCTGTAATTGCTTGAAGTGCGATTCCAGGTTTCGGGTAGACAATAGACGATCTATCTGCTGTGATAGAGTTTCATCCTCCGGTATTACAGGTTCCTCATTTTCTAAATCCTCCGGTTTCTTTTCCGGAACCATACCTTTTTCGCGATAGGTCTGCAATTCTGCTTCCATGGCTTCCAGGTCTATACCATTTACATATTTGTCGTATAGTTTAATCCTGATAAAATATACAAATGGGATAACCCCCATGCAAATGGGTATAATCCACCAAATATTTTCAGTATCTATATTATCATCGGAATCAAAAAGCACTTCAAATACTTGAAAGGAATACATGGCGATTGGAATCAGTATAATATGATACCACCAATCTTTCGAGGTCAAAAACCAAAATACTAGCAAATAAAGGGGTATTATTTTACCCATCATGAACCAGACATAAGTCGATATGTCAGGAAACCCATTATTATCTATGGTAAATCCAAAAAGTGAGAAGGTGGCTTCAGGGTTTTCTGGCAAATAATCGTAAAGCTTGTATAAGAAGGGTGATATTGCTATAAAAAAAACAAAGCAAGATTCAATCAAAATCTTTCTTTTAGCCCTACTTTTTTTAATTGTATCCCTCATCAGTTATTTCTATCTATTATTCGCTAACGATAGAATACGAAAAAAAGTATAAAAAAAGGGACAACTTACATTGTCCCTTGTCATATTAGTAAAAAGAAAAAACTAGATTTTTTTTGTCAATTTTCTCTTTTCTATGCCTTGTTCTGGTGATTGGTCTCCGTCAGCATTACTATATGCTTCTGAAGAAAAAGCCAATAAGGCCACAACAGCCAATAAGCCAAATACGATTCTTTTCATTCTCATGGTCTCGAGGTTTTTAGTTAGAAATTGGACAAATGCTCTAATACAAATGTAGGAAAAATAGGGGTAACAAATCTCCGTGAAATGTTAAAATTGGGTATTTCATCGATAAAACCCTTTATTTTATCGAAAATTATGCATTTCATCGAAAAAATGCAATAAAATTTCAGTTTTGGCGATAAGCGCAAGATTTCATGGGCATATTCACATGTTTTAAAGCTTGCCTAGTACCCGAAAACATCTCGCATAAGTGTTAAAAAAATAGTTTTCGGGTGTGATGATCTATAACTTCAATAGTAATTTTTGATACATCATCCGGGAGAAAGGAATTAATTTTTTCCGGCCATTCCACAAAAATCCATACATCCTGGCTCAAATAGTCTTCCAAGCCCAAATCCAAAGCTTCGGTTTCTTCCTCCAATCTATAAAAATCAAAATGATACCCCAAAACCTCCCCGGTTTTCAAATAGTATTCGTTTACAATACCAAAAGTAGGACTACAGGCGGATTCATCACCACCTAATTCTTTGACCAAAGCTTTGATCAGGGTTGTTTTACCCGCTCCCATTTCCCCGTAAAGACAAACTATTTTGGATTGGGCTTTACGCAAAAATTGTTGTGCTATCTGGTCAATTTGATTTTGTAAATAGATTATTTCCTGCATTTTTAAGATAAAACACGAACAATTCCATAGTAATTCGTAGTTTAGGCAATTAGATAAAGATACAAAAGATGGGGTCGTTTTGGCAACGAAAGTACATACTGGAAGTCTTACTGGCAATGTTCATAGTTTTGGTTCCCTTTTCAATATACATACATCTTTACTTTGATGATAATGCTCAATCTATCCATTTTTTTGGTTTTGAATATCATCATGACCTAGCTAATAATGGAGTATTTCTTTGGTCCTTACTTACCAGGCTTATCCCATTTTTGTTATATATCGTGTGGTTTTTGACCAATCCCTATTGGTGGCGCTACTTTATTTTAGCGCTATTGGTCTATTGGATAGACTCTCTGGCTATAGATATTTTTGTTTACAACGAAGTAATAGAAAACAATCTTCTAGTATTTTCAATTTTCATTAACATAGTTATTATTGGTCTATTGGTAATTTTTCAAAAAAAATCCACAAGAAAAAGTGAAGCTTCAACGGTATTTGGGCTAAAACAAAATGGGTTCACCCAAAAATATCCAAGGCTTCATAAGGTTATTGACAAAGAAGCTCGATTCTTAACAGAGGCCAAGCAGGTTTTACCAAAAAATGAGTACCTCAGGAAATTAATGGTCATAAAGACTTTTATAAAAAACTCCTTGGAACATCCAACCACAAAAAGTGGTGGCCCAAGACCAAAAAAGAAATGGGACTTACTTATGGTAGCATTGTTGGTTTTCACCCTTTTTTTGCTCAATTCCTATAAATTTATTCCAGAAAACGTTAAGGAATACAAGGTTTTATGGTATACGCTTCACAATCATGGTTTTGTAGATGTACACACATTTTATTGGTATGTATGCATAAAGTTAGGAGTTTTCCTGCCCATGGTGATATGGTTCGTTACTTCCCGAGACTGGTGGCGTTATGCTATTCTTTCGCCAATAGTTTTAATATTCTATCAGTTGTTGGAGGGTATTGCGCCCCAAAAAATCACGGATGAAATTTCCCTTTTTAAGGCATTACCTGTAATACTTGCTGTTGTTTGCTTTCTCGGATGGATAGCCTATATGGTAAGACGGAAGACAAAAATCTTGGAACTATATGATACCATTACCCACGAAATAGAGGACATGCTATCCAAAATAGGGTCTAACAACGAAATGTTTTCGGAAAAAGAAGCGGCGTTCAAAGACCTAAAAGAAAATACAAAGGGAATACAAGAAAAGAAACGTATTGATTTACTTAGGGATTTGCGTGAAGAATTGTTGAAGGAATATGCGTTGAAAAACAGAATGTAATTAATCTTTACCGCCCATCTTTTTTTGGGTCTGCTCAATTTCTTCCGTAATCTCTTTTAAAAGTCGCTTCAGTTCTTCTTCCTGGCGTAGTCTGATCTTATGTTCGATTAGCTGTTCGATTTCCTGTTGTTTCTCCAGGGACAAATTGTCCATATTGGCCATAAGCTCTTCCCTATCCTTAAGCATTTTGCCTTCCCCGGTAATAAGCCATACCACGTTGAGTTGCGGGTATACCTTAACAATATTTTCAATCACATCACTGCCAATGGAGGCATGATTCTTTTTCATTCGAAGCGTATAGCCATTGCTAGCCCCGATGGAGATATCAAATTTCCGGGCACTCAGGCCTGCATATTTGATGAATTGCATTAAACGATCTATGGTCTTAAGCATAAGTGAGAAGGTGTTCTATATCTGTTTGTACAAATATAGGATATTCTTACAGCCTTCAAAATAGGTTTTTTTCTGCGAAAATAAAAATATCTATCAAAATTTGGATTTTAAATCATATTGTATAGAATATATACTATATTTATAATATAGTTAAACGACATGAAGTCAATTTTTCCTAAAGAAATTCTGAAAAGCACGGAAAAGTGATACTATGCCCACCAAACTGCGACTGGTAAAATTATCCTTTACCGAAAATCTGATTTGATGGGATGGGTAATATTTGATTCGACACTCGGATTATACCTACTAAGGCCATTACTTGTAGAAGGTACGGCAATACTCCACTGAATCCCTAAATAATGAGTCCTGTAAATCCAATAGATCCCAAATTTACCTCGGTTCCAAAACCACAAAAGGGATAATCATTTCTTCCAAGGATACCCCGCCATGTTGGTAGGTATTGCGATAGTAACTTACATAGTGGTTATAGTTATTGGGATACGCAAAGAACAGATCATTTTTGGCAAAGATGAAGGAGCTGCTCATGTTAATACTGGGTAGATGTATTTTTGCCGGACTCTGTGACTCCAATACGTCCTTGACATCATAGGTAAGGCTACGCCCGGTCTTATACCTTAAATTGAGACTGGTTTCTTTGTCCCCGATAACTTTTGAGGGATGCTTTACGTTAATGGTACCATGATCCGTGGTAATGATCAATTTCAAACCCATAGTCTGCGCCTGCTGTATAATTTCCAACAAAGGAGAATTCTTGAACCAACTTTGCGTTAAGGACCGATACGCCTTGTCATTCGAGGCCAATTCCTTAATAACTTCCATTTCCGTTTTGGAATGCGAGAGCATGTCCACAAAATTATAGACGATTACCGTAAGATCATTGTCTTTTTGAGACCTGAAATTTTGAGAGAG
Organism: Ulvibacterium marinum; assembly: GCF_003626755.1. Classification (GTDB taxonomy): domain Bacteria; phylum Bacteroidota; class Bacteroidia; order Flavobacteriales; family Flavobacteriaceae; genus Ulvibacterium; species Ulvibacterium marinum. Next base: position 339,769 of record NZ_RBCJ01000002.1, read on the forward strand.
TTGTTTGCCTTGCTTTAAGCTGCTAATTTTATGGTACTCCCATTTTAAATTAAGTCCAAGTCGCTTGATCTGTTCATCCAAAAACTTATCCTCAAAAAGATTTTTTCCACCTTCATCAGTATCGTTTTTCCACCAGTTAGGATATTTCCGCTCCATATCCAATGGAGTGAGGCCAGAGAAGATGGCATTTCTCGCATATTGGGTAGCGGTGGGCAAGATGCTGAAATATGCAGATTCCGTGGACTTTTTATAAAAAGATGCCACCGAATCCTCAAAAGCATACCACTGATCATACCTAAGGTTGTCTATTACGATTAAAAGGGTGGGGGATTCCTTGATTCTCGGTTGCACCCATTCTTTGAATAAGGTGTGGGACATTACAGGCCCATCAGAGGAGGTAAACCAATCCAAATAATGCTTATCAACAAATTTTCCAAATTGATTGTTGGCCTCCACTTTTTGCGATTCCAATATTTCGAACATACCACTGTCCTCAATTTCCTCTAACTGAAGTTCCCAATAGATGAGTCTTTTGTAGAGATCTATCCATTCTTCCCAAGAATTTACCATGGACAGGTCCATAGATATTTTCCGAAACTCTTGTTGATAGTTGGCCGTAGTCTTCTCGGATACCAAACGGGAATGGTCCAAGTTCTTCTTTAGTGATAGCAAAATTTGATTGGGGTTCACCGGTTTAATGAGATAGTCCGCAATTTTAGAGCCTATGGCCTCTTCCATAATGGATTCCTCCTCACTTTTGGTAATCATGACCACGGGTAGGGAAGATACCATCGATTTAATTTCATTCAATGTATCCAATCCTGAAATCCCGGGCATGTTTTCATCCAGAAACACGATATCCACTCGGGAACGGGTCAGTTCTTCCAGGGCTTCCTGTCCACTTTTACAAGTGATTACGCTATAATTCTTGTTTTCCAAGAAAAGGATATGGGGCTTCAACAAATCAATTTCGTCATCGACCCATAAGATGGTTATCTTACTCATTCCTGCTATTCGGTTTTGTATTTAGCTTGACCGGTTTTGGAGGTCGTATTCCGTGCATCGACCTACTATTTTGAATTAGGTTTCAACACAATTGTATAACTTTGGATTCTTATCAAATTATACACCTATTTTGCCTAAATCAAACAAGCTTAAAATCTTCAACGATCCAATTTACGGATTTATTAGAATCCCCAATACGCTTATTTTTGATCTTATAGCCGACCCTTATTTTCAGAGGTTGCGTAGAATCTCGCAGATGGGCCTTTCCTATTTGGTATATCCTGGGGCACATCATACCCGATTTCATCATGCCCTGGGCAGTATGCATTTGACACAGCAAGCCATTCAAGTACTTCGTTTTAAGGGTGTTGAGATTACAAAGGAGGAGGAAAATGGATTGTTATGTGCCATTTTGTTACATGATATTGGCCACGGTCCATTTTCACATGCTATGGAGCATAGCATCGTAAATGGAATTGGACATGAACATATTTCGCTTTTATTCATGGAGGAGCTGAATCAAAGGTTTAACGGAAGTTTAACGATTGCCTTGGAAATATTTAAAGGAAAACATCCAAAAAAATTTTTGAACCAATTGGTTTCCAGTCAATTGGATATGGATAGAATGGATTATTTAAAGCGTGACAGTTTTTACACCGGAGTAGCCGAGGGTAATATCAACGCGGAACGTTTGATTACTATGCTTACCGTGGCCGGAAATGATTTGGTGGTAGAGGAAAAGGGAGTTTACTCCGTGGAGAAATTTTTAATGGCCCGTCGTTTTATGTATTGGCAGGTATACCTGCATAAGACAGGTTTGGTAGCCGAACAATTATTGATACGAATCCTTAAAAGGGCCAAGGAACTTTTGCGGGAAAATAAGAATTTGCAATGTAGTCCAACATTACTTTTCTTCTTGAAAAAGAAAATCACTAAAAACAATTTTGACCCAAATGTTTTGGAAACCTTTTCAAGCTTGGATGATGTAGATATTCTAGCGGCCATAAAGCAATGGCAGGGAAATGAAGATTTTGTGCTTTCCAGATTATGTCGGATGTTGATTAATAGAAGGTTGTTTACCATTAAGTTGAAGAACAAACCTATAGATTCAAAAAAATTGACCAAGCACTTTAAGCGCTTCAAGGAAGCGTACAAACTTTCCGATACCGAGACCGCATATTTTGTTTTTTCAGGAGAAATTGAGAATAGGGCCTATGACGCCCAACAACAGAATATCAACATTTTAAGAAAGAACGGAAAATTACAGGATGTGGCAAGGGCATCCGATCATCTTAACCTAAGGACTCTTTCAAAAACCGTGACCAAGTATTATATCTGTTACCCCAAATATTCTGTTTAACAATTTTTCTTACTTTTGTGCTCATGGTATTTACAGCAGGTCAGATTGCCGGTATTTTGGAGGGTGAAGTAGAGGGAAATCCAGAGATAGCAGTCCATAAACTGGCTAAGATTGAAGAGGGAGAAAAAGGTTCCCTGACCTTTTTGGCCAACCCAAAATACACCTCTTTTATATATACCACAAAAGCATCCATTACCATAGTGAACAAGGATTTTACTCCCGAACAAAATGTGGAGACTACCCTAATAAAAGTGGAGGACGCCTACGAGTCTTTCTCTAAACTTTTGGAATATTACAATCAGGTAAAGAGCAACAAGACCGGAATTGAAGACCCGGTATACCAATCCGATACGGCCACCTATGGAGCAAATTTTTATCTAGGGGCTTTTTCATATTTAGGCAATAATGTAAAGATCGGCAATAATGTAAAAATTTACCCTAACGTCTACATTGGGGACAATGTTACCATTGCGGATAATGTAATCATATTTGCTGGCGCAAAGATTTATTCAGAATCTAGAATAGGAAATAATTGTGTTGTGCATAGTGGCGTTATTATTGGTGCCGATGGTTTCGGGTTCACTCCTGATAAAAATGGGGAATTCAAAAAAGTTCCCCAAACGGGAAACGTCATTTTGGAAGACAATGTAGATGTGGGGGCAGGTACAACTATTGACCGTGCCACTCTGGGATCTACCATTCTGCGGCGTGGCGTAAAATTGGATAATCAGATACAAATTGCGCACAACGTAGAAATTGGGGAGCATACCGTTATTGCCGCACAGACCGGTATTGCAGGTTCGGCCAAAATTGGCAAGCGATGTATGATCGGCGGACAGGTCGGCATTGTAGGGCATATCACCATCGGAGATAATGTAAAGATACAAGCGCAGTCCGGGATTGGGAGAAACGTAAAGGACAACGAAGTATTACAAGGTTCTCCCGCTTTGAATTATGGGGATTACAACAAATCCTACGTACACTTTAAAAATTTGCCTAGAATAGTAAATAGAATCGACCAATTGGAAAAAAGAGATTGACGGTGATCAAAATAGACCAAAAACAGCGGACCATTAAAAAGGAGGTAACCCTTACAGGCGTGGGGCTACATACCGGTGAGAATGTTACACTCAAGTTCTTGCCTGCCGCGGAAAATCATGGATATGCATTTAAACGCGTTGACCTTGAGGGCGAACCAATTATTGAGGCTGATGCAAACTATGTCGTAAATACCCAAAGGGGCACCAATCTGGAAAAACGAGGGGTCAAGATCCAGACTTCGGAACATGTCCTTGCAGCACTTGTGGGGATGGAGATCGATAATGTTTTGATCGAACTGGATTCTCCTGAACCACCCATTATGGATGGCTCTTCAAAATTCTTTGTGGAAGCTTTGGAAAAGGCCGGAATTGTGGAACAGGAAGCTGACCGTGAAGAATATATAGTAAAGGATGTTATTTCCTATAAGGACGAGGCCACAGGAAGCGAAATAACTGTAATTCCTGCCGAGAGCTACAAGGTTACTGCCATGGTAGATTTTGGGACTAAAGTTTTAGGGACACAAAATGCCACCCTGGAAGATATCTCCGATTTCAAGACCGAGGTCGCCGATGCCAGGACCTTTAGTTTTCTTCATGAATTGGAGATGCTTTTGGAAAATGGTCTTATTAAAGGTGGCGATCTTAACAATGCCATTGTTTATGTGGACAAGGAGATTTCCGACGAGACTATGAAACGCTTGGAAAAAGCCTTTAATAAGGAAAAGCTGTCCGTAAAGCCAAATGGTATTTTGGATAATCTTACGTTGCATCAGCCGAATGAGGCGGCACGGCACAAATTATTGGACGTAGTAGGTGATTTGGCATTGACTGGTACAAGAATACGTGGAAAAGTAATTGCCAACAAACCGGGGCATTATGTCAACACACAATTTGCCAAGAAACTGGCCAAACTTATAAAACTTGAAAAACGGAATAATGTTCCACAATATGATTTGAATAAGCCTCCCTTGATGGACATTCATCAAATCATGGCCATGCTTCCCCATAGGCCACCATTTCTTTTGATAGATAGGATTTTAGAGCTATCCGATAAGCATGTGGTGGGTATGAAAAATGTGACCATGAACGAACCTTTTTTTGTTGGGCATTTTCCCGGGGCACCGGTTATGCCAGGAGTCTTACAAGTAGAAGCCATGGCTCAAACCGGTGGAATTCTGGTACTTAGTACCGTTCCCGACCCCGAGAACTATTTGACCCTTTTTATGAAGATAGACAAGGTAAAGTTCAAACAACAGGTCGTTCCCGGGGATACCTTGATTTTTAAATGTGATCTCATTTCTCCCATACGTCGGGGAATCTGTCATATGCAAGCTTATGCCTACGCAAATAACAAACTGGTTTCCGAAGCCGAGATGATGGCTCAAATTGTTAAAAGAAAGGAAGAATGAACCAACCTTTGGCATATATCCATCCTGGCGCAAAGATTGCCAAGAACGTAGTTGTGGAGCCTTTTGCCACTATTCATAATAATGTCACTATTGGCGATGGTACCTGGATTGGGTCCAATGTGACCATTATGGAAGGTGCCAGGATAGGAAAGAATTGTAATATATTTCCAGGAGCGGTAATATCCGCCCCTCCCCAAGATTTGAAGTACGAGGGAGAAGAAACTACGGTGGTCGTCGGGAACAATACCACAATTAGAGAATGTGCTACGATCCATAAAGGTACCTCGGATAGGAACAAAACGGTCATTGGCAAAAACTGTCTTATAATGGCCTACTGCCATGTGGCCCATGATTGTTTGATAGGAAATAACTGTATTTTTTCAAATAATTCAACATTGGCCGGACATGTGACCATTGGCGATAATGTAACCTTGGCGGGCTTGGTAGCCGTAAATCAGTTTGTTGCTATTGGAAATCACGCTTTTGTAACAGGAGGCTCTCTGGTTCGTAAAGATGTACCGCCCTATGTAAAGGCTGCAAGGGAGCCACTTTCTTATGTAGGCATAAATTCCATAGGTTTGAGGCGTAGGGGATATCAAGCTGAAAAAATAAAGGAAATACAGAATATATATCGTATCCTTTATCAAAAGAATTATAATAACTCACAAGCCGTACAGATTATCGAAGCAGAAATGGAGGCGACCCCGGAAAGGGATGAAATACTTCAGTTTATCCGAGACTCTCAACGTGGCATCATGAAAGGCTACTTCAGCACAAATTAAATTATTATGGCATCAACTTCCGATATAAGAAAAGGATTGTGTATCCGGTACAATAACGATATTTACAAGATTATCGAATTTTTACACGTAAAACCCGGCAAAGGACCTGCATTCGTTAGAACCAAACTAAAAAGCGTAACTACGGGAAAGGTAGTGGACAACACTTTTTCTGCAGGCCACAAAATAGAGGATGTACGAGTGGAAACACGGTCTTATCAGTATTTGTATTCGGAAGGGGAAACCTACCATTTTATGAATACTGATGATTACAATCAAATTACACTTCAGGAAAGCACCTTGGATGCCCCTGGACTCCTTAAAGAAGGGGAAGTGGTAACCATATTGTTCAATACCGAGGACAGTATGCCCTTGTCCGTAGATATGCCGGCCAGCGTTATCTTGGAGGTTACCCATGCAGAACCTGGGGTTAAAGGCAATACGGCTACCAACGCAACGAAACCTGCTACTGTAGAAACAGGAGCTCGGGTAAACGTTCCACTTTTTATCAACGAAGGGGATAAAATAAAGATTGATACCGAGAAAGGGAATTATATGGAGCGGGTAAAAGAATAGGATTTTCTCGGATGTTACCATAAAATTTAAGAATTGAACTTGAACACTTTTAGTTGAAATTCCCCACACCATATTCGCTCAAGCAGGTTGCCACCATTATTGGAAGCAAATATGTAGGGCCTGATGATTTTCCGGTATTGGGCATGAATGAAATTCATGTTGTACAACCCGGTGACCTAGTTTTTGTAGACCATCCCAAGTACTATGATAAAGCTTTAAATTGTAAGGCTACGATCGTACTGATCAACAAGGAAGTAGAATGCCCGGAAGGTAAGGCACTTTTAATTTCAGATGATCCTTTTCGCGATTTCAACTTACTTATTCAGTTTTTTACGACGTTTGAAAAATCTCTGAGCTCCATTTCACCGACTGCAAAGATTGGGGAGGACACCATAGTACAGCCCAATGTATTCATTGGTAATAATGTAAAGATCGGTAAGGGATGCATTATCCATTCCAATGTTTCCATATATGACAATTGTGTTATTGGAGATAATGTTATAATACATGCAGGAGCGGTTTTAGGTTCGGATGCATTTTATTATAAGAAAAGACCTGACCGCTTGGATAAGTTAATATCCTGCGGTAGGGTGGTTCTGGAAGATGATGTGGAAATTGGGGCACTTTGTTCCATTGATAAAGGGGTTACGGGGGATACTACCATAAGGAAAGGTACAAAGCTAGACAACCAAGTGCAGGTTGGGCATGATACTGTTATTGGAGAACGGTGCCAAATAGCTTCCCAAACCGGGATAGCAGGGTGCGTAATTATCGAAGATGAAGTTACCCTTTGGGGGCAGGTAGGTATAAGTAGTGCAGTTACCATTGGAAAAAAAGCAGTGATTATGGGACAATCGGGAGTTAGTAAATCGTTACCCGGAGGGAGGAACTACTTTGGTACTCCTGTTGATGAGTCTAGGGAAAAGATGAAGCAATTGGTCCACGTGAAACAAATCCCGGACATTCTCAAGAAATTAGACGAATAATAAACCATTTAACCCTGCAAGTTTAACTACAAACCTATATTTTTGTGCAGCCTAAATTAATTAAGACAATATGAGTGTTCTAGTCAACAAAGATTCCAAGATTATAGTTCAAGGCTTCACAGGAAGTGAAGGTACTTTCCATGCCGAACAAATGATAGCATATGGTACCAATGTAGTTGGAGGTGTAACTCCTGGCAAAGGTGGACAGGAACATTTGGGCAAACCTGTTTTTAATACGGTAGAAGAGGCTGTTGAAAAAGTGGATGCGGACACGACCATAATTTTTGTTCCACCTGCTTTTGCAGCTGATGCCATTATGGAAGCAGCTAATGCAGGAATAAAAGTAATCATAACAATTACCGAAGGAATTCCGGTTGCGGATATGGTCAAGGCCAATAACTACTTAAAAAATAAGGATTGTCGATTGATAGGCCCCAATTGCCCGGGAGTAATTACTCCGGAAGAAGCCAAAGTGGGAATAATGCCTGGTTTTGTTTTTAAGAAAGGAAAAGTAGGGATCGTATCAAAATCAGGAACCCTAACCTACGAGGCTGCGGATCAAGTGGTTCGTCAAGGATTGGGGATTACCACGGCAATAGGAATAGGAGGCGACCCTATAATAGGCACAACTACAAAGGAAGCGGTAGAACTTTTGATAAACGACCCGGAAACGGAATGTGTGGTCATGATCGGTGAAATAGGAGGACAGTTGGAAGCTGATGCCGCAAAGTGGTATCAGGAAAGTGGGAGCAAAAAACCTATCATCGGATTTATCGCCGGAGAGACCGCTCCAGCCGGAAGGACCATGGGGCATGCAGGTGCCATCGTAGGAGGAAGTGACGACACGGCCCAAGCAAAAAAACGTATTATGAAGGAGTGTGGTATCCATGTGGTCGATTCCCCAGCAGAAATAGGAAAAAAAGTAAAGCAAGTAATGGCTTAAACCCCTTTTCCAAAAAATCTATAAATCGGTGTTAAGATAAGTCCCGCTATTATGGTATGAGCGGGATTTTTTTCATCTTTATATGAAACATGCCTTATATTTGAAGAACATCGCAACAAACAAGAGATAGGATGAAACTTTTAGAAGGAAAGAATGTAATTATCACAGGTGCAAGTAGAGGTATCGGCACGGGTATAGCACGAGTATTTGCGGAGCATGGGGCCAATGTAGCATTTACCTATAGTTCTAGTGAGGCACCTGCCTTGGCGTTGGAAAAGGAATTAACAGAAAAGGGCGTAAAAGCCAAAGCATATAAGAGCAATGCGGCAAGTTTTCAGGAGTCCGAAGCTTTGGTCGCCCAAGTTTTGGAAGATTTTGGTGGAATAGATGTTTTAATTAACAATGCAGGAATTACCAAAGATAATCTTCTGATGCGCATGGGAGAGGCGGATTTTGATGACGTTATCGAAATCAACCTGAAGTCGGTATTCAATATGACAAAAGCCGTGCAACGGACCCTTTTGAAACAACGAAAGGGATCCATAATAAATATGAGCAGCGTAGTCGGTGTAAAGGGAAATGCCGGTCAGGCCAATTATGCGGCCTCAAAAGCAGGGATAATCGGATTTACCAAATCCATTGCCTTGGAACTAGGTTCAAGAAATATTCGTTGCAATGCCATTGCTCCAGGGTTCATAGAAACGGAGATGACAGAAAAGCTGGACGAAAAAGTAGTGCAAAGTTGGAGAGAGGGTATTCCATTGAAAAGAGGGGGGACTCCAGAGGATATTGCCAATGCCTGTCTTTTCCTGGCCTCAGATATGTCTTCTTACATTACCGGACATGTCCTTAACGTAAATGGCGGAATGATGACCTAAAGTGTAAATAACCTTGCTTTTTACATTTCGCCCTTAACACTTATCCTTAATTTTATGGATGCCCAAACAGTACTCTTACTAATAGCTGCCGATATATTGGCATTGGGAGTTGTACTGTTTCAGTATCGCTATAAATTTAAGGGAAATAATGGCCTAGATCTTTTATTAGCCTCACTAAGGTTCATTGCATTATTTGGCCTCTTAATACTACTCATAAACCCAAAGTTTACCAAGGAGGAATATAGTCTTGAAAAGACGGATCTCGTCTTATTGACCGATAACTCGATGTCCATTCAAGCTTCGGCCGATACTTTGGTATCCATAGTGAAAACCATTACCCAAAATGAAGGGATTTTGGAAAGGTTTCAGGTAAAACCCTATAATTTTGGCAGTTCATTGACAAATTCGGATTCACTGACCTTTACCGAAACACAAACGGATATTGGTAAGGCCATTTCTTCTTTGAAGGATATTTATAACGGTGCTGACAGAAATATGGCCATACTTTTGGCCACAGATGGTAACCAGACGAAAGGAGAGGATTATAGTTTTATCCTCGAAAAAGAAAAAGTACCCATTTACCCTATTGTCATAGGGGATACTACACGATATGAGGATTTAAGGATCGAACAAGTAAATGCAAATACCTTCGCTTTTTTAAAGAACAAATATCCCATAGAGCTTTATCTGACCTATGAAGGTCCCAAAAGTGTAGAATCAACTTTGAAAGTTACCGTAAATGGGAAAACAGTCCATACGGAAAATGTTGCGTTCAATCCATTGGACAACACAAAGACCATAACCGTTTTGCTTACCGCCGAGACCGTGGGTGCCAAAACGATAGAGATTGGAATAAATCCCCTGGAAAACGAAAGGAATAAAGTCAATAACATAAAAAGCCTCGGAATAGAGGTTATAGACGAAAAAACGAATGTAACCATTATTACTGCCAAGGCCCATCCGGATATGGGCACCTTAAAGAAAGCCATTGAAAGTAACGAGCAACGTTCCGTTTCAATTAAAAAGCCTCAAGTGCCGATCAATGAATTGGAGAATACCGATGTATTTATCATATATGAGCCTAACCGTTCCTTCCTTCCCATATATAGATATATACAACAACGAAAAATAAATTATTTTACAATTTGTGGCGCAAATACAGATTGGAACTTCCTAAACGAAATACAGAATAACTATTCAAAAGATGCCTATGGCGAAACGGAGGAGATACTTCCAATTTTAAACAAGGGTTTTGGTCTTTTTGATATCTCGGGATTTGTAATAGATAATCTACCTCCTTTGGAGGGCGAATTGGGAGAAATACTGATTAGTGCTCCCCATGAAATTATATTGGGACAAAGTATTAAAGGAGTGGAGTTGAGTGAACCCTTGTTGGCCGTAGTGTTTAAGGACCAAACCAAAGAAGTGGTACTCTTTGGCGAAAATCTATGGAAGTGGCGTATGCAGAGCTATCGGGACAATAAGGATTTCAAAAACTTCGATGGGCTTATTGGTAAAATCATCTTATATCTTTCATCGAATACTTCCAAAAATCGATTGAACGTCGATTATGATTTAATATACCAAGGGAGCGATGGCGCCAGTATATCGGCCAGATATTTTGATGAGGCCTTTGAATTGGACCGGAATGCCAGTTTAATCCTAAAAATTAAAGGGAAGGAAAACAACTTCGTAAAGGAAATTCCAATGTTGCTAAAGGATAGTTTTTATCAGGCAGATTTAGGTGACCTTCCTTCCGGAGATTATGCATTTACCGTATTGGTAACCGATGAGAACCTTTCTTCCTCAGGAACCTTTACCATACTGGATTTCAATGTTGAACAGCAATTTCTTTCCAGTGACCATAAAAAACTAAATCGGTTGGCCATGGATAGCAAGGGTAAGTTGTTTTTCCCCTCCAATTCGGACTCTTTGGTTCAAGAACTTATGGAAGACCCGCGTTTTTCTCCAGTACAAAAGAGCAAGGAAAATGTTGTATCTTTGATAGATTTTAGGATACTCCTAATGATAATAGTTGCTGCACTTTCTGTGGAATGGTTTATCAGAAAATATAACGGATTAATTTAACACAAATAGCTATGGATAAATTACCAAAAATAGCCTTGCCGGCCATTTTCATTTCAATAGTACTTATAATTCTAATTACAAAATCTGCAATCACCATTGGATCCGGTGAAGCTGGGGTGCTCTATAAAACATTTGGCGGCGGTGTAGTTACGGATGGGCCTCCTTTAGGTGAAGGTTTTCATATTGTGGCTCCTTGGAACAAAGTCTATATTTATGAAGTACGACAGCAAGAGGTGTTCGAAAAAATGCAAGTATTATCCTCAAATGGATTGGAAATTAAACTGGATGCTTCCGCCTGGTTTGAGCCAAAACGGGAATCTTTGGGCAAGCTGCACCAAGAAAAAGGGGAAGCCTATGTTCAAAGGGTATTACTGCCGACCATCCGGTCAGCGGCACGAAGTGTGGTAGGCAGATATACTCCGGAACAATTGTATTCCAGTAAGAGGGACGCCATACAGGCCGAAATTTATGAAGAAACCAAAAAGATTGTGGATGGGCAGTACATTCAACTCAATGAGATTTTAGTTCGTGATGTTACTTTACCGGCTACTATTAAGGAAGCCATAGAGCGTAAGCTGAAACAAGAACAAGAATCCTTGGAGTATGAGTTTAGGTTGGTAACCGCCCAAAAAGAAGCGGAAAAAGTTCGTATTGAGGCGCAGGGGAAGGCGGATGCCAATAAGATTTTAAGTGCATCATTGACCGATAAGATACTACAGGACAAAGGAATCGATGCTACCTTGGAACTCTCAAAATCACCAAATTCCAAAGTGGTAGTGGTCGGTTCTAGTGGTGATGGTCTACCTTTAATACTAGGCAATAATTAGTATGCTGTATCGTATATAAACCTTTAAACTTAACCTGTTTAAAGGCGCAGTGTGTTATGATTTATAATACGATTATGCGATTTAAATTTTTGTCGAATCAAAATAAGTTTTATTTTTACGCTTTGAAATGAGAAATACTGCTACACATCACCATTTTTATACTTGCTCTCAGGCGAGGTAGAAATGTATTGTAGTTATGTTACAAAATATTTGAACCCGTTTGAGAAATCAAGCGGGTTTTTTGGTTAAATCAGTTTATAGTTTCCACTTAAGGGAAACAACAATACATTATACTAATGACAAACATTCGAATAGCCATACAAAAAAGCGGTCGCCTTAACGAGGATTCGCTCAAAATATTAAAGGATTGCGGTATTTCCATTAATAATGGAAAAGATCAACTGAAAGCTTCGGCCCGTAATTTTCCATTGGAGGTCTTTTATCTAAGAAATGGCGACATCCCCCAGTATCTAAGGGACGGTGTAGTGGATACCGCCATTATTGGTGAAAATGTACTGGTGGAAAAAGGAAAGGACATCGGATGGACGGAAAAGCTTGGATTTTCAAAGTGTAGGGTATCCTTGGCCGTTCCCAAGACAATGAAATACAGCACCGCTAAGGACTTTGAAGGGAAGCGTATAGCAACATCTTATCCCAATACTGTCAATGATTATTTAAAGAAAAAAGGCGTAAAAGCTGATTTACACATTATAAATGGCTCGGTGGAAATAGCTCCCAATATAGGTTTAGCGGATGGTATTTGCGATATTGTTTCTAGCGGGAGTACCCTGTTCAAAAATAATCTGGAGGAGGTAGAGGTGATTCTTAAGAGTGAAGCGGTTTTGGCCGTTTCGCCAAAGATTTCAGAGGAACGTCAGGAAATTTTAAAGAAACTACAGTTTAGGATTCAATCCGTTCTACAGGCTCGACAATCCAAATACATATTATTAAATGCCCCAAATGATAAGCTTGACGCTATTATTGAACTGCTACCGGGGATGAGAAGTCCAACGGTTTTGCCTTTGGCGGAAGAAGGTTGGAGTTCCGTTCATACGGTACTTAACCAGGACAAATTTTGGGAGGTAATCGATGAATTGAAACAAGCCGGAGCAGAAGGTATTTTGGTATGCCCCATAGAAAAAATGGTGCTTTAATGAAAAAAATATATAATCCAAAGCGAGAAGATTGGAAGTCTATTTTAAAAAGGCCTACCCAGACCGTATCCGATATTGAAGATATGGTGGGGGACATTTTTAAAATAGTTGAACAAGAGGGCGATGCAGCAATAAAGCGATACACCCAGAAATTCGACGGTGTCTCTTCGAATGGTATGAAGGTATCTTCCCAAGAAATAGAAAATGCCCAAAATTTGATTACAAAAGAACTAAAGAACGCCATACAGCTTGCCAAGAAGAATATTGAAAAGTTTCACCGAGCACAGAAAACGGATCGGGTTACCGTGGAAACCATGAACGGAGTACAATGTTGGCAGGAAAAACGTCCTATCCAAAGGGTAGGACTCTATATTCCTGGAGGGACAGCACCTTTGTTTTCAACAATTTTAATGTTGGCAGTGCCGGCATCCATTGCCGGCTGTAATGAAATTGTACTCTGCTCTCCGCCTAATCAAGAAGGAAAAACACATCCTGCTATCTTGTATACGGCTGGTTTATGCGGAGTGACGCAAATTTTTAAGGTAGGGGGCATCCAGGCCATTGCTGGAATGACTTTTGGCACCGAAACTATCCCAAAAGTATACAAGGTATTTGGACCAGGTAACCAATATGTCACCGTGGCCAAACAAATAGCCACCAAATATGGAATTGCTATAGATATGCCTGCTGGGCCGAGCGAATTGTTGGTGGCCGCGGACGATACCGCTAATGCAGCTTTTGTGGCTTCGGATCTTTTAAGTCAGGCAGAACATGGTGTTGATAGTCAGGTGATTTTGGTTTCCACTTCAAAGGCGATGATCGATAAGGTGGAGAAGGAAATAGAAAAACAATTGGAAGATCTACCAAGAAAGGAAATTGCAAGTAAGGCCATCGAAAATAGCAAATTAATAGGTTTGGAAAATGATGAGACCGCAATAGAATTTATTAATGAATATGGTCCTGAGCACTATATTATTTGTGTTGCGAATGAAGATTTCTATGTAAAGAATACGATGAATGCCGGATCGGTTTTTATTGGCAACTATACGCCTGAAAGTGCTGGAGACTATGCTTCGGGAACCAATCATACCTTACCGACCAATGGTTATGCCAAACAGTATAGTGGGGTAAATTTGGACAGTTTTATGAAGAGTATGACCTTTCAGAAAATAACTAAGGAAGGCATCAAAAATATTGGTAATGCTGTTGAGCTTATGGCGGAAGCCGAAGGTCTGGAAGCCCATAAAAAGGCAATGACATTGCGTTTAAGAAGTATAGACCAAAATGAGTCCGACTTTGAATAAAAAATGAAACTAAGCACTCCTACTTTTTAAGGAGTCATACCCTCCTGGCATAGGCAGGGGTTTGAACTAAAAATGAGATTAACATAGGTTATTTGGTTATTGAGTTTTTAGGTTATTTTGACGGAGTGCAACAATAACTTAATAACCAAGTAATCCAACAACTTTTGAAAACTGAGTTGCTATTGGAAACCGAAAGTTTTGACTAATAGTACATTGCCTGCCGAAGGCAGGATTTCAAAATAATGATAGTTACCCATGAAAAGGGAATTCGATATAAATAAGCTGGTTCGCGAAAGTGTCAGGGAATTAAAACCCTACTCCTCTGCCCGGGACGAATACGTGTCCGACGGCTCAGAAATGGTCTTTTTAGATGCCAATGAGAATCCTTTTAATAACGGAGTCAATCGGTATCCCGATCCCCAACAAAGGAACCTAAAGGCACTTCTGGCCGAACAGCGGGGTGTAGCCATGGAAAATTTGCTTTTGGGCAATGGTAGCGATGAGGTTTTGGACTTGATTTTCAGGGCATTTTGCGAACCTAAAACTGATAATATTATCACTTCGCCTCCTACCTATGGTATGTATAAAGTGTTGGCCGGTGTAAACGATGTAAAAAACAAAGAAGTTCTGTTAACCTCAGATTTTGAACCTAATGTAGAAGGCATTTTGAAGGCCGTAGATCAAAATACGAAGTTACTGTTTCTTTGTTCTCCCAATAATCCTACTGGGAATTGTTTTTCCGAGAAGCGAATAAAACATCTTTTGGATAGCTTCGAGGGTCTTGTGGTCGTAGATGAAGCTTATATTGATTTTTCGGAGGCAGAAAGCTGGTTGGCACAATTGCAGAATTACCCCAATCTTATTGTAACGCAGACCCTATCCAAGGCCTATGGTCTGGCGGGAATCCGTTTGGGTATTTGTTGTGCATCCCCAGGGATTATATCTGTTTTAAACAAGATAAAACCGCCGTACAATGTGAATGAACTGACCCAACAAAGAGCTTTACGGCATGTGTTGAATCCGAAAATGGTACATGAGGAAGTAAGGAGCATATTAAAAGAAAGGAACGAACTGACCAAGGAATTACTTCAATTCAACTTTGTTCTTAAGATATATCCCACGGACGCTAATTTTGTTTTGGTAAAGGTGGACGATGCCGATAAAAGATACCAGCAGCTACTGGATAAAGGAATCGTAGTAAGAAACCGAAGCACCCAACCACTTTGCGAAAACACATTGCGATTAACTGTTGGGACTCAAGAAGAAAATAAGAAATTGATAGAAGCTCTAAGAAGTCTAAATTAAATATCGAATGAAAGTGGACAATATAAATAATTCTTCTCCTGAAGATAAGACTCGTAAAGTACTTTTTATTGATCGTGATGGTACCTTGATACTGGAACCGGAAGATGAACAAATTGATGGTTTCGATAAATTGGAATTCTATCCAAGAGCCTTTAAGTACATGGGAAAGATTGCCAAGGAATTGGATTATGAGCTGGTGATGATTACCAATCAGGATGGATTGGGTACTGACATCTTTCCCGAAGATACCTTTTGGCCGGTGCATGACTTTGTATTAAAGTCCTTTGAAAATGAGGGAGTAGTCTTTGATGAGGTATTTATTGATAAAACATTCCCGGAGGATAACGCGGAAACACGAAAGCCAAAAACAGGATTTTTGACCAAGTATTTTACGGATCACTACGACTTGGAAAACTCTTTTGTGATAGGGGATAGGCTTACAGATGTGGAATTGGCCAAAAATTTGGGTTCACAAGGAATTTTTATCAACAATAATACACAGTTAGGAACCTCGGAGGTCAGTACGGATACCCAAGAATTGGAAAAGTATATTGCCCTGGAAACCAATGATTGGGAAAAGATTTATGAGTTCCTGAGATTAAACAACCGAACCGCCGAAATTCACAGGAAAACCAATGAAACGGATGTCCGTATTGTTCTTAACCTTGATGGAACGGGGCATGGAAAAATCTCAACGGGACTGGCTTTCTTTGACCATATGCTAGATCAATTGGCACGGCATGGACAAATGGATTTGGACATTGAGGTAAATGGAGATTTGGAAGTAGACGAGCATCATACCATTGAGGATACGGGCATTGCTTTAGGCGAAGTTTTTTATCAGGCTCTGGGAGATAAGTTGGGTATTGAAAGATATGGCTTTTGCTTGCCGATGGATGATTGTCTTGCCCAGGTTGCCCTAGATTTTGGAGGGCGTAACTGGCTGGTTTGGGAAGCGGATTTTAAACGGGAAAAAGTTGGAGACATGCCTACCGAAATGTTCCACCATTTCTTCAAATCCTTCACCGATGGCGCCAAGGCCAATTTAAACATACAGGCAGAAGGCACTAATGAACACCATAAGATAGAGGCTATTTTTAAGGCTTTTGCCAAATCTATAAAAATGGCAATAAAACGGGATACCAAAAAAATGGTCCTTCCCTCCACGAAAGGAATGTTATGAAAATTGTAATTATTAATTACGGAGCGGGAAATATTCAGAGTATCCGTTTTGCCATTCAAAGATTGGGATACGAAGCGATTCTTAGTAATGATCCCAAGGATATCCAAGCTGCGGACAAGGTAATATTTCCGGGTGTAGGTGAAGCCAGCAGCGCCATGAAAAAATTACGGGCTAGCGGATTGGACAATCTAATACCAAACCTAAAACAACCTGTATTGGGCATTTGCCTGGGCATGCAGTTGATGTGCAATTCTTCCGAGGAAGGGAGTACCGAGGGGCTTGGAATATTTGATGTGGATGTGGTTCGGTTTTCCAATCGAGTTAAAGTACCTCAAATAGGATGGAATGAAATATCCAATTTAAAATCAGATTTGTTTAAGGGTATAGGAGAGAAGGAATACATCTATTTGGTACATAGTTATTATGCCCCAATTTGCAATGATACCATTGCGGTTTCGGAATATGAGTTGAATTATAGTGCCGCTTTAGGTAGGGCTAATTTTTATGGTACGCAATTCCATCCCGAAAAAAGTAGTGATGGTGGGGAAAGGATATTGCAAAATTTTCTTGAAATGTAATGGAAGGAGAATTTTACATAGCTACGGAAAGAGAAAAAATGGATACACCATTTATCCATAAATATTTATCCGAGAATTCCTATTGGGCAAAGGGCAGAACCATGGAATTGGTTTTAAAATCAATGGAAAACTCCCTATGTTTTGGGGTTTTTAATAAGAATGATCAACAAGTGGCCTTTGCACGCTTGGTAACTGACTATGTGGTTTTTGCTTGGTTAATGGATGTTTTTGTCGATTCTGAATATGCGAGCCAAGGAATAGGTAAAATGTTGGTCAGGCATATTGTCCAACTCCCCGAATTACGGAATGTCAACGGAATCGGGCTTCGTACAAACGATGCCCATGGATTTTATGAAAAATTTGGTTTTGAAAAAATATCGGAACCACAAACTTGGATGCTAAGAAAGAATAAATGAGAATTATCCCGGCCATAGATATTATTGAGGGGAAATGTGTTCGACTATCAAAAGGCGATTACAACACCAAAAAGATTTACAATGAAAACCCTCTTGAGGTTGCTAAGGAATTTGAAGCCCATGGCATTCAATATTTACATTTAGTAGACTTGGATGGAGCAAAATCCAAACATATTATTAATCATAAGGTTTTATATCAAATCGCATCAAAGACGAATTTGGAAATAGATTTTGGGGGAGGATTAAAAACGGATGAGGATTTAAAGATAGCCTTTGACAATGGTGCTAAACAGGTTACTGGGGGCAGTATCGCCGTAAAGGAGCAATCTACTTTTTTGGATTGGTTGGAAAAGTATGGGGCTGAAAAAATTATTTTGGGAGCGGATGCCCAAAATGAAAAAATAGCAGTTTCCGGTTGGCAGGAGGAATCCAACATGGACTTGGTACCTTTCATTAAATCCTATCAACAAAAGGGAATTAAATATGTAATCTGTACCGATATTGGTAAGGATGGCATGTTGGAAGGACCTTCATTCGATTTGTACAAAAAAATTCTATCTCATACCAAACAAACGGAGACAAGGGTTACCATGAGCGGGGTTGAAGATATTGAAGTGCCCGGGATACATCTTATTGCATCTGGTGGTGTCTCCCAGTTTGAGGAACTACCGAAACTTAGGGAAATAGGTTGTGAAGGCGTCATAATCGGTAAGGCCCTTTACGAAAATAGAATTAGTCTTAAGCAATTGGAATCTTTTAACATACAGGTATGAAGGATATGGTATCTCAATTAGCGGAAGAGTTTTTGGCGCAATCCATATATAGAATGGATGAAAGCACTAGAATGATTCAAATTTGTATGGAACAGTTGTCCGAAGAAGAAATTTGGATCAGACACAATGAATCTTCCAATAGTATTGGTAATCAGATTTTGCATTTATGCGGAAATATAACCCAGTATGCCATATCGGCCCTGGGCCAAGAAACAGATTCCAGGGAACGTGACAAAGAATTTGCAGCACGTTCCGGTTATTCCAAATCTCAATTGGTACGGATGCTTGAGGATACTGTGGAAAAGGCAAAAAGAACTATGGATGGCTCCAAAGTGGAAAATCTGATGCGAAAGCGTAACGTTCAGGGTTTTTACTTTTCGGGAATGGGCATCATTATCCATGTGGTCGAGCATTACTCGTATCATGTGGGCCAAATTGCACAGTGGACCAAAATGCTGAAAAATAAAGAATTAGGCTTTTATGATGGAATAGATTTGAATACAAGGAACAAGGAATAATCTAGGGAGGTCAGAGATAGGAGTTACGAAGTACAAAGTAGGAAATTGAAGTTTATCAATCTAATTATAGAATACAAAGATGCAAGATTTAAAGTCAAGGACTAAAAGATTCGCTGCAGATTGCTGGAGGCTTTGTACTAAAATTCCTAGATCCAAGGAATATGATACCTGGGTGAGACAACTAATTAGATGTTCCGGTTCAGTAGGGGCAAATTATAGAGCATCGCAAAGAGCAAAATCAACTGCGGATTTTATTTATAAACTCAAAGTAGTTGAAGAAGAAACTGATGAATCGATGTATTGGCTAGAACTTTTTCTGGAAATTTCGGATAATCATCATGAAGAAATAGAGCGTTTAAGAAAAGAAGGAGGTGAGTTATTGGCAATTACAGTTTCTTCCATAAAGACCGCTCGAAAAAATCAGAAATAAAAAATGATTTTATGAAAGACATTACTTCGTATTTTACTCCTCTGACCTATTACTTGATTATATGTTGACAAAAAGAATAATCCCGTGTCTGGATATAAAGGATGGCCGTACGGTAAAGGGCATCAACTTTTTGGATCTACGGGATGCGGGAGATCCCGTGGAACTGGCTAAATTCTATGCCGAGGAAGGTGCAGATGAATTGGTGTTTTTGGATATTTCAGCTACGGAGGAAAAACGCAAGACCTTGGCGGAACTGGTCTATCATGTAGCCGAAAAGGTAAACATCCCTTTTACTGTTGGTGGAGGCATTTCATCGGTGGAAGATGTGGATGTCCTCCTGCAAAATGGAGCAGATAAGGTGTCGATCAATTCATCGGCAGTAAAAAATCCGCAATTGATCAATGATTTGGTTGCAAAATTTGGATCACAATGTATCGTTGTGGCCATTGACGCCAAACGGATTAACGGAGAATGGAAAGTACACCTGGTCGGTGGAAAGGTACCCACGGAAATTGAACTGTTTGCATGGGCCAGGGAAGTAGAGGAGCGGGGCGCAGGAGAAATCCTATTTACCTCCATGGACCATGATGGTACTAAAAATGGATTTGCGAACAAGGCCTTGGCCAGAATGTCCAAAGAAAGAAACATCCCCGTTATTGCATCTGGCGGAGCAGGTAAGATGCAGCATTTTACGGATACCTTTGTAGAAGGCAAAGCAGATGCCGCGTTGGCCGCCAGTGTTTTTCATTTTAAGGAAATGAAGATAGAGGATTTAAAAAAAGAGCTTGAAAGATGCGGTATCCCGGTTAGGCTTTAATAATCAAGATTAAGAAAGGAATACATGGAAATAAATTTTGACAAAAATGGAGATGGGTTGTTACCCGTAATTATTCAAGATGCCGTTACTAAAAACATCTTGATGCTGGGCTATATGAACCAGGAGGCACTGGATAGGACCATGGAGACCAAAAAGGTGACTTTTTTCAGTAGGTCCAAACAACGCTTATGGACCAAAGGGGAAGAGAGTGGCAATTTCCTGTATTTGGAGAATATCAAAAATGATTGTGATAAGGATACATTGCTTATTCTGGTAAATCCTGTCGGGCCAACATGTCATACCGGAAGTGATACTTGCTGGGGCGAGAAGAATATATCCAATTTCGGATTTCTTTCAAAATTGGAAAAGGTGATAGAACAGCGAAGGACTTCCTCTACCGGGGAAACCTCCTATGTTGCCTCGTTGTTTGAAAAGGGTATTAACAAGATTGCGCAGAAGGTAGGGGAAGAGGCCATAGAAACCGTTATTGAGGCCAAGGACAATAATGACGAACTCTTTTTAAACGAAAGTGCGGATCTATTGTTCCATTATTTGATTTTACTTCAAGCGAAGGGCTTTACCTTAAAGGATATAGAAAAGGTATTAAAAGAAAGACACTAATTAGAAGTTTAAAACATAATAAATATGGGCATCACATAGGATGCCCATATTCAACAACCACCACCAAAACGTCTAAAATCAGTCGGTTTTAACTATTTCCGATGCACCGGACAACCTTCTAAGATTTACGGTCGCATCTCCCCTGTATCTTAAAGTACTTGCGCCGGAAGCCTCAATATCAATGGATTCCGTTACCGTTAAATAGGCATCACTGGCACCGCTTAGATCTATATCCAATTCTTCTACCGTCAAATCATAATCCTTAAGATCACTACTGCCCGAAAGACGGGCCCTTAGCGATTCGGTATTTCCAAATAAATCAATATTGGAAGCACCTGATGCCTCTATATCCAAATCGGTGAGATCCATCTCACCTGAGAAGGATGATGCCCCTGAGACCTCTAGATCTACCTTACGCGTAATCAAAGGATTTTCCAATGTGATATTGGAAGCACCTGAAATATCAAAATCGGAAATCTCCCTAGTGGTAATAAACACGTTTAAAGTTACATTTCCTCTTAGATTGGTATGTTTCTTTAATCTCACTCGCAGCGTGTTCCCTTCCTTTTGTACAACAATACGGTCATGAATGTTTTCATTGGCCTCTACCTCTACGCTTTCCTCCACATCGGAGAAAGTCACATAAACATTAAAAGCATTGGACACCTTTAAACGTGAATAGTCTGAAAAACCATAACCTATCGTTGAAATTCCATCGGAAGCGCGAATAGTTTCATAATCACAGGAAACCATTTGAAGACTTAAAGCGATCAGAATCGCAAATACTAATACTCTGTTCATTTTTATAAATTTTCTGATTGATTTTCAAGGTTGTTTTTTAACTCCATGACCGGCATCCATTGAAAATTTACCGGAAACCATTGATCTTTGGTTTTTAAGGTAATGGATGATGATGCGGTATTCCCCTTCTTTAGATATACTTGGTTATTTTCCGAAAAAACATGTTGGGTTTCAATTACCTCATGACATACTGGACAAAGACCGTTAAACATATTATTTTTCATACTAAATTTTCTTTTTATAGCGATTCCTGCCCATATTAAAAACACCTATTTTAACTCCTATTCCCGCGGAAAAACCATTGATTCGGGATACCGGACTAAAATCAAGTTCTATTTTATTGGAAAAGCGGTATTTGACCCCAGCTTCAAGCTGTAAATACCTTGAGACATTGAACAACACACTTACCCCTGGTTCCAATACAAAAATGGCATCTACATCATCCTCTGTAAGCTCATAATCCTCGTCATCAAAATTATCGCCAACGTAACCGACGGCACCGGCACCAATCAATAAAGGAAATGAAAGGTTTACCAAAGATTTACTAAAAAAAATAGGTTCCAAGTGCAGGCCGCCGTAAGCTCCAATAAGATCCTCATCACGGGCCAGATCACTATTAAAAAGATCTTGTTGCGAATAGAAGAAGGTCCCCGAGAAACCTACCTCAAATTGTTGGTTGGCCACATAAGCAATTTTGAGACCACCTTGATATGTTGGCTCTCCGTCAATTTCGCCTAAATGAGTGTTCAAACCCAAATAAACGCCATGAACAACATTCTTACGGTCATTAAATTCAAGGTAATCTTCGTCTTCCTGGGCATAGGTAAAGCCTGCAAAAAGTAAAATAATGATTAGAAAAAAAGATTTTTGATGTTTCATGCTTTATTGTTTTTTGATTGTCTTATTCAAAAGACAATGTAGTTGGGAAAAGGTTGCATATTTTCTATACTTTTTTACGAAAATTTTTGCAGATCGGCTATACAGTCTTTTCAAGGTTAGTTCCAAACATATAGAAAATGTTACAGGGTTATAATTCCTTTAAAAGTATAACTCCCTTTATGCCCGTAATGGAAATCTCTCCTGATAAACCCTTACCGTAGGTAGCCGTTATTTCGCGAATCCTTTGTCCCTTGTTCAACATCTTGGTCTCTACGTTCTTAAAGGACTTAGGCAGTCGTAACAGACCTTCTTCCAAAGTAGCGTCGAACTTAAATGAGAAATCGGAAATGGTAAGGCTTACTTCTGATGATTCCTGATCTATTACGATTACCGCATCCGGATTCTGCACCTTGGAAACCCTGAAATCAGCAATTTTCATGGTAAGATTGATCTGTTCATCCACATTGTTGAGTTGCATATTGGTAAATCTTAAATCTCCGTGTACGGCACCTACTTCTTCTATCGTTATTTCATCCTTACTGGAGTAAATCTCCAAGGATGACACACGTTCTATTTCTATATCGGTACCACTACTATTGATGCGTAAGTTTCTGGATTCCTCTACATCCAAACTTCCATTTTTTATACGGATATTCCCATAGTTAACGGTTTTGGTTCTCAATTTTCCATATTTTAAAACAACATCCGCATTGTTAATGTCCTTATTGATCCAAACATCGCCGTGTTCTACATTTGCCTTCAACTTCCCGGACCAATCACCGATAATTACATCGCCAAATTTGTTGGTAATATCCAGTTCTGCATTTGATGGTAGTAGAATCGTGTAGTCTATTTGAACATTGCTTCTATCAAAATCAAAAGGATTTGCCTTATTGAAATACTTGGCAAAAAAGCCTGTACTTTTTTCTGCTATTTCCGAGGTGACGGTAATAAAATTTTCAATTTCCCTTGTGTTGAGCGAAATACGGTCCAGAAGGTTTTTTGCATTTTCCTTTTTTCTGTGTGTGACCGTGATGTCAACGGTAATCGAAACATTGTCCCTGTCCCATCCGGTAACGGTTACATCGCCATATTTGTTCTCCAAATACAACTCTCCGGAATTGGTCATTTCGTAGGATTCGCTAAGCTGCTTCGATACTTTTTCTTGGGCCAATACATAATGGCCGCATATCATCAAGACCATTAAAACAACCCGTCTTTTATAAAATGTATCCATCATAATCTTCGTTTGTTATTTTAGAATCATTGATTTGATGCAATAGATTCTCAATAAGTTCAATTCTCTTTTTGTAGTTGGCAATAATAGCTTCCAGAACAAGCTCGTTGTCCAGATTTTTTTCCATTTCCAATTTTAGAAGTTCATATTCCTTGTCCAACTCATCCATAAACAATAGAAACTCCTCTTTATCCGCATCGGATAGTTTGGGATGGTCTTTTACAAGCTGTACCTGATATGAGACCAAACTCTTGTAATGCATATCAATATCCAATAGTTCCTGGGAAATAACAGTGTTTTGTGTATTGTCACCTTTATTCATCAGGGAAACACCAATGATAGCGGCAATCCCAAATACCAAAACAAAACTGGCCGCGACACGTAGTATCGGAGATCGCCATAAGGGCACAACTTTTGGCTTTGGCCCCTCCAACTCCGAGGCAATATTGGCCCAAAGTTTTGCCTTATCCGCTTTATGTTCATCGAACAACGCCTTATTTTCCCGAATGTGCTTTTCAAAATTGTCCATTATAAGGTGTTTATGATTTCAACTAGTTTTTTCTTTGCCCTATGGTATTGTGATTTTGAAGTAGATGTTGAAATGTCCAATATTTCTCCTATCTCCAAATGATCGTAACCTTCAATGAGGTAAAGACTTATAATTTGTTTATATCCGGCCGGAAGTTTTTCCAAGCCTATTTTTACTTTTTTAATATCGATCGCTTCAACTTTTTCTTCTACATCTTCCTTTAAATAAAACTCATGGTCCTCAAGAGGGGTAATGGGAATTTTTTTTAGCTTTAGATGGTTTATACTTTTGTTTACCACGATTCTTTTTAACCAAGACCCGAACGTACTTTCATATTTGAAGCTTCCAAGATTTTTAAAAGCATCTACAAAGCTTTCCTGTACAATATCCTCGGCATCCTCCTTTATTCCCAACATACGTATGCCTATATTGTACATGGCATCCACATAGAGCTCGTATAGGCGGTACTGCGAGTTTCTATCACCAGACTTGCTACGTTCAACAAGCTCCTTATGTGTAAAGCGAATATTGGTTTCCAATTAAATTGAAATGGTTGTTTAACTCCTTAAAATTAGGCCTACTACATTGCTAAAGACAAATGGGAATCTCAAGGGTTGCATCGATTAGAATAATTTTACCAAATGTAAAGCATTTCTGGAATGCGACTTAGTTTCTAAGTTGGGTCAATAGCTAAAGACCGTAAGGACCCAAACTCATGTTGATGTCTCGCTTATTTTAACAGCTATCTACTATCCTGCTGAAGGAAGTTCTTTCTTTAATGGAGATTTTATCCAATTTAAAAATCGACACTTGGCCGCATGATGTCTAATGTAAGTAATTGAAAACCATAATTATATAAAATTAGTGGGATATAGAGGGTACCTTAAAAATTTGTTAAATATTCCTAAGAATGCTAAACTTTCAAACCTATATGCAACCCTTTATTTTTTAAACTGTCAATAGAGCGTATAAAATTTAAAACCCAAAAAACATTTGAATATGCTCATCAATTCAAAATCAAGAAATCACCCCAAAAAAAGTATCAAAACTGCCCTCACCTTCCTGGGCATACTTATGATCAATGCCTTTGTTTTAGGTCAGGACAGCTATACCATAAATGGGAAAATCACCGATAAGGATAACGGGGAAACCTTATTCGGCGCCTCCGTATTTTTAAAGAACACAAACATAGGGGTGGTCACCAATGAATATGGTTTTTACTCCATTACAGCCCCAAAAGGGAGTTATGTTTTAGTTATATCCTACATGGGGTATTTGGACATTAATCAAGAAATACAATTGGACAAAGACCAAAAATTAGATTTCGAAGTTGAGGAATATACGACCCGTTTGGACGAGATTGTGGTCACCGCGGAGGAATCGGAGCGTATAAGCCTCAAAAAGCCTGAAATGAGCATTGCCAAACTCAATATTAAAACCGTGAAGCAAATGCCCGTGGTGTTGGGGGAAGTGGATATCATAAAATCAATTCAATTGTTGCCAGGTGTCACTAACAATGGGGAAGGATCCAGCGGATTTAATGTAAGAGGTGGAGCCGTTGACCAAAATCTAGTGTTGTTGGATGAAGCCATTATTTATAATACATCCCACTTATTGGGCTTCTTTTCCGTCTTCAATGCAGATGCCATAAAGGACATGAAGTTATATAAGGGAGGGATTCCCGCGCGTTTTGGAGGAAGGGCTTCATCTGTACTGGATATTCGACAAAAGGACGGGAACAGCAAAAACTTTTCCCTTACCGGAGGTATAGGGGTAATTTCAAGCAGACTTGCGGCGGAAGGTCCTATGTTCAAGGATAAAGGTTCTTTTCTGGTTGCCGGCAGAGGTTCCTATGCACATCTTTTATTAAAGGCTTCCGGTGAAGAGAACAGCGCTTATTTTTATGATTTGAACCTTAAGACCAATTATAACCTGAACGAGAACAATAGACTCTTTCTTTCCGGGTACTTTGGGAGGGATGCTTTCGATTTTGGGGATAGTTTCGATAGTAGCTATGGAAATTTATCGGGAAATTTACGTTGGAATCATATTTTTAATGACCGTCTCTTTTCCAACCTCTCCCTTATCTATAGCAAATACGATTATGACCTTGGAATAAAAATAGAGGAGTTTGAATGGATTTCCTCCATCAATAACTACAACCTAAAGTATGACCTTGCTTATTACGTAAACGACAGGTTTAAATTGGACTTTGGGGCAAGTGGAATATATTATGATTTTGATCCAGGTCAAGTACGGCCCACTTCGGAAACATCGGCTATAAACCCCTTATCATTAGACCGGAAAAAAGCCCTTGAAAGTGCAGCATACATAGATGCCGAACACAAGCTTACGGATAAGTTGACCGCACAATACGGATTGCGCTACAGTATCTTCAATCGTTTGGGCGGGCAGGCCATGGTAGATTATGCCAACGATCAGCCTGTAGTGTATAACAGCACCTTGGGCATTTACCAGCGAGGTACCGAAATCGGTGAAACGGACTTTGAAAAAGGCGAGACCATAAAAAGTTATGGCAATTTGGAGCCCCGAGTGTCCCTCGCATACCAATTAAACGATGTTTCTTCCGTAAAAGCTGGATATTCCAGGGTTGCCCAATACATCCATTTGCTATCCAATACTACTTCCGTAACCCCATTGGACGTTTGGACGCCAAGTGGACAATTCATCGAACCTCAATTGTCCGATCAATATGCTTTGGGTTACTTTAGAAATTTCATGGACAAGACCTATTCTTTGGAAGTGGAGGCTTACTACAAAACAATTTCCAATCGGATCGATTATATAGATGGCTCCGATCTTATTGGAAACAATACGATCGAGACCGAGATCCTTAATGGGGAATCACGCGCCTATGGTCTAGAATTTTTGGTACGAAAGACCGAAGGTAGGCTGACCGGGTGGCTTGCGTACACCTTATCAAAATCGGAACAAAGGACCCCGGGAGGTAATGCAGGAGGTCCAGGAATAAATGATGGTAAATGGTACAACACCCCTTTTGACCGTACGCATGACCTTTCCCTTACCGGTGCTTATCAATTGAACGATAAGTGGAGTTTTGGCACTAATCTGGTCTTCCAGACCGGAAGACCCGTAACCTATCCCAATGGTCAGTATGAGTATGAGGGTCTGTCTATTGCCAGTTACTCGGATAGGAATTCGGATAGATTGCCTGCATACCATAGACTGGATGTTTCTGCTACCTATGTTCCCAACAGAAAACCCAATAAACGATGGAAAGGCGAATGGGTATTTAGTATCTATAACTTATACAATCGTAAAAATGCCGCCGCAATTTCTTTTGGGCAAAATATAGAGACCGGGGCCAACCAAGCCACCCGAGTAGCAATTTTTGGAATGGTACCCTCCGTAACCTATAACTTTAAATTTTAATTAAAATGAAGACTCTTTTTAAAACCGCAATACTGTTTTTGACCTTAAGCTTTATATCCTGTGAAGATGTAATCGATGTGGACGTACAAACCGCTCCTTCCAGATTGACCGTTGAGGCCTCTTTGGACTGGGAAAAAGGAACCACCGGAAACGAACAGACCATTAAGTTGAGCATGTCCACTCCTTTTTTTGATACCACTACAAATACTGCCGTAACAGGGGCTTCGGTAAAAGTCACCAATGATTCCAATGGAACCGAGTTTGTCTTTACGGATCAAGGCAATGGGGAGTATAGCACGAGTTCCTTTGTTCCCGTAATCGATCAGTCCTATACTCTGGAAATACAACATGATGGGGAAACCTATAGCGCCACCGAGACCATGATGTCAGTAACGGACATCACCGAAATCAACCAATCCCGCGAGGATGGTTTTGACGATGAGGCACTGGAGGTCAATATTTTCTTTACGGATCCCGAGGAAGAGGACAACTATTATCTCTTTAGGTTTCAGGAACAAGGGGATTTGCTACCGGATTTTGAGGATTTGGATGATGAATTTGTAAACGGAAACGAAATCCCTTGGTATTATGAAAAAGACGATGACGACGATACTGAGGAGTTTGTTCCTGGTGATGTAATTGATATTGCCCTTTACGGAATTTCAGAGGATTACTATAACTATATCCGCATTCTTATCGAACAGTCGGGAGGTGTTGATCTTTTCGGTACAATTCCTGTCGCTCTCAAGGGAAATTGTATAAATCCGACCAATCCGGATAATTACGCACATGGCTATTTTCGGTTGACACAGGTGGTAAGGGCCAGTTATGAGTTTGAATAACTGAAAACATTTGTTGCTGATTTGGGTTTTCCAAAGGCCGTCTAAAGAAATGATATCTTTATAGAAGTGATAGATTCAATTTAGGCGGCTTTTCACCACCATATAACAAAAAATTTGTTGAGCTGGCCATTAGGTTTTTTCATCCAGACCATGGGAGCATTTTTCCTAAGCATGCTAAGGTTGATTTCCATTAAGATTTCCAGGTGGGATAACCACGGCACATTGTTATGTGGAGCGACGACCCATTCCGATTTGAAAGGAATGTAATAGGTGTTAGACCGGAATTCTTTGGTGTTGAAATCATCAAATTTAAGCCAGTACCCAAAAATACAATCTTGGTTTAATGGTCTAATATGCACCTTTGTGTTTCTAAATGGAGCAAACAATTGGGCCTTAAAGCATACTTGATGTTCAATTTTGTCGGGCTCGATAGCTATACCGGACAAAGCTCTTATTCCTTCTTGGGAATGTAACAAAGGGAACTGTTCCTCCCTGATTTTTTCCATTTTGGTGAAGAACATATCCCTTTTATTGGGGCCCATTAAACGATGTATGGGTTCTGATATTTCTGGGTCGATAATGTAAAATTTATAGGTCAGTTCTATATGGATCCATTTTTGGGTTCGGACATCCTTCAGGATAAAATCGATTTCACCAATGGTACGGTTGCCTTCTTTGACCGGTAAACCGTGCAGTACAATTTCATAGACATCACAATGTTCAATGAGCTGTTTAAAAACATGTTCCATCTGATGGCCCAACCGAATGTTTTGAGGAATGGGTTGGGCCAAAAAGTGATTCAAATTGATATTGGGAAAATTAAATTGCTGTATACCAAACTGCTCATTTGTCCATAGGGGCGGGGTGTTCAGAAAACCATGTAGTTGTTTTTGAATCATTCTAACCGGGAAGAACTGCCAATATTACGCATTTATAGGAATTACTTATTTGTGTTTGAACGTAAAATCTGCGTTTGGACCTTATAAAGTTAAGTTTTCTTTAAAACCGAAATTGATTCTACCAAATGTGTTAATTTTATCTAATGGCTATGATGACAAGAAAAGGTTTTCGCTTCGTTCCTTATGAAGCCGCGGAACAAACTCCCTTTGAAAAACTCTTTGACATTTTTCAGGAACTTATTACGCATACCTCAGGTGATTTTGACGAGGCAATCGATTGGTTACGCGAATTGGACAAGGAATATGAGCTCACGGATGAAAACTACACCATAGATGATTTTATTGAAGACTTAAAGGCAAAGGGATATATCCGGGAAGAGTTTGAAGATGGCGACGGACAGCCCAATGAAGGTGAAGATGGGGAAGAAGGTGATGGTGGAAGCGGTTCAATTTCCATCACCGCAAAAATGGAGCGGATAATTCGTCAACGGGCTTTGGATCAAATTTTTGGAAAACTTAAAAGAAGGGGTGCCGGTAATCATAAAACAGGTTCTTCCGGTAGGGGAGATGAGCATACCGGTGATTTTAGGGAATATCGCTATGGCGATGCCTTGGAACATATCTCCATGACCGAGAGCTTAAAAAATGCCCAGATAAACAATGGTATAGGAAACTTTGCCTTAAGCGAAGAAGATTTGGTAGTAGAGGATACCCACTACAAGGCACAAATGAGTACGGTCTTGATGATAGACATAAGCCATAGTATGATCTTATATGGTGAAGATCGGATCACACCCGCGAAAAAGGTGGCCATGGCCTTGGCAGAACTGATTACCACAAGATATCCAAAGGACACCCTGGATATTTTGGTTTTCGGCAACGATGCTTGGCCCATACCCATAAAAGATTTACCATACCTTAAGGTTGGCCCATACCATACAAATACCGTGGCCGGTTTGCAGTTGGCCATGGATATGCTCCGTAGAAAGCGGAATACCAACAAACAGATTTTTATGATTACCGATGGTAAACCCAGTTGTTTACGGTTGCCGGATGGTACCTATTACAAGAACAGTGTCGGTTTGGACGATTATATTGTAGAAAAATGCTACAATATGGCCCGGCAGGCCAGAAAACTACATATTCCTATTACCACATTTATGATCGCCCAAGATCCCTATCTCATGCGATTTATCCGTCATTTTACGGAAGCCAACAAGGGCAAGGCCTTTTTTACGGGATTAAAAGGATTGGGCGAAATGATTTTTGAGGATTATGAAACGAATCGGCGGAAACGATTAAAAGGATAAAAGCGGAAAAATCTATGGATTTGAATTATAAAAAACTTACTACGCTCGGAGAGCTAAAAAAAGCAGGGTATCAAGGTAAAAGTATCAAAGACGAACTGCGCGACAATTTGCGTGAAAAGATTAAAAAAGGGGAGGAGACTTTTACAGGGGTATGGGGCTATGAAAATTCCGTGATACCGGAATTGGAAAGGGCCATACTATCCCGACATAATATCAATTTACTGGGATTACGGGGACAGGCCAAGACAAGATTGGCCAGGCTTATGGTAAATCTTTTGGATGAATGGATCCCTATAGTGGAAGGTTCAGAAATCAATGACGACCCGTTTAACCCGATATCGCGATTTGCAAGACAACGGATTGAGGAACATGGTGATGCAACCCTTATTGCATGGTTGCATAGGGAGGAACGTTTTTATGAAAAATTGGCTACCCCTGATGTTACCGTGGCCGATTTGATCGGCGACGTAGATCCCATTAAGGCAGCCAATCTTAAACTTTCCTATGCAGATGACCGCGTTATCCATTTTGGAATGATACCCCGTGCCAACCGATCTATTTTTGTTATCAACGAACTGCCTGACCTGCAAGCCAGAATTCAGGTATCCTTGTTCAATATACTGCAGGAGGGCGACATACAAATACGCGGGTTTAAGCTGCGACTACCTCTGGATATTCAGTTTGTTTTTACGGCAAACCCTGAGGACTACACCAATAGAGGCAGTATCGTTACCCCTTTAAAGGATCGGATCGGTTCCCAAATTTTAACGCATTATCCGGAAGATATAGAAACAGCTCGGAAAATTACCGAACAAGAGTCCAATCTGGATGCGCGACAAACAAGTCTGGTTTATGTACCTGAAATGGCCAAGGACTTATTGGAGCAAATCAGCTTTGAGGCCCGGAACAGTGAGTATGTGGATTTTAAAAGTGGGGTAAGTGCTAGAACCAGTATTACCGCTTTCGAAAACCTATTGAGTACCGCGGAACGTAGGGCATTGCTATCCGGTTCGGACAACACCAGTGTAAGGCTAAGTGATTTCTTGGGCGTTATCCCATCTATAACCGGGAAAATAGAATTGGTATATGAAGGTGAACAGGAAGGAGCGGATGCTGTTGCGGAAATACTTATTGATGATGCGGTGAAATCCTTATTTCCCAAATTCTTTCCAAAGATCAATAAATTGGAACGAAAGGACGAAGAAACACCGTATGATGACTTGGCACACTGGTTTTTTGAGGGCGAGGGTTTTGAGCTGTTGGACGATTTTACGGACGAGGAATACAAAAGGGCCTTGGACGGCATTCCCGCGCTAAACCAATTAATAAAGGAGTATCAACCGGATTTCCCTCAGGAGGATGTTTATTTTCTCAAAGAATTGTTGCTGTGGGGATTAGTGGCCCATAAAAAATTAAGCAAGCACCGATTTACGGAAGGTTATCAGTTTAAGGACTTGTACGGAAGTTTTATTAGCGGTCTGTAAATATTCCTTCCTTTTACCTCGTAAGCTTTGGAATACTTTTAATAAAAGAAAACGCCCTGACGAACAAAAATTCCATCAGGGCACTTCTTTTCATAGCAACAATTTCCCCGTCAAATTTGATAAGCCGGTAAATTAAAAATAAAGGAACTTCCTTCCCTTGGTTTGCTCAATACGGTTATAGTAGTATCGTGCAAGTCCATAATTTTCTTTACAATGGCAAGCCCAAGGCCGTAACCTTGCTTTTTAGCATCTTTGTTCACTACTTGTTTGTACCGATCAAAAATAAAAGGTTGCTCGTTCATAGGTATCCCATTTCCCGTATCCGTGATATTGATTTCAACGTTTTTGTCCTTTCGTTTTATGGAAAGGGTTACCTTACCATTGGGCTGGGTATATTTTAAGGCATTCTCAATGAGATTTTGTAATGCCCTTTCAACCAAGCTCACATCGGCAAAGACCATACTATTCTCTTCCGGGTTCTCCAAATGAAGGTCTATTTTCTTTTGATCGGCCAATACCCTGAATTTGGCAATAAGATCATGGGAAAGTTCGGTAATCGAAAAAGGTTCTTTTATAGGGGTTACTTGTTCCGCCTCAAGTTTGGAATATTCAAAAAGCTGATCAATGAGCTTGGAAAGCTTGTTTACATTACCATGGGTAATCTTAAGGTATTCTTGTTTGTCGCTTTCTGAAAGGGAATCCCTTTTCATTTGAAGCGTTTCAATATACCCTTTTAGAACGGCCAATGGGGTCCTTAAATCATGGGATACGTTGGCGATGAGTTCCCTGCGTAACAAATCCACGGATTTCATCTTATCCATATTGCCGACGATAGTATCCGCCATAGTATTGAAGGATTTGGCAAAAACTTCAATATCCGATTTTTCAGGGTTTTCAATTCTCGCCTCAAGATCACCTTCTTGAAACCTTCGGATGGTACCCGTAATGAGGCGTAGATTTTTGGTAAGGAACCAAATGCTTAACAATCCGAGTAGCGCTGTAAAAAAAGTGGTCAATAGAACCGCCCGTATTCCCAATTTTGTGAAATACTGCCCCAAAAGATTACTACTTACCAATTGAAACTCCTTGCCTTCAAGAACAATATAAATATATCCCTCGCGTCCATCAATATTAAATTGAGCCGCAGAGAATATCTTCTGTTCCCCGGGATTTCTGGGATCATCGCCCAGCACAAAGTTCTTTCCATCATTCTGTATAAAAGATTTTATAGGGGAAAGGGAAACGCTTTGCTGTGGCGCATTATCTCCGTGATCAAGGACGACAGAATATAAAATCTTACCGTTTTCATCCAATAGATATACCTCTATACTGCGATTTACAGCCATCATATCGTGCATCAAATCACCGAAAAGCGGCTTATTGACACTGCCGTCTTCTAGAAATGGCGAGGCATTTTGAAATTTTTCCTCTATAACATGATTGGCCAGTTCGGCATTGAGGTTTTGCGTAGTCTCCTGATAGTATTTATTGGCAAAATATCCCGTAATAACGATGTAGGATATACCCATTAGGAGTATAAGAAAGACAAATACGAGCCAGAGTTTTTTTACCAATCGTGGCGTAAGGGTCTTTTGGGAATTGCTCATACGGCTATGTCTTCGTTAAACTTGTAACCTACACCCCAAGTAGTTAGAATATAATTGGGTTGGGCCATATCCGATTCTATTTTTGCCCGTAACCGATTTATATGAGAATTTACCGTATGCTCATAGCCCTCAAAGTTGTAGCCCCATATCATATTCAATAATTCCGTGCGGGTATAATTGCGTCCTGGGTTGGAGGCCATTAAGGTGAGCAGCTCAAATTCTTTAGGGGATAGTTCTACTTTTTTGTCCTTCAGCAGTACTTTTCGCTTATCAATATCGATAAAAAGACCTTCCGCCGAAATAGTGGAGGTATCTTTCTTGTCCTTTTGCTCCATATCCGTTCGTCGTAAAACTGCCTTTATCCTGGCCAAAAGCTCCCGTATACTAAAGGGTTTGGTGATGTAGTCGTCTGCCCCGATTTCAAGCCCAAGTACCCTATCAATTTCCTCGGATTTGGCTGTCAGCATAATTATGGGTGTACTTTTCTCGGTCCGCAATCTTTTGCAGATTTCCGTACCGTTCATGGAGGGTAGGGTCAAGTCCAGTAGAATTAGGTCATAATCGTTTTCCAATGCCATTTGATAGCCTAATCTGCCATCGGTAGCCCTTGAAGTAGCGTAGTTAAGATCGGTAAGATGTATCTCAAGTAGCCTTACTATCTCAAGATCATCTTCAATAATCAGTAGTTGTTTCATAGTTAGTTGGATACGAAAGAAATTAAAAAATATCACATAAGTATCACGGGTAATTCAAAAAGACCCTCCAAATTTTATGGATCCAATAATGGATACTTATGGATATGATGAAAACTTAATTTTCTACATAGCCGTAATTTTTCCTAAAGCCTTACATTTCTCGGCAAAGTTTTTTGTTTTTGCGGATAAATGTCTTTCAGGAACCGGCCAGAAGGAAAAAAGAACTCGATGTTTTAGACTTTTCCAGATCTGGTAAAAAAGAATCTTATTCCCAAGAATCGATTTGTCTGTTTATATCATCAAATCGATAATTGCCTATTAGGCTTTTTCGGTAGTGAAATGCCAATAAAGTAAGTCCTAACAATAAAAGATGCAAAGAGAGGATCAAAACCCCGATCGGAAGGAATGTTTTTGGAATTATGTGGTTTTCATACATAGTATAGCTCATCAAAATATAAATGGATTCGAAGAACTTAAACACATAAAGCAGAAATATGATGTAAAGGGCGTATTCCAAATTCCGCATTTGGGGATCGGTAACTTCATCTTGGGTAATCTTAAACCAGAGTACGTATAAAAATGTGAAATGGGCTACCGTAAGCAATGGAAAAATATAATTGTCCGGCTTAAGGAAATAGAATTTATTGGTATAAAGTCCATAAAAGCTAAGGACAATCAATGCTCCAAGTACAAACATGGAAACATATACGCATCGCTTCCAGGGCATCCATCGCAAAATTGAATTCATGTCAAAATATTTTTAGGTTTCGGGGAACCATAAGTTCAAGATCTAGAACGGGACTGTATTGCGGTTTATTTCAAATTTTCGATGAAGGACCATTTATGTTGCCAAATGCTAAAAAAGTGTGGTGTCCTTACGTTTCATCGGAAATAATTTGAGATACGTAAGACTTCGCCAAGCCCATTCCAACGGTCCATAATAGAAATATTTTAACCACCATTTGCTCAAGATGAGTTGACCAAAAATCATGAAAATTGCGATTAAAAAAGTATAGATGTTACGTAACTCGCCCAAATATCCCAATCCCCATCCAAAAAATATAAAAGTACCAACTATACTTTGAAATACATAATTGGTAAGGGCCATCCTCCCGTATGGGGCAAATTTTGCCAACCATCGTCCTGCTTTTACCTTTTTATAAAGTATAACAAAAAGTGCAAGGATAATAAAGGTCATGGCTATATTATTGAGATCAAGGGCCGTTAACCCTAACATGGCCGGCCAATTATCAAATTTTACATCGGGGCCTAATTGTGAAAATAAGGCCATTACCATGCCTATGGATAAAACAAACAGGCCAATGGACCACCACAATACCTTTTTTACCAGCTTTTTATGCTCCATGAAATTCTGAAAGAATTTGAATCGACCTACAAAGAGACCTAAAAGAAAAAATCCAAATGTGAGATAGGCCCTGGAAAAAACACCCAGCTGAAAATGCATTTTCATTAAATGTCCTTCAACGGCATTGGAACGGAAAACATCCCATAGTTCGCCTTCTTTCAAGATATTGTAATAGTTAGCTATAACTGGGCTACTAGGAGACAATAGGTCGTCCTCTATGAACATACTTGTATCCTTGGTAAGCATGAACACGATATAGCGCCCCAAACCAAGAAATATCAAGGTGGTAATGCCTAAGAGCCATGTATTGCTCAATCTATAGAAAGGA
Source organism: Ulvibacterium marinum (assembly GCF_003626755.1). Taxonomy (GTDB): domain Bacteria; phylum Bacteroidota; class Bacteroidia; order Flavobacteriales; family Flavobacteriaceae; genus Ulvibacterium; species Ulvibacterium marinum. The sequence continues at coordinate 376,150 of NZ_RBCJ01000002.1, forward strand.
ATCAATAAAATGCCAAGCACCGCATAGATAGTGAGGATATCGCCACGGTAAAAAAGATGGTGGATATAGCCAATTCCAAGCAGAATGATCAAACGCCATAAAAATCGTCCTCGAAAGTCCTGCCCTTTGGTATGGGCATTGTCCATCTGTATAAAAAAGCTCAAACCAAAAAGAAAGGAGAACAAAGCGAAGAATTTACCTCTGAGAAGTAGAAAAATAAAACCGTCCACAATAGTATCCGCAATTCCCTGGCGGGTAGCTTCCATGGCACCTTCGGGAGTGGGAGCACCGACATAGTTTTCTACCAAGTGTACAATTACGATTCCAGCAAGGGAGAAACCTCTTAAAGCGTCTACAATTTCAATTCGTGACTTAGTTGTAGTGTTGGTCATTTTGCTTTTTTTTGATCCCTAGTATGAGACCACTTTTTCCTTGATAGGTTACAGTAATCCAAAGCAATTTGGAGCTAAAAAAATAGTGTTAGGCCAAAAGAGTCTTCAATTCTTTATCCAAGCCAAAGTTTCCTTGTGGCAATCCGTGCAAAAAACACCAACCCAACACCAATTAAAATAATAAGTATAGGCATACTGATTTCCCCGGGCCCATAAACCTCCAGATTTTTGCTGATAAAAAAGGAATGGATCATTTGTACCAGTATCCCGATTAGGGAGATGATAAGTACGGGTCTCGCCCATTTTTTTCGAAGCAGTAGGGCTACGCAGCCCAACAGACCACCCCAAACCGCTAGGGCAAATGCTGCCGTGGCCCAGGCCGGGCGTGTTTCCAAAAGTAATCTCTCCGGCTCCGACAGGGCCGCTAGGGCTTCTTCGGTCATGAATGCCTGTTGCAGATAAGCCAATACGCCCATAAGGTTCCAAAGTAATGCGACGATACTAACTATCCAGAACCATACGGGTGGTTTTTCCATCGATTTTGCAGTCATAATTAAAGAGGTTTAATGGTTAAATACCCTACAAAATACAAAAAAGCAGTAGTTTGTGGAGAATATTCAATCACCGATATCAGTTGATCATGAAGGAGAACTACAGTTATATCCTAAGAGTGCAATATTTAGGTTTTAGATACAGCGGCTGGCAAAAACAACCCAAACAAAAAACCGTGGAAGGTATGCTTGCCAAAACGCTGAAATTTATAATCCCTGATGTACAGTTCAAAATTTTGGGAGCAGGTAGGACGGATGCCAAGGTATCCGCATTGGCTGCGGCATTTACTTTAACCCTTAGGGAATCTCCTTTGGAAGATATGAATGGTTTTGTAGCGCTCTTCAATGAAAATCTACCACCGGACATCAGGATAGTATCGATACAGAAAGTGAAATCGGACTTCAACGCAATTCAAGATGCTAAAACCAAGGAATATGTGTATTTGTTTTCTTTCGGGCAAAAGAACCATCCTTTTTGTGCACCTTTTATGGCCAATTTTTTGGAAGATTTGGACATTAAATCGATGGAACGGGCGGCCAAGCTATTTGTGGGCACCCACGATTTTTCACCATATACATCCCGATTACAGCAAAACACAAAAACCATCCGTACCATTGCTTCCTGTGAACTAAAAACGAACACCTTGCTTAAGGCCAATTTCTTTCCGGAGCGCAGTTACGCATTACACGTTAGTGGAGCTGGCTTTATGCGATATCAAATCCGAATGATGATGGGCGCATTGGTGCAATTGGGCAAGGGGGAGATCGGCATTGAAAAAATAAGTGCTTCCCTGATATCAGGTTCGGAAACACGGTTTACCTATGTAGCTCCGGGATCCGGTCTTCTATTGAATGGATTGGAATTTACAAAAGATACGCCCTAGATTTCTTTTCGGGGAACATCTAAAAATGTACCGGAGACGGCTGCCTATGCAGACCTATTCAATATTGAAATAGAAATTTTGGGAAACGGTCGTAACACATGCTTTTAAAGGGTTTGGAAAATGGGTTTGTATCATTTTTTGTACATTGTTGAAAAACGCATTGCATGCCATCCTGGTTCTATATTCTGTTTTTGGTCCTTGGTATATACTTGATCATTAGCGTTCTGCTTTATTTCCTGCAGGATTATTTGATGTTCAAGCCGGAAAAGCTTCCCAAGGATTTCCAGTTCCATTATGAAAATCAGGAAACCGAGGAATACAATATTGAGACTAGGGACGGGGCAATTATCAACGGGCTTCGCTTTAAGGCCAAAAACCCCAAAGGATTGGTTTTTTATTTGAAGGGCAATTCAAAAAGCATCCGTGGCTGGGGAAAATTCGCTGTTGATTTTACCCGTCATGGATATGACGTGTTAATGGTGGATTATCGGGGGTTCGGCAAAAGTACGGGCAGGCGTACCCAAAAGGCCATAAAAAGGGACTTGCAGGTTATCTATAATAAGGTCAAGGAGAATGTCCACGAGAAATACATTATTCTCTACGGGCGATCCTTGGGCTCCGGATTTGCCACCAAATTGGCTTCCATGAACAATCCAAGAATGCTCATTTTGGATGCGCCATATTATAGCCTGAGCAAAGTGGCCAAACGATACCTCCCCTTTATGCCGTTGTCCTTGCTGATCAAATTCCCCATGCCGACCAATAAATGGCTGAAATATGTAAAATGTCCCATCCATATTATCCACGGTACGGATGATAAGTTGATACCCTATAAAACCAGTGTTAAACTTTCAAAAATACAGCCAAAATTGACCACTTTGCACACAATTATTGGCGGCGGCCATAAAAACTTGAATACCTTTGAATCCTATCATAAGATATTAACGGATATCATTACTACAAGACCCAAGGAAGTTAATTTAGAAGGCTCCAGTATAAATGTGAGACATTCAACCAAAAAAATCAATGCGCAGACTTAAAAAGGTTGGTATAGCCCTTGGTATTCTTTATTTGGGACTTGTTTTTTTGGCTTATTTTTTTCAAGAACGACTGATTTTTTTCCCCTCAAAGATGCCTATGGAGCATACTTACGATTTTTGCCAACCTTTTGAAGAATTTTTTTTAGATACGGAGGACGGTGCAAGATTAAATGCAGTGCATATTAAAAATAGTGGTAAAAAGGGGGTGGTCCTTTATTTTCATGGCAATTCCGGAAACGTATCGCACTTGTACCATGTCGCCAATCGAATTTCCAATAAAGGGTATGATGCCGTTTTTGTGGACTACAGAACGTACGGTAAGAGTACCGGGGCCTTAAGCGAAGAGGCCCTAAACAAGGATGCCCAACTGTTTTATGATTATGCCTTGGAACATTATAAGGAAAATGAGATTATCGTGTACGGACGCTCCTTTGGTACCGGTATCGCCTCCCGATTGGCTGCAAAAAACGCCCCCTGTCGTTTAGTTTTGGAATCCCCTTTTTATAGTGCTGTGGACTTAGGAAAACATCGCTTTCCTTTTTTGCCCGTATCCCTACTTTCTAGATATCGGTTCCCGTCCCATGAATATCTAAAGGAGGTCAATTGTCCGATCTATATTTTTCACGGTACTGAAGACTCGGTAATACCCTATGATGCGGCAAAAAGATTGTACGAATCCATTCCGGGCAACGCAAAAGAAATGTTCACCATTGAAGGGGGAGGGCATAACTACTTGCAAGCTTCCGCCACATTCCGTCAGGGAATCGGGGAAGCGTTGCGCTAATCTATTCAAACAAATCCGAGGAGAGATAGCGATCACCGCGGTCGCAGACAATGGAAACCAAAGTACCACTTTCCAAAGTCTCCGCTAGGCGTAGGGCCACCGTAGCGGCACCGCCACTGCTCATCCCTGAAAAAATACCTTCTTCCTTGGCCAGGCGTTTGGCCATTTCCTTGGCTTCATCCTGGCTTACCTCCATGATCTTATCCACCTTGGAGGCATCAAAAATCTTGGGTAGGTATTCTTCCGGCCATTTCCGAATACCGGGAATACTGGAATTATCCGTAGGTTGCACCCCAACAATTTGTATGGCCTTATTTTGCTCCTTTAAATAGGTAGAAGTTCCCATAATAGTTCCCGTAGTGCCCATGGCCGATACAAAATGGGTAATTTGGCCCTCGGTATCCCGCCAGATCTCCGGTCCGGTCGTTTTCAGATGCGCCTTCCAATTATCGTCATTGGCAAATTGGTTGACCATGGTAAAACCTTCAGTTGCAACCTTGGCTTCGGCATAGTCTCGGGCACCTTCAATCCCCCTTTCAGAGGACGTTAAAGTAACTTTGGCCCCATAGGCCCTCATGGTCTGCACCCTTTCCTTGGTGGCGTTTTCTGGCATTACAAGTTCAATATTCAATCCATAGACTCCCGCGATCATGGCCAATGCAATCCCTGTATTACCACTGGTCGCTTCGATCAATCTGGACTCTTTTGAGATATCGCCCCGTTCCAGACCACTTTTTAGCATATTGTATGCCGCACGGTCCTTGACACTTCCGCCCGGATTATGCCCCTCCAGTTTAAAGTAAAGCTTTACATTAGGATTTTGGTTCAGTACTCGGGATTCCACAAGGGGGGTATTCCCGATCAAATCCAGGATATTCTTAGACATTGGAAGAGGTTTTGATCTTAATTTCAGGGGTGTGAAAAACGGTGGAATGGGGAGGAATGGAATCGGTCAACCAGGCGTTACCACCAATAACGCTATGTGCCCCAATAACCGTTTCCCCACCTAAAATGGTGGCATTGGCATAAATGGTAACATTGTTTTCAATGGTGGGGTGACGTTTCGTTTTTTGCAAATCCTTGGCAACATACAAGGCGCCAAGAGTCACCCCTTGATAGATTTTAACGTTGTCCTTGATCAGGGCCGTTTCGCCTATGACCACCCCCGTGGCATGGTCGATAAAGAAAGACTTGCCGATTTGTGCCCCGGGATTGATATCCACCCCCGTCTGTCTATGTGCATATTCCGTCATTAATCGGGGAACCAAGGGGAAACCGGTTTTGTAAAGCTCATGTGCCAAACGATAGATGGCAATGGCGTAAAAGCCGGGATAAGCCATATACACTTCCTCAATGGACAAAGTAGCCGGATCACAACTTACAATGGCCTCTGCGTCAAGATTTAAACTTTCCAATATTTCGGGCAATTTTACCACATAGTTGTCCCAAAGCATTTTACAAGGTTTGTCCACCTCCCAACACGCTAGGTTCACCATCGCATCGAATTCCTTTTCCAGATCTTCCAGATTCTCTGCTACGGGCGTATCACTATCGAACAGCGTGTAAAAAAGTCGATTGGTAAAGCCTTCTACCTTTTCCTTTAAGACATACCTAAGATTGGGCTGTTTTTTATGATGATTGATTTTTTCAATTATGGGCCGATAATCCATGGGAAAATTCTTATAGGTTCAAAATTAACCAATATTTCAAAAGCGGTAACCCCTAAATGGTTAACTTTAGCTTAAAATAACAACTGCTAGGTCGTATGTTACAGCCATCAATTACCAAGAAATCCTTGGGGTTTTTAAAAAAACTGGAAAAAAATAACAATCGGGAATGGTTTAATGAACACAAACCGGAGTTTAAGCAGCATGAGGCCGATGCGAAAACCTTTTTCTCAGGGGTGATGGAAAATCTTAAGCTGCATGACGATATAGACAAGATGAAAATGTTCCGAATTTATCGGGATGTCCGTTTTGCCAAGGATAAAAGTCCGTACAAGTCACATTTTGCCTGCTCCTTTTCCCGTGCGGGCGCAAGGCTCCGAGGGGGATATTATATACAGGTAAAGCCCGGCGGAAGTTTTTTGGCCACCGGTTTTTGGGAACCCAACAAGGAAGATCTGTTTCGGATACGCAAGGAATTTGAACTGGATGCTTCGGAAATTAGAAACATCATCAACGACACGGATTTTAAGCAAGTCTGGGGAGATTTGGTTGGGGATGCCGTAAAGACCGCACCCAAAGGGTTTGATAAGGAACATCCGGATATTGACCTTATTAAAAGGAAGCAGTTTATATTTGTCCGTAATTTTTCGGATGATGAAGTTACTTCAGATAGTTTTCCAAAGCATGTGGATGATTCGTTCAAGGCCATACGGCCTTATTTTGATTTGATGAGCGATATCTTGACCACCAATCTCAACGGTGAATCGCTTTTAGACTAGGATAGCCTCCTCAAAAAATTGTATCTGGTCCTTTAACCGATCAATGACCATACCCATCATACGCTTGTTCAATGCCGATGAGTTTTGGATATACTTTTGGTACTCCTCCAGGGTAAATTGACCGATGACCATTCCTTTTAGAGAATTCCTAAACTTAATGTCCTTTTGGATGGCATTTTCGACGTATTCCAAACGCTTTTCCAAGACCAGATCGTGGAAGCGATTTTTATGTTTCGCGATGTAATTGCCAAAAGCGGCTAGGAGCAAAGGGTTCTGAAACTTGATGATGGGCCGTAAGGTTTCGTTCTGGAAACGCTCTTCATCGGTCATTTCAAGGGTGATTTTGGCTTTTGGAATGTTAGGACGAATGTTTAAAAGAGAATGGGACCTATCGCTCATGTCGAGAAGTTTGTATAAAGTTAGCGGTTAATGGGCATCCCAATTTTGGAAAATGGTGAAGTTTTCAACGGGGTTATGAACAAGGGAAAAGGGTTTTAAGTGTTGAATTTTGAGTTTTGGAATTTGGGATTTGAGTTTTGCGCTTAACGTTCCGCGCTCTGCGCTTCGCGTTCAGCGTTTCAAGTTTCCAGTCATTTTCTTTAATGTAACGTAAAGACTATATTTAAACAACTGTTTTATAATCGATAAGGCAATGGATATAGTTATACACCTTGGGACTTTTAGATATTTTTGATTAATAAATAATGAGGAGACTTAATACAGATGAACTTTTGGATAAATTCAGGGATTATGCCTTGGATATTGAGTATTGTGATTTTAAAGATTCATCCACGAAAATTGATCAGTTTTTTAATTTTTTATGGAATCAAGCAATTTCAAAGCGAATACTTGAACGATTTTATGAGGACTTTGAAGAACTCAGGAGCTTACTAAAAGATTGCAAAATATTGAGACCTGAGTATAGAAGGATGGAGTCAATAAAGCAAGCTCTTGTAAACCGCGAATATCAAGGAGCTTTCGGCTTTTTTGCATAGATGAATTATTTAAAAGTATAGAAAGACGGCACGACATCTACTATATTGACCTTGGGGATTTGTGGTATAGTGCAGGAGGAGATTATTTTAATTATCAAAAGAAGTTTAATACACATTTTTTTAAGCCTTTTGTCGGGTTATTCGAATGGTATATGTATGAAAGTAAAACGAGGGATAATGCTGATTACTTTTCTTTAGAGAGCCAGAACCTTATTTTGGAAGAACTATCAGAGATTAAAAGAATGTTGATCCAAAACGGTATAGGGCAAAATATAATATTTGAAGAGATAGAAGAACAAGCCGAGCTAATCAAGTTTTTGGATAAGAAAAATTGGCTTCAACACTTAAAAGGTAAAATTTTTGGTTTAGTAAGTGGAAAGATAATTGAAAGTGAGCAGGCGGAAAGATTGATAAATCAATTGCAAGAATTTGTGAATAGTATACCCAAATAACTTCATAAAATCAGTTAAGCAAAAACAAAGTTAACCAAAGTTCAAATAAACGATTGAAACTCCTGAAATTAAGTTTATGTGTAAACATTGTTTTCTCAAAGAATATTCTTCTTTTGAAAGTGAAAAAATATGGTTAGATTTTGATTTACAACTGGTGAAGAAACTTGGTCAAGGCAACATGAAATTTAAAGAGGTGACTAATGAGGGAGAACATCATTATAGTTGTTTGCATTGCAACCAACAATGGAAACTAAGCGACCCCGACCATGCTTACAGGGTTTTTTTTTAACAGTTCAATAAAACGATGTTGATTAAAGAAATTAAAACACAGCTCTTTGCTGATTACTTTCAATTTTATATTCAGGATGAAAATGTGACTGGAGATTTGTCCAATGCTTGGACTGATGAAGCCGTAGACCGACTTTTAGCCCTTGCACCTGGAACAATAGGTGTTGGCACAGTTAGAAATATGGACGTCCCGGTTACCATAAAAATATTCAATAACAAACCTCAATTATGGGATGATTTGAGTTTAATACATCATATTAACGAGTGTGATTTTGAAACACAATCTGATAAAATAGTAGTTGCAGGATGCACGGATTATTTTCCAGACGCCATGAGAGTCGAAATTGGTAAAGGGCTGTACAAGATCAGAATATATTATGGTAATTTGGACAAACTTAGTGATGACCAGCTTGACGGCGAGGATTTTTATGAAATACAGATTTGGCCAAGTGAAAATAGATCCGGTGTTCAAATTTTAAAGAATAAAAACCATTGCACTTAATAATTGACCTAAGTTCAAATAAACGATTGACCAATATATATCCGAATATTCAAAACAATTGAAAATCTAAAGATATGAAAATTAGAGAGTTATTTTTGATAGTCATGGTTTTTGCACCCTTATCCATTTTGGCGCAAGATGCTACCTATAGTGTTTCTTCGTATCTCAGTGAAGGGAGAAAAGCACCAAACACCCACTATATCGGAGAAGCATGGTTGAATGCAATTGTTCACGATGATGCTGATTTGGGATACAACATAACCAAAGCAACGTTTAAAGCAAATTCGACATTGGATTGGCACAAGCACGGTTCGCCACAGGTGTTAATAATTGTTGAGGGCCAGGGTTATTACCAAGAAAGGGAGAAAGAGCCGGTCATCTTAAAAAAAGGTGATATTATCAAATGTGAAAGGGGTATAGAGCATTGGCATTCCTCGACCAAAGAAACAGATGTGACCTATTTGGCTTTATATAGCGGTGAGCAACCCACCACTTGGACAGAAGTACTCTCACAGGAATATTATGATTCGGTCGCCATTAAGTTGAAAGTTCAATAAAACGATTAAATGAGTTGGGATTTATATGTACAAGATTGGGGAGATTTTGATTCATTAGAACAAATACCTGGTGATTTTGAACCTAAACCAATTGGCAACAGAAGCGAATTAATTGATAAAATTGAAGTAGCTGAACCGACGGTAGATTTTACAAATCCATCTTGGGGTCTTTTGGAAAATGAGTTCTTCTCAATTGAGTTTAACATGGGAGATTCTGAATTGTCCGACGGTTTTGTAATGCATGTTAGGGGTAATGAGCTGGCCATCCCATGCATAGGCAACATTTTGGACTCACTTAACTTAAAGGCTGCAGACGGATCAACTCCTGAATTTTTTGATGTAGTAAAATCCAAGAAGAATATGAAAAAATGGATAGACTATAGAAATTCTATTCTTAACAAATGATAAAGTTCAAATAAACGATTCAAAATGAATATATCTGTGTTTGGGGTAATTGGTATTACTTTAATTCTAATTGAGATTTACTCAAAAACATTGGCGGACTATATTGAGAATTCAATAATTGAATTGCCCAAAAAACTAATACAATTAGCTAAGACTACATTTAATCCTAAAGGTAAGGCGGTAAAACTTAAGAATAAGTTGTTTTTGGTTGGCCTAATCCTTGGGATTGTCGGATTTATTTTGCTAAATATCTCTGATAATCTCTATACAATCGGTTTTGTTTTTATATTTTTTGGGTTGTGGATTCCAGCCTTATGGGGTGTTGCAATGATATGGAGCCCGGTATTAGCTTTTATTTTTAAGGCTTTTAATTTTCTAACCAGAGGAAAGGCCTTAGCCGGTATGGGTTTATTGATGGCTGTATTCGACATTATTTCTTAAGTCTAAAACAAAAAGTTCAAAAAAACGATAATAGATGATAAAGAAATTAATTCTAATTGCTTTGTTCGGCATTACAATCTCCGGTCATTCACAATTATCGGAATCACTTAATCAACTGAAATCTGATCCAGAACCAGATTTTGCCACTTATGAGCAATTATTTTTTGATGCCACAGAATATATCTTCGACAATCCTGTAAATTTTAAATCAGAGGAATTTGTAAGTGCTTGTCGAATCGTGGATTTTTGGAAAAATGAGGACACTGGAATCAACGTTCCTATTTTTGGAAATTTTTATAATTCCTTGAATCCAAAAAGCAATCAGCGTTACTTCTATATGATTGCGATTACGAATTATATTTTGAACGAAAAACTCAACAATAACAGATATTTGAAGAACACTAAAATTGAAGGTCAGAAATATAGTGAACAGGAGGATGTTAAAGAATCTCAGATAGAAGGAGCTAAAATATTTTTGGATTATGTTTCAAATAAAAATAATAGACTCATCTTAAACTCAAAGTCAAAGAAATTTTTGAAAGCTCATGAGAACGGGAGGTTGGATGAAATCTTCTTTGATTAAACTAAAAGTTCAAATAAAGGATAAATAACTATGGAAAGAATATTTAATAATCTATCCGATTCATTACTAATTAGTGATAGTCAAAACCAGAAAATGGGCAAGGTCACAGTATCACTTTACTTAGATGACGTATTGGTACTTCTGAGATTTCTACAAGATGAAAATGGAAAGTTAACAGATGAAAGTTCGGTCAATTTTAATGGTATATGTATGGAGCTACACACATCTATCATTAAGAAATTAAACGGCATAAAAGTCTAAACAGATTATGAGCATTTTTTGGAAAATCATAGCCATAGTTTTAGTCTGGATTTTAGTATTAGCTTGGAACAAATATGTAATCCAAGAAATGGTTGAAAAAGTTGTAAGAATGAATCCAAAGAACAGCTGGTTAGCAAGTAAAAAAGAAATAATTAAGAAAGCGTTTCAAGTTTTCTTTTTAATCTTCTGTGTTTTATTTACAGCCTCAATGGTAATTTCAAAATAAAGTTCAATAAAACGATGACAAATACATCAGAAAGACTAAGTTCCTTGGAAGACCATAAATTGATAGATGTTGTAAAAAACTATCGACAGTATGGTTATGGTGATGAAATTAGGAATGAGGCACTGAGTATTCTGGAAAGTAGAGGTATTGATGAGTTTGAGTTAAGGCTGAAGGGAAATTTTCAAAATTCGACTTATGATCGAACACTGGATTATTATCGAGATTTTGCGCGAAACTCCAAAATAGCTTTCGGCCTCTATTTATATATTATATTCGGAAATATCCTCTTAGCAATTTTGTTACCGGATTGGAAGTATGGTGATATGTTATTGTCGATAGTTTCGATTATTGTATTCATAGGATATTTGGTTTTTATTCTGCTATCATTCATGAATCAATCAAATTTTTACAAGGCGATGGGTAAGCCATATGGAGCAGAAGGAGCATTGGTTTATTTTCTTGTAGGGATGCCATTTTATATTTTCATGTATTTCTATTTCAGAAAACAAATGAAGGAACAATTGAATCTTGTTCATTAAAAATTTCTGTATGAGTGAAAAGTTCAAATAAACGATTTAAAGATTCATGCGGAGTAAAGGTTTTAAAGTTGTTGTTTCTCTAGTTGTGATTCTTTTTGCTTTTGCATTTTACCTTTTCCATTATGTAACCAATGGAATTGGAGAAGCCGCCGAGAAAAGCATAAAAGCTGTTCATGAAGTTTCTAAATCATTGGACTCTACTGATTATAAAAAACTTGATTCTTTGAAGCAGGAAGTAGTACAGAAACTAGATTCTCTTGAAGACAGCAAATCAACTGACTAATAATTGAAAAGTTCAAAAAAACGATGAGCTACTTCAAAACACAGGTCGACAGAAATTTAATGGGGAAGCTACTGGAGAAGAAAGGAAAAATATTGGAAGCCAAAGCTCTTTACGAAGCCAATATTTCCGAGGATTTCGAAGGCAGTTTTCCATACAGGAGGTTAGCAATTATATATCGAAAAGAAAAATCGAAAGCCGACGAGATAAGAGTTCTAAATAAAGCTTTGGTAGTCTTTAATTCCTTAATTCCATCAGAAAGAAAGGATGTTGATGCGAAACTAAGGGAATTCCGTGAAGCTCTGAGAAAGGCTAAATCAAAAATGTAAAAGTCTATTTAAAGGATGAAATTAGTATCATCAAAGAACGTATATGAAATCCTTGAAATAATTAGGGATAAACCAGAGTTGTATTTGACTTCTAAATCGATTAGTTCACTTCAGAACTTTTTGAATGGTTATTTACTTTTAATGCCAAACGATATTAATAGAAATGACGACTATCCACCTTTTGATAAATTCAAACAACATATTTTAAATCAAAAAGAAAGGTTTATTGGAATTAGCAACCCATATAGCTCATTTTTCAAATTAAATAGTGATGGAGATGAAGAACGAGCTTTTGAGCAATTCTTTCATTACTTGGATTTGTTTTAAAAAATCACAAGGAACCTTAAAGTTCAAAAAAAGGATGAAGAACATTATAACAATTATTTTGGCCTCTATATTCATATTCTCTTGCAAACAAAAAACTAGGGAGCCAGAATCGCCATATGGTAAAATAGGGACAGCTAAAGCATTACAAAAGGCAATTAAGGAATCCGAAATTAGTGATCAACAGGATTTCGACCCAATAAGGCCAAATATAAGTGAACTTGAAGCCGAAATAAATAATGGAGGGTTCCACCAATATTTTTTCAATTCTTCAGGCCAGAATTGCTTTGAAACTCTCCGGGCTCTTGAAGAAAAAAATGATGAATATAGTAAGCAACTTGCAGATTTGTTAAGAAAGGCTATTGATGTCGTAAACGTGGATAAATTACCTAATGATATTCTAATTGATAAGATTAGGAAAAGAGAACTGGAATCACTAGAAAATGATTCCATAATTGATGCACTCTATAGTTTGGATAGGACTTATTATGGTAATTAAAGTCAAATAAAGGATTATGGTAATTCAAAGGAGTTTTTACAGGGATTATCCAAGAGCATGGTTGGAAGGTGATGACAAGGTGTTCTATGCTTTTGGCACTATCTGTTTCTTGATGTTAATTTTTTCCTTGTTTAAATTGAAAAGGGCCAATAATACAATCCCCTTATATAGGCGTGTCATTTGGCCTGTAACTTTTTTAGTTGGATTAGTTTTATCAATATTGATAATAGTCTATTAAAACGATGAGCAGAAATCAAGCATTAGAGAAAGTGGGCCGGGCCCGGGTCGCATATTTTCTTCAACAAAGAGGATGGCTTGTTGGGGAAGCTTTTGATAATGGTTATGACTTACTGGCGTTCAATACCGAGACCAAAGATATTTGCTTGATTGAACTTAAAACCATGGATCTTAATAATAGAGGGGCAGAAACCAATTTAACATCCCCGGTTTCCAAAAAAGAGCGTGAATCTTGCACACATATTATTGTTTATCTGGAGCCGGAAGGACGTTGCTTTATCGCCAGAAAGGAAAAGATTCTAACAAAAAAGGGGAATATTTTTGCAGCGACCACAATAGAGGGAAAACTTCGAAAACCCAGAAAAGGTAGCTACAGCTTTGCAGTTTACGAAAACTGTTGGGAAGAACTAAAGTCTAAATAAACGATGGCAAAGCTCACTTTACTTCCCTTTAGTATTTGTTTAAATTAGTTTAGCAAACAGAAGATATATAGACCATAAGAGCTATATTCCTATGTTGAATGTAAACAGTCAGAAAGCATTAAACTTTAAAAAGAATTGGTGGTATTAGAATGGATTGGAAAGAATATGAAAATATTACTAAGTATATCTATGAGGAATTAGGGCGAAAAGCTGGAGTAAAGATAGTTGGATATGGAAAGTCTTTTAAAGTAAAAGGGAACTCAAACGTTTCTCACCAAATAGATGTTTTGACGACACATAGTGATGGTATTCATGATTATCAGACAGCAATCGAATGTAAATACTGGGAGAAAAAGATAAACAAAGACGTTGTAATGAAAGTTGCTTCAATTATCGATGACACTAATATAGATAAAGGAGTAATAGTTTCAAAAAGAGGATATACGGAAGATGGAAAATCCTTCGCTAAACAGAAAAACATAGGTCTTGTTGAACTAAGAGAGTTAGATGAAACGGAAGCAAAAGAAACCAACTTCCCGATAGCTGAAATGATCCTAAATTTTAAAATAAAACGTAAAAGACCAAAAATATTAAATATTGAATTTGATTATGTTGATATAAATACAGAATTGTCCAAAATAGAGCCGAATCAAATGATAATTAGACTTGAAAATGGTAAAGAAGTCGCTCTCAATGAATATATTTTATCCTTTAAAGAAGAGTTGCATAAACAAGAACCAAGTAAGAGAATAAAGAAGTATTTTGAATTAGAAAATGCGAATGTTATTAATTACCTGAGTAAAGAAATAGCTCAAATAAGAGGACTCACAATGTATGGTTTCCTGGAATTAAAAAACATGGATAATAGGCGTCATTTCAATATTGTTGATGAAGTTTGGTTAAAAATGAAATCCATTTTTGAAGGAAATATATATACAATTTCAAAGTTGGGCATGATAAAAAAAGACAATGATTAATTGCCTGGAACTTGCCAACTCATAACCAAGAACTCAGTTAATTCAAAGTTTAAAAAAAGGATTGTGCGATGGCAAATTATAATTTCAACAATAAGAAATTCACGCTACTACAAAATACGGATAATGGGCAGGTGGATTCCAAAACAATTTTCGAGTATAAACAGGATGGGAATCTGGTAACCGCGGATTACTTCGGCGGGTCAATAAAGTACGGTAAGATAATTGCCAAACTCAAGGGGAATAAGCTAAACATGCTTTACCAATGTTTGACTACTGATAATGAGCTCAAAGCCGGAAAAGCGGTTGCCGATATTACCCTTTCCGATAATGGAAAACTCAAATTATCCTTGGTTTGGGAATGGCTAACGGATAAGAATGAAAAAGGCCGATCCGAATATGTTGAAATATGAAAGCAAAGTACTTGAGTAATTAAAAGTTCAAATAAACGATTCTTAACTTCCGTTTGGAAAGAGGATGACTACTGACTAATTTAAATAATTACGCAAACTAAAATACTAGATTTGACTTATAAGTACTCCATTTGTTATCCAGACAAAGAAAACATTGAATATCCTACTAAGTTATTGGGAAAGGAAGAAGTTCTTGATATGGCTCAGAATTATCCATGGATAGAACAACTCAAATTATCCGATAGTCTAACAACAAAAATTTACTATAGTCCTTCAATCGACTTTACACATATCAAGGATGAGCACAGTTTTTGCTTGACAGCAGGAATGAATAAAGATAGGCTTGAGTTTTCGATATGGTATAATAGACCTGTAAAAACCAAACCTCTTTTTGGACTACTTGGAGAAAAGATAAAATTAAGAGTTGTTGATAAATGGTCGTTTGACAAACAAACTGCTTTAAAACATCTGGAAACGTTTTTAAATCAGGATTATAAAAGGATTGAAAGGATTATGACTGAATAAAGGTTGTCTAATCCAGTTATTAAAAGTTCAAATAAACGATTGAAACTCCTGAAATTAAGTTTATGAGTAAACATTGTTTCCTCAAAGAATATTCTTCTTTTGAAAGTGAAAAAATATGGTTAAATTTTGATTTACAACTGGTGAAGAAACTTGGTCAAGGCAACATGAAATTTAAAGAGGTGACTAATGAGGGAGAACATCATTATAGTTGTTTGCATTGCAACCAACAATGGAAACTAAGTGACCCCGACCATGCTTACAGGGGTTATTTTTTAACGGTTCAATAAAACGATGTTGATTAAAGAAATTAAAACACAGCTCTTTGCTGATTACTTTCAATTTTATATTCAGGATGAAAATGTGACTGGAGATTTGTCCAATGCTTGGACTGATGAAGCCGTAGACCGACTTTTAGCCCTTGCACCTGGAACAATAGGTGTTGGCACAGTTAGAAATATGGACGTCCCGGTTACCATAAAAATATTCAATAACAAACCTCAATTATGGGATGATTTGAGTTTAATACATCATATTAACGAGTGTGATTTTGAAACACAATCTAATAAAATAGTAGTTGCCGGATGCACGGATTATTTTCCAGACGCCATGAGAGTTGAAATTGGTAAAGGGCTGTACAAGATCAGAATATATTATGGCAATTTGGACAAACTTAGTGAAGACCGGCTTGACGGCGAGGATTTTTATGAAATACAGATTTGGCCAACTGAAAATAGATCCGGCGTTCAAATTTTAAAGAATAAAAACAATTACACTTAATAATTGACCTAAGTCCAAATAGACGATAAAAACTATCTAATGAACTGGAAAAATTATTTAAAGGACCATTGGGCTTCTTTTTTAGCTAATGGGGCGATATCTTGGATTCTATTCATGATTTTTGGAATATTCTATTTCTTACGATTAGATTCTGTCCTTTATGATTCCTCTGGTGGAAAATTCTATATGGTAACAGAAATGTGGCAACCATTTTATATGGGTGGAATGATACTCGTTATTGGGCTATTATTGATGTTAGTTACAAAAGCATTTAAAAAGAATCTCCTAGTTCTCTTTCTAGGGATTTTGACAATTATTGCGTACTTCTATGAAATTAAGATTGATGGTTTTTAATAACTTCTATACATTAATTGGAATAATTAGCTCTAACAAGTTCAAATAAAGGATGAAGAACAAGGACATAGTACCGTTAATCATTTCAATTATATTGATGTTAGTGTCATTTGGTAAGGTTTTAACTTCTAACTACGTTCTCAACCAATCACACTATATCGGGATGGGTTGCTTGATTATATCGACTTTATTATATTTTCTAAATAAAAGGATTTATATATATGTTTTTGGATTAACCTTATTTGGGGGGCTAATCGGCTTACTCGATTTTTTTTACACAACTTTTAAAATTGGATTTGCTGGGATTGGAGTGAATCCCATTTTTATAGCTCTGCTAATTCTATTTTTTGTTTTTGGAAAAGATGAAATGAATAAGCTTTTCCCAGAAAAACCAACTAAATAGAGATTTCAAAAGTTCAAATAAAGGATGAAGTTAACCAATGACCAAATCGAGGAGGCCGCTTATATTTTCGAAAAGGAAAATGGGCACCCAGGGGATGACTACACCAAAAGGATTCTCGCTGAATCTGAACTTACAGTATTTAGTTCAAAGGAGCTTGAAAAAATAATAGTTGATGGTTTTGATAAAGGGTTTTATAATAATTCTGACACGAAAACAAGTGCTTATTGGGCACTGAGCAAAAGATTCAATCACGACTTAATTCCCTTTTTCAATAGGCGGTTGAAGTCTGAATTGGAAGCTAAAAATTCTGCAGCTGTCTATCAACTTCTGATAGCTCTAGGCAACATGGGAGTGCCTGTTTTTAATAAAGACAGGGAAGGAGGTTCGGCTATTTATGAAACTGAACTGAATTTAAGGGATGCCAAAGAGTATTTAAAAAGGGTGAATAAAGTTTAAATAAACGATTTATTAACTTGACAATAGATATGAAAAATGTAATATCCGTGATGATATTGCCGTTTTAGGTGCTATTTACCTATTAAAAGAAATATGGAAAAAATCCGAAAAATATTTATCTGTTTTATTCTTTCAACAGCATTGTTTCCAATGAACGATTTAATTGGGCAAGATTCAAAGAGCTTGAACGTAAGTGGAACAATTGGCCCGGAAAAGGGTACTTTGATAATTACCGGAGACTGGATTCACGGGATTTTTCAAGATAAATTTTTGGAACTCATAGGTGGGGCGGACGCACCAATTGTTGTCATTCCAACAGCCAGTTCTTCTGAAATCCTTTCTGATGAGTTTTTAGAAAAATACAAACAAAGATTCGTTCAGTCGGGTTTCAATAACGTAACTGTATTGCACACCAGAGATCCAAAGGAGGCCAATACAGATGAGTTCATTGAGCCGATTAAAAATGCCATGGGCGTTATTTTTAGCGGGGGAAGACAATGGCGACATGCGGACTCATATTTAAACACAAAAGCGCATGAAGAATTTTTTAAGCTCCTAGACCGCGGAGGAGTTATCGCAGGAGGGTCGGCCGGTGCTACAATTCAAGGTTCATATTTGGCCAGGGGAGATTCGTATGGAAACACAAAAATGATGGGGGATCATGAGGTAGGATTGGGCTTTATCAAAAATGTGGCGATCGATCAACACCTTTTGAAAAGAAACAGACAGTTCGATATGTTTGAAATTCTGGATAACAGACCCGAGTTATTGGGAATAGGGATAGATGAGGGTGCCGGAATAATTGTTAAAGGTGATTCATTCAAAGTTTTGGGGGAAAGTTATGTAGTCATGTATGATGGAACACGCTGGTCGAAAGAAAGAGATACAATTTATAAATTACCCAAAGGTAGCAGGGAGTTTTACACCTTAAAATCCGGTGATGAATATAATTTAAAAACAAGATCGGTAATCACTTTTGAAACAAAAGAATTTTTGAGCTTAAAAGAAAATGAATTAAAAAAATATTGTGGTGATTACAAGTTAGCGGAGGCAAACACAACATCTAAATTTTTAATTGAGGATGGTTCTTTGTTTTTTAGGGTAAATGACCGAACCTTTCGCCTTTTTCCAGAATCAGAAACTCGATTTTATGTGCAAGGAACTACTATTTATTTAGACTTCCTGCTTGATTCAAAAGGAAAGATAGTAAAGGCATTAATTCCCAGTCATAAGGAAACTTGGGAAAGAGTGGATTAAAAAGTTCAAAAAAAGGATTCTTCACAGCCCAAAGTCAATGGGCAAATAGCCTTCCCCATGCCATAAAATCCCCGATGCATCAAACTACTACTTTTCCAAATGTGCAAGGTAAACGAGTAATCCCATATTCTTGTAACCTTTTTCAAAGTCATCTTGTCAAATAAATGTAAGGTCACAAAAGACCACTACATCACTAATTTTGAAAAGATGAACAAATCAAAAATTCAGCAGTATATTGTTATGGCACTGTTTTTCTCGATGATTTATAGTTGCTGTTCACAATCAGCCATTGAACAAGTCAAGACCATTAGTGGAAAATCCATAAAAGTGATAAAACTTGACTCAGCAATTCAAAGCATCGTGGATTCGGTACAGGTTCCAGGTTTGTCCATTGCCATAATGAATGATTCAAAAATTGTTTATCATAATACTTTTGGTGTTGCCAACATCAACACTCAAGAACCTGTGACCAATGAAAGTATTTTTGAAGCAGCCTCCCTTTCAAAACCACTGTTCGCCTATTTTGTTATGAAGCAGGTTGAGAAAGGAATTCTGGATTTGGACAAACCGTTATTTAATTACTTGCCACATCCGGATATATCGTATGACGAAAGCTATCAATTGATAACCGCTAGAATGGTCCTTTGCCACACCACTGGTTTTCCAAATTGGAGAAAAGATGATAATAAAGATGGCAAATTGTACCTTAAATTTAATCCTGGTACTGGATTTAATTATTCCGGGGAAGGATATCAATATTTAGCCGCCGTGGTTGCTAAAATAAATGGAACCGACCCTAATGGCTTGGATGGAATCTTTCAAAATGAAGTGGCAAAACCACTGAAGACTGAACCACTGTACTACAATCGAAATGACAAAATAAAGAAACATAAGGTATACGGGCATAACGAAAAGGGACCCACTGATAACGCACAGTATGACGGAAATACTTTTGGTGCCGCCTACAGTTTGCATACCGAGGCCGTTTCATATGGTAAATTCCTTGTTGCTCTGCTTAAAGAGGAAGGATTGACCAAAAATTCTTTTGATGAAATGTTGAAGGAACAAGTCCATTTCAAAGATTATAACCACTTGAAACAAGAAGTTGGTCAGACTGGCTGGGGTTTGGGCCTTGCCCAAAAACCTACGGAATATGGGATGATGCATATGCATACAGGGAACAACCACGATTTTCAAGCTTATATGATGATACTTCCTGAAAAAGAATTCGGAATAGTCTTCTTCATGAATGCCGGTAAAGCCATACCCTTTATTCAAAGATTAAACGCTATCATTGGCCCGGTCTTTTAAATAAAAAAGCGTAAGATGACAATGGGAATTTGACTATGGCAGACCAAAAACAGATTCTTGGCATTGCTAATGATTGCGTGAGACAAAACCTTGAATTTGTTTTTAACCAATTCGGTAATAGTGGAAATACATATACCATAAGTTAGAACTGATAATAGAAGAATAATTTAAAGTGCCAAGATATGCAATCAACACAGGATGTAATTATGGGATTGGGCATGATATTAGGGCTGGTGACAATTACCTTTATCATTGCCAAGTACACCTATCAGGTCAAAAAAGCTATGATAGACAGGGGTTTGACGTCCAAAACCCCAAATGAAAAATTACGGTATCTAGACATAGGTGGCATCTTGCTGGGCCTGGGTATTGGACTTATCGTATCATCCATTTTCACGACAATGGATTTATCTGAAGATACCATGGATTTGTTGGTTTGGGGAACAATATTGATATTCGGGAGTTTTGGTCTGGCCTTAGCACACTTCATAAGAAGAAAGCTTGAGTCTTGAAACCCCAAATAACGATATCTTTTTAATCAATAGGATAAAAGATGGAGATACGGGCGCTTTTAGACAACTTGTTGAAAAGTATAAAAACGTATCCCTGTCCCTCGCTTGTTCAATACTAAAAGACGAGATAAGGGCAGAAGATGTTTTACAGGATGTTTTTGTTAAAGTGTTTGAAAAAGTAGATGCATTCAATTTCAACTCCGCCTTTTCTACATGGTTGTATCGCATCGTGGTAAATACCAGTTACAATGAACTGAAAAAGTATAAAAATCAAACAAGTCTTTCCCAAGTTGACTTAAAACCTGAAAAATCAATAGATAATACGGCTCTAAATGACCTTAAAGAAGAAGAACAAGAAAAGTATATACGAGTGGCCCTAAATAGACTAAAGGCCGATCAGGCATTGATTCTCAGGTTATTCTACCTGTGTGATTTAAAAATCACGGAAATAGAAGATATTACCGGATTCAAAAGTTCCAAAATAAAAGTGGATCTTCACAGAGGCAGGATTAACCTGGACAAAGAGCTCAAAAAGTTGTTAGGGAACGAAATACATGATTTATTATGAACGAGAAAGAAACCAAAGAACTCATAGAGAAAAGTATCATCCCAACCTCTGATGGTTTTACCGACAAACTGATGCTGCGTCTCGAAGCTAGGGAAGTCGACAAAAAAACCGCTGTGTGGCGTTTTATACCTACAATCTCTGCTATAACCGTGGTCGTGTTAGCGGTGAATTTTATTGTTTACAAATATCTGGAGTCCGGTGTTACACTATTCTCTACAGACCTAAAAGTTGATGGAATTCCTATTTTCTTGGCCACTACGGTCTTGTTACTTATTGCCATTAATCACATTTTGAAACTAAACCACATTTACAGCATTTCCAAGTCCAATCCTGGTCGTTTTAAAATGGAATCATGATAGATTTAGCTGAGCCTCCTATTACTTCTGGGTGTCATACATTAAACTTTTATAGGGAAAGCTATTTTTATCATTAAATTGAAAGTTCAAAAAAACGATTTATTTCTTTTTTGTCGCCACTATCGACAATAGAAGTGAAAAAGAGTCAAAAAACATAATCAGATCATGAAAAATAACTTTCTTTTTATCCTATGTTCCCTTATGGCAATGCCATTGATTTATCCTCAGGAGACTGTTAGCAATACCGAACAAAGACAAGGAATTTATGACCTGGTCGAAAGTTACGCCCAGGCAAGGGAAAGTAAAGATACCGTATTGCTCGAAAGTATTTTAGTGACCGATGTGGACCAATTGGTCTCTTCTGGAAATTGGAGAAATGGTAAAAAGGAATCTATGAAAGGGATGTTGCGCAGTTCTGCAAGCAATCCCGGAACAAGAACGCTCAAAGTTGAAAAAATACGATTTCTTAACTCAACGAGTGCAATTGCGGATGCCAGATATCAAATACAGAATTCCGATAAGACTATCCGGAAGATGTGGAGCACTTTTATTGTTGTTTACAAAGAGGATAGATGGAAAATTGCTGCTATAAGAAATATGCTGCCCGCAAGACCGCAATAAAGCTTGCCATAGCGATTGATTCAAAGTTCAAATAAAGGAAAATAAATCATCAGGATAAAACTAGAGTTTGGCAACTCTAATACTCGTAAGTCCATCCGCCGATTTGTGTACTTTCGATGTTTCCAGATCCCGGGCATTGATTCTTCCCATTCCATCCAAACGCAAATCGGATCTGTCCGCTTTGCCTGAAAACCTCATGGAACATAATCCATCCAAATCGACTTCTAATCTTTGAACGTCCACTTCAATTTTTCCTCTGATAAGCCCATCGCCTTTTACACTAAAACTATTGCTCGAAACGGGATCAATGGAATAGACATATACCAAACCTTCCACATTAACCCCCTTTAATTCGGGATGCGTCAGATTCACTTTGATCCTAGGAGAGGAATGGCGTTTCCTAGTACCGCCGTAACGTTGCTTTTTACGAAGCCCTATGTACAAGGTGTTATTTTGAACGGTGATTCGATAATCCTCCATTTTTTTCTCATTTCTTGTTTCAAGATTGACCTTGGTCTCAGAACCTTCTTGTAAATATAGGCGTACGTTCCCGTCCAGTCGTACATTATCAAAGGCTTCTTCAATATTTAGGGTTTCGGTATACTGCCCAATGACACTGCATACCGTTAAGAGCATTCCTGCTACTAGTAAACTTGCTTTTTTCATAATCGGTTCATTTTTAAATAGATGAATAGTTCTGCTATTAAAGACTCGGTTGTTTTGCTGTTTGTTACACTTATTTTTACTAATTATTCTGACCTTAAGGACTCGGCAGGATTTGAATACGCGACTTTCAAAGATGTTTTTAAACATGATCTTTTTGATTGATGAGTAAGTAAAATATGTATTTGGCAAACCCCGGAAGTTTGAAATAAACATCCTACGGATGTTTATTCTCGATCTAATATTATGCCAAGAACACAATTAATTAAAAATCAAATGGTTATAGCCATATAACTAAAAATGTTCCCATGTTACTGTAAAAAATATTTACATGAGATGTCCATTAATTGAACACCAGACTTGACTGGAGAGAATTGGTATTGGCTTGTCATTGACAGAAATGAATGCTCCTGTAAAACGAGCCTTTTATAGAAGTTGCATATTAATTTCTATCTTCATAATGTAACTTGAAAGTTCAAAAAAACGATAGGCATATCGAAGTTAGTATTTAATCTCAAAAAGTGATGAATAGAGTATTTCTTGTTTTTTCCTTAATAGCAATACTGATATTTACTTCATGCGGTAAGGATGAAGATGGAAGACAATACTATTGGGAACAAACCAAATGTTCCGATCCCTGGGGAACCGGAGAGAATGATTCGAACCTTGACACGACGAATGCACTGAAAGATTTTTTGAAAGATAATAGCATCAATATCTTGAGTATCAATTTTGATAATAATTCAACTCTGGATGTTCGGTGCGAATCGTGTGGTTGTGGTACCGGGCAAAGGATGTTAATATCCGTACCGGAATTGGATGAAGAAAAAATAGAAAACCTAGGTTTTCTCAAAGTATGAATATGGGATGTGGAAATATAAAAATCTTGGACTTGTGATAGTAATCACTGTTATCGGATACAACGTCTATGATTACTTTAAAGTAAAAAAGAGCATTCGAAAAGACGGAATTGAAGAATGTAGCAAGAAAATCAGAGTAACCAATCCGGAAATCGACAAAAAAATTGCGGATAAATATTGTGAATGTGCTTTTGATAATCTCGGGGAAAATTATAAAAACTCAAATGTTGGAGCGGAAAAAATTCTTGAGAACGAAAAGTCAATAATGCAAGACTGTCTTAATAAGGCCAAACAATGAATAACAAAACCAGAAAGTTTAAAGAAAGGATTGCCAAAATTAATTATTCAGCCTATTGAACATCTGGTACGATTTCAATATCTGTAATTTCAAAAAAATCTGCACATATATCCTCAAACTCGAATGACTCATAGATAAAGCCGCTGAAGTTTACTTTCAAGCCGTCAACTTCAAATTCAATCTCAAGATTGCATGGAAACAGTACACTTGTTGGGTTTCTATCAAGTCGTTCGTCCGGATCAATAAGATATCCGCAATCTCCATTGAAAATAACAGTGCCGTTGATATTATTTACAATGGTTACTATTCTCCTTCCTTCATCTTGAAAACAACCGGCAGTCGGTTCATCATCAGAACAGGAAAAAAGTACCAAAACGCTGAGTAGAAGCGAACAATATTTCATCATGGTTTAAATAAGATGACTAACTTAGTAATGGTTGCTTTTAAATTCAAAGTTTAAATACACGATACCTGTATGCATCAATTACATATCGAAATAGGCGTCTAAAGATGTATTTTACATCTATATAAAAAGTTGTGCTTCATTAAACTCAAAATCATGAAAAAACACTTTTCTTCATTACTGATATGGATACTAGTTTTTTACTCTTGCGAAGAGGAGAAGAAAAGTAAATATGATTTACTGATTTTAAATGCAACTATTATTGATGTTAAAACGGGAACACTAAACAATGGAAGTTTTATTGCCATTTCAAATGATACAATTCGGTTGATTGGTAAGATGAACAACATGAACAAGCTCGAATCATTAGAAACCATTGATGTCGATAATAAATATGTAATGCCCGGTCTATGGGATATGCATGTTCATTTTAGAGGAGGAGATTCTCTTATTCAGGAAAATAAAAATCTTCTTCCACTTTTTCTTAGCCATGGAGTTACAACCATCAGAGATGCTGGTGGAGATATAACCCCTAGTATAATGAAATGGCGAAATCAATTAAGAAATAAGACCCTCGATGGGCCAAATATTTTCACCTCAGGACCTAAACTTGATGGACCAAAACCAACATGGGAAGGCTCAATCAACATCGTCGATTCTAGTCAAATAAAAATGGCCTTAGATTCTCTAGAAGCAATAGATGTTGATTATGTAAAACTTTACAATTACAATTTAAGCAAAGAAATTTTTTATAACATTTTAAAAGAAGCGGAAAAGCGTGGTCTTAAAACAACTGGACATGTGCCCGAAACTGCTAATCTTATGGAAGCTATTGCATATGGATTAGATGGTGAGGAACATATGTTCTCAAGTTTACAAGCTTGCTCAAAATTGGTCGATGGAAGACTTGAATTTGATTCTAAGATTGCCGAGGAGGTATATGCTAAAATGGCATCTAAAGATTTTTATATCACTCCAACCTTACATATTGGAAAAATACTTACCGAGATATTGGATACCAATCATTCGAATGATGAATTATTACCATTTATAGGAAAGGGAATTCAAAAGACATACCAGATGCGAATAAATAGTGCTATAAAAAGAAAAGCTGAAGGAAGTGATTTAGGAGCCAAAACAGAAAAGCAGTTTTCAGAAATGATCGTTCCTATGTACCAAGCCGGAATCAACTTACTTGCTGGTTCAGACTGCGGTCCATTTAACTCCTATACCTATCCGGGAGAATCATTACATGGAGAATTAATAATGTTAGTGGAAGCTGGACTTACTCCACAACAAGCACTTAAATGCTCTATAATTAATGGCCCTAAATTCTTTGGTTTGGAAAATTATTATGGAAGTATAGAAAGTAATACAGTGGCAGATTTGATTGTATTAGACAAGAACCCTCTCGAAAATATTGAAAATATTGAAGAAATTAATACCGTGATTAATAAAGGAAAAGTACTTAGTAGAGGGTCAATTAGTCAAATATTGAAACCTTTGAAACACTAATAACGAAAGCACAACAAAGATGGCTATAAGTAATTGCTTGCCTGCCTGTCGGCAGACAGGTTCTCGCCTACTTCTGAAAATCCTCTCGGATTTTCAGTTTGGTGTACTTGCAACGCGCCCGAACGTAGTTCGGTACGGGCGGGAGTTAAGTGCTAAACCACACAACTACGCATAGCAGAGTACGCTAGCAGCAAGTTGAGAACCAAACACAAAAAAATAAATGATAACAAATTCAAATCTTCACTATACACTAATTAAAGGAATAATCGATAACGGATTTGCACCAAGTGTTGAGGACCTTTCAAAAACACTTAAAGCAACAAAAAACGACATTGAAAACGGGTTAAAAAATTTACAGGAATATCACGGAATTGTTCTGCACCCTAACGAACCTAAAGTTTGGGTAATTCACCCATTTTCTTTGGCACCAACGAATTTCTATGTTAGAACTAAAAACGGAGAATGGTGGGGAAACTGCGCGTGGTGTTCGCTTGGAGTGGCCGCATTGCTTAAAGATGACGTAAAAATAACGACAACTATCGGAGCGGAAACCAAACAAATCGAAATCAACATTATAAGTGGAGAAATTCAAGAAAAGAACTATTTCATTCATTTTCCAATTCCGATGAAGAATGCATGGGACAATGTAATATACACCTGTAGCAATATGTTGGTATTTGAAAATGAACAACAAATTGACGATTGGACAAGAAAGCACAACATTTCGAAAGGTGATATTCAACCGATTGAGAAGATTTGGAACTTCTCACAAAAATGGTACGGAAACCACCTAAACCCCAAATGGAAAAAATGGACGATTGAAGAAGCCAAAGAAATGTTTCGAGAATTTGAACTTAACGGCAGGATTTGGAAACTTGCTGACTCGACTGAAAGATTTTAAAAGCGAATTTCTGCTATATTCATGAAAAAGTTTAAATAAACGATAAATGACCAAATTGGATTTTGGAAAACAAACTATACTCTTGGCATGACTAATTTTCGAATTGAACCTTTAAGAAAGAATAATTGGGGGAAACTACTTGAGCTATTTGGAGAGAAAGGAGCTGGTGCAAATTGTTGGTGCATGCATTTCCGGTTGCATAAATCGGCACATGAGGAAGGAAAAATTAATGACGGAAACAAAAGTGCACTCAAAAAGTTGGTTTGGGAAGGCAAACCAACAGGACTCATTGGATTTTATGATGATGTTCCTGTCGCATGGTGCGCATTATCCCCAAGGGAGGACTTTGCCAGGTTACAAAGGTCTAGGGTACATAAACCAATTGATGACAAAAAGGTTTGGTCAATACCTTGTACGTTCGTTTCCAAAGAGTTCAGAAAGCACGGTATTTCGGTCGAGCTTTTGAAGGGGGCGGTAGAATATGCGAAACAAGAGGGCATAAAAATTTTGGAAGCGTATCCGACAATTCCAACTCAAGATAAATTACCCGATGGTTTTTTATGGATAGGTCATTACAAGTCATTTGAGAAGGCAGGTTTCGAAATTGTTGATAGGACATCTAAGCATCGACCAATGGTCAGGTATTATGTCTAAAATTAAAGTTCAAAGAAAGGATTGAATATAACATGTATATCTAACCTTTGGTCATAATCTCATGCAACCATTTTAATCTTGTATATCCTAAAATATATAACATGGAAGGCCTAAACTATTTGATCGGCCTGGTTCGCAGTTCACCTTCTTTGATACTTGATTAAAAGTATAATATACCAAGTTTTTATGTACTTCTTTTTTTTAAGCAAGCACGCTGCAACTTGACCGAAATAATAAAACCGCGCTTTTCAACGAACCAGCATTGGCAAAAATTGTATATTAGTGAGGGTCGGATTATTACAGTCTGACCTTTCTAAATTCAGTCCTATGGCCTTGTTTATGGATTTTCATAAAATCGATTCGGACGCTTTTACCGAAGAAGATGCCTATAAGGGGCATTTGCGTGATATCGCGGTGCAGAACAAACACGGGTTGGTCTACAAGAAGTACTATCTCAACCTTGCCCAAAAAACAGCTTTTTGCCTAATGGAGGGGCCAAGCATGACCGCCTGTATAGAAAGCCATCAAGAGGCCCATGGCATTGGGGCCTGCAATGTTATAGAAGTTTCTTCTGAGCATGAGTTTTTGCCATATATGGGTGAAGGCGGTCAAAATTCACAAGATTTGGCCTTGACCTTGTCGGGTGATGTAGATAGTGGGTACCGCACACTTCTGTTGGTGGATATCATCGATTTTTTAAATGGGCCAACGGCTTGGAAATTCAACGTGCGCGAATTAATAAAGAGGAACAACGGTAGCTTGGTGAAGTCTCCAACTAGTAATTTAATGGCTTCATTTATCGATGCTTCGGATACCGTAAGGTGTTCCATAGAGATTGCCAAGTACTTTGAAACCTTAGCGGGCAATGCACCCTTTAGTATAGCCTTGGCCACCGGAAAACCGGTAGACGAGTATAGCAAGGATTTGTTCGAAGAAACCAAGAAGAAGGTAGGGGTATTGTCAAGGCTGGGTTTTGCCTTGGGAATATGTATGGATTCCGATACTGAGCTTTCGGCTTTCAAGAAAGGTGATGTTTCTAAATTGGATACCACCGGAATCACCGTTATCGATCAAACGGCCTATGATGAAATGGAAAAACTGGATATGGTGTTGACGAAAAACCTAAACAATTCAGGTTTTAACAACGATGCCCTCAGTACACAGTTGGGTTTAAGTAAGACCCAAGCCTATCGGAAGATTTCCTTCCTATTCGGTATTTCCCCTAAAAAGCTTTTGTCCGAATTGCGTCTGCTGCATGCGGCCAAAGCACTAGCAAAAAGAGGTAAGACAGTCTCAGAGGTTGCCTATGATTCGGGTTTCAATAGTCCTACGTATTTTACCAGGGTATTTCGAAAGCGGTTTGATATGCTTCCCTCTATGATGACCAAGTCCAATCAGAGTTGATTCAAAGACTTACCCATCGACCCATGTCTAATTTGTGTCAGGTTTTGGAACAAAACTTACACCCCGAGTGTTTTTGGCCCTTTAGTTTTACACAATAGAAAACATGTTGGAATGCCCTTTGAATAGTGCTAAGGTTCCATGATGTTTTCTTTGTAAAACGTACAACCAATACATCAAAAAATGAAATCAGGGAAAAACAAGAAAAGAATTTCAATGTTTATCGCCATTTTAATGCTGACTTTCCTTTGTGAGTATCAGCTCATCGCTCAGGAAGTGGTTTTACAAACTGATAATGTTCAAGGGGAAACCCATATATCAAAAGATGACTTTCCAAAAGGAAATATTATCAACATGATTCATGGGTGGGGAGGAATGACAGTCTCAATAAACGAGTTCAAGGGCGGTACCGATTTCACTCCTATCTTACAAGGCTTAAAAGACGACTTATGTCAAGTGCCGCACTGGGGATATTTGGAAAAAGGTAAAATACGTATTATCGATTCCAATAATAGTACTAAAAGTGTAGTGGCCGGAGAAGTTTATTACATGCCCCCGGGGCATACCCTGATTGTGGATGAAGATGCTAGAAGCATTGAATTTAGCCCTGAAAAGGAAATGAAGGAACTCAATACGTTTGTGGAAAATAAAATAGCCCAAATGCAAAAAGAAAAATAAAATGGCAGCTGATATTGAAATAGAAAGACTCAGGACTGAATTACAGGGGAGGATTATTCTCCCCCAAGATTCGGAATACGATGAGGCACGGACCATCTACAATGCCATGATTGAAAAGCGACCTGCGCTCTTCGTTAAATGCAAAAACAAGCATGATGTATCAAAAGCGGTTCATTTTGCAAAAACAAATAACCTAGAAGTGTCGGTCAAAGCGGGCGGGCATAATGGTGCCGGTCTTTCCCTGGTCGATAGCGGTTTGGTCATCGACCTTTCTGAAATGAAGGAAATAGATATCGATCCAAAAAAAGGGATTGCCGAAATAGCGCCCGGAAATACCTTAAGCGATGTGGATAAGGCCACACATGAACATGGTCTTGCGCTCCCCGTTGGGGTAAACGGGAATACCGGAATTTCTGGATTGACCCTGGGAGGTGGGTTGGGTTTTTTGACCCGAAAAGCAGGTTTGACCATTGATCATTTGATAGCGGCCGAGGTCGTATTGGCCTCAGGTGAAATCGTAACGGCTAATGAAAATAGTCATCCTGATTTATTCTGGGCACTGCGTGGCGGAGGTGGAAACTTCGGTGTGGTAGTATCGTTTACTTTTACTTTGGTTCCTATTAAGAACGTCTATGCCGGACCTATGCTCTGGCCCATAGAAAAGGCCAAGGAAGTTATGCAGTTTTTCGATAATCATACTAAAGATGCCTCCCACGACCTCTATGGTTTTTTTGCCTTTTTAACGGTACCCGATGCCAATCCCTTTCCGGAGCACCTTCGCAAGAAAAATGTTTGTGGCATCGTTTGGTGCTACACGGGTGCCTCGGACAAGATTGAAGAAGTATTTGAACCGATCCGAAACTTTGGCCCGCCCATACTCGACTTTGTTGGTGAAATGCCCCTACCGACCTTAAATAGTCTTTTTGATTGGCTTTATCCACCTGGATTACACTTGTATTGGAAAGGGCATTATGTGAATGAGCTGACCGATAGCTGTATAGCTACGAATACGGAATATGGTGCCAACCTACCAACAACACGATCCACAATGCACCTGTATCCGGTAGATGGAAAAGCCCACGAAATCGGACAACAGGATACGGCTTGGGCCCATCGCGACATTCGATGGGTGCAGGTGATACTAGGGGTAACCGACGACCCCAAAAAAAATGGGTTGATTATGGATTGGTCGAAGCGTTATTATGAGGCAATGGTTCCACACAGTAGCGGGGGCGGGTATGTCAACTTTACGATGCAAGATGATGATGCCCGGGTAAAAGAGAGCTATGGGGTGAATTTTGACAGGCTTAGTGAATTGAAAAAGAAATTTGATCCCGAAAACTTTTTCCACCTAAACCAGAACATTAAACCCGCTACTTCCTAAAGCAAAATTGTTTTTATTGTTCGTATGAATACAAGGCCATCAAAATCTCCGCTTTTAGTCGTTCCTATAAAACCAACCTTTCTTGGAAGTAACCTATAATAGGATACTGCACAAGTAATCACACGTTTATTTAAAATTAGCCAAATAACAACTCAAAAGTTCATTATTCAAACTCTTAACAAATCGTACCTTTCATAAAGTGCTCAACTTTATTTTGCCAGCCTATCGATCAAGTCGCTCACTTTTTTGGCCAAAGGACTAGCGCCACGATCATAATTGGACATGACCGCCACAACATACCCCTGATCCAGAAATATATCCAGATTGGAATTAAGCCCTGGAAACCCGCCACTATGCCCTACCACTTTACCACTAGGGGATTGCCGAATTGTAAAACCGTACCCATATCCGGCATTTGAATAATCGGTCCAAAGCAGTTCCAAGGATGCTTTGGATACCAGTTTTTCATTCACCAAGGCCATTGCAAATTTATGGAGGTCCCGTACCGTGGAGAAACCTCCTCCAGCGGGCCCTCCTTTTATGACATGCTTATACAGGTTGTTTGTCCATCCATAGGAATTGTCAGATCGTTCATAGCCCATGGCCAAATTTTCTACGGGCTGATCCATTTCATAAGCGTCGGTATGCAACATCCGTGCGGATTCAAATATGGTATGCTTCACATACTCAAAATAATCCTGTTGGGTTACTTTTTGGATGATCACGCCCAACAATAACATGCCCGTATTGCTATAACCAAAGCGTTCCCCGGGTTCAAATGCAAGGGATTCCCCTTGTACAAGGGGCTTAAAATCATCGATACTCCTATATAATGCCCTGGACGAATTCCAAAAGTCTTCATTAAAGTAACTCCCCAAGCCACTGGTATGAGATAACAGGTGATGTATAGTAATTTTGGAAGTTATGCTTGATGGCAGCCAGGTTTCATCTATATACTTGTCTATCGGGTCTTTTAAGTCGATAAGGCCTTTTTCCACAAGCTGTAAAATGACAACGGAGGTAAACATTTTGTTCATGGAACCCAAATTAAATTTGGTTTCCAAATTATTCTTTACATGGAATCGCTTTGAAGCTTCTCCTCGGGCATCTTCATATAGGATATCGTTTCCTTTGGCCACCAATATAGCCCCTGAAAAAAGGTCGAGTTCGGATAATTTTACTACTGTTTTTTTGATTTCCGCTACGAGCTCACTTTGCGAAATTTGAGATTGGAGGATATCGGTTGGCGTCTCAGCGGGTGAAAAGCCTATCCCTTTGAGAAGCAACCCTTCTTTATCAGCAAATGAAAACATGATTTTTTGCCATGAACCGTAATTTTCATCTTTTGCAATAAGTACGATTTCTTGCTCATTTTTGGGCGTATGGGTTCTAATACTATGAAAGCTAATGCCGCCTGTCTGTCGGTAATAGTTCAAGAAATGTCCTTGATGTGCCTCCATAGGCGCCATATTTTGAAAATCCTCGGTAAAAGTATTTTCGATGAATTCTTTTATGGTATCCCCATCATTGGAATTTATGGTACTGATAATTTTTTGGGTTACCGTTCCTATCCGGCCTTTGGGAAAAGTAGTTTCATCGCTATAGTTAAGCTTTTTAGGCTGGGCATTACAAAGTATGGGGAAACATAGGCATAACGCAAAAATGGACGTGTAAAATTTCATAAGCGTTCTTTCTTAAGGGTTATAACAAGCCAAAATCATCCTCCTTTATGATCAACTGATCGGATTCAAATTAAAGACTGGATAAAAGAAGAGAAGTTACAAAGGTTTAAGAGACTATGTTGAACTATATGATCACATAGCTCTTTTTTGATACTATCTAAGGTAAAGTTTTTTTACGAAGCAGGGGCTATGATACAAAATTTAAACGAGGTAGGGCTCAAAAAGGGTCGACCCATCTGCAAGGGTTGGGCAAGAAAAACCATTGACCTATTTCAAGAAAGGCATTGACGTATTTACTGACCAAGCCGATTTTTAATAAGTCCGGTTAGAATAAAAACTAGAACACTTAGGGCAAAAAGTATGGCTGTAGCCGCGATATAGGATACAATTGGATTCATCTATCTATTTATTTTTCATTAAAGGGCAATTCGTATAGCAGGCGCGTGATTCTTATTTTAATGTGAATCTAACCACTAATCATGGATTTGAGATCTACAATTGTATGAAGTGCTGTCCTTATCGTATAAAATGCATGAAAATCATTATTTTTCGAATACGCCGGTCCATCTAAAATGGATATGCGTTGAGAGAGCAAGGATCAATGAACCGATCAAATCTATAGGGGACATATTGTTATTTACCAAACACCCTTATGCGCAAGCCAAAAAGAATCGGAAAATGATAATAGGACAAGGTTACGGTACAACTGTAATGGACATTTCCAAATTACAGATAGAAATAATGTAACTTACACCTTGGATTAGAATCCGAAAGGATTTTTAATTAATTTAAATCACAATTCATATCAATTTCAATATGCGTATTGTAAAGCCGTTTACCTTGCCCGTTTCCCTATGCTGTATTTTGTCTATTCTAGTTTTAGGCTGCACTGAAAAAAAGAACGCTACAGCAATAGAAAAATCAGCGAATCTTGTAAATCCGGAGGATTGGCCGAGCATCAAACCGCTACCGTTGGATCCAGCGATAGAAGCACAAATAGATGAGCTTCTGCCAAAACTGACGCTAGAACAAAAAGTAGGTCAGGTTATCCAGGCGGACAATGGATCAGTCACGCCAGAGGAGGTGAAGCAATATCGCCTAGGTGCCGTGCTGAGTGGCGGGAATTCAGCCCCTGGGCCATTACCTTATGCAGATACCAAAACTTGGTTGGAAATGGCCGATAAATACTACAATGCTTCGATTGACGATGAAGGTGTTGAGGTGGCTATACCCTGTATATGGGGAATAGATGCGGTACATGGTCATGCCAACCTTACCGGAGCTATAGTCTTTCCGCATAATATTGGACTCGGTGCGATGCACAATCCCGACCTAATCGAGCAAATTGCAACGGTTACCGCCCATGAACTCACGGTATCCGGCCATGATTGGACCTTTGCTCCGACTTTAGCGGTACCGCAGGACTTACGTTGGGGCAGAAGCTATGAAGGCTTCTCCGAAGACCCCGAGATAGTCAGGTCATACGCGGATCGTATTGTCTACGGGCTGCAAGGCCGTTTTGGTGAAGAGGATTTTATGGGAGCCGGTCGCGTTATATCCAGTGCCAAGCACTTTCTCGCCGATGGTGCCACGGAAAAAGGTGTTGATCAAGGTGATGCCCTCATTAGTGAAGAAGAGTTACGTAAGATACATGCGGCGGGTTACTACAGCGCCATACCCGCAGGCGTACAAACCGTGATGGCTTCTTTCTCCAGCTGGCAAGGCAGAAAACTCCATGGCGACAGGGATCTGTTGACCGATGTCTTAAAGGGGCAACTTGGGTTCAACGGCTTCGTGGTAGGTGACTGGAACGGTCATGGCCAAGTTGCCGGCTGTACGAATACCGATTGTCCACAGTCGCTGAATGCAGGTCTCGATATGTTTATGGCTCCCGACAGCTGGAAAGACTTGTATGAAAGCACCTTAAAGCATGTAAAGGACGGAACTGTTCCAATGGAACGATTGGATGATGCAGTGCGCCGTATCCTGCGTGTAAAAATGGCATCCGGTATATTTACCAAAGGTGCACCGAGCACACGAAAAAATGCGGGGGATGAAAGTCTTTTGGGGTTACCTAAAAACAGGGCCATTGCACGCCAGGCGGTTCGGGAGTCCATGGTTTTGCTTAAAAACAACGGCGGTGTGTTACCCTTGGATGCTAAGAAAACGATCCTGGTAGTCGGTGATGGAGCGGAGAGTATTTCCAAGGCATGTGGAGGATGGACACGCTCTTGGCAAGGCGTAGGGCATACCAACGAGGAGTTCCCCAATAGCGAGTCGATACTGGAGGGTATACGAGAAGCGGTCCATAAGGCTGGTGGTAAAGTTGTTTATTCTGCCAATGGAGAAGCTCTAGTGGCTGCCGATGTCGTAATCGCCATCTATGGAGAGGACCCATACGCTGAATTCCAGGGAGATCGTGAAAATCTCGACTTTGTTCCCAATGGTTTTGATGTGAATACATTGGCGAAATTTCAAAGTCAGGGTATTCCAATCGTATCCGTTTTTCTATCAGGCCGGCCGTTATGGAGCAATCCTGAAATCAACTTGTCGGACGCATTTGTCGCCGCATGGTTGCCCGGTACCGAAGGAGGAGGTATTTCGGATCTATTATTTCAAAGGGACCCGTCTTTTGATTTTACGGGTCGTCTATCTTTCTCCTGGCCAGCCAGTGCCGTCGTGTCGGAAGATGCTGAACCCTTGTTTAAGTTGGGGTATGGTCTTACCTATACTGATTCTACAACAGTAGTGGGTCAACTTTCGGAAAACTCCGGGCTGGAAAATAGCGCTATAGCATCTACGGGCGAATTTTTCAGTAAAGGGGCTGCTGTTGCACCTTGGGGATTATGGTTGCGTTCAGGTGATTTGAATAAACAGATTGCCAGCTTTCCAACATCCGTTGGAGGGTTGATCATTAGTAAAATCGACCATGAGGCACAAGAAGATGCCTTGAG
Organism: Ulvibacterium marinum; assembly: GCF_003626755.1. Lineage (GTDB taxonomy): Bacteria > Bacteroidota > Bacteroidia > Flavobacteriales > Flavobacteriaceae > Ulvibacterium > Ulvibacterium marinum. The sequence continues at coordinate 411,507 of NZ_RBCJ01000002.1, forward strand.
GATAAAATGGACTAGATCGGACCATGATCAAATGAGGATCAATGCGGCCTCACCAAGTGATATGTCCCGTCAGGCAAATGGCGCCATGGAGCTTACTTTCTCCGCTAGATCATTTAAGGCCAGCGACGCAGTTGTCCAAATAGGTATGTGTGGTGAAAACTCCCCTTGCGATCAATTCCTTGATATCAACATTGCAGCGAATGACTGGAGCGAATATCGAATAAGCCTAAGTTGCTTTGCCAATCTTGGTGTAGACATGACCAAAGTGAGTTCCGCACTAATGCTTACTGCCGCAGAAGGTGTAGATATTGGACTAAGCAATATTCGCTTGGAATCGGATATCGATGCTAAGCCTGGATGTGACGGTAAGTAGGGATTAAGCTTTAAACTTGATCGTAAAAGTGGTGCCTTTGTTGACCGCGCTATCCACACTGATGCTGCCTCCAAGACTGGTAACATGATTGTATACCAAATATAGGCCCACCCCTTTGCTATCTTCATTACCATGAAATTTCTGGTTCAAATTGAAGATAAGGTCTCCCACTTTTTCCATATCAAAGCCAAGACCATTATCCGAATAAGTAAAGGTTTTTTCTCCCTTCTTTTGGTCCGTAATTATTGAGATAACAGGTAAAACATCCGGCCGTGCGTATTTGATGGAATTAGTAATCAGGTTTAGAAAAATACTCTCCATATAGACGGCATTGAAAGGTATACTTTCCAAGCCTAAAAAATCTACTTGAAATTCTGCACCAGCCTTCCGTATCAAAGCACTTATAGAATTTTGTACTTTCCGGAGTATTGCATTGAAACTGATCTCCTCTAATTTTTCATTCGAGATATCTTTTTGTTTTAAGGCATCAACGGAAGAGTTCAGGGAAGTCTTTAGCCCTTCGGCAGAAAGTCGTATAAAATGGAGTATTTCCCGGGTTTCCTCATCCTCGATCTTGCTTAAATCGATTAAATCGACCATGGAAATCAAATTATTCACAGGTGATCTTAAATCATGGGAGGTCGCATAATTTAATTGCTTAAGCTTCTTGTTTACTTCATAAAGTTGGCCTAAGTGTCCTATGCGCTCGTTCTCAAGTTCTTTTTTGTGGGTAACATCTTTGGCTATGGCATATATTAATTGCTCGTTCTCCACAGGAATGGATGTCCAATGGAGCCAGACAAGCTCTCCGGATTTACAGATATATCTGTTTTCAAAATTGACCAAGGGTACGTTATTCGTCAAATTTTTTCTATGCGCAGCAGTGCGCTCCCTATCCTTATCATAAATGAATTCAGAAATAGGTTTTGAGCTTAGTTCCTCTTCGGAATACCCTAATAACTCTACAAAAGCAGGGTTTATTTTCGCAAAATAGCCCTCATAATTGGCAATGCATAGGCAATCCATCGAAAGGTCAAAGAAAGGTTCTAACTGGAGATTCATAGACTTTGGTGATTTTAATGTTGCATTGGAGGTTATTTCTGGTAATAGATACCCTTTAGTTCACTTTCTTTTTATTCAAACCTGTTTATGGGTCGTTTGGTTGCATATAGTTAGTAACGTATAGAACTGGACAATTATTAGTTTTACATATAAGAAATGTAAATACTTCAATAGGCTATAATTGAATTCAAGAATAATTGCAGCTAAAATTTTTAAAGAACAATGTCAATAAATGATCGTTGATTATGGAGGACATTCTACAATAAAGGATTTTAGCATATCAAAAATCAAACGGAAAAGTTCAAATATAAGGGGTAGCTTCTACAAAAGGTTGTCCCAGGTTTATAGTAGCCCTTTTAAAATGTAATTGTTGGGAATGAATTTTTTAGATAAAAACTATGATTTTAGTTTGAAGTAATGATCTAAAATTTTGAAGGCATCTTCTTCTTCTTCAATTTTAATCTTTTCTTTCTTAATAAACTGGGCCATAGGACTGGAATACTTTCCGAAAAGATTAATGAGCGTCTTTTTCTTTTTAGGAATTTCAATCAATCTCGAGGATTCGGGGCTATGTTCCACAAAATAATACTTGGTACGGCCTTCAATGAATTTCCCGTACTTTGATTCTTCATAATGGACTTTGGTTTCTTTAGGGGGTACATAAAATATTTGTTCTTTGGAATAGAGCGTATAGTGATGGGTCTTCTTTATTTCTTCGAAAAAAGTAATTTTTAAGTCACCCTTTTTATCGTTGTATGAAAGTGTTCTATAGATTTTATTGGAACCATTCAATAATTCGATTGTATATTCTTGGTCTTTTGGCAAGGATATTATTTTGGTCTCACTCTTTTGGATTTCAATAGTATTTTCTACCACATCGAATCGAACTAAATGAGTTTTTTGTGAATCATTGATCTTGGCTGGAGTAAAATCCTCAAAAAGATAACGAGAACCCTCGGAGTTATCATATTCTGGTCTGGGGTTCACAAAACTTGCTAGCTCCATATCGACTTGATTACTTCCTGAATCAATCTGAGCTACAACGCAGAAACTTATAAGAAAAAAAATAAGGCCGGTTAGTTTTCTCATTTTGACAATAATTAGAGTGAGGGTTAAGAATTAGTAATTTAGCATTTTTCGAAGTCCTTCCCTAATTAATTAACATTTAGGAAGTTTGTAGATTCCAAATCTCACATAATTGTACTATGTGTATGTTGGTCATGCGAGTTAATAAAACGTACTTAAAAAACCCTTACTTTGCTATTCTTAAGGAAGTAATTAGAATTAATGTTTAAATACAAAGGATTGTTGTTTTACTTAAATTTTATACTTAAATTGAACCATTATTATTAATATTGGTTCATTATGGCGGTAATTAGAAAATCCATCACATTTACGGAACAACAAGATGCTTATGTCAAAAGCTTGATAGAACAAGGTTTTTACACCAACGATAGCGAATATATCAGGGATATTATTCGAAAGGACCAAGAGAGAAGAAAGCGAATAGTCGATTTAAACGAGGCATTAATCGAGGGAATCGAAAGTGGTCCCTCCGATGCTACCATAGATAGTATTTGGGAGGAGGCCATAAAAGAGCACAATGCCGAAAAGTAAATATGTACTAAGTGCCAAGGCAAAGAGCGATATAAAATCCATTGCCAAATACACCTTGGAAGAATTTGGAGAAAGCCAATCCTTAAGGTACGCTCAAGGCTTAAAGGGGATTTTGGGAGAACTGGCAAATAATCCAGACCTCGGTAGGAGATACGTGGCGGTTAAGAATCAAATGCTTTTGCGGTTTAGGTTTAAATCACACGTAATATTCTATTCTATCAATCAAGAAGGGATTTTTATTGTTCGGGTTTTAGGAGGTAGGATGGATTTTCCTAAACACCTAAAGTAAAGTTCAGCTAAAGCCCTTCTTCCCATTGTACCGGTTTTTTCTTGAAATGTCCAAATCCAACAGATTTATTTCGACCATACTTCTAGAAATTCATAATTTTAAGTAAGCCGAGGACTGTCTGTTTTTATCGAGGCGGATTTCTGTGCAATTAAAATCAGCAAATAGACCTATGAAGATATCTATAAATCCATTCAACAATCAAAAATTATATGAGTTTGAAGAATTGAATGCCGTACAATTGAAAGAAAGAATAGTACAGGCACAGAGCGCATTTCAAGATTGGAAAACAACATCCTTTTCGGAACGTAGCAAATTGATACGGGCCGTAGCCAGGGATTTAATGGAAAACACCAAAGAATATGCCGAGATCATTACCTTGGAAATGGGAAAGCCCATTGTACAATCCCTCGCCGAAATCGAAAAATGTGCCTGGGTATGCGAATACTACGCCACTCATGCCGAAGATCAATTAAAGGATGAAATCATTACAACCAATGCAGCGAAAAGCTATGTCCGTTACGAACCTTTAGGCCCGGTTTTGGCCATTATGCCCTGGAACTTTCCTTTTTGGCAAGTATTTCGTTTCGCCGTACCAAATTTAATGGCCGGTAATGTTGGGGTTTTAAAGCATGCTTCCAATGTGATGAAATCTGCGGAAATGATACAACGAATTTTTGAGAAAGCAGGATTTCCAAAAGGGTGTTTTCAAAATCTGATCATACATAATGATAAAGTAAAGTCGGTTATTGAAAATGATTTTATAAAAGCGGTAACACTCACCGGGAGTACGCCTGTAGGGGCCTCCGTAGCCTCTATTGCAGGGAGCAGTATAAAGAAGACCGTTCTGGAACTTGGAGGTAACAATGCCCTTGTCGTTTTTGAGGATGCCCAACTGGAACGGACGCTGGACAGCTGCGTACAAGCTAGATTTCAAAATACGGGGCAGAGTTGCATTGCCGGTAAACGCCTCTTGGTACAAAACCGCATCGCTATGAAATTTATCCAAGGGTTTAAGAATAAAGTGGCCCAACTCAGAAGTGGAGATCCCTTGGACAAGGACACCTTTATCGGAGTCTTGGCCCGGGAGGATCTGGCCGTGGACTTGGAAAAGCAAGTTAAGGAATCCATTAAAATGGGAGCGGAGCTTATTTTAGGCGGTAAACGTAATGGTACTTATTTTGAGCCCACTATACTCTCGGACGTTACCAGGGATATGCCCATTTTTAGAGAGGAGACTTTTGGTCCGGTCATTGGAATAACTATTTTTGAGACGGAGGAGGAGGCCATGAATTTGGTCAACGATTCGGATTTTGGTTTGGGCGTATCCTTGTTTACCTCAAACCGGGAAAGGATGGAAAGGTTGATTCCCCAGTGTAATGAGGGAGCTGTTTTTATAAATGAATTGGTGAAAAGTGACCCCCGATTGCCCTTTGGCGGGATAAAAACTTCCGGTTACGGCAGGGAACTATCCGCACACGGTATTAGGGAATTCATGAATAGGAAAACAGTGTATATAAAAAACTGATTTTTAGACTTGGAATAAGTCTTATAAATCATAAAATAAATAAAGAACACGATGAAATTTGGAAAAGTAGAACACCCGGAGCTTATAGATTTTAGTATTCCACAAGATCATCCCGATACGGAAGTCTTATTTGCAAAGTATAAAGAGGAAGACCAACCGTTAAAGGTTAACGTAGGTTGCGCCAAATGGAACCGTCAGGATTTGAAGAATTTCTATCCCAGAGGTACAAAGGATGAATTGGCCTATTATTCCTCCCAATTTAACTGTATAGAACTAAATGCCACCTTTTACCGCATCTTTCCGGCGAAGACCTATGAAGGCTGGTATGAAAAGACTCCGGATAATTTTAAATTCTTTCCCAAAATCGTACAGAATGTAAGCCATTTAAGGAGGCTTAATGAGCAAGCGTACCCTATTTTGGAGGAATACCTGAATTTAACGGCCAACCTCAAGGAGAAATTGGGAACTATGTTCTTGCAAATGCACAATAATTTTAGTCCAAAAGATTGGGATAGGGTAGTGCGCTTTGTTGAAAATTGGCCTAAGGAGTTCTCCCTGGCCATGGAGTTTCGGCATACGGACTGGTTTAATGACGAGAAAGTAGCACAGGAATTATATCATTTGTTGGAAGAGAATACTATCGCAAATATTTTGGTCGATACTGCCGGGAGAAGGGACATTATGCATATGCGACTTACCAATAACGAGGCTTTTATCCGATATGTTGGGGCCAATCATGAAAGTGATTATTCCAGATTGGATGATTGGGTTGAAAAGTTGTACGATTGGAAACAAAAAGGTCTAAAAAACATCCACTTTTTTGTACATCAAAACTTGGAATTGGAATCCCCTTTGCTTTCGGTCTATTTTATTCAAAAGCTTAACGAAAGGTTGAATTTGGATTTAAAGATTCCGGAAACACTTATAAAGCCCAATACTCTTTTTTAATAGGTTGCCCCAACTTCTACAAAAGTGTTCTTTGAGTGCCATTTTGGAGCTTCTGGAGAAGCCATACAACAGGTAGAGCCTAGATAGAACAAAGCGATTTCCTCCATCTTTTTTATAGATCCGCCCACTTTTATAGGTTTCGCCAATTCTATGGTACGTACGGCAGGACCGCCGACGATGGACAAATACCAGGTACGGCCTTTGTCATCTGTAATATCCACATTGTAACGCTCGTTCCGAAAAGCCGGTAAGGATGGATTTTGTTTATATATCCAGGGTCTGAGGACGATCAAATCACCGGGGATATGCTGTATTCTGGATATGGTACCGTTTACAGGGGCATGTATCCGATGATAGTTTTTGTTATGTAGGAACACATTGGTAAATGTATATTCTTTGGGAATAGTGCTATCCAGTGTCCCAAAAATTGTGGTTATGGTTCGGTCGTCACTTTTTACTCTTGACTTTTCTATATCGGAAACTTTCCCTTTGTCACACAAGAGTCCTTCGCAGGGCCATACAAATGGAACATCATTTTTAGGCAGTTCCTTAAACTCCCGGATGAAAAAATCCTGAAAGCTTCCAAAGTCACTTTTTCCAAAAGGAGGTTTAAATTTATCCAGATAGTTTTTGTCCGAATAATTGATTCGAATATACGTTTTGATAAATCTTTTTGAAAAAGGTTTATCGTATACCGAAGCATATTTGGAAGATAATTTTCGCTGTATGGGGCTAGGTATATTGCCCCAAACATTCACCGAAAGAAAAGTATATAACTTGGCCCGCCATTCGGGAACCTTGAATACCGTAAAATGTGGCTCGGAGTAGTAGTCGTTCTCAAGATATGTGCTGGCTTCCATTTGCTGCTTTACTTCGCCCTTCTGTTATCCCATAAAACATTAACTATTTTCCATTGATCATCAATCTTGGCCAGGTGTATATAATCCTGAAAATCAAAGGAATCGGTTCCAGTTTTAATACTGGCTGTATTTCCGTTGATATCCAATATTTCTACGTATACCTTTAACGGTTCGTCGGATGTTTTGAGCCATTTTTTAACTGGTGGTTTTGTTAGGGATGCCAGTTCCGAATGTTCCATTTCTTTTGCAAGATGTAGGCCATCCTTATTTTCATTTTGTTCTTTGATAATTTCCGGGTGAATTGCCCTTTTCATTTGCGCTTGATTACCTCTGTCCCGACTTTCCATATAGTCCGTAACCACTTGTTCAATGGCACGTTCTTCCGAAACATTGGCGAATCCCATAAATGAAAAGAAGGAGAGGAGAAGGAGGAGCAGGAACTTTACAATTGTTGTCATGCGAAGTTGGATTAGGTATGGCTTAAATGTATTTCATTACGGCCCAAACCAAAAACCAATTAAGAAAAGTTTATTCTAAGCTTAACAAATTTTATAAGTTAACCCCCATTTCTGTTAAAATTGAAGCTGCTTCCATAAAAAAAGATTCTGGTCTATTGCGACTTCTTAATACGATATGCACATTTTGTAGTGATGCTAACTATCAAAAATTCCATAAAACCGGCTCAAGATTTGCAAATCAAAAAAACGAAAGGATGATATCCATTTTACGGATTTAGCTTCAATTTCTTCCTTAATTTTACAACTTGTAAAATGGCTTAATTATGAGATTCCACACCAGAAAATGGGTAAAACCCGAGGATTTAAATGCCAATCAAACATTGTTCGGTGGCCGTGTACTCGCCTGGATCGATGAGGAGGCTGCGCTATATAGTATTATTCAACTGGAGAATAAGCGGGTCGTGACCAAGTACATTTCCGAAATCAATTTTATGAGCACCGCGGAACAGGGAGATATTGTTGAAATAGGAATAGAAGTCGTGAAATTTGGACAGTCCTCCTTAACACTTAATTGTGAGGTCCGCAACAAAATGACACGGGAGACCATTGTTACCGTTGATAACATCATCATGGTGAATTTGGATGAAAATGGGAAACCAGTACCGCATGGGAAGACCAAAATTGAATTTGTAAAGGATAGATTGGAAGAGGAGGATTAGCCCTCTGACAATTTTTCGGCCGTTTTCTGAACTTCATCCAAAACCCGAAGTAGATTACCGCCCCACAATTGGGCAATTTCGCTTTCGGTGTAGCCGCGTTTCACGAGTTCCAAAGTCACATTAAAGGTTTCCGAGGCATCTAACCAATCTTCTATGCCTCCGCCGCCATCAAAATCGGAACTAATGCCTACATAATCTATTCCCATAAAATCTACCATATAATCAATATGATCCACAAAATCCGAGACATTTACGGCAGGGGGCACCTCCTTCATTCGGGACATCATTTCCTTCGAAATTGTCATGATTTTTGGATGGTTCTTGTAAAATGCCTCTCGTTGCCCTCCTTCCAGTGTATCGAGCTGCGAAAGAAGCCCTAGGGAATCGGCCGCTTTTTGATATATGGCTTCCATAAAGGCGGTCCTTTTGGCATGTTTTTCGGCTTTTAAATAGGCATGCAGGGCGACTGTCTGTACAACTCCGCCATTTTCTTTTATCAATTTCAATTGTTCATCATCTAGATTCCTGCTATGATCACATACCGCTCTTGCGGAGGAATGTGAGGCAATGATAGGGGCTTTGGATAATTGGATCATTTGTTTCATGGCTTCCTTGGAAGTATGGGAAACATCGATCATTATCCCCAATTTGTTCATTTCCTTTACCGCTTCTTTGCCAAGATCACTCAAACCCTTATGCAACCAAATATTGTCGGCCTCTCCGGTATGGGAATCGCAAAATTGGCTATGGCCATTATGCGCCAAGGAAATATAACGGGCACCCAGCTCATGATATTTTTTAAAATTGGAAAGGTCTTCTCCCATGGGATAGGCATTTTCCACACCGATTAGAGCCACTTTTTTACCTTCCGCATACAGCCTTCTTACATCATCTGAAGTTAGTGCCAGTCCTATCTTTTCTGGGGCGATTTTCTCGCATAGCCGATGTATAGCGTCAAATTTTGCCATGGCATTGGCTTTCGCGATGGCATAACCATTGGGATTCAGGGAATCTTGGCCGGTATATACAATGAGCCAGGCCACGTCCAGCCCTCCCACACTCATTTTTGGGAGATCTACCTGGGTATCCAAGCGTTGTGAATAGTTGAGGGAATCAGAGAAGTTCTTAACGTTGATATCGATATGGGTATCTACGGTCATGGTATTTTCATGTATCCGTTTAGCCCTATCATCCAAGCTTTCTATCGTTTTTTCCTTTTCCCCTTTACAAGAGAATAAAGTGACAATGCAGAAAAGACAAATACCATTCTTCATATAGTGGAAATTTTAGACCTACAAATAAAGCTATTTGACAACATAATAGGAAGCCTAGGTAACATTTAATTGTGTACGATATGTGAATTGGTGAGTTTTAACCTAATTAGAATCAGAGTGTTAATAACAATTGGGAAGATATAATAAAAATCAAGGATAACTCTTGATTGTTTTCCCCAATAACCAAATCAAAACCATTGAATCCTAGAAACCTACTTTCTTCCCTAGAGAACATGGAATCCATGCTCAATAATTTTTCGTTTGAAGAGTTGAGCAGCTCGGAAGCCACTCATCTTAAAAAGTCTTTCAAAGCCTTTAAGGAAGATCTGGAAAAAAAAGTATTCGGAGAACCGGGTACCGTGGCAGTAGAGGTTAAAAAGGAACCCACGGACGGGGATATGGAAAGAAATTTAAGCACATCCCCAAATATGCTTATTGCCAAGGTGAGCCATGAAATAAGAACTCCATTAAATGGAATAGTTGGCTTTACCGACCTTTTGAAGGAAGATGGGCTTACTAACAGCCAATTGGAAAAGGTAAATGCTATTCAATCAGCATCCTATTCACTATTGGAGATTATAAATGAACTTCTGGAGTACTCCAAGCTGTCCGCCGGCCTAGAAGACTTTGATACTATAGACTTTAACTTCCATAATGTAATCAAGGATGTGACCTATTTGTGTAAAACCCTTATCACAGATAAGAAGGTAACCTTGGAAACGGATATTGATTCAAGTATACCAAGAATCTTAGTTGGTGACCCTTCCAAACTTTCACAAATTCTTTTAAATCTTTTAGGCAATGCCATAAAATTTGTGGAAGAGGGCAGTATACGATTGGCAATAGCAAAAAAACGAAAAATAAAGGATCAACTATTCCTCGAATTTTCCATTGCCGATACGGGCATTGGTATTGCCGAAAGTAAGTTAGCCAACATTTTTGACGCTTTTAAACAAGCCGACGATAGTACGTTTCTTAAATATGGTGGTTCAGGACTAGGTTTGAGTATAGTGAAGCAACTCATTGAAAATCTGGGCGGTAAAATTTCAGTTTCTAGCACATTGGGTATCGGTACAACCTTCAAATTTGATGTTCCCTATACGTTGGGAGCTAATGAAATGCTTGAACAAAAGCAGAAACCTACAATTCAAAAAGATAAAGTACGGCAATCCATTAAGGGAATGCGGATTCTCGTTTTTGAAGATAATTTGCTCAATCAACGATTAATAGAGGAACGTTTAAAATCATGGGGGTGTACAACGTTTATTACTGAGAATGCCGAATACGGCCTAGACATTCTTAAAAAAACAAAAGTGGATGCCGTTTTGATGGACTTGCGGATGCCCAAAATGAACGGATTTGAAGTTACCCAACAAATTCGCCAAAACAAAAATGCCGCCATACGGGAAATCCCCGTTATAGCACTTACCGCTGATTTTTCATTAGGAGACAAGGATAAATGTAGAAAATACGGTATCAAGGATTGTATCCTAAAGCCTTATGACCCTGATGAACTTATGCTAACCTTACTTAAAAACAAAAAAGACGGAAAAATGGCACTTGCAAAAGAACCCGAAAAAAAATTGGACAATACTCAAGATATAAAGAAGAGTTCTAAAAGAATAGACCTTACTCCAATCCTTAAAGATTGTATGAACGATGTAAATCTTTTACAGGAGTTGATTGAGCTGTACAAATTCAACGCTTTGGAATTCATAGGTTCCGCAAAAACTCATATTAGGTATGGTGATTTTGAAGAGTTGGGGCTTGCTGCCCATAAGATAAAGGCCGGACTTGCCATGATGCAGTCCCATGAACTACACGCCATAGTCGTACAGATTCAGGAGGCTTGTAAGACAGAAGGGGACATAAAACAGCTGAAATCCTTATATAACTGTTTTTTGGATGAATACCCAAAAGTGGAGTTGACCATTGACAAGGCTTTCGCGGAAATAAAACGAACCCAGAAATGATCGAAGGGAAAAAATTGTTATTGGCGGAAGATGATAATCTCTTGGCCGCTCTACTCAGGTATCGTCTAGAAAAGGGCGGATATCAAGTAAGTTTAAGTAAAGACGGAAAAGAAGTAAAGGAATATCTGGCCGAGGAAGTGCCTGATATAATTGTGAGTGATATTATGATGCCCTACTTCTCGGGAATAGAGCTTATAGACTTTGTACGTAACGAACTGGGTTCCAAAACTCCGATCATAATTATTTCCTCCGCTGGCAATGAGGAAAATGTATTGACCGCATTTGAACTGGGAGCAAATGATTTTATTTCCAAACCAGTAAGCCCTTCCGAATTGATAGTACGGGTCAAAAGAGAGTTGAACAACACAAAAATTTGATTGGTAAGGAGTTAACATATCAAAATATACTGTTGATAAGCGCGCCAAAGATCCATACGGATCTTTTGTGGGATTTAACCTTTTTGTTTGTTGGGTTGGCCATACTCTATTTCATGGGCATATTCTTTTTGCGAAACACGATTTCAAATAAGGCGGCTAAAGTGAGCCAACGCAAAAAGGAACTCTCACCCATGGTAAATGAATTTTTATTCCATGAGGAAGATTCAGATATCAAGGAGAAGACAAATTATTTGAACCTTAGAATTGAAATAAGGGAATTGCTCAGGGTAGATTTGAACAGGGTTGTCCTATCGGAAATATTATTGGATTTGAGTAGGGATGTTTCGGGAGATACCAAAAAAAGGTTGTTCAAACTATATCAAGATCTTGACCTGGATAAGGACGCTTTTTACAAACTAAAAAGTTGGCGGTGGGAAGTTGTTTCAAAAGGCATCTTGGAGCTTACTCAAATGCAGGTCACGGAATCCTATAGCTTCATTATCAAGTTCATCAATGATAAAAGGAGCACCATTCGCAAACAGGCAGAGATAGCCACAGTAACCTTAAAACACGAAGGAATCAATTATTTTTTGGATACTACAAAATATAGAATATCCGAATGGCAACAGTTAAAACTGTTGAATGTCATTCGTAATTTGGAAGATTATTGTCCACCCCGTTTTAAGGCATGGCTTACTTCCAAAAATAAGGATGTGGTCCTCTTTGCCATGCGCCTGATCAAATTTTACAATCAGAACGATGCCAGTGCTTCTCTAATAGAACTACTGAAACATCGTAACAACCAAATTAAACAGGAAGCGATCCAATGTATCAAGGAGTTTCATATAGTGGAGGCGCTGGACACCCTTAAGTTGGTCTTCCAAAAAGGGAATATGGATGTTAAGATTTCCATTTTGGAGGCAATAGCAGTTTTGGGAAGTGCCGAAGAAATAGAATTCCTAAAACATGTTGAAGCCAAATATGCCGATTTTGCCATTAAGAGCAAGGCCATAAGTGTCATAAATAGGATTGTTCCCGAAAGTATTATGCCCACCGAAAACATTGATAATGGGCTAGAGCACGACTGGAACAAAAAAACTGTTTCTAGCGATATAGATGACAAAAAAGAGATGGTTATAAACAAAGCCAAGGAATTTTCGGAAATGGACAAGGACAATCCAACCGAGTCCCTAGAAAAAGAAATCGCTCCAATCTCCTTGAGCACAGAGATAAAGGAAGAAACCGTGGAACCCCATTCGGAGGACCGGATAATCAAAAAAAGGGAAACCATCATGGATGATATCCGTATTCCGGAAGAGGAGGAGTTATTGGTCAATTTGGATTTCCTACCCATTGTGGTTGCTCAAAAAATGGGGGAAAAGGATATATCCTTGGGTCAGGAAAATTTCAGATACCGCTATATGGATGACGAAAAACATGACATCGAATACATTTTACAACTAGAGGTAAATTTTGAAGAAATAGGGGCCAATGGAACCAATACCGACCAAATTGAACCGAAAATGGCAGAGCTTGATATTTGGGAAGATCTGGATATATCCGAATTGCATTTTTTACCTATCGTCACAAGCAATGCAAATACGCAGGACGAGGCTCAAAAAAGCATTGATTCTGATCTGAGATCGGATATTGGAAAACACACTGTCCACTATGAACAGGTTTTGCCTCCACAAAAAATCGAACAAAAATCAAACGAGAAAATTCAGTTGGGCAACAAGGATAAAGAAACTCCTTCACCAATAAACAAAGAACAAGATTCCAAAAGACCAAATTCAATAAGCGAAATAAATGGGGAATACATCAGAAGTTTGAAAGTGGAACACGACACCTTGGATGTGGTACCACGGGATAATATAAAATATGAGCCCCAGCAGGAGTATTTTGAGTGGCCATTGGATGAGCTCGATAGTTCAGCAGATCAAACCGATGATCCGGAAAATGAATCCCATTTGGAATTGGAAGACTTCCTAAAGCACCTTCCCAAACCCAAATATTACAATAATGAAATTCTATCCGTACTTCAATTGCTTGATTTAATCGAAGCATTGGGGGACCAACGTGAAATACCCTTATTACATGACATCATGGAACAATCAAAAATGGACTTTATCAAAGAACGCGCCAAGGAACTCATCAAAAGATTTTCCCGTAAGGATGATTTATACGAAGTGGCTTGGGAATTGGACACGTTTCAAGACAACATTGTGGAATACAACATTTTTGAGGAATTATTTACAACCTGTGATACAGATTCCAAAATCATATTAATGAAGGAGATGTTGGTTGTTGGAGATCAAAAAGAAGTTAGGTTCCTTAAAAAACTGCTTCGCGAAGAAACTGAACAGAAAATACAGAATACGGCAAAAAAAGTATTGAGGCAATTACAAGAGCGCTTATTTAAGGAAGAAAAGGATTTCCTGGAACAAGCTAAAAATGAAATGGAAAGCAAGACGGATACCCTTCCTCTGGAGCAAGCCTTTTTAAATGAGGCTCGACAACGAGATTATGATAATTCTGAACTACCCTAAAAAAATTACCGGAAAACATTGAATAGGTAGCATGGATAGTGGACTACTACATATAATCCTGGAATATATAAACATTGTTTTTCTAACGTTTACAGTGGTATTGTTCTCCATGTTCACCGCAATGGGATACTTATCTACACGAAGTTCCATTCATTATAGAAATAAAAATAGTTTTGGTGACATTTCAAAGATTATGGCATCTCCTTTGGCCCCAAGTATAACCATCATTGCACCAGCATACAATGAGGGTATGACCATCGTTGAAAATATCCGTTCCCTGTTGTCCTTACGCTATGTAAATTATGAGGTGATGGTGGTCAATGATGGTAGCAAGGATGATACCTTGGAGAAAATGATAAAGGCCTACGACCTTGAAAAGATAGAACAGGAAATAGATCCCAATTGGCGTTCCAAACCCATTCGTGGCATATACAAATCCAAACACCGCTCTTTTTCCAAACTTACGGTCATAGATAAGGAAAATGGTGGCAAGTCCGATGCTTTAAATACGGGTATGGCACTTTCAAACAATAAATATGTAGGTTGCATAGATGTGGATTGCCTATTATTACCAGATGCACTTTTACATGTTGTAAAATCCTTTTACCAACGCTCTAAAAAACGTGTAATAGCCGTTGGCGGAGTCATTCGTATTGCAAATTCCTGCATAATTCAAGGCGGTCAATTGGAGGAAATTCGGCTGCCAAAAAACTGGCTGGCCAAATTCCAATTGTTGGAATATACCCGTTCCTTCATTTTGGGACGGATGGCATGGGGCCGTATAGATAGTCTACTTATTATTTCCGGAGCTTTCGGGTTTTTTGATCGGGAAATTGCCTTGGCCGTCGGAGGATATGATACCAATACCGTTGGCGAGGATATGGAAATAGTATTTAAAATGCGACGCTATATGCATGAGCGTAAGCAACCCTACACGGTAGAATATATTCCTGACCCTTTATGTTGGACCGAGGTGCCGGAGGATACCAAAATATTGATCAACCAAAGGGACCGATGGGCCAGGGGCAACCTGGAAACCTTGTATAAGCACAAGGACATGTTCTTCAACCCAAAATTTGGACGATTAGGTATGTTGAGCTATCCGTATTGGTTCTTTTATGAATGGCTGGCCCCCATTTTAGAATTTTTTGGTTTTTTCTCCATCATTTTGTTCTATTATTTAGGCATTCTCAACTGGGAGTTTTTCTTGGCCATAACGGCTACGGTATACATGTTTTCCATCATGTTTTCCTTTTACGCGATTCTATGGGATGTCTACTCCTATAATGAATACAAAAAGACGAAGGATATTTTAACGTTGATGTTTTGCGCGCTAATAGAGCCCTTTGTTTTTCATCCCATAGTGGTCTGGTCCGCCATACGGGGTAACTATAAGAAATTGTTTAAGATAAAATCGGGTTGGGGTTCCCAAGTCCGTAAAGGATTCGCAAAAGCCTCTTAATATGCAGGATAATTCAAACATATCCGCTATTTCGGAAAATGGGAAGACACTCAAGGATTTCATCCCTTTGGTCTTCGCATTTTTTGGTTGTTTGGTAGTATGGGCCCTGTACCAAAACATACGATTATACTTCTCCGGAGCTTTGGATGGTTTCCTAAACAAGAGCTTTTTTTTACTTGTGATGCATCATATCGGCTTTTCGGCAGTCTTGGCCCTATGTTCGGCATTCTTGTTCAATTTTTTGGAGCGAAAAAAATTCGGTCTGGGACTTAAGACCGCTAGAATTATTTTTCTGGTCTTTCTGATACTGGAGGGATTTCTTATCGAATACTATGTTCAGAACTATGAAATTCTGGGATTTGGAATTTTCTCCACATTACAAACAAGTAGCTCCGGCTTTTCACTTTTTCCCATGCTACTGACACTTCCCCTGGTGGCAGCTTTATTTTTCCATTTGTGCAGGCGTTTCGTATCCGTGTATAGACCCATTAGCAGAATGTACCCTTTTACAATTATTCTTTTCAGCATTTTTTTGGCAACACTCAATTCGGATAAAAAACCGATAAACGAAAACAAGGCCCAATACTTGATCGTTAGTTGGGCCAAAAACGCCTTCGATTTCAATACGTATGAAGGCACAAAGGACTATCCTCTTTTAGTATCCTATACTCAAAAAGATGATTTGGTACCCTATTTCAATTTAAAAAGAGAGAAACCCCATATCGTATTTCTAATCGTGGAAGGCCTAGGGTCGGATTTTATTGGCCAAAATCCCCGATACCCTGGATTTATCCCATTTCTAGATTCATTGCAAAACAAGGCTTTGGTCTGGGAAAATTTCATAAGTAATACTGGAGAAAGTGCTGCGGCCCTTCCGTCCATAATCGGTTCTTTACCATTTGGAAATACCGGGTTTACCAATGAAGACGGTTTTATCCATAGGCATACCCTCTTTGGTATTCTTAAGGACAATGGATATAACACTTCTTTCAATTATGGCGGGAATAGTGCCTTGAACCGTTTTGATCGTTTTTTGGACGAAGAACGCGTAGATCGAATATTGGACAAGAATAATTTTGGGGATGCATATCAACTTCAGGACGAAGATGCTGCAGGGATTTCTTTGGGGTATCCGGATAAAGATCTTTTTAAGCGAGGCGTATCGGTGCAAGAATCCTTTAACGGTCCAAGAATGGATGTGTTCTTTACCTTAAGTTCCAAAGCACCTTACCTTGTTCCGAATCGCGAATATTATGAGGATAGGGTAGGCGATGTAATGAAAAAATCATCCATAGGAAACCGAGAACGAAAGTTGGTCAGAAACCACAAGGAAATTTTTGCCAGTCTTATATATACGGACGAGGCAATAAAGACCTTTATCACCGAATATAAGCAAAATCCCGAGTATACGAACACCGTTTTTATCATAACAGGAACGCATAACCTTACCGACCTACCTCAAAAGGATGAGTTGAGCAGATACAAAGTGCCATTAATGGTTTATAGCCCTTTGATCAACTCCCCAAAGAGAATCGAATCTTTGGCTTCCCATGTGGACATAATGCCTTCATTGGTTTCCCTTTTGGACAATGAATACGGGCTTAGGGTACCGCAACAAGTTGGATGGCTGGGAGAAGGTCTCTTAAGCCCGGAGACTTTTGACGTACTAAAACAGGTTCCCCTCTTGAGAAGTAAAAATAATATCCAAGATTTTATTACGGGGCCCTATTACTTGACTGATAATTCCATGTATGAAATGGATGAAAATTTGAACTTAAGCGAGTTGGACAATGATGAAGTAGAGGAACGGGTTAGGGACAACTTTATATACTTTAAATCGGTAAATAAGTATGTAACCAGTGCTAACAAGATTATACCGGGAGAAGCGGCCATTTTTGCATCCATAAAGGCAGATTTCAGCAAACAGGATATGGTCTGGATACAAAGTGTATTTAACGGCAATGATTTTGATAGGGCCTATGAAACGGCACGCAATTTAGCCCATGGCCAAGAATGGGGAAGGGCGCTGTTGCTATGCAGGTATATTTTAAATGAAATACCGCGGCATGCGGATACGGAAATTTTAATGGGTAGAATTTATGCTTGGCAAAAGGAGTACGCGCGATCCATAGCAGTTTTGGAAGAAGCTATACGCAAATACCCTACGTATGCGGATGGGTATGCCGCACTATTGGACACTTTTTTTTGGTCGGAACAGCATAATAGGGCAATGGATTTATCCAAAAGGGTAAAACAAAATGGTATTACTTCCAAGGAAATTGAGAACAAAATCTTGCGTGCCAAGAAAAGGCTGAAATCCGAAAAAGAAACCAAGGATCTCAGCTTGGATCAAAACATCATGGCAGAAACAACATTTACGGAAAATTGAAGAATTTCAAAGACATATCTTTTATCCTCATTTGCCTCTATGGTTTGGCATGTTGGGGCCAGGACCTAGCCTACAACGGCAATCCGGACACCTCTTTTTTTACGGCAAGGGATTTGGCATTTGAGGGCAACAGACCGGTGGCTCGAGACACTTTGAGAAGTATTCTTACCAAGTATCCTGACTATGTAGACGTTAGAAACCTCTTGGCCAAAACGTACAGCTGGGACAAAAAATATGATGAGGCCCGGAAGGAGTTCAACAAGATTACGTCGGTAGAGCCTAAAAATAAGGAAGTATGGGTGGCGGCCATAAAAAATGAACTTTATGCCGAGCAACACTATATTGCCCTTGGGTTGGCCAACAAAGCCTTGAATCATCTTCCTTCGGATTCTGACTTGCAATCATTACGTGAGCAAGCCTTAAAAGGCCTATCTGAATTTGGTATCCCTGTGGAATCAAAGGAAACGGAAACCTTGGCAGAAACTTCGGAAGAAAAAACCCTGAAAAATAGCATCGGGATTTCCAATGCATTCGAAATCTTTGATATTGCTTATGAACCCATGATGTATACCAGTTTGGAATACCAAAGGGAAACAAAAGCGGGAAAAATAATTCCACGTTTAAACTATGGTAACCGTTTTGAAATCCAAGGTCTTCAATATGAGTTGGACTTTTATCCCAAGTTCTCCAAAAAGTTTTACGGCTACCTGAATTACGGGATTTCAAAGTCTGCTATTTTCCCCAATCATAGGGTAGGGGCGGAAGTGTTTGCCAATTGGCCAAAAAACATGGAGATTTCTATGGGAATGCGCTATTTGGATTTTGATGCCCTAAAGGCCAATATCATTACCGCTTGCGTGGCCATTTACCAAGGTGATTATTATTTTTCAATCCGACCTTATTTTTTGCCTAATATAAATAAGAGTGTTGGTTTTTCCGGAAACCTTCTAGCCCGGAGATATTTGAAGGATGGATCAAATTATCTAGGAATCAATATCGGAATGGGCTACTCTCCGGAATTAAGACAATTACTGGACGGGGACGAACTCTTGGCGGAAACGGTACTGTATATAGAGTCACAGCAGGCTATATTGGAGTATCAGTTTTCCGGAAAGAAGAACCCTAACCTGTACAGGGCCAATCTTGGTTTAGGACGCCAAGAATTGATTTTTGAATCCGGACGATTTTTTTGGGTGGTATCCGCTGGGATTACCTATCAGGTTAAGTTTTAGAATGAAAAGCATCGGTGAAATACCAATTAATTCGATGAAATACAAAGCTTGAATTGCCCTAAAAACCAGGAGTCAGCAGCTTTAACAAGTTTTACAACTAAAATTATTGAATACACCACAATTAATTGATTTTAGCCTACGTTAATAGTAAGTTTATATCATATAATAAAACAAACCCAAATCAATACCGATAGTTTTCGGCAATAACTTAACCTTAGACATCATGCTTTACGACACCTACGGGGAGGAATACCTGACCTTCTTACAAGAGTTAAATGAAATTTTAAGTTTAAATGAGTTGACCGAACTAGACTATATGTAGTAGAGCGGTATAGTTCATTTTAAAACCAAATCTTATGGCAAATCAAAATCCAGACAACGCAGCATATTTGAATTTCATTGAAGATTTAAATGAAATTCTAGTAGATTTTAATATCAACAAACTAAGTTATTCTTAAGTGTTTAGTGTATTAGTTGTAGAAAACCCCATAGGTTAAAACCTATGGGGTTTGTTCTTTTATAACTACTTGATGTTAGCCCAAATAAGCCTTCAAAAGCTTACTTCTAGAATTGTGCCGAAGCTTACGAATAGCCTTTTCCCTTATCTGCCGAACTCTTTCCCGTGTAAGGTCAAAAGTCTGTCCTATTTCGGCCAAGGTCATAGACTGCTGGTCTCCAATTCCATAATACAGCTTTACCACATCCGCCTCCCTAGGCGATAAGGTATCCAAGGCTCTATTGATTTCCGTATTCAAGGACTGTTGCATCAAAATTTTATCTGGCCGTGGAGATTCGCCAGAACGTAACACGTCGTACAAATTGGAATCCTCTCCTTCCCGCAACGGGGCATCCATGGAAACATGTCTACCCGAATTTTTCATGGATTGTTTTACCTCGGTAACCGTCATTTCCAATTCCTTGGCTATTTCTTCCGCAGAAGGTGGCCGCTCATGGGCCTGTTCCAAATAAGAAAATGTCTTTTTGATTTTATTGATGGAACCTATTTTGTTGAGTGGGAGCCTAACGACCCGGGATTGCTCGGCCAAAGCCTGTAAAATAGATTGCCTTATCCACCAAACGGCGTAGGAAATAAACTTGAAACCACGGGTTTCATCAAATCGTTTGGCCGCCTTAACAAGGCCCAAATTACCTTCGTTTATGAGATCGGGCAGCTTTAACCCCTGATTTTGATATTGTTTGGCCACGGAAACTACAAATCGTAAATTGGCATTGGTCAATTTTTCCAATGCAGCTTGGTCTCCGGCCCGGATACGCTGTGCTAATTCTACTTCTTCATTTGCATTGATCAGATCAATTTTACTGATATCCTGCAGGTATTTATCCAATGATTTTGATTCTCTATTGGTAACCTGCTTGATAATCTTTAACTGCCTCATATATATATTTTGGATTTTGATGTTCTACAAGTTCTCATTATACATTTTTATTGCGTCTTTTCCAAAGACATAAGAGAATTCTTATACAGAATTTATGACAAGTTTATGATTTGTTTTGGGAATCTTAGCTAAATCTATCCAGTTCTTCTATTTTTGGGCTCAAATCCCGATTTTATGGGCAAAAGAGCCCTTGTGAAATATCTGACAGATCTTCCAAAAAAGGAATTGGAAGAACAGTTGCTGGACCTTTATATGCGTTTTCCAGTGGTTAAGGAATACTACGATTTTGTCTTCAATCCCAAAGAAGAAAAGCTCATACAGCAGGCCAAGACCAAAATCTCCAACGAATATTTCCCGGTAAAACGAAAACGACCTAAGGCTCGTAGATCTGTGGCCCAAAAGTCTATCAAACATTTTATAAAATTAGGAGTGGAGCCCTATCTTGTCGCCGATGTTATGCTCTATAATTTGGAGGTGGCCCAAACTTTTGAATCGGAAAAAAATGTTCCGGAAGCTTTTTATAAAAGCATGCTGAACTCCTTCAAGGAAGTGATTCATTTTTTGGTACTAAATGGGGCGATAGAGGATTTTAAAGAAAGAATACTAAAAATTTACCAAAACGTTCAGGATAACCATTGGCCCTATGCCGGGGATTTTTCGCGGGCATTGGATATATTGGAAAACTAATGGCCATCGTAATTATAAGACAGGACGGGAAAATTCCCGAATGGAAGGAAGCATTATCCGCGGCTTCCCCAAGTATACCGATTTACAGTTATTTGGAAGAACACCCCAAGGAAGCGATTGAAATGGCCTTGGTCTGGAAACATCCACCAGGGGCATTGCGGCCCTATAAAAATTTAAAATGCATTTCCGGATCCGGTGCCGGAGTTGATTTCATCTTCAATGATAAGGAGGCGCCATTACATTTGCCCATAACCCGGGTGGTAGATCAAGTACTTGCTAAGGATATGTCCGAGCACGTAATTGGCGTTATTTTGGCTTATTTAAAAAACTTATATACCTACAAGGTGGATCAGGCCAATAAGGTATGGAGACCTTTACCATACAGGCGTATGGGAGACTATACAATTGGTATCCTTGGAATGGGAGCTTTAGGTGTTGTCCTCGCTAAAGATTTGCTCCACTTTGGCTTTCCGGTACAAGGCTGGTCCAATTCCGAAAAAGACATCGAAACAGTTAAGTCCTTTGTTGGAAAGAATGAATTATCGGGTTTTTTGAGCACCACACAAGTTCTGGTATGCCTTCTACCATTGACCGAGAATACCACCGGGATTTTAAACAAAGCCCTTTTCCAGCAATTGCCTAAGGGTGCATTTGTAATTAACGTAGCTAGGGGAGGACATTTGGTAGATGAAGATTTATTGGAAATGTTGGATAACGGACATCTATCCGGTGCCGGATTGGATGTTTACCATCAAGAACCTTTACCTGTATCCCATCCTTTTTGGGCCCATCCCAAAATACATATGACCCCCCATTATGCCAGTGTATCCGACACGCGATCCGTAGTACCCCAAATTTTGGAAAACTACAAAAGACTTCAAGCAGGGGAGCCCCTTTTGAATTTGGTCTCCAAGGAACGGGGATACTAAATTTTTTGATTTCAAGGAATAAATTTCTTCTAAGGACAAAATTCTATTAATTTTGTAAAATTGGGCCGATTGCAATCGGTCCTATTAGAATAAGTAATCAAAACCCCTAAGATTTTTACCTCATTGGAAAACCAAACTACGGAGAAAACACTTTATGATTACCAAAGAGAAGACCTGAATACTATTTTCAAGTATTTGGGTGAAATGCCCCAAGGTTCTAATTTGTTATACCAACTACCAACGGGTGGAGGAAAAACCGTCGTTTTCTCCGAGATTGCCAAAAGGTACATCAACCAGTCACAAAAAAAAGTTGTGGTACTTACCCATCGGATAGAATTGAGCCTTCAAACCTCAAAGATGTTGACCGGGTTCGGGGTAAAGAACAAAATCATTAATAGCGAGGTAAAGGAATTTAGCGATCAGGATGAGTACATGTGCTTTGTAGCCATGGTAGAGACGCTCAATAATAGGTTGCAGGAAGAGAAGGTTGAGATCAAGAATATAGGTTTGGTAATCATTGACGAGGCGCATTATAATTCTTTTCGCAAATTGTTTAAATATTTTGAACAATCCACCATTCTTGGGGTCACGGCGACACCCTTAAGCTCCAACATAAAGCTTCCCATGAAGGATCACTATCAAAAATTGATCGTAGGGGAGTCCATCACTTCTTTGATTCAAAAGAAGTTCTTGGCCAAGGCCAATATGTATAATTACGATGTAGGTCTACAAAGCCTTAAATTGGGCATTAGCGGGGATTATACGGTGAAATCCTCGGACGAACTCTACGGTAATCAAAGTATGCTGGGAAAGTTATTGACGGCTTATCAGGAAATTGCTTTGGGTACCAAGACCTTGATTTTCAATAATGGTATAAATACGTCCCGATATGTACATGAGACGTTCAAAAAGGCAGGATACAATGTTCGCCATTTGGATAACAAGAATAGTGCCGCGGAAAGGCGGGAAATATTAGATTGGTTTTCAAATACCCCGGATGCCATATTAACTTCTGTAAGTATCCTCACCACCGGTTTTGATGAACCCACGGTGGATACTATTATTTTGAACAGGGCCACGCGATCTTTGACACTTTACTTTCAGATGATTGGC
The DNA here is from genome assembly GCF_003626755.1 of Ulvibacterium marinum. Classification (GTDB taxonomy): domain Bacteria; phylum Bacteroidota; class Bacteroidia; order Flavobacteriales; family Flavobacteriaceae; genus Ulvibacterium; species Ulvibacterium marinum. The sequence goes on from NZ_RBCJ01000002.1 coordinate 434,740, forward strand.
CGGGGTTCCCGGGTTTTGCCCAATAAAAATGAGTTTACCGTGGTAGACCTCGGTAATAATATAGCTCGTTTTGGCCCATGGGATGCACCTATTGATTGGCAAGAGATTTTCCATTTTCCGGATTTTTACTTGGAGAACATCAAGAACGATGAGGAAATAGAACGGGAGTTTGTTTACGAAATGCCACTGGAACTCCGAGAGAAATTTTCCAAATCGCATGCAATCGAATTTGATATAAAGGAAGAATATAAAAAAGTCTTTGCGCAAGGCCTCAAATCCAAGACCGTTTTGGAGCGCAGTATAGAACAACATGCTCAAATCTGTGTGGAAAATGCCGAGGATGTTTTTGACGCCCGTATTTTGGCTAAGGCACTCAAGGAAGAGATTGCGTATCGCGTTCGCCAGTATTCCTACTGTATCATGAACAATACCAAGAACTACAAGGAATGGCTGGAAGAGGATTATGAGAGAAAGCTCCGTTCCAGTATCTCCAGGAGATTTGCGGCAAAAATGTAATTCTTCAAAATACGAAATTAGAGGTATGAATTTAGAAATGCTCTGAACTTGGGCTTGATACTTGAATTTGAACTTTGGTTTTGAAAAAACTTCTCATAATTGGTTTCACATGGCCGGAGCCGGCCACAACCGCTGCAGGGAGTCGTATGCTACAACTTATCCGTTTTTTTCTGGGTCAGGATTATCATATTACATTCGGAAGCACCGCCAAGGAAACAGAATATTCCATGGATTTGGAATCTTTAGGTATTAGTAAGGTCCCGTTGTTATTGAACGATTCCGGTTTTGATGTTTTTGTAAAAGAATTGGCGCCTAACATAGTTCTCTTTGATCGTTTCTTAACAGAGGAACAGTTTGGATGGCGGGTGGCCGAATTTGTACCAAATGCCTTTCGTATTTTAGATACGGAAGACCTTCACTCCCTCCGCCATGTACGGGAGAAATGTCAAAAAAACGCAAAGGAATTCTCTTCTTCTTTCTGGAAACAGGACAACATTACAAAAAGGGAAGTGGCCAGTATCTATCGTTGCGACCTGTCCTTGATCATTTCCGATTATGAAATGAGATTATTGGAAAAGGTTCTAAATATCAATTCGGCTCTGTTGTGTTACTTGCCCTTTATGTTGGAATCTAAAGATGTTCCAGAAGTAAGGGAATGGCCGAAGTTTGATGATAGAAACGATATTGTCTGTATAGGAAATGGGAAACATGCGCCAAACGTAGATGCCCTTCAGTGGTTAATCGATTGCATATGGCCTATAATCCGAAAGGAACTTCCAAAAGGACACCTTAAAATCTATGGAGCCTACCTTCCACAAAAGCTGAAGCAATTGCACAATCCCAAAAAAGGGCTTTGGGTGGAAGGTTGGGTAGAGGATATAGATACCATAGTTCAGAATGCAAGGCTGGTTATCGCACCGTTACGCTTTGGTGCGGGGGCCAAGGGAAAACTGATTACCGCCATGCAAAATGGAACTCCCAGTATAACCACTTCCATTGGGGCAGAAGGTATGCAAGGAGAGAATATGTGGCCCGGTAAAATAGCAGATGATGTCAATAATCTGGCCCAGGCCGCCATTGCACTTTATCAAAGTAAGACCGAGTGGAAATTGGCCCAACAAAAAGCAATAGAATTAATCAATACGTTCTATAGCGCAAAAAGGCATTCCCAATATCTAAGTACGCGTTTACAAGAGGTCCAAAAAAATCTGGAAAAGCATCGCGACAACAATTTTGTGGGCAGCCTGTTAATGCAGAATACCTTAAGCAGTACCAAGTATATGGCCAAATGGATAGAGGCGAAGAATAATAAGAATTAACCCAAAGTAATTTCAGCTTTTCGAAGTTCAGCTACGGATTCTACGCCCAACTGTACCATATTATTCTTTAGGTCATCTATTAAAATATGAGCGGTATGGTCTCCTCCAAATTTGCCCAAGGCCGCCACGCCCCAGATGAAAGGCCTTCCGGCAAGTATAAAATCAGCTCCAAGATAAAGGGCGCGCATGGCATCCAGACCGGTACGGATACCACTATCAAACAATATAGGCACCCTGCCCTTTACTTCTTTTACAATATGTGGTAGGGCCTCCAAGGCCGTAACAGCCCCGTTGAATTGCCGACCTCCGTGGTTGGATACATAGATACCATCCAAACCGATTTCCACAGCCTTCACCGCGTCCTCGGGATGGAGAATTCCCTTTAGGACCACGGGGCCTTTCCATAAAGCCTTCAATTCTTGGCAATAGTCCCAATCCAAAGTACCTCCTAATCGGTTGCCTACAAAACCACTAACGAACTTCATATCATTGTTGTTCGCATAGTGTTCCACGGTCCGTAATCGGGGCATGCCACGTAGTAGGGTATGATACGTCCAGTTGGGGTGGGTTATGCCTTGCCAAATCATTTTGAGCGTAATCTTGGGAGGCATAGATAGTCCTGCCCTTTTACTACGTTCGCGCCTACTGGCCATAGGCACATCTGCGGTGACCACAAGGGTGTGAAAACCGGTATCCTTGGCCCGTTGCAAGAGCGAATGCAACAAGGGTTTGTCCTTAGGCGGGTAGAGTTGAAACCAGCCCATATCTCCAACAATCTCCCCAACGGTTTCTGGGGTTTCGGTAGCCACGGTACTTAAACAAAAAGGAATCTGGAGACGTTTTGCGGTGGCGGCTAAAAAATGTTCCGCCTTGGGCCACATCAATCCGGTTAACCCTACTGGTGCCATACCTATGGGAGCGGCATAGGTTTTGCCAAAAAGCTTGGTTTCCGTGTTCACTTGCAGAGGACCCTTGCAAAAACGCGGTATAAAGGCAATCCGCTGAAAAGCGGTATGATTCTGTTGCAACAAGGCTTCATCGCCGGTACCCCCATCCAAATAGGCCAAAGCTACTTGGGGCATTCTTTTTTTGGCCCTTTCGGCCAAGTCCATTACAGTGGGATAACGGTTGGAAAATTGTTCCCGTTTCTTTTCGTAACTCATGGAATGAAAATACAGGAAATTGGTGAAATCCTAGTTTTAAAAGGGTAAAAAGTTAGGAAAGCGTTTCGTCTTTAGTTTAGGTTTGTCAGTTCTTCCTCTATTTGCTTTTTTACCTTTTGCGCCTGTACCTTAATCTGTTGCCATTGTACGATCTGCTCCCGATTGCTACCAAATTTCAAGAGCACCATTTTCCAGAAATCCTTATTGGTTTTAAGGGCTTCCAAATTTATACTTTGCAAGTCAGAAATGTTTTGGACATTCAGCCCCAAGGATGAAAAACCTTCAGGGTTCAAGAAAAGGGTCTCTACGAAAATCGGTGTTATCAACTCATCGGTTACCAAGCGCGCGGTACCATCATTGTCATCTTCCCGGGCATTCCGGTAATAGTCGAAAATGTTTTGCCGTAAGGTTTCATTTTGTACATAACTCATTTTTCCGGAGGAGACTGCTTCATCAAAAATACCGCTATTGCTTTTAAAGTATTGATCAATAACAAATTGGAAGGATTGTTGGATAAAACTCGGTTTATCAATATTATCAGTTTGTTGTAATAGTTGTAAAGTACTGTCCAACCTGCTTAGACGTTCCTGGGATAGTTGGGTATTGTTATCGATTTGCAGGATGTCCAATCCTATTTCGTTGGAAAGGTTAGTAAGCAGTGCCCTTTCTTTGTCCCGTTCCTTTTGATATTCACTGTAATTGTTCAATTGCAGCGCGATTAAAATACCAATGACCACCAATATGATTTCTCCTATGGCATAAAGCAGGTATCTACTGATTTTTTTTTCAGCCAATAAATTTTGACGGATTTTCCGGAAGAATTTTAGCATATGTTTTAGGTTTGTCTTAGGTTATATCCAAGATATTTTATATGATTTGCCTAAAATCGATACTTATAAGTCGTTCTGAACTGTTACGAAGTAAGCCAAAATCCCTTGTATTATCAAAAACTGTTTTAGTGTAATTAACAGAAATCCCGAACATCTCTGCTATAAAAACCCTAAAAATTTAAAATGTTACATTACGTACATCTACCCTTGAAAAGTTTCTATATCTATTTTTTTGTGTTTGTCCAAACTTTAGGTCATGGAAAAGATCGCCAAACGTTTTTAGAAACTTCTTTACGCAAATGATGAATAATGCAGTTTATCCTATTTGTAAATTCCCGTATTTTGTAGTAGCAAAAAATAGCATCGATGAAAACACCCCAATGGAAAACGGTCAAGGAATTTAAGGACATTACCTATAAAAAATCGGATGGGGTGGCACGTATCGCCTTTAACCGCCCTAATGTGCGCAATGCTTTTCGGCCCAAGACGACAAGTGAGCTCTATGAAGCTTTTTACGATGCCCAGGAAGATACCGCCATTGGTGTTGTGCTCTTTTCCGCGGAAGGCCCCTCTACCAAGGATGGGGTCTATTCCTTCTGTAGTGGGGGAGACCAAAAGGCAAGGGGGCATCAAGGTTATGTAGGTGAGGATGGCATGCACCGTTTAAATATTTTGGAAGTACAGCGGTTGATTCGCTTTATGCCCAAAGTGGTAATCGCTGTCGTACCGGGTTGGGCCGTTGGTGGGGGTCATAGCCTCCATGTGGTATGTGACCTTACCTTGGCCAGCAAGGAACATGCCCTTTTTAAACAAACGGATGCCGATGTCACTAGTTTTGATGGGGGTTACGGGTCGGCCTATCTAGCCAAAATGGTAGGACAGAAGAAAGCTAGGGAGATTTTCTTTTTGGGCCGAAGCTATACGGCACAGGCGGCCTATGAAATGGGCATGGTAAATGCGGTGGTACCCCACGAGGAATTGGAGGATACCGCTTATGAGTGGGCGCAGGAAATTTTAGAAAAATCGCCTACTTCTATAAAAATGTTAAAATTTGCCATGAATCTTACGGACGATGGCATGGTAGGGCAGCAGGTTTTTGCCGGTGAGGCAACACGATTGGCATATATGACCGATGAGGCCAAAGAAGGCAGGGATGCCTTTTTGGAAAAGCGAAAGCCCAACTTTGGAAAAAATAGGTGGATTTCCTAGAGGTTCCAGGTTCCAGGTTCTAAAGTTAAAGGTTTGGAAAAGGGTTTGATATGCGTTTCTTTGGAAACAATATGCGCGGTGCAACAAAGTCTTTTCGAGAGATTCCGCCTTTCGGCCTTTGTCGTGTAAAGCCCTGTTGTTTCTGAGATTTAGGACAAACCATTTTCAGGAGGGGTTTAGAAAAAGAGAACTAAGGTTGCTGAGCCTAGTCGAAGTAAACTAAAAAGAGCCCCGTCTTTACGATCAAGGCTCTTTTACGAGAACACTATATGAAAATGAAAAAATTAACTCCTTGTTTTTAATTACAGTGTAAACATACGACCAACATCTATTCGCTAGAAATTATTGTTGTGTGATTGGAGAGATTTGTGGTGTAAGTAGTACTTTTTGATATATAGCCCGTAAAACGTACTTGTATTTAAATGACAATATGAACAAAAAAGATATATCCTACTTCATTTCCGGCTTTTACAGGGAATTCCCTCATATTCCGAAACATGAAAGCCCGTGGAACGTCATTGCACAACTAGAAAATATAATATTGGATAAACTTGCCGAACTTTCCGAAAATGAATATGACATCGAAAACGGAGTGGCCATTCATAAATCCGCACATATTGAAAATGGCGTAACCTTTAAGAAACCTGCTATTATTGGTAAGGATTGTCTGGTAAAGGCAGGTGCCTATTTTAGAAACGGGGTATATCTGTGTACCGATGTGGGCATCGGGGCGAATTGCGAAATTAAACAGAGTATTGTTTTTCCCAAATCGCGAATAGCCCATTTAAACTATGTAGGCAATTCTATTATTGGTAACGATGTTAATCTGGAGGCAGGTTCGGTTTTGGCCAATCATTTTAATGAATATAAAAACAGGACTGTACCGGTTATTCTGGACAATACTATTGTGGATACCGGGGTGACCAAATTTGGTTCGTTGATCGGAGACCATTGTAGGGTAGGGGCCAATGCGGTATTAAACCCGGGAACTATTTTGAGTAAAGGCTCAATAGTGGGTAGGTTAGAACACGTAGATCAATTAAAGGAGTCTCCCTAGGGGATGGCCCGGAGGATATCCTTTAAAAATCCGTTAAAATCAAAGTCCGGGGCTTCGGCCAGACCAGTCCGTACAATGACCAGATCTTTAGAGGGAATGATGAAGACGCGCTGTCCTTGATAACCATTTGCGGAATATAAATCTTTTGGGGCATCAGGATATTTACCATGGGCATTCAGCCAAAAATGTCCACCGTAAGTGCCGTCCGATAAATCTGTAGGTTCGGTAACATAATCTACCCATGTCTTACCAAACAATTGTTCCCCGTTCCAATTCCCATTGTTTAGGTAGAGTAACCCAAATTTGGCCCAATCCCGAGTATTGGCCCAGGCATAGGAGGATCCGACGAAGTTTCCCTTCATATCGGTTTCGATCAACATGGAATGCATTCCAATCCTATCGATTAGAGCTACATATGGGAAATCTACATAGTCCTGATAACTGTCGAATTGATTCCTAAGTATTCCGGAAAGTAGATTGGAAGTTCCCGAAGAATAGTTCCAGATTTCAGTAGGTTTCGCCAAGGCTTTCTTTTCGGCCTGTATCTGGGCCATATCCGAAGCCAGAAAGAGCATTTTGGTGACGTCCGAGATTCCCGAATAGTCTTCGTCCCATTCCAGTCCGCTTTGCATTCGCAACAAATGGTTTAGGGTAATTTCATTGCGTTCATCATTTTTCCATGCATCTACCATCCCGGTCTTACCCAAATCAATTTTACCTTCAAATTCAAGAATGCCGAACAAAGTGGCCAAAACACTTTTGGTCATGGACCATCCCAAAATAGGCGTGTCCTTTGTGAATCCGTCAATATACCGTTCGGCAACGATATGGTTTTTGTATACCACAAGTACGGAGCGTGTCTTTTGTACATCGGAATCGGCAAATGCGTTATATAAGGCATGTTCCATGACTTGGTAATCCACTTCCTGAAATACGGTATCTTTTGCGGCACCATTTCCAAACGGGAAAGGGGTATTATTTTTAGTGAAGGAGCGTTGTGGTTCCGCTAAATTAAAATCGGCATCGTACTCAGCATTTACCAATGTACACCCCAAACCGGGTCGGCATATGGTCTTTCTAGGCATAAGACCGAAAACCGTGGCTGTGGCCGAATTGTTATCTACGTCGACATCCGCAAGTTTTATAAGGGGTACATTGTTGTCTTGAAGAATTACGGAAGCCTCACTCCGTTTGGCAATGGATAGGGTAGAGGCCATATTTTTGGAGGCATAGCCCGAAATGATATTTAGCTTGGGGTAGTTGAGCCATGCTCCCATAACGAGAATAACAAGTAACAATAATAATGAGCGTTTAATCCATTTCATTCCTTACACTATTTAATGAATCGAATATAGCGATTAGTTCTATCTTATTTTATAAATTGTGAAGAGGAAATTTGATTACAATTATGAAGGTTCTGGTTTGTCTTAATATCCCCGATGCGGGTGTGCACCTAATGAAAGAAGCGGGTCTAGAGGTAGTAAAATGGACAAGGGATCTTCCCATGGTTCCTGAAATATTGAATACGGAAGCCAAAAAATATGATGCGCTTTTGACCACTAGCAATTACAAAATTGATTCCGACTTTTTGAGGGACAATAAGCATCTAAAAATAATCTCCCAATATGCCGTAGGATATGATAATATTGATCTGGAGGCGGCGGCCCGCTTGGGTATTCCTATCGCTAACGCACCCAATGCCATGACAGATGCTACTGCGGACATCGCATTTGGGCTATTATTGGCAGTTTCTAGGAAAATGTTCTTTATGCACAAAACTATTGCCAGAGGCGAATGGCAGCATTTTAGACCTCAGGCCAATTTGGGAATAGAACTTAAAAATAAGACTTTGGGCGTATTCGGTTTGGGAACCATTGGTTTAGAATTTGCGAAACGCTGCCAAGGTGCCTATCAAATGAAAATTCTGTATTGCAACCGGACTAAAAATCAGCAGGCCGAAAAAGAATTGAATGCCAAAAAAGTAAGCTTCGAGGAATTGCTTACAGAAAGTGATATAGTTTCGGCTCATTGTGCCTTGACCGATGAAACCAGAAATACATTCGATAGAAAAGCATTTGAACTAATGAAGGCTAGCGCCATATTTTTGAATACCGCACGTGGTGGCATTCATAATGAAACCGATTTGATTCAAGCCCTGAAGGATGCAGAAATATGGGGAGCCGGTCTGGATGTTACCGATCCGGAACCTATGAATCCGGACAACCCCTTATTGGATATGGAAAACGTAGCGGTTCTTCCACATATAGGATCCGCCACGGTTACGGCCAGAAATCGAATGTCGGTTTATGCTGCTGAAAATATTGTTGCTTGTTATAGGGGAGAAGACATCCCGTATCAGGTTACGTAGAAATACATACAATTATGTCGAACATCGGATTGATTATTGAGGAACGAAGTCGTGATATCGGGGATTTTCTGGTAGGCCGATTGATCCCCTTCCGTAAAAAGCGGATGATAGGTCCTTTCATTTTCATTGATCACATGGGGCCCACACAACTAGGGCCGCAAAATTATATGGACGTAGATCAGCATCCTCACATAGGGCTTGCCACCTTGACGTATTTGTTGGAAGGCGAGGTTATGCACGAGGATAGTTTGGGAACCCAACAGCGCATTCAACCAGGATCTGTAAATTGGATGGTAGCCGGTAAGGGAGTATCCCATTCGGAAAGGACCCCGGCCGATATGCGAAATGGGATAATCTTTACGGCTCACGGGTATCAAATTTGGGTGGCCCTGCCCAAGGAATTGGAAGAAACGGATCCCGAGTTTCATCATATTGGCATTGATGAAATCCCAAAATGGGAGGAGGGCAATGCATCCTTTAAATTGGTTGCAGGTAAAGGGTATGGCCGAAAGTCACCTGTTCCGGTCCATTCTCCACTTTTTATGATTGAAGTCACCAATACAGATGCGTATTTTTTAGACATCAAAGATAAGGTAAGGGGCGAAGTAGGTATCTGTATCGTTGATGGAAGTATAGAGGCCTGTGGTGAAACTATTGATAAAGGCAATATTTTGGTCTCAAAAGTAGAGGATACCTGTAAAATAAACCTTAGGCCCAATACCCATCTATTGTTATTCGGTGGCGAACCTTTTCTGGAAGAACGTCATATTTACTGGAATTTTGTTTCTTCCAGTAAGGAAAGAATTGAAAGGGCAAAAACCGATTGGGTTCAAAAAACCTTTCCTATGATGCAAGATGACAAGACCTATGTTCCGCTACCAGGGTCATAATTTTTCCCACATCTTGTCCGGCCCCAAGCGAAAACTGCCCAGATGATCAAAACTACATTCATCTGGGGATATCAAGGACAAAAAAGTACTTTCATCCTTTGCTTTATAGAGATAGTAGGTTCCTCCGGTCACCGGTTCAAAACTGAATTTTGCGTTGTACACCAAGTTATTGTATTCATATTGCTCCATCAGTTTTTGATAGGCCTCTTTAATGGAATCGTACCTCGACTTAAATTGATGGTTGGCCGTAACGATATTGGTGTTTTTCCAAGTGGTGACGTCGGGAGGTGTAATTCTGGGAGCGCCTACCCCGCTGGCATAGGGTAATAGCTTGGCATGATACTCCCGAGTTTCATCATCAAAAACGACAGCGTCCGGTTTTTTTTCTTTTTTCATAGATGTCAAAATTACGAAAAGCAGAAAATAATTTTGGCATAAGTTTCGGTATGGCTATATTTCATTCAAATTCCTTATAAAATATAGTATATGAAGTGGTATCCTTTTAGGTCGTTCGCTTACCCTTTTTTCTTATTTTGTTTCATCATTTTTAGCTCATGCGGTTCTGGAAACAAAAAAAAGGAAGTGGTACTGTATGACACCTACTGTGCCAGTTGTCATTTACCTCCTGCCATTGATGGACTGCCCAAGCATATCTGGAAGGATAACATATTGCCGGAAATGGGTGCCAGACTTGGAATCCGGGATAACGGATATGACCCCCTCAAAGATTTGCATTTTGGTGAACAGGCCATGCTTCTTGAAAAAGGAATATATCCGTTCTCCCCACTGTTGGATATAGCTGATTGGGAATTGTTACGAGATTATATCATTGCCATGGCGCCTGATTCCCTTCCCGATCAACAAAGTTATAACGCCGCTAAACCCTTAGAAGGATTTTCCAAACAGCTTATATCACTTGATGATAAAGACCAATCCCTTTTTACGTACTTAAAGTATGATGAGGAAATCACAAAACTTCGTTTGGGGGATTTAACAGGTTATCTATTGGAATATGATTTTAAAACCGATACGCTTATCCCAAAAGCCCGATTGGCCAGTGCAGTGGTAGATCACTACGACAGGGACGGACTATCTTTTACTACAAGTATCGGTTCCATACGCCCCACCGCCTTATCTACGGGACAAGTGTATACTTGGCAAAATGAAACGCCTATGGCTATGCCCCTAATATTCCATAGACCGGTGCATACCTTGGTCGAGGATTTGAACAATGATGGAAAAAAGGAATTGATCGTTAGTGAGTTTGGAGACCTTACGGGGAGTCTTTCCCTATTGTGGGATAAAGGAAACTCGACCTATGAAAAGAGAATTCTTTTAAATCAACCTGGTGCAATCCGAGTGGTGGCAAAAGATATGAATCAAGATCAAAGAAAGGATCTTGTAGTAATCACCTCCCAGGGGGATGAGGGCATTACTATTTTATACCAAAAGGACGATTTGAACTTTGAATCGGAAAAAGTAATCCGATTTAGCCCATTATATGGTTCAAGCTGGTTTGAGCTCATTGATTATGATGGTGATGGCGATGAGGATATCATTACCGTTAATGGGGATAATGCGGATGAATCTTATGTTCATAAACCGTATCACGGGATGCGAATACATCTTAACAATGGAGAAAACCAATTTGAAGAAACTTATTTTTATCCAATGAACGGTGCTTCGCGAGTGGTTGCCCATGATTTTGATCAGGACGGGGATATCGATTTCGGTTTAGTCTCTACCTTCCCCGACTACGCCACCAGGCCTGACTATTCGTTTGTATACCTTGAGAATATGGATTCCGATAGTTATACTTTTGACCCTCATATCATTAAAAATCCAGATGCTCGATGGTTTTTGATGGATACAGGTGATATCGATGAGGATGGTGATGAGGATATCATTTTGAGTGCATTTACCTATGGATTTACCCCGGCACCCAAGGAATTTACGGAAGCCTGGAAAGAGAAAAAGGTAGATCTTATGGTCCTAAGAAACCAATTGATAAATAAATAGTTATGAATAGGTTTGCCCAAATAGCATCGTTTGGGATCCTTACCTTTTCTTTGAATTCCTGCAATGGGCCGGTGGAAGAGGAAAAGTACAAATGGATTCCTTTGGAAGTTACCGCTACGGCGTATAACTCCTTACCTTCCCAAACATTGGGCAACCCTTCCATTACGGCTTGGGGGGATACATTGGTGCCTGGAATAAAGGCTATTGCCGTATCGAGGGATTTATTGGATATGGGTTTAAAATACAATACGCTTGTCCAAATTCAAGGCTTTTCGGATACGTTCTACGTCAAGGACAAAATGCATAGGAGATGGAAAAAACGGATTGATATTTATATGGGAAAGGATTTTAAAAAAGCCAAGGAATGGGGCAGGAAAAAACTGCAGATCGCCTGCGCCGTACAAAAGGAAGATAGCATAAAAACCGATTAAATTTATTGGGAATGAAACCAATTTCGATCATGCTTATTTTAATTTCTCTAGTTTCCTGTTCGGTTCAAAAGGAAATTTTGGATAAGCCCATTGTCTTTGATGATGAACGTAAGACATTAACTTTGGAGTACCTATCCTCTCGCTATGGCTTGGAACAGCAAGAACCTACTATAAAACCAAAAATGATCGTATTGCATTGGACGGTCATCCCTACTTTTGAAAAGTCATTTGAAGCATTCAACAATGCCACGCTTCCCGATTGGAGACCGGATATCACCAATGTTAGCGGACTTAATGTATCCTCCCAATTTATGGTGGATAGGGATGGAACCATATATCGATTAATGCCTGAAACTACTATGGCAAGGCATGTTATAGGGCTAAATCATTGTGCCATTGGTGTGGAAAACATTGGGGGAACGGAAGATCTACCCTTGACCAAGGCCCAATTAAAATCCAATATATGGCTGGTCAAATATTTGAAAGGGAAATACGATATTGACTATGTCATCGGGCACTATGAATATACCCTTTTTGAAGGGCATCCCCTTTGGTTGGAGATAGATGACGGATATCGTACCCAAAAAAACGATCCCGGTGAAGATTTTATGAAAAAAGTCCGAAAAGCCACCAAAGACCTTAATTTTAAACCCATTCCTACAAAACCTAATATCGATGCAAATTAAATCCTTTCTACTTCTTTTTGTCTTTTTCATGACACTTTCCTTGTGCGCCCAAGAAAAGGAAATCACTTCCAAACTCTATGAGACCTATGAGAATTACAAGGAGCCGAGCTTGAACAAAAGACGGGTAAAGCATCATGAAATCCAACCTTTTATTACGGAGTATCGAAAGAACCCAAAATTTACAGTTAAAACCGTTGGGAAATCTATAGAGGGTCGTGATCTTAATCTGATCAGTATAGGTAGGGGAGAAGTAAGTGTTTTTCTTTGGTCCCAAATGCATGGAAACGAACCAACGGCCACCCTGGCGATTTTTGATATTCTCAGTTTTTTGGACAGCAACGACTTTCAAGCCGAAAAAAAAGAGATTTTGGACAATCTTACGCTTCATTTTTTACCCATGTTAAATCCGGATGGGGCGGAAGTCTACCAACGGAGAAACCGTTTGGGCATTGATATTAATCGGGATGCATTGCGCTTGCAATCACCTGAGGGGCGAACATTGAAAGGAGTTAGGGATAGCCTGAAGGCGGATTTCGGTTTTAACCTTCATGATCAAAGCACCTATTACAATGCTGAGCGTACCGAAAAACCAGCAACCATTTCCTATTTGGCCCCAGCCTATAATCATGAAAAGGAAACCAATGAGGTAAGAAGCAATGCTATGAAGGTCATTGCTTTTATGAACGGTATTATTCAAAAGTATGCTCCGGGACAAGTAGGGAAGTACAATGATACTTTTGAACCAAGGGCCTTTGGGGATAACATCCAAAAATGGGGCACTAGTGCCATTTTAATAGAATCAGGAGGGTATCCCAATGATATTGAAAAACAGGAAATACGAAAGTTGAACTACGTCTCCATTCTTTCCGCAATATATACGATTGCCAAAGGTAGCTATGTGGATATTGCGCTGGAGGATTACGAAAAGATACCTGAAAACGACCGTAAGCTTTTCGACCTAAAAATCGAAAATGCCACCTACTCATTATTGGGAAATGACTATATTCTGGATATTGGCATCAATCAGTTGGAAGTAGACAAGGAAGGAAATACCGATTTCTGGTACAGCAGCCGAATCCTTGATTTGGGAGATTTGTCAACCTACTATGGATACGAAACTTTAAATGCTTCAGGTTACTCCTTAAAAACGGGTAAAGTATACCCGGAAATTTTTGGAAACCTACAACAACTAAAAAGTTTAAACACTAGTGAAGCCTTAAAAAATGGATACACCTATGTTCGAGTGAAAGATATTTCCTTGGAGCAACTGGAATCCCCGTATCCCATTCATATTATAGGCGAAAAATATGAATTGCCGGAGCTCAACTTAGAAGTGGGCGTCAATCCAACTTTTATTTTGGAAAAAGACGGAAAGATTGTTTACGCTGTCGTAAACGGATTTCTAATTGAACTGGACAAAATTGGAAAATCAATACATTCTTATTTTGATGGTAAGAATGCGATGATCTATAGATAGTTTCCTTCTTCAGTACCCAAATTGAATTTTCATATATGGCCCGTACTTAAGTAAGATCACCATCATAGCAAATAGTGTGGTTACAATAGAGGAAAACAATAATAGGACTAAACTCTTATACCATTTGGACCATGGCCCAATAGCACTGTTTTGAATAATTTCGTTGATTACATCCATGACTTTCATTCTTTACGCCTAGCTGTCTCCAGGCTGGATTAAACATCTTCATAGTTTTTAGGATGTAGGTGGTCTATATAAAATTTGAGTCGTTAGTTATATAAGTAACAATATTCGGGCCAAAAACCCTAAAACGTTTGTTCAGTTCTCGATAAACCGCATAAAAAAAGGGAGAACCGTTTGATTCTCCCTAGCATATAATTTGTTATTGATTGTCATTCACATCCCCCGGTAAATCCATTGGCATTAAACTTAGTCTGTACCGCGCCTTGCCTGCTACCCTCTTTTACCTGTATGGCCAAGTTGCTCTCGCCACTACCATCCCGTTTTGGGGTGCAATACTCAAAAAGGTAAAAGCTATTGGCCCGCTGGGACACTCTAAAGGAAATGTCATTAAAGGTAGTTTCCAATTCTTCCTTGTTCCCGGCAAAAACACTAAATGTCTTCCCAATATCGGTCAATACCTGTGTATCGATTTCACCTCCAAGTCCAATAGTGAAAAATGAGATATTGGAATCGGCTTCGTCTACTTTTTTTAAGGCGGCCTCCTCTGTAAAACGGGAAGCTTGATCTGTACCATCTGTAAAAATAACAACTGAGGCGGCCCCTATTTTTCCATCAGAGGTACTTTCGTTCAAAAGTCCGGTAGCGATATCTGTCGATTTTATTACAGCACCATAAAGATCTGTAGAAGGGTCGTTGCTAATATCCTCCGTAATTCCTTCAATGGCTATTGTCAGCTCTTGCTTGGAAGAAGTTGGAGCGTTCAATAAATGAAGTTCGTTCTCACCATCAAACCAATATATGGCCATCTTAAAGGAATCCTCGGGCGTTGCCGGCATTACATTATCAATAAAACTAATACTGGCCGATTTCAGTTCCTCCAAACTGCTGCTGAGCACACTATTGCTCAAATCCAGTACAAGAAGGGTGTTATTGCTAAAAATCTGGGAGTTGGGAGATATGCGGGCTTGGGATTCGGAAGTGGAGATAGTATTAAAACAATCGTCGTTCCGCCCCTGCTCATAAATGGTGAATTGGTCCGCTGTGAGCCCGGGCACAGGATTGTTGTCCGTATCGGATACTCTAAAAAAAATGGAAACTTTTCCAGGAAGTGTTGTGAACTGTTCTTGAATGGACAATACCAAATCGTTTTCACCAAGGTCCAGACATTCGTCAACAGGTTTTCCCTTTCCAAGCCCATCACCAAGGTTAAGATCAAGATTTACATCATCATCGGCATTACCACAGGAGAATAAAAAAAGAGCAATGGAAAAAAGGGTTGGGAGTCTGAAGTTTAATTTCATTTTCATATATATTGGGTTCAACACACAGAACGGGGGAAATGGATGAAAAGTATAACATCTTAAAAAAAATATGTTAAACATTGTTAAAGATGGGAGCTTGGAATTTTGTAGCTTTCATGATTGTTTTTTGATTTTACAAACTCACGATTTATGCACTTGCGCATCATTATTTTTTTCGCATGGGCTTTCCAAGGATTTTCGCTTTTGGGACAGGAGAAAACCGTTGCGGAAAGATTGGGATACCCGGCAGATACCAAATTATTGATTATCCATGCGGACGATCTAGGGGTGGCCCATTCAGAAAATAGGGCCAGTATATATGCCTTGGAAAAGAGCCCGGTAAACTCTGCCAGCATTATGGTTCCTTGCCCATGGTTTCCGGAAATTGTTGCGTATGCCACGGAAAATCCTGAAATGGATTTGGGCCTACACCTAACCTTGACCAGTGAGTGGAAATATTATAAATGGGGACCTGTAACATCTAAAGACTCCGTTTCTAGTCTAATTGGGGAGGACGGTTATTTTTATCCTTTGGTACCTGATTTTGTAGCCCATGCCAAACCGGAGGAGGTAGCCCTCGAATTACGAAATCAGATAAAAAAAGCCTATGCGTCCGGTATAGATGTAACACATTTGGATGCCCATATGGGCGCCGCCGCTAGTACTCCCGAGCACATTGCCACATATATGCGGTTAGGAAAGGAGTTTGGCCTTCCCGTATTATTGGATTCCAGGATACATGCCGTGGATGATGTAAAAATAAAATCGCTTCTAGATGAAAGTACCGTGGTGATGGACTATATCCATAGTATTTTACCAACAGATTTTGAAAAAGGAAGTACCCAATATTACACCCAACTATTGAGAACCCTTAAACCTGGAATCACTTGCCTATTGATCCATTTGGCCTATGATGACGACGAGATGCAAGGTATTGCCGTGGATCATCCAGAGTGGGGTGCCGCATGGAGACAGGCGGATCTTGATTTCTTTACTAGCAAGGAATGTGTCCAACTCTTAAAAGAAAATGATATTGTGCTGGTGACATGGCGAGAGATCAGGGATAAAATTACCAGGGTAAAATAACTACCGGACCAAATCAATGATGCATAAGTTCCTAATTTGTTTTGTAGTACTTTGTATTGCATTTACTTCAAACGCACAAAAAAAGAATGCGTCATATCGCTATTACATCAAAAAAACGACGCTACCCATAACCATTGATGGTATCGGTGATGATGCCGCTTGGGAAACTGCTGATGTAGCCAAGGATTTCTTTATGGTGTTGCCCATGGATACGGACAAGGCCAATGAAAAATCTGAAATTCGTATGACCTATGATGATAGGAATATCTATTTATTGGCCACTTTTTATAACAGTACAAAAGGAACTAATTTTGTGGAATCCTTACGTCGTGACTTTTCATTTGGGAAGAATGATAACTTTTTACTCTTCATAGATCCCTTTAACAATCAGACAACCGGATTCTCATTTGGTTCCAATGCGGCGGGCGCGCAATGGGACGGCACCATGTTCGCTGGAGGAAGTGTAGATTTAAATTGGGACACCAAATGGGTGTCCGAAGTTACCAGGGACGAAGAAAAATGGGTTTTTGAAATGGCTTTGCCCTTTAAGTCCATTCGCTATAAGGATGGGGTTACCGAATGGGGGATCAATTTTAGTCGATTGGATTTGAAGTCCAGTGAAAAATCGAGTTGGACACCTATCCCCAGACAGTTTCCGACAGCCTCATTGGCTTATACAGGAACCTTGGTATGGGATAGGCCACCACCGGCGCCTAGAACAAATTTTTCTGTAATTCCCTATGTATTGGGGACTGTAGAACGCGACCTTGAAGCTGATGGCGATACTGAAACCGACGCTAAAATTGGCGGAGATGTCAAATTCAGCCTTACCTCTTCATTAAATCTAGACCTTACCGTAAATCCAGATTTTTCACAGGTTGAAGTGGATAGACAGGTTACCAATTTAGATCGTTTTGAGTTGTTCTTCCCTGAGCGGCGTCAATTCTTTTTAGAGAACAGCGACTTGTTTGCGGACTTTGGTTACCCAACCATCAGACCATTTTTTTCCAGACGTATCGGGTTAGGGGTGCCCATACGGGCAGGTGCAAGGGTAAGTGGGAACCTGGACAATAATTGGCGCCTTGGAATCATGGATATGCAGACCGCCAGTGTTGATGGTACTGGTCTTCCAAGTCAGAACTTTGGTGTGGTAACCTTGCAGCGAAAGGTTTTCAGTAGATCCAGTATCGGGCTAATGTTCGTAAACAAACAGTCTTTCAACTACCTTAATAGTTCCGATTCCTTAAGAACACAATTTCCCAAATTCAATAGAAACTTGGGGGTAGAGTACAATTTGGCCTCTTCCAACAATTTGTGGAACGGCAAGGCCTTTTTTCTACAATCTTTTGCCCCTCAACAAGTGGGAAATGGCGTTACCCAAGCTGCCCATTTGGAGTATAAAAGCCGAAAATGGAATTGGCGTATACAGGAAGAATGGGTCGGCGAGGAATATACGGCAGAAGTAGGTTTTGTTCCGAGGACAGGATACGTAAAATTCAATTCATATTTGGGCTATCTTTTCTTTTCCAAGCGTGGTAAAATTGTCAGTCACGGCCCACGATTGAACGCTTTCTATTTTTTCAATGAACGTTTTAAGCAAACAGATCATACCACGTTCTTGGAATATCTGATTGACTTTCGCAACCGGAGTAGCTTAAATTTCTTTATATCAGATGATTATGTAGAGCTTCTAGATCCTTTTGACCCTACGCGATTGGGAATAGCTGAACTCGATACAGGCACAAAACATCGGTGGAATGCTTTTGGTTGGGAATTCGCATCAAGACCCCAGAGCCTTTTTACCTATTCCTTTGATGGTAGGTTGGGAGGATATTATCTTGATGGAAACCGGACCAGTCTTTCAACTGAATTGGGGTATCGTTTTCAACCCTATGTAAGTTTAAGTGCCAATTTGAATTATAATCATATTCGACTACCAGCACCTTGGAATACCAATGAATTTTGGTTAATAGGTTCTGAAATAGATATCACGTTTACGAACAAGATATTCTTTGCCAATTTGTTCCAGTACAATGAACAATCCAAAAACTTGAACGTGAATTCAAGGTTCCAATGGCGATACAGCCCGGCTTCGGATTTATTTCTAGTATATACCAATAACTATTTCATTGAACCTTTTGAAGGTAGAAATTGGGCGCTTACCTTAAAGTTTACCTATTGGTTCAATAGATAAAGTGCCGTAACAATTTGTTAAACCAAATCCTACTGGTCTTATTTTTTGATATATTGGAGTCCTAATGACGCACGAACTAAAAAAAATCGTTGAAGCCTTTAAGGATGCCCATGCCAAAGGTGTAAAAACCGTTTTGGCTACCGTTGTCGCCTTAAAAGGATCCTCATATAGACGACCCGGGGTCTCCATGTTGATTAGGGAAGATGGCCAAATAATCGGGGCGGTAAGTGGGGGCTGTGTTGAAAAGGAGGTTTTTAGACAATCTGATAGCGTTTTCAGGACACAAATTCCAAAAGTTATGACCTATGATGGTCGCTATAGGCTGGGTTGTGAGGGGATTTTGTACATTCTCATCGAACCTTTTCGACCATCATCCGAATTTCTAGATCAATTTTTCAAAATACTAAAGGACCGGACGTCTTTTAGGATGTTATCCTATTTTGAAGAAAGGGATATGATAGATCATCACCTTGGGTCGGTTTTACAAATTGGTAGCGCTACATTGCCCTTTAGAGATGGATTCCAAAAAAAACGGGAATTCCAAGTTTTTGAACAAAAGCTGACTCCTTGTTTTAAATTATTGATTATCGGGGCCGAACATGATGCCGTACAGCTTTGTTCTTATGCTTCATTAACGGGATGGGAAGTAACCATTGTGGCACCCCCATCCGAAGAAAAACGTCTCGGGGATTTTCCCGGTGCCCAAGAATTACTTACCATTGAACCGGAAACCCTTCCGGTTAACACTATTGATGAAACAACGGCAATTGTGATCATGACCCACAGCTATGTAAAAGATTTGAAGTATTTAATGGTTTTGAAAGCAACTCGTCCAACGTATTTAGGTCTATTGGGTCCTGCCGAAAGACGCGAAAAATTACTAGCCGAACTGATAGAAAGACTTCCGGAAATTGATGAAGACTTCATAGAAAACATTCATGGCCCTACGGGTCTGGACATCGGAGCGGAAACAGCCCAGGAAATAGCCATTGCCATACTTGCCGAAGTTTTATCTGTTGCTCGGGGAAAAAACCCTATAAGTTTAAGGAAAAAGCAAGGATCTATTCATAGCTAATGGGGAAGACCGTTGAAAACATTGCTATCCTCGTCTTGGCGGCGGGGGCATCAAGCCGAATGGGAACTGCAAAGCAACTTTTACCTTGGAATGGAGCCAACTTGCTGGATTCTGTTATTAAAAATGCTTTGATGTTCTGTCCTGATCATGTAGTTGTGGTATTGGGAGCAAATGCAAGAGAAATCCAAGCTCATAGTATCCACAACAAAGGCGTACAGTTTGTTTTTCACAAGAATTGGAATCTTGGTCTTGGCTCTTCTATTGCCCATGGAGTGGATTTCATTCAAGAAATATCGCAGAATACAAAGGCTATTCTCATTTTATTGGGTGACCAGCCCCTAATAGATTCTGAATATTTAGGCAAAATGGTCCAAGCGCATGAAAGTTCAGGTAAGGGAATAATCGCAACCGAATATGACAAAGGTGTAGGAGTTCCAGCTATCTTCGCTAGAAGCTATTTTTCAGACTTAGCACAACTTAATAAAGATATCGGGGCAAAGCAAATCATAAAAAAATTCAAAAACGATACCTTTTTGCTGGGACCGTCAGGCAAAACAATAGATATCGACACCTTGGAAGATTATCAAAAACTGATTAAAATTAGAAACACACAATTAAACCAGGATTAAATTCACTTTTTAAATATGAAGAAATTACTACTCTTTCTTGCCATTTCAATTTTTGTTTGTACCTCACTTGTTTCCCAAGAAATGGGATTTGAGGAATACAACCCCATTTCTACTTTGGTTATGCCGGAAACCAAAATCAAAAAAGCGAAGTTCCCTTTTATAGACGTGCATAGTCACCAATTTCGAATGGGGTCCCAAAATCTTTCGAATCTTATAAATCCTATGGACCAAATGAATATGGCCATTATGGTAAATCTTAGCGGTGGCTCAGGGAATGGGCTGCAACGGATGTTGGACAACGTTTCAGAGAATTATCCCAATCGCTTTGTGGTATTCGCCAATGTTGATTTTGATGGGGCGGGAGCTAAAGGATGGACAGAAAATGCCGTGGCCCAGTTGGAAAAAGATGTTAAGGCCGGGGCAAAAGGATTGAAAGTTTATAAAAGTCTCGGATTAAGAAACAAGGATGTTAACGGCAACCGTCTCGCGATTGATGACCCTCATTTGGATCCCATTTGGGCCAAGTGTGGGGAATTGGGAATCCCAGTGTTGATACATGCCGCGGACCCAAAACCTTTTTGGGATCCCATGGATAGCAAAAATGAACGATGGTTGGAACTCAAAACGCGTCCCAGACGAAAACGTTCCGATACTAATCCGGCACCTTGGCAGCAAATAATAGATGAGCAACATCGTATGTTCAAGAAACACCCCAATACTAAATTTATAAATGCGCACATGGGCTGGTATGCCAACAACTTGAGTAAATTAGGTGAACTTTTAGATGAAATGCCCAACATGTATGTGGGAATAGGGGCCGTAATCCAAGAACTAGGAAGGCAACCACGGAACGCCAAAAAGTTCTTTACCAAATATCAGGATCGCATTCTTTTTGGTAAGGATGCCTGGAACCCTGATGAGTTCCCTACGTATTTTCGGGTTTTGGAAACCAATGACGAGTACTTTCCCTACTATAAAAAATACCATGCCTTTTGGTCCATGTACGGTTTGGGCCTCTCAGATGAAATACTAAAAAAGGTATACTACAAAAATGCCCTAAAACTGATTCCGGGACTGGATAAAAGTCTGTTTCCCAAAGAATAAGTTTTGGTAAAATCTTAACTATCCTCTGGTTCTTTTGAAAGAAAAAGATGGTTAACTTGAACTAAGAAACCCTAAAATCTTAGTATCATGTGCCAAAATCATCATTGCTTTATTGTGCCGCCCCATATCCTCGAGGGGTTGGCCAAACGTGGAAATCTCGACTGTAAAAGAACACTGAACGATACCTATCGGATTCTCCACAAACGAAATACTGCGCTGGACAATCTATTAATTCGGGAATTGATTCCTGCTAAAGGAGACCGTTTCATTTTCGATTCCCAAAATAAATATGAGCAACGGGTGCTTTTAATTCGAAAGGAAAAAGATCCCGATGTGGAAGATAGAACCGTGAATGAAGCCTATGACACCTCCGGATTTGTACGGGCTTATTTTTCAGGGATCTTTGGACTCAATTCCATTGACAATGAAGGTCTGGATATTATTTGCAACGTTCATTATGGCCAAGGTTATAATAACGCTTTTTGGGATGGGGATGAAATGACCTATGGAGATGGGGATGGTGTAGAATTCACCAATTTTGCCAGTGCCATTGATGTGGTGGCCCATGAACTGGTGCACGGTATAACCCAATTCCTTGCTAATTTAGAGTATCAAGGGCAATCCGGTGCCCTGAACGAACATTTTTCAGATGTATTCGGGACGATTATCAAACAAAAATATTTAAAGCAAAGTATAACCGAGGCCGATTGGTTGATAGGTGACACTGTTGTAACTGAGAAATTCCCCGGAAAAGCCATCCGTTCCATGAAGTCTCCGGGTACAGCAAACGATTTTGATGCCCAACCGGACCATATGGATAATTACTATACGGGAATGGCTGACAATCAAGGAGTACATATAAACTCGGGCATCCCGAACAAGGCCTTTTATTTGAGCAGTATAGAACTGGGTATAGATGATTGTGCATTGATTTGGTTCAATACCTTAAAAAAGCTTTGGCGTACCGCAAAGTTTAACGATATGATGGAAATCAGTGTAGAAACCGCACAGGAACTTCAAAAGCAGGGAGGGATAAATCCGGTTGCTTCGAAGGTAATTGAACAAAGTTTTGCCCAGGTAGGATTAACCCAAGTCATGGCATGAACTACAAAATACGGATAGAGGTTGGCTTTGCTGGAATATCCAAAGAATATGTGGGTGAAGTTATCATGGGTAGAAAAGAAAAGGATAATCTAAAAAGGGTTTTGATTAAAAAGATAGAGAATACAAATCCAAAATTGAGAGACGGCTTTGTTTATAGTATTGATTTGTGGGGTGAGAATTTTGAACACAGGATGACCTATGATGAATCTAACTTGCCTGAATCCGTTAGACAATGGATTGAGAAAACAATTGAAAAATCCGGTTGATAAGGTCAGTAAATCCAGATATGTAGGAATAACTTGGAATAATTGGTATCTTCAAAATAAAATACACAGATGATAGGATTAGGGTTGGAAAACTATATGATTGGCTTTAGGAATAGATTTCTTCTAGTTCTGGTATTCTTTTCGATTTTAGCTGAATATTCCCAAGCCCAAGAAAATCCACATAACCAAAAAATAGTAGGGAAATTGGCATCCTACGCCATGAAGCATAGTCCTGAAAAGGTATACCTACATACGGACAAGCATATTTATACCAACGGCGAAACCATTTGGTACAAAGCCTATTTGGTGGATGGTATACTTCACAAGACAAGCGAGAAAAGTGAGATTATCTACGTTGAGCTCTGGAACGGAGACGATACGTTGATCATACGTCAAAAATTGGTTTCGGATGGGCTGGGTGCACAAGGTTCCATTAAAATTCCCATTAATATAAAAAACGGCAATCTTTTAATACGGGCCTATACTAAATACATGTTGAATGAAAATGAGCCTGCACTATTTCAAAAGGAGATTCCCGTATATGCCCAGGAGTTTGGAGATTATAGGAATCCGGATTTAGTTCAAGATAGCGAATTGGGGAACTATAGTTCAGCGTCCAAAAAGAATCCTACAAAAGACCAAAAACCGGTAGTACAGTTTTCCCCCGAGGGAGGACACCTAGTTGCAGGTCTTACAAGTGTTTTGGGGATAAAGGCAACGGATCGACAGCGTAATGGATTGGCACTGGAAGGAACCATTCAAGATGGGAAGGGCAATACGGCCGGTTTCTTTAAAACTTATGAAGCGGGTCTCGGCAAGGTTACCTTTGTTCCCGAAGCGGACAAAGATTATGAGGCTGTGGTCCTGTACGGTGGAAAGGAATATCGGTTTCCGATTCCAAAGGCCCTGCCCAAAGGATATGTGCTCAGTATTCGGAACAATGGGGACCATATTGTCGTTAACGTAGCTACAAATAGGAACGAGGGACTGGAAGGAACCCTATTGATAGGTCATTTTAGGGGGGATCTCTTTTTCGAAAGGTTAGGTAAAACGGAAGATGGCACCTCCTATTCGGTAAGGCTCAACACCGACCGCCTTTTTGACGGGGTGGCACATTTTACATTGTTTACGGCGAGTGGGAAGCCCATCTGTGAACGACTCGTTTATATAGACCATCCCAAAAATAAGGTAGCACTGGAGGTTTCATCGGATTCCCCTGAGTATGGTCCACGTGAAGTGGTAGCTGTGGATATCAGTGCCCTTGATACGAACGGGACGCAATTGAAAGGTGATTTTTCCCTGTCCGTGGTAACCGGGAGTAACCAACTACCACAAGGTATGGCAGATACCAATATAAAAAGTTGGTTATTGCTAAATTCCGATTTAGCGAATTCAGTGGAGGATGCCAGCTATTTTTTTGAAAGCGATTCCAGGGAACGGAAATATGTGTTGGACGCCCTTATGCTTACCCACGGTTGGCGCAGGTTTTTGTGGCGTGAGTTTTTGGACAATACCCGAGGACAGCGAACCGAACATATTCCGGAGAAAGCTACGGGCACGGTTATTAGTGGATTTACGGCCTTGGCCAAAAACCCTAAGGTTCGCATGAATACAAGGGTATCATTGAGAATTCCCGAATTAAATATCATTGAGGAGAGATCTACGGACAATCAAGGACGATTTAGTTTCGGTCCCTATGACCTCAATGATGGTACGGAAACCTATCTGGAAATTGTTGATTCTAATTTAAAATCGAGAAAGAAAAAGGAAGAGGTTTCAATCTATATGGATGAGGAATGGTCGCTACCAAAGATTAGAAGGACAAAAAAAATACCGATAAAACGCAAGGCAAAAAGGACTGAAGATATGGGCTACGTAACGGATACTTTGGAAGGAATAAAGAATGTCCAAGAGTATTTGGCCAAGGCCTATCGAAAAAAAAGTGCGGATTTTGAATATGATCCCTCCGTTACCCAATTGGATGAAGTGGAAGTAGAGGCAAATATCAAGAAAAAAACCAGGATAGAGGAAATACAATCTAGAACAATGCATGGAAACACGACGATTAGGCTTTTTGCGGATTCCACAGGTACTGCTGGCATGAGTGCCATAGATCTTATAGGGCGGGCCCCAGGGGTATTAATAAGTGGGAATAAGCCGGATCAGACTATTAAAATAAGGGGGTTATCGGGTGTAGAGCCCGGTGGAGGAGAGCCACCATTAATTATTGTTGATGGAAGTGAAGTGAATTCAAACAACCCATATATAAATCCTTTGGATTACATCCAAAATATGGATGCTTCCGAAATTTTATTTGTTGATGTTTTACGGGGTATTGAGGCTGCGATATATGGGCTTAGGGGATATAATGGAGTTATCGTTATAGCCACAAGATCCCAATTGTCCAAAGGAGGTGTCCAAACCAATGCTCCGAAATACGCGGAAAGCGTAATTCCAGGATTCCAAATAGCCCGAGAGTTTTTTTCACCGGATTACACCTATAAAGGACCAAATCATAAACGACAGGATTATAGGACCACCTTATTTTGGAATCCTAACATCAAAATAGAGGACAGCCGCCAACCACCTATACAATTTTATACGGGTGATACCACGGGAACTTTTTTGGTAAAGGTAGAGGGAATAACCCGGGACGGTAGAGTAGCAATGGGTCAATATACTTTCGAAGTACGCGAATAGCAATCTTAAATCAGAAAACCCTTATGCCTTACCTTTTTTTGAAGCATCTTCCAAATCTCCATAGTCCTGGAAAATACCACAAGAATTTTCTTTTTTGATCAAGGATTTTTCATCCTGTTTCTTTTTTTTGGCCAGGATTTCGATCTGGGGGGATAAGTAGCCCATGTTTCAATTTTAATGTTACAGTTTAAACGTATTACTAGCGTAGACTATTGTTCTCGCCATTGTATTTATAGACAAATTCTCAACCCAAATTTAGAAAGTAGTCATTATTCATTATTGTTATTTACCAAAACTTTGTGATATTTTAATGTTCAGCCATACTAATGGTATAAACCAGACCTAAAAATGGTAGATGAAGAGGAATTCGTAAGAGTGATCAAGCAAAATGAAAGGGTGATTTTTAAGATAACCACGGTTTATACGCGTAATGAAGTAGATCAACAAGACCTTTATCAAGACATTGTATACCAACTTTGGAAATCGTTCGATACGTTTAGAAACGAGTCCAAGGTAAGTACTTGGATGTACCGTATTGCCCTGAATACCGCATTGACACGCCATAAAAGACATAAAAAACGTGGACGCCCTGTTCCCATTGAAAAGGTTATACTTCAGCAAACGGAAAATTATGATAGTGAATTTGAGGAACGCCTAGCGCTACTATACAAACAAATACATAAACTGAACAGTTTGGAAAAAGGTATTATGTTGTTGCTGTTGGAAGGCAAAAAGTATGAAGAAATCTCGGAAATCATTGGTCTTTCATCTAGTAATGTCGGCACCAGGATATCCCGAATCAAAAAGAAGTTGAAACAACGGATAAACAAAAAATAGAATTATGGAATTAGAAGAAATTATGACTGTTTGGAAACAAATGAGCCACCAATTGGAAAAGCAGGAGAAATTGACAAAAGAAATTATATTACAAATGACCCAACAAAGGTATAGCACGATATTTAGCAAAGTATTTACTATTGAATCGATGGCCGCTATTATTTCTTATGTAATTGCTTTTGTGCTCATCTTCAATTTATACAAATTGGATACTTGGTATTTAATGACGTGCGGAATCTTAACTCTGGTCGCTCTTTTTACACTCCCCTTACTTGTGCTACGGTCGCTTGGTAGAATACGGGATTTCGATATTGGCAATAGAAATTATAAGGAAACGCTCATAGAATATATCAAGTTGAAAAAGAAGCTTTTACTACTTCAGCAGTTTATTTCATACACCAGTTTTGTTCTTATGTTTACTTCCTTAGCTGCGATTTCGAAAATTATATCCGGTAAGGATTTTTTTTTAATGGAGAAGGCTGGATGGTTATACGCCTTAATTGTCATAGTACTTGTCTTTCTTTTCTTTTTTGTCCGATGGGGTTACAAAGGTTATCTAAAGATTACTGCTTCTGCAGAAAAAGTACTTTTGGAGTTGGAAGAGGGAGAAGAAACATGAATGTAAGCACAAATATGAAATTGTGGACTAAGCGGCCAATAGGCGCTTCTGAATATAGTTAAGAATCAACATCCAGTTCATCTTAAGTAATAGTGCCGCAGTGGGTACATTGTTCTCTTCAATCGCAGATATAATAGCTTGGTGCTGATTATCGGCTTTCGTGTAATAGGATTCATCCGACATCAATGCTTTTTCATAGAAAAATATCCGGGTTCTTAAATCATGAAGAATATTTCTTGTAAGTACATTTGGATAATTCTTAGTTAATAGGCGATGAAATTCCAAATCTGCATTAATTCTGGATAAAGGGTCGGTCGTGCTTTCAAAAATCTGTTGTTGTCTTTTCAATCCTTGTATGGCATTTTCATCGAAAACGGAATTTTCAAGTGCCATCTCCTCTAAATTGGCTACCAACTCATACAAATCTTTGGCTTCTTCCCGATTCAATTGGGCAATGACAAAACCCTTGTTGGGTACCGCTTTTATAATTTGTGCTTGCTGTAGTTGGGAAAGGGCTTCCCTAATTGGGGTAACGCTTACATGGAGTTCTCGCGCTACGGCCGCTAAATTTATAGTCTTACCTATTTTTAACTTTCCTTCCCGCATTTTTTTAAGCAGGTGTTCCTTAACCAAATCTCTTACAATTTGCTTTTCCATATGGTATCAAATATAATAAATCGTATACGATTTAACGTTCTTTTTCGGACTTTGGTATCAATAGGTATGTTCTAGTGCACAAAAAATAAAAACGACAATCCCCATCGATTTCGATTAAAAATCGTAGATCAGTTAAAGAAAATTAGTGTTAAGATGCTCTAAAAAGGCCTAAGGTAGGTTCTTTCTGAGTGTGCTCCTTTTTTTTTCGCTATATTTAATTTAATGTAAGGGTTGAAAAGACCGGTTGACTGTTAATAGGTAAGTCATTGTAATCGTTTGACTTACATATTTATGTGTATACTGGTTTTTACAATCTCTACGAGAAAGTGCTATGAAAATATCCGGAAACTGTTTTGACCCATTGCTTTGGGCAAGCATTACTTGTCTGTTATTTTGCTGTATGGCGATGGGCCAAGCACCTACCTGTACCCAATTGACATTTCCCGCAGATGGTGATACAGGTGTTGCATTATCTACAGATTTGGAATGGGACGCATCACCTTTGGCCACAGGTTATGTGCTTTTGGTTGGAACGTCTATTGGCGGCCGGGATATTTTGGATAATGTAAACGTTGGCAATGTAACCGAATATAGTTTAAGTAGCGATTTGCCCGCTTCGCAAAATATTCATGTTGCCATAATCCCATATAACGACCAAGGCCTCAATGGGAGTTGTGACGAAGTAATTTTCTCTACGCTATCTCTGGACGGATTACCAGGGTGTGCCACTTTTACTTCACCAGGACATGCAGCCCAAGACGTAGCACTTACCCCTAATTTGAGCTGGGATTCCGCAATCGACGCTACAGGATATTTTTTGACTATTGGGACTACAACCGGCAATAATATAATTTTAAATGGTGAAGATGTAGGTAACATTACCAATTACATATCTCCAAGGCTTTTAGAAAACACTACGTATTACGTTGCTATTATACCATACAATGATATAGGGGTTGCTACAGGTTGCGGTGTACAAAGCAGTTTTACAACTGGAGGGTCTTCTCAGGATATTATTGGATGTACCTCTTTATTGAATCCGACCGATGGGGCAACAAATGTGCCTGTATCTACAGGTATAAGTTGGGCTTCCGAGACAGATGTCTCAGGATATTTTCTTACGGTCGGGACTACTTCCAATGGAAATGATATACTTAGGGATTTGGACGTGGGCAATACTACATCCTACCAATTTTCAAGTGATTTACCTAGGGGTACCACCATTTTCGTAACGATAAATCCCTATACGGACAAGAGAAGGGCCGAAAATTGCATAGAAGAATCCTTTACCATAGAATTCCCACTGCCAACATCTGATGACTTAGGGGTCCCCAGTTTTTTCACCCCTAACAATGACGGGTACAACGACACTTGGACCGTGAGCTCTTCCCCTGATATTTCCATTCAAAACATTTCGGTCTTCAATCGTTTTGGAAAACTAATAAAACAACTCTCCCCAGATCAGGGTTGGGATGGCACCTTTAACGGTAGGAATCTGCCCAGCGATTCCTATTGGTATTCCGTGGAGTTAACCAATGGACCTTCCCTAAAAGGATTTTTTGCCCTAAAAAGGTAATTTTTTTTCCAAGTCATCACAATTCCTTTCACATGCAATGATCAACGGCATATACTAAATAGAGTTCAATTACGTTTTAGGTGGTATAACCCTAAATCTTTTTAAATGAACAAGTTGATGAATTTGAGCAAACGTTACGCCTTGTTTTACGCAGTAGCCCTATTTGCTCTGGGCTGTAGTAATGATTCCGATGATAATAATCAGGACTTCGAATTTACGCAAGCGGAAGTAAAAACAATTTTAGAAACCGATGGCGTGTCAAGTGTGGCCGATAGTGTAATTTCCGAACTATACATGGGCAATAGCGCCAAGTCTGCCAAAAATGAAGAATGCTATTCTGCAACGTATAATGACACGGGATTCAACGTAACCTTCAACAATTGCGTACTTAACGGTACCGAAAATGTAAACGGAACATTGAACATCGTTTATGCAAACGAAAACGAATCGGCTTCATTTACTGCTACCTACACTGACTTTTACGTGGGAGAAATAAAGATAAATGGAACTAGAAGCTTTACCCTGGGAGGAAATTCCGAAGGCAATAGTATTTCTTTTACCGTGACCAGTGATATGACCTTAACTTTGGCAGATGACTCGGTCATCGCTGAAAATGGAACTCAAACATTAGGATTCGTTTTTGGCCAAAGTTTGGCCGAAAGCGTGTTCACAGTTTCAGGGAACTGGACGCTTCTACTGGATGGGAATACCTATAAAGTGGCCGTAGGAACTACTTTGGAAGGTAACCTTGGATGTGGATACCTGAACAAGGGGATTATGACCGTGGATAAAAACGGTTTGGCCGTAGCCATAGATTTTGGTGATGGAAGCTGCGACGACAAAGCTACCGTTACTTATCCTGATGGAACCACTGAAGATATTTCCTTAAAGGATTAAGGAAAGATTTATCAAAATTTTAATGCCCTGGTCAACGTATGGACCGGGGCATTTTATTTTAAGGCAAGAGAGAATACCATTGAAAGGTGAGAACCGTTAGTTTGGAACGATTCGTGTAAATATTGTTGCCATAGACAATTACGTAAGAGTTCAAGAGGACAGTACTCCGGGATTTCTTCCCTACTTTGGGAAAATGCGGTTGGGAGGGGGTTATGGAGAAGTTGGGGCCAATGAATTTGATTCGGAAATTAGGGATTGCAAGGTGAAAACAAAGAGAAATGGTAAAGGTATTACAGTAACCTTTAACACAAAAAACTCCGACGAGCGGTTCGATTTTACGTTGTTTATTACAAAATCAAAATCAGCTACGGTTGTCGTTAAAAGTCTGCATAGAAACAGTATCACCTATTATGGCGTAATACGGGAGTTGGACGATGATTCATTAGAGTAAATCTTTTTTGCCTATCGTTCCAATGCTTAAGCTTCATTTTTTTTTCTCGCTGTTTTGAAATAACTTCAATTGGACAAACAGTATCCCTACGAAAATGTATCAAATGATTTTTGTTTTTGTCTTTTCCTTCTCTATGGGAACCACTTTGGCCCAAATTGATTTTAAGGCCCAAAGAGAGCATATGGTAAAGGTTCAGTTACGAAATAGGGATATTACGGACCCGGCAACATTGGAAGCAATGTTAAAAGTACCAAGGCATCAATTTGTTCCCCAAAATCTGAGGGAAGTAGCCTATACAGATGGTCCATTGCCAATAGGGGAGGGGCAGACCATCTCACAACCTTATATCGTTGCTTATATGACCCAGGTCCTAGAACTACAACCAGATCATAAAGTATTGGAGATAGGTACAGGATCAGGGTATCAAGCCGCAGTACTCGCAGAAATCGTTGATTCCGTGTATACCATGGAAATTGTTCAAAAGCTTGGTCATTACGCCAGGAAAAGATTAAAAAAACAGCGGTATAACAACGTCCAGGTACGAATAGGGGATGGGTATCACGGTTGGCCCGAAAAGGCTCCCTTTGATGGTATTATGGTAACCGCAGGCGCAGAACAGATTCCGCCCAAATTGACGGAACAACTTAAAGAAGGAGGGAAAATGATTATTCCAGTAGGTCCCCACCGGGGGATACGGCATTTGGTTTTGCTTACAAAAAAGAAGGGGAAAATAAAACGCAAAAATTTAATGGCAGTTCGTTTTGTTCCTTTTACTCGAAAAAAAGAGGAATAAAATAAAAAGGCGCAATTAAATTGCGCCTAAGCTATGATCTTAACCTCTTCGATCAGTGGGTATGATGTCGGTACGCTACCCAACGGACACGTTTGCTGTCCCTAAAAGTGGAAAAAAATGAATTTTTTCTGGATTCTGTTGGATTTTTTATGATAAATGAAGCTCTCATGATTTCTCGATTTTTGATGATGAATGAATTGTTTTTAGCGCGTAAAATTTCTGTACTCTGCCCATTTTACTCTTTTGCTGTCCCTAAAGGAAGAAAAGTAATGGAATGTTTTAGATTCTGTTGCTGTTTTGTTGATGGATGCTTTCATAATTTCTAGTTTTTAATGGTTGTTGTTTCCTTTTTATTTTTTTCATGATATAATCGGTCGGTATTCCAACCGAACCCTACTGTGAAATATATTTTGGGTCTGACTAAATGTTGATGTAACCTTTTCATTGGATGATTGTTTTTAGATTGACTTACACCTAATAGACGATTCAAAATATTTTTTGTTACAGTACTATGTTATAAAAGGTACTATTTTATAGAAGTTTTAACATTTAGTAGGAGCAATGGTCACCGCCCCTATTTTTTTAAGAAACTAAATATCAGTCAATTAAAATAACCTTCACCTTCATTTCCAAAAAGAAAAAAAGATACATAGAAAAGAGGGAAAGCACGATAAGATTATAATTTAGCAGCAAATAGGAATGTTATTCCTTTTCCAGCGCCTCGATAAGTTGGTCGTAAGTTTCGATCTTCGTATATAATCTACCCCCTAAATTAACAATGGGGGTTTCCAGGGAATCCAGAACTATACTATTGGCAAGAGATCTGTTCAGCTGTTCTGCAATTTTGGGTTGTTCTCCTAGGTTGTGAAAAGTAAATTTGTAAGGTCCATCGTTCAGCGGATTGATTAGGCTATCACAACTAAGACAGCTTTTGGGAACGTATACGACAATCTGTTTCTTTGGGCTAATCTTAATCTTTTCGGCAGGCTTGCGGAGGGCCCTTTTGGAAAGGCTATCATTTACCTCCAAATCGTATGTATATGAAGGTTTTTTTCCACGCATAAGGATAATGGTCTTCATATGCACTTTGGATATAGCAGGCACCCTAGTAAATCTGGGAGTGGCCCTACTTTGTCTAAAATTGGTTCCTGCAATTGTTAGTTTAACATCAAAAGCCTGATCGTTTTCATTAACAGCGTAAAAAGCAAGGCGGTTCGGTATTTCTTCGATTACAATTTTAATCGGTTTTTCCTGGGCATGAGCCTGAAGAAGAACAAAAAAAT
This sequence comes from Ulvibacterium marinum, assembly GCF_003626755.1. Classification (GTDB taxonomy): domain Bacteria; phylum Bacteroidota; class Bacteroidia; order Flavobacteriales; family Flavobacteriaceae; genus Ulvibacterium; species Ulvibacterium marinum. Next base: position 467,460 of record NZ_RBCJ01000002.1, read on the forward strand.
AAATCAGTGCGTAAGGTAGTATTTTCATCTTTGCTTTATAATGTTTTTAAATATTCCAAAAGTGCCGCTCTTTCGGAATCCGTGAGTTCATCTCCAAAAGTATGCCCTTCATTGCCATAACCCTTTATTGTAGTATCATAGGTATTCTTGTCTATTTTGGAACTTTCGGTCTCATAGTTCCATCCAACTTTTTGCTCATCGTAATCGGAACTATCGTAGGACCTTCTCCAATATTCTGGCCTACTTTCACTGTTCAGCACATCTGCCAAAGTAGGTACGGAAGCATTGTGAAAATAAGGGGCCGTAGCCCAAATTCCATCCAATGGCGGCGCAACATACCCTCCTTCGGAAAAGATTTCTAAAGGGTTGGGACTTGTCCCGAACCATCCGGTATTAAACCAGTCCATAAAATAATCATTTATGGGGGAAGATTGGTTATAATGATTGGAAAGTTCCGGGTCGGTTCCAACGGAATTGAGGGATACCATATAATTGGGGTAGGTGGGGCTACCCCCATAGTTTCCATGACAACTTGAACATGTATTTTCAAAAATGGTCTTTCCATCTTCGGCTAGGTTAGAGTCTATAGCGAAAGGGTAGGTAGGAGACTCTAAGCTATAAATATAAGCTAGTACATCTGGCATTTTTTCGTCCACTTCTTCAGCTATCTCTTTATCAGCCAAGGTTAGCAGGCTTGATCCAATAAAGGATTTACAAAAATCTCCGCGTCCTATACCGTGATAGAACATGGCATTTTTCTTTTTGAGCAGCCACCAAGCAGGTACATCTGTCGGGATTACTTCGTCCCCTATTTCAACGAAAGGCTCGTCGGACCATTCCAAAGTATTCTTATCCCTATGGGCAATCAATACTTGAGTAATCTTATCGGCCGGATTAACGCCCCGTGTTTCAGTAATAGTTTTTGGGCCTATAGCTGCGATACTTCTTCTAAATTGTTCGTATGCGGCCCATTCATCACTTGTCTGCCCTCCATAAAGAAATGAGATGGCAGAATTCAAAAGGGTAATATTATCACTTCTGTTGACCGTAAAATCGCTATCATGGCTGCCTAGACCTACAATGAATTCTCCATTGATCCTTCCGGCATGGCATTGCATACAATTGGGGCCAACAACACGAACGCCATTTGGAGCTGTTACCGCAGTGTAATCGTATGGTATGATGGTATTGTCTCCAGTTCGGCCCAAAAGGTTTGCATCGTCCTCTCCAAAACCTGTAAGAAAGGCATCATATGGAATTCCAGAGCTCATGTAATCTCCGGATATAAGGTATTCGTACCCCGCATTGACATCCCCATTCCTTTGAATTTGATCAGGAATTGCAGTAACCTCAATTACAGGCTCAGGGCTTGGATCAGGGTTTGGAGCCGGATTGTCAGAATTGTCAGGGTCAGGATTAGGTTCAAAGGGTTCAATATTGTCATTGGAGCATGAAAATGCCATGCACACAAAAAACATGGATAATAAAATATGACTTCTCTTCAAAGCAATTGATTTTTAGACTTGTGGCACTTTGCGAAATAAATAAAACTACGAAAATTACAAACCACCATTAACCCCATACTCCTATATTGCTTATTTAATCGACGAACGGTGTTGAATTAAGAGGATTTTAGACGGATTTTTGCGCTGTATTTGGTATATTAGAGGTATGTCTGGACTACGTTCCTTGTTATGCATCATGCTGTTTACCTTATGTTTAGGACAGACATTTGGGCAATATACCCAAGAAGACTGGGATGAACGCGATAAATGGATGGATGTCCAAACTATTTTTGAATTGGCAGGAATCGAAGGAGGGGACCAAGTTGCGGATGTAGGCTGCCATGAAGGATACCTAACCTTTCATCTTTCAAAGAAGGTGGGTAAAACGGGTAGAATCTATGCAGTAGATATCCTGAGCTATAGATTGGAAAATCTAAGGGAACATCTGAAACAGGAAAAGATCAAAAATGTAACCGTAATCCAAGGAGAAGAGGACGACCCCAAGTTACCTGAAAATAGATTGGATGCCGTCATAATCATGGATACGTATCATGAAATGGAAAACTATACTGAAGTTCTTTTTCATATAAAAAAGGCACTAAAGCCTAGTGGCCGTATCCTCGTTCTTGAGAAATTGAAAACACATAAAAAGGGCAAAAGTCGTGAAGAACAGACCAATGCGCATACATTATCCCCGAAATACGTAAAAAAGGAATTGGAAGAAGCGGGATTTTCAATACGTAAGGAAATCGGCGATTTTGGGGATTGGAAGGAAGATAAGGATAAGCCCATGTGGATATTGGTAGGCGTTTCCGGGGCATTGTAATGAAGTAATTGACCTAAGCCTCGGTTTTTAGTTTAGGGCTTGCCTACATTGAGAAAGCTAACAAAAGTCATGTTTTCCATATCCATACATTTTTAGTTTTATAACATAAACCCATAAACCATCTAAAATGAAGGTATACGACCATAAACACATCAAAAATATTGTACTTGTAGGGGCTCACCAAAGTGGAAAGACCACTTTGGCCGAGACCATGTTATATGAAGCCGGATTAATTAACCGGCGGGGTACCGTTGAAAACAAGAACACGGTATCCGACCATCATCAAATAGAACATGAAAGGGGCGCTTCTGTCTTTGCTACGCCATTGCATACCGAATGGCGTAACTATAAAATAAATATCATAGATACTCCCGGGTTAGACGATTTTATTGGTGAGATCATTTCCTCCATTCGAGTGGCGGATACCATTGTTACCGTGCTAAACGGCCAAAACGGGGTGGAAATAGGCACGGAAATTATCTGGAACTATATTTCGGATTATCACAAGCCTACCGTCTTTGTCATAAACCAAATAGACCATGCGGGTATTGATTTTGAAGATAGCTTTAGGAGTATCACCGAGCTGGTGGGAAAAAATGCCGTAAAGATCCAATACCCAATTCGAATAGACGGTGCACAGTGCATAATCGATGTGCTTAAAATGAAGCTGTACAAGTTTCCAAAAGGAGGTGGTAAACCTGAAAAACATCCTATCCCGGAAAACGAAAAAGCGCTTGCCAACCATTTGCATAATGAATTGGTAGAGAAAGCTGCCGAGAATGACGAAGCGTTGATGGAATTGTTTTTTGATAAGGGTACGCTGAATGAAGATGAAATGCGGCAGGGCATCAAAGCCGGTATGTTGAACCATGATCTGTTTCCCGTATTCTGTGTGTCGGCCCTTGAGGATATGGGAAGTGGACGCCTTATGGGCTTTATAGACAATGTGGCCCCGGCAGCGGCCGACTTAAAACCGGAACAGACCTTAGAGGGACAAGCCATAGAGCGCACCAATGAGGCTCCAACCTCGTTGTTTATCTTTAAGACCATTTATCAACCCAATTTAGGTCAGATTACTTTTTTTAAGGTAAAATCGGGTGATGTAAGGGTCAACGAAAAATTAGTAAATGCCAGAAATGGCGAAACGGAGGTGCTCCATCAACTCTTTATTATGGATGGCAAAAAACGGGAGCCCGTTTCCCGATTGGCCGTTGGGGATATCGGTGCTACATTGCGTTTAAAGTATACTGAGACCAACGACACGTTGCACGAAGTAGGAACCCCCATAACCATTAGGCCAATTGCCTATCCCGAGTCTCGCACACGTAAAGCGGTTTCGGCCGAAAAAAGGAATGAGGAAGAGAAGCTTACGGATGCCTTACGAAAAATCAATAGCCAGGATCCAACTGCCATAATTTCATATTCCCGTGAGTTAAAACAGCAAATTTTGGGTTGCCAAGGGGAGCTACATTTAGCTACCATAGATTGGACCCTAAGAAACATCTATGAAGTGGAGGCCAATTTTGAGAAGCCGAGAATAGCCTATAGGGAAACTATTCAACGGGCGGCCACTGCCAATTATCGCCATAAAAAGCAATCCGGGGGGGCCGGGCAATTTGCCCAGGTACATTTAAAAATAGAACCTTGGGTCGAAGGTATGCCGGAACCCCAAGGCTTCAACATTCGAGGTAAGGAAGAAGAAGAGCTTCCGTGGGGAGGCAAACTAATCTTTTACAATTGTATCGTTGGTGGGGTAATAGACCTAAGATATCTACCTTCCATAAAAAAAGGGATACAGGAAACCATGGAGTCCGGACCTTTAACCGGAAGCTATGTAACGGATATCCGTGTAATGGTGTATGACGGTAAGATGCATTCGGTGGATTCCAACGATATCTCCTTTAAAATTGCAGGTGCCCACGCCTTTAAGGAGGCATTTATGAACGCCAAGCCCAAATTACTGGAGCCTATTCGAGAGTTGACCATCAAGGTTCCTGAGGATATGGTAGGTAATGTCATGACCGACTTACAATCCCGTAGGGCCGTTATTTTGGGTATAGATAGTGAAGATCGTTATCAGATTCTAAAATGTAATGCACCAGAGGCCGAGCTTTATGGATATTCTACGAGTTTGCGTTCCCTGACACAAGGTAAGGCAACGTTTACTTCAGTATTTTCATCGTTTCAATCTGTACCTACCAATGTGCAAAAACAATTGGTGAGTTCATAATACGATGAAAAAAGGTTTCTAGGCCAAGATACTCTCATGCCCGGAGTCTTTTACAAATAGGCAGGAGCTTTCGGTTTTTTGGGTCATTTCCTTTACAAACTCAAAAGGAAGGTCCGCATGCATCCCGAATATATTAAGATCGGCATTGGATGCTTTTCCGACCACGTCTCTAAAATTTCCGATATGGATTTCGGTCAATGTTTCGGGCAATCGGGCCAGGTTGATGAGGGAATTCAAAAATTCCTTGGCATTTTCATATTCCTCTTCATCATTGATAACGGTAATCAAGCGGATTTGGGCTTCCCAATTCCTTTTTAACTTATATGCTATGAGCGTGGAAAGATCCAAATTCCCAATATCCCAGCCCAAGCTCCAATTCCCCTTACGGTCACTAACCCATACATTAATGATATTCCGTTGACCCAGCAGAGCTGTTGGATGGGCCTGATACAGCAGGACACCAACCTCTAGGCGAATACATTCTTTAATTACCGGTCGCAGTTCAGTCTCATAATTATCATGTTGCTGTAAGTTCAAAAAAACAATATTCGGCCTAAAAAAGGCGCCACGCAATGCCTGGTTTCCATAATTTACACCCTGTGCAAAATCCTTGGTATGGATAACGGTCCAAGAAGAAAACACCCCTTTCTTATAAAAAGCTTCGGACAATTGTGATATTTCATCCGTAAAACTATTACTTTCCGTAAAGGGTGCAATACCCAAGAGCTTTATAGATCCCTTAGGCCTGGCAATATTCCGTAAGAACTGAAAATTACCCTTAGCCCCTTTAATATCGCGTATGGGAACCATCAAATTTGGCTTCCAAGCGCGCTGTTGCATACTTTTCATTCCCCAGGTGTGTTTGGCCGCCCATTCTGCAAAGGAAACGAACAATCCCGAACGCATATCCTCAAACGGAGTTTCCAGATTCTGGCGGGACAGAAACCAATAGACGACAAAGACAATACTAATGGATATAAGGCTTATGGTGGGATTAATAATGAACATGGCCAATACTGAGGATAATAATCCTAACCATGGAACCCATTTATGGATTTTAAAAATTGGACGATAACTTATCAGTCCTAGATTCTGTTCTATAATGACCACAATATTGATCATGGCATAGGTAATTAGGAAAAATAGGGTGACAAGAGGGGCTACCGAATTCAAATCTCGCAATAACATTGTAGCAAAAATCATAATACCGGTAACGATCATGGCATTTCTCGGTTGCCCGTTGGCACTTTGGCCCGCTAAAAATTTGGCATACGGTAAAACCCGGTGCTCGCCCATGGCGAACAAAATTCGGGAAGAACCTACCATGGATGCCAAGGCGGAAGAAAAAGTAGCCCCCAATATACCGGCAATAACCAAAGGCCCCACATAGGCCTTTTCAATGATAATATTGTAATTGGAAATGAGCTCTTCCTCCGATGCCGATCTTGCCAACCAATAGGCGAGTCCCATATAGATGACAAAACTGACCCCTATGGCCCATAGAGTACCCAAGGGAATACTTCTTTTTGGGTTTTTAAGTTCGCCGGACATATTGGCCCCGGCCATAATTCCGGTAGATGCCGGAAAGAAAACGGCAAACACGATCCAAAAATCACTACCCGAAAATCCGTTTTCCGGAGAACCTTTGAAAGTCCCCCAGCGGACAGCCTCATCTGTCGGAAGATACATGGACCCATAATAGGCGGCTATGACTATGGATATCAATGACAAGATAATTACCAACATGATAAAAAACTGGGTCTTAATGGCGAGATCCGCACTAATGTATGCTATGGCAAGTAAGACTACGAAAACAATAATATCAACTAAAAACGCGCTATGCCCTGAGAAAATACCCAACCAGCCTTCTCGGAACCCAAAAATATACATGGTTACTGCCAACCCTTGGGAAATATACCTTGGGATACCCAAACTGCCGCCAACTTCCAAACCTAGGGCCTGCGAGATAATGGCATAGGCTCCACCTGCACCTATACGTATATTGGTAGTAATGGCGGACATGGACAAGGCTGTAGTTAATGTAATGGTAAAAGACACCAGGATTATGAGCCATGCCCCTAACAGCCCCGCGTTCCCAACGACCCATCCCATTCTAAGGTACATGATTACCCCTAAAATAGTGAGCAGGGTAGGGGTAAAGACTCCTCCAAAAGTCCCGAATTTTTTAAGCTGTTGGTTTTGGTTTTTCATGCGGCCTATTAAAAATAGTTCTTATTTCGGAGAATGCAAGCTGTTTTTTAAAGGACTTTATCTCTTTAAGTCTACATGGTTTATGAAGAAAACTGTATGCAAATTGAAATAAATTTTCCAGAAAGTAATATCTTCAAAGAGAAATCCTTTTGAATCCGATGAAATGAAAAACTTTCTTATCATTTGCTGGGTCTTGTTAAGCACCCATTACGGCACATCACAAAACTCAATATCCCTTTTTAACGGAAGGGATTTAGAAGGTTGGCATATTGATATTCCGGCCATGGACAGCATTTCGGACGCTAGAAATCCATTTATAGTGCGAAATGGATTATTGGTAAGTCTTGGCACCCCTGGAGGCCATTTAATAACCGATGATGAATATGAAAACTTTTGTTTAGAGGTTGAGTACAGGTTCGCCGGAAAACCTGGAAATTGTGGGGTATTGGTTTTTGCCTCAAAACCTAGGGCTTTGTATAAAATGTTCCCAAAATCAATAGAGGTACAGATGATGCATGAGAACGCCGGAGATTTCTGGTGTATTGTAGAGGATATAAAAGTAGAGAATATGCTGGCTCGTCGTGGACCTAAAAAAGAGTGGGGTATTACAGAAGGGAAAAAACGCCGTATTTTAAACCTTACCGATGGTTCCGAAAACCCGGTTGGGGAGTGGAATTCAATGCGAATTGAATGTTTGGAAAACAAGATAAAGGTTTGGGTAAATGGGGATTTGGTCAACTACGGCTACGATGCCACGGCCAAAAGAGGGCAAATTGCACTTCAGGCCGAAGGTTCCGAAGTAGAATTTAGAAAGGTGGCATTGACTACGATCAACAAATTGAGTGAATAATGGATGAACATAAGATTATGAAGGACACATCAAAAAAAACAGGTTCGGCTTCCGACCGTAGAACTTTTTTGAAAACATCGGGACTGGCAATGGTTGGAAGTTCACTGGCTTATCCCTCAAATGTATTGGGAGCCATGGGGTCATTTCAGGAAAAAACTCTAAAAGTGGGGCTTATCGGTTGTGGCGGTCGCGGTACGGGTGCCGCGGCACAGGCCTTGCAGGCCGATGAAAATGTAATCCTCCATGCTATGGGCGATATTTTTGAAGATCGCTTGGAGACTTCCCATACCGAGCTGCTAAAGGTGGTTGGGGACAAGATGAAAGTGGAAAAAGAGAACAAGTTTATCGGTTTTGATGCCTATCAAAAAGTAATCGATTCCGGTGTGGATGTAGTGCTACTTACAACACCTCCTGCATTTAGGCCCGGGCATTTAACGGCGGCCATTGCCGCAGGCAAGCACGCTTTTTGTGAAAAACCGGTGGCAGTAGACGCCCCGGGCGTACGGGAAGTTATTGCTGCGGCCGAAAAGGCCAAAGCGAAGAACCTATCCGTTGTTTCAGGGTTCACCTATCGATTCGGCTTTGGCAATAGAGCTGCCTTTGATCAAATTCTAAATGGGGCCATAGGTGATATTAGAACCGTTACCACTTTCCGGTTTGGTGGTGAACTTTGGTACAAGGAACGCCAACCGGGTTGGACCGAAATGACCTATAATATGCGGAACTGGTATTATTACAATTGGTTATCAGGTGATTTTATTGTTGAGCAAGCTGTGCACAGCCTGGATTTGATGTCATGGGCCATGGGAGATGTAATGCCGTTAAAGGCCATCGGAACGGGGGGTAGGCAAGTGCGGACGGATAAACGTTATGGTAATATCTACGATCATTTTGCCGTGGAGTTCGAATATACCAATGGTGCCAAGGGATACCACTTTACCAGACAGCAATCGGATACGGCAACAAGGAATACCATAGATATATTTGGTACCAAAGGGACCGCAATGATCCAACCAGGTAGAAAATACCAAATTAACGGGCCAGAGGCTTGGCAGTTTGAAGGTGAGGAGAACAATATGTACCAAACGCAACATAATGAACTTTTCGAGGCCATACGAAAGGATAAACCCATTAATGACGGTAAGCGTATGGCCAACAGTAGCCTTTTGGCCATTTGGGCACGTACGGCAGGGTATACAGGAAAGGAAATCTCTTGGGAACAAGCCTATAACTCCAATGATTCTTTGGGCCCAAAATTGGAACAATACAATTGGGACTTGGTCTGGCCGAGTCCATCCATTGCCGTCCCAGGAAAAACAAAAATCCAATAATATCAATGAAGACGATACCCATGAAACCTTATTTTTTATTGAGTTTATTGGTGACAATAACCGGTATACTTATAGGCCACGCGCAAGAAAATCAGATACGCTTTGGAACAGAAAAAAAATTCGATGACCTAATTACAGGTACTAAATCGGAGGGAAATACTTTGCAGTGGGTCAATGTAAATACAGATGACGATACCTGGAGAACGGAAGATGACCTACTTATTTGTAAGGGTAAGCCTATTGGTGTTATGCGATCTGAAAAGCAGTACGAGAATTTTATCCTACAAGTGGAATGGCGACATATGGAACCGGGCGGGAATTCCGGAGTTTTTGTTTGGAGCGATGCCCTTCCTGATCCAAAATCCCGATTACCTGGCGGGGTAGAGGTACAGATGCTGGAACTGGACTGGGTAAACCTAAATACCCGTGACGGTAAAAAACCACCTATTGCCTATGTCCATGGGGAACTCTTTGGGGTTGGAGGGGTAAAGACCATACCGGACAATCCCAGAGGGGAGCGTAGCAAATCGGTAGAGAATAGGGCCAAAGGTAAAGGAGAATGGAACGCCTATACCGTGGTTTGTGTAGACGGAACCATTAAACTATCGGTCAACGGAAAATTTGTAAATGGCATTAGTAAATCTACTATCAAAAAAGGATATCTATGTTTAGAGTCTGAAGGTGCCGAAATTCATTTTAAAAACTTAAGAATCGTTGAATTGCCAACTGGGGTGACCTCTAAGAACCAGATGGCAAAAATAGTAGAGTAGGCCAACGCCCATATAAGACGTACTTTTTCCCTTAACTTCTTAAAATCCATTTCTATAAAGTATCGGATGGCTCTTAGGTATTTATACTTCATTAATATTCTTTATTTTTTGTGAGTAAAATCTTATAATATTTATTATTTTTATCTTACTTGTACAATATCCCCAATACGTCTCCAAAATTGGACGATTTTATTTGGACATTTTACTGAACACTTAAAAACGGAATATCATGGACAGAACACTTTTTGATGCTTTGGTTTCCTATTTCCAGGCGGAAAAAATAAAGGTTTCACACAGCGAATTGGAACTGCAACTTTTTAGTCACCCTCATACACCTTCATTATATGCAGTGTCCGAAACTTTGAACTTTCTTAAAATAAGCAACGTAGCCGCCCAAATTGATCAAAATCAAATCAATGAACTTCCCGAACACTTCCTAGCTTTCTTGGATGACCCGGAAAAAGGGCCCTATTTCTCCCATGTAAGACAAAACGGTAGTAAGGTCTACCTCAATGGGGATAAGGCAGGCATGACCAAGGAAGAATTTGGGAAGAAATGGAATGGTATCATACTCTTGGCAGAGCAGGAAAAGAACGCTACAATTTCCAAAAGTAAATGGATAACTTGGTCGGCAATCCCATTGGTTTTGTTATTTACCGTTATCCTTTGGCCCAACTTTTATGCACTGGCCTTTTTTTTAATGGGCATGATAGGACTTTACATTTCCAATGAAATCTTTGAAACATCCCATGATAGAAGTACAAATTTTGGAAAGAAAATATGTGGTCAAAAGGAAGAGAGTGGTTGTAACAAAATACTCAAATCCCAGAATTACAATTTAGGCGCATTTTCAATAAACGATTTGTTATTTGCCTTCCTCTTATCCACAATGGGTCTTTTGCTTTTGAATGTTGGCTTTGGCGATGCCCATCTTATCGTTTACCTAGTTGCCTTGATCTTTCTGTTATCAACCATAGTAATTCAAGCTTTTGTCCTAAAGGCATGGTGTAGATTGTGTTTGTTGTCCAGTAGTATTATCATCGTTCAAGCATCACTGATTTTTGGTCGATTGTATCCCTTTAACGTAAATTTGTCCGATGGGACAGCTATCCTTGTAAAGGATGCAACGGTATTGGGGCTTCTTTTCATATTAACACTTTTGGTTACCCATAACTTTAGGAAGCTTAAATCCCAAAATTACGCGTTAGGTCTCAAACATATAGAGTTGCTCCAGTTTAAAAGATCTCCGGAGACCATAAATCGAGCGTTGGTAGATACTAAGGAATTAACCATTTCGACAGGCGCCGGGCAATTGATTTTTGGGAATTCCGAGGTTGCACCGGTAATCGTTTTGGTACTTTCTACCTCATGTGGATATTGTAAGAAGGCATTCGAAAAATTTCTTGATCTCTATCATAGAAATGGACGAGAGAATAGTTTCAAATTAGTCTTGAATCATTATGACGATACAGCATCCAAACGAAATGATGTAGCTGCTACGATGATCAACTGCTACCGAACGCGTGGGGCCGATATATTCCTAAAAATGATGGATGACTGGTTTAAACATAGAAATGCCGACCAATTCTTAATGGAGCATGTCTCCGAATTTACGGGTGAAGATTATCGGATATTGGCGGAGCATAGGGAATGGTGCAAAAAGAACGAATTGTTCCATACGCCAATTTTAATTGTCAGCAACAAAGTTATACCACACTATTACGACGCCACCTTTTTAGATGATATTTTGGAGGCCATTGATTCTGTTCAAGACCAATCATGAAGTTTGTTCAATCATTTTGGTCCAAACCCTTTTTTGATGATACTTTCAAAAACAATTGGAATTTTAGGCATCATGGAGGTTTTCCGAATCCCTTTCTATTTTACTGTGCATGGACTTACAGTTGCCTTTCCATTAAAAAATATTATCCCAACCTTCATTTGGTCACCGATGACAAGGGCTTGGAAATTTTTAAAGACACCCTAAAATTACCGTATACCTCCTTTTCGGATAGCCTAAATGATTTAGAGGATTATCATAAAGGAGCATGGGCATTGGGCAAGTTATATACCTATAGATTGCAAAAGGAACCCTTTTGTCATCTGGACGGGGACGTTTTTCTATTTGAAAAAGTGTTAGATCCGGTTCTAAAGAGTCCACTGTTTTGCCAAAGTTATGATCACGACCAATATCAATATTCGGAAATTCATCCTTATGTACATCAATATTTTGAAAACGTCCCTACTGCATTTGAAGCCGAACTTTCGGATACCATTAAATATGTGAATGTAGGTATCATTGGTGGTAGTGCCATTGATTTTTTTCAGGAGTACACATCAAAGGCATTTGAACTTATTGATGAAAATCAGGATAAATTGGATGATATCAATACGGGATTGTTCAATCTCTATTATGAACAATTTCTTTTGAGTAATATGCTAAGCGTCCAAAAGTTGACTTTCGCATCGCTTTATCCAAAACCGAATGATGGCAATGCTTATAATTTTGCCGCTTTTCATCATATTCCCCATAAATCCCAATACATTCATTTGATTAGTCATCTAAAAAAAACTTCCGAGTACCTGGAACAAATCGTAGCCCGTTTGAGGTTGGAATTCCCTGATTACTATGTGCGATTAAGAGATTACTGTCAAAAAAAGGCATTATGAAAACACGAAAGAATTTTTTGGACTGGGCTTTTGCACAGAATCATATTTTAGAAAATGAGGTAGACCAACCTAGATTTTATTCCATTCATGAGCAAAATTACATGTACGGGATTTTGGCAAGGATTACCAAAGGTAGTTTGGACGCTAAGGCTTTTGTGGAAGATTTCAAGGGTTTGGAAAATCAACGCTATCGTATTATGGACGAACGAACGATTAAAGAAATTGATGCCGTCTCCCAAGTAGGGATAGCAATCGATTTTTGTACCCAATCGGATGCTCAAAAAAGAGAAAGTTCTTTTTTGGTCAATCCAGATCTTACTAATTATTTAGTACAAAGCGCTTTTCTATGGAATGATATTGAAAATAAAAACCCTAAGACTATTGATGCCTATTATGCGATAATACCAACCTTTATTGATGTGGCCCCTAAGGAAATATGTTTAACGCAGTTAAGCGCATTGCTTTTGGATATAAAGGATTATAGGGAAGTTTTCACATACGCCGAGCTTTTGGAATTAGTAGCCGGAGCAATGGACTATGAAGAAAAAGAGCTAGATCGGCAGCTACTGGACTTTGTGACGGCCCAGGTTTTGTATTATCGGACGCTCTTGCCCATTACCTAAAAAAAAGTCCAAAGACTGCTATTGCAGCTTTGAACTTTATTCCATTTAAAACTTGAACGCTGTCTTAAGGGCAGCAACAGGCACCTGGATTTACATTGGCACAATAGTAAGCACCACAATAATACTCTGGATAACAGAACCAAGCTCCTCCCTTGACTTTTTTCATTTGGGATTCTTCCATTTCCTGCTTTTTAAGATTTGTTAAGCTCAACTTTTTCATGACATATAAGATTTTGTTCCCCGCTGTTTCAAACTAGAGGCTTTGGAGATGAGGCCTTTACTTCATAAATATACTATTTTTATATGTATATTCCTACAATTATAGATGTTATTACTTATTTTTTAACAATTTAAAGAAATCCATTTGAAGATTCATTTTAATCGATTTTTACTAGAACTTAACACATTCAATTATTAAAAAGTAATCCGTACTATTGTACAGAATTAGACTATAGCAGTATTCTCATGGCCCAATCCAGGCAAACTACACTTATCCTTTTGGCCTTCTTTTCAATCTATGTTATTTGGGGCTCTACCTACTTGCTCAATAAGATAGCCGTAGCCGAATTGCCGCCATTTATGCTTGCTTCGGTTCGCTTTGCTTTGGCAGGGATACTCGTATTTATCATAGCGAAATCCATGGGTATTTCATTGCGCATTACCAAAAGGCAACTTAAGAATGTAACCATTGCCGGATTCCTGTTTCTAAGTTTTGGGAATGGAGTAGTGGTGTGGGCGTTAAAATATGTCGACAGCGGGTTTGCGGCTCTGGAAATATCGGCGCAGCCTTTGGTTATTTTATTGCTCATGTGGATGCTACAAGGGAAAAAAATCCAACCCATGTCCTTGGTAGGAATCGTTTTGGGTATAATCGGTATTTATTTGCTGGTAAGCCAAAAAACTATCCTGCAACAGGAGCATTCTTTTGTGGGCATTTGCATGATATTCGCAGCGATGTTGTCTTGGGCTTATGGCAGTCTATTTGTCGGCAGGGCTGACTTCCCATCCAATTTTTTTGTGAATACGGGGTATCAGATGTTAATGGGAGGATTGTTATTGGCTATAATAAGCCTAGCGTTAGGGGAGACGTGGACTTCGCCAATGGAGTGGGGGACCCAGGTACAATTGGCAATGATCTTATTGATATTATTTGGGAGCATCATCGCCTTTACTTCCTTTAATTACTTGCTAAAAGTGGTCTCCCCGGAAAAGGTGGCTACCAATACTTATGTTAATCCTATCGTAGCTATGATTTTGGGTTGGTATATTTTAGATGAACAGATTACACTTCAATCTGTAATTGCGGCAATTGTTTTGCTAACGGGCGTTTATTTTATCAATACAAGCAAACAGAAAGTAAGGAGTCCTAATTTTTTTAGGAAAGGCTAAACCAAAACCCACAAATAATTTATCGAAAATTTAGGATTTTAAGAAAATTTTAGAATCGGATATTCCAGATTGTTAGTATCTTAAGGAGAACCTTTCAAATGTATATATCATGAAACTAAAAATAGGTATTGGGGTTTTGCTTCTTATGATCTGGGCTTGTGGAAGTTCGTCAAAAACAATGGAACCAACCGCAGAAAGCGGGAAACTGGATGAAATGATAGGCCAAAAGTCTTTTGAAATCGTTTCCGAATGGGCCATGCCCCAAATGACCAATAGCATGAACAGTATTAGTAATGCCGGTCTTTTCCCACCGGGAAGTGCAGGAAGCCGTATCACACTAATAGGGAACCCCAATTATTTGAGGGTTTTTGGGGATAGTGTTTCCGCTTATCTGCCATACTATGGGGAACGGCAAATGGGAGGGGGATACAATAGTACCACAACTGCCATAAAATTTAAAGGAATCCCTAAAGATTTCGAAATAACCAAGGACACAAAAGATCAAAGTTACGCGGTACATTTTGAAATTAATGATAAGACCGAAAACTACAACGTAAACCTAAAGCTGTTTCCAAATTTGAAGGGTAGTATAAACGTTAATAGTTCCCAACGATTTCAGATTCGCTACAGTGGCGATATTGAGGATATTGCCGAAGAATAGTCCTTCGCTTGTTTTAGCCTAGATTTACAATCTAGATGAATTTCCTCCAGTAGGTGCCAAAAATTCTAAGCCTAGGAATCCGGAAATAGTTCAATTGATTAAATCGAACTGCTGTCCAATAACAGTACAAGTGATCCGCAATGTTAACTATTTGGAAAAGGGTGGAAATTTTGCCCACAGCTCCATTCGGAGTATAACGGATAGTGCAGCCTATTTCAAACAAAATCTCAAGAAGTTTTTATAGGTATAGTATATCCAATACTACGATACCCATCTGAAAATCAAATATCTAAAGGAAAACAAAGCTTCATATTCCATGTTTAGGCAAGTTACTTTTGTTAGATTCCAAATCCTTGTGTTTATCATAGAGGATAAAATATTTGAATTTTGTCCAATTCATAAGGGCCAATTCGTCTTAAACTAAAAAACATGACCTATTCCATAAAACATCTGTTCCATATTGATGCTCCGAGACAAAATGTATTCAATGCTATAGCTACCATAGAGGGGCTATCCAATTGGTGGACCGTACAGACTGAAGGCAGTTCGGGTCTGGGCAAGCATATCCAATTCGATTTTGGCGATTATAAAGGACCTAAAATGAAGGTGGTAGAACTTGTTGCTGACGAAAAAATCGTTTGGGAATGCGTGGCCAGTGATCATGGGTGGTTGGGCCATACCTTTGTTTTTTCATTGGATGAAAACGAAGGAAAGACCCGCGTCCGTTTTTCACATAATGGATGGCAAGAACAAAATGATTTCTATTCCAGTTGCTGTTTTAGTTGGGGTCGGTATATGGAAAGTTTGCGTCAATATTGCCAAACGGGAAAGGGAGAGGCCTATGGTAGTGAAGGGTATCGCTAATCCTTTGATCGTAATGTGAGGGGACTTCATTCAAAACAACTTTTATGGTAGATGTTACAACGGAAATCGTTATCCAAGTTCCTATCGAAGAAGTTTCGGTCTATGCTTCCAATCCCGAGAATGCCGCGAAATGGTATACCAATATTAAGTCAGTAGAATGGAAAACGCCCAAGCCCCTGGCACAGGGGTCTAAAATAGCCTTCAAAGCACAATTCTTGGGACGTCAATTGGCCTACATTTATGAAGTCACCGAATTTGTCCCTGGACAAAAAATGGTGATGAAAACTTCAGAAGGACCGTTTCCTATGGAGACTACATATTCATGGGAGGAAATTGGCCCAGATACTACCAAAATGACCCTACGGAACAGGGGTATTCCTTCTGGCTTTTCGAAGCTCTTTACGCCAATTATGGTCACTGCGGTGCGAAGGGCAAATAAAGCAGATTTAAAAAGGATCAAAACGCTATTGGAGGAATAATTTTCTCAACTAAATTGCTTCTTGAAAACTCTAATTAAAAGCAATCGGCCTGTACTCCAAAGACTTTCTTAGCTAAAAATACTGAGCGTAACAGAATCCGTAAAATGTATTCGTCATTCAGTAAAATGTTTCATTTTTAATGTAATTACCTGTATAATTTTGACATAACAATCCAAAGGAAATAAAACCGATGGTGATGAAAAAAGTAATTCTGATAATCGGATTGGCTTTTAAAACCATGGAATCAATAGAACCGAAAACGAGATATAGAACTGGAAAATTTGCAAAGCCCACAGTCTGGATACGCACCTACCTTGGTGACAGAATTTTTGACAAAGTAATTCTTGGTCAAACAAAATAAGAAGAATCTCGAGCCACCCCTTTGCCCATAAAATTTATTATTTTCAAGCAATGAACAACATCGTTACCATTAGTTCCATTACTCAGGCCCATCAAGTATTGGGTTTGCAACCCCCGAAGCATCCACTGGTTTCCCTGATCAACATCAAAGATTTTCCATTGGAAACTGACTTTGGGGATGTGCGGTTTATGTTGGAGCTATACATGGTATCCTTAAAGGATGGTGTTTCAGGCTCCATGGGATATGGAAGAAATTCCTATGATTTCACCAACGGTACAATGATTTTTAGCAAACCTGATCAGGTTTTATTCACGGAATCCAAGGAAGTTGAGGCGGATGCCAAAGGTTGGATGCTTTTGTTTCATCCGGACCTCATTCGAAAGTCCGAGCTTGGAGAACAAATGGATACCTATTCCTATTTTTCATATGATGTACATGAAGCATTACATTT
This sequence comes from Ulvibacterium marinum, assembly GCF_003626755.1. Classification (GTDB taxonomy): domain Bacteria; phylum Bacteroidota; class Bacteroidia; order Flavobacteriales; family Flavobacteriaceae; genus Ulvibacterium; species Ulvibacterium marinum. Next base: position 484,681 of record NZ_RBCJ01000002.1, read on the forward strand.
GTCCGAAGATGAAAAATCGACCTTAACGGATTTGGTACGCCAAATTGAAATGGAGTATAATCAAAATATCGATAAGCACAGTCAGAAGTTGATGGTCTCCAATATTGGTTTGTTACTCGATTATTGTACGCGATACTACGATCGTCAGTTCTATGTACGTACAAATTTGAATCAAGATCTTATCTACAATTTCAACCATCTTTTGAAGAACTATTTTAATAGTGAAAAACCTGCGGAACTAGGCCTTCCCACAGTTCAATACTGTGGAACGCAACTCCATATGTCCCCAAACTATTTAAGCGATCTGTTAAAAAAGGAAACGGGCAAAACGGCCATGGACCATATCCATTCCTATATGATCAATAGAGCCAAAAACAAATTGTTGGGAACAACAGAATCCATAAGTGAAATTGCGTTTGACCTAGGGTTCGATTATCCCCAGCACTTTAGCAAGCTCTTCAAAAAGAAAACGGGAATGAGCCCTGCAAAATATAGAACCCTCAATTAATTAATGTTACCATAACGTATTGATGTAAAAATCAAAATATAACATATTTAAAAATACAAAATAACGCACTACTGAAAACACTCTTAAAATACCTGAAAAAGATGTTACTATTCCTAGGAATCCTAATTTCAACCCTAATTCTCGGTTATATTGCTTTTGTTAACTTGTATCCATCCTTTGGAGGAGATGTATCCCCAGCGTTACGGAAAGAATATGAAAAATCGAAAAACTTCAAAAATGGGCAGTTTGTCAACCAAAAGGACGTCCCGGAGGATTTAACCTTTATGGAAACCCTGAAGTTAGCACGGAAATTTTTCTTTACTAATGTTCCCAATGGCAGTCCTATGCAGGATATAACTGTTAAAAAGATAGATTCCACGGATATTGCCGAGTATAGGGATAACACACGTTTGATTTGGTTTGGGCATTCGGCATTTCTATTGCAAATTGACAATAAGACCGTCTTGATAGACCCCATGTTCGGAAAAGTAGCGGCACCCCATGATTGGTTGGGAACAAATCGATTTAATTCTGAAATGCCCATTGAAATTGAAAGATTACCCAAAATAGATGCGGTCCTCATTTCCCATGACCATTATGACCATTTGGATTATAATTCCATAAAAAAACTAAAGGACAAGGTAGAGATGTTTTACACACCTCTTGGGGTTGGGGTACATCTTGAAGCTTGGGGCATAGAAAAGGAGCGTATTTCCGAACTCGATTGGTGGCAAGATGTAAAATTTAAGGAATTAAAATTTATATGTACCCCGGCGCAGCATTTTTCCGGTAGAAAATTCAATAATCGCCAAAGTACGTTATGGAGTTCATGGGTAATCCAATCACATACCGAATCAATTTTTTTCAGCGGTGATAGCGGTTATGGTCCGCATTTTAAGGAAATTGGAAAGGCTTTTGGGCCGTTTGATTTTGCTATGGTAGAATGTGGCCAATACAATAAAATGTGGCCGGATATCCATATGTTTCCCGAAGAGACGGCTCAAGTAGGGATAGATTTGAATGCCAAATTGGTTATGCCCATTCACTGGGGTGCCTTTAAATTGGCCTTACATGATTGGACGGATCCTGTTGAAAGGGTGGTCAAAAAGGCCAAGGAATTGGATGTAGATTTGGTTACCCCTCAAATTGGCGAACCAATTTTCTTGGGGCATTCGGATAGTACCAACCAGTGGTGGGAAAACCAATAGTAAACCTAGAAAGATAATACGTCTTGGTGGCCATCCTTTGAAGGAGTTATAGTCTAGATTTCTCGGTATCCGCCCCGCTCCTTGTATTTGCATTTTTAACTTTTCTGTTTCCAAAAGGGTAGGTGTAACTAATTCTGTAAATTCGTGAAAAACCCGATTCAGGACTATACTTTACCTTGAATTCATCTCCAAAAGCCTCTCTGGTCAACGAACCCACTTGTGAACCAATATCAACGCTCTCAAAAATATCGGTTATGGAGAATTGCAAACTACTTCCGTTTTTAAAATCTTTCTTTATACCCGCATTGAGACTTCCAAATCCACTAATTCTTGTACTACCGTTAAAATGTTCGGAAGTGTACCAACCGGATATTTCCAAAGAGAGATTTAACGGTAATAACATGGTCTGGGTTCCATTAAAATTGTAATGCAGGTAGCTGTGTTCAATCTTTTCGTCGGTATGCAATAATTTAAATTGTCTCATCCCGGTGGCACCATTCAAATTAAGGCTCCACCAATGGTTTATTCGTATAGGTATATTGGTTTGAAAATCTATACTTCGTTGATAATCTACATTTACCGGTGCTATTACCGCAACATTACTTAAGGAATTTCTAGTTATCTGAAAACGTGCAATGGGGTTCTCCTCATTAGTCGCCAGCAAGGAAAGGCTAAAGGACTTATTGTTATAGGTTAGGCTAATGTTATCAGTTATTGCCGGGAGAAGTTGTGGGTTTCCACTAAACACCGATGTAGGTCCGTTATAAATTAGAAAAGAGGCCAAATCCGAATAATTAGGTCGCGTTATACGTTTGGTATATGCAAAATTCAATGCTGTAGTATCAGAAAATGAATGCGTAAGAAATACGGATGGAAACAGTTTACCAAAACTGCGATTTAGACTGGCATCATCAAAATCTTGATTCCAATACTCATAGCGTAGGCCTAACTGCATTTTCAGTTTTTCACTCATCGTGTAATCGGTAAGGGCATATAAAGCCCCTATTTTTTCTTCATTTTCAATAGTACTGATAAAGCGCTCATCGGAAACAAAAACCCCATCCTCTAGAATTTCGATCCGCGCATTGTTTACCGTTTTTGAAAGGGAACCTTTAAGACCGGCCTCAACAGAAAGATGTTCACCAAGCTCATAGTGTTGGTCCAATTTCAGTACCCCTACATTGATATCGGTTTCATTGAATCCGCGATTTCCTAGATTATAGATTTCATTATCGGGCTGAAAAGAATCGCCGTTCTCATCAAAATAGCTACTATTCACCACATTGGGATTCCGATTGTTATAATTGATATAATCCGCCGTGAGTGTAAACCTTTGGGTTTCGTTTCCGGTTTCAAAATAAGCAGATGTGCTAAGGTTCTTCCAGTTGCCATCCCCATTAAGATGTATTCTTGCCTCTAAAAAGGGTGTACTGCTAAAGTCATATAGGCCTCGGTTACGGGTTGCCACCAACGGACTTGAGGTGTTGTACAGTACATTTACGCCAAAATTGGAGTTTTCCGATAGTTGATAATCATAGCCCAGATTGATGTTATGGTTGCGGTCCAAACGCTGGGTAGCACTGGAAAAATTCACATACGTATCACCTCCCAAAACCGGTAATTGGGTAACGCCTATCGCCTGAAACCCGCTATATGAATCGTCATAGGAGAATGTATATGAGCCCAACAAGGTAGTCCGCTCCGACCCATAATTTAAAGAGAGACTAGTCGTTTGTTTAGGGCCTTCCCCATAGCCGGCACTAACGCCAAGATTCCCCCGTATACCGAAGGTTTCATTTTGGGCCAATACAATATTGATAATACCTGCGTTGCCATCCACATCATAGCGAGCGGAGGGATTGGTAAGCAATTCTATTTTTTCAATGGTATCGGCAGTCATCCCACTCAACATGGCCATTAAATCGGCAGTTGGAACGCGTTGTGGTTTCCCATTGATCATAATCATGACCCCGCTTCTACCGTTCAAGGAAAAACTATTGTTCCGCTGATCCAAAACCACTCCTGGTGAACGTTCCAATAACTGTAAGGCCGTGCTGCCTTTGGTGAGAATACTTTGTTGTACGTTGATGATGCTCCCTTCTTGAGTCCGTTGGATCAACTTCTTTCTTCCGGTCACAGCGACCCCTTCGAGGGTGGTAACCGCCTCATCCAATGTAATGGGAGAAAAGTGCCTCTTGAAGACAGTGCCAGAAATCTCGAAAGGTTCGGAATTCCAAGTGGTAAAGGACAAAAGGCTAATTTGGAGTATGTAATTACCACTCTGCGAAAAATCAATTTCAAAGACGCCATCCTCATCGGTAATGGCACCTGTACGCAATTCATTGTTTAAAGTGTCGATCAGTATTACATTGGCGTAAACCAATGGATTTCCCGATTCATCCAATACCGAACCCGAAATCTGTCCAATGGCCATTTGGGCATATCCCAAAAAAAGTAACAAAAGCGTTCCGCTTACTTTCATATCTTGTATTTTGGCCACAAGTAGCCAAAATCAAAAGCGCTATGAAAAAGAGAATGACCACAGGTAGCCATATATTTACCACGTGCTTTATTAGCATGGATTTTATGTTCATTTTAAATAGATAGGCCATAAAATGTCTCTTGTCAATTAAATACTACCTGATATCAAGTTAAAGAGGGTCTTTTTTGAAAACAAGAGCAGTGATCGTATCTTGACAGCGTATAGTTGTAAAAATTTTAAGAAAAGTCATGTCAACCAACACTCTAATGTCGGTTTTAGCCTTTTTGGAACGTTATAAAATACACCATATCCTATTCTGGGCAGGGTACCATTTTACTTGGTGGACCATTTTTTCAGGCAATGTTACCGAGGTATTTGAATCGGTAACCAAGCCCCACGGTATAGTCAAATACTTGGGTTATGTTGTTTATCAAGCACTTGGAGTCTATTTCTGCCTGTATGTACTTATCCCAAGATTTCTTCAAAAGGGAAGGTATGTCCTTTTCCTAACATTTACCCTTTCTACTATACTGGCTATGACAGCACTTATTACGGCCAATTATTTCGTTGTAGGGGCGGTAGCCAATATATCGGTCTATGACCTATATGATTTTTCACCAAGAAGTCCTTTGACCATTTTTAAGCATAATGCCCTGCCTTCCTGTGTTGCAGCTATGACCTTGGGTATGAGCATAAAACTGACCAAGAATTGGGTGGACTCACAAAAACGGCAACAAACATTGGAGAAAGAGAAATTGGAAACTGAACTTAAGTTTTTAAAATCCCAATTCAACCCCCATTTCCTGTTCAATACCATCAATTCTATTTTTGTGCTGATCAATAAAAATCCGGAAATGGCCTCGGAATCCTTAATTAAGTTTTCAAGTTTGTTGCGGTACCAACTCTACGAATGCAATAGTCCTAAAATCCCCCTAAAGAATGAATTGGCCTATATTGAGAGTTTTATGGAACTGGAAAGCTTGCGCCAAAATCAAAATTTTGAGTTGAAGACAGACGTACCAAAAGTAGTTGAGGGGCTGACCATTGCCCCTTTTATTCTCATTCCCTTCATTGAAAATGCCTTTAAGCATCTATCCGAAGATCGAAAACTTAAGAAATGGATTAGCTTGGATATCCAATTGCAGGGAGATGAACTGGTATTTGAATTAATAAACAGTGCCAATTTTGAGTTACGGCATACACTTCCAGAAGGAGTTGTTTATGGTGGTTTAGGCCTTAGAAATGTAAAACGACGATTAGTTATTATTTATCCTGATGAGCATACCTTAGTGGTAACCAAAGGAAAAGATACACATACTGTAAAACTACAGTTGAAATTGCAAAAGGAAATCCAGGAAGCGTTAAAAAAAGTAGGCGGATGATCAACTGTATCGTCATCGATGATGAACCTCTGGCCCGGGAATGCATCACCAATTATATTGGTCAGGTAGACTTCATGAATTGTATAGGCACAGGTATTTCTGCCTTGGATATTCCCCGTTTATTGGGAGAGAATACCGTTGATCTATTGTTCTTGGATGTGCAAATGCCCTTGATGAACGGTTTGGAATACTTAAAGTCCAATCCCAAACCTCCAATGACCATCTTAACCACTGCCTTTCCAAATTATGCCATTGAAGGATTTGACCTGAATGTTCTGGATTATCTGTTAAAACCTGTTTCCTTTAATCGTTTCTTTACAGCAGCAACCAAGGCTAAGCAGCAGATCGGGCTCTTACAAAAACAATATGTTTCGGTAGGGAGAGAGGAGGAAAGGAGCTGTTTTTTTATCAAGTGTGATGGAAAATACGAGCGGATATATCATGATGAAATCCTGTTTGTACAGGCTATGCAGAATTATGTAATCATCCAGACCTCACAACGTAAATATGTGAGCCTATTATTTCTAAAGAACGTACAGGAGAAATTGAATCCAACTGCTTTTTTACGGGTACATAAATCCTTTATCGTGGCGGTGGATAAAATTGATGGAGTGGCTCAACATGAGATTCAAATTCGTTCCCACACTATACCGTTGAGCCGTAATTATAAAAAAGAAGTACTTCCCAAAATATTAGGGAACAATCTTTGGGATGGTAAATGAGCTTCGAAAGCTAGTCTTTAATGGATTTGCTTAAAATCATCTTCCAATGCTACCGTATGGCCGGATAAGTCGGTAAGTTTTGTATAGGAGACTTCTCCAGCTCCCAAAAACCGATATCGAATACCTACAATGGTACCTAACGATTCATGGTACTCGCCCATAAACAATTGTTCATTTTCCAAAAACACCCTAAGTTGTTTATTCCTTACTTCGATTTTAAAATTTTGGATATCGGACAAATCAACGCCGAGGCCAGATAAGTCATGTTCCTTACCGCTAACATATACATCACTCATCATCACTCCAACTTCGGAAACACAACCCGGAATGGAAAATTCAACGATCATCGCGCTCTTTGTCCCTAAAATTACAATAGCAGCATTCTGACAAACAGCCCACTTCTCCCGATAGGTATTTCTAATGGAGGTGGTAAGAACAAAGTTATCTCCGGAAATTGAAGCAAAATCATCTACCATATGATAGGTGCTGAAAAATGGCTGTTCACTTGATGCTATTTCGGCAAGTACAGGTTGGGAAAAGGATAGTGTACCTTTTCTTATGCTATCCTCGGTAACGTATTTAGGAATTGGGGAGTAATCTAAAGTACCCAACCAACCTTCTGTTTTAATAAAAAGGTCATGTTGTTTAAGGGGCGTACCATCTACCAAAAGCTTGGCCCGGAAATACCCCGGAAAATAATATTGGCCCGTAGCCTGTTTTTGTCCCGGTTTCAGTTTAATGGTTTTTGTAGGGTCCCAGTACTGTTGTATATGGATACTATCTGACCGGATTCCGTCTAAATCAAGATCAAAAACTACGGAGTTGGGCAGACCACTGGTTATGGGTCTACTGCTAAATCCGATTTTTGAAATATCTATGGCATCCGTACCATTTTTTGATCCGGTTAGGGAATATAAGGAAATGAAAACAAGGGTCATCGCAGAAGCCCCTAACATGATAATCCCCAAGTTTGGGCTTAATTTTTGGGATAACCTGGAAGGCTTCTTTACGGTAGTGGAATTCTTAAAATCCCTCCAATTTTGGTACCCAGCAAATTGGGCCAGTGTATTTAAAGTGGTAATACTGGGTGCACTTTGATAATTCACTCGGCCCCATACCCTTTTCAATGTGGTTGGACTTAACAGGACCTGTGTGCGTTTTTGAATTTGTTCACTCAGTTCAACAAACATATCATTGTGCCACTCGCTAGAAGTGCCCCAACCCAGATTGTCTTCAATCCGTCGTAAACATTGTTGTACCAATTTGTATTCCGGAAACATCAGTATAGCCTATGCTACAAAGATCACAAAAAAATAAGATCTGAATAGGAATGAACCAACTTGAACCAATTTGTTTTCCTCATATTAATCGGGTTGTGGAATTTTGAGTGATAAAATTTAAATCAAATGATAAAAAGACTATGTAGTATCAGTATCATTTTAAGTAGTGTTACTTTTGGATTGGCGCAGAAAGCGATTCCTTTGGATACGGTTCATTGGGATATCAATGCGAAATCCTACGTACTTGAGAATTTTAAAGGACAGGAAGCCATTTATCTTAAGGAAGGGGAAATAGCCTTAAAGGATGTTCTTTTTTTGAACGGCACCATTGAATACGATATTTTTTTAAAAAAAGCACCCGCATTTCCAGGAGTATATTTTAGAATTAACAATTCCGATGCGGAACACTTTTATTTACGCCCTCACCAATCGGGCAATCCTGATGCCAATCAAGCCATCCCTTCAACGAAAGGAATTACGCCATGGCAACTTTATTTTGGTCCCAGATATTCCTTTCCCTATAAGTATACCTATGATGATTGGACCCATGTAAAAATAGTGGTTGACGGAAATAGGGCGCAAGTGTACTTGAACCATGCGAAACAGCCCAATCTGTCATGGAATCTTTTCCACCAACCCAAAGAAGGAGGAATCCGATTTACAGGTGGTGGTGGCAAGGCTCTTCATATTGCCAATATCACCATAAATAAAGAAGACCACGAAATTAAGGATTTCAAACCCATCGAAAGAAAACCGATTGAAGGGTTAGTTCCACAATGGGAGGTATCGGATAAATTCGAGGAAAAATTGATAAAAGAACATACAGGGCTTAAAGCTGTAATCGACGGTAGAACGTGGGGCAAAAAAATCAATGTAGAGGAAGGTACCGCTGCCAATATATCCAGACAAGTACAATTGTACGATGACGGGCCCGGAAATACGGTATTTGCCAAAATTACTGTTACCTCGAACAAGGACCAAACCAAACTTTTCGAATTTGGCTATAGCGATAGGGCCGTGGTTATTTTAAACGAACAGCCTATATACAAGGGTACCAACAGGTTTCGATCCAGAGACTACCGTTATTTGGGCACTGTTGGTCTGTTTGATGCCGTTTATCTCAATCTTAAGAAGGGGGAAAATACACTTTTAGTAGCCGTATCCGAAGATTTTGGAGGATGGTTGGTAACGGGAAGATTTTCCGATCCTTCTGGGATTAAAATACAATAACCATTACGTAAAGACTCAAAAATATAGACCGATGAAAAAAGTCATTTCAATATACATGTTCCTTACTCTAGTGTTGGGACTCCTTGGAGCGAACGCTCAAGATATGTTGGTGGCCACCAAGGTTAGTCAAAGGGCTAGTATTACACAGCGCATAGGAACAACCGACGTCACTGTGGTATACCACAGTCCCTTGGCAAAAGGACGTGAAATTTTTGGAGGAATCGTTCCCTATGACTTCATTGTTGACGGAATAGAATATCCGTGGCGGGCCGGCTCAAATGAAAATACTACTATAGCGTTCACCCATGACGTCATGATTCAAGGGCAGCCATTGCCCAAAGGAAAATATGGCCTACATATTTTCGTCAAAGAAAATGAATGGATTTACATATTCTCTAAAAATGCAAAAAGTTGGGGCAGTTTTAGTTATAAAAAAGAAGAGGATGCCTTACGCGTAACCGAAGTTCCAAAAAAAGCATCCTATCAAGAATGGTTGAGCTATGACTTTGTATCCCGTGAACCTGAATCGGCCATCTTGGAACTACATTGGACGGATATAAAATGTGGCATTCAAATTTCGGTTGATGTACCGGCCAACGTCTTAGTGGATTTGAAAAACAAGGAGGAAAAGACTGTGGACGATTATATTAAAATCGCGCAGCTTACTATTGCTCAAAATCCAAAGGATCTGGATAAGGCCTTGGAATATGTGAAAAAATCATTAGACATCAAAGAGGAGTTTCGCAATACAATGTTGAAATCAGAATTACTTGAAAAAAGGGTAGGGTACAAGAAAGCCAAAAATGCAAAGAAGAAGCAATTGCCTTAGGTGAGGGGTTCCCTTATTTTTACTATTATCCACTTAGCTTTATGCTTCTGGAAGGGGACAGGGAGAAAACCTATAACCTCTTATCTGAAATGCTGAAAAAGGATCCCAACAATTACGTTGCACATTTAGCTATGGGTGAATACTATATAAAGGATAAGAATCAGGAAAAAGCCACCTTTCACTTTGGCAAAGCTTATGAATATGCCGGAGAAAGGTCCAAACCGTATACCCGTTATATGTACTTATCCAATAAATTGATATTAGAGCAGTAAGATAAAGGCTTAAGCCAAAATTCTATGGGTAATTGTATTTTGATTTATTGTAGCCAAGGAATTTCAATACCGTTTAGCTTTCGATTTTTGAATCAAAAAAAGTCTGGCTTCCTTTAGTCCAGATCTAGACAATCAAGTCTTCATCCGCTGCTAAGGGTTCCGAAAGTTTTGTTGAGTCCAAGAATGCATTGGAAAATACATCCTGCATAGGTATGGTGAGTAACTTATTCCTAATTTTTTTCCACTTCTTTACCTCGTTTCCATACATATGTTCCACCAAACCGGGAAATTCCCAATCCGCATTCTTACCCCAATGAATTGTGAAGGGTATGTCGTTATCCTTTAAGACACCGATCAGTTTTTTGGAATATTCCTTTAGACCAATGATTTTTTCTTTATCGCTCCATTGAATTCCATCTATTTCAACCATACAGGTAAATGGAAATTTAGAAAAGGCCATGGTAGCTTCTGATTTTTTTATAAACCGCATTGCAAAAATACCCGGAACCGGATGTTCCCTAGTTAATTTGGCCAATAATTCCAATGCCTTGGAAGAATGGGTGTGATCCACTCCGAACGAGCAGGCAAAAGCCTTCCCCTGAAAACCTGTATCCCAGAAAATTTCGGATAGTTTTCCTACCGTGGTTTTTTCTTCCTTCGGCAGTATGGATGATTTTAACAGGTTAATAAGCTTAGGTATGGATTTTGGAAACTTTTCTGCAATCTTAATGAACAAGTATAGAAGATCCAAATACACAAATTCTTTCTGAAAAGGAATGGGGTTGCCAAAATCTGTCTTGTAATCTTCATAGTACTTCATTTTATATATGAATTCTACCGCATACTTTTCTTCATCGGTATTGTAGGGATTCATAAATACCTTGTAATGAAAAGGACGAACTCCCCTGAAATCTGTGCCAGGAATTTCAGGGTCATAGTTGCTAAAATCTAGCGTGTTCGCAAGTTGAAGTGCTTTGGCCTTATCGATTTTTTTAACATATCTATGGAGTAGGAACAAGTTTTCCGCCTCTAGGACCACTCCATGTATAAAGCCCATAGATCCGAGACCGACCAAGGCCGCGTTGAAAGTTTCATCATCGCGAATTACCCTCGCATTTAGATTCTGGACATACGTATCCCGTAAAGCCGGTCTCGATTTCCTTTCCAGATAGATGTTGTCCTCCGGGTTTGGACCTGTAATAAGATTAAGGCCCACCACATAGTCTTGAACGGAGCCTACATCAATTGTAGAACCGTGTACTCCGGTGGAGATACAACCTGCTATGGTTTGTCCGTTACTTGCTCCGGAGGTTTTAAGCGATTTCCCCCTTCTTTCCAGAAAAAGTGAAATCTCCTTGATTTGATTTCCGCATTGGAACCAGAACAGGTTACTGTGCTCATAGTTGGAATCTTGGTGCATTTCACCCTCAAAAATGGGGAATTTGAGATTCATATAGCTATTGTAATGCATCCGATCCTTACAGTGCGCTATGTTGGACATGGACCATTTTGAACCAATGGCCCTAAATTGTTCATTGCTATCAGCAGCCTGCTGTATCAACTTTTGAATTTCTACAGCAACATCCTTATATTTTTCAAATCCAGAAAGACCAGAGGAGTTCTTTTCCAATTTTGTGGTCAGAAAAAGTTTTAAAGGGAATGGGCCGTTCTTATGTAGCGTATCCCAACGTGTACGGTTATCAATTTTGGTTGTGGCCATATTACATGCTATTTTCCTTAATGCAAACGTATTTTACATTTACCTTCTTCCTTCCTCCAAAGGTGACCAGGTTTAATAGAATACCCCCAAAAGTGTTTCTATACTCCACAGTATGTAGTGCCCCTGATTCACAATCTGAAATATTAAAGTAGTCGGCTCCTGTTGTCAGCTTCTTAAAAACTACTTTTTTTTGAACAGTGCGAACATAGTACCCACTATAGTATGGGTCTCCACCCTCTGTATCCTTTGGCTCCCATTGACCGTTTTCTACTTGAAAACGTACAGAATAGCAAGAGGTCATGGTCCAGACCAAACCGAAACACAACGTTATTTTAAGTAAACGCATATCAAAACATTTAAAAGTTATATTCCAAATTGCTGTGAGCACAAGGGTAATCCGTCAAAGATTTAGAGGAAGGTAATCATCTAAGATGATGTTTAAAGATATTGTTTTTATTTTATAATCTTACAGATTTTGAAGGTAAAATCCGAGTACATAAACCTAGCTACATCATATTCCTAAAATTTCCGGCAACCCTTTCCTTAAAAATTGAATGATTACACTTTATCGAAAACAAAATAAAAGAAGGAGTAAAATCCGTTTTCCGGTATTCAAAAATTTAGCAAACCTAGAGTCGTATTTTAACGCCTTTTAAAATCAATAGACCTTGATCGTACAGTTCACTACATAGATTGTCCAACTCATTACATTTAATTTTCTTGGAACAATAATCTACAGCATCTTTGAGCTATCATCAATCAAAAAACGAACAATCATGATCAATCTATCTAAAGTTTTCCTCGGTATGCTATTGAATTTGTTAGTACTTCTTTTTTGGGTAAGTACCGGAGAGGCCCATGCACAAAAACATTACTCCTCCGTTAGCGTGAACAAGAACAATGGAAAGACTACCATTACGGTCAAAAATGGCAACAAAAAGAGTTTTTCGTTAGAATTTGAAGGGGACATCACATTATCAGATGACGACAAGGACATTAAGGCCATTTCAAGGGGTGGTTATATGGAAATTAAAAAATCTGCATTCGGTAATCGGCGACGTATTTTTATGGAGCCTGGAACCAACGGGAAGCTCATCAAGAAGTATTATGTAGGCGGTTCGGAGGAAAACTTCGAATCCGAAGGAAGAAAATGGCTGGCCGAAATACTTCCGGAAGTGCTTCGGTCATCGACCTTGGGGGCCAAACAACGGGTAAATCGGTTCTATAAAAAAGGAGGTTCCCAAGCCGTGCTTCAAGAAGTCGGAAATATGGATAGCGACCATGTTAAATCCACATATATAAGACTTTTATTGGACAAAAACCCGAATAACAATGATTTGACGGCCATATTGAACGTTGTTGGAAATGATATCAGCTCCGATCACCACAAAGCACAAATCCTTAAACACAAAACGAAGACATTTTTATCTACAGATGGTACAACAGCCGCTTATATAGAAGCAACAGGTAAAATAAGTTCCGACCATCACAAGGCGGAAGTACTCAAAAAATCCATAAGGGACGGTGAAATTTCCGAGACTCGGATGAAATCCCTTTTCGCGATTACCGAAAATATCAGTTCTGACCATCATAAGGCACAAGTGTTGTTGACCGTATTGAAAAACAGGCCTCTCAATACCGAAAACATTAACGTATTGATCGCCACATCGCAAAGCATCAATTCCGACCATCACAAGGAACAGGTTTTGAAAGCCGCCCTTGCCTCTCCCCAACTTTCGAGAAGTGGTTATAATGTGCTTCTTAAATCCATATCCACTATGAGTTCAGATCATCATAGCGCAAATGTTTTTTCTGCGGTATTGGACAAAAAATTGGATGGAAAATCCTTAACGGATGTACTTCAATTGGTGAATCGTAGTATGAGTTCCGACCATCACAAGGCCCAGGTATTGAAGAAGGCTGTCCAAAAACAAGACCTTGACGGAGGTAGTTTAGAAGCCCTGCTTTCAGCGCTAAAAGGGATGAGTTCCGATACGCATCAGGCAGAGGTGTTCAAGCAACTGGCAAAGAAAAGTTTTAACTCCAATCAATTGATCAATATCCTCGCTGCCACCAGGAGCATGAGTTCCGATCATCACCAATCAATATCCTTGATGGCATATGCCCAAGCTGTACGGGAAATGGGCGATACGGTTAAGGAAGCCTATAGGAATGCATGTGGCAGCATATCATCGGAGTTACACTACGGAAGAGCTATCCGTGCCATTCAATAATTTGAGCCTCTACTTCAACTGCCCAAATACTCCTGTTACTATACTGTAATATTGAGTATTTTGGTAGGATGAAGTGGATTTCCAAGGATTTTTTATACCAACCGACCGTGAGGATACACCTAATTCTGATTTTTACAGGTTTTCTACTTGGGATACTTGTCTATGGCTTTGTGAATTTTAGCGGTTTCCAAAGCACCAGCGAATTTGTTCTAAGTGGGCTTTTGGGAATATTACTTTCATATGCCGCCCATTTTAGCAATCCCCTGATCAGTAGGCTAATTCCATGGAAAAGGCAACCAGGATTACGGTTGTTGTCCGGTATTTTAATACATGCGGTAATTGGTCAAGTCCTGGTTTTTGGGATACTTTGGATCTATGACCAATGGCTAGGGGCATCTTCCCTTTTTATATCGGACACTAAAGATATCTTACTAAAAATCGGAATTCTTCTATTTTGTACGGCACTGATTTATAACATCATCTATTTTGCCTTTCATTCTTATTATGAATATTCGAAAGGACAGGTAATGGAAGCACAATTGAAACGGAAACAGATCCAACTACAACTTACCGCCTTAAAATCACAGTTGAGTCCACATTTTCTCTTCAACAGCATTAATACACTTTCTTCCTTATTTCAAAAAGACACCCAAAAAGCCGAATTATTTATACGGTCCCTTGCAGGTTCCTACGAATATGTGCTTCATAAATACGAATCGCCTTTAGTAAGCGTGGCCGAGGAGCTATCCTTTGTGCAAGCCTATTATTTTTTAATGAAAACCCGTTTTGGAGAACAGTTTCGTTTGGATATACAGTTTCCAGATTACGTGCTCCAGAGTAAAATACCCCCTTTAACCCTTCAAATGTTGGTTGAAAATGCAGTAAAGCACAACGTAATGGGCCCTGCACAACCCTTGGAAGTTAAAATGTCGATTATGGATGAAAGGATAAAGGTTTCCAATATTAAAACCGGTAAACATAAGAAAATAGACTCTTTAAAGATTGGATTGCGGAATATTGCCTCACGCTATGAATTATTGGCCAACAAATCCATAGAAATAATCGATGACCGAAGTTTCACCGTAACATTACCCTTGATACCGTGAAAAAACTATTTGTACACCATCCACTATTTAGGCTTCTGAGCCCCTTGTTCAGCGGCACCTTGGTGTACTTACTTATTTTACTTATCAATAATAACATTGGGCAATTGCAGGAAACTTTTCTTGGGCAGGAATTGTATGTATGTATTGGTTTGGCATATCTCATACAGGAATATGCAAGGCTCTCCCTGCTTTGGTTTGAACGTTGGTCACAACCCAGAAATTTTGTGTTGAAATTGGTGCTACATCTCATTGGCTCGGTCGTTATCGGTATAGGCTTGGTTTCGGCTGCCATCTATCTTTATTTCACGTACGTCCTCGGATATACGCCCAATCATAGGGAGCTGTTTATTTTCAATAGTATATTTTCTTTGATTACCTTGATTTATTTGGTGCTATACCTAAGTTATCAGTTTTTGTACAAGGTGAACACTGAGCTCATTACCGGAGAGATTTTGGCGAAGGAAGAAATCGAAGCTGATTTTCGACGGTTCAAAAAAGGAATCAATCCCGAACTTCTATTTGAAAGTCTTGAATCATTACTCGTTTTAATGAAGAAAGATACGAACCGGGCAGAACTTTTATGCGATCATTTTTCCAGTGTATACAGGTATATGTTGGCTCGGAAAAAACGGGAGCTGGTACCTTTTTTGGAGGAACTAAATGTACTGAACGAATTACTACAACTGCTGGCATATTTACCCTATAGGAAAATAACTTTGGGCAGGGTAGGGGTAACCGATACCTGGATAATTCCCGGAAGTCTACTGACGGTGGTCGAAAGGATAATACGAAGCACCATTGTTTCGCCAGAGGCGCATTTGACATTTGATATTTTGGAGGACTCGGATCGCATTTTGATTCAATATGTGCCAGAAGAGGTTTTAAGAGGCGGTTTCCATACGGAACGACTTAGCGATATTGCGGGAAGTTATCAATTTTACACAGATAAGCCGGTACAGGTAGTAGTCAAAGAGCCCCTTAAAATAGTTGAAATTCCAAAACTAAAACTGGATGAAAATAGTCATTATTGAGGACGAACATCTGGCGGCCGAAAAACTGGAGCGCTATCTCCTGAAATATAACAAGGATATCGAAGTATTGATTAAGCTATCTTCCCTTGAGACGGCCATTCCTTGGATAGGGGAGCACCAGGAGACCGTGGATCTTTTCTTTATGGACGTACAACTTACGGATGGTTTGAGTTTCGAGATTTTTTCTGCTGTCTCCGTAAAAAAACCGGTGATTTTCACTACCGCCTTTGATGAATTTGCCATTGATGCCTTTAAGGTAAACAGCATAGATTACCTTTTAAAGCCCATTACTTTTACCGATCTTTCCAAAGCGTTAAAGAAACTAAAATCCCTACGGGAACAATTCTCCCAATACACCGAAATAAGTCCCCTAGTACAACTTGGCAAAAAGTCATATAAGGATCGTTTTCTGGTCCGGATAGGCAACCATATCCATTCCATACCCACCGAATCCATTGGGTATTTTTATGCCGAAGGTCGGGACGTATATTTAAGACGGACCAATGGCAAGAAGTATCTTATTGAGTATACCCTGGAGTCACTTGAGGAATTATTGGATCCAAAAAAGTTTTTAAGGACGAATCGCAGTTTTGTTGTACATATCAATGCTATTGAGGATGTGGTCGTGTATGCCAACAGACGATTGAAACTAACGCTTAGCCCCAAAACTGAGAACGAATTAATAGTGAGTAGGGAAAAAGTAGCTCAATTTAAATTGTGGTTTGAGGGAATATAGCACTATCCAAAGCCGTTACCCTGCTACTTTAAAAGCAGTATTTCTTCTAAATCTAAACTTTTCAAATCTGCTTGCAAAAATGAAATTGCTGACTCATTGGTAAATGAAATTGAATGGAAAAATATAGCTAATTTTAGGCTTTATGTTGATTAGCTGCCAAGGCATCGCACTACAAACTCTGGTGATTAGATAAATACAAAATTAAATTGAAAACCTTAGCCGAGTCCATAATGCTCCATTCCCATATGGACAAGAATGTAAAGAATGAGATACTGGCTCAATTCAATCCACTTAAGTTAAAGAATAAGGAGCTTTTGGTAAAATCGGGTGAAATTGCCATGAGTATGATTTATATAGACTCTGGGTATCTCAGGATGTTCAATACGGATAGGGATGGCAATGAGGCAACGGTCTGGATCGGATCTAACGGGAAATTTATCACGGCCATTTCAAGTTTTGTCTTCCAGAAACCAAGCTTTTGGAATATTGAGGCAATTACCGATTCCCAAGTTCATATTATCCATAGGGATAAACATTTTCATCTATGTAAGAAGTATAGGGAGTGGCTCGATTTTGAAAATTTTTTATTGTCAAAGACCTTGGCGGCATTGGAGTATCGCATGTTCGTTCAGATGAACTTAAGTGCACAAAAAAGGTATGATGAGTTTTTTAAGGGAAACCCTTCCGTATTTAACCAAATTCCTTCGAAGTACATCGCTTCTTTTTTGGGCATGTCCCCAGAAACACTTAGCAGGGTTAGAAATAAGTAAGCAAAGTTTTCTTGACGAAAATCAAGAAAAATTAAATTTGTTCGTTGTCTTTTTGCAACTTATAAATGCATTATGACCACACAACAAATTGCAGACCGCCTGGTAAACCTTTTACGGGCAAAGAAGTTTATAGAAGCCCAGACTGAGCTGTATCACAAAGACATTTGGAGTAGGGAACCCCAGAACCATCCTTTTCCCTTACTAAAAGGTAAGGCCCGACTTATTGAAAAAGAAAGACAATTTTTAAAGGCGATACGCACCTGGCACGAATTTAAAGTGTCGGAACCTTTGGTTTCTAGGGACTATTTTAGCATATGTATGTATACGCATGTTGACCTAAGTACCGACCGTACTATAGAGATTGATGAAATCATAGTATATGGCGTAGATAACGATAAAATAATAAGTGAACGCTTTTTTTATAAGACCAATGAGTAAAGGTTATTATTTACTTGTAAATATTATATCCATGCAAAAAATAATATCGAGTATCGTATTCATCTTCCTTGTCCTAGTGAGCTGTAGCTCCGAAAAGCGAGAACCACATTATAACATTAAAGGACATCAAAGCCAGGTAATCGTCGATATGATAGAAGCAGTTAATCAAAAAAATGCTGAAAAATACGTAGCTGAATTTGCGGAAAACGTACGTGTATTGGTTGGGTCTACGTTAAAAGTTAAAGGTAGAAATGAATTAAAAGAAAACAGAGCGAAGCATTTTAAAGCGTATCCTAATCTACGTTCCGAAATTCAGTATCTAATTGAAATAGACAATAAAGTAATTATGCACGATAAAGTTTGGCTCAACTCTTCCGAAGAAAGGGGTAGGGATATCGTGGAAATTTTTGTTTTTGAAGATGGCAAGGTGATGGAGGTAGATGTAATTCAGTCAAAAGACTTTTTCAATAAATAGGCTCCAAAAAAGCATCGAAAATTCTTCTTGAACAACAGGGCGTTGCCAATTTGAAAAACCGATTCAAAATCGGATGTGGACTTCCAAATGCATTTTCGCAAAAAACATTTAGATCTAAAATGGAGTGTATTCAACTCCCAATCCCATTTTAGATTAATGGCCACATTGATTAACTTTATATGAAAATGTAAAGAAGTCAAGGTATTGTCTTCCACCACCTAGATAGAATGAAAACCAGAAATTTCGTAGTGTTGACCATATCCATTGCAGTCGTTCTTGGACTGCTAATTTATTGGAGGGAATACGCTACTCGAGATCAGGTTGCCCTGTATCATGTAGTCCTATGGCAAATTGGAATTTGGATGCCATGGGTTTTGGGTTTCAAAATCTTGGAACAAATCATTGGAAAAATTTCAAAAACCAAATTTGGGATACTACTATTAATAGGGACATGTATAACTTGGGTAGGACTTCATTTCGGTTGGTTCTTTTTTATAAGCTCCAATTTTAGCCCTTATCTAGGATTACCCGGATCCCGATTCGGGGTATATCGATATTTCTTTATTTTTTGGACACTTATCGATATTGGCCTAATATGGTTCATAATCGATAAATTAAAATCGGTTAAGGATGAAGAATTACCTCCACCCTTATTATTTGAACTGACCCGGGGAAATAACAAATACTTTTGTGAACCTTCACAGATCCATTGGTTGGCGGCCGAAAACTACTATACCAAATTATCTACCACGGAAGGTGTTTTTGTGATGCGAAAACCGCTTAAATCTTTTCATGACCTACTCCCCCAGGATATGTTCAGGAGGATTCACAGATCTACTATTATCAATGTGAACTATGTATCCGAACTGGAAAGAGGTAATGGTCAAAATCTCGAAGTGATCATGAAGGATGGAACACGGCGTAAGGTCAGCAGAAATTTTGTTAAGGAAATTACGCTTTTTTTTAAGGATAGGACATATTAACTCCGTTCGCTATCAAAACCTTGCCCGTTCACTGCACATCCTATTTTTCATCTCACAAATTGGGTAAGTTTAAGCTATAGATTTAGGCTTCATATCGCAATAGTTGCCCTTTTATTTAGTAATCGATTCCGAAAAATTACAACCCAAAATATAGCTTTATGCCATCCTATACTTTGACCATCAATGCCGTTAAAAGAACTGTTTCGGCCGATCCGGATACGCCATTACTTTGGATTCTTAGGGATACCTTGGGTCTTACTGGTACCAAATATGGATGTGGGAAAGGAATTTGTGGCACCTGTACGGTACATTACAACGGCAATGCCGTCAGGTCCTGCGCCTTACCGATTACCTCCGTTCTGGAAGGAAACATTGTTACCATTGAAGGACTATCAGAAAAGGGAAATCACTCGGTACAACAAGCCTGGATGAAACTGGATGTCCCGCAATGTGGATATTGCCAATCCGGCCAGATAATGGCAGCGGCCGATTTGCTTTCCAAAAATGAAAATCCTACTGATAAAGATATAAACGTCGCTATGCAAGGTGTTCTATGCCGGTGTGGTACATATTCTCGAATACGTAAGGCCATTCACCTAGCAGCGAACAAACAAAACAAATAATGCGCCAATTACTACTCATCTTATTGGTTTGTATCCCTATGAAATCCCATGGACAGGACCTTCTATTTCACCAGGCCAAACTGAACGATAGCCTTCTAGGGTCAAGAGGTGTCGCCATAGCCGATTTGGATGGCAACGGATGGAATGATATTGTAGTGGCCAACCAAGTAGATTCCGTTCGACTTTTGGGAAATACTATTTATTTTAATCAGGGAGATAGATTTATAAAATCGGCGATTGCCAAGGATAATGTGAATGCATGGAGTGAGTCTGTTCATACAGTGGACGTGGATAACGATCATGACCTAGATCTTTTTTTTACCACTCAGTTCGAAACATCCAATCTTCTGTATTTAAACGATGGTACCGGAAAGTTCACCATGGGAAAGGCTGGAGACCTGGTAACAGATCAAACGAATTCTCCAGGTGCCTGTTGGTGCGATTATGATTTTGATGGGGATTTGGATGTTTTTTTAGTCAACCGAGACGGGGAAGATGATCAGCTATATATCAATGATGGTAAAGGGATGTTCGACCGATCAGTAGACGGACCCTGGAAAGGCAACAAGGGTGATGGCAGGTCCTGTGCATGGGGCGACCTAAATGGAGATGGGAAACCAGATCTGTATGTGGCCAATTTTGTACTTAAGGAAGAGGGTAGGGTAAAGGCAAAACATAGAAACTACCTCTATTTGAGTTCTGGGGATGGAACCTTTGTAGAAAAAAAAACAGGCATTCAGGTAGAAGAAAATAATGCTTCTTATGGGGTGTCCTTTGTTGACTATGATTATGACAAAGACCTTGATATCTATGTGACCAATGTATCTATTGCTGATGAAAATGTGCTATACCAAAACTCGGGAACGGGCTTTTTCAAGAGGTTGACGAACAGCGAAGTCACCTATGAAATACACCGTCCTTCCAAAGGGCAGACCTGGGGCGATTTTAACAACGATGGTCGGCTAGATCTCTATGTTGCCAATGGTACTGAAGGGTATCCCGAAATTCAGAACTTCTTCTTTCTAGGGGCACCGGACCATTCATTCAAAAGAGTATACAACACCCTTCCAGCTATAGATGGCCATATATCCGCAGGAACGGCTTCCGGGGATTTTAATAATGATGGATATTTGGATTTGTACGTGTGCAACTGGGGTGGTGAGGCAGAGGTCAATGATTGTTATATCAATCAAAACCGAACCAACCGCTGGGTCAAATTTAAATTAAGGGGAACCACATCCAATAGCTATGGTATAGGCAGTTGGATTACCCTAACACTGGATAATGATACTATCCAGACCAGATATTTTAGTAGGGAAACTGGGTATGGGAGCGAAAATTCCACTGAAATCCATTTTGGTTTGGGTTCCTCAATACAAATTGATTCCGTCAAAATTGAATGGCCTTCCGGCATAAAGCAATCAGGAATGGACCTGATGCCAAATACGGTATATGAGGTTATTGAAGGAAAAGAAATTAAACCAATCGGGATATGAAAAGTACCTTGGACAGAAGAACATTTGTTAAACTCACTGCCTCGGCAAGTGGTGCCTTAATTGCCGGAGTATATCTACAATCCTGTGAATCTGAAATGATTCCGGCAGCGATTCATGAATTCTCCCCACTGATAAAAATTGATACGGATGGGTGGGTTACCCTAATCGCCAAAAATCCCGAAATAGGCCAAGGCATTAAGACGGCACTACCCATGATTATAGCGGAAGAACTTGGGGCGGACTGGGACAAGGTAAAGGTAGTGCAGGGTGATTTTGATGAAGCCTATGAGGAACAGTGGGCTGGAGGTAGCTATGCAATTGTGCTAAACTGGGATTTAATGCGAACGGCTGCTGCCAAAGTAAGGCACGTACTTTTACAAGCGGCCTCAAAGAAAATGAATAAAAAGGTAAGCGAGCTTTCAACCATCAAGGGCAAAGTGTTACATTCCAAATCGGGAGAAGCAATGCCTTTTGAAACATTGTTACATGAAGCCTCTAAACTACCCTTACCTGAAGAAGTAGAGTTCAAACCCACGGATTCCTTTGAAATCGTAGGCAAGAATACATCTCAAGTAGATTTACAGCAATTGGTGACCGGAAAGACCAAATTCAGTATTGATGTAAAACTACCGGAAATGGTCTATGCCACGGTGTTAAAAAATCCAGTGTTTGAAGGGGGTGTTGGTAGTTTTGATGATACCGAAGCTAGGATGGTAAATGGTGTAATTGATATTGTTGAATTAGACAATACAGCTTATGGCGGAAGGCTTCTGGGGGCCAATAGTCCCAATTTTGTAAATGGTATTGCAGTGTTGGCCAACTCTACTTGGAGTGCATTCCAAGGTGCCAGGAAACTGGAGGTGGTTTGGGATACTTCTGGAACACGAAAAGAGAATACTGATGGGATATTCGAACGTTTTCATTCACAATTGACCAACACCACTATAGAAAGAAAGGATGGCGACATACATCGGGCAAGAAAGGCTGAAGCCTCAAACTTTGAAGCGGTATACCAAGTTCCGTTTCTGGCCCACATCCCTATGGAACCCATGAACTGTACTGTGGATTTTAGGGCCGATCTTTGTGAAGTTTGGGCACCTACACAAAATCCTAAGGCACTTCAAGAAGGACTGATCAAATTGTTTGGATTAAAACCGGAACAGATCAAAATTCATCTTCCCCGCATAGGAGGTGCATTTGGAAGGCGGTATTATGTGGATTATGCCATGGATACTGCTATTCTATCGAAGAAAATTGGCAAGCCCGTCAAGTTGACCTGGACTAGGGAAGAAGATATACAACACGATTGGTATAGACCTGCTAGCGTCCAAAAAATGGTGGCCTCTTTGGACGAATCGGGTATGGTTACCGGCTGGCAGCATATTCTGGCCAATGCATCCCGTAAGACTTGCTTGGGGCGGGAGGGAAGGCCAGCCGGAACGGAAATAGATGAATACGAGTTCCCCGCAGGATTCGTCCCTGACCTGCAATTTGAATATGGACATGTAATGAGCGATGTTCCCTTGGGGCAATGGCGTGCGGTTGGACTTTCGGCCACTGTTTTTGCCATTCATAGTTTTTTGAGTGAATTAGCTATTTTACATAATATGGATCCAATAGATTACTTTCTGAAATTCCTTGGTCCGGCAAGAATGGTTCCCGTAGTGGGCGATTATGAATTTGATGCGGGCCGCTTAATCGAAGTAGTACAAAAAGTAAGACATAATAGTAATTGGGACATTCCTTTACCAAAAGGGCAGGGAAGAGGTTTTGCAGCCACCAAACTTTCAGGATCTTTTGTTGCCGAAGTAGTTACCGTATCCGTAGATGAAAATGAAAACGTGACCATTCTAAGGGTGGACGCCGTTGTAGACTGCGGTATAGTGGTTAATCCCTCCGGTGCGAAGGCACAGGTAGAAGGAGGTATTCTTGAGGGGTTAAGTGCCGCACTTTATGGTGAAGTCACTGTTAAAAATGGCGCTGCCGAACAATCCAATTTTCATGATTATAGATGGATTCGAATGGACGAAGTTCCCGAAATACATGTGGAGTTCGTAGCGAATAATTTGCCTCCAAGAGGTCTTGGGGAGCCTCCCTTGCCACCAGCAGCACCAGCCTTGGCAAATGCTATTTTTGCAGCAAGTGGCAAGCGGATACGCAAATTGCCCATACTATAAAGGCCCAATTGTGGTAGCAAAGTACCTAAACACATTGAGTACCTTCTTAGATTGTTGTAATCCATTATAACTTACTGGTATTCTGCATATTGAATAAATCTATTGGCCTAAACCCTAAATGCACAGCGGACTATATCACAAGAATTAATATTATATTTTCCTATGTTTTGTAATATTTTTCGTACTTTTAATTCAAGGATATTCGTTTAGTCCAAAGCAAACCTCTACTGAACTATTATTCCTATATACCGGTCTATTCCATAGGGAAGATAACCCATACCAAACCCTTTACCAATAAACATGTCCTACATAGGCATGGTCACCAATCAACAAGAATGAGGTGATTTAAACAAGGAAATGTAAAACAGAAATGGCCTATGCTCCGCTATAGGCCGTACTAAGATATTCTTTCGCGAAGGATGGGCACAAGCCTTGGGTGTCCCACAAAGGTCCAAGGAAAATAAATCTACTAATAATTATATCATGAAAAAAAGAAGAATAAAAGGATTTGACGTAAATCCAAAGGAAGTTTTGTCGGCAGAGGAATCAAAGTCCGTGCTGGGAGGAAGTACAGCGACACTTAATTGCTCAAATGGCAGTTCAATGACCGTACATCATAGTACATGTAGCAATCCAACGGAGATGAATCATATCTGCTATCATCTTGGAGGTCCCGGAACGGTTTGGACGAGTTGCTCTTAAAACTGGAGTAGTTAGATAGATAGTTCTCATTGTCCTATAGAAAGGTAAATCACCGCTCTATAGGACAATGTTCTTCTATGGCCCTATAGGTTAGCTTTAGCACAAAACGCATCTCCGGTTTATACGAGGCAATTTTCGTTAGTATACGCTAATCGGGGAGGTGAAAATGCAACCTCATGAACCTCCTATCCCACAATAACTTGTACTGTCTATTTACACAATATCCTACTAGTTAAAAGCTTCACCCTGATAAAAGTTGTTTTTAACCGTAATTTTTATACGTCTTTCAGAATTGGACCCAACATAAAATCCGAAAGCTTCAATTTTTCGTACTATACCTATCACTTGTAAATTAAATTTAGTTTTTTTGCCGAATGATTGGGTTCAAAACGAAATATCTTTTTATTTCATCAGTATTCTTGGCATTGTTTGTTTGTATCCCTTTGGCTTTACAGGGACAGGAGAAGCTTCATTATGCTGGTCCTTTACAGGTAGGCAAATACAAGGGAGAAGCAGGATATGATTACAAAGTAGTGGGTAAGGATACTTTACTCGATGGCCCATTTTTAATGGAACGGTCCAATCTACAGGCGCTTTTGGAAAACGAGGACTCTTCCTTTTTGTTTTCGGGAACCTTTAAAGACCATTATCCCAACGGGTCTTGGCGATTCCAGTTCGGGGAATTTCAGTCCAATAGCCAAACACAGGTTATTGATTACCAATATAGAGTATTGGTTAGCGGAACGCAGGAGGAAGTCAATGGGACTTTAAAAGAAGGAAAACCGGACGGCGCTTGGACCTACACGGTAAACCGCATCAAGGATTCGGAACTAGAACAAGTCTTGTTCAAAAGCAATATTGTATTTGAAAATGGTATTCCTCAGCGTAGTTTCCGTATTGAAAATGAAAGCGGCACCCTTGTAGGTAGGTTTCTTCGGAATGGATTGGCGCATGATGAATGGTCTCTATACATTACTGATGAAGTTGAGGCAGTAGAAAGTTGGTTTTTTAATGATGGGGGCTTGGAGAAAGTCCAGGGCAAGGAAAATGATGAAACCAAAGTAGTGCAAATATCCGTCAATAGGGAAGAGCAAAGGAAAACTATCAATTTGGATGCACGCTACATAAATATACTGCAGCTACAGCTCCCGGTAAGTGATACCCTCAATGTTTTTGAAACGGGCATGCCCAAGTTGCTGGCCGAAAATGCCCAATACTATAAAAAAATAGACGACATTTTATCCGAATTGGGAGAGTCGGCTTTTTTGCCCGAGTTTAAGGTAAAAGTGGCCCATTTCCCCTTGAATGCTATGGAAAAGGCACAACTGGATAGCATTAGAGTCCATTTTGAAAAATCGAGGACCATTAGTGAATCCTTGTTGAACAGTACACAACTAAACATTCTAAAACTATCTGATGAGGAAGCTCTTTTCCTGTATTCCGTAGTAAGAGCAATTTCAGAGAATTTTATAAATCCCATTGAAAAAGTGGTCGATTATCAAGAACAGGGTATTCTTGAATTTGTTAGGCGAGATCAACTGATACGCAAACTATGGCCTAAAGGAAAACCATCCGTAAAAATTGAAGTGGGCAAGGAAGCCGATAGTGTCGGCTCGACTAGGACTTTTGTATTGCCCAATGCGGAACGATTTAATTTTGATGGAAACACCATGTCTTCCGTCGAGCAACTTGCCCAATATGCAACCTTTGGCCTAGACTCTATACAGCATTTGTTGAACAACAAACTGACCAAAGAGCAACGACAACAGGAACTCATTGCCTTGGAGGAAGAATTGATTGCCCAAAGCAATGGACTGAACAACTTAATAGATTCCGTTGGCAGCACTACAACCCAGGTAAACAAAGATGCGTTAATGCAAATCAAAGCCATAGCCGACAAAAGTTTAAGTAGGTATTCGGCGATGGAAGAAGTAACGTCCAAGTTTGATTACGCCAGGGAACTGGTAGATTGCTATACCCAATTGATGGCATTGACCAAGGCGGTGTCGGTATTACCTGCGCAATGGGAAGAAATACAAGAACGGTACCAAGATGGTGTCTGGAACCCCTTTACGGCTACCGTGATGAATGAAGAAGTAAAAAAACGGATTACTGCATCATATCGTAAAGTGCTCGTACCCTATTTTTTAGAATGGGCGCAATCCGATCTTAGTTGTGATAACGCTGATGAATTGGTGCTGCTCATGCAAGGTACCTACCGACGCATGATGGAACTTCGAGAGGAGGAAACCTCAAAATTGGAACGAAAGCTTCGAAAAGAGCAGGACCCAAAAATGGTCATGCAATTGTTCAACATCCAAAACCAGGTCAAAGAAAAATAGCGGATGAGGCACTATGGCAAAAATACCGCATGGGTATTGATCTTGTTTCTGATTTGTAGTTCATTGTCCTTATCCGCGCAGGAGGAAGGGCAAGAGGTACTCCCTTTGGAATCCAAATTTAAGGAGCCCCTTACAAAGGTTTGGTTCAACACTTATGGAAATATCCGTATTTCAAAACGTCTGTTTTGGGTGGCCCAAACCCATTTCAGGCTTCAGGAAACGGAAAGTACCCCGTTTGTAGGGCAGATGGCACAAATTTATAATAGGCATGCCATCGGCTATATCTATTCCAAGAAATTCAATGTTAGTTTGGGGGGCGTATTGCGCCTGAATTTCAATACGAATGAAGCCTCTATGGATCGTAATTTAGTACCGGAATGGCGTATTTGGCACCAATACCTATTTGCCATGCCGTTGTCCAGTGTTATGACCTATCATCGCATTCGAATTGAACACCGTTGGAGCCAAGGTTTTGCAGAAAACAGTGAATATATATTTAGGAATCGTTGGCGCTATATGTTCCGGTTAAAAGTACCCCTGAACAGTCATAAACTGGAACCAAAAACATTTTATGTTTCCCCAGAGGCCGAATTGATTATGCAGAGTGGAAAAGAAGTGGTTGCAAGTCCTATGGAAGATTTACGGTTGACCACTACATTGGGGTATATTGTAACCCCTAGACTTACCTTTGCCGCAGGGTTAATGTATTCCCAGGGACAAGAGTTAAGTAATGGAGGGATTTACAAGCAAAGTTGGACCTTAAGGTTCCATATGTATTTCTCCCCCGATTTTAGAAAGGTAAAAAATAAGCTGCCCGAAATCCACTTCAACGATTAAATACGTATATCAATGCGTTGACCGAACTTTCTACAGCATGAAAAAACAAAATCGTACCATTATATCCTATCTTTTATTGGTGTTTGCCGTTGGTATCATCGTATTCTATCAATTGAAGACCAGCAATCTTCAAAATGAGCTTCAGGCCAACAGGGCATTCCAGGAGCAGATTGATGAGCGGATGAACGTTTACCAAAATCTTTTGCAAATTGATTCCGCACTGGTAAAAGGTGATTACAAAGCCGCCCTAAAAGATTACCGAAAACAGTTGACCATTTCCGGGGAAGACGATAGTACCGGAATTCAGCTTCGTATTTCGCTTGCAGAAAGGTTGATGAAAATGCAGAAGGCGATCCATTCGGATGCTTCCTTAATTACCCAACTCCAAGCTCTAGACTCTAATCAAACGGAGCATTTGGCCACCGCAAAAGAGATTCGACAGTACGATTCCTTAAGCTTTGCACTTGAAAAGACCAAGGTACGATTGGCCCGTATGGAAGGTCAACTTCAGAAGAAGTCCTTTGGTGAATATTTGACCTTTACCAGTAGCAAAGGAAGTCAAATACATTATGTGGGAGAGGTTAAAAACAAGAAAGCCAATGGTCACGGATTGGCACTTTTGAGTACGGGTAGCCGTTATGAAGGGGAGTGGAAGGACAACCAACGTCACGGCAAAGGCACCTTTTATTGGCCCGACGGAGAATACTACATTGGAAATTACGTAAACGACAAACGACACGGACAAGGAACGTATTATTGGCCCAATGGGGAAAAATATACAGGGGCATGGAAGGCGGACCAACGAAGTGGAGAAGGTATATTCTACGGAAAGGATGGTAAAATCATCGCCGATGGTGTTTGGCAGGAAGATGAATTGGTAGAAGCGGACAAAAAGCAAAAGAAGGAAAGTCGTTAAATAGAAGGGAAAGTTACCTTTTAAGCTTTCGGAGATGTATGTGAGGGGCTATTGTCTTATTTTCTTATAAATGCTTTTTCAAATATGTCTTCGCAGCATAAGGCATTGCGAAATATCAAGGAATCTTTTGTATCGGAAACTCTAAAGAAGACTTTCTCCTCCCCATAATTCAAGGTGTCCCCCGAGAAATGAAAAGGAAATGATTCATTCTCCGCGCCATTGACCAAAATCCGTACACTATCCTTGTTGAATATGTAGGCTACAGACATATTCAAGGTATTTGGATTAACATCATACGCATCCCCCTTTTCATTGCCTCTGGTATAGGACCAATTCCATTCGCCTATCAAAGACTCCACTTTTACCTTATCCTTATTTTTTGTGCAACCCAATAGGGCCGCGCAACTAAAAAGTATCCAAAAACAGTATGGCTCAAATCTTTTTATTCGATTTTTCATAATGTATTAAAACTGATGATGAATATCTGTTATCCTAAAGAAAGTTAGTCACTTTCCATTTTCCTTTCCGTTAGGACAATGCAAAAAAAGGAAGTCAATTTAAACAAGTTATAGTATTGAAATTAAAGTCAGCGCAATGCCGGACAATGCAAATATCATATGTATGACAACAGCTGATTTTGGTCCAATGGCATCTTTTTTATGATTGCTATAAAGGTATAGCCCTCCAAGTGCTGCAACGAACAAAATAGCGAACGCCATCCAAAGTTGGGTCATGTTCATGCTAAAGGCATTATACGCTAATACAATCAATACCGCAATGGCTACATAGCCATGAATATTGGCCGCGGATAACGGTGGTTTTTTATTGGCAAATATGCTTATGGCTAAATAAAGGCCCCCCAAAAAGGCCAGGACTAGTAATAAAATTAGGATAATTTTCATCTTTTATAGAATGATTTGATTATGAATAAAAAAGGGAAAAATCGTCGGATCTTTCCCATAACATTCTTATTGTGCAGAATGGAAGCCTATAAGGTTGCCTTCCGTATCCGTGGCCATGGCTATGGTTCCAAATTCCCCTATATTCATTTTAGACATTACGATCTGTCCCCCATTAGAAATTACCCTGTCCAATACAGCATCCAATCGGCCGTTAACATCAAAATAGATGGTAGCACCTTCCACTCCAGGTTTTTGTTGGGGATTGGAGCCAATGGAGCCGCTTACACCACCATTTTGAGGGTTGGAGAAGAATGCATTCTCAAATCCATCTGGACTTGGCATACGCATCATCTCAATTTCAAGTACTTCACTATAAAACTTAATGGCCCTGTTAAAGTCCGTTGAGGGTAAATTGAACCAATTGATTACATTTTTCATTCTTTTGTTTTTAATTGTTAATAAACTTTGTCCAATATTTAGACTGTTCATCTGTTAAAAACGGACGAAAAATAATGCAAGTAATTGATTTTTAATCAGTTGAATTTATTTGGTTACTTGTGCCCTTGCCCAATCGGGAGAGTTCTCTATCAGGTAGTTATGAAGATCTCTTCCTTCAGCATCGAGAGGATCTATGGTCTTTGCCAATTGCAGTCTTAGGTCCAGCAATTGGTCATAGTTTTTGTTTCGTGCTTCCTTTATCATTTTAATCTTATTGGCTTCAATATGGGTATCCTGTTCCGGGTTAAACCGATTGTTGAGACCGGTACATTGATGACAAATCCCTTTTTTGTTGATCAAAGCGCATCGTTTTTCAAAAATACGGTTCATATCCTTCCGAGCATCTGCAATCGTGTGTTTTACCTTACCTTCCGTTAGGCCGGTAATGAGCATTATTTCGCTCACCTTAAAGCCATAGACCTCCTTTAACAATAAGCAAATCTGACTTGTAAGTAACAATGTTTTGCTAACGCAATTAAAACAATAGTTGATGTGTTCCCGTATTACGAATTTTCCATGTTCAGAAGTACGGGCCACCTCGAACTTTTTTTGGAGTAATTGTTTATCCTGTACATGGGCATCTTTAACGAGTTCCATCCAATCCTCGCCCCATCTTTGTCGTGCCCTTAGATTGTCCTTGGCCAGATTAGCGGCAATGGTAAACGTCCAGGTCTTGAAAGATGCATTTTCTTTAAATGCATCTAAATTCTTGAATGCCTTAAAATACGTTTCCTGCGCTATATCCTCGGTCTCCTGCCTGTGAGTCACTAATCGATAAATAAAGGACTTCAATTCACCTTGAAAGGATATGAACTCTTTTTGGTACTTTTTGGTCTTGTTCATTTCACTACATGCTAGGTTCTATATAAAGGCTCTTATTCAAATGTAACATGCCCCATATGATTTTCGCTCCATTCACAAATGTTTTCCAATATGGGCAACAGGGCCCGTCCCTTTTCGGACAGAGAATATTCCACCCTAGGAGGAATCTCCTTATATCTCTTCCTAATTATCAATCCGTCTGTTTCCAATTCTTTGAGCTGTTCTACCAACACCCTTTTGGAAATATAATGAAGAATCGCATTTATCCTACCGAACCGTAAGGGTAGTCCATCGCTTTTTATACCCAATAAATAGATTATTAACGGTTTCCATTTACTGCCAATACTATTCATGGCATGGGTCAAGGCACAGTGCGTAGGATTTTCGATTATTGTTCTCGCCATACGTTGGTTACTTTTACATCACCAGAAATTTATGGAATGGTGAATGAATAGTTTGCTAAAGATACCAATATTAGTTCCTTTGTGTAACCATTCATGAAATCCAATTTGTTATGAAGGACTCCAGGCACTTTATAGGTGCAAAGACCACCAAAGAGGAAATGTATAAAGCGATATCCGAACCTCAAGGACTCGAGGGATGGTGGGCAACATCCGCAAAAGGAGATCCGGAGATCGGAAAAACGATAGCCTTGTATTTTAAGGACCTGACAACCCTAAAATTTAATTACACCACACTTATTCCATACGAAAAATTGGAATTGACCTGTTGCGAAGGTCCTCCTCAATGGCAGGATACTATTCTGACTTTTGAGCTGGAAGAAAAGGAGGGACAGGTATTTCTAACCCATACACATAGTAATATCCCTTCTGGCGATATTGAATCCCTTACGTACTTTAACACAAAGTGGACCGTTTATTTGTTAAGCCTAAAGAATTTCCTGGAAACCGGAAAAGGAACTCCTTATCCAACGGAATTGAAGTTGTATCATGAGGATTAATCAATTCATTTGATTTTCTCAGCGTACATTTTATCATTTTGGATTTTTGTCAGCCCAATGATTTTGCCATCCTTATCTAAACTGAATATGATCCGCGCATCAATTTCCTTGGCGAAAAACTTGTTTTCCTTATAAGGAACGATTTCCTTCTTGTCCCGGCCCACCTGTCCGTATAGTTTATTTCCCTCTATAACAACAACAAAGATAAATTTGGATGGAAACCGATATTCTCCTGTATACCGCTCAAGTGCATCCGATGGAATCTGTATCGCTTTTAGGGTTGGGATAGTTCCTGAAGATGTGCGATCGTATTTAACAGGTAACCCAAGACCTTTTAATTCAAAGGAAGCCCTATTCTTGTCCGAATTTCTTTTGAACTGTAGAACAGTCAAACTATTTCCCAATCGAAATTGGTCTTTTCCCAATGGATGGATTTTTGATTTAGATCCACCGCGATTAAAATACATGAGGTCGCCATCTTGCAAGGAAATCATTTTTTGACCCTCATACTCGGATTCGTAGACACCTTTATAGGATTCCAATTGTTTATTGGAAAGTTCTATTTCCTTCCACTGATAGGGTTTTCCCAGAACTATAGCCGCCATTTTAGAGGCTAAAACATCGAGACTTCGAGTACAGTCACAATTGGAGAGGACAGCAACGAATATTTTCCCATCAGGAAGATACAGGGCATTAGAAGTAAAACCGTTAACCAGCCCCCCGTGTTTTATAGACGGACTTCCCTGTACATTGCCCAGTCTCCAACCAAGACCATAATCAATTATTTTTCCATTGTTCAGGACTTGGGCCGCATGCGCTTTCTCCCTACTTTTCGTGCTCAGGACAAAATCGCCCATAACCGCTTCGTTCCAAATGAACAGGTCTTCTACGGTAGATACTAAGGAACCTGCGGCATAAGGCAATGTCATGCTCAAGTAATCCGAGTTTTCATAAGTATTTCCTTTTTTTTGATAACCTGGAATCCTTTTCGGAATTAGTTTCGAAGAATAGTCATAAAATGAATTTTTCATGCCGAGGGGTTGAAAAAAAGCGGCGTCAATGTATTCTCCATACATCTTGCCCGAAACTATTTCGATTACACGTCCCAATAGGATATAGCCAGAATTGCTATAGGCGTGTTTTTCACCAGGACTAAAATCCATAGGTTCGTCCTTAAAGAAATTGATCAGCTCCTCGGGATTATAATCCTTTTTCCTTACTTCGGCAGTAAATTGTGGGAGGTTAGTATAATTCCTAATCCCCGATGTATGGGCAAGCA
Organism: Ulvibacterium marinum; assembly: GCF_003626755.1. Lineage (GTDB taxonomy): Bacteria > Bacteroidota > Bacteroidia > Flavobacteriales > Flavobacteriaceae > Ulvibacterium > Ulvibacterium marinum. Next base: position 517,642 of record NZ_RBCJ01000002.1, read on the forward strand.
AATGTTCCAGAGTAATGGCATGTCCATGTACCGGGTAATCCTTGATAAATTTGGTAATGTCATCCTTCAATGACAACTTCCCTTCCTCGGCTAATTTTAATATAGCAGCAGCTGTAAATTGTTTGGTAATGGAACCCAAACGAAAAACGTGTTCAGTATCCATTTCAACGTCAAGTTCAAGGTTGGCCTTACCAAAAGCCTTTTTATAGATAACCTCTCCATCTTTGGCCACTAGGACAACTTTACCAGGACCTGATGAATCCTGTTGTTCCTTCAATAGGGCATCAAAAGCTGTCTCATATGCTTGGCCTAATACTGCAAAGGATAGAAAACCGAGTAATAACAGACATAGATTTCTTTTTAGTTTAATTTTCATACGATTCGATTTTGATTGATGCGTTGTAATCCTCTCGGAGTTTAAGCTTCTAGTATTCTAGTTCAATTATCTGCCAATAGCAATGTTTACTGTTTTGTCTGTATTCTTTTAAGCACCCAGTATGAAACTAGCAGGCTAATTCCCATGAACAGAAAAATGGAGAACGGGAATATCAAATTTCCAATTCCTCCTACATCCAGTGAATCTAACAATCCACCTACCAGCATGCCCAATGCAATTCCAATGCTTACAATACCTAGGGTGAGAACAAAAGGTAGGTAGTGGGTATTTCCCTTAAAATAATCCCTTGGCAATCCTTTTTCTAAAATGACCATACGTTCTTTATGTCGGGTAGTAAAATAATAATAACATATTCCAAACACGACCAGTGCTATGGAAATAAACAATGCGGCAGATGTAATTTTCATGGCCTTTCTTTTTTCGTTATCTATCGTTTTCTTGGTTAGACTTAAAATAGTCAATAGTGGTCACTTTTTGTGACCATTATTCAAAAAATACAGTCTAACTTTAAGAATGGCCGGAGCTCAAAAAAATAAACAAGAGGACAGGTTTCTAAAAAAGGCGGCTCAGGGTAATCGAGAAGGTCTTGAGTATTTGGTGAATACCTACAAGAACTTAGCTTATACGGTTGCCATTACCATTCTACGGAATAGGGAGGATGCCGAAGAAGTGGTGCAGGATGCATTTATAAAAGCTTTCGCCTCCCTCAAGGGGTTTAAAAAATCCTCAAAGTTTTCTACATGGCTCTATCGAATTGTTTACAATTGTGCGTTGACAAAAATTGCGAGCAGAAAGATTATGAACGCTTCTTTGGAAGAAGTCTCAAGCCATGAAAAGAATTCAAATGCTGAAAACAAGGGTTGGGACGCTTTGCGATCACATGAAAAAAGGAAATATATAGATCGCGCAATGGACCGATTATCCCCCGAAGATCGCTTACTGTTTACTTTACATTATGTACGCGGAAAGACGATTTCCGAGATAGGCAATATAATGGATCTGAAAAGGTCGGCCATTAAGATGCGCCTGTTACGGGGGAGGAAACAATTGAAAATCGAGTTGGAATCCGTATTGGGAAACGAAGTAAAGAATCTATTATGAAAAAGTACAGTATCGAGGATGAGGAACTCATTGAGCTATTACGAAAAAGTAAATTAGAAGAGCCATCGGAAGATTTTACTAAAAGACTCACTGAATCGGTGATTGGGAGGTACCATAAAAAGAAGGTTCCGGAAAGCATCTTCGACAAATATTTCGGAAGATTTGTCCTTTTTTTCCTTGTCTTTTCCAACCTGTTGTTTTTATATGATTTGAAGCTTTTCCAAGCCGAGCCCCAACTTTTTATGGGTGTAATTGCCTTTGTTATTGGTTTGTGGTTACTAATGGCCTTAATGATCGGATTCAGAAAACCATCTCTTTCTTGATAGTTTGATGGATTCCTTTAGCGGATTATCTTTTTATCCCTACATTTAAAAAGAAAATGACGCTTTAAATCTGACTATAAATGCAATCAATCCCTTATAAATTGATGAAATTCATTTTATTATCATTGTCACTATTGCTAGTTTCCTGCGGAGAGAAAAAGACCGACGCTAATAAGGAATCAGCCGTTTTGGAAAAAACTGAATCGAAAAAAAACAATTGGGTATCTATCTTCAACGGAAAGGATTTAGAGGGTTGGACCATGAAAATCAGCAGTTACCCCCTTGGTGAAAATTTTGGAGATACCTTTCGTGTGGTTGATGGAATCCTAAGCATCCGCTATGATGGCTACGGCCCGGATTTGAATAATCGTTTCGGCACCCTGTACTATGATAAAAGACTCACGGACTACCGCCTCAAAGTAGAGTACCGATTTGTGGGTGAAACAGCGCCAGGGGCGCCTGAGTGGGGCTATCGCGATAGTGGTATTCAATTTCACGGCCAACCACCAAATACACAAAAATTGAATCAACCATTTCCTGTTTGTATGGAATATAATTTCCATGGCGGAAATGGTAAGGACGACCGCCCATTAGGAGCCTTATGCGTCAATGGAATATTTGTGGAATTTGATGGGGCAAAGAATACGACTACCTGTATTCCGGCAACGGTTCCCCGAACCTTTCACGGAGATCAATGGGTAACCGCGGAAATAGACATCAAGGATGGAGAAATAACCCACTTTGTCAATGGAGAAGAGATTTTAAGTTATACCAATCCCTCCTACGACCCCAACAATGAAACTGCAAAAACATTGATTGTGGATGGAGATACCTCTGTAAAGGGCGGCTATCTTTCCTTTCAATCCAATAGTCACCCCATCGACTTTCGAAAAATAGAGCTGTTGGAATATTAGTCTCCGATCATCACCTTTGGAAGTTGTCTTGATATGTCATAAATCAACACGTTTTCCGGTCTTTACCGCTAGGTATATGGCATCTATAATCTTCATATCCTTAACACCTTCCTCACCATCAAGAGGTACAATAGGTTCAACACCTTCAAAAATGAGTTGGGCCATCCCGTCCATTTGAAGGGTCTGGTGCGTAATATGAGGCTGCTTCAATTCACCCTTATGTGTACGTCCCTTGATAGGGCCATAGCCTGTAGAGGGTTGCATTTCTGCAAAACCGTCCTCCCCGTTAAGAAAAAAACGATCCAAATGACTCATGGCGTAAGTAGATAGGCAAGAAGCTACGGCACCACTGGGAAAACCCATTTGAAACTGTATGGTTTCGTCCACCCCTTCCTTAAATTTCACCGAATCTGTTTTTGTCTCCTGGGCAGTGACCCAAATAGGTTCCTCCCCGAGCATATAGCGCGCGCCATTAATAGAGTAGATACCGATATCCATCATAGCGCCACCACCGGCCAGTTTCTTGTTCAAACGCCATTGCGTAGGATCTCCTATGGTAAATCCGGATTGGCCTTGAAAAAATTTAAGCTTTCCAAATTCACCTGCTTTACGCATCCGAATCACTTCTACCGTCTTTGGTTCGTAGTGCATGCGATAACCTATCAACAATTTTACATTGGCCGCTTTGCAGGCGTCTACCATTTCTTGGCCCTCTTGGGCGTTAATGCCCATTGGCTTCTCGCAGATCACATGTTTCCCAGCCTTGGCGACCCTTATCGTCTGATCCTTATGTAGTCCATTGGGGGTAATAACATAAACGACATCTATATCCGGGTTCTCCTTGATACGATCAAAATTATCGTAGTTATAACAATTCTTTTCGGGAATACCATATTTGGCACGCCATTCAACTATTTTGGAGGGGGTTCCACTAATGACGCCAGTCAGTTTGGCCCGTTTGCAGGACTCCATCGCTTTTGCCACTCTACGTGCATAACTGCCCAACCCCATAATGGCGACCTTTAAAATAGGCCCGTCATAGGCTTCATCTGAAGCAGCGAACAAGTTTGTGGGATTGTACAATAAGGGTAAACTAATTGTTGAAACGGTCAATTTTTCTAAAAAATCTCTTCTTGAACCCATAGTGTCATATTTGTTGGTTCTAAAATAACCAAAATGAAGTTATACCGCCTTCAGAATAAAAAATGTTTTGTTATAAAACAGCAGAAATACAAAGTTTTGGGTCGTACTACGTTTACTGAATAGTATACTCCTAACCAGACGGACCACGCAAAAATCTCTTTAAAAACATGTTAAGTATTTATTGCGGATTCCAAAGATGTGGGCAATTCAAAGACTTCCAACTCAAAATAGGGGAGGGCCGCCAATAAGTGGTCGAATATATCTGCCATGATATATTCATAATTTTCCCACCGCTTATCACTGCTAAAAGCATAAATTTCCAAAGGAATTCCTTGCGGAGTAGGGTTCAACTGGCGTATCATCAAAGTCATATCCTCGTTAATCGCAGAATGGTTCTCCAAATAGCTCTCCATATATTTGCGGAAGACACCAAGGTTTGTAAGGTTCCTTCCGTTTATGGCCAGATCCTTATTAATTCCACGTTCTTGGTTAAACGAAGCAATTTTTTTATCCCTGGTTTCCAGATATCGGGTGATAAGCTCTATTTTCATTAAAGATTCCACATCATCCGGACTTAGGAATTTTACACTTTTCTGCCGAACGATCAATGCCCGCTTTATACGTCTTCCTCCTGATTTCTGCATACCTCTCCAATTTTTAAAGGAATCTGAAATCAAGGCATAGGTAGGAATAGTGGTAATGGTCTTATCGAAGTTCTGCACCTTCACCGTTGCCAAACTTATTTCAATAACATCGCCGTCCGCACCATACTTCTCAAAGGTAATCCAGTCGCCGATTCGAACCATATCGTTTATGCTCACCTGTATGCTCGCCACAAGGCCCAGAATGGAATCCTTGAAAATCAATAGGATAACTGCGGATGCGGCACCAAGGGCCGTAAAAAATTTCCAAATGGTCGTATCCGTGATAATGGCGAAAATGGTCAAAATACCGCCTGCCCAAGCAAATATCATAAAGACCTGAATGTAGCTATCCAAGGGTTTGTCCCGCAAATGGGGTAGCGTCCTTAAGTAGTCCTTGGTGCTTGAAAGTAAACTTTTTACCAGCACCAAAGCCAACAGTACCCCTAAAATCATTAATACTTTAAGTACTAGGGCACCTCCATATTCAAAATCCATGAATACTATCGGGATAAGCTCAAAAAGCAGTAATAAAGGAAAGACATGGGCAATATATCTTGGCACCTTGTGGGCAACAAGGAAGTTATCAAAATTGGTTGCCGTACGCCTTGCCAACCGGACCGAAAGTGTTCGGAGGATTTTCCAGATAATGAAATCGAGCAGCCAGGAAATAGCAATACTCCCCACCAGTAGCACAAATAGATTAATATAGGATGCAGGGGTTTCCTCTATTCCGATTTTCAATAGATAATCATAGAGAATATGACCATATTGGGTGTCCATAATTGGGTTCTGTTGAAATTAGCAACTGCAAAAATACGGCTTACCGTGGATTGTTGTAGCAAACCAAGGAAAAGCCTATGAAAAATTTAACAGAACCATAGGGGTCAAATGTATTAGCAGATGAGCCATTGAACCTTTAAAATTAGAATGTTAGCCCTACTGTTTGGATTATTTTAATGTAAAGAGATATCTTTGTATACTAATCGTACCTTTTGGTCAAAACATTTTAAATAGACGAATGGCAAAATCACAGCAAACATTTAACAAAAGTGAAAAGGAAAAAAAACGTTTAAAAAAGCGTGAAGAGAAACGGAAGAAAATGGAAGCTCGCAAGGCCGAGGCAAAATTAAACGGGAAAAAGGGAATTGAGTTTGCCTATGTAGACTATAATGGCAATTTAACGGATACCCCACCCGATCCCTCGCAAAAAATTGAAATAGAGGCCGAGAACATAATTATCGGTATTCCAAAGACTTTGGAAAGCGATAAAGAAGAATTTGATCCGGTTAGAAAGGGAACTGTTTCCTTTTTTGATTCTTCCAAAGGATTTGGGTTCATAATCGATGCCGAAAACCAAGAGAAATACTTCACCCACGTCAGCGGTTTAATCGATGAAATCGCGGAAAATGACAAAGTTACTTTCGAACTGGAAAAGGGAATGAAAGGTATGAATGCCGTTAAAGTTACCTTACAAAAGTAACACGGATTACTCTATTTACTTTATATTCTGTGTCATACCCCATAACTTGATTTTTTAAGAGTATGATATCATACAGCTATTCCATTACTCTGCTTTTAATCTAAAAAAACGTTTACAGGGACAAAATGGACTTTAGCGGTCAAAAGCATGTCGTTTAGTTTCGTTATTTTATAAGCTAATCGGTAATTAGTAATTTCACCAAGAATTGCTGGCAAATCGCTCCTAATGATCGACAAGATTTCAAATCGTAAAAACAGGGTGTACTACCACGTCCTTTTTTGGATGTCCTATGTAGCGCTGTATACCCTAATGTGGGGGAGCTATGATGATGAATATTGGGAACAATTTCAACAACTGCTATTTCTTTTGCCGTGGAAAATGATTCCCACCTACATTACCCTCTACTATTTAATGCCCAAGTTTCTTTACCCAAAGAAAACCGTCCAGTATATATTCCTTTCCATACTTTTGGCTTTGGCCATAGGAGTAATAGACCGTTATATGATATGGACCTATCTCTATCGCTGGTATAGCCCGGAAAAGGAACACTGGAAAACACCCATGTTATATCTGCCCAAGTTGCTTAACTCCATTGTGGCGGTATATACTCCGGTATTCGTAGCCATGGCCATTAAACTACAGTTATTTTATTATCAGAAGGATAAGATCAATAAAGAACTGGAAAAAGAGAAGGTGGCCACGGAGCTTAAATTTCTTAAGGCACAGATCCATCCCCATTTTTTGTTCAATACCTTGAACAGTATTTATTCCCTATCGCTTTCCCAATCCAAAAAAACCCCTGATGTGGTCTTGGGGCTGTCCAAGTTTTTGGATTATATGTTGTACGAATGTAACGAGCGTTTTATTTCCATTGGAAGGGAGTGGGAGCAATTGATGAACTTGGTGGCCTTGGAGCGCATACGGTATGAAGAGGGTTTAAGTATAAACGTTTCAGAATCCATTGATAATACCGAAACACTTATTCCTCCTTTGTTGTTATTACCTTTTGTGGAAAATGCATTTAAACATGGAGCGGACAATGAAATCAATGATGCCTGGATCAACATAGACCTTAAGTTGATCAAGGAAAATCTGGTATTTATGGTGGAAAACAGCAAAAGTTCCGAGCTTTCCAAAGAAGGGTTGGATACGGACAAGAACATAGGACTTACCAATGTAAAAAGGCGATTGGAGCTGTTTTTCCCGGACAAGTATGAACTAAAGATTTTGGAGGAGGAAGATAGTTTTTTGGTAAAATTGAATATCGATTTGAGCGACATCTCCGACCTAATGCAAGAAGAAAATGTCCAATAAGATCAAGTGTATCATTGTAGATGATGAGCCCCTGGCCAGAGATGTATTGGTAAAGTATGCCAAGCAGATCGATCAATTGGAAGTGGTGGCAAGTTGTAGTAATGCCCTGGAGGCCTTTGAACATATTCAGCAAGGACATGTACAGTTGGTTTTTTTGGACATTAAGATGCCTAAATTGAATGGATTGGAACTGATCGAATCAATAAAGAATCCACCACTGATCGTTTTCACTACCGCCTATAGGGATTTTGCCGTAAAGGCATTTGAGCTGGATGCCATAGATTACCTCTTAAAACCGATTTCCTTAACTCGTTTTTTAAAGACGATTTCAAAGGTGAACAAGTATCTTCAGGGGCAGCAGATAGAACTTAATGGCGGGGAATCCGAAATGGCAAAGAGGGAAGGAACTACTACTTTAGAGCAAGAGTTTCTCTACATAAAGGCTGATCGCAAAGTGGTTAAATTGGATTTGGCCTGTATCCATTATTTGGAAAGTCTAAATGACAAGGTCATTATTCACCTAACGGATAGGGAAGTCATAACTACCCAACGTATCAGCTATTTGGCCGAGAAACTGCCCAAACAACAATTCATTAGGATCCATCGCTCTTTCATCATTTCACTCTCACATATAACCGCCTATAACAATATTATGGTGGAAGTAAAGGGCCGTGAACTTCCCATCGGAAGAAATTACCGCTCCCAAGCGTTGGAAGCCTTGCGCCAATAAGCACCCTTTTTTAGTTTTTTTCAATCTACAAAATAGATCTTCGTTTCAGGAATGTGGCTACGCTTCCCGTCTTAGGAATGGTATTTCATGTGGTTTTCTGTTAATCATTCCTTAAATGGGAGGTCAGTGACTTTTTACATCCTTGAACAGCACTTTTAGACCCGTTTTCGTCATCAATCGACCCTTAAAAGTCATATCCTAAGTGAAACGGGTCATTCACAAAAATGTCTTGATAATAGACTTTAAGGTGCCTTACTTTGAATTGTCATCAAAAAGCGGACAGTCTTTTTTATAGAGCTTTCATCAGGTTTTGAAAGACTTCCAAAAGAGAACTAATCCCAATATCAGAAAACAGGTATTGGGATATCTATTACGGATTTGGCAAGGTGTTCATACTATTTGGACCTTGAGGAGGGAAAACTGGATAGTTGGGCACTTGCCATTTAAATAAAAGAAACGTATGTCTTCTGTTTTCTATTCTACATCGGAATCCGATATTCATTTCACAGTTTTTAAGGTACCACGGTGGAGAGCTGCCATTTATCAATTCCTTTCTGTTCAACTTTGGGGAAATTTACCCAGTAACCTGCAACGTGGCATATCCGCATGGTACTCGTCCCTATATACCAAACCTTATTCCAAAAAAATAATAGGGCCGTATCTAAGGGTCAACTATTCCGATAAGAACTATCTGCAAAAGTTTAAACCGCCCAATGGGAAAAAGGAGTTTACTAATTTTCAGGATTTTTTCACCAGGGAATTAAAAGAACTCCCCCAAAACCAAAATGCCCATGTTTGGCCATGTGAAGGTCTGCTTTGTGATATGGGATCTGTAGCGGATACTACAATCTCCAATGTAAAGGGCGACAAGCGCCATATCGAAGCTATTTTTCAGATAGGTGAAGGTACCATCCCAAAGGATTATTACTTTACAAATGTATTTTTGCATAATAAGAACTATCACCGTATCCATGCTCCGATATCAGGTACGGTAAGCCGAATTCAACATGTTCCCGGTGATCTTGTGGTACTCAGGCCATGGATTTATAAGCAAAATCCTTCTTTACCCGCATTACGCAACGAACGGTATAACATCGATATTGTGGATATCTGGGGACGTACATGGTACCTATCCATAGTAGGTGGTCCGGCAGTGGGTACCATTGCGCTTCCTAAAAAAATAAGCGTAGGGTCCACCGTTGAAAAACTAGAGGAGATTGCCTTATTTTATTTAGGGTCTACCTGTTGTATGGCAGCTCCCGAAGCACCAAAATACCACTCAAAAAATAGTTTTGTTCGGGTGGGCGCTACGTATTAGACATGGTTAGTTAAGATCGTAGGCTATGTTGAGCTCTACTCATATAGTTATGTAGCGCCTTACCCAAAACAATTTGGTTTTGCTTGGTACGAGTTTTAAAAGAGCCGGTAATCCGGTGTTTTTACCAAAACACAGGTGCAAAAGACTGACCCACTTTTAGCCTTTTTCCTGAACTTAAGAGGATAAATTCCTGGCGTTGCTTCTTTTCTTTAGAAACGATTTGACTTTTGTTGACCACATATTTTCGGTGAATTCTAATAAAATCCGGTGCGAGTTGTTTTGCCATATCGCCCAGATTGGCACGTTTGATAAAAACATCGGTTCCCGTATAGAAGTTGAGATAGTGATCATCCGCTTCAATCCAATGCACTGTATCCAAACGGAGGGTAATGGTTTTTCTTCCCTTATTAACCTCTATGGTCGTCCTTTTTTTCTTCCCTTTAAGTCGTACAAACAAAGAAGATCCAAAAATTACCAAAAGATGATATAGGGCCTCCCGACCAAAATAGTAACGTGCATAATCCTCGGAAATAAAATGATCAAAGAATTCCAGACTATGCAAAAGAATTCCTGAGAGAAGATAGAAAGTAAACAAAATAACAAGGGCAAACAAAACGACTGTAAGCCAGTACCATTTTCCAAATCGCCTATTTAATTCCTTTTGTACTTGAAACGAAAGCACCATGAAGGGAATAAACAATAATACGGAAACTGCTAGGTAAATTACCGAGGTCCAAATATCATAGCTTGCATGATGTTGATACCGGATAACATTTTGAATAAGCGAAATGCCAAATACGACTAGTAGCACTAACGTAGCGAAATAAAAGAATCGTCTGTCGGTGTTAAGGGACCACATCATTTAAAAATCAATTGGAAAAACATACTTTGTTATTCCAACACTTACAAATATAGAATTTTGGATAGGTTGAAGATGTTTCAAATGATTTGAAGTTTCATATTGCCTACCCGAAAACGCCCTTGAAAAAGGTTTCTGCTAGCCCTTTTTCCTGTAACCAAGCGGCCAATTCCTTGCGTTCACCTACTTCTGCATGATGCAGCAGCGTAAATCCATGAGGTCCTGGTGCATTGAGTAAATGGGGATGGTCCGTAATGAGCTTCCGGACAAAATCGTCGTATCCCAAAAAAGTGTAGTTAAAAATATCCAATCGTGCCCCTTTGGATACCAGAAAATCCGCAATATCCTTTCTCCCCATATGTGATGCACCCCCGATGGCCGTCTCAAAATCGCCTTTGGCAAGTTGGCTAGTGCAATTCAACAATAAGGGTTTGGCCTCAATAATCTTTTGGGTGTCCTCCAAACTTTTATGTGCAGCCGATACAAATTCAGAAATTTCCTGTTGGTCGAACAACTCTTTTATAGCTCTTTTTTCATGGGACATGGCCATAGTGGGAACTATAGTGGCAATTCCTCCAAAAGCCATACTTTTTTTGATAAATTCATTTCTTTCCATGTTCACAAAAAACCAAGAATCCTGTGAACCTTCAAAGTAAAGTGTCCTATTTGTCGTGAACCTGTATGCTACCGTCGTAAACCTGCCCGTTTAAATTTTAAAAAATCCCAATTTATTTAAGTGATTTCCAAAATTAGCTAGGTAATTTTCCTTATCAAAGATTAACCTTGAAGAATAGTAAAAACATTCAGCTCTTTCTTTTTCCCTTTTAAAAGTAGATTTCCTATGGATTTCGTGGAATACTTTGAGTCTACCGGCAAATTTTCCTTTAACTCTTCAGATATCAAAACAGTAACATTGTGTTTGTTACATTCTGCTTGTATTCTTGCGGAGGTATTGATTACGTCGCCATGAAAGGCCAATTCTTTTTTTACGACACCTACTTCGGCAACCATTAACTTTCCGCCATGGAGACCCGCCTTAAATTCGGGAACCAGGCCATATTTATCCAAATAATAGGAATTCCTGGACTTCAAAACGTTCTGAAATGCAAAAAACAAAGCCACACAATTCGTATTGGCCAAACCCCTATGGTACGGCCAACTAAGTACAGCTTCATCTCCCACATATTGATAGATTTCAGCGGCATACTTTGGAACAATATCATTCAAGTCATAAAAACAATCCTGAATAAGTTGGCTATATTTAAAATGCCCTAGGGCTTCGGCAATAGCGGTCGAAGATTTCAGGTCGAGAAACATAAAAATCCGTTTCTCTTCCTGAGGTTTTTTATACCTCCCCAATAACATTTTCAGAAATACTCCTTTTCCAAATTTTTCATTGGCAATCCTAATAAAGGAAAATATCAGGGAGGTAAACAAAATGTATAGGGTAGTTATCCAAAAACCCTTGTCATGCCGCCACCACCCCGGGTCATTATTTTTCTGGAGCCCAAACAGGTTTGTTCCCAGTTCAATCATAGAAGTCGCTATCAATATTATAAAAAACAAATAGATAAGTGTCTTTATAACAATCGTTAACCCTATGGAACGCCTTTTGGAGTTATACCTTTCAAAAGCGAACTCCACCGTGGCGTAGAAAATGCCCATTAGAAAACCGGCAAGCGCAAATAATGGAAGTATGTTCTTCATTTGCATACCTTGGCGAAAGTCCGCGCTAATAGTAATACCCTCTTCGGACTCAATGCCATAAAACCGGAACATTGCCCAGAGTAACATCGCAAAGGTCCAGAAGAGTATGGATTGCCATAAGTAGTTCAAAAACATTCGTATTGCTTTGTTCATCTCTTTCGTTTTAAAGTAGGATCAAGATAGATGATTTAGATCTAAGATGTTTTATCTTTATGAAATCTTGATGTTTTCAAAGATTAAAATGTAGTGCACAGGATGAGAGGATATCCCAGCATATTCAACGATGTAATCGGACCGGTAATGCGGGGGCCGTCAAGCTCGCATTGTGCAGCCTCTTTGCGCATTGGCCGAATGTGTCGCGATTTAATGGATGGCCATATCAAGGAAGTCTATATTGAGTTTGACCCCAATGGTTCCTTGGCTACGACCCATAAGGGTCAGGGATCGGACATGGGACTTTTTGGTGGGTTCCTGGGATGGGAGGCGGACGAGGAGCGTCTACCGGATTATCTTCAGGCCATTGAAGAAGCAGGCATTCAAATCAAAATAGATATTCACCCCATAGGAGCCACACATCCCAACACCTACAAGATTACCCTGAAAAAAAATAAGGAAACTAGAACGGTAACGGCCATTTCAACCGGAGGAGGCATGATCGAAGTTGTTGAAATCGATGGGGCCCAAGTATCCATGGCCGGGGATTTTTATCAAACCTTGGTTTATGTCAAATCTCCTACTGGTCTTATTGAACATATTGAACGATCCCTCTCTTGTGATGAAATCGCTATACGCGAAGGAGTTTCTTCTTTCATCGAAATAAAATCAAGCCGATTCATTCCCGCTGACCTGGAAGCAGCACTTCTAGAAATGGATCAGGTCCTTTGCATTAAGAAAATTCATCCCGTACTTCCAATAATGGCCCGTAAAGATCTTACGGTACCCTTTATCACTTGTAACGAGATGCTGGAATATAACGCGGATAAAAACCTTGAATTGTGGGAGTTGGCCATAGCCTATGAAAGCATACGAGGGAATATATCCAAAGGGGAAGTATTTGAAAAAATGCGTTCCATATTGGGAATCATGCAAAACGCGATAGACCTTGGACTAAAAGGAACAAAATACGCCGATCGCATTTTGGGTCCTCAGTCCTTGGCGTATCAGGAACGGATAAAGGACAAAACGCTCGTGGAGGGCGATATTCTGAATCAAGTGATTTTGTACACTTCGGTAATGATGGAGGTTAAAAGTTCCATGGGTGTCGTAGTAGCCGCACCTACGGCAGGATCCTGTGGTGCTTTGCCCGGAGCGATTATCGGCGTTGGCAGAACATTGGAGCTTTCAGAAGATGAAATGGTAAAGGCGATGTTGGCGGCTGGAATCATAGGAGTTTTTATCGCGGCCCATGCCACCTTTGCAGCTGAAGTAGGAGGATGTATGGCCGAATGTGGATCAGGGTCCGGTATGGCGGCGGCGGCAATTGTAGGATTAAAAAGAGGTACGTTGAACCAATCACTTTCAGCAGCTTCAATGGCATTGCAATCCAGTTTAGGTATGATATGCGATATGATTGCCGACCGCGTTGAGGCCCCTTGCCTGAATAGAAATGTAATGGCGGCCACGAACGCCATCTCCTGTGCAAATATGGCCCTGTCCGACTATGATCATCTGATTCCCCTGGATGAAGTAGTGGAGACCATGAAACACGTAGGTGACGCATTGCCCAACACCCACCGTTGTACAGGTCTGGGAGGTCTTGCCATTACAAAGACTGCAAAGGAAATAGAGGCCAAACTGGCCAAAGGAGAAATGAACAAAAGCACGACTTTTTTTAAGGTTTGTTAGGTCGGTTAAGCCGTTTTGATAAAATTTTCCCAAGGACGGTGGTCGTTCTTAAGCTCCATATTTTTCTTAGAAAATAGGTATGATTACGATAATTTGGGTTTCATTGGCTGGTCTAGCGGTCTGGTTCATCGTTGTTTTGACAAGGGACTTCCTAGCACATAGAAACACACTAGAAAACAGCAGTTGGTTAAAAACATCGATCATTGGCTTTGTTGTCAACTTTTTTGATGTACTCGGCATTGGTGCATTTGCCCCACAGACGGCTCTTCTAAAGTTTACCAAACAGACCAAGGACAAACAGATTCCGGGAACGATGAACGTGGCGAACACCCTTCCTGTGCTTTTACAAGCCTTGATTTTTATTACCATTATAGAAGTAGAGCCCATAACATTGGTTTTGATGCTCATCTCTGCTGCTTTAGGGGCCGTTTTGGGCGCAGGGGTAGTGGCTAAATTGTCCGAAAAAAAGATTCAGTTGGTCATGGGCTTTGCCTTATTGGTAACGGCATTTTTTATGTTGGCCACCAATATGGAATGGATACAAGGCGGGGGAGAGGCCATAGGACTCCAAAAAGAAAAACTGGCAATTGCCGTTGTTGCCAACTTTGTTTTGGGCGCTTTGATGACCGCCGGTATCGGATTATATGCTCCCTGTATGGCCTTGGTCTTCGCTTTGGGCATGTCGCCCAAAGTGGCTTTTCCGATCATGATGGGTTCCTGTGCTTTCCTTATGCCTCCAGCTTCGGTACGATTTATCCGAGAAAAAGCCTATAACCGAAAGGCCGCCATTGCTATGGCGATTCCCGGTGTGGTGGCCGTATGCATAGCCGCTTTTATTATAAAGTCGTTGCCATTGGATGTGTTGAGATGGGTAGTAATTGGGGTGATATTGTACACATCAGGAGTGATGTTATATGAAGGATTTGCTAAGAACTAACCCCAATTCCTATGGGTTCTAGGCAATAATTTTTGTTAAAGTTCGCCTCCGTCAAAAACCCAAAATTAGAATCAAGAACTAGTCTTTCAGGTTCGGAATCCGCAGGAAAAGTAAACGTGTTCGATTCTTCATGGAACATGGTTCTTAATGGGAAACGCAATTCAATACCAACGCGATGATTCACTGAAATACCCACAAGAATAAGGTTTGCCAATACCAAAACTCATTTGAAGCTCTGGAACAGCATAAAAACCATGGGATAGTTTGTGAACAAATACCCTTTTTCTTAGATCGGAAAAGAGAGCGCAAAGAAATTCAGTTTACCTACTCAAAATCAGATGTTTGTAGCGGTTTTTTCAAAGGATATGCCTTTTGAGCCATGAACTCTTAAAGTGGCGTAAAGTAGGTCCAATCCAGCAGATATAGCACTGATTCATTTTGAAAAAGATGCTGGAGCCATAAAGTTTTTTTGGCATTTTTTTAACGCAACTGGTCACAAGTTTATAAAGCCAATCACATCTAAATCTAACAAACACCTAAAAATTTTAGATATGATCAGAAACACATTTAGAAGAGTAGTACTCATTTTTCGGGATGGCTTTTTTTTCAAACCATTCCTTTGGCAGAATCCTACGGAGAAGAAATACAAGCGCCCAACTTTTTTTGGAGATAGGCAATCAAAATGATGGATATCCATTGAATGGCTTCATCATTGAAGAGAAACTAAAACGGGCTTCAAAACCAAAACGAAGTTCAAAAAATAAACTTAGAAAGAACTTAAAAGATAGTACTAGATGAAAATAATTAAAAATGGTATCAACTTACTTTTTGTGGTATTCATGTCTTGCACTTCAATGCTAACATTTAATTCGTGTAGTGAAGATGATTCTTCTATAACTACGAACCCGGACGAAGCCGCTGACGAAAACGAAGTTACAGATGATGTGAATTTTGAAGCAACGGACTGGACGACGCAGACACACAGCAATGATGCAGATCCAAATTTTGATGAAGTATTTGAGGACAATGCCGTAAAAAGACTAGATATAGTTATCACCGAGGACCGGTGGCAAAGTATGCTAGATGATATGACCGGTCTGTATGGAACCTTTGGAGCGGGCGGAGGACCCGGTAGTGGTGATTTTGCCGAAGAAGACCCCATTTTTGTGCCCGCTGAGGTATTTTATGAAGATAAGCAATGGTATAGAGTAGGTGTGCGTTTTAAAGGGAATTCAAGCTTGCAATCAAGTTGGCAAAACGGAATTCTAAAATTATCGTTTAAACTGGATTTTGATGAATTTGAAGATGATTATCCTCAAATAGACAACCAACGTTTTTATGGTTTTAAAAAATTGAGCCTTAAAAATAATTTTGATGACAAATCGATGCTACGTGAAAAAGTAGCAGCTGATGTGTTTAGGAGCGCCGGTCTAGTAGGTTCGCATACGGCTTTTTACACCCTTTATGTAGATTATGGCGATGGACCATTATATTTTGGACTGTACACCCTGGTCGAAGAGGTGGATGATACGGTCATCGATACGCAATTTTCAGATAACGATGGAAATTTATACAAACCAGATGGTGATGCGGCAAGTTTTGCGGAGGGGACTTACAATGAAGACGAATATGTAAAGAAAACCAATGAAGATGAAGCAGATTTTTCAGATGTTGAAAGCTTATTGGCAATCTTACATGATGACTTAAGGACTACAGATTCGAGTACCTGGAGAACAAATTTAGAAGCAGTTTTTGATACAGACGTATTCCTAAAATACTTAGCGGTGAATACGGTAATTCAAAATTGGGATACCTATGGAAGAATGACACATAATTATTTCTTATACAATAATCCGGATACAGGTAAGCTAACTTGGATCCCTTGGGATAATAATGAAGCCCTACAACATGGTAAGATGGGAGGATCTCTCCCGTTAGACTTTTCCGGGTTAAATACATCCGAATGGCCGCTAATTGGTTATTTGTATCAAGATGAAGTCTATAAGGCACAATATGACGCATACCTTCAAGAGGTTATAGATGGTGCTTTTAATTCAAGTACAATGCAATCAATGTATGCCACATATTCAGCTTTAATTGAGCCTTATGCAATTAGCGAAGTTTCAGGATATACTTTTTTAAATTCTAGCTCAGATTTTCAAGTGGCCGTAAATGAGTTGAATGCACATGTTTTAGAACGAGCAACAGCAGTAAGTAATTATTTGAATTGATGTAAGGATAAGGTTAAAATAATTTAGGTTGGGTTAGTTTGTAGTTGGTTTTAAATGGCTTCGTAAAAGATTACGAAGCCATTTAACTTTTGTTAGCAAAACGAATATTAAGGCATTTTCAGGATAGGTTTAGGTAAAATGGTAGTAGCGCTCTTGGCCATTTGGCACTGGTCTCGTATTAGTCAAGGCTCTTTCCTATGCTTAGCGGAGAACCCTAAAACAGGATAATAGCATGCTGTCCAGATTGGTTTCATTAGTAGTGTTGAAGATTTGATAGTCCAAAAAAGTTCCGTCAACAAAGATGTTGTTATCCTAAGAGTAAAATGTTATCCTAAACCATAAAGTTTTAAAAGAAATGGAGTTTGAAAAATATCAGCGAAATGTACTTTACCGATTATATGAGTTCTTGATGGGGATACTATTGGTTTACTAGCGAATAAAGTGTTTATTTTAATATCGATTCTTATCTAGGTCGAATAAAATTACTAACAATTTTCTGTATCTATGCATGCATACCTATTTCCTGGTCAAGGTGCTCAATTTCCCGGTATGGGAAAAAATATGTTTGAAAAATCCAAATTGGCCCAAGACTATTTCGAAAGGGCCAATGCTATTTTGGGATTTTCAATTACCGATGTAATGTTTGAAGGGTCTTCCAAAGATTTGAAACAGACAAAGTATGCCCAGCCCGCAATTTTCTTGCATTCATTTATTCGAGCAAAAACCATGGGCAAAGATTTTAGTCCAGATATGGTGGCCGGGCACTCTTTAGGTGAGATATCCGCCTTGGCAGCTGTTGGATCTTTAGATTTTGAATCGGCCCTAAAACTTATTTCCAGACGTGCCTTGGCCATGCAAAAAGTTTGTGAAATTGAAAATACGGGCATGGCCGTTGTGGTAGGGCTATTTGATGTTATTGTCAAGGATATTTGCAAACACGTGGACGGCATAGTCGTACCTGCCAATTATAATGCACTTCATCAAGTAGTCATCTCAGGTGAAAAGAAAGCACTTAAAGAAGCTTGTGACAAATTAAGACCAGGTGCCAAGGGAGTGGTAGACTTACCGGTAAGTGGCGCTTTTCATTCTCCTTTTATGGAACCCATAGTGGAGGAATTTAGCTCTGCCGTAGAAGAAACGGAATTCAAAAAACCTATTTGCCCCATTTATCAGAATATCGCGGGTCGTCCAAGCGATAGCATAGCATTGATAAAGAAAAATTTGATCGATCAGTTGACACACCCTGTCATGTGGAGACATACCATCCTACATATGGTAGAAGATGGAGCAACCGAATTCACGGAAGTTGGTCCCGGAAATTTTTTGAGAGGACTCGTTCGCCAAATCGACAAAAATGTAGAGGTTTGCGGAATATCGTAAACGAACAAACACTTTTCTGACTATTTTTATCTTAATGGAATTCCCCCTCTGATTAGTACAAAACAGGCACTATTGCATCTTCCTAATTTTTGCCTAACATGTACTATACTATTTTTTGCTGCGTTATACTTTTGCATTGGAAAATAGCAACACATTAAGGCAAGCAAAAAATATCCCATTTAGGCTAAAGAATCTTAGCACATTCATTTTTCAGTAAAGATGACAGATTTAATATAACCAGTTGTTCCATGAAAAAAACGTTCCTCCTATTACTTTTTTCCATAATTTTCATTTCATGTTCTTCCGACAACGATGATCCAGATGTATGGGGAGGTGATTCATCCGGAGCAAAGGGAAAACACGCATTTAGTATTGATTTTAAGGACATAGCGCCGAACACATCGTTAAAGAAAAGCTCTAAGAGTTTTGTTCCTGCTTTCGCGCTTATCAGTATTGCTGATGATAATGGGAATACAATTCTTACCCAAGAAAAAATTGCAGTACAAAAAGTAGGTGAAAAGTACACAACGGATGAAATTACTTTAAACACGGGAACCTACAATCTTACAGAATTTATAGTTACCGATGTTGATAATGCTGTTATTTCCGTGGTCCCGAAAACAAATTCGGATCTATCATCACTTGCGGAAAAAACACTTCCATTTAGTATCAAGGTGGAGACGGACAAGTCCAATATTACTACAACGGATAATATTGGTGCCGAAGGTTTTAAGCCTGTCGATTTCGGTTATCCCTTATTGAGTTTGACCTTCCCAAAGTCTACGGATTTCTTCAGTTTGACCATAGACGAATCTACATCAATTACTACCAAGACTATGGTCTTGAAATCAATTACAGCATCAAGTTATGAAGTTGATTGGGGAGATGGTACCGTTGAACAGTATTTGTCCACCAAAAGTGATACTGAGGAGGAAAATGAACTAATGCATACCTATTCCGAAGAAAATGTGTATACCGTAAACATCAGTGGGGCCATTGGGGTTATCGAAGATTTTAGTTTTTATAGTAACGATCAAGAAGGATATCCACTTCAAAGCAATATCGTTACAGCCGACATAGGCGAATTGGCGTTGTTAAAAAAATGTCATATCTATACTGGAAGGCTTTCAATGCTAGATACCTCAAAAAATTTGGCATTGGAAACCTTATCATTGGGATATAACCAAATTACCAGCCTTGACCTTACAAACAACCCAAAATTAATAACTGCTTGGTTGAGGTACAATCAGTTAACGGATCTGGATGTTTCCAAAAACTTAAATTTGGAATACCTATGGGTAACGGGAAATCAAATTTCCGCTTTGGATATCTCTAATAATACCAAATTGGAATATTTTCTAGCAAGAGAAAATCAATTGACCAGTTTAAACCTCACCAACAATTTGGAGCTCATATTATTAGACTTAAGTGATAACTTATTACCAGGTTTGGACGTTTCAAGTAATAGCAGTTTGGAAGAAATGAATGTGGGGAGGAATGAACTGACGGAAATCGATCTTTCAAAGAACATTAACCTGAAACGTATAGATCTATATGGTAATCAAATCACTACTATTGATCTTTCCTCGAATCTGATTTTAAGAGATTTGTATATCGACGATAATTCACTGAACAATATCGATTTGTCCAATAATCCGGAAGTAGAGCGCTTGTTTCTTGGGAATAATAATTTAAGTAGCCTGGATATTACGAATAACCCCAAAATCTTTAGTTTCGGGATAAGGGGGAATCAATTTAGCGGTTCCCAATTGGATCAGATAATAACGTATATCCATGAGCAAGCTGTGTTAAATTCAATTATGAATGGGTATATGGAGTTCAATAATAATCCAGGATTTGAAGAAATCGATCCAACCACAACCGATAAAGTAAGCGAACTAGAGGAAACGTATGGCTGGTTTTTTAACAATTTTTAAGGGAAACCTGAATGCCCAGGCCATTTTGGTTTACTTCATTTTGCCCCACATTACCTCTATTATTGTATTACGACTCAATTTGCGTCATTAGAAGCAGAATGCTCTATACTTTTACAATAAGACCAAGTTTGCTATATTTATAAAGACCTAATCCTAAATGGAGGTCTTGGGTATACGATCTTTCGAAATCGCAATAGGTTGTTGTGTTACCGATGTTCAGTTACAATCTTTGTAATTGGTCATAGCCTAAGTCCACAGGCCATATGTTTCTATGCCATGAAGCAATTACGATTACCCCTCTTTACGTCCAAAATAAAGTATTATAATCTCAGGATTGTACCCCCGGACCTTGTTTTTGAAAATGTAACGGCACTTAAAAAACAATTTGAATTCACCTTTGGAAAGCAACCCCTATCTAGATCCAAGCCCCACATTACGATAGCAAGCTTTAAAATGAATTCAAAATACCAAGACCTGCTCATACAGGTTTTCGACCAATTGTCTCAACGGGAGACTTTCAAATTACACATAGATGGATTCGATGTTTTTGAAAGTTCCAAAACATTGTATTTAAAAGTTCCAAAGAAAGATGCATTAACTACACTACATGGAGACCTCCAAGTTTTGTATGATAAACACTTAAAAGGAAGGGTGAGATCATTCGCTATTTCGGAAAACCCGCATATGACTATTTCCAAGACCAGGGGAAAGAAAATGCTCTATCAAAGTCTACACCATTTTCAGAACAGGGGGTATTCAAGGCAAATTGACGTAGACCATCTCACCTTGGTTTCAAGGTCAAAATACAGGACTTGGGAGGAACAACATGAAATTAGATTCGATTCATCGAAAGGCATAGGAGACTTTCTGAAGTATTAGGGGAGTTGCGTTGACAGGTATTTTGGCTTCATATCCAACTGCCAAAATTTTCAAAGAACCTTCTGCTTTAAAGATTATTATTACTGAAAAATTCCTTTATAAAAGGCAGCAACATCACGCTTTGTGAGATACGTGAATACGGTTCCAAAAAATTTCCAGCAATAAACAAACACTGCTTTCGCATTCCGAAAATGCCTTCGCCGAGCGGAGTCACAGGATAAGGAAACAGTTATGAAATGGGGTTTTCTATTTATAATCGTTACATTAGTTACGTGATTTCCCGTAGAGCTTTTATAAATTTTTGCGGTTTTTTTTTGGTCTTTACACCCTTTTTAGGATGTTTCGCCGAAGGAAAAGAAACTGATGTGATTTGGTTCCTTTCTGAACAGGATATTATGGGAATTGGAAAATCATATTCCTCCAATTCATTTACTACGATTGATGCCGAGATAGTGCTCATTAACGGTTGGGTCTTAACATTGGCCGAAGCCGAAATTTGTAAAAAGAAATTTTTGGAAAGTGCATAAAGACCTCGGAGCGTTATCAAAACCTACCATTGAAAAATGTGATTTATGCATTGTTGGCGCAGGAGCTGCGGGCATCAGTATGGCTATGGATTGGCTTAACCAAGGCGAAAAAGTTGTGTTATTGGAAGCTGGAGGCTTTGAATTTGAAACTGAGACCCAAGCTTTAAACCAAGGAACAAACATAGGGCAACGTTATTATTCCTTGACGGCCACACGCCTGCGGTTTTTTGGGGGCACAACCGGTCATTGGGGTGGTTATTGTACCCCGTTAGATCCCATCGATTTCGAAACAAGGCCTTACGTCCCCAATTCCGGATGGCCAATCGATTACGACGAATTTGCCTCTTTTTTACCTCGAGCAAGTAAACTGGTAGAAATTGACGACCGAACGTGGAATCTTGAGGATTATATTGCGAACAAGAAGGACTATGTGTCCTTGGATTTAAATTCTAGAGTTTTCTATTCCAAATTGTTTAAGTTTTCACCGCCAACCCGTTTCGGTACAAAATACCGAAAAGCCCTAGTGGATTCCAATTCCATTACGGTATATACGCATGCAAATCTCACTAGGATTAACTTACATGAATCAGGACAATTCGTAAAAGATGTTGAAGCCCAAAGTTTAAATGGCAATGTATTGACCGTTAATGCAAGACATTATGTTTTAGCCATGGGTGCCGTTCAGAACGCGCGCATGTTGTTGGCCAACAACCAGCAACAAAAAGCTGGAATAGGAAATGCGTATGATCAGGTAGGGCGATATTTTATGGAACATCCTGAAGTAAAGGCAGGGCACATTTTTCTAAAACGGCCACAATCCATGAAACTGTATTTCTTCGACTATATGAAAATAAAGATGTATAGTGAATTGGCGATAGCTTCGTCTGCCCAGCGAGCTCACGGCATTCTGAATATGACGACTGCCTTGTTCCCAAAAGAACTCTCAGGAGATTGGGCATGGATCAACAAATTGCCCAAGGATGGAAAGCAGAGCTATGATTTTTGGATGAAAGCAGAAAAGAATACACTGTCAAGAGCTCCAAGCGATGTGGATACCAAAAAATACACTGCTTATCAAATGCAAATACGGATGGAGCAATCCCCCAATCCCAATTCACGGATTACACTTGGAGATAAAAGGGACAAGCTGGGCACTCCCCAACCTTTGATCAATTGGCAGTTGACCGAACTGGAACGAAATTCCATACGGGGTATGAATATGGTTTTGGGTAAAGAATTGATAGAATCCGGTATTGGTAGACTGCATGCCCCACCTTGGGTTTTCGATACTTCCTTGGAATGGCCCAATACCCTTGGCGGAGGCTGGCATCACATGGGTACGACCAGAATGCATAACGACCCTAAAAAAGGGGTAGTGGATGCCCATTGTACGGTACATGGTATGGACAACTTACATATAGCTGGCTCATCTTGTTTTACAACTGCTGGAGCAGCAAACCCTACCTTGTCCCTTATTGCCCTGACGCTTAGGTTAAGTAAACGTTTAAAGGAGCTTTTGGCGTGACTTTCCCTTCCCTATAGTTAATTGTACAAAAACCCTAGAATTTCTAAGGTTTTTCTATAGATAATTCTAGATATTATTTTCTATATTTATGTACGCCAAGACATTCACTTCATACATTTTACTTCCCCAAAACAAAATACCCGCGTATTGCTATGTACATGGTTTACCATAGCGGTAAGCATTATAACGGTACCTGGCGTAGGGTAGTGGATTTCACAATGTGCTTATATCATGCTCTTGGCCATAAGCTGCATTTTAATATTGTCATAACAAACCTTAAAACCGACATCATGTCCTCAGAAAAAAAAGAAAACTTGTTCAAAACCAGCATCACCCCGGAATTTGATGCCTTGACGAAAAAATTTGTTCAAAATGTTCATCGGTATGCTTCAAATGAGCTTAGCTTACAGCACGAGCTTTTTGCAGATCGACCGATTTCTACGGAAAAATTACAGGCCCTGACCAAAAGAGCCGTAAGAGCAGCTCTTCCTGAGCTTATGGATATTAAACTTATCAAAGGCTTTTTAAAAAAGCTAAACGGTTCGATACCTTGCAATTCCTTAGAATTTCAAAGAAGGTTGGCAAATTCCCCTGTACGGGGACCAGAAGAAGATATCGTATTTTTATTGGTATATGGAGCAAAACATGGACTTAAGAATCGAGACTTCAATGCCGTACCGATCCAGGCCATTGGTTTTAATTTTATCTCCGATCCTACATTGGAAACCACTAGATTGACAAGTTTTAACATGATTATGCCCATTAAGGCTGAGCGTGCCTATTTATTTTCCAGCAGCGCTTCACAGCGTATTGGTGATTCCCACCTTCAACATGTGGTCGATACTGGGGGAACGTTACAACAAGGAGCGGGCCTTGCCCACGAAGCCATTGAATTGCTTAAGGAACTCTTCGCCTGTTTTAGGGACTTGTTCAAAACAATTAGGGAAGCTCTTTTAGGAGGGGATAAGGATGATATTGAAGAAGCCATTGATGACGTTAAGGATGCCATGGACGATTTAAAGGACGATATTGAGGATTTGGATGAGGATATCGAAGATTTGGATGAGGATATTGAGGAAGAGGAGGACAATGAGGACAAGGCGGAACTAAGGGAAGAACGTAGCGAAAAACGGAGGGAGCGCCGTGTTAAAAAAAGAGCTTTGGATAAACTCGAGGAGGCTCTGGAAAGCTTGGAGGATGCCCAACGCACTCTAAAAGATTAGAGACCGTACAATCTAATTTTTAGGATACAGCATGTTCAAGTAAGGAGGTGTTCTCAACAATTTTAGCCTACTCCGGCTTAATGCATGAACTACTTAAGCTTTAGACAGTAATACAAGTTTAACAATCACTGCATTGATCACAAATGTAATGTTGCAAAAACTCAAAAAAAGATTCTATTTAACAAAGTCAACAATCAATTCAATTGAAACTGGAATTGTCTAAAACGCCTCTGAAAAAAGCTGTTGTAAACTTGCCCAGGATTTCTCATCTGCATCGGCGTCATATACCAGTGGTAAATTAAATTTCTTCCCATTGGCATCGGCTTCCTTACTGGTGAAACTATGTTTTACGCCTGGGTATGATAAATAGGTGTAGTCGGCATTGATCGAGTCTAGTGCACCTTTAAAGGCCACTACAGATTCTGGATTTATAAAAGGATCATCCGCTCCATTGCAGACCAAAACCTTGGCCTTAAGCCTATCGTTGGGCATTACGGGAAGTTGGACCCCACTATGGAAGGCCGCAACTGCATCTAAATCTGCCCCGGAATTGGCCATGGTCAGGACCACACTACCTCCAAAACAGTAACCTACGGCTCCAATTTTTTCTCCATCTACGGAAGAGTGGGATTTTAATAGATCCATAGCCGCATTAAAACGGGCCGTGGCCTCAGGCAGATTGGTCATAACACTCATAGCAAACTTTCCTGCGTCATCGGGATGACCGGCTAGTTTCCCATCACCGTACATATCAACGGCCAGTGCAGTGTACCCAAGTTCAGCCAACATATCCGCACGTCGGCGTACATAATCATTATGTCCCCACCATTCGTGGACAATTAATACGCCGGGACGCTTTTCGTTAGAATTCATATCATAGGCAATATATCCCTTTAGATTGGTTGAATCGGTAGCATAGGCCACCTCTTTTCCTTGAACCTTAATAGGAAGTTCTTCGGAAGCTTTCTTGGACTCGGTTTTAGATTTGCAGGATCCGAGGACTACTAAACCAACAATAAGCAAAAGGTGCATATAATTTTTCATTTTCACATAATTTAAGTACATCTAAAGATAATCAATCAAATGTTGAAATTCCGATTAAAGATATTTGAGTATTAATCGATTGGTTACTTCCTGAAAATTTCCCTTCAAATCTTCTTTAAAAAGGGAATAATACTTATCCTTACGGCATTTATGAAGCAATGATGCCTTTTTTTGACAGAATTATGACGATTATCTTTTAATTTTCCTATCCTGAGTCGAATATTTCTAACGGCAAAGTTAAGATTCAAAAAAAAACATTGGTTGTTTCCATTCGACCGCAATCTTCCGTATTTTTCCCGACTATTGATACGAATTACATTGTTTATCTTAAAAAGATGTGCTTCTATACCAGAATACTACGTACACTATTACACAACTAAAAAATGGCTCAAAATTCCCTTTTTATTTTACTGATAGCACTGCTCATCGGCGTCTCTTGTGAGACTGACAAGAAAAAGAAGTTCCAGATATTACGTTCCAAGGAGCTGACCATTAAGAACAGGGTTCACAATCAGTTGCTCGATATAGAAAAAGAGCAGGGTTGGGAATTGCTTTTTGATGGTAAAACCCTTAATGGGTGGCATCTTTACAATAAACCGGACTCAACCCGGTTTTCGGCATGGGAAGTACAAGAGGGCCGTATTTTTTGTAATGCCACCGATGAAACCAAAGTTTTTGGGGATTTAGTGACCGATAAGGAATTTGAAAACTATGAACTGGTGTTTGACTGGCAGATGGCAATCAGGGGAAACGGAGGTGTTTTTGTCAATGTACAGGAGTTACCGGAATACAAGGCTACCTATGAGACGGGACCTGAATATCAACTACTGGAGCCTGAACATATGGATACTAAAACTCCGATGAAAAGGCCGGGTTGTCTGTGGGGACTATCACCTCAATTGAACCAAGTTGAGGCCAAACCTACCGGGCAATGGAATACCGCAAGAATCGTTCAACAAGAGGGAAAGATTCAATTCTACCTCAACGGTGTGCTGACCGCGGAAGAAGATTTGACTTCAAAAGATTGGCTTACCAAAATTAACGCATCGGGTTTTAAGGACGCACCTGGTTTCGGTAAAGCTACCCAAGGGAAGATTGCGCTACAGAACTGGTATTTTGAGGCTTGGTTCCGCAATCTGAAAATCCGGGAGCTATAGCAAATTCCACCAATCACTTGTTTAAGTTCATGACGCGTTTCCAGTACCTTGCCATGGTTTTCCTTAGGTGCAAGGTAGTATTCTCGCGCTCGTTTATACGATGGGACCGCATGGGGTAGGACATCATATCAAACATTTTGTTGTGTTTGATGAGTTCATTGGTCAATCGTTCAAAACTCTGATAGTGTACATTGTCGTCTGCGGTTCCATGTATGATCATGAGATTCCCTTTCAATTTTTTGGCGTGGGTTATGGGTGAGCCCGCTATGTAATTCGCTTCATTGTCCTCCAATAGGCCCATGTACCGCTCTTGATAAATATTGTCATACAGTCTTTGATCGGCCACAAAGGCCACAGCTAATCCCGAATTGTAGATTTCCGGATATCTGAACAAGCAATTCATGGTCATTTGACCGCCACCGCTCCAGCCCCAAATACCTACTTTCTCGGTATCGATAAAAGGGTAGGTTTTGAATATTTGTTTCGCTGCAGCAGCTTGATCCTTTGCCGCTAAAATTCCTATCTGACCATAAATGGATTTCCGCCAATCCCGACCCCTGGGCGTCTTGGTTCCCCTGTTATCAATGCTAACGACAACATAGCCCTGTTGCCCGAGATAATGATGCCATAAATCCCCTCCTTGCCAGGCATCTTGAACCGTGGATCCCGCCGGTTCCCCATAGACATAAAAGATAATAGGGTATTTTTTTTCAGGTTTAAAATTAGCGGGCTTGATCATCCAAGCATCCAATACCACCTGGTCTATATCAATTTTAATGAACTCCTTGGGTGTTAACCCTAACGTATTTATCGTATTTGCCAATGCTGCATTGTCCTCCAGGACTCGGATCGATTTATGCTTCTGTAAATTGATCAAGGAGACCACATTTGGAGTAGTTGCATTTTGGAATGTATGAATGGCGAACTTGGCATCCGCCGAAATTTGATAGGCATGTTGCCCCAATTGATGTTTGGGACTGACCCGCTCCGGAGCACTGTTGCCATCGATCTTACTTCGATATAAATAGCGTTGAGTATAATTATCGGGTGAGGCAATGTAGTACACATAGCCTCCTTTTGGATCGATGCAATTGATCCGAACCACGTCCATATTTCCCTGGGTAATGGTACGCCATTGTTTCCCATCCCGGGACACTTTGTACAGGTGTAACCACCCATCCTTTTCGCTGGTCCAGGTGAAAAATTCCCCGTTCTCCAACCACATAATGTTGTCATGTATATCCAACCAGGCATCGTCCTTGTCGGTAAAAATCGTATGAAGCTCCATGCTTTTTGTATCCCCGATCCAAACCGTATTAGAGTTCTGCCTCCTATTTAATTGTTGGATCATTACTTCATCGGAATTGGGAATAAAATCCATCCGGGCCAAATAGTTATTTATGGGATCACCGGGAATAGCAAACCATTGGGTATCACCACCATTGGCATTAACGACTCCCACTTTGACCTCGGAATTTTTAGTGCCTACTTTAGGGTACGGAAGCGGAAGCGGCTTGGAATAAATGGAGTCCACATTATTGATCATATAAAATGTACCGATGTTCTTTGTATTGGACTGCCAATAGGCGATTCGTTCCCCGTCCGGACTCCATCGAAAACCATCCCTACACGACAATTCTTCCTCATAGACCCAATCAAAAGTACCATTGATAATCGTCTCATTACCATCAAATGTAATTTGGGTGGTTTGGCCGGATTCCAGATTATCGACATAAATATTGTTCTTGCTAACGTAGCCGACCCTTGAGGCGTCCGGTGAAAACTTGGCGAACATTAGGGAACTGGATTCCATGGATTTCCCCAGTTGCTTTAACAAACCCGATGCCAAATCCAAAACCCAATAATCCCCTCGGGTATGGTAGCGCCAAACCTTTCGCGTATTGGTGAAAATCAATAATTTTGAATTATCCAATGACCATTCGTAATTCCGAATGGGCAAGGGTGCTGATTCCCCAGATGGTATTAACTTTTCTGCCGACACCAATACAGACCTTTTTCCCGATTTTGCCTCATAACGAATGATATCGTTTCCACCTAATTCCGGGTTTCTCTCCAAGGTGGAATAGCCGGTATTGTCCTTCATCCACCGTACGGGTCCATATCCCTTGGCAGCATATGTGCCGTGGGTATACATATCCTCAAGTTTTAGGGTTTCCTGGGAAGGGGCAGAAAATGCAAGTAGCAAAAAAAATAGGAGGAATAGAACGGGTTTCATGCTTATGATTTTTGGTAGTACCCCAAAATAACCAAAAAATAGGGGAAATGAGACCGACCTCCAATTTTTCGTCTTGGAATACTAACGAAGGACGGTAGGTTGTTTTACAAAGCATAGGCGGACAAGGTGGTGGAGGCCAGTTTATCATTCTATTTGATGAGCTAAATCTGATGATTGTGGTTACAACTCATGATGGCAATAACAATACCCTGCAACTTACCGCAGAGCGTATTCTGTCCGCAATTATCAAATAATCTAAATGTTTTACTGGGGGGTAAGTCTTTTTCCGAAGTATAAGAACAGTTTCCGTGAATAATTTTGGAAGCCTTGGAGAAAATTTAGGAAACAGTGATGGTTTTGGTTAAGCCAAAAATACCTGCGGAAAAAGTGCCTTTTCTTTTGGTTCATTTTCTTTGGGCAAGCAAAGAAAATGAACAATACCGATTTGTAATGGGCCTGAGCCAGTGCACAGAAATTTGTCCTACAAATTTTTGTACTGTTGTGACCGGCGGCTTAATCATCACAGAAATAAACCTGACTAATTTTTCCAGTAGTAAGGGATTTCAATTAGAGACAATAGATTCAGCTTTCCTAGTTGCATACCATAAGGCATATAAACCGGCAGGCTGATGTATGAAATGGCCTATTTGCCAAAAAGAGGCAAGCTTTTCTTTTAGTTACCCCAAAATTGGGTTGAAATACAGTATTGTCGGGGATTATGGTATACCATTTGGTGTTGTATGTAGCGTACTAAAAACCAATTAAATGAATAGGATTTTCAAAAGGCAAATGCTAGTGGTTATTCTTCTTTGTGCTATCTATCCATTGACCGCACAGAAAAAATCGTTCCATACTGGATATATTATTGCACAGAATGGGGATACCATCCCAGGGCTCGTTAAGGACCGGTCGCCGGAACCCTTTGTTTCCCTGTTCAACAAGATCCGATTTAAGGAGGCGGGTAGATCACGCACCAAAAAGTATGGGCCAAACGATATTTTGGGGTACGGGTATCAGGGCCAGCATTTTGTATCGATGCCGTTTCAGGAGGAAAGTACCTTCTTTAAGTTTCGATATTATACGGATAAGACGGCACCGAGCGTATTTTTGAAAGTGATACGCCAATCGGAGGGGCTTATCTATTTTGAATATCTTTTTGTCCATGATGACAATTCCTACCTGGATGCCTTTCCCTTATTTTACAGACCCGGAGATCCGGAAATGGTTCGGGTGACCCAAGGCATTTTTGGATTTAAAAAGAAACAGCTTGCGACTTATTTTTCAGATTGTCCCGCATTGACAGAAGAACTCTTTGCGGATAAAACAGCTATTCGAACAGTTCCTGAGCTTTATGAGTTTTGCTTAGTACATTGTATTCCATAAATAACTGGAAAACAAAAAGAAAATGAAGTTAACGAATACCCTTTCGTCATCCCAACCCCATACTTTATTCGTATATAGTACGTTACATTATATAGAACGCGGATGTACTTGTTGTCTGTGGTCATGTTGGGGATGAACATGAATTTGCTACTACACAAGCTAGTAAATCCAGTAAAAGCGCTCCAACAATTTAAAATGGAATACTATGGCCCAAATCACCCCAAATCCGTTTTCTCAGATAACTTTCAAACTAAAGCATACCTATAAAGGGTTGAAGACCATAACGCAATTTGTTGGGCTGTTTTTTTTGTCCCTGCTGTTGGGCTGTAACAATTCGGAAGATGCCGAGTCGCCCGAAGAAGGAATGAATCCAGGCAATGAAATTGTGGATTTGGAAGGAGTTGCCCTTACGTATAGAAATCAATGTGGCGGTTGCCATGGTCAGGACCTGGGCTCCTTTGTGGAACGCGAATGGACCTATGGGAATTCCCTGGAAGAGGTGATACATTCCATAACGGATGGGTATGCAGACAATGGTATGCCCGCTTACGGATCGGCTTTGGGCGCCCAGGAAATCGAGGATCTGACCAACTATATCCTTACCGAGATCGATGGAAAGACCAAAGCGATGTTGGAGGAGGACAACCCCGATTTGTCCGGTTTGATCGCATCCGATGACCTGACCTTCCGATTGGAGACCCTAAACGATGAAATTCCCGGCATTCCTTGGGGGTTGGAACAATTGCCCAATGGCGAAATTTTGGTGACCGAGCGTGGGGGAAGGCTGTTTTTGGTAGGGAATGATAAGCAATTGACAGAAATCACCGGTGTCCCGGATGTGGCTTCGCAAGGGCAGGGGGGCTTGTTGGACGTGCTTATACATCCCGATTTTGAAAACAATGCATGGGTCTATCTTTCCTATTCCCGGGTCAATCCCAATAATTCCTCCGAGCGGACCACCGCTGTGGTAAGGGCTAGGCTTCAGGGCAACAGCTTGGTTGAAGTGGAGAATATCTTTACGGCACTGCCGTATCTCAATAGTGGGCAACATTTTGGTTCAAGACTGGTATTTGACAGCAATGGTTACTTATATGTTTCTGTCGGAGATCGCGGAAACAGGGATGTGTACCCTCAGGAATTGGACAATGCTATCGGAAAAATACACCGTATCCAAGACGACGGTCAAATTCCTATAGACAACCCTTTTTATAATACACCCGGAGCGGTCAATTCAATTTTCACCTATGGCACACGTAATCCTCAAGGAATGAGCCTGCACCCAGAAACCGGAGCGGTTTGGGAAGGCGAGCATGGGCCTCAGGGAGGTGATGAAATCAATATTTTGGAAGCAGGGAACAACAATGGTTGGCCTGTGATTTCATACGGTATCAATTATGATGGCAGCACATTTACGGACCTCACGGAATTGAATGGTATGGAACAGCCCGTATATCACTGGACCCCTTCCATTGCGCCTTGTGGAATGACATTTGTGTCCAGCGATTTTTATGGAAACTGGAAAAATGATTTGTTCGTCAGCTCGCTCAAATTCGAATACCTCCATCGTTTAAAGATGAATGGCAATGCGGTTGTAGGCCATGAAACGCTATTGGAGGGTATAGGCAGGGTACGTGACGCACAAATGGGTATAGACGGTTATTTGTACATTGTGGTAGAGGGCCCCGGTAGATTGATACGCCTGGTGCCTGAGCAATAGTACCCCACTTTGTTTGAGGTTGGATGTTATGTTTTGTAACTGACCTCTAATCCATGAAATCATGAATCTACCTAAATAATCACTTGGTCCAATGGCCTTCTTACAGACTTTGGTAGCCTAGGGCCATAACCAAAACGTACCAACAAATCTGTTCGTCTTTCTCCAATATTTAAATAGTTTGCCAATTGTTTTCGTACTTCCGGAACTTCCACGGCCTGATTAACAAAGGAATGTTGTAATCTCAGTGCGGTAGCCTGAAGGGCAAAACGTTGGTAACTTCTTCCCGCATTTATCCAATGCTCTATATCGTCTTTTTCAGAGATAAAGGCAATTACCCCCGCAGCCGTCCTTAATTGATCCCTATATTTTTCATTCTCAATTTTTTCCGTGAACGCAAGGTCAAACAACCGGCTGCCCAACCAATCGGGGAAAGTTGGATTGCCGGAAGTCGCCGTAAAAAGTCCATCTCCATATTTCATGGCAGTAGCTGGGTTAAATCGCAACCAATCCTTGAGTTCTTTAACAAATGCATGGTCCTGCATTTGATTTGTATTTCCTGCAACCACATACTCGAGAATCGTTTCCATATCATTTTCGCTTGTAAATATTCGGGTTGATATTCCATCATATCCACTAGTGGCCTCTAGGATCTTGAGCTTGTGTGATGATACCTTCTTGCCATTATAGGCAACTCTTGTACACTGTCTTCTTGGTATCGCTTGGAACAGTTCGGACTTGACAGATGGAATCTGATCAAAATCTATTCGAATGACTTCTTCGGCCTTATCATTGACCGTAATGTTTGCAAACAACCCCAGTGCAATTGCCGCATGTGCTATATTTTCAGCAGCACATCCCAGGCTAGCATAAAGATGATGGTCATCCGGATCAACAGCCAGACAGCGCCTTTTAAAATCAGGAAGTATAGTTATTCTCTGGTTTCCAATTTTGAATAGCCAAGGTTGAGTGTTATGACTGTTGGCAGCTAAAGTGCCATATCTAACCAGTTCTTCCATCACTTTATCACTTGATAGGGATACAGTATTCGTATGCCGCCACGTATCAGCTACACGTTGCTCGTATTTATCGGATTGATAGTTACTATGTATTTGGTAAGCCAATCCACCTGCGGCAACTGTGCCTATTCCCGCTATGACAATAAATTTTCGCCTTTTCATTTCTGGATATCTTTAAAAATGCCATCCAAGTTTTAATGAAATTTCAGGAGTAAATAACGGTGTTTCAAATATGCTGGAATCAACCGGTACGTCCTTATCTCCCGCGACCCTAAGATGCGCCGCTGCCCAAGGATTCAAATAAAAGTTCTTGTGAAATTTCCACACATACCCACCACCTAGGGTAAATACCGTGTTATTGTAATCGGCAGTTTCCAATTCTGCATCAGTTTGTATTTTGCTATCCCAATATTCCAAGCCCGTTCCTACCCACCAACCTTTCAACTCGGGTTTAAAAAAGTAGTCTACTATTACTGCATATGCTTGTAGCTCATTGTTGGTAAAACCATCTTCGACAAAAAAATCGGGCATTTCAAGGTTTGCTACAACCACTCGATATCTAAAATGATTGTGACCAACCCATACAGAGCCATAGTATCCCCCTGTTAGATAGGGTAACGCATCCAATTCGAAACCAACGGTTGTTTCTTTTACTTGCTGATTATTGAATTGTCCGTAAGTCATACACAGCACTGACAAGAAAAAAAGTAACGTTAGCCTTTTCATGATTTCCAAGTTTTTAATTATCCAAGGTATTTTTTAAGACAATGATCTACAATGATTTGCATCAGTTGAAAAGAACGTTTATTGTAGAAAGAGCCCAACTATTTTCAGGCCACCTAGCCACTTATCGGTAAGCCAGGGGAGCAACAGTGTTACCGCCTCCGCCGTATTGAAATTTCATCGTTTCAATTTGCCTTACTTCGAGGAAGATCCATTTATGGATTGGTATCAAGTGCAATTCTCAACTCTTTGGCCCAACCATCAAAAGCAGCTCTAGTATAACCCATTCTCGAAAAGGCTCGTGGTTTAAAAGGGCTACCCATTTTCTTGTCCACCATAGTGGCTATAACTTCATTAGTTTCTGAATCCAGAAATTCTACTTCAATTACGGCCCCACCCATATCGATAGGGAAAAACGCCACTGCCATGGCTGGATAATTAATGGCCGGACTTGCTGGGATTATTTCGGTTATGGCTGTTCTAATCCTTAAAACATCCGGGCCAGGTGTAATGACGATAGGATACTCATTGGCCAGTTTTTTCTCAACAGCATTTCGAAAGTAGTCGGTTAGTTTCTTTTCTTTTTCCGGATCTATTTTCTTA
Organism: Ulvibacterium marinum; assembly: GCF_003626755.1. Lineage (GTDB taxonomy): Bacteria > Bacteroidota > Bacteroidia > Flavobacteriales > Flavobacteriaceae > Ulvibacterium > Ulvibacterium marinum. Next base: position 551,935 of record NZ_RBCJ01000002.1, read on the forward strand.
CCCTTCGCTTCTGTATGGTAATACAAAATGACAGGGTCAAGTATAATCTTCCGGTATTGGCTCCAATTAAAGTCTTTCTTTTCCCACCATTGCATACTTCGGTCCCCATTTTGATCCGCCCGAAGCCTAGAGTAGTCTTCCAGAAAACCAGAATTGGAAGGTGATTTGGTAGCCGTACAGCTAACAAGAATGATCATAAAGATAAACGACAGCGCCTTGGCCATCAGATTCATGGATTTTTGTAATTTTTTCATCGGTCAAAAGTTTTACTACATTAAATTCAAGAGCAAAACTAGAGTGTATTTCGCCCAATTTCATTGACAATTGTTAAGAAATCATTTGGATGAGTTTGCCCAGAAATCTGGTTGAATTCGGTAGGCATGAGCTGTTAAAATTACTTTACTTTCAATCCGGTCCTCTCCTTTTTAAGGCCCGTTAGTAAGGTAATAGCTCTTTTGTAATTTGATCTCATTGGATCATTGTGTAAGGCTACGACGTATTCTGCTTAGAGATTCCGGTTTTATTCCCAGATATGTGGCAATGTGGTATTGAGGGATTCTTTCTAATATTTTCGAACTGTGCTTCATTACATAGAGGTATCGCTCTCGATTGTCCATGGTTTGAAAAATGGTTCTCCCCTTTGCCATCTTCATCAATCCTTCTTCAAGTAGCAATCGACCTATTCTTTCCATTTTGGAATACTTTTCATAAAGATGGTATAAACGTTCCTTGGATATCACCAGCAGGTGGGTAGGTTCATTGGCAATAATATCAATATCTGCCGGAGTCTCGGTTAGAAAACTTTGCAGGTAGGCGACAAATTCTCCTTCAAAAGCAAAATCAATAGCAATATGGTCTCCTTCCGGACTTGTCTGTAAATAGATTAAAGACCCTTTTTCGACATAGGCTATTTGGCGACATACTCTGCCATTGGTAAGGAATCTTCCCTTCTTCTTAAGCGTAACGGGCTTAAAATGAGATATGATATCCTCCACTTCCTGATCGGAAAAACTAGAGAGTTGTAACAAGGTATCCTTCAGTGTTTCCATAATTGGCAAGTTAACGAAATGAATCAAGTATAAATACATGATATACTGTCTACAAGACCTTCCAAAATACTGCCGTTAGCTTTTGCAGCAAGCTGACGAGAAGCTTGTGAAAAATTTAGAGAAGTTTTAATCCAAAAATGCAGCCGCCTCAACTCGCTCAAAATTTCAAAGTTTCTCAAGCCTTGAAATTTATGCCGTGGCGCTGGCCAAGTGGCTGAGAAATGCCAAGCATTTACAAATACCGATAAAATACAATGAGTAATTGCGTATAAAAATAAATGCTTGGGCATTTTCTTTATGTAAACTCAATTGGCATTTGAACGATAACAGCAACTCTCTTGTACATAATTATGGACGTTATAGTTCAAGCCAAAGCTTGTAACTGTAAATGGTAAATTAAAAAGTACAATTTGATTTTAAGCCCAAAAAACGTTCCTTATATGGAACTTTCAAAAACTACGATTTATTCAAAGGCTTGCCATCGGCAAACAAGACATTCACAAAAGGTCAATCGTACTGATTTTCATCATTTCATAGTTGATTTTTCGATGGTACTTTCGACTGATCCGTAGCATATCACGGAAAACTTTATCCCATTCTTCCCAGTTCTCCCATTTGATATTATACAACGTCAAACCGGTTGCCTACCTAACAGTCGGATTGTACACTAAATAAAATACTATGAAATATAATACGATTATCATCGGAGGCGGTTTAGCCGGATTGACTGCAGAAGCTACGCTCTCAAAATTTGGTAAGAAAGTCCTTTTATTAGAGCAGCACCACAAACCTGGCGGCTGTGCAACCACATTTAAGCGAGGAGATTTTATCATTGAAGTCGGCTTGCACGAAATGAGTGGACTGACCGAAAATGGCTCAATTACCAGTATTTTCAAAATGCTCGAAGTAGATAAGAATGTTCAATTTGAAAAAGTGCCAGAGTTCTATGGGGTGGTTTCCGGTAACGAAGATTTTGTGATGCCACATGGATATGATGCAGCCACCAAAGCATTAATAGATAAATATCCTGAAGATGAAAAAGGTATCAAACGTTTTATGAAGTTGATTGCGCGAACAAGAAAGGAAGCGGTCAGTTTACCTCGTTCACCACTAAAACAAAAATTAATTTATCCATTGATGCCCTTACTTTATCCTAGCCTAGTAAAGGCAACTAGGCATACCGTTGGATCTTGGTTGGATAAGTACATTACCAATGAAAATGCAAAACTTGACATCATAGCACATATCGTTTATTGGGGAGATGATCCCTATACACTATCAATGTTTTACTTTGCCACACCATTTTCAGGCTTTATTGAAAATAGTGGTCACTTTATAAAAGGCGGATCACAACAGCTTTCTAATTACCTTGCTTCCTATATCGAAAAAAATGGCGGCAGTGTTCTATTAGGTAAAAGAGTTGAGAAAATCATTACCCATAATGGCAAAGCGACCGGAATCACTTTCCGTGATAGTTTTAATGAGAACTCAAAACCTACCACCATTTCATGTGATAATGTTGTAGCTAATTGTGCTATTCCTACAGTACCGTTGATGCTAGATGAACCGTATTCTGCACAGCTTCAACAAAAAATCAGTTCAAAAACCAGTTCATGTTCACTATTATGCATGTATCTCGGGTTTAAGACTGATGTAGAAAAATTTGGTGTAAAATACTACTCAAATGTTTTTCAAGGAGATGATGTATCTACTTTAAGAGATATTAAAAACAACCACCATGGTGATTGGTTTAAACGCAGATTTATTTTTGTAGACTATGGTAAAGTGGATTCCCAACTGGCACCACCTGATAAATCTGAAGGTGTAATTTGTGCCGTTGATTACATTGAAGATTGGGAAAATCTGAATGAAGAAGATTACAACGCAAAAAAAGAAAAGGTAGCGCAAATTTTATTGCAGCGATTGGAAAGGCAGTTTCCCGGAATTCGAAATAGTATTGAGTACTACGAGGTCTCTACTTCCAAAACAATTCAATGCTACACCTCGAATCCTTCTGGATCAGTCTACGGTTATGCCCAGATCAAAGGACAAACAGGGTCCAAGCGATTTCGGAATAATTTCTTAATTCCCAATTTGTATTTCGCATCAGCTTGGGCATTTCCAGGTGGTGGTTTTGAAGGTTCCATTCAAGGGGGCTTTTTGGCCGCGTTACAGATGAATAAAGACAAAATTTGGTCAGAATGTGATAATGAAAAGTATTCTGATGACAGAGTTGTTGAGCTCAGGGAACGCAAAATAGTAGACGACAAAACGCTGGAACTAAGTTTTGTAAAACCGGCTGGTTTTCAAAACCAAAACGGAGAGCATGTTATTCTCAACCTTTTAAACCCGAAAGTGACCGAGCTGGACTTGCCCTATCGTTGGCTTCCTATCGTTTCTAATGTAGAGGACAAATACCTGGGGTTTCATATTGAATGGGATGGAAGCAATTTCTATAAGAGTTGTGAGCAGATTGACATTGGTGATGAGGCAATCGTTTTTGGGCCGATGTTATGAACAATCCGCAGAAAGATAGAAGATATGTTATGAATAACTGATAATTTATAGAAATGAGAAAGAGAAAGATAATACTATCGGCTGTTTTGATTTTTGTTGTTTTCCTACTTTTACCATTGATCTTCAATAAAAAAGGATATCAACACTTTGAGGCACCCAGTTTGTCTGATATCGATTATTCTGAAGTTTTTTTTACAAACGAAGGAGATGATTTGAAACTGGCTGGAATGTTAATGGTACCCGAAGGTGAGGGGCCATTTCCTACTGCTGTTATTATTCAAGGTTCGGGACCGAGTTTTCGAGATAATGGGTGGTACTTGTCCGTAGTAAAACATCTTCAAGATAATGGTATTGCCGTAATAATTCCAGACAAAAGAGGTTGTGAAAAATCTGAAGGAGAATGGATTGGTGCAAGTTTTAACGAATTAGCGACCGACGCCATAAGTGCAATAGAGTATATAAAGACCCAAGATCGTTTTGAACATGCTCATATCGGACTTGTCGGTATGAGTCAAGGAGGCTGGATTGCTCCGGTTGCTGCAACAAAGTCAAAAGATGTTTCGTTCATCGCAAGTTTATCCGGTGCTACGGTTAGTACTGATGAACAACTACTACACGAAGAGGTTTATAACATTTCAGAATACACTTATCCATTTATTGCTAAGATGATAGCACCGACGACTACAAATAGAATAAAGAAAATGCCTCATTTCAGCGCCTTTGCGGGTTTTGATCCAATACCTTATCTAAAGAAGGTAGATGTACCCGTTCTTTTCGCTTTTGGTGAGGGTGATAAAAATGTTCCCGTTACTGCATCTATTGAACGTCTAGAGAAAAATGGTTTAAATGACTTTGAAGTCATAACATATCCGAAAGGAGGTCATGCGATCATGGATGTTAAATCAAATACGGTTAGTAAGAGGTGTCTGAATGATCTGGCCACATTTATCAATGGTTTAGTTTTCTAGCGCTAAATAACATACTATGAATGGGGCAATTTTTTTCTCAGGTAAATATGGTAGTACAGAACAATATGTGAAATGGATTGGCGAAGCCAAGCAGAAGATACATTGAGGTTTGAGTCAGAAATACTTATGAACCAATTTGTACTATAATGTTCTGCGCCCGCCTGCCCGCCTCTGGCGGATAACTTGAGCTTTGACGGCATAAAAATGGAAGGCCTGGCAGGCCTTCCATTTTTTGCGCGAGTTGTAGCGCTGGCCGGAGAGAACCAAAGGTTACTTCACTAAAATTTCCCGAAAAGCTCTTCTAAAATCTTTTTTAAAAAGGTAATGAAACCGAGGTACGAGGTTCACGAGCACCTGTTCATAAATTAAAAATTGCGCGAGTAAATACTTATTTAACGAGCCGTAAGCGAATCCTTCGGAGCTTGAAAAGCGAAGTAGGGGAGTAGGGGGAGGGTAATGCCTGCCTGCCGAAGCAGGCGAAGGCAGGTGTGTGGAATGGAAATGGTCTGCACTATTTATTTTGATCCATAAATTGCAACACTTCCCTAGCAAATTGATTTGACTCGGTGAACATGGGAGAGTGGCCCGATCGCTCAAAAATCACCAGCTTTTTTTCTGCGGACCCCAAATTATCAAAAGCTTCCTGTGCATAGAACTCTGGAACCACCATATCATATTTTCCCCAAAGGATCAAAGAAGGAACGGTAATTTCCGAAAGTCTTTCGGTGAAGGACAATTCGCCAATGATATCCTCGTCCAAAATGGATTGAATCTTTAAAATGTTCCAGAAAAAAGTGAGTACATTGTAATCAGAAATATCAATGCCTCCAACTTTTACATCATTGATGAAGTTATCATCAATTAGGGATTCCTCTGCATCAAATGCCAGACTGTTCAAACGATTAAAATCGTCCAGGCTTACGGTATTCCTATCTACTTCATCCAATTCCCCATAAACCGACTCCCAAAAGGGAACGCTGTTTCCAAGTTCGATTTGAGCGGCCCCTACCCGCTCAAAGTTTCGTATGTATTCAAAATAGAGGTCCTTTGGGCTGTGGCTACCGTCCACATTGATCCAACCCAAAAATTCACTTTGGTCTTTCAATAAGGTAGCAGGCCCCAAGGCACCACCCCAGCTATGTCCCAATAAAAAGAAGCGAGAATCATTACCATAAACACGTTTTAGCATTTTAACCAAAGCGAGTACATCCTCGGCCATTAAATCAATCGTAACGTCATCTTCGGAATAATTTCCTTGTGACATTCCAGAACCACGTTGGTCAAAATATACGACTCCGTACTTATCTTCTATTTGATCAAACGCATTGCCTTGAAAACCTAATCCGGCACCTCCAGGACCACCATGCAAGGTAATAAGGAACACCTTTTCACTACCATTTCCCTTGATATAGGCCGGCATATCGGCATCTTTATGACGTACAAAAACCGTGGCATCCAGATTACTCAGCGTATGATCGTTCGAACAAGCATTGATAAACAACATGGTTAGTGCCAGAAACGCTATTCTGATGTTATCGGTAAGTGGCTGTTTCATTGTTTTTTGTTTTTGAAATTGAACCGAAAACCATATTGAAATGAAAAGGTGGGCAAGGCTCCTGCATTGTATGACGTTCTCATGGTATAGTTAATATTAAAATAGCTACCGGAACGTACTTTGCCTTTGCGCCATCTGCCAATTCCTACCGATAATGAAGGTGCATAATACCCACGTCCAGGCAAGAAAACCTTATTGACCTCATCGCCGTTGACCTCATAGGTCTCCGGTAAAAAAGAACGGTAATACCCCAAAGGATTCAGTTCTATGCTAAACTGTTTTCCCTTTTTATTGGTGCGGCGCCAGGTTAGCCCAAAATTAGTATATGCGCCTGTATCCGTTTTTGACGAAAAGTTAGTGACAAACCCCAAATTTCCATTAAATAGGAACTGGTGGGTATTGGTTCGCTCCTTACCTCTGCGGCTTTTTGTTTTTTCGCTTTCTTTCCAGAGGTATTCTGCGCCAACCGACAGACCATTACTCCAAAAAACAGTGCCAACGAATCCCACTTTAAATTCGGTTCTGTCCCAGAAGTACTCTGAGAGTCGCGTGTTTGTCGTTTGGCTTTTTGATTTTTTTTGCCCGTAGCCAAAAAAGGTAAATTGGAGTAGAAAAAGAAGGAGTAATTGTGGTTTGCGCCTCATAGGTTGGGTTAGGTGCAGACAAAAATATCTTTACAAAAACCAATTACCGTTAAAAATATGGTAATTAAAACTTAAGAAGTAGATAAAAATATCTTGGAATACTTTTTCGACGAACCGTAAACGAATCCTTTGTAGCTTAAAGAGCTAAGAAGGGAAGTGGGGGAGGTGAAAGTGTATGGAATGGGAAAGTAATTAAACACTCCCTTTTAATAAGGTGTTCCGTAACCAATCTTGATTGAAAACTTTATTCTTGAAGATTAGACCAAAGCTAGTTTAAAGCCACTTGGCCTTTAGATCTTTGTACTTGGTTCTTCCAATAGGGATACGCGCCCCGTTTTTTAGCTCGGCTATATATTTGCTGCCGGATGCTACACTAATTTTCTTTATCTCAGCTATTTTTACTAGGTACGACTTGTGTACCCGTTCAAAAGCATGCGATAATAACTGTTCCAATTTTTCGAGTGATTTATCATGAAGTTCTTTTCTTCCATCTGTTAGAAAGAGCTCGGTATAGGTACCGGCCCCTTTAATGTAAAGGACATCCTGTATGGGGATTAACTGTAATTTTTGTCTTTTTTTTATTGCTAAAAATTTAGTGGTATTAGTCACCATTTTTTCTTTTGTGACTATTCGGTTAAAGGCTTGCTCCAACCGATTTCTGTTAAAGGGTTTTGGCACAAAATCAAGTACCCCATATTCAAAAGCTGTAATGGCCTGATTCTTATAAGCGGAAATGATTATGGTATGAAACGACTCGGAAACCGCTTTCGTAAGCAAGTCAAAACCACTGTCACCGTTAAGGTTTAAATCCAAAAGAACAAGGTCTAATGAATTGTTTTCAATAAATCCCAATGCCTCTTGGAGTTTATTTATATGGGTTAAGGATTGTAAGGCATCACCAAGAATAGCACGAGTCATACGTTGGATTCTATTGGCAATTCTTGATTCATCTTCAACAATTAAAATGTTCATCTCCCTAAGAATATATTTTTATAGTGTTTTTCCAACCATGATTTACGGGTTCTGAGGTAAGTTCCCATTGCTCATGATAACTCTCAGTAAGTCGAGCCTTGATATACTTCAGCCCTGTACCTTCTTTTTTAGTATTCGCTTCTTGTCTCACAGCAGCAGCAAATGTTAAAAATGTATAACGTTTATAATCGCTATTCGATTCATAAACAAGTTTAAATTTAATACTGTTATCATCTAAGGGCAAGCTATGCGTAATTCCGTTTTCCAACAATGTATGAAGAATTCCTGGGGGTACTTTTTGCCCGGGATCTATGCCTTCTTCCTCCCAAGAATAGTTCACTTCTTTTCGGTATTCCATAATCTCAAGATGTGTACGACACAGTGCTATTTCTTGGGTAATAGATATTAAGGTTTGATTTTCAATTTGATTCAGAAGATCAAATTCTTTAGCCAAGGCTTCTATAAACAAGACGCCTTTCTTTGGAGTCTCTTCTATCCAGTCTATCAACGAAGTGAGTGTATTCATTAGAAAATGGGGTTGGATATTCTTTTTAAGTAATTCTAGGCGTAGCCGCGTAGATTGGACCAAAGAATTTTCATAGGCCAATCGTTGTTCTTTGATTCGTAGGGAAAGCAAATACAGCATGTTAAGCAGAATCAGACTAAAACCTGTGAAAAGACTCAAATTAAATGAAACGGAATAACGCATGAATATGCAGAGGAGTAGGGTAAAGAATACTAAAAAAGCGCCTTTTGCTTTCTTGTATACACCAAAAACCGCTATGCCTAAGGAAAACACCAATAAGCTAAACGCCATATTTAAGATTGTGTAATCAAATAAGTGGTGCTCAATAGAGAATATAAACAAAAGAATAGCAGTGTAAATACCTAAGAAGAGTTTCCATTTGGGGTAGGGAAACTGCATGGAAAAGTAGAGTGGAATTGAAAACGAAATACCGAACATTAGACCGGTAATAACTTCTAAACGTACAACATGCAAGCTGTAATGGATCGGTACGGTTGTTCTCACAAAGTGGGTCATTGTTAAGCCAAAAAAGAGAAAACAACTGATGCTAAAAATAAGTGCAGGGTATTCTTTTTTATTGCCTAAGAATAGAAAAAGAAAATAGATTGCAGCAATAAGAAAAGCCCCTGCAAAAACGTGCATATAGGAGTTTTGAATCAACCGGTCAGTAAGTAGATCATCGTAATCATCTATCTTCAACCCGTAATTACCAATATGATCCGGATAATAATAATTGCTCAGGCGTATTGCCATTACATGTTCGCCTGTATTGGTCAAATCAGTGGGTATAATAAAAGTGGTCCACAATTTACCTTCTGGAGGTAAATCTGCTTCCTGCCCCGGATTTCCATTTTTGCCTATTAAGACTCCATCCCAAAATACCTCATACTCACCGTAGACTTCTAATCGAAAACCATAGGGTTTTAATGCTTCTGGGGCTTTTAGAATATCGATTTTCGTCCTGGACCAGAAAACCTGACCATCTGGCACTAATGCTATGCGTTTTTTCCAGTGCTGATCATTCAGGTCTGTGGCTGCCCACTCAGGTTGATCTCCTATTCGAAATACCGTCCTATATTCATTAAAAACAGGCTTTGGGTTTTGGGAACACGAGGTTACCAATAACACTGGGCATACGAAAAGAAAGTATAGTAGATATCTCAAGCTTGTCTTGATGCGGTTAATAGTGCAAGATAATCATTACGATCCGCCTCTTCGAGTAGTTCACTAGCGCATAGAGCAGTTGGCAAAATTTAGGTTGGATGGATGAGAGCCAAGTACCAAATTTGCATTGACGCCAATAATAAACCCATCTCGTCGAGGTGTATTTTATCGATTTGAAAATTAACTGTATGCATTAAATATGAACAATATGAAGGGAAAGAGAGTTGTCGTATCATTGTTAATGAAAACTGTGAAAAACAAAAATGAGCTCTTACTTTTACTGTTTCTTATTCTAACAAGTGCAGGTTTTGCCCAACAAAGTGGTGGTCTCGCACCGAAGGCTACGACTGACGAGGCTGCGCTCTCATTCCGGGATATTCCTTATCTCAAAAAAGCCTTTATCGATGCAGCCCCAGCCGATAGAAAAGACGGTATCCTCGTGGGTGAATTGGGCATCGATGGTGGCAATAAAGCGATGATTCTTAAGGTGGTACAGGAGATTGCTGATAACAATGAAGGTAAATTTGACAGCTTTCTTATAGTTCATAAGGATAAGCTCCTCTTTGAATCTTATTACTTACACGGTCGCATCAATCTGCCCCATTTCCAAGCGTCAGCTACCAAGGCTTATACCAGTATGGCACTGGGTCGTGCCATCCAGATGGGATATCTGACCATGGCCGATTTAGACAAGCCGTTGGTCAGCTTTCTCAAAGACCTGGACCCGACAAAATTTGTTGAGGGTGCAGAAAAGATTACGCTGCACCAGGCGCTGACTATGCGTTCCGGTATCCGGATCCGCAAGGAACAGCGAGAGGCATTCGAGAAAACCCCCGCTAATTTAAAAGGTCAGGGGCTAGTTCAGGCTTACCTCGGGCATAGTGCGCCTATTACAGTAGCGTCTCAGAGTTTTTTATATCAAAACGATCCAATGTTGGTGATGCAAGTCATCGAGGCCGCCGTACCGGGGTCGGCCATGGATTTTATTAAAAATGAACTCCTTGACAAAATGGGCATTACCAATTATGTCTGGCAGACTGACGTTAGCGGCCTGACTTCGTCGGGTGCTTACTCGCGCATGACATCGCGTGATATGGTCAAATGGGGTACTTTGGCCATGAACAAAGGCAAATGGAATGGAGAACAGCTGGTTCCGGAAGCGTTTATCGTCAAAGCAACCAGCAGGATCATTTATACCGGCGATGATGATGTCTACGGCGGCGGCAAAGATGTCTCTAATCAGGGGTACGGCTATTACTGGTGGAATGCAGATCTAAAATATGGAGATAAAAGTTATTTCAGCGCATCCGCTCAAGGCGGTGGCGGCCAGTATATCATCCTGATTGAGGAGCTTGATTTAATAATCGTGGTTACTGCTCATAACAACGATAACAGTACCCTGCAAATAATAGCAGAGCGGATCTTACCGGCTTTTATCAAGAAATAGCAAACATTGTCAAAATCTAAATAATGAGAAAAACGTATTTTATTTTGATGCTTGTATTGACTCTGTTTTTAAATGCCTGCAACACTAAAAAACAAGAATCAAAAAACAATGATTCACCAACGATAGAAAGCCCCTATTTTGGACAAAAACCACCAGGCTTAATTCCAAAAGATTTTGCTGCCGGAATTGTTTCAATCAATGGAAGGAATGAAGCGGGTATTTCGTTTTCTCCTGATTTAGACGAAGTATATTTTACGGCCAATAAAAAAGATGAAGAAACAGCTATCTATTTCTCAAAACTTAATGGTAATAAATGGACTCCCGTTAAAAGAGCAAATTTCACCAATGGGGGAAAAAATGAGGAATTATATCCATTCGTTAGTCTTAATGATAAAAGGATTTACTTCACCGCTTTGGATTCTATTTTTTCGGATGAGAAAATTTGGTACGTAAACCGCTTAGAGGATTCCTGGAGTGATGCCATACAACTTGATTCACCTCTAAATGATGACCTGGTTTTTTATATTAATCAAGCTAAAAACGGAGATCTTTTTTATACCAATATATCAAAGCGAAAAATGTATTATGCACCCAACAAAAACGGTGAATTTTCCGAAGTACAGGAAGTTGAACTTGAATTTGGTCATCACGGGTTTATTTCCCCATCTCAAGAGTATTTGCTGGTACATACTCGAAACAAAGAAAATGAAAAAAGAAAAGATGCGGATATTTATGTCTGCTTTAAGGAAAAAGACGGGACATGGACAAAACCAATTGGCTTTGGAAATGAAGTAAATTCTAATTTTAATGAAGGGTGCCCGAGTATCACGCCAGATGGCAAATATTTGTTTTTTAGTAAATCCAACGACGAAGATGAGTTATCAAATTTGTATTGGGTGAGCACGGCAATTATAGAAAAACTTAGACCAAAACAATAAAACTACAACTACTGCCAACACGGTTAAGAAAAGTAAACTATTAAAAAAGAAACATGAATTCAATAAAGTTATTAATATTGATATTTGCCATTTCGTTACAAGCCGCCTTTGCTCAAGAAAATAGCGTAAACGGAAATTCGCAAGTAGTGAAAGGGTCTTCCTTAGAATTGCCACTTATTCAGGTAATCCCGATAAAGGATACCAAGAATGATAGACAATATGAGCTTTTTATAAAACTTCCAGAAGGATATTCAGAAAATAGTAATATTCAATATCCGGTGATTTACTATACAGATGCGATGTGGCATGTAGAAATACTATCTGCCTCTACAGAATATATGCTTGAAGATGTAATTCTAGTCGGAATTTCCTGGCAGAAGGACATAAATGAAGACCTGAAAAATGAAGTAGGAGCGCATGTGAGTCGGTTTCGAGATTACAGTTTTCGTAAATCGAACAAACCTGAAATTCAAACAAAATTTCAATTAGGGCAAGCAGATAAACATCTAAACTTTATTCGCGATGATGTAATTACCTATGTTGACAATACCTATCGAACCGACTCAAATAGTCGTACCTATTTCGGTTATTCCATGGGCGGAGAATTCGGTGCTTATATACTACTATCTCAACCCGATACCTTTAACAATTACATTCTTGGCAGTCCATCGATCAAAAATGAAGTTCCTTATTTATCTGAACTTAATTCGACATTTGGACCTTTCGATGCATCGAATAGAAACTCGAGTCTGAATGCGAATGTTTTCATTTCATACGGCTCCTTAGAACAAGAGATGGTTAAACCTATCGAGGAATTTATTGGTGTATTAAAAGATAGAAGAGATGATGGTTTATCGGTGCAAAAAGAAGTCATAGACGGTAATCATGGAACTGCATTCCCTATGACAGCCGTTCGGAGTGTCGCTTGGTTGTCATCCCTGATGAGTCATGTTTCGGCGAATAGCAAGCAGGTCTCGTTCTGGTCGATTCCGAATCTTAATAATCCATATGTTAGTACCGCCCCAGAGGACAGAAAAGATGGAATATCAGTTGATACCTTATCGGTGAATAGCGATGATCGAAACGCAATCCTTAACCTTTCCCAGGAGATTTTTGAAGGCAAGCATGGAAGCTATGATGCGCTACTCATTGCACACAAAAACAAATTAGTTTTTGAATCCTATTATAAAAAAGGTCGTATCAACTTACCTCATGGACAGGCATCGGCAGTAAAAGCATACACCAGTTTGGTTTTAGGTAGAGCTATTCAAATGGGTTACCTATCCATGGAAGATCTAAACAAACCCTTGGTTAGTTTTCTAAAAGATGTTGATCCTAAAAAATTTACCAAAGGGGCTGAAAAAATCACGCTTCATAAGGCGTTGACCATGCACGGAGGATTGAATATAGATAGCGACGAATGGAAAGAAATTGAGAAAGATTCGGTTCGATTAAAGGGCCAAGGGCTGGTTCAGACGCTTTTGGAGCAAAGCGGACCTATCACGTCAGCGTCTCAGACATATTTGTATGGTAATTTCAATCCAATGTTGGTGATGACGGTCATTGACGCCGTTGTCCCAGGAACGGCTAAGGATTTTATTAAAAGGGAGCTACTGGACAAAATCGGTATTACAAATTACAAATGGTCAGATCATATTAGTGGTTTGCCAGAAGCAGGGTGGCGGGCAAATATCATGTCTCGCGACATGCTCAAACTGGGCAATTTGGTTCTTAATAAAGGTAAAGTAAATGGCGAGCAGCTCATTTCTGCAGCATATCTTGCCAAAGCCGCCAGCGGAATTGTAAAGCCTACACAAGATTGGATGCCCAAAGACTATCGTTACGGTTATTTTTGGTATCAAACCCCCATAAATGTAGGAGACAAGAGTTATGATACAGCATTTGCTTGGGGAGGCGGTGGACAACGGGTAATAGTGATAGAAGAACTTGATTTAACCATTGTAATTTCTGGTCATGATGGTGAAGATAAAATAATGACTCAAATTGCTGAAATTGTTATACCTGCGTTTGTTAAACAATAAGCGTTGGCAGCGGCAACTGCAAATCTTTGATTTGTAATTATGAGGACATATTTATCAAATAGGAATGGGCCGGGTAATGTTGCATACTATTCAAATTATAGTATCCTGTGGATGGTATTTGGATACGCTTTGAGGTTGAGCATAAAATGTATAGTTACTATTTGTTTTGATTATGAATCATCCACTGGATAATCCATAATCAAAAGTGTACTATAATGTCTTGCATTATGCAGCATAAAAAGCAAAGGTCTAGTAGACCTTAATCTTTTTTGAGCGAGATGGTGCGCGGGCATATTTTGTACTACACTTTCTTTGGCCACCGCTTCATCTCGCCAAAACTTGTCCGCCTTTGGTGGAAAAGCAATCACCCACTGGGTAATTCCTTTTTATCGCGTCTAAAAACTCTCTCTGAAAAGGTAATGAAACCGAGGGCCGGATTTTGAAACAAACGAAATTACTTCTTTCCGAGGTTCATGAATACCTTTAAAAAACAATAAGCCAGCAATGAATAAACACCTGCCCCTACCGAAACGGGTACATTCGGGCGGGCTTATTATGCGCCTGTCCGCCTCTGGCGGAAGCCGATGGTAGGAGGGGAGTGTAATGCCTACCTGCCGCAGCAGGCGAAGGCAGGTGTGTGGAATGAAAAACTATGGATGACAGCGGAAAAGATTAGGCGAATATAATGTCTAGTTAAACGATGAATTTTAACCACTTTTAATTCCATAAAAGGTGAATTAAAGAAACTACTGAGAAGAACCACAAATGAATCTAGGTATAGCTTATCCTACGATATTATTTGTGCAACTACATAATTTTAAATTGTTATAGCTTCAAAATTTTTAGTAATACTGTATAATTTTTTGACACTTCTGTATAGATTTTTTACAAATAAAAAACACATAGGTTCAATATTATTTTTAATGATCTAATATTCAATCACTTATGAGGGTGGCACAAAATTCGAGATACTTTAATAAGAATATTGTTATCAAAAAAATAGAATGATACCATACGGTAACATACTTCGATAGAATTAATTCAATAAAATACTTAAAATTATTACTATGAAAACTCAAATTAATGTAAAAACGTGTACAATGATTACCATGCTTGTTGTCATGCTTTCGTGCCATAGCTATGGACAAGAAGAAAAAGTACCCACCATAACAAAAATCTTTGAGCTAAATCAACCTGGCACATTGAATTCCAAATCATCTGGCGGCGGAATAATAGTCAAAACCCACAATGAGAGTAAAGTAGAAGTTCAGGCATTCATTCGAAAAAACGGAAAGGTTTTATCTCCGACAGACCCATTGGTGGCTGATATTCTGGAAAAGTTTGATTTGGAGATTGAGAAAAACGGTTCCGTCATTAATGCGAATGCTGTGCGTAAAACAAATTTCAATCGATTGAAGAATGTGGGCATTTACTTTACCATTATCGTCCCACGTGAAATGTCGTGCAATGTAACATCAAGCGGTGGTGGATTAAATATTTATGGAGTGGAAGGCACGCATAATTTTATAAGCAGTGGTGGCTCTGTATTTTTGAAAAGCACTACAGGGAATACCATGGCAAAGTCATCTGGTGGTAAAGTTGGAGTGACGAATCATAGTGGTGATATTCGCTTAAGTTCCAGTGGTGGTGGTGTTACTTTAGATGAAACTCATGGCAGTGTTTATGCACGTAGTTCTGGAGGTGGTGTGCGCCTAAAGAATATTCAGGGCGATGTGGATGCTGGCAGTAGTGGTGGCGGAGTTAGTGTTTTGGGAGAATGCAATTACGTGAAAGCCAAATCGAGCGGAGGATCCGTGCATGTTAACATCAGCAATTTGAATGAAGAATTATACCTGCAATCCAGTGGGGGTGGAATTGATGCAGTAATACAAAATGGTAATGAACTTGGACTTGATCTGGATTTGAATTCTAGTAGAGTTAAAATTGATTTACAAAATTTCTCTGGTCAATCTAAAAAAAATCGCGTGAAAGGAACTATGAATGAAGGTGGAATTCCTGTTTATATGCTTGCATCCGGAGGAAGTATTAAAGTGCGATATGAGGATTAAAAGGAAGGATAAAAATGAAATAGGATCTAATGTAATGTACAAATTTTTGAGCAATAAGATTTATAATTCTAAAAAATTCCGGTAGCGTAAACCTACCTACCGGTAGGCAGGTTAAAAAGGTTAATGACCCTGTTGGTAATTCGCTTAAAAGATACAATGTTGAGGGATGTTTTACATCATAGACCCGAGAAGCGCCGATGAACACCTTTAAAAAACAATAAACAAGCTTCGTGAATGATTATGACTTACAGCCGTTAGAGTTCACAGAGCGTAGGAGGGGAGTAGGGGAGGGCCATGCTTGCCTGCCGGTTTACATACCTTTGGTATGCAGGCAGGTGTGAAATGGCATTATTTAACTAATGTTTCTGTTTTTTTCAATATAGTGCTTCATACGATAGAGATGATTTTATTTGGTAATTCTACGTATGGAAATAAAAAATTAAATATTTTCACTTTTTTTGTAAGCGGATAGATTTATATACGACTGTTCGAATATTAAAATGAAAAAAGAGAATATACATAGAGCTTTGGAGACCGGGATAAAGATTTTGAGCCAGAAAGGATATCATAATCTCGGCCTTAGGGAGTTTTTGGAAAACGCCGAAATTCCCAGTGGTTCTTTCTACTACTATTTCAAGAGCAAGGAAGACTTTGCCGCCAAGGTACTGGAACATTATGGGGATAAGGCTGCGGCCTATTACACTGTGAGGTTACTGGAAAGTGATGCACCCTATACAAAGAGGCTGGAAACCGTCTTCAATGAGGAATTGCAACGATTGGACGCCACCGAATGTAAGGAAGGTTGTATGGTAGGCAGCCTTACCAGCGAAATTGCGGGACAGAACGAGGTTATTCAGAAGGTAGCGGACAGTAACTACAAAAAATGGCAGGACATATTTGAGCGGTTTTTCACTGAAGGACAAGAGAACGGTGCATTTTCAACGGATTTTAAGGCCTCCGAAATGGCGGTGCTTTTTCTCACTGGCAGACAGGGTGTGATGACGCGTATGAAGGCTTCGGGAAAAGATGAATCCTATCGATTGTTCAGATCCTTTATGATGAAAATAATTGAACGCTGATTTTTTTTAACATTTAATATACGAACGTTCTAATATAAATACAATTAAATAAATTAAAATGGAAACAATTACAGAATTGACAAAAGAAACAAAAGCAGATGAAATTCAAAGCTTTAATGAGTACAAGGAGGTGGAAAAGGCATTGCAAATCTATATCGATAGTGCAAAGTCGGGAGATGGGAAATTAAGCCGTACGGCATTCTATGATCATGCCCATATTTTAGGATCCATAGGGGGACAACTCTATAATATGACGGCCGATGAATTTGAGGGTGCGGTAGCAGAAGGTGGTGCATCCCCAAATGTAAAGAGCCATATCGCATGGATAGATATTTCTGGCCCAGCTGCAGCTGCCAAGGTAGAATTCATCGATTGGGGCGGACTAAGATTCACCGACTTTTTTGTCCTTTACAAGGAGAACGGTGTATGGAAGCTCAGTGGCAAGGTCTACGACTCACACGCAAACAATTAATCCATAAAACTCAAGTCAAATGAAGACCTTAAGTATATTGTTGTTTTCCCTTATCGCCTTTAATGTGTTCGCGCAAAAGGGAACAGTGCAAGAAAAACAAAGCTTTGATGAATACAAAGAAGTGGCAAAGGCATTACAACCTTATATCGAAAGTGCCAAGACAGGCGATGGCAAATTAAGCCGTTCTGCATTCTATGCCCATGCCCACGTTGTCGGTTCGGTTAACGGAGAAGTCTATAACGTGACCGCAGATCAATTTGAAGATATTGTCAGTGAAGGCGGGCCTTCCAAGAATGTTGAGCACCATATTGCATGGATAGATATTTCAGGACCGGCAGCAGCGGCAAAAGTTGAATTTTATGACTGGGGCGGATTCCGTTTCACAGACTTCTTTGTCCTTTACAAGGAGAACGGTAAATGGAAAATCAGTGGCAAGGTCTACAATTCACACGCTAACAATTAATCCATAAAATTAAATCACAATCTTTTTTAAAAAACAAAACGAAGTAAAAATCGAATTAAATAATTTATCATGAAGAAAATAATTTTTAAAACCATCCCATTAGTACTAATTATATTTATAACTGCGGCCCAGGCACAGGAAGCTAAAGAATTGATCACCAAAGTGGTAGAATCCAATGGTGGCAAGAAGGCCTTATATAAATTAAAAGATGTATCCTATGATTATATATTTAAAGTTAAGGATAACAATTTAGCCGATGTTTCTAAAGAGCGGTACATTTTTAATGGAGAAGTCTCCTATGCCGAATATACTAAAAGACAGGTTTATGTCCTACCTCAAATGCCTGGTAAAAAATACACACAGTTCTTTGATGGCGACAATTCTGTTTCCAAAATGGACGGAAAAGTTATTACAGGGGAACAACCGGCATTTCTTGGTCATATCTTTAGAAAAACCAACTATTATTGGTTTACCATGATGTTCAAATTATCGGACCCGGGCGTGAATCATAAAATGTTGCCCTCCAGAAATGTAGATGGGATTACCTATAAGGTAGTTGAGATGAGCTTTGGGGATAACATAGGTGAATCAAGCAAGGATAGGTATATTTTGTATGTCAATCCAAAAACTTATAGAGTAGATCAATTTCTATATAATGCTACCGGATTTGGTCTTACTGAACCAAATATTGTGAAAGTTAAGTATGAGAAAGTAGATGGTATCTATATACCTACGTATCGTAAATATGCACCTGCCGATTGGGATGGAAACGTAATAAAAGAATCTTGGACTGAACAGTTTTCCAAGAATGTAAAATTTAATAATGGGTACAATTTAGAGAATATCCAGATTTAGTATTGTTACTTCAATTGTATCAAAACTCATTAATAAATTAAATCATTAAGTAACCATAATTGGTGATATTCTGTAAATCAATCATATATAAAGTCCAGATTGTGAACATATCTCCACCGGGGAAACCAAGAAAAAGAATAAATTATGATACCTGAACATATAGCTAATAGAAAAGGGGCGAGGAGCATAAAAGATTTGGATTCCAAAGTAATAGAATACCTAAACGCAGGGATAATAGAAACCAAGAATTTGATGGAATGGTTGGCAATAGACCAACTTGTACTGTTAAAAACCGTGTTAAGGCTGACAAATAAGGTGGATTGGTATGAATCTTTCGAAGAAGCCGTGAATAATCAGAAAAAGCTAACATCAAATAGCACCACAAAGATAATTGGTCAAACTTTTGCACAATTGTCGGATTCCACTTTTGTGAAAACACATCTGTCCAACAGCCAGAGTGATATGGTAAGTTGTTGGGGATGTTGGGCAGAAAGTTTATTTCATGATTCTCTCAACGGATTATTGGAAGCAATGAAGCCCCATGCCGCGTAGAAACGACAAGTTCCCAAGCTATTTTATATAACGTCTGATTATAGCTATGAAATGTACTATAATCCGCCAGAGACGGACAAGTTGTTCCGCGCCCGCCTGAATGAAATGAATTCATTGATTTCGGGCAGGTTATGCCTGTCCGCCTTTGGCGGGTAACTTTGCTTGGGTAAACGGCATAAAAAGAGAAGGTCTTCCAGACCTTCTCTTTTTTGAGCGAGATGATGCGTTGGCCAAGTTTGTACTGCACTCGCTGAAAAATTTCTTCTAAAAAGCTTCTTCTCAAAAGGTAATGAAATCGAAGAATGGGATTAGGCGCCAGCCAAATCACATTCTAGATTCATGAATACCTTTAAAAAAAATAAACAAGCCATGAATAAACAATTTTTACACGACCCGAGGTAGGAGGGGAGGGTAATGTGTGTGGAATGGCAAATATAGCTAGACAACTTAATTTTTAGTTCAATATTTAATGTAAGATTATTCCTCCAAAAATACCTATTGCATAGGGTTTTCTAAAGATGTAATTTCACAAAGTGAACTATATCGATCTATTTTCTGGTGCAGGAGGCTTGTCCGAAGGGTTTTTAACAGCTGGTTTTAAGCCAATTGTACATGTCGAATTCGATCGAGCTGCATGTTTCACTTTGAAAACTAGAGCCGTTTTTCATCACTTACGGAGGATAAACAAGTTAGATTTTTACTACAGTTATTTAAAAGGAGACATTGATCGAAATGAACTTTACAAAGAGGTTCCGGCAGAAATAATAGATTCCGTTATTAATGCTGAGATAGGAAGGGACAACAAAAGGGTTTTTCAGAGAATAGAGGATTTATTAAGTGGAGATAGTGTTGATTTAATAATTGGAGGTCCACCGTGCCAGGCCTATTCAGTTGTTGGTAGAGCTCCTTTGAAACACAAAAAAGATGATGAGCGTACAAACCTTTATATTCAGTATGGTAGGTATCTAAAAAAATTTAACCCTAAGGTTTTTGTTTTTGAAAATGTCCCGGGACTCCTTACGGCGGCAGGCGGTAAGTACTTTAATAATCTTCAAAAGTACTATAAGAGAATTGGTTACAAGGTAAAAGCAAAGTCATTAAATGCATACGATTTTGGTGTCGTTCAAAATAGAAAAAGGGTAATAATAATTGGGTGGAAAAAGGATTTAGAGTTTAACTATCCCGATTTTGAGAAGATTGAAAATAAGTTTTATCGGGATGATATTTTTAATGATTTACCATCAATTAAACCCGGAGAAGTTAAAAGAATACAAAACTATGCATCCGAAACCAATGCCTATCTGTCTTCAAAAGCAATTAGAAATGGGATTGATTTTGTAACTCAACACATAACTAGACCACATAATGAAAGGGATTTAGCAATTTATAATTTAGCAATTGAATTACTGGAAAACGGCAAAAGACTAAAAAACAGTCAAGTTCCAGAAGAAATGAGAACTCAAAAAAACACTAAGCATTTTCTTGATAGATTTAAAGTAGTTGGTGTTGAACCTCATACAGTTATAGCGCACATTGCTAAAGATGGTCATCATTTTATTCATCCAGACAAAAAACAATTAAGGTCTATTTCGGTGCGCGAAGCTGCTCGTATACAATCTTTTCCAGATGATTTTTATTTCGAAGGAATAAAGGAAGATCAGCCGAGGACCTCTGCTTTTAGGCAGATTGGTAATGCAGTACCTCCTTTATTAGCTAAGGAAATTGCTGTTAAAATAAAAGATCAATTACATGGCTGAAAAAGCAATAAGGCAGCATATTTTTGAACCCGGAGCGATGTCCATAATTCAAATGGGGGAAGAATTAATTGGCCATCCTAGCACAGCTGTTAACGAATTAGTTAAAAACGGTTATGATGCCGATGCCCAAAATTGTGGCGTATATTTTCATTACGATCCGGTGACAAGTAGGTCTTTTGCTATTATTTACGATGATGGTAGCGGAATGGATGAAAAAACTCTTTTTGGTGATTGGCTAAAACCTTCCGTAAGCAAAAAAAGGACACTAAATGCCAAAAGTGAAATTTATGAGAGGCACTTACTTGGTAGTAAGGGAATAGGCCGCTTGGCAGCAATGGCCCTGGGTGAGTATGTTACTGTAGTATCAAGGAAAAAGCCAAACCAAAGATTTTGTTGGATTACAATTAATAGAGAACTTTTCAGACAGGACAAGCTCTTATCAAAGATAAAATTTCCCGGAGATGAGATTGAAAATTATTTCGAACTGCTAACATCTAAAAAGGTTTTAGAAACTAGAAATATCAAACACAATGAAAATTTAACCAATTTTCTCAAAAATGCTGATTTAAACACTTTTTCTAAAGGCACATTAATAATAATCGAGCATTTGGACGAAACGGTTTTGAAAATATTAAAAGATAATTTTAGTCAAACTGAACTATTAAGTGATGAGGATGAAACACTTAGAGACACTGATTTTTACAAATCAATAGCAACCTTAATAACCCCTTTAGAGCTCAATAAAAAAATACAAAAAGAACTATTAGAAAAGAAAATAATTGGTAACGAAAAAATTATTTCTTTAAAAGACAGTAGTTTCCAAGTGGAGTTTGGCACAAATCTTCTGCCGAATCAGACAAAAAATATTATTGATTGGCAAAAAGTTGAATCAATTCCAATTCAGACAGCCTATGATTATAGGGTTTACGGTAAAGTGTCCGAAGAAGGAAATGTAAGCGGCTATATGTCATACCATCGGCTAGTAGGTGAAAAATATGATGAAAAATTTGAAATTTCGTTTGAGGACATATTCGAGGATGATAAAAAGGACAATTCAAATCAATTTGATATTGAACTAAATGGGCGAAAAAATAAACCTGAGACAGGAGAATATTACTTTGACTTAAGAGTATACGATATAGGTGAGAAAGATAATTTAGAGAAATTAGCCAAAGAAGCGAAACTTCAAAGTGGTTCTAAATTTAGGAGCGCTTTTAAAAAACTCCAAGGACTTCGTATATCAAAAAATGGTTTCGGTGTAAAACCCTATGGAGAAGAGGTGGAAGATTGGATTGGGCTTTCTAAGGCTAGGGTTCAAAACCCAGGTCAAAATGTAAATACTAATCAAATACTTGGTTATGTATATTTTTATTCCCCAGTAAACGACAATCTAGAGGAGAAAACAAATAGAGAGGGTTTTCTTGAAAATAAAGCATTCATTCGAGTTAAAACCACATTGTCAATAATTTTTAAAAATCTAGGCCGTAGAAGATATAATTTTAGATTATTACATGGAATAGGGAGAATACCCGAAAGCAAACATCAAAGGCCAAGATTGGAGGAATTTCTAGAAACAATAAATACATATACTTCTGATAAGAATATAATTAGTTATTCTGAAAAATTTATGAAAGAGGTAGGTACCTCACTGGATAATTTAGAAGAATCACTTTCATTTTCAGAAAGATTGGCGTCGTTAGGTGCTGGAATAGAATTGGTTTATCACGAAATGGCTCAACCAATTTCAGGTTTAAGAACCACTGAATCTTCTCTGGGTTTCAAAAAGGAAAAGATTGACCAAGATGCGTTAGAAAGTTTCATTTCAGATTTAAACACGTTAGAGCATTCTACTAGTGTACTTGTTGAATTAAGGAAATCATTACAGCCTGCGATTGGTAGGACTAGACGAAAAGCTTTTAAACCCTGTCAGACTTTTTTGAAGGTTTGTAATCTTTTTAAATCTGATACAGAGGATAGTCAAATCAAAATAGTTATTGACGAAAGATTAGAGGACTATAAGATAACGGACTTGGAATATGCATTTTGGATAACCTTCTTAAATATTATAAATAATGCAGTTTATTGGATTAAAAAATCTAACAGGCCTGGTGAAATACGATTCCATTTAGAGAACAATGACCTTGTTGTTAGCAACTCAGGCCCGAAAATAAATGAGAAAATTATAGATCATATTTTTAGTTACGGAGTTACTACGAGACAGGAGAAAAATGCGACTGGTCTAGGATTGGCATTCACTCAGAGTATCCTAAGTAGAAATAAATGGGAGATTTCTGCCGAAAACAGACAAGATGGTCCAGCATTTATTATCAAAAAAGACGAAGATGGCTAACGGGGTTATTATACATTTAGATAACGAAAAAAAGAAAATTCTTGATCCTTCAAAGAATTTATTTGATCAATATGGTCTCGATATTGAATATGTTATCTGTGAGAACAAAGAAGAATTCGAGAAGGCTTTGGATGAGAATTTTGGTTCACTTAAAGCATTGATTTTTGATTTGTTAAGTGAAGAACCAGGAGGTGAGGAATTACAGAAAAATAATGCAAAATTTTTAGAAAACATCAAAACTAGTTTTGCGAATTATAATATACCAATATTTATTTACAGCGGATATTTAGAAGCCCTCGGCGATGATTTTGATGGGTACGGAACTGTGTACAAAATAGATAAAGACAAGGGTATCAAACCTGTATTTGATCAGTTTAAGTCATTGTATGATTCCGGTTTTATTGAAGTCTTTTGCCCTGGAGGCTTGATAGAGAGTCAACTTCATGAAGATTTGCATATTGCCTTCACAAATCAATTCAACCAAAATGACCAAATCGGCAAAATAATTGAACAGATAAAAATTAATGTTGGTGAAGAACTAGCGCCAGGGCGAACAAAGAAGGTTTTCAAAAGAATAGCCATCAGAAGTTTACTTTCAGATTTATTAGCACCAGAGGTGGGGGAAGATGGAAGATTAGTTGAGGAAAATGTTAATACCATTGAACATTATATTCAAAGAGCCGGTAAAATACCGGTGTGGACAGGAGATATTTTCAAAAAGAATGAGAGTGAAGAATTTGTGTTTATACTTACACCTAGATGCAATGTTATGAGAAGCCAATCGCTTCTTGTTTGCCCTTTCATTTTAGGGGAAATTATCACAAAAAAGGATAAAATTTCTAAAATGTTACAAGGAGATCCCACAGTTTCAGGCTATGATAGACATATTCCTCCATCCCCTATATTTGAAGGAGGCAAGCTAGCACTATCTAAATATTTTATGATTGAAAGACAGCAATTAATAAATAATTATTTTAAACGGGTATCTTTAAGTGATGAGCTTACTAATGAAATTATTGGGAAATTTGGTGCACACTTCTTTAGAACAGGAATTACTCCTTGGGATTCAAATGAAGTAAAAAATCAAATTGACAACCCATAATGGCTAATAAAAATTGGACAAGAGAAGAACATATACTGGCATTCAATCTCTACTGTAAGATTCCCCTATCAAAGATTAATTCGACTTATCCTGCAGTCAAAGAGTTAGCACAAATATTAGATCGTTCTGATGGTTCTGTAGCGATGAAGCTCGCTAATTTTATGAGACATGATCCTGCACTTAAGGCAAGGAACGTTTCAGGTCTAAAACGTGGGGCAAAAGGGGAGGAATTGATTTGGCACGAATTCCATGGTAATTGGGAAGAACTTGCCTGGCAAAGCGAACAAATACTTGCAAGTAAAAAGATAGATTCAATAGAGAATAGTTCGGGAATAGACTTGCTTGATTTACCAAAAGAAGGAAAAGAACGAGAGACAATCATCAAAACAAGAGTTAATCAGTCTTTTTTTAGGAAAACAATTCTCGCTTCTTATACTGAATCTTGCTGTGTCACGGGAATCGCCATTCCACAACTTCTTGTTGCTAGCCATATTATTCCATGGTCAGTTGCTTTAAAAGAAAGAATGAATCCATCAAATGGGCTATGCCTTAATACCTTGCACGATAAAGCATTTGACGATGGGTTAATTACTGTAACTCCAGATTACAAAATTAGATTATCAAAAATTGTTTTGGATAATGTGGACAATCAAACAGAAAAGTTCTTCTTACCATACAAAAATGCCAAAATAAAGCTTCCTCAGAGATTTTATCCAGATGCAAAGTTTCTTGAATGGCACAATCAAAATATTTTTAAAGGTTGAAGTTCTAATGATGTGGCAACTACTTTAGAGAGTTTTTTGACAAAACAATTCTTCTACTCCGAAAAAGGACTCCAGCGGACAGGCAGGCGAGTGGAGTCTACAACTTTTTAATCGCCGCACTAGTCAATCCAGTAAGCTCTTTGATAGTATCATTATCGTATCCCTTAGCCTTCATTTTCTTAGCAATTTCCAGTTTATTTTGCTTAATAGCCCGCTTTTTCTCGATATCGATTTTCCATTGCTCCAGCTCCTTTTTTTCAGGGCCCATAATCTCAAATAGCCCTGATTTTTTGAGTTTATCAATAAGCTCATTGTCGGCAAAACTAAAATAGTCTGTTTCCGAGATGACAAGGTGGTCAATGACCTCGATATTGATCAATTTGCCCACTTTAAGCATACGGTCGGTAAACGCGTTGTCTCCTTTTGATAAGTCTAAAGAGCCGCTAGGATGGTTATGAACGAGAATCATCTTTACAGCCAGTTTGTAAATGGCCATTCTAAACACATCAGGCGGGTCAGCATTTACACGGTTTACGGCGCCAAGACCTATGAGTTCAATAAAAAGTATTTGGTGTTTGTTATCTAGACCAACGACCCAAAAGTGTTCTTGATTTCTACGAATTTTGTTTTCCCGAAGCAATATCTGCTGCATTATCGCATAGATATCAGTTGAATTGAGCACTTTTATTTTTTGCTCCTTGGTCAGTCTTACGTTCATATTTCAAAGATACGATTTGTTAAGATTCGAGAGGTAAAAAGGCCTAAGAGAACTTTGGCAAAACAATCCTCCTACGTTTTACTTCGGCGGACAGGTAGGGGAGAGGAGCGTTAAGAATTTTAGGGGGCTGGCACTACTTTTTGTTAATCTCTAAAATGTTTCAAAAAGTTCAAAGCGGTCTTAATAGTTAGAATGGATCCTAAAATTTAGCGACCGACCCGTACACCCGCCCGTACCGAAACGGCACGTTCGGGCGGGTTGTTTCCAAAGTTATCTACGTGACAAAAGAAATTACCCAGTGGGTGATTACTTTTGGCGGCGAGATGAAGCGGCTGTCTACAAAAGGCCAACGCGCCGGCTCGCTCCTCCCTAAAAATGTACTTTGGGTACATTTTCTTTACGCTCGGCCGTGTTTCTTTTTTTATCAAGAAAAAAAGAAAAGAAAGAAAAAAGCGTTTGTGAAGTATGTCTAATCCTAAAGATATTTTTGAGAGCAATTGGATTCCAATAATAAATTCAATTTTGTTTTTGTCTTTTTGTTATTTGGCTTATGACAAAACAACTGATTTTATAATAGCTTGTTTAGGGGGTACATTTATAATCTCAATTTTTCTTTCACTACGGGGTAGATTCTACGGTTTTGGAAAGGTTTATGTTCGCTGGGCATCCTTTCCAGTTGTTATTTGCCTGATTTTGGGCTTTCTGTTAGGTACTGGATTAATTTGGTGGATTTTAGGAATGTTCGGAATATTTGGTTACGAACCCAACTAGATTCTATTTGACATAATATCAGAGGTACTCAAAAAGAAAAATTCAATCAGAGGAGAGCGTTTATTTATAAAAAACAATCGAGCCTGCCTGTCGGCAGACAGGCGTTTGGCTGTGCGGCAACCCGCCTGAATGAAATGAATCCATTCATTTCGGGCAGGTTTTACCCGCCTTCGGTAAGCTTCGGCGGACAGGCATAACGGCTAATTTATGAGTACAAATACGTGGCAAAATAGATTAGCCAGTGGCTGATTTATTCTTGACGGCGAGACTTTGTGGCAGGCATACGTGCGTAAGCTCAGCGATTGCTTCCAAAGAGCTCATAGTTAATACTCATAATTTGTTTTTACATAATATCTAACGATATGTTCCGCTTAGCCAGCGGAGTCTATATCTGATATTATGCCAAAATAGCCCTTGACGGGCTATCTACAAATTACTGATATGTTTGTTCCATAATTTATATTATGTCAAATAGAATCTTATTTGTATGTACTATTTTAATAATACCCCCTATTATTCGTACACTTTATCGAAAAAAAAGAAACAAAATAAAAACTTATATTCAAATTGCACCACATATGGTAAATGCCATGAAAAAGAACATTTAAGAATTAACTAAAACGTAACGAATGAAAAAAGCCCCTTTTCTAGTAATCGCGGTGGTATTTGCCTTGATTACCAGCTGCAAAAAAGATGATGTTTCCAGCGTAATCCTTCAAAGTACGGAGTATAGATTACAGGCCGTTGGACCTAATGGGATTACCGGAACAGTAACTTTTACCGAAGATAGTGACGGCAAAACGGAAGTCTTGGTGG
Organism: Ulvibacterium marinum; assembly: GCF_003626755.1. Taxonomy (GTDB): domain Bacteria; phylum Bacteroidota; class Bacteroidia; order Flavobacteriales; family Flavobacteriaceae; genus Ulvibacterium; species Ulvibacterium marinum. The sequence continues at coordinate 579,525 of NZ_RBCJ01000002.1, forward strand.
AATTGGACGACGGTTCTTCCGTGGCCGTACACCCCGCCTATATCCGGTTCAATACTGCCGAAGAAGGTGGAGCCATCGCCTTAACGCTAAATCCTTGTGAGTGTAAAGTGAGTACAACTACCGTTTCAAAACTCGATGTAGGAACTTCAATTTCCTATGAGGGCCTATTGCAATTGGACGGACATGTTAGCATCCACAACACTCCAGAGGACTATACGGTAATTTCCGCAGCCAATATCGGTGTAAACGCCAATTAGGAAACTAAAAAAGCCTAAACAAGAAAACCTGATTGTTCATTTCAATCAGGTTTTTTATTGTCTTCCAATTAACTGGTTTACCTCAATAACTCCGCAATCCCTGCATATACTCTTCTACGCCACGCTGCAATTCATTAAATGCTATAAACTGTTGCCGTACACGATCTACAAAATCAACAGTATGCTTTTTTCGTTGTCTTACGGACAATATAATTTCCCTATTGGTATTGCTTAAGGTGTCCAAGCCGTTTTTTAAGGCTTCCATGCGTTCAAACAAACTATAGGTTTTGGGCTCGCAGATATAGGAGTTCAATTTGTTCCGCAACTGTCCCACATCTTGTTGACTACGTTCCAATTTTAAGACCAAGGTATTCTTTTCAAGGGGGTCTTGGCTCCGTGTTCTGTAGTCGTCTTTGAGGGATTTCATAGGATAGGGATTTAGGGGATTATAGCCAATATCGCACAGCTTATTTAAAGTTAGAAAAAAATCATATCCCTAATTGACCGAGAATCAGACTTTAACGTTTTTTTAGAATAAACTTTAAGTTTAGTTTAAATAGCCTCCATTTGATTTTCATTTTGCTTCTCTTTATCTTTCCACTGAACCTAAATTGTATTTCATGAACATCCATTTTGAGTATCATGATGTCCAGGCCAGTCCCCGACTGGAAGAACTGGCATCCAAAAAACTAAATAAATTATTGGACAAATACGATTTCATCGTTCGTGCCGATGTCTTTTTTAAGACCGAAAACACTTCGGAGCCGGATACTGGTAAAATCTGTAATATTCGTCTAAGTGCCCCTGGTCCCCGACTTTTTGCCGAAGCAAGCCATGCTTCCTTTGAAGCTTCCATCTCAGAATCCGTGGACGACCTACAGCGCCAACTACGGAAACGAAAGGAAAAAATGAAATCGCGTTAAATAGTTCTACAGAGAGATATGCCTTAATCCTCTACGCCATCCATAAACTCAATAGTAGACAAGGTCTTGGACAGTCGGTGGGAAAAAGGATTGTTACGAAGGTCCTTTTGCAATGCCCTACGTCTTCGCTCAGAAATATCCAAGGAGTCCAGAATTACCATTTTTCGGCGCATTTCGGCAATTCGCAGTTGTTTGAGTGCCAATCGTTCCTCTACCGATTTGATAAGTTGAGGTTCAAAACGTTCCATATAGGTCCGTTCGATTATGGCAGATTCTTCCTTTTCCGAATTTTGGGCTTTAGTAGTTTGCACACCGAAAAACAAGATGGCCAGCCCAAGGGTGCAATTCGCTAATTCTTTCATTCAAAATCAAATACTGTTCCACCTTTAAAATACAATCTTTTTGGGACACTATATGAATTTTGGCCCTTGTCCGGCGCTATATCGATTTTTGCCTTCTGTTTATCGACTCAAATTATTGGTTAACTTTGGCACACTTCATGAACTGTTGATCGTATGAAATCCAGATGGATTGTTTTTTTGGTATTGGCACTTTTACAGTCCACCCTTGTCCTTGCGCAAAATGGAATTTCCAGTGCGGAAATTACCTTTACTTTTGTTTCCAAGGACGTGGACGGGAGTATTTCTGGCTTTAGCTCCTCCTCTGCTATTGACCTGGATAACCTATCCACTTCAGAATTCAAGGGCACCGTAAGTGTGGAGACTCTAAAGACCGGGAACTTTCTTCGGGATTGGTCCTTAAAGGGCAAAAAATATTTCAATGCGGACGACTATCCGGAAATAAGCTTTGCAAGCACCTCCGTAACCAACACGGATACGGGTTTTAAGGTCACCGGCGACCTGACCCTAAAAGGAAAAAGTAAATCGATTAGCATAGATTTCACCCGAAAGGCCAATCAAATAATAGGCACCACTACCCTATTTTCCTCGGACTTCGGAATCGATATCAAAAAGGAAAGAAAGGATAATGAAGTAATCGTGAATTTCCTTTTGACGCTCCAATAAATAGTTCAAAATCTTTCATCGACCCCTTGTCATCAAAAAAATGGATGGTTAACTTGGCACCTTAAAAATTGGCTATGTGGATATGGGTACTATTTATTGCTTTGGTCATAGTGTTCCTGGCCCTGGACCTTGGGGTGTTCCATAGAAACGAGCATGTAATACGTAGCAAGGAAGCGGGAATGTGGACCGCACTTTGGGTATCCATAGCATTGGGCTTTAGCGGGGTCATTTATTGGTTGTTCTCCAGTGGGTTGGTGGAAAACCCTACGGGATTAACACCTAATACCGCTGTTCTTAAGTATGTTACGGGTTATCTCATAGAGCTTTCCCTAAGTATTGATAACGTATTTGTCATAGCCGTAATCTTCGCTGCATTTAACATTCCCCCGCTCTACCAGCACCGTGTCCTTTTTTGGGGTATTTTGGGTGCCATTGTTTTTAGGGGATTGATGATCGTTTTTGGGGTGGCCTTGATCAATAAATTTGATTGGATAATCTATGTATTTGGGGCATTTCTGCTCTACACGGCATTTAAGATGCTAAAATCCAATGATTCGGAATTCGATCCGCAAAAATCCTTCATGTTTCGGCAGCTTAAAAAGCTTTACCCCATAACCACGACCCTTAATGGGCATGACTTTTTTGTAAAACGCATGGGGGTCACGGCCGCCACTCCCCTATTTGTGGCCTTGGTCATCATTGAGGTGACCGATGTCCTTTTTGCCTTGGATAGCATTCCCGCTATTTTGGCCATTACCGCGGATCCTTTCATTGTCTTCAGCTCCAATATCCTGGCCATTTTAGGCCTACGTTCCATGTATTTTCTAATATCCCGGATGCTGCAAAAGTTTCGCTTTATAAATTATAGCCTAGTGGTCATCCTAGCTTTTGTAGGTCTTAAAATGCTTTTCGCCCATCAGATCGAACTGCCGGAATGGGTATCCCTCACCGTGATATCGGTCTCCCTCGTTGCAGGAATTATAGCTTCCTTGGCCATACCGGAAAAAAAGAAAGGGACCGAAAGCGTATAGCCCGATTTTAGGGAACTGTTATCCAGGCTTGTTGCTTGTTACTTGCAATAATGGCCTCCGCCAGTACCAATTCCCGTAGTCCATCGCCAAAGTCTGGAAATTTCCATTCAGATTGGGGTATGCCCGTTCGGATGGCGTTGTAGACTTCAGAAAACAATTGCTTGGAAGTATCGGCAAAGCCTTCGTTATGACCTCCGGGAAAGGAGGTAATCTTATTGGCTTCTGCATGGAACAGACTAGGGTCGCGCAACAAAAGTCCATTGGTTTCGTCCCGTTTTCCTATCCAAAGCTCATTGGGTTTTTCGGATTCCCAGGCCAAGCTCAATTTGGCGGCCGAAATCTCCAACGCCACCCTATTCTTTCTACCCGCCGCTACCTGGCTTACGGTTATGGACCCCTTATGGCCATTGTTGAACCGAAGCAGTACATGGGCCGTGTCCTCGGTAGCTATGGGAACATCGGCATAATCCTCAGGCTTCAATAGTTTTCCTGAATAGGTTTCCACGGGAACCAGAGGCTTTTTACGGGTCTTGTGTACCGTGTCAAAATCGGCCATCACTGCGGTAATCTTAAGTCCTGTGATGTATTCCAAAAGGTCCATAAGATGTGAGCCAATATCAGCAATAGCCCGTGACTCTCCCGACTTTTTAGGTTCCAACCTCCAATTATAGTCGGTTTCGTAAAACAGCCAGTCTTGAAGGTATGATCCCAAAACGGTATGAATAGCCCCCAACTCCCCCTTTTCCCGCATCGTTTTCATTTGACGGATCAGCGGATAGTAGCGCACATTAAACTGAACGGCATTCACCCGATGGGTACTTTTTGCCAAGGCCACCAGTTCCTCTGCCTCGGATATTTTCGTGGCCAAAGGCTTTTCGCAGACCACATGTAGGCCTTGTGCCAAAGCTTCCCGGGCCATTTCATAGTGGAGGAAATTTGGGGTGCAAATATGAACGCAGTCCAAACGGTCACTGCTTAAGAAGGCATCATAATCTTGATAGTACCGTTCTATGCCCAATTGTTCCGCCTTGGTTTGAACAGCGTCATTGTGATGATGTACCGAAACGACTTCGAGTCCCGGTATACGACGTAGCGCTTCAATATGTATGGGGCCAATGAATCCCAATCCGGCAACCCCGATTCTAATTTTTTTCATGATACCGTATCAATTCGTTCGTTTCAATAACCACTTGGGGAATCCTCCATGACCACATTTTTGTCCGCTCCGTCCCCAAATCTTTCCTTGGCCTCATGAATAATGGCAACAGTGGCCGTAGCCCCGATGCGGCTTACGCCTAAGGCCTTTACTTTTAAAAGGTCGTCCAAGGTACGCACCCCTCCGGCTGCCTTAACCTGTATTTCCGAATCGGAATGCGAGCGCATCAACTCCAAATCGTCGGGGGTTGCCCCTTTATAATTGTAGCTTCCGTCCGCTCCTTTTACAAAGCCATAACCCGTACTGGTCTTTACGAAGTCTACGCCCAGTTTAGAGCATATTTCGCACAGCCTTATCTTATACTTGGCTTCCGGAAGATGATCGTTCTCAAAAATAACCTTTAGAATTCCCCCGTTTTCATGGGTTGCCCTACAGACGGCCGCGATTTCACGTTCCACGTAATCCCAATCCTCCTGTAAGACCTTTCCAATATTTACCACCATATCTATTTCAACGGCACCATCCTTACAGGCTTGGATGGTCTCGGCCACCTTGATCTCTAGGGTAGAATTCCCATGGGGAAACCCGATTACCGTGCCCACCAGAACGTTGGAGTGCTTTAGAATATCGACCGCCAAGGGAACGGCATACGGTTTTATACATACGGAGGCCACATCGTATTCCAAGGCTATTTTACAGCCTTGTACCATATCGGAATCCGTCATGGTGGGATGCAAGAGGGAATGATCGATCATTTTGGCCAACTCATGAACCTTAACAGGTGATGTCATAAGAAATATGGATTTTAATTGAAAAAATTACTTATCGAATATTTTGTTGTGTTGCAATACAGCGAACTATAGATATGAAAATCGGATGTATTGGTCAGGTATTTTCTGTTGATGTGGAGCACCGGCGTATTGTCAATTAGCTCAAGACGTTTTAGAATAGCCTCGGGGGCATGTATGGCCCTTACATCCTGTAGCACTTTTAAAATTTCAATTTTGTACTCCTGTTGTAGGGTGGCGAACAAGGAACCGTTTTCCATATTTTCAAAGAAATTAGGAACACCCTTTTGTGGAATATAGGTAAACTCCAACATCACGGGGTGCCCTTCTACACTTCTCAAGCGTTCCAGAAAAAAACAGCCTGCCTCTTTTTCCGAAGCGGTGGGTTCATAAAAAAATGGGGAGGGCCAAACTGCGGTCGTTCCCATTTTTAGGTTCTGTGTGGTAGAGGACAAGGGAGTTGATTCCAAGACTTCGGAAAACCCTTTGAACGTTAAAAGTCCCAAGGTCTTCCGGTCATTGACTACCACACTGCCAATACCCATACGTTTTTCGATGAATCCCTCACGAACCAGCTCTTGTAACCCCTGCCGTACCGTGGCCCTGGTAATATTGTACCTAGCACTCAATTCATTTTCAGAGGGCAATAACGAACCTTTTGCAATGGCCCCGGAAAGGATACCTTGCCTAAGGGCAAGATGGAGTTTTTTATAGTGGGGCAGTGTTTTTTCCATTAGGACAAGAATTGACGCAGATAGTTTCTGCTGGTCAAAATTGCGGCCCTGACATCTTCTTCGGAACCTTCAAAGGCCTTGTCCTCTACCTCTATACAAACGGGACCTTTATAACCTACCGTGGTAAGGGCCGAAAAGAAGTCGCGCCAACGCACATCCCCCAGTCCAGGTATCTTGGGCGAGTGGTATTCCAAGGGATAGGCCAATATGCCCACCTTATCCAGCTTGTCCTTGTACACCTTTACATCCTTTAGATGAATATGGAACAACTTGTCCTTAAAATCATAGATGGGCTGTATTTCATCCATTTGCATCCATACCAAATGGGAAGGATCATAATTGAGTCCGAAATGGTCACTAGGAATCATATTGAACATCTTATCCCAAATTGCCGGGGAAATTGCCAAATTCTTGCCTCCGGGCCACTCGTCCTTGGTAAAAAGCATGGGACAGTTTTCAATCCCTATTTTAACACCTTCCTTTTCGGCCAAGGATATAATATCTGGCCAAACCTCCTTAAATTTGTCCAAATTATAGTCCACACTCCTTCCAGGGTCCCTTCCTAGAAATGTATTTACCACAGGTATCCCTAATTTGGGAGCGGCAGAAATCAATTTCTTGATATGTTCAATATAAACGGAAGCATTTTCCGAATTTGGATCCAAAGGGTTGGGATAATACCCCAATCCGGATACATAAATTTCATTTTCTTGCAATATATGCTGAATGGACTCTTTTTGAGTATCCAAGGTGTCCGCATCTATATGGGTTACCCCGGCATAGCGACGTGTATCCTTTCCCCCTTTGGGCCAGCACATGGCTTCAATACATTGAAACCCATTTTCCGAGGCAAAATGGACTACTTCCTTAAAAGGTTTCTCCGCCAGTATGGCACTAACAAATCCTAGGTGAAACATAATGGTGTTTTATCCAAATATAGGAATCCTTACCTGTCTATACAAGTTAAATTTGAAGCACAAATATTTCCATACCGTATTTAAAGTGGAAATTCGGTTTGAAAATGGGATTTTGCCGTGATTTTACTAACTAGATTTCCCTAGGTGAAGTCAAATCGGACTAGTTGGGTTTGAAAACAAGATGGTAGATTTTGCCCACGGCCCAATTGCCCAAAGGAAAATAGAGTCCAAAGAAAAGGGCCATCCCCAAGGAGAAATTACGGATACCAAAAAACTGGTCCAAAATATTGTTGGGATAGGCATATGAGGTCTCCAGGGCATACCCTCCAAACTCCAAAAGACACATAGCTATGAGTCCGTAGGCGTATTGCATATGGAATGGAAGGCCCCGCAATAGAAGGGAAATGGGGACCATGTAGAGGATATACGTGGTTATTACTTGCCACCAATAGGTGAATTTGGCGATTTCCACTTGGGTACCGAACCAGTTCATCCCCAGGCCCCATAAGAAATAGACGATACAATAGATTAGAATCAATCGTCTATCTACTTTAAGTCTGGGTAGGGCCCATTTTAAAAATTCCTTCATCCTACTTTTTTGCAAGTTTGGTCTCAATGATATCCAAAGCATCACCAACGGTCTGCATCTGTTCCATATCCTCGTTTTCCAACATGATATCAAAGGCATCCTCCACATCCAGAACAATATCCACCAAATGGGCGGAATTGATATTGAGCTCGTTTGTAAAATGACTTTCTTTTGATATATCCGTAACGGATACGTCTTCGGGAAGATAAATCTGTATGATATCCCTTAGCTGGTGATAGCGCTCTTCGTTCATCTTTTCATAGCATTTTAGACCCCAGGAATGGCCTGGGAAAAGTTGAGGCATCAGTCGTTAAAAGCCCTAAAAATAACACATGCATTTACATCTCCAAAACCAAAACTGGCCTTCGCGATGATTTTTGGTGAATAGGCCATGGTTTTTACCGGAATTTTGGTCGGGTCTACCCTATTGGAAATCTCGGGGTGCAAATCCTCGCAATTGCTATTGCCAAATACACATTGGTTATGGAATTGCAAAAGGGCACCTACGCATTCTATACTTCCCGCAGCGGCCAGGCAATGCCCAAATAGGCTTTTAAAAGCATTTACGTACGGGAAATCCAACCCTTCACGTTCTAGGGCAAGGCTCCAGTTTTTGATTTCTATAGGATCCTTTACCGTTGCGGTTAGGTGGCCATTGATTACGTCCACTTCATTTTTTTGGATTCCGGCTTGCTCAACAGCCTGTACGATACATCTTTGTACGGCTTCGCTATTGGGGGCGGTCATACTACCACCGGAGCGTTGCCCCCCGCTGTTAACCGATCCTCCCAAAACTTCAGCATATATTCGGGCTCCCCGTGCCTTGGCGCTTTCCAGGGACTCCAATACCAAGGCCCCTGCCCCACTCCCCGGCACAAATCCGGCCGCAGAGGCACTAAGAGGTCTACTGCCTTCGGAAGGCGTATCGTTATACTGTCTGGGTAGGATTCGCATGGCATCAAAACCGCCCCAAACGTAGGGCCCGCTATCGCTACAGCTCCCGGCCAGCATACGTTCTGCCTTTCCAGAGGCAATTCGATCATAGGCCATTATTATGGCTTCGGTTCCCGTTGTACAGGCGGATGAATTGGTGGTTACCTGATTGCCACTACCTATAATACCGGCTAAATAGGCACTTATGCCACTGGCCATGGTCTGCAATACGGCAGTACTTCCCAAACGCCTTACCTTGTTATCGTCCACTAAATGAATGGACTCCCGAAATTTGTCCACGCCCAGGATTCCTGTCCCAAAAATAATTCCGCTTTGCCAGTCGGGTTGGTCCTTGTCTAGAGGTTTCAATCCAGCATCCTTCCATGCATCTGTACCCGCGATCACACCATATACGATTCCGCTTGCGTTGAGACCTCGTAACTGCAATGGGGTAAAATACTTGTCAACAAGATTATCTTTTACTAAGGGTTCCCCGGCGATTTGACAACCAAAATTCAATTCCTTTAGTCGGGGTTGGAAGCGGATACCACTATTTCCGTTCCGTAGGGAGTCTGTAAATGTATCTAGCCCCACTCCGTTAGGCGCACAAACACCAAGACCCGTAATGACGACCCGCCTATTCAATTTCTTGCAGCTTTAACATGCCCGAAATAACTCCTTTACATACCAATTTCCCTGTGCTGTTGTGCATTTTTACCCTACACTTTAGCTTGTTGAAACGAAAATACACTTTCTCAGAGGTGACCGTCACTTTTTCACCTGGAAGTACGGGATGATAAAAATCCATGTCGGAGCTGCTTAGACCTACCGAAATATTAGAATCCTTGTTTTCCGAAATATATGCCTCCAAGAGAAAGATTCCGAGACACACCAGTCCGATCTGTGCGCAGCACTCGGTTAAAATCACCCCGGGGGTAACCGGAAAATCCGTGAAATGGCCCTGGTAAAAATCCAAATCCCGGGAAAACAAATAGTTCCCCACTACCCTATCTTCAGTCACCTCCAAAAGTTCATCCACAAAAAGGAAGGGGGGCGAATAGGGAAGCAATTTTAAAATGTCATTATTTTCCAAAGTCTTTCGTTTATCTCAGGCTTTCACCCCCATCTACTTTTATCACTGTACCCGTAATCCACTTGGCTTCTTCGGTCGTCAATAGATATACCGCATTGGCCACGTCCTCAGGAGTGGTCAAACGGCCATGCGGATTTCGTTTTACGGCGCTATCCCTTAACTGCTCATGTCCGGGAATGATTTGAAAGGCCTTGGTCTCCACTACTCCAGCCTGAATACAATTTGCCTTAATGCCCATGGGCGCAAACTCCAACGCCATATTCCGAGTGAGGGCCTCCAGGGTCACTTTTGCAGCAGACACAGCCCCATACCCTTTCCATGCCTTGGTATTTCCTTCACTGGTAAAGGAAATGATCCGTGTATCGTTTGCTAACAATTCCTGGTCCATCAAATTCTTGGTCCAATCATAGAGGCTCAAGGCCATGGCATTTAGGGTAAGCTGAAAATCTTGTTGGTTTAAGGTACTTTCCGCTTCCCCATACATGGGCTTAAGGCTTCCCTTAGCAATACTATGGACCAAGACCTTTACCTTTTGCTCTCTTCCTAAATGGGTTTTTACTTTTTGAACGACTTCCTTTCTTTTCTCAGAATTTGCAACATCCATGTTATAGCTCAGTAATTGAACACCCTGCGCAGCAATTTCCTGGAACTGCGATTCGATCAGTGCCAAATCAGCCCTTCTATCCCGATGCACTATTAAGAGGTTAAAACCATGGAATGCCAGTTTTTTTGCGGTAGCCAGCCCTAGCCCACTGCTACCTCCCAATACCAAGGCCCATTCCTTATTTTTAATCTTGTCCATATTATACTGCAAACAATCGTGTTTAATTTATTGTTTTCGCTTCTGTTTTTTCATTGGAAATCCAAAGCCAATACTTCTTACCACTCCAACAACACGCGTTGCGCCGAAAATCCAGGGCCAAAGCTTAACAACAACCCTTGTTGCCCTTGTTGTATCTCCCTTTCCAAAAACCGTTCTAAAACGTAAAGAACGGTAGCACTGCTCATATTACCATATTTTCGAAGAACTTCTCGGGTATCATCAATATTTTTGCCCAATTGCCCAAAAAGTTCCTCAACCGTCTGCACGATTTTTCGCCCTCCAGGATGAAAAATCAAATGGTCTACACTCTCAATGGATGTTCCATGCTTCTCCAAAAAAGGGTGGATTATTCTTGGGAAATGATCGGCTATGGTCTCCGGAACCGATGGATCCAAAATCATTTTCAGTCCTGTATTGGTCAAATCAAATCCCATGAGATGTGTGGCCTCCTTAAAATGATACATTCCTTCCCCAAGAATCTTGGGACCGGGAGCATTCTCCTCCGAAGACAACAGTACACAGGCAGCTCCATCTCCAAAAATGGCCGCGCTCACCATGTTGGCCATGGAAAAGTCATTTAGTTGAAAGGTGGCCGTAGGACTTTCCACAGCTATGAGCGCCAACCGTTTTCCCGGATTGGATTTCAAAAAATTATGGGCATATATTAGTCCGGAAATTCCCGCGGCACATCCCATTTCCGTAACCGGCAGCCTTACGATTTCCTGTTTGAGTCCCATATCGTTGACCAGATAAGCGTCCAAGGAGGGAATCATGATTCCCGTACAACTTACCGTTATGATATAATCCAGAGATTCCGGTTGCCAACCACTTTGTTTTAAGGCCTTCTGTAAAACCGATTTCCCCAATTTCTTGACTTCCCGAACATATATCGCGTTTTTTTCTTCAAAAGAGGTGGCCGTAAACACTTCTTCAATATCCATGATTCCATACCGTCTTTCCACCCCGGCCCCTTCAAAGATTTTGATGACCTTCCTACGAAATCGTTCCTCTTGACCACTCAACCAGAAATCGACAAAAGGAAGAATATCCTTGGTATCCCTGCAATATGGTGGCAATACCTTGGTGGTGGAAACTATTCGTACCTCATTCATATGTTCGGGTTAGTCGGTTCATTTTAATGATCCATACATATCTAAAGGCCCATTGCCATGTAATAGCGTGTTCCGCCCCTAAAATTTCCTTGGAAAATCGTATCAATTCAGCTTTGGTAAATCCGCGCGCTATAGAAACCAATCCGTCATTTTTGGCGATTTGGGTATGTATAAAAATAAGGCTAAACACCTTAAAAAGTGAATAGGCCCATGAACTTCTTTGTAAGTCGTTGATAACAATACCGATATGGGCCAATTTGCCGAACCGTTGTAGAATGGACGGAATCTGTTCGTCATAAAAATGGTGTAATGTTAAGGTAGTTATCAGTATATCACATTCCAGTCCTTGAGTGTCCGAATCCATGATATCTCTCTTCAGATAATTGATTTCAGGAAAATCCACCGAGGCTTTGTTCGCAATTTGCAAGGCCTTCTCGTTTAAGTCGATTCCTATACACTTCACTTTTTTATGGATACGCCTAAAAAAAAGAACCACCTCCCTTAGCATGGCCCCATCACCACAACCCATATCCAATACCGTATAACTATTCCTTGGATTTTGGGAGATTAATTGGGATAATGCCGTAATTGTACCCTTGTTTCCTCCTAAAATCCGGTTGGCACGGTTGATATCCCGTAAGACATTTTCCAATGTTTGTTTAGACACGTCGGGATTGTCCATTAGTTCCAACTCCCTACTCCTTTTTGAAAAATCCATGTTCATACGATGGGCTTGCCATGGGTTTGTTTGATCAAATTCCGTAGTAAAAAGGGAGATCGGGTGGCCAAGCTTAAGGCAATGGAGGATAATTCCCTATGAAGAAGCAGCGATTGAAGTTGTCTGCCCATCCATAAACGATACCCAAAATTCTTCTTCCATAATACGGTATATTTCTTCTCCATTTGGCCCCGATCAAAGTTGGGGTCAGTTAAATAATGATGTATTTGTTCCGAGGCCAATTTGGCGGAATGGATGGCCATGGCCATACCATTGCCACAAAGCGGATGTATGAGCCCCGCAGTATCCCCGCACATGATTACATGCTCCTTTACGGTCTCCTTCTTTTCGAACGAAACCTGGGCGATGGCCAACGGCTCCTTGAACAAGGGTTCTGCGCTTTCCAAGAAAGTCCCTAAAAAGGGATTCCTGGCTACGACGTTTTCGTTGAACTTATGAACATCGTTTTCTTTTCCAAAACTGTTGTAGGATACCAAATAGCAAAAATTTACAGCCCCTGTTTCCGTTTTGGAAAGTCCGCCATATCCTCCTTCAAAAGCATGGAGTGCTACCAAGTTGTCCGAGAAATCCTTGTATGTGTAGTGAGCTTTTATACCTAACCAGCGGGATTTTTTCCAAAAGAAAGGTCTATTCAGTTGTTTATCCAGATTACTGCGTTTCCCAAAGGCGCCAATGACCATTTTAGCAGAAAAAACAGTGCCGGATGTCATCCGCACCTCAAACAAATCATCGGCAAATTGTATCGCTGTTACACTTTCAAAAACAAAGGGAACATTCCTTTGCGAGGCCGATTCATAAAGCAAGTTATCCAAGGCATATCGGCTGATTCCCCTTCCTCCCAGAGGAAGCTTGGCCTTTATGGATTTTCCGGATACCGTACTTAATTGCATGATGTCTATGGAAACGGTGTTGGCGGCATCCAGAAAAATTCCAAGTTTTCTTAAATAGGGAACTACTTCGGCCGAAACATATTCCCCACAGACCTTATGGTGTGGATATTGCTGTTTTTCGCAAACCACTACCCTATGTCCATACTGTTTTAAATGCAGGGACGCCGTAAGGCCCGCTAATCCACCCCCAACGATGATCACATCAAAATGCTCCACTAAGGAAAGATAGGCATTTCAAAAAAAATCCCGACCGTCTGGTCGGGATTTACTTTGAAAAATGAAAGTCTTCTTAATTTTTCGCTTGAACCTTCGCTTCCTGCTTCAATTCGTCACTTGCCATAATGGCCAGTTCTACCCTTCTGTTCTTCGCTTTTCCCTCCGAAGTGGAATTATCAGCAACAGGTTGGTTCTCCCCATACCATTTTGTAGTAAACCTTCCACTACTTAGGCCTGTGGAAACAAGATAATTGGAAACCGATTCGGCACGTTGTTGGGACAATTTCATATTGTAATCGTCAGGACCCGCACTATCCGTATGTCCCTCGATCAAAATAATGGATTTAGGATATTCTTTGAAGATTCCCGCCAGCTTATTCAAGGTCTCGGCCGAAGTACCTTTAACATTGGATTTGTTGGTATCAAAATACACTCCTTGCCCCTCATTAAAGGTTACATTGATCCCTTCTCCAACACGGGTAACCTCAGCTCCGGGAATTTCCTCTTCAATACGTTCTGCCTGTCGATCCATACGGTCCCCGATGTAACCACCGGCTACACCACCGATAGCCGCACCGATTATGGCACCGAGTACGGTATTGCCCTTGCCTACATTGTTCCCGATAACACCACCTATTACCGCACCGCCACTGGCTCCTATAACCGCTCCTTTTTGCTTGTTATTGGCATTTTGTATCGTTTTACAACTGATGACCAAAGTAAGGGCCATCATTACATATACACTCTTTCTTATAGCTTTCATTTCTTTGTGTTTTATTGTTTTTTGGTGAAGTCATAAACTATGGTAACGGATTCTCCGTCCACGGAAACGTTAGACTTTAGGGTCATCTTTTGTTCGGACAGTGCGGCAATATTCAACCGATAGCCTACTCCCCCGTCAATATCCTTATTTTTTTCATTAATAAATTTAAACTGCAATTGGCTTGTATAATTTTCCGGACGTTCAACAACGGACCAGCGGATGTACCTATCCCCTCCATTGCAAAGGGTAGATGGACTAATGGTATAACGTCCGGTGCTATTATTGTCTCTAAAGAACCATTCGCTGTCTTCAAAACAAATATCCTCGGCATCATTAAAAATAACCGATTTGAAGTTCCCAGTATTGTTCTCATAGGAAACATTGTCCAAATTCCAAGTACCGCTCAACAAATTTCTTTGACCTCTTGCCGATTTTGAAACCGAACAGGATACGGAAACCAGAGCAATAACCATAAGCACTAAAAAAGCTTTTTTCATTGGTGTTAAATTTTTTGGTTTTCCTATATACGGGCAAAGGTAATTTTTGGCCTTTCCTTTTCTTAAAATATTTTGTTAAACGTCTTAAAATGAATTTTGGACAAAGAATCATCTGGTCCCGTATGCCCTATTTAACCAAAGTCAATAGGCCAATAGGTCCTGCAATTCCTTAGTAAAACGTTTTTTGGGAAGGTAATTGTCTTCCAACCTTTTTGCGAATGGGATAGGTGTCTCTAGACTGGCCACCCGTTTAATGGGGCCATCCAAGTACTCGAAGCAATTTTCCATGACCAACGCGGATATATCACTTGCTATTCCTCCGAATAAACTATCTTCCTGAAGAATAAGAAGCTTCCCTGTTTTTTTTACGGAATCGTAAACCGTTTCTATATCCAAAGGGGCCAATGTGCGTAAATCGATAAGGTCGGCCTCAATTTCAGGATTGCTTTCCAATACCTCCAAGGCCCAATGAACCCCTGCCCCATAGCTCACTATGGTTATTTCCTCTCCATTTTTCAGTATACTGGCCTTTCCGAAGGGCAAGGTATAATAATCGGATGGTACGTCTTGGTAGACACTTCGGTATAGCCCCTTGTGTTCAAAGAACAAAACAGGATTAGGGTCGTTGATCGCCGTTGCCAAAAGACCTTTGGCATCATAGGGAAAAGCCGGATACGCCACTTTTAACCCCGGGGTTTTGGTAAACCAAGCCTCATTGGTCTGGGAATGGAACGGCCCTGCACCTACCCCGCCGCCACAAGGCATGCGAATAACCACATCCGCCTTTTCGCCCCAACGATAATGTGATTTGGCCAAATAATTTACAATAGGGTTAAAACCACTACTGGCAAAATCCGCAAACTGCATTTCCATAATGGCTTTCATCCCATTAATGGATAAGCCCATAGCGGTCCCAACAATACCAGACTCACAAATTGGCGTGTTACGTACCCGCTCTTTGCCAAATGCCTCCAGAAAGCCTTTGGTTATCTTAAAAACGCCTCCGTATTCCGCGATATCCTGACCCATAATGACCAGGTTGTCATGTTTTTCCATGGACTGTTTCAGCCCTTCGGAAATGGCATCTACCAATCGGATGTTTTTTAGTTCTCCTTTAGGATTAACTTCTTTATAATCAAAACTTTTAAAAACATCATTTAATTCATTAGTTTCAGTTGAATCAATAGCTTCCTCTGCAAAGGCCTTTTTTAAGTTTTCCTCAATCTCATGAATAATTACCTTCTTAATGGTTACTTCCTCCTCCTCGGAAAGAATGTTTTGGTTGCGCAAATATTCGGTATAGTTTTCCAAGGGATCTTTGGCCGCCCAGTGATCCATTAAGGCCTGTGGGACATATTTGGTTCCACTGGCCTCTTCGTGGCCACGCATCCGAAAGGTTTCGAATTCCAACAAGATAGGCTGTGGATTCTTCCGAATGCGCTTACAAAGGGAATCCACCATGTTATAAACTTCCAAAATGTTGTTCCCGTCAATCGTATGGGATTCCATACCATATCCAATTCCTTTATCCCTTAGCTTTTTACAATTGTACTGTTCATTGGTAGGCGTTGATAGGCCATAACCGTTATTCTCTATGCAAAAAAGTACCGGTAAGTTCCAGACCGAAGCTATATTCAGGGCTTCATGAAAATCCCCCTCACTGGTACCTCCCTCTCCTGAGAATACCGCCGTAACCTTATTTTCCTTTTTAAGACGATGGGCCAAGGCAATCCCATCGGCAACGCCAAGCTGAGGGCCCAAATGGGAAATCATCCCCACAATTTTATAGGCCTGTGTTCCAAAATGAAAGCTACGGTCCCTACCCTTTGTAAATCCACTGGCCTTACCTTGCCATTGGGCAAAAAGCCTATGCAAGGGAATATCCCGTGTAGTAAAAACACCCAAATTACGGTGCATGGGAAGTATATATTCATCGGGTTGCATAGCACTGGCTACCCCTACGGCTATCGCTTCTTGACCTATACCGCTGAACCATTTGGAAATTTTCCCCTGTCGCAATAGAATCAGCATCTTTTCCTCTATCATCCGGGATTTCTGCATTCGCTCATAGAGGTCGATTTGGGTCTGTACGTCCAATCCCTTGTTTTGGTACTGCATCTACATAATTTAAAACGGGGTAAAAGTAGTAAAAAACCTTCCAATCCTTTAGCTCGTTTCGGGATCGATGCGCCATTATTTATTAACTTTGACCTATCTCTGAACAAAAGATTATGAATACTATTCCCAGTGTAGATTTACAGGAATTTACCTCAGCGCAACCGGATAGGAAGCTAAAATTCACACAAGATATTGGTAATGCCTTTGAACAGATAGGTTTTGTGGCATTGAGCGGCCACTTTTTGTCCGAAGAATTGGTGGAAAATCTGTATGCCGAGATCAAAAAATTCTTCGACCTACCACAACATATAAAGAGTACGTATGAAATTGAAGGACTCGGTGGGCAGCGGGGGTATACTTCTTTTGGAAAAGAACATGCCAAGGGCAGAAAGGAAGGGGATTTAAAGGAATTTTGGCATTTTGGCCAATATGTAGAGAACGACCCCATACTGGAAGCCGAATATCCGGACAATGTTATGGTGAACGAGCTTCCCAGTTTTAATAAGATAGGGAAGGAAACTTTTAAAATGCTCGAGAAAACCGCAAAATACGTTTTGCGTGCCCTGGCCCTACATCTTGATCTTGAGGAAACCTATTTTGATCCGTACATTAGAAATGGAAACTCCATTTTAAGACCCATCCATTATCCTCCAATTACCAAAGCGCCCAAAAATGCGGTACGTGCGGCGGCGCATGGCGACATCAACCTAATTACGCTATTAATGGGTGCCCACGGGAAGGGACTCCAGGTAAAAAACCATAATGGAGAATGGATCGATGCTATTGCCCGCCCTGATCAGCTTATGATAAACGTTGGGGATATGCTGTCCAGACTTACCAATAACAAATTGAGGTCAACGATACACCGGGTGGTCAATCCCCCAAGGGAGTTATGGGGTTCATCACGCTATTCCATTCCTTTTTTCATGCATCCCATTAGCCAAATGCCCTTAAATTGTTTAGAGCACTGTATTGATGACCGTCATCCGAAGCAATTTGAGGATATTACGGCCGGCGAATTTCTGCACGAGCGGTTAATCGATTTGGGATTGATCAAAAAATAGTTTTACAAACCAAAAACACATCAACCGTGCGAAAAGCTTTACGATTACTTACGCTACTTCCTGTTCTATTCTTTTATATATCCTGTAAAGAGCGTCATGAAGAGGTAAAAAAGCGGCCCAACGTACTTTTTATTCTGGCAGATGATTTAGGAGTTCATGATCTAAGTAGCACGGGCAGTACCTACTATGAAACTCCTAACATAGACCGGATAGCATTGGAAGGGATGGTTTTTGAACAAGGCTATGCGGCCAGTAGGGTATGCAGTCCTTCCAGGGCGAGTATAATGACCGGGAAATTTACGGCAAGACACGGTATTACGGATTGGATAGGGGCCAAATCCGGAACCGCTTGGCGAGACCATAAAAGATTCGATAAGCTTTTGCCTGCAGAATATGTACATGCATTGCCAAAGGCGGATGTCGTATTACCGGAAGCCATGAAAGCGGCGGGCTACACCACTTTTTTTGCTGGTAAATGGCACTTGGGAAACAAGGGTTCCTATCCCGAGGATCATGGATTTGACCTAAACAAAGGTGGATGGGAAAAAGGCAGTCCTATGGGAGGCTATTTTTCACCTTGGACAAATCCAAATTTAGAAAATAGGGTCGACGGTGAAAACCTCTCCATGCGATTGGCTAATGAAACTTCCGATTTTATCAAAAAACATAAGGATTCCACCTTTTTTGCCATGCTTTCCTTTTATGCCGTACATGGACCCATACAAACCACTGAGGGTAAATGGGCAAAATATCGTGAAAAGGCTATAAATACAGGTTTAGCGGACCGCGGCTATATCATGGAACGTAATCTACCGATACGTCAAGTACAGGATAACCCTGTTTATGCGGGACTTGTGGAAAGTATGGACGATGCGGTAGGCCATGTGCTAAATACATTGGAACAACTTGGACTTGACGATAATACAATCGTTATTTTCACTTCGGACAATGGAGGGGTGGCTTCTGGGGATGCGTTTTCCACCACCAATTTGCCCTTGCGCGGAGGAAAAGGATACCAATGGGAAGGTGGCATCCGAGAACCGTTTTTCATCAAAGTGCCCTGGCTGGACAATAGGGGCACCAGTACCGAGTATCCCGCATCCGGAACCGATTTTTACCCCACTATCCTGGATTTGGCCAATATCGACCCCTTACCAGGGCAACATCCGGATGGTGTAAGCCTTAAGCCCTTATTGGAAGGCGATTCCCTGCCCGAAAGAGCTCTTTTTTGGCACTATCCGCATTATGGCAACCAAGGTGGCGATCCCTCATCCATTATCCGAGAGGGCGAATGGAAGTTGATCCATTATTGGGAGGATGGAAGAAATGAACTTTATAATCTTACAAAAGACCCCGGAGAACAGGAAGATGTTCAAGCGGAAAATCCCGAAATAGCTAAGGGCCTAAATAATAAATTAAACAACTGGTTACGGGACATGAATGCAATTATCCCGCAAAAAGATCCCGAATACGACCCAAATGAGGATGCACTACGAAATACCCGAATAACCCAGGGGTTATGGCCAAAACTGGAAAAAGAACGTTTGGATTTTCTATCCGAAACGTTTGAGCCCAATGCGGATTGGTGGGGAAGTAGAACAACAAATGATTAACCATAAAGAGATTAGTAATGGATCTTAAAGACCAACTTAAAAACCTTTTTCCCGACCATACACCAGCAGAAGAAGAAAAGGCTTCTCCTCAGTCCGACATCTGGCTCCAGGACGATCCAATCATTTGTAAATATGAAAAGCGCAAAGGCAAACCCGTTACCATTTTGGAAGGCTATAATGGGGCAGAGAGCGACTTCAAAAAACTGGCCAAAGCACTGAAAACACAATTAAGTGTTGGTGGCTCCATAAAGAATGAAACGATTATCATCCAAGGGGACTATCGCGAAAAAATAATGGAAATCCTCATTGAAAAAGGGTTTAAAGTGAAACGAGTTGGTGGATAAAATAGCCATTTTTTTGTTGCGATGCCTTAACAATCAATACGTTGCGTAGTTTTCTGTTAATTTTTTTTGTTTTTTTCGATTAAATGTTACTTTTATCGGATTAAACCTAAACCACGACCCTTTATGAGTTCCCTGCTGCATATTACCAACGGAGACAGTTTCACAGAGCGGTTAAAGACGTTCGATTTCAAAGGGGACATCATCACATGGCGTGAAATGCTTTGTGAAGGAAGAACCGAGACCAACGTAGGCAGTGAATCCTTCTGGAAGACCCGCTTTGAGTTTCTTAACAAAAACTACAAGGTGTCTAAATCGTGGTTTATCGAGAAAACCCTCAAGGAATATCGATCACTTTGTAATCACAAACAACAGAATCAGATTATTTTATGGTTCGAATACGACTTGTTCTGCCAAATCAATCTATTGGCCGTTCTCAGTTGGCTGAAGACCAACCGAAAATATGCTGAAGTTTCCTTGGTATGTAGCGGTAAGGAAGATGAGTCCGAAAAACTATACGGTCTTAATGAACTCACCGATGAGCAGTTGCGAAAATTGTACGATAACAAGGTAATCCTAACCCAGGACGATATAGAATATGCCGATTATATTTGGCAATTGTATTGCAGCGACAATCCTATTCGTCTTGAGAACCTGACTGACTTTGGGGATTTTCAATTTAACTACCTTTCGGATGCCATCCAGGCGCATCTAAAACGCTTCCCTACCATAAAGAATGGTCTTAATAACGTGGAAAACCATGTTCTGAATCTTTCTTTGGAGCGCAGACCCAAATCAAAACGGGAATTGATAGGTGCCATTCTTCGAAACCAAGGGATTTATGGTTTTGGGGATTCTCAATTTGAACGTGTGGTTTCTACCTTAAAACCTTTATACACCTCCTTTAATCCGGTAAGACTTTCCAAAAAAGGCAAAGAAATATTGGAAGGGAAAACCAATTACTATTCCATGATGAGGGATAATGAAGCCTATTTGGGAGGTTCCCTAAAGTATAACTTCCTATACAATACGGATTCCAATAGGATACTTAAGCTCTAAAGTATTCATGAAATTCGAGAAGTCCGAACTTATCCTCAATCCGGACGGCAGTATTTACCATCTAAATCTTTTTCCTGAAGACATTTCAGATACCATTATTACCGTCGGTGACCCTAATCGGGTACCGGATGTTTCCCGATACTTTGATCATATTGAATTAAAAAAGGAAAAAAGAGAGTTCCACACACATACGGGCACCCTAAATGGAAAAAGACTTACCGTTATATCCACAGGGATAGGTACGGACAATATAGATATCGTTTTAAACGAGTTGGATGCCCTGGCCAATATTGATTTTGAGACCCGGGAAACCAAGAAAAATCGTATACGATTTGAAATTGTTCGTATTGGCACCTCCGGCGCCCTTCAACCCGAAATTCCACTCGATTCCTTCCTATTGAGCGAGTATGCTATTGGATTTGATGGATTGCTTTACTTCTATAAAAGCAAAGCAATCCAACATCCGGAAATTTCCGAAAAATTAATGCTGCATTTGGGGTGGGGACAAGAGCTCGTTAGGCCTTATGTGGTAAAATACGATTCAAATTTCGTAAATAAAATAGGTGTTAATCGTATACGATTAGGTGTAACCGTAACAAATTCAGGGTTTTATGGACCGCAAGGAAGACGATTGAGTTTGGAACCCAAGGATGACCGGTTCCTTTCAAAACTAGCGGCCTTCAATCATAAAAACTTACGCATAACCAATTTGGAGATGGAAACTTCAGGTATTTATGGGCTTGCCCAATTGTTAGGGCATAGTGCAATTTCCCTAAATTGTATCCTCGCGAACAGAGCCACCGGTGAATTTTCAAAAAATCCGAATATGGCAGTGGACAAGCTAATTAAATTTACCTTGGAAAGGTTAACTTCCTCTTGAATCGGCAGCTAAACATTTACCTTAACCAAAACGGACTTCGATTTTTAGTTTTTGTCCGTAAATAGGGAAAGAATTATACAAACGCCATGATGTAAATTGATTATTTTACTACGAATGTGCACCGATGGAGGATGCAAATAGGGCCACCTCCTCTTGAACATTAAAATTCCCCACGATTTTTTCATCCAATTTAAGGTTACCGGGTTATTCATTTTATGGGTTACTTTGAGGGAGCACAACAAAAACTTAGCAACCAAATAACCGTGCAACTTTTGAAAATGGATATATTAGCCAATGCTAAGCCCGAACAAACGAAGGCCATTTAAAATGTATAACCTCCTGCCGGAGGCAAGGTTTCAACTAATGATTTTTATAAATGAAGAAGATAAGGATAGTAGGTGTCCCCGAACATTTTAATCTTCCGTGGCATATGGCTATCGAGGAAGGTGCCTTTAAAGAGCGTGGCATTGATTTGCAATGGACGGATGTTCCCGAAGGTACGGGTAGAATGTGCCAAATGTTACAGGACGGCGAAACGGACCTAGCCATTATTTTGACCGAAGGTGTAGTGAAAAGTATTTCTGAGGGAAATCCGACCAAGATTGTTCAAGAATATATTTCCTCTCCGCTACTCTGGGGCATACATGTTGGTACAGAGAGTGATTTTAAAGCGATTTCCGAGCTTAAAAGTGCGACAGCGGCGATCAGTAGGTTTGGAAGCGGAAGTCATCTTATGGCCTTTGTAAATGCGCAGAAAGAAGATTGGGAGACCAACAATTTGACATTTAAGGTCATAAACAATCTAAATGGTGCTGTAGAAGCCTTGACCAAAGGATCCGCGGACTATTTTATGTGGGAGCATTTTACGACCAAGCCATTAGTGGATAACGGGACCTTTAGAAGATTAGGCGATTGCCCTACCCCATGGCCTTGTTTTGTTGTAGCCGCAACAGATGAATTTTTGGAAAACGATACCCAAATCTTAAGGCATATATTGGAAGTAATCAATGTATATACGTCGGAGTTCAAGCGAATACCCGGTATAGACAGGACCTTGGCCAATAGGTATGGTCAGCAATTGGAGGATATTCAAAAATGGCTTTCAATAACGAAGTGGAGTCAAAAACAAATTATTCATCAAGATGTTGAAAATGTGATAAATACATTATTTAATTTAAAGTTAATTAATAATCCGATAAAGGTGAGTGAAATTTTAGCCTCCCTGTAATTACGGGGATAAAGAAACAGATGCGTCCGTGCTCAATGCCTGAGCCGGAATCATTGGTACCACTGTTGTCCGGCACCCTACCAAACTATAGATTCCTTTCCCATTTGCTGCAGCAAGGCATTGGTTTTGCTAAAATGACGGTTCCCAAACCAATACCCCTTGTTGGCACTTAAGGGAGAAGGATGGCCCGAGGTAAGAATGTGGTGTTTGCCAGTATCGATAAGAGCGGCCTTCTTTTTGGCGAACCCGCCCCAGAGTAGAAAAATGAGTCCTTCCCTGTTGCCGGAAAGCTTTCGAATTACAGCATCGGTAAAGGTTTCCCAGCCTTTATTTTGATGACTCCCAGCTTGATGCGCCCGAACGGTAAGGGTAGCGTTGAGCAGAAGAACCCCTTGTTCCGCCCATGGCTCCAAATTGCCGCTTTTGGGATAGGGCTTGGCAACGTCTACCTTGATTTCCTTGAAAATGTTGACGAGCGAAGGTGGATGGGGAATCCCGTCCTTTACCGAAAAACAAAGCCCATTAGCCTGATTGGGGCCATGATATGGGTCCTGTCCGATTACCACCACCTTGGTCTCCCAAAAGGCGCTATGGTCAAAGGCGGCAAAAATATCCTTCCCTTTGGGATAACACGTATGATTTTGATATTCCTTCTTTACAAAATTGGCCAACACCTGAAAATAAGGCTGGTTAAACTCTGTGTTGAGTTGTTCTTTCCAACTTGGGTGAATGCTTACGTTCATTGATCTATTTTGTCGATTGAAAGCAATAGTCGCTCCTCCCCTCTACAATCGAAAAGCTGCCGAAGCAAGCTGTCAAAAAGTATTCGGGGGTACGATTCAAAAATAGTCAAAAACTTTTGTAAAATCAGGATGGATATAGCTCCGAAAAGTCTATGAAATGAATTCCAAATAACCCGTTTCAAATACTATTACCGGGAAACCTGTTGTTCCAAGGCCTCGTTCTGGGCAAACCGGTATTTCAAGGTATTAAGATAACGCAGGGCGTTTCGGTCATTATAATCCGAGTAGGACTTTGAGGCCCAATCCATGGCCTCCACCAAATTCCCGTTTATCTCATTGATAATAGCCATATTGTAATGGGCCCTGCCGGCTATTTTTCGATTGGGATTGTTAATCTCCTTTTCCCAAAGCACGGCAGCTCCGTCCCAATCGCCGGTCTGCGCCCGACGCTTGGCGATTACAAAATTGTCCGTGCCACGTACGTAGTAGTCCCTCGAAATACGCGTTCGAAAAGGCAACAAGCGCAAAGCGTAGGAACTACCCATGTTCTTACTCAATTCCACCACACCTTCATTTCTATTGGCAATCGCCTCCACCGCCTTTATGGGATTTACACCTTTCCCAACAGCCGTTAAGCCCTCATTGAAAACAAATTGATCAACAATGCGTTTTTCCGCAGGATAGTATATACGCCATCCGTTTTTCACTAAAGTCTGTAGGCGTACTTCATGCGCCGGAATGGATACATTGACCCCCAAACTATTGGGCAATTGCATGGTGCTCATGGCATAAGAAACCTTGGTATCCGTATCATAAAAGGCCAAGGAGAAAATGGCGTCTACCTGATGTGTTTCGCACAGGGATTCAATCTCTCCCCAGGAGAGTGTCGCTGGAAACACACCCAATCCCTTACCGACGTCGGCATCCAACAGAATTTTTACGTGTTCGAAGGAATCGTGACGCTCCAGCTCGTCCCTAAGGGCAGTTACCGCCGCTTCAGCTCCCTTTTTATCCAACTCAAGCCCTTCGGCAGACAGTATTTTGTCTATCTTATCCAAGGTTTGATTCCCCTCGGAAGGCACGCTTCTATTGATTATGCCAATATTGACGACTTGATTAGGCAGATGCACCGGAGCGGGCTCCAAAGCCCCCATAGTCAGTCGGTTGGTTGAGCTACAGGATGAAACCAGCAAGATTAGGCCAAAGTAGATGGCGAGTAGGTTAAGATTTTTCATTGGGACGAAATGGTTTATGCCCACCCACAATGTTGGGGAGGCATTAGGTTTGTACTAAAACTTCAAAATACCCTAAAATATTGCCCTTACCCACGGTTTTCCAAGTGACTGGCAATCCGTACCTTTGCCATCGGTCAAAAAAACCAAGATGGACAAAACCTTGAAAAAAGTAATTCAAGATCTTGAATTACCTACGGTATTACAGCAAGTATCGGCCCGTTGCACAACGGAATTGGGCAAGGAAAAGGCATTGTCCATTGGGCCCATGTACGAACATAAAACCATTGTGGATGCTTTGGGGCAGACTTCGGAATACGTATCTTCCTTAATAAGCGATAACCGTATTCCCAATCATGGTTTTGATTCCATTAACGGAGATTTAAAACTACTTTATATAGAGAACACAACGCTTGAAATCGGTGGCTTTCGGAGAATGGGTTCCATATGCAGTACGGTGGGTGACCAAAAAAAATTCTTGGCCAAATTCAAGGAATATTACCCATTATTATTTGCGAAATCGCAGAAAATTGAGCCCAATACGGAGATTCCCGCTGCTATTGATGCCGTCATTGATCGCTTCGGAGAGGTCAAGGATAGGGCTTCCGAAGCACTTTTTCGAATACGTCGCGAAATACTTCAGGTAAAAGGAAAAATAAGTCAAAGTTTTGCATCGGCCCTAAATGCGTATCAAGGGTCGGATTACCTCGATGAAATCCGGGAGTCCGTTGTTGAGAACCGTCGGGTACTTGCCGTAAAGGCCATGTACCGAAGAAAAGTAAAGGGTACCGTAATGGGCACCTCCAAAACGGGAAGCATCGTATACATAGAACCCGAAGCAGCATTGCGGTACAGTCGGGAACTCAACAATTTGGAATTTGATGAAAAGGAAGAGGTACAACGGATTCTAAACGAATTAACGAATGTTATCCGCCCCTTTGCCTCATTACTGGCTGAGTACCAAGAATTTTTGGCCTTTATGGATGTTACCGCGGCAAAGGCCAAATACGCCTCCGAAATCAACGCACTGATGCCCGAGATTAATGAAGACCGGCGCCTATTCTTGCGTGACGCCTATCATCCCCTACTCTATTTGGCGAATAAACGAAAAGGTGAAAAGACCTGGCCGCAGACCATTGAGTTGCATCAAGAAAACCGTATCATCGTGATATCCGGACCCAATGCCGGGGGGAAAAGCATAACTTTAAAAACCATTGGATTACTTCAGATTATGCTTCAAAGCGGGCTATTGATTCCAGTACATGAGCGTAGTTCTGTCTGTCTTTTTAATCAGGTCTTAACAGATATTGGGGATAACCAATCCATTGAAAATCATTTAAGTACGTACAGTTACCGGCTCAAAAACATGAATAGATTCCTTCGGAATTGCGATGGGAATACATTATTTCTAATCGATGAGTTCGGCACAGGGAGCGATCCCGAATTGGGCGGTGCCCTAGCAGAGGCCTTTCTAGAAGTTTTTTATGAACGGGAAGCCTATGGGGTAATTACGACGCACTATGCAAATTTAAAGGCGTTGGCCAATGAACTGCCCCATACCACCAATGCCAACATGCTTTTTGATGGGAGGACCTTGGAGCCCACCTTCCAATTGGTACTTGGGGAAGCCGGCAGTTCTTTCACCTTTGAGGTGGCACAGAAAAACGGTATTCCGTACAGCCTCATCAATAGGGCAAAGAAGAAGATAGAGCGCGGCAAAGTACGTTTTGATGCAACGATAGCCAAGTTGCAAAAAGAACGCAGCAAAATGGCCAAAACGGGCTCTAGATTACAAGAAGAGGAATCCAAGGCAAGGCAGGAGGCAGCTCGATTGGAAAAATTGAACGCAAAAATCAAATCCAAGCTGGAAAACTATCAAGAACTCTATGATCATGACCAGCGGATGATCCAACTGGGCAATAAGGTCAATAGAGCTGCCGATCGTTATTTCCGTGACAAGAAAAAAAGGCCCTTGGTATCGGAATTGCTGCAAATAGTAGAAACCGAGAACAGCAAGCGCAAAAAGAAATCCGCTCAGGAAGCCAAAGCGGAACGTACCAAGAAGGCTCAAGTGGCCCAAGAAGTTCAAAAGGAGGTTCAAGTCATCCGGGCGAAAAAGAAAGTAGAACGAAAAAAGGCGGCTCAACGGGAAAAAAACAAGCCAAGACCCGTTTTCAAAGTTGGGGACCGCGTGCGGATGCAGGATGGGAAAGCTGTGGGAAGCATCGATAAACTGGAAAAGAACAAGGCTGTGGTCAACTATGGTGTTTTTACCACGAATGTAAGCGTGGACCAGTTGGAATTGGTCCCGGGCAAAAAATAATGCCTTTGCCATAATTCGTAATCACCCGGAGTAGAACAACCAAAGATGCTTGAAAAAACAGCCGATACCCAAGTTGTTGAATCCACAACTTTAGATACCGACTGTTAACTAATGTAATAGCTAATGGAGTATTTTAGTTGGCTTCTACAGAAATGGTTTTGCAAAAGCCAATGAAATCACGTTCCGAACAGAAAACCCTAAAATCTTCCTCGTTTCTGATGTAGCCTAGGTCAAATTCCCCCATTCTGTCCCATTGCAACAATGCATTTTGAAGATCAAACTGAACTAGGACATCATAAGCACCCTCCGGGGGGCTTCCGCTTACACGCTTATCATTGTTCACTACAAAATATCCTGTTTGCAACTCATTATTACTGCCCCTCAACTTGTAAATGAAACGGAAACGGGAATCATAATTGGACTCATTTTCGACAACAATATTCTTATGTTGAAATCTGAAGGGCTCACATTTTTCCACCGTATAATCCGTGGTATAGCCCATTTTCGCCAAAGTATTGTCTTTTAAGTACCTAATGGTGTAGGCAATAGGAACTCCCGGGTTATTTCTGCTATACACGGCGTTTCCACCGGTTATGACACTGTTCAAGGCGCCAAATCCCGTGTTGATATCGGCCAAACTGATTGCCTCGGAAGCGGCTTCGGCATTCCCACCAATAGTAACTACGGTGACACTGGAATTCCTAAGTACTTCATCATACTTGGATTCCAAGGAACCAGCAGCGCGATAGCCTCCAGCATATTCCAATACGGCATCGAGTTCAATCGAAGTGTCCTCCTCCGTGGTCTGCATACGGACCATAATGACCCTTCCGTAGGAAACGGAACTTACATAGGCAGGAGGTGTATCGGAATCAAAGGCGGCCTCTGCCTGCTCTTTGGTGACGTCTGGAGCAAATACACTTGCCGCCGAACTTGGCGTATCCATGGTAACCGTATAAAATACCTGTTTGAAAACAATAGCGGCGGTGCGTTCCGTACTGCTACTCTCATATTCAAATTGTGATGCCAAGGAACCACTGGCCCATTCCACATTCAACCCAACATCCAGACTAAACTGCTTTGAAGAGTAGGATGTAGTAGCCTGGTAGGAAGAGTTTGCAGCATTTACATACCCTTCCTGATAAGCATTGGCGTTCCACCATTCCAAGGCATTGTCAATATTGGATTGTACAGAGGAATTCGTTGGATCTTCCACTACTATGGTCCCTTGCTCCCCAATACCCGGAAGATCGAGGCTCAGCGTTACGGCGGACCTGCCCAAGGTCAAAGGGTCCGGAGCACCATCCAACATACCATCGTTTCCAATAACAAGGGCACCAGGAAAGATTACCCCGTTTGTAGGCCTCAAAATGGCCACATCATCAAAATTGGATTCCAGGCTATAGTCCGATATCCTACATTCGGTTACCCAACCTAAGGTCGGACCTTGATTGTCGTTCCTGCTGCCCGTTTCCTCCCGGTCCGGCACCAAGGATCCGGTATTCTGCACATTCAATAGTGCATCTGGATCATAGGTAAGATTTGTAATTAACGAGTTTATGTCCTCCAGGTTATTTTCGTTTTCCTCGCCTCCGGGATTTTCACCACCATTGTTTTCACCTCCACCTTCCGCTGGTGGTGGATCTACGGGACTCTCATCCTTGCTACAGGAGGTTATCGCGCTTACAGAAATGGCCAATACTAAAATGGACATCATTTTGATTTTTGGGATAATTGTTTTCATAATTTTTGGTTTTAAAGGATTCAACAGCTCGAAACTAGCTTCAAATCGGCCCTATACCTAATTTTGCCCATGGACAAAGTATGGACAGCACTATTAGATTTTAGGATTAGAAGCTATGGACACACTCCTTGACAAAAAACAATGATTAGAATTTAAGTATTTGAAAATCAATTATTTATGTTCTATTTGGATATTGTGGACTATCAAAAAAGCATGGACATTGCATGGACTACTTGATTGAGTATTGAAAATGGTCTATCCTACAAAACGATTTAATGGGTATCTTGGCAAAACCAATTGAGCTCTAATGAAAAACCGGATTATTCTTTTTTCATTTATCCTTTTATTTCCAATTTGTGCATATTCCCAGCACAAAAATCAGGAAAGGATCGATAGCTTGTTTTTGGAGTATAAAAGTTTGGGAGATGGGGTTCAAAAAATTGAAAAGCTAGAGGAGCTCTACTACGAAGTAGTCTATACTAACCCATTAAAGGGATTGGATTTCGCAAAAAAAGGATTAAAACTTTCCAAAAGACTGAAAAATTGGGATGGGATCGGCATTGCCTATTATCATATTGGAGCCTATCATAAACTAGTCTTTCAAGCAGATTCTGCAAGATATTACTATAATAGAGCTCTTAAAATATGGAAGGAACACCCGAACGAGCAATTCGAGGCAATCACCCTAGGCTCAATAGCAGCTTTGGAATATGAGCAAGGTAATATCGATAATGCCATTGCCTTGCAGTCCGATGTAAACAAAATTTTTAAGGAAAAAGAGTTGTGGTTGAAATTCGCTGTAGGACTAGGGTGTTTGGGAGATTTTCATCATAGCAAAGGTAACTATATGTCCGCTTACAAATACACCATTGAAGGGCTTCGATATCTTGATACCATATCCGAGGAACCTTGGCGTGATGCCGATTCTAGGAAGCAACTAGGAATAATTGAATTTTCCAGGGGTAATTTTCACCGATCCCTTGAGCATTTAAATGATGCTTTAAAGCGCTACAAGGGTACCAATGATAGCATTTACATGGGACACACTTATATAGATATTGGAAATGCCACACATAGTCTAAAGGAATATGATTCCGCCACGTACTACTATAATAGGGGGCTGAAAATTGGTGCCAAAACCCAGGTCCTGGATATACAAGCAAATGCGTTAATGGGTTTGGGTAAAGCGCATACTTCCAAGGGCGACTATGAGACGGCGATTGACTATTTGTTAAGGGCTCTTGAGATAGATAAAACAAACAACACGTCCAATAATTTAGCACTCAACCTAACGGAAATAGGTAATGTCTACAGACTTTTGGGTAAAAGAAAAGTTGCTTTGAATTATCTAAATCAAAGTCTAAAATTAGCGGATTCCATCGAAGCTTCCGATTTAAGGAAAGAGATTTTACATCATAGGGCCGTGTTATATCAAGATATTGGAGAATATACCAATGCCCTAACCGATTTCCGTTACTATCAAAGTCTAAAGGACAGTATTTTCAATACAACCAAGTCTCAGCAAATTGAAGAACTTAAAACTATTTACGAAACCGAAAAAAAGGAAGCGGCCATTGCTTTGCAGCAAGAAGAAATCAAGACCTTGAACGAAAAGGCCAAGGTGGATAAATTGACCAAGGGTATGTACGCCGGGGGCATGTTTACCTTTATCAGCATTTCCGGGTTGTTGTTTTTTGGATTTCGGCAACGTATAAGAAAGAATCGCATAGCACGAGAAAAGCAAGAGACCATTTATAAGCAGGAGATTGCCCACAAAAAGAAGGAACTTACCAGCCAGACCCTGCATTTGGTGCAAAAGAACACCTTTATCCACGAGTTGATGGAAAACCTTGAAAACATCAAGAACTCCCCCGAAAAGTTCAAGATGGAGTTCCGCCGCATCATCATGCTGCTCAAGAAGGAAAATGCCTCGGACAAGGACTGGGAGGTCTTTAAGACCTATTTTGCCGAGGTACATAATGATTTTGATCAGAAGCTGAAAACATTGTTTTCGGATATTTCCGAAAAGGAAATCCGATTGGCCGCCTTTTTGCGGATGAACCTGACCACCAAGGAAATTGCTGCCACTTTAAACGTATTGCCGGACAGCATCCTTAAATCCAAATACCGGTTGAAGAAGAAATTGGGGCTTCCCAAGGAAACTGACTTGAACCATTTTTTAAATGGGCTATGAAAATTCCGGAACGGGTTATAAAGGCAAATAAAAACAACGCAAAGCGAATGGTTTTACATGGCCAATATTCAAATACGATGAACACATCGATTTCTGCGTTGGGACTTGATGTGGGCAGAATTTTGTTTTGCCCGTCTGTCTCGCTTTTTAGCGCGGGAAAAAATATCGGCCTAAAACAGCTGATTGTACTTTTTCATTTCTTTTTAAGCATTGGGGCCTTCTCTCAATATGGGATTGGCCAAAAGGAAATAGATAGTCTAAAAACAATCCTGGAAAATGTACAATCCTTGGAAGTTAAGAACAATCTGTACAATCAACTTTGGGAGGCGACCATAGACGACAATATACAAGATGCAAAACTTTATGCGGAAAGCCTCGTTGCCAACGGAGAACTAATGAAAAATGATACGGTTATTGGGAGAGGGTATAATCGTCTGGCCATTGTCTATTCCTATCTAAACGACTATAACCGTTCCATAATCTATTATAAAAAGGCGCTATCCATATTTCAAGATTGGACCGAGCAAATAGACGCTGGACAGGTCTACGTAAATATCGGGTTGGATTATGATGAGCAAGATTTGGTGGATAGTAGTTTTGTGTATTATGACAAAGCCCTCAAAAGTTTTAAAAAGGAAAAAGATAGTTTTCACATTGGTTCTACCCTTAGATCTTTATCCAATGCCTATTCTAAAATGGGTTACTATAAGTTGGGGCTCCAAAAGGCCCTGGAGGCCACGAAAATTCTAGAAACGCAACGGGATACCTTTGAACTAAATCTATCTTATTTGGAAATTTCGCGCATTTATGAGGAGTTGGCCGATACCCTAAACGCCGAAAAATATCTAATGAAGTCCATCGATTACTTTAATTCAAAAAATAGAAGGCGCTGGAAAAGCTCTGCGGTTCTTAGGCTTGCCAAACTATATGTCAACAATGGCGAAAAGCATTTAGAGGCTATAAAACTTTTTGAGGAAGGCCTTGGTCTTTCGGAAGAACTTGATTTTTATATCAATATTCAGCTCGGCAATTTTTATTATGCGATGCTTCAAAAAGAATTGGGAAAATATGATGAATCCCGAAGGATGTTATTAAAATCATTGCAAATTGCCGAAGAAAAAAACTTAAAAAATGGAATTGCAAATTGCCTTTTGGAGTTAGGACAAATCTATTTGAAAGAACAAAAATTAGACAGTGCCAACATCCTTACCACTAGAGGGTTGGAAATTGCAACTAAAGCAGCTCTTTTAAAAGAACAAAGTAAGGCCCATCTTGCCTTAAGTGGAATTGCAGCGAAAATGGATAAGACCCAGCTATCCCTGGACTATTACAGGGCATATAGTCGGCTTCGCGATAGTATCTTCGATATATCAAAGTCGAAACAAATAGAAGAACTGAAAATTATCTACGAAACCGAAAAGAAAGAAGTTGCACTGGCCCTTCAGGAAGAAGAAATTAAAACCTTGAATGAAAAGGCCAAGGTGGATAAACTGACCAAGGGCATGTATGCCGGGGGCATGTTCACCTTCATCTCGGTTTCGGGATTGCTGTTTTTTGGGTTTCGACAGCGTATAAAAAAGAATCGCATAGCACGGGAAAAACAAGAAGCTATCTACAAGCAAGAAATTGCCCATAAAAAGAAAGAGCTCGCCAGCCAAACCCTGCATTTGGTGCAAAAGAACACCTTCATAAAGGAGTTGATGGATAACTTGAAAAACATTAAGAACTCACCTGAAAAGTTCAAAATGGAGTTCCGGCGCATCGTAATGCTACTGAAAAAGGAAAATGCCTCCGATAAGGATTGGGAGATTTTCAAAACCTATTTTTCACAAGTGCATAATGACTTTGACCAAAAACTTAGGGCTCTTTCTTCGGAAATCTCAGAAAAAGAGATAAGGCTGGCTGCCTTTATACGCATGAACCTGACCACTAAAGAGATTGCTGCAACCCTAAATGTACTCCCCGATAGTATCTTAAAATCGAAGTACCGCCTAAAAAAGAAATTAGGTCTTGACAGGGAAACAGATTTGAACAATTTTTTAAGTACGTTGTGAAGCCAAAGCAATTTTCGACCAAAATAGCCATTTCGGGGGAGATATTGCCAAATGGAACGTTCCTTATATAAAGCCTTTTATTCCTAATTAACTACCTCTTGACCCCCTGCTGCCATGCGATCCACCATTTGATTCAAATTGTGTTTCGAGGTTATGAAGGTTTTCGGTTTCAGCTATATCTTCTGTTGTACAGGAAGCAAATGAGGTAGTTACAAATACAATGAGTAAAATGTACAATAAATGGCTGGCTTTGTGTGTTGTCATGTTATGATTTTTATTTTGTAATAAAATTATTAAAAAAAATTATAAAAAAAAGCTTTAAGCATCAATTCTTAAATACCTTATAAAATTGAGGTCAACAAATTTTCCCTATCGTATCTTTGTAAGGTGGAAAAGGATAAGAAAGTTATTCTCTTTGATGGGGTTTGCAATCTTTGCAATAACTCTGTTCAATTCAT
The DNA here is from genome assembly GCF_003626755.1 of Ulvibacterium marinum. GTDB lineage: Bacteria > Bacteroidota > Bacteroidia > Flavobacteriales > Flavobacteriaceae > Ulvibacterium > Ulvibacterium marinum. Next base: position 613,062 of record NZ_RBCJ01000002.1, read on the forward strand.
TATAAAACGGGATAAAAAAGATGTGTTTCGCTATGCCGCCCTACAAAGTGAAATAGGTCAAAAATTAGTTTCGGAACGAAATATTGACACATCAAAGGTAGATTCCATTATTCTTATAGAGCCTGGGGTCGCCTTTTACACCAAATCCGATGCGGCTCTAGAAATAGGACGGTCTTTTGGAGGAGCCTGGACCATGTTATCCGTATTTTATTTGATTCCCAGTTCGTTACGTAATATCGTATACGATTTTGTAGCCAAAAATAGATACCGTTGGTTTGGTAGAAAGGACGCTTGTATGATACCTACCCCCGATTTAAAGGCGAAATTTTTGGGTTGAACACCGTTGTGGTTCTCGATACCATATTATTTCTCATTGTTAATTCGAAATAAAATCACTCGAACTGACATCGCATGAATTTGATTTAATGATTTTCGTCACTTCGAGTGGATTTTACAAGCGAAGTGAAGTAAAATTTGTATCGAGAAGCGTTTAAAATTTCTTTTTGGCCAAATTCGGCAATTGTTCATAGTTACCATCTATTAAAGCCCGCTTTTTGGCCCTTGACCACTTTTTGATTTGTTTTTCCACGTCAATTGCCATATTTGGATCAGTGAACTCACAATAAAAAACCAACTTAATCGGCCTTCTTGAAAACGTATAGCTATCCAGATATTTGCCACTTGCATGGGACTCTACTCTTTTTGACAGGCTAGAAGTTATACCGGTGTAGAAAGTCTTGTCCGAACACTCAAGAATATAGACATAAAAAATCTTCATTTCCCTAAAGTAAAATTGGATAGAAACTACTTAGTTTTTCAATTTCCATGTTGGGCTTTGGTTGCAACTGCAACCAAAGTTCGTTCAAAATGATATGCTTGCCTTTGATTCTCTAATTGGAAGTCAATCCTAAAAAAAGTGGCGATAACTACTTCAAATTATTCAGGATAAAATCGAGCGTTTTGTTTTTGTTCAGATTTTGTCCGTAGGCCAAGTTTGTATGGGTAATCTTCTTGGCCAGCCCCAAATCAAAAAGATGCTCAATGTCTTTTTCGCGTTCCAAGGTTACCTTCCCGGCAAGTAATACGTCCATGGACTTTTGCTTGCTGTAACGCTTGTATATTTTTCGAAGTCCGCTTAGATACAGGTGGTCTTTGGTAAAGCCCCCTCCCCTATGTGCCCTAAGTGTAATGGTAAAAGCGGCGTGACGATTGAGCTTATATTGATTATGGATCATGTCAAAAGTATCCGCAAAGCTATACCCTTTGATCAAACTATCCGAAGCCAAGACACGATAGGCCAATTCCTTTAAACGCTTCAACGTCAAAGCCCCGCTCATATATTCGCTAAAAACCGCCAATCCTTCTTGGGTTTCCTCATTTTTTGGGAAACCATTGGAGAATATTTTTAAGGGCTGAACCAAACCGTTAAATGTCGTGACCAGATGAACTCCGATTTCATGGTTGGCCAAAGTCTGAAGTTCGTTCTTACTGAACTTCACATTTTTTTTTATCAATAAGGTCCTGGAAATATTGCTGACCATGGCCTCGGCAGCGATATGGGTAGAAAATTTAATGTTTAGGGGGAAGTCGTACCGCTTTACAAAATCTTGAAAATAGGCTTTGGCTTCATAACAATCAAACCGTTTCTCCATATCATCGGAAATAGGTTCGTCATCAAAATGTAATATGAATTTGGCATTTTGCACGTCCCGCTCCGTAGGCGTTCCATAAACTTGGAGGGAATTGTAATAAAATGATTCTCCCTCTCCTATGGTCTCAATGCATTCCACCATATTGGAATAGAAATAGATGGTATCCCTATACAGCTTTCTAACTTGGGGGTCGGAAATCTGTTCCAAACGCTGTGAAAAAAAGAGCCGATGTAGTTTATAAGGGTCAAACCTTAACTTAGGATATCTAAATTTGGGTTCGCATGCATATTTTGAAGTAAAAAACCGTTGCTTTTCCTTTTCTATATTTAAGGGATTTACATGGCCTAGCAACTCTATTTTCTTTACCAATCCATCCAAACGATCATCAATTTCGAATAAACCGGCATATTCCTGCTCAATTTCGGTACGTTCCGCTTCCTCTATCATAACTTTTCTTCCAAGAATTCCGTGACCTGCAAAGGTATCAATTCTTTTAATTGCTCCTCCACAGAATGCACTACTTCCGGGTAATGAATTCCGGTAAGCTCATCACAGTAAACCTTGGCAATTTCCGTAGCAAGGACCAAGGAATGATCAAAATTAGCGGTAATGTATTTTAAAAAATGACCATTTCCCTGAAAGGTATCGTTGATTTTTGAGGAAGATGATATCCCGTTTGGCAAATCGATATTTCCCAGTTTTTGGCTCCATGAAGATGCCGTCTCCCCAAATCGTTTCGTATTGATATTGATGGTTCCCAAGTTCCATGTGGGTACATCCCTCTCCCATCGTTTCCAATTATAGCTGTGCATATCAAAAACTAGGGCCCTGCCATGTTTTGATTCTATTTTCCGGATCAGGGCATGTACAACCCGGTAAAAATTGGTATGCTTCTCCAAACTATGTCTTCTTTCAGAATCCGGCAAGGGGCTTTTCCATAATTGTTTTCCCCAGGCAGTATCGAAAACAGCGGTTTCCGGAGGTCGGTTCAAATCATACTCAAAACGGCTATCGCACCCGGCAATTACTATGGGGTGCGATTGCACCATTTCCTTAGTACAAGGGTCTTCCTCGTACCAACGTTCATACTCTGTGTGCAAACAGTTTTCCCAGAGTGATTTCCGAAATTGATGTCCATCATGAACGGCTCCACAAACGTACGGAGCGTAATCCTCTATTTTAAGGGTAAAGGAGTAATCTTCGGAAACTGCCTCAAAAGGGGTTTCCGAATGAATCAATGCAATTATATTTTCTATGGAAAGTCTACGCATTTTCAACCTCGTCCCGTAGTCTGGAACGTCTTTGGAAAGCCTTGAGCTTGTCCATAACCTTACTTTCCACAAAATCGATGACCTTGGACTGAATCTTTGTTTTATACACCTTGTTCATATAGGTAACCCCACCTGGGGACATCACATTGACCTCTACCAACTTACCGCCAATGACATCTATTCCCACAAAATACAAACCGTCCTTTACTAATTTTGGACCTATTTGCTTGCAAAGTGCCTTTTCTTGTTTGGTCAAGGAATGTTTTGCGACGGAGCCACCCGCCGAGACGTTAGAGCGATGATCATCGGAACCGGGTACGCGTTTCATGGCTCCAATAGGTTCGCCATTCAACAGAAGAATACGCACATCACCTTGATCAGCACCTTCAATATATTCTTGAAGTATTACATAGTTAGATGTTCCATCCGAGTTAGTTACGTAAAAATCCAAAAGCGATTTAATATTACTCATTGCAGACTTTTCGATAAGAATTACTCCTGATCCGCCAAAACCGTTCAATGGTTTTAAAATCATCTTCTCCGATTTGGATTCCTTAATCTGGCGCAAGAGGTAATTTTTATTTTTGGACACATGTGTCGCTGGGATGATATTACTATGGGAATCTCCAAAAGCTGCCGTATACAATTTATTATTGGCCTCACGAAGTCCCTGTAACGAATTCACTATGAATACATCGTCCTTGACCGAATCCAAGAAATTGAGCATGATGGGGTCCAAAGGCGGATTGGCCCGCATAAAAATGACATCAAACCCTGCCAAGGGCAGCATCTCTTCTCGAATGTCCGCCTGTTTATAAAAGGATTTTAGACTACCGGATACCTTCTCCATTCGATTGATTACCGTACAAAACGCATTGGTAACACTGTTACGTATGGTGAGGTTGGCCGGACTACACAGCGCCACCCCATGATTTCGCTTTACACATTCATGAATCAACGCTAGGCTTGTATCGTTTTCAGGATCAATTTCCTCCCAGGGATACATTAAAAAACAAATGTTCATCTTTCTTGATGTTTAGCTATTTTGAAATTACCTCTTCCAAATGGTCGTCCCATTCCTTTGGATGGGGCTCACCCAATTTACCAACGGACTTTGCCACGACCATCGATACAGTAGCATCACCCGTAACATTTACGATCGTACGGCACATATCCAAGGGTCTATCTACCGCGAAAATCAAGGCTAGGGCTATAGGATACAAATTCGGGGGGAAGCCAATGGATTCCAATACAATGACCAACATCACCATACCTGCCCCTGGTACCGCCGCAGAACCAATGGAAGCCAAAAGTGCCGTAAGAACAATGATAATCTGATTGCTGAAAACCAAGCCTTCCGGCCATAAGACCTGCATAGCAAAAACTGCCGCTACACCCTGGTACAGACTAGTGCCATCCATATTGATCGTAGCTCCTACCGGAAGTACAAAACTAGAAACCTCCTTATCCACTCCAATATGTTCCTCTACCCTTTCCATGGTTACCGGAAGGGTTGCAGCACTAGAACTAGTGGAAAAAGCCAATAACTGTGCTGGGCTGATTTCCTTTAAGAACCAAAAAGGGTTTTTTTGGGTGTAGGTTGAAACAAGAATGGCATAAAAGACAATCATCAAAAATAACCCAAGTACCACAACACCTGCGTATTTTAGAAGTGCCACCAACAAATCCGAATCCCCGGAGGACGCCACTACATTGGCCAACAGGGCGAAAACGGCATAGGGGGCGGTCAACATAATCAGATCCACCATTTTTAAAACTACCTCGTTCAGGGCGTCAAACAATTGCTTCAGGGGCCTAGCTCTTTCTTCACCGATCAACAACATTGAAATGCCCATAAAAATGGTAAAAAATATCACCTGTAGCATCAATGCATTTTCGCTCATCGCCTTGACCGCATTATCGGGAACCATATCTTCCAAGAATTGAAGCGGGCCACTTTCTTTTTGTTTCAGGGCTTCGTCCAATTTTGAGGTAACACCGCTGTCCGAGGCATAGGTTTCCGAAAGTTTGGCAACCGTATCCTCCGAAATGCCATTCCCGGGTTGCAATACGTTCACCAGTAAAAGACCGATGGTTATGGCCACTACGGTAGTAAAAACATAAATACCAATAGTCCTAAGTCCTATTCTTTTAAACTTGGAAATATCCTTAAGGTCCGATATTCCTTTTATCAGGGAAGCCAGAATCAAAGGAATCGCAATAAGTTTTAGCAACTTAACGAAAATAGTGCCCCACGGTTTGATCCAATCGGAAACAAATTCACGTCCCCAATCCGGATAGGTCATGACAAAGCCAAAGACCAACCCTAAAACCATACCTATTAGGATTTTCCAATGCAATTCCATTTTCCGCATACCTGATGAATTTGGGAAGTAAGATACTATTTTGGAAGGAGAACCCCTAGAAAGCGGATTACAATTTTATAGTACGATTGATAAGTGAATAATCGGCCAGGACCAAAGCCGCCATGGCCTCAACAATGGGTACCGCCCTAGGCACAACACATGGGTCATGACGCCCTTTTCCCTTGGTTTTTACCATGTTGCCTTCCTTGTCTATGGTCTCGTAACCTTGGATTACCGTGGCGACAGGTTTAAAAGCCACCTTGAAATAAATGTCCATTCCATTGCTAATTCCTCCTTGTACGCCGCCACTATGATTGGTCTTTGTAGAACCGTCCGAATTGAATTGATCATTGTGTTGGCTTCCTTTCATTTTTACCCCAGCAAAACCACTTCCGTATTCAAAACCTTTTACCGCATTGATGGATAACATGGCTTTTCCCAGCTCGGCATGGAGCTTATCAAAAACAGGCTCTCCCAGACCTATGGGAACATTCTGGATAACACAGGTAATAATTCCGCCTATGGTATCCCCTTCTTTTCGAATTTCCTTAATATACTCCTCCATCCTTTGTGCCGTATCCGGATCGGGACAGCGTACCGGGTTGGATTCAATAAGCGAAAAGTCCAGTTCGGTATACGCCTTATCCAATGTCAATGCGCCTACTTGAGACACAAAGGCGTTGATACGTACATCCTTTAAAAATTGTTTGGCAATGGCACCGGCCACTACCCTACTGGCCGTTTCCCGTGCAGAACTCCGTCCTCCGCCCCTATAATCACGAAAGCCATATTTTTGGTCGTATACATAGTCCGCGTGGGAAGGCCTATACGAATCTTTGATATGCGAATAATCCTTGGATTTCTGATTGGTATTGTAAATAGCAAAACCAATAGGTGTCCCCGTAGTCTTTCCCTCAAAAATTCCGGATAGGAAATCTACCTTGTCCGGTTCTTTTCTTTGTGTAACAATGGCGGATTGCCCGGGTCGCCGCCGATCCAGTTCCTTTTGCACAGCTTCAAGATCCAATTCCAATCCCGCAGGACATCCGTCCAACACTCCTCCTATGGCAACTCCATGGGATTCTCCAAAAGTGGTAAGCTTAAAACTATTTCCAAAGGTATTCCCGGCCATTTCTTAGGGTTAATGGATATATGACGTTAAGTATACACATATCAATTTTCGACAAAGGCCAAAGGTAAATCTTAAATCAGAGATACAAAAATCCATCTTCAGCTTAATGTTCGCTTAACAATTTGATTACGGAGATGATGTAAACTTAACATTATACCAATCAATTATTGATCTCAATTTCATTTTCAAGTTATACCTATAGGTTTATTTTGTAAGAAATTATCTTACGTTGCCGGAAAATGTGATGACAAATTGTACCCCACCCAAAAAAGATTATACTAACGTATTCTCAATGCCGATGTATTAGATGAAGAAACGAAAAATTGACTTGGTGGTTATTTCTGATGTGCATTTAGGAACTTATGGATGTCATGCCGACGAACTCATAGCCTATTTAAATAGTATTCATCCAAACAAACTGGTCCTCAACGGGGACATAATCGATACCTGGCAATTTAGCAAAAACTATTTCCCTCCGTCACATATGAAAGTCCTCCGTAAAATTATTGGAATGGCTTCTAAAGGAACCGAGGTGTTCTATATTACCGGGAATCATGATGAGGTTTTGAGGAAATTTAGTGATACTTCTATGGGCAATCTTCATATTTCGGATAAACTGGTTCTAAACCTGGATGGAAAAAAAGCTTGGTTTTTTCATGGAGACGTGTTCGATGTCTCCAAACAAAATGCAAAATGGTTGGCCAAACTAGGTGGATACGGCTATGGCATACTCATTTTAATAAATCGATTCGTCAACTGGTGCCTTACAAATATTGGGCGGGAACGCTATTCATTGTCCGAAAAAATAAAGAATAAGGTTAAGGGCACCACTAAATACGTTCGGGAATTTGAGCAAACAGGCGTGGACATCGCGATTGAAAATCATTACGATTATGTAATCTGCGGACATATCCATCAACCTAAAAAGGAAATCCATATTACAAAAAAAGGGAAATGCACCTATCTGAATTCCGGGGATTGGGTGGAAAACCTTACTGCTTTGGAATATTCATTTAAACGCTGGAAAATTTACAAATACAACCAAGACAAGCTCTCGCCATTTTTTGCCGACGAGGAATTGAAGGAAATGGACATGCATGAACTCATTGCCTCAATCACGGCAAAAAAAGAAGAGGAAGAAAAAAGTAAGGGAAAAAAGGGAGAGAAATCCTTAGATGAGGGCCTCCTTTAATATGGAAACCGGATGCTTGGCCTTTCTTCCGGTACCATCATGAATCTGATGCCTGCAACTGGTACCGTTCGCGGCAATTATAACATCATCGTTCGATTTTCTGATAGCCGGGAACAACTTTAACTCCCCAACCTGCATACTAACTTGATAGTGTTCCTTTTCATATCCAAAAGACCCCGCCATACCACAACAACCGGAAGGAATTATGGAGACCTTATAGTTTTCAACCAAGTTTAGGATATCGAATGTAACTTTTTGGTTGCTCAATGCTTTCTGATGGCAATGGCAATGTATTTTTACCGTATGTTGCTCTTTAGTGAAATTCTCCTTGCCAATCGCCCCTTTTTCAATTTCTTTGGAAAGGAACTCCTCGAATAAAAAAACATGTGATGCTATGACCTTAGTCGTCTCCGTATCGGAAGAAAAGCGCTTTAGTTCATCCCGAAAGGTTAAAATGGCAGAAGGCTCCAAACCCACAACTGGAATTCCGGCATCTGCAAATGTTTTAAGGCTACCCATGTTTTCCAAGGCCAATTTTTTGGCTTGCTTTAAAAAGCCCTTGGAAATGTAGGTACGCCCACTCTCCGCGTAAAATAATTGTACATCGTAACCCAAACGGGTCAATACCTCAATAGCATCCTTGCCCAAGTCGGTATCCAGATAGCGTGTAAACTCGTCAATGTACAAGACAACTTTATCCCTATTTGTTTTAAATTGATTTTTAATATTTTGTAGATACTTATTGAAATTAAAGCTTGAAACTTTAGGAAGTCGTCTTTCCTTTGCCACACCGGCCGATTTTTTTAATAGTCCACTTAACAAAGAAGAGCCATATAACGCATTCGTCAATCCGGATACCTTACTTCCTAATCTATTCAATTGGGTATTGTGGGCAAAAAGTTTGGCCCGTAAGGGATAGCCATTGGTTTCCTGATATTGATATAGGAATTCAGCTTTAAGCGCGGCGATATCCACATTGCTCGGACATTCACTTGAGCAGGCCTTGCAGCTCAGGCAAAGGTCAAAGACCTCTTTCAATTCCTTTTGGTCAAACTTATTGGTTTTGTCGGACGTAGTGAGAAATTCCCGCAAGGCATTCGCCCTGCCCCTAGTTGTATCTTTTTCGTTCCTTGTGGCGTGATAACTAGGGCACATACCGCCCTTCATATGCTCGGATTTCCTGCAATCCCCACTTCCATTGCATTTTTCAGCAGCCCTAAGAATACCTTCACTATCGGAAAAGTCCAGCAACGTTTCGATCTCAGGTTCCTCCCTATCAATTTCATAGCGTAGGGATTCATCCATGGGATAGGCATCTACTATTTTTCCAGGATTAAATATGTTATTTGGGTCAAAATAGGTCTTTATTCGTCTTAAAAGTTCATAATTGTCCTCTCCTATCATCAGGGGAATAAATTCAGCGCGCACAATACCATCCCCGTGCTCTCCGCTAAACGATCCCTTATATTTTTTGGTAAGCCTGGCCACATCGGTCGTTATCTTTCTGAACAAACCAACATCCCCGGATTTTTTAAGATCAAGAATGGGTCGCAAATGCAGTTCCCCAGCACCGGCATGGGCATAGTATACCGCATCTTGGCCGTAATCTTTCATGATTTGGGTAAACTCCCCTATAAAATCCGATAAATCCTCCAGGGCAACGGCAGTATCCTCTATACAGGCTACTGCTTTACGATCTCCCACCATATTTCCTAAAAGTCCCAGACCTGCCTTGCGCAATTCCAAGGCTTTATTTATTTCACTTCCCTCCAGAACGGGGGAAGCATAACTTCGGGCCGATTTTTGTATTGTGCTTTGCAGTGCCTTTAGCTGTTCTGCCAAATCATCTTTAGTATCGGCCTTTATTTCCAACATCAACAAAGCGGCCGGGTCTCCAGACACAAAAAATCTGTTTTTTAGCTGCTCCCTATTGTTTTTGGTACAATCCAGAATCACCTTATCCATCATTTCGCAGGTATGCAGATTGTGGCGCATTACCGGAGCAACATCCATAAGGCAGTCCTCCAAAGTTTGATAGTGGGTGACTACCATCGCCGCTAGTTTGGGAGGCAGTTCTTCCAATTGCAAGGTAATTTCTGTGGTAAAGGCAAGTGTCCCTTCACTGCCGCTAAGCAGTTTACAAAAATTGAAAGGCTCTTCGGATTCTCCGAAAATAGCATTCTTTAAAAGTTCGTCTACCGCATATCCCGTATTTCTGCGATGGATGGAGGGTTTGGGAAAGTCGGCAATGATCTGCTCTTGAGTTGAACGATCGGACAATTCCTTATAAATCCCTTTGTACAGTTCTCCTTCCAAGGTGTCTAATTCCAATTTTTCCCGGAATTCGTTAAGGTCCATTGATGAAAACTCCGCCATGCTGCCATCGGACAGAACGGCTTGTAGACTAACTACATTGTCCCGGGTTACCCCGTATTGAATGGAGGTAGTACCGGAAGAATTATTACCTACCATACCGCCTATCATACATCTGTTTGATGTTGAGGTATTGGGCCCGAAGAATAGGCCGTGGGGTTCCAGATATTGGTTAAGTCCGTCCCTTACCACACCGGGCTGTACCCTTACTTGTTTTTTTTCCAAATCCAAATGGACAATCTGGGTGAAGTGTTTGGAGACATCAACTACAATACCATCCCCAACGCACTGTCCCGCCAAAGAGGTGCCCGCTGTTCTAGGAATAAGCCCAACGCCGTTTGTGTTGGCAAAACGAACAAGTTCTTTAATATCCTCTACATTCTTGGGAAAAGCCACCGCCCGTGGTGTTTTGCGATAAACGGAAGCGTCCGTCGCATAAAGTGTTTTGGTAAGTTCGTCGGTATGTAATTCACCACTCAACTCCCTCCCCAATTCTTTTAGCAAATTTTTAATCAAGCTGAAACAATTTTAGGGGCTAATTTAAGTTTTTATTGTTTGAGCCGAACATTGAAAACTCTTTTATTTAATTGAAATTAAAACACAAAACTTATGAAAATTTCAAAAGTAATTACTTTCATTCTCTTCCTCGCCTCCATATCGGTCGGGGCACAAGAAATAGCCAATCATGCCATAGGACTTCGACTTGGGGACAGCGATGGTTTTGGAGCTGAAATTTCCTATCAAAAGTCCATAGCGAGATACAATAGAGCGGAGTTTAACCTAGGCTGGCGGGATAGTAGGAACTTTGATGCCTTTAAGCTATCCGGGCTATACCAATGGGTGCATAATATAGATAAGGGCTTTAACTGGTACTATGGTGTTGGTGGCGGCTTGGGGAGTGTGGATTTTGACGGAAGGTTTAATTCCAACAATGAACCCTTTACTCCGGATGGAGGGCTTTTTGTTTTTGCAGCGGGAGATATCGGAGTGGAGTATAATTTTGATTTTCCGTTGTTGTTATCCCTAGACTTTAGGCCGGAAATAGGGATAGTAGGTTATGATGATTTCTCCGATAATTTTGATTTTGATATTGCTCTTGGTGTACGTTATCAGTTCTAAAAAAACAATCAAATAATTGAAAAGGCCCTTGCATACATAATGTTAAGGGCTTTTTTTATATCCTATTATATACCTACATTTGCGCACATTAAACAATGTATGATGAAAAGACTTTTATTCGTATTTATAACGGTTTCCGCTTTTATGGCTTGTAACCAAAACCCTAAAGGCTATGTTGTTGAAGGCTCCCTTAGGGGTGATCTGGAAGATGGTACCAAGGTGTTTCTTAGAAAGCAGGGCGAGAATAGGGAACCAATAGACGTGGATACCACCACTACACTGGATGGAAAATTTACGTTTACCGGGGAAACGGCGATTCCGGAGATGCATTATATTTTTCTGGAAAATGCCATGGGTTATTCCGCCATTATCCTAGAAAATGGAAAAATAAACATATCCGCCCATATGGACAGTCTTGGACTTTCCAAATTGGAAGGCACTCCTCAGAACGAGGTCTTTACGGACTATTTGAAGAAATCAAAGGATATATCGGAAAGGGCAAAATCCATTCAACAAGATATCCAGACCGCCAACATCAGCAAGGATACGGCTTCTATGGTATCCCTAAGGGATGAGATGATGGAGCTTCAGGAAGAATATAAAAATTTTGAACTCACTTATATAAAGGAACACCCTACTGCTTTAATCTCCGCATTATTAATTGATAGGGCAATGGGGTCAAGAGCGGTGTCATCTGAAGAAATTCAGGAATTATACGATGGTCTCTCTCCTGAAATTAAGGAAACCAAGGTAGCCAAAAGTGTTTTGGAAAGGTTGCAATCCACCAAGGAAAGGGAAGAACGAAAAAAGAGTACCACTATTGGAGCCAAGGCCCCTGACTTTTCCGCTCCCACTCCCAACGGCGAGGAACTGGCACTAAACCAAGCTTTGGGAAAGGTTACCCTTGTAGATTTTTGGGCCGCTTGGTGCAAACCGTGCAGGGCTGAAAACCCTAATGTGGTGAAAGTATACGAGAAATATCACGATAAAGGATTGAATATTGTCGGGGTCTCCTTGGATAAAACCAAAGCCGCCTGGGAAAAAGCCATTGCGGATGATGGACTAACATGGAACCATGTTTCTAATCTGGCTTACTTTGATGATGAAATCGCTAAGCTTTATGGGGTAGATGCCATTCCAGCCGCATTCCTTTTGGACGAAAATGGCACCATCATTGCCAAAAACCTTCGCGGCCCGGCTTTGGAAGAAAAAGTTGCCGAACTACTTCAATAGTAATTCCGGAACCAAAAAAGCCCTTTCAATTATACTGAAAGGGCTTTTTTTTGAAGTATTATTAGGTATCTAGAACTTGTTTTGAACATCACTAAAAGTGCCCAATACCTCTGTGTTTCCAGAACGTTGCACCTTGCCAAAAATGTTGACTACGGAGCTCTCCCCTATGAACTCAACAGTGGCGCCATCATTTAATATTAAATCACCATAAATGGTGAGGTTCCCTTCTACCCTAAAGGTACCACCAGAATTTATGGTAATATTTTTTCTTTTGTTATTTCTTCCGATTACAAAGGTGCCGTTCATTTCAAACAAACCATTGCTATTAATGCTGCTATTATTGTTTGCTGTCCAAGAACCACAAAGCAATAAAGACCCGTTAACATTCAATCGATTGAATCTTTTTGAACCCCTATACCCCATGGTTTCTCCACTATTGACATTTAAATTGGCACTCCCCTGGTATACGGGAAGCTCGGCGCATCGGGCAACCAAGCTTTGGTTTGGCCGATTCAATTTAAGAATCTGTAAACCTTCCAGGCCCGAGGCGGCAAAAATGTAATCTCCTTTGGATTCAACATAATTAATAGACCCCTCCAAGGCAATAATACCGAAAGTTTCTATGCTACCGGATTCATCCTCGGATAGACAAAGTCCATTGGATCCATTCGCCATTAGAAGGATATCCTCATTGACCGCTACAGCATTGGTAACGTTATCGGATGCAACACCGGTTATACTTTTTTGACTTCCAGCGGTATTGTCAAGAATTGGAACGTGCTGCAATAGGGTTCCTGTCCCCGCATCATATACACCAGCTCCTTTACCCCCTTCGGCAACCACCATTTTATCAGAGTAAAAATCCAAAGTTCTTTTTGCAGCTTGCGGAAAGTCGGACTCCACGGGTATTTCCTTTACTATTTCGAGGTTTTCGTCTAAAAAGACGATTCCCTGATCAGCGTCAAGCACGGCAACATTGTTCTCATTTACCGATACTGAACGTAAATCTGCAAATGGCATTTCGTCTTGAATTTCCAAACTATTTCTATCATACTTTGTCACAGATCCCTCTGAACCGCTGCTTACCAATACTGAATTGCCCTTTATGGCCACATCCGTAGCAACTTTACCCTGTTGGAAACCGTAGGTAATACTTCCGATATCGAATCGAGCACCGGAAACCGATATCTTGGCTATGAAAGAATTTGAGGTGGCACGTACCGAGGTTTCAGCATCCACTCCACCGACGATATAAATATAATCATCCGCATAAACCAAGGAATTAACATCGGCATTTCTATAGGTCAACCTAGATCTAAGTCTAGGCCTATTTGGGTCTCTTACATCTACAATATCTATGGCCCCAAGGTAGGTTTCATTTGCCGTATTGTAGCTTACGTAAGCATAATCGCCATGGACGTCAACATGGGTGGCTCCCAAAATGGAAGAGGGAGATTTTATACGGGCCACTAAGGTCAAAGGATGGTCCCCTGCTAATTCGTCATTGGAGTTTTTGGAAGATTTTCCGGCAAGTTCTTCCTCTTCAAAAATGTCCAACACACCAGCGTCGTCCAGTGCTACACTGCCCTCTAGCGCGGTTTCGCTGTTTTCCACTAAAAGGTCATCCTCAAGTTTGTCCTGATAAACTGTGGTTTCATCGGAACAGGAAATGCTTACCAACAGTGAACACGCAATCAAGGTTAAAAAAGAAACTCTTTTCATTATAAGTAGGTTTAATCAGTTGAATTTGGTTAGTAGCCTAACGGTAAAACCCCTGGAAGTGTATACCCTACTATACTTTTTCGATGAACTACGTTGAAGAAATCGCTCTGAATCCGCTATTAAAATCCGGTAATATATGTAAGAATTTAGGTCAGATTTTTCCTGTCTTTTCCATGATGAACAATATGACAATGGGAATTGCCAGAAGAACAACCATAAGTGTCTCTGTAAGAAAAAGTTCGGGCATAAAGATCAATGTCGTCAAGTATCCACCTATAGCCCCGCCAAAGTGCGCCGTATGGCCAATATTGCCCAACCTACTTTTCATACCATAAATGGAATATAACAAATAGCCGATACCAAGAACATAGGCAGGAATAGGAATGGGAATGAACATAAGCATCAAGTCCATATCCGGCTGCAGTAAAATTGCAGCGTACAATATGCCGGTAACGGCACCACTGGCCCCAACGGCACTGTAATATGGTTCGTTCTTGTGGAAAAAAAGTGCCAACAAGCTTCCGGCCACCAAGCTTATAAAATAGATGCCTATAAACTTTCCAGGGCCAAACCAAGCAATCACCACATTGGCAAAGAAGTATAGGGTAAACAAGTTAAAGAACAAATGGGCAATGTCCACATGCAAAAAGCCTGAGGTGACCATACGTTCCTTTTGCCCTGCCTTTATCTGGGCTATTCCAAACTTATAACGATCAAAAAAGGAAGTGTCATTAAACCCCTTAAAGGAAACCAGAACATTAGCGGCGATTATGGCAATGGTCGCAAAATGGATATCGTGCATGTGCGCTTTAGTTATATTTGGGGCTAAATATAGCTATATTTGCCCATTATCTAAAAGCATGCAGCTACTCGTTTTTGTCCTGGTATATCCATTTTTGTGGCTTATTTCTATTTTACCCTATAGGCTATTTTATGGGTTTTCCGATTTTCTTTATTTTTTGATTTATAGGGTAATCGGATACCGGAAAACCGTTGTAAGGAACAATTTGAAACTGGTCTTTCCTGAAAAATCGGAAAAGGAAATTAAAACGATAGAAAAGAATTTCTATAAGCACATGTGCGATTTATTCTTGGAAACGATCAAAACAATGCAACTTTCCAAAGCCGAGGTGAAAAAGCGATATCATATTATCAATATTGATACGCTGAAGGAAATCGAAAAAAAGAAGAGTATTCTAATCGCATGCTCCCATTATGCCAATTGGGAGTGGAACGTAAGCATTAATAATTATGTGAATTCCAAAGGTTACGCAGTTTATCAAAAGGTTAGTAATAGATATTTTGACAACCTGGTTAAAAGGCTACGAGCCAAATGGAACACTACGTTAATCAATCAAAAGGAGACCATGGTCGCCGTAGTTAGGAATCACAAGAACAATGTTCGCGCTATCTACGGAATAGTTAATGATCAATCGCCACAAGCCCATTTGGCGCAATACTGGACCGAATTCATGGGTGTTAAGGTGCCTATTTTTACCGGTGTAGAAAATCTAGCCCGCAAGCTGGACCTTGCGGTTGTCTTTTTGAAAGTCTCCAAAGTTAAGCGAGGGTACTACCAGGCAGAATTTATACCGATTACCCTTTCCGGGGAATCCACTAAAAAAAATGAAATTACGGACCAGTTTTTAAGGTTAACGGAACAACAGATACGGGAAAGACCGGAACATTACCTCTGGACACACCGAAGGTGGAAGCATCGAGACAAGGTTCCCGAGAAATTTTTGTAGCTATTTTTGACAAAATTAAGTTTCTTTATCCTTTGGCATATCGGTTTATCAAAGCAAACTACTACCTCAATGGAATTATTGCAAATACTGTATGAAGAAATTTTAGGGTTTTTAGGTATTAGTCAAGTGCTGGAAATACTCAAAACAGGTGATTACAGCGTACTTGGCACCTACGAGGGTATAACCGCATTTGTGTTGCCGATAATACCCTTACTAGTAATTTTGGAACTCATTTTAGGTCTTATCTATAAAAAGCCTCAGACCAAGGTTTACAAGGTAAATTTTTTGATTTATATCTTTAACCGATTCGTAGGTCGCTTTATTTCCATTGCCATGGTTGCCCTTTGCATAGGCTGGTTTCAGCCCTATGCTCCTTTTCAAACCCGACCTACTTGGTACTGGTTCATATACGGCTATATTGTTTGGGAATTCGGGCATTTTCTGTATCACTACTGGGGCCATAAAGTACGGCTTTTTTGGTGCTTACATTCCACACATCATGCACCGGAAGAAATGAATCTGACCGTTACGTATGCCCATTTTTTCTTGGAAGGGCCCTATGCAGATATCATTAGGACAACGGTGTGTATACTGGCCGGTGTTGAACCTACTATGTTGTTTGCTATTATGTTCATAGACGGTACCTATGGGGCTTTTATCCATGTGGGGGAAAACTTGATCAAAGATGCCAGGTTCGGTTTTTTGGGGAAATTCATCCTTACACCTTCCCATCATAGGGTACATCATGCCAGGAACCCTCTCTATATGGATACCAATTTCTGTAATTTACTCAATATCTGGGATCGCGTATTCGGTACATATCAAGAGGAGAAGAATACCATACCCATAGAATATGGTATAACCCGAAAAATGAATTCAGGAAGCTTCCTCGATGTTTATTTTGGGGAAATTATTGCTTTGGCCAAAGATGTTGCCAATGCTCCAGGGCTTATGAACAAGGTGAAATACATTGTCATGCCTCCGGGTTGGCATCATTCAGGAGAACATCGAACGGCTAAAATTGTTAGGGGAAACTACCTCAATGAAAAAGAGGCCTAAATCCCGGCGACCTCTTTTATTTCCGAAATTATTCTTTCTGCGAGCATATCTGCTTCGGATTGACTTTTGGCCTCCGTGTATATTCTAATAATAGGTTCCGTATTGGATTTTCTGAGGTGAACCCAATTCTCGGGAAAATCTATTTTTACTCCATCGATCGTGGAAATATCCTCATGTTTATACTTTTCCTCCATTGCTTTTAGAATGCCATCAACATCCAAATCTGGCGTTAGCTCAATTTTCTTTTTGCTCATGAAATAAGATGGGTAACTGGCCCTAAGTTCTGTAACCGTTCCTCCCCTCTCGGCCATCAACATTAGGAAAAGAGCGGTACCGACCAAAGAATCCCTGCCGTAATGACTTTCCGGATAAATGATTCCACCATTGCCTTCTCCCCCAATAATCGCCTTGTTTTCCTTCATTTTAATGACCACGTTCACCTCCCCAACGGCGGCCGCTTCGTATACCCCTCCATGCTTTTGGGTAACATCCCGTAAAGCCCGGGATGATGAAAGATTGGATACGGTATTTCCTTTGGTCCTGCCCAAAACATAATCGGCACAAGCTACCAAAGTATATTCCTCACCGAACATTTCGCCTTCATCGCTAATAAAGGCCAACCGATCCACGTCCGGGTCTACGACAATACCAAAATCTGCTTTTTCCTGAACAACCAACTGACAAATATCCGTTAGATGTTCCTTTAAGGGTTCCGGATTATGTGGAAAATACCCCGTAGGGTCGCAGTATAGTTTAATGACCTCTACACCAAGTGCCTCCAAAAGTTTGGGAATAGCTATTCCACCTGTAGAATTTACACCATCCACCACCACTTTGAATTTGGCATTTCGTATGGTATCTGCCTCCACAAGGGATAAATTTAATACTTCATCGATATGTATATCGATGTAAGCATCGTTCTTGGTTATCGTTCCCAAATCATCTACTTCGGCAAAATCAAAATCCTCCATTTCCGCAATTTCCAAAATCTTTTGGCCTTGCTTAGCATCCAAAAACTCACCCTTTTCATTAAGTAACTTTAAGGCATTCCACTGTTTGGGGTTGTGACTGGCCGTTAGAATAATACCTCCATCGGCCTTTTCCAGCGGAACGGCTATTTCTACCGTCGGTGTTGTGGAGAGTCCAAGGTCAATGACATCCATACCCAGACCAACCAGGGTTGATACTACCAAGTTTTGAATCATTTCCCCGGAAAGACGGGCATCCCTGCCAATGACCACTTTGAGCTGTTCCTTTTGGGAATATTCCCTCAGCCAAATACCATAGGCAGCGGCAAATTTAACGGCATCAATAGGTGTTAGGTTATCTCCCGGCCGGCCGCCAATGGTGCCACGTATACCGGAAATCGATTTTATCAGTGTCATAGGTGTGAAAAAGTTTTTGCAAATATATCCATCTGATATAAAAACGGTGCTCCTTCTTTGTAAATTCGTCAATATGAATTTTCTGGCACATATATATCTTTCCTTTGGGGATGATGACATTACCATCGGAAATTTTATTGCCGATAGTATTAGGGGCAATAAATTCAAGCATTTACCGGACTCCATTCAAAAAGGAATTTTATTACACCGGGAAATAGACACGTATACTGATGCCCACCATATTCCCAAAAAAAGCAGTAAACGCCTGCATGCAAATTACGGTCATTATAGTATGGTAATTGTGGACATTTTCTATGACCATTTTCTAGCAAAGAATTGGAAGCGCTATTCCGACATCCCTTTAGAGGTATTCGTAGACCGATTTTATGACCTCTTGGAAATAAACTACGTGCTATTGCCAGAAGGTATAAAACGGATGATGCCTTATATGATTGCGGACAATTGGTTGGTGAACTATGCTAAAATGAAGGGCATTGGGCGGGTTTTAAATGGCATGAACCGAAGGACCCAAAATAAATCCAAAATGAATTTTGCCATTTTGGACCTTGAAAAAAACTATACACTCTTTGAAGAAGAATTTACGGCCTTTTTTGAGGAGTTGATCATTTTCTCAAAACAAAAGTATATCTCCCTATGCGAAAAATAGTACGGCTACTTCCCCTCTTACTATGTGTTTATTGCAAACAAAGTCCCCCAAAACCAACCGGAACAGTTGCCCAAAAAGCCATGGTCGTTTCAGCCAGGGAAGAAGCCTCTACAATTGGGGTAGACATTTTAAAAAAAGGAGGGAATGCCTTTGATGCCATGGTAGGAACAGAATTGGCATTGGCCGTTGCTTATCCTTATGCCGGCAATCTGGGCGGTGGCGGATTTATGGTTTACCGCAAATCCAACGGAAATGTTGGCGCATTGGACTATAGGGAGAAAGCACCTTTGTCTGCCCATAAGGATATGTATCTGGATTCCTTGGGCAATGTAATTCCGAATATGAGCATCAAGGGAGCAACTGGGGTGGGCGTTCCGGGAACAATTGCCGGCATATTTGAAGTGCATAAAAAATTCGGCACCCTACCCATAGAACAAATCATGGCCCCCGTAATCGAATTGGTGGACAAGGGTGTTGTAGTTACCGAAAAACAAGCGGCCCGATTAGATCATTACTGGGAAGCCATTTTGGAGGTCAATGGAGATAGTACGTTATTCTATTCACAATGTATGGCCGGGGACACTTTGCAATATCCGGCCTTGGCCAATACCTTGAGACGAATCTCGAAAAACGGTCGTGATGAATTCTATAAGGGGGAGACCGCCAAAACTTTGGCCAACTTTATACAGAAAAAAGGCGGTTACATTACCGAAGAAGATTTGGCAAGGTATGAAGTAAAATGGAGGCAACCCATTATTTTCAAATACAAGGACCTTCGTATTATTTCCATGAGTCCGCCCAGCAGCGGTGGGGTCACTATTAATCAAATCTTCAAGATGATCGAACCTTTTGACATCTCCCGTTATGGACATAATTCACCAGAGGCTATACAATTATTTACCGAAGCTTCCCGTAGGGCCTATGCCGATCGAAATTACTATTTAGGTGATCCGGATTTTGTGGACATTCCATTGGATGTTCTCTTAAGCAACAGCTATCTTGAGAAACGAATGCGAAATTTTTCCTTCGAAAAGGCCACCCTTTCTTCGGAAATACGGCATGGGTCCGTTGATATTGTGGAAAGTGCCGAAACCACCCATTATTCCATCGTTGACCAACAGGGCAATGCCGTTTCCGTTACTACTACGCTTAATGGTGCCTATGGCTCAAAACTTTATTGCGATGAATTGGGTTTTTTCCTGAACAATGAAATGGATGATTTTAGTGCAAAGCCCGGGGTTCCCAATATGTTCGGACTTATTGGAGCAGAAGCGAATAGCATCGCCCCAGAAAAAAGAATGTTAAGCAGTATGACCCCCACGATTGTAGAAAGGGACGGCAAACTCTGGATGGTTGTAGGGACTCCGGGAGGTTCCACCATTATAACCGCGGTGGCTCAAACTATTCTGAATGTTTATGAATTTGATTTGAGCATGCAAGAAGCCGTAAATGCACCTCGCTTTCACCATCAATGGTTGCCGGACCATATTATATTCGAACCCGAAGGGTTTTCGTCAGAATTAAAATCGGCCTTAGAGACCAAAGGATATCCCATAAACGAGAAACGCACGCCTGTTATAGGCAAAGTGGATGCCATTCGGGTATTGCCCGATGGCCGTTTAGAAGGTGGAGCCGACCCAAGAGGCGATGATAGTGCGATAGGTTTTTAAGCGCTAAAGCTCATTCAATTTAAATTCATTCAGTACGATGCGCCATTCCTCGGTTTCCATAATTTCCAAAATACGCTGGGAAATAGCCTGTTCTAATGCAATGTGCTTTTTAGCAATGGCAAAGGCATAGAATTGTACATCAAACTTAATGGGCAGAATGCTGATAGAACTCATGGACGAATCTCTGGCAATACGGTACTTAAGGATAGGTTCATCGTACATAAACGCCTCAATGTCCTTATTTTTTAAGGCAGAAAGCCCTTCGGCAACCGTATTGTATCCTTTTAAATCTTGAAAGAAACGGGATTTTAAAAATTCACTGGTCCCCGTGTTTTTAACGGATCCCACTGCACGCTCCTTGAACTCATTAAAACTGTCCGGATCGGTGGTCAAATGGTTCACGGTTAGCCCGGAAGCTATACTTGCCGTAAGTCCGGATATGAACAAAAGTCCTCCGAACATCAGTATCAAAGCGACCGTTTTACCCATTCTGGTCTTCGGGGCCTTGTCTCCATATCCTACCGTTGTAAGCGTAACGGCAGACCACCATAGTCCGTCCCAAATACCATGGAGGCCAGAGCGAAAGTGATCTGGATTTTCCTTACGCTCAAAGTACCAACCGGCCAGACCAAATAAAAAGATAATCAAAAGCAAAACTCCAAGACCTTTTAAAAAATTTAGGTTGAAAAAAGCACGGACAAAATCTAGAAGCTTGTCAAAGGAGGAGATTTCCGCCACGGCAACAGTAGAATTGGAGGCGTAGAAGGAATGTGTAAATTCCATTTTCTTACTCCGTTCACTGGTTATGGTGAGCGGATTTATACTTACATCAATACCCCCAGTTTCCAAGGAATCCAACATATCGGAAAAGTCCATGGGCAAAAGCTCATATTCCAACTTTAAGTCTTTAGCCACTCTTTTCCACAACCAAACATTGATACCTCTTAAAACCGTATCCTCTTGAACAGCAAAAGGTGGAGCCGTGGTATAACCTACTTTCAATACTTCTGTATTTGAAAATGGATTATCGCTTTTGGATTGACCCCTCGCCCCCATTAGGAGCAGCACAAAAAAAAGAAAAGACCATCGTAGTCTCATAGAATCCCCTGAATTTCTAAAATTTAAAAATACGACTTTTCGAAGATCAAATCATTTTCTTCACTGTTGCCCAATTTTTAAAGCTATGATAACGTATTCCGGGTGCGCGTCCAACTAAGATATAGATAGTTTTGAAATATTTTCTCTATCATTTGTAGGAATTTATTTGCTAAATACTAATCGTTAAACTATTTTTATTCCATGGTAGTTGTTTCGCTCCAAACCAATGGGCCGCGTGAGGTTGGCTCCCGATTTTGAAGATATTCATTCGCGAAGAATAGACACAGGCCTTGAGTGTCTTTAAATGTTCAGGGAAGTAGTAAATCTTTAAATTTTAATCATGAAAAAGTCCATTTTAAATCTTGGCAGAATTTTAACCAAAACTGAACAAAAGACGATTAGCGGAGGTTCCGGTCCTTGTCACAATTTAGGCAAACCCTGTAGTGGTCATTGGGAGTGCGGCTCCCAGAGCTGTCCCTTATTATGTATGAGTTTTCCGGCTGATGGCTACATATGTGTGCCCGCATAAAATCAACAAACAGGGACTTATCCAAGTCTCTGTTTACCTTTCTATTTCTGTAAGTGACAAAATAAGATACTTCTTCTTCTCAATTCTTGGTAGGTCGTAATTGATCTTTCAATTCTTCCATAGACTCCTGCAGCTGTTTAAGAAGGCCCTTTTCCGTAGTGGCATCCACCCCAAAAGTAATCTTGCTACTTACCTGCCAAAGCTCTTGTACCTGAAAAGGCTTTATTTCATAGGGGGGATAAGATTCGTTTAGGGATACCAACGTGATATGGTTTCGGTTGGGTAATCGCTCTATCTTTTTTACCAAGACGGCATCTTGGAGTACTACCACATATATTTTATTGGGGCTTACATGATCAATATCCTCCACAGATTTGGCCAAAACCCATTCTCCGGGCTTTAAATTGGGCAACATGCTATCCCCTTCTACCTGAAAACCGCGATAGGTGGCATTCCGAAATTCGGGAATAGGAAGGTCGAAGGCCGGCAATTGTTGGTACCAACTTGTGTCTTGGATATTCTGAGGGTAACCAGCCGCGGCCTTGGCATTGACCAAGACCATGTTTTCCTTGTCCGAAGAATCTACGGTTACCACTTTTGGGATAACACTAGTGTTGGAAGTCTCGAGATATTGTTGCTCACTCTCCCCGAACAACCATAAGGGGTTTATTTTGAATTGTCGCAGAAGTTCCGTTACAACCTTACCTGAAAGTTTGGTACGCCCCCGTTCGATATCGGCGGTCGTATTGGAAACACCAAGAAGTTTTGCGAATTCGGCCTGCGTATGGCCCAGTTCCCTTCGTAAATCGGTAAAGCGTTTTAAAGTGATTTCGTTTTCCATTTCAATTTAATTCATAAAATCCCGGGAAGTTTTAAAAATATTGAACAAGGCCCAATCGGTTTTACTATGTTCCAATTACTATCTTCTTTGGGAGATATACTTCAAATATACATAATTTGGAATATATCCAAAATTTTATTAGGAATATTTCCATTATTAGGAATATTTCCATAATTTTGGAATAATTACAACATTAGTATGTCCTTTGAGCGTATAAAAGAAAAACTTAATATTTTGGCAGATGCCGCCAAATATGACGTTTCCTGCTCCAGTAGCGGTAGCGATCGCACCAATACCAATAAAGGTTTGGGAAATGCGACACCGATGGGAATCTGCCACAGCTATACAGAAGATGGACGCTGTATTTCCCTCCTTAAAATTCTTTTGACCAATCACTGCATTTTCGATTGCGCCTATTGCGTTACCCGAAAGAGCAACGATATAAAAAGGGCCGCCTTTAAGATTCAGGAAGTCGTAGATCTAACCATAAATTTTTATAGGCGAAACTACATAGAAGGCCTTTTTCTGAGTTCAGGCATCTTCAAAAGTCCCGATCATACTATGGAACGGTTGGTAGCCGTGGCAAAAAAACTTCGGTTGGATAAAAATTACAACGGATACATACACCTTAAATCCATTCCCGGGGCAAGTGACGAATTAATGTACGAGGCAGGCCTGTATGCCGATCGACTCTCCGTGAATATTGAGGTACCGACCATTTCCGGACTCAAATTGTTGGCGCCGGACAAAAAGCATGAAGACTTTACCAAGCCTATGCGAAAAGTACAACATGAAATTGTCCGGTACAAGGCCGAAAAACGGATTATTAAAAGTACGCCCAAATTTGCCCCCGCCGGGCAAAGTACCCAAATGATTATTGGGGCCACGGGAGAAACCGACAAGGACATTATGTATTCTGCCCATCATTATTACACCCAATATCAAATGAGACGGGTTTATTATTCCGGCTATGTACCGGTTGCCGAGGATAGCCGTTTACCGGCCATAGGATCGCAGGTACCTATGCTAAGGGAAAATCGACTGTACCAAACGGACTGGCTTTTGCGATTTTATGGGTTTGGGGTTCAGGAAATCCTGAACAATGAGCATCCCAATCTGGATATGGACGTTGACCCAAAATTAGGTTGGGCCTTGCGAAACCTTCATTTGTTCCCCATTGATATCAATAGAGCGGACAAGGGAATGTTGGCCCGTATTCCGGGGGTGGGAATGCAATCGGTAGGCAAAATTTTAAATGCAAGACGTTTTCGAAAATTGAATTGGGGGCATCTTAAAAAGATTGGAATTGCCCTTAACCGTGCCAAATACTTTATTATTTGTGATTCTAACCAATGGGAAAACCATGAATTGGAACCACAAAAGATAAAAGGAATTATTTTAAAGAACTCCGTGGGGAAGTTTAGGAAAAATTACAGTTCACAATTACAACTATTCAATTAAAAATGGACAACACCAGAATTTTAATTTACGATGGAAGTTTTAATGGTTTTTTAACTGCCGTTTTCAAGGCTTTTGAAGAAAGAATAAATGTAGCCGATATACAGCGTAATGGGCAGGCCCAGAATGCGCTGTTTTCAGACACAGAAATTATTTTTACCCAAATGGATAAAGCAAAACGGGTCTGGAACGGTGTCCAAAATAAAAGCAACACGGCCATTAAGAATATCTATTTCGCCTTTTTGAGCGAACACAAAGGCATTGAACTCCTACTCTATCGATACATCCAAAAACTTTTTGCTTCCCAAGTTTCGGTCCACTCGGATTATTCGGATACCATCGTTTTAAAAATCAGTCAATTGGCTAAAAATGTTGGTCGCGAAAAACATCGTATGGAAGCCTTTGTACGGTTTCAATTGACCAAGGACGCGATTTATTTTGCCAATATTGAACCGGACTTTAATGTGCTTCCGTTGATTTCCAAACATTTTCGCTCCCGATATGTAGACCAGCATTGGCTCATTTATGACATAAAACGAAAATATGGGCTCTACTATAATTTGCAAACCGTTGAAATTGTTTCTTTGAACTTGAACGAGGTATATGCGAATAGCATCCATAAAAGTGATCGGTTTCTGGGCGAGGAGTACAGTTATCAGGATTTATGGGCCAATTACTTTAGAAGTACCCATATTAAATCCCGTATCAACAAAAAACTGCATACACAACATATACCAAAACGCTATTGGAAATACTTAAGCGAAAAGAAACAAGCGGTTTAGATAAAGAGAATTTGGACCATTTGTACAATACGCATATTTTCATTAAAAATTATTGGTTTTATGGCACACAAACAATTAAAGTTATGGTTTGACAAGGAGCTGGCCCTTAAGTTGGCCGACAAGCTCATTGCTAATGGAGTTACATTCGACAAAAATGTTTTCGCCCAAAAAGTTGATCAGGGCACTAAGGATTTAGAGCTTAAGGATCGAGTTGAATTGATAGCCGATCTTTTGAAACAACAACTGGCGGTGGACTATACCATTGCCGTAACTTGGTTGGTAGGTATTCTTGGGCCTGAGAATGAAAAAGAAACAGGGATGTTCAAAGCGTACTATTGGGTAATGCCCATTGCCAAGTATGTGGAAAAGTACGGACTGCAACACTTTGACCTATCCATGAACGCTATACAGGAAATTACCAAGAGAAATACAGGAGAATACACCATTCGTCCTTATTTAAAGGCCTTTCCGGAGCGGACATTAAAAGTTATGGAGGTTTGGTCCAAGGACAAAAACAAGCATTTGCGTCGTTTGAGTAGTGAAGGTGTTCGACCGCGATTACCTTGGGCGGCGAAACTTGATGTTTTTATTGAAGACCCCACTCCTATACTACCAATCTTGGAAAACCTGAAAGACGACCCCAGCAAATATGTACAGAAATCCGTTGCCAATTGTATCAATGATATTTTAAAAGACCATCCTAGGATTGGTAAGGATCTTATCGATAGCTGGCTACTCTGCCCTACCAAGGAACGCAAATGGATTGTAAAGCATGCATTGAGAAATTTGTTGAAACTTAAAGATTCATGGGCATCGGGAGTTTTAAATCAGGAATAAAATCAAATTATTTCCAATCCTATACAAGGAAGGAATAACAGGTCCGTGAGAGTCTTGGATTTATTTTTTTGAGTGTATACCATTTGGGTCTCAATCTAATAATTTCAATATTCCATTAGGTCTCTGATGAATAAATATTGAGATGGGCCCTACTTCCTTTTTAGGTGCCAAATTCTTACCTTTGCAACTTTGCTTTGAAAAATGATAAACTACGAAGAGAATATTGAGGTTAAGGGTGCTCGCGTCCATAACCTTAAAAATATCGATGTAACCATTCCGCGGGAAAAACTCGTAGTTATCACAGGCCTTTCGGGAAGTGGTAAATCCTCACTTGCGTTCGACACCATTTATGCCGAGGGGCAGCGAAGATATATTGAAACTTTCTCGGCCTATGCACGGCAATTTCTAGGAGGTTTGGAGCGACCTGATGTGGATAAAATCGATGGGCTATCTCCCGTAATTGCCATTGAACAAAAAACAACTTCCAAATCGCCCCGATCCACTGTGGGTACCATTACCGAAGTATATGATTTTTTGCGCTTGTTGTTCGCCAGGGCGGCCGATGCCTATAGCTATGTTACCGGAGAAAAGATGGTGAGCTATAGCGATGAGCAAATCAAGGAGCTTATTAAAACCGATTACGCCGATAAAAGGATAAACGTATTGGCTCCTATTATAAAATCCCGAAAAGGGCATTATAGGGAGCTTTTTGAACAAATAGGCAAGCAAGGGTTTGTAAAGGTTCGCGTTGATGGGGAAATCAAGGATATTGTAAAAGGTATGAAAGTAGACCGGTACAAGACCCACGACATTGAAATTGTTATAGATAGGCTTAAGGTCACAGACTCCGAAGATGCGGATAAGCGATTAACGGAAAGTATTAATACGGCCATGTACAGCGGCAATGATGTATTGATGGTACTTGAGGAAGGTAAGACTGATCCACGTTACTTTAGCCGTGACCTCATGTGCCCGACTTCGGGCGTATCCTACCCCACTCCGGAACCGAATACCTTTTCCTTTAACTCACCAAAAGGTATGTGTCCCAATTGTAGTGGTCTAGGACATGTGTATGAGGTAAATGAAAATAAGATTTTCCCCAACAAGAAAATATCGATAAAAGCTGGAGGAATTGCACCACTCGGGGAATATAAAAAGTCTTGGGCCTTCAAACAGATAGAGACGATTGCCCAACGCTATAATTTTGAACTTACGGACACTATTGCCAAGATTCCTGAAGAAGCCATGGACATCCTGTTGAACGGTGGAAAGGAAAGTTTTGAGTTGGATTCCAAAACATTGGGAGTCAAACGAACATACACCATTGATTATGAAGGAATCTCGAATTTTATAAAACATCAATTCAACGAATCCGGGTCTACCTCCATTAGAAGATGGGCCAAGGAATATATGGACAAAATCGTCTGTCCTGTCTGCAGTGGATCAAGATTGCGGACCGAATCCTTGAATTTTAGGATCAGTGATAGGAATATAGCCGAGCTTGCCCAAATGGACATTGCCGAGTTGGCCGAATTTTTTGATGGACTCAATCAAAAACTTGATGGCAACCAGCAAATAATTGCAGAGGAAATTATAAAGGAAATCCGTACACGTATCCGATTCCTATTGGATGTGGGTCTCGACTATCTTTCCCTAAACCGAGGTTCAAAATCACTTTCGGGCGGGGAGGCTCAACGTATTCGTCTCGCCACACAGATAGGTTCCCAGCTTGTAGGCGTACTTTACATATTGGATGAACCTAGTATTGGATTGCATCAAAGGGATAATAATAGATTAATTCGATCTTTGGAAGCACTTCGTGATATTGGGAATTCGGTAATCGTTGTGGAGCACGATAGGGACATGATAGAACGGGCAGATCATGTTATAGACATTGGACCAAAGGCAGGAAGACATGGCGGTGAAATTATATCCGAAGGAAGTCCGCAAGACTTAAAGGACCACCATACGCTTACCGCGGATTATATCACGGGAGATAAGGAGATTCCAGTACCAAAAAAAAGAAGAAAGGGCAATGGAAAGAATATTGTACTATCCGGCTGCACGGGTAATAACCTTAAGAATGTAACGGTACAATTTCCGTTGGGCAAAATGATCGGCGTTACCGGGGTTTCAGGAAGTGGGAAATCGACTTTGATCAATGAGACGCTCTACCCCATTATGAATGCCCATTATTTTAATGGTGTAAAAAAACCAATGCCCTATAAAAAAATTACGGGCCTACAACATATAGATAAGGTCATTGACATTAACCAATCCCCCATTGGTAGGACCCCTCGTTCCAACCCTGCGACCTATACCGGCGTTTTCAGTGAAATACGTTCCTTATTTACCAAAACTCTCGAAGCCGCCATTAGGGGATATAAGCCTGGACGTTTTAGTTTTAATGTAAAGGGAGGCAGATGTGAGACCTGTCAAGGAGGTGGTCTAAAGGTTATTGAGATGAATTTCCTCCCTGATGTTTATGTTGAATGCGAAACTTGTAATGGAAAACGTTTCAATAGAGAAACCTTGGAAATACGCTATAAAGGCAAATCCATTGCCGATGTATTGGAAATGACCGTGGATGAGGCTGTAGATTTTTTTGAGAACATCCCAAAAATATACCGCAAGCTTAAGACTATCAAAGATGTAGGCCTGGGATATATCTCTTTGGGGCAACAGTCCACAACCTTATCCGGAGGTGAAGCACAACGGATAAAACTGGCAACGGAACTGTCAAAACGTGATACCGGTAATACTTTTTATATCTTGGACGAACCTACTACGGGTCTTCACTTTGAAGATATCCGCGTATTAATGGAAGTTTTGGAACGTTTAGTAGACAAAGGAAACACCGTCTTGATCATTGAGCACAATATGGATGTAATCAAAATGATGGATCACATTATAGATATTGGTTATGAAGGTGGCCGAGGAGGGGGAATGGTGGTAGCCAAAGGAACCCCAGAAGAGCTAATAAAAGACCAAAAGAGTTATACGGCAGAGTTTTTGAGGTTAGAGATTGGTCAACAAAAAGAAAAGGCAAAAATGGTCCTGGCTCGGGATAAGTAGCGATTTAACCATTAAAAATCCGTTAGTATCAAAAGAATTGGACTACTATGAGAAAAGAACAACACCATAAAGGGTGGAATGAGATAAAAACCAATGATTCCTGGGCCATATTTAAGATTATGGGGGAATTTGTAAGTGGTTTTGAAAAAATGAGTGCCATAGGTCCGTGCGTTTCAATATTTGGTTCGGCACGTACCAAAGAGAATGGAAAATACTATCAAATGGCCGTGGATATTGCTAAAAGCATTTCTGAAGCGGGTTACGGAATCATTACAGGTGGTGGCCCCGGTATCATGGAGGCAGGGAACAGAGGTGCCCATTTGGCCGGAGGTACTTCGGTAGGACTGAATATAGACCTTCCCTTTGAGCAACATGACAATCCGTATATAGACGATGATAAAAGTTTGGATTTTGATTACTTTTTTGTTAGAAAGGTGATGTTCGTGAAATATTCCCAGGGGTTTGTGGTCATGCCTGGAGGATTTGGAACATTGGATGAGCTTTTTGAAGCGATTACTTTGATCCAAACCCATAAAATTGGGGGATTTCCAATTATACTAGTGGGATCCGATTTCTGGAAAGGTCTCTTGGATTGGATCAGAAATACCATGTTGGAATTAGGTAATATCAGTGCTACGGATTTGGACTTGATACGAATTGCGGATACCAAGGAAGAAGTAGTGGAAATCATCGATGCCTTCTACAAAGGGAATACTTTGAGCCCAAATTTTTAAGCATAACTTTTTTGGAACAAGCGAGATATTTACCATCCCCGATTGCCCTAGTAATTTTTTTACTTGGTATTGGTGTGTCCCATGCCCAGCATGTTAATAACCTTACTGCAGATTTAGACGAGGAGACCCATGTACTACGTATTCAACAAGAGTTTGAATATAAGAACACCTCGGACGACACTTTGCGCAACTTATATTTTAATGATTGGGCACATGCATATTCCAACAAAAAAACGGGTCTCGCCAAGCGATTTGCAGAAGACTTCAGAAAAAGCCTTCATCTCGCCAAAGACGAAGAAAGGGGCTCTACTGAAATCACAAGTGCAGTTGATGATGAATATAGAGGTCTATTTTGGGAAAGGGTCACAGGGCAGGATGTTCTTAAAATTAGACTCAACGAACCTTTAGAACCAGGGAATTCGGCAAAAATCTTCATTACATATACGGTAAAATTGCCTTCCAAAAAGTTTACCCCTTATGGGTATGATTCAAAAAGTGGATATTATTTAAAGGATTGGTACCTGACCCCCGCAGTATATGATGGCAAATGGCATTTGTATTCCAACAAAAACTTAGAAGACCTTTATACGGATGTTACCAATACCAACTTAAAGATTACGTATCCGGACAGTCTTCATATGGTGTCGAATTTTAGGGTATTGGGCCAGACCAGGTTTCCAAATGGTCATGAGGCCCAACTAAAAGGTATCAACAGAAAAAGCTGTGAAATAATACTTACCCCTACCAATGATTTTACCACACATGTTACCCATAACATGACCGTTATTACGGATTTAAAAGGTGGGAAATACGATGAGATATCACAAGGGGTCTCCATCCATAAGGTTACTGATTTTGTCCTGGAAAATTTAGGGAAATTTCCACATTCCCATTTGTTGGTCAGTGAAATTGATTACAATAAGAATCCAATGTATGGCCTAAATCAGCTTCCCTCCTTTATACGGCCATACGATGATCAATTTCAGTATGAAATGAAGTTCCTTAAAACGGCCCTTGTTAAAATTATCAACGAGACCATTTTCTTAGACCCCAGAAAAGATCAATGGATATTGGATGCCATTGCCAATTATTTAATGATAGCATATGTAGAGGAGCATTATCCCGATCAAAAGTTATTGGGAAAACTTTCCAAAATATGGGGCTTCAGGAGCTATCAATTGGCAAAGATGGACTTTAATGAACAATATCCTTTTCTCTATATGTTCAGGGCCCGTAAAAATCAGGATCAGCCCTTGACTACCCCAAACGATTCGCTTATAAAGTGGAACCAAAAAATAGGGAACAAGTATAAGGCTGGTCAAGGGCTTTCCTACTTGGCGAGTTATATTGGTAAAGAAAAGGTGGACGAAAGTATCAAAACCTTCTATAAATACTATAAATTAAACAAGGTTAAGCCCTTGGATTTTGAATCGATATTAAAACGGGCCTCCAATCGCAATATCGACTGGTTTTTTAATGATTATGTTTCCACGGACCGGCTTATAGACTTTAAGATAAAGAAAGCGAAGAAAACCGAGGATTCCCTTCAAGTAACCTTAAAAAATAAGGAGGGAACCAATGTTCCCATATCACTTTTTGGACTCAATGATAAGGACTCCGTGGTATCCAAGTATTGGTTTTCCAACATTACGAGGGAAAAGACCTTTACCATCCCGAACAAGAACGAAGAACGCCTGGTGTTGAACTATGACCAAAAAATCCCGGAGTTTAACCAAAGGGACAACTGGAAATCTTTGAAAGGTTTTTTTTCGAGTAATAAAAAAATCAAGTTTACTTTTTTCAAGGATGCCGAAAACCCCTATTACAATCAGATATTCTATGTGCCCATCTTAAACTTTAACATCTATGACGGCTGGTCGCCCGGACTTCGATTGTACAACAAAACCTTTTTGGAGCGCCCTTTTGTTTATGATTTTCATCCGTCCTATTCATTTCGGGAGAACACCCTTGTAGGTTTTGGAAGTTTGGGATATAGGAAATATTTGAGCAAAAGTGGATTGTTCGTATCCAATTACCGTATTAGTGCTTCCACCTTCCATTTTCAGACCAATTCCAGATATACGTCCATTACACCCTCCATGAGCTTTGGTTGGCGACCTGCCGATCTTATTTCCAACAAACGACAATTTTTGACCTTTAGATATGTCAATATCTTTCGGGATTTTGACGAGAGCCTTATTGATTTGAGTAATGATCCGGATACTCCGGATTACAGCGTCTTTAATGCCAGGTTTTCGCATGTAAACAACGGAATTATAGATTTTAATTCCTGGTCCACGGATTTTCAGCACTCCAGCGATTTTACCAAATTGGTCTTTGAGTTCGAATACCGAAAACTATATGAGAACAACACACAATTTAATGTTAGATTTTTTGCCGGTAAATTTTTAAGGAACAAAATAGCGCCCGGGAACACTTTTTTTGATTTTGCGTTGGACCGGCCTACCGATTATCTTTTTGACTATAATTATCTTGGTCGCTCGGAGGATTCGGGTCTATATAGTCAACAAATAATCATAGCGGAAGGAGGCTTTAAATCCTTTCTGGACGAACGTTACCGGTTTGCAAATGATTGGTTGGCTACCATGAATACCAGCGTAAATCTTTGGCGATGGATAGAAGCCTACGGGGATATCGGATTTGTAAAAAATAGAGGGCTAAGGGAGAAGTTTGTTTATGATTCCGGAATACGCCTAAACCTTGTTACCGATTTTTTTGAGCTATACTTCCCTGTCTATTCCAACAATGGGTGGGAAATAGCACAACCCAATTATGAAGAAAGGATTCGTTTCATCATCACCATAAGCCCAAGAACACTTACAGGGTTATTTACCAGAAAATGGTTCTAATAGAATGAAATATTCTTATAAAATCACTTTTTTGAGCCAAAAAAAATACAAAAAATCAAAAAATAGAGGTTTTTTTTATCAATACACAAATATTTTAACTTTTTTAGAGTTGTAAAAATCTATTCTATTGGATATTTTTGCAAAAACTCTGCTTGCCCATGGACCTATCCCCAAAAATCAGTACCGACATTTCTTTTGACGATTTTAGGGCCCAGATTCTACATGATTACGAAATAGCTGTTCTAAGCAGGGAATGCAGCTTAATGGGGCGCAAAGAGGTGCTTACCGGAAAAGCAAAATTTGGGATTTTTAGCGATGGTAAGGAACTCCCGCAATTGGCAATGGCAAGGTCCTTTAAAAATGGGGATTTTAGAAGCGGTTATTATAGAGACCAAACTTTTATGATGGCCTTGGGGTTACTGACCCCAAAACAATTATTTCACGGTCTTTATGCTACCACCGATATTGAAAAAGAACCCATGAGCGCGGGTAGGCAAATGGTAGGTCACTACATGACCAATAGCATAAATGAAGATGGGAGCTGGAGAAACCTCACACAACAAAAAAATAGTAGTGCCGATATCTCATGTACTGCAGGGCAAATGCCAAGATTATTGGGTTTGGCGCAGGCCTCCAAAATGTATAGGAATCTAAAGAACCTGGATTCCGAGAAGTTTTCAAATAATGGGAATGAAGTAGCTTGGGGTACCATTGGTAATGCAAGTACCAGTGAAGGTATGTTTTTGGAGACCGTAAATGCAGGTGGTGTACTTCAGGTACCCATGGTCATAAGTATTTGGGACGATGACTATGGTATATCCGTACCGGCCAAATACCATGCGACCAAAGAGGATATCTCAAAAATGCTCAGTGGATTCCAAAGGGACGAGGACCAGAAGGGATACGAACTCATAAAAGTAAAGGGATGGGACTATACGGCCCTGATGCATGCTTATGAAAATGCGGCGGACATTGCTCGTGAGGAGCATGTGCCCGTTATCATTCACGTCGTTGAGCTTACGCAACCCCAGGGACACTCCACTTCGGGTTCCCACGAACGGTATAAAAGCGAAAAACGGTTGGAGTGGGAAAAGGACAACGATTGCAACAAACGTTTTAGGGAATGGGTACTGGAAACAGGTATTGCCGAGGATTCAGAGCTTTTGGAGCTTGAAAAATCGATTAAAAAAAAGGTCAGAATCGCAAAAAAAGAAGCTTGGGCGGAATATCTGGAACCGCACAAACGAATGAAAAAGACTTTAATCCAACTTTTGGAGAATGCTGCACAAAAAAGCCCGAACAAAAATTTTATCAATAAAATAAAGAACGATTTGATAGCGGTTGAAGAACCGATCAAAAAAGATCTTGCCCATAACTCGCGCAAGGCCCTACGCTATATGTTGGGTGAAAATACAACCGAAAAAGAGGCCTTAGTGTCTTGGGTAAATCGCTTTTTGGAAGATACCCAACCTAAGTATAGTTCATTGTTGTATAGTGAACTCCCTACCAGGGCTACTAAAATTCCCGAGATACGCCCTCAATATGATACCAGTCCCAAAACCGTGGATGGACGGGTGGTTCTTCGGGACAATTTTGACAAATTGTTCGAGAAGTATCCCGAAGCCATCGTGTTTGGAGAGGATAGTGGAAAAATAGGAGATGTAAACCAAGGGTTGGAAGGGCTTCAAAAGAAATATGGTGTATTACGGGTGGCCGATACCGGTATTCGAGAAACCACCATTATAGGACAAGGTATAGGAATGGCCTTAAGAGGGCTCAGGCCTATTGCCGAAATCCAGTACCTAGATTATATCTTTTATGCCATGGCCACGCTTACCGATGATTTGGCGAGCTTACTATATCGTACCTACGGAAAGCAAAAGGCACCTTTGATCGTTAGGACAAGGGGACACCGGTTAGAGGGTATTTGGCATTCGGGATCTCCCATGGGAGGTCTAATCCATGTCTTGAGAGGCATGTACATTCTTGCCCCCCGGAACATGACCCAAGCGGCAGGTTTTTATAACACCTTGATGAAAAGCGATGAACCGGCTTTGATAATTGAAAGTCTTAATGGATATCGATTAAAGGAATCCATGCCCAATAATTTGGGTGATTTTTGTACACCAATTGGTAAAATCGAAACCTTAAGAAAAGGTAAAGATATTACCATACTTTCATATGGATCAACCTTACGGATTGTTGAACAGGCGGCACGCGAACTTTCAGAAGTAGGTATTGATGCCGAAGTCATAGATGCCCAGACCTTATTGCCATTTGACATAAACGGGGATACCGTAAAAAGTGTACAGAAGACCAATAGGTTGCTGGTCGTGGACGAAGACGTTCCTGGAGGTTGCTCCGCCTATTTGGTTCAAGAAATTATTGAGCGTCAAGGAGCCTATGGCTATTTGGATAGTGCCCCTCAAACCCTTACGGCAAAAGCACATAGACCTGCTTATGGAACCGATGGGGATTATTTTTCCAAGCCCAATACGGAGGATGTTTTTGAAAAGGTATACGAAATTATTCACGAAGTAAATCCTGATGACTATCCGAAACTACGATAACGCAGATACAAATCGTCCCTTAGTTTTTTTCTCTTTTAAGAAAAAAATCACTTTAATTTTTCAGATTGTTCTCCGGTAATTGTACCGTAGAATTTAACGGGTTTCCATCTGCATCTATCTCAATAATGGCATCGAAACCTAATTCATCCAGTTTATTTACAATTTTGGCCCTATCTCCTACCATGAACCAATTAACGGCCTCCGGTCTGACTACTTCTTGACTTACTTCTTGTACATCCTTTAAAGAAAGGCTTCTTACACTCTGATCATATTTCTGGTAATAGTCATCGGATAAATTGTATTTGACCAATTTGGACATGGAACTGTTTACGGCACTATTGGTCTCCCATTGCCCAGGCAATTTCAAAACCTGATTGGTCTTTACCTTGTCCAACTCCTGTTGCGTGGCAGGCCTAGTGGAAATGAATTCAGAAATTTCCTTACGCAGTTCGGTTACGGATTCGGCGGACTTATCCGTTTGTACCGGGGCATAAACAAGGAAAGGTCGTTCTTCCTTATTGGACATTACAAATCCTCCGGCACCATAGGCCCAATGCTTGTCCTCCCTTAGATTCATATTGATACGTGAAGTGAAATTTCCACCCAAAATACTGACCATTTGCTCCAGGGCAATTTCCGACACATCCCCATACTTGTGCGTAAGGTGGCCGGCCAATATAATGGATTGTTGCGATTCCGGTCTATTAACCAGGTACAAAGTATTTTTGGTGTTTACTTTAGGTGCATTGAAGTTTATGGAAGGTACATCGGATTTTTTCCATTTTCCCAATGATTTTTCCAGTTTGGATTTTAATTCCCCCATATCTACATCTCCAGTTACCACCAGTGTAGCATTATTTGGCCTTATCCACGTTTTATAGAATTTCACCGCATCGTCCCTAGTAAGTTCTAATACGGTTTCCTCATAGCCCGTTCCGGTATAGGGGTTGCTATAAGGATGATCTTCACCATACAGATACTTGTTCATAACCCGTAATGCCATGGCGATAGGTTGGGATTTTTCTTTTTTAATGTTATTTATCTGTTCATTTTTTAGTCGATCAAATTCCTTTTCCGGAAAGGCCGGGTTAAGAATTACATCGGCAAAGAGATCCAAACTCGCATCCAGACTCTGCTTAAGTGTGTTGAGATAAACATTAGAATTATCTTGACTGGAATAGGTATATAAACTGGCTCCCAATAGTTGCAGTTTCTCATTAATTTCAAGAGAACTCAGCTCTTTGGTGCCTTCGTCCATTAAATTCATGGCCAATTCCGCGGTTCCTGGGCTAGATAGGTAATCCGTCTTATACCCAGCGTCCATCATAAGGTTCATTACCACTGTAGGGACACCTTCCCTTTTTGCCAATACGATGTTCAATCCATTGGAAAGTTTGGCCCGCTCCAGTTCAGGAAAGCTAGAACTCTTTTGAGTTCCCAGTTCCGGTAACTTGGTACGATCCACATTGGTTTCTTCTATCGTATAATCGGGAAAAGGTTTACAAACTAGGGTGTGCTTCCCTTGGCGGAGCCATTTTTGGGCAGTGGATTTTAAGTCCTCTACAGTAGCGTTCTCTACATAATTTAACACCGTCTTATAGTAGGCCGCATCCTCAAAATAAGTTTGATTGGAGGCCAATCTATCGGATATCCCTCCAAAACCTCCAATACGTTCCAATCCTTTAATAAAATTGGCAAAATAAGCTGCCTTCACCCGTTTTAGTTCCAATTCCGTAGGGCCATTTTGAATGAGATTTTCTATTTCGGATTGAAAGACCTCCTTTACTTCATCTGGATCCTTACCGGGTTTAACATTTACCCAAGTAACAAAATTACTTGCTATTTCCTTCGAAGACTGATATGATACTACCGAGCTTGCCGTTTGATCTTCGTAGACCAGTTTTTTGTACAGTCTGGAATTCTTGCCCCCGGTCAAAATGGAGGATATCAAATCAAAATGAATATCTTCCTTGTGCCCAAATTGCGGCGTGTTCCATGAGAATAAAATTCGTGTTTCAGGAACCCTGTCCTCATATACTTGATAGGTATCCCCGTTGTGAACGGGAATGTTTATTTCTGGACGAACGATTGTTGGGCCGGAAGGAATGGCTCCGAAATATTTCAACACCTTTTTATGGACCTCATCCGGATCTATGTCCCCTGCTATTGCAATAACGGCATTGGCCGCACCATAGTAGGATTTAAACCATTCTTGTACATCCTCTAGCGAAGCTGCGTCCAAATCCTCCATTTCACCTATTACAGTCCAAGAGTATGGGTGCCCCTTAGGAAACATGGCCTTGGTAAGCAATTCCCCTTGTCTTCCATAAGGTTGATTCTCCCCTTGCCTTTTCTCATTCTGTACTACCCCACGTTGCTCATCCAGTTTGGCTTGGTCAATGGCGCCTAAAAGGTAGCCCATGCGGTCGGATTCCAAAAAAAGTACTTGGTCTAAGGCAGAAACAGGTACGTTCTGAAAGTAATTGGTTCTATCGGAATTCGTGGTTCCATTTAAGTCGGTACCTCCTATTCGCTCCAAAGCTTGAAAATAATCGTCATTAAAGTTTTCGCTTCCGTTGAACATCAAATGTTCAAATAAATGGGCAAATCCGCTTTTTCCGGGTTTTTCGTTCTTAGACCCCACATGGTACCAAACATTTACGGCTACTATCGGTGCCTTATGGTCTTCATGTACCAAAAGGGTAAGCCCATTAGGCAACGTAAATTTTTCATAAGGAATATTTATTTCGCTTGCCTTGAATTCTACATTCTGGGATTGTAGGCCTTGCAGTGATACAAACAAAACAATACATAATACGTGAAGTGATTTTTTCATGATTGATGATTTAATAGATTTTAGCCAATGCCAAGAGTAAATATACTATTTAGCGGTCAGGAGTACAATTTTTTATGATTTATCTTACATGCTCCAACAAGAAATAGTTTTGTCCGGAACATTGATATGATGCTTATCTTTGACACAAAAGTCTTCGTCATTGGAAGAGATTCTCTCCGAATATTATGGTCTAAATCAGATAAGGTTAACGCCTCTGGAAGGATATGATAGCATCAATTTTAAGGTGGAGACCAAAGGTAAGACCCATGTCCTAAAGCAATATCCCTATTCAGATGTTACCCAAGAACTTCTCCATGCCGAAAACCGCATACTGGTACATCTTTCAAAATTACAGAGTATTGATTTCCCCAAACCCATAAGTACCAAAGATGGCAAAGAACTTGTCCTAAGGGAGGGGTTAACTTTCCGTTTGTTGAGTTATGTGGAAGGCGGTTTTCTGGGCAACATAGAACATACTCCCAGACTTTTAAAATCCTTCGGGGAGTTCCTGGGGAAAATGGATCGGTCCTTGCTCAAATGTTATGAGGCTTCCCTTACGGCCAAGGAAACGCAATGGGACTTAAAGCATTTCATTGCCAATGAAAAATACCTGAAATTCATTCCCGATAGCAAGGATAGAAGCTTAGTGGACTATTTTTTTCTACAGTTTCTTGAAAATGTTTCCCCACATCAATATGGGCTGAGGAAAAGTCTTATTCATAATGATGCCAATGACTGGAACGTACTTACCAAGGATGGAAAGGTCTCGGGCATTATTGATTTTGGGGATATGTGCCATTCTTGGACGGTGAACGAAATTGCCATTGCCATTACCTATGTTATGATGGGAAAGGAAAAACCCTTGGAAATGGCCTCCCATGTCATAGAAGGGTATCAAAACATTTTTCCTCTGGAAACAGAAGAACTGGATATACTGTATTATTTAGTAGCCGCCCGATTGTGTACTAGTGTTTGTAATTCAGCATACGCCAAAACATTAAAACCAGAATCTGAATATATTACCATAAGTGAGAAGCCAGCTTGGCGATTATTGCGAAAATGGTTGGGTATAAATCCCATTAAATGTAGGGATGCATT
The DNA here is from genome assembly GCF_003626755.1 of Ulvibacterium marinum. GTDB lineage: Bacteria > Bacteroidota > Bacteroidia > Flavobacteriales > Flavobacteriaceae > Ulvibacterium > Ulvibacterium marinum. Next base: position 652,379 of record NZ_RBCJ01000002.1, read on the forward strand.
TCGTATGGCGGCCGGCTATCCAAAAGTGAACAAACCAAAGCTCAGGGAGCAATTAAAAAAAAGGAGCACAAATTTGGGCAAAGCACTTTCCTTAAGTTATATCAATCCCATTCAGATGCAACGTTCTGCTTTTCAATACATGTACGATGGCCAAGGGAATACTATTTTGGATGCTTACAATAATATAATGTTGGCGGGACATTGTCATCCAAAAGTTGTCAGGGCCGGCAGGAAAGTAATGACAAGATTGAATACCAATACGCGCTACGTATATCCAGAAATCTTGGCATACAGTGAAACGTTATTATCCAAATTTCCGCAAAGTCTGGATAAGGTCTTCTTCGTAAACTCGGGAAGTGCGGCCACGGATTTGGCTATTCGAATGGCCTTGGCCTATTCAAAAAAGAAAAAAATAATGGTCTTGGAACATGGCTATCATGGGAATACAAGAATCGGCATAGATATAAGCCATTATAAGTACAGTCAAGGAAACAACTTGGGAAAACAGGATTATATAGTAGAAGCTCCGATGCCCAAGGTTTTTGGTTCGGGCCTAAAAGATGATGGCTCTGCGGGAAAACACTTTGCCCAAGAAACAATGGCTAGAATTGATGGGGCCAAAGGTAAGATAGCAGCTTTTATTGCAGAACCCATAATGGGCTGTGGCGGGCAGGTACCTTTGGCCAAAGGTTATTTGAAGGAAGTGTACCCAAAAATACATGAACAGGGCGGTATTTGTATCAGTGATGAGGTACAAGTAGGTTTTGGACGTCTGGGAGATTTCTTCTGGGGTTATGAAATGCATGAGGTAGTTCCGGATATGGTAATCCTGGGGAAACCTATGGGCAATGGACATCCTATAGGTGCAGTGGTCACCACCTCGGAAATCTCGGAAAGCTTTGCGCAGGGTCCCGAATTTTTTAGCTCCTTTGGCGGTAATCCAGTTTCCTGCGCCATAGGCCATGCCGTTTTAGAGGTGATCGAAGAGGAAAAACTTCAGGAACATGCCAAAAAGGTGGGGGATTATTTACAATCTCTGCTAGTTGAACTGCAACAGGAGTTTTTGGAAATTGCCAACATTAGAGGTATCGGTCTTTTTATTGGTGTTGAACTATTGGATAAAAAAGGAAACCCCAATACCATGTTGGCCCATAGAGTTAAGAATGAGCTTCGGGAAAACTGTATCTTGATAGGAACCGATGGACCGTACGATAATGTTTTAAAAATAAAGCCTCCCCTGTCATTTTCCGAAAAAGATGCGGACCGCTTAGTGCACCAATTGCATAAAATATGCAATGATTTACTAAATTAGCGTTACGCTAAATCTTCCCACATGAAAAATACCCTTCTCAAGGACCTAGGACTTGCTTTACTTCGCATCGGTTCATCCGCATTACTGCTGACCCATGGTTTTTCCAAATTTCAAAAACTTATATCCGGTGATTTCGAATTTGGAGATCCCATAGGTATGGGTGCTACCCCTACACTTTTCCTGGCGGTACTTGCTGAATTTGTTTGTCCTATTTTAATTATATTGGGTTTTAAGACCAGATGGGCGGCTATATTCCCAGCGGTTACCATGGTGGTCGCCGCATTTATTGTTCATGCACAAGATGCTATAGGTGTTAAGGAAAAAGCATTGCTATTTTTAATAGCTTTTGTATGCATAAGCCTATTGGGACCTGGAAAATACAGCATTGACAAAAAATAGGGTCATATAATCTTTACCAACAGTTCCTTTAGAAGATCGGACTGTGAGATTCCATAGGCCCCTACCCCTTTTCCTTTAAGGTCCATCTCGCGTAAAGAAGAAACGATACGGCTTACTTTTTTCATAGGATAATTTTTTGCGGCAACTCGAAATTCATCCACAAAATATGGGTTTATCCGTAAAGCACTGGCCACATTTTTTGGGGAATGATCGCTTAAGCCATGATATTGTAATAATTGTGTGAAAAAAGAATGCAATAAGGTCACTGTTAGCACAAATGGATTGTCCTTAGGGTTTTGGGAAAAGTAATGTACAATTTTTGTCGCCTTAAGGATATCCCTCTCCCCTATAGCTTTTTTCAGTTCAAAATTGTTGTAATCCTTGCTTATTCCAATATGTTTTTCAATGTTTTCCGGTGTTATTTCTTCTCCTTTGGGCAAAACTAGTTGCAGCTTTTCCAATTCTTTGCTTATCCTACTTAGGTCGGTTCCTAAAAACTCTACCAACAAACTGGCCGCTTTATGGGAAATATGGTATCCTTTACCCAAAAGAACTTTCCGTATCCAATCCGCCACTTGGTTATCATACAATTTCTTGCTTTCGAACAATACGCCTGTTTTTCGAACGGACTTATATAGCTTTTTTCGTTTGTCCAATTTTTTATACTTGTAGCAAACGACCAGAATGGTAGATGGTTGGGGGTTTTCAACATAAGCTGTAAGATGCTCTATGGTCCTGGAAAGATGCTGTGCCTCCTTAACAATGACTACCTGTCTTTCGGACATCATGGGATATCGTTTTGCGTTTGCTATGATATCATCAACAGTGGCGTCCTTTCCATATAGTACAACCTGATTGAATCCCCGTTCCTCCTCCGTAAGGACTTGCTTTTCTATATATTCCGCAATCCGATCTATATAGTACGGTTCTTCACCTGATAAGAAATATATAGGTTTTACCGCTCCCTTACGTATATCGGCAACAATTTGCCTTACTTCATCCATTCAAAAAAAAACATCAAATTTGCATCATGCAGAAACTATCCTTTCCCACTTATGATTTCCGCTTTAAAAGTAGGGAAAATAAGATTTGTATTTTTGATGTAATACGGAAAAAGTTTGTAGTCTTACAACCGGAAGAGTGGGTCAGACAACATGTCATCCATTATCTCATACATGAAAAAAGATATCCCAAAAGTTTCATCAATGTTGAAAAACAACTGACTATCAATTCAATTAAGAAGAGGTACGATGTGGTGGTATTCAAAAATGATGGCAACATACATGCTCTTGTGGAATGTAAGGCTCCTGAAATAAGGATTACTCAACGTACCTTTGATCAGATTGCAAGGTATAATATGAAATTGAATGCCGATTATTTGATGGTCACAAATGGGATGGAACATTTTTATTGTAAAATGGACTATGAAGCCGAAAAATATCATTTTCTAGAACATATTCCTGATTTTAGCCGTTAATTTGCCGTCAATTTGAAGCTAGCTGTCGTCATACTCAATTGGAACGGAGAGGCTCTTTTGGAAAGATATTTACCCACGGTGGTAAACTATTCCGATGGAGCTGATATTTATTTGGCGGACAATGCTTCCACGGATGATTCCGTTGTCTTTGTCCGTACCAATTTTCCTACCGTAAGAATCATACAAAATACCGTTAACGGTGGGTTTTCCAAAGGGTACAACGATGCCCTTAAGCAAGTTGAAGCAGATATTTACTGCCTTTTGAATTCCGACGTTGAGGTTTCCAAAAACTGGCTGCACCCCATAATTCGAGGTTTTAAAGATCTTCCCAAAGCCGCGATTATCCAGCCAAAAATATTGGATTTATTAAGAAGAGATTATTTTGAATATGCCGGGGCCGCGGGAGGCTTTATTGATCAATTAGGCTATCCCTTTTGTAGGGGAAGAATTTTTCAGGCACTGGAGAAAGATGAAGGACAATATGATGATACCCTAGAAATTTTTTGGGCCACCGGTGCTTGTATGTTCATTAAAAGTGAAGTCTTCTGGGAATTAGGAGGGTTTGATGAGGACTATTTTGCACATCAAGAAGAAGTAGACCTATGTTGGAGGGCAAAGAACAAAGGACATAAGATATATTACATTGGCACATCTGAGGTCTATCATTTGGGTGGTTCTACCTTAAGTAATATGAACCCAAAAAAAACCTATCTCAATTTTAGAAACTCGCTGTTTTCGATAACCAAGAACCTTCCTAGAAGAAAAGCATTTTTAATTATAGGAATACGATTGCTATTGGATGGCGTTGCGGCAATTCGGTTTATTTTTCAGTTCAGATTTCAACATTGTTTAGCTATCTTGCGGGCTCATCTTAGCTTTTACAAGCATTTTAGTAAAATTTATAGGAAAAGGGAAAAAGCTAATTTTATACTAAAGTATTACGTAGTAAAGTCCATAGTGTGGTCCTATTTCGTACATCAAATAAAGAAATTTAACATTTTAGTAAAAGATTAACGAATTTGAAATTTTGAGGTTTCCCATTTTATCTAATTTTGCTGCCGAACCAATACGTACTAAAACAAATAACAAACATTAATAAATAGAATCCGTAATTATGAAAAGATTAATTTTAGGTTGTTTAGGAGTAGCTTTATTGCTATCGTCCTGTGTATCACAGAAAAAATTTGCAGATCTTGAAGCCAAACATAAGGAAGCTCAGGATTTATTGAATTCGGCAACGGTGAAGTTAAACGATTGTTTAGAAGAGAAAGCCACGGCGACTTCTAAAATGAAAACTTTGGAAGATCAAAATGCTTTCCTCAAGGCTAACAATCAGGAGTTGATTAACAATATGGGTAATTTGACCACTTTGACCACTAAAGGTGCCGAAAACTTGGAAAAATCCCTAGAAAGTCTAAAGGAAAAAGACCTTACCATTCGTAAGTTGCAGGATGCCATCACAAGAAGGGATTCCGTTAACTTGTCATTGGTACAAAGCCTTAAAGGCGTACTTGGAAATTTGGATGATGAGGATATAGAGATAAGCGTGGAAAAAGGTGTTGTATTCGTATCCATTTCAGACAAATTGCTCTTCAGCAGCGGAAGCTATAATGTTACCTCAAGGGCAAAAGAAGTTTTAGGTAAAGTTGCTATGGTAGTGAACAACAAGCCTGATTTTGAATTTATGGTAGAAGGCCATACGGATGATGTTCCTTATAGAAGTGGAGTGTTATTGGATAACTGGGATTTGAGTGTTAAACGTGCCACAGCCGTTGTACGTATACTTCAAAACGATTATAACGTTGATCCCAAGCGCATGACCGCGGCCGGTAGAGCAGAATTCATTCCGGTATCACAAACTGAAAAATCCAAAAACAGAAGAACACGTATCGTAGTTCTTCCAAAAATCGATCAGTTCTATAGCATGATTGAAGAAGGTATGAAAGACCCTGCAATCAATAACTAAACAATATATTTAGAATAAAAACCGCAGCACAAATGCTGCGGTTTTTTTGTACCCAATACCTAGCTGTAATTTCGCAATTGCACACCCGTTCCTATTTTGTAGTACCTTTGTCAACAACGGTCCAAACCAACCACCACATTGGAATACTATATTTTTTTTTAAAACGTTAGCTTACGTATGAGGTTATTTTTTGGACTTATTGGGGCATTATTAGTTGTAAGTTCCTGCAATCTCCTAAGGCCGGTTGGAGAAAACAACAAAAAGATTTCTTCCGGGCCTAAATCCTCTTCGGCCTCCAAAACCTTGGACAAGGTAATCTTAAAGGAAGGTACCTCCCAAGACGGACTTTTTTCTGTTCACCAATTGGGGGACAAGTATTATTTCGGAATTCCTGATAGCATCTTGGAAAGGGAAATACTAGTGGTTACCCGTTTTATTAAAACACCTGCGGGCTCCAAAAACTATGGAGGGGAAGAGATAGGTGAAAAAACGATTATTTGGGAAAAAGGGCCTTCCAATAACATTTTTCTTCGTATAGCTACGTTAGTGAGCGTTGCCAATGAGAATGACGAAATATCCAGGGCGGTTAACAATTCCAATATCACACCAATCCTAGAAACTTTTGAAATAAAGGCACGCTATGAAAAAAAGAAATCTTCCCTAATCGACGTTACCGATTTCATTAACAGCGAAAACAATTTACTCGCCCTTAGCAGTGCCCAAAAGGAGTCCTATAAGCTCTCCTCATTGGAAAAAGATAAATCATATATTTTGGGCATCAAGTCCTTTCCTATAAATACCGAAGTACAGACCGTAAAAACTTACAAGGCAAAAACAATTAAGGGCAAAACCAAAAAAGTACTGCCTGCAGCCGTATTGTCCGGAGTGGTTACCCTGGAGATAAATAATTCGTTCATTTTGTTGCCCAAAACACCCATGAAAAAACGGTTCTATGACCCTAGAGTGGGCTATTTTGCCAGTTCATATCTCGAATACGGTGATGAACAACAGCGTGTGGACCGTAACACTTATATCCATAGATGGAGATTAGAGCCCAGGCCAGAGGACCAGAAAAAATGGGAAAATGGGGAATTGGTAGAACCAAAAAAGCCTATCATCTTCTATTTGGACCCTGCCACTCCCAAAAAATGGAGACCCTATCTTATTCAAGGGATTAACGATTGGCAGCAAGCTTTTGAACAGGCCGGTTTCAAAAGCGCTATAGTAGGAAGGGAATGGCCCAAGGATAATGACGAGATGAGTTTGGAAGACTCCAGGTTTTCCGTGCTACGATACTTTGCTTCGCCCTTTAAAAATGCTTATGGACCCAACATTACGGATCCAAGAAGTGGCGAAATCTTGGAAAGTCACATCGGATGGTACCATAATCTAATGAATCTCCTTCACAATTGGTATATGGTACAGGCAGGGCCCGTTGACCCTAGGGCCCAAAAAATGGAATTTGATACAGACCTCATGGGCGAACTTATTCGTTTTGTGGCTTCTCATGAAGTTGGCCATACATTAGGGCTCCGGCACAATATGGGAGCAAGTTATGCCACTCCGGTGGAAAAACTTAGGGATGCGGAATGGCTTAAGGAAAATGGTCATACAAGTTCCATTATGGACTATGCCCGTTTTAATTATGTGGCACAACCTCAGGATAGCATTCCTCCAAAGTATTTAATGCCACGAATTGGGGATTATGATAAATGGGCCGTTCAGTGGGGGTATGCCCACATTTCCGAAAATTTGGATGAGGACAGTGAAAGGGAAATACTGAATCAGTGGGTCATAGATAGTGTTGGGTCCAATCCAAGATTGTGGTTTGGAGGAGAGGGTCGTGATTTTGATCCTAGATCCCAGACCGAAGACCTAGGGGACGATGCCATGGTGGCAAGCAACTATGGAATTATGAACCTACAGCGCATTGTTCCTTTTTTAACGGAGTGGACCAAGGAAAGTAACAGTGACGATTATTCCGGATTGGATGAGGTTTACCAAGGAGTCATAAAGCAGTACGAAAATTATCTTTTCCATGTGGCCAAAAATATTGGGGGCATTTATGTTACCCCAAAGACCATGGGCGAACAAGGTGAGGTGTATTGTCCTGTCACAAAACAATCCCAAAAAGAGGCCTTGGCATTTTTGAACAATCATATTTTTAAAGAGCCCAAATGGCTGATCAACAATGAAATTCTGAACAAGACATTTTCCCCTCAGTCCAAGGAATCCATTACAAAGACAATGGAGAGTATTGTAATAAACCTATTGGGGGGTAGTAGAATGAGTAGAATGACGTTTATTGCCGAAAGATATGAAGACGAGGATGTTTACACCCCAGAAGCGTATTTGGACGATTTACACCAATTGATTTGGGGAGACATGAACGTTTTTTATTCCACAACCCCCTATCGAAGAAAATTACAAAAGGCCTACGTTGCCAATATGATAGCCTTATACAAACCTAGTGAGGCGGAAGGCGTTGTTGAAGGTATTCTTGCCAAACTTTCCGAGGGCTATACCTCAAATACCGATGTACGCTCATTGGCCCTTGATAATCTTGCTATGCTACAGCAAAAGATAAAGGGAACGATTCCCGTTATCACACATAGGATGACCAAGGCCCACCTGAATTATCTAAAAAAAGAGATAGAAGAGGTTATTGGAGAAACCAAAGACCCTGGAAACCTCTATATTCCCGCCAACCCGGATTTATCCATTGAACAGGACAAAGGTGAAGAATAAGTGCTTTAAAAAATATCAGGGTCTCCTTTACCCTCTCGCAACAAGACGGGTTCTCCCTGTGACAAATCGATTACCGTAGAAGCTACATTACCACCATAACCTCCATCGATAACCAAATCCACTTGATTTTGCCATTTCTCGAATATCAATTCGGGATCAGTGGTATATTCCAGTACCTCATCCTCATCATAAATTGAAGTAGAAACGATCGGATTTCCCAAACCCTCAACCAACGCTCTGGCAATGGTATTGTCCGGCACCCGTATCCCAACAGTTTTTTTCTTTTTAAAATCCTTGGGCAGATTATTATTACCGGGTAGTACAAAGGTATAAGGACCAGGAAGGGCTCGCTTTAGGATTTTAAAAGTGGCCGTATCAATCTGCCGTACATAGTCCGAAAGGTTACTCAAGTCCGCACACACAAAGGACCAGTTGGCCTTGGCCAGTTTTACCCCTTTTATCCAAGCTATTCTTTCCAAAGCCCGGGAATTAGTGATATCGCAACCTAAGCTATATACGGTGTCCGTTGGATAAATTACCAACCCTCCCTTTATGAGGATGTTTACGGCCCTTTCCATCTCCTTGGGGTTAGGATTAGCTTCGTATATCTTAATGAACTCTGCCATGAGGCCACTTATTTAACTTGGTAAACGCGTACATAATCTACTGCTGGAAAAATGGTATCGTCCACACCCCAACAGGAACAAGCTCATAAAAATCGATACTAAGTATTCTTTTGGCATATTTTCTTTGATTTTTAGGAGTAACCCAATATCAAGATAGCACTTCCAGCTTGGCAAAACGAAGCAAAAGTTTCTTAATATCGCCTTTTTCAAATTGGATTTCTGCTTTCCTATCATTACCCGCACCTTCTATTTTCAACACTTTGCCCTTGCCAAATCGCGTATGGTTTACCAAAGAGCCTTCCGCCAGATTTAAATCTACAACATTGGTGTTACCCACAGGGGTTGCCAATTGTGGTTTTAGCTTTCGTAATTTACGAAGTTGATTTTCATTGGGTTTACGTATACTTGGTGGTTCCCCTTTTACAGGCTTTGACTGCCGTAACCGACTTTTATCCACTTCCCCAAAAATAGCGTTATCCACCAAAGGTTTAAAACGATAGGTATTCTCGATCGGGGTCAGGTTTTCGATATATTTTTCATCGATTTCCTCTAAAAACCGACTGGGCTCGGCATCAATAAGTTTCCCCCATCGATACCTATTTTGTGTATAGGTCAAATAGGCCTGTTTTTCCGCTCGTGTCAGGGCTACATAAAACAGTCGCCGCTCTTCTTCCAACTCGCTTCGTGTATTCATGCTCATGGCAGAAGGAAAGAGGTCCTCTTCCATCCCAACAATATAGACATAGGGAAATTCCAGTCCTTTGGCCAAGTGAATGGTCATAAGGGCGACCCGGTCATCATCACCCGTATCCTTATCTAGATCTGTAGCCAAGGCAACATCTTCCAAAAACTCGGTAAGATCTCCCTTGGCATCGGCCAATTCCTTTTGCCCTTCTACAAAATCCTTGATACCGTTCAACAGTTCCTCTATATTCTCCATCCGGGCAATTCCCTCCGGAGTACCATCTTTTTTGAACTCTAGCAGTATCCCCGTTTTCTTGGCGACATGTTCCGCTAGGGTAAAGGCATCAGCATTTTCGTTCATGATCTGGAAGCTCTTGATCATCGTCACAAAATCCTCTAGTTTTCTTTTTGTACCGGCATTGATTTTTAAATCGATTTTACCAAGATTCTCGATTACCTCAAAAATAGAGCGACCGTAATGGTTGGCGGCAACCGTTAATCTGTCCAAGGTGGTCTGCCCGATACCCCGTGCCGGAAAATTGATAATTCGTTTTAGCGCTTCCTCATCCTTGGGATTGATGACCAAACGGAGATAGGACAACACATCCTTAATTTCTTTTCGCTGATAAAAGGAAAGTCCTCCATAGATTCTATACGGGATATCCTTTTTGCGCAAAGCATCTTCAATGGCACGGGATTGGCTGTTGGTACGGTACAAAACGGCAAAATTACCATTGGGCAATTGTTCTTGCATTTTGTTTTCGAAAATAGAACTTGCCACGTACCTACCTTCTTCGGCATCGGTAATGCTTCGATGTATTTTTATAGTGGAACCTTCATCATTGGCCGTCCATACCACCTTTTCCAACTGATTTTTATTCTTGGCGATGATAGAATTTGCGGCATTTACAATATTCTTTGTACTCCGATAATTTTGCTCCAAACGGTATACGGCCACCTCATCATAATCACGCTGGAAATTTAGGATATTACTGATATTGGCCCCGCGGAAAGAATAGATACTCTGCGCGTCATCGCCAACTACACAGATGTTCTGATACCGATCGGATAAGGCCTTTACGATGAGATATTGCGAATGATTGGTATCCTGATACTCATCTACCAAAATATATCGAAACCGATCTTGATACTTTAATAATACTTCAGGAAACCTGTTCAACAGTTCGTTGGTACGAAGCAATAGGTCATCAAAATCCATGGCTCCGGCCTTAAAGCAACGATCCACATAATTCTGATAAATCTCCCCTACCCTGGGTCTTTTGGCCATAGCATCAGCCTCTTGTAGTTCGGGGTTTTGAAAATAGGCCTTTACAGTGATCAAACTATTTTTATAGGAGGATATCCTATTCTGTATCTGCTTGTATTTATAAATATCCTTATCCAATCCCATTTCCTTGATAATCGACGCAATTAATCGTTGGGAATCCTGTGTATCATAGATTGTGAAGTTGCTGGGATAACCTAGTTTGTCGCCATCAAAGCGCAACAATTTTGCAAAGACGGAATGAAAGGTGCCCATCCACAGATTCTTGGCCTCGGAATTACCCACAATATGGGCTATTCGTTTTTTCATTTCGCGGGCGGCCTTATTCGTAAAGGTAAGGGCCAAAATATTAAACGCATCCACGCCCTGATCCATCAGATGCGCTATCCGGTACGTTAAAACCCGTGTCTTTCCAGATCCTGCACCGGCAATGACCATGAGTGGGCCATCCTTATGCAGGACCGGAGCTTTTTGAGCCTCGTTGAGTTCCTCTAAAAACGTCTCCAAGCTAAAGTAATTTAAGAAGGTGAATTTAGCCATAAATACCCTCATCCTAAAATGATCTTTTCTGGATTTATAAACAAAAGCCATACTTGCCATGTATAAGATGATTGGTACTAGTTTTACGAGTATACCTACATTCGCTAATTAGAAAACCGATTTCTTTTTTTAGTACATTTAAAAAACTCAAAAGGTATTCCCATATACCACAACTGTTCAGTCATGAATCGAAGAGAAATTATGAAGCATCTGGGTGTAATGCCCATAGCCGGAAGCTTTTTAGCCAGTGAATCCCTTTTGGGCCATACAGCGCAAGGACCTTCCCTTATGAACAAAAATTTGTTCTCCCCTACCCAATCCATTTACGAAGGCCTAGGAATAGATACTATAATTAATTGTCGTGGAACATTTACCATTTTGGGAGGGTCAACGGAAAGGCCCGAAGTACTTGAAGCCATTGAAGCAGCTTCAGGATATTTCGTACAATACGATGAATTGGCCTATGGAATCGGTAAGCGATTGTCCGAATTGACCAAGGCCGATTGGGGTATGGTTTCGGCCGGCTGCGCTGCAGGACTTAAGCATGTAACCGCTGCGTGTGTAGCAGGCGGGAATCCCGAAAAACTCATTCAAATTCCCAACTTGGAGAAATTGGATAAAACTGAAGTTATCATTCCACGATATTCCAGAAACGTATACGACCATGCCATCCGTAATGTGGGTGTTACCGTAGTTATGGTAGATTCCCCAGAAGAGATGGAGCGGGCCATAAATTCCAAAACCGCAATGATCTATATTAACTCTGGTAGGCGTTCCGAAAAAGGTCAACCGCTTTCCTTGGAGAAAATCGTAGAAATTGCCAAGCCGCATGGAGTGCCCGTTTTGTTGGATGCGGCGGCTGAGAACCTAACTATACCCTGTGTTCATTTGGAACGAGGTGCAACCGTTGTTGCCTACAGCGGTGGAAAAGCTATTTGCGGTCCACAGTGTGCTGGTCTGCTATTGGGGGATAAAGACTTATTAATGTCTGCATGGCAGGCAAGCTCTCCACATCATGGTCCCGGTAGGGACAACAAGGTAGGGAAAGAAGAAATGTTGGGTATGCTTGCTGCTGTAGAAGCATGGACCACACGGGATCATGAAAAGGAATGGGCCACTTGGATTTCCTGGTTGGAGGAAATTTCAAAAAAAATGGAAAAAATCCAAGGGATTACTACCGAGATAAAGCAACCTCAGGGGCGCTCCAACCTTGCCCCCGTACTTCATGTAAAATGGAATCCAACTCAATTGCATATCACAGGTGACGAGGTAGCCGAAGAAGTAGCACGGAACAAACCTAGGATTGCCATTGGAAGCTCCAGCAACGAGAGTGAAACATCAATTAATATTACACCCAATCAGATGCGTCCCGGAAATGCAAAAGTAGTAGCGGAAAGATTGCATGGTATCTTGTCTAAGAAAAGGTCTCCACGTTCGGACAAGTTGGCCGAACCAAAGGTAGATCTGACAGGACATTGGGAGGTAAACATCGATTTTTTAAGTAGCAAGAGTACACATATGTTCTTCCTGGAACAAAAAGGGAATTGGATCAAAGGACTTCATAAAAGTGATTTTGCAATGCAGGAAATTATGGGGATGGTCGAAGAGGACTCCGTAAAACTAAGGAGTAACTATAGAATTCCAGGAAATCATATCAGCTATTGGTTTTCGGGGCAAGTTTCAAATGAATCGATATCGGGATCCATATTTTTAGGCGAATATCTAACGGCCAAATTCACGGCCAAACGTTCAAAATATAGCGAAAAAAACACTCCAATTGTTATTCCTGGCGGCCCTCCCTTGGCAACATAATGAATATAAAGTCTATTAGTTAATATCATGCCGAATAAAAAAGAATTCTGTACCGTACGCTCCTGTTTCCTCTTTTTTTTCTTGATTTCCATTTTTAATCTTCAAGGGCAAAAACTTGATATTTTATTAAAGGGAGGACATTTGATCGACTCAAAAAATGCAGTCAACAGCCCTATGGACATTGGCATTGCCGATGGTATGATCACAGAAGTCAAAACCAACATTTCCGTTAAAAGTGCCAAAAAAGTCATTGACCTTACGGGTTTTTATGTAACTCCGGGGCTTATAGATATGCACGTTCATGTTTTTATGGGGAACGAGCCGGGTGCTTACATTGCCGATGGTGCCACAAGTGTAATGCCGGATGGTTTTACATTTAGGTCCGGGGTAACCACGGTTGTGGATGCGGGATCTTCCGGATGGCGTAATTTCAAGCTTTTTAAAGAGCAAACGATAGACAAGTCGAAAACCAGGGTTTTGGCATTATTAAACATTGTGGGAACCGGAATGCGCAGTAGGTTTGAGGAGCAGGATGTATCGGATATGAACCCTGTTATGACCGCGCATTGCATATCCAAGCTGTTTCCTGACATTCTTGTCGGTATAAAGGCCGCACACTACTGGGGCGATTTCAAACAAGTAGACCTCGCCGTTGAGGCGGGTACAAGAGCCGGAGTACCCGTAATGGTGGATTTCGGGGAGCAAGATCCTCCGAACTCCATCGAATCTTTATTTATGGAACACCTGCGGCCCGGGGACATTTTTACACACAGCTATTCGTATGGTCCCAAACAACGGGAGACCATTGTGGATGAGGAAGGAAAGGTAAAACCCTTTGTCTTCAAAGCACAGAAGCGAGGAATTATCTTTGATGTAGGTCATGGAGGTGGTGCTTTTTCCTGGAGACAGGCCGTACCGGCCACAGAACAGGGATTTCTAGCTAATGTTATCAGTAGTGACCTGCATACCCAAAGCATGAATGCCGGTATGAAAGATTTGACCAATGTACTTTCCAAGTTTATGGCCATGGAAGTACCATTGACCGATGTAATCCATCGAGCTACTTGGGCCCCGGCCCAAGTCATCAGCAGACCGGACTTGGGTCATCTAAGTGTTGGTACCGAGGCTGATATAGCCGTATTCAAGATGCGGGAAGGGGATTTCGGTTTTTTGGATGTGAGAGGCAAAAGAATAAAGGGCACCAAAAAACTAGAGGCCGAACTTACGTTACGCGCGGGAAGAATTGTATGGGACTTAAATGGCCTAGGGGCAGTGGATTTTGAAAAATAGGTATTCTTTTCATATGTTTTCGGGTAAAGCCGTAAAAAGGGCTTTGGCCCTTTTCTTGTTTTCTGCCTTTGGAGCGCTCCAAGCGCAGCAAATAGACCTCTTGATCCAAAATGGTCACGTCTTCGATCCAAAAAATAAATTGGATACCATATTGGATGTAGCCATTGCCAACGGCAAAATACATCAAGTCGCAAATCATATAGCTGTAAAAAATGCAAAAAAGACAGTCGATGCTACGGGCATGTATGTATGTCCAGGTCTGATCGACATCCATACCCATGTTTTCGTCGGCAGTACCCCTGGGGTATTTGCGGATGGTATTTATAGCTTATCCCCCGATGATTTTACCTTCCGAGCGGGTATTACTACAGTTGTGGATGCCGGGACCTCAGGGTGGCGTAATTTCCAAAAGTTCAAAAAACAGGTAATAGACCAATCCAAGACCCGAGTCTTGGCCTTTTTGAATATTGCCGGTTGGGGAATGACAGGAGACTCCCTACAACAGGATGTTTCTACCATGGATGTAAGCAAAGCTATTGGGATGGTAGAAAAGCATCCCGATGTTATCGTAGGTATGAAAATAGGTCACTTTGAAAAAAAGACCTGGGAACCTTTTGAAAGGGCTCTGCAAGTTGTATCCGATACGGATAGACCGCTTTTTGTGGAGTGCCATCTACCCCAATATTCATTAGAGGACCAACTTGACCGCATGCGACCTGGAGATATTATTACCCATTCCTTTGAGAATATCTCCGAGCGCAGACCGGTTGTCGATACAACTGGAAATGTACTACCCATGGTTTTTGAGGCTCGAAAAAAAGGAATTCTGTTTGATGTGGGCCACGGTGGTGCCGGTTTCTGGTTCAATCAGGCCATACCCGCCTTGGAACAGGGGTTTTGGCCCAATACCTTTGGTACGGACCTTCATCGCTTTAGTATGAACGCTGGTATGAAGGACATGCTCAACGTTATGTCCAAGTATTTAAATATGGGCATGCCTTTAAAAGAAGTGCTTCTTCGCGGAAGCTGGAATCCTGCAAAGGCCATCCAAAGGGAAGATTTGGGAAATCTAAGTATTGGAGCGGACGCGGATATCGTTCTGCTAAGCGTAAAAGAAGGTAAATTCGGTTATGTGGACGCTGCTGGAAATCGAATTAACGGAAATCGAAAATTGGAAGCAGAATTGACCCTTCGGGCCGGTAAGGTAGTTTGGGACCTGAACGGACTAACAGCCACTCTTTTCCAACGATAATGTTAGGGGATTAATCGTGATAAGTCAAAATAACAAGGCGAATGCACCTATGAAAAGTGATTATAGCTATTTACTCAGACTTCCTTCTATTTTGAGAATAATACCCATGGTTGTACTTTTCCTGTTCCTTTACCAATGTGATTCTCAAATCGATTTACCATTAAGTGACCCGGACAACGGCGGCCTATATTTTCCCGACGGGTTCGAGGCCCTGGTCGTGGCCGATAGTATAGGCCGAGCCCGACATCTTGCCGTGAACTCAAATGGGGACATTTATGTAAAGTTGAGTTCCTCGGACAGTATTTATGGTGGTAATGTGGCCCTACGAGACACCGATGGCGACGGTAAGGCCGATATCATACAAAAATTCGGAGGGGTAGATTCAAAGCGTAGCCTTTATGGAACAAGTATGGCGCTCCACAAGGACTACATCTATTTTAGTACGGCCCTGGAATTGTATCGCTACAAATTGACTCCTGGAAAATTGATTCCCGATGGCGAACCAGAAGTAGTCCTTACCGATGATCATCCCCATGGGGTACATTGGCACATTACCAAACCGGTTTCTTTTGATAATCAAGGATTTATGTACGTCCCCTTTGGCACACCTTCAAATGCCTGTCAGGATCTTGACGGGACTCCGAATGGTTCCCCTGGGGGAACAGGTCTGGATCCATGTCCGGAATTGGAATTGCATGGTGGTGTATGGCGATTTGATGCCAATAAAACGGGATTGACCCAAAAAGATGGCCAGCGAATCGCTACAGGTATCCGCAGCGTAGTGGCCATGGATTGGAATACCGTTGACAACCACTTATATATTGTGATGCATGGCAGGGATAACCTACATAGCCTGTTTCCAGATCGTTTCACACCATGGGAAAGCGCGGTGCTTCCATCGGAAGAGTTTCTACGTATTGAGGAAGGTGCGGACTACGGATGGCCATACTGCTATTACGATCAGATGCAGGAACAAAAAGTGTTGGCCCCGGAATATGGAGGTGATGGTCAGATTGTAGGTCGTTGCGGGGAAATGGATTTGCCCGTAATGGGTTTTCCTGGGCATTGGGCTCCCAACGATTTGCTATTCTACGAAGGAGATCAGTTTCCCGAACGCTATAAAAATGGGGCCTTCATTGCTTTCCATGGCTCTACGAACAGAGCCCCTTACCCCCAATCCGGTTATTTTGTGTGTTTCGTGCCCTTTAAAAATGGATTACCTACAGGGGAATGGGAAGTGTTTGCCGATGGTTTTCCTGTAGTAGACCCCATCGTAAATACTAGGGATGCCCATTATCGTCCGGTAGGACTGGCCGAGGGACCGGATGGGTCCCTGTACATTACAGAATCAAAAAAAGGGAAAATTTGGCGGGTGATGTTCAAGGGTGATAAAAGGCGTTTCGATCCTGACCAACTGGATTCCATGGAAAAAAGAAAGTCCGTGTCCCATATTCGAACCCCGGACAAAGTGGAAGATGACCTTCAAAGAGGTTTGGATAGTGGTCAAAAGGCGTATAACACCTTTTGCGGCAATTGTCATCAACAAGATGGCATGGGTGCCGTTGGCCGATTTCCGACTTTGGCACAAACGGATTGGGTCACCGGTGATAAAAAAAGGTTGATAAATGTGATCCTTAACGGACTTCAGGGCGAAATTGAAGTGAATGGGGAAATCTACAATGGCGTAATGCCGGCACATAAATTTTTAGGGGATGCAGAAATTGCCGGAATACTTACTTATATTCGGCAGAGTTTTGGCAACAAGGCGGATTCCATAAGCACACGAGAAGTGGAAATGGTTAGGAATACTTCAGAAATGTCTAATTAGATAGAAACTAAAAGTCATTGTTGATCAAGTATATATTTTATATTTCTTAAACTATTACTTCAATAGAATAAAATTGATGCATAACCCCTATTTAGAAAACTAAAATTTCAATGAAAATAGCCAGTCTTATAGCATTTTGTTTGGGTATGGCCACAATGGTCCATGCTCAAGAGCTGGAAAAGGAATACGAAGCGGTAGCTGATAAAGTTATTGAATGGCGAAGGGATATTCATCAAAACCCGGAACTTTCCAATAGGGAATTTAAAACTGCGGAGAAAATCGCCAATCATTTAAAATCCTTGGGGATAACCGTACAAACCAACGTGGCCCATACAGGAGTAGTTGGTATCTTAAAGGGCAAAAAAAAAGGTAAGGTGGTGGCGCTTCGGGCGGATATCGATGCGCTTCCTGTAACGGAAAGAAATGATTTGCCTTTTAAGTCTACGGTTACCGCAGAATTTCTTGGGGAAAAAGTTGGAGTAATGCACGCCTGTGGTCACGACGCCCATACCGCAATTTTAATGGGAGTGGCAGAGGTACTTTCTCAAAAAAGGGACGAACTAAGAGGAACGGTAAAATTTATTTTTCAACCCGCAGAGGAAGGGCCACCACCCGGAGAAGAAGGAGGTGCCGCCTTAATGATCAAGGAAGGAGTTCTCGAAAACCCTAAAGTTGATGTCATTTTTGGGCTTCACATAAGATCTCAGATACCAGCTGGAGTGATTCGATACAAATCCGGTGGTGCAATGGCCGCGGCGCAGAGCTTTACCATTAAAGTAAAAGGAAAACAAACCCATGGTTCACAACCTTGGTCCGGTGTTGACCCCATTCTGATAAGTGCAAAGATTATTGATGGGCTCCAGACAATTATCAGCCGAGAAGTAGAGCTTACTAAAGAGGCTGCCATAATTACTGTTGGCAAGATTAAAAGTGGTATCCGGTTTAATATAATTCCAGAAAGTGCGGAAATGATAGGCACCATCAGAACCTTGGACTATGCCATGAAGGAAAAGGTAAATAAGCGGATGCAGGAAATGGTGCCCAATATTGCAAAAGCTTATGGTGGGGAAGCTATCATAGAAATCAAGGATGCCACCGACATAACCTACAACGACCCGGATTTAGTTAGGCAAATGTTACCTACGCTTGAAAGGGTTGCAGGAGATGAAAATGTTCAGTCCCAAAAAGCCGTTACCATCGCGGAGGACTTCTCATATTTCCAAAGGGAAGTTCCGGGGTTTTTCTTTTTCTTAGGAGGAATGACCCCTGGGAATGTTGGTTCATTCCCACATCACACTCCGGATTTCTTAATTGATGAAAGCGGCTTGTTATTGGGTGTAAAAGCCTTGGCCGAAATGAGCATTGATTATTTGAATCAATGAATCTCAAATCGTTAAATACTATATGAATGGATTCCTTTCTTGATTTCGTTAACACCATCCCATGGTGGGCATGGGTTATATTTGTATTAGGACTCGTCGCAATTCGCGATATATTTTTGCAACGTACGCATACCATCACACATAACTATCCCATTGTCGGCCATTTGCGTTATTGGCTGGAAAGTATCGGTCCGGAGATGCGGCAGTATTTTGTGGCCAATAACCGCGAGGAGCTGCCTTTTAACCGCATTGAACGAAGCTGGATCTATGCATCCGCCAAACAAGAGAACAACTATGAAGGGTTTGGAACGGACCGTGATATTTATGCCCATCAACACATTTTCATCAAAAATCGGCTTTTAGCTTTTAAAGTCCCCGAAAATCATCCAAATACTAAGGATAAGACCTTTCTGCCCTGCGCCAAAGTAATAGGTGCATTCAACAAACGAAAGAAACCCTACCGGCCAGCATCGGTCATCAATGTGTCAGCCATGAGTTTCGGATCGCTTTCGGCCGCTGCCGTGGAGGCAATGAACAAAGGCGTTGCCAAAAGTGGAGCTTATCATAATACTGGGGAAGGAGGCCTTTCCCCCTACCATAAACAAGGTGGGGATGTTGTTTTCCATTTTGGCACCGGATATTTTGGGGTACGCAATACGGAAGGTGGTTTTTCTTTGGACAAATTGATTTCGTTAACTACCGAAAATCCGTGTATCAAGGCCGTTGAAATAAAACTCTCGCAAGGTGCTAAACCGGGTAAAGGTGGGGTTCTACCAGCAGCCAAAATCAGTAGGGAAATTGCCCAGATACGTGGTGTGGAAATTGGGAAGGATGTATTATCGCCAGCAACACATTCTGCCTTTTCATCGGTGCCAGAATTAATCGAATTGATAGAAGAAATTGCCGAAGGAACCGGACTTCCTGTAGGTATAAAGGGAGCTATTGGAAAATTAGATCAGTGGGAGGAATTGGCCGACCTTATGAAGAAAAACGGAAAAGGGCCCGATTTCATTACAGTTGACGGTGGCGAGGGAGGTACCGGAGCGGCGCCCCCCAGTTTTGCGGACCATGTTTCATTACCATGGGTATATGGTTTCTCTAGTTTATACAAGGTCTTTCAAGAACGAGGCCTAACAAGTCGCCTAGTTTTTATAGGAAGTGGAAAACTGGGTTTTCCTGCGAAGGCAGCCATGGCTTTTGCTATGGGTATAGATTGCATTAATGTGGCCCGGGAAGCTATGATGAGTATTGGCTGCATTCAGGCCCAGGTCTGCCATACCAACCGATGCCCAACAGGAATAGCTACGCAAAACAAGTGGTTGCAACGCGGAATTAGTGTTCCCCTTAAAGCTGATCGATTGGCCCAATACTTTAAGACTTTTCGGAAAGAATTTTTGGAAATCACGCATGCGGCAGGGTATGAACATC
This sequence comes from Ulvibacterium marinum, assembly GCF_003626755.1. Taxonomy (GTDB): domain Bacteria; phylum Bacteroidota; class Bacteroidia; order Flavobacteriales; family Flavobacteriaceae; genus Ulvibacterium; species Ulvibacterium marinum. The sequence continues at coordinate 672,408 of NZ_RBCJ01000002.1, forward strand.
CCTGTGAATTTACCATGGAAGATATTCATGTGAACGTGGACGACGATTATTTGCATAGCGATTTGAAATTGACCTATGGCTATGAAAAGACCCAAGTACCCTTTAGAGGCATGCAAGAACTTGTGGATTGCAACTATTTAGGTGGAAAGGTATTTTCAGGAAATCAATGAATACCCTACTTTTGCGGTTATAAGCTAAATCCAAATAATCTATGATGCGATTATTACTCACCCTCTTATTTATTTTTAGTACGGTTTCCATAGTCACTGCACAACGTAAAAGCGAATTGATTGCCGAAATCGACAATTTGAAATCGGAACTGGATTCCGTAAAAACTGAACTTTTTACAGCGAAAAAAATTGAAAAGGCCAGCGTTGTAAAAGCCGAAGCACTGGAAACTCAGGTTAATGAACTACAAGATGCAAATGCCACCTTGCTTACAAACCTGAATAATTTTGCGAAAGTTTCCAATAAGAATTCGGACATAGCCAATAGCGCTATGGCGAGCCTTCAAGCAAAGGAAGGCCAGCTTAAGGCCATGAAGGACGCCATTGCAAAAAATGACTCCACGGCCATTGTAGTACTAACCAATGCCAAACAAACTTTGGGAGAAAATGCAAAAATTGCGGTTTCCAATGGAACTGTAATCATATCCTCGGGCCTTTCCTCTTTGTTTGGTTCAGATACGGAAAGCACCTTAACCGACGAAGGAAAAGCTTGGATAGAAAAAATTGCGGCTATTCTAAATGTTAACCCTGATATAAACCTGACCATTGAGGGACTCAGCATGACAGGTGATTTGGACTTGCCCGGAAAACAGGCATCAACAATAGCCTCTCTTCTGCAAAAGGATTTTGCCATTGCTCCGGAACGCCTTACATCTTTGGGTCGGGATGGGAATCTCAAAGAAGGTATTAGCTTTAAGTTGCATCCAAGTTACCATGCGTTCTATCTCATGGTAAAGGAGAAAATGAAGAATTCGAAATAGGAGGTAAGATCCCAGTTTTAAAAATGGTATACTTTTTATAGAATTGATTCGTTCTACAAGCAATAAACTGACAAACCACACCTATGACCGGAGACGGAATTTTTCAATTGTTCGCTTATTTATTGCCCGCTGTTGTAACTGGTGCAGTTGCTTTTTACTTTTTCCGATTGCACACCAACAATGAAGAAGGTAGAAGAAGATTTCTACTGCACAAGGATTCCCAAAAAAACACCTTGCCTATACGGCTTCAGGCCTATGAACGTATGGCCCTATTTTTAGAACGTATTGCAATTCCAAGTTTAGTGGTACGGATTTCGCCAAAATCCGCAGATAAAAACGAATACGAAGCTTTGTTGATCAAGAACATTGAAAATGAATTTGACCACAATCTTTCCCAACAAATCTATATGACGGATGAATGTTGGAATATTATCAAAGCGGCCAAAAGTGCAACTATCCAAATGATCCGAAAGGCGGCACTGAGCGATACGGATTCTTCGGATAAACTTCGTGAGGATATCTTAAATCAGACCATGGACAAACAATCCCCTTCGGCTACAGCTCTTTCTTTTGTAAAAAAGGAAATTGGAGAACTTTGGTAATAAGTTTTGTATGAGCTGTGCCAAATGCAATGCCATTGAAATAAGCCGATAGTTTTTACTCCAACTCGGGTTCGATCTGATTCAGTTCTATGTTCTTGTGCTTTGCATAGTTAAAGCCACTCTCCCACCAATTGGTCATTTTCTCCTTGTTAAAAATCAGGGAATTGGTAGTCAATACCGTTGGTGTAAAGTAGAAGTTAATAATGGCGTCATTATGATTGGCAACAAATTTTCCGATACGGATGTTCTGCCGCTCTATCCTATCCAACATAAAGGCGAACATATTGGTTAAAAGGGCGAATGCGTTCCTGGACGGCAATCGATTGAAATGGGTAACCTCGGTCTGTAGAATTATAGCATCTATTTCTGTTGCCCCCCTTTTGATGGCCTCCTCAATGGGCACCATATTGCCCAGGCCTCCATCCGCATATTCGCATCCATCTTTGCGTACCAAGCTCATAAAAGGGGTATAGTTGCAGGAGATCCAGATCCATTCACAGAAATCATCATAACTGTAATCATTGATGCTTTTATACTCCACTTGGTTCAAGGACAGGTTGGAAACCGTAACAACAATGTTCTTAGGGCCATTTTTCAAATTCTCAAACTCTTCAACCGTAAGGGTATTCTTAATCAATTCCAATAGGTTATGACTTTCCCCAAAAGTTTTACTGCCGTTATAAAAGTTTTTGAACACATTCCAGTGATTGATGGCGATGTTATCGACCCCATGTTTATTTTGAATCAGGAAAGGGCAATTGCTAAAGATACTATCCTGATTTACCGAAGTGTATACTTCCTTGATCTTGTCGATTTTTTGAAGGGCCAAATGAGAGATAAGCAGGCTGCCCGTTGAAGTCCCAAGAAACAAATCATAATCGTGCCCCAATTCCCGCATCAGGTATTGGGCCACACCACCACCAAAAGCGCCCTTGCTACCTCCTCCAGAAATCACCATTGCCCGCATCTTACTTTACTTTGCTTTCTATATAACGCCGTTCCTCCGGCTTTAGTTTTCCCAAAAGGGACATAATACGCTCTTTATAAACTTGATCCTTTAATAATTCCACCATTAAATTTCTGGAGAATTTTTTGAACTGCCATGAATGATGTGTGGTTGCCTCAGCCAAATCCAGTAGATTACTGTCCTTAAAACCAAAGGCTTCATTTAGATATTGAAAAGCACCTTGACGTACTTCAAAAGAATATTCCGGTGCTGTATAACCACTCAACTCATCAAAATACAATTTGGTATTTCTTCCTTCATAGCCTTCCGTTAAAATGGCCAGGGTCAACCACATGAGGCGGACGTTCTTATTTGGAAAGCCTATGGTTTCCTTTGTCTTTTCTAAATAACTATTTCTTTCTTCCGGATAGGCCATCCATAACTTGAAGAGGGTATTCTCCAGTGTAACATAGCTATTGTCATTTAAAAGGGTCTCAAACTTCTCCTTGGGATAGTCCTTGGCATCTTGGATGCTTAATGCCAAAGCCTGCCGCAGTTCCAGCGTATTGGAATCCAAGACACGGTCAATGATTTCCTCCGGCATTGTCCGGAGAAAATTTTGGATCATATATTTCTTTAATTGTATAGAATTTGTACCGTTCCAATAGGATGTATAGTCTATATCATCGCTTTCTTGGCTTTTCAGCGCTGCCTGTAGGGCAAATAATGATTTTAGGGGTTCTGATTTTTCGGCCAATTTCTCTTGTGCTACTTTGAAAGGAAGTGCAGTATCTTCCAGCCACACTTTTACGTAGTGGGACAAGTCTGCACCACTTGATTTTTCCATTTCTTGAATGAAACTGGGCACCGTTACATTCGCAAAAGCATATTTCTCCAAATAGGACTGGATTCCCTTTTTAAAGGCCACATCCCCTATCCGATCCCGTAGCATAAAAATGGCCCAGGCCCCTTTTTCGTAAAACGTTAGACTACTTGCCCTTGGGTCCAAAAGGCTCTGCCCCTGCCCCTTTTCAATTGAATTTTGAAGTGCCGTTAAAGTTTCGAACAACTTCCAATAAAAATGCTCCTCTCCAAAAAGCTCCTTTTCGGTCAAATAGGCATAATAGGTAGCGAAGCCTTCATGTAACCAATGGTGACTTCCACTTTTTTCCGTAACCAGATTTCCAAACCATTGATGGGCCAATTCATGGGCATTTACATTTACATAATTCTTGTCCATAAATGCGACCGAATCAATGACATAGGCATCTGAAAAAATCGTGCAGCCCGTATTCTCCATTCCTGCATACAGAAAGTCGTGGACAGGAACTTGTTTGTAATTCTGCCAAGGATACGCAACCCCGATTTCCTCCTCCAGAAAATCAAAGATTTCCTTAGTATATCGATAGGTAGGTTCAACACGTTCACTATCCTTTGGATAAAAATAGTTTTTTATAGGTGTACCATTTGCAGATGTCAATTGCTGCTTTTCATATATCCCGATGGCAAAAGCCAAAAGATAGCTGCTCATAGGGTCTTTCATGTCAAAAGACCATGTTTTTAAGGAATTCTTTTCTTGAATTGCAACCAACTTCCCATTGGCAATAATTTCATAATTCTTATCAAAAGTGATGTTCAGGTCAAACTCCACCTTTTCCGTCATATCATCAAAACTGGGAAGCCAATAACTAGTATATTTTCCCTGACCTTGTGTCCATATTTGATCATTGTTTGGATTGTCATCGTTCCAATTCATAAAATAGACGGTTTGTTTGGGCCCGGCCGTGTAATCAAGTTTCAGTTTGTAAGACTTCCCTCCTTTCAATTTTTTCTTTAAGGAAACTGTGTTTCCCGAATTGGAATACTTGACTATTCTATCGTTCAAACGTACCGATGTAAATTCCATATTCCTGGCATCCAAAAAAACGGAATCCACATCTTGAAATACCTCAAATTTATATATCACCGAGCCTTCTAAACGTCCCTCCCTTGCAAAAGGCACTATTTGGGCTTCGCCATGAATGAAGTTTACCTTATCCTGACGCTGGGTCAATACAAATACGCTTTGAAAAAGAAAAAGAACCGTAATAAGTTGCTTCATAAGTGCTGTACTACAAAACTTGAACCAAATTTAGCATTTTAGTTTATTGGAGTTGAGGAACGCTTGTCCTATTTTAGTCCTATGAACACCAATATGCTACAGACTCCCATTACGTACCTCAAAGGTGTTGGTCCCAATCGGGCGGAAACACTACAATCGGAGCTGGGCATTGCCACCTATCAAGATCTCATCAACCTATTTCCAAATCGATATATCGATAGGACCCAGTATTATAAAATTACCCATTTACAGCGCAGCAATGCAGATGTTCAGGTTATTGGTAAAATCATCCACATCAAAACCGTAGAGCAAAAAAGAGGGAAACGTCTGGTAGCTACTTTTATTGACGAAACCGGTGACATGGAGCTCGTATGGTTTAGGGGACAAAAATGGATTCGGGAAAATCTAAAACTCAATACCCCCTACGTGGTTTTTGGAAGATGTAATTGGTACAACGGGAAATTCTCCATGCCGCATCCCGATATGGAATTGTTGGCCGATCATGAAAAGGGCCTTAAAATAGCAATGCAACCTGTTTATCCATCCACGGAAAAACTTTCCAATAAAGGCATTACCAACCGGGTCATCAATAAAATGATGCAGCAATTGTTTTTGGAAAGTAATGGCCAGTTTTCGGAAACACTTTCTGACAAAATCCTTTTTGAACTACAATTACTGTCAAAAAGTGAATCGCTATTTAACATCCACTTTCCAAAAAATCAGGAATTGCTGGCCAAGGCCCAATTTCGTTTAAAGTTCGAGGAACTCTTTTACATACAACTACAACTCATTTCCAAGAAATTATTACGTAAACAAAAAATAAAGGGCTTCAATTTTAATCAGGTGGGCGAGCTCTTCAACACCTTTTATAGGGACCATCTTCCTTTTGAACTGACCAATGCACAAAAGCGGGTGATTAAGGAAATTAGGGCGGATTTGGGGAGCAATGCCCAAATGAACCGCCTGCTTCAAGGTGATGTGGGTTCGGGGAAAACAATAGTTGCCCTTATGATTATGCTCCTGGCCATAGACAATGGTTTTCAAGCATGTTTAATGGCCCCGACCGAGATTCTCGCTCAGCAGCATTACAACGGTATTAAAGAGTTATTGGAAAGTACCGGGGTTACCTGTGAATTGTTGACCGGATCGGTAAAAAAGTCTGCCAGAACACCAATTCATGAACAATTGGAAAATGGTGAATTGCATATTCTGATCGGCACTCATGCAGTGTTGGAGGATAAGGTACAGTTTAAAAACTTAGGACTGGCCATCGTGGACGAGCAACATCGGTTTGGTGTAGCCCAACGCAGTAAACTTTGGCATAAGAACGAGGTTCCACCACACATTTTGGTCATGACGGCCACCCCTATTCCCCGAACCTTGGCCATGAGTCTGTACGGTGATTTGGATATTTCGGTCATTGATGAGCTGCCTCCAGGAAGAAAACCTATAAAAACAGTTCATCGTTATGATTCAAATCGACTTAAAGTTTTCCGTTTTATTAAGGACGAAATTAAAAAAGAAAGGCAAATCTATGTGGTATACCCATTGATCCAGGAATCCGAAGCTTTGGATTACAAAGATCTGATGGACGGGTACGAAAGTATCGTAAGGGACTTCCCCTTACCCGACTATCAAATTTCCATTGTTCATGGCAAAATGAAACCGGCCGATAAAGATTATGAAATGGAACGTTTCGTTAAAGGGGAGACGAATATCATGATAGCTACAACGGTCATTGAAGTTGGGGTAAACGTACCCAATGCCTCCGTAATGATCATAGAAAGTGCAGAGCGTTTTGGCCTATCCCAATTGCACCAACTACGGGGAAGGGTGGGTCGTGGGGCCGATCAAAGTTATTGTATATTAATGACCAGCCATAAGCTCTCTTCCGAAGCCAAAACCAGGCTAGAGACCATGGTACGGACCAATGACGGTTTTGAAATTGCCGAAGTGGACTTAAAACTTCGGGGACCAGGGGATTTAATGGGCACCCAACAAAGTGGTATTCTTAATCTAAAAATTGCAGATATCGTAAAGGACAATGATATTTTGAAAACCGCTCGGCATTATGCTATACAAACATTGAAAAACGACCCTAATTTAGAACAACCGAACAATTTGATTGTCCGTCATACCTATAACCAATTAGTAAAACACAAGAATATTTGGACATATATAAGCTAGTATCCTTAAAACAAAAGCCCGACCAAAGTCGGGCTTTACTTTTTTCATGCAATTCGTTTTTTAATTGATGCCTTCCCCGTTCTCGAGTTTGGTGATATTGTCCGCAATGGCGTTCTTGTTTACGGCATCAGGGGCCCTTCCTGCTGCAACTTTAATATGTTTGAGTGCTGATTTATAGTTACCTACAGCGGAATAACCTCTAGCAAGCCCATAATCTACCGGCCAAGTTCCCTTGTTCTTTTTGGCGTTAATCTTAAATACTTCCAAGGCTTTTTCCTTTTTCCCCTGGGCTATTAATTGCCTACCATAACCATGTATCTCAAAGACCGTGGCCATTTCCAGGGCCTCATCCATGAGGGCTTCTGCTTCTGCAGTTTTTCCTTGTTTGGTCAAAATCTGTGATTTTATATTCAGGTTATTGTAGTTCTTCTCACTAAAGAACTGACCCGCAATGGCGGCATCTATCCAGCCCAGTGCCTCGTCCAAATCCCCATCATTGTTCAACGCAAAGTTTGCGGCCTGCTCCCAAGATTGTCTATTAAACCCTTGTACATTTTGCAACTTGTGGCGGATATCGGCCAATACTACATCGGTTACATCCACCTCAATTTTAAATGGAATCTGTTTCTTCTCCCAGTTAAGGGCCAGGACGGCTGAATTGGCATCAACATTTTCAAAGGTAAATGTAAGTTGCTCGGTATGTGGAATTTCCTTGGTTTCAACATCTACCCGGAGAGCATCTTCGGAAGGCTCATAAAAATAACTGCCCCATGCGCCATGGTTCTTTGAGAAAATTATGGTTGCTCCTCCATCTTCTTCAACTACCATATGAAGACCATATTTTCCAGCCGCCAAAGGTTGACCTTCTATTTTAACATCATCGGTGAATTTGATTATCGTATTTTCATTGGCACCGGCCCTCCATGGGGACTCCTTGGCGGTTCCAAATCCTAAGTTATTCATACCATATGGAACTAGGCTTCCCCAAATTTCCCTGTCGTTTACACTTGGTCTGGAATAAGCAACCGAGATATCCGTAATTCCTAATTGTTGAGATACTTTAGCCATTTGACTCCCCCTAGGCAGATCTAACTGGGCAATGGCTTCTGTCATAAGAAACAACGAACCTAATAAAGCAAGCATTAGGCATTTCTTGTAAAAATGTTTCATAAGTTCTTTTTTTGATTTATAAAATTGATTGAGCAGTTCATCTTACAAGGTATTTATACCAAAAGCTCAAAACCGTTACTATTGTGTTAAAATTGGAATTCAGTATGTTAAACAAAAAGCCAACCGACTCAAAATTCTGCGAATTAGTTTGATGTATATGTTGTTGAACATCGTAATTTTCCATAGCAATAATTTCCTAAAACCACTCCATTTCATAGTTTTGTACGCTTATAATGGGGAGAAATATGAGTACGAAAAGAACATTATTTGACAAAGTTTGGGATTCTCACGTGGTACAACACATTGAAAATGGTCCCGATGTTTTATTTATCGATAGGCATATGGTGCACGAAGTGACCAGTCCTGTTGCCTTTTTGGGCATAAAAAATAGGGGTATTAAAGTCATGCATCCTGAAAAGACGTTTGCCACGGCCGATCATAATACACCGACTATAAATCAACATCTACCCGTCCAAGATCCACTTTCGGCCAATCAGTTAAAAGCTTTGGAGGAAAATGCCAATGCTCATGGAATTTCCTATTGGGGACTGGGGCACGAAAAAAATGGTATCGTTCATGTCGTTGGTCCGGAATATGGTATTACGCTACCTGGTGCAACTATAGTCTGTGGAGATTCACATACCTCTACCCATGGCGCTTTCGGTGCCATTGCTTTTGGAATAGGTACTTCTGAAGTGGAGATGGTCCTGGCCACACAATGTATTATGCAGACCAAGCCCAAAAGTATGCGTATTAACATAGAAGGAACGCTAAGCAAGGCTGTAACGCCAAAAGACGTTGCGCTGTATATTATTTCCCAGCTCACCACTTCCGGTGCCACAGGTTATTTTGTGGAATATGCCGGAGAGGTATTTCGGAATATGAGTATGGAAGGTCGTATGACCGTCTGCAACCTTAGTATTGAAATGGGAGCACGTGGTGGAATGATAGCTCCTGACGAAAAAACATTCGACTATGTAAAAGGAAGGGAATTTGCACCAAAAGGCGATGATTGGGATAAAGCCATGGCCTTTTGGAAAACCTTGCCAACAGAAGATGGCGCTGAATTTGACAAAGAGGTCACCTTTGATGCCGCCAATATAGAACCTATGATTACCTATGGCACCAACCCTGGAATGGGTATCGGAATTTCAAATGGTATCCCCGATGCCGAATCAGTTGAAGGTGGAGTGGCCACCTATAAAAAATCACTTCAGTATATGGATTTTAGTGAAGGCGATAGTATGATGGGTAAAAAAATAGACTATGTCTTCCTCGGAAGTTGTACCAATGGTAGAATCGAGGATTTTAGAGCGTTTGCGTCCATCATAAAAGGTAGAAAGAAAGCCGATAATGTTACGGCTTGGTTGGTGCCTGGTTCCCATAAGGTGGAAACGGCCATTAAGGAAGAAGGTATCCTTGATATTTTAAATGAAGCCGGATTTGAATTGCGCGAACCGGGTTGTTCCGCTTGTTTGGCCATGAACGAGGATAAGATTCCCGCAGGAAAATATGCCGTCAGCACTTCCAATAGAAATTTTGAAGGAAGACAAGGTCCCGGGGCAAGGACATTATTGGCCAGTCCTTTAGTTGCGGCAGCCGCAGCCGTCACGGGCAAGGTAACCGATCCCCGTGAATTGATGGAAGAAATTCTTGCCGGTTAAACGTTGTCGGTTGCTAGTACTAGTCAAAATACTAACATACTCAACTAAAACCATTAACCAAAAACCAGAAACGAACAACTTGTAAAAAATGGCATACGATAAATTCAATATACTTACAACATCGGGCGTACCACTTCCCATAGAGAATGTGGATACCGATCAGATAATTCCAGCGCGATTCCTTAAAGCAACAGAGCGAAAAGGATTTGGCGACAACCTATTTCGTGATTGGCGATACAATTCCGACGATAGTCCAAAAAAAGATTTCGTGTTGAACAACCCAAAATACAGCGGACGTATATTGGTCGGTGGTAAAAATTTTGGATCAGGTTCTTCTCGTGAGCATGCAGCGTGGGCCATTTACGATTATGGTTTTCGGTGTGTGGTCTCTAGTTTTTTTGCCGATATATTTCGTAACAACTGTCTCAATATTGGGGTACTTCCGGTTCAGGTCAGTCCTGAATTTTTGGAAAAAATATTCCTGGCTATCGAGGCCGACCCTACTACTCAAATAGAGGTAAACCTCCCTGAACAGACCATAACCATTCTTGAATCCGGTGAACACGAAAGTTTTGATATCAATGTCTATAAAAAAGCCAATATGCTGAATGGTTTTGACGACATTGACTATCTGTTGAACATCAAGGAACAGATTCAGGAATTTGCCGCAAATAGGCCTTTATAATAACTTAGGGGTTATAAAACGGACGGCTGACAACAATTAGCCTTGGTCGTCTTTTGAACCTGTAAAGATTCAGGGATTGCCACCTGCCGCTTATAATGATAGAAATACGAGAGAAATGGGGAAGAGAAAACTGGAAATAATGGACACCACCCTTAGGGATGGGGAACAGACCTCGGGGGTATCCTTTTCAGCATCGGAGAAATTGACTTTGGCCAAACTACTGTTGGACGAACTTAAGGTAGACCGTATAGAAATAGCATCTGCTCGGGTATCCAAAGGAGAATTGGAGGCCGTAAAACAGATTACGGAATGGGCTGCTTCAGAAAACTATCTTGATCGTATTGAGGTACTTACCTTTGTAGATGGCGGTATTTCGCTTAAATGGATGGAAGAAGCCGGGGCAAAAGTCCAAAATTTATTGACCAAGGGATCTCTGAACCACTTAACACACCAACTTAAGAAGACACCTGAACAGCATTTTTCCGATATCGCGGCCGTTTTTGATTTAGCCCAAAAGCAAGGTGTAACAACCAATGTCTACTTGGAGGACTGGAGCAATGGTATGCGGAATTCCAAAGAATATGTATTTCAGTATCTCGATTTTTTGGCCACACAGCCCATAAAAAAACTGTTGCTTCCAGATACATTGGGGATTCTTACCCATACGGAAACCTTTGATTACTTGTCCGAAATCTTGGAGCGCTATCCTAGTTTTCATGTAGATTTCCACGGTCATAACGATTATGATCTGGGTGTCGCCAATATCATGGAAGCCGTTAAGGCTGGTTGTCATGGACTTCACCTAACCGTCAACGGAATGGGGGAACGGGCCGGTAATGCTCCCATGGCCAGCGCCGTGGCCGTAATAAACGATTTTTTACCTGAAGTAGAAATTGCCATTAACGAATCCTCGTTGTTCAAGGTAAGTAAATTGGTATCCGCTTTTACCGGTTTTGGCATACCTGCCAATAAACCCATTGTTGGGGATAATGTTTTTACCCAAACTGCTGGAATACATGCAGATGGAGACAATAAAAACAACTTATACTTCAACAGCCTATTGCCTGAACGGTTTGGTCGAAAACGAAAATACGCTTTGGGAAAAACCTCGGGCAAAGCGAATATCCAGAAGAACCTGCAGGAGTTGGGACTCACCCTAAACGATGAGGAGCTGAAAAAAGTGACTGCCCGTATTATTGAATTAGGGGATAAAAAGGAGAAAGTAACCAAAGATGACCTGCCTTATATCATCTCCGACGTTTTGGATAGTGATACTTTTCAACAGAAAGTCTTCGTTAAATCTTATGTACTTACCCATTCCAAAGGGCTAAAGCCTTCAACTACGGTTTCTGTTGAGCTGAATGGGAAAATCTACGAGGAAAACGCCCAAGGAGATGGACAATTTGATGCTTTTATGAATGCGTTGCGTAAAGTATACCATTCCGAAAAATTGGAATTGCCCAAACTGGTGGATTATGCGGTACGTATTCCACCTGGTAGTAATTCCGATGCGCTTTGTGAGACCATCATCACCTGGCAGGACAACAACACGGACTTTACCACTAGAGGATTGGATTCCGACCAAACCGTTTCGGCCATAAAGGCTACGGAAAAGATGTTGAATATTATTTGATTGCCCTATTGTTAAATAAAAAATCGTCAAATCAGTAATGAATCGCCGTGATTTTACAGGAAAGACCTTATGGGTCTCCGGAGGAATCGCGCTAGGAATGAATACCATTAATGGTATGTTAAATGCTGAAATAGGTAACCAGAAATTCAATTTTATGTCGACATCACATCCCAACTTAACTTTAATCAATAGTTTCTTTGAGGCCTATGGCAAAAATGATATTGATAGTATAAAAAATATACTTGCAGCGGATATCAAATGGCACATCCCTGGGCAGCATCCATTAAGCGGAACGAAGAAGGGTGTGGACGAAGTATTACGGTTTTTTCAAAAACTCAACAAAGCGGCGTTTAAAGCAGAACCTATTGTGATGGGCGTAAACGATAATTATGTAATTGATTGCCATAAAAATTGGAGCAACCTTGAAACCGGTAAGAATTTAAATGCAATGTCCTGCCTGCTTTGGAAAATAGAAAACAATAGAATTGTGGAAGTACATAATTTTCCCGAGAACCAGCATGAGGTAGACGCCTTTTTCTCGAAATTATACTCCTAAATAGATTAAACCAAACCTAAAGTATAAAATAAAAAGAATGAAATTAAACATAGCCCTTTTGGCCGGGGACGGTATCGGCCCAGAAGTAATAGATCAAGCTGTAAAAGTGTGCGATGCCATTGCAGGGAAATACAATCATGAAATCAATTGGACGCCGGCGCTCACCGGAGCAATCGCCATTGATACCGTTGGGGAGCCCTACCCGGACGAAACCCATGAAATCTGTGCCAACTCGGATGCCGTTTTATTCGGTGCAATTGGGCATCCTAAATTTGATAATGATCCATCGGCCAAAGTTCGACCGGAACAGGGCTTGCTGAAAATGCGTCAAAAACTAGGGCTCTTTGCCAATGTTAGGCCCACATTTACGTTTCCATCCTTGATTGACAAATCCCCTTTGAAACGAGAACGAATAGAGGGAACAGATTTGATTATATTAAGGGAGCTTACCGGAGGTGTATATTTTGGGGAACGAGGACGAAAGGATAACGGAGATACCGCCTTTGACACCATGACGTACCAACGCTTTGAAATTCAACGTTTGGCCAAAAAGGGTTTTGAAATGGCCATGAAGCGTTCTAAAAAACTGTGCTGCGTGGATAAGGCCAATGTTTTGGAAGCCTCGCGACTATGGCGGGAGACGGTACAGACCATGGAAAAGGATTATCCAGAGGTAGAAGTTTCTTACGAGTTCGTAGATGCCGTAGCGATGCGCTTGGTACAATGGCCTAAGGATTACGATGTAATTATTACGGCTAATCTCTTTGGTGACATTTTAACGGACGAGGCTTCCGTAATATCCGGTTCCATGGGCTTGATGCCTTCTTCCTCAGTGGGAAGCAAGGTCTCCCTATATGAGCCTATCCACGGTTCCTATCCACAAGCCGCCGGAAAAGATATTGCCAATCCGTTGGCTACAGTGCTTTCAGCAGCCATGCTTTTTGAGGATTTTGACCTGACCCAGGAAGCCCAAGCCATTCGTGATGTAGTCAATAAATCATTGGCCAAGGGCATTGTAACCGAGGATTTATCCGATGGCGGCAAAGCTTATAAGACTAGTGAAGTCGGTAACTGGTTGGCAGCGAATATTTAACCTGAAAAATTATAAGATGAAAAGACCCTGAAGTATTTAAAATGCTTCGGGGCCTTTTCTTATGCTAAAAATTCCCATTACTGTTAATAGGCCATTTTGTACCGTTTGGCCTTTTGTCTTCTGTACATCAATATACTTAAGGCTATGCCAACACCAACCGCGGCCAATACGGCACCAACCACTCCTGCATATACAATTCCATGACCATAGGCTATAGGTAATCCGGCTAAATAAGCCCCGGAGGCGTTGCCCATGTTAAAGGCACTTTGATTCATAGAGGAACCTAGCATTTCCGAACCCCTAGATGCATTGATGATTGCCATTTGAATAGGGGTAGCCACTGTAAACGATGCCGTGCCTATTAAAAACGTCATCGTTAAAATGGCATAGGGGTTTATTGCCACAATGGCATTGACCAATAATAATCCGACCATAATGGACAAACTAATGGCTACGGCTTTTAACGGTGAAAACCATTCCGCCATCTTCGCTCCTATAAAGTTGCCCATGACCATTCCAAGGCCGGCGAGTATCATGGCATAACCCACCATGTAGTTTTGCAATCCCGCCACTTCTGTTATCAGAGGGGCAATATAGCTGTACCAGGCAAAAAACCCTCCTGTTCCAATTGTAGTTAGTAAAATCAAGGCCCACAGCTCTTTGTTTTTAAGGCCTTTGTTCTCATGGGATGTTCCGGTTGGTGGCAACTGTGGCAATTTGGGCATCCAAAGATATATGCTGGCCATCGTAATGAGTCCTACAATCCCGACCATATAGAAAGAGGCACTCCAATCGTAGTGATGACCAATATATGTACCTATCGGTACTCCGATTACGTTGGCTATCGTAAGACCTGAAAACATAACGGCTATGGCTTGAGCAATCTTACCGGTTTTTGCCAATCTCCCAGCAACTACGGCACCAATACCAAAGAATGCTCCATGGGGAAGACCTGATAAAAATCTTGAAATCAGCAGCGTTACGTAGTTTTCCGCAAGGCCGGACAAACTATTGAACAACGCGAACCATGCCATTAAAAGCAGCAACGTCTTTTGAGAATCCATCTTTCCGCCAATTTTAGTAAACAGAGGGGCTCCGATTACAACCCCTAATGCATAGGCAGCTATGGCGTGACCCGCCTCTGGTATAGTGATATTCAACCCCTGGGCCACATCCGGCAAAATACCCATAATTACGAATTCCGTTAATCCGATACCAAAACCTCCTATTGCCAAAGCGATGAGGGCTTTTCTATTCGATATATTCGTTTCCATATGTACAATTTTATGTTTCTAATAATGAGCCGTACAATTTTTAAATTCCATTGCCGAGCTTCCAACTATTTCGAAAACAAAATTATCTCAGGAAACCATAAGGAAACTATTCGTTTTTGTCGAGTTTATATGCAGTATTAACCATGATACACACGAATATCAGCACCAAAAGGTAATTTTTGACATATCATTGTTGTTCGTGTCGTCCTATAGAAAACTGAATAGGAATCGGTAAAGGATCGGGGTTGGTTGATGAAGAATAGTTAAAAAGCAAAGTAACCTCCCCATGTTTGGGGAGGCGTCATCATGCAATACAGAACACTAAAGGATGTAATCCGTGCTCACAAAATTAGATAGTTTAGTGTCTAGCAATTTTTCTACGGTCTCGTTATTGAGGTCGCTGTCCTTAAAAGCTACGAACGTACGTACGGAAAACGACCGGAGTGCATCATATACACTTAAAGTGGACTGGGCCGAGTCCTTTCTTCCAGTGAAGGGATACACATCAGGGCCGCGCTGGCAGGAACTGTTCAGATTTACCCGACAAACTAGATTCACTAAAGTATCAATGAGCGGAGCGAGTGCATATACATCTTTTCCAAAGAGGCTTACCTGCTGACCATAATTGCTTTCGGCCATATCATCCAATGGTTCTTGAATATCGGAAAATGAAACCACAGGTATAACCGGGCCAAACTGCTCTTCCTTATACACCCGCATCTCTTTTGTCACAGGATGTAACACAGCAGGCCATATATAATTATGGGTCTGTTGCCCTCCTTTTTTGTTCCATATTTTGGCACCTTTCTGTACAGCATCGTCTATCAGTTCCTGAACATAAGCAGGCTTATCAGGTTCAGGTAATGGGGTTAATTTAGCACCATTATCCCAAGGGTTACCAAACTTTAGCGAATCTACTTTTTCCGCAAAACGCCTTAGAAACTCTTCTTTAATATATTCGTGTACATAGATTACTTTCAGTGCGGTACATCGCTGCCCATTAAAGGATAAGGTCCCGGCAAGGCACTCGTTTATGGTCAGATCCAAGTCGGCATCGGGTAAAATAATTGCCGGGTTCTTGGCTTCTAATCCTAAAACCAATCGCAATCGATTACTCTTAGGGTGTTGATCCTGCAAGGCGTTGGCTGATTTGCTATTGCCTATCAAAGCCAAAACATCAATCTTACCAGTCTGCATTATCGGGGCAGCCACGGCCCTTCCCCTGCCGAATAAAATGTTTACAACACCTTTGGGAAAACTGTTTTGAAACGCCTCCAGAAGCGGTGTAATCAACAACACACCATATTTGGCCGGTTTAAAAATGGTGGTATTCCCCATGATGATGGCAGGAATAAGAAGGGCAAAGGTTTCGTTCAAAGGATAATTGTAAGGTCCAAGACAGAGTATTACCCCCAAAGGTCCTCTCTTAATATGTGCATACACCCCATCGAATTTCTGGAATTTAGCGGCATCCCTATCCAATTGTTTATACTCTTCTATAGTGTCCCGTATATATTCCACAGTTCGATCAAATTCCTTTTGTGAATCCGGCAAGGACTTGCCAATTTCCCACATCAGCAATTTGACAATTTCATCCCTTTTGGTTTCCATTTGCTGCACAAATTTTTCCATGCAGTCTATCCTATCCCGTACATGCATAGTAGGCCAAACCCCCTGTCCTTTGTTATAGGCCAAAAGCGCAGCGTCCAAAGCCCGTAAGGCTTCGGGTTCTCCCATATCGGGTATACTTCCCAGAAGTGTGGGTTCATAACTCTCCGTTGAGGAAATGGTAGAAAATACTTCTGTGGTATTTCCGGTCCACTCTTGCATTTCTCCATTGATCAAATACTTTTTTTGATGAATTGTATTATCAATTCGAAATTGGGTCGGTATGTTTATCTGTGTTGTTTCCATAAAATAGATATGTGATTGATATGAATTGATGCGATAAAAAAATCCCCGATTTCTCAGGGATTTAATTGTTAAACAATGGGTTTCATTGCGGTCATGGACTCCCTGAGACGGGCCCCGACAATTTCTACCGGATGTTCCCGGAGTACCTTGTTTACCGTGATCAGTTTGGCGTTATCTACTCCTGCACCTTCGCCTTCACTGTAATGGGTGCCAATGACATCGGTATCTATTTTTTTCATAAAATCTGCCAACAAGGGCTTACATGCATGATCAAATAGATAGCAGCCGTATTCCGCTGTATCCGAAATCACCCTATTCATCTCAAATAATTTTTTTCGGGCGATGGTATTGGCAATCAATGGGGTTTCATGCAAAGATTCATAGTATGCCGATTCACCGATGATTCCCGACTCCGTCATAGACTCGTAGGCTAGTTCTACTCCTGCCCTTACAAAAGCTACCATTAACACCCCATTGTCATAATATTCCTGTTCTGAGATTTTATCATCCCCCGCCGGAGTTTTCTCAAAAGCGGTTTCTCCCGTTGCCGCTCGCCATTCCAAAAGGTTTTTGTCGTCATTGGCCCAATCTTCCATCATGGTCTTGGAAAAATGCCCTGTCATGATATCATCCATATGTTTGTGGAACAACGGTCTCATGATGTCCTTTAATTCTTCGGAGAGTTCAAAAGCCTTAATTTTTGCAGGGTTGGACAAACGATCCATCATGTTGGTGATTCCACCATATTTCATCCCTTCAGTAACTGTTTCCCAGCCGTATTGAATCAATTTGGAAGCGTAACCAGGTTCAATCCCTTTTTCTATCATCTTATCGAAACAAAGGATAGACCCTGTTTGCAAAAGACCACAAAGAATGGTCTGTTCTCCCATTAAATCCGATTTTACCTCCGCAACGAACGAGGATTCCAAAACCCCTGCCCTGTGGCCTCCGGTTCCAACGGCATAGGCCTTGGCCTGTTCCAAACCTTTCCCTTGGGGGTCATTATTCGGATGAACTGCAATTAGAGTCGGTACACCAAATCCCCTTTTGTATTCTTCCCGAACCTCTGATCCAGGACATTTTGGAGCTACCATAATCACGGTGAGGTCCTCGCGTATCTGCATTCCTTCTTCAACAATGTTAAATCCGTGCGAGTAGGACAAGGTAGCACCCTTTTTCATTAAGGGCATCACGGCATTGATAACGCTGGTATGCTGCTTGTCCGGTGTAAGGTTGATAACGACGTCTGCCTCTGGAACAAGTTCTTGATAGGTACCTACGGTAAAACCATTTTCTGTAGCATTTTTATAGGACTGACGTTGCTCCTTTATGGCCGCTTCTCGAAGTGTATATGAAATATCAAGTCCCGAGTCCCGCATATTAAGACCTTGATTCAAACCTTGGGCGCCGCAGCCTACAATAACGATTTTCTTTCCTTTCAATGCGGATACGCCATCCGAAAATTCACTGGATTCCATGAACCTACATTTCCCCAATTGCGCTAATTGATCTCGTAAGGATAACGTATTAAAATAATTTGCCATTTTGTGTTCTCGTTTTAGTATTTAAAAGTTTAGGTTCTATTTATCTTGATAAAAATCTTCCAATAAAGTGGTAATAGGCATTTCCGATTTAGTAACGGCTATCCGTCCGGAACGAACAAATTGCATAATCCCAAAAGGTTCCAATTGATCGTGCATTTCATCTATTTCATGCCGCCTACCTGTTTTGGCCAATACAAAGAAATCCCGTGAGACGGTAACGATCTGTGAGTTGCTTTCCTTTATGATATTCTGTATCTGTCGTTCATCGAACAACAAGTGCGAGGCAATTTTAAATAGGGCGGACTCTTGGAAAATGGTCTCATCGTCCGTGTGATAAAAAGCCTTGATGACCTCTATCTGTTTTTCGATCTGCGCCACAATTTTACGTGTCCAGTCCTCGGTGGTATTGACCACTATGGTAAACTTGGAAACATTCTCTATTTCTGATTTTGAAACATTTAGACTTTCAACATTAATGTGTCTCTTTAAGAATATTCCCGATATTCTATTCAACAAACCTACATTGTTCTCAGAGTACACCGATATGGTAAACCTTTGTTTTTTCATCTTTACTACTTTCTAAAAAAATTGTTCGTTAGAGCGCTGTCAAGAACTAAATTTCTAACGATTAAAACCTCTCGACTACGCTTGAGGTAACGCTTTATTAAGATTTCCTTACAGCAACGATTACTCCTGTAGACCAATTCATCTTGGTTAAACTGAAATCGTCCCTTTTTTCCAAATAGGAAACCAATCTATCAACATTGTCCTGATGTCCTTCCGGCCAATTGGGCTGGGCGGCCATATCATCTATAACATAAAATCCACCTACTTTTACCAAATTGAGAACTTCTTCAATTTCACTATACTTTCCCGGCCAGGCATCGGCAAAAATCAAATCGAACTTTGTGCCAGTATACGTTTTTATCCAATTGGATGCGTCTTGGCAAAGGATTTGAATTCTCGGGTCATCCCCAAAATATTCCTCCGCAATAGCAATCAATTCTTGGTCGTTATCCACCGTAATCAAAACGGATTCATTATCCATTCCATCTACCATCCATGACAAACTCAGACCGATTCCCGTACCCAGTTCCAAAAAACTTCCTTTAGGCTTACTGGCTATCAAAGTTTTCAGTAACGAACCAATGTACAAATCAGACGGCATCGTAAAGCCTATTTCAATGCACTTACGTTCTATTTCCGAATGGATTTTTGGCTTATCAAGAATATTGGTATCGTTCATGATGCAGTTTGGATAGAGCTATCGGTTTGAAAACTTAAAATCCCCATTACTTCAATCGAATATCGGATACCGATGCGCCTGATGGTATCATAGGAAACACATTATCTTCCTTTTCCACCCTAACCTCCAAGAAATATGGATTTTTTGAAGCCATCATTTCCTGGACGGCCGCTTTTAAATCCTTACGCTCCGTAACACGTTTGGCTTCTATGTGATATCCTTCCGCAATCTTTACAAAATCCGGATTGGTCATTACGGTAGAAGCATATCTGCTTTCAAAAAATAACTCCTGCCATTGCCGAACCATACCCAAATGGTCATTGTTGAGTACTACGATCTTAACAGGAATGTTATGCTGAAAGATGACTCCTAACTCTTGAATCGTCATTTGATATCCCCCATCACCGATAATGGCTACTACCTCTCTGTCCATGGCACCCATTTTGGCACCTATGGCAGCAGGCAATGCAAAGCCCATAGTTCCTAATCCACCTGAGGTAATATTGCTCTTGCTATGCTTAAATTTAGCATATCTGCAAGCCACCATCTGATGTTGGCCTACATCCGTAACCATTACGGCCTCATGTCCTGAGGCCAAATTGATTTCCTCAATCACCTCTCCCATGGTAAGACCAGGTTTGGTCGGATGTAAATCCTTTTCGATTACCTGAGCGAATTCCTCCTCATATTTCTTATCAAATTCCTTGTGCCATTTCTCGTGGGAGTTCTCATTGATAAGGGGAAGTATGAGTTCCAAGGTTGTCTTGGCATCTCCAAGTACTGCTACATCCACAGGGACATTCTTATTGATTTCAGCGGGATCTATCTCAAAATGGATGATCTTTGCTTGTTTGGCATAGGTATCCAAGCTACCCGTTACCCGATCATCAAACCGCATTCCAATGGCAATGAGAAGGTCGCATTCATTGGTCAATACATTGGGACCATAATTGCCGTGCATTCCAACCATTCCCACATTCAAGGGATGATCGGTGGGTATAGCGGATTCGCCCATAATGGTCCATGCAGCAGGAATCCCAGCTTTTTCAATAAATGCCTTTAAGGCTTTCTCGGCCTTTCCCAAGATTACACCTTGACCCCAAACTATATAAGGTTTTTTTGCCCCATTGACCAATTCTGCTGCCGCCTCAATGGCCTTTGTACTTGGTTGGGGTACGGGTTTATAACTGCGTACTCCCGTGCATTTTTCATACGTAAACTCAAATTCCTCAAATTGGGCATTCTTCGTAATATCGATAAGTACCGGGCCAGGACGACCTGACTTGGCGATATAAAATGCCTTGGCCATCACTTCAGGAATCTCCGCGGCCTTTGTAATCTGATGGTTCCATTTAGTGACAGGTGTTGAAATTCCTATGATATCTGTTTCCTGAAAGGCATCCGATCCCAATAGGTGTCTTGGCACTTGCCCCGTAATACATACTATGGGTGTTGAGTCTATTTGTGCATCGGCCAGGCCGGTAACCAAATTTGTCGCTCCCGGACCGGACGTGGCCATAGCCACCCCTACTTTTCCAGTAACCCTAGCATATCCTTGGGCAGCGTGGGTAGCACCCTGTTCATGCCTCGTTAAAATATGAGTCAACTTGTCCTGAAACTTGTACAACTCATCATAAACGGGCATGATGGCCCCTCCTGGATAACCATAAATCAAATCTACACCTTCGGCCAACAAACAATGGATAATGGCCTCGGCACCGGTAATCTTTATACCCGTTTTTTTCGCGGATCGGTCCTTTTTTAATTTTACTGTTTCCATACAACTATATCTCATCGGTAACACAGCCCTGGGAGGCGGATGATACCGTTTTTGCATATTTATATAAACTACCTCTTTTTACTTTTAGTTCGGGTTGCTTCCAATGGGCACGTCTTTGCTGCAGTTCTTCATCGGATAGGTCTACTGAAATTATGTTCTTCTCGGCATCTATAGTCACCATATCGCCATCTTTCAACAAGGCTATGTTTCCACCCTCCTGTGCCTCAGGGGAAACATGGCCCACCACAAATCCGTGGGTTCCTCCGGAAAAACGCCCATCGGTAATCAAAGCCACTTCTTTTCCTAATCCCGATCCCATAATGGCGGCGGTCGGCTTTAGCATTTCCGGCATTCCAGGACCCCCTTTTGGACCTTCGTACCGAATAACAACAACATCGCCCTTTGTAACGCGACCAGCACCTATACCGGCATTGGCATCGAACTCGCTTTCAAAAACTCTGGCCGGACCCGTAAAGTGCAATCCCTCCTTGCCCGTTATCTTGGCCACGGCACCGTCCTTCGCCAGGTTTCCATATAAAATCCTTAAATGCCCCGTTTCCTTTATAGGACTATCCAAAGGTTTTACGATTTGCTGCCCTTCTGTTAAGCTAGGGACATTGGCCAAGTTTTCGGCCACAGTTTTTCCGGTTATGGTCATACAATCGCCATGTAACATTCCATTTTCCAACATAAACTTCATAACCGCCGGGGTCCCTCCTACACGATGTACGTCTTCCATAAGATAGCGCCCACTGGGTTTTAAATCGGCCAAAAAAGGTGTACTGTCACTGATGCGTTGAAAATCTTCTAGGGTGAAATCTACATTGGCCGCCTTTGCAATTGCCAGAAAATGCAAAACCGCATTTGTAGAACCTCCCAGCACAGTAACCAAACGAATGGCATTTTCGAAAGATTTTTTAGTGATGATATCACTAGGTTTAATATCATTTTCTAATAGGTTCTGTATAGCTCTACCCGATTCAAAACTGTCCTTTTTCTTCATATCTCCCGTGGCAGGGTTCGATGAGTTGTAAGGCATAGCCATACCCAAAGCTTCAATTCCCGATGCCATGGTATTGGCAGTATACATGCCACCGCAAGCACCGGCTCCTGGACAGGCATTTTGGATTACTCCTTTATAATCTTCTTCATTTACCGTGCCCGCCACTTTTTCGCCCCATGCCTCAAAGGCGGATACAATGTCCAGCTTTTTATCTTTAAAACAACCGGATGCAATGGTACCCCCATAAACCAATACGGAAGGTCTATTTAACCTGATCATGGCCATAAGTGCTCCGGGCATATTCTTGTCACAACCCACAACAGTAACCAACCCATCATAGTTCATGGCCTGTACCACGGTTTCCATCGAATCTGCTATGATATCCCTTGAGGGTAGGGAATATCGCATGCCGGAAGTACCCATTGAGATTCCATCACTTACACCAATGGTATTGAAGATAAGGCCTATTGAACCGCCTTCCTGAATACCTTCCTTGGCGTCCTGTGCCAAATCGTTAAGATGCATATTGCATGGATTGCCCTCATATCCCGTACTTGCTACCCCGATAAATGGTTTCTTTAAATCTTCCTCGGTAAGCCCAATGGCATAGAGCATAGCCTGTGCTCCTGGTTGGGTATCATTTTGAGTAATGGTCTTACTGTATTTATTTAATTCCATTGGACTATTGCGATTTATTCGGTTTGGTATTTTTTGACAATCAAAGATAAATCTTTCCTCTGCCGTATTTTTTTAACAAAAAAGAATGATCTAAATCCAATTGCTATAATATTAATTTATAACACTAATAATCAGATGAATAGCTGCTTAATCTATATCATATTCAATAGAAAGAATACGGTTTGCCATCCACAACTAAAAGTTCCTAATCAAAGAAAAAGCCTGTATCAAATTATATTCGATACAGGCTTTCCATTAAACAATGTAAATCCGTATCATCCACCTAAGCAGACGACAAGTAGTACGTTGTTTATATTAGGATTTTTATCCATGCCTCAATATTACATAAAAAATAGATTGTGACAAAACTTGCCTTTAGTTTTCTAGAATAGGAAACAAAACTTTTAAACTAATCTAAATGAGATAATGTCGCCAAATTTCTTTTGGGCCAAAATGGAAATGGCCTTGTCGGAAAGTTGAAATATTCTAGGGTATCCCCCCGTGGTCTGGCCATCTTTCATCAATATCATAATCTTGCCGGACGGAGTAAGCTGAACCGTTCCAGGTAAGGTCGCTGACGTTAACATACTAACCTTATGTCCTACAATATGTTCCACTAGCTGATAGGCCATACGATCATTTTCGTTGGCAATAGTAAAATTTTGAAAAAACAAGACTTCCAATCGCCTATCGTCCAAAAGTCCATACTCAGGGCCCTTGGAAACAGTTAGCACCTTGCTATCTAAAAAGGAATCAACCTTTAATTCATCGATCTTAGGAGAAAACACTTCACAGCTTTCGTAAGCAATGGTCTGGTTATCCTCCAAATGGCTCCTAGGGGTTACTGGTGCATACATAGAACGACTTCCTAATATTACATCCGTCTTAAAACCATTTTTTATGGCCAGATAACTTCGGAAGCCCTTTTCCAATTTACCAAAGGACAAGATGTCGCCAGGAGAAACTTTATATACTTTAAAGTTTTCAATATAATCATTATTCAAGGCAACGGAATGTTTCGCACCACCGATACATATAAAAGTAGGGTTATCAAATTCCAAGATAGGGCCGGTCATTGTAATTTCCATTACGGCGGAATCAATAGTGTTCTCCAAAAGCTGGTTGACCTTATGGGCGGAAGCTGTATCCATAAAACCGGCAACGGGCACCCCCTTGTTCAAGTATCCAAATCGACCCGCATCTTGAATTGTGGTAAACAAACCGGATTTTAATACCTTAAGCATTCCACATGGTTTTTTCCAATTTATAAATGCCCACTTCAGCCTCAATTTTGTGCAAATCGTATTCCGCCCTGGTAATGGAGTAAAACTGTACCTTATCCCCTACGCTGACAAAGCACGGGTCTTCCTTTTTAGGGTCGAACATTGGCACGGAACAACTTCCAATTATGTTCCAACCCCCTGGGGACTCCTGCGGATAAATTCCCGTTTGTTTCCCGGCTAGACCAACCGAACCTTTCCTTACCCTTAATCGAGGTTCTGCCCTTCTGGGCAGCTCCAAAGACGGGGGCAATCCACCTAAATACATAAATCCGGGCAAAAACCCTATTCCATATACCGTGTAGATATGATTTGTGTGCAGGTTTACGACTTCCTCTACGCTCTTTTCCAATCTTTCAGAAACACTTTTTAAATCTATGCCCAATTCCAAATCATAACAGACAGGTAGTCTCCAAATAAACCTTTGAGGCAAGGAAGCTTCTTCCAATTGAGTGTACCAGGCCTTTAGTTGTTCACTAAATTCCGTAAAGTTAATCGGTGCTTTTCTGTAAATTAGGGTCAACGAGTTGTACGCCGGTATCATCTCCCAGTCGTCTTCGCCAAGATGGTTTGTTCTAAGGTAGTTTTCAAATTGTAGGATATTTTCCAGTACGGCCTCGTTCACTTCATTGGGCCATTCGATTAATAGGGCATGTACGCCAAAAGGTCGTATGGAGATTGAGTAGTGGGTCACTTTTTTAGTTGGATATTCTGGTTTGGTAATTCCTCGGAAAGATACGATACTATTTGTAAAGCAAAAGGGTTGTCGCCATGAATACATACGGTATCTGCCAAAATATTGACCGAATTTCCATTAGCGGTTTTTACTTTTTTGTTCTTTACAACTGAAATCACTTGTTGCAGTACCTCTTTGGGATCTTTGATAACGGCTCTGGGTGAATCTCGGGAAACCAAACTTAAGTCTTTATGGTATCTCCGATCTCCAAAAGCTTCATACATTACTGAAAACCCTTGATTTATAGCTTCTTTGGCCATGACTGAAGCATAGGGCACATATATGGGTGTTTTAGATTTGTATATTTCCAATGATGCCAACACGGTTTGGGCCAGGTTGCTATTCTTTGCCACATCATTATATAGTGCACCATGTAGCTTTACATGGTGTAAATCCAATTTTTCCATTTTTAAGATAGCCGTCAAACTTTTTATCTGTTCTTGGATACTTTCAATCAATAGATTATTAGAAATATCCATAGAAATCCTTCCAAAATTCTTTTTATCCGGATAAGAAGGATGCGCTCCGATTTTCACTTCAAACTGCCTAGCCAACCGGACGATTTCTGCCATAGTTTGCCTATTTCCCGCATGTCCGCCACAGGCAATATTGCAAGAGGAGATAAAAGGGAACAATTCTTCCTCGTTTCCCATGCTCTCTCCAACATCACAATTAATATCAATTTTATCCATCTAAAAAATATCAAAGACTTTTAAAATGCTTTTCACTCCTAGAAGAATTGCGAGGAAAATGATGAATACTCCTAAAACGTTCTGTAGTGTTTTGTTCCGGTACCTTCCCATTAGGGCGGACCTGTTCACCGCCCATAACAGGAAAACAGCTGTAAACGGCAATAAAATACCATTGGCTATCTGTGCGAACTTAATGATTTCAATAGGTCTTATGCCAAAAGACATGAACAATACGCCCAGAATCAAAATGATCACCCAAACCGATCTGAATCTATAATCCTTCATTCCGGCCTTCCATCCAAAACAACTATCCGCCACATAAGCAGCTGCCAAAGGAGCAGTCATAGCAGAAGTAATCCCGGCGGCGAATAATCCAACACCCATGCAATACCGCGCTGCATTCCCATACAGGGGCTCCAGACCTTTGGCCAGATCTAAGACCCCGGAAACCGACTTTTCAGGGATAGCCGCAGCGCCAATAATTATAGCCATGGATACAAGTCCACCCAGTACTAGGGAAAAAAAAGTATCCCACCGGGCCCATTTTAGATCTTCCTTTGTTTTCCATTTTTCACCGACCAAGGAAGCATGAAGAAAAAGATTGTAGGGTACCACGGTAGTTCCCACAAGCGCAACAACGGTAAGAATACTATCTTGGGGCAAAGCGGGAATAAAGATTCCCTGCAATATCGCTTTGAAATCGGGCTTGGTAATCAAAGTAGTAATCAGGAAGGAAAAGCTCATGATAAGAACCAATGAAACAAATACTTTCTCCAAAGCCTTGTAATTACCCAGATACAATAAAAGGAATACGAACAACCCAACAATGAAAGGATAATATTCCATGTCTTTGGAGCCAAAAATGGCTTCAAGCCCTAAAGCGCCACCACCTATATTACCCCCTTCGTATGCTGCATTGCCCACAACTATGGCCATAAGTATAATCCCGATAATCAAATTCCGCAAAAAGGGAGACTTGATCTGTGAGCGTATCACTTCAGCAAGGCCCTTTTGGGTTATGATTCCAAGGCGCGCGGACATTTCCTGTAGGATTATAGTAGCTATAATGGATAACACCATAGCCCATAGCAAGGCATAGCCAAATTCCACTCCGGCCAAAGTACTCGCTGTAATTGTGCCTGGCCCTATAAAAGCCGCCGCAATCAAAACCCCGGGACCTACTTTTTTAAACATATTTCAGCAATACCATGGTTTTATAAATATAAGGGGTAATGGTTTAACCCAATTGAGACAAAGGAAAGAATTTCACAACAGTTTTAACATTTTTTAATGCCGTTCATCTAAAAAAACGCAGTTCGTCTAAAAACGAGGTGTCATACATCGATGTTATATACTATTCCCAAAAATAGGCGGTTATTAATATCACAAATCGAATTGTTCCGATTGTTATCGGTACAGAAAATTGACCTACTTAAATGACATGTTTAGAATGTAATAAGGATCTGGGCTATCTGGACCACAGAAATTCCATGGAGTCTTTAGGCGTGGAACTGTGCTCCCAGCACAAGGCTCGTATGGAAGATCTGATGAAAAAGAAAGGAACACCATTGGAGGCCATTCAACTGTATTATGGCCTTAAGAAAGCAGGTGTTGCAGCTATGTTGGAATGGTGGGACGGTAAAAAATCAATAGATATTGCCATTTCAAGGGTCAAGTTGAATATTGAGATAGATGCGGAATACCACATGATGACCCATGAACAGGCCATAAATGATCTGGAAGAAACCATGCACTCCTTTAGAAACGGTTTTACCACAATCCGTATACCTCATGTCCTGGTCCGACATTATTTGAAAGAGACCGTAAACAACATCATTGGAATTATGGAGGGTTTAAAAGCAAATGTTAAAGTAATATAATTTAAAGCCAAATTTCATGTCAGTATCCCACAAAGTTTTGAAAATGCCCATAAGGGTGTCCATTGCCATCCTACTTATAGGTATGTTGGCCCAAGTATTACAGTGGCCCTATGCATCTGAAATTATGCTTATTGCTTTTGGGGCACTCGGTATTTTATATATGATACGTTTTTGGAAAAAAACAGAAAAAAGGTTCATTGATTACGTTAAATTGATATTAGTAGTTTTTTGGACAACTAACGGAATTTTTAGAATATTAGACTTTTCATACACTATAGTATTCCAGGTAATCATAGCGGTTTCCTTTCTTACTTGGTTTGTTATGGAGGGGACTGCCTACTTCCTGGATGAGGATAGAAAAGCGAAAAACAGTTTATCCCAAATCCTGTGGAACTGCGCCATGGTTTTGGGCACCTTGGCCATTATATGCGGTAGCCTATTGAAAATACTGAATTGGGATTATGCTATACCCCTATTTGCGGGTGGCATTGCTATTGTCGGCGCCTATATCCTTAAAGATATATTTCCCTTGAAGTCCTTAAAAAATGAGGACGGGAACCACGAGGAGTTTCAATTGTAAATAGGTATTTTTAATCATATACCTTCTTTCCTTTTCAAAAGGTTTTCCGATCTTGTCGGGCTCTACCTTTGATGCCCAAATCTTCATTTATTATTTGTATCTTATTTCTCATAAGAACAGTTTATGAGAAATCTCGACCGAAGAAACTGGTTGAAAACTATTGGATTATCCGGCGGCTTTGCATTGTTTAGCGGATTGGAAAGCTGGGCCGTTGATTTTCCCAATAGGCCTTTTCCAGTGGATGGTCCAATACGTCTCAATGCCAACGAAAACCCTTATGGGCCATCCAATCGGGTACGTGAAACGATTACCTCGTCACTGGGTGAAGCCTGCCGTTATCCTTTTAGGGCGTTGTCCGGTCTTGTAAATGGTATAGCAAAAAAAGAAGGGGTTACCAGAGACCATGTTGTGGTGACAGGTGGTTCCACAGAAGGTTTAAGGGCGGCTGGGCTTACCTATGGCATTGGTAATGGAGAAATTATAGCGGCCGACCCTACTTTTCATGTTATGATGCAATATGCGGAGACTTTTGGTGCTCGCATACATCGTGTTCCCGTAAATGACAAAATGGTCCATGATCTGGATACCATGGCCGAAAAGGTGAACCAAAAAACCAAATTGATTTTTATCTGCAATCCCAACAATCCAACAGGCACCATTGTCGAAAGAAATAAACTTGTGGATTTTTGTACTTCGTTCGATACGAGGATAACACTGTTCGTAGATGAGGCCTATTACGATTTTATTACCCAAGCCGACTATCCTTCTATGATCGATTTGGTTAAAAAAGGGCGAAATGTAATTGTATCCAAGACTTTTTCCAAGGCCTATGGCCTTGCCGGGCTTAGGGTGGGTTACCTTATTGCCAGACCGGATATTGCCACTAAATTAAAAGCAAGTATAATGGCCAATACCAATATTTTGGCCATAGAAGCTGCCAAGGAGGCGTTAAAGGATGATGATTTTTATAAGTTTAGCTTGCTTAAAACAGAGGAGGCCAAAAGACATATCTATGACACATTGAATGATTTGGAGCTTCGATATATTCCCTCCCATACCAATTTTGTCTTTTTTAGAACGGGTCGTCCAATTCAAAGTCTTATTTCTGCAATGCAAAAAGAAAATGTATTGATCGGCAGGCCATTCCCGCCTTTTCTGGAATGGGCTCGCATAAGTACCGGAACTTTAGCAGAAACGGAGTCCTTTGGTAGGGCCCTAAAAAAGGTTATGATCTAGCAAGCACCTCAATCGTACGCATTTCAACGATGTTTTCCTACCATTTATCCGAATAAGTTTGTTTTGGGTTCGTGGCAAAATAGGTCATTCATCGATATTACGGCCTTTTACCGAATATTCCTTCTTTACATGGAGCTCATTGTGCATTTCACTTTTACTATTGTTTCTTTACTCAAATCCCAAATCCAATGGACAAGAAAACTGCTTCAACGTATTTAGTCTATGCTTTTTGTACTTTCTGCATCCTTTGGGCATTCTTTGTACTTTTCTTAAAGCTATCCTAACCCTGCTTATTCCAGCTTAATTGCATATAGGTTTTCAGAACTACCTAAAGGTTTTCCCATTTCAACTAGTGATTGCTAAAAAACTTCTTACAATTCTGATTTTTTAAGTATCCTTTTGTCAGCAATTGATTTTTTCAAATTCTTGTCGTACTTTTTAGTCCAAATCAAGAAAAATGGAAAAGCAACGACGGGAATTTCTACAAAAAACAGGTATGCTGGCCGCTGCAACGGCACTAGCTCCCAATATACTGGTATCTTCCACAAGGTCACAAAACAAAAAACTAGGTGTAGCCTTGGTAGGTCTAGGGTATTATAGTACCGATATTCTTGCACCTGCACTGCAATTGACCCAACATTGTGAACTTAAAGGGATTGTTACCGGAAGTCCGGAAAAAATTCCGGTATGGCAAGAGAAATATGGCATCCACGATAAAAATGTCTATTCCTATGAGAACTTTGATGACATCGCCAATAATTCGGATATAGATATCATTTATGTAGTACTGCCCCCTTCTATGCACGCGGAATACACGATACGAGCCGCAAATGCCGGTAAACAGGTTTGGTGTGAAAAACCCATGGCACCCTCCGTTGCCGAATGTGAGGCTATGATCAAGGCCTGTAAAGACAATAGAGTAAAGTTATCTATAGGATATAGGTGCCAGCATGATCCGAACATTCAGGCTTATATGAAGGCGGCCAAGGAAAAACCCTTTGGGCCTGTAAAAATGGTTACTTCTGCAGCAGGATACTTTGATGGACGGTCTAATCACTGGAAGCAAAAAAAGGCTATGGGCGGGGGTGTAATGGGTGATATGGGGGTGTACGCTATTCAAGGAGCTCGACTCGCGACGGGAGAAGAACCTGTTTCCGTTCTGGCCCAGACCTTTACCACACGACCCGAAATATACCATGAAGTGGAGGAAACTGCTATGTTCCAGTTGGAGTTTCCCAGTGGGGCGCGAGCTGCGTGTCATACCAGCTACGGTATCCGCATGAATCACTTGAACATTACCTATGACAAAGGGTGGGTTAAAATGGAGCCTCATTCCTCTTATAGTGGAAACAAAGGTTCAATGTCCAACGGAACTCAAATAAATTTTCCTTTGGAAAATCAGCAAGCCAAACAAATGGACGACGATGCCCTTGCCATTAGGAACAATTCGGCCTTGATTGTTCCTGGCGAAGAGGGACTACGTGATATTCGTGTTGTTGAAGCAGTCTATAAATCGGCGGCAAAAGATTGTCTGGTAAAGATGTAAAGATTAGGATTATACTATCATTTAGGGCGATTTTTGAGTTCAAAGCATTGTTTGAACGAATGAATTTTTGGCGTTTTAATGAGATTATTGTCTACAAGCTTTTCGTTTTTACAATACAAAGATTTTTTTTTCGTTAATTCTATAGTAAAAAAACCCAATTTTAAGGAATTGTACTTGTGAATTCTTCCCATAAATACTTCAGCGTTACTTGGAACACATGGACTCTGGTGTTCGGCCTTAGCCTACTACTTATGTTAAACGCCTTTGCAAATGATGGTTTTCCGGCTTCCCATAAACTAGATTGGCCTAATATGGCGAAAACCGCCATAAAAATCACCTATCCCAATAGCAATACGATTTGGACCACAGCGGACACCGTAAAATTGAAATGGAATACAAGGAACATTCCCGGAAATAAAACCATAAAATTCTATTTGTCCAAGGACGACATGGTAGTACAAGAACTTGGTATTTTCGAAAATTTGCAGTACGCCGATGGAATTCCACTGCATAGGGGCTTGCCCGCAGGAGACAACTATCGGGTTATCGGTATTGAACTTTTTCCTGATGACAAATATAGTATCGCCAAATATGCCACGCCATTTTTCACCATTAACAAGGCTTCTCGACCTGCAAAAAAGGTAGCCCAAAAACCAGCTGAAAAACCAGTTGTCCGTAATACTTTTGAGGGTCGAAAGCTTACCTATGTAAAAGAATTGACCGTAAAGGGGAAAGAGATACGAATCAATCTATGGGACCATGGACGAAAGGATGGTGACATTGTTTCCATCTACCTCAACGGGGTTGCGGTAGTTTCTGAATATTATCTGGAATACCGAAAGAAAACCTTTGAGGTGCAATTGGATGCCAGCAAGCCCAACGATCTCTTTCTTTATGCTCATAATTTGGGTAAATTCCCACCTAATACGGTTTCTATTGAAATAGTGGATGGAGCGGATTCCGAAAATATTGTTCTCAATTCGGATTTAAAAAGTTGTGAAGCCGTTTTGATCAATGTGGAAAAGTAGGCCAGTTATTCAAAATATGACTTGATTTTAGGTCCGCATTTTCATAGGTTCTTCAAAATAATAGCACAAATCATTGATAAAGTATTGATTTACAGATATTTTAATCAAAATTAAACGTATTGCCAGTAGAGCATTTAGGGTTCGATTTTAACAAAATAGGGGTTAAAATAGCACAAAACCTATGAATTTTTGTTAAGTAAGGGGTCGAGACAATTTGTGAACTTTGTCGGAGATTATTAACCCTTTATCGATCCACTATGAAAAATTCTACAACCCACAGCCGCATCTTAGGATGCATTTTACTCTTCTTATGTTGTTCATTATCCGCTCAACATTCCAACAAATCCAATTCTAACGTTCTAGACCTTTATAGTACCTATAAGCAGCTGGACAGCTATCTAGAAATGAAAAAAATGGGATATGATGACCAAGCGATTTTTGAAGACTTGGGAAACGCCAATTTTTTGGCCGAGAACTATGAGAATGCCGTTTTTTGGTACACCAAACTAAAGGATGTTAGTAAAAATGGCGCACTTAAAACGAGTTATCAGAAAAGGTACGAGCATGCACTCGTGAAGACCTCTGGAATTGCAACATCAGATCAGTCGGATAATGACGACTGGGTAGCTGATGTTAAGGCAGACTATCAATTGGAGGACGAATCGACCAACAAATATTGGGATTTTGAATTCGGTCCGAACGGAGAGCTTATTACAAGTGCAGAAAAGCCTATGGATCATAGCCTTGAGGCCTTGTTGGACAATGCAACAAGCGATTCAAATACCTACAAAGCGCCCGTGGCCTTAACGGCCAATGGCACCGTCGCTTATTTCACCAAAGCCGTTTTAATAAAGCCGGAGTATGGTATTTTCTCCAAAAAAGAAAGTGTACAGAAAATATTTAAGGCAGAGAAAATAAATGGTCAATGGAAAAACATAAAGGAAGTCGCTTTATGTCCCAAGCATTATTCCGCGACGCATCCCACTATTTCAGAGGATGGCAAACGTTTATTTTTTGCCTCAAATATGCCAGGAACCTATGGGAAATATGATATTTACGTTTCCACCATACGCGAAGACGGCACATTCGGAGTTGCCAAAAACCTAGGGGAAAAAGTAAATTCCAAAAAGAACGACCTGTATCCTAGCTTGGCAGCCGACAACACCTTGTTCTTTGCCTCCGATGGACGAAACGGTTATGGTGGCCTAGATTTACATATGGCCCAAGTAGGTAGCAAAAAAGTCGATTGGTCCGTGAACCTGGGTAGCGATATCAATAGTAAGGAAGATGATTTTTCCCTGGTTCTTCCAACTCGGGACCGACAAGGCTATGTAGTATCCAATCGCGGAAGGGACAAGGACAATGTACAACGAATCGCTTTTACGTTGGATAGTAAAAAATACAGATCGCATCTAAAAAGTGAGAATGATATTCTTGAGGCACTGTATAGCGAAAACAACATCGACTACTCCTCCACTGTTTTTGAAGACGAGTAAGAAACAAATTTTAACCTCTGCTATCCCCTATTGTATATCGCGTTCAACGAGAATACCAATACCAGGACAAATCTATAAGATATATAGGGGATAGTAATTAAGCAATTGGATTTCAAGGGTCCACTACCCAAACTCCAACTGTAGTAATCAAAGAAGGTATATCGGAACCTTATCCGATAGCACAACCATAATATTAGTCAAGATGAGCCGTATAATTAATTTGACAAATAAAATAGGTCTTCTGATTCTATTTTCCACAGTAATACAAATTCAAGCTGCCTACGGCCAGGAGGAAGAATCCACTTTGAGCTCCAGCAGCACTTATCATAACCAATTGTTTTTTAATAGATTTCTAATCAATCCTACATTTTCATTGGTGAGGGAAAACAAATCCTATATAAACTTGTTACATAGAAATCAATACGCCACTTTTGAGGATAACAGCCAAAACTACTTTCTTGGTTTTAGCAACAAGTTGAATGAGAATACCGCTTTGGGCATCAGTGCATATACCCAATGGCTAGGTGTGGTACAAGAGTTCGGTTTTAATGCCAACTATGCTACCTCGGTACGATTGAGCCCTTCGAGTAGACTTAGTTTTGGTACTAATATTACGTATTTTAACAAAGGTCTAGATCAGAATCGCATTGTTGCAACGGAATCGGATGAAAGGATCAACGGGTCCAGAAAAGAGAGTAATCTGGCCATTCAGCCTGGAATCACACTCTCCTTAGGTAAGTTCGATTTTGGTCTGTATGCCACAGATTTATTACGCTACAATCAGACTACCAATACTTTTTTAACTAGTCTTAACGATAAGAGTCTTAAGGCTTCCCTACAATACACACATTCATTTGATGCAACACGTGGACTGTTTGAGGATGCCCGTTTAATGCCACTGGCACAATTGGGCAAAAACCCCGATGGTAGCTTGGCCTACGTGGGTTCCATATTACTTGATCTGCCGAACTATGGCTGGTTGCAGACCAACTATGATAACACCTACGGATTGGCAATGGGGTTCGGGGTAAATCTGAACAAAAAAATGTCCATAGGCTATTTGGTGGAAAAAGATATTACCACGCAAGACACGGATTTGGGCTGGAATCATGAAGTATCCTTGGCTTACACCTTTCAAGATCGTACCACCAGTCTTGGCGGTTTGGTAGATGCTTCCGAAGACCATAAGATAGACGGCATTGTTAGAAACTATGAAGAGCAGATCTTAAAATTGATCGAGGAGAACAAAAAATTGGCTCAAAGGAATACCCAGGATTTAACGAATCAGGTTTCAAAGAGAAATAAGTTAGCCAAGAAAGATAAGATCAAGTCACAAACCAAGGAAGAGGGAAACACAGATTCCGAAGAGGAGTATACGGGCTCCTTGGCCTACGAAAACCGATTGATCTTGGATGAACTCATCCTTAGGCAAGATTCCATTGAGAACGCACGTACCGCGGCATTCGAGAAACGGTTCGAGACTATGGTGCGCTTGTTACGAAATGATGTAAAAAATAGTATAAAGGCCCTTTCACCGGAACCTAACAGTCCAGTACATACACAACTGGCTTCGACAACAAAGACTGAGAATCCGGTCAAGAAGAGTTTGAAAAACAAGGAAATAGTACGTCCTGTTAAAAACAAGATTACAAGAAATTACAATGATCCCATTGCCGTATTGGAAAATACAAAACGTAAGGATTTTGAAGAGCTGCCCATCAAGGTATTGGATCAATCCGATGTAGTAGGCGTAAAATCCGGTTATTATGTAATAGCCAATGTTTATAAGAACAAAAAATACTTAAACGCTTTTATGAAACGTTTAAAAGACCAAGGCTTGGACGCTAGGCATTTTTACAATAAGGAAAATGGACTGCATTATGTGTATTTGGCCGATTTCAATTTCAAGGATGAGGCAAGAACGGCCTTTGTATCCGATCTAGATGGAAAATACCAGGATGAGAAATGGATAATGGAGGTAGCCGATAACAATTCTGCCATAGTTTACAATTCATATTCGGAGTGAAATAAAGAGATTCAAAAAAATTATGATTAGTGGGTCCTAGTTTTTGTGGTTGGAAACTGGGTAAAAAAATAGCGGGGACATGCCCCGCTATTTTCTATTTGGGCCCACCAAATTTTTATCTCCTTTAGCACAATATATAGATCAAACCTACCGTTTGCATTATATAACAATACGTAACCCCCGAATTATGATTTCCTTACCCAATTTTATGATCTTGCCCAGAGGCTGGTCCCAGCCAAATGCAATAGGATCGTTTTTAATGTAACTACTCTACATTTACAAACCAATCGGTCGGTTCCTCGACGAACTGCACGAAAAAGCCCATAAAGTGTGTATTTGAACGAAAATACGCACATCATGTATGTTTTTTTTAATTTTTTTATCTAGGTTTAGAATCAGATAAAAGCATAAAAAACTATTGTCTAACCCAAATCCCACTAAATGAAAACACCACTACATTTTAGGTTCAACCAAAAAAGTAGCGTTGGCCATGACCCAAAATCAAGGGCATATCCTAAAGTCTTTATAAAGGATGGACCGGCGCCGATTTGTAATCCCATTTGGATGTTTTAAGTACAGCTTAACTCACAAAGCACATTGATTCTTTTAGTGCAAAAGGGAAACTATTTCATTTAGGCTTCGTGCCTTAAAAAAGTAAAAGTCCGCACCACAAGGTTCTATAGCATGCCTTGTTCATGGACGTTACCCATAATTCGTATGGATTATAGGGTCATATCTACTTGTGCTATAGTATTATACCATTAAATATGATGTTACCAAGATTTTCAACCACAATTTCCCCACAACCACGGCTGCCCATAGCTTTAACAAAATTCACGGGTACGCCACAAAACCCAAATCAGTATGAACCAGGACCCACTAAAAATTGTTATTATAGACCATGAACGATTATTTCACAACACCTATGAAACCTACTTTGACTCGTTTCTGGAATATGCGTTAAAGGGCGTCTACCCCACCATAAAAGATGCCCTATGCGCATATGATCACGTATTTCCAGATGTTATTTTTTCAGAAATAGCATTACCGGACCGTTGTGGAATTGAAAGTATTCCGCTATTTAGGGAAAAGGACCCCGATGTCAAAATTATCATGTTGAGTTCCAGTAATGATTTTGAGCTTATCAAAAAAGCATTTAAGTTTGGGGCCAATGGCTATGTTACCAAACCATTAAATGAAAGAAGTCTATTTAATTCCCTGGACGCCGTAGAGCGTGAAGGTGCAACTTTAAGCAGTGACATTGCCAAAATGATTATTTCTATTTTCCAAAGAAAATCAAGGCAGTATTTCTCGGAACGGGAAAACCAGGTCATCGATTACCTTTGCCAAGGTGCCACATACAAGACCATTGCGGAAAAACTATTCGTTACGACCAGTGCGGTAAATTTCCACATACAGAACATCTACCTAAAACTGGATGTCAATTCCAAATCGGAAGCGCTTTCCAAATTGCAGGAGTTGGAGTATGCATAAAAAAGACAAGTGAAAATGCAAATCTCAATATTCAAATTTAAATTGGGGTAAATTGTAGCTACCTCCTTGGAATATGAATTCTGAAATTTGGGCTTTGGCGTCTTCGTTATATTTACCGGGGGCCTTTAAGTTTATGGTACTTCCTTGAAGCTGTGGTTTTGGATTCGTTTTAGTTTATCAAAGCCTTTACCTTCTGTACGGTTCCCAGACTAACATCGCATAACCTGCTTGTATTTCTCATGGTATGGCCTTCCCTTAATCGCCTAATGACATGACTGTACTTGGCTAAAATCTCTTCTTTGGATTTCTTGGAACCTTTGGTTCTACCTTTATAGACGCCCTTGGCCCTTGCCAGTTCAATACCTGCCCTTTGGCGTTCCTGTAGGTTCCTACGCTCCATTTCCGCAATGTTGGTCAATACTTTGATTATAAGTTTAAAGGTGGGATTGGGCTTTCCAACAACTAGGGATTCCAGGCCAAGGTCATCCACTTTTAGGATAATCCCGTTGTTGTCAAAATGCCGTAAGGTAGATAGGATATCCATTAGGTTGCGCCCTAACCTATCGATAGCACGGACGCTGACATAGGTAATGTTTTTGTCCTCCAAGAGTTCCTTTCCCCTGGGTCGCTTATGAAATGGAACCGAACCGCTACAGATGTCTAGATACAGCTTTTCATGGCAGTACTTATTGTGCAACCCATGTTCCATTTGCTGGTCCGGGGCATCGATACGGATATACCTTGCATTCATAGAAATTGCTTTTCCAATCCCCAAATATCGTTATAAAAATAGAGGGGGTACTTCTAATACAGTTCTATGGCCCATATTTTCGATTTACGGAAAGCTATACTGTAGGAAGCGGGAAGTAAAATATTTATTTTCTCGTACTTCGTATTTCTACTCTCGTATTTTATGGGAATTCAAAAATCAAATTCCACGTATATGGTTCAAGTTTCGGGTTTCGGGTTTCGGGTTTCGGGTTTCGGGTTTCGGGTTTCGGGTTTCGGGTTTCGGGTTTAAGTTGTTTTATTTTTTACTACTTCATATTTTTAGTTTCGCATTTCCCAATGATGTTTATTTGTAGGAAGTTACTCCAAAATCCACTCTATTAAATCATCCGTATCTACAATCGACCAACTATGTGGATGTCTCTTGCCATTTGCACGAAAGCCTTTATTTTCGGTTTGAACCAATTGAACATTATTCCAATTTTCACTCTTTAATATCTCAAAAGTTTTTTGAAGCATATAAGCATTAGTGCTTTCAAAATCGGTTTGTCTATTTTCTTTCCACCATAAAGTATCAGGTTCTGTATAAAATCGTAATTTCTTGTTTTTCAGATTTTTAATGTTTGTAGTATTTCTTGTCTGCAACGTTATGGGGGAAACTTTCTGAATATTTGTAAGTAAGGTGTCACTTCTGCCAAACTCTTCTTCAAAATACCGAATTATGAATTTTGGTTCCGAGAGTCGTTCTTCCGAAAAATCCTTTCTTAAAATATCTTTTTGAGAGCTTTGATAGAGGGCGTAGAGATCAATAGGTGAATCAACGACAAAAACCCCATTGGGTTCGATTGAAGAATTCGATTTGGACAAATAGTTAGCTATTGTAATTGCAACAGTTCCGCCAATAGATATTCCTCCAATGAAAATCTTCTCTGTATTTAGATCATTCTGCTCTATTATTGTCTTGATGTCCGCACTAAGTTTTTCTGAATCCTCCTCGTTTATCCATAAGTGGCGATTAAAGTTCATCAAAAGCACAGAAAAACTGTTGCCCGTGGCGTTTTCAACAATATTAAAATTTTCCTTGGTCTCTTTTGAGGTGGCTCCTCCTCCTGGAAAAACGATTAACAACACCCTAGAGTCATTGGACTTTATAAGTTCATAAGTGTCCGCAATAATCGTTTTATTATGTCCTTTTTCTGTATTGAAATCCTTATTTTTTTCTTTACAGCCAAAGAATAAAACAATAGCTAAAATGTAGGTTCTTTTCATTAGTACAACGGATGTTTCAAAATGTGACAAGAGTTTGACCAATTTTAGTGCGGGAGTGAGTAAATCGACAATTTTAAAACCACTCACTTTAAATTGAGCCCATGTTATTTGCTTTTTTCCCATTCTTCTTTGAGAATACTGTAAATGTAAGTTCCTTTACTTTCTCCATAAGATTGAATGTTGTAATTTCTTAAAAGCCCCTCTTTAATGGCACCAATCTTTTTTATTGCTTTTTGCGATTTAAGATTGTTTATATCTATTTTAAACTCTACTCTTCTTAAATTAAGAACATCAAAACAATAATCTAGAAGAAGTCCTTTGCAAATTGCATTGATACCTGTTCCCTGAAATTTTTCACCAATCCACGTCCATCCTATTTCTAACCTTTTGTTGGGAAAACTAATATTTCCCAACATAGTTAATCCTATTGGATTATGGTTTTCCTTGCCAAGAATGATTAAAGGGTATAGGTCTTTTTCTTTTTTTGAATTTAGACAGAAGTTAAAATAATCTATTAAATCATTTCTGTTTTTTATTCTTGCCCCAAATTCGCCTAATTCTTTATTATAGCTTATAGATTCTATTTTGTCAATATCATTAATGGATAAAGGACGTAGTAAAATCGAATCGTTTTCAAGGATCAATTCAGAGGAGAAAAATTTTTCTATGTTCATTTTCACAATTGTATATAAACCTGGTCATGTATATGTAAAATACATCTTTATATCTCCGAATTGACATGAAACCGATGAAAGTTGCAATTTTCATTTTCAGTTGAGTGACCAAATCAATATAACTGATACCCTTTCTTCACGGGCCAGCCAGATTTCCATTGCCTTTACATAACGCTTCATTGTAAACTGTCTTTATTTTTATGATCACATTATGAAATTTACTATTGTCTAAATGTAGGAAATTTAGTAGATTGGAAATCCAAAAAAATTACCCATGTCACTTGACTTTGCGCCCAAACAGGAAAGGAAGAACAGACTACATAAACTTGTGCTCTTGGGACTGGTGCAACCAGACGGGAAAGGAGATTGGGAACTTACTGATGAAGGGCATGAAATTATTGGTGGAAAGATCCGGTAACCATAAAACTCCATGGAATAAACTTATAGCTTTCCCCTATAAGATTTCAATAATCTAAGAAACTTAGCATTTACGAAATTAATAGTTCGCATAACCTCCATATCCCTGCAGATGAGTGAAGTTCAAGTATGTTGACCAACCCATCTTAATTCACGGTGATATGGTATCTGCCTTCCGAATCTGAATTTCTGATTTTCGTAGAAAGGGTAATTTGAGCATCACTTCCATTCTTGGGGTTAAAGCTCATACCTTGACCCCCTACACCTGTTTCTGAATTTGCCAAGAAGAATTGACCATTGCTTTCAAGTGGGATTCCAACTCTCATTTTATATGTCCCACTACTAAAATTAGCGACGCCAAGTAATTTTGTGTTAGCCGATTCTTCGAAACCAGTAACATGTAGGTCGCCTGTTTCTATAATTATTTCATCCGCTCCAAAGCGCAAAGGGGTAGAACTGTCACCATCCGCCTCAAACAATGAAAATCCAAAAAATGTTGCATCGGCTCTCGTCATTTTATAAATATCAACACCCCTTTCAAAAAAGGCATCAGTCTGCATTGTCGGAACGTTAATATTGAACCATAAATAATCTCCTTGCCCAAAAACGGATCGATCGTCATCAACAAAAACCACATTTTCATTTCTAATCTCGAACAAATTAAGTTCATCGGAATCTTCACAACTTATTGAGTTAAAACATAAAATCACTAATAATAATCGAATAGGTTTCATAGCAGTGTATTTATTAATTCCCAAAATGAAATGGCCACAATTATTGTATCGTATTACTAAAGACAGTAAGTCTAGTATAAATGTAAAGTGGGTGATATAGAACTACTATGACTTTTGTCACTTGGGACAGAATGGGGGGTATGATTTAAAATAATTCTCTGTTGTTCCCCCTTCTCTTGTACTTAGGTACCTTATGATCATTGATTTAGCCTCAAGTTCCCATCAGTTAGCAACCTACAATGAGAGGTTGTGGACTTAGGAATACGTTAGAATCAAATGCAAACTCAATTACAAGTTCAAGTACCAAGTTCGAATGTTAATAGGTAAATGGGAAGCGGCGAACTGTAAATATTCTTATTTTTCGTATTTCGTACCTCACATCTCGTTTTTCACACTTCTGACTCTGTATTTCGCACTTCTAATTCCATGTTTAGTACTTCTAACTTTGTATGTTCATATTTTTAAGGAATTTCTACAATATTCCAAAAAACAGCTTTAACCTTAAGAGTATCAGATAGGTTTGAAGTTGCTCAATAACCATGAAACCTTTCCATATGGCTATAATTTCTACTTTCATGACCAGAATCTTGTATATTTTGCTTCTATTTAGAACATCCTTATTGAATAATAAGTCATCAATTTTCATTTCGACCCCCGAGAACTGGAAGTAAAAAATAGAGAATTTCCTTTCTATAGCACTAAACGTTTTAAAGTTTTGACACCAAGTTAATCGTTTA
Source organism: Ulvibacterium marinum (assembly GCF_003626755.1). GTDB lineage: Bacteria > Bacteroidota > Bacteroidia > Flavobacteriales > Flavobacteriaceae > Ulvibacterium > Ulvibacterium marinum. Next base: position 714,026 of record NZ_RBCJ01000002.1, read on the forward strand.
AAAAATTACGGAGTCGTATGTCTGAAAATTTGATAATTAATTTTACACCTACAGGAATGATTCCTACCAAGGAGATGACGGAACATGTTCCAGTAAGTGTTTCTGAAATTGTAGAAGATGTCCATAGTGCCAATGAAATGGGCATTACAATGGTTCATTTGCATGCTAGGGAACCTAAGACCGGAGTGCCTACTTATAAGAAAGAATTATATGCTCAAATTATTGAAGGTATCCGTCGTTATGCTCCTGAGTTGGTAATCTGTGTCTCACTAAGTGGCAGAACATTCAGCAAACTGGAACAGCGTGCCGACCCCTTGTTCTTAAAGGATTCGTTAAAACCGGATATGGGGAGTTTAACCTTAAGCTCTTTAAATTTCAATACCATAGCCAGTACCAACTCGCCAAAAATGATTCAAGACCTGGCCTACACCATGAGAGAAAATGGAATTGTGCCCGAACTTGAAGTATTTGATGTCGGAATGGTCAATTATGCCAAATATCTTGAGAAAAAGGAATTGATAAAGCCACCGTATTATTTTAATCTATTATTGGGAAATATTGCGTGCGCCCAAGCTGATTTATTACATGCCGGACTCATGATAAAGGACCTGCCGCAGAATTCTTTATGGAGCCTAGCCGGAATAGGAAACGCCCAACTAGTGATGAATTCGTTGTCCATTGCCATTGAAGGTGGTGTAAGAGTGGGGTTGGAAGATAATATTTGGTATGATAATAACAGGACAAAATTAGCTACAAATTCCGATTTATTAAAAAGAATACATACCATTGCCAAAGCGCATTCCAGAAAGATTATGACCTCATTGGAATTTAGAAAAAAAATGAACTTGAACGAAGGTAATGGTGTCTATGGCCTCAAAGTTTAAATCTCACGTATTGTGTCATGCCCATAACTAAAAACTCAAACTCCTCCAGTATATATAGGTTTTGGAATGTTATTCGCCACGGGCTATTCCTTCACGGAATAACAAATCGGTTGGCGCGCATCGGTATTGAAATTGTCCCGTATTATTGGGTAAGGGAAGGAGTATCTGGATACAATGCCCCAAAGATAAAAGGTGATTCGTCCGGTTATAGCGTCAAATATTTGGATTTAGAAGAGGTTGAGCAAATATGTCGTAATATGCCTGGTCTTGATAAACAGGAAATGTTAAATGGTATGGCAAAAGGGCAGCTATGTATGGGGTTAATGCACCATAAAAAATGTGCGGCCTTTATGTTTGTTGAATTGAACGACTTTGTTTTTAAGAAGAAGGCGTTTAAACTCGCGAATAATGAAGCCTACCTCCTAAACATGTGGACCTTTAATACTTTTCGTGGAAGGAATTTGGCCCCTTATTTAAGATATCAATGCTACTTGTTATTGGCAGAAATGGGTCGTAGCTCTACGTTTAGCATTACTGCATATTTTAACAAATCCTCAATAAGGTTTAAGGAAAAACTTCATGCGCAAAACCTTTGGTTATGTCTGCACATTGGGTTTTTCAAAAAGTTACATTGGAATTTCATGCTTAAAAGGTATTCCAAGTAGGAATCTCATGGTATTAGCAAATTACATCCCGATTGATTTGAAGTCAAAGTTTAAGTGTAAACTCAAGTACAAGTGTCAAGTTCAAATGTTAAGTGGTAAGAAGTGTCGATTGTTAGGTGCTTGGTCTTCGGGTTTCGGGTTTCGGGTCAAAGTTGTTTTATTTTCCCCTACTTCATACTTCTAATCCCGTATTCCGTACTTCTAGTTTTGTACTTCCGATTTCGAGTTTGTCATTTGAGATTTCTTTACGACCTAGACCTTACATTCCTATCGGTAATGTAGTTCATGTTCCAGCTGATCCGGAGGGTTGGGAACTGACCACTGACTGCTTCGGAGGTGTTTCGCCCGTGTGGGTCCGAATGACCTCTCGAACGATACTGTAAAGGTCAGTAATCACGCGCTGAGCTATTCTGGATTGGTTATTCAGCAGTACGCAAATACCCAAATCTTCCTCAGGAAAGACCGCTATTTCATTACGGAAGCGGTTAACACTTCCCCCGTGGTGCCAGATAGTATTTTCGACCTCTGGGTTACCGGATCGATAGGTGTGGATTCTCCAGCCAAAACCATAGTACGAGGCCATATGTCCAGGCCAGCGTTGATAGTACTTCTGTCTCCCGGGTATCTCAACAAATGGCGTAAAGGCTTCTTGTAGGGCTTGGCGTTTCATTACATCGGGACGGTGACCGAGCAAAAACTGCATCCATTTGGCCATATCCTCAGCGTTTGAATTGATGCCCCCGGCAGCAACGGCATTAAAGTAGGAGTCGGTTAACTTGCCGGATTTCCACCCACGCCTTGCTTTAACATGTGGTTTGGCTTTATTCTCTATCTTCTTGAGCGCATCAAAGTCCATGGTGGTCGCGCACATTTCAAGTGGTTTGAAAAAACGTTCTTCCAAGGACGTGGTAATCTCCTGCCCGGTAACTTTCTTCATCATTTCCCCGGAAAGCGCAAATAACGCATTTTGATAACTATACATTTCCCCAGGCTTGCTTATGGGCTGTACATCGGCAAATCGACCTGCGATTTTCTCCATAGATAGCCCGGCCTCCACCAGATTTGTGTAGCTGTGATAAGGTGCCCCCGAGGTATGCGATAATAAATGGGCCAGGGTGATACTTTCCGTATTCTCGCGATCTCCCAGCTCAAATTCAGGAATGTAATCCCTGACCTTATCTTCCCAGGTCAATTTTCCTTCATCTTTTAGATATGAAGCAAGCACTCCTGTAAATCCCTTTGAAAGCGAACCCAATCGGAAGACCGTTTGGCCGTCTACCTTTTGGCCTGTAAGGCTATTTTTTATTCCGAACCCATCCGCCAACAGCACCTGTTTCCCTTGCACAATACTGACACCGGCACCCACAACTTCCTCGGAGGCTATGGCCTTGCTAAAATAGGAGTCAACAGCTTGCTGCAGGGCAATTTGTAGTTCTTTATCCAAAACGTTACTGTTCTGTCTTAGTGATGTATAGGTGACTTCATCGAAGGTTTCTATTGAAGAATGTGTGGCTGAAATGGAATCATTGCTGCATAAAGTCAGCACAAATAGGAAAAGTAATAAAATCACCAAACCGGCGAAGACTTTAAATCGATACATATACAAAAATGGTATTCGTCCGGATTCGGAATGACACAGGACGTTTGAATAGTAAACCCATTAATTCGTTGATTATTATATATTCCGGTACTTTTATCAAGAACAACCTAAAATTAAAGAAAATCTATTTAAGTAATACACATATATTTTTTCCAACTCCAGACAAAATGGGTTTATGAAATGTGTAAACCTGCTAATTAGGTGATTTTAATCTAATATCATAAAGGTTAATGGATAAAATCTTAGCCCCTTAAAACCTGAATTTCTGGGTCGAATAAAAGAGACCACAAACAGGACGCACATAGTCTAGGTCTATTAATACATTAAAAGTATGTCTTAAAATGGCCGTTTTTAGGACTTACCGAATTTCCCACTGGGATAGTTTCAATGCAGTATTCATTGATTGGCTCTTATTGAAGATTCCCGTATATTCAAACTACCATTTAATATAATGGTATTTGACGACATAGTTTCCTTTTTAATCACTTTCATCAACATTTCAGCAGCAGATTTGCCCATTTCATAGGTGGGTTGTTTCACGCTACTCAATTTTGGAGAGACCAAATCCGCTATTTTGGTCTCTGTGAATCCTACTACACCTATGTCATTCGGAACCTCAATTTGGTTTTGCCTCAAAACGGAAATTGTGCTCAGGGCGACAAGGTCATTAACACACATGAATGCTTCAGGCAAATCCTTATTATCTATAAGTTCTTGAACCCTTGCCATGGCGTTCTCAGGTAATATACCTGTTTCTATGACTTTGTAATCGTCTTTTGAAAAACCATGTTTTGCTAAAGCCTTAATGAATCCTTGGGTGCGGTCTTTTGTTATTCCTAAATCATTGCTTCCTGATAAATGGTATATTTTTTTATACCCCTGATAAATAAGATGTTCCGTTGCAAAAAAACCCCATTTTGTATTGTTGAAGAGCACTTTATTGGCAGGAAAACTTTGTTCAATACGATTTAAAAATACAATGGGATACCCCTTGTTTATCTCATCAAGATAGTAATCCATGTTTTTACTTTTGACAGACGGGCATATGATTAATCCATCCATCATATTATGAATTAAAGTTTTGACGTTTTTTAACTCTCTTTCATGCTTGTTGTCAGACTGCATTATCAAAACTTGATAACCGAGTGAAGTCAAAATATCTTGGATACCTCGAATCACTTCAGAGTAGTATTCATTTATAAATTCCGGCACTACAACTCCAATATTGAAAGTCTTTTTTTGGGTTAATTTCTGAGCAATGGGATTCGGATAATAACCCATTTCCTGTGCTGTTCTTAAGATACGCTCCCTTGTTTCTTTTTTAATATCATATGAATTATTAAAGGCTCGTGAAACGGATGAAATAGAGACGTTTAATCTTTTAGCAACATCTTTTATAGTAACACTTTTCATTTATCAGCCTTTGAATTAAAAATAGTGAATTATTAATAAGGTTTGAAAGTAGGATACATGAGTTTTCGGAAACGTTTCCGTTGATTTATAGCCACTTCAAAGGCAATTATGCTAGTATAAGTTACTCGTTGGGAATGAGAATATTTACATTTATCGGAAATCGCCTCTTTGTAGAACAACGCCTAGAGGGTGTGGAGAAGTCAATGCAAATACCTCATTAATACTTCTCGCAAAATGTTTGGTTGCCACCATTCGCTCTAAAAGAAGAAGCAGCCATTTTTAAAATATAAACAACAATGAGTTCAATTGATTACATCGTTATTGTAGTATTTTCATTGGTAATCGTAATGGCCGGTTTGGCTTTTCGTAAGCGAGGGGGCGACATGAAATCTTATTTCGCCGCAGGTGGTGCCGTACCTTGGCCCATAAACGGTTTGTCTCTCTTTATGAGTTTTTTCTCTGCTGGTACTTTTGTAGTGTGGGGCTCTATCGCGTATGAATTAGGTTGGGTAACAATTACAATTCAAGTAGGAATGTGTGTCGGTGGTTTTCTCGTAGCCTATTTTATTGCTCCAGCATGGTGGAAAACCAACAGCCTTACGGCCGCCGAGTTTGTAAGAAATAGATTGGGTGCAAAACCTCAGCAGGTTTACACATATTTAATTCTTATAGTTTCACTAGGTAATACAGGTGCATTTTTATACCCTGTTGCAAAAATTGTTAATGTATCAACAGGGTTTCCTATTAACGCTTGTATCATTGCACTTGGTGCTTTAATACTTTTATATACCGTAGTTGGTGGTCTATGGGCCGTTATTGTTACAGATGTATTACAATTTGTTATTCTTACCGCTGTTGTATTTGTTGTTGTTTATTTATCACTTGACTCTGTGGGAGGAATTACTGAGTTTGTAACTAAAGCGCCTGAAAACTTTTTTGATTGGACAAGTGGCGAATATACTTGGGGGTTTGTTATTGCCTTTGCTATTACAAATACCGTATTCATTGGTGGAAATTGGGCTTACGTCCAAAGGTTTACCAGTGTGAAAGATGCCAAGTCTGCAAGAAAAGTTGGTCTGACATTTAGTTGGTTGTATTTAATAAGCCCATTTATATGGATGTTGCCCCCAATGATTTATCGTGTATTAAATCCCTCACTAGGCGGTTTGGAAAATGAGGGAGCTTACCTGTTAATTAGTAAAGAAGTGCTACCGTTAGGTATGTTAGGCCTTATGTTAGGGGCTATGATTTTTGCTACAGCTAGTTCTGTAAATACCACCTTAAATCTTGCGGCGTCTGTAATAACGAATGACCTTTTTAAAGTAATTAAGCCAAAGGCCTCGATTAAAGCAACTATGAGAGTGGCAAAATTATCAACATTGTTTTTTGGGGTCGCAACCATAATTGTAGCTCTTTTAGTCCCTGCTGCAGGTGGAATTGTAAATGTTGTTATAAGTATTGGGGCCTTAACGGCCGCATCGTTATACGCCCCTCCGATTTGGGCATTGTTTTCGAAAAGGCTTTCAGGAAAATCTATTCTTCAAGTAACTATTATCAGCTTGGTCATTAACCTTGCAGTCAAACTTTTTGCGACCGAATTATTTGGTGCATCGCTATCTACATCCAATGAAATGATATTAGGCACAGGGCTTCCTTTTGCACTATTACTTATTTATGAAATAGCTGCTGCATTTAGAAATACTACGAGCCAAGACTATTTAAATTACCTAGAGCTAAAGGTATCCGATGATATTGCAGAAGAAGGTTCAAGATCACAAAATACATTTGGATTCAAAGTACTCGCTATAACCCTATTTGTAGTCGGTGTTTTAATACTTATCCTCAGCCTTTTGGCCGACGAATCTAGAGGGATTATTCTTGTTGTTGGGGGAATAATAATACTAATATCGAGTTTTATCCATCCTAAACTTGGACAGAAAATGACATTGAAAAATAATTAATATGAAAATCGAAGAAACAAAATTCCACTTTTTAATATTTATATAAAAGAATGATTATAGAAGGTTTTGAAAAGTCGATACGAGAGAATAAACTGCTATTGTTAAGGACTGAATTAGTAGTTGTTGGTGGTGGTTTAGCAGGAGTTTGCACGGCTGTGGTTGCTGCCAGAGAAGGCGTTCAAGTAATTCTAGTTCAAGATAGGCCGGTACTTGGGGGCAACGCATCAAGCGAAGTCAGGCTTTGGGCTTTAGGCGCTACCTCATCAATGGGCAACAACAACAGATGGGCAAGAGAGGGTGGTTTGATCAATGAAATCTTGTTGGATAATCTTAAACGAAATAAAGACGGAAACCCGCTTCTTTTTGATACTATTCTTTTGGAAAAAGTGTACGAAGAAAAGAACATTACCCTATTATTGAATACCGCTGTTTACGAGGTGCAAAAATCAAACGACAAAACAATTAAAAGCGTAAAGGCCTTTTGTAGTCAAAACGCAACGACTTATCAATTGGAAGCTCCATTTTTCTGCGATTCCTCAGGTGATGGTATTGTAGCATTTCAAGCTGGTGCTTCATTTAGAATGGGAGCCGAAACACCCGAGGAATTCGACGAAGGTTTCGCTCCAAATGTCGAAGACTATGGCAACCTACTGGGACATTCCTTATATTTTTACACTAAAGACCTTTGCAAACCGGTTGAGTATATAGCGCCTTCATTTGCTATCAATAATGCTGCAGAATTGCCGCGTATTCGCAATTACAGATTAAATGAACATGGTTGTAATCTGTGGTGGGTTGAATACGGTGGAAGGCTTGACACCATCCATCAGTCTGAAGAAATCAAGTTTGAATTATGGAAAGTAGTTTACGGCATTTGGGATTATGTAAAAAACAGCGGGAAATATCCAGAATCTGAAAACCTGACCTTGGAATGGGTAGGAACCATTCCCGGTAAAAGAGAAAGTAGAAGGTTTGAGGGCGATTATATGCTTGTTCAAAAAGATATTGTAGATCAAAAAGACTATTATGACCGAGTAGCTTTTGGGGGCTGGGCGATGGATTTACATCCTGCAGATGGTATTTATAGTGAACACAATTCTTGTACGCAATGGCACACCAAAGGGGTCTATTCAATACCATACCGCTGCTACTACAGCAAAGACATTGACAATCTTTTTTTAGCCGGCAGAATAATTAGCGCTTCACATGTTGCATTTGGCTCTTCACGGGTCATGTTGACCTGTTCACATGGTGGACAAGCAGTTGGTAAGGCAGTCGCACTATGCCTAAAAAATAAATGGACGCCGAGAACACTAGCAGAAGAAGATAAAATCGGGATGCTACAATTGGCTCTGAACAGAGAAGGTCAGAGCATTCCGAGATTGAACCTCGAAGATACTAGTGATTTAATTCAAAGTGCCACTATTTCATCTACTTCAGAATTAAAAATTGGTGAAATAAAATCGTGTGGGGAATGGAAGAAACTAAAATTCAATATGGCTCAGATTCTTCCTCTGGCAGCAAATAACACCTACATTTTCAAGGTGAAATTACAGGCTTCAGAAGAGACATCAATTACCTTAATATTGAAAAGGAGTTCTAAGAAAACCCACTTTACACCAGATATCGATTTAGAATCGAAAACATTTCAGTTAAAAAAAGGCATACAAGAAATTACATTTTCCAGTGACAAGAACATTGATGAGAACTTTTATGCCTATGTATGTTTTATGCAGAATGAAGCAGTTGATATTATGCTGTCGGACGAGCGTTTTATAGGAGTCATGACGGTTCTACAAAAGGAAACCCCTGCAGTTTCAAACTATGGAAAACAAGAGCCCCCGGAAAATATAGGAATTGATGCTTTTGATTTTTGGACACCCGAAAAAATGCCCGGCGGCAAGAATATTGCTATGACTATCGAGCCGCCAGTTGAGAATTTTTCTTCCCAAAATATTTTGAATAACAATGTAAGACCCACCGCTGACGGATATTCAAATGTTTGGCAGGCCGAATTGAATGATAAAAATTCAGAGCTTAAAATAAGCTGGTGGGAGAAACAAAAAATAAGCATGCTTCGTTTATTTTTTGATTGTGATTTTGACAATGCGCTTCCATCCGTATTTGTTACACATCCAAATGCTGAAATTCCGTTTACGGTCAAAAAATATAAAATCTATGACGACAAAAAGAACATGATTTATGAAAAGTCGGACAATTATCAAGCCATTAATACAGTAGTATTTGATGAACCCATAAATACCAATGAGCTAACTATTATTTTGGCCAAAAAAGACGAGAATATTCCCGTCGGTCTCTATAAAATTTCAGCATATTCCGAAAATTATCTTTGAACGTTTCCTCTTAAGGGCAAAAGTCGCACAAAACGAATGTATTTTGAGACTCCCACCATAAAGTCAACAGCGCAGACTGAACTACAAAAATCTACATCCTACCATGGCCAGTTGCAACTGGTGGCCACGCATGTGACCCAAAACCTACCCCAACCAACCTTCTCGATCTAAGCTCCGATACTGAATCGCTTCAGCAATGTGGTTTCCATTAACTTCTGTTGCGTCTTCTAAATCGGCTATCGTGCGGGCGACCTTTAAGATACGGTCGTAAGCCCGTGCCGAAAGATTCAAACGTTCCATGGCATTTTTGAGCAGTTCCTTTGAGGCATCGTCCAACCTACAGAATTCTCGAATCTGTTTGGTATTCATCTGGGCATTGTAATGTACATTGTCCAATTCCTCAAAACGCCGGGTCTGTATTTCCCGCGCTGCCGTGACCCGTTTTCGGATTTCCACACTACCCTCCCCTTTGCAATCTTCCGACAACTTTTCGAAGGGAACAGGTGTCACTTCAATATGGATATCGATACGGTCCAGAAGCGGCCCCGAAATCTTACCCAGATAGCGTTGCATCTCAGCCGGGGAAGAGGTTACGGGAGCGTCCGGGTCATTAAAATAGCCTCCGGGGCTCGGATTCATGCTGGCGACCAACATAAAACTACTGGGATAAGTTACCGTAAACTTGGCCCGAGAGATGGTTACTTCCCGATCTTCCAGAGGTTGCCGCAACACCTCCAAAACCCCTCTTTTAAACTCGGGCAATTCGTCCAGGAACAATACGCCATTGTGTGATAACGATATTTCTCCAGGCTGTGGATAGGCCCCACCGCCGACCAAGGCTACATCTGTGATAGTGTCTAATGTGGGGGGCTTAAAATAATTTATAATATATACCTGGGTTAAAGGTTTGAGTACTTCAATAAGTCGGACCTTTGTTACTCAATAATCAATCGACCTTCTAGAGTTTGATCCGTAAAATTTACTTTGTAAAAATAAATTCCTGAAGATTGATCACTAACATCCAAAATATAACTTTTGTCGAACATAATTCTATCTATGACTAACCTTCCACTAAGGTCAAAGACTTTTATACTCAGTGGAATGTCTTTAAATTCGAATTGAACCTGTTCACTTGTAGGGTTCGGATATACTCGAATTAATTCTTGTTCTTCTTTATGGGTATTAGGTTCCATTCTAGCCATTAAATTAGCCGTTCCATCGGGGAAATAAGAAAAATCAGTTAGCCAAGGATACCCTAAGGAATGATTGATTCGAGTGAAACTACTAGTGCCACTAGAATGCCATACATTACTTCGAATACTACCTAAAGCACCGGAGTAATCATAAAAAGCAGAAATATCATACTTTCCATCGTTGTTGAAATCTCCCGAAACTACTCTTCCCGTAATGTTTTGAACATTATAGCCATTTGTATTTTCTTTCCACCAACCATTACTACCTTGATAAGTTATGTGAGTACCTGAAGATAACCAAGTATGAATTCTTGCATTACTGTTTGCATAATCATAAAATGTAGCAATATCGTCGATTCCGTTACCATCAAAATCTCCAGATACGACACGACCCGTTATCATATTTGCATTGTAACCGGATACATTCCACCAAGTTTCCTTCTCGAAAAAATCTATTTTGTCAAACGTCCAAACATTTAGTAAAGTACTATTGTTGCCATTGTCATAAAAAGCGGCAATGTCATCCGAATAGCCATCATTATCAAAATCTCCAGAAACTAAACGGTCGGTTATTGCCGATGCAGAATAGTTCGACCCAGTCCATTGTGTCGTACTTCCCATATAATCAAATCCATCAACGCCATTTGAACGCCAAACATGAATTCTAGTAAGATTATTTCCATAATCATAGAAAGTGGCAATATCATCTTCCCAACCATCTTCATCAAAGTCACCAGAAACCACTCTGCCAGTAACTTTATCAGCATGATACCACGTTCGATATCCCCACCAAACTTCAGCTGCAGGGAACTTAGAACCATCGGATATCCAAGCTAAAATACCAGTGCCCGTAGTTCCTTTATGTATTGCGGCAATATCATCTTTGTACCCATCATGGTCAAAATCACCGACAACTACCCTTTTGGTTATCGTCGAAGGTGTCAATGACGTTCCATGCCACCAACCGTTGGAAGATGAATACTCAAAGGCTTTATGACCATTTTTAGATTGCCAAACATGAATTTTGGTTTGACCTCCTAAATCATAAAATGCAGCAACATCGTCGACCGAGCCATCTTCATCGAAATCACCAGTGACTATTCGATCTGTAATTTTATCTGCGGTATAGCCTAACCAATAAGGGTCGCTGGGATACAAATTGGTGTAATGTTTGTTACTAGATTTGGTATTGTTAAATTGAAGAAGTGCATCATTAATAGACACGCCGAAATTATGTTCCAAATCGTTAACGTAGTTATTTGCACACAAGTTTCCAGTAATAGAGTTCGGAGCGCCATTATCTACATTTGGCTTAGAGTTCAATTCAAGGGAAAGATATAATCCTGTTGTAAAATTGGTATAATTACCATTTGTTTTGGTAATCATATTTGCAGAAATATAATTATTTTTATAATCTCCGTGATTCGCAAAAATGCCTATGCCCGGAGCATAATTTATATTATTAAAGGTAATTGTATTATTATGGGCACCTTGTGAAACATATATAGCATGATGATAACTCGCAAAGGAATTATCGGAATTCACCTTGATGTTGTAAAAAAGATTGTGTTTAATGGTATTGTCGGAGGAAGTTTCAGAATTTTGCCCTATGTAATTTTGGTTAATACCTATCCAAATAACTCCTGATTTTACTGCTGCGACACCATTTCCATCCCCATGAAAAGAACAAAAGGATATTTCATTATTATCCCCGTTATCAATTAAAATTGCTCCGCTTGCCACCTTATTAAAATCTATATTTTTAATTTTTAAGTAATTCGCTTTCTCTATATATAACATGTGGCCTGAATCTCCATTTCTTGTAAGTGTAGATCTACTGGAGTTCCCATATGATGTTAAGGTTATTTGACAAGATGAAGTACCTGATATATCCCACACTAGTTGATTAGTACCATTAGAAATTTTAACATCGCCTCCATTATTCATGAGATATACATTTATTGGGGTAATAGCCTGATTATTGGAATTAGAAAGGTTATTTTTTATATAATAATAGGCGTTTTCCAATGTTCCAGCTGGGTTGTTAATGGTAGGTAAACTAGTGCCAGTATTAATGCCGTTATTGGAAACGTAGATGTTCGTTTGTGCGGTAAGTGAGCATGTGGCAATACCAAAAAAAAGGATAAATAGTGACGATTTCATAAACGAGTTTTTAGAAGCTTAAAAACATAAAAGTAAGTATTTACTTTCGTTAGTCATATGTTTAATTACCCAAAAATTAAACAAATTTTTGCCTTTGATTTTGGTATTGAAAAATGCTCATCATCATAGAAGAACAAACTTAAAGAGAGGGTGATAATCCGATTTTGTTGATGAATTCCGGCCTTAAATTTGATAGATTGGATTAAAGAAATCCTCTAAAACGAAACTTTATTGAGACCCTCAACATCAAGTAGACAACTATCTAATTAGATTGAATTTCGTCTAATTTCAACTTTGAAAAATCCTTTAATTAATAATAATTGTCCTCATAATTATAAAACATCAGAAATGGTATGATAGGGTGACGGAAAAGGACGTTGGTTCATCACCCCCCGCTACCACGAGTTTGCAACTGGCGGTTACACAAGTAGAAAATAGTTTCACCCCAACCACCCTTCACGATCCAAACTCCTGTATTGAATAGCCTCACCAATATGATTGCCATTGACTTCTTTTGCATCTTCTAAATCAGCAATAGTCCGAGCGACCTTTAAAATTCGGTCATAAGCCCTTGCCGAAAGGTTCAGGCGTTCCATCGCATTCTTTAACAGTTCTTTCGAGGCATCATCCAGTTTACAAAATTCTCGAATTTGTTTGGTGTTCATTTGGGCATTATAATGCACATTGTCCAATTCAGAAAATCGTTGGGTCTGGATTTCCCGTGCTGCCATGACCCGTTTCCGGATTTCCACACTACCCTCCCCTTTTCGATCCTCGGACAGTTTTTCAAAAGGAACGGGCGTCACTTCAATATGGATATCAATACGGTCCAGCAACGGCCCTGAAATCTTACCCAAATACCGTTGCATCTCAGCCGGGGAAGAAGTTACGGGAGCATCCGGGTCGTTAAAATAGCCTCCTGGACTTGGGTTCATGCTGGCGACCAACATAAAACTACTGGGATAAGTTACCGTAAACTTGGCCCGAGAGATGGTTACTTCCCGATCTTCCAGAGGTTGCCGCAACACCTCCAAAACCCCTCTTTTAAACTCGGGCAATTCGTCCAGGAACAACACGCCATTGTGCGATAACGATATTTCTCCAGGCTGTGGATAGGCCCCACCGCCGACCAAGGCTACATCCGAAATGGTGTGGTGGGGACTCCGGAAAGGACGTTGGCTCATAAGCCCCATATTCTTAATCTTGCCCACCACACTATGGATTTTGGTGGTCTCCAAGGCCTCGTGTAGGGTCATAGGCGGAAGAATGGAAGGCAAACGTTTGGCCAGCATGGTCTTACCGGCACCCGGCGGACCGATTAATATAATGTTATGACCTCCAGCCGCTGCAATTTCCATACAGCGCTTTATACTTTCCTGACCTTTGACATCCGAAAAATCAAATTCGGGAAAATCGAGGTTTTTATAAAACTCCTCCCGGGTATCCACAATTACCTGTTCTAAGGGTTCCCCTGTGTCAAAAAAATCAATGACCGCTTTGATATTATCCACCCCATAGACCTTTAGATCGGATACTATAGCTGCTTCCTTTGCATTTTCCTTGGGTAGGATAAATCCGGTAAACCCTTCTTCCCGGGCCTTTATGGCAATGGGAAGAGCGCCTTTTATAGGTTGAAGGCTGCCATCCAAAGACAGTTCGCCCATGATGATATACTTCTCCAAGTTGTCGGACTGAATCTGCCCGGATGCGGTCAATATGCCAACAGCCAGCGTAAGATCGTAGGCCGAGCCCTCTTTTCGTAAGTCGGCCGGAGCCATATTGATGGTAATCTTTTTGCCCGGAATCTTGTAGCCGTTATTGAGCAAGGCAGCTGCGATTCGGTAATTGCTTTCCTTAATGGCATTGTCCGGAAGGCCTACCAAGTGATACCCCACTCCCCTATCTACATTAACTTCCACTGTTATGGTCGTGGCCTCAACCCCAAAAACGGCACTCCCATAAACCTTTGTAAGCATATATGTTAATCTTGTGTAGGCTTAAATGTAAGTAAAGATTTTGAAGTTGCTTCTATTTCTTCCCTATTCATCATCATTTTTCGGAATTCGCCATTGACGTACATTTGGGCCTGATCCTCGTAATAGGGACTAAATGGATTCCCGGACTGACCGGTAGGTAGGATACTGATGCTATTCTCTATATCGGAAAAATCGATTATCCTACGAGTGGAAGGTCCGGTACTTACATTGTAAAGTCCGGTGTCATCAAAGTCGAAATACATATTGTTTATGACCTCCCTTGTGCCGTTTACCGGAAAAGGGCCCACATTGAAGAAAGAACGAAAAACTGCTAGCTGACCGATGGGGTGACCATGTTCTACTGTATGTACCTTATTCCAGGTCCAATTGTTCCTATCGCTACCAAAGTCTTTTTCCAAGGATTCCAATGCCTGTGCGAAGGATTTTTGTACGATTTCCCTTTTTGTCTCTACTACCTCGGGTGTTCCGATGTCATCCCACCAGATCGAATTTGATTTTGCTGCCATGGGGGCAATCAATCTTTTGTGGAAATGGGTCTCTAAAACTTGTGCGAATAATTCCTCCCCTAACTCATCGGCAAATGTATTTTTAAGGAAATGATAGATCCATCTGGTAAAAACAGTGGCCTCAACACTTTTCAAGGGATAGTCGCCTTGCCAGTCCACCAATGCGTCCAACTCCTTAGTTTGCAAGTTATTTAGCTGTTTTAAATCCAAAGATTTCACCAAATCATCTACAACCTCGGGATGTACCGGGGATGTGACATCGGTAATCATTTCGACGACTGCTTCCCTGTCCCAATCATCTTTTTGTTCCAACAATTGGACAATTCTCCGAGCACGATTCTCGGGTAGGTAATATCCAGGGTACAACATCCCAGCAATGGAATCCGGCTGATTATTGGCCGAGTACACATAGTTCCATGGCGGATTTATTGCTTGTGGGTTTTGCGAAAAATCCAAATATTCCCTTTCCAGCGGCAGCCCGGCAAGGGGTTCATAAATCAATTTGGTCTGAAGGCCGTCCGGAATTTGGTACAACTTGGCGGTAGCCCACCAAGCCACATTCCCTTTTGCATCGCCATACATCATATTGAGACCGGGCGCATGGATATTGTTTAGGGCAGACTGAAACTCCTGAATATTGGAGGCGTGTATCATATCATAAAGCGCATGCATTACTTTATTCTCTTCTTTTGTGTAAATCCAATACATGCTTATGGGGCGTTCACCGGTTACTTGGTCAGCTATTCCGTTGAGTATTGGGCCATGGACCGTTTTTTTAAAATGAAAGGAAACATCAGCAGAATCCTTCACTTTTATGGTTTTGGAAACCATTTCATAATCGGACCATCCATCGAGCGTTTTGTATTTTGAGCTATCGGAGGGATGTGGTTCCTCAAAATAAAAATCCACATCATCATTTTCGAACATGGTCATCCCATAGGCCAACTGACGGTTATGCCCCAGTATCGGGAAGGGAATGCCGGCCATATGATACCCATACTTTTCGTAAGTAGGGGTTATCACATGGGCCTCATACCATACGGCAGGTTGAGAGAAACCGATATGGGGATCGTTGGCAAAAATGACTTTCCCATTCTTGGTCTTTGTGGGTGAAATTACCCAGCTGTTGCTGCCTTCAAAAAACGGAAGCGCTATTTGTCCCAGAGCATCCGAAACCATAGCAGCAATGGTATTTTGCACAGAATCATTAGGAAATCCTTTGTGATTTTTAATCCAAATACTACTGGTATCCACGTTAATTTCCAAATCTTTGAGGTATTCCGGACCTAGCTGGTTTTTTATATTGGTCAATAAGGGATCTGTCTTGTGCGCCATGGCAAAGCTAAAAGCCATATACCCAACTGTATTATAAATGTCCCTCAATGTAAAAGGTTCTTTTTTAAGCCCGGTAAGATAAAACTCCAAGGGTGTGGGTCCGCTTAAAACAAATTGGTTTACGCCTTCCAAATAAGCTTGGGCAAGCTGAACCATTTCATGATCCATATCAAGCGAAGCCACAGTTTCCAAAGAGGCATCATCAATTCCCAGGGACAAAAAAAATTGATCGGTTGTTACCAAATCCCTTCCAAAGATTTCCGAAAGACCTCCCCTGCCTACCCTTCGTAATAATTCCATTTGCCATAATCGGTCTTGAGCATGTACATAACCCATTACTTTGAAGGCATCCTTTTTGGTTTTGCCGTAGATATGTGGAATGCCATAGGTATCGAAGTATACGTTTACTTCTTCAGAAAGACCAGAAAGTTGCTGCTCTCCTTCGTAGGTAGGGGTAAGTGAATTAATGAATATCCCTCCGCATAAAATGAAAATACCCAGGATTGCCAAAAGAATCCATCCGAGTATTTTAAATTTTCCCATCTGTACCATTTTTACAGTTAAGATAGGGGTATTACTAACAATAAAAAACACCTTTGGAGGTGCATTTTGTTGTATCCATCAAAAGCTAGAATGATTTTAGAGCTGTGGAACTTTGGCAATAGCTCCCCTTGTTTGTTCAAAATTTCTCAACCCTTGCTGTAGCCAATTACGATAGGTATCCTTATCGGTATATTGTACTGCCGAATTGAGCACTTCCAAATCCGAAGTCATAAGTACGTAATATGGCTGGGAGGCAGCGTTGAAGTTTATTGTCTGAAACGTTCCCCATTTCTGACCTATGGTCTTAATGGATTTCACCCGACCTGAATCGAATTTAAAATTGAACTGTTCCGATACCGGAAGCTCCTTACGATCATCTACGTACAAGGAAATAAGAACGTAGTCCTCCTTTAATACCGAATAAATATTTGGTTCGCTCCATACCTTTTCTTCCATCCTACGGCAGTTTACACAGGCCCAACCCGTAAAATCCAATAGTATAGGCTTATTGACCCGTTTGGCATGGGAAAGACCTTCCTCAAAATCCTTAAAACAATCAATGCCCAAGGGACAATCGCTCTCGATGGACTTTACACTATAAAAATCCGGAGGTGGAAAACCACTAAGCAATTTTAAACTGGAGGCATTAAACAAGCCTAAAATAAGATACAAGGAAAATCCCACGCTTACCACTCCTGTGCCTATTCGTATAGGCGATAATTTCTGCCTCGGTCCGTCATGGGGAAAGCGAAAAATTCCAAAAAGATAAAGCGTTAAGAGCAGGAACAATACAATCCAAATGCTCAAGAAAATCTCTCTTTTAAAGATTCCCCAATTCCCTACCAAATCGGCATTGGAAAGGAATTTAAAGGCTAGGGCCAACTCCAAAAAGCCCAATACCACTTTCACCGTGGTCATCCATCCCCCGGATTTGGGCAACGAATGCAGCCATGCCGGAAAAAGGGCAAAAAGGGCAAAGGGCAAGGCCAGGGCCATTCCAAAGCCCAACATTCCCGCTGATAGATTGGTGGCCACATCCCCTTCGGCCAAAGTGGTACTTCCCAGTAACCCACCTAAAATGGGGCCTGTACAGGAAAAAGAGACAATAGCCAAAGTAACCGCCATAAAGAAAATACCCAATCCACCACCCACCTTGTTGGAAGCGGAATCCATGGCATTGGCCCATGAACTTGGTAAGGTAAGTTCATAATAACCAAAAAATGAAAAGGCGAAGAACACAAATACCAAAAAGAGAAAGAGGTTGAGCCAAATATTGGTGGCTATGGTATTCAATATTTGCGAATCGATGGAATCAAAAAGATGAAAAGGTACGCTCAACAAAAAGTAAATCAATATGATAAAAAAACCATACAATAATGCATTGACCACTCCTTTGGATTTCTTTTGCGACTGTTTTGTAAAAAATGAGACCGTAAGCGGTATCATGGGAAAAACGCAAGGGGTCAATAGCGCAATTAGTCCACCCAAGAAACCGAGACCAAAAATAGTCCATATGCCGGATTCGGATTCCGAAGTTCCAATCTCGACATCTCGCAAAAGCTCTTTGTTCTTTAAATTCAATCTTAGCGAAGCACTCAAGGCCTCACTTTTTTCGTCAATCACCTTATCTTCAGTAATGATGGCACCTCCATCCAAAGAAAACGAAAAGTTCTCTTCAGCAGGAATACAAACTTCCTTGCAGACTTGATACCAGAGGTTTACATCAACTTGCCGAACATCGGGATTTAACAATCGAATTCTTTGGGTAAATACAACTTTCTCCTTAAAAAAGGTTTCATCGACCTCAAAAATATCGCTGTACTCAGTAATTGTTTTACTTTCCTTGGTCTTCCCCAGAAGTTCATACGCTATACCAGACCCTTCATATTTGAATTCGCTGGGGAATGCTCCCCCTTCAGCCGTATGTTGGGAATACACATGCCAGCCCTCATGGATTTTTCCCGTAAAAACAAGTTCATATTCGGTATCCGAGATTTTGTTGGCTTTATGGGACCAAAGCACGGGATTTTCGTCATCCTGTGCAAAGGACAATAAACCGTTAAAAACCAATACTATAAAAAGTACTATGTTTTTCATGTATTCAATTCGAATTTTACAATCTCACAGGTATTATCCACAACCTTAAAACGTTCGTCAGCTCTTTTTCCTACCACCCAGACAATAGCGTCACCAGAACATAGCAACCACTGTTTTTCTTTGGAAATACTATCCATTTTCTCATCCTTAAAGAATTTGGAGACTTTTTTTTTGCCCTTCATTCCCAAAGGATAAAAATAGTCGCCTTTTTGCCATTTCCTTAAGGTCAGTGGATACTTTAACGTTTCCTTGGCCACATATAGTACATTCTTTGAGGTTTCCTTAACATGCAATACTTGGCTTATCCTTAAGTGGATCGGGGTATGGATTTCCCCTACATCATTAGAAATGTAATAATCCTTTGTATTCTCTTCCTTGATTTCAGCCAACAAAAGAAAATCCCGGTCCTTTACCATTCTATGCGTCTTAGAGCGCACTTCTTTTCCACTCATGGCCGTAAGCAAAGATTTTACATCGTTCCATTCCGTAAAACCATATCCTTTGAAGAGGGCAAACAAATGGGCATCCAAAGGCTCCAATTTTAATACGGAGGCCACACTAATCCGTATTATCCCATCTTCACGCTGAAAAACAGTCTTCCTGATTTGATCTATATATAACACGGCCAATTTGGAGGTCCCCGTAATATACTGTTGGGTGTTTTTGAAGTTTTCCAAAAAAGTTGGATGGAGCTCTTTTAGTTTAGGTACAATTTCATGCCGGATTTTATTCCGTAAATATTTGGTGTCCGAATTGCTATTATCTTCACGCCATGCCAAGTTTTCAACTTTAGCATACTCTAGAATTTGGGATCTGGTAAAAGGCAATAAAGGTCGTGCCACTGTATCCGTCTTTTCGGGGATACCGGTAAGACCATCAATTCCCGTACCTCTGGAAAGGTTGATCATAAAGGTTTCCAAATTATCATCCGCTTGATGGGCCGTCATCAAAATTTCAATATGGTTTTCCTGCATTACCTCAGCAAACCATTGATACCGAAGTTCACGTGCAGCTAATTGAACCGATACTTTATTTTTAGCAATATAATCCATTGTTTCAAAACGTGTTGAAAAAAAAGATTTAGATAATTCAAAAGCCAAATCCTTTACAAATATTTCATCGATATCACTTTCCTCACCCCTTAGCTGAAAATTGCAGTGGCCTATGGCAAAATCCAATTCGGTATGGTGACAGAGATGGGCCAATACGATACTATCCACTCCCCCGCTACAGGCCAGAAGAAATGGTTTCCCTACCAACTCAGGAAATTTTCTTTTGATATGTTTCTTGAATTTTGCTAACACAAAACAAAGGTAGCGGAAAAGTTTATAGTTGAGATTTATCGGAAACAAAGACAATTGTTCCCCTTTGCCAAATCTTTTTGCACGGCTTGGTCTAATCCTCTAATACTTCCCGCATGGCTTTGGCCTTAACAAGACACTCCTCATATTCTTTTTCAGGATTCGCCATGGCCGTAATGGCACTGCCTACGGAAAAAGACACATATTGCTTCGAAGCATTGTACAAAATACTACGTATGACTACATTAAAATCAAAATCTCCTTCCGGCGTAAAATAACCCACCGCACCGCTGTAGAGACCTCTTTTAAAGGACTCCAGCTCCTCTATAATTTTCATGGCCGAAATTTTAGGCGCCCCGGTCATACTACCCATCGGAAAGGTTTCCTTAATGATTTCCACCGCATTTTTAATAGATTCCACCCTTGCTGTTATTGTTGAAATCATTTGATGTACTTGACTAAAAGTGTATACTTTACCAAGTTCTTCTACGGTAACACTGCTTTTTTTTGCACTCTTGGACATGTCGTTCCGGACCAAGTCTACGATCATGATATTTTCGGCGCGTTCTTTTTTATCATGAACCAAGGAAACTCTTAGGTTTTCATCTTCGGTTATGTCATCAGAGCGCCTCGCAGTACCTTTAATTGGTTGGGAAATAATTTTGGTTCCCAACTTTTTAAGATAGCGCTCCGGAGAAGCCGAGAGCAAATACTTGTCTTTCAGGTTTAGATATACCGAAAAGGGAGCGTTGGAAATATAGTTTAGCTTTTGATAGGTACGCAAGGGGTCAATTTGTGTGTCCGTTGCATAGAACTCCTGGCAAAAATTGGCTTCATAGATATCACCTCTATGAATATGGCCCAACATCTTTTCCACTCTACTAAAATACTCATCTTTGAAAATGCGCATGCGTATACGGATATTCTCGGTAGTTTGGATAGGCTCCCTATTTGCAAAGTCCCAATCGGATATCGCACTAAAATCTTGCTCAATTTCATCATCCAACATATTCAGGTAGATGAAGTCCGCAATACCTTCATTTAATCGGATAATTTTCTTGGGCTGAAAAAAAAACAATTCCGGAAAATCCAATCCGTCCGGATTATCGGAACTTAGTTGTTCCACATCATTTTTAAGGTCGTAGGCCAGATATCCAAACAGCCAATCCTTTGTTTGGGATTGGTATTCCTGCAGCTCTTGAAATGCATTGTTAAAATCGCTTTGGATACAAGTAAAGGCATCAACCGCGAGGATTGCATCGAAAGATCCATACGCATCAGGATGATCATTACCTTCCAGCCAAACGGCCTCCCTAAACTGCTGAGACCAGTGCAACAGGGAGTTTTTAAATTTTTGGGTGTTGGATATCGCGTAGGAAACCTTTTTTCTCAAGCTTTAATTTTGGATAAGAATTCCGCTATTTTCTCTTGGTGTAATTTTGCAACTCCTTCGTTTACAATGCCTTTGCTTTTGTCAAAATTATCTTTAAAATTGGGCAGGGAAAAGGTCAAAACTTCAGAAGCACCAAACCTGACCAAGGTTTTTTCTGCAATCTCCAAGGCTCCCAGACCTCCCCTTTTACCTCCCGAAGTAGACATGAGCAATACAACCTTGTCCAGCAAAAACTTGCGCTCCAAACGAGACAGCCAATCAAGCAAGTTCTTAAAATAAGCGGACATATTACCATTATGCTCATTTACGGAGATAATAAGTCCGTCCGCTTTGCTGATATCGTTCTTCAGTTCCACCAGGGAATTGGAAAACCCCTTCTCCCTTTCATGGTCAATGCTATACATTGGAAAAGGAAAATACGCCATATTCAATAATTGAACGGCCTGATCGCCCACAACAGAGGCCGTATATTTTACCAATTGAAAGTTAATGGAAGTTGAAGAATTGCTTCCCGCAAATGCCAATATTGTAGCCATTTAAGCGTTTTAATCGTTATTTGGCGAAAATAGGGCAAATGCAATTGAATTGCGAGTATTTTACCTAATTTTGCGTCGCAAAACATCCAAACCCACTGTTGCACAAGTATATAGACTTAGGTATTGGGGGTTCAATGTGCTCAAAGGAGCTATAAATAGATATGGAAAAGAAGTCCGCTAGATTATATTTCATCGACGCTATGAGGGCCTGGGCCATCCTTATGATGCTCCAAGGACATTTTGTAGATGGCCTTTTGGATATGGGGTTCAGGGACAATTCCGTTGAAGGTTATACCATTTGGAAATATTTTAGGGGCATTACTGCTCCCGTATTCTTTACGGTATCGGGATTCATCTTTACGTACCTTTTGGTGCGGGCTCCCCAAAAGGGTTTTGACAACCCAAGGATTAAAAAAGGGGTCAGACGAGGATTGCAATTATTGCTTATAGGTTATCTCCTTCGCGTAAATCTATTTGGGTTATTGCAGGGCGAAATCTATGACTCTTTTTATCTAGTAGACGTATTGCACTGCATCGGTCTTTCAATTTTGGGGATTATAGGCCTATATCTTTTGATGCAAAACCGAAAAAAATGGTTATTCCCTATGGTTCTGGCTTCAATTACTTTTCTATTGTTCCTGCTTGAACCTTTGTACAAAGCATTTTCGTATTCGTTTTTGCCGGATGCCTTGTCCAATTATTTTACCAAAACCAATGGTTCCGTCTTTACCATTTTTCCTTGGTTCGGTTACGCGGCTTTTGGAGGGTTTTTATCCCTATTATTTACCCGATTTAAAGACTTTAAGTATTTATATCCAGTAGCCATTGGAGCAGCTATGGTTTTTGGAATTTCATTCATTTTTTATTCATCCGATTTATTTTTGTTGATATCAAGATTTACTGGAATACAGTTGTTTGCGGATATTTATTTCAATAATTACTTATTTATTCGCTTGGGGGATGTTTTTCTAGTATTTGCTGTATTCATGCTTTTTAGAAGCTTCCTTACCCACAACACTTTAATAAAAATTGGACAAAGTACATTGTCCATTTATGTAATTCATTTCATTATCCTTTATGGGAGCTTTACCGGGCTGGGCCTATACCGATTTTTTCATCACTCTTTAACACCTCAGGTGGTTATTCCCAGTGCTTTGATCTTTATGGTCATTTGTACGTATACCGCTTTGTTATACGAACGGCATAAGGCAACCTTAAAATCGAATCTTCTTTTGGCCACCGGATATGTAAGGACCAAGGTAGAGCCTTCTTATCTTAATGCAAGTAAGATAGTTAGAGTCTCTTTAGGCCGATTACTTCGGCTATTTGGATTGGTTAAAAATTAAGACCTCGCTTTTTCCTCTAATATCCTATTACGTATTTTCGTCTAAAAACAATTGGATATGAGCGATACAAAATATTCCCCTATTCCCGTAAATCTTGAATCTGGAAAGCGCTATTCATGGTGTAGCTGTAGCTTCAGTAGCGAACAACCCTTTTGTGATGGATCCCATAGGGCCAACAAAGCTACCCCTCCTTTGGTCTTTGAAGCCGAGGAGACCAAAGAAGCATGGTTATGCACCTGCAAACAGACCGGCACCCCGCCCTTTTGCGATGGCTCCCACAATGGATAATTCTTTTCCGGATATCCTTAAAGGTACTGTAGATACGGCAAATGACATATAGGTGACACCTAAATGTCGCTATAAAGACCGGATTTGGCAGGTAGTTTTGTAGTGAACAAAAATCAGAATCATGGAAAACAATTCACTGGCCAAAAATCTAACCTATCAACGTAAGCTTAAAGGGTATTCACAAGAGGACTTGTCCGAAAAGACCAATGTAGCCGTACGGACCATACAACGCATTGAGAAAGGCGACACCAATCCGCACTTGCAAACAATAAAGTTGCTGGCCGCAGCTCTCGAAATAGAGGTTGAAGATCTTCTTGAACTTGAAAACCCCAAGACGGAAAATCTACAAAAAAAATGGTTGTTGTTATTGCATGGCACTCCTATTTTAGGCTTAGTGCTTCCTCTGTGCAACATACTGTTTCCCTTATTTCTTTGGATTCATAAACGGGAAGACAATCCCATTTATGAGGTGCATGGTAGAGCGGTCATAAATTTTCAAATTACGATGACCTTTTTATTCATCTTGTCGTTTATTGCCCTTATTACCATAGAAGGTTTGGGATTTTTCTTTTTTGTTGCCGTAATTCCTTTTACCATAATCGTTACAATGTTCAATATTGTACTTGCGATAAACTCACAAAAGTGTTATTATCCATTGGCTATTCCCTTTTTGAAGAATAAACGCAATAGAAATTCCAAAAATTTGGGAATGATATGGGCTTTTGGCCTTATTGGCTTAATGGGTTGTAACTCCAGTATTTCCCAGGACATATCCCGCTTATCCGAAACTACCATCGCAAGGGACTCGCTGAATAGCAAAATTGAACAACTAATGTCCGATGCCCAAGTCCATGGTATGGCAGTATCCATCTTCAATGGTGATACCACCACTTACCAAAAGACTTTTGGCTACAAGGATTTTAAAAATAAATTGCCATTGACGGATTCAACGAATATCTATGGAGCTTCCTTTAGTAAAGCTGTTTTTGCGGTGTTGGTCATGAAGCTGGTCGAGGAAGGTATCATTGATTTGGATACGCCGTTGGAATCCTATCTGCCCAAAAAAATATATGAGTACGAACCTTTGACACGATGGCACGATAATTTTTCAGATTTAGCCTCGGATACTTTATACCATAAAATCACCACTCGAATGTGTCTGGCCCATACTACAGGTTTTCCTAATTGGCGATGGTTTGAGGCCGACAAGAAATTGAAGGTAAAGTTTGAACCCGGCAGTCGTTACCAATATTCGGGAGAAGGAATGGTGTACCTACAAGTGATCTTGGAAAAAATCCTCAATAAAAACTTAGAGTCTTTAGCCCAAGAACACATTTTTAAACCACTTGGTATGAAAAACTCAGGCTACCGGTGGTATGAGCGTTTTGAAAAGGACTTTGCCTATGGGCATTCCGCTTTGGGGGAACTTTACCACAAGGATACTGATAATGAACCAAGGGGACCTAGTACCTTGGAGACTAGTGCAATGGATTACACTAAATTTCTAGAAGCCGTATTACAGGGAAAACTTATTTCCAAGGCATCTTGGGCAGCGTTGTTCACGCCACAGATCGGAATACGCTCCACAAGGCAATTTGGACCGTTATCCAATGAAGAGACCACACGTTATGATGGGATTCAATTAAGCTACGGGTTGGGTTGGGGCCTGTTTAAGACTCCATATGGTTTTGGGGCCTTTAAAGAAGGGCATGGCGATGGCTTTCAGCATTATTCGGTTGTCTTCCCGAAAGTAGGAAAGGGAATCATGATTATGACCAATAGTGACAATGGGGAAGGCATTTTTAAAGAATTATTGGAAGTTGCACTTGGTGACACCTATACTCCATGGGAATGGGAAAACTACATTCCGTACGATCAAAAGTGACGATGCTCTCAAATCGATTTCGATTATTGAATTTTCAAACCACAATTCAATTCTTTTATTATATTTTCGTCCATAAGGTCGAATAGAATGAGAATTGGAATACTGCTTATTTACATTCTTTTTTTATCAAACTTTTTCCTCAGGGCCCAGTCTAAGGTAGAAAATTGGGATGTTTTCGAGCTGCAGTTGAAAGGTAAGAGGAAGGGTAATCCGTTTGTTGAAGTTGATTTGAGCGCCAAGTTTTACCAAGGTGGGGATACCTTAAAGGTATCCGGATTCTATGATGGGGACGGTATTTACAAGCTACGTTTTATGCCCCATAAAAAAGGAATCTGGCAGTATTTAACCGCAAGTAACGACTCCAAACTTCACCAGAAAAAAGGTACATTTGAATGCATTCCGGCCAAGTACGAAAATCATGGGCCTGTAAGGGTAAAGGATACTTTTTATTTTGCCTACTCGGACGGGAAACCTTTTTACCCCTTAGGCACCACGGCATATGGATGGATACAACAAAACAAGGAAACCCGGGAACAAACCCTCGAATCACTTAAAAAATCCCCATTCAATAAAATCAGGGTAGCGCTACTCCCCCATGCACCGAGCGGTACCAATTACGATCTATATCCCTTTGAAGGCGCCGGGAAAGACTGGGATTTTACCCGATTCAACGCAGCCTATTTTGCCCGATATGAGCATTACATTAAGGAAATGCAGAAGTTGGGCATTCAGGTAGATTTATTTGTTTTCCATCCCTACGATAAAGGGGTATGGGGATTTGACACCATGAACAAAGAAGAGCAATACCTATTTTTAAAATATGTAAATGCCCGGTTCGGTGCATTCCGTAACATTTGGTGGTCTATGGCCAACGAGTTCGATTTAATGCCCGATAGAACAACCGGGGATTGGGACGGGTATTTTCGTTTTTTCCAAGAGAACGACCCATACAACCGCCTGCGATCTATTCACAATGCTGCAAACTGGTACGACCATAGCAAGCATTGGGTAACCCATGTAAGCGCCCAGAGCGAGGCCTGGTGGAAAAGCAATGCGCTACGGGACACCTTTAAAAAGCCAGTATTATTTGATGAATTCTGCTATGAAGGTGACGGGGACAATCGCACCGTAGCTCTTAATGGGGATATGATTCGACATCGTTTTTGGCTTATGACCATTCTTGGGGCCTATGCCACACATGGCGAAGCATTCAAACAAAAGGATACAGGTTACCAATTTTTCCGTCAGGGCGGCGCTTTTGAAGGCAGTTCGGCAAAAGAACTCCATGTATTAAAAAAAGTACTTGATGGTATCCCGGGTCACTTGAAACCCTTGGGAACAGATTGGCGATTGAATTGGATTCGTGCCGGAGTAGATGAGCAGTATTTTTTATATTACTTTGGCGAATATCAAAATAGTAGTTGGACCTTTACGGAATTGCCCGAAAACCTCAAATATCAAGTCGATATTATTGATACCAAAAACGGTACAATAGTTGGTCAGGAAAACACTTTGGGCAAGGGAGATACGTTAGCTCTTCCCGGAAAACCCTATATGGCCGTGGCACTCCAACTGGTTGCTCAATAAATATTGTTTATGAGGTATCCTAAGACTCTTTTTTACCTATTTACACCCCTTTTGTTTTTGTCGACGATATTCAGTTGTACAGAAAACAAATGGATTCCGATCTATAAGGGAGAGGATAAACTGGTCTTTAAGCATTATTTGGGTATACCAGACTCTTCCGTTCATGTCCAAGGGCTTAAGAAGGACAGCTTGGGTAATTATACGGAGGGCTTGGGATATAATGACCCTTTGGCCGTATTTACCATTGACACCCTTGATCAAGAAAACGTAATTCGGATATCGGGCGAGGTAATCGGCGGATTGATACTCAAGGATAGTTTGGCCAACTATCATCTTAAATTGAAGTTCAAATGGGGCGATTTAAAATGGAAATGGATGGAAGGCCGTCCTAAAGACGGCGGCATCCTCTATCATCAGGGAAAGGTTAGGCACGAGTTACAAATTCATGAAGGTGACGTAGGCAGCTATTGGGCAAAAAATGTGATTTTGGATATTCCGGCTACTTCTACCACGGCTATTCCCAATGCTATCCAAAAAGCCAAACCCTATTTAGAACATTTGGTGAGTACCTTAAAGGACACGATGTTGCTATTTGATGAAAATGGAGGACTGTATCACTTTGAAGGTAAGAACGAATGGCAAATCGTGATAGCAAATCCGTACAACGAAAAACCGCATGGGGAATGGAATACCCTAGAGCTCATCTGTTGGAGAAATCATGCCGTTCACATGATCAATGGGGAAGTAAATTTGGTTGTTCTAAATTCGCTTTACAGAAACGGTACGGAATTGGAGCCTTTAATTTCCGGCAGACTAACACTCCAATCCGAAGGTGCCGTCGTTTATTTTAAGGATATAGTTTATCAGAAATTGGAAAATACTCCAGAGGTTTTATCCAAATATCTGAAATAGGACTTTTTATGCTTTAGAATATACCATAAGAGCAAATACGAATATTAGATGGAAGAAAACAAAAAGAATGCGATAGCCTTTTATAAAATGGCCTATGAAGGAAATCCGCGAAAAGCGGTTGAATTGTATATAGGCAACACCTATATTCAACACAATCCGGATGTAGCTGATGGTACAGAGGGATTTATTACCTACTTTGAAAGAATGCAGGCGGAGTATCCGGACAAGTCCATCGAGTTTGTCCGATGTATCGCCGAAGGTAATCTGGTGGCGCTACATACGCATCAGGTTTGGCCAGGGAACGATGAATATGTCACCATGGATTTTTTTAGATTTGATACTGAAGGAAAAATATGTGAACATTGGGATGCCATACAACAGATTCCAGAGGTTTCTGCCAACCCAAATACGATGTATTGATGGCCAACAGCTCCTATTGAATAGTGTCAGATACATCAAACGTATGTTGCTGAAATCAAATTATTTTAAATAAGTCCCATATTCCAGCAACCCCTTGACAGTAAGGTAAGGCATTAGCAGGTTGTTTACATAGGTAGTATACTTGGTCTTCAGTTCCATATCCGCAAAATTTTCTGGACGAAGGTTAAGAAAAAAGAAAGTCCTCATCGCACCGCTCAAATCCATTAGGTAATTCAAGTCATCAGGTGTCAGTGCCTCTCGCAATATTCCTTGAATTTGTAATTGTTCCAAAATCTTCATGAAATTCCTTTTCCTAAAGGCATTATTTTCTTCGGCTTTTAAGTAAACAGATTTGTAACTCCTCCTGATCTCAACATAATCCACATAGAAGAACAAGTATTTCATTGAAATGTCAAATGTTTTCTGGGGTGCGTCCAAAATACCGTGAAGCAAATTTTGGAACTGAAATGATTTCATGATTTCTGTGGTTTCAATCGTCATGTCCTCGAACAATTCAAGAATAAGGTCATTTTTTGTTTTGTAGTGATAGGTGACATTTCCATAGCTCTTTTCCAGAGCTGAAGCAACCTCTCTCAAAGTAACATTTTTAACGCCCTTCTCATTGAAAAGATCCGTTGCTTTACGCTTTATTCTTTCTCTTGTATCCATACAATTTTCAAAAATAGGCCAAATGGACTAAATATAGGATTTTTATTCTATATTTGATGCACAATTTAACATCATGGGAACCATATACAAGAGCAAGAAGGCCAAAAATGCCTTAATGAAACTCTACGAAGAAAAGTTGGAAAGTTTACACATCGAGTATTTAGAAGTGGATGTCGATACCCAATTTGGAAGAACCCGGGTAATCCAAACCGGTAATCCAAATGGCGAACCAATTGTTTTGTTTCATGGGTTCAACGCAGGGGCACCGCTTACCTTGGAAGCCATTAAGGACTTACGGGACCTATATTCCCTTTTTGCAATTGACACCGTAGGACAGGTCACAAAAAGTGAAGAAACAACAATGAATACAAAGGATAACTCCTACGCCATTTGGGCGGATGAAGTCTTGGAAAAATTGAACATTGGGAAAGGAAATATTATTGGGATTTCATACGGCGCATTCATTGTTCAAAAACTAATTACCCATAAACCCGAAAGAGTAGAAAAGTGCATTTTTGTAGTTCCCAGTGGTATTGTAAATGGTAATATTTGGGATTCGATTATCAAACTTACCATCCCACTTTTACGCTTTAAGATAACCAAAAAAGATAAGCACCTTAGGGCCTTTACAAATGCCTTTGCCCCAGAGGAGGACCAGTTTTTATTTCAGCTGTTAAAGTCCTTAATGTTGGGTGTGAAGCTTGATACAAAAATACCAACTTTGTTAAAAAGAAGGGACATTGCCCATTTTGATCAACCGGTTTATGTAATTGCAGCTTCGGATGATGTTTTCTTTCCAGGTAAAAAGGTGGCGGAAAAAAGCAAGTTGCTCTTTAGCAATTTGAGGGAGGTGCATTTTTTAGACGGTTCAAAGCATATGCCTTCCAAAAATTCATATACCGAAATACAATTGAAAATCAAGGAATGGGTTAATTGAGGCTATTAATACTACTTGTCTTAAATACGAATACCAAAGCAAACACGCCACAGTGTGTTTACCACACAGGCCTTCGGCAAGTACAACAATCACTCAATAACACGCTCTAAATATGCAACGCACGATCCGCCGTGGCCGCCAAAGCGGCCTCCTTAACGGCTTCCGCATAAGTGGGGTGTGCATGGCTCATCCTGGCGATGTCCTCTGCAGAAGCACGGAATTCCATAGCGGTTACAGCCTCTGTTATCAAATCTGCACAACGTGCTCCGATCATGTGTACACCTAATACTTCGTCCGTTTTTGCATCGGCCAAAATCTTTACAAATCCATCGATGTCCATACTGGCCCTGGCACGTCCCAAAGCGCGCATCGGAAATTGACCTGCTTTGTAGTCCACTCCAGCTTCCTTTAACTCTTCTTCGGTCTTCCCTACGGCAGCCACCTCTGGCCATGTGTAGACTACCCCTGGAATAAGGTTGTAATTGATATGCGGTTTTTGACCCGCCAAAATTTCGGCGACCAATGTTCCTTCTTCTTCCGCCTTATGGGCCAACATGGCACCGCGGATAACATCGCCTATGGCATAGATGTTGGCCGCGCTCGTCTGCAAGTGTTCATTTACTTCCACTCTACCCCTATCATCGATTTTAACTCCAGCTGCTTCGGCATTGAGTCCATCCGTGTAGGGTCGCCGGCCAACGGAAACAAGACAGTAATCACCCTTAAATTCAACCTCCTGTCCTTTTTTATCATCTGCCTTTACAATCACTTCATTGCCTTTGCGCTCAACGGCCTTGACCTTATGGGACAAATAAAACTTTGTCTTTTGCTTTTTCATCACCTTCATAAGTTCCTTGGAGAGCGAACCGTCCATTGTAGGAATAATGCGATCCATATATTCTATGACAGAAACCTCGGCCCCCAGACGTTTATAGACCTGGCCTAATTCCAGCCCAATAACGCCCCCACCGATGATAATTAAATGTTTTGGGATTTCCTTTAGTTTTAAGGCTTCGGTAGAGGTGATGATACGCTCCTTATCAATTTCAATAAAAGGTAGGGTAGATGGTTTGGATCCCGTAGCTATAATACTATTCTTGGCTTCTATGGTTTCTGTTTTTCCATCATTCTTCTTGATGGTAATATGGGTCTTGTCCTTAAAGCTACCGAGACCCTCATAAACATCGATCTTGTTCTTGTTCATTAAAAACTCGATGCCCTTGGTGGTCTGGTCTACCACCCCCTGTTTTCGGGCAATCATCTGTTCCAGGTTCACCTTTACTTCCCCTGGAATCTCTATCCCATGTTCCCCAAAATGCTTAACGGCATCCTCGTAGTGATGGCTTGAATCCAATAGGGCCTTTGAAGGTATGCAACCCACATTAAGGCAAGTTCCGCCCAAGGTGGAATATTTTTCAATAATCGCGGTCTTCATTCCTAATTGTGCGCAGCGGATGGCCGCAACATAACCTCCAGGTCCAGAGCCGATAACGGCCACATCATATGAATTCATAAAGTAATCTGCTTTGATTTGAAGTACAAAAATACCACGATTTTTTGGGTTGACCATACCTCGGAAACAGATACTCAAACACATTTGGAATAGGACATCCATGCCCCAACTTGCATAGCCTTTTGTAAAATCGTAATATTACCTGACTACTCAAATATAAAGTATGAAGGACTCGAAATCCGGTAAGCCCAAAAAAGATGCACGAATTCTAGAAAATAAGGAACTTAACATTTGGGAGGCCTTAATTCCAGTTATAGCCTTGGTAGGTATGTTGGCCTACAATGTCTATGTTTTTGGTGACGATGCGCTTAGCGGTTCCAATCAATTTATCCTTTTGCTAGGTGGCGCGGTGGCTGCCATTGTGGGTTTCTTCAATAAAGTCTCCTACAAGACCATGTTGACCGAAGTTGCGGAGAATGTAAAATCCACTACGGGGGCCCTACTCATCCTTTTAATGGTAGGCGCCTTGGCGGGGACCTGGTTGATAAGTGGAATAATCCCCGCTATGATATATTATGGATTACAGATATTGAATCCTACTATATTTTTGGCAGCATGTGTAATTATTTGTGCTATTATCTCCATCGCCACAGGGAGTAGTTGGACAACTGCGGCCACGGTAGGTATAGCCCTTATTGGCATCGGGGATGCTTTAGGTATTTCTCTGGGGATGACAGCCGGCGCCGTACTTTCCGGCGCCTATTTTGGCGACAAGCTTTCACCCTTGAGCGACACCACCAATCTGGCCCCGGCCATGGCGGGTGGCGAACTATTTGACCATATCCGATATATGTTGTTTACAACAGTGCCCACCATAAGCGTCACTTTGATCGTATTTATTATTATCGGGCTAACTTTGGATACCAGTGGAACCGCAGATATCGATTCAATTCTGACCTCCATTGATGCTACATTCAATATCAACGGATGGTTGTTCCTGGTACCCTTGGTGGTCATTTTCCTTATAGTAAAAAAGACCCCGCCCTTGGCAGCCTTATTGATCGGGACACTTTTAGGGGCTCTTTTCGCGCTTTTATTTCAACCTGAAATAGTGGCTGGTATTACAAATGCAAAGAGCTTATCATTTCAATCCGGTTATAAAGGGGTTTTAAAAGCGATTACGGTACAGACTTCAGTACCTACGGATAATCCCGCCCTAAATGATCTCTTTTCGGCCAAAGGGATGTCTGGCATGTTGGGTACAATTTGGCTCATTGTTTGCGCCATGGTCTTTGGGGGTATTATGGATGGTATTGGAGCCCTATCCCGTATCAGTAGTTCGTTATTGGCCATGGCCAAATCTGTCTTTGGGCTTTTCGCCAGTACGGTAGCCAGTTGTTTGGCCTTGAACGTTACGGCTTCCGATCAATACTTGGCAATAGTTGTGCCCGGAAAAATGTTTGCCAAGGCCTATAGAGATCGGGGATTGGCCCCGGAAAATCTAAGTAGGACCCTTGAGGATTCCGGTACTGTGACATCGGTCTTAATTCCTTGGAACACCTGTGGCGCCTATCATAGTGGAGTACTTGGTGTGAGCGTGGGTGAATATTTCTTCTATGCCATATTCAACTGGTTAAGTCCGTTTATGACCTTGCTTTTTGCGCTATTTCGAATTAAAATAAAGCAATTGACTACTTCTTTGGCCCAATAGGCTAATTTTGGAATCATTTTTTGGCTTTAGAAAATTTCGATATTTTCTGTATTTATCGTTTACATTTCATTTCATTTCATAATTTCATAATTTCACACAAAATTAAAATCGATAAATTCATGGCAACAGTAACGCTTAAAGGGAATGAAATACATACTATCGGTAACCTACCTTCCAACGGAAGCAAGGCTCCCGATTTCAACTTGACAAAAACAGACCTATCCGATGCTTCCTTGTCCGACTACTCCGGAAAAAAGTTGGTATTGAATATATTTCCCAGTATTGATACGGGAACATGTGCACAATCCGTACGGCAATTCAACCAGGAAGCAGCGGAATTGGAAAACACCGTAGTGCTATGCATTTCCAAAGATCTTCCTTTTGCTCAAAACCGTTTTTGTGGTGCCGAGGGTATTGAAAATGTTGTGATGTTGTCCGATTTTAGGGATGGAGATTTTGGCAAGGCGTATCAAGTTGAATTCACCGATGGCCCTTTACGTTCACTACACTCCAGATCGGTGGTAGTTCTTGATGAAGGCAGAAATATCCTTTATACGGAACAGGTACCGGAAACTGTGGACGAACCAAACTATAAAGCGGCACTTGAAGCCTTAATGGATGCCTAAGGAGTCCTTTCTGCGCAATCGGCTGAACGGAGTGGGCTATGCCCTAAAAGGGGCTTTGCTTCTAATCCGGACCGAGGCCAGTATCAAAATCCAAATATTTTTAGCCCTAGTGGTGACCGCAGCGGGATTCTACTTTGAGATTTCCGCTACGGAATGGATTTTACAAATTCTGGCCATTGGCTTAGTATTGGGAATTGAAGGTCTCAATACAGCAGTTGAAAAACTTGCGGATTATATACAACCGGAGTTTGATCCTAAAATTGGTTTTATCAAGGATATTTCGGCAGGAGCGGTCATGTTGGTTTCCATAGCAGCTTCCATTGTTGGGCTTATCATTTATGTACCCAAACTTTTTTGACTCCAGAATTGGAAAGCCTTCGCTTCTAAATTTGTATTTTAGCCCCTAGAATTAAAGATTTCATGGCAAAAAAGGGAAGAAAATCCAAGCCCAAATCGGTTAAAAAAAGAATATCCCTAAGGCTCTCCAAGCAAAACAAGATTATCCTGGGTAGTTTGTTGATTCTTCTCAGTATAGCCCTATGTTTTTCATTTATTTCATTCTATTTTACTTGGCAGGACGATCAAAGCCTTTTGACCGAGTTTGCGGACCGTAATGAGCAGGCAAAAAACCTATTGAACAAATTCGGCGCCAGCACAAGTCACTTTTTTATGTATAAAGGTTTCGGAGTCGCCACTTTTGCATTCCCATTCCTTCTGTGTATTACCGGCCTGTATCTATTCTTGGGAATTAGAGGACAAGGACTTTTGAAAAAATGGATCTGGGGGTTCATCTTCCTTATTTGGTTTTCAATAGCATTGGGTTTCTTTGCCAATGAAAAACCTCTTTTGGCAGGTCTTGTAGGGTATGAAATGAATGATTTTTTACAAGATTATACAGGAAAGATCGGTGTGCTTCTTCTCTTACTTTTTGGTCTGGTCTTTATTTTGGTCCGTCTCTTTAATTTCTCTCCTGAGGAGATTGGCATTTTTTTTCGAACAAAGACAGCTTCCATAGCTTCGGAATTTAAGAGCAAAAAGAATGACGATGCGGTAGAGATGCAATTGAGTGTGGAAGATGAGAAACCCATAGTTGTAGACACCTATACCCACAAAGAAAACATTCCCCATTTGGAAAAGGAACTTGTGGACGATTTTGAAGTAGCCATTCCGGTTGAGGAAGATCTAAAGGACAACCTCGCCATGGAAGTGGAAAAAATTGTTGAGGAAAAGGAGGAGAAGAAAAACATAGCTGAAAAATTAGTGGACGATTTCGGAGAATTCGACCCTACCTTGGAATTAGGCAACTATAAATTCCCCACAATTGAGCTTTTGGACCAACACGGGGTTACCGGAGGCATTACCATAAACCAAAAAGAGCTTGAGGAAAACAAAAACAAAATTGTTGAAACGCTAAAGAATTATAAAATTGGCATTGCTCAAATAAAAGCGACCATTGGCCCCACGGTTACCCTTTATGAGATTGTACCGGAGGCGGGAGTTCGAATTTCCAAAATAAAGAATTTGGAGGACGATATTGCCCTTTCGTTGGCAGCCTTGGGTATTCGGATCATTGCCCCTATTCCGGGCAAGGGCACTATTGGAATTGAGGTCCCCAATAAAAATGCGACCATAGTCTCCATGCGTTCCGTAATCGCATCCAGTAAATTTCAGAAGGCGGAGATGCAACTTCCCATCGCTTTTGGCAAGACCATTAGTAATGAGACCTTTGTGGTAGATTTGGCGAAGATGCCTCACTTGCTTATGGCCGGTGCCACGGGGCAAGGTAAGTCGGTTGGGCTCAATGCAGTTCTTACTTCCCTCCTATACAAAAAACATCCTGCCGAGGTGAAGTTTATTCTTGTGGATCCCAAAAAAGTTGAACTTACCCTTTACAATAAGATAGAGCGGCATTTTTTGGCGAAATTGCCGGACTCGGAAGAAGCTATCATAACGGACAATACCAAGGTGATCAACACCTTGAACTCCCTCTGTATTGAAATGGACAATCGGTACGAATTGTTGAAGTCCGCCATGGTACGAAATATCAAGGAATACAACACCAAGTTCAAAACACGGAAATTGAATCCGAACGATGGCCATAAATTTTTACCTTACATTGTTTTGGTTATTGATGAGTTTGCCGATTTGATTATGACCGCCGGCAAGGAAGTAGAGACTCCTATTGCCCGTCTGGCCCAATTGGCGAGGGCCATTGGTATCCATTTGATCATCGCCACGCAACGACCCTCCGTAAATGTGATAACCGGTATAATTAAGGCCAATTTTCCGGCACGTATCGCTTTTAGGGTGACCTCCAAGATAGATTCACGAACCATTTTGGACGCCCAGGGCGCAGATCAGTTGATCGGACGGGGAGACATGTTGTTTACCCAAGGAAATGATGTTACACGTTTACAATGTGCATTTGTGGACACTCCTGAGGTGGCCAAAATAACGGAATACATCGGTTCACAACGTGCCTACCCGCATGCTCATGAACTTCCCGAATATGTAGGCGAAGATTCTGGCACAAGTATTGATTACGATATTCAGGATCGGGATGCTATGTTCCGCGAGGCTGCGGAGGTTATTGTAACTGCACAGCAGGGCTCCGCCTCGTTGATACAGCGAAAGTTGAAATTGGGCTATAATAGGGCAGGGCGTATTATAGATCAATTGGAGGCTGCTGGAATCGTAGGTCCCTTTGAGGGTAGCAAGGCCAGACAGGTTTTGGTTTCCGATATATATGCCCTGGACCAATTATTGAATAATGAATAAAATTAAGGTAGCATGAAGAAGTTTTTTTTGTTTGTGATAACCATTTTGATATGTACTGCTGGTTTTTCCCAGAATTCAGATAAAGCTAAAACTTTGCTGGATGAGGTATATACCAAGGTTAAGGGGTATGGAAATATCTATGTGGATTTTAAATATGTATTGAACAATACCGAAGCTGCCATTAACCAGGAGACCCGGGGCGATGTTACCTTGGAAGGGGACAAATACCTGATCAATTTTATGGGT
Source organism: Ulvibacterium marinum (assembly GCF_003626755.1). Taxonomy (GTDB): domain Bacteria; phylum Bacteroidota; class Bacteroidia; order Flavobacteriales; family Flavobacteriaceae; genus Ulvibacterium; species Ulvibacterium marinum. The sequence goes on from NZ_RBCJ01000002.1 coordinate 750,825, forward strand.
TCCCAACAATTGTACGATGGCAAAAAAGTATATACCATTGTTCCCGAGAACGAGGAAATTACTATTGAGAACCGAATTGATGATGAAAATACGGTGACTCCCTCAAAAATGCTTACGTTCTACAAACAGGGGCATAACTATGAATGGGACATACTTCAGAATGTACAGGGCAAAAAAATACAATATGTGAAATTAATTCCCATTGACACCAATACAGAGATAAAATCCATCTTACTAGGCATAGATATAGAGACCAAACATATCTATAAATTAATAGAGACGGGCAAAAATGGCACCACCACTACCTTCATTGTTAATTCTTTTAAAACAGATCAGCCATTATCAAAAACCTTATTTACCTTTGATGAGGGCAAATACGAAAACGAGGGATACTACATTATAAGGGAATAATACATTGAGAATTCTAGACGGATATATCTTATCGAGGTTCCTATTCAATTTTTTTAGTTCGTTTGTCATATTGATGTTTATCTTCATTTTTCAGACGATATGGCTCTTTATTGATGATTTTGCAGGGAAAGGCCTAGACTTGGTCATTATAGGCAAGTTTTTCTTCTACATGATGCCCAATCTTACGGAAAAAGTGCTGCCTCTTACCGTTCTTTTGTCTTCCATTTTAACTTTTGGAACTTTTGCCGAGAACTACGAGTTTGCCGCGATGAAGGCTTCCGGTATTTCCCTGCAACGATCCATGTTGAGCCTTGTTGTGTTTATGGTCATACTAGGGGGGGTTACCTTCTACTTTGCCAATAGCGTCATTCCGGCATCGGAACAGAAAATCTACAATATGCGAAGGAATATCGCAAAGGTAAAGCCTGCGGTTGCCATTGCAGAAGGTGTTTTTAGTGATTTTGAAGGAGCGGACATGAATATCAAGGTTGAGAAAAAATTTGGCGAAAACGACAGGTTTCTTGAAAATGTAATCATCCATAAAAAAACAAAGACCAGCGTTAATAATACGGTCATTAAGGCCGAGACCGGAGAACTTAAGAGTAACGAAAATTCTGATATCCTTCAATTGGTACTTAAGGACGGTCATTACTATGAGAATGTAGTCAAAAAGAAAAGTGAAGAAAAACGGAAATATCCCTTTGCTCAGGCTGAATTTGAGACCTATGTTATGAATATTGACCTTTCAGAATTCAATAATGTGGATTTGGAAGAGGATCTCAATACCACTACAGACAAGATGAAGAACGTTTCGCGTTTGATCAAGGACATAGACTCCCTGGAGGAAAACAACCTTCGTATTGTGCAATCGTTTTCCAAAAGTATTTCCAATAGAGTCGGGGCCTTTGTTCCTCTGCAGCCCGTAGATACCAATTTGCATAAATCCAGGGCGAAAAATAGTGTGGACACCCTCGCCCTATCAAAAACGGAAGAACTTCCGAAAACAGTAAATGATTCTATGTATTCCGTTGATATCGTTAGCCTGTTCGAGAATTGGCAGAAAGTTCAATTGATCAACAGCGCAAAGAATAATGCGTCGAATATTTTAAACTCGGTACAGGGTAAGAAAAAGGAATTGCAAAAGCGATATGAAATCTATAACCGTCATATCCTTTCCCTTCATAAAAAATATGCCCTGGCCCTTTCCTGCATTATTTTATTTTTCGTAGGTGCCCCATTAGGGGCCATTATCCGGAAAGGGGGTATTGGACTTCCTATGGTCATAGCCATTATGCTCTTTTTGGTGTATTATTTTATTGGGGTGTTCGCGGATAACTATTCCAAGAAAAACGAAATTCATCCTATATTGGGGGCATGGTTGTCTACCATGATAATGTTACCTTTAAGCATATGGTTGACCAAAAGGGCCACCGCGGATAAGGGACTTATGAATTTTGCCAGTGTTTTGGATAGGGCCAAGGATTTTTTCAAGAAGAAGACCTCAAAACCCAGTACCTCATGATAACGACAATGGAAAAAAATATTCAACTCAATACAATAGAAGAAGCCATTGAAGAAATTCAAAACGGAAAGGTAATTATAGTAGTGGACGATGAAAATCGGGAAAATGAGGGAGATTTCATTGCCGCTGCAGAAATGGTGACCCCAGAGATGATAAATTTTATGGCCCAACACGGCCGTGGACTTATCTGTGCTCCCTTGACCGAGGAACGCTGTGATCGTCTTCAACTGGACATGATGGTGCAGAACAATACCGTACTCCATCAGACCCAGTTTACGGTATCTGTAGATTTGATAGGACATGGCTGTACCACGGGAATTTCGGTCCAGGACCGTGCAAAAACTATTTTAGCCTTGACCGATGAAAACACAAAGCCCCATGACCTGGGTAGGCCTGGGCACATATTTCCTTTACGGTCCAAAAGCGGTGGTGTCCTAAGACGTACCGGACACACGGAAGCGGCCATAGATTTGGCACGTTTGGCCGGTCTAAAACCTGCAGGGATTTTGGTAGAAATATTGAACGAAGACGGTACCATGGCCCGCTTACCAGAATTAATTGGAGTTGCCAAAAAATTTGACCTCAAGATTATCTCAATCGAGGATTTGGTGGCCTATCGCATGCAGCATGATTCCCTAATTGAAAAAAAGGAGGATTTTCAGCTAAAGACCCGTTTTGGGGATTTTAGGCTTAGAGCCTACAAGCAAACTACGAACAATCATGTACATATCGCATTGACCAAAGGGACTTGGAAAGAAGGCGAACCGGTGTTGACACGTATCAACGCGACCTTGGTGAACAGTGACATTTTAGGAACTCTTACGGACAAACCCGAAAAAAAATTGGAGGATATGTTCCATGCCATCAATTCCGAAGGAAAGGGTGCCTTTGTCTTCATCAATCAAGAGTCTCAATCGCTTAACTTAATCAAACGTTTAAGCGAGATGAAGGAACTACAAAAAAAGAATATTTATCAAGCCCCGAGAGTACATATGGATACCAAGGATTTTGGCATTGGGGCCCAAATCTTACATCACTTGGGTATCAGTAAGTTAAGGCTGCTAACAAATTCCGAACACTCTCAACGCCGCGTTGGCATGGTGGGTTATGGTCTCGAAATTGTGGAGTATGTTCCCTATTAAAACTATTTTAGCAGGTCCCTAATAATTTTGGCCATTTTTTTGGCTTTGTCCTGTACCTCACTTTCTGTCCATCCCAGTTTAATAAGGCAAGAAACGTTTCGACCGATCCACTCATCGGACTGCGCAAAATTGGATTTTGAATAATCGGGCAACTGTTCATGAACTTCTTTCGGCAGTTTGCCCAAGGATTTTTTATGAATAAGATGTTCCCATTCGCGATAGTAATGCCAATTATTGTCAAACCAATAAAAACAGCCGTCCACACCTTCTTCGCCCAAAGCTGTATGAACCTTTTTTGCCATCTTTACATTTGGAAGAAAGAAACTCAAAAAAGCATAGCTTTCCTCTCCACCTCGGGGAACACGTCTAAAGCTGATTTCGGGAATACTTTCCAGAGTTTCGCGTAAAATCAAGTAGTTTCTTTTTTGAATGGCCAAAAATTCATCCAACCGTTGAATCTGGGCCAATCCCACAGCCGCGTGAAGTTCCGATATTCGAAAATTATATCCTAAAAAGGGATGCCCCTCTGCTCCCCTATCCTTTCCAATATGATCGTGTCCATGATCGGAATAATGGTCGGCATTTGAATAATACTTCTCATTATTTGTGATGATAGCACCGCCTTCACCACAGGTGATAGTCTTCACATAATCGAACGAAAAACAACCCAAATCCCCATAACTACCCAAAGGTTTTCCTTCAAAAGTACCGCCTATGGCCTGGCAGGCATCTTCCAACAACAAAAGTCTATGGTCTTGGCAAATAGATTTCAAAGCCCTTAAGTCGGCCATAGATCCACACATATGTACAGGCATCACTGCTTTGGTGCTTTTGGTAATGGCTTGCTCTACCGCCTTGGGATCCAAGGTCAAGGTATCGTCTACATTGACCAAAATTGGAACGGCTCCAAGGGCCAAAATGGATTCAAAACTGGCCACAAAAGTAAAAGTAGGCATAATTACCTCGTCCCCAGCCCCTATTCCTGCACTTGCCAAGGCTATGGTAAGGGCAGCGGTACCACTACTCACCACTTGGGCATAGTTCACTTCCATTCGCTCGGCCAAGGCTTTTTCCAACGCTAGGGCTTTCCAATGTCCCTTACGCATTGCATCAAACCCGTAGCGCATTAACACGCCTGAATCCAAAACATCGTTTACTTCCTTTCTTTCCTTATCGCTAAAAAGCTCAAATCCTGGCATATACTAGTTGATGATTGATGGTTGATGGTTGATGGTTGATGAAAATCTAAAATATTTCAATAATACTGTCATCCATCTTTTTTCGAACTTTTTTAAAGCCGGAGAACATATCGTCCTTTGCCCGATACCCTACCGGCAAAACCAATACGGAATTCAGACCCTTTTCAGGAAGCTCCAATAGTTTGTCATAACCTTCTGGATTAAAACCTTCCATGGGACAAGAGTCGATCTTTTCCATGGCACATACAGTCAATAGGTTACCCATGGATAAATATGCTTGATTGATACACCATTGTTGAATTTCCGGAGTCTTTTTCTGTGAAAAATCATCCAAAAGTGCTACCAAATAGGGCTCCAAAACCTCATCAGGAGTATTCCTGATTTTTTTTACTCTTTTAAAATAGTTCTTAATGAAATCTGTATTGATAACACTTTCAATACAAATCACCAATACATGGGACGCCTGGGCTACTTGTTGTTGTCCAAAAGAATGGGATACCAACTGTTTTTGTAGGTCCTTATCCTTCAAAACAACCATTCTAATAGGCTGTAGCCCATAGGAAGTTGCCGTAAGATTGAAAGCTTGTTTTAGTAATTCGACCTTTTCCTGCGAGAGCACTTTCTCATGGTCGAATTTTTTCACGGCATAACGCCATTCAAGATTTTCTATACTGTTAGACATCGTAATATTTAAATTTTCCAATGCGATGGAAAGCTCAACTAATTAAAATGCATTATCCAAAAAACCACAGTTTTATGGACATAGCGATGACCATTATGACCAAAAACGTTTTGATAAAGCCATCTCCTTTTTTCACTGAAATCCTACTGGAAAACCAAGCTCCAGTCCCATTACCGATTGCTAAAATAAGACCCACTTCCCAGTTTACTTTGTCATTGATAACAAATACTATCAAAGCTGCAATCGTATAGATGAGCACCACGGCCACCTTTGTGGCATTGGCCCTCACGAGTGTCATTTGGTTTACATAATGCAAAAATAGGATAATTATAAATCCTAGACCCGCATTGATGAATCCACCGTAAATTCCAAAAAAGAAAAAAGCCAAGATCCCTATCCAAAGATGTTTGCCGGTTATCCTTTCCTGTAGCTCCATCAATTTCATCTTGGGTTTAAAAACGATGATAAGGACAACTATGACCATTATAATGGCCAAAATTCTATTAAAGGTCTCTCCCTTAATGTCCACGGCAATGTAAGCACCAATAATAGCGCCTAATAAAGCGGATAGTCCCAAATACAAATTAAATGGAAAAGTGGAGACTCCCTTACTTTTAAAACCAACGGTAGCAAGGCTGTTTTGAATGACCACGGCAACCCTATTGGTTCCGTTGGCAACACTTGGAGGCAATCCCAAGAAGATCAATACGGGCAACGAGATCAAGGATCCTCCCCCAGCTACTGTATTGATGAATCCCACAGCGAAACCTACAATGACCAATAGTGGATAGTGATACCATTCTTCCATGGATGTAAAAATAGTTCCAAAAATAGAATTTACAGGGATTCGTATTCAAAAAACACGGAAGCGGTAGCAATGCATGTTACTTTTTCTTCAGATGACGTTTAAAGTGAAGGATATAGGTCATATTGAAACCAAAATTTAGATTGGGGTTTCTAAAATTAAAGTTATTCCGTGTCTGGGTTATAAAAGAATCTTCTACCATTCGAACAGCATTGGTCAACATGAATTGAAGCATAACATCACCAATTTCCCAATTTACACCCAAGGCAAAGGGGCCATAGGTATCAAAGGATTCTATGGGATTTGCCGTATAATAGTATTCGGACACTACGGAAACATGATTGCCCAATTTATATCGTCCCCCAAAACCTATAGCAAAATGGCTTTGAGGATCCTCCGGTGAATATTCAAGTCCTCTATGAATAAAAGTAGGGGCTATTTGAAGTGAGAAATTGGAAGAAATCTTCTTGCCTATCAGCAATTGAGACGTAAATGATAGCCTGTTTGAAAAATCATCCTGTATTGATGGGGAAACCAGACCTTCACTAAAATAACTCGACCCCTGAAAAAAGGTCACGCTTACCGGAGAGCCTTCACCATCACTACGTTGTTTGATCAATTTATATTTCAGGTAAGCATCGAACAAACCATCATAGGTAGTTCCGCCAAACCCGACTGAAAGCCGATCGGAAATACCATATTCCAGTGCAATTCTTGAACTTAGACGATCAGCGGCAAAACTTTGGGTTCTATCTGCGGGTGTGTTCCAAAATCGGTTGGCAACAAAAACATCCAGAATTCCTTTTTTTCGGGTTTCTATGGAATGTCCAAAGGCAATTCTGGTGAATTTAAAAGTAGCCTGCGTATATTGGGGAGTATCCTCATATTCCTTGTCGAGTATACCCAGAAGGTCTTGCCCTATTGCAGCCGTCAAAGAGCAGAACCAGACTAAACACAAAACTTTTATTTTAGCTTTCATAAGGCCGATATTCAAATCTAAAATCCACCGAAATTGTTTTCGCAATATTACCTGCTAAAAGTGGAGGTATTTTAATGCTATAGTCCTTAACAAAGGCCTCAAAGGTCCCGGAAACTATATAAGTGCCTTCGATATTCTCTATTTTGGTCTTTATTTCCAATTCCTTGGACACTCCGTGCATAGAAAATGTACCCCTTACCATCCTGGTTTGTTCACCTTCCTGTGAAGGGTCGAAATCCGAAATCTTGCCTTCAAAAGTAGCTTTCGGATAAATATCCGATTCAATATAGCTTTCATTGAAGTGTTCGCGCATCAAGGCTTTTTCAAATACAAAAGCGTTCATAAGCATGCTAACGGCGATATCATGGGTAGATAAATCAATAATACTTAATACTTGATTATTCTCGGCCTTGATATTTTCTACGGAAGTATATGAAAAAAAGGAGACCCTCCCCTGCCGAGCGATAAATTTTTCTTCGGTTGGTTGTTGTCCGTAAAATATGAACAGGAAAAAAAGTGAAATCACTTTATTCATTGGTTTTTCTTTGGGAAATAATACAGTTTAGAAAAATGGCATCTTTTAAAAACCCCTTGAAAACTCCTTTTAACCGTATGGTATCCTTTGGTCTTAAATTTTCAATCCCTATGGTTTGGTCGGTCTGCATATCACATATTACACAAGCGGATTCATTGGCACCGCCTTCCAATAATATGGTAATCCTATTATTTATACTATTGATTTCTTTTATGGTGCCTTCTATTTCAACAATTTTTTCCGGTTCAAGATAATAATCGTTCTCTTTTTCAAAATGTGAAATAAGCGTTTCAGCATTCAAATGGAGCTCAGGTTCAGCATACAAAATGTTCACATCTTCTGAATCATACATTCTCCATAGCAAAAAGATACTTCCTAGAAAAGCTGTGAGGATCAATAGTCCAATAAATTTACCCAATCTTTTCAATATGAATGCTATAGATTATCATGCAATTACAAATACTTCTATTCCCGATACAAATTTAAAAGTAAAACCTAGGGTTTCGTTTGGAAACCCTAGGTTCAAAACTAACAAAAAAACATAATCTCCTTTTTCAATCTATTATCGTTAGGGTTCCTGTCATGGGACTGTGGAACTCGCAGTTGTAGAACAAAGTATCCGGCGCATCGTTTGGAATGGTGAATGTTACGGTTCCCGATGCCTCGCCGTTGTTGGTCACCCCATCATTGTACGCATTTCCCGTACCGGTACTTTGAACACTCTTGATGATGAACGGATGGCCGGGAGCATCAACATTAAATTCATAGGTTTCCCCTCTTTTTAAGGTCAAATCAGGGTTTACGGCATTATCCAAACCCTCACCGGAAAGGATATAAGCAGATGCCGCTTGATTGGTAACCTCATAGACCTTACTGCCACCTCCTGCATCCGGTGCGGCTTCCGTATCTGGGTTAAGAATAGGCCAAACACCCGCCACTGGGAAGCCTACGCCAAAGTTGTCGCCCCGTTGGGCATCCTGCCCAAAATAGTAGAGCGGCCATCCTTTATACGTGAGCTGTTGCCTCCCAAAAACATCGATAGAACCAAAATCGGACTCATCCAAAATACTCGGGATATTCTGTAAATTTTCCTCAAATATGGGCCATACCCCGTTATTGGAGAAGTCGTCCGCCGTAAAATTGTTCACCCCATTGGTGTCATTGACAAACCGGTACAAAGTGTTGCCCTCGGCATCGGTCATATAGAACGTTTGTGCATCTCCCGGTTCATAGGTGTCCGTAAGGTTGGTCTCGATTCCACCGGAATCCCTACCTACCAATTGGGCCTGGGTCATCATAATCGAGTAATCGGGTTTGGCCACGTACCAAACATCACCTACACCATCTCCATTTACATCACCGGCAACACCATCATTCGCGAAAAGATAAAGTGGCCAACCCTTGTACGTAGTCTGCATTTCCCCATCACTTCGCGTTATGGTATTAAAATCGTCCGCATCAAGCCCGTTATCAAGGGTAAGATCCGCTTCATAAAATATGGGCCAAGCATCAACACACCCATCAATACAATTGGAATCACCTGTGCTATCAAGCGAAAAGAAGTAAAGGGAAAAACCTTCGGAATTAGTCAAGATATTTCCGAAAGTAGCATCATTCTGCAATCTTACCGCATTAGGTTCAGCTTCTGGGGCGGTCTCGGTATCGAGATTAAGTATGGGCCAAACACCCGCTACCGGGAAACCTACACCAAAGTTATCGCCTCGCTGTCCATCCTGCCCGAAATAGTAGAGCGGCCATCCTTTATAGGTAAGCTGCTGCCTGCCAAAAACATCGATAGAACCAAAATCCGATTCATCCAAAATACTGGGGATATTCTGCAAAGTTTCCTCAAATATGGGCCATACCGCATCGTTGGAGAAGTCATCATTTGTGAAGTTGTTCACCCCATTGGTGTCATTGACAAACCGGTACAAGGTATTGCCCTCGGCATCGGTCATGTAGAACGTCTGTGCATCGCCTGGTTCATAGGTATCAGTTAAGTTGGTCTCATTTCCACCGGAATCCCTGCCCACCAATTGTGCCTGGGTCATCATAATCGAGTAATCGGGTTTGGCCACGTACCAAACATCATTAACACCATCACCATTTACATCACTTGTAGAGGCATCATTTGCAAACAAATAAAGGGGCCAGCCCTTATAAGTGGTCTGCATTTCGCCATCGCTTCGGGTTATGGCACCAAAATCTGCTGCGTCAAGCCCGTTATCAAGGGTAAGGTCCGCTTCATAAAATATGGGCCAAGAACCCACACAACCATCAACACAATTGGAATCGCCCTTGCTATCCAACGAAAAGAAATAGAGCGAAAAGCCATCTTCATTGGTCAGGATATTACCAAAAGTGGCATCATTCCGCAGTTGAACCGTGCTAACTTCCGGAGGCGGGGGGCCATCATCTCCAGGGTCGTTATCCGTTGGATCGTTATCATCGCTACTACAACCTAGCAGTGCCAAAAATGTCAGGGATACTAAAAAGAACTTTTTCATTTCAATCATTTTAAAATTAATGTCATATCAAAGCAACTATTTATCAATGCCTTATACCACAAAATGTGGGTCAAAGGGAATAATGGATCGTAAAAGGGAATAAAACGCCATAAACAAACGGGGCGTTTCCCTGCTATATTTATATAATGGTATCCACATGTTGTCCTTATCCCGTTTTGGTAAGTCCAACAAGGGAACTGTGAAACAGGGCTTCCCCCCTATTTTCTGAACACTTGCACCATGGATGCACATAATTCTTCATATTAATTCTTTCCCCTTTTTGAGGATAGCCCAATGCTGTTAAGGTGTTCAATGCCGTGGAAAGCTCATTGGCCCTTACGAAATTGAACACTACCAAGGAATCGAAGGGATAGAGATAGACATTGGTAATGTTCTCAATTTTTAGCAGCTCTATCTTTATCTTTCCAGAACACCTTGTACAAAATGAATTTTGCACTTCAATTTTCGCCATACCTGATTTCATATCCGTTCGTATTAGTTAAAAAACCCTTGAAAGGTTGAATCCAAAGAAAATATCCCCGTTGCCCCAATCTCCGGTAGCCTGACCTAAAAAGGTATTGGTATTCATAGGTTGGGCATTGGTAAAGTGTAATTGAAATACATGGCCCCCGGTTTCCAGATCAAACCCAATGGAAAGTGGATTTTTGAAAGGCGAATTGGCCGCCCTGTTCAGGTGTAGACCATAATCAATGTTAATAGACCACCTTTTTGTCAATTTATGCCTTCCCCCAATGCCAATGGTGTATTGTGAATTTTCCTGTCCATTAAAAGCCACAAGATTATCATGGAAAAACGTAGGAGCTAATTGCAAGGAGAGATTCTTGTTCAGTTTTCTGGAGATCAGGGCCTGCGTGGAATAGCTCAACCTATGCTCAAACTTCAGACCAGGCAAAATCTCTTCCTCCAAAGCAGTGTTCATTAATACACTGTTAAATACAACTACGGTAAAGGGAGACCCTCCCCTTCCTTGTCTCACAAGCCTTAACTTTAATGAGCCCTCGTAGGTTTTTTGAAAGGAGCTTCGTGAAATACCTATGTTTATACCGTCCGAGATTCCATAGATGAAATTGAGTCGGGTAACGGCCTGATCCAATCCAAAGAAATCCTCTATCCCTGTTTTCACTGATCCAAACCTATGGGATACCACAAAAAAAAGTTGTTTTTTGGAAACCATTTTTGTGGATTCAAAGTTTACAATTTTCAAGCCCTTAAAAGCGGCTATTTCATATTCATCCTCAGTGGAGATGTTATCTATTTCATCCAAGAGATCATCTTCCTGTGCCAAGGCAAAAAATGGTATCAATATGATTAGAATACTCAACTTTCTCATTTCTAACATGGTTTTTTTAGTGATTGTTAGTTATTATGTATCAGGGTGGCCTGATCAATTTTAACCAGTTCCAGAAGATCGTCATAACCTACACATCTTCCCTTTATGGTAACTTGGTCCGCTATGGATAAATCGTTCGGAGCATCCATGATAAAACCGGCCTGTACTTTATCATCGATAACTATGGCATTCTGCTCAATGACCGTAATTTTTCCGTGTATTTGTACCACCTGATCCACATACTTTGGCATTTTATCCTCCTTACCAAAATCCATATGTATTTGTGCAGCGGATATAGTATAGGCAACCCGTTCCGTAGCAATATCCCTATGACTTTTATAGATGTAGTTATACATGGAGATTGCAAGAATTAGCAAAACCAATACACCGGCCAATACGACATACAATTTTTTACCCTTCATTTTTTTGCCAGCTTAAAATCCAGTTTCACAAGAACTTCCTTAGCAATTTTATTCCGGACTATCTTGGGTATTTCAATAGCAAAATCACCCGGAGTAACTATGAACTCCCCAGTAATGGAAATGATATCCCCTATTTTCTGTATTTTCAATACGGTATGTATCTCTTTTTGCTCTCCGCGTACCTCAAGTATACCCTCAACCGGAACCTCTGTTACATTTTCATCGAGTTCAACCGCATTTAAGTCGATTAAATTACCCTTGAACTTGGCCTTTGGATAGATATCGGATTCTATGTAATTTTCATTGAAGTGTTCCTCCATCAATGAGTTTTTGAAATGGAAACCCTTTATGAGGGCCAAAGAGGCAATCTGTTTTGTCTCCGTGCTCAAAATAGCGGTAACCGATTCGTTGGTCGCTTTCACCTCTTCAAAAAGCTGTTCGGAGGCTTCAAAAATTACGATTCCGTTTTTATCGATGTACTTTTCCTGTGCCCAGAGTGAAGCGATTGCTCCATGTACAAGAACAAGAATTAGTAATGACAATCTGATGTTTACACTTTTCATGATAATATCCCTTTACTGTGTCCTATTGTTCCAAAAAACCTTCGTCTATCCATTGGTCTATCAAATCAATAGTGGTTTGGGGTAACCTGCCACCGGGTGGCATGGCACCTGCTTCCCCGGCCTGCTTGTTAATAGCCCTGGACAAGGAACCATTTTCCGCACGGGCGCTAACTTGTTGAAAATTCGTCAGGGAAAAGGGCGCACCATTCCGTGTGGGGTCGGAATGGCAGTTCAGGCAGTTACTGCCAATGATCGCCCTAATATTTGAGTTATAGGTCACAGGCCCACCAGGTTCTTCCATTTCCGTTAAATCATCTTCGCTATCACTTGTACAGGCGATAAGTGTAAGAGCCAATAGGGGCAGCAAAAATTTTACGTTCCTTTTCATAATTCTCAATTTTAGGTTATTAAATCGCTTGATCAAAAATTTAGGATTCACCCCACGGACTTTGCCAATTTTGATTTCCTAAACTTTGTTCAAAGCAACTACTTGCCAGTAGTTTTTGAAGACAAAACCTTTCTGAAAGGGAAGAATGAGGTTTAATAGGGAAAAATAGACCTTAAAAGGAATTGGATAAAAATGGAGAAAGCAACATTGGTCCCAAAGAATAACGTTCAAACCGTTTTGGTGAAAATCAAATTGTTATATTCGAGAAAAAATTGCCCTTAAACGCAATGCGAAAAGACAAACTCTACTTCCTCACCTTTCTATCAATTTCGGTTATTTATACTGCGATTGCCGGTGTTGCGCTACATTATTTGATTAAGGCCAGCACCCATGAATTGCTTGAAGCCCATCTCGAATTTAGCAAGAAGGAAGCCAAAACCTTTGCCACACTTCTTAGCCATCAATTGGCTAATGGTATTACCAAGGACTCCACAATTAGCTACACGCAAACGAGTTTAAAAGGCACTGATTTTGAAAGAGGTTTTTTAAGCGTTTATGACTGGTCCGGAAGAGTAATATGCCACCCGGACATCAAAAATGTTGGACAACCGGCAAGTGCCAACAAATCATTTGTATCGTCGGTAACCGATGATTTAAGTCCAGAAAATTTTTATGACCTGTTAATAGCAAGTCAAGAAGAACTGGCAGAGGATACTTCGGAAAATACGGGGCAACAATCCGAGGTCATACATCTATTTCCTGTTCAAAATTCGGATTGGATTGTGGCGGCACATGTCAACATTACCAATATTTCTTCGGAATTGGACGAAATAAAAAGAAGGTTCTATCTTATTTTTCTGGTAATGGGCCTTATCGTAATTCTTTCCTATGTAATTACTGTGCGATTAATAGGGAGCTCCTATGAAAAAAGATTAGAGCTTAAAAACCAACAATTGGAAGATGAAGTTATTAATCTTTCAAAACTGAACAGGGCCGTAGGGGACTATCAACAAAAAGTAATAGAGAAAAAACCACAGACCCGAACCAGCGATAACAATACCAAAAAAAGAATACTTACGTATATCCGCAATGAGCTGTTGCCTATTCCTATAGGGGAGATTGCCCATATTTATACGGAAAACACAATAACCTATGTGGTCTGCTTTAACGGTAAGCGTTCTACCTCAAATTTGAGTCTTGATGAACTTTTCTCCAACCTCGACGATAGCTACTTTTTTAGAGCCAATCGGCAATTCATCATTGCCATATCCGCAATAAATAAAATTGTGAAATATGGGAATAACCAGCTAAAAATATTGGTGAATCCAAACTCTGAGGTAGATATCATCATAAGCAAAAATAGAGCTGCCGAGTTTAAGCAATGGCTTAATTTGTAAACATTGCAGATTGCTTTGCCTCGTCCATTTTTCTTATCTTTTGTTCTCATTGAAAAGTATATTGGCGTACCGAACCTTAATGTGTCCGTTATCGGTTCTTACCAATCGGTAGTACGAGTAATGATTTCATAATCATGATAGATAGCATCCTTCAGTTCTTAATAGGAATAGGTATTTTGCAGTCCCTACTTTTGGGATCGGTACTCATCCTTAGTTATGGTAAGAACAGGCTGATCTCAATGATTTTAGGAATTATACTTCTACTTGCCTCTTTTTTACTATTGTCTGAACTATTAGATCTTCTGAACATAGGGCAAAGCTTTAAAAGACTTCGGAGGTATTCTATTTTGCTGGATTTGGTATTGGTCGTGCTTATATGGTGGCTTACCTTAACCATTACCGGCAAAATGACCAGGTTTTCAAAAGCGGATTATATACATCTTCTACCCTTTGCCATAGGCCTGCTTTGGTTGGAAACCGGTTTTAATTGGTATGGAAACGAAAGTCCAGGAACATTTTCCCATATTCCGGATGCCATCGGAATTTTTTTAGCCTATAAAGGGGTTATCTGGGCCATTTATGTCGTGGGCTGTATACGGATCATTTCATCAAAAAAACTACAGATCTCCGACTTTCCCAACAAAGTAAGGAAAAGACTGTTGCAAAAGCTGATCTGGCCTTTTATCGGTATTTCATCCATCAGTTTTTTTTGTTTTTGGCTGATGTTTTTTGGAATCGACCTGCCCATTGATTCCGATTACTTGGGAGCTATATTGATTACTGCTTTTGTATATTTTCTTACACTTTCAATTCTCTGGGAACCCCATCTTTTTATAAGGACCAGAGGGGAATCCATATGGCCCAAATACCACAGGTCAAAAATTGACAGCGCGTTGGATTCGGATTATTTACAGCGATTGAGAAATTATTTGGAACAAGAAAAACCCTACCTAGATAAAAAACTAAGTCTGCACGCACTTGCACAAACCTTAGGTATTTCCCCAAATACGATTTCCCGAATCATTAATGAACAGTTGGGTCAAAGCTTCAATGACCTCATCAATACCTATCGTTTACAGGAAGTAAAACAAAAATTGGTAGACCCTAAACACGACAATAAAACCATTCTTGCCCTAGCTTTTGAGTCCGGTTTTCAAAGCAAGGCCTCCTTCAACCGGGTTTTTAAAAAAATAGAGGGGAAAACCCCCTCCGAGTATAAAGAAAGTTTTAGGTCTCATCCTACCCTTTAGGTCGATTCGCATACTCCAAGATTCTAGTTTTACATCCTATTCATCAATCAAATGCATTATGAAAAAGTTATGTAATCTTCTCGTCGTATTATTTGCCCCTTGCCATTTAGTTGCACAACCGCTAATAGAGGTTGCAAAATCGCACTATACCCATGAATCCTGGGAGTTGGCCTACACATCTTATAAAAACGTATTGGAGATCAATCCCTATAACGATGTGTATTGGTATCGCTATGCAAATACCGCCGAAAAGACCAATCATCTTGATGAGGCCATAGAAGCCTACCGTAAAACGATTGCATTAAACACGGCCCATGGCTTGGCCATGTATAGGTTGGCCCGCTGTTATGCCCAGAAGGGTAATACAAAAAAGGTCCTTACATGGTTGGAGAAGGCCGACCATACCGGTCATTATAATATCCAAAGCGCAATAGGGGACCAAAAATTTAAGAACCTACACTCCAATGATCAATTCAAAACTCTTACAGGACAATTGTTCCAACCGGCCACAAACAAAATACAGGCATGGCAGCGAGACCTTGAATACCTTGTGGAACAGGTAGAAAAGGAGCACAAAAATTTTACACATTCCATTTCTTTGGAAGAATGGCAAAATGCAGTACAAAAAGTCCATAACAAGATTCCTCAAATGACAGATCTGGAAATCATCGGCGCCTTTATGGAGCTGTTGGCCAAAATCGGCGATGGCCATACCCTGCTCTATCCTCCCTTTCAAGGAATCTATGCATTTAAGGCTCTGCCTTTGGAGTTTTATTATTTCGAAGACGAATTGTATGTGAGAGCGGCCGAACCGGAGTATCAATCGCTCGTAGGCGCCAAGGTTGAAAGAGTGGGATCAATGCCCATAAAAGATATCATAGATGCTTGCAAGGAATATTTGGGTTATGACAATGAAATGCAATTAAAATGGATTATTCCCGTTGCACTTGGCTTTAGTGACATTTATGAATTGATAGGGGCCAGTAAGAACAGGGATTCCATTGAACTCACTTCACGCTCATTAGATGGACAGACCCTGACGGTTTCCATAAAATCAGGACCTCTTACCAGGGATCCCATGGCCAGATTTGCCCCACCCCATTGGATAGATTTACAAAACTCTAAAATCCCATTATGGAAAAGAGATCCGGAAAACCAGTATTGGTATGAATACCTGTCAGATAAAAAAATTGTGTATTTCCAATTTAATCAGGTACGAAACAAACCTGATCAAAGTTTAGCCGACTTCGTCAAAGAACTATTTCAATTTGTTCATAAAAATGACGTTAAGGCCCTGATTTTGGATATTCGACTTAACAACGGAGGCAACAGTTTTTTAAACCGAGCATTGGTTCATGAAATCATTAGAAGCGACAAAATAAATACCCATGGAAAACTCTTCACCATTATTGGAAGACGGACGTTTTCCGCGGCCATGAATTTAACATCAGATCTGGAAAAGAACACGGCCACGCTCTTTGTTGGTGAACCTACCGGTTCCAGACCCAACTTTTATGGTGAAGACAATGAATTTATACTGCCCAATAGTGGTCTTACCGGAAGTATTTCCAGTAGGTACTGGCAGGGTGGGCAAACATCAGATGATACCAGAACCTGGATTGCTCCCCATTTGGCAGCTGATTTAAGCTTAGAGAACTATCAGAAGGACGAAGATCCAGCATTGGAAGCTATTTTTGCCTATTTGGAAGCTTTAAAAACCGAATAGATTTTGAGTTGTTCAGTAGTTTTGTGAGTAAAAACTACTATTTAATTGGCATTTATTTTTTCTCTATTTTTATAGAAATCGAAGTTGTCATATTTCGGATTGACCAATCAAAATTTAAAGTGCCATGAAAATAACCCGATTTGCTGCAATCCTGCTTTTTACATTCTTGTTAGCGGGCTGTTCTTCCTATCTGACCAGTTCGGAAAATGTGGGTAAAACAAAAAAAGCCTATGAAAAAATTTTGGTGTTGGGGCGTTCAAAAGATAATACGACCCGTTTGAAATTTGAAAACCAAGTAGTGGAACAACTTAAGGCAAATGGCGTTAGTGCCATAGCCTCATATACTATTGATGGAACCAAGAACGTAAACCGGGAGTTTTCTGAAAGCGAAGTTCAGGATGTAAAGAAAAAATTGGTTTCGGCGGGATTTGATGGAGTCATCATAACCAACTTGATAAATTCCGAGGAGTATACCGATGTTATTCCAGGAAACTCTTCCACAACTTATATTCCGGCCAGATATGGAAGGTTTGGTCGCTATTATGCCTATTATCCGGTTACTACTTGGGAACCCGACCAGCTGAAGACAGGTATAAAATATGTCCTTGAAAGTAGCCTATATAATATTAAAGGCAATGATGGGGATAACTTACAATGGGTAGGCAGGTTTGAGCTGAAAGATCCAACTTCATTGGAAAAGACCTCTGCAAATTATGCCAAAGAACTTGTCGGAGCTTTGTTAAAACAAAGTGTCGCTACCAACTGATAGGTTACTTCAATGAAAATTAAAGGTCTAATCCATTGGATAGGACTTTTTCATTCCGTTTACTATTAATGAGTATCTTAAAACTCAATTCACAGTTTTCGTTAAATGGCCATGGGCAAAACATCAAAATTGGCAATAGGTGTCGTTCTCTTGGGAATTGTCACAGCTCTGGGAATAGTCTGGGCCAAAAATCGGATACGTAATTTGATTCAGGCGGAAATCATCCATTTCAATGATACCAAACCCTATACTTTTACATTCGATGATCTTGACTTCTCCCTGTTCAAAAGTTCGGCCAAATTTCAAAACCTGACCATAACACCAGACAGTGTGTCCACGGCCGGGGACATACTGGATAGTTTTGAACATCCCCATATTTTCGTTCAAAGTTTACAGATGGAGGGACTTGATGTATGGGCCATACTTATCCGTAAGCATCTAATACTAGAGGATATTGCCATTGATGGCATTGAAATAATGTACCAAAAAAATGCCGATACCAACACGGGACCATCCCGACCTATCGAAAAAGGTACTCCAAAGACCATTCTGCTCGATAAACTAAAGGAAATTAAGTTAGGTAGATTTTCCGTGGATGATTTCTCCTTTACCCTTACCGGGGTCAATAAAGATACCCTAGCGTCCTATATGTTGAAGGAGTTTGAAGTTGATGGCATCCGCTTACAAAGGCAATCCCATGTCCCGGGCTTATTTAGCATTAATACGGACGATTTGAGCTTGAGGCTTTCAAACCAAAGACTCGGCCTTGCCCAAAAGGAATATGACCTTCAGTTGGGCAATGTACAATTCAATGCCAAAATGGGATTGTTAAAAATGAATGATGTGTCCTATGTCCCTATGCTTTCCAAAGAGGATTTAGGCTCAAAATATCGCTACAATACGACAATTATGGAATCTCGGATACCCAAGGTGTCCATTTACGGCTTAGCTATCGAAAAACTATTCTTTAATAAGGGGGTACATTTAGATAGTGTTATTTTAGAAAATCCGGAGTTTATAGTTTATAAGGACATGAGCAAGCCTTGGAACAAAAATAAGAGGCCAAAACTGCTATCGGAATTATTAAGGGACATTGAGGATCGATTTCATTTTAAATCAATAATTCTTAAGCAAGCATCCCTGGACTATACGGAAAAAACCGAAAACCAGGGAAAGCTATTAAACGTGCCCATGAGAAACCTGGATCTGACCATGAGTAAAATTGAACAAACAAAGAACGGTAGTACATTGGATATTTCCATGGGTTGCACGGTTTTTGAAAATTTGTCCTTGGCATTGGCCCTTTCCTTCCCAAACCCTAATTCCAGTGATGATTTTTATTTTAAAGGTTCTACGGGCAGTACCACCTTTCAGTCCTTTAACCCAGTATTGCTTCCTACCTCCGGCATTAAGTTTGAAAAGGGAGACCTCATGGAAATGACCTTTAAAGGCCACGCAAACTCTTCTCGCGCGGAAGGAGATCTTACTATGCTATATAATAATCTACAAGCTACTGTTTTGAAGAAAAATCAAACTGAAAAGAATAAAACTATTTCCTTTTTGGCCAATCAAGCAGTTAGATCATCAAACCCTTCAAGAAGTGGGAAGACCATGGTAGGAGCCATTGATTTTGATCGAGTAGAATATAAGGGATTTGGGAACTTTCTCTTTAAGTCGATTGAATCGGGAATAATAAACTCGGTCTATCCTTTTGGAAATCGAAAAAGGAAAAAATAACAGGGTCATTTAAAAGTCCGTTATTTCTTTTTCTTGTTCATGATATATTTTTCTACCACCACCGCGGTAATAATTACAATGTAAAATTGGCCAATTAACCCTGTAAGAACGGTTGCTTTTTGTGCTATAGGGGTAAGCGGTACAATATCGCCATAACCAATGGTAAGCAAAGTGATATAACTAAAATATAGCAAGGCATCCGATTTTTGTTCGATGGTTCCTACTATTGCACTCCCTGAAAAGGAGGAAGGATGAATAAGTTCAATGGACAGGAACATAAAAAAAGCCAATAATCCCAAGGAAAGATAAGCGCTCATTAGGCCTATTATGACATTTTTACCCACTTTTTTGGCATGCCAGACTTGCCGAATTATTTCTAAGGTTACAAGGGCATAGAAAAGTGTATAAATAGCGAGCCTTACCACCTCGTAATCGGCCTCTATACTAAGTTTTTGCACAAGGGTATATACAAAAAACAACACCCCCAATATGAACAGAATCACATAGCCCAATAAAAAGCTTCGGGTTTTTGATACCAAAAGAATACCCGAAAGAATATTCACAAGAAAAAAAATATGGATTATTTCTTCTTGAAAAATAACCATGGGAAAAAGTAGGGAACCGAACAGAATAAAGAGCATACTCAAAAAAAATAGCTCAAATCGGATATGGTACAATTTATTAATCACTAGTCTTCCATTAGGGCCGGGTCAAAAGTGTAGCCCTTATAATTTACTTTATAAACGGCGCTGTAAAAAGTGGGAATAAAAATCAAGGTGATGACCGTCCCAAAGAGTAGGCCGATCATAATACTAACAGCCATGCCCTCCCACATTTCACCACCGCTCAGGTATAAGGGAATTAGGCCTAAAACCGTGGTGAAAGTCGCCAAAAGAATGGGTCTAAACCGTTGAAGGCAAGCGGTAATTATGGCATCTTTCTCTGCCCTCTTCAATACGTTCTGTTCAATTTCCATTCGGTCAATGAGCACAATGGCGTTATTGATTACTATTCCCGCCAAGGAGATTACCCCTAGAAACGGCATAAAACCAAAAGGTTCCTGAAAAATCAATAATCCAATGACCACTCCTATTACGGCCAATGGAATGGTTAAGCAGACCATGGTCATTTTTCGGAAGGAATTGAATTGAATAATTAATAACAAGAGAATAATAAAGCCGGAAAGCGGAAGGTATCGTACTACGGCCCCCATATTTTCCGCAGTGTTTTCCGCATCACCCCCAAATTGATAGCTATAATCCGCGCCCCATGTGACTTTTTGTTCGTCCAACCAAGGTCTAATCTCATTGGTAATGGCAGAAGCGTTGGCATCTTCCCGAAGTTCACTGGATACATTGACGGTCCTATAAATATCCAATCGCTTGATTTTACTATATTGCCATTGGGGTACAATGCTCGCCACTTGGAGCAAAGGCACGCTCTTTCCAGAAGATTGGGAATAAATATTCAATGTTTCCAAGGACTCCAAGGTTTGTTGTTGACTGGCTTCGCTTCGCATCACAATGGGTATGGATTTGTCATCTTCCCGATACTCACCGGTTTGAAATCCGTCCAAAACCGTTTGTAGCGAGGTGGCAATATCCTGATTGGAAACACCGGCCGTTTGCGCTCGGTTCTGGTCAATATCAATAACGAATTTTTTACTTTTTGGTCCCCAATCATCCTTTACGTTTTTTGTGCCGCTTACTTCATTAAGCCTACCCTTTACGGAATTTGCAATGGTCGCAAGAACATCCGGTTCAGGACCGGATATCTTTACTTCTATGGGTGTCCCACCACCACCGGAACCCAATAGACCTACCTTAATATCCGCGTTGGGAAAATGTTGGAAACAGTATTTGTCCAATTTCTCTACCATGGCATTGTTGAAAACAAAATTTGATGTGTTTACCAATAAATGAGCATAACTTGAGTTGGCCTCATCCGGTGAATAACCCAAATCATAGGACTCCGGTCCTTCCCCAATGTATGAAGACCAATCTACAATACCATTGGGCCTATTATTGTTTACTTGCAATGAATCGGAAATGTATTTTTCAATCTCCAGTACCACATCCGAGGTAGTTTCAATTTTTGTACCCAGGGGCAGATTGATGTCTACAGTAATCATGTTCCTATCACTATCCGGGAAAAAGACAAAGGCTATCTTGGTAAAACCGTAAAGGGAAAGAAAAAAGGCAACGAAAATTCCAATCAGTACCAGCCATTTATGGGCAAGGGCCTTAAGAATCAAATTTTTGTAATATCCCTTAAGGGTATTGATAATCCGATCTATGAAGCTTTCCTTTTTTTCTGATTTCGGTGTGATTTTTAAAAAGAGATAACAAAACAGGGTAATTACGGTAAGTGCTATGATCCATGAGGACAAGAGCGCCATGGAAATCACTACAAAAATAGGCCCAACGATATCACCCATTATCGATTCGGCCAAATAAAAGGATAGAAATGCCGCCGAAGTGGTCAAGGTAGAAATAAGTAAGGGGGTAAACAATTCCGAACAGGCTTCAATTGCCGCCTGTTTTTTGGGAACACCTTGCTCCAGTTTAACCATAATGGTCTCAGCAACTACAATGGCATTATCCACCATCATACCTAAAGCCATGATCAAAGCAGCCAAAGTAACCTGATTTAGACCCATACCGATAACTCCCATTAGCATAAGGGTCATGACCACTACTATAGGGATTAGACTGGCAATAATGGTTCCTGATCGCAATCCCAAAAACACAAGCATTACTATAAGTACAATACTAATAGACTGCATAAGATTAATAACAAAATCACTAATTTTTACATCGATATAGGTATCCAAAGAGGAGAGTCGGTTTAGTTCCAGGCCTACAGGTAATTTTTGTCGCCATTTGGCAAGGGTTTTATCTATATCCTCACCCAATTGTATAACATTGGAACCATCCTTAAGGCTTACATGTAACGATATGGCGTCCTTGCCATTTACTCGCACTTTTTGTTTGGGT
Source organism: Ulvibacterium marinum (assembly GCF_003626755.1). Lineage (GTDB taxonomy): Bacteria > Bacteroidota > Bacteroidia > Flavobacteriales > Flavobacteriaceae > Ulvibacterium > Ulvibacterium marinum. The sequence goes on from NZ_RBCJ01000002.1 coordinate 773,203, forward strand.
GGATCAATATAGGATTGGGTAATTTTGGTAATGTCCCCCAATGGTAATAGTTGGGTGCCGTCAGCACCTACCGGAATCAGGGTTTCCTGAATATCTTCCAAGGAATTGAAATTACCCGTGGGTTCCAAAATAATGCGTTCATCGTTTAGATTGATTTGCCCTCCACTGCTTAAAATATTGGTCGATGCAATAATATTCTGCAACTTACTGGCGGAGAGGCCATATTCCTTCAATTGCGAATTATCGAATTCCACAAAAATCCGTTCATCCTGTTCGCCTCCCACCTCGACCTTCGCCGCATCAGGAAGTTTAATCAAATCGTCCTTGATATCATCTACATATTCTTTCATTTGGGCATAGGAAAACCCGTCAGAGGTCATCCCTACCACAATGCCATAAACTTCCCCGACTCCATCATCCTTAAGATCGGGCGTCACACCTTGGGGCAAGCCTTCTATAGCATCTAATTTTCTTCTCAAGCGATCCCAAACGGCCTGCATTTTCTCGGGAGCCACTTCGTCCTTTAAGGTTACGGAAACCACGGAGAGTTCGGTTCTGGAGGTACTGGTCACTTCCTTGAGTTCCGGTAGCTCCTGTGCTACCTTTTCTATCTTATCCGTTACCAAAAGTTCCACACGCTCCGGACTTGCTCCTGGAAAGAACGAGACCACCGTCGCCACTCTTACCGTATACGGAGGCATACTATCCCTAGGCAATGACTGATACAAGGTTATGCCCAAAAGCATAATGGTACCCAGAATGGTAAACGTGATTCTATTTTTATTTATCGAAAATTGGGTAAGGTTCATAGGTCACAATCGTTAGTTGAAAATATATCGCCTTTTTTGGCGGACAAGACTTACGGTTTCTTGAAATTTTCGTTTCTCAGGAATTGATTGGTTATTTAGTAATTAGTTACTAGGTGAAAGTTTTTAATAACTTTAAAATCAATAACCTAATAATTTTTTGATGTTTCATTGCTTTTCAAAATCCATAGGTCTTCCGTCCCTTGGTTATGAGAGAATCACTACTTTATTGTAAGGAGACATGCTGTCCGTCCAATAACGTTTGTAGACCTGCTGTGGCAATTCTTTGTCCTTCTTTAAGTCCTTGTACCACCTCAAATCCATCAGAGTTTAAGCCGCCCACTTTCACCGGATTTTTTTTAACGACAGATTTTTCACCCTCCTCAACTATCACATAAACAAATCGGCCGGAACTGTCCTCCCCGACTGCATGGGCAGGAATGCGAATCGCATTGCCCTTATTTTTGTTTTCGTCCAATTCAAAGGTGACGTTGGCCGCCATCCCGGTTTTAATGTCCTCGGTTGCCTCATCCAACTTTACCCGTGCCGGATAGGTAGCCGTGTTGTTATCCACTGCCGGTGATAGTTCCGTTACCCTTCCCATAAATGTCTTGTCGACCACAGAGGGTAACGTAATGCGCACAGGCATGTCCAAATGCACTTCATTAATAATGCTTTCAGGAAGACCGAGGGCTATCTGCATCTCGGTTCCGGCGTTCAAGACGGCAACGGTCTGGCCCGGACTTATATTTTCGTCCACTTCTGCGGTTACAGAGGTTATTACCCCATCTTCCGGTGCATACAAATAACCATAATTGACCTGCTCTTGTTGTATGGAAACACTTCTCTTGGCGGATTCATAGCTTTGCTGTGCCGTTTTAAAGGAGTTCTTGGCCGATTCAAAATCGGTCAACGAGGCACTTCCCTTTTCATACAACACCCGAAACCTATCCAAGGAAAGCTTGGCGGTATTCATTTGGGATTCGGCACTGTTCAATTCAGAAACGGACCGTTCATAATTCAACCGGGATTCCACATTGTCCAATTTTCCCAATAATTGCCCCTTCTTGACCGTTTGGCCCAATCGCATATCCAATTGCATTAAAATGCCCGTGTTCCTAAAACTCAGATTAATGATTTTTTCCGTCCTAGCGGTTCCACTAAAGGACCGTTCCTTGCCCCCGTTATCATAAGAAACTTCAATGTATTCCACGGGCCGTACGAATTCTTCCTTCACCTGTTTTTCTCCCCCACAGGCCAACATACCCAGAAGGGTTACCAAGACGGTTGTTTTTTTAAATGGTCGATATAGTTTCATATTCTTTGTATATAGCTATTAATATTAATCAAAATTGGCATCAAGAAATTCTGCAAATCGTTGTTTAAAGGCATTGTTTTCCTCCTCGGTATGTAACAAAAAGTTATAGCCCATAAAACGCTCCAATTGAATGGCATTCAATAAAAAATTATAGGTTGCACTGGCTTGTGCCAATTGCGCCTGTAGGTAATTATTCTGGGCATCGATCAACTGAATGATACTAACGGCACCTTCCGAATAGGAGGTCTGAACCAGTTCCAAGGCCTCTTCGGCCGCATTTACGGATACCTCCGAGAGTCGTATGTTGGAAATTTGGTTGAATACGTTCAAAACTCCGACGCTTACATTGCTCTCAATGGCCAGTTCTGTATTTTGTATATTGATTTCTAACTGGTCCTGTTGGATTTTGGCGGTCTGTTTATTGATGTTATTTCGGAACTGATTGAATATGGGTAATGACAAGTTGACCCCCACATTATAATTGTTGGCCGGATCTGGATCAATACTCCCTACCCCCCATTGATTAAAGTTCTGGTTGTAATTGCCTTGTAGTGCCACCGTCGGTATCAAACGCCCAAAGGAGTTCAATCTAAAATTTCGTTCAACCGCCTTTAAGTTATGATCCAATGATACCAGTTCCGGTGAATTGTTTTTGGCCTCCTCGATCAAAAAAGCGACAAAAGGATCCTTCAACAACGGGTTATCCAATATTTCCGCCAGTTGATTATAATTGTACGCCTCAAAAACTCCTTCACCAAGTAGGGCATCCTCAACATCCAATTCAAAATCAATAGGGTTGTTCAACAACTGATTAATACCTATTAAAGCCTGATCCAATTGGTTAATCGCTTCGATCATGGTTTGGGTATTTTGTGCCATTTGGCTCTGAAAGCGCAACATATCCGATTTACCGGACTGGCCTGCCTCATAATTCTGCTTGGCCAACTTTAAATTCTCCTTGGTCAATTGTAGGTTTTGATTCTGAATTTTTACATTCACCTTGCTGACCAAAGCATTGAAGTACAGATTGGAGGCTTCCAAAATAGCATCGAGCTGGGCTGCATTAAAATTGGCTTCCTGAGCTTTCTGAAGGTTCTTTTGAACGGTAATGTTCGCATTGGCCGCCTCCGAATAAATGGTCTGATTTAATTGTATGTTTCCATCCGTGGAGAACTCAGGTGAAATAGGCGCAACGGCTACCCGATCATCCACATTGGTAAAGGTTGCATTGGCCGTAATATCGGGATAATAATTGCTCTTTGCCGTTTTTACATCCTGCTGGCTTAGTTCCACATCCTTTTGTTGAGACTGCAGGGATAGGTTTCGTTCAAAATTCTCATTGAGAATATCCAACAGCGAATAGGTTTTTTCGGATAACGGGTTTTTGAACTCCCCCACAAAATCTGTTCGTTCTATTAGGCTATATCTGATAGGTATGCCCAACTTCTGCATGGTATTAAAATTTGCAGTGAGCCGCTGTTCAAAATCGATAAAAACATTTTGCTCGGATAAAGGGTTCCCATTTACATAGGCCTCAATGGTCAAGGCAATGCGCCTAAAGATCTGGTTTACATTATCATCGCCACTATTAGTTGCCATAAGACCAAGTCCTACATCTTCTGGAGCGGTACTGGTAAATGAAGGAATACCTTTTTCAATCAATACATTACTTAGCATTTTTATTTCTTCATTGGTAAGAAAGAAACCTCCTGCCAAATACAATGCATCCAGATTTTCTATACCAGACACAATGTCCTCTACGTTTTCAAAAGGAATGATTTTAAAACTTGTCCCGGTTCCCTTCAAAATATCGCCAAGGGTCGTATCCAATGGCAACACTGCGGCTATTCCCGACTCTATGGCCACCCCCACACTGCTAAAATCAGACAATTCCTTTAGGGTTTCTAAATCTTGACTAAAAGACTGGACACCCATTAAATAGGTGAAATTTTCAATACCCGAGGTCCTCTTTTCCAAATCCAAGGTGGTCATATCCGTATTAATGGAACCAAAAAGAATAGTAGGTTTGGCATGACTGGTTTGACCTTGAATTACAATATTACTTGCCGATCCAATGGCAATTATGATGTCTACATCACTATTTATTAGACTCTGATAGTTTTTGCGAGCCAGATTTACATCATAGTTGTGAATCATTCGGTACTCCTCTGGAAAGATAATCTCGGCATCCTCCCCTACTACCGAGCTTACTTCGTTCTTTAGTCGTTCCAGTAGCACTTCGGTCTCGGAGGTACTAATATCCACGAGCATTCCTATCGTATAGGCTTTTTTAGTTTGGGACCAGCAGCAAAAGCTGACCAAAAACAGTATAAAAACCAAATGTTTTCTCATAATCTATATGCTTTTACCGTACTACAGTAGGATTGATGTTAATTTAATTTAAGCTTCTTTATCAGTTTCTCCACCGTAAGTCCTTGGACTACGATCGAGAAAATAACAACAATATAAGTAACTACCAAGAATAAATCCCGTTCCATGGCATCGGTTAGGCCCAAGGCCAATGCAATGGAAATTGCTCCCCTAAGTCCGCCCCAGGTCATAATGAGATTGGTATTGGGTACAAAATCCAATTTTTTCTGGAACAGATAAACCGGTAAAATAAGCGAGAGGTATCGGCAAATTAGTCCTATGGGGATAATCAAAAGACCTGCTATGATATATTTTGGTTCCAAATCCAGCACAAGAATTTCCATTCCAATAAGCACAAAGAGTACGGTATTGAGCAAAATATCTATCAGTTCCCAGAACTTGTCCACATACTCCTCGGTTAACTCGGACATGGCCGCCTCCCTGGTTTTATTGCCTCCTACGATCAAACCGGCGACTACCATGGCCAATGGGGCGGAAACATGAAGGTATTGTGCCAAAACGGTACCGGTCATCACGGCTGCAAGAGTAATAATCACTTCAATATTATAATCATCTATACTTCGCATAAACCTATAGGTAAGCCATCCCAACAAAGCCCCTAAGAGTAACCCGCCAAAAACTTCAACTGCAAACAATTCCAGAACCTCATTAAAGGAGAAACCGTTCCCTGTGCCACTGGCCAGTCCAAAAATGGTCAAAAAAATCACTACCCCTACCCCATCGTTGAATAGGGACTCCCCTACTATCTTGATTTCCAATTTCTTTGGAGCTCCGGCTTTCTTTAAGATGCCCAGCACGGCAATGGGATCTGTTGGGGAAATCAAGGCCCCGAACAGCAGACAATATATAAATTTCACATGGAGATCTATGGCCATAAGTACAAAGTAGACGGAGCCTCCTATTAAAAAGGTAGATACCAAAACTCCAAAGGTCGCGAAGGCGAGTACGGGCCAACGCTGTTCCTTTAACTTTTGAAGGTCGGTATGCAGGGCGCCGGCGAACAGCAAAAAGCTCAGCATTATATCCAACAATACGGTCTTAAAGTCAATATGGGTAATAATGAAGCGTTCGGCATTGAGCAAGGTGTCATCTATATAACTTAGCAAAAAGATGATTACGGTAAAGAAAATGGTAATTACGGTAAGGCCTATGGTATTGGGTAATTTGATAAACCTAACATTGATGTAGCCAAAGAGGGCCGAAATGAATACCAGGATGCTCGTAATAACAAAATAATCCATTCAAAAAGAGAAAATTGGGTTGTGCGTAAAAATATGTTAAATATATCAAAAGAAAGGTGCGTGCCTATAAAAAATAGGGCCTTGCGAAGGTTCAACTACATTTTTTGGGACACACAAAAACCCAAGGAATATACTACATACCCAGTAAAATACAGCACTTGACACGTCTATAAGAGTCCAAATATCAGTATCTGGCGAAGTTTAAATTTTAGTACAACCCCATCCCCAAATTCTAAAAACCCATATAAACGGTTGAATATTAATCAAACGACTATTTGAATATAATTAAAGGACGCTTAAAAGGCCTCATTAACTCCAAAATAGATACCATTTTGACCATCTTTTCCGTTACCGATATCCAAACGCAACCAAGTGCCTTGATCTTTCAATAATTTAAACCTCACTCCTGCACCATACCCAGGTTTAACAGAATTAAATCGTAACAGATCCGATGCGTCGCCTGCCACACTTCCGATAAGGCCAAAAGCGGCGAAAGACCATCTAGGTTTAAATCGATAGCGATATTCTGCCTGGACAACATACATGTTCTTATCCAAGAATCGACCATAGAAATATCCTCTTGCACTGTTACTACCTCCAAAAAAGGCCATGCCTTGAAAAGGCACGTCCCCATAGTTGTTTTCAATATATACTTGGGTGGCCAGGGTACTTCGTGCCCCTAAAGGTTCATAGTTTCTCAAATCGAGAGTGAACTTATTGAAACCATGGGTCGCTCCTAAAATAGGGCTTGAAAAATGAGCCCCAATACCAAACAATTGCCCATCCGTGGGCGATCCGATATCATTTCTTGTATCCAAATTAAATTCAGCCCCTATTCCACTTATAATTGTTCTATCCGAACCCAGAATGGTTCCCAAATCCAATAATCCCCCTTCCTCAACTTCAGTGACCTGATGATTTGCAAAATTATAGGTGAACCCAAAGTTCAAGTCCGGTGGTAAACGCTTTAAAAAACTTACCTTAAGCTTGTGCGTGGTCTGATCATACAGTTCTTCATTTTCTTCAGGAGTTTCCGGGCCAATCCCCCAAAAAGAATTCGGATATATTTCAAATAGGTATTCGGCGTCAATAAAATAATCTCCTTTTCCAAGGTAAACTTGGGGCGTTACATTGAACATAATTTGTCCTGCCGTGGTATAAATTCCACTGAATAAAACATTGGAAAGACGCTGATTGTATTGATTGGTGTTGTTCAACAGGAACATTTGTCCACCACCACCAACTCCAAATTGTGTCTCCGGGGTGTAAAAAGCTATGGGCAGACCAATAAATTTTATATTCTTTGTTTTGCCCAGTGTATCGGTACGGACAAATCCTTCCTCCCTCCCCTGCCCAATAAGAAAAATTGGAAGTACGATAAAAAGTAGGTTATTTAAAATCTGTTTCGTCATTAGAAAAAGAAATCGTCTAGAATCACATTAAAACCAAAGGAAAAAGCAGTATTGCTAATCGATATGTTTTGGGAATCTATGATGCCTGAGGGCTGTTGTTCTTGATCTATACCGACCCAAAAAAGATTCAGATCAAATCCAATGTCAAACGCAATTTGGTCATTGATCACATACGAATAGCCAAGACCTATCAATACACCAAACCCATCTCCTTCGGAAATCTCTTGAATAGGGTTGTTCAAATCGTTGAAACTTGTCTCTTCCCCATAGCGCACGTACCCTGAGGACAGCTTTGCAAACAATGAACCTCTTTCGTTTTCAGTAAGATAATAGGAAGTAAACGGCCCAAGGAACAAGGATTCTGTAGTGCGATCAATATTTCCGGAAGAGCTACCTCTATCCGCTCTTAAATTGCCACCTAGAAGCCATCTATCCTTAATGAATTTTCCAGTGGACAGATTAAGCCCGAACTCATTGGTAATTAGTTTTACATCCGAACTGCGTTCTTTATTTGTATTTGAGCTTATATTGCCTGATAATCCGGTAAGCCACCTCCCTTTTCGAAAAGGGGTATGCAATGAATCCTGTGATTTATTTTGCTGCGCTTGTAAAGGAAATGACAACAACAGAAATAGGACAAATATGAAATATGCATTAATCCTTTTACAATGATTTACTTTCATTTAAGTCTGGATGGACATTTATTTGATGCTATCAATATACTAATATAATTGTGGATACAACCTTTTGACGATCTTTGGTATATTAGTGAGAGTTATAAATATCGAATTATGTTAATAAAGTTTTTCGGGACCCGAGGTTCAATTCCCGTCTGTGAGGTAGGTTTTCAGGAGTTTGGTGGGAACACCACATGTGTTGCCGTTATGGACGACAGTAAGCAGGGAGATGTGCTGATTTTTGATGCGGGGACGGGTATTCGGGCCTTGGGAAAGGAATTGATGCAGCGCCCTTTTAATCCGGAAGATAAAATTGTAATGGCCTTTTCCCATTTCCATTGGGATCATTTACAAGGATTTCCCTTTTTTGCCCCCGCCTATGACCCTTCCAAAAAGATCGATATTATTGCTATGGGCGAGGATCTGGATATTCCTGATCTTAAATCCATCTTTGCGAAGCAAATGGAAAGCACTTTTTTTCCTGTGAGCCTGGAGAACATGGGGGCGCATTTTAACTTCCATTTAAAGAAAAAGAATGAAGAAATTTTTACTACGGGCAAAACCGGAAGCTTATTGGCCAAACGGCATTCCCATCCCGGTGGTGCCTACGGATACCGATTGGTAGTGGATGACAAGGTTTTTGTTTACTGTACGGATGTAGAGCACGGTGAAACCCTGGATCCCGAAGTTGTTGAATTTGCCAAAAATGCCGATCTATTGATTCATGAAGCGCAATATACCCCCGAAGAACTTCCTAAATTTAGAGGTTGGGGACATAGTAGTTGGGAACAGGCCATTGAAGTTGCCCAATTGGCCGGAGTTAAAAAACTATACTTGACCCATCATGACCCGGAACATAATGACGAGTTTATAAGGGCAGAGGAAAAAAAATGTCAAGCCCTATTTAAAAATTGTTTTTTTGCTCGTGAAGGAGATGAAATCAAAATTTGATTTAATTTCGCAAACGTTCTATTCACTACAGAAATTGGAAAAAAGCGAAATGAAAAAGAAATTCTTCAAAATTTTATTCGGCCTAGGCGTACTCTTTCTATTTAGTTTACAGCAAGCCTGTGGCCCTGCCAAAATGGGTTCCACCTGGACTAAAGAAGGCTATGAAGATAGAGGTTATTCCAAAATAGCGGTAATAGGTATCGGTAAGGACCTTGCAGCTCGCAACACCTTTGAAAAAGATGCGGTTACCCTTTTAAAAGAACAAGGAATACATGCAGTTGCAGGAATCTTGATGTTTCCTCCAGGTGGGACTGAAGAAATTAGAACTGCCGGAGATTATATCAAAATCATTAAAGAGAATAATTTGGATGGCGTTATTACCATGGCTTTGGTAGATTCCAAAGAAACGGACCGTTATAAACCTGGGGAAACATTATATGTACCCTCGTATTATAGGGTTGGTAAATATATCGCCAGAGGTTACCAAACTTTTAATACTCCTGGCTATTATACTACCGAAAAATCATATCTAATCGAAGCCATTCTTTACAATGTAAAAGGTGAATTGAGTGAAGGAAAAGAAACAATGGTCTGGACGGGGCAATCTTCGCTTTTGGAACCTTCTTCGTTGGAAAATGCCTCTAAAAGTTTTACCAAAAGAATGGTAAATCAACTGATTATAGACAGAATTATAGCCCCTAAGTAGCTTATGGAAATAGGTCCTAGAGACACCATCATGATTGCTTGTCTGGTCTTATTTTTAGGCAAGTACCTGAACAGAAAAATCTCCTTTTTTAGGGCATACAACATTCCTGAACCCGTAACGGGAGGCGTTATCTTCTCTATGCTTTTTGGTATTTTATATGCGGCAACTGGTATTGAGGTCAGCTTTGCGTTGGAGTTACGGGATGCCTTGCTCATCATCTTTTTTATCACCATCGGCCTTTCTTCAAGATTAAAAACACTATTAAAAGGAGGTAAATCCTTACTCCTACTTTTAGTATTGGCCGTGGGTTATCTTTTTATCCAAAACCTTACCGGCGTCAGTATTGCTTATCTTACGGATTTACCCAATGTTACCGGTGTTTTAGGGGGATCGGTTTCTTTTAGTGGCGGCCACGGCACTACCATTGCCTGGGTGCCAACGTTTCAAAATGATTTTGGGATTTCAAATGCGATGGAAATGGGCATTGCCTGTGCAACCATTGGCTTGGTATTAGGGGGATTTATTGGAGGCCCCATTGCCAAATTTTTAATTAAAAAATACAATTTAAAGCCAAAAGATAGCGAGCCCGTCTCAGTAGGTGTCCGTCATGGTAAAGGCGATCATGTAGAGATGAACTACAACAGCATTTTGCAGATGATCTATTTCATCTTCTCAACAGCAGGTCTGGGTATAGGAATAAATGAAGTACTGGTATGGATGGGACTTGCCCTTCCATCTTTTGTAACCGCGTTGTTCGCAGGTATCCTTATTACCAACTTGATTCCTGTCTTTTCCAAGAATTTTCATTGGGAACCTGAAAATTCAAAAGCTTTGGCCATGGCCTCGGATTTATCTTTAGGACTTTTCTTGGCCATGTCCTTAATGAGCCTTCAATTATGGACGCTTACCGATTTGGCCGGACCATTGCTGTTGATCGTACTAGCACAACTCGTAGTGATTTCACTTTTCGTAATCGTAATTGTTTTTCGAGTGATGGGTAAAGATTATGACGCTGCCGTAATGAGCGCAGGATATGCTGGCTTGGCCTTAGGTGCTACTCCTACGGCAATTGCCAATATGACCGCAGTAACAAAAAAGTTCGGTGGATCTCCTAAGGCATTTATTGTAGTACCGTTGGTAGGCGCTTTTTTTATAGACCTCTCCAATGCCTTGATTATTAAATTCTTATTGGGTGTTTTTGGGTAGTTGTTACCGTAGTTCACTTTGACCCTAAGCGGGGAAAATAGTATTTCACTTTAGTCCCGATAGCTATCGGGGTGGACTAAGGCTTTTCATAGGAGCCATTGTTAGCAAGCGTATTTCTAGTTTATTAATCTAATTCGAAGTGGTGTTTAATCCATTTCTTTATTTCTTTTGTTTTTATACGAACAGAAATATCTTTGATACTGCCTATTTCTATTATTTCTGGTTTGTTAGTGTTTCTGTAAGAAAAACGATATTCTTGCTCTATTGAGTAAGGGTCTTTATTTTTTAGATAAGGGTTAGATATTGCTGAAAAAAGTTTAAGATCTTCTTCTCTCATATAAGTAACGCTTCCACTTTTAATATTATGCTTACCGTTCTCTGCTAAACTTCCTATGACCTTACCTCTAAATTTTAAAGCATTTGTGATAATAACTGCCTCTGTTCCGAATTTAGATTCATCGTAATTTGATAAAAATTGTTCAACGTTATCTTTAGTTACTAAAGTAAAGCAAGCCACGCTTTCCATTCCGCCCGCTTCAATACTTGCTTCGAAAACCGTTCCTTTTCCTGGGCCACCCATACTAATTTTATCACCACCAATATTAAAAACTGTTACGCTATTATCAATAACTAATGGTTTGTCTTCCGTAACTAAATCTATGTGAATTGGTCGATTTTCATCGGGGTCTTTTCTAGCTAGATCTGAAGTTTCTCTATAAATTCTAGTAGGAGTAAATTGGATTTCTCCTTTACTATAAAGGTTATCGGCATGCAAAGGCTTCTTCATAACTCTTAACAATATATCATCGTTTTTGAGTCTTGGAATTGCCATTCTTTTATCAATAAATTCCTTTTGCAGAAAATCATTAATCTCATTTTTTCTTTTCAACTGAAGGCTTTCATGCTTCAAAGATGAGATTATTAATGAACTAACATGCCAAAAATTCTCCCACGACATTTTTTCATCTGGAATCACAATTACAGCTCTTTTTGCATAATGCAAAGCCGAATCATACAATTTAAGATTAGCAAGTCTTACTGTAATATCATTCAATGAACCCCAACAGTTTGGATTATGACTTAGCGCCGAAGATAATATTTGGATTGGTATTAATGTGTTATTTGGGTTCTCCTTTGAGGCTTTGTGACTTAGCGCTTGTAGTTTTTTAGATTCTTCTTCTTCTAACTCCATTTACCTAAAAAGTTAATTATTTTGTTAATGCTTGCTAACAAATGCATAGCATCATTGATGGTATTCTATTTATAAAAATACTCTTTAAATTTCTAGTGATTTTTCTACATAGTCCTTTATTCCACCCGAGTATATTCTCCATAGAAGTAATCAATTTCTGGTGAGTCGCCTTCGTAAGACAACCGTATTGTATTATGGTCAAGAAACGTTATTTCTGATCGGTATAGGTCCGTTCCGCCATCTGTATACGCGATGAATATACTGAGCTGGTCATTTTCCAAGAGGGCCCAGCTCCCGATTTCCATAGTTGAAGATTCCATATCCTGTTTACAACTTCCGTTCGCATTTGCCTTGAATTCTTCTTTAGAAAACCGGCCGCTTTTAGTAAAAGTCCAGCGGTTACTTTCTCCGCAACCTTCATACGTTTCGACACTATTGGCAGTGCCATCTTGGTGGACGGCTACGAATTTTATAGGTTTCCAAGTCCCGAGGATCAGTTCCGTTTTGGTGTTCTCCATCCTATCTTTTTCTGCATCCGTTGAGCACGCTCCTAAAAGAATAGCAACTGTTAGTAATAAAATACTTTTTACTGTATTCATGAGGTCTACGTTTTAAATACAATCCAAAGGTATTCCGGGCAAGCTCCTGTTTTTGGGCAAAATCGACTCAATCGACTAAAATTAAAAGTGAAATGCCCCTACTAAAAAGTGAAGTGATTTTCTACGAAACCTTAAACAGGCTCTTAGAGTCACGGAAACATCCTTGGAAAGAGAATAGATGGAATTGCTATCGAAAGAAAAGTCGATGTTAAGATGAAATCAAGTAAACGTACGGCAGGCGGGGAAAATAGTGTTTAATATTAGTCCCGATAGCTATCGGGATGGACTAGGGCTTTTCATAGGACACCTTGGTAGCATCGTTTTTTGAATTAGTTCCCTAAAAGAGTATTAATTTGGATTAGATTTTCAATATATTGTTCGATTTCGGAGTTAGTATTTTCTTTGGCTTCATCAAATATCCAAGTTTTTGATTTGCCATTAACTTTCAATTGTATAAAATAGTCAAAATCGGCCAATGTTTGATTTCCAATTTCACCCTTGTAATCTAATAATCCGTTAGGTATTTCTAGTAATGAATTAGCCAATTCAAAATTGTTCATTGGAAGTGCTTGATTTTCGAAAGTGGTATTTTCCCAATTCCCAAATTCAGTATCTTTATTAGAATCTTTAAAAATTTCTTGTTCTGTTAATAGGTATAAGTTTCGACAATCTCCTGCACAATTGCCATAAACTTCTCCAAATATAATTGTTTTGTTAGATTGAAGGTTTTGCTCATCACTATTGCTACATCCCAAGGTTATAGTTGAAAGAAAAATTATTAATATTAAGTTTTTCATAATTTTACTTTTTTTATAGAGATGCTAATTTCTGTATCTGGTTGCGTTAAAATGTGCTACAACTATTGAATAGTATCATTGATGATATTCCACTTTTAAATTACTATTTAAAGTTCTTGTGACTTCTCTATAGGGGTTTCATTACAATCCAAAGATATTCCGAACAAGCTCTTGTTTTGGGGTCAAAGCATAGGAATACCATTTTGCGTTTCTAAGAATTCACCCAATTTTTAAATGGCGTTGCCTTGGCCTTACTGATAACAATCCGTTCAGATGTTGGTGGATTTACATTGACTATGAGCTTCCCACCAAAATAGGGTTTGATTTTTGCAATGGCATTCCTGTTAATGATAAACTGCCTGTTGGCCCTATCAAATAAAGTAGGGTTCAATTCTTGCTCTAAATCCTCCAACTTTTTATCCATCGAAAACACTTTATTCTGAAGGGTTACCACTTTAACTATTCCCGTATCAATATAAAAATAGGCGATGTCTTTGGTCTTAATGGGAATCAATTCATCACGATGTGAAATCAGGTAATTCGATTTGTATGCTTTCTGCTGTCCTTGAAGTACATGTAAGACTTCTGTAATGTCCGTTTTAGACAGTGATTGCGTATGCGTAAGGTTCCTGAACTTGTACAGGGCCTTTGCAAGTTCTTCTTGATGCACCGGTTTTAAAATATAATCGATGCTATTTACCGTAAAGGCCTTTAAGGCATATTCATCATATGCTGTGGTAAATATTATGGGAACGCTTAAATCTACATGGTCAAAAATCTCAAAGCTTAGACCATCACCCAAATGAATGTCCATAAAGACCAAGGCTGCATCAGTTGGTTTTGAGAAGTAGGCGATGCACGATTTTACGGTATCCAATACGGTCATTACTTCAATATCCGAGTCAATAGCGCTTAGCAGATATATTAGATTATCACTTGCCGCTACTTCATCTTCTACGATTACAACCTTCATACGTTTCAATTCAATGGAAGCCTCACCCTAAAGATATTACTTGTATTCGAAATAACGATTCTCTTGTTTTCCAATAGGTCATATCGTTTGGCCAAATTAGCCAAACCATTACCCGTACTATCTACAGCAGTGCTTTTGGGTTGGATTTCATTTTCTACAATCAAGTGACTCTCATCCGTAAAAACGTTTACCTGAAGGGGCAGACTTTCTGAAATCTCATTGTGTTTCACCGCATTTTCTATCAGTAGTTGCAGTGATAAAACAGGAATCTTAGCAGGAAGCCATTTTTCATCAATCTCAATGGTAATGGAAAACCGATCTCGATATCTTGTTTTTATCAGATGCACATAACTTTTTAAAAAAGCCAGTTCATCGCCAAGGGGCACCAAATCCTGACTTCCACTTTGCAAAATATAACGATACAAGGATGACAGTTTGTTAACGAACATGGTGGCTTCTTCATTGCCCCGTACCAAAGTATTCAACGAGTTTAAAGAGTTGAACAAAAAATGTGGGTTTATCTGGTTCTTAAGAGCGGTGAGCTCGCTTTTTAATTTCTCCTGCTTCAACTTTTCCTTCTCAATAACATCTTCCTTATGGATAAGCTGATATCGCAATACCCCAGATACAAAAACAAGAATGAGGGCAACGATAAAATATACGAAGTGTACTAGACCTAATTCATTTTTAGGAATATTTTGACCTACTAAAATTGGATAGAAGTAATTGAATATGCCTACAAAAAAAACAAAAAGTAACGTATTCGAAAAAACGAGAAACCCTATTCTCTTATTTCTGCTGTTGTTTTTTAAGACATACTTCCAATTTGTATTTAGTTGCAATACGGACCAGAAAAGTACAGTAGCGAAAATGAATCGAAAGACAATATCATGTATAGAAGCCTTAGTAAAGGAATCAACTAGTTCTTCTGTTATACTATAACGGGACAAAACCCTAGGTAAGGTAAGAAGAAATGCTACCAATAAAGCAATGGGCAAAAGAACCTTTTGTTGTACGCTTTTAAACTTCAATGCGCTTCGAATTTTTGCTAATTTGACTTGTAAGATAGTATACGAATTTAAAGGAAATTGCCTTAGTGGTTCCCTAATACTTTTGAATAACTCCATTTTAAATAAATCTTTAGGGGCGTTTTAAGCAAAAAACTGCTGGAGTTCGAGGGAAATCTCCAGCAGTCTACCAACAACATCATTCATCCACATAATCCTAACCAACCATAAGTGATTACAAATTGTATTAAATCAAGTTTTTGATAGTGGTTAAATAAATAAAGGAGGTGTTTCTTCCCTCAGTTTCTTTTTATCTGATTTGATTCTGTTCTTCTCAACGAATTCACTAAACCAAGTACTCAATTTTTTACTCGTCATAATAACAAACTTGATTAAGGTATTTTCATTTGAAATGGTACCTACACCAAACCCGGTTACATTTCTTGTACTGATACTAATGGTATTATTTTTCATGATTTCTTGATTTTCAATTTCAGGTCAAAAGTATTGCCATCGCAGTAATACGTAGCGGTTAGATTAGTTTAAGCGACTAAAATTAGTGGCGAAACACCCTTAGTCCAAAGTGAAGTGACATTCGGATAATCTATCGCATCCTAATCGAAAAAAAGAGCAGTAGCTAACAGTAAACTATTTCATCGATTACTTTGGCCATTTCATTAATCTTTTTAGTCGTTTCACATGAAAATCCATGATGATGGCCAGGACTTCAGTCTACATTTGTACAAGAAATGAAACATAAACTATTGGAAATAAACTAAATATATAATTATGGAGTCGCATTATTTAAAATTGGAAACACTGGCCAAAAATAGAAAGCCCGACTTTGTGCAGATCTCTTCTAAATCTATAATTAAGAGATGTAACAGCTTCAAAGCATTATCCAAAAGGGTATACAGCCGATTAGAAAAATATGGTGCCGCAGCAGGAGCCGCCATAAGAAACTAGGAATGCTTGAAACGATAAAGACAAACAATTTAAAATTCAGGGATCATGAAAAAGGTAAGTCTAGTATCCGTTTTGATTTTACTCTTCTTTTACACCCTTTTAGGTCAAAATGAACTTGAACAAAAACAGTTAAGAGAAAAAAAATCAAAAATTGAATATATACAGATCAAAAAATTAGTAGAATCCAAATTGTACAAATTCGAAGTTCAAAGGGTAAGCCGGGTCAGATCTTCGCCTATTAACTTTATGGGTGGAGGTTATTATTTGACAGTTACCAAAGACAGCGTCAACACCCACTTGCCCTACTTTGGAGTACGACATTCCGGTGGAGGATCAGGAGAAAGCAACGGTATTGAATTTAACGGTCTTATGGAGGATTACAAGGTAGAATATGATGATAGCAAAAAAAGAATAATCGTGAAATTTATAGGTAGAAATACCAGTGAAAGTTTAGATATTACGCTATCCATATTTAAAAATGGTAGTTCACAGCTATCTGTTAGATCAAGCCACAGAAGTTCGATGAACTATTCAGGTAAATTAATAAAATCATGACCCTTAATAAAAGTATGATCGGTCGATTTTTCATATTTTTAATTTCCCCCTTTTTGAAGTACCAACCTAAAAATTTAATCTTATGATCCCAATTGGACTCACTTCACCCGCTATTTTTTATCTTTCTACATCGAAAAATGAACGAAATCGGTTATTAGGTAACCGAGCATAGCTGTCCTGTCCGTATTAAACTATTTTAAGAAATAATTAATTACAGCAATCATGAACATCAAAAAGATCACTATTGCCATTTGTGGCTTCCTTTGTTTTTTCTCTGCAATAGCACAAGACTTGACAGAAGAACAGAAAGAACAACTCGAATACAAGGTATCTGTATTTACCTCCAATGATAAGGAACTTCAAAAATTATGGTATGAAGACCGCATGGATGAAATGAAAATCAGAGGAAAGTCCCGGGAAGATTATCTGAAAATAGTAGAGTATCATGCCTTAAAAATGGAACAACTCAGAAAAAGCAAAAATAAAATCAGTGCTGACCAAATGAAGTCGAAGCTCCAAGAACGTGTGGTATTTATGGAGACAGACGTAAAAGAGATTCTGGACCAAAAGCAGTTTGAAATACATCAAAAAACCTGGAAAGCCATAATCAAGGCGGTCATTCTGAAAGAGGGCCTGGATGTGAAATAAGGTCAATTGCTGATTTCATTTAAAAAAACAGAGTATAAACCCGTTGTGCATTTTGATTTATTTAGCTAAACTAAATGTCAGTTCGAGTGATTTTCAACAGAAAATTGTATCGAGAACAGGTTTTGAAATGGAAAATTTTATTCTCGATACAAATTTCACTCATAAAAATGAGCAAAATTCACTCGAATTGACAAATTTTCTTCAAAATGCACAACGGGTAGTATAAATTTTAAACTTAGAATACTATGATTTGGATAGAATTACTCGTCGTTCTCTTTTTTATCTTCCTTGGTTCCAAAATGGGAGGTATAGGTATTGGCTACGCCGGTGGTGCCGGTGTAGTAGTATTGACTTTGATTTTTGGGTTGGATGCCGGTTCGGTGCCAGTAGATGTCATTCTCATTATTATGGCGGTTATCTCTGCCATATCCGCAATGCAAAAAGCGGGAGGTTTGGATTACTTGGTGCATCTCTCTGAATCCTTACTTCGCAAAAATCCAAAGCGGGTTACATTTTTAGGGCCTACCGTAACGTATTTCATGACCTTGTTTGCAGGTACAGGGCACACCGCCTATGCCGCCTTACCGGTCATTGTGGAAGTTTCAAAAGAAGGAAATGTGAGGCCTTCAAAACCTTTGAGTATTTCAGTAGTGGCCTCACAAATTGCCATAACCGCTTCGCCTATCTCAGCCGCGGTAGTGATTTTTGCCAGTTTTTTGGAACCTCTGGGAGTTTCATATCTGCAACTATTGGCCATAGCCATTCCATCCACGATTTTAGCATGCGTAGTGGGCGCCATTGTGGCGAACAAGTTGGGTAAACCACTTGACGAGGACCCTGTTTATCAAGAACGTGTAAAAGCAGGTTTGGTTAAGCGCAAAAGCACTGAAACACATAAGGATAGCAAAGAAGCCAAACGATCAGTAGGTATTTTTTTGATTGCCATAGCAATCATTGTAACCTATGCTACCATTATCTCCAAGAAAGTAGGGCTGATTGAAAATCCGACAATCCCACGGAATGAAGCGATTATGGCGGTCATGTTGTTGGCAGCGACTGTCATTGCCCTGGTTTGTAAACTTAAAATGGCGGATATCCCAAGTATGTCGACTTTTAAATCGGGCATGAGCGCAGCTATTTGTGTATTGGGCGTAGCCTGGTTGGGCGACACTTTTGTCAGTAACCATATTGAAGAAATTAAAGAGGCAGCCGGGGGAATGCTAAACCAATACTCTTGGTTACTTGCCGTGGTGTTGTTCTTTGCCAGCATGCTATTATATTCCCAAGCCGCTACAACTACGGCGTTAATGCCAGCAGCTTTGGCCTTGGGAGTAAGCCCCATAGCGGCTATAGCTTCATTTGCCGCAGTAAGTGCCCTGTTTGTATTGCCTACCTACCCTACACTTTTGGCAGCAGTGGAAATGGATGATACGGGAACCACCAAGATAGGCAAGTATGTGTTTAATCATTCCTTTATTATTCCGGGTACGGTTACCATAGCAGCAAGTGTAGTTTTCGGATTTCTCATAGGAAGTATCGTATTATAAATCAAGAAAAGAACAAGATTATGAAATGGGCCATACGAATTGGTAATACCTGCCGAGATGTTTAACGGCGAATTACATACTTGTGCTGAGCATAGCCTAAGTATGACTTTTAAAAAACAATAATATTTAAACAGATGAAAACAAGAAAAGAAACGGATTTATTGGGAGAATTGGAGATTTCCAACGAATACTATTATGGTGTCCACACCCAAAGGGCCATTGATAATTTTAAAATTTCGAACTCCAAAGTTGGCGACTTCCCCATTTTCGTAAAAGGATTGATGTTGACCAAGAAAGCCTGTGCCGCGGCCAATAAGGAAATTGGAACTATACCAGCGGAGAAAGCGGATATGATTATACAAGCCTGTGACCACATCCTAAACGATTTGGAAAAATATGCCGTGTTCTTTCCTTCGGATGTATTTCAAGGTGGTGCCGGAACTTCGGTAAACATGAATGCCAATGAAGTCATTGCCAATGTAGCTTTGGAGCTTCATGGTCACGAAAAAGGAAGTTATGATATTTTGCATCCCAACGACCATGTCAACAAATCGCAGTCCACCAATGATGCCTACCCAACGGCGTTTCGGGTTGCGGTCTTTTACTATATGAACCATCTGTTGGAAAAAATCAATGTGCTTACCACCAGTCTTGATAAAAAGGCAGCTGCCTTTAAGAATGTACTCAAGATGGGGAGAACGCAGCTTCAGGATGCCGTACCCATGTCCTTAGGCGATGAATTCGGTGCGTGGTCTACCAACCTAAAAGAGGAAACAAAAAACCTAAAACATTGTCGTGACCTTATTTTAGAAGTGAATCTAGGGGCCACGGCCATCGGAACGGGTGTAAACGCGCCGGATGGGTATTCCGAATTGGCCATCGGTTTTTTGCAACAGTATACCAAAGCAAGTTTTGTAAAAGCCGAAAACCTAATTGAGGCCACCTCGGATTGTGGTGCCTACGTAATGATATCAGGGGCTTTAAAAAGAACCTCAGTTAAGCTTTCAAAAATATGCAATGATTTACGTTTGTTGTCTTCTGGACCACGATGTGGACTGAACGAAATCAACCTACCCGAAATGCAGGCAGGTTCTTCCATTATGCCGGCTAAGGTGAATCCCGTTATCCCGGAAGTCGCGAATCAAGTTTGCTTTAAGATCATTGGCAACGATGTGACCATTTCCTTTGCCGCGGAGGCCGGTCAACTACAATTAAATGTCATGGAGCCTGTAATCGCACAATGCATGTTCGAGTCGGTTGAATTGCTTTCCAATGCTTGTGTGACCCTTGCGGAAAAATGTATCAATGGCATTACGGCCAATGAAGAGCACACCAAGCAAATGGTGTTCAATTCCGTTGGAATCATCACTTTTTTGAACCCGTATATAGGGCATCATATGGGTGATATTATAGGAAAAGAGGCAGTTGCTACCGGAAAGAATATCCGGGAATTAGTGCTTGAAAAGGAGCTGCTCTCCGAAGAAGAACTGGATAAAATATTGAGCGTGGAAAATCTTATGAATCCAAAGTATACGGCAATGCTGCATAAGTAGGACTGATTATCCAAAGAACAAATAGTAAACCACCTCGGGGCAAACCCAAGAGGTATTCGTTTGAAAAAACATTTGAATTCGAGACAAGCCTCGGATCAATGAATTGTTAGCCTCCGATGATGTAGACGGCATAGTGATTACCCATGGTACCGATACCCAAGAGGAGACCGCCTATTTTTTGAGCTTGGTGGTCAAAAGGTTTCGGAAGTTATACTTTTACAGGTGCCTGTGAGGTGGAATGTCCTGAGGGAATTTCTATCATAAATATCGCGGAAATGAATGCAAGAGTTGCCAAGTCAAAAGTCTTTGGATAAAAAACAATCAAATAAAACCTTATGAAGAAATTACTTGCTACATACGGAAAAACAATGTGGTTAGCTGCGGCCTTATTGTTACTACAAGAAATACAAGCTCAGACGGATACGGTGAAAAAAGATTCTGGTGTGGATTGGATCGATGCAATTACCTCTAGAGTTACTCCCTATGGAAGTCTCCGGATCGGTGCTGGTTTTGCCGAAGAAGGGGAAATCGGAATTTCAAACAATGCCCCAAGAATAGGTATTAAAGTAAAACACGCCCTTTCTCCAAATGAAGCCGATAATTTCAATGTAATTGGTGGAATAGAATTTGGCCTCAATCTGGTTTCAAGGGATGAAACCGTTGAATTTGCTGTGGATCCTGGCGCGGGCATTGCCCAAGTAGGTGATGCAGTCTTTGCAAGGTTGGGTTATGCAGGCTTCTCCTATAAAGATTTGGAATTTACTTTTGGGAAGCAAAACTCAGTTTACTATCAATTGGGTGCCAATCAGGTAGATAAATTTTCGGCATTCGGCGGAGCTGCCATTGGTGTATGGAATATTTCGGATGGTGGTGTATCGGGAACGGGAAGGGCCAATCAATTATTAAAAGTGAGTTATGCGAATTCGGGTTTGAAAATTGGTGTTCAAGGGCAAGCAAGAAATATTTCCGTAAACAGCAAATCTTTGGATACCTATGGTTTAGGAGCCAGTTATACGATCGGCGGATTTGCAGTGGGCTTAGGATATAATAAGGTACTTGATGGCGTTGAAGACCCATTGCCCAATCAGGCCAAAGATGGTGATGAGGCTTTTGTAACCTCGGCCTCCTACGAAAAAGATAGGTTTTCGGTTGCAGCATCCTATGCCAATTTAAAACAGCACCAAAGATTAGGAGACACTTTTTACGATGCTACTGGAATCGAATTTTATCTAGGATATATCTTTTCCAAAAATAAACGTTGGAAAGCCGCAACAGGATTCAATTATCTAACTCCCGACAGTGAAGCAGGATTAGGGGATTTTAATAACGCTTTTGCCATTGGTGAAGTCAGCTACGCCTTTAAAAAAGGAAGCAAATTATTTGCGGCTGCCAAGATTGACCAAAGCGAAGATACCACAGGCGACCGTAGGAATCAAAGTGTTTTTGGTATTGGGGTTAAATTTGATTTTTAATCCAATGTATTAGTCAAAAACTGCGAATGGGATTTTTCGATATTCTTGATATGCTCGGTACAATTGCTTTTGCCATTTCTGGGGCATTGATGGCCATTAAGCGGAAAATGGATGTTTTTGGCATCTTCATTGTTGCCTTTGTTACGGCCTTGGGCGGAGGCATTTTAAGAGATGTCTTTATTGGAAATACCCCGGTGTGGTGGATGGAACACTTCTACGTGGTTCATTTTATAAGCGTCTCTGTTCTTTTGGCCATATTGTTCCGAAATAGGATATATTTTTTGGCGAAGTCCCTTTTCATCTTCGATACGATAGGGCTTGCCATATTTACCATTAGTGGCGTGCAAATAGGGGTTTCCGCAAATCTAGATCCAGCGGTAAGTGTTGTTCTCGGAATTATGACGGGATGTTTTGGAGGGGTGATCCGTGATATTTTATGCAATGAAATTCCTATTATTTTTAGAAAAGAAATCTATGCCTTGGCCTCTCTTGCGGGTGCAGTATGTTTCATTATTCTATACTCCTTGAATTTCAATGAAAATATATCACATATAAGCACCATTACCTTGGTTGTTGTTATAAGGGTTTTGGCCGTAAGATTCAGTATTTCCTTGCCAACCTATACCATCAAAAAGAAATAAAAATGGATACTTAAATGCCTATTAAAATTCATACTTATGACAAGATTCCTTACCATTTGTCTACTTTGTTCTTTGTTCCTTGTTAACGCCCAGACGATATCAAATAAGGAACCTTCCAATAAATTTCGATCTATTGAATTCAAATCGAATTATGGCAGTTACCTCTATACCGGAACGGCATTAAGCGAAGCAGGATTCTTGGATGCAGGTTATGGAGCCATCAATGTAAAAATAGGATGGCAATCCAGCAATCCTGAAAGCTGGGCCGGGTATTATAAGTACCCCACTTATGGAATTGGTTTGTATTCCGGATTTTTGGGCAATGCAGAAGTTTTTGGAAATCCAAGTGCCTTGTATGCCTTCATGGACTTCCCAATCGGTAATCCGAACCGACGAAATAAATTCAGTATAGAACCTGCCCTGGGGATTACCTATAATTTGCAGGAATACAATGCCGAGGAGAACCCAATAAACGATGCTTTTGGTGCTCGTGCGGCCGTTTACTTTGGGCTTGATATTGGCTTTGAATATCGTTTTACAAGGGAGTTGGATCTGACCTATGGGGTCGACTTTACCCACTTTAGTAATGGTAGCAGCTATCAACCCAATTTGGGACTAAATCTATTTGGCATCAACCTAGGGGTAAAATACAATTACAATGCAGCGCAGCGGTTTGTTGACAACGATCCGTATACTAAAAATCTACTTCAGGCTCGATTTAAATCCCCAGAAAAAACCAAACCGACAAAAATCAACGAAAACTCAATTTCGATATATCTTGCAGGCGGAGGCAAGCAAACCGATGAAGACGGTGGAACCGACAGACAATTTGGAGTTTTCTCAGGGGTTTTGGACTACGAACATCGCTTCAACGCCATACATGGTATTACAGGTGGTTTTGATTTCTTTTATGACAATTCATTTCAAGAGTTTGACAAAGCGGCGGACAGAACTTCAATCGGTATTCACGCCGGATACGATTTTCATTTTTGGAAAATGGTCATTAAAGCACAATTGGGTACCTATATTACCGACGATTTAGGAAAAGGCGCTTTTTTTATGCGGCCAGCCCTTCGCTATAACATTACTGAAATTCTCTTTGCTCAATTTGGGCTAAAAACCCTTGATGGAGGGGCAGCGGATTATATTGAATTCGGGGTCGGGTTTAAGCCTTTTAAATGGTAAGCCTAAATTGTTTCGACACCAAACAACCTGGTGCCATGTAAATAAATCACAAATTCGTTGACTAAGTTTTAAACGGACTGAAATATGAAAAAGACCACATGAATGCAAGCAAATCAAATGGTCTTTTCTTATTCTTTATACTTCTTTTTTTTAGCATTGAAGGTAATGCGCAAAGACCTGATATTTTTAGTAGCGAGATTTCACTTTCCTCGGCAAATGATGCCTATGTAATCTGGCAGAACTCGGACCGGTTTTATAGCTATGGTGCTGGCGTAAATTTGAAATTTAAAAAGGAAAAAATGCTCAGGCTACAAAAGTACTTCCCTAAAAAGACGGGTTATTTTTTTGAAATAGGCCTACGTTTGGAAGGGTTCACACCAACAAACAAGACGGTAACTCCTAGTGAAATACAACAAAGCACCATTTCTTTTGATCGTCCATATGCCGGTTTGTTATTCGGTACATTTAACGTCACCTATGCCTTTGAACGGTATTTTTTGAAGGGAGGCGCATTGCTCGGCATCATGGGACCTTCATCTTTAGCGGGCGATTTTCAAGGCTGGTTTCATGATAAGATCACAGATGACCCCATTTTTGAAGAATGGCGGTTTCAAGTGCCAAATCAGCCAATAGTAAACTTGAACGTTGCATATGCCTATGACTTTATACCACAACAAAAATGGTTCGATGTCTATGGAATGCTTGATACCCGATTAGGAAACTTATATATTGATGCTACCCCCACACTGGGATTTCGATTTGGAAAGTTTAATAAATTATCCGAGTCTGTGGGCATGGATAACAACATCCTATCAAATTCTGGTATAGAACTCTTTTTTCAATCGGCGATTAGCGGCTCCCTAAATATATTTGATGGCACGGCGCAAGGAAATCTGTTTAACAACGATTTTGAGTATGCGGTGAATGAATTAAATACGTTTAGCACCACAATGACACAGAGTGTCTATTTTTCCTCAAGACGCTTCTCTCTGGGGATCGAGCATTATTTTACCTTCGGAAAAGTAGTTCCGAACGAACGGCATGTTTATGCGAGAACAATTTTAAAGTATAGATTTTGAGAATTGAGAAAAAATGTCTTAGATGTGATTTCGTTACCTTAGAAGTAATTTATAAATGTAGTATTTAACATAAGAAATATAGAAGTACAATTTTAAAATTAGTCCTATCAATTTTAACCATAAAAAGTATACAAATGCACAAAATACTGAGTCTAGCCCTATTCCTACTCCTATTTGGATGTAATGGCAATAAGACAAAAGACAATTCGAAAAGCGAAAATACTCCTATCGAAAACAAGATTTTAATCAATGATGTTTGGGCCTTGACAACAATGCTTGAAAGCCCAATATCCGATGATATCGAAAAACGGCCACAATTGGAATTCAACCTTAAGAACAATTCCTTTTCCGGCAATAACGGCTGCAATCAAATTACCGGAAATCTGGAGAAATTAACAAATACCGATTTGCAGTTTGGCCCGATCAATGAGACCAGAATGGCCTGTCGTGAAATGAAAGTGGCCAGCACATTTCTAAATCAGCTTCGCGAAACACGACTATACAAAATAAAGGACTTGAACCTAACCTTGATGGATTCCAATAGAAAAGCGCTATTGATATTTAAAAAAATAGATTAACATTTTTTATCTATACTAAATAACCATATCGAAGGTTTTATGTCGATTCTAAATTAAAAATACCATCCTAATGAGAATCAAGAGGAATTTAATTCTATTGGTCGCCCTAGTGCATTCATGGGCTACTTTTGCCCAACAAAAAATTTTGCTGAAACATCGGGTTCAGGAGAAGATTCTTAACACTAATACGGGAATTGTGTTGGTCAAAACTTCGGGGTCCATCTATGGAGTAGACCCTGAAAAACAAGCTATCATCTGGGAGAATAAGAGTATAAGAGAATTGGACTTTAGCCGGTACTCCGAGATTCCCCTTACCCATTATGTTTTCTTTGAGGATAAACCTTTAATCAACTCAGAAATTCTTTCCAAGACATTGAATACAAAAGGTATTTCGCGGGCCATTGTAGATGTGGCAACTGGAAACATTGTTTTCAATTCAAATGAGCGGGGATTTCAGGCTGTCTTTAATACCCTCCTATTGCCTGAGCGAGGAGCTGTTTTAGTGGATGGCAAAACCGAGGAAGGGTTTGGCATTGGTCTCTTCGACGTTGAAACGGGTAAAGAACTATGGATGACCCAAGTAATCAGTGATTTTTTTACAAGAACAAAAGGGGCCATCCTAAACGAGGAGAAAGTCCTTTTGGATGCCGATCACAACATTTTTTGGTTGAAGAATCGCCATTTGCTAAAAATAAATGCCAAAACGGGAACAGTTGAATATGACAAAAAGGGAATAACCAGTATTTTATTGAATGACAAGGGAAACAGACTCTATGTATCCTCCAATAACATAAGCAGCAAAAAGCTAAATCAAGAAACCCTTATTTATGCCATGAATCCTAGAACAATGGATAGTTTATGGGCAGGGCCGCCGGTGAGCGTCATTGGAAATATTATAGAAACCAACTTGGATAAGAATCAGTTAGTAGTGATTACCTCCAAAGGTTTCGATATTGTAAATACGGTAAATGGAAAGAAAAAATGGGATCGATCGGATCCCTTGCCCTTGATAAAAAAAGTAGTCCCTACCAAGGATAGCTATTTGGTGGTTCAGGAAAATCAGTTGACAAGAATCGACAAATCCGGTCACAAGGCCTGGGACGATCCATTGAAAATTACGTACTCAGACGAAGAAAATCCAGTTCACATTTTTGATAACGATCCATATGCGCTTTTTATAACCCCCTCAAGGGCCAATAGAATTGAAATTGAATCGGGGAGGAAAATTTGGAAGGAAGACCTTGCCTTATTTGATGCGGATTTTATCAATAGAAATTTAAAGCTGGAAGTTCCTTATCATCGCGTATGGTTTAATCCAAAAACCGAACAGTTTCCCGTTTATAGTGAAAATAACTTCTATCTGTTCAATAATAAGGACACTGTGGCACCGAAATCTTTACAGCGTTTTGATTTTGGAAGGGAATTTCCAGAACTAAAAATTAGACCGAAAGCCTACTTTCTGTATCAGGGTAACCGGTTTTACCTGTTCGATTTTTCGGGAGACCTCATCTACCAAAAGGAATATCCTTCGGTGAAATCCGGTTCCTTTGTACGTAGGTCTTTTCGCGATTCGTTTTACTGGCTTAAAAGAGGCCTTCAAATAACATCGGCCACTTTGCTCTTTGCCCCCACCCAGGCCAACCGAGCAATTAGAAGTACCATCGTATCCAATAATTTGGGTGCTCTTGGCACAGGGGTTTCCGGCGTTTATGGGACATATCGTTCCTATACCCAAGGGATAGACGACTTTAAAGATTTTGACGTTGATCTAGATTCCAACTTGGAGTACGTTTTCAAAAGAATCCGAAAAAGTCGGAAAAATGATGACACTATGATAATCACGGTCCCTGCTGATGGGCAAATACGGATAATCGATTTTCAAATCGACACGGGAAAAGAAGAGCTTATAAAGGAAATGGATGCTCGGCAAGGAACTTTTATCATCGACGAGATTGAAAGAACACTATATATTTTTGATGGCAAGGAAGTTTCCATTGAAAAGTTGTAGACAATCGATTATTCTTAAAGCATACGCTTTACTTCGGTTCAAGCCTCTGTCTTTGTTACTTTAATTGATCGGCCACAATTTTGGCAAACCCTTTACGGACCGCAGGCCCGGAATCAGGATCGGTGACTTCGGCAGTAGTGACCGACACCAATCTTTTTTCCTCTTCCAAAGCCAAATTATAGGTTACAGCTTCCAATACATAAGTAGTCTCTGTTCTATAGGTAGTTTCTTCGGGCACTTCCCTTGGCGGTAATCGTGGCGGCGCGTTTAGGTCATCATAGTACCCCTTGAGGGTAACATAATGGTTGCCATAATAGTCCATCAAAGAACTATACCCACCTTGTTTTTGCATTACTTCTTGCTCTTGAACGTCTTTGAGAGACGTTAATACCACAACATCAAACCCGTTTTTTCTGAACGTAGCTATTACTTTCGCAATTCTATCCACTGTTTTGTTGTCGATACGTTTTAGGTCTGGAAAAGCTATGTGACTGGCAACCGCATTTACCCCTCTTGCTCTTAACTTCCTCGTAATTTCCAGTTCGTAGGCCTTGCGTACATCTTCTATTGGTGTTCTGGAAATGACCAAAACTTTTTGATTTTGAATGGTTTCAAAGCTATCCGATTTGTAAGAGTTGGCCAGTTTCACTCCCGAACAACCCGTTAAAAAAAGACCTACAATGGCAATAACTAGAAATTGATATGCGATTCTCATAGTGCTCAAGGTTTTAAAATGGAAAAATAAGGCTATTCCCAAAATTTATATCAACATGATCTTAAAAAGTATAAATTTTTAATCGACCACCTCGAAACAATTCGAAGATTCCAGATACTTATAACCTCCCTTTTTGTTCTTTTCAAAACACTCCCCAAAAAGTTTAAGGAGGTTGATTTCATAGGTTTGCAATGAGCCTTCCAACCGATCTAGTACCGATTGGTGTATCTTTAATTTTTCCTTCTTGTAACCTTCGCTAGAAGTAAAGAAGACCAATTTGCGCCCTTTTTTAGGGAAAATTACTTTCATGAAACCTTTACGGGGATCATTGGTAACATCATGGCGGTTTTCATATACTTGGGTTTCCATAGGAAGCAGTTTGTACTCTCTGATCTGATTGATCATCCAGTTTAAGGAAACCCCGCTGATATTGGTATTGAGGGCTCCGCCACCAACATCCGAATGCGCTCCAAAGAACCAAACTTCTTCAGCAATATCTTTTGGGTCAATGCTGTTACAGTCACGGACCAAATACTCGTGGGTCAATAGAGATGGAGTGAAAACAGATCCTCTATTATCATTTAAGGATAATGCCTGAACCGCACGCTTTACATTGCATAGCTGGTCGTTATATTTCGTTTCCTCAACATAATAGTCGTCCTTATAGTCGGGAATGCCCAAAGCTGCAACCGTATCCCATAAGCCCATAAATTCAATTTTATAGGTGTCGAAATCCATATGCTGTTGCGTTACTTTAAAAACGTCGTCCCTTCTCTCCTGGAGCGTTTTATCTCCCTTATGCGCATTATAGATTTTCTTAATAAACTTTAATCTTTTGTCCTTCGGAACAGCTTTGATATCAACAATACCAGCGGAATGAATCATTCCTGCCAGAATACGGGCGGCATATGCCCCTCTGCTAAAACCAAACAAGTAAATCTCATCTTGACGCTCATGATCATAGTGTTCGGTAAGATATAGATAAGCATTGCAAACCTCTCCCCGGATACCTGATCCAGTTAGTATTCCAACAAAATCGGCACCGTTGCCAACACCTCTTAAATAAGCGGCGCCTATATTCGGATTGTTTTGCAAGGAAACCAAATTATAAAGTTTGGAAACGTTTGTGTGACTACTCTCGTCATTGGTGGTACCATCCAGAAAGACAACTAATTTTTTAGGAGCGATCTCCAAAGGAACTGGTTCATGTACAATGGCTTTTTTACTACCGCACCCTATAAGAAATAGGGAGATGAAAACTATAATTGGGTATGTTGGTTTTATCACGAACACTATTTAAACTGATCGGCAATAATCTTGGTAAAGGTTTTTTGGATCTTATCCCTAGAGTTAGGATCGGTAACATCCACCAAACATACGTTTACCAGTTGATCGTCGTCGTCTAACTCAAGATTATAGATTAGTGCTTCCAATATATAAGTTTTTGACGTTGAAACAGGAAAAGCATTGCTATCATTTGCATTTGCACCAAAGCTAGATTTGTCGGCATATGCTGCAGGAATTACGTTTGGGGAAGACAACTGACCATTCTTTGTTTCAATAGTCTGTTTAAGAGAGGTCAAGATTATACCATTAATATTGGCTGTTTTAAACATTTGTATGGTCTTTTCGATTTCCTCGGGAGTTTTTGCTTCTGTTAAAGTAGGGAACTTCAAGTGTGAGGCAACGGCATCAACTCCCTGTACTCTCAATTTGTCAGTAATCGCTATCTCATATGATTTTCTGATGGATGCTTCAGGGCTTTGGGAAATAACTACAATTCTTGAATTGGATAATGTGGTGAACTTATTTGATTTCCAAGAATCGATCAGTTTAGTAGTCGCACAACCTGAAAATAGAATAAGTAAACTAACTAAACTTAGATTGTGTTTGATTTTCATATTTATTGTGAGGTTATAGCTGTAGTGAAAGTGATTCTACGATATTTCGATGTAAAACCCTCGGCGAGCTGAATTTCCTGTACAAACTCAGAAAACCATTGATCTTTGCAATTGCATTCTCCTTCTGTGAATAGAGATAATGGTTGATCAAGGCCTTTTGCATCGGAATCGGTTTGTGCAAAAGAGTAACCTGAAACGAGTAGAACTAAAAAAAAGAATTGAAAACGTAAAAACCTCATCTTAAATAGAACGTGTTCTGAACGTACTAAATATATAAAAAATAGAAGTAAGGGAATTTGTGATAAGATTTGGAAAGAACCATAACTGTTGGATATAGCCTTTTAATTTTTAAGGTATTGACCTTCCGAAAAGCGGCCATTCAATTTGACTCTAAAATTATCAATGATAATAAGGTCGATCCATCCTATTAGTAGTTCTTTTTGTTGATTTAGTTTTCAAAAAGTTGGATCGAAGCAAGAGGACACGACACCATACTACTAAACAAGCTTTAGGAAGCGTCCGGTATGTCTTCATTTGGATAAGAATACAGCTTTTGTTGCTCCTCAAGATCAATAGCATGGTACAAGGCAGTAAAGGCTGCACCAATCCACATAATCGCAATAAAGGCCCCAACAATAAAACAAATTAGACCTCCTATAAAAATAGGAATTGCCAACAGGGCCATGCCAAAAATCCTCCAACCATGACCCTTGGTCATTTCCCAGCTTTTTTCAACCGCGGCAATGGGCTCCATGTTTTTGTCCATAACCAAAAGTGAAACAAAGGCCAGTCTACAGGCTAAAATAATCCCTGGGATTATGAAGAAAACAAATCCTATTCCTATAATTGCAAACTTCAGCAAATGTGCCAAAACAATATTGAAGTAGTTGTTTTTAAATCCTTGGAATAGCACTTCAATTTCCATTTTCTCGTTCCGGATACCGTGTAAATACAGTAAATTACCTCCATAGCTGATGACGGGAAATAGCAGGAAAAAATAGGCCGCCGCGAAAATTTGTAGCATAACGGTCAATGGGGTGATATCCGTCTCGGAATCATGAGCGATCGACACCGGACTTTCAAACAAAGCAACAACTAAGGTCACCAAAAAGAAATATAAAAAATAGCGTTGTAGTTGTTGCCAGGCGTATCCATAACTTCCAAAAGTTGTGGCCTCGGGAACTCTTCCTTCGTATACTCTTTCCATAATCCTTGGTACTTTAAAGTTTATATAAAAATAAAGGGATCTAGAAACTATTCCTTCCAACTTTGGTAGTGTTTTCAAAATCACTACTAAGGTATTTATGCCTTTCGATGACATTTACATAATTTTAACCTTAAAAGGAGGTTTTGTTGAGTTTTGTATATATAGTTGTATTCTTATTTTGCCTGGCCATTGCGGTGGCAGGTATTTGGGTATCACATCGATCTATCAATACCTACCACACCGATTTCCACCAAAACTATTTCTATTATCTGATTACTTTTTATGCCTTTGCCTTTTACGGAATTTGGGCACAAATTTTAATGCGGGGCTTACTTTCCATTATAGATTCGGATAATGCCCTAGTAACCATGACAGCCAATTTTTTACCGATATTGGGCATACCTTTTTTATGTATTTCATGGATAATGCTGGTAAAAATGGGATATTCCTTGGTTGAAACACCAATTGGTAGAAAGGTATCTTATTTTCACGCCATTTTCTTTGTGGGCCTTGTCCCAGTGGCTTGGGGGCTTTATGTGGTTCTCTTCCAAGAGGATTGGCTTCTTGGTGAACAATTGGCCTATGCCGAAATGGGTTTGATGCTCTTCATAGAACTGGCATCCATGGTTGTATTTGCCGTACCAGTGTTGGGTCATTCCAAAAAGTATAAAAAACCAAAACGAAAAATACTGAATCTATTCGTAGTCCTAATGGTATTGGCGTTTTTGCTGCGAGGGACATTTCTTCCATTCTTGTTTTCCGGTACATGGTTCGTTGCCCCCATCCTCTTGTTCTATTTTTTATCCAACTTTATTCCGTTGTTTTACCTAAAGCTCAAATCCGATATTGCTTTTATCCCCGTATATGCCGGGCGCCCCAATGCCGAAAAAAAGACGCTGCTCTGTAAAGCGTATGGGATTACGAAACGGGAAAGGGAAATTGTGGACGGAATTTGCGAAGGAAAGACCAACCAACAAATCGCCGATGAACTTTTTATAAGTCTTCAAACGGTAAAGGACCATACCCATCGTATTTATTCCAAAATTGGTATCAATAGCAGAATGAAACTGGTACAATTGGTGAATGGATGACTAGTTTTTATACTTCCCTGATTTTCAGTTTATAAAATTGTTTTTAGAGTATGAATTCTTGAATCGAAACCAGTTTTTCTACTCTAGCAGAATTGGGTTAAGTCACGTTTTGTATTGTCAAATTTATCAAACTAATCCATTTGGAATAAAGTTCAAGTTATCCGTTACCCTCAAACTTATTTGGATCTTCCCAATTTTCTCGTCCACCCATTTACATAGCGAAAAGTCATAAATGAGGGACTTTTGTCCTCCTTTTTATCGAAATGGAATTTAACCGTAAAATAAAAATCGTCCAGCGTGGAATAAAAAGTATCATCGCCCATAAAGACCAATTTTCCAGTCGTCTTAATGTAATGATCTTTAATCGTAATGGATAAAGAATCTTTTACAATCGCAATGGATTGAACGTTTTCTCCATCTGAATACTTCCCAATATATTTTTTTAGCTCAGCTTTAGTAGTAGCAGGTAGTGTATATAATGTGGTTTTATTCACGTTCAAAGAATCCAACATTCTTACC
This sequence comes from Ulvibacterium marinum, assembly GCF_003626755.1. Classification (GTDB taxonomy): domain Bacteria; phylum Bacteroidota; class Bacteroidia; order Flavobacteriales; family Flavobacteriaceae; genus Ulvibacterium; species Ulvibacterium marinum. The sequence goes on from NZ_RBCJ01000002.1 coordinate 806,144, forward strand.
ACAGGGGGATAACCCGGATTTAATTTGTAGGCTTCCTTATAATACCGAATAGCCTCTGCCCTATTTTTTAGTCCAATATGCGACCTCGCTACGGCCTCATAAAACTCAACCTCTTTTTTTCCTGTTTCAATTAAATAAAGGGCGGTCTCCAATTGTTCCTGAAATCTTTTTTCTTCATTTAGCCTATACAAAAAATCGGAGAGCATATCATAATCCAAAACCCATTCCTGATCGAATTCATTTTTGATTTTTTCCGCCCTCCATTCAAAGGCCCTTAAGCCAAACTTATCCTGTTCCTTGAGCAGATCTGTCATATGCCAATCTTTATAGAAAAAGTGAAAACCTTCCATTGTTCCTACCACCGGGATGGATCCATGGTGCTCATTGGGGTGTACTTTATAATCCCATCTCAGGTTCTTTGGAGCCTCCGATTCCAGTACTCCAACCAATTTCAACAACCCGCCCAACATTTTCCCGCGCTCATTGGCAATAGTTAAGTATAGAAGTCCCTTCATATCCGGATTGGCCTTCAAACGTTCCTCAAAGTAGCTGACCACTTTCTGGTCGTTCCACCATAGGCTGGGACTAATGGCCAAGTAGGCATTGAACATTTCAGGTTTGGTCGCCAAGGAATGAATTGCAAATAGGCCTCCATAGGAATGGCCCACCAAAGTTCTAAATCCATTGATGCTATAGTTTTGTGCTATGAACGGAAAGAGATCGTTCTCGATCATTTTCATAAAATTATCTGCCCCGCCCATGGTAGAATCAGATTTAACTTTTCCTTCCTCCATTATTGCCGAGGTCAAATCCCTTGATCGATTTGTGTTAACAATACCGACTAGGATACTTTTTGGCACCGATCTAATTTCAAGTTGTCGTAGAAGCCCTGCAGTATATATAAAATTATTAGGTCCGTCCAAGAGGTAAACCACAGAATATTTGGACGCCTTGTCAGCATTGTAGCCTACTGGTAAGCGCACCCATATTTCACGTTCCTCATTTAATACTTTGGAGTAAAAGCGGTGTTTTTTTCCAAGTTCTATTATACCTTGATCTGTTGCAGTTTTTTCTTGACCATAGCATATAGAACATAGTACCAATACCAATTGTAACATAGTTATTTTTCTAAGGACCGTGTTATTCATGATCAAATCGATATTTGTTGTATACAGGCGGGAACTAAAGTTACGATTAGGAGTTAATCCTTAATCCAAAGGGTCATTGAAAAACAATTGAAGTAAGACGTTTTAAGCTATAAAGTGATTTGGTCTTCGATCACTTTGTAAACCAAATAGGTAACAAAGGCCAAATAGTCAAAATCTACCGTTTCAAAAGTATCGGTCGGTTCATGCCAATGCGGGCTAGTGTCACCATGTTTATATTCCTCGGTAATACCAACAGCATTATAACCGGCCTCCCTCCATTCCTTATGGTCGGAAGAAGTTACATCAGTGGTATACACCGTAATTCCAAAGGGCTTGGCATGTTTCCCGTAAACGGATTTCAAATAATCCGTGGGTAGTTCAAGTTCAATATTCCGGTCTCCGTCTTTGTCCCATCCCACTTGATCCGCCGTATGAACGGAGTGAATGTTATAGGCCTTTTCCTTCGCGAAATTTACAAAAGCAAAGCTTCCGGCATGACCGGTCTCTTCCTGGTCAAAAAAAACAACGATCAAATTCTTCTTCCGATTTTCCAAACCTGAAATTAGTTTAGAAACCCCATAAACCAATGCGCAACCCGTAGCATTGTCACTGGCCCCGGGACTTTCTTCCACAGTATCATAATGTGCCCCTAGAATAATGTATTCATTACTCGGAACGGTAGAAGGAATAATGGCGTACAGGTTGGTTCCTGTATAAGGGTTGTGCTTGGACATGCTATTGTAATCGGGCAAATTCACCCGGTAAGGATGTTCTTGAGCCATTAACCCAATATTCTGAAGCATACGATCCAGAACATTTCTTGCCAGAAGTTTTTCTTTTTCACTTCGCCTCCTTTTCAATGATTGATCTTCATTGATTTTCGATGCTCCAGTCAATATGGAGATGAGTTGCCTCTGTTCCGGTTGGAGTATCTCCAGTATCCCGTTAGGTACAGTTTTATTGGATAACGCATCCGATTTGGAATCCATCTCCATTTGATGGATAGGTGTATTTTTTTCGGATTTGCATCCAAAAATTGTACAGAGCAGTAATCCTGTTATTAGTATCCTCAGGGTCATTTAATTGTCCTTATTGATCTCAATGTTTTTAAAACGACCTTCATCACTATCTACCCATAGGCCCAGCCTTCCATTTTTGCGTTTACTAATTTGCGTTACTTTCAAAGTAGGGTCCGTAGAATCGTTTACGTAGACCAAAATATTGGGATAATTGATTTCAATTTTAACATGAAACCAATCATTGGGGTCGGGAACTGGCGAAACCTTATTCTCGTATTTTCCAGGAAAACGCTCCCTTAGGTCGTCCCAGTGATATTCCGGTGGATTGATATATTGTATGGAATTTCCTTTTTTCTTTTCACTTTTAAAATTGAAGGGACGAAAATAAACAGCTTCATAATCGGTATTATCTTTTCCATGAAATGCAAGCCCTAAAAAACTATTGCCCCCTTCGTCTTTCCCCTTAATGTCCAATTCTATAGAACCATTTTTAAAGTTCAGCCCTTTAATCCATAACAAAGCGCTCCCATTACCTTCATTGGTAATGTGGATTTCTCCCTCTGCATAGGATACCTCACAATTATGCGCTTCCCATTTTTGAGGTTCCGTGTCAATTTTTTGGGCACTGGTGTTGCACAATGGTAGTAGAGCCAGGGTTATTAAACATAGTATTGATTTCATAATGATATTTTCGGGTAAAGATATTTTACCAGTGAAAAAGCCACAATCCAAAGCAGGTTTGAAGTGGGGTCAAAGTAAGGTCATTCTGGGGAATTGGTATTTTTTTGTCCTCAATTGTGTTAATTTTATGGTTGTATGAGTCGGTCTGAACGTGATTATATCGAATTGTGTAAAAAGCAACTGGAAGAAAAATTTTCCTTTGGAAACGGACAGGGGTATTCCCAAAAGGATCTGGAGCTTCTTTCGAACTATATAGAAGAAGAAAAAGGATTGTATATAAGCCTTTCCACGCTTAAGCGACTTTGGAAAAATAGTTTCAAACAAGGTCCGCAATTGGCAACGCTCAATGCTTTGGCAAAGACCTTGAATTACGAAAACTGGCAAGATTTTAAACTTAAAAACAAGGATGACAAGGTTGTACATGCAAATACCCCCCTAAATTCCAATCAGGGTCATGGATCTGTTTCTTCAAAACTCCGTAAACCGGGTGCGGCTTTCCTTTTTGCACTACTAATTATAGTACTAATCCTCTTTGTTTATGGTCCAAAGGAAAATACATCCGTGTTAAAAGGCAGTATTTCCATTAACGGTCCCGTAGTTTTCAAAGCGGACAAAACACTGTCCCGTGGCGTACCCAATACCTTTGTTTTTAACTATGACGTTTCCCAAGTACAGGCAGATAGTTTTTTTGTTCAACAAACCTGGAATGATAAAAAAAAGGAAAGAATAGATCCAAGGGGAACAGTTTTCACCAGTATTTACTACGAATCTGGATTTCACAGGGCCCGACTTATTGCCAATGATAGTGTTATTGCCATGCAGCCTGTACATATTTTAAGTGATGGATGGGAACCCCATGTGTATTATGATTCGTCCGATGAACGCTTCGTAGATTTCAAAGGGGAATCATTTATTACTGAAGGGAGATTTCATTTACCCAAGGATTTGCTATTGAAAAAAAACGTTGATACCAGTCAGTATTTTATAACACGAATAGGCCATAGTAAGGCATATGAAGTTTCCTCGGACAATTTTGAATTCAATGTCCGTACTAAACTGGACACCATGAACAATTCAAATTGTCCTTGGTTGAATGTTTTGATCGTTACCGAGAAAAATGCCTTTAACATAGAATTGGTCCAGAAAGGATGTGAGGCATATGCTTCCTACCATATTGGGGAAATACGCAGGAACGGAAAGGTTAACGACCTTTCCCTACTGGGACGGAACATTTTTGAATGGCAGGAACTAAACCTTTCTGTAAAGGAAAAGAATGCCGAGATTAGAATAAATGGTGAATCCAGCTATTTCGAAACTTTTAAAGAGGATTTTGGAAAGGTCATGGGCCTGATATTTATTTTTGAAGGTAAGGGTTCCATTGATCATGTAAAACTTTCGGATACTACGGGTACCATTTCATTTGAAGATAATTTTGAAAAATGATCCGTTTTTTACCTATTTCCACTTGTAGGTGGGCGAAAAGTTAAATAGAAAAATCATGAAATTTAAGTTGGTACCTCTTTTGGAGAAAATGGAGGAGTTTTATCTTCTTCCGAACAATAGGAAGCGCTTTCATGACTATCTGGATATTTTGCTCGATGAAACCAAAAAGGACATTGCCCTACCTATTGCGGCATTTAACCCCATGGGAAAGGAAATAGTCCTAAAAAAGATAAGGGAGCTCATTCGGATAGAAACGGAACCCTTGATTAGTGAGCTTATTGATACCGTGAACTCAACACTTACAGGTACCATCGACAGGAAAATTAATTTGGCCGTAAACCTTGTTGATGACGTAGGTGGGGCTTGGTCCAACAGGCATACGACCGATTTTTCCAGTAAATTCAGTTTTGAATCGATTCTTAAAAGAAACTTTTGCCTCCCCCACTTTTGGACCAGTGAGCCATTTTCCAAGGAATTGGTAGTTAGGCGCACCCAAGAATATATGTATCGAACACAGTATCGGCTGGAAAACGAAAAACCGGAAACACTCCGAGAACATATAGATCAGGAGGTATTTGTACAAAACAATTTGAACCTACCCATCGGTATCGGATTAGACGAAAAACCCCTGAGGACAACTGAAAGCCTACTTAAAGGAAATCTGGACTCTATGGATCATGGTTTTATCTTCAATTTCTTTTATGGGGATGAGGCTTGCGAAAAACTAGGTTACAAAACCTATGGTTTTCCAAAAAATTCCGGATTCAACTATGCAATCCATTTGGCGAAAAAAGGACTCAAAAAGTGACTTACCCAGAACACCCGGCTATGTCCCTTTTATATTTCCATTCGCATTTCAAACTGATCTATGGTATTGACCAGTCCGATTGCACGTAATTGCACAAGTTTATCCGTCAATCTTTCGTCAACGTTATTGACCTTTAGAGTACTTGAAATCCGATGTGTCCCAGAGAACAGTCGGTTCCAAGCGTCTTTATTTTCTTTTAACACATCAAATTGTACCAAATAACCCGTATTGGGATGTATAATAAAAAAGGATTCCGGTATTGTATCCGTCACGACATGAAAAAACTTATAGTTGCTCCTGAGTATAGATTCCTTTTGATGGTCCCAGGAATAGAAACCCTGGTTAGGCAAATTCGCCCAGTCAACCTTTTCCAGTTCTACCTCTGTTAAGGCCACAGTCTCTATATTTTTTGGGTTAATGATGCCTTTAAAACATTGGTACGTTCGGTAGGTCTTAAACCCGATACCCGTATAGGACCGAATCGCCTTCTTGTTTTTGATAATTACCTCCAAGACGCAATTTGTTACCCCGATGCGCTTTAAATCAGCGAAAGCGTACTCATAAATGGATCGGGTTATTTTTCGCCCACGGTAATCGGGGATTACCCCGGTACCTGTATTGAAAGCTGTAAGCTTCCCATTCCTATGGTCAATGGCGTGTATCACAAACCCTACCAGTTTCTCCCCGTCGAACATGCCATAGGAAAAATTAAAATCCACCTTGGCGGCCTTCCAACGTTCCTTATAATAGTTGCCATCGGTGGGTACAGTCACAAAATAGTCTTGGAAGGCGAGCAAAAAGCTCTCCAAAACCAATTCAAAATCCGTATTTCCCAGGTTCTTGGCTATCATCGTACCAGAAGGTGTCCGTAAAAAGTTTTCATTTATAATAAGGCATAACCCAAATAGAGTTGAAATCCAGTATTTCGCAGACTATTGATTTTGCCAACACCCAAATTATAGCGAAGTCCAAGGTTTAGCTTAGCCGTGGCACTGAAGGATAGTTCAAAATTTCCGGAAAGACTTACATTGTCAATGGGTTCATTTTGGGTGAAAATAATGCCGTCAATGACCAAAAACCTGTTTTCATCGGAAATCAACAAACCCAATTGGGGACCAATCAGAAAATCCAATTTTTTGAGCAATCTGGTTTTAAATAGAACAGGGAAAATCAAATATTGATCCCTTACCTTTTGGTTCAATTCTACCGTTCCTATCCGTGTACCGTTTCCGTCCCCGATCCCATAGGATTCCATATGTATATTTTGAACGGAATACAGTACTTCCATTTTTAAACCGATATGGCGGTTAAATGTAAAGTCCGTGAAAGCCCCCAAATCCGGACCAAATTGGTTGTTGAATTCCATGCTTTCCAAATCCACCATCTTGGGCATGGTATAATTCATTCCAATTTTTAATCCAAATGCGACCTTGAAATCTCCTTGTCCCATTATGGTATTCAAGTTCACAATAAAAGCCAGGAGTATAAAATGGTAATTCTTCAATTTATAATGTTTTAATAGGGTAACTAAGGTTTGCAAAATAGAGGTCGAAGATACTAACATGCATTGGAACATGTGAGGTATTGTGCTATTTTAAACGTTCTAGAACTCCCTTTCTTTTGTAGATATTTTTATAATCCCATTGGATTTTACGCGCTTTTTCCAACCATCTTTTTATATCTTCTTCTATGATTTGGTCGGAAGACGAATACAGAATAGAGGCATCCTTAAATTTGCCGGTCCCAGGTTTCAGCTCTTTTTCATCAAAACTTGCCCCGCTCCAGAACATGAGCCGAATGCCAGCCTTTAACTTGCTATACCCGACTATGGGATTTCCTTCAAAAAACCAAACCGGATGTCCATGCCACATTCTATTCTCCGCTTCGGGTAGAAATTTGTTGATCAAAAGAGCCAACTTTGTACATATTTCTTGTTCCCCGGGAACCTGATTTTCATTAAATGCCTCAATATCTTGATTCATTTCCTGTAGTAACTTAATTTGAGTGAAAAATTTAAAGGGGTCATCAACAACACTTTCATCCTAGAGCTAAGGTAGTGGATTTTTGATGTTTATAAGCGTCTCATTTTTTGATACGATATTCCCTTAAATATTTCTTTTCAATCCCAGATATTGACGTAAGTCTATTTTGCTTGGAACGCCCGAAACTCCTTGCTTTATTTAGAATTTATACTACGCTTTAAATCATAGAGTATTATCTCTTTTTTTTACATTCGGGATAAACCGTATCGACCCAATCGGAAACCAACGGTCAGCCGGGTTTCTGGTAATTTCATTCAGATGAAAATTAATGAAAAACATAGTATATAAAGGGATTTACAAATATTTTTTTTAGCAGGAAAAACAACATATCCATCTCATTTAGCGTTGTAGCTATCGTTTAACACATTAAATCCCCCGAATTGTGAAAGCAAAAAACCTACGAACAAAAGATCGAGTATTTACTATACTCTTATTACTGGGCATATCGTTTACCGTTATTTCCCAGACCGATCCTACGGTTGAGGCTACTGCCCCGGCCGTCAATGCTCTAAACGCGGATAATACCGCTGACATCGGCCTTACTTTTAGCGAAACTATGGATGCCGCTACTCTTAACGCGGCCCATGTAAAGATTTCCGGTAATTACGGCCGGCCCCTGGGCTTTGGTACTCCCAGTGTAAACGCCACCACGGCTGTCTTTGACCCCGATCGGAATTTCTTTCCCGGTGAGGTGGTCACCGCCACCCTCACTACGGGAGTGGCAAGCAGTACAGGAAACCCCCTGGCAAGTTCTTTTACATACCGTTTTACTACCGGTGTAAGCCTGGATAGCCCCGGAGAGTTCCCCAATGGGCAAAACACCATTACCACAGCGGCAGCCCGAGCCCAAGATGTGACCGTTGCCGATTTGGACGGCGATGGGGACTTGGACGCGGTCTCGGCTTATGGTAGCAACATTGCCTGGTACAAAAACGATGGTAGCGGGAATTTCGACGGCCAACGGACCATTAACGTAGAGGTAAATGGAGCCACCGCCTACGCTGTGAACACTGGAGATCTGGACGGCGACGGGAACCTAGATGTGCTCTCGGCTTATGGTAGCAACATTGCCTGGTACGCAAATGACGGGAACGGGAACTTCGGCGGCCAACAGATCATTACCATGGCGGTAAGTGATCCCAGAAGTGTGACCACCGCCGATCTGGACGGCGACGGGGACCTGGACGTGCTCTCGGCTTATGGTAGCAACCTTGCCTGGTACGAGAATGACGGGAACGGGAACTTCGGAGGCCAACAGATCATTACCATGGCAGTACGTGATCCCAGAAGTGTGACCACCGCCGATCTGGACGGCGACGGGGACCTGGACGTGGTCTCGGCCTCTTTATTATTCGGTACTGTTGTTTGGTTCGAGAACGATGGGAACGAGAACTTCGGCAGCCAACGGACCATTGCCACAAAGGCAAGTGGAACTTATAGTGTGACCACTGCCGACCTGGACGGCGACGGGGACCTGGACGTGCTCTCGGCTCATGCATCAGCTTCCACCATTTTTTGGTTCGAGAACGACGGAAACGGGAATTTCGGCGAACGGGCCATTACCACAGCGGTAAATGACCCAAGAAGTGTGACCACCGCCGATCTGGACGGTGACGGGGATCTGGACGTGCTCTCGGCCTCTTTCGCTGCTGGCACCATTACTTGGTACGAAAATAGCGGGGACGGGAACTTCGGCGGCCAACGAAGCGTTACCACGGCAGCAAATGGAGCCATCGCTGTGGCCACCGGTGATCTGGACGGCGACGGGGACCTGGACGTGCTTTCGGCCTCTTTTTTTGATAATCATATTGCGTGGTACGAGAATGCAGTGCGCTCTTCTCTTACGGTAACGGCCACCGATCCGGCCGCCAATGTCCTTGGCGTGGATAATGCCGCTGGCATTGGCTTTACTTTTACCGAAGTTCTAGATGCGGCTACCCTGACTGCGGACAATATAAAGATTTCCGGGAATTACGGCCGGCCCCTGGGTTTCCGTGCTCCCAATGTAAACGCCACCACGGCGGTCTTTGACCCCGACCGGGACTTCTTTCCAGGGGAAGTGGTCACCGCCACCCTCACGACGGCAGTAGCAAGCAGTACTGGGAATCCCCTGGCAAGCCCTTTTACCTACAGCTTTAACATCGGTGTAAGCCCCGATAGCCCCGGGGAGTTCCCCAATGGACAAAACACCATTTCTGAGGGAACTTCGGAGTCATCCAGAAATGATGTAACCACCGCAGATCTGGACGGCGACGGGGACCTGGACGTGATTGCAGCTTCCGAAAATAACGGAGGCGTGTGGTATGAAAATGATGGGAGCGGGAACTTTGGTACCCCACAATCCATTACCTCGGTCGGGGGTTCATTCAGAAGAATAATCCCTGCCGATCTGGACGGCGACGGGGACCTGGACGTGCTCGCAAACACTTCAGGCGATAAGTCTATTGACTTTTTCTTAAACGACGGGACCGGGAACTTTATCGAAGGTATGGGTTTTAGGGCTAACCGTTTATTTGAAGGTTTTACTGTCGGTGATTTAGATGGCGATGGGGACCCGGACATACTCGCGGCCTCTTCTGGTAAGCTTGCATGGCACCCCAATGAAGGGTTAACGTTTTCGGGTGCCCAAAGGATTCCGGCAATTTTCGGTAATGAACAGATCATTGATGGACTGTTAACTCAAACTAGTGCAGTTGCCATAGCCGATTTGGACGGCGACTGGGACCTGGACGCACTCGTAATCTCTTTTGACAAGATTGCTTGGTACGAAAATGATGGGTATGGGAACTTTGGCACCGGACAGACCATTACCATAGGAGCAGCAAGAGCTCAAAATGTGATTGTGGCCGATCTGGACGGCAATGGGCAACTGGACGTAATCTCCACTTCCACCGAGGATAACAGTATTGCATGGTACCCAAATTATAATGGGAGATTCGGTTCCCAACGGACCATTACCGGAGCGGTAGATGGAATCCAGGATGTGACCGTTGCCGATATGGACGGCGACGGGGATCTGGATGTACTCTCGGCTTCTTTTGATGATAACAAGGTGGCCTGGTACCCCAATGATGGGAGCGGGAATTTCGATGATCAACTGAATATTACCACGGAGGCGCTCGGAGCTTTAAGTGTATCCACCGGCGATCTGGACGGCGACGGGGACCTGGACGTGCTCTCGGCCCATACCAATAATGGCACTATTGCCTGGTACGAGAACGCAGCATCCTCTCTTAGGGTAACGGCCACCGATCCGGCTGCCAATGCCCTTGGCGTGGACAATACCGTTACCCTGGGCCTTACTTTTAATCAAACTATAGACGCCACTACCCTTACGGAGGGCAATGTAAAAATCTCCGGAAATTATGGCCAACCTCTGAGTTTCCCAGCTCCCAGTACAAACGCCACCACGGCGGTCCTTGGCCCCGATCGGGACTTCTTTCCCGGCGAGGTGGTCACCGCCACCCTTACCACGGGGGTAGCAAGCAGTGCAGGAAACTCTTTGGCAAGCCCTTTTACCTACCGCTTTACCGCAGGCGTAAGCCCGGATAGCCCAGGAGAATTCCCCAATGGGCAGAATATAATTTTCGAATATTTTAGAGGATCGAATAGAAACGATGTGACCGTTGCCGATCTGGACGGCGACGGAGACCTGGATGTGATTTCGGCCTACGAAATCAGAGATGGGGCCGCCTGGTTCCCCAATGATGGGAGCGGGAACCTTGGTGCCCCACTAATCCTTGACTCGGGTCGGTATTCATTCAGAAGAATAATCCCTGCCGATCTGGACGGCGACGGGGACCTGGAGGTGCTCGCAGTGACAACAGCAGATGGCCTAATTGACTGGTACCTAAACGATGGGAGCGAGAACTTTACTAATGGTATACCAATTAGCTTTGATGGTAGTGCAGTTAATATCGTTAAAGATTTGGCTATCGGCGATCTGGACGGCGACGGGGACCTGGACGTGCTCTTGGCCTCTTTAAATAAGATTACCTGGTATCCAAATGATGGATTAACGTTTGATGTCTCACGTATTCCGGCCATTTTCGGTACCGAAAGGACCATTACTACGGCAACGGCCGGAGCCAGCGGAGTGGCCACCGGCGACCTGGATGGCGACGGGGACCTCGACGTGGTCTCGTCCTCGGCCGAGGATAACAAAATTGCCTGGTACCCCAATGATGGGAGCGGAAACTTCGGCACCCAACGGACCATTACCCAAGCGGAAGCAGGGGCCGAAGATGTGATTGTGGCCGATTTGGACGGCGACGGGGACCTGGACGTAATCTCCACTTCCGCCGATGACAACAGGATTGCCTGGTACCCCAATGATGGGAACGGAAACTTCGGTACCCAACAGACCATTACCACAGCGGTAGATGGCATCCGGGATGTGACCGTTGCCGATATGGACGGAGACGGGAACCTGGACGTACTCTCTGCTTCCTTTAATGATAACAGGGTTGCCTGGTACCCCAATAATGGGAACGGCAACTTCGGTGATCAACAGACCATTACCACAGCGGGAGCGGGAGTTGGATACCTCGCTGTAGCCACCGGTGATTTGGACGGCGACGGGGACCTGGACGTGTTCTCGGCCCGTTCCGATGCCACCATTGCCTGGTACGAGAATGCAGGATCCTCTCTTACGGTAACGGCCACCGATCCGGCCGCCAATGCCCTTGGGATTGACAATGCCGCTACCCTGGGGCTTACTTTTAACCAAACCATAGACGCCGCTACCCTGACTACGGACAATATGAAGATTACCGGTAATTACGGCCGGCCCCTGGGCTTCGGTACTCCCAGTGTAAATGCCACCACGGCGGTCTTTGACCCCGACCGGAATTTCTTTCCCGGAGAGCAGATCACCGCCACCCTTACCACAGAGGTAGCAGGCAGCGCGGGGACCTCCCTAGCCAGCCCATTTACCTATAGTTTTACCGCCGGTGTAAGCGCAAATAGCCCCGGGGAATTCCCTAATGGCCAGAATACTATTTTTGAAGGGGCAAATTCATCGAATAGAAATGATGTGACCGTTGCCGATCTGGACGGTGACGGGGATCTGGATGTGCTCGCGGCCCACGAAGAAAGCCTCGGAGGTGCCTGGTACGAAAATAACGGGAACGGGAACTTTGGTGCCCTACAGTCCATTGACTTTGGCAATGGTTCGCTCAGAGGACTAATCACTGCCGATATGGACGGTGATAGGGATTTGGATGTGCTAGCACTAGCCGACTCTGATACACGAATTTCCGTATACCTAAACGACGGGAGTGAAAACTTCATTACTACCGTGGGCTCAGTACACTACAATAGGATTGGAGATATTGCGACCGGTGATCTTGATGGTGATGGGGACCTGGACGTCCTCTTATCCTCTTTCCATGATAACAAGATTGCCTGGTATCCCAATGACGGGCTACAGTACCTTGGTGCCCAACGGACCCCGTCCATCTTCGGTAGCGAACAAACTATTACTACGGCAGCGGCCGGGGCCAACGGGGTAGCCATTGCCGATCTGGACGGCGACGGGGACCTGGACGCGCTCTCGGCCTCTGCCAACGATAACAAGATTGCCTGGTATCCAAACGATGGGAGCGGAAACTTCGGTGCCCAGCAGACCATTACTACAGCTGCAGCTGGAGCTCTGGATGTAATTGTTGCCGATCTGGACGGCGACGGTGACCTGGACGTGCTCTCCACCTCTGCCAATGATAACAGGGTGGCTTGGTACTCCAATGATGGAAACGGGAATTTTGGTACGCAACAAACCATTACCACAGCAGTAGATGGAATCCAGAATATGACCGTTGCCGATATGGACGGCGACGGGGACTTGGACGTAATCTCTGCTTCCTTTAATGATAACAGGGTGGCCTGGTACCCCAATGAAGGGAGTGGGAACTTCGGTGATCAACTGAACATTGCCACGGAAGCGCTCGGAGCTTTAAGTGTGGCCACCGGAGATCTGGACGGGGACGGGGACTTGGACGTGCTCTCGGCACGTTCCGATAAAGGCGGCATTGCCTGGTACGAAAATACAGGGGCCACAACCTTAACGGCGAACTGCACGGAACCCTTTACGGTACAATTGGACGCCGACGGTACGGCCAGTATTACTGCAGCCGATGTCGACAACGGTTCCATCGGGGCAACGAGTATGGACATCGATATCACAGATTTTGATTGTTCCAACCTAGGTGAAAATACTGTAACGCTTACAGTGACCAATGCCTCAGGCGCTATGGACACATGTACCACCACCGTTACCGTGGAGGACTCCATTGCTCCTGTTGCCGATAGGGCCTCCCTATCTGATATAACCGGTGGATGCGGCACAACGATCATCGAGGTCCCCATGGCAACCGACAACTGCGGAGGGACTATTTCCGCTACCACCAACGATTTGTTGACCTATAATGAACAAGGCACCTTTACCGTGACCTGGACCTACGATGACGGCAACGGGAATACAAGCACCCAAACGCAAAACGTTATCGTGGAGGATTCCATTGCTCCTGTTGCCGATATGGCCACACTGCCAAATATAACAGGCGGGTGCGGGGCAACCGTAACAGAGGTGCCCACCGCCACCGACAACTGTGCGGGGACCATCACCGCCACCACCGACGATCCGTTGGCATACCCCGAGCAGGGGACCTATACCGTGACCTGGACCTATGACGACGGCAACGGGAACACGAGCACACAGGAACAGACGGTCATCGCGGAGAACTCCATCGCCTCAGCAACGCCCGATATGGACACACTGCCGGATGTAACGGGCGAATGCGGGATAACGATTACAGAGGTGCCCACCGCCACCGCCGACTGCGGGGGGACCGTTGTAGCAACGACGGACGATCCCCTGGAATACGACCGACCGGGAACGTTCACCATTACATGGACCTACAATGTCGGCAACGGGAACACGAGCACACAGGAACAGACCGTGATCGTGGAGGATGCCATTGCCCCTGTCGCGGATATGGCCACCCTGCCCGATGTGATCGGCGGGTGCGGGGCAACGGTAACGATATTGCCCACAGCTACAGATAACTGCGCGGGGACCGTTACCGCCACCACGGACGATCCGTTGACCTATCCCGAACAGGGTACCTATACCGTGACCTGGACCTATGACGATGGTAATGGGAATACCAGTATGCAGACGCAGACCGTCATCGCAGAGAGTTCCATCGCCCCTCCAATACCCGATATGGTTGCCCTAACGGAGGTAAGAGGAGAGTGTAGTGCAACGGTAACGGCCGTGCCAACGGCGACGGACAACTGCGCAGGGACCATTATAGGGACGACGGACGATCCCCTGGAATATGACCGACCAGGAACGTTTACCATTACCTGGGCCTACAGTACCGGCAATGGGAATACAAGTACACAGACCCAGACCGTCATCGTGGAGGACACCATCCCTCCAATTGCAGTTGCACAGGATATTACCGTTGAACTGGACGAAAACGGACAGGCGACCATCACCACGGAGGATATCGACAATGGAAGCACGGACAATTGTGGTATTGCGGACCTTTCCTTGGACACGGCCATTTTTGATTGTCCAGAACTGGGCGATACAAACGTAGAACTGACCGTTACCGATGTCAGCGGCAATAGTAGTTCGGCCAGTGCCACGGTTACCTTTATCGCCCCGGACAACGATTCGGACGGTGTGGCCGATGTATGCGGTCCCGAAATGTCCATCATTCCTGGACAGGGGGTCTCCCCCAACGCGGACGGTATCCACGATACTTGGGTAATCGAAAACATCACCGACCATCCCGATGCGTTGATCAAGGTGTTCGACAGGAATGGTAGAGAGGTTTTCAGCACCAACGACTACCAGAACGATTGGGGAGGTACAGAAGGAAACGGTAGCAGCCTACTCCCGGTAGGATCCTACTACTACGTCGTCCATCTCCAGCAGCCAATTGCCCGGAACATTACCGGATGGCTATACCTTAATTATTGATTTATTACAATTTCCCCAACAATCCAAAAAAACAATCATGAAAAACATACATATATTAATTCTTCCATTTCTGTTCTTGATACTAGTCAACTTCTCGGCAAGTGCACAGCAGGAACCCCTGTATACGTTGTACAGGTACAATACCAACTTTTTCAACCCGGCGGCCTTTGGGCTCAACGAGAGGATGGAGTTCAGGTCCAACTTCAGGAACCAGTTCTCGGGCATCGAACAAGCGCCCGAGACACTGGGCCTCTACTTCGGGGTCCCGGTAAACGATCGTATCGGTATCGGAGCCACAGTTGTCTCGGACAAGGTGTTCATAGAGAGTACCACCTCCTTGTTCGCCAGCTTTGCCTATGGGGTACAGCTTGATCGCTGGACTTGGCTTCATTTTGGGGTACAGGCGGGAGGTACCTTCGTCAATATCGATTTCAATAGCCTGGATCAGGCCATCGATCCCGTGTTCGCACAGAACGTAAACGACTTTAATCCGAACGTGGGTGCCGGGGTATATCTAAAAGGTATGGATTATTTCGTGTCCCTTTCCTCCCCCAGGATATTGGCCTCGGACCGCATCGATGATGAGAGCGGGGTGCTGACCGTGGCCCGTAGCCGACCGCAATTCTATCTGAGCGGGGGTTACCACTTTGCGATCAGCGACAATGTCGTATTTACCCCGTCCACCTTGTTGCGCTTTTCCAATGAGGAAACCATTACCGATGTAACGGCAGCCTTTAAAATTTTAAATACCATAGAGGTGGGCGCCAACTACAGGGTAAATAGGGCCTTTGGAGGGCTATTGTACCTGACCGTCCAGGAATGGCTGGAAATTGGCTACGCCTACGAGACCAATTCCGGGGCCATAAACGTATCGGAGGAAGGGACCCACGAGATCGGGGCAACCCTTAAGTTCTGATCAAGACAAAAAACGTCGATATAATGTATTGAATTAGTATTTTCCCAACATTCAGTATACAATAGTAAAGCTAAACTGTTTATAGGGTTTAGGACATTTCTTTAATTTAAGTTGTTTTGCAATATAGGTATGGGAGTATTGCAAAATCAAAAAGCCCGATTTCTTAACCGAAATCGGGCTTTAGTATGCGGAGGAAGAGGGATTCACTTTGTGTTCCCTTGACCTCCTATGCTGCAAATGCAACTTTTAATTCCTTTGGAATTAACATCTTAAAAGAAAAAATCCCATCCAAGTAGACTTGGCGGGATTTTCTTTTTAAGCTACAACAAAGTTGCGCTTGATTGCGGAGGAAGAGGGATTCGAACCCCCGGAGGTGTGACCCTCAACAGTTTTCAAGACTGCCGCATTCGACCACTCTGCCATTCCTCCAAAATAGATTTGAGCCTTTTTCGGCCCCAACCTGATTTATAATATTTTTCCTTTTTCCGGGCTTCCGTTACATTCTCGGCCCGTTCCAAATAAAACCGCTGCCACGGCACATATCTCTTCGTAAAACCACTCTTCCCGGCATTGTGCTCCCTCAATCTCCTATCCGGGTCATTTGAAAGCCCGACGTAAATCTTGTCGTAACGCTCGCTCCACAATGCATAAACAAAATACATCCGCCCTACATTTGCCGCATTCGAGAACGTGGTCTGCCATTCCTCCAGTATGTTATCTCCTACCTGAGAGGGCCGTGCCCTCCGAAGCACCGCCTCAGCGGCGCGAAGGAGGGTGCAAATATAAAAACCTTTTTCCGTTCTTTAAAGATTTATATCCTTTATTATTTACATTCCTTTTAGGAGTATAACCCATCTAATTACAGGCCTATGGGGATACAAAAATAAAGATGGAAAACAAGAAAATATCAAATTGGAGGCAACCAAGTGGACCGTATGGTATCTCAACCCAAACCTTCAATAAATTATCCAAAAGCATATCATTTTGTATCTTTAAATTTGCAAGGGACCTGAATTCTAATAAATTAAGCGAATATAGTGGAACTAATAGGCCACAAAGAGACCACAATTGCCGTATTGCCCTTTCGATTTTTAGGGGACACTATGCGTATGAGTCCTATTATTAATGGATTTACCGAGGATCTTATCATCAATTTTTCAAAGTTTATTGGCCTTTCGGTCATCTCTCAATACTCAACACAACACATAGCAGATGCTGCGGATACGGGGGCCATATCTCGGTTAGGAGCGGATTACATTATAACAGGTACTTTTAGGGCCCTTGGTGATAACTTCCGTATTGGGGTACAGCTCATCCGTACACGGGACGACAAAGTGGTTTTTGCCAGTAATCATGATGAGACCTTGGAGGCTATTTTAAACACTCAGGACGCCATAACCCAACAAATGGTAAGTGTGCTACAACGCCAGATAGACCATGATCTGCTTTCCTATTCGTATAAAAAACCTTCCGTAGATCTGGCAGCATATGAAAATTGGCTTTTGGGCAAGCATCTTTTAAAAAAAGGTACCGTTGAAAGTGACGCGGCGGCCCGAGAACATTTTGAGGCGGCATTACGTATAGATCCTGGATTTGCCCGTGCCTATTCCGGAATTTCACTGTCCTATTTTAACGAATGGAGCTGCCAACTGTGGGATCGGTGGGAAGTAAGTCAAAAAGGGGCACATGAATTTGCCCTTAGAGCCATTGAACTGGATGAAAACGACTACGTATCCCTTGCCGTTCTGGCTAGGACCTATCTGTATTTAGGGGATTATGACAAATCCGAACTTTTTCTGAGAAAATCCCTAAGAATGAACCCCAATGATGCCGATAACCTTATCCAAATTGCCTTTTATCTTGTCTATTTGGGCTATGCAAAGGAGGGCGAACAACTGTATCTAAGGGCAAAAACCTTGAACCCGTTACACCCCGAGGTATATCTCCCTTATGGCTCCTTCATCTATTTTGAATTGGGTGATTTTAGAAAGTCCATAGTATTGGGGGAAAAGGTAAAGGACGCTTCAGTTTGGACAGATTTTTCGGCTTTTATGGCAGCAGCCTATTATCACCTTTCGGAATGGGATAAAATGCAGCAGTATTGGCAGAAAT
Source organism: Ulvibacterium marinum (assembly GCF_003626755.1). Classification (GTDB taxonomy): domain Bacteria; phylum Bacteroidota; class Bacteroidia; order Flavobacteriales; family Flavobacteriaceae; genus Ulvibacterium; species Ulvibacterium marinum. Next base: position 824,306 of record NZ_RBCJ01000002.1, read on the forward strand.
ATCTAACACTCTTTGCGAAAAACATCAACGCGGGTAAAAATGCCACGGACAAGGAAGCTCTGGATTGGCAGATAACCGTTAATCCATATAAGGCAAAGTCTAATTTGGAGCCTTTCTGGAGTTATATGGATAAAAATGCCCTTGCTCCCCTAAAATCTCAATCGTCTCAGAAAATTGCTTCCGGAAGTTTTATACGTAACGGTGAGCTATGGAACCTGGAATATGCGAACCAATCAGTTATCGTTAAGGATGCCAAGGGGCTTCATGATATTGCAAAACTTCTGCAATACCCGGAGAAGCAGATTCATTGTTCGGAATTAATGGGAATCATCTTAGATAGTCCCGGTAATAAGACATTGGACACCAAGGCAATTGGCGATTATAAAAAACGTATACGGAATTTGCAATCACAAATGGAAGAAGCGGAAGATGTTGGGGATGGTATCGTATATAACGAGCTTCGCGAGGAATATGAATCGCTATTGGCCTATTTGTCAAAAGCCATGGGCATGGGAGGTCGAGCAAGAAAAACCGGGTCTTCCCTGGAAAAGGCAAGATCTGCGGTTACCTGGCGGATTCGCACTACGATCAAAAAAATTGAAAAAGCCAATCCTCAACTGGGAAAACATCTTTCAAATTCCATAAAGACTGGCACCTTTTGCAGCTATGTCCCGGAATCCACCCATAATTGGACCATTTAAGAAACTTACAAGGAGAACTTACATTGTAAGTCGTGAACTTTTGCCTTAGGTAGTGTAAACCTAATAAAAACAAAAAATGGAAACTATTTTACAGAACATGCCGACGCCATGGGAAATTTTAATCGATCCCATTTCACTTATTGTATTGGGCATGTATGGTGCTTTAATGCTATGGGAAGCAATTTTACCCGCTAGAAAGTTGCCTCAAATGAAGTATTGGAAGCTAAGGGGCCTAACATCCTTTGCTGTGTTTTTCTATCTGTCCTCGTACCTACCATTGATCTGGGATACCTATTTAGTAGAATATCAGGTTTTTGACCTCACCGCTCTAGGTACGGTTTGGGGAGCGTTCGTGGGTGTTATGATCTATGAATTTGGCCTATACGTTTGGCACAGGAGCATGCACAAGAATACTGCGCTTTGGAAGATATTTCACCAAATGCATCATAGCGCGGAGCGAATGGATAGTTACGGTGCATTTTATTTTAGTCCTATGGACATGATCGGTTTTACCTTTTTGGGTAGTCTCTGCTTAGTGGTAGTGGCCGGTTTTACACCTGAAGCGACTACATTGTTTATCTTGACCACTACTTTCTTAGGTATTTTTCAACACAGCAATGTTAAGACCCCAGCCTGGCTGGGATATATCATCCAAAGGCCGGAAGCACACACGGTACACCATGCCAAGGGGATACATGCCTATAACTATTCCGACATTCCTCTGTTCGACATCATCTTTGGAACCTTTAAAAATCCCAAGGGCTATACCCATGAAACTGGGTTCTATCCCGGGGCATCGACAAAAGTCTGGGACATGGTACGATTTAAAGATGTTAATAAGACAAGTTAGATAGGGCATGACGCCACGAACGAACGGAAAAATCCAGGTGCAAATAGCTCTTTGCATCTGGATTTTGATTTCCTCCTGTACTAAAGATAGCACAACAACTCCAGTAACGCCCGAGCCCGGAGATGATATCGTATTTCTTCCTGTGGTGGTGCATGTGATCCATTCGGGTGAAAGTGCTGGAACAGGGCCCAACCTTTCCAAGGAACGTATTATCAAACAGATAGAAATACTGAACGAAGATTTTAGAAGAAAGGAAGGAACCAAGGGTTATAATGATCATCCAGATGGGGAGGATGCAAAAATTGAATTTGTTTTGGCGAAACAAACCCCGGATGGTAAGTCAACTAATGGCATAAACCGGATTGATACCACTAAAGTGAAAATTCCCGATTTGGGGTATAATCAAAACCATTATGCACAATATGCTTACTGGAATCCAAGTGAATATATCAATATTTGGACCACTCCATTACCCGAATCCACGGAGTGTCTGGTTTTAGGCAATGCCACAGGACCGGAAACGGATCTTCCCGGAACTCAATATTTGGCATTGCCAGGCCCCAAAGATTCCGAGGGTATATTGGTCAATTGGATTCACTTTGGAGAGTCCGATATCGATTGCCATGCAAAATATGGTAGAACCTTGACCCACGAAATGGGTCATTACTTAGGGTTGTTGCACACTTGGGGCGGCAAGGATTGTACTTTCAATGACTATTGTGATGATACCCCCGCGGTAGACGATGCCATTTATGGCCGTACACCTTCTACTGGTTGTAACGGGGAAACCGTAATGATTGGGAACTATATGAACTATACCGATGATGAAGTGATGAATATCTTTACTAATGATCAAATAGCTAGAATGCACTATGTCCTGAAAAATCATGATGGGCGTAATTCCTTAATACAAAGTATTGGACTTAAAAATCCATAAAAAAATCTTTAACATGTCCTGTACAAGACCAAATTACCAGCATAGCGAACCCTTAGTAAACCATTTTCAGGTTAATGATGTGATGTTCGAAAATAGATTTGAAGAAGGGAGCCTCCCTCCTTCCCTATTTACCCATGAGGCACATTTAAGGTTGGCCTGGATCTATATAAAAAACTACGGAGAGGAAAAGGCAGCCGCTAAGATAAGTCGTGAAATAGAACAGTTTGATAAATTGCACGGTAGAGGTGATAAATTCAACAAAACGGTTACCATTGCCGCGATTAAAGTAGTTGATCATTTTGTTGGTAAATCAAAGTCCAAGGATTTCAAATCTTTCATTCAAGAATTTCCAAGATTAAAAACGGCTTTTAAGGAGTTACTACGTACACATTATAGTCGTGATATCTTCACATCCAAGACAGCAAAGGTTCAATTTATAGAACCCGACCTACTTCCGTTCCCATAGTTGTTACGATTGGATACCACGGATTTTGTATAAATTGCATCTCATGCAGGATCCTTTGGTAAGCATACTCATTCCCTTTAAAGACACGGCCCGTTTTCTTCCCGAATGCCTGGATTCAATTTTGAACCAGGAATATACCCAATGGGAGGTTTTGGCCATAAACGACCATTCCACAGATGATAGTTGGGAGGTGGTTAATACTTTTGTAGAAAAGGATTCGCGAATCAGCGTTTTTAAGAATGAGGGTAAAGGTATCATAGATGCTTTACGGACGGCCTATGCAGAAAGTCAAGGTATCTTCATAACCCGTATGGACTCTGATGATGTTATGAGTCCCAACAAACTACAAGTACTTGTACAATCCCTTTTGAAAAAGGGAAAAGGTCATTTGGCCGTTGGGCAAGTACGTTATTTTTCGAACAGAGGCATTAGCAATGGGTACGAGCGCTATGAACAATGGCTTAACGGGCTAACCCTAAGCGGAAGTAACTATTCCGAAATCTATAAGGAATGCGTGGTTCCCTCCCCTTGCTGGATGGCATATCGTGAGGATTTGGATGCCTGTGGTGCTTTTGATCCAAACCGATATCCGGAGGATTATGACCTTACCTTCCGGTTTTATGAAAAAGAACTTAGCTGTATTCCCTGCAATCAGATTTTGCATTATTGGCGTGACTATGACACCCGCACTTCAAGAACCAGCGAGCACTATGCCCAGAATTACTTTCTGGAAATTAAATTACACTATTTCCTAAAATTGGAATATGACACCAAACGCCCCTTGACCATTTGGGGTGCAGGGAACAAGGGCAAGGAAATAGCCAAAGGCCTTTTAAAACGAAACATTGCGTTTTTCTGGCTCTGTGACAATCCAAAAAAAATAGGAAAATCGATCTACGGAATGGAAATGTTACATTACACTGCATTGCAAGGTTTGAAAAATCCCCAGAGCATTGTTACGGTGGCCAATGAAAAAGCGCAAAAAATGATTCGAGATTACTTTTTGGAATTGAGACAAAAAAGCGGAAAGGATTACTTCTTCTTTTGTTAGGAATGGTTCAAAGCGAACCGAAGGAGGGTTATCCCTTTATGCCACAAGTAATTGAACAAAATTTAAATATACCTTAAACTTTCAACTTTCAATCTTGGAATTCCTTATATTTGCCCAATCAAATTAAGGAATGCAGTTTAAGTATCCAGAACTCCTTTGGGCCCTATTTTTACTACTGATTCCGATTTTCATCCATCTTTTTCAGCTACGTAGGTTTAAGAAAACGCCATTTACCAACGTAAAACTTTTGCAACGGGTTGTAGCGAAATCCCGCAAGAGCAAAACGCTAAAGAAATGGTTGCTCCTCCTTACCCGATTGTTTCTTTTTGCTGCCTTGGTTTTGGCATTTGCACAACCCTTTTTTGCGGAAAGAACCGCATTCCAAAAAAAGGAGATCGTTATTTATTTGGATAACTCCTTTAGTATGCAAGCCAAAAAGGATGGGAATTCGTTACTAAACAATGCTGTTCAGGAATTGATCAAATCCATCCCCGAAAGCCATAATTTTACACTTTTCACCAATGAAAGGATATTTGAGGGTGTTACAATTTCCGGTATTCAAAATGACTTATTGACCCTCCCCTACTCGAAAAATCAGTTGCAATTGGATGAAATTTTACTAAAGGTGGGAACTTTTTTCAACACAGACGGTGAAACCATTCAAAATATAATTCTCATATCGGATTTTCAACAAAGAATGGCATTGCCCCAAAAGGATTCTCTCCGTGATGCTAGAACACATTGGGTACAAATGTCTCCGGACAATTCCAAAAATGTATCCCTAGATTCGGTTTATCTAGTAAATCAGGGGTCGGAGAATTTGGAGTTGGCCGCAACGCTGAGCGCGGATAAGGAAACCAAAGATATCCCGGTTTCCTTTACAAATGGGGAAGACCTTGTAGCTAAGACAGCAGCTATATTTGATGACAATGGCAAGGCAACCGTTAATTTCACTTTGGGAAAAGATGAAATAATCCAGGGTAGGTTGGAAATTATGGATACTGGCCTTGTCTATGACAACCAGCTTTTTTTTAACATTGATGAAAAAGAAAAAATAAAGGTTCTCGCCATAGGTCCTGAAGACAGTCAGTATTTGGGACGCATTTATAGGGAAGATGAGTTTCTTTTTACTTCCGCCACATTGCGGACCTTGGATTATGGAATTTTGGAAAATCAAAACTTAATCGTCCTCAATGAAATAAAAGAGATTCCATCTGCCTTGTCCACCAGTTTACGCTCATTTACGGACAATGGAGGATGGCTGACCATAATTCCGACCGCAGATATGGATATAGCCTCCTACAATGCATTGTCCTCCAATTATTTTTCCACGAATTATGATCAGAAAATCAATTTAACACGGAACATTACCACCATTGCTTTTTCCCACCCGTTGTACCAAAACGTGTTTGAAAAGGATGCCACCAATTTTCAATATCCCCAAGTAAGTTCTTTTTATAAGATAAACACATTTGCTCCAGCTGTTCTTGGCTTTGAAGGCAATACCCCTTTTTTACTGGGTAGCAATGGGACATACTTTTTTACGGCTTCGATTTCTTCGGAAAACTCAAATTTTAAGAATTCTCCTTTAATAGTGCCTACTTTTTATAATATGGGTAGTAATAGTCTAAAACTGCCCGAACTCTATATGTGGATGGACGGGCAGATTCAGGTTGATGTTTCCACAGCCCTGCAAAAAGACGAAATCCTAAAGGTAGCCAAGGATAATTACGAATTTATTCCCCTCCAAAAATCATCGGCCAATAAGGTCTCCTTAACATTTCAAGAAAATCCCAATACAGATGGAGTCTATCGTATCCATAAAAATGGTGAGATCATAAAAAATATCAGTTTTAACTACCCCAGGGCAGAAAGTGCACTAAATTATTTAGACGTAAATGTCTTGAGCGAAAGCTCAAATGCATCTTCCATAAGCTCGTTCTTTGATGCAATGGAAAAAGACAGTAGTGTAAAGGAGCTTTGGAAATGGTTTGTTATTTTAGCACTGCTATTTTTATTGGTTGAAATACTCATCCAAAAATACTTCCCATGAATATACTTTTAAAGTCCGTTAAAATACTGGATCCCAGCAACCCAGGTCTTCATACAAAAAAGAGGGATATCCTAATAAAAGACGGTAAAATTGAAAAAATAGCGGTCAAAATAGATGCAGAAAACAAGATAACGACAATAGCTAAAAGAAACCTACATGTTTCTCCAGGTTGGTTTGATGGTGCAGTGAATTTTGGGGAACCGGGATTTGAGGAAAGGGAAACCATTGCCAATGGTCTTTCCACTGCCGCTAAGAGCGGGTTTACCGATGTAGTCCTAAATACGGGTACAAATCCGGTACCGGATGGTAGCCCTGATATTGCATTTCTAAAAAATGCAGGTAAAGGGAGGGCTACCAACCTACATCCATTGGGGTCTTTGACCGTAAAAAGCGAAGGAAGGGATCTAGCGGAGCTTTATGATATGAAAAATGCAGGGGCCATAGGGTTCTATGATTTTAAAAAGCCGCTATCCAATGGCAATCTTCTAAAAATTGCGCTCCAGTATGTTCAAGGTTTTGATGGGTTAGTATATTCTTTTCCATTGGATACTCAAATCGCTGGGAAAGGGAATGTAAATGAGGGTGAAGTATCTACCAAATTGGGGCTTAAAGGAATTCCATCCCTTGCCGAAGAGCTTCAGATTGTACGGGATCTTTTTATATTGGAATATACGGGGGGAAGATTGCATATCCCTACCATTTCGACTGCCAATTCGGTAAAACTGATTTCGGATGCAAAAAGAAAGGGGCTAAACGTGAGCTGCAGTACTGCCGTTCACAATCTTTGGCATACCGATGATACATTGAAAGATTTTGATTCCGATTATAAGACCACTCCTCCACTTCGCAACGAAAAGGATATCAGGGCACTGATCAAAGGGGTTAAGGATGGGACTATAGATTTTGTGGTCACAGATCATATGCCCATGAATATAGAGCGGAAAAAAGTAGAGTTTGACCATGCCGCCTATGGCACCATTGGCCTGGAAAGTGCCTTTGGGGCCTTAAATTCAATTTTTGGAGCCGAGGCAACGGTCGATATATTGACCCGTGGAAGAGAATATTATGCTCTTGAAAAACCGGAAATAAAAGAAGGTGCAATGGCTTCGATCTCTTTGTTCGATCCGGATGAAACCTACATTTTTGCGCAGGAACATATAAACTCTACTTCCAAAAACAGTATCTTTTTGAACAGTGAGTTAAAAGGCAAGGTTTATGGTATCATCAACAATGGACAATTGATATTTTAACTAACTTTAGATTACTAAACCAGCAACCTTAATTTTTAAAAGATGAATCAACAAACAAAAGAAGACGGAAAAACAATTGCCATAATTGCCTACATCACCATTATCGGATTGATAATCGCATTTATTATGAACAATTCCAAGAATAATCCCTTTGCTAAATTTCATATTGGGCAATCATTTCGAATTGCGGTTTTGGGAATCGCCAACTCTGTTCTAAGCACTATGCTGCCTTCTTCCCTGTCCATTGTTTCTACCATAATTGGACTAGGCGTTTTGGTCCTATGGATACTTGGGCTAATAAATGCCATTAATTTAAAGGAAGAGCCTGTTCCCATAATCGGGAAAATAGGATAGTCCAATTTCTGATTTTTTTACATGCATAAGGCCCATAGGGTCTTATTTTTTAGAACTAATTCGTTGTAAAGTGAAAGAAACAAACGAAGGAAAGACCACGGCCATCATAGCCTACTTAACCATGGTGGGGGCTTTGATCGCCATTACCATGAACGCAGAACCTAAAAATAGTTTTGCCAGGTTCCATACCAAACAGGCCTTTGGTCTCCATTTGTGCTTTTTAGGCTTTGCCCTTTTTCTGAGTGTTTGGTTCAACCCTTATGCCTGGTATGGGCTCTACATCTTTTATCTTGCACTTTGGTTTTATGGTTTTTTAGGTGCCTTAAAAGGAGAGGAAAAAACGATACCGGTCCTTGGTCTTTATTTTCAAAAATGGTTTACTTTTATTCCCTAGATGACAACGGCCCCATTATCATTGGAACATCTTATTAAACCTTCTTCCATAACGGAAGGTATGCCTCCTGTACTTTTCATGTTCCATGGCTATGGCAGCAATGAAGAAGACCTGTTTTCCTTTGCATCGGAACTTCCCAAAGAGTTATGCGTTATATCAGTTAGGGCTCCATATGCCCTACAACCCTTTGGTTTTGCCTGGTACGCTATTAATTTTGATGCGGAACAAGGGAAATGGAGCGATGATGACCAAGCCAGGTCTTCCCGGGAAAAAATTCTGTATTTCATTGACGAAGCCTGCAAAACGTATCATCTGGATGCGGACAATATAAGTTTATTGGGTTTTAGCCAAGGTACTATCCTTAGCTATGCCGTTGCCCTCTCCTATCCCGAGCGGATAAAGAATGTAGTTGCCCTTAGCGGGTATATCAACCAAAATATTTTGGCAAAGGGGCATGAAAACAAGAAATTTAATCACCTAAAAATTTATGCATCCCACGGACAAGTAGATCAAGTAATTCCGCCGGAATGGGCCCAAAAAGTACCAGGGTTTTTGGAGAACCTTGAGATAGAACATATGTATGAAGAATTTCCCGTGGGTCATGGGGTGTCTCCCCAAAATTTTCATTCATTCAGGAAATGGTTGGGTGAACGTATCTAAAAAGTACTTGAGTACAACAAGTGATTGGATAGCGTGAAGTCTATTCCCAGATCATCCTTTAGTTCATACTCCAGAATTATTTCGCCCCAATGTTTGCCATCGGTAAACTCCGCCAAAATCCAACGATGGTTCAATACATTGATTTTGTTGATTTTGAAATCGCCCTCCATACCTTCATAGGGTATCAGCGGATTATCACCTTTTCTTTCATTGGTCTCCAATAACTTATCGGCAATATAGCGTTCCGGATTTACGAGATTTAAATGATCATAGTACTCCAAGGCATAATCATTGTTTTCCAAGGAAAAATGTTGTACATCAAAAATTTTAATATTCAATTTCTGAAGGGAATCCTGGAGCCGTGCGGTCTCTGTCTCCAACTTTTCAATTTGGGTATCCTTGGCCTTTTGCATATTTCCGCTACTTACAAAAAGATACAGGCCGATTAGGGCCATAAAAACAAATAAGTAAAGAAAGATTTTATTTTTCATCTTTAGGATTAAAGGTTTACCACCAAATTGTCATAGGCCAAAAGTACACCTTTTGGTAATTTTTTTTCCACATCTTTATGAAAACCCAATAAATGACTTATGTGGGTAAAATACGTCTTTGGGGCACCCACCTTTTCCGAAAAAGAAATAGCTTCCCGTAAGTTGAAATGGGAATGATGGGGTTCTTCCCTTAGGGCGTTCACCACCAAAACTTGGGATCCCTTTATTTTTTCCAACTCATCATCGGCAATGGTCTTAACATCGGTTAAATAGGTAAAATCATGTATCCGATACCCCAATACAGATAGCCTATTGTGTTGCGCCTCAATGGGCATAACCATAGTATCACCAATTTTAAAGGGTTTATCTTTTTCTACAAGGTTAACTTCAACCGCTGGAGCACCAGGGTATCTGTTGGCATCCGCAAAAATATAATCAAAGCGTTGCTTCAGGGATGCTATTACCCGTTCGTGGGCATAGATAGGGATATCGCCCTGTCTAAAGAAAAAAGGCCGTATATCATCTATGCCGGCCGTGTGGTCCGCATGTTCATGGGTAAAAAGAATACCATCCAGTTTGGAAACTTCATGGGTGAGCATCTGCTGCCTAAAATCAGGGCCGCAATCTATAACAAAACTATAATCGCTCCAAGATAAAAGCACTGAGACTCGCAGTCTCTTGTCCTTGTGATCTTCGCTAAGACAGACCGGATGATTACTCCCGATTACCGGGATTCCCTGCGATGTTCCCGTGCCTAAAAACGTAATTCTCAACCCTTGGTCTATTTATTTCAAATTTATAACTTATTTATTTATTAGATTACCCATTCTTTTTAACTTTGTTTAAAGCAAAATCCTTAAAATGGCATCAGTTCTAAAACGGGACACCGCATTTGAGAATATACCTTCCATAAAGGCCAAAACCCTTAGAATCAATTTGAATCCGGATATTTACGGAACCTTTGCCGAGATAGGTGCGGGCCAGGAGACCGCACGGCACTTTTTCAGATCAGGGGGAGCCTCAGGCACCATTGCCAAGGCCATGAGTGCCTACGACAAGGATTTTAGCGATGCCATTTATGGAGATGAAAAGGATGGTAGGTATGTGACCCAATCAAGGCTTAAAAAGATGCTTTCGCATGAGATGCGACTTATGGAGGAGCGAATTAGCCGTGATACCCACCCGGAACGTTTGTTTTTCTCATACGCCAATACTGTTGCCACAATAGATTTTTCAAAACGCTATAAGGGGCATGGCTGGGTAGGTATCCGATTTCAATTAGATCCAAACCAAAAGGAATTTGATGAGATAATCCTGCACATACGCTTTAAGCAAAATGAGGCGCGATTGCAACAGGAGACCTTGGGCATAGTTGGAGTTAACCTCATTTATGGGGCATTCTACAAATACCATAAACCAAGGAAACTTCTAAAATATTTGTACGATCATATTGATCAGGATACCATTGAAATTGATATGGTAAACTTTTCAGGTCCTAGTTTTAAGGGCGTAGACAACAGGCTCATGAGTTTACAGCTCATACGTAACGATATGACGGATGCCGTAATGTTCGGACCCGACGGCAACAACCTTCTTCCCGCCGCAATCCTTTATAAAAAGAATATTTTGGCGTTACGAGGAAGTTTCCGGCCTGTGACCAAGGTAAACATGGATATGTTTGAAAAATCCTATGATATCTTTGTTAGGGATCCAGCAGTAGACGTTGATAAAGCCATCGTAATATTCGAGATTACACTTTCCAACCTTAAGGCGTCGGGGGAAATTGATGAACAGGATTTTATGGATCGCGCCGAGTTGTTATGTTCTTTGGGACATACCGTAATGATATCCAAATTTCAGGAGTACTACCGTCTAGTGGAATACCTTAACAGTTATACCAAAGCACATATTGGTTTAACAATGGGTGTAAATAACCTAGTGGATATTTTTGATGAAAAATATTATAGACATTTGAGTGGTGGTATTTTGGAAGCTTTTGGAAAGCTATTCTTCAAAGAACTGCAGGTCTATCTTTATCCCATGAAGAACGCCGAAACTGGGCAGATTATGACCAGTAACAACATCAAGGTACACCCAAGAATGAAAGAGTTGTACAAATTCTTCAAGTATAATGGGAAGGTTATGGACATTATTGACTATGACCCGGAAATCATGCATATTTTCTCCAGGGATGTCCTAAAAAAACTGATCAACAACGAAGAAGGTTGGGAGGATATGCTGCCCGAAGGAATTGCCGAGACCATTAAGGAGAAAAATTTGTTTACCCGCAAAATGGTAAAACAAAAAGAAGAAGCCAAAACATAACAAAGGCTTTTGAATAACAAAATTCCTTTCAGCTTAGAAAAGAATGTAATTTTCTTTCCCCACAACTCAAACCGGGATCTTAGTCCTCCGGTTTTGAAAAAAATATAATCGGAAAAGTATCCGAAAGCAGAAAACTAAAGGGCATTTGTTTTAGGTCAATATTTTGATGCTTACACTTCATATGAGCAACAAAAAAGCCCTTGAAGAAGGGCTTTAAGTCTCTAGAAGTATCAGCCGTCCAGTAGCTGGGCCGCATGATCCTTTGTCTTCACCTTGTCTATGACCCTTGAAATGCTTCCCTCCTCATTGATTACAAAGGTTTTCCGGTGTATACCGTCGAATTCGCGGCCCATAAACTTTTTAGGGCCCCAAACCCCAAAAGTATTGATAACGGTGTGATCTTCGTCTGCCAATAAGGGAAAAGGGAAGTCGAATTTTTTCTTGAAATTGGATTGTTTCCTCTGTGAATCCTCGCTCACCCCCAAAAGTTCATATCCTTGGGCCTGTAGCTCGGCATAGTTGTCCCTCAAATTACAGGCTTCTGCCGTACAACCCGGGGTATTGGCCCTAGGATAGAAAAAAACAATAAGTTTTTTTCCCTTGTAATCGGATAAATTAATAGTATTGCCATCTTGATCTTTTGCTTCGAAAGAGGGAACTTTTTCCCCTACTTGTAATGTGTTCATCTAGTAAATAATGTATTTATGTTTAAATATTTTTAAACAAAGTTAAACAAAAAAATGACGAAAACGGAAAAAGTAAATTTCGCTATAAACAAACTTAAGGAGCTATATCCTACAATACCGGTTCCTTTGGAACATAAAGATCCCTATACCCTATTAATAGCGGTTTTGCTGTCAGCTCAAAGTACGGATGTACGAGTAAACAAAATTACACCTTTGTTGTTCGAAAGGGCAGACAATCCTTACGATATGGTAAAATTGACCGTAGAGGAAATCCGCGAAATCATAAAGCCCGTAGGGCTTTCACCTATGAAATCCAAAGGTATATATGGGCTTTCCCAAATTTTAATCGATAAATATCAGGGACAGGTTCCAAAAGACATCGACCTTTTGGAAGAGCTTCCCTCGGTGGGGCATAAAACGGCAAGCGTAGTAGTATCCCAAGCTTTTGGCATACCGGCTTTTCCTGTTGATACGCATATTCACAGGCTCATGTACCGGTGGGGATTTTCCAATGGAAAGAATGTGGTTCAAACAGAAAAGGATGCTAAAAGATTGTTTCCCAAAGAATTGTGGAACAATTTGCACTTGCAGATTATTTGGTATGGTCGTGACTATTCTCCGGCCCGAGGTTGGAATCTGGAAAAGGATATTATAACCAGAACAATCGGAAGAAAAAAGGTTTTGGAGGAATACTATAAAACCAAAAAGACCCGCAAGTAGCGGGCCTTTATCTAGTTTAGAATGTTTTCGAACGTCAGTTCTTTGTGCTTTACTACATGTAGGGCCTTGGAATAATCGAGTAAAAACTTTACCGTTTCCGCACAAGCCTCAACAATGCGATAGTCTTTTTCGTGTTTAGAGTAGATTTTTTCCATATTAGATGTATTGTTATCATAAATAACGCAACTAAAATGGAAATATTGTTTAAGCTGTCCTAAGTCTATTGATTAGTGAGAACAATGTTGTGCTTATCTATAATTTTTCGAAGGTTTATCAATGCATAGCGCATTCTTCCCAATGCAGTGTTTATACTCACACCTGTGTTTTCGGATATTTCCTTAAAACTCATATCCTTATAGATGCGCATGATTAAAACTTCCTTTTGGTCATCTGGCAATTCCTCTATAAGATGTCTTAGGTCCGATGTAATTTGATCTTGTATAATTTGCTTTTCTGCATTTAGTTTGTTGTCCCCTATTACAGAAAAAATGTTGAAGTCGTCACTCCCTTCGAACATGGGCATTCTTTTATTCTTCCTGAAGTGATCAATTATAAGGTTATGGGCTATGCGCATTACCCAGGGCAAAAATTTGCCTTCCTCACTATACGTCCCTTTTTTAAGGGTCTTGATAACTTTTATAAAGGTATCCTGGAAAATATCCTCGGTAATGTCCCGGTCCAGCACTTTTGAGTAGATAAAACTGGTAACGCGTTGGTTGTGACGGTTGATCAATATTTCCAAAGATTTCTCATCTCCGCTTATATAATCTCTTACTAGTACTGAATCTTCTATTTGTAGTTCCATAAAGATTGATTTTTTGGTTAAGATTAGGGGCTTCCGAGTGGTAAGCTTTTAAGTTGTTAGATTAATTAATTTGAGTGTTTTCGATTCTTGTTTTTAATTATGACCTAAAACTAGATAAATCGGCTAGAGAGGAAAAAACTATGTTGTCAAACACGCTCTTTTTGATGTGAAATCGCATTTTTTTGGTTTTGGCCACAATAAAACCAAATATTAACAGTTGCACGATCAAAACACACTGGGAGCGGTGCTATAAGTTTCCTGAAGGGATAACAAGGGTAATGGGGAGTTTAGGAACAGTACCAAAAGAAAAACCCCCAAGGTAAAAAGTCCTTGGAGGTTTTATATGTTTGTTTATTTTACTCTTAGTTCATGTTACTTTCGAACGATATTCCTTTTGCCTTTGTTATTTTCAACGATTTGGAATAATTTAATAAGAATTCCACTGTTTCCGGTTTGGCTTTAACAAGTTTACACTTGTTATGGTCTTTTGCGTAAAGTTTTTCCATGTTATTTTCCGTTTGTTTCAATAGATAACGCGACGGAAATAAATATAGTCAATACGCTCGACCTATGGCCTATTAATTCGTTAAAACAATGTTATTCTGGTCTATCAGCTTCCTCAGGTTGATGAGGGCGTAACGCATACGGCCTAAAGCGGTATTAATGCTTACCCCGGTATTTTCCGATATTTCCTTAAAACTCATGTCCTTATATATACGCATCAGCAATACCTCTTTCTGTTCATTGGGAAGTTCTTCTATAAGCAAGGTAAGATCGCTATCAATCTGGTCCTTAATAATCTGTTTCTCAATATTTAGTTTTTCGTCACCGATTACAGAGAAAATATTGAAAGTATCGGCCCCTTCGAACATAGGCAACCTTCTGTTCTTTCTAAAATAGTCGATGATGAGGTTGTGCGATATGCGCATTACCCAGGGCAAAAATTTGCCTTCTTCACTATAGGCACCTCTCTTTAAAGTTCTGATCACTTTCATAAAGGTATCCTGAAAAATATCCTCGGTCACTTCCCTATCGTTCACCTTGGAGTATATAAAACTACTAATGCGCTGGTTGTGACGGCCAATTAGTGCAGCTAGAGCTCTTTCGTCTCCGTCAATGTATCTTTTAATGAGTAGGGAGTCTTCAACTTGATGTTCCATAACGACTACTTTTATTTAGTTAAAATTAGCGGCCTATTTGGGGAAAAGGCCTTGTGGGTTATTATTCTAATTCTAAAAAAGTAGTGTTGTTGCTATAGGCGTTTTAACATTTTGTTGAGTTCAAATATAGAAAAAATTAAGTGACCGGAAAAAAAATGTGCCGTCATACACACAATTTTTGATGCAAAGTATACAATATTGGTGATTGAAAAATGCATGTCTTATCTTTATGGCCCTAAAAATAAATATGGCAACTCTTTTAGATAGCAACCCCAAGGAAAACATCATTATCAAAGGTGCCAAGTTGCACAATTTGAAGAATATAGACGTTGTAATCCCTAGAAACAAGCTAGTTGTAATCACCGGCCTTTCCGGTTCCGGGAAGTCGAGTTTGGCCTTTGATACATTGTATGCTGAAGGCCAGCGAAGATATGTGGAAAGTCTTTCTTCCTATGCACGCCAGTTTTTAGGAAAATTGGACAAGCCTAAAGTGGATTATATCAAAGGGATAGCCCCAGCGATTGCCATAGAACAAAAAGTGAACTCAACCAATCCCAGGTCTACCGTTGGCACCACTACCGAAATTTACGATTATCTTAAGTTGTTATATGCCCGTATTGGAAAGACCATATCACCAATTTCTGGGAAGCAGGTCAAAAAAAATACGGTTACGGACGTCATACAACATATAAAAGGGTATGCCGAAGGTGAAAAACTTTTGCTATTGGCCCCTGTACAAATTAAACCTGATAGAAATCCCATAAAATCGCTTCAACTTTTTTCCAAACAGGGGTATGCCAGGATAAAACATAAGGGAGAGGTCATACGCATTGATAACGCACCCAACGATATTGGTCGGGAATTCCATTTGGTAGTGGATCGTATTATCACCAAAAATGATGAAGATTTTTATAATCGATTAGCCAATGCGGTGGATACGGCATTTTTTGAAGGCAAGGGTGAATGCATCATTGAGGAACTCGCCACTGGAGGACAAGTAAAGTTCAGTAATACCTTTGAACTGGATGGTATGCAGTTCTTGGAACCTAATGTTCATCTGTTCAGTTTTAACAATCCATATGGAGCTTGCCCAAAATGTGAAGGGTATGGTGATGTAATCGGTATAGACGAAGATTTGGTAGTTCCCAATACCTCCCTGTCCGTTTATGAAAATGCGATCTTCCCCTGGCGCGGAGAGAGTATGGGTTGGTATCGGGACCAGTTGGTGAATACGGCCTATAAATTCGATTTCCCTATTCATAAACCTTGGTTTCAATTGTCCGAGGAACAAAAGCAATTGGTCTGGGACGGGAACGAACATTTTACCGGGCTCAACAAATTCTTTGGCCAACTTGAGGAGAAAAGCTATAAAATACAGAATAGGGTAATGCTTTCCCGCTATCGAGGTAAGACCAAATGCAATAGCTGCAAAGGGAAAAGACTACGCAAGGAGACCGATTATGTAAAAGTAGATGGAAAATCGATTTCCGACCTCGTGGAACTTTCCATAAAAAAATTGGTCCTGTTCTTTGAAGGATTGGAATTATCGGAGCACGACCAAAAAATTGCTTCCCGTTTATTGAAGGAAATCAATACCCGTTTGGGTTTTTTGGAGAAGGTAGGCTTAAGTTATCTAACACTCAATCGCAAATCGAACACCCTTTCGGGAGGCGAAAGCCAGCGCATCAACCTGGCCACTTCGTTAGGAAGCAGTTTGGTAGGATCCATGTATATTTTGGATGAGCCCAGTATTGGACTGCATCCCAAGGATACAGAGAATCTGATTGAAGTACTCAAATCTTTACGCGATTTGGGCAATACTGTCATCGTTGTAGAACACGATGAGGATATTATGAAAGCTGCCGATGAAGTTATCGATATTGGTCCAGAGGCAGGCACTCACGGCGGTGAAGTAGTAGCCTATGGCCCCTTAAGTGAAATACTGAAATCACAATCGCTTACCGCCAGCTACCTGAACGGTTCCGAAGAAATATCGGTACCCAAAGAACGGAGGACCTCAAAAAATCATATTGAAATTAAGGGCGCGCGGGAAAATAACCTTAAAAATATTGATGTTACCTTTCCTTTAAATATGCTTACCGTGGTTACCGGCGTTTCTGGTAGTGGTAAAAGTACTTTAGTAAAAAAACTACTTTATCCCATTATTTTGAAGAAAGTGGGAGGTTATGGTGAAAAAGCGGGACAGTTTACCTCGGCCGATGGGAAATATCAAAGTATCAAACATGTGGAGTTCGTAGACCAGAATCCTATTGGTCGATCATCACGCTCCAATCCGGTTACCTATATCAAAGCTTATGACGACATACGGTCTTTGTTCGCCACACAGAAATTGAGCAAGATTCGCGGATATCAAGCCAAGCACTTTTCCTTTAATGTGGATGGCGGCCGTTGCGAAAAATGTAAGGGGGAAGGTGAGATTACCGTAGAAATGCAATTTATGGCCGATGTGCATTTGGAATGCGATACTTGTGGCGGCAAGCGGTTCAAAAAAGAAGTATTGGAAGTAAAGTTTAATGACGCATCCATTAGTGATGTATTAAACATGACCATTGACGATGCCATTGTCTTTTTTGAGCATGGAAAACAGACGAAGATCGTTACCAAATTAAAGCCTTTGCAGGATGTGGGGCTGGGTTATGTAACCTTGGGACAGTCCTCCTCTACCCTTTCCGGTGGTGAGGCGCAACGGATTAAACTTGCCTCTTTTTTGGTAAAAGGAACCACGAAGGACAAGGCTTTGTTCATTTTTGATGAACCCACAACCGGACTTCACTTCCATGACATCAAGAAACTGCTGAAATCTTTTGATGCCCTACTGAGCCGTGGCCATTCCATAGTGGTCATCGAGCACAATATTGAACTCATAAAATGTGCCGATTACATCATTGACTTAGGACCTGAAGGTGGGGAAAATGGTGGTAATCTTATGGTTCAGGGTACGCCAGAGGAAGTGATACAAAGCAAAAAGTCTTATACCGCGAAGTACTTAAGGGAGAAATTAGGTTAGGAAAATTATGAAGGGGTGTCCTTTTTACTTATGGATTGAATCAAGCTTTTAATTTTGGACAAGGAGTTCTTTATTTTTTCCGACTCGCACTTCTTATTCAATAAATCGATTTTTCTCTCTAGTAAATTAAAGTTAGCATCTGGATATAACTCAATCAATCTCGTGAAATACTTGTTTATACCCTCAGCTAGTAATTCCTTCCCTTCCTCTGAAAACGAATTTTCATTGTTTATCTCATCAAGATATATATTGAAGTTACTTATAAGAGTACTTATGTTTGTATTAATATTGTTCTGTGCTCTGACAGAATTTGGATCGTCAGAACTTGCTTTGATATTATCATTCCCAAGTTTAAAATATTTTAATTGTAGTCCGAGCCCAAACTGCCAAACCCTAAGTAATTCTACATCGTACAAATATTTATCCTGTAAATCACGCGCTTGGTAAATGTCCTGCATGTCCCTCCAATGTCTAAAAAACTCAGTCGCAACTCCATTCCTGTGCTTTAATCCCAATTGCTCATCATCAAGGACTACTTCATAGTTTTGATGATCAGTTAGCTTTTCAACTATTGCTCTGGTCTCAGGGTCTTTAAACGAAGGTAACTTTTCATCATCATCATATCCAAAATTCAATTCAAGTGTAACTTTCTTATAATCATTGGTATCCCAATACCTTTTCTGCATTGGAAATCTGGGTTCCTCAGTTTTGCAACTAACTATTATTAAGCATAAGAGCGTCAAAATGACAATTTTAAATCTATCCATTGATGGGAACTTTTGGTTTTTTATATTCAGAAAACAAATTTAACAAACTGTCTATTGTCTTTTCATATTCCTTCTGTTTACTAAAAACATAACTATGGAAAGTATCGTAGTCATATTTCTTTTGAAACTTTCGTTCTTCTCGCAACGTAGTAAGAATTATTTTATGAATTTCATTTTTACTTGGCTTTTTTAAAAGAGCTAATTTTTGTCTAGTTTTTCGCGCAAATAATTCAGTGATTTTAAAATGATAAATTTCATGAGTCAATAATTCATGACTGTTAGAATGTGAATTGTAAACAAAAGACCTGGACGGATGAAATAAAGCTTCAACGTAAATCGAATCTTCTTCTATTTCACTTTCTATCGTAGTCACTATATATGCAAATCTTTCATTTCCATACAACGACTTTTTGAAAAATTCAAGTCCTCTGAAATTTTCGAAAGTAATTTGATCAACCTTTTCATAGTTAATCGGACCTTCATAATCTAAAAAATTTACTTTGATAAGAATTATAAACGCAATTCCAACAGGAAGTAGAACAAGAAAACTATACTTCAAAATCTTTTTGAATCTTCTTAGTGGTAGTTTATTCCCCTTTTTGCTCTCTCCTATTACAATTACTAGTTGATAAAAGACTGGGGAAAAGTAAATTCCTAAAACTAGGATAACTATTAGGGCATCACTCATTTAATTGGTCTTTCCTCATTCACATTCATAATAAGTTGGTATGAATACTAATATACCTGTTTATCTTCAATTTTTCTTGTAGTATATAATTTTAGCTACAATATCCATAAAGTCAAATTGACTTAAGGTAAGTACGAATGTTGAAAGTAATATTTAAAGCATTGCGGCTTATAAAATATGTTTCTTTTGTCCTCTAAAAAAATTTAAAATATATAAAGCATTAAAAAACAAATAGTTAAACTTAGCCATAGTATTTTGGCACGCTGTTTGATTTCTCCTAAGCGGAATGCAAATAGTTGCTTCCAGAACTACCCGTCGGCAGACAGGTTTAAAATCGCATATCATGAAACAGTTAGTACTCTTATTTACAGCCCTTGTCTTGGGAACCACGGGTACCCAAGCTGTAAGCACGGAAAATAGCACTGCCATAAGCAGTGCCTACCGATTCAATAACTCCTTCATCTTTGTAGAGGATGGTATTACATTTTCGGTTTATCCGGATGGCGAATTTGATTTTTATATAGATAACCGCGCTAATTTTGGTGCCAATGTCAATATCGGTCGTTCCAATTTTACATTCAATTCGGGATTCGATTATAATCCTTTCGTCCAATATGATGACTATGGTGCAGTGATACAAGTAGAGAACGTACCCGTTTTTTATGATCATTATGGACGTGTCGCACAAATCGGCAACATTTTCGTAAACTATCGTAATGGTTTTGTATCCCGATTAGGTGGTATGAATGTCTTTTATAATAATGGTGTATACGCCTACCATACCGGTTTTATAAATGTATATAACAGACGTTACATCTTTAGACCTTTCCATAGGTTCTTTGTAAGACCAGCATTAGGATTCTGTTTGGTATATAATAGACCGTATCGAAGGTTTTATAGCCCTATCCGATACACCTGGTACAGACCGTACCGATATAATAACCGTAGGGCCTATGCCAGAATTGGAAGAGAGCATCGATACAACCGTATCCGTAGGGAACGTGCCCGCGTCTATAGAAATGACAGAAGGGTAGCTGTACGCCAGAATAATAGCAGGAGAGCCGATGCACTACGTACGGAAAGAGGTGTTACGCGAAGGAACAACAATGTGGCACGAACCAATCGTTCGGTAACGCAGAGAGGTAATGTTTCCCGAAGCAATACTAGAAGAGCGGAAACCGTCAGAACAGAAAGAGGTGTTACAAGAAGGGGTAACGTTTCCCGAAACGATGGTAGAACGGTACGTAGGGATGCCGCAATACGTTCCAACAACACTCGAAGAACGGCGGTAGATCGAACTCGAAAAATAGAGAATCGCAACGTCCGTAAAGCAGACACCAGACCTGCAAGGCAGAGAACGGTTACGCAACGTTCTACAACGGTACGCAATCCTAAGCGGAATGCAGTGACTAAAAGAACGGTAACCCAAACGCCAAGGAGCAGAACGGTAACGCGTAGTACCAAGACTTATAAAAGCCCACAAAGGGCAACAACAAATAGATCGGTACGGAAAGCGGCACCGACAAGAAATAGAAGTAGCAATGTTGCTACCCGTAGCAACTCAAGAAAAAAGGTAAGTAATGCCCCTTCTAGAAGTACAAGGAATAGCGGAACTAGATCGCAATCCAGAAGTTCCAGGAGGCAATAAAAATAGTTTTTAGGTTGGTTAGTTGTTTAGCCCCGCAGTTGGATTCGTCCGCTGCGGGGTTTTTTTAATTTACTTTAGGAAAACAGGCCAAATCGCACGAACAGATTGGTCTTATTCTTTGGGGGGAGTCTTTCCCAGAACCCTGGAAATCAAGTTAAAAACATCCTCGGATAGTCTAAACCGATAAATTACAGCTATATAAATGCCCGTTATAAGTATACTCTTGAGCACAATATTTGCAATGGGATGAAAAGGAAATTGAACAAAATAAAAACCTAAACCCATGAGTAGTAAAAGTGCCAATACCTTGAGGGTTTCCGAGGTAAAAGGTTGAATATTAAATTTGGATTTTACATAAAGTAGTTTGATCGTATTGTACAGGAAAATGGCCAAAAAGGTACCAAATGCCGCTCCTTCAATACCATAGTTCGGAATGAGCCATAGATTAAATACAATTATAGAAACCGCAAGAAATACGCCCATAACCAACAAAGTGCGGTAATATTCTGAATTGTACAGAATTGAATTGTTATTCCCTAAAACCGAGTCGTACACTTTTGCCAATCCAACAAAAAAGACAATGATGAAGCCATTGCGGTATTCTTCCGGAAGCAATAGGTACAAATCCTTTAAGTTGAGTACGATAAGCAAAAACAATAATCCCGAAACGATAAAAAGCGTTAAAGAGCTTTTTTGATAGAGCGTTTTTAAAGCAGGAATATCATGTTTCGTTAACAATTCCGCGGTGATAGGATAGGTAATCTGATGCATTGATCGAGAGGGAACGATTATGGTTGTCGCAATATAAACGGCCACTCCATAATAAGCTACATTTTCAATTTGGATAAACTGATTGATCATAAACTTATCAATTTCCAAAATGATTATGGCCGCCGATCCACCCAAAATAATCAGGGCGCTATAGTTAATAATACTTTTGGTATTTGATGGTAGATTAAAAGTCAATTTAGGCATCCGAAGCCGATAGGCATACACTTTCATGAGAATCGTCCGAAGCAGATAAAGCGCGACCAACGCTTTCAAAAAAACAGGTACCGATATGAGTTCAAAATGGACCAAGACCAAGAGAACCATAACCACAATACGATTGAATACTTCCTTCATAAAATTTCCAAAGACCGATCTCATTTGGACCTTGGCCCAAGCATAGAATATTTCAAAATACGCCATCGCCATCCCGATCAAAAAAATATACCACACATAATCCCCAACAATAGGATTCTCCCGGGATAAAAAATTGCCAATGGCATCATAGGCCAAAAAGGAAATAGCAGCAATGGGAAGTACCATCAAAAGGGGTAAAAATAGCATGAGGCTCAGGAAGCTATCGGAATTTTGCCGGTCAGAAAATGTACTGTAAAACTTAACCAAGGTATTGGGTACACCAAAGGCCAATAATGGCATTAAAATAGCCGAGGTGGAGAGGATTACCGTTACCAGTCCATAGTATTCGTCGGATAAAAATCGGGTGTATAAAAAGAGGGTGTTTATGGCAGCGATACCAAATCCCAAATAGGTAATCACGGTGTTGCTCAATGATTGTTTTAATACTATACCCATCAGAGATATTCGGACAGTTGTTCGGTAAGCGCCTTACGACTATACTTTTCCACGTCTTTTGAAACCACATTCAATTTTCCTTGTTGATATGCGGCAAACCATTCTAAAAGTACATTTTTTAATTGGGAATTATTCTGATAGTCGAACACCCTGCCTGAATGCGTCTTCAAAATAATGGCACCTGCCTCCCAATTATTGGGGCCTAAGGCTAAAATAGGCCTTCTGGCTGCCATATATTCAAACAATTTCCCTGGAACAATGCCTTTGGTATCTTCCGAATCAATTTCAACCAATAGCAGAATCTGAGCGCGTTGTTGCCTGCGAAGGGCCTGGGCATGGGATACGTATCCTTTCATTTGAATATATGGGGCCAGTTCGTTTTTGTAAAGATTATCCATGACGTCTTCACTCACTACCCCGATAAACTCCAATTGTAACTCCTTTCTAAAAATCTCGTCTTCCCGGGCAATTTCCGATAGTACTTTCCATAGATTGTTTGGGCTGCGGCCCGTGAGTAGAGACCCAATATGGGCAATCGTAAATTTATCATCCAAATCGGCACCTCCTATGTAATCAGAATCAAAACCATTGGTTATTAATTCAATAGGCTTATCCGTTAGGGTCCGGAATTCCTTTCGTGTGGTATCGCTTGTAGTAATCAACAAGTCTGCCTCATTGAGCACCGAGCGTTCCAAAGTTTTATGCTTGTTTTGGGAGGATTTGGTGAGTCTGAGCTTTTTGTGATAACCAATGGAGGTCCAGGGATCTCGGAAATCGGCAATCCATTTCACTTGGTGTTCTTGCCTTAATTGCTGTCCAATTAAATGAACGCTATGTGGTGGTCCTGTAGTGATGACCGTTTTGATGTTTTGTTTTTCAATAAGTTCAGAAAGGTAAGATACCGAGGGTTTTACCCAATATTTCCTGGCATCGGGGATGAAAAAATTACCCCGAATCCATAACATGGCTTTTTCCAAGGCAGATTGATTTTTAGTCCGAATAATCCCGGAGCTGATGCGTTTGGTCTTTTTCGTGGATAGGATTTCCGCAAAACGGTAGGGTTCAAAAATCGGTTTTCTATGAATTTCAATCCCATCTGGCACTTCATTCAACAAAGAGTTGTCTTGAATAGGGTAATGAGGATTTTCGGGAATAAAAACAATGGGGTCCACCCCAAAATCGGGCAAGTATTTTACAAATTTCAACCACCGTTGTACTCCTGGTCCCCCAGCAGGTGGCCAATAGTACGTGATGATAAGCACCCTTTTCATGGGGTAGTTCCTTTTTCTTTTTTTCGGTAGCGCCAAAAGGTATATCCAAGTCCGCTTAAAATAATCAACCCCAGCAAAGCAGAACTTGCCAAGGTAATTTGACTTCCTAAGGCTATTATTTGCGGCTCAAACTTGAACTCTATGGTATGCTCCCCTTCTGGGAGCATTAACGCTCTTAAAACATAATTTACCCTAAAATGCTTTTTGGGTTTTCCATCTATATAAACATTCCAGCCATGTGGATAGTACATTTCCGAAAAGACAGCGGCACCAGCATTGGAATTTACAGATCGATATGTCAAATGGTTGGGCTCGTAATCCGTTAAGGTGACGGAAGCGATGGAATCTACCGTAAAATTGAACCGGTTGATATTAGGAAACTTAATGGTATTAACAAGGGCATTTCTTTTGGTATCCAGACTATCCAGGTCAAGAATTTCAGTATTGGCATCCTCTACCGGTAATAGTTTTTCTACAAACCAAGCATTGCCATTGGCATCAGGATTCAAAACCGGATAGCTCCTACCCTCTTCATCCTGTTGAATCACATATTTTATATTCAACATATTGAGAATCCCGATATTCCCTTGAGCGATATGAAAATAGAAAAGGTCCTCCATACCAGCTGGTTTTGCCGCATGGTAACCGGATATGGTCTTATGAAAATATGAGGTGCGCGCACCTTCAAAACCCTGTGTTTGATCGAACACTCTAAAATTGGTCGTATCCTTTAGGATTTCAGTATCCGCGGGTGATTCCTGAAACGGCCTGGTCATACGTCTTTTGGCTATAAAATTTTCTTTGTTTACATACCTGAGGTTTACCCCTACCAAGTCCGATACCATTAATACACCGAGCAGAATAACCGCAACATTCTGCTTGATTTTTTCTTTAAGAAAGAACCATAGGGCCAATGCAGCCAAAAACACATAGATAAGTGAGCGAAAAAGATCACTAGTGTACACCGCCTTCCTATCGGATTGGATAAGATCCAATATTTCATCTCCGTAATACCGTTTTATGGTGTCATCGTGATATCCAGAAAAATCAAACATCCCCTTTACCAAAAACAATAGGATACCTAACCCAAAAACAATAAAAAACGAAATTCTGAGTGCCTTCAACTTATCAGTCTGTGAAACCGTATTCTTAAAAAGAACTTGTAGGGCCAAAATTGCCAAAACTGGCGCACAAAGCTCCAAAACCACCTGTATGGAAGATACCGCACGAAACTTGTCGTATAGCGGAAAATAGTCGATCATGAAATCGGTCAGAAAGCTAAAATTCTTTCCCCAAGACAGGAGCAAGGACAGTAATGTACCTCCTAAAAGCCACCATTTTGCCTTTCCCTTTACCAAAATGAGCCCTAGAATGAAAAGGAAAAAAACAATGGCACCAATGTACGCTGGGCCAGAAGTTCCCGGTTGATCACCCCAATATAAGGTAACCGCGCTTGAAAAATTAAGGGCTTGGCTGCGTGGAATGCCTTGGTCTATCAAAAAACCATAGGTTTTTGAATTCTCTCCTAAATTTTCTTGGGATGATCCTCCAAATAGACGGGGAACGAATAAATTCAAGGATTCCGAAATCCCATAACTCCATCGGGTAATATATTCCCTATCCAAGCCATCCAGATTCTCTTTGGTATTACCCTGATAGTCTATGGTCAATTCAGATTTTCCCCGGGTACTCCAGTCAGCATATTCCTTTGTGGCCATAAGACTGGTAGCATTGGCGGCAATTCCCAAAGCTACAGCTATCACTAAAATCCCAATAGAAACAAAAAAGTGCTTTAGCTCTCCCTTTTGTATGGCATAGACAAGATATGCGATACCCAATATGAGAATCAGCAGCATACCGTAATAGGTCATTTGGTAATGGTTGGCCACCACTTCCAAGGCCATAGCCAGGGCCGTAAGGACAAAGCCCCAGAGGTATTTTTTTCTAAAAGTCAATACGATGCCTCCTAAAAGTATGGGCAAATACCCCAAAGCATGGGCTTTGGCATTATGGCCTACACCTAAAATTATAATCATATACGTTGAGAAGCCAAATGCCAGGGCTCCTAAAACGGCAAGGCGATAATCTACTTTTAGGCAACAAAGCAGTATATAGAACCCAATAAAGTAAAGAAACAAATAGTCCGCCGGACGAGGCAAAAAACGAATAAGCCTGTCCAATTTTTTTATATAGTCATGTGGATAGTAGGCACCTAATTGATATGTGGGCATCCCTCCAAAGGCACTGTTTGTCCAATAGGGTTCCTCTCCTGTCCGCTTTCTGAAATCATTCTGTTCCTTGGCCATGCCCGTGAACTGAACAATATCCGATTGTTCTATGACCTTCCCTTGCAGAACCGGATGAAAATAGGCCAAGGCGGCAATAACAAAAAAAACAGTTACAAAAAAATGAGTGAAAAGAGCTTTAAGCGAGTTCTTCATTGGTCAATGCGAAGGTTGATCAAGGCAAGATAATCAATCAATTTCCTCAAAGTCAATATATTCCCCTACTTTTTTGGAAGCGTTGAATTTTTTAGACGGTTTCTTGTCGATAATTATATCCCCTATAGGCTCATCTTGTTGTCCGTTCTGTCTTGCAAACTCATCAAACCTTTCCTTAAAATGGGCCTCCGTTTTTTTGGCGGCATAGCTAAAAAGTCTTGGAGCAAACATTCTGAAGAGCATCTTTACGAGATAGTAAACCAGCAGAAGTATTAAGATTACTTTTAAAAACCCCATATTATTTCAATTGTATTATATCAAAAGTACAATTCTAGCGTTGTATTATCAGGGCAAAAGTGCTAAAATAATGATAAAACCACTAAACGATATGCCCATTTAGACTATTAATCAGCAGTTTAAAGATGAAGCAACTCGTTCATTTGATTGTATTTAGCTTTTCAATTTCTACATTTTCACAATATACCGATGTTATAAACTCCAACCGGCCGGGACTTTCTGTAAGTGCCTATGCCGTGGGAAAAAATGTGGTTCAAGCGGAAATGGGTGTCTTTTATGAGCAACAGGACCATAACTTGTTGAATACCCAGTCCAATATCTGGGGGACCAACATTTCCTTACGATATGGGCTTTTATTTGAAGAATTGGAGCTCAATTGGGAAGGCACTTTTCAAAACCAAAACATCACGTTCGCTAATTTCGGAACCGAAGAATCGCGTACCAATTTCGGTATGAACCGTTTGGGTCTCAAGTTTTTGATTTATGACCGGTACAAGGCTCCTGAGCGTAACAAGCCCAATTTGTACAGTTGGCGTGCCAATAATCTATTTCAACTAAAAAACCTTATTCCATCCGTTTCCGTTTATGCCGGTGCAAATTTTGTATTGGGCGACAATCCCTTTTTTGCAGGAGACCCTACGATATCGCCTCGTATTATGGTAGCTACACAAAGTAGACTAACACCTAGGTTTGTATTGATCTCCAATATCGCCTATGATCGGATTGGAACCGATTTTCCCGAATGGAGTTATTTGGTTTCCCTATCCCATGCCTTCAGGAATCCAAAATGGAGTGTTTTTGTAGAGAATCAAGGTATAGACAGTGACAGATATTCCGATATACTGCTACGTAGCGGGGTAGCCCATTTGTTCAATGAAAACCTTCAGGCCGATATTAATCTTGGGGCAAGCTTTAAAAACAACCCATCCCGCATATTTGTTACCATGGGGGCATCTTACCGATTTGATTTCCACAAGGATACCTTTAAACCTATCGACGAACAGAAGGCCGGAGAAAATGGAGGTCCTATTCAAAAAAACTCCATGAAGAAAAAGGAACGTGAGGAAAGGAAGAAGCTCAAAAGAAGTAAAAATGGAAGCGGTGCAGAGGACATCGACTTGGGGCCTACAAAAAAGCAACTTCGAAAATTGAAAAAGGAAGAGAAAAAGAAAAAAAGTAGAGGTGGTGGGACCATTGCGTTCTAACTTTCAAAAACCTCATCGTTCAATACTCAATAATTTAGCAACGAGAATTTTACTACCAAGTTAAATATACCTAATATTGACCCTACAAAAACTACTGTATGGTCACCCTCAAAGAGGTCATATCCAAATCCGAGCTTAAGAAATTTGTGAAGTTTCCTTTTAACTTGTACAAGGGCTCTCAATATTGGGTGCCACCAATCATCAAAGAAGAACTGGAAACCTTTGATAAAACAAAAAACCCTGCATTCAAAACTGCAGATACCTGGTTTTTCCTAGCTTACAAAAATCAGGAAATCGTAGGGCGTGTAGTTGCTATCATCAACTGGCTTGAAATTAATGAACAAAAAATCAGGAAAATTCGTTTCGGTTGGTTTGACTTCATCGATGATACGGAAGTTTCGGAAGCCTTGCTGAAAAAAGTGAGTGAGATAGGCCAAGAAAATGGGTTGGAATATATGGAAGGTCCCATGGGTTTTTCCAATTTGGACAAGGTGGGAGTGCTGATTAAAGGATTTGACCATATTGGGTCAATGGTAACTTGGTACAATTATCCTTACTACGAAAAGCATTACGAAGAGGCTGGATTCATTAAGGAGAAGGAGTACGTGGAAAATAAATTCCCTGTTAAGAATGCCGATCCGGCGATTTTTACCAGAATGAACGAACTGGTAAAGCGGAGATATGGCCTAAAAGAGGTTAATTTCACAAAAACAAAGGATATTCTTCCCATGGTAGACCAGATGTTCGACCTCTTCAACGAAACCTACTCCAAATTGTCCTCATTTACACCGGTTACCGATCTTCAAAAAGCTTATTTCAAAAAAAAATATCTCGGTTTTATAAATCCGGAATACATTAAGTTCATTATAGATAAAAAAGATGATTTAATCGCCTTTGCTATTGTAATGCCATCGTTTTCCAAGGCATTGCAAAAGGCAAACGGAAAACTAATCCCTTTTGGACTATTTCATCTTTTAAAAGCCAAGAGAAACAGTAAAAATGTATTGTTTTATTTGATAGGAATCCATCCAGAATACCAGAATAAAGGTGTGACGGCCATCATCTTTAATGAATACTATAAAACCTTTACCGAGAAAAACATCGAGATGTGTTACCGAACTCCAGAGTTAGCCGATAATGTGGCCATTCGTCAAATGTGGAAGCATTTCAATCCCGTTATTTACAAGCATAGAAGAACGTATCGCAAAGAGCTCTAATAAATTATAGAAAGGACAAAACCATCATTAGAACTTGGAGTTTGGATATTGAGATTTACAAAATTTGGATTTTGTTATTCTCCCATAGCGGCAGCCACGGCTGCCGATAGCTTCTTGTACGTTCCATTTTGAAGACGTTCGCGAATAGCAGAAAAAGCGTCCAAAGTCTCATCTATATCTTCCAACGTATGTGTGGCCGTCGGAATCATTCGGAGTAAAATTAATCCTTTAGGTATAACAGGGTAAACTACTATGGAACAGAATATTCTATGATTTTCCCTAAGGTCTTTAACCAGTGCCATGGCCTCAGGAATACTCCCGTTCAAATACACAGGGGTGACACAGGTATTGGTGTTTCCTATGTCAAAACCCTTATTCTTAAGTCCGTTTTGCAATGCATTTACGTTTTCCCATAACTTGGCCTTGAGCTCTGGTTGGGTCCGTAACATTTCCAAACGTTTTAGGGCTCCCTTCACATAAATCATGGGCAGGGATTTTGCAAACATTTGGGATCGTAAATTGTATTTGAGGTAGTCTATGATTTCCTTGTCCGCGGCTAAAAACGCCCCAATACCCGCCATAGATTTGGCAAAAGTGGCAAAATACACATCAATATCGTCCTGAACCCCCTGCTCCTCACCGGCACCGGCACCTGTAGCTCCTAAGGTCCCAAAACCATGGGCATCATCCACCAACAGGCGGAATTGATATTTTTTCTTCAGGGCAACTATTTCCCTTAGTTTGCCTTGCTCTCCCCGCATACCAAAAACACCTTCGGAAATGACAAGGATACCCCCTCCGGTCTGTTCGGCCATCCTGGTCGCCCTCTCCAGATTCTTTTCCAGGCTATCTACATCATTATGCTTAAACGTGAACCGTTTTCCCATATGGAGGCGCACGCCATCAATAATACAGGCATGAGAATCTACATCGTAAACAATAATATCGTCCTTTGATACCAAGGCATCGATTGCAGACATAATACCCTGATAACCAAAATTCAATAAATATGCGGATTCTTTGTGTACAAAATCTGCCAACTCATTTTCCAGTCTTTCATGGTAGTCCGTATGGCCGCTCATCATTCGAGCTCCCATCGGGTAGGCAGCACCATGTTCCATTGCCGCTTCGCCATCAATCTTTTTAATTTCCGGTAAGTTGGCCAGACCCAAATAGTCATTTATACTCCAAGTAATGACTTCCTTACCCTGAAATCTCATTCGGTTGGAAATTGGGCCTTCCAATTTTGGAAAAACGAAGTAGCCTTCCGCCTGTGAGGCCCATTTTCCCAAAGGACCCTTATTTTCGGTTATTCTATCAAATAAGTCTCTCATGTAGCTTGGGTTGATTTTACCTGCAAAAATATGGATTTTTACCTTGGATTCATAAATTTTTACAAGCAAACAAAAAAGCAATGCCTAAACGGTATTGCTTTTTTGCCCACCACCAAGATGATGCTTAAGTTATTTTATAAATTGGATTTCTTGGGTCTCCTCCACGGTGTTACTATCAAAGAAACCTTGATCTTCCATCCATTTATCGCTGTATATCTTGCTCATATAACGCGAACCGTGGTCTGGGAAAATCATTACAATATTACTGTCCTTATCAAAGATATCCTTTTCGCTTAATTGCTTTATGGCCTGCATTACGGCGCCACTGGTATAGCCCACAAACATTCCCTCTGTCCTAGAAATCTCACGGGCGGTATGGGCACTTTGTTCGTCCGTAACCTTTACAAATTCGTCAATGGCTTCAAAATCCGTTGCTGCGGGAATTAGGTTCTTTCCAAGCCCTTCAATTCTATAGGGATAGATTTCCTTGGAATCAAACTCTCCCGTTTCATGATATTTTTTTAATACTGAGCCAAAGGCATCCACTCCTATGATTCTAATATTAGGGTTCTGTTCCTTTAAAAATCGCGCCGCACCGGAAATTGTGCCACCAGTACCGCTACAGGCCACCAAATGGGTAATATTTCCATTGGTCTGTTTCCAGATTTCAGGTCCTGTCGTTTTATAATGGGCGTCTATATTCAGTTCGTTGAAATATTGATTTATATAAATGGACCCTTTTGTTTCTTCATGCAATCGTTTGGCAACCTGGTAATATGATCTAGGGTCATCTGCACTTACATGGGCCGGACAGACGTAAACCTTGGCACCCATGGCTCGCAGCATATCTATCTTGTCCCTGGAAGATTTAGAGGTTACCGCGAGA
Organism: Ulvibacterium marinum; assembly: GCF_003626755.1. GTDB lineage: Bacteria > Bacteroidota > Bacteroidia > Flavobacteriales > Flavobacteriaceae > Ulvibacterium > Ulvibacterium marinum. The sequence continues at coordinate 855,572 of NZ_RBCJ01000002.1, forward strand.
ATACATTCATAGCCCTTGATAATGCTTACCATGGCCAAGCTAAAACCGGTATTTCCCGAAGTCGTCTCTATTATGGTGCTACCTTCGGAAAGAATTCCCTTTCTCTCGGCTTCTTCTATGATATAGGCCGCTACGCGATCCTTTGAGGAATGGCCTGGATTAAAAGCCTCGACCTTGGCATAGAAATTTCCCTTGAGCTTGGCAGTTATTCTATCTAATTTAATAAGTGGGGTGTTTCCTATGAGTTCCAGGACATTGTTACAAGCATTGATCTCATGTTCCATAAAGGCGGTATAAGTTTTTGAATCAAACGGACTATTGAAAAATCCCTAAAATTCCTGGGCAAAATTACATTTTTTTTTGAATTATTATATTTTCCCTTCCAAATCTAATAAAAAGGCATATTCCTTTGCAGTTTCCTTCAAAGCTTCAAAACGACCCGAAGCCCCTCCATGACCTGCATCCATATTGATATTAAACAACAATAGGTTATCATCCGTCTTATGTTCGCGAAGCTTTGCTACCCATTTGGCCGGTTCAAAATACTGTACTTGGGAATCGTGCAACCCTGTTGTTACTAACATATTCGGATAGGCTTTTGCCTCAACATTGTCATAAGGTGAATAAGATTTCATATACTCATAATACTCCCTTATGTTGGGATTTCCCCATTCATCGTATTCCCCAGTGGTTAAGGGTATGGAATCATCGAACATAGTGGTTATTACATCTACAAAAGGTACTTGGGCAACAATTCCCTTATAGAGTTCGGGGGCTAAATTGGCCACGGCTCCCATAAGAAGTCCTCCCGCCGATCCGCCCATAGCATATAAATGATCCGGAGAAGTATATCCCATTTCTATTAAATATCGTGAACAATCTATAAAATCGGTGAAGGTATTCTTCTTCTTTAAGAGTTTGCCATCCTCGTACCATGGCCTACCCAAATACTCCCCTCCGCGAATATGGGCTAGTGCAAATACAAAGCCCCGGTCCAAAAGACTTAAGCGTACCGTTGAAAAATTAGGATCCAGGGTTACACCATAGGAACCATAGGCATATTGTAAAATAGGCGTATCCCGGTTTAAGGGTGTATCCTTGTGATATACAATTGACATTGGGATTTTTGCTCCATCCTTTGCGGTGGCCCATATGCGTTTTTCAAGATAGTTTTCCTTTTGGAATTGACCCCCAAGTACCTCCTGCTCCTTCTTCACCTCTTTCTCCTTGGTCTTCATGTTAAAATCGATTACCGAACTAGGCGTAGTCATGGAGTTGTATCCAAATCGCAAGGTATCCGTATCGAATTCCGGATTTCTACTCACATAGGCTGTATAGGTCTCACTCTCAAAAGGAAGGTAATACGTATCGGAATTGTCCCAGCGGGTAATCTTGATCCGGTTTAGACCGTTCTCCCTTTCAGAAAGCACATAATAATCCCTAAATATTTCAATATCTTCCAAAAGCACATCCTCGCGATGCGGAATAAACTTCTCCCATTTTTCGGAAGATGTATCTTCTTCGCCGGCCCTCATTAACTTAAAATTGGTTGCCTTATCCTTGTTGGTCAATATATAAAAAGCATCCTTATAATGAACTATTGAATATTCCAGTCCTCTTTCCCGTGGTGAAAAAATCTTGAACTCTCCATCCGGTTCGTCTGCCCTAAGGGTTCTAAATTCTGACGTTAGCGTGCTATAGGAACCTATAACGATGTATTTTTTGGATTTGGTCTTATACACATAGGTGCCAAAGGTTTCATCCTGCTCGTGAAAGACTTCTGTATCCGATGAGGACGGCGTTCCCAATTTATGCTTTAAGATTCTGTCGGCGCGTAAGGTAACGGAATCCTTCTTTACATAAAACAACGTTCGGTTATCATCTGCCCAAACCGATCCACCCGTGGTATCTTCAATTTTGTCATCATAAATCTCTCCGGTCTCCAAATTTTTGATTCGCAGGGTATACTGTCTCCGGGAAACCGTATCCACCCCAAAAACTGCTAATTTGTTATCCGGGCTAATACTAATGCCTCCTATGTTGAAGTATTCATGGTCTTTGGCCATTTCATTGCCATTGAACATAATTTCTTCCGCAGCATCCAAGGAACCTTTAAATCGACTATAAATCGGGTATTCCTTGCCCGTTTCATAGCGGGTAACATGCCAATAGCCATTCTGCTTGTAGGGAACCGATGAATCATCTTCCTTTATCCGTGACTTCATTTCGTTGAACAGCTTTTCCTGAAAATCCTTGGTATGCTGGGTCAATTTGGCATAGTACTCATTTTCTTGCTCCAAATAGGCGATCACGTCCGTATTGTCCCTTTCATTAAGCCAATAATAATCATCTATCCTAACTTCACCATGCGCAACCAATTCCTTATGCATTTTTTTGGCTACTGGAGCTGTTGTATCCGTCATATTTTTATTTTGCTGTGTACAGGAAATGGCAAAAATAACATATCCCAAAAAAACTATTGAACGTTCCACTTTATTAAACATGCAAATACAGTTATTTCGCACAATTTAGTAATTTTGAAGGTAACTAATCTAATTAACGCAATATGTTTGGAGATATGATGGGTATGATGGGAAAACTCAAGGATACCCAAAGAAAAGTAGAGGAAACCAGAAAACGGTTGGATACGGTAACATTGGAAGAAAGCACCCCTGATGGACTTCTAACTGTAGAAATTACCGCCAACCGGAAAATAAAGAAAATACAGGTCGATGATAGCCTGTTACAGGACAAGGAACAGTTGGAAGATTATCTTATCCTGACGTTGAATAAAGCCATTGAAAAGGCCACCCAGGTCAATGAAACGGAACTGGCCGCCGTGGCCAAGGAGGGCATGCCGAATATTCCAGGGATGGACAGTTTCTTCAAATGACTTGATCCCGCGAAAAAAAGAAGACCATTAGGTCCACAGTCTAACTTTGTTCTTCTAAAATTAATTCTTCATATCGTTTTTCAGATACAAAAGATGTAACTTTAGGAAAAGCTAAATGTAAATGGTTGCAATTGAGAAAAACAATGGGAACGGATACCGGTTTATTTTGAAATCAGAAAGTGGACAAACCCTTTTGAGCAGCATTCCATTTCCAAATGAATCCGAAGTCCAAAAATCCTTGCAAACACTTAAAAACTTAAAAAAGATTCCAATCGGTTTTGAAAGAAAGACCGACAATGAAGGTAAATTTCTTTTTAATATAAAGGATGATACCGGAAGTCTTATTGGACATAGCGAGCTTTATACTTCCGAGGCCGGAATGGAAAACGGAATAAAAAATTTAAAAAATCGGATTTATAGACTTTCCGATTTGGGCGAACTATAGCGCTTCCAAAATGGATAAAAAAATGTGATGCATCTCATCCGTATAGTCCAAATGGGTAACGATCCGTAATTTTCCCTGACCCATACCGATGATATAAACATTTTTCTCCTCCAGTTTTTGAACAAATGTTTCTGCAGAAATTAGATTCTCATTGATCTCAAATATGATGATATTGGTTTCTATCGGCTCTACCTTTTTAACGTAAGACAAGTTTTGCAGCACTTCCCCAATTACTTTGGCTTTGGTATGATCCTCTACCAATCTATCCCTGTGATGATCCAAAGCATAATTACCGGCCGCAGCCAAATAACCGGCTTGGCGCATTCCTCCACCCAATATTTTACGAATACGAAGGGCCCTATCTATTTTTTCCTCACTCCCAACCAAGACCGAGCCAACAGGACAGCCTAAACCTTTGCTTAGACACACGCTTATGGTGTCGAAAAGGTCGCCATATTGTTTTGGTGATTCGTTTCTTGCAACTAGGGCATTCCATAACCGGGCACCATCCAGATGGTACCCAAGGTTATATTTCTCACATACTTTTTTTATGCTTTGTAATTCCTGAAAATCCCAACAAGCGCCACCGCCTTTGTTCGTTGTATTTTCAATACAGACCAATGACGTTAACGGACTATGATAAAAATCGGGTGGATTTACGGCTGCTTCCACTTGCGAAGCGGTCATCATACCCCGCTTACCATCCACAAGTTTACAGGAGACCCCACTATTGAAACTAGCCCCTCCCCCTTCATAGTTATAGACATGGGCATACTTATCACAAATGAGTTGATCTCCTGGATTCGTATGCAGTTTAATGGCGGTTTGGTTGGTCATTGAGCCTGAAGGAAAAAAAAGCGCAGCTTCCTTCCCGAAAAGATTCGCAACCTTCGCTTCCAAGGCGTTTACGGAAGGATCTTCCTTAAATACATCGTCTCCAACCTCTGCGTTCATCATGGCTTCCAACATGCCAGATGTGGGTTTGGTGACCGTATCACTTATAAGGTTTATTTTCAAAGGATATTTTTTATGCTTTTAAATGAAATTTTCGCTCGAATATAAACTATGTTTTTGAACTGTCTAGTGGAAACAATCCATTCCAATGGGCGAGCCATCCGGAATTTTGGGAGCAGAATTCATTTTGAACTTATCCGGGTGCTCATAAAAATTACGGATACGGCGTAGCATTTCCAAAGCATCGATCTGCTCCAGGGCTTTGCCGAAATTGGTTTCATTTATACTTTTTAGTTTGTCATTGGCCAAGGCATTCACCCCTGGGTGCACATATTTGTTGGCGGCTAAATTCATCAGATGGTCCAACACCTTAAAGTTTATGCTGTTCTGTACCTCAAACAGATAGGGATCTTTGTGAACTCTTCCCAATGTGTATACGATTACCATGTCCAATACCTCCTCAAGACCTAAATTCTTGGGGTCCAAAGCTTTTTGCTGTATTAAACGTGAGGCACGTTCCGGATGCAATAAAAAACCCAGGGTCATATCGGCCGCAGTTTCGGCCGCGGACAACGGGTCGAACGAAACCCCGGTCTTTCCTTTTATGGATTCCCTTGTCCTAGGATAGCCAAAGGCCCTAGGAGGGAACAATGTTAGTTTCTCCTTAGGGATAGCGATTACAGAAGCGTTCAAGGTCTTTACCAAACCCGTCAACGCTTGCCGCTGTATAGCGGAATTTGCGATTTCCAAGGTGGTCTGCCCGTCCCCTTTAACTGCATAATTATATTCCATTCCCCCCACCATTTTGGCCACAGCTTCGGTCTGGTAACGGTGAAAAAAATACAATGGGACAAATACGTCTTCCAAAACAGTGTTAGGCTCACCAGACCGGATGTTGTCCAGTGAAAAATTAGAAATGGCGGTCTTTCTGACTTCAAGTACTTTATCCAACTCTTCACTTGCATTGGTTCCATTATCCCACAGATGTGCCAATATATGTGAACTTCCAGCCGGACGCGCATCTTGATCGGTAATGAAACGAAGGCCTTCTTCCCTTGCCTTTTCCAAAATTTGATCAAGACCTTGTTTTTCATCGGTACCTTCAGGGAAATCCATGTAGGAATAGGCGACCGTTACCTTGTCCCATTCCCCAATTCCCGTTGCATAAGCATTAGAAAAATCGATTTCCTTTTTTTTGACCGAAAATTGAGGATGCGGATAATCCATTACTGAAGTCCTGCCATTGGTACTGGCTGCAAAATTATGGGCAAAACCAAGGGTATGACCAATTTCATGTGCGGAAAGTTGCCGAATACGGGCCAATGCCAGTTCGAGCATAGGTTTATAGTTATCGTCCCTTTCGGCAAAAGGTTTGTTCATCAAGGCTTGGGCTATCAAGAAATCTTGACGTATACGTAAACTTCCCAAGCTTACATGTCCTTTTATGATTTCCCCGGTACGTGGATCCGTAATACTACTTCCATAGCTCCACCCTCGGGTAGAACGGTGTACCCATTGAATAACATTATATCGGACATCCAATGGGTCCGCATCATCAGGTAATATCTTTAGTTGGAAGGCATCTTTATATCCAATGGCCTCAAACGCCTGGTTCCACCATCTACCCCCTTCCAAGAGAGCAGACCGAACTGGTTCTGGAGTACCGTTATCCAAATAATAGATAATAGGATCTATGGCTTCACTGACTTTCAGGGAAGGGTCTTTTTTCTGCAATCGATGTCTGGTAACAAAACGTTTTAAAATAGGTTCTTGGATGGGAGTGGCATAGTCGTAATAGGAAAAGGGGTAGGACCCACAGCGCGGATCAAATTCCCGCTTCTCGTATCCATCGTCAGGTAGTTCTATAAAAGAATGGTGTTGGGCCACAGTAACCAATGAAGGATTTGGTGTCACGGACTTTATCCAGTCGTCTTTAGGTTCGCCCTCGAAAGTCAACATAACATCAAATTCTACATTTTTTGGGAAGGCTTTGGTACGATCTATATCCACAGCACTTTTGGACTTATCCAACTTATAGGTTCCTTGTCCCCTACTTTTTAAGCGTTGGGATACCCCATGCGCATCCCGCATCAAAAAATCGGTCAAGTCTATGATGTAGCTGCCATTGATTTCCCCTTCAATTTTGGCTCCAAAAAGTATTGATTTGGCAAAGGCTTGCCTTACGGATTTCCGTTCCAAGACATTATCCGTAAGCGCACGAAACTTAAGATTGGGTTGTACTAAAAAAAGTTTGTTACCGGCTTTCTTAAAATATACAACCTGTTCATTGCCTAATTGTCCCCTATCCAGTCCTATATCATTACTGCCTATTCCACTACTAAGCGAATAGGCATAAAGAAACTCCTTTTCCAATTTCAAGGTATCAACTGCCAGAAAGGTTTTCCCATTTCCCTCATCATGATAAAAATTAAAAAGTCCCTCGAATTTTGTATGGCCCATGTTCGTTTCATCAAATTGGGCACCAGAGGATTGAACAAAAAAAACTGAAATGAAAATAAAAATAAAATGCCTCATGGGATTAACAAGGTATGTTGGATAATACCTGTAAGTTAGATAATAAAATGTATTCAAAAAACCTTAAATGCAAATACCTGGAGGTATTTAAATTCTTAAAAATAAAAATTGCAGAAATTGTCCTTTATTTTTGAATGTATCACTAAAAAATAATAGGATTATTGAGAATTATACATAGAAAGATATGCTTAAAACCGTTATCTTAAAGCAAAACAAAATCATATGGAAAACCTCGGAAATCAGATATTCTCCTCTTACCAAAGAAATCCTGATCTATTTGATGAAATATTCGATAAAGATGGGTCTGTAAAGGATGTTTACAAGACCTTGTTCGATCTCTATGGAGGGCATTCCATTCAAGATTATGTACGATTGAACGAAAAGGCCAAATCGTCATTTTTCAATCAAGGAATTACCTTTCAAGTGTACGGGGAAAAGGAAGCCAAGGAGAAAATTTTTCCTTTTGACCTTTTTCCAAGAATCATTGATACCAATGAATGGGATATCATAGAACAGGGATCCATACAGCGCAGCAGGGCACTTAACCTATTTCTATGGGATATCTATCACGATAAAAAAATCCTTAAACAAGGCATTGTGCCTTTGGAACTTATAAGTTCATCGGACAATTATTTGCATCAGATGATCGGCGTTAATCCGCCGGGTGGAATTTACAATCATATTTCCGGAATAGATGTCATTAAGCACACGGATGGCGACTATTATGTTTTGGAAGATAACATCAGATGTCCATCTGGAGTGAGTTATGTTATTTGCAATAGAACGGCACTGAAAAGGGCACTTTTTGGGGTTTTCAACCATTACCAGACCCATACCGTGACCAATTATGCAGAAAATCTTTTGGACCTTTTGGAAACGACAAAGCCTAAAGGAGTGGATATCCCAAACACGGTTGTAATTACTCCGGGAATGTACAATTCTGCCTTTTATGAACATTCTTACCTGGCCAAGACCATGGGCGTAGAACTCGTAGAGGGCCGTGACCTATTTGTAGAAAATGATTTTGTGTATATGAAAACCATACAAGGTCCGGAACGGGTAGATGTAATTTATCGACGTATTGATGACCAGTTCATAGACCCACTGGAATTTCGTCCAGATTCGGCCTTGGGTGTGCCCGGTTTGTTCGCAGCCTACAAAAAGGGCAATGTTACCTTGGCAAATGCTCCGGGCACCGGTGTTGCAGATGATAAGGCGGTCTATACCTATATGCCCGAGATTATTAAATACTATTTGGACGAAAAGCCAATTATCAAAAACGTACACACCTACCACTGCAGTCGCCCCGATGAGCTTAAGTATGTTTTGGAACATATACCCGAACTTGTAATAAAACCAGTTGATGAGGCAGGAGGGTACGGAATATCCATAGGGAATAGATTGTCCAAGGATGAGATTGAGAAGGTAAAAAAGCAGATTTCGGAAGCACCAAGAAAATATGTGGCCCAACCTATAATGTCCCTTTCCGTCCATCCCACTTACATTGACCAAAACGAATCATTTGAACAAAGACATATAGACCTTAGGACTTTTACCGTTTTGGGCAAAGATCGGGAGTTTGTATTAAAAGGTGGTCTCACCAGGGTGGCCCTAAAAAAGGGAAATTTAATAGTAAACTCCTCACAGGGGGGTGGATCTAAGGATACTTGGGTCCTTAAAGAATGAACGGTATGTTGCTTCCTGTGGGTATGCGGGTAACGTTCAGTACATGAATCCATACTACTACTCGGTTTCATTAAAAAAATAAAACAGAAGTTGATTTATAAAATTTCAACAGAACAAAAACTAAAATGAAAACTATATGCTTGCAAGAGTAGCCAACAACCTTTTTTGGATGGGACGTTATATTGAACGTTCCGAACATATGGCCAGATACCTCAATGTAAATTATTTTTCCTCTTTGGATGCACCCAACCAACTGTCCCAATCGCGTCAGTTTGTATTACGTTCCATGCTATTCATGGTAGGAGACATTGAAGAAGATGAGGTTGTTGAGCTAAAGGAAGAAAAAGTGTTACACAAAATTGCCTTGGACCATGAATCCACTTTTTCCATAATCAACAACGTGAAGTACGCTCGGGAGAATGCAAATAGCGCGCGTGATTTGATTTCTACGGAACTTTATGAGGCCATTAACAAATTCTATCATTTTATCCTCAACTATCCGGTCGATACCTTTGTAAAAAGGGGACTTTATGATTTCACCGTCAACGTTACCGAAATGACAGCCATCCTGCGGGGAAAAATACGGGGCACTCTACTTCATGACGAAGTCTATGCCATTATAATGATGGGCATGAATATAGAACGTGCCAATCAAATCATACGGATCATCAACGCCAAATATAATGACGCCCTAAAAGCGCAAGGAAGTTATGGCGATAAGTTTAGCCATAGTTTCGAATGGAGTACATTGTTAAAATGTGCCGAGTCTTACGATATGATGCGAAGATTCTATAAAAAGACCCCCACAAGTATCACTACCTTGGAATTTCTGATACTCAACCCTAATTGCCCAAGATCCATAATGAACAGTCTCAACCAGGTCTATAGTCATATTAAAGTATTGGACCCCAGCAAAAAGTATAACAAAAATTCCACCGCCTTTCTTGTGGGTCGCGTACGATCCGAATATGAATACAAGTACATTGAAGAGATAGAGGGTAATATTAAAAACTTTATAGATACGCTTTTAAAGGAACTTACACAGATCAGCAAAAAAATGGAAAAGGAGTTTTTTAATTATTGACACCTTTTCTTTGTTATCTTTACCTCCCGTAACTTCCTATATGTATCAGGAGTATTCCATTCAGTACAGTGCCAAGAATCATTATGATACCTTGGTGAACGATGCCTATTGGCAATTCCTGATTATTCCAGAAGATAATGAAAGCCAACAATTGGTATCCTGGGAGTTCTCAAATTCGCTACACGATGTAAACCAGACCTCGATCAACGGTTTCGGTTTTAAGACCATAAGGGTGCACCCCGGACAAAAATTCAACGATATCTCCTTTCAAGCTTCCTTTACCGTTATAAAAAAGGAAACCAATCCCTTTGATTTTTCATTGCCCCACCACAATAAGGCCGACTACGACAAGTTGGAAGAATTGAACTTTCAAGTGGATTTTGAACCTTTTCTTAGAAGGACAAGTTTGACCAGACTTCCAAACACCTATATCGATATGTATACTTTTGATGAAAATAAGACCATTTTTGAAAATATTCAGAACCTTAATGGTTGGGTTTCTGAATACCTTTCTTTTAAACCCGGGGTTACGGATGTAGACACACCCTTGGAGGAAATCATTGAAAAAAGAAATGGAGTATGTCAGGATTTCACCCATTTATTTTGTGCAGTTGTCAAGGAAAATAAAGTTCCGGCCAGATATGTATCCGGGTATCTGCACCAAGGCCATGGATATTTCGGTGACTCTCAGATGCACGCATGGGCAGAGGTATATGTGCCAGATATCGGTTGGGTGGGCTTTGACCCAACTAACAATCTTCTGGCCAATACCAATCATATAAAGGTATGTCATGGCAAGGATTATAAGGATTGTTCCCCTTTAATAGGCGTAGTATACGCCCATGGAGCCAATACCACTTCCCATACTGTTAAGGTATTGTCGGAACAACAACAATAAAGTGTCTCGGCTAGATGTTGCTTTAACAAGCCCCAATTTTTCAACACCTTATTTTCTTTTGAAGATAGGATGGAACGATAGCGTTGATTTTTCTTTTGCATCCAAAAAAGAAACTTATTTTTGTTTGGAAATTTAATATTATGATTACTACAGATCAATCCAAAGATCTTATTGAGCGCCTCGGTGCGTTAAGGAGGTATCTTTGACATCGATGCCAAACGTATTGAGATAGAGAACGAGGAGGAAAAGACTTTGGCCCCGGATTTCTGGGACAATCCCCAAGAGGCACAAGCACATATGAAATTCATCCAATCCAAAAAACAATGGGTAGATGATTATACGGCCGCGGAAACTTTGGTAGGGGACTTGGAAGTGTTGTTGGAATTTCAGGAAGCTGGGGAAGTGACGGAAGCGGAAGTAGAGACCCAACACCAAAAGGCCCAACAAGCATTGGAGAAGCTGGAGTTTAAAAACATGCTTTCCGAGGAAGGTGACGAACTGACCGCCGTACTTCAGATTACGGCCGGTGCTGGAGGAACGGAAAGTTGCGACTGGGCCGCCATGCTCATGCGAATGTATATGATGTGGAGCGAAAAGAACGGTTTCAAGATACGAGAACTCAACTATCAGGAAGGCGATGTGGCCGGTATAAAAACGGTTACCCTAGAAATTGAGGGCGACTTTGCCTTTGGCTGGTTGAAGGGTGAAAACGGTGTACATCGTTTGGTACGCATCTCCCCTTTTGATAGCAATGCCAAACGTCATACTTCTTTTGCGTCCGTCTACGTATATCCACTTGTCGACGATAGTATAGAAATAGAAGTAAACCCGGCCGACATAGAAATAACAACGGCACGATCCAGTGGTGCGGGTGGGCAGAACGTGAATAAGGTGGAGACCAAAGTACAATTGGTACATAAACCTACGGGCATACAAATATCCTGTTCGGATTCCAGAAGCCAACATGATAACAGGGCCACGGCCTTAAAAATGTTGAAATCCCAGTTATACGAAATTGAACTGCGCAAAAAGATGGAAGCCCGGCAAGAAATCGAATCCTCCAAAATGAAGATAGAATGGGGCTCACAAATCCGTAACTACGTAATGCACCCCTACAAGCTGGTAAAGGACGTTAGAACCGGTGAGGAGACCGGAAATGTGGATGCCGTAATGGACGGGGACCTGGATAACTTCCTAAAGGCTTATTTAATGATGATGGGGCAAAAGGAGGAGTAGGCTGTTTTAGTTCCGGGTAAGCTTTTTTGAGAAGCAATTTTACTCAATTCTAGCAATATCCACGGCTACCTTTAGTTTACTTTGGCCACTGCCATAAACCACACCCTTTAAGGGAGGTACATCGTAGTAGTCCCTGCCCCAACCTACAACAATATGCTGATCCCTGGGAATTTGATTATTCGTCGGATCAAAATCTACCCAGCCAAAACCAGGGATAAAAATGGAAAACCAGGCATGGGACGCATCAGCTCCAACCAGTTTCTCCTCACCGGGTGGAGGTAATGTCTCAATATAACCACTTATGTATTTAGCCGGTAGGCCCACAGATCTAATGCAGGCAATTGCGATTTGCGCAAAATCTTGGCAAACCCCTTTTTTCTCTTCCATTACTTCACGTATGGGAGTAGAAATACTGGTAAAACCCGATACAAAATCGAAATCTGTATAGATTCGCTGCATCAATTCAAAGGCCGCATCAAATACCGAACGATTACTTTGAAACGACTTTCGGGCATATTCGTGAATACCCGCATCCATTTTTTTTATGAAAATAGATTCCAAAATGTACTGTTTGGCATCCAATATATCTAAATTCGTTGATTGTAATGACTCAAGGGCGCTTTTCATAGTAACAGATTTACAGGCATCTGAAAAAAAGCCTTCCTGAAATTGAGCGTATTCCCTCTTAATTTGACTCTTGGTGGTCACCTTAAGTACTTCATGTTCCGTCTGTATGGAGAAACGGGTAATATAATTGCCAAAAAAATCTATCCGTTCCGAAATCTCGGCAGGTTCCGGTGAAATCTCAATAGTGTAATCCAGCAGTTCCTGTCCTTTGGATTTCCGAGGCCTTAATGTTGCAATATTATGACCATAACTTACCGGTGCATTGTACTGATACTTTGTGGTATGGGTTATGTTAAAGAGCATGATCAAATGGGGAAAGACTGTGTGAACAATTGATTTTGCTTATCCGTATGATTAAAATAGGTACTGGTAATTGATTGTGAAGTCTGGTGTAGCAAGTCCGATAGTTCCTCCATCAAAGTGTCCAACGATTCTCTTACAAAATGGTCTTCCGTTCCTGTTTGGGACAATGTGGCAGCTTCCGCCAAGCTTAGCTTGGCAAAGGCTTCAAAAACAAACTTTTGATAGCTATTTAAATGGTTGTTATGGTTGGATTGGGGCAAGCGGGCTATATCCTTTTGAAGCCTGTTCAGCATATAGGCCAAAGAGCGGGGATAATCCAAGTCAAGAGCAACCAAGTTCAACACATCTTCCAATTGGATATAGGATCGATAACTATATCGATAGATATTTAAACTTTCATTACTGATCAGTAGATATTCCAGAAGGTCATATTCGGTGTGGGCGTCATATTTTATAGTTAGAAGAGAACGGCATTTGACAATAGTCAACATACTCTGTTCCAACTGTAGACCAATAAAGTAGAGCAACAATCCCTGTTGAATCATTATACTTTCCTCAACGAGGCCCATAAATGCGATTAAACGGGTTATCAACTGATTGAGAACCTTGAGAATGCGGTTCATTGAAGGCTGCTCTTCATCCTGGAAAGACTTCCATAATTTTTGAATATCCTCAAAAACACGCCACATATCCGACGACCACAGGTTCCGAATGGTGTAGTACGAATTACTGAACATACCAATGGTATGTGCCAAACTGCCTACCCTATCCTTATCCTTGATAACAGAAAGTATTTCCTTGTAGGGATTTTCCATGGCCTGTGGGCCTTTCTCTGCTTTTTCGGCAAATCCGGGATAGGTACCCATCAAATGGGTCGTGGTTTTTAGAAGGGTCTTAAGTTTTTCCGAATTTGGTTCCTCATTCGGGTTTTGAATCATGCTCAATTGGCGCATCACCATTCGAATAAAGCGCGCATTTACCAAAGTACGTCCTACATAGCGCCCTGCCCAATAAAGGTTCTCGGCGGTAAGACTGGGAAGATCTTCCAAGCCGGAGGCCGCAATGGAAGGTCTCTTTTGCCAAAGCCCAATTTTAGCTTCATTTATGGGTTGATCCTCCAATATCCAAAAATCCTTGCTTGTACCTCCACGCTGATTGGAAACCCGGATAGTTTCACGACCGGGAGCAACTCGTACCAATCCACCGGGCATAATACTATAATCGTTTTGAGAGGCAATACAAAAGGCCCGTGTCACCAGATTTCTCGGTTCGAGGGAATCTTTTATAAAGTTGGGAGCCGTGGAAAAACTAATCCGTTCCTGGGCGACAAACCTGTAGGGCCTTTGTTCAATATTCCTTTTTAACGCGTCCAATTCCTCTGGGTTAAGAAATTCCCCAAAATGGATACTTTCCCTATTGGTACGATCAATTCTCTTTATGACCAATTTGGATAGGTTCTCAAGAACGTATTGTTTTTCTTTCTTTTGACCACACCACCAAGAGGCTATCTGTGGTAAGATAAGGTCTTGGTTTAAAAAATATTTGGCAATATTGGGCATGAAGGGAATTAATCCAGGATTCTCCATGACACCACTACCAATCGGATTAATAATGGAAACATTTTTTCTCCGGACTACATCCAACAACCCGGCTACGCCCAAATGAGAATCTTCGCGCAGTTCCAACGGGTCAGAAAATGCATCGTCTACCCTTCTAAGAACTACATCGATCTGTTTTAGACCTTGTAGGGATTTCATCCAAAGGAATCCATCACGTACCACAAGGTCATTGCCTTGAACCAGGGGATAGCCCAGAAAGGAAGATAAATAGGCATGCTCAAAATAGGTTTCGTTATGTGACCCCGGGGTCAATATCACAATGTTGGGATTCTCTTTTTTTATGGGGGAAGCCTCAACCAACGTTTGATTCAATTCCTGAAAGAAACCGGACAAACGGGTCACGTTCATTTCGGTATACATTTCTGGCAGGATTCGGCTGGTCGTTGAACGATTTTCCAAAGCGTAACCCATTCCGGACGGCGCCTCAGTACGATCATTGACTACCCATAAACGCCCATCCGTACCACGAGCCAAATCGGCCGCATAGATGGATAAGAACTTCCGTGTGGTATATTCAATTCCTGAACATTGTCTTAGGAACCCCCTATGTCCGTAGATAACTTCATGGGGCACGATTCCATTTTTAATCAAGGTGCGCTCTCCATATACATCCTTTAATACCAAATTCAACAATTCGGCCCTTTGCTTCAAACCAGTCTCCACGGTTTTCCATTCATCCTGATGCAATAAAAAGGGCACCACGTTCAAATTCCATGGACGATGCATTCCCTTTGGGTCATTGTAAACATTGTAGGTTACCCCATTTTCGGAAAGGAGCCAGTCAATGTCCTTTTGGCGGCCCATCAACCCATCAACTCCCAATCGGTCAAAACCGGTGAGGAGTTTTTGCCAATAGGGCCTAACGGTATTTTGTGACGTATACATTTCGTCATATCCTTGGAAGGTACTATAACTATTTAACCAACTTGTCTTTGTTATCGGCATTCCATTTGTGATTACTTCTTTCTTAGATCGGTAACATGTGGAAATTCCGGGTTTATCGGAATCTCCCTGTAGACAAAGGTATTCGAAGCATCCTTAGGTTCCACGGTTCTCCCTGAAAAATTTGTTGAAGCTACCGTTTCGGTCGGCAGGATTTCCCCTTGGGTATGCCCAAAGTCCCAAAAACGATTGATTCTCCTTGACTCGGCCTCATAACTGTTAACGGGATAGGTATCGTAGGACCGCCCCCCTGGATGTGACACAAAGTAGGTACATCCGCCAATGGATTTCTTGTTCCACATATCTACAACATCGAATACCAATGGCGTGTCCACACCTATGGTAGGGTGCAAGGCGGACCAGGGCTCCCAGGCCTTATAACGTACCCCGGCTACGAATTCGCCTTTGATTCCTGTAGGACTCAATTCTACCTTTACCCCATTACAGGTGATATTATATCGCTCCTCGGTAAAGTTCTTTACTTTGATCTGAACCCGTTCTAGGGAAGAATCCACATAACGGGCGGTTCCCCTACCCGACATTTCCTCACCTAGTACGTTCCAAGGTTCAATGGCCATGCGCAATTCCAATTGCATTGAATCGATTTCAACCATGCCGTAGAGTGGAAAACGGAACTCAAAGAAGGGGTCGAACCAATCTAATCTAAAGGGATAACCCGCCTCGTTCAATTGGGAAACCACATCCCGGATATCTTTCTTTACATAGTGTTCCAAAAGGAATTTATCGTGTAGTTCCGTACCCCAGCGCACTAGACCATGTTCGTATGGTTTTTTCCAAAACCAGGAAACCAAGGTACGTACCAACAACATTTGCATCAGGCTCATTTGGGCATGTGGCGGCATATCGAACGCTCGTAATTCCAGGATACCCAATCGCCCGGAAGATGAATCGGGAGAATATAATTTATCAATACAAAACTCCGCACGATGTGTGTTTCCAGTAACATCGGTCAGTAGATGCCGAAAAAGGCGGTCCGTCAACCAAAAGGGCACCTCCTTGCCTTCCGGAATCCGGGAAAAGGCGATTTCTAGTTCATATAAATTTTCCAAACGTGTTTCATCCACACGTGGCGCTTGACTGGTAGGGCCTATAAATGCCCCCGAAAATAGATAGGACAGACCAGGATGGTGCTGCCAAAAGGTCAATAAGCTACGTAATAATCGCGGGTCACGTAGTAAAGGACTGTCCGCCGGAGTAAATCCACCCAAGGTTACATGATTTCCACCTCCAGTTCCGGTATGCTTGCCGTCCAACATAAACTTTTCAGTACCTAACCGGGATTTTTTAGCCTCATCATAGAGCTTTAAAGTATTATCCGTTAACTCTTGCCAGTTTTTAGCCGGATGTACGTTTACTTCGATAACCCCAGGGTCCGGGGTTACCTTGAGTACCTCCAAGCGATTATCCCGTGGAGGTTCGTATCCTTCCATAATTACGGGTACTTGAAGTTCCTTTGCCGTCGCCTCAACACTGGACACCAAATCCACAAAGGCCTCTGCGCTATCCAAAGGAGGAAGAAAAAGATACAAATTGTTCTCGCGAACCTCTGCACAAATCGCGGTACGCACGTAGGGCTGATTTTTAAAGGGCTTTAAGGTTGAATCCATCCTCTTGCGAAGGGCCGTTCCATATGGTTTTAAATCGGGTTTTGGTTCAAAAAGTTCCGGTTCAGCAGTCGGTTCGGAAGGTATTTTTGGGTCTTTGGGAAGGGAGTCCAGTGGTAAGCGCAAACCGATGGGGGAATTCCCTGGGGTCAGGAACAGATGTTTACTTCGGAATTCCCAAGGATTGGTAATCCATTTCGCTGCCTTTTCGGCCAAGGGAAACACATGACCTACCTCTTTTCCGATACCCTGTTCCAGTACTTCTCCTAATTTTCTCCGAAGGGCAGTATCTTTTTTATTGTATTGCTTGGGGTCTATATCCACTGGCAACCTGCCTTCCTCCCATAGGAAATAAAAGGCATCCTCATATGCAGACAGAATGCTATTATCCGGACACTTTAGGTATTGGGCCAAGGTCTTGAGAAAGGTCAACGTAATTCCATCCGGCAGTTCATGGGTGTCCGTAAATGTCGCCAACCATTTGGGATCTTTCCAAATAGGTTCACCATCCTTGCGCCAATGTACTCCAATTTGCCATCGGGGCAATGGTTCCCCGGGATACCATTTGCCTTGGGCATGATGTAGTATTCCCCCTCTACCAAATGTTTCCAACAGTCTTCGAGAAAGGGAACTGGCTAGTTTCCGTTTATGCTTACCATCGGCCTCGGTGTTCCATTCCTCGGATTCCATATCATCCACGGAGACAAAGGTAGGTTCCCCACCCATGGTAAGACGTACATCATTTTGCTGTAGCTCTTCCTCAACGGCAAATCCCAAATTATAGATGGCGTTCCATTGATCCTCTGTATAGGGTTTGGTCACCCGCGGGGATTCAAAGATTCGGGTTACGGAATTGTCGAATTCAAATTGCGTCTCACAGGGTTCCGTAAAACCGGAAACAGGAGCGGCGCTTTCGAATGATGGGGTACAGGCAAGAGGAATATGTCCTTCACCAGCCAATAGGCCAGATGTGGCGTCCAGACCAATCCACCCTGCCCCTGGCAAATACACTTCGGCCCAGGCATGAAGATCCGTAAAGTCGGCCTCGGGCCCGGAAGGGCCGTCCAATGATTTTTCGTCCGCCTTCATCTGTACCAAATACCCGGAGACGAAACGAGCAGCCAAGCCCAAATGACGTAATATTTGAACCGTAAGCCATGCAAAATCGCGACACGAGCCCAGGTTATTGCCCAAGGTTTGTTCGCAACTCTGTACACCGGGCTCCATACGGATGGTATAATTAAGGGAGCTATACAAATTCCTGTTCAATTCCGTAAGAAAATCTATTGTGCGGCGTGGGGTCTGGTCAATTTTCTTCAACCATTCCTTCAACAAAGGACCTTCTTCGGTGATTTCCAAATAGGGCAGCAATTCTTTTTTTTGAGCATCGGAATACCCAAATGGAAAATCCTCTACCGCTTCTTCCACAAAAAAATCAAATGGGTTAATGGTCTTCATATCGGCGATAATTTCAACCTCAATTGAAAGCTCATTTGTCTTTTCAGGAAAGACGAGCCGAGCCAGATAATTGCCGAAGGGATCTTGTTGCCAATTAAAAAAATGTTCCTCAGGTTTTATTTTAATGGAATAGGCCTCTATGGGCGTTCTGCTATGGGGAGCGGGCCGCAGACGAAAGATATGTGGAGAGAGCTTTACCCGACGGTCATAGCTATATTTGGTTTTGTGGGATATTGCAACTTTTAAAGCCATGTGGTATAGTTTCTATAGTGAAAGATAGGGGCAAATATTAAGAAAATCGAGCAATTGAGAGACAATCGTTTAACTTTTTATCCATTGGAAATTAACCCCATATATTTTTGGGGAATTAACAATCTTAAAGGATTTTGGATCCCTAAAAGAGGGATTGATTTCTAATGCAGCATGTTTTTAATAGAGTACACTTTTTAAGAAGGCAAGAGATTGGTATCTTTGTTTTTCACCGAACAGAAACTGGCAAACTCATTTTACGGTTACCCTTGCTTCCACATCTAAATCCTTAAAACTATGATTAAAATATACCACAATCCCAGATGCAGAAAGTCCAGGGAGGGACTGGACCTGTTGGAAAAATCCGGAAAGGAATTTGAAGTGATAAAATATTTGGAAGATGTACCCACAAAGGAGGAACTTCGCCAGATATTGAGCTGTCTTTCCATTTCCCCTGAAAACCTTGTACGCAAGAATGAGGCTATTTGGAAGGAAAAGTTCAGAGGCAAATTGCTCTCCGATGAGGAGATACTTGAAGCTATGATCCAATATCCCAAACTAATTGAGCGGCCTATCGTAGTAAAGGGAAACAAAGCGGTAGTCGGCAGACCGCCTGAGCGTATCCAGGAGGTCTTATAGAGATACTGTTCGCTTCTTTAGTTTAAAGTTTAAGAATTTGGTATATTTATTGATTGCTTGCTTTAGCAAGGTTTTGGCCAAGGATCGTTGGGCCTTGGGTTGCATTTAGAACACTATAAAACAGAACGTCATGAAAACCAATACGCGCTTTCTAATTGCTTTTTTTGTGCTTCTGCTCGCGGGTGCGGAACTGCAAGCGCAATACGGGTATGGAAGAAGGAATGGGTATGGCTACGGTTATGGAAGGGGCAGAAGTGCTATTCCACAAGCAGATATAACACCTAAAGAACCTGAGCCCAAGACCGCCGAAGAAATAGTGGATGGCGAAATGCCAAAAATAGCGACAACTTTGGAACTCAATGAATTCGAGACCGCCGTTTTAAGTTCGGTTCTTAAAAAATATCTACAAAAACGTATGGAATTGCGAATTTTGGAGCTTCCCCCTGATAAAATGCGAGAGGGTATGGCAAAAATCACCGAGCAACAGGATGAGGAACTAAAAGCTGGACTGCCCTTGGAAAAATATGAGGCCTTTGTTCAACTTCAGAAAGACGGCCTTCAAAAAGCACAAAAGAAGCAAAAAAAGAAAAAGAGAAAAAAGAAGAAATCCAAGGACAAGGAATAGCGGTTTCCTTTATATCTCTTTACAAAAAATAAAAGAAGCCAAAATGGCTTCTTTTTTTATGCTTCTCTCTTGGCCTTCTTAGCCTCTCTTTTTTCTTTGAAGAGCTCTATCAAGTTACCTGTCAACCAATACGGAACAACAAAGACCAATAAAAAAATCATCAACCAAAAGCCTATGGTTAAAATGGTCAAAAAAGCTAGGAATCCCAAATACTGGTCAAATTCGAACATATCTCTCGTTTTAACGATACAAAGATAGTTTGAAAAATAGGAATATTGCAAATTGAAATCAAAAAAATATCATCCTTACTATTGCTGATTTTTTGAAGAGTCTCAATGGAAATAAAACCGCTAAGGCGTACCTTTGTAATAAATCAAATCACTTTAAAAATGAGCTTTAGAATAGAAAAAGACACCATGGGTGAGGTAAAGGTACCTTCGGACAAATACTGGGGTGCTCAAACGGAGCGTTCAAGAAATAATTTTAAAATAGGGCCATCGGGATCCATGCCCTTGGACATCGTATATGGTTTTGCCTATTTAAAAAAGGCGGCGGCCTTTGCCAATCATGAGTTGGGTGTACTTTCCGAAGAAAAAAGGGATTTGATTGCCAAGGTCTGCGATGAGATCTTAAACAGGCAGCATGATAGCCAATTTCCACTGGTCATTTGGCAGACCGGTTCGGGCACTCAAAGCAATATGAACGTAAACGAGGTGATCGCAAACAGGGCCCATGAAATTGCCGGAAATACAATAGGTGAAGGTGAAAAGACTATTCAGCCTAATGATGACGTCAATAAATCACAGTCCTCCAATGATACATTTCCTACTGGAATGCACATCGCGGCATATAAAAAAGTAGTTGAGACCACAATTCCCGGGGTGACCCAACTTAGGGAGACATTACATAAAAAAGCACAGGAATTTGCAGAAGTAGTAAAAATCGGCAGGACGCATTTGATGGATGCAACACCATTGACCTTGGGGCAGGAGTTTTCTGGTTATGTTTCCCAGTTAGACCATGGATTAAATGCCTTGAAAAACACTTTAGACCATTTAAGCGAACTGGCTTTGGGGGGTACAGCGGTAGGAACTGGGCTCAATACCCCAAAAGGTTATGATGTTTTGGTAGCGAAATACATTGCTGAGTTTACAGAGCTCCCCTTTAAGACTGCGAAAAACAAGTTCGAGGCCTTGGCTTCACATGATGCAATTGTGGAAAGCCACGGGGCATTGAAGCAATTGGCTGTTTCCTTGAACAAAATTGCCAACGATATTCGCATGATGGCCTCCGGGCCACGGTCAGGTATCGGGGAAATCATTATCCCCGCCAATGAACCGGGCAGCTCCATTATGCCAGGAAAGGTAAACCCCACCCAATGTGAAGCTCTGACCATGGTCTGCGCACAGGTTATGGGCAATGATGTGGCCATTACGGTTGGTGGAACACAGGGACATTATGAGTTAAATGTATTTAAACCTGTAATGGCGGCCAATATACTTCAATCTGCCGAATTGTTGGGAGATGCCTGTGTAAGCTTTGATATAAATTGTGCAGCTGGCATTGAACCGAATCATGAAACTATTAAAACCTTATTGAACAATTCCTTAATGCTGGTCACCGCTTTGAACACTAAAATAGGATACTATAAAGCTGCTGAAATTGCCAATACGGCCCATAAAAATGGAACGACACTCAAGGAAGAGGCCATTAATTTGGGGTATGTTACTTCGGATGAATATGATGCGTGGGTAAAACCTGAAGATATGGTGGGTAGCCTTAAATAGTCTGGACTTCGTTTTCTCCAACGGAAGTCGGAATAGAATTAGGTATATCCAGGAACAGGTTTTCAGAAACAAAAAAAGGGTCGATTCTTAAGAATCGACCCCTCTTTGTATTAATGGATAGTGTATATTATTTAAGTGTGAACTTGGAGGTTCCCAATAATTTCAATCGGTCGTCATAAACGTTCACCATATAGTTCCCGCCTTGAAAATCACCTGAAGGCTTATTGATGTAATCACAAACGTCCAAGGATTTATTCTCATAGTAGAAATTGGTTCCTTTGCTATAAGTTACGGAAGCTCCAGAATCATTGGTCTTGGAGAAGCTTTCTCCTAGAACATTCCCCTGAGGATCCAATACTTCCAAAAAGAACTCCCTATCACCGGCTTCGGCAATTACATTATCCGCAACAGTGAAGCAAATTTTGAATTTGTCCGTTCTTTTGGCTCTGGAGGTAGAAACCAATTTTCCGTTGTTGCGCTCTTTTACAGCATCAACATTGAATTTGGACAAGTTCAATGCAGAACCTTTCTCAACGGCATCGGCCAATTGTGTATTCTGTACAACCAAGGAATCGTTAAAAATAGTCTGCTTCTCCAATTCGTTATAAGTACTGTCCCGTTGCATAGCAATAAGAGTATTAGAACGTGTCAAAGAATCTACTTGTTTCATCAATTGTTCCCTTTCCGCCTTTAGCACGCTAACTTGTCTTCTGTACCTTGACAATGAGGCAATATCCCCTTTCATAGACTTTACAGAATCGATATACTTGGCAATGTTGTCCCGTGCCTCTACCAATTCCTCATTGGTTGCATTACTCTCCAAAATGGCTTTGTCATATTCTGACTTTAGGCTATTGAGGTCCTCGACCACAAGTGCCTTTTCTTCGGTAAGCACGGTCTCCGTTTTCTTTTTATCCTGATAAAGACTAACGGTGTAGATGATGGTACCTAGAAGTACCACACCTAGCAAACCTGCTAATACCTTCAATCCGTTGTTACTTTTTGTTTCAGTCATAATGTTAAAATTAAAATAAGCTTGTTTAACTTTTAAAAAGTGTTTGTTCGTATCAGTCTATATACGGTTCATTTTTCTATTTAGATTTTTTGGCCGAAAAAAATTAAAAATCCTATAACACAAATCGGCACATATAGTAACTTTACAGTAAAGCGATTTTACTTTTCAATGTCCATAAGAATAGTACCATTTGAACCCAAATATGCCCATAGCTTTAGGGATTTGAACATTGCCTGGCTCAAAAAGTATTTTCATGTGGAGGCCAAAGATGCATTGCTACTTGAAAATTGTCAAGAATCCATTATCGATACAGGTGGATTTATTTTTTTAGCTGAATATAAAGACGAAATCGCCGGTTGTTTTTCCTTTATCCCTTTTGATGAAAGAGTTTTTGAATTAGGCAAGATGGCGGTCGATCCTAGCTATCAAGGTTTAAAAATTGGTCAAAAGCTCTTATCCTTTGCTATAGACTTTGCAAAAGAGAACCAGTGGCGTAAAATTGTATTATATTCAAGTACTAAATTGGATACCGCACTCTATATCTATCGGAAGTATGGTTTCGTAGAAGTGGAATTGGAAAAGGAGATTCCGTATAAACGGAGCGATATCAAAATGGAATTGGTATTCGATTCAAAAAATTGATAAATAACCTGTTCTATAGGATAAGAGCATTAACTCTATAAAAGTTGATACCATGAAAAAAATATTTTTTGTGCTTTTAAGCTATTGTTTTGCACTTTTGGGTTGCAAGGAAAAAGCAAAGCCTTCACCTCTTAAAGATTCGGACCCTCTGCAAGCAATGGAAAAACCTGCTCCGCCAACCCCAAATAATGAGCAAGGTTCAGAAGTTAAGGTTATCCCTATTTCCCACGCGACAGCAGTGCTAGAATGGAATAACGTCACCATTTATATAGATCCCGTAGGTGGTGCAAAAGCTTTTGATGGGCAAAAACAACCAGATTTAATTTTGATTACGGATATTCACGGTGACCACCTTAATGTGGAGACCTTACAGGAACTGGATACCAAAAAGGCAAAAATAATGGTGCCCCAAGCCGTAGCCGATAAAATACCTGAAGAATTCACTCCTCAAATCGACGTTTTGAACAACGGCGATTCCAAGGAACGTTATGAAATAAATGTTGAGGCCGTTCCGATGTACAATTTACGGGAAGAAGCCAAAAAATTCCATGAAAAGGGCCGTGGTAATGGATATGTTTTGAATATGGGTGGGCAACGACTTTATTTTTCCGGTGACACGGAAGATATCCCTGAAATGCGAAACTTAAAAAATATCGATAAGGCTTTTGTTTGCATGAACCTGCCCTACACCATGACCTTGGAAAGTGCTGCGGACGCGGTCTTGGAATTCCGGCCAAAGCAAGTATACCCCTACCATTACAGAGGAAACCCCAATGTAAGCGATGTTGCTAAATTCAAGAGACTTGTCAATGAGGGAGACCCCAATATAAAAGTGGTGCAACTGGATTGGTATCCCGAGGATGACTTTTGAGGATATTTAAAATGATTATCGTATCAACTTCTTGTATTTTATCCGTTTCGGCATAAGGTCGGAACCCAGACGTTTCTTTTTATTCTCTTCATAGTCCGAGAAGGAACCTTCAAAGAAATATACCTGAGAATCGCCTTCGAAGGCAAGGATATGCGTGCAAATACGATCTAGGAACCAGCGATCATGAGAAATGATAGCAGCACAGCCTGCAAAGTTTTCAAGCCCCTCTTCCAAGGCGCGTAAGGTATTTACATCCAAATCGTTGGTAGGCTCGTCCAACAATAGCACATTGCCTTCCTCCTTTAAAGTCATGGCCAAATGGAGCCTATTGCGCTCTCCACCGGACAACATGTTCACTTTTTTGTTCTGCTCACTACCAGAAAAGTTAAAACGACTTAGATATGCCCGGGAATTCACTTGTCTTCCACCCATCATGACCAATTCCTGTTCATCGCTAAAGTTTTGCCAAATGGTTTTCTCCGGATCAATATTGGAATGACTTTGGTCTACATAAGCGATTTTTGCCGTATCCCCTACTACGAATTCTCCGCCATCCGGAGTTTCTTCGCCCATTATCATTCTGAAAATAGTAGTTTTCCCGGCACCGTTCGGTCCAATAATGCCTACGATACCTGCTTGGGGTAGCTTAAAATTCAAATTTTCATATAGCAATTTGTCCCCATAGGCCTTGCTAACTCCTTTAGCTTCAATAACGTTGGTCCCTAAACGAGGTCCATTGGGGATGTATATTTCCAGTTTCTCATCAAGCTGTTTTTGATCCTGGCTCATTAATTTATCGTAGTTCTTCAAACGAGCCTTTTGTTTGGTCTGTCTCCCTTTGGCGCCCTGGCGTACCCAGTCCAACTCTCTTTCCAGTGTTTTTTGGCGTTTGGAGGCTTGTTTGCTCTCTTGTGCCAATCGTTTTGCCTTTTGGTCCAACCAACCGGAATAGTTTCCTTTCCAGGGAATGCCCTCTCCCCTATCCAATTCCAGAATCCATCCGGCTACATTGTCCAGAAAATAGCGATCATGGGTTACAGCTATTACGGTTCCCTTGTACTGGGCCAAGTGATGTTCCAACCAGTGTACGGATTCCGCATCCAAATGGTTGGTGGGTTCGTCCAGCAATAAAACCTCAGGTTCCTGAAGCAACAATCTGCACAAGGCTACCCTTCTTCTTTCTCCTCCCGAAAGTACCCCGATCTTTTGATCACCCTCTGGGGTGCGCAATGCATCCATGGCTATCTCAAGCTTGGTATCAAGCTCCCAAGCGTTAGAGGCATCGATCTTATCCTGGAGGTCCGCTTGTTTGTCCATTAGCTTTTGCATCTTATCCGTATCTTCATATACCTCTGGCAAACCGAACATATCATTGATCTTGTTATATTCGTCCAAAATGGCAACAGTTTCGGAAACTCCTTCCTTTACTACCTCGAGCACGGTCTTCTCCTCATCCAATTGCGGTTCTTGTTCCAGATAACCCACGTTGTACCCAGGGGAAAAAACAACATCCCCTTGATAGTTTTTATCTACTCCGGCGATGATTTTTAACAAGGTGGATTTTCCAGATCCATTAAGGCCAAGAATCCCAATTTTCGCACCGTAAAAAAAACTGAGGTAAATATTTTTAAGTACCGGCGTATTCGCATTCTTGTACGTTTTTGTAACCCCTGCCATTGAGAAAATGACTTTCTTATCGTCGCTCATTTCTTAAATATTAGTTTTTGGATTAATGTGAAGAGATTTTTTTTAATGGCTTGTACCGTTTAAACGGATTTCCTTGAGATAAGCCAAAGTTATACATACCAAAAGTGAACTTACTGTGCTTAACTAAGATGGAATTTTAAGTTTTAGACCCTTCCCTTTAGTGCATTAAAGACCCATGCAATAGCAAAAAAACCGATACCGACCGATGCAAAACCCCATCCTGCAACGTCATCATATCTAAAGGCTCCAAGCGCAATAAGTGAGCATCCTACTACGATCATAATAAATGTAGCCCAGGCAAGCACCGTGTTTTTGTTCATTCCCATTTGTCCTAGTTTGGTTTGTGGTAATTCCAAATATCGGAATTTTATGGGATTTTCTGCGATTTGGACCGGTAACTTTATTCCTCAAAGGGAAAAACGATTCCCGTAAGTCGGCGGACTTCATCCAATAGTCCTATCAAATCCAAACTATTTTGACGGGACCAAAGGTCACTTTCCAGCTTTTGGGATTTTAAACAGGAATGTACTTCCTCAATTTCATAGGTATATCCCTTCCCCTTCGTCGGTTGATTAAAGCTATCC
This sequence comes from Ulvibacterium marinum, assembly GCF_003626755.1. Lineage (GTDB taxonomy): Bacteria > Bacteroidota > Bacteroidia > Flavobacteriales > Flavobacteriaceae > Ulvibacterium > Ulvibacterium marinum. The sequence goes on from NZ_RBCJ01000002.1 coordinate 881,996, forward strand.
AAGCCATCACCCTTTTCCATGGAAAACCCTTGTGCCTCATGCCATCTGGGATGAATGAAAATTGAACCCTCGCTACCGGCTATTTCAGCTTTCATTTCTGAATTGGAGGTCAGTCCGCTGTACAACAGGGCTTGGGTACTTTCATACTCAAAAATCATAGAAGTTTGAACTTCAACCCCGGTCTTGTAAAATTGGGAAGCTGCCTTTATTTTTTCTGGTTTGCCTAGCAGTACATAGGCTAAAAAAATAGGATAAATCCCAATATCCAACAGTGAGCCCCCGGCCAAATTTGGATTCAACACCCTTCCTTCCTCCGATCGGTCCAGTCCGTAAAACGCAAAATCTGCATGGAGGTAGCCGATTTCACCAAGTTCACCGGCATCAATCAATTCTTTTACTTTACGTATTGTTGGGTTGAATCTACTCCAAAGGGCCTCCATTAAAAAGACTTGGTTCCGTTTGGCGCAGGCTATCATTTCTTCAACTTCGGAAAGGTTTACCCCCATAGGCTTTTCGCAGAGTACATGTTTGCCATGATCCATCGCCATAATACTCCATTGGGCATGTAGGGTGTGGGGAGTGGCAACGTAGATTACATCAACTTCATCACAATTGAATAACTCCTCATAACTTCCAAAAGCATGTTTTGCATTGTACTCTTTTGCAAATAGTTCTGCTTTTTCAATATTTCTAGAGGCCACGGCTGTTAAAATCCCATCCGAAACCAACTTTAGGTCCTTTGCAAAATTATGGGCAATCTTGCCCGGACCTATGATTCCCCAACGAATTGTATCTCCCATACCGGTTTTTTATTTTGCCAAAGTTAATCAATAATACTGCTATCTTTATGCCTTAAAAGAAACTACCAATAGCATGGATCTTAAGTTCAACAAAAATGAAGATCATAACAAATTATTGCTTTCCGAGCTTAAAAAACGTTTGGCACAGGTAAAACTTGGGGGAGGTAAATCCCGGATAGAAAAACAACACTCGCTAGGAAAAATGACCGCCCGTGAACGTATCGATTACCTGTTGGACAAGGGGAAGGATAACTTGGAAATTGGAGCTTTGGTCGGTGAAGATATGTATCCGGAACATGGTGGCTGCCCATCCGGAGGTGTGGTCGTAAAAATCGGATATGTATCCGGGAAACAGTGTTTGGTAGTTGCCAATGACGCCACCGTAAAGGCCGGTGCCTGGTTTCCGATTACAGGTAAAAAGAATTTAAGGGCGCAGGAGATTGCCATGGAAAATAATCTGCCCATTATCTATTTGGTAGACAGTGCCGGGGTATTTCTTCCAATGCAGGATGAAATCTTTCCTGACAAGGAACATTTTGGTAGAATTTTTAGGAACAATGCCCAGATGAGCAGTATGGGAATACCTCAAATTGCCGCAGTAATGGGCAGTTGTGTAGCCGGTGGTGCTTATTTGCCTATCATGAGTGACGAAGCGCTTATCGTAGACAAGACTGGAAGTATTTTCCTGGCAGGAAGCTATTTGGTAAAAGCGGCCATTGGAGAGGAAATAGATAATGAAACCCTGGGCGGGGCCACTACCCATTGTGAAATTAGCGGTGTAACCGATTATAAGGCCAAGGACGATACGGACGCATTGGATACTATTAAAAGTATACTAGGTAAAATAGGTGGGTTCAATGAAGCCGGATTCAATCGAACCGAAGCCACAAAGCCCAAAAAAAATCCGAAGGATCTATATGGTATTCTTCCTGGTTCACGTACCGACCAATATGATATGCTAGAAATAATAGAACGGATAGTTGACAATTCGGAATTAGAGCAGTACAAAGAAGGTTATGGAAAGACCATTTTAACTGGTTATGCAAGAATCGATGGTTGGGCCGTGGGAATCGTAGCCAATCAGCGAAAAGTAGTTAAAACTAAAAAGGGGGAAATGCAATTTGGGGGCGTTATCTATTCGGATTCCGCGGACAAGGCAACCCGTTTTATTGCCAACTGCAACCAAAAGAAGATTCCCTTGGTTTTTCTACAGGATGTAACCGGCTTCATGGTGGGTAGCAAAAGTGAACATGGGGGTATCATAAAGGATGGTGCCAAAATGGTGAATGCAGTGGCCAATAGTGTGGTTCCCAAGTTTACCATAATTATTGGGAATAGTTATGGTGCAGGAAATTATGCCATGTGCGGAAAGGCCTATGACCCAAGATTCATCGTATCCTGGCCAAGTGCCGAACTGGCCGTTATGAGTGGTAATTCCGCGGCCAAAGTATTATTGCAAATCGAAAAAGCTTCCTTACAAAAGAAAGGTGAGGTGATTACCAAAGAATTGGAAAACGAGCTTTTTAACCGGATTAAGGACCGATACGATAACCAAGTATCCCCATACTATGCAGCGGCGCGTTTGTGGACAGATGCCATAATTGATCCATTGGAAACAAGAAAATGGATTTCTATGGGAATTGAGGCAGCGAATCACGCACCCATTGAAAAATCGTTTAATATGGGTGTGTTACAGGTTTAAAAGCCATATAAGCTACCCTACATCACTGATAAGGCCTTTATTTGAACAACCCTTAATCCTACCTAATGGAAAGTATTCCGTTTGCTTGAATCCTGAACAACTCTTGATTGCGATTCTTGGCCATCAACTTAAAAACCCTGGATTCCTGCTGTTGGGAGGGTTTTCCATAGTTCTGATAAACTGTAGCCTTAACATAGGTAGGGGTTAGACTTTTATTTCCCAAATAATTTGCATTCACCTGCCGGATACCTTCTGGGTCATAAATAAGATGCTCTTGACAGGAAAAGCCGTTTTGTTTTTCATCCTTTATAAGTTCTTCATTGTCAAACGCCGTGTGCTTAAAAGTATAATATTGTTTGTTACCATTAACGAACTGTAATTCAAATTCTGCCTCACCATCATTCCATTCAAATACCAGCCGCGTTCCGTTAAAATCATCCTCATCGGATACATAAAATACCTTTTCCTGGGAAAGTACTTCTCCCTCTTGGCCTACTAAATTATTGAAGTCCCGATTTAGAATATTGGAAAAGGTATCAGACTTGCTAAAAAATCCTTCGCGCAGCAAAAACTGGTGCCTAGCATACAACAAGGCAGCCCGTTCAATTTTCCCGTTATTTCTGTAAGCATTCGCCAAATCATGGTAGGACTGCTGGTAATGTGGGCGAAGGACAAATACTTTTTTGTAGAGCTCCATCGAAGCCTCATAATTTCCCTCTTCATCCATTTGATAGGCCAAAGCCTTAAGGATAATCGGATTATCAGAATACCGTGCCTCAATAGTCTTTGTAATCATTTCCACCATGGTTTTATCTTGCCATTCTTTTTGAAAGTAAGAACGTGTATCCAAATAAAAATAGGGAGATCTGCCATTTACCTTTTCCAGTTGGGTATAGCTCTCCTTGGCTTCCCCTAAATTAGTGGTAGAGCGTAAGGTCTTAAGATAAATGGGCATAGCCATATCTCTAGGGTCGAGGGCATCTCCCTTTTCAAAAAAATTATCCCGTAGCATTGCTTGATCATAGGGTCCACTTTTTCCAGGTTCCCTATTAAAATTGGCCGTTTTTGTATTGATGATAATCAGACCGCCTGCTGCTTGGCTACCATATTTGTTCAATGCCCCTAGACCTTGTATAACAGCAATTCTTTCGATATTTTGTATATCGAGGAACATGGGAACTTGTTGGAGTAAAACTCCATCTACTTCAAACAAAACCGGTGTTCTGATTTTAATGGATGTAATCCCTCTACGAAAAAAAACCTGAATATCATTTAAATTCAAACCTACGGTACTGGTGGGAGTCAAAATGTTTGGAACCTGTGCACGCAAAAGCGTCAAGATATCAATGGTAGATGGATTAATATTCTTTTCATCTATAATTTGGACCCTAGATGGTATCATCTTAGTGTCCATAACACCATAAAACGTTTTGATCAAGTTTTTATCGGTGTCGTACTCCTCAAGGAGTTCATTCTGTGTTCTGCGGTATTTCTTTTTGGTCACAACAACCTCCTCCAATTCTTGAATTTCATCCTTTAAGGCTACGTTTAAAAAAGTCGTTACGTCTTCTACCAAAATCTCCAGGGTTTCCTTGCCAACATGACTATAGACCAAAGTCTCACCTTCACGGGCACTGATTTCATATTTTCCAAATTGATCGGTCTTTGCCAACCTATCCGTATTTTTAATGGAAATATTTACGTCTTCCAGGGGTCCTTGGCCATCAGAAACCGAACCTCTTATTGTTCTAAGGGTTTCTTGCGAATAAACATGGGAAAAAAGTAAAAAAAGGAATGTCGGGAGAAGATGTTTCATAGCGGTTTGTGTTTTTAGTGATGTTTAATAAAATCATTGAAAAGTACTACAAAAATTACGCCAGATATCATCCATGTAAATGTGATTTTGTTCTTGAGGTTGAAAGGAATTTCTCTTATTTCCAATCTGCATGTCAGGCACGATCTCCATTGCTAGCGGTATCCCAACTTTTTGATATAATCGTAACTGAATCCCCTCTCGTTTTTGGGAATCACATCAATGAAAGACGGTATCCAAGTTGTAGCAGATAGTAATTTCCATACCAATTTCACCTAGCAGTGAGCATATCCCCGGTTTGAACCTTGAACAACTCCTGATTGCTATTTTTGACCCTTAATTTAAAAACCTTGGATTCATGTCTTTGATAGGGTTTTCCATAATCATAGTAAACCGTAGCCTTTATATAGGTGGGCGTAAGACTTTTATTTCCCAGATAGTTGACATTTACTTGCCAAGTTCCATTGGGGTCGTAGATTAAATATTCCTGGCACGAAAAACGGTTTTGCTTCCCATCCTTGAAATGGTTCTCATTGTCAAACGACGTATGCTTAAATGTATAATACCGCTTGTTGTTGTTTACAAATTGTAGTTCAAATTCGGCCTCGCTATCGTTCCATTCGAATACCAGCCGTGTTCCGCTAAAATCATCTTCATCGGATGTAAAAAACACCTTTTCCCGTGAGAGTACTTCTCCCTCCTGTACCAATAAATTATTGAAGTCCCGGTCCAGAATATCCGAAAAGGTTTCAGATTTATTGAAGAGCCCTTCCCTCAACAAAAATTGGTGTCGGGCATAGAGCAGAGCCGCCCGCTCAATTTTTCCGCTGTTTTTGTATGCATGTGCCAAATCATGATAGGATTGCTGATAGTGTGGGCGTAGGATGAAAATTTTCTTGTACAGTTCCAATGAGGCACCGTAATTCCGTTCTTCATCCAATTGGTAGGCCAAAGCCTTAAGGATAATAGGATTGTTGGAGTAATTGGCCTCAATATTATTCGTAATCATTTTGACCATAGCCTTATCCTTGTATTCTTTTTGAAAATAGGATCGTGCATCCAAATAAAAATAAGGCGACTGCCCATATATCTTTTCAAGCTGGAAATAACTTTCCTTAGCTTCGTTCCAATCAACCGTAGCGTGTAACATCTGTACATACATCGGTACGGCCAAATTCTCCGAGCCCATCGCATCCCCTTTTTCAAAAAAATTGTTTCGCAACTTCGCTTGATCATAGGGGAGGTTTGTTCCAGGTTCCCGACTGAAGTTAGCCACTTTTGTGTTGATGACAATCAGACCTCCTGCTGCAGGACTACCATATTTGACCAATGCCCCTAGACCCTGAATGATGGCCATTCTATCAATACTCTGTATGTCTATAAACGTAGGTGCAGATCGCATCAACATTCCGTCTACTTCCCATAGAACCGGAGCAGATCCGCCCCGAGGGAAAAATACAGGAGTATCGTTTCTACCTGCCGTGTTGTTGGGAATGAAGACATTTGGAATTTTTGCCCGTAAAACCGTTAGGATATCCACAGCGGATAAATTGATGTCATCACCATCGATAATCTGGGCCCGAAATGGCATTTTGCTGATATCCAAAATTCCATAAATCGTTTTTATTAAATTCTTGTTGCCATTATATTCTCCATAAAGTTCCTTTTGGGTCTTATGATACCTTTTTGTAACTACGACCTCATCCAATTCCTGAATCTTATCCCTTAAGGTTACATTCAAAAAGGTGGTTACGTCCTCTACCAAGATCTCCAAGGTTTCCTTGCCGATATGACTATAGACCAAAGTCTCACCTTCATGAGTGTCTATTTCATATTTTCCAGAGGCATCGGTACTCACTACCCTGTCCGTATCTTTAACGGTGATGTTTACGTCTCTTAAAGGGTCTTGGCCATCGGATATTGTGCCCTTTATCGTTTTGATTGTCTCTTGGGAATGGACATGACCCAAAAGTAAAAACAGAAATACTGGAAGAAAATGCTTCATAATTTCGGGGGTTTTTGATGTTTTTTACTAAATATATAGAAAAAAAACCACAAAAACAATGCCGAACATTATTCACCCAAATGTTCTTTTATCCTTGGTATAAGGAGTAATTCTGTTTGTCTTCCATTAACATATCGAAATCCATCCTCACCATAGAACCCGGCCTCTTCCAACATAATCCGGATGTCCCGTTTCCATTCTGGAATGGTTACCGTTGTATTCAGTTCTATGGCATAGACTGTATTGGGCCGTAACGGATAATTTTCTCCATCGGCTTTCATAACCCCGCCTTGTGCATCCCACATACCTATAGTGGTGCCCGCGGAATGCCCATAAGATCCCAGGGGATGGGTGTAAATGGCAGGACGTAGCCCTGCTTCACGTCCGTCTTGGAGGGCCTTGGCCAAAATTTCATTTCCGGTACGTCCGGCAATCATATTGTCGGTCAGGAAATCCTGAACCTTATTCCCTTTTTTAAGGGCATCACGTAAGAATTCAGGGGCTTCCCTTTCTCGAGGTTTGAGTATATAGGCCAGTTCTTGGCAATCGGTATTTAAACGTAAGTAGGTAATCCCAAAATCGCAATGCAGCAAATCGCCTGGCAGAATGACCATATCCTCTGGACGATCGGAAAAAGAATAGAGATGACCCACAATTTCCTCGCTGGTCCGTTGTACATCAACGGTAGGATGAAACCAAGTTTCCAACCCTAAATTAGTCACCTTTTGGCGCATCCACCACTCTACCTCTGTAGTAGTCGTAATTCCTGGGGTAACGACCTTTTCAGAAAATGCTTCTGCTATGATGTCATGCGTTATATCCACCAACTGATTGTAAATAATCATTTCACGAGCGGTCCGGGTCTCTATCCAACCTACCGCCAATTGCTCTGCCGAAATCACTTTTTTGTGATACTTTTTTGGTAAATTCTGCATGAATTCCTCATGGTCGGTCTTCTCCAGGCCATCTGCAATATTATGGTCCTTAGAAAAGTTGAGCCCAATTTTCTTTGGATTTCTTTCCTCGATCAATTGTATCAGACGCTTCCATTGTTCGGGTTCCTTTTCCTTATCCCAAACGGATAGGATATTATCCCCTACATTGTATCGGGCCACCGCCAACTTATCGATAGTATTTTTTGCTTTATCCCTGTAGAAAACCAAAATAGTCCGCCTTCGGGCATTCAACCAACGAGCCGGTAGCATCGTACGTAACACGGGATCCTCGTTATATTCCCTTGAAATCAATATCCACATGTCAATATCCGTTTCGTCCATCAGTTGGGGCAAGAGATTATTGAAACGATCGGCCAGAATTTCATCTATCACTTTGGCTCTTTCGATTTCTGGGAGGATTTGCTGGGCTAATAAAATTTCACCTATAGCTAAAAAAAAAATAATATGAGCTTTTTCATTTTCATAGTTTATTCCATGAAAATACAAAATATGGGATAACAAAAAAGTGCCTTTCGGCACTTTTCAAAGACTATTATGGTATGTTTTTACTAAACGTATAAATTCCGAACGATACCCATTAGAATCTACTCCTCTAGCCTTTTCCGCAAGTTCAATAACATCATCCAGACCTGAATTATTCGTATAATTGGAATTCCGCAGATGCATACCAAAAAGTGCTACTGCCGAAGCGAAGGTAAAATCCGTGGACATATCATTCTCTAGATTTTCAACCACATTTACTATTTCAATGCTTTTATCCCCACTAGGCTTTTTATATCTAAATTTTACTGTCAACAACTCTTCAGAAAAGGCTGTCTTGTTTTTCTTTTCCGCATATTTTAAATCAATGTGATTATCAGTATAATTGTTCTCAATCCCTATCGGAATAATCTCGTATAATGCGGTTACCTTGTGGCCACTACCCAATTCTCCAGCGTCTTTGGTGTCATCGACAAAATCTTCAGCAGCCAACATTCTGTTTTCATAACCTATTAACCTATAAGACTGAACTTTAGCCGGATTAAATTCAATTTGAATTTTCACATCCTTGGCAATTGTATGCAAAGTACCCCCGAATTCCTTTCCAAATACTTTTTGAGCTTCTTGCATGGTATCAATATAGGCGTGGTTTCCGTTGCCCTTATCCGCCAATATTTCAAGTTTTGAGTCCTTGTAATTGCCCATTCCAAAACCTAGTACTGATAGAAATACTCCTGATTTTCTTTTTTCCTCAATTAAATCCTCCATGGCATCATCACTTGAAGCTCCAACATTAAAGTCTCCGTCGGTGGCCAATATTACCCTATTGTTTCCACTTCTCTTAAAGTTTTTACGCGCGATATGATAAGCAAGCTCTATGCCTTCACCGCCGGCGGTAGAACCACCTGCTTCTAAATTATCCAGTGCCGCCAATATAGTTTCTTTGTCGGCACCTGAAGTTGGTTTTAGTACAACACCAGCAGCCCCGGCGTAAACTACAATTGCAACTTTGTCTTTCTTGCGCAGCTGATTTACCAACAATTTGAAGGCATTCTTTAAAAGCGGAAGCTTTTTAGGCGAGTTCATCGAACCCGAAACATCAATCAAAAAAGTGAGATTGGATGGTGGTAGTTCAGTATTTGTATATGTTTTTCCTTGTAGGCCTATACGTACCAATTTGGTAGTGTTGTTCCATGGAGTCTTCGCTACTTCAGTATGTATCGCAAACGGATGATATGTTTTTGGCTGCGTATACTCATAATCAAAGTAATTGATCATTTCTTCGATTTTTACAGCTCCGGGCTTGACTGTTTGTCCATTGTTGAGCATTCTTCGAATGTTGCTATAAGAAGCTTTATCTACGTCTATTGAAAATGTAGACAATGGGCTCAGCAGCACCTGCTCGAACTTATTCTCATTAATCTTGGCATAGCTTTCATCATTTTCGATTTGATAGTTGCCCTTCTTGGTAGTAATTACAATACAACCATTTTTTGCAATACTGCCGAACATTCGCTGTGCCCTTCCCGGCTTGTAGCTATTCTTTTTTTCGATCTCATTTGGATTAATTTTCTCAATAATGGGGTTGTTATTCTGCGCAATAGGTGTTCCGTCAACAATATAAAGGGGCTCACGATTCTCTTTTTGCCCTACCAAACCTTTCAAGGTCAAACGTTGTTTTTTAGATAAATTGGCAGTATTAGTTATACTCACCCCCGCTGCTTTACCCTGAAGTTGTCTTACAAGATTTTGTTGGGTTATACTTCTAATCGATTCTGACGATATACTTGAAATTGAGTGGGTCATACTTCTTTTTTGCTGAGTAGCATAACCCACCACCACGACTTCCTCAAGGGCTTGAATATCTTCTTGGAGGGTTACATTGATGACGAAGGAATCGTTAACTTTTACTTCCTTGGTCTTAAAACCTATATAGTTAAAAACGAGAATATCTCCTTTTGAGGCCGTAATCTGATAGTTCCCGTCAAAATCGGTCTGGGTTCCGATTGTTGTTCCCTTTACTAGAACATTGACTCCAGGCAAGGGCGAATTGGAATCTGAAACGGTTCCTGTAATCTGCATAGTTTGGGCATGACTCGAAATGGCAGTTAAGGTGATAACAAGAAGTACGACTAGATTTTTCATCTTTTTGGTTTTTAAGTTGGCTGTAAACCTAAAGGATGTCAACTATGTCTAAAACCAAGAATTAGGGAAGTGTACTTTTGAAAGAGGGAAACCTAACTTAAAATGAGATTGGCATTTTCTTTTCTTCTGATTTTACCTGTTTCGGTTTCTAAAAAAGAAGGGAGATTATAGATTGCTTTGGGCACTTCATATTTTTCCAGGGATGAAAGTTCTGTAATTTTTTTGGACAATGTTTCAACATCTATTTCACCTTCAACAAGCAACACTAATTTTTGTCCTAGCTTTTCATCAGGAAACCCCGTTACAAAAAATCGATTTGAGATTATTTGGGTAAGCTTGGTCTCAATTTGTTCTGGAATCAATTTTACACCTCCGGAATTGATTATATTATCGTATCGCCCCAGCCATTTGAACTCTGTGTCCGAAATAAGATGCACTAGGTCATTGGTAATTACCTTATCATCACAAACGTTCGGTGCATTAATGATAAGACAGTCCCTAGAGTCCGTGGAAACGGTTACCCCGGGCAGGGTTTCAAAAAAGGTTTCCACAACACTTGGTGGAATAGGATGTATTTTTCTGACGGCAACATGGGTTATGGTTTCCGTCATTCCATAGGTCTCAAAAATAGTAGTGGATTCATGCTCAACCTTTTTCTTCAACGCATTCGATACCGAGGCACCTCCAACCAATACTATTCGTATTCGTTTTAATTGCCCCAATGACTTTTGCAGCTGTAGCGGTACCATTGCGCAGAAATCATAGGAATTGGAATTGTATTCCAATGGATTAGAGGAAGGCTCTACATAATCGAGTTCAAGACCCAAAACCATGGCACGGACCAACATCATCTTACCCGCAATAAAATCACATGGCAAACATAACAATGCTGAATCACCGGGATGTAGTCCAAAAAAGTCTCCGGTGGCCAAGGCGGAATTCACCATTTGGCTTTTCTTAAGAAGAATCGATTTTGGAATTCCCGTGGAACCGGAAGTCTTGACTTCAATGACCAGCTTTTCATCAAGCCAATCCAACAAAAAATCTCCGATAGCCTGTTCAAAAAGTGTACCCTCCTTTATTAAGCTATATCCTATCTCCTTTAGTTCATCTATGGATGGATGAAAGCCATTAAACTTAAACCTAAAGTGAATGTCGCTATACTTGGGTTTCGTCATTATTAGATGTAAAAAACTCTTCTCGAGATAATACGGGGCCGGCCAATCGTTGCTTCCAATTTTTCCATTGATACTTTTTGGAAAAGACATATAGAAGTATAGGAAAGACCACAAAAACGGGCAAAAAGGCATCAAACCCCAAATCCGGTTCCGCCACGTTTTTATATATGGCATCCACCTGAAAAGCTGTGCTATCAGCTGTTATCAAAAGTGCCGTTACCAAGTTATTGGATGCATGAAAACCCAAAGCCAATTCCAGGCCTTCATCCATTAAGGTCATAATTCCCAAGAAGAAGCCGGTACCAATGTAATAGACCATAATGCCATAGCCCAATTTACCTACTTCAGGATTTCCCAAATGCATCAACCCGAACAAAACGGACGTAACGAACAATGGTACCCACCGATTTTTTGCCATAATCCCTATTCCTTGCATCATATAACCTCGAAACAAATATTCTTCGAAACTGGTTTGTATAGGAATCAGTAATATGGCTATTATCAGCAAATACAAAAATGGCTCCCATCTGAAATTAAGGATATAGTCCTCCGGGGCCACCACAATATCTATTCCGGTTATTACTATGGTAATAGTAGACCAAAGTGCAAAAGCAAAGAAGACTCGTTTCCAATCTATTTTTTGTCTGGAAGTCGTTAATGAGGTCAATGTCTGTTTGTGAATGAACTTCACCCAGAGAAACAACAAGGCAAGACCGACTATAAAGGGAATCAGCATCTCAATCAAAAACCGGTTGGCCCCTTTCCTATTAATTTCCGCCTCCATAATAGCTTCAATATCCAAGTCCAAAAGGACTATGGCCAAATAATTGAGTACCATGAGCCCAATGAAACCCAAAGGGATCAAAAAATATTTCCAAATACCTATTTCTCCTTTGTACCCTTGTTCTACATACATAAGCTCTCAATTAAATTGGTTTCCCAATATTTGTCATTTCCATAACCCAATTGGCCGCCTTTTACCGCCAATGGACAGTCAAAATTATTAGTAAACAAACTTCCAGTGCCCAATCCTTGGGGCATTGGGTTGTTCAAGGTAAACGTCCACTGTGCAATGGCATTTAGGCCTATATTGCTTTCCAAGGCACTGGTTACCCACCAGTCAATATCATATTCATTGGCCAAGGCTATCCATTCTTCACTGCCCTTAACCCCCCCGATCAAACTGGGCTTCAAGATAAGATAATGTGGCTGGATGGTCTGCAACAACCTTTTCTTTTCCTTAAGTTCAAAAACTCCAATCAATTCCTCGTCCAAAGCAATAGGCAAAGGAGACTCACTACATAACCTTTTCATTTGAGAATATTGGCCTTGCTTGATCGGTTGTTCTATAGAATGTAAGTCATAATGGGATAAGGCTTGGAGCTTTTCCAGTGCCTGCTTTGGTTCAAAAGCTCCATTGGCATCCACCCGAAGTTCAATATCGTCTTTGGAGTACCTTTTACGAATGGATTCCAAAAGTTCTATTTCTTTATTAAAATCGATGGCCCCAATTTTCGTTTTTATACAAGAAAAGCCTTCCTCCAATTTTTGTTGGATCTGCTCATACATAAAACCTGCATCTCCCATCCAAATGAGGCCATTGATGGGAATTGTGCTTTTTCCTCCTGTAAAACTAGATGTGAAAAGTTCGAAGGCATCGTTGGATCTCAAGGAAATAAAGGCCTGTTCTATCCCAAATTGGATACTGGGAAAAGCTTTCAATTCCCCATAAAGTGCCTGCACACCCAAAGAAATATTATCGCAAGTCCATTGGAGTTTATCCTCATAACCATCCACATCGTCCATGCTTAGGCCTCGCAATAGTCCGCATTCCCCTATCCCCAATTTTCCATTTTCTTCCAAGATAAGAAACCAAGTCTCCTTTTGGGTAAGTATGCCCCGTGAAGTGCCACTGGGACGTTTAAAATTGAGGATATGTTTTTTATACCTGGCTTTCATCCGCTATGCCCAAATTTAGATATTTTAGGGTCATAGATGACGGAAACACTTTAAAATTTACCGAAAATAAGAAGAGCATCAAACGGTCAATTCCTGTCCTATATCCAATAAATGGAGTGTTTTTCCCGCTTCCTTGAACTTTCTTTTGGCCTCTTCATGGTCAATTTCAATATATCCAAAAGTGTCAAAATGGTAGCCCAATATTTCAGTACACTCAATGAAATCCGAAGCAATTATGGCATCGTCCACACCCATGGTGAAATTGTCCCCGATGGGCAGTACGGCCAAATCTAAATTTGTTTGCATGGGGATTAACTTCATATCCATGGTCAATGCCGTATCCCCGGCAATATAGACCTCTTTGTTTTCCGCTGAAAGTACGAATCCCCCAGGTTGTCCACCGTAGGAACCGTCCGGAAAGGACGAAGTATGAATGGCGTTTACATATTTTAATCCTCCGAAATCAAAATTCCATTGTCCGCCATGGTTCATAGGGTGCGCCTCAAGACCTTTGTTCTGATAGTGCACTGCAATTTCATAATTGCTTACTATGGTCGCGCCTGAGGCCTTGGCAATTTGTTCTACATCCAAAGTGTGGTCCTGGTGGGCGTGAGTCACTAATATATAATCCGGATTTAGGTCATCGATGTTTATTGTACCTGATGCCTTTTCATTGCCTGTGATAAAAGGGTCTATTAGAAGTGTTTTATTTTCAGTCTCTATAAGCAAGGAAGCATGGCCCAAAAAAGTAAATTTCATTATTGAAGAGTTTAAGTTACTCTTCAAATTTATTTAAAATTGAACCAAAAACGAACCCCTTCGGCAGTTTTATCAATGTTCAATTTGGTTTGTAGCTGATTGGCCAAACGGTTCATTAATCGTATCCCCATAGAGGAGTTGGTCCGTTCCTCGGTATCTTCCGGTAGACCGACCCCGTTGTCCGAATACTCAAAAAAGCCTTCTTTATCTCCCATTTTTCTAAGATGGATATAAATCTTACCGTTTTCTTCGTCATAGGGAAAAGCATACTTAAAGGAGTTGGAGACCAGTTCGTTCAAAATGAGCCCAAAAGGGATAGCCCTATCAATATCCAATTCTACCCCTTCGGCGTCTATTGTAATATTGATATTGTGTCCGCCTTTTTTGTAGACCGATTGTACGCTATTGATCAAACTCTCGATATACCCCTGCATTTCAATTACGGAAAGGTCATCGTTCTGATACAGTTTTTGATGAATCAATGCCATGGCCTTTACCCTACTTTTTCCTTCTTCAAGGGCCTCAATAGCCGCTTTACTTCTTGTGTTTTTAGTTTGGAGGCTCAACAGGCTGGAAACCATTTGTAGGTTATTTTTAACCCTATGATGTATTTCCTTCAGGAGAGAATCCTTTTCTACCAGGGAATTTTCGATTATATGTTTCTGTTCTGCGATCAACCGTTGGTTCTTTATACTTTTTAGATAGGCATAAACCAAACCTGCAAATCCCAACAACGTAAAAATCAAGGAAATGAACACCAGGTTTATCCGTTCATCCTGTGCTATCATTTCACTGCGCTGCTCTTCCAAAGCCTGTTTTTGGGCTGCCATTATGGACCGTGTGTTAGCCTTTTCCTCAGCCATGACCGTGGCCAATTGTTGCTTTCTCAATTCTGATTCATTGATACTTATAGAATCGTTGATTCGAATGTTCTTACGCAAATAAAGTGAGGCATTTTTATAGTCGTCGGTCCTCTCATAATAAATGGACAGTAGCCTATTCTTTTTTATTTTGTTTTCTGTTTTCCTAAGCTGCATATCATCGCTCAAAAAGTCCGTAGCCCTTTCCAAATCCGCCAATTGCAAGTAGCATTCGGCAATGGCCAGGCGATTTTCGATGATATCCGCAGAATACAACCCTTTGGTATACTCGGTCATTTCTTCAATACTCTGCTCCAAAAAAGGAATGGCATCCTCATATTCTCCCAATTGCAAATGACATTTTCCTATATTCCCGCGTATTTTACTACTTAAAAGGTTTGCTTCTTGAACTTCTGCATCAGATTTGATCTTGGTAACATCGTTCAAAAATACATCTATGAACCCTTTGGCTTTTTTATAAGAGTTAAGGGAGGTAGGTGTGGATTTGTCCAACCTTAGGTAGGTTCCGACATTATTGTAAAATTCGGCCTGGGCAAAATAATCCTTTTCGTCCACGGTTTTTTTAACGTGTTCAAAGTAATCGTCCATGGCCTTGCGATGTAATCCCAAATTGGAATAAATGTCATAAAAAGCAATGTTCTCCGTTATCCCCAATTCCTTCTTTTCCTTCCGAATATCTATTTGTTCCGCGTAAAGCTCCAATTTGGAATAGTTCTCGTCCATGAGATTTAAGAGAGTGGTTCTGGTATCCAGATCAAGGCTTTCCTTTTTGACATACAGTTCCTTGTTTATGGCAAGACTCTTATCATAATCCCCAATATCATAATATATCTGGGACTGCATAAGTTTGTATTGCTTTACCGCGGTTGTATCTTCTTGTTTTTGGGCGTTATTAAGAAATACATTCACCGTATCCAACCAATCATAGGCTGAATTCTCCAAATAACGATTTGGAGCATTGAAAAAGAACTCGAATCTTTCTTCGAGCGTTTCCTTATTTTGAAATTTTCTAAAAAGACCTTCACCAGTTTCAGTGGAATCTTGGGCAACCACAGAACTTATGCAAAAGAGACAATGGAAGAATACTAATAAGGTTGTGCCAAGCAGATTTTTCATATCATAGTACGGGAACAAAACCAAACATACCGTTATAGTTTGGTCTTGCGAAATTTTTGTTGTAAACCGAATCAAAAGTTTGGTGCGTTTCCATTATTGCAAAAACGTCTTTTTTACTACACTAATTGTTCTCAAATTCTTTTTTTAACCATAATCTAAAATAGACTTGAGTTGAACGTGGATATTAAAACCAAAATAAGACCACATATGCGCGAAAAAACCCTATAAGCACATAAAGCCTCCGTACAATTACATCAAAAAATAAAATGATAAGTTTTGGGGTGTCCTAAAGACGGTTCAAAAATATTGTATGAAGGCCATCCTTTTTGAATATTGTTGTGTAACCCTCGTTTTTTGTTGTGAAAATCAGAATATCATTCCGGGGGTGTATTTCATCTGATTTTTTGAGCATTTGGCCGGAGTTATATAAGGCCAAATTTCTAAAAGAAAATAAAGATAGGTTTCTCTCTTCTTTGCAATTACTTCAATTTACAATTTCTCGAAAATAGAAAACCAAACAATAACTAAAAAGAGCCCTGCCATTAAGACACGACTCTTTTACGAGAACACTATATGAAAATGAAAAAACTATTAATTCAATTGAAGCTTGTAAATTAATACAGGACCAAAGTAATTTACTTTGAGACACGGGCAAAATTAATGTTGTGAAGGAGCTAAAAACTGTTGTGTCCAAGCTATAAACCGCTATAAAAAAGAAGACATGCGCCACATGTCTTCCGATTCTGTATAAAATGAAAGATTTTAAGAGTTCATTGCAGAAATGATAAACTCTTTGAAATCCTTTGATATTGGAATTAGGGTATTGTTTATCATTATATCCTTGGAGTTTATGGCATCAATATGATCCACATTCACAATATAGGATTTATGGGCCCTGTAGAATTTGTTCTTCGGTAATTTCTCTAAATAATCCTTTAACGGGGACCTTACCAAAAACTTTTTGTCCACGGTATTTACTTCCAAATAAACATTGTCCGCCTTTATGAACTGTATGTCTCCAAATTGTATCCTGTAATACAAGTGTTGCTTTTTAACAAAAATGGAGTCCTTTAAGACAGAATTGGACATTGGGGCTTCTACCGCGTCATTCTCTTCACCTGCCGTTTTACCAGTACCATAAGTAAAATTGGAAAGTGCAATTTCTATAGAGGTATATAAATCCTGTTGTTCAAATGGTTTTACCAAATACCCATTGGGTTTAACCGTCTTGGCATTTTCTACCGTGGCACGATCAGAGTTTGAGGTAACGAAAATAAAGGGTATGTCATAGTTCTCCCTAATGTGTTTGCCCAAATCGATTCCAGTCTTATCGGAGGCAAGTATAATATCGATCAAGACCAGATCAACCTGCTGTGTCCTTAAAACCTCCTCCGCTTGCTCGTATACTATTACGTTATCAACAATCTCATAACCAATCTCTTCTAGCATAGATTGCATATCGTCCGCAATGATAACATTGTCCTCTACGATAAGAATTTTTATAGGTTGTTCCAAAGTAGTTGTGGTTTAGATGGTTAGACTCAAAATTACAAAAAATTATTAAAACTGATATAGAATATGATGGCGAGAGCAAAAGTATTTAGGGCCAATTTCTTAAGTTCCGGGTCCAACAGGACAGGGGCATCTGTTTTATAAACACGGTGCATATGAATAAAAATTGGTATGAACAGTACTAAGGAAATAAAATGGTACCAATTTGTAAAGTTCAGTAAAACAAACCAAAGCAATGTCGCAAATCCACTGAGCAAAAGCAATGAGTGATAGGTCTTACCATTTTTAAATCCAATTCGCACCACAAGGGTGTTCTTATCCGCTTGCGTATCGGATTCATAATCCCTTAGGTTATTGAGGTTAAGAACACCTGTACTTAAAAAGCCTATGGTACAGGCCGGCAAGAGAGCTTCCAAATGAAGAACCTTGGTGTTTAGGAACATGGATCCCAAGACAGCAACCAAACCGAAAAAGATAAAAACAAAAAGATCTCCCATTCCTTTATACCCATAGGCAGAAGATCCTACAGTATATTTTATAGCGGCCCAAACACTTGCTGCGCCCAACACTATAAAGAGTAAGAGGTAACTTATTTGTTCTTTTCCAAATGCAGCGTAAACCACAACAAGAATTAAAAAAAAGTTAAGAACGCTTGATACAACAATTCCTTTTTTCAACTCTTCCTTGGATAGCAGTCCACTTTGTAAAGCCCGTTTTGGCCCTATCCGAGACTCATTGTCCGTACCTTTAACACCATCGCCATAATCATTGGCCAAATTTGACGTAATCTGGAATCCTATTGCAGTAAAAAGTGCCAAAACAAATACCAGAACATCTACTTTTCCGTAAAAATTGGCCAAGGCTGTTCCTACAATGATACCAGATATCGATAGCGGTAGGGTCCTTAAGCGTAAGGCATCCAACCAAATCTTAGTTTTTGGCAAAATTTCTTTAATAGGGGTCTTCTATTTGGATTCTCTTGCCATCTTGGTAAGAGGCAACGAAAGCATCCTGGAAACCGAGATCTACCAGCTGTTTTCTAAATTTTTGGGCTTCTTCCAAAGTCTCAAAATTTCCTAAGGAATACGAATAAAACGGGTTGGTCTTAACAAACATGGTATTGGTAAGCGCCTTTGAAGCAAGCGTTACATTATTGTCTACAAAAGATTTAATCTGAACGGAATAAATTTTTTCCTTTTCCAAAAACTTCTTGGCCAAATAGAATTCATTCACCAGACTAAGCTCCTGATTTTGTAATTTAAGATTATCTATGCGTGTTTTTATGGCATCCAAACTGTCAATGGAAACCAGCAAGTTTTCCTGCTTTTCAAAACCATTGGAACTACTTAGGCCAGCCGTAAAAGATGTAATGGCAAGGGTACCGATAAGGAAAAGTCCCGTAACGCCGGCCAAGACGTTTCGCTGTATCTTACTTTTTTTGAGCTCCTTGTTCTTGAACTTTATTTGATCTAGAAGACGTTCATTGATTATCTGAGCCTTGTCGATATCCTTGTGCAATTCCAGTAAATCGCTTTCTTCAATGAATGGCATGCAGTGTATAGTTTTATGGGGTATATCTTGTGTTAAAGTTAACCAAAATACTTTAATGTTAAAAAGGTTCTATATCCTTTGTTGCAAAAATATAACTTTTGGTGGCATAGGAAAGGAAAACTGTGGTTAAATTGGTATAGTGAATTGATTTTCATTTTGTTAAAGAAAATTCGTTTCACAATTTATACTCAAATAACCCGAATGCCATTTTCTTTTATTTCTATTTTTCGGGCTTTGTATAATGTCCCTACACCTTTCTTGAATGTCTTTTTGCTCATTTGAAGTGTCGCTTTGATATCTTCAGGATCTGATTTATCGTGAAGTGCCAAAAAGCCATCATTCTGCAGGAGGGTCTCGTAAATCTTGTTTGCTGCGGGTTCCAGGACATTGACCCCCATAGGTTGAAGTGATACATCAATTTTATTGTCAGGTCGTATGCGTTTAATAACACCTTTGGTATTGTCCCCTATCGCTACTCTTTTGAAGATTTCATTGGAATAGACCAATCCTTTATGCCGATTATTAATTATTATCTCCCAACCCAAATCTGTACTTCGCGTAAAAATCAAATCTACTACTTCCCTTTCCTTGATGGATAAATCCTCATTATCCAAAAACTTGTCCAATTTATTGGATGCTACCAAACGTTCGGTTTTCGTATCCAGATAACAAAACACCACGTACCAATGGCCCTCTTTCATTTTTGACCTTTGCTCCCTAAACGGCACCAAAAGATGTTTTTCCAGGCCCCAATCCATAAAAGCTCCAAATTCGTTTACCTCAGCTACTTGTAACAACTGAAACTCGCCCCTCATTATTTCAGGCTGCAAGGTTGTTGCAATCGGGCGTTCTTCATGATCCAGATAACAGAAAACTTCAAGTTCTTCCCCTATTTCATAAGTTTTAGGCACGTATTTGTTTGGCAGAAGTATCTCATTGCCTTCATCATCGCCCAGAAAAAGTCCCACACTGGTATCCCTTAAAATTCGAAGACGATTAAATTTTCCAAGTAGAAACATGATGCAAAAGTAGCGTTTAAAAATTCTATAAAAAAAAGCCGTCCGCCAATTGGCGGACGGCTTCTAATCCTTACAAAATAAGCTATTAGTTATACGTAGAGGCTTTGTCAAAATGTTTGCATAACATATAGTAGACAACCGCTCTGTATTTGCTTTTTACGGAGCTACCGTACTTATCCACCACGGAATTAACGGCATCCATCAGTTCAGGCCCGTCCGATAAACCCAACTTTTTTACCAAATAATTGTTCTTAACGGTTTCCAATTCCTTGTCGTCCGCCCCGGAAACTTTAGAAGCATCCAAATTGTAAATGGCAGGACCTAGTCCAATAGTAACTTTGGTCAATAAATCCATGTCCGGTGTTTCACCAAATTTTTCCTTGATGTCAGCGGCATACTTAGCTATCAATTCGTCTCTTTTACTGCTCATAATAGTTAGTGTTCTATAAATTAATGGTTAATAAAATCCGAAGATAAAAAATCAAAATAACCGAGCAAAATTTTATCGTTCAATAATCTCGGAGTCCGAATTTCCAATAATTTAGGTTTATCGGACTGTTCATAAAAAAACTTCAATGCATCTTCCAAGTCCTTTGACCTACTTACTTCGGTATGCTCAAAACCATACAAATTACAGATATGCTTCGCATCCAAATTTTGGACAGTTTCAAAATAGGTCTCAAAATTCGGAGTATCCTCCTTGCCTGGTAAAATCCTAAAAATTCCTCCTCCGCCATTATTTATCAGTAGTATCCTAAAATCGGATCGGATATGTCCGTTCCAAAAAGCATTACTATCATAAAAAAAACTCAGATCTCCGGTAATTAACAAAGTAGGTTTCTTACTATATACTGAGGCTCCAATTGCTGTTGAGGTACTCCCGTCTATGCCACTGGTGCCTCGGTTGCAAAACATTTTTATGGAAGGATGCCAATTAAAAAGCTGAGCGTAGCGAATGGTGGAACTATTGGCCAAATGCAATTGATAGTCCCTTGGCACACTGCTACCTATGTAGTAAAAGGCCAAGAGATCTGAAAATGGGATCCGATGTATATATTCCAGTCTCTTTAATCTAAAATTTTCCTTGATATTCTGCCAGTAATCGCGATAATTACCTTTCGTATTTTCCTCATATACATCGGACAGTATGAGTTTTAAAAAACGGTTAGGATCCATTTTTATATGATGGGAGAGCGAAAAAAAAGTGTCATAGGCCTTTATTTCATCAATATGCCAATGTTGTTCGGCCTTATACTGCCGTAGAAATGCCTTGATTTTTTTTGAAACGATCAACCCCCCAAAAGTCAGTAGAATCTCAGGTTGCAACTTCCTAAACAAATTATCCTTTTGGTCTAACTTTTCTATGGGCGCAACTAAGGTATCTATACTTGGGAAGAAATTGGGATGATGTAGATTCGATGTTGTTTCGGTAAAAACGATTACGGAAGGGTCATCGGCCAATATATCCAAAACCTCCTGATCAATGCTATTTGGGTGACTCACCCCTACCAAGACCAGCTTACGTTTAGCAGTTTTCCAAATTGAGGTTAAGTGCTCTATATCTAAGCTTGAGGACAGATCTTTTTCCTGATTGAAGACTATATTGGGCTGTAGCGTACCTTCATCAATAAAATCATACAAAGGTTCCTCGAAGGGGACGTTAATATGTACTGGGGTGTTATGGGCATATGCCAAGTTTATGGCTTCATTTAAACTAGTATCATTGAAAGATTGGATTTTTTCCTGGGTATTTTCAACGGTATTTTCGGTAATTAAATATGGCGCATATTTTTTTACCTTTTCCACTGCATGTGAAACGTCTTGTTTTAAATTAACCGAGAATCCTATGTGCCTATGGAACACATCGTCCTGACGTATCGTCTGTCCATCTCCGATATCTATCTTATAACTAGGCCGATCAGCCGAAATGACAATTAGGGGAATATTACTGTAAAAGGCCTCGGCAACTGCAGGATAATAGTTTAAAAGAGCACTGCCCGAAGTGCATACCAGAGCGACCGGTTCTTGTAAATACTGCGCAATGCCAAGTGCGAAAAAAGCAGCACAACGCTCATCCACAATGCTGAAACATTTAAAAAAAGAGTTTTCAGAAAACCCAATGGTCAAAGGGGCATTTCGCGAACCCGGGGAGATAACGATATTTTGGACACCTTTTGCCTCACAATGCAAAATAATGGTCTGGGCCAAGGGAATGGTGGAATATCTCATGTGGGACAAAAATACAACGAGGGTAATTCTAAACCAATCTAAACCAAAAAAACTAAAGGTTTAAATAAGCTGTAACAATGTCTTACTCTTGGCCACGGTCTCATCCCATTCCTTTTCGGGATCCGAATCTTGTGTAATACCTCCGCCAGTATAAACAACAACTTTGTTCTCCTTGATTTGCGCACAGCGCAGATTCACATATAATTTAGTTTCAGCGTCAAAATTAAGCTCTCCCAAAAAGCCGGTATAAAATTCCCTATCGTAGTTTTCGTTATCATGGATAAAATCAAGGGCCGGTTGCTTTGGGAAACCGCAGATTGCAGGTGTCGGATGCAAGAATCTAATAACAGAACCTAGGCCATCTTCCAAAAAGACTCCGGAAATCTTAGTTCGTAAATGCAGAAGGTTTCCTGCTTTGACCGATTCTAATTCTCCTTTTTTGATGTCACTGGCCTTATCCCGGAGAACATCAAGTATATAATCCGTCACCAAATCCTGTTCCTTCAACTCCTTTCTACCCCATACTACCTGATCATTTCCACTATAGGGTAGCGTTCCTGCCAATGAAATTGTATTGAATTCCCTATTTCTAACCTGTAACAAGATTTCAGGGGTTGCTCCTAGCCAAAGCCCTGTATTGGGATGAAACCAGAGGTAACAGAAGGCATTTGGGTATGTGGGCAGAAGACTTTGGAACAGTTCCAGTGGATTCTCATTAAAATCCATTTCAATTTTACGGGATAGGACAACTTTTTTTAAATCCCCTTGTTGTATTGCGGCTATACCCTTTTGGACCAGATCAAGATGAACCTTCTTCTGTTCCAAATCAATTTGGATTTCCGTACCGCTTTTACAATTTGGAGGTGTGCCAAAATCAAAATCGGCTTCATGTTTTTCATCGGGACGCAATAGTACGGTGGGTTTCCATTCAAAAGCGGCCATTACGAACCCCGTTTCCGTAAAATCCGAAACGGAATGCAATGTATCGTCCTTTTGAAAAAGAGCCGTAACCTGAGTATGATTCGGCTTCCTGTAAACAACGAAAGGAAGTCTGTCCCTAAATTGGGCGGACACCTTGTCCATAAGTGCCAAAGACATACTAACTTTTTGGTAGGGAAATGGTGGTTAATTTACATGAAGAAATCAAGTTTTCTTGCGCATCCGTAATCTTAATTTCCCACAATTGGGTAGTACGCCCCTTATGGATTAAAATTGCCTTGGCAAACACATCGCCATCCCGTATGCTTTTTACATGATTGGCGGATATTTCTATACCTCGGACAAAAAATTTTTCCGCATCCAAAAAAATATAGGACGCCATACTCCCGACGCTTTCGGCCAAAGCAACGGATGCCCCGCCATGTAGGACACCGTCAGGTTGATGGACCTTAGCGTTAACGGGCATTTTGGCCACAAGATAATTCTCGCCCACATCAATATATTCGATCTCTAAATTTTCCATCATTGTGTTTTTCGAAGAATTGTTACAGACCTTCAAAATTTTTTCCTTAAAATCGTCCATGAAACTTTTTTTACAAAACTACGTATTGCCTTGTGAACAAATGGTACTACTTGGAAACAGATTTTAAAAACCATGAAAGAAAAAAGAATACGTTACAATACCACAGGTACCTATGAAACATTGAACAATTTGGAAAAATCCACCAAAAATGTTTGGATAGTACTTCATGGGATGGGGTACTTAAGTCGATTTTTCTTGAAACATTTTAAGGGACTACCGGCCGATGAAAACTACATTATGGCTCCCCAGGCCCCTTCCAAATATTATTTGGACAGTGAATACAAACATGTAGGAGCCAGTTGGCTAACAAAAGAAAACACCATTCTGGAAACCAAAAATGTTTTGGCTTATTTGGAGGCCATATGGGAAGCGGAAAATATTCCCGAAAATTGTAATTTAATCGTTCTCGGTTTCTCACAGGGAGTTTCCATTGCTACGCGATGGGTGGTTCATAAAAAACTGCCGGTTCATCAATTGGTGCTTTATGCCGGTGGAATCCCTGATGAACTGATTCCAGCGGATTTTGATTTCTTAAGACGGAACAAAACCAAAATCAAGATATTTATAGGTAACAAAGATGAATATATAACCGAAAAAAGGTTGAAAGAAGAATTAAAAAAAATTCGGTCACTTTTTGAAGGGCAGGCTGAAGTGGTTATTTTTGAGGGCGGTCATGAACTTAAAAAAGAAATCATTAACAGCTTAGTCGAATAACAGTGGTAGTTACTTTGGAAAACCTACGGGTAAAACTTAGCCCGTTAAAGCCGGAAGATTCCGATAATTTATTTCCAATCGCCCAGCAAGAAAAGTTGGTCCAATACTCCCCTTCCGATATTGCCACGTTACCTGCACTAAAAAATTATATCGACATAGCATTGGAACAGCAACTTCAGAAGACCAGTATCCCATATGTTATTTTTGACAAAAACACACAGTCCTATGCGGGTTGTACGCGATATATGAACATCGATTGGAAGAACAAGGTCTTACATATAGGATCTACCTGGATAGGAAAAGAATTTCAGGGAACGGGACTCAACAGCAATGTGAAATTTTTGATGTTGCAACATGCTTTTGAAGAGATAGACTTCGAAAAGGTGGAGTTTCGCATAGATGAAAGGAATGAACGTTCTAGAAAAGCGGTGGAAAAACTCGGTGCAAAACTGGAAGGCATATTGCGCGAAAATGTATATCTACTGGATGGCTTTAAAAGAAACACCTGTTGCTATGGGATTTTACATCATGAATGGAAGCGAATTAAATCCGAACGCTTCGCAGGCTATTCCTCCTCTTCAACTTCCTCTTGAAATTCGAAATATTTTATTCGTCTCGTAGTATAGGCGTTGTCTGGAGTAATAATCTGCTTCACCCAATTGCCCTGCTCACGGTCATCGTATTGGTAGATATATTCCTTTACCTTCTCGGAATTTCCTTTTTTTTCAACCAATTTCGAAAGTGCCCCACTACTATCATAAGTAAATATAGTGGTATGTTCCGGTACAAATTGTTGGGTCTTTTCATCATATCCAAAATGAATGGTGGAAATCAATTGGTCGGATGCATCAAATATTTCCTCCTTGGCGGTAATAGGGTCTCCGTTTAGGAATTTTTTGGTCAATATCACCTTTTCTAAAGTACCATTCTTAGCTTTTCGACTGGAAGTCCGAATAGATTTTTGCTCAACCCCATTTAATCTGTAGGTTCTTGTTTGCTCGTCTTTATATGAAGTATATTCAATACCGGTCTCGTCCGTACCATTGTTATTGGTCCGAATAATTTTAACCACTCTATCATCAGTATCATAAAAATATTCATATTGGTCCACGAATTCCTTCTCATAGGAAACTATTTTTTCAGTAATCTTTTTAGTTCCAAGGGTATCCAGTTCATAAAAATGGGCAATGGATGTGCTGGTATCAAAGGTATTCTCTCGATAATTTTCTAAGCGCTTTTCCTTTAAAAAACCTCCATCATATTGGTAATAGGTTACATCATAGTCCGAGTCGCTATAACGGGTAACCGATTTGGCCAACAATCCATTTTCATCAAAATCATATTCTTCCTTCCCGTAATCAGTGATTACCAAGCATGATTTTACATCACCGTTTAAATCAAAATCCTCCCTTGTGAATATTTTAATTTCTTGGGAAAAGATATTGGTTGCAATGAAGTTTAGAACAAAACAAAAAAACAATATGTAGTTTTTTATCATAGTGCAATATGGTAAAGTCGATGTAGTTAAGGTTCAAATAACAATTCAACGTATCAAAAGTACTTTATTTAAAATCAATTTCCATACCAGAAGTTGCCGTAAAATCCTGTTGTACCTATCTTTACCATGGTATTGTATATCCCAAAAATAAAATCATGACACGGACCTTACTTTTTATGCTACCTTGGTTTTTCTTAATCGGTTGCTCTCAAAAAAAGAAAACCAGTACAAAATTTCCTGAATTCGAGATTGGGGTGGTGGCGGACTGTCAATACTGTAATTGTAAATCAGGTAATCAACGCTTTTATAGGCAATCACCAATGCGCCTAAAGGAAGCTATAGATACTTTAAATACATATCCTTTGGATTATTCCATTCACTTGGGAGATTTTATCGACCAAAGTTTTGATAGCTTCGATACGGTCGCCCCTATTTGGGCGACACTAAAATCCGATCGGTTCCATGTATTGGGAAACCATGATTTTAGTGTGGCAGATTCATTGAAACCTTATGTTTTTGAAAAAATGGAATTGAACGATCGTTATTATAGCATAGTAAGGAACAAGTGGCGATTTATTGTCCTGGATGGGAATGACCTAAGTTTACATGGGGCACTCTCCGAGTCGAAAAAGCAACAGACCGATTCACTTTTTAATCTGTTGGAAGGAAAAAACTTGCCGAACGTTGTTCCTTGGAACGGTGGGTTAAGCAACGACCAGTTGAATTGGGTAGAAGATCAGTTAAAACTGGCCACAATGAACGAGGAACGTGTGGGTATGTTTTGCCATTTTCCAGCTTTGGGTGTATCCAATGCACACAATTTATTGAACTATGAAGAATTACTAAGCCTTATCGAAGAAAATGATTGTGTGAAATTCTATTTCAATGGCCATAACCACGCCGGTGATTATATTGAAAAAGATGGCGTTCACTACTTGACTTTCAAAGGGATGGTGGATACCCAGGATAGTACTTCATTTGCAAGGGTAGCCTTTAAAAAAGATTCAATATTCGTGACCGGCTATGGTAGAGAGCTTTCAAGAAAGTTTAAAATAAATAGCCGACCATAGCTTTTCCATAGTAAGATAAACTGAATAAAAAAAGGGCACTATCATGTTTGAAAGTACCCTTTTAATCATTATCTCTTAAATAGTGTTTATTTCACCTCTTCAAAATCTACATCCTCAACATTATCACCTTCCTTGGCGTCTCCTCCGCTAGCAGCTTCCTCTCCATTGGGTGATGGGCCGCCTGCTTGCTGGGCCTCCGCTTGTGCTTTGTACATCTCTTCAGAAGCAACTTTCCACGCTTCGTTAATTTTCTCCAAAGCAGGAGTAATTACGGCCAGATCCTTGCTTTCATAGGCTTTCTTAAGTTCCTCCAAAGCATCCTCGATCGGTTTTTTCTTGTCATCGGACAATTTATCCCCGAATTCCTTTAGTTGCTTTTCGGTCTGGAATATCATTCCATCGGCCTCATTCAATTTATCAGCCGTTTCTTTGGCTTTTTTATCGGATTCGGCATTCGCTTCTGCTTCCGCCTTCATTTTCTCGATTTCCTCTTCGGTCAATCCGGAAGATGCCTCGATACGAATGTCCTGGGACTTATTTGTGGCTTTATCCGTAGCGGAAACCTTAATAATACCATTTGCATCGATATCAAAAGTAACCTCTATTTGAGGTGTTCCTCTTGGTGCTGGAGGAATCCCATCCAAATGAAAACGTCCTATGGTTTTGTTATCACCCGCCATGGGTCGTTCTCCTTGTAGTACATGAATCTCTACCGATGGTTGATTGTCTGCTGCGGTGGAGAATACTTGTGATTTTTTGGTAGGAATCGTAGTATTCGCATCGATTAACTTGGTCATTACACTTCCCATGGTCTCAATACCCAAGGATAGTGGTGTAACGTCCAACAACAATACATCCTTCACGTCACCAGTCAATACCCCACCCTGTATAGCTGCACCAACGGCAACCACCTCATCTGGGTTTACTCCTTTAGAAGGTTTCTTTCCAAAAAACTTTTCAACAGCTTCCTGTACAGCTGGGATCCGGGTAGAACCACCTACTAAAATAATCTCATCGATATCGCTCTTTGAAAGTCCGGCAGCTTTCAGTGCCGTTTCGCAAGGTTCGATAGTGCGTTTAACCAAATCATCGATCAATTGCTCAAATTTGGAACGCGAGAGACTACGAACCAAATGCTTTGGCCCGGATGCCGTTGCTGTTACGTAAGGCAGATTGATTTCTGTTTGTGAAGAAGCAGACAATTCAATTTTTGCCTTCTCGGCAGCTTCTCGTAAACGTTGCAGGGCCATAGCATCATCGCGCAAATCGATGCTCTCATCTTTTTTGAACTCTTCCGCCAACCAGTCAATAATTTTCTGATCCACGTCATCACCGCCCAAATGGGTATCCCCATCAGTAGCCAGTACCTCAAATACACCATCACCTAATTCCAAGATGGAAACGTCATGCGTACCACCTCCAAAGTCGAAAACTACGACCTTTTGATCGGTATGTTTCTTATCCAATCCATAAGCCAAAGATGCTGCAGTTGGTTCATTGATAATCCGCTCAACGGTAAGTCCGGCAATCTCACCTGCCTCTTTTGTGGCTTGGCGTTGTGCATCGTTAAAATAGGCCGGAACCGTAATTACGGCCTTGGAAACATCTTGTCCCAAATAATCCTCGGCAGTCTTTTTCATCTTTTGAAGGACCATCGCAGAAAGTTCTTGGGGCGTATATAAACGCCCATCTATATCTACACGGGGCGTATCGTTATCACCTTTTACTACTTTATAGGGCACACGGTTCGCTTCCTTGCTGGACTCGGAGTATTTATTTCCCATAAACCGTTTAATCGAATAAACCGTTTTACCAGGGTTGGTTACCGCCTGTCTTTTGGCCGGGTCACCGACCTTGATCTCACCGCCCTCAACAAATGCAATAACCGAAGGAGTGGTCCTTTTGCCTTCCGCATTGGGAATGACCACCGGTTCGTTTCCTTCCATTACAGAAACACAGGAGTTGGTAGTACCCAAATCTATTCCTATTATTTTACTCATTCTCTATGTTTTAAATATTAGTCTTTTTTATAGTCGATTTCTAAATGTCAAACAATATGCCAAGGGCGAGAAAACTGACAGGATGTCATTTTGAATAAGCTTTAGTCTTGAAAAATTAGCTCAAACAAGGGTCGTAAGTACAATTGAGGTTGCGAAATCAATCACAACCCTCCTTCCTTCGAGTATCGATTAAATAAATGATTTTCCAATGGTCTCCATCCCTAAACAGTTGAAAGGAATTGACCCCACAATGATGGAATTCCC
Source organism: Ulvibacterium marinum (assembly GCF_003626755.1). GTDB lineage: Bacteria > Bacteroidota > Bacteroidia > Flavobacteriales > Flavobacteriaceae > Ulvibacterium > Ulvibacterium marinum. The sequence continues at coordinate 911,169 of NZ_RBCJ01000002.1, forward strand.
CATTTATCCAAAACTCATAAGGTGTCCAAGCATGGGCCATAGCCCCATCTATTTGTATGTGATACGACTTAATTTTCTCTTCAAATTTTGTAGTTTTTGGGATACCGACAATGGATTTGAGAAAATCGGGGAATTTATCCTTTCGCACATATTTCTTCCCTTCCTTGTTCTTGGCAATGGTCTGCAAGATAACTGTATGGGAAACTGTCTTCTTAATAATCGTGGAGTCCTGATTATGAAATCCATCAAAAAAGGTTTCGATGGTTCTTTGCACTGAGGCTTCACCGCTTTCCTGGGCGGAAGCCGCAAAACAGATTGTAACAAAAAATAAGTTTAGTACGTGTTTCATTCAATATGTATTTGATTCAAAAATAGAGAAAGATTCTACATTTTGATTCGTAATACAAGCTATTTCGCGGAAAGAAGGAATAACAACAATTTCCTTACATTTATCCCGCCTAAACAAAACTAGATGTCCACAGCAAAAAAAGAATATAAGCGGGTGACGGTTAAGTCGCTCGTGGAAATGAAAAAAAACGGAGAAAAAATTTCCATGCTTACCGCATATGACTATTCCATGGCCAAAATCGTAGATGCGGCCAATGTGGATGTTATTTTGGTAGGCGATTCCGCCAGTAACGTTATGGCCGGCCATGAAACTACATTGCCCATAACCTTGGATCAGATGATTTATCACGCAACATCCGTAGTTCGAGCGGTGAAAAGGGCCCTAATTGTTGTCGATATTCCCTTTGGCAGCTATCAAAGCGATCCTAAAGAAGCTTTACGCTCGGCCATACGGATTATGAAGGAGAGTGGTGCACATGCCATTAAATTAGAAGGCGGTATTGAGATAAAAGAATCTGTAAAACGAATCCTCAACGCAGGAATCCCGGTTATGGGCCATTTGGGCCTTACACCCCAGAGTATCTATAAATTTGGCACATACACGGTCCGGGCCAAAGAAGAAGAAGAAGCCAAAAAATTGATAGACGATGCCCAACTTTTGGAAAAACTGGGATGTTTTGGTATTGTGTTGGAAAAAATTCCGGCGAAGCTTACAAAAAAAGTGTCCGAGGGGCTTACCATTCCCACAATTGGAATTGGAGCTGGTAAATATGCGGACGGTCAAGTTCTTGTTATCCATGACCTATTGGGAATGACCCATGAGTTTAATCCTCGTTTTTTGAGACGATATATGAACCTTTATGAGGATATGGGCAACGCAATTTCTAGATATGTGACCGATGTGAAAAACAAGGATTTTCCCAGCGACGAAGAACAATATTAAAGTTTCCAATCAGGTAACAACCATCAAATTTTAGTTTTCTTCGTGTCTAGTATCAGCTAAAAAAATCATATGAAATCAATGATTTTTAGTTATTGGAAAATGCATCCAACAGAAGATTATGTATAAAAAAATCGGGATATTGGTTTTGGTGTTGTTGAATATTGGTTGTGATCAACTTTCAAAGGATATTGTCCGGAAAAATGTTGCTCCCATGGATTATATCCAGGTCGTAAGGGAAAATCTTATCCTAACCAATGTGGAAAACACTGGGGCCATGTTGGGATTTGGTCAAAACCTATCCCCTATTCCAAAGCTAATATTCCTTCAAATTCTCCCCGTATCGGTTTTGCTGATTTTATTGTTTCGCGTCCTTCAAAAATCAAATTTGAACAAGTGGCTTATCATTGCATTTGCCTTTGTCATAGGTGGGGGCATTGGTAATCTGATAGATCGTATCGTCTATGGTTCCGTGACCGATTTTTTTCAAATTAAAATTGGAATCCTGCGAACGGGGATTTTTAATATGGCGGATGTGTCGGTCACCATTGGGGTTTTGCTGATTCTTTTTCTTTCAATCGGGAATAAAAAAAGAGTTCTAGAATTATAAAGATTATTGGAAGGTTGGATAAATGGAATTATAGGAAGAAGCAGTTTTAGTCATTGAATATTAGACTTTTCATTATGGCACATAGATTTAAAAATCTCGAAATATGGAAGCTTAGTAGACTATTCTGCTCAAGCATATATGAGTTGACGAGCACTTTCCCAGATTCAGAGAAATTTGGGTTGACCAATCAACTTCGAAGGGCTTCCGTCTCCATTGCCTCAAATATTGCCGAGGGTTCATCTAGAAAATCGAACAAGGATTTCAACCGATTCTTGGAAATAGCAGTTGGTTCAATGTATGAAATAGAAACCCAATTACTTATAGCATCCGATTTGGGCTTTATACATCAAAAGGAATTGGACATATTTTTAGGGAAACTTGAATCCATAGTGAAAATGACTTCTAAATTCAAGGTTACCCTTTCCAAATAAAACAATCAAAAATCCAATATTCCAATTGTCAAAAAATCAAAACCATCAAAAATCCACCCCCCAAAACCTTCAAGTACTCTATGAGGACAATCATATCATTGTAATCAATAAAAGACCAGGGGATATTGTTCAGGGCGATAAAACAGGGGATGTGCCGCTAAGTGAAATCGTAAAACTTTATATCAAAAAAAAATATGACAAGCCCGGCAATGTCTATCTTGGAGTAGCCCATAGGTTGGATAGGCCCACGTCAGGTATCGTGGTCTTTGCAAGAACCTCAAAAGCTTTATCCAGACTGAACAAAATCTTTGCTGAAAAAGAAGCAAAAAAGACCTATTGGGCCATCGTTAAGAACCAACCAAAAAAGAAAGAGGCTATTTTAACCCATTGGCTAAAACGTAACCCGAAACAGAACAAATCATACGCCTATGAACACGAAATTAAGGATAGTAAAAAGGCAATCTTGGAGTACAAAACCATCAAAGAACTAAATAATTACCATCTCTTGGAAATCGATTTGAAAACGGGCCGACATCATCAAATTCGGGCGCAACTGGCAGCTATTGAAAGTCCCATAAAAGGAGATTTAAAATATGGTTTTAATCGCAGCAATACCAATGGCAGCATACATCTCCATGCCAGACAACTTTCTTTTATCCATCCTGTAAGTAAGGAAATAGTAGAGTTCCTTGCGCCCCCACCTTCAGATTCCATTTGGAATGTCTGTTGATATTTCCCTGTATGTAAGGATGAATTCAAAAACCATGGCCACAGGGCTAATTAACTGACCTTACCGATATGAACGTATACTTTCTATAATTACCGAAATTAAAATCATTGTCCCACCCAATACTGTAGTCCAAGTAGGAATCTCGGAAAGGAACAAGGCCCCAATAATAATTCCATAAACCGGTTGAATACAACTTAGTATACTTACGGTAGTAATTGAAAAATGTTTGAACGTATTGATAAACATTGTATGCCCTAAAGCGGTGGTAATAACGATTAAGCCAACCAGTCCCTGCCATTGGTACTTTACCTCTACAAGGTCATACATAAAATATACCGGAAATAACAAAACGGTGATGATGACCAATTGATAGGTCATTAAAACAGATCCATTATATCTATCTACTTTGGCCTTTAAAATTAGGTTGCGAACGGCATAGCAGAATGCCGAAAACACCCCAAAACCAATGGCAATGGTATGGCCATTATCGAAACTGAAATTGGGTGCCAAAAAATAAATCCCAAAAAGTACCAAAACAGCCAATAATAGATGTACGGCCTGAAATTTGGTCTTTAGAAAAAAGGGTTCCAAAAAAGCGGTAATTACTGGATAGGTAAATAGGGACAACATACCAATGGCCACGTTGGAAAGTTGTAATGCCTTAAAATAAGAGAGCCAGTGGATACACATCAAAAACCCACTTAAAAGTATAGGGAAAACATCCCGTCGCCGCAATTGAAATGATATACCGCGCCATTTACAATAGATAAACAATAGGAGAAAGGCTAAAGCGGCCCGTAATCCAATGGTTAAGGGAACAGGTAGGTCTATAAACTTCCCAAACGGACCGGAAGTTCCCAATAATAACATCGATATATTTATCTCAATAAAATTACGGGTACTAATAGTAGTTTTTGTATCCAAATGCTAACGTGTAAGTTTCATAGCTTTTTCACGGATAATTTCCGCTACAGGCTTGTTCTGCAAATGGCTTTCTAGCCAAGAAATAATGTCCAAATACAAAAATGCTCTTTTTTCGTAGGGATGATCCTCATATTTTTTCAATTGGGTATGTAACTTTTGAAATTCGCCTCGAAGTTCATGGGGATAGATATTTCCTAAGTTCCTCAAAAATTTAATCATTTCCTTTTGTACGGCGTGCAGATCGTTCATCTTCAACAAAAACTTATAGGTGCTTTTTAACTGCACCTCCAAATGGTAATCCATTCCAGCCTCGTAATGCGCTACCAAACTCAATACCCGAGCAAAACACATTAAATCCTCCCTCATTTTTAAACTCTTGTTGTTAATAATCTTCTTCAAATATTGGATGCACATTTTATTGTCGCCAACACCGAAATAAAGGGAGGCAATCTTATAATATAAAATCATGATATGGTGGGCATCTATACGTTGTTTGTGTTTGTTGATACCGTATTCGATTATCTTTACCAGATACAATCCTTTTTCAAAAGTCCCCTCTAAAAAATGTAGATTCAGTTTATTGGCATTGAGGTAAAGAAAAGCTAAAGACGAAATATTATCATTTTTTGGAAAATCATTGGTTTTTACTATTTGCTCCAGCTTTTCAAGTGTTTGTTTAAATTGAGAACTGTATTTAACATAAAACAAAGATTCTAACAAATAATGATTTCCTTTCAAAAAAAACACGGGATTCAGGTTGATCATGTCCGGCCGTTCATAGAAAAGGTCTACCCATTTGCTGGCATATTTATAGGAGGACAAGAAATCCTGAACCAAAAAACTGTACCACAAGTGCGCCTTGTACAACCATAACTTTTCCCGAAACCCCAAATCCTCCAAGTTGTATTTGGGCAATTGCCGCTCAAAATATCGCTTAACCCTGGTATAGTCTTCGTCGCTGCGCACATAGCCTAACTTCAACATCAATCCATAAAGTTGTAAGGATAGATTACTCAGCTTGCTGGTCATTACATTTTGTGCAGAGAGTTCTTTGGCCTGCACCGCCAATTCATCTGCCCTATCCGGAATACTTCTAGTGATATACTGGGTCTCGATGATTTTTTCCAACTCAACGATCTCGTAAGCAATATTCTTTTCCTCATTTTCGATTGCTGTGGCCTTGGCCTTGTCCAAAATTTTAAGGCTTTGTTTATAAAGTCCTTTTTGATAAAGTATGGTGGCAAAATCCAACTGTTCCCGAATTTGGACCCGAACATTTTGGTTAACCGGGTTTAATCGTAAACTCACTAAAATTTGTCGATACAAGTGTGCTTTTAAATTGGACAACTGCGCCTTTTTTACAATACCACTGGACAAAATGGTTCTTTCATCATAGGCCCTGATTTTATCCAAAAGATTAAAAAGTGCCAAAAACTTGGCGTCCGTATTCACTCCCAGCCGGCCTACATATAGCTTGAATTGCCTTTTCTCGGATTTTGAAAGCGATTTTACCAGTACGAACAACGCATCTTTATGCTCACTTGTCATCGTAAAAAAATGTATTTAAATAATTGTTAATCAGATTTTTAAAAAACCGAAAAAGTGGATAAACGTTGTAAATGTTATTCTAAATTTTAGGTCGTTTGTCCTATTGGTCATATATTCGTATAGGCTAGTCAAAACTAAGTAAAGATAATGAGTAAAGATAAAGTACAAATTTTTGATACCACACTTCGAGATGGCGAACAGGTACCCGGTTGTAAATTGGATACGGAACAGAAACTCGTTATAGCGGAACGGTTAGATCAACTTGGTGTGGATATCATCGAAGCGGGCTTTCCTATATCAAGCCCGGGCGACTTTAGCTCTGTTACTCAAATTGCCCAAGTAGTGAAAAATGCCACCGTGTGCGGACTTACCAGAGCAGTGAAAAAGGATATAGAAGTTGCTGCAGAGGCTTTAAAACCGGCAAAGACACCAAGAATACATACAGGAATAGGCACTTCCGACTCCCATATAAAACATAAATTCAATTCCAATAGGGATGCCATAATTGAAAGGGCGGTCCAAGCAGTCAGTTATGCCAAGACCTTTGTTGAGGATGTGGAATTTTATGCCGAGGATGCAGGGAGAACGGAGAACGAGTTTTTGGCAAGGGTCTGTGAAGCCGTTGTCAAGGCCGGTGCCACTGTTTTGAATATCCCTGACACCACGGGCTATTGTTTGCCCGAAGAGTACGGTGCAAAAATGAAATATCTAAAAGAAAATGTGAAAGGCATTCATAAAGCGACGCTCTCTTGCCACTGCCATAATGATCTAGGGTTGGCTACGGCCAATTCCATATCCGGGGTAATTAACGGTGCACGTCAGATAGAATGTACGATAAACGGCATCGGAGAACGTGCCGGTAATACTTCCTTGGAAGAAGTAGTGATGATTCTTAGACAACATCCCTACCTTGGTCTGGATACCAATATCAATAGCCGACTACTTTACGATACCAGTCAAATGGTTTCCCAAAAGATGGGAATGATGGTACAGCCCAACAAGGCCATTGTTGGTGCCAACGCCTTTGCACATAGCTCTGGAATACACCAAGATGGGGTTATCAAAAACCGCGAGACCTATGAGATAATAGATCCTGAAGATGTAGGGGTTACGGAATCTTCTATAGTCCTTACGGCAAGAAGTGGAAGGGCAGCTTTGGCGTATCGCGCAAAAAAAGTGGGTTACGAACTTACCAAGACCCAACTGGATGGTGTATACGAGGAATTTCTAAAATTCGCAGACCGGAAAAAAGAGGTTCTTGATGAAGATATTCATGAAATTATTGAAGCCAGCAATCTAAACACCGAAAGTCTTACATAAAATGCGATTAAAAATCGCCCTTTTGGGAGGAGACGGAATAGGCCCCGAAGTATTGGCCCAAGCCGTGAAATGCCTTAGCGCCGTCCATGAAACTTTTGGTCATGATTTCCTTTTTACAAGTGCTTTGATGGGGGCTGTAGCTATTGAGAAGACCGGAAAACCTCTTCCAGAAAACACTTTGGAACTCTGTACCAAATCGGATGCTGTCCTGTTCGGTGCTATTGGGACACCTCATTTTGATAATGATCCTAAAGCCAAGGTCCGTCCCGAACAAGGCCTTTTAAATCTTAGAAAAACTTTGGGACTTTTTGCCAATATAAGGCCTGTAAAAGCTTTCCCCGCAATGCTGAAACAATCACCATTAAAAAAGGAAATTGTCAAGGGCGCTGATCTGGTCATTTACCGCGAGCTTACCGGGGGAATTTATTTTGGAAAAAAACAGCTAAGCCAAAATGGCACTTTTGCTTCGGATATTTGTGAATATTCCGAGTCGGAAATAAGTCGTATCGCTCATATGGCATTCAAAGCAGCAAAAAAACGTAAGGGAAAATTAACCTTGGTGGATAAAGCCAATGTTCTGGAAACATCACGTTTATGGAGAAGGGTAGTAACCGAGATTTCGGAAAGTTATCCGGAAATAGAAATGGATTGTATGTATGTGGACAACGCGGCGGTACAGATTATGCTAAATCCCAAATTGTTCGATGTAATCTTAACAGATAATATGTTCGGAGATATGCTTTCCGACCTAGGGAGTGTAATTATTGGTTCTGTTGGGTTGCTACCATCGGCATCAATTGGTGACAATAATGCTATGTTCGAACCCATACACGGTTCTTATCCCCAGGCAAAGGGCAAAAATATTGCAAACCCTGTTGCATCAATCCTGAGCACGGCAATGCTTTTGCAGCACTTTGGTTTGTTCGAAGAATCCAATGCAGTAGTAGCGGCAGTGCTTAAATCTTTCCAAAAGAATATTGTTACCCCTGATATCATGGGAAGTAGTAAATACGGTACCGACTATGTTGGCGATTTTATTGCGGAAAACATAGTTGATCAAGATCAAGATTTCAATATGAATGATGAAAACATAGGTTTAGGTAAATCCACCATTATCTAATTCGCATTCTAAGTTTTAATTTCTTATCAATCCCCTTGGTTTTTCCGGAACATAAAATTGATGAAACGCGTATTGCGTTGCTGTCCTTCCTACACCGAATAGAACAATTCACTGGAATCTATATTGAATGTCTTGGTGCATTGTTTTATCTTTACTCGCTCTAACGCCAACTGATGAATATCTCTTACAACTGGTTGAAACAATTCCTCAAATTAGATTGGACACCAAAACAGACCGCTGAACTTTTAACCGACCTAGGTCTCGAAGTGGAAGGCATTGCTTCTTTTGAGTCTGTAAAAGGTAGCTTAAAAGGCTTTGTTGTTGGCCATGTACTTAGCTGTGAAAAACATCCCAATGCGGACAGACTCAAATTGACAACAGTGGATATTGGGCTCGACCAGCCTCTACAAATAGTCTGTGGAGCGCAAAATGTGGCAAAAGGTCAAAATGTTCCGGTGGCTACCATAGGTACTACACTTTATGCGGAAGATGGTGATTCCTGGACTATAAAAAAAGGTAAAATACGGGGAGAGGAAAGTCAGGGTATGATATGTGCGGAAGACGAGTTGGGACTTGGCGACAATCATGATGGTATTTTGGTACTTAGTAGTAGTTTAAAACCCGGAACCCCTTGTTCCGAAGTTTTTGAGATAGAAAATGATGAAGTCTTTGAAATAGGGTTGACCCCGAACCGTGCGGATGCTATGAGCCATTATGGAGTGGCAAGGGATTTAAAGGCTGGTCTTACGGAAAGGGAGGTACAATTGGAGTTGATTACACCCCCGGTAAGCCACTTTAATGTGGACAACCGATCGCTTAAAATAGACATAGTTGTAGAAAATCCGGAGCTGGCGCCACGTTATTGTGGCATTACGCTAAGTAATCTCATCGTACAGTCCTCCCCAACATGGTTGAAAAACAGATTGAGGGCTATAGGCCTCAAGCCTATAAATAACATAGTGGATGCCACCAACTACGTACTACACGAGTTGGGACAGCCCCTACACGCATTTGATGCCAATCGCATCCATGGTAAAAAGGTTATTGTTAAGACTTTACCTAAGGGTACAAAGTTTACAACCTTGGATGGAGAGGAAAGGGAATTGCATGAAGAGGATCTGATGATATGCGATATGGAAAAACCCATGTGCATCGCTGGGGTTTTTGGAGGAATTTATTCAGGTGTCACAGAGGACACCACATCGATCTTTTTGGAAAGTGCTTATTTTAATCCGGTCTCTATCAGAAAATCGGCAAAAAGGCATGGTTTAAATACGGATGCTTCCTTTCGTTTTGAACGTGGAATTGATATAGAAAATGTGGAATACGCCTTAAGGCGTGCCGCTATCCTGATTAAAGAATTAGCTGGAGGTGATATTACATCCGATGTCACAGATCTTTACCCGAAGAAAAAAGAAGATTATCAGGTTTTCTTAGCTTTTGACAAAATCAATGGTCTTATTGGGCAGGAAATCCCGAAGGACTCCATAAAATCCATTCTTGCTTCTCTGGAAATAAAGGTCATGAATGTGACCGAAACAGGTTTAGGTGTAGTGATACCTTCGTACCGCGTAGACGTACAGCGTGAAGTTGATGTTATTGAGGAAATCTTGAGGATATATGGCTACAACAATATAACCTTTGGAAAAAAGTTGAATGCATCCATCGCCCCCACCTCAAAATTTGAAGATTATAAAATTCAGAATACTATTGGGGACTTATTGGCCTCTCAAGGTTTTTTTGAGATCCTTACCAATAGCCTTAGCTCACCGGAATATGAAACGACCAAGGAGACAGTGGCCCTCTTGAACCCATTGAGTTCCGATCTATCCGTTCTACGGAAAAATATGGTCTACAACGGATTGGAGGTGATATCCCACAATCTGAACAGAAAAAGACAAGACCTGAAACTATATGAATTCGGGAAAACGTATTATAAAACGGGAGCTTTATATAACGAACCTAAACATTTGTCTCTGTTCATAACAGGAAATAGGAATCAAGATAACTGGATTACATCCGCCAAAAAAACAGATTTCTTTTATCTAAAGTCTATCGTGGAAAATGTTTTGACACGGCTTAAAATCCAGGGGCTGATTTCTACCCCGTCGGAAAATGATTTCATTTCGGAAGGCGTCTCACTAAAAAAGCAGGAAAAGGAAGTTGCGGTTTTAGGAATTCTTAAGACATCCATTCTAAAACCATTTGATATAAAACAGGAAGTTCTTTATGCGGATTTCAATTGGGACAACGTCCTATCATTTGTGAAAAAAGGGAGGATAAGTCATCAGGAAGTTCCCAAATATCCTGAGGTAAAGCGCGATTTCGCCTTGTTATTGGATAAGAAAGTAACTTTTGACCAAATTTATCAGCTAGGGCTAAAAACGGAAAAAAGGTTAATTAAAAATATAACGCTCTTTGATGTTTATACCGGTAAAAAACTAGCTGATGGTAAAAAATCGTATGCGGTCAGTTTTATGTTACAAGATGAAAAAGGCACGTTAACGGATAAGCAAATAGATAAAATTATGGCCAAGTTACAGCGTACCTATGAGACCGAGCTCGGTGCCGAGCTCCGTTGACCATCACATTTGGTGCGGTACGATAACACTGTCTATTTCATGAATAACACCATTGCATTGGTTGGCATCCGCGGTTGTAATCTTTGCAGAATTGCCGAAGTCGTCCGTTAGCACAATATCAATTCCTTCCATCGTTACCACTACCTCCTTACCCTGAACCGTGGTAAACGTAGCGCGCCCATTGCCCCTGCACATTGCCCTAAGAATTTGGGAAGTTGTAAATTTTCCGGCAATGATATGATACGTAAGCAAGGCCTTCAAATCTTCCTTGTTCTCAGAATCCAAAAGATGGAGGGCTTTTCTTAATGAAAACTCCTCAAAAGCTTTATCGGAGGGTGCGAATACCGTAAAAGGACCATCGTAACCCAAGGTTTCCTCCAAATCAGCCGCTTTGATCACAGCTGAAAGTGTCCTATGGTTTTTAGAGTTTTCGGTATTACTGATTATGGACTTTTCGGGGTCCATTTTGGAAAGCAGTGCCGCAGAATTCGTAGAAGTAATATTTCCTTGTGCCAAAGAAATTATGGGAAAGAGCAAGAAAAAGAGTAATATAGAGGGAACCAAATATTTCATAGGTCAAGGTATTTTGGGGCTATAATGTCATGTATTGAGAAACCACAACGTTTCCTCTACAATATATCAAAATCACAAGGTTTTTCCGTTCATGAAAACCTCATCTTCTATAAATTAACATAATTTTAACAAATCGATTTTCTCATGCAAAATTTTTCAAATAGGAAATGTTTAAATTTGAGACAATTGCTAAAAGAAAAAGAATGTTATTGAAAAGAACCAACATCGAGGAACGGCTTGGCAAAACCCTAAAAAATGCCACGGATTCCCAAAAAATCTTAGACGAGGTCTTTCGGATACTCGAGAAGGACCAACAAAGTACGGAGCGGATACAGCTAAGCTTATCCGGTGGTAAATCCAATATTATAAATCATTTCGATTTCGATTTGCTGGATACCCATAAAATTTACCACCTAGCGCAAATCAAGCAAATTTGTATCGACTACCGCTTGCGTTTTCTGGACTCAAAGTATTTCAAGGGCGAAATCCCCAATGAAGTGGTTGCCAAGATCAAAAAATTGGAAAAGGAGCACGGAATTGAAATTAAAGGGTACAAAATCATTGCCCCTTCGAAGCTTTTTAAATTGGCGGACAAGGACGACCCCCTGCTTTTGGTGCCCATAGGAAACAACTACTTTTACTTGATCCATAAATGGGGAAACGATCTACACCCCTTTAGGAAGTCACTTATGTGGCCATTTAAAAGTATTTTAAATCTTACCGCCCTTATTTTGGTTGCCAGTTATTTGGTAACCTTCTTGGTTCCCAATGGATTGTTTTCAAAGTCTAGTTCCAGCGCCGAATTTTGGATTATCTACTTTTTTATGTTCAAATCCATTGCAGCCGTTGTAATTTTTTACGGGTTCGCCTTAGGGAAGAACTTCAATCCGGCGATATGGAACAGTAAGTATTTTAATGCCTAGTTTTTGTTGAAAGAAGTACTAAAAATGCCCCTATTTAGGGGCATTTTCTTTTATATCTTAAGACTCTATTCTACGAATATTTGGATGGGTATTCCGTCCAGGTCTAAATTATCAATAAATTCCGGATTGGGTAAAGGTTTAATCCTTAGAAGGCCGCCTTTACTGTCACCCGAGGATTTCTTATACCCAATCAAAATTAACTCATTCTCCTCATCGTAACTTACCATGGAGGTACTTTCTATTTCAAATTCTACATTGCGCTGTGCTTCCGTCAAGAAATTTTCAAAGGCGTAAAGTACCGCCAGATTTTCATTAAAATCGTAAACTGCCGGAATTAAAGGGTAAATACTATTAGATTCTGATAGCATTTGGTAGTACATTTTTCCAGTGTTATCAAAATAATCAAAATCGGATTCCGTGAAATTGGGTTCTGTATCCTCCCCATATTGGGTATACTCAAATGACATGGTTGCACTATCCAATGTAGTATGCAATTCGTCATAACTTATAATAATATCCTTTTCCGGGGTTTTGAAAATACGGCGAACATCAAAGCCCAAGTCCATTTCATATATTAACAAATTGGTACTTGTATCCATGACGGATAGGCTATATTCATCGGTTATCTCCTCATCTAGGGTAAGTATAAACAACCGATTGTTCGCAATAACCATTTGTACCGGTTTTTTGTCTAGCTCAACATCCATAAATTCGGATTCCTCCGAATTCAAATCCCAGAACCGAACAAAATAAGTCGTCGCTTTGGAAGTGACCTCTAATTGGTAGGCCACAAAAAAAGTGTCTTCCGAACGAGCAATGGCATTGGCCGTAAGGTTGCAATCCCCCAAGTCCGAGAATACCTCCATTTCCTGTGATAGGTCTTCTTTGAAATCATAGGCCATAATTCTACCACTACAAGGAGTTTTTTTCTGATATAGGGCCATTAAAACTCCATCCGTATAGGTTAGCTGTGGAAATGTAATATCTGGGAAAGGGCTTTCCGAAGGGTTTAATGTTATCACCTCTGCCCCCGCATTCAATAAAGAACTTGTAAGCATTTCTTCTTTTTGAAGAAGTAGGGTGTAGTCTGCTTTTGTCTCTGGAGGATTGGGAGAGTTGTCCCCATCCAAAGCTCCTCCGTCTTCTGATTTGCTGCAGCCAAAAACGACCCAGCATGCCAATAGCACGTAAAAAATCTTGTAGGTCTTCATGATGTAGGAATTTGGGATGTACAAAACTAGACCGGAACCGCGTACATCTTTTCTCGCTGCTCCCGTATGGTCTTGTCCGACATATATTCATCAAACGTCAAATATCTGTCAATGTTGCCTTTAGGGGTCAATTCTATAACCCTATTGGCCACTGTTTGGGCAAATTCATGGTCATGGGTAGTAAAAATTACCGTTCCCTTAAAATTTTTGAGAGAATTATTGAACGTGGTAATACTTTCCAAGTCCAAATGATTGGTGGGTTCGTCCAAAAGTAGAACGTTGGCCCGGAGCATCATCATCCTACTGAGCATACACCTTACTTTTTCGCCTCCGGACAGCACCGTGCATTTCTTTAGGGCCTCTTCCCCACCGAATAACATTTTTCCTAAAAATCCGCGGATATACACTTCTTCCCGCTCCTCTTCGGTCTTGGCCCATTGCCGTAACCAATCTACTAAATTGATGTCTTCTTGGAAGTATTCCGAATTATCCGCCGGCAGATAGGATTGTGTAGTAGTAATACCCCATTGATATGTGCCATTTTGGGCCTTTCTCTTCCCGTTCAGGATTTCGTAAAACGCAGTGGTAGCCCTGGAGTCCTTTGAAATCAGTGCCACTTTATCTTGTTTGTCCAAGTTGATATTAACTTTCTCAAAAAGTATTTCGCCATCCTCCGAAGAGGCCTCCAAATCGTTAATATTCACTATCTGGTCACCCGCCTCACGTTCCCTTTCAAAAATAATGGCGGGGTACCTTCTACTAGAGGGTTTTATATCTTCTACCTTAAGCTTTGAAAGCATTTTTTTTCGGGAAGTAGCCTGCTTGCTCTTGGCTACATTGGCACTAAACCGCGCAATGAACTCCTGTAGCTCCTTGGCCTTTTCCTCCGCTTTTTTATTTTGTTGCGCTCGTTGGCGAGCGGCCAATTGACTACTTTCATACCAAAAGGTGTAATTCCCGGAATACAAGTTTATTTTGCCAAAATCTATATCTGCAATATGGGTACAAACCGCATCCAAAAAATGACGGTCATGGGATACCACGATGACCGTATTTTCGTAATCCGCCAAAAAGTTTTCCAGCCATTGTATGGTATCGTAGTCCAAATCATTGGTAGGTTCGTCCATAATCAATACATCGGGACTACCAAAGAGGGCCTGCGCCAAAAGGACGCGCACCTTTAATTTAGAATCCATTTCGGCCATTGTGGTGTAATGCAATTCTTCGGAGATTCCCAGATTGGACAACAAGGCGGCCGCATCGCTATCGGCGTTCCATCCGTTCATTTCTTCAAATTGAACCTGTAGTTCCCCTATTTTATCCGCATTTTCATCCGTATAGTTGGCGTATAGGGCATCTATTTCCTGTTTTATGGCAAAAAGGGGCTTATTGCCCATAACTACAGCTTCCAAAACGGTAAACTCATCATAGGCGTTATGGTCCTGCTCCAAAATGGACATACGCTTGCCAGGTTCCAATTGTACATGTCCGGATGTGGGCTCGCTTTGATTTGAGAGTATTCTAAGAAATGTGGATTTCCCTGCCCCATTGGCCCCAATGATCCCATAACAGTTTCCCTGTGTAAAGGCCACATTCACCTCATCGAACAATACTCTTTTTCCAAACTGCACCGATAAATTTGATACGGATAACATAAGTTGCTTTTAAAAAATTTTGTGCAAAAATAAAGAAATTAATGGGTCTGGGGCCAATCATCTTTTTAAACCTGTCGTTTATTGATGACCTTAACGCAACTGTCTAATTTTTAACTCGCTATTAACAGCCTTGCGCATACCGGTTTATTAATTTTGTTCGTTGCACAATAGATACTTTTATATGCATAAACATTTACTTTATCTATTTCTTTTCTTATTGGTGGGTTGCAGTGTGACCGAAAAAAAATCGGACAACGTCTTTTTTGCCGGAGAAGTTGTAAACCCTACAAGCAAATACATTATTCTCTACAAGGGCGAAAATCTTATCGATTCAGCTCAATTGGATGCAAATAATAGATTTTCCCTTCAACTGGACTCCCCTGAGAACGGTCTATATCATTTTAAACATAGTCCTGAATTTCAATATGTTTATTTGGAGAGGGGAGATAGTCTATTGATACGACTCAACACCATGGATTTTGATGAGTCCTTAGTATTTTCAGGTTCCGGTAGCGAAATCAACAACTTCCTTCTGGAGCTTTTTTTAGCCCGTGAGGCCGAGGAGTCCATGATTTATGCAATGTATAGATTGGCCCCCAAGGATTTCAATAAAAGAATCGACTCCTTAAAACAGTCAAAACTGGACGAATTGGAAATTTTGGTAGAGGAATCGGAATTATCCAAAAAGGAAAGAGAGATTGCAGAGGCCAGCATTGTTTATAACTATTATACCTACAAGGAGAAGTATCCTTTTAAGCATAAATCATATACAGGCAACAAAGTTGTTGACGAACTTCCTTCCAATTTCTATGATTATAGGAAAACTGTCACTTATCAAAACAAGGATTTTACATATTTAAGGCCTTACTACAACTTTATGATCAACCATTTTGGGAATCGCTCCTATATGAGCTGCTCCAAAAAATGTGGCATAAAAAACGATGTGGTCAAAAATCATTTGCATTTTAATATGCACAAACTTAACCTCATTGATAGCCTGGTAAAGGAGAAAGATCTAAAGGATAATTTATTTCGAAACGTGGCTTTTGACTACCTTTTACAAATACATGATACTGAAGAAAATAATGAAATTTTCATCAAGGAATTTCATAAACTTTCTGGGAATAACAAACATATTTCGGAAATCGACGAACTGTATAAAGGCATACTCAACATACAGCCGGATAAGGAGATTCCTAATATTAATGTTTTAAATGGTGAGGGAGAAAGGATTTCCCTGAAGGAAATTGCCAAAGATACCAAGACCGTCTTCTATTTTTGGTCCGGAACCGATAAAAGACATTTCGACAATATTACGCGCAGGGCGGACTACTTGTCCTCAAAAATGCCCGAGTATAGGTTTGTAGGTATAAATCTAAAAACAGATGATCTCAAGTGGAAGATCATGATAGAAACCAAAGATTTGGATAAGGAGAACCAATATAGGGCCGAGAATTTTGAGGAAGCCACAAAAGCCCTGGTCATCTATCCAATGAACAAGTGTATTATAACGGAAGATGCCAAAATTGTAGACGCCTTTTCCAACATGTATGCCTCCTCCTTCTAAAAATAAAAAACCTTTGGAAACCAAAATTCCCAAAGGTTTTATCAGATTTCCTTTTTGACCTATCTCAATTTCCTTTTTTGTAATCAGCTAGAAATTTTTCCAGACCACTATCGGTTAACGGATGCTTTAAAAGCCCTTCTATGGAGGATAAAGGTCCGGTCATAACATCCGCCCCAAGTTTGGCACAATCTATAACATGCATCGTATGCCGTACGGAGGCCGCTAAGATTTGTGTCTCAAAGCCATAATTGTCATAGATGTGACGGATTTCAGCAATCAAGTTGAGCCCATCCGTAGAAATATCATCCAATCTACCTATAAAAGGGGAAACATAGGTGGCTCCGGCCTTTGCGGCCAAGAGAGCTTGCCCCGGGGAGAAAACCAAAGTACAATTGGTACGTATGCCCTTATCCGAAAAATATTTCAATGCCTTTACGCCATCTCGTATCATCGGGACTTTTACAACAATCTGCTCATGTAGTTCGGCAAGCTCCTCGCCTTCCTTTATAATACTGTCAAAATCCGTAGAAATAACTTCAGCGGAAACATCGCCATCTACTATGGTACAAATGTCCACATAGTGCTTCAAGATATTGTTGCGTCCGGTTATGCCCTCCTTTGCCATCAGGGACGGATTTGTGGTTACACCATCCAAAACCCCTAATTCCTGGGCTTCCCGTATTTGGTCCAAGTTGGCCGTGTCTATAAAAAATTTCATTTGCGTCCTCGTTTTAGGGTTATAAAAATACCTTTTGAAATATTAAAATTATCAGAGGTTAAAATTACAACTTATAATGGTTAAGTAGCAACTTCTCGTATACTTTATCCGGTAATAATTTCTTCAGTATCAGGGAAAATTTTTGCATAAAAGAACCCACCTTATAATGCACTTTTGGCTTCTCTTTTTTAATAATTTCCCACACTTTTTGTGCAACTTCCATCGGGTTGCCTCCCTGCTCCACTCCTTCGTTCATCAACGTAAGGGTACGACTATAGGCCTCCTCGTAAGGTGAATTCTCCAATACAGGTGCATGATAACGGCCCGAAGCAATGTTCGTGGCATAGTCCCCAGGGGCCAAACTGGTGATTTTCACGCCAAAACCCCTCGTTTCCATACGCATCGCCTCCATTACAAGTTCCAGGGCTCCTTTTGTGGCTGAATAGACTCCTCTATAAGGAAGTCCCATGTAACCAGCTATAGAAGTAATATTTAGGATTAGTCCCGATTTCTGTCTCCGCATTTGGGGCAATACCGCCTTGGCCATATGTAAAGGACCGTTAAAATTGGTGTCAAATGCCTTTAGAATCTCTTCATGCGGTGTCTCCTCAACTGATCCGGTAATGCCTATCCCGGCATTATTCACCAAAATATCCAAACGTCCTTCCTTTTCAATAAGTGCTTTGAGGGCAACTTCAATGCTTTTTGGATCACGGACATCCAACTCCAGTAAATTAAAAGCCTTAAAATCCGGATACTTTTCCAAATTTCTTGTAGTACCATATACCTTTAATCCCTTTGATACCAAGTACGACCCTATTGATTTTCCGATACCAGATGAGCCCCCTGTTATAAGGACAATTTTTTGCTCCATAATAGTTGCAAATTAACAAATAAATATAGGGACCATGCAAGGAACTCAGGTTCGGTTATTGAAGCCAATCCTAAAATGAGTATCATGCTCGAAAAATCAAATGGGAAGCTAGCGACCTAAATTCAGCGCATAAAAAAAGGCAAGCTACCTACATCGCACCGCTACGACCGTATACCCTTGCTGCGTTCCCACCCTGGGGGATTCTACAGGAGCTGGTCGTGTAGGACTTGCCTAGCTGCAAATATACAACCTTTTAAACCTTTGCCAATTGTTTTATGCTCTTAAATTATTGGCCTAAATTGACCGGAATTCTAGGTTTGCTATTATTTTTGTCTAAATAAATCGAATATAAACAATGGGGTAACGGACATGAAACAATACATCGCTTTAATGTGATTACTGTTCCCCAAACTGAAATACAAGAAACATAACAGAATGAATATTCTCAAGTTTATAACAATTAATAGTTTTTGGCTGCTTTTCCTTGCCTGTGGAAGTGGCAACACCAAGCCTTCATCATTATTCGCCATTGAATTGGAGGGAAACAAAAACAAGTTCAAAAAAAATGAAACGATAACGGTAGGCCTAAAGAACAAAAAGGAAAAAACAATCCATAAAGTCACCTACTCCGTAGATGGGAAGGAAATGCCGATATCGGACAATGCCATCACCTTGGATATTCCCACTCTGGGCAATAAGTTGCTAAAGGCAACTGTAGACTATGACGAAAGTTCCGTAGAAATTACCAAAAAGATAAAAGTGCTGGCTTCCAAGGCTCCTGAAATTTACACCTATGACATTATAAACGAATATCCCCATGATATCAATGCCTATACGCAAGGTTTGGAATTCCATAACGATACACTCTATGAGAGTACCGGCCAACCGGGAACATCCTGGCTACGAAAGCTGGATTTTGAAACGGGGGAAATCCTACATCAAATAGATTTGGATGACACCTATTTTGGAGAAGGTATCACCATTTTAAACGGTAAGATCTATCAACTTACCTGGCGGGGTAGAATAGGCTTTGTCTATGACCTAAAGAGCCTAAAAAAGTTGGATAATTTTCAATACGGCAAAAGTAAGGAAGGCTGGGGGCTAACAAATGACGGTGAAAAAATATTCAAGAGCGATGGAACGGAAAAAATCTGGTTTCTAGATCCAGAAACCCTTACCGAAATCGGTAACATAGAAACGGTAACCGATAAATCAATCTTTAACATGGCCAACGAACTGGAATATGTTGATGGCAAGATTTACGCCAACGTATATCAAAAGGAGAGCATGATGATCATCGATGCCAGCAGCGGTGCCATTGAAGGCGTGGTCAATTTTGGTGGATTAAAGAAAAAGGTTACCCAGCATGAGAAGTTAAATGTGCTCAATGGGGTTGCCTATCATCCAAAAAGAAAAACTTTCTTTGTGACCGGGAAAAATTGGGATAAACTTTTTGAAGTCCAAATTGTAAAAAAACAATGAGGGCTTTTGAGAAAACCATTACCGTGGTTCCAGAAGATTTGGACGACCTGAACCATGTAAACAATGTACGCTTTGTCCAATGGATACAGGATGTTTCAAAGGAACATTGGCAAAAGGTAGCGACTCCGGTAATGCAAAAAGACGTGGTTTGGGTGGTTATGAATCATAATATTACCTACAAGAATGCGGCCAAATTGGACGATGTTGTTAGAATACGGACCCATATTGCCCAAAGCAGGGGCGCCACTTCGGTCCGAGCGGTTGAAATGTATAATGATAAAACAAATCAGCTTTTGCTCCGTTCAATTACCGAGTGGTGTTTATTGAATGGCATTACGCTTAGACCCATGCGAATATCCCAAGACATCATTCAACTATTTTCTGAATAAAGGAATATTCTTTTTATCTGTCTTTTCCACAATTGGATGGAAAACACAGAAATTGGAAACAAACCAAAGGATGCGTCCATACTTATACGTTATATCGCTACTCTGTGCTGTTGTTCTCTGGACTTCCTGTAGAAAGGATTTTGAATATGCCCCAAGTGCAGGAAACCTGGAATTTTCAAGGGATACTGTTTATTTGGATACCATTTTTTCAAATATCGGTAGCAGCACCTATTCCTTAAAGGTATATAACCCCACAAGGGATGATGTTTTGATTCCCTCGATCCGATTAGATCAAGGGCAGGAAAGCGGGTACCGTTTAAACGTGGACGGTATGGCCGGTAAAGAATTTAGGGATGTTTCCCTACTTGCTCAGGATAGTCTCTTCATCTTTATCGAAACCACATTGGATATTGCCAATACCAATGAAACCGCCTTTCTATATACGGACGCCATTTTATTTGATTCGGGAAGCTTTTTACAGGAGGTACAATTGGTCACTTTAGTGAAGGATGCCGTTTTTTTGTATCCTAATACCCTAACGGATGGTACCACGGAAACCATAACAGTAGGGCTTGATGGTGACGGAAGGGAGATAAGGGTCGAAGGTTTTTATCTTTCGGATAGTCAGCTCAACTTTACCAATGAGAAGCCTTACGTCGTTTATGGGTATGCCGCTGTTCCTCCGGACAAACAGCTAAGCATGGACCCGGGTACCCGTGCCCATTTTCATAAGGATTCGGGAATTTTTGTAACCGAGGGCGCTTCCATTCAAATCAACGGCGCACTAAGTACGGACCCCCTGTTGCTGGAAAACGAAGTTGTTTTTGAAGGGGACCGTTTGGAGCCTGAATTTTCAGATATCCCGGGGCAATGGGGCACTATTTGGATAAGTCCCGGAAGCGCCAACAATACTATTGAGTATTTAACCATCAAAAATGCCACCGTAGGGTTGTTGGTAGAAGGCAATAGAGAATTACAGTCCCCTACCCTTACCTTGAACAACTCGCAGATACATAATAGCTCTAGTGTTAATCTTTGGGCAAGGCATGCATCTATAGTATCCGAAAACTCAGTGTTGGGTACTGCGGGTAATACATCCCTCTATTGCAATGTTGGAGGTGACTATACTTTTACCCATGCCACCATTGCCAATTACTGGACCCAGGGGTTTAGGCAAGGGACCGCCCTACAGATCGACAATTTTTCACAATCAACATCGGAAGACCTCATCAATGCATCTTTTGTAAACTGTATTATCGATGGCAATATGGCTTTGGAGCTCTCACTGAACAGCAATGGTTCTAACGAATTCAATTATTCCTTTATCAATTGCCTATTAAAGTTCAGGGACAATAACGAAGACTTTTCCCAAAACCCATTATACGATTTTGGGAATACGGATATTTATGACCAAATACTCCTAAATCAGGAAGTTGATTTTATAAATACCAGTGACAATAATTTCAATATCGGACAATCATCCGCCGCTATAGATAATGCAAATTTTGAGGCCGCCCAAGCCGTTCCATTTGATATAAAGGGCATTAATCGCGCCACTGCCCCGGATATCGGTGCCTATGAAAACATTACTCCTGAATAATTTGTAGGGGCTCTCCGTCAAATGAAGGTCTTTTCTTTCAAAAAACTCATTTTCAGCGAATTATACACAAAAACCTCATTTTTTATAAGGTTTTTCTACGGTCGATTATGAACAACTATCACTAATTTGCATTAAATTATCTTGGCCCGTGGAGTATACCTATGCCATAATCGATTCTGATGCTACTTCCAATTTGCAGCTACAGCATTATTTGGACGAGTACGGTGATTTTAGCTGCACCGCTATGGCCAGAAATGACGATGAAGGGTTAAATGCCATCTTAAAATTCTCTCCGGATGTCGTTTTCATCAATCTCAATGAGAAGGCGCGTTCTTTCTTTAGAATGATTATGGAGTTGCATCAATATGTAGAGCAGATTCCTTTGCTTATCGGGATATCCAAGACTACGGATTACGCCTACGAGGCCATTAAGAACAGTTTTTTTGATTACTGGCTTCTGCCTTATAACGAGTTTGACATCCGTAAATCGCTGCTCCGGCTTAAAAAACGGATGCCGAAAGAGGCCGAGCCCCAGACCATTTGCCTAAAATCCTATTCCGATTTCCAATACCTAAATACGGATGATATCCTATACCTACAGGCCGACAACAACGCCACCGAGTTCATTATGAAGGATGGTTCGGTCACCAGTGCATTTAAGACCCTTAAAACCTTTGAAAACCAGTTGCCAAGGAATTTTGTTCGTATTCACCAAAGCTATATTGTAAACACCAATTACATCTCGCGTATCAATTATGGCAAGTCCATTTGTGCGCTTCGATCCGGGCAACAACAACTCCCTTTTTCCAAGTCTTACAAACAGAACATAGACGGCTTAAAAAAGCTGCTTTCAAAAAACACCATTTCTGCCCTGAATTAAAAAAATCCTCGCAGATTTCGGTCAAATACTTTCAAAACCCTGCTGTTCACTATCATTTAACGTTTCATCAGCTTCTTGCCTACTCACTTTATTAGTTTAGCAACATAATAATTATTTATAACCATTTAAAACTAAGAAGATGAAAAAGGCAGCAAGTATTTTAGCGATTGTGCTAATGGGAATGGGAATGGTTTCCTGTGAAAATGATAATGCGATGGAAGAGACACA
Organism: Ulvibacterium marinum; assembly: GCF_003626755.1. GTDB lineage: Bacteria > Bacteroidota > Bacteroidia > Flavobacteriales > Flavobacteriaceae > Ulvibacterium > Ulvibacterium marinum. The sequence goes on from NZ_RBCJ01000002.1 coordinate 933,822, forward strand.
GGCATTATACGAGACTTTGGAAGAAGATGCAACGGATGGAAACAGTACAAAAAGTGATCCACGGAATTAAATTGTTGTATTTATAAGAATTCGTGCCTCAAATGGAAACATTTGGGGCTTTTTTTTTACCTTGTATAGAGTAGGTTAAAGTGCCGCCAGATTATGATGTATAAGTATGTTTTAATATTAGGTTCGGTTTTCTTTATTTCCTTTACCAATCCACGGGATACTACTCCTGAGAAAAATTCGGCAGGTTCATCGACACAGGATAGCGTCCTTTTCTGGATACAGGGAGGACGAAACCCTACGAATTCCCAAGAAAAACGAGTGGACTTCCTTAGAAAAGCCCTTATCGCGGCTGAGGCCAATTCCAATGATTCCCTAAAGACCAAATACTTTTCACAACTTTCTTTGGCCTATCAACAATTACCAGATTCCCTGTTGTTTCGGAAAACCAATAGAAAAACATTGCTATTGGCTCGGGAAACCCAGGATTCCGTGGTCCAGGCCGAGGCAAACTGGGATTTGGCCATATTTTACAGAAGTATTGCCATTCCGGACAGTGCTTATTACCATTATGGGGAGGCTCTTAAATTATATGGTGCACTTAAAAATGATTTTAACACCGCCCGAATGTTGTACAACATGGCCGTGGTACAAGCCGATGTAAAGGACTATACGGGTAGTGAAATTACGACGATACGGGCCATAGAACTGCTAAAACCCTTGGATAAGTATCAACAGCTCTATAACTGTTACAATAATTTAGGAGTAATAACAAAAGAACTTCAAGAGTATGAAAGGGCAATTAGTTATTTTGACATGGCTTTGGATTACCTCTCAAAGCTCGATGAGGAAAACACATTGAATTACGAAATACTAAACAATATTGGGACGGTATATCAAGAACAAGGATTCCATAAAAAGGCCATCCCATATTTTCGGCAGGTCTTGGCTGCTGACAACCTCCATGAAAAGGATTCCCAGCTTTTTGCAAAGGCCATTAACAATCTGGCCTATAGCAAATTTAAAGCTGAAGATTACACAAATATACCTGGACTGTTCATTGAGGCGATAGAGATACAGGACAGCATTCGAGATATCGTTGGCATTTCAAGAAGTTATTACAGTCTAGCCGAATATTATTTGTCCCAAGGTGATACTGCCCAAGCCATGGGTCAGGCCCAAAAAGCCAAAACCTACGCGGAGCAGGGCAGTAACAACAAACGCTTGTTACAGACCCTACAGCTTATGGCTCGTTTGGAGCCGCAAAATGCCCTAGAACATACCCAGCGCTATATGGTCCTGAACGATAGCCTAATGCAAGAAGAACGTAAGGCCCGTAATAAATTTGCCCGTATCCGTTTTGAAACGGATGAGTTTATCGCGGAAAACGAAATTTTAACCCGTGAAAAACAACTCTGGGCAGGGATAGCTGTTGGGCTTCTTCTTTTGGGATTGGCCATTTATATTATTGTGGACCAACGCACAAAGAACCAAAAGTTGCGGTTTCAGCAGCAACAGCAGGCCAGCAACCAGGAGATATTCAATTTGATGCTTGCACAAAAGCAGAAAGTGGAGGAAGGCAAAAAAATAGAGCAAAAACGTATCTCAGAAGAATTGCATGACGGTGTCCTCGGTAAAATGCTCGGTGCACGCATGTTGCTTACCGGTCTTAATAAAAAAGCAGATGAGGCAGCCATAGCCCAAAGGGCCAGGGCCATCTCGGCCTTACAGGAAGTAGAAGGGGAAGTCCGATCAATTTCGCATGAATTAAGCCACGCTGCTTATCAAAAAATCCATAACTTTATACATTCCATTGAAGATTTGTTAAAATCTTTACAGGAAAACACCACCATAGCACATAGTTTTAGCTATGATGATACAATTGATTGGGACGGGCTAACGGGAGACATTAAGATAAATCTGTACCGTATGATTCAGGAAACACTCCAAAACAGTGTAAAGCATGCCCAATGTAAAAATGTATCCGTGGATTTTGCAAAGGAAGAAAATGACTTGTTGATTACCATTGCCGATGATGGTAGAGGTTTTAGTACCAAAAGAGGTAAAAAAGGCATCGGAATGCGTAACATAGCATCGCGTATGGCAAAATTGGGAGGATCCTGGGATGTTACAAGTACCCAGGGAAAAGGAACCACAGTATTGTTCAGGATTCCTATTAAAAAGCCTACCACCCCTGAATCGAACAATGGGCAACTGGAACTTGAAAAAGTAAAAACAGCATAGCTATCATGAAGTATGTTCGCATTTTGGCAATAGACGATCACGAGATGACACCCCTGGGTTATAAATACGTACTGGAAGACAAGGACTTGGGTGGTTTTCAAGTAAAAATGGATGTAGCTTCCAACTATGAGATGGGAGAGGAAAGCATTCGGTCCTCCGCCAGAGGGCTCAAATACGATATCATTTTATTGGATATTCGGTTGTTTCCCACCGAGTCCCATGAACCAAGGAGTGGGGAAGATCTGGGCATTTTGGCCCGTGAACTGGTCCCAGAGACCAAAATCGTGTTCATGTCCTCTTTTAGTGACAACTATAGAATCAATAGTATATTCGCCTCGGTCAATCCCGATGGGTACATGGTAAAATCGGAAATCGATGAAAAATCCTTGATTGCCATGGTACAAACGGTAGTCACAAACCCGCCTTATTATTCTGCCGGTGCGTTGTCCGCCATCCGAAGAAAAATGGCCAACGATGTTGTTTTGGACGAGCAGGATAAAAAAATACTCTATTACCTTTCCATAGGAACCCGCACCAAGGATATTGGTGAATTGATTTCAGCGGCCAATACTACGGTGGAATCCAGAAAGCGTCAGCTAAAGACCTTATTTGGCGTTGAAAATGGCAACGATTTGTCCTTAGTAGAGGAGGCAAAGAAAAGAGGTTTTTTATAAACCAAAAGATTCTTTAGATTATTTATTTTTTCAAGGTGTTGATTTTCAGTACCTTAATCAATTATTCTTTATTTTCTACGAAAACCTCTTTTTTTATAAGGTTTTTTTGTGGTCATAACCAATGGGTAAAAAGTAACTTTGATTGTATAAGCTTATTTTTTCCGATTGCATATGCCCTTCTATCTGGATAACTTCAAGGATAACCCTCATTTTAAATTCAATAAGGATTATAAAATTCGGGGGGTGGAATCATTTAAAAATGATTTGGAAAGACACTTTTTTGCAAAAGCAGGAGTATGTAACTATACTTCCGACAAAAACGAATCCTTACTGGCTATTGAATTGAACTGTAACCTGGCCTTGGTAGAACTTTTGTTTTATTTTAACCGGGGGGATTGGGGAAAGGACGGATTCCTTAGGACTCATTTGCAGGATTTGGTCAAAAATAATGGTGTGACGGTTGACATTGATGAACTTTCCATTCACCTAAAAGACACCTCAATTGTCATCAACAGGATTTACGATCAAAGTATAGCCCAACAATTTGAAAATGTCCTTACCGAGATAGCGCATCACTATGTGCATTTTACCAAGGGACTGTCCGAGGTACCTTATGAAATATTTGTTCCGGTCTTTGAAGAAACCAATACTTCGTTTCTGAATATGGCACATGGAAATAATACCAAGAACGATTATTTCAAATATTGGGGGGCGTACTACCTGTCCCAGAACGACCCTTCCATCTATGATCTGGATAGTTTGTCTTTGATTTCGGGAGACTTATATATGCTTAATCACTAAAAAGGATTTTTAGGAGGCATTGAACAGTGCTCTTCCTTGCATCAGCGCATGCACTTTTTCCTTTACTTTTTCTATTTTTTTCTCGTCTTCAGGGCTTGAAATAACCTCATCTATAAGATCTACAATAGTCGCCATATCACTTTCCTTTAGGCCTCTAGTAGTGATTGCCGCTGTACCAAAGCGTATTCCAGAGGTCACGAAAGGAGACTTGTCATCAAAAGGCACCATGTTCTTATTTGCAGTGATATCGGCCTGTACCAAAACTTTTTCTGCTTCTTTGCCGGTAATATTTTTATTGCGTAAATCAATGAGCATCATATGGTTGTCCGTTCCACCCGAAATAATATGATAGTCCTTGGCTACAAAAGCCTCCGCCATGGCAGCTGCATTTTTTTTGACTTGGAGCATATACTGCAAAAATGAATCGGATAGTGCTTCCCCAAAAGCAATAGCTTTCGCTGCTATGATATGCTCCAAAGGGCCTCCTTGATTTCCGGGAAATACTGCTAAATCCAAAAGGCCAGACATTTTCCTAAGATTTCCATTTTTTAATCGGATTCTAAAGGGGTTTTCAAAATCATGGCCCATAAGAATCAATCCACCTCTAGGTCCACGCAACGTTTTATGTGTGGTGGTGGTAACAATGTGGCAATGCGGAATGGGATCGTTCAAAATACCTTTGGCAATCAATCCCGCCGGATGCGCTATATCTGCCAATAAAAGGGCGTTTACACTATCCGCTATTTCCCTAAATCGCTTAAAATCCATATCCCTGGAATAAGCGGATGCCCCGGCAATGATCATCTTAGGTTTTTCTCGATCGGCTATTTCCTGTATTTGATCATAGTCCAATCTTCCGGTTTCTTTATCAACCCCATAAAACACAGGATTGTACAAACGACCCGAAAAATTCACCGGAGATCCATGGGTAAGATGTCCTCCATGTGAGAGATCAAAGCCTAATATGGTATCACCCGGTTTCAAGCAGGCATGATATACCGCAGCATTTGCCTGTGATCCGGAGTGTGGCTGAACATTGGCATATACCGCTCCAAAAAGTTCCTTGGCCCTTTCAATGGCCAATTGTTCAATTTGATCAACCACTTCGCAACCGCCGTAATAGCGTTTCCCGGGATATCCCTCGGCATACTTATTGGTCAATACGGATCCGGCCGCCTCCATGACCTGGGGGCTTGTAAAATTTTCCGAAGCGATTAGCTCAATCCCATTGAGTTGGCGTTCCTTTTCGGCTTGAATCAGCTTAAAAACCTGATCATCTCGTTGCATAGTAACCTCGTTTGTTAAATGAGGCGTAAAAATACAAATTGCCCCTTGTTCAAGTGCATAAAATAATATATTTGATACAAAATTTATTAAACGTGAATTAACAATTGAACTATGCCTGCTAAAACCAATGACCCCAACAAAAAGACCTGGCTTACCGTATCCGAGAACTCGGATTTCCCCATACAGAATATTCCTTTTGGTGTTTTTTTGACCAGGGACGATATTATTACCATAGGCACACGTATTGGAGATTATGCCATTGACCTTGGGGCCTTGCATCAGTTGGGGTATTTTGAAGGCATTCCATTAACTGATGATATTTTTTTGCAGGACACTCTCAATGATTTTATCTCTGACGGAAAAAAGACCTGGCGATCGGTGCGCAATCGTATCGGTGAAATCTTCGATATAAGGAATGATATCTTGCAAAATAACGAAGATCATAAAAAAGCAGTCCTTTTTTCCATGGAGGAAGTAGAGATGAAATTGCCTGTTCAGATCGGTGATTATACAGATTTCTACTCCAGCAAGGAACATGCCACCAATGTGGGGAGTATGTTCCGAGATCCGGAAAATGCGTTGCTGCCCAATTGGTTACACCTTCCCGTGGCCTATCACGGGAGAAGTTCTACTATTGTACCCAGCGGAACACCGGTGCGAAGACCCTTGGGACAGACCTATCCGAAGGGAGCAAATACTCCCCTTTTTGGCCCCTCAAAGTTGGTTGACTTTGAACTGGAAATGGCTTTTATTACCACGGATGCGAATGCATTGGGGGAACCTATTCCGCTAGAAGAAGCAGAAGATTACATATTTGGTTTGGTTTTATTCAACGATTGGAGTGCCCGGGACATTCAAAAATGGGAATATGTGCCATTGGGCCCATTCTTGGCCAAGAATTTTGCATCGACCATATCGCCATGGATCGTTACCTTGGATGCCTTGGAACCCTTTAGGGTACAAAGTCCAAAACAAGATCCAGAACCCCTGCCCTATCTGAGACAGTACGGCGAACATAGTTTTGATATTACCTTGGAGGTGGATCTTACCCCTAACAATGGAATACCCACTACGGTGACGCGATCTAACTTTAAGCATATGTATTGGACTATGGCACAACAGATGGCCCACCACACCATAAATGGTTGTAAGGTAAACAGTGGTGACATGATGGGTAGCGGTACGATCTCCGGACCTAGCCCGGATTCCTATGGATCCCTATTGGAATTGAGTTGGCAAGGAACAAAACCCGTTAAATTAAAGGATGGTTCCGAAAGAAAGTTCATTGAGGACAATGACACGGTTACGCTACGTGGTTATTGTCAAAAAGAAGGTATCAGAATCGGTTTTGGGGAAGCTTCTACCCAATTACTGCCCGCTTTAGAATACAAAAGGAAATGAAAGTATGATGAATAGGCTTTTGAACGGATCTATACGATAGTTCATCGTTTTACGTTAAAACTAAAAGCCGTTTTGGCACGGCTGTTGGACTTAACAAGAAAACGATAAAAACAAAGCCATGAAAAAATCCATACTATATTCTGCGATTTTGGTTCTATTCGTAGCCTGTGGTGGTGTTAAGAAGACACAAAAAGCTATCAATTCCGGCAACTACTACAACGCGATAAACAATTCTATCCAAAATTTGTCTCAGAACAAGACTAGGAAGAGCCATCAGCCCTATGTTATATTATTGGAAGAGGCCTTTCAAAAAAACACGGAGCGCGAATTGGAACATATCAACTTTCTAAAGAAAGAGGGTAATCCTGCAAATTATGAGGCCATTTATAAGGGATACAACAGGTTAAAGGACATCCAACAACGCATAAGACCTTTATTGCCTTTGGTAATCCTTGAAGAGAACAGGCAAGCCCAATTTTCCTTCGAAAACTATGATGATAAAATTATAGCAGCAAAAGAACAGTTATCGGACTATCTATATCACAATGCAACTACCCTCTTGTCCAATGCCACTCAAAAACAGGATTACCGAAATGCCTATGAGGATTTTAGCTATTTATCAGAAATAAATCCTGGATACAGAGACCATAAAGAGAAGATGGAAGAGGCCTATTCCAAAGGGCTAGACTATGTGAAAGTAGATATGGTAAACCATACCGATCAGATAATTCCGGCCAAATTAGAAGAAGAGCTACTCAACTTCAACACGTATGGCTTAAATAATCAATGGACAGAATACCACACCAATCATTTGCCACAAATACAATATGATTATATAATGGATGTGGCCTTACGGGAAATTAATATATCCCCCGAGCAGGTAAGCGAAAAACAGATTATCAAAGAAAAACAGATCAAGGATGGCCATGAATATGCGCTGGACCGAAATGGGAATGTGGTAAAGGATAGCTTGGGAAACAAAATAAAAATCGATAAATTCCGGACGGTACGCTGCAGTTTTTATCAATTTACGCAATTCAAGACCGCCCAGGTAGTCGGTATGGTAAGTTTTACGAATCTACATACCAAACAACAGGTGAATTCCTATCCCCTATCCAGTGAATTTGTATTTGAGCATGTTTACGCCAATTACGACGGAGACCGGAGAGCCTTGGAAAATGACCTGGTCGCATTACTTGATTTGGCAGCGGTGCCCTTTCCCACCAACGAACAAATGGTATACGATGCCGGCGAGGATTTAAAATCAAGACTAAAATTCATACTGACACAACAACGCTTCAATTAACAAAAAAGCCCGGCCATAGTGCCGGGCTTTTTTTATACAAATTTTTCCAAGTCCAATTCGTTAATGGCCCCATGGGAATCATGTGCCACGGTTATTCCATTTCGTATGACCAAAATTTGAGGTGATTGGTGCAACACCTGAAACCTATAACCTACCTCATCGGACACTTGCCGATACGCATGCAAATCGAGAAAGTAGAAATCCATTTGATGTTTCAAAGCATTCAAATTCCTCCCGAACATATTCAGTACCATTCGACTTATACCACATGTAGTTGAATGCTTAAAGATTACTTGGGCCTTTGTATGTGATTTTTCCTCTATTTCGTTCAATTGATCCAAAGAGGTAAGGGGAATCCACGGGATTGGGTCTTCCGTACCCTTTGTTTCCTTTTCCCCACTCCCAAATAAGTCCTTGAAAAATCCCATTCTAATGTGCTGTTTTTAAGAATTCGTTTGTTCCGGCAAAGCATAACGTCTGCCGAAATGTCTTGTGTTTATTGGTTTTTACCGTCATTTTGTCCGGCATAGACCATTGGTAAGGTTATTGACCTAAGGTTACCAAAAATAGGCATTAACTATAAAAATAGTACGCTATATGAACTTTAATAATTTCACTATAAAATCACAGGAAGCTCTTCAGCAGGCCCAACAATTGGCTCAGGCCAAGGGCCATCAACAAATAGAGAACGAACATATTTTCAAGGCTATTTCAGAAGTTGAAGAAAATGTATTGCCATTCATCTTGAAGAAACTGAATGTTAACGTTTCAATGCTAAATCAAATTCTTGACAAAGAATTGGAAAGCTTTCCGAAGGTATCCGGAGGTGATATCATGCTTTCCCGTGAGGCCGGAAAAACGGTAAACGAAGCAAGTATTATTGCGAAAAAAATGGAAGATGAATTTGTTTCGTTAGAGCATATGTTGTTGGCTATTTTTAAATCCAAAAGTAAAATTTCCCAAATCCTCAAAGATCAAGGGGTATCCGAAAAAGATTTGAAATCCGCCATAGAAGAACTTCGGAAAGGTGGGAAAGTCACCTCACAAAGTGCAGAGGACACTTATAATTCCCTGGACAAGTATGCCAGAAATCTTAACCAACTTGCGGACAACGGAAAACTAGACCCCGTAATTGGCAGAGATGAGGAAATTAGACGTATTCTACAGATTTTATCACGAAGAACAAAGAACAATCCTATGTTGGTGGGAGAACCTGGTACGGGTAAAACAGCCATAGCGGAAGGTCTTGCACACCGGATTATACAAGGCGATGTCCCCGAAAACTTGAAGGATAAGGTAATTTACTCCTTGGATATGGGTGCATTGATAGCGGGTGCCAAATACAAAGGTGAATTTGAGGAGCGCCTTAAATCCGTAATTAAGGAAGTGACCGCATCAGATGGTAATATCGTACTTTTTATTGATGAAATCCATACCCTTGTTGGTGCAGGTGGTGGACAAGGTGCCATGGATGCTGCCAATATCCTAAAACCAGCTTTGGCCAGAGGAGAACTAAGGGCCATTGGCGCCACAACCTTAGACGAGTATCAAAAATATTTTGAAAAGGACAAAGCCTTGGAACGAAGGTTCCAAAAGGTAATGGTATACGAACCAGATACGGAAAGTGCCATTTCCATTCTTCGCGGCATCAAGGAAAAATATGAAGCACACCACAAGGTACGCATCAAGGACGAAGCCGTTATTGCCGCAGTGGAACTTTCACAACGGTACATCACCAATCGGTTTTTGCCGGACAAGGCCATTGATTTAATAGACGAATCTGCCTCTAAACTCCGGATGGAAATTAATTCCAAGCCCGAAGAATTAGACGTGTTGGATCGAAAAATAATGCAACTGGAAATTGAGATAGAAGCTATAAAGCGGGAAAATGACAAGGCGAAATTAAAATCGTTAAATAGTGATCTGGCCAATCTGAAAGAGGACCGCAATGAAATCTTTGCCCAGTGGGAAAGTGAAAAAAGTGTAGTGGACAATATTCAGAAGACTAAAAAGGATATCGAGGATTATAAACTTGAGGCGGAGCGTGCAGAACGCAACGGCGACTACGGCAAAGTGGCGGAATTACGTTATGGAAAGATAAAGGAAGCTCAGGAAAGATTGGAAAAACTTCAAAACGAGCTGCAGGAGCAACAGCAATCGGATACCCTTATCAAAGAGGAGGTCACTCAAGAAGATATCGCCGAAGTTGTCGCCAAATGGACCGGGATTCCAGTAACCAAAATGCTCCAGAGCGAACGAGAGAAATTGTTGAAGTTGGAAAAAGTTCTTCACAAACGTGTGGTGGGACAAGAAGAGGCCATACAGGCCGTGTCCGATGCCATCCGTAGAAGTAGGGCCGGATTACAAGATGCCAAAAGACCCATAGGTTCGTTCCTGTTCTTGGGTACAACAGGGGTAGGAAAAACCGAGTTGGCCAAAACCTTGGCCGATTATCTGTTTGACGACGAGAACGCCATGACCCGAATTGATATGAGCGAATACCAGGAAAGGCATTCGGTAAGTCGATTGGTAGGTGCGCCTCCGGGCTATGTAGGCTACGATGAAGGAGGACAGTTGACAGAGGCTGTACGGCGCAGACCCTATTCGGTAATATTACTTGACGAAATAGAGAAAGCACATCCGGATACCTTTAACATATTACTACAGGTCCTTGATGAAGGAAGATTAACGGATAACAAAGGTCGTGTTGCAGATTTCAAAAACACGATCATCATCATGACCAGTAATATGGGAAGTCATATCATTCAGGAAAAGTTTGAGGACAATCCGGACATCTATAGTGCTACAGAAGCGGCCCGGGTGGAGGTTCTTGGACTGCTGCGTAAGACCATCCGTCCGGAATTTTTGAACCGTATAGATGATATCATCATGTTCACCCCACTGAACATGGAAAACATTGTTGAAATCGTAAGGCTTCAATTGAACTATTTAAAAAAGATGATTGCCAAGCAGCATATCACAATTGATGCCACGGACGAGGCCATTACCTATCTGGCCCAAAAGGGATACGACCCACAATATGGGGCAAGACCCATAAAGAGGATTATCCAGAAAGAAGTACTCAACAATCTGTCAAAGGAATTGTTAAGTGGGAAAATAAAGGCGGATAGCGTTGTTCTCATTGATTCATTTGACGATTCACTCGTTTTTAGAAACCAGGATCAGTTGGTAGAATAAAGTTTTATCCGTTAAAAAAGGGGCGGTTTCCGTGGTTCTTTGGAAACCGCCCCCTTTTTTATCAACATATATACCATACAGTATGTAGTTTTTTTATATTCGTATAAAATTGATTGCCATGACCACCAAAGCCGAAAGAACCACTGCCTACATCATAGAGACCGTTGCACCTATCTTTAACAAATTGGGCTATATAGGTACGAGCATGAGCGATCTTACCGAAGCTACAGGTCTCACAAAAGGAGCGCTCTATGGGAATTTTGAAAACAAGGAGGCACTGGCTTTGGCCGCTTTTGAATATAATCGTGGTAAATTACTTTCATCCGTGGAGCAGTATCTAAACATTGAAGGTACATCATTGGAAAAGATTTTCAACCTTCTAAAATTCTATAGGAATTATGATGTATATACTATGGATATGGGAGGGTGCCCGATTCTGAATGTTGGTGTGGATGCGCAGCATAACAATACCTTGTTGGCTGCTGCAGCAAAAGAAACCATAAAAGAAATTGAAGGAAAAATTGCTTTGGTCCTTGAAAATGGAATCAATGGAAATCAGTTGAATCTTCCAGTGACCCCGCTACAGTTCGCCAAACAATTATTTACGATGTTGCAAGGTGCCATTGCCATGTCCACCATAACCAATGACCGGAAATACCTGGTAAATACAGTAGCTTACCTGGAAGTTCTCATACAAAGGGAAATCAAAAAATAATTCCCTACTTCTACTTTAATTGCCCACTACCCTAAAAATCCAGGTTTTATCAAGATATTTCCCATTGAAATTACTGTCCCGGGCGTTTCGGGCCTCATTCATTGTATTATAACGTTCCAAATACACGTAGTTATAGTTGTTCTTGGCCCTAACAAATGATTTTGGAGCAAGACCTTGGTTTTGCAGATCCTTCATAAAAGCATCGTAGTACTTTTTGGTTCCAAATACGTTGGTAATAAGATAATAGCCGGGTTCCAAGTCCCCTTCAGCCTTGACTTCCTCATATTTTTCTCCGGCTTTTGGCTTATCCTGCTCTTCTTGTTGGGCCACCTGATCTTGTTCAATTTGTTTTTGGGCAGCTTCGGCTTCAGCAATTTTTATACTTTCCAAGGAATCCTTTTTCTTTTGCTGCCGAAGTTTTTGAGCCGCTGCCAATGCCTCTGCACGTCTAACGTCGTTTATTGAATCTAGTTTTCGTTGCTGCTCATCCTTTGCTTTGGCCAGGTCTTCTTCCTTCTTGGCTTGTTCAATAGCAGCTTTGTTACGTTCTTCTTCAAGTCTTGCCGCCTCCGCCAAGGCTTCTCTCTCCCCTTTAGCCGTAGCTATGGAATCGCGTCGTTTTTGTTTGGCCAATGCTTTTTCTTGTGCCGCCAGTTCTCTTGCTTCCTTCTTGGCCTGTTTTTGTTGGGCCCTTTCAGCGGCTTCCTCCTCTTCGGCAATTGCCTCTGCTTTCTCTATCTCCTCCTTGGTTTCTTCTTCGGTAATCAATTCTTCTTGCTTCGGTTCTTCTTCCTCCTCCAAGACACGTATTTTACGACGCTCCTCAGGCTTTCCAATGAAATAGGAGGCCACAATCTCAAAAGAAGGGTCTTCGGAACTAATGGCCGAGTTTGTTCCGAATTCCACCAAGGCCCCCACGGAAAATCTTTTGAAAAAAGTGCCTCCCCCGCCAAGGGAAATACCGTAAAAATTGTTGTACCCTATTTGCGCCCAATAGGTGGTCTTGCTAAGAAGTACATTAAGACCCACTTGGTTGTCAAGTTCAGGTATAGTACGTAAATACAACAACGGTCTAAGAAAAGCCGTAGGATCCCTACTAACACCTATGGGTATGTCATAAGAAACCATCCCCATATAAATCTTATCGGCTGGAACCGTATTTCTACCCTTGTCCGTGAAGTTATAATCAAAAAGATTTTCCGATGCCAGGCCAAAAGAAAAATTTTCGACCGACAACCGGACTCCCGGGGCCAATTGCAAGATAAAATCCGTCGAGGGTTGTAGTATAGGTATAGGGATATTCGGATCTATCTGAAACCGATCATCCGCCAGCTCTTGCTGAAACCCAAAAAGGTTAAACCCAAAACCAAGGCGTATAAGGGAATTCAACTTTATCTCCTGGGCGTAATTTAGAATTCCCCCGGTATTAAAAAAAATACCGGTATTATGCTGAAAAAATGCAACACTTGCTGCTGAGGATTCATTAATCTTTCGGGTATAATTCAAAAACAAGGTGGTAGGGTCGGCATCTATACTTTGCCATTGCCAACGTGTCCATAAAGAAACAGACTGGGGATTATTGCGGTCCAGAGAAAAGGCCGGATTAAAAAAACTGGAATTATACTCGGTTAAATTATGTTGCCTAAAATCCACGGGAAGAGAAACCTCCTGTGACCGGGCGAAAAAAAAGGTGGCGACAATAAGAAAAGGGGTACCAAATTTAACCATACGCAAAAAAACAAAAAACTAGCTGGTTTACATACTATTTAGCGGTAATTTTAGTTACAGTAAAAAGAAAATTCCCCACAAGGGGAAAACTCAATGTTTTTATCCAAAGGCGAAAATGGTAAAACTAGCAGGTGGCAACACGGACAAAATGAGGGTGTTATTTGCTGTTCTGGGGCAATCAAAATAAATAATCAAGCCAATTGATGAAATCGATAAAATTAGTATTAGCATTAGTTGTACTCTTCCTTTTTCAAGCTTGCAATGAAGATAAAAAACCGGAGGAGTCCTATTCGGATGGCGTATCTACTTTTTACTTTATCCGCCACGCGGAAAAGGATCGTTCAAATCCTGACAATGTAGATCCCGAGCTCAATCAAAAGGGGCTGGGGCGTGCTATGCATTGGGCGGAAATATTTGACGATGTACCTTTGGATGCCATTTACACTACGGATTACGAAAGAGCAACGATGACGGCCGCGCCAACATCTGTAAAGCAGGATATCTTAGTGCAATATTATGTTCCCGAAGAAATTGATATTGAGCAATTTAAGATGGACAACCTCAATAAAAAGGTTTTGGTCGTCGGGCACAGCAATACCACCCCACAATTTGTTAACCTAATGATAGGGGAAGATAAATATGGGCTTATGGACGATTACGATAACGGCAGTTTGTATATCGTACAAATGGTTAACGGTACGGTAACGGACATGCGATTACAATTTAATTGTAATTGCCCGGAAGGACGGTAATATTCTTCAATTCTATTTCTGACAGCAACTCCAATTGACCGGCCATAAATAGGCTATCCATTTTTTGAACCGCAATCGTCTGGTCAATAGGTTTGTAATTTTTGTAATCAACAAAACGTATTCCATTTACATAGCGCTCGTTATAGGCTTGCCTAAAACGCTTACCGCCTCCATCAACATGAAACTCGTAAGCAATATAATCAGGTTTTAGGGTGGTTACATCAAACCAGTACACGTAGATATCATCATAATCATCACCCCCGTCCTCTTTATCAAAAGTTACCTGTATCTCGTGATAATCCTTCCCTTTAATTCTTGATCTGCCTAAATATTTCTTATTTACTGCGGGATCATTAAGTCCATATGGCAAATAGGCAAAGTAATGTACGGAATTAACGGAATTGCCATACTTGTTTGCCATGGAATCCGGCAGATGCACCAAACTGTCGTTGACGAAACGTTGAAGTCCATTATGTTGTTTAACATCCAAAACTGTATTGGAGTCTATTTGGGAAATGCGTTTTAAAATTTTCCTGCCAGCCTTGCGTTCCATCACATACGATCTTCCTCTAAAGTCAAAGGAAAAGGTGTTTTTTTGGTATCCCTCACCCCCACTTATCTTAATGCTCTCATTTATAATGTCCTGGGCCGAAAGTTCCGTTTTGGCCTTTTGGCCACAGGCCAAGATTATACTAATACAAAATAAAACGATTGCCTTGTTCATACGATGACATTGTGCTATTATGGTACGCAAAAGTGCATTAATCTTACAAAATATCCGTGGTATATACTTTTTTAATGAATTGTTGTACGGATTATTGTTCCTATTTTTGTCGTCCCATGCAACAGAACATCAATATAAAAAATAAAAGAGCACGTTTTGAATACGAATTTTTGGATACCTATGTTGCTGGAATTGTGCTCTCAGGCACTGAGATAAAGTCCATTCGACAAAGTAAGGCTTCCATTTCCGAAAGCTTTTGTGAATTTAATGACCGGGGCGAACTCTTCGTAATCAATATGCAAATTGATGAATACTCGCATGCATCGCATTTTAATCATCGCCCAAAAGCGGAAAGAAAGCTTCTACTGAATAAGCGTGAACTCAAAAAATTGGAAAAGGAAGTAAAAACCTCCGGACTGACCATAATTCCCTTAAAACTTTTTCTAAATAATCGGGGGCTTGCCAAATTACAAATTGCCCTGGCCAAGGGTAAAAAGCTTTATGACAAGCGGGAAACCATTAAGGACAGGGATAACAAACGGGACCTTGACCGGATAAAAAAGAGTTTTAATCGTTGAACTTAATTTTTATCTTCCAATAAAGGAACAAACCGAAAAGAGCCATATTCCTTTTTTTCAAATTCCTTTTCGGATTTTCTTTGGTATACCGTCATAATCTGTTCATCGATTCCTACGGGTATAACCAATCTACCCCCAATCTTTAATTGGGACATGAGTGCCTTGGGAACTTCCGGAGCACCTGCTGTTACAATAATACCATCAAATGGAGCCTCTTCCGAAAGGCCTTTGTACCCATCACCAAAAATGAACTTCTTAGGGCGGTATCCCATTTTTTTGAAGAAAATATTGGTCTTTTTAAAAAGTGTCAATTGGCGTTCTATGGTAAAGACCTTTGTCTTAAGGTAGATGAGAATGGCGGTTTGGTATCCGCTCCCTGTGCCTATCTCCAAAATTTTTTGATTCGGTCTTATGTTCAACAATTCAGTCTGAAATGCGACGGTATAAGGCTGTGAAATGGTTTGTTCGGCCGCAATGGGAAAAGCCTTATCCTGATAGGCGTGCCCTTCAAAACTGCTATCCATAAATAAATGTCTGGGTATCGTACGGACGGCATCCAACACTTTTTGGTCTTTGATGCCCTTAGCGATTAATATATTCGCCAGTTGGTTGCGCATTCCCCGATGCTTTAAGGTATCCTTCAATGGTTTGGTTTTATACGACGAAGTTAGAACGGAAAATATCAAAATACAAGTTCCAAATTCCAATTCTCTTTCGAAACAAAAAATTCCAATATGGAACTACAAACAACATTCAACAAACCTTTAAACTCACAAACTATCCTTACTTTTGAAAAAATTAAAACGTATGCTCAAAGTCGGTGTTTTGGGAGCAGGACATTTAGGAAAAATACACCTGCGGTTACTTAATGAATCCTCGAAATATGAATTGATCGGTTTTTATGATCCAGATGCCATAAATGGGGAAAAAGTGGCCACGGAATTTGGTTATTCCTATTTCGAAAACATGAACTCTCTCATAGATGCCGTAGACGTTGTGGACATTGTTACCCCCACCCTTTCCCATTATGATTGTGCCAAAAAGGCAATGGAAAAGGGCAGGCATGTGTTTATTGAAAAACCGATTACCAACACCTTAAAGGAGGCCCAAGAACTGATAGCTCTGGAGGAAGAGTTCAATATAAAGGGACAGGTAGGACATGTAGAGCGTTTTAATCCGGCCTTCTCAGCAGTTAAGGATAAAATAAAGAATCCTATGTTCATTGAAACGCACCGGCTGGCCGAATTTAACCCTAGGGGTACGGACGTGCCTGTGGTGCTTGATTTAATGATACACGATATCGATGCCATTCTTAGTGTGGTGGACTCAAAAGTAAAACAGATAAATGCCAGCGGCGTATCGGTCATAAGTCACTCGCCGGATATTGCCAATGCGCGTATTGAGTTTGAAAATGGGTGTGTAGCCAACCTAACGGCTAGTAGGATTTCTTTGAAAAACATGAGGAAATCACGGTTTTTCCAAAGGGATGCCTACATTTCGGTTGACTTTCTGGAAAAAAAGGTCGAGGTCGTTAAGATGAAGGACGCACCCGAAAGCCCCGGACAATTTGATATGATTTTACAAAATGCCGAAGGAGAAAAAAAACAAATCTATTTTGAAAACCCTGAAATTCAGGTGAACAATGCCATTTTGGACGAGTTGGAAACCTTTGCAGAAGCCATAAATAAGGATACCGTTCCGGTAGTCACTTTGAAGCAGGGTACCCATGCGTTACAAGTAGCACTACAAGTAATCGAGTGCTTCTAGAAATACCTAAGGGGCAGAAGTAAAAAATCGAGGGCGACGGGAATAGAAGAAATCTTTAAATGTTTAACAACATTATGAGTAAGATAGCAGTCATAGGTTCTGGAACCATGGGAAATGGAATCGCCCATGTATTTGCCCAAAATGGAAGTAAGGTGAATCTAGTGGATATTTCCAGTGATGCCCTAAAGAAAGGGCTTGCTACCATCTCCAAAAACTTGGACCGCATGGTTGCCAAGGAAAAAATTGATGCGGAAACAAAAAGGGCCACCTTAGACAACATCAGTACCCACACTTCCCTTACCGATGGAATACAAGGTATTGACGTTGTAATCGAAGCCGCTACCGAGAACTTGGAAGTTAAGCTCGATATTTTTAGGAATCTTGATGAAAACTGCGGTCCAAATACGATTTTGGCAACCAATACATCCTCAATATCCATTACCCAAATCGCCGCAGTGACCGGTAGACCGGATAAGGTGATTGGGATGCACTTTATGAACCCTGTACCCATTATGCCCTTGATAGAAATAATCCGAGGATATAGTACTTCGGATGCAACTACGGATAGCATTATGAAACTTTCGGAAAAGTTGGGAAAAACACCCGTCGAGGTAAACGACTATCCGGGGTTTGTCGCCAACCGCATCCTAATGCCGATGATCAATGAGGCCATAGAGACCTTATTTAATGGAGTGGCCGGGGTAAGGGAAATCGATACGGTTATGAAGTTGGGAATGGCACACCCTATGGGTCCTTTGGAGCTTGCCGATTTCATCGGATTGGATGTTTGCCTGTCTATTCTCAACGTAATGTACGATGGTTTTAAAAATCCAAAATATGCGCCTTCTCCCCTATTGATAAACATGGTCACTGCAGGAAAATTGGGTGTAAAATCCGGAGAAGGGTTCTATTCTTATTCAGAATCACGAAAAGCGGAAAAAGTTTCTTCCCAATTCAAATGAATTTCAAATGGCAATAGTAAAACCCTTTAAGGCCATCCGCCCTGCCAAGGATAAGGTTCCTTTTGTGGCCTCTCGTTCATATCAGGAATATTCAAAAAAAGAGCTTGAAGCCGTATTGAGTTTTAATCCGTTTTCATTTTTGCATATTATCAATCCTGGATACAAGTTTGATAAAAGAGTTTCCGGGCCCAAGCGTTTCAAATTGGTTTACAATAGATATTTGGAATTCTTGGAAGACAACATCTTTTTAAAGGACGCTCAGGATAGTTTTTATTTGTACGAAGTCAAAAAGGACAATTTCCAATGTTGCGGACTCTTCTGCGCTACTAGTGTTGAAGATTACCAAAACAATATCATAAAAAAGCACGAGGATACCATCCGTCCACGGGAAGAATTATTCGCCCACTATTTGGAAACGGTGAAATTCAACGCAGAACCCGTTTTGATGACCTATAAGGATGATAAAACTATTTCGGGAATCATAGAAAGTGAAAGGCAGACCGATCCAGAATATCACTTCACCACTACGGATAAAGTTACCCATAAGTTGTGGATCATGTCAGAAAAGGAAATAGTGAATCAACTGGAAACCGCATTCACCAAATTAAAGGCCTTGTACATTGCCGATGGACATCATAGAAGTGCCTCATCAAATCTTTTGGCGGAAATATGCAAAAAAAACAATCCGGACCATACAGGAAGGGAGCCGTATAACCGTTTTATGAGTTACCTTATTCCTGAATCTGAAATTAAAATCTATGAATTCAATCGTATGGTCAAAGATTTGAACGGGTTGACCAAAAAGGAATTTCTCATACGGCTGGATGGTTCCTTTAGAATCGAAAACAAAGGAAACACCTTATACAAGCCTACAAAAAAGCATCATTTTAGCATGTATTTGGACGGGGAGTTTTATTCCCTCTATTTGCGAAAAAAGGTATATCGTTTTACCGATGCCCTTAGCAAATTGGATACCCAAATTCTTTTCAAAACTGTTTTGGGGCCTATTTTGAACATACAGGATCTACGCAATGATAAGCGTATCCAATATGGCTATGGAAAACATAATATTATCCATATGAAGGATGAAGTGGACCAAGGTAATTTTGCCGTAGGTTTTAGTCTCGTCCCTATTACCATGGACCAAATCAAGGCCATTGCCAATGCGGGATTGACCATGCCTCCCAAAAGCACCTATATAGAGCCAAAACTTAGAAGCGGGCTCACCATTTATGAATTATAACTAAAAATCCTTAATCCTTCGATAGCTTATGTCCATAACCGACAACCTCAAAAAAATAAAGAGTGCCCTGCCTGATGATGTTACCCTTGTAGCGGTCTCCAAGACCAAGTCCATTTCAGAAATTAGGGAAGCCTATGATACCGGCCATACAGTCTTTGGTGAGAATAAGGTCCAGGAGATGATCCAAAAATGGGAAAACATGCCCAAGGACATCCAATGGCATATGATTGGACACGTACAGCGCAACAAAGTCAAGTACATGGCAGGATTTGTCTCTTTGATACACGGAGTGGACAGTATCAAATTGCTGGGAGAAATAGACAAAAGGGCCCAACAAAATAACCGGGTAATAAACTGTCTTTTACAAATTCATATCGCAGAGGAGACTACCAAATTTGGATTAAGCGCCGATGAACTGGACGGACTAATCCATTCGGATGAATTTCATAATATGAAAAACATTGCTATTGTAGGCTTAATGGGCATGGCTACTTTTACGGACGATACAAATCAAATTAGAAGGGAGTTCAGGTTTTTGAAAACGCTTTTTGATTCTACCAAAAAAATAATTCCCGATATTTCCATTCTTTCCATGGGCATGAGTGGTGACTATGAAATAGCCATTGAAGAGGGCAGTACCATGGTACGTATAGGAAGTAGTATCTTTGGGGCAAGAAACCGAAATTAAAAACGTATCGGGATTAAACTTCTTTCGAATCCGGCAAAACAGCTTATTGCATGTATGCAGTTTTAGATATTGAGACAACAGGTGGCAAATACAATGAAGAGGGTATTACAGAGATTGCCATACATAAATTTGACGGCCATCAAGTAGTTGATAAGTTTATAAGTTTGGTAAACCCGGAAAGAGAAATACAACCCTTTGTCGTAAATCTTACGGGTATCAATAGTAAGATGTTGCGGACTGCCCCAAAATTTCATGAAGTGGCCAAACGCATTGTGGAAATTACGCAGGATAGTGTATTGGTGGCCCATAACGCACAATTCGATTACAGAATTCTCCGGACCGAATTCAGAAGGTTGGGGTATAACTTTGAACGTAAGACATTGTGCACCGTAGACTTGGCCAAAAAGCTAATTCCCGATGCTGAATCGCATAGCTTAGGTAAACTGGTGCGCTCATTGGGAATTCCCGTAAGCGATAGACATCGGGCCAATGGAGATGCACTGGCCACACTGAAACTCTTTAAGGTACTACTTTCAAAGGATTTGGATAAATCCATACTTAACCACATTGTACGTTCGGAAACATTGGGTGAGCTTTCTCCAAGACAATTGGATATTGTTGAGCAAATGCCTTCGGAAACCGGGGTTTACTATATGTACAACAAAGAGGGGGAGCTAATATTTCTAGGGAAATCCAACAATATTAAAAAAAGGGTAAACGAGCACTTCATTAAAAATGGTGAACGTGCAAGGCAAATTCAAAAAGAAACCAAAAAGGTAATTTTTGAAAAAACCGGGAGCGAATTGGTCGCCCTATTAAAAGAGAACGAGGAATTAAGACGTAATAAACCCAAGTATGCCCAACATAGGAGACAAAAGTTATTTTCCCATGCGGTTTATCAAGTTATGGATAATCGGGGTTATGTTACCCTAAAGGCAGCATCACATACTTTTTCTAAAGGGATGGTGACCACTTTCAATAGTTTTCAAGGAGCACGGAATTTTATTCATCAAATCACTGTCGAAAATGAATTGTGTGAAAAATTAAATGAGCTTGCCGAAGCTAAAAACAAATGCCCGGAATCCGAAGATGGCTGTTGTAAAGGAGCCCATAAGAACGGAGAAGATATTTTAGATTACAATAAAAGAGTTCTGGATGCCCTGGGAAAGTTTTCGCTGGCGAATAAAAATATGGTTATCGTGGACAAAGGAAGGGAAACAGGGGAATACAGCGCCATTCTTATAAAGAATGGAGTCTTTCAAGGGTTTGGATACTATGACCTGAACCATCAAATTAATAATATTCATATCTTAGAATCCGTTATAACACCTATGAAGGGTGATGCGAACACCACCCATATCTTGGAATCGTATCTCAGAAAAAAAAGGGTTATAAAGATTTTGGACTTAAATTCTTGATGTTTGGAAAGTCAAAACACGGATAAGAATTGGAGATATAAGCTTCATGCCATCATTTACGGAACTCATACCCGAACCGGTAAGTTATTCGATATAATCTTGCTGGTTGTAATTGTCTATAGCATTATAGTCGTTATGTTGGAAAGTGTTCCCCGTTTTGATGTGAAGTATCATAGATTTTTAGATATCTCGGAATGGGTAGTTACCATACTCTTTTCCATCGAATATATTTTGCGTATTGTTTGTATAAAAAAACCTAGTAAATACATTTTTAGCTTCTTTGGAATAATTGACCTACTCTCCACCATTCCAAAATACCTCTCTTTTTTCCTTGTAGGTTCGCAATACCTAACGGCTTTTAGAGCCCTCCGTCTGCTTCGAGTATTTCGAATATTGAAGTTGGTACGGTTTGTAGGGGAATCCAATAATCTCGTCAGGGCGTTAAAGGCCAGCCGTACAAAAATTTTCATCTTTGTCTTTTTTGTCCTTGTTATCTCCATTCTATTAGGCACCACCATGTATTTGATAGAGGGACCCCAGCATGGTTTTAACAGTATTCCCCACAGCGTTTACTGGACCATAGTAACATTAACCACTGTGGGTTATGGGGACATATCACCGGAAACGGGTTTGGGACAGGTAATTGCTACGCTGATAATGATTATTGGGTATGGAATTATTGCTGTACCCACCGGTATAGTCTCCGCAGAATATGCGTCTTCCAAAAAAAACCTTAAAAATGTAGATGAGGGCAGATGCTGCCAAAATTGTAGCTCAGAAATTATGAGAAGGGACGCACATTACTGCCGGGTATGCGGTCATAAACTAACGGATGATTGATGACCGACAAGTTCTTGATCAGCGTGGTTGGACCGACCGCTATAGGAAAGACCAAAATGGCCATTGCCCTAGCCCAATATTTTAATACGGAAATCATTTCGGCGGATTCCAGACAGTTCTACAAGGAAATGCAAATAGGAACTGCAGTACCTTCCATCGAAGAATTAAATGCAGTACCACATCATTTTATACAGTTTAAAAGTATTTTTAAACCGTATTCCGTAGGGGATTTTGAACAAGATGCCCTTTCCCGCTTAGAACGGCTTTTTGCCGAAAAAAATACAGCGCTTCTAGCAGGAGGGAGTGGATTGTATGTAAGTGCCATTACCAAAGGTCTGGATAAGTTTCCCAAGGTTGCTCCGGAAGTCCGTAAGGAATTAAACCAGCGCCTGGAGGTTGAAGGTATTGAAAGTCTCCAAAAACAGTTGGGACGACTGGATCCTATACATTACGGCAAAGTAGACCTTGAAAATCCACATCGCCTTGTGCGGGCGCTGGAGATTTGTCTTGGAACTGGAAAACCCTACTCCTCTTTTTTGAAAGGAAAAAGTCAAAAAAGATTTTTTTCTTCAATTACTGTGGGACTTGAAGCAGATAGAAAGGTGATTTATGACCGCATTGATAAGAGAGTAGACTCTATGATGGAAGAAGGGCTTTTGGAGGAGGCACGGTCATTACATCGCTATAAAAGGGAAAATGCACTACAAACGGTTGGATACAAGGAGCTTTTCAACTACTTTGAAGGCATTTGGGAGTTGGATTTTGCGATATCCGAAATAAAAAAAAATACCAGAAGGTTTGCCAAAAGACAGCTTACCTGGTTCCGAAAGGATGAATCCATCCTTTGGTTCCCTTATGACTGCGATGTACACCAAGTCGTTGAATCTATAAAAGATAAAATGAAAAGCGACAATGGTTAAAACTACTGTTTTCTTCATTATGGGCGTGTCCGGTTCAGGTAAATCTACCGTTGGCAAGCTATTGGCAGCAGAGCTTAATGTTCCCTTTTTTGACGGGGACGACTACCACCCAGATGAAAATGTGGCAAAAATGGCCGCTGGAAACCCTTTAAATGATACCGACAGAAAAGAGTGGTTATCTCGGTTAAATTCTTTGGTTTACGAAAATTTAGATTCAGGAGCCGTTATTGCTTGCTCAGCTTTAAAGGAAAGCTATCGTTCCCAACTCTCCGATGGTGTATTGGAAAAAATCAGGTTTGTACATCTAAAGGGTAGTTTCAAAGAGATTCGGGATAGAATGCAAAAAAGAAAGGGGCACTTTATGCCTGCGGCGTTGTTAAGGTCCCAATTTGATACTTTGGAGCCCCCGCAAAAGGCTATTTCGGTTTCGATAAAACAAAGTCCTTCATCCATTGTTCTGAAGATTCTTGAACATCTCAACCAAAATTAAAAAGGGGCGGATATTCAATATCCGCCCCTTTTTAATTGGTGATGTCAACGAGAAGGTTAGCTTTCGGTCTTCACGACCAACCTAAATCCTTCTCCATGAATATTCAATATTTCTACTGTATCATCCAGCTTCAAATATTTTCGCAGCTTGGCGATATATACATCCATACTGCGGGAAGTGAAGTAGTTGTCATCCCTCCAAATTTTTGTCAGGGCCAATTCCCTGGGCATCAAATCGTTTTCATGCAAAGCCAATAAACGCAATAATTCGTTTTCCTTAGGAGATAGCTTTATGGCCTCTTGATCCCTATATTTCAAAAATCTTAATTTTGAATTCAAATGAAAATTTCCAATTTGAAACTCAAATTTCTTGCTATCTGCCAACGAATTGGAGGCTTTTCTTTGAAGTATCGCTTTAAGTTTCATCAGAAGCACCTCCGAATCAAAAGGTTTGTTCAGATAATCGTCCGCACCCGCCTTATATCCCTTTAGGACATCTTCCTTCATGGTTTTTGCCGTAAGAAAGACTATAGGGACATTCTCGTTCTTTTCACGTATTTCCTTGGCAAGAGTGAATCCATCCTTATAGGGCATCATAACATCCAGGATGCAAACATCATAATTGTCCTTTTTAAATTTCTCAAATCCCTCCATCCCGTTTTTGGCCAAGGTCACGTCAAAATCGTTCATGGATAGGTAGTCCTTTAGAACAATCCCAAAATTCGGGTCGTCCTCAACCAAAAGTATTTTCTTATTTACTGTTTCCATAAGTTGTTAAATTAAAGGTAGTTTTATGTAGAAAATGCTTCCTTTTTCTTTTTCACTTTCTGCATAAACCTCTCCTTGATGATCTTCAATTATTTTTTTTACATAGGCTAGACCCAAGCCATGTCCTTTTATATTGTGTATGTCTCCTGTATGTTCCCTATAAAACTTCTCAAAAACCTTTTTTAATACCGCCTTGCCCATTCCCGCGCCTTGATCTTGAATTTTCACTATAATGAAGTTCTTGGCAACTTCAGAATACACATCGATTTTCGGTGCTTCGGGTGAATATTTAATGGCATTGTCCAAAATATTCACTATTACATTGGTAAAGTGCACATCATTGGCTAAAACCTCTGTTCTGTCGGCATCTAGGTGGGTCTTTATATATCCTCCACGATCAGCGACTATAAGTTTCACATGTGCAATAGCCCTTTGGATTATGTCGTGTACATCAACCCTGTCCTTACTGATATCCAATTGGTTTTTTTCCAGTTTGGAGATGCGAAGTACATTTTCCACTTGGGCGTGCATACGTTTATTCTCGTCCCGTATCATTTGCAGGTATCGCTGTACCTTTTCCTTATCATTGAATGCCTTAGGGTTTTTTATGGCCTCTACGGCCAAATTTATGGTAGCTATAGGCGTCTTGAACTCGTGGGTCATGTTGTTGATAAAATCCGATTTTATTTCGGAAATCTGCTTCTGTCGAATGAGTTGGTATATTGCACTTGAATAGGCCACTACAATAACCAAGGTGAACAAAAGCGATAAAGCCGCCATTCCCAAAACAGATTGCACCAAAAACCGCTTCTTTTTCGGAAAGGATATCAAAAGGGAAAAATTGGAATTGCCCTCGCTATCCTTAAAAATGGGACCTTCGTAAAATTTTCCCTCCTCAAATTTGAATTTTCTAGATTTTACTTTAGTAGGAAGTCCCTTGCTGTACACCCCATATTCGAAAACAATTTCCATCCCGCGGTTTCTTAGTTCGCGATCTAAAAGCAGTTCTATCTCCTGTTTGGAAACCCTTTTATGAATGGGCACTTGTTTTGCAAACTCACCGAAAACTTCCTGAAATTGAGCCTTTTCAATAGAGGAAAGCCCTCCTATCTTTTGCAATTTTTGTATAGGGTTAAGCTTATACTGTTTCCCGTCCAGACCAAAATCCTCCTTGAAAATGGTCTTTGTCCGCTTGCTGGTATAACTTTTAATTGTAGTGGTATCGTTTCCGCTACCATTGTCAAAGAACGTAGATGCTATATCGTAATCTTCTTCCAAGATACCATGGGAGTAAAAAAGTATCTCATTGGAATTTATATCACGGTCAATAAAAAAAATGTTTCTAAGGTGAGACCCTTGGAGCTCCCCAATACTATCTTTCTGATTAAGGTACCTGTCAAAATAATCCTTGGTTTCCCTTTCGGTTATTTTGTCCGTTACCTTGTTAAGTATCTCACCAATGGTATTGGAGAATTGTTCCTCCCTGTCCTCTACCGATTTTTTTATCCAAAATACTTGAACGAAGATTATCCCGATTAGAGATAGGCTCATTAGGATAACCAAAAGAACAAACAATCTCTTATTCATCTTCGGGTAAAATTAAATATTTAACAACTAGTATTTTGTACGTTTAACCTAACCTTAACAAAAATGTTAAAATGGCAAACTATCAGTTATTATCAAGGAGAAGGCTGTGTATTTCCCTAACTTTTAAACGCGTTTCATCTAAATTTTCGTTGTTTATCACGAAATCGGAAAGTGGAATTTTTTTCGAATCGGGCCATTGATTACCCATTCGTTCCAATATTCTTTCACGGGAGGAACCATCCCGTTTTAAAATCCTATCTATCCGCACTTCCTCTGGAGCGGTAACCAAAACAATTTTATCGTAAAAACCTTGGTTTTCATTTTCAAATATAATAGCCGCTTCTTGGATAACATAACAGAATTTTTGTCTGCTTGCCCAAGACTTAAAACTTTTTCTCACTAACGGGTGGACTATCTCGTTGAGTTTTTTTAGCAATTCCGCATCCCTAAAAACCTTCTTCGCTATATAGGAACGATTCAGTTTCTTGTTGGAATAGGCTTTCTCCCCCAATAATTCGCTTATCTTCTGCCTCGCCGTTTTGGAGGAAACCATCAACTTTTTGGCCCGTTCGTCCGAATTGTATACGGGCGCCCCCAACTCTTTGAACATCCTGGAAACGGTACTTTTACCGCTTCCTATCCCACCTGTTAGACCAATAATCCTCATTCCCGTTTCAATATGAATTCCACCTCGGCTTCCAAAAGATTGGCGCTGTAGATGTCCTTTGGACTTTTCGCTAATTTCAGGGAAAGTGTTTTTGCGTTATCTTCTTTTACCACCCCATAATCCGCTATAACTTGAAAATTGGATTTTTCCAAATTCCTTAGTTCCTTAATCTTGGCCTTGCACAAAATGGAGACGCTATCCGGGAAAGTTCTGATCTGGGTTCCTGCAGGTAGGTTTATCACCTCTATAGGAACTTGAATCACTTTTTCGGAAAAACGAGCAACCTTACCCTTTATGGAAACAGATTCGGAAGAAAACATGGTATGCTTTAATTGCTGAGGCCTAATAATCATTATTTTTCTAGAGAAGTCGCTAGTAAGTTCGCTCAATTGTAATTTGGAGCTTTTGACACTTCGGATGGTATCAATTTCCTCCTTGGGTCCTGTTATTGTTATTTTTTCAGGCTTTATCTCAAGGTCGCCATCCAACAAATAGTTCTGCACAAAATCCAGCTTTATCTGGGGGCTTACGGGAACTTCCTTGGATGAAAGTTTTAGGAAATCAAAGAAAAGAGTATCCCTGTCCATTTCCAGAAGGGTCATTGAGCCGGAAAGTTGTCTTTCAATCTGCCTGCGATAAACTTCTTGTGGGACATAAAACTTAGAATGGGCCATTTCAATCTGGGATAAATCGATCTTTACGGATTTATTCTTAAAATTGAAACCGAGAAATTGGAATCCAACCGCTCTCAATTTTACGTTTACCATATTCTTAGAGGCCTTATCCAACAAAAGGCTGTCCGGCACCTTCACATATTCCAAATTAAAAACCGCGTTACTCACATAATCCTCGGACAAATTACTGATAAACCAGGCCAACCCTGAGCAAAGCAAAAACAATAGGAATATTTTTACCTTTCGTTTCTTTAGGCTCCGCTTTATCTTGTTTATCACCTTATCAGTCTGTTTTAAAGAACAGTTTTGGGAAGAGTTCCCAAGGTTGCCGTTTGCTAAAATTAACCCAAATGGTCGACTTTAGAAAACCGTACCCATAACCGAAAAATTGTATGCACACCGCCAACAGGGAAAGAAAGGCCACTGACAAGTTTTTCGTTTTTAGCAACGCATCAAAAAAGAGTAGTAGGAAATAAATACCGTAACATAGGATGGGAAGAAATAATCCGACCATTATTAACAGTAAAGACATCAACAAACCCAAGCAAAAAAAAGTGGGGAACCAATAGGTCATTTTTGCAGTCTTGGGATGCCATTTGTTTAAAATTGGGCGAACCATTCCAAACTTGTTCACCTGTATATAAAATTTGTTCCAATCAATTCGGCGTTTGTGGTATACATAAGCTTCCGGAATCAATTTTGTCCTGTACCCCTTATCCCAAATACGGATGGTAAGATCGGGGTCTTCTCCTGGATGGATATTGCCAAATCCCCCAACATCCTCAAATGCTTTTTTGGAAATTCCCATGTTAAAGCTTCTGGGTTGAAATTTGCCCAGGCCCTTTTTGTTGCCGCGTATTCCTCCCGTGCTTAAAATAGAGGTCATGGCGTAATTGATCGCTTTTTGCACCAAACTAAATGATTCATGGGCAGCATCGGGTCCACCGAAGCAATGCACGAACTCCCGTCGAAGTGATTTTTCAACTTCCTCCAAATACCCTTGCGGCAAAATACAATCGGAGTCCAGTATTATGAAATAATCGCCTTTAGCTTTGCGCATGCCATAATTTCGAGAATCCCCAGGTCCTGAATTGACCTTTTCAAAATAGGAAATTGTAAGTCGGTCACTAAATTCCAAGACTACACTTTTAGAGTCCATTGTGGAACCGTCTTCAACAATTACAACTTCGTAAGGTTTGATATAGGTCTGTTGCGCCATACTCTCCAATAGCTCCTTTATTTCGTCCGGGCGATTATATACGGGGATTACAAAGGAAAATGAGAGGTTCATATGGGAATTCTAAAAAAGCAAAAGCCATGCACTAAGTGCACGGCTTTTAAAGGAACTATATGTTTTATTTTGAAAATGCATCAACAACTTCTTGACTCACGCCCGTATGGGAAAAGCCCCCGTCGTGAAAGAGGTTCTGCATGGTCACTTTTTTAGTAAGATCGGAAAATAACGATACCGTATAATCAGCACAATCATCGGCAGTAGCATTACCCAAGGGAGACATTTTTTCCGCATAACTGATGAATCCGTCAAACCCTTTAATTCCTTGCCCTGCCGTGGTAGCCGTGGGAGATTGGGAAATAGTATTTACCCTTACTTTTTTCTCCTTCCCGAAAAAATATCCAAAGCTGCGGGCTACAGATTCCAAATAGGCCTTGTTATCCGCCATATCATTGTAATCCGGAAAGCTCCGTTGTGCGGCAATATAGGTCAATGCCACAACACTCCCCCATTCATTCATAGCATCTGCCTTGTAGAGGCTTTGCATCACCTTGTGAAAGGAAAGTGCGGAAACGTCCCATCCCTTAGCGGTAAAATCATAGTTCTCATCTGTATACTGCCTGCCTTTACGGACATTAACGGACATCCCGATCGAATGCAGTACAAAATCCAATTTTCCGCCAAGGATTTCCATGGACTTGGATACCAAATTGTTCAAATCATCCTCGTTGGTGGCATCGGCCGGTACTATTTCCGAGCCTGTACTTTGGGCCAAGTCCTTAATTTGACCCATTCGCATGGCAATAGGTGCATTGGTCAGTACAAAGGTCCCGCCTTCCTCATGAACCCGTTGTGCGGTTTTCCATGCTATGGAATTGGCATCCAATGCGCCAAAAATAATTCCTTTTTTGCCTTTCAGTAAGTTATAAGCCATATATACGGTTTCTTAGGTTGATGCGCAAAGATATTAAAATTAACTACGGCTTTCGTTTGCGAAAACATGGAAAAAATTCAAATTCAAATGCGCTACCTTGCCATTTTTAATTTAAGAGTTGCCTGGCATGTGCCATGGCCGAATCCGTTAAATCCTTCCCCCCTAACATTTCAGCAAGTTCCACTACCCTATCGTCCAAATTCAACTTTTTCATTTGGGTACGGGTAGTTCCATTTTCTTCGGTTTTATAGACCTTAAAATGATGGTCGCCCTTTGAGGCTACTTGTGGTAAATGCGTAATTGAAAAGACCTGCATAGTTTTGCTCATGCCCTGCATAATATCCCCCATCTTATTGGAAATTTCCCCAGATACCCCTGTATCGATTTCATCGAACATGATGGTCGGCAAATTTTCGTATTGCGCCAAAACAGCCTTTATGGACAACATAATACGTGAAAGTTCACCGCCTGAAGCTACTTTTTTCAAGTCGCCGAAGTCCGTCCCCGCATTGGCCGAAAAAAGAAAAACCAAGTCGTTCTTTCCATTGACCTTAAAATTTTGCGAATCCTGTATCTCCAATTTAAAGGTTGCACTAGGCATGCCCAAAGAAGCCAAACTCTTTTCCAATTGCTGCTTTAATTCGGGGAGAACTTTCAATCTACGTTTTCCCAAAGTATCGGAAATTTGTACCAGAGCCTCTTTTTTAACTTCCAATTGTGCCTCTTTTTCTGCTATGGAAGCATCCAAATTTTCAGTAGCCGATACTTTTTGGTCCAATTCCGATTTGATAACCAAAAGCTCGGTTACGTCTTGGGCTCCATGCTTTTTCTGAAGGTCGTATAGCAATTGTAGCTTTGCACTTGTTTCTTCCAACAATTTTGGATTGGCTTCTACTTGCTCAAGATAGGATTCCAGTTCGGAACCGAGATCATCGATTTCTAAGTATATGGATTGTATCCGCTCGTCCAATTTGCCAAATTGATTACCAAAACTTGACAACTTGCCAGAAACTTGTTTTAATTCCAACAACAGATTAATGACCCCGACCTGCTCATCGTTCAACAGTTGATGTCCCTTTGAGAGTTGCTCCAAAATGGTCTCCACATTGCTCAACTGTTCGTATTGTTCTTCAAGCTTTTCCTGTATTCCAGTTTCTAAAGGCGCTGCTTCCAATTCCTGCAATAAAAAATTATTGTAGTCGTGTTCCTTTATGGCATTCTTCTGAAATTCTAAAAGCTGTTCCAGTTCTTTTGAAGTATTTTGATAGTCTCTCAACTTATCGGAGTACTCGGAAACGATTTTTTTGTTGTCTGCTAGGGCATCGATTACCTTTAGCTGGAAATCGTTTTCCGTGAGGCGTAAGGTCTGATGTTGCGAATGTACATCGATTAGGCGATCCCCCAACCGGGAAAGTATACCCAAAGTAACCGGAGTATCGTTGATAAAGGCCCTGGACTTGCCACTGGGCAAGATCTCACGACGTATAATAGTCTTGGGTTCATAGTCCAGGTCATTTTCCTCAAAAAGTGTTTTTAAATTGTATTTCTCAATTTCAAATTCTGCCTCGACGATACATTTTTTTTCCTCGTTCCTAAGAGAGGAAAGATCGGCGCGCTTACCCAGGACCAAGGACAATCCACCCAATAAAATGGATTTACCTGCTCCGGTTTCCCCGGTAATACAACTGAAACCTCGCGTGAAGGAAACGTTTATATCATCTATAAGGGCGTAATTTTTTATAAGAAGGTTGTTGAGCAAGGCACTGGTCTATTAGTGCAGCAAAGATAATTGATATTCCGATGAAAAAATGGGAAGGATCAGTATTTTATATCATTCCAAGTACTGGAATATAATGGAGCTATACGGTTAAGGGTTTCCTTTAACTTTACGATATCCACTTTTGGACCATCGGAAAATATATTTTGAATTTCCTCGGATTTAGCATCAAAAAAAGTCTGAATTAAAAACGCGTTGGGTCTACGTTTTACCATGGTCTCGAACAAATTCATGGTGCCCGCGATAACCTGTTTCCCGGTACTGTTATTATCGCCAAAAATATCCAGGCCCTTTCTGTGATAGTTGTACATCGCTACACGATATTCCCGATACGTGTTGGACAGCAGGTTGTCCACAAGTTCAAAACGGCTACGATTAGAGGATTGACTCCACCCTGCCGAATTACTTCCTTGCGCCTGGGTAACAATACCTTGGGCCGTTCTGTAGTATTCAGTTCCCCCCTCCAGTGAGAAGGTATCCGCATCCAACCCTAAAATAATATAGACGTAATACGAGATAACACTCACCAAGTTGGACTCATATACATTTTGGTTGAATACAAGGGGTTGAAATTCGATATATTCAAAATTAAATTGATCATCCTTGTAATTGAAGATCGGTGTTTCATAGGAGGTGTTGAATACGGGACGAGAGGACTGAATCTGTATATTGGCTTCAAATCGATTATTCTCAAAATTGGTTACCGTGATGAACATTTGGGCATTGACCCTTTCGTTTTCCTGATATGACCTATTCGTCCATTTGTTTTTGTTGATGAAATCGCTCAACGAGCGCTCCAAAGTCTTGAATATCTGCTGGTTGGTCTGCGAAACCTGATCTGAGTTAACCGTAACCGTACAGGTCAACTCTTGTGCCATTGCACTTGAAAAAAATACAACACAAAATAAAACTAGTAGAATATTACGCATAGATCCTATTAATAATTTCTTTGAGGATGTCTGAGGCCACTTCCGACTTCTCCTTTACATCAAACGCGGTTAAGTTTAAATTCTTGTCTATAAAGGTGATTTTATTGGTCGGTTTCCCAAAACCGGCCCCGGAATCGTTTAGGGAATTCAATACTATGGCATCCAAATTCTTTTTTTTCAGTTTTTTCTTTGCATTCTCAATTTCATTTTCGGTCTCCAATGCAAATCCCACCAAATACTGTTTTTGCTTTTGTTCTCCCAAGGACAACAAAATATCCTTGTTCTTGACCAATTCAATGGTCAGATCATTTTCTTTCTTTTTTATTTTTTGCTTGACCACTGTTTTTGGTCGATAGTCAGATACGGCTGCCGCAGAAATGACAATGTCCATTTCCGGGTAATGGGAATGCGCCACATCGTACATCTGTTCCGCGGAGACTACCTTGTGAAGATCTATCCCTGAATGGCTTATACTTAAATGCGAAGGTCCCGATATCAGAATTACCTGGGCGCCCAGATTGGCGGCCGCCTTTGCAATTTCATAACCCATAAGACCAGAAGAATGGTTTCCAATAAACCGCACAGGGTCAATAGCCTCATATGTGGGCCCTGCCGTAACTAGTACTTTTTTATTGTGCAACGGTAATCCTTGTACCAGATGCTCCTGTATAAAGGCAAGAATGTTCTCCGGCTCTGCCATTCGTCCTTCACCGTACAGTCCGCTGGCCAATTCTCCGGAAGTGGCCGGTATAAGTACATTGCCAAAAGATTGCAATTTATCGAAGGATGCCCTTGTGGTGGGATGTTGGTACATATCCAAATCCATGGCCGGGGCGAAGAAAACCGGACATTTTGCGGAAAGATATACCGCCAATAATAGGTTGTCGCAAACACCATTGGCCATTTTGGATAAGGTATTGGCAGTCGCCGGGGCTACTACCACTAGGTTTGCCCATAATCCAAGTTCTACATGATTGTTCCAGTCCGTTGTATGGTCTTCCTCTTTAACAAATGAGGTCAATACCGGATTCTTGGAAAGAGTGGCCAAGGTCAGGGGGGAAACAAAAGAGCTGGCCCTCTCCGTCAAAACAACTTTGACATTAGCACCAGCTTTAATCAATAAACGGACGAGAAAGGTGGTCTTATAAGCTGCAATCCCTCCGGTAATACCTAAGAGGATGTTTTTGCCGCTCAGCATGGTCTAAGCGTCTTTCTCCGTGTTTCTATGATATATTTTATCCTGTAGCCATTCGTCTATGGCCAGAGCGTGTGGTTTTGGTAGTTTCTCATAGAATTTGGACACCTCAATTTGTTCCTTGTTCTCAAAAACCTCTTCCAAACTATCACTATAGGTGGCGAATTCCTCCAGCTTTTCCAACAGTTCCTTTTTAATTTCAGAGTTTATCTGCACCGCTCTTTTGGCGGTTATGGAAATAGCCTCATAAATGTTATCTGTTTTTTCATCAAACTCGTTCTTGTTGATGGTAATGGTTGAGACTGGAGCCTTCGAATTTTTTAAATCATTCATATTCATCTGGAATAATGTTATTTAGCTTCCTTACTTGTATTTATTAGCCTACTGTTATTGAGTTCCTTTTCTATGGTCTCCAAAAGATCATCAGCTTTTTCTGCATATTTGGTTTCCGGATATTGCTTTTTCAGCGCGTTGTAAGCCGCCTTCGCAGTTTGCAATCGCTCAGATTTTAAGGATTCAAAGCTATTCAATGCCAAATTGGTGGTGGCTTCGACCTTAACATAAAAGGCCTCTTCACGATAAATGGAACCCGGAAAGTCCGAAACAAAATTGTCCAAGGAGGCAACAGCGGACTTCAGCATGTCATAGTTAAATTGACCCAATTTATTGTACTGCTTGGCAATCTCAAAAGCCTTTTTTTCCTTTTTCGTAGTAAGTTCCTGGGCCATGTCATTGGCCTGTCCAAAAAACTCAGAATCTGGATAGGCATTTATAAATGTCTGTAATTTTGCCAAAGCCTTGTCCGTGTCCGTCTGATCCAAGGAATATTCTGGAGATAGCTCATAATAGCTTTTGGCGCCCAAGAAAGAAGCCTCCGGAACTTTTTCACTTTTGGGGTAGGATTTTATGAACCGCTCAAACTGGTAGCCGGCCATGTTAAAATCCTCTCGTTGAAAATAGGTATTCGCCAAAAAGAACAGAACCCGTTCCCCCTGTGGCTTTCCTACATATTTGGGTGCAATTTGTTCGAAGAGACGATTGGCGCGTTTATAATCTTCCTCCTCATAGTACTTCTGGGCCAAATCATACTTTGGCTTCACTTCTTCGTTTTTAAGTACTTTTTGATATTCACTACAGGACTGAAGGGCAAATACAAAACTTGCTACCATCAAAAAACAGGAAAGTCTACCGATTTTCGAAAACATTTTGCAAAATTAGGGATTCTCAATGGATATAAAAAACAAATTATATAACGCTAAAATAACGCCTTGTTTTATGTTCTCTATATTTTTAGCTAAGATTTAACGTTCTGAATCCAAATGATTTAGGCATGGACCCTGCTAAGAGGCAAGACAAAATCCTTCAAAATTCGCTTTAATTGTGGCGTTGCCTCAACAAGTGGTAGACGGACGGTGGCGGCGCACAAACCTAATATCTCAAAAACTGCCTTGATACCCGCCGGGTTGCCTTCCTGAAAAATAAGGGACATTCCCTCTTGAAGTTTGTAATGTAGCGCATAGGCCTCGTCCGATCTGTTTTCAAGACCCAAGCGAATCATATTGGAGAATTCCCGTGGGATACCCTGTCCTAAAACAGAAATCACTCCAGATCCTCCCGCCAATACGGTTGGCAATGCGGTGATATCATCTCCAGATATCACCATAAAATTCTTAGGCTTGTTCCGTATAATGTCCATGACCTGGATCATATCGCCAGAGGCCTCCTTAATACCAACAATATTTTCAAAATCATTGGCCAACCTAAGCACCGTACTTGGCAACATATTACTGCCCGTTCTACCCGGGACATTATATAATATTATAGGCTTGTTCGTCACCTCGGAAATGGATTTGAAGTGCTGGTAAATCCCTTCTTGGGTAGGTTTGTTATAATACGGGGAGACTGAAAGTATTGCTTCAAAATGATCCGACTCAAAGGCCTTTACCTCATCAACGATCCGGTAGGTGCTATTTCCACCGATACCTAAAACCAAGGGTAGCCTACCTGCATTTGCAGAAATAACAGCCTCCATGACTATTTGTTTCTCGGCCTTGTTCAAGGTAACGGATTCACCGGTAGTACCCAACACTACCAAATAATCCACTCCCCCATCGACACAGTAGTCAACAATACGTTCCAGGGCTTTGGTGTCTATAGAAAAATCCTCATTAAACGGGGTCACCAATGCAACACCAGTACCTTTTATACTATCCATCATCAAATCTCGTTAAGTACACCCAAATACTTTTTCAGTTCCATCTTAAAAGTCTTAAAATCCTTCAGGGGTAAATTCAATATGATATCATTAAAACTTTGATCTACAGTTTTAAATCCCACCCTAACACGGGCCTTGGTCTTTATACTCATCAACTGGATGAGCAAATTCTCTTCATCAAAATAATTAATCAATAAATCATATTCCCTGCTCAAAAATTCAAGGGCATAACTGTTTTCAATATTTCCGTTCCAACCCAAATCCTTATCCGAAAAAACGGGTGTGGAATAGGGGGAATTTTTATCGTAATAGCTTTTGTATCCAATGATTTTTACCGCATTGGGCCTTAGCTTATACTCCTCTACAAGTTCAAAAAACATCTCGGCCTTATCAAATTTATCTAAATCTACGATACAGCCTACCGAGGTGATGCCACTGCTCCGATTTACGACCGGTGCAGGTTTGTCCATTTCTTCCTTTAGGAATTTAACGGCGGATTTATGCTTGAATTTATCTTTTATTCCCTTAAACATTTACTTTTACATTTTGTAGGTGTTCTAGTCCTTGGTTTAAAAAAACGGGGTTCTACAAATGTAAAGAATATCCACGCATATCCATTTGCTAAGATAGAAAGGTTTATGGTTTTAAGAATTAAACATTTTGTTGTATTCATAACAATTGGTTGTTTGTTTTCTTGCAATGAAAAGCAACCTAAACTATCTCAAATAGTAGCGAGTCAAGTACAGATTGATAGCTCCTTCGCTACTTCAGATTCCGTAGAGGCCTTTCTGCATCCATATAGTAAACGCCTGAACCGAGTGTTGGACAGTACCTTGGCCTATGCTCCGAAAAAAATTTCCAAAGGGGATGGCGAATACAATACTACAGCCGGAAATTTGTTGGCGGATATTATGCTATCTGAAACCCAACCCATTTTCGAATCACGCACTGGCAAGGATATCGATTTTGTTTTGTTCAATCATGGAGGTATCCGGTCTATCCTGTCCAAGGGCAAGGTATCAGCCAGGAATGCTTATGAAGTAATGCCCTTTGAAAATACAGTTGCGGTCGTAGCACTCAAAGGGTCCTCGGTCCATGGTCTGGTTTCCTATTTGGTGCGAACCAAACGCGCACATCCCATTTCCGGAATGCAGGTTATTTTGAACCGGAACGGAAGTCTTAAATCGGCCACAATCCAAGGAAAACCCATTGATGATAGCCGTGTCTATTATGTCGCAACATCCAATTATCTGGTTTCGGGCGGAGATAATATGATATTCTTTAAAGAAGCTCTTGAAGTCTTCGAAACGGATTACAAAATCCGTAATATGTTAATTGACTATTTTGGCAAAGTGGATACGCTAAATCCGAAAATAGATGACCGTTTTGTGAGGTTGAAATGAAAGTTCAAGTTCAAGCCCAAATACCGCTTCTCTTGAATGAAGTTGAGCAATTAATTAAAATAATGGCAACCATTATAAAACAAAAAGTAGTATTTCTCAATTGGGTTTAGTTCCAAGCTCAAAAGGCATCTAAGCTCGCATTTGAACTTGATACTTGAACTTGACACTTGAACTTTGAAAATGAACCGAAGAAATTTCATCGCAAAGACTACAGCATCCTCCCTGCTTATGGGTACGGGAGCATTCATTGTTGGTTCATGTTCCTCCCGGCAGAGGCATATCACCATTCTGCATACGAATGACTTACATAGCCATATTGAACCTTTTCCGAAAAGTCACTCGGATTATCCAAATCTGGGCGGGGTCGCCCGAAGAGCTGCATTGGTACAAAGTATTCGCAAAGAAAACCCGAATACGCTCTTGTTCGATGCAGGTGATGTTTTTCAGGGAACTCCTTATTTCAATTTTTATGGGGGCGAGCTGGAATTCAAGCTTATGAGTATGCTAAACTATGATGCCGCCACTATCGGGAACCATGATTTTGATAATGGTATCGAGGGTCTATTCGCACAACTACCCAACGCCAATTTCAAGTTGCTTTCAGCCAATTATGATTTTAGCAATACCTTAATGGATGGTCATGTAAAACCCTATGAAATCTATAAGGTGGACGGAATCAAGGTCGGGGTGTATGGCCTTGGGATAAAATTAGAAGGATTGGTTACCCAAAAACTCTACAAGGAAACCCGGTATCTAAACCCTTATGAGATAGCCTTGGATAATGAACGGATCTTAAAGGAGAACGAACAGTGTGATTTAGTCATTTGCCTATCTCACTTGGGATACAACTATAAAGACCAGCGTAGACCTAACGACTTGAAATTGGCCGCCTCTACCTTATACACCGATTTGATCATCGGCGGACATACCCATACATTTTTGGAAAAACCAGCCGTGGTCAAAAATCGTGACAATAAGGAAGTATTGGTAAACCAAGTAGGTTGTTTTGGTATTAATTTAGGCCGTATCGATTTTTATCTGGATACAACAAAGAACGTTGAGGCAAATGGAATATCCATAAAAGTTTAATGCTTACTTTTAAAGGCAAACCTTAACCATTTTTCCAATTACCCTTGAACTTCGACGGTTACGATATTATTCATATTCTTTCCATTTTTGTGCAAATTCCCTTATTAACCGTTTTATTGTACAAAGGAAAAAATAGGTTGTCCAATACATTGATGGCTTTCTTTTTCTTCGCCCAAATCATGGGTTCATTAGAGCAGCTCAGTAGATCACATTTTAACCTAACCTATGGCGTATATCCTTATCTGGCCTATATCACTATTCCCTTTTTTACAGTTTGGGGACCTACGATGTACCTTTATATAAAAGCGGAAACTTCCAACAACCTTAAGCTTTACCCTAAAGACCTTCTTCATTTCCTTCCATGGATACTCTTCACTCTGTATTTTTTGATGGTCTTCCATGTTCATTCCATAGAAGAAAAAAGACAGCTTTTGCTGTCCCATGAAATCGACCGATCTTTTAGAAAGGTTCTTGATATTTTTATCCCTGTCCAGGTATTCGTTTACAACATGCTCTCCATTGTTGCCGTAGAACGATTTGCAAAAAACAACAAGTCAAAACACCGCGAAGTCCTTAAAAAAATCAAATGGAACCGGTTTATTATTTATGGTTATTTCATTGCCTGTGTCTGCAATAATATTGCAAAAATATCGCTAATTCACGGCGAGAGTCCCAATATCAAGACCTACCTGTACACTTCTTCCCTGCTTTTTTTTCTTTACTTCTCCGTAATACTCGGCAATGCCTTGTTGGGCTCCCATTTTGGAGGAACGGTAAAAAAGACCCAAGGGTTGGAAATGGATAAAGATGAATTCAATGACCTGAACAATCGTTTGGAAACATTTATGAACCAACAAAAGCCATTTTTAAAGTTTAACTTAGCACTTTCCGAGCTGGCGGATGGCATAGGCCAAAAAAAGAGGTACCTATCCCGATTCATCAATACCTACCACAAACTAACATTTCAGGACTATGTGAACAGCTATAGGATCGAAGAGGCCAAAAGACTTATCGAAGAAAGTAGGGAAACCGGAAAGACCATATTGGAAATTGTCTACGAATCCGGATTCAATTCAAAAAGTGCCTTCAATTTTGCTTTCAAGAAACATACAAACACCACGCCTACTGCTTACAGGAAATCCTTTTCGAAAAAGGACAACTAATTCTTTTCGGCATATTTAAAAAAACGTCCTGTTTCATGATACCGGACATTTGCACCGGTCATATACCTTTAATTTGATGGGTAATCCAACAAATCATTCCATCATGGAACAATGTATTCAATTTTCTATCAAACAAGTTTCGGCCTTGCTGACCTTACTTATCTTCCTGATCGGAGGAAAAACAGAAATGCAGGCATCTGTTTTTTTTCAAGAAAACCTGCAAGCAACAATCACGGATTTTAATCAATTCAAGGGTAAGGTTTTGGACAACAACAATAAGGATCCTTTGATATTTGCTACCCTTTCCTTGGAGGGGACCAACATTAGTACGGTAACCAATACCGAGGGCGATTTTCTTCTAAAAGTTCCCAAAAGTGTATTGGAGGGCCAACTAATTGTGTCTTTTTTAGGTTATAAGACCAAATCGATACCACTAAACGATCTTAAGGCGAACAACAACTTTATAGTGCTTGAAGTATCCATAACCGAGCTTACGGGAGTAAACCTCAATGCGCCCAAAGATGCCAGGGCCTTGGTGGAAGAAAC
This sequence comes from Ulvibacterium marinum, assembly GCF_003626755.1. Taxonomy (GTDB): domain Bacteria; phylum Bacteroidota; class Bacteroidia; order Flavobacteriales; family Flavobacteriaceae; genus Ulvibacterium; species Ulvibacterium marinum. The sequence goes on from NZ_RBCJ01000002.1 coordinate 973,744, forward strand.
ATTGGCCAAAAAAGGAGAGAATTACTTCGGGGATCACACCTTAATGACCGCTTTTTATCGAGAAACCATCAAAAAACGAAGAAGAAATGTGTCGTTGTCCGAAGCCGTATTCAACATACACAAGATGCCCTATACCTCGAGCCGGAAGGATGAGGTGCAATTGTACAAGTCAAGAAAGAGTACGGATTACAACAAATTGGATACCCTGGCCCTTAAACTCCAAGGAGGCCCTTTCAACACTCTTTTCTTGGACATCATGAAGTATCCGGAATTTATTTTTACCAAGGAAACTTTATCATACTATAGTTTTAATTTTCATAGTTCCACGCGGATTGATGACAGATTGATTTTCATAATAGAATTTCAACAGCGCCAAAACATAGATCAACCTCTTTACAGGGGAAGGCTTTATATAGATGCCGCACAAAAAACCCTTAGAAGTGCCGTTTATTCCCTTAACGTTGAAGATAGGCAAAAGGCTTCTAGACTCTTTGTTCAAAAAAAACCGGCAGGAGCCCGTGTTTGGCCCTTGGAGGTAGCCTACAGAGTAGATTATAGGGAGAAAAACGGTAAATGGTTTTATGGTTACAGCAATGTTTTAATGGCATTTAAAATCAATTGGGACAAAAGGCTTTTCAACTCCGTTTATAGAATGAACTGCGAAATGGCCGTGACGGATTGGAAAAAAAGCATCGCCCGGAAACCGGAGAAATACAAGAATAGACTGCGGCCATCCATAATACTCAGTGATGAGGCCATTGGTTTTTCAGATCCAGACTTTTGGGGCGAACACAATATTATAGAGCCGGAAAAATCAATTGAATCTGCCATCAAAAAAATTCAAAGGCAATTGAGAAAGTCTAAATCCAAATCCAGCGGTAGCGCATCGGCCCCTTAAGCTTTTCATTTTCTGGAAGTGACAAAAACCAATTCTGTTGCTCACAATAAGGGCAATACACCTATAATTCGTAATAGAAGGCATGCATAAGTTCCTATTTTTACTACTCATCGGTCTATCCAGCTTAGCCATGACCGGGCAAGATATTGACAACCCCAAAACAAAATGGAGGTTCAAAACGCAAGGGCCTATACGTGGTTCATCGGTAATAGTTGAAGACAAAATCTATTTTGGAAGTTCGGATGGTTTTGTCTATTGTCTTGACAAGGAAGAAGGTAATCTGATCTGGAAAAAGCAAACGAACGGGGCAATTACCACAGCCCCTACCATAGCCGGGTCTTCCCTCTATATTTCCAACAGGGATAATTCCGTCTGGGCCATGGATACCCAAACGGGTCGGATACTCTGGAAATTTAAAATGCAGCCCATTCTCACTGATCTTCATGCAGGATGGGAATACTTTATGGCCTCCCCGGTAGTGTTCGAGAATAGTGTATTCATTGGTTCCGGGGATGGCCATTTGTATGTATTGGATGGCAAAAATGGAAAACTAAAATGGAAATTCAAGACGAATGGAAGAATAAGGGCCTCTCCCCTTATCGATTCGGGAACAGTATATCAACCCAGTAACGATGGATATGTATATGTACTGGATGCAGGTAACGGAAATCTCCTTTGGAATTTCGAGACTCAGGGAGCGACTTATAACCCCAAAGATTTTAATTTTGATCGAAGTTCCATTTGTACCCAACCGCAGATTCGTAAAGGCATACTTTATTTTGGGTCCAGGGATGGCAATACCTATGCGGTGGATTTAAAAACGCGCAAAGAAAAATGGAACTTCTCCTATGGCCCTACCTGGGCCATGGCAACTACCATCTCCAATGATGCAATTTTTGTAGGATGGTCTACCAATAATCTCACTTGCGCCCTGGATTTGGAAAATGGTACTGAAAAGTGGCAATTTAAATCCGGAGGTCATGTCTATACTAAACCATTGGTATTGGATAATGGTGTCTATATCGGTTCCGCCGATGGAAAAGTATATCGTCTAGACAAGGATTCCGGGGAAAGGATATGGGAATATTCCGTAGGACGTGAGGTATATTCATCCATCATACACGATGCAAATACCATTTTCTTCGGGAGCGATAATGGGTTTTTCTATGCTTTTGAAGAAGGTGTTGAGCCCTATAAAGCTGTGTATCAACCTTCAAAAATCGAAGGCAATTCACAATTTGTAATAGTCGATAAAAAAATCGCACCTTATTTGACCAAAAAAGGGTTCGAACAACTGGACAGTGATGGATTGTCCCGGTTCATTTCAGAAAGAATAAAGGATGGAAGACCCAGTGTCGTAGTCTTTGCATTTCCAGTTGTGCCAAAAGATGTTATGGGGGACGAGCCGGAAAATGGACTGCTAAGACAGTACCTAAAAACTGGTGGTAAAATAGTTTGGCTAGGCGATGTACCCAATTTTTATGAATTGGACAATGCCGGGAATTTTAAAAGAGACCCGGCCCAAGGTGCCAACCTTCTTGAAATCGAATTTATAAACCCAACGGACTCCGGAAACTATTATGGTAAAGTTACACAACAGGGACTGAATTGGGGTTTGCCCACTTGGTTGAAAACAACGGGATCAATTATAAATCCTAAAACCACCATTCCCTTGGCATATGATGAATACGGTCGTGTCAATACTTGGCTAAAAAAATTCAATCCAAGACCCGGCTCCGGGTTTGTTTCCTGCCGTACATGGGCCTGGAATGTGGACATTAAGGAAAAAGACCTTCAGCTTATATACCAATTGGCCACTTATCAATTGGAGTAATACTTCTTTTTAAATACATTTAGGGCAAATTAAACAATATCCCCTTAACCTTAAACAAATTCGTTTAGGACAAATTCATGGAGGTTGGATATTGATCAGAAACAGGGTCTACCGAGCCCCCAAAAGAATAACGAATCATGTCCGTAACTGTGCCTATGGTGGAAGAAGCCGCCTTCAATCCAAAAATCAAGACCTATGTTCTACTCACAGTTGCTTTTTTCCTGACCATTTCCTTTGCCGGAATCCCTTTACTCCTGCCCTGGTTCCTAGGTTTGGGACAGGCCATATCCAAGCGGTATTATGAAAACCTAAAATGTTCGTTGAGCCAAAAACATTTGGAATTTAAAAAAGGCGTGTTGTTCAAGGTCGAAAAAACCATCCCATTGGAAAACATACAGGATCTTACCTTTATTGAAAATCCCTTATTAAAGTATCTGGACCTTCGGATCCTAAAAATAGAGACTGCCGGGAACAGTAATCCCAAGGGGAGCGACATGAAGTTGATAGGGATCGTTGGCGCATCGGATTTCAAAAAGCAGGTACTGTATCAAAGAGAACTGCTCGTCAACAAAAACAAAAGGCCTGAACATCAAAACGGGGAAGACACCCAAAAAGAAACCCTCAAGGTACTTGGGGAAATTCGAGATATTTTAGAAGATATGAGAAATACCAGTTCAAAATGATTCGACTAAAAAGGACGGATTGTGATAATCCGGATTTCATTAAACTCGTGGCCCTACTCGATGCAGACCTGGCGATTCGGGATGGGGAAGATCATTCCTTTTATGACCAATTTAACGGTATTACTGGCATTCGCCAAGCCGTTGTGGCCTATTCCGGAGAGGTACCTGTAGGTTGTGGGGGGATAAAGGAATTTGACGCGAATGCCATGGAAGTCAAACGCATGTATGTGGTTCCGGAAGCCCGTGGGCAAGGTCTTGCCGGTAAAGTGTTGCAGGAATTGGAACTATGGACCGCAGAACTCGGGTACACCTATTGTATTCTGGAAACCGGCAAACGGCAACCCGAGGCCATTGCATTGTACAACAAGCATGGGTATCAGGTAATCCCCAATTACGAGCCGTACACCGACATGATCAATAGTGTCTGTTTTAAAAAATCTGTATCTTTCACGAAAAACCAATACCCATGAAAAAAATAGGCCTTTTTGTAATTACCGTAATCTTTTCCCTTTCCCTACATGCCCAGGCCCGGGAATATTATCAGCTTAAAATTTATTCCTTTGAAACGGACGCGCAGCAACAAACTACGGATGATTATCTAAAGACTGCCTTCTTGCCTTCCCTTAAGCGTTTGGGTATTCAAAATGTAGGGGTCTTCAAGCCCCATCCGACAGATGAGGGAACGCCAAAGCAGACCTATGTACTGATTCCGTTTAAATCCATTGTTGAATTCGGGTTGCTGGATGATACCCTGGCTAAGGATAAGACCCACCAAGAGACCGGAAAAACCTATCTGGAAGCGGCACACGACAAAGCACCCTATACACGTATAGAATCCATTTTCATGAAGGCCTTTGTGGATATGCCGCAAATGGAACCCTCAAAATTGGAGGGCCCTCGTAAGGACCGTATCTACGAACTACGTAGCTACGAAGCCGCCACCGAGAACCTATATCGGAAAAAGGTTGATATGTTCAATGCAGGCGGCGAAGTAAACCTTTTTGACCAATTGGATTTCAATGCCGTATTTTATGCCGAAGTACTCTCCGGGGCCAATATGCCCAATTTGATATATATGACCACCCATGCCAATCGTGAAATCCGTGATAGCAATTGGAAGGCTTTTGTAGAATCCGCTGAATGGGAAAAATTAAAGGTGATGCCCAAATATCAAAATACTGTTTCCCGTAACGATACGCGACTGCTGTATCCTACGGAGTACTCGGATTATTAGTGACCCCTTCCGTCATTCCGATGGTGTGACACTTTCCCCTACTAGGAGAAGGATTAAACACGTGTGTTTTAGACCAGGTTTTTGATAGCAGCAATCTTATTGCCTACTTTTCAGTTTCGTTGGAAATCAAAGTGTTTTCAATTGGGAAGTGGGAAACCGTCCAAAGAGCATTTTGTGAAACAAAAGCGGTCTGGGCGGTGCGGTCTTGGAAACAGGCACGATTTCTAGAAACTGAAAATAAGCCTAGCGTTTCCTGCCTACCGGCAGGCAGGTTTCTTTCTTTTTTGGGCGATGCAAAAAAGAAAAGGTACACCAGCTTCTATTTCCTGGCTTGTGCAAAGAAATTAATCCCACCTGCCTGCAGGTCACCCCTTCCGTCACGCTCGCGGCGTGACACCTTCCCCTAGCAGGGGAAGGAACAAACATATCCTCATAAAAAAGTACTACGAATTCTGGACTACAAACTCAACAATCCCTTTAAGCTCTTCTTCCAAACTGACTTTAGGAAAAGGTTTCCCGGCCCTACGGTACCAATACCCAGCATTCCATTCGTCGCCCTCCTTGCGGTGGAGATAGCCATGGATCCAACTGCCCATATCCGTATGCATTTCTTGGGCGATATCATGGGAAGCCCCCCAATCACCCCTGGCATCGTACCAAAGGGCGGTAAGGGCCTCAGGCCAATCGGGTGTGGGTTGTGCCTGCGTTAGGGTGGTTAAAAAATCATCATAGTCTTCGGGCTTTGCCATGCTTTTTCGATTGCGTACAATTTCCATTCCCAAAATGCCTATTTTCACGGGAACAAAATCGTAGCGGTTGTTCCCAAAAGTAACCATACCACCTCAGTTTTCCAAAGGCCTGCCTTGGGTACTATCCTTCTTGTTTACATTGTTCATTTACAAAATCCATATGACCCCGAATGTGGACAGTATGTTGAACGAGAACAACGACCGACTTTCCCTGGTCTTCCTGAAATCCCAAATCCGATACCACCAGGAATTTGCCCCCTTTGCCCGGCGACCTTTAACGAGCAATCTTATTGAAACCACAGCACAAGTTTTTGATATCCCCTTGGGAAAGGCTTTTGTCTGGGTCAATTTCTTTTTTCTGTTCCTGAGTGGTGTTCTCCTCTATACCTTATCCAGGGCATTGCATGCCAGCCAGAAACAGGGATTAGGAAATATGGTAGTCTATTTTCTAAGCTTTTCGGTGCTGTTTAGCTTTTTCCCACCGGTATTTAGTTATGACGAACCTTTACAGTATTGTCTGATTCTATTGGCGTTATGGGCTTTTGTACAGCGGCGATGGCTACTCTATGTGCCCTGTTTTACCTTGGCCCTGATATGCCGGGAAACCTCGGTATTGCTGCTCCCGGCCCTCTTCTTTTTTTGTCCTGGATTACCGGATGAGAAGAAGCCATGGCATACCCGTCTGAAAAAGTATGCCCCCTTGTTTTTACCCTTGCTGTTCTATGGGTTATTTATTGGATACTATTTGGAAGCGAACGACTTATGGGGCGCTACCCAAAACGAAATGAGCTCCCGTTTTGGCTGTTTCCTGGAGAATTTTGAAAACACCAAAAACACGATAGAATCTCTGACCTCCCTATTCCTGAGCTTGGGGCCTTTTCTTTATCTGACCTATGTGGTCTTAAAAAGAAAAGCGGTTTCCGGCTTTGATAAAAAATGGCTCCATGCCTTTTTGTTGACCGTAGCCTTGAATACCCCTTTGGTGTTCCTGACTTCCTTTGCCCGGGAATCCCGACTCTTTGCCCTGCCCCTCTTTTTTCTCTGGCCGGTCTTTGTCCAGCTTTTTAGCAATGAACTGCGCTTGTTGACTAAATGGAAAACTTATATTCAACTCGCAAAAGATTATAGATACATTCTTCTCTTTTTGGGACTTACGCTTTTAAATTATCTCCTTTGCTTTAAGATGTATAAAAAATTGGGGTTGCGAGAAAACAATTACTTTACGGAATATCTATTTGTACTTCTACTTCTGCTAAGTGTGCATTTCATAGTAAGGCGGTTAAAAACTTTTTGACAATTCCCGGATTTAAACTTTATATTCTTTAGTATGTCTTAGGATTTATAGAGTGTCTTAGTTACTGCCTATCAGCCCTATATAGTTAATAGCTCTAACCTATGTTTAATGAATATTGTAACACACTTCTGAATTCGGAGACCAACAAAATGAACAAAAAAGCTGATTAGATGAGCAATGATTCGAAGGAAAGAAAGGCCGAAAAAATTGAAGAATTAAACTGGCAAAATGAGGCCGACTCTGAACTTAATTCTTCAGAATGGTTTGGTGCGATTATCAGATATTTTTGGCATCTTGGAAGAAGAAAATTTGATAGTTTTTATAACCAAAAAGAGTTAAAGAAAAATGCAATAATTGGATGGTTATTTAAAATGATTGTAATTTTTATACTCATCTATATTGGATATCGATATATATGAGTTTAACCTAAAAAGGCATCATAACAAGAAGCATAGCCCATTACCATTAAATTCCTTAGTAACACATTTTATAAGATTTACAATTTAGCAACTCATCGGGACGTTTCTTTCAAAAATTCAACAAAAAACCATTAACAAAATTGTATATAAGTTGCGCCCTACACCATCCCAAAAAACTCGGTCTCTGAAATAATAGGGACGCCCAGACCCTCGGCCTTGGTCCGTTTACTGGGGCCCATATTGGCTCCGGCCACCAAGTAGCTGGTCTTAGAAGATACCGAGGAGGCTACCTTGCCTCCATTGTCCTCGATCAGTTTTTTGAGTTCGTTTCGGCTTATCGTTTCAAAGACCCCCGAGACTACAAAAGTCTGTCCCTTTAAGGTGTCCGTTTGATTTTCCAACTGGGCCTCGGACAAGGAAAATTGGAGCCCATAGCTTTTGAGTCGGTCCACGATTTGCAGGTTTTCATCTTGGGCAAAGAACTCCACTACGCTTTGGGCAATACGCTCCCCAATTTCATCCACGGCCACCAGTTCCTCTTCCGAAGCGGTCATCAGGGCATCGATATGTTTATAGGCCCGGGCCAGTTTTTTGGCCACGGTCTCCCCCACATACCGTATTCCCAAACCGAACAATACCCGTTCAAAGGGAATCTGTTTGGAGGCGGTCACCCCGTTTACCAAATTCTCGGCGGATTTCTCCGCCATCCGTTCCAAGGGCATTACCTGTTCCTTGGTCAAGGTATAGAGGTCGGCATAGTTGGCAATCAGACCTTCTTTGAACAGCAGTTCCACGGTTTCGCTCCCCAAACCTTCAATGTCCATCGCCTTCCGGGAAATGAAATGTTGAATACGTCCTGTAATCTGGGGCGGGCAACCTGTATCATTGGGGCAAAAATGTTGGGCCTCGCCCTCCTTGCGTTCCAATGTAGTTCCACATTCGGGGCATTTGGTAATGTATTGCGTAGGCTGGGAATTTCCCGGACGCTTGGTAAAATCCACTCCCATAATCTTAGGGATAATCTCGCCCCCTTTTTCCACAAAAACGGTGTCTCCTTCACGGACGTCCAGCTTGGCAATCTGATCGGCATTGTGCAAGGAGGCTCGCTTTACGGTAGTCCCGGCCAACAAAACCGGTTGCAGATTGGCCACAGGGGTTATGGCCCCTGTACGGCCTACCTGATAGGTGATTTCGTTCAATACCGTAGAGACCTGTTCCGCCTTAAACTTATAGGCCAGGGCCCATCGTGGGGATTTGGCCGTATAACCTAACTCATCCTGATACCTGAGGCTATTTACCTTCACCACTACCCCATCCGTCTCATAGGGCAGTTCATGCCGTTGGATTTCCCAATACTCCACAAATTGCAAAACCTCGTCCGTGGTGTTGCACAATTTTGCAATGGCAGGTACCTTAAAACCCCATTCCCGGGCCTTTTCCAACATTTCGAATTGGGTGGTGATATTCAAATCTTTCCCGACGATACTATACAACAGACACTCCAACGGCCGTTGGGCCACCAGGGCACTGTCCTGTAGTTTTAAACTACCAGCCGCTGTATTTCGTGGGTTCATATAAGGTTCCTCTCCATTTTCTACCCGCTCGGCATTCATTTTGGCGAAGCCCTCAAAAGGCAACACGATTTCACCTCGAATATCGAATTTGGGCGCATAATCACCTTGTAACTGTAAGGGAACGGAACGGATGGTCTTTACATTGGTGGTCACATCATCACCTTGAAAACCATCTCCGCGGGTCACCGCTCTTACCAATTGGCCCTCCTCATAGGTAAGACTAATAGAGGCCCCATCATATTTGAGTTCACAAGTAAATTGGACTTCTACATCGCCCAAAATACGTTGGATACGCTTTTCCCAATCCATCAAATCTTCTTTGGAGTACGAATTGTCCAAAGAATACATGCGCTCATCATGGGTCACTGTTTCAAAATTCTTGGTGACCATGCCCCCTACCCGTAAGGTGGGCGAAGTTGGGTCATGGAATTCCGGATGTTGTTCCTCCAGGGCCTGAAGTTCCTTGAGCTTCATATCGAACTCATAATCGGATATTACTGGTTGATTCAACACATAGTAATTGTAATTGTGTTGGCGAAGCTCTTCGCGGAGGGTTGTTATTTTTTGTTGGGTGCTCATATGTGTGGTTGTTCGTTGATGGTTGTCAGGTTTAAGGTTTAAGGTTTAAGGTTTAAGGTTTAAGGTTTAAGGTTTAAGGTTTAAGGTTTAAGGTTTAAGGTTTAAGGTTTAAGGTTTAAGGTTTAAGGTAAATAAAGTATAATTTCTAAATCTTGCGTCCTTATCCCTTTAATCTCTAGTCTTACGTCTTACATCTTTTGACTGATGTCAGTTCTAAGTTTCTGGTTTCTAGTTCTAAGGTTTGAGTTAGCCAATACAAATTGTTTATTGTTAATTGGTTATTGTTCATGGAAAATTCTCACTTCGTACTTTTCTCCTTTCACTTTTTACTTCCCACTTCTTACTTCTTACCTCTTACTTCTTACTTCTTAAATCTTACGTCCAAAATCTTCCCTTTCAGCATTCGATCGTTCCCAAAAAGATCCTTTCGGAGTTCAATATCCGTAAAATTTTGGTCTTCCAAAAGTTGTTTTGTCTCCTGGGCCAGGTACTGGTTCACTTCAAAGTATAGACTACCACCTTCCTTCAAGCTGTTTTTTGCAAAACGGACAATCGATTTATAAAATAGCAACGGGTCGTTGTCTGGAACGAACAGGGCTTCCTTAGGCTCATAATCCGTTACATTGACCTTCATTTCCTTTTTCTCCAACTCCCGAACATAAGGCGGATTGGAAACGATAATATCAAAGGGTACGTCAAGCGTATCCAAAGTGAGGATATCCGCTTTTATAAAGTTGACTACTACTTCGTTTTGTTCGGCATTGCGTTGGGCCACTTCCAGGGCTCTAGCAGAGACATCCAAAGCGTACACTTGGGCTTCCGGATAGTTTTTGGCCAAGGCCAAGGCAATACACCCACTACCCGTGCCGATGTCCAGGATTGTTGTGCTTTGATTGCCACCTATGCTTCGACTGCCTGCCCGACGAACCCGTTCAGGCGGGCGCTCAGCATGACAGTCGGTTAAAATCCAGCGTACCAGTTCCTCGGTTTCCGGGCGGGGAATCAATACATGTTTATTGACGGTGAGTTCCAAATCCATAAAATGGGCCTTCCCCATAATATACTGTACCGGTCTTTGTAGCCGCAATTCGTTCAAGGCTTCAAACAAAGGTTGTTCCTCCTGCTTGGAGACAATAAAGTTAGGCTGTAGGGCCAGTACAAAACGTTCCAGCCCTAAATGGTGTTCTATAAGCAGGTAAAAAAAGCTATCCACCTCTTCCTTGGGATAGATGGTATCCAGTTCCTTGTGGAAAATGTTCTTGATCTCTTTTAACAACATCTGTTAAATTCAGTTGAGGGTTGGCGGTTGACGGTAAATAGTGTTATAGCACTTCTCACTGCTACAGCCTACTGAATACTTTTTAGCATCCAGACCGGACAGGAATAATGGCCAGTATCGCCCATGGGGGCATCTATATATTCAAATCCAGCTTTTTGATAAAGTTTTTGTGCGGCCTTCATGTAGGGCATGGTTTCCAGATAACAGCTTTCAAAACCAAAATCCTTGGCACGGTCGAGGCATACTTCCATCAATTGGGCACCCAATCCCCTTCCTCTAGCTTCTCCTAACAAGTACATCTTTTGCAGCTCGCATACATTGCCTTCATAGTTTTCCAATTGGGCGATTCCGGCACATCCGATAATCCGCCCTTGATCCTCTACTACAAAATACGCAGCCTTAGGTACATCATAGGTTTCGTACATACGGTCCAGGGCCGTATCTGCGTAAGCCGTTCCCACCTTGGGCACACCCATTTCTATTAAAATATCCCGGACAACGCGAGCCACTTCGGCATTGTCCTCTTTTTGGATTTCCCGTATGATCGCGGTTTCCATATTTTTTAAATCGGTCTGTTTTAAAGTTCTATTTTTGCGAGGTGAAGATACAGCAAAAGGATATATCCCAAAAGACAAATGCGGCTACCCATGAACGCTATATGCTGCGCTGTATCCAATTGGCGAAAAACGGTTTGGGCACTACCGCTCCCAACCCTACGGTAGGCTGTGTCATCGTTCATAACAACAAGATAATTGGTGAAGGTTTTACAAGTCCGTATGGCGGACCCCATGCCGAAGTGAATGCTATTGAAGCCGTACTAGATAAATCACTTTTACGGGAAGCCACACTCTACGTTACCTTGGAACCCTGTTCTCATTTTGGAAAGACCCCCCCCTGTACCGATTTAATCATCAAGCATACGATTCCCAAGGTGGTTGTCGGGGTTTTAGACCCTCACGATAAGGTTTCGGGAAAGGGAATTGAACGATTACAGGATGCCGGTTGCGAAGTGCTAGTGGGCGTTCTGGAGGAAAAGTGTAGGGAACATCACAAACGTTTTTTGACCTACCATGAAAAGGCACGGCCCTATGTCATCCTAAAATGGGCCCAAACCTTGGATGGCTATATTGCCCCGGATAAATCGGTTCGAAATACAGCTCCGGAACCTTTTTGGATCACCAATACACATTCGCAGCAACGCGTGCACCAATGGCGTAGTGAGGAACAGGCCATTTTGGTAGGTACCCAGACCGTTTTGGAGGACAACCCTAAATTGGACGTTCGGCATTGGAAAGGGCAGTCCCCATTACGAGTGATTTTAGATCGAAATTTGAAAATCGGAAAGGATTTCCACGTCCTGGATGGTAACATCCCAACCCTATTTCTTACCTCGGTCTCTGACCGTTCCCGATACGAGGAAGGGATGACCTATGAAGTCCTTAATTTTTCAGCCGACCTAGTAGAAAAAATTTGCGGTATTCTTCATAAACATCAGGTTTTAAGTATTTTAATTGAAGGAGGCGCACAAACACTTCAAGCTTTTATTGATTCCGGTCTATGGGACGAGGCCCGGGTGTTTACGGGTAACCGAACCTTTAAAAATGGAATTGTCGCCCCAAAATTTTCGGGGAGTCTTTTACAAACAGCGTCTGTTGGCACGGACACTTTACACATCTATCAAAATGATTAAGAATATTATTCTAGACTTTGGAGACGTTTTCATCAATTTGGATAAGGAAGTTGTCTTTCGGGAAATCCCCAAATGGGGCGGCAATCGCTTTACTACCGAATTATGGGCGCTCAATGAAACCTATGAAGTGGGCGGTATAAGTTCCGAGGAATTTGTGCAGGAATTACAATCAGCTTTTCCAAAAGCATCGGCAGATCAAATCATAGCCACATGGAATGCAATGTTGCTGGACTTTCCGGATGAACGATTGGATTTCATTGAAGCTTTGGCCCAAGAGAACCAGTATCGACTATTCCTTCTTAGCAATACCAATGCCCTGCATATTCCCCATGTAGAGCAAAAAATGGGGACACAAAAATACTTTCGGTTCAAGAATTCCTTCGAGCAATTCTATCTTTCCCATGAAATACACCTAAGAAAACCTAATGCTGAAATTTTCCAATTCGTTCTTGACGAAAACGGACTATTGCCCGAAGAAACTTTCTTCGTGGACGACACCGCGGAAAATACGGAAGCTGCTGAAAAAATGGGTATCCATACCTGGAACCTAAAAGTGGGGCAAGAGGACGTCCTTCAATTAAAAAGCAAACTGAAGGATGCTCTATCTAGCTCTTAGTATACTTTTTTCCAGCCTTATTTTTGTCATCTTTAAACTTTTCTCGGTGTATAAAGTGAATACCTTATATGCCATCATCATAAATTATATCATCGCCTTCGTCGTGGGGATTCTTTTTTATGAGGGGGATGTTGCCTCAAACGAGATTCCGCAAAAATCATGGTTTTGGGGCACTCTACTTTTGGGATGCCTTTTTATTGTAGTATTTAATCTTATGGCAGCAACGGCCCAGCGCGTGGGTGTGTCCGTAGCATCAGTAGCCACAAAAATGTCCTTGGTAGTTCCCGTGCTTTTTGGGGTGCTGGTCTATAGGGAACAATTGAGTACATTACAGGTAATGGGTATTATACTGGCCCTTGGGGCGGTATATTTTGCTTCGGCAAAAGGAAAATCGATGACTTTGGGAAGATCTTCGTTTTGGTTGCCGTTGTTGGTCTTTCTGGGCTCGGGCATTATAGACACCAGCCTTAAATACGTTCAGGAAACCCATATAGAAGCAGATGAATTTCCTTTGTTTTCGGCTACCGTCTTTGGATCCGCTGCAATAGTGGGCCTACTGCTTTTGACCATAAAAAGTTTTAAAATACCATTAAACCTGGGGTTGAAGGACATATTAGGTGGTGTTGCACTTGGCGTGCCCAATTATTTTTCCATCTATTTTTTGCTCCATGCCCTGCAGCATCCGAGCCTTAACAGCGCTGCGGTATTTACCATCAATAATGTGGCCATAGTTATGTTTTCCACGCTATTGGGTATAGCTCTTTTTAAGGAACATATGAGTACAAAGAATTGGGGCGGTATAGCCTTGGCCGTAATCAGTATCGTTTTAGTCGCTCTATTTTGATGGAACAAAAACCCCACAGCTACAAAACCCTGGCCCGGCCCTCGGAGGCTGTGCTCTTTACAGACCGGAAAAGTAAATTCTATGGCTATGCTTTTCCCATCAACAAAATAGAAGCCATAAAACCGTTGATCGAAGATTTATGGGAAAAGTATCCTAAGGCCAATCATGTCTGCTATGCTTGGCAATTGGGTGTGGAGAACGTTCAATATCGCACCAATGACGATGGGGAGCCTAGAAATTCTGCTGGATCCCCCATTTATGGGCAGATACAGTCTTTTGAAGTTACCAATGTGTTTGTAGCCGTAGTCCGAATTTTTGGAGGCACCAAATTGGGTGTCGGAGGGCTTATTCATGCCTATAGGACCACGGCCAAGCTGGCCCTGGAAGCTTCAACTATTATTGAAAAAAGATTAAAAGTATGTTTGGAGCTTACATTTGAATATCAGACGTTAGATCAAGTGATGCGTACAATAAAACGCCAAAAACTAGAGGTAATCTCCCAAACCTTGGAAATGCATTGCAACGTTGTAGTGCAGTTGAACAAAACAGAGGCCGAAAAAATACAAGAAATCTTGGGGCGAGTCCCTGGGCTAGTAACAAAAAAACTAGATTAATCCTTACCTAACTTTTCCAAGATATAATTCGGGCATCTAAGGGGGCGTTTGGTTTCCTTATCCATAAAGGCCAAAACTGTGTTTGCCGTGGCCAAAATCTCATTGGAATTTCGATAAATAACATAGTCGAATTCAATCCTTGCCATGGGTGTTTTTGTCAGTATGGTTTTGACCGTGATAAGGTCGTCATAAACCGCCGATTTTTTGAAGTTGATCTGCAAGGAAATTACAGGTAACAATATTCCGTTTTCTTCCATGGACTTGTAGGAAATACCTAGGGCCCTTAACCACTCAACCCTTCCCATCTCCAAATATTGCGGGTAGTTGCCGTGATAGACAATCCCCATTTGATCGGTTTCACCGTAACGAACGCGAAAAGAAATTTCGTAAAAATCCATATTTTTTCAACTAAAAAGTATATATTTAAATGCTTTGCATAAATAGCTCGGAACATGCAAAAAAAAAAGAGTAAATTCAAGGGGGATTGATTTTTTTTTTAGGATTATTGTTCACATATTTGTCCCACTCAGAAAGTATGGTTCGCTCCGACCAATTTTCGACCAACTAGCGAAGTCACTAACCAACAAAATAAGATAAACTTAGAAATGAGTGTTACTGCTAATTCCGTATGGAACAATTGTTTGGCCTTTATCGAAGATAATATCCAACCGCAGGCATTCAAAACTTGGTTCGAACCGATAAAGCCGGTCAAATTAGCTGATAACGCGCTGAGCATTCAGGTCCCCAGTAAGTTTTTCTACGAATGGTTGGAGGAGCACTACGTAAAGCTCCTAAAGGTTGCCCTTACCAAAGAATTGGGAGAAACGGCCAAATTGGTCTACATCATACGTATGGAAAACACCTATGGGAACCGGGAGCCTTTTACGGAAAAGATACCCAGCTCCAATAGAAGTCATGTAGGTGCACAGGAAATGGATGTTCCTATTAAATCCAAAAATCCGGAATTACGAAATCCCTTTGTCATTCCCGGAATCCGAAATATAAAAATAGAATCACAACTTAATCCCAACTACAATTTTGATAATTTTTTAGAAGGGGACTCCAATCGTTTGGCCCGTTCGGCCGGTATGGCCGTGGCCAATAAACCAGGAGGCACCTCCTTTAATCCGCTTTTGGTATTCGGTGGTGTAGGCTTGGGAAAGACACATTTAGCGCACGCCATTGGGGTGGAAATTAAAGACAAATATCCGGAACGCACCGTACTCTATATTTCCGCCGAAAAATTTACACAACAATATATTGAATCAGTAAAAAAGAATACACGAAACGACTTTATCCATTTTTATCAGCTAATCGATGTTTTGATCATTGATGACGTACAGTTCCTATCCGGAAAATCGGGTACGCAGGATGTATTCTTCCATATATTCAACCATTTGCATCAAAATGGAAAGCAGGTTGTTCTTACTTCGGACAAGGCTCCTGTAGATATGCAGGATATTGAACAGCGCTTGTTGTCCCGTTTTAAGTGGGGGCTTTCCGCGGAATTGCAGAATCCGGATTATGAGACAAGAATATCCATCCTTAAGAATAAGTTGTACCGGGATGGAGTAGAAATGCCCGACGATATCGTGGACTATGTAGCCAAACATATAAAGACCAATATCCGGGAACTGGAAGGGGCTATTATATCCTTGATCGCCCAGTCTTCCTTCAATAAAAAGGAGGTGACCTTGGAACTTGCCCAACAAGTGGTGGAAAAATTCGTAAAGAACACCAAAAGGGAAGTGTCCATTGACTACATCCAAAAAGTGGTGTCCGACTATTTTGAAATGGATGTTGCCACGTTACAATCCAAAACCCGGAAAAGACATATTGTCCAGGCAAGGCAATTGGCCATGTTCTTCGCCAAAAAATTCACCAAGGCCTCTTTGGCCAGTATCGGTTCCCAAATTGGGAAACGTGATCACGCTACGGTATTGCATGCCTGCAAGACTGTGGACAACCTTGCGGAGACGGACAAGCAGTTCCGTAAATATATAGATGATCTAACCAAAAAGCTTTCCTGACCGTTTATGGCCAAAAGGATATTAATGGTCTGTCTGGGAAATATCTGTAGGTCACCATTGGCCGAAGGTATATTACAAAGCAAAGTAGATCCCGAAAAAGTTGTTGTAGACTCCGCAGGCACGGGCAGCTATCATATAGGTAACCGGCCGGACGAACGCAGTATCGAGGTTGGCAGAAAATATGGAATAGACATTTCCCATCAGCGATGCAGACAATTTTCCTCCAAGGATTTTGATAATTTCGACATCATTTATACCATGGATCAAAGTAATTACAGAAATGTAATTTCATTGGCACGAAATAAAGAGCAGGCCCAAAAAGTAAAAATGTTGTTGGAGGAGATGGAATCCGGAATTCGGGAAGTTCCCGATCCCTATTATGGCCCCGGGGACGGTTTTGAAAAAGTGTTCCATCTTATTGACAAGGCCTGTTCCGAAATTGTCAAAAAACTATAAAACCAACCTTTAATTGCAAATGGCCAAGGCCGCAGGTAAATTGTATTTAATTCCATCCACCCTTGGGGATATTGCTCCCCTTGAGGTATTGCCCATTTCCATAAAACGAGCAGTGGAGGATATTGATCACTACGTAGTGGAGAATGAAAAATCCGCTAGACGCTTTATCAAAAAAATAAGCCCTAGAAAACATCAGTCCAATTTAAGGATACAGGTTTTGAACAAGTACACGGAACCCCAAGAGATTCCCAGTTTTCTTTTGCCTTGTCTTGATGGTTTTGATGTAGGCGTCCTCTCAGAGGCCGGATGTCCTGGAATAGCCGACCCTGGTGCAGAGGTGGTCCGAATAGCCCATGAAAAAAAAATCCAGGTTATCCCATTGGTAGGGCCATCGTCCATAGTATTGGCCATGATGGCCAGTGGTCTTAATGGTCAGAATTTTGCCTTTAACGGTTACTTGCCCATAGATGCTCCCGAGCGGAAGAAAGAGGTAAAACGGTTAGAGCGACTCTCCATTGAGAAACAGCAGTCCCAACTATTTATTGAGACTCCTTATAGAAACGATAAATTGTTCGGTGAACTTTTGAGGTCCCTTTCCATAAAAACACTTCTATGCATTGCTTCGGATATTACACTTCCTACAGAGTTTATCCTTACACAGTCCGTTAGAGATTGGAAAAACGATAGTGTGGAACTTCACAAAAGACCCACCATATTTATCATACAGGGCTAAAAAATAAGTCCGATCGTTTCCGACCGGACCCACCCATTTTCATATATAACTAATATTGTTAGATTTTTGGGTTACGTTTTGAAGCAACATAAGAAACATCATAGCCCGAGAATTTTCTAATATAGTGGGCAATATTTGTTCCGTATTCATCCGCTACATCAACTTGTCCGTAAGACCTAAGGTACTTTTTTACATTACCTGGTCCTGCCAAATGTGCTGCTGCCAACATTCCGGATTCGGTAATCTCCACTCCTCCAATTCGCTTCCCTACAAACCGCTTTATATCCCTTCTAAGAATCCATTTGTTCCTGGACATATTGGTGTAGAACACTTTTTCCTGTAGAATGGGGTCGTTCAGAAAACGTGTGGCACTGTACACTCCCATAAGTTGAAGTGTTCCAATACCAAACTGATATTTTCCCAAATATCCCAAGGTATTGGTCGTAAAGTAATCCCCTTGCGACTCTTTAAAGGCCAAGGCCTCCTTAAAGCCAATATAGGAGCTTCCCAGAAAGGGAGGCGCGACCATAGCCGCAGTAATAGCAGTTTTGTTTTTGGGGAACAAAACTTTAGTAGGTTCTTTTACTTTAAGGGTTTCCGGAACTTTCACCGTTGAGGCCTTATTCCCAAAACTCGTTAAAATAAAAAGTAAGATCAGGGGACAAAAAAAGATTATACCTCTTTTCATACCATGATTTTCTTAAGACTTACAGCCAAAACGGCTAGCTTAAATTTCACGGGACAAAGATAAATCCCATTTCGTGGTTGTTTTCCAAGACTTTGTTAAAAATATCCAATTTTAGTTAACATGTCCTAAAAATTGGATTAGTGGCCTATCGGGTAATTTTTTGCGCATTGATCCAGCGGATATATTGCACCTTATTTCGGTTGTGTTGCGCCAAAGTCTCGGCAAATTTATGATAGCCAAAATTCTCTATGTTCGCCACAAAATAATAGTAGTCGTGTTTTTCCGGATTTAAGACCGCGTTAATAGCGGAGATATCCGGCATGGTTATGGGTCCTGGAGGTAAACCCGCATATTTGTAGGTATTATATGGGGAATCTAGCTCCAAATCCTTATACAATACACGTTTAATCACCATATCAAAGTCTCCGGCGTGCTTCTTCATAGCAAAGATTACCGTGGGATCAGCTTGCAAGCGCATATTCTTGCGCAGTCTGTTCAAGTATAATCCCGCTACCTTGGGCCTTTCATCAATTTTAGCGGACTCCTTGTGCACAATGGAGGCCAAGGTTACCACTTCCTTTGGAGTAAGCCCTAATTCCTTGGCCCTTTCCAAACGTTCTTCATTCCAAAAGCGATTATATTCCTTTAACATCCGTTCACGAAATTCCACTGCGGAAGTATTCCAAAAGAACTCATAGCTATTGGGGATATACATGCTTAGGCTAGAGTCTTCATTGAATTTATTGGACTTTAAAAATTCGTTATCTCGAAAAGCACGCGCCAAAGAGACACTGTCCGCTTCAATTTGGGAAGCTACCCTACCTGCCAAATCTTCCAAAGTTTCTTGATTATTAAAGGAAACCTTTACAGGCATATTGGCACTGCGGAGGGAGTTTATGATTTCATTGTTGTTCATTCCTTTTTTAATGGCATATTTTCCTCCTTTAACATTAGCGGCATACCCCTTTCTTTTGGCAATCTGTTTAAAAGATCTCAAGTCTTTTAATAAAGGGGCTAAAGCCTCCTGTACTTCTTCAAAGGAGGCATCGGATTTTATGTATACAAAGGCTTCTTCATTGACAAAAGAGGTGTTTGGGGAGAAAATAGCGTTATATACCTTATAGGCGAATATTCCTCCTACAACGAGGCCGATCAATGCGATAGCCAATAAAATCTTTTTGATGTACATTATGTATTTATCTTTTGAAGCAAAATTTCATCCGTGTAGCGCCCATTAAAAAAAATCCAGTCTTTCTTTACTCCTACCTTTTCAAACCTCATTTTCTCAAAAAGATACAAACTCTTTTCATTATCAGGGGTTACATTGGCATACAACTGTCTTACATCCAAGACGGAAAATGCATAGTCACATAATAGCTCCAGGGTTTGACCACCCAAACCTTTGTCCCGCTCTCCTTCTACGAGAATAATCCCAATACCGGCTCTTCTATTCTTAGGATCAAAATCAAACAAATCCACTAACCCTATAACCCTATCCTCTGTATTGCATATACATAAGCGCAATTGCCTTACATCGTAGATATCGCGATGGGCGTTTTCCAAATACTGTTTTAAAACATGTTTGGAATATGGAGTTGTGGTTCCGCTGATTTCCCAAACCTCGGGATTATTTTCCAATTGGTACAAAAAATCCAAATCTTCTGGTTCCAAAGCTCGTAAATAGATATGTTTTCCCTTGAGGTTTAACATTCTATTTCCCCTTTAAAGACTTGTTTGGCAGGGCCAATAAGATAAACATCCGTGTACTTCCCGTCATTTACGTCAAAGGTCACCTTAAGTTCTCCTCCCTGAGTCTGTATGCTTGCCTCATTGTGCTGTAATCTTCCCGTGCTGTGCAAGGCCAGAGCTACAGCGGTAACTCCGGTACCACAGGATAGTGTCTCATCCTCAACCCCCCTTTCATAAGTCCTTACGGCAAATGAGCCGTTCTCTGTGGGTTCCACAAAATTGATATTGCTTCCAGGCTTACCATAAATACCATAGCGCAATCGGGCCCCTTCCTTGTACACCTGAAAATCGGACAAACCCTGAACCCATTGTACGTGGTGGGGAGATCCCGTATCCAAGAAAATAGCATTTGGCTTCTCCCTTATGTCCGATACATCCTGCATCTTCAGGCTTACGACATTCCCCTTAATACTTGCTGTATGAATACCATCTGCCGCTGTAAAACGCATTTCATCATCGATCAGGCCCAAATGTTTCGCAAAGGTTACAAAACACCTTCCACCGTTACCACATAGACTACCCTCGTTTCCATCGGCATTGTAGTACACCATTCCAAAACCGGAATCTTGATCTCCTTCCAGCAAAATAAGTCCGTCCGCGCCAATCCCAAATCTTCTATCACATAAGGAAGAAACCAAATTGGAATCCTTTTTAGGGAAAGTTTTCTGCCGATTATCAATCATCACAAAATCGTTCCCAGTTCCCTGATATTTGTAAAAAGTAAGTTTCATATCACTATTTGCAGTACAAAGATAGGACTTTATTTAAGCTAATTTTGGGAGTTAAAAAGTCGTTAAACGAATACCAATACATTTGGAATTCTGTTAATTTTATGCCGTATTTTAAAATTTTTAGAAAAATTACGTATGAAAAAAATAGGAAGTTCTTTATTGGTCGCCATTTTTGCAGGGGTAATTACCCTAGGTGCCTATAAACTCTTTTTTGAAAAGACCAGCTACGCAGTGGTTTCAGAAAATAATGAAACACCAATTTTTGCTACTAGTACGAGCTATACACCAACATCTGCCAAAGGCTCCGGTATCAACGAAGTGGATTTTACAATTGCAGCAGAAAATACGGTAAATGCCGTGGTGCACGTAAAAAACCTGACCCTGAGCAGGGAACCCAGTAGCCTATTCGACTTTTTCTACGGGTCAGGAGGGAGTCAAAAAGCACAAGTAGGTTCCGGGTCCGGAGTTATTATTACTCCAGATGGCTACATCGTTACCAATAATCATGTGATTAAAAATGCAAGTCAATTACAGATAACGTTGAATAATAACACAACATATGATGCGGAACTTATAGGTGCCGATCCCAATTCTGACATTGCCTTGCTAAAAATAGATGCGGACCGCTCCCTACCCTATTTGGCCTTTGGGGACTCCAATGATACTAAAATTGGGGAATGGGTTTTGGCCGTAGGCAACCCTTTTAACCTTACTTCCACCGTTACCGCCGGAATTGTAAGTGCAAAGGCGAGAGCTTTGGGAAAAGCCGACCAATCCTTTATTCAAACGGATGCAGCGGTAAACCCCGGGAATAGTGGTGGGGCATTGGTAAATACCAATGGAGACCTTATTGGCATAAATACAGCAATAACCTCACAGACAGGTTCTTATGTAGGGTATTCCTTTGCGGTTCCCAGCAATATTGCCAAAAAAGTAGTTGAGGATATTATGGAATATGGCAATGTTCAAAAAGGTCTGTTGGGGATTACCCCAATCCGCCTAAATACCCCTTACGCCGCTGAGAAAGGCATAAAAAATATCGATGGTGTTTATATTGATGGAATTGAGAAAGGAATGGGGGCCGATGAAGCAGGTTTGCAGCGCGGGGATATCGTAAAACAAATCGATAATATTCAAGTACATAAATTACCCGATTTAACCGGATACGTTTCTACCAAAAGACCTGGGGACAAGGTAGAGGTAATCGTTGATCGTGATGGGGAAACCCTACAAGTTGAGGTCTTACTCAAGGAAAGACAGACCTTGGTGGTTCCGGTTATGGGATTTGTAGTAAAAAACCTTACCGATCAAGATAAAAAACGGTTTAGGACAAAAAAAGGCGTAAAAATTGTCGGGGTCCCTGAAACCTACCGAGGATATGGATTGTACGGTAAGATATTACTTGCCGTGGATGGCGAGGAAATTAATGATATACAAGAAGCCCGAACCCTATTTGGAGGCATTAGTAGATATGGTAAAACAAGTATTACCATGCTAAACGAGGATGGGGAAAGGGAACGCCTCATCTTTCAATAAAATAGCATCGATTAAAAAACGCCCTTTAAAGGGCGTTTTTTAATTGCATTTTCTACGCATTACAACCTTGAAAATCAGTATTTTTGCAGGGTACATACATCAAATATGTTCAAAACTCCCCCAATGGAACATACGAAATCTTACGAAAAAGAATTGGCATTTCAAGCTGATAGAAGAAAGGCCACCACCGAGTTCATTAAGATAATAAGTGATTTGTGGTATGATAAGGCCATTGAGGTGGTTTTGTTCCAAAATCAAACTATCGATAAAAAAGTAAGTGACATCATTCACTTGCACGAGTATGCCGGTGAATTTGTACAAAAACCAATTTCGATTTTTGATTCTTTAGAGATCCTAAGGGCCATAAATGATTTAAAATTACCCCCGTCCAAGTTGGATATAGGGAAACTTACTTATGAGTACCATTCGGACGAAAATAACTTCCAGGACGTAAAGTCTTTCGTTATAGACAAATTGAAGGGAGCAGGGAAAGGTAAGCGCCAGCAGCCTAAAAATGTTGTTCTCTATGGTTTTGGAAGAATCGGAAGGCTACTGGTACGAGAGCTTATGGCAAAGACCGGAAAAGGTGACCAGTTGCAATTGAAAGCCATTGTTATAGGCGAAGAGCTAAATGCCGGGACATTGATGAAAAATGCCGATCTGCTATGTATGGATTCCGTATATGGAAGGTTTATGGGTACGGTGGACATTGATCCGGAAAATAATCTGCTGATAATAAATGGAACGCCGGTATATTTTATCCAAGCAGAAAAACCGGAAGATGTAGACTATACAAAATATGGGATCTCCAATGCTTTGCTCATAGACAATACGGCTTCGTTCCGCTGCCAACGTGAACTCAGCAGACACTTGAAATCCAAAGGAGTGAATAGAGTTTTGCTCGCTGCCCCGGGTAAGGAAGTACCAAACATAGTATACGGGGTCAATCACCATGATTACGACCCGAATAATACCAACATGTATTCTGCAACTTCCAGCACCACAAACGCCATTACACCTATTCTTAAGGTTTTGGAGGACTCGTTAGGTATTAAAAAAGGGCATTTGGAATTCATCCATACCTGTACCGATGACAGCGATAATACACCAGAAAAGTATAATCGCAGAGGAATCGGGGCACGGCATATGGTCATTGCAGAAACGAGTGCAGAGTTAGCTGCGGCAAAGGTTCTACCCTCTTTAAAAGGTAAACTTACCTCTAATGCCATACAGGTGCCGGCCCCAAATGGTTCCTTGGCCATTTTAAATCTAGAGGTAAAAAACAGGACTTCCTTGGACGGTATAAATACCATAGTAAAGAAATATGCACTCGAAGGCGATTTGGTAGAACAAATTAAATATTCCCTCAATAAACAAATGGTGTGCTCGGATATCGCAGAAACTTCAGCCCCTGCTGTTTACGACAGTAGTGCGACCATAGTTTCGGGAAATGGGAAGAACATCGTGTTGTATATCTGGTATGACAATGCGTATGGTTATACACACCAGATTATACGACTGGCCAAGTACATTGCCAAGGTAAAAAGGTATACCTATTACTAATCAGGATTACACTAGAAGTGCAAACATCTTGATTGAGCTGGGGAAATTCTGTACAAACCCTACCTAATCATCAAATTTTTTTCTTAATTAATAATATTGGGTTACTTTAGTCCCACTCTAAATCATTAATTTAACATTACTTAAGAATTACTTAAAAATGAAAAGTTTTAAGATACTGTTTACCATCATGGTCTTATTTGCATTTCACCTACAATTTGCACAGGATCAAGGCACTCAACCGGAATTGTCCTTGGACAAAGGTCCGATAGACAATCAATTCGAATTTATATATAAAAAATCAGGAAATTACCGTGCTGATGGCAAACGGTATGAAGTGGTTCGCGTTATCTCCTTGGACAAGCTCCGCAAAAATGTTCTAGATACCTTGGACTCCTACAACAAAAGGGCCAATGAACTTAGGGCCACAATCTCTGGACATGAGACGACCATAGCATCCTTGAACAAAAAATTGGATGAAACTACCAACAGCCTTACCACCGTTACGGGAGAAAAGGACAGCATGTCGTTTTTGGGAATTCAAGTTTCCAAGGGAACCTATAATTTCATCTTATGGACGGTCATACTCGGTCTTTTGCTTTTGCTGTTGTTGTTTATCTATAGATTCCGGAAAAGTAATATTCTGACCCAAGAGGCCAAACAAAACCTTTCTGAATTGGAGACGGAGTACGAAGATCACAGAAGAAGGGCCTTGGAGCGCGAACAGAGGATTAGCAGGCAATTACAGGACGAAATCAACAAATACAAAAAATCCAAATAAGGCACTACTTTGGTATTTTCAATGCCCGGTCGGGGCTTATTCGAAAAATTAAATGCTTTCCATAGTTAAGGCCGATAAGACCCATATACCCCTAATCGTTCCTTTATTCGATGGTTATCGGGTGTTTTATGGTAAGCAGTCCGACTTAACCGCTGCCCGGAAATTTCTAGAAGAGCGGTTCGATCGTAACGAATCGGTACTATTTCTTGCATTGTATCAGGAAAAACCTGTTGGCTTCACCCAATTGTATACTACATTTTCCTCTGCTTCCCTACAGCCCGTTTTTATTCTCAACGATCTGTTTGTAAGCAAGTCGTTTAGAAAGATGGGAATCGGTGAGGCCCTTTTGCAAAGGGCAAAAGAGCACTGTTTGAAATTGGGTTATAAAGGGCTGGCCTTGGAAACGGAAACGGACAATCCCGCTCAAAAGTTATACGAACGATTGGGCTGGACAAAGGATTCGCGTTGGTTTCATTACTTTTGGACTCCGGAATAGATCCATAAAATTAATTCCCAATGCGTATCGATATCATTACCGTCCTACCAGAACTACTTCGTAGTCCTTTTGAGGCCTCCATCTTAAAAAGGGCCATAGAGAAAGGACTGGTAGAGGTGCATTTTCATAATCTAAGGGACTACACGGACCATAGTTACAACCAAGTGGATGACTACCAATTTGGTGGAGGTGCGGGAATGGTACTCATGATCGAACCTATAGACCGATGTATCTCTGCCCTTAAGTCGGGTCGCGAATATGATGAGGTCATCTACATGACGCCCGATGGTAAAACATTGAATCAAAAAATGGCCAACGGACTATCCCTACTAAAGAATGTTATCGTGCTATGTGGTCACTATAAGGGAGTTGATCAAAGGGTAAGGGATACCATGATCACCAAGGAGATTTCCATAGGAGATTATGTATTATCCGGTGGTGAGTTGGGAGCCGCTGTTCTATGTGATGCCATCATCCGATTGATTCCCGGTGTACTCAACAACGAAACTTCGGCCCTGACGGATACCTTTCAGGACAATCTTCTAGCTCCACCGGTGTATACCAGACCATCCGACTATAAAGGGATGAAGGTCCCTGAAGTTCTCTTAAGTGGTAACTTTCCAAAAATTGAGCGTTGGCGGGAAGAAGAGGCCTTAAAGAGAACGGAAAATCTTAGACCGGACCTCTTGGAATAGTATAGCATTAGGTTGCGGACCCCTATTAAAATTTATAAGGAATAGCTTGTAGTTTCTAATTTATAAACTATTTTTGCACACTGTTAAATTAACCTCTGACGAAAATCGTGAATGTTGATTTAAAAATTACAATAAAGATAAGAGACCATGGAATCACTATTAAAATTTGTTGAAAACGAGTTTGTTCCTAAAAATGAATTTCCGGAATTTTCCGCAGGAGATACCATTACGGTGTACTATGAAATAAAAGAAGGTGAAAAGACACGTACCCAGTTTTTTAGGGGAGTTGTAATACAGCGAAGAGGTTCTGGTACAACAGAGACCTTTACCATTCGCAAAATGTCCGGTACAGTCGGTGTAGAGCGAATATTTCCAATTCACATGCCCGCCCTACAAAAGATTGAAATAAACAAAAAAGGCAAGGTACGCCGAGCACGAATCTTTTATTTCAGAGGCCTAACCGGTAAAAAAGCAAGGATAAAGGAAGTTCGGTCATAGAATTTTTGAGAAATTATAAAATAAAGCCCTATCCATGTATGAATGGATAGGGTTTTTTGTTTATGAACAATTGTTAATAATAATAGTTCATATCATGTTGATTTTTAATTTCTTACAAATTTTTGCGATTACGGATATTTGTGGTATATTTAAGTGTGAGTTAAATGAAATGTTTGGAGAAATATGAGTTTAATTCACTATAAAGTTTACGTTCTTTATATTGTTGTTTAGCTGTATTGGAATTTTGAGTTGCAATGTAAATTGCTTCCAGTTTTTTAAATAGGTGAGCATAATAGCCGAGGGCTGTCGTTCTTGGTAGATTTATGTGGATGTTCTTTACGTTAAATGCAAAGTCTCGGCTCTGTATTTAAGATAAGTCCATTAAAATAGCAAGAAGAAACATGGAGTAGTTGCTTGGTTTGATAATTAAGAACAAAAGATGTTTCAAACGTTTGAGCAGTGATGTAAATGCAGTCAATGGCTGCGGTTTTGTTGTAAATACAAAACACAAGGTTTACTAGCTGTTTCTAGAAAGCCATGTCAATGTATCCGTACAATGATATGGCTTTTGTTCTTTGTTATAAATCCTGCCCTACCCCATGTATATCTCTCGACCTATGTTTCAATTGCCCATGGATAAATCAAATTTTGCTGCCCGCTAGGCATGTTTAAAATTGTATATTTGCTCCGCTTAATACAAAACGAGAGTTTAAATGCCAAAAATTTTATATACCCAAACTGATGAGGCTCCGGCCTTGGCCACCCAATCCTTTCTTCCCATAGTAAAAGCGTATGTTAAAACATCCGGAATAACCATTGAGACCAAGGATATTTCCTTAGCAGGAAGGATTATTGCGAAGTTTCCGGATTTTTTAAGTCCGGATTTACAACTACCCGATAATCTGCAAGAACTCGGAAATTGGGCCAAAAATCCAGAAGCCAATATTATTAAACTGCCCAACATCAGTGCATCTATTCCACAACTAAAGGAGGCTATTGAAGAGCTTCAAGGTAAGGGATATTCCCTGCCGGATTACCCTGACGAACCCAAAAACGAAAGGGAAAAAGAAATTAAATCCCGCTATGATGGAATTAAGGGTAGTGCGGTAAATCCAGTATTGCGTGAAGGAAATTCGGACCGCAGGGCACCAAGAGCCGTTAAGAATTATGCCAAGAAGAATCCTCATCCCATGGGAGATTGGAGCCCGGATTCCAATACCCATGTAGCTACAATGAACCAAGGAGACTTCAAGTCCAATGAAAAATCCTTGACCTTGGCCCGCGCTACGGATGTGAAGATAGAATTGCTGAAAAACGACGGTTCATCCATTGCGCTAAAAGATAAGATTTCACTCCTGGAAAAGGAAATTATCGACGCCACGGTAATGCGTAAAAAAGCCTTGGTTGCATTTTTAGAAGAACAGGTAAGGGATGCCAAGGAGAAGGGTGTATTGTTTTCCCTTCACATGAAAGCCACAATGATGAAAGTTTCAGATCCTATTATCTTCGGCCATGCGATGAAGGTTTTCTTTGCGGAAGTATTTGAAAAACACGGAGGTACATTTGAAACCATTGGCGTGAGTGCCAACGATGGACTGGAAAATCTCCTCAACAAATTAAAGGACCTTCCTCAAGATCAAAGGACAGAAATTGAATCCGATATTGAGAAGACCATTGCCGAGGGACCGGATTTGGCCATGGTAAATTCCGATAAGGGAATTACCAATCTTCATGTACCTAGCGATATCATTATTGATGCCTCAATGCCCGCAATGATTCGTAATTCCGGGCAAATGTGGGACTCAGAGGGCAAATCAAAAGATACAAAGGCTGTTATACCGGACAGCAGTTATGCTGGAGTTTATGAGGCCACCATAGAGTTTTGTAAAGAAAATGGTGCTTTTAATCCCAGAACCATGGGCACTGTTCCAAATGTTGGGCTAATGGCCCAAAAGGCCGAAGAATATGGGTCCCATGACAAAACCTTTGAAATTCCATCCGATGGTATCGTAAAGGTAATCGACCTAAATTCAAATGAAACATTGCTTCAGCATACCGTTGAAAAGGGTGATATATGGCGTATGTGCCAGGTAAAGGACGCTCCTATACAAGATTGGGTGAAATTAGCCGTGTCACGTGCCAAGGCTACCCAAAACCCAACTGTATTTTGGTTGGACAAAGATCGGGCCCACGATGTCGAATTGATCAAGAAAGTGAATGAATACCTTCCACTTCACGATACCACAGGGTTGGACATAAGAATCCTATCCCCGATCGAGGCCACAAAATTTACCTTACAACGTTTAAAGGAAGGCGAAGACACTATTTCGGTCTCGGGAAATGTATTACGGGACTACCTTACCGATCTTTTCCCAATATTGGAAGTAGGAACCAGTGCCAAGATGTTGTCCATAGTACCTCTAATGAATGGAGGAGGTCTTTTTGAGACCGGTGCTGGAGGATCTGCACCCAAACATGTTGAACAATTTTTGGAAGAAGGTCATCTGCGATGGGATTCTCTGGGAGAATTTCTTGCCCTTGGCGTTTCCCTGGATTTCTTTGGAGAAAAGAACAATAATGAAAAGGCCCGCATACTTGGGGACGCTTTGGACACAGCTACCGAAGTATTCCTTGAAAATAACAAGGCACCCTCCAGGAAGGTTAATGAACGTGATACGCGAGGAAGCCATTTTAAACTTGCCATGTATTGGGCACGGGCATTGGCCGATCAAGACAGGGATCAGGAGTTAAAGGCCATCTTTATGACCATTGCAAAGGAAATGGAGGGAAATGAGCTCAAGATTAAAAACGAGTTATTGGCGGCCCAAGGAAGTCCGCAGGATATTGGTGGTTACTACAAACCCGATTATAAAAAGGTTTCCGATGTTATGCGGCCAAGCAACACATTGAACCAGATCCTTTCTACAATTTAGGAAATATGTCAATATTGTGTATCCAAAGGTGTTGGGCTCCTAAATTGGTCCTTTAAAGAAATGTTAACATTCTTTCGGATAGAACAAGACTGGTAGATTTTTCGTCTAAAGAAATGTTAACATTTTCCCGATCGGTTTTTTTCTCTTTACTTTTAGAAAAAATTGCCTGAATGAATCGACTTTCGAGAACGCTTTTGTTTGTTCTTTTCTGTTTTTCCTTTTTTACCTATGCACAACAAAAATTCACCTTAAGCGGTACCATCTCGGAAGCGTCCAGTAATGAGACTCTAATCGGGGTAACCATAGTGGTTCCTGAACTGGGAACGGGCGTTACTACCAATGAATACGGTTTCTATTCCATCACCCTTCCCGAAGGTGAATACGATGTCTTGGTGAGTTATTTGGGCTTTCAGGATATCGTTACAAAGATCTCATTGTCCGAAAACCAAAAATTCAATTTCCAAATGGTAGAGGAAATGGAGCAACTGGAAGAGGTGGTTGTTACCGAAAATGCCGAAAAACTGGATATAAAAAAACCACAGATGAGCGTAAACACCTTATCTGTTGGAACCATTAAAAAAATCCCTGTAATCCTTGGGGAGGCCGATGTAATTAAATCCATTCTTCTGCTCCCAGGAGTAACCAATGCCGGTGAAGGGGCATCTGGCTTTAATGTCCGGG
Organism: Ulvibacterium marinum; assembly: GCF_003626755.1. GTDB lineage: Bacteria > Bacteroidota > Bacteroidia > Flavobacteriales > Flavobacteriaceae > Ulvibacterium > Ulvibacterium marinum. The sequence continues at coordinate 1,003,618 of NZ_RBCJ01000002.1, forward strand.
GCGGAGCAGTAGATCAGAATCTAATATTATTGGACGAAGCGATTATATTTAACTCCTCCCATCTTTTTGGTTTTTTCTCAGTATTCAATCCAGATGCCATTAAGGATATTAAGCTGTATAAAGGAGGGATTCCTGCCAGATATGGTGGCAGGGTTTCTTCGGTACTGGACATCTTTCAAAAAGAGGGGAATAGCAAAGAACTTAAAATAAATGGAGGTATAGGGGCCGTGGCCAGCCGTCTGCTTGTAGAGGCCCCAATAATAAAGGACAAGGCCGCATTTCTCATAGGTGGCAGGGCCTCCTATGCACATCTTTTTCTGCCATTATTTGATATTGACAATACGGCCTATTTCTATGATTTGAACACCAAGATCAATTTTAAGCTTAATGATAGGAACAACTTGTATCTATCGGGCTATTTTGGTAGGGATGTTTTTGGGATCAGTGATAATTTTGTAAATACCTATGGTAATTCAGTGGGTAATTTAAGGTGGAACCATTTATTCTCGGACAAACTCTTCTCCAACCTATCGCTTATCTATTCCGATTACTATTACGGTCTAAAGCTTGATTTTGTAGGCTTTAATTGGAATTCGGGTATTCAGAATTTCAATATCAAATACGATCTTAAACATTATATCAGCGATAAATTGCAGATCAATTATGGGGTTAACAATATCTACTATAGCTTTAATCCTGGCAAAATAGAGCCTAGTAATACAAATTCAGGAATTGTAGAAGATCAATTGACGGAAAAGTATGCCAACGAATTTGCGGCCTATATAGACTTTGAACATCAGATAACCGAAAACCTTAGCCTTGGTTATGGGTTTCGGTTTAGCAATTTTATTCGCCTGGGACAGGATGAACTATTAGTTTATGAGGATGATAATCCCGTGTTTTTCAATCCTCTATCATTAATCTATCAAGAAGCTATTCCGATAGATGTCACTAATCCCGGAAGAAGCAGTAGTTTAGCCACTTTTAACAATTTTGAGCCTCGTTTTTCACTGGCCTATACCTTAAACCCAAACAGCTCTATAAAGGCAAGCTATACACGTTTGGCACAATATCTACATCTGCTCTCCAATACTAGCTCCCCTACCCCATTGGATGTCTGGACCCCAAGCGGACCTTTTGTAAAACCACAATTGTTGGATCAATATGCCCTAGGCTTTTTTAGGAATATAAACGGAGGGGAATACGCACTGGAGGTGGAAGGTTTTTACAAGGACATACAGAATCGTATAGATTATATAGATGGTGCCAATCTTATTGCCAACGATGCCATAGAACAAGTAATCCTGAACGGGACGGCCCGGGCGTATGGTCTTGAGTTCCTGTTGCGAAAGAATGAAGGCGATTTTCAGGGCTGGCTGGCCTATACCCTTTCCAAATCGGAGCAGCGTACCCCAGGGCGAACACCGGAGGAAACAGGTATCAACAATGGGGATTGGTACAGAACTCCCTTTGATAAGACGCATGATGTATCCTTTTTTGGAAGTTATAAATTGAATGAAAAGTGGAGTTTCAATACCAATTTTGTCTATCAAACGGGTCAACCTACCAACTATCCCATAGGTCAGTTTGAATTTCAAGGGCTCACCGTCCCTTTTTACGGTCCTCGGAATGCAGAACGTCTGCCCGCTTATAATCGATTGGACCTTTCGGCCACACTTACCCCTCGTAAAAACAAGAGCAGAAAGGTTAAGGGCGAATGGGTCTTTAGCATTTACAACGTTTACAATAGAAGAAACGCCGCATCCATAAATTTCCAAAGAAACGTGGATACAGGCGTTAATGAAGCCATACGTACCTCCATATTTGGTGTGGTACCCGCGGTTACCTATAATTTTAAATTTTAAGACCATGAAAAAAATTGGGTTCCTTTGGTTGGTATTCTTAGTTTTGGTCGGGTGTGAGGATGTCGTAGAAGTGGATCTTCCAGAAGTTGATTCGCGTCTTTTTGTGGATGCCTTTATACGAGTAGACGAAAATAATCCAATTACACGAATCCGTGTTAATGCCGGACTGACCAGTTCTTTCTTTGATGATATTCCACCTGCGGACCTGCAGGACATTACTATAATAAATCTTGATCGACCTAGCGGCTCGGGTATTCCAAGTTTTGTTACTCTTACCCAGACAAGTCCAGGAGTATACGAAGCGCAAGAGGGTACTTCATTTTTTACTTCAGGGCGATTGCTACTCTCCATAACCCATGAGGGTCAAAGCTATGCAGCACTTACGAATTACATTCCGGCCGTTCCCATTGAGCAAGTTTCCCAAGGTGATCAAACTCTTTTTAGCGGGGATGAAACCGAAATAATAATCTCTTTTGTAGATGCACCGGATAGGGAGGATTATTATTTGTTCGATCTAGATTTTAACGAATACCTGGTCACGGAGGACCTTTTTTATCCGGGCCAACGATTCGAGTTCTCCTACTTTTATGATGATGGTCTGGATGAAGGGCAAGAATTACAAATAAGTCTAATGGGGGTGGATATCGGGTTTTACAATTATATGAATCAACTCATTGTGCAAAGCGGTGGGGACCAAGGTCCTTTTCAGACGCCGACCGCTACAGTTCGTGGTAACATTATTAATGTTACTGGCGTGAATATTGATGATATTGATTTTGAGAATATCAATTCCTTGGAAGACTTGGAAGGTATAGATCCGGAGAATGTCAGAGAGGGATTTCCTCTAGGCTATTTTGCCGTAAGCCAAACTTATAGCTCATCAATAATCATTGAGTAAACATTAAGGTTTTCTCTATTTTTAATTCCAATTTTCTTAAGTCTCGGTCAAGTTTTCAAAAAAAGTAAGAACGGCTTTTTCCGTTAATGCTGCCGCATTTTCCATATTATATTCTAAAGGCTTGGACGCATCACTAATTTCTAAAACCTCGGTTATATGTAATGAGGCAAGTTTTTCGGTAGCGACCTCTGATTGTCCGCAGACCACTATCACTGGAACCCCATGGTTTTTTCCTAAATCCACGACCCCGTTAATTAATTTTCCATGTAAGGTTTGATTATCGAATTTTCCCTCACCTGTAATTATGTAGTCTATTTTTTTCGTTTGGAGCAGTTCTTCCACATGCGCCAGATTCAACATAAAGTCAATTCCGGAGACAAATTCGGCATTTAGAAAAGCTTGTAGCCCATAGGCGGTTCCACCAGCCGCCCCTGCTCCTGGGCTCTGTGCCACATTCTTGCCCAAATTGCCCTGAACTATGCCATCCAGATTACGTAATCCCTCATCCAATGCATCGATTTCCGAATCATTGGCTCCTTTTTGTCTTGCATAAATATGCGCGGCTCCCTTTGCTCCAAACAGCGGGTTGTCCACATCGTTTACGGCATAAAAGGAAATATTATTTAGGTCTTGGACTACTTCCTTTTTCTTAATAGCCCTTATTTTGGATAGGTTTTCCCCATTGGAATCTAAATCGTTCTCTAAACCATCCAAAAACTGATAACCCAATGCCAGGGCTATTCCAGTGCCCCCATCATTGGTAGCACTACCGCCCAGACCTACGTAAATGGAAGTAGCGCCTTTTGAAATGGCATCCCTTATTTGAAGCCCGGTGCCATAAGTAGAGGTTTTCATTACACTGAGCTCGTGAACCTGTAAGAGTTCCAAACCGGAAGATTTGGCCAATTCAATATAGGCAACATGATCTGCACGGTTTAAAAGATAGTCGGCCCTTATTCTCCTACCGAGTGGGTCAACTGTATCCGTGGTAACCACCTCGCAATCCAAGTTTTCGGCTACGGCATTTAGAAAGCCATCGCCACCATCCGATGACATAACAGAATGCAAATTAGCATTTGGCATTACTTTTTGAATCCCATTTGAAATTGCCGAAATCACCTCACTTGCCGCAAGGGAGCCTTTAAATTTATCCGGAATAATGAGTATGTTCATAATAGTCTTTCGAACATCTAAATATAGGCCATATTCCTTACATTTGGTTATTGATTTATCGTCAACGATGGGAACCAACAAAAATTTGCTGATTAAAGGAGTTAAGTCTCTTTTCTATACCATTATCCTGATGTTCACGGCTCCTGTGGTGCTATTTCAGGCCTTTAAAAATCAGGAACACCCTTGGTTTTGGCCCGTGTTGATTTTAGGTCTCATCCTTGCTATAGTGGCCGTTTCTTTAGGATTCTACAGCATTAAACTATTTGTTGATGCCTTATTCAACAAAAAGGTTCAGGATAATTAGTAGTCTAGCAGTTGTAGTGCCCTAAAAAATTTAATCTTTCTTTTGCTTATCCACCACATTGTTCCACTTGTTATTTAGCGCAGCGTAGTCGTAATCCAAAACCGATTCTTGTCGTTCCAATCGGTATGAAGCAAAGGCACGTTGTAAAATATCTTCGATCAAATAATCTTCATGTACCAAATCCGGGTGGAATTCCTCCTTAATACTGATCTTGAATAATTTAGCCGTGGTTTGATACCAAAAAGCACGCCACCCACTTCGGAGTTGTTTTACCAGGTCAAAAGCCGTCTTTCCGGTTTGGCGATAGATTAGTTTTACCAGGATTTGCCCTTCTGTTCGTGTGAGCTTTTTGAGCTCTTCAGAAAATTCCCCTTCAATATATTTTTGGACTTTCTTCGTGTATTTTTTTCGTTTCCTCTTTTTTTTGATTTTTGAAAGACTATCATTCAACTCTACCAGACGTTCCGCCGCCAATTTAGCATAAGGGTAAACTTTAAGCGTTTTACGCCTAAGTATGTAGTAGCGGAGTTTTTCCTTATAGGAACCAAATTCGAGTTTACTGAATACATAAACCTCATCCAAGGCTATAGAGCTCTGCAAAAGGGAATCGCCTTCTACAATAATCAACTTTTCAGCAACCGAATCCAAGGCCTTCTCTTTTATTTGTGCGTTCGCAGAAATAAAAACCAAGGAAAACAGGATCCATACAATTCTTTCTCTCATAAATTCAGTTCGGCAATAGCCTCGGCAAAATTAACGATAAATAATCGCGCGTATTATTAATTAAAAGTGAATATTGCTAAGTTTGTATTCAAACAAAGACTACATGAGCGAAAAAAAAATATTGACTAAAAAGTCCCTCGATTTTTTTGAAAAATATCTAAACAATGCCTCTCCAACAGGATATGAATGGGAAGGTCAAAAACTATGGATGGACTATTTAAAACCCTATGTGGATACTTTCATCACGGATACCTATGGGTCGGCAGTTGGGGTCATCAATCCCGATGCTGAATACAAAGTGGTCATTGAAGGGCACTCCGATGAGATTTCATGGTATGTAAACTACATTACGGATGATGGTCTTTTGTACGTTATCCGAAATGGGGGAAGCGACCACCAGATTGCTCCTTCCAAATGGGTAAACATCCATACCAAGAACGGTATGGTAAAAGGTATTTTTGGATGGCCAGCCATCCATACTCGGGACAGAAGCAAGGAACAACCCCCAAAACTGGATAATATTTTTATAGATATAGGCGCCAAGGACAAAGAAGAAGTAGAAAAAATGGGAGTTCATGTGGGTTGTGTGATTACCTATCCTGATGAGTTCCATATTCTGAACAAGGATAAATTCGTTTGTCGTGCCATTGACAATCGGGCCGGTGGATTTATGGTGGCAGAAGTAGCCCGTTTACTCCATGAAAACAAGAAGAAATTGCCTTTTGGACTCTACATAACAAATGCTGTTCAGGAAGAAATAGGGCTTCGAGGAGCCGAAATGATTACCCAGACCATACAACCCAATGTGGCTATCATTACGGACGTATGTCATGACACTACTACCCCCATGATCGACAAAAAGACGCAAGGCCATACCGAAATCGGAGCTGGACCGGTTATTTCCTATGCACCGGCCGTGCAGAACAAACTCCGGGAACGTATTATAGAAACGGCAGAGAAGCACAAAATCCCTTTTCAGCGTTTGGCAGCTTCAAGATCCACAGGGACGGATACGGATGCCTTTGCCTATAGTAACGGTGGTGTGGCATCCGCTTTAATTTCATTGCCCCTTCGGTATATGCATACTACGGTGGAAACCGTTCACCGGGATGATGTAGAGAATGTAATCCGACTGATTTATGAAACTGTTCTGAATATTGAGAGTGGAGAAGCATTTAGCTATTTTGAGTAAACATGTTCCAACCCTTCCCTAAAAGGGAGCCATATTTTGTAGCATAACATGGATGAGCTTATTGACATTCTGGATGACATGGGTAACCTAACGGGAAAGACGGCGATGAAGTCCTTGGCCCATGCCAAGGGATGGTTTCATCCTACCATTCACGTTTGGTTGTACACCAAAGATGGAAAGGTCCTCATACAGCAACGCGGCAAGGACAAGGATACCCATCCCCTACACTGGGATGTTTCCGTGGCTGGGCACATTGGTGCCGAGGAAGATATTGAGGTCTCTGCAATCCGTGAAGTGGAGGAAGAAATAGGACTTTCCATTTCCAAAATGGATCTGGAGAAAATAGGTGTTTTTAAATCGGTCCATAAACATCGTAAGGATTTGGTCGATTGCGAATTCCATCACACCTTTTTGTGTGAGTTGAAGCTTCCTTTGGAAAACCTTCAAAAACAGGAAAGTGAAGTTGAGCGTTTGGATTTGATTCCACTAATTCAATTTTCCGAGGAAACTAGGAATCTGGCGAATGCAAAGAAATATGTAACTTACAAAATCGACTATTACCAAATAATAGTAAAGGAAATACGGAAAAGGCTATAGCGAGGCAATAAAATCTTCTATAGAATCAATAGAAAAAGTTTTCTGCTCCCCATTAGCCATATTCTTCACTACAAAAGCGTTTTCTACAAGTTCTTTATCACCGAGCAAGATAACATAGGGTACATTCCGATTATTGGCGTATTTAAACTGTTTTTGGATTTTAGCTCCCGTAGGATATAAATCAGCTTTGATTCCTGAATTTCGAAGCGTGCTAATCAATTTTAGGGAGGCCAGTGCTTCCTTCTCCCCAAAGTTAAGACAGAGTACTTGTACAAACTGTTCCAAGGTTTTAGGAAAAAGGTTTAATTCTTCCAATACCAAATAAATGCGATCCAACCCAAAGGAGATTCCTACACCGCTCACATCCTTTAAACCAAAAATCCCGGTAAGGTCGTCATATCTGCCGCCACCACCAATAGATCCCATTTTTACACCTTCTGGGGGACTTACCTCAAAAATAGTCCCGGTGTAGTAATTGAGCCCGCGAGCCAGGGTAAAATCCAGTGAAAGTTGTGCCGATTGAAGCCCTAATTGCTCAACCATATCTATTATAAATTCCAACTCCTCAATACCCTCTAAACCTTGTTCCGAATCTTTCAATAATGCTTTAAGAATACTCAGCTGTTCCCCTGTATCCCCAGAAAGCGAAAACAAGGGGGCGGCCTTGGCAATGGATTTTTCGGAAATACCTTTTTCCAACATTTCCTTTTTTACCCCTTCCTCTCCTATTTTATCCAACTTATCAAGGGCAACGGTGAAATCTACCAAGAGTTGTTTTGCTCCTATGATTTCTGCAATGCCGGCCAAAACCTTTCTATTGTTCAATTTAATATGAACACCGTCCAGTCTTAAATCGGTAAAAACGGCATCGTATAATTGTATCAATTCCACTTCCTGCAAAAGTGAATTTGCACCGACTACATCCGCATCACATTGGTAAAATTCGCGGAACCTTCCTTTTTGGGGACGGTCTGCCCGCCATACAGGTTGAATCTGATAGCGTTTAAAAGGAAAATCTATTTCATTTTGGTGCATCACTACATACCTTGCGAAAGGAACGGTCAAGTCATAGCGAAGGGCTTTTTCGGTTATTTTTGGGGTCAATGAAGCTGAATTTTTGGTACTGTATGTCCCATCATCAACCTTGCTTAGAAAATCCCCCGAATTCAAAATCTTAAAAATCAATCGGTCACCCTCGTCCCCGTATTTCCCCATCAAGGTCTCGGAGTTTTCAAAGGACGGAGTTTCTATAGGTTGAAAACCAAAGACCTGAAAGTGTTTTTTGATGGTATCAAAAATGTAATTGCGCCTATTGACCTCGGCAGGCGAGAAATCCCTTGTGCCTTTGGGTATACTTGGTTTTTGTGCCATTATAAATTTTTATTCAGACCATGCCTCGGGCATAGACCTGGAAGTCGCATTTTGAAATCTGAACAAATATAATTCTTTACGGCTTGTTACCAAGTTCTTTGATTGTTATGGAATCTTCCGGGCCATCCTTTCAGGTATCCTTATTGGAATTTAAGATTAATCCGAATGGGTTTTTACTTTTCTACCTACGGAGCCTGTATTGCCTTTTCAAACCATTGATACAGCTCACCCCTGGTAATGACAGCTCCTTGTTTTATCAAATTGAATTTATCCAAGTTTTGGTCTTCGGAATAGGCCTTGGATGCGGTGAGGTACTCTACAAAATCTGATTGCCAGTTCTTCTTAAACCAGGAGAACCCTTCTTTAGTGGTTAAATCCGCCTCCGGGTTCATAAGCTTTACGGAAATTAATTTCATCTCTTTTTCCGAACAATGAAACAAGTGCATATGTTGCGCAGAAACATTTTCCAAGTACCCAACCTTGGTCAAAACACCCTCCCAAATAAGATCGCTAAAGATATCCAACTCTTCTTCGGCGACTTCAGGTTTCTGTTCTTTTAAGATTTTCCATTCGTCCGATGTTATGGACTGGGTAGCCAGAAAGTTTATAAATTCCCGATGCAGCTCTTCAAACTGTTGCCTGGTAAGTCTAGAATACTTCATGATTCGCCATATCATAAAAAAGCCTTTCAGTCTTGTACTGAAAGGCTCGTTATTTGCGTTTTTTAACTCTTACTTCTGCTCAGCAATGACTTCAAAAGGAAAATCAACAACTACTTCGCGGTGCAATCTAACTTGTGCGTTATAGGGTCCTGTACGTTTTACGGTACCTCCCTGAATGGCAATGTACTTTTTGTCTATTTCGTGACCTTCTTTCTGAAAAGCCGCGGCTAGATCAACTGTGGTAATAGAACCAAAAAGTTTGTCTCCTCCTCCTGTTTTAGCCGGTATTTTAAGTTCTAGCCCTTTCAATGCTTCTGCTGTCTTATTAGCAGCATCTACAATAGATTTCTCTTTATGCGCCCGTTGCCTTAAGGTCTCTTCCAAAACCTTTTTGGCAGAAGCGGTGGCCATAGTGGCCAATCCATTGGGAATAAGGTAATTTCTACCGTAACCATTTTTTACGCTTACCAAATCGTCCTTGAAACCCAAGTGTTCTACGTCTTGTTTTAATATAACTTCCATCTTCGGTCTCTTTTTATTTTAACAAATCTCCCACATATGGCATTAAAGCCAAATGACGGGCACGTTTTACGGCTTGTGCCACCTTTCGTTGATATTTCAAAGAAGTACCGGTAAGCCTCCTAGGAAGTAATTTCCCTTGCTCGTTGACCAATTTCATCAAGAAATCCGGGTCCTTATAATCAATATATTTAATACCGGATTTTTTGAACCTACAATACTTTTTCTTGGTATTGGTCTCAATGTTCAAAGGGGTCAAATACCGGATTTCCCCATCTTTTTTGCCTTTTGCCTGTTGTTGTAATGTTGCCATTTTCTTTACGCTTTAGCTTTTAACCTTGTTCTTCTTTTTTCTGCCCATTCAATGGCGTGCTTATCCAATCTCACCGTTAGGAAACGCATTATGCGCTCGTCCCTTCTAAACTCCTGCTCGTATGGGCCTATAGCCTCGCCCGGAGCGGTAAATTCGAACAAATGGTAAAAGCCACTTTTTTTGTTTTGTATGGCATAGGCCAATTTTTTGAGCCCCCAGTTTTCCTTGGAGACCATTTTGGCGCCATTCTTAATTAAGAAATCCTCAAATTTCTTAACTGTTTCCTCTATCTGCGTATCAGATAGAACGGGATTTAAAATGAAAACAGTTTCGTAATGGTTCATATGAATCTATATTTTTTAGGAGCGCAAAAATAAGAATATTTAGCACACTTCACAAGAAAACGAAAAAATCTTCGTTATAGACTAACAATCGTTAAAATTGAACTTAACCAAATCTTAAACTATGGTCATTGCCAATTACACAGGATTCCGTACAATGTTTACAACTTTTGTTGTAGTTGAACGGGTTTTTTCAGTAATTTGTCGATGATTTAACCCCACAAATCAACCTTTATGAAATTAAGAAGCATTATTGTTGACGATTCGTCGATGCAGCGAATGGCAGTCGCCAAGCTAGTCAACAACCACCCAAATCTTGCAATGGTTGCCGAATATAGCAATGCGATAGAGGCTAAAAATGGCATTAAGAATAATGAAATCGACTTAATTTTTCTTGATGTTGAAATGCCTATCATCAATGGATTTGACCTACTCGAATCCCTTGAGAACAGTCCTCAAGTAATTTTAATTACCGGAAAACCGGATTATGCCCTTAAGGCTTTTGACTACGACGTTACGGATTATTTGCACAAACCCATTACTATGGCCCGTTTTGATGCTTCCGTAAGACGAGCGGTAGCCAAGTATGAGCAGATGCATAGGGTGAATGAGGATGAGGAGCACATTTTCGTAAAGAGTAACCTCAAAAAGAGAAAAGTTGTTCTTAACGACATTAAATGGATAGAAGCATTGGGAGATTACATTAAATTGGTAACGGATGAGGCCAATATTGTAATTTTATCAACAATGAAATCCTTTGAAAAACAATTGCCCCAAGAAAAGTTTCTACGAATCCATAAATCCTATATTGTGAATTTGGAAAAAGTAGAAAAGTTCAACAGTAAAAATGTTGAAGTAAGTGGCCGATCTATTCCGTTAAGTCGAAACAAGAAGACAGAACTAGCCGAAGCACTGAGCAACGTCTAGCAATTCTACTTTATTACAACATATGAAACCGCCGCTTCTTACCGGAAGCGGCGGTTTTGGTTTATAACCAAAAGTCTCAGTAACACATTCCCAATAGAGTTTGTATCCTATTTGTACATTGATAATTGAGGTTCGATTCCCGGAGATTATGTCGATAGGTTAAATATGGTCCACATTGTAGATTACGCGTACACCTCTATACTGCGAAATGGCATTGAACGACCTTTCTATTTTTTTGATGCTGTCCTTAGTCCGTGAAATTGCCCAGTCCCTATTGATTTTTATCAACACGTTTTTTAGATATTGATTTCGGATCCGGGCCACAGGGGGATATTCGGGTCCTAATACACTTTCGCCAAAAACATTCCTAAGGGACTTGGCAAACCATTCGGTCGCTTCGTTCAGGATGTTGAAATTTTTGTGCTTAAACGTGATTTTGATTATTCTATTGACTGGTGGGTATTTATACAGTTGCCGTTCATAAATTTGTTCGGAATACATGCCTATGTAATCATTTGTGGACACTTGTTTTAAGATTTGATGATAAGGATTATAGCTTTGAATAATGACTTTACCCCTTTTCTTAGTACGTCCTGCTCTACCGGCCACCTGGGTCATTAATTGAAAGGCCCTTTCATGCGCCCTGTAATCCGGAAAATTGAGCAGTGAATCCGCATTCATGATTCCCACCAAGTTTACGTTTCTGAAATCCAATCCCTTGGTCAACATTTGGGTGCCCACAAGAATATCGATTTCCTGCTGTTCAAAAGCCGTGATTATTTTTTCATAACCATGCTTTCCCCTAGTGGTGTCCAAATCCATACGAGCCGTTTTGGCGTTGGGAAACAACTCCTGAAGTTCTTCCTGTATTTGTTCAGTTCCAAAACCCTTGGTATCCAGAGTAGGGCTACCACACGCTTGACATGTTTCCTGTAGCGCCATATGATAACCACAATAATGACAGCGCAATTGCTTCCTATATTGATGATAGGTTAGACTAACATCACAGTTGGGACATTGTGGCGAGTGTCCACATGTGGTGCATTCTACAATTGGGGCATAACCCCTTCTGTTTTGGAAAATGATAATCTGCTCATGGGCATCCAAGGTTTCGGTAATTTCCTCCAATAGACGTTCCGAAAAATGTCCTTTCATTTTTCGTTTACGAGTTTGCTCCTTTAAATCTGTCAATTCAATATCCGGCATAAGAACATTACCAAAACGTCTGTTAATACTGGCATAACCATATTTATGGGTCTGTACATTGTAAAAACTTTCAATACTAGGTGTAGCAGAACCCAAAAGGACATTAGCCCCATGAAGGTTTCCCAATACTATCGCCGCATCCCTGGCATGATATCTCGGTGCCGGATCAAATTGCTTAAAGGAGCTTTCATGCTCTTCATCAACGATAATTAGGCCTAAGTTTGTATAGGGGAGAAACAAGGCGGACCGGGCACCGATTATAATTTGGGCCTTTGCTTCCATGGACAACACATTGTTCCAGACCTCTACGCGCTCGTTTAAGCTATATTTGGAATGATAAACCGATACTTTTTCACCAAAATAATCCCTTAACCTAGCTATAAGCTGTGTGGTAAGGGCAATTTCCGGCAAAAGATACAAGGCTTGTTTTCCTGAAAGAATACTTTGCTCTATCAACTTTATGTAGACTTCGGTCTTGCCCGATGATGTTACGCCTTGTAATAAGCTGACTTTTTGTTCCTCAAAACTCTGCAAAATATCATCCAAGGCGCTTTTTTGGATTGGGTTTAGCGATTTTATTTCTGAATTTCCATCGTTCCCTTCATAGACCACCCGATCCGTACGTATAAAATATTCTTCCAAAACCCCTTTTTCTACCAATGCCTTGATTACGGCTTTAGAGCTATTACTAGCTTTTTCCAAATCGGTAACTTTTATGGGTGCCTTTTGGGTGGCCTGAAGCTGAAATAATGCTAGCACTACCTGACTTTGTTTAGGTGCCCTGGTAAGCGATGCCAATAAGCCTTCCAGTTTTTCCTCGGAAAGATGTTCATTGCCAAGTCTTACATAGCGAACCAATTTGGGTCTATACTGCTGATAAACTTCTTCTTTTAGAAGGATGACATTTTTCTTTAACAATCGGTTTAGAATGGGCAGTACCCTTTTTCGATCTATAATGGCAGCTACCTCATTGGCCTTTAATGAGGATTGGTGTTGCAATGCTTCAAATACCAGAAACTCATCGTCCCTAAGGTCATTCTCATTTACTTCGACATCTTGATTTTTCAAAACCAATGTTTCGCTTTCCAATAAAAAGGCACTGGGTAAAGCGGTTCTAAAGACCTCGCCTAATGTACACATATAGTAGGCGGCGATCCATTTCCAATGTTGTAACTGTATTGGATTTACTATGGGCCGTTGATCTAATATTTCATGAATTTCCTTGGCTTCATACACTTCTGGAGGGGTAGTATGAATTTCATAGACCAAAGCGGTGTATATCTTGGATTTTCCAAAGGGTACGGTTACCCGAATTCCAGGTGTCAACCATTCGGCTTCGGCTTGGGAGATTCGATACGTAAAAAGTTTTTCTAAAGGAATCGGTAAAACTACATTGATAAAGTGCTGCATAGTACCATCGCCTTCTATCCTTCAACCCTTACCCAAGTCTGGGTTCGGTATAAAAATGCCAAATAACCGCGCACCTTTAGTTCATCCCCATTTTTCGGGTTCAACCAAATTTTACACCTAAAGGTCATTCCCTGCTCAGGATCGAACAAGGTCTTGCCTTTCCATTCCCCATCCGTATTCTTCTTAAGGCTATCTATGATTTTCATTCCTATGATGGGCTTGTCCTTCCGTTCTCCATCACATTTTATACATAGGGCGTCCTCCTTGCCTTCCTCCAGAATCTTGATAATTTTTCCGTGCATCAATCCATCCTTTTCATAAATATCAATAACGGCCTTGGGCTTTCCCGTTCTATCATCAATGGTCTTCCATTTTCCGAAGACACTTTGGGAACTTGCCACATAGTAGGAAAACAAGTAAATGCCCATCATAAAGAGTCTTCTAATTGCCATTCTTTTCATAGTTTTTTCTTAGGGAATTCAGAGAAGCGTTCAATTCAAAGCCAAGTAGCAATATATTGGAATTTAACCATATATATACCATTAAAATCAACAATCCGCCTAAAGCTCCGTATAATTCGTTATATCGGGCAAATTTTTCCACATAAACCCCGAATAAATAGGAGGTTAGAATGAACAATAAGGTAGTCATAAGGGCTCCAGCCGAGAAAAAACGGGCTTTTTTTCCTTCTGCTGTACCAAAGTAATATAGCGTGGCTACGGTTAAGTAGGACAAAATAATAAAGAACAAAAATTTAGCGATCTGGACCCCCATAATATCGTCCTCCTCTAAAACATAGCCCCCGGTCCTCGCCGCAAATTCGTTTAGATAGCCTAAAACATAAACTTCAAAATAGACAAATGCTACAAAACCCACGATTATCAGAATAGATAAGATCAAACCTACCATCAAAGCATACCCATATTGCCTAATAAAATTACGGGTAAGGTCTACATGATATGAATTTTCGAATCCTCCAAAAATGGCATTCACCCCATTGGCCATTAAAAAAATAGAAATCAAAAAAGCAGAGGACAACAGCCCGCCCCGTTTTTGATCCTTGATCTGTTGATAAATCTCCCCAAAGTACTCACCGGTTGCCGTGGGAAGGAACGACTCCAGAAAAGATAGGAACTCGGTATCAAAATCGGCATTTCCCAAACTGAGATAGGAAACCAAAAAAGGGACTAGTGTTACCATAAAAATCAAAAGGGGAAATAGGGCCATAAACAGACTAAATGCAATGGCGCTGGCACGGGCGGAAAGCGCTCCCTGGAAAATCCCGACAATGTACATTTCTATGAGATCGTATGAAGAAAGCCCTTCAAAGCCAGGAAGCTTTATATGTTTTAGGAGGACCGCCAATTTATTGATTATCGGAATCTTCTCGATTTTTTCCTCAATTTCCAACGACATCTATACTGCTTTTAGGCTTAAATCCATATTATGGACCGAATGGGTCAAGGCCCCCGAGGAAATATAGTCGACCCCGCATTCGGCATATTTACGAATGGTGCTTTCGTTTATACCTCCAGAAGATTCAGTAAGACAATTATTTCCTATGGTAGCAACTGCTGTTCGCGTATCTTCATAATTAAAGTTGTCCAATAAAATTCGATACACCTTTCCAGATTCCAAAATTTGGTTTACTTCCTTCAAATTTCTGGCTTCCACAATGATTTTTAAATCCCTCTCCGTTTCCTTTAAATAGGCCTTGGTCTTGTGGATTGCCTGAGGTATGCCTCCAGCAAAATCTATGTGGTTGTCCTTGAGCATTATCATGTCATACAAGGCAAATCTGTGATTCTCCCCTCCCCCTATTTTTACGGCCCATTTTTCAAGAGCACGAATACCTGGAGTGGTTTTTCGTGTATCCAAAATTTTGGTCTTTGTGCCTTCCAACAAATCGACATAAGACCTTGTCTTAGAGGCAATGGCACTCATACGTTGCATTGCATTGAGTACCAATCGTTCTGCTTTTAAAATGCTTTGTGAACTTCCAGAAACATAAAATGCAATATCTCCATATTTTACCGTCGACCCGTCCTGTATTAAAACCTCTACTTCCATTTCCTTGTCCACAAAAGAAAAAACCCGTTTGGCAAAATCCACACCGGCTAAAATACCAGTGTCCTTTACTAAAAGTTTGGCTTTACCTTTAGCTGAATCTGGAATACAGGCCAACGAACTATGGTCACCATCGCCCACATCTTCTCGGATGGCGTTCCAAATGATAATTTCCAACTCTTTTTGAAACTGTTCTTCTGAAATCATTAAGGAAAATTTGGTTTGGATAAAATTAGTGAAATGTTTTTTGGGTATTTGATTTAAGTTCCAAAATGGATAAATGAATTTTAAGTTATACTTTCAATCTCCAGCCATTACATTTGCAACGTGAAAATTAAACTCCTTGTCGTCGGGAAAACCGACAGTAAGCCACTGCTCCAACTAATTTCCGATTATGAAAATAGGTTGAAACACTATGTGAAATTTGAACTGGAATCCATTCCTGATGTAAAGAATGCCCAAAAGCTATCAGAGTCACAACAAAAGGAAAAAGAGGGCGAGGCCATTCTAAAAAAATTAAGCTCCACCGATATTTTGGTTTTATTGGATGAAAAAGGGAAGACCTACACTTCGATCGAATTCTCGGAATTCCTACAAAAAAAAATGAACTCCGGGATTAAACAATTGGTTTTTGCTGTCGGTGGGCCTTATGGTTTTAGTGATGCTCTGTACCAAAGAGCCAACGGAAGCATCAGTCTTTCCAAAATGACATTTTCACATCAAATGGTGCGTTTATTCTTTATTGAACAGATATACCGTGCTTTTACAATTTTAAGGAACGAACCCTATCATCACAGATAAGTCCTTCTCAATATAATACCCTAAATTTAATGGTATGTTCTACCTTCTTTAGCGCCTTCATTACATCTTTATTGTATTCCTTGTCCAAATCGGTAATCACATAACCTACCTCACTATCTGTAGAAAGATATTGTCCTACGATATTCATTTCGTACTTGGCCAAAACCTCATTGATATGGGCCATGATACCTGGAATATTTTTATGTATGTGCAAAAAACGGTGTGCGTTGTTCTGTTTCGGCAAACGAATATTAGGAAAGTTGACTGCATCCACACTATTACCCGAGTTGATGTAATCCATAATCTTATTGGGTACAAAATCGGCGATGTCCCTTTGGGCCTCTTCCGTACTTCCTCCAACATGGGGAGTTAGAATCACATTTTTAAGCCCTTGTAGATCTGTCTTGAACTCGCCATTGCTCCTAGGTTCTTCGGGATACACATCTATTGCCGCACCTGCCAATTTTCCGCTCTCGAGTGCTTCGGTAAGTGCGGCAATATCAATAACAAATCCACGGGAAAGGTTAATGAGCATGGCCCCATCCCGCATCTGATTAATTTCACGCTCACCAATGAAGTTTTTATTCGCTTGATTGTCATCAATATGTACCGTAACCACATCGGAAACGTTCAAAAGGTCCTCTAGCGTATCACATTTAATCGCATTACCTAAGGCCAATTTATCCTCTATGTCATAATAGTACACCCGCATACCAATAGCCTCGGCCAAAACGGATAATTGCTTACCAATATTCCCGTACCCGACAATGCCCAAATTTTTTCCTCGGACTTCCCGGGAGTTTACAGCGGTCTTGTTCCATTGGCCTTGGTGTATCTCCGTACTACGTGGAAAAACATTTCGCATCAGCATAATAATTTCGCCTATGGCCAATTCCACCACGGAACGCGTATTGCTATAGGGTGCATTGAAGACAACTACGCCCTTCTTTTTGGCATAGTCCAATTCTATTTGTTTTGTCCCAATACAGAAAGCGCCAACGACCAACAATTTATTGGCTGCATCCAGAACCCGTTTCGTAACTTGGGTCTTGGAACGAATTCCAAGGACATGGACGCCCTTTATCTTTTCTACCAATTCCTCCTCACTAAGACTGTGTTTTACCAACTCTACAGAAAAACCATCCTCAGAAAGGTTTTCAAAAGCGGCTGGATGAACATTCTCCAGCAATAGGATCTTGATGCGGTTTTTGGGATAGGATATATTCCTGGGTAAATCGTTTACAAACAAAAATTCGTCCAAATTAGGTGCAATATGATCTGCGTTGCTAGCCGCTTTCTCCCTGTGTACATTCTCAGTGTACGCAAAAAACTTATGGGCTATTCCTGCTTCCCTCATCACATAATCGCTATATCCATCGCCTATTACTTGTACCTCTCCATCCAAATCCAATTCCTTTAGACACTCTATCTTTCCGTTATGGGAGGACAGCACGTTGGTTTCATCAAAACCAATAATACTTCCAGATTCGTCAAATTTAAAGGTGTTGGCATATACACGATCGGAAGGGATATTGTATTCTGCAACAATGGGATCTATAAATTCCTTAAAACCACAGGAGATGACATAAATATCATCAGAAAACTTTTCAAAAAACTCTTTATTTGATGCTATGGATTTAGAGATTTTTTGACGAAGTTCTACCACCAATCCATCTAGGTCGTCCTTTTTTGCATTTAGAAGTTTAATGCGACGTTCCAAGGACTCTGTAAAGGAAATATCCCCGTCTATTCCCAAATTGGTGATTTCCTGAATCTTGTTGACGATTTCCTCCCGATCCGACCTTCCTTGTAAAGTCATTTCGGCCAGGACATCCAATGCCTCTACCCTAGTAAGGGTACTATCAAAATCGAAAACATATTTTCGGCCCATTCGAAAACTTTTAAATAAATTAATGGGCAAAAATAAAGATTAATTTTGTCCCGTTGGGAAGAACCGGAAAATAAAACAAATTGCGCCTAGTTTTGTATAATTTCATTATCGTATTCGCCTTTTAAAACACTGCCTTTATTGAATTCTTGGCTCATCGATAAAACTAATCTGAGTAGTTGGAACAAAAGTTTTACTTTATCAACTTAATAAGAAAACCCAATACCTTTACTTACCAACTTGTTGTATTTGACCTTATCAAAACAATAAAGGTAGGGCGCTTTGTTGGCGGCACCGGTCAATTGCTTCTCTAAACGGATAAAAATTCCCAAACTCAACATTTTTCGTTGAAAATTGCTGCGCTCCAGTTTTTTCTGCAATAGGGCCTCATAAAGCTTTTGAATATCTTGCATAGTGAATTTTTCGGGCAATAAAGAAAGGCCAATAGGCAAATAATTCAGTTGGATCCGGAGGTGTTCCAAAGCTTTTTCAATAATTTGTCCGTGATCCAAGATCAATTCGGGTAAATCATCAAGAGCTTTCCACTCACATTTTTCACTGAGGAAGTCAGGTTGAGGATGGGTCTTTCTAATGTCAGTGAGCGCAAAATAACCGGTTGTAATAAATCTACCCTGAATCCAATGGACAAAACTAGGATTGTCAATTTCCAATTCCCTAAGCATCTCTTGGGTTCGTTTTGCCTGTATAACTCCATTCATTTGCGATCGCTCCCTGCTTCCAAACGTATAAAACTGATTCAAAAAAATAGATTTTAAACCTGTTCGTTCCTCAAGAATTCGGTGAGCTGCCTGATCTATGTCCTCATCTTTTAGAATAAACCCTCCTGGAAGAGACCATACATCTTTATTCTTCCATTGCAATAGCAAAATCTTTAATTGTTGATTTTCATAACCCAGAATAACACAATCGATAGAGTTTCCGGGCAGGCAATCATTGACTAATTGGGCAACGTGTTCATTCAGTTCTTGATTCATGGAACAAATGTAAATTTTTATTGTGTCAAAATAGTACAATAATTCTCTTTTTCGTAATATTGTGTCAGAATAACAAAATAAGAATAGAGATGAAAAAATTCCTCAAAATCCTGAAGTATGCCTTGTTATCCATCATCGGTCTTATGCTCATATCGGCATTGATCGTATACATCAACATGTCCAACTCATCAAAGAACAATATGGCCCTGTTGGGTGATGAAGCCCCGACATTAACTAAAAACGGTGCCACTTTTCGAGATTTGAACAAAAATGGAAGATTGGATATCTATGAAAGTCCTACTGCAAACTTGGAGGAACGGGTAGACGATTTGGTTTCCCAAATGAACTTGGAAGAAAAAGCCGGTTCCATGTTCGTTACCATGATCGGTACCACTCCTGACGGCGAGCCTATGGAAACCCCTATTCTCTCTACTGAACCACTAAATCTAATCATGTCCTTGGTACTACCCTCAAATTCGGAGATGATCGCTAGAAAGAAGATGAACAGTTTTAATATTCTAGCATCGTTGGATGCGGATAAAATGGCCAAATACAATAATACCATTCAAAAAATGGCCGAGCGTACACGGCTTGGTATTCCAATTACCATTGCAACCGACCCAAGACACGGTACAGAGAATAATCCGGGCGCTTCATTGTATACCCCTTCTTTTTCACAATGGCCAAGTTCTCTGGGGTTGGCGGCGACAAGAGATACCCTGTTGGTAAGGGAATTTGGTGATATTGCCCGCCAGGAATACAATGCCGTAGGTATTAAAGTAGCCTTGCATCCAATGGCCGATCTGGCCACGGAACCACGCTGGGGAAGATCTAACGGTACTTTCGGGGAAGACGCCCATTTGTCAGCAATGATGACCAAGGCTTATGTTTTAGGGTTTCAAGGCGACTCCTTGGACAAAAATAGTGTAGCCTGTATGACCAAACATTTTTCGGGAGGGGGTCCGCAAAAAGATGGTGAAGATCCACATTTCCCTTATGGAAAGGAACAGGTATATCCAGGCAATAATTTTGATTATCATGTCATCCCCTTTACCGAAGGAGCCTTTAAAGCCAATACGGCCCAAATAATGCCGTATTATGGAATTCCTGTAGACCAGACCAGTGAGAATGTAGCTTTTGGTTTCAATAGGGATATCATCACAGGATTATTAAGGGATTCCTTGAATTTTCAGGGTGTGGTATGTACGGATTGGAACATTATAACCGATTCAAAATTAGGTGAGGGTCGTGCTTGGGGCGTCGAGGATTTAACAGTCAAACAACGGGTTAAAAAAGTATTGGATGCGGGTTGCGACCAATTTGGAGGTGAAAACATACCCGAGTTAATTGTTGAATTGGTAAATGAAGGTCTTATTCCGGAAAGTAGGTTGGATGTGTCCGTGAAGCGCATTATGCTGGACAAGTTTCGTTTGGGCCTTTTTGACAATCCTTATGTAAATCAGGAAAAGGCAAGTGAAATAGCCGGTAAGGAAGAGTTTCGCAAGAAAGGGCTCATAGCACAAAGTAAAGCAACGGTTCTGCTTAAAAACAAGGAGCTATTGCCTTTAAAGAAGGGAACAAAAATCTATGCCGAGGGCATGTTGACCCCTGAGGCACTCAATACCTATGGAACTTTGGTAAACCATCCAGATGATGCCGATATTATTCTCTCCCGGATACGGACTCCGTTTGATGAACGTAACGAATACTTCCTGGAAAGCTTTTTTCATCAAGGAAGATTGTATTATACGGAAGAGGAGAAAAGGGAAATCCTAGACCTAATCTCCCAAAAACCATCTGTAGTAGTGGTCAATTTGGAACGCCCGGCGATATTAACGGACATAGCGGAAGCCAGTAATGTCCTTTTGGCCGAATTCGGCACGAGCGATGAAGTCTTGGCCGATATTTTATTTGGGAAGAAAAGGCCCATGGGTAAACTTCCTTTTGAACTGCCCTCGTCATGGGAGGCCGTAAAGAATCAAAAAGAAGATGTACCTTATGATTCCAAAAAACCCCTATATCCTTTTGGTCACGGTTTGAGCTATTAATTTTAGCCATATCTTTAGAAAGGACATCGGTTGTTCATTTCTCAATAATTACTTATGAAATTTGACAGAACAGGAATCATACTATTTACGATAAATTACGAACAATGTGTACGTTTCTATGAGGATGTTCTCGGTTTGCCAAAGCTTTTTCAAAAAGAAAAACTTACCTGTTTTGAGTTTGGGGAATCCTATTTGATGGTTGAAGTGGAAGACGAATACGTAGGTCCGGAAAGTATGGATAACCGAGTAAAAACCTGTTTGCGGATGAATGTCCAAAATGTCAAATCTTTGGTAAGACAGCTTGAAAGCCTAAATATTCAAGTAAATTACCAGGAGCATTCATGGGGTACCATTGCAAAATTCCATGACCCAGATGGCAATTTATGTGCATTCAAAGACTCCGAAAAGTTTGAACAACAAATTTTGGATTATAAAAATTGAGGTGTTGTCCATCAATTCTCTTTGCTAACAATGTCTTTTATAAACTCAACTTCTTTTTGGGAATAGGGCTCGCCATCTTGCCGTAATATGTCGTGATGCCATATTTTAGGCTCTGATGTAAAGGTTGAATCCCAGCTCTTCCAAGGATAAATCGTATTACTTTTTCCTGAGACAAAACCCCAATTTATGGCCGCTATTTTATTTTCCTTTAAGATGGGCATCACACTTTCAAAAGTATTTCCGGTTCCCCTTGCTACATATTCCGTACACAGAAGTGGTCTCTCATAATGCTTCAATAAGCTTATTTTTTTTTGAACATCATTCATATCGCCGTCATAAGCATGGAAAGAGACCACATCCGAATTTTCGATCATGTATCGATCTACCTCAGGTAAACTGTCCAAGTGACCCCAATGGTCAATATTGCCTCTCCATATTCCTGTGGTCAGAGGTTGTTTTGGGTTTACCTCCCTTGTCCATTGAAATACCTTTTTTAAAAGTGCCAAGGAGTAGTCATGTTTATTCTTCACTTCCAAAGAATCCCTACCTGGCTGGCTGGCTACATTATCAGGCTCATTGTATACATCCCAGACCAAGACCCTGTCATCCGTTGCAAAATGCTTGGTGACGCCTTTTATATAGCCTTTCAGTTCATCATGTCTTGTGGTATCGCCTAATATCTCTGCCCCAGGTGCCTGTACCCAACCTGAATTGTGGACATGGGGAACCGGTTCGGGCTGTTTGCCCAATTTAGGAATAGGGTGCCAAACATCGTCCAAGAGTACAAACATCGTTTTAATACCATATGAATCGGCTATTCTCAAATAATCGTCAAGTCGTTTCAAAAACCCGACGGAATCTTGTTCCCATAGTAAATTATGTAGATATACTCTATGCAAGTTCATTCCTAGGTCAGCGGACCACTTCAACTCACGATCAATAGTTTCTGGATCAAAGGTGTCCTCCTGCCAGAATTCCAACTGGTTTATGGAGGTGCTTGGATTAAAATTGGCCCCAACCAACCAAGGTTGTTGATCGTACCACTTCCAAGCTTTTTCCTTGGACCAGCGCTGGGCTATTTCTTGCGGGGTCGGTTCTGGTTTTGTTTCCTTCTTCTCAGCACAGGATAAAATAAAAAGGGCTAATACGGCCAGGAGTATTCTTTTCATAATTCTAAAATTTTATATAAATAATTCCGGTTACTATGGCAATACCGAAGCTCAATAAGGTCCCTATCAAGATGTACTCGGTAAGCTTTCTGCTATTGCTGTCCTTTAAATCGTTAAAACGAAAAACGGATTTTGCGGTTATCAGTAGGCCTATGACCTCCCATCGGCCTAGAATAATAAACGCCAAAACGAACAATCGCTCTATAATGCCAATATATTTCCCTGCACCAGGAAGGGATTTGTGATCCAGTTCGATCCTATCCGACATTCCTTCTAGCAATTTGCCCATGATAATGGCCGCCGGATAGCTGACAAAAACTATGGCCGTAAGCAAGGCCCAGTCAATTTTTTCCAATAAAAAAATGGTTTGCCCGATTAAATTTCCGGAATATGCACATATATACAGAACTAGAATGTGCAATGCCTGATCCATAAAAAAAGGAATGCTCCTTAATTTAAAAAAGGGATTGGTATACAACTTGGCCAGATCAATAAAATAATGGGATATAACAATGGCCAATACAAGTTTCCAGTATTGAAAATCCCATAACAAGAACATGGTAACCACAAAATGAACCAATACATGAACATAAAGGTACTTGGAGGTCACTTTGTTTACCTCCTTATGAATCACCCATCTATTGGGCTGTAATAAAAAATCCCCTATCAAATGGGCCAATACCAATTTTATAAAAAGAATCATGATCGTAGCTCTTTTACAGTTTGTGTATAGTATTCCAAAAGTTCATACACCAAATCCAATCTGGCCCTTTTTTGGCGTTGGCTTACCGCAGATTGTTGAATATTAAGTTGCTTGGCAATTTCTTGCTGCGAAGTCTGTGGGTTTTGCAAGGCCAAAGCCACGATTTCTGCCGAAACCGTACTCCAATCATCCATGAAATCCAAAGCTAATTTTAGCATTAAGTTCAACGTGCGGTCGTAAAATTCATGGCCAGTAGCAATAGTTAAATTGGTTTTGTCTTCCTTAAGGGATTCGAAAGTCCTACCCGAGCGTTGATATGCCGGGCCGTTGGATTCACTTACCCGATTACTGGCATACGTTTCAGTACCCAAGCCTATACCCATACGAACATCAAGATTCTTTATAGCTTTAATCAATGCCTTTATATGTATGGATATTTCCAGTGCCCGTTCTTCCGAAACCCTTAACTGAAACTCATCACCCCTATAGATTTCCCAGTCATAGGGAGACTTGCCCAACTGTAATAGATAGTCTTTTAGAACACCCATCCACTCTGAGGTTTCATGCTCTTCCGAATTTATGATATCTCCTGTGATTATTGCAATCATATCTATATAAGCTAAAATGCTAATATATGAAAATATAAGTAGATTTGCTAATATTTAAAAATATAAGCAAAAAAGCTTATATGATAGCGGTATAAGTGATTCCACTTATATCAGAACCATCGGCGCACATTGATACAGTACCGGCTATATTCTTTTCCAAAAATCTTGAGCAACGCTTGCTCCTCAGGTATGATTTGAAATCGGTTCATATAGGCTACAAATCCAGCAGCGACCAAAGTATTAAAAGCATTGCCCAAAAGTAGGCCCAAAGCCAAGAGCAATAATAACATGGCCAAATACATTGGGTTTCTAGAATATTTGTAGAGTCCGGTTACTACCAAAGCCGAAGCCTTTTCAGGATTTGAGGGATCCACTGTGGTCCTTGCCCGATAAAACTGGAATATGGCCAAAACCGTAATAATAATGGCCATACCCAATAGGAAACTTATCAAGTACTCACGTCCAAAAAAATCAAAAGAACCAAAGGTCAGAAATTTGGTCACCAAATACATTAACAGTCCAAAGGATAAAAAGACAAGAACAGGCGGTACTTTCAGCTTCACAACAAATAATTTTCAGAAGGCTAAAATTAGTATTTTTGAACTTATGCGAATAGTATTTGCCACACATAATCCAAATAAAATAAGAGAAGTACTTCATTTACTACCAAAACATATTGACCTTTTGTCCCTCACCGACATAGGTTGTGTTGAAGAAATTCCGGAAACAGGACAGACCCTTGAGGAAAATGCCCTATTAAAAGCACAATATGTTGTTCGTAATTATGGACACCCATGTTTTGCGGACGACACAGGACTCATTGTAGATGCCCTAGATGGGGCCCCCGGGGTATACTCAGCCCGATATGCCGGAACAAATAAAAATGCCGATGCAAATATGGCCAAGCTTCTTTCGGAAATGAAAAAAAAACCAAACCGTTCGGCACGGTTCAAAACCGTTATTGCTTTATTCCTAGAAGGAGAACAACAGCTATTTACTGGAAAAGTAGAAGGTGAAATCATACATGAAAAAAAAGGCGAACAAGGTTTCGGTTATGATCCTGTTTTTAAACCTGTGAATTTTGACAAAACCTTTGCGGAGCTTCCCCTATCAGTAAAAAATAAAATTGGACATAGAGGAAAAGCCATCCGGAAATTGGTGGATTATCTAAAGAATATAGACAATACTACGGAATAAGACGCGCTAGATTGTCGTAAAGGTATTTGTCGTACCTGGTACACCAAAACCATTGAGAACCTGAATTAACTTCTACAAACCTCAAGGGCATTTCACAGCCCTTTCCATATTAATAAATAACCGTATCTTTGCCGCTTAATTAACGCCGCCGGTATGGCAGGTGTTGCGCTGAGTCCAATGGGTTATATACGATAATCGCTCTATGCAACACACATATTTGCGATTAAGTAAAACACATTATGACAAAATTTGAAGCATTGGGGCTGCAACAGTCCCTTTTGAATGCTGTTTCCGATATGGGCTTCGAAACCCCCTCGGAAGTACAGGAAAAAGCAATCCCAATTTTATTGGAGGGAGAAACCGATTTGGTAGCCCTGGCCCAGACGGGAACGGGAAAGACAGCAGCATTCGGGTTTCCCCTGATACAAAAAATCGACAGGGAAAGTAGAACTACCCAAGGACTTATCCTATCCCCTACCCGAGAACTCTGTTTACAAATAACCAATGAAATGCAATCGTATTCCAAATACGAAAAAAGCATAAACACGGTTGCCATCTATGGAGGAGCGAGCATTACCGATCAGGCCCGACAAATTAAACGGGGGGCACAGATTGTAGTGGCAACGCCAGGAAGAATGAAAGATATGATAGGCCGTGGTCTGGTGGACATTTCAAAAATTGATTATTGTATTCTGGACGAAGCGGATGAAATGCTCAATATGGGCTTTTATGAGGATATTAAGGATATCCTTTCCAATACACCTAAAGAAAAATCCACATGGCTGTTTTCCGCAACCATGCCAAGAGAAGTGGCCCAAATTGCCAAAAAGTTCATGCACCATCCACAGGAAATAACTGTTGGCGCTAAGAATTCCGGGGTGGATACGGTACAGCACGAATTCTATGTAGTTGGCGGAAGGGATCGTTACCCAGCCTTAAAACGATTGGCGGATGCCAATCCCGATATATTTTCGGTTGTTTTTTGTAGAACCAAAAGAGATACCCAGAAAGTAGCCGAAAAGTTGATAGAGGACGGCTACAACGCAGGAGCGTTGCATGGTGACCTTAGTCAAAATCAACGTGACTTGGTGATGAACGCCTTTCGCAAGAAACAGATACAAATGCTAGTGGCAACAGACGTTGCCGCAAGAGGTATAGACGTCGACGATATTACCCATGTAATCAATTACCAACTTCCCGACGAAATTGAAACTTACACGCACCGAAGTGGAAGAACTGGAAGAGCTGGAAAATCAGGGGTTTCCATGGTCATTATCACCCGCAGTGAAATGCGCAAGATAAACGCCATCGAGAAAAAGATAAAACAGCAGTTTATTTCCAAAAAAATACCTACAGGTATGGAAATCTGCGAAATACAACTGTACCATTTGGCCAGTAAGATTAAAAATACGGAGATCAACAAGGATGTAGAAAACTATCTCCCTGCAATATATGATGTCCTTAATGGCATTGATCGGGAAGAGCTCATCAAAAAAATGGTCTCTGTAGAGTTCACGCGCTTTTCCAATTATTACAACAAGACCAAAGACCTGAATTCATCCGATTCAGGGGAAAGAAGGGGAGGGAAGGATAATAATGCTTCCTTTTCCTCAAATGGATCCGTTCGTTATTTCATAAATGTCGGCGAAAGGGACGGATATGATTGGATGTCCTTGAAAGATTTTTTACGCGATACCGTTGGCCTGGACAAAGAAGATGTATACAAGGTAGATGTAAAGGAAAGTTTTTCCTTTTTCAATACGGATAACGGTGTGTCCGAAAAAGTATTATCCACCTTTACAGATTTTAAGGTAGACGGACGGTTTGTGAATGTGGAAGTTTCCAACAACCCTGGAGGTGGACGTGGCAATCGAGGCGGCAAAGACAAAGGTCGTAGAAGGGATAAAGACCGGGGACGTGGTAAAAGAAGAGATCGCGGTCAAGGCCAGGCAACCTATTCGGGCAAAAGAAGGAGCAAAAAGAGAAAAAGTGATTTCTTTTAGTTAATTGTATATTAAAAAATACGCCTAGGCGTATTTTTTTGTTTTGTTTCGTAGATTTATTTTGGAATTTTAAGGTTAATGCGGAAATATCAAATATTTATCTTCTTTGTTTTTTTAAGCCTTATGGGGATTTCCCAAGAAGAGGAGGAACAGTTAGAAGATGGTAAAATATCCGCAACGGTCATTAATGCACAGACCAGTGTACCCATGGAAAGTGTACATGTAGTAAACCTTAACCAAGTCCGGGGTACCATAACTAATGAAAATGGCCAATTTTCCATTACTGCCACTGTTAACGATACCCTGTATTTTTCTTTTTTAGGTTTTAAGTCACAGAAAATCCGGGTAACCAATGACATGTTCAAGTTCAAGGACACCAAAATTGCGCTTACGGAGCTGGCTTATGCATTGGAGGAGGTAATTGTTACACCTTACCAACTCACGGGCTATCTGGAGATTGATGTGAAAAACCTTCCTATAAACAATGCATATCAATACAGTATTTCAGGACTTTCAGTTAGCTACGAAGCGGGCAATAAAAACCCTAGCGCCGTTACCAAAGTATTAGGTGCCATATTGAATCCAGCCGATTTACTTCGAAACCTCTTTGGCAAAAAGCCAAACCAGATGCGAAAATTGCGGAAGATGAAGGAGGACGATGAAATTCGGAATCTTTTGGCCTCAAAATTCGATAGGGAAACGTTGAGGGAATTCCTGCAACTGGAGAAGGTGGATATAGAGGATATCCTTAATAGTTGCAATTATTCCAAATCTTTTATAAGGACCGCAAACGATCTTCAGATTCTGGATGCCATAAGCAGCTGTTACGAGGAATTTAAGGTTCTGAACAGAAAAAAATAATTTTTTTGATTTCCCCACTGCATTTTATAGCTTTAGACAAAATAGATGCCCATGAGAAAACTGCTTATTGCTAGTATCGTGCTCCCCATTTTTTTTGCCTGTAAAAACGAAAAAAAAGAATCCCCTCAAGAGACTATCGTTATGAGAGATTCCCTCCCCGAACCTAGGAATGAAAAGCCCTTTGTTTGGGAGGGTGCCAATATTTATTTTTTATTGACCGATCGTTTCAACAATGGAAATCCAAAAAACGACATCAATTTTGAAAGAACCGATTCCACAGGTACACTAAGAGGTTTTATGGGTGGGGACCTTGAAGGAATTACCCAAAAAATTGAAGAAGATTATTTTTCAGAGTTGGGCATAAATGCCATCTGGTTTACCCCGGTAATCGAACAAATTCATGGTGCTACGGATGAAAGTACCGGTAACACCCATGGGTATCATGGGTATTGGGCAAAAGATTGGACGGCTCTGGATCCGAATTTTGGCACAAAGGAAGATTTGGAAAATTTGGTCAAAACCGCCCACAAGAAAGGGATCCGGGTTCTCATGGATGTTGTTTTGAACCATACGGGGCCGGTGACACCAAAGGATTCCGTTTGGCCTGAAGAATGGGTACGGACGAATCCCACCTGCGAATTTACTACGTATGAGAATACCACCGCTTGCACTTTGGTGGATAATTTACCCGATATACGAACAGAATCTGATGAACCGGTAGAACTTCCAGATGCTTTGCTTGCGAAATGGAAAGAAGAAGGAAGGTTGAGTCAGGAATTGGATGAATTGCAATTGTTCTTTGAACGTACAGGATATCCCAGGGCCCCAAGATTCTACATTATAAAATGGCTTACGGATTATATACATGACTTAGGAATTGATGGATATAGAGTGGACACGGTGAAACATGTGAACGAAAATGCTTGGGCCGATCTATACAAAGAGGCTACGCATGCCTTTGACACTTGGAAGAAAAAACATCCCGATGATATTCTAGATGATGCCCCTTTTTATATGGTGGGTGAAGTTTACAATTACGGTATCTCAGGCGGAAGGGAGTTCGATTTTGGCGATAGGAAAGTGGATTTTTTTAACTACGGTTTTAAAAGTCTTATCAACTTTGAGTTAAAAGAGGATGCCCAACAGGGCTACGAAACAATTTTTAAAAAGTATAGCAGCCTCTTACACACCAAACTAAAGAATAAGAGCGTGGTAAACTACCTCACCTCACACGATGATGGGGAACCGTATGACATGGAAAGGAAAGACCCCATAAGGTCGGCCAATGTACTTTTACTTACCCCAGGCGCATCTCAAGTATATTATGGGGACGAAACTGCAAGAAGTCTTGTCATTGATGGAAGTGTGGGGGACGCTACCTTACGTTCATTCATGAACTGGGAAGAATTGGATAGTCTATCCACAACCCAAAACACCCTTGTTCATTGGCAAAAATTAGGGAAATTTAGGCGAGATCATCCAGCAATTGGAGCGGGAAAACACAAAAGATTGGGCAAAAAACCATATGTTTTTAGCAGAACCTACATGGATGGGGAATTCAAGGACAAGGTGGTTATAGGTTTGGATCTTCCTAAAGGGAAAAAATCACTTTGGGTCAAAGGTTTCTTTGGAGATGGCACCAAACTTTACGACACCTATTCCGAAACAGAGGTTGAGGTACGGAATGGCAAAGTCCTTTTGGAAAATGACAATACTATTGCATTATTGGAATTGGCAAACAATTAGGTGAAATTTTTTTTATTAATCCAAGAAAGAAACAAGTTGTTTAACTGATTTGCTATAGTACCTTTTCCGTCAATGAGTTACAAATCACGATACGCGAACCCTAATAATTTTTGAATAAGGATTCAAATATATCTATCTCTGACGCCTATTCCAGAAAAGTTCAGCTTCTGGAATGAAAAGCAATCCTATTGTTTTCAGTGTCCTCTACCAGGGCCATAAAGCCGTGGCCGTCTCCAATTTCTGTTTTTCCCTTTAAAATTGTACCACCTACCCCTTCTACCCTAGCGAGTTCTATGTCAACATCTTCGCTCGAAAAATAAATTAAGGGCCCATGGGTAGGGCTGGCATTATACATTTCATGCTGGACCAAAGAACCTGTCGCCCCGGGCTTATTAGGTGCATTTGGAAACCACCCCATTATAAATCCATCCAGGTCATGGACGGAAATTGTGATATCAAAGACCGTCTCATAAAATTTCTTGGCCCGCTCCATGTTGGTCACGGGTATTTCAAACCACCCTACCATATTGTAATCCATACCTTTCATTTTTCGAGATTTGACTTCAGGGTAGCAAGCCCCTCTTCAAAATCCTTTCCTACCATTTTGTCCATGCTCATAAACAACATCATAATACTCATAGGAAACTTGTTTTTACCAGTAAATCCCCAGGTAACTTTGGTTTGCCCATCTCCACCCTTGACCTCCATATAACAATCCGAGGTGGATTTCCATGGCTTTAAAAAACGTAGCTCGGATTCTACTCGCTCACCTTCTACAATTTTGGTAATTTCCTGTTCTCCTTCCCCCACATCTTTATTGCCGTTCCAATAACTCGTTGCTCCAACTTCTCCATCCGTTCCCGTGAATTTCTTCTCCATATTGGGATCTTTCTTTGCCCATGGAGACCACTCATCCATCTTTTTCAACGATCTTAGGTATTCAAAAACTTCTCCTTTTGGCCTGGAAATATTGATTGATCTGGAAACATCATAGGTCTTTGGTGCCAATAATGCCAATACTAAAAGTAATAAAATGATTCCCGCTAGAATGTAAAGTATAATAGTCATTTGCTTAATTATTAGTTAGTTATTGGAACAATGTAAGAAAAAAATCAATTCTAGCTATGGTATCTTTTTAATATTTCCTCTATGCTTTTAATAGACTTTTTGGTCCAGTCCAATCGTTTTTCCAATTTTTCCTTTTCCGTCAATTGCCAGGAAAGCTTTGATTTTCTTAACTTTTCGGTAAGGACTTGAAGCAATATCGCGGCGGATACCGAAACATTTAGACTTTCAGTAAATCCGACCATAGGTATTTTCAAAAACCCATCTGCTGCATGGATAACCTCATTGCTAAGCCCTTCCTTTTCGGTACCGAAGAATAGTGCGAGCTTAGTATTAATTTGGAAATCTTGCAATAAACAGGAATCTATATGAGGTGTTGTGGCAATAATTTGGTAACCGTCTCCTTTTAACCTAGCCAGGCAATCCTTGGAATCATCATAACGATGTACATCTACCCATTGCTGCGCTCCCATGGCAATATTCTTGTCCAATCGTTTTCCAAAGCGACTTTCGATAACATGGGCCTCTTGTATCCCGAAAACCTCACAGCTACGAATTATTGCACTTGTATTGTGGAACTGGAATACGTCCTCGATGGCAACGGTAACATACTTGGTGCGCTTTTCCAAAATCTCCAAGAATCGATTCTTGCGCTCAGGACTAATAAACCCCTCCAAATACGTTAAAAGTTTTGGGTCTGTCATATGCCGAATATAATAAAAACCTTATTTTTAAAACGATGAGGAAAAAAGTAGTCGTCTTGACCGGGGCAGGTGTAAGTGCCGAAAGCGGTATCAAAACATTCCGTGATGCAGATGGCCTATGGGAAGGGCACGATGTTATGGAGGTGGCATCCCCAAATGGCTTTGCCAGCAACCCGAAATTGGTATTGGATTTCTATAACCAAAGACGTAGACAACTTTTAGAGGTGTCCCCCAATGAGGCGCATATGGCATTGGCAAATTTGGAGGCACATTTTAAAACAACGATCATTACCCAGAACATAGACGATTTGCATGAAAGGGCGGGAAGCACTGATGTGGTGCATTTGCATGGAGAATTATTCAAAGTACGAAGTACAGGAAACCAAAACCTGATTCTAGATTGGAAAAAGGATTTGAACTGGGGTGATGTATGTGAGGATGGCCATCAATTGCGCCCCCATATCGTATGGTTTGGGGAACAGGTGCCTATGATAGAGAAGGCCATCGAAATCACCCAAAATGCCGACGCATTGCTTATAATCGGAACTTCCATGCAAGTATATCCGGCAGCGGGATTAATACAGTACACCCCAGACGGAATACCCATTTACTTCATTGATCCAAAGCCTAACCTAGCGTCGAACAATCATGAAAATCTGGTAGTTTTAGCAGAAAAGGCTTCGGTAGGAGTGCCTATTGCGGTATCTCGTTTAATTGATACAATAACCTAGTCTTTTTAGCCCATGCGATTATAGACTCGCGTTGCTCGTTGGTCAATCTTGCATTTTCGTGAGTCCAGGTATATTCTTTTAACGGCATTTCGTCATTCTCTATCATCTCAATTACCTCTTCTAGTTTATGGTCCTTCTTTTTGACGGAATAATCATCCCAAGCAGAAAAATTCAAATGTTTTTTGCCATCCTTCACATGATTGGCCAACCAAAATGAAATTGGAGCAACGTTATTGTACCAAGGATATACGGTATTGTTGCTATGGCAGTCATAGCAGGTTTCTTCCAATACAATCCTTAATTCCGGCGCGGGGTTGGTCTCTGCTAGAAAAATTTCAGTGTGATTGCCATGTGCTAAGTTCTTTTCCGGCCTAAAAAACTGGATGGCTATTAAAATCGCCAATAGCGCTAAAGAAATTTTTTTTACTGTTTTCATGATTTTATATTTGAGGCAAGGTGAAAATACAATTTTTGTGACCAAAACGGAATTATATCAATCTTTAAATTATGTGGATGCCACAAGAGAAAAGCGTACCCAAATGGCTTCGCTGATTTTGGACAATCCAGATTTGATTCACCCACTTCTTGAAATTGTTTTTGAAGAAAAAGATCCCATTTCCAATCGGGCTTCCTGGGTCCTAGAGTATACGCTTAAAAAAAAACTGCATTACATTTATCCTCATCTCGACTTTTTAACTTCGAATATGAGTGATGTCCGCTTGGACTCTTCGGTAAGGCCTCTGGCCAAAATATGTGAATTCCTGGCAAAGGCCTACTTTTCAAAAACGAAAAACGAAGCGCAAAAAGCGTTACGGGAGAAGCATTTGGAAGCAATCGCCGCTGCTTGTTTTGATTGGCTCATAGGAGATTACAAAGTAGCTGCAAAGGCCTACTCTATGACATCCTTGCTCTTGCTAGGACGAAAATTCGATTGGATACATCCCGAGTTAAAAATGGTGTTGGAGCAGAACTATGCGGAAGGCAGTGCGGCGTACAAGGCCCGAGCCAGAATGATATTGGCAAAAATAAAATAGGAAGTCCCAAAAACTATTTCTTTAGAAAATGGACTTCCAAGCTTCAACCCATCACGATTTAAAAGCAGACACTTGGAAAGCTTAACTTATGGAGGATAAGCTTTTAAACTCCCCCGCTTATAAGTATCTTTGCAACTTGCTTTAACCCACCAATTTTAGAATTCATGTCCTTGAATCCATTAAATGCAATTTCGCCCATAGACGGCAGGTATAGGACCAAAACAGATGCTTTGGCCAACTTTTTTTCTGAAGAAGCCCTGATAAAGTACCGTGTTCGGGTAGAGATTGAATATTTCATTGCGCTTTGTGAGATTCCTCTACCGCAATTGGAATCGTTTGACCCTACAAAATTTGCTAGGCTCAGGGAAATTTATCAAAATTTTGACACTACACATGCGAACGATATTAAAGAGATAGAAAAAGTCACCAATCATGATGTAAAGGCCGTTGAATATTTCATCAAAAAAGAATTTGACACGCTTGGATTGGAAAAGTATAAGGAGTTCATCCATTTTGGTCTCACTTCCCAAGATATCAATAACACGGCCATTCCTTTATCCTTAAAGGAGGCCCTAAACGAAGTATATGTACCCCGATACCTTGAAGTTTTTGAAAAGTTACAAGAACTGGCGGAAGAATGGAAGGCAATCCCAATGCTGGCCCGTACCCATGGGCAGCCCGCCTCACCTACCCGACTTGGAAAGGAGATAGCTGTCTATGTGGAGCGATTAAAGGAACAGTTTAACCTTCTTAACGACATTCCCAGTGCTTCCAAATTTGGAGGGGCGACGGGAAATTATAATGCGCATAAAGTGGCATACCCAGATTTGGATTGGAAGCTATTCGGAAAGGAATTCGTTCAGGAAAAACTCGGACTACACCATTCCTTCCCCACTACACAAATAGAGCATTATGACCATATGGCCGCCCTTTTTGATACTTTGAAGCGTATCAATACCATTCTCCTGGATTTGGACCGGGATTTTTGGACGTATGTTTCCATGGACTATTTCAAGCAGAAAATTAAGGCTGGGGAAGTTGGATCTTCAGCTATGCCTCACAAGGTAAATCCAATCGATTTTGAGAATTCGGAAGGTAACTTGGGCATTGCCAACGCTCTTTTTGAGCATCTGTCGGCAAAACTTCCCGTATCCAGGTTACAGCGCGATTTAACGGACAGTACCGTTCTCAGAAATATTGGAGTGCCTTTTGCGCATACCGTCTTGGCTTTTCAATCCACATTAAAGGGATTGAACAAGTTACTGCTCAACGAGGACAAATTTGGAGAGGATCTAGAGAATAATTGGGCAGTGGTCGCGGAAGCTATTCAAACTATCTTGCGTCGTGAAGCCTATCCCAATCCCTATGAGGCATTAAAAGGATTGACCCGAACCAATGAAAAAATCAATCAGGAATCCATTGCCAAATTTATAGATACGCTAGAAATTTCCGATGCCATTAAAAATGAATTAAAGGCCATTACACCAAGTAATTACACAGGGATATAAAAAAATCTGCCCGCTTAAAACGGACAGATTTTGTGCAATAATAGTATCCAAATAGGTGTCAGCCTTCCTTGTGAATCTCAACGGAATGTGGATATGGAATTTCAATGCCTGCGGCATCAAGAGCCAATTTAGCACCCTCATAAGTTGCGAAATATACATCCCAATAATCCTCTGGCTTGCAAAAAGGCCTAACGGCAAAATTGACAGAACTGTCCGCTAGTTCCATTACGTTCACCGAAGGAGCCGGTTCTGGCAACACCTTAGGGTTTGAGGTAAGCACTTCCATAAGGACCTCCTTGGTCTTTTTAATGTCCTCACCATAACCTATCCCAACAACGGTATCCACCCGAATCTTTCCTTCCTCGGTATAGTTAATGATGTTCCCATTGGCCATGGCTCCGTTAGGAACGATTGCCAATTTGTTTTCTGGCGTAGTCAGTTTTGTAGTGAAAATTTCTATTTCCTTTACCACCCCCAAAACACCTTGGGCCTCTATAAGGTCACCTATGCGATATGGCTTAAATATCATAATCAGAACGCCCCCTGCAAAATTGGAAAGTGATCCTTGAAGTGCCAAACCTACCGCTAAACCGGCCGCAGCGATAACGGCAGCAAAGGTAGTGACATCGACACCAAGTGTAGAAATAACGATAATAATAAGTAGTACCTTCAACGCCCACGAAGCCATATTCAACAAAAAGCGTTGAAGGGACTCGTCATAACTACTTTTGCTCATTACTTTACGGGTAGTCCCAATTATCTTCTTGATAATCCAAGAACCGACAATGTAAATTAAAATAGCGCCCAATACTTTGGGGCCATATTGGATGACAAAGTCTATTCCTTTGTTCATCCAAACTTCAGCTTCTTCCATAACGGTATAATTTTAGTTAGTGTTAATAGTGCTCAATATAGCAATTTAGTCCTGAAAAGGAAACGCTTTTATTAACTACCAAAATAGACTCAAGCCTGTACAAATAAAAACCGCTTTGGGAAATCCCAAAGCGGTTTTTATTCAGTGTTTTTAGTATTGATAATTAAATCAGTCTTTAAAAAAAGAGCCTATATCTGCAAGGCCTTCGCCCCTGTAATCAGATTTTTCAAGAGCTTGTATAAACTGTACCAACTTCGCCGGATTCATATTTTTCCCTAAGATACGGACCAACATAAATCCCTTGTCATCACTATCCCCATAAATAACCACTTCATCAATGGCATCTTCGTCGCCAAGATACTTTACCGTACCCCTGCCATAACTCGTATTCACCTTCATTAATTCCGTGAACTTACTATTACTAAGAATAGCCTTTACGTTTGCTTTTTCCAAGGTGTAATCCGATGCGTTCTCAGGGGTCTTTTTGAATGCTAGAATATTCATCTTCCTCAAAGTTTCCAGTGCTTCTCGTTCCTCAGAGTTCAACTCCGCCTTTTCTACATTTAAAAGACTCACTGGAAGGTCCACTGATAAAAAATTAGGGTTATCCGCATTGTCCACATAATATTCTTGAAGGCTTTGATTGGACGAACAAGCCGCCAAACTTAAGAAAAGTGATAGTACAAAAATTGATTTTGTGATTTTCATATGTATTAGTTTAAATGGCCATAGCGTTGGCCTACGGTTCTTTGATTTCTTTACTTATTACCTACTTTGTTCAATTCGTCCGGAAGATTCATTTTCTTGGTAAGGGCACTTACTTTATTCAAATCAATATCACCTGTAAGTGACACCAAAATAGATTCGAATTTCCTGCCATCTATGCCTATATGGGAATCATTGATACCTTGGACAAACATCAACAGTTCATATACATGATCATCGTTCTTTCCATTTTTGATATAAAATTTCACATTGGCATCTTTATCCTTTACCCGCATCAATTCTTCCAGTGAGGAGGATTTTACATACTTCCTTATGGTGTTGTGCATATCCGTTGAGACTCCCTTATCTTCGGTAATAAAGACCTTTATACCATCAAGGCCCCTGGCAACATCAACAAAATCCTTGGCCTCTTGATCACCATCATCTATATCTATTGAACTTACAAGATTAATCAATCCCTTGTTGATAACCACGGACCCTACGTTGTCCATGTCCTCATACTTATCAAAGATCGATTGGGAAAAGCCCAACAAAGGCGTTACGGCCATTAAAAATACTACAACTACTTGTTTCATGATGATTGTTTTTGATTGATGAATGATTCTATTAATTTCTTTTTTTTCCCGCCTTGTTCAATTCCTCGGGAAGGTTCATTTTATTAGTAAGGGAACCTATTTTGTTAAGGTCTATATCGCCAGTCAAGGATAACAGTACAGTTTCTATCTGTCGCCCATTGATGTCTACGCCTTTCATTTCTTCCCGGCCCTTTATACCGGTAACGAACATTAAAAGTTCCCGAACATGGTCGTCATCCTTTCCCGGTCGTATATAAAATTTCACATTGGTATCCTTATCTTTTACACGCATCAGTTCTTCCATGGAAGCTGATTTCAAATATTTGTCCACCGACGACTTCATATCCGCGGAAACGTTATTATCTTCCGTAATAAAGACCTTAAGGTTGTTCAAACTTTTGGCGATATCCATAAATTCCTGCGCTTCCGGATCATCTACCTCTACATCAATTTTAGCCAAGAGATTAAACATACTCTTGTTTACCACTACGGCGCTTACGTTGTCCAAATCCTCATATTTATCAAATAGGGACTGGGAAAATCCAATTAAGGGCAAAGCCGCTATTAAACTTGTTATAATAAACTTTTTACTATTCATGATCTTAATTTTAATTGTTGTTGTAAATTTTTTGTTTTGTTTCTTCAAACTGATTTAAATAAGCTATTTTTTTGGTGCCGCGACCAAAGTTTTCGGCCAAAAGGTCCAATGCCTTCCTAGTTTCCTTATAGGCAAATTCCGCTTCTTTTTGTTCTTGGTAATCCCGATAGCGATCGGGGCCAAAATAGATGCCAAATGCAAGAACTGCTACTGCTGCAACGGAAATCCACTTGTAGTAGTTTTTTCTAGGTTTTAGTGGAACCTGTCTGGTAAACCGTTCTTTTTTGGCATTGGAAAAATACTGGAACAATGGGGCATACTGTTCAAGATGTGGTGCCACCTTCCCTTTTGAAAAATAGATTTTTAGGGCCTCTTCCTCGGCTACCGTAGTGGAAGCCTCAAAATATTTTTCCAACAATTTTTCTATATTATCCAATTCCATAACTATGTTTTTTCATCAATTTTTCCCTTACTGTTTTCCTTGCCCTAGATAATGCTACCCTTACGGTACTGGGTTTCATATCAAGCATTTCGGCAATCTCGTCATAATCATACTCTTCCACATCCCTTAGCTGCAATACCATTTTTTGTTGTTCCGGCAATTCTTCCATTATTTTCTGTACCCATGAAGCACTATCCTTCGCCTCAACCTGTCTTTGCAAAGGGGTACTAGTTTCTCCATAATTGCTATGGACGAGCTTCAAATTCCCTGCCTGTCTTGACTTTAATCGATCTAAACAGAAATTTTTTGTCATTGTCATAGCAAAGGCCTCCACATTGTTATAACTCCCGATTTTTTCATTCTTTGACCATAGTTTCAAAAGAATTTCCTGTGTAGCATCCTCGGCCTCTTCGGTAGAGACCAACAAGCGCTTGGCAAGCCTATAAAGCTTATCCTTAAATGGCATTACCACATTTAAAAACTCCGATTGTCGCATTTTGGTTCGGTTATTGCTAATACTATGCCATAACGGGTTACAATAGCAAGACGAGTTACGTCCAGTTTTGTTACAAAAAAAATTTTTGCCCAATATGTAAGTAATTTGGGCAACCGTAAACTAAATAACTACGTATATTATTCGTAAACGTACAATATAAATCCAATATTCTTTGTTATAACCATTGGAATGATTATTGGGCGGAAACTTGTTTTGAAATAAAGCTATGAAAAGAATACGGTTCCTGCTTTGGGCAGTGCTATTTGTATTTGCCTCTTGTAAAAAAAGTGATGATAACATTGTCCCTGAAAACATGGGGGAACAGGTGGAACAATCTCCAGAAAGTTCCAAGTCCCTAGCAGACTATCCAGCCCAAAATTTCATGTGGCAAACCATGAACGTCTATTATTTTTGGCAAGACGACGTTCCCGATCTTGCGGATACCAAAATCGATGATTTAGAGGCCTATGTGGAGTTCCTATCCTCGGAGGCAAATCCTGGAGACTTTTTTTACAACATATGCAACAATCACGAGGCGATTGTGGGTGAGGATGCGGCCATAGACCGTTTTTCTGTTGCCGTGGAAAATTATAAGGATTTGGTAAATAGCCTACAGGGTGTTTCAAGAAGTAATGGCCTGGAGTTTCAGCTGTACCTATTCCAAGGTAGTAATGATATATATGGAGTAGTCACCTACGTAGCCTTGGATTCCGATGCTTCTACCAAGGATATTAAAAGAGGTGATATATTTGTAGGGGTAAATGGTCAAAACTTGAATCTCAACAACTATCTAGACCTTTTGTTTGGCAGCGAGGATACCTATACATTAAATATGGCAGATCTTGTTGATAATACTATAACCGATAACGGCCAGGAAGTAACTCTGACGAAAATCGAGAATTTTGCCGAAAATCCAATTCTGGTCTCTACGGTAATTGAGCAAGCGAGCAACAAAATTGGCTATATCATGTACAATTCGTTTTTAGCTGCTTATGACGAACAATTGAACAATGTCTTTGGAGATTTCAAAAGTCAAGGGGTCAACGAGCTTGTTTTAGACTTAAGGTATAATGGAGGTGGTCGTGTTACCTCTGCCATTCAAATTGCGAGTTCTATTTATGGTGCAAGGACCGATGAAGTATTTATACGACCACGTTTCAATAGTAAATTGCAACCGGGCAACGGTCAACCGGACAATTTTACCGCTACTACCTTGGAAGGTACAGCTATTAACGAACTTAATCTTTCCAGAGTCTTTATCATCACCACCGGTGGTACGGCCTCTGCAAGTGAATTGGTCATCAATGGACTGGAACCTTATGTTGATGTTGTACAAATAGGTACAACTACCGTAGGCAAAAACGAGTTTTCCAATACCTTTGTGGATGACCCCGAAAATGGAAATTTCTACGATCCCAACCGGGAGGAATTTATAAATCCGGATAACCAATGGGGCATTCAACCCTTATTGGGCAGAAATGAAAATGCCGATGGTTTTTCCGATTATACGGCAGGTCTATCCCCTGATTTTGAGCTGCAAGAAGATATTGCCAATTTGGGAACTTTGGGAAACCCTTCGGAACCGCTCTTGGCATTGGCATTGAGTCGTATTTCCGGCGAGAGTGCCAAAATAAGTTTACAACCCGCATTTACTGCGGAAGTATTTTCAAATTCTATTTGGTTTAAACCTACAAACAACAAAGCATTGATGGATGGTTTACTGGAACCTTTCAATTAAGACCCCAATAAATAATTGTATGAAATATAATGCCCGCCCCTTGAGCAAGAAACTTAAACTACTTCTTTTTTTAATAACAGCCTTTTCAGGCGTTTCCTGTAACAATGACGATGGCAGTGGAGGATTTGTACTCCCCAAGACCGCCAAGGCAGACCAGAGTTTGGTGGAAACTGATATTACGGTACAGAATTTTATGTGGAAGGCTATGAATTTTTGGTATTTCTGGCAGGCCGAAGTACCTAATTTGGCCGATGATGCCTTTGCCTTGGATGCCGAAGGTTCACAAATGTATACTGAGTTTTTGGCCTCCGAAGACAACCCGGCTGATTTTTTCGACCAGCAATTACTCTTTAATCAGGATCGATTCAGTTTCTGGGCTGAAGATTATGAGACATTGACCAAATCCCTTGCAGGTGTATCACGAAGTAACGGCTTGGAGTTCGGCTTAATAAGTTTTTCGGATAATGATGATATTTTTGGATATGTCCGCTATATAGTACCCAATTCCGATGCTGCTACCAAAGATATTAGTCGCGGAGAACTCTTTACCGGGGTAGATGGCCAGATATTGAACAATGACAATTATGTTGACTTATTATTTGGGGACAATGATACGTACACCCTCAATATGGCGGATATAGATGGTGAAGTGGTTACCCCAAATGACAAGGAGGTTACCTTGACCAAACAGGAAAACCTTGCCGAAAATCCGGTTTTTCTAACCCGTTCTTTCGATATAAGCGGGGAAAAAATCGGATACCTCATGTACAATGGTTTTACCAATGAATATGATGAAGACTTGAACAATGCCATCGGGGAATTAAGGTCCGCTGGAATTACCAATCTAGTACTCGATTTACGCTATAATCCTGGGGGCTCCGTAAATACGGCTCGCTTGCTTTCCAGTATGATCTATGGCACAAACACCAGTGACCTATTCCTAAGGGCGAGGTATAATGATAGGCTACAACCCTTGTTCAATGCCGAAGATCTGGAACGCAATTTTACGGACAAGTCAAGTGATGGTTCGGCGCTAAACAGGCTAAATTTTACTAAGGTATATATTTTGACCTCGGGAAGTACG
This sequence comes from Ulvibacterium marinum, assembly GCF_003626755.1. Taxonomy (GTDB): domain Bacteria; phylum Bacteroidota; class Bacteroidia; order Flavobacteriales; family Flavobacteriaceae; genus Ulvibacterium; species Ulvibacterium marinum. The sequence goes on from NZ_RBCJ01000002.1 coordinate 1,045,221, forward strand.
GCATCTGCGAGTGAATTGGTCATCAACGGACTTGCACCCTACATTGATGTAGTTCAAATTGGCGAGACAACCCGGGGAAAGAATGAGTTTTCCGTGACCATGGTCGATGACCCGGATCATACGGGAGCACCCTACGTGTATACCCCTGAGCGTGAAAATAAAATAAATCCCAGTAACCGATGGGCCATACAGCCTCTTATTGGTAGGAATGAGAATGCCGATGGTTTTTCGGACTATACCGCTGGACTGGTCCCAGATATAGCCTTGCAGGAAGACCTGGCCAATCTAGGGGTGCTTGGTGATTTAGACGAACCGCTGCTGGCAAGGGCCATTCAGGATATAACGGGGTCCACATCAAAACGAAGTTTTTCCGTGAAAATGCCGGCAAATGTGATGACCAGTTCCAAAATGTTCACTCCCATTAAGGACAATATGTATGTGGATGATGTTCCAAAATTGGATTTGTCCCTTTTGGAGTAGTTTTGGGTTTGTAATAACAAAAAACGGCTTGTTAAAAACAAGCCGTTTTTTGTTTCGCAATTTTAACTCAGTACCCTATTCTTTTCCGGGATACTTCTAAAGTTAAAAATCAAAATCCCCGTTGAAATAGACCCCGGTAGGAATTATGGAAACCTCCTCAGAGGTCAATAACGAATTGTCTCCAAGGTCATAAACTTCCAACGAGCCATTGCTCAAAAAGTTCTTGGCATCCACTCCGAACAATTTACCTTCGTTAATGCTCATGTCGTAAAAGTTCAAATCGGTAATATCCGCTGCAGTAGGAAGTGCCGTATCGGTTACGCCCATGGAAAAGATACTGCTGGACATGTAATAATACAGATTATCGTCGTTCTGGGATAAAAAACCAGGATGTTCCGTTTGGGCAAAAGTGAGGGTAGTTTCCACCGTGTTGGAAGTGGTATTTACCTTATCCAACTGTCCTGCGGTTTCATTACCGGTCCAAGCGGGATTTCCCCCCGAGAGCACCCAAAGTTCATCGTTTACCAATTGCATGGAGTTGGGCCGATCGGCTACGGTAATGGTTGTTGTTACCGCATTAGTAACTGCGTCTATTACGGAAACAATATTGTTTTGGCCAAAACCACCCTGATGAGCTACATACAATACATCATCTTTTGCCAATATCCTTTCCGGACCTTCAGCTACTGCAATCGTCGATTCTACGGTGTTGTTGTCCAGGTTCAGCACCGCCACAAAATCGTCATCTGGGTTGGATCCGTCCCCCCAGTTGGTTACGTAACCCTTTCCGTTGGCAACTGCCATATAACGGGGATTCAAAAAGTCCGTCTCGCCTGGCCCTCCGATTGTACCCACCGATTCAAAGGTATAACGGTCGACAACCTCGATTTTTTGTGAATTGTTCACCACAATATAGGCCATATCACCGTTGAAGGTCATGCTTTGCGCCGTATCTCCCCAGGCGTCCACTTCATTGACCTCTTTGAAGATACCATTCTGAACCAAGGATAAATCATCGTTAACAAATGATACCGAAGCATTTCCAGCTCCAAAATTCCCTTCATGCAGGACCAGAATCCCATTTTCAAAAGGGAAGGAATCATTGTCCGTAAGTGTTAGGGTCAGAGAATTTGCAGAACCGATAAAATCCGTCCCTCCATCCACGGCCGTCAAGGTTATGATTATCGCCTCACTGGATTCCACCTCATCATCATCGTTAAGTGTCAATTCCAATGTCGTCGAAGTCTCCCCCGTGGCAAGTGTAAGCGTTCCGGGCAAGGCTCCAAAGTCCTCACCGGAAGTTGCACTACCGGTGACTTCATAAGTCAATACCACATCGGTGCCAAAGGCCTCGGTAGATGTAAAGGTAAGAGTAACGGGGCCTTCCGCTTCGGAAAACGTATCTCCGGAAACCGAAATTCCCACTCCAGGTGCAAAAGGTGTATCGTTGTCATCGTCACTACATGAGGTAAACAACAATCCGGCCATGGCCGTAATCATAAAGAATCTGCTTTTTTTCATCATCAAAAGTTTACTATTAATTGGGTTTGAATATTTCTATTGGGCATCGGTCGTAAGGCGATGTTTTCGTAATAGGTATTGAAAAGATTGTTTACGGTACATCCTACGCTATATTGTAGTTTTCCCTTGGTATTGGGAGAATAGGTAATTCCTGCATTGGCGACTTGATAACTCTCCAACGAGCCCCCAATGATGGATACCTCGCCGGTATACAAATGCTGGTAGAAAACGGCAAAATGGGAAATACGATAGGCAAGTGAAGCATTGCCCCGGTGAAAAGGGACATAAATCAATTGCTCGTTGGTTTCCCGATCTTCGGAAACGGTGTACGAATAGTTGGCCTTAAAATCAATTTGCTGTTTTTTGTGGATGGGATACGTTACACCCAGTTCACCTTCCAAACCATAAATCTGCACTTGATCCACATTGGTAGGAGACCATAGTCCTTGAGTATTGGGAAGCCAACGAATCATATCCTCGGTACGGATATAATAGCTGTTGAGATTAAATGAAAATCCGCCAAATTGCAAGCGATGTCCCAAGTCAATTTGATAGGAACGTTCCGGAACAAGGTCCAAATTACCCCCAGGCTGCCAGTATAAGTCATTAAAAGTAGGCATCCTGAAGTTTCTGGATGCGTTAATTTGTAGACCATAACGGTCGCTAAACTTATAGATACCATCCAGGGAGAAAACCATGGGATTGGAAAAATCCGAAGAAAAATCCTGTCGTAGGCTAAGATTATAGGTCATTTTTTTTGATACGGCATGCTTTAATACAGCGGTGACCGAAGCATCATTACGTTCGGGATTGTCGAAACTACTACCCTTACCCTTGAAATGGTTATATTCCAAAAAAGAGTTTAATCGGAATACTTTTGAAAGTTCTACGTCCAAAGAATAACGGGCCAACAAAGTAGTAACCCTCCCGTCGGAAAAAATGTCGGAATCCCTATTCTCAAAAAACTTGAACTCCTCATGCAAATGGGCCAGTTTTACTTTTGAAGTCGCCTTTTCCCCTAAACGCCCCCACTCTACCTGGGTACGGTAATGATTATCCTTGTATCGACTTCTGCCAGGAGCGACCAGAGTACCGGAAAGATTGCGATCCCCAAGAAAGCTTTGGTGATACAAGCGTAAAACTTGTTTATCGGAAAGAATGTAACCTGAGTTAAAGTTTAGGTTGATATTCTCAAATTCCCCATTGCGATTGCGGTCATCGCTCTCCAAATACCTATAATTGTTATTTGATCCTGCATAATTGACACCAAAATTTGTGGACCATTTACCGGTTCCAAAACTCTGGTTGTAGTTGGCATTCCGAGTATCAAAACTCCCGTAGCCCATAAACACCTGCTGGTCAAAATGCTTTTCAAAACGCAGGTCATTATTCAAATGTACACTGCCACCGATAGCGCCGGTACCAAACTGGACACTGCCTCCACCGCTGCGGATACCCACGGAGCTATAGTTGAACGGATTTATGGTATTGAAATCCACTTGACCGTTCATTTGGGAGTTGATGTTTATCCCGTTCCAGATAACAGCGGTATGTGAGGCATTGGTGCCCCTAAACGCCGGGGAAGATACCATGCCCAATCCGTTTTCCTTAAAATAAATATTGGAATTGAAGGCCAGCAGCGAGGTTAGAAAAGTACCGTTCCGTTGTATGGTACTATCCTTTAGCTCAGTCACCTTATGTCCTTCGGCATAACGTCTTATGCGAGTATCGGATACGACCACTTCCTCCAGTTCCCAAATAGGTGTTTCCTGGGCGGAAAGTTGTCCCGAATAGGACAATGCGAATAATAATAGTATGAATACCTGCTTTTTCAACTTTTAAACCTTTATCCCGAAAGTTTAATACGACTTGTTTGAATTTGGCAGGTCTCCTGACTTGCTTCAAGTTGTTTGGCCTTCCCATTTACACTGATTTTTTTCAATGCGAACAGTGGCTTTGAAGAAACAACATCCTCTTTTCAGAGGTGCCGGAATATATCCGGCAGAAGCTTACAGTTGCGGGAACAGTTCCAGATTTTCACTGGATTCCCTTTTAATCCTATGGTCTTAAAAACCATAAGAACCAAAATTCAGGACGAAAGTAAACATTTTGTTTAATCTTTAAGGCAAAAAATTAAATAATACTACTTTTGAGGTAAACAAAAAATGATTCCTTTTGAGAAATATAACCCTTGGTGTATTCTTAATTTTTGCATTCGCCTGTAAACCAGGAAAGAAAGAAACAAACCAACAAACCCCTCCTTCGGAACAAACTGCAATATCCCATGCCAAAGGTTTTTCAATCGAGAAAAACCCTTCGGGAATTACAACCATACATATCACCTCGCCTTGGCCCAGTGCAGAAACAGCATATACCTATGCCTTGATTCCTAAGGAAATATTGGCACACACCACCTTGAACAGGGACGAATATGATGCCATAGTCACCGTACCGGTAGAACGTATCATAGTAACATCCACTACACATATTCCGGCATTGGAAGCCTTGGGTGCTACGGATAAATTGGTAGGGTTTCCAAACACCGACTACATATCCTCTAAAAATACGAGAGAGCGAATCGATAAGGGCCTTGTTGAAGAACTCGGAAACAATGAGGACATTAATACGGAAATGGCCATTGCCTTGGATCCAGATGTTATAGTAGGGTTTGGCATCAGTAATCAAAATAGGGCCTATGAAACGCTACAAAGGTCAAATATTCCTGTAGTATACAATGGGGATTGGACCGAAGAAACACCTTTGGGAAAAGCGGAATGGATCAAGTTCTTCGCTCCTTTTTTTCAAAAGGAAGCCAAGGCCGATAGCCTATTTAGGGCCATTGAAAAATCCTATACTAGGACCAAGACCTTGGCTAAAGCGGCCAAGGACAGACCTACGGTAGTAACGGGAGGCCTCTACAAGGATGTTTGGTACGTAGCCGGCGGGAATAGTTGGATGGCCCAATTTTTGAAAGATGCCCGGACCAACTATCTTTGGTCGGATACCAAGGAGACCGGAAGCCTTTCCTTAAGTATTGAGAGTGTGGTGGAAAAGGCTGATAATGCAGACTTCTGGCTGAACCCTTCAATGATAACATCCTATGAAGAACTGAAACAAGCCAACCGACATTACGAGCAATTTGATGCCTATAAAAACCGAAATATCTATTCCAATACGATTACCAAGGGAGATACCGGAGGACTCATATATTATGAATTGGCCCCTCAGCGACCCGATTTGGTTTTAAAGGACCTTATCCATATTTTTCATACGGAACTCTTACCCGATCACGAACTTTTCTTTTTTAAGCCCTTAGAGTAATTGAAACGGAACAATTCATATTACATTTCATTCTTGATATTGACTCTGGCTTTGATGCTATGTTTTGGGCTTAATATCAGTTTGGGTTCCGTATCCATTCCGTTTTCGGCGACTGTAAAATCGCTTCTAGGTTATCCGGTTCAAAATGATTCATGGAACTATATCATCTGGAATTATAGGGTACCTAAAGCTTTTACCGCACTTTTGGTCGGTAGTGGACTTTCCTTAAGCGGATTATTGATGCAGACACTTTTCAGGAATCCTCTGGCCGGTCCTTTTGTCCTGGGAATTAGTTCAGGTGCAAGCTTGGGAGCGGCCCTGTTGATTATGGGCATTTCGCTTTTCCCGGGATTGATGGCCTTTGGATTTGTAAACGATGTCTCCTTGGCCATTGCTGCCAGTTTAGGAAGTTTCTTGGTGTTGCTTATTGTCATGGTCGTCGCACTACGTGTTAAAGATACTTTGGCCTTATTGATTATAGGTCTCATGTTCGGCAGCATTACAGCCGCCATTGTAAGCGTACTGTCCTATTTTTCCGATGCGGAAAAGCTACAGCAATATATCTATTGGTCTTTTGGAAGCGTTGGAAATTTATCGTGGGCCCAGTTACTACTTTTATTTGGAATACTATTGATAGGAATCATTTTGAGCATAGCATCCATCAAGTCCTTGAATGCCTTATTATTAGGTGAAAAATATGCCCAAAGCCTCGGAATCAATATGAAGAAATACCGATATAGTATCATTGTAGCAGCGGGATTATTGGCCGGAGGGGTAACCGCTTTTGCCGGGCCCATTGCCTTTATAGGTCTGGCCGTTCCTCATTTAACCAGACAAATCTTTAATACTACGGATCACAAGGTTCTCCTTCCCGCAGTTCTGGTATATGGAGGTATCCTGATGTTGTTATGCGATACCGTGGCCCAAGTGCCAAACTCTGCCAGTGTCCTGCCCATTAATGCTATCACCAGTATTTTGGGAGCACCAGTGGTAATTTGGTTGTTGGTACGAAAACGAAAAATGATTTTTTGAGAGCAAAGTCTGAAATGATGTCTTAGTGAAAATATAAGCGTATGGACCTCCAACTTTTTACCTTTACAAAACAAATCCTAGATTATTAAATCCACAGTACAACATAGCGCCCTGGAAATCGAAAACCTATCTATTGGTTATCCGAACAAAAAAAAGGATATCCTTATTGCTAGGAACATAAATTTTAGTTTACAACCTGGGGAGTTATGTGCCATCATCGGTGTCAATGGCATTGGAAAATCTACCCTGCTAAGGACTATAGGGAAAGTACAGCCCAAATTATCCGGTGAAATCTTGATGAAAGGAAAATCTCTGAATGCCTACAAAACCTTGGAATTGGCAGCTATGGTGAGTATAGTGCTTACAGAGCCTATTGCCTCAAAAAATGTATCGGTTTTGGAGTTGGTGGCTTTGGGAAGGCAACCCTATACCAATTGGATCGGTACATTGACCCAAAAAGACAAATCCAAGATTTTGGAAGCCTTAAATGTGTTGGAACTGATCGAACTTCAACATAAAAAATGCTATGAACTTAGCGATGGCCAGTTACAAAGGGCATTGATCGCCCGGGCCTTGGCCCAGGAAACTACTTTGATGCTATTGGACGAGCCCACCTCACATTTGGATCTCTATCATAAGGTGCAGATTTTAAAACTGTTAAAATCCATTGCCCATAAGACCCAGACCACTGTTTTGTTCACGAGCCATGAGATTGAAATGGCCATCCAGTTGTGCGATAAAATACTTATTCTGGGAAAGGGCGAAAACCATTTCGGAGATCCCTGCGAACTTATAGAGCAAAAGGCATTCGAGAAATTATTCCCTACGGATACGGTAACTTTTGACGCACGGTCTGGTTCGTTTCGTATAGAAAAGTAGGTTTCTCAATGTTCAGATTTTAAAGCTCAAACCTGTATCTTTACTTTTAAGAATTAGCGACAAGAATGAATGAATCTTTGATATATCTTTTAATTGGACTCTTATGTTTGGGGCTTGGATACTTCCTGGGCCATTATATCCAAAACCTAAAGACAAAGTCTAAACAAAGTGCGTTAAAGGAACGCGAACAGCAGTTACGAAGCACTGTCACTATTCTTGAAGGTAGATTGAACAATGCCGAGGAACTCCGGACACAATTGCAATCCGAAAAGGAAGCTTTGGGGAACCAAATTGTGCGGTATCAGGCCGATTTGGAAAACCTGCAAGCAAAAAACGCCGAACAAAAGGAAGAAGTAGAAAAGTTACAGGAGAAGTTCACCAAAGAATTTGAAAATTTAGCCAACAAGATCTTGGATGAGAAGAGCTTAAAATTTACGGAACAGAATCAAAAAAATATCAAGACCATCCTTAATCCCTTACAGGAAAAAATTCAACTTTTCGAGAAGAAGGTAGAGGAAAGTCAAAAGGAGAATATCAGTATCCATTCCGCCTTAAAGGAACAATTGTTGAACCTACAAAATCAAAATCTTAAGATTACGCAAGAGGCCGAAAACTTGACCAAGGCCTTGAAAGGAGATAGCAAAATGCAGGGCAATTGGGGCGAATTGGTCTTGGAGCGGGTATTGGAAAAATCGGGCCTGGAGAAGGACAGGGAGTATTCGGTCCAACAAAGTTTTACATTGGATGATGGTACCCGGGTATTGCCCGACGTGATTATTCATCTTCCGGATGGAAAAAAGATGGTCGTGGACTCCAAGGTATCACTTACCGACTATGAAAGATATATCAATGCCGAAGATGACCTACAGGAAAAGTTTCTCAAAGACCATATCAATTCCCTCAGAAAGCATGTGGATCAATTATCCGCCAAGAAATACGAAGACCTTTATGAAATGGAAAGCCCGGATTTTGTGTTGATGTTCGTGCCCATTGAACCTGCATTTGCCATTGCAATAAACCGAGATAACTCATTGTATAACAAGGCATTTGAACAAAATATTGTTATAGTCACCCCTTCTACCCTTTTGGCGACCTTACGGACCATAGACAGCATGTGGAATAATGAAAAGCAACAGCGGAACGCCATAGAAATTGCAAGACAGGCCGGAGCCTTATATGATAAATTTGAGGGTTTCGTATCCGACCTGACCAAAGTGGGCAAAAAAATGGATGATGCCAAAACGGAGTACAAAGGTGCGATGAACAAGCTGGTAGAGGGCCGGGGAAACATTATCACCAGTATAGAACGACTGAAGAAAATGGGGGCCAAGGCCAAAAAGTCCATTCCGGAACCGATACTAAAACGTGCTCAAGAAGACGATTTTGAAGAACCGAAATTAGAATTGTAAACCAATCTTCCCAAAACCCGTTCCATGAAAAAAGCATTGTTCATTACCCTAGGTACCATTGTAGTACTTTTTTTGATTGTGTATGCCTTTATCTATTTCGTTCCTTATAGTCAAGGCTATCGCTCTGGCGAACTGATCAAGTTCAGCAATAAGGGGGTATTGGTCAAGACTTGGGAAGGAGAGATAAGTCAGGGGATATCCGGAGCCCAAATTTTTTCTTTTTCGGTATTGGATAAGGAAAAGGAGGTCATCCAACAATTGAAGGACTACCAAGGTAGGTATGTTAAAGTCACCTATGTGGAGCGTTTCGCGACTTTCTTTTGGTTGGGTGACACCAAATACTTTATTACGGAAGTCCAGGAAGAGCAATCTCCGCATTTTAGAAAATGAATGGAACTAGGTACTGCGAACTTGGAATTGAACTTGACTTTGAACTTTAAATATGGAATCATTTAAAACTGCCCAAGAATCCCAGGTATCTATTACAGAATTGATGCTCCCCTCCCACTCCAATTTTGGAGGAAAAATACATGGCGGCCACATTTTGAATCTTATGGATCAAATCGCCTTTGCCTGCGCCTCCAAACACTCGCAAACCTATTGCGTCACCGCTTCCGTAAACCGGGTAGATTTTTTAAGCCCTATAGAAGTCGGAGAATTGGTTACCCTAAAGGCCTCCATTAACTATACAGGTCGAACTTCAATGGTAGTCGGTGTTCGGGTTGAATCAGAAAACATTACCACTGGGGAGAAGAAGCATTGTAATTCCTCTTATTTTACCATGGTGGCCAAGGATGAAAATGGAAAAAGTACATCTGTTCCAGGATTGATTGTACAGGGTGAACAAGGGATTAGGCGATTTGCCCGAAGCAAAATCCGTAAGGAAGAGGCTTTTCAGCGCGATACCCGCTTTGATGAAGCTACGTTTGACCCTAAGGAACACCTAGGTTTATTGGAACAAGAAAATGTTAAGATCGATCTAGGCTAATGCCTTTAGCAGCAGCCTGATCCAAAAACCACCTAAGGTTTCCTGAAGTCGGGGATACCAAACTTGCCGGATACCTATCATAATTTCCTTCTTTTTGGATGACTTCCCTTACCTTTTCGGCTTTACTGTCCCCCGTGACCAAGAAAGCGACTTCCTTGGCGATATTAATTACCTGGCCTGTAATCGTAATCCGCTTTTGCCCAGATTCTGGATGTGTCGCAACTACACAGTGTTCGGTGGCATTCCAAAGGCCAATTTCATGTGGGAATATGGAAGCGGTATGCCCATCATCGCCCATACCTAAAATAATCAAATCAAATTGAGGAGTACCATCTACCCGATCCAAATTGATTTCCAAGAGATTGGCATAGCGAAAGGCTTCCCGTGGTGGTTCGGCCTCGCCCAAAATCCTATGGATGTTTCCCTTGGGGACTTCAATTTTCGAAAAGAGATGTTCCACGGTCATTTTGTAATTGCTCTGATCATCCGCGGGAGGAACACAACGTTCATCCCCCCAGTAAAAATGTATCTTGGACCAATCGATTCTATCCTTAAAACTAGATGCCAAAACATCAAAAACTACTTTTGGCGTACTTCCACCGGATAGAGCCACATGAAAGATTTCCTTTCCCTGTACCAAATCCGAAAAGAATTTGGAAAACTCTTGAGCAACTTTATTCTTATCCTTATAAACATTCGTTTCCATACAAAACTCTATTCAATACCTATTCACCCTTTCCATGAACCAACAACTGACAACCGACAACTATCAACCAACCTAACATATCACACAGAACCCTGGATCATCGGCCAAATTTTCGCTTGGATTTCGCCACATGCCTACGCCATCAATAAGCTCGTCCGCATTGGTCGGCCCCCACACCCCGGCAGAATACCCATAAGTACGTACGTCCTTGCCATTCTTCCAATAGTTTAAAATAGGGTCTACAAATTCCCAGGCGGCCTCTACCTCATCCGCACGTGCATATAAGGTAGCATCCCCCTGCATGGCATCCAGCAACAGGCGTTCATAAGCTTCCATCACATGGTTTTCAACCAGACTGGAATAGTAAAAATCCAAATTGGCCCGTTCTACCTTAAACCCTTGTCCAGGGACTTTTACCCCAAACTTTATGAGCATGCCCTCATCAGGCTGGATGCGGATAATTAATTTGTTGTCCTTGTTGAAAGCCCCGGAATCCTTAAAAATTTGATGATGCGGTGTCTTAAAATGAATGACTACTTCGGTAACCTTGGTAGGCATTCGTTTGGCCGTTCGGACATAAAAAGGCACACCGGACCAACGCCAATTATCCACAAAAAATTTGATGGCGGCGTAGGTCTCCGTAGTGGACTCTGGATCCACCCCTTCCTCTTCTCGATACCCCTTTACCTTTTCTCCATCAACCTCGGATGCCACATATTGGGCACGTATAGTATTATTATAGAGGGTCTCCTCGTCCTTCATGATACGCAAGGATTTAAGGGCCTTTACCTTTTCATTTCTGATTTCCTCCGCATCCGAACCTATAGGCGGCTCCATAATGACCAAGGAAACGATTTGCAGCAAATGGTTCTGGAACATATCGCGCAATGCGCCAGATTTATCATAATATCCGCCCCTCTTTTCCACCCCAACAGTTTCCGCATTGGTTATTTCAACATGATTGATATAATTCCGGTTCCACAAGGGTTCAAAGATGCTATTGGCAAAGCGGGTAACCAATAAGTTTTGTACGGTCTCCTTGCCCAAATAATGGTCAATACGGTATATCTGGGATTCCTTAAAGTATTTTTGAAGGCCCTTGTTCAAATTTTTGGCACTACTTAAATCGTAGCCAAAAGGTTTTTCCACAATCAACCGTTTCCAACCTTGGGATTCATCATTCAGGCCCTGTTCTGTTAGGTTCTTGGACACAATCTCGTATAGACTGGGCGGCGTTGATAGGTAAAAGATATAGTTATTGTCAGTTTTCAATGCTACGTTCAGGTCCGCTATCCGTTTTGCTAGGGCGCCATAGTCTGTATCATAATCGCTACCCAGATCTTCATAAAACAATTGGTTTGCGAACGCATTGACAAAATCTTCTCCTTGGTTCCCTATCCGGTCGGCAAGATATTTACTCTCGGTCACCACTTTTTTACGAAAGGCATCATCAGAAAGATTACTACGACTTACACCCAAAACCACAAAATTTTTGGGGAGATGTCCTCCCTTATAAAGATTGAAAAGGGCGGGCACCAATTTTCGGGCAGTCAGGTCCCCTGAGGCCCCAAAAATTATAAGCATTTGATTTTCTGTTCTATTCATGGTTTAAAACTCCATTTGGTTTTATTCTTTTTGGCATAGTCGGAATTGATAAGAAATGCTAACCTTTGGTATTGGATCAGTGTCCTTCTTCCTTACTTTCCTTATCCGTCTAAATATAACGATCCTTGGGGAGTTTCCAAGAAGATTGCAAACAAAACCGGATAATTTCATTTATTTTTGAGTACATCCGATTTTAGGATGGATTTTGTTTCTAAAACACCAACAATTATACAAGTTTCATGGAAGATAAATACGATTTTGGATTGATAGGCCTTGGCGTCATGGGCCGTAATTTTATTCTCAACGTAGCCGATAACGGGTTTACCTCCTTCGGGAACGATTTGGATGAAGAAAAGGTAAATGCCCTGAAGAAGGAAGGGGGAGATTTGGCCAAGGTGAATGCCACCTCGGATGTAAAGACCTTTGTAGCAGGATTATCAACGCCTCGAAAGATTATGATGCTTGTCCCTGCCGGAAAAATCGTGGATGCGGTTATCGAAGGGGTGCTGCCTTATTTGGATGAGGGCGATATCTTGATCGATGGTGGTAATTCCTTTTTTACGGACACGGACCGCCGTGAGGCCTACTTACGGGAAAAAGGCATTCACTTTTTTGGTGCCGGAGTTTCCGGAGGAGCCAAGGGCGCAAGATTGGGTCCCAGCATTATGCCCGGAGGCTCTAAGGAAGGGTATGCTCCCGTACAGCCCATTTTTGAGGCTGTTGCCGCCAAATACGAGGGAGAGCCCTGTGTGGCCTATCTGGGGCCGAAGTCGGCCGGGAATTATGTAAAAATGGTGCACAACGGTATCGAATACGGTTTGATGCAGCTGACTTCCGAAATCTATGACGTGCTCAAAAAAGGGGGCGATTTCAACAATGATGAATTGCATGCCACCTTTGCCCAATGGAACGCAGGTCGATTACAGTCCTTTTTGGTGGAGATTACTTCCGAGATTTTTGAAAAGGAGGACGACCTGGGCGAAGGCCGACTCGTAGATCAGATACTGGACAAGGCCAAACAAAAAGGAACCGGCAAATGGACCTCGCAAAATGCCATGGATTTGGGTATTCCCGTGCCCTCCATTGATATTGCCGTTAGTATGCGTGAAATCTCGGCCCTAAAGGACGAACGCATTCACGCAGATGCCCTATATGATCGACCCACCGTTGAGACAATGGACAAGGCCCAACTGGAAAAAATGGCCGAAGAGGCCCTTTATTTTTCTTTTATCGTTACCTATGCCCAAGGCTTACACCAATTGGCGGATGCCTCCCGGGAATATGGCTATGATTTGGATATCGCCACCATCGCCAAAATCTGGCGGGCCGGCTGTATTATCCGTGCGGGACTTTTGGCGGATATTACCCAAGCCTTTAAAGCGGATACGGAGCTGCCCAATCTATTGCTCTCCCCTACCTTTGTGAAAAAGATACAAAGTACCGTGGCAGCGGCTCGTGAATTGGTGGCCTATGCCGCAAAAAATGGGATTCCTGTTCCGGGGCTTTCCAATTCGTTAACCTATTTTGATGCCTATACGACTACCCGGCTCCCCTTAAACCTCATCCAGGCACAACGCGATTATTTTGGCTCACATACCTATGAGCGGTTAGATCGGGAAGGTATCTTTCATACCGAATGGGAGGTATAAACTGAAACATGTATACTAAAGCTACACAGATTATATGATTTATATTCCTATGTTAGTCGTAATATGAAAAAAATTGTACGGCATATCACCCTTTCTTTCTTTTTCTTATCCTGTACACAAGAAAAATTTATGATTGGGCATTGGCATGAATACAAGAATCAAAAACAAGATTTTGAAAATTGTTATATAATCACCGATAGTACGATTTCTATTAATAGATTTACCTATGGTGGAACCTTCTACTTAGATTCAGTTGATTTGGAAAAGGTTTGGTCATATAGCCGCTATTTTGACGGAATGCTTCCAAACCATAAACTACTTAGCCATTCTATAGAATTCGAAAATGGAATTGAGTGGATAAAGCAACCCGAGAATTTAGAAACCTTTTTAAAGGATTTCTCAGCAGGGTATAAAATTAGAATAATCCCTTTTGAGGTAACCGGGGAACCAATCGAGCAGATAGATTTTAATAGCGGACGATTATCAGTAATTTTAGCTTTGGGTAGATTAAAATCTCAGTATGAAAATCAAGAAAAAGGATTTTTACGAAGCAACCACTATTTTCAGGTAAATGACAAACTGACTTCTGACGTCAACGAGCTAATCGAATATGTGTATTGTACCCATTGCAAATTGGATCAAATAGATTTATACGTCAATATGGATAAGGACACTCCACCGAAACACAAGAAAATATTGGATAGTGTCATCTCAATTTTAAACCTAAAGCCAAATCAAGTTTTTGTTCAATTAGCCGACATCAAGAGGATGAGAAGTGGATATAAAGACACCTCTACCACTATATACGATTAATTTTAGATGGATTTTCCCCAAGTAAAACGTGAATAGTTCGAAATGCCCGTTACTACTTCTGCGCAAGGTTGCTCAACATCACTTAAGAAAATCATGCTGAATTAGAACTTAAAAGTTAATGAAATCAAATCGCGGAATTATTTGCCTCCCTAAAAAAGACGGCGAAAAACGATTTGTAATCGGCAAACCAGGTAAACGGAATTTACTTTGCGTAGGTATCAATCCAAATACTGCTGATGGGCAACAGCTAGACCCTACTTCTCGGAATGTAGAAAAAATTGCACTGAACAATGGCTACGATGGTTGGATTCTGGTCAATCTCTATCCAAGGCGTACCAAGAAGGTATCCTTTTTGGAAAGAGAACCTGACAAGACATTGTTTGGGCAAAATCTAAACCTAATCCGATCCATTGTAAGCAAAAACCAATTCGGATTTGATAGAGTTTGGCTGGCATGGGGAAATGATATTGACTCCTTAAATCAACCTTATTTAAAAGAAAGTGCATACCATTTATGTACCATGTTACGGGAATTGAATTTGGATTTTGTTTCTGCAGGAATCAATATTTCCGGGCATCCCACGCATCCAAGTCCACAGGCAATGGCCCAAAAGTTTGGAAAAAAGTCACAGGATATTAAGCTTACATCTTTTGATGTTAAGAGTTATACGGTAAGGATAAGGAAATCAATAAATCAAAGGTGTACGGGGCATAAATTGGACGAATCGCTCAGGTGGCCCTCCTATACATCACGTAATACATGATCTTCCTAGTGTAGCCTTACCCCTTTAAGGAAGGCTACAAGGCCATCACAAATCCATAACATTACTTATCTTAGTTCCAGCTTTGTAGTCGGACAATTTAAAATATAGTCATATCAGGTGAGGAACATTATATTTATACTACAGCTATCCGTATTCTTCCTATCGTGTACCGGTAAAAAAGAAATCTCAAATTTAAGTCCGAACATAGTGATAATCATGGCAGATGATTTGGGTTATGGCGACATCTCTTGTTATGGCAACTCTACTACCCAAACACCAAATTTGGACTTACTGGCGACCAAAGGGGTTAAGTTCACCGATTTTCACTCTAACGGAGCCGTATGCAGCCCTACACGAGCAGCTTTAATGACAGGGAAATACCAGCAGCGTACCGGCGTAAATGGGGTTATTACTGCCAAAAACCATAGAGAAGTTGGTTTAAATTTAAGTGAAATTACAATAGCTGAAGAGTTAAAGAAATACGGTTATAACACTGGCATGTTTGGAAAATGGCATCTGGGGTATCCAAAAGAGTACAATCCTACCTTACAGGGGTTCGATAAATTTACGGGCTTTGTGAGCGGAAATATTGATTACCATGGCCATATTGACCAAGAGGGCTATCTTGACTGGTGGAAAGGCACTGAAATTGACAATGAAGATGGATATTCTACCGATTTGATTACAGAATATGGGGTGAAATACATAAATAAGAATGACCCTGAAAAAACGGGAAGACCTTTTTTTCTCTACTTAGCGCATGAAGCTCCTCACTATCCTTACCAAAGACGTATTGATAAGATTATAAGAGAAGTTGGCAAAGCAAGAACGAAACGTGCAAACCAGGATAGTATTTCATCCATCTATAAGGAAATGGTCGAAGTTATGGACGAGGGAGTGGGTAAAGTAATACAATCGCTTAAAGAGACCGGGCAGTATGAAAATACAATAATACTATTCCTTTCAGATAATGGAGGAAACCAATTTGGTAACAATGGAAGCTTAAGGGGATATAAGGCAAGTGCTTATGAAGGAGGAACGCGTGTTCCCGCTATTTTTAGCTATCCTGATAGGATTAAAAAAGGGAGAATCAATAAGCAAACTATTCTCACCATGGATGTGCTACCGACATTATTAGATTTTATAGGTCAGAAGCCTAGTGCGACAGACCTGGATGGAATCAGTATAAAAGATAATTTGTTACATCAAACCAACTTGCCTCAAAGAGATGTATTTTTTGCTTTTGGCAATAAAAGTTTCATAAGAAGTGGAGATTGGAAGTTAATTCGTATAGAAGAAGAGCACAGTAATACAATTGAACTTTATAATTTATTGAACGACGTACAAGAAAGGAATGACCTTAGTTCAGCTAATCCAAATTTGGTGAATAAATTGACCAGAAAACTTGAGTTATGGAAAAAAGAGGTTAAAGAAGGAGTCATCATGATAGCTGAATAAGACTAATTATAATCTGATAGGAAAGTGCCACGTAATCTACTGCCACCCATACAATTTACTGTCGGATGTTATTAAATGAAGGTTCTGATACATTAAAAATCTAGCATAAGGAATATATCAATGAAATCTCACCATATCCTAGTCCTAAGTTTGGTCGCACTTTTGGTGGCCTCCTGTAACCCTGAATCAAAGGGAAAACACCTCTTTATCCTTTCCGGGCAATCCAATATGGTGGGTCTACTTCCTGAGGAATCCTTTACCCCAGTCATCCAGGCCCGGTTTGGAAAGGACAACGTAATCGTCGTAAAGGATGCCCACGGGGGGCAACCCATAAGGCGGTGGTATAAGGATTGGAAACCTTTGCAAGGCAACGAGCCCAAGGCACAACCAGATCTGTACGATTCCCTGTGGACCAAAACAAATACTGCAATTCAAAAAGAGAAAATAGCAACAGTTACGTTTATCTGGATGCAAGGCGAACGGGATGCCCGGGAAAAGCTGGGAGACGTATATGAAGAAAGCTTGATAGGGCTATACGATCAGCTCTCGGCCGACTTAAAACGAAACGACCTCAACTTCATTATTGGGCGATTAAGCGATTTTGATATACAAAACGAAAAGTATCCCCATTGGACGCTAATACGAGATATTCAGGTGAAGGTTGCCGAATCCAATCCGCGTTTTGGATGGATAGACACTGACGACCTCAATGATGGTTACAATAAAAATGGAAAGGAAATCAGGAATGACCTTCATATGTCCGAAGAGGGTTATATAGAAATGGGGAAACGTTTTGCGGAACAAGCTATTCTACTTGTAAAGGATTAAAAAAGTACTAGAACCAATAATCTGCCCATGAAAGCCGCCGTCCGCCGTAACTATGGTCCGCCCAAAAGCATTATCATCGAAGAGGTAGAAAAACCGGTACCCAAGGATAATGAGGTTTTGGTCCGGGTTAGGGCCGCTACGGTCAATCGGACCGATTGTGCCAATCTTAGGGCAAAACCTTTTATCATGCGCTTCGTCCTGGGATTTTTTAAACCGAAAAAAATCATCCTGGGAACCGATTTTGCCGGTGATGTTGTGGCAATAGGAAAAAACGTGAAATCCTTTCATATTGGCGATAGGGCATTTGGATTTGATGATACAGGGGTACAGTCGCAGGCCGAATATCTGACCTTGGCCGAAGATGGTAGTCTATTCCCTATACCAGATGCAATAAGCTACAAGCAGGCCGCTGCCAGTTTGGAAGGGGCACATTATGCCTATACGTTTGTGCATAAGGTGAATATCCGATCCGGTCAAAAAATTCTAATCAATGGGGCAACCGGGGCCATAGGCTCGGCCCTTGTACAGTTCGTTAGGCAGTATGATGTACACATCACCGCTACCTGCAATACAAGAAATATAGAGCTGGTTGAATCCTTGGGTGCCGAAAAAATTTATGATTACACCAAGGAAGATTTCACAAAGGATACTGAAAAATATGACTTTGTGTTTGATGCCGTAGGCAAAAGCACCTTTGGGAAATGCAGGCCCTTGTTGAAACGTGAAGGCGTTTACATTTCTTCGGAACTAGGGCCCTATTCCCAAAACGTGTTGTTTGCACTCCTAACTCCAATTTTTGGAAAAAAGAAGGTTGTTTTCCCAATACCCTACCCTACACAAGAAACCATACCTTACATCATAGCCCTATTGAAAACAAAAAAGTTCAGTCCGGTCATAGATCGGGAATATCCCTTGCAGGAAATCTCCCAGGCCTATGTGTATGTCCTTACCGGAGAGAAAACGGGAAACGTTATCATTGCATTCTAAAAAAATTAAGTAGGGAAAACCAAAGTATCGAAAATGTCCAAAACCCAATATCGCATCTATGTGGTGGAACTGTCCAAAAGGGTCTTTACCGAAAACCGCCGGTTTCGGGAGGCCAATCCACAATTCAATGGAGTATTGGAATGCCTCTATGTGGGTATGACTAGTAAGACCCCCAAGGAACGTTTTGCACAGCATAAAACAGGATACATCAATAAAAAAGGGCATAAATTGTCCTCCAATATCGTCCAGAAATACGGAACCTACCTCCGCCCCAGTCTGTACAATCACATCAAGCCTATGGATAATCGTACGGAAGCTTTAAAAATGGAAAGGCAATTAGCCTTGGAATTGCGGCGAAAACGATATGCGGTTTGGTTCAATTGATACAATGAATGGAGTATCTTTAATCCGGAAAATCTCATACTAAAGATAAAAATCCATGAACGAGAAGACTTCCGATGAATCCTTCGAAACCTTGGACCCAAAGGATTGGGAAAAATCAAGGGCCTTAATGCATCAAATGGTAGACGACGCCTTTGATTATGTCTCCAAGGTCAGGGACCGAAAGATTTGGCAGGATATGCCACCCGAAACCTTGGAAAGTTTTACCACTTCGGTACCCCGACAACCCAATAATGCCAAAGCGGTATACGAGGATTTTGTGCAACATGTATTGCCCTATAACATGGGGAACCTACATCCAAGATTCTGGGCCTGGTATATGGGCAATGGGACCATTTCCGGGATTATGGGCGACTTTTGGGCCTCCGTAATGAACCCGAACCTGGGTGGGGGAAATCACGCGGCCCACAAAGTGGAGGAACAGGTCATCAATTGGATGAAAGAAATCATCGGGTTTCCCGAAACGGCCAGCGGACTTTTGGTCAGTGGAGGTTCCATGGCCAATTTTACGGGATTGGCAATTGCCCGTAATGCGAAATGCGGCTACGATATCCGAAAAGAAGGCCTACGACCAGAGGATTCAGGAAAAATGAGGGTATACGCTTCTTCCGAAATCCATAGCTGTAACCAAAAAGCCCTCGAGTTACTAGGATTGGGAGCGGACAGTCTTCAAAAAATTCCGGTCAATGCAGATTACACCATCAACCTGGAGGCATTGGTAACTCAAATAAAAAAGGATTGGGAAATCGGTCTACGACCTTTTTGTGTCATTGGTACCCCAGGTACGGTAAATACCGGAGCTATTGATGACCTTAATCGTCTTGCGGATATCTGCGAGGCCGAAGACCTTTGGTTTCACTTAGATGGGGCCATAGGTGCCATTGCCATGTTGTCCCCTGAAGTAAAATCACAATTGGCAGGCATAGAACGGGCGCATTCCGTGGCATTGGACCTGCACAAATGGCTGCACATGCCTTTTGAATCGGGTTGTGTTCTGGTAAAAGATCAGAAAATGCATAAGGATACATTTTCCTTGATTCCCGAGTATTTGGCGAAGAATACCCGGGGAATCGCTTCGGGTGATAACTGGTTTAGCGAATACGGTCTGCAATTGTCCCGGCGGTTTCGAGCGCTAAAAGTATGGATGTCCCTTAAGGAACATGGCACGGAACGCTTTGGTAGAATGATTACCCGAAATGTGGAACAGGCCCATTATCTGGGTACGCTTATAGATTCTCATGAAAATTTGGAACTTATAGCGCCTATTGGATTGGATATTGTCTGCTTTCGGTATAACCCTGGAGGACTAACTTTGGAAGCTTTGAATGTCCTCAACAAGGAAATTAAACTGCAATTGGAGGAAAGGGCCATCGCCTTACCCGGGTACACCACCCTCGAAAATAGCTATTGCATCCGGGTGGCCATTGCCAACCATCGCTCTACCGATGAGGATTTTGATGAATTGGTGAAAAGTGTTTTGGAATTGGGAAAGGAGCTTCATTAATCCATCAAAAAGGAGATACTATTTTTCAGTTTAAAAATTTTGTTTACATTTGTTGTGTACTAGCTAACTAATACACTAGATAATGTTGCAGTTGGAAAACCTATTTTACCACTATCCAAAATCCAAAACAGTTTTGGACAATGTTTCCCTAACATTTAGTGAGGGCAATATTTATGGGCTGTTCGGCAAAAACGGTGAAGGTAAAAGTACCTTGATGAAAATCATGGCGGGGCTGTTGTTTCCAAAATCAGGTCAGTGTACTATTCTAGGCCGGCATATGGCCAAAAGGTCTGCAAATGGTCTACAAAATCTATTTTTGGTTCCTGAGGATTTTGAATTGCCCAACTTGACCATTGAGACCTATGAAAAGGTCCACTCCCCTTTTTATCCAACGTTTTCCAAAAATCAGTTTTATGAACTTATACAGGAGTTTAAACTCCATCCCCGTGAAAAAATTACAAGGCTCTCGTTCGGACAAAAGAAAAAAGTACTTATTGCCTTTGGTATAGCTACATATACCAAATTGCTGCTTTTGGATGAACCTACCAACGGACTCGATATTCCTTCAAAAAGCCAATTCAGAAAGATAATGGCATCTGCGGTAGATCAGGGAAGAAGTATCATCATCTCTACCCATCAGGTTCGGGATCTGCACAGTTTGATCAATCACGTAGTGATTTTGGATAATTGCAAGGTAGTTTTTGATCATTCTCTTTCTGAAGTCTCGGAAAACCTTTGGTTTGGACGTGCTTCCGATATGGCCAAGGAAGCTATCCTTTATACCGAAACTTCTTTCGGGGGAAAGGCGGTAATGAGGCGTTCAGATCGTCCCGAAACCGAGGTAGATCTCGAGTTGTTGTTCAATGCCGTCCTCAATAATCCCAAAGGTGTCCAACTAGCCCTAGAACAAACATATCATGGAGTTTAATATCAAAAGAATAGGCTATGCGATACGAAAGGATGTGACCATCCTGAAAAATACCGGTATTACCGCATTGGCGGTTGCCAGTGGTATTCTCTTCATTGGTTTATTTTTTATGACCCGAGGGGACGATTATCTATCCGCTGATGAATTTATGGGTCTATTTGGCCTATGTTATATTGTCTTGGGAGTGTTTTTCAGTTTTGCCATTCTTAGGGAAAGTCATAATGTAAAATCCAATCATTTGTATTTCGCATTGCCCATTTCCCCATTGGAAAGGCTTACGGCCATTTGGTTAACGACGACTTTAATACACACCCTCATTTTTACGGTGATGGCACTTTTAGTAGGACAACTGGCCATTGTTGCAGGGGGTATCATTTTCGGTTCAGGTTTTCACTGGGTATCCTTGTTTTCCGATGGTTACGTAAAATTGATCAAGGGATACTTTATCATACAGCCTATTTTTCTTTGCGGAGCTATGACCTTTTCGAAAAATGGAATCGGAAAGACCCTATTGACGCTATTGTTGATTTTTATAGGAATACTATTTTATGGACTTCTTCTTTTTTCGGTGCTTAACCATAGCTATGGGGTATATCCCGGGGATTTGATTGCGGATGAAGCTTTTGGCAAGGCAAGCACGGACTTTTCAGGAGTAGGGTCTTGGTTTTTTACCCTTCTTTTTGGACCGGTAATGCTGTTGGCTACTTACTTTAAATTGGTTGAAAAGGAGGTATAGCCATGGATTTTGATAATAGCAAACCTATTTATTTGCAAATCGTGGATTTTTTCTACGAAAATATCTTAGTGAAGAAGTGGTTGGAAAATGAGCGGATACCTTCAGTGAGAGAACTTGCTATGATGGTGGAAGTGAATCCGAACACGGCCATTCGGGCATTTAACCACTTGCAGGAGTTGGGGGTAATCCACAACAAACGGGGTATCGGATATTTTGTTTCGGAGGATGGATACCAAAAAGTGATGGCCATTAAGAAGGGAGAGTTTATGGAGGTAATCCTGCCCGATGTCTTTAAAAAAATGAAAATGCTGGATGTGGAATTTGAAGAAGTAAAAAACACCTATGATAAATATATAAACGAAACCGACCATGAAAACAAGTAATCTCATTTTATTGGGTGTGTTGGGGGCCATCTTCGTTTTTATGACCGCACTTCAGATCAAAATGAAAGGTTATGTAAAGGAGGAAGTACTCCGGGATTATGGCAACTTCGTCAAAAAAACCAGGGAGGTATCCAAATTCAAAAGAATTGTAGTACGCGACGGTATCCATATCCATTTTGAACAAAGTCCGGAAACAACCATAAGCATTGAGGCACGTGAGAACTTGATGTCCTTTATAAAAACTGAGACTGTTGAGGAAACGCTTATTATTGAAAAAACCAAACAAATGCGGGGAAAGGATTCGGTAAAAGTGTTTGTTTCAAATACCCAACTCGATTCTTTGAACGTAAGTTCAGGGGCATCTTTTAACACCTTGGGGATGGTCTCCGGCAATGATTTGAAACTGGTTTTCAGAGGCACGAGCAAGGGTAATCTAGAATTGAACTATGAATCGGTACAATGTACATTTTCAACCAATTCAGAAGTAAGTATCACAGGAAACAGCAAAAAAATTAATTTCTTAAAATAACAATCAAAAATGAACGGTTAGAGCCTGAATCCATCGGAACCATAAATCAGGCGTAATTGAAGTATCATCAATCATCAATCAAATTCATCAACCGGTGCTGAGCATAGTCGAAGCATCAAAAAATGAACAGTCATGATTTTAGTTAAAAACCAAAACCGTCAATCGGAACAAGTATCAAAATTTCGATTGTATCTCATGCGCGGACTTTATCTGCTTACATTTATCGGCCTAGCCTTTCAAGCATGGGAAACCATTTTGTTTCCTTCGGAAACTTTGGATTACATCACTGGAGTCGCCTTTAGTTTTTGGGCAGCTTATGCAACCCTAATGGGACTTGGCATCAGGTATCCCATAAAAATGCTCCCTTTGCTACTGCTACAATTGTTCTATAAGGCTACATGGGCCTTAGGCGTGTATTTCCCTATGAAAGCAGCTTCCCAGGTTACGCCGGAAGCCGAATCGTTCTTCTGGATTTGTGTCGTAGCCGTCATTCTTGACGCAATAGTCATTCCATGGCCCTATGTATTCAAAAACTACATCAAGAATTTTCTGAACCTAAAAATACATCCTGAATAAAGAGGGAAAATCATCAATCATCAATCAAATTCATCAACTTGTGCTAAGCGTAGTCGAAGCATCAAAAAACGAACAATCATGAAAACAAATCAAAAAAAAGGTAGGCTAATCGGGCTATTGCTTTTATTAATTGTTGTAGCCGGAATTCCCTCGGTAAACCTTAGAGGGTTGTCCACTTCCATGGCGGCATCCCCGGAATTTTTAAATGAAGTTTTCCAAAAATCCATGCAGATGCGACTTGCAGTCTTATTGGATATTGTAGCAGGCGCCTTATGGCTTGTGGTAGCAGTCATACTTTTTCCTGTCATAAAGCAATATAAAAAAGGCATGGCCTTAGGCTTTTTTGGTATTTGGATAGTCTACTTCGCCGTTATTATATTCAGTAATATCAGTCATTTAACCCTGCTATCATTAAGTCAGGAATTTATTAAAGCAGGAGCTACGGATATGAGTCATTTTGGTACATTGGGCCTTTTAAAAATTGAAGAATATTTTTGGGCGCATTACATGGCCATAATACTTTATGCCTCCGCAGCTTGGATATTCTATTACTTTTTGTTCAAGACCCAACTTGTTCCAAGATTTTTGTCGGCTTGGGGGCTAATAGCAATTTCTTTGCCCTTTATAGCATGCTGGTTGACCATTTTTGATATCAGTGTCAGTTTTTACTTCTTTCTACAGAATGGGCTACATATGATCGTTTTGTTGCTCTGGCTTCTGGTAAAAGGTTTCAATCCAACAGAAAAGGCCGTTCAATCGGCATAAATAGAAATTTCATCATCAATCATCAATCTAACTTGCCTTTGGTGGGTTCAAAAACGTACAGTCATGAATTCTAAACATCATTACATCTCGATTTCCCAAAGAAAAACTATATTTTCCAATAAGACCTTAAGTTCAGCTGCAGCTATTTGGTTTGTGACAGCAGTCCTAGGTCAGTGGATCTTTGCTTTTTATGTTGCCGCATTTTATGGTGGTGCCGCTATAAACGGGGACTTTATGAAATGGAACCGAGTTCTGCCGCACGGTTATATTGAAGGTGATACTATCGGCAATATGGCGGTTGCGATACATCTTCTCTTTGCAATCATCATTATGATTGGCGGACCACTTCAATTTATACCTCAAATTAGAAACCGCTTTCCGGCATTCCATCGTTGGAATGGAAAACTCTATCTAGTAACTGCATTTATTGCCAGTTTTAGCGGTATCTATATGGTATTGACCAAAGGTACCATTACCGGAATCACAGGAGATATCAGTGTTAGCTTCAATGGGCTTTTAATTATGTTGTTCGCTTTGTTGGCATGGCGAATGGCGGTGGTCAGAAAATTTAAAGCACACGAGCGATGGGTACTTCGCTTGTTTTTGGTAGTCAATGGGGTTTGGTTTTTTAGGATAGGCCTTATGCTATCCTTTTTACTAAATGGAGGGCCTTTTGGATTCGACCCGGAGACTTTTCGAGGTCCGTTCATTACCTTTTTGGGTATAGGGCAATATATGATTCCCCTTCTGATCTTGGAACTCTATTTTTTCACGAAGGACCGTACGAGTAATTTCGGAAAGCTGACTATGGCCACTGCCCTATTTGTAATGACCATTTTTATGGGACTTGGAGTTTTCGCCGCGACCACGGGCATGTGGCTTCCACGTCTTTAGCCCAATAATGAACATTATTTGTAACTAATTTGAAATCGGAACTACCAATAGTAGCCGTATTCCATTAAAAATTGAAAAAATGAACAACTCTGTTTTAGGAAGTCGACCGATCAAAGAAAAAGGTGAATTGGAGAACGCTTATGAAAAACTCCTTGACATAGAACAAAGTAGAATGTACGAGCAGTTTTATGCTTTTCTAAGAACAACGGACCTACCTTATATTCCATGTTTGGAAAACGATGTGGAGATTGTATATCAAAAATGTTTCGAAACCTTACATAAACTGGGCGAAGTTTCAATTCCCGTTTCCGTCGCCTTATCCATGCATTATTATGTTTTGGCATCCATAGCCACTTACCCATTTAAGAAAACAAGTCCGCAGTATTGGAAAAGGGAAATCCTATTAAACAAAATCAAAAAGGAACGGGTGTTTATTGCTAATACGGGGTCGATACGAACATATGACAACGTTTCGGAAAACAAAGGTATTCTGGCCATGAAAGAAAAGGATAATTATATTGTATATGGCCGTGCACCCTTCATGTCCCTGGCCGGGATTGCAGATTACCTCGTCTTTACAGCAGAGTTATCCGATGGAGGCAAGGCTGTGTTTTTTGCTGCTTCGGACAATGCCCAAATCGAGTTTACCGATACTGTTTTTGGCGATACCATGAAAGGGTCGTTTACAAAATCCGTAAAATTCAAAAACTTGCGGGTCCCCGTTTCAAACGTCATAAAGTTAGATGCCCAAACCAAGGAACAATCCGAGCTTTTAATATATCAAAGGTCATGGTTTCAGGCATTGGTATCGGCCCCATATCTAGGAGCTGCTAAACGCGTGATAAAGGAAGTAAAGGGTTTTGGTGAACAAAAAATGAAAAAGGGGAAAAAACTATCGGAATCCGAATACTTTTTGAATAATCTGGGAGAATTGGTAGTAAAATATAAAGGGGCGAGGCAACTATGCATGCAAGCGGGTCGTGCGCTATCTAGGTTCAAACAAGGAAACAAGGTCCTGTTGGAAATGCTATTTGAAGCTTCCGTACTGTCCAAATTCTTTGGCACACATCATGCTGAAGAAATTGTGACCCAGGCCAGATATATCATGGGGACCCAGTTTTTATCACCCCAAACCATGACTCACAAAATTTATAAGGAGATTGTTTTTGGCCCCCTACAGCCCATGACCGATATTGATATTAAGGCATATTTTAGCCAAAACCTATAAACCAGACTACTATTTCATATGGGGCCCACAAATCATTCTGGTAATGGTTTGATTTGATAATAAAATCGTTTGTGGTTGTTGGATTATTAAGTTATTGGGTTGTTTTGTTGGTACGCGACAATAACTTGGTAAACCAATAACTGGACAACTCTTAAAATCGAAATATTTCCAGATACTGAACCCGAAAATAAGGGCACACACAAAGTATATAATTGCCTGCCGCAGGCAGGGTTTCAACTAAAGATTGACCTATGAAGGCCATACGCAACGAAAAATATGGTTTACCCAACGTACTTCAATTGAAAGAAGTGGAAAGACCCGTGCCCAAAAACAATGAGGTTTTGGTAAAGGTACATGCCTCGTCCATAAACTCCTGGGATTGGGACTACCTCACCGGGAGGCCTCGCCTATATCGACTATTCTTTGGTCTGTTTAAACCAAAGCATAAAATTTTAGGGGCCGATATTGCGGGACAGGTACTATCGGTTGGTGGAGAAGTTAAACTTTTCAAACCCGGAGATATGGTCTACGGAGACCTCTCCGCATACAATTGGGGTGGTTTTGCCGAATTTGTTTGTGCCGATGAAAACCTCTTGTCCACAAAACCGGCCAACTTAACCTATGAAGAGGCGGCAGCGGTGCCCCAGGCGGGCGTGCTTGCGCTCCAAGGATTACGTCACAATGGTGATATTGAGGAAGGACATAAAGTCTTGATCAATGGTGCCGGTGGCGGCGTAGGGACCTTTGCCTTACAACTGGCCAAGCTTTGGGGTGCAGAAGTAACTGCGGTGGATCGTTCCGATAAATTGGATGTGCTTCTAGACCTGGGTGCCGACTTCGTAATCGATTACCAAAAAGAGAACTTTACAAAGACCGAAAAAAAGTATGACCTGATACTGGATGTTATTGCGAAAAAACCACTTTCCAAATACAAAAGTGTTTTAAATCCCAATGGGGCATTTGTCGTGGTGGGAGGGTCTGTAACATTACTTTTAAAACTGGCCCTAAAGTCTATATTTCCCAAGAAATCTGACAGGAAAATGGGAATCCTTATGCACAAGCCGAACAGACAGGATTTGAAAATTCTCCAAGAGTTATTGGAATCTGGAAAACTAAAACCTATTGTAGACCAATCCTTTCCTTTAGCCAAAACCCGTGATGCTTTCACATACTATGGAAAAAACCTGGTAAAGGGAAAAATCGTTATTACCGTGGAGTAATTGCTTGTTCAAAATAAACACAGTTTTCCAAAACACTAAATAATCCTATATTCGTAACAATGCCTGCCCTGTTTTGTCATTACCACGGCTGACCGAACAAATAGACCATGACCATCTATATTGCCGATATCATTCCCTTCATCATCATTCTTCAAAGTATCTTTTTTGCACTGGTTCTCCTAACCGATAGGGGATCCAAAAAAATAAGTAACAGTTACTTGGCTTCCTTTCTAATCATGCTTGCACTACAGTTTACGGTGATGTTGAACGACACCTATGGAACCGCCAATATTTTTCTAAGTGCAACGCTTTGTGTTTATGGCTTTGCTTACGGCCCATTGCTCTTTTTATATTCGAGATCTTTGATGTATCGAAAGTTTCGTTTTTCTTTTTTACAATTGGCCCACTTTATACCCTTTGTCATATTGCTCCTAACTGCAGCACTTGGCTATTCATTTTGCGGAAGATTTGGGTTTTTGCTATATGTTAGTCTTTTGACTTATAGCACTTTGGCAATCCTAAAAGTTGTCACCTATAGAAAAATAGTAAAGGAGACCCAATCATCTTTGAGTCGTACCGATTTAGTATGGCTTCAATGGACGATTATTATTTTTTGTGTTGCACTGCTGTTGGATATGGTCGATCAGCTTTTTTGGAGCACGGACCTTTTTGCTGGTATCTCATCCATTCACCTAATGATTCTCTTGCTTATTAATTGGATGTTCTATAAAGGACTTAAACAACCTCAGATTTTTCTGGGTATCACGGCATTGGATGAAGCTGTTTTTATGGAAAAAAGAAAAGCTCCCCTCAAAACGACTCCGGATACTTCCGAAAAACAAGATCTTGAGCACATTCAGGGTTTTATGCGGGATAGCGACCTTTATATGGATCCGGAACTCAGCCTAAGGCAACTTTCGGAGCAGTTGCAAATACCTCCTAGAAGGCTGTCCTATTTGATCAATGCTTTTTTGGGGCAGAATTTCATGGGTTTCATCAATAATCATCGAATTGAAAAGGCGAAATCCCGTTTGGAGTATCCTAAAGAAAAAGGGGAAACTATATTGGAGGTAATGTACGAAGTGGGTTTTAACTCAAAATCCTCATTCAACACCCTATTCAAACAAAAGACTGGTTTAACCCCTACGGAATACAAGAAAAAACACCTTTCTTCCTAGTTCGTATTCTTGTAAACCAAAATCCAAACCCTTTATCCCCTCTAAAATTAGTTCGAGTTCATGAATACGAACTTTTCATACCCAAAAGTCTAATTTCTTTGTTGACATCATCAAATTTTGTCCATGAAGAAAATACTGAGATTCACAAAAAAACTATTGAAGTTTTTGGTCATCACCCTATTTATGCTTTTGCTTTTTTTAATCGCAATCGTTCTTATTTCAAGCAAAGATTATGGCAATCCCGAATCGGTTATTGGGCAAGAAAATGAGGCATTGGCCCTTACCCATGTAAACATTATCAGTATGGACCAAGGTCGCGAAGTGTTGGAAAAGCACAAGACGCTATTAATAGATAAAGGCATTATTACGGGAATGATTCCAGATTCGGTTTCCATACCAAGCGGATATTCGATCAAAAACCTAAACGGAAAATATGTGATGCCAGGCCTTATTGACATGCATACCCATATTTTTGATCGATCTGATCTGGCAATGTACTTGGGCTACGGTGTGACCACGGTACGGAATATGATGGGATTTCCCATGCATTTGAGGTGGCGGGAGCAGGTAAACGACGGCTTATATCCAGGAGCAACCTTAATAACCGCTTCACCGACCATAAACAGTGGGGCCAATACAGGTCCTTTTCATAAGAATATAAATACCCCTCAAGAGGGCACTGAGGCAGTGAGTGCTTATAAGGATAAAGGGTACGACTTCATCAAAATCTATGATGGACTTAATCGGCAACAATTTGAAAGTATTATGCAAGAAGCCAACCATTTGGATATGGATGTGGCCGGGCATCCTCCACATGCCATAGACCTGAATGTACTTCTACAATACCCGATTACCTCTTTTGAGCATATTGAAGAAGTTATTCAAGGTATGATGGATTACGAGCTGGATACCGTCATGGGAAGGAAAATTGCAAAAGAATTAAAACAAAATGACGCCAAAGTAACCGTTACCCTATCGCCCTTTCACCATATTTACAAAACCACGGTAGAAGGGGAAGCATTCATGAATTCAATCCCCAAAATCCCCATCAACCCCTTTATTGAATTTATCGGCAAGAAACAGCTTTCCCAATGGATCGACTCCAATGAAGGTACTTACAAATGGCATGTGGATAAATACCGCTGCATGAAAGATCTTGTTCGTATTTTTAATGAGGAAGAGGTCACTTTACTACTTGGTACCGATACCGGACCTAATCTGACCGCTCCAGGATTGACCTTGCACGAGGAAATTGCCTTATTGCACGAAAATGGACTAAAACCCTATGCAATACTACAATCTGGTACCATAGAAGCGGCAAAGGCCTTGGGTATGGAAAATGAGATAGGCTCCATTACTAAGGGTAAAAAATCACAGTTGTTGATTCTAAATGATAATCCATTGACCCACTTGGATGCCATGAGAAATCCTTATGGTATGATTAACAATACCTTATGGTACAATGAAGGGGATATTGATGATTTAAGAAAGATGGGAGGTGATAAATCAGGAATCCTAATGACTTTAGGCCGATTTCTTGATCACATGCTTAAAAAATAGAGGACAAGAAGTTAATGCCCAAACCCTGCTACGTAAGTACCCTACTTGCTCAAATACATTTTTCTACGTCCGTACAAGTCGTAAAACTGGTCGTCCTTTAGGCTATCAATGAACAGGATACTTTCCCCCGTACTCTTCATTTCCGGACCTAAATTCTTGTTCACGTTAGGAAATTTGTTGAATGAGAACACCGGTTGCTTAATGGCAAAGCCCTCCAACTGGGGATCGAATTCAAAGTCTTTGACTTTCTTTTCACCCAACATCACCTTTGTAGCGTAATTTACATAAGGTTCCTTATAAGCTTTGGCAATAAAGGGTACCGTTCTGGATGCCCTGGGGTTTGCTTCTATGATATAGACCATATCATCCTTAATGGCAAATTGGATATTGATCAACCCTACGGTATTCAGGGCTAAGGCAATTTTCTTTGTATGATCCTTAATCTGCTGCATTACGAACTCGCCTAAATTAAATGGAGGCAGGGTAGCATTGGAATCCCCGGAATGGATACCACAAGGCTCTATATGCTCCATAATTCCAATGATATAAATCTCCTCCCCATCACAGATGGCATCGGCTTCGGCCTCTATGGCTCCATCCAGATAATGGTCCAAAAGCAGTTTGTTGTTCGGTATTTTGCGCAGTAAGTCCACTACATGCGCTTCCAGTTCCTCTTTGTTGATGACAATTTTCATTCCTTGCCCTCCCAATACGTATGAAGGCCGCACCAATAATGGGAAGCCAAGTTCGTCTGCCAATTGCAGCGCTTCGTCCGCAGTTTCCGCTACCCCAAACCTCGGGTAGGGAATGTCATTCTCTTTGAGCAGCGTGGAAAAACTACCTCGATCCTCGGCCAGATCTAAGGACTCAAAGCTGGTACCTATAATTTTGATTCCATATTTATCCAACTTTTCCGCCAGCTTTAGGGCTGTTTGGCCACCTAATTGGACGATTACACCCTCTGGTTTTTCATGACGGATGATGTCATAAATATGTTCCCAGAAAACAGGTTCAAAATAGAGTTTATCCGCCGTATCAAAATCAGTGGAGACCGTTTCCGGATTGCAATTGATCATTATGGTTTCATATCCACATTCGGCTGCGGCCAGAACCCCATGTACACAGCAATAATCAAATTCTATCCCCTGCCCTATTCTATTGGGACCCGAACCTAGGACCACTATTTTCTTCCGGTCTGTAACCGCGCTATCATTTTCTACATACCGTTCCCCGTCCGGTGTTTCTATCTCGGCTTCAAAAGTAGAATAGTAATAAGGGGTCATCGCCTTGAATTCGGCGGCACAAGTATCCACTAATTTATAGACGCGATTAACGCCCATTTCCGCTCGCTTGTTGTAGACTTCGCTCTCCCAGCAATCCAGCATATGGGCTATCTGCCGATCGGCAAAACCTTTCTGCTTGGCCTCCAACATCAATTCCTTGCTTAAGGTTGCAATGGTATAGGTAGATATTTCCTTTTCCAACTGATACAGTTCCTCGTATTGCTTAAGGAACCACATATCTATTCTGGTAATATCATGAATACGACTCAAAGGAATTCCCATTTGAATAGCATCATAGATAACGAACACCCGATCCCAACTGGGAATGGTCAATTTGCTGATAATCTGATTGTAATCCTTGTATCCCTTTCCGTCGGCACCCAGCCCGTTTCTTTTAATTTCCAAGGATTGTGTGGCCTTATGTAAGGCTTCCTGGAAAGAACGGCCAATCCCCATTACCTCACCAACGGCCTTCATCTGTAGGCCCAAGGTACGATCAGAGCCCTCAAACTTATCAAAATTCCATCGTGGTATTTTTACGATTACATAGTCCAAGGTTGGTTCGAATAATGCCGAAGTAGATTTGGTAATCTGGTTTTCCAACTCATCCAAATGATACCCCACGGCCAACTTGGCAGCTATCTTGGCAATAGGATAACCGGTTGCCTTGGAAGCCAATGCTGATGATCGTGACACCCTGGGGTTGATCTCAATGGCAATAATATCCTCTTTTTCATCCGGGCTAACAGCAAACTGTACGTTACAACCTCCAGCGAAATCGCCAATGCTCCGCATCATCTTTATGGCCATATCCCGCATACGCTGGAAGGTCCTATCCGAAAGTGTCATCGCTGGGGCCACTGTAATGGAATCCCCAGTATGGATACCCATAGGATCCATATTTTCTATGGTACAGATAATGACCACATTATCGTTCTTGTCCCGTAGAAGCTCAAGTTCATACTCCTTCCAGCCCATCATGGCCTTGTCTATCATTACCTCGTGAATCGGGGATATTTCCAGACCGCGGCTTAAAAGTTCATCAAAATCTTCCGGCTTGTACACAATGGAAGCGCCGGCCCCCCCAAGCGTATACGACGCCCTAATAACCAAGGGAAAACCAAATTCCTGTGCAATTTCCTTCCCTTTTAGAAAAGAAGTAGCCGTTGCCTGTGGTGCCATACCTATCCCTATCTCCATCATCAATGCCCTGAACCGTTCCCGGTCCTCGGTAATATCTATGGCATCGATATCTACGCCTATAATCTCTACATCAAAATCTTTCCAAATACCTTTTTCGTCCGCTTCAATACAAAGGTTTAATGCCGTTTGTCCGCCCATCGTCGGTAATACGGCATCTATTTGTGGGTGTTTTTTTAAGATTTCCAGAATCGATTTTGTGGTCAACGGTTTAAGATAGATATGATCCGCCATAACCGGATCCGTCATAATAGTGGCCGGATTACTATTGATCAATATGGTTTCTATTCCGTCTTCTTTAAGGCTTCGTAGAGCCTGAGATCCGGAATAGTCGAATTCACAGGCCTGTCCAATGATAATAGGTCCAGAACCTATTATCAAAATCGATTTTAAATCTTTTCTTTTGGGCATTTTTTATATTAGGTTTTAATCAGTTGGTACCGAAATAAGTTCGGTGTGGACAAAAAAAAGGTGCTACTTCCGAAAAAGTAACACCTTGGTATTGTTAAAATGTTCAATCATTATTTTTTGTGTCTCGGCTCTGAGGATACGGATAATTTTTTTCTTCCCTTGGCCCTTCTTCTGGCAAGTACCTTTCTGCCATTGGCAGTAGCCATGCGCTCTCTAAACCCATGTTTGTTCCTTCTCTTTCGCTTGGATGGCTGAAATGTTCTTTTCATTTTTGAGCCTTTAAATACTTGTTATACGTTACAATGGACATTTTGCCCATAAAATTCTGGGCGCAAATATACGAAGAGTTTTTGCTTTGCCAAATGGAAATATAAAAATGTTTCGGTTTGTTTTTATTACTTTTGCGCCATTCGATAATTTGGATTTTTCCCCACTATGAAAAAGGTTTTGCCCCTATTGTTTATATTGTTTTTTGGGCCGTGGGCCATGGGCCAAGTAAAGTTGGAATACAAGCTGGAAAAGGATGACGTATTTACCATTAAGCAAGAGGCCAAACAGGTCATTACCCAAGAACTGGAAGGAGCTGAACACGAATTGACCAATGTAATCGATGGTGTTTTGGAATTCAAGGTCCTAGGTGAAGAAGATGAAAATTACGAAATAGCGTTGACCTTTAAGGATCTTAATCTTAAAATTGTATCCAGCATACAAGGAGAATTGATGAATGTGGCCGCAAAGGAAATTGTTGAGGGTGATATGCAATCCAATATTTTCAATAGCTTATTGGAGCATCCTATACAAATGACCCTTTCCAGAAATGGACATATCCTTAGGGTTCAGGGCGGCGATAGTCTAGTGGCCAAGATGGCCCAAGCTTCTGGATTGGAAGATGAGTTTTCCCTGAATATGATGAAAAAATCCTTGGAGAAGGAATTCGGATCGGAAGCCTTATCCAACAGCTATGAACAAATGACCTATCTCTACCCCCAGCAACAAGTTGCGCCGGGAGATACCTGGGAGAATGAGTATACCGGAAAGTTAAGCACCAAGAATACATGGACTTTGGAAACCATTGAGGACACCAACGCAAAAATTACGGGAACGGCTGAAGTGATTATGGATATTACCGAACCCGCTACCACGATGAACCTTACCGGAACACAGGCCACCCATATTACCACGGATTTATCATCTGGTTTTATAAAAAAAATGAAGGTAGAGGGCGAGTCCAAAGGTATGGGAACCGTGGCGCAATTGGGAGATCAGAAGATCCCGACTACCATAAAGTCCACAATTACATACGAACGAATCAATTAAAGTAAGAACATGTTCCATAAGAATATTAAACTCGTCATTGCCGGATTAATTATAGCTTATGCCATTTATCAGTTTATGGAAGGGAATATAGGCAATGGTATTGCTCTGATTTTGTTTTCGCTCATTTTCATCTTCCTATACTTTAGGAACGAAATGATTCTACTGGCCTTTTTACGTATGCGGAAACAGGATATGGAAGGTACCCAAAAATGGTTGGACAAAATAAAAAACCCGGAGGCAGCCTTAATCACCAAACAGCAAGGGTATTACAATTATATGCATGGTATCCTACACTCACAAAAAAACTTGACCCAAGCCGAAAAATATTTTAGAAAGGCCTTAAAATTGGGACTGACTATGGACTATGATGTAGCCATGGCCAAACTGAGCCTAGCCGGTATAGCTATGCAAAAACGTCGCAAACGGGAAGCGACTACCTTACTTCAGGAAGCTAAAAAGCTGGACAAGAACAACATGCTTACAGAGCAGATTAAAATGATGCAGCAACAGATGAAGAGGATTTAAGGGTTACTACTGGATACTTTGTAGTAGCCTTTGTTGGGTATTTCTATGATATATTTTTTCCTGGAAGCGTTATTTAAGTGTGCTTCGCGAAGCCATGGATTATGGCGTTTTAAAATCTTGTAATTTATTTCATACCGTTGGGCAAAATCGGCAAAGCTAAAAACGGGTTCATCCACTTCTACCCGAAATGTAGGTACGGTCGTATACATATCCTCTTTATTGATTTCAAAACCATATTTTTCAGGATGGGTAAGGATTTCCTTAATCGCCATAATCCGAAATACATAACGTCCCGTTTCTTGGCCAAGTAAAAGGTCATAGTAATCTCCCACCTGCTGTATTCCCATAAATTTGTTGATCGCGCCTGGACCTGCGTTGTAAGCAGCCGCTGTCAAAGTCCAACTCCCATATTTCTCCTTCCATTTGTTCAAGTATTGACAAGCAACCTCTGTGGATTTTTCCAAATGATAACGCTCATCAACATTCTTGTTCACTTCAAGTCCATACTCTTGTCCGGTCCCTTTCATTATCTGCCAAAAACCGGTGGCTCCGGCATGCGAAACTACGTTCTGAAGTCCGCTTTCGGCAACGGCCAAATACTTAAAATCGTTCGGAATACCATTCTTGGCAAGGATAGGTTCTATTATGGGAAAGTACTTATGCGCACGCTTCATCAACAAAAGGGCATTGGATTGCCAATAAGTATTTACCAAAAATTCCCTATCCACACGTTCCATCACTTCGGGATCATCTTGTGGTACGGGTTCCCCTGCAAAATTCAAATCTTCCGGGATATCTA
Source organism: Ulvibacterium marinum (assembly GCF_003626755.1). Taxonomy (GTDB): domain Bacteria; phylum Bacteroidota; class Bacteroidia; order Flavobacteriales; family Flavobacteriaceae; genus Ulvibacterium; species Ulvibacterium marinum. The sequence continues at coordinate 1,081,098 of NZ_RBCJ01000002.1, forward strand.
TTGCAGATATTTTATATTCCTTGGCAACGTTTTTACCAGGGTCGTTTTCCGCTACATCCATAGCATCATCGCTTTGCTCTTCTACCCTATTTTGTACTGCAAATACTAACGTACTCACTACAAAAAATACTCCTAAAAGCATTAAAACGTTCTTTATTATCTTCATTTTGCCGGATTTGTTATTATTCAAAGGTATTAATACAACTCCCTTATTCCAAAATAATTGTGGGCAGGTGTTCATTGAACCATTTGGCCCGATGTATGATCATAGTGTGAGTCCCATTTTTTACAGTAATGCAATCTTTAATGTTGCCGATAGGAAATACCGGGTCTTTTTCACCATGGATGTGCACGAGACGTTCGGGGCAATCCTGTTGATCCCAATTTATGATTTGATCTAAGGACCAATCTATGTAGTGCTTATCCCTAATAGAAAGATATTGCTCGTAAAGTTTTAGCCGTTTGGTGATGGTCTCCCCAAAGGCATACTTGGCCAGAAGTTCTACATTATTCACCAGGCCTGTAGGCAGTAGTTTATACGCTTTGGTGTACTTGGCAAAAGTCATTTTTTTTGGTAATTCAGAGGTGCTTTTTACGCTGGATACGATAATCGTTTTTTTTATCGGAATATATTTCGCCATTTCCTGAACGAGCATACCTCCAAAGGACACGCCCAAAAGCACAGGGTTTTCATGAACGATATTTTTGTTCATTTCAACGGCATACTCGGACAGCGTCATTCCCTGTTCGGGAATAAACCATTCCAATAAATGCTGTTCAAATTTATCCTTGGGAAGTGCTATGTTTTCAAATATAGATGGATTTGCGGCCATTCCCGGCATAAAATAAACATGGGTTTTATCATAGGGCATAATGGCTAGACTTTGCGTTTTACTAGGAAAACTCTATTTTTTTCCCTACTTTTGTACAATCATTGGAAGTTATCCCCAACATCTTAATTTCAAAGTAAAAATATATAAAATTACGATTGTAGAACATCGTGATTTTTTTGTCTAAGACCAACATTAAAATCAAACTATATGAACGAAATGGAAATCAAGGACAATAGTTTCTTGCGTCAATTTGAAACTAGGCTCAATGGGCATTTAGCTAAAATCGAATACTCCTCGCAGGAAAGAAAGGTCTTTTTGACCAAGCTGGTAGTGCCTGAAGAAATTACCAAGGAAGGTTTTAAAGAAGATTTTATAAAATCTGTCCTTCATCACATTCAGGAACAAAACCAAAGAGTTGTTCCAACCAGCCCGCAAATAGCAGGTTTTCTACGGAAAAATAGACAATACAAAGAAATGTTGCCGGTAGGCATCAGAATCTAGAAAAATAAAATCCCGCAATTAGCGGGATTTTTTATGCCTTCACCTCACTTTCAATAAATTCAAATCGCACCAAACCATCCTCGTCGATTTCGGTCAGTTCAACGTCATGTAATGTATTTACCAATTTGGGATTCCAAGGCATTTTGACTTTTACATAATTTTCCGTAAATCCATGAATATAGCCCTCCTTGTTTTCCCCCTCGAACAATACCGTTCTTACAGTGCCCAACTGGCTTTCATAAAAAGCACGCCGTTTTTTGGCCGAAAGTCCACGTAACATCTTGCTTCGTTTGGTTCTAATCTTCTTGGGGACTACGCCGTTCATCTCTGCGGCAGAAGTATTGTCCCTTTCGGAATAGGTAAACACATGCAGGTAGGAAACGTCCAACTCATTTAGGAAATGGTAGGTTTCCAAAAAATGGGCATCCGTTTCCCCGGGAAATCCAACGATAACATCTACACCAATACAGGCATGAGGCATAATTTCCTTTATCCTTTCTACTCTTTCAATGTATAGATTCCGTAGATAACGCCGACGCATGAGCTTCAAGATCTCATCGCTACCGCTTTGTAATGGAATATGAAAGTGGGGCACGAAGGAATTGCTGTTCGCCACAAAATCTATTGTCTCGTTTTTTAAAAGATTAGGCTCTATGGAAGATATCCGAAGCCGATGAATTCCCGCTACCCTATCCAAGGCCTTGATCAAATCCAAAAAAGTGTGTTCGTGTTTTTTATTGCCAAACTCTCCCTTGCCATAATCCCCTATATTCACGCCAGTCAATACGATTTCCCGAATTCCCTTGGCCGAAATTTCAGCGGCGTTCTGCAAAACATTTTCCAGTGTATCACTTCTTGAAATGCCACGCGCCAGAGGAATAGTGCAATACGTACATTTATAATCACAACCGTCCTGTACTTTTAAAAATGCACGCGTCCTATCCCCTATGGAATAACTACCAACATAAAAGTCGGCTTCCTCAATTTCACAGGAATGAATTTGGGCCTCCCTTCCACTGCCTGCCCGACCATGCCATTCAGGCGGGCGCTCAGGGTGACTACTGAGAAGGTCGTTTATATAGTCCGTAATCTTGAATTTTTCAGTAGCTCCCAAAACCAAATCCACCCCATCCACGGCGGCCAACTCTTCTGGTTTTAATTGGGCGTAACAGCCAATGGCGGCTACAAATGCTTCGGGATTGGCTTTTTGTACCTGTCGCACAATGGTCTTAAAACGCTTGTCCGCATTCTCTGTAACCGAGCAGGTATTTATGACGTACATATCCGCCGGTTGCGAAAAATCTACCCGCTCAAATCCTTCCGATACAAAACCTCTTGCAATGGTAGAGGTCTCGGAGAAATTAAGCTTACAACCGAGTGTGTAAAAAGCGACTTTCTTTTTCATTTTAGGACTGCAAATATAGGGCAAAGTTGTTATAGATGCGTGAAGTTATAGGCTTTAAGTTCTTCAGAATCAACTTAAAATCGAATAGTAAAACTGCCAAAACCATTCAATAGTTCCGCCACTTTTGGGTGAGTTCAAAAACATGGTTTAGGATATTGGCTTCCTTTTCATCAAACTCTACATGTCTTCTGGCCATCATCACCTTGGCCGCCTCAAACGCCTTTCTTGGAAGATAGGTGCTAAAACCGGAAGCCCCGCCCCAACTAAAACTGGGAATAAAATTACGGGGGAAGCCGGGTACGTAAATATTGGAATTCACCCCGATTACAGTCCCCGTATTGAACATGGTGTTGATGGCCGTTTTACTATGATCACCCATCATAAGACCGCAAAATTGCAATCCCGTCTGCTCAAAGCTTTCTGTGGCATAGTTCCATAGTCGCACTTTGGCATAATTGTTTTTTAAGTTGGAATTGTTACTGTCCGCACCAATGTTGCACCACTCGCCCAATACCGCATTCCCAAGATATCCTTCATGACCCTTGCTGGAATATCCAAAGATTACCGAATTGCTTATTTCACCACAAACCTTTCCATAAGGGCCAACTGTAGTAGGACCATAAATCTTGGCTCCCATTTTTACAACGGCATTGTCACATAAGGCAAATGCCCCTCGAATAAGGTTACCCTCCCAAACCTCGGAATCTTTTCCCAAATAGATAGGCCCTTCCGAGGCATTTAAAATGCTATATTCCACTTTTGCCCCTTCTTCCAAAAATATATTCTCAGGGCAAATCAATTGATTTGTATTGGAAATAGGCGCACTTTTTCTTCCATTGGTAAGAAAATCAAAATCTGCCTGTAGGGCTTCCCCATTTTTAGAAAAGATGTCCCAAGTACGTGCTACACTTAATATTTCTCCTTCGTAAACTACTTTTTTAAAAGTTGAAAGGTCAGCTAATTCCCGAAGCTCATTTGCACAATAGGCTATGACTTCATCCTTCAGATAAATCGCTTCATTTCGTCTTAGCCTTTTCACCAAGTTGGTCAATTCCACATTTGGCAAAAAGGAAGCATTGATGAAAGTATTCTCTTCTTCAAGCACCAAAGAGAACTTTTCTTGTAGATAGTCCTCGGTTTTGGAACTTGTACCCACACCAAGATAACGTTCCCATTTCTCGCGAATGGTCAAAATTCCTATGCGGATATCAGCTACTGGCCGGGTATAGGTAAAGGGCAGCAAATGGTTTCTAACGTTTCCATCGAAAAGAACATAATTCATCGTAAGGGTGGTTTGGAACAAAATTAAAAAAATTACGCCCCCGATTTTGGTCGGAGGCGTCAACTATTTTTTGTAAGGGTGTATCCTTTATTCGCTTTTATCCTTTGAAGCGTCCTTTTGTGGAGCTGCCGGCTTCTTTTTGAACTTATCGTACTTGCTCTTAAATTTATCAATACGTCCTGCCGTATCCAAAAATTTAGCTTTGCCAGTATAAAATGGATGAGATGTTCTTGAAATCTCCAATTTCACCAATGGATATTCCACCCCATCTACTTCCAAAGTTTCCTTGGTGTTGGCGGTGGATTTGGTGATGAACACATCGTCATTGGACATATCCTTAAAAGCGACCAATCTATAGTTTTCTGGGTGTATCCCTTTCTTCATCGGTATAGTACTTTAAATGCTTTTCCTAAAAGTGGTGCAAATTTAGACAATTTTCAGAAATCTGCAATTTTAATTCCTAAAAAAGAGAAACAAAATAGTGTATCTTTAAATGTAACAAAAGTGTTAAAAAGCACACTAAAATAATAACAACCTAAAAACAAAATCAAATGGAAGAAAATCAACCAAAAACAGGGAAGTTTTCATTGAATTACGGCCTGATTACCGGTGCTGTTGGAATTCTATTTGCATTAATCCTATTTTCAATGGATATGCATTATGAGCGTGGCTTCAGTGTCCAAGGAGTTCAAATAGCAATATTGGCTGCAGGTATCCTATTGGCTATTTCCCAATTCAAAAAGGCCAGTGCCGGCTACTTGAGCCTTTCAGAAGCTTTGAAGCTCGGAGCAGGAGTTGCTTTAATTGCAGGTCTTTTAGGCCTACTATATTTTTTCCTATTTTCCAACTTTATCGAGCCTGATTTTATGGACAATACCTACGAACTTGGAAAACAGAAAGCCCTACAAGACAATCCTGAGCTCACCGAGGAACAAATTGATCAAGGGATTGAGTTCCAAAAAAGTTTAGCGTGGATTACTTATCCAATAATACTAGTTATGAATATTGTCATCGGTCTCATTGTTGGTCTTATCGGGGGCCTTATCATGAAAAAGCAAAAACCAGCATATTAATTGCAAAGTTGTATTTTTGGACAGATGCTTAGCCATTTTCTATGAATCTGTCCATTGTAATCCCCTTGCTCAACGAGGAAGAATCACTTCAAGAACTCCATGACTGGATTGTAAACGTCATGCAGAACCATGGTTTTTCCTATGAAGTCATCTTTATTGACGATGGCAGTACGGATAGATCTTGGAAGATTATATCAAGGCTTTCGCACGATAACGATTACATAAAGGGAATTCGATTTTTAAGGAATTTTGGAAAGTCTCAAGCCCTGCATGCCGGCTTTAAGGGGGCCCAGGGAGACGTCATTATTACAATGGATGCGGATCTCCAGGATAATCCGGAGGAAATCCCAGAATTATATCGCCTAATTACTTCGGAAGGATTCGATTTGATTTCGGGCTGGAAGAAAAAGAGATATGACGCACTACTTTCAAAGAACCTGCCCTCCAAACTTTTTAATTGGGCGGCAAGAAAGACCTCGGGAGTAAAGTTGCACGATTTTAACTGTGGGCTAAAAGCTTTCCGAAAAGCCGTAGTAAAAACTATTGAGGTGCGAGGGGAAATGCATCGGTACATCCCCGTCTTGGTTAAGAATGCGGGTTTTTCGAATATCGGTGAAAAAGTAGTCAAGCATCAGGCCCGTAAATACGGTAAAACTAAATTTGGAATGGAGCGGTTCATTAATGGATTTCTGGATTTGATCACTATTTGGTTCGTATCCAAATTTGGCAAAAGACCTATGCACCTTTTTGGGGCACTTGGCGTATTAATGTTTATAGTCGGCTTTGGGTTTGCGCTCTATTTGGGAATAGACAAACTTTTTATAAATCCCTTCGGTCGTTTGATTACAGATCGACCTCAATTTTTCATTGCCCTCACCGCTATGATTTTGGGAACCCAACTGTTTCTTGCCGGTTTTATAGGTGAGATTATGATTCGTTCCAAAAAAAATGAGCCCCGTTATACCGTTTCGGAAGAAATCAACTTCGCTAAGCAAGAAGAACAATATTCTTCTTAAATTTACGGCTCAAATACATATGCCTAAATGGACGCTATTTTAGAATCTGCCAAAAGCTGGTTGACCGATTTTTTTGATCCTTCCGTTAAAAAAGAAATCCAATACTTAATTGAAAACGATACCGACGAACTTCAAGACCGTTTCTATAAGAATATGGAGTTCGGTACCGGTGGAATGCGCGGTGTTATGGGCGTCGGCACCAATCGCATAAACAAATACACTCTAGGGAAAAGTACCCAGGGCCTTAGCAATTACCTTAAAAAAACATATGGCGATAGTGGCATAAAAGTAGTTATAGCTTATGATTGCCGTCATAATAGTGACACCTTGGCCCGAACCGTGGCAGAGGTATTTGCAGCAAATGGTATCCAAGTATTTTTGTTTTCAGCATTGCGTACAACCCCGGAGCTATCCTTTGCCGTCCGATACTTAGGTTGCCATGCCGGAGTGGTGTTGACCGCTTCCCACAACCCGCCGGAATATAATGGTTACAAGGTCTATTGGACAGATGGTGGGCAAATAGTACCTCCCCAGGATGGAGAAATCATCGCCGAAATCAATGCGCTTTCTTTTGAAGATGTCAATTTTAAGGCCGATGAAAACTTGATCGAGCTTATCGACACCAAGGTGGATGAAGCGTTCATTGAAGCTTCTGTTGCCAATGGGAATTTCAATGCGGCTGGAAAGGATGATTTTAAAATTGTCTTTACCGCCTTGCACGGTACTTCCATTACTGCCATTCCAGAGGTCTTGGAACGTTCTGGATATAAAAACGTGACCATCATTGAGGAACAGGCCAAACCGGATGGGGATTTCCCCACCGTGGAGTCGCCCAATCCCGAAGAACCGGAAGCACTTTCCATGGCCATCAAAAAAGCGGAGCAAATACAAGCGGATATGGTAGTCGGCACAGATCCGGACAGTGACCGTTTGGGCATTGCCGTCCGAAACCTTGATGGGGAAATAGAATTGTTGAATGGGAACCAAACCATGGTCTTGATGACAAAATTTCTCTTGGAAAAACAAAAGGAAAAGGGTTTTAACGGAAATGAATTTGTAGCAACAACCATAGTCTCCACGCCGATGTTGGAAAAAATGGCGACCGCCTATGGAGTGGAATATAAGACAGCACTCACCGGATTCAAATGGATCGGCAAAATGATCAAGGATTTTCCACAACAGCAATTTGTAGGTGGTGGCGAAGAAAGTTTTGGTTATATGGTAGGTGATTTTGTCCGCGACAAGGATGCTGTGACCTCTACCCTACTGGCCTGTGAAATTGCCGCTGATGCCAAGGCCAAAGGAAGCTCTTTTTACAAGGATTTAATCGATTGCTATGTAGATTATGGTTTCTATAAGGAGAAACTGGTCTCCCTAACAAAAAAGGGAATGGACGGAGCAGCGGAAATCAAACAAATGATGGTCGATTTTAAGGAAAATCCCGTTAAGGAAATAGATGGTTCCAAGGTGATTATTGTGGATGACTATAACACCTCTACTTCCAAAAACCTGGTTACCGGGGAAGTATCAGAAATTGATATTCCAAAATCCAATGTATTGATCTATACCACCGAGGACGGTACGCGAATGGCAGCACGACCCAGTGGTACCGAACCTAAAATAAAGTTCTACTTCAGCATCAACGCTGCTTTGGACAAAGCGGAAAATTTCAAAAAGGTGAATCAGCAGTTGGATACCAAGATAGGCCGTATCCTTAGCGAATTCAATTTGGGTTAATGGAGTATTTCAAAAAAATTCTTCGCTTTGCGAAGCCCTATAAGAAATATGGTTTCCTTAATATTTTCTTCAATATCCTATATGCCCTGTTCAGCGCGCTCTCCTTTGCTGCTTTGATTCCCATGCTCAACGTCTTGTTCGACAAGACCAAGCAACTTACCGAACCTCCCGTTTTTCAAGGAATCGGAAAGGCCAAGGACTATTTCATGGACTATATGAACTACCAGGTCACCCAATATTCCGGCGATGACCAAATGAAAGGATTGGTCCTGGTCATAGGTCTGGTATTGACACTCTTTTTATTGAAAAATGTGTTCAACTACCTGGCCATGTATTTTATCACCTTCCTCAGAAATGGTGTTTTAAAGGATATTCGCAACAAGATGTATCAAAAAATTACGGAACTACCTATCTCCTACTACTCTGAAAAACGAAAGGGCGATGTAATTGCACGGATTACTTCGGATGTCCTGGAAATTCAACATTCCTTCCTTTCGGTCTTGGAGCTTATTGTTCGAGAACCCTTGACAATTTTGTTCACCATTATTGTAATGTTCCTCATCAGCGTAAAGCTTACACTTTTTGTCTTTATTTTCATTCCCGTTGCAGGGGCCTTGATTTCACGAATAGGAAAATCCCTGAAAAAAAAATCGGATCGGGTGCAAAAAGAACAAGGCGAATTCCTGTCTATTGTGGAAGAAACTTTGGGTGGACTTCGGGTGATAAAGGCCTTTAATGCAGAATCACGATTTTATAAAACATTTAAATCATCCACGGATCGCTTTTTTAGATTTTCCAATACATTATTGAACCGTCAAAACTTGGCCTCGCCCACGGGTGAGTTTTTGGGCATTTTGGTCATCGGCGTGTTGCTCTGGTTTGGAGGGAAAATGGTTTTGGTGGATGAGACTTTAGACGCCGCTTCCTTTATTGCCTATATGGGATTGGCCTATAATATACTAACTCCGGCCAAGGCCATTAGCAAAGCTTCCTATGGGGTAAAGAAAGGGAATGCCGCAGCGGAGCGCGTATTGGAAGTTCTAGAAACCGAAAATCCTATTGTTGATACATCGGATGCCCTGGAAAAAACAGACTTCAAAAATGGAATCACCCTAGACAATATCTCCTTTAGATATGAAGACGAATACGTGTTGAAGAATTTTGAGCTTACTGTACCCAAGGGACATACGGTAGCTTTGGTCGGTCAATCCGGTAGTGGAAAAAGTACCATTGCCAATCTTGTAACCCGTTTCTATGATGTAAACGAGGGTGAAATCTCAATAGACGGAATCAACATAAAGGATTTGACCAAAAAATCACTTCGTAACCTAATGGGCCTGGTTACCCAAGATTCCATTCTGTTCAACGACACTGTAAAAAGCAACATTTCCATGGGAAAGGAAAACGCTTCGGAACAAGAAATCATTGCGGCTGCAAAGATTGCCAATGCGCATGATTTCATTATGGAATTACCGGAAGGGTATGACACCAACATTGGAGATAGTGGCAATAAATTGAGCGGAGGACAAAAACAACGGTTGTCCATTGCCAGAGCAGTTCTTAAGAATCCACCTATAATGATTTTAGATGAGGCCACTTCCGCGCTGGATACCGAAAGTGAGCGTTTAGTACAGGATGCGTTGGAAAAAATGATGCGGAACCGTACTTCCATTGTTATTGCCCATAGACTTTCTACCATCCAAAATGCGGACAGTATTGTGGTACTGCAAAAAGGGGAAATCGTTGAGCAAGGTTCCCACGCCGAATTACTTTCCAAAAAGGGAGTTTACAAGAAATTGGTGGAAATGCAATCCTTGGCTTCCTAGATCCAAAGCGGGGAATAGGTTCTGTTCCCTCTTTTGTCTTTAGAAAGGCAGTTGATCGATAAGCTTAAACCTTTTCCTATTTTTATAGTCCAAAAGACATATCGAAGAAAATTAATTTGATTTCGGAAGAGACCTTAGTCCAGCAACTAAAACAAAAGGAAACCCAATCCCAGTCCTTTGAGGTGCTTATCAACACCTATAAGGAGAGGCTATACTGGCATATCCGTAGGATCGTTTTAAATCATGATGATGCGGACGATGTGTTGCAAAATACCTTCATTAAGGTTTTTAAAAATATTGAAGGGTTTAAAGGCGACAGCAAATTATATTCATGGATGTACCGTATCGCCACCAATGAGGCATTGACCTTTTTGAAGTCCAAATCGAGAAAATTAGGGCTTAGCGATGTAGAATTGCAGGATCGAATGATAGGAAATCTAGAAGCCGATGTGTATTTTGAGGGCGATGAGATTCAACTGAAGTTACAAAAGGCCATTGCGGCTCTACCGGAAAAGCAGAAACTGGTCTTCAATATGAAATATTTTCAAGAATTGAAATATGAGGAAATCTCAGAAATATTGGAGACCTCCGTGGGCGGACTAAAGGCTTCCTATCACCTCGCTGTAAAAAAAATAGAGGCATCCCTAAAAGAGAGTTAAACTTTTTAAAGGGCTACAAGTCAAAATAAAGACATGGATAAAAAATATAAAAAGCAAGATTTTAAAACCCCTGAAGGCTACTTTGACAGCTTCACCGATAAGATGAAGCAAAAGCTGTCAGGGGAAGAGATTCATCTACCTGTAAAGGATGGTTTTAGAGTACCTGAAAACTATTTTGAAAATCTCAATGAAAAAATAGTCCAAAAAATAGATGAGAAAGACACAAAGGTCATAAAGTTGAGACGTTACATGAAGTTCTATTATGCAGCAGCTTCAGTTGCTGCAATTCTGGTGTTAGTTTTCGGGTTGCGCTCAAATCAAGATGAGTTTACATTTGAGGATCTGGCCAATTCGGATTTGGAAACCTTTTTGGAGAACAATGATATAGGACTAAGTTCTTATGAAATAGCCGAGGTCATTTCCGTGGAGGAATTGGAAATCAATGATATTTTGGAAAATCAAATCAACGACGAAAACATCATGGAGTATTTGGACGATACCGTGGATGATGTGGATGAACTAAACATAGAATTCGATGAATACGAACAATAGCATACGGATATTGATCTTGTTTCTGCTCACAACTACTTTCTTTTATGGGCAGAATAGACCCATTAGGGATAAAATCAAAACACTCAAAGTAGCTTTTATTACGGAGCGCTTAAGTCTGACTTCAGAGGAGGCGCAAGTTTTTTGGCCTATTTATAATGAACATGAAGACAAAATTGAGGCCATAAAAAGAAAGGAAAGACGGGAAATTCGCGCAAAGCTTATGAATTTTGACGAATTGTCCGAAAAGCAGGCCGATGCCCTTCTTAACGATTTGATTGCCTTAGAAAATGAAAAACATCAATTGAATGTAAACTTCATGGAGAAAATGAGCAAAGCAATTACTTCCAAAAAAACATTTCTACTTATAAAGGCCGAGGAAGACTTTAAAAAACGGTTGCTGAAAGAAATGCGGGACAGAAGGCGTAGTGGTGGCTAATGTGAACAAAGAATTCGATGAAAAACGTAAAAAGGGCGCTATATAGCGCCCTTTTTAATTAAACCATCCCATCTGGTAACAGTCAAAAAGATGTAAACCGGACTTGGGAAATTCATCCAAGTCGTAAAATTTATGTTATGAAGAATCTAAAGTTAATTTTACTTATCATGGTATTGTTCGGAACCTTAATGACCGTAAATGCCCAAAGAAAGGTAGTCAAGGTATACCCTCGAATCGGTGCGGTGGTAACCACCGTTCATCAACCAAAACTTGTGGTACACAGAGGTGTTAATTTTCATGTTTCCAATGGGGTCTGGTATCGATTTAGAGGTGGAAGGTATGTGGTCAGTGCGGCTCCAATAGGTGTTACCGTAAGACATCTACCAAGAGGGAACAAAGTTGTTCGAATCAATGGAAGGAAGCTGTACAAATACCGAGGTGTTTGGTATACAAAGCATGGTAGGGGCTATAAGATCGTAAATGTATAATCGATAGTTCGTTCGGGGCAAAGTGAGGTGTGGTCAATGATAAGACATCCTTATTTTGCCCGGAATGATAGTTTTGCTACTCTTCCCTTCCCTGCAGCATAGGCAATGGAATCATTAAAAAAACGAAACGTATAAAAAGGGACGTCGGATATCGTTTTCCAAGTTTCTCCCCAATCACTGGAATACGATATTCCCGTAAAGCCAAGGGCTACCATTTCTTTTCCCTTAGAATTGGGGACGAACTGAACACAACTTTTATATGACGGATTTTGCCCATCGGATATCAAGTTCCAGGTTTCCCCACCATCTTTGGTCATGGCCTTATTTGCCTTATTACTTTCAGGGTCCGTAAAATCACCGCCAAAAACCACGCCCACGCTTTCATCATAAAAATCAACGGAATAGATTCCCTGGGTAGGTTCCTCACTCAAAAAAGGAGTTTCACGTACCTCCCAAGTCTTGCCTTTATCTGGTGAAAAGTAAATGCGCCCTTCCGTTGTGGCAATCCAAGTCTTATTTCCCACGATAGCTATATTGGAATTGCTCGCAGCAAATGCCCCTTCACCTTCAATACCTTCTGGTAAAAAGTCACAAGACAGCTTATTCCAGGTATTTCCTCCATCCCTGGTAATGATTATGGAAAGGCACCCCTCAACACTATCACCTATGGCAATCCCCTCCAGATTATTCCAAAAGGTCATCGCATCATAGAAAACGCTTTCTCCCTCCTCTTGGTATACCAGCTCCATCCGACCTTTATCACCTGTCTTGTAAAGCAAGGCCGGATTGGCAACGGAAAGCATAAAAAAATCCGTGGCCGTATGTGCTACGGCCCTAAACTCAGGGGCAACGGAATCAAAATGTTGAATGTTGGTCCGTACTGTTCCCGTCCTTAAATCTATAGTTCCAAAAGTTCCCTTATTGGCAGCAAAGGCCAAGCTATTGCCCATGATTTCAATTGCGCGAATACTCAAGGAATCTTCATAAATCACTTCGATACCGACAGATGCCAACGGCTTTCTTTCTTTTTCTGAGGAACAGGAAAACAACAATGGAAAAATCAAAGCAAATGTAAAGAATCGCATCATGATAAAGTTTCCCAAAAATAAAGGGAATACCTGCTAAAACAATACCTTTGCAGCCTTATTTTTTAAGAATGAAATTGCATAGAAATTTGGTTTTTGCCGTAATCGACGCCCTTGATTTGATATTCACCAAAGGCGAATACGCGGACAAGGTGATCGAAAAAACATTGAGGCGAGACAAAAGATGGGGCTCACGGGATAGAGGTTTTATTGCGGAGACCACCTACGAAATGGTACGGTATAAACGTCTCTATGCCGAAATTGCCGAGGTAAAGGAACCCTATAGCAGAAGTAACTTATTCCGAATGTGGGCTGTTTGGGCCGTATTAAAAGGAATTGAACTGCCCGATTGGAAACAAATCGCACCTACCCCGGAACGTCGCATTAAGGGTAAATTTGATGAGCTCTCAAAAATCAGGAAATACAGGGAATCCATTCCGGACTGGTTGGATGCTCTTGGGGAAAAGGCATTGGGTGAAAAATTATGGACCGCAGAAATAGCGGCCCTAAACAAACAAGCCCATGTTGTTTTGAGAGTCAACACGCTTAAAACTACAAAGCCCAAGTTGAAAAGAGAACTTCTAGACGCCGGTATTGTCACGGAACCCATAAAGGGGTATCTCGATGCCTTAAAACTACAGGAACGCACCAATGTGTTTAGCTCGGAACCTTTTAAAAATGGATGGTTCGAAGTCCAGGATGCCTCCTCCCAATTGGTCGGAAATTTTTTGGATGTAAAACCTGGGATTCGTGTTGTGGATGCCTGCGCGGGAGCAGGGGGCAAAACCTTGCACCTAGCCGCATTGATGGAAAACAAAGGACAACTTATAGCCCTAGATATTTATGACAACAAGCTTAAGGAATTGAAAAGGCGTGCTCGAAGAAATGGCGCTCATAATATTGAACCAAGGGCAATAGAATCCACTAAGGTCATTAAGAAGCTCTATGGTAGTGCAGACCGTGTCCTCATCGATGCACCATGTACGGGATTGGGTGTTCTTCGTCGCAATCCCGATGCAAAATGGAAATTGCGGCCGGAATTTCTTGAAAAAATCACCAAGACCCAAAGAGAAATACTTTTCAGCTATAGCAAAATGGTGAAGTCGGGAGGTAAATTGGCCTATGTGACCTGCTCAATTCTTCCCGAAGAAAACGAAAAGCAGGTATTCGGTTTTTTGAAATCGGAAGAGGGGAAAGACTTTAATCTTATCGAAGAAAAGCATATCTACGCTTCCAAAAGTGGGTTTGATGGGTTTTATATGGCCTTAATGGTCAAAAGATGAGAAGACCTGTCAGGTCTCCATTGATTATCAACAATCCCTATAAAACCTGTTAACTTTTCCCCGAAAAACTTAGCTCAAAAAGGTGTAAATTTGTGCTTTCTTAAATCAAACAACTTTTAAGTTCAATGATTCACTTTTTCGGCGAGGTCAATACCAAAGTTTTTGCGGTTAAGACCAAACAGGAGCTTTCTCCAAAGGATATAGAAAAATTAACCTGGTTGTTCGGGGACAAATCCAAGATAAACATGGCGTCGATTGACGCCTTTTTTGTTGGCCCCCGGGCGGCAATGGTTACTCCCTGGAGTACTAATGCCACGGAAATTACCCAAAATATGGGAATCTCCGGGATAATACGGATAGAAGAGTTCCAATCCGTTGAAACTGATTTTATGAATTTTGACCCCATGCTTTCCCAAAAATTCAATGGGCTGGGGCAGCGTATTTTTGATATCGATATTGTGCCGGAACCTGTTTTGGAAATTGACGATATTTCCGGTTATAATGAAAAGGAAGGGCTCGCGTTGAATGATGAGGAAGTGGACTATTTGGAAAGACTTTCTGAAAAAATGGGAAGAAAATTGACAGATTCCGAGGTGTTCGGATTCAGTCAGGTAAACTCGGAACATTGTAGACACAAAATCTTCAACGGCAACTTCGTCATTGATGGAAAGGAAATGCCTTCATCCCTTTTTAAGCTAATAAAAAAGACTTCAGAGGAAAATCCAAATGATATTGTTTCGGCCTACAAGGATAACGTTGCTTTTGTTAAGGGACCCAAAGTAGTACAATTTGCACCCAAAGTTGCAGACAGACCGGATTACTATAATGAGGAAGAATTTGAATCTGTGATTTCCCTTAAAGCAGAAACCCATAACTTTCCTACAACAGTAGAGCCCTTTAATGGCGCGGCTACCGGATCTGGTGGTGAAATACGGGATCGGCTGGCAGGTGGTAAAGGTTCACTCCCTTTGGCCGGAACGGCAGTTTATATGACGGCATACTCCAGATTGGAAGAAAATCGGCTTTGGGAAAAAGCCTTTCCTGCCCGTAAGTGGCTCTACCAAACGCCTATCGATATTTTGATAAAGGCCTCTAATGGTGCTTCGGATTTTGGCAATAAGTTTGGGCAACCCTTAATTTCCGGATCCGTACTCACTTTTGAACACCAAGAGCACGAAAGAAGACTGGGCTTTGATAAGGTAATTATGCTTGCCGGAGGCATCGGATACGGGAAGGCAGATCAGGCCTTAAAGGAAACACCCAAAACAGGCGATAAAATTGTTATTCTTGGTGGTGACAATTACCGTATAGGCATGGGCGGCGCAGCTGTTTCCAGTGCGGATACCGGAGAATTTAGTTCGGCCATAGAACTCAACGCCGTACAACGTTCCAATCCTGAAATGCAAAAAAGGGCGTCCAATGCTATTCGAGGTATGGTAGAGAGCAATCAAAACCCCATTGTTTCCATTCATGACCATGGCGCCGGCGGACATCTAAACTGCCTTTCAGAGCTTGTGGAAGATACCGGTGGAAAAATTGATCTGGACAAATTACCTATCGGTGACCCTACCCTCTCCTCCAAAGAAATTATCGGGAATGAATCCCAGGAACGGATGGGGTTGGTCATTGGCCAAAAGGATATCGATTTGCTACAACGTATAGCCGAACGGGAACGCTCTCCCATGTATCAAGTGGGTGATGTTACCGGTGACCATCGATTCACTTTTGAATCCAATGCAAAGGGTGAAAAACCTATAGACGTACAATTGACCGCCCTTTTCGGAAGTTCACCAAAGACTATTATGGAAGATGCCGTCATAGAAAGAAAATATAGGAATCTTTCCTATGCCTTGGAGAACTTTCATGACTATTTGGAACAAGTACTTCAGTTAGAGGCGGTGGCCTGCAAGGACTGGTTGACCAACAAGGTGGATCGTTGCGTGGGCGGTAGAGTGGCCAAACAACAGTGCGCCGGCCCCCTACAGTTGCCTTTAAATAATTGCGGGGTAATGGCACTGGATTTTAAGGGAAAGGAAGGCATAGCCACAAGTATAGGCCACTCCCCTATTTCCGGATTAATAGATCCTGAAGCCGGAAGTAAAAACAGTATTGCAGAAGCCTTAACCAATATAATTTGGGCACCGTTAAAGGACGGGCTAGATTCCGTTTCTCTTTCCGCCAATTGGATGTGGCCTTGCAGGAATGAAGGCGAGGATGCTAGACTGTATGATGCCGTTAAGGCCGTATCCGATTTCGCTATTGCGTTGGGCATCAATGTACCCACGGGAAAGGATTCCCTTTCCATGAAACAGAAATATCCGGATGGGGAAGTCATTGCCCCGGGAACGGTAATCATATCCGCAGCAGGACACTGTAATGCCATTACCAAAGTAGTAGAGCCTGTTTTGCAAAAAGATGGTGGCCCCATATATTACATTAATCTTTCAAAAGATGAATATAAGCTGGGTGGTTCCTCCTTTGGGCAAATACAGAATACTATTGGAACCGATGCTCCAACCATTAGTGATGCATCCTATTTTAAACTGGTTTTTGATTCAATCCAGACTTTAATAAAGAAAGGTCAAATCCTTGCAGGACATGATGTTGCCTCCGGAGGGTTGATTACCACACTTTTGGAGTTGTGCTTTGCTGACAATGACTTGGGTATGGAATTGGATTTAACAGGTTTAGGAGAAGAAGACAACATTAAATTACTGTTTTCAGAAAATTCAGGTATTGTTTTTCAAGCAAAAAATGATGTCGAAATTGAAGACTTTTTAAAAGAAATGAAAGTCGAATTTAAAAAAATAGGCAAAGTAGTTACCAATGGTTTCTTGTTAATTAAAAATGATTTAGGCAAAGAAGAACCAAACGGAAAAGGCATAGGAATCAATACCATTTACCAGCTTAGGGACATCTGGTTTAAGACCTCCTATTTGTTGGATGATAAACAAACGGCAAGTGGACTGGCGAAAAAGCGCTATGAAAACTATAAGAAGCAACCGTTACGTTATAAATTTCCCGATCAATTCACGGGAATTCTACCTGAGCGTACTTTCTCACAGGACAAACCCAAAGCGGCCATCTTAAGGGAAAAAGGCAGTAATTCCGAGCGGGAAATGGCAAATGCCCTCTACTTGGCGGGTTTTGATGTAAAGGATGTGCACATGACGGATTTAATAAGTGGAAGGGAAACTTTGGAAGATATTCAATTTATAGGAGCTGTGGGCGGTTTCTCCAATTCCGATGTACTCGGCAGCGCAAAGGGATGGGCCGGAGCTTTTAAATACAACGAAAAGGCCAATAGTGCCCTAAAAAAATTCTTTGCTCGCCCCGATACACTTTCCGTTGGTATTTGTAATGGCTGCCAGTTGTTTATGGAATTAGATCTAATCAACCCGGAACATGGGAAACAACACGGTAAAATGACCTATAACGACTCGCATAAACATGAGAGCAATTTCACGTCCGTGCAAATCCAGGAAAACAATTCTGTAATGCTCTCCAATTTGGAAGGCACTACTTTGGGTGTATGGATTTCCCATGGTGAAGGCAAATTTAGTCTACCACTACCCGAGGAGAAGTATGACATCGTAGCAAAATATGGGTATGCGGACTATCCTGCCAATCCTAATGGAAGCAGTTACAACACCGCCATGCTGTGCGATAAAACGGGGCGGCATTTGGTTACCATGCCCCATATTGAGCGCTCTATCTTCCCATGGAATTGGGCACATTACCCCAAGAAAAGGGAAGACATGGTTTCTCCCTGGTTACAAGCTTTTACAAATGCCAGGAAATGGGTGGAAGAAAACCGCTCATAGTTATCACTCAGGGATTTTTATAGTTTTGAAAATCAATGGCCATGAATATACGTATAGCCGTTAAAAGTGACCTTCTGGATATTGTATCCCTACTAGCGCATGACAAATTGGGAAAGTCGCGTGAGGATTTTCAAGACCCATTGCCCAAAAAGTACTATGATGCATTTAAAAGAATAAACTCTGACCCCCATCAGGAGTTGGTCGTCATTGTGGATGACTCTAAAAAGATTATCGGGACTTTACAATTGAGTTTCATTCCATACCTGACCTATCAAGGAGGTATTCGTGCACAAATTGAAGCAGTACGGGTGCATGAACAATATCGTGGGCAAGGTGTTGGTCAAAGGTTGTTCGAATGGGCCATTCAGCGTTCCAAAGAAAAAGGTGCACACCTCGTACAACTCACTACGGATAAAAAAAGACAGCAAGCACTTGCATTTTACAAAAAGTTGGGATTTACCAATAGCCATGAAGGGATGAAGCTCCATCTCACTTAAATACAGATCAACAAGTTCCCATCTCTAAAGTTATTAAAACCGATTTCCGAATCTAGGAAAGTTACTTATGAAGTTGCTAGCGCAAATTCCTGGATTTTAATATCCCATCTACTTTCGCTATTTTGCAGTAACCTTGGAGAAACCAACTATGCAAAATATCACCAGACTATTCGATTTTCCATATTATCAATTGGAAAAATATAATTTAAAAAAATGTTTGGTCACCAAATATGATGACCAATGGGTGGCCACATCCACTAAAGAATATATCGATAAGGCCAATGCCATTAGTCGAGGCCTGCTTCGTATGGGCGTGAAGCCAAATGACAAGATTGCCTTAATTTCAATGTCCAACCGAACGGAATGGAATATAATGGATACCGGCATTTTGCAATTGGGTGCACAAAATGTACCTATTTATCCAACGATTTCCGAGGAAGACTACGCATATGTACTCAATCATTCCGAATCTTCCTATTGCTTCGTTTCCTGTTCCGAGGTATACCAAAAAGTAAAGGCTATCAAAGACCAAGTACCAGGCCTTAAAGAAGTCTATTCATTTGATAAGCTAACGGACTGCAAAAACTGGAACGAAGTACTGGAATTAGGCAAGGACGATTCCAATCAGGAAGAGGTACAAAAACGTATGGAAGCGGTAAAACCAGAGGATTTGGCTACTTTGATCTATACCTCTGGAACTACGGGAAAGGCTAAAGGCGTCATGTTATCGCATCAGAATGTGGTAAGCAATGCGCTTGAAAGTTTTAAGCGATTGCCCTTGGATTATGGTAAAGCAAAATCACTGAGTTTTTTGCCCGTATGTCATATATATGAACGTATGCTGATGTACCTCTATCAATATGCCGGGGTTACGGTTTATTTTGCACCCATTGATCAAATCAGTGAATTCATTAAGGAGGTTGAGCCACACGTCATGACCGCAGTACCCAGGTTGTTGGAAAAAGTGTATGACAAAATAATAGCCAAAGGGGCCGAATTATCAGGTATTAAGAAGAAATTGTTTTTTTGGGCCGTGGATGTGGGTCTACAATATAAACCCTACGGTCAAAATGGATGGTGGTATGAGCAGAAATTGGCGTTAGCCCGTAAATTGATATTTAGCAAATGGAAAGCTGGTCTAGGTGGCAATCTCAGTCTGATTTCTTCGGGAAGCGCTGCTTTGCAACCTAGGTTGGCGCGGATATTCAATGCGGCGGAATTTGGTGTAATGGAAGGTTATGGGCTTACCGAAACCTCTCCGGTAATCTCGGTAAATGATATGCGCGATGGTGGATTCAGAATTGGTACAGTGGGCAAATTATTGAATCATACCGAAGTAAAAATAGCCGATGATGGTGAAATCTGCGTAAAAGGGCCCCAGGTGATGATAGGTTATTATAAAGATCCGGACCTAACAGATGAAGTAATTAAAGATGGTTATTTTCATACAGGGGATATTGGTGAAATCGATTCAGACGGTTTTCTCAAAATAACGGATCGTAAAAAAGAGATGTTCAAGACCTCTGGTGGCAAATACGTTGCTCCCCAATTGTTGGAAAATAGGTTGAAGCAATCCCGGTTTATAGAACAGGTCATGGTAGTGGGCGAGGGAGAAAAAATGCCGGCTGCCCTCATTCAGCCCGATTTTGAATTTTTGCATGAGTGGGCCAAAAGACATAACGTCACTATTCCGGAAAATTCTGATATTGTCCTAAACAAAATGGTACTGGATCGCTACGAGGAGGAAGTTAATCTGGCCAATGAGAACTTCGCAAAATGGGAAAAAGTAAAACAATTCCGGCTGACCCCCGATGTATGGAGTATTGACAGTGGTCACCTCACCCCTACTATGAAACTTAGAAGAAAAATTATCAAGGAAAAATATTTAGACCTGTACAATAACATTTATGGCCGTGATTAACGGCTGTCACCGCCCATATCCCAAGAGGTATCCTCCAGTTCTTCAATAATTCGCCTTCATATTATTGGTTCATCTGCTCGGATTATGAATATCGACTTCTTTGAGCAAGAAAAAAATTCTATTTTATTATGCACGCATAGTAAGTTTTTATATCTTTGGGAACCTATAACCAACAACCATCCAATGAAAGAAATTACCATAGATTACGCGCTACGGGCTACATGGCAAGCAGTCGCGAGAATGTACAATGAAGAGGCCAAAAAATTCGGGTCTACCATGGCTGTAGGTTTTACCTTATTGAGTATAGATCCCAAAACCGGTACGCCATCTACGGCATTAGGCCCCAAAATGGGTATGGAAGCCACAAGTCTATCCCGTATTTTAAAAAGTATGGAAGAAAAAGGATTGATTGAGCGGCGACCCAATCCTAATGATGGCAGAGGTGTCTTAATCCACCTTACGGATTTTGGACTTGAGAAAAGAAACGATTCCAAAAATGCTGTACTTCGGTTTAACGAGGCGATACATGCCAGTGTTTCCGAAGAGAAATTGGAATGCTTTTTTGAAGTTATGGATACCATCAATCAAGTAATTACGGATAAAAAAATTTATTCTGAAGAATCTACCAATTAATACAGGGCATAACCTATGAATAAACATATTAACAAAGTAGCCATTATTGGATCGGGCATCATGGGCAGTGGAATTGCTTGCCACTTTGCCAATATCGGCGTTCAGGTACTCTTGTTGGATATTGTACCTCGTGAACTTAACGAAAAAGAAAAGTCCAAAGGACTTACCATGGAGGACAAGGCAGTACGAAATCGTTTGGTAAACGATTCTTTGGCTGCCGCTCTAAAATCCAAGCCCTCTCCTATTTATCATAAACAATTTGCCAAACGTATCGTTACGGGAAATTTGGAAGATGATATTGCCAAGGTTTCCGACGTAGATTGGATTATTGAGGTAGTTGTGGAACGTTTGGATATCAAGAAACAGGTATTTGAAAACCTCGAAAAACATCGTACCCAAGGCACTCTAATTTCTTCCAACACTTCAGGTATCCCTATTCAATTTATGAGTGAGGGTCGGAGTGATGATTTCCAAGCACATTTTTGCGGAACCCATTTCTTTAACCCTGCCCGCTATCTAAAGTTGTTCGAGATTATCCCCGGGCCCAAAACAAAACCTGAGGTACTGGATTTCTTAAATGGTTACGGTGAAAAGTTTTTGGGTAAAACTGCCGTAGTCGCCAAGGATACTCCTGCTTTTATAGGAAATCGCATCGGTATCTTTAGTATTATGAGCCTCTTCCATCTGGTAAAGGAATTAGGCATGACCGTTGAAGAAATTGATAAATTAACCGGTCCAGTAATCGGTCGTCCAAAATCGGCAACTTTCCGTACCGTAGACGTGGTAGGTCTGGACACCTTGGTGCATGTAGCCCGGGGCATCCATGAGAACTGTACCGATGACGAGCGACATAATCTTTTTAAGTTGCCAGGTTTTATTGACACCATGGTGCAAAACCAGTGGTTGGGCAGCAAATCCGGACAGGGGTTTTATAAAAAAATTTCAGGTAAGGATGGAAAAAGCGAGATTCTTACCTTGGACTTGGATACGATGGATTATCGTTCCAAGAAAAGTGCCAAGTTTGCTACCTTGGAACTTACAAAAACAGTTGATAAGGTCATAGATCGATTTTCAATTCTGGTAGATGGAAAGGACAAGGCGGGTGAGTTTTACCGAAAGAGTTTTGGACAGATATTCGCTTACGTATCACATCGAATTCCCGAGATTACCGATGAGCTGTACAAAATCGATGATGCTATGAAGGCCGGTTTTGGTTGGGAACACGGGCCTTTTCAAATTTGGGACGCCATAGGCATCGAAAAAGGATTGGAATTTATTAAATCCGAAGGACAACAAGCAGCGGATTGGGTACATCAAATGTTGGCCTCAGGACATAAGTCTTTCTATACGGTCAAAGGAGGAGCTACCTATGCGTATGATATTCCCTCGCAATCTGCTAAAAAAGTTCCCGGACAAGATGCCTTCATTATTCTGGATAATATCCGCAACTCCAATGAGGTCTTCAAAAATAGCGGTGTAGTCGTTGAGGACTTGGGCGATGGTATCCTTAACGTGGAGTTTCAGTCCAAAATGAATACCATTGGAGGAGATGTCATAGCCGGATTGAACAAGGCCATAGATCTTGCCGAAAAGGATTTTCAAGGGCTGGTAGTAGGCAATCAGGCCGCTAATTTCTCAGTGGGTGCCAACATTGGAATGATATTCATGATGGCTGTGGAACAGGAATATGATGAACTGAACCTGGCCATAAAACTGTTCCAGGACACCATGATGCGCATGCGATACTCTGCTATTCCCACAATTTCCGCACCACACGGAATGACCTTGGGCGGCGGATGTGAACTCTCATTACATGCGGACAAAGTGGTTGCAGCGGCGGAAACTTACATCGGGTTGGTAGAATTTGGCGTAGGTGTTATTCCCGGAGGTGGTGGTAGCAAGGAGATGACACTCAGGGCTTCGGATACCTTCCGGAAAAATGATGTAGAACTGAATGTTCTACAGGAATATTTTTTGACCATAGGAATGGCCAAGGTATCCACATCCGCTTACGAAGCGTATGACCTAGGTGTTTTACAAAAAGGAAAGGACATTGTTGTCGTTAATAAGGACAGACAAATCGCCACTGCAAAGGCCTATGCCCAGTTAATGGCGGAACGGGGGTATACCAAACCTATTCCAAGAAAAGATGTAAAGGTTTTGGGGAAACAGGCTTTGGGCATGTTCCTTGTGGGAACCGATTCCATGGAAGCAGGGCACTATATTTCAGAACACGACAAAAAAATAGCGAATAAATTGGCTTACGTCATGGCCGGTGGTGATTTATCCGAAGCTAGCTATGTAACCGAACAATACCTTTTGGATTTGGAAAGAGAAGCATTTTTGTCGCTCTGTACCGAAAGAAAGACCTTGGAACGTATTCAGCACATGCTGAAGACGGGGAAACCGTTGAGGAACTAGATGAATAGATTATTGGATTTCTAGAGTGTTAGATTTCCAGGTGGTCCAAAAATCCAACTATCAAAAAATCGAGACATAAATGAAAACAGCATACATCGTAAAAGCATATAGAACTGCCGTAGGCAAGGCACCTCGAGGGGTATTCCGATTTAAGCGACCCGATGAATTGGCCGCGGAGACCATTGAACATATGATGAAGGAAGTTCCGCAATTGGACAAAAAAAGAATTGATGATGTCATTGTCGGTAACGCCATGCCCGAAGCCGAACAAGGTCTTAATGTCGCCCGATTGATTTCCCTAATGGGATTGGAAATCGAGGATGTTCCCGGCGTGACCGTAAACCGATACTGTGCATCGGGAATAGAGACCATAGGAATCGCAACCGCTAAGATTCAGGCCGGTATGGCGGATTGTATCATTGCCGGTGGAGCAGAAAGTATGAGTTATATTCCTATGGGGGGATACAAGCCCGTACCGGATTATTCCGTAGCCAAGGAAGGAAATGAGGATTATTATTGGGGCATGGGATTGACTGCAGAAGCTGTTGCTAAGCAATTTAAGGTGTCTCGGGAAGATCAAGATGAGTTTGCATTCAATTCGCATCAAAAAGCACTTAAGGCGCAAGCAGAAGATCGTTTTCAAGATCAAATCGTACCCATTGATGTAGAGCACACCTACGTCAATACTTCCGGTAAAAAGGAAACAAAGACCTATACCGTGAATAAAGATGAAGGACCACGCGCCGATACTTCCATGGAGGCATTGGCTAAATTGCGACCTGTTTTTGCAGCGGGTGGAAGTGTTACCGCTGGAAACTCCTCGCAAATGAGTGATGGTGCGGCCTTTGTACTGATTATGAACGAGGATATGGTAAAGGAATTGAATCTGGAACCCATAGCCCGATTGATTAATTATGCTGCTGCAGGCGTAGAACCTCGCATTATGGGTATTGGACCCGTAAAGGCCATTCCAAAGGCATTGAAACAAGCCGGATTGCAACAGGATGATATTGAATTAATTGAATTGAACGAAGCCTTTGCCTCACAATCACTTGCCGTTATTCGTGAATTGGACTTGAACCCAGAACTGGTAAACGTCAATGGAGGAGCTATTTCCCTAGGACATCCCTTGGGCTGTACGGGCGCAAAGCTTTCCGTTCAACTGTTTGATGAAATGCGAAAACGAGACATGAAAGGAAAGTACGGTATGGTGACCATGTGCGTGGGTACAGGACAGGGAGCTGCGGGAATCTATGAGTTTCTTTCTTAAAGGAAAAGGGAAAATAGAGCATAGACATGTATGGCAAGACGACATAATTATAAGAACTTAAAGATATGGCTATTGGGCCTTGAAATAGCCAATGATGTTTCAGATATCCTTGTGAATTTTCCAAAACATGAGAGATATGACTTAAGTTCTCAGCTAAGTAGATGCTCTGTTTCTACGCCAAGTAATATTGCGGAAGGTTCCGGAAGAACGGATAAAGGTTTTAAAAATTATATTGATTATTCTTTAAGTTCTTCATACGAATTGGGAACACAATTACTGATAGCACACCACAGAAATTATATAGACAATGAAACATTAAAAAATTTGGAAAGTAAAATAGAAGAATGGCAAAAAATGACAATGAGTTTTTAAAACAGATTTGATTAACTCCTATTCTATTATCTCTATTCTACTTTCTTTATTCTAAAGGTTAAAAATTATGAGTACAGAAACAATGAACAAAGAAATCTTAAGGGGCGGGCAATTTCTGGTAAAGGAGACCCAATGTGAGGACGTTTTTACCTTGGAAGATTTGAGCGAAGAGCAGCGAATGATGCGGGAAAGCACCAAAGAATTTGCAGATCGTGAGCTCTGGGCACATTGGGAACGTTTTGAGAAAAAGGATTACGCCTATACCGAGGAATGCATGCGAAAGGCTGGGGAACTTGGCCTTCTAAGCGTAGCAGTACCGGAAAAATATGAAGGCCTGGGAATGGGATTCGTTTCTACCATGTTGGTCTGCGACTATATTTCCGGTGTAACAGGTTCCTTTAGTACGGCCTTTGGTGCACATACCGGTATTGGAACCATGCCAATTACCTTATATGGTACTGAGGAACAAAAGCAAAAATACGTACCCAAGTTGGCTTCCGGAGAATGGTTCGGGGCATATTGCCTAACGGAACCAGGGGCCGGATCGGATGCCAATTCTGGAAAGACCAAGGCAGTGCTATCCGATGACGGAAAATATTATAACATTACAGGACAAAAAATGTGGATTTCCAATGCTGGCTTCTGTAATCTATTTATCGTTTTTGCTAGAATAGAGGATGATAAATACATAACAGGGTTCATTGTGGAGAATGACCCAAAGAATGGGATTACCCTTGGTGATGAGGAAAAGAAATTGGGTATCCACTCCTCCTCTACCCGACAGGTCTTTTTCAACGATACCGAGGTCCCCATTGAGAATATGCTTTCTGAAAGGGGAAATGGATTTAAAATCGCAATGAACGCCCTGAATATTGGTCGAATTAAATTGGCCGCGGCCTGTTTGGACGCCCAACGTCGGGTACTTACTGAAGCCGTAAAATATGCCAACGAGCGCATGCAGTTCAGGACTCCGATAATCAATTTTGGGGCGATAAAGGCCAAAATAGCGAATATGGCTACCAATGCCTATGCCGGAGAATCGGCTAGTTATCGCGCAGCTAAAAATATAGAGGATAGGATTGCATTGCGAGAGGCCGATGGTAACTCGCATCAAGATGCGGAGTTAAAGGGTGTTGAAGAATATGCCATAGAATGTTCCATTTTAAAGGTCGCGGTTTCCGAACACTTACAGGAAACTACGGATGAAGGTCTCCAGATTTTTGGTGGTATGGGCTTCAGTGCAGATACCCCCATGGAATCAGCCTGGCGTGACGCACGAATTTCGAGAATCTATGAAGGCACTAACGAAATTAACCGCATGTTGGCCGTGGGAATGCTTGTGAAAAAAGCTATGAAGGGTCACGTAGATCTATTGGGCCCGGCAACTGCTGTTGGCGAGGAATTAATGGGTATCCCATCTTTTGAAACACCGGACTTTTCAGAACTATTGTCCGAAGAAAAAGATTTGATCACCCGATTAAAAAAAGTGTTTTTGATGGTTGCGGGAAGCGCTGTTCAAAAATTTGGTCCCGAATTGGAAAAACACCAACAATTGATGTTGGCCGCTGCCGATATCCTAATTGAAATCTATATGGCGGAATCCAGTGTTTTGCGAACGGAAAAAAATGCCAGACGCTCGGGAGAAGAGTCTCAGAAGACCCAAATTGCCATGTCAAAACTGTATTTGTACAATGCGGTCGAAACCATTATCAAAAAAGGCAAGGAGGCCATTATCTCTTTTGCCGAGGGAGATGAACAACGTATGATGCTTATGGGACTTAAGCGTTTTACAAAATATACCAATTATCCAAACGTAACAGCTTTACGTACACAAATAGCTGACGCGGTAGCTGAGCAAAATGAATATACCTTTGACTAATTCAGATTTAAATTCTGGTGAGACAGGAGGAAAGCCGTCCGCATAATGCGGACGGCTTCATTTTTGTTCAATAACGACATATTGTTTTGCCGTTATTTCTAGTTTTTGGCCAAAAAACCAAATCTTTCCGCATAGTCCAACATCTGATCCGTGAAGCTTTTGGGCTGTTTGACCTCAACATCTACTATTTCGCCCGAAGCATTGGTTTGCGGTTCCAATACCGGGTTTACAAATCCACTATAAGGTGCTGACTTAAACTGTGTATTGCGCTCTAAAACTTGTGCGTGCAAATCTTGATCTACTTTTACGCCATATCCCTCTACCAAATCTTGGGCAGCTTTAAAATCGCCTTCGGATTTAATGCGCTGTGCCTCTTTAAGCAACTCCCCAAAAAGATTACGCAATTTGGCATAGTCATTAATATTGTAAAACGTCTTACCATCCCGTTCCACTTTTTCGATGACGTTATCCGCCTGCCCTTTTTCAAAAGCCCAGGCAGAGACCCATTGTCTATTTACCATATGGTCCTCCTCAATATCATTACCAAGTTCAATACGGATAAGTTGGGTAATCAAACCATTTCGGATGTAACCATCATAGGCAGCCTTGCCTACCTTTTCCCAGTCCTCTACCAGATCCAATTCCTGTAGTTTAGGATCCATGAGGAAATAGAGCCCGACCAAATCCGCCCTCCCTTCTTCCATGGTGGACGCATAGTTCTTTAACGTTTCCTTGGGCTGCCCGACCCCATCGTTGATCTGTCCAGAAGCATGGCCTATCACTTCATGAAGTGCGGTGTGTAGTTTATCCGCAAGTTTTCCATATTGCTCTTCTAAAGCAATTTCCTCGTCGTCATATGCAAATTCCTTTAATCTACCACTCCCTCCGGCATTATTGTACGCATCGATGATATTACCCAAAGAGACCGACTTACTACCATGCTTTTGGCGTATCCAGTTGTTGTTTGGAAGGTTAACCCCAATGGCCGTACTTGGGGAAGCGTCCCCCGCTTCTCCAGCTACGTTGACTGTTTTATAGGAAATACCTACTACATTATCCTTTTTATGTTCTTCGATTAAGGGAGAATTATCCTCGAACCATTGCGCATTTTCAGAAAGGACCGCCATTTGTTTGGACATTTCAAAATCCTTGATCTGAACGATGTTTTCATAAGAACCCTTGTATCCTTTTGGGTCGTTATATACTTCTACAAAACCATTGATCCAGTCAATATTTCCATTGGTAGAGTTTACCCATGCAATGGCGTATTCATCCCATTTACTGAGGTTTCCTGTTTTGTAATATTCGATCAACAACCCCAGTGTTGTGGCCTGTTGTTCGTTTTCAGCAACATCCTTGGCTTTTTCCAACCATTTTATAATTTCGTCAATGGCCTTACCGTACATACCGCCTGACTTCCAGACCATTTCCTTTAATTTTCCATTTTCCTTTACCAATTTGGAATTGAGACCTACTTCAATAGGCTCCCCCTCCGGTCCTTTGTCCATTTGGGCGTAGAAGGATTCTACATCGGCATCGGTTACGGTGGGGTCGTAAAAATTGATGGCCGAAGAGGCTACATTGTCCACACCTTTTTTCTTATTGACCTTTTTGTTATCCTTTTCATTGAAGATTACATCAAAAGGTTCCCCAGTAAGTTCTGTATCCGTTTCCTTCAATAAATAGGTCAAATACTCCGGGGTAAATTCCGGTTTGATCTTATCATTGGAATAATGGTGATGAATGCCGTTGGAAAACCATACGCGTTTAAGATAGGTCTCAAAAGCTTTCCAGTCTACGGCATTCGTATCACCCTTATATGATGTGTAAATTCTTTCCAGTGCATTCCTAATTTGTAAATTATGCCGATAGTTTTGATCCCACATGATATCCCTACCGGCCAAGCCGGCTAGTGTAAGATAATACACCAGTTGCTTTTCCTTTAAAGTAAGCTCATCAAAGCCGGGAATCTGATAACGTAGAATTCGTAGATCCGCAAACTGATCTATAACATAATCAAATTCGGTGGTATCCACAGTCACAGTTGGCTTTTCTTCTATTTTTTCATTACATGACCATAGTATACCTGCAGTACAAAGACTGATTGCGATAATTTTAAGTTTCATAGTTAAGAGAAAGTTTAATTTATCTTTCAAATGTAACAAAACGAGTTATAATTGTTACAAATTCACATAGGAAGTTTTAAAGGAGGCGGAATGTTTTTTACGCATTGTTTTGTTTACTTAAGCCAAGACTTTATTTTTAAGGATGGACAAAAACCTTTTAAAAGCGGTCTACTCTCTGGAGGATTTCAGAGAACGTGGTCATAAACTTATCGATGAACTGGCAAATCATTTGGAGGATAAAATCCAAGAAAAATCAGATAACGCCATAGCATGGAGTAATCCAGAGAGCGAACTTGATTTTTGGGAAAATTTCCTCGTCAAAGGTAATGCGTCCCTGCTCTTTCCAGAGATTCTCAACCGCACTACCCATGTACATCACCCCAAATACATTGGACATCAGGTGAGTCCTACAGCTCCTATAACGGCATTGTCCGGTATGTTAAGTGCTTTGTTGAACAATGGTATGGCTATTTACGAAATGGGAATGTCGCCATCTGCCATTGAGCGTGTTGTCATTGACAGACTTTGCAAAAAAATAGGTTATGGTAAGGATTCGGGAGGTTTTTTGACTTCAGGGGGTACCTTGGCCAATTTAACCGCCCTACTATCCGCTAGGAAAGCAAAGGTGCCCCATGATGTTTGGAATGAAGGGCATAAGGACAAACTAGGCATTATGGTCAGCGAGGAAGCACATTATTGTATAGACCGCGCAGCCAAAATAATGGGATTGGGAGAAAAAGGAATTATTAGAATCCCCGTTACCCAAAACTTTCAAATGGATACTTCTTTACTTCAATCCTATCTGGACAGAGCCAAAAGGAAAGGAATAACAGTTTTTGCCATTATTGGAAGTGCTCCTTCTACAGCAACCGGGATTTATGATGACCTGGAAGCCATTGGGAAATTTGCCCATACAAACCATTTGTGGTTTCATATTGACGGTGCTCATGGAGCAGCGGCCATTTTTTCGGAAAAGTATGTGCTCACGGTGAAGGGTATACAACACGCGGATTCGGTGGTCTTAGACGGTCATAAAATGATGATGATGCCCACCATAACCACTGCCCTACTTTTTAAAAATGACAGGCATGCCACAGCTACTTTTAGCCAAAAGGCGGATTACCTTTTAACCCCAACAGACCATGAGGATTGGTATAATTCCGGCAAGCGAACTTTTGAATGTACCAAGACCATGATGAGTATTCATTGGTATGTATTGTTAAAGACCTATGGTGAAGATATTTTCAATGAATTCGTTACCCGACTCTATGATATGGGACATCAATTTGGGGAAATCCTTCAAAATAACTCTCACTTCGAATTGGCGGTCACACCCGAATCTAACATAGTATGTTTTCGTTATATAGATTCTAATTTAAATACTATGGCACTAAACGAACTCAACAAAAACATCAGACAAAATCTCTTGGAGGATGGTGAGTTCTATATTGTACAGACCAAGCTAAGGGGTGTCCAATACCTGCGCACCACCATTATGAACCCTTTTACGACAAAAGAACATTTGCAGCAATTATTGGAGAAAATCAAAGAATACTCCAAACAAAATAATGAACACTCAGACTAAGCGATGGTAATCTTCAAAATTACCCGAATAGTGCGCTGCCTAGTTTGCATCTGAATCTGGGAATACGTTTGAGGTAAAAAGCTGTTCCGTTAAATAGCGTAAAGAGGATTTCCATTTCCCGCTGGTCAACAAACTGGAATTATCAGTAGATGCATTTAAAAATACATTTTCCGAAAAATCCATTTCAAAGGATTCTACCTCACTATCCGCACCATAAAGTCGAATATTTATTGTCCGTTCCAGCTGCGTACTATTATTGGAAACTTCTTGTGCAATGAGGTCAGATTCTGGATTTCCATTTTTCTCCCCTTCTTTAATGGATACAAAAAGAATGTATTCGGTTCCCAAGGCGTCTCGTAATTGCTCTGGGGAAGATTGTCTCAATTTTCCATAGCTAAACCCAGAATCTACAAGTCTTTCTATGGCCTTTCCCATTTCCAGGACCTGGACTCCCTGTGTATTAGCTTTCCCGGACATTAGGCCTATTACATACTCTGTGGCCTTATTGGCTAAGGCCTTGTCATACTTTCCATTTCTTTTAAAATCCAAGGGCACAATGGATACCTTATTTTCTTCATAAGTCGGAACCACGGGCGTCTCCTCCATGAACCCAGAGGTATCATCTTGGTTCTCCTTGGCAATAATAACCTCACCAGCGTTACCTCCAAAATTTTGTGTTCTACCACTGGCAAAAACTATTTTTTCCAATTTAGCCGGATTAATCTCGTTCACCACTGTCTCCCCTGGATAAACGAAGCTGATGGTCCCATCTGTCACTTTAGTAACTTTCACCTGTAGCAACTCGCCACTTGTTGTAAAAACAATATCGTTTTTTGATGCGCCCTGCTGAGGGAAAAGATACACGCAGCACAGCAAACCGGATATAATAAAAATATTTCTCATTTTTAGTGTTTTTAAGTATTAAACATTCTTTTTATCATGGCCTAAAAAGGGCCTACATTTTAAATCATAGGTCTAGCCGAAAACCTACCGATACAAATTGCTGGTCTTGACTATCGTTATTAAAAATGGTATTCAAATCATATTTTCCATAAAGTGAAAACGCTCCAAAGCCTATGTAAGCGCTCAATCCATAAATTTGTTGGTTTACATTGTAGTCACCTCTGGTCTCCGCCCTATAAAATCGTCTTCTTCTAAACAGAAAAGGATACTCCATCCGCTGTTCTTCGTCCAAGCTAATGCCCACATATCCGCCTATACCAATCTTAAATTGATTGCTTGTTGAATAATACCCCCCCTTACGGTTATACTTCATTTTTGTTGGCCCAAACTCCAAATGAATGGGCAAAACCAAATTGTGGACAACAAAACTTGATTTGTGTAAATAGGATGGAAAATCCTGCAATACAGTTTGGCCATCAACTTCCGCAAAAATTCGGTTTCCACTCGGCTCCAATTCATTGCGCTGATAGGAGACGCCATATTTTAAACGCAATCCGTTCTTTTTAAGAAGTGGTGTCTTGAGTGCAAAACCAATTTCCCAGAATCGCGAGCTATAGAATAAGTAATCCCGTTCATCCTCAATATCCTGCCAGGTAATACCGTCCCTTACCGCATTATTCAAGCCCAGAGCCAAAACAATATCCAAGGTAGTTGAGTTTCGAATCTCTTTTTTTTCTGATGCAGGCAATGTTTCCAGAGGCACTTGGGATGTACTTTCCGGAACCATTTTCCTTTTGGGAAGGTTTAGCTTTAATCCTTCCTTTTCCTTGGCATAAGAATCGACATCCAAAAAAATCTCCACTTCCTTGCTCCCCTTTGGGGTTTCCTCATTGTTCTCCAAGAAAAAAATGGTTTTTAATAGTACAGCTTGGCGCTCATCGATTTTTTTTGTGCGCTCTTCTGCCGCTTTGAGCTTTAATTTATCGGCCTCGGCTTTATTAATTACTCCGTTATCCAAAAGGCTATTGATGTTTTCTACTTGTTTTTTCAACGCCTTTTTCTCTTCTTCCTCAACGATATCCAATTGCTTGCGAAGCACCTCGATAACTTCTTCCTGCGGGGCTTCTTGCGCTTCGATGCCCGCTAAGGGAAGTATTATGATCAGCATCAGAAGTATTATATTTTTCATAGCGCATGCTTTTGATGTTTCTAAGTATAGTGTACATATCCTGAAATGGTTTAGACACCAAGGCCCGACTTCTTGGAATAGGTAGATGCTTCAATTTGCGATTGCATCCTTTAGTTTCACAAAGCCATATTTTAGGCTTTGAGATATCCCGTTCCGATGCTGTTGATGCTCAATTTCTTCCTCTATTTCAGCAAGCATCTTAATTGCCAAAACCTTTCTCATTCTGAGCAATGCCCTTTGCCTTTCAACATTTTGTCGTGCCCGGCTCATCAAATCATCGATTTCTGCTTCGGTCACCTCCAAATTCCATGATTCAGAAGACGTATTAGTAGCTCCTATATTTTTCTCAACATATATATTTTCTGTACTAGTATCCGAACCTATAGACGCCTTCTTTTTTGCCTCTACAACCACACGACGCTCTTTAATCGATACTTTCTTTTCGGTAGTTGCCTTGATCAATAGGCCGGATTTTTTCGTACGGACTTCTCGCTTTTGGACAGGGTGTAAAACCTCCGGTTCATCGCCAATCAAATTGATCTGTGTATCTATAAAGGGCGTACTTACTTGATCTTTTATTCCTTCATTTGTAAAACCTATCCCCAGCATTAGAATGACCAAGAATGTAGCCCCTTTTATGTAGTATCTCTGTTTCCTATTTTTTTGCTCCGCTTCACTTAATTTATCCAAAAGCTTTGGCCAAGTGGATTCATTTGGCTTAAGGGTATACCCTTCTAATAGTTCCTTGGCATAGCCTTCAACATCAAAGTGCTTCATTTTTTTTTCTTTGGAGCTCCAATTTCTTCTGAAGGATTTTGCGTGCTTTTGAAAGTTTTGATTTTGAGGTGTTCTCCGAAATCTTAAGTAATTGGGCTATTTCGGTATGCTTATATCCCTCTATGGCATGAAGCATAAAAACAAATCTGTGTCCCTTGGGAAGTTCGTCTATAAGCTGTAGTAGGTATTCGGCATCGGCCTTCATGGCGACTCTGGGGCTTCCGGAACTTTCACGATACTGAACATCACCTTTGAATACCAATCTGCGATTTGTCTTGAGAAAATTGATGCATTCCCGCACCATTATCTTTCTTATCCAACCCTCAAAACTCCCATTGCCCTTAAATGTATTCAGGCGCATAAAGACTTTTAGAAAGCCCTGTATCATTACATCCTCTGCATACTGTACATCCCGGACATACCTTTTACAGACCGCCAACATCTTGGAAGAATATTTTTCATATAATCCAAACTGGGCGGCTTTGTTGGCCAGTAACGCTTTTCGTATAAGCGACTTCTCGTCCTTATATAGGGGAATCACCTTCACTTTTCTCTTCTTAGCAATTATAAAAGACACAAGGTCCTTTACTAGAATAGACAACTTATTTAGTGAAAAAGTTCCCCCTAAAAAATGGTTTTAGCCAAAATTTAACAACTTTAACGTATTAATGATGAAATCTGGAAAATCAGCAAACAAGTTCAAGAAGTTGGAAATCTGATTTTGAACCTATTACGGTCTTGAACACCTAATACAAATTGTATTAATTCCGGCGAGGATAAGAGAAGGTATTATACCACATTCAGAACCCATCTAACAGCGTTTTTGAGAGAATTCCTGGGAAACTAAAATACTGCATTTTAGCATGGGTAATAAAAAGGAAGGTTCACCTTAACCCTATTCTCTCATAGATTCCAAAATACGCTCCTCAGTATTCTTTCTAGAAAAGTTGACTGCACATTCGATCATGGCCAAATGTGAGTAGGCTTGAGGGAAATTTCCTAAAAGCCTTTTGGTCTTAAAATCAATGTCTTCGCTAAACAAACCTAAATGGTTCCCATAAGTTAGGGTTTTTTCAAAAAGGGCTACTGCCTTTTCTTCCTCCCCTATTTTGAATAAGCTATTGATAAACCAAAAAGTACAGATGGTAAAGGAAGATGAAGGGAGTCCAAAATCATCTTTGTTCTTATAGCGATACAATAGGCCATCATTGCTCAATTCCTTTTCAATGGCCCTGACCGTACTTACGAATTTGGGTGATTTGGCATGTATAAACCCATAGGACTCCATAAGCAATACCGAAGCATCCAAATGTGTAGAACCATAGGATTGGGTGAATGCATTTACTTCATCGCTCCAGGCATTTTCATGGATGTCGTTTTTAATTTCCTGCTCCAATTGTGTCCATTGCTCCAACTTCCGGTTCTTCTTCAGTATACGGGCCACCCTAACGGCCCTATCTATGGCTACCCAGCAAAGAACTTTTGAAAATGTAAAATGTCGGTCTTCGGTACGCAATTCCCAAATACCTTTATCAGGCTCTTTCCAGTGTCTGGAAACGATCCATACAATCCCTTTGGTTATGCCCCACAACTCTTCGCCATTTTCGATGCCCGTGCTGAACTTGGCCAGTTGCGCATGAATGACATCCATTAAAATTCCGTATATATCATTTTGTTTTTGCTCATAGGCCGCATTGCCCACCCGAACTGGTTTGGAGTCTTTGTAACCGCTCAAATGATCTAGTGTTTTTTCCGTCAAGGTTTTCTCCTTGTTGATGCCGTACATAATCTGCAGTTTTTCATCCTTGTCCGGAATCAGGTCGATAATGAACTGAAGATATCTACGTGCCACATTCTTGTGGCCCAGATCGGCCATAACCTTGATGACCATAGAGGCATCCCTGATCCAACAAAAACGGTAATCCCAATTCCGTACCTCACCAATCGTCTCCGGTAAAGAGGTTGTGGCAGCTGCCAGTACGGCACCGGTCCGATCATAACTTAACAACTTTAACGTTATGGCGCTGCGCATAATCTGTTTGTTGTATTTGTTATAGGTAGGTGTCCTGTTCGTCCAATTAAGCCAATACACCTTGGTGCGCTCTAAATCCAAGTAGATTTTTCGGGTACTTGGTAGCAATATCTTTTCATTATACCCTACCAAAAAATAGCCATTCTGTTTTATTTCCAATTCCCTGCCTTCCACAACGGCATTCTTGTTAAAGGAGGTATACAGGAAAATGGTGTCGAACTTTTCGGTTTGGGTAAGGCTAACCACAAAGTTTTTTTTCACGTACGTCTTGGTCTCTCCGAGGGCATATTCCAACTTGGGGTTATAGTGCACTCTAAATTTGGGTTTTCCCTTAATATGACGTACATGTCTTGCTAATTCCGGAGGTGCGTGATAACCACCGTTCTCGTTATAATAGCGTGGCATGAAATCATGAATCTCAAAAGTGTTTTCCCCATCGGAAAATCGGGTAATAAGTACTGCCGTGCTCTTTTTGTAACGCTGCTTTATGGTATATTCCTTTGCCACACGTATTTCAAAACTGCCGCCGATTTTGTCGTCCAACAACTTGGCGAAAACCGATGAGGAATCAAATTCGGGCAAACAGCACCAATCAACAGAACCTGTTTTTGAAATTAGGGCAGCACTCCTACAATTTCCTACTATTCCGTAGTCTAAATTATCCATTCAATAAAAATGTTGATGTAATCTGGTTTTGAATTGTTATTGCCATGCAATTTGACGAAATTTAGAAAAATTAAAAGTAAAACACGCTAAAAACATCCATTTCATGGGCAAAACTATCATAATCTCAAATAGACTACCCGTACAATTACAAATTAGCAATGGTGGCATTACGGCCATTCCAAGTGTTGGCGGGTTGGCCACGGGAATGAAATCCGTACATTCTGGTGGGGATAGCCTTTGGATTGGCTGGAGCGGACTTACCGATGAGGAAATTCCGGAAGAACTTGCCCCTAAAATTGATGAGGCACTTGCGAAACACGGCTCGTCCAAAGTAAAATTGACCAAAAACCAAGTAGACGGATTCTATTTCGGTTTTAGCAACCGT
Organism: Ulvibacterium marinum; assembly: GCF_003626755.1. Classification (GTDB taxonomy): domain Bacteria; phylum Bacteroidota; class Bacteroidia; order Flavobacteriales; family Flavobacteriaceae; genus Ulvibacterium; species Ulvibacterium marinum. The sequence continues at coordinate 1,117,754 of NZ_RBCJ01000002.1, forward strand.
ACTATCTGGCCTTTATTCCACTATTTTTTGGAATATTCCGAATTTGAACTGGACTATTGGAACGTTTACAAAGATGTGAATCAAAAATTTGCTGATACTATTCTGCAAAATGCAAGTGATGAGGATACCATTTGGATACATGATTATCAATTGATGCTGGTCCCCCAGATGGTAAGAAATGAGCGGCCGGATATATCCATTGGTTTCTTTCTGCATATCCCTTTCCCTTCGTTTGAAATTTTTAGGACATTACCTTGGCGTGAGGAAATTTTAGAGGGTCTTTTGGGTTCTGACCTTATTGGATTTCATACATACGACTATGAACGTCATTTTTTGAGCTCGGTCAGAAGGTTGCTCGGACTAGAAGTGAGCTTTAATGATATTTATTTAGACAATCGAATTATTAAGGTCGATTCCTTTCCCATGGGCATCGATTATAAAAAATTCAGCAACGCGGCCCAAGAACATAGCCAAAAAAAGCCGGAGAAACAATCGGATCTGCAACAACGATTGGACAAGCATAAGAAGTCTACTCCCGATGGGAAGTTTCTTCTGTCCATTGACCGTTTGGATTACTCCAAGGGAATTGCCAAACGCCTGAATGCCTTTGAATATTTTTTGAATAAATATCCTCAATACAAAGAAAAGGTCCGTCTTATTATTTTGGCGGTTCCTTCCCGATCTAACGTACCTCAATATCAGCTGCTAAAAAAGGAAGTGGATGAACTGGTTGGCCGCATTAATGGGGAGTTGGCTACTGTGAATTGGACACCGATATGGTACTTTTACCGATCGCTTCCCTTTGATAGTTTAATAGATTTGTATACTTCTTGTGACATCGCTTGGCTTACCCCCTTGCGGGACGGAATGAATCTGGTGGCCAAGGAATATGTTGCCACAAGGACCGATCAGACCGGAGTGCTTATCCTTAGTGAAATGGCAGGATCTGCCAATGAAATGAATGAATCCCTATTGATCAACCCTAACAACTTTGAACAAATAGCGGACACGCTGTACACAGCCATCAATATGCCCAAGGAAGAACAACAAGCCAGAAATAAAGTGCTTCAAAAACGTTTGGAGCGTTATAATGTAGAAAAATGGGCCAATAGTTTTATGAGCTCGCTACGGGCGCAAAAAAATCTTGATGCAGCAAACATTTCCAAGAGAATGACCGACCATCTGCTCAATGGAATTTTAAAGGATTATTCAGTCGCCAAAAAACGACTTTTGTTCCTGGACTATGATGGAACCTTGGCGGGATTTCACAACGACCCCCAAAAGGCAAATCCCGATCAGGAGTTATATCAACTTTTAGATCGGATACATGAGCAGGAAGATACCGAAATGTATTTGGTCAGCGGTCGTGACAAGGAAACCTTTACCCGTTGGTTCCTTCCCAAAAAATACAATATGATCGTAGAGCATGGGGTTTGGATCTCCAAAGACGGGGAACCATTCCGGATGTTAGAAAACGTGAAAAACGATTGGATGGAAAAAATTCGTCCCGTATTGGAATCATTTGTAGACCGCACTCCAGGAAGCTTTATAGAAGAAAAAAACTATTCCATTGCCTGGCATTACCGAAAAACCGATCCGGACTTTGGAAATCTTAGGGCCACCGAGCTGAATACCGTGCTTACAAGTCTCATAGGCAATGATGACATTAGTGTACTTAACGGGAATAAGGTCATGGAAGTAAAGAGTAGCAATGTGAACAAAGGAAGGGCCACCGTTCGGGTTTTGGGTGAGGATGAATACGATTTTGTCTTTGCCATTGGGGATGATTGGACGGATGAATTTATGTTTCAAGAACTCCCCAAAAGCACCATTACCGTAAAGGTGGGGCAACAAAAAACACAGGCTCGGTTTTTTGTAGAGAACACTAAAAAAGTACGGGAACTCTTAAGTAGGTTTGCAATTAAAAAGTAGGTCGAAAACCAAATCTTATAGGCCCAGGTTGTAATGGCTCATATTTTGGATTTAACGTTTCCAAAAGAAATGAAAGAGAGAGCTGGGTTTTCACATCAAATGATACGATAAATTCCAATACATTTGGAGTTCTGTTTTTTAATACTCAAGATATATTATGAAAAATAGACTTTTCCAGACAGTTCTAATTGCATTAACATCATTGGCAACCTTTGGTCAAAATTTTACCGAACAAGATACGTTGCGTGGCAGTATTACTCCAGAACGTGCTTGGTGGGACCTCAACTATTACCATTTGGATGTTGAAGTACAACCGGACCACAAATATATCTCTGGCAGCAATACCATTCGTTACAAGGTTTTGGAGCCCAAACAAACCCTACAGGTAGACCTACAACCGCCGCTCCACATTGAAAAAGTTACCCAGGACGGAAAAGAACTAAAAGTAGAATCCAACGGCAACGCTCATTTTGTACAGCTTGTAAAATCCCAGCAACCCGGTGATTTTAATGAAATTATAGTGCATTATTCAGGCTATCCCAAAGAAGCGGTCAATGCGCCTTGGGATGGCGGTTTTTCCTGGAAAAAGGATAGTATAGGCAAGCATTTTATTGCCACCTCCAATCAAGGTCTGGGGGCTAGCGTTTGGTGGCCCAACAAAGACCATATGTACGATGAAGTGGACAGTATGTCTATTAGCATTACCGTTCCCAAAAACCTTATGGACGTCTCCAATGGAAGGCTACTTAAAATTGAGGAGGATGAAAGAACAAAAACCTATCATTGGTTTGTAGCCAGCCCCATTAATAATTATGGAGTGAACATAAACATTGCCGATTACAAACATTTTGGAACTACATATCAAGGAGAGGCCGGGCCGTTGACCTTGGATTACTATGTACTACCACAAAACTTTGACAAGGCACAAAAACAATTCCAGCAGGCTCCCCAGATGCTGAAAGCTTTTGAGCATTGGTTTGGCCCATATCCTTTTTATAAGGATGGGTTTAAACTGGTAGAGGTCCCCTATTTGGGTATGGAACATCAAAGTTCTGTGACGTATGGGAACAAATATCAAAATGGATATTTGGGGAACGATCTTTCAGGGACAGGCTGGGGATTAAAGTTCGATTTTATCATTATACATGAAGCAGGACACGAATGGTTTGCCAACAACATCACCTACAAGGATATTGCGGATATGTGGATACATGAAGGTTTTACAGCCTATTCCGAGAACTTGTTCCTCGATTATTATCATGGTAAAAAGGCTTCTGCCGATTATGTAATCGGTACCCGTTCCAACATTAAAAATGACCGTCCTATTATCGGGAGGTACGATGTAAACCATGAAGGCAGCGCGGATATGTACTACAAAGGGGCCAATATGTTGCATACGCTTCGGCAACTTGTGGAAGATGACGATACATGGCGGAAAACTCTTCGTGGGCTAAACAGAGACTTTTATCATCAGACAGTCACCACGAAGCAAATTGAGGATTATCTAAGCGAAAAAACGGAGAAAGACCTGTCCGCCTTTTTTGATCAATATCTACGATCCACCATGATTCCAAAATTGGAATATACCATAGAAGGGAATACCCTTAACTATAGATATACCGATATTGTAGAAAGCTTTGATATGCCTGTTCGAATCTTTGTTGAAGACCAATCTCATTGGCTTTTTCCGAACCAAGATTGGAAAATGGAGGATTTTGAAGGGGATTTATCGACTCTTGTAATCGACCGAAATTTTTATGTAAGGTCAGAGAGAAAGTAAATGGGTTTTAGCAAGATTGAAAATCCTACTAAAACCCATAATTTATTTCCTTAAAATCAAGGTGTTCCGCTACCAAAAGTTACATTCATTAAAGCCACAGGTGCCACACCGCGATCTTTACCATTGGGTTTATAAATGAAGTATATTTCCTCGGCCTTAACGTCCACAGTTGAATTAAGGGCAATAGGTACCATTCCTCCGGGTTGTCCGGCAACCGGTGCAGGCATGCTGCCCTTGCCTAAAAGTTTACCCTCCGGGGTGTTTAAACGAAGTTCAAAATCGAGTCCGGTTTTAGGTGGTTCTTGCCATCCAGCCATTAGGTTGGCGGAACGAACTCCCTTCAAATCAATATCCTTAAGGACAAACCATCCTTCCCCTTCCGGTAAGATGAGCATATCCATCCCGTTAAAGGCAATCGGTGTAAAACCATCAGATTTGATCTTATCCGAAAAAGGAACCGTACTTCCCTGTAAAGCTACCGACTTTACACCGGTAAGAGGAATAGTCCCATCCGCTCCGTTGTCCGTATAACTCGCGGTCAAGACCATTACATTCGCCCCTTTGGTGGGTTTGGGGTTTAGCATTCCTGAAATGGGAAGGGACTGCTCCTCGGCCTCGTTTGCCGCCAAGGACATGATGTATTCCGTAATCTGACGGGCCTCGCTTTTTGTAACATTGGGGTGCGCAGGCATAACTACCTCTCCCCAAACACCGCCACCACCGGTAATGATTTTATTTTGCAAATAGGACATGGCATTGGGATCTTTTAGATATTTCTTCGCCACATCCGTATAATTTGGGCCTATGGAAGCTTCGGCCTCTTTGTGGCACGTCTTACAATCCATACCTTGGGTCAGTGCTTTACCAGTGACCGCTGCTGAAACTTGCTGGTGCCCCAAGGACATATTCACCTCATCCAAACTTTCCATATAATCCACCGAGACAAATATATTGGACTCGTCGATAGGATCTCCATCCGCATCGTTTACGGATACTTCATAACTTACAGGAACGCCTTGAAGGAAAAATGAGGAATTGCCTCCCTTGAGATCAATAGCAACCTCCGGTCTGGAATTTCCAGCCACAACAGAGACTACTTCACTTTTAGCAGATTCTCCTTTATCATCCTTAACCTCAACCGACACTTTATATTCCCCTGCTTCGGAATAGGTATGGCTTATTTGGGGTTCCTGTTTTTCCATTTGTTCACCATTGCCCAAATCCCAGATATAGGTAACCGAATTATTTTCACGATCACGGGCTTCTACCTTAGCATTTATACTAAGCGGTAATTTTCCCGATGTATGGTCCACAATGAGGTTGTCAATAAGTGGTGGACGATTTCCACCATTGTACTCTATATAACTCAACCCAGAATCCTCATTCTGACGAAACCATCCACTACCATATTCCAGTAAATACATCCTTCCGTCCGGACCCATTTCAACGTCGATCAAGTTGTTCACTTCAATATCCGAGGCAAAAGGCTCCATTTTATTAAAAGTGCCGTCTTCAAAAAGTGTAACGGCCTTCATCCATCCCCGCATCCAATCGTAAATAATCACTTTACCATCATAATACTTGGGGAGTCCTCCGCCGTTGGGATACATATCCGAATAATAGGTAGGACCTGCCATAGCGTTTCTACCGCCGGTACCTACTTGTGGAAAATCATTAGTATCCACATATGGATAGAATACATAAGCCGGTTGAGCTGGCGGCAATTCACGCAAACCTGTATTGTTCTTGGAGTCGTTAATAGGTTTTTCAGGATCAAAAGTTATTCCACTTTCCCCGGTTTCATAGTCATAGTCCACATAGGGTTTGTTGTCCGCAATGAACAAGGGCCATCCAAAATTCCCTGCTTTCCGGGCTTGGTTCATTTCATCATATCCCCTATGCCCACGGGTCTCCAAACTGTCTGCCCTTGCATCCGGGCCCACATCGCCCCAATACAAATAACCATTTTTCTTATCCACTGAAATCCGGTACGGATTTCGATGGCCCATGGTATAAATTTCGGGGCGAGTTTTTTCCATCCCGACCGGAAAAAGGTTTCCTTCCGGAATGTCATAGCTACCATCTTCGTTGACCTTGATCCGTAAAATTTTCCCACGTAGGTCATTAGTGTTTCCAGAAGAGCGGCGCGCGTCGTATTGTTGATGTCCGGAAATATCATTTAATGGTGCATACCCACTATTTACATATTTCACATCTTTTTCATTGAAAGGGGTGGAATTGTCGCCTGTGGAAAGATAAAGCAGCCCATTTCCATCGAAGGCAATAGATCCCCCGGTATGGCAGCATATTTCCCGTTGACTTCCCACATCCAGTATTTTTTGTTCCGATGCCAGGTCAAAAACCCCGTCCTTGTATTTAAATCGGGACAGTCTATTTACGGACTCGTTACCTGTTGGGGCATAGAAAACATAAATCCAGTTATTCTCTGCATAGTTGGGGTCCTTTTGTAATCCCATGAGGCCTTCTTCAGCATTTACCCCAGGCGTGTTCAAGGTCTTATGATATACATCCAACTTCGCTACTTCCTTAAGCTCTTTTGAAGCATCGCTATACAGTAGTATTTCTCCTCTTCGCTGTCCAATTAACACATCATGGTTCGGAAGGATGGCCATTTCCGTGGGTTCAAAGAACTCCCCTACTGTCAAGGGAACCTTTGAGAAACGATCGATATCCGGTGGGATTTGTGTAGTCGCCCTGTTATAATCCAATTGTAAATTGTCGCCAATCGCATATTGAATACCGCCTAAAAGATGTTGCAGGAACTTTTCCTCGGAATAGCTTTCCTCCGTATGCCCTGCTCCTGTATAGAATGCACGGCCACCATCAAATTCATGATACCAAGCAATAGGATGAAAGTCGCCATTAGTACCCCCCTCATAGGTTGATTCGTCCAAGGTCATAAGGATATTGATATCCGGATTTATCTTTTTGTAGTTATACAGTTCGTCCGTTCTATGCCAGATGGAATCCGTAAAATGTTTAGTGGCAATAAAGTTTCTATCCTTTATAATAAAATCGGCCTCTGGTGTGCCCGATGGGTGACTTTGGAAATAAGCCCCGACCAATTTGTTGTACCAACCCCAATCATACTCGGTATCAGCAGCGGCATGTACTCCAACAAAGCCACCACCAGCTTGGATATAGCGTTCAAACGCGGCTTCTTGTTTATGGTCTAGAATATTGCCTGTAGTGCTTAAAAAAACTATAGTTGAGTATTGCTCCAGGTTTTCATCCGTGAACAAATCGGCATTTTTCGTAGTGTCGACGGCAAAGCCATTCTCTTCGCCTAGTTTTTGGATGGCTGCCATCCCGGCCGGAATAGAGGAATGCTTAAAGCCCATAGTCTTGGAAAATACAAGAATTTTTGGCTCTCCTTTCCGCTTGTTTCCACATCCCATAATCATAAGCCCCATTAGTGCCAACACGGCCAAAAAAGAAATTTTCTTCATCGTAACGTAAATTCGTTTAGGTTTTTTACAATTTCTAAAAATACGTATTACGGATTCGATTTACCAAATTGATAAAGGATAATGTAGTATTTTTAAGAAAAATGATGCAGTTGGATAAAAATCATGAAAGATATTCAAGAACATTATTTTAGAAACGATACCGAATGGCGGAATTGGTTGCATAAAAATCACTTAAACTCGAGTGGTGTCCACTTGATTTTCTATGCCGTGGCCCATGAAAAAGATAGTATGCGATGGGAGGAGGCAGTACGGGTTGCCTTATGCTATGGATGGATAGATAGTACCGTAAAGAGTTTAGGAAACGGCAAACGGCGACAATATTTTTGTTCCAGAAAACCCAAAAGTGTTTGGAGTAAAATCAATAAAGGTCATATAGAAGAGCTAATTGAAAATGGATCAATGCATGAGAGTGGGTTAAAAAAAATTGAAGCTGCCAAAGAAGACGGTTCATGGACTGCCCTAGACGATGTGGAAAACGAGGTAGTGCCCCCAGGTTTGCAAAAGGCCTTCAATAAAAATAAAAAGGCTTTTGAGAATTATCAAAACTTTACCCGCGGGCAGCGAAAAAGCTATCTGTATTGGCTCAACCAGGCGAAAAGGGAAGAGACGCGAAAAATACGGATAGTGGAAATTGTAAGACTATGCAGAGCGAATATAAAATCAAGAAATCAAAATTCAAGGTCATGAAAAACATCCATTTCATTCTGTTTGCCATACTTCTTACGGCCTGTAATCAGGCACAGGAGAAAATAAGCCCTACTGCGATTCTCGTATCGGATGTGAATATCGTCAACGTACGGAACGGTGAAATTTTGAAAAACCAACAGGTGGTCATCGATTCCGGTAAAATAAAAGGGATTTCCGAAAGTATTGAAAATACGGAGAGCTATCAAACCAAAATAGCCGGTAAAGGAAAATTTATGCTGCCTGGTTTGGCCGAAATGCATGCCCATATCCCTTCTCCCCCAACCTCAAAGGAACGTGTGGAAGATGTACTTTTTCTATATCTATCCAACGGCATTACAACTATTCGTGGCATGTTGGGACATCTTTCCCATTTGGAACTTCGTGAGAAAGCCAAGAATAGCGAAATAGCAAGTCCAAGGATTTTTACCTCTAGTCCATCATTGAACGGCAATTCGGTTACCTCCAAGGAAGAGGCCATTGCCAAGGTTACGGACTATCAAAAAGCTGGGTACGATTTTTTAAAAATCCATCCCGGTATCCAATTGGAAGTTTTCGATCAAATTGTTAGTACTTCAAATGAAGTGGGAATCCCATTTGCAGGACATGTTCCCGTAGATGTGGGTATTCGGCATGCCCTAAAAAACAAATATGCCTCTATAGACCATGTAGACGGATTTTTGGAAGGACTGGTCCCCGAAACGGCCAATGTTAAACCCGATCAAAATGGTTTTTTTGGTTACAATTTTACTCCTCTAGCTGATACCACCAGGATTGACGAACTGGTACAGATGTCCAAGGAAAACAAGGTTTGGATCGTACCTACCCAAAGTTTGTTTACAAGATGGTTCGCCCCGACCAATGGTGAACAACTTTTGGCACAGCCTGAAATGCAATATATGACCAAGGAAACCTTGAACAATTGGGAAACCATTAAGGAACAGTCCACGGGACCGGACTCGGGATTTGATGCCGATCAATGGAAGCAATTTGATGCTATTCGAAGACAACTGATGAAGAAACTGCAGGATGGCGGTCATGGCATGCTTCTGGGTTCAGATGCCCCACAATTGTTCAATGTGCCGGGGTTCTCAATCCATCATGAAATCGATGCCATGGAAAATGCAGGGCTTACGCCTTTGGAAATTTTGCAATCCGGTACAATAAATCCGGCGGTTTATTTTGGGATGGACGATCAATTTGGTGAAATCAAGGAAGGCTTGGAGGCCGACCTGATTATCGTTGATGCCAATCCATTGGAAAATCTGGATGCTTTGCAGCAGATTTCCGGTGTAATGCGACAAGGGAAATGGCATTCCAAAGAAGCTATTGATCAAAAGCTACGGGAAATTGCGGAAAAAATGGCGAGTAACTAGAAGAAGGATACACATTACCTTTTTGGGCAATTGCAACGTTTGGAATAATCTTAGGCTTAAAAGGAAATCATTTAAGCTACGGAGACCGAGAATCCCTTTTGTATGTCCCAAGCGGCTACCTAGGCAAAATTCGATTTCTCCCAACTATAAAAACCTTCTTTGCTGATAAGCTGTTTTATGTTATACCAGAATACCCGATAGGTAAAGCTTTCATTGGCCTGGTGGTTCTTTAATCGGTCAAATTCATAGTTTATAAGGCTTAAATCCTTATCAGGACTATCTTCTTCGCTACTTAATTTGGCATAGGCCATATCCCACTTGGTAAAAAGTCTTTCCTCGCTATGGCCCTCATGAAGAATTTCTACATTTTCATGCCGGGTATCGCCCTTAATCGTAAAATAGAGTTTTCTAATCACCTCCTCTTCACCCTCTAATATCTGAAGGAAAAAGTCTTCCTTATAAATAAGGCATCCGGTAATCTCTAATTTTGAATTATTGTGTTTTGAAACTTCCAAGATATCGGATATTTTTGAATCCGTTACATCACCTACAGCTTCGGAACGATATGTTATTTGACATAGCATTTTTGATAGATTTTTCTTTCAATTAATTAAAAATTTATAGTACAAAAAACAGTGAGTTAAAAACTAACGTGGTCCATTTTAATATTATTGTGTAGTCACCCTTATTTCAATTTTCCGGTTTTGTCACTTTTCCTAAAAATTCTATCTGGGTATAAATAACATATCCAAATTGGGGAAAGACCTCGCTGTGAACTGAGGGAGAAAAAGGGCTATACAAGAAGGAGTAATGAAAAAATGAAATTCAATCTTTTTTCAAGGAATCAACGGGAGTTTTTGAAATATGCGTGGAATCGGTCGTTCTGGTTGGGGTGGAAATTGAAATACTGTCTTTTGTACGTTCTGTTGAATCTGGCATGGATTGCGTACTGTCTTGTCTATCTAATGACTTGATATAGGCAAGTACGGCAACTATCAGGCTCAAAAGGCTAAGTATGTAGGGGAGGTACTTGGACTTGGCCTGGAACCTTGATATCTGGAAATCAAATTTCTGTTTGTTCAATTCCCTTTCCTTTAACTTTGATTGGAAATCAAGATAGTCCTGCCAGCTTTTGAAATTGGGCACCTCATGACCGTATTCCGTAATCGTGAACCGCTTTAGCCCATTATAGGATATCATGCCCATTTTGTCAAGGACACCGAACCGCCGTCTTCGAATCACTTCACTATCGGAGCTTTCCTTGGTAACGACTTAATAGTCCTTGAACCCTACGGTTATTTTTTCCCTAAAATGCAACAGAAGGGCGAACGTTTCCTCGTCCATTTGTTTGGTTTGGATTAAATATAGGAAAATACACCTATAGGCCAAAGAAGGTGTTGGCAAAACACTTGAAGATTTCTTATATTGGAATTCAAACAAAAATCAACCTCCAAATGGCCGCAAAAAGAGAATCCTGGCAAAGACAGATCATTATCGGTGTCCTTGTAGCAATTATTTCCGCATTCATCATAAGATATTTGATTCCTGACGAAAAGACCAAGGACGAAGAATTCAATGAAACGCAAAAGACCGTCGAGGCCCCGATTACAATTGATGAGGAAGAACAGCTTAGTGACGAAGAAAGAGAAATGATCGAGATAAGGATGAGCTACAAAAATCAGCTGGATACCCTTATCAAGGAGGGAAACGCATTGATAAAAGATGATACGCATTATTTTCAACTGAAACACTGGCAGGATGAGGCACGACCGGTATTGGAACAATGTGAGAGAAGGTTCTATGTAAAGGAGTATATAAAATTCGCCCATTACTGTTGCAATGAATACAATGCCCATGGACCGAGGGTAGAAAGGAATACTGGGGAAAACGACCAAAACCTATTTCAGGACGACCATGAAGCAGGAATATACCATATTAAGAATATAAATGCTTTAAAATCTTCCCGAAACATGATCAAAGAATCCATTGAGGAAATAAAAAGGGGAGAGGTGCTCGATCCACAGGATTTCCTTAACTAAGAAATAAATGGTCACCTTGATACATACGTGCGGATCGACAAAGTTGATAGCAGGATATTCCGGTAGGTTCGATCGGAGAAATTGGAATATGGATTATCTTAGCACTGATCGAATTATTAAAGGCCTGGCCAAACGGCCCGAAGTATCCCATGATTCCAATCACCAATCTATCCATCGGACTGATCCAAGCTTTACTGAACATTTTGGTTGTAATTCCTTGGACTTTAAAAATAGTATTTCAAATAGATGATTTTGGCTTCGGTTTTTTTGTCCTGCCTTTAGTTACACCGCTTAGTTTCTTTTTATTATTTGGAATAGCATCTGCCCTTGAGTACTTAAAAAAACACTCCCTTTCCAGGAAATTCATTCTGTTCGGCCATTGGACCGTTATACTATCGATTGTTTTATGGACCATTATAATGCCATTTTTATGGGTCACGTTCTTCGTTTTGCCAATTTGTATGGTTTTTTTGCTGAACGTTAAAAACGGAAGGAACCAAAAACAATTACTGGTCATGAACTCTATCGCCCTTTTGGCGCAAATAGCATTGATGACTTATTTTGACTTTCAAATAGTTGGGTTGCCCTAAAGCTCCTGGAGAAGGAACTTTCAGCCTTCAAATAACCACTGAATCTAATCCTCGAATCGTTTCGGTTCCTACCATTCATCGAAAAAATACTACATTAATTGTGTAAAATAGGGTAAATTCCTACATTTACTCCTTAATCTACAAAAACCCCGACAAAATGAAAACGACCCAAATCTTTCTTTTTGCCCTGTTGGGCTGTACTATGGCATTGGCCCAGACCAATACTTTTCCCGCCTCCGGTAACGTGGGGATCGGCACGACCTCCCCCACCTATAAATTGCAGGTAGACGGAAGTGGATTCAAATTGGGGGGATCCTATACCCAGACCAATCTACGTATAGAAGCTACCGACGATTCGGGCGCCCCGGCCAAGGCCATAGGCCTGCAACTACATGGATATGAAGGCCGGGCAAAAGGCATATACATAACCGATAAGGATACATCCCATAAATGGTTCATTGGCGAGGGATATGCTTACAATGGCATAGGTATAGGGTACTCCACGACCAGTCAAATGGAATACGGTGCAAATGCCAAGTTCTTCGTTGGAACCTCGGGCAATATTGGGATTGGCACAACCAGCCCATCAAATCCTCTTCACATAACAAGCTCGAACGAGAATCACCAATTAAGATTGGAAGGGACTAGCGGTAAGCATGCATGGATCCAGTATTACCCGAGCGGTACAGGAGTGGTAAATTGGAAAAATGGTGTCAATGCTTATGGCTTCAATATTTATGACATGACAAACGCCGCTTACAGGTTGACCATTTCCAATTCGGGCAACATCGGGATAGGTACCGTTGACCCTGGTACATGGAAATTGGCAGTGAAAGGAAAAATCAGGGCAGAGGAAATAAAGGTGGAAACGGGATGGTCGGATTTTGTCTTTGAAAGCGACTACGACCTTCCCACCTTGGAGGAAGTAGAGGAACATATACAATATAAGGGCCATCTTAAGGACATCCCAAGTGCAGAGGAAGTTGCCGAGAACGGTATCCTTTTGGGCGAAATGGATTCCAAGCTTTTGCAGAAGATCGAGGAGCTTACCCTCTATATGATAGATATGAACAAACAGATCCAGCAATTGCAAAAGGAGAACGCGGAGCTTAGGAACGAGAGGTAGGCCGCCCTCCTTTTCTTCGGCATCATTTGTCACGACTAGATAGTCCTTCAGGTCACCGGTAAACGCTTTATTCTCCATTTCAAAGATCCATAGTTTCAGGCGACCGTGATTGTCCTGGGCCAAAACGCTTTTTACGAAGGCATGGGGGTATGGTAAGTGATTAGGAGACTTGTCTTCCTTTACCACTAGTTTTTAGAATCGATGGTTTTATGAACCACTATTCCCAACTTTTATGGTATTTTTGAAAGGATAAATCCCCTATGGAACCATGGGCCGTTATGCAACTCTTTTTGTGATTTTTTTGTCCTTAATGTTAGGTTGCAAGGGAGGTCCCGAAAGCAAATCAATCGGATCTAATCATGTCCCAAAAAAACTGAATAGACCCAAGGTAAGTTTCACTTTCGATGATGGCATAACGACTGACATTTTGAATTATCCATTTAAGCAATGGAACCAAATGATATTATCCTCACTGGATGAGGCGGGAGTAAAATCCGTTTTTTTTGTAACCGGGGCCAACAAGTCCGATTCAAAAGGAAAATATTTGCTCCGGAGCTGGAATGACAAAGGCCATAGTATTGCAAACCATACATTTAGCCACCCGAGTTTCCATTCAGAAGACCTTTCTATTGATGACTTTGAAAAAGAGCTTTTGGATACAGATGCTATTATATCCGGATACAGCAACTATCAAAAGCTATTTAGATTCCCGTATCTAAAGGAGGGGGCTACGCGGGATAAGATAGATGGAATCCGAAATGTGCTTTCCCAACATGGCTATAAGAACGGATACGTAACCATAGATGCTTCCGATTGGTACATAAATGGGAGACTTATTAAAAAAATTAAAAAGTTGGGAATCGATAAGGCCGAAGTATCAAAATTCAGGGAATATTATATTGAACATATTATGGACAGGGCCAACTTTTATGAAACACTTTCTTATGAACTTACCGGCAGAAATGTAAACCACACCCTGCTTTTGCACCATAATCTTACTTCTGCTCTCTTCCTAGAAGATTTAATAACCAGATTCAAGGAGGAAGGTTGGGAAGTTATCGATGCCCCAACTGCATTTAAGGACAACATTTTTGAAACGATTCCGTCCCGGGTTCCCGCAGGAGAAAGCCTAATTTGGTCCATGGCAAAGGAATCGGGCAGATATGAAAGTATACTACGTTATCCTGCCGAGGATGGTAGATACGAAGAATCAAAAATGGATAGTTTGGGGCTTTGATTTCATTAAAGTAAATGTATGCCCAGTAGCATGTAACCCATATTTTATGTAATACGTAGTCAAAAGCAAAGAAATCCTAAGCTAACCCATTCGAGCAGAGATTTTATTTTCGCTACCTTTTCGAAGTGATATTCTACGATAAGGTAAATTCTGGTAGTTTAATGATCTTACCTCCTTTTAAGGCTGATTCATGCGCCAATATCCCAACGCAGGTTATATTTGCCGACTGTTTTGCATTGGGGTAAGGCGATTTATTCTCTAGCAAAGCATGTATAAATTCATGTACCAAATGTGGATGTGAGCCGCCATGTCCGGCACCTTGCGTAAAGGAAAGGTGCTGATGCTCATCTGAATCATACACTCCTTGGGTAGTAAAGTGCTGTATTTCTGGCGGCAGCAATTTTGCGAAATCGGGACTCTCGATCTCTTCGGGAATTTCCGGTTCCGGTCTTTTCGCCGTGTGCACTACCAATGGTTTCCCCTCGATCAAAGGCCATTCAACGGACTTCTTGGAACCATATACCTCAAAACTTTCCCTATACTGCCGGGCAACATCGAACAATGAACGATATACTTGTGCGCTTAAATCGGAATTTCTAAACTTAATATGGGTAGTTTCCACCGCAAAAGGGGAATCATAATGTGCTATCAGCTCTTCCCGAATCGTCCCCGAACCAAAACACGAAACGTATTCTGCCTCTCCCTTTGTAAGTGCCAAAACAGGTCCGACACAATGGGTCGCATAATGCATGGGCGGCAACCCTGGCCAATAATTGGGCCACCCGTCCATATCCTGTTGATGGCTTGCCTTTAAGAATTGTATCTTACCCAATTGCCCCTGCTCATAGAGTTCCTTCATATATAGAAATTCGCGCGCATATACCACCGTTTCCATCATCATATAAGTCAACCCCTTCTTTTGGGTCAGCTGTACAATTTCCATACATTCTTCAACAGTGGTGGCCATGGGTACTGTACAGGCCACATGTTTTCCGGCTTTCAAGGCTTTTATGGATTGGATACCGTGATCGGGAATAGGAGTATTGATATGTACGGCATCGATTTCCGTATCCAACAACAGATCATCATAGGAAGTATATCTTTTTTTGATGCCAAAGGTATCTCCCAATTCGTTCAACTTAACCTCATTCCGCTGGCAAATGGCCACCAGGTTTGCATTAGGGTGTTTTTGATAAATGGGGATGAACTCTGCCCCAAATCCTAAACCTATGATTGCTATGTTTATTTTTTTGGTATTCATAATTTTAAGAATTAAATGTTCTTTTTAAAAATTGAAGGCCTTCTGATGCAAATTCGTCCTGGTTGGCCGCTAAATTTTTCCAAATGCAGACAGCAGCTGCCAATTCCTTTATTTCAGGTGTAAAACTTTCTATTACAATGGCTCCTTGATAATCGATATCGACCAGAGCCGTTTTAAAATCGTTCCAAGGAGTCAAACCTGTACCCGGAACCCCCCGGTGATTTTCGGAAACCTGTACGTGGATCAACTTGTCACCTACCCTTTTTATGGCTTCTTTGATATTCTTTTCCTCGATGGTCATATGAAATCCATCCAACAGCACTTTTGCATTGTTTTGATTGATATCCTTTATCAAATGCATTATATCCTCAGCGGTATTTATTAAATCGGATTCAAAACGATTCAGAGGTTCGAGTGCAATGGAAAGTCCATAACCATTGGCAATAGTGCATACCTTGTTGAGATTGGTCACTGCCCTCTCCCATTCAATTTTTCGCTGTTCCTTGGATATATGTCTTGCCTTGCCGACCGCTGCATACATGGGTCCCGCCAAAAAATCCGACTCCCATTGATTGCATAATCGAAAACACTTTTCTATGTACCTGAAGCAATTTTCATGAACACCAACGTCCTCATGGGTAAAATCTTTGGTCGGGCCAAAGACACCACAAACAATGGCCTCCAATCCATTTGCCAATAATGCCTCTTTTACCAAAAATCCATCTATCAATTCAGGGTCTTCCACAGGAATTTCTACCATATCAAAACCCATGGCTTTGATCTTTGGAAACAGAGCCACGGATTCAGTTGTAAAAGGTGATTGCCATAGCCAGGTGCTTACACCATATCGAATTTTATTTGTCATATTATTTGCTTGCCACAACTTTCATAACACCTTGCATAATCCGCCAATGTCCCGGAAATGTACAGATATATGGATAATTTCCTGGTTTGGTCGGAGCCGTAAAGCGTAAGATCACTTTTTTTTCTGGATCCACGATGGCCGTTGCAAAAAGTACTTCGGGCATTTCAGGAATATAGTTTTTCTCCGCTCCGGAAGGGTCTGTTGCCAATTGGTCTGCGGCCTTCCCAACTTTTTCTTTATTACCTGATTGGACAATGACCAAATTGTGTTGCATAAAATCAGTATTCTCAAAAATAAGCTCGACTGGTTTACCGGTTTCAACTACAAACTCGGTAATGTCGAACTTCATTTCATTTTTTATGGTTCCAATAGTAATTTGAGTAGCTTTACTCAATGCATCTTCCGAAGTACTTCCTGTTTTTTTGACCTTGTTAATATAGGTCTTTGCAAATATTTCCGCCAGCTCGTCCCCCTTTAAAACTATTTTTTTCTGCTCATCAAGATTTTCCGAAGGGTTTTTAAAACTCGGATTATCGCTAAGATAGGCCGCCATAAAACCTAAGGCATGTTTTGATGCCGCCACATATACAGCTTCTGACAACCATTTGTCTTTCATAATAATTTCCTCCTGACTTAGCTCATAGAGCTTCCGTCCAATTTCTTCGGATGGGTCCCTTTCGGAAAAATAAAGTAGGGCGGCCATTTGAACCCCCGGATCCTTATCCTGCAAAGCCATATACTTCAACAAAGCTCCATCCGCTTGTTCGTTTTTAGGAAGTATCTGAATCGCGGCCTTTCGAACTGCCGCGGCCGGATGCGCCAAAGCTCCCCGCACTACAGCAATAGCTTCTTCATTTGATTCCTGAACGTCCAAACCTTGAATTGTCCATAGCGCGTGCAATGCCCCATCGTTAAAGCCCTCCGAATTGGCCTTGGTACTATTGACCAATTTGTACAAATCGGGCAGAATATCGGTACTTCCGTTTTCGGCCAATAGCCGCTGTGCGGTCAGCCGCCAGAACATATTGTCATTGGAAAGGGCTTCCACCAATTCCTCTGAATTGTCTTTGTTCAAGGTCATTGGTTCTTTCCTTTTTGCTGATTTGGGAACTACCTTCCATATACGTCCTCTTGATTTATCGCGTAATGGGTTGACATAGGCATTCCCTTTTCCATTTTCGGCATCGTATCCGCCCCTATCCACTTTTGGCGTTGGATTGTGCTGCACTATGAAATTGTACCAATCCGCCACCCAAACGACCCCGTCCGGACCAACTTTTGCTTCAACGGGAGATACCCATTCATCGGAGCTGGCGAACAAATTGCCCCCGTCTTCTTCGCTATATCCGGCACCGTCATTTTTAATTTTAGCAATATGTACCAACCCGCCCGTTGGTTCACAGACAAAGGCAACTTTATTCCAATAGGACTCGGGATAATCACGTGCTGTGTAAAAATGATGTCCCGCAGCGGCTGTAAATCCACCAAAAACATCTACTTGTCTAACATTGGGTGTTATGGCCTGCATAGCGTAGTGACCGTCTATTTTTGTACTTCCGTGCACAGTAATTCCTTCTACATCCTTTAGCAATTCATTGGGGATGCCCATGAATATGCTATGGGTGTTGTTCGCTGTTGAAGCGAAAATAGAGTTATCCTCGGTAATTCCCAATCCCCAGGTATTGTTGCTTGTAGAGGTCAAAAATTCAAAGCCTTTTAGCGAATGACCAAAACGATAGATTCCTTGTCCAAATTCGTGTTCTTCCCCAAAAATGGAACCCTTGAAACCCGAGTATCCCACAACTCCGTATATCTGGTTGTCGATACCATTTTGTAGGTTGGAAGGGCCTGCATGTGTATCGAAAGTGCCCCAACCATCAATTATAATTTCCCTTACGTCTGCTTTATCATCTCCATTTGTGTCCTTTAAGAACAAAAAGTTAGGGGCTTGGGAAACAATGATACCTCCATTGGAAAAGGTAAAACTTGTGGGAATGTTCAGTTTATCTGCAAAGACCGTTACCTTATCCGACTTTCCATCGCCATTAGTGTCTTCCAAGATTTTTATTTTATCGTCGCCCAACCCCTTGTCATCTCGAACCGTATTGGGATAATCGATCGTTTCTATGACCCAAAGCCTACCCCTTTCATCCCAGTTCATTGCTATGGGGTTAATGATATCAGGTTCAGAGGCGAAGAGTTCAAGCTCGAACCCGGCGGGTACTTGAATCAACTTCATGGATTCTTCCGGAGATAATGGCATTTGATATTTGGGTGCGGGATCGCGTTTTTCGTAGTTAGGGATATTTGCCATTTCTTTATAGGTCAATTTTGGAATATCCTTCGAGAATTCTGTCCAATTTTTCTTGACATTGGCATTTACGGACCATAGAATACCTGCTTTAATCAACTTTTGAAAACCAGGAGAATTCCATGTTCTTTCGTCATGGCCATAGGCGGTGTAAAAAACCTTTCCTTTCCCATGCTCCTTTACCCATGTCCACGGTTCATGGTGGTCTCCCTCCACTCTCTCCATTAAAACGGTAATGTCATCCACAATCTTATCATGCACATAGGTTTCGTCCCATGTTGAAAACTCCGTTATGGATTGCATCGCCGGATGTGCCTTATCCTTTATAATGGTAGTAAAAGTTCCCGTTTTATGCTCCTTGAATTGGGCGCCGACCAAATTGATATACTCCTTCGAATTTTTAAAACAGAAACTAGCGGAATGTATCGGGATAAAGGCATTGCCCTTGGCAACAAAGTCGAGAAGCGCATTTTCTTGGGAAGACGTTATACTTTCATGATTGGCATAAACAATCAGCCCATCGAACAGGTCCAAATTTTGCGGGTTAAGGTCGTCCACATTTTCGGTATACGTAATATTGATACCGCTCTGTGTTAAGGCCGAGGCCAAAATCGGCATGTAGGCACGAGAATTATGGTGTTCTTGATCATGGCCAAGAAAAAGAATTTCGATCCTTCTGGGTGAATCATCCATTACCTTTTCCCGTGAAGAAGAATTACAACCAAAGAAGAAGAGTGTCAGTGCAAGAAAACGAAAAAGCCGTACAATAGAAGTAGTGACCATGGCCGTAGATATTTTTATACCAATTTTACCCATAAATCCATTAAAAAAAGAACCGTCTAATATCTCATCATGACTTTATTATATCATAAAATTGGTTTTATGTCAAATTATCAGATAAATTAGTGGTTTATACGATAAAAAACCATCATCCATTTGAGGTCTGCGTTACAAAAATCACCGATTCCCCATACCCATACCTTTCTGGCCAAAGTGTTAAAGAATCCTGTCTTTGATCCTAGCTGGCATTTTCATTCCGAGTATCAGCTCTTTGCTGTTCTAAGAGGAAGGGGCACCCGATTTATAGGTGATAATATAAAACCTTTTAAAGAGGGTGATTTCACCTTTACTGGCCCCAATTTGCCCCATCTATGGCGTAGTGAGCATGAAGGTTCCCAAGAAGAGGGTTCTACTTGGTGTGAAGGTATCGTAGTATACTTTCATTCGAGCTTTATTGGCGAAAACCTCTTACAAAAGGAGGAGGGCATTAAATTAAGGCAGCTCTTTAAAAAAAGTTTGCGCGGAATAGAGGTCAGTGGAAAAACGGCGGAAATCACCAGAAAAATGCTTTTGAACCTTTTGACCCTGGATGGTTTTGATGGTGTTCTAGAACTATTGAAACTACTGAATTGCCTTGCCAACACAAAAGAAATAGAGCTATTGGCAAGTCCGGGCTATACAAATTCCTTAAAAGAAGGTGATACGGAACGTATGAACAAGGTGTACGCCCACGTAATGAAACATTTCAAAAGAAAGATAGCCGTATCGGAACTGGCCGAATTGACCAATATGACGCCTACGTCTTTCAGTAGGTATTTTAGGGTACATGCCAACAAGACATTTTCTGAATTTATAAGTGAGATCCGAATCGGCCATGCCTGTAAGCTACTGATCGAAAAAAAAATGAACGCTTCCCAAGCTTGTTATGAAAGTGGATTTCATACCTTATCCAATTTTAACAGACAGTTCAAGGCGATTACAAAAAGAACTCCCTTAGCCTATAAGAAAGAATATCTGGTTAAGTAAATCAGTAACCAGTTTTATGAAACCATTTCAGGGTTTCACATTTTAATATAGAATTTGTTTTTGAATATTTCCTTTGCCATCTTCAATATGTCTATCTTTAAATACAGCGTAAAACCAAACTATCTAACCGCCATGAAAATTTACAAAAACTATAAAGTGTACATTGGGCAATTCCTTTTGATAGCAGCATTAATCGGACTCTGCTACGGTTGCCAAGACTCTAAAAATTCTAAAAACCAGGATCAGGCGACGAATGCAGAATCCCTTAAAATAAAGGCACGTAAGCAAGTGAACAATGGTGAAAAATGGGAAAATCAGTTTGCAAATTTGTCATGGAAGCCTGAGGAAACTGCAATTATCATATGCGACATGTGGGATAGGCATTGGTGCGATAGCGCCACGGCTAGGGTAAAGCAAATGGCTCCAAAAATCAATAAAATGGTGAAGACGGCCAGGAAAAAGGGGGTTCATATTGTTCATGCCCCAAGTTCTACCATGGATTTTTATAAAGACCATCCCGCACGTAAAAAGGCACTGGCCCAGACATATTTGGAACCACCCATTCCATTGGATTATTGGTTCTACCCGGATGAAACCCGGGAACCTCCTCTGCCCATTGATGATTCCGACGAAGGATGCGACTCCGCCGGAGATCCTTCCGAAAGTAAAATAACCCGGCAAATAAAGACCATTGAAATTTTTAATGAGGACATGATTTCCGATAGTGGACAGGAAATGTACAATTACTTTGAAAACGTGGGGGTTAAAAACATAGTACTTTGCGGGGTACATACCAATATGTGCGTGTTAGGGCGAACCTTTGGTATTCGCGGCCAAGTAAAATTGGGGCGCAATGTTGTCCTGGTAAGGGACCTCACCGATGCCATGTACAATCCCGAAATGCCACCGTACGTATCCCATGATGCAGGCACTGCATTGGTAATAAAACATATTGAGAAGTACTGGGCACCGAGTATTGAATGGAAGGACCTCTTTGATTAAAGTTGTTTTTTGTCCTCTTGAACGATTAAACTAACCAGTAGATTACCAATTGTTAGTCGTTTAAAATAAACACATGGTGAATTCCATTAATATTAATTGTACAAGTTCTTGATGAAATTTCCATTTATGGAGCCCGATAAAAATCAATACAAAAGCCTAAAACCCCGTATGTTCATTACATGGAGGAATGTTATTACAATGTTGTTATGTACGTTTTGGTGCCAAGCTAAAGTAGCTGCGCAACATGTACCAGATTTTCAATGGAAATATGCAAGCCCTGAAAATCACGGAATGTCCGCCAAAAAGTTAGATAGTACCTTGAACATTTTGGCAGAAAGGAACACTAAAAAACTATTGATAGTTAAAAATGACAAGATTGTCTACGAGTGGTTTTCCCCGGGATTCGAGGATTCTAAAAAAAGACATTATACCGCCTCTTTGGCTAAGGCCTTGGTTAGCGGGATGTCTCTGTTGGCGGCCATTGATGATGATTATATTTATCTTGATGAACCTGCCTGTAATTTTGTTCCCGTTTGGAAAACCGATAAAGTAAAGTCGAAAATAACGATTAGACAGTTGGCCGATCATACTTCAGGGATTTTGGATGCACAGGCTACGGAAAAAGAATCAAGGTACTTAAAGGACAATGGACTTCACCACCATTTTGACCTTCCAGGTTGGAGAGGGTCGTTCTGGAAACAGGATAATAACCCATTTGTTATGGCCAGGGACAGTGCTCCCGTAGTTCATGAACCTGGGACCGCCTATCGCTATAGCAATCCGGGAATAGCCATGCTCAACTATGTCGTAACGGCATCCCTAACCAATTCCAAGTGGAAAAACATTCGAGAATATTTGGAAAAACGCGTTTTTGAACCTATTGGTATTGATAAAAAAGAGTATAGCATCGGTTATGGAAGGGTGTTCGGAGAAAGTGACCTTCAACTGGTATCCGGATGGGGAGGAGGTTCTTTTACGGCAAGAGCCGTAGCTCGTATCGGTAGGTTGATGCTCCACAAGGGAAATTGGCAAGGACGGCAGATAATCGATTCTTCTTTGGTGGAAAAAGTAATCCGATATTCCGGTACTGCATTGCCTCACCCCGCTCCCAAGGATTCTATATTGCGAGGATATTATCGAACAGATACCAATTCGCAACCTATAACCACTCCAGGGTGGTATAGCAATCAGGATGGGGTCTGGGCCAATGTTCCACGCGATGCCTTTTCGGGTGCGGGGGCCGGCGGACAGCATTTGATGGTCATCCCTAGTCTTAATATGCTAATTGTACGTATGGGAGGTGATTTGAACAAAGCGTCGGAAACGGACGGTTTTTGGCTTGCTGCCGAAAAATATATTTTTAATCCCATAATGGATGCCATTCTTGAAGCTCCTTATCCTAAAAGTGATCTTACAGTTGAATTTGCGCCAAAGGAAACTATTGTTCGAATGGCCGAAGGCGGGGACAATTGGCCCTCGACGTGGGCCGATGATGGTCATATGTATACAGCTTATGGCGATGGAAATGGCTTCTTGCCCAAGACGGATATTAAACTAAGTCTGGGTTTGGCCAGAGTAGAAGGGAATCCTCCCCTACTTAAAGGATATAATACTCGTTCTCGTAGTGGGGAGAGTGTTGGACAAGGGAGGGCAGGTACAAAAGCAAGCGGAATCCTAATGGTAGACGGTGTGTTGTATATGCTCGTAAGAAATACCCAAAACTCAAAACTGATGTGGTCGGCCGATTATGGAAATACATGGCAGGAGGCCAACTGGAAATTTGATGAAAGTTTTGGTTGCCCTACATTTTTGAATTACGGAAAGAATTACCAAGGGGCTATAGACGACTACGTTTATATTTATTCACATGATGAAGACAGTGCCTACAACCATGCCGACCATCAAGTTCTTGCACGAGTCAAAAAAAATCATATCAAAGATTGGAGCAGCTATGAATATTTTACGGGTTACGACAATGTAAAGAATCCTACATGGTCGGAAGACATACGAAAAAGAAAGTCGGTTTTTACCAACCCTGGCAAAAGCTATAGGTCTGGAATTACTTATAATGAGGGTTTAAAAAAGTTCTTATGGTGCCAACCCGTTAGGCTCTCCTCTCCCAATGGTGGATATACCGATGTTCGTTTCAAAGGAGGCTTGGGCATATTTGAATCGGACAATCCATGGGGGCCCTGGAAAACGGTCTTCTATACCCGTCAATGGGACGTGGGACCCGGAGAAACCGTTTCTATACCATCCAAATGGATTAGCGAAGACGGAAGGACTGGTTATTTGTTATTCTCCGGGGATGACAGTTTTTCAGTTCGAAAATTCACTATTGATCAATAGTTGAGATAGTCTTGCAAAAATCAAAATTACAAACGCACTTTGCGGATTAAAATAGAAATCTTGGTGAAGTATAAATATCCCAAGCGAGTCTATAAATAGTACCGTTGCACCTAAAAAAATAGGTTGTATTTTACCTTCTATGGTTCTAACGTCAATCCAAACCCTAACGAAATCACAGCGATTAATTAAAAATACTATATTTTTATAATTGAACGGTAGATACAGAAAAATGCGCCTCTGGCTTGTACTTTTAGGGTCTATTCTTATGACCACGGCATGTTCGCTGGATGTCCCAAAAGAAGTGGAAGCGGCTTATCTAGAACTTCCCGAGACGGTCGATTTCAATTTTCATGTAAAGCCGATACTCTCGGACCGTTGCTTCACATGCCACGGACCTGATGCAAATACCCGCAAGGCCCAATTGCGCTTGGACTTGGAGGCAGAGGCTTTTCGTAAATTGGGCAGTGGCAATCGACCCTTTGTTTCCGGGAAACCAGGGAAAAGCGAATCCATCATCCGCATTCTAAGCGATGATCCGGAATTTATGATGCCTCCGCTGGAATCCCACCTTTCGTTGACCGCCAAAGAAAAAGCGACCCTAATCAAATGGATCGAACAGGGAGCCGAATGGAAACCGCATTGGGCTTTTGTTAAACCAGAAAAACCTAACGTTCCGCAATCTGCATTGGCAGGGTGGACGAATCACAATGAAATTGATTTGTTTATCCAACAAAGCTTAAAACAAAAAGGTTTTGAACCATCACCTGAGGCCGACAAAGAACGCTTACTTAGAAGGGTTTCCATTGATTTGACCGGATTACCCCCTACAATTGAACAAATCGATGCTTTTTTGAAAGATGAAAATCCCGGGGCATACGAAAAAGTTGTTGATCAACTGCTCTTATCCGACGCTCATACCGAACGCTTGGCCTTGGATTGGATGGATCTTGCCCGTTATGCGGATTCCCATGGAAAACATGCCGATGGCTGGCGCATGATGTGGCCTTGGCGCGATTGGGTCATTAAAGCGTTTAAGGAAAATATGCCCTATGATCAATTTGTTACCTGGCAACTGGCAGGCGACCTTTTGCCCAATGCTACCCAAGAACAGAAATTGGCGACCGCATTTAATCGAAACCATCCGATTACCAGTGAGGGTGGGGCAATTGATGAGGAAAACCGCTTAAGCCATGTTTGGGACAGAACAGAAACCATTGGAACTGCATTTATGGGGCTAACCGTGGCCTGTGCGCGATGCCATGACCATAAGTTTGATCCGATTTCGCAAAAAGACTATTTTCAGATGACGGCCTTTTTTGACAACATCAAGGAACTTGGTGTATCCGGTAACGACGTAAACTCAGGTCCCATGCTGCCCCTTACCGATGATGCTACAGGAAAAGCCCTAGAAAAGCTGAAAACAGAGATTATCAAAAAAGAGGAAGCCTTGCAATTGACCAAAAAAGAAATGCGTAATCTAGAGATTTACATAAAACAATTACCAAATAGTTTTATGGAAAATGGGCAAATAGGGCACTATAGGTTCAATAAAGTTTCCAATAAAACCAACAAAGAAGGAAGGTATAATATCGACGACAATCCAAAAGTCACCATTAAGGCAAAACCTATCCTGATCGAGGGAAAGAAAGACAAAGCTTTTCAGTTTACCGGGGAATACGATGAAGTCTACATAGATGATGCCCGAAATTTTGAATGGACGGACCAATTTTCGACCAGTCTTTGGATCAACACCTCCAAACGAGAGGCTGGAAAAACGCAGACCTTGGTAGGAACGGTCGGTGGTAAAAATAGCCTTTGGCGAGGTTGGGATTTTTTCCTGGATAGTCTCAACCACCTAAATGCAAGATTAGTAAGTTCGTTACCTCATAATTACATACACGTTAGATCAAAAGATTCGATAGGAAAAAATAGGTGGTATCATGTCGCTTTCAGTTATGATGGCTCAGGTAAGGCCAAGGGACTGAAACTATTTATAGATGGTCAAGAAGAATCGGTGGATACTCCCTACGATCGTTTATATAAAAGCATAAAAACGATCAAGGACAAGGAACATACCTTATATACCCGATCCATAAAAGTAGCACGAAACTATAGCTTTTCAACAGGGGAGAACGGAATTTTTCAAGGTAAGATCGACGATATTCGACTATATGACAAAGCTGTCACCCCTTTGGAGGTCAAATACATTTATAATCAAGATATGGGGTTGACCATAGAAATAGACGAACCTGCAACGGACTATTGGATCAATCGATCTGAGAAAATAACTGCCTTGGAACGGGACCTCAAAAAACTTAGAAACGAATGGTTGTCATTAATGATACCTGTTCCGGAGGTTATGGTGATGGAGGAAATGCCAAAAAAGAGACTTACCTATGCCTATGATCGCGGTGACTACGAACAGCCGACCTATCAAGTTGCCGCGGCTGTTCCCGAAGCGTTGCCCGATTTTCCCAAAGATTCTCCAACAAACAGGTTAGGGTTGGCCAAATGGTTCTTTTCAGAGGAAAATCCCCTCACGGCAAGGGTAGCCGTAAACCGATATTGGCAAATGCTCTTTGGTAAGGGACTTGTTAGTACGCCCGAGGATTTTGGTGTGCAAGGAGCGTTACCTTCCCACCCCCAATTGTTGGATTGGTTATCCCTGTTTTTTGTAGAAAATGGTTGGGACGTAAAAAAGCTTTTGAAGACTATGGTCATGTCCCACACGTATCGACAATCCTCCTTTATAACCCCGGAAATCATGCAAAAAGACCCGAACAACGAATATTTGGCTCGAAGTAACAGCTACCGTTTGCCGGCCGAAATCATTCGTGACAACGTATTGGCGGCAAGTGGACTTTTGGTACGGCATATTGGTGGGGAAAGTGTACGCCCATACCAGCCCGGAAATCTGTGGATCGAGAAGAGCAATTTCTCACATAAACTATTACGCTATAAGGAATCCACTGGTGATAGTCTTTACAGAAGGGGACTGTACACTTTTATTAGACGCTCCTCCCCGCACCCGGCCATGTTGGCTTTTGATGCTCCCTCTCGGGATATTTGCACGGTGAAAAGAGAAAATACGAACACCCCCTTACAGGCCTTGGTACTTTTAAATGACATTCAATTTGTGGAGGCTTCAAAGATTTTGGCGGAACGCATGCAAAAAGAAGGTGGGAATTCCTTGGACGAACAATTGGTTTATGGATTCCGACTGGCGATAAGCCGTTTTCCAAAACAGGAAGAAACCAAGGTCTTAAAAGAATTGTTCAAAACACAGTCGAAACGATTTAAATTGAATCCTCACGAGGCCAAAGAGCTCTTGACCGTAGGAAGAAAACCGATAGATAAATCTCTAGACTATACTAAGACAGCTGCCCTCACCATGGTCGCAAATACCATCTTTAACCATAATGAAACCTATATGAAACGGTGACACTGCGGATTTGGACCTACCGGACAATAGATTTCCCTAAGCACTAAATTGCTCTAGATGATGATTTAAATGATATACGGCCAACCCTACCCAACGTTTACGATCCATTTCCCCAAAATAAGGATGTACGGCAAAATTATAGTCTTCCGGAAGTCTTGAAAATTCCATAATAAAGTCCTTCAAAATAAGTTTGTCCTTTTCAAATTCCGTGGGTTTTGTTCCTCCACCTTCGATCTGTCCAAAGCCTTTGGGAGCTGGTGCAGTTTTGCCTGATCTAGCCAACGATTTTATTTCCTCAGGATCCACCTTGCCATATTCCTCGGCAAGCTTTATGCCATTAGCCATTCGGAAAAAATCAGCACAATGGCAGACCATTTGATGTACGTTCATTTTACCGAACAATGGTTTTTGATTCAAGGTCAGTTTATCGATTCTTTGAAAAAACTGTAAAAGCTGTTCTTCGTTCAATTTTTCGCGAATACGGTTTATGATACTACCAAAAATAGGGGTATTGCTTCACTTATCACGATAAATTAAAAACTGATTTTAAAAATGCCGACAAACCTTTATAACTATACCAATTCCCTTTTGTTTTTGATATCTTTAACCGACTAATTAATGATCAAAAACTGATGAAGAATTTATTTTTCCTATCGATGCTTTTTGCATCCATTTTCCTATTTGCCCAAGAAGACAAAAAAGAAGAAATAGAGAAGTGGGACGTTTCCAATCCCACGGGCGAATTCAATTTTAAGGACCATAAATTTTCAACGGACGAGGGTACCTGGATGAATTTGGATGTAAGCCCCGATGGAAAAACGATTGTTTTTGATTTACTGGGGGACATTTACAGCATGCCCATTTCAGGTGGAAAGGCCACCCCGCTCAGAACGGGCATTCCCTTTGAGATACAACCGCGCTTTAGCCCCGACGGAAAAAGAATCTCCTTTACTAGCGATGCCGGTGGCGGTGATAATATTTGGGTAATGAATATGGATGGTAGCGAAGCTAAACAAATCACCGAGGAAAAATTTAGGTTGCTCAACAATGCCGTTTGGATGCCCAATGGGCATTACCTGGTTGCCCGAAAACACTTCACCTCACAACGCTCCCTAGGGGCTGGGGAAATGTGGCAATACCATATAGCAGGTGGTTCAGGACTTCAACTGACCAAACGCAAAAACGACCAACAGGATGTCAATGAACCAAATGTTTCACCAGATGGCAAATATCTCTATTATAGTGAAGATGTATATCCCGGCGGGTCATTTCAATATAACAAAGATCCGAATAAACAGATTTATGTTATAAAACGATATGATTTTAAAACCGGAAAAACCACCACGGTAACGGGTGGCCCAGGTGGTGCCGCCCGACCCCAGGTTTCCAGGGACGGGAAAAAGTTGGCCTTTATTAAAAGGGTCCGTACTAAAACCGTGCTGTATCTCCATGATTTGGAAACCGGTGAGGAATGGCCTTTGATCGACTCCCTGAACAAGGACCAACAGGAAGCTTGGGCCATTTTTGGCATATACCCCAATTTTAGCTGGATGCCCAATAATCAGGAAATCGTTTTTTGGAACAAAGGAAAAATCCACAAAATCGATATCAATACCCTAGAAACCAGCATGATTCCATTTTCCGTGGATGCCCAAGTTAAAATTGCCGAAACCGTGCGTTTTGATACTCCGGTAGCTCCAGAGAAGTTTACAGCAAAAGTCATTCGGCACGCGGTTACATCACCGGATGGAAAAACCTTGGTATTTAGTGCTCTGGGCCGTTTATGGAGTAAAAAACTACCTAATGGAAAACCGAAAAGATTGACCAAGTCCGCAGATTTTGAATTCGAGCCTTCCTTTTCGCCGGATGGCAAGCAACTTATTTATGTAAGCTGGAACGATGAAACCTTGGGAGCTATCCTCACCATTCCAGTTTCCGGGGGAGCTCCTACTCCGCTGACTTTGGAAAAGGGCATTTATAGGACTCCAGCCTATAATCCTTCTGGGGAATGGATTACCTATCGGAAAGAAGGCGGCAATAACGACCAGGGTAGGTCCTTTGCCAAAAATGCGGGAATTTATATCATGAAACTCTCTGGCGGAAATCCGAAACAAGTCTCCGAGGAAGGCGAATACCCCATCTTTACAAAGGAAGGAAACCGTATTTTTTATCAGACTGGAGGTACTTATTTTGGGAACTTGACCAAAAGCCTACATTCCATAAATCTTAATGGAAAGGACAAAAGAACCCATATTAAGTCCAAATATGCCAACAGAATGGTGCCAAGCCCAGATAACCAATGGATTGCCTTTACCAACCTGCACAAGGCATTCATTGCGCCCTTGGTATTGAATGGAAAGGAAATAGATCTGGACAATAAATCTAAGTCGGTCCCCGTATCCCAAATCGCCAAGGACGCCGGTATCAATCTACATTGGTCCAAGGATAGTAAAACCATTTTTTGGACATTGGGCGATAAGTACTTTTCGAACGAAATTAAAAATCGTTATACCTTTCTTCCGGACTCCCCTCAAAAGGTGGCCGCAATGGACACCCTAGGTATCAAAGTAGGTCTGGTGTCCAAGACTGATAAACCAGATGGAAGTATAGCGTTTACCAATGCCCGAATCATTACCATGGAAGGTGATCAAGTTATTGAGGAGGGAACCATAGTGGTTAAGGGTAACCATATCGAGGCCATTGGGAAAACCTCAGAACTAAAAATGCCCTCGGACGCAAAAGTTTACGACGTGACCGGCAAGACCATAATGCCAGGAATTGTTGATGCGCATGCACACATCGGAGGTTTTCGCTATGGATTGACCACTCAAAAGCATTGGCAACTCTATGCCAATTTGGCTTTTGGCGTGACCACGGCACACGATCCCTCGGCAAATACGGAAAGTATTTTTTCCATGGCTGAGCTTATCAAGAGTGGAGATATGGTCGGGCCGCGAATTTATTCGACCGGATTTATTCTATATGGTGCCGATGGGGATTTTAAGGCTGTGATAAATAATTTGGACGATGCACGCTCCTCCATTAGAAGAACAAAGGCCTTTGGGGCGCTATCCGTAAAGAGTTATAATCAACCCAGACGTGACCAACGCCAACAGGTGATGCAGGCAGCCCGGGAAATGGGCATCAATGTAGTTCCCGAGGGCGGATCTACCTTCTATCACAATATGAGTATGATTATGGATGGGCATACAGGAATTGAACATAATATACCCGTGGCACCTGTATACAAAGACGTTATGGAGTTATGGAAAACCAGTGAATCGGGCTATACCCCTACCCTTATTGTTAATTATGGCGGTATGAACGGAGAGTATTACTTCTACCAAAAAGACAATGTATGGGAAAATAAAAAATTGTTGAAGTATACCCCAAGGGCCATTGTGGATGCCCGGGCGCGGCATCGTACCATGGTACCGGACGAAGAGTATAAAAATGGGCATATTTTGGTTTCAGAAACTGCAACGGCCTTGACCAAGAATGGTGTTAAGGTAAATCTTGGGGCACATGGACAACTGCAAGGTTTAGGAGCCCATTGGGAGTTGTGGCTGTTACACCAAGGAGGAATGACCAACATGCAGGCACTGCAAGCTGCAACCATCAATGGTGCTAGATATATTGGGGCTGGCAATGAAATCGGTTCCTTAAAAGCAGGTAAATTGGCCGATTTGATTATTTTGGACAAAAATCCTTTGGAAGATATTCGAAATTCGGAGACAGTTCGCTATACCATGGTCAATGGAAGATTGTATGACACCGATACCATGGCCGAGATTGGGAATTATGCCAAGGAACGTAGCAAATTTTGGTGGGAAAACAACAAATACAATGCTGCCTTTCCATGGCATGAGGAAGCTCAAAGTTTTACAAGGCCAGGGTGTGGGTGCCATCTAGGCCACAACTAGAAATGGAGATTGACCAGCTTAACAAGGCTTTAAGAATTCAGCTGTTTCTTTTTGGTATCTTTAGCCAACAGTTTATTCTTGATAAGGACAAGACCCCGGAAATGAGACGGTTTTATATGTTGGGAAGAATTACATGGTGAAACTGATTATCGTTTCTATTTCTTAATAGCTTTTTGCCAATATCAGTAACTTAAAAGCAGACCGACTTGAAAAAATCTTTACTGTTCGTATTTCTATTCGTAGTATCATTTTCTCTTTTCTCGCAGAAGTTTTCCATGGATCTGATCCAAGATTTAAAGCCACGAAATATCGGTCCAGCCGGCATGAGCGGGCGGGTTACGGCTATAGATGTAGTGCATACGAATCCGGATGTCATGTATGTGGGTACGGCATCCGGTGGTTTATGGAAATCGACCAGCGGCGGTATCCGATGGGAGCCTATTTTTGACAAGGAAGTAACTGCTTCAATTGGTGCGGTCGCCATTCAGCAATCCAATCCTTCCGTTATTTGGGTGGGCACCGGAGAGGGCAATCCTAGAAACAGTCTTAATGGAGGATATGGAGTTTACAAATCCTTGGACGGCGGTAAAAGTTGGCAATCCATGGGATTGAAAAAAACAAGGCATATCCATCGCATCAAAATTGACCCTATGGACCCAAATACAGTTTATGTCGGGGCTATCGGGTCACCTTGGGGTGAGCATCCGGAACGCGGTGTTTTTAAAACAACGGATGGCGGGGAAACTTGGGAAAACATTTTGTTTGTAGATAACAAGACGGGGGTGGCCGATTTGGTCATGGATCCCATAAACCCCAATAAATTAATTGCCGCTATGTGGGAACACAAGCGAGACCCCTGGTTTTTTAAGTCAGGTGGTGATGGCAGTGGTCTATACATGACCCATGATGGTGGCAAAAATTGGAAAAAACTGACGGAAAAAGATGGCTTGCCAAAAGGTGAATTGGGCCGTATAGGTATTGCGATTGCAACTAACAAGCCAAATATTGTCTATGCCTTAATCGAAGCCAAAAAGAATGCCCTTTACAAATCCGTGGATGGTGGATTCAAATGGAAAAAAATCAATGACAAGTCGGATATTGGAAACCGGCCATTTTACTATTCTGAAATCTATGTAGATCCGCAGAATGAAAATAGAGTATATTCCGTATTTACCTATGTGAACGTTTCCGAAGACGGCGGAAAAAGCTTTAAACAATTGATGCCGGCCTACCAGGTGGACAATGGTATACATCCGGACCATCATGCCTGGTGGATACATCCGGAAAATGGCCAATTCATGTTGGACGGTAATGACGGTGGGGTAAATATCACCAAGGACGGCGGCAAGTCTTGGCGCTTTATCGGCAATCTTCCTGTGGCCCAGTTTTATCATATCAGCACAGATAATGAGTATCCATACAATGTGTACGGTGGTATGCAGGATAATGGCTCTTGGCGCGGACCGGCCTATACATGGCGAAGGCAGGGCATCCGCAATAGTTATTGGCAGGAAATTGCCTTTGGCGATGGATTTGATGTGGTGCCAGATAAAGATGATTCCCAATTCGGCTACGCCATGAGTCAACAGGGTTATGTATCCCGATACGATTGGAAAACAGGTAACAACTATACGGTGCGTCCCACGCCACCTGATGCAAAGACCAAGTTGCGTTTTAATTGGAATGCCGGAATCGGGCAAGACCCTTTTGATAATAGTACCGTCTATTTTGGCAGTCAATTTGTACATAAAAGCACGGACAAAGGGCTTACATGGGAGATTATTTCGCCAGACTTGACGACCAACGATCCCGAAAAACAGAAGCAGGATGAAAGTGGTGGGCTGACCATGGATGCGACCGGAGCCGAAAACCACTGTACCATTTTGGTGGTGGAACCTTCCCCATTGGAAAAGGACATGCTATGGGCCAGTACCGATGATGGTCGGGTACATTTCACCCAAAATGGTGGCGAAAACTGGACCGAGGTAACGGCCAATATCAAAGGACTCCCCAAAGGCAGTTGGATTCCCCAAATAAAAGCCTCCAATAAGAACAAGGGCGAAGCCTTGTTGATCGCCAATGACTACAGGCGTTTTAACTATACGCCTTATGCCTATCGAACTAGGGATTACGGTAAGACCTGGGAGCGTATTGTAGATGCCAATGATGTGGAAAGCTATACCTTGTCCATTGTAGAGGATATTGAAAACGCTAATCTTTTGTTTCTTGGTACGGATGATGGCCTTTATATCTCACTGGACGCCGGTGGTAACTGGCAAAAATGGAACGAAGGTTACCCAACGGTTTCCACTAAAGACCTGGTCATTCATCCTCGGGAGCACGATCTGGTCATCGGTACTTTTGGCCGTGCCGCCTGGGTGCTGGACGATATTCGTCCGTTACGTGCTTTGGCATCCGACAAATCAATAGTACAAAAGGATGCCAAATTGTTCGAGCCACCAATGGCCCATCAAGCCGCCTATCAACAACCTACGGGTAGTCGATTCGGAGGCGATGCCCTTTACAATGCGGAAAACCGGAAAGAGGGTGCTATGATCACCTATTATTTGAAGGAAGGGAAAAAGAAAGATGAAGGTGGTATAGGAAATGATGGCAAAAATGATTCTGAAAACAAAAAACAGATTCCTTCAGCCGATGAAAATCGACCTGGGAATAACGAAAATAAAACAAAATTATCCGGGGTGCAGAAAAAGGATTCAATACAGTTTCAGTTCTATGACGGGGAACGGCTGATGAGAACCCTAAAATATAAGACGCCTGAAAAGGCCGGTTTCCATCGCATCTACTGGCAGATGGACGAAAAAGGGCCAGACAGCCCCTCACGCCAAATCAAGAAAGTTAAAAAGGAATCCGCGGGTGTATCCGTAAAACCCGGAAAATATCGAATACAAATGAGTTATGGCGACATTTCCGAAGAAACCACCATTACAGTCAAATCCGATCCCAGGTTGGACGTGTCCATGGCATCTATCAATGAGGCATATGAGTCCTCCAAAAACCTCGATAAAATGACTCAAGTTGCCTCAGACGCCGTACAACAATTGGTAGAAAGTAAAAATATAGCCAAGAAGTTTGAGAAGGAGCTAAAAGAGATGGACAAGGAAAAATATAAAGAAGAAATCAAGGCCTCCAAAACCATCCAAAAGCAAATAGATTCTACTATTGTCCTATATTTGGGCAAAGAGGACAAGCGGCAAGGGATAACCCGAAATCCCGAAATTACCGTTGTACAACGCCTGAACACAGCACGAAATTATGTGGAGAGCCGAAAAACGGGAGTTACGGAAACCGAAAGAAAGCTTATTCGATTTGCCGAGCAGGATTTAAAAAATGCACTAGAAAAGACCAATGCCTTTTTTGATGATCAATGGAAGGCCTATAGGATTGAAATTCAGCAATTGGAGCTATCGCCTTTTAAGGAGACCCAAAGTTTTAGTTTTGAATAGATGAAGAAAGTTGTATTCTTACTCGCTTTTATTTTTTCTTTCTCCCTTGTAAGCCAGGAGCCAGGCGAGGATAAGTGGGGCTCATGGCATATGTATTTCGGCACAAATAGAATTTCCGAAAAGTTAAGTATCCATTCCGAGGCTCAGGCCCGGTATTATGAGCAGCTAGATAATTTTAACCAATTATTATTGCGGACAGGGCTCAATTACCATATAAATCCAAATGCGATAGCCACGTTTGGTTATGCATATATCATAACGGATGGCACTTTTAATGAATTTCCGGGTGATAGGGATTCCAAGGAACACCGGATTTTTGAGCAATTCATATTAAAAAATAAAGTCGGGAAATTAGGATTTGAACATCGCTATCGCCTTGAGCAACGTTTTTTGAATTTTGGGGAGCGAACGGATACCCAACATAGGGCAAGGTATCGTCTTCAGGTAACCCTGCCGTTGACCCGGATTTTCTTTCTTAATTTCTATGACGAAGTATTCCTGAACTTACAGAATGAAGTTTTCGGACAAAATCGGTTATATGGAGCACTGGGTTTTAATGTAACCAAAAATCTGAGTGTACAGGCAGGTTTTTTGAAAAACCATTTTCCCTCCGCCCATTTTGATCGACTTCAAATAGCACTATTCTACAATCCGGATCTAAGAAAAAAAGAAGACTGACCTACCAGCTATTTTTTATTCCAAATCCTCTCGATAACCCTTTATTATATGTATTAAAGTGAATAAATGTACAAGACAATAATCATCCATATTAGATATTACTATTCGTTGTATTTCCAATAGGATTTTTCGGTTGCCCCGGCAATGGTACATTTCACATATCGATACATTGAAGGGTATAACGCTCAGCATGTCGTTTAATGTTATGTATAATGCTTGTTTCGGCCAAAAAATTCATGGCCTGTTTTATACATCGTTTAGACATTATTTATCGTAAAAGATAACCTTCTCCTATCCGAAAAATCTCTTTGCCATCAAGTTGATCAATGGCTTCATGACAAAGCCTATCACTATATATAGCGGTAGATATTTCCATGCCGGTATATGAAATCCGGCTAGGGCAACGAATACTATCAAAGCAATGTAACAGGATGTTTTAAATAAGGTCCGCATATTTGTATTAGACCCTTAAAATCGATGAAAGTAACTTTTTTCTTACATAAAATATATTGTTTCATATTCTATTTTCACCTATTGATTTCCCTTTTCCTAAATAACAAGGTTTTTTACTTCATATGTATTGGGTATAGGGATATCTTATCCTGTACCTAACCTAACCGAATGTATGGCCATATCGATTCTAATTATGAAATCCCTAGCAGCAGAAATGGTTCTAAATTCAGGCATGGCCAACTGTGGAATGTACCTCACAAAACATGACGAATGTCAGGCATTTGAGACCACAGGTGGTCGTAATTTTGTCCCAACAAACAGTACCAGATGGCAACCCGATCAATTTGCCTAACAATTGTCCTTTTACTTAGCCTAAACATTTTTTCACAAAGAGAGCGAGAAGAAATTCTTGGGACTTGGCTCGTGGCCTCGGGCAGTCATCAAGTTTCGGAGAAGGTCTCCATTCCTACCATTGGTCTTTTACGGTATTATGAGCCTTTTCATCATTATGAGTTATCGTTTTTCAGAACAGGTATTTGCTATGGTTTTAGTCCTAAACTTTCCGGTACCTTAGGTTATGCTTACCTAAATTCTGAGCCTTTCATCCAAAGTAAAGAAGCCAAAGGAGCCTTTTATCAACATTGGCTCTACTCACAGCTTACTTTTAAGGATAAAATGGGAAACTTCAACATTTCGCATCGTTATCGGCTTGAAAACCGGTGGATCCAAAGCACAACGGGAACCGACCTCAGACATCGGATACGCTACAGGTTAAAAGGTTCCTACCCCTTGGGCAACAGGTTTTATCTCTGTGCTTCCAATGAGATTTTTATTGCACTACAGGAACCCTTGTTCAATCAGAATAGATTGTATTTCGGAATGGGACATAAATTCAATTCCAGTCTAAAATTGGAAGTGGGGTTTATGAAGAATCACTTTTCTACGGCCAATTATGAATATTTGCGCATCGAATTTGTTTTTAAGACAGACTTTCGTAAAAGGCATAAGTCCTAATCGCATCTATCTTCCAAACATTGGGGCCAAACTATTATCTTTAGGAAAGCTATGTTCACTAAAGACGACTTAGCCCTAAAACGAACCCTATGAATCTTCAAAAAGTTACATTTCAGAATAAAAAAGGCCAAACATTGGTTGGTAGGCTGGAACTTCCTGTGGATCAACATCCTCATAATTATGCCCTTTTTGCCCATTGTTTTACGTGTAACAAAAATCTTTTAGCTGTAAGGAATATTGGAAAAGCACTGACTTCCAATGGATTTGGTGTCCTACGATTTGATTTTACCGGACTCGGGGAAAGCGATGGTGATTTTTCAGACACCAATTTTTCGGGAAATGTAGCTGATCTAGTGGCTGCCTCAGATTTTCTCGCGCAGCAGTATCAGGCCCCTTCCCTACTTATTGGACATTCCCTTGGCGGGGCGGCAGTGATTTTTGCCGCCGCAGAAATTTCATCTGTAAAGGCAATAGCTACCATCGGTGCACCTTCCAATCCTACCCATGTGAGACATCTACTAAAAAGTAATCTAGAGGAAATTAAATCCAATGGAAAGGCGGTGGTAAACCTAAGTGGAAGGGATTTTACAATCAAAAAACAATTCTTGGACGACCTGAATACCAAATCCCTACCGGAAACTGTGAAAAAACTTCGCAAACCTCTTTTGCTGCTGCACTCCCCCCAGGACGATACCGTGGGTATTAAAAATGCAGAGGAAATCTATGTAGCGGCCTATCACCCAAAAAGTTTTGTTTCATTGGACGGGGCCGATCACCTTTTATCCAACAAAGCGGATTCACTTTATGTAGGCAAGGTCATTTCGGGATGGGCCCAACGTTATTTGGATGTAGAAATTGAAATCGCACAACCAAAAACCAAACATGACGTTGTCGCCAGCTTGGATGCCGATGACGGTTTTACTACTCAAATGAAAGTAGGTAGTCATTATATGGCCGCAGACGAGCCTATAGATGTTGGAGGAAGTGATTTTGGCCCTTCGCCCTATGAACTGGTTTCCGCAGGACTTTCCGCCTGTACGGCAATGACCATTCAAATGTATGTACGCAGAAAGGGCTGGAAGCTGGAAAATGTGGAAGTGCACACTTCCTATGGTAAGGAGCATGCCGTGGATTGCGAAAATTGTGAATCCGAGGGTTCTAAAATAGATACGTTCCAAAGGGAAATACGATTACAAGGAGATTTGGACGAAAAGCAGAAGGCCCGAATTATGGAAATTGCCGACAAATGCCCAGTGCATAGAACCTTGCACAGCGAAACACAAATTATTACAAAACTGGTGGATTGATGCAAAGCAAAGTTTTTGAAATTTCGGTTACGGGAACGTATCATGCGTTGTTGCTTCCTGAGGAAATTGTTTTACCGTTTTTGGAAAAAAACTTGAAAAGGGTACAGGCCAAGGCCACTTTTAAGGGAAAGGAGTTGACTTTTCACGGGGCCATCCAAAAGAGGAACGGCAAGTATTATATGATGTTCGGTAAGCGATACCAAAAGGAGTTGGGTGTTTTTCCCAACGATTATTTTCAATTACAGTTTTTTGAGGATACGTCCAAATATGGTGTTGAAATGCCGGAAGAACTGGATGCCGTATTGAAGAGCGATTATGAGGCCAATGAAATATTCGAATCTTTTACCCCAGGAAAAAAACGAGGTATTATCTATATGATCTTGGGTTACAAAAATTCGCAGACCCGAATCGATAAATCCATTTTGGTCTGCGAAAATCTAAAAAGAGGTGTCAGAAACAATCCTGAACTCTTAAAATCATTTTAAATAGGGCTTGAAATGCCTTTTTTTATTGTGTAACTTTAGGGCCATCTATTAACTATTTTTTCGCTTTCGCGGGAATAAAAACAAAAAACACATCTATGAAAACAGTAAAATTGGCAATTCTGGGGCTTGTTCTTTTAGTGTCCTACCATTGTAAGGAGGCCAAAAAGGAAAGTGAGGAAAATGCCACCGAAGTAATGGCCGATTCCTCGGAAAAATTCAGCTTGGTAAAGGATTCTACTAAAGTGGGTTTCACTGCCTATAAGACTACGGAAAAACTGCCTGTTGGTGGAAAGTTCATGAAAATTGATATTACCGAAAGTGAATCTGGCAGTACGGCTATGGACGCCATGAACGGAACAGCCTTTACTATCCCCATAAGCAGTCTGTTCACCAACGATGCTACAGGGACCCGAGACCCCAAAATCATCGAATTCTTTTTTGGGGCAATGAAAAACACCACACTTATTTCAGGCATTTTTAAGGTATCCGAGGATGGGAAATCTTCCATTGATGTAACCTTGAACGGTGTAACTGAAACTATTCCTCTGGAAGCTGAAAAAATATCGGATACCGCCTATACTTTTTCCGGTGTAATGAATCTTGAAAACTGGGATGCACTGGAAGCTGTTGCTTCTATAAACAAAGCGTGCGAAGCTTTACATACGGGCAAGGACGGTATAAGTAAGACTTGGAGCGAGGTGGCCGTACAGGCAGAGGTGTTGTTGGAAAAAAGTGAATAGAAATTACTGAAAGTATCCGGGGATTTTGCCCGTTGCAATTGGCAGTATTCCGGCCTTTCCCTGATAAAATAAGTGACCCTTCGGTTAAGCAAAACTTTCACCGAAGGGTTTTCTTATATGCATACCTTAAAGTTTAAGCCCTACTCCGAAGCCTATTATCCAAGGATTGATATCCACGTCGGCCACTACGGTAGCTCCCAAGGCGGTTGTGGCATTTACTGTAGCATCGGTGCCCAAGAATAATTTTTTAACATCCAGATTTAAAAACCATTTATCATTGAGCATAAAATCAAATCCTCCTTGTAACGCAAATCCAATCGCGGTATCGTAATCTACATCATCAGCTGCTGGGCCCTCATCCACGCCATAAAATAAAGTGAGGTTAGGTCCCGCTCCGAGATAAGGAACAAAATCACCTCCGGTAAAATGGTACTGTGCCGTTAATGTGGGTGGTAATAGCCATACATGACCTAAATCAATGTTTCCTGCCGTTGTTTCAATGGCTTCTACATCATGTTTCGCAGTCCCTAAAATCAACTCCGCCGACCAGTTTTCGGTAAAAAAGTAAGTAATATCAAATTCTGGAACAAAGGCGGTCGATATGGATACATCCCCACCAATGGCCTCAATGCTTGCACTTTCATCCGGAGCGACAACTATGCCCCTTAACCTAAATTGCCATTTGCTAAAATCATTGGTACCCGAATTTGTATCCTGTGCTATTGATACATTTGCAAAACCCAATAATAGAGCCATCAAAGAAATTGTTGTTCGTTTCATTATACACTGTTTTAAATTTTGGCCAAAACTACCCTGTCGGTTTAGTGGAAAAAATGATCTTTATCATTGTAGAAAAGAATTTGAGTAGAATCTTAATGTAAAACAGTGATTGCCATCTTAGATGAAGAGAAAATCCACCGATTCTAGTTTTATCAGCATTCTCATGAAAGCTATAGATGTGTTTTTCGACCTAACCCATATTCACAAAACTGTAAACGTACATTGGACCGTTACCACATAATTACAAGGCTGAATAGTATTGGTATCGCCTTGTTGATTTTAGCATTATTTAACGGCTGTACGATACACAAGGCCAATCTTGAGAAAACTGTTGTAAAGACCACAGATCTCAATACACTTTCAGAGGAATTTCTTCAAAACATAAAAGATGGAAAGAACACTAGGGCCATACAAAACAGGATTGCCAATCTTACCTTGAAGGAATTGAACAACTCATTGGTTACCGATGCACATAGGCTTGCCTTTTGGATAAATATCTACAATGCCTACATTCTAGCGGTACTTTCAGAAAACCCAGAGTTGTATGATGATAAAAAAGCCTTTTTTAAAAAAGAGCAAATACCTATTGCAGGAAAATTGCTTTCCTTTGAAAAAATAGAGCACGGCATCATCCGAAAGTCGCAATGGTCTCTAGGGCTGGGACGTATCCGAAAATGGCTTCCGAACAGACTTGAACGTAAGCTAAGGGCGAACATGCGCGATTACCGCGTTCATTTTGCCCTTAATTGTGGTGCCAAGGATTGCCCGCCTGTAGCAATTTACAATCCGGAAAAACTGGATAGTCAATTGAACGAAGGCACCAAATTGTTCTTAAACCAAAATTCCTATTACTATCCAGAGAAAAACGAAGTTGCGGTAACCGCTCTTTTCAATTGGTTCAGGGGAGATTTTGGGGGTAAAAAGGGGATTAAGGAAATATTAAAAAAGTTTGAAATTATACCGACTACCAAGGATATTGATATTTCTTATAGAGACTATGATTGGACTCTGGATTTAGACAATTGGACAAATCTTTAGACTTTTATTTTATTCGCTCTTTAAGGCTAAGGCAAAGTGTTTCCCCTTAAAGAGTTCTGAGTTAAAACTTCAAATAGGGAATGTTATTTTCCTTGAAAAAAGAAATCTCTAATTATTCATTAGGTTTTAGAATCTTGCGCAATGCCTTATGGGCGATTATCATTCTAAACACCAAAATGAACATAATTGTAATCCAAATAAAGAAGAGGAAGTATTCCATAACATTCAGGTATCATATAGGTTAATTATCTAGGTACATTCCGTAAGCTTGGGGCATCCAGAATTGTATTTTTGAAAATTTGGAGGATAAACATAATTAATTCAGTATTAATTTCCTATAAAAAAGTGAATAAAATCACAATACCCCCAGGAAAATCAACCGAATAAAACATTAATCTAAGTACCTATGTATAAATAAAGTCCTATATTTTCCTTTAATTTGGGGTTCAAAATTCCCTGTCCATGAACCCATCCGCATCTGGTTGGATACAAAAATTCGGTTATCTCATTGAGGACAGACACTGGTACCCTGAAGATTTCCAGGTTCTTTATCAGGAAATGAAAAAAACCGGTTTTATCTATGGCATAAATGTCGGCACTATACCTTTAATAGAACTTGAGCATGTTCTTTCAGAAGATGAAAATGCCAAAATAAACCTTCTGGCGGCATTGTATTTTACCTATCATTTGGAGAGGCCGAACTCTAATTTCAAGACCTTTACGGATTGTATCTTTGGTTTTTATAAGGTTTTGGATGTTGGTAGAATATCTTTTTTAAACAAAATCGTTACGGGCAAGAAAACCTCGTCCCAACTGGAAAAACTTTTGAATTCCAGGATATATCTAGAAGACAATCTGATTAGCAAGACGTTTAACAGTATAATTACCAATTCGCTCTTGTTCATTGATGTCCTCACCTTTAAGCGTTATTTGGAAAATAGGGATAACATAAGGGATTATGCCCAGAACCTGGAATATATAACCATTAATCTTACGTATCATACGCTTAATTCCAAGGAAAAAAATGCCAAGGATGAAAAGTTGGCGCAACTTTTTGCCTCATCCCTAACTTTTATTGATGGGGAACATCAAAATTTTGATGGATCTTATCGAGAAAAGTTGATGCATGATTTTTCCATATTCGAGAACCAATACTTTTTGGATGTTGCCTGTTTGACGGTTTGGGAAGATCAATCCTTGGATTACAAAGAGTCCGATTTCATTTTTGGGATCGGAAAGGATATGGGAATTGAAGAACAACAGATTGCCCGGTCGTTAGAAGATGTGACCCGGTTTTTTGATGTTAACGCAAAAAAGATTCCCCATTTAAAAGACAATAATCTGGCAGTGCAATTTCATGATAGCATGTCAAAAATTGTGGACAAACTTATTTTACGAAATAGCAAACGGCTTCAAAAAGAACTTTTCGAAAGTAAGGAACTTGTGTATTTATTGTCCAAATCCACTACACGGGAACTAAGCTCTGAAGAAAAGAAAAAAGTACAAAATCAGCTGTTGGATATTTTCAAGAGCATACCTTCATTAGCTATTTTTATGTTGCCCGGTGGTGCTGTTTTGTTGCCAATTTTTATTAAATTGATTCCCAAATTATTACCTTCTTCATTTGACGAGAACAGAGTGG
This sequence comes from Ulvibacterium marinum, assembly GCF_003626755.1. Lineage (GTDB taxonomy): Bacteria > Bacteroidota > Bacteroidia > Flavobacteriales > Flavobacteriaceae > Ulvibacterium > Ulvibacterium marinum. Next base: position 1,160,572 of record NZ_RBCJ01000002.1, read on the forward strand.
AAAAAAAACAGTGAATTTGACAAAATTGCAACTATAAGAAAAATCTATTATTTATTCTATACTATTAAAAATCAATAATTTAAATACTATTATTCCAACCATAACTTGAAATCCCTTACTCTTTCCCTACTCACTATAATCTCTTGCCCATTATATCGTTTCAATTTAATTTTTAACCGCGAATTGGTATAGGAAACGATGTCCTGGATGTGCTTTATATTGATGTAGAACTTTCTGCTTACCCGAAAGAAGGTCTGAGGCTCAAGTTCTGTTTCCAAATTTTCCAAGGTGGTCTCCAACAAATAATTCCTACCATCCGAGGTCGCGGCATAGGTTCCTTTGTTTTCACTATAAAAACATTCTACCTCGTCTGCATTAATAATTTTAAGATGTTGTCCAACCTTTGTGGTAAATCTCTTTTTATATTCCCGTTCCAAGGGGTCCATTAATAATTTTTTGATGTCGTCAAAATCCAAGGTCAGTTTTTGGGATTTCGGTTTTAGTGCCCTGAATTTTTTTACCGCTTGTTCCAATTCTTCATCATCAATGGGTTTCAGCAAGTAGTCGATACTATTCAACTTAAATGCCTGTAAGGCATATTCGTCATATGCAGTGGTGAAAATAATGGCACTTTGCACCTCAACATGTTCGAAAATCTCAAAGGAAAGTCCATCAGCAAGTTGAATGTCCAAAAAAATCAAATCCGGATGTTTATTGTCCTGAAACCACCGGATGGATTCTTCCACTGAGTGCAGCATCACGGATGCCTCAACATCCAGGTTCTTTAAAAGTCGTGAAAGTCTTCTTGCTGCCGGTTTTTCGTCCTCAATGATGATTGCTTCCATAAATCTTATCTTCTCTGTTATTTTTTGGCATTACTGTTCTTCTTTTCATTCATCTTCGGCATCCATATATTTTTGAATTTGACGTTCTTCCCAATCCCTTATGAACTTTGGTTTTAAGTTCTTTATAGAGAAAGGAGCAGATCTAAAAGCCAAAAGCCCGTGGATAATGAGCCCCAACCCCCATAGAACAGGAGTTAAAATGATATTCAATGTAAACCAATCCAAAAAATCCTGATTCCCAATTCCCTGTAAGACCATATAATTAAATGCGTACCCCTTGAAAACAAACAACAGTACATTGGCAATAATATAAACACTTAGGTGTCCGTAAAAATCCTTTATTCTATCTACTCTTTTTTTTGCCTTGGCAAATTTTTCCGAAGGATATGCTTCCATCATTTTGGTTTTAAAATTTATCTATATTTTTCAGCTTCCCTTTTATCTTCCTCCATATACTTTTGTATCTGTCTTTCTTCCCATTCCTTGCTGAAAAATGGGTTGTATGAAAACACTTTCATGGCGTGGAACGCTAGTCCTATTCCCCAGAAAAACCAGACTGCGAATGTGCCAAAATCCCAAAAGGTTTCTCCAAAGGCCTCTCCATCGCTCATATCCCGAACGATTTTCATGGTACTTATAAATAGATTCACTACTACATACGATGCCAAATGCCAATAAAACCCCTTTAGCTCCTCGACCCTCTTTTTAGCCTTTATTTGTTTGTCCAGATATTTTGTGTCCATTGTAATTTATTGATAAGTTTTTACTCATTTTCCTTGCATAGGCATTCTGCTATTCCCAGCGATCCCTATTATCGTCTTTCTTCATGAACTCCTTTATTTTTCGTTCTTCCCAATCCCTTCCAAAAAATGGATTCAACCCAAAAGTTTTCGCCGCTTGAAATATAAGCCCGATACCCCAACCAAAGGCGGCCCATAAAAACCACATATAACGCCATTGGTCCAAGTAGTAGTTTATGGCAGCCAAAAGACTAATGACGATTACATATGATACTAAACTGGTATAGAATTTTTTAATCTCTTCTACCTTTTCCTTTGCTTTAAGATATTTATTCTCTTTATCCATATCTCCCATTTTGTTTTGATTTTTACTTGAACCAAATTTCCGGCAATCGTCTTACTTTTCCAGATCTTATGTTCCGAATTGTATTTTTTTCAGGATGAATTGGGTTTTACTTTGCCAGACACCTACTTCTGTGCTTACCGCCTATAGTACTCCAATTAGGTAAACCCATAAGGAACACGGGTTAAAAATTCTCATCCTCCATAAACTTGCGCATTTTTTTCTCCTCCCAGCGTTTTCCCCAAATAGGATTGTATCCAAATGCTTCCATCCCATGGCCAACAACTCCTAATCCCCAAAAAACAAGAGGGAAAAACACCCAGGGGAAATCTGTGGTCCTATAATTAAGATAGGCTAGAAAGGGAAGCACAATGCAATAGGATATAAGATTACCGTAGAAGCCTTTAATGGCCTCTACCCTTTCCTTGGCTTTTTTATATCTTTTGTCCTCTATATAACTTTTTTGTGTTTCCATAACGGAAACTTGTTTAGTTAACATGGGTAGGCTAACACTAAAATCCGAGGCCGATTTCTGAATGTTCACTTCCCTGTTCGTAAGTATACCATACCTCTGTTGAATATTGCGCAATCCCACACCACTACTCTTTTTTACCACCTGTTTTTCTTGAAGGTTATTGCTAACTACCAATTTGTTATCTTTTTCGTACACCCGAATACGTAATGGTTTGGAAGCCGTAACCACGTTGTGCTTGACGGCATTTTCCAATAGCAATTGCAACGATAATGGTACAATTTTGGCCTCCGGGTCATTTCCGGTTTCTGGAATATCAAAAATTATACTGTCTTCAAAACGCATCTTTAAAAGCCGTATATAGGTTCGGGCAAATTGAAGCTCTTCATCCACAGAAACGAGGTCTTTGTTCTTTTGCTCCAATACATAACGATAGACCTTGGAAAGGGAAGTGGTGAATTTCTGTGCTTGATCGGGATCTTCTTCAATTAAGCTGGTCAACACATTTAGGCTATTGAACAAAAAATGGGGATCCAATTGATTCTTAAGCGCATCGAATTTGGCCGATGCGGTACCTGCAATTACTTTTTGTTCCTTTACCTTCTTTTCCTGTAGTGCCTTGTAGAAGTAAATGGCATGAAAAAAAATGGAGATTACTATGGTTATCAACAACGAAATTGCATAATAAATGGCCTTTTCCCCTTCTAAAAAATTATTCCAGTTCTCACCTTCAAAGACCGTGAAAATAAGTACCCTCATGCCAAAAATACCCAGCATGGTAAGTGCTACTCCGCCTGTAGCCCCAAGGACCAATCTATACCTTGCGTACTTTTTCCAAACTACTTTGTTGTTCAAATAATCGAAAAAGGCACCGTTCAACAAGGTAAGCGCAATGGCAAAAAGTAGATTATACCCTATTTCCTTAAAAAGCGTCCGGTCAAAATAAAGCTGTGTTCCGGCAAGTAAATCCAATCCTATTTGGATACCCGCCAGAACAATGCCTATTAATAATCCTACTGCTACTAATTTGCTCCAATACTTCATTTGGACCTATACATATTGCCGGAAATTCTATTTCCCGCAGTTTTCAAGGACAGTTTTTGCCCTATCCTCGCCCCAACTGGGATGAAATTCACTCTCTGGTTTAAAGTTAGCAAAAAGTTCCAACGAACGTTTTACATCAGCACAATAGGGGGTAATATCCTGCCCAAAGTATTTGGCCGAACCCATGTCCCATTCCGCCTTGGAAAATACCACTCTTGGATTTTTAGGCGCCAATTGCAAGGCTTTTTCATAGAGTGCGGCAACTTTTCCGGACAACGTCATGCCATAGGTAGCCCCGTCAAAAGCAATCCAAGCCGTATGTACCATGGCCTGCTGCACCAATATTTCAGGGTTGTCGGGAGAAATAACCTTGGCCATATCTATGTACTCCTGGGCTTTTCCCAACAATTGGCCCACTTTTTCCTTGTCCTTTTCCCCAAAGGCAGCCACTGTGTTTACCTGTGCTGCATAATAGTGAGGTAACCAATTGTCCATTTCCACAGATGCAATTCGCTCAAACATATTGGAAGCCTCCATTGTTTTTTGTTCGCCCCATAGTTGAAATGCCCTTTGCATTCCCTTGGTATATTGGTCTTGTGCCACGGAATTTAGGGATACCATTAATGTTGCAATTACAATTACGTTTTTCATAATTTATAGTTTTAGAGTTTAATGACCCAAATCTGAGGTAAACCAACAATTCCGTAAAAAAAGAAGTACCGAGTTGTTGTAACAAAGGGATGGGTTGTAAAAAATAACCCTACCTTCGCCGCTTATTCATTTTTATGACATTCAAAGACTTAGGTATTGCACCACCTTTATTAAGGGCCGTAGAGGAAGAAGGTTATCACACCCCTACCCCCATTCAACAAAAAGCTATCCCTATTTTATTACGCGGAAAAGATCTATTGGGTGTGGCCCAGACGGGTACCGGTAAAACCGCGGCATTTGGCATACCGATCTTACATCACCTGTTCAATGGGCAAAACGGAGAACGTGGAAAACGTCGTATCAAGGCATTGATAGTAACCCCTACACGAGAATTGGCCATACAGATCGGAGAAAGTTTTACAGCCTATGGAAAGTTTACGAGCATCAGGAATACCGTAATCTTTGGGGGTGTAAAACAAGGTAGACAAACACGGGAGCTGCAGCGTGGTGTGGATATATTGGTCGCCACACCAGGTCGGTTATTAGACCTTATGAACCAGGGATATATTTCCCTTCGTGATATCCAATATGCCGTCTTGGACGAGGCAGATCAAATGCTGGATATGGGCTTCATCCACGATATCAAAAAAATAATCGCCAAACTCCCGTCAAAAAGGCAATCGCTGTTCTTTTCGGCCACGATGCCCAGGGATATTGTAGAACTTTCACGAAAGATCTTAGGAGATTTTGAACGTGTAGCGGTAAAGCCAGAACAAGCCACCGCTGAAAAAGTAGAGCAAGGAGTCTTCTTTATTAGCAAAAGGCACAAGCCAAAACTATTGGTCCATCTTTTGAAGGAAAAGCCTACCGACTCAGTTCTAGTATTTTCCAGAACCAAACACGGAGCTAATAAAATTGTAAAAAAACTAGCTCAGGCCGATATCCCTTCAGCTGCCATACATGGAAACAAATCCCAGACCGCACGACAAAAAGCGCTAGGCGATTTTAAGGACGGCCGGTTAAAGGTATTGATCGCAACGGATATTGCAGCACGTGGAATCGATGTAGACCAACTTTCATTAGTCATCAATTACGATCTTCCCAATGTTCCGGAAACCTACGTGCACCGGATTGGAAGAACAGGCCGAGCGAATGCAAGTGGCATAGCGCTATCTTTTTGCGATAGCGAAGAGCGGCCCTATTTAAAGGATATTGAAAAACTCATTAAACAAGCAGTTCCTCGGATGCCGGAACATCCCTTTGTTGACGATGAACCCGAGGAAGCGAAAAAGGAACATAATCAACGATCACCAAAAAACAACAATCGGAACAAAAATCGGAACAAAAGACGAAGACCTCCCAAGAGGTCAGGTCATAGAAGTGGTAATTCTCAAAATCACAGAAGAAATCATTCCAACAATAGCTCTGGCCGAAATAACTAGAAGTTCATATCCCTAATCAGAATAGTTCAGATGAATGGCTTTTTCAAGCGCTTCCCAGTGGGCATCCGTCATTCTACCTGGTGTAAAGAGGCATATGCCCTTGGCTCCGTTTTCCATTGATTCTCGAATGGCGTCGCCCAACTCCTCGGGCAATAACCCATGTCCTTCGGGATCCTCTTCATGAGCCTTTTCTTCGGGCCTCGGACAAATAAACAGACCACTGTACACGGGCCTGTCGGGCACCGCAGCGGTTTCCTCCTTCACTACACTTCCGATCCATAGGGTATTGCCCATATAAAAGTCATTGTAGTTCATAGGGAAAAATGCATCCAGATTCCAAGTATTCCATTCTTGACGGACCAGTTTTTTGGCAATGGAAGGGCCCGGAAAAACAGCCGCATTAATTTTTTTATTCTTTCTATGGACCATTTCGGCCAAATGATTGACCAATTTTGAGACAACATCATATCGGTACTGCTTCCATTCCCCAATTTGGGAAGGATCTTCCACTTTTTTAATGTCAATACCACTTTTATCCTTAAAATCCGAGGTACAGGTATCGCAATAACAAAAATCATACTGTGGAAATTCCCTATCCTGTATAAGACCATATTTCTCCCATAGTCCACGGGCCAGAATAACGTCCGGAAAACGGATATAATCCAAATGAATTCCATCCACTTCGGGGATATCGGCTATACTTTCATACAGATCCGAAAGGTATTGATATACCTCCTCCTTATTTGGACAAAGAAATTTATAGTAGGAAACATAAGGTTGTTTATCATATGCCGATTCGCCCAATCCGCTTACGCCGTACCATTCGGGTTTCAATTCGGGATCTCCTTGAACCATGGTTGGAATCCAAGTGTGGAATTCCATTTGGGCCTCTTTCACCAGGCCACCGACCCTTTTATAGGTTTCCGGATCATGCCCCCCATTGTAAAGAAGTCCATCTATCCCTCTTTTTTTAAGTCCTAAAAACGTTTCGCGGAGCTCGGAATCTGTAGCTTCTCCAGGCCCTCCCATCCATGCATATACTGGTATTTTTGATTTTTGGGCTATACCGGAAAAGGAAATTATGAGTAGGAATAGAATACAAAAGCGCCTCATTTATTGCTATTTTGGAATACGCACAAGTTAGGTAATTTTCTAAATGGTATGAAGACGTCCTAGCAAAAACTCACGTTGTGATTTGCTAAAGGGAATTACTATTCGACCGATTTCCAAATGGCTCTCGCCTACGACATCCAGTTTGCCTATATTCACCATATAGGAACGGTGCACTCTTACAAACTTTGATGACGGAAGCCTTTCATGCATAGTTTTAAGAGTACTTGTCAATACATAGTTGCCAGTGGTTGTAAAAATGGTACAATAATTCCGGTCAGCTTCTATGTAAAGAATATCATCGAGCAACAATTTTGCCATCTTACCATTATGTCTAACAAAAATTCGGTCGTCCAAGATTTGAAGATCCATTTTCTCCCCAAATTCTTTTTTTCCTTCATTCTCCCTTAACCGTTCAACCGCCAAAGCAATAGTTCGCTGTAGATTCAATTTGTTAAAAGGCTTGGTAATAAAAGCTAGGGGACGAGTCTCCTTAGCTCTTAAAAAAGAAGCCTCATCCGTATTTGCCGTAAGATATATAATCGGAATATCCATTTTCTTTTGTATGGTCTGGGCCGTCTGCACGCCATCCAAGGCTCCCCTAAGGTTAATATCCATTAGTATGATATCCGGAGGGTTGACGTTGGTATTTAGAATGGCCTCCTCACCCCTAGTTTCAATGCCGGTAACCTCATAGCCTAGATTAGTCAATTGCAATGAAATATTGGCCGCTATGATCATATCGTCCTCAACCACTAAAATTCTGGTTTTTTCTGTCATTGTTATGCTGCTTTAATATATTGGAACTCAAAAGAAATTAGGGTTCCTTTGTCAATGGTAATGTTAATTTTCCCATCCAACTGTTGGGTCAGCAATTGGATAAGCCGAGTTCCAAAACCAGAACCCTGCATTTTGTCAAAACTTGTATTGCCCACCCCGTTATCTGCCACTTTCATATATAATTGTGGGCCCTTTCTCTTTAATCCGATCCGTATGGTTCCTTTCTCTTTTTTGGGAAATGCGTGTTTTAGGGAATTTGTCAAAAGTTCATTTACAATAAGACCAATTGGAATTGCAGTGTCCACGTCAAGTTCCAACCGATCCATTTCAAATAGCACCTTTACTTGATTCTCCACTCCGAAGGCATCCAAAACATAATTGGCCAAATTTTCAAAATATCCTTTCATTTCAATCGAGGATAGACTCTTGCCCTGATAGAGGTTTTGATGGATCATACTCATGCTATGCACCCTATTTTGACTTTCCTGCATGGTCTCTACAATCTTGGGGTCATTGATTTCAGCGGATTGGAGAGCCAATAAACTGGATACGATTTCCAGATTGTTCTTAACCCGGTGGTGAATCTCTTTCAATAAAAATTCCTTTTCCCGATTCTGTTGCTGGAGCAACTTGTTTTTCTTCACGTTGTTCTGAATGGCCTTATAGGACAAAAAGAGCAGCAACAGCAATAGACCGGAGATAATGATCACCATGGTTTGTCTGGAACGTTGTTTTTTTATTTCGGTTTCCTGTAGTTGAATGGTGCCTTCCTTGGTCATTACATCAAATTCCGTTTTGAGCAAGGAGATTCGCTGATCGGCCTCGGCGGTAAAAATTCGATTCTTCAAAATGTCATATTCCGCAAATGCCTGATACGCCTCCTTATAATTATGATTCCCTGCATACGCCTTTCCCAATGTCTCGTAGGCTTGGCTTAAGTAATACTCATCTCCAAAATCCGAAGTGGCCACCTCAATACATTTGTTGAGGCTTTCGATAGCGGATATATATTTCCCCTGTAAATTTTGCAATTTCCCAATAGAAAGCCATGAGCGCATGACCATGAAGTTATTTTCAAGAAAATGAGCATATTTCAGGGCATTTTTACCCGCACGTTCTGCCTTGTCAAATTGATTTAGGTAGGCGTACAGATCTACCAAAGAAATGTATACATCACTTAAATTATTGTAAAAACCATAGCGTTCCCCAATAGTTATGGCGTGCTCATAGTAAGTTCTGGCCTTCTCATATTCCTTTAAGGCCAAATAATTGTTGCCAACAACATAAAGGGTAAAGTCATAATCTAGATCATTGAGATTTCGCTCTTCAAATAGCCTCAAGGATTTGAGACCATATTCCAGTCCGGTGTCAAACTTGGATTGCTTCCAAAAAAGATTACTAAGGTCACTATACGCCAGGGCTATGGCCTTCTTATCGTTAAGACTTACCCCGAGGTTTAACGATGCCACGGCATAATCCGCTGCCCTATCCAACTGTCCCCTTCGCTCAAAAACATAGCCCAGCTGTGTATTCAAAAAGGCCAAATCACTTTTGCGGACCTTCGTTTTTGCTGCGTTCAAAACTATCTCGGCACTATCCAACTTTTCCATGCGCAAAAGAATGGATCCCTCTGTAATTTGGAATCTTCCCTCCCAAAGTGTGTCTTTTGCCTTCGAGGCCAACTGAAGTCCCTCTTTGGTAAAATCCAATGCGGTAACAAGATTACGTGTATGCCAATAGTAGGCCAGGTCATTCAGCATTTCAAACTGAAGGGAATCCGATTGGGCCTTTGGGTAGGTTTCCTCAAGAATATCCAGATAGGAAGGACCAAAGTTATCGGTGGCAACAAAAACCTTTTTGTAAGGGTTTTCTCGGTCGAGGTCAATTAATTGGGCAAAGAGTGGACCACAATTCAAAATAGAAAAGCCAAATACAAAAAATGTATTTAAAAAACGGTCTCTCATTTCATGGGTTGGTCCTCACCGGGGGAAATGAGCAATGTTAAATATACAACAAAAACAGTAAATCTTGTTCGGTAAATTGTAAAGGGTCTTGGGACAAAAAAAATGCCCATTCGTCCAACGGTCCATGTTTAGCCCTTTGGAAGGATTTATTTTGGTTGTGGCCTGTTCCTTATTTAAAACGCCCAAGTATCATGAAAATAGTGATTCTGTTACTCGCAATTTTCTTTTTCTGTTTGTGCTCCTGCCATAAACCAGGAAAACGAGATACACAATTTATGGAGATGAGTTCAAGGGATAGTATCATACGGGCGAATCTAGGTGTATTGGTGGATTCCTGTTGGAACAATCAGGACACTACTTTACTGACCGGGATTTCGGCGGAAAATTTTGTAAGACGCCTTAACGGAATACAGATTGCCGTCTCCAAAAGGGAGATGCAGGCACATATGAATGTCTTTTTTACGGCCTTCCCCGACTTGAAGTTAACATTGGATACCCTGACTATCGACGACAACAAGGCATTTCTGGAATGGACATCCAAAGGCACCAATACCGGAGTTTACGGGGAAGTGGCACCGACAGGTAAAAAAATCAAAATGAATGGTTTTTCCCATTTATATTTTACGGATAGCGGCGAATTGTCCAGAGAGGATGTCTATTACAACGAACTGGATTTTTTGCAGCAATTGGGTTACACACTAAAACCTCCCATACTGGACTAAAACTTTAAACCTTAAATAAAACAATTATGAGAACACTAAAAACCACTTTAATTATTGTATTGGCTTTACTAGCCGTACCGTGTATTTCACAAGAAGACAGCAAATCCCAAGCCTTTTGGGTTCATGAGGATGTTGTAAAACCTTCCATGATATCGGAATACGAAACCGTCTGCAAAGAACTTACGGATGCTATGAAAACACATAATATCCAAGAAATGAACTCCATTGTGGCCAATCTTTCGGACAATCGCTATTTATGGGTCGGACCTATTGAAAACATGGCCCAATTGGATAAACCGCTTTTTGCCACCCTGGCCGAAAAAATGGGTGCCGATAAAATGGGAGGTCTCTTTGACCGTATGGACAAGTGCTATGACATTGAACAGAACTATATAATACATCTGGACAAAGAGCTTTCCTATATGCCTGGAGGCATTACACAAACTCCAGAAGGACAGGATTACAGAAAATTCCACTACTTCCACTATACACCTGGTAATAGGGCTATCGTAAAGAAAAAAGTAGAGGACATAAAAAATTTGTTCACAAACAAGGGCTCTAAACTGGACTACAGGGTATACCGTAGTGGTTTTGGAACCAGAGGGGAGTTTTACATGGTAGCTATTGCTGCCAAGGATGCCGCTGACTATGCCAATAAAATATCCGCGAACAATGAATTAATGGGCGAAGAATGGTTAAAAACCTATACCGACTTTACATCAACTTTGGAAAAATATGAAGCTTTTGAAGGCAATATGAGGCCTGATATGGCCTATGCGCCAGGGGAATAGATCTATCTTAAAACCTCTTCAAAACATAAAGACTAAATCAATGCCTAAAAAAGGACAAATTCTTGTTGACAAATTTACTGGAGATTCATTTGAATTCCTTGAAACCGGAAAAGATACGGACGGAAAAAGAGTTGTGATAAAGGTCATGCTCAAAAGCAAAGGTCAAACCGTTGATGACCATATCCATGTTTTACAAGATGAAACCTTCAAAGTAATTTCTGGGCGTATGACCTATTTTCTTAATGGAGAAAAGCACTTTATAAAGCAGGGCGAGGAAGTTACCCTCCCCAAAAACGTGGCCCATAATCATTATAATACAGATAACGAACCCGTAGAATATATTCAGACCATATCGCCCGCCATTGATGTGGACTATTTCATTGAAAATCTTTTCGGAATGATCAATGACGGTAAGGTGAAAAATGGAAAGTTACCTTTTTTACAGGCCATGGTAACCCTAAAATATTTGGAAAGTCCGTCTTACTTGGCCAGCATGCCAAGAGGGTTGCAACGCGGTCTTTCTACTCTTTTGTCACCCATTGCCAGGGGCATGGGGTATAGAGCTATTTACGAAAAATATACAGGGATAGAAAAATAACAATTAAATACAATCCTAATTTATTTAAATTATGAGAAAACTACTTTTATTCGGACTCGCCATAATAACGCTGGCCTCCTGCAACACCAAACCGGCACGCTATACTCAAAATTCTCCCGAAATCGATGTGGTTAAAAAACACATGGCGAATTACAACAGCAAAAATTATGACACAAGTATTTATGCCGATAGCTCAAAAACATTCTTGAATACCAAAAAGAATGCAATGACACCCAGCGAGGCTATGGAATACCACAAACAAACCGACGCCAATTACTCCAGTAGAGGTTTTAAGGCAGAGGACCAAGAATATGAAATGGTCGTCACCGATGACGGGGAGACTTGGGTAAATTGTTGGTTGGACTGGAAAGGCACTTTGGCCGGAACAGGACAGGAAATTGAGATTCCCGTTCACCTTACGTATCGCTTCGTTGAGGGTAAAGTAGTCCGTGAATTAGGGTATTGGAATCCCACCGAGATAGTTCTCGCGCTACAAAAAATTGAAGCTCAAAAGAATAGCTCCGAAGAAGAAGAAAAACTATAAAAACCTCCTTGGATACCATTGTCAAAGCTTTTATAAAGAGGCAATGGTACCGGCGATGGATACTATAAAACAATTCGAATGGACACAACCGCTATAAAACAAGTAGATCCTTCAAAAATCATGCAGCTCGGTACTGGTTTTTTTGCTACCAAGACCTTGCTTACAGCAGTGAATATGGAACTTTTTACCATCCTGGCAAAAAGAGAATTATCCGGTGGTGAAATTCAGTCTAGACTTGGGCTCCACTCCCGAAACCTTTACGATTTTTTGGATGCCTTAGTGGCCTTGGGTTTTTTAAAAAGAACAGGACTAAGGGAGACAGCGTTATACGAGAATGCTGAGGACACCAATTTGTTTTTGGACAAGAACAAACCTAGTTATATGGGTGGTATCTTAGAAATGTGCAACAACCGGTTGTATCCTTTTTGGAACGATTTAGAGCAGGGACTTAAAACTGGATTGCCCCAAAATGAAACAAAAAATGGTGGGAAGCCAATTTTTGAGGAAATATATGCCGATCCGGCTAAACTTCGTGAATTTGTCAGGGCCATGGCCGGGGTTCAAATGGGAAATTTTATGGTATTCGCCAAGGGCTTTGATTTTTCAAATTACAAAACACTATGCGATATTGGAGGTGCCGGAGGTATCCTCGCAGCACAAGTGGCACTTAACAATCAACATATGCAATGCATATCTTTTGATTTGCCCCCCGTTGAGCCCATTGCAAAGGAAAACATTCAAAATATGGGCTTGGAAGATAGCGTAGCTATCAGTTCTGGAGATTTTTTTACCGATGATTTTCCAAAAGTGGATGTTATCACCATGGGGAATGTATTGCACGATTGGGGAAAAGAGGGCAAACTCATGCTCATAAAAAAAGCATATGAAGCATTGCCAAAAGGGGGTGCCCTTATTGTCATTGAAAGTATCATCGATGATAATAGAAGTGAGAACGCCTTTGGTCTCCTGATGTCGTTGAATATGCTTATTGAAACCTCTGAAGGCTACGATTTTTCAATGTCGGATTTCAACGAATTGGTGAAAGAAGCAGGTTTTGGACAAACTTCAATAATGCAGCTGACGGGCCCAACCAGTGCTGCGATTGCAATAAAATAATTGACCCTACAAAATTGCCTAGCGACGTGCAATGGAAGTTTTATAAGAGTATTAACCATAAAAACTATAAAAATGAGAAAACTAATGTATTTAACATCCTTCCTGATTCCTTTCCTATTTGTAGGACAGGAGGGCCAACCCGCTCCCCTTTTTATGAATGTTATGATCACCCCGCAACCGGACAAAATTGAGGCATTTGAAGCCGGCGTAGCGGCACATAATAAAAAATATCATGCGGACGGAGCGGGACAAATCAGTGTATTTTGGATAGCGAGCGGAAAAAATTCAGGCAAATATGTATGGAGTATGGGACCAACCGCCTGGGCGGCCATGGACGAAGCCAATGACTATGGCGAAGAACATACCAAAGATTGGAATGCCAACGTAGCCGCCAACGCATATGCCGAAATGGAAACCACATATTGGAAGGGCGATGTGGGCCATTCCAACTTTTCCAAGGATTTTGCCTTAAAGAACCTTTCCATTTTTATGTTGGACATTAAGCGCTTTAAACAAATGGAATTCATGTCCGTTCTGGATAAGGTCTATAAGGTGTTTAAAACAAAGGACCCCGATCACCAGTGGGGAGTGTATTTCAACGAATTGAATAATTCCGATGGTCAAGATATGGTTTGGGTCGATTTCTTTGACAAATCGGCCTGGATGGGGGAAGAAGACCAATTCCCACAATGGTATGAAGAAGTGCATGGTGCAGGAAGCTTCCCTGGATTTTTAAAAGAATTTGAGGCGACAACGGAGGCCGACACCCAAGAATTATGGGTGTTTAGGTCGGATCTTAGCAGCTCGGACGGGCAGGTCCAGTCTGCCGGTCAATGATTACATCGGGACTCTTCACTTCTTACACTAACCAACACTTGCAAAACCGGGGAGAATCTCCCTGGTTTTGTCTTTGGTTATAGTAAAAGATTAGCAATACATCTATTTCCTTATATTTAAACATCCAACCAAAACAAGCCATGAAATCGACCAAACGTACCCTTTTATTTGAAAAATCCGGCTACTATTTTATCGCCTTATTTGCTCTGGCCATAGCAGGCTTCTGGCCTTCCTATTTTTCTACCTTCTTTGATGGGTCCGCTGATTTTAATTTTTATTTCCATTTCCATGCCGTTTTGGCCGTGCTTTGGATTTTCATGCTCATCGCACAGCCTCTATTGATCCGGAGAAAACAATTCGCTTTACATCGCACAATAGGCAAACTATCCTATGTTTTGGTACCTCTCATTTTTATCTCGATAATTCTGTTGGCACATAACAGAATAACTGGAGAAGAGGAAAACTTAGGTTTAAGTTTATGGATTCCTTTTAAGGATCTGCTCATCTTCGCCGTAGGTTACGGAATCGCTATCAAGTATCGTCATAGGATGCCTATCCATGCTCGCGGTATGATCGTAGCCGGTATTGTTTTGATAGAACCCGCCCTAGTTCGTTTAATCTTATATGTGTTTTTCCCTGATGCCGGTTTTGCTCCAGGCGGCTACATGGCCACACTGGTTATCCTATATGCATTGCTGATCGGATTAATTATAGCAGAACGCAACCAAAAACAGGGCAGATGGGTTTTTCCGCTCGCATTAGGCCTATACCTATTTGTTCACTCGGTCATCATTTTTGAGATAAGCATAGGGCCTTGGCAGGCATTTTCGGAATGGTTTGCAGCCTTGCCCTTGACCTGATAGAATAGGTTTAGAAAAATGTCCGTACATTTAAAACGTAACAAAACCAATATTATGAGAAAAAGTGTATGGGCCATATTGGGAATGGTCCTATTGTATTCCACTCAAAGTGCTGCGCAGGACCATGTGCTCAACTTTCTAAATTCCTTAAACAAAGAACAATTGACCAAAGCTCAATTGGAATTTGATGACCCTTTGCGTGAGAGCTGGCACTTTTTCCCTGCCTCCATGTGGCAACGTGAAGGTGTTTCGCTCAAAGAATTGAACGCTTCCCAAAAAACGCTGTTGCACGCCATGCTTAAAAAACATCTAAGCGAATCCGGTTATACCAAGGCCATGAAAATCATAGCTCTGGAAGATGTGCTTTTGGAAATGGACGGGAACAGTACCATGCGGGATTCCGAGAAATACTATGTAACCATTTATGGGAACCCAAAGAAGGACAAGTTATGGGGGTGGTCCTTTGAGGGACATCATATATCGTTAAACTTTGCCATTACTCAGGACAAGGTTTCCTTTACACCCCGTTTTTTTGGGGCTTCCCCGGCCATTATCAAACAAGGGAAAAGAAAGGGGGAGCGCACACTTGAAAAAGAACAGGACATTGCCCTGGAACTTGTTAATGCATTAAGTACTTCGCAAAGGGAAAAAGCTATTTTTAGCGAAAAGGCACCGGACGACATCATCACCTTTGTGGAAACATCCGTAGAACCTTTGGATCTTGTGGGTATCGCTTTAAAGGATTTGCAAAAGAATCAAAAGAAACTGCTCTTGAGCCTTATCTATGAATACCTTTCCGCTATGCCCGAGGAATTGGCCAAGAAACGTATGGCCAACCTAAAGAAAGAGCAATTGGACGATATCCATTTTGGATGGGCCGGTGCCACAGTTTTAGGGCAACCACACTATTACCGGATACAGGGAAAGACGTTTTTAATCGAATTCGACAATACCCAAAGCAACGCCAATCACATACACAGTGTATGGCGGGACTTTGATGGTGACTTTGGAAGAAATCTAATCAAGGAACATTATGAGAATTCCAATCACCACTAAGTTTTGAACGACTCTTTTAAGAAATCAAATCAGTGGAAAAACAACTCCAATTCAAATATCCCGGTAAAAAGTCAACCCGTTCTTAAACGGATCATAAAAGGCAAACTCTTTGGTGCCCCAGGCCGTCTCCCGTAGAAGCGTATGGGCATTAAAAACATCCTTTTCGGAGTATTCCGCATAGAGCTGTTCTATGTTTTCGGTAACAATGCGCAACATAGGTCGGTCTACCGCCAACTCCCACTCCGAAGCATCATGCCATTGCAAATGTATTTCAACGGTATCCCTTAAAATTCCAGCATATTTTGGATTTTTGGAATCATCGGCAAATGCAATTTTAAATCCCAATCGATTGACATAAAAGTCCAAAGCCTCCACCACATCCTTTACAGGAAGTACGGGATGGATCTGATGTAAATATCCCTTTACTTTCACGAAATAAATTTACGGTATTATGACTAACTTACCATTCAATTTTTGGAAATATCCTTTGAAAAAACTTATTATCCTTTTTGCACTTCTCCTCGGGTTACCGGGCATCGCCCAATCCGTTCACCCTAAGCTGGTATGGATACGTCCAGAAGGTGGAGAGCGTAATGAATACGTTTATTTCCGGAGGGAATTTACGTTAAACGAAATACCAAAAAAATCCGAGTTTCATCTGTATGCCGATTCCCGGTACGCCTTGTACGTCAATGGCAATTATATGGGTTTTGGCCCAATACGCTCCTTTCACACCAATCCACACTACGACACTTACGACCTCCTACCCTACCTGAAACAGGGCAAAAATGTAATTGCAGTAAAGGTACTGTCCAATGGAATGCTTACCTACCAGTTATTTGATTACAAAGGCGGGTTTACGGCTTGGGGAAACATTGAATTGAAAAACAGTAAAATAGATCTTTCCATAGATACGGGTTGGTTGTGCAAAAAATCCACAGGCTATGACCAAACCGCTCCCCGATTTTCCTTTGCCACCGGGGCCATAGAAAATTGGGACAGTCGTGAAGAATGGGATTGGAATCTGCCCCAAACCACCATTAAGGGCTGGTCTGCTCCGGTTCCATTAAAAGATCAGACAATATGGGGAGCCTTTAAACCAAGGCCTATTCCAAAATTGACCAATGCCTCCACCAAACCTTTGCGACTTAGGATGGCCTACTTCCTGGCGAATGATGAGGATATTTATTCCTTTAGAATATCGACCCCGGATAGTGATATGAAAGAATACAATACTTCAAATCCTGCTATTGCCTATACATACATACATTCCCCAACAGACCAAAACGTTTCCATAGGACTTTGGTGGGGAGATCACTATCTAAATGGGGAGATCTTAGAGAAAGATACCCTTCAAAAAAATGAAAGTTACCGTAGACAGTATGCCCTAAATCTTAAAAAAGGATGGAATACCTATATGGTCCGTTATGGTATTATTTGGGGGTCATGGGATTATTACATGGCCGTACCAAAAAATGCCGGATTGACACTTTCTTCCTCTAAAGAAAAAGGCTCGCAGGATCTATTCAGGACCTACGGCCCCTTTTACGATGGAAAGGAAAAAAAGGGCATTGAACAGGCCAATCTTACCGTGACCATCCCAGAGTTGCTTCAAAATACGGTAGTGGAAAAATGGAAGATACATAACAAGAACAATGATGCCAATCAACCGGCCCGGGATTTGGCATGGAAAGCCGTGGATACCACTAAACGTTTTGTCCCTAAAACAACTATTGAAGGAAATAGCATCATTCCCGTTTCCCAAAACGGAATTGCACTTTTTTACGAGATGTCAGAAACCCAATTGGGCAGGATTTTCATTGAGGGGGATTTCCCGACCAGAACACAAATAGATATTGGTTTTAGTGAGGAATTGGATAAAAATGGTTTCCCATGGCTTTACAAACGTTTTCAGGTCGGTGCGGGCATACGTTTCATTACCTCCGAATCCAAAAAAAGATATGAGAGTTTTAAGCCTTACGGATTAAAATACATGCATATTAACATTAGTGGTCACGATCGTCCCGTTACGTTGAACAAAGTAGGTGTAGTCCGGCAGGTATATCCTTTTGAAAAAATAGGTCATTTTAAATGTAGTGATCCGATATTCAATAAAATATGGGATGCCGGATGGCGTACATTGCAGCTCTGTGCCGAAGATACCTACACGGATACTCCTTTTCGTGAACGCGGATTGTACGCCGGCGATATGTTGCCGCAGACCGCTATAACCATGGCTGCAAGTGGTGATTTGCGTTTGGTAGCCTATTCCCTAAAAGTGTTCCAGGACATGTACCGGGATGAAATGATGACCGGAAAGGAAAACCGCCACAATGATTTTCCCTTGTTGACCCAAGTAACCATGAATTACTACTGCACCTATACAAACGATTGGTCATTGGCCCAAGACTATTACACCAATTATACGTCCCTTTTAAGGAACCATATCCTAAAAAAGAATAACAACGGACTTATTCCCGCTTCAAGGGTGTTTTTGGAGTGGACGGATATCAATAGGGAGAACGCGGCAATGACGGCCTATCAGGCACTTTTGGTACATGCTATGCAAATTACCGCAAAGTGGGCTCAAAAATTTGGATTTGCAGAGGATAAACTCTATTTCGAAAAAGAGGCCGAGCAGTTAAAAAAAGACATAAATAAGGTGCTTTGGGATTCGGACAAACAAGTGTATAGGGACGGTCTTAAATCCGACGTCCTGCTTCCAGAAAGTCATCTTACCTCCAATATTTGGCCCCTGCTTTATGATGTTACGGACAGCGAGCAAAAGCAATATGTGCTGGGGTTCTTGGAACGAGAACTTAAGGATATCGGAAATATAAGTAGAAAACGTAAAATAACTCCGTATTCCGCATTCTATCTATTCGCCCTTCTTTATCAAAATGGGAAAGCGGATTTAGCCGAATACTTCATGAAAAAACATTGGGGAGCCATGACCCTACATTCGGCAAAACCAACGGTATGGGAAAATTTTGATATTTCCGGAAAGCAGGGAACATCCAGTCATGCATGGAGCGGTCATCCAACTTATTTTCTTTCCACCGAAGTGCTTGGGGTAAATCTAGGCTTCCAAACCCCTTTTGACCCAAATCGTATAGAAATAATGCCTCAATCCGCCACATTGGAATGGGCAGAGGGCACCGTGGCGCATCCGCTTGGGCCTGTATATGTTAAATGGGAAATTGATGGTGAACTACTACGGCTGAACTACAAAACCCCTAAAGGGGCGTTAGTAAAGGTATCCCCAAAAGGCAGATTGGGCAAGTTAAATTTGATTACTACTAAATTGAACTAAATTATGAAAACTAAAAAGGGACTACTTACTGTTTTTTCAATGTGCTTGCTATATGCCTCGGCAGCCCAAGATCTTAGGCTGATGTCCTACAATATAAAATATGACAATACCAACGATACCGTAAACAACTGGAACGATCGCAAAGAAGCCCTTGTTCAACTACTTCAACATTACGAAGCCTCTTTCATCGGTACCCAGGAGGTATTGCATCGGCAATTGACCTATATTGATAGTGCCTTGACTGGTTTTGCCTATATCGGAGTTGGACGCGATGATGGCAAGCAAAAGGGGGAGTACTCCCCTATTCACTATGACTCCACGCGTTATAAGGTCATAAAGAGCAATACATTTTGGCTTTCGGAGAGCCCTGATAAAATTTCCGTGGGTTGGGACGCCGCTATGGAACGCATCTGTACCTATGGGTTATTTGAGGAAAAAGAGACCGGCAAAAAGCTTTATGTCTTCAATACCCATTTTGATCATATTGGAAAAGTGGCAAGAAAAAAATCCGCTGAACTCCTTATTCAAAAAATAGAGGAGGTAAATAAGGAAAAGCTTCCTGTGGTATTGATGGGCGACTTGAACCTGACCCCCAATGAAGCACCCATACAGTATTTAAAGAGTAAACTTTCCGATGCACAAGGGGCGTCCCTAAAACCATTTTACGGTCCCACCGGGACTTTCAACGGGTTTAATCAAAAAATGGTGCTAGACAGACGTATCGACTATATTTTTGTACAATCCCTAAAAGTTGAAGCGTATATCCATATTGACGACCGCATGGAAAACAACAAGCACATTTCCGATCATTTACCCGTATTAATTTCTGTACAGAACCAGTAATGTATATCCCTGAACACAACAAAAACGAAAACTGGGACGAAATCAAGGATTTCATCCGTCAAAATAGCTTCGGTATCTTGGTAAATCGATATGACAACAAACCTTGGGCGACCCATATTCCATTGGAGCTTGAAGTAAATGAAAATGGAAAGAATGTTCTTGTAGGCCATATAGCCAAGGCCAACCCTCAATGGAAAACC
This sequence comes from Ulvibacterium marinum, assembly GCF_003626755.1. GTDB lineage: Bacteria > Bacteroidota > Bacteroidia > Flavobacteriales > Flavobacteriaceae > Ulvibacterium > Ulvibacterium marinum. Next base: position 1,180,843 of record NZ_RBCJ01000002.1, read on the forward strand.
TTTTCCGAAAATGAAGAGGTGCTCTGCATCTTCAATGGTCCGCATGCCTATGTTTCTTCCTCTTGGTACAAGGAAGAGGAAGTACCTACTTGGAACTACATTGCCGTACATGTGTACGGAAAACCAAAAATCTTGGACGAAGCAATGGTGATGGCTTCCTTACACAGATTAGTGGACAAATATGAACAAGGTTCAAAAAACCCCATTTCATTACAAAATATGTCTCCCAAAACTTTGAGACAGGTTAAAGGTATTGTAGGCTTTCAAATTGAGATTACGGACATACAGGCAAAGTACAAGCTATCGCAAAACAGGGAAAATGACCACGAACAGATTATTAAGGAGCTTGAGAAACGACAAGATGCGGGAAGTAAGGCCGTTTCGGGACATATGAAAAAACGATAAGCCGATTATTTTTTTCGTAAGCCTAAATTATTGACTACTTTGTAGTAATCAATAGCAACCGAAATGAAAACTAGAAGAACTTTTTTGAAACAAGCGGCGTTGGGTGCCACGGCAATTTCCCTTCCCTCGACTTCCGCCTTTGGAAATCCTTTACTACCAAACTCTCCGGAAATGAAAGAACCTAAAATTTCCTTGGCACAATGGTCCTTGCACAGGACTTTGGAAAAAGGAAACCTATTGGCCATAGATTTTGCCAGTATCTCAAAAAACAGCTATGGCATAGATGCCGTGGAATATGTGAATCAATTTTATGTGGATCATGCAACAGATGAAGGATTTTGGAATACTATGAAGGGAAGAGCCAATAATTCTGGGGTAAAAAGCCAGTTAATTATGGTTGATAATGAGGGTGAGTTGGGAAATCCAAAGGACGATGAGCGAAAAAAAGCGGTAGAAAATCACTATAAATGGATCCATGCGGCCAAAATTCTAGGTTGTCATTCCATTCGGGTAAACGCATTTGGCCAGGGAACAAAAGAGGAATTAAAACAGCCCTTGATCTCCGGTCTTGGGGCGTTGGCGGAATATGGGGCCACGGAAAAAATCAATGTACTTATCGAAAATCACGGTCTCCATACCTCGGATGGAAAATACATGACCGATATCATCAAGTCCGTAGACAACCCATATTTGGGAACCTTGCCCGACTTTGGCAATTGGTGTCTGAGCAAGGAATGGGGAAGTACCCAGAACAATACGTGCGATCAGGTCTATGATCGGTATCAAGGTCTAAAGGATTTTTTACCTTATGCGAAAGGTGTTAGTGCCAAATCCTATCATTTTGACGCGGAAGGTAACGAAACCATCATGGATTACGCAAGGTTGTTACAAATAGTAAAGGATGCTGGTTTTGATGGTTATATCGGTATCGAATTCGAGGGTGAGAATATGAACGAACCTGAGGGAATTAAGGCAACCAAAGCTCTGATAGAAAGGATTTGGAAAGGACTGGATTAGGTAGTTACACATGTACGACCTTCTGGAGAATAATAGTATAGTTTCATGGATCGTTTGCCTTCCTTGCCATTTAGTGAAAGAATTACCAAGCATTTAGATTTATGGATATACCCATACATATCGACTTTGTAGCCGTAGTCATTATTCTCGGGGTCTTTCTGGGGCTTTTTATTTCCTTTTTTATCATCAAAAAATCGCTAAAGAAAAACTTCCCTAATCTTTTCATGGGCCTTTTTATCCTTTCCCTGGCATTGGTTATGCTAGAGGGATGGTTAAATTACACCGGATATATTCTCAAGTTTTTATGGTTGTCCAATTTTTCCGAACCCTTGAATTTTCTGATGGCCGCTTTACTCTATCTGTTTGTGGATGCTCAGCTAACTCCCAATAGAAAAAAAAGATATTGGCTACATTTCATTCCTTCAATACTTTGGTTGAGCATCTGTATGTTTTATTTCCTACAGCCCGAAGAAGTCAAATACAATGACTCTATTGAGGTTATGCAATTGAATATTCCCAAGATTAAGGAAAACCCTCCATTTTCGGATAACCCTTTGGGAATCCGATCCTATGTCAATGTTTTGACCGGAATCTATTTTGCCATTTACATCGCCCTAGGCCTAAGGAAGCTTATGCTAAAGGCTAGGGATATGGGAGAGTCCTTAGTGAGGACTACAAACAAAACGCTCAAATCCGTACGCAATATCTCGTATCACGCATTGATAGTTGTTGTAATCTTCATACTGGTTAAGCTTTTATTCAAAAATGATGTCGGGGACTATTTTATCTTTCTCTATTTATCCTTTATGATCTTTATTACCACCGTACAAATTATGAACCGGTCCAACTATTACGATGAAGTCTCCACTTTTTTGGAAGTCCCGACCCTGAAGTACAAAAAATCATCCCTGGAGGAAACCAAAAAAAATAGTATCCTGGATAATATCGTTTCCCAAATGGAAAATGAAAAATACTACACTCGAAGTACGGCTTCGCTATCAGGATTGGCCAAGGCCATTCACGAAACACCACACCATGTTTCCCAAGTCATCAACGAAAAAATGGACCAGTCTTTTTTTGAACTTCTGGCGACCTATAGAGTAAGGGAGGCCAAGGCCATCCTTAAAACGGACATAGGCAAAAAATTGACTATTGAGGAAGTGGCCGAGCGGGTAGGATACAATTCCAAATCGGCCTTTAATTCAGCATTTAAAAAGATTACTTCAGAAACCCCCTCTTCCTTTAGAGACTCATAAACAACTGACAATCAGTATTTTTTTGTGCTTCCCGATAAGGACGAACACCGTACTTATAGGGAAAGTCGTTTGTAACGCTTGTTCAACCATAGCTTTGTTTCATAATCAAAAAACAAACAACAATGAGTACACGAACAATGCCCGAAAAAAGAAGAAAATATTTCGTTGATTGGTTAAGGATTGCCTTGATCATAAGCGTATTCTTTTTCCATGTGGGTATGATTTTCAGACCAGAACAGTGGCATGTGAACAGCATTGAGAGTTTTCCGTTCTTAGACCCAATCATGTGGTGGCTACACCTATGGCGAATGCCCCTTCTTTTTTTGGTATCAGGGATCGGAACATTTTATGCCATCGGCCATAGGACTACTTGGCAATATATAAAAGAGCGACTTAGAAGATTGTACATTCCGTTCACTTTCGGCTTCTTTACCTTGGTTCCTCTTATGGTATATGTAGAACGTATAGATAAGTATGGCTCTTTGTGGAACTTTATCCCCCATATGTTTGATGGCGGCCCTTACCCGGCTGGAAACATTTCATGGCATCACCTATGGTTTATTTTGTATCTACTTTTGATATCCTTACTGATCGCCCCATTTTTAAACTATACCAGAAGTGGTCATTATAATATGATCAGAGGTAGGCTAATTCATATGGCTTCTAAAAAAATGGGATTGAACCTAGTCTTGCCGGTTATCATTTTGTCTCAAATCTATTTGAGACAGTACTTCCCGAATAGTACTCACGCGTTAGCTAACGACTGGGCTTATTTTGTCTACTATCTATTATTCTTTTTAAGTGGATTTATGCTGTTTACCAGTAACAAGGTAATTGAGGCGTTGGCCCAGCAGCGGCTGTTATATTTAGCCCAGACCCTCATTAGTAGCGCTATCTACTTCATTACCATTTATTTGATTGATAACGAAAGTATTCGATATTACATGTATATGGTGGTAAGTATTGTAGCCGCTTGGTCCTGTGGGTTGACTGCCTTGGGATACTTCAAAAAGTACTTTGATCAGAACCATAGGTATAGAAAAGTATTAAATGAAGCTATTTATCCCTTTTACTTATTGCATCAACCTGCCTTAATTTTTGTGGGTTATTTTGTACTGCAATGGGATATCTCCTATGGAGCACAGGCTATTTTGATAACCCTACTCTCGTTAGCGGCTATCATTTTTTGTTATTGGCTTATCATAAGGAGGTTTAATGTCCTGAGAGTTGTCTTTGGTATGAAACCAAGACCCAAAAAGCAAGTGCCTGCAATCGGTCAAATTGCAAAATCTCCCGTATTGGATAAATAAAAAATCAACCATAAAATAGTATAAAAATGAAACTATTCAGAAAAATACGGCAGTCCCTAATTAAAGAAGGGAATCTAAAGAGATACTTGCTTTATGCCTTAGGCGAAATTCTGTTGGTCATGATTGGTATCAGTTTGGCTTTTCAGGTAAATAATTGGAACGACAATCGAACAAAAAAAGCCTCTGAACTCAGGTACTATGAAAACATTAAGGAACAAATAAAAGATGACAAGGGACTAATCCTTGAGCAAATGGAATTAAACAATGGTTTTGGGGTTCAATTTAACTATGCGAATAAAATTCTAGAAAGCAACGATAGAAGCAAAATGGATACTCTTGGGCTAATAGCCCGTAACCTTACCCAATACACCGATTTTGATCGACAGGGCAACATTTATGAAACTATGGTGAACAGCGGGGAAGTTAAACTCCTACGCAATCATCAAATTATAAATGGACTTCGGCTACTGGAGGAAAAGTACTTATACATAAACCGAATGGAAAATATTCATTACGATGCGATGATGAAATATGTAGTGCCAAGCATCACTCCAGTTCTAAGGTTTTCTAACGGCACTATTGTGGACCCTGATAAAGTTTATGACTTTAAATTTCAAAATCTTGTGGTATCATTGCTTCAGATTATGAATGAAAAGGACAAGGTCTATAATGAGGCACTAAGTGAGATTGAAATGATTACTGCCTTAATCGACGAAGAATTAAAACGTGATTAGGGAATAAGCCCTTACCCCTAAATCCATCCCCTATTCTAAATATTTAAATAGCTTTTAAGCAGCTAATTATCAGTGTATTATCTTTATTTTTGAAGTCCAAAATAATTTTAACAACTTAACATAAACCAAATCATGAAAAAAATACACAAGGTGCCCATAACACCTCAAGCAGCTCTTTGTCAATCAAAAATTAATAGTTAGCAATCGAAGAATGAAAAATTAGTGCTGTTATTTATGTTTTTCACCACTACCTAATCAGTTTAGGGTAATCATACCATCAGCAGTACTAATAAAGATATAGGTAATGGAGAAACTCTTTTTGGAGCCTTTGCTTTAATGGGTACTCAAAGTTTATGGAAATACAGTTATAGAGGGTACTAACAATTTGCTCGAAAATTTGTCTTAAAGTGATTTCGTTTTTAAATTATTACTTTCATCCAATCAATTTAAAACCCCTAAAGTCTTGTAAATGGAAGTTGGGCGACTCAATACATCCATTGATACATATAACAAGGAGTTAACCCTAAAATCCCGCAATGCATTTGCCGCATTATGCGTTGAAAAGACTTTTTTGAAAGGTGACCTATTGTTAAATCTCAATCAGTCAGATAGATGGGAGTATGTTCTAGTACAGGGCATCGCCCGTACTTTTTTATTGAATACCGAAGGTGAGGAAATTACACTTTCCTTTTTCGAGGACAATACTATTCTACCACCCTACGTAACCCGGACCAAGAATGGGAGGTCTCTGTTGTATTGCGAAGCTATAACGAATTGCACCTTTGCCCGGTTGGATGCAAAAGCCTTTGAAGCCTTAATGGTTGAAAATCTGGAAATACGCGATTTTGGGAATACTGTATTACGGCAAGAACTATTGCAAAAGGTAGACAAAGAGATCCAAATGGCCTCATGGACCGCAAAAGCACGTCTAGAGCAGTTCCGAAAGGATTTTAGCATGTTAGAGAACAATGTCCCCCACCCAATGATAGCATCATATTTAGGCATTACGAATGTTTCCCTTAGTCGATTGCGAAAACAGCTCTAAATTGCTTTTTATCATTTGTTAATGGAAGCCTTAAGTTACTTTCATTCCTTTGTGGAAAGCAAAGTGATGAAAAGCATACATAGTATTGTAAATGCCAATCTGAAAGGGAAAAAGGTAGTGTTCCTTTTTCTGCTCTCCACGCTGGTCTATATCTTCATGATCAGTGTAACCATTCCCCATGTGATGGAACATGCACGGGGTATGTCTCTTTTGGATATGATGCCCTTGGGCTATGATTTTGAATATGTTCAGGCTCTGTTCAATTCTCTGGGCGAAGCGGGCAGGCATGCCTATCTCTATCGCCAAATTCCTATAGATATGGCTTACCCATTTCTTTTTGCCATCACCTATAGTCTGGTGCTTGCCTTTTTTTTGAAAAAACTGAATAAGTTGGAAGGACCGTTTTTCTATTTCTGCTTACTGCCTTTTATTGCAGGATTGGCAGACTATGCCGAGAATTTCGGCGTAGTGGTGTTGTTAACAAATTATCCGGATTTTTCAATACTTTCTGTAACAATAACCAGTATTTTTAGTCTTACAAAAAGCTGTATTACCACAATATTTTTTTTGGTCTTAACCGGGACACTTATCCTAGTTGCACTTAAATCCATAAACAAAAAGAAATGAAAATACTTTTTACCTTATTTATAACAGCCGTACTGGTTTCCTGTGGGCCAAAATCAAAGGAAAAAGAAGCGGACAAACAAGGAACATTTAGCGGTGTTTTTACGTATGGAAATTTTTCGGACATAATCTCTTTTGAAGTTCAAAGAGATTCGGCTGATTGGAAAGTGTTTTTTACAAGTCTTGAACAAAATGCCGTTAGGATACCTGCACGACAAGTAGAAATAAATGAAGATTCGATAAACTTCGTACTCCAGAGCGATCGATACACCTACAGTTTTAAAAACAAATGGACGACTAATTTTGATGAACTTTCCGGAACTCTGCTTGTAGATACCCTTAAAACAAAATATGCTCTAAAAAGAGACTCCAAAAACAATGGAAACGGATTAACGGCAGAAGAAAAAATTTTCATATCAAATGGATTACAAATTGGTGGAACCCTATGGCAACCCGCCCAATCCAATGGAGAGGCCATGGTATTTATTTCTTCTTCCGGTGGGGCGGATCGCAGCGCTTCCAGGGCAGAGGCTATTCATTTTTCCAAAATAGGATATACCACATTTCATTATGACAAAAGGGGAACCGGGGTATCCGAAGGAAATTGGCAAGCTGCCACTATGGAGGAACTATTATCCGATGATATCCATGCCATCCAATACTTTTCAGAACGAACAAGTATCCCATTATCCAAAATCGGAATTAAGGGCAGTAGTCAAGGGAGTGCCAAAATACCTTTTATTCTGAACGATATTCCTGAGCTAAAGTATGGTATAGTGGTAAGTTGTCCCGGAAGTACGTTGCTTGAAAGTGATTTGAATTACTGGAAAAATAGAAATCATCAGGTTTTTGGAGAAGACTTCGAAAGCGCGGCCGAGCTACAAGGAAAGGTTTTTGAACACATTGCGGGCAAAATATCCAGAAAAGACTTGGAGAAAGCCCTGAAAAGCAAAAAAAATGAGTCGTGGTCCGTTGATATCTGGGTGCCCAATTTAGACGAAGTAGAGGTAGATAAAAAGTTGCTATACAGCCCCGTTCCCCATTTTCAGAAAACACAACAACCCTTGCTAATCATTCAAGGTACTGCAGATGAAATCATTCCCGTTAATAGTCATAAAATCATTGTAGAAGCTTTGGAAGAAGCCCAAAACGACCGCTATGAAATACTACTGCTGAAAGACGCCAACCATGCCGTGAACTATGTTGGACAAAGAGATTTTCCATACTGGTCCAAATTACATCCTGAGTATCTACCGTCCGTTGAAAGGTGGTTAAAAGCACGCTAAGGCAAATGCAGTCGAAAAAACATTCTTGAGCTTCCTTCAAAGCTTCATAATAAATTTGCAACTTTATGTCCCATCCAAAGAAGTTGGATCGTCCCACAAATAGATAACAAACAAAATTATAGAAATTATGAATGAATTTATGATGATTTTCAGAACCGAAGATGCTGACAACAAAGCCCCTACCCCTGAGGAAATGCAGGAAGTAATGCAAATTTGGCAGGACTGGATCGGTGGAATCGCCGCCCAAGGAAAATTTGTAGCCACCAATGCCCTGGGGACACAAGGAAAGACCGTAACCTCGGACGGTGTAATAACGGATGGTCCTTATGCCGAACTTAAGGAAATAGTAGGTGGATATATCATCGTAAAGGCCAATGATCTGGATGAGGCCTTTAAACTATCCGAAGGATGTCCCATTCTTTCCCTTCCGACCGGAAGAGTTGAAGTGCGGGACGTAATGGTTTTTGATATGTAATTTAAAATGTCATTGCGCTAGGGCCGTTAAAAGCTTGGTAAACAAAGTAATCTTTCCGAAAGTTAAAATTACTTCCCAATCTTTTGTGCAATGGTTGGCGCAATGACGTTTTATGTTTTTTGATTCATGCCGACCAGAGAACTCATACCTCACCTGTTCCGTACCGAATTCAGTAAAATTGTTTCGGTGCTATGCAAGACCTTTGGTCTTTCAAACATCCAGCTTGCGGAGGACCTGGTAAGCGAAACCTTTCTAAAGGCTTCCGAAACTTGGGGCATGAAGGGAGTTCCGGATAATCCTACCGGATGGTTATACACCGTCGCCAAAAACAAGGCACGTGATACCTTTAAGCGGGAGAAAATATTCCGGGAAAAAATTAAGCCCGAGCTATCACATAAAACCCATGTTTCCCAGGCTATTGAAATAGACCTGTCCGACTCCAACATTCAGGATAGCCAGCTCAAAATGATGTTCGCCATTTGCAATCCGGTTATATCTTCCGAAGCTCAAATTGCCATGGCATTACGTATTTTATGTGGGTTCGGGGTGGCCGAAATTGCCGGAGCCTTCTTAAGCAAACCCGAAACCATTAATAAAAGATTGTATAGGGCCAAGGAAAAAATTCGTCAGCATCAGATAGATTTGACCATGCCCGATGCCGGTCAATTAAAGAGTCGGTTGCAAAACGTGCTTTTGGTGCTGTATTTGCTCTTTAATGAAGGCTATTATTCTGTAAGTTCAGAGAAACGTTTACGTAAGGACCTTTGCCTAGAGGCTATGCGTTTAAATTACATGTTGTTGAATTCCAAGTTGACCAACTTGTCTCAGACCAATGCGCTGATGGCCTTGTTCTGTTTCCATTCCTCAAGGTTCGAGGCTCGAATGGATGAAAAGGGAGTGCAAATCGTTTATGCGGACCAAGATGAATCCATATGGGACAAGGAGCTTGTTAAGAAGGGGGTATTATTTTTGAGCCGCTCCAGAAATGGGGACGAAATCACCAAATATCATTTAGAAGCCATAATTGCCTATTGGCACACCAGAAGCAAGCTGGACCCAAAAGAAAAATGGGAAAACATTTTGCGAATTTACAATAGGCTATTACAAATTGAATATTCTCCTATGGCAGCTCTAAATCGGACGTATGCACTGGCCAGGGCCAGAAGTAGGGAGGAGGCTATTGAGGAAGCCCTAAAAATAGATTTGAAACAAAATCATCTATACCATCTGTTGCTGGCCGAACTCTACTCGGGTTCCGATAGTGATAAGCAAAGGAATCACTTGCAAAGGGCGGCAGCCCTAAAAACTACGGAAAACGAACGGAAGTGGATTCTTAAAAAATTGGAGAGTATTCGCAAGGGATAAGATTAAGAAAATGGAATAACCTAAAATAGATAATATCATGGCTTATGACGAATTTTTGGCCGATCGGGCCCGGCTGGTCCTAAAACAGAAATCGGTCTATTTTGAGGAAAAGAAAATGATGGGCGGCTTATGTTTTATGGTCGACGATAAAATGTGCTTTGGTTTGGATACCGACAAAAAAACTGGCACACCCCGATTGATGTGCCGGGTAGGAGAACAGAACTACGAATTGGCGCTGCAAAAACAGCATTGTCGCCAGATGGACTTTACCGGACGCATTATGAAAGGCTACGTATACATTTCGGCAGAAGGTATCGATACAGACCATGAATTAGATTATTGGATCCAACTATGTTTGGATTTTAATCCATTGGCCAAAAGCAGTAAAAAAAGGGCTAAAAAGAAATAGGTACCAACTTATCTTGGGTGACGGTCGTCTTGCTAGCTATCAATTCAATCATGCTCCCATTATTACAAAGGCTATTTTTGAGTTCACTGAACGGTAAGAAAAGTGGTTTTTATTTTTATATCTCATTAAAAATGAGTATCTTATAATTCTACAACCCTGCCTTATCCGAGGGCAGACAACAACTTTTCGCCATGGGAACGATTAAAACCTTAAACAAATGGGCGAATGCCCATACCTATTATCCACTTGATCTTTTACGTGTTGCCTTGGGAGTTTTCCTTTTTATGAAAGGCATCGATTTCATGTCCAACCTTCAACAAATGGAAGAAGTTATTAAACCTTTTGAAAACATGCCCGGAGGTATGCTCATATTACATTATGTTGCCCCGGCACATTTTGTCGGGGGCTTCTTGATTGTGGTGGGGCTGCTCACCCGATGGGCAGTCATTGCCCAGTTGCCTATTTTGATCGGGGCCATATTGGTTAACTTTTTAGGGGAAATGAACGGGACAAACCTTATTTTGGCTTCCATTGTCCTATTGGTTTGCTTGTTTTTTGTCTTTTATGGTTCTGGCAAACATTCCGCGGATTATTATTTAAAAATGCAGAAGTGAATTGACTTTGTTTTCGTAGAGGGCTACAGATTGTCTAGTTGATTGCTTTTTTTATCTGTGCTTATAGTCCAAAAGAAACCTACAAAAAAGAAAGTATCTGCCGGCGGGCGAATGGTACGTCGATCAAAAATACCATCTATGTTTGGCGTATCTGCATATTGGTATCCATTAATATTATTGAACCCCAATACATTATTTACCGAAAAATAAAGGATTTTCTGTTGTGAGATCAAATAGGCCCAATTGAAGCTAAGGTTATTGAATGCCTTGGTTTTTTCACCCATGAATTCTGGGGTGTTCGGGTTATCATACGGACGACCGGAGGCATGCGTATAGGAAAATCCAACTTGGGAACGCCATTTATCTACCCAATATTTGGTCACCACTGAGAAATTGTGTTTGGCCGCAAAATTTGGTGTTGCTCTTTCAGGGAAATTTTGAAAGTCCCTTTCGGTATCCAAGTAAGAATAGGAAATCCAATAATCCAAATATTTTACGCTTTTGTTATCTCTCCAAAACACATCCAATCCTGCTGCGTATCCCTTCCCTTGGTTGTTGAAACTGGAATTGAATCGGGCAAGCTCCGTATCAAACTTTACCAAATTGTCATAATCCTTATAAAAAGCCTCGGCCCTAAAGGTTTTTCCATCACCCAAATATTGATAGTTTAGGATATAATGCGAGGTCTTTTCGGTCAAAAGTTCTTGATCAAATCGTAAATAATCCGCTATTGGATTCTGGTAAAAATCGCCATAGGCCAATGAGAATTGTCCTTTTTCACTGCTTTTGTAGGCCAATGAAAGCCGTGGGGCCATGTTAAAGTCGTTCAATACATCGGAATATTCGGCCCGTGCCCCTAATTTCAAGGCAAAACGATTGCTAAAGAAAATATCGGCCTCAGAGAATACGGCTGCCAGATTATCGGAATAACCACTAGTAAAAACAAAGTCATCCTGCCCGGTAAAGGTATCTTCATAGTCGGTCAAAAAGTACTCCGTTCCAAAATTCAATTGAAATTTTGAACTGAAGTTTTTCTTCAATTTCAGTTTTATGTGAGAGGCCGTTTCCTTGGTATCGATATCGTCATCAATTATACCAATTGCATTGGTGTCCCATGAGATACTGGCTCCCGTGGATAGCGTCCATGCATTATCAAAAAAATGTTTGTAGGTACTATTAAAATACAAGTTGTTGTTTCGAAGGCGAAAACGAACAAAATCCTCAAAATTGATATCTTCCTGATCTATGTCCAAATTGGCATGGTTAAATCCGGTATAGAGCTTAAAAATGCTGTTCTCCCCTTTACTTCTAAAAACGGCCTCCCCGGACAAGGAGGTATACGGATTGTTCCATCGAACCCCTTGATTGTCCGGAATAAGGGCTTGATAAGGCGATAGATTAATATAGGAGGTATTGATACTCAAGGATTCATCGCCCCAAATTTCGGTATGACCTAATCCTCCGCCAACGGACATAACTGCAATGTCCGTCTTTTCCTGATCGGGTACATCCGTAGTATTGAGGAGCAATACACTGGAAAGCGCCTGACCGTATTCAGCGGAGTATCCACCGGTACTAAACGTAATCCCTTTGAACAAAAAGGGTGAAAATCGACCCCTGGTCGGTACATTGTTGGCAGTAGCATTGAAGGGTTGAAACACCCGAAGTCCATCAATGAAAACCTGTGTCTCGTTTGCCGATCCTCCTCGGACGAACAAACGGCCATCCTCATTGACGGTGGATGTTCCCGGCAAAGTTTGCAAAGCTCCCACAAAATCCCCTGCAGCACCGGCCGTTGTAACGATATCCAAGGGTTTTAATACCGATACCTTGGAGTTATCACCGGCCTCAAAAGTACCGGCAGTAAGGGTAACTCCGGTTAATTGGTTAATAGCTTCCTGCAATGTAACTTTCAAATCTTGAAAGTAGGAGATATCGGCAGCTTGCATAAAAGTTTCATAGCCAATTATGGAAATAATGAGATTATGGGTCCCAGTTTCGGTGGTTTCGAAATTAAATTCTCCACTTTCGTTGGTGGAAGCACCATCATAGGTGCCTTCCAAATACACATTGGCTCCAGTAATGGGCTGATTCCTATTGTCTATCACTGTTCCAGAAACGATAGTCTGGGCGGGAAGCAAGGTGGAGAAAATAAATACGGTGATTAGAATTAGTTGTTTCATCATTTAGGATTTGATGAAACAAAATTGGGAAGGCATAACAGGCTTTCCCAAACCCTTTTACCGAACCGTTGGTTTTAAGGAGTGGAATGAAAATTAAAAATCAAGAAACAGTTCAGTAGTAGAAATTGACAATTCAGTATTGCCGATTTCAAATTGAAGTAATCAAAGTATTATGTAAAACCTCCCCTTTGAAGAGGAGGTTCTATTGTTTTCGAATTAACCTTTGGTTATAAGACTCCGGGTTAAAGCTATATTTCCTCTGCCAACCAGGCCTTCATCATCCAGACCGTTTTTTCCTGTTCTGTAATAAAATCACTCATCATGGCATTTGTGCCTTCGTCGTTGGCTTCGTCCGAAGCATTAAGAATCCTTCTTTCAATGATAAGCAATTCCTTAAGGGAGTCAACTATGAGTCGAATGGCTTCCTCGTCCTTTGAAACGTTCTTGCCTACGGGAACCTTGGAATTGGCAATATAATCCTCAAAGGTATGCTGTGGAATTCCACCCAGCGTCAAAACCCGTTCGGCAATCATATCTACCTTTGCATTTGCATCCGTATACAACTCCTCAAATTTTACGTGAAGATCAAAAAAGCCTTTTCCTTTTACGTTCCAATGTATCCCTCTAAGGTTTTGATAATATCGTTGAAAATTGGCTAATAAGGTGTTAAGGTCATTACTTAACTCTTTTGATTTATCGGCATTTAGCCCAATACTATTTAGTTTCATATTTCTACGTTTTTTAATTTAGTATAAAATTAATATATAAAAAATAGTCGTTAGCATAGATTTTATCAATAGTTTTTATAATTTTATGTCATAAAATTATAGCCCATGACTATTACCCAATTACAGTATGTTCTGGCAGTTGCCGAGTATCAGAATTTCACCTTGGCCGCCGAAAAAAGCTTTGTTACCCAACCCACTTTAAGTATGCAGGTACAGAAGTTGGAGGATGAACTGGATGTATTGATATTTGACCGTAAGAAAAAGCCCATCTCTATTACGGAGGTTGGTAAAAAAATCGTGGCCCAGGCCAAGAACATTGTTAACGAGGCCGAGAGGATAAGGGATATTGTTGATCAGGAAAAGGGCTTTATCGGGGGAGATTTTATCTTGGGCATTATTCCCACTATTATGCCCACACTTTTGCCCATGTTTCTTAAGACTTTTATCAACAAGTATACTAAAGTAAATCTTATTATTCGGGAGCAAAGTACGGAACAACTTATCCAAAACATCCAGGATGGCCATTTGGACGCGGGAATTGCCGCAACACCCTTAAAAAGTGAATTCATACAAGAGCGACCCTTATATTATGAACCTTTTGTGGGCTACATACCCAAAAACCATAGATTGGCCAAGGCAAAAAAAATAAATCCCGAAGACTTGGATATTTCGGATGTGCTTTTGTTAAAGGATGGTCATTGTTTCCGGGATGGGGTCATAAACCTATGCAATGCCCCAAAAAGTTTTACGGACGAACATTTTCAACTGCAAAGTGGTAGTTTCGAGACCTTGATAAACCTCTCCAATGAAGGGTTGGGGATGACGCTTCTGCCCTATTTGAATACCTTGGAACTGGATGAAAAGAAAAAACAAAATCTTAAATATTTCGACAATCCGCCACCGGCAAGGGAGGTGAGTCTAATCTATCACAAAAATGAACTCAAAATCCAGATTACCGAAGCTATTCGCGATGTAATTTCCGGTATCGTTAGGGGGGCTATTGCGTTTCAGGACGTGAAAATTATAAGTCCTTTGAACAAATAGCCTATTTATCCTTTATATCTGTACAAACAAGCTCCTATAAATACGGAATTATCTTTACAAGAAAACTGCGTATAGAATAAGAATCCTTTAAAGAAGTTTCTTTTTTGTAGAAGATGAAAAATTGCGGTAAGGTTGCTGGGAATTAAAAAAACCACCTGAAAGGTGGTTTTGAATTATGCTCTTAGATAAAGTAGCCCTTCTTGAAGCTCGGGCTTATCCGTTACAAATTGTTTTAACCAGAGTTTTAGTTCCTCAATTTCCTCGGGCAGTAATCTGGTGACTGCCTTTTTTAACTCCTTGAGGAAGAGTTTCGCATCAAAACTAACCTTTCTGAGTACAGTTTTAGAGTACTCCAGCATAGCTCTTGCCATATTCCTAAATGTTTTTAGAGATTAGATCGTATTCTCAAATTTAACAAGAAAAGTGAGGTTTTTATTGTACAGTGCAGTTAAAAATTAGATAATTTCTTGTTAAAACAGTATAGACGATCCATTTTGCATAATATCCTTATCTTGGATGGCTATGGAAAAGATAGTATCTATAGGCTTCATTTTGATTGTTTTACTAGGCTGCACCAGTTCCCAAAAAATAGTTCAAAAAAATGTTTGCCCAGTTCTGGACTCAGAGCTATTTGAAAATCACTTCACCGGATTCTTTGTTTTAGACCCCGAAAAAAGAGATACCATTTTTTCCCATAATAGTGCCAAATATTTTACCCCAGCAAGCAATACGAAAATTTATACACTGTTTACCTCCTTACATCTATTACCGGATAGTATCCCTTCCCTAAGATATAATGTCTACAACGACACCCTGTTTGTAGAAGGTACGGGCGACCCCTCTTTTTTACATCCCTATCTTAAGGATAGTACAGCTCTAAATTTTCTTAAAGAATACGACATAATTTC
Source organism: Ulvibacterium marinum (assembly GCF_003626755.1). Taxonomy (GTDB): domain Bacteria; phylum Bacteroidota; class Bacteroidia; order Flavobacteriales; family Flavobacteriaceae; genus Ulvibacterium; species Ulvibacterium marinum. The sequence goes on from NZ_RBCJ01000002.1 coordinate 1,196,246, forward strand.
CTTTCACCTGAACAATATCCAGGAAGAACGTTTTGGACCTGGTTGGGCCTGGGGCGATTATCAATGGTACTATTCGGCCGAACGCAGTTCATTCCCGGTATATGGTAACGTGCTTACCGTCTATGAAAAAGAAGGACTACAGGTATCCCCTGCCCTTTTCAAGGACAAGGTAATTCCAATTGATTATGCCATACAACGGGAAGAAAACGAAAACCTGTTCTATTTTAATCCCTCAAGAAGGGATACCGTAGAAATTCCCTTGAAGTTGGATAGTACCCTAGTTCGAAATCTTTTGGAGGATGCACTGAAGAAAAAGGTTTCCATTACCCAAAATCCGATCAAAGGAAAAAAAAGCGTCCTATACAGTATGCCATCCGATTCCATTTATGTCAAAATGATGATGGACAGCGATAATTTTCTGGCCGAACAATTACTTATTCTAGCTTCCTCTACCCTATCCGACACCCTGAACACGGATAAGGTCCGTAACTTTGTTTTGGATAGCTTGTTGACCGACTTGAGACAGCCTCCTAGATGGGTTGATGGATCAGGACTTTCCCGATACAATCTTTTTACACCACAATCCATGGTACATGTACTTCACTTAATGTACCAACATATCCCAAGGCAAAGATTGTTTAGTTTATTCCCTGCCGGAGGCGTTTCCGGTACGTTGGAAAATTGGTATCCCGGAGACCCCGAACCCTATATCTATGCCAAGACAGGCAGTTTAGGAAACAACCACTGTATAAGCGGATATCTATTGACCAAATCGGGCAAAACTTTAATTTTCAGCTTTATGAACAATCACTTTAGAATTCCTTCTTCAGAAGTTAAAAAAAGAATGCAGTCTATTTTTGAAACTATCAGGGATACTTATTAAGGCATCCTTTCCGGAACCACCTGTCTGGAAAATTTTTCCCGAAGCAATTTCAATTTTGGGTCGATATATTTTTTACAAAAGGGTTTCGCTGGGTTCGAATAATAATAGCTGTGAAACATTTCGTCCGAAGGATAGAAGGCTTTGAAAGGAAGTATCTTTGTAATCAGCTTCTTTTTGAATTGGGCCTGGAACTCGCCCCACATACTTTCCAGCTTCTCTTTGTCTCCAGGGTCTATCGTATAAATTGCAGAACGATATTTACTTCTGAAGGAATGGTCCGCCGTACTTTCATGGGTAAACAAATGGATAAGCACCAAGTCCTTTAACGCAATTTCATTTGGAAAAAAAGATATAATAACCGCCTCGGAAAAAGTCTCGTTACCAGCTTCCGAAGCTACAAATCCCTGTTCTACCCTTTCAACACCCTTTAATGATTGAAACACCGCCTCCGTGCACCAATGGCATCCGCCACCAAAAGCTATTTTTTTAATCGAGCTCACTGCACTATAGTCGGGAATTCCTCAGGAAAATAACGCATTGATCTGGGCATATTGCAACAGCATAATGGTCTTCGCATCCTTGATTTCCCCGGTCTGTATCATACGCAATGCTTTTTCGAAGGAATATTCCAGGACTTCAATATTTTCGGTCTCCTCATCTACACCGCCACCATCACTTACCTTCATTCTATCCTCATATTCAGCAATAAAGAAATAAAGGATCTCGGTCACCGAACCAGGGGACATGTAGGATTCGAAAACCTTCTGTACATTATCCACTTTATACCCCGTTTCCTCCTGCACTTCTTTTTTAATGCAATTCTCCGGATTTTCCCCATCCAAAAGGCCGGCGCAGACTTCGATCATCATCCCACTGCTATTCCCATTTACATAAGTGGGCATACGAAATTGGCGTGTTAGGATCACGGTACCTTTCTTTTGGTTATACAGCAATATAGCGGCACCATTGCCCCGGTCATAGGCTTCTCGATATTGGGTTTCCCAACTGCCGTCCGGTTTTTGGTATTCATAGGTGAATTTGTTGAGCGTATACCAATTGTCCGATAGTAGCTCTTTTTTGATATTGCGAATCCCGTCATTCTGCATCCGGTATGTCCTTTAAATTATAATAAATACGGAGTCCTAATTCTTTTGCGATTTCCACATCCTGGTCCGCTCCCTTTGATTCTCCTTGAATCCTTAGGACTGCGTCACATTTATGCAACAACCGATGTGCCGTTGGGTATTGAATCTCCGTAAATATGGCATCTCCTATTTCGGTGGAACCCGCTAATCGCATTAGGGGGTTGGCTACCCATTCACCGATCATGGGAATATGTCCCTTTCGAAATATGGGCAATGCCATCGACTCTAGTTTGTCCATGTTTTTTTGGATCAACGCAGGGTCATTCCCCGTATTGCTGGCGTAAGGTCCCGCAATTAAGATCATCATCATTTTCTGTTTTGGTAAAGAAAATAAATTCCGATCAATAAAAGATTAAGATAGTTTAAGAGACTATTTATTTCTTTACGCTGCTCAAAAACTCCGGTGTAACACCAAGATAGGAGGCTATTTGTTTTTGGGTCACTTTTGAGGTAATTTGGGGATATTTTGCAACAAAACGGGCGTATCTGTCTTCCGTGGTCCGCGATATGGCGTCTAGCACCCTAAGTTGCTCCCTAACGTAGGCTTTTTGGAATAGAATCCTAAAAAAGCGCTCCAGCTTGGGTATTTTCGTGAAAAGTTGCTCCAAAGCGAGGAAATCCAATGAATACAAACGACTGTCCTCTAGCGTTTCCAGAGATAATAGGGCCGGTTTTTGATTTACGAAGGAGTACATATCGGTAATCCACCAATCCTGTACTGCGAACATAATGGTGGATTCCTTGCCTTGTTTGTTTGAATTGTAAGCCCTTAGGCTTCCCGATTCCACAAAATACAGCTTTCTGCATATCTGGCCCTGCTCCAATACCCGTTCTTTCTTTGGAATGTCCCTCAGTTCTAAAACAGCACTTATCCAATCCCTTTCCTCAGCTGTTAGGTCTATGTGTTTTTGAATGTTCAAAAAAATCTGGGAATCGTTCACAATAAACAATCTGGATTAAATAGTTCGGCATTGGAGCTCCTTTTCGATATTCTTAGGGAAGTGCCCCAATGTCTACAAAAATAAATTTTAATGTCTTATCAGGTACCGATTGCAAAAAATTATGCTCTTACCGAAGGTTTAGCCCGTATTGCCACAATTTGATTTAAAGTTCTTGACGTGCGCATTAAACGAAAATAGCCCTGCTTAATTATCTTCGAAAAGGCAATATTTTTTGGTCAAATCTTGACCAGATAGTGTAATCGATTTACCCCTTATATAGTTTACATTTGTCCTATGTTCAACCAAAAAGCGTAATCATGCATATAAGAGTCGTATCTCTTTGTATCGGAATTGTACTTCTCCACACGATTGACCTCGAGGCACAAAAACTGAAAGTAAGTGACAACAATCGCTATTTGGTAACCGAGGATGGGGCACCTTTCTTTTGGTTGGCGGATACAGCCTGGGAACTATTCCATAGATGTGATCGTAAAGATGTGAATATGTACCTGGAAAAAAGGGCGGAACAAGGTTTTAATGTAATACAGGCCGTGGCCCTGGCAGAAATTGATGGACTCAATGTACCCAATCCATATGGTGAGACACCCTTGGTGAACAATGACCCAAAAACTCCCAATGACCAATATTTTCAACATGTGGATTACGTTATACGGAAGGCGGATTCTTTGGGAATTTATATCGCCCTATTACCTACCTGGGGCGATAAACTCTTTACGGAAAGTTGGGGCGTTGGGCCGGAAGTCTTTACCTCGGATAATGCCAAGTTATTCGGTAAATGGATTGGGAATCGATATAAAGATTTTGAAAACATTATTTGGATCGTAGGTGGTGATCGAAATCCGAGAAAGGATTCCAATGATGTGATGGTGTGGAGACAAATGGCCGCTGGTATCGTCGAGGCAATCGGTGGAAACGAAAATGGGCTTATGAGCTTTCATCCGCAACCCACGGAGTTGGCCGGTTCTTCAACTTGGTTCCATCAAGATGCATGGTTGGATTTTAATATGCACCAAACCGGACATTGTGCCAATAAAGGCACATACAAACATATAACACATGATTACAATCTGAAGCCGACCAAACCTGTATTGGACGGGGAACCGCTCTATGAGAATCATCCCAACTGTTTTAATGCCAAGGAGTTGGGCTATAGTACTGCCCGGGATATTCGTCGGATAATGTATTGGAACGTTTTTGCCGGAGCCTTTGGGCAAACCTATGGCTGCCATGATGTTTGGCAAATGTTCAAATTGGATAAAAACGGGATCAATGGCCCGTTGCGCCCCTGGCCCGAAGCATTAGAATTACCCATGGCCACCCAGGCCAAGCACTTAAAAAATTTAATATTGTCGCGTCCCTTCCTTAGTCGTATACCCGATCAGGAAATGGTGGTTGGGAACCAGGAGGAGACTGAAGACTATGTAATTGCTACGCGCGATAGTGATGGAACTTACGCCATGATCTATTTTCCAACAGGCAAGGAAACAGAGCTAAATTTAAGCAAGCTCAATACAGATACTTTAAAAACTTGGTGGTATGATCCAAGAACCGGAAACGCATTTGAGGGTGAAACATTAGCCAAAAAGGAAAGCGTGGTAATTGCACCACCAACTTCAGGAAAAGGAAATGATTGGGTATTTGTGATCGATGCGATGAATACAAAATTCAAGGTTCCGGGGCATTGAATTTTGTGAGATTCAAAAAAAACCTTTTTAGACGGTAACCGCTTTGTTCAAATATCTTCTGAAGGGCAGCATTTCTTGGTAGACCTTAATCACTTTTTGTTCAAAATCTTCCTGTAATACCTCGGTATTGGAAAACGAATGCAGTACCGCAAAGGTCTTGTTACGTAAAAGGTCTATATGGGGATGGTCATTGGAGAACCCCTTTGGGGCGCTTTTTAGCTTTTCATCAAGAACCAGGTCACCAAAGGTCTCCTTGAACGACTTTTTATTGAGGATTTTTTTGAGTTCCTCCCCATCATAATCAATAGCATCCCGAATACTTCGTAATGTTTTTGGAACCGGTCGCCAAAACCCACCCGCTAACATGGATTGTTCAATGCCAATTTCTACATAGAAATCCCCCGTGTTAGGACGTTTATCCAGTCCCGCTCCAAAATGATCCTTATAAATTGGTTTGTTGGGATGGAACATTAAATTGTTGTTGATGCGATTAATACCCTTCTTTCCTGGAGTGGAATAATACTGGTCATCTATTGCTGCAAGGGCCAAATCCATTTTGTCCAACCAGGATATGTAATCGTCCCGTACTTCCTTGTACCATTTGCGATTGGCATCCATCCATTCCTTGGAATTGTTTTTGTTGAGTTCCGTTAAAAAATGGATAAGGTTTTTAAAGTTCATGGGCAGTTAGATGTCAGGTTTAAGGGTTAAGGGTTAAGGGTTAAGGGTTAAGGGTTAAGGGTTAAGGGTTAAGGTTTAAGGTTTAAGGTTTAAGGTTTAAGGTTTAAGGTTTAAGGAATTAAAAATATAATTTCCAAATCTTAAATCTTACGTCTTTTTATCTTTCGTCTTTTGGTCTTAAGTTGGATGTTAGTTTTAAGATCAAGATTTCAGGTTTAAGGTTCAGGTTGGTCTTAATACGCATGACACCTTGTTATTGTTCATTGCTCATTGTTTATTGTTTACCGCTAACTGTTCACTGCTCATTGTCAAAATCTCATGTCCCATATATCCTATCTCAATTTTTTCTTTCCGTCTTTGTTCCGATGTGAAATGTTCTATTTAGGTCTTTTTGAAATTTGTGATTGCTCACTGTTTCCCGTTCATTGCCCATAGCTCATTGTCCACTGTTTACTGGCAACTGACAACTGCTCACTGTCAATATATCACGTCTTTTTGTCTTTCCATCTTTTTGTCCTTCCGTCTCCCTAAAACCGATTATCCCCATCCAACAAATCCCCGATACCGCCCAAAAGACTACCTTCGCCCTTATCTTTACCACCTCTGGGTAGCGAAGCCAAAACCCTTCCGGCCAATCGACTAAATGGCAAGGATTGTATGTAAACAACACCCGGACCGCGTAGGGTAGCAAAAAACAATCCTTCGCCGCCGAATACCGTATTTTTGATTCCACCTACAAACTGAATATCATAGTCCACATTTTGTGTAAATCCGACGATACAGCCTGTATCTACCTTTAAGACTTCACCAGCGGCCAACTCTTTTCGTGCCAAGGTTCCCCCAGCATGGACAAAGGCCATCCCGTCCCCTTCCAGCTTTTGCATAATAAAACCTTCGCCACCAAAAAGTCCCCTACCCAAGCGTTTGGAGAATTCTATCCCAACAGATACTCCTTTAGCAGCACAGAGAAAAGCATCTTTTTGACAGATGAACTTCCCACCCTTTTCGGATAGATCAATGGGCACTATCTTACCCGGATAGGGTGCCGCAAAGCTGACTTGCTTTTTGCTTTGACCGATGTTCAGAAAAGCGGTCATAAAAAGACTTTCACCCGTAAGCAATCGCTTTCCAGCGGAAAACAATTTTCCCAGGACCCCACTATCCTGATTGGAGCCATCCCCAAAGATGGTATCCATCTTAATATCGGAATCCATCATCATAAAGCTACCAGCTTCAGCCACTACAGCTTCTTGGGGATCCAGTTCAATTTCTACATATTGCATTTCCTCCCCGTAAATATCATAATCTATTTCGTGCGCGTTCATCTTTTGTTTTATTTAGTTAAAGTTCATTGGCCATTTTTGGATAGCCTGTCCTGCAAATACTGCTAGTAACATAATAGTCTTCACCACGGTTCATTTGTTACAATTGGATAGTCTTGTAATCGGTGTACAAGCCCAGCTGAACTTCTACACCCAGTATTTCGGAACTAAAAATATCGAAAACAACAATACTATAAAATAAACATGGATTGGCATTGAGAGGCAAATTGGCATTACCTCCGTGAGAGGTAGGTAGATGAACTATAAATTTGGACAGTTGGTTTTCTGCTAGAATTAAATTTCTAAATGGAATGGAACAAAAGGAGAAGAGGATTTGGGCACCTAATCGGAATTATGAAGTGTTTAATGAAAAAAAGCGGGTTCCGCCTTTGTTATGTCCTAGCATTTTAAACTTCATGAAGATTACGCTAATAATTTTTCGAAGTGTTTTTTTGGACATGGTCGCTAAAGAACCCGCTTACTTTTGTTTGCCTTTAATAAATTCCCAATCGTAATCTTTTATGGAACAAAATCTCTTTTCCCATAGAGACTTTTATATGATATAAATCCTTTTTGGAATAGCCAAAATCAAAAATTTTGCCTACCACTACGGCATCTCCCAACACCTCCTTACGGATCAACTCATAATCAGACGAAAAAATCTCCACGGTATAGACCGCTTCTTCCTCATTGAAAAAGGTCATCATTACTTTATTATTGCGTTGTTGCACCCTCGGGTCTGAATTGTCATAAGGAAGGTCCGCAACTGCTTCATTGGTAAACATGAAGAGACTAATGGTGGTTATTATTCCGAAAATCTTTTTGATTTTTCCCATGGTCAAAGGATTTTTAGATTATACATTAGATTCACATCTAAATTAGAATCTTAATCCCCTCGCTGGAATCTAAAATGCCCAACGGCCGTTTTTGTCGTACGAACAAGTAAAACAAACGTATCGATTATGAAAGGCCGATCAAAAGATGGGAAATACGGTCAAATCCGGTTTTTATCCAATACCTCCAATACGGCGTTTTTGTATACATTGCCCAACGGAAAGGATTTCCGGTCAATAACTACATAGGTGTTGGTATAGTTTTGAATATGGTTGAGATTGACCAAGAAAGACCTATGGATTCGAACAAAGAGATTTTTAGGCAATTTATGCTGCATTTCGCCAATGCTCACCATGGTGATGTGGTTTTTCTGGGAGGTAACGATTTTTACATGATTTTTTAGGCTTTCTATATACCTGATATCCATCAAATTTATCTTTACGTTTTCTCGGTCACTCTTAACAAAGATGTAGGACAAAGGATCCAATCCATTGGAATGATACTCTCGGTCCGTACGCAGCTGACGCCTTACCTTTCCTATCGCTTGCATTAAGCGATCTAGCGGAATAGGTTTTAACAGATAATCCACCACATCCAATTCAAATCCGTCCAGGGCAAAATTGCGATGGGCGGTAGTAATCAAAACGAGCGGTGGATCTTTAAGTGATTTCAGAAAGGAAAGACCGTCCAGTTTGGGCATCTCGATATCTAGGAAAATGAGATCTATCCTTTCGCTTTGCAATACTTCAAAAGCCTCGGACGCACTTCTACAAGTGGCGACGACCCTAAGGTCTTTAAACTCCCTTAGGTGCGACTCGATAACCGTAATGGCGATAGGCTCATCATCCAAAATTAGGCAGCGTATGTCTTCCATTCACTAAATGTTTATACAAAGTTCAATGCAATAAGAATTCCCCTGGGTAATTTTCAGGTCATAGGATGTACCATAAATAAGGTCCAAGCGCTTTTGGACATTATCAAGTCCAATACCGCTGTGTACTTGTGGTCTCCCCTGCCCATTCTCGGTATTAACAACAGGAAGGCTATTCTCCACAATAAACAAAAACCGTTGCTCGCTTACTTCTGTCAAGATTCGAATCCAACTGGTCTCTAAATTAGAAGAGGGTCCATGTTTGAATGCATTTTCAACAAAGGAAATCAAAACTAAAGGTGGGATTTTTTTGTCCTTGGTTTCGCCTGTTACTTTATAATCGATTTGCAGTTCATCACCATAGCGTATCTTTTCCAAAGCAATATAGTTCTCCAAATTGGCCAATTCACTCTCCACGGGCACCAGGGTCTCATTGGATTCATAGAGCATATAACTCATGATTTCCGATAGCTTCACGACCATATCCCCAGCCTTATCGCTTTTGGTCAGGATTAATCCATAAAGATTGTTCAAGGTATTAAAAAGAAAATGAGGCTGTAACTGGTGCTTTAAAAATCGAAGCTCGGTTTCCAATTTTTGGGTGAGCAAGTTTTTGGTCTTCCGTTCATAGACAATCTGCTGCTGGATAAATTTAATAATGGCCACCAAGGAAACCACAAACAAAAGATCCAAGGCCTTATAGACCATTTTAAAGACAAAAAAGGGTGCCTTTCCCCAAGCGCAGCACAATTCTCCGGAAAGCAAAAGCCAAGACTGCAAGGAACATATTTCCATGGTCCTAAGTACCATGGCCCCAAGAAAACAAAGTGTTAGGGTTAGGAACAAGAGCGAGAAATAGCGCCTCTTTGCAGAGAATCGCGGCAGCAGATAGTAGATAACAAAATAGGTAATGGTCAGTTTAATGGGAAGCACAAAAAGCTCCACCAAAAGCCAATCCGCATAATTGCCATCCGAATAGGAGTTGGTGTTTACCAACGCATAAAACCCCCACCAACTGCACCAGTATAATACATGACGGGATATGCGTTCCCATGTCCATTTTTCATATACCTTGGAGAACAAAAACATTGTACTAAAATACACAACCTTAGATCATTAGCGTTTCCAAAAGCTACCAACACGGATTTTATTCATACGAACGGAGCCTTTTTTAGTACAAACATTTGGGCTCGACCTCCTTCCCATTCACGTTTTAAGCTTCACCGTCCATTCAAAATTAAAGGTGGACACCACTACCCCATCTTCATTGATCCCCGTGGACTTCATCCAAAAGGTCTGTCCTTCCCCCGTTTCGATAGTTTTTCTTAGGGCCTCCCCTACCAAATGACCGTCTTCACAAGTAAACGTAATCTTGCCTGTGGCCTTTTTTGAAAAGTTGGCCTTGTTGCTCGCTACCAACATGGAAATCCGTTTCCCGCTGTCCCGAATCTGGGTAATGACCATGGCCCCGGTACTCAGTTCGGCTGCCATACCCTGAACAGCCCAAAACAAACTTTTGAACGGGTTTTGATTGAACCACCGATGCCTAACGGTTACTACCGCCTTGTTTTTATCCATATACCGCAACCGAACGCCACACCACCATGCCGACGGAAGTTTAAAGAATGTAAAAGTGTTGAATTTGCCCGTGGATACTGCCATTATGCCCTATTTTGTCCTTAAAAGTATTGAAAATAATCAAAACCATATTTGTTAATTTATTGTTAAATCTTAGTACTATGTTTTGCAAAGTACCTTCTTTTAGCCATATATTTGCATAAGAAAATAATAGGTGATGGAAAATACTTTGAGCAAACACGAAAAAAATCTATCCGCAATTATACATGCGTCTACCTTTTCCAAGTTCTTCATTCCCTTTGGAAATTTCATATTGCCTTTGGTCTTATGGACGGCCAATAAGAAAGAGTACGAATTTGTGAACTATAATGGAAAACAGGTCTTGAACTTTCAGATAAGCCTGCTCCTCTATTCTATTGTAGCTGGTTTAATAAGTATTCCCTTTTTCGTGGGCTTTCTTCCTGATTTGTTCAATTTTTCCCATTTCGGTTTTGATGGCCTCAATAATCTTAACAACCTCAACTTCCATTTTGATAGTGATAATTTTAGGTTTGGGAGGTGGATGTGGCCCTTAGGTGCCGTGGGATTGTTACAGGGTGCCCTCTTTATCGTCAATATTGTATATACCATCTTAGGGACAATTCGGACCAATGAAGGGCAGTCTTTTAAATACCCCATAACCATAAATTTTATAAAATGATATATCTCGTAAAATACATCATATTTTTTATCCTATTTCTTGTTCACTCTTTAGTTGGGGCTCAAGTAAATCAGGAATCGGAACTGTTCCAAGCATTGAAGGAAAAGGATAGCATCTTATTTGATGCCGCCTTTAACCGATGTGATACCGAGACCATGGCCAATTTGTTCAGCGAAGACTTTGAATTTTATCACGATAAGGGAGGAGTCACTTTCGGTAAAAGCAACTTCTTGAAACCTATGGAAGAAAACTGTGCAAAGAGAAACCCTAATGACCCACAACCCGCAAAGAGAATTTTGTTGAACGATTCCCTTGAGGTTTTTCCCCTATATAAAGAAGGTGAAATCTATGGTGCCATTCAACATGGTATACATCGGTTTGAATTTCTAAATGGAGATAAGGAATATCAAAAAGGGGATATCGCAAAGTTTACCCATGTTTGGGTCTTGGACCAGGACGCTTGGAAGATAAAGCGAGAATTAAGTTATGACCATCGATCAATGTAATAGGAATTACCAAAGGGTATTCATCACACCCTAAAAAAGGAGTTTAACCGTCAATCAAATCAATTAGGATGTTTATTCATCAGTCAAAAAACGAACAGTTAATCTATGCAGACTACCACTTCAAATACAGGAAAGAAAGCGTCGCATAAAAAGAAAAAAGAAATTATGAACGTAGAAAATACAAAAGCACAGATGCGCAAGGGGGTTTTGGAGTATTGCATACTGTCCATCCTCAATGGAAAGGACAAGTATGCCTCCGAAATTCTGGGGACGTTGAAGGATGCTAAAATGCTAGTAGTAGAAGGCACCATCTATCCCTTGCTCACCCGTTTAAAAAATGCGGGGCTGCTGAACTATCGTTGGGAAGAATCCACTTCCGGGCCGCCACGAAAATACTATACGCTAACAGAAACCGGAAAAATGTTCTTAAAGGAGCTGGATACTACATGGGACGAATTGCGAAAGGCCACTAATCTGGTAACCAACAAAAAAAACAATTAAAAAATGAACAAGACAGTAAATATAAATCTCGCCAATATACTTTTTCATATTGATGAAGATGCGTACAACAAAATGCGCCGTTATCTAGAGGCCATAAAACGTTCCTTTGCCAATACACCGGGGAGCGATGAAATTCTAGCCGATATTGAAGCAAGAATAGCCGAACTTTTCCAAGAAAAAATGGAAAATGAGCGCCAGGTCATCACTCAAACACAAGTAGACGAGGTTATTACCATAATGGGACAGCCCGAAGACTACATGGTAGATGAGGATATTTTTGAGGACGAACCAAGCCCCAAGACCGAACCAAGGCGCGTAAAAAAACTATATCGGGATACCGAACAGAAATATGTGGCTGGCGTATCCTCTGGTTTGGGACATTATTTGGGCATTGATCCCTTATGGATACGTCTTCTTTGGATATTCCTTACCATAGGTTCCGGGGGAGGTTTCATTCTTATCTATGGCCTGTTATGGATATTGATTCCCGAAGCCGCCAGCACCGCCCAAAAATTGGATATGCGAGGCGAGGCCATCAATATCAGCAATATAGAACGCAAGGTAAAGGAAGGGTTCGAGGATGTTGCCGAGAAGGTAAAAAGTGTGGATTATGAAAAGGTAGGGAACCAGGTAAAGAGCGGTGGAAAGACTTTTTTTGATACTTTGGGGGACATTGTTCTTTTCTTTTTTAAGATTATTGCGAAATTCATTGGGATCATATTGATTATAGTTGGCGCGGCAACAATTATAGGGTTGTTTATAGGCCTGTTGACCGTTGGTATCGCCGATGTAGTCCATATCCCTGGAATAGACTTTTATAACATTGTAAATTCTAGCAGTGTCCCTGTGTGGCTTATGTCCTTATTGGTGTTTTTTGCCATTGGTATTCCGTTCTTCTTCCTACTCTATTTGGGACTCAAGATTTTGGTCACTAACCTTAAGTCCATTGGAAATGTCGCCAAATTTACCCTGTTGGGATTGTGGCTGATTTCAATTATTATGCTTATCATCTTTGGGGTACGGCAGGCAGCGGCCCACGCCTATTCCGGAAGTACTACGGTAGAGGATACTTTTTATATAGACAGCCCTGCGGATACTTTGAATATTACCATTCTGTCCTCCGAACTTATCGACCAAGGAAGACATATCCGTATGGATGATATGCACCTCATCTATAATGATCAAGGCGAGGAAGTCTTACTTTCGGAGGACGTGCGTTTTACCATAAAAAAATCCAAAGATTCCGTCATACAATTAAAAATGCGTAAGGAAGCGAATGGATCATCTTTTAATGAGGCCAGGGGAACTGCGGAAAAAATAGAATACGATTATCGTATGGAGGGCAACAACCTTATTTTGGACAATTACCTGACGACCGCCCGCGATAACAAATTCAAGGACCAGGAGGTAAGGGTAGAACTGTTCATTCCCGTCGGTACCGTTATCAACTATGAAAAGGACAATGGTCGTTGTTGGACCTTAAGGGCAGACAACAATCGCGACCTTAATGGATGTGATATGAGCGATTACACCTGGAAAATGGCTCGAAATGGGGAGTTGAACTGTTTGGACTGCCCCGAGGAGCTAAACGAAGAAACCAGTGAAAATGGTGAAAATAAAATTATTATCAATGGAGATGGCATAGACATCAATATTGAGGAGGATGGGGAGTCCTTCAAATTAAAAGTCAATGAAGACGGTGTAAAAATGAAGGCAAGTGATGGGGACAATGATAAGGTGGATATTAATATCGACGGTGACGGCAACAGCTTTGAAATGAAAATTGAGGAAGACGGGGTCACCACAAAAAAAACAATAACAAAGGATTAGTTCAACCGTTGTTAACGACAGTTTGGAACGCCAATAGCACAGTTCAGTAGAATAAATAGGTAACAATACAGCATAAGAACGAATTTTACATCAATCTAAAACAACAATCATGACAACACTAGTTAAAATTACAATTGCATTTTTAGTTACGCTCTTTTTATCATCCTGTGCCTTTGATATTAACCTCGGGGATTTTGGGCCGGGCAAAAAAGGCAACGGAATCGTAGTAGAAGAAAACCGTACAGTAAGGGAGGATTTTACGGAAATTTCCGCATCCGAAGGTCTACATGTATATGTAACCCAAGCGGACGATTTTGAAATCACGGTAGAGGCCGATGAGAACATAATAGACCTGATCGGTACGGATATTAAAAATGGAAGACTACGGGTCCATGCTATTGAGAATATTGGTAGGGCCACCAAAAAAATCTATGTTTCCCTTCCTGAAGTTACTGCCTTAAAAAGTTCCAGCGGAGCACATCTAAATACAAAAAATACCGTGGAAACGGATAAATTGGAAATAGATTCCAGCAGCGGATCAAATTTAAATGTAGAATTTGTGGCCGGTGACGTAGACATTGATGCCAGTAGCGGAGCTAACCTCAATTTATTAGGAGAGGCTAAAGTTGCCTATATCGATGTTAGTAGCGGTGGTAATATTAATGCCAGGCAATTGGATACCAAAACCTGCCATGCAGATGCCAGTAGTGGTGGCAATCTAAGTGTTAGCGTGTCGGAATCCCTTACCGCGGATGCCAGTAGTGGCGGGAATATATCCTATTCCGGACAGGCCTCCGTACAGAGCAAAAAAAACTTATCGGGGAGCATTACTAAGCGGGATTGAACCTAGGGATAACCTGAAACAAAACCCCCGACGGATATCCGTCGGGAGTTTTGCTTTTGTAAAAAGTAGGTTTATCTATACAGGATTTTTTGTTAAACCCGTTTACGGTATTGTAAAAGTCCATGTTTCTGAATAGCTACTATGTATACCATCGGTGGCTTTTATCCGCCAATAGTAAACCGTGTCCGGATCAACATCTACCATTATCCCAGTAGTGGTCATTTCCTGCCATTCTTCCGGTGGTTCCTGTTTGCCATCTACCGTATCCAAAAAGAGGGTATAGGCCAGGGTGTCATTATCCGTATCACTACCGGACCATTTTAGTTCTATTTGCCCACTTTCCGGAGTAACTGAACCCCCGTTTACCGGGGACATTTGCTCCGAGGGAAAAGGCGCATAATTGGCCGTACCATTACCCGCCAAATAAAATTTCCAATTTTCACTTAGCGAATTCTCGACGGCATTGGATGATTTTGCGGTTATGGTCCATGAAAATGGTAGGCCTTTTTCCAAAACCACTTTGGTAGAGGTTTCCGAAATATCGGAAATCAAGATTTCTTTTTGGGTATTCAAATTCTGAACATTCAAATCATAGTTTTCTGCATTTTCCAACTTTTGCCATGAAAAAAATACTTCGCTTTCTGTCTTCGAAATAGAAACCCCATCCTCACACACTTTATCCTTTTCCGGAACATTGAGTTCTACGGCTTTCAACATAACCTTATTAGCTTCAGAGGAAAGTGTATCATCGTTTTTGGAACACTGTAAAGTCAACAGTACGCATACAAGATATATAGCGGATTTTTTCATTTTTATTGTTTTAGTATTTTAAAGGAATGTTTCAATGTTTTGCCTTCCAGATAAACCATGTAAACGGCTGGGGAAAGGTTTTCAAGATTTAATCCAATATGTCTATCACCCGTAATTCCATAACTGCTTTCTTGAACTAGACTACCATCAACCATGGTTATCCGTATTGCAATTTCCAAATCGGTGCCGGGTACAATAATTGACAAAGGGCCAGGGGTAGGGTTTGGATAAAATGTAGGTGCTTCGGATACAAAAATTTCCTCTTCATAAACGCCTTGGCAATCCAACCCGGTATTCACTTTTAATGTGTTCATACCTGCTTTTAAGGTCAAGGAAAGCTCTTGCTCGGTATAAACGTTCATATCCCCATTGAGTGTAACATTGTAGGATCCGCTCCCCATCAGGCTTAAGGATAATCGTTTATTTCCAATATCCATGCTGCTAATGGCCTGTAATGACTGTGGTTCGGTTACAGCTACTTCAAAACATTGCTCATATCCTTCCTTTTCTGCAATACGGAAACAAACTTCATATATTCCTTTCTCCAGTCCGTGAAGCGTTTGGCTATACGTACTGGAAGTCAGCACAAAAACCTCTTCCCCATTAACAATGGTACGGTAGTCAAAATCCTGATTTTTGGCGGAAATGGCTATGGCTCCGTTGGCCATTCCAATACATGAGGTGCCAATGGCCTCCACCATAAAATTATCAGATGATAGGGATATAGTTTCGCAGCCCCATGGATTTACCTGAGCTCCCGAAGTTGTATTGGCACATTGGTCCATAGTGTTCGGTACCCCATCGTTATCCCTATCCAAATCGATATATTGTATCAACACAGTTTCTATGGGAAGGCTGGGGTTTCCAGCCAAATCCCGAGCTACATCTATATTGTCATTAAAAAACTGTAACTCCCCCTCAATAAGCGGTGTTACTTCCAGCGTATATTCCCGTCCTTCTACAACTTCCACCAAGGTTCCCAAGGAGGCCATTGGATTCCCAAAAGCATCCAAGTTGACCAATATAGGGGATGGTGCCAATTGGGTTATAGGTTCATTTGATTGCAACTGCAATGTAAATAGTCCGTTCACCTCCGTCTGTGGATTGTGTATGTTCAGAATTGGTCTAGTGGCGTCATAAATAACGGATATTTCCACCAATGGATTACTGTCGTTACCAGCCAGATCACGTGCCATTCCTATAAACTCGTTAAAAAATATAAGCTCTCCTTCTACTGTTGGCGTTACTTCAAGGGTATACTCCAATCCTTCGGTTATGGTAATCAATTCACCCAATGTTGCCGTACCCCTACCATTAATAGCTGGTGCTACTTCAACTGGATTCGGGGCCAAATCGGTTATGGGCTCGTCGAACACAAGCTCTAAAACAAAAGGGCCGTTGACCATATCCGACACGTTTTGTAGACTCGGCGAGGGTGCAGTGACATCCGTACTAAAACTGATTTCTTCACCATAGAAGGCATCGGTTCCATCGCCCGCATAAGCTCGGAGATAATAGGTGGTATTCTCCGTAAGGCCGGTAATATTAGCACTAAATTCTCCTAGGGCAATGGCATCTGTAATCACTGTTTTATTGTCCGCAATAGTGGTGTTTTCGGTCGTAGACCACGCAAAACCGTATTCGTTGATATTTGGGTTATCCAGGTTGAGAAGATTACCGTTGGCTATTACCGTAGTAGATGTTCTTTCACTAATTTGATCGGTTCTAACTATAGGGTCAAATTGTTGCCATTGTAGGTATGGATAACCATCATTGTTGATGTTGTCAATTTTCCAAATATCGGTAAAATCCCAGCCCACGGTAGTAAACGTGATTTCTTGTTTCATTTCGGCCGTAGTTTTACCCACTCCGCCTTGGCTTGTAGATTTATTGGATGTTTCGGTATCCCAGAAAGATGTACTTAGAGAATAAGGTCCGAAATCTACATATCCATTCAAACCTCCCGAAAACCCAGAACTTCTTACTTCCCCTGTACTGTAGCTATAGGTTATATTATTATTTGCATTTTCCCCACTCAAACCTCCTTGAGTACCATTACCCGTTGTAACTACCCTAGAATAACTATTGTTAATCGATCCATAATTGGCCCCGGTAATTCCTCCCAATAAAATTGGTGCGGCAACAGCACCTGTGCTATAACATTGATTTATGGTACCTAAATTTCTTCCTACCAAACTACCGGTTACATTTGACCCCACAATATCGACATCTTGTAACCCCAACTTTTTCAACTCACTTCCAGACTGATTGTAACCAATAAAACCAACAAAGTTCATGGTTGGCCTGTTGATGTATAAATCTGTAATTAGATGTCCGTTACCATCATAAATGCCACTAAACCTATTGGCATCTACACCAATAGGCGAAAACCCTTGGTTAGTGCCTGTACTGTTAGCATCATTATCGTCATTGAATAAATCACCATCAATATTATCATCCGAATCATCCCAAAATTGAGTTTCGAACGCATTAATATTCGATGTTTGTATAAAATGCTTATCCATGGCGGTTGGAGTCTGTGCAATCCATGATAAATGACCAAGGGTAGAAATTTGGTAGGGATCCGCTTCGGTACCGGAGCCTATAGGTGCCACAGCAGTGGTCTGGCTACGCAACGGCAGGGACAGGAGTAACAAGAATAGAAATACAAAACTGAATTCTTTGAAAGTGGAGATCATAGGTGGGTATTCCATGGGTGTTATACGCTTTTCATCGATTTAGGACAATAAACATAGAAAGAACGAAAGTGATTATATTACTTATGTTGTAAAACAACATCTTATGTAAGTAAAATCCTTAATTTGTGTGGTCCATATAGGTTAATATTCTAATTTACAACAGTTTTGTTTGGATTATACACCGGTTCGGGAAGGGCCTTCCCCAAAATCTTTATTAGAAAACGCTATTGCATACATCTACCGTGTTTCCCTATATTCGTATAAATTGAATATCCGTGCAGCTTCATTTAAAAAAATACGTATTACCGCTAAAGCATACATTTAGCATCTCCCGTGAATCCCATGATTTTCAGGACACCCTAATCGTTTCTTTGACCAAGGATGGAAAAATAGGGTACGGTGAGGCTACTTCCAATCCCTATTATCAAATTACGGTAGAGCGTATGATGGCGGAAATTGAAAGGATAAAAAACGAAATCGAATCCTTTGATTTTAAAACACCTCAGGAATTTCACCAATTCTTGACCGAAAAAGAATTGAGCAATTTTGCTATTTGCGCCTTAGATCTGGCCGCACATGACCTTTATGGGAAACTACTTGAAAAACCATTGTATGAAATTTGGGGAACAAAGCCCGAGCCTTATCCCATTACCAATTACACCATAGGCCTTGCAGAAATTGATACGATGGTAGCCAAAATGAGGGAACGGCCATGGCCCATTTATAAAATAAAGTTGGGTACCGATAATGACGTGAACATTGTAAAGGAACTCCGTAAGCATACCAATGCTGTTTTTAGAATCGATGCCAATTGCGCTTGGACCGCGGAAGAAACCATTTATAATGCTCCCCAACTTAAAGATCTGGGCGTAGAATTTTTGGAGCAACCCTTAAAAGCGGACGATTGGGAGGGTATGGAACGCGTAATGCACAAAAGTGTCCTCCCCATAATAGCTGATGAAAGTTGTATTGTGGAAGCCGATGTGGAAAAGTGCGCCCTTCACTTTAATGGCATTAATATTAAATTGACCAAGTGCGGGGGCCTTACCCCTGCCCTACGGATGTTGAAAAAAGCTCGTGATTTGGGGCTTAAAACTATGGTAGGCTGTATGACCGAATCTACTGTAGGCATTTCCGCCATTGCCCAGCTATTACCACAATTGGATTATGTAGATATGGATGGTGCCCTACTTCTAAAACAGGATATTGCAGAGGGTATAAAAATTGAAGAAGGGGGAAACGTGGTTTTCCCAGACCTGCCCGGAAGCGGAATAACCCTGAAGTAATGGCACATTATATTGACAACTTCCCTGGGCGCGAAATAACCATAAAGGGCAAGAACTACCTCTATTTTGGAGGGACTTCCTATTTAGGTTTGCAAACAGATGAGAAATTCCAAGACACATTAATTAAGAACATAAAAAAATACGGGACTAATTATGGTGCATCCCGTAATTCCAACATTCGTTTTTCCATTTATAAAAAGGCTGAGGAACACCTAGCTCATCTTGCGGGCAGCGAGACCTGTGTTACTTTGTCATCAGGCTATCTGGCAGGGCAATTTGTAGCCCAATATTTCAATACTTCAAAATACAAACTCTTCTATGCGCCCAACACCCACTCCGCTTTACATTTGGCTACCAATATCAAACAGGCGGTAACCTTCGCTTCGCTAAATATTGCTGTTCGGGAACATTTGGAAGGAAAAAGCAAAAGCACTCCTGTAGTTCTCTTGGATTCCATAGATTTTTCCGGGGCCCACTACCCCGACTTTGAAGGACTAAAACAACTTCCTTTGGAAAAGGTAATCTTAATAGCCGACGATTCCCACGGAATCGGTGTTGTGGGGTCCAATGGTGGCGGTGTTTTTGGAACCCTAAAATCCTTGGGGCCTAAGGAATTGATTGTCTGCACTTCATTGGGAAAGGGTTTTGGCATACAGGCGGGGGCTATATTTGCTACGGACAATAGAATGGAACAATTGCTGCAAACCCCTTTTTTTGGTGGTGCCAGTCCGGCAGCTCCGGCATACCTGGCAACCTTACTGGAAAGCGGTGAACTATATTCCGATAAGAGAAAATCTCTTGCAAAAAATAGAGCTTCTTTTTTAAATGGTTTAAGGGATAAGAAACGCTTTAATTTCATGCAAGGACACTCAGCCTTTAGCTATTCCGATCACACGTTCACGGATTACCTTTATAAGCAAGGTGTCATTGTAACCGATTTTAACTATCCAAACGAACATGCAGGACTTAAGAGTAGGATTGTTCTAAGTGCCCATCATACCAAATCGGATATTTTAAGCTTGGCGGCCTTGATCAACGCCTACAAATCCAGTTGATTTTCCATTCTTCAAAACGCTGATGATTTCGCATTATTAGGGTGTTGATATTATGAATTTAACAAAAAAATTCGTAACTTTTGATACACTGAATAATCACTAACATTAAAGAACACAACCATGAAAAAGTTACTCACCTTAATTTTTTTGATGTTGTTCTTGGTATCCGCTACCCACATGACAACATCCGAACAAGAATCGGAACCCTCTTTGGAAGGAACTTGGGAACTCATTAACCGTTTTAATTATGATGGCATAAACGTATCCGACACCATTCCAAATCTCAATGGATACAGGCAGGTAAAAATCTATAGCAAAGGAAAAGTAATGTGGACCCGCTATTCTCCGGACGATCCCAATGAGTGGTTTGGTTTTGGTACCTATAGCAATACCATGGATACATTACAGGAACGCTTGGAATATGGCTCCAAGATAATGATGGGTGTTGTGGATACTATTGAAGTGTTCAAGTTTGAACTTCAATTACATCCCAATTCCTATAGCCAGATATCCTTCGATGAGGACGGAAATCGAACGTTTTCAGAAAACTATCAACGTATTGATTGATTTCACCAAAGTTCAAAAAGTTGCAAAGGCCGCTGTTTAAACAGCGGCCTTTGCACTATAATTACAAAATAAAACGTTCCTAGACTACTTCTTCCGGAGTCTCGACCGTAGCCAGATAGCGCTCGGCATCCAAAGCTGCCATACAACCCGTACCTGCAGCGGTTACCGCCTGCCTATATTCCTTGTCCTGGGCGTCACCACTAGCAAAAACCCCAGGTTTATTAGTTTTGGTAGATTTCCCTTTGGTAAGGATATAACCTGTTTCGTCCATATCCAATTGCCCTTTAAAAATACCCGTATTCGGTGTATGGCCTATGGCAATAAATAGACCTGTGATGGCTATTTCTTCCTTTTTTCCGGTCTGGTTGTTTACCATACGAAGACCTTCCACAACCTGGTCACCCAAAACCTCATCGATTTCCGTGTTATAACGAACATCAATATTCTTTAAGCTATTTACCCGATGTTGCATGGCCTTCGAGGCCCTCATATGATCCTTTCGTATCAACATGGTAACCTTATTACAGATATTGGCCAAATAGGAAGCCTCCTCGGCAGCGGTGTCACCCCCGCCTACTATAGCCACGTCTTGCCCTTTATAAAAGAACCCATCACACACCGCGCAGGCGGAAACACCTCCACCTCGTAAACGCTGCTCACTGGGAAGGTTAAGGTATTTGGCCGAAGCTCCTGTAGAAATGATTACGGTCTCCGCTTCAATTACCTTGTCGCTATCTATGGTCAATTTGTGGATGCCACCTGTTTCGTCGCTCAATTCCACCGCTGTGACCATTCCTATGCGTACCTCCGTACCAAAACGCTCGGCCTGTTGTTGCAATTGAACCATCATAGTAGGTCCATCTATTCCTTCAGGATATCCCGGAAAATTGTCCACTTCAGTAGTTGTGGTCAATTGCCCTCCAGGTTCCATGCCTGTATACATAACTGGTTTTAAATCTGCCCTAGCCGCATAAATAGCAGCGGTATAGCCTGCAGGTCCAGAACCTATTATTACTGTTTTTAATCTTTCTATTTTCTCCGACATAATCAAAAATCCTTATCTTAAATTTACCTAGGACAAAAGTAGGTTTTTTGCAAAAAACCTTACACTTAATTTATGAAAAGTTATTCTGGGCGATGTCTTGCCCAAAATGACTATAATCATAGGCATTAATGGGCGGCATTGTCTACCTTAACACCTTCCAACAAGCGGTTTCATGTTTTTGACCATACTACTGGTATTATATTTTCTTACGGCTATTATTCTGGTTATGGGGTTATTGGTAAATGGTGCCAGGCCTACCAAGACCCTAGCTTGGTTATTGGCCATATTTACTATTCCGGTGGGTGGTATCCTATTCTACTTTGTTTTAGGAAGGAATAAAAGAAAAAACAAGTTTTTCGAATTGAAGAAGACTCCCGGAATATCCGAATACCTTAACAAAGTTGACGATTACTATCGGAAATTGGATGAGGAAAAGGTTCTCCCCGAACATGTAAGGGAGCAGGTTAAATTGGTAAAACTCCTAACCAAAAGCTCAAAGTTTCTCCCTAGTGCAGGCAATGCCCTCCTTCCATTAAAGAATGGGCCCTCTACGTATACAGCTATTTTTGATGCTTTGGAAAACGCAAAGAAATACATCCATATCCAATACTATATTTTTGAAGAGGGCGAATTGGCGGACAATTTTCTGCAACTGCTGAAGCGCAAGGTAAAGGAAGGAATCAAAGTACGCTTTCTATATGATGGCTTCGGAAGCTGGGAATTGAGTCGGGCCTTTATACAATCACTGGAAAGTTCAGGAATAGAAGTGGCCGGCTTTTTACCTATGCGGTTCGGTAAATTCCTATCCTCCCTCAACTATAGAAATCATAGAAAAATTGTGGTAGTGGACGGTAGCATAGGTTTTACGGGCGGAATTAATATTTCGGACAAATACATAAAAGGCGACCCTGATCTGGGCATGTGGCTGGATACGCATTTGATGATAGAAGGTCCCTTGGTAAGGAGTCTGCAAGCGGTCTTTGCCATGGATTGGTGTTTTGCCAGTGGCAAGGAGGATGTCCTTTCCGCAGAACATTTTTTAGAAGAAACGCCGGTTGGCCAGTCATTTGCTCAAGTAGTTGCCAGTGGGCCGGATTCGGATTTTGCTTCAGTACGGCAGCTTTATTTTTCCATAGTCAATTCGGCTAAGCAATATGTTTATATTATTAACCCGTACATCGTTCCAGGAGAAGCTTTATTGGAGGCGTTACAGGTATGTGCCCTGGCGGGTGTAGATGTACGTTTGCTTTTATCCAGTAAATCGGATAGCCGGTTGGTAAAATGGAGCGTACGCTCTTACTTTGAGGATATGTTAAGGGCGGGAGTAAAAATCTATCTTTATCCCGAGGGGTTCCTGCATAGCAAGGTTATTATTTCCGATGACCGGTTAACCTCCATTGGAACTGCAAATCTGGACGTTAGAAGTTTTGAGCAAAACTATGAAATCAATGTTTTGACGTATGGGGAGGCTATGGCATGCGAACTAAAAAAGGATTTTATCCGGGACTGTGAAATAAGTAGTGAAATTGATTATAATGAATTTAGAAAAAGACCTCTGACCGAGCGGCTTAAAGAGGGTGCCGCTAAAATTTTCAGTCCTTTGTTATGAATTAAAACTATGCCATGGCATATGGGTTCTTCAGCCCTCCGATTCCTTAAAAAAGACAAGGCTACATAAGAACTTTTTTATTTACTTTTCCCCCATAATCCCCGTTCAAAATCCTTGGTGCTAAAGACCGGTAACTTCATTCTTTGAGCCTTTATAGAAAATAAGGTCCTGCTCTTCCATCGCCAGAATTACCAATTTCACATAATCGTTGATGGTTTTTTCCATATTGGTAGGGTCTGTTATATCTATGGCTCCTCTCCAAATCAATTCCATTTCCTTATCAACACAAATACAAAATAATGAGGTTTCCGCATGATATACGGTAAATCCATCGTAATAATCCTCGTCGTAATATATGTCCTGATGGCCCTTATAATCATCAGAAAAAGTTTGGAAAAGCTGGTTTATGCCCTTTATCTTCTTTCTGAAAGTGTGCTTGTCCTGGGACCCTACTACCTTGTTGAACAATATGGCATCAAAGTCCTTATCTAGAAGTTGTTGCTCCACTCTTAAAATTTCTTCCTCGGATTGTGCCGAAGCTGTAAACTCTACATCAAATAGATCTAGGCTTCGTACGGATTCTATCCCTCTTTTTTCAAATTCCTTTTGCATCCTGCTCTCGAAAGCCACCCTTGCTTCCTCACTAGGAGCCATACCCACAATAAGCACCTTATAGGCATGGAACAAAACAATATCCGGGTTTTTCCAATTACTGACCAATTGTGTAGAAGAACAACCGATCAAAGCCAACAAAAAAAGTAGAAATAACTTTTTCATAGTTTAGTTGATTTATATAGGATTAATTAAGCAACCGTTTGCGTTTCTCTTTTTTCATTACTTGTGTGATAAGTTGGAACAAGCTACTTTTTAGGCTTCTGTATTCGCGTAAGTAACCCTCTATTTCCGTTACCAAATCGCGATGAGTATCTCTATAGGCCTTTTCCATTTTAGGCTGATCTATATCGTCTACCATTATTTCCAACTGGTTCTCATGCGCCTGCACCTTCTTGAGCAAAACAACCACTTCTTTTTCGGCCTTTGAAATTGCAGAAATTATTCGCCTACTCCGCTCAAAGACATCCGTATCCGTTAACTGTAAGGTATAGGACTTCACCAAATCGTTCAGAAACAGTTGCTCATCCCGTACAAAACTTAACGCTGAAAACCAGGATAGTGAAACCTCGTGCATTTCCTGTGGACTGATCCACTTTATATATTTATATGTTCTTTGTTGTGTATTCATATCCGTAGTCTTAAAAAGCGGTAAACAGGGACAGTGCTATTCACCGCTTTAAATAAGAGGTTAAACAACCTCAATCATCTTTTTAGGCTTCTGATCGGTATCTTCCTTCTTTTGAAGATTTAACCTTAGAATTCCGCTTTTATAAGAGGCCCTAATATCCTTGGACTCATCAACGGTTTTAGGTAATTGTAAAGCTCGTCTAAACGAACGGTAATTGAACTCTTTACAGGCATACCCATTATCCTTCCCGGTTTCTTCTTTTTCCTTTTCGGCGGATATTTCCAAAACATGGTCTTTCAACGAAATCTCAAAGTCCTTTTTGTCAAATCCGGGAGAGGACAATTCAATTTCAAAATTATCCTCGTGCTCTTTTATATTGATTGCGGGAGATGATTTTTCCAAATTGAAGAAATCATCATTAAAAAAATGTTCTCGTTCCAGGAAATCGGTTAAACCGTAGTTCCATGGCCATCGGTTTTTTGTGAATTCAATAAGTGACATAGCTTCTTGTTTTTTGGGTTACTACTTATTCTACTCCCTAAGTTATTGGCATCGATAATTATTTGAAATGATTATAATCAGTCAGACCTATTTATCTACTAAATGCACTGCTCTATTAAAATGTGATTGTCATACCAAAAGGCCCAAATATCAATTAATAAGGTATTCTTTTGGTAAAACTACGATGTCCCTGAATGGGGTCTTCGTTTTTTAAGAATACCTCCGGCATAATTAAAGATTTCTGACTTTAGGACTTGAAATTCGTTTACAAAACCCATAACCTCAAACCCTAATTTATTATGGCTTTGGCAATATTCCTTATCAGTAATGCCGTCCTTGCATTCCAGTATTCCCCCAAGATCACTTTCGTGATTCAAAATGTTACGTTCAATCCGACTTTTTTTCGATTTTGATTTTTTCATCCGATTTAGATAGTTCTGTAACCGTTCAAAAAGATTAGGGGTATCCGGTTCAAAAACATAGGAGTTCAACAATCGGTCTATAAAAATCATTTCGTCTTCTATGAATCGTAACATAGATTTCCATTGTTGGGAAGCCCTATGTAGTTCCTCCATTTTTGTATTCTTCTTCAGTGGATTGCTTTTAACTTTGGTTTTTCCCGTTTTCATAACAAGCTATTCTTAACCTTTGTCCTTATTAAAAAAATCCCGGATCAAAGCCTTTACTTGATTATCCGTCATGCTATCCGACCGGGTCACCGTTTTAACCTTCGAGGCTAACTTGGGATACCTTTCCAAAAGTTCTTTTTCAAATTTTTCTCCTGTTTCGGCCGGACCAAAAATGGCCAGGGCATCTGCATCCGTTATCATTTTGACCAATTTTTTAAAGTAGGCCTTAAGCTGGTGTTTTTCCCTTTCCAAGTATTTACTGTCCTGTACTACATCCTGGGGACCCCAACGGGTCTTGGACCTAGAGCCTCCTTTAGGGTTATAAAACTCCACATTGGACTGAAGTGTGCTCAATTTTTCACCATGTTCCGTACACACTACAATATGTGCCTTTTCCTTATCCATCCAAATTCCAATATTCTTCATATCCGCACCAATTTTATGAGTAATCGTTCAGGGCTAGGACCGGAATACGGGAATGGTAGCCCAACTGTTTCACCAAAGGTTTTGAGAGCATACTACCAAAAAAACGATGTTTTCTATTTACAAAGGCGATCATATCACTACCCCTACTTTCTATAAAAGCAGCTATTCCCTTATGCACCTTGATATCATTGAGCACATGAAAACTGTGGTTTACGTCTTCCAATATAGCTTCCAGTAGAATTTTATTGCTCTCTTGAATGCGACTGAGCTCTGCATCTTCCTTTATGTGCAATACCCTAATAAAGGAACCGTACAACTTTGAAATTTCCTTAAGATGATTTAACTCCCTGCGCTTAAAACCAGTGACATAATCCGTGGGAAAAACAATTTCTTTAGGTAAAACGAATGTAGTATGCTCTGGTATGGCCATCACGGGACATTCCGTTATCTTCTCCATTACATCCACGGTGTTGGTGCCAAATAAAATGGTGTCGGAGCCGGTGGCTCCTTTTGTACCCATAATCACAATATCTATATCTTTTTTGGCAATGGTATTTTTTATGGCGTAGAGCAGGGAATTATAGGTCGAAATCGTATGGTAGGTATGATTTTCATTTTTCCCATGTAGTTTTAAGATTTCCATCAGTTTTTCAAATCCTTCTTCAGATTTTTTCCTTGCAGCTTCATAAAACTTTTCTCCAGGCTCTGGAACCATCATACTGTCAATGGAGTACCCGTGCACTTGATAGGCATTCAAAAAACAAATATCACAACGTTGATTTCCGTATAGGCCTAAAGCATATCTGATGGCGTTCAGGGCATTCTTGGAAAAGTCTGTAGGTAGCAAAATTCTTTTGTCCATAGCATCTTTTTTATGGTTTCCATAAAATTAAAGACGGAACAAAGAATCTCCTATGATTTGAATCAGTCACTTGGGATTACCAAAAACGGAATCGTGATATGGAACGTCATTCTTTGAATGACCGGCTCTCGCAATAGAAGTTCCAAAAAGCTATGTTCGTAGTTGACCATTGCCAACATTCCAATATTCAATTCGTCTAGAAACACCTGTATAGCTTTTGTTTTACTTGTGAAGTTGGGCATCCAATGTAAGGTATGCTCCATAGGTTTTAGATAGGTTATTAGTGTATTTAGATTCGATTCCTGAAACTTACTTAGGCGTTTCTCTTCGTTTATATGAACTATTCTTACGGCAGCACCGCATAGGGAAGTCATAAAACGTACCGGCGCCATAACCTCAGCGTCAAAAGTCCTTTTATAATTAGTGGCAAAGGCAATCTCAGAGGGAGTTGTAAATTCCTTATCGGCGGGAACGGCCAAAATGGGACATTCCTTGATACTGGTCATAACCTTAATAGTGGTGCTCCCCCAAAAAACAGAAACCAGACTGGTAATTCCTTTATTACCCAAAACCAATAAATCTATCTTAAACTCCTGTATAGCTTTCTTTACGGCGGTCATCAAATCCATATTTTTAGAAAGCTTTTGGTACCGATGCTTTGGATTGGGGTTGTCCAGGTTTATTTTGTGAAAGACACTCTCCAAACCTTCCTTAGACCTTCTTTTCGCCAAGGTAACTACTTCCTCTTCCCCATTTAAGGGTTTGCCCGCCTGGGAAGATCTTTCCTCATAGGCATTCAATAGAAAAAAGCTACATTCGTTTTGATTAAAAAGTTTGGAAACATAAAACAATGCATTGTATGCATTATCCGAAAAATCGGTAAGGACCAGGATGTTTTTCATTTTTCATTTTTTTTGTAGGGTGGTATTACCATGAACGGAATGGTAACATGAAAACCAATTTTTTTGATGATGGGCTCAATAAATAAACGCTCTAAAAAAGTGTGCTTGTTCTGGATCATCACCAAAAGATTCTTCCTCATTTTAAGCTGAAAATTGTTGATAGCTGTAATTATCTGTTGCTGTGGCAGGTCATGGAACAAATGTGCGACATCGGCCAAAATAGTATCCAGCTTTTTTTTATGGGTCAGTTGTTCCTCGTTCAAATCCAAACCTTGTGATACATGTAGCACTTCTATTCTACTCATATGCTCCCGAGCGATAGCTACTAGCTCCTGTAAATGCTCTTGTTGATAATCCACCTCATAATCGGTAGGGAACAAAATCTCTTTTGGCTTCTCATATTCAAAGCTTGAAGGTACGAGGATTACGGGACATGTTGCTTTCTTGATCACATGCACCGAATTGGTGCCTATTAAAATTTCTTTAGCTCCTGTTGCGCCCTGTGTGCCCATAATGACCAAATCGGCTTTTTCATTTTCAATAGTGTCCAAAATCTCATCCACCAAGGTATTGAAGGCGGAGTGTAGAAAAAAAGTATGCTTCGGATTTTTAAACTCCCTATGAATCCGGTCCTTTAATTCCTCCAATTGAACCATGGTATCGGTCTGGTACAAATCACCAAGACCGATCTGGCCCGGACTATGCAACATATATTCCGAATGATAAATTGCGGGGGTGTAGGTGTGCAATAGATAAAAAGCACATTCCTTTTCCTTAAATAGTTTAAGGGCATATTGTATGGCGTTATAGGCATTATCCGAAAAATCCGTTGGCAATATAATTCGTTTCATAACAGTATTCTTTAAATGTTCAAATTCTTGGATTCCTATTCACTTCTTTCGATCATAATCATGCTCATATCCTTTTATACTAGTAAGGATTACCTAAAAAGATTTTGCATTACCATAAACGGAATCTTTATGTGCAACCCTATTCTATCTATAGTGGATTGGTATAGTATATCTTCCAGATAAGAATGTCTGGAATTCACCAATACTAGCATGTCAATATCCTTATGTACAATGTATTTTGTAATGGCCATGGTCTTGTCCTTCTCAGAAACGGTCTCAAACATTAATTTGGCCTTGGAGAGACATCCTTTAAGAAATTGTTGGTTGTCCTCTTGACGTAGCGATAGCTTTTTAACAGGATTAATGTATAGCAGATGTATGGTAGACCTGAAGGAGCCCGTGATTTCGCACAACAATTTGAGCTCCCTTCTTTTGTAGGGTACCATATAATCCGTAGGAAAGAGTACTTCCTTGGGTGCCTGATACTCGTAACCCTCTGGAATGGCCAGAACAGGGCAACTGACATATTTGAGTACCTGTAGGGTATTTGTACCAAAGATAATTTTGCGATCATTGGTTTCCCCGCGTGTCCCCATGACCACAATATCCATGTCTTCCCTATTTACAAGATCGTTGACTTCATCCGTTAACGATCCGAAAGCCGAAATGGTTTTATAACTGTGCTTAGGATTGGGGAAATTGGTCTTTATCTTTAAAAGAATGCTTTTTAAGTATTCTTCGGAATGCTTTAGGGTAGTCTCTTTCAGCTTCTCCAAAAAACTGCGCTTTATGGACGTTTCCTTTTCATAGACTTCATCTGCATAGGCATGCACAATGAAAATTTCACTTTTTTCATACTTAAAAACACTGCAGGCATATTTAAGCGCATTAAATGCATTTTCGGAAAAGTCCGTAGGAACCAAAATCTTTCTCATGATAACTGTTTGTTAGCAAAATTAAATTTGCCAACACCTAAAAACCATGATTTTGGTCAGTTTGAGATACCTTAGGCCTATTATTCATGTAATACCAAAAAAGGGATTTCCGTATGATAGCTAATTTCCTCGATTCTTGGTTTAAAAAGGATTCGCTGAAAAAAGTTCAAGTTTTTGGCCACCATGGCCACAACATCCGTATCCCTGCTCTCGGAAAAACATTGTACGGCAGTTTCTAACTTTGTTCCTGTAAGTGAATGGAAGGTATGTTCTACATCTTTTAGGTAATCGTCAAGAAACTCCTTATTTTTAAGTTGCTCCTCGTTCAATTGTTCGCCTTTCCTGGAAATATGTAGTATTCTTAGGACCGATTCGTGTGTATTCACCATCCCGATCAGAGTGTCCAATACCTTTAAATCATAACCCAAGTGATAGTCGGTAGGAAAGACTATTTCCTTTGGGGTCTTATAGGTTGCATTCTCGGGTACGGCAAGCAAAGGACATTTTACCTTGGTGATAACATCCCCCGTATTACTTCCGACAGTCACCTTTTTTAGACCAGAGGCCCCTTTGGTGCCCATAATGATCAGGTCTATCTTTTTCTGCTCTACTTGTCTCTTAATGCTATCCACAAAAAAATCATACAAAGCAATCGTAACAAAAGTGTGCCCTTGATTTACAAAACGATTCTCAATACGATTCAATAGCAATTGTAAATTCTTTCGGCTATCTTTTAATATGGTCTCCTCAAGAAGTTTGGGGGATGCACGAACAGAGCTTCCGGCCCCGGAATAGGGTGGTACGGGATTAATATGCAAAAGGTAAAAAGTACATTTGGATTTTTTCAGTAATTCAAGGCCGTATACTATGGCATTCCAAGAATTCTCGGAAAAATCAGTGGGTAGTAAAACCTGTAACATGATTGGTCCGTTTTTGTAGTTTACCGTAAAGCTACTTTAGCCCAACCTTCCAAAAAATGATTTAGATCATGAAACCCCTAAAACTGTTTTTTTAAGAGATGCGACAAAGTCTTTCTTTATCGAGTATTCTAATATTTCTATCCTCAATGGATATCAAACCTTCTTTTTTAAAATCGGAAAGCGTTCTAATTAGGGTTTCAGTAGCCATACCGGCTACTCCTGCAAGGTCGCTTCGTAAAATATGGATATTGCCCTCACCGTCCTTTTGAAGTTTTTCATCAAACTTTAATATAGTGTGCGCGGTCTTCTTACGGACCGATCCGTAGGCCATTTGTAGCAATTGTTCCTTTATATCCGAAAGATTCTCGGCCAGCAATCTAACCAACTCCAAGACCAGTTTATGGTTTTCCTCCAAGATCTGTTTCAACCGCTGTTTTGGAATACCGGCCACCATGGTATTTTCTATGGCGGTGGCATACTCGTTATAAGGAATGTTATCCGTAAAGCAGGTGAAACCAAAAAAATCATCCGGTTTGTAGATTCCGGTTATAAGTTCCTTGCCGCGCTCGTCCAATTTATGAGTCTTCACAATACCAGAAAGCACCAAGTACACCCAATTGGAGTTATTCCCCTCATTATAGATTATCTCCCCTTGTGCATGGGAAAATTCTTCGCCTTCATCATAAATATAATTCTTTAGTCCATTCAGGTTTCTAATGCCGTCCTCGAATAATTGCATGTCCGCTCTATCCTTTTTGCTGGACTCCCGAAGAATCTCAACCTTGGCCAATCTACTTTCGATTGCCCCTATCAGTTCGGACTCCTCATAAGGTTTGGTCAAATAGTCGTCAGCACCCAATTCCATCCCTTGTCTTATGTCTTTGCGTTCTGTCTTAGCGGAAAGGAAAATAAAGGGGATGGATTTTGTAATGTCATTATCAAATAAACTCTCCAAAACTCCATAGCCATCCAATTCCGGCATCATGATGTCACAAATAATAACGTCCGGAAGATGTTTTTTGGCCATGGTCACTCCTTTTTTACCATTGGAGGCCGTAATTACTTCATAATTGGATAGTTCTAGAAGCTCGGCGGTATTTTCCCTAAGAACGGTATCATCTTCTATCAATAGTACTTTTTTTGACATCACAAATTTTGGTTTTTAGGGTCTTTATTTCATACGGTCCATTAAAAGCGGTGAAGGCTTATGTTAGGTCCTTGCCAAAGGAAGTTCCATGGTAAAGACACTTCCGGTATTCTCCTTACTTTTAAAGTAAATGCTGCCACCAAGGTTTTCTATATGGGCCTTTATAATATTTAGGCCAATACCCGTACCTTGGGTTAACAACACATTCTCTGCCCTGAAATATCTATCAAAAATGTGCTTTTGATCGGCTTCGGGAATACCAATACCTTGATCCTTGATATGAAACGTAATTTTGTTTTCTGAAAGGTTTACACGGAAGTCTATTTCGGTATCCTCGGAGGAATATTTTATGGCATTGTGCAAAAGATTGGTAAGTGCCAGCCCTACGATTCTTTCATCCTGATTAATTATGGTATCATCGATATTTTGTGGATAGTTTATTTTTTGACCGTCCTTAAGGATCATATTGGCATCATAAATCACCTCATTCACTACCTTGCTTAAAGAAAAATCCGCTAATCGGTATACTTCCTTGCCCTGCTCCAGACGTTCTATGGAAAGAAAGTCGGTCAAAATGGTATTGAGCCTTCGTACTTCCCCGATTATGGTTTTTAGATGTTTCTCCCTTTTTCCTTGTCCCTCTTCCGTATTGTATTTTCCAACCAAGGTAGCCGCTGTGAGGATACCGCTTAAGGGCGTTTTGAATTCATGAGATACCAAGGAAAGGAATTTGGTCTTAAGGTCGTTCAGTTCCCTTTCGCGCTGTAGGGCATCCTTTATTTTGTCCTCGGCCTCTTTCCTTCTTTTCACTTCCCTTTTAAGTATGGCCACTGTGTCCCTTAGCTCTTGGGTACGTAGCCGTATTTTCTTTTCCAGTTGTGTATTCAGCTCATATATCTGGTTATCCTTTTCCTTGATCTCGGAAAGATCTTCAATCAAGGTGAGTACATATTTATTTCCGTAAAGGGAAAAAGGACTCAATCCTACTTGCAAGGGAATTTGTTCTCCATTTTTGTGAAGTCCCGATAAATTCCTTCCCTTCATTTCCCGTATTCCAATATCTTCCCAATAAACATCCTCTGCTAATTTCTTGTGTTTTTCCCTTTGGGCGCTTGGAATGAGAATAGATAATTGTTGGCCTAAAAGCTCATCCTTATCATATCCAAAAAGTTGATCGGAACGTTGGTTGGAAGCAACGATCTCCTGCTGCTCGTTTACCACAAGAATGCCCTGTGAGATTGATTCTGAAAGCAATCTAAAGATGTTACTGTTTTTATCGAAGACCCGCATACTACAAAGTTAAATGTTTACCGTTTGTGCAACGATATAAAGTCCTTCAAATCGTATAACTTTTAACACATCTGCCAAAACTGCTTTTACCATTGAATCTGTGCCGTTGGAACCAATGTTGCCCTATATTTTTCTGAAATGCAAAAGTTCAACAAAATAATACGAAAATGGTATGACGAAAATCATTTTTGAAACTTGAATTCCTACTTAATTTAGTTCATCATTTCACTACTTAAAATGGATTAAAAGCAATACTATGGATTGGCAAAAACTATACTGGGAGACCGATAATTGGGTTAACCATCTGACATTTTATGAGGATGAATTACAGTTTCTTCAAAAGCTTTTAGATCGTTATTTTGAAGATTTGGTCCAATATCAGAACTTGGATGAAATTCGGGAAGAGGTCATGCGCTTTCAAGATTTAAAATATACCTGCAGTAAACTTTTGGCCAATACCAGGGAACATAGGCACCAATTAGCTCTGGCCATAAATGAAAAGGATACTGAGCATGGTTTTACCCGACAAACACATTTAGGGTTACAAGAAAAACTTCAAGATTTTACTTTGGGTTTCAATACTACAAAAAAGGAAATTCAATATATTACAAAGGAATTAGTGGAAAGTTTAAAACAATAGGGTGGTCCCTGTAATCCTTTGATTATATTTCTTTTTTCTTTTTACGCTCCTTATCCAACAAAAAAACCAAAAGACCCAAAAAGACAATATTCTTCATGATATATTGTCCTAAAAGTGTAAGACCAAAAGGAGCTTTGGTAAATGTAAGCTCCGGAAAAAATAAAAAAGGAGTAAAAGTAAGTATCATATGAACCAATGCCAGTGTTATGGCAAACCTATTCAATAAACCAAAAATCAAAAGAAGGCCCAGACCCGTTTCCCAAATGGCCAAAAGAATCAAGGATATATCTGGGCGCATAAGACCCAAGGTCAGTTCATGGATGGTATCCATGGCTATGGTTTCGGCCGGACTCACTCCAGGAAAGAATTTTAACATCCCAAACCATAAATAAAGAATGCCTATACAGGCCAAAAGCACGCTATTTTTAGATACCCTTTCCCTAAAGGTCAATACCAACTCCTTCATTGCATTCAGTTTTATAGGCTAATCTATGCTTCCACAAAGATGTAAAAGATGACAAATATCATGTTTATTCACTTTTTATCACCGTATAATTCCGCTTTTAACAAATACACCTTCAAGTTTCGTAATTTTAAGCCCTTAAGGTATGTTATGCGAACACGATTTTTGATTCCTTTACTAGCATTTCTTATTGTTTCCTGTAACCATAATGACGAGGGGATTACTCCTGAAAAAACTACCTTGGTAGAGTCGGTCTATGCCTCCGCCCTGGTTCAGCCGGACAGTCTCTATGAAGTGTATTCCTCCGTAACCGGTATTTTGGACAAACAGTTGGTAGAAGAA
Source organism: Ulvibacterium marinum (assembly GCF_003626755.1). Lineage (GTDB taxonomy): Bacteria > Bacteroidota > Bacteroidia > Flavobacteriales > Flavobacteriaceae > Ulvibacterium > Ulvibacterium marinum. Next base: position 1,230,810 of record NZ_RBCJ01000002.1, read on the forward strand.
GGTGATACCGTTTCCAAGGGGCAACCCTTATTCCAAATCTTCAATAAGATGCCCGAACTCAATCGAGAAAATGCGAGGTTGAACTTGCAATTGGCACAAGAGGAGTTCAGCGGAAATGCGGCGGTACTTGATGGGCTTGAAAAAGAACTGCATACGGCAAAACTAAAATTTCATAATGACTCCATAAATTTCATGCGTCAAAAACGCCTTTGGGAGCAACAGATCGGCTCAAATGCCGAGTACGATAACAGGAAACTCCAGTATGAAAGTTCCCATAACAATCTTCAAGTACTGCAAAACAGTTATGCGCGTACAAAAAATGACTTACAAACGCGGATGCAACAGGCAAAAAATAATTACCAAACCGCTATTGTAAATACCGGAGATTTTACCATAACCAGCAAAATCAATGGAAAGATTTATGCCATTCATAAAAACGAAGGAGAAATCATTACGGCCCAACAGCCATTGGCCAGCATGGGCAAGTCGGCCGTTTTCATTGTGGAACTTTTAGTGGACGAGGTGGATATTGTAGCACTAAAAAAGGGGCAAAACGTATTGATTACCCTGGACGCCTACTCCAATACGGTCTTTGAGGGCAAAATAGACAAGATTTATCCTCAAAAGGATGAGCGTACCCAAACCTTTAAGGTAGATGCGGTTTTTAACCAGATGCCCCAAGTACTGTACCCCGGGCTGGCAGGTGAGGCCAATATCATTGTTGCCCAAAAAGAAAATGTTCTAACCATCCCTCTGGAATATCTTACAGACGACAATATGATTATGACGGATGATGGTCTACAAGAGGTAATCCTTGGTATTCGAAATTTGAAAAAGGTAGAAATTCTATCCGGTATTGATGAGCATACCAAAATCTATAAACCCGAACCATGATCAATTGGAGGGTCATATTGAGCATATCCCGGACGCATTTGCTTACTCGAATTAAACAAACGGCCATTGCTGCATTGGGAGTTACCTTTGGTATAGGGACATTTATCATTTTGGTCAGTTTCATGACCGGTCTTAATGGGCTTTTGGACGGTTTAATTTTGGACCGCACCCCACATGTACACATTTACAATGAGATAAAACCATCAGAAAAACAACCGGTAGATCTCTATGAAAAAATAAAAAATAGTTTTACCAAGGTACGATCTATAAAACCCAAACTCACCCAAAGAAAAATCCATAATGCCCTACCCCTTATGGACCAGCTCAATAATGATTCCAGAGTAAAGGGAGCCATCCCCCAATTACAGGCCCAAATGTTCTATATCTCAGGTTCTATTGAATTGGGAGGAAATCTTGTGGGTATCGATGTTCTAGAAGAGGTACGGCTTTTTAACTTTGGACAATATGTGGTAAAGGGAAGTCCGGAAGCCTTGGATAATTTGGACAACGGAATTCTCATTGGTGCCGGGGTGGCCAAAAAAATGTCCCTGGACGTTGGCAATACCGTTCAGATAAGTACCGTCCGGGGCGATCTTTTCCCTTTAAAGATTGTAGGCATTTATCAAAGCGGCCTTGCCGAGTTGGATAATGTGCAAAGTTTTGCCAATCTTAAGACAACGCAGCGCATTCTTGGGGAACCTAGAAATTATTTTACGGACATTAATGTAAAATTACATGACATTGAAGATGCTGTTCCCATGGCCAAACAGATTGAAAAACAGTTTGATCTAACCGCGGTAGACATTAAAACGGCCAATGCCCAATTTGAAACAGGTACTTCCATTCGAAACCTTATTACCTACGCCGTCTCCATTACACTCCTCATCGTAGCGGGATTTGGAATCTACAATATTCTGAATATGCTTATTTATGAGAAGATGAACGATATTGCCATCTTAAAGGCTACAGGCTTTTCCGGTAGGGACGTAAAATATATTTTTATCAGCCAAGCAATACTTATAGGTCTGGTAGGCGGTATTTTAGGACTGCTAATTGGCTATGGAATATCCGTGGTCATTGATAATTTACCGTTTGAGACAGAGGCATTGCCGACCATAAAGACCTTCCCCGTAAATTATAATCCAGGGTACTACATCATCGGAATCACCTTTGCCATGGTATCCACATTCTTGGCCGGGTATCTTCCGGCAAGAAAGGCCCAAAAAATAGATCCTGTTGAAATTATAAGAGGACAGTAGCTATGGGGATAGAGAATATTTTGGAGGCAAGGGAGATCAACAAATATTTTAGGGAACCTGTTTTGTTCCATGTGCTTAAGGATATTAGTTTTGGTATTAAAAATGGGGAGTTCGTCTCCATCATGGGAAAATCCGGTTGCGGAAAATCCACCTTGCTCTACATCCTATCCACTATGGATACAGATTATGAAGGAGAACTTTTTTTGAACGGAAAAAAAATAACGGGCAAACATCATGAGGATTTGGCCAAGATCCGTAATCAGAATATCGGTTTTGTTTTCCAGTTCCACTACCTCCTATCCGAATTTACCGTATTGGAGAATGTAATGTTGCCCGCCAAAAAGTTAGGGTTGAAATCCTTGCAGGAAATAGAGCATGATGCCATGGAAAAATTGAAATTGCTCCATATTGATGACCAGGCCAAAAAGCTGGCTTCCCGTATCTCAGGAGGTCAAAAACAACGCGTTGCAATAGCACGGGCCTTGATCAATGACCCGGCCATTATTATGGGCGATGAGCCTACGGGGAACCTGGATAGTCATAATTCCGAAAATGTAATGGATATCTTCAAGGCATTGGCCCAAGAACGTAATTTATCCTTGTTGATAGTTACCCATGATACTGATTTTGCCGAAAAAACGGACAGAATCATTGAAATGGGAGATGGCCGGATTTTAAGTTCGTAAGGTTTCCACAGACTATTGACGTAGCGGTTCCCTAGCCCTTGGAAGGGGGTAAATTAAAATCCATACGGAACAGTTGAATGGCCTTCGTTTTTCCTTTCAAAATCAAACTACCGATTTTGGTAAACAAAAAAGCATCACTTTTGGGCAATACTTTTATCAAATCATTTGAAACCAAGGTTTTTGCATTGTAGGTATTACATTCTTCCTGAATGCGAGCGGTTGTATTCAATGTGTCTCCCGTGTAAATGATGTCTTTTTTAATAATCCCGATTTCCCCAACCGTAACCTTCCCAATATGATAGCCCGCCTTAAAACCAGGGACTACACCAAACCGCTTTCTATAATAGGCGCTTCTTTCTTTGAATCTGTTGTCTATTTTTCGAAAACACTCCAAACAGTTGTTATTGTACGATCCATTCTTTAATGACCAGGATACTACTATTTCATCGCCGACATATTGATAGATTTCCCCCAGAGTCTCCAAAATGGGATTTGTCATATCTGCATAGTACATTTTTAGGAGGGTAAAATATTCCAGATGTCCCAACTGCTCCGCAATGAATGTAGAGGATTTCATATCCAAAAACATGAAGATCCTTTTTTCTTCCCTGGGTTTATGATACTTCCCCAAGGAATAATTATAAATAGCTCCATTGCCCAAATAGGCATTTACCTCTGAATAAAATAGGGCAACATCCAAAGCCGCACCCGCATAGATAATCACGCTCCAAAATGCGAAATCCCCAACAAACTGAGATACATTTTCCAAAGCTATTGGGTCGTAAATAGGTATCCCAAGGCGACGTGCATTGGTTATTAATGACAATAAAATCAAGAATAAAATTAGGAATAGAAGATAGAAAACACTTTTGAATAAAATCTTCACCCAAAACCTATTCTTTGCAAAACGTTTTCTTAACCAAGTAACCTCAATCCATCCTTGCACGAGGCCACCAAAAAAACTGCCCACACCAATATAAATCAAGGCGTTTTGAAAATCATACGCCACTCCCGTACTTGGATATTCAATTAGTCTGCCCAAAATACCCTTTTCCAAAAGAGCATAAATCAGCCCAAAAGTCAACCATATGAGTCCAAAAGCCAAAGTTTGCCTAAAATATCGTTTGTACTTTGGATGAACCATACGCTAAATGTAAAAAAATAAAGAGTAGGTCTAGGGAAATCATGATGTGCATCCTGACAAAAGTCATATTAATCCTATACTATCTTCCCTACTTTTAAATAATTCAAAAAACAAGACCATGGGAAATTTTCGAAGCAGACCAAAAGGTGATTATATACAAAATACCAATTGGCAGGAACTCTATGTATTAACGGAGCACTGGAAATCCGACCTACTTTTTTACAAGGATGATTTAAAATTTCTGCATAAACTATTACAGCGGTACTTTATCTGGATTACCAAAGAGGAAAATCTCGATGCCGTAAGGAATCTAGGACAAGGTATCTTAGGTGATTCAAAAACCTGCAATGATCTTTTGAGCAAGATTAAGGAACATCTTTCCCATTTGGCCAATATCATGGACGAGCCATTTAAGAATGATGCCCATGAGTTCCGCACCGAACACGAAGAATTGGAAGACCATATTTCCCAATTTATAAAAGGTGTACGGGAAAACAGAAAAAAAGTGTTTACATTAACGGAACATGTTCTGGATAGTGAACATTTAGAGCATTTGTTACAACGCTAATCTTTTACTAACACTATAACAACGCCAGTGCTGCCGGTCCTAAAACGGAATGTGTACTGGGTGCATTATAGATCAACACCTTTATTTTGTTTCGGTAGGCGTTAAAAAGGTTATGTTCCATGCTGGCAATGGTAGGATTTAATAGAATATCCCCTGCTTTGCTAAGTCCCCCGGATAGGATTATCGCCTCGGGATCCAGATGAGCGGCTATGTCCGCCATCTTATTGCCCAGGGTAAAGCCAGTCCGTTCAAAAGCTTCCAAGGCCACAGGATCCCCTTCCAGGGCCGCATCCGCAATCATTATCCCGGTCATTTCGTCAAAACTGACCCCCCGTAATGGCGAATCCTCGGTCATATCGGCCAGAAGTTCAAAAACGGTTCGCTTTATCCCGGTTACCGAGGCGTAGGTCTCCAAGCAGCCCTGTAAACCGCAATTACAATGTCTACCATTGGGATCCACATTTACATGGCCTAGTTCCGCGGCCATGGCATGTGCTCCCAATAAAAGTTTGCCGTTTATGATAATACCGCTTCCTAACCCTGTCCCCAAGGTAAGTGCCACAAAATTCTTCATCCCCTTGGCCGGACCAAATTGTAAATGGCCCAATGCTGCAGCATTGGCATCATTGGCAATGGTAACCGGCAAATCAAAAACCTTTTCTACAGACTTCACCAAGGGAATAATATCGCCCCATTTGAGGTTGGGCGGGTATTCTATATTCCCGGTAAGGGAATTGGCATTAGGAGCGCCTACCCCTATGGCCACGATTTCCGGTAATTCCTTAACTTGAGATTTTAGGCTTTCGATTTCCTGCTCCAGGTTTTCCATAAAAACAGAAAAAGGCTCCTTCGCGCCCGTTCTAAACTCTTTGGAAGCCAAAATTTTGCCTTCTTTGGTAACCAGGCCTACTTTGGTATAGGTACCTCCAATATCTATGCCCCAAACTGCCATACTTTTCCCTTTCTCCATCACAGTATATGTTTACCACAAATCAAGACAAATAAAAAATGAATCTGGCTGATATTTATCATTTCAAAAGAATTGTTTATCAAATAATTTAAACCACATATATTCAAAAGTATGAAACGACCTCTGTGAAAACTAAGGCTTGGGTACAAAAACTGAAATTGGAAAATTGCAAACATTTTTTTTAATTTCATCGAATTCTTGAAAAAATAGTTGCAACCATTACATTCATTTCTAAAATTGGATTCTATGTCATATCAGGAAAATATTCAGAACGAAATGTATCAAAACTTGGGCAAACTTTTCTATGCCGTTGCCATGGCGGACAAAAATGTAAGGCCTAGGGAAGTGACAGCACTACGGGAAGCTGTACGCGAACAATGGTTAGATGTAGACGACGTAGAGGATGAATTTGGAACCGATGCCGCATATCAAATTGAAATTGTATTTGATTGGTTACAAAACGAACAATCAGATGGTGATACGTACTTCATGGAATTCAAATATTTCTTCAAGGAACATCGTTCCTTGTTTACAAAAAAAATACGCGAACAAATCTATAAAACCGCCAGGACCATTGCTATTTCCTTTGCAGGCGCCAATAAGTCCGAACTTGTTCTCCTTTCTAAATTGAAAATGTTGCTGAAGCAGGAATAAACCCAAAAATATATTTTAGATTTTAAAGGTCATTACCGGCAATCGGGCTCTATTGGCCAAATCCTCCCCTATACTTCCCTGAAAAAAATGGGACAGACCCCTGCGACCATGGGTAGGAATGGCAATCAAGTCCGCACCACATTCCTCGGCATAATTATACAGACCTTCTTCCGTACTGTAATCGTTCCTATGTTTTACATGTATATGGCTGGGAACATCCCCGTGATGCGCCACACGTAAAAACGAATCCTTTTCTTGAGCTATTTCATCCGTACTTTTAAAATGGACATGGGGCAAGTTTATGTATACCAGATGGACCTGTGCGTTCCAAGGCCCGAACATTTGCAGGGCCTTGTGGTAGGCTGGCACACCCTCTATCCTAAAATCACAGGCAAAAACGACCTTGTCCACTTTAAAATCTGGAATACGCTCCTTAATAACAAGAACGGGAACATTCGAAGTCCGTACTACCTTTTCCGTATTGGAACCTACAAAAAACTTTCCCAAACCACCTGTCCCATGTGAGCCCATTACGATTAAATCGGCCTTTTGCTCAAGGGCAACCTTATTCAGCTCCTCAAAAATCTTATAGTTCTGCACCATCTCAGTCACTTTGAGACCCTTGAGATAATCCTTGTCCAAAAACTCGGCAAACCTTTTTTTGGCAAGCATCATATAATACTTGGCTTCCATAAACTCCTGTGCCTCATTCTTGGTAAGGATAGCTTCCGATAATCCCAACATATGTAGTAAAAGAATACTCGCTCCCGAATCCTTGGCCAAAGTGGCGGCCACCTCCAATGCATAGGCGGAACATTCCGAAAAATCTATGGGTACCAGAATCCTATTCATCTATTTTAATCATTGAAAATACAGTGTATACTTGCTAATGTTTCTGAAAAGTGGATTTTCTCTTGCTCAATTGCTTTTCCAATTCCTTAATGGTGGAAGCAGCTGCCTTTTCAAAGTCGTCCTCATTGGATTTTGCAAAAATCCTGGGGCCCGGGGCACTGAGCTCCATTTCACAAATCTTTCCTTTTCCAGTAGGGTTTTTTTCTTGTTTAAACTGGACTTGGGCTCTAATAATCCAGTCATATTTTCTGGCAAGTGTATTTAACTTTTTGGAAACAAGTGCTTCCATGGCCTCACTAGTAGGCATTTGGATAAATTGAACATCAATAGTCATTACAAATCAAATTTATAGTTACCCTAAAGCTAGAGCTATGGCTCGATTTAAATCATGATAAAAATCAGTATTTCAAATCCAGTCTAAACGAACCGGGGCAAACAGACCATATATCGATAAACAAAAAGAGTACTGAACTTCCATCGCATTCTTATGATACACCTTCATTGCATTTCCGCTTTAACGATAGAATTTATTCCGGGATCAATAGAATACATTAATCAAAAGACCGGGGTACGGCAAGCATCCCGGTCTTTATTACAGTATCGTAAGTATTCATGGACGCAGGTCGTAATACCGTACATACTTCCATCGCTGAAACGTATATGCTATTTACAATACCTTGGAATACTCCCGATTACCGTATCCTTTTAACTATTTGGAAATTTTCCTATTTAATGCCCAAAAATAATTTGAAGCAAATACAATTGAAATGACTTTGATCAGGTTATCCAGAAAACATTTAAAAAATCCTTTAAGTATTTCGATAGCTTTGCTGCCTCTCTTTCAAATACTACTGCGTTGACCCGTACAATATCCATATTTTTCATCTTACTAGTATTTTTTATATCCAGAATGGAAATAATCTGTTCATAGAATAGAATAATGACAAAAGTCATTTATCCCTACTATTTTGGAATCTATTTTTATGTTTCCCAATGGACCGATAGATCGCTTTTCGAATATTCTTAATCGATTCTGTCCTAAAATGAAACATTATGCCAAGACCCAAAACTAAAAAGGAACTCGTAGAATTAGGCGAAGCCAACTACAGGAGCCTATTGAATTTTGTTAGAGAGCTACCTAGGGAGGAACTGGAAAACGAATTCCCGCCGGGGTATTTAAACCGAAATATTAGGGATGTGCTGGCGCATCTTCATCATTGGCACCTGATGATGCTGGAATGGTACAAAGTAGGTATGTCAGGTTTTAAGCCCGACATGCCCAGCAAGGGATATACTTGGAAAACCGTGCCGGAACTCAATCGGAAAATACAGGATACCTATAGCAATGTTGACCTAAAAGTAGTAAAGGATTCTCTTGAGGAATCCTTCGAAAACCTCCAAGAAATCATCGCGCAGCATACGGAAGAAGAACTCTTTAAAAAAAAGCATTATCCCTGGACAGGCTCCACTTCTTTGGGCGCCTATTTTATTTCAGCGACTTCCAGCCACTACGATTGGGCATTAAAACTCATTAAAAAATGTAAGAGGCAATTGGCTTAATGATTAGAGCAAACAAGAACCGAGCAAACCCTTTTAAAAGATTGGTCTTGCCCGGTTCTATCGTTAAGATTAGAATTGATCTAAACTTCTGCGGCTTCCCTGTTCCGGTTTTGGGCAATCTTTTCGATCAAGTCCGGTACCTTTTCAAAAACAGCGGCAAGGCCTTGGGTCTTCCCGGCAGCAAGAAAGGAAATCTCCTCTCTCTTACTTACCAAAAAACCAATAGGTTCAATTCCTACGCCTGCACCAGCACCCGCGCCTTGTCCTTTTCCTGTTTTGGGTTCGGTGCTTTCACCACCACCGGAACCAAACCCCATGCCTACTTTTATGACCGGTACACATTTAAATGCCCCTAATTCAAATTGTTCACCGACAACGGTTTCCGTCTTTGCTTCGGACTTTATAAAGTCCGTAATCTTTCCTAATAATTCTTCAAAATGTAACTCCATAGTTGTATTTTTTAAAGGTTAACAAATGATTTAATAATATTCAAAGGCCTGTTTTGAATGTACAGTACCAAATGGTTCCTACCCTGGAAATTGATGGAAAACCGCCCCATAGTATGGTTCAAGAAAGTAAATACCGGATACAATTTTGCATTCAAAAGACTATCTCCGGTATCCATATCTATGATCAGCCTCTTTATAGTAAAGGTTTTCAATAGACGTATCACTTTTCCAATCCCCATTCTTTTCCCTTTCTTCTTTCTCACATTCTTTTTTGTCTTTCCTTTTTGGGAAAGTCCTATCGTTCTAAGAGGATAGAAATAAAAATTTCCAAAAATGAGGTTTAGCCGTATCCGTATAAGTTCTTTTTCATGCCCTTCTATATCCGCCCTGATCAAGCCTCTTAACCGAAAATAATATTCATTAGTGATGGTATCGACATACAATTCTATTGGAACAAATAACAAACTGATTATCAATAAAAAAAGAAGTGTAAATAGGACAATAACCCACATCATTCCATTTTTGTGCAAAGTAAATGAGGGCAAAGATTCGTTACAATGATTCAGATCATTAAGACTAATTATTTATAGACTTTGGCCGGTTTAAAACTGATTTTAATCATATCATTACTAGCCATACGTATCTACCTTTAGCAGAATCAAGAAATATTTGGCCAAAAAATTGGAGAGGTACAGTGAACTTCCGTTAATTTCAAAAAGTAAAAATCAAATACATAGGCTTATTTGAAAAACCTTATCAAGATTGTATGAGTAACAACGAGGCAATCATAGAATGGCTTTTAAAAAGTGATATGGCGATTCTATATCAGGTACACAGGGTTTTAGTTGCAACACATCGTCCCGATTTAAGAAGCAAGATATCGTTCGAAGGCTGAGGAGCCGAATTCCTAATAATCCTTAAGTCTGAAAATTTCAATATCTCATGGATTGAAAGCACATACCCCATGCATTTAAAACTATGGATCAAACTACAACGGAAGTTCCTCCGCTGGGCCTTACCTCAAAAGCTTCCAAATCAATGGCAAAAGCATTTTTGTATGCTTTGGTGGCAGCGGTTACAAATTCATCGATGCCTGCTTCATGAACTAAATTAAGGGTACATCCTCCAAATCCACCACCAGTTTGTCTAGCTCCGAGAACGGTGTCATAGCCTTTGGAGAAATCGACCAAAAAATCGGATTCCGGACAGCTCACCTCATACAATTTGCTAATTCCCCCATGAGCCTCATAAAGTAAATCCCCTGCCTCCTTTAACCTATCGGACTTGAGTGCTTCCGTCATGGCAAGAACACGTTCATTTTCCTCGATAATAAAGGAACATCGATTAAAAACGGTTTGGCTCATTTCAGCCTTAAAAGGCATCAACATATCCAAAGTAACATCGCGAAGCGAGCTTATCTCAGGATGCTTTTGCTTTATGATATCTACCCCTTCCTGACATTCCTGCTTTCGCGTGTTGTATTCGCTGGAAGCCAAATTATGGGAAACTTTTGTGTTGAGAAGTATAATTCTGTACGGGCGGATATCAATGGGAACATAATCGTATTCCAAAGATTTACAATCCAAAAGGATCACGTGCCCTTCCTTGCTCATAACCGATGCGAATTGATCCATAATTCCACATTGGGTACCTACATAGGTATGCTCTGCGATTTGGGACAATTTTACCATGTCCATTTTGGAAAGCCCCAAACCAAACAATTCATTTAATCCGAAAGCCAGCCCACATTCCAAGGCTGCCGAAGAACTTAGGCCAGATCCCGTAGGAAGGTTGCTCTCCAACGTACAATCAAACCCTTTAACCCCATCCGTCAACTTTGAAATTTCGTTAAGAACACCTAAGATGTAATTCTCCCACTCAATCTCACTTCTTGAAATCTTGTTCAAATCCAAGGTAAAACCGGTATTGTAGGTAAGGCTATACAAATTACACTTGTTTACCGATCCGTTCTTTCGCAACTTAAATGTTATTTGGTTTTCTATTGCGGTCGGAAGTACATAACCCAGATTGTAATCCGTATGTTCTCCGATAAGATTAATTCGTCCCGGTGACTTCACGGTCAATTCGGGAGTGAAACCCGTAATAAATTCCATAATTCTTCTCTTGATCAGTTTTCTTTTCCTAGTAACATATCTGCAGTAGCAACCGTTCTAAAACCCAAATGCTCCAACGAGGAGTCCAAACTAGTCGCCATTCGAGAGGATATGCGATAGCTGGCACAATACGATTCGCTACACAAGAACGAACCGCCTTTCATCACTTTTTCCTTGGCATAGGGATCTCTTTCATTATAAGGGGTTTCCGCGCCTTTGGGATTCCTCAGGATAGCGCCTTTGGAGCCAATTTCACTATAATAATCGGTGTTGTACCAGTCGCTTGTCCATTCCCAAACATTGCCCGCAATATCATAGAGATTGAAATCATTGGGTGGATAGGATTTAACAAGTGCACGTAGCTCAAAACCATCTATAAGGGTATTGTTTACGGGAAATTCTCCCTCCCAGGTATTCGCCATTTGAGAAAGTACGGAAAGGTCGTCGCCCCAAAAATAAATAGTACTTTCCTTGTTGCCCCTAGCAGCCCTTTCCCATTCGGCCTCTGTAGGCAAACGCCTTCCGGCCCATTCACAATAGGCTACGGCATCTTCATAGGCAACCTGTACTACCGGATGATTGTCCTTGCCCTTAATAGAACTTTCCGGTCCATTGGGGTGCTTCCAATTGGCCCCTATGGTCCATTGCCACCATTGGGAAAAATCGTATAGATTGGGCACTGAACTTTTGGCTTTTTTAAAGGTTAAAGATCCAGGTTGCATTATGCTATCATGGGGTTTGGGGGTACCTTCGGGCAACTGCTTTTTCATTTCTTCCCAATCTATTTCCCGCTCGGCCACAGTGACATACCCGGTCTCTTCAACAAATTCCTTGAACTCCCTATTGGTCACTTCTGTAATATCCATAAAGAATCCATCTACTGCTACCTTATGTGCCGGTTTTTCGTGACCCATGGCCGTTTGATCTTGTGGGACGGCTCCTTGGGTGAAAATGCCCCCGGGAATCCAAACCATTCCTTTAGGTGTTTTAAGATTATCAGGTTTTTTAACAAGGATATCCGCTGTATCTACAACAACTTCAGATTTTTCGGTTATCTCTGCAGATATCTTAGCCTCAGGAACTTCTTTCTTCTCTTCTTTGCATTGGGTTATAAAAAAGATTATTGACAATAAAAAAAGTAGTTTTGGGATGAATTTCATTGTGGATAAAAATTAAGGAGCAACAAAGGTAAAGCTATTTTTCCGTCAGTAACCCATTCTGAACTAGAGGTATCTTAAAATGTTCCAATTCCGGGGATTCCCGTTCCCTATCAAAGATTTCTGCGGCCTTCTTCAATACCTCTGGATGTGCATCAGCCATGTTTTTCGTTTCCGTGGGATCCTCCTTTAAATCATAAAGCTCCAAGGTGGGGGCATCGTTATTGAGCAAGTTACGGCGTACTACCTTCCAATCGCCCATCCTTAGCGCAATTTGTCCACCGTAACTGGGAAATTCCCAATATAGAAATTCATGTGGTTCTTGTTCATCTTCGCTCATTAAAGTGGGCAACATGCTTATTCCATCCGTATCCTGAGGCTTTTCATAACCTGCTACTTGGGCAAGGGTAGCTACCATATCATAATGTGCCGAAATATGATCGCTTCTACTACCAGCCTTTATTTTTCCAGGCCAAACGGCGATCATGGGCACTCTAATTCCACCTTCATACAAAAATCCCTTCCCTCTTCCATAGGTGCCATCAAAGGGTTTGGCACTATCAAAATGTTCCGGATCGGCACCTCCTGCATAGCTAGGGCCATTATCTGAAGTGAATACAATAAGTGTATTTTCGTAAATGCCCTCATCTTTCAATTGTTGTACCAGTTTTCCGATATTCTCATCCAAGTAAGAAACCATTGCCGCGTAGGCCGCATGTGGATTTTTATGTGAAAAATAACGGTTTTCCCCGCCCGAAAGGTAGGGTTTCTCTTCTCCGAATTTTTCAATATAATAATCTACCCAACGTTGTGGAGCTTGGAGCGCAACATGTGGAATAGGGGTCGCCCAATACAAAAAGAAAGGTGTTTCCTTATGGCCTTCTACAAACTGGGTAAGCTCTTTGAACATCAAATCCGGTGCATAATCCGTTAAGGTAAAATCCGCATAACTTGCCATGTCTTTTGGATCGGCTCCTTCAGGAAAAGGGGTATTGGGAGCGATGGTATCATTGGCCAAATGTACCCGATTTGTATTCTTGTATAAATGCAGGGGATAATAGGTATGGGCCTGACGTTGACAATTATAGCCATAGAAAAAATCGAATCCCATTGTATTGGGAATGGACGATGTATGGGGAGCACCGAGTCCCCATTTGCCAACCATGCCCGTGGCATATCCGGCTTGCTTTAAGCGATGTCCCAAAGTGACTGTATTTGTAGGCATAGGTCCCTGACCTTCCAAAGTAGAATCCTTTGCCATGGCCATATAGTTCCAAACGTCACCCCTTTCTCCCCATTCCGAATTGCTCCGAATATAAGCATGCCCGGCATGCTTTCCGGTCATTAGCATATAACGCGCCGGGGCACATACAGGCGCACTAGTGTAGTGTTGCGTAAACAACATACCTTCTTTGGCCAAGGCATCGATATTTGGAGTTTCTATTTTCTCCTGGCCATAGGCACCTATTTCCGCATAGCCCAGGTCATCCGCTAGAATATAGATGATGTTGGGTTGCTGGATTTTTGAAACTTCTCCCGTATCAATCGACTTTTCCTTACAGGCCAAAAAGAGTGTCCCTGCCAAAAGCAGGGACACGAAAATGTTTGTGTTCAATACACTTCTTCGTTCCATATATCTAAATTACCACGGTCTTTCCAGGAGTCGGAATTTCATACCATCCATCCGCATTGGGATTGACCGGTGCCGGTGATTCCCAAGTCAGATTCTCAGGAACCAAAACCAAATTGGAGGCCATGGCCTCATCCCACTTTACAACTTTTCCCGAGTAAGTGGCCATTCTTCCTAAAATAGCGGTCATGGTACTTTTTGCACCGTTCTCCGCATCGGAAATTACACCTCCGTTTCGGATGGACTCAAAGAGTTTTACATGCTCCACTTCATATGGGTTTGGATCATCCTTACCCCTATGTTCAAAAATAGTACTTCCATCCCATCCTTTGATAGCTGCATTATCCCCTTCTGTGGAAACCGTTCCTTTGGTACCTTGGAAAAATTCAGAAACCCGACTCATGGTCTCTGGTTGGTGACGGCACTGACTTGCTATTACCGCCCCGCTAGGATAAGTGAATTCTACAAAATGATGGTCATAGATCTCTCCATGATCTTTCCCGGTACGAACTTGTCTTCCACCCATTCCTTGGGCAGAAATCGGATATTCCCCTATAAACCAGTTGGCTACATCAATATTATGGATGTGTTGTTCTAAAATATGATCGCCACATAACCAGTTGAAATAGTACCAATTTCGCATCTGGTACTCCAATTCCGTTTGTTCCGGTTTTCTTTCCCTTACCCAGACTCCGCCACTATTCCAATACACCTGACCGGACACAATTTTACCGATGGCATCCTTCTTTAAATGATCCATTGCTGCCAAATAGTTGTCTTGGTAATGACGCTGTAAACCAACCACCACGTTCAATTTGCTCTCTTTAGCTTTTTTAGCAGCTGCCAAGACCTTGCGAACTCCAGGAACGTCAGTTGCAACCGGTTTTTCCATAAAGACGTGTTTGCCGCTATTCACAGCATATTCAAAGTGTTCCGGGCGGAAACCGGGAGGTGTCGCCAAAATGACAACATCAGCTAAATCCATTGCCTTTTTGGCACCATCGAATCCCACGAACTTGTTTTTTTCCTTTACATTCAATTTCTTTTTGTTTTCCCCCAATGCCGTTGCAATGTTCATAAAGCTACTCTGCAAACGATCCTCGAAAGCATCAGCCATGGCTACTAATTCCACATTATCGTCTGCATTTAAAGCCTGTACTGCGGCACCCGTTCCTCGACCACCACAACCTACCAAGGCAATTTTGAGTTTCTTGTCATTGAGGACATTTACCATGGCATTCATTTGAAGGTTTGGTAACAGCATGGCGCCTCCAGTGAACAAAGCACTTTTCTTTACGAAGTCCCTACGCGATTTTTTTTCCTGATCGATAGAATTTTGATTCTTTCCTAAGTTTTTCATTATATCTAAATTTATTTTGTGTAATTTTTTGGGATAGGCAGTTAAGATAAAACTTTATTGGGAAATCGGCAATGATATAGATGCCGCTTAACGCAAAAAGTCCTTTTAGTTAAAAAAGAAAAGTACAACGCTCTTATTTGGCGGTCCACCCACCATCTACAGTGAGCATGGATCCCACTACATAACTGCCGGCATCACTGGCCAAAAAAAGTGCGGCTCCCTGAATTTCCCGAAGTTCTCCCCAACGTGCCAATGCCGTGGCCCCTACAATAAAGTTTTTGGCCTCCGCAGTTTCTGCAATCGGGATATTCATTTCCGTTAAAAAGGGTCCGGGACAAATGGCATTCACCGTAATATTGAACGGAGCCAGTTCCAAGCCGAGGGCTCGAGTCATTTGTACTACGGCGCCCTTGCTAGTGGCATAGGGCGTACGGTTGGCCAAACCAACCAGACCAAGGGTACTCGCCATATTGATAATACGCCCACTGCCTTGTTTTTTCATCTGTGGGGTAACTGCTCGGGAAGCGTTCCAAGTACCATCAACATTCACTTTCATCACCTGTTCGAACTCATCCGGAGTAAGCTCGTCTATGGCCCCACGAATGTTGATTCCCGCACTGTTTATCAAAATATCCAACCGCCCAAATTCATCAGAGATTGAAGCTACAACAGCTTCTACAGCCGCTAAATCGGTTACGTTGGCGGCATAAGCCTTGGCGGTAACACCATAGTCTTGGGTCAATTGTTGGGCTGCGGTCTCTCCTTCTTCCAAATTCCGGTTCAACAGACAAATATTGGCCCCGGCCGAGGCCAGACCAGCGGCCATGGCAAAGCCCAATCCTTTGGAGCCACCAGTAATCAGGGCGCATCGTCCCGTGATATCAAATTGTTTTATTCCAGGTAAAGTTGTTTTGGTCATGTATTTCTGCTTTTATTTAAATCCTAAATTTTGTTTGGCATAGACCAGGCAGGTTCGATTATTTTCCACCTCCAAGGACAATTGTTCGTCAGTTGTCCTATTTGATATCAGAGGCAATTGTTCTTTTTTCTTCAATGTTCTGATTTTATGAAGGTAAAGTGCAAGTTCGCGGGCCAATATTTGGTCAAAGGTGGCCCAATATTTTTCGGTAAGGCAAGGGATTTTCAAAGGATCCCGGGTAATCATTTCCAAATTGAAACGGACATTGGGTTGATGCCTTTTAATGGTATTGATCATGCCTTCGATATCAAGGTATCCTTCGCCTAAATTGACTTCGGAAAGTAAGAATCCATCTTTGTATTCTTCAACGGCCATATCCTTAAGGTGTACAGAAAAAGCGTAAGGTGCAAGGGCTTCCACCACCTCCACGGGGTCTTCCAAAAGCGAAATATTGTTCCCGGTATCCAGGGTGACCCCTACCCATTCACTGTCGATCATCTTCAAAATAGCCACCATTTCCTTGATACGCCAGTCTTTGTGGTTCTCCACCGCAAGTTTCACTTTATGCTTGTGCATTATGGGCTCTGCTAGCTGTATGGAATTGATAGCGGCCTTCTTAAAGGTCTGGAAGGCTTGCATACTATCAAAACTCTCGTAGCGCCTTCCCGATAAACAGGCCGTTCTGAAAACATCAATGCCAGTTTCCTTTGCGGTTTTGACCTCATGATCAAAACGATTTATATCACCTTCATCTTTAGGCAGCCTAATCTGGGCTTCTAGAAAAATATCCAGTTTTTCTTTTCGTTTTTTGACTTTT
The DNA here is from genome assembly GCF_003626755.1 of Ulvibacterium marinum. GTDB lineage: Bacteria > Bacteroidota > Bacteroidia > Flavobacteriales > Flavobacteriaceae > Ulvibacterium > Ulvibacterium marinum. The sequence continues at coordinate 1,247,843 of NZ_RBCJ01000002.1, forward strand.
TTGGAGAAATCGGAATCCCAGCCACCAACACCTACTTGCATCCCCCCAAATCCAAGGGAACTACAGTGTTCTATCATTTCCAAGGCATTGGTAAACGGAGGATATGCCTCACTCTTCATTTTTCGATACCGCCGCATCATATAGGAAGCATCGGCCACGCCAAATCGTGTCTCCGCTACTACTGTTGAAAAGGTTGGTAGTACGGGCAGGCTCATCGCCATAGTGCCTGCTAAGGAGCTTTTAACAAATTTTCTTCGCTTCATGATGCATTTTTGATTCGATAGATATCATTTTCATTTCGATCCTTTTTAACCCTATCATGGAAGGAAAGCTTGCAACAGGTCTCTGGAACACCGTCCCTAAAGGTAAAAGAAAGCATTAAAATGGCAATAAAGTTCTAGTATAAAATACCTCGACTATAGCCAAAGGTCCTTGGCTGGTATTACAAAGTTGTAATTATTTTCATAGACCTTTAAATCATATCCCAGGGTTTGCGCGCCTTCCTTCCCATTAGTTTCGTCGCTTCCGGGGCATCAATGATTTCTTCCTTTTCACTATCCCATTTAAATTTTAATCCGGACTTGAAGGCAATATTTCCTAGGTGACAGGCATTGGATCCCTTATGTCCAATTTCGATATCCGCTACAGGTTTTTTCCTGGATCGTACACAATCAATGAAATTTTTGGTATGGTCCGGTGTAGAATCTCCCACGGACATTTCCTGTCGTTCCATTTTATCTCCCTCAGGGTATATTTCAAATCCGATACGATCGGCGAACAATGTTCCATTGCTACCATAAAAGGCAAGTCCATTGGGCCTATCGGTATCGCCCTTGGCATTGTAATATTTCCTACCTGGGATTCGCCCACCAGATCCATGCGCATTGTTTCGCAACGATTCGTAACTTACCACAAATCCTGGATACTCATAAGTGACCTGCAATACATCCGGGATATCACCGCCATCTTCAACAATGTCATAGAGATTCCCGGTTGCGGAAACGGTCAACGGGGCATCTTGCCCCATAACTTGGTGCATACTATCCAAGCGGTGTGCCGCATAGTCCGTGATTATGCCCCCACAATAGTCCAAAAACCATCTGTAGGTTCCTACAAACCTATTTTTATTGAATGGGACATAAGGAGCAGGACCTAGATAGAAATCCCAATCGACCCCCTCTGGAGGTTTTGAATCCGCTACCTTCCCTAAACCACTCGGGTAGGTGTTTTGGCAATTCCAAACGCGAACGTACCGTACGGCCCCTAATTTACCACTTTGAACAATTTCCCGAATTACTTCCCAATGTGGAGCGGAACGATGTTGTGTACCGGTCTGAACAACATTGTTGGCTTCCCTGGAAGCTTTAAGGATGGCTTGACCTTCACGAATATTATGGCCCAGAGGCTTTTCCAAGTACATATCAAGTCCGGCTTGACAGGCCATTACGGCAGGAATCGCATGCCAATGATCAGGAGTGGCTATGAGCACTGCATCCAACCCTTTTTGATCCAATAGATGGCGAAAATCCTTATAGGCGTTATCCTTGCTTCCAGTCCATTCCTTGGCACGGTCAAGATGCTTGGGGTATAGATCACATATGGCGGAAAACTGCATATTGTTCATTTCTTGCATCGCTTTGCCTACAAAAGTTCCCCTCCCACCACAACCTATAAGCCCTACCTGAACACGGTCATTGGCTCCAAGGATTCTTTTATAGGAGGTGGTGGTCGCTGGTAAAATTGAGGGTACGGATAGAGCGGCAGAAGCTACTGCCGTTTTCTGAATAAAGATTCTTCGTTTCATACTATGGTCTTATTGGAGTCAGCTATTGGAATTTAAAATGTCTTTGGTACCAGGATAATTTCAAAAAATAGTCCGAAGATGTATTGCATAAAAATGATGTGGCAACATGTCTTATATACCGAATTCAGGTCTTTACAGGATCAAGGTAAACTAGAATGTTCGGCCATAGCATCACATATGATCCAAATCATTGCGCAAATGGCCTATCACTACTTAAAAGGTATAAATTTCATGGGCAACTTACCATTCCTACTATCAGGAAAACTATGGATTCCTTGCTCGGTCAACTCGTTTGGGGCCAGTAATCGATTATGATATTTTACTTCTTTTAAAATATGTATTACAGACCATAGCATCGCCCAATAGATTTACGATTCTTCACTTCTCTAAAGCATAAAACCCAATGAACTAAAAATAGCAAAAGATTATCATAATTATAAAAAAATCATCAAAAGAACATCAAGATGATAAATAAATAAGCATTCCGTTTTGTTAACTGTAGTAAAGATGATACCTTATTCCGAAATTTTTAAAAATCAAAAAATGGGCGACTTGAACATGAAAAGGTCAAATTTGAAATATGGGGAATAAGAATCAAAAAAAAATGCGAAGTGAGGATTGGTTTAATCCCGAAGATGAAAAATCAGCTTTTATACACAGGTCCTGGCTTAGAAACCAGGGGTATCCCAATGACTATTTTGAGGGGCGTCCGGTAATTGGTATTTGCAATACGTGGTCGGAACTCACACCTTGCAATGGACATCTTCGTGAATTTGCGGAATTCGTGAAACGAGGGGTGCTAGAAGCTGGAGGCGTGCCATTTGAATTCCCCGTGACCAGTCTGGGCGAAATCCTGATGCGACCTACAGCGATGCTTTTTCGGAATTTGGCCAGTATGGATACCGAAGAAAGTATTCGAGCCAATCCACTTGATGGTGTAGTGCTATTGACCGGATGCGACAAGACCACCCCTTCCACGGTAATGGGCGCATGTAGCGTAGATCTTCCCACCATAGTGGTACCAGGTGGGCCTATGCTTAACGGTAAGTATAAAGGTGAACGTATTGGTTCGGGCACTTTTGTTTGGCAATTGAAGGATAAGATCAAAAACGAGGGGTTCACAAAAGAAGACCAAATAGAGGCCGAAATATGTTCCGCTCGAAGTGCCGGGCATTGTATGACCATGGGAACGGCCTCCACTATGGCATGTATGGTAGAGTCACTTGGGCTTACCCTTCCCGGTGCTGCAGCAATCCCAGCGGTGGATTCCAGAAAAAAAGTAATGGCGCAACTCTCGGGTAGACGTATTGTGGAAATGGTCAAGGAAGACCTTAAACTATCTAAAATATTGACCAAGGAAGCTTTTGAAAATGCCATAAAAATCAATGCCGCCATAGGTGGATCCACCAATTTCATTATTCACTTATTGGCCATTGCCGGTCGAATAGGAATAAAACTTGACTTGAAAGAATTTGACACCCTAGGAAGCAAAATTCCCTTGTTGGTCAATTTGATGCCTTCCGGTAAATATCTCATGGAGGATTTCTTTGATGCCGGCGGCCTTCCCGTAGTAATAAAAGAAATGAAAGATCAACTTCATAAAAATGTGATTACTGCAAATGGCAAATCCCTTATAGAAAACAACGTTACTGCAGAATGCTATAATTCAGAAGTCATTGCTACCTTGGACAAACCCTTTATGGAAGAGGCCGGTATTGCGGTTTTGTATGGAAATCTGTGTGAGGACGGGGCGGTGATAAAACCATCTGCGGCAACTCCGGAACTGATGACCCATAGGGGCAAGGCCGTGGTCTTTGAGACCATAGAGGACTTCCTATCATCCGTGGACAATCCGGATTTGGATATTGATGAAAACAGTATAATGGTTTTGAAAGGTGTAGGGCCCGTAGGATATCCGGGAATGGCCGAGGTAGGCAATATGGATATCCCGGAAAAACTGCTAAAAAAAGGAGTAAAGGATATGGTACGCATCTCGGATGGACGGATGAGCGGTACCGCTTTTGGTACGGTAGTACTCCATGTATCTCCGGAATCTTCTATCGGTGGTCTTTTGGCCCTTGTGCAATCAGGTGATTCCATTGTTTTGGATGTGCCTAACCGTAAACTTCACTTGGAGGTGGATGAGGCCGAAATCCAAAAAAGAAAAGCGGCCTGGACCCCACCTACACCACCAATGAATAGAGGCTATACCAGTCTGTATACCAAAACCGTTCAACAATCGCACCTAGGGGCCGATCTTGATTTTTTAGTCGGAAAATCAGGGGACCAGGTAAGTAGGGACGCTCACTAAAACAACCAACCATGATCAATATTATTCTGTTATTACTAAGTGTTCTAATTATAATTCTGCTGACCGTAAAGTGGAAGGTACATCCATTTTTATCCCTTTTGGCGGCGGCACTATTTTTTGCCCTTTTTTCCGGCATGACCCTGGATACCATAGTTAATCTGGTCAATGATGGTTTTGGAATCACGTTGGGAAAAATTGGTATTGTAATTGTTTTGGGGGTTATTATAGGAGCCTTTTTGGAACATTCCGGAGGTGCCTATAAATTAGCCGAGGTGGTCCTGCGCGTTATCGGGAAAAAACGGGTTCACGAGGCCATGGGCATTGTAGGTTTTATTGTCTCCATTCCTGTATTTGCCGATAGTGGGTTCATTATACTTAATCCCTTGAACAAAAGCTTGACCAAAAGGGCAGGGCTCTCCATTGTTGGCACGGCTACGGCCTTGATTCTAGGTTTGATGATTACCCATGTACTGGTTCCTCCTACCCCCGGGCCCATAGCAGCGGCGGGAATCATAGGTGCCGATGTGGGGCTGGTCATGTTGATAGGGCTTGTAGTAGGACTGTTGTCCTTGATCATTGCCGTAATCTACTGTAAAAAAATGGGGGCCAAAAAGTACATAGATCCCAATCCCGACATTACGGAAGAGGTTATCCAAGAACGAATGAAACAGGCGCCAAGCGCCTTCAAGTCCTTCCTGCCTATATTGATTCCCATTTTGCTCATTGTAGGAAAATCCATTTTGGAGTTTAACATGGTCGAAGGGGAAGAAGTTTCGGGCCTCATGAAGTTTATCTCTTTTGTTGGCTCTCCAATTATAGCATTGATGATCGGTATGCTTTTCGCTTTTCTTTTACCGAAAAAGTGGGACAATGAAATGTTGGCTACAACAGGTTGGGTCGGGAAGGCACTTTCGGATGCCTCCAATATTATTTTGATTACGGGAGCAGGGGGTATTTTTGGAACAATATTACAAAATAGTGGTATCGCCGATACTTTGGCAGATTCCCTATCTGGTGCCAACCTCGGTATTTGGCTCCCATTTTTATTATGTGCGGCCATTAAAAGTGCCCAAGGTTCATCTACGGTTGCCTTGATAACCACAGCATCTATTGTAGCTCCCTTGTTGGCAACGATGGGCTTTACCACGGAAATCGACAAGGCTTTGGTAGTTTCGGCCATTGGAGCCGGTGCCATGGTCGTTTCACATGCCAATGATAGCGGATTTTGGATTCTCACCCAATTTTCAGGTATTGATGTTAAAACGGGATATCGGGTGTATACCCTGGGGACATTAGTTGTAGGAACTAGTGCCGCATTTATGGTTTTTCTGGCTAGTTTTCTTTTCTAAACCATAGCCAAAATTAATATGGAAAAAGGTTGGTAGGTGTACGCTAAAATGTATGGGGATTTATTCTAAAAATATCGTATGGTTTACTCTTGTCCTGGCATGTTTACTATTAAGTTTATCAGGTTGTAAAAAAGACCCCTCCCCACCCCTATCTCCAGAAAAAGCTCTAATTTCTTTTGTTTTGGCGGATGATAGTTTACAAATTCAACTAGTCGCCGCCGAACCTTTGGTACAGGATCCCGTAGCTATTTCGTTCGATGAAGGCGGAAGACTTTGGGTGGTGGAAATGCTAGGGTTTATGTCCGATATTGATGGTACCGGCGAAAAAGATCGCGTAGGTCGTATCTCGGTATTGTTCGATGATGATCAAGATGGCCAAATGGATCGAGGCCAGATCTTTCTGGATAGCCTTGTACTGCCTAGGGCCCTTGCGGTCATCAAAGGAGGTGCTTTGGTAGCCGAAAACATCCCGCTTTGGCATATCCAGGATACTGATGGAGACTTTAAGGCGGATACTAAAACCTTGATCGATTCTACCTACGGAGGTAGTGGCATGCCCGAACATTCCGCGAACGGGCTTTGGCGGGGAATGGACAACTGGCTCTACAACGCTAAATCTAAATACCGGTATCGAAACATCAATGGGGAATGGGTAAAGGATGAAACTGAATTCCGCGGGCAATGGGGCATTATCCATGACGATTCTGGCCGACTATTTTATAACTACAACTGGTCACAGTTGCACGCCGATCTGGTTCCTCCAAATGCTTTGCAGCGGAATAAAAACCATACCCCATCAAGCGGAATTGACCATGGTTTGACTTTGGAACGCAAGATATTTCCCATTCGCAGCAACACGGCTGTAAATCGGGGGTATGTTCCAGGTACTCTGGATCAGGAAGGACGCTTGTTGGAATTTGCCTCAGCCTGTGGCCCATTGATCTACAGAGGGAATATCCTACCAAGGGATTACAAGGGTGATGCCTTTGTTTGCGAACCCACGGCCAACCTTATCAAACGCAATAAAATTACAGAAGAGGGCTTTATGCTAAGTGCTCAAGGCGTTTATAAGAATCGGGAATTTTTGGCATCGACCGATGAGCGATTCCGGCCTATTTCCTTAGCTTCAGGCCCTGACGGAGCCTTATATGTAGTGGATATGTACAAAGGAATCATTCAGCATGGCCCGTATATGACCCCCTATCTTCGAAAAGTAACCTTGGAACGCAAACTCGATAGACCCATCCATATGGGTCGCATCTGGAGGATAACCTCAAAAAAGAAAAGTCGGGAAAAACCCATTGACCTTTCCCAGGCCGATTCCAAGACTTTGGTTGCCCTTTTGGGGCACCCCAATGGATGGACGCGTGACATGGCCCAGCGATTATTGGTCGAAAAAGGAGAACCTATTGCTTATGACCTGGAAGAAGTAATCAAAAAGGGAAATCCTCTTGCCCAATTGCATGCCTTATGGACATTGGAAGGCCTAGGTTTGGCACAACCAGAGGTGTTGTTGCCAGCTTTACGATCCGAAAATTCTAGGGTGGCCCAAACGGCTTTGCGATTGATCGGTGGTAAAGATTCCGACCATGTAGATGTAAAAAAGGAAATTACCAAATTTATAGAGGAAACCTATGATCAAGCTTCGCCTTTGTTACAGATGCAAATGGTACTGGAAAGTAGTGAAATCGATTCCGAAATTGCATTCGATATTGCACAGAAGTTCCTATCACGCTTTGGACAATTGCCCGTAGCCAGGGATGTCGTGATGAGCAGTCTTCAAAATAGAGAGGCCGCATTGTTGAAGACGCTACTAGTCAAATCGGGATGGAAGACCTACAATCAAGCTAAGGAAATATTCATTGAAATGTTGGGCACGGCCATTGCTAATAAAGGTTCGGAGAAAGAAGTACAACACATGTTGGCCTTGACCCAAGATAAAATGCTGAAGAATCAAAAATGGATCAAAAATGCGTTGATAAATGGGATGCTCAATTCCAAAGGTACCAACGCCATGGGAGAAATAGTGCTTTCAAGAAAACCAACTCTTTTAAAAAATGAAGCATTACCCGAAGAACTCCTTCAAAAATTGACTTGGCCCGGAAAGCCTAAAAAGCAACTTGCCATAAAAAAAGCCGAACATAAAGTTGACCCTCAACAGTTTGCCCAGGGAAGACAAAAGTACTTAAATCTCTGTGCCAATTGTCACGGTACGCAAGGCGAAGGTATATCCCGTTTTGCTCCTCCCCTTAAAAATTCGGAATGGGTCACCGGGGCGGATTACAGATTGGCTATGATATTGTTACATGGTATGGAAGGCCCGGTTACCGTAAATGGCAAGAAATTTGGCATCCCGGACATTTTACCCAGCATGCCCTCGTTCTCTACCCTACAAAACGAGGATATCGCTGCTATTTCCACCTATATTCGAAATGCCTGGGGCCACTCGCAGAAACCTTTATCCGCGGGAGCTGTAGGTCATATTCGTTTTCGTACCCAAGGGCAGGTAACCCCCTGGAAAGCAACAGAACTGGATACTTTGGTCTTTGATATGGACTTATAAAACGATAACATGAAAGATGTGCTTAGGTATTTCATTTTTGTCTTGGGGTTTACCTGTATAGCTGCCTGTCAGACTAAAAAAAGTAAACAGCAAATCGTTGAAAACGGCCAAGAGCATAGTTTTGTCATCAAAAAAGGAGATGACGTTATAGAAGTATTCACTGCCGATGACAATGTGGCCTTGGTCACTCAAAATATCAAAGCTGACTTTCGTCCATTTATCCATCCTATTTTAGCGCCCGGTTCCACTGCTGAGCTGACGCAGTACAGTCCTGGTCACCATCCGCACCAAACTGGACTCTATTGGGGTTTCACCCGTGTAAACGGTGCTGGAATCGATTCCGCCGGGTTAAAAAAATGGTTCTATGACCGGAACAAACCCGAAGACATAAAGAAAAAAATAGGGAGGGATTATTTTCATTTTCCCGGAGGAGACCATTGGCAAAAAGTATCGGCCCAAGTGCTCATACCCGAAGGGAAGGAAGTAAAATGGAAGACCGTGTACCACATGCTGGATGAGGCCGGTATACCCATCTTAAAGGAGTCCCAGACCTGGACCTTCACCGAGAAATCGGATAGCTACCTTATGAGTTTGGAATGGCAAGGGGAGGCGCTTACCGATATTACCGTCAACGAATTTGATTATGGTGGATTGTTTCTTAGAATGCCTTGGAAAGAGGGAATCAAAGGCGAGGTGGAGAATGCTGCTCGGCAACGCAACGAAAAGGCCGAAGGACAACGAGCCATGTGGGTAAATGCGGGTATGGAAATCGCTGGATTGGACGAATGGGGCCATATTGCCATTTTTGATCATCCCGATAATAAAGGCTTTCCCCAGACTTGGCGGGTGGACTCCCAATTGGGCATCGGACCGGTACGTGCAAAAATGGGAGATTGGCATATTAAAAAAGGGGAAGTCGAAACCATACGGCATCAAATAGTAGCTTATACCGGAAAACTGAACGCCATTAAAATGGACGACCTCTGGGGAGACTATGTTGGCGATAAAGGAATGTACAATACCGCTTCGCTTTGGGAGCTTGCCAAAAAAGAGGGACGGGATGCCAAATTACTGAGTCCGCAAGAAGCGGTGGAAGCCATGACCTTAAAAGAAGGTTACCAAGTGAATGCATTTGCATCCGAACCTATGATTACGCAGCCCATGGCATTCTGTTGGGATGATAAGGGGCGAATGTGGATTGCCGAGAATCGCGATTATGAATCCCGAGGACATGGTTTTTCAAATTTCGGTGACAGCCGCATCCTCATTTTGGAAGATACCGATAAAGACGGAATTGCCGATAGCAAAAAAGTCTTTTTGGAAGGTATTCCATTCCCTTCGGCCATTGCCGTTGGTCACGGAGGACTTTTTTTAGGAGCACCACCCAACTTATTGTTTGTACCCGATAAAAATGGAGATGATAAAGCAGATGAGGAAGATATCAAGGTTCTATTGACCGGTTGGGGTATTCGGGATCGGCATGAAACCATCAACAGTTTGCATTGGGGCCCGGATGGCTGGCTCTATGGCCTTGAAGGGTTTGCTACACCATCGGTCATACGAAAACCAAAAGGCAAAGGTCGCATTTACAGACACCGGGAGGCCTTCCCAGAAGATTTGCTGGATGCGGATGGAGTGGATATCAATGGGGGCGTTTGGCGTTACCATCCCATAAAAGATCGTTTTGAAGTGGTCTCGCATGGTTTTAGCAATCCTTGGGGCATCGATTATGATTCCAAAGGCCAACTATTTATTTCTGCATGTGTCATCCCTCATTTATTTCATATCATTCCTGGTGGTATTTATCATAGACAAGGCGGGCAACATTTTAATCCTTATGTCTATGAGGACATTAAGACCATCGTAGATCATCGCCATCGATCCGCTCATGGTGGTGCAAGAATTTATCAATCCGATGCCTTCCCCAATGATCAATACGGGCGGCTTTTTATGGCCAACATTCATGAGCACGCCGTGCTATCAGATATATTGACCCCGAATGGTTCCGGTTTTACAGCGAGCCACGGAGAGGACTTTATGTTGGCCAACAATGCCCAATGGGTAGGATTCAGCATGGAGGTAGGTCCGGAAGGCGGACTCTATGTCCTCGATTGGCACGATGCGGATATTTGTGGTGGGGAAGTACTCAACAAGGAAACGGGTCGCGTTTTTAGAATTATGCCGGAAAAATCTACTGCTAAAAATTGGCCGGGGAGATTTGAAGATCTAAATAAACAAAGTGACCTGGAGCTAGTGGAATTGCAACGGAGTAAAAGCAACTGGCATGCACAAAGGGCAAGGGTAATCCTTCAGTATAGGGCGACAAAAAAAGCACTGGAAAAGGAGGCCATTACCCAATTGGAAAATGTTCTGAAAAAAGAAAGGAACGAAGATCTTAGGCTCCGTGCTTTGTGGACACTCTGGATCACAGGGAATATTACTTCTGACCGACTGATGGGACTGCTTAAAGACGGGCAGCAGTATGTCCGGGCATGGGCCATTCAATTTCTAACTGAAGATGGGCCACCATCGAAGACGGTGGTAGCAGCCCTTACCCGATTGGCAAAAAATGAAAACTCTCCCGTAGTCCGTAGGTATCTGGCCGGTGCGCTACAAAGAATAAACAAAGCCAATCGCTGGGATATGGCTTCATTTCTAGTACAATTTGAAGAAGACATAGATGATCCCAATATTCCGTTGATGTTGTGGTTCGGAATAGAACCCATGCTAGTGGACCGACCGGAAAAGGCACTGTTACTAGCCAATGTCAGTGCCATTCCGTCGCTAGTAGAAAAAATTGCTCGGCGTTTGCTAGATGGAGACCAATTGCAAAAGTTAATCGCCGAGATAGATAAAAAATCCAGCAAACAAAAATATCTATTGAAGGGTATATTGGCGGGTCTGGAAGGTAGATCGGACTTGAGGGAGCCCTCAAATTGGGCCTCGGTCTACAAATCGTTACAGTCCAACTCCGAACTGGTTACCTTATCAGATCAAATAGCACAGCATTTTGGTAATGCGGATGCGGCCAAAAAAATGATGGCGGTCATTAGCGATGCCAAGTCCAGTCCTGAACAAAAACAAAATGCGATAAAAAACCTCGCCCTCCACCAACGAGAGGAACTTGAAAAGGAGTTGCCCAAATTATTGGAGAATCCTAACCTTAGGATGGAGGCCATTCGGGCCATTGCCGCCTATGAAAATGAGAATCTGGGTAAGGCTCTGTTCCAGAAATATCAGGAACTTTCCTCTAAAGAGAAGCAGGAGGCCATCCTAACGCTCGCCTCAAGGGGCACCTATGGCAGAATTCTGGCCAATGCCATCAAGGAGGGGACCATCCCTAAAGAAGACATTCCGGCTTATGTCGCTATGCAAATGCGAAGGGTGGTAGGAAGTGGTTTTGTAGAAATTTGGGGGCCTATCGACGATATTTCAGGAGATATCCAAGGGCAGTTCAGCAAGTATCAACGATTGCTTTCCGATGAAGCCATAGCCAATGCCAATGCTACTGAAGGAAAAGGCATTTACCAGCGAACCTGCGCAGCATGTCACGTTATGTTCGGGGAGGGTGGGGTTATTGGACCTGATCTTACCGGTTCTAACCGTACCAATACAGCCTACCTTTTGAACAACATCCTAAATCCCAGTGGTGAAATTCAAGATGATTATAAACTAGTGGTAATCATTACTCAGGATGGCAGGACCTATAGTGGAAACGTTATTGCTGAAAATGATAGGAATATTACCCTTAGGGTGGTTGGGCAGGAACCAATTTCCATCAACAAATCAAAAATACGATCCAGGGATGTCACCGAAAAATCGATGATGCCCGAAGGCTTATTAAATACCCTAAGCGATTCGGATGTCCTGAATCTAATCGCTTATTTAAAAACATTGAATCCATCAAAAAATCTATGATTGTTTATTCACAGATTTCTTTATCATGCATACCAAAAAAATGAAGTGATGAAAAATATATGCCGGTTCAACTATATCGATTTCGTTTGGGTTAGAAACACTTTTATAATCTTACTGTTTTTAATTTCCTCTTGTAAAGAAAAGAAGATAGAAACGAAAATCGTGGAAACTTCGGCCACCCAGTTGGATTACCCGATACAACCAGTGCCGTTTACCTCGGTTACGATTAAAGATAATTTTTGGTCGCCCAGATTGGAAACAAATCGAAAAGTAACTATTCCTTATAACTTTCAAAAATGCAAAGAAACGGGGAGGCTCAGAAATTTTGCGATTGCCGGCGGACTTGAAGAGGGTGATTTTGAAGGTATTTTTTTTAATGATTCAGATGTGTTTAAGGTCATTGAAGGAGCTAGTTACTCCTTACAGGTTCATAGTGACCCACAGCTTGAATCATTCTTAGATGAATTGATAGCAAAAATAGCTGCGGCACAAGAGAAAGACGGCTATTTGTATACCAACCGTACCATAAATCCGGAAAAGGCAGCGGATGGTGCCGGTGAGAAAAGATGGACCAATCTTCAGACTTATCACGAGCTCTATAATGTGGGGCATCTGTATGAGGCAGCAGCTGCCCATTTTCAGGCAACCGAAAAAAGGTCATTACTGGAGGTGGCCCTTAAAAATGCCGACCTCATCGATAGCGTTTTTGGCCCCGGTAAAAACATGGGCGTGCCAGGCCATCAGGAAATAGAAATCGGATTGGTAAAATTATATCGCGTAACCGGTAAAAAAAGATATCTTGACCTTGCCAAGTTTTTCATTGATCAACGTGGAAATGCCGAAGGGCATAACACTACGGAAGGGAAGTATGCTGGAAAATATCAACAGGACCACGTACCACTTGCCGAACAAGAAGAGGCCGTTGGGCATTCCGTACGGGCCGGATATTTCTATGCTGGGGCTACTGACGTGGCGGCCTTGACCGGTGAAACGGCTTATGATGAGGCCCTAGACAAAATTTGGAACGATATTGTACACCAAAAAATTTATCTTACCGGGGGTATCGGTGCCGAACCCAAACACGAAGGCTTTGGACCGGATTATGAACTTCCGAACGCTACGGCCTATACGGAAACTTGTGCCGCTATTGCCCTTATGCTCTGGAACCATCGGATGTTTTTAAAGAGTGGTGATGTAAAATATATGGATGTTTTTGAAAGAACCCTGTATAATGGTTTTCTCGCCGGGGTTTCCCTTGAGGGGAACACCTTCTTTTATCCCAACCCCTTAGAAGTGGATGGCGTTTCAAAATTTAACCAGGGGGTATGTGGTAGATCGCCGTGGTTCGATTGTTCTTGTTGCCCTGTAAACGTTGTACGTATTCTACCTTCCCTTCCTGGTTATATGTATGCTGTTAAAGGCAATGAAGTATATGTGAACTTATATATTGGCAACGAGACTGAAATTCCTTTGGAAAATGGAAATTTGCAGCTTTCCCAAACCACAAATTATCCTTGGGAGGGTTCGGTAGAATTAGAGATTTTAAACAAGAAAGCTATTTCGGCCGTTCTAAAGCTAAGGGTTCCAGGATGGGCCAGGAACCAAGTAATGGATGGAGACCTGTACCGTTATAATGATAATCATTCCCCTGCCATTGTAGTGACTATAAATGGCGAACCTTCCAAAACATTAATCGAGGACGGTTACATAACATTGGAAAATGATACCTGGGCACCGAACGATAAAATCAATATCTCTTTCGAAATGCCCATTCGAAAGGTGGTGAGCCATGAATTGGTGGCCGCCAACGAGGGTAAAATTGCACTGGAACGTGGGCCATTGGTGTATTGTGCCGAAGAAGTTGATAATCCTAAAGGAGTCCTTGGCATTCAGATACCCGAGGAAGGGGAGGAACTCAACTATTCCTTCGATGCGGAACTATTGGGTGGCATTGGCAAAATCAATGGTCAAACAATTACCGCGGTTCCCTACTATTCCTGGGCACACCGGGAAATTGGGGAAATGTCCGTTTGGCTAAAGCAAAAAAGTACGCCATGAAGAAAACAATCGGCTATGTAGTCCTGGGTGTGATCCTACTTTTCCAAAGTTGCACATCCCCTACTCCATCAAAAAAGAATAATCTTCCGAACATTGTTCTCATTATGGGAGACGATATGGGCTATTCCGACATTGGCTGCTATGGCGGTGAGATTAAGACCCCGAGGCTAGATGAACTTGCCGCCAATGGCCTGCGGTTTACCCAATTCTACAATACCGCACGTTGTTGCCCTACACGAGCTTCCCTGCTCACAGGCCTTTATCCCCAACAAGCGGGAATTGGCCATATGGTCAATGACCGGGGGACGCCAGCTTTCAGAGGGGACTTAAGTTCCAATGCAGTAACCATTGCGGAGGCCTTAAAAAAATCGGGATATTCCACCTATATGTCCGGGAAATGGCATGTAACTCCCTATGTCATAGATAATCCGGACAAACACAATTGGCCCAAACAACGGGGTTTTGATAGGTTCTTTGGTATGATTTCCGGAGCAGGCAGTCTCTATGATCCGCGTTCCCTAACAGAGGATAATGCATATGTTGCACCTCGTGAAGGCTTTTATTGCACCACCGACTTTACCAATTATGCTGTGGAACGTATTGAGGAACATGAAACTAGTAATCCTTTTTTTCTGTATTTGTCCTACACAGCGGCACATTGGCCCATGCATGCACCGGACGAGGCCGTCGAAAAATATAAGGGACGCTACAATAAAGGCTGGGACGAGATGCGAAAAAATCGTTTTGAACGAATGAAAAAAATAGGGTTGACCAAAACAGAATGGGAACTTACTCCTCGTGATTCCCTCATACAGCATTGGTCCGAAGATATTCCGGATAAGGAATGGGAACTCGCCAATATGGAAACCTACGCCGCAATGATCACGCTAATGGACGAAGGTATTGGAAAAGTAGTGGACGCCCTTAAGGCCAAAGGGGAATTGGAGAATACCTTGATCATCTACCTGCAGGACAACGGTGCCTGTGCCGAGGAATTGAAATGGATGTCAAAACGTACCATGGAAAAGGACAGAGTGCCCTTAACCCCTGATGAGCTACAAACCGAAATGGTCCCCTTTTTTACTAGGGACGGCAAGCCCATTGGGATAATGAAAAATGGATGGCCAGGTCCACCGGATGGTTATACCGCCTATGGCCGTAACTGGGCCAATGTTAGCAATACGCCCTTTAGGGAATACAAGCACTGGGTACATGAGGGCGGTATTTCCTCGCCTTTAATTGTGCATTGGCCGGAAAAAATTAATCCTGAAACCACAGGAATCGGGGGATTTAGAACCGAGCCCGCCCACTTGATCGATATCATGGCAACCTGTGTAGATGTTGGTGGCGATCTTTACCCCACTACCTTTAATGGTAATGAAATACCACCCATGGAAGGTAAAAGTCTGGTTCCCGTATTTGAGGGAAAGCGACTGGAGAGAGATGCCATTTATTGGGAGCATGAAGGTAACCGTGCCATTAGGATGGGGAAATGGAAATTGGTCTCAAAAGCGAACAAAACGCATTCGTTCGTATGGGATCAAATTGATGATTTGGAGTTGGAAAATTGGGAGTTGTTCGATATGGAAAATGATCGTACAGAAATGCATAATTTGGCGCCAAAACATCCAGGGTTGGTACAAAAAATGGCCGAAATGTGGTCAATCTGGGCAAAAAGGACGGGTATTGTCCCAAGGCCATCATAAAACTCATTAAAATGATTTGTAAAGAATCAAGTTTCGAAAGCAGAGAGGATAGGTTCTTTATTCCTATATTTAAAACGCAATATGTTGTTAATTACTATTTCTTCAAGAAGCAAACTATACTACTCCAAAGCAAATTGAACTTATGCAGATAAACCCCGAACTAAAGACCCAAGACCTTAAGGATAAGATCGAAAGACTCTGGACCCTATCCGGGCAGAAAATAAAAAGTATGGCTTCCCATCTGGAAGGAGTTTCCGGCTCCCCGGTAGTTACTGTAAACGGAACCTATGAACCTAGAAGTTGGACGGATTGGACACAAGGCTTCCAGTATGGTTCCGAACTATTACAATTTGATGCCACAAAAGATGCCCATTTCCTAAATCTTGGTATCGATCATATAAAGGCACACATGCCACCCCATATTAGCCATTTTGGTGTACATGATCATGGTTTCAACAATCTAAGTACCTATGGCAACTGGCTCCGTTTGTTAAATGAAGGCAAGGTTGAACAGAATGCCGGTGCCAAGGAGTTCTGTGCCTTGGCACTTAAACTTTCGGCCTCGGTCCAGGCACAACGTTGGACCTCCCTTCCAGAAGGAGGATTCATCTACTCCTTTAATGGACCACATTCCCTATTTGTAGATACGATGCGGACTATTCGAATTTTGGTTGTAGGTCATATGTTGGGTCACTATTCTTCTGGTGAGAACGATTCCAAAATAAATTTGCTTAAAAGGGCCTATCAACATGCCTTGGCCTCGGCAAAGTATTCTATTTATTACGGCGAAGGACGTGATACGTATGACGTATGGGGAAGAACGGCCCACGAAGCTATATTTAATACGAATGACGGTAACTTTCGCTCTCCTTCCACCCAACAGGGGTATAGCGGGTTTTCTACTTGGACACGCGGTTTAAGTTGGGCTATGCTAGGCTTCGCGGAACAATTGGAATTTCTGCAAAGTCAAGAACACTTGCCAGAACTGGACGAGTTGGGCGGAAAAGCATATATAGAGGAAGTTTTTCTAAAGGCCGCAAGGGCCACTTGCGATTTTTATTTGGAAAATAGTGCCATCGATGGAATTCCATATTGGGATACCGGAGCGCCTGGATTGTTTCATCTTCTAGATTGGCGAAATAAAAAATCGGACCCCTTCAATGATTACGAACCTATTGACAGTTCGGCGGCAGCTATAGGGGCCCAAGGTTTATTGAGGTTGGGCAACTATTTAAAAGTGAGGAACAAGGCCGATGCGGATACCTATTGGTCCGCAGGTTTGACCATAGCCGATAGTCTTTTCGATGAGCCATACCTCAGTACAAATGAAAATCATCAAGGATTGATTCTACATGCCATCTATCACCGCCCCAATGGTTGGGACCATATTCCAAAAGGTAGTACCATTCCCAATGGCGAGGCCTGTATGTGGGGGGATTATCACACCCGGGAACTGGCGTTGTATTTAGGCGAGGTTATCAAGGGTGATTCGTATTATACATTCTTTAAAGGTATAACATTGTAATATGGCCAAATCAAGACCAAAGTTTCCACGCATTGCACAATTGAAGACCGCCGAAAGTTTTGCTCAACATCTCTCAAAAATCGGGGCCGATTTGCCTTTTAATGAAACATTGAATAATACGGGGCAATCCATTATGAACCAGCCTTTTAAACTCAAATCGGGCAGGGTTATCGGTAATCGATTTTGCATTCTTCCCATGGAAGGATGGGATGGAACGTTAGAAGGTAGGCCTTCGGAAATGACCAAGCGACGATGGCATAATTTTGCCATCAGCGGGGCCAAACTACTTTGGGGATGTGAAGCTGTCGCAGTAAACCCGGAAGGCAGGGCCAATCCGAATCAGTTGTTGATCAATGAAGCCAATTTGGATGCGTTCAAAATTCTATACAACAATTTGATCGAAGCCCACGAATCCAAATTCGGAACAACATCTGACTTGTATATTGGTCTGCAACTCACCCATTCCGGTAGGTTTGCGATTCCGGATGAGGACCGAAAGCGTAAGCCCAAGATTTTATATAAGCATTCTATTCTGAATAAAAAATTTAATCTTCCAGAGGATTACCCAACATTGACCGATACTGAAATCGATACCCTGGTAGAAGATTTTATAAAGGGAGCCGCACTTGCCAAAGAAGCGGGGTATCAATTCGTAGACATCAAACATTGTCATGGATATTTGGGCCATGAATTTCTAAGTGCCTTCAATCGCGAAGGAAAATATGGAGGCTCCTTGGAGAATCGTATGCGTTTTATAACATCTATAGTGGATGGCATTAAAGCCACTAGCAATATACCTGTTGCGGTTAGGCTTAGTGCCTTTGATTGGATTCCATTTACAAAAGATGAAAACGACATAGGAGTCCCCGAAAAATCCCCAAATACATACAGTGAAGCATTTGGGGGAACGGATCAAGGCCTTGGAATTGATCTTTCCGAAGTTTTCGAAATGATCGGTTATTTGGAAAAATTAGGCGTCGAAATGGTTTGCATCACAGCCGGAAGTCCGTATTACGTTCCCCATATCCAAAGGCCAGCACTTTTCCCACCTTCTGATGGTTATCTCCCTCCAGAAGATCCACTTCTTGGAGTTGCGCGCCAAATACAGGTTACCCATGAAATAAAAAGAAAATTTCCCAACCTTGCCATTGTGGGATCGGCCTATTCTTATCTTCAGGAATGGCTACCCCATGTGGCCGAGGCCGTCGTGGAAAATCATATGGCGGATTTTGTCGGTTTGGGGAGAATGGTATTGAGTTACCCTGATATGCCGGATGACATTATAAACGGGAGACCACTAACTCGGGGTAAAATTTGTAGAACTTTTTCAGATTGTACCACGGCACCTCGTATAGGTATGATATCCGGTTGTTTTCCCTTGGATCCCTATTATAAAGCAAAACCTGAAGCTGTTCAGTTGAAAGCCTTCAAAAAAAATTCTGGCTTATGACAAAAAATGTTTTGATTACCGGGGGATCGCGCGGGATTGGATTAGGTATTGCCAGAGCGTTGGCAAAAGGTGGTTGCAATTTGGCCATTAATGGGGTTAGGGAAGCTAAGAACGTCGCCTTAGCTTTAAAAGAGTTACAAGGACTCGGCGCCAAAAAGGTAATCTACTGTCAAGGAAATATAGCCGTTCCCAAGGAAAGGGAAAAAATAGTTACGGAAGTATTGGAGGCTTTTGGCCAACTTCATGTACTGGTCAATAATGCCGGTGTTGGTCCTTTAAAAAGGCTTGACGTATTGGAGACTACGGAAGAAAGTTATGACCGGGTGATGGACATTAATCTTAAAGGGCCTTTTTTCCTTACCCAAAAAGTGGCCGATCACATGATACAATACAAAGAGAAGAACACGGAAAACGTTCCTTGCATCATCAACATATCATCTATCAGTGCTACCACGGCCTCCATAAGCCGTGGAGAATACTGTTTATCCAAAGCCGGTCTGAGTATGATGACCCAATTGTTCGCTACAAAACTGGGTGAATACGGCATACCTGTATATGAGGTAAGACCAGGGGTAATTGAAACTGATATGACGGCAAAGGTACTTCAGAAATACCAAGAAATGATTAATAAGGGACTTATGCTTCAATCCAGGATAGGGTCTCCAGAAGATGTGGGCCAGGCGGTTTTGGCCTTGGTAGAAGGAAAATTCCCTTACTCCACCGGTCAAGTGATTATGGTCGATGGAGGTTTAACTATACCCAGATTATGAAAAAAAGACGTGTTGCCCTATTAAAGATTTTGGATGGCCTGGCCCTTCTCACCTTCATTGCCTCATTC
The DNA here is from genome assembly GCF_003626755.1 of Ulvibacterium marinum. Classification (GTDB taxonomy): domain Bacteria; phylum Bacteroidota; class Bacteroidia; order Flavobacteriales; family Flavobacteriaceae; genus Ulvibacterium; species Ulvibacterium marinum. Next base: position 1,267,365 of record NZ_RBCJ01000002.1, read on the forward strand.
AGTCCTTTGGTGACCCCTGAACATGTGGCCGAACCTTTTATATTGGGACTGCCCTATACCTTAGGGGCAGGACTTTTGGTCAGTTTTCTTTTTGTAATCCTCGCTTATCTGGTATCCATCATAAACAAAGAAGAGAACCATGCTGACTAAGTTTTTAATTGCGGGCGCGATTTATCTGGGTATCTTGGTCTTTTTGGTAAGACGTACACGTGTTAAGGAAAAAACCACATCAAGCTATCTACTAGGTGGTGGTAATATAGGGTTTGTTATTGGGCTTTTCACAACAGCGGCTACCTTATTCAGCGCTTTTACCGTAATAGGGATGCCGGACTTTTTCCGTACACATGGTATTGGGGCTTGGATTTTTTTGGCAGTTTCGGATACTATGATGGTCTATGCCTTAATCCGGGTAGGAGAAATGCTCAGAAGAAAAGCAAGAAAACTGGATTTTAAAGGAATGTCCGGTTTAATGGTCAATACCTATGGGGCAAAATTAGCAGGGTATGTAGCTTTTGGGGGAGCGGTGATTTTTTTGATTCCCTATATAGCTGTACAAATTAGTGGTATTTCTATATTTCTTAACGCGGCCTTTCCAAATGCGATTCCTGTCTGGGCGTGGAGCCTGATTATTGTAGGTATTATGATATTATATAGTGAAACAGGTGGTCTTAGGGCAATTATGTATAACGACACCTTACAGGGAATTCTACTTTTTATAACCATATGGATCATTGGTTGGAACTGTGTAAGTCATTTTGGGAACATGACGTCCATGTTCGATAAGGTTGAATCCATCAGCAATGAATTACTCTCCGTTCCCGGTCCCAAAGGACTATTTACCACTCAATTTTTGATTATTTCGGCCATTGCTATCATTTCATTACCTTTTACACAACCACAGATTTCTACTCGGGTTGTCATCATGAAAAGCAGTTCGGCTTTGCGTAAGATGGCCATTGGTCTGGGCATTGTAGCCATATTGATTATTCTTCCCACGCTGTTTATGGGAATGTATGGAGCGGTATTGTATCCAGAGGCATCCACCCAGGAATTTATAGGACATGTACTTTTATACGATCAAGCTGAAGGTATAGCAGCATTAGGATTGATAGGGCTGATTGCGGCGGCTATTTCAACTTCTGATTCCCAAATATTCGCACTAGGTTCGGAGCTAAGGTCGTTACTTACCTTAGGGGATAAAAAAGCGATTTTAATAACCCGAGTCTTTATTTTCTTTTTTGGGATATTGGCCCTAATTTTTTCCATCCTCAGTACAGAACATTTGGTTTTGTTGGCACGCACCAGTTTTACGGGAACAGCCATGATGGGCCCTATGATTCTGGTCGGTATACTGAGTTCACGAAAACCGTCGCTCCTAATGCCTATTGTAACCGTAATGGCTTTGATTACCTTCATTCTCGCCAAAATAGGAATTATTCCATCCAAAATAGGAGTCTTGGAAGTTGAGTTGTTCCTATTTTCAATACTGGCAATTGCCTGTGTTTTAGAAGGTTTTCTTCTAGGTAAAGCCAAGGGTACTACTTCAAAGAATTGAAGGGCCGTGCAAATGCATCGACGAAAAAATAATTACATTTATGGGATGGACCTCCTATCGGAGAAGAATAAATAACCAATCGCACGGAATAATATAAAACCACGATTATGAAAAATAGCCTATATGTTTTATTTGCAATGAGCATTTTTTTTGCCTGCAAGCCAAAGGCAGAAAGTCAATCTTCGAATAATGAACCAGTAATTACCCTGGACGAGGGAACTCTAAAAAAAATAGATGTCCATGCACATTTTAAACATGCCAGGGAATACCTACCCGCATTCTTTGAAAAATGGAACATGCAGGCTGTATTGGTCGATGTTTACCGAGAGGATGAGGTAGGTATCATTAGAAGTTGGGATAACTATTTGACCCATGTCCAAACCTATCCTGAAATGTTTAGTCTATGTTCCGCAATTATCGGAGTGGGCATAGATGAGCCCGACTATGCACAAAAAACCATTGAGCAGTTAAGCAAGGAAATCGATTCCGGAGCTAGAATGGTCAAGGTATGGAAGAATTTTGGCATGGTCACCAAGGATGCTTCAGGGAAATATATTCAAATTGACGATCCCCGTTTACAGCCAATCTGGGACTTTTTAAAATCGAAACGAATTCCGGTGATGGCCCATATCGGAGAGCCTGAACAGGCGTGGAGGGAGCTGGATCCCCAAAATCCACACTACGGATATTATAAGGAGCACCCGGAATACCATGCCTACAACTTTCCAGAGATACCATCCTATGAAACGATAATAGCTGCGAGGGACAACTGGATAGAAAAAAATCCGGATATAAATATTTTGTGTGCACACTTGGGCAGTATGTCCCACAATGTGGATATGGTAGCGGAACGGCTTGATAAATTTCCAAATATGTACGTAGAGCCAGCCGCAAGGTTTGGAGATTTGGCGGGACAGGATAGCGATAAGGTAAAGGCTTTCTTTACGAAATATCAGGATAGGGTGTTTTTTGGTTCCGACTATGGAAATAGCACACCACAAGACTCCTTGAGCACCACCCAACTTAAAGAAGAACAGCAATCACTTGATGCCAATTATTGGCTGTTATGGAACTACCTTAGTGGTACGGATTCGTTGGAGATAAGAGGTCAAAAGACCCGTGGCCTGGGCTTGCCCATTGACATTCTGAAAAAGGTATATTATCAGAATACAGTAAACTTTTTAAAGCTAAAATAGAGTTTGGAGAGATAAATCGATATCAATTTAAAAATAACCGTTGCAATCAATTAAACGTAATAACCCATGAAAAGACACTGCTTGGCCCTTGATCTAAAGAATGATGAAGCCCTAATCGCAAAATATGAAGAATACCATAGGGAGGTATGGCCAGAGGTACTGGACAGCCTGCAGGATTCCGGTATTGTACATATGGAAATCTACCGAATTGGGAATCGTTTGTTTATGATTATTGAGGTGGAGGATTCCTTCTCCTTTGAGAAAAAGGCCCAAATGGATGCGGACAATGAAAAAGTTCAGGATTGGGAGGTACTCATGTGGGATTACCAACAAGCGCTGCCTATGGCCAAACCCGGTGAAAAGTGGTTGCCCATGGAGAAGATTTTTGACTTTAAGGCCTCCTGAATTTTATTCCATAGGGTATAATTCAAGAAGTTCTCCCGGACTATAAAATCCCTCCTTGCCCTTAATTCCTTCCCGTATTTTTTTGACCGTAGCGGGTAGAACTGGCAGGGCTTTGTTTCCGGGCATGTTTCTTACATAAGTCAATACCGAGGCGACTTCCTCATCATTGAGCATTTGGCCGAAAGGGGTCATGGGAACTTGGCCAGGGTACTTCTTACCTAAAACCTCAATTGGGCCCATAAGCCCTTTCAAAGTCAACATAATTAACCGTTCCTCGCTTCCGGTAACCCATTTTGAACCTATAAGCGGAGGAAATTGTGAGGCTTCGAGCCCCTTACCGTCGGGCTGATGACAAGTGGCACAATACCCGTCTCGTTCATAAATTTCCTTACCCTTTTTGAACATGTCACGGTTTGTTCCAATGAGATTGGTTTCCACCGTTTCCTTTTTACGTCCCAGTCTTTCATCGTTTAGATGTGCGATAGCGGCGGCAAAAGGTTTTTCCATCCACTCGTCCAATTCCTTCTTGCCCGCTTCCTCAATGATGGGCAAGCCCACATCCTTTCCAAGCCAAGAGGCCGCCACAAGTGCTTCAAGCCTTACACGAGGGTTGTTGTCCTGTGCGGCTTTCATTAATAGTTCTGCCTGATCGCTTACCTGATGGCTTGTATACCTTAGTACCCTTATGGCAGCCGTCCTAGCCCTAAAGTCCTCGGCACTCAATAACTTCTTCAACAATTCCTGATCAACCTCATTGGCACCCCAGGTAACCCACAGGGCTTCCAAAAGGAGTTGTTCATATTTTTGGGAATTTTCATCCAGGGCATCGACCCATGGTTTCAATTTTTTTAGCACTTCCGAAGTTTCCCTAGCACGTAATTCCCTTTTTGTCCGATATCTTGTCCTATATTCGGGAAGCTTTAAGTTATCCAGTAATTCCTCAATAGTCGCATCCACTATTTTAGCTGGTTCTACCAGCGGTCGTGATGGGTAGGTAATCCGATATACCCGTCCGTGAGCATGATCCCGCAAGGGATCCCGTGCATTATGTTGCATATGGCCTATTAGAACATTATGCCAATCGATAAAATACAGGGAGCCGTCCGGGGCAAACTCCAAATCTACGGGGCGAAAATTCTTATCGTCGGCATAAACCAGATCTTGCCGATGTTTGGTTATATAACCGGATGAATTGGGATCATCTACGACCCTATGTTGTTTTGTACCTAAAAAACCAATGGTATTGTTTATGAGAAGGTCGCCCTGCACATTATCGGGAAAGTGCCTACTGGACACGAATTCTATTCCCGAAGTTGGCCGAACTAGGTGTTTTTTTTCAATAAAGTTTTCGGGTATGGGAGAACTTACCCCATAGCGGGGAACAATGGTTCCAGGCATCATCCAAGTAGCGGAAGGTCCAGAAGTATGAATAAAGAAATTTTGGCCCCAATCATCAAACGCAATACCCCATGGATTTGGAATGGCCAATTGGGCCGTTCGCTCCAGATGATGCCGCTGTGGGCTGTATCTATAAAATCCACCATTGGTTCCCCTTACGGGCCCGTAGGCCGTTTCCACATTGGTATGTAGAAAGGTGCCTTCACCCATATAAATGGCTCCAGAGGGATCTGTTGTAAAGGCGCTAATGGCATGATGGGTATCATGGTCATCAAAACCGCTCAGTATGATTTCCTTTTCATCGGCCTTATCATCCCCATCGGTGTCCTTTAAGAGTATCAGATCGTTGCCTTGGGATACATAGACCCCTTCCGGGGCAAACTCGAATCCGATAGTCAAATGTAGTCCATCCGCAAAGATGGTCTCCTTATCGGCCTTGTAATCTCCATCGGTGTCCTCCAGAATAATGATTTTGTCATTGGGCTTACTATCCCCCGCTTTGTAATGGGGATAACTTGGCATTACCCCTACCCAAAGTCTGCCTTGATTGTCAAATGACATTTGCACGGGATTCGCCAAATTGTTGAATTCTTTTTCGGAAGCAAAAAGCTCTATTTTATACCCTGGTGCAACCTTGATCTTATCCAAAGCATCTTGACCGTACAAATATTCGGGATTTCCGTTTTTTTCACTGGCCTTATAGTTAGTCTTTACCGGAGGAAGCACCTTGGTATGGGCATCGCTTTTGGCCAAATCCATTTTTTTGCCTTGTGAGGCCATCCAAATGGCAGTGTCGCGAATGGCAGTCATTTGCCTAATCTTTTCTATTTCAAAAGGATAGTTGTCCGGGCCAAAGGGATCATATCTTCTTCCATATACATGCACGCCGTTGGGAATCTTGAAATCATTGAGCCAAAACCAGTTTTTTTCCTTTACTGCCTCATGGACCAAGGTTCTGTTTTTTTCTACCTTACTCGTAGTTTTACCAAAAACCTGATCTGCCAGGAAGCGGGAAAATTTTTGATAGCCCTTATCATTTAACTGAAATCCATCTGAGGTCAAATTGTCGGAAGTAGAATCAAACCAATTTTTGGACGCATCAAACGCATTTACAAATAGTATACCCTCTTCCGCTGCAACTTCTCCCATGGCCTTGGTATATAGTTCCAAGTTCTTGTTTTCTTTTTCTCCATTGGGCAAATCCATTTTTTCGGAAAGATCTTCATAAGCAATCGGTGATATCAAGGCCAGTTGTGGAGGATGGCTACCATTATAGTTCTGACTTAAGGTATGTTTGATAAAGGCCCGTAATTCCTCACGATAGTTTTCCAACCCTTCGGCTCCCTCAAAGGACTCCGTATATCCAAAAAATGCAATGATAATATCGGCTTCCAGACTGGTAATCCATTCATCCGGAGTGGGGAAATGCCCTACCCCTCCTTTTTGATGCCCTCCATCGTCCTCCTCAAAATGTATTTTACTACCAGAATCATGTTCAAACCTGTCCGCTCCAGGAAAGGCCCAAGGAGAAGGCCGTGCCGCATGTGGCCTAAAAGCCGGAGTGTTGGCCCCGTCTCCCATATTTCGTATAAAAAGGGAATCTTCCGGATATCGCAATTGCACTTCGGTCTCAAAGTGACCAAAATTCATCATTCGCCATGCCAGGTTATTGCCTATCAAAACGATGTGGGAATCCTTTTTTAATTCCAAAGTCGGACCTTCTTTTCTACTACAACCGACTACCACTAGGGTAAGGCAAAACAATAGTATTTTTCCTTTGCTCCAATCTATCCTTCTTCTCATCTAAACGTTACTTTGGTTGATTATTTCTTATTTGAAAGTTATATGTAATCCTTCTTCTACCGACTTTTCACAAGCTTCTATTATTTGCTGACAGGTAATGGCATCTTCCAAACTGGAAAGTGGCTCCGCATCCTCCCGTAAAACCTTATTGATGAAATGCGTAGTGGTATTCTTTATGGATTCCGGATAGCTGTAATAGGTCTGGGAGTGGGCACCATTCCGGTCATTGATTACCCAATCGCGATAGCTATAGCGTGTACTGCCCTTGGTACCGATGACCTTGATGATACAGGTCCAGGGGTCGCCAGCATGGTCATCATTCGCAAAACTGGCACATAAATGGCTTAGGGTTCCGTTTTGCATTTGAATATTGGCCATAGCTACATTTTCCTGTGGTGCCAGAGTATCATCAACCGTATGTTTTAAACACGATATGGTCTTTGGCTTTCCTGCCAAATATAGCATGGTATAGCTATGGTGGGTCAAAATCTGACGAATTACGCCAGGATATCTGGCCCTAATCTCATCCGCGTGATGAATATTATACATCATGTAAAACTGGGTAACATCTCCCAGCTTACCGCTCTGGATCATATCCTTTGCCCGGCGAATTCCCGTTTCATAAATATAGTTATGGACGGGCATACATTTTACGCCAGCTTCGGCTATGGCCTTACCCATTCTTTCCAATTCTTCAATTGTGGAAGCCGCAGGTTTCTCCACCAAAACATGCTTCCCCGCTTTTGCGGCCCTAATAGTGTACTCGCAATGGGTCTCCATATTGGTCAATATGAATACCGCGTCAATATTCGGGTCATTCATCAAATCATCTACAGAAGCATAGGTCTTGCAACCATATTGCGCTGCCTTCACCTTACCTTTTTCGGGAGTACGATTCCAAAGTCCGATTAATTCCGAGCCTTCCAGACCATTGATGGCCTCCGCATGCAAATCGGCCACATCACCCGCACCGAGTAAACCTATTCGTATTGTGTTCATGTGTTTATCGAAAAATCTAAAATATCCTTCTCCGCCATTTTCTTGAACTCTTGTAAGGACGTCCGCACCCCTTCGGCAATGGCAGTACGCGGTAAATTTTTGAAAGTACCATCAATTTTAGTGTGGTCCAAATCACAGATAAAAAGATTGGGAGGAGCATTATCTATTATGGAAAGTTTTACAAACGCTCCCATTCCCAAGGCATTGGCCTGTTCTTCAACAATTTGTAAAAACGATGGTATGGGTATAGTTTCTCCCTTAATATTAAAAGCTCCAAAACCGGAATACGATTGTAACGTACAAGCAGCAAAGTGAGCCCCTACGTCTTCCACAAAATGATAATTCTCGCGTCCCTGATATGGCATCACAAAGGGCATCAGCCTCCCTGAGACCGACCCCATGGCTATAGCCTTCATGGCATTGGTAGGTGCTGAGGTCTTGCCTTTGTCCCTACCCTTACCATAGGTGGTATTGATACGTAAACAAACCGTTGGCACCTTTGTATTGTCATAAAATAAACGGGCCAAATGCTCTCCTGCCAATTTCCAAATTCCATAATGATTAGGTGGTGCCAGAGGTACATCCTCGGCAATGGTCTCCTGAGGGTACATGGATCGCATCCCATATACTGCTCCAGAACTTGCGAATACGAACCTTTTTAAATCCGGAAGTTTCTCGGCGGCGTCAAAAAGGGCCACTGTACCTCCTGTATTGATTTCCATGCCACGGATGTGATATTTTGAACAATCCGGACTTTGGTATGCACCCAAATGAATAATATGGGTCGGGTTAACTTTTTGGAGCACTTCTTCAATGGCTCGGTAATCAGAAACGTCCAGGGTGACAAACTCCAAACGGGAATCCAAATCTTCGCCTAACCATAATTTCAAGGGATCGGTATTGTTGGATCGTGTAGCGACGATAATTCTATCGACTTCGGACGACTGCAATAACTTGTAAATGGTTACCGAGCCTATACAACCCGTGCCTCCTGTAATAAATATTGTATGCATGTATGTTGAATGCTAGATTATTGATATTTGATGTTGGACAATAGACTGGTCTTCCATTGGAATTATTAGGTTTAATAATTTATGGGTAAGACAAAATAAAATGGAATGATTCCTCAATCCGCCATAATTGTCTTGAATCCCATATCACTTCTCTCCCCTCTCATATCTCTTGTCTCTTTAAAAAAATCAGTTCATTTTTATTACGGCCTTTACATTGTTTGCCTTGATCGAATCCTCAAAAGCCTGCGTAATATTCTCAAAATCATAAAAATTGGTATAGTGTTCCGATGGAAATACTCCGGTTACCATCAATTTTTGGGCAACCATATAATCATCCCTACAGGATCCCATAGACCCCCTCATATTCAAAGACGTACGGGTAAGATGTGTAGCGTTTATTTCAACTTCCTTGGGATAGGTGGCAATAACACAGACATCCCCTTCCGGTCGCACAACGTCTATGGCTTCGGTCAATACTTGGGGGACTCCAGAGCATTCAATAAGTAGATCTACCTTCCCATTGGTTCCAAAAGGGATGCCCTTATCATCCACAATACCTTTGGACAATTGGGTGTTCAACGTATGGTCCGGGGAGACTTCTATGGTAATAAAACCTCGTTCCTTTGCTTTTTTAAGGCGAATATCCCGATCATGGGCTATTCCGGTAACAGCAACCCTAGCCCCTGCCGCCCTTGCCAATTCGGCGGACATAAGACCGATAATCCCACATCCTGTGACCACCACATCCTGCCCTGGTTTTATGTTACATTTATTATGCAGGGCGTTTACGATAATGGATAATGGTTCTACCAAGGCACCCTGCTCGGGCGTAAGACCATCAATCAAATGAACGACCCGGTCGGACTCCAGCACCACCTGTTGACCAAAGCCTCCATTTCTATGAAAGCCGATGATTTGTTTATTGGGGCATAGATTCCATTTTGCCACGCTGCAGGCCGGGCAATCTTCGTCTTGGCAACCTAGCATGGCCAAGGGTGTAAAAACATCACCCACTTTTACATCACCGTGATCTCCAGGTCCCAATTCCAATACCTCGGCACTGAACTCATGGCCTATTACCCTTGGACGTTCTACCCAATCAAAATTGGGTTTCCCTAAACTTGCACTATTATCCGAGCCACAGATTCCGGTATAGAGTGTCTTGGCCAAAATTTCACCCTCCTTTAATCCAGGAAGGTCCATATCCACTACGGAAGTATTGCTTGTTACCGAAACTCCGGAGTTAGGATATATTTTTTCCCTTCCATGAAGGCAAAAACCTTTTATTGCGTTGGTCATTCTTAACGAGTTCTTTATTGGATTTTTAAAATAGGATATAACTGGGGTTTGGAGATATTTCCGATACCACTACCAATCAACACCAGTTTCCTGCCAGCTTTTAGATTTTGCGGAATTCAACACGGCTTCGCAAACCTTTTGCGTTTCCTGGGCCTCTTTAAAGGTCGGGGAACAAGGCGTCCCATCTTCAATACTTTTGAAGAAATCGGCCACTTGGTGTACAAAACTATGCTCATACCCGATAGACAGGCCAGGGACCCACCATTTGTCCATATAGGGTTGGTCACCATCGGTAACGTGAATGGACCGCCACCCCCGTTCTATAGATTCATCCCGATGGTCAAAATATTCCAATCGGGACAGGTCGTGCAAGTTCCATTTAATCGATGCGTGCTCTCCATTGATTTCAAAGGTATACAGGGCTTTATGGCCCCTAGCGTAACGTGTAGATTCAAAGAGTCCCAAAGAACCATTATCAAAATGGCAATGGAAAATGCAGGCATCGTCTATACCTACTTTCTGTACCTCACCGGTACCCGTATGTACCCTTTCCTTGATAAATGTCTCCGTCATGGCCGAAACATCCTTGATGCCCCCGTTCAACCACATCGCCGTATCTATACAATGTGCCAAAAGATCTCCGGTAACTCCTGATCCGGCAGCATCGTTATCCAATCGCCATAATCCCTCCCCACCTTGGGGAAGCTCCGGACTAATGGTCCAATCCTGTAAAAAATTGGCCCTATAGTGAAATATCTTTCCAAGCTTTCCGTCATCAATCAATTGTTTGGCCAAGGTCACCGCAGGAACCCTGCGATAGTTGTAATATACTGTGTTGGGAACACCGGCCTTTTCCACGGCATCTACCATGGGTTGTGCCTCGGCCACGGTCCGGGCCAATGGTTTTTCGCATAGTATCATTTTTCCGGCCTCGGCCGCGGCTATGGCAATCTCGGCATGCATGTTGTTCGGGGTACAAATATCAATGGCATCCACATCATCTCTGGCGACCACAGCCCTCCAGTCGGTTTCTATGGATTCATACCCCCATTGGTCGGCGAATGCCTGCAAACGTTCCTTGTTACGGGCACATACCACTTTCAGCACAGGTTTATGCTTCAATTCCGGGAAAAAATCACCCAAACGCTTATAGGCATTGGTATGGGTCCTACCCATAAATCCGTATCCTATCAGTCCTATTCTCAATTCTTTTTTGTCCGCCATTTATAGTAATCGATATTAAATTATTGGTGTTTTGTTTATTGTATGAAATACTACTACTTCCTGCTCCACTACCCCTCGTACCATCCGTGAAGCTCGCGCACCTTGATCATGGCACCCAGGACATCGTTCCAAGTTTTGGGTTGCATCATTACCTCATTGGGGAACATACAGCCATCCCAACAGATATGTTTGAACCTTTTGGTAAGGCTGCCATCTTCATTTCGAAGCCAATGCCCTGCATCTACAGGAATATCCAATTTCCCATTGGGGTCCGCGGCCTGGCAGTGCCTTCCGGTCTTGTCATGGGAACCTGCCCCGAACACCGTTCCATCATTTTGGGCTACATGAAAATCTATCGTCCAGGGCCGTAAGGCGGCCGTAAGGGTTTTAAGACCCTCGGTTAAGGTGGCACGATCGTTCCATTGAAAGTCTTCAGGTAAAATTCTTTCATCGGGTTTGTTATATCCTAGTAAATATAATAAGGTATGAGCCATATCCGCTTGGAAGCCGATATTTGGTCGGTCTACTGCTTCCAAGGTATTGACCATGGATTTCCACCCATGCATCCCACCCCAACAGATTTCACCTTCCGCCGCCAGGGATTCTCCATAATCCGCAGCAATATCACAGGCCTCCCGGAATGTCTGGGCAATCAATTTTGTGTTTCCAACAGGATCCTGAGCCCAACTTTCGGGATCTATGGAGGAGTCTATACGAATGATACCGTTTGGACGGACTCCTATTTCACGTAGCTTTTGGCCTATCTTACAGGATTTGTGCACCTGTGTCACAAACTGCTTACGTTCTTCTGCGGTACCCATGGCAGATCCCCCTCCTGTAGGGGTCCACACGGGAGCGACCAGACTTCCAATTTCCAAGTTTTTGGACGTCGCCTTGTCCGCCATTCGTTTGATATCATCATCCGAAGCATCAATATCCATATGCGGATCGAATAGAAACAGGTCAAAACCGTCAAATTTTGTTCCGTCCACTTCCGCATTGGCGGTAAGTTCGATCATGGTATCGATGTCTATTGGGGGTTCGGAATCGGGGCCTTTACCCACTACACCGGGCCAAGAGGCATTGTGCAATTTAGGATAATTGTTCTGTTGCATTTTATCTTAGTTATTTAGGGTATTGTAAATTATCGGTGTGTACGTACACTAAGTGGACTAATTTAGCTAAAATCATGTATTTCATGAAATAAATGTTGTGGCTTTTTTAACAGCAACCTATATTTTGTGATAAACTGGTAAGACAACCATAAAATAATTATGATAATAGCAAAAAAGTAAGTAAACTTATACTTTGAATTTAAATTTTCTAGTATTGATTTTAATCAACCTAAACTAAAAACGTATGGAAAATACCGCTTCCACTTCAATGGTAAATGACAAAAGATTATTTTACGGTAGTTGTTTTGCCTTGATTACTACAGCTTTATCATTTAGTATCCGGGCTGGCATCCTCCCCCAGTTGGGAGAAGAACTGAGTTTATCCGCTACACAATTGGGTTTCATCAACCAAATGTGGTTTTTGGGCTTTCCCATATCCATGGTTATCGGCGGACTGATATATCATAAGGTTGGTGGCAAGGCAATAATGCAATTTGCTTTCTTCGCCCACGCCATAGGCATTATCATGACTATCTATTCAGGTAGTTATACGGGTCTGCTCATATCAACGCTTCTTATAGGGCTGGGCAATGGATGTACCGAAGCGGCCTGTAATCCTATGATAGCGGATGCCTATGAGGGTAACAAAATGAGTAAAATGATGAACCGTTTCCACATGTGGTTCCCCGGAGGAATCGTCATAGGAAGTATTGTTTCTGAAGTTATGACGAAAGTACTGGATATGAGTTGGGAATCACAAATTTGGGTCATCATGATACCTACGTTAATCTATGCCTACATGTTCTTTGGTCAGTCCTGGCCTAAGGCAAAAGTCAAGGAAGGTGCTACTCTTATGGGTAATTTAAAAGCCATGGTTTCTCCGTTATTTCTTTTTATGATTGCCTGCATGTCTTTGACCGCAATTTCAGAATTCGGGCCTCAGCAGTGGGTAGGACTGATATTGTCCAAAAGCGGGGCATCCCCTATGATTATACTGGCTTTGGTTACGGGAATTATGGCTGTGGCACGATATTTTGGTGGCGAAATGGTACATAAATTCGATCAAACTGGAGTGCTTTTAGGGTCTGCGGTTCTAGCTACTATCGGCATTTATCTGTTTAGTACGCAAACCGGAGCTATGGCCTATGTGGCGGCCATCTTTTTCGCCTTGGGCATTGCTTACTTTTGGCCGAATATGGTTGGTTTTGTAGCAGATAAAATCCCAAAAAGTGGTGCCTTAGGCCTATCCATTATAGGTGCGGTGGGTATGTTCTCCTCATCTATTTTCCAACCTATCATTGGTAGTTGGATTGATGCTGACAAGGCCGAAGCTGCGGCTGCAGGTCTTACAGGAGACGAATTGGAGTTGGTTTCCGGTCAGGCCACTTTGGAGACCATGACCTTGTTCCCCGGAATATTGATCGTACTATTTACCATACTTTATTTTTGGATGAAGAATCGGAAACCGGAAGCTGCGGCTGCAACGGCATCCTGACGACAGTAAAGTTTTGACCATATGGAATCGCAAACCAGGTCAAAAAACACATAGTATTATATTCGCCCCCTGCCTATTACAGGTGGGGGTTGTTTCTTTTAAGAAATGGTATTGAAAACTGAAATACCGCAATAAATTGATATAAATGAAAATTGGAATGAACCTTTTGCTCTGGACCAATCATGTGACGGAAGAGCATTATCCCATTATTGATAGTTTAAAGGAAACAGGATACGATGGCATTGAACTCTATATGGGTGAAGGCGATGTGGCACACTATTCCAAATTGGGAAATCATTTGTCCCAATTAGGCCTGGGAGTCACAACGGTGACCGGATTGGGACCTGAAGAAAATATCGCCAGTCCCGATGCCAAAATCAGGCAGGCCGGGCTAGACCGACTAAAGTGGGCCATCGACAATGGGGAGGCGTTAAAAACTGAAAATATATGCGGGCCCCTACATTCTAGTTTTGCCCATTTTACCAGACAACCCCCGACAATGGAAGAACGCCAGTGGAGCGCCGAAATGTTACGTAAAGCAGCTGAATATGCCGCTGAAGCCGATATTATGTTGGCTCCGGAAGCCTTAAATCGGTTTGAATGTTACCTGTACAATACTATGGAAGACCTACGGACTTTAGTAGAGGCCGTGGACCATCCCAATCTAGGAGCCATGTATGACACGCATCATAGCAACATTGAGGAAAAAAGTCAATCCAAGGCCCTTAAGACCATAGCACCCCATCTTAAACATGTACATATTAGTGAAAATGATCGAGGAACACCCGGTAGTGGACAAGTACAATGGGAAGATGTTTTTACGACCTTAAAAGAAATTAAGTATGATGGATGGTTGACCATAGAGGCCTTTAGTACCATAATTCCGGAATTTGCCAATGCCATTAACGTATGGCGTGATTATTCACCATCAGAAGAAATATATACCAAAGGACTTGCCTTTATCAAAGAGGGATTGGGGATTTGAAGTATAAGATATGAAGTAGGAAGTTAGAAATCAGCAATAGTAACCAACAACCATAAACTATCAACCGACAACTAAATTGTGAAGTACGAAGTGGTAAGTGGTAAGTGGTAAGTGGTAAGTGGTAAGTGGTAAGTGGTAAGTGGTAAGTGGTAAGTGGTAAGTGGTAAGTGGTAAGTGGTAAGTGGTAAGTAAAAATATCAAAATCAACCGGCAACGAACAACGAAATAAATAACATGAAAGTCAATCGATAAATATGAAGAAAATATATACACTTTTACTCCTTGCCCTATTAATGGCTTGCGGACAAAAAACGGAAAAGAAAGAGACGGAAAAGACCGTTGAGGAACCGAAGCAACTATTGACCTTTGAAGGCAAGGGTGATACCGGAAAACATATTGTTTTGATATCAGGAGATGAGGAATACCGTTCCGAGGAGGCTTTGCCCCAATTGGCTAAAATCCTGTCCAGACATCACGGGTTTACCTGTACGGTATTATTTGCCCAAAATCCGGATAAACCGGGAATAGTGGATGCCAATTACCTAAAAAATATCCCTGGTTTAGAAGCCCTTAACACTGCTGATGCCATAGTACTCTTTACCCGTTTTAGGGCACTCCCGGATGAGCAGATGAAATATATTGATGATTATCTCAAAGCGGGGAAACCGATTGTGGCTATCCGGACGGCTACCCATGCTTTTAACTTTACCGAGGAGGACTCTACCTCCAGCTATTCCCACTATAGTAATGCATACAAAGGTGATATGACCGAATGGACGGATGGTTTTGGTCGTCTTATCCTGGGTGAAAAGTGGCATACGCATCATGGACACCATAAACACCAGAGTACTCGTGGAGTTATTCCTCAGGAATCCACAAAACATCCTATTACCAACGGTATCGAAAATGGTGAAATTTGGGGTTCTACAGATGTATATGGTGTTAGACTCCCTTTACCAGGAGATGCGCAACATGTAGTTCTTGGTCAAGTTGTCAATAGAAAAGGGGAATACGATGAGAACGACCTTTTTTATGGAATGCGACCTACGGATGAAGAAATTGCCGATGTTAATGATAAGGGAATGAAGGTAAACGAAACCTTGATGCCCATTGCCTGGACCAAAAGTTACCAAATTCCAAATGGCAAAATGGGCAAAGCTTTTACTTCTACTATCGGCTCTTCCAGTGACCTGATGAACGAAGGGGTTCGGAGACTTTTGATTAACGGAGTGTTTTGGGCATTGGATATGACGGTACCCGAAAAAGCCAACGTGAATCTAGTTGGTACGTATAACCCTTCTGCCTATGGATTTCAAGCGGATGACTACTGGTTGGAAAAACGACTGAAAATCGAGGATTTGGAATAAAAACAACATTTCTTATCAACAAGTCTGTAGCTAATCTTTACGGTACTCAAGAATTTCCCCGGGTTGGCATTCCAAAGCCTCACAAATAGCCTGAAGTGTACTAAAACGAATGGCCTTTGCCTTTCCTTTCTTCAAAATGGAAAGATTGGACATGGTAATCCCTACCTTTTCCGAAAGCTCTTTAAGAGACATTTTTCGTTTGGCCAACATCACATCAAGATTTACAACAATAGGCATACTCTTTTCTTAAATAGTTAAATCTTTTTCTGCCTTTAATTGTGCTCCAATACGAAATGCCTCAGCAATGACTAAAAGGAAAAGAGATATGAATAAAGAGTTTAGCGTGACCCAAGAAAATAAATTAAAACTTGTGAATACCATGCCAGAAAATTCCAATCTATCACTGAAATAGGATGCAGAAATTACCGTTCCCAATCGGTCTAGAATAAAAAACACAATCCCCAGTAACCCAATATACCTCAATCGAATGGCATTTTCCACAATGAAGAACTTTCCTATTCGCACTGAATCTAGGATACGAATTGTCAACCGCAAAGAAAGAAGAAAAAGAACTTTAATCAAAAGGGCAATAAAGCTGTATATGGCCAAAAACCCTCTAGGAACATCATCTGACATAATTGCTCCGGTTGCACCTCGCATATAAAACTTTGCGGCCGAACCATCATTGAGTGTTTTTAGAGAACCCTCATCGGCAAAGGAAAACATCACGGGAAAATCCATATGACGTGTTGGACCACCACTAACAAATATGAAGATGCTATAAATCAGCCAAATAATTACTCCAATTGCAACAATGAAAAAGCCAATTCTAAGCACCCATAATAAAAACTGAATAAGAGCACTGCCATAAACCCTATTTTTCACTACCATAACAATCAATTTAATTGTAAAAAAACAAAAAAAATTATTGATAAACAATAAATAATAACTGTTTTTCAATAAAATTCATCAATTAATGGAAAGCATTGGAATTGATAGACGCTAGAAGGGCTGCAATTGCTTACCTATCCATAATGAAGCCACTTTCTACATAATCCGGTTCAAATCAACGGGTATAGCTCCGGATGTTCCGAAAACCTTTTTCTAAGTGCCTTTATCGTATCCACGAATTGCTTACAGGCCACAAAGGGATCTCCGCCTATACGCCATCCTTGTGTGGAAATGGGGCCAGTGTACCCAAATTCATAAAGTTTGGCCAACATCCAGGCCATATCTATTTGCCCCTCATTAAAACGAACTGCCTGAAAATTTGATGGTAAAAAGATACCATTAGTGAGGACCACATAATTTAAGTGCTTCATATATTCATTTTTTATGACTTTATCCAGCTCGTCCGAAGCCGCATTGGCGTACCAATGATGGGAGCAAAAAGCCGGACCTATGGCAGTCGCCTTAGCCCCTTTTAATATCTTAAATGTGGACTGGGGTGTATCGCATATCCAATGGATATGAGGATATAAAGCACCAATAATCCCAGATTCCTTACAAGCCTTATCGAAAGCGGCGATGATTTTATAGGCACGTTCCCAATGTCTGTCCTTGGCCCTGGCCGAACCACTTTCTGCAATAGTATCACCCATCAATTCCCCACGACCACTCAGGGACAAGGAATAATAGGGCTTTATGGGCAGTTGGGACAAGGCCTTAACGTTATTTACAATTTTTGCAATCTCCTCGTCAATTTCAGGAGCCTTGGCATCAATAACGGCTTGCGTAGTACCATGAAAACCCATTACCTTAAATCGTGTTTTCCCGAAGAGGTCCGTTACTTCTTTCCACGTATCCGAATCCGTATGTAACCCAACAAACTCAAATCCATCAAAACCTGCATGATCAGCAGCTGCTAATTTTGCTTTCCAGGAATAGGACCTTCGGTTTCCCGAGTGGAAATTATCAAATAGAACCAAAGGGTTTTTTGGTAACTCCTTAATTATCTTTTCTTCGTAAAATACCTGTCCCTTGCCATTTGAAGCTCTTGTTTGTACAGGAATGCCCATGGCCATTCCTGCTGCAGTTCCAGCCACACGTTTTACAAATGTTCTTCTATCGCTCATAAATCTCTATTTTAACTGGCTTAGATATGTAATCAAATCGTTGAATTCCAATGGAATCATAGTCCTTTCCAGCCCTTCTGGCATCAAGGAACTTTCCATCACCCCATAGGACGAGGGGTTTTTAAACGTATCATATTCTCCGTTTGTATTCATCAACTCGGCATAGTTAAGATGTACATCAATCTGTCTTCCCGTATGCCTAGTCCCTTCTGCATCCACCAAATACCAGCCCTGCCATTCCGGGGAAATCTCCAAAGAGGGTTCCAAAACCGCCGAAATTAGTTGGGAGATGGATTTACTGTCTCCAATATTGGACAATTCAGGACCAAAAGATCCCCCCCAACCATTTACCTTGTGACAACTTGTACAGAGACCGATTCTATTTTCAAAAACCAATCGCCCGATTTCGGAATTCCCGTTGCCTTTTACCGATGCATAATCGGCTTCATTAAATGGCGCGGTAACATCTTTAAAACAATTATTCCAAATGGAAAAAGCAGTTTCCGAGATTTGGTATTTGGTATTTTCAACCCATTCCTCGATTTCAGATCTTGTTGTATCATCCAGTCTAGCCGCACAGAGATACTTTAGGGCGGCATATTGTAGGATTTCGTCATTTTCATTAAGCATGCCCAGTACCTTCTTGATGTATTTTTGCGGGCCGTAACTCAGTTCCTGCACGGCCATTGATCGGGCAATTGATGTAAAATCAGTATTGAAAGCGACGGTTTGCAGTGCCCAACTGAAATCGGTTCCCGGTATTTTTTGAATGGCCTTTATTAGGGCGATTTGAAGCCTCCCGGACTTGGCATTCCCGAGAAGTTCTTCGATAATCGCCTTATTTGACTTAAAATCCTGCAAGTAAGGTATTGCCATTGCCTTTACCTCCTCGCCTATAACCGGGTTCTTCAAAATATCCTTAATAAACGATTTGGGCAGTTCCCTCGGGATTGTGGAACTTCTACCGGATCTTTTCCTTATCCTGTCCATGAAATCAGGTTGCAAATGCCGAACGGTTGCCAAAAAACTCTCGAAAAGTTGGGGCGGTATTTGGTTTTCCCTCAATGTACTGTACAAATGAGGCTCCATTTCGGTGATACCTTTTTTGGCTATATACATCAAGGTCATCCTCTGCATATCCTGATTTCTATCTCTCAACAAGGAAAGTATGGACGTCTTATTCAAGTTTTTCTTTACCTTAAAAAGGGTCAATAGACCTTGTAAACGCAGGTGGGGATTGTCACTTTTTATTAAGGGAAGTAATTCTTCGAGGCCAGCATTTTTTGCCAGGGAGTGCCGGGTAATGGCCAATTCAAAAAGATCTTTTTGTTCGAGGTCAGCAATAAGCTGGTCTACGCTCCTTGTATCTTTTTTAAATATATTGATGCTACGCTCTGAGTATGGTTGTTTTGATACGACTGATTTAGACTTTACCCGCCATAAACGCCCACTACCATGATTAGGGTATTCCCGTAAGACCCAATCCGTAATATATAGGTCTCCCCTACTATTTGTGGCCAACGAAACAGGATGAAAAGAGGCATCCCCCTGAATCAACACTTCGGGAATACCTTTTACGGAGGAGCCGTTTTGATCAAGAGGGATGCGAACCATGTTGTTCTCCTCCCAAATATTCACCAACATTTGAGAAGCGTAGGGGTCTCCAAAATTGGTAAAACTCCCATCGATCATGGCGCAAGGTGCCTCTCCCAAAGGAGCGGAAAAGGGCAATGTTCCCGGTAATTCCCCATTCCAAGAAGAAAAAGGATGTATACCACTTCCGCCGTATACCGATTTGTATCCGTAATCCCCACCGGGTACAATCTCAATCAATCGATTTGGGCCTCGGCTGTCAGGATCGTTATCGGTTACAAAAAGTCGACCTTCGCTATTAAACTTCAAATCGAACGGGTTCCAGAAACCGGTGGCCAATTCCTCCAATTGGCTACCATCTACCTTGCATCGAAAGACATTACCGCCGTCACCATATCCCTCAATTTGCGAACCATCGGTTCCCTTAATGGTCCAAGGGTTTCCCCCTACATTTCCCCTGGAGACATAAAGCCAATCATCTTCACCTAGGGCAAGCCCCAAAATTCCCGCATGGTCATAAACATTTTTGGGCTCCACCATAGTAACTATTGCCCTCTTCATATCGCTCACACCATTTTTATCATGGTCAAGATATTGGAATACTCCGTTTTTGGTAGTCAAAAACAAACCATGTTCTAAATTGTAATGTAGATTCATCCCATCTTCTATACTATCGGCAAAAACTATCCATTTGTCCGGGATACCATCATCATTTTCATCTACCGATTTTTTGATTAAATCAAACTTTGGTCCTTGATAGTTATTTGGAGGAGTATGGGTATGGGATTCTAAAACATAAATGGCATCGTTTTCATCGATGGCCATTCCAATGGGCGTCTTAATACTTGGATGTTCCGCAATCAGTTGCAACGAAAGGTTAGGATCATGGAGAATGATGTTGCTATGGGAGGAGGGCTCTTCCGCGCAGGAAACCAAGAATACCGTAATGCAAATTACACTCCAATTGAAACTATACTGTAATAAAGACATCATGGGAAAAAACTCCTAAGAATTAATTTTTTAATCTAGAGACTGTTTTGAAACAGTCTCTTATTCTATGCATGTTTAAAGTACAGATTTCGAAAATGCCATCAAAATCCTTTTCTATCATAAGCCAACCATTTTTTGCATGGGTAGCTATTCCCTGGCAGGTCGATATAGGGTATCCAAACACTACCAAACTGGAGAAATTTCTTTTTTGCTACATTAAGCTATTCTTTCTAATTAAGGAGATGATTTAAATCTAAAGTGGTTCCTTTTCCATAGTCAAGGCATGTATGGTATTCTGAATGGTTCCTTGCATAGGGTCACCGTTTTGGGAAGCCAGATTGTAGTTTATCGTCATAACGTCCACGGGCTGTATATCCGGAATATAAAGTTTTACGGCTTTCCCATCGTGAAGTAATTCCACTTTGGAGATGTCCAAGGTTAGTTCGTCATAACGATCGGAACCGTATTTGCTACTTCTTACGAGGTTCCAAGTCTTTATCTCAAAATTCCCGACATCCTTGGCCTTGTTTTGATCTAAAGGCTGTTCAAAAACCAACTGCACCGATGACCTTGCTACCTTAAGGTCAACGGGAAGCGTTAGCGGTTTTCCGGTATAACGAACCCGATAAAGTCCCCCGCCCCGTAGCATTTGGTTGGTACCCCAGGCCGACATGCCACAGGCGTATAATTGTCCATCAGCGGGATTGAACCTTCCGCGCATAACACCCGTCAAAAATTTGACTCCAGGCAAATCAATGACACCGCCTTGCATCTGACCCTTCACTTTCTCATGAAGTACTAATTGGATTTTACCATAACCATAAGAGAAACTCAAAAGACTTCCATTTAGGGGTCCCCATTTTTCGCTATCTATCCATAAGAGTTCAGAGGGAGACCGGTCAAATTGCATGTCCACCCAGACCATGGGTTGTTCCATCGCAACTCTGGTGGTATCTTTGGGCGGACCATACCCCCACATATTACCGTAGAATTTACCTTTTCCATCGACCCAATTAATACGATTCATAGGGTTCCAAAACCCTTGTTGATCGGTAACCAAAAAGCTACCGTCCGGATTAATACATACTCCATTGGCCGCCCTAAAACCAGTAGCAATGATATCGGTTTGGGAGCCATCCTTACTGACTTTTAGCAAGGTACCGTGCTGGGGTACCAAGGCCTCCCTTGCATGACGCCCACTCTTGGCATAATACAAATTCCCCTGAGCATCTGCCTGAAGCCCCATGGCGAACTCGTGGAAATGGTCGGTTACCTGATGATCATGATTAAAGCTTTCATAGAAATCGGTTTCATTATCCCCATTAAAATCATGCAATAAGACCAACTGATCTCGACAGATTACATAGATATTATCATTTAGTACTTTTATACCCAGCGGCTGAAAAAGACCGGAACCAATTCTTTGCCAGGTAAGTTGTCCTGTAGTATCCGTAAGTCCACTAATCACCCAAACATCGCCATCCGTGGCGCAAACCACGGCCTTGTTCGCATCACCCATAAAGTCGATACCGCTCAACTTCATCCTACAGGCCCACGGGTTATCGAATGGAGGGGTCAATTGGTCTACCGAAAAAAGGCCATCTTCATTTCCTGAGGTAATTGTAGTTTTTATCTTCTCGGGATAATGTGCGGGACCACTTGAAGTATATTGCGCCAATGATTCGGGTAGGCTTGAAGCGGCCAAAGCGTTCAAATTCTTTACGGATGAATCTGCAATAAATAACTTGAGGTTCACTGACGTTCCATGTTGAACCTTAAGTATTACGTAACCTTCCTCCTCTTCGAGCACAGCACCTTCACCCACGAGAGCTACTTCATTAGCTACCGGTGCCACTTTCATTTTTAAATTAGAGGTCGATGGACTGATATTTAACGTTCGGGTAAAGATGGTTTCCTTGCCTCGTTCCTCTACACCCAATTCTTCCAGAATATTGGCATTTCCCACGGTGTAGGAAATAATCGTGTGATTTTCATAGTGATATAGTCCCTTGTAATCTGCCCAACTTTTGGGTAACGGCCCAAAAGCTCTACCGTCCCGAGCCCGAAATCTCGGATCTTCAAAAGAACCTGTTTCGGGATTGGCCCATCCCGGGCCTACTGGAGTTTCAAAATGAAGTTTCCCTACCGTCCTAGGATACGTCTCATGTTTATCATTGAGAAGAATCCCGTCCCAGTCTATAAATCCCTCACCGGTCCATCCCCCGGCAACACGCATAACGTCATGATCAAATATCATCCAGGCCTTGCCTTTGGACACTCCCCCATCCCCTTTGTCCAAACGGATGGCAATACCTTTATACGCAAAATTGTTCTTGCTATAGTCCTCATCAGGATATGGGGCGGGTCCTGGGGAATGATATCGTTCCGGTCCGGTTTCTTCATCCACCAACTCATAGGTGTTGATCAAAAAATTTCCATAATCCATGTCCGACCAGGGTTGGTAGGGTTTGGCTTCAGGACCTTGTGAAGTTCCTTTAGGCAGACCGGCCAAATAGCCTGGAGAATTGGCAATATAGTTTTCCTCTTTGTTTTCCTTGATGTATTTATGACGTATATAGGAGATGACATCATATTTTTCCCTTGGGGTCAGCGTTGGTTGTGGTGGCATGGAACCATAACCGCGGCTTATGGTCCGGTACATGGAGAAAGCATCGCTACCGGCCTTTAACGGTTGCTCCCAAAACTTGGTGGACAGCGGAATTGAACCTTCTACCTCATCGGTTCCGTGGCAGTTGATACAATTAGCGGAATATATCCGTTCCCCTCTTTGGTATCCTTCGCGATCCGTACTGGCAATGATACCAGCATGGTCAATATTGGTCTCGGATTCGGAAAGATCTGACTCGGAAAGCACATATACAATAGTAGAGCGATCTATCTGAAAGGGTTCATTGGATAACCTCGAGGCCCTAAATGGGGATACCTCATCATTTATCCTAAGTTCCCCAGAAAACGTATTTTCTTTAAATGTACCTTCCAACTTGGCCGCATTTCCAAAAAGTTCGAAGTTCCCCGAAAAACGGTCCGAGGTAATGGAAACATTTTCAAGGTTGAATGTCCCCCAATCCAAAGAGACCAGTGAAGCTTGATTATCTCCACCTGATTTCACCAATTTTAGAATTCCTTTGGGGTTTTCATCCCCAAGGTCAATCTCATAGTCCCAAGACTCTTCAAGGACCTTTGATCCACAACCGGTTAAATTGAGTAAAATTGAAGAAATCAATATCCAAAGGAGGTATTGGGGAAAGTTACTTTTTCGTGAACACCATTTTTCCCTTGTCCTGATTTGGAGTTTCATATTTTTGTTTTGTTGAATCGGTTGGTGAAAACGAGACTCTTTTTGAATCCTAATAAAGCCTATTCCCTAAAAATATAAAAATAATGGACTTCCAATACCAAAGGCCGCATCAATGATTATGGCAAATATGATTTTCCAATTGGTGAAAGACTTCGGTAGGTGGTATTTGCTCCTTTAAGTTTGCTGAGCTATTGTTAGTAATGAAAATAGGGTAATCGTCCACGTGCTCTGGAATCCTACCATGTGACCCCTTTATTAAACTGGCATCCAAGGGAATGATATCCATTACTGTTCTAAACCCCAATTTCTTTTTGATAAGTTTACCAATAACCTTGGGCATCACCCATCTATCATTTGGGTCCGTATGCATTTCCACTGGATCGTAACCCGGTTTTTTGTGAATATCCACCATACGGGCAAAATCTGGGGCCTTGGCATCGTCCAACCAAAAATAATAGGTGAACCAGGAATCCTTGTCCGCTATAACTACCAGATCACCACAACGGTCATGATTTAAATTAGCCTCCTTTATTTCCTGTCCCGACAGTACTTTTTCTACCCCCTCTACTTTTTCCAATGCTTCCCGTACTTTGGATTTGATGGAGCCATCGTTTAGATACACATGTGCAATCTGATGATCCGCTACGGCAAAGGCCTTGCTAGCGCCGGCATCCAAAAGCTCTAATCCCCTCTCCGTGCGAATGTTTACATAGCCCGCTTTTCGAAGTATCCGATTTAAGTGTACTGGGCGGTTCACGTTGGTAATTCCATATTCCGAAAGCAGGATAATATGTGCTTCTTGTTTCTGATAATGTTCTACCAATTGTTTTACCACACCGTCAATCTCTCGCAAATCCTTGGATATGATGTTGAAATCAAGGCCATAGCGTTGCAGGTTATAATCCAGATGGGGAAGGTAGACCAACGTAAGCGTTGGGTTGTAAATTTCATCCGTTCGCAGGGTGGCATCCGCTATCCATTGGCTAGACTTTATGGATGTTTTCGGGCCCCAAAAATGGAACAACGGAAACGTTCCCAATTCCTCTTGTAGGGTATCCCGTAAGGTGGCAGGGTGGGAATAGATATCGGGTATCTTTCTTCCATCCGCCAAATAATTGGGTCGTGGCGTTACATTATAATCGGTATTGGCATACATGTTATACCACCAAAATAAATTGGCGCAGGTAAAATTCGAATCTTGCTTTTTTAGTTTGTCCCAGATTTTTTCACTTTGAACCAACTTATTGGATTGCCTCCAAAATTTCACCTCACATTCGTCCTTAAAATACCATCCGTTGCCTACGATACCATGTTCCGAAGGGTATTTCCCAGTGAGGTAGGTCGATTGCGCCGAACAGGTAACTGCGGGAAGTACGGGTTGGATAACTGTTGATTTACCTTGTTCTAAAAAGGATTTTATAAAGGGCGTATGCTCCCCAATGAGTCGTTTGGTCAATCCTACTACATTAATCACCGCCGTTTTTTGCATAGGATTACAATCTATCCTTTAACCAATTGATTTCCCGAATAATCGATTCCGACAATTCGCGCTTTAATGCTTTTGGAAGCACGTCCCAGGTGTAGGTCTCGATTTCCAAATGTTTGGAAACGGCATGTTTTTTCAGATAGTCGATTACTTTCAAAATATGGTCCTGAGTAGAATACAAAGTGTCGAAGCGCTCCAAAAAAATAGGAACGTGAAAGTGAGCCCTTAACTCGGTAAAATCATTTTTTTGCTCTAAAACTATAGGTAAGTCGTTATAAGTCTTCACTTTGCCATCCTTTTTTTCAGTAACTTGATGCAAATAGGTGGGTTCATCAAAACGGGCAAGAGATGCCCAAATTGCATCTTGATTCTCTTCGTCAAAAAGTATTTTTAGAGCAGCACTAACTTGAATCTTTCCAATCTGGATCCCTATATCGGCAAACTTTTGAAAGGTATATTCCGGTTCTTCGTAGGCCAAGGAAAAATGACAAATGTCGTAACAAACCGTGATATGTTTTTTAATCAAGCCCTCGGCTTCGTCGGCGGTAATCCCAATTCTATCCTGTAACAGTGGAATGGCTATCGGCAGTAAATATTCTGCAAAAAAATGAACTACCTCCTCACTATTCTCCAGAAGACCGTCCGGTTCGGGCTCAATATCCAAATGTAAATATTTGCCTGTAGTAGATTCTAGATTACCAAGTTGTAAAACGATTTCCGCGAGGTGTTCGGCACCTGTTTCAAAGGCCTTTTTCTTTAGTTCTTCGCTCGCGTGCCAGTATTTGTAACTAACAGGTGAGGTAGAAATCCCACCTGACATTCCACTGGGAAGTAATTCCACCAACTGCTCAAAAAGGCGTTTGGTATATGTTACCCTTTCCCGCGTTGTCCAATCCGGGGCATGCACCTCTTCCTTTACACGTTCATCATGGAAGTTTCCATAGGGGAACCCATTCATAGTGAACACATAAAGGTCGTGTTGCGTCAACCATTCCTTGAATTCCATTAAATGCCCCTCTTCATCAAGTTCTTCGCTGGCCTTATTGGACAAACGTAAACCTAATCCAAAAGGACGATCGGGAGATACCTTTGCCTTAATACCAGGAACATATTCCTTTAGACTATTAAATGTACTTTCCCAATTTGATCCTGGATGAATATTTGTGCAATAGGTAAGTTGAGTAGTGGTGCTTATATGCATTTTAGCTAGTCTATTTTTATTTTGCAACCATCGTTTAGAACTTTAATTGCATGTTGCATAAGATCTAAATCGATTTTATTCACATCGTGCTTCTTGCCAATTTCAGAAATCAAGGTAATACAAAGCTCACCTCCTAAATGTTCCCGAAATTCCTCGATTCCTTGCAACAGTTCCTGTATTTCTTTTTCGGTTTCTACGGGAATGTGCAAATCGAGCCCGATTTTTTGCATTACATTTAAAATACGTTTTTGGGTATCTTCGGAAATAAGGCCCATTAGCTGCGAATATGTAATGTCCAAGGCGATGCCTTTTGCCACGGCCTCCCCGTGTCTAAGCGTATACTGGGACATCTGTTCCAGTTTATGGGCGGCCCAATGGCCAAAATCCAATGGTCTGGAAGAACCACTTTCAAAGGGGTCGCCACCTTGGGCAATATGATGCATGTGCATTTCGGCACATTTATAAATCACATATTGCATAGCGGTCATATCTCTATTCCTCAATTTTTCCGCGTTATCTTCAAGGTAATTGAAAAACTTTTTATCCTTGATCAAGGCGACTTTTAGGGCTTCGGCTATCCCTGCTATCCAATCCCTTTGCTCCAAGGTTTTTAGAAAATCCGTATCATTGATTATGGCGTAAGGCGGAGCGAAAGTGCCCAGAAAATTCTTCTTGTCAAAGCTATTGATGCTGTTCTTTACCCCTACGGCCGAATCGTTCTGGGAAAGTACAGTGGTAGGAACGCGAATCAGTTTCACCCCGCGATGTGCAATCGCGGCCGCATAACCCACCATATCTATTATGGCCCCTCCGCCAATAGCCACCACAAAGGAATGTCTACAAATGGAATTCGTATTGATTTTCTCCAATATGGCGGAAACATTTCCATAGTCATTTTTACATTGTTCCCCTCCTTTTATAATGAGACTTCCGGTATATTGTACGTTCGCGGAATACTGAACGCAATAGTCCTTTATCTCCCTATCCAGCCCAGGATGATGTTCATGAACACCCTTATCAATTACAAAAAACGCCTTTACCCTTCCATTCTTTTTATACCCATCAAAAACATCCTTGAACAACGTATTATGGACATCGAACAGCTTTTGGGTAAAGTGTAGTTTGTACGCGTACTGTACGGCAAAGGATTGTTCTATAGTTTTTGAATGCATCGTTTTGGTTTAGGTCACTGCAAAAAGCTTGGACAAAAGTAGGGATAAAGGCAACAATAGTAATAACAAAAGGCCGTACCACCAAACGGAAAAGCCTACGGCCAAGGAAGCGTCCAGGACAATTAGCGAAAGGACGCCTGCTATCACCGCTTTTTTTATGTTTTGAGGGGAATTCAAGTTATAGGCACGAATAAGGGGTTTAAAGACCAAAAAAGCGAAGAGCGCTAAAAAAGGAATCACTTGAACTATATTTTCGGTTTTGGACATAACAATAGTTGCAATGGCCAAAATAACCAGTATGTACAATACCCCTGCCCAAATGATATGGTTCTTATTATTTCCATGCACCTCACCTCTACTTATTACCGTAATGGCAAAGATATACGCCAAAGGGATTCCGGCGTACCACCACTGGGAAAATGCTCCTAGGATGGACATACCCAAGATTAGGTTCAGGCCCCTGCACAATCCCATATTCAAAGGTCCAAGAAAGCCATCTTTTTTTGAAAAAGCATCATAAAGGACAATAAAAAAAGCCAAAACAAAGGAAATAATACCGCTAAAAGATCCGGAAAAAAAGGCCAATACTATCCCCAATATCAATAAAAGCACTCCGTAAAGTGCTGCGGATTTTAGAGGAATCAATCCACTTGGAATAGGCCTTTCCGGACGCTCCACTTTATCCAGATTTACATCGAATACGTCATTAAGAACAACCCCGCCCGCATACAAAAAGACTGATGCAAAAACCAAGAAGATTACTTTGTAAACGATTTCTAAACCAATAAAGTCATTGGAAAGAACTCCGGCAATTGCAATACCGGCCAAAATATCGGCGGCAGCGGTAGGTAAATTGGCTGGACGGGCCAAGCGCAAATATCCTTTTAGTACAGTGGACATTTATACAATTTTATCCGAATCCACTTTTGGGACTTGACCGCGCAATACGCTATTCTCATTATACAGTTCCGTCTGGTCGATTCCTTTCGGGTTTAACCAATCGGATTCTTTCATTTTGCCATTTTTTCCAAAAATATCCAAAGCATTTTGATAGCAGGTCTTCACCACATCTTCCTTTGCAATCCCTCGTTTCAACATTAAGTTGGCGGTTTTGGGAACTGCTAATGGGTCGCTTACCCCCCAATCTGCAGAGCTATCCACAATGATGTCCGTACTTCCATATTTTTTGACTACTTCTACCATGCGCTCGTTGCCCATTTTAGTCTTGGGATAGATAGTAAAAGCGGCTACAAAGCCCCTATCCAGCACTTCCTTTACCGTTTCTTCATTGTTATGATCAATAACGACCATGGCCGGATCTAAGCCATGTTCCAAACATACCTCCATACTTCTAATCGTACCTGATTTTTTATCCCGATGTGGTGTATGTACCTGTACCACCATGCCCAGTTCTTTGGCCATTTCCAATTGAGCTCGAAAGTACTTGTCCTCCGCGGGGGTTTGATCGTCATACCCTATCTCACCTATGGCTACCACATTTTCCTTATGAAGGTATAAGGGCAGTAATTCGATTACCTCTTCGGCCAAGGCTTCATTATTTGCTTCCTTGGAATTTAAACCGATAGTACAATAGTGTTGTATCCCGAATTGTCTGGCCCTAAAAGGTTCCCAACCTACCAAGCTGCTGTAATAGTCCTGAAATGAACCCACTTTGGTACGCGCCTGACCCAACCAGAAGGAAGGTTCGATGACCGCTACCACCCCTGCCTCCGCCATAGCTTCGTAATCATCCGTTGTTCTTGACGTCATATGAACGTGTGGGTCTATAAACATCATTTTTTCTTCCATATTCAATCTTTTAGGGTTTTCCAACTTAGTATTTTATTTTCAACCTGTTCCAACAGATGAGGATAGCCTTCCAGCATTTTTTTGGCTTCAGGGGTATCCGAATGATAACAACACAGAGCTCCGGCCCTATTTTCCAAAGAATCGGTACTGTCCAACAACCGTTTCATATCAGCTAAAAGGGTGGCATTTAGAAATCCGGAAACGGGACGCCAAAAATAAGGGTCAATATCCCTGGAGGCCGCCCATCGTTCATGGGCATAATCCGAAATAATACGGGCCAGTTCTTTGTTCGCCCTTTTGTCTACATCCAATATGGCGCTCAGATCTCCTTGCATAAAAGCGGTTTTCAGATACATCTGGTTCCATTGTTGCTCATTAAAGTACAATGCGGGATATGGGTTATTCAGGGCTATTGCATTAAAAACCGTGGATACATTGGTTCGAAGTGCATCGACTGCCTGGGTATTATAGGCCTCCGGATTGGGCAGCAATATCAAAAATTTTAAAAAAGTCTCCAATTCCCCGGTATCCGCCACTTCAATAATATTGGCAACCTTCGGTGTAAAAAATTCCCTATCCGCCTTCAATACGCTGATCAACAAATAAATTCTTGAAATCTGTTGGATATTCGCTTTCTGAATACGCAAGTAACCTTCTAGATCATTACCGGAATTGATACTTTGGATATTCTGAAGACCAATCTTGGACGGGACAAGACTGTAGGTTAAATACATATCCCGGGCATTGCCTTCGCGGGCGATTTTTTGGATTTTTTCCTCCAACCAATTACGGGCTTCCTGGTCAACGGTATTTTCAATAATCCTTGACAGCTGTTCGCCTACATCATTTAACTGCATAAAACCACCTATTTTAAAGGTAATCGGTAGTTCTTGAAATTGCTACCACTTCTACCAAGCAAACCATTTTGCCAAACATCATCAAAAATAAAGCTAATTATCATATAATAAAAGTGGTGGATATCGGTATTAACCACAATCCCTTTTTTTGTAACCTATGTTACCGGATTTTCAAGCAATAAGGTGATAAATATCATGAAAACACTTCAGTGAAGTCTATACTTTTGAGTGATCCAAAATTCAGGTAAACACCTTAAAAACAATAGTATGGAAATCATGGAAGAAGTTAGAAAACGGGTATTTCGATTTGGCAGCAAATCGGCCGATGGGGACAGCACAATGCGAAACTTACTTGGTGGAAAAGGCGCCAATCTAGCCGAGATGAGCGCTATCGGTATCCCCGTACCGCCAGGGTTTACCATAACCACAGAAGTTTGTACGGAATATAATAAGTTAGGAGAGGAGGCTACATTGAAACTGATCAGGAAGGATGTTGAGCAGGCCATTGCCAATATTGAAAAGATCATGGATACCGAATTCGGTAATTCGGAAAACCCTCTTTTGATTTCCGTACGATCGGGAGCACGTGTTTCCATGCCCGGAATGATGGATACCGTTTTAAATTTAGGTCTAAATGATGATGTTGTAAAAGGCCTTGCCGCTAAGACAAAGAACGACCGATTTGCCTGGGATTCCTACCGGAGATTTATTCAAATGTATGGAGGCGTTGTCCTCGGAATGAAACCGGAATCCAAGGACGATATCGATCCCTTTGAGGAAATTATGGAACACCTTAAGGAAAAACGTGAAATTGAACTGGACACCCAGTTTACCGTACAAGACCTTAAGGATTTGGTCTATGATTTTAAGGATATTGTAAAGAAGCGTACCGGTCACGATTTCCCTACAGACCCATGGCAACAACTATGGGGAGCCATTATCGCGGTTTTCAATAGTTGGAACGGAGACCGCGCCCTGTACTACCGTAAAATGCACGGCTACCCTGCGGATTGGGGAACCGCCGTAAACGTACAGGCCATGGTCTATGGTAACATGGGAGACAGTTCGGGTACCGGAGTATGTTTTACCCGGGATGCGGGAACAGGTGAAAATGTATTTAATGGGGAATATCTGATCAACGCACAGGGCGAGGACGTGGTTGCAGGTGTACGCACCCCACGACAAATCACCACGCTTGGATCCAAACGATGGGCGGAACTGGCCAAAATCAATGAAAACGAGCGTTTGGTTACCTATCCCTCCTTGGAGGAATTGATGCCTACCATATATAAGGAACTTCATGGGTATCAAGAAAAGCTGGAAAAGCATTATCGGGATATGCAGGACATGGAGTTTACCATTCAGGAAGGAAAACTCTGGATACTACAGACCCGTAACGGGAAACGTACCGGAGCGGCCATGGTAAAAATCACGATGGATTTGCTCAAAGAAGGATTGATTGATGAAAAGGAGGCAATACTCAGTATAGAGCCCACTAAATTGGACGAGTTGTTACACCCGGTCTTTGATACAAAAGCCCTAAAACGCGCACATGTCATCGCCCAAGGATTACCTGCCTCTCCAGGGGCCGCAACGGGACAGATCGTGTTTTTTGCCGACGAGGCACATAAATTCCGTCATAGCATCCTAACCCGGATAGAAACCTCTCCAGAAGATTTGGAGGGAATGAACATAGCCAAGGGTATCTTAACGGCTCGGGGCGGAATGACTTCCCATGCGGCCGTAGTCGCCAGGGGAATGGGGAAATGCTGTATCTCCGGTGCCGGTGCCTTAAAAATCAGTTACAAAAGACGGACGTTGACCGTAGACGGAAAAGTATATCATGAAGGAGATTGGATTTCCTTGAACGGTTCCACTGGAAATATTATTGAAGGTAAAGTAGCTACGAGCGAACCTGAATTAAGTGGAGAATTTGGTGAAATTATGAAATTGGCGGATAAGTATGGAACCATGGAGGTACGTACCAATGCCGATTCTCCAAAAGATGCCAAGGTTGCCCGTAATTTTGGTGCAAAAGGTATTGGACTGGCCCGTACCGAACACATGTTCTTTGAAGTAGACCGCATCAAGACCATGCGCGAAATGATTCTGGCCGATACGGTAAAGGGAAGAAAACATGCCTTGGAAGATTTGTTGCCCATGCAACGTAAGGACTTTGAGGGTATTTTTGAAGCCATGGACGGACATCCCGTTACCATTCGTCTTTTGGATCCCCCATTGCATGAATTTGTGCCCCATCAATTGGCCACACAAAAAGAGTTGGCCGAGGATATGCATATTTCCTTATTGGCCGTTAAGAACAAAGTAGCGGAATTACAGGAATTCAATCCTATGTTGGGCCATAGGGGATGTAGATTAGGAAATACCTATCCAGAAATAACCGAAATGCAAACCAGGGCCATCATTGAAGCAGCTCTAAATTTGAAGGAGAAGGGCATTGTCTCCAAACCTGAAATTATGGTCCCCTTAGTTGGAACATTGAGTGAATTTATGGAACAGGAAAAGGTAATCCGGGAAACCGCCAACAAGGTATTTGAAGAATATGAGGATACCATCGATTATTTGGTAGGTACCATGATCGAAGTGCCCCGGGCGGCATTAATGGCCGATTCCATTGCTGAACGCGCCGATTTCTTTTCCTTTGGAACAAACGATCTTACGCAAATGGCCTTTGGCTATTCACGGGATGATGCCGGTAAATTCCTGCCCATCTATCTGGAAAAAGGAATTTTGACCGCAGATCCCTTTGAGGTTTTGGATCAAAAAGGTGTAGGACAGTTAGTAAAAATGGGAACGGAACGCGGCAGAAGCACCAAGCCTGATTTAAAAGTAGGTATTTGTGGAGAACATGGCGGGGAGCCTAGTTCGGTAGAATTCTGTTATGCTACTGGAATGAACTATGTGAGCTGTTCTCCCTTTAGGGTTCCCATTGCACGGGTAGCAGCTGCCCAAGCAGTTTTAAAAGCAGGTAGTTGATCCACTTATGGATTTCATCCCCTTATAAAAAGAGGCGAAACTATAGTAATTGCGAATTGTTACCTGGACCAAGTTCCGGGTAACGGTTCGCAATACTATTTTTATGTGAACCTAACCCCATCTGATTCCCTCCTAGAGTCCTTGGAACCACATTCTTTACGGCGATTTTTTAAATACAAAACATTATAAATCAATCGATTATATTGGATTTTATGTAACAATTGTTACCAAGTTTTGACCCTTCACCTGACTTTTGTCATGTCTTTTGACCCCATATCCCAATAACTTTATGTGTATAAAATAGAAAAGGATAAAGTTTAGAAAGCATGAAACATTTGGTCATATTAGGCGCGGGAACATCAGGTACCATGATGGTAAATCATCTCATCGGAAAGCTTCCCAAAAAAGAATGGAAAATTACCATAGTAGATCAGTATAAAACACATTACTATCAACCGGGGTTTCTGTTTCTTCCCTTCGATATCTATACCACACAACAGGTAAAAAAAGATGGTAGAAAGTTTATTCCAAAAGAAGCGAATTATATCCAGAAAAAAATTGAGCTCATCCTGCCCAAGGAAAATTTGGTAAAGCTTGAAGGTGGGGAGGAACTACCGTACGATATATTGATCGTCGCGACTGGTACAAATATAGCTCCTGATGAAATAGAAGGTATGGACGGCCCTGGGTGGTACAAGGACATCTTCGATTTTTATACCTATCAAGGAGCTAAGGCCCTACGCAATAAGCTACGGGAATGGGAAGGTGGAAAACTGGTAGTGCATATTACCGAAATGCCGATTAAATGTCCCATTGCCCCTTTGGAATTTGTGTTCTTGGCCGACTCCTATTTTAAGAACAAGGGCATGCGGGACAGCGTGGACATTACCTTCGTTACCCCTCTAAGCGGTGCTTTTACCAAACCCAAGGCCACCAAGGCCCTACACTACCTATTGGAAGAAAAGAACATTACGGAGATTACCGATTTTAATATAGAACGCGTCGATTATGAAAACAAAAAGATAGTCGATTATGCCGATACCGAGGTTGAATATGATCTGTTGGTTACCGTACCCACGAACATGGGGGATGCACTTTTGGAACGCTCGGAAATGGGAGATGAACTGAACCATATCCCAACGAACAAGGCCACCTTACAGACCTTGGATCATGAAAACATATTTGCCATAGGCGATGCCACAAACTTACCGACCTCAAAAGCTGGATCGGTCGCTCATTTTGAAGCGGAGATACTGACGGAAAACATACTTCATTACATAAAGGGAGAACCTTTGAAAGAGGAATTTGACGGACATGCCAATTGCTTTATCGAGACCGGTAATGGCAAAGCCTTATTAATCGATTTCAACTATACCCATGAGCCGGTAGAGGGAACCTTCCCGTTTCCCGGCGTAGGCCCGCTGCAGTTATTGAAGGAAAGTAGAGCGAACCACATGGGCAAAATGGCCTTTAAATGGGTGTACTGGAACATGTTATTGAAAGGCACACATATTCCGTTCGTATCCGCGAACATGAGTACAAAAGGCAAACATTTTGAAAAAATGGAATCTTAATAATCTAAAACAAGGTAAAATGGAAAAGCTAATCGCACAACGTACTATTTCAGTAAATGAAGAAGGATATTTGACCGATTTTTCGCAATGGACCAAGGAAATCGGTGAGGGAATCGCCAAAGAGCAGGATATTGCTATGACGGATAGGCACTGGGAGGTCATAGATTACATTCATGATAAATTTCAAAAGGAAGAACCCCTCTCCATACGCGGTATCAAAAAAAGTGGGGTCATCAATATCAAGGAATTTTACAAGCTGTTTCCGGGAGGCCCATTAAAAAAAGCTACAATGATCGCCGGGATACCCAAACCCAAAAGTTGTATTTAAACCAGTATTTGTAAACAATTTAAATCAAAAATCATGAGTAAGACCAAAGTACGGAAGATGATGTTCATCCTTTCCAAAGCTACCATAGAAAATGTATATGCCGCCTTTATTATGGCCAATGGTGCCCGGATGGAAGGTATAGAGTCCGAGATATTCTTTACTTTTTTCGGATTGGAAGCCATCCAGAAGAAAAAACTGGAACATTTGCGTGTGGCCACGGTGGGCAACCCTGCCATGCATATTCCAACCATGTTGGGTGGCCTACCGGGCGTTGAGGCACTGGCCACCAGTATGATGAAAAAGGAAATGGAAAAACTGGATATGCCACCTGTTGGTGAATTTTTGGAAATATTATCGGATTCTGGATGTAGGCTTTGGGCCTGTAAATTGGCCATGGATATGTTCCATTTAAAGGAAAAAGATTTGATCGATGAAATCGAAGGCATCCTTACCATAGGGGATTTTTACAATAGGGCCGATGCCGAAGGTACCCAGCTGCTTTTCATTTAATGGCTAGGTATCTGTTAGCTCATCTTTAACAGGATAAATAGTTATACATTTTTTCTAAAATTTTATAAAAATATAGATTTTATAGTCAATATACATCGATAAGTAAACAAATATATTTCGAAAAAGATTACTTGAAAATATAACTTTATTTTCAATAGATTACGTTTTTTCTTAAAATTTTATAAGAATTTACGTTCAATTAATGATACATACCGATAATTTGACGGAACCTACCGTTTACCCGATTACGGAAACGTCCACCCGTCTTTCCCCTTAATTTTGATATTGTAACCACCAGCCTCCCTTTTGGATGTGCCTCTCAAATGGATAATCTAGATTAGGGGGAAAGGCAGGTAAAAACGCATTGAAATGTCCCCTTTTAAAAAGCTTGACCTACTTTTTATGTTCGTGCTATGTATTGTACTGAGCCATACCCTTACCGCACAGGTAATCTTGACCCATAATGTTGGAGAAATTGTACCCAGTACACAGTTTTCGTGTAGTCCATCATATATGGGGCGGATTTTTACGCTTCAGGATTTTGGGATTGCCGAAGATGAGGAGCTTATTATCAATTCTGCCGAAATAGCGTATCAAATCAAGGTAGAAAGGGAACTTGGTGCTTGGGTAACTTTCTATGTATATGCCATTGATGATAACTTCCCGACCTCCTTCTTCCAGGCTACGCTGCTAGGAAAGAGCCAACTGGTTCAATTGGAGACATCACCAACCAATAATGGGCTGACCCCTTTGAAGACGTTGACGGCCGATTTCAATATTCCGGTAACCGTGCCACCGAATACCAAAAGAATTCTGGTAGAAGTTGAGGAAAAATTAACACCAAACAGCCTCTATTTGGCATCTACCGAGGATGAAACCGATTCTTCCTGGTTCAGAGGGGGTTGTCCTCCTTACACTCATAATACCACGGACAATTATGGATATCCGGATGCGCACTTTTACCTAAAGGTATTTGGAAATAACCGTATTCCCTCAGGCTGCACGGATTATCCCATAAATTATACGGCCACCATCTGCGATCCCGATGGTGATGGTATTGGCCAGTTCGATTCTACTAATTGGGGATCTAACGTTGGTGGATTTGGAAACGAGGTCTCTTATTTTTATGCTAATGGAGATCCCCTTCCCGATCCCCTTCCCAACCCGTATACAAACAAAACGCCCTATAGAGAGGTAATTACGGTACGGGTGACAAATCCAAATACCGGAAACTGCCATGAGAGCGAAAGGACATTGATAACCCATGCCCCTATTGACATAGAGC
Organism: Ulvibacterium marinum; assembly: GCF_003626755.1. Taxonomy (GTDB): domain Bacteria; phylum Bacteroidota; class Bacteroidia; order Flavobacteriales; family Flavobacteriaceae; genus Ulvibacterium; species Ulvibacterium marinum. The sequence goes on from NZ_RBCJ01000002.1 coordinate 1,304,415, forward strand.
AACCGCCCAACCTTTATGCCTGTGACGAAGGAAACGGTTATGCCCATTTTGATGTTTCCGCCATAGAGGCACAAATAATTGGTACACAGACCGGCTTAAACCCCTCCTACCTAAATATCTCCTATATGGATGCCAATGGCCAGGAGCTATCCGGTTTCCCTTCCGCCTCTTATAGGAACCAGCAGCCCCATACCCAGACCGTTTACGTACAGGTGGCGTATGATGCACCGTATACACCTCCATGTCCTGCAGAGACCTCCTTTGACCTTATTGTAAGACCTAGGCCACAAGCCGGATCCTTGAACGATTTGGTGGTCCAAGATAACGACGGTGATGGATTTGCCGAATTTGATACTTCTGGTGTAGAAAATACCGTGGTCGGCAGCCAGAGCGGAATGGACGTTTCTTACTTTGATGCCCAGGGATCCCCACTTCCTTACCCCTTACCGAACCCGTATACCAACACGACACCCCACCTAGAAACGATCACGGTACGGGTAAGCGACCCTATTACCGGCTGTTACAGTGAGACTCCGTTGACCTTGCGGGCCTCAAATACCCCAATAGTGCTACAACCATCCGACAAATATGCCTGTGACGAGGGAAACGGCTTTGCCCATTTTGATGTCTCCTCTATCGAATCGCAAGTCATCGGTACACAGACCGGACTAAATGTTTCCTATCTGGATGCCCAAGGACAGGTACTGCAAAATTTCCCCTCAGCGTCCTACAGGAACCAAAACCCCTATTCCCAGACCGTTACTATCAGTGTAACGGACCAAAGCGACCCTACATTTCATGTGGAGACCGCCTTCGACCTTATCGTAAACCCAATGCCAGTGGCACATGCCCTCCCAGATCTTATCGTGTGCGATGATGATGGGTTTGCAGAATTCGATACCTCAGAGGTCGTAGGCGTCGTGGTCGGGAGTCAGACAGGAATGGAAGTTTCTTACTTTGATGCCCAGGGATTAACGCTTCCCAATCCACTTCCAGATCCGTATACCAATACGGTTCCTTACCAGGAAACTATTACGGTACGCGTTACCGATCCATTAAGCAATTGTTATGCTGAAACCCCGTTGACCTTGCGTGTTTCGGATACCCCAACCGTTGGGAATCCATCTAATTTGTATGCCTGCGATGAAGGGAACGGCTTTGCTCAATTCGATGTCTCCTCGATCGAAACGCAAATAATCGGTACACAGACCGGACTAAACGTTTCCTATCTGGATACCCAGGGACAGGCGTTACAAGGTTTTCCCTCAATATCTTACAGAAACCAAGAGCCCTACTCTCAGACTATTACGGTAAGAGTGGAGAATAGCAACAATCCCGATTGTTATTTAGAGACTTCCTTCGACCTGGTTGTAAATCCCCTGCCCCAAGTCCAACCCTTGGAAGATTTAATAGTCCAGGATGAGGATGGGGATGGATTTGCCGAGTTCGATACCTCAGGTATTGAGAGTTCGGTTTTGGGCAGCCAGACCGGAATGGAAGTTTCCTACTTTGATGCGCAGGGATTACCGCTCCCTTCCCCCCTTCCTAATCCATACACAAATGCTAACCCCCATCAAGAAACGATTACCGTTAGGGTGAGCGACCCCATTACCGATTGTTATACCGAGACCTCTTTGACCTTACGAGTCTTGAAGGTACCTAACGTTGGGAGTCCAACTGATTTCTATGCCTGTGACGAGGGGAACGGCTTTGCCTATTTTGACGTCTCTTCGATCGAATCGCAAATAATCGGTACACAGACCGGACTAAACGTATCCTATCTGGATGCCAATGGAACGGTACTACAAAATTTTCCCTCCGCATCCTACAGGAACCGGGAACCCTATTCACAGACCGTCACCGTAAGTGTGACTGACCAGAGCGACCCTGCATTTCACGCCGAGACCGCCTTCGACCTTATCGTAAGTCCCTTACCCGTGGTACATGCCCTCCCAGATCTTATCGTGTGCGACGATGATGGTATCACAGAATTCGATACCTCCGAGGTCGAAGGCGCGGTAGTCGGCAACCAGACCGGATTGGAGGTTTCATACCTCGATGCCCAAGGATCCCAACTTCCCTACCCATTGCCTAATCCGTATATAAATTCGGAGCCCTATTTGGAAACAATCACCGTAGTAATCACCAATCCTCTTACCGGGTGTAGTGTGGAAACCCCATTGACCTTACGGACATTTGAGGCTCCGGACATACAGCCCCTTCCAAATTTATATGCCTGTGACGCAGGAGACGGCCACTCGCTTTTCGACACCTCTTCTTTGGAAACCCAAATACTTGGAGAACGCAATGGGCTGAAAATCTCTTACCTAGATGTCAATGGACAGGAACTATCAGGTTTCCCCTCTGCTTCTTATAGGAACGAGGAGGCTTATTCCCAGACGGTCACCGTTAGGGTGGCCGGAGAAGAAAGCCCAAATTGTTACTCAGAGACTTCCTTTGACCTGGTCGTGATCCAACCCCCGGCCATCGATCTACAGGAAACCTACTATCTCTGCGACCAGGAACCTTCCAGGACCATTTCCGCAACCCCCGATGGGAATTCCTGGACATGGTTCGCCGATGATGGCACTATACTCTCGGATTCTTCCGAAGTGGTCCTTACCGAGGAGGGAGGGTATACCCTTCTTATGGGCAGAATCCAAAACGGGATCAGCTGTGAAAGCTCTGCCTCATTCCGCTTGGTCCGCACCGAACCGACCATTATCCAACAATTGAACACCGGGGAGGACTTCTCCGGGGATAACCGTATTGAGGTCCTTGCTTCCGGGGATGGCGAACTGGAATATTCCATCGATGGCGAGAGCTATCAGGACGATAACATGTTCCATGAGCTTCCGGGAGGAACCTATACCGTATACGTAAGGGACAAGGAAGGTTGCGGAGAGGACTCCAGGGAAACGATCCTGTTGGACTATCCCAAATTCTTTAGCCCCAACAGTGACGGGATAAACGACCTTTGGAAAATCGAGGCCCTAGCGGACTTCCCCGACGCCGTGGTCCAAATCTTCAATCGTTATGGAAAGCTATTGGGCCGGATACGGCCTGGTGATATCGGCTGGGACGGTACTTTCAAGGGAAACCCGTTGCCTTCATCCGATTACTGGTTTACCCTAAATCTTGGTGACGGAAGAGAGTACAAAAAACATTTTGCCCTAAAACGGTAATCAGGAGGCCCTAAACCTTTATAATTAAACCAAAACATCTTGTGAAAAAATACTCCAAAAAAAGTAACGCTCCTGTTCAAGTCGTCACTACTACAGATGCCCTCGCAAACAGCTGTATCAAGTTTTGTATCGAGAAGACAACTACTACTGGCTTACAAAGAAGGCATTACCAATCCACACCTGTACTTTACCTTTAAAAAGAGGAAAGCTACCGTTTAATAAATCACGCAAACATCCGGGCATTCTACTTCGTAATTTTATCTCATAATAAACAGTTTACCACTGTGAATTTATAAAAAACCCAAATCCAAATCGTAGATCTTGAAACCATCAAAGCACAACAACCACAACCTTTTTGAAAAATCTAGACCTACTACTTATGCTCTTGACCTTTCTGGTATTTGGCAAGATAGTAATAGCAAAAATACCAACAACTCGAAATCTGTGTTCCCCCATCTATTTCACCCGAATAGCCAGCGAACAGATTTCACCGGTGACCGAGAATTTAGGGGATTCTGCCACAGTACTGAAAAATGTAAACACCGCCATTTCCCCAAGGCTGGTGTTTACTTTCAATGCATTGTTTGCAGTTTCTCCACAGGTTGCCAAAATACAGGCCGCTAGTGCCATTCATATTACTTCCGTTGAGTTTCCCACCCCAATAGCGATATATATCGTGGACGACCTTTTGATTTGTGTGGTCGTCCGGGGCTCGGGAACATCATTAATTTATTAATGCTTCAGGTGAGTTAATCTTAAAAACTATTGACCCTAAAGTACTGACTAACCGTATTGCAATTTGCCTTTTCCTAAGGTATACCGGCCCACAAGTAAAAGTTTACGCCCAATAGCCATATCCAAATTAGTCTGCACTTATCCAAATTATAAATATTTACTTACATTTCAGGGAAAATAACCCTATTCCAATCCGCTAATGTTTCCTGCCGATGCGCAAATGGGACCTACCGTTACCTGAATCTCACCAACTTTAGCCCATTTTCCCATTTAATTTTGGTATGAAAACAATCGGCCTCCCTATTTGGTGTCCACCCCAAGGACATTCCAAAGTATGAAAAGGGGCTTAAAGCCGATAAACTATTGATTATGTTCCATTTTAAAAAGCTTGACCTACTAGTGCCGTTACTCCTTTTGATGTCCGGCCAGATAATTATTTCGAAAATATCAACGGCTAGAAATCTGGATTCTTTAATCTATTTTAACCCAAAAGAAAACAAACAGGTTTCATCGGAGACTCATAATCCTAGGGATTCCATTACGTTGTCGGAAAACATAAGCATTGCTATTTCCCCCAGGCAGGTGTTAATGTTTGACGAAATATCCAAAGTTTTTCCTCGGGTCGCCAAAATACTAACCAACTGTGTCATGTTTAGTATTTCCGTTGAATTTCCCACCCCTTTAGCGATATCTACCGTGGACGGCCTATTGATTTGTAAGGTCGTCCGGGGCTCGGGAGCGAATTCACTTAAAGATACTTCGAACAGTAAATCCAATAGCCTTAAAAAGGTACAACAAGAATACTACAGAAATTATAAACAGAACCCTATCCGCCAAGTAATTGTTATGTAATCATTACCAAACCAACCTACCATGAAAAAAAAACCACATTCAACAAGCATCCCCATGCTGTTGTTCCTATTGGTTTTTACTTGCCAGATTATCAGTGCGCAATGTGACGCCACCAACTTTACGGTGACGGCCAACTCTGGAACTTGCCCTGCCAATGGCTCAATTGGTATAGAGCTTCCCGGTGGTTCTCCGTGTCTGGGATGGCAGGCAATTCTTACCAATCAGGGTGGGATAGAAACTATACAAAATATTCCCGTTAATGGAGAAGCGGTTAGTTATAAAGCTCTATCCACCGGTAATTATTCCATACGATTGGTCAATGGATCCACCGAAATACCTTATTCGGGAAACCCTGTAGTTATAACCACTACCTATGAGGCTATGGATATTACCACCAGCAATACGGCTCCGTCATGCCCAACGGATGCTGATTTCTACAGTCCGGATGGAACTTTGAGCGTAAGTATAAACAGCGGTGGCACCGGACCTTTTCTTTATGAAGTTACCACACAATTCGGCACACAGCGTTTTGGTCCCAGCACAGACACTTCCCATATTTTTGGTAACATGGTCGGGGGCGAATCGGTTTCCATGACCGTAACGGATTTGGGTTGCGGGGTAGCCGAAACACAAATTCCGGTAATAGCCGATAATCTGGATAGAGCATCTATATCACTGGATGGTGAATTTCAAAGGTTGTGTGCCCCCGACTGTACCATGTACGATGTAATATTTAGGGCACACGTCTATTCTCAAGACCGTATAGATAATGTACTACTTCCAGGTAATGCTACCATCCGTATTAATGGTGGAGCGCCACAAGATCTAACACTTGAGAATGTTAACGGAGCTACAGTTACTTTTAAGCATCTTCCCGGATTAATGGAAAACGATACCTATACCTTGGCGTTTAACGATGGATGTTATCTATTTGGTGAAAGTCACGTGGTACCACGGATGGAGAATGATTTTCTCGTAATAACTCCAGAACAAGGTCTTGATATAGCCACTTGTGCCCCGGTTCATCAGATAAACGGTAGCGGTTCATTTTGCAACACAAATTCGGTTACTATAGAACAAGAAATTACACCCGGAGTATGGACAAACCTCATATCTTCCAATTCCTTAAACGCCAATAATTTTTTCTATATTTTACCAGGCCCGGGACATTACAGGGTTGCCGCATCGGATGATTGCCATACGGTGGTCAGAGAATTCGATACCCTTCCGGAAACGAATTCCTTGGATGAAATAAGCATACGGGATTCTCCTTCTGTTTTGGAAGGAACGGGTGCCGTGGTAATTGATAGAACATTATCGCCTAATAGCAATATCACCGTTCCAAATACAACTTACGAGATAAGTCCCGTACCTTTTGTTTCCAATATTACCATAAATCCTCAACAACCCTTTACGCTGGGAGGCTCCTATACCTTAAACTTCCCGATAATCTATAGTACGACTATAAATCGCTCAATAATAGGAGATTTACCTCTTGGTGATTATGAACTAAAAGTCATTTCCTGTGGTACTGAAAGAACAATCCCCTTTGAGGTTACTGGCCCGGCGCAATACAGCCCTATGCTGCAGACCCTTAACGGATGCTCCAATTCAGGTCGAGTTATTTACGACCTGGGGGCAGTGAACGTTGCCAACAGTACTAATGATCGTATAGATGTGGAGTTATGGACCAACGATGGTAACGATGGATTGGGTGTATTGGTGACTAACGATATTCCTCCCGATGGCCTTTCCGGTTCTTTTAATAACCTCGCCGCAGGAGATTATGTCCTACGCTTTTCCGGTATTAGACTTCAATCCGGGAACGATAACGAAGTTTTCTCCGCCGTTACGCTCAGCAATGAGGAAAGGGAATATACAACTCCCATTAGTATTGACCAATTTCAAAATATAACCGCCACAACATCAGGCACTTTTTGTGATTTAACCAATCCCTCATCGGGAATAATCTTTACCGAGATTCTAAGCGGTACTCCTACCTATCCCATGGTTTACGAACTATTTGAAACAACAGATCTAGATACCGCCGTACAAACATTTACGGAAACTGAACCATCTGTTACCAGTCACCTTTTTCAGAATGTTCCCCAAGGTGACTACTTGATTCGGATTACCACTCCTTGTGATGCCCTAGATCTTAACCTAAACTTATTACCGGTATCCCTTCAGGTACGGGCAACGACAGATAGTGCTTTTGTCTGTTCCCCGGGAACTGCCGTGGATCTGTCCATTAATCTGCCTCAGAGCCTATATGATATTGATTGGGCCGATAGTTTGGGGAATCCACTGGGTTCGGGGGCTTCCATAACCGTGAATGTAAATACCACCTCGACCTATTCGGCAAGTTATTCGCTAAAACCCGTTTTCTGTGCTGGAGCAGAGGTAGAAACCCTTTCTATTACCGTCCCTTTACGATCTGGCCTTTCCCTTGTAGGATCCATGGTGGCCAATTGTGACCCGCAAGGTGGCTTTTATACCTTGGTCGGCGAATTGGACGGCACCGCCCCTTATATTGTATCGGGAACTGGTGCCCCGGGTACGTTCAATGGAAATATTTGGACTTCAGATCCTATCCCCGTAGGTATGGATTATAGCATAAGCTTTGAAGATGTAAATACTTGTGATATTACCATAGCCGATGTATCCCCGATTAGCTGCGTTTTTGATGACGTGTGCGGATTGGATAAAATTACCACCTCGGACACGGTAACCGCCAATGGCGATGGTGTTAACGACAGATTTGAAATTACAGGAGTAGAAAGCTGCAATTACATCTTTAAGTTGCGGCTTTTCAATAGATGGGGCAATCTTGTTTACCAATCAAACGATTACCGCAACGATTGGGGCGGATCCGCTCCTAATAATTCATTCGGTAGTTCAGACAAACTGCCTTCGGGAACCTATTATTATCTCATTACCGTACAGGACCAAGAATTAAAACCCATAGATGGGTACATTTATTTTGGCTCCAATTAAAAGCATCCAATACTAGGATTTGTCATAGCACGAAGCAAAGTGATTGAATAGCAACTCATGACAGAAAATAAAACATAAAGCGATTATTAAAAACGAAAACCAAATTGTAGCTCCATGACATAGATATCGTCTACCAAAAACCCCCAACCTCACAAGGCATGAAAAAACAAAGGAAATACCTAATCCTGATCACCATATTGTACGGCGCAGTCCTAAGTTCCCAGCAATTGCCCCAGTTTACACAATACTTGTACAATACGGTTTCGATAAATCCGGCTTATGCCGGTAGTAGGGGCGTATTTAATGGGACCGTTCTTCACAGAAACCAGTGGTCCGGTCTGGAAGGAAACCCCAGAACAAATACACTAACGGTACACATGCCTATAGAATTTACGCGTGTAGGTATTGGTCTATCCTATATCAACGACAAGCTGGGTTTTGAAAGCACAAATTACGTTTATGGAGATTTTTCATATTCTATACCCTTAAATGAAGAAATAAAAATGTCATTTGGACTTAAAGCCGGTTTTACAAGCTATTCCCTTGAAAACCCAGACCCAAATGACAGCTTTTTCACGGACAATGGTACCATATGGCACCCAAATTTTGGAGCAGGAATATACGTAAGTTCACAACGTTGGTTTTTAGGAATTTCCTCGCCCAGAATTCTCAATACAGATCTTAACCAGGGTGAATTTATGGCTTTGGAAAGAAATAGTTATTATGCCATAGGTGGTGTGGTATTTGACTTGTCCAGAGATTTAAAATTTAAACCTTCCATAATCTCAAAATTTACGGACGGCGCTCCGGCAACCTATGATATTTCCGCTAATTTTTTGCTCTATGATAAGTTATGGCTGGGAGCAACCTACCGCTACAATTTTGCGAACAACTTTGGGGCCATTATGGATTATCAGGTCACGAAGGAAATTAGGATAGGATATGCCTATGACCTTCCAACTGTAGAATTTAGGACCGCCAGCTCCGGTACCCACGAAATAATGTTGATTTATGAGCCCTCCTTTAGGAAAAGAGGGGGTATAAAATCTCCTCGATATTTTTAGTGGAACGTATGTGTAAAATACTCCTTTTTAAACAAAAAACGCACAGTAAGGAATATCAACAAATGCTGTCTTTCAAAAAGGATAAACATGTACATATTACGGATAACCCATAAGTTAAAAACAATAAGTCTATCATAAAATGAAGCATCGAGATTCACTAAAATTTGCATACCGTCAGTTAGCAGTTTCCTTTTTGCTCACGGGAGATAACAAAAAGGCCATAGCGTATTTCCAATTATTTATTGATGACGAGGAAACCCATTCAGAATATCATGAAAAGTATATAAAAGCCCTTATTAAGGATGGTAGGCACGAAGAGGCCGAATTGTGGTCAAAAAAAAACAAGAATTAAGGTATAGGTAAGGACAGCGATCAACAAGGCCTTACCGGAATTCAAAACAAAAATGGACAACCTAATCTAAGATAGATCCAATGAATTAAAAGTATACTATACAAGAATACTTCATATGAAAACGAGAAGAAATCTAATTATATATGATAAACAGGGCCCTTTGGGGAATACGATTGCGCGTTCTTTCCAAAAGACGCCAATTGCAGTTTATAAGAACAAAAAAATAACGCAGATATTAGATCTGGTAAGGCTCAAGCAAAAAATCAACTTTGTCTTTGTGCTTTTCATATTCAATGAAGAGTTCGAATTGGTGGAATGTACCTTGTTGGCCCAACTTAATGTCCCTATCATCTTTGCTCCAACGAACAAGCACAGTTACAAAAACCTTATCAAGATGAAAGGTATTGAGGTGATGGATGTTTCAAAACACAAAAGCCTGCATATTTCCCAAATTCTGGATTTTTTGGAAACCCATGATACTTAACCCTACTTTTTAACGTTAGATTAAAGCATTGATATTTAGGCTGTTGTTTTTTAGCTTAGACTTATATTCCAAAATCTAACCGATGAATGTAGTACTCATAGATGATGATCTTTCCGAAGTAAACTACGGTAAAGAGCTGTTTATCAAAAACTTCGGTCATTTGGGTGCTTTACAATGTTTTAGCGATTCTACGGAAGGTCTGCACTTTCTCAATGAAACCCGCCCGGATTTACTAATAGTTGATGTAGAAATGCCCAACTTAAATGGGTTGGACCTTTTAAAGCAACTTAAATCTCCAAATACGGAAGTCGTATTTTGTACGGCCCATGACAGGTTCGCTATAGAAGCGTATCGGAACTTTGCATTGGGCTTTCTCCTAAAACCGTATAATGAGGCCGATTTTATCGCCGTTGTATCAAAAGCTATCCAAAGATTGAAAGCAACCGTTAAGGAGATGGTACCAAATGAAAAACAATTGGAAGCATTGGAGTTGGAAAACAAAAAAATTCCTATTCCTACTTTGGGATGCACCTATTTTTCGAGTATTCTGGATATTATCCGATTGGAAAGCGTGGACAGTTATGCAAAAATACATTTGACCGATGGTAGTATTCATATGAGTTCCTACGGAATCAAATTTTTCGAAAAAATTTTGACCATGCCCTTGTTTTTCAGGACCCATAAATCTCATTTGGTAAATCTCAAAAAGGTTTCAAAACTCTTTACGGACGGTACTTTGGTTCTGGATACTGGGGATCGTATCCCAGTGGCCAGGCGACGAAGACCGGATTTAATGGCCATTTTTGACCAATTCTAAAACCCCGGCCAAGCCTATCTATGGTAAAACCTAATAATAAGGTATTCCAATGATAACCCGGGTCCCTTGCCCTCCCTTATCGCTTAAATCCTTCATTGCGATTTCATATTTGGACTCCCCGGAATAGTGTGTCTTGTTCATCAACATTAATCGCTCATACAATATTTGTGTAGAGTACGATTGATGTTCTTGATTATTTTTCTGCTTCTTTCGCGCTTGGACAATCCCAAGACCGTTGTCTTCTATTACGACCACTATTTGTTTGCCAATAGGGGATTTTTTAATCTCCACTAAGATGGCCTTATCTGTCTGGTCTTTCATAAAACCATGTACAATGGAATTCTCTACTAGAGGTTGCAAGATCATAGGGGGAATATAGGTGTCATGTATATCAATATCCGCTTCACATTTCATATGTAGTTCTATCTTATGCTCGTTCTGGGAATTGATCAACACAACGTAATTTTCAATATATTCTATTTCTTTGGCCAATGGAATGCTTTTATTCCGGGTCACATCCAAGGTAAGCCGCATAAGGTTTGAAAAATTGGATACATAGTTGTGTAAATCCAACAATCCCTTTTCCCTTAGCTTTAAACGTATTCCACTTAATGAGTTAAATATAAAATGAGGGCTCATTTGGGCCCTAAGGGCGTTGCGTTCCAATTCTATAAGGGTAAGGTTCAAGGCGTTTTTTTTCCGCTCCTTTGTGATATAGGAAACAAGCCATACTACGAACGTACCGATTAAAAAAAAGCCCACTAAAAACTGAAACCAAAGTCTTTTGTAAAAGACTTGGGATACATGTATGGTGTAGGACAGTTCGTTGGACGATTCTATACCCGTGGCATTGAATCCCTTGATCTTTAAATCATAATCCCCTGGAGGTATGGAAAATAACTTTAAGGTGGTTTGGTTGTCCAGACTTATCCAATCATCGGCAAACCCTTCCAATTTATAAAAATATCGGTTGTAGTCCGTATTAAAATTGTCATTGATACTATACGATGTAGAAAATGAGTTTTTATAATAAGGTAGATCAAAACTTGGGGTGCTATCGTTAAAAACGTTGATACCCACTTCCCTACCTTTGGTACGATCATAATATTCGAATTTTGTAGGGAATATTTTGATATCCCTGGATTGATGGGTGGTATTGATACTATCAAAGGCGATAATTCCATTGATCCCTCCAAAAAACAAGCGGTCTTTGGACGACTTATAATATGAATTTTGATTGAAATCATTAAACGTCAAGCCATCTTCAACAAAAAAAGAAGCCATTTTTCTGGTCTCCCTATCATATCTAAAAAGACCATAATAGGTACTAAACCACATAATTCCATCGGCATCTTCCAAAATACCGACTACATTTAAATCCGTAAGGCCATCCGCCTTACCGATAACCTCTATTTCCTTTACATCCTTGTCCACAAATATTACTCCACTATTGGTACCCATCCAGAGGTTTTCAGCTGTATCCAAAAAACTCATATACACCCTATTCGTTGGAATATTTAGCCCATTGCCGGTATTATTTTTTTTTAGGGTTACAAAGGTATCGGAAGTAAGGTCCTTAATGAACAATCCATTTCGGTCCGTAGCCACATAAAGCTTGTCCTCTGTTCTCAAAAGGTCCCTTACATAAACCGCTCTATTATCGTCTATGGGCAAAATAGGCAAATCCCTAAATTGTTTTTTATGGATGTCAAATTCCTGCAGGCCAAAATTGCTGGCGATAACCAAGGTAGAATCCGAGTACCTTGCTACGTCATAGTATTGCATATGGGTCAATCTCGGATGATCTTCAAATAGGTACTGTCCTATAATTTCATTTTCAAGAAAATTTATATTGGATATTTTTTTATGCTCTCCAACACACCAGGCCGTGGAATCAGTGGTCGGTAAAAAAGATCTGAGGTAGTTTAGGGAGGGAAAGACTTTTTCTGCTGAATATTCTTGTTCACCATAATTATTAATGGATGGTTTAATTTTAAACGTTCCGGCATAGCTGGCTGCAAGGATTTCTTTGTTCGACAGCTCCGAAAAACCCCGTGCACTTACCTTCCGTTCCGCATAATCATCAAGGATTTTATGAAAGGTATGGCTATTGAATTTTATTTTACGGATACGGTCATAGCTACTCACATAAATGACGTCGTATTTATCCACGACCACATCATCGATCATATAAGGAAATGAAATTTCGTGGGCCTTGGTCAGATGGTCTTCCCCATTTTTTTGTTGCAATTTATAAAAACCCAATTTTTTTCCGGATTCATCAATGGCAATTAGATCCGCGTGGTTCTTTAAATAGGGATTAGAGCTTTTATAGATAGGAATCATTTCCTGAAAAGGCAGATTCGTTACCTGAATGCCTAAATCTTCCATAGAACGCGTATCAAAAATTTCCCCTTCAAAACGGTAAGAAGTATTCTCGGATTTGGGAAAAAGTTCACCATTCTCAGTAATCAATATTCCATCACCACCGTTAAAGGACCATTCAGGGTATAGATAACTACTCTTGGAATAATTTATGGAGGCAGTAAAATCTGCATGCAAAACACTGTTTCCATCCTCTAGGAGATACAGCTTGCGCCCTAGTCTAAACAAAATCTTATCACAATCGATCACTTTCTCGACAAACGAAAAACTTCTCTGAAAATATCCCGGATTTAAATCCCGATCAGCTTTCGGGGTCTTGTATTTTTTGACCTTAAGAGAAGGGTCAATTTTCAAAACACAATCGTTGTAGGTTCCGGCCCATATATTGCCTTCGCAATCCTCGATCAAGGAGCCCAATGAAACCTTCTCCTCCTCCAAAATCTTTTTGAAATGTACACGGTCAAAACTATCGTCCAAACTATTGGATATAAAAACACCAATATCGGACACTATCCAAATACGATGTTTGCTATCAATAAATATGACATCCAAATAGGTTGATAGGATTTTTTCGTCTTTGTCCAAAAAAGTGGAAAGCATGGAATTGGTTTCAAAGTCCTTTACAATTCCATTATAAGTGGAGTACCAGAGAACTTCATCCTCATCCACATATATTTTGTTTCTGATTTTATGGCTCTCACCGTTGTTGTTGATAGAAATCTCCCGAATCTTATATTCCTGTGCTCCCAAAAAATGAAGTGCCAAAAACCAAAAGGGCAGTACAAACCACCTGTATTGGCTATACATTTTACAAAAAACAGATGGCTGGCTTCGGGATTTAAGGTGAATGAGAGCGAATACTACATCAATCAACATTTCATATAAAGTTCAGTTTGGTTACCTAGCTATTCAAGAATAATGGGATACCCGATCAAGAACACAAATTCAGGCCGGGTAGCAACGTAATAGTACAGTTTGAATTTAGGATGCCAATTTGAAGCAAGCTAAAGACATAAAAAAATGATTATCAATATGTTACACCCAACAAATAATATTACTGGCTTTTTCTTAAGTGGTAATCCCCATTATCCATTTGTTCATATGATGAATCCTTTTTCACGAATATTTGTAAACGAAATCCAATCATTTCATACTCCAACTAATTTAGACACACAAGCTGTATATAGGTAACTCCTTTTTCCCATATTAATGACTATTTTTTGTATTACATTCTCACCTAGGGGAAGAAACCTTTAAGACTATTGGGTAAGCCTGAGTGCTTTATAACCTATGCTTGGCGTAATTGTACAAGTTCCTTTCCCTGGCAGGGAAAGGTGGCTTCCCGCTAGAGCGGGAAGCCGGAAAGGGTAGATTCTGGACCAAGACCAGTTTTGTGGAAAAAAATAGTTTAGCTATTTAATCTTTTCCAATGCCCTAAAAAGTAGGAATAAATGCAAGTTGCCATCTCCAATACCATCCCTTATTTTTTTAAAGGCAATTCGTATTTGGGACTCTACTGTTTTAATGGAGATTCCCAATTTTTCTGCAATTTCCCTGTTTTTATACCCTTCCTTTTTGCTCAGCAATAAAATTTCCTTGCACCGCTCGGGGAGGGTATTTACTATTTCCCTTATCCTTTCTGTTTTCAGGGTAAGCTCGGAATTATCCTCTTCCAAAAGATAGGACATCGCCTCATATTTAAGGGAATCCAGAAGTTTATCGTTTTTTTTGTCCTTGCGGTTTTTTTGCAAATATGCGTGGTAGACCGATTTATACAAATAGGATTTTACGGAAGTATGTATATTAAGTTCGTTTCGTCTGATCCAAAGTTTTACATATTCATTTTGAACAAGATCTTCGGCATCCAACATGTTACGGGTAAACTGTAATGCATAGGAGCACATTGACTTATAATGCAAATCAAAAAGCACTTTTAGGGCATTATGATCGCCCAGCTGAATACGGGACCATAAAATTTTATCATCCAACATTGGTTTCGGGGGAATTAGGTTTCATATGTCTTGTTATCATAAAGATTAAAAAAAACTTAGGAAGTTTAAGGGTAAACATGCGTTTTTGCATCTTATTTACATACAATGTAACTTTATCAAACTTATTCCTGTGTGAAAAGTCTTATAATCAGGTATTTAACCGATACCATTTCCGATCAAGAGCTTATTGAATTACACCTTTGGTTACAAGATCCAAAGAACAAAGCGGTTTTTAAGGCCATGGTCCAGGCCAACGAGGAATTGGATTTTATCCATAGGCCCATTGATGTGGAGATGGCCTATGAAAAGGTGCTGAATAATACCACCAAAACTCAACGATCTCTACCAAAACGTTACCGCTACCCTATTCTTAAATATGCGGCCGTAGTGGCTATCTTACTAAGTACTTCAGTAGGTCTGTACCACCTGGCAAAAAAGGACGGGATTGGCATAACCGCCCCTCCAGTTACGGAGACATCTCCCCAAATTACCTTGGAACTGGAAGACGGAAGCCTTTTGATTTTGGATGAGAAGCAACAGACTACCTTGACTAACAAGCAAGGAGATCAGGTCGTAAGTCAAGAGTATGATAAGCTTAAGTATAAAAATGATGGGGCAGCGGAAGGTAAATTAGTCTACAACCAGCTTACCGTTCCCTATGGCAAACGATTTACCATAGAATTGGCAGATGGGACGGTTGTATTTCTTAATGCCGGTACAAAACTTAGATACCCCAAGGTTTTTACCGACCCAAAAAGTCGGGAAGTGTACTTGGACGGGGAGGCTTTTTTTGAAGTAGCGGAAAATGCGGCCCATCCCTTCATTGTACATACCGAAAAAATGAATGTCCGTGTATTGGGCACCCAGTTCAACGTCTCCAGCTATCAAAATGAAAATAACACTTCAACCGTTTTGGTCAAGGGCAGTGTTGGCGTCTACAGACCTTCCGAAGCCTTTGTTACGGAAAAAAGTATCGTCATTTCACCACGGCAACAGGCCTCTATCCAAGAAGAAGAATTTACGGTAAGGGAAGTAAACGTTCAAAAACATATTGCATGGACCAAAGGCCAACTGTATTTTGTTAATGACCGTTTCGGAAATATCGTTAAGGAAATGGAACGTCACTACGATATAAAAATCGAAAATAACTATCCAGAATTAAACGATACTAGATATACCGGTACTTTTGAGTCCGAAACCATTGAGCAGGTCCTGAACGTTTTTAAAAGGAACACCCAATTTGAGTATCGCATAGAAAAAGACAAAATAATAATTACCACCTCCCCCTAATTTTTTTAAGAAATAATAACCTAAAAAAAGCGGCCAATGACATAAGCGAAATAATTAAAGAAAACAAAATCGGGAAATGCAGCCACATTCCCCGATTCCACAATTGATTTTACAGCTGTCTGAAACAAACTAAAAATCGTTCAAAATTATGAAAAAACCGAACACTATGGAATGGTTATCCAAAATCATTCCAGAACTTGATTTGAAAATGAAGCTCACTTTCTTTTTTCTTATCGTTGCACTTTTTCAAATACAAGCGAATTCCGGGTACTCCCAAAACACGAAAATTAGTCTAGATCTTACCCAGGTAACGCTAGCTGAAGTATTCTCGGAAATTGAAAGTAAAACGGAATTTAGATTCTTTTATAAAAATGAGGATGTAAATCTAGACCGTAAGCTTACTTTAAAAATCAGAAAAGAGCGCATCCATGTCATATTAAATAGAATTTTCCAAAATGGTAAGGTCTCCTATGAAGTTTTCAATAAACATATTGTAATAAAAAAGGCAAACAATTCTACTTCATCCCAAGTACAGGTAGTTCCTTTACCAGAATCGTATCAATTGCAAGTAAACGGTACCATATCCGATTCCAATGGAACCCCCCTACCTGGTGCTAATATCGTGGAAAAGGGTACGACAAATGGTACACAGTCCGATTTTGACGGCAACTTTTCCCTTTCGGTGACGGATCAAAATGCAGTTTTGGTCGTCTCCTATCTTGGTTTTACAACACAGGAAGTCCAAGTTGCAGGCCAAACGACCATTGCCATAATTTTACAGGAGGATGCCGGGGCCTTGGAGGAGGTTGTGGTGGTTGGTTTTGGTACCCAAAAGAAAATAAACCTTACCGGGGCCGTGGAAGTCATCGATGACGATGCCCTGGAAAATAGACCCGTTAACAATGTATCCAACCTCTTGGCAGGCCAGGCCAGTGGAGTTACGGCCTTTTCAGGTGGTGGACAGCCTGGCTTGGACGAATCCAATATATCCATCCGTGGAAATACCACTTTTGGAGGGAGCAATTCACCCCTCATCATAGTTGACGGGGTAGAGTCCACATTGAATAACATTGATCCTATTGACATTGCCAGCATTTCAGTACTCAAAGATGCTTCATCAGCCGCTATTTACGGGGTAAGGGGCGGTAACGGGGTTATCATTGTCACCACAAAAAGAGGACGTTCTGGAGCCCTTATGGTCAATTACAATACCTCCCTTGGATTTCAGGAATTTACGGAAACCCCAACGTTTACCAACTCTTTTGACTATGCTACATTACGGAACGAAGCATTGGTTAACGATGGTAATGCACCGGAATTTACCGATGAACAATTACAAGCCTTTCAAAATGGTTCGGCGCCCAATACGGATTGGCTGGGAGCATTGTTGACCCCTAACGGCTTTACCCAAAGACACCATCTGGCCTTATCTGGAGGTTCGGATACCTTCAACTACAGTGCTTCACTGGGCTATTTGGATACCGAAGGGCTCATTCCTAATACCAACTACAGACGATACTCCTTCCGATTGAATTTGGACCAAAAAATAAACGATAGATTGACTTTGGGCTATAATGTGGCGTTGACCCGAAGGGATATCGAAGAACCCCGGGGAGGTGTCGGTAGTATCTACAGCAAAAATTTTAGGGAACATCCCACCGAACCCATACGAAACAGTGATGGTAATTTTGTAGCCTTTATCAATGAGCATAATTCTGTCGCGGAAGCCAATGAAGGGGGGCTTCAGCGTACATTGGAAGACAAATTGTTGGGAAGCGTCTCGGCCGAATTCAAAATTCTTGAGGGCCTCAATATTAAGGGCATTGCCGCCGTAAATCAGGATTACAGGAATTTTAACGACTTTGATAAATTCCTGCAATTGTATAATGTAGATGGTTCAGAAGCCATTGGCCTGCCCAGCCGAATAAGTGTAACTGAATCCCGTAGGACCAATATAAACTTACAAGCTTTATTGACCTATGAAAAAACCTTTGGTAAACACTACATAAAAGCCCTATTGGGGCATAATTCCATCCAGGATGATTTTAAGCTGACCCAGACTGCGAGGACCGGATTGCCTTCCAGTAACGTTAGTGATGAACTGGCATTGGGCGATCCGGATACGGCTACTAATACTAGTGATGTGGAATTGTATCGCCTAGAATCCTATTTTGGAAGGTTGAACTATAATTTTGATGACAGATACCTCTTTGAGTTTACCCTGCGTCAAGATGCCACCTCCCGATTTGCCGAAGCTAATAGAAAAGAGGTTTTCCCCTCCTTTTCCTTAGGCTGGAATTTGGCCAATGAGAATTTCTTTACGATTGAGGAAGTAAATCAATTGAAGCTAAGGGGGTCCTGGGGCCAGTTGGGCAATCAAGAAGTGATTGTAAACGGTGCGGTCTCCAATTTTGCATATGCCCCCACCTTTAGGGCAGGCGCAGGTTATCAGGCCGGTGGCCAGTTGCAGACCAGCTTTAGGGAAGGCCTTATTGCCAATCCGGATTTGAGATGGGAAACCATTACAAAGAGTAATGTGGGTCTCGACGCGGCACTTTTCAATAACAGTTTTCGATTCAGCTTTGATTACTTCTCGGAAAATCGGGACGACATTTTGGCCGTAGTTCCTCTGCCAGGCTCCTTCGGGGCATCTGCACCACCCTCCAACGTGGCCAGTTCCATTGCCCGTGGTATTGAAATGAGCTTTAACTATAACGGAAGTATAGGAGATGATTTCAACTATTCCATTGGGTACAATATGACCAATTTTCTAAAGGCCCCTACAATTGACGCTCTTCCGGAAACCGGCGAGGTTCCGGGGCGTAGTGTGGGCGATCCCATCAACAATATCTTCGGGTATGAGGCATTGGGACTTTTTCAAAACGAGGCGGAGATAGCGAGTGCTCCTGATCAGACCGCTTTGGGAGGAACTCCGGTACCCGGTGATATTAGGTATGCGGATACCAATGGCCGTGACGAAAATGGGAACCTTACCGGACAACCGGACGGCATAATCGATCCAGATGATAGAACTTCCTTGGGCACCTTTACCCCAAAATTGTTTTATGGCTTTAATTTCGGAGCCGACTACAAAGGGTTGGACCTATCGCTGTTTTTTCAGGGGGTAGGGCGTGTTCAAAACTCCTTGATCGATAGGGCGGCACATCCCTTTAGCAATGGTGGTAAGACCCTTGCCAATCATTTGGATAGATGGACCCCGGAAAACACAAATGCTTCCTACCCTACCCTACATTCCGCCAATGCAGGGAGAAACCAGGTCACCAGTTCGTTTTTTACCTATAATGCATCATATCTACGGCTAAAGAACATACAACTGGGGTATTCCTTACCGGAGTCTTTTATCAACAAGTTCGGATTACAAAAATGTAGGGTCTATGTAACGGCGGATAATCTCTTAACGATTACAAATTCAGAATTTCCAGACGGTTTCGACCCGGAAACTTTGGGCAACCCTGATCCGGATGCATTAAATCCAGGCAACAATGGTGAAATCTACCCTCAGGTAAAAACATACGCCATAGGACTTAATGTTACTTTTTAATCAATGAAAAACTGCGATATGAAAATTATAAATAGTATAAGCTTTAAAAAATCCACCCTTTTAGGTGGAGTCACTGTAGCATTAATGGTAATTTTTTCCTGTAGCAAGGATTTTCTGGATGTTTCCCCAGATGATACCATTAATCCCGATACCTTTTATAAAACGGAGGCTGATGCCATTGCCGGGGCCTTTAGTGTTTATGAGTTATTATCTTCTAATGATCCTTACGAACGCTATCATATGATCGGAAGGAATATATGGAGTGATGATGCCTGGGGTACAAGCTTTACCGCCGGACAGTATGAACCTATTGGGCAGGGAACACATTCCCCAAGTTTTGGAATGATCAATCAGGTGTGGGGATTCTTTTATAATATGATTCGAAGGAGCAATGTTTTTCTGGCCAATGTGGACAATACGGAAATGGATGCCGGGCTGCGTGAGCGTCTAAAGGCGGAAGTACGTTTCCTTAGGGCCTTTGCCTATCAAGAGCTTACGTTTTTATATGGGGATGTCCCGTTAATAACGGAAGTAGTACCTGTAGAAGATGCCAAAAATACGACCCGAACGTCAAAGGCGGAAGTAGTAAACTTTGTGCTTAGCGAGTTGGAAGCCACGGCGAATGTTTTACCGCCCTCCTATTCCGGGTTGGATGTGGGGCGTGCCACCAAAGGTGCGGCAGATGCCCTACGTTGCCGGGTATTGATGTTCGAAAACAACTTTACGGAAGCCATCAACGCCGCACAGGACGTTATGGCCGGACCCTACAATCTGGAAACCAACTTTGGCGACATTTTTAAATTGGCCAATGAAAACAACGAGGAGGTCATATTTGATATCCAATACCTTACCGCTGGCTGGGATTATCTAAATGCCCAACAGTTGTATTCCTTACCACCCAGTTTAGGGGGATGGACCGGATCTTCACCCAGCCAATCCCTTGTGGACGAATTTGAAACTTCGGATGGATTGGACATCAATGAGAGTGGTAGTGGCTATGACCCGGACAATCCTTTTGACAATAGGGACCCGCGCCTTGGGCAATCCATTATTTTTCCCGGAGAAACCATTGATGGGGTAACCTTGGATCCCTGGAATACGGACAGTGCAGATCGTTTGGGAGGAGGTAATTCCACGACCACCGGATACTGGATCAAAAAGTTCTATGACAATACACTTCCGACCGCTCAAGATGGTACCAATTACATTTTGATACGGTATGCCGAAGTCTTGCTCAACTATGCGGAAGCCGTTAATGAAACATCAGGTCCTACGGCGGAGGTCTATAACACGTTAAATTCTATCCGATCAAGAGTGGGTATGCCAGATTTGCCGGTAGGTCTAGGCCAGGGCGAAATGCGGGAACGCATTTTACACGAGAGGCGGGTAGAATTGGCCTTTGAGGGCGATCGTTTTTACACGATCCGTAGACACAGGATAGCGGAACAAGTGGTACCCCAAGATATACTTGGAGCGGTGAATCCTGCCAGTGGTACAAATGTATTGGCCAATACGGGGCGATTATTTGATCCGGCAAAGGATTATCTATGGCCTATTCCCCAGGAAGAAATAGACCTGTCAGAAGGGGTAATAACCCAAAACCCCAATTGGTAAAAAACAAAGCGTGTATTTAAGTTAATTTTTTTGTTAATGTTAGTTTAAAATGGGGTTTGGGGTTAGTCGCTCAAACCCCCTTTTTTAAATCAGAATGTACCGATTACGAATTTTCATACCAAAAAAGGGAAATGCACTGCTTGTGTTCTCATGTCTTTGCATCGTAATGGGTTGTACCAAAAAAACAGCGTCCTTGGAACGATTCCCCGTTAAAAACGTGGACTCCCTGGCCCTGTTTACAATTCTAACCCCAAAGTATACCGGAATCACGTTTGCGAACAGGATAAAGGAAAGTATGTATATGAATGGGCTTACCTATGAATATATATACAACGGAAGCGGTGTGTCAATTGGTGACCTCAACAATGATGGGCTGGAGGACATTTTTTTAGTTTCCAGCTTTGGAAAAAACGAACTATATCTAAATAGAGGCAATTTAAAGTTTAGGAATACTACCGGAACTTCCAATATCGAAGGCGCCTACGGGTTTTCTACCGGAACCACTATGGTGGACATTGACCATGATGGGGATTTGGATATTTATGTGTGCAAATCGGGATTGTTCGATGATCCGGACAAAAGGAAAAATGAGCTTTACATAAACCAGGGAACAGACCCGAACGGGATTCCCATATTTATGGAAGAAGCCAAAAAGTACAACTTGGATCTGCCGCATCAATCCACACAGGCGGCCTTTTTCGATTATGACAGGGATGGGGATTTGGATCTGTTTTTATTAAACCATGGTACAGATCCTTCCTATACCTCGGACGTAAAAAAAATACCTGCTCTCCTTCAGAAAAGGTCGCCCTATCAAAGTAATCGTCTGTTCAGAAATGATGAGGGTACTTATCTAGATGTCAGTGATTCTGCCGAAATCATTGATAACGCCATTAGTTTTGGTCTGGGCGTCGCCATAGGCGATGTCAATAATGATGGTTGGCCCGATGTTCTCGTGGGTCAGGACTATGCCGAAAAAGACCATCTCTATATCAATCAGGCCAACGGCACTTTTAAGGAAGTAATCCGGCAGGCCACCAATCATATCTCCAATTTCTCCATGGGCAATGATATGGCGGATTTCAACAATGACGGCTTATTGGATTTCATTTCGGTAGATATGGTCTCCGAACATAATTATGATAGCAAGACCAGTATGAGCGGTATGGCGCCCGAGCGTTTCTACCAGCTTGTGGATTATGGGCTGCACCACCAATACATGTTCAATACCTTGCAACTCAACAATGGTATCCCGGATGGGGATAACGTACCCGTATTTTCGGATGTGGCCCAACTGGCCGGGGTATCCAATACGGATTGGAGTTGGGCACCCCTGTTCTTTGACATGGACAATGACGGATTAAAGGACCTGTTCATATCCAATGGCATTAAAAGGGATTTTAGAAACAATGATTATGTAGGCTACAAGAAAAAGCGGCTGGCCCAATACGTACAGGACCAAAAGACCACCAAACAACCCAAAAAGCTTCTGGAAGATTACATTCGTGATCTCATGGGCAAGATTCCAAAAAGGAATAGGGACAATCTCTTTTTTAGGAACAACGGGGATCTCTCCTTTGCCAAACAAAATACAAACTGGAACCTCAACGCATTGACCAGCACCACTGGTGCCGCCTACGCCGATCTGGATAACGACGGCGATCTGGACATGGTGACCAACAATGTGGACGATTACAGTTTTATCTATCGCAATAACACCAATGAGCTAAAAGTCGGAAACAATTATATACAATTTCAGCTAAGGGGCAGTGAAAAAAATCCGTATGGGATAGGTACCCGAATCCAAATTGAACATGGCAACGGGCAAAGGCAACTCTTGGAAAAGTATCCGACCCGGGGGTTCCAGTCCTCCGTTGGCGGACACTTGCACTTTGGGGTCGGTACTGCGGAAAAGATGGATAAGGTGGTGGTGCAATGGCCCGATGGCAAAGAAGAAACCCTAAAATCCTTGAATGTAAACCAGGTATATAAACTACACTATAAAAATGCAGAGGTAGTTCCCCCAAAACCTCTTAAAGTCCAACAGCACTTCACCGATATTACTACTAAAAGCGGTATTGATTTTTTGCATCGGGAAAATGTATTTGACGATTTTGAACGTGAAGGTCTATTGCCCCATAAAATGTCGCAATTCGGCCCGGCATTGGCCGTAGGGGATGTAAATGGTGACCTATTGGACGATTTTTATGTAGGCGGTGCCTTGGGATATCCCGGAACGCTCTATGTGCAAAAAATGGATGGAACCTTTCAGGAAGACAATCAAAACTCAAGCTTGTGGAACAAGGAACAAGGTTATGAGGATACCGCGGCCTTGTTTCTGGATGTGGAAAACGATGGCGATCTAGATCTTTATGTAGTCAGCGGAGGAAACGAAAACAATCAAAATTCAAAAGGTTTACAGGACCGCCTTTACCTGAACAAGGGAAAAGGCCAATTTAGCCGCTATTTGGATATCCCAAAAATACGGAACAGCGGGTCAGTGGTCAAAGCTTTTGATTTTGACGGGGACGGGGATCAGGACCTATTCATTGGTGGACGACAAATCCCGGGAAAATACCCTTTCCCGGCGGACTCCTATGTATTGCGGAATGATTCCTTCCCCAAAAATATCACATTCAAGGATATCACCAAGGAACGGGCTCCGGAACTTTTGGGTTTGGGCATGGTTACGGATATGGCCTGGATAGAGCTTAATGGGGATAACCGTACGGACATGGTCGTTGTGGGCGAATGGATGCCCATTACCGTTTTTTACAATACGGACAATGGATTTATCAAGGCAACGGACACAGGATTGGAAAACCATACCGGGTGGTGGAACAGTATCAATGGTGCCGATTTTGACAAGGACGGGGACATAGATCTTATAGCCGGGAACCTGGGGTTGAATTACAAATATAAGAGCAGTCCTGAAGCGCCCTTTGAAATCTATACCAAAGACTTTGATGGCAACGGCTCGCAAGACATTGTATTGGGATACTATGAGGAAGGGAATCTCTTCCCTTTACGCGGAAGGGAATGCAGCTCGGACCAAGTACCCTTGATCAAGGAAAAATTCCCCACCTACGATCTATTCGCCAAAGCTTCCCTGGAGGAGGTCTATGGCTCGGAGAATATAAAAGGTGCATTACATTATGCGACCACCGATTTTGCCACCAGTTATTTGGAAAATAAGGGCGATGGCACATTTACTTCGCACCCCTTGCCCCATCTGGCGCAACTATCGGCCACCAATACCATTGAAATCAAAGATTTTGATCAAGACGGCCATTTAGATGTGCTACTCGCCGGCAACTTATATGGGGCCGAGGTGGAAACGTCCCGAAACGATGCCGGTTACGGGCTTTTGTTGACCGGTAACGGCAAGGGCCTATTTAAACCCATTCCTCCGAGCGAAAGTGGATTGTACATTCCTGGGGACGTTAAGGGTAGCGAACCCATTCGTATTTCGGGAAAGAAAGTGGGTTATGTTTTTGCCAAAAATGGGGATGCATTGCAATTGATCAGGATACATCAAAATCCTTAAGCACCAAAGGTTCCGATCTAGAACACTATGAAACGGTCTATGTACATCCAGGGGTATGGAAAACAAGTTATAATCTCCACTGTTCTGGCAGCTATATTTTTAACGCTGTCCCTAGGTTATCTTAAAATGGACGGGAATCTTAAAACGGATGATAAAGAAGTTTTTCTCCCTCCAGGCAATTTGGCTATGGCGGAGGAACTCAAGTCCCTGGCGGAAAACGCCGACCCGGCAAACAACTATATGCTCAATGAGGCACGGGCCGTGTACTACTATAAAAATCACATAAGGACCGGGAAGAATGATAGCCTATCCCTAAAGTTATATACCCATTACCTGGAAGAACTGATCAATGCGGGCTTTGTGGAAAAGGCCATTACCGAAATCGAAAGCCACCTTACGGACCAAAAAGAAACGGAGGTTACCTCCTTAAATAAAGAGCTATATGATCTTTTGGGCCTCGCCTACCTTCAAAAAGGCGAGGAAGAGAACTGTGTGGAACACCATACCGTAAAGTCCTGTATAATCCCTATAGAAAAGGAGGGGCTCCATCATGATACCTCCAGTGCCGAAAAGGCCATTTTAATCTATACAAAACTTCTCAAGGCCTTTCCGGAGGACCTGCAGGCCCGGTGGTTATTGAATTTGGCCTATATGACCCTTGGCGATTATCCGGAGGGTGTCCCCAAAAACGTCCGTATTCCAAATATTGCCAAAACAAAAACGACGGTATTCCCGGAATTCAGGGATGTGGCCATGCAATTGGGGGTGCATACCACCGG
The DNA here is from genome assembly GCF_003626755.1 of Ulvibacterium marinum. GTDB lineage: Bacteria > Bacteroidota > Bacteroidia > Flavobacteriales > Flavobacteriaceae > Ulvibacterium > Ulvibacterium marinum. The sequence continues at coordinate 1,330,069 of NZ_RBCJ01000002.1, forward strand.
ACTGGCCGGTGGAGTGGTCAGTGAGGATTTTGACAACGACGGCCTTTTGGATATCATGGTTTCCTCCTACGGCCTAAACGATCCGTTACGGCTCTTTAGGAATACGGGCAAAGGCAAGTTTGAGGATATTTCCCAAGCTGCAGGTATAAAAGGCTTGACCGGGGGGCTTAACCTGCTCCAGGCCGATTATAACAATGACGGTTTTTCCGATGTTCTGGTATTGCGGGGCGCCTGGTTGGGTGATTATGGAAAATTTCCCAATTCCCTGCTACGCAATAATGGGGATGGCACCTTTACCGATGTGACCCGGGAAGCCGGACTTCTATCCTATTTTCCCAGCCAAACGGCCGCATGGGCGGATTTTAATAAAGATGGTTTTTTGGACCTTTTCATCGGTAACGAATCCCCGAACAACCCGCACCCCTGTGAACTCTATGTAAATAAAGGGGACGGTACGTTTGAGGAGGTGGCACGGCATGTGGGTATTTCGGTGGTCGGTGTCATAAAAGGTGCTGCCTGGGGCGATATCAACAATGATGGCCTGCCCGATCTATACCTGTCCGATCTGTCCGGTAACAACCGCCTGTTCCTAAATCGCTGTGGGACATCAAGATCCAGTTGGCAGTTTGTTGAGATAGCCGCTATTTCCGGGGTACAGGAACCGTAACATAGTTTTCCGACCTGGTTTTGGGACTTTAACAATGACGGCTTTGAGGACATTTTTGTGTCGGGCTATACGTTAGATCGTATGGATAGGGCCGCAGAAGACGAGGCCAGGGTCCTGTTGGGAAAAAAAATGATGGCCGAAGCCCCGCGCCTCTATAAAAATAATGGGGACAATTCCTTTACCGAGGTTTCCAAGGCCTACGGAATTTACCGGCCCCTATATACCATGGGGTGTAATTATGGCGACCTGGACAATGACGGTTTTTTGGACTTTTATCTGGGGACCGGCACCCCTAACCTGAATGCCATTATACCCAACCGTATGTACAGGAACATAGAGGGGAAAAGCTTTGAGGATGTCACCTTCCAAGGAGGCTTCGGCCATATCCAAAAAGGGCATGGCATCGCTTTTTTCGATTATGACAACGATGGCGACCAGGACATTTATGAAGTGTTGGGCGGAGCGGTTTCCGGGGATACCTTCCAAAACATCCTTTTTGAAAACAGGGGTAATACCAATGCCTGGATTACGCTGCGCCTGGTAGGGAAAACGGCCAACCGTTCCGCTATTGGGGCACGGATCAAAATTACGGTCAAGGACATAAACGGCGGGGAACGATCCATCTATACCACGGTGTCTTCCGGAGGAAGTTTTGGGGCATCTAGCCTACAACAGGAAATAGGGCTTGGCGAAATCCAAGAGATTAAAGAAGTAAAGATCTGGTGGCCGGACGATACCAATACCGTAAGCACATTTCAGGAACTAAGGCACAATAGCTTCGTTACCATTCATCAAGATAAGAACGGCATCACCTATGAAACGCGAAACCAGTAATCAGTAATCAGTAATCAGTAATCAGTAATTAGTAATTAGTAATTAGTAATTAGTAATTAGTAACACAATAAACAATAATCAGCAACCGACAACCAACAACCAACAACCAACAACCAGTAATCAATAACTCAATTATCAATAAACAATGCTGCAATGAACAATAACCAATAATCTAAAAATCCAACGATCCAATAACCAGTAACCCAGAAACCGACAACCGACAACCGACAACCGACAACCAGTAATCAGTGACCAGTGACCAGTAAGCAGTAACTCAATAACGTAATAACTCAACAACCAGCAACCAGCAACCAGCAACCAGTAAGCAGTAACTCAATTATCAATAAACAATATGCAATAAACAATAATCCAATAACCAGTAACCAGTAACCAGTAACCAGTAACCAGTAACCAGTAATTAGTAATTAGTAATTAGTAATTAGTAATTAGTAACACAATAACTCAATAAACAATAACCAGCAACCGACAACCAGTAATCAGTAATCAATAACCAATAACTCAATAACCTAACAATCGAACAATCCAACAATCCAACAATCCAACAACCAACAACCAACAACCAACAACTAAATAACCCGAAACCAACAACCAACAACCAGTAATCAGTGACCAGTGACCAGTGACCAGTAATCAGCAATCAATAATCTAATAATCTAATAATCCAATAACCTAACAATCGAACAATCCAACAACCAACAACTAAATAACCTGAAACCTGAAACCCGAAACCCAATAAACAATGAATCAATAACCAATGACTCAGTAACCAACCAACAACAACCAGCAACCGACAACCGACAACCAGTAATCAGTAATCAGTAATCAGTAACACAGTAACTCAATTATCAATAAACAATGATGCAATGAACAATAACCAATAATCTAATAATCCAATAACCAGTAACCCAGAAACCGACAACCGACAACCAACAACTAAATAACCTGAAACCTGAAACCCGAAACCAGAAACCAGAAACCAGAAATCCGAAACCCGAAACCAGAAACTTAAAAACTAAAACAACACTCTAAAACCATGTATACACGAAGACGATTTTTAAGAAACAGTACCTATGCCAGTGCCTATTTAGGTGTTTCGGCATGTAGCCCTGACCAAAGGGAAACGGGAAGTACAATAGCTGAACTCCTAAACGAAATCACCAAAGAAAGGCCCACCCAGAACCCCTCGGTAATGGACCTTATAGTCTCGCCGATTCCAAAGGTACGGATAGGCCTTATCGGGTGTGGGAGCCGGGGGCTGGGGCTGTTGTACCAATTTAACGCCCTATGCCCGGAGATGGCATCCATCGTTGCGCTTTGCGATGTCCGTGAGCCCAGGATACAGATCTGTATGGATTATCTGCAGGCCCATGGCAATGAACAGCCGGAGACCTATACGGGAAGCCTAAACGCATGGAAAAAAATGACGGAACGAGACGATATAGACCTCGTCATTGTGGCCACGCCCTGGGAAGATCATGTGCCTATGAGCGTCCATGCCATGCAACAGGGCAAGCATGTAGGGGTAGAAGTCCCCGCCGCCTATACCTTGGAAGGCTGTTGGCAATTGGTGGATACCGCCGAGGAAACCCAACGCAATTGTATGATGCTGGAAAATGTGTGCTATGGGGATGAGGAACTGTGGCTGCTCAATATGGCACAGGCGGGGGTATTGGGAACGCTCAATTATGCGGAAGCGGCCTATATTCATGATTTACGGGAAGGACTGTTCCGCAAAAACTCCTATAACAACTGGCGATTGCAACATCACGTAGAGCGGGACGGCAACCTATATCCCACCCATGGCCTGGGACCCGTGGCCCAGTATCTGGGCATCCAAAGGGGGGACAAGTTCGATTATTTGGTGTCCATGGGCAGTCCCCAAAATGCGTTGTCCGAATACGCCAAGACCGTGGATACCGATAATCCGTTTTACGGAAAGACCGATTTTGCCCATGGGGATATCAACAACAGCTTGATCAAGACCCATAAAGGCCGCTCCATTCTACTGCAGCATGATGTGGTGACCCCAAGACCCTACGATCTGAAAAATGTACTGTCCGGGACCAAGGGCTACCACCAGGGGTATCACAGCAGGTTGTCGCTAAACGGCGAGGGCCACCATTTTTTGGACGAACAAAAATATGCAGCGTTGCGGGATACCTATAGGCACCCTATCTGGAACGAACTACAGGAACGGATAGATCGGCACAAGGGCGGTCATGGGGGAATGGACTTTGTAATGGCCTACCGTATCATTAGCTGTTTTAACCAAGGTATCCCCCAGGATATGGATGTCTATGATGGGGTGGCCTGGTCCGTAGTGGGGCCCTTGTCCCGGATTTCAGTGGAAAACGGAAGTATCCCCGTTCCCTTCCCGGATTTTACCCGAGGAAAATGGGAACGGAACAGAAAATTGGGCATAACCCAAGCCAGTTAAAATGGCCGGGGTTTACCCTTAATCATGGATACCAATTCCCAAGAAAAGCACATATTTAGGAACTCCTTTTCCTGACAGGGAAAGGAGGCTTGCCGCGAAAGACAGACCTAAAGGGCTACAAGGAAACCTTTGTAGTTTAGAATTGAAGTATAGGATGGATAGTGAGTGTTCCTTTCTCTGCCAGGGAAAGGAACACTCGGGAGGGCAAACCCCGGATCGGATAGCGTTGACAGGTAGTAAGCCCCACACTTCCTGGCCTCCTTTCCGGGGAAATCCCTATTTGATCATCACCTTGGCGTCTATGGGTGCAAAGCCGTTGCCCCGTACCTTTAGAGTATACAATTGTTGCTTGCCCCCAAAGTGGCGGACAATCTCGCCCAGGTCTACCCGTTGCTTCCCACGATCCATCCGTGCGGAGCGCGCGTGGAACAATTGCTGCCCGGAAAGGTTGAAGAGATAGATATCCAGGGGCGTACTCTCTTCCAGTACCAGATCCAGGAAGAGGGTACTGCTTGCCGGGTTGGGATAGACGTTCCAGCTATGGCGGAGCGTGTCGTCGGCCAGACCGTTCAATACGGCACTGGCATCCGAAGGCCCTTCGGAATTGGGGGTGATATCCGGTGAACTGGCTTCTTGGTCTACGTTGGCAGTTTCTAAGGGTTGATTGGTAACGGGGTCCACAATACTATCCAAGGCCTTGTCGGTATCCGCAATTTCTTTCTTAGTGGAATTCTTTGCTACCCATTCCCCCCATAGGTTAAGTCCGTAGAAATGGGCCTTCTGTTCGTCATTTACCCCATGGGCATGGTAGCCCGTACCTTCCTCAAATTGAAGATACCACCGGTTATTATCGAGTTTGTTCCAATCAATGCCGGTATAACTGGGAGGAAGCTGATGGTCATGATCTGCTATATCCTGGCTCATTTTCTGGATAGTTTCCGCATAAGGATAAGGAGAAGTCTTTTCCTGAATAGTCCCTAAGGTCTCAAAAAAAGAACGGGAAGCCTCTTTGCCAATTACAAACATATAATTGTCCACGCTAAGGTCACTTTGTTTAGGTGTTACGTATCCCCCCTTTATAGGGATGGCCCCGATCATGGCATTCGTAATATGGTCCGGGTTAAAAAAATGGGAATCCCTATCCTCTTTCGCTTTTGTGTGGATATATGGGACGTCTACAAGGTTACCGTCAAAAACCACTTCAAATTCCCTACTAGGCACCAAAGGCTCATGATAATAATATAAATTAAAATTATGCCAGTTATCATCAAGATATTTAGCCCATCTGCCGGGTTCACCTGTGTTATCGACTTGGAAGAATTCAACTTCTTTATTGTTTACAAGAAATACGTAGGAAGCTTGATCATTTTTATCTAAAAAGGAATCCCAGTCGGATTGATCTTTTTCTGTTAGGTTTTCCTTCAATGGTTTTAAAATTTTGATCAATTCTTCAGGTATCTTTCCCACTCCCACAACAAATAGGGAACGGGTATCCGATAGTACGGTTTCTATGCTCTTTGTGGGATCATCCGGATCGGGTCTTGTGGATCTATCATAATCCTTTCCTGTTTTGGGATCCTTTAACTTGTCATATTGCCCATTTTCGGACATGGCAAACAGGATGGCCCCTTCCGATGAGCCAGGTTCCGAACTTTCAATTTTAAAAGTCCCGGCAATGATACCACCCTCGTTTGCGTCTCCCACTTTGGTAAACTTTTCAAGGGAGGGGGTTAAACTTAAGGCTTTTACCTGAGGCCAAGCATTATATGGCACAATGGGCCGTACGTCATCTGGGTTTGGAGTGGAGCACCCAGAAATCACATTAAGTTCGTAACCGTACCGATTAGAATCCAAATTAAAATTATCAAAACGGAGGTGGTGCTTGTTTTCGTTATTTTCGGGCCTAATATTTTTAGACTGTATCTTGGGGACCACCATCAGCGTCGTGGAAAGATAGCGCTGTTGCATGGGGCCCTCGGCAAAGCCAGCGTAGGGCGATTGTACCATGCCCCTTCCGTTGACGAAGAAGGTGGAGGAGCCACCCCCATCCAGGTTAAGTAGGGCATCAAATTCCAGTTTTTGCGACAGATCCGACAACTCTTTTATGGTTAAGCCCGGAGCAGTTTTGGAATAGAACTGGGCTATGGTCTGTCCTCCATACTGGCAACTCTGGGCATAAAGTCCGTCGGCCGTCATAATATAGAACCGATTTCCCTTTTTGGCGATAAAGGTACGCCCCCGTTTCTGTAGCCCAAATTCATGGGGGTAGCGAGAATAGTCAACGGCCGTATAGATATTGCTGGCCATGGATCGGTCCATATATAAAGTCTTACCATTGATACCATAACTACTTCTGGTGCCCTCCAACCAAGCTGGTGCAAAAGCGTCCGAAAACGAATGTAGGTTTACCTGTGCCTGTCCGTCCCTGTTGGTATATTGATAATCCCCAGCAACCTTGCCCCGATCATCCCGTTTTTGGCAGGCAATCATAGACCAGGTACTGAATTCCGTCTTGTTCCAATTTTTATAGTCTTCCGCCTTGGTATCCGGCATATTTGGATAATACGCTTTGGGATCCTCCCAGAAATAGTCGAGACTTTCGGATACCTTAGGGGGATGGAACCGATAGGGTTTGCCTAGCTCCGAAAAATGCCCGCCGGACATGAGGTTGGACCATGGAGCGCCTTTCAGGGCATAGGCATTTTTGGCCTGATCATAGGTCTCACCGTTTTCTTTGCCAATATATTCATCGTGTTTTTCATTTCGTATAAAATCAAAACTGGTATCGTCAAAGACCAGGGCCCCAGTATTCCGATGGTTAAAAATATCTGGTCGGTAATGCCATGTCCCGTCTATTTTAAGTGATGTTTTTACTCCGGGCAAACAGTAGTAGTAATAGTCGTAAAAGGCACCGTTTACGGCAAAGAGTGCCCCAGCACGGGCGGCCCGGTTAGAGACCACATCGAACATACCGGACTGTGGCTGATCGATCATAATGGGCTCTACCCTTTCCACGGAGGGTCGGGAGGCCAGTTCTTTAGCGGTCAGGATACCAAGGGAACCATCCTCATTTTTAAAAGTTTTGGGATTAAACTTCTTCGGATTGCTCCTGGGGTCCTTAAAGACATAATCCACCTTTAGCTCCAAATCGCTATCCTGTGAGAAATCTATCTCGGCAATGTTCAGGATATTGTCCGTGGTGCCGTATAGACGGTTCCCTGAGTCCCAAGTCCAGCGGTCTATGGATATGCCCCTGGATTGGGGAAAGCCCACTATCGTTTCCGTGGTAGGGAGGTCAAAGGTGTTCTTACTTTGTGCATATAGCAAGGCCTGAGGGGCAATCTCACCAATACCGGGAATCTTTAGCATGGTTATTTTTCCCGGATGTAGAAATTCAATTTCGACAACAATTTCTTGTGAGGGATAACTATCAACCTTCTTAAAGGTACCAAACAAAGATCCCTTTGTACTTGAGTTAATGACCGCCAGCTTAACGTTATTGGTGTAGTATTGATTAAATGCATCTTTTCCCACAAGGTCTCCCAAACTTACATAATCATCTCCCGCTTCCACGGTAGCATTGTATGTCGTATAGAACTTTACTACGGACGCCAGTTTTTCCTTATTATTGGGATCATAGAGGCCCACACGAACTGTAATAGCCGGTTCATCCCGTACATTGGGTGGGATATCCTCCCCATTAAACGTTGCTTTTATTCCAGGCGGTGAAAGCTCGTCGAAGCTGAATACATCACTAAAATTAATGATCTGCATGTCCAAATCTTCCCAAATACCCTCGTCGTTTGGATAAGGTGATGTATAGACCACCGGGGTTGCGCCATATAGAAAATCCGTACTATAAGCGGCAAGCCATTGTTCTGTTAAGTGTTCGGGGTCTAAGCCAGTCTGGCCATTGGCTGTTCCAAAGATGGCCAGCATCAGTAACAAAGCTAGCCATGTCCCCAAGACATTTGTATTTCTATGTTTCATTTTGCTTTTTACTATGGGTTTAAAAAAAGACGTGCTTAGTCCTGGTCTTGTTGTAGTTGAGCCAGTGCCGCTTTTAATTGCGCCACTTCATCGCTGAGGTGTTCGTATTGTTCCAGTTGGGCGTTCAGGGTCTTTATCTTTTCTTCCTGGGCTATGGTATGCAGCGTCAGTTCTTCAATGGTTTTTAAGAAACCACGGTTCAACTCGTGTAGGCTATACCCCTCTTGTTTTACCTCAGCTTCCGAGGGAATGTTAGGGAGGTGTTTGTTAGTGCGTACAAAATGGGAAAGCTCTTCCAGGGACCGTAATTTGTATCCGGGATCAAAGACATAATCCGCCCATGCGTCTACACTGGCCATTACATAATCCTCACTTACGATGCCCTTACTTACCCAAAGGGAATACTTATCCTTGTTTTTATATAGCTCAGAGTCTTTATTTGTATTGTTCTCCGTCCATTTGGTATAGGCTTCCGACCCTATAAAGGTCAATTGTTCGGCAGTAGATACTTGAAATACGGGTATCGGGTTGTCAGGGTCATCATCATTTTCCAAAAGTAGGTTTCCAGTGGCCTTGATATTGCCGTTAACCTCCAGTTTTTCGGACGGTGTGTCGACCCCTATGCCCACGTTGCCGCCCATACCGTCTTCCTCTATCGAGGTAACGATAAATCGCCCCCCAGGTACACCATTTTTGTCCAGTACTAATAAAGCAGAAGGATGAAATGATAAAGCACCGTTTTCCATCCGGATACCGTTTTTCACATTCATCCCATCTTCCACCCGGATATGGCTAGTTTTGATAACCCCATTGACCTCCAACTTTTGTGTGGGTTCGGCAACCCCTATACCTACATTACCCTCTTTAGAAAAATGTAAGGCCTCAGATCCGTTCATTTCTATTCCCCCGTCCGCAATAATCTTGCCAGTGGCCTTGATGTTCCCGGCTACCTGTAGCTTTTCTGTGGGTGCGGTTACCCCGATGCCCACGTTGCCATTTTCTGCAAAGTACATGCTCTCCGAGATATTATTCAATGCTATTCCCCCGTCCGCAATAATCTTGCCAGTGGCCTTGATATTCCCGTTAACCTCCAGCCTTTCTGAGGGTGAGGTAACCCCCCCTATGCCTACGTTGCCCTCCGCAATGATATTCTCGCTTACAGTTAAATTCTCAGTAGTGACATAACCGAGGTTAAAACGCCCACTACCGTATACATTAGTTGCAGTGCTAAATTGGCTGCCCAAGTGTATGTCGCCTCCATCTGGATTGATAGTCAAACTTGTTGTTCCCATCGAACCAATAATAGCATAGCCCTTATCATTTTTCTGTCTGCCGCCCAAAATGACTCCGGAATTCGTGTTCGCATTTTTAAATTGAGAAACCCAACCATATGGAAACGTCGAAGACGTAATCGCTTTAGCTACATCCAAGGGAAACTTCGGGTCGGCAACCCCTATGCCCACGTTGCCATCTTTGCCAATGGTGAATCGCCCACCTACTATACCTGGTTCGTCAATATTAAAAGTAGCATCCGGATGGAGGGAGAGAAGACCTTTGTTAATCCGGATACCGTCAGCTTTGATTTTCCCGGCTACTTCCAGTTTTTCAGTGGGTGATATTACTCCTATGCCCACCAGGCCGGTAGTAGTTACCCTAAACCTTCCACCCACAACCTTGGGTTCATCTATCTCAAAGGGGATATTCGGGTGCAAGGATAGTGCGCCTGAATCATTGAGCCGTATCCCTTCGTCGAATTCTATTTGTGCATGGCCCGGTATACTAAGGAACAACAGGGCCGTGACGGTCAATAGGAGATGGGAGCACGATCGTGTGGGAGAACTTGTTTTTTTCATAGTATTTGCGTTTTAAAGATTTATGTTTTGGTTATTCCATTTATTAGTTTCGCCGTCCCCAAATAGTGGGGAAATTCTTGCCAAAAGTTACCGTGCCGTAAACCTTGGACCATCAAGGATCCGCTCCTTACGGTATATCGTAGATCTGTAGATGGAGTACGATCCTGGTATATGTCTGGGATACAAAACCCAAGGTTTACCCTTAAGCCTAAATTCTATTTTCCAGGAAAAACAGCGTATTTTGGCAATAAGCCAGAAGAATCATTTTTCTTTGTACGAAAAAAATTTTAATAAGGTTGAAAATTCCAAAAAATAAGGAAAAATATACCTATTTATGCTGACCTTAAAGCAACCCCAAATGGTCCTTTCCGAGATAATAAGGAAAAAGAGGCTTTATGTGAAAGGGGAAAAATTCTTAAAAAGTAAACGTACAAGCTAATCATGAGTGTTCCTTTCCCTGGCAGGGAAAGGTGGCTTGCCGCGAAAGCGGAAAGTCGGAAAGGGTCGGTCTAAGGCTCCGGCAGAACAAAACCAATCCAAACGGCCCGCGACCCGTACAACACCCCCACCCCTTCCGCTCCGGCCCCATGGCCGGACTACCTTCCCCTGCTAGGGGAAGGACCCGCGAAAGACAGACCTACAAGGCTACAAGGAAACCTTTGTAGTTTAGAATTGAAGTATAGGATGAACCGCAAAGCGTTCCTTTCCCTGGCAGGGAAAGGTGGCTTGCCGCGAAAGCGGAAAGTCGGAAAGGGTCGGTCTAAGGCTCCGGCAGAACAAATCCAATCCAAATGGCCCGCGACCCGTACAACACCCCCACCCCCTTCCGCTCCGGCCCCATGGCCGGACCACCTTCCCCTACCAGGGGAAGGACCCGCGAAAGACAGACCTACAGGGCTACAAGGAAACCTTTGTAGTTTAGAATTGAAGTATAGGATGAATCGCAGAGCGTTCCTTTCCCTGGTAGGGAAAGGAACAAAACCGTAAATTCTCTCCAACAGACAAAACGGCCGAGACACCTTACCTCCCCCCAAGACCACCCTTTAGCAAATAGGGTCTACCGTTTAGATAATCAAGCCTTTACCTGCCCTATACCCTACTTAATTTTGTAGCGGAATACTACACTTTTAAGGACATGGGAATATCCCTTCAATACCATAGGCCAAACGCTTATATCATGTCCATTTTCAAACAAAAACGGAAATACTGCAAAATAATGGGTTACCTGCTGCAAAAAGCGGGTCTAACCCTAAAACAAACAACCAATCTAAGGATACCATTGGAAATTGGCAGAAAACCCCGAACGCTTTCCGACGAGGAACTGGTACACAAGATCGTTCAAGTAAACGATCCTTTGTTGTTCGGTCATCTGTACGATCGGTATGCCCAAAGGATATACAACAAATGTTATGGTTTTTCCAAATCAAAGGACGAGGCCGAGGATCTTACCCAGGACGTTTTTTTAAAACTGTACCTGAAGTTGGACACCTTTAAAGGAAAATCCAAGTTTTCCACATGGCTCTATGCCTTTACCTATAATTTTTGTGTGAACTATGTGCGCCGAAAAAACCTAAAAAAAATGGACCATCCGCTGGACAATATTGGCGACCCGGATTTTATGCCGCTGTTTGAAGTATCCGAAGAACAATTGATGCAGGTAAAGGCCACACGGTTAAAGAAAGCCTTGGAACTTATAACCGCAGAGGATAAGTCCCTGTTGTTATTAAAGTATCAGGACGATGTTTCCGTAAAGGAACTGGGCATACTTTTGGGCGTAACCGAAGGGGCCATAAAGATGCGCCTAAAAAGGGCAAGACAAAAAGTAATACGAGCATATCATAAACTAACATAAATGACGGAAGAAAATAGAAATCCATTCAAGGAAATGGACCAATACCAAAAACCGGTTCCCCCGGAACTGAGGAAAAAAGTGATGCGAAACATAGCTCTGGCCAAGTTTATTATGGAAGTAGCATCACTTTTTTCTACTAATTATAGTTCAGCCCTGGAAAACTTGTTCAAGACAAGGGGGCGGTATTGAACTAGAATAGAATTTAAGAACCAAACTTACATACCATGGAAGAAATCACCAAATGGAAAACGCTTACCCTGGGGTCACTTAAGGAAATGTTGGACGGTCTTGTTACCGTACTGCCCAATATTATAGGGGCCATCGTTATCCTGGCCCTAGGATGGCTCATTACCAAGATAATCGAGTTTTTGCTCAAAAGGATCCTGAAATTTGCCAAGGTTGACCGGTTGACCGAAAAGATCAATGCCATAAACCTCTTTGAACGGGCCCAAATAAAATTTAAGGTATCCCAGGTCATTGTAAACTTTGTACGCTGGATCCTGTTCCTGGTATTCCTCATTATTGCCGCGGACATCATGAACTGGACCGTTGTATCCGAGGAAATCGGAAACCTTTTGCGCTATTTGCCCAAACTTTTTAGTGCCATTGCCTTATTTATGATCGGGTTGTACATCGCGGACTTCATTAAAAAGTCCATTAAGGGCGTATTTGAATCCTTTGACCTTAGCGGTTCCCGGATCATAAGCGAAGTAGTGTTCTACTTCATTACCGTTTTGATCACTATAGCCGCCCTTAACCAGACCGGGATAGATACCACTATAGTCACCAACAACTTTTCCATTGTCCTTGGAGCCTTTCTCCTGGCCATTTCCATAGGATTTGGCCTGGGATCCAAGGAGATAGTCGGGAAGCTGTTATTTACCTATTACGCCCGGAAGAACTATGCCATAGGAGATTTGGTTAAACTAAACGATATGGAGGGTGTGGTCGTAGCCATTGACAATATTTCCCTTACCATACGGACGGGTATCGAAAAAAGAACGATCATTCCGATCAAGGACATTATCGATGGAACGGTAGAAGTTACCCCCAAGTATGATATGCAAGATGATTAAATTGTAATAAGAGGTACGGGGTGGGTCATTTTTACTATTTTGAAAGTTTATTGTACCTCCTTATTCTCGTGTCCGTTGTATTGCTGATTGTCTTCTTTGATGAATATGATGACTGATTGAAATTTTCTAATCTTAGGAAGAAATCAAAAAGTCAAAATTTCCAATACCCGAAAACCCGATTTTAAAAAACGTATGCGCATGTAAACCCCATTAGTTTTGGATAGTAATACGTAACCATTTTAACATTCAGGTTCTCCTAGCCTACTACACTGCTCAACTTGAACATGGGCAGGTACATGGACACCAGGATTACCCCGACAAAAATCCCAACGATTACAATGATTAAAGGTTCCATCAAGGTAGATAGCAACTTGGATTTTTGTTGTACCTCAATGGCATACTGCTGATTAAGACGTTCAAAAATATATTCGGTCTGGTTGGTCTCTTCGGCCACCTTGACCAGGGATACCATTTTATTGTCAAAAATCCGGGCACCGGACATACTTTCGTTTAGACTTCTGCCCAAAAGTACGTTCATCTCCACATGGGTCAAGGCTTCGTTCAAGGGATAGAAATCGATCATTTTTTTCACCAACCCTATACTATTCAAAACAGGTACTTTGGAAGCCGTCAACAAAGCGACCGCCTGGGTAAACTGCGCCAGATAGACCGAGGCGATGAAGTTCCCCACATAGGGTAGTTTCAATAACAGAAAGTCCTTTCGCCGCTTGAACCATACATTGTTTGAAAATGTTTTTCTCAGTACGATAAGGGTGACGACTATCAAAAGTACGAGCCATCCAAAATCCCTGATAAAGTTGGACGCACTTACCACCATTTTGGTCATGGCGGGAAGATCAACATTGTTCTGTTTAAAAATATCCTCGAACATCGGCACTACCATACGCAACATAAAAATTACGACCAGTACGGCTGTAACCAAGATAATGATCGGATAGGTCAGGGCATTGATCAACCCCCTTCGTTGTTCATTTTTCCGGGCGAAAAATTTGCCCAATTCTTCCGCTATTCTAGGCAGGGTACCGGTTTCTTCGCCTATTTTGACGGAATAGTACTCATATTCGGTAAATGCCTTCTTTTTCCTGAGTATCTCATAAAAACTGGTGCCGGAGACCAATGCGTCCACAATTTCCGCATAAAAGGATCGCATCTTCTCTTTTTTCTGATTTTCCTGGATCAAGGCCAAAGCATCCTTCAAGGTAATTCCCGCTTTGAGCAAAACAGCTATTTCCGTATAAAAATCCTCTTTTTTCTTATTGCCAAAGGTTTTTCCGAAGAAGGCAATCTCTTTCTTCAGCGTACGGGAAAGCCAATCGCTATCTGCAGATTGTTCGGGTGCTTTTATAGTATGCTCCAATTTAAAACCCATAGCTATTGGTTCATGTACGTTGTAGCAGAATTATTCTTGTATACAAAAAGAGATCGGTTGCCAGATGCCTTGGTCGTTTGGAAATGGATAGCATCGATTTCCCCCAAGGAAATGTCCCTGTTTTCAAAAAGAAAACGCCGCGCTTCCCATTTGATTCGGAATGTATCGATATCCTTGGTAATAAAATCTTCCTCAAAACGATAGGTTTGGCCGCCCATTTCATTCACGAACTGCAATTGCCCGTTATTTTCATTGTAATAAACCCTATCATATCTATTGAAATCGGTCCATAAGGATTGGCGCAGTAAATTAAATTCCGTATTGCGTTCGTAATTCCCGGTTATCCCGTTCATTTGGTTTTGTACCAGCCGGAGCACCGAAAAGGCCATCCCCACCACCATGGTAGTTATCAACAGGACAACGATCATCTCGCTTAGCGTAAAGGCTCTTATTTTCTTTAATCTAATCTGCATGTACTACTGATTTTCCGATGGTCTTTTTGGATACCCGATGTGTTGCTTCAAACCGTGCCGTTTCTGTTCCATTTTGGTTTTGTGTCGTTACCGAAAATACCCAATCCCCTATTTCTTCATAATAAGGCAATCCCAGACTTCCATGACCATAGGCATAGACCAATTGGTTCAATTGTTCTTCCGTTTGATCATCCCTTCCCTTAAGGGAGTTGGAAAACAAATTGTTCATTAGCATGCTACTGATCATAAAAATGACCACGATCAGGACCGTAGCCACCAAGGTTTCCATTAAGGTCGATGCCTTTATCCGTTTTAATACAGCCATTTCATCGTTTTTTTGTCCCCAGAACCCGCTATGGGCAGACCTACATAGGCCAAGGGTAGTTTGGCACTATCAATATGGCCGTTGTACAAATGGTTCTGATAGATGCTACCATTCGCCAAAGCGATAAAGGCATCCGTGGTTGCGCTACCTAGAATAGTCCCTGGAAGCTCCAAATTTTCGGTACAATAGACCTGCCCACGTACCATGGCATTTCCGGAAATTTTTAGCTGCGGAGTGTAAGTACGTTCCTCGGATTCATCCAGATAGAGTACTATTCCGTTTATAACGGATTGGTCATCAATAAAAAGGTTGGCGTCCCGGTTCCTATTTTGGGGAGTTCTATTGCTCCGCTTTTCCTTTACGACAAGTGCGGACGGATAAGCCAGTTCACAATGTTTTCCTACATGGATTTTTTTACTGGCAATAGCTTGAAAATAGCCTTTGACCCCATCCCGAATCTCGATTTCAGGAGCAACAAGTACCACATCCCTAAGCATCGCGGTGGGATGCACCACAAGTTTATGGGAAGCCATAATTTTGATATTGCCGGTCAATGAAACACTTTCCAGTTCTACGACATAATCATTGATATGAACTGTTGGGGAAGTAAAGGAGTTTTTTAACTCCATTTGGGAACGTAGTGGGACCGTGGGGGCCCCACCTTGATTCGCATTCAACAACCTATTGATTTCCCCAATCGTTTCTTCCGCCAACTTGGGCATAGTGGTCTTACTTTGCCCCTCCCTACCATGGACCAACCTACTATGACGGTAGGAGTTTCCCGAAATATTTCCCATTCGTATACCCTGTTGTGGCAAATACGCATCTCCGGTTATTTTGGAATCTCCGGCAATGATCAAGGGCCGTTGTTTATCCCTAAGATAAAGAGCGGGCAAACCTTCCGGATATTGATTTCCCGAAAGGGCGAATTTTGAAAAAGATTGTTTTCCCTGTTCGGCCATGGAAACATACTTTTCAAAAATGCCCCAATATGTTTTTTGAACCTTGATTGAAATGCCGGTATCTCCATTGGATGGTACTTGGAGGATTTCCCCCACTCCAACATTTCTTTGATAGGCGTATTGTAGTCCATATTCCGTTTCTTGGATAATGTCTACCCTCAGATCTGTTTTTTTTCCGAAAAAACTATGGGTATAGGAAATCAAGACAAAGGAAAAAAGGAGTATGGCTATAATGGCTCCTATGAAGAGTACGAACTGCAACGCCCCTGCCTTTATCTTTACGGGAGGTTTCATTGGGTTAAGGGTATGGTCTTTGTTTTTCCATCAAAATGAACCTTGACCTTTTCCGGGTCGCCGGACAACAGTTTTACCTTCCGAAATACTTCATTTTTAGCCATGAGTTGTTGGTGGCCGTCAATGGTCAAAAAGAAAATCTCGTGACCGGAGGAACTCTCTGCAATAAAACCGGTGTATAGAATTTCCCGTTTGGGGAGGGTGTCTTTTTTTTGAGATATTCTTTTTGGTACTTTAGGTTTAAGCGATTTGGGAAGCGTCCCCAAAAAAGGATCCCGATAATGGGCCACGATACTAAAGGTGTCCCTTTCCTTGAATTCCATAGGCTTAAATTTTTCCGAAACAATATTTTGTACATTTTGTTCGGAATCCGGATTTACGGTCCTTATGACCTTAAATCCAAGGATGCCCCAAATGGCGAGGACCACGGTCAACAATAGATATGTCTTTTGATTTTTCTTCATTTTAGGGAACATTAACGGTTAATTCAAAGACCTCCGAAGCACTGCTTTCATTGCCGGCACCATCAAAAGCCTTTACAAACCAGAAATAGGTATCATCATTCAAATTGGTCGTATAGGTCTTATTGGCACCCAACCCTTTGGTTTCCAATACCTGGAGAGCCTCATCCTTAAAAATGAAAATACTGTCCCGCTCGGCACTTCCGGAAATATCTTGCCTAGTCCAAGCAAAGTTTACTTCTGCATCATCCAAGGACGCTCCATCAGAAGGCGATGTGAGTGAGGGCACATTAGGTGGTATCAAATCTATGTTTTCATCGCCGTTAACGGAAAAAATAGCACTGCTAAAAGATGTCTCAAAACCGCTGTTCAATCCTTGTATCCGCCATTCATACCCTCCATTGAAGAGTAAAAGTTGTTCCAACCTTGTATCTATCTGGCCCAGGGTATCCCGAACGATAAGACTGTCCAATACAATTTGGGCCGCATTATCAAAATTGGGCATGGCCACCTGTATACGATAGGCATCCACATCCGAAAGCCCACTCCAGGTGAGGTTTATTGTATTCTGGTTTATCACGGTATTATTCAAGGGAGCCACCAATTCCACGCGCTGTCCGGAAATATCCGGTACCTCCAAGATGTCCTCGCATGAGGCTAAAAAACCGAGGAAAAAGACAAACCCTGTAATCGTAAATAGTAATCTCATAGCTTCAAATAAGATTTGGTCTCATCCAGTTTATAGGCTTTCCGTTGCGTATGCTTCGGGCAGGCGTCACCATCCTGTACCAAGGCCTCTATTTGTTTTTTCCCATATTGGGTCTCTCCCCAGCAGAATCCCAAGCAGTTATAGTCAAAAATCTCCATTCGGGAAAGGTTTATTTCTTTGTCTAAATTTCTATTCCTTGCCATAAACGTTAAAATGCCATTTCTGTCAGTTTTCAAAAAAAGTCGATCCGATTGTATCAGAAGGCGATATTCTTCCAAATTAGGAAACAGGGCCACCTTATAGACCAAACGATAGGCATCATCCTTCTCCAAATAGCTTAATACATTACTGTTTTCCTTACCGTTCAAAGCATCTCGCAAAGCAATTTGATCCATGATTTCCAAGCATAGGTAATTAGCTTTAGTCCCCAAGGAATCAGTGAATTGTATTTCGGGTACTGAACCTGAATTCTTCTTGAAAATCGTGTATTTCTTAAAGCTGGACTTGGTAAAGGGAACTTCCCGTACCGAAACGGCAATAGGATGTTCCAAGGACGGATGCCCTATTCGTTGAAAACTGGTATGTAATAACGATTGGCTTTGGTTTCCAATGGCTCCAAGTGATGGGGCATGCTGCCCAGAAGGGTTTATATCCTTGAGCGAGGCACAAGAACATACCAATACCATGAGGGATAGTAATACAGAATATATTCGCATAAGTAGGTTTCTTACAAATTATAACGATTTTATCCTTGAAGTGTTGTGCAAATGGGAACAAAAATATCCCCTGATTACCGTTTTAAAGTAAAATGCCCGGTAAAGGCCCTTCCTCCCTGGAGCTCGTAGCGGAACCAGTAGTCCGATGAGGGCATGGCTACGCCCCGAAAGGTACCGTCCCAGCCG
>NZ_RBCJ01000003.1 GCF_003626755.1 Ulvibacterium marinum
CATGTCATATCTGGATATGGAACTAACAGGCGATTGTCTCACCTCCTTCGTCGATTCACTCTGGTCCGGGTACTTCCAACTATATATTTGTTTGAGGCATGGCAGGGGAAAATTTGGGCTATAGAGACATGGATTTTTGTTCTATCACGGAAATTAGATAAGAAGTATATTTATTTAATTCGCAGGGAAAGACTGTACTTGTCATAGGTGCCACGCATGGTTTGGGAATGGCCATGGTTATAGGGCTAGGGAAGGCAGGGGAAAAGGTTATTGATCTGTAATCAAATCTGCCTTTCCCCTATATTTATCTTGTATTTGCTGCGGAACATCTGAATTGGTTATTATATGATCCACAATTCCCAATGGGGCGACTTTAATAAATGCTTCGCGTTCTATCTTTTCCGAAGTAACTACTAAGAATACCTCATCCGAGTTTTCGGCCATCTTTGTGGTGATAACGGACTCCTTAATCTCATCCGAACTAAGCCCATGTTTCAAAGTAACCCCATCTGAACCAATAAAAGCCTTTGAAGCATGGTACTCTTCTACATTTTTTTCCGCAATCGGACCATAAATAGCTTTTCGGTCAGTATCCACCTCTCCACCCACTACTACGGTCTTGATTCCTGGATGATTAGACAATTGAAAAATTATTGGAAGCGAATTGGATATTACTATCAAATTCTTTTTATTTTTTAGATAATTATGCATTGAGTATAGCGTTGTTCCACAGTCAATAAAAATCACATCATTATCCTTAACGAAATCAGCTGCAAGTTTTCCTAGACGATTTTTCTTGTCTGAATTTTCGGATAATCTACGGTCAAAGGCCAATAAATCAATTTTAGGCCTGTTAAGCACAGCACCTCCATGCACTTTTTGTAAAACCCCCTTTTTTTCTAGCTTTTCGAGATCTTGCCTAATGGTCGCCTCTGTAACCTTAAGAATTCTTGATAGCTCCTTTACTCTCACCGACCCATTCTCGTCTAGGCGGTCTACTATCTTTTTTCTTCTGAGATTTGAAAGCATTTTAAAATATTTAATTTTTCAATGTAAGCAGAGCCTGGTGTTTATTTCAAAACTTTTTTTATCTCTTTTTGCTTCTTTTTTTTCTTAATTTTTACAAATATAAGTGTCTAAAGTTTATGATGAATTAAAAGCATGCCCTAACTTCGGATTTGAAATTCGACTAGATTAATGTCTTATTAAAATGAAAAAACTCAAAAGCAAATATCTACTTTTTTTGGAATATCCTGATTTTTCCCCTATTCTGAGTGACCACAATATATGGGTCTCCATTCTTGGCATTTTTTATCTTTACAATATCCTTGGCATCTCCCGTTACAACAAATCCGCTCTCTTGTGACCGAACAAAGGTAAAATTACCGTTGCCATTACCTTTTAGTAAAGCTCCGTTAAGGGCATCATATCTTCCAACAAATATCTCATTGCCATAATTATTACCGATCAGGAGAAGGTCTTTTTGGCCGTCTTCATCAAAGTCAGTGGCCACCATACGATTGATGGGGGCTATTTGGACCTGCCAAGGTAATTGTCTAATTTCAAATTTTCCGTTGCCCATATTTTCTAAATAAACAGTTCTATCATAATTACCGGTTAATTTTAGGGCCCCATTCAATTCTTCTTTACTCAACAAGGTATGCTGGGTTGCCTTCCCATACTCTTTATAATAATTAAATTTTGATCTGAATAATGGGCTTTGCCCAACAAGATCTCCCCAAAAATGTACAGGGAACGATTTGTAATCAGTATTCTCAAAATCATTTTTAAAATATGCAAACATCAAAGGATCCATATTGCCGTTATTGTCAAAATCTTTTGCCAACGTGGTAATCGGCCTGTCCTGGGAGGGCTGGTAAAGGTTGTTAGCTCCTAAATTTCCAGCTACTAAATCCACGTCGCCATCATTATCAAAATCTTCTGCCAGGATGCTTTCCCACCACCCCAAAAGACTATCGATTTTTTTGTTGTTCAATTTTTCAAAGGAAGTTCCTTGATTCTTGAAAATAGTTATAGGCATAAACTGGCCCAATACTATTAGATCGCTAAAGCTATCGTTATCGATATCTGCCCAGACAGCATCTGTAATCATACCCACATTCCTGAGTTCCTTTGCGTATTCTTCCGTAACGTCTTTGAGCTTTCCTCCTTCATTCTTTAACAGATAACTCTCTTCAGGGATTGGGTATTGGGCATATGGTGTTCTTCCTCCTACGAAGAGATCCACATACCCATCTCCATCAAAATCATGTGCTTTTACCGTTGATCCACTTGCTTTGATTTCTGGAATTGAGCTCTTATCGATTGTAAAACTACCGCTGCCGTCATTAATCATTAATCTATCTACATACAAATTGCTTTCCGATACAAACTCGTTACTCCCTGAAACCAAATACATGTCCAAATCCCCGTCATTTTCGAGATCGAAAAGTACAATTGCTTCTTCTTCATATCTTAGGTTTTTCTTATCCTGATATAATAATTTGCGTTCAAAAGTTCCATCCTTCTGTTGAAAGAACATTTGTGGGGCGTAATTATGTGAGCTACCCACTATGAAGTCTTCGATTCCGTCACCGTTTAAGTCTCCCTTGGCCAGACAGGGACCATTTTGGGTCAATTTATGTGGTAAGATCCTCTGTACATCATAATCAACTACATCTTTTTCCTGATGTACATAATTGATTCCCAATTCATTGGATATTTCTTCAAAGATGGGATTGGTCTTTTTTGGAACTAAAGGAAAAAAGGCATTTTCATAATTGGAAAGGGCCTCATCATAATTTAAGGTAATGGTATGGTTTTCCGATATATTTTGCTTTTTTTGGTATTTGCTATCTGGCCATAAAATTTCTAGCGATGTAATTTTATCCTTCTTATTTCCCAAGCCAAAATGAATAATGTCCTGTACTGAAGACATATAACCTCTACTCAGATGATGTTCATGATATTGGAATGTGTCATCTTTAAATCTAACTACTATTTTGGCTCCTATACCTGAGGTATTGGTTTTTGGCCCGTTTAAATTGACCAGCAGAAAATGATTTTCTTTGTCCTGTTTATTGAGTTGATTTTCAAAAACAAACGCTTCTTCGTTAATATTGTTTACAATATAGTCCATATCACCATCAGTATCCAGATCGGCAAATGCCGCACCATTGGAAAAGGACGGGATATTTAAGCCCCATTCTTTCCCGACGTCCTTAAAGTGTCCATTACCGGAATAGCTGTAGGCATAATTTGGTATTTTAACGATTGGAATTGAATCCAAGATTTTGGAAGGACCCAAATATCTACGGACGTTAAAGTTAAAGTCACCAAAATCCATATCCGTAATATCTCGGGGAAAACCGTTGGTAATCAACAAATCCCTTACACCATCATTGTCCATATCCACAAATAAAGGTGACCAACTCCAATCTGTTCTGGATACCCCTGCCATAAGGCCGATTTCACTGTAGGGAAGGCCTATCCCATTTCCCATTTGAAGCATGTTTCTCATATATTGGTATCCATATCCATACTTTTCGTTGAGAATATATGATGTATATTTATTATTGCCGATGGTTGTTTTTAATCTATGGTTTGTTTCTCCCAACATATCCAAGGTAAAGATGTCCAAAAAGCCATCATTGTTGAAATCGGATATATCAGAACCCATGGAAAACTTGCTTTGATGTTTTATCAGTTGATCAATCCGGTTAGAGAACGTACCATCTTTATTGTTTATATAAAGTATATCATTTGTTAGATAATCATTGCTTACATAAATATCGCTCCATCCATCATAATTCAGATCAGCTATTGCAAGTCCAAGACCAAAACCTTCAAGTGTAATCCCAGCCGATAGCGTTACATCAGTAAAAGTTCCATCTCCGTTGTTACGGTACAATCTATCGTTGCTTAATGCGGATCCGTCAGTAATTTTTTCCCTATAGTTGGTAGGTAGTTCATGAATTTCAACATTGTTCAACACATAAAGATCCAAAAAACCATCGTTGTCGTAATCGAAAAAAGTGGCATTCATACTATTTCCCGAATCCGCTATTCCATATTCATGGGCCATTTCTTTAAACTTGGGAACACCTGATTTATCCGGACCCTGATTGACAAAGAGCATGTTGGCCTTTTCACTTTCGGAAGAGAGCATTGCGGCACAAACATATATATCTAGGAAATTATCATTGTTTATGTCGACCACGGTCACTCCAGTGGCCCATTTTTTCTCTGCTTCGATTTCTGCCAGTGCACTTACATCTTTGAACTTAAAGCCTCCTCTATTTAAATACAACTTGTTTGGGACTTGATTTCCGGTAAAAAAAATATCGGGTTTGCTATCGTTATTAAAATCTCCGAGGGCCACACCGCCACCATTGAATATATATTCACTAGTCAAAATATTAAAAGAATCCGTTTCCATGATTCGATTGTTGAAAGTTATTCCCGAGTGCGAAGAGGAAACTTTTGAGAATAAGGTGGTTTTTTCTTCTTTACAGGAAAGCATGGAAACCAGTACCATATATAAAAAGAAATATTGCTTTTTCATTTTACCTCATATACTATAAAGTTAAACAATAGATACAGCCCTTTCGATTTTAAAAGGCGATTTTAGATTTATCAAGTTAAGCCTGCCATGCAGTCTGTTATTTTTAGTATAGCTTTTTTGAAGGCTTTTCTATTTGGTTGTATGCCTTCATAACTGGACTTTGTACTAAACCAAAGCCACCTTGTATTACATAATCAATAAAGATTAAATGAAAGGCAGGATACCGCAATAGGTGTCCTGCCTTAAAAATAAACTAACAAACTAACTCAACTAAATTTTAAAATCCATCATTCTGATTCAAGATTCCACCACTTAAATCTATGGCGTTCAGCGGAAGGGGCAATAAGTCATGCTTGGGTTCGTAGGCCCTAAACTTGTCACCAAAATTGGGTATGGTACGAGCCTCGTTCTCCGCATAGGTATTTATAGTTTCCAGCGCTACGCCCCATCTTCTAAGGTCGAATAACCGATGACCTTCCATACCTAGTTCCAGACGACGCTCAAAACGTACCGCCTTTCTGGCAAAGTCCTGACTGGCAAAGGATGCATAAGGTTCAATTTGATAGTCGGCGGCAGGGGTTCCCTCTATGACCTCGTCCTCGGCGCCGCGTGCCTGTACATAGGTCATATTCTTCGCCCTGTTCCTAACTCGGTTCACATAATCCAAGGCCAAGACCAAATCATTGGTTTCTACTGCGGCCTCTGCTGCCATCAACAACACATCGGCAAATCGCATGATGTTGTAGTTGATGCCCGAGCGTTGTTCACCCCACGCACCAGTTCCTTGATTGTTGCCCAACTCACCTGCTTGATAGACATTCTTTTTGGGCAAGTAAGGTCCGGAGATGTCGCCAAAAGTGGCTCGAATCCAAATTTTACCTGGATGAGCCCCAAAACCGTTATAGTCAATTTTTCTACGACCTACGGTATAGTCCAGTCTGGGATCAAGAGGACCCTGTTCGGTGACAAATGGGTCAAGACTTGGGTCATACGTTTTGGTGTCCGCGTCATATGCCGTGTCATTCGTATCTACGCCGGCATCGTTGGCGATATCACTTTGGTTGAAGGTGTCCAACAAGGGCAGACCACTACCGTCGGTCTTGTATGCATTGGCCAAATCCTGTGTAGGCTGATAAAAACCACAACAGGTTTCAGGATTAAATGGACCACCTCCTGGAAAATTGAGCGTTCCGCCCCGGTTACCATTGAAGGACTGGCCGTCATCTGCGGCAAACTGAATGGCAAAAACAGATTCCGGTCCATTTTCCCCTGCAGCGTTAAAGTTGTCCACAAACTCCGTGTTTAAGGCGTAAGGGCCATTGTCTATGACATCTTTCAGCAAGGCCAAGGCTGGTGCCCAATCGGCTTGGAACAAATGGGCCTTGCCCAAAAAGGCCTTGGCGGTCCATGAATCGGGCCGCCCATCATCATCTTGGCTTGCGGGCAGGTTATCAATGGCAAATTGAAAATCGGCCTCTATCTGTTCCCATATTGGTCCTGGATTTGGCTGATTGAATTCAGTCGCAGCATAATTTTCATCGGATATATAGGCAGGGTTTCCGTAAATCTTTTGAAGTTCAAAATTGAAATGACCTCTTAAAAATCGAGCTTCGGCCAATTTTGCCGTAAGGTCACCTTCCTCACTGGAGTTGATCAATGAAATTACGGCGTTGGCCCTGTTTACCCCTGCATACAAGCCATTCCATTTTCCAAAAATATAAGGATTGGCAGTGGCCCAATCGAAAATTTCCAGTGCAAATAGATCAGGCTGGTCACCATCCGTACTCCCTTTGTGGGCATCATCCGAAATCACGTCGAACCACCAGTTATCACCGGAAACTGCCCAATCCGGGGCACCTTGATTGTTTCTAATACCATCCAGGGCGGAATAGGCACCCGTTAGCAATAGGTCGACCCCGGTCTCGTTGGCAAGTGCCTCATCTGCCAGAGCACCGACCGGGGCTATCTCCGTAAAATCATCGCTACAGGCTAGCAAAACTATAAATAGCGTTGTGTAAGTAAATAATCTCTTTTTCATTTTTTTAGAAATTTAAGTTAAGACCTAAAGTGTATATTGCTGCTAAAGGATACTGTTGGTTGTCCACACCAATGGTAAGGTTGTCGTTTCCATTATCCCTTGGGCCAAGTTCAGGGTCAATACCATCATACCCGGTAATGGTAAACAGGTTAGATCCCTGGACATAGAACCGTAAAGTATCCAAGCCTAACTTATTCACGATACTATCTGGGAGGGTGTAGCCTATCTGTAGGTTCTTCAGGCGCATGAACGAACCGTCCTCCACAAAGAAAGAGTTGGGTTGGGTCTCATTGTTCGGTACCGCAAAACTTAACCTCGGGATTGTGGCATCAAGGTTATCGGGCCTCCAAGAGTCCAAAACACGAACACTACGTTGGGTATTGGAAAAACTGGGCATATCCGTGAAGATCTTGGTGTAATTGTAGATATCATTCCCTTGGGAACCGGCAAAAAATGCCGAAAGGTCAAATCCCTTATATGCAAAATTAAAGTTGACGCCATAGGTAAAGTCGGGATGGGGTGAACCGATAAAGGTTCTATCGTCATCGTTAATGGAACCATCGCCATTTACATCCGTATATTTAAATCTTCCTATGCCATCTGCCGGATTTTCAAATCCTTGATCGGCGTGGGCCGAAACCTCTGCTTCTGTTGCGAAAATACCTTCTACCACACGTCCAAAGAAAGAGGATAGAGGCTGTCCCACGGCGGTGCGGGTAACGGCACCCCCCCTAAAGTCTGGCCAACCTATTTGGAAATCACTGATCAGTTCGGTCACCTCGTTCTTATAATGCGAGATGTTCGCCTGTATTCCATAGGAAAATCCACCTTTAGTAGTGTTTTGATATCCAATGCTCAAATCCATACCGGTATTCTTAAAAGACCCCAAGTTGACCAAGGGTGCCTCGGCGTCGATAGCGGTAGTGCTTATCAAACTATTATCCCTGGAAATCAGATCCTTGGTAACTATATCAAAATACTCTGCATTCAATGAAAGTTTATTGTCAAAGAGTCCAAATTCAACTCCTATGTTGGTAGATTCACTGGTCTCCCATCGAAGATCTGGGTTGCCCACCTGACTTAGAAAAGCTCCTGTTCTAATCGAGTTGCCTCCATCAAACGAATAATTTGCGAAAGTCTCACCAAGCTCGGAAATATTTACCGTAGGGTTATCCGAAGGTAGCGACTGATTGCCCAATTGTCCCCATGAACCGTAAAGTTTTAACCTACTTACAAGAGCATCCTGTGGAAAGAAGTCCTCGTTGCTAACGACCCAACCTGCACTGAAGGATGGAAATATATCACTTTGGTTATCGCCCCTAAATCGTGAGGATTTGTCCCGGCGGACCGTAGCGGTGAGAAGGTATTTGTCGGCGTAGGAATAATTTGCCGTACCGAAAATGGAGAACAGGGAGGATTGTTCATCGTAACCGTCATCGACAATGGGTGTACCCGTTCCCGTGCTCAACAGATAAAAATCAGGGGTCTCGAACAAAAAGTCGGTTCTTCTGATATCCTTGCCTCTTCTACGAAAACTTAAGGCTTCGATACCCACCAGGGCATTAATGGAATGTTCACCAAAACTTTTGTTATAGTTCAAGGTATTGTTCCATACCCATTCGTAACGGTCAAAGTCCTCCTCGTCCAACTGTGCGGAGGCTCGCGATTCTGCATTTTCGGGATCCAAAGGCTGAAACCTTCTATCATTATAGGCCTGTATATCACCTCCTATGGAGGTTTTAAAACTTAATCCATCGAGAATTTGGAGCTGGGCGTAAACATCACCGAAAACCCGGAGTGATTTGCGATAGTCATCAGCGGACCGTAACGTTTGGGCTACAGGATTACGTGAGTTGCCCAATTGGGCTCCTGCCAAATATGTACCGGCAAATTCACCATCATCATCGTAAACCGGTATCAAAGGGTTGATTATCATTGCTCCCTGAACCCTACTAGTACCATCTCCCTTGGTATTTGAAAAGGAAATGTTAAGGTGCTGGCCGACAGTGATCCTATCGGAAATCTTGAATTCGGAATTCAACCGGGTAGCCCCTCTTTTGAACCCTGTGCCCAACTGTATACCCTGCCTGTTCAGATAGCCCATGGACAAAAGATATTTGCCACTTTCCGTTCCGTTTTGTATGGTCGCGGAAATATTTGAGGTAACCGCGGTCCTATAAAGCTCTTCCAACCATTTGGTCCCTTCTGGACGTACCGTGACACTAGCTGGTACACCCTGTAATTGACTTGGAACTACGGGAGTCGGCCCATTGCCAAATTGTGGATGCTCTATAGGTACGCCGTCATTTTGTAGGCTTTCCCAGATTACGTCACCGAATTGTTGGGGATTTAATAGGTCGGGTAAGTTTTGTGCACGCGAAAAACCGGTATACATTTCAAGGGAAACCCTTGGCTTATCCATGTAATAGCCCCCACCTTTGGTAGTGATAATCACTACCCCATTGGATGCCCTTGCCCCATAAATAGCTGCCGCTCCATCCTTTAAGACGTTCATCTGATCAATGTCGGCCGGGTTGATACTGTTCAATATAGAAGGATCATCCGTTTGGATACCATCTATAATATATAATGGATTATTACTATTACTAGTTCCAAAACCCCTGATACGTACGGTCGGAGCCCCACCTGGTTGGGCATTATTGACTACACTGACCCCGGAAACCCTACCTTCGAGAGCCTCAGCCGCATTTACGATTGGTGCCTTGGTAGCTTCGGAGATATCCACAGAGGATACAGCTCCGGTAAGATCCCCCCTGGTTTGGGTGGCATACCCCAAAACGACCACCTCATCCAGTGCCGCCGCATCTGCCATTAGGGAAACGTTAATAGAGGATTGAGCATTAACGGGGATTTCCTGCGTGGCAAAACCCACATAACTGAAGATCAAGGTGGCATTGGAATCAGCATTGATGGCGAAGTTACCATCGAAATCGGTTTGGGTACCGGTGGAAGTTCCTTTAACTACCACACTCGCTCCTGGAAGGGGTACGCCGTCGGAATCGGTAACGATTCCTGTTACACTGCCATCCTGCCCCCATAAATTGATGGACGCAAAAACTGTGAGAACCATCACAATTTTTTTCAAAAGAGTAATTTTCATATTGGTTATGTTTAAGTTAGTCTTTCAAAGTAATAAAAAAAAGCAATAATAACAAAAAAAAGAAAATAAAAAGAAAAAAATAATTATTGATTATGAAGTTTTGATTATTCGAATTATGGAATAAATACTCTTTATTCGGTCAAATTATATTCTAAATCTAAAAGTAGAATTGCGTTGTTTCTGAAAATATGATCGGCTATTAGAAGTGCCATATCAACAGTCAGTGAGCCTCTTTTTACTCGGGCAATAAGAACTTCGGCAATAACTTCCTTAGTTAGTTCAAGGGCTCCGACAGAACCTTCGATATACACCTCATCACCGCCCCAGAGGATTTTGTTGTAAGGCACGGTGTCCAAACATTCTTCCAATACCCGCTTCGCAACCATTTGTGATATTTGGGGCAACCAGCTAAAATCTAGGTAAACATTTGGGAACATCTTCCCCAAGGCTATCCATTCGGAAGTATATGGATATCCGCCGTGAAAAAGAATGAATTTAGCCTTTGGATATTTGATAAATAGATTGTTTAAGAGCGATGGCCGGCTATTTTCCAGAACCCTTCCCGTACCGGCTAAATATCCAGTGTGAATTTGGATTGGAATGTCGTATTGAATGGCTTTTTGGATAATCCAATGAAACATAAAATCCATCAACTTTTTCTTTTCACTCTCGGTGTGGGTCGATGGCTCCTTAAGATATAGTTCGGCAGCTTCCTCAAAAGACACTTCCTCAAAATACAAAGATCTATCGTAGCCCTGTGAGTTTTTGAGACAAACGGAATTCTTTGCGAAATAGTTTTCAAACACAAAATTGGAAAAAGTCAAATATTCCTCCAATGTTTGCATTGAGAAGTTGTGGCTTTTTGCCATTTTCCAATAATCCGTATGAATCCAGGAATATTCTGGTGGAACTTTTTCCTTAAAAAGTGGTGCCACTATCATTTGGTTTACTTGCGATGCCAATGCAAATTGCCCGGTATTACGTTCTAATTCATATGGATTCCAATATTGGTCCACTAACATTAGATCAAACCCGGAAAGTTCAAAAGCTTTGTTGAACCAGGAGTCGTAGTTGTTGTAGTTCTCCACTAATTGTTCATTGAGTTTTGAGACATTGTCCTTTGTAAAATAAGGCCCTTCAAAATCATACAGCTTTTGATACCCCTTGATCAATTGCCGGTAGTAGCTAGTTGTACGGGTACTATTCAAAAATGGCTCGTAATAGTTCCACAACGAATCCGAATCCAGGTTTTTTTCCGCAGTACTATTTCTACTCGCTCCTGCTGATATGAGGTCATCATATAAGTAACTACTTTTCAACTGTTCAAAAAAGCTTATTGTTTTTATCCCATGTTTGGAAGGATCCAGTTGATGCTCATGGGTGCCTATCACCTTAATATTTTCTATGTGTTCCCTTATGGTTTGATTCAGGTCTTTGTTGTGCGGCTTGCAATTGTATGTAAGGAGTAAGGTTAGCAATGCAATGAGCGTTATTCCATATGAGTTGTAAAAGGATTGGCGTTTTGTTTTCATAGAATCATGGGATTTGTAGATTTCGACCGATCAATAACCTGATGCCTGACCGTCCAATCTCGACTCCGATGCCCCGTGGTAGACTTTGTTTTTTGAATCGTACATGATGGCCTGATAGCCCCCGAAGCCTCCAACACTAAATTTCATAAAATGGCCTTTTTGAACAAGCCCTCTGAGGGTTTCCTGTTCAAAGCCATGTTCAAAATTAACGATGCCACCAGATTCCATTCTTGAACCTGTAGGTTGCGAGGATCCGGAATGGCGAATGCGTGGCACATCTCCTGCCTCCTGAATGTTCATTCCAAAATCGACCATGTTGATCAATATTTGTACATGGCCTTGTGGTTGCATGGCCCCACCCATAACCCCATAGCTCATGAACGGCTCACCATCTTTTGTGACGAAGGCGGGTATTATGGTATGAAATGGCCTTTTCCCAGGCTCATACTTATTAAAATGACCTTCCTCAAAGGTGAAAAGTTCACCCCTGTTTTGCAAAGGAAAGCCCAGCTTGGGAGGGGTCACGGTGGATCCAAATCCATTGAAGAGACTTTGTATTAAACTGATCATATTTCCCTCTTTATCGGCTACTGTCAAGTAAATGGTTTCACCTGACTCTAAAACTCCCGGTGCATATTCTTCCGCTGCTTTATTGGGATTGATTAGTTTTCTTCTTTTGGCCGCATATTCCTTGGAAATTAATTCCTCTACAGGGATTTTATTGAAATTGGGATCCGCATAGTACTTGGCCCTGTCCTCAAAGGCCATTTTTTTTGCTTCTATCAGTAGATGGAGATATTCGGGACTGCCATACCCCATGCTTTTAATGTCGTATTCTTCAAGAATGTTCAACATCTGCAGGGCGGCAATACCCTGCCCGTTCGGCGGAAGTTCCCAAAGATCGTAACCTCTGTAATTGGTGGACACCGGTTCTACCCATTCCGATCTGTGTTCTTTTAGGTCGGAGGCTTTTAAATATCCTCCATTATTCGCCATATAGACTTCTATTTCTTTTGCAATCTTTCCATTATAAAAGGCATCCCGCCCACCTTTGGCAATCTGTTTCATGGAATTCGCCAAAGCCTGGTTTTTGAAAACCTCACCTTGGGCGGGAGTTTTTCCATCCTTGACAAAAACCCTTTCAAAATCACTATTTTCAGGAAAATAATCGGCATTGGCCTTCCACTCATGGGCTATAATTTCCGTTACCGGAAAACCGTTTTCGGCATATCCGATCGCCAAATCGAATAGTTTTTCAAAGGGCAGCTTTCCAAATTTTCCGTGAAGTTCTGCCCAGCCATCCACACAACCGGGAACCGAAACCGCCAAAGGACCAAAAAATGGCACCTTGGTGTGCCCCATCTTTTTCATGGCTTCCAAGGTCAAGGATTTAGGAGATTTACCACTGGCATTGAGCCCATATAGTTTTTTGGTCTTGGCATCCCATACAATGGCAAACAAGTCTCCGCCTATACCACAATTAGCAGGTTCAACGACGGAATTGACCGCATTGGCCGCTATGGCCGCATCAATGGCACTTCCTCCTTGTTTTAGAATATCCAATGCTGCCTGTGTTGCCAAGGGCTGGGAAGTACATGCCATGCCATTTTGGGCCAAAACCACAGATCGACTTACGCTATTTGAACCGGAAATCCTATCCTGGGGACGGGCAAATGACCCTAAGAATACCAACAATAAAAACAGTTTTTTCACTTTGCGTATTATTTTTGGACATTCACATCCCTTCTTTTAAAAGCCTTTATAACAACTTTTTCTTTATAATTATTGGGTAGTTCTATCGCTTCCTTCATGTAACAACCCCATCCAAGGGCAGGGTAGTCCCATAAAGTGTTTATATACATTTTTATCGGTGAATCCGTTTCCATGGTTGCAGCCTTTAGCCTGACGGCCAAATCGCCATCGGATTCCACGGTTACACCGGAATTGGTAACGGACGAATATACGGAGGACCTGTAAATGTTTTCCTTGGTTCCCCTAAAGTCATTGGATGCGCCAAAAGGTACTGCAGTTCCTTTATTGGCGTATACATTTTGCATGTCCATTTCGTATGCCCAATCAGGTTTTTCTCGTATCACTTCTTTAGTCGCTTTACTGATTCTTCTAGCCGTTCCTTGAATTCTTCCCATATGATTTTCCGGATAAACGGTCCATAATGCCCTTCTTTCCCAAGAATTGAGATTGATCGATCCATCCAATACGTAAGCCACACCTACTTCCTTATACCCTTCTTTTGGCCACCATTCATCACCATTGGGAGGTGGAGGCGGAGGATTTTCAATTTCAAACTCCGTAATCAGGGTTCCATTTCCTTTAATGGATAAATGGTAATTTACGTTTATGGAATCGTAACTTCCCGAAATGTGCACCAGCACTTCATGCTCCCTTTTCTGATAATTCAGATTTTTTAATGTCCATTCCTTGAGTTCAATCGGGGAGAGTTGAAGATGGGGCCCACTCATAATTACCCGGCTCCCATAATAGCTGCCTTCGGAAATTAAACCTTTCGATTTATCAATGACCAATTTAAAATTACCCGAGCTCACTGTAAGTTCCGTACCATTGTCTACAATCTTGGGCGCGGCTTCCTTATATTCCCTATCTTGATCCTTCAACGTTTCCTTGGGGTTTATATTTAATCTAAACTCGTCGACCAAATTGTCATTTTTATAGAATTTAAGTTCAAGGCTATCGTTTGGTCCCCAATCCTGCTCGAGAATGCCAAGTATTCCAAAAGAATGTGGAGGGATGTCGATGTTTTGTAATTGGCTGGATTTTTCCCCTACCTTCCATTTGATGACCAGTTCATTGAAATTGGTATGGTCAAAACGGTTTTGCACGGCAATTTGCAGTGTCGATTTTGTTTCCTGAATTTCGAATTCCCTGTCCAAAATTTTTATGGGGGAATATCCCTTACGGGTATGCCAAAATTCAGGCTTTTTTCTTCTCCAAGCATCCACGATGCCCCATTCGCCAGTTCCGAATTTGGAAATTCTTTGTGAGGCATCTTTTTCGGTTTTAGGCAGCAAGAACACGTCATCTACCATACACCATATGGCTCCGCCCAGCACACCGTTTTCGTTAAAACTTTGACCCCACATGGCCTGGATGCTATGGCCCCAAAAGTTTCTGACGTTGGGGTCTTCCTTTATCGTTTCCGCATTGTACGTGGGAACATGCGCCCACTCGTCATACAATACCGGAAGATTTTCACGGACATAGGGAACCCGTTTTTTTAGCTTGGGGTCAAAAAGACCTTCAATACTATTGGAAATTTGGTCAAAATGTGGATAATGGATACTTATAATGTCATAGGCCGTATTACCTTTTACGGTGCTGGGATAGCTAAAGGCCACAGGGCGCGTCTTGTCCATTTGTTTTAACCAATCATAGCACAATTGAAAATTGGAGCCATATACACTTTCATTGGCAATAGACCACATAAGTACAGAGGGGTGGTTGTAATGCGCCCACACCATCTCCTTTAATTGACCTAAATATCTATCTGCGAACTTAGGGTTATCTTGTGTCGCATGATGATTTACATCTACAAAGGTTACTGCGGATTCGTCCTCAACATAAATACCATATTCGTCACAGTAATCCAAAAAGGCATGGGTAGGAGGATAATGGGAGGTTCGTAGAAAATTCATATTGGCTTCCTTGGCTAGTAGGACATCGGTTTTTTCCAATTCCCTGGTGACCGTCCTTCCGGTCAATGGGTGTGTGGAATGATGGTTCGCGCCCCGCAATTTTATCTCCTTTCCATTTACGAACAGGTTTTTTCCGCTTTGCATTATTTCCCTAAAACCGATTTTTTTTGAGATTTTTTCCAAAACCTTACCGTTGGCAAGAACATTTAGGTTCAGCGTATATAGATTGGGATGTTCGGCATCCCATTTTTTGGGCAAAGTAACTCCAATTCTTTTGGTAACCGGATTTTCTTCTTTGGATATGGAGATATTATCATACGGAAGTTTTACGGGGATACCTTCCGGTGAGAAAAGTTCAATTTGTACTTCTACATTTTTGACTTTATAAAAATGCCCGGAAAGTTGCAAGACCAGCTCGGCATTCTTATAATTTTCGTCAAAATCGGTATCTATTTTGATGCCATTGATGTACGTCTTCGGTAGTGCCAAAACGTAGACATCCCGAATAATTCCACCAATTACATGTTTGGCATAACCGCTGGCCATTGAAATGTCATTTTCACGATCGGTTACGCCCAATGTTACGGTGACTGTTTTTCCGGCCTTGACCCATTTTGTAATATCACAATACCAAGTGGTGAAGCCCCCATAATGTTCCTTTACAAAATTGCCGTTCACCCATACCCGGGCATAGTTATAAACACCATCGAAACGGAGTAAAATGGACTTGCCTTTAAAATCCTCAGGTATCTCTATGTCCTTTCTATAAGCAACTTCCCTATCATGTTCAATGGCAAACCCCTGCGTCCGTATCTCCCCTGGAACCATAATAGCATCCCATGACGAAAGGTTAATTCCTTTCTCCCAAAAATTGATGGGTGGTTCCAAGGAAAACTTCCATTGCCCGTTCAAACTTACCTTTGGGTTTGAAACCCCGGAAACTTCTTTAGGGACGGGAATATATATGCCTTCATTATTTTGGGAAAAAATAAAAGTCGTCATTAGCATAAAACATACCCGGACTATTCGATAATTTTTCATTGGATGGCTGTTTAGTTGTTTCAATTTGTTATGCTCTTCTATAAGTCTTTTGGCATAGGAGCTTTTTATTCGGATAAAATGTTCCCGAACATGGTAAAGTTGGATGAAGAAGGGGTAAAGGTTTTTTTTGCATTTAAAAGGTCGTTTCCGCTAAATACTAGATGTTCCTTCACGTTACTATGTTCCAAAAAATGCATTGTACCCCTCAAGGCTTTGCTATTTTTGACAGTCAATCCCTTTCCGTTTACTAATGATAGCGTAGGGTAAAGGGTAGGATTGTTCCCTATGCCCTTGAAACCATCAATAGTAAGGTCGGTAAATTCTTCACAGTGAATGGCGTTCGTAAAAAAATCCGGCAAATTCTTGGCCCATTTCACCCTGATATCCTTTAATTCCAACCCATAGGTATATCGGGTAAAAACTGCTGGAATATCATGGGCGAAAAGTGCGGGATCTATTCGTGTCGTATATCTAAAATCAAAGTTTCCCCCAAACTGTTCATTGATCGGACTGTTTTTTATAAACAGCTTTACATTGCTGAAAGACACATTTTTGATAATACTTTCTGGACAACCGTAGACCACGGCCCCATGTTGGGATTCAGCAATAATATTTTTAAAACGAACATTGGAAATAGTCCCGAATTTTGCAATTGTGCCATTTTCATCGTACGGAAGTGCAGAGACATGTATGGGCTCTCCCTGCCCCCACCAGTGTCCCGTAAACAATTGGTTTTTAATTATGATATCGGAAAAAAGCACGTTTGATATAGATCCCGCCCTTCGTAGAAATACACCCAATGCCCTGTTGGAAGCATATATGATTATGTTTTTAAAAATACAATCTTCCGTCACCCTGCCCATACCCGTATCACCGATTCGCACTGCGGCAGATCGTGATGAAAGCGAACAATTTGTAACTGCGAGTTTGGTGACATCAAAAACTGCAATTGCATCATCTCCGGTATGGATATCGCTATCCGAAATACGCACAAGTGTAGAAGCTTGAATATTGATACCATCGTCATTGGGGATTTTCAAGTCGCTCGCAAAACTGTTGATCCTGATTCCTGAAATGGTAACATTCTTACAGGTATTTATTTGGAATGTCCAAGTTGGAGAATTTTGAAACGTGATATCCCGTACCCTGACATCTTCACAATTGATTAACCTGACTAAATTGCCTGGGCGCTCATCATGTGCCAACGGGCCATGAACATTATATTTGGGATTCACATAATCTTTCCCCTGTCGGGTATTGGTAAAGGTATTGGCCTCCCTATCTCCCCCCCAATGCATTTTGTTTTCATCATGATAGGCCATTGCATTACCGTCAACGATACCTTCACCAATTATGGATATATTATTGGCATTGTAGGCCGTGATAAGCCCGGCCCTATCCGATTCTCCGCTAATGGTTCGCTCTCCAGTATTGATCGTATTTTTTGAAGTGTTTTTTTGATCGCCAATCATTCCATCCAATTCGAGACGGTAGTCTTTCAAATTTCCACTCCCCTTAAGTACTGCTCCAGGAGCCAGATATAAAGTAATATTGCTCTTTAAATAAACAGGAGCGGAAATATACTCTCCCGGCGGGACAACTACGATTCCACCACCATCCTTATGGCAATCTTCAATGGCGGCCTGAATGGCCTGTGTAGCCATTGTAAGACCATCGTTTACGGCCCCGTATGTGGCAATATTGTATTCCTTATTTTGTGGATACAGCAGTTGCGCTTGAAAAATCAAAAAGAGTAGAAAGCTGTTTACAATCACTATCTTCTTAATATGACATTGAAAAGTGAATTTTGAAAATAGCATCTTAGCTTCTATATTGACTTGAAAAAGTTTTTGTAGTAAAATCCATAATCTATTTAGGCATTAAGTTCCCATACATGGCGAATCCGGTAGTTTCGGGAACGAATGCCTTTTTCGCGTCTGAAAGATCATTCCCGCCAAACAATCGGTAATCGGAAATATTATTGTGCTTCAAAAAGTTTACGGTGCCCTTTGTGGCCTTACTGTTTCGTATGGTAACCTCTCTACCATCCTTAAGGGATATCGATGGGTGTAATGTGGGATTTCGGGATTGGCCCTTGAATCCATCTATGGTAAGATCATTGAATTCTTCACAATGAATGGCGTTGGTAAAAAACTCGGGTAAATCTTCTTTCCATTCCACGCTGAAATCGATGAGCTCGAGGCCATCCGTATACCTGGTAAAAATTCCAGGGATTTCGTGGGCAAAAAGGGCTTGTTCCATTTCCGTAGTATGCCTAAGATCAAAATTCCCACCAAACTGATCATTTATGGGGCTATCGTTGATAATCAGTTTCACATTTTCAAAGGACACATCTTTAATGATACTTTCTTCACTTCCATATACGATGGCACCATTTTGGGTTTCGGCAATGATATTTTTGAAGCGAACATTGGAAATTGTCCCCAATTTTTCCTCGAAACCAAAAAAGTTCGATGGAAGTGCGGATATATGTATGGGCTCTCCTTGGCCCCACCAATGACCGGTGAATAATTGATTCTTAATAATAATGTCGGAAAACAGAACATTGGAAACAGAACCCGATGCTCGAACGTAAACCCCAAGGGCTCTATTGGCAGAATAAATAATCAGGTTAGAAAAGGTAAGGTCTTCTACATCCCCGCGGGTATCCCCAACACGGATAGCGGATGATCTTGAAGATAAAGTGCAATTCGTCACCGTTAGTTTTTTTACATTGAAATTGGCAATACAGTCGTCTCCGGTATGAATATCGCTATCTGAAATACGGACTAGAGTAGAGGATTGTATATTGATTCCGTCATCATTAGGCACCCTTAGGTTGCTGTCAAAACTATTGACCCTGATTCCCGAAACCGTCACGTTTTCACACGATTGGATTTGAAAGGTCCAAGTAGGTGAGTTTTGAAAGGTAACATCATTAACGCGTGCGTCCACACAATTGATGAGTCGGATAAGATTTCCCGGGCGTTCATCATGTGCTAGGGGATCGTGCAAGGCAAACTTGGGATCTTTATAGACATCCCCTTGTCGCGTATTCTTGTATGCCGCACCTTCCTTGCCCCAATGCATTTTGTTCTTGTCATGAAAGGCCATGGCATTGCCATCGATAATTCCCTGTCCGGAAATGGATACATTATTGGCATTATAAGCTGTTACCAAACCGGCCCTATCCGATTCTCCGCTAATTGTCTTTTCCCCTGTATTAATACTTCCCAACGTATTTTTTTGATTTCCGATCATCCCGTCCAACTCCAGTCGATAATCGTCCAATTTTCCGCTACCTATGATCAAGGAACCTGGAGCCAAATACAGATTAATGTTACTTTTTAAATAGATGGCCCCCGATAGATATTTACCTGCTGGAACAACTACAACTCCCCCACCATTTTGATGGCATTCATCAATTGCATTTTGTATGGCAATCGTATTCATGGTAGTTCCATCTCCTTTCGCACCATAATCCCTGATATTATAGTTCACGTTTTGGGAGAAAATGAAACAGGACTGTAAAAAAAAGGCGATACTAAAAATTGCTTTATGATACTTTTTTTTCATGTCGATACTTTTTTGAATTCACTTTATTTCCATTGCGGATGGACTTCTATTCTGATGAAGACACCAATTATGTTGTGTATTATCAATGTTCAGCAAATAACATTAGCGGGTCTCAAGGGATTGAACCTTCCTGCAATAAAAGAATGAATTTATTGAACTTATACTATTACTGTCCTTTTGGAATCCTAAAATTTCAAAGAAGCTTTTCCAGAGTCTCCAATCTTCGAATAGCTTAGAAACAAATATATACGAAAAGAAACAAAAATTTTCAAAAATAAAAGAAAAATTCTATTTTCGAAAAATCACTTGCGCTTTTTTGCACTGCGCCACGTGTAATGCCATACTAATTTGTAAAATAGGGGAAGTTGTAAGGCAAAGAATTCCAAATGTGCCAGTTTAAGAAATGTTGACGAACAAAAATATTATCCATGATTCAATTAACACGGAACACGTTTATTCTGTTTCTCGCAATTTTAAGTTTCAACTTCAGTTGTAAAAAATCGACTACAGGTACACAGCAGGTTTTGGTATTATATAACAGTAACTCAAATGAAGTGGATCAACATGAAGAACTGCTAGTACCATATCTGGAACATTTTGGGATTCCTTACGTAGCTCAGGATATCAATAGAAGTAAATTATTGGAGATAACAGGTGAATGGAGCCTCATCATCATCTCACATATGAAATTCCTTGATGGCGCCAATCAAGAAAGTGAACAGTTGAAAGCTTTTTTAAAAAAGGAAATACAATCCGGTACGGGAGTAGTAAGTTTTGATGAGGCCATACCTTACAAGCCGAAATCCATGGCCAACATGTCGGTTGGCAATGATAGTGTCCACTTCGCCAATGAGAAGCACTATATTACCGAATGGCACAAACCCGGCGAGAAAATGCGACTTTTCAATGCTTTGAATATTGCCAATAATTCCTATGAAAGTGGCAAGAACCTAATAAACATAACTGGTGCACCTCTTTTGGCGGTCTTCCAGAAGGAAGCGGGAAAAGTGGTACAATGGACAAGTTTGGGATGGGCTAGGCCACAAATATTGGGACCCTGGGCAGGATTGGACGACTGCCTGTGGCGCTCCATGGTTTGGGCGGCAAAAAAACCTTTTGTCATGCAGAGCCTACCTCCTCTGGTTACCATGCGAGTCGACGATGTGGCAGGCCGGGGCCATTTGTGGAATGAAAGTGCATTTTATTGGGTGCACATTGCAAACAAATATGGTTTCAAACCTTGGATGTCCTTGTTTATCTACAATGTTACTCCCGATGGCATACAAGAATTACGACAAATCATTAAGGAAGGTAAAGGAACCGCTTCGCCCCATGCTCTGGGAAGACCGCCACGAACAGCTGACATTGATTTCTACTATTATCCTGATGCCCTGGAATATCGTGCAAAGGAATATGATGAATTCATTTTCTACAATCATCAAGAAAGAAAAAATTTTTCCGACGATATATTGCAGGAAAATTTAGAGGCAGTCGACAAATGGTACGATGCCAACGCACCGCTGCCTATCTCAAATTATCTGGTTCCCCATCATGGTGAGATTGCAATCAAGGCACTTCCACATATAAAGGAGAAATGGGGCATAGAATTCTTGGGGATCGGTCTGGAGCCCGACCTCCCTTGGTCAGATAAAACACCATGGCTTCAATGTGGCCCTTTTCGCGTAAATGGTATAAAAGGTACGATAGGCCTAAATCCTGATTTGATGGGCGATAGGCCGGAATATTATAATGGTTTTGTCAATTTTTCAGGATACGAATTTTTTAATTCCCGTGTGGTTGTCCGGGATGTTACGGGTTATGAATGGGAGCCTGATAATGATGTTGGAGCCACGGTAGATCGCGCTGTGGAACAACTGACCAGATCCTTGGATGGTTTGGGACTGGCCACACTATTTACCCATGAAACCGATTTTATCTATCTGATAAAACCCAAAAACTGGGAGGAAGAACTTAAAAAAATAAACGAGGCTCTAGCCGGCTATGAACCTTGGTACATGCTTACAGATGATGCCTTGAGAATTGTCAGGGCCCATACTACTTCCAAAATTGAAAACTTTAAGCATGAAAATAATACTATAACCGTTGATTTTACCGGTAGTACCGATGTTGAAACCTACTTTTACATATTTCAGGACGAGGACAATACAATAGCCCATAAAATAGTCGCCGTACCGCCTTTTGAGGGTTTCTTTCAGCTTTCAAGTGATATCGGGCCAGATTAATCATAAGTGTTTTAGTGCCAACTAATAGCTATTGTGCAAATCGAATATCAAGTGATTGAAGATAATATTTTGCCCAATACTAGACGAAGTGCATTCCGAAATAAAGGAATCTGTTTCTGAATGTAGGTTTTTTGAGAATCAGATAAAAAGTAAACTAAAGATTTCTTTTTATTATCTTTTATTTACTTTTATTAATTATTTTTAAGTATTTTGGTCACAAATGTGGACATCAACTTAAAAATCAAATGCCAACATATCAGAACAATACTATATAACTGTTTATGAAACTATTGGTTTTTGGGGGGAATGGATTTGTCGGTAGTAATATTGCCGCACTGGCACTTAGAAAGGGCTGGGAGGTAAGTGTGGCCTCTAGAAGCACTAAAAAACTTTTAGAAGGGTTAGATATGCATACCGTGGACATCACAGATTTTACGGCTGTTGAGGGACTTATAGATTCGTTTGTGCCCAATGTTGTAGTAAACGCTGCTGCAATAGCCAATATTGATTATGCAGAATTTCATCAAGAAACGGCCTACAAGGTAAATACATTGGGTGCGATAAATATCGCACGAATATGTGCCGACAAAAAAATCAAATACATATTCTTATCCACCGACGCCGTGTTCAACGGAAGGAGCGGATCGTATACGGAAGAGGATGCCGTTGCCCCCCTCAACTATTATGGCCAAACCAAGGCCGAAGCAGAAAAATCAATTCTAAGGGAATATCCTGAAGGTGTCGTTCTACGGGTATCCCTCATATTAGGATATCCTTTGGATTCCGGTAATTCCTTTGTTGCAGGCTTGGAAAAAAAACTAATGGTGG
Organism: Ulvibacterium marinum; assembly: GCF_003626755.1. Lineage (GTDB taxonomy): Bacteria > Bacteroidota > Bacteroidia > Flavobacteriales > Flavobacteriaceae > Ulvibacterium > Ulvibacterium marinum. The sequence goes on from NZ_RBCJ01000003.1 coordinate 22,615, forward strand.
GGGAACGTATAACGGCCCCTACTGCTATTATAAGGACACCTATTGATGTACGGACATTGGCGAATGTCATTTTGGAGATATCCTCATCAGAATTCGAAGGCATTCTGCATATTGGATGTACAGAACCTGTTAACCGGCTTAGACTTACCCAAATGCTTGCCGAAAAGTTAGGTTATCCCACAGAAAAAATAGTGGAGGATACTTCCAAAAATGCAACGAAAAACAAGGCTTTGCGTCATCAAATGGGGGTTTTGGATGTATCCAAGGCCAACAAAGTTTTAAAAACGAGGATGCCTACCTTGAAAGAAACTATAGAAAATGCAGCTAGCCGAATCGAAACTAAAATTTGAAAAATGGTCAAACCGACAATTAAATATGAACTAGAAGTCGCCAACGGATCAATCTACGGTAAGGAAGAAGAGGATGCTCTGCTTCAAGTGGTACGAAACGGTGCCCCATCATGTGGCGTAAAAGTAAAGCAGTTTGAAGAGGCCTTTGCGAAGTATTGTGGAACAAAATATGCCTTGACGGTCACTTCGGCGACTACCGGCCTTACCTTGGCCGGAATAGCCGCGGGAGTAGAACCGGGAGATGAGGTTATTACTACGCCCAATAGTTGGATTGCCACAGCTACCGCCTTTTCGGTTCTTGGAGCAAAGATTGTATTCTGTGATGTAACCGAGGATACCATCAATATGGATCCCAACAAGTTGGAGGCACTCATAACGGATAAAACAAAGGCCATAGTTCCAGTTCATTTATTTGGTCGGTGCTGTGAAATGGATAAAATCATAGATATTGCCAAAAAATACAACGTTCGCGTCATTGAAGATTGCGCACATAATCCAGGCGGGGAGTATAAGGGCAAAAAATCTGGGAACCTTGGTCATATGGGTGTGTTCAGTTTTCACCAACAAAAAAACATGTCTACTTTGGGTGAGGGCGGAATGGTGACGACAAATGACAAGAAACTCTTTGAAACTGTATTGAGCTATCGTTCCTTATGTTGTAGGACGTATGGTGGCAGTACAAAGTATCTACCAATTGATGAATCAGAATATCCAATGAACAAGGAATACTGGAAATTGTATTTTGACAATATAGGATATAACTTTAGAATGACCGATGCACAGGCGGCTGTGGGGATAGAGCAATTAAAAAAATTACCTGCACACAATGCCCGTAGAACCAAACTAGCCAAAAAGCTTCGTTCTAAATTGGACGATGTAAAAGGTATTATACTTCCTGAAGAGGATTCCCAAGGCAAACATGTTTGGCATGTCTTTATGTTTCGCCTTACCAAACATTTTCCAATGAGCAAGCGCGATTTTATGTGGGAAATGTATACCAAAAAGGGAATTAAGTGCTGGTCGCACTATATGCCTATTCATTTGACCGAACCTTATTTAAGACAAGGCCACGGGGAAGGGGAATGTCCCGTTATGGAAAATATTATTGACACTTTGATCACTCTTCCCATTCATCCACGTCTAAACAATGAAGCAATTGAATATATGGCAAATTGTATTATTGAATTTAGCAAGAAAGTAAAGGTGGTTTCAGAATGAATGTCGAGCAATTAACGAAAAAGATTGAGTCGGACAAGGCAACAAATCTTTTTAAGCAACTATATGGCAACAAACCTGCAAAGATTACGGGACAGAGAAAGCGTTATAAGGCATTGGTCCAAAATTTTGAGACCAGCTTCCCTGATTTTAACGACCTGTCATTGTTTTCGACTCCTGGAAGAACTGAAGTAGGGGGTAACCATACCGATCATAATGCGGGTAGGGTATTGGCTGCGTCGGTCGATTTGGATATTATAGCCGTTTGCGCGCCCACGAATGACGATAGCGTTGTTGTCCAATCCAGTGGTTATGATGAAATAAAGGTCAACATTACTGACCTTGAGCCAAAAGAAGGAGAAAAGTTTACCTCAAGGGCTTTGGTCAAGGGAGTGTGTGCCAGATTCGTCCAGCAGGGCCATAAAATTGGTGGTTTTAGGGCGTGCTTAAACGGCAATGTGCCCAAAGCGGCTGGACTCAGTTCATCCGCTGCTTTTGAAGTACTTATCGCCACCATCTTGAATCACTTTTACAACCAAGGTGCCTTGGACAACACAAACATAGCTCAAATCGCACAGTTTGCAGAAAACAATTACTTTGGAAAGCCTTGTGGGCTTATGGATCAAACGACATGTGCTTATGGCGGATTGGTTTTTATAGATTTCAAGGATTTCAGTAATCCGATTATCGAGGTCGTAAACTATGATTTTTCCAATAAAGGTTTGGCCATAATGATTATTGAAACGGGGGGAGATCATGCCGACTTGAACGATGATTACGCGGCTCTCGAAAATGAAATGAAAAATGTGGCCAAGCATTTAGGAGGTAGTTTTCTCCGCGAATTTACAGATTCAAAAATACTAGAAAACCTAAATTTTTTAAGAACTAAAGTTAGTGATAGGGCCGTTCTTAGGGCATTTCATTTCCTGAATGACGATATGCGGGTGGTGAGGCAAGTGGAAGCTCTAAAAAATGATAAAATCGATGATTTTCTTCTTCTAATAAAAGAATCTGGTGAGAGTTCCTGGATGCTTTGCCAAAATTGCTATTCAATAAAAAATGTTGAGCAACAAGGAATCAGTATTGCCCTGGCAACAACAGATCAAGTTTTAAAAGAAGGTGCTTGGCGAGTGCATGGGGGAGGTTTTGCCGGTACCATACAAGTATTTCTTCCGAACGAAAAAGTTGAAATGTACACTAAACTAATGGAAAGCATTTTTGGTGAGAATTCATGCCACGAAATATTTATTAGGCCTTCAGGAACCCAGAAAGTTAATTTTTGAAAAGAGTGATGAATAGTTTGACCGTGGATTTGGGATGCTTTATCATACCCCTTTCCATGATAATAAATAGTCAATTGATTATGTTCAAGACTTAACAGATATGATTGCATAACCTCTTCTATCATGGAATTAAACGCTCTTGACACCTTAATTTTTGTCGGCTATATTGTTATTCTTTTGATTATTGGTTTTGTTTCCGGAAGAAAGAAAAGCAATGAGGTCGCAAAGGATTTCTTTTTGACCAGTAAGACCTTGCCGTGGTATGCCGTCGGATTTTCGATAATTGCCGCGGGAATAAGCTCGGAGCATTTTCTTGGCGCGGTAGGCTACTCGTATCAATACGGTATTTCCGTTGCCAATTGGGAATGGCTCAATGGACCCGCCATAATTTTGTTGGTCCTTGTATTCATTCCCTTTTATATCCGCAAAAAGGTAATTACAATGCCCCATTTTTTAGAAATGAGGTTCGAGCCCCGTACTCGAACTTTATTTGCAATTATCTCCATCTTGATTTATGTGTTCATCAACCTTGCCGGGGTGCTTTATTCAGGAGCGTTTGCCATTAAAGTAATCTTTGAACTTGACAATATTTACTTTGGAATATGGATACTGACCATTGTGGCGGGGCTTATTTCAATTTACGGGGGAATGGAGTCAGTTGCATGGACAAACATGTTCCAATCCATATTGTTGATCGGGGGCGGTATATTGGTATTTATACTTGGCGTAATAGAAGTTCCGGGTGGGATTAAGGAAATTATAGGTACAGGTGAAAGGGCCCATCTGATCTTACCGGCAGATCATCCCGAAATACCATGGCCGGCACTTATTGTTTTAATGCTATCGACCAACATTTGGTTTTTTTGTACAAACCAATCTATCAATCAGGCTGCTTTGGGAGCTAAGAACGAATGGCATGCTAAAATGGGTGTATTGTTCGCAGGGTTTCTTGCCATTCTTATTCCACTGGCAGATGTATTTCCAGGGCTGATTACAAGAGCCCTTCATCTGGACTTTGTTTCGAACAATGCCGATGAATCCTATTTACTTGTAGTAAATCAACTCATCCCCAGTGGAATGAAGGGAATTGTCTTTGCAGGCCTTACCGGGGCTATTATCTCAACTATAGAGGCGATTACCAATGCCTGTTCCACAATTTTCACCTTTGATATTTATCAACGGATGATCAACAAGAAAGCGGATGACAAAAAGCTTATACGTATAGGTCGCATAGTTGGTGGATTATTACTCATTTTCGGAGCGTTATGGGCTCCCGTAGTGGAGCAATTCGATCAAATCTTCGAATATTTTCAAAAGTGTTGGGCCTTTGTAGCCGTACCGTCAATGATTGTATTTGTCCTTGGTGTTTCCTGGGAAAAGTTTAGTAACCAAGCGGCTTTTTGGATTCTCTGTTTAACTTTTCCAATGTTCGTTCTTCCCTTTATACTTACCTTGTTAAATGTTTCCATGAATGGTTACATTGTTGCGGGCATCCTTGGAATATTCATATTCGTTGCCGCCGTACTCATCAGCAAAATTAGCCCGGCCAGTATAAATCCCAATTCCGCTGATTATGTATGGAGCAAGAAAATGGGAAAATTGCCCAAAGACCTATTTGCGAAAAGCTTACCTTTTTACAGGCAGGTTTGGTATTGGATAGTAATCCTGATTTTGACCTATGTTGCGATATACGCTCTATTGTGGTAAACCATATTCTTATTTTCGTAAACAAATTTTAAATCATTTTTAAACTCCAAGTGAACGATATCTACATCTCAATATTTGATGGACTACTTTCCGATTACAAGGCACAGGATATTCTTAAACAATCGGGCATCATCTCTGGCATTGAGGTATATAGCCTTGTACAGCACTATGAGTCCATTAAGAGTTCAGGATTAAAATGTGCAGCACATGATCCGTTGGTTTTTGAGATGAATAATTTGGGCAACCCTAACTGGCTATCCGTTTTTGAAAGTCCTCAAGGTAGAAAGGTATTGAACTTAATTAGAAATACGAATTCTCCCGTGGTGGCTTTTCATTGTGGATTCTCAGCAGAAAAGGTTTACAAAATGCGTGCTTATCCCGATGCCCCTGAAATTTCCACACTGTTTACATCAAGAGAGCGGTTACTTTCCGTTATTTGCGATAACATTTTGGGTTTTGAAAGATTATTGAACGAGTCCACTCCACCGGAATTGCAAAAACAGGTATTGTTGGAACCTATGGACTATACACGGAAGAGACCCATAGATTGGGAAATACAATCCCATAAAGTAAAAGTGCACAAATTCGAAATAGAAAAGGTTTTTGAAAAATTTGGAACAAATGCCGCTTTACAATGGGTGTGCGATATTGATTTTTATCGAGATCTTTATCAAAGCTTGGAAAATAAGGGCATTCTTCCCATTGGTTTTCTATTTGATATCAGCCACGTTTTTATAACGGCCGACACAAAAATTCATCAAAGGGAATATGGCGGATCAATAACGGACTATTTTGAAGAACTTCTTCAAATCATAGGCGATAAAGTATACCAAATACACGTGAATGTTCCTGAAGGAAACCCGTTGGATGGCTACACTGATGGACACTTGCCTTTTACCAAAGGAAATGAACTGTCCCAATTCATTTTACGGCTAACCAAAAAAGTCATAAAGAATAGTCCCAATTTAAAAACCATGACCTTGGAAATACGAGGAAATAAAAATATGCACCCAATAGAATTCGCCAACCTTATGATAGCGCAAGCCAATCTTTTTGCATGACGATTTTTGCAAAGGCCAAAATAGCGAAGCTAATACGACATTGCTATTAGAGGACACCTATCCGTACTTGCTTTTCACTTTTTTTGTTTTGGACTAATGGGTTTCTAAGAGGTCTTCCCATGCCTTCCCATCCAACCTCCATAATATCATTTTCCTCAAGTGTTATCTGTTCGCCAAAACTGAAAGCGTCCGCTCCGAAAAAGTGAATATGGGCATGGTCTGGTAACCTATGGTTGGAATATTTAAAATGATGGTGTTCTAGATTTTCGAGGCTATGCGCCATATTTTTTTCTCCCGTATGTATGCTCTTTTCCCATAGAACCTTATCATTTCTGAAAATGCTAACTTTTCCCTGAATGTTCTGAAAAGTGGAGGTAATTATCAATTCCGGACCTATGGAGCAATTTCTTATTTTTGAGGGAGCTAGGTACAAATAGTTTTTTCTTTCCATGATATGATCTGAGAATTCATTCGCTGTGGTAAAACCGACCCTCCAAGGGTTTCCTTCCATATCGTTGAAATAAACTCCGGCTATTTCAGGTTCTTCCCCTCCATCGAGTCCGTAGGAGGGAATCTCGAGAGGTGCTCCATGCGGCATGAGTATTGAACCATTTCCTTTGTAAAACCATTCAGGTTGAACCCCAATCTCCTCTTTTTTTGGATGTCCCTTATCCACACCCCATAGATACATTCTCATACTATCGGTTAGTTCCTTTTCCTCAATGGCCTCGTGCATCTTTTGACGATTTTCCGCACTGGCCTTATGGGTCAATCCCGTACCGGATAACATTAATTTTGATGGGTCAATTGGGTGATCAAAGGAGGGAAGTAAATCCCAATCCGAACTTCCTTTATAAATAGCATCATAATCCAATTCACTTTCTGTAAGATTTTGTATCACTAAGTTCTTTAGACTCCCGCCATCAGGTATTGCTTTCACGACAAGCTCATATACTGATTCATAACCGGAGACAAGTCTCAGTTTTGGTTCTTCTACCAAAGCCACTTTTCGTCCATGACGTTTGTGTATTAATTGTACCAATCGCATAATTATTCTGAATAGATTATTGAAATTAAAAAAATGGTAATAAAATACAATAACTGCTCAAATAACTAGTCTCTTAATTTTTTGATTTATTTTTCTGTATCTTATTTCCAACTTCGTCTTTTAAATATACTTATAAAAGAGCTCAATTAGCATATTGAGTTAGCTATAATACTAAAATCACTGGAAATAGAATCATTTTAAAAACACTACTACTTTAATCAATAATAACCTTACTAAACACTCTGCTATGACCGCTTCATTAAGAAAAAGTTGATGTTAAATAATAACCACATTCAGAATCCGATTTAGAAATTTGTTCGAGTCTTATAAATTGTTCCTTTTTAGGGCTTTTAGAAAATAGATGTTTATTTCTCAGTTTGTCGATTTTTGTCAATAAAGTCGAGAACTACTCTATTGAACTCCATGGGGTTTTCGTATTCCAGCCCATGTGAAGTGTTAGTCAAGGTTGCCATTTCATTACCTTCGATACATGCATCGAGTTCGTTGATCAGGGCAATCAAAATTTGAGGCGATCGATCACCTTTTACCAATAATGTTGGCATCTGCAACTGTTTGATTTTGCCACAGTCCATTGGCGGGAAAAGATCCTGCCTAGAAGCCACCGCTTTTAGTTCCACAATGTTGTCCAACATAATTTCTTTTTGTTGTTGAGGAGCTTGAGAGAAATAAAGACTATCGTCCAATACCCCACCAATAAAAAGCTCGACCGCTTTTTTATGGTTATTATTTTCAAATGCTGCACCCGTTGGGACAAATACTTTAGTAACGAATTGCCCTAGTAATTCGTCTCCCTTAGGAATATTTTGCAAAAGTGACATTACCGGTGGCTCACCAAGAGTCAAACTTTGTACTAATTCTGGATGCTCCAAAGCCGTTATCAATGAGGTGAAGGCACCATAAGAATGGCCTACCAGATGTACAGGACCTGAATCCAGAGATTTTAAAAATTCTGAAAGATCTTGGGCATGTGCCATAACCGAATAGTCGTTAGAATCATTTACCGTTTGCCCGTTCGGGTGTGCATAACGACGGCTATAGGCAATGACCCGATGATTTTTTGCAAAGTCATCCATTGAAAACTATTTACGCGTTTAGGATAGAAAATAAAGATTTTGTATTAATTGGCAGGGCTGTACTAAAAGTGAATATGGCTACTAACTAAAAAAATATTAAAATGAAGGGACGATTAAATTCCAAGTGTTCATAAATGGTACAATAAAAAAGGTGTTCTAAAGAAAACAAAGTTTTTTCATAAACGTTCCATTTAGTAGCTCTTTATCCCTCCGTTTCGTATATCCATTTTTTGAAGAAAGCTTTAAGATCCCGACCGGTTGATTTTTCAAATGCTTTTTGAAAATCCGTGGTATTGACCAACCTGCCAAAATATTTCTTACTGTAATATTTGATGCCGCCCAAAAGTTTTCTTCTCACAATTCCATTCTGAGTAGATGTATCACTTAGGCTCCCTTAAAGTAAACCAGATTACGGTCCTCTCTTGTGGGGTCCGACCAAATATCGATATGTAAGAGTTATTTTACTGAACCAATATACTAACTATTAGGCCACTACCAACGCATTGGCTTCATCCAATACGTCATTATCGAAGTCCTTCAGGTAGACCTGGGTCGTCCTCAAGGAGCTATGGCCCAGCGCCTCGCTTATCAGTTCGGTGGAAATTCCTAGATATTTAGCTATCGTGGCCCAGGAGTGCCGGATGTTGTAGGTCGTGAACTTTCCTTCGATACCGGCATCCTTGGCTATGATCTTCAATCTCTCGTTCATTCTTCTTCTTTGGGACTTATACTTTTGATAATGTTCCGTACTCCCGTCATAATTTGTCGGGAACAGATAGTCACCTGGCCGCTTACCTACTATATAAAAATCAAGAATTTCGCGAAGTTGGGGAACTATTTTTACTGCTAAGGGCTTGTCCGACTTGCTCCTTCCATAGTATATATGGGTATCCGTAATATGTCCGACCTTGACCTGGACAAGATCTATGAAGTTCATTCCCCTACAGTAGAACATGATCATGGCATAGTTCCTTGCATGCCAGAGAATGGAACCTGCCGGATAGGCCAGCTCCTTTATGCCGTTCATATTCTCCTTTGTCCTGGCCCTTTTCCTGGTACGGCCACCGGACGGGATCTTGTAGGTCTCAAAAGCATTCTTCAAGGGTACGAACCGGTCTTCCTCGATAGCGGAATTATAAATGGCCCTAACGGCCCTGAGATATATACTAATGGTATTTTTACTGTTCCCCATTCCCAAATGATGAGCTTCGAAGTTTCTTAGGAAAGAGACCGTGATCTCGTAAAGTCTGATCGTTTTCCCCTTATTGAATTTTTCAAGGGCCGCGATGCCATTGGAATACCATTTGGCCGTTCCCGGTTTATTGGCACTGCGCTTTCTTTCGATAAGAACCTCGCCCCAGTCCTCAAGGGAGATATTGTTCTCGACCTTCTTTTTGATCTCGGACTTTATATTGTCGTTCCACCTGTCCTTGATCAATTCAATTAGACCGTTGACATCCAAATGGCGTAGACTGTTCCCAAGTTCCCTCAGCAAGTATTTGGCCTGATACAATTTATCCTCCAATTCAGTATCGATCTCCTCACAGCGAAGACCTTTGTTACAGGCGACCGATTTTCTCAGTTTGGTATTGGCCTGGTCCCAACCAAGAATCGATGTTGAATGACCAAGGCTTAGATATCTCGTTTTTACATGATAGACGCTTAAAGAGATCGGGTATGTGCCATCCGTCTTTCTAGAGCTTTTCCTAGTGTCCAATATCAGGCTTATTTTGGCCATTTTCGTCTGCTTTTTTATTTAAGTTACGAATAAAAATTGCAAACTTTTTGCAAACTTTTTCTTGATATCGAACCAAACCAAAAGACATCTAAATCTATTAAATATCTAAAAATCAATATGTTAAATTGATTTTTGACTTTAGAAATATCTGAAAATTCAAGCCTGTCACGCAGGGGGTCGCGGGTTCGAGTCCCGTCCAGACCGCAAAGAAAACAGCCCTTGGCACTAAGTGTCAGGGGCTGTTGCCTTTCCATACATTTTGAACTTTGAATCCGGCCTAAGAACATCCAATTTGAAGGGATTAAAGGCCTGCGGCACGAAACTTCGTTTCGCTAATTGCATTGATCATGAGCCGTTTAAACCTCCTATTTGGCTCAATAGGTATTGTTTTTTGAGTTGAATACTATGCTCTGACAGTTCGTTATATTAAAATTCATCCTATGAAAATGTCTTTAAGGTAGCATTGAGTTTGGGTGTACCTCATAAAGATATCCAGCTACTCTTTCGGCGTATGGTTTTCAATTTGGTGTTTCGGAATGTTGACGACCATTTAAAGAACCATAGTTTTATCTATAACAAGTCAACGTATAGCTGGCACTTAGGCCCCGCCTATGAAGTGACCTATGCCTTAAATCCTCGGATAACCTTTAAAGCGACCTCAAGGGCACTTTCCATAAATGGAAAGCGCACTGAAATTAGTCTAAAAGATGTGCTTGCAGTCGCTGAAGAATTTACAATTAAGAACCCAAAAGGAATTGTGTCCGAAGTTCAAAAATTGATTCCAAGATGGTCAGAAATAGCTATTAGGATTGGTGTCTTTAGAAATATTGTAGAAACAATAGGGGGGATTTGATAAGGTTATGGGGAACTCAACTCGCTAAAAAAATTAGCAATTCATGTGTTGCAAATTGGAAAGGATGAATCGATTAGAAATACTTTTCGGAGTAATAATATCAAAAGACAAACAGACTAAATATTTTGCAAGATTACTTTCGTACTGCTCTTATTCATCTCCCCAAGAGGAAAAATAAATACAAGTACATTGAAACCATTAAAAAAATAATGATAATTACAATCTATAACGTCGTCATTAACCGTTGTTAAAGATGTCTCACCTTTCTTATACTGTTGACCAAATTTAAAAAGTCTTGCAAAAGACTATTTATGTCCCATGAGGTATACCAAAAAAGTTTCTTATTCATATAAGAAACGGATTGCTGTGACACCAAAGCTTTATTGCATAGGGTCTTGGGACAAAGTATTCATCTAGAATTTTCTTACCAGGTAGGATGCCCGATAAGCCTTGGTAATTGCTCAAGATTATCGTTCTACCCAAAGTACTTAGGTTCATCTCTGTTCATGAATTTTACGATATTCAGCGGGTGTTATGCCTTTGTAATTTTTAAAGTTTCGGTAAAACACAGACAAACTGTTGAAACCACTCTCAAAGGCAATCGCTTCAATACTCAAATTACGGTTCTTGAAGTCTTTAAGTAATATTAGGGAATATTCAATTCTAAGTTGATTTAGCAATTTGGGGAAACTTTGGTTTTCATAGTTGTTTAGCGCAAGGGACAAAGTGTGACTATTGGTGCCTATTGTATTGGCGAGCACTGAAATTGAAAGGTTGCTATTAACATATAATCTATCCCTTTTTAATACCATAACGGCCTTTTTTGCAAGATTTTCAAGCCATAACTCGTTTTCCAATGAATTGTTTGGCGACCTAATTATTAAATGGTAACTCGTCATGGCCACCAATGCAATTGCGAATAGAATTAACACTTCACTAAAGGTTACGAAAATGTAAATGGTTTTATTCCCTAGAAAAGCCTGAACTACAAAACCTATCCAAATTAGAAACATTGCGGAAACAAATATTATCACCCACTTTACCTTTTTGTTTTGTTTTTTGGTTGAAGGCAAATCGTTCTGATAAAATACACCAATACCCATAATAAAATAGACCAACATATGGACTAAACTGGTTTTGTATATGAATGAAATAATCTGATGTTTTATGTTTTGTGTCCCGTTATGTGCTAACCAGGGCAAGACCAATATCAACATTAACATAGGTGTAAGGTGCCAATAGTTCATTTTTTTCTTTATGAGAAGAGCGTAGATATAAAACCAAAAGAGTGGGCCAATTGCCAACATTCCTACTATGCCGATAGCAGTAAGTGTACCGCCATATTCAGGAAAGAGAATGTAAATTACAGATTTGCCAATTCTTAAGGAAAAAGCCAGTAGTATAGCGGCTAGCAGATATTTTGTAAAACTGTACTTGCGATTTTTTTTTTCAATCAAAAGAAAAATTGAAAAAAAGATTGAAAACCCTAATAAAAGGGAACAGCACATAACCATGAAATAAGTATGGTTCATTGAATTCATATTGACAAAAATAAGTACCTCCTTCAAAATTTTCGTTCATGATTTACAAATCAGGATGGTTCTAATAGATAAAATAATCACTTTTAACACATAAACAATGAAAAAATATGAATCGCATAATTTCTTTGATGTTACTGTTATTTATGTTGTTTTTCCAAGCTGTTTGTTCTCAGGAAAAAGCCTTGGAGACGGTACTTCAAGAATTTGTTGATAATATGGGTGGGGAAGAACTTTGGGCAGAAACTAACTTTCTTTATATAAAAGAGACAATGTGGTACAAACAAGCAGACTCAATACATATGGAGGTATGGTTGGATTTAACCACTCCCAAATCGAAAATTAGACTCAAAAATGAAACGTTTAACTGGGTCAGGGCATTTACAGCTAACAGAGGATGGGGCATACTTGAAGATGGTAGGCATTATGAATTTGATTCGTTGAGACTGAAAAGAGAAATTGCTAATTGGAAAAGAAACATATATTCTATTTGCCGACGAATCAGCCTTAATAGAGCACAACTATCTTTCAGGTTAAGTCAAGAAAATGTCTTGGAAGTCCTTGAGGATAACAACGTGTTATTATGTGCTATTGAGCTAAACAAAAATAGTGTTCCCATTAAATGGATCATGAAAAGTGAATACGGTGAAGAAGCTACAATTCATGGCCCTTTGGCAGTTTTTGGCAATTATATGTTGCCCAGATGGAGCACTTCAGAAAATGCTGAATGGCAATTTGAGTATATTGAAGTTAAGGGTTACAAAAAAGCACCTGACATAAGTTTTGAACCTGGAAAATAATCAGTTAACAATCCCTTTGAGATGAAAAAAATCTTTATTCTTTTTGCAATTTTTACATTTTGCTCAAGTATCCTTTGCCAGGAATATCAACAAAAAAGACCTGAGCGAATAGAAAAACTTATGAAGGCTGTAGGAAATGAGGATTCATGGAGAACAGCCAAAGGATTTCATATGTTGGAAATAGCCAATTTCAGTGGTCTTAAGTTGCCTTTAGTTAGAAATTTTTGGATAGATTTTGAGAACCCAAGAATTAAGATTGTCACTGAGAGTGCAGAGCGGATTCAAAAAAGAGCACTGAATATTGACTCTGGTTGGACTCATGAAAATGGCGAAACAAAGGAATGGGAAGTGGATATAGTCAACGGCTACAGATCTTTTTGGCCAGGAATACCCACCAGAATATTTCATCTTATTGCCTCTGAAGACCCAATTCTGACCTATGAATTGGCTGAGGATAGAATCAACTTTTTTATCGAGGGGAAATTTGTTGTTTGGATAGCCACGGATGCTCAAGGGAATCCGGTAGCATATGGTAGATCGAATAACCATGCTGAAACGCATTTTCTGGGAGAAATGATAAACTATGGGGAAGTTCGATTATGGAAAGAAGCTTTTGAAACAGGTGGCCAATGGAGTGTTGTAATGGTGAACTATAGGCTTTTGGAAGACCTCTCAGAGATATCGTACGTAGCACCTAGTAAATAGTGTAGAAAAATACTGCGACTAAATGAAAAATGTGTGTTTATTATTTCTGGTATGCCTTTTCAATTTAGGATGTCAGGATTTCAATAAATTTCATCACGTCTTACTTTACAAATGGTCAGCAAATGCAACAAATGAGCAAAAAGAAATGTTTTTAGAAACATTTGAACTGTTACCCTATAAAATTGAGGGAATGAAAAATGTAGAAATAGCTACGATTGAAAGTTCTATGCGAGATTATGACTTAATGGTCCATGTTACGTTTTCATCCAGGACTATTCTGGAGGCTTATCAGAATCACCCGGATCATCAAAGAATAGTACAAATGGCGGATGATATAATACTGAGTTATTCCTATTTTCAATATTCTACGAACTGAAAATATTGTTTTATCATTTATTGGGAGCTTTGCAGTAACATGAAACGGGAAGACGTGGAACGATCTGTAGAAGCGGTTTTGACAAAAAAGGGCCTTGTTATAAATCAAATTGAAAATCACAAAAATCGTCCCTAATCTTTTATTCCCAACCCTTTGATAATCTATACTGGACGACCTATTTAAATAGGTTATTGCTTATAAACAAAGCTAGTATTAATTTCTGTACTGAATTTACTAGGTTATGTTAATTTTATAGGCAAGCTGAAAATCTAAATAAAAGGAATCTAATAAATTTATAGTTATGCACAGAACCTCCTATTTTTTAGTTTTCTTTATAATGTATGCACAAAGCTATCTGCAAGCACAAGATGCTCCTATTCTGGCTTCTGAAAAATGGGGAAAGGGTATCGGATTGCAACAACCGGAGAGTATAATTTTTGATACCAAAAACGGATGTTTTTATGTCTCCAATGGGAAAAAGTTTGCACCGGGAACGGATGGATTCCTATCAAAATTTGATAAAAATGGAAGTTTGGTACAACTTAAATGGGTCGATAGTCTTAGCCGACCCACTGGAATGGCCTTGCACAAAGACCAACTTTGGGTAGCCGACGTAAATGCGCTCAAGGTCGTTGATACTTCATCCGGGAAGGTTTTGAAAACCTACCCTGAACCAGTAAAGAATTCGGGACTGAACGATATCTCCATCAATACAAAGGGAGAGCTATTTGTTACCGCTTCCTTCACGCATTCTGTCTTAAAAATGGAGGGAGAGGAACTAATCGTATGGCTTCAGGATGAAACTGCTTTGGAATGGGCCAATGGCATTTATGCCCAAGATAACCAACTTCTGGTGGGAGGCACACATCTCTCCATAATTGATTTGTCTACCAAACAGATTTTGCAACTAAAAACAAGCCCACCAATCAAAGATTTTGATGGGCTTTGGCCAACCTATAATGGTGGACATTTACTGAGCACGGTGGAAAATAGTGCGCTTTGGTATTTGGATGCCGATGGCAAAGCCACTCAACTTGTAAAGGACGATTTCTATTTGGGCGATCTACAATTTATGACAGCAACCTCCACGGTTTATGTACCCCGTGGTAACCATAAGAACGGAATTTATTTTGTGGCCGCTTTTGAGTTGAAATTTCCCTAAAGTTTAGTTCCATTCTTCCTTAGCCTTAGCCAAATCTTCTTTGAATTCCCGGTTTTCCAACATTGCGGTAAGCATGCTGTGCGCTAGCACTCGTGCAGCTTCTTCATCACTGGGATAGTGGATACCCATAATTTCGCGCGACTCTCCTACTTCGTAGGCCAGTTCCAAAAATTCAGCTCTTTTAGCCGGAATCAGCTCGCTCCATGCAAAGGCTTGTATATAGGCCCAAAGCGTATGTCCGCTGGCAAAGGAAGGGGACGAAATCCGGGCCAAGGGCTGCAAGCGGGGCTCTAAATGGTAGGGACGGGCACGCAGCAAATGATATTTTACGGTGAACTCCATAATACGCATGTCTTTGGTAATGCCTTGCATCAGTTTGGCGGTATGCGGATAATTTTTTGGAGTGCATTCATTCCCCATTACGGTTCTTCCCTCGTAAAAAAGATGCTGCATATTTTCATCGTAGCGATTATGGTTTTTGAGGACAGCGGCATGTGGCCAATACCCAATGGGTGCCAAGATATTGGAGGATTTATTCTCCTGGGCCGGGGTACGTTTTTCTTGCCATTCTAGCAAAAAGTCCAGCTCAGCCCGAGTTTGGTCCGAACTATTGGCAGGAAACTGCACGCTGCTTTTCAAAATTTCTACCTGAGCGGACGAAAGGTAGGCGGGTTCCACCATGGTATAGATTAAGGTGCCACTGCTGTACTCCGCTGGGGGAAAACTCTTTTTGTCCAAAGGGGCGCGTTCCGGATTAGGTGCTGAGCTGAGTTGTTGGAGGGTTTTGTAGTGCGCCTTAACAGGTTCCAAGGGAGCTATCTGCCCCCGAAATTGGCTGAGGCCAAATAGGGCCAATAGGAGTAATGTTCTTTGAATCATAGGGTAGGTTTTTAATTATAAATCGTTAATAAGCGATAGACGAATTTAATTAAAAACAAGAAACCTCTTTAGCTTTTAACAACAAATTAATATTTGAAAGGGATTACAGTTTAAGGAAGTCCCGGAACTCTTCCAGTAGTTCTTTGTTAAGGGTATAAAAAGTGAACTTATCCTTATTCTCGGTAATAAAAAGACCGGCCTCTTTTAGAATCTTTACATGTTGGGAAACAGTACTCTGGGAATAGTCGAACATTTTAACAAGGTCCTTGTTGCAGGTAACATTGTCCACCCCACGGCCATAATTTTTGGTACTAAGGTAGCGTACCAGTGCCACTCGTAAAGGGTGTGCAAGGGCATTGGCCACTACGGCCACTTTGCGATCTGTCTCGTTAATGTATTTGCTGGTAATCTCTGCCCTGATTCTCATCCATATCGTTTACTACAAATATACAATATTACCAAAGGTCAATTTTTTGGGTTTAGGTCAAGCTATTACAGGAGTTGGTATACGCTACAAAAAGGAAAAGTTGGTTTAAAAAGAAATGTTGTCACCAAGCTGGCAATAGCAAATGAGCTAAAAATCCCATATTTAAGTGCCAGTATGTTTGCCAAATCTGTCAAATCTTTGATAATTCAACCGAATTTAACGACGATTGAGCCTAAAGTCATTTCATTAAACATCACACGGGCTAATATTTGACCGACTTATGATTGTATTGTTCATTAATGAAATTCAATATGTCTGTAAAAAGCGGCGTTATCTAGGATAACTAATTATATTATTGGTGTCTTGATCAGGAAACTGTAGGTCATCTGCTAAGTCAATAATCAAAAACAGACTTGTCTGTTAGTAGTTAGGTAATTTGAATAGATCAGTTTTTTGAATTGCATGGGTGATAATAATTCCGCTAGCGTCTTATGACTGTTTATATAAGTACTCAATTCGAACTAAATAATATACTTAATCCGTTTCGGAGTACCCTTCTTTTTGTAAAACCGATTTATATTTATCAAGTAAAGGCTGGGTCGCCGATCATTTTAAAACAACCCTATTACAATGCTACTTAATAAAGAGGAACGTATAAAATATTTAGGCTTTGACGACCTTTGGTTTTCCATTATTGGAATTCTGATCATAAGTTGTATTGCGGCTTACCTTTTCAATGATCCGCTTCAGGTTCTGTCTTTGACCGAAAAAGTTTTTAGTTGGGGGGTATCCCTGTTCTTTACGATTGTTGATTGGCTTATCAATCGATCGATCATGATTTATTTACGTAAAAAATACCCCGCATTTAGTGATGATACTAAGCGTATTACCTTATTTTTTCTGGCTATTGTAGGCACCGTGGTTTCGGTTGATTTTCTAGGGGGTACGTTAATATCCCAAATCCATGGTGTTAACTACATGGTTACCCTGTCCAGGTTAAAAGTACTATTGCCTATAATATTAATTACTATTATGAGCATGGCCATATACGAAGCTATTTATTACAACGTACGACTTAAAAAATCGGTAAGGGAAGAAGAACATTCAAAACGACTCCTAGTACAAGCTCAATTGGATGCTTTATTGAATCAAGCCCAACCTCACTTTTTCTTCAATACCTTAAATACACTTCGCGATATCATCGATCAAAACTCCAAGGAGGAAGCTAAGGAATTTGTGGACAAGTTATCTGATATGTACCGCTTTTTACTGGAAGCCGGCAACGAGAATTTAGTTCTCCTAAAAAATGAGTTGCGATTTGCCAAGGCCTATACCCACATACAATCCGAGCGGTTCGGGGACAATCTGAAATTGAACTGGGATATCCCTGAAACCTTTTTAAACAAAATGATCGTACCTATGAGTCTACAACTTTTGCTCGAAAATGCGATAAAGCACAATGTAATATCCAAAGCGAAACCCTTAACAATACATGTAGCCGTTCGCGATAACAAATTGGTCGTCGATAATAAAATAGAACCAAAATCTACAAAATTACCATCTACAAAGGTCGGACTTGCGAACATCGAAAAGCGGTACAAGCTGATTTCGGGCAAATCAATTGAAGTCAAAAATGATGGAAGTCGATTTATGGTTTCTCTGCCATTAGTAACAACATTAGATAAAAAGAACTAGGATGCGAGTATTGATCATTGAAGACGAACAGAGAGCGGCAGGACAATTGCAACGCATGTTAAAAATGTGTAGTTTCAATTTTCATTTGTTGGGAATAATCGATACCGTTGAAGAAGCGGTGAAGTGGTTTCGAGAAAATACCGCTCCGGACCTGGTATTTATGGACATTCAATTGGCGGATGGATTGAGTTTTGAAATCTTTCAAAAAACAGAGGTGGAAGCACCCATTATTTTCACTACAGCTTTCGATCAATATGCCATACAGGCATTTAAAGTGAATAGCATCGATTATTTGTTGAAACCTATTCAAAAGGATGACTTGAGTCTTGCGCTGAACAAATTCGTTAAATCAAATAGATCGGCTACTATTGCTCCTGGCGTTTTAAAACAATTACTCGGTAGTCTGCAAGTAAACCAAAAACGTGAGGGCCTATTGGTTAAAGAGGGAGGCGGGTTTGTTCAAATTAAAATTTCAGAACTGCTGTACTGCTATTCCGAGGATAGCATCACTTTTGGGGTTACGGCCAGCAAACGTTTTATTATCGAGGAGACTATAGACGAATTGTTCAGTTCCTTGGATCAAAACGAATTTTATAGAATCAACCGAGGACAAATCATTGCTAAAACTGCTATCCAGAAAATAGCCCCCTATTTTAACCATCGGTTTAAACTTTCCATTACAAATCCACGCAATCAAGAATTCATCGTCAGCAGATCAAAAACCAGTGATTTTAAAACGTGGATGAATCAGTAGCATCGCTATTTACAATTCAACTACGCATTACGACATTTCGGAAAAAACTACTTCTCTTGAAAAATAGGAAAAATGATATTGCACCAATAATCATTTCAAAACAAATACTATATCATGAAAAAATTGCTGTTCATCCTAAATATTCTGTTTTTCTTGCAGCTACCCGCCCAAGAAAACATGACAACCGCCCAATGGCAAGAAGATCTGCGTTTCTTGCAAAATACCGTTCACAAGGACTACCCTTTTCTATTCGTAAAAACGACCGAAGAAATTTTCGATTCAGAAGTTGAAACGCTTTATAAGAAAATTCCGAATTTAGAGAATCATGAGATTATCGTGGGAATGGCGAGAATTATTGGGTTGTTCAAATACGGTCATATGGGTGTTGGTTTTCACCAAAAACCCTTTGAGTTTCACTACCTGCCTTTAAATTTATACCAGTTTAATGATGGTATACATGTTCAAGGTGTACATAAAGACTATCAAAAAGCACTGGGAGCCAAGGTTTTGGCAATCAACAAGGTACCTATAGCGGACGCATTAAAAAGAATCTATCCCGTGGTGAGTGCCGAAAACACGCAGTATTTCAAGGCCTATGGAATACATAATTTAACTATACCTGAAGTGCTGCAGGCACAAGGTATTACGGATAGACTCGAGAATTCGGTTGAGCTTACCCTAGAGAAAGGGGGCAAAACATTTAAACAGCAATTTACCTCGTTACCCAAGGGAGAAAAAGTGCCGTCCAGGTATGGATATGTTTTTAAAGATAGCAATTGGTTGGAGGCCAGAAATCAAGACCATACTCCTTTGTATATGGAACATCTTGATAAGATTTACTTTTTTAAATACTTACCTGAAGAGAAAGCAGTATATGTAAGACATAGCCAAATACAGAACGACCCTGAAGAAGATACACAGTCTTTTTATGCTCGCCTTTTTGACTTTATCGAAAATAACGCTATTGAAAAATTGATTCTCGATGTTCGGTTGAACGGAGGCGGAAACAGTTATTTGAACAAGCCTGTTGTTAAGGGTATTATTGAAACCAAGAAAATAAATAAAGTCGGTAGCTTATTTGTGATTATCGGAAGAAATACGTTTTCTGCTTGTCAGAATCTTGTTAACGAATTGGACAGTTTTACGAACGCTATTTTTGTTGGGGAACCAACGGCGGAAAACGTAAATTTTTACGGGGATAACCGTCCGGTAACCTTACCCAATAGTAAAATTCCTGTGTATTTATCTTACGCTTGGTGGCAAAAAAAACCAGCTTGGGAAAATGCCGATTGGCTCGCACCTGCTATTCCCGTGGAAATGAATTTTAAAGAATATGCATCCAATCAAGACCCGGTGCTCGATGCTGCCTTGGCATTCTCGGATATTGATTTTAAACCGAACCCCATGCGATATATAACAGACCTATTTCTAGCCGGAAAGATGCAGGAATTGGCACAAGAGGTTCCCAAAATGGTAGAAGACCCGAGGTACACTTTTTTTGATTTTGAAACTGAATTGGGCAAAGCTGGATTACATCTGGCAAAGAGTGGCCGAACGGAAGGAGTGCAAGCTGCCATTGGAATATTATCGTTTGTTACACAACTATTTCCAAATTCTGCAAATTCTTGGAAAAACTTGGCACAAGCATATTTAAAAGCCGGGGATACGGAAAAAGCCATTGAATTCCTCGAAAAAACGATTTCGTTGGATTTAAATGGGGAAATCGGTAAAAGCGCGAGGGAGATGCTTCAGCAGATTAAGATTTAGGCGGTTCGTTTGGGAGGGGTAAACATTTCACGCTTAGCCCGTATTATTTTTTAATAGCCTCGCAGAACAAGCCATCTATAAATTGACAGGTTATATATAATTATCATAATGCTAAATTATGATAAAAAGTAAGTTTCATAGTGAGTCCAAAAAACGACCATGCCAGCATCTGTTGGCATTGGGATTGGCTTATTGGAGACCAACCTTTGGCCGATTCCTGAGTGAAGCGAAGAAATCAATCCAGCCCTGCCCGCAGGCAGGCCCAGACCATAAAAAGCTCCGAACTGCCTTTCTAACAACGCTTCGGATTACCTAAGCCGATTAGAGATATTATTCGGCCCGATTATGTTTAAGCTTTAGGTTGATTCTAATAACGTTTTAATTCAATCAATACCTTTTGTATGTAAAACAGCGATCTGACGAGGTTCAAATTATCGATTTGATGAATGAACATTCGGTGAACCAACTAATTGCACACTTTTGGAAACCATCTGTACAATATTATCGTCCTGATTCATATTTTAAAGGTATTTTAACTTAAATTCTGAAGAACATGGAATGGAAGGCAAATTCGATATCAAGAACTCTACTTCTTTTAACAGCGATAATGGGCATCACATGCTCATCATCGGATGATGGTCTGGCAGAAGAAACTCAAGAAGGGAAAGTTGACCAAGCCCTAATAGGTAATTGGGTCGGCACCATAAACGGGGGTCTTGGCGAGGCAGAGATTGTCATTGATTTAAAAAGTGATGGAACTATGTCAGGTGAAGGAGCCGATTCTCCTTATTGCCCGTTGACTGCAAAGTGGGAAGTGTTAGGGGAATCTTTTAAAGCTAAAGGCAATGATGAATGTGATGGTACTTCAGTCTCATTCACGGCACCCTATTCTAAAACGCAATTGACGGGATCATGGAATGCGTCGAGCGGAAATAATGGTACTTTTTCCGTAAACAAGCAGTAGCATGTCTTGATATGCACTTATTGCCTCGTTCTTAAATCCACTGAAGCTCAACCATACGGTGCGTCCAAAAACGACCACTTCCCAGGCAATTGATACATGACGTTTTGTGTTTAATTCCTTTTCTGTCAATTTTTGGTAGCTTACTCCTTAAAATGATTCAAGATGCCTTGGGTGTGATCAATAGTAAATTGATTTTCTTACCACCTTTTTAAAAAAACACCTCGGATTTCTCTAGCTATTCTAGGCTTTATTTAGCTTAATAAACAAAAGTGTTTGCCGATTTTGTTAGGAACACTGCTTTTATTTTTAGATGGGACGACATTTTTTAGGGTTGCTTAAACAGAGCGGTAGGAAAAGTCCACGAAAAGCCATATTTTAAGGGTTGTATTATAAAACGAGGGGTATTCCTCGTCATTCGCGGCACTCCTAGCGATAAGTGCGGAAAACCAAAACGTGTTCCTCCAATGCCAAAAAATAGAGCCACTTACATCGTTTATAGCGTAGTACTGCTATTTTCATGGTCTTTGCTGGCCCAAGATCCAGACTACATTGTCGGAAAACTTATAGATGCTAAAACGAAGGATCCCGTTGTATTTGCCAATATCAGGATCAAGGACAGGGCCCTGGGCGTTATTACCAATGAGGACGGTAGTTTTAGAATTCCCGTGAGGTATAGGGAATATGGTGATATAGTTGAAATATCGTCCATGGGATATAAAACAAGGGAAATTCCCATTGCAAATTTGATGGAAGGGACCCTCAACCGGATACGATTAAATCCAGATACCATAGTGCTGGATGAGGCCATTGTGAAGGCCAAGGGAAAGCGAAGGAATTATTCTGCCAATGCCATAGTAAAAATGGCCATTGAGGCCATAGGCGAAAACTATCCAATACGTTCTTTTTCTATAGTGGGCTACTATCGCGATTATCAGAGGAAGAATGGTGCCTACCTTAATTTGAACGAAGCAATTTTAGAGGTCTTCGACCAAGGTTTTGACCAGGATGATTTTGGGACTTCCGAAGTACAATTGCTCAATACGAAAATGAACGAGGACTTTCAACGGGATACGCTTGCCTCCCAGAAATATGATTATAGTACCGGAACGAAAATAATAGACAAGGCCTATTTGGAGAATTACGATGGAAACGAATTTACGAACTTGAGAATTCACGATGCCCTAAGGAACTTCAATGTATATTCTTATGATTTTGTCGGCAGGTTGGAGGAGGATTTTTTGACCAATCATAAATTTTCGAAAAACAAAGAGACCTATCTGGCCGATGAGGCATTGTATGTAATCGATGGCCAAGGGCAAAAACCGGGCTATAGGGCCCACGCAAAACTATATATTTCCAAAACCGATTACGCCATTTATAAAATGGAATATACCCTGTACGATTCGACTGAAAAGAATGAGTCGGGGATTAAGAATAAACACGGCCACAAGCGTAAAATGATTTTTGATGTGGTTACGAAATACAACAGGATCAAGGGGAAAATGTATTTAAGCTATATCTCCTTTCACAATAGTTTCAGGCTTAACCTTCCGCCCATATTTGAAATGAATGAGGTAGACCTTTCTCTCTCAGAGAGTCATTTCGTGTTAAAATTCAATCGACCCATCGATCCGCTTTCCGCCAAAATCAAAAGTAACTACACCATTACCTTTAAAGGGGCTCAATGGGAAGTTGACAAACTGGAGGTGTTCAAGGACTCGGTAAAGGTCTATCCCGATTTAAAAGAAGGAACTTTGGCCAAGACAATGCGTGAAATTGATGTGGCCGCGAAGAAGAGAAGCTTTGACAGCGAATTGTTGGACATACAGGTCAGGAACGTAAAGGATTTTGAAGGGAACTCAGTTAATGTGCCAAGGGTGGAGAGTTATCAGCAATTCAGGGAGTTCTTTGTTCAAAGGGTAAAATTGGATTCTCGTGCACCATTTGATGTCAAATTCATGAATAAGAGAAAACCCATATTCAAGGATCAACCCATTGAAGAATCTAAGGATGATCAAGAGTATTGGATGAACACACCCTTACAGGGAAAAATGGATTAGTATGGCAAAAAAGCGGTTTAGGAATTCCTTTTTTTTATTGCTCGTATTGATAACGACTTCTTGCTTTTCACAAAGGGAGGATTTCATATTTGGGCAGTTGATCGACTCCACTAAAAATGAGACCATTCCGTTTGCCAGTATTCGGGTAAAGGATAAGGCCCTGGGCGTAATCACCAATATAGATGGCACGTTTAAGATACCGTTGCGATTTAAGGCGTTGGGCGATGTTTTGGAGATTTCATGTATGGGTTATGTGACCAAGGAGGTATTGATGGAAGACTTAACCGAGGGACAAAGCAACATCATAGTGCTACAGCCAGGAGGGTTTCAATTGAGCGAAGCAGTGGTTTCGGCCAAAATCCGAGGGCTTACCGCCAAACAGATCGTTAAAATTGCGGTGAACAGTATTCCACAGAACTATCCTTCAGAAAATTTTGAAATCGTTGGATATTATCGCGATTATCAAGTTAAGAATGGAAACTATATCAACTTAAACGAAGCCATCATTAATGTTCAGGACCAAGGTTTTACAACCAAGAACATTCTTGATAATGAATACCAATTGTATTCATATACCAAAAATCTCGATTTTGAGGTCGATCCGTTTGCAAGACAACCTTATGACTATTCAGGCCGAAACAAGATAGTGCCCAATGCAAGAATGAGGAATGATGGCGGTAATGAATTTATTACTTTACGATTACATGATGCCATTCGGAATTATGGCCTGGAATCCTTTTCGTTCATAGATTCCCTTTCTACCCACTTTATAGAGAACCATCAGTTTCGAATTCTTCGAAAAACCAACTTTAATAAAGAAAGGGTATACGAAATCGATTTGACCTATGAAGATAAAAATTATCGTGCGGAGGGTAGGATCTTTATTAATACTGATGGGTTCGCTATCCATAAGCTCGACTATGCCTTATTTAAAAGGAGGCAACCTTTGTTCTACCGTGTGGCGGAAAATGCCCAGGAAAGGTTCACGGATGGATTCAAAAAAATGAATGGGGAAATGCTGTACCACATTCAAATAGAATACACAAAAGGTGCCCGAGGCCAAATGTTCTTAGCTTATATTTCGTTTTACAATAAGATACTGTTGCAAAGACCTGCGGCATTTAAATCTAAATTCCGCTTAAACTTAGGAGATCGTACCTTTAGGGTCCGCTTGAACAAAATGCCGGTTAACCCAAGTAAAATTAAAATCGGTGATTTTAGAATCCTTTATAGAAATAAGGCTTTACCACTAAAGGAGTTCTACTTCTTGGAAGACGAACTTACTTTTGTGGTATGCCCCCATTTGGATTATAAACGCTCTAAGGAAACATTTGATTATTTATTCGATCCTAAAGAACGTCTTCAAGTTCCAAATTTGAAATTTGCCCCTAGGAATATCAAAGACCGTCTCGGGAACAAACTAGATGAAAGAAAATGGGAATATATCCATCAATATCGGGAGTTTTTTACCCAGGAGGCAAAGCTAAAGACCAAACAAGAATTGGATACGGTAGGGCTTATGCAAAAGGTACTGCCTTTGGATAATGTATTACAGCCCATAAACAAAGAAGGCCTTAAAAATGAGTACTGGAAAAACACACCCCTACCTAACTTGGAAAAGTAAGTACCTGCAGGACGTGGTATTCCAATGAAGTTTTTTCCGTTAAGAAATGTACGTTTGGTTGTGCCCCGATATAGGCCAGTCTTTCCTCAATCCCTCTTAACCCTATAAGTTACCCTCCTATTGGTGATAATCCGGGTAGGGCAACCCAAACGCAAGGTATTGTCCTGTGCGGATCCAACAGCTTGCCCGCTACCCACCGCCAAGGGGATACCATAACTTGGACTAGAAGAGTTGGTGTCTACGGGCCCGACCAATCTGTTGTTGGCATCCAGGTCATTTTTGGTAAAAGAACCTCCACCCTCCACGGCATCCGGGCAGGTATCGCCATCACTATCCGTGTCCAAATGGTCCGCGATACCATCGTTATCAGTATCGATTTCCGTACAATCGTTGTTGCAGCCATCCGCTTCATATACACTGGCCAATCCATAAATAGCGCCTATTTGAGGGATTGAAGTGGTTATTGTGGTCCCCGCAATACCTGTAGTGACGTCATCCAAGATTACCATGGTGTCAATTGCACCAAGGACCACTTGACAGCTCCCGGAAATAGACGCTCCAAAGGCCGGTCCTGGAAGGAGGGTAGGTGCGGAATTGCTCACATAGGCATAGGTGATGGGATCTATATCCAGTTCAATGATAGAATATGAAGAAGGGGCCATTATTGAAATGGCCAAGTAGTATATTTTTCCATTCACCAAGGAATAGTCTCCTCCTGGACCGAAGCCCGGTATGGTGGCCCATGGGGTAATGGTAAATGGGGACAGTGTAACCCTGTAAATGGTAGGATTCGCTGGAAAACCAACCAAGGCTGAACCATCCGGAAGGAAGGACATGGCATTGCCGTTTGCAAATGGCGCTGTTCCAACAATAGTTTCAGTGCAGGTATTTAGATCGACTCTTTTTATATCTGAAGTCGACGCGTTAAATTCAATGGTATAAATTTGACCGTCCGGAGCTATTCCGATATCTCCGGATAACTGAAGCCCGGAGCACAGTACATTTACCGCGTTGGTCTCAAGATTATAGGTTGCAATTTCACCAATTTCGGTGTTTACGTATACTTCTCCAAGTGTGATACTTGGGCAGGAATGCCCTTCATCTATATCCGTTATTCCATCGTTATCGTCATCGAGATCAATACAATCGTGTATCCCATCACCATCCGTATCGTTACCAACGAACAACCTTACCCCATCCAGGGCCATATATTCGTAATTGAAGCCAGTAGCGTCATTGTCTACCCTAAAGGTTAAGTCTTGCGATGTTGCCGTGGCGGTAAAGGTCATTTCCTCCTCCATCCATATTTGGTTGCCCTCTCCTTTATAGTCCATGGCCGTACTAAAGAAATTCTGGGCTCCGAAGGTTACGTTCCATCGTGCCCTTTGGTTTGGGTCTATGGGCGTGTTCCCGTCGATACCCGCATTGGCCTGATAAAACCTCAAAACATAGGTTTCGCCGATATCCAAACCGGTTACCGTAGCAACAAAGGATACGCCTACATTCGAAGTGAATACGTATCCACCCACGAAAACACCCCCATCAGGGGAAGAGGGCATCCCGTCAGCGATTCCGGTAAGAAGGTTCGACCCGGTAAGGGGCATTGGGGAAACCCATGCACCGGTAATACCAATAGAGGGAGACCATCCTGACGGAGCAATTACGTTACTAAAGTTGAATGCGTTGTTACTGGCTACGCTTGACAAGGACTCGAACGTGCCATCGGCATCCGAACTGAAATTGAAGGGTGTAAGACACTGTCCAAAACCTATTGTAGAATTAGAAATAAGTATAAGTAGGGGAACTACCCAAATGTTTTTTAAAAATCGGTCTTTTGAGGCCATTGGTCGGTTGTCAGGTTAAGTAACATGCTTGCCTTAGATCCGTCAAAATACGAGACGGCTACCGGCTTGGGGGAACGGGGCATAGTTGATACAAAGCTAAGTGGGGATACCTGTAGATTTTGGCCCAATCCCCTAAGCGGTAGGTTTCGTATGGTAAACGGTAGGGGATGAAAAACATCGGTATTGTCCTATTTTAGGGGGGTGTAGGAACATTCTTCTTTATTCTATAAATGAAATTTTCAATTTATCGGTTTTACTTTGTTCTGAACTTATGCCAAGCGATAGGGGTATTAGCGGCTCAATAAAATTTCCGACTAAAGGCAGTATAACATAGTTGAATGATTAAGTGATCTTTATCAAAATGTATTCGGTAATTCCTACGAACCATGGGGCATGTGCTTGGGTTTAAATACAGTATAGCTGTAGATT
This sequence comes from Ulvibacterium marinum, assembly GCF_003626755.1. Taxonomy (GTDB): domain Bacteria; phylum Bacteroidota; class Bacteroidia; order Flavobacteriales; family Flavobacteriaceae; genus Ulvibacterium; species Ulvibacterium marinum. Next base: position 49,988 of record NZ_RBCJ01000003.1, read on the forward strand.
TCAAAAATGGTTACTATTCTTTGATAAGTCGACTTAAATATGCCTTATCCGAATTTGTAAGGTTCCTTTCCATATCCTGAATTAAATAAGAAATGGCTTTTTCCGAGAATAGTTTTCCCCTGTGCCTATTGGTATCATAATGTTTTCTACCGGCATCCATTCCCTGTTTTCTAATGATAGTGCAAAGTTCCATTTCCGTTTGAAAGGTAAGTTGCTCCACATTTCGGCTCTCCGTGTCCAGAATGTGCAACTGATAATAGCCTGTGATGTCCGAGGAAAAGGCAATTTTGGAACCATCATGGCTTATGGCCAAACCGTTTTCATACCTAGGACCGTTAAAAACTAGGTTATCCTCTTGACTCTTGTTTTTTCTGTAACGGATTTCGGAATTGTTTCCCCATTCGCCCTTTACGGTGGGATTGTACAAATAGTATATTCCCTCCCCATCCGGGGTAGCCTGTGCATTCCAAGTATCCCCTTTTTCGGTAGTAAAGAGGAATTCGCTGTTTTGGGCTTGTCTGTCAGCGCGAAGGATATTGTTCCTGGAGTTATTAAACAACTTATAGGAATAGATATAATTTCCATTGGAATCCCAAGAGGGCCAACCCAAATAACCCAATGGGTCTTCATGTAGCACAGTGACCGCTCTCGAACTTAGATCTAAAACACAGAGTTCGGAAGTGGTTTTATTTTTTATGGGATATCGGATAAAGGCAATTTCTTTTCCGTTAGGCGAAATTACCAGGAACTTTTTCTTGATACCGTCAAATGTAATTTGCCTTTCATCCTTGCCATCCAAGGATAGGCTATGGATTTCAGGGATTCCACTCTTATCGGATAGATAATAGAGCATTTTAGAATTTGAACTACAGGAAGGGTATTTTGCAGTGTATTCCGGAGCGCCGATCGGTTCAATTACCTTGGTTTTAAGGGTGATGGTATATAACTGGGAATTCCCCAAATGATTGATAGAAGCAAAAACGATTTTGGAATCATCGGGATACCAGGACGGGACCGATTCATCAAGAATTTCGAAGAAAAGTATACTTTCCTGGTTTGTTCCTTCCTTTTGACCCAAACAAAAAACCATAAACAAAAAGGAGATAATGGAAGGGTGAACGCACGCTTTTTTCATAAGCTTCTTTTTTAACAAGATGTTTTCCCAAATAGCTAGCTTTTGCTATTAAAAGGACTATTGGGAGAAGACGCCGGCGTTACCGGATCTTCTATAGCTCTGAATATATCTACACTATCTTGACCAAGAGGTCGTGAGTTACCCTATTTCGTATGAATTCATGAATCCGTACGGATTTTGGATTTGGAACGAAAGACCTGTTGCCTATGTACACTACTTTCATGCTGGTTTAAGTCGGGTATACTATGAGATTTCTTGTCCTCTTTTTATGGGTCGTTTTTGTCAGCTCTAAGGCTGATAGGGTAATAGCCCAAAACGAAAAGGATTGGATCAGGGCGCCTCGGGAAGATCTCGTCGCATATTTCAAAAACTATGGAGACAATTACTTTCCTAAAGAAGCTTGGCGGACCGATACTCCACAAAGTCAAGGATTAGATGGGGGGAAATTGCAAGATTTAGTCCGAAAGATTAGGAACAATCGGATTTTACGACCCATCACATCGCTGGTCATAGTGAAAAATGGATATCTGGTAGTTAATGAAAGGTTTGGGGAATATGAGGTGTCCAAACCACATACCTTGCAATCGGTAACCAAAAGTATTACCAGTACTTTGGTCGGGGTTGCTATTCAACAAGGCTTTATCCAGGGCCTTGATCAAAAAATCCTCGATTTCTTTCCTGAATACCAAACCGTTGAAAATGATGAGAGCGCAAAAAGGGCCATGAACCTACAAAATGCCCTTAATATGCGTACGGGCCAGGCATGGACCGGGGAGCGTCACCTTGGCCCCTTAAACCAATACAAAGGCGATAGAATGAAATATGTCCTGGATTACGAAATGGAATTGGCCCCGGGCAAGAAATGGCACTACAACAGCGGGATAGCCATCTTAGTGGGTGGCCTTCTTCAAAATGCCACCGGGATGGACACAAAGGATTTTGCACAACAGTTTCTATTTGGCCCCCTTAGCATTAAAAGTGCCCAATGGTCTTGGGGCCATAAGGGTATTCCGCATACCGGGGGCGGACTTTTTCTTACGCCGATCGATTTGGCACGAATAGGGTATCTGTATTTAAGGAATGGTTGTTGGGAGGGACAACAGATTTTTCCCGAAGATTGGATTCACGGGATATTGACAAATGCCGTTCCTCTGGTTAAAAAATTTCATGGCGGCATTCCTGCAGGGTATGGAGGCATGTGGTGGTTATTGCCGCTGGAAAAAACGAAGACCAAAAATTCATTTGATATTCTGATGGCCTATGGGCATTGGGGACAGTTCCTATTTGTAATTCCCCAATATGATATGGTAATCGTTATGACCCAAAACGATTCGGCAACCTATAGCGAGGAAATTGGGCCGATTAAATTGCTCTATAGCCATTTACTGCCTATGGTGAAAAAATGATGGATCGTTTTTTGAGAGTCAATAAAAATATGGGCATGAAGACCAACAATTAATTGTTTTTGCTTTTGAAGCTGTTGGAAGGGCTTCTGGTAACTTGAGTATGTATTAGCAAGAAATGGACAAAGAATTAGAATCCCAGGTAATGAAAGCCCTAAAGTTGGCTCTTGCAGTTTTTCTCTTTGGTTTTTCTGCATGCCATTACCCAGAAAGTTCTACTGACCAAATAGAAAAAGTAGTAGACTTTTCCGACGGGGATGAAGTTTGGTTCCAAATATCTCCGGATGGTTCCATGTATCTGTTTTCCTCTAACAGGGCCGGAAATGAAAATATCTATATAAAAAAGAAAACTACAGGTGAAATAATCCAACTGACGGATAACCCTACCAGGGACTCACATCCGGTATGGTCTCCGGATGGTTCATTGATAGCGTTTACGTCGTACAGGGATGGAATTGGTATTTGGACAATGGATCCATTTGATCGTCGGACACTTAAAAGGATTACACCTGATTCCATCGTAGCCGAATGGCCGGATTGGTCTCCCGATTGGAATTCGATAGTCTTCTCCGGTACAGGACTTGGTAGTCGGGATATCTGGACGGTATCTCTAACCAATGGGGCATTAAATCAAATTACGGATCACCCTGATAACGAATGGATTCCTAAGTGGTCTCCCAATGGTAAAAAGATAGCTTTTTATACTACATGGGATGGTAAAATGACGGACGTTTTTGTAGTGGATTTGGATGGTAACAACCTTAAACAACTAACCCATAATTCCTCGGAGGATTTTGGCGTTAGATGGGGGGATGGTAATGAAACGGTGTATTTCCTATCCAGAAGATATGGAGGAAAAACCGATATTTTCTCCGCTCAAATAAGCAATGGAGAAATCCAACGGAAGACCCAAAATTTAGGAGTGTTTATCATTAATCAGATTATTGGTGATTCCATTTTCTTCTCCTTTGAAAAACAGGATCATCACATTTTCAAAAACACCATCTTGGACGAGCGGATAGAACAGGTTACCATGGGCAGGGCCAAATACCAAAACCCCAAGATCTCGCCAGATGGATTGCAGATATTGGCCATTACGGATACTATCGGCAAGGAAGACATGGCGGTAACCTTGGATATGGAAGGGAACTTTCTTAAGGCAGTCGATACAGGTGAATTCTTTGGTAAAAGCGCCAATTGGATGTCAAAACCTCATGAAATAATCGCAACCATTTCCGAGGGGGGATGGATTGACACCAATAATCTTTGGTACGTAGATCTTAAGAATGAAAGCAAGACTAAAATTACGCATGTAGGTTTTGTAGACCATGCAGTTTGGTGCGAGGCTCCTTATCTGGTAATGAGCGCACGTACTCAGGGAAGAGACAATCTAAAGCTTTGGAAGGTCCATTTAGGGACCGGAGAGGTGACGTTATTATTCGATGATGGTTCCGATGCTGTAGTAAGTGACTACAATAGAAGGGACAAAACAATTGCCTTTACCACATATACGGCTTCCGGAGTTAAGAGTTATACCATGTCACTTGAAAACAATAACCGAAAAAGATTTCATATTCCCTTTGAGAGTTATGAAGGCGTACGCTGGTCGCCCGATGGAAACAAGATTTGTTTTAAGGGCAAGCAAAAGTTGGATGATTCCCATGACCTGTTTGTAATGGATTTAAAAACCAATGGAATTAAACGATTAACCAATGATGGGTACTCTGAGTCTTGGCCCAGCTGGTCCAGAAATCAAAAGAATGTTTTTTATAGTGTTAAAAAGTCTACTATCGGAATATATAAAATGAACATACCCTAATCCGAAATAATGGAAAAATTTAGTTCAATTAATCTTTAGGTACTCTAATGTTGTAAATCATAGAAAAATTAATTTTCAAACCCATGAAAAACTACATATATATTATTCTTCTCGGCATGCTTGCTTTCGGATGGAATTCATGCAAGGAAACTTCCAATACGCTTACTAAATATACTGTCCCGGAATATTGGGACTATCAACCTTCATGGTCCCACGATGGGAAAAAAATCGTATTTGCCAGTACCCGAAATTCGCACCCCACCCAAAACTTATTTCGAATGAATGCCGACGGAAGCGATATACAACAATTGACCTTTCTTAAAGAGGGATGGGGAAATAGTTTTCCCGTTTGCTCTCCTGACGGAACAAAGATTGCGTTCATCTCCGATCAAGGGGACGTGATACGGTCACTTTTTATGATGAACAGCGATGGTTCGGATATTCGAATGCTGTCCCAGGAAGAGGATGTGCTGTCCACGCAAGTGGTTTTCTCCCTAGATAGCCAACTTATCTATGCCGAGGTACAGAATGAAAACGGGTCGGATATTTATAATTTTCATGTAAAGACCGGTGAGAAATCCCAGGTCACCTATTTTGATTGGGGTGTAGGGAATCCATCCCTGCATCCTAATGGAAAACTGTTGGCATTTAATTCAGGAAGGTATGGAAACCCGGAGATCGAGGTATTGAACCTGGAGACCGGTACATTGGAGCGGATAACGGAATCTTGGTCGGATGATGGGGCACCTGTTTGGTCGGCCGATGGCAAACATATTTATTTCTATAGCAATAAGGATGAACCTAAGTATGAGATTTATCGTATTGAGGTAGCCACAAAAAAATGGCAAAGGATTACGGATTCCCCAAATTGGGATTTGGAAGCCCGGGTATCCCCGGATGGCAAACACCTTACCTTTCACTCCAGTAGGATAGGCCGAAACAGTATAGTTGTAACCGATTCAGAAGGCAATAACAGACAGACGCTTACCAATCTAGAGGTAACCCCCTTTGTTGACCTGATCAAGGAAGATGGTTTGGAAACCGCAATTGCAATGTATCCGAAAGCTATTCTGGATTCATTGAATACCCATTATGTTTTGGAGGAAGAATTGATAGGTCTTGCCGATGAATTGATCAAAACGAAAAAAAATACAGAGGCAAAAGAGGTATTGGATTATATACGAAATCATGTGGTAACCGAAAATTTCCCGGACATGACCATAGAGCAGTATCAAAAACTAAATGTGGAGGCCCCGTTGTCCCAGTCACAATTTTTCCAGTTAGTCTTGGATGAAGGGGTGGAAAAAGGGCGAACCGTTTTTGACGAATTAAGGGAAAATTATAAGAATCGGATTTTTTTTAATGATTATGAAATGTTGATGTTGGCCTATTGGTATCATTTTCTGGGAAACTATAAAAGCTCCATAGACTTGCTCCATATGAATTTGGAACTCTATCCCCAATCCTACCAAACCTATCATGATTTGGGACAGAGCCATGAAGCGTATGGCGAACTAGAAACAGCATTCAAGTATTACAAAAAGGCTTCGGAATTGGATACCATTTCGTGGTACGGAACCCATGCCAGGTCCAAGGTGGAAGAACTTGGGGCTAGGGTCGACGATAAATCCGAACCATAATTCATTAAAAAGTAACTGTATATAGAATCTTTTCAACGATTTTCACACTTCGTTTTAAACGTCTTTCTCGGAAGACCGCCCAATAAGGTTATTGCCCACTATTCTCTGATACACTTCGTTGCGAAGTGTTCTGCTGATCGTAATCTTTTGGCTTCCTACATAAAGCAGGTTCCCTTCGAGTTTTTTCACATGCTGCAACCCGACCAAATAAGATCGGTGAACCCTCATAAATTTTGAATCGGGCAATTCCTGTTCCAATTGACGCAGGGATACCAAGGTAAGATACCTTTCGTTGATCGTATGCACAAAAACATAATCCTTGGCGGTTTCTACAAAGGTGATGTGGTCAATCTGCACCTTAACTATCGTCCCATCAGACTTGATGAAAATATGGGTTTTATCTTCCCTGGAACCTTTTATGCCATTAAGAACGGTTTTATCCACAGCTTTCAAAAATCGGGTATAGGAGAACGGTTTTAATAAGAAGTCCGTGGCGTCAAGGTTAAATCCGTCTACCGCAAACTCTCGGTGTGCCGTAGTAAAAATTACCTGAGGCGGTCGGTTGAGGGCTTGTATAAGCTCTACCCCGGTCATATCCGGCATTTGAATATCAAGGAACACAACATCTACCGCGTTGCTTTTTAAAAATGTCAAGGCCTCCAAGGCCGATGACAAGGAAGCAACATGCTCCAAGAAAGGTGTCCTAAGCACAAAATCCTCAAGGCCCTTTCTGGCCAAGTGCTCATCATCAACTATTAAGCATTTCATTTTCATGGAGCTGTATTTCCAGTTGAACCGTAAATTTTGAATCGAGCTGCCGCGTGACAAAACTATGTTTGTTCGGGTAGATCAGTTCCAGCCTTCGCCTTACGTTGGCAAGTCCTATGCCCCTGGCATGCCCAGGTTTCTGTTTTTTCGAGTTGGCGATCGTATTTTCCACATAAAATTTTAAAACACCATTCGATGTAACCTCCGAATCAATAGCTATGGCATATCCCTGACTGCTTTGGCCGTGCTTAAATGCATTTTCAATAAGAGGTAGTAAAAGCATAGGAGAAATTACCAAGTCTCCACAATTCTTCGGGAAGTTATGGGTCACTTTAACAAGATCCTTATGCCGAATACCTTCAATGTGGATATAGTTTTCCAGATTTTCGAACTCCACTTTTAGACTAATTCGTTTCTTTCCCGTCTCGTACAATTGATAGCTCAGCAATTCCGAAAATTGCAGCAACATATTTTTCCCATCGCTCAGATTTTTGCCCAGCATAATATAAATACTGTTCAACGAATTGAACAGAAAATGGGGGTTGATCTGATTCTTTAGTAGGCTTAACTCCATTTCCAATCGTTTTTGTTCCGTCTCCCTTAGAACCCTTTCCTTTCTGTACCATTGATCTATTAGAAACAGGGTCATGGAAAGTCCCAAGGACAAGATAATCTCCGTTATTATGGCAATTCTACCTTCAAAACTGCTAAAAAATTGGGCAGTGGGTATATACACGTTTACCGTAGAAAAATAGAAGTAAAGATATTTGGAGGAAACCAAGGTCGTTATCACGATACTAAGCACCAAAAGGACAAGGTAGGCGCCAATTTTCCTTCGCAAAAGGAAACGGGGCGTTAACCCGTAGAGGTTAAAATAGACCAGGACGGCGTAGGGAACAAAGGCAAAAACGTTGGTCTGCAGGTTTGCCAAAAAATCACGATGATAGTTAAGATCGTGCATGCTCCAAAGCACTACAAAGACTATCCAAAACAAGAGGTGCCAAAGTATCTTGCCCGGTTTACCGTTCCTATAATTTGCTTTAGATGTATTTTTTATGGAGAAATGTGGACTCAACTATTTTCGGATAATGGGCTTCCTTATAAAGTTACAATATTTGGTTAGTGTTTAACCGAAGGATATCACCCTATCCCTCATCTTGATTTCGCATTGCGTCATTTTAAAAGTGCACCTTGCTTTACCCGCATCTCAATAGTCTCGGTAATATCCGATATATCTTTCAAGGGATTTTTATTTAGTACCAAAAAACTAGCTTCATAACCCTCCCTGAGGAATCCGATCTTACGGTTGGGGAAAATGGTCATAGCCGAATTCTCCGTCCACATTTTCAATAGTTCCAGATTGGTGAAAACATTCAAATTGTGTAAAAGCTGAAATTCCCCTAAGGAATTGTCATTGTACATATCCGAGCCAATGGCGAGCTTCACACCTTTTTTCTTTAACAAGATTAGATTGGACCTTATATTCTCCACCAATTCACCGTATTCCGGTTTCTCCTTCTTTTTTGTGACCAGGGAAACAGTAGTTGTAACGACTACATCTTTTTCTTTTGCCAAAATAGCGTGTTCCTCTGCGATCGGTTTGCCATTATCGATTTCCGGCAGATGGGCTATCTCATCGACCCCAGCTTTAACGGCAACATGAAAATCATGGGTAGTTTCCACATGGGCACTAACGCGTAAGCCGCTTTGGTGGGCTCTTTTTACAATTTCCGGAACCACTGTTGGGTTAAGGCCCTTATGGCCAAAATAAGTGGTATCGTTCTTTCGCATTTCGTATTCCTCCGAATAAAGAAGCATAATTTTTATGAAATCGGGCCCAAAGGAAAGAATCCGTTCCCATTGGTTATCAAGGTCCTCACAGTTGTTAATGATAAAGAAGCCATGGGATTCTATGTCACCAATGGTGTTAAAGAGTCCTTTGAAATAACCGTAATGCAGATATCTTTTACGTAGCGCTATCGGGTGCCCTCCATTGGCGGTCAAAGGGGCATGGGCCAGACTTACATCAAGGCCAAGGGGTTTGTTGTAATGATGCATTAAGGGGTCTATTCTCTTTTTTATGGAAGAGAGAAGTTTAACATAAAATATCCCGTTGTTTAAATAGGAATCTATCCTATCTTGAAGTTTATACGCGCTTTCCAAATTATGGTTATGGGCCTCGGCAAACGGCGGAATTATATATTTACCGGTAAGGTCCAGTACCGTGTCCATCGGTTTGCTGATAGGGCTAAAACTCAATAGGCCTTCATCTACCCAGACATCCCGTTTTGTGAAGTTCTCCCCATTGAACCAGTTGCCATTGGTCAGTTTTATTTTTAGGCCATCCGGATTTTTCCTGGCTTTAAGGTTATCCTTTGGTAGGTCTGGAACACAGGAAAGGACTAGCACCGTGAAAAGAAAAACAAATGATTTCACTGCGGGTTTTTCATAAATCAACAGTTTAAATTGTTATGGGAAAAATGAAATCGCTGGATTGGTACCCTCAGTAGCTGAGTGGTAATCCTGCGTAGATCATCCTAAAGTTTCGGAAGCTATAGCTTAGGAGGGCTGGTAGGGATGGCAATTCCTTCAAGTTTTGTAAACCTCATTAGGAGCGGTAAAAGATTTTATATATTGGGTTGATAGAAGGGATACATATCATCTTTCCCTTGTGGTAATAAAAATGGGATATGATTGAAAATAAACAAGGTTCAATGCGGAAAATGCTCATTTTACAGATGCGACCTGAAGATGAAGCGGCCGATAGTGAGTTCCAGGCCATTCTAAGGGTTGGCGAATTGGGCCCGGATGAGGTTCGTCGTGTCCGATTGGAGCAAGGCATTCCTGAAATTGATATGGAAGACTACTATGCTATTATAGCTGGCGGTAGTCCTTTTGATGTAAGCATGGACCAAAAGGAAAAGGGCCAAGTACAGAAGGACATAGAGGCCTTTTATGATAAATTATTCGATCAAGTGGTTTCTTCGGATGTTCCATTTTTTGGTGCCTGTTCCGGCAATGGGCTTTTGGGCCGATACTCTGGAGCCCGGATATCAGGAAAATATTCTGAACCCATTGGAAGTGTGGATATCTCGATAACCGAAGAAGGAGAAAAGACCCTCTTTTAAAAGGTTTGCCGCGAACATTTTCGGCATTGGTAGGACATAAGGAAGCTTGCGATGCCCTTCCTTCAGGAGCAGTTCTTTTAGGAACTTCCGGATCATGTCCCGTACAAATGTTCAGGGTCAAAAAGAACATTTATGCCGCGCAATTCCATCCTGAAGCGGATGCGAATGAATTTATTCTACGAATCAAGACCTATAAGGACTTTGGCTATTTTGCCCCGGAAGAAGCCGATGGATTAATTAGGGCAATTCGTAGCACCAACACCCCGGTAGCAAAGGAAATACTTAAACGCTTTGTACAGCACTACAAGTTACAGGCCCTAAAACAGGGTTGATTTGAATTGGAACTGTAAAAGCACAATGGGCATTCCGAGGTTCAGGAATTTGCGATACCGATATTTTCCGCTAAATTTCGTGGTTAAAATACCATAAAAAGCTCTGATGGATGAGAAACGATTTGGAGATATTGCGACAAGCGATTTACAACCACAACCCTGTTAATGATGAAATTTGAACTAGAAACGGCCATCCCGATTTTAGAAAGAACACCAACTGTTCTAAGGGCCCTATTACAGGATTTGCCCGAGAAGTGGATCCGGGAAAATGAAGGTGAAGACACTTGGAGCCCGTTTGATGTTGTAGGACATTTGATCCACGGTGAAAAGACCGATTGGATGATACGAACAGCACTTATTTTGGAAAAAGGTTCAAACCCAACCTTTGAACCTTTCGATAGATTTGCACAATTTGAAAATTCCAAAGGCAAGACTGTCGAAAGCCTGCTTGATGAGTTTGAAGGATTACGAAAAGACAATCTTACCGAATTAAAGTCTAGAAACCTTACTTCCGTCGATTACGGACGTACAGGGATCCATCCGGAATTTGGTGAAGTTACGTTAGCCCAGCTCTTATCCGCATGGGTAGTACATGACCTTGGCCATATCGCCCAAATCTCAAGGACAATGGCCAAGCAATATAAGAACGAGGTAGGCCCATGGACCAAGTATCTTACCATTTTAAATTATACTCCTAAGGAATGATTAAGTTCAAATAAAAGATAGTGAGATTAAAAAAAGCTCTTTTAGTTTCAATAATCGGTTACTTGATTATTTCATGTCAAAGTGAAAAAAGGAAAATAAAGTTCAGTTCTTTTGAATCGGGCGCGGAAGGTATTGCGGAACAAGAAACCGGATATGATCTTTCCGCAAGAATGGAGGATTATAATGTTCCCGGTGTAAGCATTGCATTGGCAAGACATGGAAAAATAGAATGGGTACGGGCATATGGTATCGCCAATGAGGAAAATGGACAAAAAGTCGATGTCAATACGCTTTTTCAGGCAGGTTCTATCAGCAAACCTATTGCAGCTTTAGCAGCATTACAACTGTTTGAAAAAGGTCTCGTCCGCTTGGATGAGGACGTCAACAATTATCTCCAAGGATGGAAAATAGAAAATAATGATCTCACAAAGGACGAAAAAGTTACACTTGAAAGAATTCTAACGCATACGGCCGGTCTCACGGTGCACGGTTTCCCGGGATACAGACAATATGAGGAATTGCCCGAGATTGAGGAAGTCCTTAACGGTGAAGGGAACACCTCCAAGGTGAAAGTCAATAGAATACCGGGAAGCAATTGGAAATATTCGGGAGGCGGATACTCAATTATGGAAAAGGTAATTGAGGATGTTAGTGGCCTACCTTTAGAAGAATATATGAATGAGAACGTCCTTGGTCCCTTAAGCATGAACAATAGCACGTTCAAACAACCACTATCAGAAATTAGGCACTCCAGCGCAAGTGCCGCCCACAATAGTCGTGGAAAGGTCGTGTCGGGACTTTGGCACAATTACCCCGAACAGGCCGCGGCAGGTCTATGGACCACACCCAACGATTTGGCAAAATACTGTATTGAGATCCATGAAATACTTACCGGTAGGAAAGAGGGTATTTTAAAGAAAGAGACTATTGAACTTATGTTGACCAAGCATGAGAGACAATGGGGACTCGGACCACGTCTCGACAAAGAAGGCGATTCACTACTTTTCGGACATGGAGGCAATAACAAGGGTTTCGCAAACAACTACACATCATTTGCATACCTTGGTAATTCCCTTATTATAATGACAAACGGAGACAATGGAGGCGATTTGATAGATGAAATCCAAAAATCTATCTTCACTGCTTATCAATGGTGACTAAATTAATACAGTACAATAAACAATGGTTTATGTAAACTTTCAACTGCGAGATTCAATTCAAAATCAATTTTCTTTTTTAAGCATTTAGCTCGGTACCCAGGCATTTGGCATGGGGTCTTTGGCAAATACTTCCTACAGCCTCTACCTCGATTTTTGGCCCGTGTTACATTTCAAAAAGTCTTTGTTACATATTAAAAATCCCCTACCTCGTTGTACTTCTACTTTTGGGATATCGTTGAAGCGGGGTATTGCCAAGAGAAGTTCCCAAGGAAAAGCTCCCGCGAAGTATAAACGTAACAACCCTTAAACCCAAAACCTATGAGAACAAAACGTTTCGTTTTTACGATTATCCCTTTGGCACTGTGCGCGTTGTTGCACGCCTGTTCAGCAGAGGATGGTGCCGATGGTGCCACTGGACCTCAAGGCGAGCAAGGACTTCCTGGCGCGGACGGTCAGGATGGACAAGACGGTACAGACGGACAAGATGGTACTGCGAATGTATTTTCTTCCGGATGGTTTGAAATCGATACCTGGGACACCGATTTGGCCGATTTTAAGTTTCATAGGATTCCAAATCTAAACCTCACGGAATTCCAAATTGAAAATGACTTGATTTTAGTCTACCGAAGGTATCGACCGACTCCTACGCTTACCCAGGTAGCCACATTGCCGGTAGCGGTATATAGTGCTTCCGGTGATTTGGAGTTGTCGTTGACAAACCGGGTACAGGGTAATGGACTATTTATACAAATTCAGGCTTTCGGCCGTAATGTAGCCGGTAATGAATACCTCCCACCGGAAACCCAATTCCGATATATCATTATTGAGCCCGATCCCACATCGGATAAGAATAATACTCCTAATTTTTTCAAGATGAGCTATGAAGAAGTTATTGCGTATCTCGGACTTCATCCATAAAACCATAAAATACGGCATTATGAAAAACTCCAATTTATGTAAAGTAATGGGTCTAATAATTTTTACGATTGCCTTTTTATCCTGTAGTACGGAAGATGGCGAAGACGGGGCAATTGGGCCTGTTGGGCCACAGGGTGAGCAGGGGCTTATTGGTCCTCAGGGAGAGCAAGGTGAACAGGGACCGGCCGGAGTAGATGGACAAAACGGACAGGATGGTACGGATGGAGAGGACGGGACCGCCAATATTATCTTTTCGGAATGGATGCGTGCGGATTGGAATGATGTAGATACCGCACAGTTAAAAACCATGCATGTTCCCGTTACTGAGATAAGCAGCAATGAACTTAGAAGCAGGACTTTGGTTTATATGTACCTAAGGCAATTTGGAACTAATTCCATATACACCATGCCAGGCACTGGTCGGTGGAGTAATACCTGGTATTCATTTACATTCGGTTCTACCACACCGGGCTTTGAAGGAATTGTGATAAGACTGGAGAGCACCAATGGTGTGGATTTAACGGAGTTCCAATATTCCGGCTTTAGAGGCAACATATTTAGATATATACTAATTCCTGAAAGTGCACAAGCCGGAAAATTGAATTACTCCGATTATGAAGCGGTCAAGGCATTTTACAACCTCCCGGACTAGCCAGAAAATAAAACAAAAATCGTTACCTTGAAACGGATGCGCTTGGGAGATAAATGCTTTGAAAGACTATTCATTCTCCAAGCCCTATCTTTTTCGTTGGATTAAATTAACTGTTCTAATGGATATAGATTGTATAATTCAGGAACCCAGAAAATCTCTTGTACCTATATTACTTTCCTTATTTCTTATAGGATGTGGAAGTGATGATGGCGATAGCAGTGGTCCGCCACCGCTTTCTGCATGGGAGACCGGTTCCAACCCCAACGTTACTTTTACAGCCTCCTTTACGGATCTTGATGGTATTGCACACATTGAGCCTCTTGGCGAAATACAGGCCTTTCATAATTTTTCGGAACATACCTATGTCTTCATTAAACCGGAGGTGTCCGAAGTGCCCGTTTATGCGCCCGTAGATATGGATTTGGTGAACGTTACATTTGATGGTGTAGGTTATCAACCCATGTTCCGTGCCAGTTGTGAGGTGGTGATACGTTTTGGCCATATCACAAATCCCATCCCCGCCATACGGGATTTAGTGGTGGATCAAGGCATTAGCATGTTTGAAGGACAGGCCTCTACCTTATTGAAGTTTTCAGCCGGGGATCTCATAGGCACCACATCCGGAACGGTACAGGCTAAAAGTTTTGACTTTGGCGTTTATCATAGTGAACGCCCACTTACCTTTTTGAACGATGACCGTTTTCATCCCGTGGAGACTTTTAAATATGCCAGTTGTCCCTATGATTATTTTACCCCCGCCTTGCGCACCCAAATGTACGACCTTTTTGGCCCGAAACCGCTGGCCCAGCCCTTAAGTTGTAGGGGGCCAAGAGGAAAGGAAGGGACTATTGCCGGGACTTGGTTTGATACCCAGGAAGTATTTTCAACCCCCTATTTTGGTCAGACCGAATTTTCACCCCTACATGTAGCAACGGCCTTGAACGGGACGGTAAAGATTGTCCGAGGTACGGAATCCACGGTAAATCGAGTACTCTTTGGTACGGCAACCCATGTAGATCCCGAAGAGGTAACCACAGAGCATTGCTACGAACTGGATTCCGGGGGCTACTTTTATTTCCAATTACAGCCGGATGGAACATTACATGTGGTACGAGAGACCTCGGGAACATGTCCCTCTGAATTTCCTGCTTCAGGGTTTGCCGTGTACTATCGTTAGATCAATGCCCGATTTTTAATGGGCAAAATCTGGAAGTATTGGTTTCTGAAGCTTTTTGTACCTTTTAACGACTCAACCTTAAAATGAAGAACACGGTTTCCATATTATTCTTGTTCTTTGGTTTTTTAATTACATGGAGCCAAAATGAAAGTGAGATTGATTCCCTGAAGCGACTTCTGAAAAGCACGTCTAACGCGGAGGAATCCGTGAAACTGAGCGCAAAGCTCTTTGAGGCATATCTCTATGTTTCACCTGATTCTGCAGACGGTTTCCGAAAAAACATCAAAACGATTTCGGCAAAAAATAATTATGCCCATGGGCGGTATCTGTACCATTCACTAAGTGGCAGATATCATTTCGCCAAATCGGATATTGACAGTGCATTTTTTCATATTGAATCGGCTTCTAAGATAGCGGAGCTACTTCAAGATAAGGCCTATTTGGCGGATTGCTATAAGAAGATCGGGGTCATTTATAATATCAGAAGAAAAGATTCCCTGTCCAAAAAGTATGCACAACTAGCTTTGGAAAACGCAAAGCAAACAGATGATTGGAGAACACTTTCCTCCATATATAATTTGCTTGGAAATCAAAACTTTCAGCGGGCCGAATATCCTGAAGCGCTTACGTATTATCTCAAACTGGATTCAATCTATACGTCGCGAGATGAGCTGGACAAATCCTTGGCGGCATCATATGCCAATATTGGGACAATCTATACCGAACTTAAAAATCCTGAAGCGGTTGATTATATTAAGAAGAGCATCGAGGTCTATCAGGCCTTGGGCCTGGAAGAGGGGGTACATTATGGAGAGGTCGCTTTGGGCACGCATTACGATTTGCTTGGGGAAGATAAAAAGGCCATTGAACACCTGTTGAAAGCTAAGGACTATTATGAGGCCTATGGTGACTTGCGTATCCTTGCACGTATTTATAGGAGATTGGGCGGCACCTACTTGGAACTAAATGAGCTTGAAAACGCTGAATTCTATCTTTTAAAGGTTTCTTCGATTCCTGAAAACTCAATACGAACCGTAGCGGTAGCCAGATACCAGATGAACTTAGGGGATTTGTACTGGCATAAAAACCAATACAAAAAGGCCATTTCCCATTTTAACAAAGCTTTGGAATTTTTTGAAGAAATAGGTGATGGCCAAGCTGTGGGCATAGATTTGCTTAGTGTCTATCGAGGACTGTATGATGCGTATAAGGACAGCAAGGATTATGGGAACGCATTAATGGTGCTTGAAAAACAAATAGTTTTGAAAGACAGTATCCAGAAATCCCAGAACCTTGCACTAGTTGAGGAACTGAACAAAAGGTATCAGAATGAAAAACAGGAACAGGAAATAGCTCTTCTTACCTCCCAGAGCCAATTGGCCGAGCAGAAGACCAAAAACCAACGTAATGTTTTTATTGCGGGGATGTCCGTTATGGGCTTGGCTTTTATCACTTTGTTCCTTCTTTTCCGAAACAAGCAAAAAACCAATCGGAGACTTCGACAACTGGAGGCGGCAAAGTCGAGGTTTTTCGCCAACATTTCCCATGAGTTTAGAACCCCATTGACTTTAATATCGGGCCCGGTTGCCCACCAGTTGTCCAAAAAAGATCTTTCTGCCGATGATAAGACCGACCTTGGACTAATTCAAAGGAACGCAGATCGTTTGCTAAAATTTGTAGATCAGATATTGGATCTTTCAAAAATAGAGGCAGGCAGAAGAAAACTCAGGGTTTCCAAGGGAAATATGGAACTCTTTCTAAAACACTTGGCCGAGCCTTTCCAATATCAGGCCACACAAAAGGGTATGGTTCTCAATGGTCAAATCGATATTCCTGAACAGGTATGGTTTGATCGCGATGTAGTGGAAAAAGTAGTGACCAACCTCTTGTCCAATGCATTAAAGTATAGCCCTGATGAAGGCCATATCTATTTTAAGGCCATACGGCAGGGACAACAAATAATCATTACAACCATTAATGAAAATAAGGATTTGATTGAAAAGGAACTTCCCCTTTTGTTCGATCGTTTTTATCAGAACGATACCCTGCATCAAGGTTTTGGTATCGGTCTTTCATTGGTACAGGAGTTGACGCACCTTTCCCACGGCACGATTCACGCATACAAACCTGATGATGAGACCTTGGCATTTGTTGTGACCTTGCCCTTGTCAAAGAATGCCTTTTCAAAGGCAGATTTGGCCTTGGAAGATGAGATACCTCCAAACATTGGGGAACATGGTGAAGAAGTGGTTTCCGAAGGAGATTATGAAGAAGAGGCACTTGGGGAAAGCTCCCTTCCAGTTTTGTTGGTCGTGGATGACAATGCCGAGATCAGACTTTTTATCAAGTCGCTGTTCAAGAGTGAATATCAAATACAAGAAGCGGAAAATGGGGAAGAGGGCATGAATATTGCGTTTCGAATTGTTCCCGATTTGATTATTTCGGATGTTATGATGCCCGTAAAAGACGGGATACATATGAGTACTGCACTTAAAAATGATGAAAGAACATCGCATATCCCCATTGTTCTACTGACGGCAAAATCTGGGGAGGAACATGAGCTGACCGGGCTCAAGACCGGGGCCGATGCCTATATGATCAAGCCTTTCAAGGAAGAAAAATTGCGGGTAGTAATCGATAAATTGATTGCCACCCGAACCGTTATCCAGGAAAAGTTCAGTAAACAGCCCTTCCTGAAGCCAAAAAACATAGAGCTCACCAGTTTAGATACAAGATTGTTGGACAGGATACGGCAAATACTAGATGTTGAATTGACGAACCCAGAATTCAATGCCGGCTCTTTTTCCGAACAGATCGGTTTGAGCCGAATGCACCTGCACCGTAAACTAAAGGCACTTACCGGACTTTCCACTTCGGAGTTCCTCAGGGTACAGCGGCTGAAACTGGCGGCAAAACTATTGCAGGACGGTCATGATAATATATCAGAGGTCGGGTATGCGGCAGGATTCAATCTGCCTACCTATTTTTCCACTGCATTTAAACAGTACTTTGGCTGTTCACCTTCCGAGTATGTAGAAAACGAATAGGGAATGAATGCTATTCTTCGCCGATAAGTTGTATTGCTTTTTCGAGCACCTCGTCCCTACCTTCCCGAATACCTGTTATGGTCGGTTCTATTTCTAAATCCGGAACGATACCTACACGTTGGGTTTCGGTACCGTCTGGGTAGTAGACACCAATTCCTGAAATCATGGTTCTGATGTTTCCAGGTAAGATTATGGATGATACGTTACCATCGGCGGCAGCGGTCGTATGTCCGATTATCATAGCATTCGGTGCTACCCTTAAGGCCATTGTGGTATATTCGGACTGACTTATGGTACGTGGGTTTACCAAGATTATTACCTTCCCTTTGAAATAATCAGGATTGTCCTCTCCTACCTTTAGGGGGTTGGAAAATGTAAACTTTCCCGGTTGTTGGAGGCTGCCCATAGTAAATTTCACAAATTCAGTGGGTCGAGGCATCAAATACTTTCCTAAACTGAAAACAATAAAGTCGGAAGGGTAACATCTCAAATCAATAATAAGACCTTTTTTGTGTAAAAAAGTCTTCATAATATCGTGTATTTCACCTTTTTTAAGGCTTCCGGGATAAATATATCCAATGTTGTTCTCCAATTCTTTATGTGAAGGAATGCCTTTGTCCCAAAAGTTGATATCACCATAGGGAACACTTAAAACTTCCTCATCAAAGACGTTGTTGCCGTCATTAATGGAAAGGGTTAGGCTGTTTTCATTGGTGCGCAAAAGCTTTCTGGCAACGGCCCATAATTGTACGGTTTGGTTAGAACCTGGGGTATACGCTAATTTTTCCTTCACCAAATCAGTTACGGGAATTCCATTCACCTTTGAAATAATATCCCCTGGTTTTATCTTACTTTCGGATGGAAGTTGCGGATAGGTCTTTACCACGACCGCCTTGTCTTGGATAAAATTCACTTGAATAGGAGCAATGTTTTGCCCAAAAAACTGGCTAAGCATCTTATCCCGCCTCCCCATGTTTCCATGAGTGTCCTGAATTTCCCGAATTAGTTTAAGCATAGCCAGTTTATAGCCCAATTCGTCGTCCGCTTTCAAAAACATGGGTATCGATGTTTTTAAAACGTTATTCCAGTCCTCGTCAATCAGATGTTTATAGGGAAAGAAATATTCGATCATATTCCAATATCTAAAGAGGCCTATGAGTTTTAATCCATCATCGTTCCATTCCATATCCTTGTATGAACGTTCATTTTTGAATAGGGGATTACCTATATGGGGTGCAAATTTTAGATAATAGTTTACCTTTTCCTTTGGTGCTTCCTGTAATGCATGGAGTAATTCTAATAGGTTGTTGGATGTAATATCCGAACTTGATATCCAGTTGGTATTTGCCTTAAAGGCAACATTTTCAGTAACATCTTCGATTTGTTTTTCCGAGGTGGGCTTTTCAAACTTTTTTAACCAAGAAAAAACCTGATTTTCGAAGTCAGTACTATCAATGACCGAAATAGTCCTAAGCAATTCACTGTCCCAATTAATATTTCCTTTTGCAATTTCCGGATGATGGTATTTTACAAAGCCCCATATTTTACCTAAAATGTAGAGGTTTTTTAACTGCTGTTCAGTAGGATTGTCTAGTTTGAAATTGGAACCTTTTTCGAACTCGGTATCCATTTCGGCCTTGGAAAGCACTTTTTCTACTTCGGTAAGGGTTTGAATGTTTTTGCCATCCACGAATACTTTGAAATCATCAAACCAGGCAGTGCCTTTTCCCACTAAAATGCCCGCAACCATAATATTTTTAGTTTCTTCCGGATAGGGAAAGCTGATACTATGTTTTTCCCAATCCGTAGAGCCTATCACACCTCTGTCTCGCATATTATCGAAATGGAGCGGTCCTCCCTCGCCATCAAGACGTAATAGCAAACCGGCATGACCATCCGTAACGTCTTTGGTCTTGATATAGCCCTCAAGCTTAACGGTACTTCCCCTATATTTGGAAGGAATACGATATGCCATACTGCCGAAAGTATTGCCTGTACTGTCGGAAATGATTTTACCCGAGTAGTTGCCCGAATGGAATACCTTATCGTCCGTATCTAGATGGTAGTTTCCCCAATGGATCCATTCGGAAGGTAAACCGTCACCGTTTTTGGCGTTTTCAAAATCCAAATGAAAGCGTTTGTCTAACGATTGTCCATGAAAGGAAAGTGATAATAAAAGTAGGAAAAGCAGCGTAATTTTTTTCATGCTAGAAGGAGGGATTAGTTTTTCTAAAACTACGGCCCTTTGTAATACGCTGATGTTAAGGAAGTTGTAATATGTGTTAAAATGCCGAACATATTTTTTGTTGGCGATGCTATTTCCGTGTTAGCCCCTGTTCCATAAGCTGGATCACTTCCCGGTCCTTAACTTCAAGACAAATTTTAATTTTGAGTCTATTTCGCCAAGGTTCCAAAGCTTCTGCCTTTTTATGATTTCATTCTCCCAATGAAGGTTATGTCTTGCCCCTATCGATACTATAGTGTTTATGCCATCAACAGTAAAATACTATGGGAACTTTTTCCAAGGAGACCGGTATGTTTTCAAAAAAGGATATTGCGGATTATCTAGGGATAACGTTGCGCAACCTTAATAGATCTTTAAAGCAAATGAAACGAATGGATCTGTTCAAGGAATAATGGTAACGATACCTAGTTTGAAAGGCTTATTGCCTTTCTAAAAAAGGCCCGTTCATCGAAAAGTACACTGTAGAAGTCTGTTGAACAGGGATTTTTGTTATTTTCAACGAAAATTCCTACTTATGAACAACTATATCGCCCTCATCAGTTTTTTTGCCATCTGTTTTGTAGTCTCTTGTTTGGTCATCGCATTTACTTCCTCTGACCACGACTGACAAATACTAGTTTTAGATATATATCCAGGAACGGATTACTGAGCGAAATCCAAGATTTGGGAGTGGGCTTCAGACTGTGGCATACTTACGATCTTAAAAATGCCCTGAACCATTTCCCGGATTTCTTGATAATTCTTTCTTGGGTGGTGAAATCTACATACACCAACCCGAATCGGGAATGGTAACCTTCTGCCCATTCAAAGTTGTCCATAAAGGTCCAGGCAAAATATCCCGAGACCTCTAGCCCTTCGTTCTTCGCTTTTAGAACTTGTTTCAAATAATCCTGTAGATAATTCACCCTTTTTGGGTCGTCCACCGATCCATTTTTCAATTTATCCTCAAATGCTGCCCCGTTTTCGGTAATCATGATTTTTTTAATTCCCGGATATGCGTTGAATTTGGCAATCATTTCATAAATACTGGGAGGATATACTTCCCAATCCATTAACGTAATGGGAACGTCCCGTTCGCTGGCCTTTACGATTTTGGCCCTTAAATAGGGCACGCGATAACTGTGTTTAACGACTTCCCTTGTATAATTCTGAATGCCGATAAAGTCGAACGTGAAGATCATATCCTTTAGGTCGTTCGGCTGTTGATACCTTTCCAGGCGTTTTAAAACCTTTAGGTTTTCCGATGGATACCCCAAGCCCAAGGTAGGTTCAATAAACAAACGGTTTAACAAGGTGTCTGCCTTTTTTGCCGCTATCAGGTCTTTTTCATTTTCGGAATACGGGGAAATTTGCGAACATGAAAACGTAGTGCCAATACTGGATCGTTTAACTTCTTCCCTCAAAATTCTACCTCCAAGGGCCTGGCATAAGGTAGCGTGATGTACTGCTGGCAAAAAACTTTTTAATCCCCTACGCCCAGGTGCATGGACTCCGAGAAAATAACCCGCGCCCGTAAAGACCATAGGTTCATTTAACACCATCCAATGCTTTACCCGATCACCAAAACACCGTGCACAAAGACGGGCATATTCACCAAACCAACCTAAAATATCCCGATTAGTCCAACCCCCTTTAGCTTCCAAGGCTTGAGGTAGGTCCCAGTGGTACAGGGTAACCCAAGGAGTGATACCACATTCCAAGCAGAAATCTATGACACGATTGTAAAAATCGACTCCGGCCCTATTTACTTCACTATGACCATTGGGAATCAATCTTGGCCATGAAATCGAAAATCGGAAGTTTTTGATATGCATTGACTTCATCAAAAGAATATCCTCGCGATAGCGATGGTAGAAGTCGCAAGCTACCTGCCCGTGATGTCTTCCGAAAATTGTTTTTGACTTTGCCGTGAAATTGTCCCAGATGGACATTCCTTTGTCGTCTTTCTCATAAGCGCCCTCAATTTGATAGGCCGCCGTGGATACACCCCATACGAAATGATTGCCAAAATCGGTCTTCTTCAAATCAATAGGGAGGCTCGTTGGAATTTTTCGCATTCGTCTTTTTAGTGAAGGACACCGGCGGTAGCCTCTTCAAGAATCCGGTCGATAATGGGTTCCGTAATATCGGGATAGTAAACCTCTACTTTTCGATTGCTTTCCACCCAGTCCTGAAGCTTCCCAAAGTGTTTCATTTTTAACGATTTTACTACCGGAACCCCCATTTCTTTCAATGCCGCTGCGTTACACTGTTGTTCATACTGTCCTTTCATGGGTATGACCATAAGCTTCTTGCCCATATGTAGCACTTCCGCGGGCGTCTCAAAACCTGCTCCACAGAGCATGCCTTTACACGATGCCATACTTTGAATAAAAGCCTTATTGTTGATTTTGCGAACGGAGACATTGCTCTGAAAAAAATTGGTGCGGGTATGTTTGGAAAAAACTTCCCATTGAATTCCCTTCACTTTTGAGAGCATATTCAGAATCTTTTCGTCGCTATAGGAAGGCAAATAAACCGTGTAATGATTTTTTGAACTTCGGGTGGTTTTTCGTATCTCTTGCCGCACAATCGGGGTAAATATGTTGCTGTTGTATTCCTTGAAATGTAATCCGTACGATTTTGTTGTTGGCGCATACTTTCGAAGAATCAGCTTTCCCAAAGGGTCATTTTTCTTTGGTCTAGGAACTTCCGGTGCCAAAACCGCCGCTTGGTGGCTAAAACCGATACAAGCCTTATTTTGCAATTTACAGCCCCAGGCGGTTATCGGTTCAAAGTCATTAATGATAAGGTCGTATTGGGCAACGGGAATACTTTTGATTTCCTTTTGCAATCGTACTGCGTTGGTTTTTAGATACGTGCGCCACATATCCACGCCTCCCTTTTTTCCAAAAATGAAACTCCATCCTTTTAACTGATATTTAATGGGATAGGGAATAGGGATATCTGCTTGAGTGCCGCTGACCAGGATATCGAGTTCTATATTTTTTCGTTCAAGGACGGGAATGATATCCCTTGCTCGACTCAAGTGCCCATTTCCCGTTCCCTGAATGGCATAAAGCACTTTCATTTTACTTGGTTATGGAGGGATTCAGTACTGTTTTGCCCGATACTCTTGAATTCCTGCAGAAGATGTTCAAAAAGTACGTTTTTCTCCAGGACTTCAATGGGGTCGGCGACATCGACATCCGAGGTCTTGGCCGATGCGTCTTCGCTATAACTGTATAGTTTCCATTTGCCTCGATGGTATTCCAGCGAGGTGAGGTTTTCCACCCAATCCCCAGAATTCAAATACAGTACTGCACCTTTGTCCGTTTTGACCTCCTTAATTTCCGGTTGATGGATATGGCCGCAGACCACATAGTCAAATTTCTTTTCTATCGCAATATTGGCAGCGGTCTTCTCAAAATCACTTATGAATTTAATGGCCGATTTCACCCCATTTTTAATTCGCTTTGACATGGAAACGGGTCCTTTGCCCATTTTTTTACTGATAAAATTAACAAAGCGGTTTAAGAGAATCAGAAAATCATATCCGATGGCGCCGAGCTTTGCGATCCACTTGGAATGCTGCATGGTTACGTCAAACACATCTCCATGGAACATCCATGCCTTTTTTCCTTTTAAGGACAGTACCACCTTGTTAGATATGGTAAAGGAGCCCAAAGTAAAACCTACGAACTTCCGTAACATTTCATCATGGTTCCCCGTAATATAGTGCACCTTTACCCCATTGGAAACCCATTGCATAATTAGCTTTACCACCTTCATATGAGACTTGGGCCAATAACGTTTGCTAAACTGCCAAATATCTATGATATCACCATTTAGTACAACTTGCTTGGGTTTTATGGACTTTAAATAGGCCAATAACTCCTTGGCGTGACATCCATATGTGCCCAAATGCACGTCTGAAATGACCACAAGGTCTACTGATCTTTTTTTCATAGGAAATATGAGGTGTTGGTGTATTTACTAAATCTAATTGAAGGCGAGGATGGCTGATGAAACGAAGAACGGCAAGAAGGGTACAATGGCTCGTTATATGCTAAAATTCGATTTATTTTCACGTCGGGACAATCAGATTATTCAAAGTTTGTAAATAATCCTTTAGACTATTGCAAAGTTGGTTTTAAGGTTGTGTTAACTACGGGTTATCAATGATATCCCCATCCAGAGCTTTCAACGATAGTTGAATTTGGTTAGAATTTAAAAAGGTGATCCTAATTTAAGGTTGAATAACCAATTACTCAAGAGGCATATTGTGAAGGTGTTTTGCCGAAAAGTTCCTTAAAACGTTTTGTAAAGTAGGAAAGGTTGTTGAACCCTACTTGATAGGCAACTTCCGATACGTTCCCGGCTTTGTCCCTAAGTAATTGCGCCGCCCTTTTTAGCCGGTAGTCCCGAACAAAATCCTGAACGGTTTGATCGGTAAGGGCACGCATTTTGCGAAACAGCTGTGTTCTGCCCATTCCTACTTCTTTTGCCAGATCCTCAACCCCAAATGAGGAATCGTCCAAACGTTGTTCCAACGTATGTGTCACTTTTTTTAGAAAACGTTCATCCGTAGAGGTAACGGCCAATGCCTTGGGTTCTAAACGAAGCTGCCTACTATACTTTTTTCGTAGCAACCGTCGTTGATCGACTAGGTTTTTTACCCGGGCCCTTAGTTCCTCCTTATCAAAGGGTTTAACAATATAGTCATCCGCCCCTGTTTCAATGCCCTCAAGTTTAGAGGCTTGGGATGCCAATGCCGTAAGTAATATCACGGGAATATGACTCGTTTTTTCGTCCTGTTTTAGCTTTTCGCAGAGTGTTATTCCGCTCATTCCTGGCATCATCACATCGCTGATTATAATATCGGGAATCTTCTTTTGAGCCAAGTCGAAACCGTCTTCTCCGTTTATCGCCTCTTCAATTTCGTATGTGTCTCGAAGTTGTTTCCGAATATAAGCTCTTACGTCTGTATTGTCCTCTACTATTAACAATATGGGGAGTCCTTTTGTTTTGGCCCCTGGAACTTCTGGGTCGGTAAAGGCCCTAGAGGGAACCACACTATGCAATTCCCGAACCTTTTGTGTCCTTTCATCCTCAAGTATGATGTTCGCTTTCTTGAAATGCTCCTTGG
Organism: Ulvibacterium marinum; assembly: GCF_003626755.1. Taxonomy (GTDB): domain Bacteria; phylum Bacteroidota; class Bacteroidia; order Flavobacteriales; family Flavobacteriaceae; genus Ulvibacterium; species Ulvibacterium marinum. The sequence goes on from NZ_RBCJ01000003.1 coordinate 75,245, forward strand.
TAATGGGAAGGACAACCGTAAAGACAGTTCCTTTGCCTTCTTCGCTAGCTACGGAAATATGCCCTTTGTGCAATTCTACCAATTCCTTGGTCAGGGCCAAACCAATGCCTGTTCCCATCTTTTTCTTGGTAGAAGGGGCATCTGCCTGGTAGAAACGATTAAAAACTTTGCCCAGTTCCGGGCCGGAAATGCCCAAACCGTCGTCCCTAACCTCTATTTTTAAGAAGGTACCTTCTCCTGGAATTCTGCCATTTCCATCCGTTGACGAGGCTATAAAGTCTATTTTTCCCCCTTCCCCGATATATTTGAACGCATTGGACAATAGATTATTGATGATTTTTTCAAGGGCATCGGAATCAAACCAACCTGATGCTATTTCGGGTGCAACGTTTATATGGAACGAAATATCCTGAAAGTCGGCCAGCGAACTAAAAGCCGCAGCCCGTGCCCTCAAAAAAGTTTTGAGGTCGGCTTCCGTCAAACGCAAGGGCATATTGCCGGCTTCCAGTTTCGCGAGATCGAGCAACTGATTTACCAGACCTAATAGCTTTTCGCCGTTTTGCTTCATTAATCGATAGCTTTCTTGATGCTCCTTGTTTTCCGGGCCAGAGGACAGCAGATCGTTCAACGGACCGAGAATCAAGGTAAGCGGCGTACGAAATTCGTGGGAAACGTTTGCGAAAAAACGTGACCTAAGATTTACGAACTCCTGCTGTTTTCTGTTAACAAGTTCACGGGACTTCAGTTTTATATTATAGTTTCGAAATAAAAGGAGGGAAATAATGATCAAGGAGACAATTCCCCACAGCAGTAGGTTTCTTTGGATGGAACGCTGTTTAACCAATGCTTCCTTGGTAGCAACTTCGGCTTGTTGTAGCTCTTTTTCCTTGACCAGAAGTTGTATTTGTTGGTCTTTTTTTGCGGTCTCGTACTGGATTTCCCGGGCCACGATGTTTTTGCTCGTTTCCTCATCAAAAATACTGTCCCTTAACACATAAAACTCTTCTAGATAGGAAAGTGCCTTATTTTCGTTTCCCATTCTTTTGTGCAGGTCATATAATGCATAGGACAGCTTACTTTTGATATCCTTGCTGTCGGTTTGTTGGGAGACCTCCCATCCTTCCTCAAATATTCTTTTGGCTTCCGCCCATTGCTGCCCGTTTACATGTATGGCACCCAACTCATACAGGCTTGTAGCAATGTTAAAGTCATCCAGTTCAATGGTTTTTTTTAGAGAGATACTCTTATTGAGAAATTCAGTACCCTTTACCGGTTTACTACCGGCATACAGCACACCTAGGCTATGGTAATTGAGGCTCAATAAATCTTTAAAATCACCTTCTTCTGATAGCTCCAAGCTTTTATCAAAATAATAAAGTGCGGAGTCCCTTTGGGAACTTTTATCCATGGCTGCACCAAGACTGTGATAGTTGGAGGCCGTAAGTCTTGCATTGCCCACTTCCTGGCTGTGTTGCAATGATGCCCTATAGTATTTTAGGGCATTTTTATAGTTCTCCATATTCTCGTACACCCCTGCGATGTTTTCCAAACAACTGGCCAACAGATAGCGGTCCCCTTCCTTCTCAAAGATTTCCAGTGCGGAGAAAAAATCGGTCAAGGCCAAGTCATAATTGCTATAGTTCCATTGTATGGTTCCAAGATTAAAATTGACCTTGGCTACCGATACGCTATCACCAGCTTGGCTAAAATAGGGTAGGGAGGCGGTAAAGTTCGTGTACGCATTCTGATTGTCGCCCTTGTATAAAAAGACAGCTCCCATATTCAAGTAACCATCCGCTATCCCCAGGGTGTCATTAATTTGGTTTCGATAGTCAAAATCCTTTTGGTAATAGGAAATGGCCTTATCATACTCGGCCAATGACGTATGTAGAAGACCCAGATTATAGTTAATGTCATGTACCCCATCCAGGTTGCCTAATTTTTGAAATAACCCCTGACTTCTCTGATAGTAAAAAATACAGCTATCCGTAATCCCGGAATAGAGAAAATAAGTCCCTCTAATTTTATCCGCCGAGGCCATACCGTATTCATGGTCATGGACTAAAGCCAGGTCATATGCCTCTTTTGCATAAAGGTATGATGTGTCCAAACTGACCCCTCTGTAGGCATTGGCCACATCCAAAAGTAGTTGGATTTTGGTAGTATCCTGATTACGACTCGTTTTGAGCAATTGTTCCAGACTATCAATTTTTGAGTCAAGCTGGGCATGGGTTACCCAGCAGTTTAAACAGATGAAGCCAAAAACAATAAGCCTTCTCATGTTGGGCGGATGGGTTGTTGGTATACCAACTAAGATAGTGGTAAAATCTATCTTTTTTATAGTTATTCCCTAGATAATGAGATTAATACATGTAACATCGGTGTTAAAAATTGGAACATCCGTAATAAGCCATCGCTTTCCATACAATTACTTTTGAGAAGGCATTGTGATAGTTGATACTGGACTATTGCAGATAGTTTTATGTTGAACCAAAACAAATGGAAAGAATGAAAAATAAAGGTTTGGATTACCCGTATAAGAGAATAGGGGCCATGTTTTCTGTGGCTATTATGTTTATAATACTTGGCACTTCAATTTCTTGTAGCGGTGATGGTGAGGATTTGGCCATATCGTTGGAAGGCCCGGTACTCTCGGTTTCCGATTTTACCGGGAACTGGACAGCCACAAGCGCGATATTTGAAAGTATTGATGTTCCCGGTAACCGATTGGATATCATTGAGGAAGGCGGAAGTGCTACATTGACCGTCCAAGCCAATGGCCGATTTGCCATCACGATCAACACTCCTGGACTGGGCTTGGAAACATTTTCCGGTGAACTTGGTTTTAACGGAGAAGAGTATGGGGATAGATTAATTGTAGTCTTTGATGGTGATGCCAGGGACGATTATGAATTGTTCAATATTGGATTCGAAAACAATGTGCTGTTTCTGAGCGGCATAACCACTTTTGATTTTACAGGGAATGGAACGGAGGAGTCAGCCGTAATCGATCTGGGGATGGTAAGAAGTTAATCTAGCCCTAATCCGGTGGTAAGGGGACTGATAAAAAAATGGAATTACGTTTCGGCCTGTATAAAACCAAATACCCTTGAGCTGAGGTCTTCAAGCGTATCCACAATATAGGCATCGTCCAACAGATTGCCGGAATGTACGGAGCGTCTTGTAACATCGTTTGTAACGGCAAAGACCTGCATTCCAGCACTGAGTCCGGCTTTGATACCATTAACGGAATCTTCAATGACCAAACATTCATCCGAATCCAACTGGAGTGCATTTTTTGCCTTGAGATAAATCTCGGGATCTGGTTTGCCCTTATCGACATCGTCCCGGGTTAATATCAAGTCAAGTTTATCTACAATTCCCATTAGGGTAACCATTCTTTTCGCTTGAGGTAGATGTGACATGGTAGCCAAAACAACATGAAACTTCTCAAAATGGGCCTTGTGCAGAAGCTCTAGGGTAAAGGGGCAAAAATGTTTGGATAAAAGTGCCGTATCCTTTAGTATTTCATCATAAATGGACAACCGTTTGTTGATGATACGTTCTTTGATATGATCAGAATCCTGAGAGCCCAAGTGCAGTTCCAATTCCGATAAGAATTCCCTGTAGAGACCTTCCACGACCTTTTCCCTGGACAACCCCACGAATTTTCCAAAAACATCCAATACCTGTTGTTCCCCTACGGCATGGTCGGTCAACTGTTGTATGGCCTGGGCATACGAAGTTGCCTTCAATACTTCCGTCTGGATAAGTGTTCCATCCAGGTCAAAAATTAGAGCTTTGATCATTACAGGTCGAATTTAGGAAAATTAGGTAAAGTATCTAGCGCTATTTTGTTTTTACCTTTTTCAGGTGTGGACCACAATGTCTCCCGGCACTTTAATTGTTCCGTTATTAATTATCTTAGTCCGGGAAAGAGCTTTTAAAAATGAAGTCGACCGTAATAGAACATGAAAAGAAATTAGCGGCCTATGAATCGGTCTCCTTGGTTAAAAACGGCATGATAGTCGGTCTGGGATCGGGGTCTACAGCCGAACATATGATTCGCAAATTGGGAGAAGAAGTTGGGAAAGGTCTGTCCATAAAGGGAGTTCCCTCTTCTGAAAAGACAGCTCAATTGGCGAAGGATTTGGGCATAGACCTAATACCATTGGAAAAAGCCGGTAAGCTGGATATTAATATAGACGGAGCGGATGAATTCGACCCACAATTCCGATTGATAAAAGGTGGTGGCGGGGCATTGTTGCGGGAAAAAATTCTTGCCTATAATGCTAAGCTAAACGTAATCATTGCCGATTCCGGAAAGAAGGTCGATATCTTGGGCAAATTTAAGTTGCCTCTGGAAACCATTCCTTTTGCCACCCCAACGATACTTGCCCAGCTGATTGAAATGGGTTTGAGACCCGTCCTAAGAAAACACGATGGGAAAACGTACAGCACCGATGAAAATAACTGTATTCTTGATGTCGATATTTTTGGGGTCAAAGATATAAATAGCTTAAATAGAACCCTTATAGAAATGCCCGGGGTGGTTGAAACCGGACTTTTTCTGAAATCCACGGATCTAATCATCATGGGACAGGGTGATGAGACCCTATTTTTGAGGAATGATCGGTAAAAAAGGAGGGTGTACAAACATAGGAAACTCTGGAGAGACAGAAGTTATCCGTCTCTCCAAAGTTGATTTACACGTTAATCAAGATGAATTAGATATAACGAGCTCGCATCCACGTCATCCGTTCCCGGAAGTATTTTCTGTTCGATGGTGCCATCCCCGTCTTCATCGGAAACCGCAAAATCATCATCGTTAAGACATCCAATAGTATGGTTATCGATCAACCAAAAACCTTCCAATTTGTCATGAGAGTATCCATTGAGTGCCACCAAATCCGCCACAAGTTCTTTTTCTACTGGGACGATTCCTGCGGCGTCCAGTTCTTCCCAGCTTGATTGTTCTATGGTCTTACCATCTATCATAAGGCCAAATTCGGAGGCATCATCAGCACCTGATACATCAGTAGCCACTGATACATCTATTTCATAGATATGTTTTTGGGCGGCCTCTGCTCCGGCAAAATTCCCGTCACGTTCCACTACCAAAAATTTCGTGTTGGATAGGGCCACGATTTCCGAATTAGAGAGATTTGCCTTTTGCTGTCTGTATAAATACTGTTTTGTGCTTCCGGTATATAGATCAAGCGTTACAATTCTAGTGATGTCGGCCCGGATACTTTCTGGGTTGTGCATGGTAGACTGCATGATGCCTACAAGAACACGTTCATCCGGGGTGATGGCCAATCCTTCCATCCCCCGGTTTGCCCTTCTTTTGGCGTAAACGGCGGGAAGTTTTCTACCGCCATTTCCCTCGTTTACACCAATTGGGGAGATACGCTCCAATTCTACTCCGGTAGCCGAATAGTGCACAATATGTGGGCCATACTCATCGGATACCCAAAAAGTACCGTCTTTTAAGGCGACCAGGCCTTCGGCATCCATTCCGAAATCATCAAAGGGGATTTGATTGCCCGCAATATCGTAGGGAATTTCTCCAGTGGCTCCTTTGCCCTCGGGATTGGGAATACCCGAAATGGGATTGCCATAGGGGTCTTTGAGCAAAATCTCTTCCAACAATACGATTTCGGCATCGCTATTGACCGCATAATGGCCAATCCTAGGGATGTAGTCGGAAACGGGAAACTTTTTGCCATCCAAAAAATTAGTATTTGGTCCTCGATCCGTGATCGCATAGAACTCGCCTTCATGGGTAGGATGGGCCGTAGCTGCCGAACCAAACCCACCGTTACGGATTTCAACATTGTTTTCCAAGGTGCCCAATACATTAAAAGGGAGGGGATACTGAACATTTTTCTGCAGTACGGATTTGGGAGGAATCCCTGGGTCTGGAGTGCCTATATGGTCTTCAATGAGGTCACAGGAAGAGATAAGAATAACTAGGGCAAGAAAGAATAGAACTTTTTTCATTTTAAAAAATTTAAGGGTTGATTGTTCGAAAAATTTTTTGGGCGATAGCCCAACGACTGTTTAAAGTTCCAATACCTATGCCGTATCGATGTTAGCTAAAACTTATAAAATGTTTATGTCTGAACCAATACTTGAAATTATAAGGTTAAGCTATGGTAAAAGCTAAGGTCATACTTTCCGATGTTCAGCTAGAATTATTTAAAAAGAGTTACATTTTACTATTTCATTGACAACAATTAGGGTTATCGGTGATTTTCGCGTAGAAACGATTTTTTAAGCGTTTTTGGTCATAAAACAACGATATTTCGGATTCTTTAATTAAAGAATCCAAAGGTGTAGGGAATACTATCGGTATTTTGGAAACAATAAAAGTGATAATTTGTTTGTTTACCTTATCTTAACATCTTGGTAACATATGGAATTAGGAGTCGATAAAATGGGAAAAAAATTTAATCGAGAAGAATTCAAACACCAATTAAAGAAGGAGCATCCAAAGGTCATTGATAAGGCTTACCTATTGGCCAATGGAATGATCGAGGTTCATGGATACTCAAAGGAGAAAGCATTTAGAGAAGCTTTGGACATAGCGAGAACCTGGTTAGAAAACGGGGAACGGTACCCAACCAAAATGGACTGGTGAAAGATTCCTAATGCCTATGCAAAATTGATAATTTAAGAATTCTCATTTCCTCAAACCCTTAAAAAACAAGGGATTGGCAAATGTTTTCTGGACAGAGCAATTTTATGCCGTTTGCGGTCTGTAATACTTTTTTCTTAACCAAAAGGCTACCCTAACCAAAAGAATTAATGTTGGCACTTCCACCAATGGCCCGATTACCCCGGCAAAGGCTTGACCGGAGTTCAATCCGAAAACCGCTATGGCCACTGCAATGGCTAATTCAAAATTGTTTCCTGCGGCCGTAAATGCCACGGAAGCCGTTTTGTCGTACTCCGCACCCATGGCCTTGGTAAAGAAAAAACCGATGATAAACATCAAACTGAAGTATACCAATAAAGGTAGGGCGATAATAAGGACGTCCATGGGAATCTCTACGATCAATTCACCTTTAAGTGAAAACATAACTACAATAGTGAACAACAACGCGATTAAGGTGATTGGTGAAATGGTGGGAATAAATTTTGTTCTATACCATTCCTCGCCTTTGAGTCTCACCAAAATCAGACGGCTAAGAATACCCAATAAAAATGGAATCCCAAGGTATATGGCTACACTTTCGGCAATGGTTCCTATTGAAATATCTACAATGGCACCCTCAAACCCAAAATAGGGGGGAAGAATAGTGATGAATATCCAGGCATAAAAACTATAGGCGAACACCTGAAAAATACTGTTCAACGCCACCAGTCCCGCACCGTACTCACTATTTCCTTCAGCTAGGTCGTTCCAAACCAGTACCATGGCAATGCAACGCGCCAGACCTATCAGAATAAGCCCCACCATATATTCGGGATAATCCCTCAAAAAGATAATCGCCAAAACGAACATTAAAATAGGACCAATAATCCAATTCAGAAGTAATGATATGGATAGTATTTTGGTATTGCGGAACACTTTGGGCAACAAGGCGTAGTTCACTTTGGCCAGGGGCGGATACATCATCAATATCAAGCCTATGGCAATGGGGATGTTGGTGGTGCCGCTATTGGCCGTATTCAGCAATTCGGGAAATGATGGGAAAAAGTATCCGATTCCAACGCCCAAGGCCATGGCAATAAAAATCCAAAGCGTTAAATTTTTATCCAGAAAACTCAGTTTTTTGTTCGCCATGGTTATGCCTTGATTTTAGAAAAAACATAGAATAGTTCGGTGGCAATCTGCAGACTTCGTTCATGATATTTTTCTGCTTGCTGCGAGGTATTGTCAAAGACCTTGGGATCTTCATAGGTTATCGGAATCCGTTTTTCGGCACCTGCAATGAAGGGGCAGCCTTCATCCGCCTGAGAACAGGTAAGGATGGCCGCAAATTCGCTGTTGGGATTAAAATCGTCATCAAAAGTTTTTGAGAATCCAATCACGGGATGTGCATTCCCGGCATATTTGATGGCGTAAACGGGGTTTGGGCCTTGGTTGATGGTTTTGACCTGAAAACCGGAATTGGCCAAAGTTGTAGCCGCCATTGGGAATAGGGCCGTGGCTTCCGTTCCACCGGAATAGCAATACACATTTTTAATTTTGAAATAGGCCGCCATGGTCTGTGCCCAAACTTGTGACAAATGGCTTCTTCTGGAATTATGGGTACAGATAAAGTTGAGTCTAATTTCCTGTCCATGGTCCACTTTACCCTGTATAAAAGCTATAAGAGGTTGTAACGTATTTCTTCGCTCATCAGAAATGGTATCCGTTTGGATCGAGGAAATCCCTAGGTCTATTTTTTCGAAAACTACTGTCTTTGTGGTCATTGGTTTATGTACTTTTTATTTAGCAACAATCATCATCGGGAGGAAGGTCTTGATTCAAGAAATCGGACATCACTTCCTTCATGACGGTCCAGTTTTCCTTATCAATACAGTAGCAGACGCTTGTACCTTCCACATTTCCTTTTATAAGGCCTAAATGTTTTAACTCCTTCAAATGCTGTGAAACAGTGGGTTGGGCCAGTCCAATTTCGTCCACGAGGTTTCCACAGAAACAGGAATCGGTTTTAAATAGATGTTGGAGTATGGCCACGCGTGCGGGATGCCCGAATACTTTGGCAAAGACTGCAATCTGGTTTTGTTTATCCGTAAATATTTCGGTCTTCGCTAAACCCATTTCTTTTATTTGTTTATCGCAATATTACAATTAATTATGAATGGAGCAAGAAAATGGTAGTCCGGAATCCTAAATCTTAACTATTCCTTAAAGTAGGAAATGGAATATATGGAATATGGTAGGGATGTATTATTAAAGGTTCATTTCTAAGGAACTTACCAATTCTAGACTCCTCTAGTCACTTTCCAAGCCTCAATATTCTTATCGCTCCTCGCACCACTAAAATGAAAACAATGGTTCCAATGATAAGGTCAGGTTTATCGGAGTTTAGCCAGTTGACCAAAAGCCCAGCTACTATAACACCTAAATTTATGATTACATCATTTGACGTAAAAATCATGCTGGCCTTCATGTGTGCCTCCTCTCGGCTTTTGGATCTTTGCATCAGGTAAAGACAAATTCCGTTTGCGATAAGCGCAAACACGGAAACAATAATCATGATAGAATAATCAGGTAGTGCCTCTGCTCCAAAAAAACGCCTAAGAACCTCAATAAATCCAATAATGCCGAGCGTTATCTGGAAATAACCGGCAAGCTTGGCAATTCTTTTCTTTCTGGCCATCGTTCCACCCACCGCGAAAAGGCTGATACCATAAACAAAACTGTCTGCAAGCATATCGAGACTATCCGCTACAAGCCCCATAGATTTTGAAATCAGACCCGTAGTCATTTCAAGAAGAAAAAAGATGAAATTTATAGCAAGGACAGTCCAAAGCAGTTTTTTTTGATTTGTGTTTTTGGTGAATTTTTTTTGTTCCGTTTCTTGAGTGGCAAGTCTCTTGCTCCCTAAATTAAGTTCGATAATGGATTTTTCAATTTTTTCAACTTCCCCTTTGTGGTAAATGATTAATCTTCGATTAGGAATATCGAAGTCCAGATTTTCGATATTTCCTATCCCATCCAATTTCATACGGATAAGATTTTCCTCGGATGGGCAGTCCATTTTGGAAATTTCAAATACTGTTTTGCGCATGGCCATCAACAACAACTCTTGTTTTGTTGAATGGGAGGACAGACGGCGGTACCATAGGAGCAGAATACACAGCAATCACCTTCTTTGGGTCTTATTATTTCTTTACAGCTTTCACATTCATAAAAGAATTGGCAAGCTATTTTTGGCATCAGTTCTTCCTTGCTATGTCCGCACTTGGGACAGGTGATTGTCGATTCTAAAATAGCTTCCATTATTCTATGATTGTATATCCAGTTTTTCCAATAGCAGATGTTATTTCACTAGCGGTCACTTTACTTTTATCAAACTTCACAAAAGTTTTGGATGTCTCATAGTTCGCATCTACCTCTAAAATACCCTCTAATTGATTTAGCTCGTTTTCAATATGGGCTTCACATCCTGTACAGGTCATTCCTTGAATTGAGTAAGTCAATACACTTACATTACCTTCTGACACATAAACTACTTGTTTTTGAGAGTTAAGGTTTGGATAAAACAAATGCGAATAATAGGGAAATGCCAGCATTATGCCCGCAAAGGATGTTACCAGTAAAAGAAATTTTTTGGATTGGATGAATTTGGGCTTTTCATCGTCACAGGCGCAGTCAATATCTTCAGGGCGGGCTTTCAATTTTTGATGCCAGGCAAGACCTAGAATAAATACCGTGATACCCACCAAAACAGGTCTGTAAGGCTCTATCCATGAAAAAGTGGAGGCAATGCCCGTAGTGCCAGAAAGTAATGCCAATACAGGTGTTACGCAGCACAATGAGGTGGCAATAGCCGAAAATACACCTGCTAGGGCGGTTCCGTTAGATGTAATGGTCTTTTTCATACTATGCGATTTTTCTGTTGGATTTTATACTGCTTAAAATGGAGGAAATAAAGGCTTCCTCTTGTTTTGAAATACGATAAAAAATAGTTTGTCCCTCTCTACGGGTTTCAATGACATTCACATCTTTCATTTTACGCAAGTGCTGAGAAATGGCAGGGACGCTCATTTCTAAAATATCGGCAAAGTCACATGGGCATAGCTCAGTTTCTCTTTGTAACAAAAACAAGATTTTAAAACGGACTTGATTGCCAGCTAGAGCCATTATTTTACTTATCGCTTCCATAGAATTCGATACATCGTGCAAAACATCTTTACAACGTAGAATTTGTTTGTGGTCTGCTTCGGCACGCGTACAACTTAGTTCCAATGACATAATCAATATTTTAGGATGAATATATAATTATTTAAGCAAATACTTAAATAAGGTTTCAATAATTTTTAATGGCCATTTTAAGGAGCGCCATTAGAAGATATCAACCATCTTACACTGGTGTCCTATTCTTGGTCCTTTTTAGTAGTTCCGATAATTCACTTTTAGGGGATAATTCTATTGCAAAACATTGCAATAAAATCGTGAAGTCTTTTCGCAATGCTAAACCTTGAATTTACCATAGCTATTTTGACTACTCTTTTGGAATGTTTCGCTAATGAATCAACTCATTTATCTCTTCGTGAAGTCATCCGCAAAGATGGTTTCCCCATTGATATTTTTCAGCTGTACATTATCGATCATACCGATTCCATTGAAAAAATAACTGATTTCCATTATTGGACCTATGGATTGATGGTAAGCACTGGAAAATATCGGGGTTCCATTTAGTTTTAGGGTAACCTCTTTGTCCTTTGTTAAAACATCCACCTTTTGCCATTCATACACTGAAGTTCCGAACATACTCAGGTCCTCGTTCTTGCCATTGTGTATAACATCGCCCAATCGCATCTCCAATTCGCTTTCGCAACCCTTGTTTCCGAACATTATCCAGTAATATCCATCTACACCCTGTACGTGCAGGTTAAAAATAGGGCAGTCTATGGCCTCCAGGGGTTCCATTTTAAAATGGGTAGTCTGCTCAAAATCATCTCCATCCAGACCAAAGTCTATAACATAGTAAAAGGCCAATTGCAGTTTCTTGTTTAAATCAATGCCCTTTTGTGCCAGTTTACGTTTGTCAATGCCCAAATAATCTTCCTTTGACCATAAGTTTGGACTAAACGTATATATTTTTTCCATGGGCTGTCTGGCGGCCATAAACCAATCTTCATAGGTCACATGGATGGGCAGCTCCTTTATTATTTCCTCATCCGCAAACAATTTGGCCATAAAATATCCGGGTATATAATAGATATCCGTTCGTTCGTTGGTTCCTTTGAATATTTCCACTTTGCGGCTGCTGTCCCAACTCTGTTGTAAAAAAAATCGATTGGCGTCCACACCTTCAATATCATATCTAAAAACCACGGTGTTGGGTATTTTTCCCTCAACCGTTTTCTCGTAAGAAAAGGAAACCTCTTCGGATACCTTTGATGGGGACCTTGTGGATATAGTACTTAATAGGTAGGTGCCTAAAACCGAAAGTAATAATACTGCAAGAAGGATTAAAAAGTAAAGTTTTGGGCTTTTGACTTTCCGAGGTTTTTTCTCCATTTCCCTCTTAGGTATAGTCTGTATTTCAGGACTTAGATGCTCCTTTTTAATGGAATGCCAATCTTTGTTGTACGCCAAGTTTGCCAGGATATCCAGGGTAGTGGTATGGGGCAATCTTTCAAACTCGTTTTTCCATATTCTTTTAACTGTGGATAAGCTAAGCCGGTGGCCCGTTTGATCTTCGATAAAGAAAACAACAAACTCATAGTCCTTTTGGACCCAATCCGATACTTCGGAAAGTCCGGAAGCCTTTGCGATCCGCTTTTTTATGGCTTCGAGGAGATTTTTATCGTTGTCGGATATATGACTCATTTACAGAATTTTACAAATATGAATCAAAAAAAAACCTAAAATGGTTGAAAAATGAAGGCCTTCCTAGACCTTGCTTCCATTAGTTTGGAATTGTATTCATTATAAAATCATCAATCATGAAGTTACCGTATTATTTTTTGAGTTTAGCCTTTCTTTTATTCTTACAACCCATGAATGGACAGCAAGCACTGTTCGAGCAGGATAAATGTATTATTCTATCCGAAGAAAACAAACCTACAACTTATATCGATACGATTTATAAGGGCAAGCGCAGTCTTAAACTGGATGGAAAAAAAACGTCCGTTGCATTGACCAAGGGCAAAAATGTAAGGAACTTTAGAGTAGAAATGGATATCGCCGGAGAAGTCATGTCCGGATTGGGATTTCGGGTACAGGACAAGTTCAACTACCGTTTCATTTATTTCAGACCGGGAATGGGGGGTACCCGCGAAGCCATTCAGTACATTCCAATCTACAACGGGGCCCTGAGTTGGGTGTTCTACAATTATCCCATTTATGAAACTACGGCAGATGTCAGTTCCCTGGAATGGTTCCATACCGCATTTGAAGTCCGGGGAACCAATTTAAAGGTCTTCGTAGATCATAGTCCCGAACCACAAATGGACATTCAGCTTTTGGACTCGGAAATATCCGGAGGTAATTTTATGTTGAGGAGTTTGTTCGGGGTTTCCTATTTTGCCAACATTACCTATGAAGAACTCTCTGATGGTAAATCCAAAACTTCCCAACCAAACATGAATGCTTTTTTAACGTCTTGGGAAATCTCGGAACAATTTCCCAGGGACACTGTATCCAATTATTTTGATACGTTGATCAAGAAAGTAAATAAATCCAAAAATTGGAAAGCAATAGAGCATCCACGGGATAATTATGTAAATTTTGCCAGATACTTTGAATACCCCAAGGGGGTTGTGGTGGCCAGAAAGATGTTAAAATCCGATAAGGACAAGAAGTCTATCTTGAACTTTGATTTTGTCGGCAGGGTAAAGATCATGTTAAACGGCCATGAAGTATTCAGTTACCAAAAGATAAAATTTGAGCGCATGTTCGACGGTATGTTCAGGGTAAACCTGGATTTGAAAAAGGGGGATAACGAATTATTGGTCGTTGCGGAAGGGGATGCCGGTTTTTTTGGAGGTAAAGGGTTTAAATATCTGGGCAGACTGCAACATACCAATTGGGGTTTTATAGCCCGTCTTGAGGATTAAAAAGGCATTTTTGCTCCCTTGATTCTCATCCACGTAAACAATTTTCCAAAACACTTAGGGAAAATAGTATTGAGCATATCTTATCTGTACTACGTCATTTTTCATTCGAAAACAAAACGCATCAGAGCCAATTTCTTCAGACTAAAATGAAAGTGGAAAAGAATATACCGCTTGTGTAACCTATGTTACCATGGGACCTATTTATACATTGTAATTTTACTTTATACAAAGACGAAATTGTTTGGTTGATGAGTTGTTTTTAAGGAGCGGTCATTTTTTTGAATGGCCGTTCCTTATCCATTTTTCCTTGTAAACAAAAAATGTAGCTATGTCGTTTTTAAATGTTTCTTTTCGAGGAGCCAAAGAGCTGACGGATAAGATCGAAATCCTGGATGCAAAGACTTACGCCAAGGCCATATCCGATACAAAAGTGCAATTGGTGGATGTCCGTAGCCCGGCGGAATACAATAGCGGACATATCAAAAATGCGGTGAACATCGATTTTTTCGATTCAGTCAATTTTGAAAGGTCTTTTGATAAGATGAGCAAGGAGAGACCGGTATACCTGTATTGTCGTTCAGGAAGTAGAAGTAGACGTGCCAGCCATAAGCTAGCACGTATGGGTTTCGTAAAAATCTATGACCTTAAAGGGGGATATCTGCGATGGAAATGATGAGAAGGTTTCGTAAATTTGGGTATCTAAAAACGGAATAGGATAACTGCAAAAAACTGATTTTTTTGACTCGCCTATTAAGTCAAAAAAAGTAAAAAAATAAAAGATGAAAACTTCAATTATCGTACAGAACCTAAAGTGTGGCGGATGTGCCAAGACCATCACCGAAAAGTTATCGGGAATAGATCATATTTCAAAGGTTGAAGTTAATACGGAAAATTCCATGGTTTCTTTTTTGTACGAAAGTACGGAGGATGCCTTGGTGGCAAGGGATACCTTGGCATCGTTGGGATACCCATCTGTGGATAGTAAAAATAACTTGGCGCACAAAACACGCTCCTTTGTAAGTTGTGCAATGGGAAGACTGTCAAAATCATGAGGAATAGATTCCTTTTTGTTTTATCAACGGTACTCTTGACCGTAGGGTGTAAGGACTTCAAATCACCTAAGGAAGGTACGGATAAGGTGTCTTCCGGGAAAGAAGCGTTGGATGCTAAGGCCTTGCATCCTGGAAAGGGACTTATGGAACGGGAATGCTATATGTGCCACAATCCAAAAGCTTCTGAAGCCCATATGATCGCTCCGCCTATGGCAATGGTCAAGATGCATTATATAGATTCGGGAACCACCAAGGAACAATTTACGGAGGCATTGGTACATTGGCTGAACGACCCTGAACAGGAATCCAAGATTCCTAATGCCGTTGAAAGATTTGGCAGCATGCCCTATATCCCCTATCCCGAGAAGGTCATTGAACAGATTGCGGAATATATGTACGACTATGAAATAGACCGGCCGGATTGGTTTGCCGATTATCTGGAAAATGATAAACCAGAAGCGAAAAATTCATTGGAAATATATGATTACACCACAACCGGCAATGCCGAAAAGCGCTATGCCAACAAGGGGCTTGGCCATGCCTTGGCGACCAAGGCACAGTTGGGCCGGAACTTAATGAAGGCCATTAACGAAAAAGGAACTCAAGGAGCGGTGGAATTCTGTAATGTAAGGGCGATACCATTAACGGATAGTATGTCCGTAATGCAGAACGCGATTATCAAAAGGGTAACGGACAAACCACGAAATCCACAAAATCAGGCCAATACCAAGGAATTGAAACATATTAACCTCTTTAAGGAACAAATAGCTTCCGGTAAAAGCGTAGAGCCCATCGTGGAATTACAGGATAACGAAGTGAACTTTTACTATCCGATTACCACCAATACGATGTGCCTACAATGTCATGGAAACCCCAATGAACAGATTGTACCTGAAACCATGACTGCGCTAAAAAATCTCTATCCAAAGGATAAGGCCATAGGTTATGGAACAAACGAACTCAGAGGTATTTGGAGTATCAATTTCGGAACGAATGGCCAATAATGTACTCAGTAGTTGATTTTGAGTAATCTATAATCAATTAGGTCTTACCAAATCCCAAACACCGTTGAACATCCTTTACGGCCAAAGAGTTGTCGAATCATAGGTTACTAAAAACGGGGTTTTGAACGAAAACTATAAAGCAGGCTTTCCCCTTAGCTTGTCAAATTGCTCATAGGCCCGTTTTATCTTTTCCTTAGGTGCTTTTTCGAACTCCCTTTCGGTTACCTTATAGTGTTTTTGAACGCTGTCCAGCTTTTTATGCATCCGGTTTATAGTTTTGGAATAGACGTCATCATTAATGGCATTGTACATTTCTTTTGGATCTTTTTTCAGATCATAAAACTCCCAAGTATCGATATCATCATAGAAGTGTATCAATTTGTACCGTTTGGTGCGGATACCATAATGCTTTTTAACCATATGGAAAGCAGGATAATCGTAATAATGGTAATAAACCACATCCCTAAAATCATCTTCCTCCAGACTACCATCCAACAGCCCCTTAAAGGATTTGCCCTGCATTTCGAAATCCGTTTCTGTAACACCTGCAAAATCCAAAAAAGTTTGCGCAAAATCCAGATTTTGTACTAGAGCCTTAACCTTTTGATTGGGAGCAATAGTACCGGGCAATTGCATCAACAAAGGTGTTCCGAAGGATTCCTCATACATAAACCGCTTATCGAACCACCCTTTTTCACCCAAATAGAAACCTTGATCCGAGGTATAGACCACCAAGGTATTTTCATCCAATCCATTGTTTTCGAGATAATCCAATAGCTTCCCTACACCTTCATCCAAGGCGGCTATAGTGGCTATATAATCCCTGATGTAACGTTGCCCTTTCCATTCGGCCAAATCCCTCCCTCTTAGACCGGCTTGGTGAAAGTCATTATTCTTTTCTTTATAAGTTTCGTCCCATGCCTTTCTTTGTTCGGGACTCATACGTTCAAAATCGGTTTTCCATGGGTTGTGGGCAAGTTCCACATTGTCAAGTTCCAAGGTCATCTTAAGATCATGACCCTCGTACATATCTTCGTAAATGGTCTGCAACTGCTCTCGGGCCGCTTGTTGATCCTGAAAATTCGGGAAATAGGTTTCTGGTAATGGAAACTGGATGGAATCATATTTGTTCGTATGCCGTAATGCGGGCATCCAGTTTCGATGCGGTGCTTTGTGGTGTACCATTAAAAAAAAGGGCAAAGAATCGTTTCTTTTGTCTTTTAACCAAGACAAGGCATCCCTGGTGATTATGTCAGTTGCATAGCCTTCTATTCGTGTGGTATCACCGTTTTCAATGAAGTCCGGATTATAGTAATTGCCCTGATCTACAATAATTTTCCAGTAATCAAAACCTTGGGGATAGCCATGCAAATGCCACTTGCCCACAATGGTCGTTTGATAACCGGATTGCTTCAGCATTTTGGGTAGGGTAGGTTGATTGCCATCAAAATGGTCGCCATTTTGACGGAAACCATTGATATGACTATGCTTACCCGTAAGGATAACTGCTCGGCTTGGCCCGCAGATGGAATTTGTGACAAAACTTTGGGTAAACAAAGCCCCGTTTTTCGCTATCCTATCAATATTGGGGGTGGGAGCCAATTGGCTTATGGGGTGTCCATAGGCACTTAGGGCCTGTATGGCATGATCATCGGACATGATGAAAAGGATATTCGGTCTTTTGTTTTCCAAAAGCTTTTTTGCCATCTCCTGCTTACAGGACAAGCAGACCAAAGCCATGACCCCAACTAAAAGGAATTTTTGAGACATGTTTATTTTTTGGAGGATACCTTAATTTTCGTCTGATGGTATTCACCATCGATGATGTTTTTTTTGATGAACCGAGATATCATATCGGTATGGGAATAAGGTAAATTGGCCCAATCATGGTTCCCTTCTGGATCAAATACCAAGGTATATGAAGTATCCAGAGCTTCCAGTCTATCGGCAATGGAACGGGAACCGTCCAACGGAAGATATCCTGGATCGGTTTCTTTACAATAATGGTGAGGAGCAGAGGCAAAGGGCACCAAATTATCCCTTTCCCCGTGGAACAACATGGTGGGAACCGTATTTTTTTGGGTAATGTAATCTGCATCCAGAACGGCCCCGGCAAGGGAAATTACCCCGGAAAACTTTAAATCTTTATACGGCAAGGTTCTGAAATCATAGCGAAATTGCATGAAAGCGGTATTCAGGATGGCTTCCGCACCTGCACTACTTCCTACAAGGATTACATTGTCTTTATCAAACTTCAAGTCGTTGGCCCTGTCCACCAAATACTGGGTAGCCCTTAAAACATCTTCCGAAGCCGAAAGAAAAGTTTCTATTTTCTCGTTGGTCGGGCAGTTGCAACCAAATGATTTTCCTTTTCTGGTCAATCGGTAACTTATGGAGGCAACGGCATATCCTTTTTTGGCCATTTGCCTACTGAACCTACTTTCCAAAATATTGTCCCGTTTTCCGATAGCAAAGCCACCGCCGTGGACCAATACTAGTAAAGGTTTATTGGTAACGGTATCCCCCTTTATGGAGTAAAAATCGAGTTTTAGGCTGTCCGAATAGGTATAGGTAACCTTTCCTATATTCGAAGAAATTGAATCCAAATAGCGCTCTTGGGCATAATTTACCCCAACCGTTAGGAACAATAGAATACCTAATATCAGATGTGTGTATTTGTAGACTGTCATTTAGTTTAGGATAAAGGAAACTTTTTGTGTTTCTACAGAGTTTGTCCCTACGAAAACCTCAAATTCGCCGGTTTCGGAAACAAATTCCAATTGGCTATTGTAAAATTTTAAATCATCGGGGTTTAAAGTTAAGCGAACGGTTTTGGTCTCACCTCTTTTAAGAAATACTTTTCTAAAACCTTTTAATGTTTTTTGCGGTGGTGTGATACTTCGGACCACATCCCTAAGATATAACTGTACCACTTCCTCTCCGTCAAAATCCCCAGTGTTTTTAAGGGTCACACTTATGTTGACCGATTCTTCCAGGCCAATTTCTTTTTTATCGATTTTTAGGTCGGAGTATTCAAATGCGGTGTAGCTTAAACCGTAGCCAAAAGGCAACAAGGGCGAATTGGGAACATCCAGATAATTTGATTTGAATTTCTGAAATTCAGTGGATTCCGCGGGTCTTCCTGTATGTTTCATGCTGTGGTAAATCGGGATTTGCCCTACATTACGCGGCCAAGTAGCGGTGAGTTTACCCGAAGGGTTGTAATCCCCAAATACTACATCGGCAATGGCGTTTCCAGCCTCTACCCCGGGATGCCAAACTTGCAGAATACTTATAGGTAGGGCAAGTTCCTCGGGAATGGTCAAGGGTCTACCGCTCATCAAAACCAGCACCAATGGCTTTCCGATATCTACCAGTGCCCGAATAAGCTTTTTCTGACTGTCCGGAATTGAGAGGTCGGTTCGGCTCGCAGCTTCTCCGCTCATTTCGGTGGCCTCTCCAACCACGGCTACGACAACATCCGACTTCTGGGCCAACTTGAGTGCTTCCTCGAGTAGAATTTCTGGAGTGCGCTCGTCTATTTCAATTCTGGGGCCAAATACATTGACTTTCTTGGCCAGTTCAGGATTGTTGGAAATATTGGTGCCCTTGGCATAGGTGATCGTAGCATTTGGGGCGGCGTTCTTGAAACCTTCCAGCACGGGAAAGGACAATTGAGGATTACCCGTGGGGGCCCAGGTACCCAACATATTATTCTTGTTATTCGCCAAGGGCCCTATCAATGCGATTTTAGCATTTTTTTGAATCGGGAGCACATCATTATGGTTTTTGAGCAATACAAAAGATTGTGCAGCTGCCTCCCTGGCCGTTTTTCGATGTGTCGCATTTAGGATATCCGTAGCCGGTCGTTTGGGGTCTATATAACGGTAGGGGTCATCAAAAAGCCCTAATTTATATTTGGCCTCCAGGATCCTTCGACAAGCTTGGGTAATCTCAGCTTCACTCACCTTTCCTTCTTGAACAGACCTTTTTAAGGTGGTCAGAAATCCTTCACCCACCATATCCATGTCGAGCCCTGCTTTTAACGCCAAAGCCGATACGGCTTGTAAATCCCCCAGTCCATGTGCAATCATTTCATTTACGGAAGTATAATCAGAAACTACAAAACCTTCAAATCCCCATCGTTTCCGAAGTAGGTCCGTTATGAGCCATTGATTCCCGGAAGCTGGGATACCGTCAATATCGTTAAAGGATGTCATAGCGCTGGTAACTCCTGCATCTACTGCGGCATGGTACGGAGGCAGATACTGATTGAACATTTTTATCTTGCTCATATCCACCGAATTATAATCTCTACCTGCTTCCGATGCTCCATACAAAGCAAGATGTTTTACACAGGCCAACATCGTTTTTGGGTCGGCCAGATCATTTCCCTGATACCCCTTTACTATGGCCCTAGCGATAGCCGAACCCAAATAGGGGTCTTCCCCGGCACCTTCGGCAATGCGGCCCCATCTTGGATCCCGGGCAATATCCACCATCGGTGAAAAATTCCAGTTAATACCATCTGCCGTAGCTTCAGTTGCTGCGATACGTGCCGAGTTTTCTATGAGTTCCATATTCCAACTACAGGAGAGCCCCAAAGGAATGGGAAAAGTAGTCTTGTAGCCATGTATGACATCCGAACCAAATAACAAGGGGATTTTTAAACGTGTATTTTGTATGGCAAGATCCTGCGCTTTCCTCATTTTTTCAGGACCTGATATGCCAAAAAGTCCGCCGACTTGTCCGACTTTTATTTTGGCCTCAACATTTTTGCTTACGACAGATCCTGTGGCAATACCTCCTCCCGGAGTAAGGAGGTTCAGTTGGCCTATTTTTTCATCCAAGGTCATTTTCTGTAAGAGTTCCTCTACTTGCGGAATGCTTTTCGGCTCCTGTGCCACTAGCATAGCAAAACAAAATAACAATACGAGGAAGCTCAAAGTAGGTTTGGAATTATTCATCTTCTCTGTGTTATTCTACGGTTACGATTTTCGATTTTTTTGAAATTCCGTTTTCGTTAAAGGCCTCAATAGCAAAATAATAGTTCTGATTAATATTTAAGGACTTCAACTCCAAGGAATTATCATCATAAACCATCCAGGAACTGTACAGCTTATTGGGGGCTATTCCCCAAATTACATTATAACCCTGGGCATTTTTGACTGGGATCCAAGAAATTTGCGCATCCCTTCGATCAGACTTTCTGATTACTGAAAGACCTTTTACCGATTTGGGCAGTTTTCCGCTGCCCTTACCAAAAACGCGAAGTCCGGAAATGGAAAGGTGGGGTGTGGGAACATGAATGTTTTTATACCGGACAAGCCGGACTTTTTTGGGGGTCGGCAGTTCTGTATAATCGTTTGGGACATCCTTTATATTGGAGCTGCGATCAACAAGAATTTCCCAATTTTTTCCATCCAGTGAGGCTTCGATAGTATATTGATGGTATAATCCGGGAATCTTTCCGTACATATCAGATTTATAATCATTGTAGTTGACTTGTATGGCGCATACCAGACTGGGTCGTTCCAAATTGATTTCGATCCATTGCCCTTCATTGTTTTCTTGAGCCAACCAAAAGGTCTTTATGTTTTCATCCACCATATTTTTGGGGTCGTATCCCGAGATATGGGACGAGGCCCGTATCGGTTTTTTATAGGATAGCAACATCCATCCCCTAAAATGTTCTTTTTTATCAGGTACTGAAGGCGCATAGTGGGGATAATCCCCAAACCGCGTATTGCTATACAACAATCCATCGTCATCAAAAAAGGTGGGGAACATACCCACGCGTCTTTCCCAGCCAATATTTACATTGACCGCCATGGAAGCGAAATGCCAAAATTGATTATTGGGCCCTTGTACCGTACTGCCATGTCCCGCGCCGTTGATAAAACCGCCAGGTTTATAGGAGAATGGATTGTTGGCCAAATACTTGAAAGGTCCCAGAGGGGAATCGCCGACGTAAGCCCCATCTCCATAAACATTGAATTCCGTACCCGGGGCGGCGTACTGTAGATAATATTTGTTCTTGTATTTGGTCATCCAAGGCCCTTCAATATAACCGCCCAAAATGGTATCCGAATGATTTTCCCCGAAACGTTCCCAACCATGTTTTTCAGGTTCCAGATTGAAGAGCTCATGGATTTTTTCGGAAGGTCGAAATCGTTTATTACGATTCAATTTTTTGGCCCGTATTGGAAATTTATTGGAAGAGCCCCAGTACATATAGCCCTGTCCATCACCATCGATGAACAAGGCAGGATCTTGGAGTTCGTGCAAAATGGAGGGTGTTGCCTTCCATGCCCCATTTTGTGGTGCCTCGGAATAAAGTACGCTCATGTGGCCGGAAGGGTTTCCTGCGACATAGAGCACGGAGTCCCTATAATTGAAGGCGGCCGGTGCATTGGAACCTTGAAAATACCACTGTTTGGGTCGAATAAAGCGCCATTGATTCATGTCCTTGGAATGCCAGTAACCCATAGATCTAGTAACGAACATATAAAATTCATCCCTGTACCGGACCACTGCAGGATCGGCCCCAGAACGATAGGACAGATCCTTATGGGCATTATAGATCATATAGGTGTAATCTAGATTTAAAGGATTGCAGTAGGTGGCCGGTTTGCCCTGGGAAATGAGCACGAAACAAGAAAGAAGCGAACATAACATTAAATAGTTTGCTATTCGGTGTTTTGTCTTTCTGGTTTCAGGTTTTGGTTTCAACATTGAAAAATATTTACACGGGCTTTCAGCGTTATGGGTTGCGAGTTCGGAATTCAGAGTTCAGAATTCTAAATTTTCATTGCTCATTGTTCACTGTTCACTCCTCATCTTAGTTAGCTTGCCAATCAAAACCCAATAAATTCAATCCAGCTTGGACATCCTCATTTTGCATAAACAAGTTCCAAAGCAAACCAGATCTATGGTTTTCTATCATTATGACAATGGGGCCTTGATCTATGGCTAGATAGGCCTCGGCCACCCAAAAATTGTAATGGGGACTAAAGGCATCATAAAAACCTGCCGGCCCTAAAAGTCTATCTTTGTTTTTATAGAAATAATGCAAAGCCTTCAAGGATTCGTTAGGTGTATAAGGAATTGAGCTTATGGCTGCCGTTGGGGAAATGACACCTGTATCGTTAGTTGGACTATGGGCATTGTAGCCTATACTTCCATCGCTGTTTCGGGTGTAACTGGCCGTAAGCCCCCAAGCATCTTCCCCGTAACCGAAATAGTTCTTGGGGTTTTCAACACAATAACTGTAATTGATTTTGGTATGGTTTACGTTTGCATCCCAATAATTTGCATGATTATCGGAAAGACCTTTTGGATTTAGTCCCAAATGGGAATAATGTGCCCAGAATAAGGGTCCGCCGAACGGGGCATCGCCTGCATGGTCTACCACTAATGGAAGATTGTATTGGGTATCTGACGATTTGATTCCCCCATTGGAAGCCCATCCACTGTCATAGGTTTCCTTGGATATACTAAAATCTGGAGAAGCTGCTGCCAAAACATAGGTGATGAGCACTTCATTATATCCTTTTAATACTAAATTGATGGCAAAATCATGATTGGGACTCCAATGCCAATATAAAGCATCTTTGTTCTGGGTATACCAATCCCATTCTATTCCTTTCCATAGTACATCGGCTTTATCCGCCAATGCCTTTTCGATAGTGCTACCATTTTTAAAATACTCTTTTAGGCATATTAGTCCTTGGGCCAAAAATGCAGTTTCGACCAAATCACCACCATTGTCCAAGGGGCTAAAAGGAATAATATTGCCTGATCTACCATCGATCCAATGAGGCCATGCACCATGAAAGCGGTCCGCGGTTTCCAAAAAATTCACTATTCGTGTAAGTCTTTCAACGCCTTCCTCCCGACTTATAAATCCTCTTTCCATACCCACCAACATAGTCATTAGTCCAAAACCAGTACCTCCCGTAGCGACCACATATTGATCCCTGGTCGGCTCATTGGGATGATATCTTTCGCGTGCCCCGCCGGAATTGACTTCCGCAAAGTCCCAGAAATACTTGAACGTTTCACGTTGGGTAAGGTCTAGGAGCTCTTCATCGTTTAGAATAGGTTCATCAGGTACGTTATCCTTGGGAGGTTCTGGAATTTGGGATATGCCAATAGGACCATTTTGGTCATCGGACGAACAAGCCATCATCCATACTAAAACAAAGAAAATACCTAACAATCTGTTCATAATGCTATTTGTGTTCTAGAGCTATCAAAACCCAATTTATCCAATCCCTTGGCAACATCCTGGTTCTTCATGAATAGCTTCCAAAGCAATCCACTTCTGTAATTTTCTATCATTACCGGGATAGGGCCTTGATCTATGGCCAAATAACGGGGCAAGTACCAATCATGCTCCAAACTAAAGGCATCATATGGACCGAATTTACCGATGAGCGTGTCTTGTTCGGTATACATATATCGTAAAAATGCTATGCTTTGTTTTGGAGTATATGGCATCGATGACAATGCGGCCGTGGGAGAAATTACCCCAAGGTCTTTATCGGGCCGGTGTCCGGCATAACCTTTCATGGAATAGCTGGATGTTAGGCCCCAGCAATTAGGGCCATAACCTTCATAATCATTTGGGTTATCAACACAATACCTATAGTGGGTTAGGGCGTGGTTTTTGTTCAGCTTCCAATAATCCGCAAATTGATCGGTGAGTCCGTTGGGGTCAAGTCCCAAATACGAATAATGGGCCCAGAAAAGTGGACCTACCGGGGATTCGTCATGTTCGTAATGATCCAGTTCGGTTTCCAGTTCATAGAAAATGGTATCCTTTGTTATGGCCCCATCTCTTGCCCATCCTTTTTCATATACTGTTTTCTGTATGGGATATGTGGGAGAGGCGGCCGCCAAAATGTACATGATCAGACACTCATTGTATCCACCAACGGGGAAGTTCATTTCCCAACTGTACTTTGGAGACCAATGCCAATAGAGAACATCCTCCCCATCTTTGGTATACCAATTCCATTCTACTTCTTCCCAAAGTTTTTGGATTTTATGGGTAAGCTTTTTTTCCCTTGCATTACCATTTTTAAAGTACTCGCTTACGGTTAGCAACCCTTGTATCAGAAACGCGGTTTCAACCAAATCCCCTCCATCATCCTTGGTGCTAAAGGGAGCCACTTTTCCGTTGGGCATTAACCAATGGGGCCAGGCCCCGTGGAAACGATCGGCCGTCGCCAAAAAATCGACAGCTCTTTCATAGCGTTCCAAGGCTTGTTTGCGGGTAATAAATCCGCGTTCAATTCCTGCCAGGATGGCCATCAATCCGAAACCGGATCCTCCAATAGTAATGATATCCTTATCGTGAGTAGGATATATATTATCCATGTGAATACGTTCCCTAGCCAATCCGGAAATAGGTTCGGCCCCATCCCAAAAGTAATTGAAAGTCTGTTTTTGGATGGTATCCAACAGCATACCATCCGACCATTCAATTGTTTTGGAAATACTGTTCGCAGATTTTTCCTTTGTAGAAAAATGACCATTGCAACCAAACAACAGTGAAGCAATGGCCATTACAGTTAAAATTAACCTCATGAAAACTAAACTAACTCAAACTAACTTACAACTATTTTTATAGATCGGAATCCCTGATGTTTTGTACTTCTTCCTGCGTCAACGCTTTATCATAAAGGCGTAACTCATCAATAAGGCTTAGATCCGACCAATGGTTCCAACCTGTGAAGTTCGGTGCCCCGGACATGATGGAAAGTACATCGCAATCGGTCCAATCCACTCCATCAAATGCGCCCTGGGAAACGATTTCGCCATCAATATATACTACGGCTTCCGTATCCGATATGGTAAACGCCAAATGAATCCATTCCTCGGTAGCCGGGTTTACATCCGCAGCTTCCCCACCATCGAACCAGGTACCTCCTGCACCGGAACCTACGTTGAGTTTAAAACGCTGATTACCTCCTGCATTTTCCCTAAAAAACCGGAATCCCTTTGTGAGGTCATTATCGGCCCCATCGTTTATCATTGGGGGACCCATGACCAAGATTCCTGCTCGATCGGGATCGGCGTTTATCTTGTACCACATCGTGGCACTAAACTGATTTGTAGTCAATCCATTGGTAGGGAAGGTGAGATAGGAATCCGTAGCACCAACATAAGCATCGCTACCTGCGGCACTTTCTCCGGCAAAGCCCGGACTTCCTTCTATGGTAGCTTCAGTATCAGTAAAAAGATTCTTGTAGTCACCATCAAACGGCATATAGAACATTTCTCCATCAAAGGTGGCGTCGTACAAAGGGGGTGCTACCCCAGAGTCGTCCTGAATAATGGTCCGCACTTCTTCTTGTGTGATTGCCCTATCAAAAACCCGAAGGTCATCCATATAGCTTTCATCGGACCAATGGTTCCATCCCGTGAAGTTCGGTGCTCCGGACATGATGGAAAGTACATTGCAGTCCGTCCAATCAACACCTCCAATAAGTGGGCCTTCTGTTACAATTTCCCCATCAATATAAACTACCGCTTCGGTGTTTGAAATGGTAAAGGCCATATTCACCCATTTATCCGCGGCTGGATCCACATCGGCAGCCTCGCCGCCATCGAACCACGTACCGGAATCTCCAGAACCCACATTGAGTTTGAAACGTTGCATTCCTCCGGCATTTTCCCTAAAGAACCTGAACCCTTTGGTCAAATCATTACCTCCCGTGTCATTTAATGGTGGCCCCATAATCAATACTCCGGCCCGATCGGGTACCGCGTTTATCTTTAACCAAAATATGGCACTGAATTCGGCATTTTTGAATCGGTCAGTAGAAAAGGTCAAGTAGGAATCGGCCGCCCCGGCATAGGCACTTGGCCCATTAAGACTCTCATCGGTAAAACCAGGATTGCCTTCTACTGTAGGTTTTTCAAAACTTATCAGATCCGTATAGTCGCCATCAAAGGGAACATATAATAGTTCTCCGGCGTACTTGGGGATGTAGGCAGGCTCCTTTACAAAGGTAGTCGTTTCGGTAGTGGTCTTTCCATCCAAGTCCGTTGCGGAAACAGCAAACTCATGTGTTCCGTCATCAATCCCATCATAGATCAGATCCTCTACGATGAAGCGACGATAATCCTTAAAACTTGAATAACTGGCTATTTGTGTGCCATCCATAATGACTCTTACGGATCCTAATTCAATATCATCGGTCGCTTCAAATCGAATAGGTACACTGGTCAATTCTTCATTTACTTTCAGCGATAACCCATCTGCAGGGGAATTGATCTTTATCTGGGGTGCCGAGGCATCCGGCCCCGGATCAACTTCCGTAATGCCATCTATACCCTGGTCACAACCATAAAACAGCATTATGGCGACCAAACTTGTAATACAGTACTTTATTGCTTTCATTTTTCCAACAATTTTTATCTATTATTTACTATGTCACCCAGAATAGGGAATTCATCTATCTGTTCCTGGTGGTAGGTTACAAAGGCCCTGTCCTGGGTAAAAGTCCTTCCCCCGTAACTCAATTCATCATTTCTACCTAACCGAACCATATCAAAAAACCGTTTGCCCCACTCCATGGCCAACTCCGCATATTTTTCGTCCACTACATCATCCAACGTAACTCCGGACAAGGAAGGCATGCCGGCACGGTCCCTTACAAGATTCACGGCCTGATCGGCGGTAAGGCCGGAACCGGAAGCTCCTTGAAGTAAGGCTTCGGCATACATCAAAAGCGTTTCCGCATACCGGAAAACGATATAATTTTTGTTGCTTCCGTACGCCGTGCGTCCCGGAATTAACTGATTGGTAGGCAAATAATGCTTTCCGCTGGAAAATATAGATCGTACACTGGCGGTATTTGTATCCCCATCTCTTGTTGTGGGCGATACAACAGCGGGTAAGGTAGTCTCTGTATATGGCGTTGTCGCAATTAGGCTATCGATTCCTCTTTGACTAAAGAATACGGAAGTCTCCAGACGAACATTTTCTTCCCTATCCAACATAAACTCCACGAATTTCAACGTCGGTTCAAAGAAGCCCCAACCATTACTGGCACCGGCGACAGTGGGATCCCAAGATTGTGGCCCGTAAGGTGCATAAAGATGCCCTACCCGATCTCCCTGATCTTGTCCAAAATCTGAATATTGGAACTCGAAAAGGCTTTCATCGCTTAGCTTACCGGGTGTTTTGAACAGTTCATAAAAATCATCAAAAAGACTGAATTTACCCGAGTTGATTATCTGACCCGTTACATCCGCAACGACCTGATAGTTCTCCAATTCCTGATTTGCGGCCGCCTTGAGCATAAGGGCTGTGTATCTTGTAACTCCGCCGGGTAGGTCGGTACGTTCATTGGGACGCATATCCGGTAGAAGGGGAATGGCCTCATCCATCTGATCGGAAATATGCTGCATCACCTGATCCTTGGTGGGCACTTCGGTGATATCCTCAAAAGCACTTAGGTCCGAAGATTCCGGAATAAAGACATCTCCATATACCTGGGAAAGTTGAAAAAGCAACAATGCCCTTAATACCTTGGCTTCGGCTATGTATTGATTGCCCAGGACAATTCCCGCGTCATCGGCAAATTCCTGATACCTTTCGATTTGTTCCATACCCGTATGGGCCGTGATGATATCGGTATAGTAGGTTTCCCAAAACGTTCTTGAACCGAAAAAGGAGTTGTCATAAATATAGCGATCCTGATTGATTAGACCCTGTTGATCCCCGGCAGCATTTACGTCATCCCCACGAGTGGAAACAACCAAAGGCTGTTCCCATCCCCGGCTATTGACCTCACGATAAATTCCGATTAGGGAGAAAATCATATCCTCGGTCCTTGAAAAATCCGCTCCTCCACTAAAATCCTTGTTAAGTTGAGGTTGGTCCAATTGTTCCGAGCAACCGGTAAGCAGTATTCCTGCCAGAACCAAAAACAATGGTAATCTGTTTATTTTTAAGTGTATCATAGCTATTTTCTTTAAATTTTAATGTTCATGCCAAACGTATATACTCCGGCTATGGGATAGGTCTGTTGATCCCTACCATTTGCCACTTCAGGGGAAAAGCCATTGTAATCAAATAAGGTCAAAGGCCGTTCGGCGGTTAGATAAAGTCGAATCTTTGGTGCAAATTTTCCTGTCAGCTGAGGTAATGTGTAACCTAGGGTAACATTCTGCAAGCGGACAAAATCACCATCTTCAACAAAAAAACTATTCAGAAATTCGTTGCTCCAGGAGTTTTTTATTCCCCTAGCAGAGGGATAGCTATTGGTACTTCCGGGGCCTGTCCATCGGTTTAGGGCAAAATCCCGATCAATATTGGGATCCGGCGTCTGTCGTATGGCAAAGCGTCTCATGTTTGCAATGACATGACCTCCCTGACCTATTACATTTAAGGAAAAATCGAAAGCCTTGTAATTGATCCCTAGGTTAAAGCCAAAGGTATAGGAAGGCAAATAGGATCCTAGGTCTACCCTATCCTGTGCATCGATCAATCCATCTCCGTTGTGATCTACATATCTGAAATCCCCTGGTTCTATGGTACGTCCACCGTTAATTGCGGCCACGGCCGCGGGATCGGACTGAATCTCCTCGGGAGTCTGGTAGACCCCGTCTACCTCAAGGCCAAAGAAGTGATTTATGGATCGCCCTACTATGGATCGTTGGGCAGTATCCCCACCAGTAAGCAGATTTTCCTGACCGTCCAAATCCAACACCTCATTTTTTAAGGTGGCTATATTGCCCCCGATCGTATAACTGAAATCGGGTGAAACCTGCTTGTTCCAATTCAGTGCCAGTTCAAAACCGGAATTTCGTATTCCTCCCACGTTCTGCCTCAATTCTCCTGCAACCAAAAGTCTTGATACCGGAATTACGGCATCTTCGGTATCCCTAATGTAATAATCGGATTCAATAGACAATTGATTGTCGAACAACCTTGCCGTAAGGCCAAAGTTGGTTTCCGCAGTTCTCTCCCACCGCAAGGCCACAAAATCACTACTTGTTACGGTGCCCGAAAATGGGATGTCACCAAAATTGGCAAGCACCTCTTCAGAAGTGATGTCGCCCTCACTGGCAGCAACATTGGCGTTACCCAATTCACCCCAGCTGGCCCGTAGCTTCAGGAAATCGAAAATGCCATTATTCTGCATAAAAGGCTCCTGGGAAACTACCCAACCTGCACCAAAGGCAGGGAAATACCCCCATTTTTCCTGATACTTACTGGTGCCGTCCGCACGAAACGTTCCATACAATAAATACTTATTGTCAAAATTATAGGCCACACGACCGAAATAGGAAAGAAAATATTCCCGTCTTCCGTCATCCCCGGTAACCCTTGTATTGTTTTCCATATCCACAATAGTCTGGGCCAAATCCAGGAAATAGGCCTCATCACCAATTCCGGGACCTATAGGAAAATTTAGCCCCTTTGCTTCCAACAGCTCAAAAGAAAGGTCCCTAAAGGCAGTACCTCCCAAGACGGTAAGGTTATGTTTTCCAAAACTATCATTATAGGTAAGGGTATTGTCCCAAGTCTGCTCTGAGAAGGTTTGGTTCTTTTTAATTAATTCCGCATTTTCCCTGAAGGCGTTTCCGGTACCAAAGAAATAGGGAAACCTCAACTCTCGGGTCTCTATGGTTTCAAAGTTGTGGTAATACGCCGTTTTAAAGGTCAATTTTTCAGGGATGACTTGGTAACTAAGATCTAGTGCCATTAAGGTATTTCGTATTCTATCCCTATTTTCTGTATTCTCCATGAGTGGAAAGGGGTTTTGTGGGCCCCTGTATCCTAAATCCTGTGCATTGGCATAAGGTCTAGGAAACGCATCCGTTTTGGATGGGTCCAAGACTGGCATTACCGGTACGGCGGAATAGGCTGAAGCAAAAGCGGCTTCTTCCGGTCGGAAACGGGTAGCGTTGCTAAAAAGGGTTGAAATTCCGGCTTGTAGTCTATCGCTTAAGTCAACATTTAGCTTGCCCCTAATGTTAAATCGTTCAAAATCATTTTTCATCCTGAGCACACCTTCCTGCTCAAAATAGTTTAATCCAAGGGAATAGGTTGAGTTTTCCGATCCCCCAGTAGCCCCCAAACTATGGTTTTGTATGTGAGCATGACGAAGGATTAGATCATACCAATCCGTATTTACATCCGGTATGTTGGGATTGATTCTGCTCCTTCCATAGCGTTGGATGGCATTTTCAATGAACTGGGCCTCCGCATCGGAACCGGACTCCCGTGCCACGGTGGCAAATTGTTCCGAATTGGACAATCTTACCACATTTTGGGCTATCTGGACACCTTGGTACCCGTCATACGTAATCTGGGCCTTTTGATTTTTTTTCCCGGATTTGGTCTGGATCAAGACTACCCCATTTGCCGCCCTTACTCCATAAATGGCAGAGGCAGAGGCATCTTTAAGCACTGAAATGGTCTCGATGTCCTCATTGTTCAAAAAATCGATATCATCGTAAAAGGCACCGTCAACAATATACAGCGGTGTTGAGGGGTCAAAACTATCTCCAATATTGTTGTCATAAGACCCAATACCCCGAACCCGTATAGTAGGTGCCGCACCAGGGGCGCCGCTAGTAACCACTTGGAGACCGGCAACCTTACCTTGTAAGGACTGCATGGGTGCGCCTGCGGGTGTTTTGGTAATATCTTCCGATTCAATGGTAGTAATTGCACCCGTTAAATCAGCTTTCTTTTGTGTGCCATACCCCACAACTACTACTTCGTCCAACGCTTGCGTGTCCTCCTGTAGGGTTATGTTAAGGGTACTCTGTCCATTGACCGGAACCTCCTGGGTGGTATAACCAATATAACTGATGACCAAGGTTGCATCGGTTGGTACATCGGCTAGGGTAAAGTTCCCATCAAAATCAGTCTGCGTGCCTATGGTAGTCCCCTTTACGATTATTGAGGCCCCCGGCAGTAGATTGCCTGTATTGTCCGATATCGTTCCAGATACTGTAATATCCTGAGCGAATACCACAAATTGAAACATAAAAAATGAAATCGACAATAAAACGCTTTTTAATTTCATATTTGTTCATTAATTGAGTTAGATTATTGCCAAATTAGTAAAACAAATCAGCGCTAAGTCGAGAAAGGATTACATAAAAAATACATCAGGTACTACTGCACCCAAAGGCCTTATTTATCCTACGATTGCAGTATTTATTACGTTCGGAGAACTTAAATTTTTAACATTGTGATGTGGTAATGATGTAGTTGAATTATGTTAAATATGGAATCCGAAAAAGTTATGGATTGGTGATTCTTGTTGGATTTAGTGGGTTGCCTGATAAGATCTTATGAATAGTCCAAACTATATTTTACTGCAATATTCCTATATATGATGAAAAATTCTCTCCAATGGACACCATTTTCTCTTGAAAGAAAGGTTAGGTTTCAAGGTTTTATTGTTATGAAAATCGATTCTTGGTAGATATTCAAAAATACCTTTTTGGAGTTAAAATCTCAAAATGTTTCCAATCCTCAACTCCTTCGATGGAACGATCCAATTGGTGAACGAATGATATGTATGAAGCATCAATGCCTTATTGTATGGATTTGGTGGAGTAGGCCCTTAAGAAAGGTTTCTCAGATTTTATTTAAAACCCGAATATTCCCACTAGAGCAAAACTCCACTAATTGGTATTTTTCTTTGTTTAATTTATACCTTCTGGTAGGGAATGATTGAATAAAAAAACCACCCCTGTACAATAAAGATCTGGGCATTTTCAATTTTTTTATCTTCTTGAAGTGAACTTGATTTTCATTTACAGAATTTTTGCAAATTTCAATGCTAAATCTGTTTAATTTATATGTTCCGGTTCTTACCCCTTTCATTTTGATGCTCAGCTGACCTGAAAGAAAGTAATCTATTTTAAAAAGCATTTTATTAAGATTTGGAAGTATTCTATTGTACCAGGAGTTGGCCAAAAGGCCTGTAAATGAGATCAATTTATTTTTTCTGATCAAATACTTATCAATGTAGAATGTGTCCGGAACAAGGGGCCATTCTTTTTTTCTAGTGTACCTATTTGCCTTATAAAGAATCAAATGGTAGAGCAATACTTCAAATTCGTTTTTAAACGAGAGCACTCCTTTTTCCCACTTCAATTGGCCAGGGAGCCCTTCAATGACCAAAAAATCAAAATGAACTTTTAAATTGTTTTCCTTTTGTTCTCTTTTAATGACGTGATGCATACTTTCTATATCACAATCAATATCAAAAATATCACCTCCCTCCTGCAAATAGCGGTGACGAAAATTGCACTCATCAAAACAGTAATGGGTATCTGACCGGAACACTTTTTTAAAGTCCCTACTTTTCCTAAAAAGCGTGTTGATTTTGTTGTTGTTTTTAAACAACATAAAAGATCCTGTAGGATAATCGTTTCTTACGGAAATGATTTCGTAGTTATCCAGCAGTTCATTGGTCATGAATTCCCGTATTCTTCCAAATACAATGTCTATGTCCGTAATTCCCCAGAACGGATAGGTCGTGATGTATTCCGAAAAAATAACACCATAGGCCGGTTTAAAATCACATAATTTATAAGCACTCTTAATGGTTACTTCAAAACCAAGTTTTTCCGTTGCCAAAAGATTGAATTCCTTTATGGTAAATGAAATTACCTTTATATTTTCAGGGAGATTCTTAGGAGTGGGGCAATCCGAAAAAATAATGAAATCTATGGTGGGGTTAGTGGCACATGATTTTAAAAACAAATCAAAATACCACGGAAATTTACCAAAGTAACATGTTATGAGGAGTATTTTAGGCATGGTAAACATATCATTTTTATTAATTCACTGGAGTGGAGAATAAAACTTATTGGATTCATAAATTGGATTCTCCTAATCTTTTTCGCAGGTGGCTGAATTTTTAATATGGATTTCCACATGACTTTATGGTGGTCAGTAGAACTTAGGCTCAGGGTTGTGGCCTCAATTGCAAAAGGATTTCTGGTTCCCCGCTGATTTTATAAACTTCTTCGCAATAACGGCTCAATGACTATTAAAATTGGACAAGCAAAACCAATAGGGCACTTTGACCTTAAAGTACCCTATAGTGCTATCTAACAGACGGTGTCCTCAACAGCACAGCATGCTACTCCTCCATGGCCATCACAGATATGGTAATAAGACGGGCTGCAATTTGGGAGACCCCGCGAGAGTAGTCCGTCTGCACATCTTATCTCATAAACATCATAACCGGTACTGCCGCCACCGGCAATCATTCTCATTTCTTTTCTAGTCAAAGTTTCCTTCAACTGTTTAAAACTAATTTTCTTCATAATGGAATATTGATGAAATTATGCCTACTCTATTCTAGCTTTTCGGCTTCCGCTATACTTTTGTATTGGCTCCGATTATCTATCAACTCATTTTTAAGAATGGTAAGCCCAAGAATTCGTTTATTGAGAGATCTGTGTTGCCGAGAGTTGCATTAAAGCATAGTTTTAGACTTTTTAAAAGTATCTAAACAATCTCAAAAAAGTAGGTAAAGTACTACATAAAAAGTACATCATGATATTTCAATCTTTCAAAAAGAAAGAATTTACGTTATAGTACTATACTATTTACGTGTAATTTTATGAAGAAAAAACAAAGAATGATGTAGTATTGATGTACTAGAAATTAGTTATTTTAACTACTTTAGAGTAATTAGGAAGTTAGAAAGGTTTTGGGAACTGTCCATTTTGAGCTTTTTTCTTAGCCGGTATCGATGTATTTCAACACCCCGTATGGTTATACCCATTAAAGGAGCAATTTCCTTGGAAGAAAGATTCATTTTCAAATAGGCGCAAAGCTTTAGGTCTTTGGGAGTAAGATCCGGAAATTGTTGTAGCAGATTTTCAAAAAAGTCCTCGTGGAGTTCCTTGAAATTTACCTCAAAATGATTCCAATCCTCATCCTCGTTTATGGAGCTGTTCAGTTTTTTGGAGAGTGAGCGATACCGCTGTTTGTTGGAAAATTCATTTTTGTGAAGCACGAGCATTTCCTTCAGTTCCAATATCAATTCGTTCTTTTTTACCATATCCATGGTGGTCCGGGCCAATTCTTTTTGCTTCTGTTTTATTTCCCTTTCCAATTTTTCCTTTTCCAAAGCGGCCAGCCGTTCTTCCTGTTCCCTTTGTAACTGCTCTTTTAGCTTATCATGCTTTCGTCTAAGCTTTTGTTTATTGTAGTAACGTACTAAAAATACTAACCCTATCAAACCCATGACATAAAGGGCAATACTCAGTTTGGAGAGGAACCAAGGCGGGGCTATTTCAAATTGGATTGTAAGGGGAGCGGACCTTTTATTGTCCATACTTACCGTAGATATCCGGATTTGATAGTCGCCATGTGGCAAATTCTGAAAATCTAGGGTACCCTCATCGGTGATTTGGGATTTTGAACTGGGACCACTGAGCTCATAATGATATCTTGGCTTTACCAAACTTGGAGCGGAGACCTGTAAGCGTATTTCCTTTGCATATCTATTGGGAATATGAAATGATGAGGAATCAATGGAATGGAGGCGCTCCCCATCCCTAAAATAACTGAGTTTGGGAACAGGAAGTGTAAAATTCCCCAAACGATTTTGTAATTGTGAAATGTTGATTCTGCCAAATCCATCACTTAAGGTCAAAAGATAAATGGAATCGTTTTGTTTGAATACATTTTCAGCATCCGGTACCAACCGTTGCTCCAAGGTCGGTTCCGATATGGATATATTCTCGGTCTTTAAATTCGTATAACTTATTTCATTATTGCCTTCCCCGTTCAAAAACCAAAAATTAGTGCCGTCCGTATAAATAAGGTCTTTATGGGTATACGGCTGAAACTCTTCAAAAATGGCAACTTTTCCAAGTATGGCATCGTATTTATACCAAAGTCCTTCACTCTGTATAACGATCTGGTTTTTTATGTTGTATAGCTTTATGTTATAATTATTGGCAATGACATCTGTTCCAAATTCTTTGGTTTCCAAAATTTCACTTAGTTCAGGATTTAGTTCAAACCTGAACAGGCCTTTGTAGGGGTGAGCGGCCCAAACGGTCCGTTGATCTTCAAAACAAAGCCGTTTTATAGGATATCCCACACCTTTGATACGGGTTATCTGCCAGTCTCCATTTTGACTTTTTTGATATTTGGCAACCCCTGTATAGGTACCTTGCAAAAAGGTGTTCTCACTTTCTGGGACCTTTACCAATTGGTAGCCCCCGGTGATGTTGGACACTTTTTCCAATTTATCCCCAACTATTTTGAAGGTTCCTGTATTATGGCCGGCGAATAATTCATTTTCTATTGTTTTTAAATCCCATACGTGACCTTGGGAACCGCTTACGAAATTCAATGTATTCCCCTCAAAGTAATAAATGCCCGTATTGCTTCCCAGATATACCGTATTTCCATGAACCAAAATATCATATACCGTCCCTAGGGCACCGGTATAGTCCGTATAGTAGGTAATAGGGGTATTAATATGAAGTTTGTCCAGACCATTGTCCAGCCCCGCCCATAATTGGTCTTGAAATTGTGCCAGGGATAACACCGTATTGTTCTGAAGCCCTGTCTCCCTATTGATGTTTCTTGCCGTTTTTTGTTCAATATCATACAAATAAATACCATTCTTTATAGTCCCGAAAACCACTTCCTTTGAAGTTAGGAACAAAATTTTATTGAGTTGATGGAACTTCAAATCCTCATTTATAGCTTCTTCCCAAGGTTTTAAAGTTTCGTTATTATATAGATAGCAACCGTTTAATTTGGTTCCTATGAGCAATTCATCATTTAAGGTAGCCATATCGGTTACCGTTTTTCCGTTTAACAGCTCCTGATTCCCTAAGGAGATTAGCTCGTTGTCGGATAACCTAAATAGTTCATTTTGTCCCCCGGCCACGATGAGTTCACCCCTAAATAGAACCATATCGGATACAAATGGGGTATTTACAACCGTTATTTCATTGTCCTTATAGATATAGATTCCGGCAACAGATCGGAAGATTATGGATTCCTTATAGGACAGGATTTCCCAGAACTCCTCACTGGTAAATTCATGGTCTTTTATCAGATGCGTGAGAGAGGTATATTGCAGCGTACCCACTTCATTCTTCATCCAAAATCCAAATTCCTCGTAAGATCCCGTAAAAATTTTACCATCTAGATAAGCCACAGAACGTATAATGGTTTTGTTGGGTAACTTGTTCAAGGTCCATTCTTCACCATTAAAATGAAGTAGCCCCGCATTGTTAGCCACAAAAAGCTCCCCATTTTCATCAACAGCGATTCCCCAGTTCTTACCCGCAGCATCGTACTCAAAAACCTTATAATTATGAATGGGGGGCAAAAGCTCCTGTGCGCCCGACAAGAAGGGGATGCACAAAAAGAAGACACCATATATTAAAATGTGCCGCATGCTTTGGTTTCAACAATTGTATAGAAAGACATTCAAGATACGAAATTGAAAAGAAGACCTATGCCAAGAACTACTTTGAACCATTGGATTATTTTCATTTTCAATCTTCTGGGTAATTTTTAGGAATATCAGTTCATAGGGTCACTGTACTTAGCCTGTTCGCAATTGAATCTTTCATAAAATCCAGTTCTTCCAAGGCTTTTTGGGTGAAATCGAACAAGCTTAGGCAGCGATCCAAATTTTGGTTTTCATAAGCCACCTTATAATACACATCCCCATTAAGGTAGTCTGTCAAGGCCCTAATACCATGAAGGAATGGCATAAGTACCGCCCCCATGGGCAGTACATCAATTTCTGCTTGGGTCAAAAAAGCCCCATTCATTGCAAGCCCATCTATAAAGGAATCAAAAAGGTCCCTTCGGAATACAATATTGTCGTGATCCTGCTCATCTTCTGGAGCAGTGTTTACTATAGTACGTATGGCATCCCCGAAGTCAAAATGGAAGAATCCGCTCATCAAGGTATCCAAATCTATCAAGCAGAGCGGTTGATCTGTCTTTTTTGAAAAAAGGATATTGTTCAATTTGGTATCATTGTGGCAGATTCGCAATGGAAGTTCAAGATGGTCAAGTTCCTTTAAGGTCTCTAGGGTATTTTTGGCAAAGGCAATAGCATTTTTAGCCGTATTTTGCCGATCGCTGGCTCTCATGGAAAGCGATTCATTAAATTGCTTTTTTCGCAAATTCAAATCATGGAACCCAGGTATGATTTCAACAAAACTTTCCGGTTTGGCGGGAGAGAGTAATCGATGGAATTCACCAATGATTTTTCCCGCCCCGAAAGCGATCTTTGGATTTTCCGTGGTATTGTGAGCAAGGCTATTGTCCATATAGGTCATCAGCCGCCAATAGGTAGCGCCCTCTTTTTTATGGCTGTAATAACTTTGTCCCGTTACCGTTTGTACAAGCGAAATATTATGGTAGTCATCGCTTTTAAGAAAGGAGAACGCCTTTTCGATATTGTTCATTATCCCAGAAACATTCGGAAATACATCATGGTTGATACGTTGCAAAATGTAAACAGGAGCAATGCCTTCCTTTACCAAGAACGTATCGTTAATGTAACCATCTGTTAATGGCGAAAGCGAATACTCCTTCTTCGCTATGGAAAAGTTTTCTAAAAGAAAGTTGAGTTCGTTGTGGGAATAGCGGCTCATT
This sequence comes from Ulvibacterium marinum, assembly GCF_003626755.1. GTDB lineage: Bacteria > Bacteroidota > Bacteroidia > Flavobacteriales > Flavobacteriaceae > Ulvibacterium > Ulvibacterium marinum. The sequence continues at coordinate 113,701 of NZ_RBCJ01000003.1, forward strand.
GTTGCGGCCAAAGAGGTGATACATACTGTCCCTTATCTGTTTTTTCTTGCAGATGGGTCACGGCCACTTCACGGTCGCTCGCATAGGTAACCCCGAACCACTCTCCACCAGAGGGTACAACTTTCACTTCTATTTCACCGGCCTGTAACATTTCCTGAACGGTTTTTGGAATATAGAGCTCACTGGTCTTGGCCGATTCCTCATTTGAAAGGAAGCTCCGGAATTCACTTTCTATTTTGTCAAATATTGAAGGTTTACAAATCCAAAAGTTCATACTTACCTGTTCGTCACCGGTGTACATATTTCCAGAATCGTGATCTTTTACGCCATCGCCTTCCCATTCCAGTTTCAAACGTTCATCAACGGACAGGAGATGGTCGCCATCCACCTTGCAAACCCCTCTGGAAACCGAACCATGTTCGGAAAGGGTATCCTTTAAAGTATAGCCTACCAAGGCAAAGGTATTGTCGTTTTTATGTTCCCTAATGAAATCGGCGGCGTTTTTATAGGCAGGCTGCCCATAAAAATCGTCCGCATTGATGACTACAAAGGGATTGTTTATTACATGACGCGCAGTCCATACGGCATGCGCTGTGCCCCAAGGTTTGGGACGTTCGCCGGAAAAACTACATCCTTCCGGTAAATCGGTAACTTCCTGTGCCAATACATCCAGTTTAATATTTTCGGGCAGCCTCTTGCGAAGATGGTCGAACAAAAAAGATGTATTTTCCTTTTTGGTAATGACCACAATATGGTCAAAACCATTTTTTAAGGCATCGTATATGGCAAATTCCATTAAAAATTCACCTTTGGGTCCTAGGTCGTCAAATTGTTTCAGTTTTCCATAGCGACTTCCGCTTCCGGCAGCCATTAAAAGTAAGGTCATGTGGTTTATGTTTTTAATCTGTATAATTCCCCGATAGCCTTGCCTTGGAGTTTCCAATCATACCTCCCCTTGGGGAGGTCGGAATTGCCTTTTAGCAATTCCGGGAGGGGCAAAATATAAAATTTCTTGAAATTTTTTATTGGGGCAAAAATAGCCCTTTGAATTTAAAAATGGTTTATATATCGATATAGATCATAATTAAGGGGATTAATACAAACAATTTTATATAGAATTTCATAATTTGAGCAACAACATAAATTCCAAAACCAATATTTAAAATAGACGTATGAGTTCAAGAAGAAGATTTATAAAGGAAAGTTCCCTAGTAGGGGCGGGAATGGTCATGGCACCTGGATTTGCCTTTGATATTTCGGGTTCAAGTCAGAATGATAAATTGAACGTAGGACTTATCGGTGCCGGATTACGGGGCACCAATCACCTTCAGAACTTGCTTCTACGCAAGGACGTAAACGTTACTGCGGTCTGTGACGTAGACCCGGCCCGCATTTCGATCGCGAAACAAAAAATTGCGGATGCCGGTGGCAAGCCTCCCAAGACCTTTGGCAAGAATAATTATGACTATAGGAATCTATTGGAGCTACCGGAGGTGGATGCCGTTGTCATTGCCACACCTTGGCTATGGCATGTAACCATGACCGTCGATGCCATGAAAGCCGGTAAATATGCCGGGACCGAGGTTTCAGCTGCAAATACATTGGAAGAATGTTGGGATTTGGTGAATACCCACGAGGAGACGGGTACACATATGATGATTCTTGAAAATGTAAATTATCGGCGCGATATCATGGCTGTGCTCAACATGGTAAAACAGAATGTTTTTGGGGAATTGGTACATTTTAGATGCGGTTATCAACATGACCTTCGGGGTGTAAAATTTAATGATGGGACAACTGCCCATGGAAAAGGTGCTGAATTTGGCGAAAAGGGAAGCTCAGAGGCTAAATGGCGTACCCACCATTCAGTAAAGCGCAATGCCGATGTTTATCCTACCCACGGCCTAGGCCCCATTGCCGTTATGGCGGATATTAACCGAGGAAACCGTTTTGTTTCTATGACTTCCAGTGCGTCCAAGGCCATTGGACTTCATAATTATGTTGTTGAGGTGGGCGGAGAAAATCATCCTAATGCCAAGGTGAAATTCAAACAAGGTGATGTGATTACCTCCACCATTGAAACCGCAAATGGCGAAACGATTATTGTTACCCATGATTGTAATCTACCAAGACCTTATTCTTTGGGATTCCGGGTTCAGGGAGCCAACGGACTGTGGGAGGTAGATGGCAATAGAATCTATGTTGAAGGCAAATCCGAACCACATACTTGGGATGTTGCCGACGAATGGCTAAAGAAATATGACCATCCCTTATGGATAAAGTACGGGGAATACGCACTGGGCGCGGGACATGGTGGAATGGATTTCTTTGTTTTGAACTCCTTTGTGGAATCGGCCAAGGCGAAAGTTGCTCCGCCTATGGATGCCTATGATGCCGCGGCCTGGAGTGCGGTTACCCCGCTTTCGGAAGTATCCATAGAGAACAACGGCGCACCCCAGGATTTTCCGGACTTTACCAAGGGACTTTGGATGAAAAGGAAACCCTATAACTGGATTAAGGAAACCTATTGATCAACAATGCTTGGAAAAGCTATGAATACAAACTTAAGAGCCACTCTATTTATTTTAATGGTATGCTTATCCGCTATTGCGCAAGAAGATCAACTATGCGTGGGCCATTATTGGACACCGGATCAGGCCAACCTAAAAATGAAGGAATTCGCCTCTCAATGGAGTGATTTAAAGTCTTGGGAAGAAAGGGCCGCTAAGATCAAAGAAGGAATCAAAAGTGGTATGCAATGGGAGAAAATGCCTGAAATAACCGGGAATTTTAATCCCGTTATCCACAGTAAAAGAGAAATGGATGGATACATAGTGGAAAACATTGCGATTGAGAGTTTCCCAGGTTTTTACATAACCGGAAATCTGTATAGACCTTCTACTGGTGACGGAAAGTTTGCAGCGATTCTTAGCCCACATGGACATTTACCGGACAAAAGATTACGTGAGGATGTGCAGACCAGAGCTGCCGTTTTTGCGAGGATGGGGGCCGTAGTCTTTGCCTATGATATGCTGGGCTTTAGCGAAAGCAAACAGGTAGAACACACGATTCCCATTGCGCTTGCCCTACAGACATATAATAGTAAGCGGGTATTGGATTATCTATTGTCACGTGATGATGTGGATGTGAATCGAATTGGTATGACCGGTGGTTCCGGAGGGGCTACCCAGACCTTTATGCTCGCCGCCTTGGACAATCGTATTAAAGCGGTTGCTCCAGTTGTACAAGTTTCGGCCCATTTTTTCGGGGGATGTGTCTGCGAAAGTGGTATGCCCGTCCATAAGGGAGAAAACCATCAGACCAATAATGTTGAGATAGCGGCATTGGCGGCACCAAGGCCACTTTTATTGGTTTCCAATGGAGCGGATTGGACGCGCAATACGCCCAGAATTGAATATCCCTACGTACAAAGGGTATATGCCCTTTACGATGCGGAACACAAAGTAGAAAATGTGCATTTGCCTTCTGAAAAGCATGATTATGGGTATTCCAAAAGAACAGCGGTGTACAATTTTTTTGGAAACCATCTACAATTAAACCTGGGGGCTATCCCTTATGAAAATGGATATCGAGAAGATTTTGTGACCCTACTGGGCAAGGAAGACCTAAAGGTTTTCAATAATGAACATCCCATGCCGGGGAATGCCCTAAAGGGAAATCTTAAAATCATGAAATTTTTGGAGTTTGATTGAGAGGTAATCTATCAAAATTTTAGCTACACGGACAGGGCAGGATTCCTATCACCTGATAATTATCATATTTTTTTTTGTAGGCGGAAACTAAGTTTGTAATTAAACAAATTACATCCATGTGCGATCTCGTTCAAAAATATAATATTCCGGGTCCCCGTTACACCAGTTATCCCACGGTTCCCTATTGGAACATCGAGACTTTTTCGGGGAAGGAATGGAAATCTACCTTGAAGCGTAGTTTTGAAGAGAGCAATTCGTCCGAAGGCATCAGTCTCTATATTCATTTACCTTTTTGTGAAAGTATGTGCACCTTCTGTGGATGCCATAAACGCATTACCAAACGGCATGATGTTGAAGCTCCTTATATTAAGACTGTTTTAAAGGAATGGAGATTATATTGTAACCTGTTCTCGGAAAAACCGATTATTAAGGAATTACATTTAGGGGGAGGTACACCTACCTTTTTTTCGCCCCTGAATCTAAAGCGGCTTATCAACGGAATTTTCAGTACGGCCGTAAAATCGGATGGCTATGAGTTTAGTTTTGAAGGCCATCCCAATAATACCACCAAAGAGCATCTACAGGCCCTGTATGATGTAGGTTTCAGAAGGGTAAGCTATGGCATACAGGACTATAACCTAACCGTTCAAAAGGCAATTCATAGGATACAACCTTTTGAAAATGTTAAGAATGTTACGGAATGGCCCCGTGAAATTGGGTATGAGTCCATTGGGCACGATATCATTTTCGGATTGCCCCATCAGACTTTGGCCAATATTGAACAGACCATAACCATGACCAAAGCACTAAAGCCGGACCGATTGGCTTTTTATAGCTACGCACATGTTCCATGGTTAAGGGGCAATGGACAACGTGGCTATAGGGATGAAGATCTTCCATCGGCCGAGGAAAAACGAAAGCAGTATGAAACCGGAAAGAAACTATTGACCAAAGCGGGGTATCATGAAATAGGCATGGATCACTTTGCACTTTCTTCAGATGGACTCTATACATCCATGGAGTCTGGAAAGTTGCATCGTAATTTTATGGGTTATACGGCTTCCAAGACTCAATTGATGATTGGTTTGGGGGTCTCCAGTATAAGTGACAGCTGGTACAGTTTTGCACAAAACGTAAAAAATCTTGAAGAGTATACCCATTTGGTGGACAATGCTATCATTCCCATTTATAGAGGCCATATTCTTACCGATGAAGACCGAATCATTAGAAGGCACATATTGAATTTAATGTGCAGATTTGGGACCTCATGGAGTGACACAGATTTACATTTCCCTGCATTGCCATCGGTATTGGATCGACTACATGAAATGGAACTGGACCAATTGATAGATATTCGCCCAAATCAAATTAAGGTGACCCAAAAGGGAAGGCCTTTTATACGTAATATTTGTATGGCCTTTGATGTCCTCCTTCATAGAAAGGCTCCAGAGACACGTTTATTTTCCATGACAGTTTAACAATAAAAAAAGCAGAATGATGAAAAATATTATAGTACCCATAGACTTTTCGGAACAATCGGAACATGCACTTAAAGTAGCCGCTTCCCTGGCCAAAAAACACGGCTCGGAAATCTTGGCCCTCCATATGTTGGAGCTAAACCAGGCCATGGTCTCTTCTTCGGAAGGTTTTCATCCTGAACAGACGGTCTTTTTAATAAAATTGGCTGAGAAACGATTTTCGGACTTTCTGGATAAACCGTATTTAAAGGGAATTACCATTACCCCGATCGTAAAGCATTTTAAGGTTTTTAGCGAGGTGAACCAGGTTGCTAAAAAACACAACGCAGAACTTATAGTCATGGGGTCCCATGGAACGGATGGCCTCAAGGAGATATTTGTAGGCTCCAATGCGGAAAAGGTAGTACGGAATGCCACCATACCGGTTTTGGTCATTAAGGATGAAATGCCTGATTTTAAAATAGACCGTTTCGTTTTCGCCTGTGATTTTAGGGATGATAACTTATTGGCTTTTCAAAAAGCCAAGGACTTTGCCAAAATGCTGTCCGCAAAATTGGATTTGGTCTATATCAACACTCCAGGGGATAATTTTTTGAGTACCAAAGATGCCTACGATCGCATAAATAAGTTCCTGAGAAAATCCAATACAGGTATGGAAGTTGAAATTTACAATGATTATAGTGTTGAAAAAGGTATTCTTAACTATAGTGAGATGAGCGGTGCGGATATCATTGGGATTTCCACCCACGGGCGGAAAGGACTTTCCCATTTCTTTATGGGCAGTATTGGGGAAGATTTGGCCAACCACTCAAAAATTCCAGTAGTTACTTTTAAGATTAGTAATTGATGATTTTTATGTTTCGTTGATGCGAAAAGGGGGAGCCGGTTAGGTTTCCCTTTTTTGTTTCGTTAGGAGTAAAAAAATCCCTAATTTACAGAGGTTATTCTATCGTCTGACTAGGGTTATACGATTTGGGTACGTATCCATACAAAACAATTTATACTTTACCACTATGAAGTTTACCACCAACAAGCTAAACCGTCCAGTGAACGGGGATTCCAAAATGAAAAAAGAAGATGAGGCCAAAAGCAGACGGTCTTTTTTGAAGAAGGCCGGTTTGGGAGGTCTCAGTCTAGCAAGTTTTACTGGGGCATCTGCCCATATTGGGGATCAGATTGCCTACGCTTCCCAGAATGTTAACCGAAATTCCAGTCCTTCCGATCTTAAAATTACCGATTTGAGAATTGCGGAAATTGGAGGTGACGTGGTGTTCCGAACGCCAATTGTCCGTATTTACACCAATCAAGGTATTGTAGGACATGGTGATGTGCGCGATGGCGCCGCCAAGGAATATGCTTTGTTCCTAAAGAGTAGGCTATTGGGCGAAAATCCCTGTAACGTGGAACGCCTATTTGGTATCATTAAGCAGTTTGGGCATCATGGAAGACAAGGTGGCGGAGTATCCGGAGTGGAAATGGCATTATGGGATTTGGCCGGAAAGGCGTACAACGTTCCGGTGTACCAAATGTTAGGTGGAAAATATAGGGATAAGGTAAGGGTATACTGTGATACCACGGTTTCAAAAGACCCGGTTGAATACGCCAATAGGATGCAGGCTAGGGTAGATCAAGGGTATACTGCTTTAAAAATGGATATCGGTATTAATTTGATCAAGGATATACCAGGAGCACTTATCAATGGTCATGAGGCGGACTATAATCCGTACCAACACCAGTCCACAAAGTATAATATGACGAAGCATCCTTTTACAAGGATACAGATTACGGAAAAAGGGGTTGATAAACTGATGGAGTATTTAGATGTGATGCGTTCCAAAATAGGGTATGATATTCCTATGGGAACGGATCATTGGGGCCATATTGGGGTCAACGAGGCCATTAAGCTGGCAAGGGCTTCGGAGCGTTATAATTTAGCCTATATGGAAGATGTCATTCCATGGCAATATACCGATCAATGGAGGGAAATTACAGAGTCATCAACTACCCCAACCCAGACCGGGGAGGATATTTACAGGCTTGAAGGTGGTTTTGAGGAACTGATCAAAACCAGGGCTGTGGATATCGTTCATCCAGACCCCAACACTGCGGGAGGTATCTTGGAAACAAAACGTATAGGCGATTTTGCTTCCAAACATGGTATTGGTTTCATGCATCACCATGCTGCTGGCCCCGTGTCTTTCCTAGGCTGTGTACATAGTGCTGCGGCTACTGAGAACTTCATGTGGCTGGAACATCATGCCGTAGATAAAAAAGATTGGGAAAATTTGGTTACCGGTTTTGATGGGCCTATTGTAAAAGATGGTTATGTAACCGTACCGGAAAAACCAGGTATTGGTGTAGAACTCAATGAGGAAGTGGTAAAGAAATACCTCGTCAAGGGCGAGAAACTGTTCGCACCTACCCCGGAATGGGACAAGATACGGGCATGGGATAGGCTTTGGAGTTAATCCAAATCCTATTCTTTTTTAAGCATGGGAAACAATCTTTTGATTTCGGTTTCGGAGGGTTGTTTCCCATATTCACATATTTCAAACCCTTCTGCATGCTTTGCGTTTGCCGCCTTGGCGCCGTACCACGTTTTTAGGCACTCCAAGGTTGCCCTATTAGGTTTACGTGATCGCCAATTGGCCAAAAATTCCAATCGACCCTTTTCGTCCTTGGGTACTTTGTCCAAATTGCCGGATGTCCAGGGAAGCCAATCAAAAAATTGGGACTCGTGTGCCGCCATGGCATGAATTTTCTGATTAAAAACATCGTCTATGATAACAGCAATATCCGGTTCAAACGGACTGGGTTTTTGAAATCTATCTTCAGAATACAAAAAAACCGGATTTTTTTCCAAGGGAGGGGTATCGGCCGCAACATTGGGAACAATGACCATATAGGCCGCATCCTGTACCAAAACCCCAGTGTACCTATGATCCGGATGGTAATCATTGGGTCTAGGGGCAATTACGATATCGGCGTTCCATTTTCGGATTTCTCGGATGACCTTTAATCTATTTTCCAAGGTCGGCATCAATTCCCCATCATGGTTGTCCAGAACGGTATATTCCACCCCAAATCGTTTTCCGGCTTCTTTGGCCTCCGCAATTCGAATTTTGGCCAGCTCACCACCACCCATGGCATAGTGCCCCGCATCTCCATTGGTCAAGGAGACGAATTTCACTTTGTGGCCCATTTTTGAAAAGAGAATGGCCGTACCTCCAGCATCCACATCACAATCATCGGGATGTGCCCCGAATACAATAACATTCAACGGATCTTCTTGGGCGTACATAAACAATGAAATTAAGAGCGAACAAAGGAACAACTGATTTTTTCTCATAATCTATAAACTTGGATTACATTAGCTTCATGGAAACGGGATCCCAATCAACCGGTGATTTCTTGTAATAACTATCATTGGCCAAAAGCGCAGCTCCCGCGGCCCTTAATCCAAAGGTAGGGTCTTGAATTACTTTTCCTTTTCCTCGGACGGCTGTAAAGAAGTTATAAAAATGGTCATGGTGGGCACCTTTATAATTTCTTGGCGCTTCCCAAGTGGTACCACCAATGTTTAAGGCCGAATCCCGAGTTTCTAAATTTTGGGCGGCATAGCCTTCACGTATTTTCTCCTGTGTGGCTTCCGTAAAGGCAACCATGGAATAACCACCGGGGACCATGCCCAATTTAGATCGCCTTACGGTAACCGAATTTTGTCCTACTTCCATTTCACCTTCCGTTCCTATCAATTTAAACCCACCACCACCGCCTGAGCCTGCAATGAAATTGATCCGAAAAGCAGCATTGAATGCGGCATGAGTGTCGGTTTTTGGATAGTCATAAAGAGTTATGCTAACATCGGGCACATCGCGACCGTCATTCCAATAGCGGAGTCCACCTGTAGCCAAGGCCCGGTTTGGACCATGGGAACTGATGACATGATTCAAGGTAGAAAAAGCATGTACAAAAAGGTCACCGGCAACCCCGGTGCCATAGTCCTTATAATTACGCCACCTAAAGAATCTTTTTAGCTCGTAAGGTACCTCTGGCGCATTGCCCAGAAAAGTATCAAAATCCACGGAATCGGGACTGGCATCTGGTGGAATGGGGTATTGCCAAGCTCCTTCGGCCGAGTATCGGTCATTGTAAAAGTCCAACATCACGATTTCCCCAATTGCACCATCTTCATAGAGTTGTTTGGCCTTTTCATTCCCTAGGGAAGACATCCCTTGACTCCCGATCTGGCAGATTTTTCCGGTCGATTTTTGTGTGGAGATGATTTCTTGACCGTCTTGCCATCGTTGTACCATTGGTTTTTCACAATAGACATGTTTCCCGGCTTTTAGTGCATCAACGGCAATTTTCTTATGCCAATGATCCGGAGTGGCCACAATAACGGCATCAATATCCTTTCGGTTCAGGAGTTTGCGATAATCCCGGGTAACAAAGATATCATCGCCCCAAAGTTCCTTGGCACGATCCAATCTTCCGGAGTATAGATCACAGGCAGCGACCAATTTTACACCGGAAACGGACAGTGCAGCCCTTGTGTCATAAATACCTTGTATCCCGGAGCCGATCAGCCCCAAATTAATTTGGTCATTGGCCGTGTATTGCTCATCAAGGTAATCTCGTTTCATTAAAACTTTTTCGCCTTCTGAGGCAGAAATAAGAAATGGTGCCGAGGTCATGGCAGCGGAACCCAATGTGGCCTTTTTCAGGAATGACCTTCTAGACGGATTTTTCTTCATTATTCTATGGCTTTTGGAATTTAGTTGTAATGGCGATGGAAGTTACGTTTTTTGTTGTTCTGCTCCAAGGCATTTTTTGGCAGAAAAAAATAAAAGACCTTTTTATCCTTAATATGATTTTTATCATGTTTTCCTCTGTGGGAGGAGCCTACATTTGTTTCCATGAAAAGCTATGTAATCCTTTTTGTAGCAATGCTCATGCTGTTGAAGCCGCTCTGGCCCATTGCGGAGTATGTTATGAACTATGACTACATCGTAAACGTGCTTTGTGAAAATAAGGATAAGCCGCAATTGAAGTGCGACGGAAAATGCTATCTTTCCAAGCAATTGGCCAAGGAAGCGGAACAAAGTAAAAGCAATCCTTTCGGAGAAGATCAGGCAAAAACCGAAATTCAGCACGTTGTTTTTTTTCAATCCTTACCGCAAATGGATTTACGTGTATTCCTTTCACAGTCTACAATGGAAAATTCGCAATTTATTGAGGTTCTTCGATCAAATCTTTTTACTTCCAATATTTCCCAACCACCCGAGTTGGCCTAATTCAATTTGATGTACAAATTTTTGCTATGGACAAAAGGTTTGTCCACAAAGCTTGTACCCTTAAACTTTTGAATTAGTCCAAAACAGAAACAGATGAAAACCATATTGAATGGTAGGCCAAGCCGCCCTAAAGCGACAGGTCTAAAAGGCAAATCCTTGTTGCTTGCCGTGTTATGCGCTGTAGTATTTCATTGGCAAAGCATATCTCAAGAGCCAAGGGTGATAATGGCAAAGGATTCCATACTTCCTATCGACTTAAATGAGGTAATCGTCATCTCCTCTTACAAAAGAACGTTGGAGCATAATTCGCACCATAAACCACTCTCCACATTGGACCAGTATTTGGAGTCCTCCAAAAAAGTAAACCTGATAAAAAGGGGGGGCTATGCCTGGGAGCCGGTACTGAACGATATGACCACGGAACGCCTGTCCGTCACCATTGACGGGATGCGTATTTTTGGTGCCTGCACGGATAGAATGGATCCCATAACCTCCTATGTTGATGTTTCCAATCTGTCCGATATACATGTTGCCTGTGGTCAACAAGGGGCGGAACATGGAGCTACCATTGGAGGGGCAATCGACCTGCGCTTGGAAAAGAGCAATTTTAGACCTGATGGATGGGTAGGCTCTATTGAAACTGGTGGTGAGACCAATAATGCCTCACAGATCATTGGCGGTGAATTGAACTATTCCGATGAAAAATTTTATGTGGATACTGATATTATCTACCGTAAGGCCGAGAATTATGTTGCCGGTGGTGGCGAGGAGGTCGCTTTTTCCCAATTTGAAAAATATAACCTCTCGGTCAATGCAGGTTACAAGGTTTCCGAAGACCAAAAACTGTTGGCCAGTTTCATTTTTGATGAGGCCCGCGATGTGGGATACCCCGCCTTGCCCATGGATGTTTCCCTGGCACGGGCCTTTATAGGTTCCGTCAGTTGGATACAAACAGATTTCATGGGTGACTTCAAGAATTGGGAAACCAAGCTGTATGCCAATTCCATTACCCATATCATGGATGATAGCCAAAGGCCCGATGTTCCCATTCGAATGGATATGCCCGGATGGAGCGATACCTATGGCTATTTTTCCCAAGCCACGCTTAAGCGCAATAACCACCAATTCTTATTGAAACTGGATGGATTTTATAATCGTTCGCTTGCCGAGATGACCATGTATCCCAACAATCCCAATGAGCGTGAAATGTTTATGCTTACTTGGCCCAATGTGCGTACTCTGAACAACGGTTTTTATGCGGAAGATGTAATAGACTTCAAGGGAAGTTCCCTAAAATTATCCACTAGATTGGCAGTACAAGGTTTTAATGTGGCCGATGAAATGGGGTTGAACAGCCTCCGGATTTTCTATCCTGAAATGGCCCAAAGGCAGACCCGCTTTCTAAAGAGCTTTTCGGCACGGTATCATAAAAAACTAAAATCGGTTCATTTGGACGGTGGGCTCTCCTACGGGGATAGGGCTCCATCCGTTTCCGAAGGTTTTGGATTTTATCTATTCAACAGTTTTGACAATCATGACTATGTTGGCGACCCAGACTTAAGGAATGAAAAGGCCATTGAGTTGAACACAAAAATATCGGTGCCTATCAAAAAATTGAATTTTAGTTTGGAAGGAAATTACTTCCACACCATGGACTTCATAGTAGGGGAGGTAAACCCTGCCTTAAGCGTAATGACCATTGGTGCAGAAGGGGTAAAGGTTTACAAAAATTTGGAACATGCCAATTTGTACAATATCTCCTTGGATACCAAGTATCAAATTACCCCGGAATTCGTTTGGACAGGATTGGTCTCCTATCACCGTGGTACGGATCAGGACGGGCGCAATCTGCCCTTTATAAGTCCTTTTACGTATAACTCCATGTTGCAATACACCCAGGGCAAATTTTCGGGATCATTAACGATGCGCGGTGCGGCGGACCAAGTGAATTTTAATCCGGAATTTGGCGAGGACCGAACCGATGCATACACCGTGTTCTCTTTATCATTGGGGAAATCGTTTTCCATTAACAATGATGATGTTTATGTAAAAACTGGTGTGGAAAACATTTTTGATGAATTCTATTCAACCTATACGGACTGGAATAATATCCCTCGGATGGGGCGTAACTTTTTTATGACCGTTTCGTATGCCATCAATTAATAACAATTAAAACTCTATTATGAAAACAATAAAATATTTAGTAACAACACTATTTCTTACCGCAAGTTTTATCTCCTGTACCGATGATTCGGATGATCCCATACCCATTGTGGAAGAGAATCCACTCGCCGAGTATACAATGCTAAAGGCCGTGAAGGCCAATAATCATAGCATTGAACTCTATTCCGAACAAGAGCAATTTACAATTGGTTATAACGAACTGTTTATCCGAATTAAGGATGAGGCTAGCGAGAGTTACGTATCCGATGCCAATATTTCTTGGAATCCTGTAATGCACATGACGGAAATGATGCACTCCTGTCCAAAATCTGAAGTTTCCAAAACGGAGAACGCCTCAGTTTACAAAGGGTCTAGCATTTTTCAAATGCCAGGAAATGCAGACGAATATTGGGAGTTGAACTTGGAGTACACTATTGCAGGACAGACCTACAATGCTACTGAGCGTATTGAGGTGAAGGCCCCTGTAGACGGCAAAAAAAGAGTAAGTGTTTTTATGGGAACGGATGAGACCCGTTACGTTTTGGCCATGATGCCTATGAAACCGGAGGTCGCCGTGAACGATTTCTCGGCCGTGCTCTTTAAGATGGAGAACATGATGACCTTTCCTGCTGTAGAGGATTATAAGATAATGATCGATCCTCGTATGCCCGGTATGGGAAACCACGGTTCTCCCAATAATGAAGATTTGACCTATGATCCGGCATCAAAAATGTACAATGGAAAATTGTCATTGACCATGACGGGCTATTGGAAAATTAACCTAAAGCTGTTGAATGATAATGATGAGGTATTGAAGGGAGAGGATGTTACTGAAGAAAATGAGGCCAGCAGCCTGTTCTTTGAGATAGAATTTTAGTTATACTTTTGGTTGTAGTTGTTTTTCCTTAAAAGACTCCTTTGAAAAAGGGGGTCTTTTTTGATTTCTAAATGGGTAAAAATGATTTTCCGGACCGGATTTCCGATGTAAGATCTTCCACTGAAGTTTCCTTTAATTTTTTTACAAAACTCGCCTTGGTATCATCCACGAGATGGTGCATGGGGCAAGGGTTTTCGTTATCGCACTTGTGCAGGCTTAGCACACAGGAAGTTAATCTATTATCACCATCTATTAAATTGATAATATCGAAAAGAAGGGTCTTTTTGTTCTCTTCGTTCAGATAGAAACCACCTCCAGGACCACGCATGGACGAAACCATATTATGTCTGGAAAGTTCTTGAAGTATTTTGGCTATGTAGGCCCGAGGAACATTTATGGGCTCACTGATATCCTTGGCCAATATTTTCTTTTCCATACTGGAATGTACCGCTAAATACAGTACGGCCTTTAGGGCATATTTTGAGGAGTTCGATAACATTTTGCAAAGCTTTTTACAAATATAGAGAATAAAAGAGTTTTTTATCCTAAATATGACTAATATCATGTTTTATACTTTTTGCCACCCTTACTTTTGCCTCATAATCAATAACAAACAATTAAGGGTATGGGAAGAATCAGTAAAAGTTTTACGGTACTGTTCACGCTACTGATATTGAGCTGTGGAGGAAAGGAAGAGAAAAAAGATGGTTTTAGCATTGAACGGAAAAAAGCCACTACGGAGAAGAAAGCGGAGACACCCACTACAAATCAGGTTAAGGCTTCGGAACGGATAGATTTGACTTCCAAAGGTGTGGGGCCCATTAATTCCATAACGTTGGATGCAGCAATAGATCAAGCCATAGCTACTCAAGGCGAAGAAGTATTTAAGCAAATGTGCATGGCCTGTCACCGGGTAGGCAAAAAGTTTATTGGACCCGCACCCAACGGAATATTGGAAAGAAGAACTCCAGAATGGATTATGAATATGATTCTTAATCCAGAGGTGATGGTAAAGGAAGATGCCTTGGCCAAAGAACTTTTAATAGAGTTCAATGGATCGCCCATGGCCAATCAGAGCCTTACGGAAGATCAGGCAAGGGCGGTACTGGAATATTTTAGAACCCTAAAGTAGATTCATAATGAAAACAACAATCAACCTCAAAATGTTGGTCGGCTGTTTTTGTATGCTGTTTTTTTTATCCAGCTGTAAAAACGAGACCAAAAACGAAACGATGACTTCCCAAACCGAAAAAGCGGAAACCGGGGAGGTGAAAAAACAGGGCCAGGCCTTTATTAAAGATGATGAGTCAACACCAAACGTACTTAACATTGCCATTGGATCCCCAGATCATACAACTCTTGTGGCTGCTGTACAGGCGGCGGATTTGGAGAATGCCCTGGTAAATGCTGGGCCATTGATGGTATTTGCCCCTACCAATGCGGCTTTTGATGCACTTCCACCTGGTACCGTGGAAGATTTGCTAAAACCTGAGAATAAAAATGCGTTGGCCAATATTCTAAAACACCACGTAACCCCTGGCAACTATAGCAAGGACTTTTTAAAGAAATTTAAGAAGTTGGGGCAGGCCAACAACCAAAACACAACTGTAGAAGTTAAAGGAGAGGACGTTTACGTGGGTGGTGCAAAAATCGTTGCCAGTATTCCTGCTGGAAACGGCATAGTACACGTAGTGGACAAGGTAATCTTACCACCTTCCGGGGAATAATTGAAAATCGAAATAACATAAAAACAACAACAATGAGAAAGTTTAAGAATCCAATGCTGGTATTGTTTGGGCTCGCCTTGGTCTTCACCAGTTGTGGGGATCAAAAAAAGGGTAATAGCGGGGCGTTGACTTCCAATGCCGCCGAAAAAGTATACGTTGCCCCTGGGGAACATGATGAGTTCTATGCCTTTGTTTCTGGTGGATTTAGTGGACAATTGTCCGTTTACGGATTGCCATCGGGAAGACTTTTCAAGGTAATTCCTGTTTTCTCCCAAGATGCCGAAAAAGCATGGGGCTACAATGAGGAAACCAAGCCCATGCTCAATACGTCCTTTGGATTTGTACCTTGGGACGATTCCCATCACCCTGATATTTCACAGACCAACGGGGAATTGGATGGCCGTTATGTATTTATAAACGGGAATAATACACCCCGTATCGCCAAAATAGATCTAACCGTTTTTGAAACAACAGAGATTATTGAGATTCCCAATAGTGCTGGTAACCATAGCTCTTCCTTTGTTACGGAGAATACCGAATATGTGGTGGCAGGGACTCGGTTTTCCGTTCCGGTACCGCAAAGGGATATGCCCATCAATGAATACAAGGGGAATTTTAAAGGAGCTTTAACGTTCATCAGTGTTGACCCGGAGGATGGGGGTATGGATATCAAGTTCCAATTGATGATGCCCGGATTTGACTATGACCTATCACACCCCGGTCGTGGCAAATCGCACGGATGGTTCTTTTTTACCACGTACAACTCCGAGGAAGCCAGTACATTACTTGAGGTAAATGCTTCACAGAATGACAAAGACTTTATTGCTGCGGTCAATTGGAAAAAGATAGAGGAATATGTAAACAATGGCGGAGGTACCAAAATGCCCTCCAACTATGCACATAATGTTTATAATGAAGAAACGCATACCGCTACTTCTACTATGGAAAAAGAAGTGCTTGTGGTAAATCCAACAGATGTACCTGGTGCTGTTTTCTTTTTGCCTACACCTAAATCACCTCACGGTTGCGATGTAGATCCATCTGGAGAATATATTGTAGGTAACGGTAAACTCTCCGCTGATTTAACGGTTCATTCCTTTACAAAAATGTTGGAAGCCATAGAAGGAAAGAAATATGACGGTGACGCATATGGTATCCCTATCTTGAAGTTCGAGGATGTTTTGGCCGGCACGGTAAGCCAACCCGGTCTTGGACCATTGCACACTGAATTTGACGGTCAAGGAAATGCATATACCACTTTCTTTATTTCCTCGGAAGTTGTCAAATGGAAATTGGGCACTTGGGAAGTAGTGGATAGACAACCTTGTTTCTACTCTGTTGGCCACTTGATGATTCCTGGTGGAAATTCTAGAAAGCCCTTTGGCAAATACGTGCTGGCCATGAATAAGATTACCAAGGACAGGTACTTGCCTACAGGTCCAGAAGTAACACAATCGGCACAGCTATATGATATTTCCGGAGAGAAGATGGAGCTCTTATTGGATTTCCCTACAGTGGGAGAACCTCATTATGCCGCAGGTATTGCCGCGGATATTGTAAAGGAACGGTCCAAAAAGATTTTCGATTTAAAGGAAAACAAGCACGAATATGGTATAACCTCAGATGCCGATGTTAGGGTGGAACGCAACGGTATGGAAGTTCATATTTACATGTCCATGATACGTAGTCACTTTAACCCTGATAATATCGAAGGAATAAAAGTAGGGGATAAGGTATACTTCCACGTTACCAATATGGAACAGGATTATGATGTGCCACACGGTGTAAGTATCATCGGTGCGAATACATCAGAATTGTTGATTATGCCCGGACAGACGGAAACCTTTGTATGGGAGCCCAAACAACCAGGGGTATGGCCATTTTATTGTACGGATTTCTGTTCCGCATTGCACCAAGAAATGCAGGGGTATGTAAGGGTATCCCCAGCTAGCTCTAACATTGACCTTTCATGGTCTTTGGGAGAATAATTAATTACCCTTAAAGATTAGTTTTTCAAACTTAAGGCAGGGCCGGCCCTATGGCCGGCCCACTTTTTAACCGGTTAACGAATTGCAGAAATGAAACGAACATGAATTTTTTTAATCAAAAACTACACGCAGAGGAACGATTAAAATAAATTTATGAGAGAACGAGTGTAACGAGTGGTTGCATGGGTTCTTAAATTTTTGGATAGCTTATTTACAGGGAATTAAAAATTTCAAACACATGAAAAAATCACGGATTATCATGGTTTTGGCCGCCTTATTGCCTTTGTTACTTTTTGTATTTCCACTTTGGAAAATTACCTTGGAAGCACCGCAATATCCTACTCCCTTGGGGATGTATATCTATATAAACGATTTTGCCGATGCCAATCCGCATGATATAAAGAATATAAATTTGATGAACCATTATGTGGGGATGAAATATATACCGGATGCCATTCCAGAATTCAAAATATTCCCAATAGGCATAATCATCACAACGGTCATTGGTTTGATCATTGCATGGAAAGCCAACCATAAATGGTTTCTGTATTGGTTTATTATGATGGTCATGGTTAGTACTGCAGGCTTAATTGATTTTTATATCTGGGAGCATGATTATGGCCATGATCTAGACCCCAAGGCTATTATGAAGTTTACCAATCCGGATGGTTCCGTAATGGGATTCCAGCCACCATTCTTTGGTTCCAAGGATATTTTAAACTTTACGGCACATTCCTATCCCCAATTGGGAGCCTATTGTTTGGGTGGAGGAATCGCCTTAGGATTGATTGCCTATTTTTTTGGGAAGAAGGAGAAACAAACCTTAAAAGACTAGTTATGCGATCACGTGGTATTCTTTTTGGTTTTTTTACAGTATTGGTGTTTGCTTGCAATGTAAAGCCTCAACCCATCGAATACGGTTCGGATGGATGCCACTTTTGCAGTATGACTATTGTTGATCGGCAGCACGCCGCACAGATGGTTACCGAGAAGGGCAAGACCTTTAAGTTTGATGCGGTAGAATGTATGATGAACCATCTAAAGGAGATAGATCAAGGTACGGTGGCGCTGTTTTTAGTAAATGATTATTCCGAACCGGGTGAATTAGTCGATGCCAAAAAGGCCACGTACTTAATCAGTGAAGGCATACCAAGCCCAATGGGAGAGTTCCTGACAGCTTTTGGTAACGATGCCGATGCAAAAAATGCCAAGGAGGGCAACGGCGGTGATTTGTATTCTTGGGATGAATTGTTGAACCGTTTTAAGCCATAAATGATGTACGAAATTAGAGAAGAAATCAAAACGCAACCTTACGATAAACTACAAATACAAAAGCTTTCCAAGAACGATGCGGCGGAGGTATTGAGTATTAGTCTTGAAAGTGGTGCAATTTTTCCGGAGCACACATCTCCTACGGACGCGCTATTGGTAGTTTTGGAAGGGGATATTCATTTTCACATCGACCATGATAACTTTCACTTAACGAAACAGGAGTATTTTTCCTTTCCTCGAGAAACTCCACATTGGGTGAAGGCAAACGAAAATTCCAAATTTCTGATAATCCGCTAAGATGTTCCTTAAAATCGTTATTTTCATCCACATTGTTGCAGCAACGATATGGACAGGAGGCCATTTGGTGCTAACCCTGGGGTTTTTGCCAAAAGCCTTAAAACAAAGAGACTTTGGGATTATCGAAAATTTCGAGTCCAAGTATGAACCTATTGGAATGCCGGCCCTGCTCATTTTGGTCGTTACCGGTGTTTATATGACTGTCCATTATGCCCCGGATTTCTTTAAGATGGATATGGCCGACCACTATACAAGACATCTAGTATTTAAATTTATTCTTTTGATATTTACATTGGCCCTGGCCGTACACGCCCGATTTTTTTTGATTCCCCAAAGGCGCTTAAAACTATTGGCAATTCATATCCTGGCAGTAACCATAATTGCCGTTCTTTTTGTTTTTACGGGATTTAGTGCAAGAAGTGGGGGACTGTTATGAACCATATATTACTACATAGCAAACTATTGTTCTTTCTCATCTTGATCGGAGGTAGTCAATTTTTGATGGGTAGGACAATTACCATCTGTTCTACATGCGAAGTATCTTCTATTAAGAAAGGAATTGCTCTAGCTGTGGAATATGACACCCTTTTAATCAAAAAAGGAACCTACAAAGAATACAATATTGTTATAGACAAACCCTTGACCCTTCTCGGAGAAGGTTACCCTGTCATTGATGGTGAGGAAAAGGGTGAGATTATTACCATTGTTTCGGACAATGTGACCGTGGATGGTCTTTTTATTATCAATGTTGGAACCAGCTACACCACAGATTATGCTGCCATTCGAGTAGTAAAGAGCGAAAATTTCCTGATACAACATGTGGTCCTTGAAAGACTTTTCTTTGGTATTTATTTGGAGAAATCGAACAATGGCAAGGTCTACCATAATAAGATTATTGGCGATGCCGTAGATGAATACAACTCGGGAAATGGCATCCAATTATGGTATTCACACCATGTTCAGGTAGACCGGAATATTGTACAAGGCACCCGTGATGGTATTTATCTTGAGTTTTCCGATAATGTTACGATCAACAACAATAGAAGTTCTGATAACATACGATATGGGCTACATTTTATGTTCTCCAATGATGATATCTACACCAACAACACATTTGAGAACAACGGAGCGGGAGTGGCCGTGATGTTTTCCAAAAATATCAGGATGCAGAACAACACGTTTCGAAAAAACTGGGGTACGGCCTCCTTTGGAATGCTCCTAAAGGAAATTAATGATGCAGAGATTAGCGGGAATACCTTTGAAGAAAACACTATTGGTATCAATATTGAAGGTTCCAATCGGATCAACTATATCGGCAATGATTTCATCAATAACGGCTGGGCCGTAAAAGTAAGGGGCGCCTGCTATACCAATATCTTTAAGAACAACAACTTTTTATATAATTCCTTTGATATTTCCTACAATAGCAAGGTGAACGACAATATATTCGAACAGAATTATTGGAGTAGCTATACTGGATACGATTTGGACAAAAATGGTATTGGTGATGTACCGTATAGACCGGTGAAACTATTCTCGTATATTGTAAATAGAACACCGGAGACCATTGTACTCTTACGTAGTCTATTTATGGACATTATTGATTTTTCGGAAAAGGTTTCACCGGTTTTTACACCGGACAATTTAATGGATCCCAATCCTTTGATGCGAAAAGTGAAATGATACAGATAGACAATCTACATAAACGATTTGGAAAGAATCAGGTACTTTCCGGGGTGGAACTGAGTATTAAGAGCGGAGGTATTTATGCAATTTTGGGCCCTAATGGATCAGGGAAGACTACACTTATCAAAAGTATTTTGGGAATGGTGATTCCAAATACGGGAATCATAAATGTGCTTGATACCAACATTAAAAACGGTTGGAGATATCGCAAGGAAATTGATTATTTACCGCAGATAGCGAATTTTCCCAATAATATTAGGGTAGGGGAATTAATACGGATGATAAAGGACTTAAGGCAAAAGCCCAGTGATGAAGACAGATTAATCAGTTTGTTTGGACTGGAACCTTTTTTGGACAAAAAACTGGGAACGCTATCCGGGGGTACCAAGCAAAAGGTGAACATTGTACTTACCTTTATGTTCAACAGCCCTTTGATGATTTTGGACGAACCCACCACGGGCTTGGATCCGGGATCCTTGATTCGGTTAAAGAAATTGATACAGGAAGAAAAGAAGAAAGGAAAAACCCTGTTGATAACTTCGCACATTATGCAGTTTGTGGAAGAAGTTGCGGATGAGATCGTTTACCTACTGGAAGGCAAGGTCTATTTTAAGGGAAGTATTGAAGAATTGAAACAAAAGACCGATCAAGTTGATGTTGAACATGCCATAGCGGCCATAGCAATGCAAACCACAGATGCTTAAAATCCTAAAATATAGCTTTTATGATTTGATGCGGAGCCGCTGGAGCTATGTGTATTTTCTTTTTTATTTGGCCCTGGGCTTTGTACTGCTCTTCCTTAACAACGATCTTTCCAAAGCGGTCATCACCTTAATGAATGTTATCATCGTGTTGGTGCCTTTGATTGGGACTATTTTTGGGGTAATGTATTTTTACAACTCAAAGGAATTCACCGAGTTGTTGTTGGCGCAACCCTTGCGCCGTTCCACCATCTTTCTGGGACAGTATTTTGGGGTCGCCGGTTCCTTGACGCTTAGCTTGTTCTTAGGCCTAGGGGTTCCGTTTATCCTTTATGGACTTTTTAGAAGTGATGCTATTTTCAACTTTACACTTTTATTGGTTACCGGAGCCTTTTTGACATTTATCTTTACGGCATTGGCGTTCAATATTGCACTTTCCAATGAAAACAGGATAAAAGGTTTCGGGTACGCGGTATTGCTTTGGTTGTTTTTGGCGGTCATTTACGATGGACTTTTTTTATTATCCCTAATTGTTTTTGAGGAGTATCCGTTGGATACGTTCTCCCTGGCAGCTACAATGTTCAATCCCATTGACCTTTCGAGAACGCTTATCCTTTTAAAATTGGACATTTCGGCACTTCTGGGATATACCGGAGCGGTTTTTAAGAAGTTCTTTGGTACTGACTTTGGTCTTTTGGTTTCCCTTGTTGTACTATTGTTTTGGACGATACTTCCTATTTGGCGATTGGCCATAAAATCAAAACGAAAGGATTTTTAATCATTTTATTGCCATTTGGAAAACATATAAAAAGTAATGGTTTGGCGTTGACTAAAGCAAAAGAAGCATTGCATTTTTTTGGTAAAATTATACGAGAAAATCAAACATCAAAGTTGAGCTAATTTAGCTCAAAACAAAAGTGCGGGTTTTATCGTACATTGTGACGAAAATCATATTTTCCAGTGTAGATTAAAAATACATTTGCATCCGAAAATTTGGAATCGAGGAACATGAGTTTGGCAAACGAAATCTTAGAGCTAAAAAAAATTAAAAAGGCAATAGTGTTAGCGCACTACTACCAACGGCCTGAAATACAGGAAATTGCCGATTATGTAGGTGATAGTTTGGGCCTATCACAAAAGGCCGCTGAAACCGATGCTTCCATTATCGTATTTGCCGGTGTTCATTTTATGGCGGAGACGGCCAAAATCCTGAATCCGTCTAAAATGGTTTTACTGCCTGACCTTGATGCAGGGTGCTCCTTGGCCGAATCCTGTCCACCGGATACTTTTCGCAAGTTTAAGGATGCCCACCCAGACCACTTGGTGATTACCTATATCAACTGTTCGGCAGAAATCAAGGCAATGAGCGATATTGTTTGTACCTCTTCCAACGCTTTAAGAATTGTGGAATCTGTTCCAGAGGATAAGCCCATTATCTTTGCACCGGACAAAAATTTAGGTAAGTATATCGCCAAACAGACAGGTCGGGACCTTTTGCTTTGGGATGGTTCTTGTGTGGTGCATGAAGCCTTTTCAATAGACAAATTATTGGAGCTCCATAAAGCAAATCCAGGGGCCGTAATCATTGCGCATCCCGAGTCCGAGGAACATATCTTGGATGTTGCGACCTATATTGGCTCCACGGCCGGAATGATCAACTACGTGAAAAAGCATCCCAAGGAGCAGTTTATCGTTGCCACAGAAGCTGGTATACTCCACAAAATGCAGCAAGAAGTTCCTGATACGGTCCTCATTCCGGCTCCAGCGCAGGAAGATAATACATGTGCGTGTAGCGAATGTGCCTATATGAAAGTGAACACCTTACAGAAGTTATACGATTGCCTGCTTAACGAATCCCCAGAAATAGATGTTCCGAAAGCCTTGGCACAATCCGCACTATTGCCCATAGAAAGGATGTTGGAACTATCGAAGTAAGATGATACAAACGAATTTTCTTGTTATTGGCTCAGGGGTAGCAGGATTGACCTTTGCTTCAAAAATTGCCCAAGCACTTCCGGAAAAGACAGTAACTATAGTCACAAAAGCTGATGAGGAAGAATCCAACACAAAATATGCCCAAGGTGGTGTTGCCGTAGTTTTGGATATGAAGGAGGACTCTTTCCAGAAGCATATTCAAGATACATTGGTTGCCGGAGACGGGCTCTGTAATCCGGAAGTAGTGGAAATGGTGGTAAAGAAAGGTCCAAAACGACTTAAGGAATTAATGGCATGGGGTGCAAGTTTTGATATTGATGCTTCCGGAAAATTGGAGTTGGGTAAGGAAGGTGGCCATTCGGAGCACAGGGTGGTTCATCATAAGGACCTTACGGGCTACGAAGTGGAGCGGGCATTGCTGGAAAATTTAAGAAGATTGCCCAATGTTACCATTTTGACCTATCATTTTGCTATAGATCTTATTACGGAACACCATCTGGAGGTTCCGAAATCAAAGCAAGTTTTTTGTTATGGAGCCTATGTGCTAGATCAAAAAACAGGAGATATTATTACCGTCAAGGCGGACAGTACATTATTGGCTACCGGTGGCATTGGTCATGTTTATGGGCATACGACCAACCCTGTAATTGCAACCGGAGACGGCATCGCTATGGCATATAGGGCCAAGGCGGAGATTAGGGACATGGAATTCGTACAATTTCATCCCACTGCCCTTTATACCGTGAAAGAAGGCCCCTCATTTTTAATTTCCGAAGCTGTTCGTGGGTTTGGAGCCATTTTACGCGATAAAAATGGGCATAGGTTTATGCCGGATTATGATGAAAGGGCCGAATTGGCTTCCCGGGATATCGTGTCGCAAAGTATAGATAACGAATTGAAAAAATCAGGGGATACCTCCGTTTTTTTAGATTGTACCCATTTGGATATCGATCAATTTAAAAGACATTTCCCAACCATTTACAAAGAATGTTTGGCAAACCATATCGCTATTGAAACAGATTGGATTCCTGTAGTGCCTGCAGCGCATTACTTATGTGGCGGCATTGTTGTGGATAAGGACGGGAGGACTTCGATAAACAACTTATTTGCTTGTGGCGAGTGCTCTAGGACCGGATTGCATGGTGCTAACCGCCTAGCTTCCAATTCTTTGTTGGAGGCCTTGGTGTATGCCCACAATATCTACAAATACCATGTTTCACATCCTACCGATTCTCTAAGTATTGCTATTCCGGAATGGAACGATGAAGGAACCCGTATTCCCAAGGAACATATTCTAATACTCCACAATCTTAAAAAGTTACAGGCCCTAATGCGGGATTATGTGGGTATTGTTAGAAGCAATGACCGTTTGGCAAAGGCCGTACTGCATCTGGATTTGATTTACAAGGAAGTGGAGGAACTTTATAAAAACTCAAAGGTAACCACAACACTTTGCGAATTACGAAACATGATTAATGTAGCACATTTGACAATCGGTCAATCCTTGAAAAGGAAAGAAAACAAAGGCGGGTATTACAATATAGATAACAATACAGCTTCTTAAGACATATTTGAGATCGCCAACGATCCGCTATTGGGGTGACATTTTTTAGTTCATCGCATTTATGGCAATACTCTTCAAAAATTCAAATCTATAAGGTGTTTATCTCCTTTTCCATAAGATGTAAGGTCTTTAGGCCCCGGTCCAAATCGAACACAATTTGAGATTTGGTATTTTCAAAACTTCCTTTAAGGGTATTAAAAACCGAATGATAATAAGCAATGCCGTCCTTAAGGTTATTTGTAAAAGTGGACAAATACTTTTTTTGCCGATCAGTCACCGCTTCTTTGGCTTCCTCAATTTTGTCTTTGAGATAATCAATATAGATGTACAATTCCTTGACGAACATATTGGGGCGATCCGTTCTTGAGATTACGTTGGTCCTTCCATAAATGTGATCGGTCATTTCATTTAAGCTAACTATTTTTGAAAAATAGGCCATACTTGGTCCTGGACAGATAGAAACACCCTCACCTTCGGTTTTCGTATCCAGACCGTAGGCTAGTAGGGCAGACGTTCCCAACCCAACACAGGTACAGGACTTCTCCACTATTTTTTCATATTTGGATTGATATTGGGCAGGGGATAGTTCTAGACTTTCAAGTTCTTTTATTTTTAAATGCTGGTATTGCCTGGAGGCTATGCAAATTCCCTTATCCGTAAGATCCTTGTTCAGGGCAACAAATTTCTTAGGGCAAGAGCTGCCTGGCCTTCCTTTATTGATTAAGTTGAATTTTTCATCATCTTTGGTATTGCCCTTAAGGCTATGGAAAGGAATTCCCAATGGAGAGGTATTGCTTAGATACAGATCATCCTCTTTGGCCTCCATCAATTTGTCACGTGTGTTATCGTCAACCGTAGTTGCTTCGGGGACCAAAAGAAAAGGGGTGCCCCACCCAACGGAATCCACATTGTAATGGTCCAATATAAACTGATGTTCCTCGGCAGTTCCCACGCCACCTTGGGCGGTTATTTTTAGGGGCAGTCCTTTTTTTGGAATAAGTCTATTTTTTTGTGTCAATGCACCTACAAGAATCTCATGAACGGATGCTATCAAATCATTCCTGTTTTCCTTGAATTGATGTAAAATAGGGCCCATAAGGTATCCGTCCGTTGCAAAAGCATGACCACCACAATTGAGCCCCGATTCTATGCGGTATTCGGATACCCATAATCCTTTTTTTGCCAAAAATTTACCTTGAATCAAAGCGGACCGGTAGTCACTTACCTTTAGAACTATTTTCTTTTTGATATGTCCATTTTCGTCCGGATAAAAATCTTCAAACTGTTCCAGGTAACTATATAATCTTGGGTTCATTCCGGCCGAAAGTATAACTGAAGAGCGCAGGCTGCTATTGGCAAACCCTCTCAGTGCGGCATGCGCATCGTTATATTCACTGGGAAGCTTTTCGTTTTTTATATAATTATCCTTATCAACCTTGGTCATGATATTTACATCTATACTTCCCATGGCCATGTGCTCCTTGACCCAGTTTTGGATTTCCTCAAGATTAAAATAGTCCGCCGTTAATTTTTTGAATTCCTTTTTTATACTTGAAGTATCTGGTAGCATATTAAAATAGTCCCGAATACCGTTTGCGGTCTCAGCGGTTGTATTTTTAAACACATCGAACTTCTTTTGGGCAAGTTCATGCATCAAGTCCAGGTAGGAGGTAATTCGCTTTGCCCGGAAGTCATCAATTTTTTCCGTGATTTCCGTATACTTGATCTCGAACTTCTCGCAGTACATTTTCCTCAGTTTTTCGAGTAGGATATCGTCTACTAAGGAAATCACCGAATCCATCCCAAATTGAGAAACTTTTAAGGGTGTATCTATTGTAAACCCAATTCCCATTACAGGAATATGGAAAGAATGTGCATGTGTCATGTGGTAATCGGTTTAAATCTATTATTTCGGCAAAGTGTTTGGAAAATTTTCACGGTATTGTGAATCCCTTTTATTTTGGGTTGAACTTGCTTGCTACAAATTTTCAGGTTTTAATGATTACAGAATATGACTTTTGTCATGTTTTACCTATACAGAAGTTGTTTGGCAAGGTTTCCTGACCCCCAGCTTTCTTTTTCGGGTATAATGTCCCTACTATTGGTTCAAATCTGGCATCATCGGCAATGATGTCAAAGAGTTCATGAAAAATCACTAGAAAACCTTCCTGTAAACGATCAATTAATGAAACTATAGAAAGAAATCACAAGTAGGATTTTCTTTCAATCAGATTTTTACTGTCTATACAAAAGTCTCCTTTAAAATAATCCATCAACATATAAATATGGATTGAAGCTATTGTTTACCGTTTTTTAAATTAATCTTCTTTTGCTGTCTGAATAATTACATTTTAAGGTTGGCCAAAGCTTATCATTTTCAAGCTATTTACAATTGATACATCAAACTTCACAAACTATACAAGAATTCTCTTATTAAATGTAGGTTTTTCCTATTTTTGAGAAAATAACCTCTGATTCCAAATGAAACAGGATAATGCGTATGGTTTAAATTGGACTCCGTCTATTGGGAGGTATAGCTTTCTGGCCGAGATTTCCAGTATACTTGATTCAGGAGATCGTTCAAATAACTTAATTGTAGCCATTTATCTTTTGGAGCAGAAAAGATTTTTTTATAACAATAGAGCCTTTCAGAGACTTTTGGGATACAAATTACCGCAATTCCATGAAAGAGGATGGGATTTTTGGTTTGCAAATATGTGGAGTGAAGAAGCTTTACTTATCAAAAACAAAGTGAACGATTTTCTTACCGTTCCCTTCGACCAAAAGTTGCTGGCGCTTCGATACCATATATATGATGCGACAGGAAGCGATATCTGCCTGAAGCATGAAATGGTACTTCACAGGAAAATAGAATTAACCTTTGTAATCAACTACCTATACAATGTTACCGAAAAAGAACGCATTGAACACTGCCTGAGCCGTATCACAAACTGCAATAGTACACCGACAGATCCTGCAAAGCTCATATCCCCTCGTGAGGAAGAAGTACTAAAATTAATAGCAGATGGCTATTCTTCCAAGCAAATCGCTGACCGACTTTTCATTAGCAATCACACTGCCATTTCTCACCGTAAACACCTTATTGAGAAGTTTCAGGTAAAGAACACCGCCCAACTTATCAAAAAGGCTTCAAAGATTATGGAATTGTAAATCAGGAACAATTTCAGTTTCCGTTTTATCATACTCAAAGAACTGAAAATCACCATTTTTAGGGATTGCAACGGACATGCCAAATCCTTAATTTAGATTGAGTCAATAGGTCTTGATTGCCTAATAAAAATTCCTTGTTGCGCCACATTTGGCTTGTTTCCCTGAAGTTTTAGATCCTACTCGGATTGACTTCATATTCACGATCAGATAAATATGCTGGTGGTTGCATAAATTAAAATTATTCTATGTCTAAATTTTTGCACAAGTTAGATTCAGAGCTTCAGCTTATTTATAAAAATTATTTGAATCTTCAAAAATTAGGAAAGAAAAGGATGGATTGGTTACATCCTTGTCTGTTAGAGGGAGATAAAGTGCCGGTTATTGTTATAAGTACCGCCAATCAAGTGGAACTTGAGAAATATCAATTTAATGTTGATAAACTAGAGGAGAAAGGGACGTTTTCGGGAACACTCCAACTCGGTAAAATTGAAGAATTCGTTTCACTAAAACAGGTACTGTTCATAAAATTTGCCGGCGAACCCGCCGACATTCCCATAAGCATAAAAATAGATCCCCGCCTTAAAGTCATAATGAATAAACCGAACAAGTACGCGACTAAAAAAGAGACTGGTAAAAGTGGTGGTGTAGAATCTCTGGGAGTGCTATTGAAGTTTAGAGGTTCTTATGAATTTCTTACTGTCCTAGGTTGCCAAGTTATCAGTGTGGTGGGCAATATCGCAGCTGTTCGAATACCAATTGATAAAATTGTAAGTGTTGCAAACCATCCTAATGTAATTCGTATAGAAACCAATAGAAGTTACAGTCCGGACCTAGACGAAACTGTAGAACATGTAAATGCTCATAATTTGAGAAACGATAGCCCTCCTTTTTCTGGTACAGGTAAATTCACCGGTAAAGGTGTTATTGTTGGTATAATAGACTCTGGTTTCCAATATAGCCATGGTGTGTTTAGGGATCCAGCAGATAGTTCAAAGTCCAGGGTTCTTTTTTTATATGATCAAAGCCTTGATCAAGAACCAGGAGATAACATTCCCATTGATATGATTGGTAACCCACTTCCCAAGGGAGTAATCTATACCAAGGAGCAATTGGAAAGTGCTATGGCCGCTGAAGATCCCCTGACAGTCGTACGCCACAGGCCAAAGGGGCACGGAACCCGTGTTGCAGGAATCGCTGTCGGCAATGGGGCGCAAGCAGGTAATTGTCACGGATCATACCACTATGTAGGTGTAGCACCCGAAGCAGATATTATTTTAGTGAGATTAATAACGGGGAGTACAGGACAGCTTGGTACTTCGGATAATCTCGTCGAGGCCATCACATTTCTTATGCGTAAGGCTGAGGAAGCTGACAAACCACTAGTGATAAATATTAGTCAGGGTGACAACTTAGGCGCACATGATGGATCCTCCTTGGTGGAAGAGATGATTGATCTGTTTCTTTTGCTAGGAATAAATGAAAGCTCTAAAGGGTTTACCATTGTAAAATCTGCGGGAAATTTAGGCAATAAAAAAAGACATGCTGAGACGAACGTTCCAGCTAATAATGCAGGTGCACCGGTAGAACTAAAAATCAATGTGGTCCCGCCAAAAAATAGTGATGATCAAAGGGACATAGAGATTGATATTTGGTATGACGGAGCTAGTGATCTTGATATTGAAATAGTACCACCTGGTGGTAATATCACTGGAACCAACACCGCAAGCCCCGGGGACAACGTAAGTTTTACTGAAGATACTAAGAACAGCACAATTACAATAGATTCTCAGACTCTTCAAACAAATGGCAAAAAACGAATCTTCATTGATATTGATGCAAACAATCCTGATCATAGTTTATCCGGGGTGTGGACAATGAAGTTGACCAACACTACTGCAACAGCCACAGATATTCATGCATATATTGAACGAGATCAACTGGCAACATTTTCTACATTTTTTACAAAGTCAGGAACGATCAGTATACCCGGAACTGCAGAATTAATAATTACAGTGGGCAATCATACTACAAAAGGCAAGAGTTCAGGCGGATTATATACATCATCAGGTAGGGGTCCAACCTCTGATAATAGGATAAAGCCTGAAATTTCTGCTCCAGGAACTAACGTCTATTCTGCCCGACACGATCCAGATGCAGGTTCATGTTGCGATTGCTGTTACGATTTTTATATAGCAAAAACGGGCACAAGCTATTCTGCTCCTCATGTTTCAGGAGCTGCTGCACTTCTGTTAGAAAAAAACCCCGAGCTAGACAATGATGAAATAAGACAGGCATTGATGGATACCGCCGTGACGGACAGTTTTACAGCAGCGGTACCTAATAACAAGTTTGGCGCTGGAAAACTTGATGTTCAGGCGGCAGTCGACTCCGTTGCCGTAGGAATTACTATGAATTCAAGTTTTTTTGAAAGAGAAAGGTTTCAAACTTTTAATTTAAATCCGGAACCGCTCTTCGCAAAAAATTCACCGATTTCAAGACTAACCGAGACTCCAAAAGGAAAGGAACTCTATGGACTTCTGCTAGGAAATTACCGTGAAATCAGAGATTTGGTTAATACCAACAAGCGCATGGCTACAATTTGGCATAGGAATAAGGGCCCACTTTTGGTACACCATCTAAACAGAGCCTCTTTACTACCCTCGGTTGCAGTACCAACCAAAATTGAAGGTACACCGCTAATTCAGTATTTGACAAATATTGTATCCGGCCTTAAAAATTATGTGAGCCCCAAAACCTGCGAAGCATTAAACAAGGCTATGGAGGAAGTTCCTCATCTGATTGGAAATACATTTAACCAGTTTGTTTCACGGTATGAAGAAATGATTCTTGAATCGGATAAAATGAACGCCCATGTCTAGTGCCGGTACATTTGAGTTAATTTTAAAATATTTAGCTGAGGCCTTAGTACCACTTTCTGAAGAGTTAAGTCATGGATTCCTCCATGAAATGGGCGTGGGGATGCCGGCTTCATGGCATTCCAATGGGCAACTTACGGGAGCCATAAATAATGTCCAATCAGTAAGTGGCACGCTTTCGGCAGCTATGGCGGAATTGCAACAGGCAATTGATGATGGAAATACCCTGCAAATCATCGCAAAGGGTGTTGTACTTGGAGAAAGGGTTTCATCAGTT
This sequence comes from Ulvibacterium marinum, assembly GCF_003626755.1. Classification (GTDB taxonomy): domain Bacteria; phylum Bacteroidota; class Bacteroidia; order Flavobacteriales; family Flavobacteriaceae; genus Ulvibacterium; species Ulvibacterium marinum. The sequence goes on from NZ_RBCJ01000003.1 coordinate 144,723, forward strand.
ATTCATAGTGCAATTCAGTTGGGTGATACCGTTAACCAAATGGCCCAGGGCGACGCATCATTATCCGCTGCCCAAAAAGCACATTTCCAGAATTTCTTTGACCGATTTATTCCACGCATACTCGAATCTATGGCGGTTCGTCTTCTCGAAGAAAAAGTACCCAAATTTTATGGTGTATTGGATTTTATGGGCTTTGCAGAAAAGAACCTTATAAATGAGGGCAGTGAAGATTTCACCCAACCTCCCTATTTAGAGAGGAGGTTGGAGTTGAGCAGGCTGGTGGACCTTTTTAACTCTCCTGCTTCATATATTCAAGACCTGACGGATCTTGGCACTCCTACTTTTGACGGCAGAAAATTATTTGAACGCATTGAAAAGATTACTCGGCCACTTGACTTTCCAACCCAAATAATTGATGTTGGTGTGCAACCTCCGATTTTTGAGATGTTCCTTTTGAGCCTGCAAGCAAATAATGCCTTTAATCCACCAGCACTTGGTTTTGAATTACGTATCCCTGGAAATGGACAAATCGAAAATAATTATCCGTTAATTGCTCCCTGGTCATTAAAATCGAGTTTTGGGGGTAGTTTTGCCGCAGGAATACAAGGGGTGATTGATATCCCGAACAGTAATTTTATACTTCAACCCCCAACAGGAGAGATTAACTTAACTGTAAGTAACGAACTTATTGCAAACATCCCCGGAAGGCCAATGCTATTGGTAGGTCTGCCCGGAGGTACAAGGTTGGAGGTCGGGAAAGTTAGTTTTGGAAATACTATAAGTGCCAACTGGAATCCAAGTGAAGGCACAGCCGCCTTTGATCCCTCTTTTTCATTGGCTTTGGAAGAAGGGAAATTGACCTTAGATTTTTCCGGAGGCGATGGTTTTCTTTCTTCAGCTATACCCATGGAAGTTGCAGAGGCCAACTTTTCGCTAAATGCCAATTTTGCAGCCGATAAGGTGATGATTCAGGGGAGTGGAGGTCTAGAGCTTCAATTTCCGACCCATATTTCACTGGGACCACTGGAAATTGAAAGTATTTATTTTATCGCCAATCTATTCAATCCCAAGCCAGTATCCATTGAACTTAGTAGTAGTTTGAAACTAAATCTTGGCCCTCTTGCGGCATCAGTTGATCGCCTGGGGGCAAATATTTCATTTGATATACCTGATGATGGGCAAGGAAATCTGGGACCTCTGGATTTTGACTTGAGCTTCAAACCCCCTAATGGAGTAGGTTTATCTGTTGATGCCGGAGTCGTAAAGGGCGGCGGCTATCTGTTTTTTGATTTTGATAATGAAGAATACGCAGGTGCCCTTGAACTCACCTTTGCCGAATTCCTGTCCTTAAAGGCCATCGGGCTGATTACCACTAAAATGCCTGACGGTTCGGACGGCTTTTCAATGATAATCATCATCACAGCTGAGTTTACCATACAGTTAGGGTTTGGGTTTGTATTCCTGGGAGCCGGAGGCTTACTGGGATTGCATCGCACCATGAAACTCGAACCGCTGGCTGAAGGAGTTCGTACGGGAGCTACCAGCGGCATACTGTTCCCTACAAATGTGGTGGAGAATGCCCCAAAAATAATCAGCGACCTTAAGGTATTCTTTCCGGTTGAAGAGGGCAAATTCCTCATAGGTCCTATGGTCAAACTGGGATGGGGGACACCTACCCTTATAAGTATTTCATTGGGAGTTATTATTGAAATACGAGTGAATAATGGCGGAGGAATTGAGAGAATTGCCATCCTAGGGGTCCTTAAGTGTATCTTACCTGATGAAGAAGCCGCTCTTCTGGTGTTACAAGTAAGTTTCATAGGTGCCATAGATTTTCAGAAGAAAAATGCATTCTTCTTTGCTTCAATTTTTGAGTCCCGTGTATTATTCATCACCATTGAAGGTGAAATGGGCGTGCTCGTAGCCTGGGGTGATGACTCCAATTTTGTGGTAAGCGTTGGAGGTTTTCATCCGAGATTTAACCCGCCTCCGTTACCATTTCCGGTTCCGAAAAGAGTCGCCCTAAATATTTTAAACGAATCCTGGGGTAAAATACGTGTCGAGGGATACTTTGCCGTTACCACCAACACAGTACAGTTAGGATGTAAGCTTGAACTTTATTTTGGCTTCAGCGAATTTAAAATTGAGGGACACCTGGCCTTCGATGCCCTGTTCCAGTTCGATCCTTTCTACTTTGTCATTGAAATATCCGGAAAAGTATCGCTTAAGGTATTTGGTTTTGATCTGTTTACGATCAGCCTGAAGTTCTCTCTAGAGGGAACATCTCCATGGCGAGCTACTGGTTATGGAAAACTCAAAATACTCTTCTTTAGCTTTAAAGCCAAGTTTGATAAAACCTGGGGCGACAGCAAGAATACAAAACTGCCTCCAATTTCAATTATCCCCTTACTCGAGGCAGAACTTCAAAACATTCAAAACTGGCAGGCCCTAGAACCCGCATCAACAAGCGGTTTACTCGTTTCGCTAAGAGAAGTTCCGGATTCAGATGACAGCATTGCGCTACACCCGGTAGGTACCTTAAGAGTGAGCCAGCGTGCCCTGCCTTTGAAGATTCATCTCGACAAATTCGGTAGTAAAAAACCTGATGATGCAAACAAACTGGAGGTTGAAGTAAGCGGACCGCTGCAAAAAATCTCTGATATTAAAGAATCGTTTGCCAGGGCACAGTTCCAGGATATGAAAGACAGTAAAAAGCTGAGCAGCCCAGCCTATGAAAAAGAGGATGGTGGTTTGGAACTCTCTGTCACCGGAGATCAGACACGATTTGGAAAGATTACCGTGCGTCATGTACGCTACGAATTGATTACCATAGATACGGCCTATAAGCGAAGGCGCAGGCGTTTCTTCAATTGGTCACAGCGACTGTTTGTGCACTTCTTTGCCAATTCTGCGGTGCGAAGAGTTTCAGTCTCTCATAGGGTGAAGAAGGAATTCCAGCCATTTGATGAAAAAATTGACGTACGGGCTGGCGCCTATACCGTTGCCTTTAATAAGGACAATAAGCCTTTCAATAAAGATGCAACGAATTTCGAAAGTATGGCCAGAGCAGATGAGTTTATAAACGAATTGATCTCGGATGATCCGCATATGGCTGATGCTGTGCATACTATTCCTAATAACGAAGTAAATCTGGTTCAATGAGCAAAATACTTTCATCATATTCATTTCTACCATGGATCAGGCAAGGAATAGCAAACCAGATCCAGGTCGAAGATCATGACCCAACAGTAAAGCTAAGGGCCCCCATCACTGTCGATCTTAGTATAAAAGCGGATGGACAGGTTGTGAACCCGCCCATATCACAAACCGTTGGCTTGTATGGCCCGGCAGATATTATTGGGATCGATTCCAGGGCTGTGGTTAAAACTGAGCCGCGAAACTGGATTACGAATTTTGAACCAAATTACCTGGCATCAATTGACTTGATCCACAAAGACTATCCCTGGAGATATACACCGGCTAAGCCAGATAATAAGGATCGCTTACGACCCTGGATTACCCTAGTTGTCCTGGAGGAGAGCGAATTTGAAAATGGTAAAAATATGGCGGACCGTCCCCTGTCATATATCGATCTGAAAATAGCTGCATCGGAAGTATTTCCACCTGCAGATCAGTTGTGGGCATGGGCCCATGTGCATGTGAACACCGATCTGATCGAAGATGATCTACCAAATCCTGATGATCCACAAACCCCTATTCAAAGGGTAATTTCAGATCCTGCAAATCAAAATCAGGCCACGCAAATAAAAGACGATTTTGAGGAGTTCGTTGGTCAGGATCCGGATAATACCTTCTCCCGGATAATTTGTCCGCGCCGCCTAGAAGAAAATAAGGCCTACCATGCATTTTTGATTCCGACTTTTGAAAGCGGGCGCCTTGCTGGCCTGGGACTGGATGTAGAAGGCATTTTCGATGCCGAGGCGACCTTAAATGCAACGACCTCGGCCTGGGAAGACTACGCAGGTAAGACAGAGCCGGCCTCGTTTCCTGTATACTACCAATGGTATTTTAGAACGGGCACAGTCGGCGATTTTGAATATCTGGTACGTTTGCTGGAACCAAAGCCGGTGGATAACCGTGTGGGCCGCTGGGACATGGATGTCAGAAATCCAGGCTCTAATATAGAAGGGATAGGGGATTTGGATGAGAATGGCATTCCGGTGAATCAATTGGGAGGCATTCTGCGCCTTGGTGGAGCACTGCAGGTACCGGTCAATTCCATGTCGGATACAGAGAAGGTTGAATATAATAACTACAACGAGTGGGCAAAAACTCCCTATCCACGTGAATTTCAAAAACAGCTCGCTGCCTTTATTAACCTGGCGGACGATTATTCAAAAGACACAGCAAAAACTGCACATCAAAATCCACAATTGTCGGATAAGATCATTAGTGAATCAGCCGCTGAAAATGAACCTGACCCATTAATAACGGCGCCATTGTACGGGCGTTGGCATGCGTTGACCAATCGATTGCTGGAAGCCGGAGATTCGATACCTGATAACAACTGGGTTCATGAATTGAATCTAGACCCCCGCTTCAGGGTGGCAGCAGGATTTGGTACAGGTATAATACAGACCAACCAGGAGAAGTACATGGAAGCCGCATGGGAGCAAATAGGAAAGGTAATAGAGGCCAATCGGCAAATTCGTCAGGCACAGCTAGCACAGGCGGTAAGTAAATACTGGTTCAATGCCCATGTGAAATCACTTCAGAAAACAAATGAAGGTGCCTTTATGTGGTTAACTCAACCGATGCAGGCTAGAGTCTTATCCAATGGGTTGACCCTAGAGAAAAATGAAGAGGTACTGACGGTACATCACCATGTGAAAACCAGTAAGGTTCCGGCGGTAGCTTTTGCTCCGGAAATGCGAAAATTCATGCGCCCAAGAGGGCGTATGGTAAAGACTTTGCCTTTCACTAAGGATATCAAGCCTGAAACCGCACTGGTAGATCGAATTAATACAGGGGAAGTTAAGCCGGCCCCAGAAAAAAAAGTCCCTAAAGATTTACCAACTATCGAAAAAGTTATCCCAACCCTGAAACCTCAAAATGTTCCCGGTTTCTTAATGAAATGGATGGAAAAGCACAAATGGCTAAAATACCTTTTCTTAGGGATAGCGTTGTTGATCCTTCTCTTATTAGTGATTTTTGTCTCTCCGAATATTTCAAGCTTTTCAATAGGTTTACAAACAATTTCAGGTATCGCAGCCTTTGTTGCACTTCTTTTGTTATTCCTGTTTTTCAGGATGTTGCGATGGGAAAATGAAGTGGACAAAGCAGATAGTTTGGATCCTCTGGAGCAGACTCCCGAGGCTGTTGATGATTACGAGTCATTTCCTGACTTTGAATTGACCTTGCCAGGCGATAATGTAAGTTTTAGACCGGGCACCTCAGATAGCAATGAGGGAGTTCGCTTTAAAGCAGCACAAAGAGATGTAGGTGAAATGATGCAGGGGCATATTGAGGCATCTTTCGAACCCATAAAACCTCAGCTAAACCTCCAGGACATCTCTGCGGCCACATTAAGGACCATAGATCCAAAAGTAACCATTCCGGGATTCGTTCTGAACAACAAAATATTAATTCCGGACAGAATTAAATTGGGGCTTGCAAAGCCGGAAGTATTTAAAGAGGCTATGGCTTATCCTGAAATTGATACGCCGATGTACAAGCCTTTAATAGATATTTCCGCAGACCTTTTCCTTCCCAATATAAATCTTATAGAACAAAATTCTATTTCCCTGCTCGAAACCAATCAGAAATTTATTGAAGCTTATATGGTTGGGCTCAATCACGAATTTGCCAGGGAGTTAATGTGGCGCGAATATCTTACGGACCAGCGGGGAAGTTATTTTCGGCAGTTTTGGGATGTGAGTGAATATTTGTTCGATCAGGAGGAGATTGATAAAATGCTACAGCAAATAGGGAATGACTTGGGTGAAGATGCAACTCCGGAAGAAATTGCAAAGAAATTAAAGGAAACAATTAAGGAAAGGCTGAAGGACATTCCCGTATTACATCGTTGGTCCAAACATTCAAAATTAGGAAGCCATGACAATCGCGAGGAGCCTGGTGACAATGAGCAGGAGGTGGTGCTTGTGATTCGCGGGGAATTACTCAAAAAATATCCTAATGCCGTGATTTATGCGCACAGAGCACAATGGAAACCCATAAGTGATACAGATCCAACCCCTGACAGAAATCAAGAAAGAGAATTGGTACCCATACCCGATGACCTAGAAAACAACCCACCTAGGGATACGGTTAAAACACCACTCTATGAAGCCAAAGTGGATCCTGATATTTATTTCTTTGGATTTGACCTTACAGCGGAAGAAGCTCAAGGTATGACAGAGGGAGAACCTGCTGATTTGGAGGATCGTGCCGGATGGTTCTTTGTGATAAAAGAACGGCCAGGAGAACCTCGCTTCGGATTGGATATTGGTACTACCGAAGAAGGAGAATTAGAGGTATGGAACGATATGGCCTGGGGAAATGTTACCCCTGCGGTTGACCCGGCAACGGCCAATGGAAAATTTCTTCAAATAACCTCCGCAACACAAGATATAGATGTCAACACCAATCCTTTAGAGGACGATGACGACGAAAAACTTGTACAACGTGAGGAAGACAAACAATTTACCTGGAATGAAGAAATGAATTCGGCGGAGCTTGCTTATATACTTTTTCAGGCTCCGGTAATGGTTGCTGTGCACGGCGCAGAAATGCTTCCAAAAACTTAATTCCTAAATGCCTTAGAGATGCCATTCAACGAAATTAAAAGTCAGCAATTAAATGAGTTCAGGAAACAAAAAGAACTCAGCGAAAAGGCGATATTTCTCGCCAATGAGCGAATTAAGAAGATCGAAGGGCAGCAAGAAGGCTTAAACAGGCGCTTTAACCCTCAGAACGATGATGATGTTGCTTTTAATGACTCCCTGGCCTCCCTAAAAAGAACCGCAAGCTCTTTAATAACAGAGGAAAGGCGAAATCTTGCCCGTATTCAGGACGACATGCTTATTGCCTGGCAGGATTTTCAAGGCTTCACAGACCCAAAAGAACACCTTAATCGCCTAGATAATCATTATCCCATTCTTCTCATGCCCCTTCGCATTGAAACACGATTTAAGAAGGTAAAAAGAGATAATGGCAATTTGATTGACCAGCTTTGGGTTCGCATTTATCCGGATGATGCCGCTATTGACACTTTTGAAGAAACACTCTCTGAGTACGAAATTCGAGATGTTCAGACTTTTTGGACGGATTGGTGGGCAGCAGCCGGAGACGAAGGCTTACGGCGTGCCGCATGGAGGGCCTTAGTTGATGGTCATGGGCATGGCCGATCGCAATACATGATTGACCGTTACAAACCTGATAATTTTGAGGAAATATTAAAGTCCGGGGATGATTTGACCGAACCCACGGTATTTCTGATTATTAATGAAAATAATGATATACAACCTGGGGAAAAATCTGCATTGTCACAGTTTTGGGAAGCAGTTTGGAAGGCTCAGCGAGATGCGGATAAAATAAAGGCTGCTAAAAACGATCTGGATAGCACACTTGGCGAAAGCAGGGCCACACAATTAGCGGAAGACAATATTCCTAAAAATTTAAATGATGACCTTCCTGCCGTACCTGATGGAACAGAAATAGCTGTTGAAGTAATGTTCATCAATTTTTTACCTGATCTGCAAACGGAGTCACAAAAGGAATCTTGGTCTAAAGCTCCTCGAGTGCGAGTATTACCGGAACGACTCTATTTATTAGGGTATAGAAACGATGTGCTTGAAATAGAAGAATTAGGAAATGTTATTCCATTTCCACTGATAGTAGGACCTGATCCGAAAATGAAGGAAGAGGACCTTATTGAAATCCAAGGTACTGATGTAAAAGTCAGTGCTGATATGAAATGGATGCTTGATTTCGAGGAAGCCGTTTCAAAAGGAATGGGTTTCAAGGTTGATCTTAGTCAGGCTCAGATTACGGAAGGATTCAACAAAATTTTTGTGCTGGGAGTAAAGATGAGCGCTACTCGTATGGATGGGAAAGAAGCACTGGAAGAACTGATACACAATCACTATTACGGAAATTCCGGCTTCAGCTTTTTGCCGGTGGGAACACCCACAAACAATACCCAGAATACACCCTCGGGATATACTGAGAACGAGGATGCCGATGAGTCCTTCGATCTTGTTTTTAAGCAGGAAGAGGAGCCAGAAACGGAAAATGACAAAAAGTGGTGGGCTAAATCGGACAGAAAGTGGTTTTGCGAGATGATGGGCATTTCCGAAACAGTGTTTGAAAACATGATCAATACCGACGGGTTTGAGCAGCAGGAAGCCAGAGCCATGCATACTGCACTTTGGCCCACTACCTGGGGATATTATCTGGAAACCATGCTTAAACCGGCGTTAAAGGAGGAAGAAATTGAAAAGATACGATGGTATTTCAACCATTTTGTGGTGGGCAGGGGAACCATTCCTTCGGTAAGGATCGATGACCAGCCTTATGGAATACTACCAACTACGGCATTTTCAAAGATCTCCTGGATCAATCCAAAGCAGTTACCAATTCCGGCAGATGTCGCCAATGAAATACCAACTGCATTCAACCGATTTTTTCCTATCCTACATTCAAAATTCAACATTGTTCAGCAAAGTTGGGAGGGCATGCTGAATAGCGTTTCATTTGTAAGCAAAGACAGTACAAAGGATCCGCATCAAATTATGCTTGATGTGCTGGGACTGCATGGAGGTTCTGTGGAATTTCATAATAGGATTGGCGAAAGCCTGAATCACCTATATAATTTATGGCAATCCAGCCAGAAAGATATACCTAACTTTTTAGGATTCCTATATGGTTTCGGATCGAATACACCCGGGATGTCCGCTTTTGAACAATACTTCAAAGGGGGCATAAATCAGCAGCTCGGCTGGTTCATACTCACACAATTGGGGTATACCGGTAATGAAACACCTGAAATCCTGGAGAAACTGTTTGTGACCAATGCTGAAAAGTTAAATGGCCCTCTGATAGATGATGTACCTCTATCGGATAGTAACCCCATAAGAATTTATAGCAATGGTTTGGATGGAGTTACACCAGAAAATTATATTCAATGGCTCATACGCGCTGCCGACACTTCCTTTGACAGCTTGCGGAAAGGTGAAGGCTTTATAGATAACAAAAGGCCCTCTGCCTTATTATACCTCATGCTCAAGCACTCTCTGGAACAGAGTTTCTTTGAAGCCACACTACGGTTATACCAACTTAATGAAGTGCTCAGCAGCGAGGCCCTTCAACTTGCTAAAATTGAACCTGACTTTATACACATACGGGAAAAAACCAATACCGGGACTGACGATTTAATTGTCGCAGATAATTTGCAGGTGGCTAAGCCATTGGATAGCCCCTTCAGAAGTGAAAGCCGGTACAATCTGATGTATCAAAAGCAAGAGGCAATTACGGGCAATCCGGATATGCTTGTGGCAGATTTCATCCCTCAGGCTTTGAAAACCAAGCATTTTGCCACGCGATACCTGGCAGATCAATTGGATGCACTAAGGTTATTGGAAGCCACACCTACAAATCGACTTGAAAAATCGTTTGCAGAACACATTGATTGCGCTTCATATCGGTTTGATGCATGGAAATTCGGCGCAGTAAATTACCAGTTGAAAGCCATGCGTAATCAACCGGAAATTACTGATGACAACGGAGAGATCAATGAAGAAGAGAACAACAATCAAGGCGTTTACATTGGAGCTTATGGCTGGTTGGAAAATGTGAAATCTGAAGGTAAAGAATTAAATATTAAAGATCTGGATCCTCAGCAGTCAGAGGTTTTTAAACCCACAGAAGATTCTCCGATCTACGAAGACAATACAAACTTGGGATTTATAAATGCACCTTCCTTAAATCATGCGGTAACTGCTGCCATCCTTAGGAATGGGTATCTTTCAAGGGCTGGCGAGGAAAATGCAAATGTCTTTAATATTAACCTTTCATCAGCCCGAGTTAGAAAGGCCATCCAAGTTATAGAGGGAATTCAGAATGGTCAGAGCCTGGCTGCATTACTGGGCTATCAGTTCGAAAGGGGAATTCACGACAATAATCAAAATGCCAACGTTGACCACTATGTCTTTAAAATTCGCCGGAAGTTCCCCTTAGCAGGGAATCAAATGAGCTCGACTTTCGAATCTGACGAAAATATACCGATTGAGGCAATTGAAGCGAGAAATGTGGTCAATGGCCTTGAATTGATTGAATTTGCCGAGGCCGGTTTGGGTCCGAATGAAGAACCTGACTATTTTGATGATCTGGGCTTAGTAGGAGTATCTAATACAGATAAGAAAATCATCGTAAATGAAATAAATAACATCCGGGATATCAACGATGCCGTAGCTGATCTGGCTTTTGCCGAGAGTATTCATCAGGTGGCTCAGGGAAATATAGATCGGGCAGCCGGCACACTCGACACCTACAGCTCAGGAAACTATCCGCAGCTACCCGAAGTTGTACAGACCCCACGTAGTGGTGTAAACCTGACCCACCGGGTAGGTCTGCAGATCAAGGCCAATGCAGACCCTTCGGTTGCAGGTTATACCCCCAGAGCAATGGGAGAACCTGGCTTGAACGAATTTCTAGCTGATATCCTGCCGGCATTAAGCACTATTCGATGCTACGTTAGTTTCCATCACAACGCATCCGGAAATGACATCACCGAGCATCCCATTAGTATGGCAGATCTCAACCTACAACCCATCGATTTGCTATTTCTTATTTCAGGCGACACCAGCCAGAACATGGACAGTCTCGATGACATGGTCGTAAATCATACATTAAACACTGATTTTCCTGGTCCGGGCGGCCCAAAACCCCCTCGACCCGATGCAAAAATTGCAATTTCCTACTTTAAGGTGATCAGTGGGTTTGCATCAGTTTTTGAAATTGCTCCGCTAATAGGTCACCTAAAGGCGATTCTTTTACGCTCAAAGACTTTGCAGGCCAGTGATGTAATAAAGAGCAATGAAGCAGGAGATAGTACCAATTCGAACCAAAGTCTGAGCAAACAGCGGATCGATTTAATATTAGCGTATTTGAATACCCCCAAAACAGATCTCGATAATTATGTAAGCGCTCTGGAAACATCCCTGGGTGAAGGAGGCGACGATAACGCTACGATAATTAGTAACATTGATACCAATCTCACTGCTTTTGTTGACATATTGAATTCTATTGGCCTTCTAGGCCTACCTCAGACGGGAATTGGATTTGCATACGACTGGAGAAAAACACAACTAGAAGCGCTGTTTAAGAAGTTTAAAGAATTGGTCAAGGACTGGACCAATAAGGAGACTGAATATGCAGATTTACTCTCCGGTCTTAGTGCACTCCCAAGTGATGAAGAGAAAATAACACATTTGCTACAAATGGAAAGGGTAATTTCTACCATAGTGACCTTAGATCCTGGTACAGATCCTGTGGCATTCAAATCAACTGTAGTAGACGTCAAAAAAGCTAGCTTCGACGCGCGAAAGGTGGATTTTGAAAACTACCTGGCTGCCGACCATACCACGGTTTCTGGAGCATTAACAGCTTCAGTAGCACCCTTGTCTTATGCAGAATTTTATCTGAAAGCTACGGATACGAACGAGGTTAAAAAGGCCTGTTTGGCCATGGCAGATGAACTTCTTAACAAAGCCAAGTTGCTTCAGGCTGATTTAGGTAAGCGAATTGATGCCGTTACCGACTTGCTAACACAATATGCTGCTGAATCGAATCCCAAAAAACAAGTGACACTCCTTCAGGATGCTGGCAAAAAGCTCCTGGGTGAAGACTTTAAAATGATTCCATGGTTTGACCTGCCTGATGTGAATAAAGCAGAATGGCAAAATGGAATTGACAAAGTGGACGATTTGCTGGACTACCAGATCCAAACCTTGGAAAATCCTTTACCCGTGGATGACTGGTTCTATGGTGTTGCCAGGGTGCGCGAGAAAATAACCCATATGGAACAGGCCGTTATCATGGCCGAGGGATTCAAATCCCAAACCATAACCCTCACTCCGGTGCAATTACCTTTCGCTGAGCCATATTGTTGGCTGGCCTTAGAGTTTGGTCATGAAGACGAGGACAAAAATAAACTCCTGACTAAAATATTTCGTGAGAACGATCACCTGTTGTATACAACCTGGTACCATGAATCATTCAGTTCCTCGAACCAACAGTGCGGACTGATCATTGATGAATGGACGGAGATTGTTCCAACCGAGGAGGAAACTACAGGTGTTACTTTTCACTACGATAGGCCAAACTCAGAACCTCCACAATCCATGTTGTTGGCACTATCACCAAAAATAAATGATCGTGGCTGGCTTTGGGAAGATCTGGTGGATACCTTGCATGAAACACTTCATGAAGCCAAACTAAGGGCTGTGGAACCTGAGCAAATTGATCAGACCGGCTATGCCAATCTGTTACCGGCAACGGTATCGACGACGACAAAGTACCCTATTAGCATAATGCTGAATTATGCCTTGAACAATGAAAGATTTGCCAACATTCAAATAGCAGAAAATGAGTAGCAGATTCGTAATAGATAATATGCAGACGGCACTAAATGATCGGTCATTTCACACTATTACAATGTGGAACAGGTTGGAAGGCCGTCCCCGAAAGGAAGATTTTGACAGGGCTCTCAAGGCTGAAATTCGCGATGCGCTGTGGATGCTCTCAAAACAATGGCAAATAGGCGAATTTATGGGTGATGATGCAGGATCTCCGGTGGGCGCAAAAATTCAGATTGCAACTACACGACTGAATAAGTATCGTGCAGCTAATCATCCTGCAAGACCATTCAACAATGATGTGCCTCTGGAAGCCATTGTTGAACAGCGGCCCGTACCCTATGAGTTTGAGGATGAGATATTCTCCCTGGATATACGGTTAATGATGGGAAGGCATTGGATAAAAATGCTTAAGAAGACACTTGGAGACCAAACGACTTTTTTTATTCAAAATAACTATACAATTACCGCACCGGCAGACCCTGACGAGAAAAAAGATGCATTTATTTTAGCACATCCTGAAGCCTGGCAAAAATTTGCTGCCGTAGCAGGCCGTCAAGTGGATGGATATAAAATATATAAGGACATAGACGGTGGTATCAACATTGGTTCTGGCAGCCCTGACGAGGCAGGAATTAATGCACTGGCCCCGGCCTTTAAGAAGTGGGTGGAAGAATTTTTCCTTGAACCGGAGAAACCGGATGAAAATGCCTGGCTGCCATCTCGCTTGGAATACCAATTTGCCTGCTCTGCTCCCAAAAAAGGAAGAGAAAAAGTATATGAAGCGGAGGAATATTATTCCGGACGATTGGATTGGTTTAATTTTTCCATAAATGATAAAATCGAAGAACTGGAGGTTACAGAACCGGTGGCCACTGATCTTGAAGGTGCCACGGTAAGCTCGCTCATACCGACCAATATCGATTTTGGGGGAATGCCAAATACCCGTTGGTGGACCTTTGAAGAAAGAAAGACTTATGTGGGCGACATAAAACCTAATACCATTGATATAGGTAAACTTCTTTTTACTGAATTTGCGCTTATATATGCCAATGATTGGTTCTTGATTCCTCATACAGTACAGGCTGGTACCATTTCTAATGTGGAAGGCCTGGTTGTAGCCAATGTCTTTGGAGAAAGGATATGGGTAGAACCTACAGGAACAGGGAAAGATGATGAATGGGAAGATCGATGGACCATGTTTACGATCGATAAAAAGGGGAAAGACCTGAAAGAAGCTGATAGCAGCTTGCTTATGCTGCCTACCGTACCAAAGATACAGGAAGGCCCGGCGATGGAACGTTTTATCATGGTTAGAGACGAAATTGCCAATATGGTCTGGGGAATTGAAATCGATATCACACTTCCTTCAGGCAAAAGGGACAAGGCGGCAGAAGCGGCAAGGGAATTGCTTACATTTTATAGGCGACTGATCCCCGCACCGTCACAACCACAAAGTGAGGACGAAATAGCAGATATTCGCTATCAGATCATGAACTCAGTGCCGGAAAACTGGATTCCTTTTATTCCGGTCCACAAAGACAATGACAAGCGTGAAATTCAACTACAGCGAGCCTCTATGCCAAGAATTATTGAAGGTGACCCTGACGATCCTCAACGTATACGCCCCAGAACTGTTCTTTTACGGGAAGGGCTCGATAAGGATTCAAAGACAGCTTATTATATTCATGAAGAAGAAGTGCCACGAGCAGGAATTTCTGTAAGTCAGTCGTTTCAGCGTACACGCTGGTACGGGGGAAAGGTATTCAATTGGCTTGGTGCACGTAAGAAAACAGGCCGTGGTGAAGGCTCAAGCGGATTGGCATTTGATCAGATCCTGCCGGTTAAAAAGACCAGAAAGTAGCTAGGAGATATAAAGCCAGCACGATAAGAGTTGTTTGAAATCCGACTACAAACCATTTTAATGCCTTCCCTTGCTCTATTTATCTGAGAGCTGTCCAAGAAGCTCCCTGGTCTCTTCAAAAGAAACCAGGTCAAGGCAATCTTCCAGTCGGCCCCATTGAATAGATCGATTTTCGAGCACTTTATCTTGCTTTAGAAATTGCAAGCTAAAGAACTGGGCCTTTATTTTTTCTCCCTCAAATTTAAATTTCACTTTCCCCAGCGGAGCATCTATTTTAGCCCAAACCCCTGCTTCTTCCCTGATTTCCCGAACCGCAGTTTCTTCTGGGATCTCTCCATGCTCAATATGCCCTTTTGGTAAAACCCATTCTTCTTTATCACTTCGTGAGCGAACCAACAAGTACTGTCTATTTTCCCCGTGGCCTCTGTAAACCACTCCACCTGCGTGGGTGAATTGCCCTTTCCTTGTATCGGCGTAACGTTCTGGAGTATCGGGCTTGTCCGCTTCCTGGATAATGACCGACCAATAAGCATGCTGTATGGCTTTTTTTCGCTGATCTATATAGCGCCATAAAGAGAGCAACATCAGGACTAAAACCATTGGAGAGACGTACCATGGTTTTCCTACGAGACTAAAGGGCAGGAGAACGGCCAGTACGACAAACAGGCTTCTGAAAAATTTAGAATTGGCCTCATAGCGTTCCAATTCGGCCAGGGCCGGAAGCGCCGTCATACTCAAGCGAATTTTACACCACTTAAAGGCATTGACGGTATTTCCAGCCTGTAAAGGATCCAGGGTAAGGGCCTTAAGCTCCAATATTTTTCCTAAGGCCTTGTCCATTCGGGAATCAAAATTTTGAGCGGCCAAAAAACGAATCCATCGGGGGCTGAGCTTCTTTCCCCTGGCTAGGCGGCTCACTTGCCTGTGATAGGTGCCAGCTCTAATCCTGTCATACACATGATCATCCAGGAAAGCTGCGCCGATTAGGAAGATAAAGTGCCCCAGCAAATAACTTGCAAAAGCCACAAGGAGCCATTGTTCTGTTGGGTGAAGGTCTCCTAAGGAACCGCCAATAAAAGAGGAATAGGCCCAATCTTTAGTCAAGTATACTAACAGCGCTCCCGGTAAGAGAACAGAGAAAAAATCGATTATCCCTATATAGAACTTTCCTGGTTCAAAATTCATGAGCCGCCATTTATTAATAGCCAAAAGAGGCTAAAGTGAATCCGGGTTTGAATCATATAAGATACAAATAAAAAGTCTCTTGAAATGATTTGGGGATTGGGGGCTTACATTAAATTCCGCTTTCTAAAAGCGGCGCCAAATTCCGGTATCCGCTGATAGTTTGGATTGGCAAAACATTCGCTAAAGTTAATGAAGAAGCTTCGGCTGGCAGGCCTTACTAATCTTTACCCTCTGAATCCTCAGCGAACAACGACCTTCCAAACTTGCACCCCACCGCCTTTTCCAGTATATTAAAGGGTCAGGTAAAAGTCCAACCAAAAAAATAGAGAATGATGAAAACCAGGGTCATAGTGATGGGAATTATAATTGCTGCCATAAGCATGCTTATGGCCTGCAATGAGAAAGCTTTAGAACAAACCATAGAATCTGCTCAGGTAATGGAAAAGCAACCTATTACCGAATTGAGGTTGGGAATTACGGCGCTAAATGAATATGATCAGAAAATAATATTTCAGACTCTACCCAATGAAATAAAAAGCGAGTTGTGGAAAGACCGGTTGACAGCTTCTTTGAAGACTGGGTTAAAGGAAGATCAAAAAGTGCTAATAATGGAGATGAGGGACCGACTGAGTCCGGTAGCTTATGATTCCCTGCAATCAGGGGAATTTATGGATTATGCCCAACAATGGTATAAAAAAACTGAAATAGCGTTTGCGCGGGATACCTTGTTGTTCAGGGAGATACTATTTTCTTTGGGAGAGAAGAACGAAGCGAATAGGATACTACAGCAAGTCCCAAGGCCTAATTGCAATTGTGAGATGAATGCATGGTTTCAGTGCCCTATTTTCCCTCAAATACTGAATTGTAAACCTCTTCCTTGCAAACGACTTCCATGTGGCCCTTTGCTAATGTGGAATTGCAATGGTATCTGTGATTAAACTGGAAACTATTGCAATGCCTTAGATCAATCTCCTATTTCTAAAGGCGGCTTCGGAACTTGATAATGGAATGCCATATATATAGGGGTTTTGAGAAGTTGTGGAATTTATGCTCACCGAAAAGATATCTTCTTCTTTTGAAAACAACCTAAATTCTTATTCAAAATTTTCAGACAATTTATGGCCACATAATTTCACTTGTCTTTTCTTACAATTTGATGGTTTGTTGAAAAATACCCGGGAATGGGGATGTTTTTTACTTACCGTTTGACTTTATATTTGGGTTACTTGAAAATTTAAAACGATCAAAAAATTCTAATTAGCAGAAGATTAGAACCCTTGCATGGGAGAAGTTATAGTGCTATTGATAAAAAGTTAAAGGCTCACTTTAGTGAGGATGAGATGATAAATCTTTTAAAAAGAGATAAAGAAGTTTTTGATGTAGAATATTTTTATCGCAACGGGCTATATAATCAAACTAAAGAACAAACTAGAAGGAGATATGTCGAACTAGATGAAATTGTTACTCCTCATGAGGACTTTTCTAAATCTAATTAATTAGCTATTGCTTCACGAAGGTGTCATCAACCGATCCGGTATCCTCTCCTTTTTAAACGATTTGTTACGGATGTCCCGAAAAGAATGGATTATCTTGTCCTCTAAAGTATGGGAGCACCTTTAAATCGGATAAATCTTAGGTCGCATGCCAAAATCGCCTTGGCCTATTTTGTGTTGGCCGCAATTTTTGGGGTGTTGTTGAGGTCTTTCGCTTCTGTCCCGATTTCAGTTAACTATAAGTTTATTGTACACACGCATTCCCATATTGCGCTTTTGGGTTGGGTGTATTTGTCGATTACCACTCTGCTGTATAAACTCTATTTGGACAATCTGGACTTGGATAAGGGATACCGGAAGATTTTCTGGTTTACCCAATTCACTTTGGGGGGTATGTTGCTTACATTTCCATTTATGGGGTACGCCTTGTTTTCCATTGTTTTTTCTACGTTGTTTTTGTTCGCTTCTTATTGGTTTGTATGGTTTTTCATCAAGAACGTTCCTATTTCATTGAAGAAAAAAAATGCGTACAAATGTGTAAAGTTTGCCTTGTGGTATATGGTGTTATCCAGTTTGGGGCCTTGGGCTTTGGGGCCATTATGAATACTTTGGGTGCACAATCCGTTTGGTATCGATTGGCCATCTATTTTTACTTGCATTTTTTGTATAATGGATGGATGATCTTGGCACTTGTGGGGATACTTTTACGGGTTTTTGAAATACGGGGTGTGGGGCTTTCCAGGATACTTTTCCAAAGCTTTTTTTGGAGTATCAACTTGGGAATAGTCCTTTCCTTTTTCCTATCGACTTTATTTGCCCATCCACCTTTGATTTTTAACATCTTGGGTGATATTGGTGCATTGTTGCAATTGATTGCCTTTGGTATTTTGGGCAAAAAAGTAAGCATTTTTTTTACCACCTTTCAGGAAAGGATATTGAAGACCGTAATTGTAGTGTTGATCGTTAAAATGCTACTACAGTTACTAACGGCTTTTCCCTATTTTGCCAATTTGGCCGCTACCATACTGGATTTTACCATCGGGTATCTACATTGGACTTTCCTGGGTGTAGTCACCCTTTCCCTTTTTTTATTTCTCGATTATTTGAAGTTGTTGCAAATCTCACCAAAGACTTACTTTCTTTATCTATTTGGTTTTTTCTTGACCGAAATTCTCATTTTTTACAAAGGTATTGCGGCATGGCATAGCTTCGCGGTTTTTGAAAGTTATAACGAAATCCTATGGGCAGGAAGTTTTCTTATTCCTTTAAGCTTGGGGATACTTCTGGGTACTAACAGAAAAAGGAAGGTATGGAACCAATGACCATTCCAATCACTTACGACTTGTTTTTCCTGTGCTGGTAGATTTGCATGTACAACATGGTCGACATTTTCTGAGCCCTATTTTTGGCTATCCACGTCGTTTCCCCCTCAAATAGTTCGTCCAAGGTTTCAAACCAAAGGTTGAGCCATAATCCAAAATGTTCAGAGGTTATGGTATGGGCCATTTTAACATCTACTTCCTGGTGAGCGGTTACTGGGTTGCCGTAATATTTTCGTTTTAGGAAAAGTTGAGTCTCCCAGAAATCGGTAAGGAGGTCCAAATGACTCTCCCAATCGGTAATTATGGTATTAAAAATGGGCCCAAGTATTTCATGAGCCCGTATTTTTTTATAAAAGGATCTGACCAAAAAATGTACGTCCTTTCGTGTTTGTATATCCTGTTTCACCACAGACCAATATAGGCATTCCTATCTTCCGAACCTATCAAAAGCTGCTTTGGACAACTCTTCCCTATGTTCCGGATGCGCAATGGAAATTAATGCCTTGGCACGTTGATGCAAATTTTTTCCATAAAGGTTAACAACACCATATTCAGTGGCCACATAATGAACGTGCGCCCTGGTAGTAGTTACTCCAGCACCTTCCTTTAGGGCAGGGGTAATCTTTGAAATGCCCTTAGGAGTAACGGAAGAAATAGCAAAAATGGGTTTTCCGCCTTCCGATAGGGATGCCCCACGGATGAAGTCCATTTGACCTCCTACCCCGGAAAAATGGCGATAGCCTATACTATCAGCACACACCTGTCCCGTAAGGTCAATTTCAATGGCACTGTTAATTGCCGTTACTTTGGGATTTTTTCGGATCAGGGCAGTATCATTGGTAAAGGCTGCCTCCTTAAAATGAACAGATGGATTATCGTCGATAAAGTCATACAATTTTTGGGAACCCGCAGCAAAACAGGTAACGATTTTTCCCGTTTTCAATTCTTTTTCCTCACCCGTGATTACTCCTTTTTCCACTAGGGGCAAGATACCATCCGAAAACATTTCGGTGTGTATACCCAATCTCCTATGGTTTTGAAGGTTAGCCAATACGGCATTGGGAATATTGCCTATACCCAATTGCAGGGTTGCACCATCTTCGATCAGCCCGGCAACATGTTTACCGATCATCTGATCAGTTTCCGATAGCTCGGTCGGTTCATAAGTATGTATGGGCATATCCACTTCTACGGCAAAATCGATATTGCTGATATGTATAATACCATCGCCATGTGTCCGGGGGACTTGGGGGTTTATTTGGGCCAACACTTTTTTGGCCGTTTGAATAGCGGGTAGAGCAACGTCTACGGAAACGCCTAAGGAACAGTAACCGTGCCTGTCCGGTGGGGATACCTGAACAATGGCAACATCCAAAGGAAGAATGTTCTTTCTGAAGAGCAATTGGATTTCACTAAGAAAAATAGGGATATAATCTCCTTGATTGGTGTTAACGGCCTTTCTGACATTGCCGCCGACAAAACAACTATTTATTTTAAAGGCCTTGTTATAAGGAGGTAGTGCATATTTAACCTCACCGTCCGTATGAATGGAGATAACTTCCACATTCTCCAATTCGGTATATCGCTCTTCGCAAAGGGCATTGATCAAGGCGTTTGGGGTCATTGCGGCACCTTGTACAAAAACTCGATCTCCCGGTTTAACAAAGGACGCGGCTTTTTCTATAGAAACTATTTTCATATCGGCTAAAATTTATGGTACAAAGTTCTTAAGGAAGACAGGAATTAAACATGATATAACTCATTGTTTGGTCGGGGTTGGCTTACTTTTTCTCCAAATCGATAAAAATTCAGCAGATACCTTTACAACTAATCATGACATTCTATCTCGGCCGTTACCACATCTTGTACAGGTTCGGGCGATATATAGGGAATACCTAATCCCATTCCCCTTAGAATAAAGAACAGACCAATTACCACCACAAACGCAGGAATCAATTTCTGAACGCGATGTCGTAGAGTTCCTTTTAGAAATCCACTAAAGTAAATGGCCGATGTCATTAAGGGCACAGTGCCCAATCCGAATAACATCATATACAAGGAGCCTTCCCAGGCACTACCCATGGCGATAGCGCCAAATAACGCCATATAGACCAATCCACAGGGCAAGAATCCATTTAGGAACCCAATGGTCAAAAAGGTATCCGGGGTTTTCTTTTTCAATTCTTGACCCAATCGGTTTTTTACCTTCGAGATTACTCCGTAAACGGGCTTGGAAAGACTATAGGAGTTCAAGGCTTTTGCAGGGATAAGTACAAGAAGAATCATCAACAGGCCAACCCCTATGGATAGTTTTTGTTGCATTCCAAAGATGTAGAGTCCCTTACCCAACAACCCAAACACTAGACCGATCAAGGCATAGGATAGTAATCTACCAAAGTGATAAATGGATACCTGAAGAAGTTTCTTAAGATTGTTACTTCTGTCTACCGGCAACATAAAGGCAATAGGGCCACACATGCCTATACAGTGCAAGCTTCCCATAAGTCCTAAAATGATAGCAGATATTAACATTTATTGGATATAAGACTTGAGATACGGGACATTGAACGGGTAAAAACTATTTCCAATATCTAATACGTTATACTTTCCTTATGCAAAAATTCTTTTCCTTTATGCTCCCAAGTAATCTTAATGTCCCAGCGACCACCCAACAAACGTTTGTCAGGTATGAGCAAATGTGTATTGGATAAACTTACGGGTAAGTCAAAATCCAAGTGTTTATTGGATGGTCTATATAGGGACACTGTTCCTTGTATGTTTTGTCCTTCCAGAATTTTTGGGAATTTTAGGAGAAGGCCATTATTTGTTTTTTCTATTTTAACAGGGTCGACCAAATTTTTGGCATTGGCCTCGGCATCTATTTCCTTTTGATAGGCCAGCTCCTGTTTGTAATATTCATCGGTGACCAGGTCATGGTTGGCCTTGTTGTCCATGCTCATCCGTACGACAAAAAATAGGATAAACCCAATAAACCCTATGAATGCCAGTACAATACCTGTTCCCCAGTTTATTTTCATGATCGATTCCTTTATCAAATTTTTTTAATTGTAACTCCGAGGCGCCAAGAAACGGGCCGTAGTGGTTTCGATAAGCTCGCTTCCACTGTAAACACCAATTTTTAGCTTATCCTTGTCGCCTTCCAAGGCCGCATTGTTTATTTCGATAAACAATGTACCTTCTGCCAAATCCTGTGCAGGAACCTCAAAATTCTCATGCCGCACCAATTCTATTTTTCCTTGATGGGATAAAAGTTTGAAACTTACATCATCAATACTTTTTGTGGTCTTATTTACCAATTTATAGGTGTACACATTACTTATGATATTATTATCCTTGCGTTCGTACAGTTGCCCTGGTAAGCGCAGAATGTTCGCTTCCAAATCGTTTCTTAAAAAGAGCATACCGATCAATACTCCGGTCAAAATGGTCAATACTGCGGTATATCCTTTTAATCTAGGATTGAATTTAAATTTTTCCTTTTTAACGATTTCGTCCTCACTGGCATATCGGATAAGGCCCTTAGGCAAATTTACCTTCTCCATAATGGTATCGCACTCATCGATACAGGCCGTACAGTTAACGCACTCCAACTGCGTCCCATTTCTAATATCTATTCCGGTTGGGCATACCACTACGCATTGGTTACAGTCTATACAATCTCCATGGCCCAATGCTTTTCGGTCTTCATTCTTACGCCATTTTTTGCGTCCATTTTCCGCCTCTCCGCGTTTGTGGTCATAGGCCACTACAATGGATTTATTGTCCAGCAGTACCCCTTGCATTCTTCCGTACGGACAAGCGATAATACAGACCTGTTCTCGAAACCAAGCAAATACAAAATAGAAGACTGCCGTAAAGATCAATAGTGATACCAGGGTGCTTACATGCTGAAAAGGGCCATCGGTAACGTACTGTATCAATCTATCGCTACTAATGAGATATGCCAAAAAAACATTGGCGATGAGAAAGGATATCAAGAAAAATACAATCCATTTTAAGACTCGCTTTCTGATTTTTTCCGCATTCCATGGCTGTCGGTCTAGTCTTATCTGGGCTCCACGGTCACCATCGATCCAATACTCGATACGGCGGAAGACCATTTCCATAAAGATAGTCTGCGGACACATCCATCCACAGAAAATACGGCCAAAAGCTACTGTGAACAGGGCAATGAATATGACTCCGATAATCATTGAAATCACAAACAGATGAAAGTCCTGTGGCCAAAAAGGGAAACCAAAAATATTAAAACGGCGTTCCAATACATTGAACATCAAAAACTGATTGCCGTTAACTTTAAGAAACGGTGAGGCAAATAGAAAGGCCAAAAGTAAATAGCTTACGTATTTACGATAGGCATAGAACTTTCCGCTTGGTTTTTTTGGAAATACCCAGGCCCGCTTACCTTCTTCACTGATGGTGCCTATGCTGTCCCTAAAATTTTCCTGGTCCTGTGCCATTTTACACCGCTTTCAAACCCCGTTTCGTTTCCTTATAATTTGGGAATGCCCTCAGGGAATTCATACTTTTTTATGCCCTCAAAACCTGAAAAGTTCCTTAATTGACGGCTACTGTTGTTGAGTCCGTTTCCACAATTACGGAGTCTTTTGATTGTTCTGGGATTTCCATGGCCGGAGCATCCGGATCGATCCAAATATCCCCTTCTGGAGCTTTTGGGTTTGCGGGCGTCGTTCCTTGGAAAGTCAATAAGTAACTAGACACCTGAGCCATTTCTGCAGGTTTAAGTACATTTTTCCAGGCAACCATACCTTTGCCATCCCGTCCTCCTTCGGAAACGGTATTGAACACATTTTTGATGCCACCACCAAGAATCCAGTGCTCATCAGTTAAATTGGGGCCAATTCCCCCACCACCATCGGCCATATGACAGGCAACACAATTGGTCTCAAAAATGGCCTTGCCTGCACTTAAATCGGAGGCGTCTGTTAGAAGTTCTACAGTATTGACATCTACCAAGTCCTTTGCTGTTTTCTTGTATTCTTCTATTTCGGCCTCGGCCAAGGCCACCTCGGTAACATATTCCTCATCCTGGGTGTAATCCCCAAAAACATGGAAACGGGCAAGATATATTACACCAAAAACGATGGTGGCATAGAACATCCAGACCCACCAAGGGGGTAACTTGTTATCCAATTCTCGGATACCATCATAGTTGTGGTCCAGAATAATCTCGCCTTCGGCTTCTATAGGCTTAGAGCCTAATGATCTTTGGTATATTTTTTTGCCCCATTTCCATTCCCATCTTTTGGCTTTTGCCGAAAGGTATCGTTCCTTGGCTTCCTCCGAGAGTGTTTGGAACATCACATTTTCTATGGATTGTAGCATCAATTCTATCCCAATCAATATCAATAACACCATCAGTAGGAAGAACTGGGTAATGGGATATTCAATGATTGCCGGTTTATCCCCAGAATCGATGAAATATTCCATCAATCCAAAAATGAGGAAGAAAACTACGGGGATCCGTATCCACCAGGGTGATATATTTCTCATAATACTTCTTCTTTAGGTTGATTATCTTTTTCCAAGGGCAATTCGCTTACTTCTTTTATATGGTCCTTTCCTGCGGTAAATACCCACCAAAAGAGCAGGGCAAAAAAGATAAAGAAGATAAGTAGCGATATCATGGGATAGGTGGCAATGCCCTCTATACTTTCCATATGGTTTTTTACAAATTTCAACATGGCCTATTATTTGTTTTCTGAGAGTAGTTCATCGGTTTCCTTTACTTTAATGTCCGTGCCCAACCTTTGCAGATAGGCGATCATGGCAACAATTTCACGGTCTTTCATTTCTACAAATTCCTGTCCGTTTTCCTGTGCTCGCTTTTTGGACGCCTCATAGCTCGCTACAAAATCCGGATCGGAATATAGGTTCTTTTCAATTTGGCTCGCCTGCTCATCCATCGCTTGCACGGCATTGGCAATATCCTCCTCTGTGTAGGGTACCCCTAGGCTAACCATAGCTTCCATTTTGTCCTGTACCGAGCTACGGTCGTGTTCGTTGTTTATAAGCCATTGGTAAGCGGGCATTATGGATCCCGATGAGGTAGTTTGGGGATCGTACATATGGTTAAAATGCCAATTGTCCGAATATTTTCCACCAACCCTAAGCAAATCCGGTCCGGTGCGTTTACTGCCCCAGAGGAAGGGGTGATCATAGACAAATTCCCCGGCTTTGGCGTATTCGCCGTAGCGTTCCACCTCACTTCGGAAAGGACGAACCATTTGGGAGTGACAGCCCACACATCCTTCTCGGATATAAAGGTCCCTACCTTCCAATTCCAATGGGGTATACGGTTTTACACTAGTAATAGTAGGGATATTCGATTTTACCAGAATTGTGGGTACAATCTGGATAATACCCCCTATAAGGATAGCCACGGTGGCCAAGATGGTCAGTTGTATGGGTTTACGCTCCAACCACGTATGGAAGGTCTCACCTGCGGTCCTTCTTTTGGAAACCCTGGTCAAGGCGGCTGCCTCGGCAAGTTCATCCTCTACCTTGCTACCCGATCTAATGGTTACCACCACATTGTATACCATTACCAGTGCCCCTACAAGATATAGACTGCCACCAATGGCGCGCATCCAATACATTGGTATAATTTCGTTTACGGTCTCCAAGAAGTTTCCATAGACCAATGTGCCATCCGGATTAAAATCCTTCCACATCAATGCCTGGGTAAATCCGGCGACGTACATAGGCAGTGCGTATAGGATGATACCCAAAGTACCTATCCAAAAATGGAAGTTGGCCAAGGGAGTGGAATGCAATCGCGTCTTGAACATTTTGGGAACCAACCAATAGATCATGCCAAAGGTCAAGAAGCCGTTCCAAGCCAATGCACCAACATGGACGTGGGCAATGATCCAGTCACTAAAGTGGGCAATGGCATTTACGTTCTTCAAGGATAACATGGGTCCCTCAAATGTAGCCATACCGTAACCGGTAATCGCTACGACCATAAATTTGAGTGTTGGATCGGTCCGTACCTTGTCCCATGCCCCACGAAGGGTCAATAATCCATTGATCATACCACCCCAAGAAGGAGCAATCAACATTACGGAGAAGGCAACACCCAGATTCTGTGCCCAATCTGGCAAAGCAGAGTACAATAAGTGGTGTGGCCCAGCCCAGATATAGATGAATATTAAGGACCAAAAGTGGACTATAGACAGTCTATAGGAATAGATCGGCCTATTCGCAGCCTTGGGAACAAAGTAATACATAAGTCCCAAGAAAGGGGTAGTCAAGAAAAAGGCCACGGCATTATGCCCATACCACCATTGAACCAAGGCATCCTGGACTCCGGCATAAACGGAATAGCTTTTTAAGGCGCTTACGGGAAGCTCAAGGCTATTGAAAATGTGAAGTACGGCAACGGTTACGAAGGTAGCTACATAGAACCAAATGGCTACATATAGGTGGCGCTGCCTCCTTTTGATCATGGTTCCGATAAGGTTCACCCCAAAAGCGACCCAAACCAGTGCAATAGCAATATCAATAGGCCATTCCAGCTCGGCGTATTCTTTGGAGGTGGTATAGCCCAAAGGAAGTGTTATAGCGGCGGCCACAATGATTAACTGCCACCCCCAAAAATTAAAATTGCTCAGAAAATCATTGAACATCCGGGCCTTGAGCAAACGCTGGGTGGAGTAGTAGACCCCCGCGAAAATGGCATTCCCCACAAAGGCAAAGATTACCGCATTGGTATGCAACGGCCGTAAGCGACCGAAACTTAACCAGGAGATGCCATCGGTCAAGTTGGGGAATAGGAACATAAAGGCCAATATAAGCCCCACCAGAAAACCTACAATCCCCCACAGCATTGTCGCATAGAGGAATTTTTTTACGATTTTATTATCGTAGTAAAACTGCTGTACTTCCATAATAACTATTGATTTATTTCGGTTGATTTATCCACTTTTAGTTCACCTTTTGATTTTTCCCCTTCCGTCAAGGATGAGGGCTTTACCAATTCATCTTCAAATAGCATTCGTACCGATGGAGTATAGGAATCGTCATATTGACCACTCCTAACAGAAATAATAAATGCCGTGAAAAAGATGACCGCAACAACAATGCTAATGGCCAACAATACATATATAACACTCATACCTTACCTGAATTCTGGCGTAAAACTAAGTTGGGCACTATCCATAGAAAATGATATTTATCAGGTTTTAAAATAATTTTTCTTTTTGCCTTGACGTCTGCGAAAAGAGAAATTTGTCAGTTTATTTTTTTGCCCAATAAATTGGTCATTACCGTAGTAAATGTCACAATGCTTATTGAACTCAGAGGCATTAAAATGGCCGCAATAACGGGCTGTAACTGCCCTGTTACCGCAAAGTAAAGTCCGATTACATTGTATAGTAGGGACAAAACAAAGCTCAGTTTAATGATTTTCATGGCTTTTTTGGAAGCCAATATATATTGATGCAACTGACGAAATTTGGTGGCATCCAAAATACCGTCACAAGCGGGGGAGAACACATTTACGTTTTCGGAGATGGCAATACCTACATCACTTTGGGCCAAGGCCCCGGCATCATTTAGTCCGTCGCCGACCATCATCACTTTTTCACCTTGCTCCTGAAGGGATTTGATGAACTGTAGTTTGTCCTTCGGTTTCTGGTCAAAATATAAAGGTACTAATTTAGGTAACAGTTTTTCCAAACGGGCTTTTTCACCTTCATTATCCCCTGAGAGAATGGCCAACTTCAAATCCGCAGCCATGGTCTTGAACAATTCCGAAACACCTTCGCGATACATGTTATGAAAGACATAACGTCCTTTGTAGCTCTCATTGCTACTCACGTGTACCGAGGTATTCAACTCATTGGCGGATGATTCCGTACCCACAAAATCTGCCGATCCAATCTTGATGTGATTGTCATCCTTGCTTCCTTCCAAGCCTTTGCCCAAATGTTCCTCATATTCATCCAAGGGAACAATGTTGTTTTCCGCAAGTACATCGTACAAGGCACGACTTAATGGATGGTTGGAGGCCCGTAACGTATTTTTCAACAATGATTCCTCTTCCTCGGTCAGGGGCATACCTTCATAACTGGCCGTAGTCCTTTTGGTTGTGGTAATGGTTCCTGTCTTATCAAAAATAGCAGTGCCTATCCCAGCCAATCGTTCTATGGTCTGTACATCCTTTAGGTAGAATTTTTTTCTGCCAAAGATGCGTAACATATTTCCTAGGGTAAATGGTGCCGCCAAAGCAATGGCACATGGGCAGGCTATAATGAGAACGGCTGTAAAAACATTCAGGGCCTTACTGGGATCATAATACAGCCAAAAGGCCGTAGCAATGGATGCTATGGTCAAAACGGCTAATGTAAATCGTTTTCCGATACTATCCGTAATCGTCCTGAACCGGCTCGGTCTATCTTTTTGAAATACAGTATTGCTCCAAAGTTGGGTAAGGTAGCTCTGCGATACGGATTTTAAAACCTCCATTTCCAGGGCCCCGCTTAATTGCTTTCCTCCGGCAAAAACTTTATCCCCGGACACTTTGCATACGGGTTCCGATTCGCCCGTAACAAAACTGTAATCTATTTGGGCATCACTGTTAATGAGAATACCATCTGCCGGAATAAGTTCGTGGTTTCGGATAAGAAGCCTATCCCCTCTTTTAATTTTATAAACCTGAACGGATTCCTCCTTTCCATTAGGATTTATACGAGTAATTGCAATTGGGAAATACGATTTGTAATCCCGTTCAAAGGAAAGGAAGGAATAGGTTTTTTGTTGAAAGAACTTTCCGAGCAAAAGGAAGAAGACAAGTCCCGTAAGGCTATCGAAGAAACCGCTTCCCAAGTTGAAAATGATTTCCAGGGTGCTGCGTAGAAAAAGTACCAAAATACCCAGGGCAATGGGAACATCAATATTCAATAACCGACTCCGCAATCCCTTATACGCCGATATAAAATAATCCTGGCCTGCATAAAATACCACGGGCAACGAAAAGAAGAACATCAACCAACGAAAAAGATGTTTGTACCGCTCCAGCCAAAATTCCTCGGTGACCGATTCGTCCAAATGCAGATCAAAGTATTCCGGAAAGGAGAGAAACATTACATTTCCAAAGGCAAAACCTGCGACTCCTAGTTTGTAAATTAGACTCCGATCTACCTTTTTTTTGCCACTATCATAGTCCTCTAGGGAAATATAGGGTTCATAACCGATACGGGCCAGTAGGACAACCAGTTTTTTTAAGGAAAATTCAGCGGTCGTATAGGTAATGCGTACCGTTTTCTTGGGAAAATCTACCTGGGCTGCGGTTACCGAGGGGTGCAACTTGTTTAGATTCTCCAGTACCCAGATACAGGAACTACAATGGATATGGGGGATATACAGGCTAACAACCTGGACCTTGTTTTCATTGAATTCCGTTAGTCTTTCAACAATAGCAGGAGTATCCAGAAAATCGTACTTTCCTTCAACCTCTTTTGGAGTGGCCCCAGCAGCCGATTGTAGGTCATAATAATAGGATAGGTCGTTGCTAGAAAAAATTTCGTATACAGTTTTGCAACCGTTACAGCAGAAGTCTTTCTCATCGAACTTAATGGATGTAGTGCCACAATGGTCACCGCAATGATAACACTTGGTCGTTTCCATTCACATTTGCTTACTATACCTTTTGCAAATATTTGCAAGTTTTACAAACATAGATATGATAATTGTCAGCTTTTCAATATTTTTATATAATTTTTCGTAACAACCCAATAACAATGAGGTATGGATAAGGAGGAGCAGGAAAGTAGATGTGAGCAGTGTATCATACGCCAATTTAATGCATTGCGCGCCATGAGCAAAGAGGAGCTTAAAAAGGTATCCGACTCCAAGATGGTTAGAAAAATAAAAAAGGGGGAGTCCATTTTTGAGGAAGGAGAAAAACTCAATGGTGTTTTTTGTGTTCGTAACGGGGTTTCAAAGCTCTCCAAGTTGAGTGCCAACGGTAAAGATCAAATCGTAAAATTGGCCACTAAAGGAGAAGTTATGGGACAACGTTCCGTAATTGCCGAGGAACATTCCAATTTAAGTGCTGTGGCCGTAAATGATATGGAAGTGTGCTATATTCCAAAGGAAAGTATTGTCCATACCTTAAAATCCAATCCCGACTTTACCGTAGAAGTACTCCGACATATGGCCCACGACTTAAGGGAGGCCGATGATGTTATTGTAAATATGAGCCAAAAAACGGTAAAACAACGGGTTGCAGAGGCTTTTCTATACCTGAAAAATAATTTCGGAGAGGATAAAGAAGGTTTTTTAATGCTAACCCTTTCCAGGGAGGATATTGCCAATGTAGTTGGCACCGCTACGGAAAGTTGCATCCGTATTATTTCCGAATTTAGAAAAAAAGGATTCTTAAAGACTTCTGGAAAAAGAATAGGTATTGCCGATGAACGAAAACTGCAGGACTTGGTAGAAGGATTTTAAAAGCTGACATATATCATAGTTTGAGCCTATGTACTAGATTAATTTTACCTTGTACTATTAGACTCCGATCTATGAAAAGCATATTATTACCTACCGATTTTTCCGATAATGCGTGGAATGCTACCCAATACGCCGTGGAGCTTTTTAAGGATGAAGAATGCGTTTTCCACCTACTCAATACATATACTCCCGCAATTGCCAATAGTAGATTTATGGCGGCCACCTTGGATGCCGGCAATTTGGAAAATGGGGCACGGGCCTTTTCTGAAAATGGGCTGAAGGAAGTAGTGAAACGCATACAGAAAAACTATAGGAATCCAAAACACCATTTTAAAACCCTGTCCTCATTCTGCTTGTTGACCGAGGAAATCAAGGAAGTTGTAGAAAAAGAAGAGATAGATCTGGTGGTTACCGGGACAAAAGGCGCTTCCGGGTTGGAGGAGGTATTTATGGGAAGCAATACGGTCCGAATAATAAAATCGGTTAAAAATTGCCCCGTCCTGGCCGTTCCACAACATTTTAGATATGTTGCTCCTTCAGAGGTTGCTTTCGCTACGGATTTTAATCGCTTTTATACGGAATCCGAGCTTATACCTTTGATTGAACTGGCGAATACCTTTAATGCCGTAATACGCATTGTATACGTTCAATATGAAATCAAGTCACTCACGGAGATTCAGCAGTTTAATCTATCCATGTTACGCAAATACCTTTCCGATGTAGAGCATTATGTGCATACGGTTTCCGAACTAAATTCTGTGTCCAAAACCTTGGAGATGTTTGTAAATGAGTTGGACATCCATCTATTGGCCATGCTTCACTATCAACATAGTTATATGGAACGTATGACCCGGGAACCTGTAGTAAAACGCATGGCCTTCCATACGCAAATACCTTTGTTGGTCATCCCAGAGTTGGGCATGAGCGCACCATATAGGCATAAAAGGGAACAAGAAATGTCCGTTTCCAAATAATTATTGGTCCCTTCAAAGTAGATTTTCTTTTTATATGGGTATTCACAGCGGCGTTCCTATGGAAAATTGCTGCGATATCATTTCTAATGAAGACGCTCACTTATGGGATAGTCCTCATAGAAATCCTCAAACGTTTTTTCCGTGTGATAATTTTCGGTCAATACTTTATAGACCATATAGACAATTAAAATTTGTCCTAAAACGGTCAAATAAAAGACCCAATTGAATGGGAAGTCCATGGCGACCATAATCGTTACCATAACTAGAAGCAGGGTAGTAATTCCTACCCAAAACATGGAAGTACTTTGCATAGCGATTTTTATTTCTAAAGTAACACAAATCTTTATTTGGCACTGTTAAGATAACGGTAAAAGAATACGTAATTTTGTACAAAATCGTTGCATGAACCTACCCAAGACGGACCAAAAGAGAGTGGTCATTATAGGTGGTGGATTTGCTGGAATATCGTTGGCAAAAAAGCTTAAAAATTTGGATGTGCAAGTGGTCATGATAGACAAGCACAACTACCACACTTTTCAACCCTTACTTTATCAAGTATCCACTAGCGGTTTGGAGCCGGATTCCATTGCTTATCCAATTCGTAAAGTACTAAAACGTCTTAAAAACTTTCATTTTCGATGGGCAACGGTAGAGCATATAGAGCCGGAGAATAATCGAGTAATCACCAATATTGGTGAGCTTTCTTATGACTATCTGATCGTTGCTACTGGGACCAAGACCAACTTTTTTGGCAATGCAACCATTGCGGAACATGCCATGCCCATGAAAAATGTACCACAGGCTCTTAACATACGGAGTTTGATGCTGCAAAATTTTGAAAAGGCGGATGATTGTGATGACTTGGAAGAACGAAAGGCCTTGCTCAACTTTTGTATCGTGGGCGCAGGCCCAACGGGAGTTGAACTCGCCGGCGCGTTCGCAGAATTGAAACGCCATGTATTTCCTAGGGATTACAGACATCTAAATATAGATGAAATGGAGATACATCTCTTTGAAGGTGCCGATAGGATTTTGCCTCCTATGAGTGAACAAGCCTCCAAAAAAGCAACCAAATTTTTGGAGGAATTAGGGGTAAAAATTCTTCTAAACACTTTGGTACAGGATTTTAACGGGGGGATACTCACTATGAACAGCGGAGAGCAAATGCGCACCAAAAATTTTATTTGGACGGCAGGTGTAACAGGCGCTGCAATTGAAGGTATAGATTCCTCTTCCGTAATGGAACGGCTTAATCGATTTAAAGTAAATCGATTTAATCAGGTAGAGAATTACAAGAACATATTTGCCATAGGCGATGTGGCCTATATGGAAACGGAACACTATCCAAAGGGGCATCCCCAAGTGGCCCAACCGGCCATACAACAAGGGGAGCTTTTGGCAAAAAACTTAAAACTGCTCTTGGAGGAGAAACCTATGGAACCTTTTACCTATAACGATAAGGGAACCATGGCCACTGTCGGTAGGAACAAAGCCGTTGTGGATTTGCACAGATTAAAGTTTGGTGGATTCTTCGCCTGGTTTATTTGGATGTTCGTGCATTTGATGGCCCTGGTAGGTTTCCGAAATAGGGTCATCGTATTTTTTAACTGGGCGTACAACTATATCAATTATGACAAGGCGGCTAGGCTTATCGTTAGGCCCTTTAGGCCCAAAACATAAAAGACGGCCGGTTTAGTCATTTTGTTGAAAACCTTTGTTATATTTGCAACGTTGTGTTGTGACCCATGACCGTTAAGGTCAGGGCCAATGAAAGGCTTTCCATAATGGGAGGCTTTTTTTGTGGATGATATTCCACCTTTGGAATTCGGATTAAATTAAATTTCTCCCAAAAATCACTTTTAGACCTACATTATCAATCTTTCGGAAATTCGATGGATAACCATACAAAATCCCAACTTTCGCGACACTTGTACTAGATATAATCAACTGATTGTCAAATGTTTTGATAATATTACAATTCTCTAAATCTATAAAATATCTGTTTAATTTATTGTATTTTTAAAAGAGTCAAAAATTCGCTGTTATGCCATTGTATCACAAATTGGGCAAGATACCCCGGAAACGACATACTATTTTCAAAAAGGACGATGGAACCTTACATTATGAGCAGTTGTTCGGTACCATTGGCTTTGATGGAATGTCTTCTTTATTATACCATTTGCATAGGCCTACACAGGTCAAGGCCGTTCAAACAGTCGTAGATGTTGCTCCCAAAGCCGCAGTGGAATATAATATAGCTTCTCGATTATTAAAGGGTTTTGAAATACAACCCGAAGAGGATTACCTGAAAAGCCGAAAAACGGTTTTGTTCAATTCGGATGTACATGTGGCTTTGGCCGCGCCTAAAAGCTCGGTCACCGATTATTTTTATAAAAATGCGGATGCAGATGAACTCCTTTTCATCCACAAGGGAACAGGTACCTTAAAGACCTTGTTAGGAGAAATCTCTTTTGAATATGGGGATTACCTTTTAATTCCTCGGGGGATGATTTACCAAATTGAGTTTGATAGCGCAGACAACCGACTGCTCGTTACGGAAAGTTACCACCCCATTTATACGCCGAAACGTTACCGCAATTGGTTTGGGCAACATTTGGAACATTCTCCCTTTTGCGAACGGGATTTCAAGCTACCTCAAAATTTACATACCAATGACGAAAAAGGCGAGTTTTTACTCAAGATAAAAAAGCAGGGACAATTGCACCATGTGGTTTATGCAACGCATCCTTTCGACGTAGTGGGCTGGGACGGCTATAATTATCCCTATGGATTTTCCATTCATAATTTTGAACCGATTACGGGACGGGTACACCAACCGCCACCAGTGCACCAGACTTTTGAGACCTCGGCATTTGTGGTCTGTTCATTTGTACCGCGATTGTACGACTATCATCCGCAGGCCATTCCCGCTCCTTACAACCATTCGAATATTGATTCCGATGAAGTCTTGTATTATGTAGATGGGGATT
Organism: Ulvibacterium marinum; assembly: GCF_003626755.1. GTDB lineage: Bacteria > Bacteroidota > Bacteroidia > Flavobacteriales > Flavobacteriaceae > Ulvibacterium > Ulvibacterium marinum. The sequence continues at coordinate 178,646 of NZ_RBCJ01000003.1, forward strand.
TCATGAGCCGTAAGAATATTGATAAGGGATACATCTCCCTACATCCTGCAGGTATTCCCCATGGGCCGCATCCGGGCACCTATGAAGCCAGTATTGGGAAAGCCAAGACGGAAGAATTGGCCGTGATGATCGATACTTTTAAACCATTACAACTTACACAGGCGGCCTTGGATATTGATGACGGAAAGTATTATAAGAGTTGGTTGGAATAGCTAGCCAATTTGCTGAGTTATATAATGGATCAACGAAGCCGCCAATTTTGCGGTACGGTTATCAATATCATATTTAGGATTCATTTCAGCAATATCCATACTTATTAATTTTTGTGAAGGCAGAATAACTTTTAAGCACTCCAAAACAATGTCCGGTGAAAACCCCATAGGGGAGGAGGCACTAACTCCTGGAGCATAGGCTGATGAAAATCCGTCTAGGTCAATAGTCATGTATAAGGCATCTACTTTGGCAATAAATGTGTGAAGTTCCTGTTTAACGGCCTTCCAATATCGAAGATGAAAGCGTTCGTTTTCAAGATAGCTTACATCAAGTTTGTTAGCTGTTTGAAATAAAACCTTGTCATTGGCATCCTTTCGGATTCCAAGACATAAATAGTTAAAGCCAGCTCCATTGGCTTTGCATTCTTGGGCGATTTGGTAAAAAGGCGTTCCTGAGTTGTTGGCGTTGGCGTTGTTTCTTAGGTCAAAATGCGCATCAAAATTGATAATACCTATGGACCTGCTTCCGTTCAAAAACTTTTTGATGCCTTGGAAATGTCCATAGGCCATATCATGACCTCCGCCCAATACCATTGGGAATAGACTTTTCTTCAAAAGTTGGGCTAGTTTTTCCGAAAGTGCATTTTGGGTTTCTTCCATGTCTCCCTCCGCACATTGAATGGAACCCATATCAAACAACTTTGTATTCAGATTCAGATGATTGGGCATTTTCCCCAATTGGCTCCGAATGGCATCCGGGCCTTCTACCGCCCCGATCCTTCCTTGGTTTCGCCTTACCCCTTCATCGCAGGCGTAACCCAAGATTGCGATTGTTTTTGAAGTAGCGTCTGGAACGATTGAATCCAGATCAGTATATTTTACGATTTCATGTAGATACAGGTTTTTGCCGGATTTTCTTCCTGTCCAAATTTCGGGATTCGTTGGATTGTAAATAGGCATAGTTAATCGAACAATTTTTCAAGTATTCCGTCTTCCACCAAATGGGATATCGTAACCTTTAATTCCGGAGTTCGTTCCATTTCACGTTGAATGGCAAAAAGCGCTTCCTTGTTCCGTGCCCAACTTCGCCGGGCGATACCGTTGTTTACATCATAAAACAACATATTCCGTACATTTTTTGAGGCTTCCTCGGAACCATCGAGCAACAGACCAAATCCCCCATTGATGACTTCGCCCCATCCAACACCCCCACCATTGTGGATGGAGACCCAGGTCGCTCCCCGAAAGCTGTCACCGATAACATTATGTATGGCCATATCCGAAGTAAATTGGCTTCCGTCATAGATGTTACTGGTTTCCCGGAATGGGGAATCCGTTCCGCTAACATCATGATGATCCCTTCCCAAAACAATAGGAGCCGAAATCGCCCCGTTTTTTATGGCACTATTAAAAGCTTCGGCTATTTTGACCCTGCCTTCTGCATCGGCATATAGAATCCGAGCTTGGGAACCCACGACCAATCGGTTCTGATTTGCCTCGGAAATCCACTTGATGTTGTCCTGCATTTGCTGTTGGATTTCCTCCGGGGCATTTGATTTGATTTTCTGCATTTCCTCCAAGGCCAAGGCATCGGTTTTTTGAAGGTCAGCGGGATTACCGGAAGTACAAACCCATCGGAATGGCCCAAAACCATAATCGAAACACATAGGCCCTAAAATGTCCTGAACGTAGCTGGGGTATTTGAAATCAATCTTGTTATCCGCCATTACTTTGGCCCCCGCACGGGAAGCCTCCAGCAAAAAAGCATTGCCATAATCAAAGAAATAGGTTCCTTTTTTGGCATGTTGGTTTATAGCATCTACCTGTCTTCGAAGCGATTCTTTAACTTTCTCCTTAAAGAGTCCTGGATTTTTGGTCATTAACTGGTTGGATTCCTCAAAACTATATCCAGCAGGATAATATCCCCCTGCCCATGGATTGTGCAAAGAAGTCTGGTCGGAACCCAAGTGAACAAAAATATTCTCCGCAAAGAAACGTTCCCATACATCTACAACGTTTCCAATATAGGCCAACGATACGGCTTCACTGCTCTTTTGGGCTTCCTTGGTACGTGATACTAGCTCATCAAGATTATCGATTAACACATCTACCCAGCCTTGGTCATATCTTTTTCTGGCCGCAGTGGGATTTACTTCCGCGCAGACAGTGATACATCCCGCTATATTTCCGGCCTTGGGCTGGGCACCGCTCATTCCGCCTAGTCCGGCGGTCAGGAACACTTTTCCGGCCGGGGTTTCATCCTTTTTTAGTACTTTCCGAAAGGCATTCATTACCGTAATGGCCGTGCCGTGTACAATCCCCTGCGGCCCGATATACATGTAGGAACCTGCGGTCATCTGCCCGTATTGGGTGACGCCTAGTGCATTGTATTTTTCCCAATCATCCGGTTTGGAGTAATTGGGAATCATCATCCCGTTGGTAATGACTACCCTAGGGGCCTCCTTTGCCGACGGAAAAAGTCCCATTGGGTGACCCGAGTACATATGCAGGGTTTGTTCCTCCGTCATCGTGGCCAAATAGTACATGGCTAAAAGATACTGTGCCCAGTTTTGGAAAACCGCGCCGTTGCCACCATAGGTTATCAATTCTTCGGGGTGTTGAGCAACTTTGGGATCCAGATTATTCTGGATCATCAACATGATGGCCGCCGCCTTTTTTGTTTTCGCCGGGTATGCATCAATCGGCCGGGCATACATTTCGTAGTCCGGCTTAAAACGATACATATAGATCCGGCCATAGGCCTTTAACTCTTCCGCGAATTCCTTTGAAAGCTCATAATGCCATGACTCCGGAAAGTAACGTAGGGCATTACGAATGGCCAATTTTTTTTCTTCCCGGGATAATAGGTCTTTTCGCCTGGGCGCATGATTTGCGTCTTTTGAGTAACTCCTTATGGGAGGAAGCTTAGTAGGAATACCCTGAAGTATCTGTTCTTTAAAAGTCATGTTCGTTTTATCCTGCAATTTATATTTTGCATTTTTTTCTATCCACTTCGCGTTTTTTACTTACCACTTACCACTTACCACTTACCACTTACCACTTACCACTTACCATTTCTTACTTCAACCCTTATGTCTATCAAAAATCAGTTCTCCATTTTTCCACACCATACACGGTTTTAAATTTCCCTGGTTATAGAGAATTTCGGAATAGTTGTTTGTATGGAAAACGGCAAGATCGGCCAAATAACCTTTGGCTAATTGGCCCCTATCCGATAGGTTGAGGGCCGCCGAGGCGCGAAAAGTTATGCCCGCGAGCACTTCCGTATTGGACAGTTTTTCAAAAGCTCCCAAAATGGTGGCTTGGGTCAATAAATCCCCCATTGGGGCCGACCCCGGGTTGTGGTCGCTAGCAATGGCCAGAGCCCCGCCAGCATCGAGAATCTTTCGGGCAGGTGCAAAATTACAGCCCAGTCCCAAGGAAGCTCCAGGTAATGCAGTGGCAATGACCTTACTTTTGGCCAATAGTTCAATTTCTTTTTGGGTGCTCGCCTCAAGGTGATCTGCACTGAGCGCATCAAACTGAATAGCAACTTCGCTACCACCTGTAGAGAATTGATCGGCATGGACGGTAACGTCAAACCCCATGTCTTTAGCTCTTTTAAAATAAGGTGCAATTTGCTTTGCCGAAAAGGCGCTTTCTTCAATGAAGGCATCAATCCGATGGGCTAAGCCCTCCTCTCTAAGTTTGGGAAAAAGTACAGTTCCAATCTCCGTTAAATAGTCATCCACACTTCCAGGATAATCCTTGGGCAGCATATGTGCTGCCAAGCAGGTAGGTATTAAATCTATGGGAAGGATTTCGTTGGCCTCCTTTATGGCATATAACATTTTGAGTTCCTCATCTACAGACAGCCCGTAACCACTTTTGACCTCCAATGTGGTCGTTCCATTTTTAAAGTGGCGCTTTGCGAGTTTAACCGTATGTTTAGCAAGTTTATCTTTTGTGGCTTTTCGGGTTTGGGTCACCGTATCCCAGATACCACCGCCGGCCTTGGCGATTTCTAGATACGTCTTTCCTGAATTTCGCAACGCATAGTCATTGGCCCGGGAACCTCCAAAGCATATATGCGTATGGGCATCTACCAAACCTGGCAAACAGACATGGTCGCCCTCCAAACGAATGATTTCGGTACCGGTTCCTTTGAAATCTGTCAGTAGCTCGGAAAATTTCCCTATGGAATCTATTTTGTCCTCTACAACCAGAATTCCCGCTTCGGATATAACCGCTAGTTCAGTATCTGGAATAGCACCCTTTAGGGGTAGGCCGGTCATGGGAATAACTTGTCTAAAGGGACCGATTAGTTTTTTAACACCTGTCATTTTAGTATTTTTCAAATTCCTCGGAATAAGGAGTCTCCAAGGAGATATTCTTCTTTTTCCGTGTTTCCTCGATAATCGAAATCAAGAACTTTGATCGTATTAATTCGATTCCTATTTCAATATCTTTCGCAAAAACCCTATCCTCCTCTGCAAAGGCTACTACTTTACGAACTTCCTTATGGATTTCATCCAACAAAATCCCCGATTTTAAAGGTTTTCGAAATTCGAATGCCTGTGCAGCGGTCAGTAATTCAATCGCCAAAATCTTTTCCACGTTTTCTATAACCTGCAGTGCTTTTCTTCCAGAGATAGATCCCATACTTACATGGTCTTCCTGTCCCAAGGATGTGGGAATACTATCGGCACTTGCAGGAAAACACAATCCCTTATTTTCACTGGCCAACGCTGCAGCCGTATATTGTAGAATCATGTAACCCGAATTGATACCGGTATCCTCCATTAATAATTTGGGAACCCCAGGGCTATTGCCTTCCAAGGCCAAATATATCCGTCTATCCGAGATGTTGCCTAGTTCCGAAGATGCCAAACAAACATAATCCAAAGCCATGGCCAAGGGCTGGCCATGAAAGTTGCCCCCGCTTATGGTGAGATCTTCTTCGAAAATGACCGGATTGTCCGTAACCGCATTCAATTCTGTCTCCAAAAGCTCCTTTAAATGCAACCATGCATTTCGTGAAGCACCATGTACCTGAGGAATACAGCGCAGCGAATAAGGGTCCTGCACCCGTTCACAATCGATATGGGCTTCCATGATTTCCGAACCCTTGAGCAATCGTTTTACCCTTTTGGCCACGTGTATATTTCCCTTGAAAGGACGGAGGACATGTAATTCGTTGTAAAAGGGCTTAATGGATCCCTGTAGGCCTTCTATCATCATGGCTCCTATGATATCCGCCTGGGCAAGGCATGCCTGCATTTTTTCGATTACTGCAACGGCATGGGCAGCTATGAATTGTGTTCCGTTTATTAATGCCAAGCCCTCTTTTGGGCCCAGTTCCAAGGCCTTCAACCCCTCTTTTTTAAAAAAAGTGGAAGTGTCCAAAACCTCTTCTTTATGGGCTACTTTTCCCAATCCAATAAGCGGAAGGAAAAGATGGGCCAAAGGAGCCAGATCACCGGATGCGCCTACAGAGCCTTGTGAGGGAACCATTGGAATTACATCATTTTCTAAATGCCAAAGAATTCGATCCATCGTTGTCTCTGCAATCCCGGAATACCCTTTGGCAAGTGAATGCAATTTTAAAACCAACATTAATTTGGCAATTTCTGTATCGATAGCTGGTCCAACTCCAACCGCATGACTTTTTAAGATATTGGATTGCAGTATTTTGGTTTCCTCCTTGGAGATACTGGTGGTACACAATGGCCCGAACCCCGTATTAATACCATATACCGGATGGCCCTGTTCCACAATGACATGTACCATTTTTTGGCTTGCTCTAAGCTTGGTTCGGGATTCCTCGGGAATTTCTCCAGTAATCTCACCTCTAACTAGGGCAAGGGCAATGCCAGCGGTAAGATGTTCTTGGCCAAAGAGGAATTTTTTTGATTTCGATACCATTCAGACTATATTTCAGGACCCTAAATGTATTCATTAAGTTTGATATTGTTAAATATATAACATATGATCTTCGATTTGATAAAAAAGAGACGTTCGGTATTTCCGGTTCAATATAATTCCAGCCCAATTGCCAAAGCTGATATCGAAAAAGTACTGGAGGTCGCCAACTGGGCCCCGACCCATAGAAAGACGGAGCCCTGGCGATTTAAGGTCTTACTTGGAGAAGCCAAGGAAAGGTTAGGACAGTTCCTCTCCAAAAAATATCAGGAGACTGAGACACGCCCCAAACAGATTAAAATCAAAAAGCTTTTGGAGAACCCTAGAAGGGCAGGGGCAATAATTGCTATCTGCATGCAACGGGACGCAAAGGAAAGTTTACCGGAATGGGAGGAAATAGCAGCTACGGCCATGGCCGTACAGAATATGTGGTTATGTTGTGTCGAAATGGGGATTGGTTGCTATTGGAGCTCCCCGGGACTAATACAATATATGGGAGACTTTTTGGATTTGAACGAAGGGGAAAAGTGTTTGGGCTTTTTTTATATGGGGCATTATGATGAAGAAATTCCCGAACAGTCCAGGACACCTGTAGCTGAAAAAACGGTTTGGCTCGAATAATAAATTCCAGATTTAGACCTATTCCATTGTATAGTTGAAAACGCTACCGGCTTGTTTTAAGACCATGGTCTTTTCATTGGGGGTAAATTCCAATCGTACTCCGGCCTGCGCAAACTCGAATACATCCTTTTCCACGGCTTCCATAGGAAAGGAAGGTTGTCCCGTAGCTTGGCCAAAAAGAGTATCCCCTTCCTTGGTTATTGTAATTTTTAACGGCATTTGTTCACTGGCATAGACCCCAAGATATTTATCCAAATCTTTTGAATGTACTTTGATGGTCTTAAAAGTGGGAATCTCAAAAGGATTTCCATAATACGCGCTCAATACGGCAATGATGATATTATTATTGGCATAGCGATTGCCATTGGAGGTCAGGGCTATCGAGACCTTATCCTCAGGCATATACCCCAGGACGGAGGTAAACCCATCTATTCCGCCATTGTGGCCATATCCACTTTTGTTGTAGAAGGGTACCGGAAAAATACCCATGCCATAACCATCAGAAATGGTTTTCATCTGGTAGAGGCTTTCCATGGAAATCAACGTCCCCGTAAAAAGGGCGTGTATGAAGGTGTTTAAATCGGTTGGTGTAGAAACCATAGCACCCGCCCCTAAGGGGATGGACATATGGGTCTCATCCTTTTTTTTCCAATCTTTTTCATAGGTGTAGGAATGGGCCTCATTATGGTCTAAATTAATGGGACCTCCTACATAGGTGTTTTTTAGGTCTAGGGGTCCGGTAACCTTTTCGGATATGAGTTCTGAATAGGTCTTTTTGAAGGCATCTTCTAGAATAAACGTCAACAGCACATAGTTGGAGTTACTATATTGAGCCTTACTATCAGGATCAAAGACACTTCCGCCATCTCGGATGATTTCAAGGAGCTCGGCCCTTGTTTTGGGTTCGGTATCCCAATCTTGGTAATCGGGACGGCTTGTAAAACTATGGATACCACTTCTGTGGTTTAACAGATTGGCAATGGAGATTTGATCGCTATTTTCGATTTCTGGGAAATAGGCATCGATGGTTTGGTCGAGTTTTAGTTTGCCGGTTTCTACAGCCTTAAAAATAAGTACCGAGGTAAACATTTTGGTTATGGACCCCACCCTGTATTTAGTGCCTACGGTAGGTTTTAGGCTGTTTTTTACATCCCTATGTCCAATCGCCTTGGCGTATATCGTTCGACCTTTATGGGAAAGGGCCAAACTTCCCATAAAACGGTCATTGATTTCCAAGGTGTTAAAAAGACTGTCCAGTTTAGCAGCATCGATCTGCTGTGAAACCCCGGACAGAGAGATAAGGCCGGTTAACAAAAAGGTCAGGAAGTTTTTTTGCATATCAGAGGTTTAAGAAACTATTCAAAAAAAGGAAATAGGGCCGCTTTATGTGCCCAGGCCACTGAAACAAACATTCCCAAAAATATCACTGTGACCAAAAATTTTAGGAAAGTGCCCGTCAAGAATCCTAGAAAGGAACCAAAAGCGGCCTTCATTGCCGTCTTTCTGTCCGCTTTGTTAACGATTTCACCCACAAGGGCACCCACAAACGGCCAAATAATAATTCCGAATATACCCAATATAGGGAATACCAAGGCTACCAACAATCCAATGGTAGTTCCTATCATTCCGGCCCTGCTTCCGCCAAATTTCCTGGTCCCCATTGCTGGGATTATGTAATCTAATGCAACGACAATAATTGCAACTCCGAGGGTGATGCCCAATAACCACCAATCTTGTGGAACGGCCTTCGTTAGATATAGCAATAATAGGCCTACCCAACTTATAGGAGGCCCAGGAAGTACGGGCAAAAAACTTCCCAGAATGCCAATGAGCATTAAAATAAATCCTAGGACCAGTAATACAATATCCATTTTTTCCTTTTCTGTTGGACTAAGATACACGCATTTTGTTACAGAAAATATACACGGCACTGTGATATCCATAAATTTTTTAACTAAATAATTAGTTTTAACTAAAGATTTAGTTATATTTGAATATTATTTGAACTAAAAACTTAGTTAAATGAAGCAATTGACCAAAGCGGAAGAAGAGGTAATGCAAATTCTCTGGAAGCTGGAAAAATGTAATGTGGCGGCCATTATAGATGAAGTCCCTGAACCCAAACCCGCCTATAATACGGTTTCTACCATTGTACGGATTTTGGAGAGTAAAGGATTTGTAGACCATGAGAAAGAGGGAAAAGGATACTTGTATTTTCCACTGATTAAGAAATCGGATTATAGCAATCAGTCCATAAACAAATTAGTGGACGGTTATTTTCAGGGATCTTTTAAGAGCATGGTGTCCTTCTTTATGAAAAAGAACGATATGAGTCTTTCAGAATTGGAATCCATTTTAAAAGAAATCAAAAAAGACGAAAAATGATACAGTATGTCCTAGAATGTATTGCCTTTCAGTTGGTGTTTTTGGCCATATATGATTTTTGGCTAAAACGTGAAACCTTTTTTCAATGGAACAGAGTCTATCTTATAGGCACGTATCTGCTTTCGATGATATTGCCCTGGGTGAAAATAGAAGCTTTTAGAACCGAAGTGCCTACAGCTTTTCAAGGATATCCGGAATTTCTTTGGAATTTGAACAATGCCACAATAACGGTCACAGGGGATAAAGGGTCTACCTTTGCCCTGTCTTGGGAGCTAGTCCTGTTGTTTAGCGGTATGATTTTGACCACCGTTTTTTTTGCGTACAAGCTATTCCAGATCCGCAAACTAAAACGGCTAGGGGAAGTACACTATTTCAATGAGTTTACCCGGGTAATCCTTCCCAACAGCACAGCTGCCTTTTCCTTTCTCAGAGCCATTTTTTTAGGCGATAAGGTAGTCGAAAGAGAACACGATACCATCATTAAGCATGAACTGGTCCATATTCGGCAAAGACACTCATACGACCTCATATTCTTTGAATTGATGCGCATCTTGGGTTGGTTTAATCCGTTGGTCTATGTTTATCAAAATCGGATTTCGGAATTGCATGAATTCATTGCGGATGCCCATACGGCCAAAACCCATAAAAAGGAGCAAGTCCAACTTTTGTTGTCCCAAGTGTTCCAGACACGGAATATCTCCTTCATCAATCAATTTTTTAAAAAATCATTAATTAAAAAACGGATAGTCATGTTACAAAAATCAAAATCAAGTACACTTTGGAAGTTAAAATATATGGCCTTGATACCTATGGTTATGGGTATGTTGTTGTATTCTTCCTGTGAGAACGAGGGTAATTCCCAGGATTCCATAGAAAATGAAAATGGGATTATTACGGTAGGAGACGTTGAAAATTTGACACAGGAGGAGGAGAATTATGTTTATGCACAGTTGAAATCACTCTCCGAAAAAGACGGAGACTGGGAACTACAAGTACGGGATACGGAAACTGTACTGGATTTTGTAAGCACGGACAAAGATGTATTTGTCACGGGACTTCATAATGAGCCCATTCGAGCACAGATGACCATTGACTTTAAGGATTCACAAAGGTTTTATAAAAATTTTATGGGATCGGTTGGAGAGGGTTCCAGTTGGAAGGAAACGTATAAAACAAACAATATGGTTCCTTTCGCCTTTGCAGGGGAATCACCAATTTTTCCGGGATGCGAGGACGATTCCGATCAGCGGGCCTGTTTCAACAAAATGATGCAAAAACACATCAGTAAGAATTTTCGATATCCTCAAGAAGCCCAACAGCTTGGAATCCAAGGGAGGGTCAATGTTATATTTACCATTGATGAGGCCGGGAACATTACTGATATTCGAAAACGTGGGCCCCACCAATTATTGGAGGATGAGGTTGTACGGATTATTGAAAAATTACCCCAAATGAAGCCTGGTAAGTATGAAGGTAAAGCGGTAAAAGTACCATTTTCCATTCCCATTACCTTTAGTTTAGGACAGGCTAGTTTTAGTCCCGCCTCCCAGGATCCGGATTATGTAAGACTACAGCAAGAACAGTTGAAGGAATTATCGGAAGAAATTCAATTACAATACCGGGATGCATTTCCATTCGCAATAGTGGAGAAAGCACCAATTTTTCCGGGTTGTGAAGATGCCTCTGACCCTAAAGCCTGTTTTCAGCAAAAAATCCAGAGGCATATAGCTAAACATTTTAGGTATCCGCAGGAAGCACAAAAGAAAGGAATACAGGGAAGGGTAAATATTATGTTTTTAATAGATGCCGAAGGGAATATTACGAATATTGCCAAAAGAGGTCCTGACAAGACATTGGAAGACGAGGCTGTACGGATTATTTCGCGATTGCCCAAGATGAAACCGGGAAGTCAAGATGGTAAAAATGTCAGTGTTCCATTTTCAATTCCTATCACCTTTAAACTAAAATAATACAAAGTGAGAATAATCTTCTTGGCTTTTTTGTTGTTTGTGGTCAAGGCCGGAGCCCAATCTTCGGCCTCGTCCATTGCTGATAGTTTGTTCGCCACAGGTCACTATACCAAGGCCATTAATTATTATGCACGAACCGCAAGTGCAAATTCTAGCCTGCAGATTGCTAGGGCCTATACGGCAATTGGCAATTTTGAAAAAGCGGTAGCGCAATATAAAAGTGTTGTAAAACTTCATCCGTCTTTACAGATTGCTTCCTTTGAATTGGGAAAGTTGCTAGTAAAGACCAAGGATTACGATGAAGCTAGAAAACTCTTTTCCAAGTTGGTGGGTATCGGAAAGGATAACCCGGAATATTATTATTATTTAGGGGAGGTCTATCGAGAGTTGGGACAACCTGCCAGTAGTATTGTAGCTTACAAAAAGGCCATCAATAGAGATAGCACACACTTACGAAGTTTGTTCCAGTTGGGTAAGTATTTCGTTATGAAACAGCTAAAAAATCAAGCGTTACCTTATATTGAAAAGGGATTGGAATTCTATCCTAATGATGTGGCCTTGATCAACTTAAAGGCATTGGCTTTTTTCAATAATGATGAATACGACAAAGCCATGCCCCTGTTTGAACGTTTGGTGGAGTTAGGCGAACGAAAAGAATACATTTACACTAAACTGGCTTATTGCCAATTTAAAAGTTGGGAGCTGGAAAAGGCCAAAAAGAGCTACAAAGTTTTGCTGGATATTGATGATGCCAATGCAGACGCCTATTTTCATCTCGGCCACGTATTTTGGAAAGACCAAAAACTAGATAGTGCCCGGTTCTATTTCAATAGATCCACAGAGGTGCAAAAACCTGTTTTATGGAGGGAGTATGAAAGCTTGGCCCGTTTGGCCAGGGTAGAGGAAAATTTGAAAGGAGCACTCAAATACTACCAAATGGCCCATACAGAAGACCCCTTAAACCCTATGACCTACTATAATGTTTGTACCTTGACCGACCAAATTTATGAAGACCCCAAAACCAGCTTGGAATACTATGAAACATACATGGAAAAATTTGGAACTATGCGACCCTATGTCACCGATTTTGTCACCAAACGAATCCGCCAATTAAAGGAGGAAATCCATTTTACCTCCGATTAGATTGTGTAAAAAATCGTAATTTCCACCCAAGAATTGGAGGGTATGCGACACTTTTGGATGCTGTTGGTTTTTTGTGGTCTGGCTTCCTGCAATCTGTGGGTCTCCAAAGACAAGAAGACCCAGGAAATGGTGGACCAGGAAATACAAGCCATTGATTGGAACAATGTGGACAACTACCCCTTATTTGAGAACTGTGACGAGACTGCATCCAAAATAGGGCAAAGGGAGTGTTTTGAACAGGAGCTCTTGTCCCATTTTTCGGCTACCCTAACAGAATTCGAATTTATATTAGGTTCAGAAATCGACTCTACCATTACTGTTGATTTTTTGGTGGATAAGGAAGGAAAAATAACCATCCTGGAGATTGTAAAGGATAATGAAATCGATGGACAAATGCCAGAATTTGAAGGTATTGTTCGTCAAAGCCTTAAGAACATGCCTCCTTTGGCTCCGGCCCTAAAGAGGGGTATTCCGGTCTCAGCAAAATTCCGGTTGCCCATACGCTTACGCAGTAATTAGATTTTATATTTGAGCCAAAAATCATGCAAAATATTCAATATCAATTTATTGGATGTAATTTAAACCATAAACCATAAACCATAAACCATAAACCATAAGACCTTGGCCCACGAAAAAATCATACTTGGCATTGACCCCGGAACGACTATCATGGGTTTTGGGATTATCAAAATTGTGGACAAAAAAATGCAGTTCATCCAGATGAATGAACTCCAGCTTAAAAAGTATACCGACCCCTATACCAAGCTCAAGCTTATTTTTGAACGAACCTTACAGTTGATAGATACCTATCATCCTGATGAGATTGCCATTGAGGCACCATTTTATAGCAAAAATGTACAAAGTATGCTAAAATTGGGTCGTGCTCAAGGTGTGGCCATGGCGGCCGGACTTTCACGACAAATACCTATCACGGAATACCTTCCCAAAAAAATAAAGATGTCCATAACCGGAAATGGAAATGCGAGCAAGGAACAGGTTGCTAAAATGCTACAAGGCACTTTGGGCCTTAAAACCCTCCCTAAAAACCTGGATAGCACAGATGGTCTTGCCGCCGCAGTCTGCCATTTTTATAACGAAGGCCGAATAGAAGTAGGCAAAAGTTACTCGGGTTGGGAAGCGTTTGTCAAAGCCAATGAAGGACGACTCAAAAAGTGAAAAGTATATAGTAATAAGTAAAAATAATACCTTCTTATGAAGTTTCAAGATTTACTAGCATATCAAAAATCTTTTGAGTTGGCAATGGAAATTTTTGAAGTTTCTAAAAAGTTTCCAAAAGAGGAGAAGTATTCTTTGACAGACCAAATAAGAAGGTCTTCCCGAAGTGTTTCTACGAATATTGCCGAATCTTATGCGAAACGTCGATACCCCAAACACTTCATATCTAAGCTTTCAGATAGTGATGGTGAGAATTTGGAAACTCAAGCATGGTTGGAGTTTTCGAGAGAATGCAAGTATATAGAACAGGAGAAGTTTGAATCGTTATTTGAAAAAACGGTTCAAATAGCAAAATTAATTTATTATATGATCAACAACCCAAGTAAGTTTGGCGCTAAATAGAACTTGTATTAGACGTAACTATGTAACTTATCCTTTTTTACTTATTACCTTTTACTATTTACTACAAGATGTCCGCCATCTACATCCATATTCCTTTTTGCAAACAGGCCTGTCACTACTGTGATTTTCATTTTTCCACTTCCATGGGTAAAAAGGAGGCTATGGTCCAATCCCTTATGAAGGAGATGTTGTTGCGCAAAAATGAATTGCAGGAAGAACACGTCGAAACCATTTATTTTGGAGGAGGAACACCTTCGGTTTTAGATATTGGGGAAATTAACCAACTTGCTGATGCTGTATACACTAATTATCGAGTAATACAGAATCCGGAAATTACCTTGGAAGCCAACCCGGATGATTTGTTCAGAAATCGAATCGTTGAGCTGGCAAAAAGCCGGATCAATAGGTTGAGTATTGGTGTCCAATCTTTTTTTGATGAAGATTTGAAATTGATGAACCGGGCCCATAATGCGTTGGAGGCCGAAGAATCGATAAAGGACGCATCCCAATATTTTAAGAATATTTCTATCGATTTGATTTATGGAATTCCCGGAATGACCAATGCCCGTTGGAAACAAAATATTGAAAAAGCACTATCATTCAATATCCCCCATATTTCAAGTTATGCCCTCACGGTTGAGCCTAAAACGGCCTTGGCCCATTTTATTGAAAAGGGAGTGGTTCAAAATGTGGATGATGAGGTTGCACAGGTACATTTTCATATTTTGTCGGATACTCTGGCGGACGCCGGCTATACCTGTTATGAGATTTCCAATTTTGGCAGACCGGGTTATTTCTCAAAGAATAATACGGCCTATTGGCAGCAGAAAACGTATTTGGGTATAGGACCGTCAGCACATTCCTATGATGGGCAGCGCCGGGGCTGGAACATTAGGAGCAATCCCAAGTATTTAAGGGCCATCGCCAAAGGTGAACTGCCCATGGAGGTGGAGGTACTGTCCAAGACCGATAGATACAATGAGTATGTCATGACCGGTCTACGGACCATTTGGGGAGTTTCCCTTGAAAAGATAAGGGGTCACTATGGGGACGTGTACAGCCAGTATATCACACAACAAGCGGAAAAACATATTCATAACCACTTGTTGTACTGGGATGGCGACACCTTATTGGCCACAAGAAAAGGTAAGTTTTTGGTGGACGGAATCGCCAGTGATCTATTTATGGTTAACTTGTCCTAAATCGGGTTTAGAAAAAGTTTGGCAGACATGCTCGCAAAAGTAGAATACAATAACAAAGTTTATAAAATTGACCTGTCCAAACCCTTGGACATTTCGATTCCCTTGCGGGGAGAGGCAAGCAATGTGAATGCTTGGTATTTGGATCATCCTAAAATAGAACCGCATCAAGAAGGAGGTTCTGTTGCTAAAGTATCGGAAGGAGCCGCTATTAATTTTAATGATATCTGGTTCAATCCACATGCCCATGGAACACATACCGAGTGTGTGGGTCATATCACAGAAGAATTCCATTCCGTTAATACCCATTTGAACCGCTATTTTTTTGCCGCCGAGTTATTGACCATTGCTCCCGAAAAACAAGGAAACGATTTTGTCATTTCAAAAAAACAATTGGAGTACGTTTTGGGTCAGGGCCGAAGGGATGCAATAGTAATCCGAACCCTGCCGAATACCAAGGCAAAGCTCTCCCGGCAATATTCCCACACCAATCCTCCCTACATATTGGAAGAGGCAGCAAAATTCCTTTTCGAGATAGGAGTGCAGCATCTTCTCATAGACCTTCCATCCGTGGACAAGGAAAAGGATAATGGGGAGTTATTGGCGCATAAGGCCTTTTGGAATTTCAATGGAGCACTTAGAAAGTCTGCCACGATCACCGAGCTCATCTTTGTACCTAATCATATTCAGGATGGTAAGTATTTTTTAAACCTTCAGGTGGCGCCTTTTGTCAATGATGCCAGCCCTAGCCGGCCCGTTTTATTTGAGGTGGAAGAGGTATAACCGTAATCGATAACTTCCTTATATTTACTCCATGGACAATATTCTCGAAATATTTCTAGGTCTGGTTTTAGGCGCGATTATGATGTATTGGATTTTCTCTTTTTTCCGCAAAAAGAAGAGCAAGGAGTTGACCCATCATCAGTCCACGGTATTGTTGGAAAAAATAAAAAGTGTTTGCAAGTTGATTTCCGTGGAAGGCGATTTCGCCGAGATTTACAAATACGAGAATACTAAGGAACGGTTTATGAGCCTGGTGAGCAGCAAAAAGAAAGCACTGATCGTTATCAACGCCAAGGCCCAGATAGGCTATGACCTCCAAAAAGTGCTGATGCACTCTGACACGGCCAAGAAAAAAATAATCCTCACCAACTTTCCCCAACCGGAAGTGTTGTCCATAGAACCGGAATTGGAGTTTTATGATATTAAGAACGGACTTTTCAATTCCTTTACTCCAGATGATCTTACCAGTTTAAATCAAGAGGCAAAAAAGCACATTAAGGAGAAGATTCCGGAAAGTGGTCTTATGGAAACTGCAAAACGGGAAGCTTTGGAGGCCGTTCTGCTTATCGAAAAAATTGTGGAGACCATTGGGTGGACCTTGGATTATTCCGCTTTGGAAATCTCCGATGAACAGAAAAAATTGTTTGATGACATCAGAAAATAAAACACAACAAATGAAAAAACTATATTATCCTTTACTAATTTTAACCTTTGCCGTAAGTAGTTATGGCCAAACCAAAACAAACATGAAAGAATTTGATCCTCATTTTGCACACACGGTGTATTTCTGGTTGAAGAACCCGGATAATCCAGATGACCGCAAAGCCTTTGAAACCTCGCTCCAAAAGTTCTTGGACAATTCGGCATATGCAAAGACCAATTTTATAGGTACCCCGCCCCAGGCCAGTAGGGATGTTGTGGATGGATCTTTTACCTATTCCCTGATCGTAACGTTCGAATCTGCCGAGGCACAGCAAAACTATCAGGACGAAGCTCCACATAAATTGTTTATAGAAGAATCTAGCGATTTATGGGAAAAAGTAATTGTTTATGATTCCAAAGGAATTTAAGAAATGCTTAGGGAAGACCTGACTCTTGGATAAAAGGACTCGGGCATCGATTATTTAGGATTCGTAACCAATTGACAAGCACATCTTGATATGAACATTGAGGAATTCAGAAACTATTGTATGGCTAAAAAAGGGGTAACCGAAGAACTTCCCTTTGGTCCGGATGCCCTCGTTTTTAAGGTAATGGGTAAAATGTTCGCGTTAAGTGCCCTGGAGCGTATTCCGCCACAGGTAAACCTGAAATGTGACCCGGAACGGGCCATTACCTTGAGGGAAGCGTATGATGGGACCATTATCCCGGGCTACCATATGAGCAAGGTACACTGGAACACCTTGTATTTGGAACACCTTCCGCCGAACTTGATTATGGAATTGGTAGACCACTCCTATGAATTGGTGGTCTCCAAATTCACAAAGAAATTGAAGTCTGAGCTTGATAATTTAAATGAATAGTATGTCTGCCAATAAGCTTAATACAATAATCTACGATTTAGAGGAATGCTTTGATGGCAGGCCTTGGTATGGGGATTCCTTGATGGGAAAATTGGATTCCCTGGATTGGCAATATGTTAATGAAAGGCACTATGGGAAAAAGTCCATTGCAGTGCTAGTTCAGCATATACTCAATTGGAGGGTGTTCGTACTAAAAAAATTGGAAGGCGACCTTGACTATGACTTGATAATAGATGGCCCTAACGATTGGACGGAGGTAAACATCACAACCAAAGAGGAATGGGAAGGATTGAAGTTCGAACTTAAGCAAACGCAGGAGGACATTCTTGGTATTTTGTCCAATAGCTCCGATGATTTGTTGGAGAAAAAAGTACCCGGGAAAAAATATACGTTCGGAAATGTTTTGCCCAGTATTGCCCAACACGATATCTATCACTTAGGACAGATAGCCATGCTATATACCATGGGAAAAAGCTAGTATGGAATACATATCTTTGGGTCTTATCATTTTTGGATAATCTATGCAAGATGCTTTCGTGTTCTATACCGAACAAATCAAAAAACATAAGACTGCGTTGTCCCTTATAAAACGGCGGCTTTTTGTTTCAAGCATGATTCGTTTGGCAGTGTTTGCAAGTTCGGCCATTGGGATTTATTTTTTATTCGGAAATACCCCAATGGTATGGGGCATAGTTCTCATCACGTTTATCCTTTTTTTGTTCTTGGTTTCGCGGCATACGGACCTGCAATATCAGCGAGACAAGTTACGGGCATTGTTACAATTGAACGAAACCGAGATTGAAGTTCTGAACCGCAATTTCCATCAATTACCAGAAGGAAATGAATTCAAGGATTCCGGGCATTTCTTTAGCCAGGACATCGATTTGTTCGGGAGGGGTTCTTTCTATCAATACTGCAATCGAACCGCACTTCAACAGGGAAGTGAAACCTTGGCAAAAATCTTGACTGGGAATACCATCGAAAGCATTCCGCAAAAGCAGGAGGCCCTAAAGGAATTGTCCCAAATACCGGAATGGCGGCAGAATTTTTCGGCCATCGCCACTTTGGTAAGGACGGAAACTAAATATACCACTATTATCAAATGGATACAGAATTATCGACCATTTATGCCCGCGATAATGAAGATTCTGCCTACTATCTTTAGTGTTCTGTCCCTAATGGTCTGGACGCTGTATTTTTTAGATACGGTTTCAGAATGGTTTTTGGTCGGATGGTTTTTTCTAGGATTGGGTATTACCGGAAGATTTTTAGGTAACATAAACAAGCTTTCGGCGGACACCTCCAAAATACAGAGCACTTTTCAACAGTATCAAAAATTAATAACGGAGTTGGAGCAAATGGAGTTTACCTCAGATCTTTTATCGGAGAAAAGAAGTTTGATCATTGAGAAAACGGATAAGGCATCCAGGATTCTAAAAAAGTTTTCTAGACTGTTAAACGCCTTAGACCAACGGAATAACATCATAATCGGGTTGTTCGCCAATGCGTTTATGTTGCGGGACCTGCAATTGGTTTATGCCATAGAAGATTGGTTTAAATCGTATGGTTCCAAGGTAGAAGGTTGGTTCCAGACCATTGCTTTTTTTGATGCCTATAATAGTCTGGGCAATTTCGTTTTTAACCATCCTTCCTATTGCTTTCCATCCCTATCCGAGGAAGAAATTATTTTGGAATCCGAAAAGGCCGGCCATCCATTGCTGGATCCCGATAAAAGTGTTCTGAACAATTTTAAAGTTGGTAAGGAACAGTTTTTTATCATCACAGGGGCCAATATGGCGGGTAAAAGTACTTTCTTAAGGACTGTATCGCTCCATATCGTGATGGCCAATATAGGGCTTCCCGTCTGTGCCTCTAAAGTGCGTTACTCTCCTATTAAACTCATAACAAGCATGCGGACTACGGACTCCTTGACGGATGAAGAGTCGTATTTCTTTTCGGAATTGAAACGTTTAAAATTTATTGTTGACGAGATTCAGAGAGACCGGTATTTCATTGTGTTGGACGAAATCCTAAAGGGTACCAATAGTTCGGACAAGGCCAAAGGCTCCAGAAAATTTGTGGAAAAGCTGGTTCGTTCCCGATCTACTGGGATTATTGCAACCCATGACCTGAGCCTATGTGATGCAGCAAATGAACTCGATCAAATTCGCAATTATTATTTTGATGCTGAAATTATCGATAATGAACTCCATTTTGACTACAAACTCAAAGCTGGTATTTGCCAGAACATGAACGCCTCTTTCTTATTAAAAAAAATGGAGATTGTGGAATAATGAATGGATTTAAAGTTCAATTCTAACGTTGCAAATTCAATATCTTGTTCCTGAATTATGGATTCACTAACACAAATTGTTCTCGGAGCCTCGGTCGGTGAGGCGGTTCTGGGTAAAAAAGTGGGCAATAAGGCGCTGCTCTACGGGGCCATTGCGGGTACGATACCGGATTTGGATGTGCTTGCGCGCAATTTTACCGATACCGTTACCGCAATTGAATGGCACCGCGGATTTAGCCATTCCATTTTCTTTTCGTTGTTATTTGCCCCAATTTTTGGTTGGCTTATTTCGAGAATAGAAAGAAAATCCGACACTACCTGGCAGGATTGGTCCAAGCTTATGTTTTGGGGGCTGTTTACCCATCCCGTATTGGATGCCTTTACCACTTGGGGTACCCAGCTGTTTTGGCCTTTTGATGTACGGCTCGCCTTTCAGAACATTTTTGTGATCGATCCATTATATACCCTTCCCTTTCTAGTTTTTTTGATACTCGTTCTATTTCAAAAAAGGACTTCGCCCAAAAGATTAAAATATAACAACTTGGGTTTGCTGGTTAGCAGTAGCTATTTGGTTTTAACCCTTGTTCTAAAAGGAATAGCCTACGTCAAATTTAACAATAGCTTACAAGAACAGGGGATAGACTACATCGCCATGGATACCAGGCCAACTCCGTTTAATTCCATTCTATGGACGGCCAACATAGAGACCGCCGACACCTATTTGATAGGCAGTTATTCATTTTTTGATTCCAGACCCATACAGTTTTCTTCCTACCCCAAAAATCATCAGCTTTTGGGCAGTTTGGCTACCGATAAAAAGATAGAACGCCTAAAACATATTGTAGAGGGTTGGTATACGATAACAAAAAAGAACGATCAATTGTTTTTTAATGATCTACGTTTTGGATTGATTAGCTTGGATTCCGAGGAAGAACGCTTTGCATTTAGCTACCAAATAATTCCAAAGGGGGACGAGATTGTTATAGAGGAAACCCCAAAGCTTAGAAGTGATGCCAAGCATCTTCTTGCTGCACTTTGGCAAAGGATATGGGGCAACTAATATTTCAATTTTCAGTATCTTCATGCCCATTCCAAAAAACAACCCGGCACTATGAAGAACTTTTTTTTGCTCGTATCGATTCTGCTATTCCTTTCCTGTGGTGAAAAGGAAAATGAGAAGTCCATAACGGAATACCGGCAGTGGCATATGGTTACCTTGTCCTTTGAAGGTCCTGAAACCTCTGAGGAAGCTGGTGAAAATCCTTTTTTGAACTACCGATTGTGGGTAACATTTAAAAATGGTGAAAACGAATATATCATACCGGGATTTTATGCCGCGGACGGTGATGCCGCAGAGACCGGTGCAGATTCCGGAAACATTTGGCAAGTTCGGTTTACGCCAGATCAGCAGGGAAAATGGAGTTATGCGGCTACGATGCATAAAGGTGAAAATATAGCTTTAAGTGAAGACCCCGATGATGGAACCCCAGTAGAAATAACAAATGCTTCGGGCGATTTTAAGGTAATTCCTTCGGATAAACAAGGGGATGATTTTCGCGGACATGGCCGTCTTATAGCATCAAACGGCTATTTTCAATTTAAGGATTCCGGCAAGTATTGGATTAAGGGAGGAGCGGACAGTCCTGAAAACTTACTGGCCTATGAGGGTTTTGACGGCACCTACCGTATGCAGACTTCTAACGATGACGGAGAGGCAAAAACGAATGATACCCTCCACAACTACGGACCACATCTAAGGGACTGGAAAGAAGGCGACCCTACTTGGCAAGATGGTAAGGGCAAGGGCCTTATCGGTGCTTTAAACTATTTGTCTTCCAAGGGAATGAACGTCGTGTATTTCTTGACCAATAACATTAAAGGCGATGGAAAGGACGTTTGGCCTTATGTTTCTCCGGATGATTTTACCCGCTTTGATGTAAGCAAATTGGAACAATGGGAAATTGTTTTTCAGCATATGCAATCCAAAGGGATTTTGCTGCATATGGTACTTCAGGAAACCGAAAACGAGACCATGCTGGATGGAGGTGATACCGGTCCTTTACGACAGTTATACTTAAGGGAACTTTTGGCCCGGTTTGGACATCATCTTGGGATGAATTTCAATCTTGGGGAAGAAAACGGGCCTGCTGATTTCACACCTATAGCCCAGAATGACGAACAACGCAAGGAAATGACCCGTTTTATCACGAAGATAGACCCTTATAACCATCCCATTCTCTTGCATACCCATTCGCATGAACCGGCCCGTACGAACGTTCTGGACTCCATAGTGGGCTTTACGGATCTTGATGGACTTTCGCTACAGGTAGATAAACGTGAAGGGGCGTCCGGTGTCGTGGAAACTTGGAAGAGCAAATCACGCGAAGCTGGTCATGAGTGGATGATTACCATGGATGAAATCGGGATGTGGCATACCGGTGCCCGATCGGATTCTTTAGATGGAAACCATGATACGTTGCGACGTTACGTGCTTTGGGGTACCTTACTTTCTGGAGCGGCCGGGGTAGAATGGTATTTTGGGGCGAACAACCGCTATCATGATTTGAACACCGAGGATTGGCGTACTCGAGATCGTTTATGGGAAATCACGGACTATGCCCTTAATTTCTTTAGGGCACATTTACCCTATTGGGAAATGAGCCCGGAACATGGGTTGATCAACTCAAAGGAAGCGTATTGCTTCAGAAAAACTGGAGAAATATATGTGGTTTACCTGCCCGATTCCAAGCAATATACTATCGATTTAACTGAGGCAGGAGGTGATTATTCCCTGCATTGGTATGACCCTTTAAAGGGTGGCGAACTTCAGCAAGGTTCCATCAAGACTGTTCAGGGTGGATCAGTCCAAGAATTAGGCTTTCCTCCTGAAGCGGACAAGCAAGATTGGGTGGCCCTATTACAGATCGTAAAGTAATACGGGCTACAGGCTCTTTACCTGTAGGTCATGGAAGGTATCTGCTTGAAGTTTTAGAAGTTCTTCGGCTTTCTGTTTCTTATAAGCGTAGACCGCTTCTTCCTCTTCTATTTCACTATAGATTTTTTCGTTTAACGCGGTATCCGTAGCTAAGATTTTCTCCCGTTGTTCTACTTTTTGCGTTACCCAGGTTTTAACGGCACTTTCCTCATCTTCCAATTTTAGGTCATATTCGCCTTTTGGAGCCAATAGCTTGGCAATGATAGGGGAGGTCTCGATCGCCAAAAATAAAAGGAAAATGAAGAATGAAGGGAACCAAGGTAACTTGCCCAAGGCATTGATACGTGCCATAAGCCCGTCGAAACCATCGATAATAGGCTGGGAATTTTTTACTACCTCTGCGTATTCCAGATTTAACGCTGCAATTTGTCCCTCAATAGTTTTAATTTTTTCGCTGTTCTCTTGCTTTAATTGTTGAAGCTCGGCCAAAGCGGCATCATGCTTTTCACGTTTTTCCTTGTATACGGGGCCTTTGCCCAAAAGCATGGTTCCCGCTCTTCCTTCGGCCTCTGAAATGTAGGTGTCATATAGCGCATTAGTTTCGGCCTCCTTAGTATTGATTTCGGTTTTTAACCCTTCAATATCTCCATTTAATTTTTCGATGGTAGGGGTGTATTGCTGCGCTAATTGCTGTTTGTTGGCCAAGGTCATTTCGTTCTTCTCTTCTAATAATACTTGGTTGATTTCCTTTTCAAAAATCTTCATTTCCAAGGGTTTTGAGATAACCACGGCAATAATGACGGCTAGAATAATTCGGGGAGTAGCTTGTAAGAGCTCGCTTCCAAAGCTGTTTCGCTTTTTGATCGTGGAAACGATAAACCGGTCTAGATTAAAAATCAGGAGCCCCCAGATAACCCCAAAGAAGATGGCAATATATACATTGTCAAAAACGGTATAAAGTGCATAACTACTTGCAATAAAGGCCATAACGGCGGTAAAGAAAACGGTGGCCCCGATACCGGCATATTTATTCTGCTCGCCTTCGGAGCAAGTTTTAAGAATGGAGGCATCCGCCCCGGAACAGAGGATAAAAAAACGTTGTAGCATAGTGTTCTGATTTGATTGATGATTCCAATTGAAAGTTAGAACGCGATTTTGGGTAAAATGTTACAGAAATGCCGTAGAAATGAGGATGCTAAGTCATAATTTATGATTTTGTTCACTTTAATTAAAGTTGTAAAGGTATATCAGGTTTTGGTTTTGTGACAGTTCATGTAAACCAAACGTATCGAAGTATTACCTGCCGTAAGGGCATAAAATGTGAATTAAATAACAAAAGTTTTAAATTTTTATAATATGTTTAAATTTTTTCCCAAATAACTCAAAATTTAGTATATTATAACCAATAGTGTTGACGTTTTTTAATCTTGAAAAAAGTAAATCATGGCAAGTAACAGAGGTGTCGCTTATATTAAACCCGGTGTGGTAGAAATACAGCATATTGATTTTCCAGAATTGGCAATTGGAAACAGAAAATGCGATCATGGGGTAATCCTTAAAATTGTTTCGACCAATATTTGTGGAAGCGATCAACATATGGTCAGGGGCCGGACTACCGCTCCGGAGGGGCTTATACTTGGCCATGAAATTACGGGGGAGGTCATAGAAGTGGGACGTGACGTTGAATTTATAAATGTAGGGGATATTGTCTCCGTACCCTTCAATATTGCCTGTGGGAGATGTAGAAATTGCAAGGAAGGTAAAACAGGTATTTGTCTCAATGTAAATCCGGCCCGGCCGGGAGCCGCCTATGGTTATGTAGATATGGGAGGTTGGGTAGGTGGCCAGGCCGAATATGTAATGGTGCCCTATGCGGATTTTAACCTATTAAAATTTCCGGATAAGGACCAGGCCATGGAAAAAATTCGAGACCTGACCTTATTGTCGGATATCTTCCCAACCGGATACCACGGAGCAGTAACTGCTGGAGTGGGCCCTGGTTCTACTGTGTATATTGCGGGGGCAGGTCCCGTAGGTTTGGCAAGCGCCGTTTCGGCCCATTTACTTGGGGCTGCGGTTGTAATAGTAGGAGATATGATTCCGGAGCGTTTGGAACAGGCCAGAAGTTTTGGTTGTGAGACTGTAGATTTGAGAAAGG
Organism: Ulvibacterium marinum; assembly: GCF_003626755.1. GTDB lineage: Bacteria > Bacteroidota > Bacteroidia > Flavobacteriales > Flavobacteriaceae > Ulvibacterium > Ulvibacterium marinum. Next base: position 203,368 of record NZ_RBCJ01000003.1, read on the forward strand.
ATGCTACTTTAGAGGAACAAATTGCTGAGATTTTAGGTATCAACGAAGTGGATTCTGCTGTTGATTGTGTGGGATTTGAAGCGAAGGGACATGGTAATTGTTCGCATATAGAACAGCCTGCCACTGTTTTGAACTCAGTAATGAGCATTACCAGGGCCGGTGGGGCCATTGGCATACCTGGACTTTATGTGACCGGAGACCCTGGCGGGGTAGACGAAAATGCCAAAATAGGAAACCTTGGTATTCGGATAGGTTTGGGATGGGCGAAATCCCACTCGTTTCATACCGGTCAATGTCCTGTAATGAAATACCACAGGCAGTTGATGCAAGCTATTCTATATGAAAAGGTCCATATAGCAAAAGCGGTGAATGTACAAACTATTAGCCTAGACCAGGCACCGAACGGATATGATGATTTTGACAAGGGCGCCGCTAAAAAGTACGTAATCGACCCACATGGCATGATCGTTTAAAATCATACTTGCTAATTTCACATCGTTTTGGATAAACTATCTGTTTGAGTTTCGATTTATTTTAGGACAATAAATAATTCTGGTTGTTGAGATACCATTCCATAAGCTTTTTAAGGGAAAGGTTGGAAGATGTCCCGTGAATATATTGGTTCCTCACATAACAGTAATGGCGTAGAGAAACTTTTTTACTTCTTATCTCGGGATTTTGATAAAAAATCCTTGGCCAGACCCTTAAATCGTTCATCCGGATTTAATTCTAGGCATTTTTTAAAATTGATTCGGGCCTTTTCAAAATCGTCCATTCTAAAATATCCAATGCCCAGATTGAAATAGGCTTGATAATTCGTTGGATGCAGTTGGGTGTTCAGAATGAAGTATTTAAGGGATTCCTCACCCTTTCCCCCCATAGATAATAACTGGGCCGTATGGTTCAGCTGGTAATAATCAAAGTCGCACTTTTCATTGGTCCGGTATACTTCCAAAAAGAATTCCAACATTTGGTCAAAAGTAATATGTTTCAAAACCTTGTTATGAAAGGCCCCTCTGTAGTTGGACTTATACCAGGCCATTAGTTCCCTAGAGGTCTGTGACAAATTATTTTGCGCAGCCAGATAGATTAGTTTTTGTAGGTCGGCTTCGGGATAAATCATATGTTGTTCCTTGGATACCGTTGAGTCCAAAAACGAAACCAGATTTTTAACCTTGCCTTTTATATATCGGTCAAAAAGTGCCTCTACTTTGGGTAATCCTTTTTTAGTTTTTATTTGCGTAAAGGAGGGGTCTATTTGATTTGAATCAAAGTATTTCCGGGTCATGTCCCGGTAATCAAGCTTATCCCGGAATACTCCATTTAGAAAGGCCAAGACATACTTGGCCACAAGGTTATAACCCTTTACTTTGACGGCAACATTTTCTTTGGTATCATTTGACCCAAAAAGCTTTATGAACTGGGAAGCTAGGTCCGTGTGCTCCAATTGAGGTAGGTTGACCATATAGGCATCGCTGTAAACCAATTTATCGTAGAAAGGAAGCTCGTTCATATAACCCAAGGAATTGATGAACAAGGTGGGTTTCGAAAAACGCCTATAGTCCTCATAGGGCGAATCCTCAAAGAAATCATAGGCCTCGTGTATACTCGGATCGATACCGATCCAGGCATCTACCGATGAGTTTCGGGCCATCATCAGTACGTTGGACAATCCCCCCAAGCTAAATCCGGCTATGGCTACCCGATCCGTATCGGCGTTAGGTAGCGTATCCAAAATGCTGAATAGAAATTCCATATCACGGGCTTGGGTCTCCACACCAATTCTGGAAATGGGCATGTCTCGTTTTTCCGGGCCCACGCTTGGGCTAGAGATAACGACATAGCCATGACTTGCCAAGAATTCGCTCAGTAACGCATTTTCATAGGCGGAAGAGGACCAACTTGGACCGTAGATCAGAACGGGAAACTTTTGTGTTGTATTGGGAGCGGCATTTTCTATGGCCCGCATATTAACCTTTAATTCCTTTTCCAGGATTTTTGTGTCGACTTGCTCGGTTTCAAGGAAGTTCTCCAACAGACTATCCCTGGAGGTTTTTGATAAGTCTATTTTTCCCGTTTCATGGGCCATTAGAAAGAAATACTCATCGTATTTCATCGGGCTTTTGTCAACAGCTTCTGCGGGATACCAAACACATACCTGAATAGGTCTGAAAATAGTTTTGTCCGAACCCATGCCAGGGCTGTTTCTATCAAGAGAAAAACTTCGGGATTTGTCTAGGATGTTAAATGTTTGAAATCCTACTCCGTAGTTGCCATAGGGTTCCGAAATGGAAAGTGACGACTCTTGGGCCATTGCCGTACAGTAACAAAGGATACCGTAAAAGAGTAAACGGGAAATTACGCTTATCATGACTGTACTATTGTAAAATGATTGCTGAAATTTTTTCGGCGATGATATCGTCCTTACCGCCCCTGTACTTATTGGATAGGACAATGATAGCAACATCTTCTTGTATAAATCGCCAAAAGTCTGCGAAGAATATACCGTTACCCCCATTATGCCAAATTGCGGTCTTATTCGGGCCAAAAGGCATACTTACCCAACCATAGGTATAGAAGGATTCTCCGCTTGCATCTTCAGGTGTATGGGGGTAGAAGTACTTTTCCTTGGCTTTTTCGTCCAATATGGTATTGCTTAATAGTGCTGTATGCCATTTGAATAGATCTTCGGTATTGGATAGGATTCCGCCATTTCCTTTAAGGTTCAGAAAAGGTCCATCTTCGTCCCAATGCTCTTCATTGGGTTTTTTATGCTCCTTCTTTTTTGAATATCCTTTTGCAATGGAATTGGAATCCCAGGAAGGGAGCATATAGCCGGTATTTTGCATTCCGGCCGGATTAAAAAGTGCTTCGTTGAGGTAGGCTTCATAACCCATGCCGCTTACCTTCTCGATTATGATACTCAACAAGCTATAACCCACATTGGAATAGCGGAATTTTTGGTCTACGGGTGATTTCAATTCCAATGTAAAGACCCGATTTAGGAAATCCTTCTCACTGATTTCTTCATAATCGTTACCGACACTTGCTACCAGACCGGAGGTATGTGTTAAAAGCTGATGGATAGTAACCTCATTTTTATCCCTGGGTATTCCGACAAAGTATTTTGAAATTGGGTCATCTACGGACAGTTTTCCTTGCATCTCCAACTTTAAGATAGCGGCTGCGGTAAATTGTTTTGTGACGGAACCGATATCGAAAATGGTGCTTTTTTGATTTTTTAGCCCTTCGGATTTATTGCGCATGCCATAGGCAAGGTGCGCGATGATTCCCCCTTTTTGGGCTACTAGAATGGTTCCAGAAAACCCCTTCTGCTCTAATGATTGTAGATACTTTTCCAAATTCTTATTCGAATGGAATAGGTTTGGTTGAGGCGTATGGTCCTCAATGTTGGGATTGCTTGCCCAGAGAAATAGGAACGTAGTTATCCAGGACAATGTTTTCGTTATTGTCAAAATCATAATGGGATGATATGGAAATTAATGTATTATTGGTAAGGGCCGGTGGATATTTCTATGATAGGCCTCTTTCCTTTTGCGCCTTTGGAATTAATGTTAACATCATTGCTATTTTTTAATAGCTCAATGGCTTGGTCAGCGGATATCTTTTTTCCTTCGTGGTAAAAGATGGCGTTCTTTTTCTTCATTTTTTGGACAAATTCCAAGGGCGATTCTGGTTCTGGTGGGGGTGGTGGAGCCGGAACGCCTCGTTCCATTTTTCTAGCCTGCTTTTCCATCTTAAGGACCTGTTCTTGCAGTTCCAGAGATTCCTTTTCCATCAATTTGTCTTGTTTTTCCAATGCGACGGCCTGTTCCTTCATCAGCACTTCCTGTCTTTCCATTTCAATTTCCATCTCCTCCATTTCGGATTTTTGCTGTCTTACTTCTACCTCTTTTTCGACCATCAAGGCAGCCAACTTTTCCACTTCTTGTTGTATTTCCACCACTTCATGGACAGGCGGTACAGGTGGTTTCGGCGGCTCTGGAAAATCGGGAAAAGGCTCCGATGTACTTTTTTGTTCTTCGGTCATGATACTATGGAGGTATTCGAGAAGTTCCACGTCAGACTTTTTGATGAAGATGTCTTCCTCAGTTTCGATCATGGCGTTGTATTTTTTGGCCAAGGCATTGTATTGCGCAACTTGTTCTGGGGTAGCGCCTTCTTGTGATTCCTGAAGGGGATCGGCATATCTTGGAAGAGGTTCAACTCCGTTTTTCTGGTCTTTGGACATACGGTGGTAGATATGTTCCATGCGCAGTATATCCTCGCTTTTTACATTTCGTTCGTCCATGGACACATCATTGTATTTTTTCGCCAAGGCATTGTATTCTGCCATGAGCTTTCGGGAAGCACCTTCTTGAATGTTCTTTTTCGCTATATTTTTGCTATTTTCAATGGCTAGGGGCTTATTTCCCTTTGATAAGTCAACTACTTGCTCTCGGCTCACTATTCTATAAAAACCATAGTCCAAAAGGGAATCATAAAAGAACCAAACCTCCTCTCTTGTTATTTCCTCTGAGGATTTTAGATGAATATTCATTATTTTCCTTCTAATCTCTGGTGTAACATCGTTATGCAGCGTATTGACTATTTCTACTAAATTATGTTTGTTGGCTTTAGTTCCTTCAACGAGGTAACTACCATCTTTAAGAATAATAATTTCAATACTTCTTGCCGTGTGTTCAAAATTTAAAGAGGTTGTTCCACTTGTTGGTCGAATAACTTCTTTGTTAGTGCTAAAAGCAAACAAAAGCAGTGCAAAAATGGGCAATACTAAAACATTGCGTAGTAAAACTGCTTTTTTTGATGTTCTTTTTTTCATGACCGTAAATCGTTTTTTGACTTGCCTATACGGGCTCATAAATTCAAATTTCTTACCGAGCACGTTTAGACGGATTGATGAATATGTAATGGCATTGGCTATTGCGATTGATTGATGTTTTTTTCGATCGCTCTGCGATAGATAAGACAATAGTGTGTTCTGATACTTGCTTGGTGATGTGATTTTTTTTAAGACCGCACTATCGGCCAAAAATTCGTGATTGAGTTTAATACTTTTTTTAAAGAAGAACATCATGGGATTGAACCATAGGATGACCTGCATGAATTCTATAAAAATCACATCAATACTATGGTGTTGTTTGGAATGTACTTCTTCATGTAAGATTACCTCTTTGGGTATTTCATTGGCATCAAATTTTGCCATATTCAAGAAAATATACCTGAAAAAGGTGTGTGGTGGCAATTGTTCTTGCAATAATACTTTTATGCTGGATTTTCCTTTGCGTTTGGGATTACGGTTTATTCGAATCAATATTTGAGAAAGATGCTTAAAAAATCGAAATCCAAACCCCATGACCCCTAACATGTATACGGTCCACCCCAGTAGCGGCCAATTGATGACATCAATATCCCCAGAACGTTCAGGTGACCAACTTGCAATTGTCGTATCCTCAAAAGGTTCGGTGGTTGTGTAGGTTGTGACCGCAGGTTCAACATATTCTACAAAAACGATACTGGGTATGACCAAAGAAACTAGTATGCTGGTCAAAAGAAAAAACCGTTTGAAAACATGCATGCTCTCCTTTTCCAATAGAAGTTTGTAGAACAAAAACAAAATAGCCATGGAAGCCGTCGATTTCAATAGGTACGCAAGCATCTTATTTTCTTTTTATTTCCTGGTCTATCAATTTCTTTAAATCCTCCAATTCTTCTTTGCTAAGTCCCGTCTCCTGTGTAAAAAATGAAGCAAATTGGCCCGGACTGTCGTCAAAAAAGTTTTTGATCAATCCGTTCACATGTCTGGAGAAATAATCTTTTTTCTTTACCGTGGGATAGTATTCCCGTGAACGCCCAAAAGCAGTATAGGCCACAAACCCTTTGTCTGTCATACGTTTTAAAAGTGTGGCTACAGTTGTTGTTGCGGGTTTAGGTTCAGGGTACGCATCCAACAAATCCTTCATAAAAGCTTTTTTGAGCTTCCAGAGCATATTCATAAGTTCTTCCTCGGCTTTTGTCAATTTCATTGTTCTACAGAATTAGAATGATTTCTACAAAAATAGAATAAATTATTTAATTCTACAAATGTAGAGATAAAATTAAAGTTTTGAGCGAACTTCCGTTCTTCCCAGCAGTAATCCATAGTTTGGGTTTAGTACAATGTAAAGGACTTCACCACCCAAAAACACCTCTGATTTTGAAGAAAACCCGTTACGAATTCATTTCGGTAAAATAATGGTAAAAATAAGGTATGGTTTCAATGCCTTTCAGGTAATTCCAAACCCCAAAATGTTCATTTGGTGAATGAATGGCATCACTGTCCAGGCCAAATCCCATAAGGACTGTTTTACTTTTTAGCTCCTTTTCAAACAAGGCAACGATTGGGATACTGCCCCCGCCCCTCTGTGGAACGGGAGATTTTCCAAATGAGGTCTCATAGGCTTTTGCCGCGGCCTTGTATCCTGTATGATCTATGGGCATTACATAGGCCTGACCCCCATGATGCGGTGTAACTTTTACGCGTACACCTTTAGGGGCGATGCTTTCAAAATGTTTACTGAAAAGCTCAGTGATTTCCTTCCAATCCTGATCGGGCACCAATCGCATCGAAATTTTAGCATAGCCCTTACTGGCGATAACGGTTTTGGCACCTTCACCTATATAGCCACCCCATATACCGTTTACATCCAGTGTAGGCCTTATGGAATTCCGTTCATTGGTAGTAAACCCTTTCTCACCATATACGGCTTCAATATCCAGCGCTTTTTTGTATTCCTCCAAATCGAAGGGAGCCTTGGCCATTTCAGTCCGTTCCCCTTGTGAGAGTTGCTCTACCTTATCATAAAATCCGGGAATGGTAATATGGTTGTTTTCATCATGGAGCGAAGCAATCATTTTAGTAAGAATGTTGATAGGGTTGGCAACGGCACCCCCATAAAGTCCGGAATGTAAATCGCGATTGGGCCCCGTTATTTCTACTTCAACATAGCTTAACCCCCTAAGTCCCGTGGTGATGGAAGGTACGTTAGGGGCGATCATTCCGGTATCCGATATCAAAATAATGTCATTGGCCAGTTTTTCCCTGTTCTTGGCTACGAAGGTTGTAAGACTGTTACTCCCCACTTCTTCCTCCCCCTCGATCATAAATTTTACATTGCAGGGCAATTGATCGGTTTTTACCATAAACTCCAATGCCTTTACGTGCATATACATTTGTCCCTTGTCGTCACTGGATCCCCGAGCAAAAATTGCACCTTTGGGATGTAGCGCGGTTTCTTTTATCACAGGTTCAAAGGGAGGAGAATTCCATAGGTTTAAAGGATCCGGTGGCTGAACGTCGTAGTGGCCATATACTAAAATGGTGGGGAGGGAGGCATCCACCATTTTTTCACCGTAGACAATAGGGTAGCCTTCTGTCTCGCAGATTTCCACTTGATCGCAACCCGCTTCTTCCAGGGCTACTTTTATCGCCTCGGACATGTCTATGACATCTTGGGAGAAGGCCGAATCCGCACTTACGGACGGAATCTTTAAAAGTTGGATAAGCTCGTTTAGAAGACGTTCTTTGTTTTGTTCAATATAGTTGGTAATATTATCCATTGGCCGGAACTTGAGTTTAAACCGAAGTTACAAAAAAGAAGTTTTTGCCTATCGAAATATTTAGGGAATAGGATTTTTACTTTATATTTGCAATCCTTTTGCGAAATATAACCGTGAAAGTACATATTGAATAGCGGGCGTGGTGGAATTGGTAGACACGCTAGACTTAGGATCTAGTGCCGCGAGGTGTGAGAGTTCGAGTCTCTCCGCCCGCACCACAAGAAAGCTTCTCAATTTTTGAGGAGCTTTTTTTGTTCGGGTACAACATTTTGTTTTTTTTTACTGGGCAATTTAAAATCTTATTGTTTGATATGTTTTGACGTTGTATTCTATTAAACAAACTTTGATAGGTAATCAAGTTTCCCTTAAAAGGTTCCCTTTAAGACACTACAAAAAAAATACTGGCAACGGTTCGGCTAAGCGTAGTGCGGGGGCAAGGAAACTTTCTGTTTCCGTCCGCTCACGAAGCTAAAGCTTATTGTTTAGTTTTATTTTTCTTGTCTAAAGCTAAATCCATAAGATTTAGCGACTTTATAAATAAACACAGGCCTTTCGATTTAGCCCTAAAGGCCGCATTACGTTTAGGCTTTGTTGTCATTAGTTTTTTTCCGCATTTATTAGGTCAAACGTATATTCCATAACTGTGTCTTGACCTCTTAAAAAGTCCTGAATACTTTGAACGACATTGTGGTCTGGTACAATTCCTTTGTCTTTAGGTAGATTTTCAGCAGTTGTGGTGAAAGTACTTCTCGCTATTCTTGTTGTAATTCCCGTATTCTTTAATTCTAAGGAGAAGCTGTAATCATTGCAAGTGTAAGTCCCACCTGATTCCTCGCCAATCAATGTTGCTATATTATTTGATTTGACTAAAGATAAAAAGTGTCCTGTGGTTGAACCGCAACCGGCATTTTGCAAAATATAAATGTTCCCTTCGAATTGATTTTCAAAAGGATTCATTGGGTTAAATTGTTCTTCGTCAGCGTACTCATTTCTTAGAAAATAAGTAAAGGTTTCAGATGATAGGTATCTAAGAAGATGAGCTCCATTAAATGATTGACCACCTCCATTTCCTCGCAAATCAATAATCAAGTTTTTTATTCCTTTTTCTTTTAGCTCCTTAAATGATTTTTCAAGTAATTGTCGGTATTTTAATAAATCTTCTCCGTCGTAATAAAAGGTTCTCATAGTGAGTATGCTTGTGCTTTTATCATCAATAGTCCTAAAACATAGTACATCTTCACAATATTCTTTTGAGTAATCTTCTTTGCCTTCATATGTGAACTCATATTCTTTTAATTTATTTAGAATAATGGGTTCTTTTATTCCTGCTATTTTTACCTCATAGTTTTCAGGAAAATTGAGGGAATACGAAATGTAATATGGAGAAAAGAAATTGAAATATTTCTTTTTGGATTCTCGACCATCTCCTCCGTCGGCGGATATATGTTTATAAATATCGTCCTTGATACTTTTAGCACTTACTCCATTAATATTCAATATTTCAGAACCTTCTAGTTTTTTCTCTTTATTGATTAGTGAATTTGAAATATACATTTTACCCTCAATCATGCGGATTTCTAGAGGAAATATTTTATCCACGGGCAAAATTTCACTTTCTTGAATGAAGGCACCTAGGTTTGTATGACTACAACCAATGTTGGCAACTATTTCGCTTGTATGCCAAATAAATTCTCCAAATGTGGTTTTATCTGTAATTGCATTCTTCTTTTCTTCAACCACTTTAAAAAAATTCTCTTTTGATATAAATTCGAAAGGTTGTGGATGAGTGCTTATCAGTTTTTCGGATAATTCTTCAATATCATCTAAGTATTGTTTTTGAGCATATATTTTTGAAAACTTACCCTGTTCTTTTTCTAAGTCCTTTTGTTGAGAATTACAACTTAAAACGGTAGCTAAAAGAAATAGAAAGAGGATTTTTTTCATTCGGAAAATGTTTCTTCAAAATTAATGACAACGTAGGAACATAGATCATATGATCTATATATCTTTTATGTGTGGAACTAAGTTAAGATAAATTGAAGCGTTATTTGGGTGCCCTCGCGAATCGTTTGTTTGAACTTTAGTAACGATAAGATTTCTGAATTCTGAATTGTCGAAAATAAAGAAGGTGAAAGTAGGGAAGGCTACACCCCTAAACTAAAAAGAGCCTTGCTTTAACCACAAGACCCTTTTACGAGAACACTATATGAAAATGAAAAATTTACTTTCTGAATTATTACATGGTAAATGTAGGTGGGTTGCCACAGCAATCTTAATAATTGTTGTGAACCAGACTAGAGTTGTGGTGAACTGAGGAAAGTTATTAATTGAAAAGGCACAAAGGTTTTATTAAGAAATTTTTTTAACTCTTTATTTATACTTTATTATTTGATGCAATTTAGAGATAAACAAGTAGGCACCATAAAATGTTCTTTTTACGGCACTTGATTGGAACAATTTCCAAGAGGAAGGCTGTTCGTATTTTTTGATTTCCCACTTCTATCTCTGGAAATTATCCTCGAAAACCGATTGCCCGTCCCCGTCCATTAACCTGACCAGGTCGATGGACCCTGTCCCATCAAAAGTATATACGAGACCGACGATCTTTCCCAGATCCTCTTTGAATACTTCATTATAGGTAAGTTCTCCGTTGAGATGGATGGAGGCATTTTTGCCCCTTACCCTTACCTCAAGATCCTGCCAATCCCTGACATCACGCCCTAATAGCGAGAGATCGTTGTCATTGCCGCCCTTTGAGATTTCCCCAAGCTTGTAACCGGTGTATTTTTCACAGCCCTTGTCCTGCAGTGCCACACTAAAAATGTTTTCTTCGGTAACAATGATAACCGCCATCCAAGGGCAAAGCACATCGCGTACTCCATCCACTTTTATACGCGAGTAAAGGCTAAAATTGTCGGAGTGCACATCAAATACCCGGCTATTGGATATTCTGGAATGAAACTTTTTTGTACGGTCGATATTCCGTTTTGTCAAAAGGTGGCTGTCAAGGTGCAATCGGCCATTGGCAATAAAAGATTCATCACTAAAATCAATGGGCGTGCTAGCTTTGCTGGAGTAAATATGTGGCTCCCAATCGTCGCTTAGAACATGAACGGGCCGCTCCGCAATTACCGAATCATTGGCCATCAGCCTGGCCCTGTGATACCCGGACTCATAATAGATGCTTGCAAGTGCACTGCCCTTGGGGTCTATGGATGTTTTGGTATCGGGGTTCCACGATTGTTGGATGTAAAATGAATCGGCGACTACATTGGACACATCATAGGTAAATATTACCGTGTTCGGTATGCCCTTGGTAACGGTCTTGGTGGCTTCAAATTTCACCGGGCCGGTAATCTCGGGAGGCCGGTATTTGCCCTGTTGTTGTTCGAACCTAAATGAAGAACCAAAGACCAAGACCAAGATGATGGTCAGCAAGATAGCGGGTACGGTCCATTTTAGTATGGGGCCGATAAGCATTCGTTGTTTGGAATTGGCTCTTTTAAAGTCTTGCCAATCTAGATAGTCCAGAAGTACCGCCAAGGCGTTGAGCGTTGCCAGTTGGGGCTTTTGCTTGTACTTATTCTTCCAAAGCCGCTTTAAAGTGGAAAGGCTGATGCTTACGCCCGTCTTTTCCAGTATATGTTCCGAAAGGACTTCTAGGTCCTTTTGCGTTGGCCCTTGCCCGTTACCAAAGGAAAATCTTTGTTCTATCAGTTTCTTGCAAAGATCAATATGCTGCTGTTCGGTTTTCATCATATACAAATTTAAAAAGAATGCACCCATTAAATCACTTTGACCTGGTTTTGACCGAGAAATGATTTCCCCTTAGGACGGCCAATTTCGTAGTATTATAAAAAAAATCATGAAGTCATTAATTTTATTCACATCGATCACACTTTCCCTCTATTTTGGAGGGTTGAATGCCCAAACGAACACCAAAGCTGTCCAAGAGAACTGGACCACTTATAACAGCAAGGCCGTTTATGAGAATGGAACCATTCATTTGAATCATTTGAGAAATGATGGGGAAGGGAGCGCATTACTTTGGTTGAAGGAGTCCAATTTTAAAGATGGCAGTATTGAATTGGACATAAAGGGGAAGGACGTACGTGGCCAGAGTTTTGTTGGTTTGGCCTTCCATGGTCTGGACAATTCGCATTATGACGCGGTCTATTTCCGACCCTTTAATTTCAAAAGTCCCGAGAAGAAGGACAATGCAGTGCAATACATCGATAGCCCCGATAATGGATTCTATGAGCTGCGGAAAAAGTTCCCCGGTAAATATGAAAATGCCGTTCGACCCGTGCCCGACCCGAACGATTGGTTCCACGTAAAAATCGAAATTACCGGAAAGAAAGTAGAAGTCTATTTGGAAGGGAGCAACGAGCCGACCTTGACCGTGGAAAAATTAAACGACCGTTCCCAAGGTATGATCGGTCTATGGATGGATAGTATGGATGGATGGTTCAGGAACTTGACCGTAAAGGACAGATAGTCATTCCAATAATTAAGATACACAGCAAGCTACGTAAAATGAGCAAGCATGTTCAGTCAAAGTCCCAAACATTTTCTAGGAGGGGACGAAAACACAAACTCCTTTTCGTATAATGATGTCGGGCTTCTTAAGGTCATAGTCTCGTTACTTTTGATGGCAGTTTAGGTATCATCAACATATTCTAGTCGCAATGTTTAAAAATTACTTTCGTGTCGCCATTCGTGGGTTTATCCGACAAAAAGGGGTCGCACTGCTCAATATCGTGGGCCTGGCTATCGGTCTTGCATCCGCGACACTTATCTTTATCTATGTTCAGGATGAGCTTCGTTACGACACGATGCATCCTGCACCGGATTTGACCTTTGGCATTGGGCATGATTTCACCAACGATCGAGGAGAGAAATCGAGTCGTCCTACAGTTCCTGCCGGATGGGGAAGTCTTTTACAAGATCAGATGCCAGAAGTTGTTGACGTGTTTCGCTACGTTTATGTGGGTTTTCCTTACAGCATGAGAAACCCGGATAGTGACAATATGTTGCTTACCCATGATGGGGAAGTTCTTCTGGTAGAGAAAACATACCCAAACGTGATGTACTTTCCACTGCTTCAGGGCGACAAAAATCAAGTTTTTAGTCAGCCAAATAGTATCGTTTTATCGGAAACGGCCGCCCAACGTTTGTTTGGTACCACTGATGTATTAGGGCGTCAATTGGGGATGAAGCATATAGCGCTGACCGATGAATACATACCCTTGGAGGTTACCGGGGTGATGAAGGACTATCCCAGTAATTCGCATCTGCAACCCGACTATTTACTGCCCACCGAACTGCTCGATGACAATCTGCGGAAAAATTTGGGCATATCGATTACCGACTATCTATCCAGTATGGATAGATTCAATGCGTTCACATATGTTCGGCTTGCCGAAGGGGCGGATATAGCCAACGTAGAAGCCGCCTTACATCGAATCGTGAAGGAACACCTGCAAGACCAGGCTAGTCGGTACCAACCCTTTTTGACTAATATCACTGACTTACACTTTGATGAAAAGGTAGATTGGTCAAGGTGGAACGCTTCGGCGAGTTTTGACTACATTATCCTATTTAGCACTATTGGGCTATTGATACTGCTCATTGCATGTATTAACTACATGAATCTGGCTACGGCAAAATCGGCCAAACGTTCCAAAGAAGTAGGAATACGAAAAACATTGGGCAGTAGCCGTCTGTATCTCGTGGGGCAGTTCTTGTTGGAGTCAGTGCTTACGACCTCCATCGCCCTGGCGTTGGCACTTGTACTCGTGGCTATCGTGCTGCCTGCATTTAGTACGTTGGCCGATAAAGACCTTCCATGGACCTTGTTAATGAACGGAAGAATCACTGGAAGCTTATTACTGATCGGATTGGTGGTCGCTTTCGTCTCAGGTAGCTATCCTGCACTCTTTTTATCCAGCTTTAAGCCAACACAGGTGCTGAAAGGAACCCTCACGTTGGGAAAAGGCCCTGCCTATTTTCGTAAAACGCTGGTGATTATGCAATTTTCGGTTTCCGTATTACTGATTGTCAGTACCGGGGTTATTCTTCAGCAGATGAAAATGCTCCAAAGCTCTAAACTGTACAATCAAGCCGACCAGATTATATCCGTGCGATTTGGGGGTGGGGTAGCTCCGTTGGAACGCTACCAAGCGTTGAGAGATGAGCTATTACGCGATCCACAAATCATTGAGGTAGCCTTAGCGGTGAATCTACCTCGGAGGGAAAATTTCGGTGGTTTACTAGAGACTTCTTTTGTTCTCCCGGATATAAGCGGTGATCAGGAATACAATTGGAAGCATTTGCGAGGAGATTATCACTTTCCCGACGTATTTGATATGGAGCTGGTGGCCGGAAGAAGTTTTGATGTACAGTACGTGAACGATTCCACTAATTATGTCATCAACGAAACCGCGGTCCGCACCCTAAATATGCTTCCTGAAGAAGTCATTGGACTCAATCTTAGAAATACCACGTCCGACGAAAACGGACAAGTAATCGGTGTAGTCAAGGATTTTCCTTTCGAATCAATTTACTCCAATATTAAACCAATGGTCATCCAGGGAAAACCACACATACGAAATCAAGTTTTATATGTGAAATTACCTGCTGATGAAATGTCCGGTAAAATAGCCGATGTAGAACGTATTTGGAAAGCAACCCTACCCAGTGCTCCTTTCGACTATTGGTTTCTCAGCGACGAATTTGGAAGAATGTACCGCGCCGAATTGAAATTATCTAATTTGGTGCGACTCTTCTCCGTATTGGCAGTACTTATTGCCTGTTTAGGCTTATACGGATTGGCCTCTTTTACTGCCGAACAAAAAACCAAGGAAATTGGAATACGAAAAGTGTTAGGGGCATCCGTACCTCAAATCGTATGGATGCTAGTAGTCGACTTTTTGAAGATGATTCTGGTCGCCTGTCTGATCGCCCTGCCCTTAGGCTACTTTTTGATGCAAAACTGGCTTCAGAACTTTGCATATCGAATCGATTTAAGTTGGTCAGTCTTTGCGATTTCGGTCGCTATCATTGTGGGGCTAACCCTATTGACCGTAGCTTACGAGAGTATCAAAGCATCCATCGTTGACCCCGCTAAATCACTAAAGAACGAATAAACGAAGTAGAATAGGGATAGTCTGATTTTTCTTCTATGTACAGCTCCTTTTGATTACTCATAGAATTCATGAACAAAAAGTCTACAATTAAGGAAATTGCCAAACTTGCCAATGTTTCCATTGCTACGGTAGATCGGGTCTTGCACAATAGAGGGGGTGTTGCAAAGAAAACCGCCCGGCTAGTCAAAAAAATCATAGCGGATACTAACTACGTTCCAAATACTTTCGCGCGAAACTTGGTGCTGAAAAAAAGTTTTAAGATTGCAGTGCTGCTGCCCGAGCATGGACAGTACGACTACTGGTCTGGCTCTTGCAAAGCGGCAAAGATGGCGAATAAAGATTTCAAGTTCTTAAGTGCAGTAACTGTGTATCACTATAACCAAAAGGAGAAGACCTCACTATACAAAGCAGGCATTCAAATCCTTAAAGATAAAAATGATGCTGTTCTATTGACCCAAGTGATTTTGGACGAAGCCAATGCCTTTTTGGAAGACTGTAAAAAAAGGAAAATTCCCTTTATTTTAATGGGCTGTAGTCGGCTTGATTTGGGAGCAATCAGCTATTTCAAACCGAATTTGGGCCAAGGCGGGAGACTGGCCGCGGAACTTTTAAGCATGGGCCAAAAAGAGGCTTCGAAGTTTTTGGTGTTGAACATTGAAACTGCCCAGGAGCGATATAATATTGTTAAAGAAAGAATAACAGGATTTGAGTCCTATTTTAAGAGAAATAAAGGGCGAAATTTTGAAATCGAAGTATTCTCAATTTCATGGAAGGAAAAAAATATAGCACAAAAAATTAGAGACAAATTAAATTCAGACAATAAGATATTGGGCGTATTTGTTCCAAATTCAAAATCTTTTGTATTGGCAAAGATTGTGTATTCATTTAATCACATCCGGATTGTTGGTTATGACATTTCGTATAAGAACCAAGCTCTTTTAAAGACCGGAGAAATAGATTTTTTAATCAATCAACGCCCTTACGAACAGACTTATCTGGGTATCGAATACCTTTATAAATATCTTGAAATGGGGCAAAATCCACCAAAAGTGGTCAGTCTTCCTTTGGATATTGTTACTAGGGAAAAATTGATTTACAATTGAGGTTATGAACTATTCCTTACCGTTAGGTCAAGTATCAAGAAACGTTCTTTTTACCGGCCTATTAAAAATTGCAGCTAACGTTGAGTATACGTCAAGTAGAGCAGTAGTAAGCGATGAACTTCCAAGTTTGCTAAGAGCCAAAATGTCGTATTTTGTTTTTAAAAATTACCACTGGACCTCCGTAACCCACTAAATACCCTATTGGCTATTTATGGAGTTAGCTGCTGTTTTTATTATATCATTCTTTAATCCATATTCTTTACAGAGTTCCTTTATTTTTTTACGAAATGCATTCTGATAATATGTTGGCATTTCAGTATTTGCCGAAAAGAATTTATCGTATTTTTCCCTCAATTCAGGGTAGTGCTTATTTATTGCATTTAACATTAGCGTTCTACTATCGGCCTTTCCGTTTCCAAACAAAGTGATTGTTGCCGGAAAAATGTAGTCAATACCAATCCTTTTGAACAAAGAAAACGATTGATGTAGTTGCTCTGAGGTGTCCGATATAAATGGAATCAGCGGCATTAAGCTTACACCTGTTAGAAATTCCTCATCAATGGTTTGCTTTAGTGCTTCTATCCTTTTTGAGGGCAAAGTAGCTCCAGGCTCAAAGATTTTCCCTACTTTGTCCTGTATTGTTGAGAACGAAAAGCTGATAATTACACCTCTTTTTAATTCTGGTAGGTCTAATGGCAGAATAGCATCACGCTCTATCTTTTTCAACAGGTCAAAATCACGCACTATCATGTCCGATTTGGTAATCATATGAACTGGAAATCTATGCTTATGAATTATCTCTAAAGCCTGCCGTGTCAACCTATATTTTTTCTCGATTTGAATATAGGGGTCAGTGGCCGAGGAAAGGACTATTACTCCATACTGATTTTTCTTTGCTCGCGTTGCCAACTGTTTATCCAATAGCTCAATAGCATTTGTCTTGACGGATAAACTCTGTTCCAAATTGGAACCATACTTGCTTCCCCTAATGTAACAATACAGGCAATTAAACGAACAACTACTATACGGATTAAATGTATAGTCATCCAGAAACCACTGGTCTCTCTTTTTTGTTTTGTTTAAAACGGATTTAACGTGAATTTCTCTTGGCATAATACGTATGTCTTTCAAGGCCTATAGCAACTTTTCTTCTAAACCAATTGGCTACTTTTTCTTGGTTCTGAATATCGGCATGGTACTGCTCAATAATATCAGGGTGGAACCTTGTTGTAGTTTTTGCTGCCCAACCGATTCCTTGTCGTATTTCTTTATCCTTTGTATTTGCCAATGAGAGCAGAATCAAAAATACGATACCCACATTTTGTTTATCCAACCCTTTTCTAACAGCATAATGTACTCCTGCACCCAAAGACCGTAATACCCAATTTTTAGAATGGTAGGAAAGTTTTCTTATCTCAGGAATGGTTCTATCAGGATAGTGCAGTAATGCAAATCCATAGACTCTTTCTCCTATTATATCACACACATACCAAATATCGGCTTTTGAGGTGTATTCGGTAGCCTTGTCAATGGATTGTTGAAAATGATTTTCTAATCTATTCTGTAATATGATCCCAATGATAACATTGCCACCTTCCGTTTTTAGAGTTTCTATTCCATCACACAATGCAACTTGTTCATTTACTTTTATTCTCTCCGACAATTGATGGGCACAAAACTCAAGTAGTGGAAATTTTATTTTCCTGTTTAGTATTTGATTACTAAGCTCCAATACACATGCTGACAATCCTTTTTCTTGGTAGGCTGAAATACAGCACTGCAAATATTTTTTAACTTCGGATTTTCTGGTCACTACACTCATTATTGCCCAATTTTCTTAATCACCCTTTCTATACGTTTTCTTTTAGTGTCCACTTCAATATCGGCAAGTCTGGTATTCAGCGTTTTTACAAAAAGCTTTTTGTTCTTCCCGTTAACTACTGGAATGGTCTTTTCTGGATATGCAGGAAGCTGGTTTTCTGGGCTTTTTAGCAGCTGTTCGATCAGTAAAGTAAATGCATTATCAGCATAGCCTTCAACGCTCGATAATTTTATTAAAATGTTTACGGCGTGGTCTTTGGTAATAACTGAGCCTTTGTCCGCAACGTTAAGAATATGGGGAAGTACATCGTAAATCTCTTCCGGTCGTTCCTTGGAGATGGTATTAAGAGCGATCATTATCCCCCATTGAAGTCGGTTATTTTTGGTATTCAGCTGTTTTACAAATTCATGGACATAATCAGCAATCATCCTAGGTTCTTGCATTCCAATTTCGTAGAGTACTTTTATGCAATCATTTTGAATAGTTTTTTTACTTGATAGATTTTCTACCAATTCTTTTATTGCTTTCTTATTTTTTGAAAGTACGATCTCTTGGGCAAGTTCTTGATTAGGTACTTCATCTCTTCGCTTAAGTGAAGAGGCCAACTTTTCAATAATGCTTATTTCTTTTTCCATCAATACTGTTTTCTACAAAGATAAAGCAGTACTGACCTCATCCCGATAGATAGGACATTCTATTTCAGATTTTGGAGTCCCATTAAAAGGCAGCTCAATGAGACCGCAATAGAAGAATCTCAAAATTTCTTTAAATTGTTCATTTTTCGGGACAACTTTACAAATTGATTATTTTGAAATAAACTTGTTCCGGATTACGTCCTCAAGAGTTGTTGGCGTATGGGCCTCAAAGGTTCGAGGTGTCGCATAGGCACCATCGGGATCTCCCAAAGCCTTATAGAGGTCGACCAATTCTTTTTGAACGGTATCATTGGCGCCGAACTGGGCGAATTGATTTTTTATATCATCATAAGTCACCTGCTTGTACACTACCTGCTGTTGTAATTCTGAGGAGAATATATCCGCTGCTTCCTTTAGGGTAATGTTGTGCGGCCCCATAATATTTCTCGTCCATTGTCCTGCCCAATGCTCGTCCATCAGGTATTCAGCGGCTATATCCCCAATATCGTCGGCACTTATAAAAGGAATATCATGATCCGTAGCATACGGAAAGGAGAAATAACCTTTTTCAAGGATGTCGTTCTTTTGCAATAGGAAGTTTTCCATAAAATAACCAGGTCTCAAGAAAATCACATTCGATGCCACTTCTTTGAAAGCTCTTTCCATAGTACCCACATAGGTAACTGTTCCAAGGTTATCGGAAGCTCCGGCACCGAGGGAAGAAATGGCAACCACACGAGGTATATTGTTCTCTTTAATGGCAGCTACCCCGGCAGCGATAATGTCATCATACCACTCTTTTAAGCTTATCACTCCGAGTGCCGGAGGCACAAGCCAGAATAGCACATCTGCCTCTTTTGTATGTGCAACTACCTGTTCCGTGTTACTCATATCCACTTCATGTGAAGAAGAATTTGGGATATTCAAATTTTCTAATGCATCCAGCTTGTTTCCCAGCAATATAACAGAATGACCTGCTGATGCTACTTTTTTTGCGATACGGCTACCTACATTACCTGCGGCCGCCCCAATTACTATTTTCATGATTTTTATTTTTTTGATTTATTATTAAACATTTTATTAACTTCTGCATGGTCTCCCATAGCGGATACAGCCAAAGGGTTCCAGTACTCTTTATAATGGATGATTTTTCCATTTTTTAGCATTATACGGGCGACATAGTCTTGTTTGTATAACTGCTTTGTCGACGGGATAACCACTTCCCCGTGGAATTCGGCCCATACGACATGGTTTTGTACCATATAGCTTTTCACCAGCGAGAAGGCGATATCCGGCATATTCGCAAGCGCACCTTTCAAATAATTGCCATACTGCGTTTTATCCAGTTTGGATGGCGTACCCAACGAATGGGCATAAGGGTATTCAATAATGGCATCTTCATGAAAAAGCTCAAGTACATTTTCAGTGCCCAGATTGAAGGCTTCCAATAGATCCTGAACTATTTTTTCTTCATCTATAATCAAGGTCCCGTTATTCGTTTCGATTTGTCCTTTTTGGGCCTGGACCGAATACGTGGTTGTCAGAAATACGGCAATCAATATTGCCAGTATCGGGTTGAATGTTTTTGTTTTCATTGTATTATTTTTTTTAAATTTTTAATTGTTTACACAAATTTATGTGCTATACTTGTATCTCGCAAGAGGGCACTAAATAGTGCATAGCTTACTTTTGGGTAGTAAATGAATAAACAATAGTAATGGAAGCTGAAAAAAAAATTAAAAAAATTTCATATTTGGAATCTTTGAGTGCCAGAACCGTTTTTGATGAAAACTGTATCATACAGGTATCCTTTGCTTTGATAGCGGATAAATGGACTTTATTGATCTTAACTACTTTGATGCAGGGAACAAAACGAAATAGCGATTTGCAAAAACAGGTCATTGGCATTTCACCCAAAATGTTGTCGCAGACATTAAAAACTCTACTGAAATATGGAATGATTTCACGAAAGGTATATCCCGAGGTACCGCCGCGCGTAGAGTATACCTTAACGGAGTTTGGAACCAGCCTTGTTGAGCCCTTGTCCAGTTTTTACGATTGGTCAGTAGATTGGGAGGATAGACTTCGTGCTATTTATAAAAAAACCAAGGGAAAAAAATGACTTACTACGTTGGCGCTGGTCTTTAGTTGAACGACTGCCTAAATTCCAAGGGAGTGCGTTTGGTTTTTGCCTTAAAAAACTTACTGAACGATTGAGAATGCTCAAAACCAAGAACATAAGCAATCTCGCTCACCGATAGGCTGGATGTAGATAATTCTTCCTTGGCTTTTTCAATCAGTTTTTCATGTATGTGCTGTTGCGTATTTTGTCCCGTTAGCACTCTAAGCAGCCTTCCTAAGTAACTTTGTGAAACATTCAATTCCTCAGAAACATATTGAACAGATGGCAAGCCTTTTATTTCCAAATCATCACTGTTAAAGTAATCTGTCAATAGCATCTCCAAACGTTCTAAAATTTGATGATTGACCTTTCCTCTTGTTATGAATTGACGATTATAAAAGCGTTCAGAATAGCTGAGCAAATTTTCAATATGCGTGCCAATGATTTGTTTGCTGAATTTATCAATGTTTGCTTGATACTCTTGCTGAATGCTTTGAATGATACCATTTATGATAGATTCTTCCTTGGGGGACAGAAACAGGGCTTCGTTTACGGCGTAACCAAAAAAATCGTACTGCTTGATTGTTTTTGCCAAAGCTGTGCCCCAAATAAAATCAGGATGAATAAGAAGAATCCATCCTGAGTTCACAGGCACATGGTTTTTGTCAACTTCCACACGAAATACTTGGTTTGGTGCCATAAAAAACAGTGAGCCTTCATCAAAATCGCACTGTTGGTATCCATATCCAAAATTGGTATGGGAGGATTTTTTCAAAGAAATAGCATAAAAGTCAAGTACCCAGCTCATTGCATTGCTTTCATCCGAATGCTTTATCGAAGCATAATCTATCACACTGATCAAAGGATGCTCGGGAGCTGGCAGCCCTCTAAATTTATGAAACTCACGAATTGTTTTAATTCTATATGGTTTTTTCATCGCCATATTTAAATGTACCGATTATTGGTTATATGCCTTTGCAAACTCTTCGGCAAAATCTTTTAGCTTTACTTTCCCAAATTTTGGCTTATTACTGTAATAATCTTCCAATAGTTTACCATTATGTATGCTCTTTTGCATTTCTGTTAATCCTTTTGCTATTTTAGGGTTAAGTCCAATTGATAAAGCCCCATTGAACATATCCCCATCGGAAATCAAAATCCATTTTAAGTCCGGTTTTCCAATTGCTTCACCCAACGTTTTTGCTATTTCATTACAAGTTAACTCTTCACTCACAATGTAGCGCACTTTTCTTTCTGAGAATGAACCTTCTAATTCCTCAGCAACAACTTCGGCAATATCAGAAGGTGATACCCAAGGACACTTATCATCTTCACCATAGTTGGAAGCTATAATTCCTTGAGATTTTATTGCAGGAATAAATCCAAATAAATTATAGTAGAAAGATGTAGGTCTTAGCGTCGTAACTTTAATTTCTTCTGGTAAGGACCTAAAGATATTTTCTACATGGGTGTGTGCAATAAGCTGGCCATTGTCTTTATCCATATTACTACCTATACTACTTAAATGTATTACCTTTTTTACGTTTGATTTTAAAATAGCTTCGGCATAGTTAGTACCAACTTGTTTATAAAATTCTAGTTGATTAAAATCTTGGTCGAAGTAGTCTCCCGGTGGAATCATACAATACACCGCATCTGAACCTTTAAAAGTTTCGGTAAGAAAGGACACGTCTTCCATTGTACCCATAGCAGCTTTTGCCCCCAACATTTCAATGTCTTTTTGTTTTTCAGGATTGCTGCTTATCACCGTTACGGAATGTCCTTTTACAATTAATTCTTTCGCAAGAGGTTTGCCAATATTGCCCAATGAGCCTGTTAAAACAATGTTCATTTTTCTATTTTATTTGTTCAAAACAAATTTCTAGAACCATGGAACAACAGGTGTAGCCAAAACGATTTTTATTGTAGTCGGAATGAAAGATTTTTTCAATACGTTGAACATCGAGCCCAATTTTCGACCCTTGGTTGGCCTTCGTTTTTTCGATTAAGGATGTCAGTTGTACAATTTCCTGAACTCCAATGGGGTGAGTTTGGTCTTTGCCTTAAAAAACTTACTGAACGACTGCGGGTGCTCAAAGCCTAAAGTATGGGCAATCTCACCCACGGATAGGAGAGTAGTGGACAACTCTTGCTTGGCCTTTTCCACTAACTTATGATGAATATGTTGTTGGGCATTTTGCCCGGTCAGTGAGCGCAACATATCACTTAGATAACCTGGGGACACGTTGACCTGTTCAGCTAAATAATGAACAGAGGGCAAACCGTCATTTAACGGTTTTGGACCGTTGAAATATGCTTCTAAAATATCCTCAAGTTGTAACAAAAGGTTGTTGTAAACAGCTTTGTGTGTGAGGAACTGTCGGTTGTAAAATCTATTGCTGTAGTTCAGCAACAATTCTATTTGCGAAATGACTACATCGTGGCTAAAATCATCTATTCTGCTTTTTAATTCATCATCGATGATTTTAAAAATGGCTATAATGGTTGCTTTTTCCTCGGCAGAAAGATGTAATGCTTCGTTGGCGGCGTATGAAAAAAAGCCATACTCCTTCATTTTTTTAGCCAATGGGTATGTCAATAGAAAATCGGGATGGATAAAAAAGATATAGCCCGAAGCAGAGCTTTTTGGGCTTTCGAATACCTGATTTGGGGCGGTAAAAATCAGTCCACCTTCACCAAAGTCATAGTAATTTTGACCATACCTTGCTTGTCCACAAAGCGTGTTTTTATAGGCGATTTTATAAAAGTTTAAAATAAAGAAATAGAATGATTCGGCTGTTGGAATAGAGATTTCTTCAATATTTATAAAACTTATCAAAGGGTGAGTGGGTTGTTGCAGTCCAAACGCACGATGAAAGTCCGGTAAGGAATCAAATTTTCGTGGTATATTTTCTTTTCTTCTCATTGATTAATAACTAGAAAACGACAACCGATAAGATACTAAATATCGGTCATCGTTAAAGTTAAAACGCTTGTGTATTTTGTTTTGATTACTATGTTTCTCAACCTTGGGCTGCATTGGATACCGATTCCCAGGCTTCCCATGTTGCCAGTCGCTCATTGTAAGCCTTGCGCACGGAGGGCAATGTCTGGTTGCCCAAGAAAAGTCTTAGCGGTGGTTGCTTTGCATCAACCACTTTGAAAAGAGCTTTAGGAGTAGCGTTTGGGTTTCCCCTTTCCAAGTTTCGAAGACCCTGTATAAATTGCCCTTTAAAATCGGAGTAGATGTCAAGCCCACTAGCCATCTTCAAAGACTCCGGACTGCCGAACTCAGTTGCATAGGAACCTGGCTCGATAAGGGTTACTTTGATATCAAAGGCCTTCACCTCTGCAGCCAAACTTTCATGAATGGCTTCAAACGCCCATTTTGTGGAACAATAATATCCGATTACGGGCATCGACTCAAGGCCCAGACTACTTGATACGCCCAATATGTGACCTCCGCCCTGCTTGCGCAATAGTGGCAGTGCTGCCTGAATAACAGATAGCGCACCAAAAATATTGGTTTCATAGAGTGCCCGGACGTCGTCCAAACCTGATTCCTCGATAGTACCAACAAGTGAATAACCGGCATTGTTCAGAATGACGTCCAGTCTGCCAAAATAATGATATCCTTGCTCGAGTGCAGTCTTTACCTGATTTGGCTTTGTTACGTCGAGTGCTAAGGTGAACACTTTTTCTCCGTACTTTTCTCGTAAATCGGATATGCTATCCAATCTGCGGGCTGTTGCCACGACTTTATCGCCACGCTCAAGTGCAGCTTCCGTCCAAATACGTCCAAATCCACGGGAAGAGCCCGTGATGAACCAAACTTTGTTTTCTTTTTGATATTCCATGATCTTACATTTTAATATTAGAACACTACAAAGGTCAATCATCACTTTTGCCTTCGTGTAGCCGAATTGGGGAAGGATGTAGCCAAAGTGAGGAATTTGGGTTTATCTGATCAATTACCTTAGTAATTCATTTCAACTATAGGTATACTTTCACTGCGTAGCACCACCATTGACCAATAGATGTTGTCCATTTACGAAGGATGATAGATCACTGGCAAAAAATTCTGCCAGGTTTGCTACATCTTCTACTTCTGCCAACCTACCCATGGGACAGCTTTCGATCAGCGATTTTCTTAATTCGGGATACGCACTTGGGTCGACAAATATTCCAGAATAGTCTACTGCAAAGGGAATAATGGAGTTTACCGTAACACCCCGGTGTCCTATTTCTTTTGAAAGAACATCCACTAGATAACGGGGCGTAGTTTTGCTTCCTCCATATACTGCCATTCCCGGAACCGGAAAAGCCGTAGTGCTCGAAGCGATATAAATGATACGTCCGTTATCTTCAATGTTCTTGGCCGCTTGCTGCATGGTAAAATATGCTCCTTTGGTATTAATGCTGAACAAACGGTCAAATTGCTCTTCCGTGAATTGCGTTACCGGTGTTTCCACCATTTCTATACCGGCATTGGCAACGACAATATCTATCTTTCCAAAGGCTTTTTTTGATTCGTCAAACAAGCGTTCTATATCGGATGTTTTACTAACATCAGCTTGTACAGCAATGGCTTTAACCCCCATGGCTATAGTATTTGATAAGGTCTCTTCAGCCGATATACTGTCTTTTGAAAAGTTTATGACCACATTGGCACCAAGGGCCGCATACCTTTCCGCTATGGCTTTTCCCAAACCTCTTGCGGAACCGGTAATCAAGGCTGTTTTATTTTGTAATGAATTCATTGTCTATGTTTTAAAATTTTGTGTTTATGTATTTCAGTCCTATATCATTGATCAATGCGAAAATGACCCCTGTAACTATTGGGACAAGTAGACCCAATACTGGAATCACCTGTAGCTCTGGGTGTACCCCAAAAAAGATGATCAATCCTAGAAACCAAGCAGGGATGTTATTCAGTCCATTGATTTTTGATACATATGCCAGCGAACCGATAAGGATAAAAACGGTCAATGGAAATCCCATTGCTCCTATTGTAGGCACAAGAAGACTGGCCATAGATTGTATAAGTACTCCGAGTAGTATTCCCAATATGATCTGTAAGAAATTGGGAGTATATACTTTGATAGATTTTCCGAATAGGTAATAACTTACCCAAGCAAGGAACATGACCCAGGTAGCCCATCCCATGGAAAATGAGATAAATACTGCCAATGCTCCGCATAGCCCCATGACAAGGGCTGTTAAAAATGTTTTCATAATATGTAATATTTAAATGATTAGAGTAGTTAAGCCATTGCTCCGTTGGCACCTATGTTCTGAGCAGAAATCCATTTGGCTTCATCACTGGCCAAGAAGGTCACAATTTTTGCAATATCCTCTGGCTCACCAATACGATTGAAGGCTGATAAAGAAGCTAATCGATTAATTACTTCCTGTGGTTTTCCCTTTGTGAACAGTGCAGTATTTGTAGGTCCAGGAGAGATTGAATTTACATTGATACCCCTGCTTCCCACTTCTTTTGCAAAAACACGGGTCAATTGTTCAACGGCTGCTTTGGTGGCTACATAAGGCCCATAGGTGGGCAACATGATTCTATTGACCGAAGTTGAAAAGTTGATGACACTTCCATTTTCTGCTAATTTTGTAGCAGCTTCACGAAGCGTATTAAATACTCCTTTTACATTTACATCCATTTGTTTTGCAAAATCCTCGTCGGTGGTATCTTTAATCAGTGTATTGATCATTATACCTGCGTTATTGACCAACACATCAACTTTTCCGTAGTGGGCAATGGCAGTATTGAAAAGGCCTTTTACATCTTGTGAGTTACTTACATCGGCCAATATAGCGATGGCATCCCCACCATTTTTTTTGATTTGTTTTACAACATCTTCAGCTGCTTCTGTACTACCGGCATAGTTAATAATCACTTTTGCCCCGGCTTTGGCCAAATGTAGCGCTACCTCTGCGCCAATACCTCTTGATGCACCTGTAATAAGTACTACTTTGTTACTTAAATTTTTCATTTGTCTATCTTTTTAAATTTATTGGAACAAAGGTATTTAGGTACTATCCCTTGTTTGTTGCGTGGAATACAGTACTAGTTGTAAAATTTAAATAGAAAAGGGGAATAGAGGACTATGTCATTAAATAGTATGCTCTTTTCGATATTGAACAGGGGATGTTCTCGTGTGTTTTTTAAAAAAGTTGCTAAAATGGGCAGTTTCGGAGAATCCCAGTCTATAGGTTATTTCTTTGATAGGCATGGATGAATTTTGCAAGAGGGATTTGGCTTCGGAAATCGTTTTATCGGCAACCCAAGTAGTAACCGTTTTTCCTGTTTTGATTTTGATAATGTTGCTCAAATAGTTGGGATGTAAATTTTGTGCATCCGCATAATCCTGAACTCTAAAAACGGTTTCCGTTTTTCCCGTTATTAAATCACGATAGTGTTTTTCGAGTAGTCGTTTGAACGATTTAACGATTCGTGAACTTCTGTTTCCCTCATAAATGGGATTGTAATTCTGCCAAAAATAGGCCTTGATTTTATAAAGCATCACCGCCAACAAATGTCCGATAATTCTATATGCATCAGCTGATTGATTGATGTATTCGTTGTGAATATTTATATAAACAGGTTCCACTTCGCCATAAAATTCATCGCTTACAACTTTTGGGCTGATGGTTTCAGTCAATAAAAATGGAAATTCGGAAAAGATGTCTTTCCTGACATATTGTTTTAGAAATGTTTCATCAAAAGTAATCAGGTAAATTTCTTCGATTTTTTCCCAACTGAATGTTCGGTAATTGCTCGGGTTGGTGAAGTAGATGGAATGTGGTTCTACCTGAAATGAGTATTCGTCTATAGCATACTTCCCCTTACCGTCTTTTACAAAGAGAAACGAAAAGTAGTCCGGACGGAATGATGGGGATTGATAAGGAAGCGTAAAATTAATATCCTTCAAATTAAGGATAGCGAATCCTTCGGAAGGTTGAATTAAATCCACAGGTAGTCCCAAATGAAGATACAATTCATAGAGTGACTTTGCCTCGGGATTTTCGTTTTTCATTTCCCAGATTTTTTACCTTGAATGTTATACCGCACCGACAAGGTAGTTATTGGCAAATTTAGAGAATCATGGTTTAGGATTAATTAATACATTGGGGCGGAGCTTAAATAGAGATAGATGGTCTCATCAAACGGCCGGTTTAAAGGACTATTTGGTAAAATCACTTGACTTATCCTCAAAGTGTCCCATTCACGGTTTCTTTTAATAGTTTCGTTAATATACCTTTTACAGGACAAATTTGTTAGCTTATTCAGGAGGAAGAGGTTTCAAGTATTGTTGTAATAATTACTTGGAGTAGGTATAACATGGGTAAAATAAATCTTCAAAATGATATAAACAAATTCAATTTTCATTAGACACTAAAATCAGATAAGTTTGATTATCTAGTATTTAGTAAAAACACGCTAGATTTCTCCTAGACTTAGGATTTAAACAAATACAAAGTTCTTAAAATATTGAAAAAGCGGGCGTGGTGGAATTGGTAGACACGCTAGACTTAGGATCTAGTGCCGCGAGGTGTGAGAGTTCGAGTCTCTCCGCCCGCACCACAAGAAAGCTTCTCATAATGGGGAGCTTTTTTTGTTGTAAGCGGTAGCTTTTGTTGCTCGGGTATAACAGCCGTTTAAGAAAAATCAATAGAATTGTGATTCTATCACATTTATAAAATCAGGAACTCTTTCTAACTAACCAATAGAAAATCACAATAACGGAGAGTATAAATGCAATCGTCATTAATCCTCCGGAAATCATGACCACATATTTCATCCAGAGAACACCTTTCCATAAAAAATAAATTCCCCCAAAGGTAATCAGTACAGAAAGCAGGGGCTCAACCAATAGAAATTTTCTAAGGAATCCCTTTGTGGGAGTTGTCATTATTAAAAGGGCCAAAATAAAAAAGATTAGACCCATGGATAAAATATGGCTATGGATAATGTTTAGCAGCTGTTTTTCATTTTTCTTGAATTTCATTTCCTCTGCTTCCAAGTCTTCCTCATTACCCAGATAATTTTCCTGAATACCTTTAGGGCTTGCCTCGGTCGTAACCGATACAAATTGTAATGCCGACAAGAATCCAATACTAAGAACTACCAAAAAAGTACCAAGGAGAACCTTCATCTCTTTTGGGAAATGTTGAATGGAACGATAGAATTGCATTTGGACTATTCAGCTTAATAATGTGATGGAAGAATAGAGGATTTAAATCCCGGGCTCTTTTGGCCCGTACAACAGATTGTCCAACTGTAACTGGAACAGTGTTCCTTCTACCAGATCATGAACGGCATTTAATTCCTTCTTGCTTAAAGCTAATGTGACCTGTGGTGCTGGGGTGTCCAACAAAAGTGCCCGGCACGATTCATTTTGCTGACAATCTTGGCAGAGGGTATGACTTTCCAAGGCGCACTTAATGTTTTTTTGAAAATCCGTTAATTCCTTTCTCGAAAGTAAGAGGCCCGTATCACGGAAGACCAATTGAACCATGTTGATGTCCTTTACACTATTCCTTTTCCATTGAAAGGCCACCCCGAATGGATTATGGTAAATAGGATTGATATCTTGCATATGGTTCATGGGAGTAGTTTTTTTTCTTCTAAAATGGCTACACTTTTTAAAACATTGGCTACCGCCTTTGTCATATTGGAGGCGGAAATGGTAGCTCCGGAGATGGCATCGATATTTTCCGCGTATGTGGGAGTATCGGTAATAGAAAGCCCAATGAATTGTTTTAACCATCGTTGGCTTCCGATTTGTTGCCCGTAATCTTCGCGATAAATCAAGACTTTTGATTTTTTTATGATCAAATCAGGATTGAACATGACGATATAATCGAACATCCGCTTCATACTTGGGGCCTCGCCCAGATATAGGTATCCAACTAAGTCTGTATCCTGGATTATTTTAAAAAGGGAATCACCGTTTAATGTTAAAGGGATAGTATCCTTTAAATCAGATCTGATGGCAATCCTCTTCAACTGAAAGGTTTCGATGCCGTACGTTGAATAAATGGCAGCATCTATTTTCTTTTGTAGCCTAGGGGAAATTTGCAATTCGGAAAACGAAAAACAGAGGAGAACGACCCAGAAGGCAATCAACAAAGAAAAAGGCTTATTTACCTTGTACATCTATTACCGATTTATCGGTCACGAATTTTTGGATGACCTCTTTAATATCCTGTGTTTTGGCCTTCCCTTTTTCCAGGGGATAAAAATGCATAAACAGTGGTTGCCCATCTACCGCTTTGTTGAGGGTCAACGCTCCCTCCCTGTCATACACCTTGTCCCATGATTTGCGGACTTTTCCCCAGAACTTATGGTTGGATTTCCACCAATCCCGGGCAAGCTTACATTTTTCATCGGCTACTTTGGTATAGATGTTATAGCCTTTCTCCTGTGCCAACAACACATCTTCTTCACCATCACCTCGGATTACCTTATCGTTGTCCTGTTCGTGTATCCAGCCATAATCGGTAATTTCCTGTCGGTTGCCGCGGAGCATTACGTTATAATCATTTCTTTTGCTATATTCCCTTCTGGGTAGAGGGGCATCCGTCTTGTTTTCCCAATAATGCTTACCATCTATATGGATCCAAGTTGCCGAACCTGAATACCTGGGACTATCATCTACTTGAAAGACCTTTTGTGTCCATTTACCTTTTACATCTTCCGGGGGAAGTTTTTTGAACTTCCAGGTATTGTCTTTATCATAATAAAAGACATTTTGATTTTCGTACTCCCAATCCTGTCGCCAGTGTTTTACGACCATAGTATCACTGACCACCAAAATGTGTTGTATAGATAACTTGTTGTTTTTATCCTCTATGAGTTGGGCCCATTCCAGTGCAGCGGCCGTATAATCGTGGTGTTTTTCATAATCGATTTCAGGAGCAAATGTCTCCGTATACTTGAACTTGATTTCATAACAACCACACATATCCTTAATGGATTTGATGTCCTGCTGCTTTTTGTTTTCCTGTGCAAGAATCGAGAGGCTGAACATAACGGACAGCAGCCCAAAAAGAGCTAAATTTTTCATAATCATGGGTTTTAATTGATATCCAAAATTCTTCTCCAAAAATAGTATTTTTATTTAGATTGATTAAAAATAACGCATATATTTGTCAAAATAATTATGTAGAATGGATCTAAATAAGGTTTTCATCCTTGTTTTTATTGGGGTTCTGGGAACATCAATTTTTGGTCAGGAAATGACCATGGAAAATGATTCCATACCCATAGAGGATTTGGACGAGGTAATCGTTACCGCCACCCGTACGTTGAGGCAGCTCTCTTCTCTACCACTGCCCGTTACCTTAATTTCCAAAACACAGTTACAGAAAACCGGAGTCATCCGTTTGGACGAAATACTCAACGAGCAGACCGGAATTATCACGGTGGCCGATGAAAGCGGATTTGAGGGCGTACAAATACAGGGTATCGCCTCGGATTATGTACTTATTCTTATCAATGGGGTGCCTTTGGTAGGAAGGTCCGCTGGTAATTTGGATTTAAGCAGACTCACCATCGGTAACATAAAACAAATAGAAATCGTAAAAGGCCCCTCCTCCAGTCTATATGGTTCCGAAGCATTGGGCGGGGTAATCAATATCATCACGGAAACTCCAAAGGACGGAGACTTGCATGGTGACATTTCATATAGGTTCGCTTCGTTCAATACGCACGATGCCAATATTAACCTGAGCCAAAAATTAGATAAACTTGGCTATTCGTTTTTTGCCAATACCCTGCATAGTGATGGTTATGATCTGCAACCTGAGACCCAAGGGCAAACGGTATCCCCTTTCAACAATTATACGTTCAATGGTCAGGTATTTTACGATTTTTCCAATCGATTAAAACTATTCGCCTCCGGCCGACATTATCAACAGCAACAGCAGGCTGATCTCTTTGTAAACGATGAGATGTTTGAAGGGGATAGTGATATTGACGAGACCAACGCACATCTGAGGTTTAATCATAAGGCCAACGATAAATGGGCTCTGGAATACGAGTTCTACTACACCAATTACAAGGCATCCGAAATCTTGCAAAGCCCGATTACCGATGATGTATTCAGCCAAAGTAATTTTGATCAAAATCTGGTGAGGCCAGAAATTAGAGCCACGTATACCTTCAAACCAAAACATGCACTTACCACTGGGGCGGGTTACAATCATGAGAATCTGGATAGTACATTTTTTGATGAAAAAGTGGTCTTCGATTCTCAGTACGTCTTTGCCCAATATGATTTTTTTCCATGGGAAAAACTAAACCTGATTCTTGGCGCACGCTTTGACAATCATAGCGAATACCAGTCCCAGTTTAGCCCCAAAGCCTCGGCCAACTTTCAATTGAGCGAAGCCATTTCGGTAAAGGGTTCCATAGGTTATGGCTTTAAAGCCCCTGATTTTAGGCAACTTTATTTTGATTTTACCAATTCTGCGGTCGGTTATACAGTACTGGGCTATAACGTTGCCATAGAAAAAGTCCAGGAATTGGAAACCCAGGGACAATTGACCGACATCCTTTTTGACCTATCCGAATTGGAGGAACCCTTGGAAGCGGAAAGTTCCATTGGGTACAATTTGGGTGCCGGTTATGCAATGGGAAACGTAAAACTGAATCTCAACTTTTTTCGAAACGATTTTAAAAACTTAATTGATACAAGGGCCATTGCCAGACGGACCAATGGACAAAATGTATTCAGCTATGCCAATTTTGACCGGATCTATACTACCGGTTTTGAAATGGATGCCAGTTATAGCTTTAACAAACAATTGACCTTTACCGCAGGCTATCAGTTACTATATGCCAAGGATAAGGAAAAAAAGGTGGCCTTGGAACGGGGCGAGGTATTTGCGCGCGACCCTCAAACCCTGCAGACCATAGCTTTGGACAACTCGGATTATTTTGGGCTCGTCAACCGTTCCAGGCACACCGCCAACTTTAAGGTATTCTATGATGTTCCCCAATGGGACTTCAATATCAACATCCGAATAAACTATAGAAGCAAATACGGACTTTTCGATGGCAATGGTAATGGAATCTTGGACGATTTTGACACCACTTTTGTGGATGGCTACGCCCTTGCCAATCTGGCATTGAACAAAACCTTTTCGAAAAAGTACACCTTACAATTGGGGGCCAACAACCTCTTTGATTATAAGGACGAGGAGAATATACCCGGCCTTGCCGGAATACTGCTATTTACTAAAATCAATTTTAAATTCTAAAAACAATTCCAATGAAAATTATGATTAAATTCTTTACTATACTTTTTGTCGCTTTTGTATTTGTTTCGTGTAGCGACGATGATAATGGCCCTGAGCCCTTGGCTGTAGAAAGTAAAACAGCGACCAACATTCCTGCCCCACAAACGGGAGGACAACCCACCTCAGATCCTATAGGCGGCCCATTTACAAAGTTCAGTTTTTCAACCGGTGCCGTCACTACAAGTGAAACGGAATGGGATATTGCTTTTAGGGGTACTACAATAGCTGTTAATGGTGGAGCGGCTACAGGTACCAATGATGAACCTGAAAGAAATGGTGAAGCCGGGGCCTTTGTAGCAACAGGTACTTTTGCAAGTATTACGGATGCTGCAAGTTACACCTTTGCGCAAGATTCTGATAGTGGTTTTGCCATCCTTACAGGAAGCGATAATGGATGGTATAACTATACTCCTTTTCCTGTAAACGTAATTTCCCCCATTCCTGGACGGGTTTTGGTGCTTAGGACCCATGATGGGAAATATGCGAAGCTGGAGATATTGAGTTACTATAGGGATGCACCTGCAGAACCTGACGGCATGGCTGACGAAGCCCGTTTTTATACCTTCAATTACGTGTACAATCCCAACGAAGGGCAAACCACCTTGGAATAATGGGAAAGCCTGTGAAAATAGTATTCATAATTTTTCGCTTGATTTTGGGTGGAATGATGCTCTATGGTGGGATACAAAAATTCCAAAGACCTTTACCTTCTCCTGTGGAAGTGGTGGAAAAAGCGGAAAAGTTTGCCGCGCCCGAAAAGGAAAATACGCTACAAAAGATATTGTATATCAGCGGAGCAAAACAGACAGGCTATTTCTGGCAGGTCTTGGGCATTTGTGAATTGTTGTTCGGTCTATTGTTGTTACTTCAGGGAACCAGTTTGGTAGGTGCCTTCTTTCTCTTGCCTATTACATTACACATTTTTTTGTTCCATGTATTTCTTGAGTCCGATGAGGTGGGAGAACTTCTGGAAACAGGCGGATTGTTTCTAATCAATATTCTTTTGGTTCTGAAGGAAAAGGATAAGTGGAAACATTTGTTATGGATAAAACCGATTTGAGTTTGAGTTAGTTGGGGCCGGAAATTTATCAGGTTTGGTTTCCGGCCTTTTTAATCACTTTAACAAACCTTGGAATCCATTACAAACGGACTAAAAATATGGAACTACTCTACCAAAATGATTACGGTGCAACTTACAGAATTTTTCGTAGCCCCAACCCCTCCTGTGAGATTCAGCTGATCATTGACACCGCCGGCCTCTTTATGTCCCGTTCGGACTTGGACCACCTGCTCAAAATTGTTCTTAAATCCCATGGGTCATCATGTACATGCCCAGAATGTGGTGGAGATCGTTGCAACAAAATATGGTGCACCAATCCTTTAATGGATATCCACCTTAAGGTGGACGAACGTATCCTTTTTTTATTGGAAGACCTTATTAAAGGAACCCTGTTTATCTTGGATATGGAATCTACCTTAGAAGAACATCTTCTCAAGCCGAAGAATGACGGGGAATGGAAATAGAACCGGAGTTGGAGGGTTTAAAAATCTGACTGAACCGGTTCAATATGGGGCAAAATATAGGAAGTAATATAGGTAACGAATGCATGATCAAGTCTACCCATTATAGTAATCTGCTTTGATAGTCCTAAAAATAAGAAGCTGACCATAGTCATTTCCTAAAAGTGTTTTCCGATTTATTTTGGTGGCTTAACAACCCATAAAAACACAAACTGTCGTGAAAAGAATACTATTGCCCACAGATTTTTCCGAAAACGCTTATAATGCCATCGATTATGCCTTAAATCTTTTTAAAGAAGAGGCATGCTCTTTTTATCTGCTACACGTGTTCTCTCCATCCATTTACTATGAAGAAAGAACATTTTATGATGATAGGAAAATGCCTTTGGACGATGAAAACCAAATAGATTCACTACGGCAATTGAATGAACTACGGGAACGAATTTTGAAGAAATTTAAAAACCCCAAACACATATTTGTCCCGCACTCTACGTTGGGCTTCCTTGTAGATGAAATTGGAACTATGATAGAAAAGGAAGAGATAGACTTGGTTATCATGGGAACAAAGGGAGCTACAGGGGCAAAAGAAGTCCTCTTTGGTACCAATACGGTGGATGTCATCAAAAAAATAGAATGTCCGGTAATTGCGGTTCCATCCAATTATATTTTTAAGATTCCTGGGAATGTATTGTTTCCGACCGATTATGAAATTGATTACCGAAAAGAACAGCTCGCAGAACTACTAAATATTGCCAACGAATACAACTCAGCAATCCATATATTACATATAGGAGGGAGTTCTAATCTTAGTGAACAACAGGTGTCGAACAAATTGAAACTGCAAAAAATAGTAAAAGGGAATTCTTTATTCTATGATATTCCCAACGGTAATACTGTTGAGGGAATCTATAAATTTCAGGCAAAGAACCCTATGGATTTTTTGATCATGATACAAAACAAGCGCACTTTTTTGGAGCGCCTTTTTATAAAATCGATTGTAAAGAAAATTGGGTTTACTATTACCATTCCTTTTATGGTATTACCACATTGGAGCAAAAAAGGGGATACACAATGACTTTTTCCAACTTTATTGCAATACTTTTTGAGTTTGGAGTTGGCAAAACATATGGGAACAAGTTTTAGTTGATCGATTTAATACTACTAAATTCATTCCTCAATAAATGTTCCCTTTTCTTGGACCACGGTCATGCCCCATTCAGCTATGGATGTCAAAATCGGAACCAAACTTTCACCGAACGGGGTAAGGGCATATTCCACTTTTAATGGTGGTTTTTTTGTATAGACTTTCCGGGAGATCAAGCCATCTTTTTCCAGTTGTTTAAGCTGCAAACTCAACGTACGTTCTGTAATGGTAGAAATTAATTTTCGCAATTCATTATACCGTTTCTTTCCGTCGATAAGATAAACCAATATCACGCTTTTCCACTTCCCTCCGATAAATTCCATAGCAATGCTGGTGGTACAGGAAAACAATTTGTCATTGTATTTTATCAGTCGTCTTTCATGTTGTTTTGCCATATGTGCCAAAATATAGGAACCAAAATTAGAATACTATATAGAATTATGCAACTATACTTAATATAGTAATTATTGAAGTTTTATATATCTGAATATCAAATATATAAATTATAATTGGTTATTTTTTTAATACTATCATTTTTGACCGTTATTGTGAGATTTGAAAACCCAAATTACTTTTGTCACTATACTTTTTATAGTTTAACAGTCACAGCTAACACAAAAAATATGAAGGCAATAGTATTGGAAGAAACAGGAGGAGCTGAAAATCTGACCATCAAGGATATTGAAAATCCTGTGGCTAAGGAAAATGAGGTGTTAATAGCTGTAAAAGCTATCAGTGTTAATCCCGTTGATTATAAGGTACGCGCCAATGATGAGGTGCTTCAAAAGATATGTGGGGGACAAGCCCCCATAATTCTGGGTTGGGACGTAGCAGGAAAAGTGGTAGCCATAGGTAACGGTATTTCCCAATATAAAGTGGGCGATGAAGTTTTTGGGATGCTAAATTTTCCTGGAAGAGGAAATGCCTATGCCGAGATTGTGGCTGCTCCGGAAGACCATATCGCAAAAATGCCCAAGAACCTATCTTTTGAAGATGCGGCGGCAACGACTTTGGCCGCATTGACCGCCCTACAGGTTTTACAGGGCAAGGTTCAAAAAGATGACAAGGTGCTTATACATGCCGGATCTGGAGGCGTTGGTCATTTTGCGATTCAAATTGCCAAATGGTTGGGCGCTTATGTGATTACGACCAGCTCGGCCAAGAATAGGGATTTTGTTTTGGCCTTGGGTGCGGACGAACATATAGACTATAGAGCACAGGCCTTTGAAAATGTCGTTAGGGATATAGATTTTGTCTTTGATATGTTCAATGGGGATATCTTGCTAAACTCGGTCAAAGTGGTAAAGAAAGGAGGCTCCATCGTTTCCATACCAACACCGGAGTTTTCCGATGAAATCATGAATTTGGCCAAAGAACGCAATGTCCATGTTTCTAATCTTTTGGTACAATCTAATGGAAATGATATGAATACGCTTAAAGGCCTGTTGGAAAGTGGAGCTATCAAACCACAGGTTTCCAAAACTTTTCCTTTTGACCGTATGGCGGAGGCACATCAACAGCTGGAAAGTGGTAGGACCGTGGGAAAAGTAGTGGTTACCTTATAAATGGACATGCTTATGGTATCAATAAAAGAAGTTAAGGGCGCATTAACTTTTGAAAGTTACCGTTTTCCAGGCCATTGTTGTTAACTTGGCGGCTGGCTTTCTTTCTTTTATTCGGGGCTTTGTACCTCCCCAAGATTTATACTTTGTCAATGCCGTTAAAGTCTGTGATTACTTCCTTTGCTTGTTTCATCGTCTGGCATAGGTTTCTGGACAATCCTTATTTTAAGTCTTCATCCAGGACTTGGATATCAAGTGATGCTCTTTCGCCGGTTGCCATCCAGAAGTTATAGGTATTGCCCCAATACCCATCCGGTGTTCCCTGCCTGGCAAAGTTTTCCAAGTGCCGGCTGATGGTATCACTCTGATCTTCACCGATTTTCGTAGTAGAGATTATTACGGCTAAGGCCTTAAATGATTTCTGTGAATTTTGAACGGACGGGACACGTTCCCCATGTTGAGTGATAAGATCGGCATTGGTTAGGGTCGTAATAGCATCCGCTGTAAATTGTCCGAATGCACTTCCTCTTTCAGGGTTTTCAGCTACCTGGATCGATTCCAACTCCCCTGAACTTATAAGGCCCATGGCATACAGTTCTATATTGCTGTAGGGAACAGAATTGCCCCCATTGGCATTTGGGCCAAATCCGTTCTTGCCATTTAATTTGCCCTGATAGGTATTATTGCCTAGATCTATGAGTTCATCAAAACCGCCTAATTGCCCACCGGCACTGGAATATCCCCAATGCCCACCAATGGTAGTCGGAATAAAGCTGTGGTTGCTCCAATAATGGGCAATTTCGTGTAGAAATGGACCGTTGACGATATACTCCGTCCGAGGCATATGGATTACACTTTTCAGCGTACCAAGAGAACCATATTCCGGGGTGCCTTCATAGAGGGACATACCAAGACCCTGAACGTCATTTTTGACCTTGTAGGACCTGCCATAATATAGGCCATCCGGCTGCTGCTCTTCTACGGATAGAATAAATATAAAATCAAAATCATCATTAAAATGTTCATATACTTTTTGAGATACCATTTTTACATCCCCTTCGCCTTCCAAAAACTTATTGTACTCATTGTTCGACAAAACAAAATTTACCAGTCTTCGATTATCCTCCAAGACAAAATTTTCTTCAAACACAATGGCCCCCGAAGTATCCGGATTTTCATCAACATCATTGTCAGTACCATCGTTATTTTCTGTGTCGTCCGAAATTTGCGAATTATCGATAACTTCAATAGTGTCTTCATTGTCCGTGCTACAAGAACTATTTAACAATACCATAGAAAATAAGAAAATGGGGAGAAAGATTTTCACAAAACTCTCTGTAAGGCTCAAAGAAGTACTTTTCATAGGTGTTCATTTAAAGATTCAGGTAAGATTATAACGTATGGAAGAGGTGCTTATTTTGTCGGGGTAGGGCTTTTAGTGTCCCCAAGACGGTTCTCAAACGAATAAAAAGTCTTATTCACCCAAGTAACGTTTCTGATTCATTGCACCCCCAAAAACAGTAAGGATCAAAAGGATCCTTTGCTTGTATGATGAGCCAAAAACTTTGAAAATGGGATAAGTGGTATAGATGAAAAGAAAAAAATATGAATAAAACTGTCACTAAATCGAAAAAACGAAGTCTTTACTTATAGAACTACGGTTCTATAACATCAATCAATCAAAAAATGATACAGATCCAAAATCTAAGAAAGAGCTTTAGAACCGAGGAGGTAGAGACCTTGGCTCTAAACAATGTAAACATGAAAATTGAAGATGGCGAGTTCGCCGCCATTATGGGACCTTCCGGTTGTGGAAAATCAACACTGCTTAACATTATTGGAATGTTGGACAATCCTACCGAAGGAAGTTATCAATTTGCCGGTCATGAAGTAAGTGGGCTGAAGGAACGCCAGCGCACGGAATTACGTAAGGGCAACCTGGGCTTTGTTTTTCAAAGCTTTAACCTTATCGATGAACTTACGGTTTTCGAAAATGTGGAACTTCCACTTATTTATTTAAAAATAAAGAAAGCGGAACGTCGGGAAAAAGTGATGAACGTACTGGAGCGAATGAAAATAGGTCATCGTGAGAAACATTTTCCACACCAATTATCCGGGGGTCAGCAACAACGTGTGGCAATTTCAAGGGCCGTGGTGACCAATCCGAAATTGATACTTGCGGATGAGCCTACAGGTAACTTGGATTCCAAGAATGGAATCGAAGTTATGAACCTTCTGACCGAATTGAACCAAGAGGATACGACCATAGTGATGGTTACCCACTCGGATCGGGACTCGCATTACGCGCATCGGGTTATCAATTTATTCGATGGGCAAATCGTAGCCGAAAATCAGAATAGGGCTATAGGTGCATTGGTTTAAATAAAATCTAAAAGAAAAAGCCCTTCAAATTTGAAGGGCTTTTTGGCTTTTGTCAAAATCAATACATAAACAATTCATAGGGAAGTCTTAAATTTGGGGGAATTGAACTTCTTGGTCTAAAAGAATCCAAGGGCTGCTAGAATTAGGCAGACAACTACAGCTAAGAGGATGGCAACCAAAACTACCACCATCACACTGAGGAAGCCGTTCAAGACCCTAGCACCAAAAGTGATTTCCTCTTCCATGATTAGTTTATTTATCACAATGTATAGAATAATTGACTAAAAACCAAGGATTTAGAAGGGTATTTCGACCAATTGCGCTGCCTTTAGTATATTCTCTCGGTATACGGTTTGTTTAATCGGTAAAGGGATATAAGTCCTATTGTTCACTACTTTTTTTGCCTCCGCTTAGCTTTGAGCTCAATTCTTCCAAGGAAACACCTTTGGTCTCTGGCATCATGAAGAGTACAAAGATTAATTGTAGGACCATCATTCCAGAGAAGAAAATAAATATGGGCCACGGATTGTCCTTGAAAATACCATTTTCGGCATCTAGAAAAATGGGGGTTACTAAAGTAATGAGTGCCGCAAATACCCAGTGGGTTCCCGTTCCCCAGGATTGACCAAAAGCCCTGACCTTATTGGGGAAAATTTCTGAAATAAAGACCCAGATCACAGCTCCTTGACCTACTGCGTGTGAAGCAATGAAAATGAGTACAAAAGTTAATAGCAATGTGGAACTGGCTCCACTATAAAAGCACCATCCTACCATGGCAAGGCTTACAATGTAGCCTACGGAACCAATTTTCATCAGTTGTTTCCTGCCCAATCTATCGATCAACCAAACCCCTACAAAAGTAAATATCAGGTTTACGATTCCGATGGAAATAGAACTGAAAAGTGATTCCTGTGCCGCAAGCCCGGCCCTTTCCAAGATTTCCGGAGCGTAGTACAGTACAAAGTTGATACCCGATAACTGATTGAAAAAAGCAATAAGAAAGGCAAGTATCAAAGGGGTCTTATACCGTTTTGAAAAAAGTTTTTCCCCTATCCGGGTAACCGAGATACTTTCTTTGATTTCCTGGAGCTTTGCCGAAGCTTGATTTTCACTGAATAATAGCTTCAAGGTCTTTAATGCACCTTCATCATCCTGTTTTGTAATGGCCAACCATCGTGGGCTATTGGGTATTTTAATGACCATGATCGTATAGAGAATGGCAGGAATAGCTTCTACGCCCAACATCCAACGCCAATCATTGGAGCCGCCAAAGCCCTGCA
Organism: Ulvibacterium marinum; assembly: GCF_003626755.1. GTDB lineage: Bacteria > Bacteroidota > Bacteroidia > Flavobacteriales > Flavobacteriaceae > Ulvibacterium > Ulvibacterium marinum. The sequence goes on from NZ_RBCJ01000003.1 coordinate 244,025, forward strand.
AAAGGTAATTGGAAATGAAGGCAACAAGTATTCCCAGTACGAGATTGAATTGATATAACGCCCCAAGTTTTCCCCGATTTTCAGGAGATGAAATTTCCGAAATATAGATAGGAGCTGCCACGGATGAAGCACCTACCCCAAGCCCTCCGATAAATCGAAAAAAGGAGAAAGTATACGGGTCTGGAGCTATAGCGGACCCTAATGCGGAAGCGGCGTAAAGGATACCGATCCAGAATAGGGTTTTCTTTCTACCAAAACGGTCACAGGGAATACCCCCAAATAGTGATCCGATAACCGTACCCCACAGGGCCATGGACATTATGAAAGTACCATGGAACCATGGCGAGGTATTCCAAAGTTCTTTTATAGGAAGGTTTGCCCCACTGATTACCACGGTATCAAAACCAAATAAAAATCCGGATAGTGCTGCGGTCAGCGAAATTCGAAAAAGCTTGGAATTCATAGGTTCGGTTTGTCGATTTCGGTAAAGCTAACAAAAAAAACCAAACCGTTTGTAAACATCAATCCAATGTGGCAACACTCGGTTTTAGGGTGTCCAAGGCATTGGGTTTTTTCTTTTTTTTCAGTAGACTATCGGGAATCTTTTTGGGCGCTGATTTTTGGAAATCCGGTTTTTCGATTGCCGGTGCCGTTTGCTCATTGGGATGTAACTTCCTTCTTTCCCCAAGGTTCTCCCCACAAGAAAGTAAGACCATACAGGATATGACCAAGAGCATAAAAATTTGGGAAAACTTCATATGTCAACGTAACGGGATTCAAAGTAATGTACGGATATAATGCATTATTTGGACGCCTGCGCCTTTTTTTTCGGCGACATATGTGGCATTGATTTGCCCTGTATTTTGGAGATAATCTTTGTCCTTTAGGAGACTATTAAGCATGTTGGAAAACTCCAGGGAATTTTTAACCACCAAGATTCCGCCACGGTCTACCAATTCCTCGGCCTCATTGAAACCTTCATATTGTGGGCCTATGATTACAGGTGTACCGAATACTGCAGGTTCCAGCGTGTTGTGAAGGCCAGTGGCAAAACCACCACCTACATAGGCAATGTCCGCGTAGCTATAGATTTTGGTCAATAGGCCTATGGTATCCACGATTAGCACCTCAAAACCGGAAAGGTCTTTCCCCGCTGTTTCAGAATACAACACAACCTTCTTTTGAAACGACTTTTTTAAGCTGTGGATATGGTTTTCCTTTATATTATGTGGGGCCAAAACGTACTTCATCGGTTTTTGCGAGGTGTTGATGAATTCCGTTATGATTTCCTCGTCTTCGGGCCATGTGCTTCCACCAATAAAACAGAGATCGGATCCCTTAAAATCCACCAGAAAAGATAGATGATTGTCCTGCTTCAAAATTTCCGATACCCTATCGAACCGAGTGTCACCACTTACGGTAACATTGTAAAAATTAAGGGACTCTAAAAGGCTCTTTGAATGTGCATCCTGGACAAAGAAATGGGTGAACGTTTTCAGGGCTTTTCGCATGAATCCCCCATAGGCTTTAAAATAAATCTTTTCCTTTTTGAATATTGCCGAAATCAAAAGCGTGGGGATTTCCTTCTTCGCCAGCAATTTCAAATAATTCGGCCAGATTTCATACTTCACGAACAGCACCAATTTCGGATTAACGGTTTGTAAAAAACGTTTTGCATTTTTTTGGGTGTCCATGGGAAGATAGGTAACCATATCCGCAGCAGCAGTGTTCTTCTTTACTTCATAACCGGAGGGTGAAAAAAAGGTCACCAATATTTTAAAATCGGGATATTCCAATTTCAATTGTTTTAGTATGGGCAATCCCTGCTCAAATTCGCCCAAAGAGGCCACATGCATCCAAATGATCTTGTCCTGTTTTGAAATCGACTTTTCAAGGATATCAAAAGTCCGTTTCCTGCCCTCTACGAAAAGTTTGATCTTGGGATGAAAGATTTCCGTTAACCTTAGAAAAAACCAAGCAATATGGACAGCAAAAGTATAGAGAAGGTACACTAGACAATCGTTTGCAGCTAAATTACGGTTCTTTCCATAAATGCATAACCTACCTTGCCTATTTTTGTACCTTTGCGTTTTCAAACCGTTTCCATGCGAAAGATTCAAATGGTAGACCTGGGCGGTCAGTACCAGCCCATTAAGGAACAGATCAATAGTTCCATTGCCCAAATTTTAGAAAATTCGACTTTCATCAACGGCCCCGAGGTCCATACTTTTCAAAAAGAGCTGGAAGACTATCTTGGAGTAAAACATGTTATTCCTTGCGCCAATGGTACCGATGCACTACAAATTGCCATGATGGGCCTTGGATTGCAGCCCGGGGACGAGGTTATTACGGCGGACTTCACCTTTGCGGCGACCGTGGAGGTAATCGCATTGTTGCAGTTGACGCCTGTTTTGGTGGATGTGGAACCCGATTCTTTTAATATCGACATTGCCGCCATAGAAAGAGCCATTACTCCAAGGACCAAGGCCATTGTTCCTGTGCACCTTTTTGGGCAATGTGCCGATATGGATGCGCTACTAAAATTGGCCGAAAAGCATAAGCTACATATTATAGAGGACAATGCCCAGGCGATAGGGGCGGATTATATTTTTCCGGATGGTACCAAACAAAAAGCTGGAACTATAGGACATGTAGGCTGTACCTCTTTTTTTCCTTCCAAAAATTTGGGAGCCTATGGAGATGGAGGTGCTATTTTCACGAATGACGATGATTTGGCACACACTATCCGAGGAATGGTCAACCATGGGATGTATGAACGTTACCATCATGATGTGGTAGGCGTCAATTCCCGTTTGGATTCTATTCAGGCCGCCGTACTTAGGGCCAAACTGCCCAAACTGGATAGTTATTGCGACGCGCGTAGGGACGCGGCCAGAAAGTATACCCAGGCTTTTGAAAATCAGGAACATATCATCGTGCCAAAAACGGTTAACCGTTGTGAAGGTATTTGTGATACCTGTGATTGCCATGTATTCCATCAATATACGTTACGGATTACCAACGGAAGGAGGGATGCGCTGGCACAACATTTGGGTGAAAAAGGAATACCGTGCGGCATTTATTACCCAATCCCGCTTCACAAACAAAAGGCCTATGTGGATGAACGCTATGACGAGGCAGATTTTCCGGTAACCAATCAACTGGTCCAGGAAGTAATTTCCCTGCCCATGCATACGGAATTGGACGACGAGCAGATAGCCTACATTACGGATACAGTCCTACAATTTGTAAACCATTGATTTTTACACACTCCGTAACACAATCGACAAACTTCAACCTAAAACAATATAGTCCATGAAAATACTTGTAACCGGAGGTCTCGGATTTATAGGTTCCCACACTGTGGTGGAACTTCAAAATGAAGGCTTTGAAGTAGTCATAGTTGATGATTGTTCCAATGCGGATGAAAAAGTTTTACAGGGTATTATTTCAATTACCGGAAAGGTGCCGATTTTTGAAAAACTGGATTTGCGGGAAAAAGAGAGAGTACAAGATTTTTTCAGTCTTCATCCAGATATAGAGGGCGTCATCCATTTTGCGGCTTCCAAAGCGGTAGGTGAAAGTGTGGAGAAGCCTTTGCTCTACTATGAGAATAATCTAGGTACATTGGTATATCTGCTACAGGAACTTTCCAAAAAGGGAAAATCGAGCTTTATTTTCAGTTCATCCTGTACGGTATATGGCCAGGCGGACAAAATGCCCATTACCGAAAATGCTCCGGTAAAACCTGCCGAATCACCCTATGGCAATACCAAGCAGATCGGGGAGGAAATCATTCGCGATACCTGTAAGGTGACTCCAAATTTACAAGCCATTTCCCTACGTTATTTCAACCCTATGGGAGCCCATCCCAGTACGGAGATCGGGGAACTGCCCATTGGCGTGCCCCAGAATCTGGTCCCCTTTATTACGCAGACAGGGATAGGGCTTAGGGAACAACTTTCCGTGTTCGGGGACGATTATCCTACAGAGGATGGTACCTGCGTTCGGGATTATATCTATGTGGTAGATTTGGCCAAGGCCCATGTAGTTGCCCTGCAGCGATTACTGGAAGGGAAAAATAGGGATAATTACGAGGTTTTTAATGTAGGTACGGGAAAGGGAAGTACGGTACTACAGGTCATTCAAAGTTTTGAGCAGGTATCCGGTAAAAAACTGAACTATCAAATTGTGGGTAGACGTGCGGGGGATATCACCTCTGCCTATGCAGATACTACCAAGGCCAATGAAATTTTAGGTTGGAAAGCAAAATACACCTTGGATGAGGCCATGAAGTCCGCTTGGGACTGGGAACAAAAGGTTAGATCAGGAGTGGTTGAGTGATCAAGGAGGATTCTTTGTCCCGTAAATCAGCTCTAAAAACCATAGGGAACGTTTTTGTACTTCGCAACGCAATTACATCAATTATGTGGAAATACTTCATTGCTTGGGCACCCATGATTTTCATTGCTATCGCCAATGGAATATTCCGGGAAAAATTCCTTGCCGGTCGACTAAGGGAACTAGCTGCTCATCAAGTATCAACCGTCACATTAGTAATATTATTTGGAATTTATATTTGGATAGTAATTCGAAACTGGAAACCGGAGTCCACCGAACAAGCAATTACCATTGGTCTACTTTGGCTAGGTCTTACGGTCTTGTTCGAATTTCTATTCGGACACTATGTCGCCGGTCATTCCTGGAGTAAGCTGTTCCAAGATTATAATATTTTAAAGGGTCGAGTCTGGATAATTGTACTCGTTTGGGTAACCATAGCACCATACATCTTTTATCGACTTCAGAAGTAAATTAGCTTAAAAGGGCTTGTTTTTTAACTCAGTTCTTTGTTGTAGTGAGTTTTTAGCTAATTATCTGCATAGCCTTGATTCCAAGTTCTTTTCGGATCGTGGTTTCTTAAATCACATTGGAAGTCGGCCACTGCCTTAAGATTCATCAATACGGATATCCATCCGGCATGTACCTCCAAGAAATTACTTTCAGGTACGTTTTCATTAATTAGGGTAAGGTCGGTTCCATCATTTTCAGCCTGCTCCAATTGAAATTTTACCACGCTATCGAAATAGTCCAAATGAAATTCTTTGTTGTGGACTTTTTTTAGAATTCGACCGTCATAGGTTTGGCCATTGGGAAATAAGAAATGAATTACACCATCCTCTTCTGTTGCTTTTTCCGACCAGAATTTTGACCTTCCCTCGGAAGTAACTAGCAAATCAAAGACATCATTTGGGTTGGATTTTAAATGGATTTTCCATGTAATTGTTTTCATTTTCCCTTAAGATTTTAAAAGGACGGTAGCGGTCCGGTATAAAAATCGGTTATGGTTTTGCATTACTGACAATGGTTTATTGATTCAAGTGTTTTCTTAATGTTCCGGTGAATTCCTTTGACTGATCGATCCATGGCATATGTCCAGCATTTTTTATACTTGTCATTGTGATTCTTGAGACTTCCTTGGTCCATTTTTTATATAGTCCATTTCCAAAATCCAGCCAATCGTGGTCTCCGATAATAATACCAATAGGGTATGTTTGTTTTTCGAATGTTGTAAAGTAGTTCCAGCCATTTTTAGGGTAAGTATTAGCTGTTAAATCATAAACTTTGCCTTTATATAATCCCTTTCCGTTGCTTAATTCAGTCCACTTTGAAATATCATATAGCATCAACTTTCCAAAGTTGATTCTAGATTTTATTGTTTTTTCCTTTGAATTTAGAAGGGAATCGGCTCTCATTAGGCCATATTTTTCCAGTTCTTTTCCTACTTCAACCCTGTTTTGAAATTCCTGGTTTGCCAAGAATTGTTGATGCTGGATATCTTTGTCCGCTTCCGGAAACGGTTCCTTAAGATGTGCGGGGCTAACCAATATAAGTTTTTTGACGTGTTTTGGATATTTTGAAGCATACGCCGAAGCTAAAACTGCCCCCATAGAATGTCCAACGATGGTCATCTTTTCAAGATCCAACTCCTTTCGGAGTAGTTCTAGATCATTAATGTGCTGACTAAATGAAATTAGGGAATCAGGAAATGGCGATCTCAATGAACCTCTTTGTTCGTAAAAGATAAACCTAAATTCATTTTGTAGTTCTGTTATTGACTTTACTAGCCCACTATGTTCGGCACCCCAGCCTCCGTGAAGCATGATTACCGGTTTGGTCCCGGTTCCAATTTCCCTCACATAGATTTGTGGGTCATTATCCCAGTCGCCGGTAGATAGAAACCATTGGTTTATTGTTTGTTCGTCCGATTCTTTTTGAGCACTCCCTTTTGCCAAGAATGTTAAACCAATCACCAAGATTATAACTATTCTAAATGGTTTGGTACTATGCATAAATTTCATTTTCTAAAGTTTTCACTTTAGAGATACTATTTTAAGAAGTTTGTTACAGTATAAATCCTTATAATCAATTATACACCCCGTTGTGTGACGTTTTTTATTCTTCGTTTTCTTTTAAGTCCTTTATTGCGTTAGCTATATCTTCTGCTACTTCTTCTAAAATGTCACCAGTATCTTCGAAACTGGCGTTGCTCAAAATAGAAATTCCCATATTGTATTTTGGGTAAACCATAAACCAATTTTGCATTCCGAAAATTCCTCCGTGATGTCGGTAAATTATGTAATCCTCTTCTTTAAGTATATTCCAATGATAGCCAATAGAAAAGTTGTATGGAGTTTTAAAAAATTCCTTATGTGATTCTCTTACTACCGAATTTGTCTCGTCTAACTGAAACCTCATATATTTTACTAAGTCTAATGTTGTAGAATGTAGCCCTATTGTACCACCCCATAGATTTCGTTTGAAATTTGGCATTAATTTGTTTTCCCCATTGTAACCTTTTACCAGTCGTAATTTTTCATCTCGGGTCAAATCAAATTTTGTATTATACATTCCATTTGGATTGAGAATAAATTTTGAAACAAGTTCTTCATAAGGTGTTCCATATGTTTTTTCTAAAATATATGCCATTAATTCGGGGGCAGTATTTGAATAGGCATATTCTGAACCGATTTCGGATTCTATTTTTATTTCTTTTAGTCCTTCAAAAAAATCAGTTTTATTTTCCCCTTTAATCGGAAAATTTGGAAACCCGCTTGTATGCGTTAAAAGGTGTTTGACTGTTACCGGTTTTTTATCAAATTCAAGATTAGGGTAAGGCTGTTCCAAGTAGATTCGGACATCATCATCTAAATTGATTTTGCCGTCTAGAAAGGCTTTTGCAGCTATTGTGCCTAAAAATGTTTTTGTTAAAGAAGCAATTTCATAAATGGTAGAATCGTTAGGTGTGTTTCCCTTGCCGATTTCGAGTTCTCCAAAATGTTTGGATGTTTCAATTCCATCTTTGAGAACTGCAATCGATACCGAATGAAATCTTTTATCTTCAAGAAGGCTTTCGGCATTCTCACTGATAATAGCTGAGATTTCATCAGAAATATTTTCAAACTCCTTTTCTTTATGGCCCTTACAACTAATAATTGTAATTGCTATAAAAATCAAAAAATATAGTTTGTTCATTTAAATTTGTTTGTTTTTTAGGAGCTCACGGCGGTCTCGGCTCATATACTTTCTTTGTGCCGGTATCGGAAATTGTTAGATTTCCAACCGTTTCCAATCCGGCCATATAAAAATATAAATATTCAACTTGGAATAGGGAAGGCAATGAATTATAGCCAATTTAAATTTGAGTTTGGACCTGAACTTGAGCTTGAGTTTGAACTTTCTTCAAGGATACTTCATACTGGTAAACCAAAGCCCCTTAGAAACTCGTACATAGGACATGGTCATGAATTTCCCTAATAGTACAGAACTCCTACAAAGTGCTGAAAACCAAGGTTTGTATACTAAATTGGTATCTCAACTGGAAAAGGATTTTGGGTTGGCCAATATTCCTGTAGATTTTTCACTGGATGTTGAACCTACAGACCTACAAGCCACACTCCATGAAAAAGTCTATTTTCTTATTCTTGAAAAATTTACGGACTATCTTAACCTATTGTATATCGTAGATGTACCCGAAAGAGCTTTTAAGGAAATCCAGGTGACCGATGCGGTAGAAGTAGCGGAACAAGTCTCGCTCCTCATCCTAAAAAGAGAGTTGCAAAAGGTATGGTTAAAGGCAAAGTACGGTTAGCAAGTTAAGTATCGTTAAAAACCCATCTTTAACTTAGTGTTACTAAAATTCGCAGAGGACGCCGTTCAAGATTACCTGTTCTACCGTTTTCATTGCTTCTAGATTTTCAAGTGGATTTTCTTTTAGCAAAATCAAATCGGCAATTTTCCCTTTCTCAATACTGCCCAAACGGGAGTCTATTCTAAAAAACCGGGCATTCTCTAGGGTAGCGGCTACAATAGTCTGCATATTGCTTAGCCCCGCCTTATGCAATAGCTCCATTTCGCGGTAATAGGCGTCTCCGGAATCCGCATAGGGTACCCAGGTATGGGAGCCTACCACTACCTTTGCGCCCGCCTTATAGGCCTTGCCGACGAATTTGAGCATATTCTTAAAACCGTTGACCGTCACACTATCGCCTCTGTCCGACTGCCGCTCAAAAATGGCCAAGGTGGGACTCACAAAGGTCTTGTGCTCTACCAATAGTTGAACCAAACTATCCGCCAAAGGATTGTTGTCCATATCCAACCCATTCCATACCTCGTATCTCCCCGATCTTCGGGCGGCGTTGTCGGCCATAACCTTGTTTTTGTAGATTTCGGCTTCTTCCAGTGAGAGTAGGGCCGTGCCGAATGAGGTAACATGTTCCACTCCATCAAGCCCGGCCTTAACAGCATCAATTGCGTTTGTAATTTCCAGATGAGCCGTAACGGGAATACCTCTTTTATGGGCTTCATCGCAAATAGCGGCTATCATTTCCGTAGAAAGCCGAAAATAAGCCTTGATGGCTGTAGCGCCTTCATCCGCAAAACGGTTTACTGCGATTCGGCCTTCCTCTGCATCTTGAATTAAATATGAATTTTTGGGATAGGCCGGCGGATACACATCAATGTGCGGGCCGGTCAAAAACAAACGGGGGATGGGTCTTCCGGAATTTCGAGCGGAATCATAAGAGGCATTCCAAGCACCGGGATCCCGCACGGAGGTCACACCCTTTTTTAGAAAAAGAGTAGACATTTCGGCGTTTTCCCCACCATGAAAGTGGGCATCGATAAGGCCGGGAAGCAAAGTTTTTCCTTGAGCATCAATAACCGTGGCATCATCTTCGACTTTCCGTTCGTCAACCATACCGACAAAATCGATTTTGTCATTTTTTATAATGACCAGGGAATTTTCTATGGGGGCTACGCCTGTACCATCGATTAAAGTGGCACCCACAATGGCAATGGTTTCTTCGCCTTTGCGAATTTCATTCGCGTTCAAGGCATAGATCGTATGGGTACTGGCCTTTTTTTGAATGGGGGCCTGCTCTGTTTTAGGGCTAGGGGCACAAGAGCCTACTAGGAGCAAGTAAATCAGGTATTTTGACAAAAATTTCATCGTGCGATATTTTTATAAATATAACCGATTCAAACTGTAATCATTTCTTTTTTGTTTATCAGGTTAAAAACCGGTCAATGTAGCGTTATCCAAACTGAATTTCCGAAAGTACAGTACGTTGGTAGTATCGTTTCGTTCGGCTTGGATCCATTTGACCATATCCGGCTCGGCAAATTGACTTTTATGACAGCGCAATGAGCTAAACGCTTTTTCCTCCTCTTCCGGACTAAAGGAGATGGTCGTATTCAAATGGTCTGGATGCACATAACCTAAGCCCCAATCCTGAGGAAATTTTTTGATCTGATCCTTTGTCCACCCAAAGTGGTAGAGGTCAATGGTATTGGCCCAACCTTCTCGGAGCAGGATTTCTGTGGCCAATAGCCCCACCATGCGATGATCCGGATGTCCGGTATCGCCATCGGGGCCAAAGGTGAGGATTACATCGGGTTGGAGTTCGGTTATTTTTTCTTGGATACGTTCTTTTAAGGTTTTGACTTCCACATAAAAGTTATGGTTACCGTTAAGACCAAGGCCGTCCTTGGCCTCCAAAAAATGCGGTGGATTAATACCTAGTTTTTCGCAGGCACACTTAGTTTCCTCTTTTCGAACGGCGACCAAGGAATCCCCGGCGGGAAGTCCGGAGTGGTCGGTTACGCCATATCGGCCATCAGTGGCCACCACCAGATGTACATCACTTAGGGAAGCATACTTGGCCAAAATAGGCCCTATGGTGGTCTCATCATCCGGGTGGGCAAATAGGGCCATGATGGTTTTTGGAGGCTTTTTTGCTTCAGGAAACTCCGTTTTCTCTTTGTCTTTACAAGAAAAAAGGAGAGCGGCCAGGAATATTGCGGTTAATTTGGTTTTCATAGGAGTTTGGTTTTTTACTGGAAAAGTATTACTGACATAACTTTAACCCAGAATTTAACATAACAAAATTCTGGCTTCGAAAGCAAACTATTTAAAGATAGAAAATTCTGGTTTTACAAAAAGAAAGACCGATTAACAGATAATATAGGTAATAGCTATTTCACTCTAAAGTTTTCATTAGTTCGAAACCCAATTCGTCTATATTGTTTTGGTTTTTACTATAACCGGATACATTTGATAATATCACTATGCCGTTTTGAGTTTTTGTATTCATCACAATGAAAGACTTATATCCTGGTGTAGCTCCATTGTGAAAATACCAAGTTTGGGCATCAGAGTTTCTTAAAATTCTCCAGCTAAGACCACGGTCTACGCCTTTATTTATTGAGAAAGTCTTTTGTAGAGTCAATTGCAATTCTTTATTGGAATTGTCAAAGTGGGCAATTACAAATTTTGATAGATCTTCTACAGTTGAAAGTATACCACCTGCTCCAACAAGTACCGATAAATCTAGATTAGGCACTTCGTTGCCGCTGGCATCCAAACCCTTTACAAGAAATGATGCTGTCTTTTCTTTATTGCTGGTTGAGCTTTTCATTTGATATGTCTCAAATATTTTATCCTGAACAAGGTCTTCATAGTCTGTGTTGTAAACGCTACATAGTGTATAACCGAGAACCCCTACACCTAAATTTGAATATTTACTTTTTTCTCCAGGTTTGTGCGTCAACCTTAAGTCTTCGGTCAAATATTTTTTTAGTTTTTCCTCATCATAATACCGATACCTTGAATCTGGATTACCCAGACCCGACCCCAAATTAGATGGTTTTTTTGGAAGCCCAGAGGTATGGTTTGCTAAACTCTGAAAAGTTATTTTTGTATCATCCTTCCACGAGAAATTAAGATAGTCGTTAATATTATCCTCTAGTTTGAGCTTGTTCTCTACCACAGCATTAGCCAGGAGGGTTGATGTAAAAACTTTGGTTATGGAGCCGACCTCAAAAACACTGTTCTTGTTGTCGAATGAATAGATGGTATCGTTTTTCCTTATGACACCATAAAATGTCACTAATCGGTTTTCTACTATTGCAATTGAAATCTGACTGTTATTTGGGAAGACTTTGGTTTTATCAAAAATCAGATTTGCCTGAATATCCGAAACTTGTTTAACTAAATATTTTTGACCGTTTTTGGCCTCTTGGATTTCACAAGAAATGAATAAAATCGAAACTATTATCAGAATTTTTTTCATAAATGGAATCTGATTGCCAATTACAACAAAATGATATTTGAAAGGAATATTTGGGCAATTTTATTGGACATAACTAAAATCGGAAAACTCAAAAAAACACCCGAACAAAAGGCATCCAGGCATTGGCATAAATGCTTTTTTCATCATCGTAGAGCACATCATAGCGGATACCCAAGGTAAAATTCCGGTCCGTATAACCGATACCCAAAAATAGGGCAGGGGACCAGTAGTTGTCCTCCAACCGAAAGGTGCCGTCATCAAATTCCCTATTGATCCGCAACTGTTCCAATTCGGCAGACAATTGAAGATAGGGGACGGGGTTATAGAGTGAAAGCACACTCCCGCCATAGGCCAGCAGCTTGTCGTCATTAAATTTGGCATAATTAAAATTAAGGCTCAGTCCGCTCGCGAATTGATCGTTGAACTGATAAATGGCACTTGGGGAAATGGACCCGTTAAATCCGCCATTGGTAAAGCCCAGACCCACACCGCCTCCAAACCGGACCCGGTTCCAGAAATTACTTCGGTTCATGGGATTTTGTGCAAAAAGAGTGTTGCAGGTGAGCACACAAAAAAGAACAACAAAAGACTTGAGGAAGAATTTGGCCATAATCCCTTAATTTTCTATGATTACCTAATCTAAGATACGCCTAGATATCGTAAATGTTGTATTTTTGAACATATTTTATTCTGATTTCAGAGAAACCTTTTATGGATAAGTATTCCTTCTTAAATACGGCACATACCACTTTTTTTGCCGAACTCTACGATAAGTACCTACAGCACCCGGATAGCGTGGAACCCAGTTGGCGGGCCTTTTTCCAAGGCTTTGATTTTGGGATGGAAAGTGCCCTGGACGAGCTGGACATTTCTGCCCAGAATGGAACGGTAGCCCTTGCCAACGGCGAGGCCTTGGCCATGCCGGAATCGCTTCAAAAGGAATTTCAGGTAGTTCGCCTCATTAACGGGTACCGTAGTCGGGGCCATTTGTTTACCAAGACCAATCCGGTACGGGAACGTAGAAAATATGAGCCCACGCTGGACATCGAGAATTTTGGACTCTCCCAAAGCGATATGGATATTGAATTCAATGCAGGCGAGATTATCGGTATCCAAAGAAAGACCTTACGGGAAATCCTGGGACACCTCCAGCGGATCTATTGCGATGCCATTGGGGTGGAATACATGTATATCCGTAAGCCGGATAGGGTCGATTGGATACAGGATTGGATCAATGTCAATGACAATCACCCGCAATTCAATGTAGACCAGAAGAAGCATATCCTCAAAAAATTAAATCAGGCCGTAGCTTTCGAATCCTTTTTACATACCAAGTATGTGGGGCAAAAACGATTTTCATTGGAAGGTAATGAGACCTTGATTCCCGCTCTGGATGCCATAGTGGAAAGAGCGGCGGGATTAGGTGTTGAGCAGTTCGTTATGGGCATGGCACATAGAGGCCGATTGAATGTATTGACCAATATTTTTGGAAAATCGGCCAAGGATATTTTTAGCGAGTTCGACGGGAAGGATTATGAACAGGAAATCTTTGATGGGGATGTAAAATACCACCTTGGTTGGACCTCACAACGGAAATCGGATAACGGCAATCGCATCAATATGAACATTGCGCCCAACCCCTCCCATTTGGAGACCGTAGGTGCCGTTGTAGAAGGCATTTCCAGGGCCAAGCAGGACACTCATTACCCAGAGGATTTTTCAAAAGTATTGCCCATTGTGGTCCATGGTGACGCCGCAATTTCGGGGCAGGGTATTGCCTATGAGGTGGTACAGATGGCCCAATTGGACGGTTATAAGACCGGTGGTACCATTCATATGGTGGTCAACAACCAAATAGGATTTACCACCAACTATCTGGACGGTAGATCCTCTACCTATTGTACCGATGTGGGCAAGGTGACCTTAAGTCCTATTCTTCACGTAAACGCCGATGATGCGGAAGCTGTGGTACACGCTGCCTTATTTGCACTGGAATATAGAATGCAATTTAAACGCGATGTTTTCCTGGATCTTTTAGGTTATCGAAAATACGGGCATAATGAGGGCGATGAGCCGCGCTTTACGCAACCCAAGCTCTATAAAACCATTGCTAAGCATAAAAACCCCAGGGATATCTATGCCGAGCGATTGCTTTCCGAAGGCGTTATACAGGAAGGCCATGTAAAAGCATTGGAGAAGGAGTACAAAAGCTCTCTGGAAGAGGAATTGGAGGATTCCAGAAAGGAAGATAAAACGGAAATCACCCCTTTTATGGCAGATGAATGGAAAGGGTTTGAAAGCGTTAGGGAATGGGAAATGATGGATCCAGTAGATACCACCTTTGACCCTAAAAAATTAGCTAAAATTGCCAAGGTCATTACCGAACTACCAGAGGGTAAAAAGTTCTTACGTAAGGTAGAAAGATTAATCGGTGATCGTAAAAAGATGTTCTTTGAGACCAACAGATTGGATTGGGCCATGGGCGAACTTTTGGCCTATGGTACCTTGTTGGAAGAAGGTTTTGGCGTGCGCATGTCCGGCCAAGATGTGGAGCGGGGCACCTTCTCTCACCGCCATGCCGTTATGAAGGTAGAGGAAAGTGAGGAAGAAGTGCTATTGCTCAATCGTATTTCGGACAAGCAAGGTAGGTTCCAGATATACAATTCCCTTTTATCCGAATATGGTGTGGTAGGATTTGATTATGGCTATGCCATGGCGAGCCCCAATACCCTCACTATTTGGGAGGCCCAATTCGGGGATTTTAGTAACGGGGCGCAGATTATGCTCGATCAATATATCTCAGCGGCAGAGGACAAATGGAAGTTGCAGAACGGACTCGTAATGCTGTTGCCACATGGTTATGAAGGTCAGGGGGCCGAACATTCCTCTGCCCGTATGGAGCGGTACCTGCAATTATGTGCCCGGGACAATATGTATGTTGCCGATGTGACCACACCGGCGCAAATGTTCCATATTTTGAGGCGACAAATGAAGGTCAAATTTAGAAAGCCCTTGATTATTTTTACGCCCAAGAGCTTATTACGCCATCCCAAGGCGGTATCCACTGTTGAGGAATTGGCATCAGGGAACTTTCAAGAAGTAATCGATGATGCTGCGGCGGATGTAGGGAAAGTAAAGAGCGTGGTCTTTTGTACCGGTAAATTTTATTACGACCTGTTGGCCGAAAAAGAAGATCAAGACCGCAAGGATGTGGCCTTGGTACGTGTTGAGCAATTGTTTCCCTTGCCTGTTGAACAAATGAAGAATATCATCAAAAAATACAACAAGGCGGATGACTGGGTCTGGGCACAGGAAGAGCCTAGGAATATGGGTGCTTGGAGCCATTTGATGATGCATTTTTCAGAGGCGGACAAGCTTAGGGTCGCTTCACGTCGCTTCTACGCCTCCCCGGCAGCGGGCAGCGCCGTTCGCTCAAAGATGCGGCACCAGCAGGTAATTGATTATGTTTTTGATAAAACAAAGGACAATATGACCCGTCCCAAGAGCAAAACCAAAGCGTAATAATGAAAGGAATCCTATATGCCTTGGTCTTTGTGGCAGGCTTAAATTCTTCATTTTCACAAGACGAATTGGGCAATTATGCGGTGGCGTCGTCTCAGTTCATGGCCTTGTACAATAATGCGGATTATGAGGGTATTTTTAACCTTTTTGATGCCGATATGAAGAAGGCTCTGCCCCGCGAACGGACACTTCGGTTTTTTACGCAGAATGTCAACAATCTTATGGGGAACATCCAGTCCATGCAATTCTTTGGATTTAAAAGGGGGGCGCATCTATATCGGACTATTTTTGACAATGCCGTAGCCGATATTTTGATTTCGCTGAACACCAAGAATGAAATTAGTGGGTTGTATATAACCCCGTCCAAACCTTTGGATTTTCCTTTGTTGGAGCGAAATACCACCCCCATGATCCTACCCTTTAAAGAAGAGTGGTTTGTATTTTGGGGGGGCACTACCTTGGAACAAAACTTTCATTTAAGGGAGATAAGCCAGCAATATGCCTATGACCTGATGATGGTGGCCGATGGAAGCTCCCATAAGGGTGATTCGAAAAGTAATGAAAGTTATTTGGTGTTCGGCAAGGAGATAATTGCACCCTGTGATGCAAGGGTGGCCAAGGTAATTACTGGGGTACCCGATAATATTCCGGGAGAGACCAATCCAGACCAACTTACCGGAAACACTATAGTTCTGGAGACACCCATCGGGGAATATTTGCTATTCGCTCACTTAAAAAAGGGCTCCATTTTGGTAGAGGAAGGGGCGGATGTGCTGCAGGGAGAACCTCTGGCACAGTGCGGCAACTCCGGGAATTCCACCGAACCCCATTTGCATTTGAGTCTTCAGAATGATGTGGAAATGTTTAATTCCACAGGAGCCCGGTTATATTTTGATCGGATTTTGGTGAATGGAGAAGTCAGGGAGGATTACCTTCCCGTCAAAGAAGATTTTATACAAAATATAAACTAAATTAGCACATCAAAAAAGAGCAGAATGATTCTAGAAATGAAAGTTCCTTCCCCAGGGGAATCGATAACTGAAGTGGAAATAGCGGAATGGTTGGTAGAAGATGGTGATTACGTGGAAAAGGACCAGGCTATAGCCGAAGTAGATTCGGACAAGGCCACTTTGGAACTTCCAGCTGAAGAAAGTGGAACGATTACCCTGAAAGCCGAGGTTGGTGACGCGGTTGCCGTAGGCGAAGTGGTCTGTTTGATCGACACCGATGCCCCTAAGCCTGAGGGAACTGGAGCCGTTGAGGAATCCGCAAAGGGAGCTCCTAAAAAGGAGGATGCTCAAGAAAAACCAGCTTCCGAAACCTCCAAGCAAGCTCCTAAGACCTATGCTACGGGTACACCAAGCCCTGCCGCCAAAAAGATTTTGGACGAAAAAGACATACCGGCAGCTAGTGTTAAAGGTACGGGCAGGGATGGCCGGATTACAAAAGAGGACGCCGTAAGCGCAGTTCCTGCTATGGGGTCTCCAACTGGAGGCAATCGGGGCGAAACCCGGTCCAAACTTTCCATGTTGCGGCGTAAAGTTGCCGAAAGACTGGTTTCCGCCAAAAACGAGACGGCTATGTTGACCACCTTTAACGAGGTGGATATGACCCCAATTTTTGAGTTAAGGAAAAAGTACAAGGAGGATTTTAAGGAGAAACATGGCGTAAGTCTGGGCTTTATGTCCTTTTTTACCAAGGCGTGTGTACGGGCCCTTGAAATGTTCCCGGCGGTAAATTCCATGATAGATGGTAAGGAAATGATTTCCTATGACTTCTGTGACATCAGTATAGCGGTTTCCGGTCCTAAGGGGTTAATGGTCCCTGTAATACGTAATGCTGAAAACCTGACCTTTAGAGGTGTTGAAGCAGAAGTAAAACGCTTGGCCATACGTGCCCGGGAAGGGGAGATTACTGTTGATGAAATGACCGGAGGTACCTTTACCATCACTAATGGCGGTGTGTTTGGTTCCATGTTATCCACCCCGATAATCAATCCACCGCAAAGTGCTATTCTAGGCATGCACAATATTGTGGAAAGACCGATTGTACGGGATGGTGCCATTGCTATTGCCCCCGTCATGTACGTCGCACTTTCCTATGATCACCGGATAATTGATGGTAAGGAATCGGTAGGCTTTCTAGTAGCGGTGAAGGAAGCCTTGGAAAATCCCGAAGAATTGTTGATGGAGAATAATATAGAGCGGGCGTTGGAAATGTAAAGTCCCCTTACGGAAAGGATGGACGCCGAATAACCGATAGAATTACTTTTTCCGTTTCAAATAAACGTAACCTTTGTTGTAATCTATAATCGCTTTTGCTTTTTTAAGGATATCGGCACCAATAATTCCATCTACAGGTAGCGCTTTGTGCGTAATCAAGGCTTCGTTTACATGAACTAAATCGAACAAAACAATCTTTAATTTCTTTTTCTTCCAATCGCCGATTTCGATCTTGTTCTTGGTAGAGATTAGGGTTTCCATATTGGTAGCCCCGGCTCCGGCTGCCTTAATCTTGGACTCCTTGGAAGTCAATCTAAAAAACTCAATTTTATCAAATCCTACACAGGTGTTGGAGGCCCCGGTGTCCAGAATAAATCGGCCTACCACCCCATTGATTTTAGCTGAAATCTCAAAATGATTGGTATCGGTCAAAACTAAGGGAACTTGGGTGTAACTCTTTTTGTCCAGGAATTTTTTGAGGGATGTCATTGCCGATTTTTGACAAAGATAAGCCTATTTTTGCCATATGATTTTAACCGATACACACACCCATCTTTATAGCGAAGCTTTTGACGAGGATAGGGATAGGGTTATTCAAAATGCCTTGGATAAGGGAATTGAACGTTTCTTTATTCCTGCCATCGATTCTACCTATACCCAGGCTATGTTGGATTTAGAGCGTGCCTATCCCAAAAACATTTTTTTGATGGCCGGGCTTCATCCCACCCATGTAAAGGAGAATTATAAAAAGGAATTGCAACATGTTGGGGAGCAATTGGCCAAACGCAAATTTTACGCCGTAGGGGAAATCGGCATTGATCTGTACTGGGACAAGACTTTTTTAAGGCAACAACAGGAGGCTTTTCGCCATCAGATTCAATGGGCCAAAAAATACGGATTGCCCATTGTAATCCACTGTAGGGAATCCTTCAATGAAATATTTGAAATTTTGGAAATCGAAAAAGGCGATAACCTGTTCGGGATTTTTCATTGCTTTACCGGGAATCTGGAGCAGGCAAAGACCGCCATATCCTATAATATGAAACTGGGTATTGGGGGAGTTGTTACTTTTAAAAATGGAAAAATTGATAGGTTCCTGGATCAAATCGATTTGGAACATATCGTCCTGGAGACGGATTCTCCTTATTTGGCCCCAACTCCCTATCGTGGCAAACGTAACGAAAGTGCGTATCTAATGAATGTGTTGGAAAAATTGTCCGACGTTTATGGCACATCGAAAGCGGAGATCGCCAGGATCACAACTGAAAATTCAAAAGAAGTTTTCAGCGTTTAATATTGGATATTTACATGCTTTAATTTAAATCTGTTGAAGTTGGATTTGAAAAATAAGACCCACATATTACTCATTTATACCGGAGGAACGATCGGAATGGTAAAGGATTACAAATCCGGCGCGTTAAAAGCCTTTGACTTTGATAAAATGTCCAAGCATATTCCGGAATTGGCACAGTTGGATTGTAGTATAGATGCGGTGTCCTTTGATAAGCCGATTGATTCGTCCAATATGAATCCGGACCACTGGGCAAAAATTGCAACGCTGATCGAGGAAAACTATGAAGACCATGATGGTTTTGTGGTGTTGCATGGCAGTGACACCATGAGCTACACTGCATCGGCCTTAAGCTTTATGTTGGAAAATCTGGCCAAGCCGGTCATTTTTACGGGATCTCAATTGCCTATTGGGGATTTGCGGACCGATGCCAAAGAGAACCTGATTACTTCTATACAAATAGCGGCTTTGCAAAAAAAAGGGAAACCGGTTATCCAGGAGGTGGGACTTTATTTTGAATACAAATTGTATCGTGGTAACAGGACTACCAAAATAAACGCGGAGCATTTTCAGGCTTTCACTTCATTGAACCATCCACCATTGGCCGAATCCGGGGTACATCTAAAAGTGTTTGATGAATATCTAATGCAAAGAAAAAGTGTGAAACGGTTTTTGGTACATAAAGAGTTGGATTCCAATGTTATGATCCTAAAGCTTTTCCCAGGACTTAATCGGGCAGTGGTTCAAAGCGTATTGGGAACCCCCAATCTTAAAGCATTGGTATTGGAGACTTATGGTGCCGGAAACGCGCCTACTGATCATTGGTTGTTGGAGGATTTGGGAAAGGCCATGAAAAATGGACTACATATTGTTAATGTTACCCAATGCTCTGGCGGTAGTGTAATTCTAGGGCAGTATAAAACAAGTGAGCAACTTAAGGAACTGCAGATCATTAATGGAAAGGATATTACTACAGAGGCTGCTATTACCAAGTTGATGTATCTTTTGGGAAGCGGTTTTTCGCATAAATTGTTCAAGACCGTCTTTGAAACTTCACTTCGCGGGGAAATGCAATAAAAATAGTGTGCTAAATTTTATTAACTAAGTTTTTTTTTGTTATTTGCCCACCCCTGAAAAGGGAGTAATAGAGAGGTGGCCGAGTGGTCGAAGGCGCACGCCTGGAAAGTGTGTATACACCAAAAGTGTATCGAGGGTTCGAATCCCTTCCTCTCTGCGAAGACAGAAAGGTTTTTGTGCGAAATATTTTGAACCAAGGTTGTCCGAGAATCCAATTTCGAAGATAATCGAAGTTTTAAATGGAATAGCTTCAAATAGAGTCCTTTTTGAATTCCCCTGATAATTGTTAAGAGACATGGGCTAATCTTTGATAAACCCTATACTCTTTGCGATTAAGTTTTACTTTTTTTATTGCGATTTTTTTTTATCTTTAACCCTATTAACTAACTAATTTAAGTTTGAAAAAATGAAAAGATTATTCTCTATCCTAGCTCTAGCTGGGTTATTTGTTCTAAGTACAAATACAGTAAGTGCAAAAGCTACTGCGGCTACGATGGTGTCCAACCTATCCAGCACTGTAGCTGCAACAGCGGTTATACTTCAAGATGAGGCCCCGGCGGAAGCACAAGGTTTTACTCAAGTATTAAAGACTCAATTTATACAAGGAGGTGCCGGTTTCATGGGCATCGTTCTTTTGTGTTTAATATTGGGATTGGCTGTTGCCATTGAAAGGATAATCTATCTTAATATGGCCAGCACCAATACCGCCAAACTCAAGCAACAAGTTGAAGATGCCTTGGCTTCAGGTGGAGTAGAAGCTGCAAAAGAAGTTTGTAGAAATACCAAAGGACCCGTAGCATCCATATACTATCAAGGATTGGATAGGGCCGGTGAGAGCATCGAATCCGCTGAAAAAGCCGTGGTTGCCTATGGTGGTGTGCAAATGGGACAATTGGAAAAGAACGTTTCCTGGTTGTCTCTCTTTATAGCCATCGCACCCATGCTTGGGTTCATGGGTACGGTAATCGGTATGATTCAAGCCTTCCAGAAAATTAGTGCTGTGGGTAACTTAAGTGCCTCGCTTATTGCAGGTGATATTCAGGTGGCACTTTTGACTACGGTATTTGGTCTTATTACAGCTATTATACTACAAATTTTCTACAACTATATCATTGCAAAAATCGACAGTATTGTTAATGACATGGAAGACTCCTCAATCTCTTTGATTGATATGTTGGTGGACCACAAAAAATAAGTCGGATAATTTAAAATAGTGTCATGCATAAAATATTAAAAATAGTTCTCATAGTTGTAGGCGTCCTTTCTGCAATATTGTGGTACTTTCTACCGCCAAAGGACATGCCGGCAGCTGAAGCCGCCCAAAGCGGTGCCATGAACGGTATGTTCTGGATTACCTACCTGCTTTTGGCAATCGCAGTGATATTTGCTTTGTTGTTTACCCTTAAAAACCTATTCTCCAACCCTAAAGGACTAAAGAAAACCTTGTTTGTTATTGGAGGGTTTTTGTTGGTAGTGGTAATTTCCTATGTTTTGTCCAGTGGAACAGATGTAAGTATCGAGGAAATGGCCAATAGGGGGGTAGCCACTTCAGAGAGCACCATTAAGAAAATTGGAATGGGACTGAACGTATTTTTTATACTTACCGCGGTTGCTATAGTATTAATGGTTCTACCGGGTCTGAAGAAGTTATTTAGTAAATAATAAAATTTTATAATTATGGCTAGAAGAGCAGGAGCACCAGAGGTAAACGCGGGATCCATGGCCGATATAGCTTTCTTATTGCTTATCTTTTTCTTGGTAACCACTACCATAGAAACGGATGCAGGTTTGGATCGTATGTTGCCGCCCATTGAACCACCCGATACCGATGTGGTCATAAAGCAGAAGAATATATTTCAAGTCAATATTAACAAGAACGGCCAACTCTTGGCAGATGAAGAGCTTATAGACCTTAAGAATCTTAGGGCGAAGGCCATGGAGTTCTTGGATAATGGTGGTGATGGTACTTGTAGTTATTGTAAAGGGAGAAAGAATGCCGAATCCTCGGATAATCCTTCAAAAGCTATTATTTCTTTGAAAAACGATCGGGAAACCAAATACGGAACCTACATTACCGTACAGAATGAGTTGGTAGGTGCTTATAACGATTTACGTAACCGAGAGTCACAGCGTTTGTTCGGCAGGGACTTTACGGATATGGAAGCTGAGTATTTAAATCCGGAAACGTCTTCAAGCCTTAAGGATGAGCTTAAGGAGAAGGTGAAAAGCATTCAAGATTTGTTTCCACAGAAACTGTCCGAGGCAGAGACCTCAACAAGTAATTAATAAAAGCTTAAAAAGTCTGATATGTCAAAATTTGCAAAGAAAAAAGACGGGGATGTTCCTGCAGTGTCCACGGCATCTTTACCGGATATTGTTTTTATGCTTTTATTCTTTTTCATGACCGTAACGGTAATGAAGGATAGTACATTAAAGGTTGAGAACACATTGCCAAATGCCAGTGAAACAAAAAAATTGGAAAAGAAAGACAGGGTAATTTATATCTACGTAGGTAAACCAACCTCACAATACGAAAAGGTTTTTGGGTCTGAACCGAAAATTCAATTGAATGATAAGTTTGCCGGTCCATCCGAAGTCGGAGACTACATATTACAAGAAAGGGCTAAAAAGGCACAAGAACTTCAGAATGTTTTGACCACTGCCTTGAAGGTTGATAAGAATGCTAATATGGGACTTATCTCGGACATAAAGCAAGAATTGAGAAAGGTGAATGCCCTTAAGGTAAATTATACTACATATGAAGGAGATGCCTTCATGAATCTGAATAGATAGTATATTATTACGGATTTTATTTTTGAAACGCCTTTACTGTTCCTAGTAAGGCGTTTTTTATTTTCTTAATTTAGTGTTGCTATAACAATCCAATTAATTGGAAACTATAATTGGGCAACATATAAAATCTTTACTAAGCTGATACCGACAATTTCTATCCGTCTAAAGTGGGTCTTAAAACTTATGAGATGCTTAGTTCTTTTATATATTTTTTTTGGGTTTTTGGTTTCGTGCTACGCTCAAGTGGGTCAGGACACTTTTGCTGGGAACACCGACTATCTTGAAGACCAGTTTTATATCGGAATTACCTATAACTTTTTATTGAAAAAACCGATTGATGTTAGTCAACGTAATCTGTCCTATGGGCTACAAGCTGGTTTCATAAAGGATATTCCCGTCAATGCGGATAGGACCGTTGCCTTGGGCATAGGTATTGGCTACAATGTAAATTCCTATTATTCTAACTTAAGGGCAATGGAATCCGGTGATGATGTGGTCTATGACATTCTTGATGGCGATACGGATTTTAAAAGGAATAAGGTAGAAACCCATTTGATAGAAGTGCCATTGGAGTTTCGATGGCGTAATTCCACAGCTGCCAGTTATAAATTTTGGAGAGTATATACCGGGTTAAGGTTCGGATATGTGGTAGGAGGCAGATCTAAGTTTGTGTCGGATTCTGCAGATTTTTCCTTTTACAATGATGATATCAGACAATTTCAGTATGGACTCACTTTTAATTTTGGGTACAATACTTTTAATATTCACCTATATTATGCCCTTAACGACTTGTTCAATGACGATGTTCTTGTTAATGGCACCGAAATCTCAATGAGACCTTTACGGATAGGTCTCATCTTTTACATTTTATAGATTTTCCTGTATTACGGTTTTTCATATTGTTTTTAATAGAATGGCAAAAGGTCTATGGCATGAATGTTGTTGATTAATGAGTGTTGTCTGGACTTTTATTTTTTGAACAGGCCAGTCATTTTCTTCCCCAATGATCTTTGTTACTTTCCGAATGATATGGTTTAACTTTTATAAACCAAAACAATACATTATGTCCAAAAGAGAGGAAGTACCTAAAGTAAATGCCGGATCTATGGCCGACATCGCATTTCTATTATTGATTTTTTTCTTGGTAACCACTACCATAGAAACAGATGTTGGAATAGATAGGATTATGCCTGCAACGACCAATACTTTCAAGGGAAAAATATTGGAAAGGAATATATTTCGGATAGAAGTGAACAATAAAAATGAATTACGAGTTGAAGAAGAATTAGTGGAAATCGAAGATCTTAAAGGTATCGTCGTAGATTTTTTGGACAATGGGGGAGCGGTAAGGGAAGCTCCGGATTTTTGTGATTACTGTAAGGGTAATAGGGATGTATCTTCTTCTGATAATCCTTCCAAGGCCATTGTATCACTCACCTATACGAGGGAGACCGGTTATGGAATGTACATCACCGTTCAAAATGAATTGATAGCGGCATATAACAAATTGCGAAATAGGGAATCCCAACGCCTATTCCAGGTGAATTATTCAACACTGATGGAACAATATGAGCACCCAGGAACATCATCTGTTGTTAAGGAAAGGCTCAAGGAAAGGATTACCCAAATCCAAAACCTATTTCCTCAAAAAATATCGGAAGTAAAAGTGGAATGAAGAGCTACGGTTTCCTTATCAACTGCCATTACCGGAAAATGGTTCAAAGGTTATAACCAGAACCTAACCAGTAATAACTGAGAAATAAAACCTATGCAAAAACCTATCACAAGTTCAGCTTTGGAATGTGCCTTTAAATAAAGACGTGAACTGGCTACTAGGCCTATGAATACGGTAAGGATACTTAAAGCTAGGGTGATGTTTATTTCAAAGTGAATGCTTAAAGCGGTAAGGAACATAAATAGACTTCCCAAGCCCATAAGATGTAAACTACATTTAACCTTAAAGAGTAGTGTGAAAAGGGCGGCAATCGCTGCGACCGTCAATCCTAAGAAGTAATAATGGATTTCCATTACGAAGTTATTGGGAATAACTTCGTAAACAATCATTAACAATAATCCGATATGAATAAGAAGGGGGTATCTACGTTCTTTGATGGAAGGCATAAAAATGGAGCGCACCACGCCGATATTTCTAAGTATAAGGTAGGAAACAATGGGGATGATTATGGTCAATATAAAAATGGGCAATATATTACCGCTCTGCAATTCTAAGGGGCTATATTTCGGGGTTATGATGAAATAGGCAATAGTCCCCGCAAGGGGTATGAACAAAGGATGGGAGATATAGGAGATAGCCCGTAAAAATAGACCCATTATATTTTTTTTCGTAATCTGGCCACCGATATTCCCAGTTGTTCCCTGTATTTAGCAACCGTTCTTCGTGCAATGGGGTAACCTTTTTCCTTTAGGATTTTGGCCAATTTATCATCTGTAAGAGGTTTTTTCTTTTCTTCGTTCTGTATCACGGTCTCCAAAATCTTTTTGATTTCCTTGGTGGAAACATCTTCGCCCTGTTCATTTTTCATGGATTCAGAAAAATAATCCTTTATTAATTTGGTGCCATAGGGGGTATCTACATATTTGCTATTGGCCACTCTAGAAACTGTAGATACATCCATATCTATTTCATCCGCAATATCCTTTAATATCATAGGGCGCAGGTTTCGCTCATCACCGGTCAAAAAATATTCCTTTTGGTACTGCATTATTGCGTTCATTGTGATGTACAAGGTCTGTTGCCTTTGGCGAATGGCATCGATAAACCACTTGGCAGCATCCAACTTTTGTTTGATGAAGAGTACCGTATCCTTTTGGGATTTGGATTTGTTCTTGGAGTCCTTATAGCCTTTGAGCATATTGCTGTATTCCCGGGATACATGAAGCTCCGGTGCATTCCTACCGTTTAGTGTAAGCTCTAGTTCTCCGTCTACGATCCGTATGGAAAAATCAGGAACTACATGCTCTACTATTCTATTATTTCCGGAATAGGATCCTCCCGGTTTGGGATTTAACTTTTCAATTTCAGAAATGGCATCCTTAAGCTCCTCCTCGGAAATACCATGCCTTTGCACCAATTTTTTGTAATGTTTTTTGGTAAACTGTTCAAACGATTTTTCCAATACAGTAATGGCCAGTTCAATACTAGGGGAAGGCTCCTTTCTTTTCAATTGTATGATAAGGGATTCTTCCAATGACCTTGCTGCCACTCCCGGTGGATCCAATTCCTGCACTATTCCCAGTACTTTTTCGATGGTCTTTTCATCCGTATATATGTTTTGGGTAAAGGCCAGATCGTCCATAATATCGGAAAGAGGCCTTCGGATATATCCACTTTCATCAACACTACCCACCAAAAATTCGGCGATGGTCCATTCCTCATCACTTAAATAAACGGTATTAAGTTGATTTAATAGGTATTGATTAAAAGAAGTCCCTGCCGCATATGGAACGCTTTTTTCATCATCGTCAACACTGTAATTACTGGTTTTGGTACGGTAATCCGGAATTTCGTCATCACTTAGATAATCATCAATATTAATATCTTCCGTATTAATGCTCTCATTGTCCGTATCACTCTCGTAGATATCCCCATACTCATCCTCCTGCGTAGCGTTCTCCTCTTTGCCACCTTCCAAAGCAGGGTTTTCCTCCAATTCCTGTTTCAAACGCTGCTCAAAGGCCTGGGTAGGCAATTGTATAAGCTTCATCAGCTGAATCTGCTGCGGGGAAAGCTTTTGTGATAATTTAAACTGTAGGTGCTGTTTGAGCATTAGGGTTAAATTCTACGTACTTTATAAAGTTAAAAAATGAATTCTAAAACTCAGCATTTTGTGGTGTTCTTGGAAAAGGTATGACATCCCTTATATTTCCCATACCCGTTGCAAAAAGCACCAATCTTTCAAAACCAAGACCAAATCCGCTATGTACGGCAGTTCCAAATTTTCGAAGATCTAGGTACCACCAGAGTTCTTTTTCGTCAATATCAAGTGCAGCTATCTTTTCCCTTAACACGTCCAGACGTTCCTCGCGCTGTGATCCCCCAACAATTTCGCCTATTCCTGGA
The DNA here is from genome assembly GCF_003626755.1 of Ulvibacterium marinum. Lineage (GTDB taxonomy): Bacteria > Bacteroidota > Bacteroidia > Flavobacteriales > Flavobacteriaceae > Ulvibacterium > Ulvibacterium marinum. The sequence goes on from NZ_RBCJ01000003.1 coordinate 270,641, forward strand.
AAAAGGATATCCATGGCCCGTACAGTCTTGCCATCTTCGTTCAGGCGCATATAAAAGGCCTTTATGTTGGCCGGATAGTCAAATAGGATTACTGGGCATTTAAAGTGCTTTTCCACTAGATAACGTTCATGTTCGCTCTGCAGATCGGCACCCCATTCATCAATGGGGTACTGAAATCTCTTCTTTTTGTTGGGTTTGCTGTTGCGCAAAATAGCTATGGCCTCCGTATAGGTAACCCGTTTAAAACTGTTGTCCGCTACAAATCCGAGTTTTTCTATAAGGGTCATTTCACTTCGCTCGGCTTGTGGTTTGGTCTTCTCCTCGTCCAACAGCCGTTTTTCCAGAAACTGCAGGTCTTCTTTGCAATTTTCCAGTATATAGTGAATAACGGATTTAATGAAGTCCTCCGCCAAATCCATATTCGCATCCAGATCATAAAAGGCCATTTCCGGTTCTATCATCCAGAATTCGGCCAAATGCCTGGAAGTATTAGAGTTTTCCGCCCGAAAAGTTGGGCCGAAAGTATACACTTTTCCAAGCCCCATGGCATAGGCTTCCGCTTCTAACTGACCAGACACGGTGAGATTGGTTTCCTTTCCGAAGAAATCCTCTTTAAAGTCTACCTGTCCATTTTCATCCAATGGTGGATTTTTATCATCCAAGGTAGTTACACGGAACATTTCTCCAGCTCCTTCAGCATCGGACCCGGTTATAATGGGAGCGTGGAAGTAGTAAAAGCCGTTTTCATTAAAGTATTTGTGTATTGCGAAAGCTAAGGCTGAACGTACTCTCATAACTGCCGAAAACGTATTGGTACGTACCCGCAAATGAGCTTTTTCACGAAGAAATTCCAAAGAGTGCTTTTTTGGCTGAATGGGATAAGCTTCTGGATCTGCACCTCCATGCACAAAAATCTCCTTTACCTGTATTTCCACCTTCTGACCTCTTCCCTGGCTTTCAACTAAAGTACCTGTAACCCGTAGGGCCGCTCCGGTAGCAATTTGCTTCAACAAATTTTCATCGAACTGTTCAAAGTCCACAACACATTGGATGTTGTTAAGCGTAGATCCATCGTTAAGGGCTATAAAGCGATTACTTCGGAATGTTTTTACCCAACCGTTCACTTGGACTTCCTGCAATGTGGGTGCTGTTAAAAGCAGTTCTTTTACACTGGATGATTTCATCATTTGACACATGAAAATTAGAACGGCAAAGATAGCTTTTTTGATTAAAAGGAATCACTGGATAAGGGGTATAAAAAAGGTTTGGTAAGGTAGTATCCCTAAGGATTTTCTATGTTTACCTCTTCTTTGGGAAGAATATCTATTTGTGGTTTTTTCAATACCTCCTTATTGGCTATACTTCTTTCCAAGGACAGCAAGAGGGAAGGTAATAAAATAAGATTGGCCAACATGGCAAAAAGCAAAGTAGCCGAAACCAAAGCGCCCAAGGCCACTGTTCCCCCAAAGTTGGAGATGACGAAAACGGAAAAACCAAAAAACAAAACAATTGATGTATAAAACATACTTACCCCTGTTTCCCTAAGCGCTGCATATACTGATTTTTGGATACGCCATTTATTTGCGGTAAGCTCTTGACGATATTTGGCCAAAAAGTGAATGGTATCGTCCACCGAAATACCAAATGCAATACTAAACACCAGGATAGTAGAAGGTTTTATTGGAACTCCCACAAAACCCATGACCCCGGCCGTAATGACCAATGGAAGCAAATTGGGGATTAAAGAAATAATGATCATCCGGAACGAACGGAACAAATAGGCCATGAACAAGGCGATTAAAAAAATGGCAAACGCCAATGAAAGCACTAGGTTCTTTACCAAATATTTGGTGCCTTTTAGAAATAGCAGTGCACTTCCGGTCATGTAAACATTGTAACGTTCCGAAGGAAATATTTTTTCGATATTTTCCAATAACCTATCCTCGATTTCCTCCATGCGATCGGTCTTTACATCTTTCATGAAGGTAGTAATCCGGGCGGTCTGTCCCGTACTGTCCACAAAATTTTTGAGCAAGTCACTATTGCCAGAGGATTTTCGGGCAACATCCATGATAAAATTATTCTCTTGCGTGGTTGGAAGCTGATAGTATTTGGGAATACCATTGTAAAAGGCCTGTTTTGAATATTTGACCAGATTAACTATGGAAATGGACTTGGAAAGCTCCGGGATTTCTTCGATGACTCCCCCCAATCGATCTATCCGTTTTAATGTGGCAGGTTTTAGTACGCCTTTGGGCCGTTCGGTATCCACCACAATTTCTACAGGCATAATACCGTCAAACTCACTTTCAAAAAAACGGATATCCTGAAAAAACTCCGCCTTTTTTGGCATATCCTCTATAGGGCTTCCGGAGATCTCAATTTGGTAGATTCCTATGATGCTAACGACCAAAAGGGCAATGGAAACGATATATACGGCTATTCTATGGTCCCGGACAATGCGTTCCATCCAATTCACAAAGGCATCTATCCATCTTTTGTTCAAATGTTTTAGGTGTTTTGTTTTAGGCAAGGACATAAAACTATATACAATGGGAATGATCAGAAGGGAAAGGATAAAAATGCCGATAATGTTTATGGAAGCAACAACACCGAATTCCTTTAACAATTTGCTGTCGGTAATAATAAAGGTCGCAAACCCGGAGGCCGTGGTCATATTCGTCATTAGGGTTGCATTCCCAATTTTGGAAATTACCCGTTGTAATGAAAGTGCCTGGTTGCCATGCTTTTTTACCTCTTGCTGATATTTGTTGATAAGGAAAATACAGTTGGGCACTCCGATAACTATAATCAATGGGGGGATAAGTGCGGTGAGCACGGTTATTTCATATTGTAGTAGGCCAAGAATTCCAAAGGCCCACATTACCCCGATAATCACGACGCACATGGAAATAGTAGTTGCCCTTACGCTTCTAAAGAAAAAGAAAAAAATCAGGGAAGTGACGGCTAATGCTGCAAAAATAAACTTCCCGATTTCATCTATAATATTCTGTGAATTCAACGTACGTATGTAGGGCATACCGGATACGTGCACGTTCAAGCCGGTTTCCTCTTCAAAATCGTTGATCAGGTTGGTAAGGTCTTTTAGGATAAAATCTTTCCGTACGGAAGTGTTTACAATATCCTTATCCAAATTTACTATAGTGCGTATAGTGCTGCTTTCCTTATTATAAATGAGCTTGTCGTAAAAGGGGAGATTGTTGAAAAGATATCCGGTAAGACTATCTATTTTGCTTCGGGTATTTAAGGAATCCTTGATAAAGGGTTCCAAGACAAATTCCTGTTTTTCGGAATCACGCTTAAGCTCTAGAAGATTATCTGTGGAAAGGACAAAATCCACTTCCGGAAAGGCCTGTAATTGCTTGCTGAGCCGGTTCCATCGGTTAAAATTTTGTGGAGAATACAAGGCACTGTCCTTGACGGCAAATACTACGGCATTGCCTTCTTCACCAAACTGCTTCAAAAAGGATTGATATTCCTGGTTGATAGGGTGGTCATCGGGTAGCAAATTGGCCTGAGAGCTACTAAAACGCATATGTTCCCACTGTAGGCCTAAAAAAACGGTAAACGCCGCGATTAATACCAATATCAATACCCTATTACGAAGGATGATACGCGCCGTTCTCGCCCAAAAGCCTTGTGTAAGTTTTGCTACCACAGTAGATTTTTACAGAGCGCAAAGGTAGAAAATGAACGCTTGTGTTCCTAAAATGTAGTATTGAAATAGTTCAAACTAAATTCTGGGTGGAAATAAAAAATGAAAAGAGCAAAACAACGCAGAAATTACACCTTCATAATCTCTGCCTCCTTGGCGTGGAGAAAGTCATCTATTTTTTGGGTATAGGTGTCCGTAAGCTCCTGTACATCCAATTCTGCATTTTTTTGTAAATCTTCGGAAATATCCAATCCCTTGATTTCCTTATTGGCATCCTGTCGCGCACTACGCACTCCTACCTTGGCATGTTCCGCCTCAGCTTTGGCCTGCTTCACCAACTGTTTTCTGCGCTCTTCCGTTAAGGGAGGTACGTTAATAATGATCATTTCACCATTGTTCATCGGATTAAAACCCAAGTTGGCGTTCATAATGGACGTCTCTATTTCCTGTAGCATGCTCTTTTCCCAGGGTTGTACGGAGATAGTTCGCCCGTCCGGAGTATTGATGTTGGAAACTTGGGACAAAGGGGTCTGCGAGCCATAATACTCTACCATAACCGAAGAAAGCATTGCCGGACTTGCTTTTCCCGCACGGATTTTTATAAATTCCTTTTCCAAATGGGCAATGGCAGCACCCATACCCTCTTCCGTTGCCTCAAGTATAAATTGTACCTCTTCGTTCATTTTGAAGAATTTTTAAAGGTGAAACAAAAGTTGAACCACGTTATAAGTTGACTACAGTTCCGATATTCTCTCCTGAAATAATCCTCATTAGATTACCTTTTTTATTCATGTCGAAGACAACAATGGGCAACTCGTTCTCCTGACTTAGCGTAAAAGCCGTGGTGTCCATTACCTTAAGCCCTTTTCGAAGCACATCGTTGAACGAAATGGTATCAAATTTAGTGGCATTCTTGTCCTTTTCAGGATCAGAGGTATAAATCCCGTCCACTCGGGTTCCTTTCAAAATAACATCGGCCTCAATTTCAATAGCTCGCAATACAGCAGCAGAATCAGTTGTAAAATAAGGATTTCCCGTCCCTCCACCAAAGATAACCACTCTCCCTTTTTCCAAATGGCGCATAGCACGCCTACGGATAAAAGGCTCGGCTACTTCATTAATTTTAATTGCGCTTTGTAACCGGGTCTGTACCCCTTTTTGTTCCAGGGCACTCTGCAGGGCAAGTCCATTTATTACAGTTGCCAACATGCCCATATGGTCTCCCTGTACACGGTCCATTCCAGTTGCCGCCCCAGAAAGTCCGCGGAAAATATTGCCTCCTCCAATAACCACCGCAACCTCTATACCACGATCTACTACTTCCTTAATCTCATTGGCATATTCGGCAAGTCTTTTGGGATCTATTCCATATTGTCTTTCTCCCATAAGGGCCTCACCGCTCAATTTTAAAAGTATTCTTTTATACTCCATGCCAAGAAATTGTTTCAGGCAAAAATAATCAAAAAAAGTTAGGCAAAACTTTCACTTTTTCGGTTATTAATGCCATAATTATTTCATAATAATGATATATTGATGCCGTATATTTTATATTCTTGCAACACATTAATAATTATGGCGTTAAGTATTGAATAGATGGTAAAAACGATGATAATGAAAAAACTGATTATAGTATCCCTTCTAACGATGACAATTTATGGCTGCGGTTCCTCTAAATCTTTGTTGACCGTAGAAAAAGCTCCTATGTCCGTAACGATAGATTTAGTAAATGTTGTTGATGACAAGGTACAAGTATCTATCGACCCCGGAGCTTTCCAACAGGATATGGTTTCCTTTTACATCCCCAAGACGGTTCCAGGAACCTATAGCGAAGACAATTATGGCAAGTATGTGGAGGGTTTTAAAGCATTGGATTATAAAGGGAATGAACTTGCGGTTAACAAGGCGGATGACAATACTTGGAACATCTCAAATGCAAGGAGTTTGGACAGGGTTTCCTACTATGTCAATGACACCTTTGACACGGAAAGTGAGGTTAAAGACGCCGTTTTCTCACCAGCAGGCACCAATATTTTGGCCAATAAAAACTATGTTTTGAACCTACATGGGTTTGTGGGCTATTTTAACGGATTAAAAGAGGTGCCTTATGAACTTTCTATTACTAGGCCAGCAGGTCTTACCGCTACTACCTCCCTTAAAGAAAAGAGCGATGAAGGACTGGCACCTAATATAGATCTATTTACGGCCGATCGCTATTTTGAAGTTATCGATAACCCGATCCAATATACCAAGCCGAATACGGAAACTTTCCAAATCAATGATATTGCGGTTACGCTCAGCGTATATTCTCCCAATGGGACATACACTGCTTTAAGCCTGAAAGACCGTATGGAAAAGATGATGGCGGCCCAAAAGGCTTTTTTGGGTGATATTGATGGTACCAAAGAATATAACATTTTATTGTACTTATCCACTATGGATTCGTCTGATGCCAATGGCTTTGGAGCTTTGGAACACCATACTTCCACCGTTGTGGTTTTACCGGAGGCCATGCCCCAGGATCGTTTGGAACAGGCTATGGTAGATGTAGTATCCCATGAGTTTTTTCATATCGTTACACCATTGAACATACATTCGGAAGAAATCCAATATTTCGATTTTAATGATCCTAAAATGTCCGAACATTTGTGGATGTACGAAGGGACTACCGAATATTTTGCGAACCTCTTTCAAATTCAACAAGGACTGATAAACAAAGAGGAATTTTATAAGCGAATGATGGACAAAACCAACAATGCCAAGGCTTATGATGATGCAATGTCATTTACGGAAATGAGCAAGAACATTCTTGAGGAACCTTATGAAAAGAACTATGCAAACGTTTATGAGAAGGGAGCTTTGATCAATATGGTGCTGGACATTTTGTTGAGGGAACAAAGTAACGGAGAAAAAGGGGTGTTATGGTTAATGAAGGAGCTCTCAAAAAAATACGGAGATATGACCCCTTTTAAGGATGACGAGTTGATCGATGAGATAGTCGCGATGACCTACCCGGAGATACGAACTTTTTTTGATACTCATGTAATTGGAAACACTCCAATAGATTATAGCAAGTATTTGGCCAAGGTTGGCCTTACCATTAAAACCATTGAAAAGGAATCAGGTTATTTTCTAGATGGCGAGATGCCCTTTATAGATGTTAATCAATCCGAGGGGAACTCGATTTTTGTTCGAAAAGGAATTGAATTGAACTCATTTTTCAATGATTTGGGTGCCAAAGGCGGTGATGTCATAAAAAGCATCAACGATACTTCCATCAATCTTGACGCCATTCGGCCAATCATCGGACAAAGTTTTCAATGGAGTCCGGAAACAGAAATTAAGATGACCGTGCAACGAGGGGAAGAAGAGATAACTTTAGAAGGAAAAGTAGGAACACCCGTTTTGCAGGTAGAGACCATTGTTCCTGTGGAAAATGCAAGCCCAAAAGAAACCCAGTTGCGGGAAGCGTGGTTAAAGGGCTAACCAACAAATGTACCTAACTACTTTCTACGTCACCACTTAGGTGACGTTTTGGTTTTATTTGTTCGGACATGCAACCTATGCCAATTTTTGATGTCTTTAAGTATATGAATATCTTCAGGTACAGATTGTACACAATAAAAAGTAGATTTGAGAATGCTTAAGCTAATTTTGGCAAACATTTGCAAAAAAAGCAATTATGCTTTTTTGATCGTAGTCTTCTCTATTTCTATTAGTTCTGCCCAAACACTTACCCAAACAGTGAAGGGAAGGGTTTTGGATGCCGAGACTGAGGCCCCTTTGCTAGGTGCGGATATAGTAGTTTTAAATAGTAATCCACAGAAAGGAGCTATAACGGACGAGCAGGGTTTTTTTCGGATTGAGGGAATTCCGGTGGGTCGTGCCTCATTTCAATTTGCCTTTTTGGGATATGAGGATTTTGTCGCATCTGAAATTCTTATTGGTTCCGCTAAAGAAGTGGAGTTGAACATATATTTGACCGAAGCGCTGAATCAACTGGATGAGGTTGTACTTACCGCTCCTACGGATAACAGCGCACCGAATAACAAACTGGCCACGGTAAGTGCACGTTCCTTTAGTGTGGAGGAGACCAAACGTTTTCCGGCAAGTGTTAGCGATCCGGGACGTATGGCCCTATCGTTTGCCGGGGTGACCAACTCGGATGATTCCAGCAATGAAATTATTATTAGGGGAAACGCTCCGAATCAACTGTTATGGCGCATTGAGGGTATTGAGGTGCCAGAACCCAATCATTTTTCGGAGGAAGGATACTCTCCAGGCAATGTTAGTTTGGTCAGCACGAGTATGTTGGGAAAATCGGACTTTTTTACAGGTGCCTTTCCGGCAACCTATGGGAATGCGCTTTCCGGTGTTTTTGATATCAATCTAAGAAACGGGAACAGTGAAAAGGGAGAGTATGCCTTTCAATTTGGGGTATTGGGTGCTGACTTAACCGCAGAAGGTCCATTCAGCAAGGGTTACAGAGGATCCTATTTGGTCAATTATCGCTATTCAACGATTGCTTTACTAAATCAAATTACCGATGTCACCCCTGGAAGTACCCCGACTTTTCAGGATATTTCCATGAAATTGAATTTTCCTTTGGGTTCAAGGACCAATCTTTCTATTTGGGGAATCGGTGGAATTAGTGATGAGGATGAAGACCCTGAAATAAACGACAACTTTTCAAGTGAGGAGATTTTTAAGTCCAAAACCTATATGTCCGGTTTAACAATTTCACATTTCTTCAAGAATAATGACAAATTGGAAACGAGACTTTCATATTCCGGAAATGCAAGTGATTATGTATTTGAATCACGGAATACAGATACAAGTGATTTTTTTGAGGAGAGTGATATTCTTCGCAACAATGCCTTCCGTATAAGTACGGACTACACTAAAAAGGTAAGTGCAAAAACAACCATAAATTCCGGAGCTATTTTAAGTTTTTTGAATTACGATGTGTTGACCACGGAAACCTTTAACGATCAAAGTAGGGATTTGGTAAGGGAAGAGGGTAGTGGTACTATGGCGCAGGCCTATGTTCAGGGAAAATATCGTTTTACAACGGATTTCTCAACCACTTTTGGCCTTCATGGCACCTATTTTTCGGTCAATGAGGATTTTGTTGTAGAGCCCAGGCTGGGCCTCCAATGGAGCATAAATCCCAATCATACGCTGAGTGCAGGTTTTGGAATACATTCAAGAAGAATGCCCCTTAACCAATATTTTATTAACATTCCTGAGGGAAATGGGTTTCGAACGCCGAATACGGACTTGGATTTAATGCAGGCCGTTCATTACATAATCGGGCACGATTGGCGAATCATTAAAAATGGACATATAAAAGTTGAAGTATACTATCAAGACCTGAACAAGGTGGCAGTGTCCAGAGATCCTAACTTTACTGCTTCATACCTGAACGGACAGTTTATTCCTATTGAGTTGACGGATACTGGTGATGGACGAAATTATGGCATTGAGTTCACTTTTGAGAAGTTCTTTTCGCGGCAATATTATTTTTTGGCCACAGCATCCTTATATGATACAAAATATAGAGCCTCGAATGGCAATTGGTATGATAGTGCCTATAACTATAACTATACCTTCAATTTGGTGGGAGGAAAGGAATTTACTGTGGGCAAGAAGCAAAACAACACCATTGGCCTCAGTGCAAGGACACTTGTAAATGGTGGAAAAAGGACTACACCCATAAATCAGGAATTATTCGATGAGACTGGGGAGGTCCGTTTGGAGCAAAGTCTTAGAAATACGATTGAACTAGATAACTACTTCCGGTTGGATGCCAGTATTTATTACCGGCTCAATAGGCCCAAAGCTGCCCATAGAATTTCTCTGGATATTCAAAACGCTACCAATCGGAAAAATATTGATAGGGCTTTTTTTAATCCCAATACGGGGCAATTGGAAACCGATCTGCAACTTGAATTGATTCCCTTTATCAACTACAGGATAGAGTTTTAGCAAACCCAATCAACCTATCACTTTCTAAAAAGAGTCGTTGAAATGACGCCTTAAATTTGCGTAGGTTATTTTTACTACATCCGGTGTTCATTAGCGTTTTGTTCCCTAGACCAAGTCTCAACAAGGGTCATTCTCTTTTGATTAAAAGGAGTACCTTAAAGGAAATTTGAACTTTTTTTGTAACCTTTTCAAAAAACATCGGTTTACCCTTTTGAAGACCTAGAATAGAGCATGCAGCAACTGACCGATAACGCATTAATGCTAAAAGTAAAATCAGGGGACCTGGATAAATTGGGCCTGTTGTATGAACGACATAAAAAAAGGTTGTTCGGCTTTTTTTACAATATGAACGGAAATCCATCCATTAGCGAGGACTTGGTGCAGAACGTATTTATAAGGATGCTGAGGTACAGGCATACATTTACCGGAGAAGGCTCTTTTGCGGCCTGGATGTTTAGAACCGCAAGAAATATAAACTACGACCATTACAGAAAGCACAAAAAGGAAGCTAACCAAGCGGGACTTACATCGTTAGAATATAGATTAGAGGATGAACACGGGCTAGAAAACAAAATGGAGGAAAAAGATAAAATTTCACAATTGAATCGCGCAATGCAGCTATTGACGCCTGAAAAAAGGGAAGTTTTGATATTGAGCAAATACAAGGAAATAAAATTTAGCGAAATAGGGGAAATTTTAGGGTGTAGCGAAGGTGCTGCCAAAGTAAAGGCCCATAGGGCATTAAAGGATTTAAGAACAATTTTTCTACAACTGGAAATGTAATAAGTCATGGAACAGGAAAGATTCGACATATGGATGATGGAATACCTCTCCAATAGTTTGGATGTGAAAGGGGAAAAGGAATTTGAGCGGTTTTTACAAGACCATCCGGAATATCAAAAACAGTTTGGCGAGATGCAACGAACTTGGGGTCAAGTGGATATTACATCCGTCCCTGAACCGTCCGAGGCTATGGATAAACGTTTTTTTGACATGCTCCATAGCGAAATTGAAAAAACGAAAGCGTCGGAAAACAGTTTGCCATCGTGGTTTTCACGAATTACAACGGTTCTTTGGAGACCACAAATGGCTTATGGAATATTGTTATTGGTATTAGGACTAAATCTGGGATATTTTTTGAATTCTGATAGTCCTTCTGAAGTTGTAAAAACAACGGTGGCCGACAACTCCGAGGCAGAAGGGGTAAGGCAACAATTGGTATTGACCCTATTGAAACAACCTTCGGCCAACGAACGCCTACAGGGTATAAATGAAGCCACCAAGATTAAAGAAATAGATGAAACTGTAATCAAGGCTCTATTGCAAACGTTGAATAGCGATTCAAATGTAAATGTACGTCTGGCCGCGATAGAATCGCTGACCAACTATTTGGATCACCCAACGGTACGAGAGGGCTTGGTGCAGTCTATAGTAAAGCAAGATTCCCCAATAGTCCAAGTGACCTTGGCAAGTCTTATGGTGGCCCTTCAAGAGAAGAAATCCATAGAGTCTTTTAAGACGTTAATGCGTACACAGGAATTGGATCAGTCCGTAAAACAAAAGTTGGAAACATCAATCAATTCAATCATCTAGAGTTGATATCAAATACATAGTACAAGGAGTTTATTCATCAATACGTGCTGAACCTGTTTCGGCACCAAATCACGAACAGTTAAAACATAGACAAATGAAAAGAGTAGTAGTGTGTGCCATGTTAGCAGGTTCTTTTATGGTACAATGTGCAAAGGCACAAAAAAAAGAATTTAGTGAAGTCATTAAGAAAGAGCTGTCCTATACGAATACAGGCGAAGACAGAATGCTTGAGGTACAAAACCTAAATGGTTCTATTTCGGTTGAAGGATATGATGGTGATAAAGTTCTTTTGGAAGTGGAAAAAATCATAACCGCTAGTACCACAACAGATCTTGAATTAGGAAAAAAGGAAATCGGGGTGAAAGTCTTTCAAGAGGGCAATAAGCTGGTTGTTTATCCGGATTCGCCCAATATGCATTACAAAGAAGGTCGGTTTACCTCCAAAAACTGTCAACATTGGGAGGAGTCTCCCTATGACCATACCTTGAACTTCAAGGTGAAAATGCCTAAAAGTAATAGGCTAAAGGTCGGTGCTATCAATAATGGGGAGGTTTTGGTAAAAAACACGAACGGTGATTATGTAGAGGCACATAATATAAATGGAGGAATTGAGCTTATAAACATTACAGGTGAGACCAAAGTACATTGCATAAACGGAAAAGTGAATATTTCCTATGCGGATAATCCAAAAGTTGCATCGACTTATTATTCGCTTAATGGGGATATCAACATTACCTATCAAAAGGATTTATCGGCAGATATCGCCTTCAAAAGCATGAATGGAGAACTGTTTACGGATTTTGATATTGCCAAGCAGTTTTCCAAGACTACTAAAAACAAGACTGGGGAAAGGAATGTCAAATATAAGTACGAGTCCAGACCTATAGTACGGGTAGGGGAAGGTGGTCTATCCTTCGATTTTGAGACCTTGAACGGGGATGTCATTATTAAAAAAATATAAAAAGAATAACGATTTCCATTAGTGTATTACAGTGCCTGGTTCTAACAGATAGAAATGTTTAAACAATTAAAAAATAGAGAAATGAAAAATATCGGATTATTAATCGTATCAATGCTCATGTTACCTTTGTGGATCAATGCCCAAGAGGAGAGTGTAGAATTGTTTTCAGTCCCATTGAGCGATGCCAACAGCCCTGGAAAATTGATTGTAGAGCAATTGGCGGGGTCAATTGATGTTCTGGCCTATGAAGGGAGTGAAGTGGTTGTCAAAGCTTCTTTTGGTAATAAAAAGGCACACTATAAGGAGGAAAAGGAAAAAAGTGGCCTAAGACGGATTCAAAATAGTTCCTTAAAAATAAGTGCCGAGGAAAAGAACAATGTGGTTCGGATTATCAATGAACAATGGGATAGGGCTACCAACCTTGAAATTAAGGTGCCTAAAAATTTCTCATTAAAACTAGGTACCGTTAACCAAGGAAACATTAACGTAAAAGGAGTTAGCGGTGAAATGGAGGTTAGTAATGTTAATGGCGAAATAACCCTTGAGGGTATTGGCGGTTCTGCTTTGGCCGATACGGTCAATGGGGATATAAAAGTAGGCTTCGTCTCGGTTACACCAAATGTGAATATGGCCTTTAGCAGTCTTAATGGGGACTTGGATGTTACATTCCCAAATTCAGTAAAGAGCGACCTTAAACTAAAATCTGAACAGGGCGATATCTACACGGATTTTGAAATGGTCACTGATAAACAAAAGGCGGTATCCAAAACCGACAAATCATCAAGTACTTATAAAGTGGAGATTGAGCAATGGGTCCGTGGAAAGTTGAATGGCGGTGGTCCGGAAATGCTTTTTAAAACCTTTAATGGGGATATCATTATAAGATCTAACTAGTTCCAGTACATTTTTAAGTAATAAATTTTGATAAAAAACGCCCCGACAGTTTTGTCGGGGCGTCTTCATAAGAATTGGTTTTATGTTTTAAATTACCCTAGGGCAACACGTTGGAATCCGGTGACTTCTAAATTGGCATCAACGGATTTTATATATTGTGCAACACTTTGTTTGCTGTCCTTGATAAAAGCTTGATTTACCAGAGTATTATCCTTAAAGAAACGTTTTAGTTTCCCTTTGGCGATATTGTCCAACATGGCTTCTGGTTTGCCTTCTTGGCGCAATTGATCTTTGGCTATCTCAATTTCCTTGTCTATTACGGACTGATCCACACCTTCTTCGTTCAATGCCACAGGATTCATTGCCGCCGCCTGCATGGCGACGTCCTTGGCAGCTACAGCTGAACCTTCTACAGCGGCTGAAAGCCCTGCCAAAGTAGCTATTTTATTACCGGCATGGATATATGATCCAACGTATGGGGCGTTCAATTTTTCAAAACCACCAATTTCTATTTTTTCCCCAATAACACCGGTCTGTTCCGTTAATTTATCCTGAACTGTATTTCCTTTGAAATCGGCGGAAAGAAAATCCTCTTTCGTGTCAAATCCAAGTGCCAATTCGGCCAGTTCATTGGCCAAGGTAACAAAGCTGTCGTTCTTTGCTACAAAATCGGTTTCACAATTCAATGAGATGATAACACCGGAGGTATTGTCGGTATTTACCTTGGCTATGGCCGCACCCTCGGAGGACTCCCTATCGGCCCTTTTGGCTGCCACTTTTTGTCCCTTCTTGCGTAGGATTTCAATGGCTTTTTCAAAATCGCCTTCGGCTTCCACAAGAGCATTTTTACAATCCATCATGCCGGAACCGGTCATCTTTCTTAATTTGTTTACGTCTGCTGCGGTAACTTTTACCATCATTATTTCTTATGTTTTTTAGGAAATTACATTTCCCAATTGGATTATTTTACTAAGTGTTTGATCTTTATTCTACTCCGGCTTTTACCTTGTCCTGCCATTCCTTGAGCTCGTCCCATTTACCATCGGCCGCCATTTTGGCCTGCTTTGGCCACGAGGTCGGATCTAAGTGGGCCATGCGGGAACTGGCTTCGGTCAAAATCTCCTTTATTTTATCGGACTTGGCTTTTGCCAAATCGGCAAAAGATACTATTCCCGAATTTACAATGGCCTCTGCCGCTTTGGGCCCTATACCCTCTATTTTAGTGAGGTCGTCTCCCTTCTCGGATTTTTCCTCACTGGGAGTTTCAGCGGCTTCCTTTTTGGGTTCTTCTTTTTCTTCCTTGACCTTAGGAGCCTCGTCAACAACAGGAGTTTCTTCCTTAACTTCTTTTGTTTCTATTGCCGCTTCTGCAACAGCTTCAACCTTGGCATTTTCAGGGGTTTCTTCAACGGTCTTTTCTTTAGTTGCTTCGGCTTTGGGAGCTTGTGGTTCTCCCGCACCTTCCTTATCGGACTGTCTTTCTGCCTTTCTTTCGGCCAAGCCTTCCGCTACCGCATTGGTCACATGGGTCATGATGATATCAATGGACTTGGAGGCATCATCATTGGAAGGGATAACAAAATCAATATCCCTGGGATCTGAGTTGGTATCGATCATAGCAAAAATAGGGATGTTCAATTTTTGTGCCTCCTTAACCGCTATATGCTCCCGCATGGTATCCACAACAAAAAGAGCTCCTGGTAATCGAGTCATTTCCGAAATGGAACCTAGGTTTTTCTCTAACTTGGCACGAAGACGATCTACCTGCAGACGTTCCTTTTTCGATAAGGTGTTGAACGTACCGTCCTTTTTCATCCGGTCTATGGAAGCCATTTTCTTTACTGCCTTACGAATGGTGACAAAGTTCGTCAACATCCCTCCTGGCCATCTTTCCGTAATATAGGGCATATTTACATTGGCCACCTTCTCGGCAACAATGTCCTTAGCTTGTTTTTTAGTTGCTACAAAAAGGATCTTACGACCAGAGGCCGCAATCTTTTTGAGTGCCGCATTGGCCTCATCCAATTTTGCAACGGTTTTGTAAAGATTGATGACGTGAATCCCATTGCGCTCCATGTAGATATAAGGAGCCATGTTCGGATTCCACTTTCTCGTAAGGTGTCCAAAATGCACACCTGCTTCCAATAATTGTTTTACTTCGACTTTTTTAGCCATTTTGTTATTAGTTTACGTTCCTTTGAATTAGCAATACCGGAGTGGTATCCGAAAATTTGAACGGAAGCCTCCAGCATTTAGATGCTAAACTAATTTACCTTGATGCTGTGGAAAGCAAGTCAAGGATTTTAATTGTCATTGCCCTAGGGCGCTAACTTTCAATGAACTTGGTTATCTATCCCCGAATTTGTTTCAGGGTCTTTTTGTAAAATTTATCTTTCAATTAAACAGTCCGAAAACATTCAGCCGATACAGAGATGAATTATAGGACAAATTAACGCTTGGAGAACTGGAACTTCTTACGGGCTTTCTTTTGACCAAATTTCTTGCGTTCCACCATTCTGGGGTCACGGGTCAATAGCCCTTCAGGTTTAAGGACAATTCTGTTTTCTTCGTCAATTTCACACATTGCTCTGGAAAGTGCCAAACGAATAGCCTCAGCTTGCCCGGTAATTCCTCCACCATACACATTTACATTTACATCATAATTTCCTTCTGTCTCGGTAAGGGCAAAAGGTTGCTTTATTTTATACTGTAAAGTAGCGGTAGGAAAATAATCGTTTAAATCTCTTTGGTTTATGGTAATATTCCCTTTCCCCTCCGAAACATATACGCGTGCAACGGATTTTTTTCTTCTACCGATTTTATGAATAGTCTCCATTATTTAATTTCATTAAGATTTACTACAGTGGGTTTTTGAGCTTCCTGGCCATGCTCCGCTCCAACATAAACCCTTAAGTTTCTAAAAAGATCAGCACCCAATTTATTTTTTGGAAGCATACCTTTTACCGATTTCTCAATAATACGCTCCGGATGTTTTTCCAATAGTTCGTTGGCTGTTGTAGATCGTTGACCTCCTGGATAGCCTGTATAGCGCAAATACACCTTATCTTCCCATTTATTTCCGGAAAGCTGTATTTTTTCGGCATTGATGACTATGACATTATCGCCACAATCCACATGGGGGGTAAAATTGGTCTTGTGTTTTCCCCTAAGAAATTTGGCCACTTCCGAGGCCAAACGACCCAAAGTTTGCCCTTCCGCATCGATCAATAACCACTGTTTGTCAACTGTAGCCTTATTTGCAGAAACTGTCTTGTAGCTTAATGTATCCACTACGTATATTTTTATTGATTAAACCTTTCAATTCTGTAAAATGGGCTGCAAATGTACAATTATTAACTTGAAATGCAAACCGTTATTCTTTGTATTTTTTAGGATTTTCTGATTTATATCAGATAGCATTTTGCGGAAATCTTAAAATTGGTAGTGAAAAGGATGAAAAGGCCTTTTCACCCTTTGGGATAAATAGTGATATATTTCTCTTAAAGGTTATGAATAGGGTTGTTTTTTGAATATGGATCAATTCCCAACTAAAATATAACCATCTTTTTTTCGTTACTACCTCTTATAACGGAAAACAAAAATAACCATGAAAACAAGAATAGCATTACTTTTTCTTTCAGCTACCCTATCATTGGCCTGTTCTTCTGACAACGATGGTGAAAATGGGGGAGACGATAATTCCTTGATAGGAACGTGGAGTTTTACTGAACTTATTGTTGATGATGCCGATGGAGAGATAAAACTGGCCAATGAAGTTATCCAGGTTCTTATTTCCCAAGGTTGTGATATTCTGTCGTTTGAATTTAAAAGTGATCAGACTATGCAAGCTGAATATAGGGATTTTACGCAGACTGGAACCGATGTGAATTCAGGAGGTACCGGACTTTTAATTGAATGCCCGGAAAATGCCGAGATTACTTCTTCCACTTGGAGTTTGGAAGGTGATCAATTGACCATTGTAGATAACGATGGTATGAGCGATACGGTCACCATCATATTGAATGGCGATACACTAACCGTTTCAGCGGAAATCATCGATGAGGATAACCTGGCGGGAGCGGAAGCTGTTTTTAAGAAGAATTAGTTTTCTACCGAATATCTCTTTTATACGATAAACGGGCATTGTCATTGGCAATGCCCGTTTTTGTTCTTACCATCCCTTTTGATAAGGATAAGATACCGTTTTTAGCTAAAAAAATCTTTTTGCTTACCGAAACCTCTTATATTTATATGCGGACGGAATAGGATTAAATGCACTATCCAAGGAACAAATTTTTAGGAAAAACGACCCTGTTGGTCTTGGCCTTTCTACTATGGAGGTGCGTGGATCCGGTAGATCCGGAGTTTAGATACCAAGAGGGTTTGGTATATATAGATGCTTTGGCAGGTACGGTTGAAGGAGCTTCCTATGTTTCAATTTTGGAATCCGCCGAAGCGTTTGGTATAAATGATAATGTTTTTTTAAGTGGTGCCCAGGTTTCTTTTATCAAGACTGATGATAAGACGCAGGTTTATTTGCAGGAGGAGGGAGAATTATATCTACCACCTTCTGATTTTAAAGCTCAGATTGGGGAGATTTGGGAGCTGAAGGTTGAGTTGGCGGATGGCCGGGAGTACAGTTCACTTCCTGAAAAAGTTCCAACATCGGTACCTATTCAAGAATTGGATGTAGGCTATGAACCAGAACTCCTTTTCAATGAGGGTTTGGATAAATTTATCCCGGGACATTCTCTTTCGCTAACTTTGGAAGATCCCGGCGATGAGGAAAATTATTATTACTGGCGTTTTCGCTCTTTTGAAAAATTGATAAACTGTCTTGTTTGTACTAATTCAATTTATCGGGATGGGGAATGCCAGACCAATCCACCAGCCAGCGCGTCCATTAGGAAACCATATTATACCTATGCCTGTGAATCGGATTGTTGGCAAATCAGGTATGAGGACAACATCAATATTTTTTCGGATGAATTCACCAATGGTACAAAAATCTCAAATTTATCGGTAGCGAGTATTCCCCTCTTCACCAAGAGAAGTATTTTGGTAGAATTGCAACAGTTTTCCATATCCGCTTCGGCATATAGGTATTACAAGACCCTTAAGGATATTGTTGATAATAACTCTGGATTCAATGCGCCGCTACCTGCGGCCCTTGTCGGTAATATGTCCAATCCTAATAATGTAAATGAGTTTGTATTAGGTCGATTTACTGCGGCATCTACTGTTATAAAACCGGTATTCATTGACCGTACATTTGTGGAAGGAAGCCCTTTGGAAACCATATTGCCGGGACAGTATGAGGGAGAAGAAGAACCTGTTCCGAGGCCTATTGTTATTTTTGCTCCCTGTACTGAAAGCAGATTCATTACTGGCTTGCGCCCTTTAGGTTGGATAGACTAAGGAAGTTGAACCCCCACAGTGAAAGGTTAACTGAGCATATTCTATATTTAGACTTAAATTTCTAACTAGTGTTCAAAGTTCCTAAATTACCTTTAAAGATTTTTTTTGTATGGATAATTTGTGCATCCCATTGTGCATGTGTCGACCCAGTCGAACCTGAGTTTCAGTTTATAGAGGATTTCGTATTTATCGAGGGTTTTGCTTCTACCGCTCCGGGAGCCTCTTTTGTTACTATAAGTAGATTCGTAAGGGAACTAGGAAAAAATACGGTGAATTTTGAGGAAGGGGCCAATGTAAGTTTCTTAAATACTACGACCGGTGATGAAGAGCCCTTGGTTGAAATTGAAGGGCAATATTTGCCTTCTGCAGGTTTTGCGGTCACAGAAGGAGAAGAGTGGAAGCTGAATATAGTTCTTGAGGACGGTACCCATTACGTTTCAACTGAGGAAAGTGTGTTGCCAACTGTCCCTATTTCAAACTTGGAAATAGAGTATGACCCGGAACTTGAGTTTCGAGAAGTGCGAGGTGGGCAGTTTATCCCGGGACACCGGGCCCTTGTAAGTTTTGAAGACCCATCCGACATGGAGAACCATTATTACTGGACCTATCGAACTTTTGAAAATTTGGATTTCTGTGAAAAGTGTTTTGAAGGATATTTTAGAAACGGGCAGTGCGTTGTTCCGGAAAGTAGAGGTGGCCTACCTCCCTTTTATCTATATATCTGTGAAACCGATTGTTGGCGCATACGATATACCGAGGGTATTTCGGTCTTTAGTGATGAGTTTTCCAATGGGAAATCAGTATCAAAACTTGCTATAGGAAACCTGCCGTTATATACTTATGAAGATATGGTGGTGGAAGTGCAGCAATTTTCCATAAATGCTGCAGCATACAACTATTACAAAGTATTAAAGGATATTGTAGACAACAATGCCGGGCTGAATGCTCCACCCCCTGCACCCTTGGTCGGCAATATTTCAAACCCCGACGATTCTGAGGATTTTGTTTTTGGCCGTTTTACGGCGGCTTCAACTTCCATAATCTCGACATTTGTAGAACGTAGCCGAGTTGCCGAGGAAGCCTTAGAACCAAGGGATCCAATTATTTTGGAAGATATGTTTGACCCCGTACCACTGCCATTGACCAATTTTGCACCATGTTCCGAAACTAGATTTAGAACGGCTATTCCCCCGGAAGCTTGGATTGGTCAATAAAACTACAAACTAAATGTATAATCATAAACCACTTCCTTTTCTTTAAATTATTTTAAGGTAAAACTGACTTTTCCTATTGACCTTTACCTTTTTTTGGATTATATTCCAAGTCTCGGAATTCATAAATGAAGGCGATGCAAAAAAGATTGGGAATATATTTTTTTGCCATTTTGGTTCTTACAATTATCTCCAATTGCATTGACCCGATAGAGCCTGATTTTGAACTTCGTGAAGGACTTATTTTTGTTGAGGGTTTTGCTTCTACAGAACCTGGTGTTTCCTTTGTATCCATTACCGAATCGGCTATCGAATTTGGCGTATATGTTGTTAACTTTGTGGAAGGGGCTTCGGCCGAGCTCGAAAATGTGGATAATGGTGAGATTGTTCCACTTGTCGAAATCGAGGAAGCCTATGTGCCGCCAGAGGATTTTACCGTAGCTCCCGGAGAGAGCTGGAAACTGAATATACTTATGCCCGATGGCAAGCAATTTACCTCGGAAGTAGAAAAAGTATTAGATCCCATACCGCTATCTGACTTAAAAGTGCAATATGACCCTGAACTGGAGTTTAGGGAAATTTTCGGGGGAAGATTTGTTCCAGGCCATGAAATTTTTGTCTCTTTTACCGATCCTCCAGGAGCTGGTAATTATTATTATTGGAGTTATCGCAGCTATGAAAATCTGGATATTTGCGAAAAATGTAGGGAGTCTTATTTCCGGGACGGTGAATGCCGACCTCTTCCTAGGGGTATTGGTGGTCTGCAGCCCTATTACGATTACCCCTGTCAAAGTGATTGTTGGCGTATCCGTTTTCCTGAAAGTATTCCCATTTTTGAGGATGAATTTTCCAATGGCCGGACCATTACCGATTTTTCCATAGGCAATGCCATATTGTATACAAAAGAGGATATGGTAATCGAGGTGCAACAGTTCGCGATATCGGCCTCGGCACATGAGTACTACAAGGTACTCAAGGATTTGGTTGATAACAATAGCGGGCTTAACGCACCACCACCGGCCGGTTTGGTTGGAAATATGTTCAATCCTGCGGATAGTGAAGAGTTTGTCTTTGGTAGATTCACCGCCGCTGCGACCTCTTTGGCCTCTGTTTTTGTTGACAGGACCTTCATAGGAGAGGAAGCCTTGGAAGGAAGGGAGCCTTTAATCACGGAACCAACATTTGGCTCGCCGTTACCCCCTCCGGCAACTGTTTCGGCACCGTGTAGCGAAACCCGATTTAGAACTGCCATCCGCCCTGAAGCCTGGATCGACCAATAAAACCAAACCAAAACCAATATGTCCGTAAAACTACAATTCTTACTAACCTTTTTCTTGTGCATTTGCCTGACCTCTTTGGTTAGATCTCAGGAATATGCCTTGTCTTTTGAAGTGTTAGCCCAGGCTACAGGGTTGCCTATGGACAATGCCCAGATTTCGATTCGGCCTTGTAATTGTGGGGGTGTCACAAATACCTCGGGAAGATTTTCAATTACTCTTCCGGAAAATACATATGAGGTGACGGTTTCTTTTATTGGTTTCAAGGATTACGTCCAGACCGTTGTGCTCAATGAAAGTCAGATTGTACAGATACAATTGTATGAAGAGGAAGAAAAACTTTCAGAAGTGGTGGTTAGGGCCAAACGGATATTGGACAATATTGAAACCCCTCAAATGGGAGCCTTGAAATTAACTTCCCAAGAACTAAAAAAAATACCAGCCGCTGTTGGTGAGTTTGATGTTTTACGGGGCATGACACTTCTTGCAGGAGTCAACAATGCCGGGGAAATAAGTAACGGTATATCCGTAAGAGGAGGGTCTTTGGACCAGAATTTAGTTTTGTATGATTATGCCCCGGTTTTTAATCCTACCCATTTGTTCGGACTCTTTTCCGTTTTTACGCCTGATGCCATTTCTTCCGTAGACTTGTATAGGGCCAATATTCCTGCGCGGTATGGGGGTAGGTCTACCTCGGTACTGGACATTAAAGTGAAAAACCCGTATACGGACAAGTTTAAACTGAGTGGTGGTGTAGGCATTGTTTCTAGCCGCTTATCATTGGAAACACCCATAATAAAGGACAAGCTACTACTCAATATTGGGGGACGGGCCGGATTTACCGATTTTTTGTTACCGCTTTTTTCAGAACGATTGGAAAATACCAAGGCCAATTTTTATGATGGTACCATGAAACTCTTATACTTGCCTACGGAGAACGACCAGATTTCTTTTACAGGATTTTATAGCAAAGACTTTTACCAGCTGGATTTAATTACACAAATTGAGAATATCAATGCAAGTAGTAATCAATATGATTTCCAAACATTGAATGGAACACTCAATTGGATACACACTTTTGGGGACGAGTCCAATCTTCGGAACATTTTTATAGTGAGCGACTATACGCCAAAGACTATTTTTCCGGAAAGGGACAGTGATAATGAAATCGAATTTGAATCCAAAATCAATTATTTGAGTTTTATTTCCGAGTATTCCAAGAGCGTGAGCGATAAGTTGGAATACTATGGAGGTGTCCAAGCCAATAGATATAACATAGATCCAGGAAGTTTAGATCCTGGAGCAGGGAATAGCATCATTCCCGTTACCCTGGAATCGGAAACCAGCTATGAATTTGCTGGCTTTGGAAATGTCAATTGGAATGCAACCGAAGATTTGACCATTTCTGCTGGACTGCGCTTCAATCATTTTGTGTTCGTCGGGCCATATACCCAAGCTACTTTTGATGATAATACAGGTGCGTTGTTGGACACACAATTTTTTGAAAAAGGAGCTGGAGTAAAAACCTATAATGGTTTGGATCCCAGACTTGGCATTAATTATAAACTTGGCAAAACAATGTCCCTTAAGGCAAGCTATGCCAGGCTAAACCAATATCTTCAGAATATTTACAACACAACTACCCCGTTGCCTACTTCCCGTTGGAAAACCGCAGATCCGAACATTGAACCTCAGCAAAGCGATAGCTACGGTCTCGGTATCTACAAAAACCTGGAAGAAAGTGGTATAGAAATAGGGCTTGAAGGCTATTATAGAAAATCAAAGAACAACCTGACCTATAAACCTGGAGCCGATTTTTTCTTGGAAGAATTTTTAGAAAGGGATGTGGTTCAAGCGGAAGGTGAGGCCTACGGCGTAGAGCTCAGTTTTAAGAAACCAAAAGGAAAGTTTAATGGTTGGTTCAATTACACCTGGTCCCGTAGCTTTTTGCGTTCTTTCAATGAAAGGTTGGCGGATCGTGTAAATAACAACCAGCAGTTTCCCTCGGACTTTGATCGGCCCCATGTATTTAATGGTACCATCAACTTTGAAGGGGACAAGTACAATACTTGGAGTTTTAATTTTACGGCCCAAAGTGGAAGACCCTATACCGTGGCCAATAGTGTTTTTGCCCTTGAGGATATCAATGTGCCCATTTTTTTGGAGAGGAACAATGCACGTTTACGGCCCTATCATAGACTGGATTTCTCGTGGAAGGTGAAATATGGAAGAAACCCCAATAGAAGATGGGTGGGAGATTGGACATTTACCATTTACAACGTGTACAGCAGAAGAAATCCTTTAAACCTATACTACGCACAGAGGCAGGATGGGGTGGATGCGGATGTATTCCTGGGAAGTCCTTTGGGGACCTATGAGCTCTCCGTACTTAACAGTCCTTTATTTGCCGTTACCTACAATTTTGTCTTCGATTAGATTTGGACGGATTACTGTTTGTAGAACTTTGTATGAACTTTTTGCTCCAGCGAATTTATAACAATCATATATACCCCTTTTTCAAGATGGGCAACGGGTATGCTCAATGCATTGTTCTTAATTTTCCATTGATGTTGCAGTACCGGATTTCCGTAAATGTCGGAAATCAAGATATCCGCTCGAGCACTATTTTCAAGACCCAGGACATTGATTACATTGGTTGTCGGATTGGGGAATAGTTTTATTTTGGGTTGCACAGCAATTTGTTCGGAATTCCCTTCCTGGGAATGACCCAATGCCATTGCAAAGAACAAGCTAAGTATAAGGATGAGTTTTTTCATAGCCGAGATACCCTTAAAATACGGGATTAAAAATATTCCAGCCCGCCCTGTTCCACAAAATATTGTTGTGAAAATGAGTTTTTGATGGTTCAAGAAAAGTAATTAACGCATGTTAACAGTTTGGATATACCGCTAATGTGCCTCCAGCCAATTGTTTCCTTCACCCAATTCCACATCTAAAGGAACGGCAAGTTCATAAGCGTTTTCCATTTCGGATTGGATAAGCGGCCTTAATTTTTCCAATTCTGGCTTATACGCATCAAAGACCAGTTCGTCATGTACCTGGAGTAGCATCTTGGTCTTGTAATTTCCCTCGGTGAGTTTTCGATGGATGTTGATCATGGCAATTTTAATAATGTCCGCCGCACTACCTTGTATAGGCGCATTCACAGCATTGCGCTCCGCGGCTCCACGTACCACTTGATTGCTCCCATTGATATCCTTCAAATAGCGCCTTCTGCCCAAAACGGTCTGTACATACCCATGCTCTCTGGCGAAATCAATTTGATCGCTAATGTAGTTTCGCAATTTGGGATAGGTCTTGTAATAGGTTTCGATGAGTTCTTTTGCCTCGGACCGACTAAGGTCCGTTTGGTTACTTAGTCCAAAGGCCGAAACGCCATAGATAATACCAAAATTTACGGTTTTGGCATTTCCGCGTTGTTCGCGGGTCACTTCCTCCAAGGGTACATTGAACACTTTTGACGCTGTCGAGGCATGGATGTCCTCTCCATTTTTAAAGGCTTCGATCATGGTGGTTTCCTCACTCAGGGCGGCAATTATACGAAGTTCTATTTGAGAATAATCCGCTGCCAATAAGGTATAATTTTCATCCCGCGGAATAAAAGCTTTCCGAACTTCCCGTCCTCTTTCCGTCCGGATGGGAATGTTCTGTAGATTGGGATTATTGCTGCTTAATCTACCTGTAGCGGCCACGGTCTGCATATAGTCGGTGTGTACCCTTCCCGTGGAGCTTTCCACCTGTTCCGGAAGCGCATCCACATAGGTGCTCTTTAATTTGGAAAGTCCGCGATAATCCAATACATCCTGAATAATCTGGTGGTCCTTGGCTAAATAGGATAGCACATCCTCCGAAGTGGAATATTGCCCCGTTTTGGTCTTTTTAGGTTTGTCCACCAATTTCATTTTATCGAAAAGTACCTCTCCCAATTGTTTTGGGGAAGCTATATTGAATTGTTCTCCTGAAGCTTCATAAATCTTGCTTTTCAGGGTTGCAATATCATTGTTGAGTTCTTCAGAAAGAGATTTTAGGAATTCTTCGTCCAGATTGATGCCTTCCAGTTCCATATCGGCCAATACCAATAGTAAGGGAACTTCAATGGTATTGAATAAGTCTTCGGTTTTGGCTTCTGCCAATTCGGGTCGAAAATGCTGTGCCAATTGAAAGGTGATATCGGCATCCTCCACGGCATATTCGGTCTGTTGTCCCAATGGCACATCACGCATACTCAATTGGTTCTTCCCTTTTTTGCCAATGAGTTCGGTAATGGAAACAGGGGTATAGTTGAGATAGGTTTCTGATAGGACATCCATATTGTGCCGCATATCCGGATTGATCAGGTAATGAGCCAACATGGTGTCGAAAAATTTACCTTTCACCTTTATATTGTACTTGTCCAGCACCTTTATATCATACTTCAGATTTTGCCCAATTTTTTCTATGGTTTCCGATTCGAAAAAGGGTCGTAATTGTTCTATGATTTCCTGTGCTTTATCCCTTTCATCTGGGAAGGGAATATAAAATCCTTTTTTTGGTTCCCAAGAGAAAGCAATACCAACGAGCTCGGCAGTCAATGAATTTATGCCTGTGGTTTCAGTATCGAAGCATACAGCCTCTTGCTTCATTAAGTTTTGTAGAAACAGTTTCATTGCCATTCCTGGAGCAACGCTTTGGTAGACATGGGGAACGTCTTTTATGGTTTTTCTGCTGGAGACTTCCTTAATGGTCGCAGCTGGGCTGGCCCCATCATTACCGAAAAGGGAAAACTGGCCACTACCGGCAGGTTGCGCTTGTTTTTTTGCAGTTTCTGTACTACTCACCTGCGTCTGGGTTTCCTCCACTTCGCCGGAAAATATTTTTATGAATTGATCTTTTAACCTTCGGAATTCCAATTCCTCAAAAATCTCCTGGACCTTTTCACTATTGGGGACGGAAAGTTCATAGTCCTTGGCATCGAATTGAACATCACAAGTAATGCATATAGTTGCCAGTTTTTTGGAGAGAATACCCAGTTCGGCATTCTGTTCTACCTTTTCCTTCATCTTGCCTTTCAGCTTATCGGTATTGGCCAATAATCCTTCCATGGAATCGAATTCTTGGATAAATTTCTTAGCGGTTTTATCCCCTACACCGGGCAATCCGGGGATATTGTCACTGGCATCTCCCATCATTCCTAGGTAGTCGATAACCTGTTCGGGCCGTTTTACCCCAAAGCGCTTTTGCACTTCGGGAATTCCCCATATTTCTATACCATTGCCCATTCTGGCCGGGCGATACATGAAAATGTTTTCCGAGACCAATTGCCCAAAATCCTTGTCCGGTGTCACCATAAAAACCTTATAATCCTCTTTTTCGGCCTGCTTGGCCAAGGTGCCTATGATATCATCGGCCTCAAGTCCGGAAAGTTCCACTACGGGAATATGCATGGCCTTCAGAATATCCTGAATATAGGGTACGGCAATCTTTATGGCATCCGGGGTCTCATCCCGATTCGCCTTATAATCGGCAAACATTTCCGTACGTTCTGCACTACCATCCTTATCGAAGCATACGGCCAAATGATCCGGTTTTTCCCTTTTAATGACATCAAAAAGTGAGTTCATAAACCCCATAATGGCAGAGGTATCCATTCCTTTCGAATTGATCCTCGGATTCTTGATCAAAGCGTAGTAACCACGAAAGATGAGCGCATAGGCATCTAATAAAAAAAGTCGTTTTTGTTCAGCCATATTAGGTGTTCTTGAAGAATTATAAAACTACAAATATTATCCTCTTTTGATGGGGTTAGGAAGTGATATATGAATCAGATGGATTGTTTAGGTGACCTTCGTTGGAATACGTTCTATAGGTAAAGCCGGGTTGAATGCAATATCCACCGGTTTCCCCTTTTTTATTAATAGCGATAAAGCCGATCTGAAAGTCTAGTTTGTTCTTATTTTTTTCAATGATACGCTTTACGCCTTCCTCACATGCCTCCTGGGGCGTTTTGCCTTGTCGCATAAGTTCTACGATCAAGAAACTGCCCACAGTACGTACCACCTCTTCGCCGACGCCTGTTGCGGTAGCTCCGCCCACTTCATTATCCACAAAAAGTCCGGCCCCAATAATAGGGGAATCCCCAACACGCCCTGCCAATTTATAGGCCATACCACTGGTAGTACAGGCACCGGCGAGATCCCCATTTTGATCAATGGCCAACATACCTATGGTATCATGGTTTTCTATATTGATTATAGGCTTGTATTGGGAGGTTTTTTTCCATTCTATCCACTCCTGTTTTGATTTTTCCGTTAGGAGATTGGTTTTTTTAAAACCCTGTTCCAGGGCAAATTGCTCAGCGCCTTTTCCCGCAAGCATAACATGTGGTGTTTCCTCCATAACCTTACGGGCAACGGAAATGGGATGGGCTATGTTCTGCATACACAACACCGCTCCACAGTTACCATCCTTGTCCATGATACAGGCATCCAAGGTAACCTTTCCGTCCCTGTCCGGGCGTCCACCAAGACCAACGGTCTGATTTTCCACGTCGGCCTCCTCTACCATGACCCCCTTTTCCACCGCGTCCAAGGAATTGCCTCCACTTTTTAAGACCTCCCAGGCCTTGGCCGAAGCATTGTTAAAATCCCAGGTACAAATAACAATGGGACCAATGTTTTCCATCTTTTCCGGCAATGTCGTGGATGACTTGTCTGTCTCGCCACAGGAAGCCAAAACAGATGAGGAAACGAGTCCAGCGGTACCTGCCGCCGAATTTTTAAGGAAGGTTCTTCGTTGCATGTTTTATTGGTAAATTACAGCCCTAAATATACATAAATATGTTGGTGGAAATCTGTGCAAATTCCTTGCAATCGGCATTGAACGCGGAAAAAGGGGGCGCGGACCGGATAGAGCTTTGTTCAGAATTGGCAATAGGGGGTATTACTCCTTCCTATGGGTTGCTAAAAAGCATTAGGGAGCGTATCTCTATTCCGGTTCATGTACTCATAAGGCCCAGAAGCGGCGATTTTACCTATTCCGATTTGGAATTTGAGATTATTAAAAAGGATATCGCCCTTTGTCGGGATTTAGGTTTTGAGGGAATCGTTACCGGGGTCTTGCATGAGGATTTTACTCTGGATGAGAAGCGTACACAATCTTTGGTCAAAGCTTCGGAGGGACTTCATTTTACGTTCCATAGAGCTTTTGATTGGGTGGTAGATCCATTGAACACCCTAGAAAAGTTGGAGAATATGGGCGTACACATCTTGCTGAGTTCGGGACAACAAAAATCCGCTTTGGAGGGTATAGATTTATTAACGGAGCTAAATGAACAGGCTTCTACCTGTATCATTCAACCAGGCGGCGGAGTTGGAATAGAAAATCTGCGGGAATTTAAAAATAGAAACTTCAAGGCCATACATCTTTCCGCTAGCTCTTCCATTAAAAAATTGAAAGACCCTCCCAATATACCAATGCATTCGGGCCCAAAATTAAAAGATGATGAAATAACCGTAACGGATTTGAATATTGTTCGTCATATTGTGGAAGAGGCCAAATAAATCCGGATTCATAAGCTTAAGAGTGCGGTAAGGGATATCTTTGCAAAAAAAGATTAATGCTACGCTGGATTATTTTTATCGCTATCTATATTGTTCTTGGACTATATACCTTACAAGCCCTAAAAACAGCTACCCGTTTTCCTTGGGTATACTACCTTTTTATTGCCATTTCCATTTTGGTACTTGGTAATTTTGTATATCAGTTTACCTGGGGAGAGACCGAGGGACGGGTATTAAGTAGACCAAAGAGCTATGCCTTTGGGTTTTTGATTACCGTGCTTACATTTCAGTTCATTACCATCATTTTCCTTTTTTCGGAGGATATCTTCCGATTGCTGGCCGGGGCGTACCATAAATTTTTTGGAAGTTCAAAAGAGTTCAGCTTGCCAGAAAGAAGACGATTTCTGAGCCTCATTGCCTTGGGTATTGCCGCTGTACCCTTTGGTGCCCTGTTATATGGCATGTATCGCGGGAAGTACAATTATCAGGTATTGAAGTACAATTTGGAATTTGAAGACCTACCGGATGCTTTTGATGGCTATCAGATTACACAAATATCCGATGTTCACAGCGGTAGTTTTGATGATAAGGCTATGGTGGAATATGCCGTTGATCTGGTTAACCAACAGGGTAGTGATGTGATTTTTTTTACCGGTGATATGGTAAATAACAAAGCGGAGGAACTGTACCCTTGGAAAGATGTCTTTGCAAGACTTGAGGCCAAGGATGGGAAATATTCCATTTTGGGGAATCATGATTATGGCGACTATGTACCATGGCCGACCGAAGAGCTGAAAAGGGGTAACCTGGAAGAACTAAAAAAATTACAAAAGGAAATCGGTTTTGATCTTTTGCTTAACGAAAGCAAATATCTACAAAAGGGAAAGGACAAAATTGCACTCATAGGGGTGGAGAATTGGGGCCGTGGCGGATTCAAAAAAGCTGGCGACCTGGACAGGGCCATAGAAACGATATCGGAGCACGATTTTAAGATTTTATTGAGTCATGACCCCTCACATTGGGAGGATGTGGTGATCGCTCACAAATATCATTACCACCTAACGCTTAGCGGGCATACCCACGGCATGCAGTTTGGGATAGAAATACCGGGATGGATAAAATGGAGTCCCGTCAAGTGGCGCTATAAATATTGGGCTGGCATCTATAAGGAAATGGGTCAGTTTATCAATGTAAATCGAGGATTTGGGTTTATAGGGTATCCAGGTCGGGTAGGAATCTGGCCGGAGATTTCCGTAATTACGCTTAAAAAGAAAATCTTAACATGATTTTAACCTTCGTTCCCTACTACAAAAACAAGGGTTTCCAAGTGTTTTTTAACAAATTTTACTACATTTGGCGCATAACCCAATGATTTACATATGTCTAAATTTGGTGAACTCATAGACGTAAGTGTTCCGGTTCTTTTGGATTTTTATGCCGAGTGGAACGAACAATCCACTGCTATGCATCCCGTACTCAGGGATGTGGCCGCTGCCCTGGGCGATAAGGGAAAGGTAATTAAGATCGATGTGGACAAAAATAAAGAGCTTTCCCAGGCTTTACGTGTTAAGGGACTACCTACTCTAATGATTTACAAAAAGGGCGAAATGGTCTGGCGGCAAAGCGGTGAGCAGGATGCCAATACGCTCATAGGGATACTTAACGAGTACGTTTAGGTAGGTCGATACGGGGAGTAAAGTGGAATAGCCTTTTTGTTTCTTATCCTGGGGAATCAAACCCAAGCTACATTTAATACCTATAAAACAATTGCTTCACTTTGTCTACAAGGAAAAGTCAATTAGCGTTCTTTTGTGATAGCGGAAATGGTCTTCATTGATTTTGGGACTCTAAACTATCAACGGAAGTACTGTCCGACAGGGGCATGGTATCCCTAAGATCGGGATCATTTTCGCCTTCCATTCCTTCGTCCAGCATATCGTCCCTATAAAAATGGGCGAACTTGTCTATGTATTCATTGAATATCAATGTTTCCTTTTCCGCCAATTCCCTATCGTTGTTGGAGATAAGAATATCAATATTTCTTCTATAACCTTCCATATCGGCTATAATATCATCGATATGGTCATATTGTTCATCCAAAGGGATTCCGGCGTAATATTCCAAACGCTCTTGATATTTTGTTTTTAGTTGATTAAAGAGTTCCCGTGCCTTGGTCGTTTCGCCTACCCTGAAATAACCATCCACAAAGGGCTCTACAAATGTATAGTATCCGAAATGATCCACGGGCAAATTCGTCATTGCAATTTCAATGATATCCTTGGCCTTGTCAATTTTCTCCTCATTTATAAGTTCCTCCATTAATCGTGCAAGGTTGCTTCTAAACGTGAGTCCTTGGATACGTGTCTGCGTATCATGATAAACATCCGAACTGCCGGAGTTGCCCCATTCCCAATTCGTTACCACATCGTACATGAGTTCGGTATCTATGCGCCCCATCTCAAAAGAATTTCTACGTTCCGTTTTGATGGGGACCAATTTATAGGCCAGGCCGTCCAACTGTAGATAATCCTTCATCCAAATGAATTCGGCATCGTCGAAACTTCCACCCGAGAAGTATATAGGTCTCTTCCAATCGTTGTTGGCCATGATGTCCAACATCATCATGCTCTTTTTAGTAATGGCACTTTGCGGTAGGTCTATATCTATGTAATCCACTATAAGTGCAGAATCCTTTGCTTTAACCAATCCACTTTCCAGCGCATTTTTCTTGTTTACCGGAATACGGATTTTATTGGTGGGATAATAGACCGTATTCAAAAAGTTTTCGGAATATTGGTCGATGTCGGCACCTTGCTTTTGTAGGATATGCTTCAGCTTGGTCTGCGGTTTATCGCTATCCAGCCAATCAATAAAGTCCTTTACGTTCCATCTGCTGTCCGTAAGGCCTTGAAAGTAAAGTACGTCCCGGGAGCCCCAACGGTATTTGTCGTGTTCTATTTGGGAGGGTATAGGTTCACTATCATACGCTTTGCGCTTCATTTGATCTACATACCAATCCGTCTCAAAGAGGCTGGTACAGACAACTCTAACATCCGTTCTAAAACCTTCAATTTCTTGGGCATACCATAGTGGAAAGGTGTCATTGTCCCCAATGGTAAACAGTATGGCCCCGGCATCTTTTTGGCAGGAATCCAGGTAGGCTCGGGCCGATGACCAGGCGGTATAGCGATTTGACCGGTCATGGTCGTCCCAGTTTTGTATGGCCATAACCGTGGGTACGGCAAGAAGACATAGAATTACAACGAGAGGGGCCAAAATCTTTGGGGTCAACCATTTTTTAAATTCATCAAATAGGCCATATACACCCAATCCTATCCAAAGCGCGAAAATGTAAAAAGAACCCACTAAGGAATAATCCCGTTCCCTGGGTTGAAAGATATAGGGATTGGTATAAAATTGAATGGCGATACCTGTAAACATGAAGAACATAAAGAGCACCCAAAAGTGCTTGGGGTTCTTCGAGATTTGGAATAGGATACCGATAATTCCCAAAATCAAGGGCAGAAAGAAATAAGTGTTTCTACCTTTGTTATCCAAAACCTCAGTGGGAAGGTTGTCCTGGCTCCCCAAAAACCAACTGTCCACAATAGGGATTCCAGAAAGCCAACGGCCATTTTCATCATATCTGCCTTGGACATCGTTGGTTTTTCCCGTGAAGTTCCACATAAAATAGCGCCAATACATGTAACCGAACTGGAACTCCAACATGTATTTGATATTCTGCCATAGCGTTGGAGGTTGTACCTCGATGTATTCGCTAAATCTTTTCAAGAAACTTATGTATTGTTCCGCATCGATTTCGCCATTGGCATAACCGTCCTTCACTTGATTTACCGCTTTACGAAGTTCTTCGTTGGATTGGGTCATCTTAAAGTCCAGCGGCCCAAAATAGCGCATATAATTTTCCGCATGCTGCCCACTCCACAATCTGGGAAGGACACCTACATGATCAGGGTTTGGGCCTTGCAGAGCGTCTTTGTAATAGTTTACGATAACATATTTGCCCAATTTTTCATCTTTCTCATACTTTGGAGCTTCATCCTTGTCGTCTCCTGGAGGAGCAAAAATATCGGAATAATATGTACCATATACAGGACTGTCCACCCCGGGATATTGTTCCCTATTGTAATATGCCAACAGGGCCCTTGCGTCTGCGGGATTATTTTCGTTGATAACAACATTGGCATTGGCACGAATGGGTAGCATAAGCCAAGAGGAGAATCCCAGAAACAAAAACATGAGGCACAGTACTATGGTATTTGCAATTCTAAAATTGTTCTTTCGGGTATAATTAAGGCCAAAATAGAAGGCGGCTATAAAAATAAGCCCCATAATGATAGTGCCAGAATTAAAAGGTAATCCAATACTATTGATAAAAAAAACCTCGCTCCAGCCAAAGAATTTCAGTACATAGGTCAATGAAAATTTATAAACCAGCATTAGGATCGCGATGACCACAACATTGGCAATCAAAAAGTTCTTTACCGTGGTAGTTTTGTATTTCTTAAAATAATAGAGCAAACCTATGGAAGGAATAGCCAAAAAGCCCATAAATTGAATGCCAAAAGTTAGTCCAACAACAAAGGAAATTAAGACCAGCCATTTATTGCCTCGAGGATTGTCCAAGTTATCCGTCCATTTTAGTCCCATCCAAAGCAAAAGTGCCATTATAAAACTGGCCATCGCGTACACTTCGGTCTCTACTGCGTTGAACCAAAAACTATCAGAATATGTAAAGGTCAGACAGCCAATCAACCCACTTCCTAATATGGCTATCGCCTTGCTGTTGGTGAGGGGGCTATTTTTCCCAATAAGTTTTTGGGTAAGATTGGTTATGGTCCAAAACATAAAAAGAATGGTAAAAGCACTGGAGACACCGGAAACGGAATTGACCATTCTTGCCACTTGGTCCGGACTAAATGCGAACATAGCAAAAAAAGCACCTATCATTTGCAATAAAGGCGCTCCCGGAGGATGCCCCACCTGTAACTTGGCCGATGTGGCTATGTATTCACCGGCATCCCAAAAACTGCTGGTAGGTTCAACGGTGATAGCGTAAGTAATAAAGGCTATAAAAAAAACGACCCATCCAAGGATGGTGTCCCATTTCTCGAAGTTTTTTGAAAACA
This sequence comes from Ulvibacterium marinum, assembly GCF_003626755.1. Taxonomy (GTDB): domain Bacteria; phylum Bacteroidota; class Bacteroidia; order Flavobacteriales; family Flavobacteriaceae; genus Ulvibacterium; species Ulvibacterium marinum. Next base: position 304,365 of record NZ_RBCJ01000003.1, read on the forward strand.
TGCAATCCGTGGTTTTGGTAAACCCTGGTTTCAAAACACATTCTTTAAAACCTTGGGCTGGACTAATCCCGCTTTTAGGGGGATATGTTTTTATACAGTGCAACAATAACGGCGAATTTACTAAATCTAACCTAGATGGAGGTATATTTTTTACAAAGGATTAACGGTTTGGGCCGGTCCAAATTTGGAGGATTGTCCACAAAAATGTTTGTGCAAACCAAACTTTGTCTTAAATTTGCACGCTCTTATTGCCAACTTGTTTTGGCTAAGTAGTTGGTAGTGGCCCATGGTGTAATTGGCAACACAGCTGGTTTTGGTCCAGTCGTTCTAGGTTCGAGTCCTAGTGGGCCAACTTTAAATCCCTTGATTATGCCATAATCAAGGGATTTTTAATTCTTACAGCCATCATAATAGAGCTTGCAAATGACATGGCCAAGATGAATCCTATTAGCCACTTTGGTTTATGTTAAATAGGAATTGAGGCAACTATTTAGTGAATAGTTAGCTGCTCCAAAATATCAAAGATTTAGATTCTAAATGGGACAATCCCATTGTTTCAATGAAGAGATGCTCTACGGGATTTTTATTTAATAAATCCAATATTGGAGTTAACCTATCCGATTTTGTTATTGAGTAGCACAAATAGACTTCTTCGTTTAAAACTATGCGCTATTTGGATCTCTTGTTTTCTAGTTCACTTAGTATTTCTTTAATCTGCAAAATATGTCGGTGTGAATGGGCGGCCGCTATTATAAATTGTTGGTAGGCATCAGCCTCGCCATAAGGGTATGGTCCAAATAAGTGCCTGAGATTCGCATCGGTACTTTTAAGCAATGATATCAATTCGGCCCTGGTGTTTCTTATTTCTTCCAAAAAATCTTCTTTGGTTTTGTGTTTATTTGCTTCCAAGGGTCTGAAAGGTTTAGGTGTCATCACCTTTTTCGTTCGATCTGTTATGTAGGTAATTATGAGCCCATCTTCCGTACTTAAATCCTTGCCTGGATTAAGTGTATTGGTCTCGATCATTTTCTTGATTTCTAGGAACAAGACCGGCTCTACCAAAGCTAAATGCTCAAGACAGTTCAAAACGGACCACCCACCGTTTTGTGGAACGTAACCCAATTCTTTACTATCCAAGGGTTCCACTATTTTTTCAAGCTCCTCCATGGTTCTTTGAAGAAGGTCCAAAGCTAAGCTCTTGTCTAAAACTTCCTCTCCTTTTTTTTGGGCATCCAGAGTATTCATAGTAAACAAAATTGTCAAAATAAATAGGATTGATTTTTTCATGATATTGTTGTTTAATTTGATTTTAGTCCTCCCATCCGAAAAACTTGTCCGCCCGGTGCCTGAAAGTATATTTCATTGTTCTCTGGCCTATCTTTAATAATCTTTGCGCCCGAATTTTTTATCCTTTGCGCCACCTTTTTAAAATCTTCAACATGTATCCTTATCCAAAGTCCATCATAAAACTCGGTAAGGCTGGGAACACCTTCATTTAAATAAATGATGTTTAATCTAAAGCCGTTTGAGAATTCCAAATAGTCCCTTGGAAATTTGGATTTGGGTTGAACTAGTTTGGCGCCCAATACATCCTTGTAAAAATTTCTAACCTTACTGGTATCCTTCACGTGATGATTAATTTTCATATTCCCAAGATTAATTTCTTGTAGTTGGGAAAACATACACGTTGTAAAAAGCAACAATAAAAAAAGTATAAAGTATCTCATTGTAAGTTTTACAATGAAGACATTTGAAGATGGATAATGGGGACTAATTTTTGAAAATACTGCCCTTTAGGATTTTTTGAGGAATTCTATATGGGTCTTTTTTTTGCCCAATAACATCCTTTCTTGAAAGGACCGGGTCAATTCCATTGCATGGTCAAAAGCAGCAATGGCTTGCTCATATTTTTTTTGTAGGCCTAACAATTCTCCCAAGGAAGCATATAATAAATAATTGGTATTAAGCTGGGGATTATCTTGTAATAGTAAAAGTTCGTTGATGGCCTCCTCCGTTCTGCCCATCATACTTTTAACAATGGCCATATTGAGTAAAATTATTGGCGTGGGCTTAAGTTGGTATAATCGCTGGTACTGCTGTAAAACAAATGCCCAATTTGTTTCACCCAAATTGTTGGCCGTACAATGCTCGGCGGCAATGGCTGCTTCAAAATGATAGGCAGTAATAACTTCTCCGGAGGAAGCCCGTGCAAGATGATGGATTCCAGATTTAATTAGCTCTGTATTCCAAAGGTTTCGGTCTTGATCTCTAAAAAGGACTATAGCCCCATTTTCGTCCATTCTACTCATAAACCGAGCACTATGCAAACACATCAAAGCGAACAATGCATGTATCTTTGGATCCTTCGGAAAGTGATTTAGCAGGAGTTTGGTCAAACGCATAGCTTCAAAACAAATATCCTTGTTCAATACATTTTTCCTACTGGAAGAATTATACCCTTGATTAAATAGAATATATAGGATACTGCAAATTGCTCCTGCTTGATTTTTGAGAGTTTTTTCATCAGCAGTGGTTAGACTCAGATTTTGTGAGCGTATCGCCCTTTTGGCCCTGAAGAGTCTCTTTTTTATTGTTTCCTCTTGGACCAAAAGCGCTTGGGAAAGCTCTTTTCGGCTAAAACCGCAGAGACAACTAAGTATAAAAACCACTTTACTTTCAATAGGAAGTTTAAGATTGCAGCAAACAAGAATGATACGAAGCATATTATCCTCAATCTCTCTATTCAGGAAAATCCGATCTTCGTTTTCGGAAAATTCCCCGACCAACTTTTCTACATCTAAATCTGAACTTTTTTGTTCTTTTTTCACAAGGTTATAGGCCTTGTTTCGAGCAACTACGAATATCCAGGCCTCCGGGTTTTCAGGAATACCGACAAAAGCCCATTTTTGAAATGCGGTAAAAAGTGTTTCTTGAACGATATCCTCGGCATCCTCCAAAAATCCAAGCCCAAACTTTGACGTAAGATAGCTTACCATTTTTCCATATTGGGTACGGAACATGGTCTCAATAACGACCTTTACTTCCTCATTTTGGAAACTCATGTTCATTTGGACCTTTATACATGGGTCTAATGGATATTTGAAATTCATCGATCAAGGGACATTGTTGGGCAATTTTTGTGGCATTTTCCAAATTTTCAGCTTTTATAATGATATATCCCCCAATAATTTCTTTAGGCTCTAAAAAGGGACCATCGCTGATTACCGTATCCTTGTCCATCAAATAGTGACCACTATCGTCCAATCTATGGCCCTTTACAAACTTTTCTTGTTTTACCAAACTATTCATCCAATTGATATATCGCTCCATATGTTTTTTTAACATTTTTGGAGACTCATCTTTATATCCACTTCCATGGATCAATAAAAGAAATTCTTGCACCCTTTTAATTTTAATTGAAACGTATGTCTTGTTAAGTTACTCTATAGAAACAAAGAAAAGAGTGGAATGGGGACAAAAAGTGTCCCCATTATCCTATTGATTTTGTTCTTTATAAAACCAAGACTTAAAAATATCAAAATGGAATTTATTTTAATCGTAAAGAGTAAAGGTGTTGAGCCAACATCGCAAGATATGCAGAAATTACTTCAAAATTACACGCCGTGGATGCAACTATATACTGATTCTGGGAATTACGTGGCCGGGAGTCCATTTCGAAAAGATGGGGCCCTATTAACAAAAAAAGGAGAATGTTCTTTGAATGGCAACTTTCTTAAGGGTGCCAATCTAATTACAGGTTATATACATCTGGTTGCAGAGAGTTTGGATGCGGCAATTCAAATAACCAATGAGTGCCCTTTATTGGAGTTTAACACTATTGTAGTTATGCCCATTTTAGAAATGAAATAGAAACGCGTGATGTTCGCCTATTGTATTGGAACTATTGATTGTATTTCAGATTTAGGAGCCGGTGAAAGTAGCAATTAAATCAACAAATTGTAGATGGCCTACTTCACGATAATGCAAAACTAGGGGTCAACTTATGAGAGGAATTTGGATTAGGAAGTGGATTATGAGGAGATAGACCAAAATAAGGGAATAAGGCTCCACTAAAACTAGCTTTTCAGGGTACTTTCTTTACTTAAGCAACATTTGATCCCAAACCTTGGCTATTAAAAAGTTCCAGCAAACTGGTTCTTCTCCTCCTGGCTACGGGAATACGCTCTCCCGTTTCAAGAATCAATGTACCGTCCGGAAAAAACTTTTTTATTTTCTGAATGTTTACCAAATGGGATTTATGGGCCCTGAAAAATAAAGGAGATGTCAAAGAGTTTTCAAAAAATTTGATGCCATAGGAACTTAGGTGAATGTTTCCATCCTGCAGATATATTTTTGCGTAACCCTCCACGCTTTCTAGCCGTATGATGTCCGAGATATTGGCAAAATAGGTGCATCCCAAGGTCGGTATAGCAATTTTTTTGTTTTCCAATGCCAGCATATCCAAGAGCAACTTGCTATTGATATTCTTCTTTTTACCACTGGCCAACCTTTGTAAAGCTTTGGTAATAACCGCAATGAATTCTGCCTGACTGTAAGGCTTTAATAAAAAACCAAGTGCAAAATTTCTGTAGGCCTCAATGGCAAACTTATCATGCGCTGTGCTAAAGATTACTTCCGTGTTTGGAGATTTTAGATATTTCATTAATTCCAAACCGGTCAAGTTTGGCATCTCAACATCTACAATGAGCAAATCCGGTTTATGCTCATTGAGATATTCAAGACCTTCCAAAGGGTCGGTAAAACATTGTGGCGTATCAAAGCAGTCAAAGTTTGTGGACAATGACTTTTTACAATATTCTATATCTGATATGTCGTCATCTATTAGTACAATCGTCATTATAAAAGATTTAATAGCAATGCATCACTTTTTATAATATACATCTTATTTGGCTAATTATTACCTAGTTAACGATAAAATGCAGTTTTAATTATCCAAAATTCACAATTTTAAAAAATCCACGATTTGGGAAACATATTCAATCTTACTGGTGGAGACATCCATTACTTCAATTCCCTTCACTCTTTTTAAGTTATCATGACTGTTCTTATCGATAGGAGCGAAGACAATGGGGATGTCAAATTTGGCCAACCGAACGCAATCTATAAGTTCGTATTCCTCGTTGTAAACAAAAAGTATAAAAAGGAACTTGACTTCCGATTTCAATTTAACGGCATCGGCTATACCAGAAATTTTTTTGTGTCGATAAACTTTGATATTGGTTTTTTTTAAGGATTGCTTAATGATACTGCCTAATGGCCCCTGTTTATCATAAATTATAAAGTTTCCTTCTGCTTCAAACATATTACCTTTTAAAAGACGTGGTTAGTATTAATTGTCAAGTAGGTATAAAAGAAATCGGGCAAATTGATCCTGTTAGATGGTTAAGTTTGAATCGGAAGTTGGGATAACATGGGACAATAGGAGGTTGTTATTTCTATAAATTTTAATCCATTTGGCCGTGTTGTTCAGCGGAATACCAATGTCAAAAAAAGTACCTTCTGAAAATGGAAAGGCATCCAACTCCGGTAGGGTCCCCAGGGCAATAAGGGTACGTTCTTGATCTACCAGGGTGTAATAGAAATTACTCTCAGTGGGATCTAAACCTTTGGGGCTTTCTTTTAAGGGCTCTCCTACAGGAATCATTTCATAATCCCTTACCCATAAATGACCGTATTGGTTAATGAAATATTTTACTCGGAGGCCATTGTAGTCATCTACTAAGGACTCTTCTTCATGTTCTTCTTCTGTGTCATACTCTCTGTAGTCGTAATAGGGAATGGTCATTTCCACTCCAAATACATCACTTGTTGGGAAAAGAAGTTTTTGTAGATAAAACAAACAGTGTTGTTTTGTGTTTCTTATGAGGGCTTGTGTTTGCATGGGAACTTTTTTTGGGATTTTTGGGTTTAGTTTTTGAATTCAACAATGAATTCACTCCTACGGTTGAGCTGATGCTCGGCCTTTGTACAGTGTACACCATTGGAACAATGGTTCACCAATTGGCTTTCACCATAGCCTTTGCTCGTAAGCCTTGTCTTTGATATTCCCCTAGTGATTAAATAATCTATCGTGGATTTGGCTCTTCTTTCAGAGAGGTCCATGTTGTACATATCATCTGCACGGCTATCCGTATGTGATCGCACATCAATATTAATGGTGGGATGCAGTTTCATCACGGAGACAATTTTTTCCAGTTCCAGTGCGGCATCCGGGCGAATGTTGGATTTATCCAGATCAAAATAGATAATGACATTGAAGAGTTTGGCAATATCGTCTCCTGCCTTAATATCAATTACATTTTTGTCAAGTTCAAAATTGTGCTCTCGTTCTTTTTGTCCTTTTTGGGAATAGGCGTCCTTCGACTCATATTTGTCCTTTTCGGCTTTAACGATATAGGAAGTATTTATATCCACTTCACTATCATAATACCCCTTTTCATTGGTGTTCAGTTCAACAAAAACCTGGTCTCTCTCATCATATAGTGTAATGGAACTATTCTTTAAAGGTTCTTTGGTTTCCTTGTCGGTGACCACCCCAAAAATCCTGCTCTTTAATACATCTTTGATTTTTTCGGTTTCTATAAAGCTATAGATATCGTCATGGCCTAGGCCGCCTGGTCTGTTGGAGCTTATATAACCCTTGTCGCCCATGATGGCAAAGGCAAGATCGTCAAAGGAAGAGTTAAGAGGTTTACCAACGTTCAATAGATTTCCAAAAGAGCCGTCCTCTTTGATTTTTATATAAAAAATATCGTAGCCACCTAGGCCGTAATGGCCATCTGAAGAGAAGTACAATTCATTATCAGGTGTTAGGAAAGGGAAGGATTCCCTCCCCTTTGTATTTATTTTTGGCCCCAGGTTTTTTGGTTGGCCTAAAATACCATTTGGGCCTATGGTAACTGTATAGACATCGGTGAAGCCCAATGCCCCGGGCCTATCTGATACAAAGTACATTTTGTCCTCTTTGGGGCTTAATACAGGGTGTGCGTTGGAATAGTCGTCTCCATTGATGGATAGGTCCTCCACATCGGTCCATTTTCCGTTCTTCAATTTTGCCCTATAGATTTTTAAGTGCTGAACTTCTTGTTTTCTTTTGTTTTTGGAAGGCGTTATGTTATTACGGGTAAAGTACATGGTTTTCCCGTCAGCGGTAAAAACCGCACTGGATTCGTGATACTTTGTGTTTACATCCCCCTTAAGTTTGGTCGGTGCCTGTAGGGACCCATCCTTGCCCATGGCAGACTCGAATAAATCCAAATAGGATAGTCCGTCCCATGGGCTAAGACGTTTCCCCGTTTTTGTAACATCCTGTGTAGAGGCAAAGACCAGTTTTTTTTCATGAAAGGATGCTCCAAAATCCACCCCTGTAGAATTTATTTTGGCTGTCTGCATGGTATACCTTCCGGAGTTTTCTTCAATGATCTTTAAATAATCTATGGCATTTCCGTAGGTTTCATCTACCGTACCATTTTTTTCAATATAGGTATTGAACCAATAGATGGATAGACCTTCGTCCCCAATGGCCTTAAGGGATTGCGAATACCTTAAATAGTAAATAGGATCGAGGTTTTCGGTCAATGAGAACAATTCTCTATACCAATTGGCAGCGTCTACATATTTGGCGTTGAAGTAATAGATGTTACCCAGTTTCCGGAAAAGATCCTCCGATCGGTATCCCGATTCCGCCAAATCCAGGTAGATTTCCGAAGCATCGATAAAGGCCAGGTCTTCATATTTTTTGTTGGCGCGGTCCAACTTCACTTCCTGTCCAAGGCAAGTAAGGACAAAGGCAAAAAAGAACGCGACGCACATGTATGGGATTTTTGGATATGTATTCATAATAGATTTTATAAAGAGTGTTAAAAGAATCTTGGGTTTATGGAGTTTATGGTTTTTTTGGTGAACTCAAAGCGCAAAAAGAAATCATGGGAGCCTGAATTGTAGTTCCCTAACTCCGTGGTGTCATAGTCATAGGAATAACCCAACATAAAGCGATTGTTTATTTGGAAACCGACCAAGGCACTTACAGCTGCATCCAAACGATAGGAGAGCCCCAATGTGAACCTTTCATTGAACAAAAAATTGGCTGAGGCGTCAAAGGCCAAAGGTGCACCTTTTACGGCTTTGGTCAGTATGGCCGGCTTAAATTTAAGTCCTCTATTAATTTCAAAAACATATCCGCTGATTAGGTAGAAATGGGCTTTTTCCGACGCAGTGGATGAGATGGCGTCATCATAATGGTCTGTTGACAATATGTTCGGAGAGGACAGCCCAATATACCACCTATCATCAAAATGTAGGTAAACACCTAGTCCCGTATTGGGTGAAAAGCGATTCTCGATGTTTTGGGAAAATTCCAATTCGCTACGATCCCTGATGTCCAATTTTCCGAAGTCAACATTTAGGAGGTTTATTCCTCCTTTTAACCCAAAGGATAACTTGGTCTTTAAATTCAAAGGAATGGTATAGGAAAAATCAACAGTTATATTACTTTCCGTAGAAGGACCTACTTCATCGTGGATAACAGAAAGACCAAGGCCCACGCCACGTTCCCCAATCGGGCTGTTCACCGAAAAGGTAAGGGAATTAGGAGCCCCGTTCAGTCCCGTCCACTGGGAACGGTAAAGACTGTTGAAACTTAACACGCCCCTATTTCCGGCATAGGCCGGGTTTACCGTAACCGTGTTGTACATGTATTGGGTATATTCCGAATCTTGCTGGCTCCAGCTGAGGAAAGGAAGGCTTATTCCCAGTAGGATGAAGAACACGGTTCTTTTATAGTTGTTAATAATTGTTTTCATGGTATCTGGTTGTTTTGAGAATATGGAATCAATTATCGCTTGTTAAGTATAAATAACCGGACTGTTGAATGGTCCGCGATTCACCGTTATTCGGGGATTCATATTGTACTATGTAGAAATAGGTTCCAGTAGGCAGTTTTTCATTTGGGGCAACGGTAAGCCTACCTTCGGAATATCCCTTGAAAACCTTGTTCTGATTATCATATCCGTTGGTTTCAAACACTTTTACCCCCCAACGGTTGAATATTTCAACCTGGTTGTTGGGAAAACAATCGATGCCCTCCAATAAGAAGATATCGTTTTGCAGGTTGTTGTTGGCGGAGACGGCATTGTATATCCTAACCGGACAGGTAAGTTGTACCGTTTGGGTATGGGAGGTTTCGTTTCCACAATCATCCGTGGCCGTCCATGTTCGTACTATGGAATATTCGGAACTACAATTTCCAGGTACTTCGGTTTCTGTAAAGTCAACAGTAGCCGTACCACAATTGTCCGTGGCGGTAAGTACTGCAGCTTCGGGAATGGCATCACACTCTGCAAAACCATTCTGAGGTAAAGCTTCCACAAATACGGGGGCAGAAGTATCCTCTACCGTGATCATCTGTTCATGTACGGTTTCATTGCCACAGGCATCCGTTGCTTCCCAGGTTCTTAGAACCGTGTAGTTGCCGGCACATCCGCTATTTAAGATTTCTTCGCTAAAGGTCACCGTTGCAGTCCCACAATTGTCCATGGCAGTCAGTGTCTCAGCTATAGGAAGATTCGTATCACATTCCATGGTGAAATCAGTAGGAAGTGTCTCGACGAATACAGGGTCAGTGGTATCCTGTACGGCAATGGTCTGCGTATGTGTTGTGGTAAGTCCGCACTCGTCTGTTGCGGTCCATGTTCTTTCCAAGCTATAATCCGATACACAGCTCCCATCCGTTCTAGTCTCTACAAACGTCACAATAGCAGTGCCACAGTTGTCCGTAGCGGTTAAGGTCTCAGGCGCAGGTACTGCATCGCACTCCACGGTAATATCTATAGGCAAGGTCCCTACGAACACAGGGTCAGTGGTATCTTGTACGGTAATGTTTTGGGTACAGTCTAATGTGTTGAGCACCGTATTCTCTCCAAAGTCCCGTATACCATTGCTGTTCGTATCCTCATACTCGGTTACCGTGTAGGTACGGATAACGGCCATATTACAATTGCCCGTATCTGGGGTATTGGCTGCAGTTATTTCAATAATACCACAGGGGATATTGCCAATGATTCCATCTGCATTACCCAAGGCCTCAAATTCTATTTCGGTGAGGGCAGTGACAGTTGGGATATCTTCATAACATTCCACGGTAGTGGCAGGGAAAGTAGGACAGGTGACCTCAAAGACACAACATATTGGTGCTACATCAGCTACAGTAACCGTATTACAGCCATTGGCATCCGTAAAATCTATGCTATAATCGGTTCCTGCAGGGATAGGGTCAGAAGTCCAGGTATTACTAGCAAATGTTCCTGGTGTTCCGTTACCTGTTGCATTGTAGGGCCCTGTGCCGTTTAGTTCCACGGTTAGAATGTAGCTTTGGCCATCCAAGGCACATGAAGTCGTTGCCGTACCTGTTTGCGCCAATAGGGCTGTCACGGTTATATCTGCGGTATCGCTACTGGTACATCCGTTCGCATCGGTAAATTCATAAGTAAGGGTGTGCGTCCCCGTTCCGGCTGTAGCCGGATCAAAATTGTTGCCCGCAACCCCGGTTCCGATGAAGTTTCCTCCAATAGGGTTTACGAATGCCGTCAGGTCTAGGACGCTGGCATCCACACATATATTGGCAGGGTCGTTAAAAGTAACAATAGGTAGGACATTCTCTATTAGCTGTATCGGCGTACGTGTGGCACTGGTACAGTTATTGACCGTATCCCTTGTTTCGGCATAATAGGTGCCGGGTGCCGTAGGGTTATACGTTGTATTTCCACTCAATAACGGAGTGCCTCCCGTTGGGGTTCCATACCAATCTACAGTTTCTCCGGGATTTACTGTCGCCGTTAAGGCAGGAATTGCACTTCCAACACAGTAGCTTTGGTCACCGCCGCTTGTTGGTACGTTTACTACTGGACAACTACAGTTGGGTGCTGTCACAGTCGAGGTGGCGACACAACTATTGGCATCGGTCAAGGTCAAAAGAATGTCGGTTCCCGCTGGCACATCCGTAATGGACCATAGAATAGGAGAGATGTTCGTTATTGTACCGACAGAGCTATTTAGTGTCCCAGAGCTTACCGACACATTCAAGGAATAGGTCAGCAGGTCTAAGGAGCATGTCGCCGGGGCAGGTGTTATTAACGGCAGAGCGTTCTCTGTTAATTGTATCGGCGTACGTGTGGGACTGGTACAGTTATTGACCGTGTCCCTTGTTTCCGCATAATAGGTACCGGGTGCCGTAGGGTTAAACGTTGTATTTCCACTCAATAACGGAGTGCCTCCCGTTGGGGTTCCATACCAATCTACGGTTTCTCCGGGATTTACTGTCGCCGTTAAGGCAGGAATTGCACTTCCGGCACAGTAGCTTTGGTCACCACCACTTATTGGTACATTTACTACTGGACAACTACAGTTGGGTGCTGTCACAGTCGAGGTGGCGACACAACTATTGGCATCGGTCAAGGTCAAAAGAATGTCCGTTCCCGCTGGTACATCAGTAATGGACCAAAGAATGGGCGAAATATTTGTTACTGTACCCACAGAACTGCTTAGTGTCCCTGAGCTTACCGACACATTCAAGGAATAGGTCAGCAGGTCTAAGGAGCATGTCGCCGGGGCAGGTGCTATTAACGGCAAAGCGTTCTCGGTCAATGTTATTTGTGTACGTGAAGTGCTGATACAATTATTGATGGCATTCCTAGCTTCGGCATAATAACTTCCTGGGGACGTAGGTGTGTAACTGGTGCTACCTGACTGCAATGGAGTGCCTCCTGTAGGGGTTCCATACCAATCTACGGTTTCTCCTGGATTTACGGTCGCCGTTAAGGCGGGAATTGCACTTCCGACGCAGTAACTTTGGTCACCACCGCTTATTGGTACGTTCACTATAGGACAACTACAGTCAGGTGCTGTGATATTTAAGGTGGCAACACAACTATTGGCATCGGTCAAGGTCAAAGTGATATCGGTTCCTGCCGCCACATTGGTAATCGACCAGATATTTCCTGAGGTGTTGGAAACGTTACCGAAAGTGCTGCTTACTGTTCCGGTACTCACCGTTACTTCTAATGAATAGGTTGTAAGGTCTGGAGAGCATGTCGCCGGGCCGGATATTGAAAAAGTGGGCAAAACATTTACCGTAATAAGGGGCGACTGGTTCAACGTTGCCGTACTACATCCAATGCTGGAAGCCTCTACACTATATGTGCCTGTAGCCAGTTGTGGGTGTCGGGCAGGTATAGTAAGCAGTAAATCTCCTCCTGTACCTGTTCCCGTTACCACAGGACTAAGGGGGACGCCAGATTGTAGAAGCTGATAGGTGACCCCTACTTGCGAATTGGATATAGTAACTGTTGCGGCATCGCCTTCACAAACCGTATCTCCGGTCACGTTCAAAGATATGTCCGGATTACCATTGATAAATGAAAAGGGGTCAACAAGCGTGCCACCACAACCTGGGAGGCCGTTGGTTACAAACACTTGGTAATCCGTACCTCCGGGAGGAACATTTAAGGGAGGAATGTTTATTGAAAGATCACCACCGTTTCCTATACCGGTCAGGGCAGGGATAAAGGAAATACCGTTCTGGTCCCGCACCTCGTACGTAAGGCCAAGGGTGGTATTGGCAATAGTGGTGCTGTATGGCCCGGGATTCAAACAGAGGTCTATATCAGATGTGGTAAGATTTAGATCAAATACACAACAATTGGGTGCAGTTCCTGCTACGTTAAGTGTATTGCAACTATTGGCGTCCGTAAAATCTATGCTGTAGTCAGTCCCTGCCGGAATTGGATCGGAGGTCCATGTATTTCCCGCAAAAATACCGGGTGCCCCCGTGCCTATGGCATTATACGGGCCGGTTCCGGCCACTTCCACAACAAGGGTATATTCGGTTCCAAGAAGATTACAACTAGGGGTTTCAGTCCCTACTTGAACAATTTCCGGATGGACCGTAATTGTAATATCATTGGTATTTATCGGTGCTGTTGGACAAAATGCCGGTTTTATGGCGTAGCTAGCCGTATAGGTGGTGGTGGCATTGGTTGTTACCGTTACCGGAGTACCCAAACCTACGGTGTTGCCCAGATTATCGGTCCAGGTAATATCAAAAATACTCGTTGGCAAGTTTATGGATAATTCCACGTCGCCTCCGGGAGCGCATATGGGATTATTATCTGCCGTTATTGTGGTTGTTATGGGAGCGAGTATCAAATTTACATTCAGATCAACACCATCACAGGGTGTAGTTATTCGAACTAAGTAATTCCCGGCGGTGACATTTTCAAAAAGATGGCTGGTCATGGAAGGGTCTGTTTCAACATAGGTCATTACGGGGTTGACCAAATCTGAAGTCGCAAACAACTCATAGTTTATAGGATAGGTGGGGGTTCCACCTGTGATTTCGGTAAAGATGATTCCGGTACTGGGATCGGTAAAATCGCAGAATGCCCCTGCGGTAGCTGCGGTTATACTTTGGAAAGGCGCAATGGTTACCGCTGTCCAATATTCCCGATCATTATTGTTACCTGTAGCCGCTGAAAAAATCTCATTGTCGTTATTTGATTGAAAATTAATATTTGAAAAGCGTATCACATAATCCCCTGCCGTAAGATTATTGAAAGTTCCGGTTAATCCACTCTCGGGAATATCATCTGTCAGCAATGTTCCTGGATTACCGCTACCGTCGTCCGTCCATAGCTCCACTATGGTATTCACCCGTGGGGGACCAATGGAGTTGGCAACTCTTGACACATTCATATCATATGCTATACTACCGGAATTGGCACAACCACTGAAAGCTGTAATTTCAGGATTGTATTGGGCCGTAAGTGAGATTATGTAGGATTGTACCGCCACATTGCCACAAATGTCCGTTGTCGTAATTTCATATTCCCCCGGGGGTAGGTCTCCTATAATGGAACGATTGATAGTAGTGGTGTACGCCAAGGGGAAATTTAGGGTGTATGAACCTCCCAGATTAAAAGGTTGGGTAGGATTTATGGTAATACTGGATTGAAACGGTACGGGGCGAATGGTATATGTGGTTTCCGGAATGGGATTAGAACTGGGCTGACCCGGAATCCGATCTATCACAATAGCTCCGGTATCTTCCAAAATGGAGAGGGAAGATCGTATTCTTACGGCATCCAATGGGTTTGTGGGCGCAAGTGTACTGAATTCCACGGATGTGGAATGGCAATCATCTGTACCTGTAATCCGATAACTTCCTTCTCCGGGCAACGTATAATAATCGGAAAAACTACCTGCGCCCAAAGGGTTGCCACCACCTCCTACCAAGGGTACGTTTACCCATACATTTGAACCGGCGGGAGTTTCCTGTTCTATGGCAATACTATTTGTTGTACAGAACATATTATAAGTGTCCCCCCCATCGGAGGTTATGCTTATGGCATCCACAGTATGAATTGGGGAACAGTCCGGGGCAATGGCAATTTCTTGATCTATAGTCAATAAGGTATCATCTACAGGAAGCGTGGTTTTGGTTGTGCCAAAAGTGTTACATCCATCATTGAAAGCAAGTACATACGAAACATTTTCATCAAGTCCTGGGGGGTATGTAAATGAGATACTGCTACCATTTACATTGTCCAATGCCAGATCTTGTGGAATGCCCCCATTAATGCTTATTGTAGCATTACCTGGTTGTTGTATCGTAGTTATACCATTTGTAGAATGGACTGTAGTAAAAAATGTCACGTCGTACGCCCCACAATCTGGACTACATTTTCTTTGAAAGGTAGCATTGCGATATTCAGAAACTAACGCGGTATTGTCGGCAATAACAGGATTTTGCGTTTGTGATACGGAACAGCCCAAATCGGTTACTTCAAAAGAGACCGATTCACCGCCATTCAACCCCAAAAAGGTATGGGATCTATTTGGAGTGGGGCCAAAAGTTTGTGGTATTCCTGGTGCTGGGGGAGTCACTGTATATTCAAAGGGTCCGTTACCTCCGCTGTTGATATCAATGGTCAATGTTGCATCCGTTCCACTAGGACAGGAGGGCGCCGTATTGGTGCTTGTGATGTTCATAGCCTGATAGGTGCTGGTCAGCACTATGGGATTGTCCGGGGACTGTATAACGGTAACACCGTTTACCAACCTAACCATATAACTACCTACGGCAAGGTTGTTAAAGTTAACAGGTCCTCCCGTATCGGGGATATTGAGTACTGTTTCCAAACCTCCAGGGTTTGTAAGGATGGCTTGCCATCCAACACAGGGAGAACCGCCGGGAAGTGTCACTGCAATATTTCCATCATTGGGGCAAATTCCTTCGGTAACGGTTACCGTAAAATTGTTGGGATCGCATTGTGCCTGGGCCATTTGAGAGCCCAAAACCCATAGTAGCGTTAAAAGGAGTACGGTTTTAAAATGTACTGTTTTTCTCATGATAGGATTACTTAGGGTGAAGTTGGTTTTTCGTAGGTTAAAGCATAAGAACTGGGATGTTTTACTATGGCAACTCAAGCGACACTTGATTTTTTGCCAAAACCCAAGACGAGTTCAAAATTATTGCTGAGAACGCTCATAAAAAGGTCTCATCTAATAAGCGGTGCATTTCGTTTGATAATAGGTAGCTGTACCTTTTTTTCGGTAAAAGCGGCTTTTTCGCTAAGATTTATCGTCCGGTCAAAACCAAAATTTTAGCACCATCATACTATTTTAAAAATATAAGTACTTGTCTTACAGTAATTTATAAATTAAATGATATTGTAAAAACACAGCCGAGGAAACATCTGGTTTAAGGGTAGGGAAATACTTATTTACATTTTAAGAGTTACGCAATCCAGAATCAGGTGTCTAAGAGTGTAATTGGAATATCAAGATTCTATTAAAGCTTGGTATTTAAATACAATGCTTATGGAAAATCAAATAGTAGTGATGACTTTTGGAGCTGGCAGTATTATAATTTTTTTAGTCGCCATATGTATCATTTACTTCTCAAGGATAAAAAAAGGATTCTTTGTAATATCCGAATTCGGCATGAGGAATAAAACAATTGTCCAAAGATGAACGAACTTAAATATTACGTAGGTACCAGGCTGAAGTTTGTTATTCATAGGGAAGGTGATCGTATTGAGGAAGACAAAATGTTTACTGGGATTCACTTTTCAGAATCTACGACCACCATATGGTTCGGCGAAATAGGATATAGTAACGAATACTTTGATTTTAAACCTATTCTAAAACCTTTGAATGTACTAAAGCATAACCTTAAGGGTTTGGAAAAAGTAGGAAAGGAACTTACTTTTTTTTCAGCAAGTGAATTGGTCGAAAATTTATGGGCCATTGCCGATGGGGATATTAAGGATTGGCGATGTTTTCGGTCCGACGCACTCTTTTTCCTAATAGAACGGCAATATGATGTTTTTGGCCTTATAGAAAAAAGATCGGCCATAAAAAGTATGGAATTGGAGAATCGGAATTGGGAACATTCATAAATAGGTGAAAGACTATTGTTCCTTCCCATGGTACCCCCCCAAAGTTTTTAGATATCATAATGTATTCATGAATACCCTTAAAAAGCAACAGTGAAATTTAGGGGTCAAAGAATTCCATGGACTTTTTTGCTTTAAAATCCTGTATGGGAAGAAGGAAGTACATATTCATCTCTTCCATAAAATTACCATTTATCGTTAGAAACGAACTGATTGTACATATTTCCGCAACTGATTTCTTATAATTTGTATATTGTTACGGAATTTGGGTTGGAACCAAGGTGTTTGACCATAGGACCATCCCAATTCACTGCCCCACAATTTTAGTGAACATTTTAGCTATAGCAGATGAAGTTAACCGTAAAAAACTTAAAGGTTATTCTTGTCCTTGTCATTCTTGGCTTTGGTTTAGGGATTTACCTGCAAGACTTGGAACATCGTAAAAGTACCGCGCACGCTTGGAAAGCAAATCGCTACAACCTATCCCGTTTCAATAAAATTACCGAGTACAACAAAAAAATGACTTCCAGGAATTGGAGGCGAATGAAGGATAGCATCGCTTTACAGTTGGATACCCTGATGATTTTGAAATTTAGGCGTGAGGTGGACAGCCTTAATGCACTGGAAGGGAAAAATGCCAATATTCAGCGTGCTGGGAGCACAATTGCCACTTCCCTATTATCCAATAAATAGATGCTCTTTTGCAGTGATTATCCTTAGGAATCTTGGGAATGCCTTGAATGGATTCAAACTAATACAGATTCGATCGTTCCCTAGTATTATATTTCAGGCCGTTCTCCTATAATTTCATTGTCGTTTTCCGTTTCTCCCGGTTCAGATTTTTCCTCATTGATCGTTTTGTATTCTTCGTCAATTTGATCCACTAGGGTTTTTACCTTTCTTTTGTCCTTGATCATGGCCCAGGTCATGATCAGACTGGTACCTATGATTACGAACAATAGAATTCCGGGCTCAAAAGTAGCTACTTGAGCTTCTGCCGGAATAGCAAAAAATAGCAGTACCGTAATCAATCCACGAGGGGCGATGAACAATTGAGGTAAGATATCACTTCCTATAAAAGTTCGTAAGATTACAAACCGAATCACATAAATGGACGCAATGAGAAGAAGGCTTATCAAGGCTACGCTCAAACTAAAGAGGGATGCTATGGCGATGGTCAGCCCAAAAATCACAAAGAAAAAAGTACGTACCACAAAGGCGGTCTCCAAGGTGACGATATGGAGCTCATGATAGATGCGATGTGCTTTTTCATATTCCAAAAAATGGGCCAACTTCCCGGCGAAAAATAACTTCATATTGGCGATTACCAAACCGAATATGAGAATTATCAAAAGTGAGGAAAGATGTAATTGCTTGCCAATGGCATAAAGCAACAAGAGCACGGCTATCAGAAGAAATAATTTGGCCTGACTCTTTATTTGCTGGAATATGAGAATAATAGCATAGCTGGCAACCAAGGATAGCACTATGGTGAGTACAATGTTCACTGCAAAGCCAACTGCACCGGAATCTTCCGCTGGGTTTAGCCCGCCTACCAAAAAATAGAACATCATAATGCCCATAATGTCGGAGAAAGTGCTCTCGTATATATGGAATTCCTTTTTGTGTTCCGCTAACCCGCTTACGCTTGGAATAATTATAGCACTGGAAAGAATGGACAAGGGTGTAGCATAGAGCCAAGCGGACTGCATGGTTATCTCCGGGATAAACTGGAAGAGTATCAATGCCGCTACCCATGCGGACCCTATAAGACCTACAAGGGCAATGGCCATAGATTTGAGTATGGGCACCAGTTTTTCCTTTTTCAGTTCCAATTCCAAGGCGGCCTCCAGGACGATCATGATAAGTCCAATGATGCCCAATACCTCAAGGGCCGGAAAAAAGTCTACCTTCTCGGAAGTCATATGTTTTAGGACAAATTGGAGTACCACGCCCAAGATGATCAATAGCAATACCGAAGGTATGTTGGTACGTTTGGCAATACCGTTGAACAAGAAGGATAAAATAAGAATAACCGATGCCTCGATGATGAGGTTATAGGATGAAAATACGTCCATTTGGTTAGGATGTTTTTTGGTCTATTTCCCTAAAATAGAGTATAATTTTTAATTCATACCCGCCCTGTCAATTTTATTCAAGGATTACTTTTTAGCTTGGATATTGAAAGTCGGAAAAATTTGTATATTTGCACCACTGAACGGATATAAATGTATTCATGAGGGGACAATTGGTCCTCTTTTTTATTGCTGAAACTTTGGTTTAGGGGTTTCTTTTACTTCCGAGTAAACCGATGGGTTGAGGCTAACACCGTTAAAGGACGGGGTGGGTAGAAAAGTGATGCAAAATGTTGAAGGATAAGGTAGAGATGCTTTTGAAAGAAGCCTTGGCTAAGGATGAATCCCTTTTTTTGATTGATTTCTCCATTTCATCGGACAATACGATCAAGGTGGTAATCGATGGAGATAAAGGGGTGTCACTTCAGGATTGTATGAAGGTCAGTAGGGCCATAGAGCACAGTCTGGATCGGGATGAGGAGGATTTTTCATTGGAAGTGACCTCTTCTGGGGCTGCATCACCCATTCATATCCCAAGACAGTATAAAAAGAATATTGGTAGGAAATTAAAAGTGAGAACCCAAGAGGGTACCTATGAAGGAAACCTTGTTGAAACATTGGAAAATGGTATTGTTTTAACATGGAAGGCCCGTGAGCCCAAACCGATAGGGAAGGGCAAAATTACGGTCCAGAAAAAAAAGGAAATCAATTTTTCGGAAATAGAGGAAGCAAAAGTTATTTTAAAATTTTAAGTGTAGTCAAAAATGGAAAATATTGCGTTAATAGAATCCTTTTCGGAGTTTAAGGACGATAAATTCATAGACAGGGTAACGCTGATGGCAATTTTAGAGGATGTTTTTAGGAACGCCCTAAAGAAAAAATTTGGTTCCGATGATAACTTTGATATTATTATAAACCCGGACAAAGGGGATTTGGAAATCTGGAGAAACCGGATAGTGGTAGAAGATGGTGAAGTTGAGGACCCTAATGAGGAAATATCCATTTCCGAGGCACGAAAAATAGAACCCGATTTTGAAGTCGGCGAGGATGTTTCCGAAGAGGTAAAGCTTATAGATTTGGGAAGAAGGGCCATTTTGGCACTGCGTCAAAATCTTATCTCAAAGATCCATGAGCACGATAACACCACCATTTATAAGCAATTCAAGGATTTGGAAGGCGAAATATATACCGCGGAGGTGCACCACATTCGCCACAAGGCCATTATCCTTCTGGACGATGAGGGCAACGAGATTATCCTGCCCAAGGATCGTCAGATTCCTTCGGACTTTTTCCGTAAGGGCGATAATGTTCGTGGAATTATTGAGAGCGTGGAACTTAAGGGTAGCAAGCCCACAATAATTATGTCCAGAACTTCTCCGCGCTTTTTGGAGCAGTTGTTCTTTCAGGAAATTCCAGAAGTTTTCGACGGCCTTATTACCATTAAAAAAGCAGTTCGGATTCCAGGGGAAAAAGCCAAGGTTGCCGTAGATTCCTATGACGATCGTATTGATCCCGTCGGAGCCTGCGTCGGAATGAAGGGGTCACGTATACATGGTATTGTGAGGGAACTTGGTAATGAAAATATAGATGTAATCAATTGGACCAACAATCCGCAGCTTATGGTCACAAGATCTTTAAGCCCGGCAAGAGTTACCTCGGTAAAGCTCGATGATGAAAAAATGGCGGCGCAAGTGTATCTTCGACCAGAGGAAGTGTCGAAGGCCATAGGCCGAGGCGGCCACAATATCCGTTTGGCCGGCCAGTTGACCGGTTATGAGATCGATGTGTTCCGAGAAGGAGTGGAAGAAGATGTGGAACTTACCGAGTTTTCTGATGAGATAGATGCATGGATTATTGAGGAATTCAAAAAAATAGGAATGGATACGGCCCGAAGCGTACTGGAACAAGATGTGGACGACCTTGTGAAAAGAACTGATCTAGAGGAGGAGACCATTTACGAAGTTGTACGAATACTCAAAGAAGAATTGGAAGATTAGCTATATATTAGCAACGATTTAAAGAAATAGGAATTAGTATTTATGGCAGACAATGCAAACATAAGGCTTAATAAGGTTCTTAGGGAGCTCAACATTTCTTTGGATAGGGCAGTGGACTTTTTAACATCCAAAGGGCATGAAGTAGATGCCCGTCCCACTACCAAGATATCCAATGAAGTGTACCAAGTACTTTTGGACGAGTTTCAGACGGATATGAGCAAAAAGGTTGCGTCCAAGGAAGTAGGGGAGGAGAAAAGAAAGGAAAAAGAGGCCATAAGGTTGCAATTGGAACAAGAGCAGGAAGAAAGGCGAATTGCCAGGGAGAAAAGGGCGGCCTCGTCTGCCGCTGATAATGTTATCAAGGCCAAGGCTGAGCTTTCCGGTCCCAAGACTGTAGGCAAGATTGATCTAAATCCGAAAAAAAAGACTCCGGCCGCTCCTAAAAAGACAGAAGAAACGGCCAAAGCTAAAGAACCTGAGGTAAAGGAGGCCCCAAAAGCTCCAATAGCCCCTGAAGAAAAACCTAAGCAGGCCGCTGAACCGAATGAAAATGAAGCTGAAGCTGAAAAGGAGAACGAAAAGATAACTACGCAATACCAAAAACTTTCCGGACCAAAAATAACCGGTGATAAGATTGACCTTACCAAATTCCAGAAACCGAAGAAAAAGAAAGAGGAGCCAAAGAGCACCAATACAGGGGGAGATAGGAAAAAGCGAAGAAAGCGGATTGTAAGCAATACCGGTGATGCCAACAAAGGCACAGTGTCACGAGGCAGGGGACCTGGAGGGAGAAAAGATGTAAAACGCTTTGCTTCCGCAAACAAAGTGGAGCCTTCCGAAGAAGATGTTCAAAAACAGGTAAGGGAAACCTTGGAAAAACTTCAAGGGAAATCCAAAAAGGGCAAAGGGGCCAAATATCGTAGGGACAAAAGAGACCAGCACCGTCAACAAACGGAGAAAGATCTTGAACAACAAGAACTGGAAAGTAAAATTTTGAAGGTAACGGAATTTGTTACCGCCAGTGAGGTTGCAACGATGATGGGCGTTTCTACTACTGAAATTATTTCGGCCTGTATGTCGCTTGGAATTATGGTCACCATGAACCAGCGCTTGGATGCCGAAACGCTTTCCATAGTTGCCGATGAATTCGGTTACGAAGTAGAGTTCGTTACCGCCGAAATTGAGGAGGCCATAGAAGAGGATCAAGATGCACCTGAGGATTTAAAACCAAGGGCACCTATTGTTACGGTAATGGGTCATGTAGATCATGGTAAAACATCCCTGTTGGATTATGTTCGGGAGGCCAATGTCATTGCAGGGGAGAGCGGAGGTATTACTCAACATATCGGGGCCTATGGAGTGGAATTGGACGATGGCCAAAGAATAACCTTTTTGGATACACCCGGTCACGAAGCCTTTACGGCAATGCGTGCTCGTGGGGCGCAAGTAACGGATATTGCGGTAATTGTGATAGCGGCGGATGACGATATTATGCCCCAGACCAAGGAAGCTATTAGTCATGCCCAGGCTGCCGCGGTACCTCTGGTATTTGCCATTAATAAAATAGATAGGCCAACGGCCAATCCGGATAAGATCAAGGAAGGACTCGCCAATATGAACCTTTTGGTAGAGGACTGGGGTGGAAAAATACAATCCCACGATATTTCGGCCAAAACGGGTGATGGGGTAAAGGAACTATTGGAAAAGGTTTTGCTCGAAGCAGAATTGTTGGAATTAAAGGCCAATCCCAATAAAAATGCCTCAGGTACTGTCGTAGAAGCCTTTTTGGACAAAGGGCGCGGATACGTGTCCACTATTTTGGTACAGGCCGGAACCTTGCGAATAGGGGATTATGTATTGGCCGGTACCCATAGCGGAAAGGTCAAGGCCATGTACGATGAGCGAGGGAAAGAAATAAAAAAGGCCGGTCCGGCTACGCCCATTTCAATATTGGGATTGGACGGGGCGCCTCAAGCGGGAGATAAATTCAACGTCATGGAAGATGAACGTGAAGCCAAACAGATTGCAACAAAAAGATCCCAATTGTTACGGGAGCAATCCGTTAGGACACAACGTCATATTACGTTGGATGAAATCGGAAGGAGAATTGCCCTTGGAGATTTCAAGGAATTGAACATCATACTCAAAGGAGATGTGGATGGTTCGGTCGAAGCTTTGGTAGATTCCTTCCAAAAACTCTCTACAGATGAGATTCAAGTGAATATTATTCACAAGGGGGTGGGTGCCATAACGGAATCCGATGTACTCTTAGCTTCAGCTTCGGATGCAATAATTATTGGCTTTAATGTTAGGCCTATGGGCAATGCCAGGGAAATTGCGGAAAAGGAAGAAATCGATATCCGCATGTATTCCATAATCTATGATGCCATTAATGACCTTAAGGATGCCATGGAAGGAATGCTTTCTCCTGAGATAAAAGAGGAAATTACGGGTACAGCTGAAATTAGGGAAACCTTTAAGATTTCCAAGGTAGGTACAATCGCAGGGTGTATGGTTACCAGCGGAAAAATATTCCGAAATTCCAATATTCGCCTTATTCGAGATGGTGT
The DNA here is from genome assembly GCF_003626755.1 of Ulvibacterium marinum. Taxonomy (GTDB): domain Bacteria; phylum Bacteroidota; class Bacteroidia; order Flavobacteriales; family Flavobacteriaceae; genus Ulvibacterium; species Ulvibacterium marinum. The sequence goes on from NZ_RBCJ01000003.1 coordinate 327,479, forward strand.
GGTTATCTATACCGGTGAATTGTCATCCCTAAAACGATTCAAGGACGATGTTAAGGAAGTAGCCAAAGGTTATGATTGCGGTCTTCAGGTTAAGAATTATAATGATATTAAGGAGAGCGATATCGTTGAGGCCTTCCAAGAGGTGGCCGTGAAGAAAAAATTATGATAGATACAATTTAACGGAAAGAAAAAATCGACCAATTAGGTCGATTTTTTTGGTTTTAACAACATTGCATTGGGATATTTTTCCCGTACTTCCAAAAACTTCCGCTCAGCTTCCAACTTGTCCTTAAACTTTCCGACCCTGACTCTATAGGTAGGGGAATCGAAATCTATTTTTGAAGGTAGTTCTGGGAAGTCTTCCTCTACCTCCATTTGTATTTCCTGGGCTTGGTCAAAAGAACCAAAACCCACTTGTATCCTATAATGTTCCGTACTCGCATTGGCCGACTTATAAATGTCCAATAAGGTCTCGATATTTTTATCCTGTTCAATGGTTATTTTTCCTTGCTGTGCACTGCAAAGCTGAATTCCCAAAATCAATACAACCAATGATAGCGGTGTTTTTAAGATAAAGTCCATAGTTTGTTTCTAGAGTTTTACAAAAGTAATTCTTTATGTTTTAGTGCTTGAATTTTTCCTTTATTTAGAACAATTATAAATTATAAATTATAAATCCATTAACATTTTCAAAATAAAGTCAATGTCGTATTTTTGCCTTCAATTTGAGGCACCGTAATACTACCTAACATCCCATATATACTAATTATCGTGCCAAGATTTCGAAAGAAATAGTTACCATATGAAAAAGGTTCCATACCGCAATCGAATTTCTAAAGTTTTAGGTGTTAGTCTCATTATTTTCCTTCTTTTTTCCATTTCACTCTACAGTCAAGAAGAAGCAGTTGCCGAGAATGCTGAAGTTGCAACGGAAGAAGGTGCAGCGGACACATCTGCCGGGGATCCTGCAAAGGGAAAATCCTTGTTCAATCAAAATTGTGCTGCTTGCCATGCACTGAACCGAAAAATGACCGGACCGGCTTTGGCCAATGTTGAAAGTAGACTCGCAGAGGAAGAAGGCCTGGATAAGGAATGGCTGTATGCTTGGATAAAGAACAGTCCCGGAATGATAAAGTCCGGTGATGCCTATTCGGTCAAAATTTATAATGAATACAATCAGGCGGCAATGACCGCTTTCCCAACGTTGAGTAATCAGGATATCGATGATATTTTAGCGTACACTGCAGCTCCTCCTCCTGCGGCCGCACCATCGGTAGCTGCTACGGCGACAGATAGTGCAGGTTCTTCAAAGTCTTCCGGAATTTCCAATGAAATACTGTTAGGCGCCTTGGCCGTGGTCTTTGGACTTTTGGTACTAATGCTTTTCTTGGTCAATAGTACCCTTAAGAGAATTGCCGAAGCCAATGGTGTTGTTCTGGAAAAAGAGCGCGCGGAAAAGAGAACTCCCATTTGGAAGGCATTTGCGCAAAATCAGTTTTTGGTCTTGGTCACGGTGATATTTCTTTTGCTGGGAAGCGCTTACTTTGCTTATGGATGGATGATGCAAGTAGGTGTAGATCAAGGATATGCGCCCATTCAGCCTATACACTATTCCCATAAGATACATGCGGGCGATAATAAGATAGAATGTAAGTATTGCCATTCTTCGGCACGGGTTTCCAAACATTCCGGAATTCCATCCTTGAACGTCTGTATGAACTGTCATAAATCCATTTACGAATATAAAGGAAATCCGGAAGGGCCTACCCAAGAGGATTTGGCCAATGGATATACCAATGAATTTTACACGGGTGAAATAAAGAAATTGTATAAGGCCGTTGGTTGGGACGAAGAGAATCAGAAGTACACTGGAGAAAGTCAGCCTGTTGAATGGGTACGTATCCATAACCTTCCCGATTTTGCTTATTTCAATCATTCACAACACGTTTCGGTGGCCGGTATAGAATGTCAGACCTGTCATGGCCCCGTTGAGGAAATGGAAATCATGTACCAATACTCTCCTTTGACCATGGGTTGGTGTGTGGAATGTCATAGGGAAACCAATGTAAAAGTTGAAGGCAACGAATACTATGCAAAAATCCACGCGGAACTTTCCAAAAAATATGGTGTAGACCAGCTTACGGCGGCCCAGATGGGCGGTTTGGAATGTGGAAAATGTCACTATTGATTAAAACTAAAGCAGCTAATTACAGAGATATCGTATGGCATCAAACAAAAAATATTGGAAAAGCGAAGCGGAGTTAAATCCTAACGATTCCATTGTTGAGACGCTAAAGCAAAACGAGTTTGTAGAGGAGATTCCTGTTGATGATTTCTTGGGCGATAAGGAGAACCTTTCCGCCACTACCACCAATAGAAGGGACTTTTTAAAGTATGTAGGGTTTAGTACCGCTGCGGCTTCCCTTGCAGCATGTCAAGGACCTGTCCGTAAATCCATTCCTTATGTAGTACAACCGGAAAATATTGTGCCCGGTGTGGCCAATTATTATGCGACTACCATTGCCAATGGTTTTGATTTTGCGAGTATACTTATAAAGACAAGGGAAGGTAGACCGATAAAAGTTGAAAATAATACAGAGGCCAAAGTGGGCGGAAGTGCAAATGCCAGGGTCCAGGCTTCGGTTCTGTCCTTATATGACAGCACAAGGCTGCAAGGTCCCTTGGCTAACGGGGAGCCTATTGAGTGGGATGCCTTGGATGCCGGGGTAAAGGCCAAATTGGGAAGTCTAAAAGGTTCCGGAAAACAAATAGCCCTATTAACACAAACTTATGCGAGTCCCTCAACTTCTAGGCTTGTAGCGGAGTTCAAGGAAATGTATGGCGATGTGAACCATGTTGCCTATGACGCGATTTCCGAGGATGCCGCTCTTACCGCTTTCGAGAACCGATATGGGGAACGTGCCTTGGCGGACTATGATTTTTCAAAAGCGGATTTGATCATTTCCTTCGGAGCCGATTTCTTGGCGGACTGGCAAGGTGGTGGATTTGATAACGGTTATGCCAAAGGCAGGATTCCAAAAAATGGAAAAATGTCGAGGCATGTCCAGTTTGAGGCTAATATGTCCCTAACCGGGGCAAATGCTGATAAACGCGTTCCGTTGACGCCTATGCAACAAAAAGTAGCCTTGGCCAAGTTGTATGCCAAATTAAATGGCACTTCGGTTGGTGGTGAAATCGGGGATGCCGAACAGGCACTGGATGCCGTGGTTGCACAAATAAAGAAAAATACAAGCAATGCCGTGGTAGTTACCGGTATTGATGACGTAAATGCCCAGTCTGTGGTTCTGGCCATAAATGAAATGTTGGGTAGTAAAGCATTTGACCCAAAGTCCCCTAAATATAGCAGACAAGGAAATACCAATGCCGTTAATGCTTTGATTTCCGATATGAACGCAGGGAAGGTCGGGGCATTGATAATGGATGGGGTAAACCCAATGTATACCCTGCCCAATGCGGTGGATTTTGCCAGTGGTATTGAAAAAGTAGATATATCCGTTGTGTTTTCCACCAATTGGAACGAAACTACTGAGGTAACACAGTATACTGCGGCGACCAACCACTTTTTGGAATCCTGGGGAGATGTTCATATCAAAAAAGGCCATTACAGCCTTACGCAGCCCACAATCAAGGAGTTGTTTGATACTAGGCAATTTCAAACTGCGCTATTGGGGTGGATGGGCCGCGATATTAGTTACTACGATTATATAAAGGAAACTTGGGAAACGTTTGTGCTCAACGGTGCTGATTGGAACAAAGTGCTTCATGATGGAGTATTTGTAGTTTCCGATCAGGTAGAGGGTGATCCTGAAAATACGTTGGGGCAAGAAGACAAGGAAACATCGGATGAAACAATGACCGAAGAATCGGCTACATCCTTGTCTATTGTGCCTATAGCCTCCGCGGTGCGAAGTTTGGCGAATGCTACCAGTGGCGGTGGTATGGAACTTACACTTTACCCCAAAATAGGTATGGGAGATGGGCAGCAGGCCAATAATCCTTGGCTGCAAGAATTCCCGGATCCCATTACCCGAGTATCTTGGGATAACTACGTTACGGTTTCCAAGGCAGATGCAGAACAAATGGGATTGGAAAACGTGCATGTCGCCAATGGCGGTATGGATGGAAGTTATGTAAAGCTTACGGTAGATGGGGTGTCCATTGATGGAGTTCCCGTTATTGTTCAACCCGGGCAGGCCAACGGTTCTGTAGGACTCTCTTTTGGGTATGGTAAAAAAGTGGGTATGAAATCGGAGATGCAGACCGGTGTGAATGCCTATACATTATACCGGAATTTCAATGCTGTTCAGTCCGTAACGATTGAAAAATCACCGGGAATGCATGAATTTGCCTGCGTTCAATTACACAAGACATTAATGGGTAGGGGTGATATCATCAAAGAAACTACCCTAGAAATTTTCAATACCAAGGACCATGCCGAATGGAACCATGTTCCAGTGGTATCCCTTAATCACCAAGAGGTACCGGCTACTACCGTAGATCTTTGGGACAGCTTTGATCGTTCTATTGGGCATCACTTCAATATGTCCATAGATTTAAATGCTTGTACGGGTTGTGGTGCCTGTGTTATTGCCTGTCACGCAGAGAATAACGTCCCAGTGGTGGGTAAAGAAGAAGTAAGGCTTTCCAGGGATATGCACTGGTTGCGAATAGATAGATATTATTCTTCAGAGGATACATTTGAGGAGGATAATACCAAGAAAGAGGAATTTGATGGTCTTTCAGGAGAAAAAGGCTCTTTGGGAGGTTTCGGGGAGTTGGAACATCCAGCTACCAACCCGCAGGTGGCCTTTCAGCCCGTAATGTGTCAGCATTGTAATCATGCGCCCTGTGAGACAGTTTGCCCGGTTGCGGCTACATCGCATGGTCGTCAAGGACAGAATCAAATGGCCTATAACCGGTGTGTAGGTACCCGTTATTGTGCCAATAACTGCCCATATAAAGTGAGGAGGTTCAATTGGTTCCTGTACAATAACAATGATGAGTTTGATTACCATATGAATAACGATTTGGGCAAGATGGTTCTCAATCCTGATGTCAACGTACGTTCAAGGGGAGTTATAGAAAAGTGTTCCCTTTGTATCCAGAAAACGCAGAAAACCATTTTGGATGCCAAACGTGAGGGCCGCCAAATTAAAGATGGGGAGTTCCAGACAGCTTGTTCATCTGCATGTAGCAGTGGCGCGATCGTATTTGGGGATGTAAATGACAAGGAGAGTAAGGTTGCCGAATTGGCGGAAAGTGACCGTATGTACCACTTGTTGGAGCATGTGGGAACCAAACCCAATGTATTCTATCATGTAAAAGTTAGGAATACCAACGAAGCTTAAACCATACAATAAAAAACAACTATAATAGAAATCTATGGCGTCGCATTACGAAGCACCTATTCGAAGGCCCTTAGTAATTGGGGATAAAGGCTACCACGATGTAACCGTGGATATTGCCGCTCCGGTAGAGGGAAGGGCCAATAAGCACTGGTGGATTGTCTTTACCATTGCCTTGGCCGCATTACTTTGGGGTGTTGGGTGTATCATTTATACAATTTCCACAGGTATTGGTACCTGGGGTTTGAATAAGACCGTTAACTGGGCATGGGATATCACCAATTTCGTTTGGTGGGTAGGTATTGGTCATGCAGGGACGTTGATTTCCGCTGTATTGTTACTGTTCCGTCAAAAATGGAGAATGGCCATTAACCGTTCCGCAGAGGCCATGACCATTTTTTCCGTAATTCAGGCCGGGTTGTTCCCTATCATACACATGGGTCGTCCTTGGCTGGCATATTGGGTTTTACCTATTCCCAATCAATTCGGTTCACTTTGGGTAAACTTCAACTCGCCACTGCTCTGGGATGTTTTCGCAATTTCGACCTACCTCTCGGTTTCTTTGGTATTTTGGTGGACAGGCCTTTTGCCGGATTTTGCTATGATTCGTGACCGTGCCGTTAAACCATTTCAAAAGAAAATATACAGCTTGTTAAGTTTTGGATGGAGCGGGCGTGCCAAGGATTGGCAACGTTTTGAGGAGGTTTCCTTGGTTTTGGCCGGTTTGGCCACCCCTTTGGTACTTTCCGTGCACACTATCGTATCGTTTGACTTTGCTACATCCGTAATTCCGGGATGGCATACCACAATTTTCCCTCCTTACTTTGTTGCCGGTGCTGTTTTCTCGGGCTTCGCTATGGTGAATACGTTGTTGATCATAATGCGCAAGGTCTGTCATCTGGAGGCATACATTACCGTACAGCACATTGAGTTGATGAACATCATAATCATGATTACGGGATCCATTGTAGGGTGCGCCTATATTACAGAACTTTTTATGGCCTGGTATTCCGGTGTAGAATATGAACAGTACGCCTTTTTGAATAGGGCTACGGGACCGTATTGGTGGGCATATTGGGCTATGATGACCTGTAACGTATTTTCACCTCAGTTTATGTGGTTTAAAAAATTACGTACCAGTATCATGTTCTCGTTCTTTATTTCCATAGTAGTGAATATTGGGATGTGGTTTGAACGTTTTGTGATTATCGTAACTTCACTGCATAGGGATTATCTCCCTTCTTCATGGACCATGTTTTCTCCCTCTTTTGTGGATATAGGCATATTCATAGGTACTTTGGGATTCTTTTTCGTATTGTTCCTGCTTTATGCCAGAACCTTCCCGGTAATTGCGCAGGCCGAAGTAAAGACCATATTAAAATCTTCTGGGGAACGTTACAAGAAATTAAGGGAAGCAGGAAAACCATTGTATGAGATTACCAAAACCGCCCATATTCAGGAAAGTGTGGTTGAAGAAAAATCACTTCCCAAAGAAGAGCAGGAAAGTCAAGTTTCTACCTTACTGGACTCAATAGGCTCATTTGATGCGAACACGGAAACGCCCGATGATTTGAAGAAAGTCAAAGGAATTGGTCCCCAAATGGAAAAAACCCTGAACCAAATTGGGATATTCACCTTTGCTCAAGTAGGCAAAATGACGGAGAAAGAGTATAACCTCTTGGATTCCATAACTGGTTCTTTCCCCGGACGTGCACAACGAGATGATTGGGCCGGACAAGCTAGAAGTTTAAATAACAATAAATAATATGGCATCTAAAGTTATACATGCTTACTATAATGATGATGATGTGTTGATGCATGCGGTCAAAAAGATAAAGGAGGCCAAACATCATATAGAGGAAGTGTATTGTCCTTTCCCGGTACATGGTTTGGATAAGGCCATGGGACTGGCGCCGACCAGAATTGCCATTACATCCTTTATGTATGGTTGTTTAGGGCTGGCAGTGGCCATTGCCATGATGGATTATATCATGATCGATGATTGGCCCCAGGATATTGGTGGCAAGCCTAGTTTTAGCTATATCGAAAATATGCCTGCTTTTGTGCCGATTATGTTTGAGCTAACCGTATTTTTTGCGGCCCACTTAATGGTTATCACTTTTTATCTGAGAAGTAGGCTATGGCCATTTAAAAAAGCTGAAAATCCGGATGTGAGAACAACGGACGATCATTTTGTGATGGAAATTGAAATCCATGACAATGAAAAGGAATTGCGTAACTTATTGTTGGATACAGGTGCGGTAGAGATAAGCATAGCAGATAAAAACGATCATTGAATATGAAAAGTTTTGGTAAAATAGGAATGGTATTGTTTGGAATTCTGGTCTTCTTTTCCTGTCAGGATGAAAAGATTCCAAATTATCAGTATATGCCTAATATGTATGAGGCCGTAGGTTATGAGACCTATGATGAGGTCTATTTTTTGCCCAAAGGTACGGAGGCCCTTGTACCACCGGAAAATACTATTCCTAGGGGATGGTTGCCCTATGGGTATGAAAACACCCCCGAAGGGAAGGAATTGGCACGCGTGCAGATGAGCCCTCTGGATTCATTGCAAAGGGAAGAAAATCTGGCTACAGGAAAAGAATTGTATGATATCTATTGCGCAATATGCCATGGTGCCAAAGGTAAAGGGCAAGGGAATTTAGTGAAGCGCGAAAAGATATTGGGTGTGCCTAGCTATGACGATGCAGCAAGAAATATTACAGTGGGCACTACTTTTCATACAGTTCAATATGGCTTGAATTCCATGGGGTCTTACGCATCGCAAATGAGCACTACAGAGATGTGGCAGGTTTCGGAATATGTAATGAAATTAAAAGAAGACTTAACAAAATAATACATAGACAATATGTACACGTTTTCAAGTAGATTAAAAATTGCGTCTATAGTAATGATGATCGTGGGAGCTTTGGGCTTAGGCTACGGTTTTATTACCATGCCGACATCTGTAGAGGAAGCCAAGGCCATGGTCGCCAGTCATGATGATGGTCATGGAGGATCCCATGGGGAAGGGACACATGCCAATACAGATTCTCACGGAGAACACGATGCCTCCCATGATGAGCACCTGTTGCACCAATTACAGAATAAGCCTTGGGCGGCATTATATGTTGCTGCTTTCTTTTTCTTTATGATTGCCTTAGGCACCCTGGCTTTTTATGCCGTTCAGCGTGCATCGCAAGCAGGTTGGTCGCCATTGTTGTTCCGCGTTATGGAGGGTATCTCGGCATATCTGGTGCCCGGTGGAATCATTGTCTTTGTTATTTTGGTCCTTTCCGTAATGCATATGAACCATTTATTTGTGTGGATGGATGCCGATGTGGTGGCCCATGATAAATTGTTACAGGGAAAAGCAGGATACCTGGATCCGGTCTTCTTTTTGATTAGAGCGGCAATATTCCTGGGCGGATGGATTCTTTATCGCGAGTATTCCAGAAAATTGTCCATTAAGCAAGATGAGTCCAATGATAATTCAAGCTTCAAATTGAATTTTAAGATTTCCGCTGCATTTTTGGTATTCTACCTTATTTCCGAATCCATGATGTCCTGGGATTGGATTATGAGTGTTGATCCCCATTGGTTTAGTACCTTGTTCGGGTGGTACGTATTTGCCAGTATGTTCGTATCTGGTATAACGGTTATTGCCATGGTTACTATTTACCTAAAATCAAAAAATTATTTACCGGATGTAAATGATAGTCATATCCATGACTTGGCCAAGTTCATGTTCGGAATCAGTATTTTTTGGACCTATCTATGGTTTTCACAGTTTATGTTAATTTGGTATTCCAACATCCCTGAGGAGGTCACCTATTTTGTTACAAGAATTGAGGATTATAAACTGCCCTTCTTCGGAATGGTTGTGATGAATTTTGTATTTCCATTTTTGATTTTGATGAATAGTGACTATAAACGAATTAATTGGTTCGTAATAATGGCAGGGATCGTTATCTTGGCCGGACATTATGTAGATATATTTAATATGATTATGCCAGCTACTGTAGGAGATCAATGGTATATTGGCATTCCCGAAATCGGGGCAATTCTTTTCTTTGCCGGGTTTTTTATATTTTGGGTTTTCAGGGCTCTTGGCACTGTTCCTTTACAACCTAAGAGAAACCCATTCATTGAGGAAAGTAGGCATTTTCACTATTAACGGATTTTAAAGAATAATTTCAAATCATACAATGACTACATTACTGGTTTTAGTTGTTTTAGTTCTCGTGGCAATCGCAATTTGGCAGATGACAAAGATGTTCGAATTTGCCCAACTCAAAACAAATACTTCGGAGATAGCCAACGATAACGATAATAAGTACAATGGGTACCTATTGTTTGCATTTTTGATCTTTATCTATGGCATTACCATTTTCAGTTTTTGGAAGTACTCCAAGGTTTTGCTTCCAGAGGCAGCTTCCGAACATGGTGGCGAATATGATTATTTAATGTTGGTATCCTTTATCATCATTTTCTTTGTACAGACCATTACCCAGGCATTACTACATTATTTTGGGTATAAGTACAGGGGAGAAAAAGGCAAGAAGGCTCTTTTTTATGCAGATAATGACCGTTTGGAGTTTATATGGACGATAATCCCCGTAATCGTATTGGCCGGACTCATATTATGGGGCTTGTATACATGGACAAATATCATGGACATCAATGAGGAGGATGATCCGTTAATAGTGGAGCTATATGCCCAACAATTTAACTGGACGGCCAGATATGGCGGAGAGGATAATGTTCTGGGCGCGGCCAACGTAAGAATGATAGATATTGACAAGGCAAACGTATTGGGACTGGACGAGTCCGACTCCTATGCTGCGGATGATATAATCGTAAAGGAACTTCATTTGCCGGTAGGCCGAAAGGTGAATTTTAAAATGCGTTCCCAAGACGTATTACATTCCGCCTATATGCCCCATTTCCGAGCCCAGATGAACTGTGTGCCGGGAATGACAACAGAATTTTCGTTTACTCCGATAACCACAACGGCACAAATGAGACAAAACCCGGATGTTGTGGAAAAAGTAAAACGTACCAATGCACTTAGAGCCGAATGGGCCGCGGAAGGAAGACCAAATTCCGACCCATGGGAATTTGACTATGTACTCATTTGTAACAAAATATGCGGTCAGTCGCATTATAATATGCAAATGAAGATTATTGTAGAGACCGAGGAAGAATATAATGAATGGATAAAATCCCAAAAGACCTTTGCGGAAACCGTTATGGTAGCGGACGTACAGGAACCGGATTTCAATCCTGTTGGAGCGGAAACGGCGGAGCTATCTTATAAGGCTCAGGATTAAGAGTATTGCTAGAAAAGGAAAGGATAATTAAAAAAGTAAAATTATGTCTGTTACGGCACAAGCACATGTAGAGGACCATGCACATGATCATGGGCATCATCACAAAGAGACATTTATTACCAAATACATCTTTAGTCAGGATCACAAAATGATAGCCCGACAGTATTTGATTACGGGACTCATAATGGGTTTTGTTGGAATAGCGATGTCTCTATTGTTTCGGATGCAACTGGCCTGGCCGGGGGAATCCTTCCCAATATTCGAAACTTTATTGGGCAAATGGGCTCCAGATGGTGTTATGGATGCGGATATCTATTTGGCCTTGGTTACCATACACGGAACCATAATGGTGTTTTTTGTGCTTACTGCCGGATTGAGCGGTACCTTTAGTAACCTTTTGATTCCCCTGCAGATCGGGGCCAGGGATATGGCATCAGGTTTTTTGAACATGGTGTCGTATTGGTTATTTTTCCTGTCCAGTGTAATTATGGTGATATCACTTTTTGTTGAGGCCGGTCCGGCTTCCGCGGGGTGGACCGTGTACCCACCTTTAAGTGCCCTGCCTATGGCCCAATCAGGATCGGGTATGGGGATGACGCTTTGGCTGGTATCCATGACTATATTTATTGCTTCATCCCTTTTGGGATCTTTGAATTATATCGTTACGGTACTGAACCTAAGGACCAAAGGTATGTCCATGACCCGTTTGCCCTTGACGATTTGGGCATTTTTCGTTACAGCGGTAATCGGTGTAATCTCCTTCCCCGTTCTTTTATCCGCCGGGCTATTATTGCTTATGGATAGGAGTTTTGGTACATCGTTCTTTTTATCGGATATCTTTATTCAGGGAGAGGTTTTGCATTATCAAGGAGGATCTCCGGTATTGTTCGAGCATCTTTTTTGGTTTTTGGGTCACCCAGAGGTCTATATTGTAATCCTACCCGCTATGGGTATCGTTTCCGAAGTGATGTCCGTTAATGCCCGTAAACCTATCTTCGGGTATCGTGCCATGATTGCCTCCATATTGGCCATTGCGTTTTTATCCACAATTGTTTGGGGACATCATATGTTCATTTCCGGGATGAACCCATTTTTGGGATCTGTATTTACCTTTACTACGCTATTGATTGCAATACCCTCGGCGGTAAAAGCATTTAATTGGATAACGACCCTATGGAAAGGAAATTTGCAGCTAAATCCTGGAATGTTATTTTCCATTGGAATGGTTTCCACATTTATCACGGGAGGCTTAACCGGAATTATTTTGGGCGACAGCACCTTGGATATAAACGTACATGATACCTATTTTGTAGTGGCGCACTTCCATTTGGTAATGGGTATTTCGGCACTATATGGTTTATTTGCCGGAGTGTACCATTGGTTCCCAAAAATGTTCGAAAGCAAAATGATGAATAAGAATTTGGGATATGTCCATTTTTGGATTACGGCAATAGGCTCCTATGGAATATTCTTTCCCATGCACTTTGTAGGTATGGCAGGAGTGCCTAGGAGGTATTATGAGAATACCGCCTTTCCCATGTTCGATGAACTAACGGATGTACAAGTCCTTATGACGGTCTTTGCATTGATAACCGCTGGAGCACAACTGGTCTTTGCCTATAACTTTATCAGCAGTATCTTCTATGGTAAAAAAGGACCCAAGAACCCTTGGAAGGCAACTACTTTGGAATGGACGGCAGAGGTAAAACATATTCATGGAAATTGGGACGGCCCCATACCACATGTTCATCGCTGGGCTTATGATTACAGTAAGACCGATGAAAATGGGGAATACATTATTCCGGGGCAGGATTTTGTACCTCAAACGGTGCCCCTACAAGAAGATGAGGAAGAATTAAATCATTAACACCAAACTAATTCAAACAAAAAATGCCCGTACCATTAAGTCGGGCATTTTTTTTGATGGTGATTGAAAAAAGACAATCTCGCTTTTTTGTAATATCTTAGTAAAGCCCTATTTGAAATCCCCATTTAAATTCGTTTTAGTAATTGGGTGTACCATTGACGGGCGTGCTGAAATCCTCCATGAAATCTAACCTGTTATGAAACACACTTTTCTTATTGCACTGATCATGTTAACAGGGTTTGTACACGCGCAACGCAAACCTAAGATCAAGGGAAATAGAAGCATTGTGCAGGTAAACGAGAACTTGCCTCCATTTAATGCCATACAACTTATTGATGATTTGGAGATTGTTTTAAAGAAATCCTTTGAGGAAGGTTATACCATTGAAGCGGATGATAATTTAATCGATGTCCTAAAATTTGAGGTTAAGGACGGTACGTTGTTCATCAGTTCCTTTTATAAGATTACGGCTAAAAAAAAGTTGGAGATTATTGTCAATTACAGGGAATTGGAGTCAATAACCATGGAAAATGGTAAGATGAATACAGATGATGTAATCTCTTCCGATGAATTGCACATTAAAACTTCGGGCCCTTCGCGATTGGAATTGAATGTCAACGCAACCATAACACATCTTGCCATGGAAGGCATAAGTTCCGGGGATTTTAATTTTGCAAGCGACTCCATAGATATTCAATTATCGGACCGTATAGACGCTCGCATATATGTGGTCGGAGAGAGTACCCATGTCTCCATGCAAAAGAATGCTACGTCAAGATTAGAGGGCACCACGGACAGTCTACAGGTACTATTATATGGGAATGCCAATCTTAAGGCGGAGAGATGTGAAGCAACCATTGTTAAGGCCATTTTGGAAGAATCTTCGGATGCCAACATTTATGCCATTACAAATTTTGAACTTTCTTCCAAGGGTTCTTCCAGAGTTAATCTATATGGAAACCCCAATATTAAAATTTCGGAGTTTTTGGACACTTCCAAGCTCCATAAAACACTGGATTAAACTGCAATCGGAGCGGTGATACAATGTTCTGGAATACCAAAGCCATCCACCAAAACTTCCATATGTGGCCTAAGCTCGGAACATAGACGTTCTACCCTCTGTCGTATAGCCTTTGATTTGGTTCTTCCCATATAGCCCTGCTCCAAATACCATTCGGCATCCTTTCGGATTTCATATAACGCATAAAGTGTTCCCAGCTTTTGGAATAATAGACGGTTTTTTTCATCCTTGAGTGTGGATGCAAAATCGGAAAATAGGGTATAGGCCAGTTCTACACTATATGCTTTGCCTAGGGCTAATAAATGCGTCTGTACCTTAAGGAATGCCTGATAGGAAGGTACACCTTTTTTTATTTGATCCCGTATGCGCATGGCCAAGGTATATGTAAGCCTTTTGGTCCTATAGTTAAAGGCGTGTCCGTGAAATTTAGGATTGTATAGATGTTCCTTGTCCGTTTTATTGGTGTAGACAGGGTTAATAGCGGAAAGCCTCTCGCCAAGTTGGGTTGTGAGTAAGCGCAATACCGAAGAAAAACCTGCACTATTAAATTCGGCCCTAAAGTCTGAGAGAACTCCTTTGGCGGCCAATTGTAATAAGACGGTATTGTCACCTTCAAAAGTGGTAAAAATATCTACATCGCCCTTTAGGTCCGCAATACGGTTTTCCAGTAGATAACCCTTACCTCCGCAGGCTTCCCTACATTCCTGGATGGCATCATTGGCATACCAGGTAATCAATGATTTTAGACCGGCCACTTGGGTCTCTACCTTGCGTTTATCCGTATGGTCTTCATTGCAATAGGCCTCCATAATTCTGTCCAAGGTAACGTGGTATACATACGCACTGGCAACTAAAGGTGTAAGCCGAAGTTGATGGGTAGGATAATCTAGTAATAGGTCTTCCTGAATTTTAATGTTGTCATTGAACTGCCTTCTTCTTAAGGCGTGCTTCACGGCAATGGCCAATGCAAACTTTGCACCCCCCAATCCGGCGCGAGCCACACAAATACGTCCGCCCACCAATGTACCTAGCATGGTAAAGAAGCGCTTATTTGGATTTTGGATATCCGAATGGTAGCTGCCATCATCTTTTATGTGGCCATACATGTTCAGTAAGTTCTCCCTCGGCACATGTACCTGATTAAACCAAATTTTCCCGTTGTCCACGCCATTAAGCCCTAATTTATATCCATTGTCCTCTACTTTTATTCGAGGGAGCAACCTATGTTCGTCGTCCCGTAAAGGAACAAGAATGGCATGCACGCCTTCGTTTTTTCCATTTACGATCAATTGGGCAAATACCGTAGCCATTTTAGCATGTAGGGCATTTCCAATATATTCTTTGTTATCCTTATCGCCAGGGGTATGAATTATGATTTCATCGGTTTTGGAATCATAGGTTGCCGTGGTCTTAATGCCTCTTACGTTGGAGCCATGTCCCGTTTCGGTCATGGCAAAACAGCCCAAAAGTTTGGCTTCCCCAGTTTTTTTAAGATACCGGTCATGATGTTTTTTGGTTCCCAATTTTTGGATGCTTCCCCCAAATAGCCCAAACTGTACCCCGAACTTGATTGCAAGACTGCCATCCACGTACATAAGGTTCTCAAAAATAGCGGCATACCCCTCCATATCTTCCGTTCCACCGTAGGATTTTGGATATGCCATGGCGCCATAACCATTTTCTCCAAGAAACTGCACTTGCTCCAGGACCCGTTTTCTGAATTCATCCTTGTCCCTATGAATGTTCCAATCAAAAAGAGGACGGGATAAAAAAGAGCGAAAATTATCAATTACGTTGGCATGCTTACCTTTTAATAGGGCATCCAATTCATGGGCATTGTAATAATGGGATGTTTTTTGGTGAATTACTTCTACGTCAAAGAGATGGTTATAGTGGTTGGGCTGTATACCAAGGTTTACTTCGATATACTTTAGATTTTCATTGAATGGACATTCATCGTTATAGCGGCACACTACTTTTTGACTAAAAGTGGCCAAGGGATAGGTGTCACTTTCTACAAGTTTTACCATAGACTTGGAAATGGTATGTTTCCAGTTTTTGAATTCCTTATTGGATGGAGGGTTTGTCCTCTTCAACCATTTGAACAAAGTATCTCGTTCTTCTTTGGATAAGGAATTATCCTGTTCCAAGGCCTTTTCAACAATGGCAACTTCCGAAGCCGATAATAGATCATCTGACCATATGACATAAAAAAAGGGAATATATTGAAGAATCCCAGGGCTGTACTTTTCCATGTCCTGAATTTACGATTTTAAGGGAGAACCAAAAAAGCCATGAGCTATAAAACAAAAACCCCTGATCGGACTCGATCAGGGGTTTTATATACAACTAAGTAAAAAAACTAAAACTATGCGGTTTCAGCAACTTTTGGACCGGCAGCAACGATTTCAGGGTTCACATTGGCCTTGAACTGCTCAAAGTTGTCGTTAAAAAGTGTAACCAGTTTGTTTTTAACCTGGGTATACTTCTCTTTATCTTCCCAGGTATTTTTGGGAATCAAGACCTCTTCTGGCACATTTGGACAACTGGTCGGAATTTGGAAACCAAATTCCTCATCGGTAACATATTCCGCATGGTCAAAGTCGTGGTTATGAATCGCATCGATCATAGCCCTGGTATGCTTCAATTTCATGCGGGAACCACTACCGTTCCATCCGGTATTTACCAACCAAGCCGTGGCCTTGTGTGTTTTTATTTTTTCAGCCAATAACTCGGCATACCTGTTCGGATGCCACATCATAAAGGCAGCTCCAAAACATGCACTGAACGTGGCTTGGGGTTCCGTTACACCCATTTCAGTACCGGCTACTTTTGCCGTATACCCGGAAATAAAGTGGTAACTGGCCTGCTCGGGAGTCAATTTGCTTACCGGAGGCAATACACCAAACGCGTCACAAGTCAAGAAAATGATGTTTTCCGGGTGACCTGCAATACATGGAATCTGTATATTATCAATAAATTCTATGGGATATGATGCTCTTGTATTTTGTGTTATGGAAACATCGGAATAGTCTACCTGACGGGTATCCTTATCATAGACCACGTTTTCAAGAACAGTTCCAAATCGAATGGCATTGAAGATATCCGGTTCATTTTCTGCAGAAAGATCAATAGCCTTGGCATAGCAACCTCCTTCAATATTAAAGGTTCCTTTGTCTGTCCAGCAATGTTCGTCATCACCGATCAATTTACGTTTAGGATCTGCACTTAAGGTAGTTTTACCTGTACCGGAAAGACCAAAAAGAATAGAGACATCTCCTTTTTCACCTACGTTTGCAGAACAGTGCATAGGCATAACTCCCTCCAATGGCATAAGATAATTCATGACGCCAAAGAGACCTTTTTTCATTTCCCCGGCATACTGTGTACCCAATATCACAATTTCTTTGCGTTCCAAGTTGACATCTATACTGGTCTTGGAAGTCATTTCGGATGTGTAACGGTTGGCTGGGAAACCACCGGCATTCATGACAACATAATCCGGCTCACCAAAATTGGCCAATTCCTCTTTGGAGGGCATGATCAGCATATTCTGCATAAAGAGCGCATGATAGGCCCGTGTACAAATAATCCTGGTTTTTATCCTATAATCCGGATCCCAACCTGCAAAAGCATCCACAACAAATAGGTGCTCACGGGTATTAAGATAATCCAGGGCACGTTCGTGGTTTACCATATAGGTATGCTCGTCCAACCCTATGTTGATATCGCCCCAGTCAATATTGTTTTCAGAATCGGGATGCCGTACAATACGTTTGTCCTTTGGACTACGACCGGTCTTTTCTCCAGAGTAGGTCATCAAAGCGCCTACATCGGAAATTGCAGTACCTTTTTCCAATCTCAGTCCTAATTCGTACAGCACAGGTACACTACTGTTTCGATAAATGGTCTCGGTATCAATACCGTATTTCCGAAGATTAAATGCTTCTGCCATGTTCAATTGTTTTTAAAGTTGATATATAGTATTTGCTCATAAATTCTAGTGCAAATGTAGGGTACAGGGCATGGTAAAAAAGATGACAAATGTCATGTAGGTAAAAATCAATGGTCGGCTTTCTATGAATTTAACCTTAAGATAACCTGATTCACCGTTTCATTGGTCGCATAGTTTGTTGAAACCCTGCTTGCATTTCGACAGGGCTCAGCATCACAGATTTGGTGCTTCAAATTCCTGCCCGAAGATGTCTTTAATATAAGTCCTCGGTATGACATAGTCCAAGCTTGTTGGTTGATGGTTGTTGGAAAAAGATGTATGCCCATGTAACAATATATTACCACCAACTGCCGATTGCGAACTGTTTATCGCTACTTTGGCCCAATGTTCACCTATGATATCATCTTTCCTATTAACCTATGCACTTTAAATATGTAGCGGTTTAGTTAAATGGTATAACTACTTCTACATGCTTTATTATCTTTGTTAGGATATGAATGAACACTTGGATCCAACCGCACAGAACTTTTCCCAAGAAGAACTGGATGTCGAAAGGGCATTGAGACCTGTGACGTTTGAAGATTTTACGGGACAAGAACAGGTTCTGGAAAATCTAAAGGTATTTGTACAAGCGGCCAACTTAAGAGGAGAGGCCTTGGATCATACCTTGTTCCATGGCCCACCTGGCCTTGGCAAGACCACACTGGCACATATTCTGGCCAATGAACTGGGAGTAGGCATCAAGATTACCTCGGGACCCGTGTTGGACAAGCCCGGGGATTTGGCCGGTCTGCTGACTAATCTCCAAGAAAGGGATGTTCTTTTTATAGATGAGATTCACAGGCTAAGCCCTATTGTGGAAGAATATCTCTATTCTGCCATGGAGGATTACAAAATTGATATCATGATCGAGACGGGCCCTAATGCGCGTTCCGTTCAAATTAACCTTAATCCGTTTACTTTGATCGGGGCCACTACACGTTCGGGTTTGTTGACGGCACCCATGCGGGCACGTTTTGGGATCTCAAGCCGATTGGAGTATTACTCTACGGAATTACTCTCTACAATAGTGCAGCGTAGTGCGGATATTTTAAAAGTACCTATTACCAATGAAGCGGCCATTGAGATTGCCGGACGTAGTAGAGGTACGCCAAGAATCTGCAATGCCCTTCTTCGCCGTGTCCGTGATTTTGCCCAGATCAAGGGTAATGGGAATATAGATATGGATATCTCAAAATTTGGTCTCAATGCGTTGCATGTGGATGCCCATGGTCTCGATGAAATGGACAATAAGATTCTGACCACCATAATTGATAAATTCAAGGGAGGCCCGGTCGGTATTACTACATTGGCCACAGCTGTTTCCGAAAGTGCAGAGACCATCGAGGAAGTCTATGAACCTTTTTTGATCCAACAGGGTTTTATCATGCGTACGCCACGGGGCCGAGAGGTAACGGAATTGGCCTATAAACATTTGGGACGGATAAAAGGTGGTGATCAGCCGGGCTTGTTCTGATGAAAAATTTACCGAGTATCCCCCGATATGAAGTATTAAGGAACAGAAGGACTATTCTAAAAAACCCTTTGCCGTTTCATCACAAGTATTTTCAGGAGTATGGGGACACCTTTAGGATAAATTTAGGTAGGAGCAATGACTGGGTATTTACCAGGAATGCGGAATCTATACGGCACATACTTCAAAAAAACCACAAGAACTATGGAAAGTCGTCCTTACAGACCAAGGAATTGGCCAAATATATCGGCCATGGACTGCTAACGTCCAATGGTGAGTTCTGGCGTGTACATCGGAGGATGATACAACCGGCCTTCCATAAGAAAAAATTGGAAGGCCTTATAGGCATGATGTATAGAACCATTGTGGCCGAGCTAAATGCACTTCAAGTAAATTCCGAGTATGATATTTTTCCCATGATGGGAGATTTGGCCTTTCAAGTAGTGGCAAGATCCCTTTTTAGTGCGGACAATATCCATGATAGGATGCAACGTCTAAAGGAGATTACCATAGCCAACCAAAAAATGTTGATCAAGGAAATGCGAATGCCCTATCTAAAATGGTGGTTCAATTTGACAGGGGATACAGGGAGGCATTTAAAACTATCCGGCGAGGCAAGGCATTTGATCAATGGAATCGTTCAGGAACGCTTGGACTCCAATGAGAAAAAGGACGATTTGTTGGATATGCTATTGGATGCCCGTTATGAGGATGGTACGAACATGCAGAGGGAACAGTTGATCGATGAGGTGATGGTACTTTTTACGGCAGGTCATGAAACTACGGCCAATGCTTTGAGCTTTACGCTGATGTTATTGGCAAAACATCCAGAGATTCAACAAAGACTTTTTCAGGAAGTAAGGGAAGTTAATTTTGAAAATGGAAATAATTTACAGGCTTTGACCCAATTGTCATATACCCTACAGTGCATAGAGGAATCCATGCGCCTTTATCCCCCGGTATATTTTACGGATCGGGTTAGTTTGGCCGAAGATATCATAAAAGGGCATATATTTAAAAAAGGTACCGTATGGTTAATGAGCATTTACGAGTTACATAGACATATGGATTTCTGGGAGAACCCGCATCAATTCATCCCGGAACGCTTTGCCTCGGACGCTAAAAAGGACTTTTCCGCTCATTACTTTCCCTTTGGGGCGGGACCTCGAATGTGCGTAGGCAATAATTTTGCCATGTACGAGATGATAATAACGATTGCTTTTTTGGTTAAGAAATACCGGTTATCCACTACCCATGAAATTGAAGTTCATCCACTGATTAGCTTAAAACCTAAGGGGGCTTATATAAAACTTACAGCACGCATATAAATGCATGGAAAAGGCCGACATACGGTTTTAATAAAGGAAGAAGCCAAACGCCTCGGTTTTTTGTCCTGTGGTATTTCCAAAGCCGCGTTTTTAGAAGAGGAGGCCCCTAGATTGGAAAAATGGTTGAAGAACAGTATGCACGGCGAGATGCATTATATGGAAAACCATTTTGACAAGCGCCTGGATCCCACAAAGCTGGTAGATGGGGCAAAGTCGGTGATTTCATTGCTGCTGAATTATTATCCCTCCGAGAGCCAAATACAAGACACCTTTAAGGTGTCAAAATACGCCTATGGTATGGACTACCACTTTGTGATAAAGGAAAAGCTTAAAAACCTGCTCCAGTTTATTCAAGAAGAAATTGGCGAGGTTCATGGTCGGGCGTTTGTGGATTCCGCTCCCGTTTTGGATAAGGCATGGGCGGCGAAAAGTGGCTTGGGTTGGATGGGCAAACATAGCAACTTGCTTACGCAAAAGGTGGGTTCCTTTTATTTCATTGCGGAGCTAATAGTGGATTTGGAATTGGATTACGATGCTCCGGTAACCGATCATTGTGGTTCCTGTACGGCCTGTATCGATGCCTGTCCCACAGAAGCCATTGTAGAGCCCTATGTCGTGGACGGAAGCAAGTGCATATCCTATTTCACCATTGAGCTCAAAAATGAAATTCCAACTTCGGTAAAAGACCAATTTGAAGATTGGATCTTTGGTTGTGATGTCTGTCAGGATGTCTGTCCATGGAATCGGTTTTCCAAATCACATGACGAACCTCTTTTTCACCCCAAACCAGAATTACTGTCCATGACCAAAAAAGACTGGGAAGAAATAACGGAGGACGTCTTCAGAAAGGTTTTTCAGAAATCGGCCGTAAAACGCACGAAATTTTCCGGTCTCAAAAGAAATATCAACTTCATTAAATAAATTTTAAGGGTAAGATTTTCAAAACCTTAGGGTTTTCTTCTCCTCTTTTTTTGTCAGCTGGAAAACGCAAACGTTTTCGTAATAAAATTTACCATTTTCTTTTTAAGATTTTTTTAAGAAGTCGTTAAAAACGTTATATTCGGAGACAGTACTTTTTACAGATTTCTTAAAATTAGGCAATAGATATGTGTTATAGTTTAAAATAAAAGCTATTGATTGTGGAAATGCCAAAATGAACCAATAAAACTGACTAAACTAAATCAACACTATTATGGGCGAATTGGAAACATTGGACGTAATTGTAATTCTGGTTTATCTTGTAGGAATTATCATATACGGAATATCAAAGTCCAAGAGAAGCAGTTCGGAGGATTATTTCTTGGGTGGGAGGACCATGACCTGGCCCATTGTCGGTATTGCCCTATTCTCGGCCAATATTTCCAGTTCTACCTTGGTGGGGTTAGCCTCGGATGGTTTTCAGACCAACATCAGTGTTTATAACTATGAGTGGTATGCTGTAGTAATCTTAATTTTCTTTTCCATTTTTTTCCTACCCTTCTACTTAAAATCCGGAGTTTACACCATGCCGGAATTTATGATGCGCAGGTACGATAAACGATCACGTTACTATTTTTCCTTTATTACTATTTTGGGGAATGTCCTTGTGGACACAGCAGCCGGCCTCTATGTTGGGAGCATTGTTTTAAAATTGCTATTCCCTGAAATTAGCTCAACATATATTATTATTATGTTGGCCATCGCAGCAGCGGCATATACCATTCCTGGAGGTTTGAACTCCGTAATACAGACCGAAGTGATACAGGCCGTGCTTCTCATTATTGGTTCTTGCTTCCTTACCTACTTTGCTTTTGATCAATTGGGAGGTGGCTGGCAGGGAATGATGGAAAAATTGGACGCCATGTTAGCCGGTGGGGAGGTGAATTTTGGGGATAGAGCTGCCGAAGGTAAATATATTCCGTCCAATTCGGATGAAGTATTTAGTCTGGTACGTCCGGACAATGATGAGTTTATGCCTTGGTGGGGGTTATTGACCGGAGTTCCTCTTCTAGGCTTTTATTTCTGGGCCAATAACCAGTTTATGGTACAGAGGGTATTAGGGGCCAAGGATCTGAACCATGGGAGATGGGGGGCACTTTTTGCAGGGTTTTTAAAACTCCCCGTTATTTTTATCATGGTGGTTCCTGGCGTGTTGGCCTTATTACTTTTTAACAACCTGGATATTTCTGGACTTAATTACCCCTTGGCCAATGGCGGAATGTGCGAGAATCTGTCCGATTGCCCTAACCTTACCTATCCGGTATTATTATTTCAATTACTGCCCACTGGAATTTTAGGTCTGGTAGTAGCTGGTCTTTTGGCGGCCATGATGTCCTCGGTTTCCGCGACCTTTAATTCGGCATCTACTTTGATTACTATGGATTTTGTAAAACAACTTCGCCCGGAAATGACAAGTAAACAATTGGTTCGGGCAGGTCAGATAGCTACCTTGGTTTTGGTGGTCCTGGCTTCAGCATGGGTTCCCTTCATTGAAAAGGTAAGCGACTCGCTATGGGGCTATTTGCAATTGGTCATCGCATTTACCAGTCCTCCTGTGGTATCTGCTTTCATATTAGGACTTTTTTGGAAAAGGGCGAATGGTACTGGAGCCTTTGTTAGTTTGTTGGTCGGTGGTGCCTTCGCTCTTTTTATGATATTGTCGGCGGCATATGATATTTCCCCTTACCTCAATGATTTCCATTTCTTGGCAAAGGCGAATCTGTTATTCGTTATAAGCATTATTGTCCATGTAGTGGCAAGTTTAGCGACAGGTCTTCCAGATGAGGAGCAGGTAAAAGAGTATACATACAAAAGGGAAATGTTTACCGAGGAGACCGAAGAGCTAAGTGCTCTTCCGTGGTATAAAAATTATCGGTATTTAGCCATTATATTATTAGTCGTTACTACAATCGTAGTAGGCTCATTTTGGTAGTTTAAGTTTAACATTTGGGAAAGCATCAATAATTTTATTGGTGCTTTTTTATTTTTGGGAACCCCTTTCCTAAAAGATTAGGCTAAATTTACAAATCAAACTTCGGATATGAGTGAAGAGAAACGTAGACGGGAGGCTTTGGTATACCATGCCAAACCCAGTCCCGGAAAAATAAAAATAGTACCTACCAAACCGTATGCCACCCAACGTGATCTGGCATTGGCCTATTCTCCCGGAGTTGCGGAGCCCTGCCTGGAAATCGAAAAGAACCGAGAAGATGTTTACAAATACACCTCCAAAGGGAATATAGTTGCTGTTATTTCCAATGGCACAGCTGTTTTGGGTTTGGGAAATATAGGACCTGAGGCTTCCAAGCCTGTAATGGAAGGTAAAAGCTTGCTATTTAAGATTTTCGCCGATATCGATGGAATAGATATTGAATTGGATACTGAGGATGTGGACAAGTTTGTGGAAACGGTAAAGACCATCGCCCCCACCTTCGGTGGAATTAATTTGGAGGATATCAAAGCCCCGGAGGCCTTTGAAATAGAACGTCGATTAAAGGAAGAACTGGATATTCCCGTCATGCATGATGATCAACATGGCACAGCAATTATTTCCGCCGCTGCGTTATTGAATGCATTGGAATTGACAAATAGAAAAATTGAGGAAGTAAAAATAGTGGTCAGTGGAGCGGGAGCTGCCGCAGTTTCTTGTACCAAATTGTACAAAGCATTTGGGGCCATGGCAGAAAACATTGTTATGTTGGATAGCAAAGGCGTAATCCGAAAGGACAGGGAGAATCTATCCCATGAAAAGCTGGAGTTTGCCACGGACCAAAAAATAGATACTTTGGAAGAGGCTATGAAGGATTCGGATGTTTTTATTGGACTATCCATTGCCGATATTGTGACTCCAAAAATGTTAGAATCCATGGCCAAAAATCCCATTGTATTCGCCATGGCCAACCCAAATCCGGAAATAAAATATGGGTTGGCCTGTAAAACCAGGGATGATATCATCATGGCTACGGGACGTTCGGATCATCCCAATCAAGTGAATAATGTTCTTGGATTTCCGTTCATATTTCGAGGTGCTCTAGATGTAAGGGCGACTACTATCAATGAGGAGATGAAAATGGCCGCGGTGAAGGCATTGGCAGATTTGGCCAAACAGCCCGTCCCCGAACAGGTTAATATCACATACGGTGAGACTAGACTTACTTTCGGTAAGGACTATATTATTCCCAAACCTTTTGACCCAAGGCTCATTTCCGAAATTCCTCCTGCAGTGGCCAAAGCCGCCATACAGAGCGGGGTTTCCAAGGCTCCAATTACAAATTGGGAAGCCTATTGCGAGGCACTCCTACAACGATCTGGCGATGACAACAAGGTGATGCGCTTACTTATGAATAGGGCAAAGGTAAACCCCAAAAAAATAGTTTTTGCCGAAGCCGATCACCTGGATGTTCTAAAGGCCGCCCAGATTGCTTACGAGGAGGGTATAGCACATCCCATTTTGTTGGGGGATAAACAAATTATTTCCGAGTTAAAGAAAGAATTGGAATTTGATGCGGATGTACCCATCATTGATCAATATGGGGATGATTCCTTGGAAAAGAGAAACCACTATGCCCAAAGATATTGGGAAAGTAGGAAGAGAAGCGGAACTACTTTGTATAGTGCACAAATAAAAATGCGGGAGCGCAATTATTTTGGTGCCATGATGGTTTTGGAAGGAGATGCCGATGGTATGATAACCGGACATTCCAGGGCCTACGCCAATGTAGTGAGACCCGTATTTGAGGTTATTGGAAGGGCGACCAGTGTAAGAAAGGCGGCAACGGCTCATATTATGATAACGAATAATGGCCCTCTGATTTTGTCCGATACATCCATCAATATTGATCCTACCGCGGAGGAGTTGGCTGAAATTGCCAGAATGACAGCTAATTTAGGCAGCGCTTTCGGGTTTGATCCGGTTGTGGCGATGTTGTCCTATGCCAATTTTGGCGCTTCAAATCATCCTCATGCCTCAAAAGTAAGAAAGGCCGTCGAACAGCTGCATGACGAAAATCCCAATTTGGTTGTAGATGGGGAAATACAGACTGATTTTGCGCTGAACAGGGAGATGCTTCAAAGCCAATTTCCGTTTTCAAAACTTGCTGGGAAAAAGGTCAACACTTTGATATTCCCGAATCTGGAATCCGCGAACATTACCTATAAATTGTTGAAGGAACTGCATGCTGCAGATGCCATTGGACCTATAATGTTGGGACTTCGAAAAGCCGTCCATATCCTACAACTGGGAGCCAGTGTTGATGAAATGGTGAACATGACGGCCGTAGCGGTTATAGATGCCCAGGAAAGGGAAAAACGCAAACGTGCCAAAACAGGGAATAGTTCTCGGAAGGCATAAAAATTTGGTTATAGAATTAGTCTCGGTGATCGATTTTAATGTAATGAATACATTCCTTAAACCTTAAACCTTAAACCTTAAACCTTAAACCTGAAGCATATCAAATTGAACTTGAAGTTGATATTTGTGCTTGAACTTTGATTTATGATACATCACCTAAAAGGAAAACTGATAGAAAAAAATCCGACCCATGTTATTATTGAATGTGGGGGGGTAGGCTATTTCGTAAATATATCGCTCCACACATTTTCCAAAATATCCGATGTAGAGCTCATTAATCTCTTTACCCATTTACAAGTAAAGGAAGATTCGCATACATTGTTCGGTTTCGCGGAGAAATCCGAGCGTGAAATATTTCGTTTACTGCTGTCTGTTTCAGGAATAGGATCTAGCACTGCAAGGACCATGTTGTCTTCCTTGTCCCCGCCCCAAATACGGGAGGCCATTGCTAATGGTAATGTGGCCACAATTCAAGCAATAAAAGGAATTGGGGCAAAAACCGCACAAAGGGTTATTCTGGACCTAAGGGACAAAATTTTGAAGGTCTACGATATAGATGAAGTTTCCATTAATTCAAACAATACAAATAAAGAAGAAGCGTTATCTGCTTTAGAGGTTCTTGGCTTTGTCCGAAGACAAGCCGAAAAGGCAGTGGACAAAGTGCTAAACCAAGACCCTTCTCTAAGCGTTGAGAACATTATAAAACACGCGCTTAAAAATTTGTAGCAAGTTTGAAAAAAGGGGCCAAGCAATTTCTTAAATTAACATTTAAGCTTACTTTCCTATTCCTGTTTCTTCTGATGATCTCGGCGTCTGCCGTAGCACAGGAAACTGAGGGGGAAGAACCTGTTGAACAACAGCAGGATTCTGTAAAAACAGGCCCGGATTTGGGGAAATTGGTAATGCCCAACCCTGAAAGCATAATCTCCAAGTACATTTACGACCCCAAACTGGACAGGTATATTTATAATGAAAGTATTGGAGAATTTAATATAGGCTATCCCATAATTCTTACTCCTGAAGAATACATGGAATTGGCCAGGCAGGAAGGTATTAAGGAATACTTCAAGGAAAAGTCCGATGCCTATTCCGGCAAAAAGGAAGGTAGTGAGGAAGCGCGCAGAAACCTGCTTCCCAATTTTTATATCAATAATAACTTTTTTCAGTCCGTTTTCGGAGGAAATACCATTGAGGTCATACCGCAGGGTTCCGTTGCTATGGATCTAGGGGTAATCTGGCAAAAGAATGACAATCCAGCACTTTCGCCTCGAAACAGAACAAATCTTTCCTTTGATTTTGACCAGCGGATCAGTTTGAGTATGTTGGGTAAAATCGGGGAACGGTTGCAGGTGACTGCCAATTATGATACTGAAGCCACCTTTGACTTTCAAAATATCGTAAAGTTGGACTATACCCCAACCGAGGATGACATTATCCAAAAAATAGAAATAGGAAATGTAAACATGCCCTTGAATAGTTCTTTGATTCAAGGAGCGCAAAGCCTTTTCGGGGTAAAGACCCAATTACAGTTTGGAAAAACATCGGTTACTGCGGTCTTTTCCGAGCAACGTTCCCAAAACAATACGGTAGTAGCCCAAGGAGGAGGTACATTGAACGATTTTTCCATTACCGCCCTCGATTATGACGAGGACAAACACTTTTTCTTGGCCCAGTACTTTCGAGACCAATATGATGGTGCTTTGGCCAATTATCCTTTTATCCAAAGCCAAGTCCAGATCACTCGTTTGGAGGTTTGGGTAACCAATAGGAGTCAGCAAACCTTAAATGTGCGAAATGTTGTTGCCATACAAGATTTGGGGGAAGCCAACGAGGAACAGACCCGGATTGGGCTTCTTAACGGTGCACCAGCGGGTTTCTTCAATAACCCCAGTAATGTCCTGCCTAGGAACGATGCCAATGATTTTGACCCCGAGCAGATAGGGACAGGTGCTTTAACCCAGTCTATTAGGGACATTGCTACTGTGGAGGCTGGGTTTAACATTCCAGGATATGTGTCAAACCAAGGATTTGATTATGCCATCTTGGAGAATGCTAGAAAGCTGGAAGCGGGAAGGGATTATGATTTCAATTCACAATTAGGCTATATATCCCTAAACCAACGTTTGAGCAATGACGAGGTATTGGGTGTTGCATTCCAATATACCTTCAACGGGCAAGTCTTTCAGGTGGGAGAGTTTGCGAATGGAGGCCTGGATGCCACAACGGTTTCTAGCGGAGCAAATCCCATAATTGAAAACAATACCTTAATCCTTAAGTTGTTAAAAAGCAATATTACCAATATATCCGATCCTATTTGGGATTTGATGATGAAGAATATCTATGCTACCGGGGCTTTTCAATTGAGCCAGGAAGACTTTAAGATGAATATTCTGTATTCCGACCCTACCCCTAGAAATTATATTACACCTGTAGATGATGCAACCTGGCCCACAGGTTTGGAAGAGGACATCCTTTTAGAAGTTTTCAATTTGGATCGCTTGAATATCTACAATGATGTACAGCCTGGAGGCGACGGTTTCTTTGATTTTGTACCCGGAATTACAGTGAATACCCAGGGAGGGCTCATTATTTTTACAAAGGTGGAACCCTTTGGCGAGTTCTTATTTGAGGAGCTTGGGGGTGGCGTCTATGAGAACATACAGGGATATAACCCGAACCAGCAACAGTATGTTTTTCGCGACATGTATGAGCTTACCAAGGCTGCTGCCTTGCAAGACCCGGAAAAGAACAAGTTTATTCTAAAGGGTCGCTATAAGTCCGAAGGAAGTAGCGGAATTCCCATAGGTGCCTTTAACGTGCCTCGAGGATCCGTACGAGTTACCGCTGGGGGCCGGCAGTTGCAAGAGGGTATAGATTATACCGTAAACTATCAGGCAGGGACGGTGCAAATTTTGGACCCGAGCCTTGAGGCCTCCAATACCCCCATAAATATTTCCGTTGAGAACAATGCCGTGTTTGGTCAGCAGACCCGAAGGTTTACCGGTGTTAATGTTGAGCATCAATTTAACGAGAACTTTGTGCTTGGGGCTACTTGGTTAAATCTAAATGAAAGGCCCCTTACCCAAAAATCAAATTTTGGTGTAGAACCTGTAAATAATACCATTTTTGGCCTTAATGGAAACTTTTCAACCGAGGTGCCTTTCCTTACGCGAATGGTCAATAAGTTGCCGAACATAGATACGGATGTACCTTCTAATGTATCCGTACGCGCAGAGGTAGCTTGGTTAAAACCCAATTCCCCAAAAAATGCCGATTTTCAGGGAGAGACCACAACATATCTGGATGATTTTGAAGGCGCACAGGCCTTGATAGATATACGGGGATCTTTGGGTTGGACCTTGGCCAGTACCCCATTGGAGTTTACTCCGGGAGGCCAATTGTCCGGAAGCTCGCCGGAAGACCCGGACAATCTTTTAAATGGTTATGGTAGGGCCAAGATGGCCTGGTATACCATTGATCCCATATTTTACACCAACCAAAGGCCATCAGGTGTTTCGGATAGCGATGTTTCCACCAATCCCACACGAAGAATATTTGTGGATGAGGTTTTTCCACAAGTGGATATCGCCCAAGGTCAGACCACGGTTCAGAATACCTTGGATTTGGCTTATTATCCCAATCAAAAGGGTCCCTATAACAATAATCCCAATTTTGATACGGAAACACCGGACAACAAATGGGGAGGTATTATGCGTTCCCTAAGTAGTACCAACTTTGAACAGTCCAATGTGGAATTTGTCCAGTTCTGGGTATTAGATCCCTATGTGGACGGGACAACTACAAGTCCAGGAGAACTGGTCCTGAACCTGGGAAACATCTCTGAGGATGTTCTTAGGGACGGTAAGAAACAATATGAAAATGGGTTGCCAGGAGTAGAAAGCAATGATTTGGTCGCCCCAACATCCTGGGGTGAGGTTCCGGCTACACAGTCATTGGTATATGCTTTTGATGCCAGCGAAACCAATCGTAGCCTTCAGGATATTGGTCTGGATGGCCTGGACGATGCCGGTGAAGCATCGGTTTATTCAAATAATACAGGGGATGATCCCGCTTTGGACAATTATCAATATTACCTGAACAGGGAAGGTGGGATTTTGGAGCGCTATATCGATTTTAATAACCCCCAGGGGAACTCTCCGGTCCAGGTGACCAACACCAATAGGGGTTCCACTACGTTGCCGGATGTTGAGGATATTGATCGGGATTTAACCATGAATACGGTCAACAGTTATTATGAATATCGAATTCCCATCCAACCAAATACTACGATTGACGATTTATATGTGACCGATATTAAGGAAGGGGTTACACCGGAATTGCCGGACGGATCTCAACTCAACCGAAGATGGATACAATATAAGGTCCCATTAAGCGATTTTACCGAGGCGGTGGGAGGCATTACCGATTTTAGGTCCATCAGCTTTATGCGAATGTATTTGACCAACTTTAATAGTGATGTGGTGCTCCGCTTTGCTACCCTTGATTTAGTGCGGGGCGATTGGCGGACCTATCTTAAAAATCTGCAGGATGAGGATTTGGATACGGATCCTACTGATGATGGAACCGTAGTAGATGTAAATACCGTAAATATTGAGGAGAACAACTCTAGGATTCCTATCCCCTATGTGCTTCCTCCAGGCGTAGTGCGGGAACAATTGAACAACAATAACACGATTATCCGGCAAAATGAGCAATCACTTTCCTTGGTTGTGGAAAATTTAGAATCGCGGGATTCCCGGGGAGTCTTTAAAAATTTGAACATAGACCTTCGGCAATATGAAAAGATAAAAATGTTCATGCATGCAGAGAAGATTGTGGATAGTGATTATTCCGATGATGATATTCCCTTGGTAGGGTTTTTAAGAATCGGGACGGATTTCACACAAAATTTTTACCAGATAGAACTGCCCCTTCGGTTTACGCCATTTACGGCCACTTCCGAAAGTGAGATTTGGCCAGAGGATAACGAAATGGATCTGGCATTAAGTGATTTGAACAAGGTGAAATCCCTGTGGATCAATAGTGGGGATTTGAGCGAGATTCGCTTTTTTGAAGTGGAAAATGGAGAAGTGATACCGGTGGAAGAATTTGCTCCCAGGACCCCGGGCAGGCTCCGTATAGGTATTAAAGGAAATCCATCCCTGGGAAGTATACGAAGTATGATGGTCGGGGTAAAGAATACGGACGATTTTCCGGCCCGTGGTGAAGTATGGTTCAACGAATTACGTTTGGCCGGACTGGACAATAATGGAGGCTGGGCGGCTGTAGCCGCGGTGGATGCCAACTTGGCCGATTTTGCCAATGTCTCCGCTACAGGTAGTAGGAGTACCTCAGGTTTTGGGGCCATCGATCAAATGCCCAACGAACGGGCCAGGGAAGATGCCATTTCCTATGATGTGGTCACCAATGTAAACGTAGGTCAATTGCTACCCAAAAAATGGGGTATACAACTTCCCTTCAATTATGGTATTTCCGAACAGTTGATTACCCCTGAGTTTGACCCGGTCTATGACGATTTAAAATTGGATGATTTGATCGATACCGCTCCTACGGCCGAAGCAGCGGAAGAAATTAGGGAACAGGCCGAGGACTATACCAAACGGACCAGTATTAACCTGATCGGTGTGCGCAAGGATAGGGGAGAGGAAGCCGATGCCAATTTCTATGATATTGAAAACTTTACCTTCAATTATTCCTATAACGAGACAAATCACAGGGACTTTGAAATAGCCAACCTACAAGATCAAAACGTAGTTACAGGATTTGTGTACAATCACGCTTTTGAACCTGTGGAAGTAGCACCTTTTGCTAAAAAGGATTCGCTCTTTACCGGTAAATATTGGCAGTGGCTCAAGGATCTAAATCTAAATCTTTTGCCGGCTACTGTTTCTGTAAACTCCAATATTAACAGACAGTTTAACAGGCAACGCTTCAGGGATGTACGTGAGGAAGGTGTGGAACGTTTGGAGCTTCCTGAACTACAGCAACGGAATTATCAGTTTAATTGGCAATATGCAATAAACTATAATCTTACCAAGTCCTTACGATTGAATTTTACGGGAAGCAATAACAATATTGTGCGCAATTTTTTAGAGGATGAGGATGATCCGAATTCACAAATAGATCAAACTCTGGGGCTTTGGGACGGATTTTGGGATTTGGGGGAACCTAATAGGCATTCCCAGCAAATGCAATTGAACTATGAGTTGCCGTTCAATAAGATTCCTGCTCTGGATTTCATTAATGCCCAATATACCTACACCAGTAATTTTGATTGGCAGCGGGGCGGGGATGCGCTTCGAGTAGTTGCTGGAGAGAATATTAACACAGTGCAGAATGCCAATACACATAACCTAACGGCAAACCTTACCCTGCAGAAGTTTTATGATATGATTGGGCTTAAAAAGCGAGATGGCAAGGTGGCCGTAAATAGATCTCCAATCCGCAGGGATAAGGCCGGAAACACAAAATCCGAAGAAGAAGGGCAAAAACAAAAGACTAGTGCCGTTTTTAATACGGTTGTCGATATTTTGACCATGGTGAAACGTTTAAACATCAATTACAACGAGAGCAATGGAAAAGTGCTTCCTGGATATACCCAGACTATAGGTTTTATTGGATCTTTACGACCTTCCGTAGGATTTGTTTTTGGCAGTCAGGCCGATGTACGTTTTGATGCTGCCCGTAATGGATGGTTAACACAATTCGATGGATTTAATGAACAGTTCCTGGAACGTACCAACAAACAATTGAATATCACGGCAACCGCCCAAGTTACGAATGATTTGACCATAGATTTATCTGCAGATAGGCAATATTCCAGTAGTTATCAGGAAAATTTTGAAGTGATTCCCGATATTGAAAATGGTGGCCTCAGATATAATCAATTATTGGGTAATCAATTTGGGAATTTCAGTATCTCCACCATGATGATCGGCACGGCCTTTAGCAAAAGCGACGAATTTACCTCCGAAACCTTTGAAAAATTTAAGGAAAATAGATTGACCATTGCCAATAGATTGGTAGCGGATAGAGGACAAGCCGTGGGTGATTTGGATGAGGACGGTTTTCCACAGTTGTATGGCAAGACTAATCAAGAAGTACTTTTACCCGCGTTTTTTGCGGCATATACCGGTCAGGATGTGAATAGGGTAAATCTAGATGCTTTTCGGGACATTCCTATTCCCAACTGGAACATAAAGTATACCGGATTGATGCGAAACAAATGGTTCAAGAAAAAATTCAAGCGGTTTTCATTGACCCATGGATACCGGGCCGCTTATAGTATCAATTCCTTCCAAACCAATTTGGAAAAAGAAAATGGCAACATCGATTCCGAAACCGGAGATTTGTTACCAGACCTTATTTTGAACAATGTGGTGCTTACCGATCAGTTCAATCCTCTGATGCGTGTGGATTTTGAAATGAAAAATTCCATTAGTGTTCTGGCCGAGGTACGAACCGATAGGGCCCTGTCCCTGAGCTTTGACAATAATCTTATGACAGAGGTCAGCGGTAAGGAATATACGGTAGGGTTGGGATACCGTTTTAAAGACGTAAAATTCGTAACCAATATTGGAGGCAACAAAACTAGGCTTAAGGGAGATCTAAACCTTAAGGCAGATGTTACACTTCGTGACAATATTACCATCATCCGAAATTTGGATATAGACAATAACCAGATTACCTCTGGCCAAAACCTGCTGTCCATTAAGTTTACTGCGGACTATGCGTTGAATAAAAATCTGAACGCCCTGTTCTTCTATGATCACTCGTTCTCACAATTTGCCGTATCCACGGCTTTTCCACAGACTACCATAAATGCCGGATTTACCCTGCGTTACAATTTTGGAAATTAAACACGGGTACAAGTATGTATTCAAAATTTATATGGTAAAACGTAAACTGCCCATGTTGGAGGCACCATGCCATAGCGGTATTTTTATTTGAATTGACTTAGAAATAGGGTTTATTTCACATTTACCAAATATTGTATGGGAGTTTACTATTTCAACTTCAATTTATTCTTGAAAACCTATTCAGAATCCGTTACATTTGTCTGCATAAAAAACAAAAAAAATGAACATACCACCCGAATTGAAATACACAAAAGACCATGAATGGGTACGGATAGAAGACAATGTAGCGACTGTGGGTATTACGGATTTTGCCCAAGGTGAGTTGGGAGACATTGTTTATGTGGAAGTAGAGACCTTGGACGAAACCTTGGATAGGGAAGAGGTTTTTGGAACGGTAGAGGCCGTAAAGACGGTATCGGATTTGTTCCAACCTCTGAGCGGTGAGATTATAGCGTTCAATGAATCCTTGGAAGATGAGCCGGAAAAAGTGAATTCTGACCCCTATGGTGAAGGTTGGATGGTGAAGATAAGGTTAAGTGAACCATCGGAAATCGAGGATTTGCTCAGTGCCGGGGATTACAAAGAACTGATAGGTGCCTAAGAAGCCAATTTTTACAATTTCCTTTATAAGCTGGATGGTGTTCGTTGCATTTTCCAGCTTATATTCTTTTGAGGATACAAGTGTGCCGACCATTAACATTCCCCATCTTGATAAGGTTGTACATTTTACGTTTTACTTTGTGGCCGCGATTTTAGGCCTGCTCTCCTTCCGTATACGAGTAACACAAGGTGCCCCTTTAAGGAAACTTATAATAGTGATGTTATTGTTCCTGACTATTTTTGGTATTATTATTGAGGTAATTCAGTATGGATTCACTACATCAAGGGCAGGTGACATTTTTGATGCCTTGGCCAATACCCTTGGTGCCTTGGCAGGGCTGGTGACAGCAAAAATGCTTTTTTCCTCTAAAAACAGGTTAAATTGGAAATAGTATTTGCTTTTTACGCATTATTTTAATTAAATTAGCGAACATTAAAGATATAGTTATGGAACCTAAAAAGAACCCAAAAGCCGATATTGGAAGGAACAGTGGGCTTTATTTTGTAATAGGATTGGCATTGGTCATGGCCTTGGTCTACGGTGCCTTGGAATGGAAAACCTATGACAAGGTAAACGATTATGATATCTCGCTGAATGTTGATGATGATTTGGATGAGGAAGTTCCCATGACGGAACAGATAAAAACACCGCCGCCACCGCCACCACCGGCTGCTCCTGAGGTTATTGAGGTAGTAGAGGATGAAGAGGAAGTAGAGGAGACCGTCATAGAATCAACGGAAACGAGTCAAGAGGAAGAAATCATAGAAGTAGAGGATGTAGCGGTAGATGAGATAGAAGAAGATGTTGATGTACCATTTGCGGTTATTGAAGATGTTCCTGTTTTTCCTGGTTGTGAAAGTGCAGGAGACAAAAGGGCCTGTTTCAATAAAATGATGCAAAAACATATTAGCAAAAACTTCCGCTATCCTGAAATTGCCCAAGAAATGGGTGTTCAAGGAAGGGTTAACATCATGTTCGTTATTCAAAAGGATGGCAGCATTGGTAACGTTAGAATGCGGGGCCCAGATAAAAACTTGGAAAAGGAAGCAGCTCGTATCATTGGTAAATTACCTAAAATGACTCCCGGGAAACAACGGGGAAGAGCAGTTAGGGTTCCTTTTAGTATCCCCATTACATTTAAGCTTCAATAAGGTAGAAAGCCATAATAAAATTTAAAATAAAACCCTGATGATTAACATCAGGGTTTTTACTTTTTTGATAAAGTCCTTTCGTCCAATAAACTGCACTATTCGTTGCAGGAAATAGTGTTTGAGGCTATCTTTGCGAACCTATTGGAATTTAAGAATGAAAACTGCGATTGGAGCGGCAAAAAACACCTCATGGGCCTTGGCTTTTGCTGATTTTAAGGAGATTACCAAAGTTAGGCTAGCCGTAAGCGTAGTCTTTTCTTCCTTGGCCGGTTATCTTTTAGGTGCCGATCAAGTAAATTTGGTCTCTCTAGTACTACTTGCCTTTGGGGGATATTGTATGGTCGGTGCCTCAAATGTTTATAATCAAATCATAGAAAAAGATTTGGACGCTTTGATGAATCGAACCAGGAATAGGCCAATTCCTGCAGGCCGAATGTCAGTCAATAGAGCATTGTTCATAGCTGTACTCCTTACACTTTTAGGCGTAATTACCTTGTATGTCCTAAATCCGAAAACAGCCATGTTCGGTGCGATATCCATTTTTTTATATACTAGTATATATACCCCGTTAAAGACAAAGACACCGTTGTCCGTATTTGTTGGGGCGTTCCCAGGGGCAATACCATTTATGCTGGGATGGGTGGCGGCCACCAACGATTTTGGAATAGAGCCGGGCACCCTTTTTATGATTCAGTTTTTTTGGCAGTTTCCTCATTTTTGGGCTTTGGGATGGATGTTGGACGAAGACTACAAAAAGGGCGGATTTAAAATGTTACCTACGGGAAAGAAGGACGGTGGCACGGCCTTGCAAATTATTATGTATACCATATGGATGATGGTTATTTCAGTTATCCCGGTCTTTGGTATTACAGGAAGATTACACCTCTCTATTCCGGCAGCAATCCTTATTTTTCTAATGGGATTGGTAATGCTGCTTTTCGCCTTTAAGCTCTATGAAAAAAGGGATAATGCCTCGGCCCGGAGATTAATGTTGGCCAGTGTAAGCTATATTACCCTAATGCAAGTGGTATACGTAATCGACAAATTTATATAATGAAATGCGTTCGGCCTCTAAACAATGAATTGAATTGTTCAGGGCGATCAGGAATAAAACAGCACAAAAAATTTTAATGGATTTAACCCAGTCAACACAGAAAGAGAAAAAGGCAAGGGCCAAAAAAATGATGCTTTGGTTCGGTATTGTGAGCCTGTTGATGGCTTTTGCGGGATGGACCAGTGCCTATATCGTAAGCAGTAGTCGGGAAGATTGGTTACAGGATTTGGAACTTCCCCCTGCCTTTTACCTGAGTACAACTGTAATTGTAATAAGTAGTATTACCTATATTTTGGCAATAAGAGCCATAAAAATGGGAAATTCCAGGCAATGTACCTCTTGGTTGGTCGCTACTTTGGTTTTGGGCATTCTTTTTATTGTGCTGCAGTTTAACGGGTTTTCCCAAATGGTGGCCCAGGGATATTATTTTACGGGACCCACCAGTAGCATCAAGATGTCTTATGTTTTTCTTATCGCCGCCGTACATATTGTACATGTTGTTGCCGGAATTATATCCTTACTTGTCGTTTTGTTCAATCAAATTAAGGGAAAGTATACGGCCAATGAGTTTTTGGGACTTTCCCTAGGCGCTACATTTTGGCATTTTCTAGATTTGTTATGGATATATCTGGTGTTGTTCATGACTTTTGTGAGGTAATTAAAAAAATATACGGGCTTTTCGTTAAAATCCGCTTTCGTTTAAAAGAAGAAAACTATAAATTTGTGCCAATTCTAATCAGACTTTAAGACTTTATGGATTCTACGGTTACTACTGCTTCGGAAGAAAATGTTTGGGGCGGGGGCAACAGACCCCTTAATGCCAGTTATGGGAAATTAATGATGTGGTTCTTCCTCGTTTCCGATGCTTTGACCTTTTCCGGTTTTTTAGCCTCCTACGGATTCTCCAGATTTAAATTTATAGAGACTTGGCCCATCGCGGATGAGGTATTTACGCACGTTCCCTTCTTCCATGGTAACTTCCCAATGTATTATGTGGCTTTTATGACCTTCATACTGATTATGTCCTCGGTAACTATGGTGCTTGCGGTGGATGCAGGCCATAGGATGAAGCAAAATGCCGTGATATGGTATATGTTCCTCACCATAATAGGAGGTGCCATATTTGTGGGCTCCCAGGCGTGGGAGTGGGCTACGTTCATTAAAGGTGATTTTGGTGCCTTGGAGACCAAGGGCGGAAGAATCCTGCAATTTGTAAACGCCGATACTGGAGAAAGAGCGGCATTGGCGGATTTCGCCGAAGTTATTCCAGATAGTCGTCTGGAGCATGAGAGAAAAAATGGTGTCTGGTACTACGATGAAGGCTATATGCCCAGTTACAACTTAAATGAGGTAATAGAAGGATTTAAGGCCAACTCTAATATATTGGTACGAACAGAGACCATTAATGAAGAAGGGGAAAAGGTAGTTCTGGATCGGGGACAATCATTGACCAAACTTAAGGATGCCGTTCAAGTAGTTGAAGGTGCAAACCTTATTCATAACGAATACGGTAGCAGACTTTTCGCCGACTTCTTTTTCTTTATAACAGGCTTTCACGGTTTCCACGTTTTCTCGGGAGTAGTGATCAATATCATTATATTCTTCAATGTCATATTGGGTACCTATGAGCGACGTGGGCATTATGAAATGGTAGAGAAAGTAGGTCTATATTGGCACTTTGTAGATTTGGTTTGGGTATTTGTATTTACTTTTTTCTATTTGGTATAAAAGTCTTTGATTTTACTTCCTCAAAGAAGGAAAGTCTAATATGTCGAAAACAAGACAAATTGAAACATGGCACACGAACATAAGCTTGAAATTTTTAGGGGACTTTTAAAGTTCAAATCCAACACCCAGAAAATATGGGGGGTTTTAGTTTTTTTAACCATTGTTACCGCGATTGAAGTTGCGTTGGGGATTACAAAACCTAC
This sequence comes from Ulvibacterium marinum, assembly GCF_003626755.1. Taxonomy (GTDB): domain Bacteria; phylum Bacteroidota; class Bacteroidia; order Flavobacteriales; family Flavobacteriaceae; genus Ulvibacterium; species Ulvibacterium marinum. Next base: position 365,811 of record NZ_RBCJ01000003.1, read on the forward strand.
AGCATTAACAGGGAATTACTTTCTGGGAATGAAGCTTCTGAATTGGATATTCATTATCCTAACACTGGTAAAGGCTTATTATATCGCCTGGGATTTCATGCATCTTAGGGATGAGAAAAATGCATTACGAAGAGCCATAGTCTGGACCCCCATTTTTTTAGTGGCCTATTTAATTTTTATTCTTCTCTTTGAAGCGGATTACATTTATAATGTCTTTAAGGATGGCTATGTAAAATGGAATTTCTAACGTAGAATTAACAGCTTTAAAAGACGGTTTGCACCGTCTTTTTTTATTTTTGCATAGGTCTACAGCGCTATGAAAAAGACATTTGTACTAACCGTTTTGTTTGTGTTACCTATAGTGGTATATCTGTTTTTTGCTTCTGGGGTCACCAACTTTGGAAAACTCCCCACCTTAACGGAAAACATAGCCGATTTACCATCTTCCGATAGTGATATTTCGCTAAAGGGCAAGATTACTATTTTAGGATTTTTAGGAAAGGATATTGAGCTTAAAAAGGGTAACGCCTTCAATCTAAATCAAAAAATATACAAACGATTTTATGAGTTTCAAGATTTTCAATTTCTTATGGTTGTACCTAAGGGAACCGAAGAAAAGGTCTTGGAATTAAAAAAGGAATTAGGTGGTTTGGCGGATGTCCGAAAATGGAATTTTGTTTATGCCGGGGAGAATGAAATACATATGTTTTTTAAGGGCTTACGGACCAATTTGTCCTTGGATGAAAGTTTATCCACCCCATATGTGTTTATAATAGACAAGGACGGTAATTTAAGGGGTAGGACAAATGATGAGGATGAGGGCACAAAGTATGGTTTTAATGCCACTTCTGTAGCCGATTTGAACAACAAGATGGAAGATGATGTAAAAATAATCCTGGCAGAATATCGTATGGCATTAAAGAAAAACATTTCCAACAGGGATAAATAATGCACAAGAAGTACACCTATGTTTGGGTATCCTTCGTAATCTTGATTTTTGGAATAATTTTTATCCCAAAAATTGTGGATCGTGTACGAAGCGGTGAAATCGTTGATAATGATAGAATGAGCAAATTGGCCTTTATTGAGGTCAATGGTCAAAAAAGGAAGGTACCCTCATTTTCTTTCATTAATCAGGATAGCCTTTTGATTACGGATAAGGATTATTTGGGAAAGGTATATGTGGCAGAATTCTTTTTTACTACCTGCCCCACCATCTGTCCGGTAATGACTAAAAATTTGGTAGAGCTCCAAAACACTTTTAAGGATTTCGAGGATTTTGGCATCGCCTCTTTCACCATAAATCCACGTTATGATGTGCCTCAAGTTCTAAAGGAATATGCTGAGAAGAATAACATTACGGACATAGATTGGCATTTATTGACCGGTGATAGGGATGCAATTTACAATTTGGCTCAAAATGGATTTTATTTGATTGCCACTGAAGATAAGGAAGCTCCCGGTGGCTTTGAACATTCTGGTATGTTCGCTTTAATTGATAAAAATGGGTTTTTCCGTTCAAGGAGGGATGCAGCAAATAATCCGATAATCTATTATAGAGGTACCGTTACAGAGGAACAAAGGGAAAATAATGAAGGGGAAGAAGAACAAATTAGTATGTTAAAAGAGGATATCAAAAAATTGTTGAAGGAAGAATAGATGGAAACCATAGAGCTTAGGGAGAAAAGATTCAATAGGGTGATTACGGTCGTGTCTATTCTGGTACCCGTGGTGGTAGCTATGCTGTTTCGCGTTAAACTGCCCAATGTGGAGCCATTGACTTTTTTGCCGCCTATCTATGCGACGATCAATGGTATAACGGCACTCTTATTGATTTTGGCCGTTTGGGCCATAAAACAAGGAAAACGAAAACTTCACCAAAATATAATGACCACCTGTATTGTACTATCCGGCATATTCTTGCTCATGTACATCGCATATCATATGACATCGGAATCCACACCTTTTGGGGGAGAAGGAAACATCAAGTATGTGTACTACTTCATTCTAATTTCACATATCATATTATCAATTTTAATAATCCCATTGGTATTAAAGACCTATGCAAGGGCATATCTTGGTAAGTTTGAGGCGCATCGAAAATTGGCCAAGATTACCTTTCCCATATGGCTCTATGTAGCGGTAACCGGGGTCGTTGTTTATATCATGATTTCACCCTACTATGTACACTAATAGAAAAAAATTGAACTTGCCTTATTTTCTCCCTGCCATATGGGACGAAACAAAGGGACCGATCGATCATATTTCAAGGGCAGTCTCAAATCGGACTGGATTACTTTTGTTTTTTGCATGCTTTCTTATGTTTTCACTCTCTGTCGAGGCTCAATGCGCCATGTGCCGCGCCGTTTTGGAAAGTGAAGGCAACAAAAGTACGGCAGAGGGTATAAACAATGGCATAGTATACCTTATGGCCATACCCTATGTCCTTGTTGGGGTACTATTTTACTTTGTGTACAAGAAAATTAAGGGGTAGCCCCTTGGTTATTTTTAACATATTTTTAAGAAGAGTACTGTAACATTGGAATGTTCTAGAAGTCTTATTACAGTGCACGGTTACATAATTGTACCTATCGATCAAAAACCGACCGAATGTTTGATATCGAAAGATGGCAGGAAATATTTGACACCATTCGTAAAAACAAATTGCGAACTTTCCTTACGGGACTTTCCGTTGCTTCGGGCATCTTTATATTGGTAATTTTATTGGGTTTCGGGCAAGGGATGCAAAATGGCGTTGCCCATGAATTTGAACAGGATGCATCTACAAGTGTTTGGGTGTGGCCGGGAGTAACCGCTAAGGAGTACAAAGGACTTAATCCCGGAAGGAGAATTCAATTACGCAACGAGAATTTTGAGAATAGCGTATCCCTTTTAAGTGAAGATATAGAATACAAATCACCACGTATATTTGTCCAGGATGTTTCGGTCAATTATGGCAATGAAGTCCTGGTCTATAGTGTGCAAGGAGTCTCCTATCAATTTCAGCAAATTGACAATGCCAAGATGTCCGAAGGCCGGTTTATCAATTATAGTGATGAAATAGGTACTGCAAAGGTGGCTGTTCTTGGTAATAAGATTAAAAGGGATGTATTTAAGAATGTAGATAATCCTTTGGGAGAGTATATAGACATATCCGGTATTCCCTTTAAGATTATTGGCTTTTTTGGAGAACAAGAGGAACGGGAGGAGGAAGTTATCTATATTCCAATTACTACAGCTCAAAGGGTTTTTAATGGATCGGATAAGGTTAGCAATTTGGCATATACCGTGCCTCCTATGGAAAACTTTGATGAGGCGGCTGCCCGCGCGATAAAGTTCAAAAACGACTTGAGGGCATACTTGCAACAGGCCCATACGGTTGCTCCGGACGATACAAGTGCCATTTATGTATGGAGTGCCATGGAGGAGGCAAAACGTTATTATGGGTTAACCGGAAACATTAAATTCTTTTTTTGGTTTGTTGGGGTTTGTACCATTATAGCTGGGGTGGTCGGTGTAAGTAATATAATGCTTATCGTAGTGAAGGAGCGGACCAGGGAAATAGGAATACGGAAAGCTTTGGGAGCAAAGCCTTGGTCTATAGTAGGTATGATCCTTCATGAATCTATTTTCGTTACTGCCATCTCCGGTTTCGCCGGCCTAATTTTTAGTATGGGGCTTTTGGAACTGGTAGGCCCTCACATAGAGGTGGATTATATCATGAATCCGTCCGTAAACTTCAATGTGGCATTGGCCACTGTTTTTGTACTGATTTTTGCAGGGACTTTTGCAGGCTTTTTCCCTGCCTGGCGCGCAGCAAAGGTACAGGTGGTAGAAGCCTTAAAGGATGAGTGAACACTAATAAAAGGTGGACTTGGGTCTTGGAATTTGAGTTTTGTAATTTTTCACAAAGTGAACAATGTTTAACAGAGATCGTTGGAAAGAAATTTTGGAGGTACTGACTAGTAATTGGTTTAGGACCGTACTGACCGCTTTTGGTGTATTCTGGGGCATCTTGATATTAATTATCCTTCTGGCAGCGGGCAAAGGTCTTGAGAATGGCATAAAGGCGGATTTTGGGGATATTGCCACAAACACTATGTTCATGTGGACCCGTAGTACCACTAAGTCCTATCAGGGGCTTCCCAAAGGAAGAAGTTTTGAGTTTAAGATTGAGGATGTTCAAACGCTGAAGGATAATATTCCCCATCTTAGATTCATTTCGCCAAGGAATCGATTGGGCGGTTTTAGAGGAGGAAGCAATGTCATACGAGGACTTAAGACAGGGGCATACAATGTATACGGGGATTATCCGGAAATTATAAACCAAGACCCCATGACCGTAACTTCCGGTCGGTTTCTCAATCAGAATGATATCCGCGAGAAACGGAAAATAGCCATAATTGGAAGCGGGGTAAAGAATGACCTATACGAAAAGGATGAAGAGGTGCTGGGGACCTATATTAAAATCCAAGGTGTAAATTTTATGGTAGTGGGTACCTATAAGAAAAATAGCAATGATGGTGACGGAGAAGAAGCTCAAAAAGAGATTTTTGTCCCCTTCACCACTTTTTCACAGGCCTTTAATCGTGGTAATGATGTGGGATGGATGGCCATTACCGCCCATGACGGCCACTCCATTTCCGACTTAAAGGAAAGAGTAATAAATACAGTAAAGGCTAAACGGAAAGTACATCCAGAGGATGATAGGGCGATTGGCTATTTTGATCTATATGAACAATACAATAGGGTAGAAAGCCTTTTTGGTGCCATGGGATTCATAGCCTATTTTGTTGGAATCTTGGTATTGTTGTCCGGTATTATCGGAGTAAGCAATATTATGTTGATCGTAGTCAAGGAACGGACCAAGGAAATTGGGATACGCAGGGCTTTAGGTGAAGATCCGTGGTCCATTAAAAAACAAATATTAATGGAATCCATTTTTCTTACCCTTATTTCCGGAATGGCAGGAATTAGCTTTGGGGCACTGTTCATTTATGCGGTCAATGCACTATTGGATGCCAATGGTCCGGTGGATATGTTCCTTAATCCCAGTGTAAGCCTGGGTGTAGTGGTGGGTGCTTTGGTCATATTGGTCGTATCCGGTTTGTTGGCGGGCTTCATCCCGGCACAAAGTGCTATTAAGGTAAGACCTATAGATGCGCTCAGGACCGAATAAAAAATAGAAACATCAATCAAATCATAAAACAAAAACGAGACAGGAAATGAAAAAGTCGGTTACCATAATTATCTTATTGCTCATAGCTATAACCTTTGGGGGAGCCATGTATTACTTGTATCAAAAAAATGCTGAGGATCCCATTGTCTATGAAACTGCTGAGCCTTCCAAACAAAACATTATCAAAAAGGCCGTGGCCACCGGAAGCATTCTTCCCTTGGAGGAAGTGTTGATAAAGCCTAATATTTCCGGAGTTATCGAAGAGATTTTTGTAGAAGGGGGGGATTATGTGAAGTCGGGCGATCTCCTAGCCCGTATCAAAGTAGTTCCTAACTTAAATGCCTTGAACAATGCAAGAAATGCTATTGACGCGGCCAAAATTGCCTTGGATGACCAAATTCGAAATCTTACGCGCCAAAAAAGTCTTTTTGATAAAGGGGTAATCTCCAAAGTGGACTTGGAACGGGCGGAGGTTGCCCATGACCAGGCCAAACAGTCCTACGCCGCCGCCAATAAGGATTATGACATCATTAAGACCGGTACATCAAGGGGCTATGGCAACGTGGCGAATACCCAAATTCGGTCTACGGTAGGTGGTATGGTATTGGAGGTCCCGGTAGAAGTGGGGAACCAGGTTATAGAAAGTAATACTTTTAATGAAGGTACTACTATAGCGGCCATAGCAGATGTCGAAAAAATGATTTTTGAAGGAAAGGTGGATGAGTCGGAAGTCGGGAAGATCGAAGAGAACCTGCCTTTGGAAATAACCGTCGGAGCTATAGAAAATACCGTTTTTGATGCTGTGTTGGATTATATTGCTCCAAAAGGGAATGAGGAGAATGGAGCCATCCAGTTTGAGATTAAGGGCACGCTGAATAAACAGGACTCGGTATTTATAAGAGCGGGACTGAGTGCCAATGCATCTATAATTCTAGGCCGGGCAGATAGCGTACTGGCCATAAAGGAAGCTTTGGTACAATTTGATGATGAGACCAAAAAACCCTTTGTAGAGATAGAACAAGGAGAACAACAATTTGAACGAAAGGATATTGAGTTGGGAATAAGCGACGGAATTTTTGTTGAGGTAAAGTCCGGTATTGCGGAAAACGACAAGATCAAGGTTTGGAACAAAGTGGAGCCCGACGGGGCGGTAAACTAGTTTTTAACATAATATTTTGAACTCATCTTGTAACATTTTAACAACTTGCCTGTCTCATTGTAGGTGAGGTACTTCCCACCTAGGAAATCACTAACATAACCACCATGATTGAAATCAAGGATCTTCACAAATCTTATAAAATGGGGAGCAATTCCCTACATGTGTTAAAGGGTATCAATTTTTCTGTAGAGGAAGGGGAACTTGTAGCGATCATGGGTTCTTCCGGATCGGGAAAATCAACACTTCTCAATATTTTGGGCATGTTGGATGAGGCAAATTCCGGAGAATATACTTTGGACGGGGTGCCTATAAAAGACTTGAACGAAACCAAAGCGGCCAAATACCGAAATAAATTTTTGGGTTTTGTATTTCAATCCTTCAACTTGATCAATTATAAGAATGCCATGGAAAATGTGGCCTTACCCCTCTATTATCAGAAGATGGGCAGAAAGGAAAGGCAGGAAAAGGCATTGAAGTATTTGGGTCAAGTAGGTTTAACGGAATGGGCCACTCATCTGCCCAATGAGCTTTCAGGAGGTCAAAAGCAAAGGGTTGCCATTGCTCGGGCCATGGCGGCAGAACCCAAAGTACTTTTAGCGGATGAACCTACGGGAGCCTTGGATAGTAAAACATCCTATGAAGTTATGGATCTGATCCAGAAAATAAACGATCAGGGAAATACTATTCTTGTAGTGACACACGAAGAGGATATCGCACACATGTGTAAGCGGATTGTACATTTAAAGGATGGTATTATTGTAAAAGACGAAAAAGTAAAGCAGGTAAGAGCTTCCGAATATGTTTAGTAGGGATAACTGGAAAGAGATTTTTGAGACAATCCAAAAGAATAAGTTGAGGACTTTCTTGTCCGGCTTTACTGTTGCTTTGGGGATTCTAATTTTTGTTATCCTTTTTGGTTTTGGAAACGGGCTTATTAACACCTTCAATGACTTTTTTGCAGATGACGCCACCAACGTGTTCTATGTTTTTCGTGGTAGGACTACTATGCCATACAAAGGATATAAATCCAATAGGCAAATTGAATTTGATAATAGCGACCTTGCGGACATAGAAAAGAATTTTCCATTGTTCTTGGAATATACTACCCCTAGAATTTCGAGACAGGATACTGTGAAATATAAAGAAGAATCCAATAGCTACACCACTCAGGCCGTCTCCCCTTCCCATCAATATGCTGAAAAGACAATTATGATGAAAGGGAGGTTTTTGAACAAAAATGATATTAAAGATAAAACCAAATATGCGATTATTGGTCGTCTTGTGGAAGAAGATTTATTTGGAGCCAAAACCTCGATTGGAAAATATATTGATATTGGCGGTAGTTCATTCAAGGTAGTTGGTGTTTTTCAGGACGATGGTGGAGATAACGAAGAGCGCATTATTTATATACCTTATACAACGCGACAACTTATCGAAAAAAATACGGATGAAATAGATCAAATTATTGTGGGTTTTAAACCGGAAATAGGTTACGCAGGAGCCATGGCATTTGAGCGAAGCCTAAATAGCTTTATACGGGAAAAGAAGTATATAAACCCCAAAGATCAAAATGGAATTTTTATACGTAACGTGGCGGACCAGTTAAAACAGAATCAGCAATTTGCACGTGTACTTCAGATTATCGTTGGATTCGTTGCTTTTGGTACCATTATAGCTGGAATCATTGGAATAAGTAATATCATGGTCTTTGTGGTAAAGGAACGGACCAAAGAGTTGGGTATACGGAAAGCTCTGGGTGCCACCCCCAAATCCGTTATTGGTACTATTTTGTTGGAGTCGGTATTTATTACTACTATTTCTGGCTTCATAGGTATGTTGATCGGGATTGCGGTTTTAAGTTCATTGGGTGAAAAGTTAAAGGATTTTTTTATTACCAATCCTTATATAGATTTGACTATGGCAACAGTGGCGACTATAGTTTTGATAATTTTTGGAGCAATTGCCGGCTATGTACCGGCAAGGCGAGCGGCAAAAATCAAACCTATTGTAGCATTAAGGGACGATTGATATGCGATTATTATTCGATAGAAATACTTGGCAAGAGATTTTTGGTTCTATAGGTAAGAACAAAGTTCGGACCATCATCACTATAGTAGGAGTGTTATGGGGTATTTTCATCTATATAGCCCTTTCCGGGGCCGCAAAGGGAATGGACAATGGCTTTGAAAGTATGTTCGAAAGTATTGCGAGAAATAGCATGTTTGTATGGGCACAGAGTACGAGCATTCCCCATGAAGGGTTTAAAACGGGCAGGCAATTGCAGTTGAAGCTGGAAGACGCCGCTATGATGGAAAACAGGATTCCTGAACTACAGTATATTGCCCCAAGGAATGTTAAGGGGTTTTTTGGATCGGAACCGGCCATTATCGGTAGGAAGAATAAATCAGGTAGTTATCCAGTATTTGGGGATTTCCCGGTGTTTACAAAAATAGCTCCAAAAAAAATATATGATGGTGGTCGCTTTATAAATGATGAGGATATTGATCAGGCAAGAAAAGTCGCCGTAATTGGTGAGCGGACCCAGCAGGAGTTATTCGAAAAGGATGAAGATCCCATAGGTGGATATATAAAAATAGATGACGTTTATTTTCAGGTGATCGGTGTCCATAAATTTGATCCAAGTGGAGGATTCGGCGGGGATGGCGATATTTTTATTCCCTTTGCTACCTATAAAAAATTGTACAATACTGGGGATAATGTAGGGTGGTTTTCCATAGCGGCCCATGACGATGTGGATGTGGTGAAGGTAGAGGATAATATAAAGGCCCTTTTAAGGAATATCCACAGGGTGCACCCAGATGATGAAAGGGCATTTGGCTCGTTCAATTTGGGTGAGGCCTTCAACAGAATCATTGGTTTTTCCAAAGGCATAACCTTTTTATCCCTTATTGTAGGCATTGCCACAATTTTGGCAGGTGTCATCGGTATAGGTAACATCCTATTGATTTCCGTAAAGGAACGTACCAAGGAACTTGGTGTTCGGAGGGCCTTGGGCGCTACTCCTAGGGAAGTAAGATCCCAGATTATTTTAGAATCTGTTTTCTTGACCATGATAGCCGGTATCATGGGAATTATCTTGGGAGCAGCTACCCTAAAATTGATCAATAGCTTTACCCAGGACATAGATTTTCCATATACAAACCCTACGGTTCCCATCCCTTATGTATTGGGTGCTCTGGCCATAATGGTCATATTAGGAACATTGATTGGTTTGATACCTGCACAAAGAGCCGTGAGTATCAAACCTATAGATGCGTTGCGGGAGGAATAGCAAAGTAGATGGAATTATATAGTAACAAAAACGAAAATAATATAACCAACAGATAATAAACACACATAAAATGAACAAAATTGTAAAATATATTATTATCGGTGTTTTGGTGCTAGGTGCACTTTGGGCCGCTGCATTTTTTATCAAATCAAATAGTAAATCCGCCATTGTATATGAAACAAAAACACCTTTTATCTCAAACATTGAGAAAAAGACGGTAGCTACCGGTAAAGTGGTACCAGAAGATGAAGTCGAGATTAAACCTCAGATTACCGGTATTATAGATAAGATATTCTTGAAAGAAGGAGCAGATGTTAAGGCAGGTGATCTAATAGCTGTCATTAAGGTTGTGCCCAATGAGCAGTCCTTGAATCAAGCTCAAGGTAGGGTCCGAAATGCAGAAATTGCCCTTAAAAACACTACGATTGAGTACGAAAGGAACAAAAAGTTGTACGAAAGGGGAGTGATATCAAATCAAGACTTCAACAATTTACAGCTACAATATGATCAGGCAGTCCAAGAACTGGACAACTCTAAGGCCGATTATCGAATTATACGAATAGGTTCCGCGGGAGGCTCTTCAAGTGCCAACACGGATATACGAGCCACGGTCACCGGAACAATTTTGGAAATTCCCGTTGAAGAAGGTGTGCAAGTGATACAGAGTAATAATTTCAACGATGGGACTACCATTGCCACTATTGCGGACTTGGGCAAGATGATTTTTGAGGGAAAGGTAGATGAGGGGGAAGTTGCCAAATTGGAACTCGGTATGCCCTTAAAAATTAGCCTGGGAGCTATTGAGGACAAAGAACTTGATGCAGAATTACGGTTTATCGCACCCAAGGGAATAGAAGAGACCGGAGCGGTACAGTTTAAAATTGAAGGAGACGTTCAGGTTCCGGACGATTTTATGATACGTGCGGGCTATAGTGCCAATGCCTCTTTGGTGTTGGAAAAAAAGGATAGTGTTATGGTCATCCCTGAAGCCCTATTACAATTTGACAAAGAAACCGATGAGCCCTATGTAGAAATAGAGACAGGAGAGCAGAAATTTGAGCGTAAAGATATTGAAACAGGAATCTCTGATGGGGTGAATGTAGAGATAGTCTCTGGACTTTCTATGGAGGATAAGGTGAAGGAATGGAACAAGACAGAACCCATAAAGAAAGGTGAAGAGGAAGAAGATGAGAATGAAGAGGATACAGAATAAGAATAACATCAATCAAATAAAAGAATACATGAAATCATTTGCAATTGCAGTACTCATTCTATTTTCAATTGGGATTACGACCGCTCAACAAAAAAAATGGACCTTGGAGGAGTGCGTCACCTATGCCCTGCAAAATAACCTGACTATTGAACAATTTGAACTGGATTTGGAAAATGCCGTAATCGACAAGTCGGATGCATTGGGGGCCTTTTTACCAACGCTTAGTAGTAGCGCCAGTGTAAGTGAAAGATCTGGTTTGGTTACCAATCCGAACACCAACATTATAGAGCCCGGGCAAATTTTTTCAACTTCGGCAGGTATTAATAGCGGCATGCGGATTTTTGATGGGCTAAGGAACATCCATCAATTAAACCGGGCTAAATTGAACACCCTTGCCAACCAATACCGCTTGGACGACTTAAAGGACGATATTCGTCTAAACGTAGCAAATTCCTATTTGCAGGTTATTTCCAATAAGGAGTCCCTAAAGGTCTTTAGGGCCCAATACGCGGTAACGGAACAAGATGTAAAGCGGACTAAGGAATTAGTGGAATCCGGGGTGCTTCCCCGGGGCGATTTACTGGAGATTGAGGCTACTGCGGCCTCTCAGGAGCAACAGATCGTAAACGGGGAGAACCAAGTGCTTTTGTCCCGTATTGCACTGGCGCAATTGCTCCAAATTACGGATTATGAGAATTTTGATGTAGCCGATGAAGAGTTCAATATTCCACCTTCGGATGTCTTGAACAATTCAGCAAAGGTTATTTTTGACAAGGCCTTGACTTTTCGAAACGATATCAAATTCTCCGAGACCAATGTAGAATTGGCAGAGAAAGATCTACAGATTGCCAAGGGAGCCAATTATCCTACTATAGATGCTTTTTTCAACTACAACACTTTTTATACCAATCAGTTTCAGACTATCCCAGATCCTGTGGATCCTGTCAACAATCCCCCCCTTGCATTTAGAGCGGATTTTATAGATCAGCTGTGGCTAAATGATGGAATTTCCTATGGTTTTCAAATGAATATCCCAGTATTTAATGGTTGGGCCACCCGAAACAATGTAAGGCGATCCAAAATAAACTTGGAGCGTAACAAATTGCAACTGGAACAGGACAAATTGAACCTGGAAACCGATATCAATCAGGCCTATGTGGACGTCACGAATTTTTTCAAGACCTATGAAGCGGCTCAAAAAACCTTGGATGCTAGGCGCTTGGCTTATGTGTATGCCAAGGAGCGTTATGATGTAGGGTTGATGAATGCTTTCGATTTCAGCCAGGCACAGGCCAGGTTGGATAATGCCGAAGCCGAGGTTATCCGTACCAAATACGACTATATCTTTAGACTTAAGGTACTGGAGTTTTATTTTGGAATTCCCATCGCCTTGGATTAAATCGGTTAGTCTAAATAGAATAGCAGACCCGTCAGGTTTTAAAACCTAACGGGTCTTTTTGGAAATCCACCTATCTTTGCTCCCGTTATGGCAGTAATCCTAAATTTAGAAACGGCAACGACCAATTGTTCCGTAAGTGTTGGGGAGAATGGCAATATTCTTGCGCTTAAGGAAGACAATACACCAAACTATTCACATTCCGAGCAATTGCATGTTTTCATAAAGAATGCTCTGGATACAGCTTCGCTGTCATTTTCTGATTTGGATGCCATATCGGTTAGCAAAGGCCCTGGTTCATATACAGGATTACGAATTGGAGTTTCTGCCGCCAAAGGTCTGTGCTTTGCTTTGGATATTCCTTTGATTTCCATTGCTACATTGGAAAGTATGGCCCATCAGGCAAGAATGGAGTCTTTTGATTTTATCATTCCTGTGTTAGATGCTCGGCGAATGGAAGTTTACTCGGCGGTGTTCGACGCAAATTTTAATCAAATTAGGGAAACAAAGGCCGAAATTATTACGGAAAGTTCGTTTGCCGAATATGTGAAAACCGGTAAAACCCTGCTATTAGGCCCAGGTGCTAAAAAGTGTGATGAAGTTCTCAGTCACGCTAACTTTGTTTTTATGGACTCTATAATTCCATCAGCTAAGGACATGAACAAACTTTCCTTTGCAAAATATCAAAAATCGGTGTTTGAAGATGTGGCCTATTTTGAACCGTATTATTTGAAGGATTTCATAATTCAAGGGAAAGCTACTTAGGATTCAATCATTTTTTAAAAGTTTCCGACTTCATATGAATATCCCGTTGTGGGAAGGGAATTTCAATCCCTGCTTCATCAAACCGGAGCTTTATTTCTTCCATCACGTAAAAATGAGCCGCCCAAAAGACGTCATTGTCTGCCCAAAAACGTAGCGTGAGATTGACGGAACTATCCGCCAATTCCCCAACATATACCTCAGGAATAGGATCTTTTAAGATGTTTTCATTTTCCGAACATATTTGTAACAGGATATCCTTGGCTTTTTTTATGTTGGACCCGTACCCGATGCCAATATCTATTTTGTCCCTTCGCGTGCTTTCCGCATTATAATTAATAATGTTGTTATTGCTCAATTGCCCGTTCGGGATAATAGCCACCTGGTTGCCAAAGGTGTTGAGTTTTGTGGTAAATATGGAGATTTCCTTTACGGTACCGTCTACACCCTGAGCCGAAATAAAGTCCCCCACCCTAAAAGGTTTGAACAATAGAATTAGAACTCCTCCAGCAAAATTGGATAACGAACCTTGTAGGGCAAGGCCAATGGCAAGACCAGCTGCGCCGACCATAGCGACCAAGGATGATGATTTAACCCCTAGTTGTGTAATGACCAATACAAATAAGAGTAGTTTCAGCGCAATGCTTATGAAACTCTGTAAAAAAGTTTCCAAAGCCTGGTCATAATCCTTTTTCTGGAAGAATTTACGGACCATACGGTTGATAAACTTTATTATCCATAATCCCACAATTAGAATAATAATCGCCATGAGGACATTTGGTAATATATCCCAGATCCAGTTTATTGCTTCATCAATGTGCTTTTGCCAATCCGTAAATTTTTCCATTTTTATAGCTTTTTGGTTTTCCGAAACATAAAAAAAAGCGAATATCCAATCAAAAAGAAAGGATTAAACTAGTGTTAATATTAATTCTAAAATTGTATTTGGGTCAAAACCTCTTTTGATTGCAATACAGGTAGTTTGCATGAACCATGCTCACAAACATAATATAAGGTTTCTTTTGGTTTAAATCTATTTTGTAATAACATCAATTTACTATCTCTTTTTGCTGCGGCCAAGACTATATTGGGTAGATAAGAGGCGTACAATTCTTTCGCCTTTTCTTGATATTGTTCTCCCACAACGGCCACCTCGTAAAATGGATTGTTAAAATATAGTGCCAGTTGCATCCAATTGGCATGGCTTTGTGCGTTTTTTTCGAAGTTTCCCTGAATGTTTTTAAGCATTTGTTGGGCAATATCTTCATAGTTGGCCTCAAAAAGGATTTTAGATAATCTAAACAGATTCTTGGCCATTATGGAATTGGATGCCGGGATAACATTATCTGAGGTTTCCAAGGTTCTACGAACAAGTCTAGGTTCTTTCCGGGAAGTGAAAAAGAACAGACCACTTACCTCATCCTTAAAGTTTTCAAGGCAATAATCAGTCAATTCCTGGGCCCTTGACAACCATCTCTCCTCAAAGGTTGTTTCATAAAGGCCAATAAATGCATCAATAATGGAGGCATAATCCTCTAAATAGCCATTAATAGTACTAATACCATTCTTGTGATTATGATAAAGTCCACCATCTTCCTTGGTCAATTCCGATTCAATAAACTTGGCATTTTTTAAGGCCAAGTCCAGGTATTCTTTTTTGCCAAGATATCTGTAGGCGTCCACCAAACCTCTTAACATAAGGCCGTTCCAAGAAGTAAGGATTTTATCGTCCAATCTGGGCCTATTTTTTTTACTGCGTCTATTTTCCAAAAGCTGAAGGCAATTCGCTATTACTGTTTTCAAATGCTTTTGATCCGTGCCGTGTTTTTTCGCGATTTCCACATCAGTCTCATCACGTATCAATACATAGTTCCCGTGCTCCCAATGCCCATAACTATTAATATTGAAATAATCCTTAAACACTGGAAAGTCTTTTCCCAAGATTGATTTCAATTCATCCTCTTGCCAAACATAATAAGCGCCCTCCTCCAGACCACCACTTTCGTTGATACTATCGGCATCCAGGGAAGAATAGAACCCGAAATTTTCTGCCATCAATTCCTTTTTTACAAATTGGATGGTTTTTTCGACAACACTTCTGTAAAGCTCATTTTGCGAGGAGGCATAAGCCTTTGCATAGAGGCTTATTAACTGTCCATTGTCATAGAGCATCTTTTCAAAATGGGGCACATGCCATTTGGCATCTACGGAATATCTGGAAAATCCACCACCAACATGGTCAAAAATTCCGCCCCAGGCCATCTTGGTAAGGGAGGTATTTACATAATCCAAGATTTCTTGGTCCTTTTCTACCGTACCGTAATGCAACAGGAAATTAAGGTTAACAGGCATCATAAATTTAGGTGCTCGCCGATAACCGCCCATTTTTTTGTCAAAAAATTGTGACCATTGCTTTATGCCCACGCCTAAATCTCTGGAATTGATGATATCCAGATTCGATTGATTCTCGACCAAATTTATCGCTTGCAGGCCCTCGACCAGGTTTTGGGCATATTCCAAAACCTTCGAAGGGTTCTTTTGGTACAGATCGTTTAATTGTTCCAATACTTTGATCCAGTTGTCCTTTTTTACATAAGTGGCGCCCCAAAAAGGTCTACCATCCGGTAATGCGACGATGTTTAGGGGCCAACCGCCGCTTCCGGTCATAATCTGGATGGCATCCATATAAATTTGATCAATATCCGGGCGTTCTTCCCTGTCTACCTTAATATTTATGAAGTTTTGGTTCATAACTTCGGCCACCTCTTCATCCTCAAAACATTCATGCTCCATAACATGGCACCAATGACAGGCGGCGTACCCGATGCTTATGAGCAACAATTTATTTTCTGTTTGGGCCGTCTTAAGGCTTTCCACATTCCATGCTTGCCAGTTCACCGGATTATGGGCATGTTGCAATAAATAGGGGCTTGTCTCATGAATTAGGGCATTGGTATACGTATGGGTCATCTGTTGGGTTTTTTGGGCAAGCCCATTTAGGGTAAAAAATAATAATAGCAAATATCTAAAGAAAGACATATCCAAAGGTAGTGCAAACAGGGTATAAAAAACGCCCGCCTATTGGCGAGCGTAGTTACGTATATAGTAAAAGATACTTACTTTACCTCAAAGGTGATTTTTACATTTACCCTATATTCCTTTAGTTTTCCATCGTCTACAGTAGCACTCTGCTCGTTAACATATACCGAACGGATGTTCTTTACAGATTTAGAGGCTTCCGCCACTGCTTTTTTTGTGGCATCTTCCCAACTTTCATCGGAGTTTGCCAATACTTCAATAACTTTTAAAACTGCCATAATGATTGTGTTTTTAAATTCTATTAAAGTTAGGGAATATTAGTTGGAATTAAATATCCCTTGTCAAAAATCAACCATTTAGGGCAACGACCTCGTTGACCTTATCCCCCATCATATTTTTAAGCATAGTCTCAATCCCATTTTTTAGGGTATAGGTAGAAGATGGACAACCGCTGCATGCCCCTTGCAGGATTACGTTCACGGTCTTGCTTTCTTCCTCATAGGACTTAAAAAGAATATTCCCCCCATCACTGGCTACGGCCGGTTTCACATATTCCTCCAAAATATCTATGATTTGCAGGGAAGTGTTATCCAAATTTTCCTTTACTTCCTGTTCTTTTGGTGCGCTACCCAATTTTATGGCATGTGCATTTGGCGTTACGGCTTCTTTTCCGTCCGCGATAAAATCCCGTATAAACTCTCGTAGTTCCATGGTAATTTCATCCCATTCCGCCATTTCGTATTTGCTAATGGAAACATAATTCTCGTCCAGGAACACTTGTTTTACAAAAGGGAAATGAAATAGTTGTTTAGCCAGTTCGGATTCCGTTGCATCATCAATATTTTTAAATTCAAAAGCCTCAGGGACAATTCTTCTGCTCGCCACGAATTTCATTGTAGAAGGGTTAGGAGTAACCTCGGCATAGACGGTTACGGGAACTTTTTTTCCAATAGCTTCTTCCAGGACAACGGGCTCTCCCGCATTCAGATATTCCACCAATTGCTGGGCCACCTCGTCCTTTACATCCTCCCATTCCACAATATCAAACCGCTCCAAGGCTATAAAGTTTCCGGAGATATAGACAGTTTTTATAAAAGGAAGGTAAAATAGCTGCTGGGCCAGTGGAGATTTTTTGGCTTCGTCAATGTTTTTAAACTCATAGTTATTCCCTTGGGTGAGGTTTTGATTTGTCTCAAATTTTAATATGGTCGGATTTTGAGTGGGGACTACGGTAATGGTATACTCTTTCATTGCTACTAATTTTTTTCAAAAATACAACCATTTTCTCGGTATTTGCATATATAATAATGTAGCGTTTCGTTCGTTATATGTTATATTTAGTCGATATTAATTCATATCCCCCCCAAATTTGATGAAACTTCGCTTACTGCCTTTGTACTTCTTTCTTGCTTTTGGCCTTAAGTCATTTGCCCAGGAAGGGATTCCCGTATATTTTGATTACTTATCTGATAACTACTACCTTGTATACCCCTCTATGGCAGGCATTGGGGAAGGTGGAAAGATAAGGGGCACTATAAGACAACAATGGTTTAGTGTGGACGAAGCTCCCAATCTCCAGACCTTGAATGCCCATTTTAGATTGGGTGACAGTAATAGTGGGGTTGGAGCCATCTTCTTTAACGATGCCAATGGATATCATTCCCAGACAGGTTTAAAGTTGACCTATGCACATCATTTAAAGTTAGGAGGCGATATCCGATATCTCAATCAGTTGTCCTTTGGACTTAGTGGAGGTCTAATTCAAAGTAGTTTGGATGAGACGGAATTCCGTTCCGTAATCCCTGATCCGATTATTACGGGAACAAGAAATAGTGTCAGCTATTTTAATATGGATTTGGGCATGTCCTACAGTCTTATGGAATTTTATGCCCATTTTTCCGTACTTAATGTCTTGGGTTCAGGGCGTGATTTATATACGGCTATAGAGTTCGATAACCTAAGACGATATCTAATTTCCGCAGGATATGTTTTTGGGCGTAACGAATGGCAATATGAGCCTTCAGTGCTATTTCAATTGACTGAATTTACCGAGGAAAGAACCATCGATATCAATGCTAAGGTATATAAGGATGTAAGCTTTGGACGTATATGGGGCGGTCTATCCTACAGAAGAAGTTTTGATGGGGCCCAGTTCCAGACCGATGGCAGTTTTGGTGAGCAAAGGCTACAACTGATCACTCCGATTATAGGTGCCAATATCAACAACTTCATGGTATCCTATAACTATTCCTATCAAATGGGTGACATCCGTTTTGACAATGGCGGGTTTCACCAGATTACGGTTGGTTATGATTTCGGACAATCCGAAAGGCGCTACGATTGTTATTGTCCTGCAGCCCAGTAAGATCGTAAAAGCAGAAACGCCTCACCCATTGTGAACCAATGAATAAGACGTATTTTTAAAGTCCTATCTTATTACCATTTATAATTCTTTTGGGCCGCTTGCTTTTCAATAGCTTCCAACATGGCCCCTTCCAAATTGTCCTTGGAATTTTCCTTTCGGTTTTTTGCTATGTAGATTTCTCGTTTGGCATTGAGTTCCTGAATTTCTTTTTGGATTTTTTTTCGCTCTTCCTTTTTTTTCAGGATATAGGATTCAATTTCCTTTGAGGTTTTGTTTTTTAATTCGGAAGGCAATTCATCTGAATTGATATTACCTAACGCTACGGTTCCTTCAGCATAGGCATCCACCAAATCCCATTTAGAATTTTTATACAATCGGGAACTTTTGCTCACGGCACGCTTTACAGCCACCGCTTCTTCCATTTCCATGGCATTATCATCTTGATCGAGTTGAATCTGTATTTTTTTCTTTCCAAGAGCCCCATAGGAGATATACGTTTTGTTTAATTTGGAATTTAATTTTATGATTACATCGTCATAGGGGGTATCTATATGTACCACCCTTCTATTGTGATCAATGGCCGTATACTCACCGCCGGTTAGGGTTGCTCCGTGCTTCCATTGGGTATGGATTCCCTGTTGGTAGTCCCCACAAAAGATAGTATTTACGATTACATCTTTTTCCTTCGCATTGATTGCGGCATCTTCATAGTTTAATTTTCCTTGGGTAAAAGGCTCGTTTCCCGCAATGAACATCATTTTAAGATTATCCGGATTTTTACCCCAATCCAATTGCCCTAATGCCGTTTGGATAACCTTTCCGCAATATTCCTCTCCTCCGTTTGTGGTAAGGGAAAATAATTTTTCTGAAATTTCATCGAGATCGTCGCTAAAACCTAATACTTGCTGAATATAACCTTCCCTGGAAGAAAGATTGTCGTTCCCGTATTGGTATAGGGCAATTTGAAGATTAGGTGCACCTTGATTTCCACACTTGGCATGGGTAAACTTGTTTACAATATCCCATAGTTGTGCCTTGGCCTGATTAATAAGTCCGTCCATGCTATTACTCGTATCCAACAGCAACGCGATTTTTACGGTATTGTTAGATGGCTTTTCCTTGTCCAGAACAGCTTGGGCTATAATGGTCTGCTTATTTAGGCTATTTTTTTTGGGTTCGCATCCATATAAGGTTATAGCAAAAAGTGATAGTCCTATTCCGAAGAGTTGTTGTGCAAATTTCATTTCGATTTATTTTTGGATTATGGTCTAAAACTAGATTCAAACTTTTCCTTAAAAAATGGGGAATGAGTAAAATGGTTTTTTGAATGCGTGAAGTGGTCATTTGATCGATCAAAGGGCCAAAACAAACTCTTTTAAGTCTTGTTTTTGGGATTTTCCTGTTTTTCAGTACCATTTAGATCCCCTAAGTTTACAGGGTATAATAGAACCACATGCGAAGCAATCCGTACATAACGTTTTTGTTTCTGATGCTTTTTTCCACCGTACTTCCTCAAGTAAGTGGGAACTCTGTGCAGATGAAAATAGAAGGCTCGGTAAAGGGCAGGGAAACAGGTGTACCTATATCCGGTGTTGAGGTTTCCACAAATACTGGGGAGTATACGTTGACGAACGCTTTTGGTGAATTTGCGATAAATGCCCGTATTGGAGATGAACTCGTTTTTTCAAGTCCTGAGTTCAAAACGGTACGTTATACCATTGCCAGCAGCGAGGATGTGGATGTTTTGGTGGAGGGGTATGCCGGAAATATTAAAAATACACGAAAAAGCAGCTCTTCAAATGGGGGAATACCCGCACATCGAACCCTTTTGGATTCGGCAGACCTATACAAAAAAACTGATATTGAAAAAAGTATCGACTTCATTGCACAATCTATTTCCAGATTGGGTAAGCGGGGAAATAAAAAGGAATTGGCTCGATCGCTCACCCTGCTGGGAGAAGTATACCTATACCATAGACAATATGATTTGGCCATAGACAATCTTAAGGATGCCAATGAGGCCAATAAGACCGTAAAAGCCTCTCTCTTATTGGGCGAAGCCTATCTGAGAAACAAGGAATTCGATGCAGCGAGGGCCACGCTTTTACCTTTGCTAAAGATAAAGCAATTGGAGCCGTATCGAAAGACTGAGCTTTACGAATTTTTAGGGGATGCCTTCCAAGGCCAGAAGCAGTTGGATAGGGCTATCGCCTATTATGAAGCGGGGTTGCAAGTCGCCAAAAAAAATCAGATTACCCCAAAGATGACAGACCTCACTTCCAAAATTGCGGATGCCTATGCAAATGAAAACCGGACCATTGAGGCGGAAGGCTTTTATGGCAATTCCTTGGAACTTGCCAAACAACAAGCACCCCAAAGGGCTATTCAGGAGAAAGAAAAAGTCGCCGATTTTTACAATAAAAAAAACAGATATGACGAGGAAATTCAGCTGCGCAAAAAAACTTTGAATGAACTACTGGAAATTTCGAGCCCTGTTGTAGATAATGGCAACTCAGTTTTAACTAGAGTGCCGGATACCATTACTTCACAGCGTATCAATTATAAGATTGCCAATGCCTACATTGCTCAGGACAAGTATGATGAGGCCCTTCCCTATTTGGAGCGCAGTATCGTTGAGGCAGATTCCGAGGATGATCTGGTGGTGCAGAAGGACGCCACACGAAAATTGTCAGAAATCTATAAGTATAAGGGTGATTATTCCAGGGCTCTGGAAAGTTATCAAGAGTATGTGGCCTTGGTAGATACCCTATACGTACGTAAGGAACAAGAAATTTCCAGGGCCGCAAGGTTCAATCGGGAGGTTGCCGCCAAACAAAGCAGGATTACCGGACTGGAGCAGGAACGTGAACTTTCCCAAAGCAAATATGATTTGGCCCTTACGGAACAACAATTGATCCAGGAGAACAATAAACGACAAAAATGGATTATCTATTCCTTGATTTTTGGGATAATCCTTACCGCTTTGGCCGCCTTTTTCTTTTATCGAAGCAATCAACAGCAGAAACTGGCCAATAATTTACTTGCTTTAAAATCGTTGCGCTCACAAATGAATCCCCATTTTATATTTAATGCGCTAAATTCCGTGAATAACTATATAGCAAAGAGCGATGAACGAAGTGCCAACAGATATTTAAGTGAGTTCTCCACTTTAATGCGTTCCGTGTTGGAGAATTCCGAGGAAGACTTCATCCCGCTTTCCAAGGAACTGGAATTATTGGAACTGTACGTTAAACTGGAACATTCCCGTTTCCCGGACAAGTTTGACTATGATATAGTTGTAAGCGATCACTTGGATATCGAATCCTATCAAATTCCACCTATGCTACTTCAACCCTACATAGAAAATGCAATTTGGCATGGCTTACGCTATAAAAAGGAAAAGGGGTACTTAAAAATACATTTAGAACAACAGGATAAGGAGACTTTGGAAATAACTATTGCGGACAATGGGATAGGAAGGAAGAAATCGGCCGAGTTGAAGACCAAAAATCAAAAAAAGCAGAAATCCAAGGGTATGGGAAATATTGCTAAGCGGATTGCCATTTTAAACGATATGTACAAGAATAGAATAGCGATTCATATTTCGGACTTGAATACCGACGGCACAGGCACCCAAGTGTCCTTCAACCTAAAAAAGAAGTAATGGAGATCAATGCGATTATCGTGGAGGATGAGGCAAGTAGCCGGGAAATCCTTAGGAATTATATAAACAAGTACACCAAGGAAGTTAATTTAAGGGGAGAAGCTGCGTCTATAAAAGAAGGATTGGACTTGATAAAAGAACACACATTGGATTTGGTTTTTTTGGATGTGGAAATGCCTTTTGGTAATGCGTTCGACCTTTTAGATAAAGTTCCCGAGCGCACATTCGAAACGGTTTTTGTCACTGCCTACGACCACTATGCCAAGGATGCACTGAACCAACATGCGGCATACTATCTGATGAAGCCTATTAACATTGATGAATTGATCAAGGCTGTGGATTATGTGAGGGAAATAAAACAACGCGAGGCCTATTTGGAAGATCGGGTGCTACAGCCCAAGCTTAAGGGGGTAAAAGGAAAAATTACTTTGCCCCAGCAGGACGGTTTTCAGGTGTTGAACGTATCGGATATTCTATATTGCAAAGCGGACGATAATTACACCGAAATCTATTTGGAAAACAAGAAGATATTGGTGAGCAAAACCTTAAAGTACTTTGAAGAGGCCCTTTCGGATTTTTCCTTTGCCCGTATTCATAAGTCCTTTTTGGTCAACGTCAATGAAGTGGTCAAATATAGAAAGGGCAAAGGAGGTAGCGTAGTAATCTCAAATGGGAAGGAACTTTTGGTCTCGGCCTCTAAAAAAAGGGAATTGTTGTCCTATTTTTGATAAAGAATGGAGGTTCATTAGCTACACTGATTTTTTCTTTTCACCAAACACCAAACACCAAACATGTCATACTGAGCAAAGTCAAAGCATCAAATTACAAAACTCAAAACCTAACACTTAACATTTAACGCCGAATCATGCCAATAATAAAGACCATTAATGGAAAAACCCCGCAGATAGGGAAGGATTGCTTCATTGCAGAAAATGCGACCATAGTTGGCGAAGTACATATGGGCGACCTTTGCAGCATTTGGTTCAATACCGTGGTTCGTGGGGACGTTCACTACATAAAAATGGGGAATAAGGTAAACATTCAGGATGGTGCCATTATCCATTGTACCTATCAAAAATCGCCTACTACTATAGGTAACAATGTCTCCATTGGTCATAATGCTATAGTTCATGGCTGTACTATTAAAGACAATGTATTGGTAGGTATGGGGAGTATCATCATGGACGATTGCGTAGTGGAAAGTAATAGTATCATTGCCGCCGGCGCCGTTGTCACCAAGGGTACCCATATACCCTCCGGAAGCGTCTTCGCAGGCATGCCGGCCAAAAAAATTAAGGACATAAGCCCTGAATTAAGTTCCGGGGAGATAGATAGGATTGCCAACGCCTATGTAAAGTATTCAAGTTGGTTCAAATAATGCTTCAACAAACCTGTTTAGAGGGTTCGGGCACAGTCCCTGTGGTAATCCAAAAAACCAACAATCCAAATTAACCAACAATCTTTAATTCCTATATTTGTGGGGTCAAAACATAAATTATGAACGCACACGTATTTCCAGGTCAGGGAGCTCAATTCGTGGGAATGGGCTTAGATCTTTATGAAAAATATCCCATTGCCCAAGAAATGTTTGCACAGGCCAATGATATTCTCGGTTTTTCCATTACCGACATTATGTTCGAGGGTACTGTGGAAGATTTAAAACAAACCAAGGTAACCCAACCCGCTATCTTTTTACACTCGGTCATTTTGAGCAAGGTTATGGGAGAAGACTTTAAACCTGATAGCGTAGCCGGACATTCCTTGGGAGAATTCTCGGCTTTGGTGGCCAATTGCACCCTAAGTTTTGAAAACGGGCTTCAACTGGTCTCACGAAGGGCTATGGCCATGCAAAAAGCCTGTGAATTAAAACCAGGAACCATGGCCGTGGTGTTGGGGTTGGACGATGCAACAGTGGAAAAGGCATGCGCCGAGATTTCCGGAGTTGTAGTTCCTGCAAATTACAATTGCCCAGGTCAGTTGGTCATATCCGGGGAGGTTGATGCCATAAATGAAGCTTGTATACAACTAAAGGAAGCTGGTGCTAGGAGAGCCATGGCATTGCCTGTTGGGGGGGCATTTCATTCCCCATTGATGGAGCCTGCAGGAGAGGAGTTGGCGGCGGCCATTGAGGAGGCTACATTTAACGATCCAAAATGTCCTATTTACCAGAATGTTAGCACTACTGCAGTTACCGATCCATCGGAGATAAAGAAAAATTTGATTGCTCAATTGACGGCACCGGTAAAATGGACCCAGAGCGTACAGAATATGTCCAAGGACGGCACTTCCAAATTTATAGAAGTAGGCCCTGGAAAGGTATTGCAAGGTCTGGTAAAAAAGATAGCGCCGGATGTGGAAACCTTCGCAGCCGAAACGCAATAGCTCAAGTTTGCCATTGAATTCGGTATTTCATCCGAAAAACACCTATTTAATCCTTTAATTTAAGGACTGGGCTATTTTTTTTAGTAATATTGAATCCATTTTCGGATAACCCACCAACCCCACTTGATTTTGAATTCCAAGAATTCAAAAAGATTATATGCCGATGTGTTATATGAACAATTGCTTTGTCGGCAAATTGCACCTGTCCCCCCTTTTAGGAGGGTGTAAAAGAATAAGAAGTGAAAAAGAAAAAAGATATGGACGCCCCATCCAAAAGAACCATAGCCTTAACAAAGTTTTTTTGTTGGTTATTCTTCCTGTCTGTGAGCGTTTTTGTACGGGCACAGGATATTTCGATTGCTGCAATTGGCGATGCTAATGAAGATGGAAGTGCTCTGGCCATATTCAGGGTCACTAGGACCGCGGTACTCAATGCCCCGGATATTAACGTAACCTTTTCCGTTGGTGATGTTGGCGATACTGCTACATCCGGTGTTGACTATACACCTCCGGCATCAAATACTGTTACCTTACCTGCAAGTGTCTTTTCATCAACTTTTGTGGATATTCAAATTGCCAGAAGGATTGATGCTTTGATAGAAGGAAACGAGACCCTAACAGTAATATTGACTGGTACCGATGGGGGAACCATAAACGTTTTGGCGGATAGGGCCACAGCGGAGATTATCGATGATGATCAAGGTTTGGTTGGCATTTCGGTCTCTGACGGGGATGCCTCGGAACCCTCCAATGACGGGGAATATACCATTACTTTAGGCGGTGTCAACGGCACAGGTGGGGCAATCACCATATTTTTTGAGGTAGGGGGTGCAAGTACGGCTACGGAAGGCGTGGATTTTGCTACTTTTCCAGCTTCGATCGATATCATTGATGGACAACAGACCGCTACATTGACTTTGGATGTTTTGGACGATACGGACATCGAACAACCTGAAATTGCGCGTATCCGAATAGATAATACGAGCAATACCACACTTTTTCCGATAGATCTTGCCAATGATCGTGTTGATATTACCATTCAGGACGATGACTGTTTTGCGGGATTTACCGCACCCACCATATTGGGAGGTAATCCGACCGAATTTTGTGATTCCACAGGAGAAAACTTGGATGGTTTTATACAAGGAGGTGCCGGAAGCGCACCCGCAGGAGCTGAATTACGTTGGAGCACGAATCCGAATCCAGCTGGTGGAGGGGATTTATTGGCAGCCAATCCGTCCGTAACGGTTTCAGATACTTATTACGCGGTATACTGGGATGCTGCCAATGTTTGTTTTAGCCCAACATCATCCGTAACGCTTACCTTCGGTACGACTCCTTCGATTACAAATACAACAGAGGATTCCAGATGTGGTACCGGAACACTTACATTGGGTGCTACCGCGAGTGGAGGAACGCTAAGCTGGTTCGCGGCACCAACTGGAGGTTCAAGCATCGGAACTGGTACAAGTTTTGTGACTCCAAGTATAACCACGACTACAACGTATTATGTGGAGGCTTCCATAAATGGATGTACTTCGGCCAGAACAGCGGTAATAGCTACTATAGATCCCATTCCAGTTATTACGAATACTACCCCGGACTCCAGATGCGATCCCGGAACCCTTACCTTAGGAGCCACGGCGGATTCCGGAACACTCAGCTGGTTTGCTACGGATACAGGCGGTACAAGTATAGGAACGGGTACGAGTTTTTCAACTCCAAGCATAACCACTACTACGACCTATTATGTGGAAGCTTCTTTAAATGGTTGTACTTCTGCAAGAAGTGCCGTGATAGCCACGGTTAGTCAGCAGCCATCAGCAGGGAACACAACCAATGCGAACGCTTGTACTGATGATAATTTTGGGGAGACCGAAATAGACTTGGACGATTTGATAGAAAATGAAGATTCAGGGGATTGGTCACAGACGAGTGGAACTTCTGTGGGTAATATACCAAATAATAATCAGATAGATTTTGAAGGCTTGCCTTTGGGCATCTATATATTTACTTATACCACTGATGGTGCTGTAGCCCCATGTACCAATGAGTCCGTTGATGTGACCATTACCGTTATAGATTGTGATCCTTGTACTGCGGGAAACTTGGCACCGACTCTAAATCCTAGTGCCCCGGATACGGATTATTGCGGGGATAGTATTGTATTGGATTTGGATGATTTTGTTACGGGTAGCGGACCTTCGGGGACCGAATTACGATGGAGCACGGTTTCCGATACCTCGGATGAAGCGGCCCATCTTTTATCGAGCTCTATAAACGTGTCCAACGGGGGTTCTTATTTTGGGTTTTACTGGGATGATGTCAATAGTTGCGCCAGCCCTTTTTTAGAAGTGATATTGGCATTACGGCCCATTCCGATTATTACATCAACAACAGATGGTGAACGTTGTGGTCCGGGACCGGTGGAACTACAAGTTACTGGAAACGTTCCAGGGCAGAGTCAACCACCGACATTTAATTGGTATACAGTACCGACAGGAGGTACAGCCCTTTTTTCGGGATCTACCGTAATGCCGGATTTGAGTATCACCACTACCTATTATGTAGAAGCCACGGCAGATGGTTGTACTTCATCACCGCGACAAGAAGTAATCGCTACCGTTGTACCCGAAGTCTCTCCAGGTACTCCCTCCGATGGATCTTCATGTAATAATGCCGCTTTTGGCAATACTACCCTAGATTTGGCAGATCAATTGACCGGAGCGGATGCCGGGGTATGGGCGGTTACCTCACAACCCGCTGGTGGAACCATTGCAAGCGGAATTAACAATATTGATTTTGAGGGCCAACCCGCTGGCGATTATGTGTTTACTTATACCACTACAGGGGCACAGGCACCTTGTGTCAATGAATCTTCCATAGTAACCATTTCGGTAAGTAGTTGTGACACCGATGAAGACGGTGATGGTTTATTGGGCGGCGAAGAAGCCGCTCTAGGAACGGATCCAAATAATGCGGATACGGATGGGGATGGTATTGACGACGGTGTGGAAGTAGGCGGTGATGTCCAGAATCCATTGGACGAGGATAACGATGGTATTATTGATGCCTTGGACTCCAATGTTCTAGATAGCGATTTGGATGGTATCGTAGATCAATTAGATCCCGCAAATGACAATCCTTGTGTTCCATCGCGACAGAACGGCCAGTGCGATTTTGATATGGATGATATTTCGGACCTGGATGAAGAGGCCAATGGCTCCGATCCCAACGACCCCTGTGATCCCGATCCGGACCACCCCAATTGTAATCCGACCCCTATAGATTTGGAGATAACGAAAGTTGTAGACAATGAAAATGCTGTAATCGGCAGTCAAGTGACCTTTACTGTTACGGTGACCAATTTATCCGATCGGGATGCCAGTGGTATATTGATTGGAGACCTTTTGGAAACCGGCTTCGAGCTTGTTTCCGATGAACCTTCTTCAGGTATGTATGATGAAAATACCGGAGAATGGACCATCGCGGCACTGGCGGCGTCCGAACAGGCCACCCTTACCATCATTGCCAATGTTTTGGAAGGAGGGCCCTATACCAATACCGCGGAACTTTTGGATTCCTTTCCTCTGGATGAGACCGTAGCCAATAATAGCGCTACCGTTACCCTGAATATTGACCTTCCTGAAGGGATAGATCTGGTCATTCAAAAATTAGCAAGAATTGGAAACGGCTCAAACTCGGCTAATATATATCCCCTAGTTGGGCAAGAAATAACATTCGTATTAATCGTAACGAATGAGTCTACGGAGGGCGATGCGATTACCAATATAGTTGTGGAGGACATTTTGCCTTCCGGTCCTGACGGCCGGATTACCAACGTTACCTCCAATTCAGAGGATTATGATATAAACATGGGTTTATGGGAAATTGCCAGTTTGTCCAGGGGTCAGGAAGCCACCCTGGAGATTACAGGAACCGTACTTCCCGTTGAAGGTACTTTTGCGAATACGGCAACTATTTTACGGTCTTCCCCGGCGGATGGTAACCCGGGCAATAATCAGGCCACAGCAACGGTTACGGTAAGCTTACCGACCGAAGCTGATCCAGGGTTTGTGTTCAACCAGTTTTCGCCCAATGGGGACGGCACCAATGATTTCTTGAAAATCAGGGATGTCGGAACCTTTACCAATACTTCTTTGGAGATATTTAATCGTTACGGCAATCAAGTGTTTGCGACAAGTAATATGCAGGATGACAATGTCTGGGACGGCACATGGAAGAATGAGCAAGCACCGGATGGTACGTATTTTTATATATTAGATCTTGGGGACGGTTCCCAACCAAGAAAAGGCTGGATTCAGCTTATTAGATAACGTTTCAATGGCATATAGCACAGGTATATCAACACCACACAAATACATTTATTTTTTACTTGCACTTGTCGCCCTATGCAATACGTATGAGGGTCAAGCCCAGAAGGAACCCCAGTATACACAATATATGTACAATATTGGCAGCTTTAACCCCGCATATGTGGGCACCGTGGAAAATCCGGAGATTATTGGATTGTATCGTGCTCAGTGGTTGGACATTCCCGGGTCGCCAAGAACTATTCGGTTCGGGGTAAATTTTCCATTTGAAAACAAGAAACACGGTCTTGGGTTTAATGTAGTTAACGATCAACTCGGGCCCGTAACCCAAACCTATGTAGATTTGTCCTACTCGTACCAATTTAATGTTACGTATAATACCATGTTATCTTTTGGAATGGATGTTGGGGGTGGTTTTCTGGATGTTGATTTCTCTAAAGGAACATTTGAAAACCCGGGAGAACCAATATTGAATCGTAGCCCCCTCAACAATTTTTACCCTACCATAGGAGCTGGATTGTTTTTGTACAGTGAGGATGTTTGGTATTTTGGACTTTCCATACCTAATTTTCTAACTGATGGGATTTATAATGAGGACGTCGCCGCTATTGTGGAGGACAACATACATTTGAATGTTATTGGTGGATATGTCTTTGACCTATCCGAAACCTTAAAGTTTAAACCGGCTTTTTTACTCAATTATGTCAACGGAGCGCCTTTGAACACCAACATTTCGGCAAATTTTTTAATTAACGATAGGTTTACGGCGGGAGCTTCCTATCGTATAGATAATGCACTAAGTGGATTGGCCGGGTTCCAGGTTTCAAGTAGCACGTTTATTGGCTATTCGTACGATTATAACACCAATTTACTTGGGGAATTCAATAATGGTTCCCATGAAATTATTCTTAAATTTTATTTGGGTAAGGGCAAAGGGCGTTCAAAAGATGAGAAACCGGATAGTAAAGATCAACCGAAACAAATTGATACACCAAGGTTTTTTTAAATGATATTCCTATGAGAACACGACTTTTATTGTTGGCCTTTTGGGTAGTATCTACCGTTGGCCTGGCTCAGGAAAAAATGACAAAGGCGGACAAGCTGTTCTACAGTTATGCCTATGCGAATGCTATTGAAGCCTATCAAAAACAAATGCGGGATGGAAAATTAATGACCAATTCCCAGTTTTTAAATCTGGCCGATTCCTATTTTCATACCGGAGATTATAAAAATGCCTCCAAACTGTATTTGCAGGTCAATTCCAAGGATACCATAATGTCAGTTCATCAATTTAACAAGATGTTACAGAGTATGGCCAAAAACTCGGAGAAGGACCGACTCAATGCGTTTTTAGACACAAAAAAGGAAAGGCTACCTATAGAGTTACTGGAAAACATGGACTTCAATTCCGAATTGCTCCGGGCTGAATCCGAATCGGATAAGGACTTTCAAATTTTCAATTTGGGTATAAACAGCCCCCAAGCGGATTTCTCACCTTCCTTTTATAAGGATAGATTGCTCTTTAGCAGTTCGCGGTTACAAAAATCAAAAAAGATATATGAACCCTCCGGAGATTCCTTTTTGGATATTTACGTGGGCAGGGTCGGGTCTAACGGGGATGTGCTTAATGCCAATACCTTTACGACAATACCGGACTCCAAATATCACAAGGCTACTCCCTATTATTCAGAAAGTTTGGATCGATTTTTTTACATCCTTTCCAATACGGAGGATGATAGACTTGCTTTTGATGAGAACGGTAAAAATTCACTGGCCTTGGGCATGGTATACCCTAATGGGTTTTTTAGATTCCTTTTAAAGGATTTAAGTACGTCGTTCTACTACCCATTTTTTCAGGATTCGACGAATAGGATTTATTTTGCCGCAAATTTTGAGGATAGTCTTGGAGGTACGGATATATACTATGTAAACACCAATAATGGACAAATTATGTCCGAACCCTTTAATTTGGGGCCTCGTGTCAATACGGCTGGAAATGAAATAGCGCCCTATGTTTTTGAAGGAAGCTTATACTTTTCCTCGGATGTCTTTTATGGCTTGGGCGGAATGGACATCTATAAAAGCAATATTCAGCCAGATGGAATCTTTACAATACCTGTTAATTTAGGAAGTAGCATTAACTCTCCCTCTGATGATTTTGGTTTCATAATTGAAGAAAACGTTTTTGGCGGTTACTCCGGTTATTTTTCATCCAACCGCAAAGGGGGTAAGGGAGGTGATGATATTTATGGATTTAAAATTAATCGTGTTCCGGGATTAAAAACCTTGATTTTACGTGGAAGTGTTGCCGAAATTGGGCAAGGACAGAAAATTGAAAAGGCATCCGTAAAAATTTTGGGCGGAAGTGAAGACTTGATTAAGGAAGTATACACTGATGAAGATGGCATGTTTCAAGTAGAGCTTCCTTGGAGAGATGCCATATATTTGGAAGTTGGCAAAGAGAGATACTCCAAGTTTCGTTACAGGTATGAGGAAAACAAGCTCGAGGAAATTCAAAAAACCCCATTGGATATTGAATTATTGTTTTTGGAAAATATTGTGGAGAAGAAAGAAGGGAAAACCGTTTTAAAATTAAATGATTTTCTTTTTGCCAAGGGCATGAGCGACCTATCCATGGATATGATGGCAGAATTGGATAAGGTTGCTCAAATAGTACAGGAGTTTCCCCGAATGCGATTTCGTATCGAATCCCATACGGATAGTCGTGGAAGTAAATATGCCAATAAAAAGCTATCCACCCAACGCGCGGAGGCAGTCCAAAGCTATCTTCTGCAAAAAGGGGTGCCGGGGGCCAATATTTTATCTGTGGAAGGTTTTGGGGAGGAAAAAATACTCAACAACTGTACGGATGGGGTCTATTGTTTGGATTTTTTACACAATCAAAATTTGCGCACACTGATTGTGATTGAGAACTATTCAGAACTGGAATAAAGGTTCGCAAAACCCTTTCTATTAATATAATTTAAGAATGGGGCCGTATTGTATTAAAAAACAATCATCCAAAAATAGAGGAGAGAAAAAAGGGATAGAAAAACAATTCCCAGATAGGTAAGGATTCGGAGCGCTTTTTTAGGGCGATGAGTTTCAGGGATTTCTTCACTCATAACGTTTTTGAGATTCATATATCCTATAATTGGGGCCACTACGAAGGATACAAAAGTTGCCAAGGCTACCAATTTCCCCATGTTTGCGCTAAAAGTGGCGATTACCACAAAATTGACAGCAGCCAAAACGAGAACGCCCAGTGCGAAATAACCCTTTTTCCCGGTTAATTTAACCTTCGGATTCAATAAGTCTATAATGTCCAAGGCTACACGGGTAACCGCATCATGCGCGGTCATACAGGTGCTGAACATGGTTGCGAAAGCCGAGATAGCAATAAAAATATAAGCCCAAGGTCCAATATGGGTAGTGAACAATTGTACCACTTGATCGGCAAAAGTTATTGCATTTCCGCTAAGTTCGGTTTGGGTCCCGTAAAGCGTCATGCAACCAATCGTCAAGAAAAAGATAGCCAAAATAGCTGTTATCAAATAACCGGTATTGAATTCCTGCAATGATTCCCTTAAAGAGGGTTTCCCATGCCGTCCTTTCCATTTTTCAATACTCCATAGGCTTACCCAACTGGATGCTTCTACGGTGGTCGGCATCCATCCCATTAAGCTTATCAAGAACAGGATTCCGATTTCATTAAAAATTGGAGGTGGGGTAAAATTTTCTACTTCCGTAACTTGTCCCTTAAAAACCACAAGAGCTGTGGTTACGATTAGGGCAACAAATAGAATGGAAACCACAAATTTTAAGGAAACTTCCAAGAACTTATAACGGCCAATAATCAACAAGGAACTTATAAATGCAAATAGTCCCAAAGCCACCATGCCAACCGAAACACCCGAAACCTTGAAAAGATTGATGAAAAGACCTGCGGTCACTGTATATAGGGCAGCCAAGATCGTAAATGTTGTTATTAGCGTAATGAAGGCGTAGAACCATAAATATCCCCTGCCACGGTTCAGATAACCTTCTATCAAGGTTTTATTGGTGACATTGGTATAGCGCACGCCAAACTCAAAAAAAGGATACTTGAACACATTGGCCAATACAATGGGAATAATCATTACCCAACCATATTGGGCCCCTGCTTTGGTGGAAAGTACCAAGTGCGAGGTGCCAATGGCCATACTGGCGAACAAGAGACCCGGCCCAAGGTTTCTCAAAAGCGTCTTGATTTTTGACATAGTTTAGTGGTTAGTTAGGCCTAAAATAAGGTATTTTGGACTAAACCAAGAAATGCACTATTTTATCTCTATGGGATCTCCATAGAATTTGGGTTGGGTATTGAACAAAAGATCAAGAAAGACCTTGACCCGAGCAAAATATTCTCGAAACTGTACCTTAAAACCCTGTTGGCCGGTAATGTCCCTAGCATTATAACCAATAGCTCTAAGCCCTTTTTTTTCTGCTAGAAAAATGGCCCGCTCATTATGAAATTTTTGCGAAATTACCGTTACACTATCCAAGCCGAAAACTACTTTTGCCCGGACCATTGAATCCAAGGTCCGGAAACCGGCATAGTCCAAAAAGATTCTTTCTTTGGGAACACCATGTTTTACAAGGTCCTTTTTTATCGTCGAAGGCTCGTTGTAATAAATGGTAGCATTGTCTCCACTTACAAGTATATAGTCAATTTTACCTGCTTTAAAAAGCCTTACCGTTGCCTCTACCCTAAAGGTATAATACGGATTTGCCTGCCCATTAATCAGTTTTTTAGACGTTCCCAGTACCAATCCTACACGATTTTTAGGAATCTCATCTACATTTGAGAATGTTTTTTCTTCCGCCGATGTATGTATGATAAAGTTGCACAACACAATGAGCAGTAATGGAATTGAAACAAGCAAAATCAAGAACTTAAGGTATTTTCTTTTCATCTTGGGTAAGGGGGAATGGTAGGTAAAGGTAAGGAATTGAAGGAAATTTAGGTATTGAAAAATACGAAAGCCCGATCAAAATATACCCTGAAGTAAGGGTTGGAGTATTGGATTCCTTTTTTCTCAACATGTCCTCTTTTCCAAAAGTAGCTACCTCCAATTTTGTCAATGGATAGCACAAAGGAATGCTCCAGATACCAATTACTATTTTGTACGTTTATTTTTTATTGACCAATCCCTTGGTGAACTCGTTCAAAGTCTCCACTTTTTCCTCAAAATCCCCTTTAATGGTTTTCCGGAACTCGTTTAGGTTTTTGACCAGGTCATCAATATTATCGGGAATAACATCCTCAAAAAACTGACGTAGGCGCTTGGCCGTAGTAGGCGATTTCCCATTGGTGGAAATGGCCACCTTTACATTGCCTTTGGTCACGATACCGCCCATATAAAAATCACAGAACGGAGGGTTATCCGCCACGTTGACCAGGATACTCCGTTTTCTACAATCATGGTAAACCAGCTCGTTTACTGAAATATTGTCCGTGGTGGCTACCACCATGTGCTTGCCTTCCAAGTAGCTGTGGTCATAGGCGGCCTCGACCATTTCCACATCAAATTCCTTGGCCAATGCAATGGTATCCTCCCGGAACATCTTGGAGACCATTTGAACTTGGGCGTTTGGGCTCGACTTTAATAAAAAGGTAAGTTTTTCCAGGGCTACATTGCCCCCTCCCACAATAAGGACATTCAGCTGGGATACCTTTAGGAATATGGGATAGAGTTCATTTCGTTCCATCTAACATTGCTTTTATTGTTTCATCAACATAATTCTCTCCATACCTACTTTTTAAATTCATTTTTCAATGGCTTTGGAAACCAATTCGTACGCCTTTTTTGAAAGCGGTAAGCGTAATGCGGCCTCCTGTCCCTTTTCAGACATTTTCCGCCAGGTTTTTTGAAGGATTTCCAAGCTCTTTTCTTTTGGGTGTTTTTCGGAGAAGGGTTCAAGATAGAACTCCAAGAACACCAAACAGATAACATCTTCCAAGGTTTGGGTATCCTCATTTTTTTTGAGTTGTTTCTTTTCCAATAAAAAGGAAACCTTATCAATACTATCCGCTCCATAGCCCACTCCTTTTAGAATTTCTGAGGCTTTTTGAACGTGAAACTTCTTCAATTCCTGTCGCCATTTTAAATACCCTGTTCGATCCATGGGATAGGAATTCCTAGGGATTTCCCAGCGTCGGATATGCTGGCAACGAGCGGTCAGTTGTAATGCCTCTGAAGAGTTCGGGGCAAAACTGTTCAACTTTTCGGTCATGCGGATGGCATACAGCAATTCCCTCGGATAGGTTTTTCCTATATGCTCTTCTTTATTCGGATCTTCACTGTTAGCCTTATCAAATAGTCGAAAAGCCTTCGATAATTTGTCTGGGTCGGACATATCCATACATTTTGTTCGAAGATACAAAAAGACCGCTCTGGTTGTTTTTTAATGGGCAAGGTAGGCACTTCTTTGAGGAAACTTTTTACGGTTTATATCAGGTTGATTTTTTTTATAAGGGCTTCTTTACTTGTCCTGCCAATAGGTATCCTTTTTTCATTGATGTAAATGGTATTCCCTACTATTTTGTCTATCATTCTCAAATTAATGATGTAGGACTTATGGCATCTAAAAAAGTCGTTTTTTGGGAGTACCTGCTGCCAAAATTTTAAGCTATAGGAAAGTAAGAGCTTTTTCTCCTGCAATATTAGGGTGGTAAAATCCGAATCGGACTTTATGAGAACGATATTTCTTAAGACGACCTTCATAATGTTATGACCATCCTTTACAAAAAGAAATTGTTTGGATTCTAAATTATCCGTAATAGCAGATTCTTTATAAATAACTTTTGAGATTGCCTTAAAAAACCGATTAAACGATATAGGCTTGATCAAATAGTCAATTACATCCAAATCAAATCCCTCAATAGCATATTCACTATAAGCAGAAGTAATTATGACTGAAGTTTTGGGACGGAACGTTCTCAAAAAATCAATTCCGTTCAATTTGGGCAAATTGATATCTAAAAAAACAATATCCACTTGAGTGTTTGACTTAAGAAAATGCACCACATCCAAAGCATTGTTGAAAACTCCCAACAATGACAGATGACTTACATTGGATATATGCCTTTCCAAAACTTTTTGAGCTTGCAATTGATCCTCTATGATTATACAAGTAAAACTCATTGAACAAGATTGATCGTTAATTGAACGGTAAACAAATCCGCTTCACTTCTAATAGTCAAAACATGATTGTTGGGATACAATAGGGAAAGTCGTTGTTTCGTATTGTTCAGACCAATACCATTGGGGGAAATACTGGCATTATTTGCTGAGGACACATAAGAATTAACGCTTTTGAAAATCAAAGTGTTCTCTTTAATCTCAACCTTAAGATCAATACTAATGTTATCTATCTGCGTGTCCATACTATGTTTAAAAGAATTTTCAATAAACGGTAATAGTAATAAGGGAGCAATGGTATATCCCGCTGGGTTTCCCAGGACCTTATACTTTACATTTCCCCTGCCTTCAAGCTGTATTTTTTGAAGCTCCAAATAGTCTTCCAGATACTTCAGTTCCTTACTCAACAAGACGTAATCCTCGGAACTTTCGTATATGACATATCTCATTAAATTGGATAATTTTAAAACACTGCTAGAGGTCCTATGATCATTATGGATAGTAAGCGAATAGATGTTGTTCAAGTTATTGAAAAGAATATGTGGATTGATTTGAGACTTCAAAAATTTCAGTTGACTTTCCGATTTTTCCCGTTCAAGCTGATCGATCAATCGTTGTTTTTTTTGTACTTGGATTATTTGCTTTATTCCAAGGAAAATTAGGGCCGTAGTACCATATGAAAATAGAATAGACAACGGGGGAGCCACAGGATGGGAGGAAACGTCATTATCCAAATAGGGTTCAATGAAAAATTCTTCAATACCTCCAAAAAAAAATGCACCTAATACAAGGGCGGCTATAAAACTTACTGGTCTGCCTTGGGAATAAAGTTTTGGTAATAGGATATAATTAATTGTAAAGAGATACGCTATTTTATTTATTGATATTACAAGCTCGTATAGATGTAAATGATAGTAATTATCCTTTCCAAAAGTCACGAAAAGCAAGAGCATCACCCAAAAAATACCAAGTAAAAAGATATCCTTGGAAAGGAGATTCTCAATTTTTTTCTTAGTGTTTACCATTTATAAAGAATATAATGAAATTGGAAGAAATTATATGCTCTATTATTTGAACAACCTTTTTTTTGCCTTCAACTACTTGGTTAAGGAGGTGAACTGCTTATAGGCCTAAACTACTTTTTCTAAGCGTATAGTTTAGCCCTAGTGATTCCAGGTCTTGGTTTCAGTTCACTCTCCGCCTTTCATCGTCGGCACCGGTTGTTCTATCTCGCGAAGCCTTTAGTTTCTTGTTGCCAAATGTCCTTGAGTAGGTGAGCAAAAAAGTCCTGTTGCTCATATTAAAGGTATTGCTGGTATTAATGTTTTGCTCGGGAATAATTGTATTTCCCGTGAATTCCAAGGAATCCCAAATGTCGTTCACGTTAAATCGTAAGCGGCCTCCGGTATCACCAAAATCTATCTGAAGACCGGCATTCAGAGCATAGGTTCCTTCGGTTTTTGTAGAAGCAAACAGGTTTGGACCATAATAGTTGACACTTAATTCGGAGGTAAGGTTTTTAAGTATCCTAAAAGTTTGGCTACTGAATGCCCTAAATGTATTTTGCTTAAAAAGCAAGTTGAGGTCATCAATACGATTTTCCACTTTTGTATTGATATACACTAGGTTATTTTGTATCTCCCACCAACTGGAAAACCTAAGCGGAAGTCCTAAGGTTAGGGAAAAAACCGTGATTTTATCAATATTTGTAGATTCGAATAGTAAACGGTCCGTATCACCATCAAATCTTGGCTGAAAACCCGAAATCCCTTCCTTTATGATTCCATATTGTAATGTTATCAGGTTTCGTTTATAGTTTAAATCAAACTTGATGGAATTGGAAATGGAAGGTCTAAGCGAGGGATTTCCAGTTATGAAGGAAGTAGGGTCAATGAATATTACAAAGGGAGCGAGATTGTTTATTGTTGGTCTCCGGATTCTTTTGGAATATGCAAAATTATAATTTAGGGAATCGTTTATTTTATGCGAAATAAATGCAGTTGGAAAGAAAGTTCCAAAATTCCTGTCTACTACTGTGCCCTCTGTTTGTGTAGTAACCTCTGTGTCCGTATGTTCATAGCGAAGCCCTGTTTTCAATGAGGTTTTATCACTTAATTGAAAATCAAGGGAAGTGTAGGCGGCAAAAATATTTTCGTTAAGGTTACTTGTATTGGTTAGTGTGGGGTCTTCTTCAAAAACGTCGTCAATGAGATTGGAAGCGGAAACTGTATTATCAAAATCGGAAAACGTGGCCTTTGCTCCAATCTCTATGGCCAATTTCTCAGATAACGTATTGCTAAAGTCCGTTTTTGCTACCACAAAATTAATGGGGGTACTTTTATCGCTTTTGATGAATTCCTCACCTTCAAGTAAACCTTGGGAATCAAAGATTCTGTTTGTGTAATCCGTTGGGTTTTCATTGTTGTAGTATAGGTAATCCAGATCAATGGTCAATACTTTATCTTTATTAAAATTGTGCTTTAAGTTGACATTGCCGCTAAAATGCCGCCACTGGTTTAATTCGGTGTTTATCAATTCGGCACTTGTAGCACTGGGTAAGGCCTTGCTACTGTTGATCGCGTCCATAGTCCATTGGTTATCGTAACCGTTTAAAAGAGCGCCAACTATCGTTTTTGATGATATTTCGTAATCAAATCCTAAACGAAGATTATGATTTCTTCTCACCGGATCTCGTGTAGAAATGGTGTTTAGAGATTCCAATTCATTTTGTTCGTTCAACGAGCTTCTTCGGAATGTTATAATTTGACCCTGCCCATTTCTTAAAAAGGAATATGTACCAAAGAGATTGAACTTTGAAAACCGGTAGTTGAAGCTGATATTGTCCGAGGTAGTTGACCCATTACCATAACCACCTGAAATTGAATAGGATCCATTTAGGCCAATTTCCGGGTTTTCCTTAAGGACTACATTAACAAAACCAGCATTACCTTCGGCGTCAAAATTGGCCGGAGGTGTCGTAATCAATTCTATAGTTTCAATATTGTCCGATCCCATTCCCTCCAACAATTGTATAATGGAGGATTGAGGCATATTACTATTTCTCCCATTGATCAATATGACTACGCCACTTTTGCCTATTAGGGAAATTTCATTATTCTGCCTATTCACGATTACACCTGGGGAACGTTCCAATATTTCCAATGCGGAGCTACCGGAAGATAGGATACTGCTTTCTACATTAATGACCATCCTATCTATTTTTTGTACAAATAGTGGTTTTGTTGATTTCACGACCACCTCATCTAAAGCTAGACCTTCAACAAGTGTAATTGTGGGAACCTCAAAACTTTGGCCATTATCTATTTGGAACACTTCCGAGGCCTTTGATTCAAATCCAACCATACTGGCCGAAATGTAAAAGGAGCCATTTGCTACTTCCTCAAAAATATATCTTCCATCCATATCCGTAATCGAACCTTTTATAAAAGTGGAATCCGGTGCATTGTGTAGTAGAACATTGGCAAAAGCAAGAGATGTCCTATCATCGGATGAAATTTGCCCCGAAATTGAACTTTGACCATTGACTGGAGCTGAGATACATAGTATAAATACAAAAAGTAGAAGGCGCACTATCATAATGAAAGATTAGGTTTTCAATTTCTGAAACACCCCTTTCACCAGGAAAAGTAATCATTGAACAACTTGGTTTGTCATGTCAACGACCTAATAGTATGGGTTTGTTTTGTATTTAAATAGTAGAATTTGTGTTCCGAAAAGCAGTTCGATTTAGTTGAAAAAAACTCAAATGAAAAATAGGGTTGGCTAAGATTCTCTCTTGCGTTTTTCTTTGGTGGAGTTAAACAGGTTCGAAAAATCCCCGGAATTCCTATATATAAAGAAGGGGATACATTGATGAAGTGTACCCCCTTTCCTTTCTATGTTTAGGCAGACCTTTTAGTGAAGACAATAGGTCTGATCTGTTCTACGAATCCGCTTACTGTCTTGTATATTGGCTAGAAAAACAAGCCTTCTGGATTCTGTTACTGATTGATTGATGAATGTTTCCATGATATTGTTCGTTTTTTGATGATATGCCTTCACCTAATTATGATTAACGGTTGAAGTTTCTGTACTGTGCCCATTGTGCCCTTTTGCTACCGCTAAAGGAAGAGAAGTACTGACCTGTTTTTGATTCTGTCGCTGTTTTTGTAAATGATGCTTTCATGATTTTTTTGTTTTTTATGTTGTTGATAGTTGTTTTTTATTGGTATTAACGGTTGAAGTTTCTGTACTGCGCCCATTGTGCCCTTTTGCTACCGCTAAAGGAAGAGAAGTACTGTCCTGTTTTTGATTCTGTCGCTGTTTTTGTAAATGATGCTTTCATGATTTCTAGTTTTTTATGTTGTTGATAGTTATTTTTTTAATTGGTATTAGCGGTTGAAGTTTC
Organism: Ulvibacterium marinum; assembly: GCF_003626755.1. Lineage (GTDB taxonomy): Bacteria > Bacteroidota > Bacteroidia > Flavobacteriales > Flavobacteriaceae > Ulvibacterium > Ulvibacterium marinum. Next base: position 406,185 of record NZ_RBCJ01000003.1, read on the forward strand.
TGTACTGCGCCCATTGTGCCCTTTTACTACCGCTAAAGGAAGAGAAGTACTGTCCTGTTTTTGATTCTGTTGCTGTTTTTGTAAATGATGCTTTCATAATTTCTAGTTTTTAATATTTTTTAGTATTGTTTTTTAATTGACTTCTGACTAATAGACGACGCAAAATATTTTTTGTTACAGTACTATGTATAAAAAGGTACTATTTTATGTAAAATTTAACATTTATTTTTGAAATACTAACTTCATATAAAATTTAAACATTTGATAATCAATATATTAAATGAACTTTGTATTTTTTGATATACAGAATAAAGACCACAGCCTTTTGAAAAAGTTACACTATATCTCGATTTTTTTTTGATTTATACCTAATCTTTCATTCAGGGCAGTGTGATGAATGTTAGGCGGAGGTTTCGGGGAATTTTAAAAAATTGATAAGAGAGTAGTCCTTTCATTTTTGAAAATTGAGAGGCTACGCTTCAAGGAAGGTAGGGCACATGCAACTGATATGGGTGAAGTTGCTACCATATACCGCTAAAATTTGATGTCTTTAAATAATCATTCTATGGAAAAGCAATCGACAAAGACGTTTCAATAGGAGCACTAATTAAATTCCGGCCAATACTTTTTTATTTTTTCTCTAAGGAACAAAACACTACGTTCTAACTGATCCATACCATCTACGCCGTCTTCGATGCTGATCCAGCCATCAAACCCTACGCGCTTCAATTCAGTAAAAATGGCATCATAATCATTCAGTCCTTGGCCAATTTCCCCATGGCGCAATCGCTTGGCATAACCTACAGAATCGTTTTCCTCTTTCCTTAGATCTTCCAGGGTTCCTTCGATAAGATAGCGATCGCTGGCATGCATGGTAACCACCCGATCGGATATCCTATATAACAATTCCAAAGGGTCTTCCCCGGCCAGAAATGTATTGCTGGGGTCATAATTTACACCAAAGTAGGGATGATCTATTTTGTCTACTAGGGTACAGAATACGTCCATTTGCTGTGCAAATTCTGGGTATTCCCAAAAATCGTCTTTATAATGATTTTCTAAAATTAAGGTTACGCCCAATTTTTCGGCTTGGGGCAAACAGGTCTCAATGCATTCGGCAGCTAGATCTACTCCATTCTCAATACTTAGTTCGGGCCGTCGTTGACCGGATAAGACCCTGCAATAGGATCCACCCAACGTATGGGTCATTTCTATCCAATTCAATTGCTTTTGAATTTCCTTTTGCCGAAAGGAGGCATCGGGATGCGTAAAATCTGGAGAACAACAGAGCATGGGGATGGTTTTTTTACAATCTTCTACCTGCTTTCGGAATAAGGGCCAGTTGGCCCTATTCTCCATCTCTAAAAACCCGGCATACCATTCTAGGCCATGAACATCAAGATTGTTGGCCAATTGGATCCATTCGGAAACCTTCATGGTTCCATCCTTGCAAAGGGCCTGCATAAATGCTTTTGGAAAAACGGCTAATTTTGGCAAAGTATAAAGTTTTTTGGGTGATTTTAAATTACTGGTTTTCTACTGCCTTTAAACATCTAACCTTCTATGAAGGCCTACCAGGCCTTTGTTATATTTCGACCTATCATGGGGTATTGTTCCAGTTCAATGACCTGAGCGCTAACGGGACCACATTCATCGGAAAGCAAAAAGACGGCTGCAGCTGCTATCTCCTCTGGTTTGAGTAATCTATTTGCGGGTGAAAATAGTTCTGGAAGTTCTTTATGCCAACCCTCTTGCTTTCCCGCCGCTTTTTGATTGGCCAATTCATTTTCTGTCAATACCCACCCTGGATTGATCTGATTTACGCGGACCCCATTTTCCCGGAAAAGGGCATCCCCTAGATTTCGACTCATGGTCATTAGGGCTCCCTTGGAAATACTGTAAGCCAAGAGACTAGGTTCGCCGCTCCACGCATTTATGGAGCCTATGTTCAATACGCAGCCTTTGGTCTTTTCAAGATGGGGTAGGGCCGTCTGTATGATGGCAAAAGGCGCCAAGGTATTAACTGCTAACATACGCTTCAGAAAGTCCATGTCCGTAGTAGCTATATCGGAAGGCTTGATGATGGCGGCATTGTTGACCACGGCATCCACCTTGTCAAAGGTATCGATGGCGACTTTTACAAGTTGTTCGGGAGCCGTTTCATCCGTAACATCCTGGGTATGTACCACTAGGTTTTCAGTACCCAATTCGTTGATTAGCTGTTTGGCCTTTTCTTCCCGCAGACCATTAACCACTAAACGGGCTCCTTCCCTCAGACAAGCGCGGACTATGGCATTTCCAATTCCCGTATAGCCTCCGGTAACTATAATCACTTTGTTTTCTAGTCGCATGGTTTATGAATTCGGTTGCAGAATACTTTTGATTACTTTTCCGGAATGCATGGCGGTAAAAGCGTCATGCCACTGCTCTACGCCCCAAATTCCACCAATAATTGGTTTTACATCAAGGCGACCGGATTGCAGTAAGGATAGTACTTTTTCCCAGATAGGCCAGTTATGGCTAAAACTTCCCTGTAATCGAATATTTTTTTGAACCAAAGGGTCTAATGAAAAGTTAAGAGGTTGTGGTCCCCAACCTACTTTTGTAATCTGGCCGTTGGGGCGAACCAACTGAAGGGCAACCTGCAAGGTTTTACTAACCCCGGCAGCATCTATTACACAGTCAACACCCAACCCATCCTTTTCCTTCGACCACTCCAAAGCATCTCCGGTTATCGTATGACAATTATACCGAAGTGCAGTTTTTAGGCGTTCTTTGTCAGATTCCAGACCTACTACCGCCACTTCGGCCCCACATAAAACGGCCATGGCTGCGCAAAGCATACCTATGGTGCCCGGACCTAAAACAATAACACGATCTCCTGGCCTAATATTCGAATTTACGATAACCGCATTGTAGGCCACGGCACAGGGTTCCGTTAAACATGCATGCTCAAAAGGCAAATCTTTAGGTACGGTATGAAGGCATCTTGCCGGGACACGGACAAATTGTGTCATTGCTCCATTCACCCCGTAACCAAAACCTTTTCTATCCGGATCCAGATTGTAAAGCCCTTGACGGGAGAGGGGGCTGTCCGGATTTATTATTGCCGCAGTCTCGCTGACTACTCTATCTCCTTCCTGCCAATCCTTTACTCGATTTCCCAATTCAACAACATGTCCACCAAATTCATGGCCTAGTACTACCGGGTAGTTTACGGGCCAACTATGATCAGCAGTCCATTGATGTAGATCACTACCACATACCCCAACATGGGACACTTTAAGCAAAACGTCATCTTCCCCAATAGCGGGTTTTGGAATCTCCCTTATCTCAACACTACCTTTTTTAGGTGCAAAATTAACGACTGCGGCAGATTTCATAAATACACAATTTGTTTAGTTGGAAGGTTGTCCATATCCGTGGATTTTTTCACAAATAAGTCTAAGTGAACTTTCAAGATTACCCTCCGCCGTTTTGAAGGCATCGGCATCTATTGTTAATGGAGCTCCAAGAACAACCATGGGCGCACCATATTCCGGGCATTGTATAGCTTGTTCCAAAGAAAGTCCGCCTACAGCTTGCACGGGAACATTTACGGCCTCGACTATCTTTTGCAATTCATCCAAGGGACTCGGCATGGGCAATCCCGCTGCGGCTATCCCTCTTCTTTCATCGTAGCCTATGTGGTGAATGACGTAGTCACAACCAAGCGCTTCCAATTTTTTCGCTCCAGCCACCATATCCGGGCAACCCAAATTGTCGCCCATAACCTTTACGTTAAAGTCCTTACCTGCCTGCACCACTACTTTAATGGTCTCTTCATGTGCCCGTGCCATGACAACAACATGGGTGGCACCAGCTTTTGCCATCATTTCTGTTTCCAGATATCCGCCATCCATGGTTTTCAAATCCGCCACAATAGGAACATCGGGGAAGGCATCCCTTAATTTTTTAACTCCGTGCAAACCCTCTGCTAAAAGTAGAGGGGTACCGGCTTCCAACCAATCCACGCCAGCGCGTAGGGCCATTGCCGCAGTTTCAAGGGCTTCATCAATATGTGTAAGATCTAGGGATATTTGAACGATGGGTTGCATATAAAAAAATTATCCTATAAATATAGAAATTTAAGGGCAAGGATGGTAAGGTAAATTGAATTGTTAAGAAACTATTTATTGGGATAGCCAAAGAAGTTTGGAATTCATATTTCTTTTGATTTGGTTTAATCGCGGCATAAAAGTAAAATAGGTTGCAAGGATTTTCTTGTAGGAATTTTTATATTTTTGATGAATTCAACTGTTATGACCAACTCCTTGATTACAAAGACAAACGATAAACTATCCTGTGAGCCTTTTCTACGTTGGGCTGGTGGAAAAAGGTGGCTCATAAAGGATTTGCACAAATTCCTTCCCGGTGGCGGCTATTCTAAATATCATGAAATCTTTTTAGGTGGAGCAGCCGTTTTTTTCCACCTACGACCAAAAGGTCAATCGTATTTAAATGATTTCAATCCTGACTTGATTAATACATACCAGTGTGTAAAAGATGACGTGATGAAGGTCTTAGAAGAGCTTAAAAAATTAAATAATACTAAGGATGATTATTATAAAATTCGTTCTAAGAAATATAGAAGTGATTACAAGAAAGCAGCAAAGTTCATTTATCTAAATCAAACCTCTTTTAATGGTATTTATAGAGTAAATCTTAACGGAGAATATAATGTTCCGTATGGCTTCAGAACAAAAGATTTTATAGAAGAAGAGAATCTGAAAACCATAAGCAATATTCTTAAGCCGTGCATTTTTAGCCATAATGATTTTGCAGATTGTCTGGATAATATCAAGAAGAATGACTTAGTCTTCTTGGATCCTCCCTATACCGTGGCACACAATAACAACGGCTTCATAAAATACAATCAAAAGCTCTTTTCACTTGAAGACCAATATCGACTTCATAATCTACTTGTTAAAATTAATGAAATAGGTGCTCATTACATACTTACCAACGCAGCACATTATAAAATAAAGGAAATTTTTGGTGATGCAAAGAAAATATATGAGCTGAGTAGGGCATCACTAATTGGAGGTAAAAATGCAAAACGTGGTCAATACAAAGAACTGCTTATAACCAATATTTAATTAAATGGGGTTTTTAAAACAATTTGAAATTGACCAATTCAAAGAAAAAATTGCTACCGATTTATCAACATTGGGCAGACTACATAAAGCAAAAAAAAGCAGATACATCACAAAAAGTGTAGATCATTCGTTGGTGGATGACATGCTAAAAAAGGGGTGGGAAGAATTTGGAAGACCTTTAAAGACCAAGACCAAACTTAGAAAAGAGAAACCCCATGATAAACAATTCGAAGATGATGTCTGGTGTCAGTTTTATGGCCTAGGGTATCGAATGCTCAATTATGACCAAAATTTCATACTTCCTTACGGTAAAACCCCTAAAGACAAAAAACAAATTGACGTGGTTGCTATTGATGAGGAAACTATTTTTCTTATTGAATGCAAGTCCAGTGGGAAACCCAAAAAAGTAAGTTCACTAAAAACAGAATTTGAAGGACTTGAAAAAAGGCTTGATGGTTTTAAAAAGTCGTTGGAACAAGCTTTTGGTAAAGGAAAAAAAATCAAATATATTTTCGCAACACGTAAACTAAGGATTTCCAATGATAGCGTCGAAATTAAAAGACTCCTCAGAACCAATTCGTTTTATTACAACGACAATACTTATGAGTATATCAACAGTCTAATAAAAAGCTATAAAAGTGCTGCAAAATATCAATTGTTCGGGTTGCTATTTAAAAACCAACTTATAAATAATGATAAAGTTGAAGTACCGGCTGTAGAGGGCGACATGGGAGGCAAGAAATATTATATGTTTTCTATTGAACCTTATCTTCTTTTAAAAATGGGTTTCATCCTTCACAGAACAAAGGCAAATGAATCTGAAATGCCCACCTATCAACGTCTTCTTGTACCTAGCAGATTAAAAAAAATTAGCAAATTTATTACTGAAGGAGGATTTTTTCCTAATTCTATTATTTTGAATTTTACACAAAGAAAGCACAAGGTAACTTTTGAAGCTTCTGCTAGGTCGGGCAATTCTAGATCACGTTTTGGGATGCTTAAAATTCCAAACGCCTATGCCTTGGCTTATATCATTGATGGTCAGCATAGAGTATATGGATATGCGGAAACGGAATATAAGGAAAGTAATACCGTGCCTGTGGTTGCTTTTTTAGATTTGACCGCGACAGAACAGTTGGAGATTTTTATGGACATTAATCAAAATCAGAAAGCTGTTAGTCCAAGCTTGAGACTTACCCTTGAAGAAGATTTATATTGGAATGCTGATAGAGTTGACTCTCGATTAAAGGCATTAAGGTCAGGAATAATTAAGGAACTTGCAGAAGATATTAACGGCCCACTCTACAGTCGTATTTCAATTGGAGAGGATGCATCAGAACTTGCATTTAGACCTTTCGCCACTGCTCTGATAAAGTGCGGTCTATTACCAGTAGCGAAAGGGAATAATTATGATTCTAACACCACTGGAGCGAGTTTTTACAATATAAATAAACTTGACCATAACAAAGAAATGTTAGCAACAAAAAAGAAGGTTGTAGACTTCGTCAATTTGTGCTACGGCTATGTGGAAGAAGATTTCCCTGAAATTTATGAGAAATATATAATATCAAATAGGGGTACTTATGCATTTATAAGTTTAATAGGTAGTTTAAACCGGCTTGAGTTTGATTTAGAAAAAATTGATAAAGAATCTAGTCCCGAAATAAGGTTTGAAGCCGTAAAGAAATATTTAACAGCTCTGCTAAATAGATTAAAGGACTTGAAAAAAGAAGAGGAGGAAACGATGCTATCGTCTTATGGTACTGGTGCCGACATTAGGTGGTTTAGGTTTTATCAAAGTTTGGTTAATGCTAAATTCTCTGAATATGAGCCGGCTGAGTTAGTTGATTGGAAAGAAAGGCAAGATGAAGAATTGCAGAATGAGGGAAGAAAATACGGTGTGGAAATTGAAAAAAAAATAAAGAAGTTGGCCCTTTCGAAAATAAAAAGTCTCTTTAATGAAAATTGGGAGTTAGAAATTAATAGTATAAAACGTGAGTGTATTAAGAGGGCAGAGGAAGAGAAGGAGCGCTACTATAAGGAGGGATTGGGAAAGAAAGATGTTCATTGGACAGAAATGTTCAATATCAATGATTACAAAAGCATAATCACGAAATACTGGACCAAAATACCCCAAAATGAAAACGAAAAATCAAACTTTGTGACATTTCAGGATGAATTTTCGATTGATATAGGAGATGGCTTTAATAGCAAATCCGACAGAATTAGGTGGATATCATACTTTAACTCTTATCGTAATCTATGGGCCCACGAAGGAACAAAAGAAAAAAGACTTAATAAAGAAGAAGTAAGTTTTTTACAAAGAGTGCACAGCCATTTCTATTCGACATAATAGTAACAATATGAAGCTAAATAGTACTCAAATCAAATAATTCCCACTATTTTGCCAAACAAAATTTAAAATAACTGAAAATCAATAAATTAACAAGGATAAAGGAGCTCGAAGTGAGTACCGCCATTCGGCGGCAGGAGTCACAAGCCCCTCTTTTATTTCACTACGTTCCATAAAAAAACCCTGACCAAAGTGTCAGGGTTCTCTTGTTGTACTCGAGGCGAGAATTGCTCGGCCTTTCAGGCCTTCGTGAGTCCCAGCTCGAACGTGTTGAAAGTAAAAAATCAATTCAAACGAATTGATTTTATTTCACAAAATTTCGCTCAAGTAAACTTGCCTCATTTTGTTTCATAAAAAAACCAAGGCTTTTGCCTTGGTTTTTTACGTATTCGTACTCGAGGCGGGACTTGAACCCGCACGGCCATAATGGCCATTGGATTTTAAGTCCAACGTGTCTACCAATTCCACCACTCGAGCAGGACTTAAATATAATTTTTTACTTCAATTAAAAAAAAACTCCACCCTTGGTGACTGAGCGGAGTCGAAGTCGAGCGAAAAACGGGATTCGAACCCGCGACCTCCACCTTGGCAAGGTGGCGCTCTACCAACTGAGCTATTTTCGCATATCCAGCAAAATAGCTTGATCGACCGAAAACTTCCAGGAAATTTTGCGCTCTACTCCTGATGGCTATCGGGAAGCTATTTTCGCAGATTATTAAGAACGTAGCACAAAACTATTGTGCATGCCTGTCTACCCTAAGGCAGGTGCAAATTTAAGACAATTCGGTAAAAGGCAAAGAAATTTAATTGAAAAACTTGTTTGGTCTCCTAGACCAGAAAGGTTTGATGCCTTTACGAGCTCGCTTTTTCGTTCTTGGTCAACAAACGTTTTATTTCATTCAATTTCATAAGGGCCTCTACTGGCGTGAGAGTGTTGATGTCCAAATGGGTAATCTCTTCCTTAATCTCTTCCAAAAGCGGATCATCCAGGTTAAAGAAACTCAATTGCATTTCATTTTGCACGGTCTGGAGCTTATGGGTCAGTTCTTCGCTGGAATGTGATTTTTCCAGCTTCTTCAAGATTTTATGGGCCTTATGGATAACTTGTTGCGGCATTCCGGCCATTTTTGCCACATGGATACCAAAGCTATGTTCGCTGCCCCCGGGAGTTAGTTTTCGAAGAAAAAGGACCTTGTCCTTTAGCTCTTTTACAGAAACATTGTAGTTTTTGATACGCTCAAAAGTTACGGCCATTTCATTAAGCTCATGATAGTGCGTGGCAAAAAGGGTTTTGGCCCTGGCTGGGTGTTCGTGCAGATACTCCGAAATGGCCCAAGCGATGGAAATCCCGTCATAGGTACTGGTTCCTCGTCCTATCTCGTCCAAGAGTACAAGGCTGCGTTCGGAGAGGTTGTTCAAGATAGAGGCGGTTTCATTCATTTCTACCATAAAAGTAGATTCACCCATGGAAATATTGTCACTGGCGCCCACCCTTGTAAAAATTTTGTCCACGACACCAATTTTTGCATCTTCCGCAGGTACAAAACTTCCTATTTGAGCGAGGAGCACAATCAATGCGGTCTGCCTTAAAATAGCCGATTTACCACTCATATTGGGCCCGGTAATCATAATAATCTGTTGATTTTCCCGATTCAACAAAACATCGTTGGCAATATAGGCTTCCCCTAAGGGCAATTGTTTTTCAATAACCGGATGTCTCCCATTTTTGATTTCGATTTCAGTGGAATCATTGATTAAGGGTTGTACATAGGAATTTTCCCGTGCCAATTGCGTAAATCCACAAAGGCAGTCCAATTGGGCAATTTGATGGGCATTGTTCTGAACAGGTGCAATATATTCCTGCATCCACACTATAAGTTGGGAGAACAGTTGTTGCTCTAAGCTTAAGATCCGTTCCTCGGCCCCTAATATTTTTGCTTCGTATTCCTTAAGTTCTTCTGTAATGTACCGTTCCGCACTGACCAAGGTCTGTTTTCGGATCCATTCATCGGGCACCTTGTCCTTATGGGTATTCCGTACCTCAATATAATAGCCGAATACGTTGTTAGAGGCTATTTTGAGTGAGCTTATACCCGTACGCTCGGTTTCCCGTTCCAACATTTTGTCCAAGTATTCCTTGCCAGAATACGCAAGTTCCCGCAGCTGGTCCAATTCTTCAGAATACCCTTTGGCTACCGTGTTGCCCTTCTGTATGTTCATAGGGGCCTCCTCATGGAGCATTTCCTTGATTCGCGTTCTAAGCATATCACAGGAATGCAATTGATCTCCAATGGATTGTAATGATTTATCGTTACTTTGTACGCCCAATTGTTTTATCGGGATAACGGATTCCAATGAATTTTTGAGCTGGATAGTCTCCTTGGGATGGATTCTGCCCGTGGCTACTTTGGAAATGAGTCGCTCCAAATCGCCCATTTGCTTAATATGATGCTGAAGTTTTTGAAGGATATCCTCATGCTGGGATAAATATGCAATTACTTGGTGCCGCCTTCTTATTTTTTCTATATTTTTCAGGGGTAGGGCCAGCCAGCGTTTTAGCATTCGTCCGCCCATTGGGGATAAGGTTCTATCCATAATATCTAAAAGCGTAACCGCTTCGGCATTGACCGAATGGTAAAGTTCCAGATTTTTAATGGTAAAACGATCCATCCAAACATGCTCCTCCTCCGCAATGCGTCTCAGGGCAGTAATGTGTTGCAATTGTCTATGTTGGGTCTCGGAGAGATAATGCAACACCACACCGGATGCCATAATACCGTAAGTAAGATGATCTACGCCAAACCCCTTAAGTGTGGTCGTCTTAAAATGGGAGTTGAGCATTTCCAGGGCATAATCGTCTTGGAACACCCAATCCTCTATATAAAATGAATGATAATTGGCGCCAAAAACTTCGGAAAACTCTTTTTTATGTGCCTTGGAAACCAATACCTCATTGGGCCCAAAATTTTGTAATAATTTATCGATTTGTTCCTCATCTCCCTGGGCCGTAAGGAACTCCCCCGTGGAAATGTCCACAAAGGAAACCCCCAACATCTTGCTTCCAAAGTGAACGGCGCATAAAAAATTGTTCGTTTTTGCATGGAGGATATCATCGTTCATGGCCACCCCTGGAGTTACCAATTCAGTAACGCCCCGTTTTACTATGGTCTTTGTCATTTTCGGATCTTCCAGTTGATCACAAATAGCAACGCGTTGTCCGGCCTTTACCAATTTAGGAAGATAGGTGTTCAAAGAGTGGTGGGGAAAGCCGGCAAGTTCCGTACGGTCACCGCCATTGTTCCGATGTGTTAGGATGATGCCCAAAATTTGGGAGGCTTTAACTGCATCCTCGCCAAAGGTTTCATAAAAATCGCCGACACGAAATAGCAACAGGGCATCGGGATATTTCGTCTTGATGGTGTTGTATTGCTTCATCAAGGGAGTTACCTTTTTTATTTTTGATGTATTGCCCAAAGCGATTTTAATCGTTTATTTTTACAAAAAATGACTCGAACGAATGTACCGATTTTGCGAGTCATTGAAAATGGATGTTGATATTTATGGATAAGTTTTCCCATACAACATAGACTCAAAATCCTTTGGGCAAGCTTACCATGGAACCAAAGAATGAATCTTGATGGTTTAACCTGAAATATAGAATCCCAATACCCAAAAATGCGTAAACTTAGAAATGAGGAACTGGAACGTTTGGATGTGATTGCATTCAAAAAGACGCCTAAATCCCCTATTGTTATTGTTCTCGACAATATCAGAAGTCTTAACAATATTGGTTCGGTATTTCGGACAGCTGATGCTTTCTTGATCGAAAAAATCCATTTATGTGGTATTACCGCTGTTCCACCGCACAAGGATATCCATAAAACGGCCTTGGGCGCAACGGAAAGTGTATCATGGGAATATCATGAAAATACGGTGGAGTTGGTACAAGGACTTAAAGCTCGGGATTTTTGCGTTATGGCTGTTGAACAGGTGGAACATGCTACAATGCTGAACCAATTCTCCGTTAATGCTGATAAAAAGTACGCTTTGATTTTTGGCAACGAGGTAAAGGGGGTGTCCCAGGAAGTATTGGGTCTTTGCGACGGTGTATTGGAAATCCCGCAACATGGTACAAAACACTCTTTAAATATTGCGGTAAGTGTAGGTGTCGTCGTCTGGGATCTTTGGTCAAAACTGCATAAAATAAAAATGCCCTAACAAAAATGCTAGGGCAGAAATATATAGTTTGAGTTAGTTAGTTGCTTAATTGAGGGTGCAATAACGTAAATCCATAGGTATTGTGCAAGAAATTTGCCAAAATTGTGTTAATTGAATTGATGAAGCGCAAAGTTTTGGATGGTCCGTACCACAGTTTTGTAATCATCCCGATCCTCCACAAAATCCATTTGACTAATATCTATGGTCAGGCAATTATCCTTCGGATAGCTTTTTAAAAAATCAAAATAACCCCTATTGATCTTTTCAAGATATTCTGGACCAATATTCCGTTCATAATCCCGCCCCCGCTTCTTAATATTCTCCAATAAACGTTCCGTAGTCTGGTACAAATACACGTAGATTTGCGGTTTTTTCACTTCCTTGTACATGAAACCAAAAATTTTTCGGTACAGCTCAAACTCCTCTTTTTGCAGTGTGACCTGTGCAAAGATCAACGACTTAAAAATATCGTAATCACTTATCATAAAACTCTTGAAAAGGTCGTACTGAGAGGTATCATCCATAAATTGTTGGTAACGGTCCGCTAAAAATGACATCTCCAAAGGAAAGGCATAGCGGCTTTGATCTTCATAAAAACTGGGCAAAAAAGGATTTTCTGCAAACCTTTCCAAGACCAGTTTGCCATTAAAATCGGTTGCCATTCTTTTGGCCAAGGTAGTTTTTCCCGCACCAATATTTCCTTCAATGGCAATAAACTGAACACTTGAAAAAAGTGCTTCCCGAGAGGGAAACAAAGTATGATCGGTCTTTTTGGGAGCATTTCGATCTTTGCATTCCTGCAGGAGATTACGGGTATCTTTCTTCAGAAGGGGATGGTAATGTTGTGGTGCAATATCTGCCAATGGCCTTAATACAAAACGACGTTCATGTAATTTGGGATGGGGAATGGCGAGCTGGTCCGTATCAATTATCTCGTTTTCGTAGTATAAAATATCGATGTCCACAGTTCTGGATGTATACTCCTTTCCGTTTCGGCGTGTTCTCCCTAATCGCTTCTCAATGGACAAAAGACAATTTAGGATGTCCAGTGGTGGTAAGGCAGTCCTAAGGGATATACAGATATTGTAAAAATCATCTCCCTCAAAACCCCAAGAAGCGGATTCGTATACACGGGAAATGGCAACAACTTCACCAATTTCCTCATGAATATGAAATAGAGCCTCTTGGATATTCAAAAATCGATTTCCCAGATTGCTTCCAATGGAAAGATATGTCAGATTTGTTGCCTCCATAGATCGAACAAAATAAGTAAAACAAAATCACTTTGGTTATCTTTGGAAGGAATTCTAACAAAGCGTTGCGTGAAATTTTTAAGAAATCTGTTGGCCGCGATACTGGGATGTATGATTGCCTTTGGAATCATCGTGGTAATAGCGATGATATTTCTAAGCCTGGTAAGCAATATAGAGGATACCCCTAATATTAAGGAAAATTCCATTTTGGAACTTCAAATACGACGCCCGGTAAATGATTATGTGGGCACCAATACAATGGATCCGTTTGCTGGGATTTTTGAAGATTCCCAGGGGTTGGACGACATTCTACAGGCCATTGAAACCGCCCGGGAAGATGCTAAAATCGAAGGCATAAGTATCAGTAATAACTTTATAATGGCGGGACTGGCGCAAACCCAGGCAATCCGCAAGGCACTCTCTAAATTTCGTGAAAGCGGTAAATTCATATATGCTTATTCGGATTACTTTACGCAAAAAGATTATTATTTGGCAAGTGTGGCCGATTCAATTTTCTTGAATCCCGTCGGCGGAATGGACTTTAAAGGGTTATCTTCTGAAGTATTATACTTTAAGGATTTTCAGGAGAAGACAGGGGTGAAAATGGAAGTAATACGGCATGGAAAATACAAAAGTGCCGTAGAGCCATTTTTGTCCAATGAGATGAGCGACGCCAACCGAACCCAGATCAAGGAGTTGTTAGGATCGTTGTGGAACTCCATGGTAACCGAAATTTCCGAGAAACGCAATATACCCGAAGAAAATTTGAATGTCATTGCGGATACCTTGGGGGGAAGGACACCGGAATATGCAGTACGGAGCCGTTTGGTGGATTCCATCATATATTTTGATCAATACGAGGAAAAGCTTAGGAACGCTTCCGGTGTGAACACCGGTGAGACACTAAATTATGTGCAATTGGATGACTATATGGGCTATTCCAATACCCAAATAAAAACGACCGGAAGGGACAAAGTAGCCGTGGTTTTTGCACAGGGTGAAATTATATATGGTGAAGGTGGCCCCGATGTAATCGGGCAGGGCATTATTAACGAAGCTATTATAAAAGCACGTGAGGATGATGCCATCAAGGCCATAGTACTCCGCGTGAATTCTCCCGGAGGAAGTGCCTTGGTTTCCGATATTATTTGGCGGGAAATTGAACTGGCCAAAGCGAAAAAACCAGTCGTGGTCTCCATGGGGAATGTAGCTGCTTCCGGAGGCTATTATATAGCCGCAGGAGCGGATAAAATATTTGCGGAACCTACAACGGTAACAGGATCCATTGGTGTATTCGGCACAATTCCGAACATCGAACAATTGGCCGAGAATATTGGAATCAACGCAGAACAAGTGGGAACCAATAAAAACTCAATAGATTACTCCCTTTTTGAACCCATGACGGATAATTTTAGAAAAGTGGTACAAGAAGGTATAGAGGAGACCTACACGACTTTTTTACAGCGAGTATCCCAAGGTAGGGGTATTTCAATGGCCCAAGCGGATAGCCTTGCCCAAGGTAGGGTATGGAGTGGGGTGGATGCCAAACGATTAGGTTTGGTAGATGAACTGGGTACCTTGGAAGATGCTATCGGCGAAGCCGCCAAATTAGCGGAACTGGAGAGCTATGGCATTAAAAAATACCCAAAATACAAATCGGGTTTTGAGCGTTTCATGGAAGATTTGGGTGGTTCCAGTGCAAAGACCCGTGAAAGTATCATTGAAAAGGAAGTTGGCCTTGAAGCCTATAACATTATAAAACAGATAAAGATTGCCATGGAGCAAAAAGGTATTCAGGCTCGGATGCCTTTTATTCTCAATATTAAATAATTTATGACCAAAAAGGACAAGAAATTGGCCTACCAGATCTATCTCTATCTGGGGGCACTGTTCATTACCTCGTTGGTGGTGTCCAATCTGATTTTCCAAAAATTCTTCTATTGGAATCCCTTCGGAAAGATAGAGCTCTTTGGAGCTCCCTTGTTTGAAATTTCGGTGGGTGTATTGCCTTATCCCGTTACTTTTTTAATTACAGATCTTATTTCTGAAATTTTTGGAAAGAAAAAGGCCAACCAGATTGTAACAGCAGGTATTTTTGCCTCCTTCTTTTCCATGGGATTCATTTATATTTCCGATGCGGTACCGGCTATACCTTCTTCCCCTATTGATGATGCCCTTTTTGAAAAGGTCTTCGCTCTTTCTCCAGTAGCGGTTTTGGCTTCTATGCTGGCCTATCTTGCCGCGCAATATGTGGATATCGCTATTTATCATTTTTGGAAAAAATTGACTAAAGGAAAATACTTATGGCTACGGAATAACTTTTCTACTTTTCTATCGCAATTCATTGACACATTTACGGTAGTAGGACTGTTATGTATTTTTGGGGTATTGCCTTGGAGCCTGTTTTACGGACTTGTTATCAGCGGTTTCATTTTTAAGATATTTATAGCATTTCTGGATACCCCTTTTCTCTATTTCTTCGTATATCTTATTAGAAGACGGTTTAAACTTGCCATTGGCGAGGAAATCGACTTGGAAGCATAATAAAGAACGCTTTTTTAAGTTTTAATCGAAGAATATACATACTATGAAAAAGAAGGCCCTCCGAATTCTTGCTATTTCCTTGCTGTTGGTCATTGCCTTATTGGTGGCGATTCCCTTTTTTCTCGAAGCCAAAATAGGAGATATCCTTAAGAACAATGTCAATGCCAATGTAAATGCACATCTCGATTTTACCGATGCTCGTTTAAGCCTGCTCGGCAGTTTTCCGAATGCCGAGGTCACCTTGGAAAATGTAACCTTGCTTAATACTACACCATTTGAGGGGGATACCCTTTTTGCGGCAAGAATGATAGGTTTAAAAATGGGTTTGGGCGAATTGTTTAAATCACAAGGTGACCCTATTGGCATCAAAAATTTTCAAGTGGACGGTGCACAATTGAATATCAAAATCGATAGTGCGGAAAATGCCAATTATGACATTGCCAAGAAATCCGAGATAGAGGACGTAACGGAACAGCCTACAAATGGTTTCTCCTTTAACTTGGAATCCTATGGGATTACAGAATCCCAAGTTTCGTATACCGATTTGGCAACAGGTACCAGTTTGGTACTATCCGATCTCCAACATAGCGGAACAGGAGATCTTTCGCTGGAAACATCCGAATTGGATACACAGACCCAGGCACAGGTGACTTTTGGAATGGACAGCACCAATTATTTGAGCAAAAATAAGCTGAAACTGGATGCCTTGATAGGGATAGACTTAAAGGAAAATAAATATACCTTTTTAAAGAACGAAGCTCTTATAAACCAATTACCTTTGATATTTGATGGATTTGTAAAAGTAAATGAGAAGAATCAAGAAGTGGCTATTAGTTTTGAGACGCCATCGTCCGACTTTAAAAATTTCTTGGCCGTAATTCCAGAAGAATACTCCAAGAATATTGAAAATGTAAAAACTACCGGAAATTTTACCGTGAAAGGAGATATCAATGGAGTGGTCGACGAAACACATATTCCGAAGTTCAACATCAGTATAAATTCTGAAAACGCCTCCTTTAAATATCCGGATCTGCCCAAATCGGTTCGTAATGTTTTCATTGATACGGAAATCAGCAATACTACGGGCATTACCGAGGATACGTTTATTACCATTGAAAAACTGTCTTTTAAAATTGAGGAAGATCAGTTTAACATGACCTCAAAAATCTCGGAACTTATGGGTAATACCAAGGTCAATGCCCATATTGATGGTACGATGAACCTTGCCAATATCTCCCAGGCCTATCCGGTTCCTGCTGATTTGAACTTAAGCGGAATCTTGAATGCAGATGTCACAACGGCCTTTGATATGACCGCTGTGGAAAAAAAGCAATACGAAAAGACAAAAACGGTCGGAAATGTTGGCATACGGAATTTTGAATACGGTTCCACCGAAATTGCCAACCCCGTAAAACTGAATTCTGTGGCCATGAGCTTCACTCCCGAAACGGTAAATCTTGAACAAATGAACGGGATTACGGGCCAAACCGATTTTGACATAACCGGCAAAATCAGCAATCTACTAGGGTTTATGTTCAATGATGAAAAGGTGCAGGGTAATTTCAATCTAAAATCGAACACTTTCGCCTTAAATGATTTTATGGTAGAGGAAACAATGGATACTTCGGAAACCAAGTCCGAGGTTCCGGAAGCTACGGAAGAAAAAATAAAGATTCCTTCCTTTTTGGATGTAAGCATCAATGCTGCGGCAAATACCGTGATCTATGATAATATTAGTTTAAAGGATGTGAAGGGTAATCTTCGCATTAAGGACGAGAAAGCGGTTTTGAGCAATATGACCTCCTCAATTTTTGATGGTCAAATGGCCTTTAATGGAGAGGTCTCTACCAAGGATGAAACACCCACCTTTGCCATGGAACTGGATATGGATCAATTGCAGATAGGGGAGACTTTTGAGGCTATGGAAATGTTTCAGGTCTTGGCACCCATCGCCCAGGTTTTAAAAGGAAAATTGGATACCGAAATAAAGCTTTCCGGAAATTTGACGGAAGATTTTACCCCTGATCTCTTAACATTGACCGGAGATTTGCTGGCCAATGTAATGACCCGGGAAATCAATACCGAGCAGGCTCCATTACTTTCTTCATTGGACGGTAAATTGGATTTTGTTAACCTAAAGGAACTGGACCTAAAGGATTTGAAGACCAAACTTTCCTTTGAGAACGGCCTGGTAAGTGTAAAACCTTTTACGATACAATATAGGGATATTGCCATTAACGTGGACGGAGGCCATAGTTTTGATAGAAAACTGGACTATAAGGCTACTATGGAAGTGCCAGCCAAATATTTGGGCAAACAGGTCAACGATTTAATTGCCCAGATGGATGATGGGGATTTGGAAACGCTTACTGTTCCCATAACCGCAAACATTGGAGGGGACTATTCCAGTCCCAATGTAAGTACCGATTTAGCTTCCGGAGTTAAAAACTTGACTGGCCAATTGGTGGAGATTCAGAAGCAAAAGCTTCTTAATAAAGGAAAGGATAAGGCCGCGGATTTAATTGGGGGGTTACTATCTGACAATTCATCCGAAAATGATTCTACTCAAAATGAGGATTCCACTTCGGATGGGGTCAAAGCGGTGTTAGGTGGTATCTTGGGCGGCAACAAGAACGAAAAGGATAGTACTCAAACGGAAATAGACTCCTTGGCTGCTCCAAAAAAAGATCCGGTAGAAGAAGCGGCAAAGGGTATTTTGGGAGGTTTGTTCGGAAAGAAAAAGGATACGGTCAAAAAGGAGTAGTTCAATCGATACTCAATCCCACATAATATCCTTCGCTCCCACGAATGTTAAAGACCGTATTATCCTCAAAAATGAGGTACTGCCCCTTAATCCCCTTTAGGATACCCTTATAGCTTGGGTTTTTATTAAGGTTTAGACTATTCACCTTTTCGGGATATTGAAGTACGGGAAACTGTAAATGGGTTTCTTTATTGGTATCAATATAATATTCCGAGGCCTCTTCGGGAATATATTCCTTTAACCGATCCCGCCAATCCACCAAGTTTTCATCCTTTACATCATTGGTTAGCATTTTACGCCAATTGGTCTTATCACTAAGGTGGTCCTTCAACGCCACTTCTGTAATACCCGCCAGGTAGCGATTGGGCACTTCTACAATTTCTATGGCCTCATGGGCACCTTGGTCGATCCATCGGGTAGGTACCTGTGATTTTCGGGTTACCCCTACTTTTATGTTGCTGCTATTGGCCAGGTAAACGATATGTGGTTGCAATTGCACTTTTTTTTCATACTCCAGATCACGGTCCTCCTTGTCCAAATGAGCAGTACTAAGTTCGGGTCGCATGATCCAATCCCCAGCAGTCGGAACTTCATAAAAACAGGTCTTACAGAACCCCTGCCGGTAAATAGGCCTGTCCCGTCCGCAGTTTAGGCATTGGAATTTGATGAAGTCTATCTGCAGGTGCTTGTCCAATATCTGGTTCATGTTCAAAAAATCGTTCTCGAACACCAAATAATATTGAATGGGCGTACCCACCTCCGTCTGCATCTTTTGTAAAACACCCTCGTACTGCATAAAAGTATTTCTTATTTGAAAATAATAAGGATTAAAGCTAATTTAGGCGGATAAAGATACCCAAAAATGCCGATACCGCTATTTAATTCCATTGCCTCGTGGTTACTTAAAAAACGTTATCACCAGATAGAACTTTTTCTGAAGTATCCCTTGGAGGTACAGGCTGAGGTATTACAACAATTACTTGAAATAGCCGAGGACACGGAGTTTGGGAAAAAGTACGATTTTGAATCCATTCCGGATTATGAAACATTTAGGGACAGAGTACCTATTATATCCTATGAGGAATTGGAGCCGGATATAGAACGTACAAGGAAGGGGGAGCAGAACATATTTTGGCCAACATCCATAAAATGGTTTGCCAAAAGTAGTGGTACTACAAATGCAAAGAGCAAATTTATTCCGGTAAGTTCCGAGGCCCTTGAGGACTGTCATTATAAATCCGGGAAAGATTTACTTTGTTTGTATCTTAACAATAACGAGAATTCCCAATTGTTCGCGGGCAAAAGCCTTCGGTTGGGCGGTAGTAAGGAACTATATGAGGACAATGGATCTTTTTTTGGCGACCTTTCGGCTATTCTAATAGATAATATGCCCCTTTGGGCAGAGTTTAGTAGTACCCCCAGCAGTAGGGTATCGCTTATGAGCGAATGGGAAAACAAACTAAAGGCTATAATACATGAAAGTACCCAGGAAAATGTAACAAGTCTTGCCGGGGTTCCCTCATGGATGCTTGTCTTGTTGAACAATGTGCTCGAGGAGACCGGGAAATCGCATCTGTTCGAAGTCTGGGAGAATTTGGAAGTATATTTTCACGGAGGGGTAAGTTTTGTTCCGTATAAGGAGCAATATCAAAAACTTTTACCTCGGAAGAATTTCAGGTACTATGAAATTTATAATGCTTCGGAAGGTTTTTTCGCCATCCAAGATCGTAATAATGCCGACGACCTTTTGTTAATGCTGGATTACGGTATTTTTTATGAATTCATTCCTATGGACTGCTATGGGACCCCTCTTGAAAAAGCGATTCCACTTTGGGAGGTAAAAACAAAGACCAACTATGCCATAGTAATTACCACCAATGCTGGATTATGGCGATACAGAATTGGGGATACCGTACGGTTTACATCAACGGACCCTTATAGGGTCAAAGTAACTGGGCGTACCAAGCACCATATTAATGTCTTTGGAGAGGAATTGATAATTGAAAATGCGGAGGAGGCCCTAAAAAGTATTTGTAAAAAGACCGGGGCGGAAATAAAGGATTATACGGCAGGTCCCATTTTTATGTCGGGCAGAGGAAAGGGTGCGCATGAATGGATCATTGAATTCAGAAAACCACCGGAGAAAATCGATTACTTTACTGAGTTTTTGGATAATGCCTTAAAATCACTCAACTCCGATTATGAGGCCAAGCGCTATAACAACATTACCTTAAAGATGCCCAAAGTGCATGTTGCCAGGGAGAATCTTTTTTATGATTGGTTGAAATCCAAGGACAAGTTGGGCGGCCAACATAAAATACCGAGATTATCCAATACAAGGGACTACATAGAGGAATTGCTCCAAATGAACAAATAATAGTATCTTAGACAATAACCGTTCCACCAACCCTATGTCATGACCGCTGTTTTCAATTTTCTTATGATTGCAGGGGCCGTACAGGGTTTTGTTTTTAACATAGCTACGTTTTTTTCAAGAAAGAAAATAGAGAAAACTATTCTTTTCTTGAATCTGTTCGTTTTTTTTCTTTCATTGAATAATCTACAGTCCTGGTTGATTGATAAAGGTTTTGTTTCCTCCCATGGCTTTTGGCAAGATTTTATAATACCCTGGTATGTTCTGATTGTGCCGATGTACTATGCCTTTTTGATATCCTATCTTGAAATTGAAAGAAAAAGATGGACATTTATCCTAATATCAGGAGGCATTTTTTTATTGGAGTTTTTAACCCGAAGTTGGGTTACCTACATGGTTTACGATGGTGTATGGAATCAGCATCGGTTGAATGATTATAATATCTTGGAGGACACTTTAACCCTGTCCTACTCTCTGTTTCTTTTTTTTAAAGCGTACCGCATACTATACAAATATGAAGGATTGCACAGTCCTATCTTGCTGTTTGATAATCTTCACTGGCTTAAACGGTTTATGTCCATGGGCGGGCTTGTGTTTGTTTTATGGATGACAGCTATTTTTTTTAATCTTACGGGAATGGTTGAACAACCCTATAGCTATTATCCCTTGCGCTTGGGGTCTTCCATCTTAATTTATTGGGTAGGGTACCAGGCTTTCTTTCAATATGTGATTTTAAAGGATAGAATAGTATTGCGGGGGGTGATCCGAAACAAACGGATTACAAAAGGTAAAAATGATCAAAGAGGTTTGCCGGATCTTGATAGAAGCCAAAAAGAAGCAAATACCTTTAAGGAAATTCAGACCTTTATTTTGGGGGAACAGCATTATTTGGATCCTTATTTAAGTCTGGAAAGTCTTTCCCGGGAAATGAACACCAGCACGAGCAGCTTGTCTAAATTGATAAACACTTATTCCGAGGGTAATTTTTCAGACTATATCAATAAATTTCGTGTTGAGGAGGCAAAGAAATTATTGTCCCATCCTGATTATGATGCGTATACCATAGTAGCAATAGGCTTGGAGTGCGGTTTCAATTCAAAATCTACATTTTATACTGCTTTTAAAAAATTTACGGGAAAGACTCCTACACAATTTAGAGCGGAACATTCTTAAAAGTGTTACCCTTGTCCGAAATCTTGTGGTCTGGATAATCTTGGACACTCCCTGTTGATAGCCCATTAATTTTGTTTTCGAAAATTAAACTCAGCATCATGAAAACAAAGATTTGGCTACTAACAAGCTGTATGGTTTTTTCCAGTTGTTATAGTTATAAAACAATGGATACTGGAACATCCGTTATAAGCAAGGGTAAAAAATATAAGATTATAACCGCCGATAATAAAAATCACAAAATATGGATTTTGAAGTACGGCGATACATTGATCGGGCGCAAATCAAAATCATCAGGGACTTTGACAAAGCTTGCTCAAGAGGAGGTTATGGTTATAAAGGAACGAAAGTTTTCTTTCTTAAAAACAGCAGGTTTGCCTATTATACTTGCGGGAACGGCCCTTGGGATATTAGCAATTACCTTTGGGCCTGACTTCGATTTGGACATAGACTATATGCAGAATTAAGTCAACGGGCTTTGCTCAATCATTTTTTTAAGAAAAAGGACTACATCGAAGAATTACTTCAGATGAACAAATAAATATGGATATATGACGTTAAATGTACAATTTGTGGTACAATTTAACCTAATCAATACTTAATCGTAGAATTCTCATGGCGCAAAGACTTGTAGTGATTTCAGATATGTGGGGTGTTAAAAAAGGACTTTGGATTACGTCCTACCTCGGTTATCTTCAGCAATATTATGATATAGTTTTCTATGATTGCCAACAACTGGCCAATATTGATTTAACGATCCAAACGGATAAAAATATCCATCATGCCTTTGTAAATGGGGGTATAGATACTGCCGTGGCCCATTTATTAAAACGGGAGGACCGCCCAAGTCATTACCTAGCTTTTAGTACGGGTGGTACCATAGCTTGGAAAGCAGGTTTGAAAGGGCTTCCTATAAAATCTTTATATACCATTTCCGCAACTAGAATACGAATGGAAACTGAAAAACCAAATGTGCCCATAAGTTTGCTATATGGAGAAAACGATGAATATCGTCCTTCCTGTGAATGGTTTTCCAAAGTTGGTGTTGAAACGGAAATCGTAAAGAATTTTGGTCATACCTTATATACGGATGAGAAGATAATTCAGAGCGTATGCCAGGATTTATTGGATAGGGCAACACAGAAGATATCAAAACCCAAAAAAGCGGTATAAACTCTTAAGATGATATATTAAAA
This sequence comes from Ulvibacterium marinum, assembly GCF_003626755.1. Taxonomy (GTDB): domain Bacteria; phylum Bacteroidota; class Bacteroidia; order Flavobacteriales; family Flavobacteriaceae; genus Ulvibacterium; species Ulvibacterium marinum. The sequence goes on from NZ_RBCJ01000003.1 coordinate 429,195, forward strand.
AAAGTCGCAAGGTCCTTAGAACCTCGGGACTTTTTTTAATGGCTTTTCAAACTATGAAACCGCTTTAAGTTTTTTAATGGTTTCATGGGACAATTTATTCTCTGCATAAGGCTTGGTAACCTTGAGCTCTGTTTCGTCATTACTCGGCATTTCAAACATGGCATCTGTGAAAATTGCTTCACACAATGAACGTAACCCGCGGGCCCCAAGCTTATATTCAATAGCCTTCTCTACTATGTAGTCCAAAGCTTGTTCCGTTATCTTGAAGGATATACCATCCATTTCAAACAGCTTTTCATACTGTTTTATGATAGCATTTTTAGGCTCTGTGAGTATAGCTCTAAGCGTTTTTTTATCCAATGGATTCATGTGGGTAAGGACAGGTAGCCTACCAATGATTTCTGGAATCAAACCAAATTCCTTTAAATCCCTGGGAATTATATATTGCAAGATGTTTCTTTCATCCAAGTTCTCCTCTGCTTTTGACGCACTATAGCCAACGGCTTGCATATTAAGGCGTTTGGTAATGGCCCTTTCAATTCCATCGAAAGCACCCCCTGCAATGAACAATATGTTTTCCGTGTTTACTTCAATGAATTTTTGATCTGGGTGTTTTCTGCCTCCTTTGGGCGGTACGTTTACTACGGTACCTTCCAGAAGCTTTAAGAGTCCTTGCTGTACTCCTTCACCGGATACGTCCCGGGTAATGGAAGGGTTATCGCTCTTACGTGCGATTTTATCGATTTCATCTATAAATACGATTCCTCGCTCCGTTTTTTCCAAATTGTAATCCGCCGCCTGCAGTAAGCGGGTAAGTATACTTTCTACGTCCTCTCCGACATAACCTGCCTCGGTCAAAACGGTAGCATCTACTATAGCTAAAGGAACATTGAGCATCTTTGCGATGGTCTTGGCCATTAAGGTCTTTCCCGTTCCCGTCTGCCCCACCATGATGATGTTACTTTTTTGTATCTCTATTTCATCTTCTTTGGAAGAGGGCTGCAACAACCTTTTGTAATGGTTGTATACGGCAACTGACATTACTTTTTTTGTCCGCTCCTGACCGATAATAAAAGTGTCCAGAAATTCCTTGATTTCCAAGGGTTTTTTTAAAACAAGTTCAGAAGTTAAATCATTGGTCTTGGTCTGTCTGGATTCTTCGGCGACTATTCCATGAGCCTGCTCTATACAGCGGTCACATATATGGGCATCCAAACCTGCTATGAGCAGATTGGTCTCAGGCTTCTTACGTCCACAAAAGGAGCATTCTAGGTTTTCCTTTGCCATAACTATTATCGTATATCCAAGATACTAACGAAAGAATTTGGATTTTGGTTCATTGCGTTTCACGGTAATATCCGGTTTTTGTAGCGCTTTGTCGAAATTAGCTCCTCTCCCTTACCAGAATTTCATCGATCATACCATATTTTTTGGCTTCTTCCGCTTTCATCCAGTAATCGCGATCACTATCTTCGTGCACTTTTTCAATGGATTGCCCTGAGTGTTTTGCAATGATTTGATATAATTCTTCCTTGAGTTTTAGGATTTCCCGGGCCGTAATTTCGATATCACTAGCCTGCCCCTGGGCTCCTCCCATAGGTTGATGTATCATTACCCTGGAATGTGTAAGGCCACTACGTTTTCCATTTTCGCCAGCGCACAACAATACAGCGCCCATAGAAGCGGCCATACCGGTACAAATTGTAGCGACATCCGGTTTAATGAACTGCATAGTATCATAGATGCCCAGACCTGCATATACACTACCTCCCGGAGAATTGATGTAAATCTGAATATCCTTGGAGGCATCCGTGCTTTCCAAAAACAACAGTTGTGCCTGTACAATATTGGCCACTTGATCATTGATTCCCGTGCCCAAAAAGATAATGCGATCCATCATAAGCCTGGAAAATACGTCCATGGCCACAGCATTTAATTGTCTTTCTTCAATGATATTGGGGGTAAGGCCTACCGGATACATGCTGGTTAAGATGGTATCGTAATACGTACTGCTTATACCTTGATGCTTTATAGCGTAATTCTTAAATTCTTTTCCGTAATCCATTGGTTTTAAACTAACATTTTTTAATAAAAAAAGGTGCCGAAACTATTGCTTCGGCACCGTAAAGATACTTATTATTTTTCGGAAATTATCCGTACACTTCCTTCACAAAATTTTCATAGGTAACCTCTTTTACCTTGAAATTTACTTTGTCTTTATAGAGGTTCAACAATTTTTGGCTCATTAACTGTTCGGATAGGCGCTTAACTTCATCCTGATTTCCCAGAACCCTTGCCGCAATATTGTCCAATTCCTCTTCTTGGGGATCCAATTGCCCAAATTGTGCCATTTGGGATTTAATAAAGCCTTTGGCAAATTCCTTTAACTCATCAAACTGTATATCTAAATTGTTATCCTTGATGATTTTCCCTTCGATCAATTGATAACGTAGACCTTTTTCCGACTTTTCAAATTCCTCGGTAGCTTCTTCTGGGGAAAGGGGCTTTTCCCCGGTCATTTGAATCCATTTGGTCAGAAATTCAGATGGAAGGTCAAATTTTGTGTTTTCAATGAAATACTCCGTAATGTCGTTCAATAACTTCTGATCGGATTGCTGTTCAAACTGCTTTTCCGAATCTTCTTTTATACGCGCTTTCATTTCATCCTCGGAAGTTACCGTATCCTTGCCAAACAACTTGTCAAAAAAGTCTTGATCCAATTGTGCCGGTTCACGCTCATTGATTTCCTCAATGGTAAAGGATACGTCTATCTTTAGGTCTTTGGCTTTTTCCTGTGAAATACCCAAAACACTGGACAAGAGATAATCCTCTTTAAAAAGACCTTTGGTATTTAGTGAGACCTTTTCACCGACTTTTTTTCCAATAAGGGCCGCCAGCGCTTTTTTGCTTTTTACCTTCTCCAGTTCTACGGTGGCCTTGTTTTCTATTTCCTCATCCTCATTTAGGAAAATACCATTTATTTCATCCTTTTTTTCCACTGCCGCTTTTGTAACCAATTTCCCATATTGTTTCCGCATACGTTCTACCTGCTCGGTTACCATCTTTTTGTCGGCCAAGATCTTATACCGTGTGATGCTTTTTTTGGTCTTTAAGGGTACTTCAAAGGATGGTGCCAATCCCAATTCAAATTCAAAGGCAAAATCTTCCTTGTCCCAGTCAAAATTATCCTGTTGCTTTGGTAGAGGATTGCCAAGAACATCCAATTTTTCCTCTGTAAGGTATTTGTTTAGATTGTCCTGCAGCAGTTTATTGACTTCATCAACTAGAACTGCCCTGCCATACTGTTTTTTTATAAGCCCTATGGGTACTTGCCCTTTTCTAAAACCGGGGATGTTGGCTTGCTTTCTATAGTCCTTGAGAATCTTATCTACCTTATCCTGATAGTCGTCCTTTGTAATGGCCACTTTTACAACGGCATTCAACTCATCTATCTGCTCTTTGGTGATATTCATTTTTTGTATCTATTTAGAAAAATAAAATGGGATGCAAAAGTAGCACAATTAAAATATCCCGACAAGTTTTTGGATTACTTGATCACCAAAGAATAACCTTATTATTTGCTTTCTTTCAACAGCGAAAATAATATGGATTGAAGAAACGATAAAAGTAAACTGAATAGCAAGGCCCACCAAATACCGTCCACTCTAAATCCTGTGATAAGCTGATCCGCCAATAGTATTATAATCGCATTGATAATCAAGAGAAATAAACCAAAAGTAATTAGTGTTACCGGCAATGTCAGAATCACCAAAATAGGTTTTACGATAAAATTCAGAAGGCTTAACACCAGGGCAACAATGATGGCGGTAAGGTAGGAGTCCACGAAAACGTGGGGCAGAATTTTTGACAATATTACTACGGCCAATGCACTGAGTAGAATGCGAAGGATAAGCTTCATATCAAATTGTTTTGAAGGATTGAAAAAAGGCACCGGGCTTATCCCGATTCCTCTAAAAGTATAAAATATATTTTAGATTCAATCGATATAAAGTCCGGTAAATTCCAATGGGTCTACCTCAGGTAGCTCCGCTCCATATTTCGTCTCAATGGCTTCTATGAACGCATTGGCTATCAGGGCATATCCCCTTGGGGAGAGGTGGACACCATCCAGTGAAAATCCACCACCAGTAGCGAATTCCGCCGTAATCGTGCTTCCGTCAGAAAGCGGTATGCCTTCGCTTCCCGCTCTTTCTAAAAGTGCTTTTACATCAATAACGGGGAGGTCATATTGGACGGCTAAAGTGGTAATAATCCCATTGAATCTGTCCAAGGCTACGGCTATGGTCTCCTGCTCGCTGGGCGTAAGTACCCATTTGTCTTCCATAGGATAGGTAATTCCGTTTACGGATAATTGACCAGCGTCCGCTGCGGGTACACCAAGGTCTTGCAATGTGGCAAAGGCAATTTCATTGAATTGGGCAATTGCATTTTGCGCGGGCAATACAATAAGGTCATTTTCATTGGCCTGCCTTGCCTGCCCATATAAAAATCCAATTACTGCAGCTGTGGGAGCGTCCAAACCACCTACTTGTAATGCACCGGTTATCTGTGCCGATAAATCTGTCAATGATTCGTCTTTAATAACCAATGCACTGGCAGCACTGGTAGAAAAAGTGATGGATCTTTCTGGAACTCCCAAAAACTCAAAAACCTGGTTCAACTGTGCATATGTGGCATTGAGCGTAGGGATTTGAGGTCCGAAATCTGGATTGGTAGGGTCTAGGGGTGCAGATGGTACCGTTGTAAAATAAGGTATGCTTGTAACATTGGGAATATTGGCCAATACACCATTCGCCCCATTTGCAGTAAGCGCTTGTAGCAATTGATCGTACACAAGGGTGAATAGACCAGAATCAGTAATATCACTTGACCCATAGGTGAGTGGATTGGTATTTCCTTCCTGATTTTCGCCGTCACCACCTTCGGTGGCATAGGCCAAAATATCGTTGTTTCCGATCCAAAGGGTAAAAAAAGTTGGGTTTTGGGCAACAGCATCACCTATCATTGATGCGGTGGGCGAAGAAGCGAACCGAACATAATAAGGATTTGCCGCACCAATGGCCAAGGCATCCAGGCTTCCATAACCTGCGGCCGGTAGGTGATAAATCTTGGCGCCAGGAACCCCCATATTATTAAAAGGGCCACTTAAAACATTGGATACTTCCGTGGATCCAGTTCCGTCCAATCGAACAGGTGCTGGGGAGCCCGATGCAAAAGAAAGGATAAATCGATTTTCAAAATCTTCCAAAGGCATACCGCCCAAGGTTAACCCCCCTAAATCATCGTTCATGAACGGAATTGTAAATTCGCCTCCACCGGCTTGGGCAAAGCTTGTAGCCAGCATGTTGGGAAAAGACGCGGTTTGGCCGGCACTAAACAGGGCCCCATCGGAAAAACCTGCCGTAAGTGAGTTCCCGAGAGCTACATAGGTAGAAAAATCCGCAGATCCACTAGTGTAATTTACAGGCTCTGGCGTCATGCCACCAGTATCATCCGGAAGCGTGTCGTCATCACTACATGAAACAATCAAAAATCCGAAAAAGGCTAGTAATGTTATAATCTTTTTCATAGTTATAAAGAGTTAGTTTACGTAAAGTCTATGTTAAAACGATGTAAAATCAAAATTAACCAAAATTACGGGACGTACAATAATTCGGACAAAAAAATTATGCATGCATAATAAACGACCCCATTTTTTATCGATTTAGAAACGAAAGGGATTTTTCAAAAAATTCCTTGGGGTTTTCGGCGTGTAGCCAATGACCTGTGTTTTTAATGGTATCCAATTCCGCAATGGGAAAGTGTTTCTTAATTTCCAGGATATCATTTGGAGCTATGTATTCTGAATTACCTCCTCGCAGAAAAAGAGTGGCTCCCTCAAATTTCTCAGAGGAACCAATGTTGTCCCCAATTTCTTCCATTTTATCGCTCAAGACCTTCAGGTTGAATCGGAACCGTAAAATTCCCTTTTCTTTCCAATATAGGTTTTTTAATAAGAACTGTCTGGTCCCTATTTCCGAAATTGATTTAGAAAGTTCCTGATCTACCTTTCCCCGGGAATCCAATACATCCAAATCCAAACCGTTGAGTGCATCCAGAATAGTTTGATGATGCGGTGGATAGTATTTGGGTGCAATATCTGCGACGATTAATTTATGCACCCATCCGGGATACGTACAGGCAAACTGCATTGCGGTCTTACCTCCCATGGAATGTCCCATAAGATGACCTCTTTCCAATCTGTGGTTTGAAACGTAGTTGTGTACGTCATGGGCCATTAGGTCGTAATTAAAATCCTCCGACCAAAAACTCCTACCATGGTTACGCTGGTCAATTAAGTGTACTTCAAAGCCCTTTTCCGCATATTGGCTTCCCAAGGTTTTCCAATTGTCCGACATTCCCAAAAAGCCATGAAGAATGATTAATGGTTTCCCGTTCCCTAGGATCTTGGAGTGTAGTTCCTGCATTACTTCAATTTATTCAAATACATTCGTACTACATTTTCCAATCCGAGGTATAGCGACTCACAGATTAAAGCATGACCAATGGAGACCTCGAGTAAATGCCCTATATTGTTTTTAAAATATGCTACGTTCTCCAAACTAAGATCATGCCCGGCATTAATGCCTAGTCCCAACTTGTGCGCCAAATCCGCAGCATTTACAAAGGGTTCTATGGCATTTTTCCTTGTAGTAGCATATGATTTGGCATAACTTTCCGTATAAAGTTCAATACGGTCTGCACCAGTTTCTGCTGCACCACCTACCATTTGGTTATCCGGATCTACAAAAATTGAGGTTCGTATACCATTTTCGCTAAAAGTGGATATCACCTCTTTTAGAAAATCCCTGTTTTTGATCGTATCCCACCCAGCGTTAGAGGTTATGGCATCCACCGAATCGGGTACCAGGGTTACCTGGGTCGGTTTTACTTCAAGGACTAAATCAATAAATTTTGGAATGGGGTTCCCCTCTATGTTCAACTCAGTAGTTACTATTTTCTTTAGGTCCCTTGCATCCTGGTAACGTATATGTCTTTCGTCAGGTCTAGGGTGTATGGTAATTCCCTGAGATCCAAATTCCTCGATATCCGCAACCATTTTGAGGAGGTCCGGAACATTTCCCCCCCTAGAATTTCGCAACGTGGCTATCTTGTTTACATTAACGCTAAGTTTGGTCATCCGATTTATTCATTATTATGTCGCAAAAATACAAATTAGGCATACCTTTTGATATTTTTAATTGTTATTTTGCGCTATATTTAAAGTTATGCAGATTCAAACGCACATCCTTACGGACTTACCGGTTTTTGATATTGGCGACTCGCTGGAAAAGGCTGTTCTCTTTTTTGAAGGCAGTATCTTTTCGCATGTGGCTATATCAGAAAATGGTAGTTTTTTGGGAACATTGGGCGAGAACGATTTGGATACTTACAATACCGATAAAAAAATTGAGGACTACAGATATAATTTGGAAGCCTTTTTTGTTCGAAAAGATAGCAATTGGTTGGACGTTCTTGAAACATTTGCTCGAAACGAAGCCAATCTTTTAGCCGTATTGGATGACAATGAGGAGGTAATTGGGTATTATGACCTCACCGAAATTGTGGGAGCATTCATAGATACACCCTTTTTTACCGAGCCGGGTGACATTGTGGTGGTTGCCAAAGGCACAAAGGATTATTCCTTTAGCGAGATTGCCCAAATCATAGAAAGCAACAATGCCAAGATTATTGGTGCGTTCATTACGGATATGCGGAACGATGTGGTCCAGATTACCCTTAAGATAAGCACATCCAGCTTAAATGAAGTATTTCAGACCTTTAGGAGATACAACTACAACATCTTATTGGGCAGCAAGGATGACCAGTTTTTGGAGGATTTAAAGCAACGCTCGGATTATTTGGATAAGTATTTGAATGTTTAACTCCGTAATGGGGCTCTTTATGGTTTCTTCGCCCTATTGATTAGATTATAACAATAAGATTGTTAAATTTATATCTACTTAAATGGTAGCAAGGAATAGATGCTCCCTCAATAATTTCAATGAAAACTGTAGCTGACTTTTTTAACTTCCAAAGCCAAGTTCAATGAAAGTTGCTATATATGGCCAAACGTATCAAGAAACAACTTCGGATTTCGTTGAAGAACTGTTGGAAGAACTCCGAACCGTATCTGCTGAGATATCCGTTGAGAAAAATTTTCAAGCCTTTCTATCCCAGAATCAACCTAATACAAAGGATTTCGCAACCTTTACCGCTTCCGAGGGATTGGACGGTTCATATGATATGTTCGTGAGCTTCGGGGGAGATGGAAGTATCTTAAGGGCCACTACTTATGTAAGGGATTTGGGTATTCCAATTGTTGGGGTCAATACAGGTCGTTTAGGGTTCTTATCCACTTTTAAAAAGGAAGACGTCAGAAAGGTGGTCCAAGAATTTGTAAAGGGGGATTATCACGTTGTGGAACGAAGCTTGGTCAAGGTAAGCTCCAATTCCAGTATCCCCGAATTTAAAGACCTAAATTTTGCACTCAACGAGGTGACCGTAAGCAGAAAGGATACCACTTCCATGATTACTATTGAGACGCACTTGGATGGCGAATATTTAACGTCATATTGGGCGGATGGGCTCATTATTTCAACCCCAACCGGATCTACGGGCTACTCCTTGAGTTGTGGCGGGCCGGTTATTATTCCCACGGCAAAATCTTTGGTCCTAACTCCCATTGCACCGCATAATCTTAATGCCAGACCTTTGGTTATTTCGGATGAAACCGTAATACGCCTAAAGGTTTCCGGTAGGGAAGAGCATCATTTGATATCTTTGGATTCCAGAATAGCATCTGTAGAAAATGGAACGGAAATAACTGTAGAAAAAGCTGATTTTACAGTAAAGATGATAGAATATACTTCTGAAAGCTTCCTAAAAACTCTTAGGAATAAACTATTATGGGGAGAAGATCCACGTAATTGACACTTCCTTGGAACAATAAATACAACTAAAAGCTGTTTATCAAGAGAGAACGGGAATATAACCAATGGAGTAGGTTAAAATTTTTACATTCGCAAACTTTTGGAATTTATGAGGCGATGCATTATCGTAATTCTTGTCTTGATCAGTTTTAAGTTGGGCGCCCAAACCTACGAAATAGGAGGATTTTTTGGAGGGGCCAATGTTATAGGGGATGTAGGAAGAACCAATTATATTCTGCCGTCCGATATAGCTATCGGGGGACTTTTCAAATGGAACAAGAGCAAAAGATATGCTTGGCGGGCAAGTGTTGTCTACGGAAAGTTCACTGCTGACGATTCCAAATCCAGTAGCTCCGCAAGACAACAAAGAGGTTTCGTCATGGATAACTCCATTTTAGAGGCCTCGGCAGGATTGGAATTTAATTTTGTAGAATACAACCTTCATAAACTAGGTCCGGCATTTACTCCATATTTATACACTGGATTAACCTACTTTCGGTATGATTATAATTATTTCGATGCCGGTCAATTTATCAACGCCAATCAAAGGGATGGGTCTTTTGCCATTCCAATGACCGTTGGTGCCAAATTACGGCTCAATCAATTTTTAATACTTGGGGCGGAGATAGGTGCCAGATACACCTTTACGGATAATCTTGATGGAAGCAATCCCGAAAAATCCAATGTAATGCAACAGATTAATCCGGGACCCGAGTTCGGAAATATCCTAAGCGACGATTGGTACGTATTTTCAGGAGTAACCTTAACCTATACTTTTGGCAGAAAACCGTGCTCCGATTGTTTTGAGTAACTTTGCATATGGGCACTTTGCAAGACATCAATCGTGAGAACCTCCCGAAGCACCTCGCTATTATCATGGACGGTAATGGGAGATGGGCAAAAGAAAGAGGAAGACTGAGAGTCTTTGGTCATGAGAACGGGGTACGTACGGTTCGGAATACAGTGGAAGACTGTGTCAAAATCGGGATACAATTCCTAACACTCTATACTTTTTCTACGGAAAATTGGAAACGCCCAAAATTGGAAGTGGATACCTTGATGAAACTTTTGGTCTCCTCCTTAAAAAAAGAACTCAGGACTTTTAAGGAAAATAATGTTAGGTTAAACACCATTGGCGATATTGGTTCATTGCCAAAAAAAGCTCAGCAAGAGTTATTGGAGGTTATGCAAAAAACAGATCACCATACTGGGATGACCCTTACTTTGGCCCTTAGTTACGGTGCTCGCGAAGAATTGAAAAATGCCGTACAGCGGATAAGTACCAAAGTTAAAAATAATATAATTTCTCCTGAAAATATTGATGAAACCATTATAAATAGCCATCTTTACACGCACGATTTACCAGATGTAGACTTGTTGATCCGTACCAGTGGGGAACATAGGATCAGCAATTTTTTGCTTTGGCAGATAGCGTATGCGGAATTATATTTTATTGACGTATTTTGGCCCGATTTTAGTGAGAAACATTTGGTAGAGGCCATCCGTAATTACCAGAACAGAGAACGACGATTTGGAAAAACTAGCGAACAACTCAACTAGCGATATGAAAAGGTTCATATCTCTTGAACCACTGATTACCTTCCTTTTACTCTTCATCACCACATTCTCCTTAGCCCAAGTAACCTCATATGAGGAGGGGAAAAAATATATACTTGGAGGTTTGGAGGTTACCGGATTGCAGAGTTATAATGAGCAGACTGTTAAGACCTATACCGGTCTTAGGGTAGGGCAGCCCATCACCGTTCCCGGGGAGCAAATAAGCGGGGTCATAAAAAAACTGTGGGGATTGGAGCTTTTTAGTGATATAGATTTTTATATTACTAAAGTAGAGGGAGATGAAGTTTTTTTGGAACTTAATATCATAGAGCGCCCTACCTTATCCAAAGTTACCATAAATGGTATTAAAAAAAGGAAGGTAGATGACATTGTAAAGGATACCGACCTTAAGAAAGGTAAAAAGATTACCGAAAGCTTAATTGCAAATACCAAGAATTACCTTCAAAACAAATATAAAAAGCAAGGCTTTCTAAATGCCCGGGTTTCCATAACAACGGTTAACGACACCTCGGAAACCAATGCACAGAAGATGGTCATCAACGTAAACAAAGGTGATAAGGTTAAGATTAAGGATATCATCTTTGAGGGAAATGAAAAGCTTAAGAGCAAGAAATTGCGAAAAGCATTTAAGAAGACCAAGGAAAAGAGACTGGGCCGGTTTTGGAAAAAATCCAAGTTTATAGAAGATGATTATGAAAACGATCTCTCGCTCCTGGTGGACAAATATGCCGAAAATGGATATAGAGATGCTCGCATACTATCAGACTCTGTGATAAAGCTGGATGATAACAATATTAATATCAAAATTGCAGTCGAGGAAGGAGACAAATACTATTTTGGCGACATAGATTTTGTCGGAAATAGTGTGTACACGGATAGACAGTTGAGCCAAGTATTGGGTATCAAAAAAGGAGCTACCTACAATGGCGTTCTACTTAGAGAGCGCATAGCTGACGATTCCAAACCAGATGCTCAAGATTTGAGCAGTCTATACCAGAACAATGGTTATCTTTTTTCCAGTATTAACCCTGTTGAGGTTTCTGCCCAGAATGATACCATAAATTTCGAAATTAGAATTATAGAGGGCAAGGAAACATTCTTGGACCATATTACGGTTGCCGGAAATGACAAGACCAATGACCATGTTATCTTTCGGGAACTTCGTACACGTCCCGGCCAGAAATACAATAAATCAGATATCATCCGAAGTATTCGGGAATTGGGACAGCTAGGTTATTTTGATGCGGAGCAGATAAAGCCGGATATACAGAATCCCAATCCCAACGAAGGTACCGTAGATATCGCCTATAGTTTGGTAGAATCCGGTTCTAGCCAAATAGAACTGCAGGGAGGTTATGGAGGAGGAGGTTTTATTGGTACTTTGGGACTTTCATTCAGTAATTTTTCCATAAAAAACTTGCTTAAGGGGGAAGCCTATAAACCAGTTCCCATGGGAGATGGACAAACTTTTGCCGTAAGGGTCCAGGCCAGTAGAACTTTTAGGGTATATAGCCTCAACTTTTCCGAGCCTTGGTTGGGAGGTAAGAAACCCGTACGTTTTAATCTATCCTTATCTAGGACGCAGCAGTTTGGAACGAGTTTTGACAGTAGGGGAAGAATAGATGTGGATAAAAGCCGAGGTTTTGCCATTACCGGAATATCCCTCGGACTTGCCAAAAGGGTACAATGGCCGGATGATTTCTTTACTATTTCCCATTCCTTAGGATATCAGCTATACGATTTCAATAATTATAATATCGGGTTGTTCAGTTTTGGTAATGGGTCATCTAATTCATTTACCTATACATTAGGGATATCAAGAAATGCAACTTCTGGAGGGCGCATATTTCCACGCGGAGGGTCTAATTTTGAAATTACCGCAAAATTGACTCCACCCTACTCTCTTTTTAGTAACAAAGACTTCAAAGCTATTCGGGACGAAAGTGAGGAACTCTTGGAAGAAATTAGTCAGCTAGATCCCAATGACCCCCAGGCCATAGCCTTAAATGAAAGACGAGAAGCGCTTGAAGAAGAGCGTTTTAAGTGGTTGGAATATTACAAAATCAAGTTTAAGGGAGATTGGTACACCACTTTGGTAGGTAGTGCGGACAAAACATTGGTATTGCGATCCAATGCGGAATTCGGCTTTTTGGGCAGTTACAATACGGATATTGGAGATGTTCCTTTTGAGCGTTTTTTCGTAGGGGGCGATGGTCTTGGGAACTTTACCTTGGACGGAAGAGACATTATACAATTAAGGGGATATGAGAACCAATCATTGACCCCCATAAACCCTACAACGGGAAGGCAGGAGGGTGGTTTGGTATATAACAAATTCTCTCTGGAACTAAGATATCCGCTTACCTTAAAACCTTCCGCATCTATTTTTGCCCTAACTTTTTTAGAAGCAGGTAACGCTTTCAACAATTTTCAGGAATTTAATCCGTTTGAGTTAAAACGATCGGTCGGGGCGGGGCTTCGGATTTTTATGCCGGCATTCGGTCTATTGGGTATTGATTTTGGGTACGGGTTTGATCCAGATAATGTCAGCCCCCAAGCAGGCCCAAGCGGATGGCAAACGCACTTCATCATTGGCCAACAGTTTTAGATTTAGAAATCGTGACCATAGCTAATCCTTTCATTTTAAAAGATTTAGTAATTTTGGCATGATATTTTCTATTGGATAAAACGAAAATATAATGAAGCAAAAATCAAATGTTCTTTTAATCTTGTCAATTGTGCTGTTTTCATGGTATTCCCATGCCCAGCGAGGAGTTCGCATCGCGTACGTGGATATGGAATATATCTTGGAAAATGTTGAGGAATACAGGGAAGCTAGTGAACAATTAGAGTCCAAGGTCCAAAAATGGAAAGTGGAAATTGAGCAAAAACAAAGCTCGGTCGATCAAATGAAAAAGGACCTTATGGCGGAAAAGGTATTATTGACTGACGAGCTGATTGCAGAACGTGAGGAGGAAATACAGATTTTGGAGAAGGAAATGTTGGAGTATCAGCAAGACCGATTTGGTCCGCAAGGCGATCTTGTTTTGCAAAAACGCCAGCTTATCCAGCCCATACAAGATCAGGTATTTAACGAGGTGCAAAAAATTGGAGCCAACAAAAGGTATGATTTTATTTTTGATAAATCGGCAGATGTTGTAATGTTGTACTCCGAAAAAAGGCACGATATTAGCGATTTGATTTTAAGGGGCATTGCCAGGACCCGAAAAATCAGTAAACCCAGGAAAAAGGCGGAGACTAGAAGCCGACTTCAAGATTTTGAGGGAGAACCGGCGGAAGAAGAAATAAGCGACGCTCTAAAGGAACGAAAAGAAAAAGCGGAACAGGCAGCAGATGCGAGGGCAAAAACAGCTGATGAGAGAAGAGCGGAGCAGTTAAAATTAAGGGAAGAACGAAAAAAAGCTTACGAAGCGAGAAGAAAAAAGCTTTTGGAGGAACGTGAGGCAAAACGAAAAGCCAAACAAGAAGCCCGAAAAAAGCAAGAAACAGAGGCCGAAGACGAGAATGATTCCACTAACTAAGATGAAATAAAAGTTTTTAACCATAATTAACACTCAAAAATTAGAATTAGGATCAGGGAATTGACCAAATCAAACAAATAGTTATTTTTGAAAAAAAAATTATTTGATGAACGAAGGTTCCGTGAGACCATTAAAAACAATTAAAATTTAACTCATGAAACAAGTAAGAAGGATAGCTGTAGCACTAGTTTTATTTATAGCCGCGAGCAGTTTTGTAAACGCACAGAGCAAGGTAGCACATATTGATGTGACCCAGTTATTGTCTGCCATGCCCGAAATGAAAGCTGCCGAAGCCGAGCTTAAAAAGCTTCAGGAAACGTATAGGGCGGATATTGAAAGCTCGTATAAGGAATATCAGAACAAAACTACCCAGTACGAAAATGAGGCTGCTTCCAAAACTAGGGAGGAAAATGAAAAAAGGGTTCTTGAGTTACAAGGTTTCCAAAAGAGCATAGGGGAGGCGGAACAGGCAGCGCGGCAGGAATTGGGCAAAAAACAAGCGGAACTCATTCAGCCCATTATGGAAAAGGCAAAGACGGCTATTGAAAAAGTATCCGCGTCCCTAGGTTTTGACTATGTAATTGATGCCCAGGCCGGTGGGCCTCTAATAGTATCAAAGGGCAAAGATATTTTGCCAGAAGTAAAGGCCGAATTGGGAATTTAAAAAGAAGAACGATTTTATCTTATAATAACAAAACCGCAAAGGATTACTTTGCGGTTTTTTTGTTTTACTTCCTTAAAAATTTGTTTCCGACGACACTATCCCGATAAGTGTGTAAGTAAAAATTTGTTTCGGACATTTTTCCATCTCAACCTTCTAATAAACTTTGCCTCTTTTTCAGATATCAAATAGGGAGTCTTATTTTTCTTGGCATTGTAAAAACCTCTTAGGTTGTGAAAAAAGACGTTTGCATTTTGCTGTTTCAAAGCCATTTTCATGGAAGCTATACCACTAAGCAAGATTCCATAGCCCATGGTGTACATTGCTTCTCCTTGCAATAATCTTGCTTTCTTGTTATACGCCTTTCCCGTAGGGCGCAAATGTTTGACCTTAAGTGTTTCTTCGGTAAAAATCTTAAAACCGTGATATTGGGCCAAAAGCTCATCCACGGTGTCCCAACCTATTGCATTTCTAAGGCCATTTATTGCTATAAAACATGCTTTGGAATAAGCTTTAAAGGCACCCCTTACATGGTCTTTGTTCATAGGATGGTTTAATTTCCATACTCCATTACTATCTCTTTCATAAGCAAATCCGCCAGCTATTCCAACTTCGGGCTGCGTTTTGAATATTTCCGCTATGCTTTCAAAATAGGTTTTGGGCAAGATAATATCTGCATCAAGTTTTACCAGAAAATCGTAGGTTTCATCCAGTGTTTCCAAGGCCTTATTGAAAGCATTGATTACTTTTCGGCCAGGCAAGTGATCGGTTGATGATATACTATTGAGTTTTTCAAAAATGGGACTACCTTTTACAAAATCGTCGATAATAGATTCCGTGCCATCGGTTGAATTATCATTGACTACTACAACTTTTTTTGGAGGCAGGCTCTGTCGTTGAACGGAATTCAGTGTATCTGCCAAAAAGGATTCTTCGTTGTGGGCAGGTATTATTATGTAATAGTCCATGATTGCTACTGAATCTGAGTGCTAAATTCGGAATCCTTATTTTTTCGTACTGCATAGACAATATAGTACCGTGGGGTAAAACTTCTTAGTAAGGGACGTATACCTAATTTGTTTACAGGGTTCGTCCATTTGGCTGTGTCCTTGATTTCCCATCCCGATTTTTCCAGTAACCAATTAAACTGCCAATCCTCAAATTCGTGATAATGCCTATCCCATGGGTCGGATTTGCTTTGGTAGGCTGGGGAAAACCATAATCGCAAGGGGATACTGGCAACCAGTTTATTGGATCTTATTTTTCTTAGCACGTTAAACGGAGCTACTAAATGTTCAAAGATTTCAAAAGCTGTAACCACGTCCGTATTAGTGTTTTGAACTATGGAAAAGTCAACATCCAAATCCTCTCCCTTCGTATTTTTCACGGTATACCCCTGCTTCAACATGATTTCCGAAAATGGGTTTTCAACTCCTAAATCTAAGATAGACTCATGGGTAGAAATGTGCTTCTGAAGAAAAGATAAAGTATGTCGAAAGCGTTTATTTGGATAGGTTTTTTCGTACATTTTTTTGGCTTAAATGACTTTGAATTCTCGGCATTTCAGGCTTCAGGTCATAAAACCTTAAACTTTTAAAACCTATGAACGATGGCATTTATATTCATACCCGCGCCGACACTTGCAAAGATAACAACATCTCCTTTTGCAATACTTTGATTTTCAATTTTCCCATATTTTACCATATCCAATAGAGTGGGAATGGTTGCAACGGAACTATTGCCCAATTGCGCGATGTTCATGGGCATTATACCCTTAGGCATTTCGAGGTTGTAGAGTTCATAGAATCTTTTAACAATGGCCTCGTCCATTTTTTCATTGGCTTGATGGATAAATATTTTCTTCAATTCCATGATTGAAATTCCACTCTCGTCCAAGCATTCCTTCATGGCACTAGGTACATAGGTCAATGCAAATTCATATATTTTTCGCCCATACATCTTAATATAGCTGACTTCTTGTTCAGCAGATTTATCATAGGATGTTCCAAAAAACAAAAAATTGGACTCCTCAAAGGAATAGGTTGCCGAAATATGCGACAAAATCATTCCTGCCTTTGCGGATTGCTCAATAATTGCGGCCCCGGCCCCATCCGAGTAGATCATGGAATCTCTATCGTTCTTGTCCACTACTCGCGAGAGAGTTTCTGCTCCGATGACCAGACATTTTTTGGCCATACCACTTTTGATAAAGGCGTAGGCCTGTATAACACCTTCTATCCATCCTGGACACCCGAACAAAACATCGTAAGCCACACATTTGGGATTTTTTATCTCTAGGTGATGTTTAACACGAGTTGCCAAACTAGGTACCGTGTCCGCTTGGGTCTTCCCAAAGGGAACATTTCCAAAATTATGCGCAAAAATGATGTAGTCCAGTTCCTCCTTATTGATTCTGGCATCGGCAATGGCCTTTTCGGCTGCGAAAAAAGCAAGATCGGAAGTGTTCAAATGGTCTTTGGCATACCGACGTGCTCCAATTCCTGTGATGGACTTGAACTTTTCTATAATAACCGTATTGGAATGTTTGAAAGAGGAGCCGTCTGCGTTAAGAAATTCGTATTCGCTAAAATCACTATTTTCAATTATTTGAGCGGGGAGGTAGCTTCCAGTGCCTGTAATTCCAATATTCATGGCAAGTATGTTGGTTTCTATAAAGGTAGCCAATTGCTTCTTCAACGAAGTCCATTTTGAGTGGACAATACGATGTCCATAAAGGGAGGCTAAAGAATTTCGAATGCAAAAAAGCCTTTTAATCTCGATAGATATCGGGAAAAAGGCTTGGCTTCACTTTGATTTGCGATATTTCTAAACTTCCATATAAGCTTCAATAGGCGTACAAGTACAGATTAAATTACGGTCGCCAAAGGCATCATCTACCCTCCTGACCGATGGCCAGAATTTATTCCCAGAAACATAGGGTAAGGGAAATGCCGCTTTTTGCCGGCTATAAGGGTAATTCCAGTCATCACTGGTAACCATCTCCAAAGTGTGTGGGGCATTTTTAAGCACATTATTGGGGCTGTCCGTATCGGAAACATCAATTTCCTCTCGGATAGATAACATGGCATCGCAAAACCGATCTAATTCGCCTAGGCTCTCACTTTCCGTAGGTTCTATCATAACGGTTCCTGAAACCGGGAAAGAAACCGTAGGGGCATGAAAACCATAGTCCATAAGTCGTTTGGCAATATCTACGACCTCAATGCCATTTTGTTTGAAAGGTCTACAGTCAATGATCATTTCATGTGCCGCCCTACCATTTTCTCCACTGTATAAGACATTATACTTTCCGGAAAGACGATGTTTGATGTAGTTGGCATTAAGGATTGCGATTTTGGTGGAATGTGTCAACCCTTGCTCTCCTAACATCTTGATGTATCCATAGGATATTAAACAGGCAAGGGAACTTCCCCAAGGCGCAGCCGAGATTCCAGAAATTGCCTTTTCCCCACCAGTATTGATAACCGGATTTCCGGGCAGAAAAGGTACCAATTGTTCTGCAACGCAAATGGGCCCAACTCCAGGCCCACCGCCACCATGTGGTATGGCGAAAGTTTTATGGAGATTAAGATGGCAAACATCTGCTCCAATGGATGCCGGGTTGGTAAGTCCAACTTGGGCATTCATATTCGCACCATCCATATAAACCTGTCCACCATGGTCATGGATAAGTTTGGTGATATGCTTTATTGAGGATTCAAAAACCCCATGTGTGGAAGGGTAAGTGACCATTAGAGCAGCCAAATTATCTGCATACTTTGCCACTTTTTCTTCCAAGTCGGCCACATCTATATTCCCCTTTTCGTCCGTTTTGGTCACTACCACTTGCATCCCGGCCATTACTGCGGATGCCGGGTTGGTACCATGTGCCGACGCAGGGATGATACAGATATTGCGGTGCCCCTCATTCCTGGATTCGTGATAGGCCCTGATTACCATCAGGCCTGTGTACTCGCCCTGGGCCCCTGAATTGGGCTGTAACGAAGTCCCTGCAAACCCCGTTATTTCGGTAAGGTCCTTCTCCAATCCTCGTAGTACAATTTGATAACCCTCAGCTTGTGCAACAGGTACAAAGGGGTGTATGTTACCCCAATTTGTCCAACTAATAGGTAGCATTTCGGAAGCTGCATTGAGCTTCATGGTACAAGATCCCAAAGAAATCATGGAATGGTTCAAGGATAGGTCTTTTCGCTCCAACTTTTTGATATAACGCATCAATTCCGTCTCCGAATGATAGGAATTGAATACGGGGTTTTCCAAGAATGGGGAAATTCGTACAACCTCTTCCAAAATAGCGGATTGGTCCGATAATGTTTGGATAGAGTCCATCTCTTTTTCGCCTAAGGCCTTAGAAAAAACACTGATAATTTGGTTCAAGTCATTGAGCGAAGTGGCTTCGTTTACCGAAATGGAAACAGTATCGGCATCTATGTAAAGGAAGTTAATTTCATGCTCTTCAGCAATTGGCCTAAGTCTGTTCGCATCACATTTAACCGCAATGGTATCAAAGAAGGATGTATTTAACTGGTACAACCCCATTCTTTCCAAGCTTTCGGCTAAAGTTACTGCAGTACGGTGTACTTTTTCAGCAATATATTTTAATCCCTTCGAGCCGTGATATACCGCATATATGCCCGCCATAACGGCCAAAAGTACCTGAGCTGTACAGATATTGGATGTGGCCTTATCCCTTTTTATATGCTGTTCCCTGGTTTGCAGCGCCATACGTAAAGCGGAATTTCCATCCATATCCTTCGTGACCCCTATTATGCGACCCGGGATATGTCTTTTGTATTCTTCTTTGGTGGCGAAATAGGCGGCGTGGGGCCCGCCATACCCCAATGGAATGCCAAAACGCTGGGTGGTACCCACCACTATATCGGCACCAAGTTCTCCAGGAGGAGTCAACAGTACTAGACTTAGAATATCGGCAGCTACTGAAACTTTAATGTTGTTTTTTGTTGCATTGGAGATAAAATCCGAATACGTATGAATCTGACCGTATTTGCCAGGATATTGTAAAAGGACTCCGTAAAAATCGTTCCCAAAACCAAACTCCTTGTGATTACCAACAACAAGCTCAATTCCCAAGGGTGTTGAACGGGTTTTTAAAAGCGATAATGTCTGTGGCAATACGTCTTGGGAAACAAAAAATTTGTTGACATTGTTCTTTTTTTGCTCACGGTTTCTTACGGCAAATAACATGGTCATGGCCTCGGCCGCAGCCGTACTTTCGTCCAACAAAGATGCATTGGCAATTTCCATTCCTGTGAGGTCACAAACCATGGTCTGAAAATTAAGTAATGCTTCCAAACGACCTTGGGCAATTTCGGCCTGATAAGGGGTGTAGGCCGTGTACCATCCCGGATTTTCCAGGATATTCCGCTTTATGACGGAGGGTGTTAGGCTTTCATGATATCCTAAACCTATATATGAGCGAAAAACACGGTTTTTTTTGGCCAGCTCCTGTAAATGGGCCAGAAATTTGTGCTCACTCATTGGATCATCTAACCTCAAAGGTTCCTTAAGCCGAATTTCATCTGGAATTGTCTCATAGACAAGTTGTTCCAAGTTTTCTGCCTCAATAATCTTCAACATATGGGCAAGGTCTTCTTCTCGAATCCCAATATGGCGCAAAGCAAACAAATCTGTCCTCATAATTCTCAATAAAAGCTGCACAAAATTAGGGATAAATTCCCTGAAAATGGATAAAACGAGGTGGGTGGGGAGGCAAAGTTTTTAACGAAAAAAGTGGTTTATGAACAGTTTGGCTACTTTTGTTCGATGAAGCTCTTGGGCCGCATTTTTAATTTTTATCTCGATGCAAGCATCCATGTGGCGTTGGCCATTCTTTCTTTGGTTTGGGTTACTTCCTCAATTTTAAATATTCCATCGGATAAGAACCTGTTCTCCTTCATATTCTTTTGTAGTATTGCCTGCTATAACTTCATTAAATATGGAGTTGAAATAAAGAAATATATACGGCTTGGCAACCCATGCCATGAATACATCCGGTTTTTCAGTTTTGTTTGCTCAGGAATTGCAACATACCATCTATTTTTTCTTGAGTGGGAAACCATTCTTATATTGGGGGTTTTAGGATTGTTCACGGGACTGTATGCGCTCCCAGTCTTGCCCGGAACCCGGAATTTAAGAAGTTTGGCAGGCTTTAAAATAGTTCCAGTTGCTCTTGTTTGGGCAGGTACTACTGTAGTATTGCCAGTATGGGCAGCAGGTTCTGCTCTTTCATGGGATGTTTGGATAGAAACGATACAACGCTTAATACTGGTACTTATATTAATATTGCCCTTTGAGATTCGGGATATGAAATATGACCCACCGGAACTGAAAACGTTCCCACGTCGTTACGGCATGGTAAAGACCAAAACTTTAGGTATACTATTAATTTTCCTTTTTTTCTTCCTAACGCTCTTAAAGGATGAAACAACACAGCTTGAAATTGTATCCAAAACACTTTTGTCTTTGGGTATGGGAAGTATTTTGTTGATTACAAAAAAGAATCAGAATAAATATTTTTCAGTATTTTGGGTGGAAGCTATACCCATTTTCTGGTGGATATTAATTTGGGTATTAATAGGAAGGGGAAATTAGATTTTCTCTTTCAATTGTTGCTTCATCTTTATTTTTTCTCCTTCAGAGAGGCTGTGCAGATTTGCTTTTTCACATAAAGCGGTCAACTCCGTATTTTTTTTGGTAAAAGCCGAACATGTTTTGCACATGAGTAAGTGCATTTTCAGCTTTATCTTTTCCCAAAAGGTGGCTTCCCTATACTGTGTCTTATTGCATATCAATGCCGCTTTCTCGCAGGATATCATCATTTTTAAAACCAATTTTGATTAAGGCAGCCCATTAAGGACGTTCTAGCCCTGTGGATCATCACCCACAAGTTAGACGGGTTTATATCCAGTTCATTACAAATATCTTCAGTACTCATTCCACGTATGGTTTTCATGGTGAATACCAAAGATTGTTTCTTGGGCAATTCTGAAATACAGTCTTGTATTGCCAATCCTAATTCCTTGTTTTCAATAGCATCATTTTCAAAGCTACTAAAGGGGTCTGCTACCTGTTCTTCCATCCAATCACCTTCGGATTCGCTTCCTGAGCTATAGCTCATGCGTACTTCGGCCCTGCCTTTTTTTGAATTGATTTTTCTATAGTAATCAATTACCTTTCGCTTCAAAATAGCGATAAGCCAAGTGCGCTCCGCTGCATCTCCTTTATAGTTTTTAGCTGAATTCAATCCTGCAAAAAATGTTTCCTGGACCAAATCCTTGGCTATTTCCGAATCGTTTACACGGGCCACGGCATAGTTAAAAAGGTAATCCGCATAAGAGTCTACCCAAGTTTCCGGATGTAGTTGTCGCATTGCCATAGATGCCTTGTCGTTATCAAAAATAGATGAATTTGATTTAATTAACCGCATATTTTCTTTTTGTTCATTATATTTTCTAGCTGCCATAATTGCTTATTTTTAATTTTTAAATTCAATTCAATGAAATTTGTGCCCGTAATCATAGCTTTTCTAAGCCTTAATTTTGGATATGCTCAAATAAAATCAAAACCTATCACAGAGTTTTCACAAAAGGATATCAAAGACGGGATATTGATTGATGTTCGGACCCCCAAGGAATTTGGAATGGGACATTTAGAAAATGCCCTGAACATCAATTGGTTCGATAAGGAGTTTTCCAAGCGTTTTGACACCATTCCCAAGAAGAGAAGACTGTATGTGTATTGCAAAAAGGGAGGTCGTAGTGCCAAGGCCCAAAAATTGCTGGACTCCCTAGGCTACTGGAATGTGGTTAATTTGGAAGGGGGCTATGACCATTGGAAAGCCAATAAGAAATTCTAAAGGATTAATGATGATTAGATACCCAGTACTAACACTTCTTCTGTTTTGTTTATCGGTTCATCTTTCGCTTTCACAGACATTTGAGAATCTGGTTGAGGAACATCCACGGTTATTTATCACATCAAATATAATCAATGATATAAAAAAAAGAACTGACTCGGATACAAGATATGCCTTTATCCATGAACAGATCTTGAGGAATTGTGATAGCCTTTTGACCATGTCTCCGGCACAGGAAATTAAGGAGGGGAGAAGACTACTGGAGGTTTCCAGAACCTATTTGAAGCGTATACTTTATTTAGCCTATGCTTACCGGATTACGGGACAAAGACCTTATTTTGAGAAAGCCAAGCAGGAAATGCTGGCTGCAAGTGCCTTTTCATCTTGGAATCCTTCCCATTATTTGGACGTTGCCGAAATGGCCATGGGCTTGGCAATAGGATATGATTGGCTGTTTCATGACCTTAGTACAGCGGAAAGAGAAACTATTGCCAGTGCGTTGTTGGAAAAGGGAATCCGAACCTCAATTGACAAGACTTTGGAACATGGTTGGATAAGTTCTTCCAATAATTGGAATCCTGTCTGTCATGGTGGATTGACCGCCGCAGCAATTGCGATATTCGATTTCGCTCCCGATGTGTGCACAACAGTAATCAAAAGGAGCATTGAACATGTGCCTGAGGCAATGAAGGAATACGCTGCGAATGGAAACTATCCCGAAGGACCTATGTACTGGTCCTATGGGACAACGTACAATGTATTATTGGTCGCTGCTTTGCAAACGGCCTTTGCTTCCGATTTTGGACTGCTAAGTAAACCTGGATTTCTGGAAACCGCTAATTATTATCGCCATGTCATTGGCCCTTCCGGGCTATATTTTAATTATTCCGATTCCAGGGAAATCCCTGGGCTTAATTCGGCACAATTCTATTTTTCCAAGGAAATGGAAAGCCCGGAATTACTGTGGCAAGAAATGGATATCTTAGAATCTTATAGGAATGGGGAGAGAAATTTTAAGGCCTCCGGAATTTCAAATCGATTTCTCCCCTTTATTCTTTTATGGTCTCTGGATATGCCCGAAGTCAGGTCTTCGAATGAAAACCAATACATTGCACATGGTACTACGCCGATTGCCATATACAGATCTGCCTGGTCGGACTCGGCCCTCTACCTCGGCATAAAGGCAGGGAGTCCTTCGGCAAATCATGCTCATATGGATATTGGCTCTTTTGTATTTGAAAAGCATGGGATACGCTGGGCAATGGATTTAGGCCTACAGGGATATCATTCCCTTGAAAGCCTTGGGTTGGGAATTTGGAAAAAAGATAGGGGTTCCGATCGATGGAAAGTTTTTAGAAATAATGTATTCTCCCATAATACCCTTGTTGTAAATGACTCCTTGCAGAATCCGGACGCCTTTGCTACTATTGAAAAGATTGAGGATGATACCCATGCATTTAAGGCAGCCATCAACTTATCGGAAATTTATACCCCGCAATTGGCCTCTGCAAGAAGAACTTTTGAAGTTAGCCAGGATCAAGAGCTTGTAATTACGGATTCCCTACGGACCACGGAAACAAGTAACGCCACAATTCGCTGGGCTTTTGTAACCCCTGCTGAAGTAGAGATTGCCAAAGATGGCCGGGCTGCTTACCTATCCAAGGAAGGACAATCCATAACGGTAAAACTATTACGGCCGGAGGATACTTCGTTTAAAATATATAAAACCGATCCGCCCCCTTCGGACTTTGATGCATCAAACCCGGGAACACGCTTATTGGGGTTTGAAGTTTTTTCCACTAAAGATTCGAAGGAAATAATTCAGGTAAAATTGAAGTAACATTTGGAAGCGGATTTGACGGCTATAGTAATATCTTAGCCACTTCCTGCCAGTCGTTGGCACGCTCAAAACCATTGGTATGGATATTATGCGGAGAGCTGAACATAATGCTCCTGCCTTGAAAGGTTTTCAAATTACGGGTGCGGTCATCAATCAAAATATCTCCCTTCAAGATATGCTTATGACCGCATAAAATACGTTGCTGCCAAGGAATGAAAGGAAAATGTTCATCCAACCACTCTGATTTTTCCTCAAGGGAATTTGGAAACTCCATAGCCGCCGAGGCAATGTATACCTCATTTTTTTTGGATAGTTCCTTCATCACATTTTGGCTATCGGGAATAACCTTAAGATCCCTAAAAAAACCTTTTAGGGCAGTATGTTTACGGATACTTTCTCGTCTGTTTTCGGGTACTTTTTGCCAAACCTCCCAGCCGGAACAAAATTCCAAAGTAAGATTTTCATCAAAATCTTTGTTATACTGTTCAATATGTGCGCCATAGGTATCCGCAATAACCTCGTCCATGTCTACAAATAAGACCATACTATGCTAATTTTGGGCGAAGTTCGGTAAAAAGTATCAGAATCGGGGAACCCTGTGCAAGAGCTTATCAATAAGTTAACCTAAAAAAACTACTCCACATTATCCAAAAGTCCGGCTCTTTCCAATAAAGCCTCTACCTTTGGTTCACTTCCCCGAAATCTTTTATAAAGTACCATTGGTTTTTCGGTGCCTCCTTTGGAGAGTATGTTTTCCTTGAATTTCGTTGCCACTTCCTTGTCAAAAATTCCTTTTTCCCTAAAAAAAGCAAAAGCATCGGCATCCAAAACCTCGGCCCATTTATAACTATAATAACCTGAGGAATATCCTCCCTGAAAAATGTGGGAGAATGCTGTACTTATACAGGTTTCTGGGGTGTCCGGATACAATTGGGTACCCGAAAAGGCTTTAGTTTCATGAACTTTTACATCCGTTATATTTGAAGGGTCCCCTCCGTGCCATGCCATATCCAACAATCCAAAACTCAATTGCCGGAGTGTGGCCATGCCTTCTTGAAAAGTAGCGGATTCCTTTATTTTTTCAACCAATTCCATAGGGATTACCTCACCGGATTCATAGTGTGTGGCGAATAGTTCAAGGGCCTCTTTTTCGTAGCACCAGTTTTCCATCACTTGACTGGGCAGTTCCACAAAATCCCAATATACAGAAGTGCCCGAAAGACTCGGATAGGTGGTATTGGCCAACATACCATGCAATCCATGCCCAAATTCATGGAACAATGTGGTCACTTCTGTAAAGGTGAGTAGGGAAGGCTTGCTTGGTGTTGAACGTGTAAAATTGCAGACATTGGAAACGTGAGGTCGTACATCTTCCCCATTCCTTTTGTATTGCGACTTGTAGGAGGTCATCCAAGCACCACCACGTTTGCCTTTTCTGGGATGGAAATCGGCATAAAAAAGAGAGATGAAATTGCTATCCAAATCATAAACCTTGTAGGTTTTTACTTCTTCATGATAGGTATCCACATCAAAAACTTCCTCAAACCGCAATCCGAAGAGTTTTTCCGCTACCTCAAAAACTCCGGCAATGACATTTTCCAATTTAAAATAAGGTTTCAATTTCTCATCGTCCAAATTGAAGAGTTTCTGTTTCAATTTTTCGGAATAATAACTACTATCCCATTTTTGAAATCGATCTATACCATCAAGCTCCTTGGCGAAATCCTCCAATTGTTTAAATTCCCGCTTAGCGGCCGGTTTGGCCTTTTCCAAGAGTTCGTTCAAAAATGCATGTACCTTTTTGGGAGTTTCGGCCATGCGCTCTTCCAACACAAAATGGGCGTGGGTCTCGTAGCCCAACAAATTGGCTCTTTCGTGTCGAAGTTTGGTTATCTTAAGCACGTTTGATTGATTATCCAGTTCATCTTCATGAAAGCCCTTACTGCCAAAGGCCAAGGATAACGTTTTGCGCAATTCCCTGTTTTCGACATACTTCATAAAAGGAATGTAGCTGGGATAGTCCAAGGTTACCAACCAACCATCCTTATCTTTGGATTTGGCCAATTGGGCCGCAGCCTCTTTTTCACCTTCAGGTAAACCATCCAGGTCCGATTCGTTGGTAAGATGCAACTCATATTTGTTGGTTTCGGCCAGGACATTTTCCCCAAATTGCAATTTAAGTTTGGCCAATTCCGTGTCAATTTCACGTAGCCTTTTCTTTTTGTCCTCAGAAAGATTGGCCCCGTTGCGGCTAAAACTCTTGTATTTTTTTTCCAGTAAAGTCTGCTGCTCCGTAGATAAATTTAATGCATCCTTTTTCCCATAGATCGATTTGATTCTTTTGAATAGCCCTTCATTTAGAGTAACATCATTGCTAAATTCCGAAAGCAAGGGAGAGATTTCCTGGGCTATCTTTTGGATTTTGGGATTGGTTTCCGCAGAATTCAGATTAAAGAATAGACTTGAAATCCTATCCAAATGCTGACCGGTAAACTCTAACGCCTCAATAGTATTTTCAAAGGTCGGGTCATTTGGATTATCGGTAATGGTATCAATTTCCTTACGAGCGGCTTCCATGGCCTCGAGAAAGGCAGGTTTAAAATGTTCATCCTTTATTTTTGAAAAAGGTGCCGTGTCAAAAGGGCTGAGTAGGGGATTCATATGCTTTGATAGTTTAGGGTGATGGTGGACGGATACAATTTTAGATAAATAACCATCAACCAAGAATGGGTAAGTATTTTTATTTTTTGGTTCGTACTTTGTTTGCTCCGTCAATAACTTTCTGTTTCAACCCCTCCTTATAGAGTACAATTTTGTCCAGCACGCATGTATCCGAACTACCGATAATCTGTGCTGCAAGGATGCCCGCATTTTTGGCCCCGTTAAGGGCAACGGTGGCTACAGGAACGCCTCCGGGCATCTGCAGAATGGAGAGTACCGAATCCCATCCATCCATGGAATTGCTACTCTTTACAGGAACGCCTATTACCGGTAGTGGGGACATGGAAGCCACCATACCAGGAAGATGTGCTGCACCTCCAGCACCAGCTATGATAACGGAATAACCATTTTTATGGGCATTTTTACTGAACTCGAACAGTTTTTCAGGTGTACGGTGCGCGGATACAATGTCCACATCAACCTGAATATCAAATCCCTTTAGGATATCTATGGCTTCCTGCATAACGGGAAGGTCACTGGTACTTCCCATCACCACGGCTACTTTGCTCATACTATTTGCTTATTACGTTTATCGTTTCCTTTACATGCTGTGCAATTTCTCTTGCCTTGGAAATATTTTCGTTTACTATGGTAACATGGCCCATTTTACGAAATGGGCGCGTTTGCCTTTTTCCGTAGATATGCGGGGTTACGCCTTCCATCCGTAAAACTTGGTCCATATTTTCATAGGCCACATCCCCGGTATGGCCCTCGGCACCTACCAAGTTGACCATAATGCCCGCTACCTTACTTCTTGTATTTCCCAAGGGCAAATCCAATATGGCTCTAATGTGCTGCTCAAATTGATTGGTATAACTTGCCTCAATACTATAGTGCCCACTGTTATGGGGTCTTGGTGCCACTTCGTTTACCAGAATTTCATCTTCTTGGGTCTGGAACATTTCCACGGCCAGTAATCCAACATGCTGAATTTCTTCGGAGACCTTTAGAGCAACTTCTTGAGCTTTTTCGGCTACTTTGGCATCAATACGGGCCGGGCAGATAACATACTCTACTTGATTGGCTTCGGGATGAAATTCCATCTCTACTACTGGATAAGTAGTACGCTCCCCATTAACACTTCTGGCCACAATAACCGCCAATTCGTTTTTAAACGGTATCATGTCTTCGGCAATGCATTCACCGGGTGGCAATCCCTCCAAATCTTCAATTTTTCGAACAATTTTAACGCCTTGGCCATCGTATCCGAATTGGGCACTTTTCCAGACAAATGGAAAATCCAATCCGCCATTTTCCAAACTATCCTTTATTTCACTAGCATAAGCAAAGCGAGAGAAAGGTGCTGTTGGAATACCGTGGTCTACATAAAAAAGCTTTTGCTTTGCCTTGTTCTGTATGGTCCGTAAGGCCTTGGTAGGCGGATATACCTTTACACCTTCAGCCTCTAATTTTTCCAGGGCATCAACATTTACATTTTCGATTTCAATGGTAAGCACATCCACTTCCTTGCCAAAGGAATAAACGTCATCAAAATCCATAAGATTTCCGAGGACAAATTCATTACAGGCAATCCGGCAAGGGGCAACTTCGGATGCATCCATTACCCGAGTATAAATGTCCCATTTTCGGGTTTCGTAAAGCAACATTTTCCCTAATTGACCACCACCTAAAATACCTAGTTTAAAATTGGAAGAAAAATAGCTCATTGGATTCCGTTTTGCCCGTGTTTGGGAGGCGATGCAAAAATACAATGAATTTCCAAAACAAAAGTCGCTCAGCTCAAAAAGCAAAATCAAATTGGTATATTTGCCATCCCAGATAAGATTGTGCCTTTGATAAAGCTTCACGATAAATATTTTAAACCTTTTTTGACCGAAAGTCAGATTACGGCAGCTATCCAGAAAATTGCTAATGAAGTTGCGGTAGACTATAAGGAGAAGACCCCTATTTTTGTAGGTGTTCTAAACGGTGCCTTCATGTTCGTTTCGGATTTCCTTAAGGCTTATGCCTATTCCTGTGAGGTTTCTTTCGTAAAATTGAGCTCCTACCAAGGGCTTACCTCAACAGGGATCGTGGAGACACTTTTAGATCCTCCCGAGAACATTGAGGGCCGTAGTGTAATTATCCTAGAGGATATCATAGATTCCGGGCGTACGTTACAGCAATTGGTCCATTTGTTTTCCAATTCCAATGTGAAGGAATTCAAGGTAGCCAGTCTTTTTTATAAATCCGAGGTATATAATGGGGAGTATTCAATAGACTACGTAGGCATTGAAATTCCGGATAGATTTATTGTGGGCTATGGTTTGGATTACAAGGAACTGGGTCGAAACTTAAAAGAAGTATACCAATTAAACCAGAAGCATATGATCAACCTTGTATTGTTCGGGAAACCGGGTGCCGGAAAAGGAACTCAGGCCGAATTTCTAAAAGAAAAATACAATCTAAAGCATATCTCCACCGGGGATGTATTTCGCTACAACATTAAAAATGGAACGGATTTGGGCAAGCTGGCAAAATCCTATATGGATCGAGGCGATTTGGTACCCGATGAAGTGACCATTAATATGCTGCGGGATGAGGTTGACAAAAATCCGGAAGCCAGTGGGTTCATTTTTGATGGTTTCCCAAGGACCAATGCACAAGCCGAGGCTTTGGATAAGCTGTTGGAAACCAAGAATATGAAAATCAATGCCACTATTGCTTTGGAGGCCGATGATGAAGTGCTTATTCAAAGACTATTGGAACGTGGTAAGGTGAGTGGCCGTTCTGACGATCAGGACGAGGCCAAAATTCGCAACCGTTTTGAGGAATATAACCAAAAGACAGCTCCTTTAAAGGACTATTATGAGGCCCAAGGCAAATTCCACAGTGTTAGTGGTATTGGGGCCATAGATGAAATTACTATGCGCTTAGGGAAGGTGATAGAAGAACTCTAGGGCACATTATGCTTCAAAAATTGATCCTCGGATCAACTTTCCAACCGCTTGATTTTGGCAGTTTGATGTTTAATATGTCGTGATGAATTTTGATCTTCAGCCGTTTTTGGAAAATGATTTGGTGACCATTAGACCGCTAAGAGGAGAAGATTTTGAAGATTTGTTCAAAGTAGCATCCGACTCCTTGATATGGGAACAGCATCAAAACAAAGATCGTTATATTTTGAAGGAATTTAACCGATTTTTTGAGGAATCCCTTGCATCCCGGGGTGCTTTGCTAATACAGGATCGGCAATCGAAAAACGTTGTGGGGAGTTCCAGGTTTAAGATAGTGGACGAAATTGATAGCGTTGTGGAAATAGGATGGTCATTTTTAGCCAGGCATTATTGGGGTGGCCTTTACAACCGGGAGATTAAGAAGTTAATGGTGAACTACGCCCTAAAGTCCTGCAGAAATGTTGTTTTTTACGTCCACCCAAAGAATTTTCGTTCTCAACGAGCACTTGAAAAAATCGGGGCCAAAAGGTTAAACGAAACTGAAAAGACCTGGGTATTACCTGAAGAAGAAGGGATTACCTATGTGATTTGGAGCCCACTTTAATAAATAGGACTTGCATAAAGGATGCTGTTTTAGACGATTTTGAAATTAAATTTATGACCGAAGGTAATTTTGTAGACTACGTAAAAATTCACCTAACTTCGGGTAAAGGAGGCCAGGGGTCTACACATCTTCGGCGAGAAAAATTTGTGGCCAAGGGTGGGCCGGATGGAGGCGATGGGGGTCGTGGTGGCCATATTATCATTCGGGGGAATACCAATTTATGGACATTGGTTCATTACAAGTTCAAAAGACATTTTAAGGCCGGCCATGGAGGGCATGGTGGCAAACAGACCAGCACCGGTGCCAATGGGGAAGATGTTATATTGGAAGTCCCCTTGGGTACTGTAGTCAGGGACACGGAGACCAATGCCATTATTTTTGAAATTACGGAAGAGGGGGAAGAAAAAATTGTATTGAAAGGTGGTAAAGGCGGTTTGGGCAACTCCCATTTTAAAAGTAGCACCAATCAAACACCTAGATATGCCCAACCTGGATTACCCGGGCAGGAAAAACAGGTAATTTTGGAATTAAAGGTATTGGCCGATGTGGGCTTGGTGGGTTTCCCCAATGCCGGAAAATCTACCTTACTTTCGGTTGTTACTTCGGCAAAACCCAAGATAGCGGATTATGAATTTACCACTCTAAAACCCAATCTGGGCATTGTGAAGCATAGGGATTTCCAGAGTTTTGTTATGGCCGATATTCCTGGAATAATTGAAGGGGCTGCTGAAGGTAAGGGCCTTGGCCATTACTTTTTGCGACATATAGAACGGAACGCCACCTTACTTTTTTTGATTCCGGCGGATAGTAAGGATATCAGCAAGGAATATGAAATTTTGTTGGACGAACTACGACGTTACAATCCGGAACTTCTGGATAAACAGCGCTTGTTAGCCATATCAAAAAGTGATTTATTGGATGAGGAACTGATGGAAATGATGCGTACAGAACTAAACAAGGATTTTAAGGAAATACCCTATTTATTCATTTCTTCCGTAGCGCAGCTGGGTATTCAAGAGTTAAAGGATAAGCTTTGGACCATGCTCAACGGTTAATCGAATATAGTACTGAATACTAAAGTGTTATTTCTTTTTTCAGTATTTTTAAGGAAAGTAAGGTAATGAAAACAGCGGGATATATTCTTCTTGTGCTTCTTTTGGGTTCTTGCAATGCTATCCGGGTCAACTATGATTATGACAAGGCTACTGATTTTTCCAACTATACTACCTTCAATTATTATTCGGATATGGATACCGGACTTAGTGAATTGGATAACAAAAGACTGTTTCGGGTGTTGGACATTGCCCTACAATCCAAAGGTTTGGTTTTTTCTGAGGAACCTGATTTTTTGATCAATATCCAGAGCAATACATTTCAGACTCCTCGAAATAGCAATGTAGGCCTAGGAGTGGGCGGTGGGGGTGGAAACGTTGGTGGCGGTGTTTCCATAGGCATCCCGGTTGGCAGGCCTAACCTGGAACGTCAGATTCAATTTGACTTTGTCGATAACCAAAAAGATATGCTCTTTTGGCAAGCGGTCAGTGAAAGTTCCTTCAAGGAAGATGCATCCCCATTGGAGCGTGAGCAAAAGCTAAAAGAAATTGTGGAGAAGGTGCTATCCAAATACCCACCGAAAACCAGAAAATAGATAATCAAAGCTTTTAAATAGTCCTTTTTTTTGCATTTGCTTTCTGAATGCCTATTGTCCGTTATTTACTAAGACTCGAACGCCTTCACTATGACTACTGAATTCTGGGGCATACATACTTTGAATTGTAGTTATGCCATTGCTAAAATCTCCGGCATTGTTGACCCGAAGGTCATACTCGAAAACATAACCCCCTTTGGGCAAATAGTCAAAGAAAAAATTAGTACTGGCATCCTTGGTACTTTCATAATAACCTAGCCCATCCTGCCACTTGTAGCTGGAAAGCACATTGACAGGTTCAAAGCCTGCCGCCCGCATATCCTTCATGTGTATAAATTCCATATCCCTATCGGCCTTAAGTTCTATACGTACCCGTACCAGGTCACCCACTTTCAAATCAGTGGTTTGGGTTATCGCTGAAATTTCTTCGCCTGTATCCGTATTCTTTTTGAGGAAGAGTTTCTTTTTTAATTGTAAAGGGGTTTCCGCGGAGGTAATTTTGTCCAAACCCTCAAAATATTGCCAATACAATCCACCCCAAGCAATGCCCTCTCCCTTTTTCGTGAGCTTAACATTGGCCATTTTAGATTCAATTTCCTTGGCGCTCCAAGAGGTTTTGTAATACCCGGTTCCCGCTTCCAACTTTACATTTTCAAGTCGGGAAGGGTCCATTTTTTCTTTTCCCACCATTACATCAACGGTTTCGGTAACCGACAACCAATCGCTTCCCTGTAACAAAAGTGCATATACTGCTTCCGTAGTGGCTTTTGTAGTTTCCCATTGGTTGGTCTGCTTATGCTTTAATAGCCATACTTTTAAATGGTCCACCGTCTTGGAATCGTTTTCTATTTCTGAAAATACCTCTATCATTAAGGCTTGTGTTTCTATGGGGGCTTGGTGCCAATACCAGGAAGGGGTATTTTCCTTCCAGTACATACCTAGCTCCTCATTGGAGATGCTGTTTTCCTTTAAGGCCCTTAATATTTTCTTGGCGGTAGTCCCATCTTTCATACGAAAAAGGGCCAAGGCCAGCATGCCTTTGGAATACAATCCTTTTTTTGTCCAATACTTTTGTGCTTGTCCCTGATAGTATGCCAAAACTTCATCCACCTTTTTGGAGGTCTTAATGTTTTTGAAAAAACTACGCATGTAGAGATAATGGATTTGCATTTGGCTTAAATGGTCATCGTTGAGGTTCTTCGCATACTTTTTCATCTGCTCATATTCCTGGACAAACTCGGTGTCCAGGTAACGAATAGCACTTTTAAGCATTTGTTCGGTACCATCATCCCCATGGGTAATTTTCAAATGTTTCAAATGTCCCAATCCGGTAATGATGTGCTGTGTGATGTGCCGGTTGGCCCTCCCTCCCTTGAACCATGCCCAAGCCCCGGAAGACATTTGGTTCTGTTGAAGTTTGCCCAAAGAATTGGCCCTCTCGTTCCGCATCGTATGGAGGTCGAATAACAATGCGATACGTTTTTTTTGTTCCGTCTCCGATTGGGCATCACGTAGCCAAGGGGTTTCTTGGATCAAAAGTGATTTTAGCTCCGGATTCTTTTCCAAATTGCTTACTAGCGCATCGGAATTTCGCCACTGATCAAATACCTCCTGTATCCTTGGATTGCTATGGGCAATATGGCTGGCCAATGTATTGGCATAATACTTTGCAAAAATTTGCTCGTTACACTCATGGGGATACTCCATAAGATAGGGTAGGGCCTGTACCGCATACCAAGCCGGGTTGGAGGTGATTTCCAAGGTCAGTTTATGGTTGCTGAGGGTGGTAGAGGTATTATTCCGTAACTTATCCAAAACAAATGTTTTAGTCTGGTTGCTGCCGACCCACATCGGCAAGGTTTCCGTCACCAAAATCCGATTGGTCAATACAGGAAGTACGTTCTGTTCCCCATCGCTAAAATCTCCTGCTTTGGCCAGTATGGTATACTGTACAGCCTGTATGCCTTCAGGAATCTTTAATCGCCAAAAGACTTGGGTATTGCCAAGCGAATCAACAGAGAATCCCTTTTTTTCAACTTGGGCGGACACCTTTTCTAAAGAGGAAGAAGTCAACACTAATTTTTTCGTAATGTCCTCACCCGTAAGGGCATCGACCAATTGTAATTTGGCTTGGCCGGCAAGTTTTTTATCGGTGAGATTGGCAATCTTGGTACTCATGGTAATTTCATCGCCTTCACGTAAAAAACGAGGGGCATTGGGAACGACCATGAGCTCCTTTTGGGTTACAGATTCCATGGACGTGTACGCACTTTGCAAGTTCTGGGTATGGGCCAATAACTGCAGTTTCCATGTGGTCAAAGCCTCTGGAGTAGTGAAGCTAAACGAAACATTGCCTTCTTGGTCCGTATATAATTGCGGAAAGAAAAATGCAGTTTCCTGAAGGTTTTTGCGAATGGAAACAGTGCTAAAATCCTCTTCGTTTTGCTCACGTTGAATGTCTTCCGGCCCTTTGTCAAATTCCGCAATCCCGGCAACATTTCCTGTAAGGCCATTTTGCACCACAACCATTTCCTCCAGCTCGGAACTATCTTCCAGTATTTCCACTGGAGCTGACGAAGGAGGCCCGGATTTTCGGACCAAACCGCTGGCATATCCACGTATTCCTAGCCCAACCCCAAAATGTAATCCGAACCAGTCAAAAGTATCATAATACTGGGGCTGGTAATTGTGGCCATTGGAAAAATCGTTATACACTCGGAAACCTTCTGTTCCAAAACTTCTATAAGCGTTACTATAGATATTTGAATAATAAGTGGGTCGGTAATCAAAACCGGTGTTCCAAGAGTGCCCTCGAAAGGCATCCAAAGAAGCATCGTACATGCTAGCCAAAAGTTCTGCAGCTACCTTATCGCCCTTTGGACCTTTTAGTTTGAAAGTCCAGGTTTCCTCCGTATTCGGTTTGAGTTTGTCCCGAAACGTCACCGTTTCAATTTCCAGATCGGTCTTGGGATAAGGTATGGAAACCATTAAGGAGCCGGAGGTAAAAGCATTGAATGCCGAAAAACTGTAATTGATGGCAAAACCGCCTAAATCAGTTTCTGTTACTGGAAGAGTAAAGCTTTCTGTATTTCTATTCAATCGAATGATTCGGGTATCTACGATTTTTTGATCTTTTTCCACGGTTACGTTTACCCAAAGATTTTTGGCCGTTGAGGCTAAGGTGACTTTTGCCCGGTCACCAATGTGATACTCGGATTTATCCAGCTTTATATTGAACAATTGGTTGTCCGCCAAAGTTGCATCTTTTTCGCTGAAAAGTGTTGTAATGGTTTTGGCCTTTACCTCTTGTCCGAATTTGTCTTGGGTCCAGAGCTCCAGAATATATTTCCCCGATTCACATTTTTTGGAAGTGTCCAAGAGAATTTCAGTAGATTTTTCCGTATCAAAACTAGACTCCCATACCAATTTTCCTTTTGCCCAAGTCGTAAAATCATGTTCATTGGTATAGGCATCATGTGGGAAAAGTTTCTTAAAACTGGCCTTGTCCCAATTTTGATAATCAGGTGCGGCCCAAGGTCGATTGCGCAGAACGTATTTAGGGGCCTGCAACTTGTACATTTTAAGAGTCCCCCTGGCACCAACGGCTTGACCGTTTAAATTAGTTGTAGTTACTTCAATTTTATGGTCTTTTGCATTTTTATTCAGTCTATCTTGGGCCCTGACCTCTGCGTTGAGGCTGTGGTAACCCACACGAACGATATGGGTCGCCGTGTGTGTCTCACCATTAATATCGGTTACGTCTGCGATAATTTCATAACTGAAGGTTGGGAGATGTTCTTTTCCAATGCTATTATCCGGGATTGCCTTGAAATGGATGGTATAGTTCCCTGAAGCATCGGTAACGGTGTTGCCGTATGCAATTTCTTGTTCAGATCTATTAACAGAGGGCCTGCTCCAATAATACCACCTGGGAAAATACACAACTCGGCGTACGGTATAGGCCACCTGGGCATCGGTAATAGCGCTACCTGCATATGCGGTCGCCGTACCCTTCACCGTAATACTATCGTTTACCTTATAGGTTTTGGTTACCGGTTCAAGGGAGGTTTGGAATTTAGGTCGTTTATACTCCTCTACGGAAAAGTCGGTAGTACCATTGATTTGGATGGATTTTGAGCTTACTCCCAACGAAAAATTTCCGGTAAGTCCGGTTGCTGGCAATATGAATTTTCCGGAAAACGAACCATATTCATTGGTTGTTACCTCCAATTTAGCCACTTCTTGATAATTCACATCCCTTAAGCTTACCATTGCCGAAATATTGGGCAAGATTTTGGACACATCGTTTTCTCTCGAAACCGCTATTCCTTTAAAATATAATGTTTGCCCTGGTCTATAGATACTTCTATCGGTAAATAAAAAAGCAGAATTATCAATGGACTGGTTAATCTGTGGATTTGATTTTGAGCCGATATAGTACTCTCCAAAATAGGCGGTATCTTCCTTGTAAGTCAACTTTATATCTATGGAAGTCCATCGCTTAGTGCCAAATGGAATCCGTATAGACCCCTTGTCATTGGTTGTAAATGTTTTGGTTAAAAACTTACGATCGTAGTTTTCCTGGTAGGTAAATTGCAACGTGGCGCTTTCCAGGGGTTTTCCATTATTCCGGTCGATGAGTTGAAACTGATGATGTTCCGGGGTTTGGGT
Source organism: Ulvibacterium marinum (assembly GCF_003626755.1). Lineage (GTDB taxonomy): Bacteria > Bacteroidota > Bacteroidia > Flavobacteriales > Flavobacteriaceae > Ulvibacterium > Ulvibacterium marinum. The sequence continues at coordinate 466,247 of NZ_RBCJ01000003.1, forward strand.
CTCTACCAAGGCTAAATTCGTCACCTGGACCTTGGCATAGGCGAACGTTTTGTTTGTATCTCCCTTTGGAACGGCCAAAATAATGTATTGCCCATTGCCCAATTTAGGCATCAAAACTTCAATACCATGCCGTTGGAAATCATTTTCATTTTTCAATGGTGCCTCCCATTGTTCGATGGCGGACAATTTTTTGATAAAGTCCAGTTGTTTGGATTCCGGATACAGCTTGGTCAATTGCTTCATATCATTTTTTGAAGCTCTATAGGCTACAAACTGAAGTTGGTTAAGGTTTTTGTAGCTGACCAATATTCGGGAGGGAGAATCTATGGGAACATGTTGTTCTATAGTTAATTGCAGGCTTTTGGAAAGAATTTCCGATTGTAGGGCCTTACACTTTTCGGCACCCCTGCTTTCGGGAAATTGTGCAATGACCGATTCACAGAGCGTCAGTGCTTCTTTTAACTTCCATCGATGTTCTTCCTTGGTATTGGGTTGGTATGAGTTCCCCCATTGGTAGTATAACTGGGCGATTTCATATCGATACAAGCCGGATACTTCATGATGGCTTAAGTTTTCAGCTGAGTTTTGGAGAATATCAAGATAGGCCGTATCCTTATCTGCGAAAAGCGCATTTTGATGAATAAATCGTAATCGTTCAATATCCACATCTACCAAGGCCTCCAATCGAACATCCGGAAAATGAAATTCCACAAGTTCTTGATAGATTTTCAGGGCTCTGGATTGCAAAGAAGTCTTGTCGGTAAAATCAATGGATAGTTGTGTAAATTGATAAGCTTCGCAAAGTAACTTTGGATCGTCTATTTCAAATTTGTCCGCAGGTCTTGTAATGCTATTTTCAGCGGCCTTATAGAACTGTAAAGCAGTATGGGCCACGAGGTCGAATAATGTTGGGCGATAGATTTCAGAGCCTTTCTGCTCGGTCAGGATTTCTTGGAATTCATCCACATGTAAGGTCTGCAGTTCTGATGAATTTTCCAACGAAGCAGCAAAATGTATATTGATTTCTTCAAAAAGAGTAGTCAAGTCCCAAGTACGAAAGTCAATAGGATCTACCTTGGTTTCGGTCTTGGTACGATTATAAAATAGATAGCGGTTTTGTTGAAAATACTGCCAATACAGATTTCCCAAGTAACTTTCCAATATATTTTTGGTAGGGAACTCTGCCTCGCGGATTTCGGACGTAAAATCGCTTACAATCTTCAATTGGGCATCTTCTTCCAATGTCAGGGCGTATTTGGAGGTATACAGCAATGCCTTGACTATTTGCGGTGAATTATCCTCTTCCTTTGCCTTTTCGGAGATGGATTGTACCACCTTTAAGGCCGATTTGGTCAATGCTTCATTCTCCAATTTTTCCACTTGCTTCCAAAGTGCTTCATAAGAGGTGCCCTTTTGCGCATTTGCCATTGAAAATAGAAGTATTATAAAAGGTATTAATAGATATCTCATCTTAAAATGTATTCCGTCTCATCATGGGACCAACATGTTTACAAAGCACTTGTGGTCGCCTATGATAAAATTACGTAACAAAAGTGAGCAAAACCTGTGCCATTAGAAAGTTTAAATGAGTGAACGTCGTTTTTGGATGAGTTTGAATAACTACTTTGTAACTTGAAAATAACATCAAAAGGTTAAGGGATAGAAAGAACTACCGACAAATTACTAAAGTTGCGGTTTTCTATGAAATACTTACTTTTTTCTTTGGTTTTCACGCAGTCGTTAGTATGCTGTGCACAAAACATGGAAGCCGAAATAGATCAATTGATTAATGAAAAGAAATATGCCAAAGCCCAGACTAAGCTATTAAGCCAACTTCATTTTACATCGGATAGGGACATGAAGGATAAATTAGGGGAGGTTTACGGCTATCAGGGCAAATGGGACGATGCCATTGCCATTTACAAAGAACTAACGAATACCTACCCCCAAGTCGCCGAGTATGCTTTTAAATATGGTGGCGTTTTGGCGAGAAAGGCACAGGACAGCAATAAAATCGTTGCCCTTGGTCTTGTAGGTAAGATTAAGGAAAATTTAAAAAAAGCTGCTACACTAAACCCCAAGTCGGTCGGGATGCAGTGGGCTTTGGTAGATCTCTATGTTACCTTACCAGGTATTTTGGGAGGTAGTACGTCCAAAGCCTTTGACCATGCAAAAAAACTAAAATCCATATCTCCCATTGATGGCTATTTGGCCATGGGCTACATTCACGAGTATGATCGAGACCCCAAAAAGGCAAAGGACAATTATTTATATGCCTTAAGGCTTTTGGACGATTTAGGTAATATAAAGCGAAACCAACTGCATTATCAGATAGGAAAGGTTTGCGGGGAGTATGGTGTTAAATTGGAAAAAGGTCTGTACCATATGGGGGAATACATTAAAAACTACACACCTTTGGACGGTGTCCCTTTAAAATGGGCCTATTTTAGGATGGCAAAATTATATAGAAAGAAGGAAGATAAACCTAATGCCCAAAAATGGATTGCCAAAACATTGCGTCTGGATGGTATATTGAAACCCGCCTTGGAAGAACAGGAAAAAATAGAGGCCATGGGCACGCTGGGGTCATAGACTTTTTAGCAGGCCACCATCGATGGGTATAGAAGTGCCGGTAATATACGCCGCCTTATCCGAAGCCAAAAAAGCGACCAAGTATCCATACTCTTCCGGTTTCCCAATTCGTTTTAAAGGAACTCGGGATTCCATTTCCGAACGTACTTCAGCCGTGGAAATTCCTAATTGTTCTGCTTTTTTTGCATTTAGTTGTGCGATGCGGTCCGTATCAAAATATCCGGTTAGGACACTATTCACCGTAATACGGGAAGCGCCTACATCCGTTGCCAAGCTTTTAGCCCAAGTAACTACTGCGGCCCGGATTGTATTCGAGAGGGCCAGATAAGAGAGGGGTTCCTTAACGGACACGGAGGCCACATTGATGATGCGCCCCCATTGCTTTTGCTGCATTTGTTTTAAGGCCAATTCCGTAGTAAAAACAACGGTTTTGAACAGTAGGTCGAAGGCTTCCTGATAATCGGGTACATTTTTTTCCAATGTATTCCCGGCGGCCGGACCTTGGGTATTGTTGACCAAAATATCCACGGAATTGTTCTCAAAATAGTCGGAAATCGTCTTCGTGTAAATTTCAAAATCATTGAAATCCACAACTAAATATTGATGTGATTGCCCTTGGGTGACCGGCAAGTCCGAAACAATTCCCTTTAGTTTTTCTTTGCTACGGGACATCAAGGTTACACTGGCACCGCTTTCTGCCAATTGAAAAGCGATTGCTCTTCCGATACCGCCACTACTTCCACCGACCAAGGCCTTTTTCCCTTTTAAATCTATGTCCATATTTGTTTTGAGTTACGTAAATGCCCTCTCTTTTTTAAAGACATTGTTATCTGTATTCTTCTCTAACCGGGCTAAAAACATCCATTAACTTACAGGATGTCAACGCCTTTCCTTTATGGGGCGTATGTGGTGGAATTACCACCATATCATCTTTCTCATAGATTTTGGTAATTCCATCCAAAGTAAACTCGAACTTTCCTTCCAGAACCTGCATTACCTGTTCGTTCCCATGGGAATGTAAAGGGACTTTTGCGCCGTGTTCTACCTCCCAAAAAACGATGCTCATATTCTGGGTATGGACAAGTTTGCCATGATAGCCGGGCATGATTTCTTTGGAAGGGATATTGGCTAGGTTCATAAGATATATTCTATCCGACTAATATAAAAAGAATCCATTCACAAAGGAAAACCCCGGAAGGTTTTCAAAACCTTTCGGGGTCTTAAACTATTTTACCTCGATTTATAACGTCTTTTTCGTCTCCACTAATTGAAAGAGGTTTTTACTTGGTATCTCTAATCGACAAATAATTCCTTCTTTTATTCCCATTTAACGATGACAAGCTCACAGCGTCTGTTCCACTCATGATCTTCCTCTGTACAGCTTTCCACAGTCTCGCATTTTACAATGGGTTTAGATTCACCGTAACCTTTGGCAATGACCCTGTTTTCTGCAATGCCGTTTTCAACAAGAAACTCTTTTGCCGAGTCCGCCCGCTTTTGGGAAAGCTTTCTATTATATTCGCTATTGCCCCGAATATCGGTATGTGTGCCGATTTCAAGAACTATTCCCGGGTTGGATTTCATAATTTCAATGACTTTGCCCAAACGCTTGCGAGATTCTCTTCTGAGGTACCACATGCTGTAATCAAAATGAATTTCTTCGGTTTTGATAAGGGTACGCCCATCTTCTTTAACAATGTCTTCCTCTTGTTGAATGACTTTTTCAATTTTTTGTAGATGTTCTTTTTCCGCTTTTTTCTCTGCGGTTTTTATCTTTTCTTCTTTTTCTCTTTCCATTTGGAGGCGTTGTTCCTCGGCTATTCTCTCCTCTTTACGTTTTCTTTCAGCCTCTGCAAGGGCTATTTTTTCTGCTTCTTCCCTCTTTTTTTGGAGTGCCAATGCTTTTTGCTTTTCCCGCTCCTCCAAGGAAAACAAAGTAAGGGAACCATCTTTGATAGCGTTTCTTTCCTTATCTGTTATGATGATTTTGAAATTGTCTTCGTATCCTTCTTTTTCAGCTTCGATTTTGTATTCGGCCGTACATTGGACCAAAAACTTATAAGAAGCGTCCTGGCCCGTGGTAATTGTCTCTATCACTTTTCCTTCAACATCCAACAAGCTTATTTTTCCCATGGAAATAGGAAGGTTTGTGGTTTTATCGGTCAGAACTCCGGCAATAAATTGTTTACAATCCTCAATGATAAGCGGTTTATTTTCCTTAAAGGAATAAATGTCGTCACTACCTTTCCCTCCAGGTCGGTTTGACGAAAAGAAACCTTCTGTTCCATCATGATTCAGTGTCAAGGAAAAATCATCATAGCCACTATTAACGGGCAAACCTAAGTTATCCGGGTTTTGAAAAATTCCGTTCTCGTTTTTAGAGATAAAGACATCCAACAAACCATAGCCTGGGTGTCCGTTGGAGGAGAAATATAGATTGCCCTTTTGGTCTAAAAAGGGAAATTGTTCCTTTTTGTCCGTATTGATATCCTTTCCCAGGTTAATGGGATTTCCATAGAGCACACCTGATTGGATGTTGACATAATAAAGGTCAAAAGAACCAAACCCACCTTCTCGGTCGGATGCAAAATACAGTTTTGTCTCGTCCTCATTTAATGCGGGATGTTCTGTAGAAAACGCATCGTCATTAAAGGGAAGTTCGATACTATTTTTCCATGCGCCATCTACCCATTCTGCTTTGTATATCTTAAGATGCGTAATTTTTTTTGTATCGGTCTTCTTTTTACTATTTCGAGTAAAATAGATGGTTTTTCGATCTTTGGTAATGGCAAAAGTGCCTTCGTGCATTTTGGTATTGATTGTATTGGACAATGGAACGCTTAAGCTATCGCCCAAAGCCAATTTTTGTATGGGGTGTGAGTAGATATCCAAATAATTCTGGTTGTTCCATCGATAGAGCTTTGGGATAGCGCCGGATTTTTTTCTAGAGGCAGTGTACATCAAGTTTGAATCTACAAGTACAGCACCAAATTCGGAGGTAGTCGTATTGATGTCAAGATTTTTAATATCGAAACGCTCGCCAATGGCACTTACGTTTTCCAAATACACAAATTCCTTTTTTAGTTGATCTACTTTGTCCATTTGGTCACTTTGGGAATAGAAATCCAACAAAACTGTGTTTGCCTGTTCATAATCACCCAGGGCTTTCAAGGACTGGTTTAACTTAAAATGATAGCTCTCATCCATGTTTTCCCCATAATTTGATATTAAATATGCATACCACCGTGCGGCGGCTTTCATGTTATAAGTTTTGTAATAGCTGTCCGCTAAGTTTTTGATGAGCTTTGAACTCTTGTTGCGTGGTAACAATTCTTCGTACAAAGGAATTGCGTCACTATAGAATGCCCTATCAAAATAGGTGTCAGCACGCTTCAACTCCTGCTGGCCCAAAACCGGGGTCAGTGAATTTATAGCAAGCAGTATGAATAGTAACTTTCTCATAACTAGTAGAATCTAGGAGATTTATCATATCCTTTTCCCATGCCCAATAAATCCAGGTCAAAAAGAACAAAAATTTCATGTGAACCGGAACTGAAATCACTCAGGTTGGATAACGTATAATCATAGGCATACCCAATACGCAGGGCTGGCAGAACAGATAAGTTGAACATGGCGCTTACCGAATCTTCCAGACGGTAGGACAAGCCTCCCTCAAACCGATTGTTGAACAGCACGTTCAACGAAACATCCATGGTCAGAGGCGAGCCCTTTACCACTTTTGCCATTACGGAAGGTTTGATCTTAAGATTAGGATTTAGTTCATATACATAACCGGAGGTCAAGAACGTATGTATTTCTTCGGAACCGATACGGTTAATGCCATCTTTGTTTTCAATATGGGTGGAGGTCAATAGATTGGGTATGGAAAGTCCCGCATAGAAATTCCCTCGATGATAAAAGGCACCTATTCCTACATTCGGGAAAGTATTGTTTAAATTCTCGTTAAAGGCGGGATCGTCCTGGAATTCCGGGAGCATAAATCCGTCAAAACTTGTTTCAAAAGTGGTTATTCCACCTTTTACCCCAAGGGAAAGATTACTTTTTTCATTCAATTTTAGGATATAGGCAAAGTCGGCATAAATATTATTTTCCTTAAGGGCCCCGTCGCCAATATCATCTGAAATAAAGGACAGTCCAATCTCTATCTTTTCACTCATTGGTATATGCGAAAAAAAAGTCAGGGTCTTTGGGGCACCCACGGCGTCGTTCCATTGTGAGCGATAGAGTAGGCCAAAATTCAACATTCCCGGCTCGTTGGTGGTATAGGCTGGATTGATTACGTTCATGTTGTACATGTACTGCGTGTATTGGGGATCCTGTTGCGCATAAACGCCAATTTGGACCAATAGCAGAACAAAACTTACGTACAATGTTTTTTTCAATATTCTCATGTTGCTATCTGGTCTAGCGATTAAGGTATAGTCGTCCCTGCTTGGCGTCATGTCCTTGTTTATTGTAATCGATGACATAGAAATACACACCGTTGGGAGCTTTGTCCCCATCCCATGACGGATTGTTTCTATCTCCCTTAAATAATGTTGACCCGTACCTGTTTAGGATTTCCAAAGTAAAATCCGGAAATATTACTTCTATATCGGGTATAAAGAAAGTGTCGTTCCTACCATCGTTATTGGGCGAGAATCCATCAGGGATAAAAAATCCGTAATCCTCAGGATCACAATTGCTCAATTCAACCGTTACGGCAATCCGATCGGGATTTATACAGCCGGTATCAGGATCAAAACTTTCGGCATAGTAGGTCATGTTCTCGATCAGAAGCATACCATTGGCCAATGGATTTTCATTTTCCGGACTAGCGTACCAGAGCACCTCAAACTGGTTGTTACTTTCAATACTCCTTAAATCAGCGACCGTAGGATTGTCCAGGCCGCATAGTGCGAGATTGGTAAATTCTAGGGATGCGGGTTCAAGACCGAATACTGTAGGTACAATTTCCAAACGTCCCGTACTTAAACATTGGTCATCCCCTTCGGTTGCCGCATAATAGCTCTGGCCATCTACTAACGCTACAGAATTTTCCAGGGCATTACCTCCGGACGCCGCATCAAACCAAACTACGGAAGACGCACTTGAGATGACCGCGTCCAAATTACCCACTGTGGGATTATCGGATGCACAAAAGAGAGGATTGGAGTCTGATGCAGTCGGTACCGTGGGGTCTATCAGAGTAACAGTTACCTGTATTCTATCGGAACCTTCACAATTGTTCATCGGATCGATGTTCGAAATAAAGTAATCCTCACCGTTGGTCAACTCGGTATCCAATGGTAATATATCCATATCGGTTTCGGTAGCATAGAACAAAATGTCACCCGTAGCGGATACTTCAATGTCTTCCAAAGTAGGTAAATCCGGTGTGAAGGCACTCAAACATAAACTTTGTTGCGCTTGTGCTGTAGGGATAGCCGGTATACCCTCTATAGCAAAGTTTTCATTCAGCTCAAAATCGAATACCAACCTACATGGTGTTGTATCGTCCTGGGTGCTTCGTACGCTGGCGTTGTAGTTTCCCTGCTCAAGAGAAGTCACATCCAGTTCATAGGAAGCTGTGCCACCTGCAAAGTTTATGGTATTGGTAATGGCCACCTGACCCGTACTCACTTGGGTTACGTCATAAGTGATGGTATATGAACCATCGGATAGAGCTGGTGCATCTACCGTTACATCAATTCTGGTCGCATCACAAGAATTGTCCACAAGAAGGCCCAAATCTATAGATGGTGGAGTAGGGGTTACCATGAATGTATCCGTTATTTGACAATCTAAAGGAAATCCACTCGCTACATCCAGGCTTATTTCATATTCCCCCGTTTCGGTAATTTGGGCGGCGGGTATGGAGAACGTAGCATTTCCCGAGCTAAAGGAAATATCGTTTAAAGTGAAATTGGTGCTCGCACCGCTAGGAGCAGTGAGCGAATAGGTAATATCATAATTACCGTTGGCGTTGTTTTGCGAAGAATCAAAAATATTCGTTAAGTCTACGGAAGAACCTTCCCCTTCACAACCATCCATGGCGTTGGTAGTTGGATTGGTCACACTAAATGAAATGGGAGGGACCTGTATATCAGAACACACGTTTGTGCCTAAGGAGGTAATGGTTAGGGTAGTGGGTTCGTTCAGGTTTATGGGATTGGCATCAATTTGAAAGACTCCTGTTCCATCATTGTTTAGGGTTAATGATGCAGAATCCGTTTCCGTACCACTGGCGGATACTAGGGAATAGGTTGCCGTATAGGTCCCGCTTGCTATTAAAGTGGTGTCGTAGTCCGTTATTTCAATGGTATACTCCGAAGGCCCTTCGCAATAGTTGACAGTGGCCATAGTGCCTTGTAAAACCGGAAGAATTACTATGTCCACAGCGGTGGTGTTTACCGTGCAGACCGCATGTGAAGGAAATACGGTATACCTAAACGTAAATGTACCCGAACTATTCGCATCCCGTATGGCTTCTACATTTATGATGTGATCGGTAAGATCGTCCAACTCATTGGTCAAAGGTACCTCGGACCAAGTACCATTACTGTCCTCACCCAGCAATAGGGCATCTAGATCGTAATTGGTAAGACCCGATAAATCATCGGTTGTGCACACCACTAAATTTGAACCGATGCCAGAATTTGCAGGCCTTTGTACTTCCAATAGTAATCTCACTTGACGGCTGGGACAAGTATCCACTATGGGTACTGTGTGCGTAAATTCGTAAATACCGGGTCCTGCCGCATCGGCGTCAAAAAAGTTTTCATTCAAATGGGGTATGGCTTCTGGGGTAACGGCGGCCCAAATTCCATTAAAATCCTGAAATTTCCCTTCAGTCTCGTCCCCAATATAGCTATGTAGGTTAACAGCGGGATCATCTCCGCACGCATCAGCGCTCCCATCTATATTGTCTTCTCCAGGATATCCGCCTAGATTTATGGTCACAATGGCAGATTCACCGCAAGCGTCGTTGGTGTAGGTAAACTGATGGACTCCCGAGTTTTTAACTTCCCAAAGGTTAACGATGCCATTGGCGCGATCTAACGCGAAGAAATTGGCAGGATCATTGGTGGACCAAGTGCCCCCTGGTGTAGGAGTTCCATTTAGTTTATCGAAAAGCGTATAGTTCTGTGTGGTAATATCAGCATCCTTCTCACAGACTGTTACCGTAGTATCGGTACCGGCACATTGTGCCCTGATGTTTTGACTAAAACTCAATAAAAAAAGACCCAGGGCCCATGAAAAAATGGTCTTAGGTAAATTGTGGTTGGTCATTTTAGTTTCTTTGATAGCTTTGAACGCTTAGCCTGGTCTTTCAAATGTATCTGCGATACGCAGCTTGAGGAAAAGAATGTTGTGAATATGGAATAATGAAGGGTGAATCTTACTAAAACTGTTAAAAAGGAGATGATTTATATTGCATTTTATCGGTTTTTTCGGACTTTTTAACGGATTTACGGACCTATGAAATTCACTTATTAGGTTTAATGCCTTTAAAAGCAATCGCTATCTTTGAGTAATATTTTATGCATTTATGAATATCCATTTTATTGCCATAGGAGGCAGTGCCATGCACAATTTGGCTTTGGCCCTTCATCACAAGGGATATACCGTTACAGGAAGTGATGATGTTATTTTTGAACCTTCTAAAAGTCGGTTGGGAGAAAAGGGCTTATTGCCTACTGAATTTGGGTGGTTTCCCGAAAAAGTAACTACTAATTTGGATGCCGTTATCCTTGGAATGCATGCCAAATCCGACAACCCCGAATTAGTACGTGCCCAGAAGTTGGGGATACGGATCTACTCCTATCCTGAATTTTTGTACGAACAATCTAAAAATAAGACCCGTGTCGTCATAGGGGGCAGTCATGGAAAGACCACCATTACTTCAATGATTTTACATGTGCTGAATTATCACGATAGGGAGGTCGATTATATGGTGGGAGCCCAATTGGATGGGTTTGAGCGTATGGTCCATTTAACGGAGGAGAACGATTTTATAGTTTTGGAAGGGGATGAATACCTATCCTCACCCATCGATAGGCGACCTAAATTCCATTTATATAAACCAAATATCGCGTTGTTGAGCGGTATTGCCTGGGATCATATCAATGTATTTCCCACTTTTGAGAATTATGTGGAGCAGTTTCGGATTTTTGTGGACAGTATCGTAAAGGGAGGAAGCATCACCTATAATGTAGAGGATGAAGAAGTCAAAGAAGTTGTGGAGGCCTCCGAAAATTCCATTCGAAAATTGCCCTATATTACTCCCTTGTATTCCGTAAAGGATGGCCAGACCTTGTTGGAGACTCCTGAGGGAGCCATGCCCATAGAAGTCTTTGGAAAACACAATCTTAGCAATCTTGCTGGAGCCAAATGGATTTGCCAAAATATGGGTGTGGATGAAGATGATTTTTATGAGGCCATAGCCACTTTTAAGGGAGCTTCAAAACGATTGGAAAAAATAAGTGAAGGTACTTCCAGCGTGGTCTACAAGGATTTTGCCCACTCACCTAGCAAGGTATCCGCTACTACTAAGGCCGTGAAGGAACAATATCCGGATCGGCGATTGGTTGCCTGTTTGGAATTACATACCTACAGCAGCTTCAATGCAGAATTTTTGAAAGGATATAAAGGAGCTTTGGATGCCGCGGATGTGGCCGTTGTCTTTTATCTGCCCGAGTCCGTAAAAATCAAACGCTTGCAGGAAGTAACCCCAGATCAGGTTACGGCGGCCTTCCAACGAGATGATCTGAAAATTTTTACACAGGCATCCCAATTTCACGATTTTGTTTTTAACCAAAATTTCGAAAATACTGTGTTGTTGCTGATGAGTTCCGGAAACTATGGAGGATTGGATTTGGAAGCAGTTAGACAAAAAGTTTCCAATTGATATTTGATTTAGAAAGGAAGATTTGTCATGTAGCCCTAGGTTGGAATAGGTTTTGACCTACGGGTAGTATGTTAGGCATAAAACTATACGCTATATTAAATCGTCTATTTAGAACATTCAGACGTAGGACTTCCATAGTTTTAATCGCTGTTATGCTAGGCATATCCAATGCAATTATGGAAGAGGATAGAACGCTATATGATACCAGGAACCATTTGGAAGAGCGCGATATCCCATCCGATGATGATCCTTTTTGACCTTGCTCCATACCGAATACTACCCCCTATGTGATGAGACTCATGTTGATTCAAACGTTTAAAAAAGTATGATATGCTTATGCTGGTTCATTGAACATCTTTTTGTTGTCGTAGCGATTTTTTTCGATTGATTTTTCCAGGGATGCCGGGGATAAAAACTTTAGTTCATTATCTTTAGCAAATGCAAGAAAAGCCAACTACTTTTTCCATAAAACATTGGGCAGATGACGACAAACCACGGGAAAAACTCTTGCAAAAGGGTAGGTTGGTGCTTTCCGATGCAGAGCTGATTGCCATACTTATTGGATCCGGTAGCAGAAATGAGAGTGCTGTAGAACTCTCCAAACGTATTTTGGCATCTGTTGGTAATAACCTGAACGAACTTGGAAAGCTATCCACAAAACAATTAACGAAGTTCAAAGGGATTGGTGAGGCAAAAGCCGTAACCATAGCTGCAGCCCTGGAAATTGGAAGGAGACGGAGAGGAGAGCAGGGACCGAAGATTTCAAAAATTGGTAGTAGTAGGGATGCTTTTGAATTGCTCCATCCCACAATGGGAGAGTTGGAACATGAAGAGTTTTGGATTCTATACCTGAACAATGCGAATAAGGTCTTGCACATGGCCCAATTGAGTAAAGGAGGTATTACAGGTACTTTGGTCGATGTGCGTCTGGTGATGAAACAAGCTTTGGAATTGGGTGCCGTGGCCTTAATATTGGCCCACAATCATCCGTCCGGAAACTTAAGGGCCAGCAAGGCAGATCAAGAGATTACGCAAAAATTGCAATTGGCCGCCGCTGCCCTTGATCTAAAGGTATTGGATCATTTAATTATTGTTCAGAAAGATTATTTAAGTTTTGCCGATGAAAAATTACTGTGAGGATCGTTACATTATGGGTTTCTTAGGTTTGGGACTCCCAATTTAAATGGGAATAATGGGATGAAACAAAAGTAGAGACCTACGGCTTTCCATAAAGAAATTTTAAAGAGTATGTTACTTATCTACACGCATAAAATCACTCCGCGCTTCAGCTATATTATGAAGCATATTTTTACGCGTATTTTGGGAATTGAAGTTTTGTTCACAACGAAGGTAGAAGACTTTATCAAACATACCGGACCAAAGATTACCTATACCAAACAGGCTCTACAAAATGAATTTTTTGTTAGGAACAATGATCTGTTGTTTGAGCAGGGCATCAACGATTTTGAGATTACCGTAGGGGATTGGGACGGTATTCCCTGTTTTTTTTCTACCGGGGAGCGCAGTAATATTCCCTACGATATTTTTTCTGCCAGTTTCTACCTTCTTAGTCGTTATGAGGAATATCTTCCCCACGTTAAGGACATTCATGGACGGTTCTCACCTAAGGACAGTATTGCCTATAACAATAATTTTTTAAAACAACCAGTAGTAGATTTATGGGCCTTTAAATTATTGGAAAGTCTTTTAGAACGGTTTCCGGATATCAAAACTAAGCAACGGTCGTACACACAGACCTCGATTTTGGACATAACTACCTCGCATTGCTTTGCACATAGAGGATTTGTACGAAGTTTGGCTGGATTTTTCCTAGACCTGGGACAGTTCAAGTTAAAAAGGGTCTTTCAGCGTATTACGGTTTGGTTCAAACCTTCAAAAGACCCCTATAACAATTTTGGATTTTTGGTTGAAATGCACAAAAAATATAACATAAATAGTATGTTCTTTTTTCAATTTGCTTCCTATTCCACCTATGATAAAAATGTATCCCCAAACAATAATAGGTTCCGATCTTTAATAAAATCCATTGCGGACTATAGCAAAGTTTCGTTGGCTGCTTCCTATAGCTCTTTTAATGAAACCGAGGTATTGAAAACAGAAAAAAAACGTTTGGAAGATGTTATAAACAGACCTGTAAATTGTACCCGGATGCGCTACAATAGGGTGGACGTTCCCAACACGTATAGGAATTTGGTAGAGGCCGAATTTACGGACGACTATACTATGGGCTACACCCATGAGATAGGTTTTAGAGCGGGAACCTGCTCTCCCTTTTATTTTTATGATATAAACCTAGAAATACAACAACCGGTAAGACTCCATCCTTTCGCCGTGCATGATTATGCTTTTGTAAACTACAAGAACAAGACTGAAATATTGGAAAAAATAGAAATGATGTATTGCTTGGTAAAAAAAGTGAGAGGGCATTTTATTACGGTGTTTTCCAATGAGCTCCTAGGGGAGGACCATAACGTGGATTGGAAACGCTTATATGGCGATACATTAAAAAAATATCATGTTTAGGGATATTGTAACCGACGTTTTTTTCGACTTGGATCATACCCTTTGGGATTTCGAAAAAAATTCTGAGTTGACCTTTCAAAAAATCCTGGCAGAAAACAATGTTGGGGTGGAACTCCCGGATTTTTTGGAAATCTATATACCTACTAATTTGGCGTTTTGGAAATTATACAGGGAAGAACGAATAACCAAATCAGAGCTGCGCTATCAACGATTGAAAACTGTTTTTGATACGCTTAAATATCCCATATCCGATGAAACTATAAACCTACTTTCTGAGGAGTACATTGCGCATTTGTCCAATTATAATCATCTTTTTCCAAATACCACTGAGGTTTTGGAATACCTAAAACCGAAGTATAACCTTCATATTATCACCAACGGTTTTCAGGAAATACAGGAAAAAAAGTTGAGAAATGCCCATATATGCGATTACTTTGCCCATATTATTAATTCTGAAATGGCAGGGGTAAAGAAACCAAATCCCATAATTTTTCAATTAGCTCTTCAAAAGGCAAATGTATCGCCCCAAAAAGCGCTTATGATAGGCGATAGTCTAGAGGCGGATATCCTTGGAGCCAAGGCCGTGGGGCTTCATACTTTGCACTTTAACGTCCATAATGAACCACAGCACGAATTTTGCGAAATGATTAATGATTTACGTGAAATAAAATCCTTTTTATAGAGTTATATAGGGTGATACGCCTTGTATTTAAAGGCTTAGTTTTTGGCATAAATGGGAAAATTACGCACATACGCTTTATTAGGGCTGCTATCGGCTCTAATCTTCTCATCATGTATGGAGACACAAGATTTTGACCAATATGATGATTTGGACATTATTCCTACCTATGAAGCCAGCATCGTTTACCTAGAAACTCCGGAAAGTGTGATCAATGCTGCCGGCGGCGCTAACTTTTATTCCCAGGACTTTAATTTTGATGCCTTTGCCGAGGATATTTTCTCGGAAAGAGTATTAGATGGTGTACTTACCTATGACGTGGAAAATACCACAAGCAAAAGACTGGACCTGACCATTGAATTTTTGGATGTGGACGGCAATGTACTTGATGTGGAATCCTTTTCCATGGACCCCGCCCCTACAGCCGTTTTACGTAGAGAGATAGCCTATGGCAACGCAGGTCGAAGCATGGACATTATTAGAAACACTTCCGGTATACGATTGAGTGGAACAAATTTGGGGGATTCTACTAGTACCTCCACGCTTCCGGACCCCATGGTTACCTTAAAGTCCAGTGGAAAATTTAGGGTTCGCATAAAATGAAAATTCGACACCTATTTTTTTCAACCATTTTTTGGGTTTGCTGCTATGCGTATACCCAAAACAAACAGCTTCTATATGACTTTACCGATGTTCCCCAATCCTTAATGGTTAATCCTGGGGTTAAAACCGACTTTCAATGGTATGCTGGTATTCCAGCATTGTCAGGAATATCGTTGCACGGGGGATCAAGCGGGATTACAGTGAATGACATTTTTGCGGATGATGGATTGGATATTAACGATAAGGTGAGGGATAGGGCAATTAATGGTATGAACATTAGGGATGAACTCAGTGGAACCTATCAGCTAGAACTTTTAAGTGGAGGATTCAGGGGAAGAAATCCAGATTATTTTTATTCATTCGGAATTTATAATGAAGGAGACGCGATTGGTTATTGGTTTAAGGACTATGCCATTCTCGCCTTTGAAGGAAATGCCGATCGTTTAAATCAAGAGTTTGATTTGAGCCACTTAAAAACTCGAGGCGAAATGGTAAATGTATTCCATTTTGGCATCAATAAAAGAGTGGATAATCGACTTGTTGTTGGGGCTAGGGGAAAAATATATTCCAGTATTTTTGATTTTAACTCAACCAGGAACAAGGGTTTTTTTGTGACCAGGGAAGGCCAAAACAATCTTTTGGCCAGTACCCTTGATGCAGATATGAAGTTGCGGACATCTGGTATCTCTGAATTGGAAGATGCCGAGGATAATGGAAACCTGGCTAGTACTATTATGAAACGTGGTTTCTTTGGTGGAAACCTTGGATTGGGTTTGGATCTAGGATTTTCCTATAATCTTAACGAGCAGACTGTAATTACAGGAAGTCTTTTGGACTTGGGATTCATCTACCATGCCAATGATGTGCAGACCTATACATTGAATGGTACGGCGACCATAGAAGGAGTTGAGGTAATACTTCCCGACGCTCTTTCCGATCCCGATGCGGATTTTTGGCAGGATTTGGTCGATGAAGTAGAAGCTTTGGTGCCTTTTGAGGATGACACAAAGGGGTACATCACCTTTAGGCCAACCAAATTATATGCCTCTATTCGTCGTGATTTTGGGGAACAGCTGGAATCCAGGGAAATTTGTGATTGCAATACAGTGGTTGCTAGAGGTAACGGGATGCGTTACAGATATGCCAATAGTTTTGGCGGGCAGCTCTATATGATCAATAGGCCCCGTGGACCACAAACCGCGCTAACTGCTTTTTATTTAAGACGTTTCGGAAACATTTTGACCGCCAAAACCACATATACCGTAGATAAGTTCTCTTATTCCAATATCGGTCTTGGGGTAAGTATACAAGCGGGCCCTGTAAATTTATATCTGATGGCCGATAATCTTTTGGCCTACAGAAATGTGGCGGACACCCATTACGCTTCTTTCCAATTAGGATTAAATATCATATCTTGGGGCAAAAATTAATGGGATTGTGAGGTGGGCCTCAACTTCAAGAATACCTCTTTGGCACGTTTTTTTCATTCCACAATACCATAAACCTCAAAAGGATTACTCGTGAAACGATTACTATTGACCCTCTTGCTCGTATCGAGCTATTTAGGTATGACGCAAACAGATTTAAACGATTATAAATATATCATCATCCCCAAAAAGTTCGATGCCTTCAAAAGGGTGAACCAATACCAGACCAGTACATTCATAAAGCATTTGTTCATCAAAAATGGTTTTGAGGCCGTTTATGAAGACGAAATGCCCATTGAACTACAGGAAGATAGATGCTTGGGTCTTTTGGTAGGGCTTCAGGACGATTCTTCCATGTTTAGTACGAAGGTTGCCCTTGCACTAAAGGATTGTAGATCCCAAGAGGTGTTTACTACCATTCAAGGTAAAAGTAGATTGAAAGAATACACTGCTTCGTACAATGAAGCTATAAAGGGCGCTTTTACTTCCTTAGATAATTTGGATTACCGGTACAGTGGTGCATCCACTAAATCGGAACCCGTTACGGTAAGTTTTAAGAACGATGTAAAAATACTGGAAGAAAACACGAAAACCACTTCTGAATTGAATGCAAACCAAGACCCTATGGTACAACAAAAGGCTACCTTAGAAGAGCAAAGCTATAAGGATTTAAGACCGGTTGAATCCAATATTACAAAGAAGATTGAAAGTGGACAGGAAACAATCCAACAAGTAGCCACCAAAGAAGAACAGAGCTATGAAAGTAGACAACCCGTATCATCCAACATATCAAAAGCGGATATGAATTCTACAAAAAGGACTTCTGACATAAACGAAGCTAAGGATATCTGGTATGCCCAAGAATTGACCAATGGATACCAATTGGTGGATAGCACGCCTAAAATACGAATGAAACTTTTCGAAAGTTCGGTTCAGGGTGTTTATCATGCTAAGATGGACAACAAAAATGGGATGGTCTATACAAAGAATGGGAAATGGTTCTTTGAGTACTACCAAGGAGGAAATCTCATGACCAAGGAATTGAACATCAAATTTTGAAAGAGATTTATTAGGGTTTAATACATTGATGCCAGATTTCTTTTTTAGCCAACAACCAACAACCAACAACCAACAACTATCAACTATCAACTATCGTATTTATCCTTCCATCGGTTTTTTAAAAATTCCTTAATGCCCCTCTCACGTTGGTTGTTACCCGGCTTATAAAATGTGGTGCCTGAAAGCTGGTCAGGCAAAAATTCCAAGGAAACAAAATTGTTTTCATAGTCGTGAGCATACTTATATTCCTCGCCATAACCCAAATCCTTCATCAATTTGGTAGGAGCGTTGCGTAAGGCCAGCGGTACAGAAAGATCACCTGTCTGCTTTACAGCCTGCTGCGCTTTTCCAACTGCTGCATAGCTCGCATTACTTTTAGGGGATGTTGCTAGGTAAATAGCACATTGACTTAAGATGATTCGCGCTTCAGGATAGCCAATAGTGGTCACGGCCTGAAATGTGGAATTGGCAATGACGAGTGCTGTCGGATTGGCAAGGCCAATATCCTCGGAGGCCGAAATGAGCATACGTCGGGCGATGAATTTTACATCCTCACCACCCTCGATCATTCGAGCTAACCAATAGACCGTCCCGTTAGGGTCACTTCCTCGAATCGATTTAATAAAAGCCGAAATAATGTCATAATGCTGTTCCCCCGTTTTATCATATAAGACCGTGTTTTTTTGAACTTTGCCCATTACAAGGGCATCGGTTATTGTTAAACTATCAGTTTCTTCGGAATGTACTACAAGTTCAAAAATGTTGAGAAGTTTGCGGCCATCTCCACCGGACAGGCGCAAAAGAGCTTCTGTTTCCTCTAATTTTATTTTTTTGCTCCTCAGGAGTTCGTCCTGTTCCATTGCCCTATGTAGAAGTGCTTCCAGATCTTCTTTTCCAAAAGGGTTTAGGACATAAACCTGGCAACGCGACAATAAGGCTGGAATTACCTCAAAACTGGGATTTTCGGTTGTTGCACCTATAAGCGTCACCCAACCTTTCTCTACGGCCGCCAAAAGGGAATCTTGTTGGGATTTGCTAAAACGGTGGATTTCGTCAATGAAGAGAATGGGATTCTTGGAAGTAAAGAGTCCACCGCTTTGTTTGGCCTTATCGATAACTTCCCGTATATCCTTTACACCACTGTTAATGGCACTTAGGGTATAAAACGGCCGTTGACTTTCGTTGGCGATGATGTTTGCCAAGGTCGTTTTGCCAGTCCCTGGAGGCCCCCAAAAAATTAAGGAGGGTATGATTCCTTTTTTTATCTGTAGGGTAAGCGAACCATTTTCACCTACCAAGTGGTTTTGACTTATGTATTCATCCAAACTTTTAGGTCGTACCCGTTCTGCCAATGGTGCGTTCATACCATAAAAATAGAACAAAATTCCAGATGACAATCTTTCAGCTTTTAGGGGTATGGCCGACTTATTGAGTTAAATGAGCTAATTTTATAGTATGTCTGAACAACAGTATTTTAAGTTTTCCAATCAGGTGGTCGTAGTACCCCTTTTGGCTATATTGTCTATTTGGACCATCTTTTTGATGGAATTACGTTTTCATATTAACCTTAACGAATATGGGGTCTATCCAAGAACGTTTTCCGGTTTAAAGGGCATTTTCCTTAGCCCTTTCATTCACGGTTCAGTAGAGCATCTTTACAATAACACAATACCTTTGGCGGTGCTTACGGCATCACTTTTCTTTTTTTATCGTAAGATAGCCTTAAGGGTTTTGTTTTGGGGTATATTTTTATCAGGTTTGTTAACATGGACAATAGGCAGGCCTTCTTTTCATATCGGGGCTAGTGGCGTTATTTATGTCTTGGCTAGTTTTATTTTTTTTAAGGGTATTTTTTCCAAGTACTACCGCTTGGTTGCGCTTTCACTTATTGTGGTATTTATCTATGGCAGTCTGTTATGGTATATTTTTCCGGTAAAGGACGGAATTTCCTGGGAAGGACATTTGGGGGGGTTCATAACCGGACTTTTATTGGCTTTTTTTGTAAAAGCGGAAATACCATTACCCAAAAAATTTGATTGGGAAAAGGAAGATTACAATGAGGAGGAGGATGAGTTTTTGCAACAGTTTGATGAAAATGGAAATTTTGTCGAGAAAAAAGAATCTCGGGATGATCAAAACGAGACTATCCGGATTACTTATCACTTAAAAAAGGAACTCAAGGACAAAGGCAGTGAATAGAATCAGTATAAAAGGTACAAGGCTACTTAACCCTTTTTAGGACAAACTTCTTTGACGTAGAACTTCATATAAAAAAACCCCGCAGGCAACAGAGACATTTAAGGATCCTATTTCTCCCAACATGGGTAATTTAGCCTTTTCATCTACGGACTTAAGTGTTGAAGGGGAAATCCCCATCCCTTCTGATCCCATTACAATAGAGCAGGGCCCTTTGAATGAAACATCATAAATGGAGTTTTCGGTTTTTTCCGTAGCGGCCACAACTTTTACACCCGAAGCCTGTAAATAAAAGATGGCATCCTTAATATGATTTACTTTGGTCATAGGGACTTTAAAGGCTGCTCCGGCCGAGGTTTTAATGGTATCCGAGGTAACCGGGGCGGCTCCTTTCCTTGGAACTATAATGCCGTCTACCCCTGTACATTCCGCAGTTCGTATGATTGCTCCAAAATTTCTGACATCCGAAATTTGGTCCAGTAAAAGAAAGAGAGGCTGCTTTTTGGAATTAAGTGTCCCTTCTATAAGTTCTTCCAATTCGAAAAAAGAAATGGGAGATATATGCGCTATTACGCCCTGGTGGTTTCCTTTTGTAAGTCGGTTTAGTTTTTCTACGGGAACGTAAGCCGTATTTATTCCCTTTTTTCGGATTAGGGTTTCCAATTCCCGATACGAGTCCCCTTTTAATCCTTTTTGCAAAAAGACCTTGTCAATGGTCTCATCTGTATGTATAGCTTCGATAACGGCCCGTATTCCATAAATCTTTTCGGTTTTTTGCATAATTAACCGCTATATGATGTGAATGTAATCTATTTTTCCGGTAATATGCGATTAATAGTTTTCAAATCAAAATCTCTTCTTCTTTTGAATGAGTATTCTTTTTTTCAACATTTTCTTTATATCCAAATTACGCACATAAAAGTTTTCCACCACTTATCTATAATTTGATAAATGAAAAGAATAAGTAAGAAAAAACAGATCTTAAGTTGATTTTAATAGAACTAAATATATAAGAAATATATACAATTATATAATTAAAATTTAACTTATATTTTAATGTAATTTCTTACAAAATTGGTATATTACTTATTATATGTTATTCCAATAGCCGACTACCATTATGTGTTAAAAATTGGCCTGCAATGAAAGATTCCTCCCTTTTTTATATTCTTAAAGCCTTTCTAAAAAAGCAAGGACTAAAAACCGACTTTGACGAATTGGAGTTTCAGTTACTGAGTCACCCATCTTACCCGAGCTTACATTCCGTTACCGGTGTCCTAAATCATTTTGGAATTGAAAACCTTGCTTTGAAAGTTCCGATTAACAGAGACATTTTAGGGCAATTGCCAAAAACCTTCATAACGCTTAATAAGAAGGATCAATTTTTAGTGGCAATAAAAGAAGGGGGGGGTGTTAGCACGATTTCGACCGATAGAGGAAGAAAAAAAATATCCGTCAACAAGTTTCTGGAATCCTGGCGTGGTATAGTAGTAGTGACCGAAAAGGAAGACGAGATCCTCAAAAAAGCTGGTAACAACAAGGTACATGGAATAGTATATCTAATTACCATTTGTATAATTTTAGGGCTCTTTTTTTTTCAAGGCCCTACAGCCTTTCGGGCAGGTCATTTTTTGTTTTCCATCATTGGATTTGCAATTAGTGTTTTAATCGTTAGACACGAACTAGGGCTCAACACTCGAATGCTTCATAAAGTTTGCAGTGCTAATGAAACAACAAGTTGTGACGCAGTTTTAAACTCTAATGGAGCAACAATCCTGAAGTGGTTCAAATTAAGCGATGCAAGCTTTGTTTATTTCTTAGGGCTCGTACTTTCTTGGAATATCCTTCTTATTTTTCGAATCAATGATTTGCCAATTATACTTTTGACCGTATTGGCCTTGCCAATTACCCTGTATTCTATTTTTTATCAGATTTTTGTGGTTAAAAAATGGTGTCCTCTATGCTTAGGGATAGTAGTAGTTTTATGGATGCAGGCTTGTACTCTTATTTTTTTTGAAAGTTCCCTCAGTACTCTAAATGTTGATAGTATTTCCATAGTACTATTTCTACTTGGTTTTTGGCTTGCGTTTTCTTTTTGGCTATTTTCAAAGCCCTTGTTAGTAAAGCAAATAGAGCTGAAAAAACTTTCCATTGCGCACAATAAATTTAAAAGAAACTATGCTCTTTTTGATGCCCTGTTAGCCAAAAGCAATAAGATACAAACGGGAATCCCCGAAATTGAAGGCAGGGAAATAGTATTAGGTAACGCTTATGCACCAATTGAATTGTTGATGGTTACCAACCCACTCTGTATTTATTGTAAGTCGGCACATCATGATTTAAAGGAGTTATTGCGTAAAAATCATGATAGCTTTAGAATCCTGATTAGGTTCAATGTGTCTACAAAGACCGAGGAAAATTTGGACTATAGAGTTACATGCAGATTGTTGGAGTTGTATAGTTTAGAACCTCAAGAAATGGTTTTTGAGGCTTTGCACGAAGTATACTTGGATAATACAGATTTAAATATGTGGTTATCCAAATGGGGCGAAGTGAAGGATATTTCGTTCAAATATCTATTGGAGCGACAGCAACAATGGTGTCATAGCAATGGAATTAATTTTACTCCCGCTGTTTTGATTAATGGAAGGGAATTTCCAAAAGAATACGAAAGAAGTGATATCGCTTATTTCGTTGAAGATTTAATTGAAGGAACTGAAATTAAGGAGGCAAATCCAGTATGATTTAGCCCTGAAAATACAATCCGATGCGTATGCTTTTCCGCTTTTGGCGGAAAAGCTTTTGCAAAGGGAACAATATCTTTTCGCGAAAGATGGACATAAACCTTGAGTGTCCTTAACCGTTCAGGGCCAATATAATTCTAATATTTATATTATGAAAAGTTTATTTGATCTAAGTGGAGTAAAAGTCCTTACTAGTTTTGAACAAAAGACCATTGCTGGGGGTGTTAAATGTCCGGCAAGTTGTGTCGGAAGGCCACAAGGCAGCGCTTGTTATGGTAATGGGCATTGTGGATGTCCGGGAGAGTGTAATGCCTTTGAAACCTGTATACCTTATTAGAAATTAAAAAGCAAAGGGTTTCATGAAACCCTTTGCTTTTTTTGAGGATTTCATGAAATATTGAGGATATCTTCTTTCACAAATTGGCACTCTTAAAACTTATTTGACTTCATTTGAGAGTTACTTATACACCTTTCCCTTCGGTTGTGATGGTTTCGGCGTATAATAAGAGACGTTGTAAATCTTCTTTTTTGCTTAGATCAATTTCATTCTTTTTAATGAAGGTTCTTAAAATGCCGATTTTATCGTTATCAAAGACCATCGAAAGCTTCTTTCTAGAGTCAGGAAAAAATTGAGGTGTTTCCGACTCCATTGCAACGTAGAAGCCTGATCGATCTACAAATTTATCAGGGGTAGGTAAATGTAACGAAGTTTTGGGCTGTTGGCCTTCCTTAAATGCCTTGGATATTTTTTGGTAGAGCTTGTATTTTTGACCAGAAAATTTTTCGACCAAATAGCCATTTTCTAAATCTCCTTTTTTGTTGCGGTATTCGGAATACACGAATAGATTTCCATTTACCTCACAGGAAACCTTGGCATCCTTAAGAAGCGCCTCGGCCTCTTGTTGTCCCGCTCTTTTTATTTCAATCTCATCCGTGTAGGCATTATAGCGCATGGGAACAGTCTTGAAAGTTTTACCGGAATAATAGATTTGTCCAGGGATAAAAGCTTCCACGTAGTACATGGATCCTTCTATATTCGCAAGGTCCAAAGTACGGTCAGCAACTATGGCCTCGGGCTTATTGCTTAAGCTGTTAAAGTAACTTGCCAATCTAAAGTTATTTTCTGTATCTCCGGAAGGGTTGGCTTGTAGCCCGGCTTGCCCGAGTACCGAAAATCCATAAATGCATGCTATGATAGTAAATACTAACTTCTTCTTCATTGTTTTTATTTTTATTGATGGTTGAACTTAATTGAGATTACTCCAAATAAGATTTATGCCTTACTTCTAAAGTTAGTAAATAATCTAATAAGAGTTGTAGGAAATCTATCAAATTGGTTAAAATACTGTAGTATTTTGGTATAGGATAGAAAAACTAGAAGAATTACGTTTATGATAATACTTTCCGAAACTACATGGCTATCTCGATAACCCAAAAAAAGAAAACCATGGTTCCCAAATTTGGGAACCATGGTTTTTCTAGTTTTCTGAATTCTATATTGTTTAAAAAGTCATAATGCCAAATACTAATTCACGCACAACAAAGGATTTGGTCCAAAATCTCCATACGGGCCCTCGGGCGAAGTAAGCGTAAAGGTATGTTCCTCCTCAAAAGCACCAGATGTGTATCTTATAAACAATTCGGCCCCAGCCGGAACATCAATAGTAAAGTTTCCTTCAGATCCTCCTGCAATAGTGAAAACCGTATCCACACCATTGACCGTAAACGTAAGAAAAGCACCATCCCAGCCATCTCCAAAGCTGTCGAAAATATCAATGTTCCAAGTGCCTCCTACGCTAACATCAGAAATTGGGGAACAATCTACAGTAACTATAAAGTTAAAGGCCTGTAATTGCTCCGCTTGGCCTAAGATACTCCCACTAAGATTATCCTGGGTGACTACTCGTCCGTCGGTTCCAGTAGCTGTACCCAAAAAACGGAGTACATTACCACCTACAATTTCAGAAATATCACCTAAGCCCAAGGCAGTGGCAATTTCTGGATAGGTAAAGGAAAAATCGGATGGAAAGCTGGTGACTGTGGTGAGCGCAGCTGGCCCTGCTGCTGCTTCGCCTCCTTGTTCAAGGGTAACCGTTACATCCCAGGAAGCTACATTGTTTTCCAAAGCCTCAACAGTAGCATCAAAACTCGAAGTTGGCAGTTCGCTGGCACCAAGTACCCTGGCATTTGTTTGAATCCTAACATAGGGTGCCTTGTTAGCCTCGTCCAAATGAACTTGCATAGGGTCCTTTTCATCTTCTTCGCAGGAAATTAATCCGACAGAAAGAAGTGAGAACCCGATCATATACATATATATTCTTTTCATTTTTTTCATTTTTATAAAAAGTTATTTTATTTAGTCCACAAATCCTTCTGGATTGGTATCCCAAAATACCGGGGTATCGGGGTTGGCCTTCTGTGTTATATTCGTATTATTATCTGAAGCAGTTTGTGGATACCACATACTTCTTAGGAACGTACCTGGGTCAGCCACTCGGGTAGCAGGAGTAAGATTATCAGGCTGTCCCGTTCTTCTATAGGTATTATAGCCTTCCATACCATTGCACCAAGAAGCAATAAATACCTGTTCGGCGATGATACGTAGTTTATCGGTATCATTGCCGGCATCATAAGCGGCAAGGATATCTGCTATGTGCGCATTGATTGCATCAGGAGTGGCTTCAAAACCAGTACCGTCGGCCAGTACTGCACCAAAGGCAGCTACTTTATTCATCGATTGTCGGACTCCTTCTTCCAAGTATACCCTCGCGTCACCGGAAGTGCCTAAAACCAAAGCTGATTCGGCCAGCATTAAGTGTGTATTAGCGGCTAACAGCATGGGAGAAATACCTGCACCGGCCAATCCAAAAGTTGCCGCTGTTGAGCCGGATACCGCCGTATTAAAACTGTTATCATCAAAAGGTCCCCCGATTGGGTAGACGCCGTGTAGGGTACGGAAGTTATCATCGGGTGGAATACCGTCATCATCCAAGTGGTTCCTACCCCACAATCCATTAAGGCCATTTGTTGCAGGTACCAAGCAATAAACATCAAAAGGAGCCCACCAAGCCGGGATAGCCGGCTCCGTAACGCATTCCTTAGTGATTACATCGGCACCGGAATAATCTTCCTGTTGTCTATAAAAATAATAACGAGTCCTGGGGTCGGCTTCTCCATACTGATTGGCCATCAGGTTCATATAATAATTGCAGGTGTAAAAGTCCGAACTAGGACCTTGACCATCATAGTTGGAATCAAAATAAGGGTGCCGGCTATCTGGAGCGGCTAGATTGGAACCCCATTGAAATTGTAGGTCATCTGCAGCATCGACAATTAATTGACCACCTCCAACTAAACTATTAATAATTGCAGTGGACTCAGCAGGATTGACCAATCTTGATTGGACTGCTAGCCTTAGTCGCATGGTGTTGGCCGCCTTGATCCATTGGGTTTCATCACCCCCGTAATACAAATCGTTAGTAGGTAATACCAGCTCTTGCCTGTTAAGATTAACAATGGCATCCTGTAACAGCTGATCGGCAGCTGCATAAATGGAAGCTCCTGTATCCACAGCCGGGTTAAAGATTCCTTCTCCACCACGCGCTGCTTCCGAATAAGGTACATCTCCGAACATATCCACCATTGTGGTAATCAGATAGGCCTCCAAAATTTGGGCAATGGCGATATGGGTAAACTGACTGGCCTCTTCGGCAAGTGGGGTCATGGTTCGAATGTCGATAAGGGCCTCTGCATAGGTATCATCCCATATTTGGTCAAAATCAGATGGCTCATAGGATTCCCTATAGGTCGGGCCAAAGGAATGTTGCATGCGTACAGCCTCCATACCAAATTGTGCCGTACCGTTTTCGGCAAGACCTTCCGTTCCAGAATGTACTTTGGCAACCAGTTGTTGGATACTATTCAGGAAGAAATCAACGTCCGCTTGGGTCGGATTTAGTTCATTGGGACTTGGAACCACGCCTAGTTCGGTGGTCTCGCATCCATTTGTTAGCAATATTGATACGGCAACTAGGGCCAGACCAATATTTTTAAACCTATTTTTCATAATGCTATGTGTATTTTTCATTTTCTTTTTCGATTAGAAACTAGCTCTTACAGTGAAACCGTATCTCCTTACAGAAGGACCTGTAAAGAAGTCAATGCCCTGACCGTTACCTACACCCGTACTCGATGAGTTGGTGTCGTAGCGAACATTGTCCGGAAAGTTGATGGCCTTAAACCATAAGTTCTGACCGGATAAGGTAAAGGTAAGACTACCAAATGGGGTCTTTTCCAACATTTTGGATGGCAGTGAATAGCCCAAAGAAGCCTCCTGTAGTCTTATTGTGGAACCGTCAAATATACTAAGTGGATTGATATTTCCTCCAAAATAGGTATTGAAACCCAGCTCAGTTGAGCTAATAGCCGTATCGTTAGGTGTGCCATCGGACGCTTTAACGCCGGGAAGAATGTAATTGGCTTCTCTATCAATCGGATTGTCGTCATCAACCACCCCACGACCGATCAATGCCGAGGTGGTAACCGAGTAAACATCCCCGCCATGACGGTACTGCAAGTTCGCGGATAAGGTGAAATTCTTAAAGGTAATGGTAGGAATCAATGCAGTCTGCCAATCTGGGTTCGGATCACCGATTTCCCGGATAGTTGGATCGAACAAATACCTACCTGCATCATTTACTAACCTATTTCCATCATCGTCAAATACGAAGTCACTACCCAGCAGTACCCCAAATGGTCTCCCTTCAACGGCATAGTTAGCGGCTTCCTGGGCAATGGCATCGGTTAACAAAATATTGTTCGTACCATCGGCCAAGTCCGTAACCGTAGTCTCAATGGTGGTCCAGTTCCCGGCAATATTGATGCCGATTCCACTCTCGAACTCCTTCAGGATAGCTAGGTCAAAATCAACCTCAACTCCCTGCGCCTGGATTTCACCAATGTTGACCGTTGTACTTGTAAAGCCTGTGGAGCTGTCCAAAGTACGATCGGTAATCAAGTCGGTGGTGCGCTTGTCAAAGAGGCTAACATTCAAATTCAATCGGTTGAACAGACGAGTATCCAAACCTACTTCAAATTCCTGAATCCGTTCCGGTTTCAGATCGGCGTTCCCCAAAGTATTGTCCACGGAATTGGATGAAATTACATTTCCATTCACATCTACAAGGCTTCGTGCAGTAAGTCCCAATACGCTTCGTGTAGTGAAAGGATCAGGGAAACCTGCTGACGAACCGTATCCCAAACGGAGTTTGGCATAGTTCAAAAAGTTGCCCTGGATACCTTCAAAGGCAGAAGTAGGTACAAAAGAGATACTTGCACCGGGGTAGAAAATCGAATTATTCTCCCGCTCTAAAGTGGAAGACCAGTCATTCCGTCCTACTGCGTTCAAGAATAACCAATCTTTATAACCTAGGGTCAAATCCAAATAAGCTCCGACTAAGTTTTGTTCAAAGTTCTGGTTCAGGTTTGGATTGTTTCCTGATCTTGTTAGAGAATTTTGGGCTGAAGGTGTTGTAAAGTTAAAATGTTCCAGTACACCAAAAACCAGTTGACCTTGGCTCTCGATACCATCTTGCTCATATTCATCCCTTCTGCTATTTAAACCAGCGATGGCCTTTAGGTTAAGATTTTCAGAAAGGTCCTTGTCGGCGGAAAGAATAAGGTCGTGGTTCCAAATCGTATTTCGTACGCTATTGGTTCGCAACAGACCGATTACCGGGCCATCGACTCCTCCTTTGTTCTGACCATAGAAATTGAATTCACTATAGGTATCCAGGCCTAAACGATAGGTAAGGTTCATCCAATCATTGATTTCATAGGTAAGGGAAGTATTACCGATGAAACGATCTGTATCCTGGGATGTCTTCACATTGGCTACGGTCCAATAGGGATTCTGTATATCATTTGTTTCACGATAGTAGACACTTCTGCCGTCCGCAGCCTGGAAAGGTAAATTTGTTAGGTCCACACTACGTGGGGTATAGAGAATGTCCCCGAAAACCGCACCTCCGTTAAAGGCCGCACCACTACCGGTGCTTACCGCATTTGGAGGAGATTTAAATCCGGTACGGATGAAATTGAAAACGCCACTTATCGTTAACTTATTGGACAATCTGGCATTACCCCCTAAATTGAAGTTATTTCTAAGAAGCGTATTTCCCGGGGTAATACCTCTATCCTCGGTGCGCCCATAGTTCAAATTGAAACTGGCCTTTTCACCTCCACCTCGAACATTTACAGAGGTGCTGGTAACAAATCCTGTACGAAAGAATTCCTCTACCCCATTATAAGGTTGGTAGGGATAAGGATCGTCCAAAAGGTCCTCAAAGCCAGCAATTAAGGTCTGGTCTGCGATAAAGTTATGGGGATGTTGCAGGATGGCAACACCGCCTGGACCGTCTCCAACAAATTGACGTGCTTGTGAAATACCGTCATCATCGGTACGGTCAAATCGTGGCCCCCAGTTACTAAAGAAGTAACCAAAACCTTGATGGAACCCTCCACCGTAATTATCCTGATATTTGGGTAATATGGCATCAGCTACGAAAACGGATTGGTTAACGGTCACTTCGGTCTTGGAAGGGGCCTCACCTGTGGCGGCACCTTTCGTGGTAATCAAGATTACCCCGTTTCGTCCACGGTTACCATAAAGTACCGTAGCACTTAGTCCTTTCAATACGCTCACACTAGCAATGGTATTGGGATCAATATCCAAGAATCGGCTGGATTCCGTGTTCCCATCCAAAAAGGAAGTTTGTGTATTGGTCCCGGAATCGATGGGAATACCGTCCACAACAAATAGAGGTTGGTTGGACTGGGTAACGGAACTAAAACCACGAATAATAATATTGGTTCCCGAACCTGAGAGTCCGTTGTTATTGGTGATATTAACACCAGCAACTTTTCCTTGAAGTACCCGTCCTATATCGGCTTCAGGCCTGGAACTTACCTGCTCTTCGTCTACCGTGGTCACGGCGTACCCCAGAGATCGTTCCTCCCTTTGAATACCTTGGGCCGTAACGACAACCTCTTCAAGGGCCTGTGCGTCTTCCACCATTTGTACATCAATGGTGTTTGCACTTCCTACGGTAATTTCTTGGGTTCTTTGCCCAATGTAGGAGAAAACCAAAACAGCGCCTTCTTCCGTGTTAAGGGTATAGTTTCCATCAAAATCAGTCTGAGTACCCGTTGTGGTTCCTTTGACCACTACGGAAGTACCAGGCAGAGGAAGACCGTCTTGGTCCGTCACGGTACCTGAAACCGCTTTTTCCTGTGCAAAAGATAGCTGCACAATTAACGCCAGAAATAGCGTTAAAATTCCATTAAGTTTTGTTCTCATTTTTTAATTATTTGAATTAGCTACCGGCAAAAGTCATAAATTCATGTTAATAATCCAACTTTTTTTATCTTAAAGTTATGCATGCATAACTTTTTCGTTTGTTAAAAAATGGAAAATTGAAAGTAAATTCTAGTAAAATATCACATATGTACGTACCTAGATTATAAATGCAACATTATTAAAAAGTCAATAAAGAGAATACCTACAAAAAAAAGTTAAATTTTTAACAAGTACGCAAAAATCGATTTTGGCCCTCAGAAAAATTCTTAAAATATCATTTTCATAATTTTTTAAATAAAAAAATGCGAAATCAAAAATGATATGTCAAATAGATTTTGGGGATATGACATAATCCGATTGGCAAGCAACATTTTTATCAATAAAAATTGAATCAAAATACTTTACCCTGGAACATTTTTTGTATCATCTGTTCATTATGAATATATCATTTGATTTGGTTCAATTGAGTGAGTTTTGCCGGAAACTGAATAACAAACATCTAGGAGATATTCAGCATGTCCATATCTGCATCCCATAATCTAGTAGAAGAGTTGCTGTAATATGAGTTTGCTTTATTAACAAGCTTCCGTGATATTTTCGACAAGCAAAAGATTTATGGGGGGTGCTCCAATGAATTAGTGAATGTAACAGATTTGCTTAATCAATTTATTTGATCTTTATACAAGGGCCGAGGAGCCATATTTTTTTACAGAATTTCGTTCTTCCGGTGGACAATGTTGAGCAACCTTAGGTACCCTTATATAAATGGATGAAAAATAAATTTTTTACCGTTTGAATTTTTGGAAAATATCACTACATTTGCCAGCCCTTAAACGAGGGTTATATTATATACATATTATAAGTAATGCCAACAATTTCACAATTAGTACGAAAAGGAAGGGCCACAATTACCAAGAAGAGTAAATCGGCTGCTTTGGATTCGTGTCCACAAAGAAGAGGTGTATGTACCCGGGTATATACGACCACTCCTAAGAAACCAAACTCTGCGATGCGAAAGGTTGCCAGGGTAAGGTTGACCAATGGTAAGGAAGTTAACGCTTACATTCCAGGGGAAGGACACAACCTCCAAGAGCACTCGATAGTATTGGTAAGAGGCGGAAGGGTAAAGGATTTGCCGGGAGTTAGGTATCATATCGTGAGGGGAGCCCTGGACACAGCAGGTGTTGCAGGTAGAACCCAACGTAGATCTAAATACGGAGCAAAAAGACCCAAAAAGTAATTTAATGGTTTATTTTCAAGGGGGAGAGCATTGGGAGCTCACCTCAATTTGGAACCTTAAACTTTTAAGAAAGCAGTAATGAGAAAAAAACAGGCAAAAAAAAGACCTCTCTTACCGGATCCCCGGTTTAATGATCAATTGGTTACCCGTTTTGTGAATATGATGATGTGGGATGGAAAAAAGTCCGTTGCCTTCCATGTATTCTATGGTGCCATGGATATCGTTGAGGAAAAGAAAACAGATGAAGAAAAGAGCGCATTGGATCTTTGGAAAGATGCCCTTTCCAATGTAATGCCCCACGTTGAGGTTAGAAGCAGGCGTGTTGGGGGTGCAACTTTTCAAATTCCTATGCAAATCCGTCCGGACAGGAAGATTTCTACTGCCATGAAGTGGTTGATAAGCTATGCAAGAAAGCGAAATGAAAAGGGAATGTCACAAAAACTGGCAGCCGAAATATTGGCAGCTGCAAAGGAAGAGGGGGCTGCGGTAAAGAAACGGGTAGACACCCATAAGATGGCAGAAGCAAACAAAGCATTTTCCCACTTTAGATTTTAATCAAAAATGGCAAGAGATTTAAAATACACAAGGAATATTGGTATCGCGGCTCATATAGATGCCGGAAAAACCACTACTACTGAACGTATCCTATTTTATACAGGAGTAAGTCATAAAATAGGGGAGGTGCATGATGGTGCGGCTACTATGGACTGGATGGAGCAGGAGCAGGAGCGTGGTATTACCATTACATCAGCAGCTACTACATGTACTTGGAATTTCCCAATGAAAAACGGTGAGATTACAGATGTTACAAAACCCTACCATTTTAATATTATAGATACCCCGGGTCACGTAGATTTCACTGTTGAGGTGAATCGGTCCCTACGTGTTCTGGACGGGCTTGTCTTTTTGTTTAGTGCTGTGGACGGAGTTGAGCCACAATCAGAAACTAACTGGAGGCTTGCCGATAATTACAAAGTTCCACGAATGGGCTTTGTAAACAAAATGGATAGACAGGGCTCTAACTTCCTTAATGTGTGTAAGCAGGTTAGGGAAATGTTGAAGTCAAATGCCGTCCCTATTGTACTTCCTATTGGGGATGAAGCTGATTTTAGGGGTATAGTGGATTTGGTAAAGAACCGTGCTATTGTCTGGCATGAACATGATATGGGAGCCACTTTTGATGTGGTAGACATCCCTGCGGAAATGGAAGAAGAAGTCCATGAGCATAGGGCGGCACTGATAGAGGCGGTTGCCGAATATGACGAGAACCTTATGGAAAAATTCTTTGAGGATGAGGATTCCATAACGGAAGAAGAGGTTCACACGGCACTTAGGGCAGCAGTTATGGATATGAGTATAATCCCTATGATATGCGGTTCCTCCTTTAAGAACAAAGGTGTTCAATTCTTACTGGACGCTGTATGTAGATATTTGCCTTCGCCTTTGGATAAGGATGCTATAGTGGGCACTAATCCCGATACAGGAGAAGAAATTGCTAGAAAACCAGATTTAAAGGAGCCTTTTTCGGCTTTGGCATTTAAAATTGCCACAGACCCTTTTGTTGGTCGTTTGGCTTTCTTTAGAGCATATTCCGGGAAATTGGATGCCGGATCTTATGTTTTGAACAATCGTTCTGGAAATAAAGAAAGGATTTCTAGGATATACCAAATGCATTCCAATAAACAGAATGCGGTTGCATCAATAGGTGCTGGCGATATTGGAGCGGCGGTAGGATTTAAGGATATAAAGACTGGAGACACCCTTTCCGATGAAAAACATCCGATTGTTTTGGAAAGTATGAACTTTCCCGATCCGGTAATCGGTATCGCGGTTGAGCCCAAGACAAAAGCAGATGTTGATAAGTTGGGGATGTCATTGGCAAAACTTGCTGAGGAAGATCCAACCTTTCAAGTAAAGACTGATGAAGCTTCTGGACAAACCATAATTTCCGGAATGGGAGAACTTCATTTGGATATTATTGTAGATCGCCTAAGGAGGGAATTCAAGGTTGAAGTAAATCAGGGACAACCCCAGGTAGAATATAAGGAAGCTTTAACTGCCTCCGCTGAGCATCGGGAAGTATACAAGAAGCAAACCGGTGGACGCGGTAAATTTGCAGATATCGTCTTCACTATGGAGCCTGCAAGTGACGAGACCAAAGCGGGATTGGAATTTGTTAACGAAATTAAGGGAGGTAATATTCCCCGTGAGTATATTCCATCCGTAGAAAAAGGATTTAAGGAGGCCATGAAGAATGGGCCTTTGGCCGGTTTTGAGATGGATAGTATGAGGATAGTCCTGAAGGATGGTTCTTTCCACCCTGTGGATTCGGATTCATTATCTTTTGAATTGGCAGCTAAATTAGGTTATAAGGAAGCAGCTAAAAAGGCACGCGCCGTTCTAATGGAGCCTATTATGAAATTGGAGGCGTTGACCCCGGAAGAAAATATGGGTGATATCGTTGGAGACCTTAATAGGAGAAGGGGACAAGTAAACAATATGGATGATAGGGCAGGTTCCAAAGTAATAAAGGCCGAGGTTCCACTTTCTGAAATGTTCGGTTACGTTACTGCTTTGCGTACGTTGTCATCCGGTAGGGCTACTTCCACAATGGAATTTTCGCACTATGCGGAAACGCCATCCAATATAGCTGAAGAAGTAATAAAGGCAGCCAAAGGTGTAACCGCTTAATTCTAGTAAGATGAGTCAAAAAATTAGAATAAAATTAAAATCGTACGATCACAATTTGGTGGATAAGTCCGCTGAAAAAATCGTAAAAACGGTAAAGACTACCGGTGCTGTGGTTACAGGCCCCATTCCTTTGCCAACACATAAAAAAATATTTACAGTGTTACGTTCACCGCACGTAAATAAAAAGTCCCGGGAACAATTTCAATTGAGCTCGTATAAACGACTCCTTGACATTTATAGTTCCTCTTCCAAAACGATTGATGCGTTGATGAAGTTGGAGCTTCCTAGTGGGGTTGAGGTAGAAATTAAGGTTTAGTTTCAATTTTCCGCTAGTGCGGAATGACATGTCCAGAGCCGCGAGCGAAGGAAAAACGGAAAAAAATTAATTCAGGGTTGAATAATTTTTGACCCTATTTTTTTGGAAAGTAAGGAACAGTAATACATAATTTAATAGTAACGGATGATTGATTTTCGGCTTGAAAATCCAAAATCCAAAATCTAAATCAATATGTCTGGGTTAATAGGAAAAAAAGTAGGCATGACCAGCATCTTTGACGAAAATGGAAAAAACATTCCATGTACCGTTATCGAAGCCGGCCCATGTGTAGTTACCCAAGTCAGAACCGAAGAGGTAGACGGGTATAGTGCCCTTCAACTCGGTTTCGATGACAAGGCAGAAAAGCGTGCAAACAAGGCCGAATCCGGTCATTTTAAGAAAGCAGGCGCATCTCCTAAAAAGAAGGTCATTGAATTCCGCGATTTTGAAGGTGAATTTAAATTGGGAGATACCATTGGTGTCGATGTTTTTGTAGAAGGAGAGTTTGTTGATGTAGTGGGCACTTCAAAAGGGAAGGGCTTTCAAGGCGTAGTCAAAAGACATGGTTTTGGAGGGGTTGGTCAATCTACACATGGGCAGCATAATAGGCTAAGGGCCCCAGGATCTATTGGTGCGGCATCCACACCCTCAAGGGTTTTTAAGGGAATGCGTATGGCCGGTAGAATGGGTGGAGATCGGGTTACCGTTCAAAATTTAAGGGTTCTTAAAGTAGTACCTGAGAAAAACCTTATCGTTGTTAAGGGATGTGTTCCCGGTCATAAAAATGCATACGTAACTATTGAGAAGTAATGAAGGTAGCAGTTTTAGATATCAAAGGAAAAGACACTGGTAGAAAGGCAGACCTTTCTGATGCAGTCTTCGGAATAGAGCCCAACAAACATGCGGTGTATTTGGACGTAAAGCAATATATGGCGCATCAAAGGCAGGGTACCCATAAGGCCAAAGAGCGCGGTGAGATAGTTGGAAGTACCCGAAAAATAAAAAAACAAAAAGGTACGGGAACCGCCAGGGCCGGTAGTATTAAGTCTCCGATTTTTAGAGGCGGAGGACGTATTTTTGGACCGAGGCCTAAGGACTATTCCCAAAAACTAAACAAAAATGTAAAGCGTTTGGCCCGTAAATCGGCCTTGAGTATGAAGTCAAAGGATAAGGCAATTTTAGTTGTTGAAGATTTTGATTTTGAGATGCCAAAGACCAAGGATTTTATTCAAGTTTTGAAGTCGTTAGGGCTGGAAAACAAAAAATCTTTGTTTGTGTTGGGCCATTCAAATAATAGCGTATATTTGTCTTCGCGTAATTTGAAGGGTTCAGAGGTTTTAACTAGCTCAGAATTAAGTACTTACAAAATATTAAACGCCAATAATATTGTGTTGTTGGAAGGTGCTTTGGAAGGGCTTGAGACCAACCTAAATAAATAAGAAAGCCATGAGTGTGTTGATAAAACCTATAATAACCGAAAAGATGACAGCTGATAGCGAGTTGTACAACCGTTATGGTTTCTTTGTAGATCCCAAAGCGAACAAGTTGCAGATCAAAGATGCTGTTGAGGCCACTTATGGAGTTTCGGTTAAAAAGGTTCGGACCATGAACTATGGCCCGACCAGAAAATCCAGATACACCAAGACAGGAGTACAGCATGGTAAAACAAATGCCTTAAAAAAGGCAATTGTAGATGTAGCGGATGGAGATATCATCGATTTTTACAGTAATCTATAAAGACACGGAATGTCAGTTAGAAAATTAAAACCGATAACTCCCGGACAGCGTTTTAGAGTAGTAAACGGATTTGACGCGCTTACTGCTGATAAGCCGGAGAAAAGCTTGCTTGCTCCGTTAAAAAAGTCGGGAGGTAGAAACAGTCAAGGAAAAATGACCATACGCCATAGAGGTGGTGGCCACAAAAGAAGGTACAGGATTATTGATTTTAAAAGGGACAAACAAGATGTTGCCGCTACGGTCAAATCTATCCAATATGACCCCAATAGGACTGCCTTTATAGCACTTTTGGAGTATTCTGATGGTGAAAAACGCCATGTAATTGCGCAAAATGGTCTTCAAGTCGACCAGAAAATTTCATCTGGGAAAGGTGTAGCACCGGAAATCGGTAATGCATTACCCTTGAGCGAAATTCCATTAGGGACAATTATTTCATGTATTGAGTTGCGACCTGGACAAGGAGCAGTAATGGCAAGAAGTGCCGGTACTTTTGCCCAATTAATGGCAAGGGAAGGCAAGTATGCGACCGTTAAACTACCCTCAGGAGAAACCAGATTAATACTTTCTGGCTGTTTGGCCACCATTGGTGCAGTGTCCAATTCGGATCATCAGTTAATTGTATCCGGTAAGGCGGGTAGAAGTAGATGGCTTGGCAGAAGACCTAGAACGCGTCCTGTTGCCATGAACCCTGTAGATCACCCAATGGGTGGTGGTGAAGGAAGAGCATCCGGAGGCCATCCTAGATCCAAGAATGGAATCCCGGCCAAAGGATATAGGACTCGTTCCAAGACCAAGGATACCAACAGATACATAATAGAACGTAGAAAGAAGTAAAATTAGAAAGAAGAATAAATGGCACGCTCATTAAAGAAAGGACCTTACGTTCATTATAGTTTAGAGAAAAAGATTCAGCAGAATGCAGCTTCTGGAAAGAAAAGCGTCATTAAGACGTGGTCCAGGGCCTCTATGATAACGCCTGATTTTGTTGGTCTGACCATTGCGGTTCATAACGGACGACAGTTCGTACCTGTGTATATTACCGAAAATATGGTGGGCCACAAGCTGGGAGAATTTTCACCTACTCGATCTTTTAGGGGTCATGCAGGTGCAAAGAACAAAGGTAAAAAGTAAGCTATGGGAGTTCGAAAAAGACAGATGGCCGAAAGACTAAAGGCTGAAAAGAAACAGATGGCATTTGCAAAGCTCAATAATTGTCCCACCTCACCACGCAAAATGCGCTTAGTGGCGGATTTGATTCGGGGCGAAGGTGTTGAAAAGGCATTGGCAATCCTAAGGTTTAATCCTAAGGAAGCTTCGCGCAGGTTGGAGAAGTTGTTACTTTCGGCATTGGCCAATTGGGAGGCTAAGAACGAAGAGGCCAACGTTGAGGATGCCGAGCTTTTTATTAAGGAAATACGAGTAGATAGTGCAGGTATGCTAAAACGATTACGGCCTGCCCCTCAAGGAAGGGCACACAGAATAAGAAAGCGTTCCAACCATGTAACATTGGTTTTGGAATCTAACAATAATATGGAAAGTTAGGATGGGACAAAAAACAAATCCGATAGGGAATCGTCTAGGAATCATCAGGGGATGGGAATCCAACTGGTATGGAGGAAGCGATTATGGTGAAAAATTGGCCGAGGACGAAAAAATACGGAAGTATATCCATGTACGTCTTTCCAAGGCGAGCGTATCCCGGGTAATTATTGAACGTACGCTAAAATTGATTACAGTCACCATCACTACGGCCAGACCGGGTATCATAATTGGTAAGGGCGGACAAGAAGTAGATAAATTGAAGGAGGAGCTTAAGAAGATTACCAATAAAGAGGTCCAGATCAATATCTATGAAATTAAAAGGCCGGAGTTGGACGCCAATTTGGTAGCCGCCAGTATCGCCCGTCAAATAGAAAGTAGAATATCTTTCAGACGTGCTATAAAAATGGCTATCGCCGCAGCGATACGTATGAATGCAGAAGGGATAAAAGTACAAATATCAGGACGTTTAAACGGGGCGGAAATGGCTCGATCCGAGTCTTACAAGGAAGGCAGGATTCCATTATCGACCTTTAGGGCAGATATTGATTATGCCATGCAGGAAGCCCATACCACCTATGGAAGATTGGGTATTAAAGTATGGATCATGAAGGGCGAGGTATACGGTAAGCGGGAGCTTTCCCCATTGGTCGGCATGTCCAAGGGCCAAGGAAAAGGGGGCAAACAAGATGGAGGAAGGAAACCACGCCGTAGAAAGTAATTTTTTAAAGAAGTAGAAAATGTTACAACCAAAGAGAACCAAGTACCGCAAAATGCAGAAAGGCCGTATGAAAGGCAATGCCGGAAGAGGGCATCAACTTTCAAATGGTATGTTCGGTATAAAGACCTTGGATTCAAAGTTTATAACATCAAGACAAATCGAGGCGGCCCGTATTGCGGCTACCCGATATATGAAAAGGGAAGGACAACTGTGGATAAAGATTTTCCCGGACAAGCCTATCACCAAAAAACCCTTGGAAGTACGTATGGGTAAAGGTAAGGGAGCCCCGGAATATTTTGTAGCCATTGTTAAGCCTGGAAGGATTCTTTTTGAGGTTGCAGGTGTACCTATGGATATTGCCAAGGAAGCATTACGTTTGGCGGCACAGAAATTGCCGGTCAGAACAAAATTTGTTGTTGCACGGGATTATGAGCATAAGGATTAATCGTAAGGTGATATGAAAAAACAAGAGATAAAACAAATGTCGGTAGAAGAGCTTACGGAAAAACTTGCCGAATTTAAAAAGCAACATGCCGACTTGAAAATGGCCCATTTTGTGACACCATTGGAAAATCCACTTCAGATAAGGAAGGTCAGGAGAACTGTAGCAAGATTGGCAACGGAATTAACTAATAGGGAAAACCAATAATTGGTTCTGCTTTATGGAAAAAAGAAACTTAAGAAAAGAAAGAATAGGGGTCGTGACAAGTGACAGAATGGAGAAATCCATTGTGGTAGCGGAAGTCAAAAGGGTTAAGCATCCCATGTATGGTAAGTTCGTTTTAAAAACGAAAAAATATGTTGCGCACGACGAGAAGAACGATTGCAATATAGGAGATACCGTAAAGATAATGGAGACCCGTCCTTTGAGTAAGACCAAATGTTGGAGGTTAGTAGAAATTTTGGAAAGAGCTAAATAATTATGTTACAGCAAGAATCTAGGCTAAAGGTAGCGGACAACACGGGGGCAAAGGAAGTTTTGACCATTAGGGTACTCGGTGGAACAAAAAGAAGATATGCTTCCATTGGGGACAAAATAGTGGTTACCGTTAAGGAAGCGACGCCCAATGGGGGAATAAAGAAGGGAGCTGTTTCTACTGCCGTTGTGGTAAGGACCAAAAAAGAAGTGAGAAGACCGGATGGCTCTTACATACGCTTTGATGACAATGCCTGTGTATTGTTGAATCCAACGGGAGAAATGAGAGGAACCCGGGTGTTTGGACCAGTGGCCAGGGAGCTTCGGGAAAAACAATTCATGAAAATTGTATCCTTGGCGCCTGAGGTACTATAATATTGTATTGGAGATGAGAAAGTTAAAAATAAGGACAGGAGATACCGTACGGATCGTTGCCGGTGACCACAAAGGAACCGAAGGTAAGATTTTAAGTGTGGATATTAAGAAGAACAAAGCAATCGTGGAAGGTGCCAATATGGTTTCCAAACATGAAAAGCCTAGTGCCAAAAATCCGCAGGGAGGTATTGTCAAAAAGGAAGCGCCTATTCATATTTCCAATCTGTCATTGATCGATGCAAAGTCGGGAGAAACGACTAGAGTCGGATTTGAGATTAGGGATGGAAAGAAAGTACGGGTTTCCAAAAAATCGAATGAAGTAATTTAGTTATGGCTTACGTAGCAAGGTTAAAGAAAGAATACAACGAGCGAATCATCGATGCTTTGAAGCGGGAATTCGGTTATAAGAATGTGATGGAAGTTCCGAAGTTGAAGAAGATCGTGGTCAGTAGAGGAGTCGGTGCCGCCGTTGCGGATAAAAAGTTGATCGACCATGCCGTTGAAGAACTTGGTATCATTACCGGCCAAAAAGCAGTTGCCACAATATCCAAAAAAGACGTAGCTGCCTTTAAGTTGCGAAAAGGAATGCCAATCGGTGCCAAGGTTACACTTCGTGGTGAGCGTATGTATGAATTTTTGGATAGACTCGTTACTACTGCTTTGCCCAGGGTAAGGGACTTTCAAGGTATTAGGGCCACCGGTTTCGATGGGCGCGGCAATTATAACTTGGGTGTTACGGAACAAATTATTTTTCCGGAAATCAACATTGATAAGATTAATAGGATCAATGGGATGGATATCACTTTTGTTACTTCTGCAGATACAGATAAGGAAGCAAAATCATTGTTAACGGAATTGGGATTACCCTTTAAAAAGAACTAGTATGGCTAAAGAATCAATGAAGGCCCGTGAAAGGAAAAGGGCAAGAACGGTAGCTAAATATGCTGAAAAGCGTAAAGCTTTAAAAGAAGCTGGAGATTATGAGGCTTTGCAGAAGTTACCGAGAAACGCCTCCCCGGTGCGTATGCACAATCGTTGTAAGTTAACGGGAAGACCCAAAGGGTATATGCGTACTTTTGGGATTTCCAGGGTAATGTTCAGGGAGATGGCCAACAAAGGATTGATTCCAGGGGTTAAAAAAGCCAGTTGGTAGATTAATTGTATAATTCTGAATACAGATATTCTTAATAAAGAGAAATGGTTACAGATACTATAGCAGATTATTTAACAAGGGTTAGGAACGCCAGTAGAGCAGGACACCGCGTAGTTGAAATACCCGCATCCAACCTTAAAAAGGAAATAACCAAGATACTCTTTGACCAAGGGTATATTTTAAGTTATAAGTTTGAGGACAATGAAGTACAAGGCACAATTAAGATAGCCCTCAAATATGATAAGGTGACCAAGGAACCGGTCATCAAGAAAATTCAACGCGTAAGTAAACCTGGATTAAGGAAATATGCGGGTTCTGAAGATTTACCTCGTGTCCTTAATGGTTTGGGAATTGCCATAGTATCAACCTCACATGGGGTAATGACAAGTAAGCAGGCCAAAAATGACAACGTTGGGGGAGAAGTTTTGTGCTACGTATATTAATAGTATAGAAAAGAAGTATAAAGATGTCTAGAATAGGTAATAACCCGGTAGCGATTCCTGAAGGAGTGACCGTAGAGGTAAGCGACAATGTGGTTACGGTAAAGGGTAAACTTGGAGAGTTGACACAGGAGTATTCCGGAGTATCCATAAAGATTGAAGACGGCCAGGTATTGGTTGCCAGACCTTCGGACTCCAAGGAACACAAAGCCAAACATGGTTTGTATAGAGCTCTTGTCAGAAATATGGTGGATGGTGTTTCTAAAGGATGGACCAAGGAATTGGAGCTGGTAGGCGTAGGATATAGGGCATCCAATCAAGGACAGAAGTTAGACCTTGCCTTGGGATTCTCCCATAATATCGTTATGAACCTAGCGCCTGAGGTTAAAGTAGAGACCACATCCGAAAAAGGAAAGAATCCGATTATAAAATTAACGTCCCATGATAAGCAATTGGTGGGACAGATAGCGGCCAAAATCCGATCTTTCCGTAAGCCGGAACCTTACAAAGGGAAAGGTATCAAATTTGTTGGTGAGCAATTAAGAAGAAAAGCAGGTAAATCAGCTTAATAATACAAGTAATGGCATTATCAAAGATTGAAAGAAAATATAGGATAAGAAAGAGAATACGCAAAGTATCCTCTGGAACTGCCGAAAGACCCCGGTTATCCGTCTTTAGAAGTAATAGCGAAATTTACGTTCAAGTCATAGACGATAGGAAAGGTGAAACCTTAGCTGCAGCTTCTTCCAGAGATAAGGATTTGGCCAAGGCAAAAGGAACCAAAAAGGAAGTAGCCACATTGGTGGGTAAGGCCATTGCCGAAAAATGTTCTAAAGCAGGTATAGAAAAAGTTGCCTTCGATAGGGGTGGAAACCTTTATCATGGAAGGGTAAAAGCTTTGGCCGAAGGAGCCAGGGAAGCAGGACTAAAATTTTAAATTAGGTATGTACCAGAAATACAAAAACGTTGAGACCGTTAAGCCTGGAGGCTTAGAATTGAAGGATAGATTGGTGGGCGTCCAAAGGGTAACCAAGGTAACCAAGGGTGGAAGGGCCTTTGGCTTTTCCGCAATAGTTGTTGTTGGTGATGAAAATGGTGTTGTGGGACATGGTTTGGGTAAATCCAAGGAAGTGGCAACGGCCATTGCCAAAGCCATTGAAGATGCCAAGAAGAACCTGATTCGTATTCCTTTGAATAAAGGTACACTTCCGCATGAGCAAAAAGGAAAATATGGCGGTGCGCGAGTTTATATACAGCCGGCATCCCATGGTACCGGGGTAATTGCAGGTGGAGCCGTAAGGGCGGTGTTGGAATCCGTAGGTGTACAGGACGTATTGTCAAAATCCCAAGGATCGTCCAATCCGCATAACGTTGTAAAGGCAACTTTTGATGCGTTGCTACAACTTAGGGACGCCAGGACAGTTGCAAGGCAAAGAGGTATTTCCTTGGAAAAAGTGTTTAAAGGATAACAGGTAAGGATAATGGCAAAGATTAAAGTAAAACAGGTTAGGAGTAGCATTAAGCGACCACAAAATCAAAAAAGGACTTTAAAGGCGCTTGGTCTGCGAAAAATAGGGCAGGTAGTGGAGCATGAGGACACACCTAATATCCTGGGCATGATAAACAAAGTAAAACATTTGGTTTCCACCGAAGGAGCTTAACATAAAAGATCATGAATTTAAGTAATCTAAAACCAGCCAAAGGTGCTGTCCATAAAGAAGGGAAAAGAGTAGGAAGGGGCCAAGGCTCCGGAAAAGGAGGTACAGCTACCAGAGGTCACAAAGGTGCAAAATCAAGGTCTGGATACTCCAAGAAAATAGGTTTTGAAGGAGGACAAATGCCGTTGCAAAGACGTGTTCCCAAGTTTGGTTTTACCAATATCAATAGGAAGGAATATAAGGGTATAAACCTGGATACTTTGCAGGAATTGGTCGATAAAAAAATAATAAAGGATACGGTAACTATTGATGCATTGATTGAAAATAGATTGGCCCGTAAAAATGATTTGGTCAAAATCCTTGGGGGCGGTGAGTTAAAAGCCTCCCTCAAAGTTTCCGTTCATAAATTTACTGCTAGTGCCAAGGCGGCGATAGAGGCTGCAGGTGGAGAGGCAATAAGTTTATAAGGAAGAATATTATGAAGAAATTTTTTGAAACCATATCCAATATTTGGAAAATAGAAGAGCTAAGGAATCGTATCTTAATTACCTTGGGTCTTCTTTTGGTGTACCGTTTTGGTTGCCAAATTGTTCTTCCAGGTATTGATTCATCACAACTTGCCGAATTGGCTTCCAGTACGGATCAAGGTATTTTCGGTTTGTTGAACGCCTTTACAGGAGGGGCATTTGCTAATGCATCGATTTTTGCATTGGGGATTATGCCCTACATTTCGGCATCTATTGTGGTTCAATTAATGGGAATAGCCATACCCTATCTTCAGAAACTGGATAAGGAGGGCGAAAGTGGTAGGAAGACCAAAAACCAGATTACAAGATGGTTGACCATCGGAATCTGTATTGTGCAGGCACCGGCATATTTGTATGGCTTGGAAGCTTTTGGGGTTAGGGACAGTGCATTCCTTTTGGGAAAAGGCCTAAACTTCATGATTCCCGCTGTAATTATTTTGGTAACAGGATGCGTCTTTGCGATGTGGTTGGGTGAAAAAATTACGGACAAGGGTATTGGAAATGGAATTTCCTTGTTGATAATGATCGGGATTATTGCAACCATGCCCCAATCATTTGTACAGGAGTTTTTCTCTAGGACTACGAATAACACTGGAGGCTTAATGTTCATTTTGATCGAGGTTATCCTATGGTTTCTGGTTATTCTGGCCAGTGTACTCTTGGTAATGGCCACAAGGCGTATTCCGGTTCAGTATGCGAGAAGATCCGCATCAGGAGGATATGAAAAGAAT
Organism: Ulvibacterium marinum; assembly: GCF_003626755.1. Classification (GTDB taxonomy): domain Bacteria; phylum Bacteroidota; class Bacteroidia; order Flavobacteriales; family Flavobacteriaceae; genus Ulvibacterium; species Ulvibacterium marinum. The sequence continues at coordinate 510,403 of NZ_RBCJ01000003.1, forward strand.
GTAATGGGTTCAAGACAATATATCCCATTAAAACTAAATGCATCCGGGGTTATGCCCATTATTTTTGCCCAAGCAATAATGTTCGCCCCGGGATTGTTGGGGAAAACATTCAACGAGACAGCCTTTGGACAGTGGATGGAGGTACAGTTCAGCGACATATTTGGTTTGGCATATAATATTTTATTCGGGGTACTTATCGTAATATTCACGTTTTTCTATACGGCTATTACCGTACCTACCAATAAAATGGCGGATGATCTTAAAAGAAGTGGAGGGTTCATTCCCGGGATACGACCTGGCAAGGAAACGGCCGATTTTTTAGATAAAATCATGTCCTTGATAACACTCCCGGGCTCAATATTCCTGGCCTTGCTTGCGGTTCTACCTGCAGTTGTGGTAAAACTTATGGATGTGCAGGCGGGATGGGCATTGTTCTATGGCGGCACCTCCTTGTTAATTATGGTAGGAGTAGCCATTGATACGGTTCAACAAGTAAATGCTTATTTGCTGAACAGACATTATGATGGATTAATGAAAACTGGAAAAAATAGAAAAGTAGCATAGTTTATGGCCAAGCAAGCACCTATAGAACAAGATGGTAGCATTATAGAGGCATTGTCCAATGCAATGTTTCGGGTAGAATTGGAAAATGGTCATGTAGTTACCGCCCATATCTCCGGAAAAATGCGCATGCATTATATAAAACTACTTCCAGGGGATAAGGTGAAGTTGGAGATGAGTCCTTATGACCTTACCAAAGCTAGAATTACATATAGATATTAAGAAGGAGACATGAAAGTAAGAGCATCGATAAAAAAAAGGAGTGCCGAGTGCAAAATCGTTCGGAGAAAGGGACGATTGTACGTGATCAACAAAAAGAATCCTAGATTTAAACAAAGACAAGGATAGTTATGGCAAGAATTGCAGGTATAGATATACCAAAACAAAAAAGAGGTGTAATAGCCCTGACCTATATTTTTGGTATTGGAAAAAGTAGGGCCAAGGAAATTTTGGAAAAGGCCCAAGTAAGCGAGGATACCAAAGTATCTGACTGGAACGATGACGAAATTGGTCGTATTCGGGAAGCCGTTTCATCCTATACCATAGAAGGTGAACTACGTTCAGAGACCCAATTGAACATTAAACGTTTAATGGATATTGGATGCTATAGAGGCATTCGCCATAGATCAGGATTACCTTTAAGAGGGCAAAGGACAAAGAACAATTCCAGGACCCGTAAAGGAAAAAGAAAAACTGTTGCCAACAAGAAGAAGGCAACGAAATAACAAATTGGTATATAGTATAACAGCTTAATACTAAACACGAAAAGAAAATGGCAAAGGCAAGTACAAAGGCGGCAAAAAAACGCAAGGTTATCGTGGACTCGGTAGGAGAGGCCCATATCACTGCCTCTTTTAACAATATCATAATTTCGTTGACCAATAAGAAGGGCGATGTAATCTCATGGTCCTCAGCAGGCAAGTTGGGCTTTAGGGGTTCCAAGAAAAATACACCATATGCTGCACAGGTAGCCGCAGAGGATTGTGCAAAGATTGCCCATGAGGCTGGCCTTAGAAAGGTTAAGGTTTATGTAAAAGGCCCGGGCAATGGTAGGGAATCGGCAATACGAACTATTCATAATTCCGGTATTGAGGTAACTGAAATTATTGATGTTACCCCTATGCCCCACAACGGATGTAGACCTCCCAAAAGAAGAAGAGTTTAAACAACACATAAATATTTCATAGGAGTGTACCTAATGATTATCGAAGGATAAGCCTTAATTCATAATCGCACTTCAAACTATAGGAAAATGGCAAGATACACAGGACCAAAAAGTAAAATCGCCCGAAAGTTCGGAGAAGCGATTTTTGGAGACGATAAGTCTTTTGAGAAAAAAAATTACCCTCCGGGACAACATGGACAAAACAGACGTCGCGGAAAAAAATCGGAATATGCCATCCAGCTAATGGAGAAGCAAAAAGCCAAGTATACCTATGGTATTTTGGAAAAACAGTTTCGCAACCTTTTTGCCAAGGCAAAACGTAAGGAAGGTGTTACCGGTGAAGTACTATTGCAATTGTGCGAGTCCCGTTTGGATAATGTGGTATACAGAATGGGTATTTCCACATCTAGAAGAGGGGCAAGGCAATTGGTTTCCCACAGGCACATAACCGTAAACGGAGAATTGGTAAATATACCGTCTTACTCTTTACGACCTGGAGATGTTGTTGGTGTAAGGGAAAAATCCAAGTCCCTGCAAGCTATACAAGATGCATTGGCTGCCAATAGCAGTGTATATGAATGGATTACATGGAATACTGAGAAGAAGGAAGGTACTTTTGTTTCTACCCCTGAACGTTTGCAGATTCCTGAGAATATCAAGGAACAATTAATAGTCGAGTTATACTCAAAATAAATCAACACTGATCCAATTATGGCATTATTTAATTTTCAGAAACCCGATAAAGTAATAATGATCGATTCCTCAGACTTCGAGGGCAAATTCGAATTTCGCCCCTTGGAGCCTGGTTATGGATTAACTGTTGGGAACGCATTAAGAAGGGTATTGCTTTCTTCCTTGGAAGGACACGCCATCACATCGGTAAGGATCGATAAGGTAGAACATGAATTTTCCGTAATTCCGGGTGTTGTAGAGGATGTTACGGAGATTATACTGAACCTAAAACAGGTTCGGTTTAAAAAGCAAATAGAGGATTCCGAAGCGGAAACCGTTTCTATATCCGTAAGTGGTAAAGAGCAAATGACCGCAGGAGATTTCCAAAAGTTTATCTCGGGATATCAAGTGCTGAATCCGGATTTGGTTATTTGCAATATGGATGCCAAAGTAAGCATCAATATGGAAATCACCATTGATAAAGGAAGGGGCTATGTACCAGCCGAGGAAAATAAAAAGTCAGGGACACCCCTAGGAACCATTGCGGTAGATTCTATCTTCACCCCAATAAAGAATGTAAAATACAGCATCGAGAATTTTCGTGTGGAGCAGAAGACCGATTATGAAAAATTGGTGTTCGAGATCGAAACGGATGGTTCCATTCACCCAAAGGATGCTTTGACCGAGGGAGCCAAGGTCCTTATACATCACTTTATGTTGTTCTCCGATGAGCGTATTACTTTGGAGGCGGATGAAATTGCACAAACGGAAACCTATGATGAGGAATCCTTGCATATGAGGCAATTGCTTAAGACAAAATTGGTAGATATGGATCTCTCCGTACGTGCCTTGAACTGTTTGAAAGCTGCCGAGGTGGATACACTTGGGGATTTGGTATCCTTTAACAAGAATGACTTGATGAAATTTAGGAATTTTGGTAAAAAGTCCCTCACCGAATTGGAGGAATTGGTTATCAACAAAGGTCTAAGTTTTGGAATGGACCTCTCTAAATATAAGTTGGATAAAGATTAATAATTTGCTTCTGTTGGAAGGGAGGGTCCCGGATAAGGAAGAAAATAGAAAACTACAATGAGACACGGTAAAAAGTTCAATCATTTAGGACGAAAAGCTGCCCATAGAAAAGCCATGCTGGCAAATATGGCTTGTTCCCTAATTGAACACAAAAGAATAAATACCACGGTGGCCAAGGCCAAGGCCTTAAAGCAGTTTATAGAACCATTGATTACCAAATCCAAGGCGGAGAACAATCAAACGGCGGAAAAAGGCACGCACAATAGGCGTGTTGCCTTTAAGAACCTTAGAGATAAATATGCGGTTACTGAGCTTTTTGATTCAGTCTCGGAAAAAGTTGGCGATAGGCCAGGGGGCTATACAAGAATTATAAAGCTGGGCAACCGTCTGGGAGATAATGCGGATATGGCCATGATAGAGTTGGTAGACTTTAACGAACTTTATAATGCTGGTAAACCGAAGAAGAAATCCACGCGTAGGAGCAGAAGGGGTAAAGGAAGTAAATCCGAAGCACCACCTGTGGCCGTGGCGGAAAACGCAGTAGAATCAAAAGAAGCAGCGGACATTGAAGCTAAAGCGGATGATTCTGAAGAATAAAATGTTAGTATATTTTAATATTTACGAAAGGATAGACTTTATAGTTTATCCTTTTTTTATGTTTATTTGTGAAACAAAAATAGAGCAGCACTTATGAAGTACACATCCAAAAAAAAGGCATTATTGATATTGGCAGATGGAACAATTTTCCATGGAAAGGCAGTTGGTGATAAAGAAGGTACGGCATTTGGTGAAGTATGCTTCAATACGGGTATGACGGGATATCAAGAAATATTTACGGACCCTTCCTATTTTGGACAGCTCATGGTCATGACCAACGCCCATATCGGAAATTATGGGGCGCATAATGAAGAAGTGGAGTCCGATACAGTAAAGATAGCCGGGCTTATCTGTAAAAATTTTAGTTATGAATATTCCCGACCTGATGCGGATATGGGCTTGAAGGAGTTTTTGGACAAGAGTAACTTATTTGCAATCTCGGATGTGGATACCAGGGCATTGGTCAGCTATATAAGGGACAATGGTGCTATGAATGCCGTGATTTCTACGGATGTAGAAAATTTGGAAGCTCTCAAAAGTAAATTGGCAGAAGTACCCAGTATGGAAGGTTTGGAACTGGCCTCCAGAGTTTCGGCAAAGGAAGCCTACTATTACGGGGATGAGAATGCCAGCTATAGGATATCCGCATTGGACATTGGCATAAAGAAGAACATTCTTAGGAATTTGGCAAAACGGGATGCCTACATAAAGGTGTTTCCCTATAACACCTCATTTGAGGAGATGGCTGCATGGAATCCGGATGCCTATTTCATATCCAATGGACCCGGGGATCCCGAACCTTTAACGGAGGCTATTGCAACGGCAAAGGAAATTATTAAAACAGACAAACCACTTTTCGGTATATGTTTAGGTCATCAGGTCATTGCCCTTGCCAATGGAGTATCTACCTATAAAATGCATAATGGGCATAGGGGAATCAATCATCCCATTCTAAACTTGATTACCGGAAAGGGAGAGATAACCTCTCAAAACCATGGGTTTGCCATCAACAGGGAAGAGACCGAAAAAAACCCAAATTTGGAAATTACCCATGTACATCTCAATGATCAAACCGTAGCAGGAATACGAATGAAGAACAAGGATGTATTCTCGGTACAATACCATCCGGAAGCAAGTCCGGGACCTCATGATGCGGACTATCTTTTTGATGATTTTTTTGAGATAATCAAGAAGACGTCACAGCAAACGGTTTAGATTAAATAATCGTTATTTCATAGAGAATATTGTAGCTCAAAGCCTTAGGATAAGGGCACCGTTTCGTATCTTTGCATTTTCAAAATCAATCCTAAAAACTAAAGAAAAAACAAATGAGTATCATCCTTAGTGTACATGCAAGACAAATTCTGGATTCAAGGGGAAATCCAACGGTAGAAGTAGATGTAATTACGGAGAATGGTGTTCTAGGAAGGGCTGCGGTACCTTCAGGAGCATCTACCGGGGAACATGAAGCAGTGGAGTTACGGGATGGGGGCAGCTCATTTATGGGAAAGGGTGTTAGTAAGGCCGTTGACAATGTAAATTCCGTAATCGCCGAGGAGATTTTGGGGACCTCCGTTTTTGAACAGAACGCAATCGATCAGGCCATGATTGCATTGGATGGTACTCCCAATAAGTCAAAACTAGGGGCCAATGCCATTTTGGGGGTTTCCCTTGCTGTGGCAAAGGCCGCTGCCAATGAATTAGGAATCCCGTTATATAGATATGTAGGAGGTGTTAGTGCAAACACCTTGCCCGTTCCCATGATGAATATCATAAATGGAGGCTCGCATTCCGATGCACCTATTGCATTTCAGGAATTTATGGTAATGCCGGTGAAGGCCAAGAATTTTGCCCATGCCATGCAAATGGGAACCGAGATTTTCCATAATCTAAAGAAAGTGCTTCACGATAGAAATTTAAGTACCGCAGTAGGTGATGAAGGAGGATTTGCCCCTACTTTGGATGGTACGGAAGATGCCCTGGATACCATTGGCAAGGCGGTCGAGAATGCCGGGTATAAATTCGGGGACGATGTAATGATAGCCTTGGACTGTGCAGCGGCGGAGTTCTATGAAAATGGCACCTATGATTATACCCTATTTGAAGGCGATAAGGGAGCGGTACGTAACTCTGAGGAACAAGCTGAATATTTAGCCGAACTTTGTTCTAAATACCCTATTATCTCGATTGAGGATGGAATGGACGAAAACGATTGGGACGGGTGGAAACTCCTCACCCAAAAAGTTGGCGATAAAGTACAATTGGTCGGGGATGATCTTTTTGTTACCAATGTGGAACGACTTTCACGGGGAATCGAAAATGAGATTGCCAATTCTATTTTGATCAAAGTAAATCAAATAGGAACACTTTCAGAGACAATTGCGGCGGTAAACATGGCCAAGAATGCGGGATATACTTCTGTAATGAGTCACCGCTCCGGGGAAACCGAGGATAACACCATTGCTGATTTGGCTGTTGCGTTGAATACTGGCCAGATCAAGACAGGTTCAGCTTCCCGATCGGATAGGATGGCCAAATACAATCAGTTGCTGCGTATAGAGGAAGAATTGGGGGAAGTGGCCTATTATCCACAGGGAAAAGCATTTAAAGTAAAATAAATTACCTTTTGTTAACCTATAGGAAGCCTTCCTAAAAAAGGAAGGCTTTTTCTTTGTAGTTTATGACCAATCTCATTACATATTTAATGCGCATTGCGTATATTTTGGCCTTCTAATTTTTACGAATGAACAACTTCCTTTTTGTTGCCGCCGAGAATGATGCCATAGCCAATTGTAAGGCTGGCGGTATGGGCGACGTTGTTAGGGATGTCCCCAGGCAGATTTCCGAAAGAGGGGATAAGGTACATGTTATAGTCCCTTCCTATTCCAGACTTCACAGAGATGGAGGAACTCTAAAAACGCGGCTTACCTTTCATCTAAGGGGAACTACCTATTCTGCGGAGTTGTATGAGGTGATTCCAAAAAAAGAATATAACAATATCCACCATTATGTTATCCATCACCCTGAAATAGAGGCAGGGGATATTGCCCATATCTATCATAACAATCCCGTTGAGCCATTTTATACGGATTTCATTAAGTACGTTATATTTTGTACTGCAGTGGCCGAAGCTATTAAGGAAGATGCTTTTGGTAGTTTGGATATTGTTCATATGCATGACTGGCATTCCAGCCTCATGGTATTCTTAAAGACATACCACCCGGCATATGAGTCCCTAAAAAGAATACGATTTGTATATACCATCCACAATTTGGCAATACAAGGCATACGGCCATTCGGGGATAATTATTCTTCTTTACAAAATTGGTTCCCTGATATTTCTTTGGATTACGATAATTTGATGGATTATAGATACCGGGATTGTGTTAACCTTATGGCTTTGGGCATTCGGCTTTCCGATGCTGTACATACAGTATCTCCGTCCTATAAGGAAGATGTACTTTTACCCAGTTCCCCTCCTGAGTTTATAGGTGGGGAAGGTTTGGAAAAAGATTTAGGGCAGGCGGAAAATCAAGGTAGGCTTTATGGGATTTTAAATGGGTCCAATTACAAAAATATCCGTACCGCCAAGAAAGGGAACATCTATCGTAATACGGTCAAGGCACTTTTTAGATGGTTGCAACAAGAGTCCAAAAAATACAAGGCGGATTTCCTGGCACATACCGGGGAAAAGGTTATGGAATTGGTAGATAATAGACCTAAGTTCATCATTTCCAGCGTGGCCCGTTTAACCGAACAAAAGTTCTATTTCTTTAAGCGTTCTCCTGAAGTCTTTATTGAAATCCTGAAGAAGTTGCAAAAGGTTGATGGTATCTTTATGCTCTTGGGAACAGGAGCACCGGAGTACGAGGAACTCTTTAGGGGATTGAGTTACGAGCATGAGAATTTCATTTTTACCAATGGTCAATCAGAGGATTTGATTGATTCCATCTATCTGGAAACGGACCTCTATTTTATGCCAAGCCTTTTTGAGCCTTGCGGCATTAGTCAAATGTTGTCCATGCGTAATGGAAATCCCTGTCTAGTACATGCAACAGGAGGCCTAAAGGACACAGTGGAACATATGAAGACCGGATTTAGTTTTGGTGGGGACTCCTACGATGAGAAAATCAACAATATGCTACTGAGTTTTGATGAGGCTTTGGATGTCTTTCAGAATGATAAACCCAAATGGAAAAAGATACAATCCGCGGCAAAAAAAATGAGATTTACCTGGGAGAAATCCGTGGATGAATATTATAAGGTGCTCTATTTACTTTAAGCTTTTTCAGAGGTTTTTAATTCGGTCTATAGGCTATGTTAATAATCTCCTAAACAAGAAACCTTAATTGTTAACATTCTCTCTTTTTCTTAACTTTACTGTTCTTTCTAAATAATATCTAAATCATCCAAATGTCAGACAAAGCTACGCTGGAATATAATGGTAAAAAATATGAATTTCCTGTAACCGAGGGTGCCGAAAACGAACTCGCCATGGACATAAAAACGTTACGGTCCGTTACCGGGGGAATGATTACCCTAGATCCGGGATACAAAAACACTGGATCTTGCGAAAGTGCCATTACTTTTCTGGATGGTGAAAAAGGCATTTTAAGGTATAGGGGCTATTCCATAGAAGAGCTTGCCGAGAAGGCCGATTTTCTTGAAGTTGCCTATCTATTGATTTTTGGGGAGTTGCCCAATAAGGAGCAGCTTTCCAAATTTCATAATGATATTCGGGAAGAGTCACATGTGGATGAGGAGATGAAGAAGATTTTGGATGGTTTTCCTAAATCCGCCCACCCTATGGGCGTACTTTCTTCGCTCACCAGTGCTTTAGTAGCTTTTAATCCTTCTTCTGTGGATGTTTCTTCCGAATCGGAAATGTATAAATCCATTGTAAGGATCCTGGCAAAGTTTCCTGTACTTGTGGCTTGGGCCATGCGTAAGAAAAAAGGATTGCCCTTGGATTATGGAGATGATACTCTGGGCTATGTCGAGAACATCCATAAAATGATGTTCAAACGGCCCAATAAAGAATATAACAAGAACAAAATCGCAATCGATGCGCTGGACAAGTTGTTAATATTACATGCAGATCATGAACAGAACTGTTCTACTTCTACTGTACGAATTGTAGGTTCTTCACATGCCGGGTTGTTTGCATCACTATCCGCGGGGATTTCCGCGCTTTGGGGGCCACTACATGGAGGTGCCAACCAAGCAGTTCTAGAAATGCTGGAAGCCATTGAGGCGGATGGTGGCGATACTAAAAAATATATGGCCAAGGCCAAGGACAAAAGTGACCCGTTTCGATTAATGGGTTTTGGGCATAGAGTATATAAGAATTTTGACCCTAGGGCCAAGATTATCAAGAAATCTGCAGATGAAGTTTTGGGAGATCTAGGTATCGAAGATCCCATTTTGGAAATCGCTAAAGGACTGGAGAAGGAAGCCTTGGAAGATCAATACTTTGTGGACAGAAAATTATATCCCAATGTGGATTTTTATTCGGGTATTATCTATCGTGCCCTAGGCATTCCTACCGAGATGTTTACCGTAATGTTCGCTTTGGGCAGATTGCCCGGTTGGATTGCCCAATGGAGGGAAATGCGTTTAAATGGAGAGCCCATTGGTCGTCCCAGACAAGTCTATATAGGTGAAAATCATAGACCTTTTGTTGCTGTGGATTTGAGATAATATCGATTAGATCGTTTTGTAAAGAATAGCCCTTATCCAATTTTGGATGAGGGTTTTTTGTTGGTTCCCGCTATCTGGGAATTCCTATATTTGCCAAAAAATTTATAATGCTCCATCTTAATGTAAACGATGAAACCTCCCGATTGAGGGCGGTGCTTTTGGGAACGGCAAGGAACAATGGGCCCATACCCAAACCCGAGAACGCCTACGATCCAAAATCCCTTCAGCATATATTGGCAGGTACCTACCCTAAGGAAGCGGATATGATAAATGAAATGGAGGCATTGGCAAACATTTTTAGGGCTTACAATGTTGAGGTATTTAGGCCGGAAGTACTGGAGGACTGTAATCAGATTTTCTCCCGGGATATTGCCTTTGTTATAGAGGATAAATTGATAAAGGCCAATATACTTCCGGATAGGGAAGAAGAGTTTGATGCTATTTTACATGTGCTGGAATACATCCATCCGGATAATATCCTGTATCCACCTGAGGAGGTTCATATTGAGGGTGGTGATGTTATGCCCTGGAACAATTATATTTTCATTGGTACCTATACGGGTCATGACTATCCGGATTATATTACCGCGAGAACCAATTGGGAAGGAGTGGAGTATATTAAACGGATGTTTCCCCATAAAGAGGTAAAGTCCTTTGAGCTTCGGAAATCAATCGCTAATCCAAAGGAGAATGCACTTCATTTGGACTGTTGTTTCCAACCCGTAGGAAAGGATAAGGCCATTCTTCATAAAAATGGATTTTTGGTGGAAGACGAATATCAATGGTTGGTAGACTATTTTGAAAAAGAAAATATTTTTGAGATTACCGCTGACGAAATGTATCGTATGTTTAGCAATGTATTTTCCATTTCGCCCGATGTTGTGGTTTCCGAACGTAATTTTACCCGACTCAATAATTGGTTACGGGACCGAGGGTTAACCGTTGAAGAAGTACCCTACGCGGAAATTTCCAAGCAAGGTGGGTTATTGCGCTGTAGCACAATGCCTCTGATCAGGGATTAACTTCCTTTTACATAAACAGTGCCATTAAGATATCCATTTGAAGGTTTTCTGCTTTTTTACGGATAGGTGATTCCATCATGGTGTTGAAATTGGTGGCAATGAAGACAACGGACTCTAACTCCGGTAGGTAGATTAGGACGCATCCCGCTCCGACTCCACCTCCGGAGTGACCAATGCCACACGTGGTTCCCAAGTCGTAGTACGTTAAACCCAGACCATATTTGCGTTCTCCTTCTTCGCTTAAGACCCATTCTTGCATGATTTCCAGAGTTTTTGGGGTAAGTAATTTCCCGGAAATTAGACCTCTTAAAAAAAGAATGGCGTCTTCACTGGAAGCCACCAGACCATCATCACCTTTCATAGAGGATACATTGGCCCTTTGTAACTTCGAAATGTTCGTCGGTATACCTTCCAGTAGTACATCCCAATAGGCATCTACCAAATGTAAATTCAAATCGATATTGTCTTTTGACAGTATATGAGTGGATTTCAGATTAAGCTTTTCAAACAATTCCTTTTCCATGTAAGCCACGTGATCCCCTGTTATTTTATCCGCAATTAATGACAGGAGACCAAAATTGGTATTGCGATAGGCGTACTTGCTACCGGGCTCAAAATCCAAAGATTTTCCACTTATATAGGAGAGCATTTCGGAGACGTTAAGCACGGTTAAGGGATCTTGGATAATTCGAGATACCAATAAGGGATCGGTACTATACTCCGGAAGTCCGGAGGTATGGTTCAAAAGCATTTTTATAGTGATTTTGTCCACACCCTTTATCGGTTTTAACCAAGGATAATCAAGGTACTGAACAATGGGATCTTGCAATTTCAATTTTCCCTTTTCATACAATTGAAGGATAACGACCGCCATATAGGTCTTGCTTATACTTTGTAGGTAATGTAAATGTTCCGTGGTAAGTGGAGTTTGGTTTTCGAGATTTGCCAGGCCTTCTGCATGGGACCATAATCCTATTTGTTCATTGTAAACAGCCAATGATAGGCCGGGAATACCAAGATCTACGTATTTTTTGAGTACGCTCTTTACCGCTTCCTGTTTTTCCCGGGGAAACCCACTTTCTTGTGCAGTAAGGGATAGTGTAACTACCAACAGTAATCCCATAATTTTAACCCTTCTGTTCATGACTTGAAATTTTGACAAATATCCGGGCATAGCTAAGCACAATCCCAATGATTTTGAAACGAATAGGATGAACTGTAGTATTTTTAGGGCTGGGATGTAGAACAGGGATGGTTTAAGAACGAGGAGCCGTAATACTGAACCATTTTTTAAAGTCCGGTGCAGTAATTCTACTTACAATTGAAGTCTCCATGGATAGCCCAGAATCAAATTCAACCAACAATTTGCCATTTACCTCTTTACGATATCCTTTAATTTGCTCTCTATGCACAATATATTTTCGATTTAATCGAAAGAAAATCTCTCCGGGCAACTCAGGCAAAATCTTGTTCAGGGAATCGTCCAAAACAAATTGTTCCCCGGTCTTGGTTCTAAGAAAGGTGGCCTTATCCTCTACATAAAATACCGCTATTTGTTCAAAGGCTATTTGCTTTATGCTATTCCCTAGAACTACTGAAAAACCTTTTGAGCGTAGTTTTTTGTCCTTTTCGCGCAATGATTGGGCGATTCTCCATTGATCGTAGAGGTAAAATCCAACATAAATACCATTGATGACCAATATCCAAATAAAGAAGATAAACAAATTATACGTGTAAAAACCGGTTGGTAAGGGTCCTTCACCAAAAAGGGCATTTATAGTTTCAGTTGCCAAGATGATAAAACCTTGGGCTACTAGATTCGTAATCAATAATTGCAATACCAACCGTTTGACCAGAGCCTTTTCGTAGGGCATTGTCCTATCCATCCAAAGAATGGTACGTCTTATCAACCACCAGGCGATGTAACCCGTTACAGTATCGATGGAGTACGTAGTATAGGTATACCAATCCCATCTGATCGTAGCATAAGTAAGATGATAGTTGATGGTATTGATAATGGGTATCAATATCAAAAACAACGGAACATCATTGTATTTGCCTAGATATTTTGAGGACATCCCATACACTATTTAAGTTTAAAGATAACGACCTATTTTCTTTGTTACAAAGTAAGGTCACGGGCTGATACAATGAATAATTTGTCGGGTGGGTGATAGACTATCTATGGGCCTGGGCGGAGTAGTCATTTCTTGACATATAGAAAACTTTAACACCTGTTTTTTTGGTTTACTAGACGAGTGGTCATATTTTTGTCCGGAGTTTGAAAATGATGCATAAAACTTTGAAACATGAAATAAAGGCAGACTATCTCTTGGAAAGGGGAATGGAATTGCTTTGGTCCAAAGGATACAATGCTACAAGTGTAAATGATATTGTAGTGGCGGCCAATGTCCCCAAAGGGTCTTTTTATTTCTATTTTGACAGTAAGGAGGATTTTGCCATTAAGGCTATCGATAAGTATTTTCAAGCCCAATTTGCCCCTGCACAGGAAATTTTATTGGACAAAACAGTTTCTCCGAAAGAACGTCTTCTGAATTTTCATGAATTCCGATGCAATGTGCTAAAGAATGAAATGGAATGTAAAATGGGATGTTTGGCTTGTAATTTGGGCAACGAAATGGCCGAGCATAACGAAAACATTAGAAAAGCCATCCTTCAAAGGGAAACTCTAGTACAAGCCCAAATCACGGCTGTTGTGAAGGAGGCGCAGGAATTAGGGGAAATTGATTCCACTTTGAACGCAGCGGATATAGTCGCTTTTTTTGAAGATGCCGGCAAAGGGGCGATGACCACTATGAAGGAAATGAAAAGTGCCTACCCCATTGATAATTTTATGAATATGGTAAGAGCCATTTTGCTTAAATAATTTTTTTTGAAAGATACTAGATGACCGGTCAATTATAAAATATTCAAACAAGAACAGATTTTATTTTAAAATTGTCCAGATCAGCAGAATTTAATCGTCTTAGTACTATAATATAGAATGCAATTTTTATTAAAACCCGTTCGCAACATTAATAGGCGACTGGTCAACTACTAAACCTAAACATTATGAATGCACTTAAAAAAGCGGGAAATTCCGTAAACACTTTTGCCAAAAAATGGGCGGAATTTGTCATTAAGTTCAAATGGCCCGTATTCCTGCTTACTATCTTATTGGCCCTTGGTCTGGCCTCCCAGGGAAAAATGGAATTTGATGGAGACTATCACGTCTTCTTCAGCGAATCCAATCCGGAGTTGGAAGCCTTTGATGCCCTTCAGGAGAAATACACCAAAGACGACAATATTGTGATTGTTTTGGCTCCTGATAATGGCGAGGTTTTTACCAGGGAAAATCTTGTTGCTATTGAAGAACTAACGGCAAGCGCTTGGAATACCCCTTACTCTTCAAGGGTAGATGCCGTAACCAATTTCCAGCATACCAGTGCCGACGGAGATGATTTGTATGTGGATGATTTATCATACGAATCGGCTACCAAAACAGATGCTGAGATTAAGGAAATCAAGGCAAAGGCCTTGAAAGAACCCTTGCTTTTGCACAGAATCATCAATGAAAAAGGGAGTGTTACCGCAATCAATGTTACGGTACGATTACCTGGGGTAGACAGTGCTGCTGAGATTCCCGAGGTTACCGTGGCTACTCGAAAAATGGTGGACGAATTCAAGGAGAAACATCCTCAATTTAAAGTGTACACTACAGGTTTGGTTCCACTGAACACGGCGTTTTTTGAAGCTTCGCAAAGCGATTTGGCACTTATCGGAATTATGCTACTCATTGTTGTAGTCGTTACATTTTTACTTACTCGAAACTTTTTTGCCACCCTTTCCACACTTGTAGTGGTCCTGTTCTCTATTATGAGTGCTGTTGGTTTCATTGGCCTTACTGGAATAAAGCTTACCCCTCCCTCAGCGGTATTTCCAACAATGATACTCACCCTTGCTGTGGCCGATAGTATCCATATCCTTGTTACCATGTTGCAAAAGGTTCGTAAGGACGGGATGGGTAAAAAAGAAGCTCTGGTAGAAAGTATGCGTCTTAATTTTATGCCTGTCTTTATTACAAGCCTCACGACCGTTATCGGATTTTTGACTATGAATTTTGGTGATGTACCCCCTTTCTGGCACTTAGGGAACATTACGGCGTTCGGTATGGCCATGGCATTTCTTTATTCCACCACCACTTTGCCAGCACTTATGGCCATCTTTCCCCTTTGGAGGAAAAAAGTGGCAAGCAAAAAAGAGGAAAAGATAGGTATGTATACCAAATTAGGTCTTTTTGTGACCAGGCAACCGGCTCGTTTAGCAGTAATTTCCCTTGTCGTTATCGCCGGCCTTACTTATTTGGCGACATTAAATGTATTTAATGACGAATTTGTAGAATACTTTGATGATTCGGTACAGTTTAGAAGGGATAGTGATTTTATAAACGATAATCTTACCGGTTTTTACAATGTGGAATTCTCAGTGGGAAGTGGCGAAAGTGGCGGAATCAACAATCCGGAATATCTCCAAAAACTAAATGCTTTTGAGGATTGGCTAAATGACCAATCCGAGGTGGTCCACGTGAATGCCTTTAGTGAAGTGGCCCGAAGGGTAAATCGTTCAATGCACGGGGACGACCAAACCTATTATCGGGTACCGGACAATCGGCAAGAAGCGGCACAATTTCTCCTGTTATATGAGTTGTCATTGCCTTTTGGTCTGGATTTGAACAACCAGATAAATGTGGATAAATCAGAAACACGGGTAACGGCTACTTTAAAGAATATTTCCAGCGCTGAGATGATTGCCTTCTCGGCCCGGGCAGAGGAGTGGTTGAGAAACAATACGAAGGAGCCCATGCATTCCATTGGCGTTAGTCCTACCATGATGTTCTCCAAATTGGGGTTTAGGCAGGCAGACAGTATGTTCAATGGAAATATTATCGCCCTGATCCTCATTTCATTAGTATTGATGTTGGCCCTGCGCAACTTTAAACTTGGCCTTTTAAGTATTATTCCCAATGTAACCCCGGTCTTGGTAGGTTTTGGAATTTGGGCGCTTTATAAAGGGCAAATCAACACAGGGATGGTCATTGTATTTGGAATGACCTTGGGCATCATCGTAGATGATACCGTGCACTTCATGAGCAAGTTTCTAAGGGCACGTAGGGAATTGGGATATGATGCCAAACAAGCGGTAATCTATGCCTTTGAGACCGTGGGCCGTGCTTTGGTCACCACTACCGTGGTATTGTTGTCCGGGTTTGCGGTACTTTCAACATCTTCCTTTGCCCTGAACAGTTACATGGCCCGAATTACGGTCATCATTATTACCGCCGCATTGATTATTGATTTTCTCTTGCTTCCCGCTCTTTTGATTTTGTCTAGCAGAAAAGATGAAGCGGTTGAAGCTATACCAAATCAATTGAAGCCAGAATTAAAACTTAACAAATAGTACTCACTTTAAACATAAATCATACAAAAATGAAAAAATCGATTTTAACCTTAGCTGCATTTTCCGTAATAAGTTTGGCCTTTGCCCAAACACCTGAAGAACGTGGATTGGAAATAGCCAAAGCTGCAGAACTTGCCGATGAGGGATTTGGAAGTTCTTCTGTGGAGCTTAAAATGGTCTTGAAAAACAAAAATGGACAGACCAGTGAGCGGACCATGACCACCCGAACTTTGGAATTAACAGAAGATGGCGACAAGTCGCTTATCGCATTTGGCAGCCCAAAGGATGTTAAGGGAACCGCTACCTTGACCTATACCCATAAAGTGGGTTCCGATGATCAATGGCTGTATTTGCCTTCCATCAAAAGGGTAAAGCGAATTTCATCCAATAACAAATCCGGTCCTTTTGTGGGAAGTGAATTTGCCTACGAGGACCTTTCCTCCCAGGAAGTAGAGAAATACACCTATAAGTTTTTGGAGGCAAAAGGGAATTTACTATTGGTGGAACAGGATCCCGTAGACCCCAAATCTGGCTATACACGTCGTATAGTTACCTATAATAAGGACAAAGGATATCGCATTGAAAAAGTGGAATTTTATGATAGGAAAAATGCCCTATTAAAGACCCTGACCTATAGTGACTATAAATTGTACAAAAACAAGTTTTGGCGTGCGGCTACCTTTAATATGGTAAATCATCAAAGTAACAAGGAAACCTTGTTGCAGTTTAGTGATTATGATTTTGGGGTCGCTCTTTCTGAAGACGACTTTTCCCAAGTAGCTTTGCAACGGGCAGGAAGATAAATTTAGCAAGGCAGGTCGAAATGATGTTGGTCGATACCTTTATCGGTTCCACCGGAAATACTAATGGTATCATGATTTTGGGCCTGCCTTTACTTCAATATGTACAGATGAAAAACAGGAAGGTATTGGGCATTCTTTGCCTTATAGGATTTACATATGGATTTGCTCAAAATGATGATGCCAAAAAAAAAGTGGAACATGACCTTGAGTTGGAAATAGAAGCCGAGTATCGGTATTTTTTTGACCCTGGCCAGTTTGATGGGCAAGAAGCGCACTATCCTTCTCTGGCCTTCCGACCGGAGTATTCCGCCTCCTG
This sequence comes from Ulvibacterium marinum, assembly GCF_003626755.1. GTDB lineage: Bacteria > Bacteroidota > Bacteroidia > Flavobacteriales > Flavobacteriaceae > Ulvibacterium > Ulvibacterium marinum. Next base: position 527,728 of record NZ_RBCJ01000003.1, read on the forward strand.
GAACAAAGGCTATGAAAGTATCAATGCAAAAGGTTTCTTTAGACTTGATCGAGATGACGAGCGTACGCATTGGGACATCCGTGAACTCTACTACCAAAAGGCAAAAGGGAGTTGGGAATTGAGCGTAGGATTGAAAAAGGTGTATTGGGGTGTTATAGAGAGCAATCATCTGGTGGACGTCATCAATCAGACCGATGCCGTGGAGACCTTTGATGGAGAGGAAAAATTAGGACAACCTATGGTGCAGTTCAGTTGGATTACAAATTCATGGGGAACATTCGATTTCTTTTATCTGCCCTACCACCGTAAGCGCACATTTCCCGGGGTAGCGGGTAGGTTGCGCTTTGGAACGGTCATCAATCAAGATGATTTGGGTTACGAAAGTGGCGCCGAGGAATGGCGGCAGGATTTTGCGTTTAGATGGAAACATTATTTCGGGATTTTTGACGTTGGACTTTCGCATTTCTATGGTAATGGCAGGGAACCACTTTTTTTGTTCGAACCATCAGGTGCTATCAATTCCTTTTATCCCGTAATCCATCAGAGCGGATTGGAGCTTCAGGCTACGCATGATGCTTTTCTGTGGAAATTGGAATCTATTTACAGACATGCCGAAGCCCAGGATTTTTTTGCACTGGCAGCAGGACTGGAATATACGTTTAGCAATATAGATGGGAATGGTTTAGATATAGGCATACTGGGAGAGTACTTGTACGATGAAAGGGACGAACTGGCCTTGACCGCCCTTCAGAACGATGTATTCTTTGGTAGCCGAATCGCGTTCAATGACAACGCGGATACTTCCATTTTAATAGGAGGTATTACTGATTTGGAATCCAGTAGTAAAATTTTTAGTCTGGAGGCTTCCCGACGTTTTGGAAGCACTTGGACTGTGGAAGCAGAGGCCCGGATTTTTAATGCCATCGATGAAAATGAGCTGATTCTTTCGAACTTTCGAGACGATAGTTTTCTGCGGATAGCCATTTCCAAATACTTCTAAAAATGCCTGTTATCTAACCCATGCACAAGGCCTTCAAAATATCGACGGCCTTATTTCCTTCTGCATGGGGAACAAAAAGATGATCGTGGTAGTAGCCGGCAACCACATTGCAACTAATATTGTGCTCGGCCAGGGCCGTGGCCACTTTAGCCGTAAGTCCCTTGGCTTCTAAAGCGGAATGTACGTTGAGGGTTATCCAAGCGGCAACAAATTCATAAGTTAGCCCATAGGCTTCGGCCTGGGTACGCTCCAGGATAACCGTAATACCTTCTTGTTCTTTGAATTCGCATAAAATATTGGCTCGGTCTATAGTATCGGTCGTACTTACGGTTGAAAACACATACTCCCCAGGGTTAAGTCTGGGATCCATTTCATTGATCAGTTTTTTTAGACGGGTTTCTCCGGACATGGCATTGATTTACTAATGAAAAAAGTCTTTAATCCTTGCAGGCAAAGGTTGTCTTTTTTTGTTTAAATAGGATGAAAGACCCTGAGAAAAATCATAATTTAGCCCCTTGGGTCTACATAATCTCAATATCGCTCAGGTATTCCATTTATACACTATGACACAGGTTACAAATACTATCTTGATGATTCGGCCGGTTGCCTTCCGTATGAACGAACAAACCGCTGTGAATAATTATTTTATGGAGCATTTGGAGCTTAACGACCAAACCATCAATTCTCGGGCACAAAAGGAATTTGACAATTTTGTAACTATTCTGCGCAGTAAAGGTGTGAATGTTATAGTAGTTGATGACAAAAAAGAAACGGACACTCCGGACTCCATTTTTCCCAATAACTGGGTGTCTTTTCATGCCAACGGTACCGTTGCAATTTATCCCATGTTTGCCAAAAACCGAAGAAGGGAACGGCGCGAGGATATTTTTGACATTCTTGAGGCCAACGGTTTTAGAATTAACAATATCTTGGATTATACTTCCGCAGAGGAGGAGGGAATATTCTTGGAAGGTACGGGAAGCATTCTAAAGGATAGGGTCCACCAAAAAGCATATTGCGCTTTATCCGAGCGAGCGCATGAGGAATTGTTTATAGAATTCTGTGAGGATTTTGATTGTTTTCCTGTCATTTTTACGGCCAACCAAACGGTACGGGGAGAACGCCTCCCTATTTACCATACCAATGTAATGATGGCCATGGCAGAGAATTTTGCAGTGATTTGTCTAGATGCCATCGATGACAAAGCAGAACGTAAGGACGTTGTTGAGCATCTAAAAAAGGACGGTAAGGAAATTATTCCTATCACGGAACTACAGATGCACCATTTTGCAGGTAATATGCTGCAAGTAATCGGCGCAAATGACCAACGCTTTATGGTAATGAGCTCAGCGGCTTTTAAAAGTCTAAAACCTAATCAAATCAAGGCTATCCAAACACATTGTGACATTATTCACAGTCCGTTGGATACCATCGAAACATGTGGAGGCGGAAGTGCCCGCTGTATGATGGCTGAGGTGTTTTTGCCAAAGGCTTAGTCTTGTTCGGGGGTGGTAAAATATTACTTGAGGTAGTGTCGTGAGATTCTACTGTAACCAATTGAATTCCTTCAAAATAGCTAACAATTGCCGAGCTAAGGTGATGTATATACTATTCCTTTTCTACTGTATAATATAATTGCACCAATCCGGTGGAAAAAGTCTTCGTGTCCGTTAGTCTCAGCTTTTTTCTCCTTTCAATAGCGGAGAACAAAGGTTTTCCCTTTCCAAGTAGTAAGGGATGTACAGAAATCATCAGTTCATCCACAAGGTTTAGATTTAGCATCGTCGTAGTTAGGTTTGCTCCACCAAAAAGCCAAATATCCTTCCCTGGGGCGTTGATTAGGTCCCGTACTTCATTTTCAATATTTCCACTTATAATTCTTGAATGGGCATCTATATTCTTCAGTGTTTTGGAAAACACCACTTTCTTCTTGTCAGAAAACGCATTGGGCATTTCCTGGACCAATTGCTCATAACTTTTTCGTCCAAAAAAAATGGTATCGATCCGGTTCAAAAAAGCCGTCATCGAATAATCCTGATCTGTTAAACACCAATCAATCTCACCGTTCTCCCCTTCAATGAAAGAATCGAGGCTTGTACATAAATTCAATATTATTTTTCTTTTGCTCATTTGATCTTTGTGAAACGCAATATAGTTAGTTCTAAATCTGTTTATTATGCTGTTGAAGGATTAGCCAACCTATCCCATGGAAACTATCAACGGACGGTAAAGTTAGTTTATCGCGGTGAATGATTTTATTTTGATTCCTAATTTATTGAACGATGAATTTAATGAGACGGGAATGATAGGCTATTCTTAGTAATACCATTCCAACTGCTGTCAACAAGACATGGTCTATTGAAAAAACAAAGAAAACGTGTGTATTCGCCCTTGGCGATTATAATCCAAACGAAACCCGTAAAGTTCGCATATTCTTTGATTTATGGCCAAACCCAGACCCAGGGATTCCTTTGATGCATTTCCCTTTTGAAAACGATTGAACAATTGCGCGGTTTCTATCAGCGATTCGTCCCCAGTATTGATGATCTCAAATTTCTCCTCGCTCAGAAACATTTCTATAGAGCCCCCTTCATGATTGTGTTGTACGGCATTTTTAATCAGGTTGGTGAAGAGGATGTCCGCTAAAACAAGATCACATTTAATCTTAACAGGATTCAAATTGGTTTTTACCTTTAGTTTTTTAAAGGTAATCATTTCTATCATGTTGTTCATGATGTTCTCTATAAGGAGGCGAACATCAACACTGTCCAACCGCTTAAATTCCTGATTCTCTATTCTGGAAATCAAGGTCAGGGACTTTTCAATTTTTGATAGTTTATTGGTTTCCTGATAAACGGCCTGTACCCATTGCAATTCTTTTGAATCAAGGTTTTGGCTTTCCAGGAGCAATACAATTTTGTTACGGATAATGGCCAAAGGGGTCTGTATCTCGTGCGAAATGTTCTGGTTAAATTCCTTTAGATTTTGAAAATCTTTTTTCACTTGGTCTATCAATGATGTGACCACCTTGTTGAGCTCTTCAAATTCCAAAATATTGGAAGGTTCCAAATGAATAGATTGTTTTTGGGCAACATCGTAATTGTTAAGGGTCGTAAGGTTTTTAAAAAATGGACTCCACGCCCACCGGTATATTTTTTGGTTGATGAAAAACAATCCCGTTACCAAAACCAATAAGACCAATGTTGTGGTTACAAAAAGCAATAGGATCAATTCATTGATTTCCAAAAGAACATGTTTCAACGAAATCCGCACATTTTGTGAATGGACTTGTGCGATGAACTCATAGGTGCGATAAGGGATGCGTTTATCGGCATAGGCCTCGTAGAACAAGGTATCCTTAAACTTGGGGGAAAATGCGATGTCCTCACTAACGGGTGTAGTCTCGAACAAATAGTTGGAAGCGGGAAATGTACCTTCTTCGACGAGGTGAAAGTTGATCCGTTCACTTTCATGAAGTAATATTTCCTCCACTTCGCTATTGACAATGTATTGGATGAGATAATAATCTACCGTAACCATAATCGGAAAAAGGAAAGCCAGAAATATGAGGTAATATGTATTGGTCTTCCTAACTAAGTTCATTCGCGGTCGGTGAATTTATATCCTACACTATAGATGGACTTAATATAGTCCCTCCCTCCCGATCCTGCAATTTTTTTCCTCAAATTGGCCAAATGGGTATAGATGAAATTAAAGGAATCGGCCATTTCAATATGGTCGCCCCAAAGGTGTTCCGCTATCGCCTCCTTGGTCAAAAGTCTATGCCGGTTCACCACAAAAAAGTGGAAAATGTCAAACTCTTTTTTGGTAAGGTTCAAAAGGTGATTGTTTACAAAGACTTCATGGCTGTCCGGCTTTATCTTGATTTCGTTAAAAAAGATTTCCCTACTTCCATTGTAAACTTTCCTTCGGTACAATGCTTTGATCCGGGCGTTCAGCTCGGCCAAGTAAAAAGGTTTGGTCAAATAATCGTCCGCGCCTATTTCCAATCCGTGTATTCTATCACCGACCGCGTTCCTGGCAGAAATAATGATGATGCCCGCATCAATGTTTTCTTTCTTTACCTCCTTAATAATATCAAGCCCATTGCCATCAGGTAACCCAATATCGACTATCAAAATGTCATACGGAAAATAACCTACCTTGCTATACGCCGATTTATAAGTATGGGCAATTTCACAAATGTTCCCCTCCACTTCCAAAAAGTTTTTGATGTCCTTCAGAAGTTCAATATTGTCCTCGATAACCAATATCTTCATAGTGGAAGGCTTTGGGTGAATATATCCTAAGGCATAAATCTAGTGGGTATGGGTTAGATAAAACATGACATTATACCATATGGGTACTAAAAAAAATCTAAAAGTTAAAATATGTATCGACTTGGATTAGGTGGTAGGCAACCCGGTCATGGTAAAGATCATGACGAAAAGGGCTACCGTTTCCACAATACCGATAATCATGATGTATTTTGCCGTATCATTGGCACCCGATGCAATAGCATCACAGGCCCGTGCCCCTGTCTTTCCCTGAAATATGGCCGAACCGGCCATGGCCGCCCCTGCAACCAGACCGATAATGATTTGCCAGAGGTAGGAGTCAGGTGCCAGGTCGGCATCGGCGATGGCGTTTTTGAGAATCATGCCATAGATAACCTGGGAAAGTGGGGCACCTACAAAAATGAGCAGGGCAGTAGCCGCCTTTTGTCCACTGGTTATCATTTTCTTCCAGGCCCCGATAGCGGCCATACCTGCTATTCCGGTTCCTATTGCAGACCCTATAGCGGCAATGCCCAAGGACATTCCCATATCGCCCAATCCTGTTACCGTCGTTGTTAAAATTGCCATATCTACCATGATTTTATAGTTTAATAATTTTATGATTTTTTTATAATGTTGGGGCCGGTTCCATCTTTTCTGGTTCTACTACGCTTTTTTGGGAAACCAGTGTAAACGGTTTATAGGCTTCGCCGGAGAACTGTACACCAAGATGCCCTGCAAACTCCAGCATATTCAGGCGTATCCCATGTACCATAACCGCCATGAGGGCGAGGGCAATATTGAGTCCATGCCCCAAGAGCAATGCAATGGCCGCCATTAACAAATCCAAAAGCCCCATATCGGTAATCCCTTCGGGCAACACCATATTGTTGAAACTCGCCGCAACGGCTGTCGTTGCCATACCTACCGCAAAAAGTCGTACGTAGGAAACAATGTCGGAGAATCCACTAATTAAGCTTAACGGCAAATTGGCCAATGAAACCAGCATGCTTTTCAAAAAGTTCTTGCTTTCGACCGAGAAAAGAGCAACCAAGGCTACTCCCGCTATAAATAGCCAAGGCCCCCATATGGGCATAGTCTTGCCCAGTACCAATTGCTCGGTCAAGAAGAACAACCCCCACACCAAAAAGATCCAACCTATTTCACTAAGGGCCCGTATGGAGTTGATAAACTGGGCAACGCGAATTCCATGGGCCACGGTTAGGTGAATGGCCCCTATCAGGAACGAGAGATGCATCATAAAGGAAACATTATCGAACCCGAAGCTGGCAATTTCCTCAACGATCAAGTTCTTGAAAAAGGGAAGGGCGGCTATCTCCTCGGCACCAAAATAGGTGCCACTAAGTATTCCCCAAACAATGGTCGTGCCACTGAGAACATAGACCAAGATCTGCATCTGGGGCGTTAGTTTTTTACGAAGGAATAAGGTAACCAATAGAAAGATCAAGCCGTATCCTGCATCACCGACAAGCATGGCAAAAAATAGGGCAAAGGCCACCAAAAAATAAATGGAGACGTCGACTTCCTTGTATCCGGGTACGATATCTATAAATTTCATTACCGGGTTGATAATACTGATCCACTTGGGATTTTTGATGAAGACCGGTACCTCTTCCGGTTTTTCAGGCTCGGTGATGTGGTAACCCCAATGGTTCTCTTCCGCTTTTGCAACGAAATCATCTACGGAATCGCAAGGTATATATCCTTTAAGGTATTTCAACTTGCCATCAATGTCGCCCATACCTCCCAAGGTCTGTTGCATACCTAATCGGTCTTTCAACAATATGCGGTATTCCTCCAGCCAGTGCAGATGTTCGGTTTGATCATCCAAAAAACGTTCTACTTCGGTCAATTGCCGTTTTTTCCTTTTAATCTGTCGTTGTATGGACCCCAGAGATAATTTCGGGGGGACTACCTCTTTTTGATTTAATTTTTCATGTTCGTTTTGAGTAACCAATGCCGTCGGTATCTTCCCGTTCTGTTCAGGGAAAGTTACGACGGTATGGTCTTCCTTCACTTTGGGTATCATTGATTTGCCCAAAAGATAGAGCCGAATGTAAATCCCTTTTTTCCTAAGGATCTCAAAGTCCTTTACGTTTACCTTTTCGCCCCAGGTTTTGTACCAATCCAACTGTAGGTAGAGCTCATCAAGTCGGTCTTTACATCTTCGCTTAATTTCTTCTGTCATCAATACGCGCTCTACAAGCTGTTTGGGATCCTTGGCTGGATATTTTACCCGGGTGATGGTATCTTTTTTCTTTTTTGAATGTTCCTTAAGGGAGGAAATTGCATTTTCAGTTTTATTGAGCGAAACCAATCGCCTTTCGGCAATTCCATTGGGCGATCGGTCAATTTCCTTGATGTCCATCACTCCGAGATTTCCGAGCACACGAATGGTTTCGTCCACGGAACGTGCGGTGGTAAAGAGCAGTATTTCCTTCATCCGAACGATCATGCCATGGCCTTTTTTTCCTGTTTCTTCTTTTTTACCAGTTTGGCACAGCCTATGGCCAGTCGCTCTACATCGCCCAGATAGATTTCAATTTTTCGAATATTCTCTTGGGTTTCCGGTATAAACACTTCCTTTAATGCATTTTTCATCCGGCGGGCCTCGGCAAGTTCTTCCTTGAGCAATTCCAAATTTCGTTCTTCGATTTCCACCAAGGTCCTGTTGGTCTTTTGCTCCCGTATCGCCTCTAGGGCGGCATCGATCCAAAGTGGCGTATTGAAAAGATCTACCTCCACTTCCTTAAACGCGATGTCCTTAAACGTCTCTATGGTTACTCCAGCGATTTCCCGTTTTTCGGTGACAACTTCATTGACTTTTACCAATTCGGACAGGTCAATGGTCTCCTCGGCCATCACGGCCACCCATTTTTTTGTTTCCGCATCAGTCGTCTCAATGGTCCGTTTCAGCCGAATAATATTATTTTCCGTAGTCTGTACTACCTCCTTCAACTGCTGTTCCTTCATCTCAAAGACGGGTAGGGCCGTGTTGTATTCCCTCAGCTCTATTTTCAAGGCGGCCAGGGTGTTTTTGTTCATTAAGATCTTATCCGCCATGTTCAGTCCTTCTTTGTAATGTGTAAGAAATTGTCGAACCCTACTTTTTGATCAAAACTCCACCATCGCAATAAGAGCAGCAGCTTCAGTTTATAGATGATCAAGGCCCCAAAATCGGTATAATGTCCAATGGAAAGCCCGTCAAGTTTGTCCCATTGCATCTTTAAAATTTGAATTTCCTCTTCCAGCGGAGTACCCAGTGTTAAGGGTAGCGGTTGCTTTTTGGCCATGGTGGCATCCACCCTTTTTTTTCGGGAGACGCGAAGTTGTTCGATATCACTTTTAAGCCTATGGACATAAGTGGAAAAAGCCGATAGAATTTTGTTTTTACTGCGTTGGAAAATTTCCTTATGGATATCCTCCAATGTAATTTGTTGTAACGTACGGGATGCCCTTGAGGTTAAATAGTTACCGGCCTCTTCGTCCAAAATAGCAATGATGCTTTTTTCCTCCCCTGAAGGCCCTGCATATTTTCTTAGGATGGAAAACACCCTAAGGCGTTCCTCATCGGAGTCTTGAAAATACAGATGCGGGAAGCTGCTCATTACATATTCCAGGTTTCCGGTAATCATACCTCCGATTCATTTTTAAGGATTTGAACCCATTTTGGACTAAGATGAACGTTTAAAAGTTCGGCGACTTCCTCGGACGAAATATGGTAACTCCATCCTTGATCCGTTTTGGTTATAGAGAACCCATTGAGAATAGTGGCATCCTTGCTGATAGAAGCCAGTGTATCCGACGTCTGCAAACGTTTCTGGATTCGGTCTACCAGCTTTGCCTCGGCATTCTCCGGAAGCTTTAGGGTAACTCCACTACCTACGTTTTCGATGACTTTTAGGACGGCTTCCTCCAAAAGATCCGGAGTAAGGGCAGTTTCTATTTCCCTTTCCAGTACAGCCCCAAGAAGTTTCAACAAATCGTTGCGTACCGAAACGGTAAGATCCCTTGCCGCTTGCTTAAGGGCACCTTCCCCTTTGTTGAGCGTGGCTTGGGCCTCTTTCTTGGCGTCTTCCAGAAGTTCTTCTTTTTTGGCTTCCGCATCCTTTATGATTTTTTGGGCCTGTGCGCGTGCCTTCTCCACGATATCCATCGCTTCGTTGTCCGCTGCCTTGATAGCTTCCGATTTTAGGGTGGCAATCAGTTTATCCAAGGTTTTCTCACTCATGGGTCATCTCTTTTAATATTTTGAACTTCCCTTTTTCCGGCCAATACGCCTCGATCAGCTTGGAGGATAGCCCTACCTCTTCCTTTTTGAAATGTTGGGCAAGGGTATCCCAACACAGGTCTAGGGCATCTTCCAGTTCCAAGTAGCGGAAGGGATCCATCAATTCGGTTTGGAAGGTCTTTCGGTAATCCAACAACCGCAACGAATAGTCATCCTTCACCGAACCGAATTTCTGGGCCTTTACCCGTTCTTCGGCTTCTGAAAGCAACCGCGCCATAGCATTCATGATACTTCTATGATCCGGACGGGTCCGGTCGTTTACTTGTTGCTTCAAACGGCTCAATGATCCGAACAGTTCCAGATATCCGTCCTTCATATAGAATTGTCCTTCGGTAATATATCCGGTGTTGTCCGGTACGGGATGGGTAACATCGTCCATTGTGGTTACCCCGAGGATGGTCAAACTTCCTGCACCCTCAATATCAGCCGCTTTTTCGTAACGACTGGCCAACTGGGAATACAGGTCGCCCGGGTAACCTTGATTGGCCGGAATCTGATCCTGGGCATTGGCTACTTGCCGCAAATAATCGGACCATTGGGTCATATCCGATAGCAGTACAAAAACATTTTTACCCTGTAACGCAAATTGCTCGGCTACGGCCAGGGCCAAATCGGGTACCATAAGGCCTTCTACTATAGAATCCCTATGCGTATGGACAAACATGATGGTCTTGTTCTTACTTCCGGCCTCTTCAATACGCTGTCTGAAGTAATGGAACTCATCATATTTGAGTCCCACCCCACCGATTATGATTACATCCGCATCGGTCTGGGTAGCGATATTGGCCAATAGGCGGTTGTAGGGTTCGCCTGCCTTGGCAAAAATGGGTATCTTTTGGGAACGTACCAAGGTGTTGAATACATCGATCATGGGTACCCCTGTACGAATCATATCCTTGGGGATGAGCCTTTTTACTGGATTAATGGAGGGTCCCGCCACCCGAATCATATCGGACAGTAGTTCAGGACCTCCGTCTATGGGTTGGCCATTGCCCGAATAGACACGCCCCAACATATCATCGGAAAATCCTACTTGGACCGGTTTTCCCAGGAAACGGATCTTACAATCGGTAGAGACCCCGAATCCACCTCCGAACAGTTGAAGGGTCACCTGATCGCCATCCAATGCAATGACCTGAGCAAATGCCTTTTGTCCGTTGGGATAGATTACCTCTGCCAATTCCTTATTGTGTACACCCTTGGCCTTAATGCCCAGAATGGCGCGCCCAATACTGTCTATATTCTCATACGTTTTCTGCAACATGTTCCCTTTGTTTGACCAAATTCACTAGTTTCATTTTTTGTTTTTCGAAGCCCTCCTCATCGGGTTTCATATAGTTCCAGTCAAGAAAAGCTAGTCGGATGAAATTAAAATGCGACCGTATCCCTTCCTTACCTTTAATACCTACCGTTGCGTCTATGATTTCCTTCACCATATCGAACATGGCCCGCAACCGATCGGGAGTGGTTACCCCATCCACCTCATGAAAACTGTTCTGTTGCAGGAAGACGGCATCGAGCAATTCGGCCTTTTGGTGACGGATATAGGCTTCGTCCGTGATACCCTTTTCGCCCATCAGGATAATATTGGAAGCTATGGTCTTACCATCCCGTAACAGCTCCAATAAAAAGTTCACCTCTTCCCGATTCAGCAACGAGGGATATTTGGAATTACTATCAATACGGTCTATGGCGGGATATTTCCGTGCATCGGACAATGCCCGGGATAACCCCCAAAAAGCCCCCGTACTCAACAAAGTGGCCTGCGTTACCGGTTCATCGAAGTTCCCGCCCGCTGGAGAAACTGTTCCGATAATACTTAAGGATCCGGTTTTTCCATCGGGTAGCAATTCAATTCCCGCGCGATCGTAGAAAGCGGAGATCAATGTGGAAATATACATGGGGAAGGCTTCGGGACCTGGAATTTCCTCTTTTCGTCCCGAGGTCTCACGGAGTGCTTGTGCCCATCGGGAAGTAGAATCAGCTAGGATAAGCACATTGAGCCCTTGTTTGCGGTAGTATTCCCCCACGGTTGTGGCCATGTAGACAGATGCTTCCCTGGCGGCCACGGGCATGGATGAGGTATTCCCCACAATATAGGTACGGTCCATCAAGGACTTTCCCGTTCGTGGATCGATCAGTTCAGGGAAGTCTTTAAAGACCTCCACAGCTTCCCCGGCGCGTTCGCCGCAAGCTGCGATGATAACCACATCGGCCTGTGAATGCCGGGCCAAACTATGTTGCAATACCGTCTTGCCTGCTCCAAAAGGTCCTGGATTGCATGCCGTACCGCCATAGGCAATGGGAAAAAGGGCATCTAGAATCCGGATTCCCGTGGGCATTGGATCTATGGGGACGGAACGCTCATTAAAGGGCATAGGTTTTTTTACGGGCCACTCGAATACCATTTTTAGTTCCACGCTTTTGCCCACGGCGTCCTTTATAACGGCTATGGGCTCATCTACGGTATACTCTCCCTCGGGAGCTATTTGCTCGATCGTGTGATCCCCCTGTATGGAAAAGGGGACAAAAATCTTGTGTTCGAACAGTTTTTCAGGAACGGAACCCAGTACGGTACCGCCCGTTACCAAATCCCCTTTTTGCACTGAAGGGGTAAAGTGCCATTTAACCGTGATATCCAAGGGCTCTACTACGAGCCCCCGCTCCAAAAACCATTCTTTCTTGGCCAATTCGTACAAGGGGTTTTGCAGACCATCCGTTACGGAACCTAAAATGCCGGGCCCCAGTTTTACGGCCAGGGGAAGACCAGAAAATTCCACAAGGTTGCCTACTTTCATCCAGCCGGTATCTTCAAAGACCTGTAGATATACTATATCATTGGGTTTCACATCAATGACCTCCGATTTGAGCCGTTTGCCGTCCTCAATGATAATATAGGCTACCTCACCGTTCATGACAGATCCCTCCGTAGTTAGGGCCCCAACAAGGGATTCGTTGACGCTGACTACTTTTCCTTTTGCTTTTTGCATCATGTATGGATATTTTTTAGCTACCGCGAAGTTTTCGGACTTCTTCCTCTATTTTTTGATACCAGATCTTGTCCATAATTTCCTTGGCATTTCTTCTGTACATCCTGGCCTTCTCCGGTCGGTCCAGTTTTTCATAAACCTTCGCAAGCCCTTTATATGCTGGTACGTGCATATCATTAATGCTTAAACAGGCCTTAAACTGACCAATGGCTTCTTCATGGAAACCATCCTCCATCAACTGCAGGCCGGTACTGTGAAGTTTTTCGATGTCCTTGATATGCGTTTCCAGTTGTAGGGAGATGACATCCTCGGATTTTAGGGTGAGGAAGGAACAGGGCACTTCCCTTACCACCTTTTCGGTAACGCTGCCCATGATCATTCGGTTAAGCCCCGTCCTTCCTGCAGTACCCATGATGAGCAGATCGATCATTTTTTTGGAAATGGCACTCAATATCTCCTTGGCGGGATTACCTTTAGGGGTTTCTTTTGTCCAATTAAGATTTGTTAGGTCGAACCCGTTTAAAAAGGAATCGAATTCCTCCTGATGTAGGGTATATCTAAGCTCATTTTCCTGTTCCTTGTCCTTTTCCGATGTAAACCAGATGGAGCCTTGCAATTCGCATACCGCGAGAATGGTGAGTTCCGACTTGAACCTACGGGCCATGGTAATGGCGTTTTTAAGAGCCCTTTTGGAAGATTCGGAAAAATCAACGGGACAAAGTATATGACGTACATTGAGCAGGATTCCTTCCTTGATGACGAAAACGGGTTTTTCGCTTTTTTGGATAATACGCTCCGTAGTGGTACCCAATTGAAAGGTATCCCCCTTTTTGCTTTCACCGGAACCCGTAAGAATTACATTGGCGTTTATATCCACCGCGGCCCTTACGATAGCCTCGTGGGGAGAACCAAACGCCAGTAAGGGGTTATCCAAGTCCACCCCCTCATTCTCAATACGTTGTGCCGTTTCTTCCAATTTTGTCATGGCTGTTTCATTTAGCAAGGCCTTGACCTTCTTATTTATGATATCATCCGGCAGTACATGAATGGGAACAATTTTCGATTCGAATATTTTTGCAAGTTCAATTGCGCTATGCACCAAATTTTGGGAGGATTTACTAAAATCCTGCGCCAATAAAATCTTTTCCAAAAGCTTCATAAAACAACATTTTAATGTGCAGGTTCTCGCTGATTACGGACCAGAATTATGACTTAGAATTGATGGTTGCAAATCCGATTTTGGAACCATCCCCTGAAATTTGTATAAAGCTAGTATGCAATTCTTCAGGGAAACTTAAGAAATGGGCCGAAGGAAGAGGTTCAAGTAGAAAAAATATGGACAAGATCTAAAGGGTAGTTTGTACAACGGGCGGGCGGGATTATTGGTATATCCGGCCCCATATAGTTTAGGAGTATTTGAAACAAATATTTATAGGCTGGGTCCCTTTCTAAAGTTTTGCTTTAGATTCTGTTATTAAATTTAAAGATACAAACAAAAATAAGGCTGCGAATAGTGTTTAAGAATGATGTTGTTTTAGAAACTCTAAGATAGTCTTATCCTAAAATAGTTCAGCAATTAAAATAGCTTGAAAAATGAATAAGATTCTTGTCCCCGTCGATTTTTCGAATACCTCATCCAATGCCCTGTCCTATGCCACGGAATTGTTTAGGGGATCCGCCACAGAAATTACCGTTTTACATGTATACGGTACAAAGTCTACCGCACTTCTAATGAAGAACATTAATAGTGTGCTGGAGAAGGATGCCAAGCGCAGAATGGATGAACTGTTGGAAAACGTTCAAAAAAAGCATCCCGATTTAACGCTAAAGACCAAAATCATTAAGAATTATGCCGTTTCTGCCATAGCATCACTAGGGGATAGTGGTCATTATGATTATATTGTGATGGGTACCAAAGGGGCGAGCGGACTCAAGGAGGTTTTTTTGGGAAGTGTTGCGGGCGGTGTCATTTCCAAGACCTCGGCCCCCGTAATAGTAGTTCCGGCCGGGTATAGTTTCCGTTCACTTGAGGAAATTGTCTTTGCGGTCAGTGATGATCCTTTTTCCGATGCTAATCTATTGGAACCTTTGCGAAAGATCGCCACCATGCATCAAAGCAAGGTAAAAGTGCTACATATCGCGGATAAGAAAACACCTCAAATTGAAAAGGCCTTGACCGCTATCGAAGACTTGAATCCATCCGTAGACTATGCATTTGGTACAGGTGATACCAATAAGGACTTGAACGATTACATGATGAAGGATTTTGCCGGTTTGCTTTGCCTTATCCGAACAAAGAAAGGCTTCATGCATCGACTTCTCAACGAAAGTGTTACCTTAAAGCAGACTTTTAACAGTCCGGTACCGTTGCTTATCCTACATGATTAGATCTTAGATGTTCCTTAGAAAAACCATAATTGCCCTTACGGGCCTGTTCTTATGTATCTTTTTGATTGTACACCTCTCCGCAAACAGCATTTTGGTGCTTCCCGAAGAAATGGCAAGAGGCCTGTACAACTCGTATTCGACCACCTTAAGGGAAAGCCCGCTGATTAAGATTGTGGCCTACGTACTATACTTGTCTATTGTGCTGCATGTTATCTATGCCCTATTGATTGTTTTGAACAACCGAAAGGCAAAATCAAAGCGCTACTTGCTAAACCGTAATAGGGAGAATAGCAGTTGGACCTCCCAGAACATGGGACTTTTGGGCATCATGATACTGTTGTTCATCGTGGTACATCTCGCCAACTTTTGGGCCCGTATCAAGCTGGGCCTAGGTGAAAACGTAGCTCTGGATGCCAATGGCCACGTAGATGTTTATGAGGTAACCTACAGTCTTTTTCGAAATATCTATTACGTAGTATTCTATACAATTTTGATGATTCCCCTTGGGTTACATCTCAACCACGGATTGAAAAGTGCTTTTAAGACCTTGGGTTTTTACCATAAAAAGGGACTTCGAGTATTGGCGAAGATTTCATTGGTCTATGCTGCCGTCATGGCCGTGGGGTTTGGTTTGATTCCCTTCATTGTATTCTTAAAATAAATTTTCAGATGCTGAATTCAAAAATTCCTGAAGGACCCTTGGAGAACAAATGGAGCAGCTATCAGACCAAATCCCAGCTGATTAATCCGGCCAACAAGAAAAAACTGAATGTCATCGTGGTCGGTTCCGGGTTGGCAGGAGCCGGTGCCGCGGCCACTTTAGCGGAATTGGGCTATGACGTTACATGTTTTTGCTATCAGGATTCGGCACGTAGGGCCCATTCCGTGGCGGCTCAAGGCGGTATTAATGCCGCAAAAAACTATCAGCACGATGGTGATAGTGTTTGGCGAATGTTCCATGATACATTAAAGGGAGGCGATTTTAGGTCACGGGAGGCCAATGTATACCGCTTGGCGGAATTGTCGGCCCCGCTTATTGACCATTATGTACAACAAGGGGTACCTTTTGCCCGTGAATATGGCGGGGTACTTGCCAATCGCAGTTTTGGTGGTGTTCAGGTGCAGCGTACCTTTTATGCCCGTGGACAAACGGGGCAGCAATTGCTTTTGGCCGCCTATTCACAATTGTATAAAATGAAACGTGCTCAAAAAGTGGCTATGTTTCCCCGCCATGAGATGTTGGATTTGGTGGTAATCGATGGAAAGGCAAAGGGCATCATAGCAAGGGATTTGATCACTGGTCAATTGAAACGCTTTGCCGCAGATTCAGTTGTGTTGGCTACAGGGGGCTACTCCAGGGTCTTTCGGCTCTCTACCTTGGCTATTGGCTGCAATGGCTCGGCGATATGGAAAGCCCATAAGCGAGGGGCTTATTTTGCCGCACCCAGTTTTACGCAGGTGCACCCTACTGCGTTGCCCCAGACCAGCGAGGCACAGTCCAAGCTTACCCTAATGTCCGAATCCCTACGAAATGATGGGCGTATTTGGGTTCCCAAAAAGAAAGATGATGACCGAAGAGCCAATGCCATTCCTGAAGAAGAAAGGGACTATTACCTGGAACGGCGGTATCCGAGCTTTGGAAACCTTGCGCCGAGGGACATTGCCTCAAGGGCAGCAAAGGAGCGTATCGATGCCGGTTATGGTGTAGGGCCTTTCAAAAATGCGGTTTATCTGGATTTTAAACATGCGGTTGAACGTTTCGGGATTCAAACTATCCAGGATAGGTATGGTAATCTTTTTAAAATGTACAAGAAGATTACCGGAGTGGATGCCTATCAAGAACCTATGCAGATTTCACCTGCGGCCCACTTCTCCATGGGCGGACTATGGGTGGATTATGAATTGATGACCACCATCCCCGGGCTCTATGCCATTGGCGAATGTAACTTTTCAGATCATGGAGCCAACCGTCTGGGGGCCAATTCGTTATTACAGGCCAGTATTGACGGATATTTTGTACTGCCGAACACCATCAACAATTATTTGGCCGATGAGTTGAAGGAAGACCATCCTACTACAGATCATCCAGAATTTGACAAGGCACAGAAAGAAGTAGAACAACAAATCACAAAGCTTTTGACTGTAAGAGGCGACAAAACCGTGGATCACTTCCATAGAGAATTGGGCAAGGTTATGTGGCAGGAATGTGCCATGAGCAGAAATAAGGAGGGGCTTGGGAATGCTATCTCAAAGATCAAGGAAATTAGAGATGCCTTTTGGAACGAAGTCAATGTTACCGGGGGACAACAGGAAATGAATACTGAGTTGGAAAAAGCATTGCGTTTGGCCGATTTTTTGGAGTTGGGGCTCCTTATGTGCACCGATGCCTTTCAGCGGGAAGAGTCCTGCGGTGCCCATTTCAGGGAAGAATATCAGACCGATGAAGGTGAGGCTATGCGTAACGATAAGACGCATGCGTATGTATCGGCCTGGGCCTATGACAACGGAAATTTTCAGTTGCATAAGGAACCCTTGGTATTTGAAAACGTGCAACCGACCGTGCGAAGCTATAAATAAAGCATTGAAGAACATCAGAAAACTAAGCACTACAACGGAATACTACGATGAAGATAGTTTTTAAAATCTGGAGGCAGGTAAATTCTAAGAGCCAAGGGGGTTTTGAGACGTATGAGGTAGACGGATTAACGGAGGATATGTCTTTTTTGGAAGCTTTGGATTATCTCAACGAACGTTTGGTACAGCGCAATGAGAAGGTCATTGCCTACGAGTATGATTGTCGTGAAGGTATCTGCGGACAATGCGGGGTGTTCATCAACGGAAGGGCCCATGGTCCGCATGATAATATCACCACTTGCCAGCTACATATGCGAAGTTTTAAGGATGGGGAGACCGTAGTCGTGGAACCTTGGAGGGCAGCGGCATTTCCGGTTATAAAAGACCTGGTGGTCGACCGTTCCGCTTTTGACAGAATTATTGAGCAGGGAGGATATATTAGCGCGAGAACGGGAACCGCTGCAGAGGCAAATGCTATCCTTGTGGGGAAAGAAGTAGTGGATAGAGCTATGGACGCGGCGGCCTGTATTGGTTGTGGGGCTTGCGTCGCTACCTGTAAAAATGCCTCGGCCGCACTCTTTACAGCGGCAAAAATCAATCATTTGAACAGCTTGCCACAGGGGAAGCCAGAAGCTTCCAATCGGGTTTTGGAAATGACCCGTCAGATGGAACTCGAGGGTTTTGGGAGCTGTACCTTTACCGGTGCTTGTGAGGTGGAATGTCCAGAGGAGATTCCCATGATCAATATTGCCGAGATGAACGCAAGAAGGGTGAAGGCGAAATGGTTGGGTAAATGAAAACCTAGAGATACACTGCTTCTTGATGCTTTTTTAATTATGTTGGTTTGGTACTAAAACATAGGGTTTTTTGAGGTGTTATTGATTCCACCGAAGTTGAGGTGAAGTCGAAAATTCCATTTTCAAACCTACAAGCCACCCTATGTTTCAGTTTTACTCTTAACGGGGATGTTTCACTAATTTATGCGTAGGTTCCCATATAAGCCGGACAAAGGAACTAAACCTTTCGTTTTCCCTACTTACGGGTACTCCGGCCACTATTCCAATCAAAAGATTATCGGCTATACCAACTCGCATTTGTGGGCGAATGGTCATATCAAAGTCCTTCTTGTCCATAATTTTATTGAATTCAACGCCAATAAAGTTCCTTGTACCGCTTATCATATAATGAAAATTGGTATTGATGTGATAATCTGCTTTAAAGTCACTGGTTTTGAAATTCTGTTCTATCATGGGGCCTGTATAGATCAATGAGTGAAAATTGTTTCCCCAACGTTTGGCAACGACCAAGAACGGGTTATACACATTCCCTTTTATAAGAGGCTTCCCAAAGTTTTCAAAATCGGATAACTCAAATTCATTGATGTAGCCAATAGCCATGGACGTTGCCATGGATTCGTTTACAAAGAAAGACCATTGGGCCGCCAGTTTTATACTGTTCAATTGATTTGAAGGAACGGAATCCTTGGCTACACCGTTCAAGGGCGAATAAAAAGTGAATGGCAATTCCACTTCCAAACCTAAGCGATCCATTGGTGCCCATTCATACTCAATTAAGGCCTCATAAGAATCAAACCTTAAGTTATCCGTTAACCCAAAACCCAAGTTCCATTCCCTTTCACCTTTTCTGGCTCCAAGATCTCTTATAAGGTCTATGTACAATGGTTCTGCATGTAATACCTTGCCAGGTTCCTTGTAATCTTCTACTTCTTGAATATAAAGGCTGTCCTTTTTTACTTCTTCAGTTTGTGCCAAAGTATATATTGATGATGCCAATAGGAAAATTGGCACCACTATGTTTTTAATATTCATATTGATTTGTTTTTTGTGAATAAGAAGTTTATCCAATCTTTAGTTATTAAAAATTGGATGATTGTGAATACCTAAAAACAAATCAAATTTTGGGTGGGGGAGTGTGAAGTTGGCAATATCCGTTTGTTAAAAAAGCCCTATGATCGGGGTATGCCCGACTTATTGTTTCAAAAGGATTTTTTGAACCGGTTTGTTCGACCGAGAGCAGAACGATCAAATCGATTTTATTCTTTTTGTCATGGTCTTCGCTATCAGGATCATCGTATTCGGCGAAGGCATCCTCGAATCCCAATATTTTTTCTACAATAATTTCGATTAGACTCTCTTGGTCGTTAATGGTAAGATCTTCCGCAATGTGCTCTGGATTGGCATCCGCAGTGTCTACACTGATATTGAGGAGATACAGACCCATAAATCCCCAAAGAATTCGAATGAACCCACTATTTCTAATACGCCGAAACACAACGTAAATTTAGGGTTCTTTTCTCATATAATTATTAACGGATTGGTATATCCGCAAACTTTGCCCCCTGGTTTCCCATCTTTTGCAAATACAGGGAAAAGTACTTTATATAAAAGTGGACATAATTAATCGACAACCGAATCTATCCATTCGTTCGCTTTTGAAACCCTTGCCAGAGCCATCACGGAACCGTATTTGATTCTACGGTTCAATGCCCCGGAAACTATACCAACCAAAATGTGTTTGCCATGGTGGTACATAAACACTCCGCCACCGCTATCCCCTTTGGAACCTCCAATTTCTAATTCCAAAGGAATCGGTGAACCAAAATGGTTGAGTTCCCGATTTTCCGGATAATCAAAATCGCACACCGTAACGCTGTTGGTAAATTCCCTGTTCTCAAAAATGTTCGTGGCTGTTGCACAACTCTGATATTCATCAATTCTTGCTTTCATAAGCGTCGGGAAATCGGTAACTTATGGTATGCAAGGCAGAAAAAGCTACACCGAAAAACTGTTCCTCAGCTTCAGGCTGTCGGACCGTGTTCCCGAGGACAACCTTTACAGAAGGCTCCGCGAGACGCTCGACCTGAGTTTTCTTTACAGGGACACGAAGGAACTCTATGGCAGTACGGGCAACCCGTCCATTGACCCCGTTGTCTTCTTCAAGCTGTTGATCGCGGGATACCTCGAGAACATCACCTCCGACCGAAAACTGGCGGAACACTGTAGCATGCGGATGGACGTGCTCTACTTTCTGGGCTATGACCTGGACGAGGAGCTGCCATGGCACTCGACCATCAGTAGGACGAGGCAACTTTATCCGGCATCCCTTTTCGAGAAGTTGTTCAACAAGGTATTCGCCCTGTGCGTCGACAGCGGGATGGTTTCCGGCCACACCCAGGCGGTGGATTCGGCCCCGATAAAGGCCAACGCATCCATGGAAAGCGTAGTGCCGAAAATGCCCGCAGCCCCCATGGGGGACCACTTGAAAAAAGTGTCGGAAGAGAACGGGGGAACACAGCAAAGGCAAGCGAAGACCATGTCCCCCGCACATATCACCGCTCCCGAGCACCATCTCAGGCGCGTGGAAAAGCACCACCAAAACCTTCGGGACAGTCCGGTGCAACTGGTCGGCGCCCGCCATAAAAAGGCACGCCTGCTGAGCAACAAGACGCACTACAACCCCCATGACCCGGATGCCCGCATATCGGTAAAACCGGGCAAGGCCAGAAAGCTCAACTACCGTTGCAGCATGGCGGTGGATACCGCGGAAGGGGTCATTTCACATATCCAGGCGGACTTTGCCGACGGCAGGGACAGCCAGTACCTGACCGATATCAGCCTGCGGATCTAGAACCGTTTAAGGAAGAACGAGCTGATAATGACGGATTTCCTCGCGGACGCAGGTTATTCCAATGGCGCCAACTACGATTTTCTCGAACAAAGGAAGGCTACCGGATGGATACCCGTTTTCGGGAAATACAAACCCAAGATAGACGGTTTTCCCTACAACAGGGAAAAGGACGAATACAATTGCCCGATGAACAGGCCAATACCTTTCAAGGGATTCCGTACCAACCGGGACGGTAGCGTACTGAAATGCTATTGGGCGGCACCGAAAGACTGCAAGGCCTGCCCCATGAAATCCCAATGTGTGCCGAATACAAAATGTAAAAAAATCACCAGAACGAT
Source organism: Ulvibacterium marinum (assembly GCF_003626755.1). Taxonomy (GTDB): domain Bacteria; phylum Bacteroidota; class Bacteroidia; order Flavobacteriales; family Flavobacteriaceae; genus Ulvibacterium; species Ulvibacterium marinum. Next base: position 549,255 of record NZ_RBCJ01000003.1, read on the forward strand.
CTATGATGAACAATACTTGAGGGCATACGCCCGACAGCACAGTGAAAGGGGCAAACGAATGAAAAAGCTGAGACAAAGTACGGTGGAGCCCGTATTCGGTAGTTTGACCCAGTTCTACGGCCTGAGAAAAATAGGCGTATTGGGCAAGGCCGGTGCGCACAAGGTCATGCTCATGGCGGCAATCGCCTTCAACCTGAAAAAGTACCTCAAGAAAGGGGGAAGGAAGCCCTCCCTTGGCATTATAAGGACCATTATAAATACCTTACAAGGCAACCTGACCATTTTTCTCCTGCAAACCCAACCGAGACCGGCTCTCACTAAGGTTCCGTAAAAACAGCCGACTAGGGTCGATATCATACGTACAGAGCACTTCTGCAACGGCCACGTTCGTTTTAAAGGAACGTATTAAGCAGTAGACACAATTGTAGCAGTACTCATTTAAAATACCTAAAACTCATTCAATTCTTAAACTTTCCACGGTATTGCTTCTTGCAGCTTTTAAAATATGGTAACTCATGGTAATGCTGGCGATTATAAGAGTTAAGATTACAGGAGTGAACAATAGCCAAAAAGAAATGTCAATTCGGAACGCATAATTGGACAGCCATTCCCGAAGAATAATCCAAATAATGGGAATCCCTATGAAAGAACCTAGCGCTATCGGCTTAATAAAATCTTTTGAAAACAGCATTACAATAGACGGGGTAGAAGCTCCGAGCACCTTTCTTACTGCAATTTCCCCAATGCGATTCAGCGTAGTTATAAAAGATAGATTAAATAGTCCCAAGCAGGTAATAAATAGGGCCAGGACGCTAAAAAGCAAGAAAACTGTTCCGAAGGATCTGTCCGCTCTATATTGTTGGTCGAAATAATCATCAAGAAAGAAAAATTCAAACGGATTTCCAGGAAACATGGCCTCGTACTCCTTTTGAAGTGTATCGATAGTACCCGACAGATTCTTTGAACTTATTCTAAAGGAAATATACTTCCTGTTTCTCTCGGAATTTAAGAAGAAGGCAGCTGGCTCAACAGCATTTTTAAGGGAAACCTGATGATAATTGTTTACAACGCCGATTATTTTAGCCGTACCCCTATTTGAAGAAATCAATTGGCCGATCGCATCTTTCGGCTTCACAAAACCAAGGGATTTTACAAATTCCTCGTTTACAATAATGGCGCTTTCATCCGTTTGAAAATCTTTCGAGAAATTTCTCCCACTAATCAGATCCAGGCCAAATATCGGTAAGAAGTCATAATCTACCCAAGCACTAGCATATTTTTTGTGCTGTTCCCTGCTGGCGCCAGATGGGGCCATCATGGAGGTGGCATTGAACGGTCTACCAGGAATCTCGGAGGAGGCGGTCATTTCAATATAATCGGGATGTTTGAGAGTCTCTTCCCTAAAGGATTCCAGAACGGAAGCATAGTTGTCCTTTGTTATTTTAGGTGCGTTTATAACTATGGTCTGATCTATTTCTATTCCCAGATCCTGATTCTGCATGAAATCGACCTGTTTGAAAACGGTAAATGTGCCTGCCAATAAAACAATCGAAATTGCATATTGAAATACCGTCATTCCCTTTACCAAAGAAATACCCTTAAATTTTTGCCCCACTTTCCCTTTTAAGGCAACCAATGGTTCAAAGGAAGACATAACAAAAGCAGGATAAAGACCGGACAGAATAGCACCGAATACGATAAACAGAACCAATGGAAGCAGGAACATATGATTGCTAAAAAAAACAGGTTCCATGGCCAACCCTGTCAATTCCTTGAACTTTGGAAATAGGATAAGGATTAAAACGACCGAAAGCAAGGAGGCCATAAAATTGAGTACCAATGCTTCCGTGATAAATTGCTTGGCGAGCTGTCCCTTGGTAGCCCCGATTACCTTTCTTACACCCACCTCCTTTGCTCTCTTGGTAGCCCTTACAGCAGAGAGATTTATGTAATTTATCCATGCGATAGACAATACAAGAAACCCTATAATCATTAGAAAGGTGACCATTTTTGAATTGCCGTTGGCCTTGATTTCAAACTCCAAATTGGAATGTAAATGAATTCTCTTCAATGGTTGTAGGACGAACTGATCGGTAATTTCGGTTCCGGTTATATGCGGAACCTGATGTTTACCCAGAAAATCGTGAAACTTTCTTTCCAGCGAAGCTGGATTTACGCCATTTGCCAGTAGTACGTAGGTATACGCCACGTCTCCGCCACCACCCGACCACATTTTGTTGTTTCTATTTTGGTATTCGGATAAACTTTTTATGGGGAAGAGAATATCAAACTTCATATGGGAATTTGATGGGATATTCTTAAGAAGCCCCGTTACTGTAAAGGACTCATTGCCATCCACGGTGATTATCTTGCCTATGGGATTTTCCGTTCCAAAGTATTTGATGGCAATACTTTCCGTAAGAACTACCGAACTCATATCTCTTAGAGCTTGCGCAGGATCTCCTTTAATCAAGGGGAATGTGAACATGGAGAGAAAGTTATCATCTACATAATAAACATTCTCTTCTTTAAAGGTATTGGCTATTCCGTTATCATTGGCATAGGTCACTACAAGGTTTCGTCCAAACAATCCGTTCATTCTGGTGAAATCCAAAACTTCGGGAAATTCCTCTTTAAGACTAGGGCCTGCATCACGATACGTGATAGCCCTGTTATATGTGGAAATTCCATTGGAGAAATGATCGTTCCTGATTCTATAAATTTGACTCCCTTTTTCGTGGAATTCATCATAGCTAAGTTCAAACCACGCATAGTTGAGGATTAAAAGAAAAGCGGTCATGCCAAGGACCAATCCAAAAATATTGATGCTGGCAAACGCCTTATTTTTTACCAAATTCCGAAAGGTGGTCTTGAGATAATATCTAAAAAAACTTAGCATAATGGGAAGGTTTGGGATGTTACTTGATTTTTTAAGAGATGATGGTTTGCAAAATAGGAGCACTTCTTTAATAAACATAAGCCGAGCCTTTCGATGACCATATTTTTTGACCCTTATTGAGAATGCCTCATAAAGGTCTCCCTGGATTTCGTTCAAGAGATTTGGTGAGCAATACCATTCGAGGAACCTATCGGCCCATTTAGGAGGATCCAAATTCTGTTTGTTCGGCTTTTTATTATCCATTTTGAACGTTCAGTTTTGGAATCAACGACCAAAAATATATTCGGTTTTTCCGAATTTCGGCAATTACATTATAACCGCGTGAGGTAGCTTCAAATATTCTTTTACGCCGCCCTCCTCGCTCGGGAGTAGCTCCTCCCATTTGGGATCTGACCAGACCTTTTTGTTGCAACCTTTTTAAAACAGTGTGGACGGCGGGTATAGAAATAGTCTTACCTATATGTCTTTCATAAGCTTCGGCTATGGATACCCCGTAGGTCTCCTTTTCGATCATTACGATTAATAGAATATTTTCTTCCAAATGGCCTAAACTCTGTATCATTTCATATATCATTAATTTTTGTATAACAAATATATAGGTTTTTCGATAAATATCATTAATATTTGTATAAAATGATTTGACAGCTTTTTGTATGTAGCTAACCAAGACGTATTGCCATACAATCTTTATTCGGTTCTTTTAATCTGCCGATTAAAAGTTCGGGGCGAAAAAAGGAGCAAAGGCTCCTATTAAATGTTGATTTTTAAATCTCTTGAAATACTATGAACGCAATGATTTCATATTCTGTCATTACTGGTCGAAGAAAAAAGCAATTATGAAGATAAAACTAATCTTCAATAGGTATTGTATTGCTGACCTTATAAAATTGGTTCGGGAAGAAATTCGCGGTACACAATGTTATTCCTTCCATGGATAGTTCCATGTCAAAAATAATTCTAAGCCCTTCTTGTTTAAGACTATCCGGTAGGGTAGCGGTTATAATGAAATTCGGAGATTCTAAATTATCAACATCAATCCGAACAGCAAGACCATTGTTTTCCGTATTGCATGACGCCCCACCCAAAACAGTTCCTTCTTGATTTTCAATGATATTGTTTTCATCATCATCAGAGCAATTTGCCAAAAAAGGACAAATAAGAAGAAAAGCCAGTTTTAATATTAGTCCGTTTTTCATTGAAAAAAGTTAATCCCTAAAAAAGGGAATAGTTTTAATAATAAGATTGCGATTTCTTAAAATAGTTGCGTCATGGGAATTAGTAAAAAAAGTCCAGCTTCATTTGCCTACATGGTAATTATATAGCCTTTTCAAAGAACGGTTTAATGGAACAAGGTGAACAACAGACCGCAGATCCTCCAATATGTTTGTTTTTGGATATATGAGGGCAATTCAGCAGTTAACGGTTCGTGTAAACGAGGTAGATGTATTTAACGACTAAGACTATTTTGGCATCGTTAGCACATATTTTTATTATTTTAACCACCTATTAACTAAGGATGATATTGAATCAATATTTTCGAGTGGCCGCACATTTTTTCTGCCGTACTCTTCATAGATGGTATCATCTTCCAAAGAGGTATTCCGTCCCCTGACCTGGTCCCAGAGTTTGACTCTATTCTTATAAATTTGGATAAAGGATGAATCTATCAGGCCATCCACTCCCGTAATCAGTTCAAAGTCTTCGGGGCTTTTGTAATAAGCAAATCCTGTAAAAATATCTTGATACTTATCATCATGTTCCGTGAACGTCCACATGTCGAAATGGTCTTCTCCAAAAGGTGAGTTTTCAAAGTCAAACCCTGAATCTTCAATGTTTACCACTTTAAATGCCGCGTCCCACTTACCATCTTGCATAATCACTGAATTTATAAGGACGTTCGCAGTTGTATTTGGATACTTTTCAAATAGAAATGCCCCAACATTATAAATCATTTCTCCATTTGGCTCCTGAAAATTCTTGTTGTAAGCATGGCGATAATTCATTATGACAAGCCCTTTTTTTCTTTTCTCATCGGAGTTTTTGATCTGTTCAAACGTATCGATGATGTACTCGGCCATCAATTTGTCCCTATGATCAATATCACCGTTCCAGAAATCTTCTAATTGGCTTACATTTATGGAATCCTGTTGTATGGCAACATCTGTTGCATAAATATTTATTTTTTCGTCCTCTGATAAAGACTGATTTATAGTGTAGATTTGTTTGTTCTGATAATAGAAATTGTAATAATCCCAAAGGGGAAAATAATCGGATTTTCTTTGAAGTGCTATTAATTTTTCTTCTACCTTATTTTCAGGCAAGTTTTCTGAATGAACAAAATCGTTAAGTTCAGGATTAAGAGTTCTCATGCCCGTTTCAAAGAAAATATTTCCAACATCCTTGATAAATCTAGCGTCCGAGATTACATCTGTTATAAGTTCGTACTGTGTGTTTTCCTGGTGATATCTTTCGCAGAGAATCACCAAGTCATTTTTTTTAAATAAATCCAGAATATAGTCCTTTGCCGGCCTATCTTTATTTTTTAAAAAATCAACATATTTGTTGATTTCTATATCATGCTTCGGTGCTTGATTACAACTTGTAACTGTGATAACGCCTAATATTAACAAGTAAACTTTTTTCATGGTTTTTACTTTTTTGGAGATACTATTACAATGAGTGCTAACATAAAGATGTGATTCTATACTTATTGTGACAACAATTCCGATTAAGCATGTTTTGCTTAATTCAAATCACATGGGTATAAAAGGTATATTTACTTTATCCGCAATGTAGCAATGGCGATAAAATTTATTTATGATAATGATCAGCCCTTTAAAAATGATCCGTTAAAAGGAAGAATCGGAGAAGAAAGCCAATGTCCCTTAAGATGTTCGTTTTATGGACTAGGACCGGGTCGGCATTTTTTATGGGAGCCATTGTTCTGTAACGTTTTAATTCTTGGCTTTCCTTCAGATCATTTCCTGATAGTATCAAAATTTAAATTGGATTACTGATATCTAAAACTGAATAACAAAATAACCTTAATCTGAAAAAACTATGAAGCAAATGAAATTACAAATGTCAATCGTTTTAGTATGTATTCTCGCTTATGTGCCTGTGCATGCTCAAACCAAAGTTGAGAACAAAAAAATTGTAAAAGTACTTTCGTTCAATATCCTTGGAGGAAGAACCACAAAGGGTGATTTTAATTTAGATGTATTGGCAAAACTTATAAACGATGCGGATCCAGATTTTGTGGCCATGCAAGAAGTAGACTATAAAGTAAACAGATCCAAGAAATACGATCTGGCCACTGAATTGGGCTGGAGGACCAAGATGGCTCCCTTATTCGCAAGGGCAATGTATTATGATGGCGGGGAGTATGGTGAAGGGATATTGTCCAAACTTTCATTTCTGAGCACCAGAAATGTGGCCCTACCATACATTTCGGGGCAGGAACCAAGGGCTGCCATTGAAATAGTGGCCGAATTACCTTCAAAAGATACTATTGCCTTTGTGGGTACCCATTTTGCCCATGAAGGTAATGCCGGAAGGGAATTGCAGGCCAAAAAGATAAACGAGGTATTTTCCAAGAATAAGTACCCTACCATTTTGGCGGGAGACCTCAATGCGACCCCTGGCAGTGGGCCCATTTCCATCCTTGAGGAAGTTTGGGAAGCTACCTATGATAAGGAAAACCCAGAACCTACCCATCCTTCGGATGGCCCAAGAGTAAAAATCGACTACATAATGTTTTATCCAAAGGACCGCTGGAAGATAATAAAGCGTGAGGTCATTAAAGATACTATCGCCTCGGACCATTGTGCTTATCTGGTCACTCTTGAATTATTGAGTGAATGACTAATGGACAAAGGATACAATAAGAACTGTAGATTTAGTTCCATCAGCCATATATTCAACTAGAATCGAGCTTTTCGATTTAAGGAAAAACGATGCTTTTATGAAAACTTCGTTCAAATGGATTTCGGGTGATGTCCCATAAAATGTTCTTTTTACGGGACTTTAACTATAAGTCAGGGAATCCGGAATTGTTAAGGTCGGTTCCTTTTTTGTATGAAGCCGTGTGAGACCAAAAACTTTTCACTCATTGTATCTATGATCTCTGCCGATTCCGAATCCAAAAAATGCCCTACACCCTCAAAAGAACGATATTCAAATTCATTGTCCAGTTCCTTCATTTTCCCGACGAACGCCTCGAATCGTTCATGTGGAACGACCCAGTCATTCGTCCCATGGAACAATAGCGATGGAACCATCGGACTTTTTAGATTATGAAAAGGTGAGAAATCCTTGGGATCGTCCTCTGGTGAATTGGGAAATCCGGAACCGGTGGGCATATAGCTGGCGGAGGTCAATATCAGAGCATTGGGCCTAGAGCTTATTGAACCAAAGTTTTCGTCCCCATTGCCGATGTCCTTCAAAATTGCGGTACAGGCCGCTAAGTGCCCCCCAGCGGAATAGCCCGCGGCAACGATCTTTAAAGGGTCTATCCCCAATTCGGATGCGTTGGCCCTTGCCCAGCGGACAGCCGCTTGGGCATCCCTTACCCCATCGGAAATATATGCATTGCTTACGTAGTTCAAACTGTACTCGAAAGAAATGGCCACCATACCCTTTTTTGCATATTTCTTGGAGTCCCCATGTGCCCATTCTGGCTTGCCGAACCGCCATCCGCCACCGTGAAAAAAAAGGTATGCGGAACGCTTGTCATCTTTTTTAAAACCGTCCGGGTAGAATATATGGGCCTCAAGGTCCCTGCCCTGGACCGTTCTATAGACCTGTATATCGTCGGGCCTTTCCCTTTCCTTGATACTTGCCTCATAAAGCTGGAGTATTTCCTCCTTGAAAAGATCATTGGTACAATCGTTCCCGAACCGTCCTACCATCTTTTCTACGTGCTTACTGCTCAAGGTATTTATAGAGGTCCTAAGATGCTCGGCAAGAAAGTGGTCCTTTATACCCCGATGCGCATCCAGTTCGGAAATGGCGCTGTAACGCGGGTCTCCCATAATATTGATGTGTAGGCCCCAGAAATCCTCATATCTGTAATTTCCGGATGCCATAATATTGAGGTATTCACTGGAAAAATCCAAAAAGGTGTCCAATGATAGCAATCTTGGCTCCCCGAAAGTATTGTCAACGATCCTTTGGTAGTAATCCGCAGGGACCTCTGCTTTTTCACCGGTAAATCTGTGATAGAGCAACGGATAGGTAAGCTCCTTCCTTTTAAAAAAGAACTCGATATCGGCCCTTACTTTTTGTAGGAACCATTCGTTCAGGTCGTGTTCTTTTTTTGAGAGGGAATTCAGGTCTTCCATATGTACCTGCTTCAAGGAATCCAATATTTGTCGAAAAAGGGGAAGTTTTCTTGAATAGATACCCTCCTCGTTCTTGTCCAGGTATTCCTCCGTTTCAAGCCTAAGTTCTGATTGACTTCTTAAAAACGTGTTCAAGGCCGCACTGCCTCCCGAGAAGTTTATTTCTTGATCTGAATCTGCGATACCGATTTCAATATGTAGGCTGTCCGAAGGGCTTATAAAAAGATCCATTTCATCATCCCCATACGAAAGGCCATAAAACTTGGGCGAGGTCGTTTCAAGTGCGAACCGGAATGCACCATCAGGACCTATTGGGACCGATGTATCATCCAGATGGATTTCGTCCGACAGGATGGGATCTACCTTTCCGGTTACCGTTGTTTGCTTTGATATGGTTTGCCCGATACTACCAAGGGGCACCAAGGCGAAAAACAGGAATTGTATTGCCTTGATCTTCATTGAAACTGTTTTAGAGGTTCGGACAAGTCCTTCCATTATAGTATAAAGATGTAGCGATTCGTAAACTGTTACAGTTCAAGGATTGTAAATGGAAGTCCACTAGGCCTCTATTCCATGATCATTGACCGGATTTTGCGGAAAAGCTCCCAGAGTTCGGTGGTTCCCATAGCGTTGGAGAGAATAATGATCGATATCTCCTCTGCGGGAAATCTAAAAAGCAGGGTCTCCGTTCCCCATATGTTCCCGGGCCTGGATACCCCCTTGCGTTTTGATATCCTTGGGGCATCATCCGAAAAGGACCATACCCCGCTGGCATAGTGTTCAAAATCCGTCGTTTCCTTATCCGTTTTTAAAAGTGTATCCAGCGTTTTCTTATAGATTATCTCATATCCAAAAAGTGCATCCGAGAATTTCAACAGATCTAGCGCATTGGAGTACATGCCGCCGGATGCATGATAGTTCTCGACGAAATAAGGGATATCCCTTTCCAGTACCCCGGTCTGTTCGTTCCGCCAGTAACATTGTGCAAGACCTTCCACTATACCATAATCGAACAGTCCTGTACCTTCCATATGCAAGGGAATTAACAATTCCGTTTCCAATATCTTTTTGAACGTTTGTCCGTGTACCCTTTCCAAGATCTTTCCGAGAATTACATAATCTGCATTGTTATAGGTGAATTTTTTCCCCGGCTCCGATACCAAGGGGCCGGAGCAATATTGCGCCAGTATTTCATCGCTGGACAACCTCTTTTCGTAGACCGTGTCGCCGTTGCTTTCTATATTCCGTATCCCGGAAGTGGAAGTCAGTAAATGGTGGATTGTCACAACATTACGACCTTCCCCGGTATATTCCGGCAGATATGTGCCGATCGTTTTGTCCAGCCTCATTTTCCCGTCCTCTATGGATTTATAGACCAACACAGAGGTGAACAGTTTCGTGATCGAAGCGATGCGATATTTGGTTTCCGGACGGTTGGGAACATTGAATTCCATATTGGCATGGCCATAACCCTTGAAATGAAGTATACTGTCCTTCCTTTGCACCAGTATTGTCCCATTGAAACCGTATTCATCGGTGTAGCCTGTCAAAACATTGTCGAGACCCGGCTCCTGGGCAAAGGTAAATGTGGGGCACAGTATTCCTAGGGTAAGCAATAACAGTTTCATCCTTCCAGCTTTGACTTAAAGATGACCGTCCCCATAAAATGTTACAGTTACAATATTCATTGAGGATACAATAATAAGGTCGATAAAGTTTCAAAAAATAGTCAATTAATGGCGCTAGGAAAGAAAAAAGGAAAGCCCCAAAAAGTTGTTTCAATTGCCCTACCATCAATACTGCTAAAACAGGGGAAGCTATAGTTCCCCTGTTTTCTTTTCGAACTAAGAGAATACCGGGGACATGTCCATATAAAGCCTTACCGATCGAACCTTACCGACACCGTTAAGATCTGTGAAAGCTACCGCCTTTACGGTCGCATCTTTACCATCATGTCGTTTGTAATGGTTCAAAGCCTCAAGTACATAGCTCTTGTCCGTGCCATAGATATTGGTCAAATCATGTTCTATCGATGCAAAACTTTGCCAGTAGTCTCCAAGACCCTTAAGTATTGTTTCTTTGCCCTTACCGAAAAGGTCGTTGTTGAACCATACTTCAACATCATTGGCCAAAAAGGTTCCATAAGTATCAACATCCTTTTTGTCCATTGCCTCTAGATAGGCCAGGTATTTTCCATAACTACTTGCTGAAAGTTGTTTTACCCTTAAGTTTTTAGTTTTCATGATATCTATTTTTAAGATTAATAAATTTTACTATACAAATATCCGTGAAGCAGTAAGGCACCGGTTAGTCATTATTGCGGTAAGAATAGTACTTTTTACGGGCTTATCCCTTCAAGCGGTAATTGGAAGGGGTCAGGCCGGTTTTTCCCTTGAAGAATTTGGTGAAATAGGAAGCGTCTTTGTAGCCCAACAAGTATAAGATTTCTTTTACATCCATCGATGTTTGTTTGAGCAGGCTTTGGGTCTCGAAGATTACCATTTCCTCAATGGCCTGTTTGACGGTTTTGCCGATAGTGCCTTTGAGCACGTCGGACAAGTGTTTCGAGCTAAGGTTGAGTTTTTCGGCATAGAAGTCCACGTTTTTTTGGTGTCGATAGTTATTCAGGAGCAGCTCGTTGAAATCTCGTGCTATTTCATCATTTCTTGACATTGGAACCTTTGTATGCCTGTCATCATAAATGCCATCGATAAATTCAAGTATGGAGAAAAGCAACCCGCTAGCGATGGACCGATCGCTCATGAACTCCTTTAGCTGCTCAAGAAGCAAATTCAATTTACCGTATTCCTCATCCGACAAATCGATAACATGATTCGCGCCGACTTTAAAAAAATCATAGTCCAATAAGAAATTGTCATAAAAGGGCCTGCCAAATAAACTTTCTTTAAAGAAAACCGTCGTATTGGCCATATCCCAACTGTTAGAGCTCCAATTGCGCACTATGCCAGGCCCAACCATCGTTAATGAGCCCTTCTTTAAGTGATATTCGTTAATACCGACATGGAGCCGGCATTCACTTTGGTGAAGAAGTCCGAAAGAATAGAAATTACTGCGATAAGGGTGGTCTATACCTTCGCCTGAGGCGAACTCCTTTTCGGTCGCGATGAATATTGGTACATCAACTTCCTTGGATTGCAGAACTCTCTTTAAATATTCTTGGTAATTATAGTTATGTAGAGTTTCAGATTTCATTGAACAGCCTGGTATGACAGTAAAGATAGCAATGTATTTCTGACCATAAATTTGAATAGTTCAATGAAATGGCCACTTAGTAGAGAATTTATTCTAAATTAATCTTTTGGCCTTCCTGAACCTTTTTTTGGACTTGTCAGACCAGAAAAAACTTTCTTGTCCAAGTATTTTTGATGATATATCCATTAAATGTCATAAAATGATTAGAATACTTGTATTTGTTATTTTGCTAAGTCAGGTTTCTTTTGCCCAAAATAGGATGGCGCCATTGAATTTTGAAGGTAAGGCCTTGGTCTCGGTCTCCGATGCCGATATGGTCTCTTCTGCTTATGTAGATGGTAAATTGGGAGAAAAGGAGGGTCGAGATGCCATAAGCCTCATTCCATTGACCGGAAATTATAAAGATTGGAAGGCCTATGAGACCTTTGCCTCCAATTCGGTGGCCGGTCCGCCTTGCTCGGTGGCTGTTTCCCCGGAGGGAAAGTATGCATTTGTTGTGGAAACCTTTACTCCACCATCTGAGGGGGGTACCACCTTTAACGATTTAAGCATTGGAAGATTATTGTCCGTATTTGATATTGGTAATCCCAGAAATCCCAAATTGTTGGAGACAAAAGATATAGGTGAACGTCCTGTAGGGGTCTCGGTCAGTCCAAATGGGGATTGGTTGGCCATTGGCTATTACAGCAACGGTAACAAAAACTTGGGCCTTATCCCTTTCAAAAACAGCAGACTTGGTGAGGTATACACCTTTACCATACCCAATGTGGATCCAGAAACGGCTGCCAACGAAATCGATTGGCACCCTTCAGGCCAATACCTTGCCGCTGTCATGCAAAACTCCAATCAAATTGCTTTTATGAAGGTAGACCTTTCCAAAGGAAAGCCAATCGTCGAGGGTTACGGTAACGTGGTCGGCACAGGTAAATATCCCATGAAAGGGGATTTTACCCCGAATGGAAACCATTACATCACCACCTGCCTGTACTGGGGGCCCGATGTGGACGGTACTTGGATAGAAGCACCAAGGGGACAGTTGAACAGCATTCGTTTTGACAGCAGCCCGGATGATGGAAAAATACTGCATTCCAATATCTCGACTGCAGAAGCCGGGATCAGTCCCGAAGGTTTTTCAATAAGTAATGACGGAACATTGTTGGTGACCACCAACTTGGAACGAAGCTACCTGCCCTATGAAAGCAAAAGTGCGGAACCCCGTATCACCTGGTACAGTTCACTATCCCTGCTTTCGATTGACAAAAAGACCGGAAAACTCGGTCATATCGGCGATTACTATTTTCAGGGGGTACTGCCCGAGGCAGCCGTTTTTGATGCCTCTGACAATTATCTGGCCGTTGCCGTATTCGATAGCTTTGATGATAGCCGAAAGGGTAGTAGAATCGATTTTTGGCGTGTGGTCAAACAAGCCGGGGAGACTCCTTTTTTGGTAAATACCAACCATAACGTTCCGGTTGCAAGAGGGGTACACTCCATGGTGCTCATAAAATAATTGATTAATGTATTTTTAGTCTAAATTTTATAGTATGGAAGCTTTGGATACTTTCATTATGCCCCAACAGTTCAAACATCATCTTGAGCGCCATGAGATAGTCGAGCTCGATGATGTGACCATACTTGAGAGTTGTCATGACGATCAACATGAGGTAAAGGGAGTGGGCTATACCACCCAGCACGAAATACTTCATGTAATCCATGGAAGGTGCAAGCTGACTATCGACGGGAGAAACATTGAACTTTTTGACGGGCAATCCATCCTAATGCCCAAGCATACCATTTTGAAGTATCAAAAAATGGGAGCCCCTTACCAAAGTATCCTGTTTTTCCTTAAGGACGAATTTATTATGGAGTTTCTGCAAGACCATAGTTTTAAGGAACCCTGGCAGAAACTTACGACCCCGTATGCTATTTTTCGGGCTGATCCACTTCTCGATGCGGCCTTCCAGTCCATGAGGCCCTACATCCGAAATGCTGCCCAAACGAGCAAAGAACTTTTCAGGATAAAGACATTTGAGATACTTTTGAATCTTTCTTATCGTACTAAGGGTTTGCCCGAATTTCTATCGAATATGGTCATGTCTTCCAAAATTGACCTTAGGCTTTTTATGGAAAACATGTATATAAAAAAAATGAACCTCAAAGAACTGGCCGAAATATCCGGACGTAGCCTTTCTGCCTTTAAAAGGGAGTTCGAGGAGCTTTTTGGTACGAGCCCATTCAGATGGATAAAGGAAAAACGGTTGCAAACGGCCAGAGAGCTAATCGTACATTCCGGCAAAAGACCTACGGAAATCTATTTAGATGTCGGATTTGAAGATTACTCCCATTTCAGTAAATCCTATAAGTCTCACTTTGGCTATCTTCCCTCACATACCTTGAGAACATCCTAGAAGTTTGATTATAGGTTGGTTTTATGGGAGCTAATAAAGACTTAAGAGGAAACGTCTAGTTTATAAGAAATGACCTAACAATAGGAAATTCACAAGAAGAGCCATTTTTATTTTCTCAATAATTCTTTCCGATATTTTATCATTCCAACAATCAGGTCTTTTGGTAGGGGCTTGTCCAATGGGAATTGAACCGACCCCTTTCCTCTTTTATAGGCACTCAATTCGGTATCGAACTTTTCCATAGTCGTTGGATGTGGATAAAGCCCAACGTGCTTTTTATATCCCGCTATCATAATCTGCTGTTCCCTTTTGCCACCTTCCACTAGAGCAAAGGCCGGAATATTATAGTTGAACATTTCCGTTGAATCCGGGGCCGCCTTTAAAATACAATCCCGTAGTTGTCTAAGAGCTGCCTGTGTTTTTTCCGGTTGGGTAGCCAAATAGTCCAAAAATGATTGAGGTATCTTCGAATCAGTCATTTTTCTGTGCTGCCTTTATTGTTGTTAAGAATTATTTGCCATTGTTGTGCATACAAATCAATAGGGTTCCAGTCTTTCCTCTAAATATTAATTGATTGTATTAAACATTCAGTTTTTCAAGTGTGCTATCAAGATTTTCAAACGCCATGGAAAGTCCTTCCTTCATTCCCATTTGAATGACCTGTTGTAAGTGCTCCTCAGAGGCATATTCTGAAATTATGGTCACAAAGGTTTCTTTGTTTGTATCCTTGAACCGGTTATTGAATTTTGACACGGGCATTTCAGGGTTGATATTTCCCTTTTCGTCACAGAAAGAATCATCTCCTGAGAATTGTTTATGGGTATTGATTGACCTATAGTCCGTACGGGCCAGATGTTTTTCTCCTTCAGGCCCGACCATGGCATAAAGGCGATAACCTCCCTCGGAGAAATCCATATGGGACGTTTCGGATTTCCATGGCTTCGGAGCCCACCATTGATCCAATAACTTCGCTTCCGTCCATGCTCTCCAGACAAGTTCAATGGGTGCGTTGAACGTTCGCTCTACTTTGAGTATGTTTCCATTTGCTGTAAAAATTGTGCTGTTCATCTTATTCATTTTTTAGTTTATCCAGTAAATTATCAAGACCTTCGAATCTGTCTTCCCACATTTTTCTGAAGGGTGCAAGCCACTTATCGACCTCTTTCATTTTCTCGACCCTGATCTTGTAGTGTATTTCCCGTCCCATACGATTGGATTCAATGAGTTCGGACTCCTGTAATATTTTGATATGTTTCGAGATTGTCGGCCTGGCACTATCGAATTTGGATGCAATATCCCCAGCGGTCATGTTCTGGCTGATCAAGAGGGCGAGTATCGCCCGTCTTGTAGGATCGGCAATGGCCTGGTAAACATCTCGTCTGGCTTTCATTATGAAGTCGTTTGGCTACAAATTTAAATGAAGTCAAGTAGCTACGCAAATTGTATGATGTTAAATTTTACGTGACAGAAGAGTTCCGTTATATGGCAAGTTAATGAGACAGATTGGTGAGGAGAGGTAGATTCCCTAAAATTGTTCGTTTAATGGAATTTTATCGATATTTCAAAAAAGGAATGTATTCAAAGGATGTTTCAAAGCAACCAGGCCAACTTTAACTTAAGGTTCAATAGGATTCTCGCCATACTCCGGCATCCAAATCAGGAGTTTGTGTAATGGGTCGAGTTCAATACCTTCAGGGGCCTTGTTCAATTTGAACTCAAATGTCTGTGCCTTTTTTGTTAACCTTACGGTATGGATTCCGATTTCTTGATCATTGGCAATGAAACGAATGTCCAAATCAAGATGGTATGGTTTGCCCGTTTGAGTCTGTACAATGGACACCACTACAGTTTCATCATCTGCGATTCTGAAGTCATGGCTTAGTATTGGAGCTCCGGTTTGGTCCAACCATTGACCAAAGAATTGCTCTAGGTCATGTTCCGGCACAGTTTCAATGAAAGTGTCCCTAAAAGCCTGAAGGGTCAATATTTTATCTCGATGTTCATCGAATATCGAGGCCATGGTTCCATAAAATGCCCTGTTTCCAATTTTATAGCGGAGCATATGGAAAAACCATTGGCCCTTGCTCCATACGAGATCCTTTGCGTTCTCATCATGGTTAGATGGTATTTCACTAATCGCCATATCCTTATTTTCCCTCCATAATTTAAAATAGCCGTTAGCGGTATGCAGGTTGTTTACACCGTGCCCACCGAATCGTCTAAGATGTGATGCGGCTTCCTTATCAAGGATCGTTTCCATGAACGTGCAAGCTTCGGCATGGACTATTCCTTCGTTCAATAAAAGGAATCCATCCCCCGCGGTCGTGACCATATTCCCCCACCATAAGTGACCTATTTCGTGTGCGAATACCGCTATTTGGTTCTCAGCAAAAGTTCTGGGCCTGGCCCAGAACATTCCTTGTTGGGAAGATCCGCCCCATGTTGATGTCCCTAAAGTGTTAGGAACTTCAACGATGGAATACCCTTCTCTTTCAATGCTGCCCCATTTTCTTTCAAGCTCCGAAAATATTTCACTGGCGGTTTCCAATAACTCTTCTGGGTCTGAACCTTCTTGGGCGACCTTAAAGATCGATATCCCTTTTCGGGTAGTTATATCATAAGGGCCTGCCACGAATGACCGGGCCAATGGGATAGAGGTCTGAAAAACCTCTATCCTTATGTTGCCCGACTCATGGGTTTCGGTAAGTTCTCCTTCCGTCATGGCATGCCATTCCCTTGGCAGGTAGAATGTAGATTTGCCCGTGCTGATGGATGCCTTGGCCAGGGACACTTCTCCCTTGACATCGAACAAAGGTATGGGGTGCCATGCATTGTTCCATGAACCGATTGCCCCATCTTCATTAATATCAAAACAACAGGTATCCGTAGGATTTCCGGAAACGGAAAAGGAAACTGTTATGCTCCGTCCTCTCTCGAAGGGCATTGCGAACCTGATATGCGCCAAGGTCACATCGGGAATCTCATCATTTTGTTGGTTCAAAATAATCGATGCCGCACCTTTGGAGGATACTTGATCAAATTTCATGCTTTTCCCATTGGAACCAAGTATTGCCAGTGTCGGCCCCAAGGAATTTTCCTCTTGTAGTTCCAAGGTTATCTTCCCTGTGATTCGGACCATTTCCTCATCCGGTGCAAAGGTAATTTCCATATCGAGATTATCTATCTTCCATCCCCATCCATTCTTGGCGTGAGGTTCCATGGCAATGGAATCAATACTTACTTGACCTGCCGATTTGAATAGAACAAAAAACGAAGCTGCCGTTAATAGATAGGTAATATGGGATTTCATGGCGAAAGTATAAGTGATGATTATTTCATTCATGTTATCGGTCCGGCCCGAACCATGACCATCTGTATTACGACGAACCATGACATCAATTGTTACAGTTCAAGTCGAAAAGGTCGGCCAAGAAGTAGTTGTTCATATCGACTAAGGAAAAAGTGAAATTGTTCCCGTGAGAGTTCTTTAAAAAATGCCCGTTTAACAAAGACATTTGGGAAGAGTAGCTTAGTCCCAAAAAATGTTGGTTTTATGAAACTTTGAATAATAGAAGAAAAATAATCCAATTTTATGAACCTCTAATTATGTTGTGGTTCGCAAACAAGAATTTTGATCTAAAAATTTATTTTCTTTCTAGTCTTCAGTATATCCTTGTTTTGTAAGTCTGCAATTGCCTCTGAAAGTATGTCGTTCCAATGGTTCTAAAATTTAAATTCTGCGGTTATTACGGTATGAAACAGCGTGTCATCCAATCCGCTGTTCACCAAAAAATTACTTGGAATAATGAGGTTGGTCTCCAATTCAAGATTGAAAAACGCATTCACTTCAAGTCCGGTGATGGTTCCTATTTGATTCCCAATAAAATGTTCGCCATTTATTGATGGGTATTCTAAACGCAATGGTGGACTATATACTCCATCTCTTTTTGAGAATCGCCAGAAAGCCACATAGTCCAACGATAGGCTAAAATTGCCCAATTGTGTATTGATATAGGGATGAATATCGATTAAATTGGAAGGCCCGAATCTTGCAACACGACCAAAATAGGCACCCCTTGGGTAGAGTCCGTCAAAGGTGTTTAATGTACTATCCGTATTACTGGCATCCCCACTAATCCCTTCGGTTTTTAGGCCAATCGCGGCGTTTTCACCCAACAACCTAAACGGATGCTCAATATTGAAAGAGGCTGTCCAAGCACGAATATTCTGGTTACCAAAACTGCCTGTTTGGTATACAAATTCATTGTTGTAGGTAAACTTTTTCCAAGATCCGAAATGCCTTAGCCCAATGGATAAACGGTTGTCATCTGCAGTACCTGAATCCCAGGTTTTATTTTTTTCTTCTTTATATAGCAGATAGATGTCTGTATTATTAGAAGCACTCCAGTTTTGTGTCCAGTATAGCGCAGCTAAGATTTTATCAAAATTCAATACATCATTATCAAATACTCCCCCTTCCAGTTGCACAGGTACTGCATAAAATCCGGTTACTTTTGTTTTCTCATCTTGAAATTCGAGCTGTGCCATATCAAAAGATAGGCGAACGTTTGGACCCTCGCGAACATCTACCAAACGCCCACTTCCCAAACGTATATTCTGGCGACCGATTAACACATTCCAGTGATCGTTGAAATGATATCGGGCGAAAAGTTGATTGAAACTCAGTTCGTCCCTATCTACAGGAGCCAGATTTGCTTTACTGGTAATCAAACTGGAATTCAGTTCTGTGAAAAGTTCAAATATATCTGAAACCTTAAGGTGTGAATACAACTGAAACCGATTCAAAAACCAAATATCGTTTTGGTCCTCTTCCGAAGAAAATTGTTCATTGATAAAGGTTTCCGTCTGAAAGCGATAACTTCCCCCAAAACTCAAGGATGTTTTTTCCCCCAATTGCATTTGCTTAAAGCCTGGATAAAAACCTTTGACCTTATCCCGATTCATGGTTATCCTATCATTTTGGCGAAGTAGGCCAAAATCGTATGATATCTTGGTCTCCTGAGCCTTTGCAAAGACAAAACAAATTAGGCACATTATGACCGTCCAAAATTTCATGTTCTAAAACCGTCGTATCAACAAAACACCTGCTACCAAAAATGCTACACCCAATAAACGCTGCCAGTTGATATGCTTTATGGGTAAACCGAGTATTCCATAATGATCCAATATCAAGGAGATGGTCATTTGCCCAGCTACTACTAAAATAAAGGTCAATGCCGTACCCAGTTTGGGTGCAAGAATAATAACAGCAGCTACGTAGAATGCCCCTAAAATTCCTGCCATCCAAACTACGGGTGAAACCGTTTTGGTCTGCGTAATGGAAGAAAAATCGAATTTGAGGATAAATAGGTAGATTAACAATCCGAGCGTTCCGATCAAAAATGAAGCGAAGGCTGCAAAGATGGGTTGATGTACAGACTTACCCAATTGTACATTCAATCCAGCCTGCACAGGCAAAACCGCTCCGGCTATTATTGCCAGAAGAATAAAAAAGAGTTGAGACTTCATCGAATTGAATTGATTAAAAAAGGCCGCCCCTTAAAAGACAGCCTTTACGTTGAATCTATACTTCTTTTACAAACTGTGCATCAATGGCTAGGTTCACTATATCAGCCACCACAATGCTACCCGCTTCGGTTACTGCGCTCCAAGTCAAGTTAAAATCCTTTCGGTTGATTTTTCCTCTCATTTCAAAACCTGCTTTTGTCTGTCCGTACGGGTCAACTGCTACCCCATTGAAGTCCACTTCTAGTGTTACTTCTTCGGTGACATCT
Source organism: Ulvibacterium marinum (assembly GCF_003626755.1). Classification (GTDB taxonomy): domain Bacteria; phylum Bacteroidota; class Bacteroidia; order Flavobacteriales; family Flavobacteriaceae; genus Ulvibacterium; species Ulvibacterium marinum. The sequence continues at coordinate 568,912 of NZ_RBCJ01000003.1, forward strand.
CTTATGGTCAAATCGCCAACCAAGTTTTCGCCATCAAAGGATTTTGACTTAAAGGTCATCTCAGGATATTCACTTGCATTAAAAAAGTCATCGGACTTTAAGTGATCGTCGCGGTCGCCATTTTTAGTGTTGATGGAATCTATTTTTGCTGAAAAGCTGAAAGATGCATCACTAAATGAATCATCTGAAGTTTCTACTGATGCTCTGTAATCCTCAAAGTGTCCTTTAACGGTAGAAATCATCATATGCTTTACTTTAAAACCTACCTCTGAGTGTGTTTTATCAATATTCCATTTTGTTTTTACTGCTGTTTCCATGTTGAATGAATTTAATTTTTAATGTTTATAGTTTATTTTGATTGATAGCCACCAAAGTATTTTACTGGTGACCAGTTCGGTATGGGTTCTGGTATGGAAGGGCTCATTTCGCTATACTCTTCCGCACCGTATACCACATTACCCCCCACTATGGTAAGTACAGATTTTAAATCGTTGATTTGCTTTTCTGGCACCGTGAAGTAATCATTGGAAAGGATGGCAAAATCTGCATACATTCCATTTTCAAGTGTTCCCTTTACTGTTTCTTCATTAGATACCCAGGCACTCCCTTTTGTATATAAATTCAAAGCCTCTTCACGACTCAATTGATTCTCTTCCGAAGCCAATTGGAAGTCGCCAACCGTCTTGCCAGTAACCAACCAGTACAACGCTGGCCAGGGATTATAGCTCGCGACTCGGGTGCCATCGGTTCCTGCTCCTACTGGTAATCCCATCTCTATCATTTTCTTAACCGGTGGCGCTTCTTTTGCTTTTTCCGCTCCATAGCGTTCCACAAAATATTCGCCAGCATAAGCCATACGTGCCTGAATAGCGATGCCGCCATTAAGTGCTTTGATGCGTTCTAGATCTTTAACCTGCACAGTTTCAGCATGGTCAAATAACCATCTTTTTGAAGCAAGTTTACCGCCAGTTTCTTCATTCACTTCCTCAAAGACATCCAACATATTGGAAATGGTTTCGCCATAAGTAGCATGAATTCGAAAAGGCCAACCATTGTCAACGTGAAGTCTTACGATACGCTTTAAATCTTTGCGCCACGTAGGTCTGTCTCGGTTGAGCATCGGTTGTGGTGCCAAAAAGTTTTCAAAGTCTCCTGCGCTCCACGCTAAAAATTCACCGCCACCCTCCAATTCGTACCCGTGGTCTAAGTGAATTTCGCCGTTATGGCCGACTTCGTTATTGGCCATCCACTCCTGAAATTCCTCATATTCGGCTCCTTTGTTTTGTGGGAATAGGTAGTATGATAATCTGATAGGCATTTCACCAGCATCAGCCAAAGCCTTCGTCCCCGCATAGTCTTTGGGGAATTTATGACCACCTCCACCTGCATCGATACCACTGGTAATTCCAAAGCTGTTCAATTCACGATAGAATTGCTTGGTGCCATTTTCCATTTCAGCCTGAGTCAATGGTGGCAAACTGCCGATACGCGCATATAAAATTGATGGGTTGGGTTCTGCAATCAACACCCCAGTTAATTTTCCATCAGGCCCTTTCTCAAATCGAGCACCCTCCGGTGCTTTGGTATTTTCATCGATGCCCAAAGTATCCAGACCTGCTTGATTTAAGTATCCTTGGCTGTATAAGAAGAGTACATAAGTTGGTATATCTCCTGTAGCCTCGTTCAACTCATCCATGGTGAACAATCGCTTTTCTTCAAATTGAAAAGGACTCCAACCACCAATAACACGTACCCATTGCCCCTCGGGTGTTCTAGCGGCTTGTTCTTTCAACATTTCAAGTGCACGCTTCAAGGTTTTTACACCGTCCCAACGCACTTCGGCATTAAAAAAGCGCCCACCGCGTGTCAGATGCAGATGTGAGTCATTCAAACCCGGAATAAGAGTTCTGCCCCTTGCATCAATAACTTTTGTGCTATCGCCCACGAGCTTGGAAATTTCCTCGCCCGTTCCTGTAGCCATCACTTTGCCATTTTTTACGGCAATGGCCTCAGTAAGGGTCCTATTTTCATCCATAACAGCTACCTTAGCGTTTGTAACTACCAGGTCTGCGGAAACGATGTCCTTTTGTTGACAAGCAACTACTAGTAATAGAGGGCCAATAAATGAAAGTAGCTTTCTCATTTTTGTAAGAATTAAGGCCTCCTGGAGTTAAGGAGGCGATTGATTAAACTTCTTTGAAATTTAGTGGTCGCTCGGATTTTCCTTCATCCAGGTTTGCATTGTTTTGATGTAATCGATACCTAAGCCATAAGCACCACCATATCGTTTTGAAATTTTTACAACGTCTAAGTACTTGTCGCTACGCGCCCAATCTCTGTGGATTTCCAATAGATACTGCAGTGAGGTGATAGGTTTCACTCCAGCTTGAATCATCCGGGTAATGGCCATGTCGTGGGCCTCTTGCGAGGTGCCCCCCGACGCATCGGTTACCACATAAACATCATAACCATCTTCTAAGGCTGACAATGCTGCGCTAAGTGTACAAACCTCTGTCCAAAGACCTGCTATAACCAGTTTTTTCTTTCCTATATCGCCTACAGCTTTTACAACCCTTTTGTCTTCCCAAGAGTTCATCGTTGTGCGGTCTATGTACTCCTTTTCATCTGGAAAATATTCTCGAATTTCAGGAAATACCGGCCCGCTAAATGATTTTTCGGCTACCGTTGTGATTACCGTGGGTACTCCATAAAGAGTTGCTGTGGCAGAAAGCAATCCGGTATTGTTTCGCAATTCTTCTATGGGTTGAGATTCTACAGCAAACGCCATTTGGCTTTCGTGGTCAATCATTAGAAGGGTATGATTGGTTGGGTTCAACAACTCCTTTGAAGCGTTTTCAGGGTCATTGTTTGGATTTGGGTTGTACATATCCCATTGCGCAAATGCTACCATGCTTACGAATAGTGCTACGATTGATAAACTTAATTTTCTCATTGTTTCTAGATTTTTGTCAATGTTGACGGTTTTTATTATTCAGTTATTCATTAATTTTCATTCATTGGTACTTCCATAAGAAGTATTTCGGCATTACTGTCTGCTGTAATTTCAAGTGATGCGACATCCCATATGCCAAAGCCATCCCTCTTTTCAAGTTCTTGACCGTTTAAAGTGGCATCACCATTGATGATAAAGGCATACACGCCATTGTTTTCTGGGTCGTTGAGCTGATAATTGAGTGTTTTTCCTTTTTCCAAAGAAGTCATATTGAACCAAGCTTTTTGGTGAATCCATACTCCAGCATCATCTGGATTGGGTGAAAGCACTTGCTGTAACTGGTTCTTTCTGTCCTCTAGATTCAGGGTGATTTGGTCATATCTAGGAACCACTCCCTTTTTGTTCGGGAACACCCATATTTGAAGAAATTTTACAGGCTTGTCCTTGTTGGCGTTATACTCGCTGTGCATAATTCCCGTGCCGGCACTCATTACCTGTATATCGCCTTGCTTGATTACTGCAGCAGTACCCATGCTGTCTTTATGCTCTAGGTCACCTTCCAGTGGTATAGAAATAATCTCCATATCACGATGTGGATGTGTACCAAATCCTTGCGCTTCAGAAACGGTATCGTCATTAAGTACACGCAATACACCAAAGTGCATTCGGTCAGGATTGTAATAATTCGCAAAACTGAAGGTGTGCTTCGATTGAAGCCATCCGTGGTTTGCGCTTCCTCTACTATCTGCTTTGTGCAATACTGTTGTTGTGGTTTTTGTTTCCATAGTCTTGATGTGATTAAATCCTACATGTTTTACATTTTGTATTCGATTCGAAGAAGAACCCGTAGCGGCTTTCAGGTAGTCTCCTATGCCAAAAGCAGCTAAGATTCCTCCCCAAGAGATGTTTTGTATAAATTCTTTTCGCTTCATTTCATTTTTCTTTGCCTCTCTATAGGCTAGTTTTGTGCCATTTATATAGACTACTGATAACCAATATTTTATATTGAATTAGATGAAAAATCATTTTCTCATTTTTTAGAATTTTCTATTATTTGAGAAATTTTATACATATTTTAACACCCAAATTTTAGGGTTATGGGCAAAGAATTATCACAAGTTGAAATCAACCACTGGTTGCTTGAGAATCTTCCATATAAAATGATGTGGATGGATGAGGATGGGGCTATTATATATGGAAATAAAGAGTTCTGTAAGCGATTGGGCTACAGAAAATCAGAGGTAACAAAGCTTACCGTTTTCGATATCAATCCTGGGGCAACAAAAGAAAGCTGGAAAGAACATTGGGCAAGGGTAAAAAAAAATGGTGAGGACCATTTTAAATCTGTACACCAAACTAAAGATGGCAAATTTTATAATGTTGAAGTTTTTGCTCAATTTTTCTCAAATAATGGAAAAAATACTATTTGTGCTGTGGTCAGCGAAATCACAGAATCTAGTTTTTATAAAAATCTACTACATCACGCAGAGCGAATGACCAATGTGGGTGGGTGGAAACTAAACCTTCAGGATGGTTCTTTAATTGTGACCGAACAGGCACTTTGCATATTTGATGCTGAAAATAATGATGACCTGCTACCAGGCAATGTTATTCATCAATTTAAAGAGAGCGATGTTATTAAGAAACTTTTAAGTGAAGTAATGCGCAATGGTACTGCGTATGATGAAATACTGGAGCTCAAGAATGGAAGACATGTCAGGTGTGTTACCGAGGCCGAAACCAAAAAAAATAAAGTATATAAGATAATTGGCACGTATCAGGATGTAAGCGAATCTTATAAAAGGGCGAATAGATTACAGTTCTTTAAAGAGATTATTGACAATGCCGAGGATTTGATCTACCTGTACAATAGGGATGGAAAGCTTTTGCACTATAGCAATTCGGTTTCGAAAGAGTTGGGGTTTACCAAAAAACAACTTGATGGTTTTACCATTTATGATTTGGATGCCAGAATAGATCCGTCCTGGTGGCACAACCATTTTGATGAGCTAAAAGCAAAAGGTTCTTTAAGTTTAGATTGGGAAATTACCAGAAAAGACGGGACCGTGTTTCCGGCCAGTATTGTGGCCAATCATTTAGTCTATGAGGGTAACGATGTCAATTGCGCGGTCATTCGAAATGTAACCTCAATAAAAGAAAAAGAAAATCAATTACAAGAAGCGCTTAACGAACTTTCTGAATTAAAAAATGAGTTGGAAATTGATAATCAAAACTTACGTCAAGAAATTAGTGATACTATCAATTTTGAAAACATCATTTGCCAAAGCGATGCCTACAGACAAATATTGGAACAGGTTACGCAAGTGGCGGTGACCGATGCTACTGTTTTAATAACCGGCGAATCAGGTACGGGTAAAGAGCTTCTAGCTAGTGCCGTACATATGAGCAGTACTCGAAAGGATAATATTTTAATAAAAGTAAACTGTGCCACACTACCGAAAGAATTGATTGAAAGTGAACTATTCGGACATAAAAAAGGGGCATTTACGGGAGCCACAGCGGATAAACAAGGAAAGTTTAGTCTGGCGGATGATGGGACTATCTTTTTAGATGAAATTGGTGAAATACCTATCGATTTGCAATCTAAATTGTTGCGCGTTTTACAAGAGGGAGAATTTGACCAATTAGGAGCAACCACAACCACCAAAGTAGATGTAAGGGTCATAGCAGCTACCAACCGCAATTTACAGGAGATGGTTAAAAAAGGCACCTTTCGGGAAGACCTGTACTATAGGTTGAATGTATTTCCTATCGAGAACATTCCGTTACGTGCCCGAAAAGAAGACATTCCTTTATTGGCGCAGTTCTTTTTGGAAAAATATTCAGTCAAGGCAGGTAAATCCTTTAAGCGATTATCAAAGAAAACCATTGAGGCTTTGATGAACTATAGCTTTCCGGGAAATATTCGAGAATTAGAAAATCTAATTGAACGGGCAGTAATCATAGAAAATGGAACTACTCTAAAGCTTGGGAATTGGTTACCAACTTCTCAGGGCATTATTACTTCGGAGGATTTTAAAACATTGGATGATACGCAACGTGATTATATTGTAAAAGTACTCAACCATACCAATTGGCGCGTTAGTGGCCCGAAGGGTGCAGCTACTATTTTAGGAATGAAAGACAAAACACTTTTTGCCAGAATGAAAAAATTGGGCATCGAAAAACAAGTGGGCTTGAGGGATAATCAAGTGAAATAGGCATTAATCAATCGGTTCTAAAAAACGGCCAATTTAAAGAACCGGACTTTCCACCTTGTGTATATAGGCCGTAGTGTTCTATACATGGTCTTTTTTAGTAATTCGTTCAATTACCTTTTTACGGAACTCTTTCAGTATTTTATGGGCACCTAGCCTTTCCAGATTTCTTTTAGAAAAATACTGGTCATTACTACCATAAAAAGGGCGAAAGGCAAAGAGGTAATGATTAGAAGTTTTTGGACCGCAACCAGTACATCAATTTCTGGCTTGGCACTTCCCAAAAGAATCAGGGCCAAAGTAGCCAATAGAATAAAAATGGACCACAGCAGTCTATGACTTTTCCTAGGTGTTTTCTTTCCTCGATCCGTAAACATGCTGAGTACAAAAACAGCTGAATCCACCGAGGTCACCAAAAAGCTTATCAGGAGTAAAACGGTGGTCAAGTTGAGCAAGCCGGCCATAGGATAGTTTTCAAGAAACACAAAAATAGAGGAGAACACGTTGTCAAATTCGTTGGAATACGTTCCCCAACTTTCTATTAGCTGAAAGGCCGATGTGCCAAAAACTGAAAACCAGAAAAAAGTGCCCAAGGATGGGATAATCAAAACACCCAATAGCAGTTGACGCAATGTCCTTCCCTTGGAAATCCGTGCGATAAAGATGCCCGTAAAAGGAGCCCAGGCCAACCAAAAAGCCCAATAGTAAAAGGTCCAATCCGTTAGGAATGTGATACCCGGATTATATTTGCCCCAAGCAAGGCTCATCGGTATAAAATCCAGTATATACTGTAACGAAGCTTTTCCCAACGAACTTAAAATGTCCCCCACATTGCTGGTAAGGAATACAAAGAACAAGAGCATCAATGTAATGATAATGTTGAATTTTGAGATAACCTTGATTCCTCTATCCACCCCTTGCCAAGCAGAATAAAAGGCAATCATGGAAATCAATACGGCAAGGAGCAGCGTTGTACCCAAACCAAAACTATATGTAAATAAATGATTCAGTCCTCCATTGATCTGGGCCGTTCCCAGCCCGATAGCCGCAATCAGACCAAAAACCGTAGTAAGGATAGTCATGACATCTATACCCTTTCTTGCCACTGTATTGCGAATGGTATCTTCTATGGTGGAACTGACCAAGACCTTTTTTTTCCGGACAAATAAGGCGTACCCAACGACCATGGCAAAGAGGCCGTAAAAGGCCCACGCCGTAAATCCCCATTGATAAAACGTAAATTCCAGCGCCAAGATTTCAGGTTGCAATTCGGAAGGATAAGGCGGATTTTGAAACATAAATACAGGTTCCTGAACAGCGCGCAACAAAATTCCTGCGCCCATACCCGCACTATATAACATGGCCGTCCATGCCCAAAGGGAATGTTCCGGCTTTTGATTTTCTTTACCGAGTTTTATCCTTCCCAAAGGAGAGATGGCTACTATTACTAGTAGGAGCACACAACCTAAACCCAAATACAGATAAAAATAACCGAAGTAATTCCGAACCCATATCGAAGCGGATTCTATGGCATCATAACTGGCGTCCGTCGCAAAAAAAACAATAATAGAAAAAAGGAATAGTACTCCTAGGGAAACAGAAAGTAAAGAGTTCTTTTTTAAAAGTTCTAGTAGCTCGATTACAATACTATTTAGCTTTGGCAATATTTCGTATCATTCCTCCAAAGATAAAATAATGGAAAGGAAGTATACTATACCAGTACAATCTACCCCGTACTCCTTTAGGTCTAAAGGTAGCAGTTTGGTGTAAAATGTTATGCTCGTCTATTTTAAACTCTAGCCAAGCTTCCCCAGGTAATCGCATTTCCGCAAAAAGCAATAACCTTTTCGCCTCCTTGTCAGCCAGGAGTACCCTCCAAAAATCCAGGGAATCCCCGGGATAAATTTTATCTGGATGGGTACGTCCCCTTCGCAGTCCAACACCTCCGTTGACCTTATCCAAAAATCCGCGTATCTTCCAAAGCCAATTGCCGTAATACCATCCCGTTTCTCCGCCAATTTTCCAGATGTTCTGTAGTACTCTTTCCTTATCTTTTATCTCGAGTTTTTTTTCATCCTTCAGAACCCCATACTTTGGGACTTGGATGTATTTTTCAAGATTTTTCTTGAAACGACCACTGATCAGACTGTCTTTCCAACTACTGACTACGAGATTCTGTTCAATTTTTTTAAAGGCCATATCTATGGCCTCTTCATAGGTATGCGTCTGTATTCCCAACAGGTCCTGCAAGCGGCTGTCCTTGGCTACTACTTCCATTTTCATACTGTCAACAAGGTTCATGGCCAACTTATAGGAAGTAGAGGTTACAAAGTAGAGCCAGTAGGAGGATAGTTTGGGGGTCATTACGGGTACGGTAAAGATCCAATTTTTAAAACCTCGGACTTTAGCATATCGTTGGAGCATTTCCTTATAAGTGAGTATATCAGGTCCACCAATATCAAAGGATGCGTCATAGGTGTTCGTATTCCCGATCACTTCCGTTAGAAACTTGATTATGTCACGTATGGCAATGGGCTGCGTTTTGGTCAACACCCATTTTGGGGTTATCATAAAGGGTAACTTTTCACATAAATCGCGGATAATCTCAAAGGAAGAACTACCAGAACCCACAATAATTCCGGCCCTAAGAACGGTAAGGTTAAACTTTCCGCCGTATAGAATGTCCTCCACATTTTTACGGGAACTTAAGTGTTTGGACAGTTGGGTGTCATTTACAATGCCGCTTAAATAAACCACCTGTTGCACGTGGGTTCCTGCCATATACGTATTGAAGGTTTTGGCGGATAGGGCTTCCTTCTCATCAAAATCCACGGTAGAAGAGCTCATGGAATGGATAAGGTAATACGCCACATCAATATCCTTGGGGAGCAAACCCTCTTGAAATTCCTTGAGAAAATCAATTTCTACAATCTCTACAAGTGCCTTGGTTTCGGCATCGATGGACAAACGATTTTCGTCACGGACGGCACAGACCACCTCATGCCCCAAATCCAATAATTGGGGAAGCAATCGCATACCTATATATCCATTGGCACCTGTAAGCAGGATTTTCATAAATCCTCTATTGAAGTAGGCATATTATCGGCCTTATAATCCAAAATCTTTTTGAAAAACTTCTGTACCGCTTTGGTATCCGCCTGCACCTTAATGAAATGATGGTCCCTGTAAATGGAATATTTGGCCAGGTCGCCCTTATAAAGGGTCAATTTATAGTATGGTATGATCAGGGCAAAGGTTTCGAGCAAAGAACGAAATCGAACGATAATGCCTTTGGGCCGCATTTCAATATTGCATTGGTCCCGATTGTTATCCAAAACAAGTAGGTTGCGAATTTCAACGCTGGTTTCCGTGATGAACAGTCTTGGGGAACCAATTCCGCCCATCGCCCAACGTTCCTTTAATGTGAAAGGTTTACCGACTTCCGAATCTATTTTTTCAGTGATTTTTTTATCGTTATATGATACGTTCAATAGCATATCCCTTCTTTTTCTGCAGCTCTATAAAGTTACTGAAAACCGTACTTAAATGGACCAATTCACCGCTAAAAGCCCAAAAAAATGTAGTTTTGCAGCCTCATAACCCAAGTTTTGATGGATATACAAAGCATTTTAAAGGCCAAGGTAAAGGAAGCCGTAAAATCCATTTTTGATATTGAGCTGCCTTCCGTGGAATTTCAGCCTACCCGAAAGGATTTTGAGGGCGATATTACCGTGGTTGTTTTTCCCATGTTACGCCATATAAAGGGAAACCCTGAGCAAATTGGAAAGCAAATCGGGACATTTTTGGAAGAGCAAGTGAAGGAGGTCTCGGGTTTTAATGTAATCAAAGGATTTTTGAATTTGATTATCGACGATGCTTTTTATCTCCACTTTTTTGATTCTATTTATGAAACGGAAAACTACGGTTATGCGGTTAACGGGGATACCGATGCGATTATGGTGGAATACTCTTCTCCCAATACCAACAAACCCTTGCACTTAGGGCATATCCGAAACAATTTACTGGGCTACTCCGTGGCGGAAATTTTGAAGGCCTCCGGTAAAAAGGTATACAAGACCCAGATTATTAATGACCGGGGCATCCATATCTGTAAAAGCATGTTGGCCTGGCAACGCTTTGGTAATGGGGAGACACCGGAAACTACCGGTTTGAAGGGCGATCAACTAGTGGGGAAGTATTATGTGGCCTTCGATAAGGCATACAAGGCCGAAATTGGCGAATTGACGGCTCGGGGAATTGAAAAGGACAAGGCTGAAAAAGAGGCACCTATTTTATTGGAAGCCCAAGAAATGCTTCGCAAATGGGAGGCCGGGGATGATGCGGTGGTTGATCTTTGGACCACTATGAATGGCTGGGTCTATAGCGGTTTTGAGGAAACCTACAAAAATCTTGGGGTAGATTTTGATAAACTCTATTATGAAAGCGATACTTATTTGTTGGGGAAGGATGTGGTAGAAGACGGACTTAGAAAAGGAGTTTTTTATAAAAAGGATGATGGTAGTGTTTGGATCGATCTTACCGATGAGGGCCTTGACGAAAAAATTGTTTTACGATCTGATGGTACGGCCGTCTATATGACCCAGGACATCGGTACGGCCATACAACGGGTAAAGGATTATCCGGATATTAATGGGATGGTATATACTGTTGGCAATGAGCAGGACTACCATTTTAAGGTGCTCTTCCTGATTTTAAAAAAACTGGGATTTTCCTGGGCCAAAAACTTATATCATCTTAGCTATGGAATGGTAGACCTTCCCAGTGGAAAAATGAAGAGTAGGGAGGGGACAGTAGTAGATGCCGATGAGCTGATGGAAGATATGACGCAAACTGCGGCCCAACTATCGGAAGAACTAGGAAAACTGGAGGGTTATTCGGATGCCGAAAAACAGGACCTGTACCGCATCATAGGGCTTGGGGCATTAAAGTACTATATTCTAAAGGTAGACCCAAAAAAACGTATTCTTTTTGACCCACAGGAATCGGTGGATTTTCAGGGGAATACAGGACCTTTTATCCAGTATACCTATGCGCGGATACAGTCCATACTGCGTAAGGCCGATTCAAATCAGGGTATCACTCCGAGTGCCCACCTAAATGACTTTGTCGGGCAGGCAGTCGAAGAGTTGCATCCCAAGGAAAAAGAATTGATCAAACTGATTCAACTATTCCCAGAAGTAATTGATCTCGCAGCGGAAAACTACAGCCCTGCCCTTATTGCCAATTATGTGTACTATTTGGTCAAGGAATTCAATTCGTTCTATCAACAGGTCTCCATTCTCGGGGAGGCTGATGAAAACAAAAAAATACTTAGGGTACGTTTGTCCAAAAAAGTAGGGGAGGTCATCCAATCGGCATTCCAGCTATTGGGCATACAAGTACCAGATCGGATGTAGGTCAATAGAGCCAAAGCAGTATTAAGGGTGGACCTGCCAGTTTTTTGAAACCTGGCAGGTCTTAAGGTCGGTTAGTTTTCTTTTGCCCGGAGTATTTTAAAATTGACTTCCAAAACAATTATTACTCGTCTTTCAACGCCTCAATTGGATTGGTAATTGCAGCTTTAACCGAATGGTAACCAGTAACCAGAAACGAAAACATTAAAGTGCCTATGCCTGCTAAGGCGAAAACCCAGATCGAGGGCGTAATTCTATTTCCAAAATCCTGAAGCCATTGCTGAACGAGCCAGTAAGAAAGCGGAGCACCGATAACAAAGGCCACAATTACCAGTTTGGTATACCCTCGTGAAATAAGTATTAATATATTAAAGATGGAGGCACCCAATATTTTGCGGGTCCCGATTTCTTTCGTACGGAGTTCCAGGGTATAAATAATCATCCCTAACAACCCAAGACAGGCAATTAATAGCGCAAGGCCTGCCATAATTAATAGTGAGCTTCCAAATTGTTGTTTGGACTGTAATTTTGCAGCAAAGGTTTGGTCAATGAATTCATATTTGAACGGTAAGTCTCCCATATGTTCTTTCCAAATAGTTTTAAGGGAACCAAAAATAGAGGCCCAAGCCTTGCCATTTTGTGGAGCGATACGAACCAAGGCAAATTTTTTCGGACTATAGACCTTACTTTCGATATTGAATATCCCCATAGGTTCAACCTGTTTTTCCAACAAGCTGAACTGATAGTCTTGCACTACGCCGATTACTTCAAATTGTGTAAACTCATTGGGATAGTCTATTATTTTTCCAATAACGGATTCGTCCATCTTCCATCCCAGTGCTTTGATAGCCGTTTTATTTAGTATTACTCCATCTGCCTTGGGATTATCAAGGTCGAAATCGTTTCCAATAATAAGCTGGGCTCCCAAAGTGGAAAGGTAATTTTCGTCAGCTGCCGCAAAATTGAGTATAAAATCCTTGTCGCCGCCATTCTCCGGTCTAAAAGCGTCATTGCCCATACTTAAAGGTAGTTGTGCACAAAATGAGGTATTTAGAACTCCTGGAATATTAGAGATTTCATTTGTAAAGGCGGCACCACTTCCAACACGATCAACATGATCGATGACCAAGAGATTTTCCTTATTGAAACCCAAGTCTTTCTCCGAAAGAAAATGGAGTTGTTGGAACACAATGGCTGTGCATATAATAAGTATTATTGATACCGTAAACTGAAGAACAACCAATGCATTTCTAAATCCCTTACCCCTTTCTCCACCAGAAAGTTTTCCATTGATAGCATCCAAAGGACTAAAAGTTTTCAAGAATAATGTGGGTAGACTACTTGAGAACGCGCTCAAAATGAACAGTAAGAAAATCATGAGCACTGTCAATCCCGTATCCTGCCCTAAATTCATCTCGAGAGTTTTACCAGTGAGTTGACTGAACCAAGGAAGCACGATCTTGGTGAAAGTTAGAGCGATTGCAAGAGCAAATAAACAAAACAAAAACGCCTCAATGAAATATCCAAACACTAATTCTTTCCCGCCTATCCCTAACACTTTGCGAATACCGACTTCCTTAATTCTTCTTGTAAATTGAGCAATTGAGAGGTTAACAAAGTTGATGCATGATAAGAGAAGGATGAAAATTGCCGAGCAAGCGAGAACATAGACAATTTTGAGATTTCCTACGATGTTGGAATTTCCAACGACATCGTCAGAGTACAAATGGATCTGTGTCAAAGGTTGCAGATAGAGTTCCCATGACTTTCCTGTTTTGAGGTATTCATCAAAAGACATATTCATGGCTTTCTGCAAAGTGGTTTCTGCATACTTAGGTGGAATTAACCCTAACTTTGCTCGAACATCTTCAATGTCCGCGTTTTTATCAATTAGGACAAACGTCTCCAATTGTGTCCATATCCAACTCCAGCTATTCTCCTTTACTTTAGGAAAACTGTTCATCGACAATAGCATGTCAAAATCGATATAGGAACTACTGGGGGCATCCCTGATTACTCCGGTTACCTCAAAAGCCTTGGAGTTTTGGTCCGTGGATAGCTCCAAAAGCTTGCCCAAGGGCTCTTCATCCCCAAAATACTTAAGTGCTGTCGATTCGGTAATTACGACACTTTGTGGTTGAAGTAAACATGATCCTGGACTACCCTTCACCATCTGAAAACTGAACATCTCAAAGAAATTCGATTCAGCGGCGAGGACATTTTCCTGATCATAGGCAATCACTTTTTGAGAAGGATTTTCATAGGACACCAGGAAATTTCCTGCGGTATGGATACTGGTAATACTCTCTACCTCAGGAAGTTCAGATTTCAATGCGTCCACTACACCGGGTCCGGTCCGCGCCAATTGCCTTGGGTCATTTTCATTCCAGATATTGGTTTGATTAACACGATAAATTCGATTGGCATTTTTATGAAAACGGTCATGGCTAAAATCATCACGGACGTACAAATAGATAACAAGAGTGCTTACTATTCCCATGGTAAGCCCAATCAAGTTTATACTTGAGAACAATTTTTGCCTTCGAAGGTTGCGGAAAAAGAGGATGAAATAGCTCTTTAGCATGATTCAATTGACTTAAATAAAAGGAAATGATAATCCCTTCTGTTTCCACAAGCTAGAATTATGCCATATTACTAAACGGCTTAAAAACAATTACTTATGACTAATTTTTTTAAAATAAAGAACTTTCAATGTAAAAAATATTTACAACACATGTCCAAGATATATACATATTTATGGGAATTTTGGCAGTAATCTTAATTATCGGACCGTAAGGTTAATACTAACACTCCTATGGAGGTTTTGGGCTCTCTGCTTAAGTCGAATTCATAAACCGTTGAGGCATCTCCTCTAAGGAGTTCAAGGAACATACTTTTCCATAAGAAAAGAAATAAATGGAGTCAGGGCAATTGAGTAAATGAGATGTCTTTGAAATAGTTAATCAAACGGATATTTTAATTTTTCTTTGTCTCGGATATTATATGTTTGTACTTGTTGTAAAGAAATGAACTTATCAAAAGCAAAATTCCTAACAAAACAAATACAATTGCTTTTTTAAACGTGTCGAGATGAGAAATATCATATATAAAAAGTTTTAACAGCGTAGCGGCAAAAAGTGTAATAGCTCCAATGCGTAAATACTTTTTCTTTTTCCAAATGCCCAATACAATAAGCCAAAATGAATAACTCCCCCAAAGAATACTTAATCCAAGCTTTTGGTATTGCGTGGATTCCATTATATCGGTCCAGTTGATTAATTCGCTACTCAAAACCCATAGGATTGAAGTATGAAGAAAAAAATCAAAAGGAATTCGGAAATTTCGTTTTAAGAAATCCTGACCTATATATTTATGGCTCATAAAAAGTGCCAAAGCCACAAATGCCAAAGAGATATATCTTAAACTGATATTGCCGATGCCTCTTTGGTAGTATTGCGATAATGTCTGTTCCAGATAGCTTATGCGCAACTCGCTAAGTGCATGAAGTCCGAGAGTCAAAAAGATTACAACGGACAATACGATTAGGCAAAGATTAACTGTGCCCAATGATCTTTCCTTTAATTTTCTTATATTCAAAAAAGATAAAGTAGAAACAAAGAACAAAGTATAATTAATAAGCCATATGGTTTTAAATCTCAATAAATCATGGTTTTTATATAAACCGTGATATTGCACGTCTTCTTCGCCGATTGTTATTGTCGAATCCACAAATTGTTGATCCCAAAAATTTGCTATTTCCAAATGAAAGGCACCGTAAAGGGTAAACAAAAAAAATGCTGGAATAGAAAACGATATAATTTTTGAAAGTCGTCTCTGAGGATTTAGATAGGAAGAGTATTTCTTACTTCTATTTACGAGGTTTATAAAACCAAAGGCGGCTGAGACTAATAGGGATGATAGAAAATTGATATTAAGTAAAGGCTTAATTCTTAGATTTGTACTTTCAGCTTTGTACGTCCCGTACATGGTTGCCCAGTCTTGGAGGTTGCTAAAAAAGGCTAAAAACATCAAAAAGTAAGATAACTTTTCATAGATGTAAGTACTATTTCTTCTACCGATCCAAAACAATAATGCAGCTTCTCCTGCCCATAAGAGAGTTACCCAGTTGCCATCCAATTGAATAGGAATTGTGATGGAAACAAATACGAGTGCAATACCCGAAACAAAATAAGATATGTTTCTATCAATAATTCTTTGCCGGTAAATCAAGATACTAACAAGGAAATGTATGATTGCATTACAAATGGTGAAAACCCCTAATAATTGTTGGCCTACTTGATGGTCGCCCAAAATAGCATATCCAATACCATAAAAAATAAAGGAGTTTAACAGTAATAAAATAATATTTTCAATCCTGAATTCTTCTTTTTTTATTAATTTATAGGTAAGAAACGTAAGATAAAATGTTATAAAGAATATACATAAGAAGATTAGTGATTGGCCAAAATGCTCATCTACCCGATATCTTGATAAGTACCATAAAAAGAAGATGAGCCATGTGAACCCAAACGAAGAATAAAAAAGTGATTTCCAATATTTTTTGAATGAAATAATTAGAATACCTGTGTTGATTATCGTAATGTAACTAAAGAGTGTTACCGCTTCTCCGGAGCCTTCATTCAGTAAGAATGGAACCGCATACCCCCCAACAAGACCTATATGTGCGATTACTTGTTTATTGTAGTTGATTGCAACAAAAACTGAAAATATTGTAAATATCACCATCAATAAAAATGCAGTCATTTGGGGAAACAGGCCATAGGAATTATAGGCGAAGTAGGTAATGAAATACAAGATAGAAATAGCACCACTAACAAGTACGGCACTATAATTCTTGTACGTTTTCCTTAATTTAAAACCAAAACCCAAAAGTACAATTCCAGATAGGTACCCTAAGATAATCCTCACGAGTGGGCTAACCAAATCATGTTCGATTGAGTACTTTGCACCTAAGGCTATTCCAATTACCGTTACTGCAATTCCAATCTTGTTAATTAGGTTTTCTCCAATGAATTTCTCAAGATTTGATTGAATCTTTTGGGACTCGTTTACTTCAGGAGTAGTTCTGCCCAGTAATCCACTTTCAATCTCTTTTTTCGGGGAAGAAAGGTCTTGATTTGGCTTTACCCCGGTCATGTAGTCCCGTGGTAAGGCCTTATCTTCTTGTCTCGTCTCAGAATTGTGTAGTTTGTCTATTTCAACACGTAAACTATTGATATCCTCGGAAATATCATTTTGTCTTTTCAAAAGTTTTTCAAGCTCACTTCTAAGATGCTCGATTTTGTCCTTATTATCCATTGTCTACGATTAAAGATGTAGCACGTTTAGTACCAAACGTGTTTGCATATAGTTGGGTTTGATTTCTTAATCAAAACTGAATATTGAATTTGTTCTATCAACATAAGTTTGGACTTCATTAATATTGACACCTCACTTTATCTTTCTTTATTTAAGACTCTTCCGGAACAATGATTCTTCAGTGATAATATGGAAGTGACTTAGAACAAATTCTATAAAAATCAAAATTATTACTATTGTCGAATATAGTATAATGTAAATATCCTACAAATTCACAAACTAAAATTCAACACTGTTACTAAATAATTATTCTATTTCTTCATGTGTGCCATTATCCTGAACATTTCATGTTCTGAAGAAAATCCGAATGCGGAAGTAGATTTACACCGTTTCAATTCCCATAGAGTCAACAGCCAACGGAATTAAATTCCCTATCATACCTTACCTATTAAAACCGTACCCGGAAACTAAAATTAGGGGTAATGCCCAAGGAAACATTTTCAATAGCTTCTACTTCGCCAGAGTCATTGATGCGGTAATAGGTGTTGAGGATATTTCTGCGATCCGTAAAATTCAATATGGAAGCCCCGACCGAAGCTTTGAACCTTCGGCTCAGGTCAAATTCGTATACTGCGGATGCATCTGCTCTTAGGTACTCTGGCAATCTACTGCTATTGGGATTTTGAAAGTTGACCCGAAACGGAAAAAAGGTGGTATCTATGGGATTATCTGGATCAGGTTCTGTAAAAGGCCGTCCTGTACGATAATTTAGACCTATGCCAAACTTGAAATCATTATAGGTATAGGTGCCAGCAAAGGTGAGGTTATGCCGAATGTCAAAATTGTTGGGGAACTCTGTCGGATTTATGTCCGGAAAGGCATATCTATTAAAGTTATAGGTATAGCTTAACCAAACACTATAATCATTGGTCTTTTTGTTGATCAAGAATTCTATTCCCTTTACCTCGTACTGTCCTATTTCTCCATCAAATTGGTTTTGGTTCTGAAAACCTTGTGTTTCGGTACTGATTCCCTTTACCTCCTTATAAAAGGCTTCTACCCCAACATAGAGCTTTGGATGATCGTAATTAAGGCCGATGGAAGCCTGTTTACTTCGGGTTATAGGTAGGGAATCATTATCGGATAATATCCAGCGGCGCTTTTCTATGCCCAAAAAATTCTGCTCCAAATCAATCACCTGATTGGTAGCCTGGCTCTTGAACTCCCCCAGAATCTGGGTATTCAAATGTTTGCTTAAAGCATAGTTGATATTTAAACGGGGTTCTATGATTAGCTCCTCAAAAGTGTCAAATGTTTCCAAATCCTTGATATAATTAAGACGGGCACCTCCTCTAGCCATCAACTTGTTATTTTGGGATTTGTATTCGATTTCGGAAAATAGCGAGTGGGTCCTTAGTACGCCCTTAATATTACTGGTAAATTGGGGTTGACTAACATTGGTGGCATTTCGGATACCGGTTTCTGTAAGTTGATACCCATTTAGCCAATTCAGAGTCTCATTAACTTGGAAATTGGTATTCAATTTCAAGGCTGTTTCTATCACTTCATTGTTTTGGAAAAGTATCTGTTGGCCATTTGCGGTACTGTTTTCGGCATCCAGATTATAATTGGTATAGTACAGGTTAAGATGGGATGAGAATTGATCCGTCCAATGGCTTTCCAGGCTTCCACCAAAAGAAAGGTTGGTTTGATCCAAGGTACTTTCCGAACTTCTAAAACTGTCGGTATTGGTTTCCTGATAATCCAACCGATTGTTGATATTGATAAAGCTTAGGCGTACTTTCTGATCTGGATTAATGTCATAAAGTAGCTTCCCTGTAAAATCATAAAAATAAAAGTCGCTATTTTGTGTTACACGCGTGTCCTGAAAAACACGGTTTACAAATTGGCCATAGGTAGGGGTTTCCAAAAAATCGGTAAGGGAACGCCGTGCGGAGAACTGAAAGCCTAATTTATCGGATAAGGGTAATTGACCGTATACATCCCCTCCAATAAGATTTACCCCTGCACCCCCGGTAAAAGCATCGGTAATCTCATTTTTGGTACGCATATCCAAAACTCCACTGACACCATCCCCGTATTGGGCCGAAGTCCCATTTTTAATGAGGGTGATTCTATCGGTCAGATAGGGGTTAAATGCGGAAATGAGTCCAAAAAAATGACCGGACTGATACATTTTAATACCATCCCAAAGCATGAGGTTCTGATCGTTGGTGCCCCCACGGATATTGATGTCCGAAACGGTTTCATCTATACTTTTAATTCCCGGTAAGGCTTGCACGGTCTGCAGTACATCCGGTTCTATCAAACCGGGAAGGATACCAAATTCGGCAGTATTCATTTGGATGCTCCCATCGGACTCCTTTACGATTCCCGTGGTAAGGAACTGGTAAACGATTACCTCGTCCAGCTGTTGATAGAACTGGGCCAATAACAACGTTTTACAAGGGTGGGTAGCGGTCAATTCCTCTGCCTTTATAAACAGGGTCTTAAATCCCAAATGCTTAATTTCCAATACGGCCTTTCTAGGAATATTGGTCAATGAAAAAGTTCCATCCAGATCAGTGATGACGGCAACTTCGGAATCCAATACCTTAACGGTCGCTCCCATGACCGTATTTTGTTTAAAGTTGTCCAATACCGTGGCACAAATGTCTACGGTGCTACTCTGGGTAAGCGTATAATATCGCTCGTTAAGCTGCTGAATTTTTAGCTGGGTCTGAGCCTGAATTTCGGAAAGGATTTTCTGAAGTTCATTAGTTTCCGGAACAATGATCTGAAGATTTCTGATATCCTCGTCCACATAGGAAAATTTGATTTCGAACCGACTTTCCAGGATTTGGAGATACGAAATCAACGGTTCTGCTGTGCCCGCTCTATCCTGGCCAATTCCGTTTTGTACGAAAACCAGAAACAGTAAGAAAGAAAAAAAGAATGTAAGGCGTTTAGGGTGCGTTTTCAGCATAGAATAGCACTTTATTCCCCTCTAATTTAAACTTTATTTGAGAAGGAACACTTATACTCTGTAACGCCAAATCTGCATTTGTGTTGCTAAAAGTGCCAGTATATAATTGATTTAAATCGATATTTTTGGTTTCAACGGTAATATTGTGCTGTCTTTCAAACTCATCCAAAACATATTGTAACGGAATACTCTTAAAGGAACTTTCGTCACTCATCCAGGAAGGGTAGGAAATGTCGACCACTTTACCCTTGGCAATCTTCCCATTTATGGCCAGAAAGGAATCTCCAGCAGGAAGTTTGGTTTCCTTGCCATTAAAAGTAACGCTTACCAACCCTTCATAACAGGTTACCTCAAAAAAACCATTGCGGTTCTCCACATTAAATTGTGTGCCCAAAACAGCTACGGTACCGCCATCTGTGGAAACGGTGAAACGTTTTCCCTTGGCCACCTTAAAAAAGGCCTCACCCCTTAAGGCAATGTTACGTTCTTTATCCCAAGCTTTCTCGCTATAGGAAATTTCAGAATCGGCGTTCAATACAATTTCTGAATTGTCCGGGAGCACAACTTCTTTATTCTCTGCAAATTGAGTAGAAACATTCTCATCCAGGGAATTCAAATAGAAGTATGAAGTAACCATCAATACGGCAATGGCCGCCGCTACCCTAAGGAACTTTCGGAAAGGATGTAATTGCACCACTTTTGGTGTTTCCAATTCACGCTTGTTCTTCAAAGCGGTAAATGCTTGGTCCATATTGAAATCAGGACCTTCCAATGTACCGGAAGCCTCAAGAATCTTCCGGTAGGTGGTATACTCGTCGGACTTTTTAAATTCCGCGAGTTCCTCCTCGGAAAGTTCATTGTTGAGCCATTTTGCCAAGTAATTTTCTTGCATGATTTCTAGCTTTACACCTTAATAACAATTTACTACCAAAAAACCCTACTTTGGTTTGGGACTGGGTTATCGATTTTTATGTCCGGTTGTTCATAATTTTAGTATAACAAGGCATGTGATTTTCAAATTCAACATGGAAATTTTTCACATCTTAACCTCAAACCTCAAACCTCAAACCTCAAACCTCAAACCTCAAACCTCAAACCTCAAACCCCATCGATCTGTTCACGGAGCGTCTTCAATGCCAAATGCATCCTTTTTTCTATAGCCTTTACACTTACTCCTTCCATTTCGGCGATTTCCGCATATTTTTTTCCATCGATTCGATTCAACAAAAAAACGGTACGTTGGTTCTCCGGCAAACTGGCCAACGCTTGGTCCAATTTCTGCTTAAATTGGTTTTCCTCCATTAGGAATTCCGGCGACTCATTGGTACTGTTCAATGTTTTGTCCGCATATTTTAGACGTACCTTTTCGGCTTTGATGACATTAAGGTAAAGGTTATTGGCAACGGTATATACATAGGACTTTGCCTTTTCCGGGCTAACCTTGGCACAGTTTTCCCAAAGTTTTAAGAAAGCCTCCTGAACGGCATCATAGGCCTTCTCTTCATTCCCGAACTTATAATATATATAGTTAAAAACCGTTTTGGAATTAGATTTGAAGAGCGAACTAAACACCGCTTCCTCACATACATTGTCCTGGGATTCAGTTTTCAATAGGTTGGTTTTACATCAAAGATATTTGAAAAAATTGAAAATAAAGTAGGGTATTTTTCAAATGGGTTGTTTTAATGACGAACGAACAAAAAAATCCAAATCGTTATGAGAAAGTTTTTGAATTACACACTGTACACCAGCCTACTTATGATAGCGCTCACTTTTTCTTCCTGCCAAACGGAATATGAGGAACTCCCAGGAGAGAATGAACAAGAAACCATTATGGCAAGTTCTTCTACGGCACAACTCGTAGAAAAGACCGTTTCCAATGATGGATCTTTTGATAATATTGTGGATGGTTCTAGTTGCTTTAACGTCCGTTTCCCATATACCGTTGAGGTAAATGGATTGGAATTGACCATCAACGAAGTAAAGGACCTTGAGCTGATCGAAGAAATTTTTGATGCCCTGGACGATGATGAGGATATTTTGGAAATCCTTTTTCCCATTACCATTACCTTGGGAGATTTTACAGAGATAACCATTAATGGCGAGGGCGATTTACGCGAATGGGCGGAGAAATGTATTGAAGGCGGCGATGATGACGATATAGAGTGTATAGACTTTGTATATCCTATTACTTTGTTCACCTTTGACATCAACAAACAACAAACCGGAAATGTCGCTGTGGAGAGCGATATGGAAATGAGACGTTTTTTCGCCGGATTGGATGAAGAAGACCTGATCAGTATTCAATTTCCCGTGACCTTAAAATTGTTTGATGGTACGGAAATAGTTGTTGATTCCAATGCAGAATTGGCGAACGCCATCGAGAATGCCAAAGAGGCCTGTGATGAGGACGATGACAACGATTACAATGACGATGATTTTGATGAGGAACGATTGGATTTCTGTTTAACGCAATGTTCCTGGTTGGTTAAAGAAGTAAAAAGGGACGGTACAGACCAAACCGATCAGTATTTTGAATACCTGATGAATTTCAAGGAAGATGGTTCCGTAACCGTTAAGGATAGAGAAGGTAACAACTTAGAGGGAACTTGGAGTACCCGTGCAAGTGATGATGGTGCCCTTTTAAAGATGGAGTTTGATGTTCTGGTAGACTTTAGCTTGGAATGGTTGGTCTATGAAATTGAAGAGCATAAGATTAAATTATATGCTGGTGAGGGGAACAGGATCATTATGCAACAACGATGTGAAGATGATACCAATCCTGATGGTCTTCGTGAAATACTAAAGGAATGTAGCTGGATCATTAAAAAAGTAGTGGTCGATAATGAGGAAATTAGGAGGCTGCTAGGTTATGAGTTCCAATTCATGCCAGAAGGTATAGTAACATTATCCAATGGCGATATGGTTTCCGAAGGTACTTGGGAGATTACCATGAACGCACAGGAAAGATTGGTGATGGCAATCAATATTGGTCAGGAGCCTGGTGTGAGTTTTGAATGGCCCATAGCCGATCTTAAGGACGACAGGTTAAAGTTTGAAATTCCTGAAATCGATTATGAATTGATATTGCAACGCGTATGTAACGATAATGCCAATGATGGTGATGTTCCTGAAATTAGAAATGTTATGATGGGCGGTGAATGGATGGTGGCCCAATATTCCGAAGGGGATTTTGATGAAACCGATAACTACGCCGCATATACCTTTGCATTTCAAGCGGAGCATATGATAGCCGTTACAACCGGTGATACCGGACCTACTTTACCAGGATTGTGGAGGGTTATAAGAAACAGTGATGGTAAGTTGAAGGTATATCTTAACTTAGGAGATACCGACCCACTTGGGGAATTGACGGAAGATTGGGATTTTGTATCCATCTCCGAGGATGGTAATCGTATCGAACTGAAAGATATTAGCGGAGACGACGAAAGTATTACCACTTTGGTCTTTGAAAGGAAACAGTAAATATTTAAGGATCCCCGATGTCTTAGCATCGGGGATTTCCTTTTACCCCTACAAACATGAACCCATGAAGAGAATTGTTAACCTACTGGTATTGAGTTTTGTATTGGTCTCTTGTAGTACCGATGAGAACAATGGAGACGATGAAATTATGGTGGTCAACACGGAAGAGGTAAAAGCAATTGTGACCAATGGCGAATGGAAAATAACTTTCTATGCGGATTCCGATGTTGAGGAGACAAGTAATTACATTGGATATGTTTTTACTTTCAATCCAGATGGAACCCTAGGTGCCACTAATGGAAGTACGTCGCTGTCCGGTGCCTGGTCCGTAATAGAATCGGAGAATAGTAATGACGACGACAGCGAGAGTGATGTAGATTTTAATATCTTCTTTGCTTCTCCCGATAGTTTTGAGGAATTGGCAGATGATTGGGATATCCTAAAATATACCAGCTCCAAAATAGAACTTTGGGACACAAGTGTAGATGACGGAAGTACCGATTACCTCACTTTTGAAAAGATTTAGCAGCCTTTTTTGCCCCATATCCCAAACAGAGCATCCACCGAAAGGTGGGTGCTTTTTTTGTTTTGTAACCCGAATGTTGCCTTGGGAATCTTAGATTCATTGGAGCGTTTCTATTTGTAGAGTCCCATGTTTGTTTCCGCACCTTCGTTGGGATTATGCTATTCATTACATTTTTCCCTTCAACGCCACCTCTTTCCCTTGGTAATTCTTAAATTTGCTTTTCTTCAAAAAGGATGTAAGACGATGTTTGATAATTTAAGTGAAAAGCTGGATAAGGCCCTCCATGTCCTTAAAGGACATGGACAGATAACCGAAATCAATGTTGCGGAGACCACCAAAGAGGTCCGTAGGGCCTTGTTGGATGCCGATGTCAATTTTAGGATAGCCAAGGAATTTACGAATAGGGTAAAGGAAAAGGCCTTAGGCCAGAATGTACTGACCACCCTACAGCCCGGCCAATTAATGGTAAAGATCGTAAAGGACGAACTTACGGAACTTATGGGTGGCGAAACCGAAGGCATCAACCTGTCAGGAAACCCATCTGTAATCCTAATGTCTGGTCTTCAAGGTTCGGGTAAAACTACGTTTTCAGGAAAATTGGCCAACTTTCTTAAGAATAAAAAATCCAAAAAACCTCTATTGGTAGCTTGTGACGTATACCGCCCTGCGGCCATAGATCAGTTGCATATAGTAGGGGAACAGATTGGGGTTGAGGTATATTCCGATCGGGAGAACAACGATCCGGTAGCCATTGCCAAAGCTGGTATTGCCCAAGCTAAGACCAATGGGAACAATGTGGTCATCATAGATACTGCCGGTCGTCTGGCGGTCGACGAGAAAATGATGACCGAAATCTCAAATATCCACACCGCGATACAACCGCAAGAGACCCTTTTTGTTGTAGATGCCATGACCGGTCAGGACGCTGTAAACACGGCAAAGGCCTTTAATGATGTCTTGAATTTTGACGGAGTAATCCTTACCAAGTTGGATGGGGATACCCGTGGTGGTGCGGCTATATCCATAAAATCCGTTGTGGATAAGCCCATTAAATTCATTGGTACCGGGGAAAAGATGGAAGCAATAGATGTTTTCCATCCATCACGTATGGCCGATCGTATTTTGGGAATGGGCGATGTAATTTCATTGGTTGAACGGGCCCAGGAACAGTTTGATGAAGAAGAGGCAAGGAAAATCCAGAAAAAGATTGCCAAGAACAGGTTCGGGTTCGATGATTTCCTGAGCCAGATTCAACAGATAAAGAAAATGGGCAACATCAAAGACCTTATGGGCATGATTCCAGGTGCTGGTAAGGCACTAAAAGGTATGGATATAGATGATGATGCCTTTAAACATATCGAGGCTATTATCCATTCCATGACCCCGGACGAACGCTCAAACCCCTCTAAATTGAACGCTAGTCGTAAAAAGAGGATAGCCTTGGGTAGCGGCCGAACCATTCAGGATGTAAATCAATTGCTCAAGCAGTTTGATCAAATGAGCAAAATGATGAAAATGATGCAAGGTGGTGGCGGAAAGAAGATGATGCAGATGATGGGCGGTGCGAAAGGTTTGAGATAGAGTGGAGTCCTCACGACTAACTCGGAAAACAGTTAGCCTCCTAAGCTAAAAAAGATGGATGATTTAGATACTAGGAGCAGTTGGCAGGGACAGTTTGCAGTGATAAAATGGATTATTAAGTAAAAAACAGATTTAGCAAATGAGCTTTAAGACGCTCGATGGTTATAAAAAGGGTTTTTCTTTAGCTATGGACATTTTTGAAGTATCAAAAAAATTTCCAAAAGAAGAAACCTACTCACTTTGCGATCAAGTCCGTAGGTCTTCCAGGTCTGTATGTGCCAATATTTCCGAAGCTTATCGCAAGAGAAGATATGTTAAGAATTGGATAAGTAAGCTAACCGATTCTGACGGTGAAAATTCAGAAACCCAAGTTTGGCTTGATTTCGCCAAATCTTGCAATTATATAGACCATAAAGTCTATGATCAACTTACAGAACGTAGTGAAGAAGTTGGTCGACTCATAAATTATATGATTAATAATCCGGGCAAGTTTGGAGTAATGGAAGATTAGTACTGCAACTGCAACCTGCTGCTGCATACGAATACTACCAATTGCAACTGCCTACCGAATACTACATAAATGACTATTCTTGACGGAAAAACAATCTCCAACAAAATAAAGGAAGAAATAGCCCTTGAGGTTGCCCAGATAAAAGAACGCGGTGAAAAAGTACCACATCTGGCTGCGGTACTTGTAGGGAATGATGGAGCTAGCCTAACCTATGTTGGAAGTAAGGTAAGGTCTTGCAAGAAAATCGGTTTTGAATCCACACTTATCCATTTGCCTGAAGAAACCTCAGAGGAAGAATTACTCCAAAAAGTACATCAGTTGAATACGGATGACACCATAGACGGCTATATCGTACAATTGCCTCTACCCAAACACATTGATGAGGAAAAGGTACTAATGGCAGTACATCCTGATAAGGACGTAGATGGTTTTCATCCAACCAACTTTGGTAAAATGGCCCTGGATATGGAAACTTTTATTTCGGCCACACCTTTTGGCATAATGGAATTATTGAGGCGTTACGAAGTGGATACGGAAGGTAAGCATGCCGTGGTCATCGGTCGAAGCCATATTGTGGGCAGGCCCATTAGCATACTGATGAGTCAAAAGGGGAAAGCGGCAAATTGTACCGTTACTTTGGCGCATAGCCGTACCAAGGATATCAAGGCATTGACACTGCAAGCGGATATTATTGTTTCAGCCTTAGGCGTCCCCCATTTCTTAAAGGCGGATATGGTAAAGGAAGGAGCGGTAATTATTGATGTGGGCATTACTAGGGTACCGGATGAATCCCGGGAGCGAGGCTATTACATTACCGGTGATGTCGATTTTGAAAAGGTTTCTAAAAAAGCATCCTTTATAACCCCTGTTCCAGGTGGGGTAGGCCCAATGACCATTGCCATGTTACTGAAGAACACTTTACTGGCTAGAAAAAGGCATAGAAGTAAAAAGTAACCGACTTTTACGAGTATCTATCAGGTCAATAAAACGTGGAAATTCTTTTTCCTGCTAAAGAGAATCAAGATTATCTCCTATAGCCGTTTGCGTACTGTCATTGGGAGTCAGTACGTCCAAATCGTTGCTGTCATCATAGCTGCAACTTCCTATGGCTATAATCATAGCCAAAATAAGCCCAACACAAATTAGTTTCCTCATAGCTGATAATTTAGTAGGTGTCTTCATCGAGCTACCGTAATTTAATAACGGTGAAATCCGATATTTGGTATTTGACGGTTAATGGGAAATGAGTACCTTTTGTGGGAATTGAATACTGAGTTTTTAACCAGGGAATTCGATATTCTGTAAAGTATACCATGATAAAATTGTGTTTTGGCTTGATAAAAAAAAAGGTCGCATTAAATAGTGATGTAAAGTCTATTTTTTCAAGTTTAAAAAACAGTGCTTTTTGGCTAATGATTAGTATCTTTTTTTTGTCAGTTTCACAACTGTATGCGCAAAGACCTAAGTTAATGGTCACCACGGATATTGGTCAAGATCCTGATGACCAGCAGTCTTTTGTACGGCTTTTACACTATGCCAATGAGTTTGATTTCGTAGGGTTCATAGCCAATGCCGATTCAAACTACGACCATGAACCTCCTTTGGTTCGGGATGATATACTATATAACCTGATCTCAAAATACGCATTGATACAGGACAGGTTAAAATTACATTCCCCTCATTATCCCACTGCGGATTATCTGCATTCGCTTGTAAAAAAGGGGAGTAATAAAAATGGTGTAAAAATACCAGTAACCGATTATGTGGGCCCGGGCCATGATACGGAAGGCTCCGATTGGATCATTGAATCGGTCAAGCAATCTAGCGGACCTATAAATGTTGCCGTATGGGGCGGAGCTTGCGATTTGGCCCAAGCGTTGTGGAAGGTAAAGGAAACAAGTTCTAGGGAAGAATTGGCAACATTCGTTAAAAAGTTAAGGGTCTATTTTATTGGGAAGCAAGATTCATCCAATGAATGGATTATTCGAGAATTTCCGGAGCTTTGGCTGATATTGGCACTTGACCCATCTGGGGATAAATGGGCGTCATCCTATAGAGGAATGTTTCTAGGAGGAGATATCTCTTCAACATCACGGGAATGGCTTAATGAAAATATAATTGGAAAAAATCCCTTGGCCAGCGAGTATCCCGATGAAGCCTATACCGGAGGTGAAAAATTCAACCCACACATGGCCCTAAAAGAAGGAGATTCTCCCTCTTGGTTGTATTTTCTTTCCAATGGGCTAAACTTTCCGGATTATCCGCATTGGGGAGGATGGGGAGGTCGTTTTAAACAAGAACGCCCAAACTTTTTTAGGGATGTGCAGGACAAATATTTTGACAAGGACAAAGAGGCTTGGAGAATGTCGTCCATGGCAACCGTATTTCGATGGCGGAACGATTTTCAGAATGATTTTGCCGCTAGGGCACATTGGGGGTCCGAGGATCAAGATAGGGTAAACCATGCCCCAATTCCTGTAATATCCGGTAATCCAGATGACGCATATGTAGAAATTCCCGTAGAAGCGGGAAACACAATTACTTTGGACGCCTCAAATTCCACAGATCCGGATGGGGACAACCTTAGCTTTAATTGGATGGTCTATCCAGTACCAGGAACTTTTTTGGAGGCGAATAATGCCATTATTGAAGACACGAACAATTCAAGGGTTGCGGTCAATGTTCCCAAGAAGGCCAAAGGTACATCCATTCCTATTGTTTTAAGGGTAGTGGATGATGGTGACATTCCATTAACCGGATACAAAAGAATACTAGTAAAGGTGGAACATTAATTATCATACTACTTAAAAACCAGCTAAATTCGAGTTTATGCAAAGACATCTCTTTTTTTCTATCACCTTACTTAGTATATTAACAGGTTGTCGGTCGGAATTAGAAAAAAAATCACAAATGACTATAAATGTATCTTTTTCTGAGATTTTGGATAAAGGTGAACTGGATGGAAGGCTTCTTTTAATGCTGTCCGACAAGGATGGAGACGAACCCCGTTTTCAGATTAATACAGGCCTTGATACTCAAATCATTTTTGGAATGAACGTCGAAGGGATGAAGGCTGGCAAGATACAGAAGTTCGATGCCAATGTCTTTGGTTTTCCATACACCAGCTTGGCCGATGTTCCGCCCGGGGAATATCATGTTCAAGCACTTTTACACATCTATGAAACTTTTGAGCTGTCTACAGGTCACACAGTAAAACTGCCTATGGATAAGGGCGAGGGGCAACAGTGGAACAAATCGCCGGGAAATTTGTATAGCAAACCTTTTAAAATTACCATTACCGAGGAGGGTGCTGAAAACATAAACGTAGTTATGGATCAGGTGATTCCTCCAATTGAGGAACCAGAGGATACGGAATGGATAAAACATGTAAAAATCAAGTCCGAAAAACTTTCCGAATTCTGGGGGAGGGATATGTACCTGGGGGCCCACGTACTTTTGCCCAAAGGGTTTAAGGAACACCCCGAGGCCAAATATCCATTGATGATTTTCCACGGACATTTTCCAAGTGATTTCGGTGGATTCCGAACCACCCCTCCTGAACCAAATATGGAACCCGAGTACTCGGAAAGATTTGATGTAGAAGGCTACAATATAGTTCAGGAACAGGAGGCCTATGACTTTTATAAACGTTGGAATGAACCTGATTACCCTAGGTTTCTTATTATTGAAATCCAACACCCTACCCCATACTATGATGACTCCTATGCTGTGAACTCAGCAAATCAGGGGCCTTATGGGGATGCCATCACCTATGAGTTGATTCCGTACCTCGAGGAGACATTCAGGGGAATAGGGGAAGGTTGGTCACGCTTTTTATATGGCGGATCTACAGGAGGATGGGAAGCCCTGGCGGTACAAGTTAAGTATCCAGAGGAATATAACGGTTGCTTTGCTGCTTGCCCGGACCCCATTGATTTTAGGGCCTATTGTCTTACCGATATTTATAATGACAAGAATGCCTATTTTTATGAAAGCGACCATAAGCCGTTGGAAGTACCAGGACACCGAAATTATCTAGGACATGTACAGACCACGATTAGGGAATACAATCGTTTTGAACTGGTTCTGGGGGATAAAAGCCGCTCCGGTCAGCAGTGGGATATTTGGGAGGCCACCTATTCCCCACAAGGAGAGGATGGCTACCCGGTTCGTTTATGGGATAAAATGACTGGTGACATAGATCATAAGGTAGCGGAATACTGGAAGGAAAACTACGATCTGCGCCATATTTTAGAGCGGGATTGGGATAAATTGGGAGAGCGTCTAAAGGGCAAGATCCATATTTACTGTGGAGATATGGATAACTACTATTTAAACAATGCCGTCTACTTAATGGAGGATTTTCTGGAGAGTACAACCAGCCCCTATTACGAGGGTGAGGTACTATACGGAGACCGTGCAGAACATTGTTGGAACGGAGACCTGGAACAACCCAATCATATATCTCGTTTGCGATATAACAGCATGTATGTACCTAAAATTATGAAACGCATTGCGGAAAGTGCACCCAAAGGTGCAGATCTGACCAGTTGGCGCTATAAATAAAATATAAATGAATACCACGAACAAAGTAGCATGGGCGGTATTCGCCATTTTGGCGGTTGTTATCGGGCTCTATCCGGCGCTTTATTTTTTTATCGATAGGGATTTTGGGTTATTGGCTTCTAAGGAAGATGCGCTACTTTCCAACTTATTTTGGAACATCGGATTCTACGGCCACATTCTATTCGGGGGCCTGGCCCTATTGGTAGGGTGGGTACAATTCAATAAAAAGTGGAGAAAAGCAAACCTAAAAAGACACCGCACCATTGGTAAAATATATATCATTTCCGCTCTTATTAGTGGGGTTTGTGCTATCTATATCGCCTTGTACGCAACAGGTGGAATTATCTCCACACTCGGTTTTATGAGTTTAGGCGTTCTTTGGCTCTTTTTTACAAGCAGGGCCTATCTTGCGGTTCGCAAAAGGGATTTGCAATTACACCAAGGGTTTATGATATATAGTTATGCCGCTTGCTTTGCAGCTGTAACCCTTAGGATCTGGTTGCCTTTACTGACCATTATTTTTCACGATTTCACGATGGCCTATCGCATCGTAGCATGGTTGTGTTGGATGCCCAATATGATATTCGCATTTTTTTGGGTGCGAAGGCGAGGTTTGCAATTGGGATAAATGCCATGATTTACAATGTCCTTGCCTGTAAAAAACAAAAATTTATGAAACCATTTTTAGGCATTATGCTGTTGTTCGTCTCTATTACGGTTTCCGCCACGGAACGATGGGACATATTTGAAATAGAACTAAAAGGCCCGAAGACAGAAAACCCTTTTACCGAGATTTGGGTACAGGCCGAATTTCAATTTAAAAACTTTCGTTACCATGTAGATGGATTTTATGATGGCGATCAGACCTATAAAATCCGATTTATGCCGGAACATGTTGGAAAATGGACGTATGTAATAAAAAGTAATTCTCCTGAAATGAACGGTAAAACGGGAAAGTTTCGATGTACCCCGGCAACACCGAACAACCACGGCCCTGTTTCCGTACGGGATACCTTTCATTTTAAATATGCGGATGGCGCCCCCTTTTACGTGTTGGGCACTACGGCCTATGCCTGGGTCCACCAAAAGGAAGAACGGATAAAGGAAACGTTGAACACCTTGGAGCAGGAGGCCTTTAATAAAATTCGGATGACGGTTATGCCCAAATATTATGGTAGATATGTTTCGAATGAACCGGATCTATATCCTTTTGAAGGTTCATTGGAATCAGGTTGGGATCGGACGCGATTTAATGTGGAGTTTTTTAGGCATCTAGAAAAACAGGTCGGGGAACTTAGGAAGCGGAGCGTAGAGGCCGATATTATCATTTTTCACCCTTACGATAAAGATAGTTGGGGTTTTAGCAAGGGTACCGTAGAGGAAAATGTGTTCTATTTAAAATATCTGGTCGCAAGATTGGCATCGTATCGAAATGTTTGGTGGAGTATGGCCAATGAATATGATGTAATGCACAAACCGGAATCGGAATGGGAAACTTATTTTAAGGAGCTTGTTGCCAACGACCCATACCAACATCTAAAATCCATTCACAATGGCAAGTCCTGGTACAATCATTCCAATCCTTGGATAACCCATTTAAGTGTGCAGACTCCATATTTGGAGAAAACTCAAACTTGGCGGGAGACCTATCATAAACCCGTTGTCAATGATGAATTTGTCTATGAAGGCAATGTTCCTTTTGACTGGGGAAATCTGACTCCGGAGGAAACCGTAAACCGATTCTGGACCATATATTGCCGTGGGGGATATGCCTCACATGGGGAAACCTATGTACATCCGGAGAATATTCTTTGGTGGGCCAAGGGAGGTAAATTGTATGGGAAGAGCCCTAAAAGATTGCGGTTTCTGGCGCAAATCATGAAAGCGGCCCCGGAAAAAGGATTAACACCCATACATACGCAATGGAATAAAGAAACCTACCTGTACAAGGAACAAGACTATTTTTTGTTCTATTATGGAAATAGTCAACAAGCCAGTGCACGGTTGAAGCTTGCAAAGGATAAAAAGTATAGTGTCGAGATTATTGATGCCTGGAACATGACCGTAGAAAAACTAGAAGACGAATACAGCGGCACTGTGGAAATCCCTCTTCCCCAACAAAGACCCTATATGGCGGTAAGGGCCATTGCAAAGTAAAACTTAGATACTCATAAAAAGAATTCAAAATATTTCAGGAGAAGGAAAATGAAAAGGATAGTATTGATAGTAGTGGTTCTGATGGGCACTTTGATGCTTTCATTAAAGGAAAAAGAAGATTCTAGCCCCAGAGTATTCGTATTTACGGATATCAATATCGATTCGGGTGATCCGGATGACAGGCAATCCTTAGTCCATCTCTTATGGTATGCGGATGAATTAAAAATAGAAGGGATTGTGCCTGACCGATGGAATGCCAAAGGTTATGAGGCTTGTGAAATGGTACTTGAAGCCTATAAAAAGGATTATGAAACCTATGGATTCAAGGATTTGGGATATCCTGATACCAAATACATTCAAAATAAAATCGCCAAAGATACTTTGGATGCCGTACAGCTTTTTTCAAAAGCCGCCTCCATAGAGGACAATCCGCTTTATGTTTTGGTTTGGGGCAATATGGAAGTTTTTTATAAGGCACTTGAACAGAACCCCCATTTGGCAAAGAACATACGATTGATAACCATAGGTACCGGATTGATGTTGGAGCAGCATATTCCGGAAATGCCCCCAAGTTGGGAAAGATCGGCTCCTTGTAAGCAATTGAATTGGAACGGCTTTGGAAGGAACAAAATTTACAATGACTCCAGATTTGATACGATGTGGTGGCTGGAAATCAATTGGACCTTTGCCGGAATGTTCACCGGAAAGCAGCCAGAGCAGATGTTTCAAAGATTATCAAAGTATGGAGCCCTGGGAACGCATATTAAGGAAGTGGTCAAAAATCACGACTGGGCCCAATACTTCCGCGTGGGGGATACCCCATCCGTTTTATATGTCCTAGATCCGGACAATCCTTTGGCCGATCCTACCTCTGGCAGCTGGGCCGGAAAATTTGTAAAACCTTTTCCAGTTGAAAGACCTAACTATTACACGGATGATCACGGTTCCATTACATGGAATTATAATGATCCATGCCTAACTTGGGAAAATCATACCAAGGTGGATGCCTATGCCAAAGGTACGTTGGAGGAAAAAAGAGAAGGAATGTATGAAGCATTGTTGCGTAAAGTAAGAAGAATATATGCGGAGAAATAAACGAGTACCAATAGGGAATAAAAGGATAAAATCCTTCAATGGTTTACTGTTATTCAATTAAATATGAACACATCCTGCATGATTTTTAAAAAAGGACAAAAACTATTTTTTTTAGGCATTCTGGTATGGATAGTTTTTGGCATGAACTCCTGCGTTGAGAAAAAGCAGGAAGAAAAACCCAAAAAGCGACCTAACATTTTATGGATATATTTGGAGGATACAGCCCCTTTGTTGGGATGTTACGGGAACCCGCTTGTTTCCACTCCTAATATTGACAGTCTTGCCCTGCAGGGTGTTTTGTATCAACATGTGTATATGCCGGCACCGGTGTGCTCAGCTAGTCGTTCAAGCATTATCACAGGTGTTATGTCCACAACCTTCGGTGCGCATAATCATCATAGTTCACGGACAAAGGAATCTGCCATAAGTTTACCCAAAGGCCTAAAGACAATACCGGAACTTTTTAAAAAGGCTGGGTACTTTACATTCAACAATGGGAAAGATGACTACAATTTTGTCTATGACCGAAGGGATTTATATAGCCAAGACTATAAAATACATCCTCTATATGGCAAAAGTGGGGTACGAATGGATATTTCTACCTTAAATACCAAAGAGCCATTTTTTGGTCAAATACAGATGTATGGGGGCAAGGAAATATTTTCTTCCGAGTTTAAGGATAACGTAAAAACCCTGATAGATAGATCAAAAATCGAGCTTCCTCCTTACCTCCCCGATAATCCAGTAATTGTGGAGGAATATGCGAATCATCTAGAGGCGATTCAAATAACCGATAAGAAAGTCGGTGAGGTCATGCAAAAGTTAAAGGAAAGCGGTGTGCTTGATAATACCATTATTTTCTTTTTCTCAGATCATGGAATGCGATTGACCAGAAACAAACAGTTTTTGTATGATGGAGGCCTGCATGTTCCGTTGATAATTGCGGATTTTACAAAGCGATATGACAAGATTCCATCGGGTAGTATCAATACAAACTTAATTAGTGGCCTGGACCTTGGAACAAGTTCTCTGGCCTTGGCGGATATTCCGATTCCCGAATATATGGAGGGTAGAAATATTTTTGACGATAGTGGAGAAATACGGAAGTATGTTATTTCGACCAGGGATCGATGCGATTTTACCATAGACCGTATTCGTTCCGTACGTTCTAAGAAATTTAAGTATATCCGAAATTTTATGACGGATAGGCCCTATACCCAACCCACTTATATGGATGTGGACGGTATTCCATTTGTTCAGGTAATGCATCAGTTGCACAATGATAAAAAACTTGATTCGGTACAGGATCGTTTTATGTCCGATGAGAGGCCTGCTGAAGAATTGTATAATCTTAAAGAAGACCCTTTTGAACTTTACAATCTTGCCGGACATACGGAATACCGAGAGACTTTACAGGAATATGCCAATGTCTTGGATACATGGATTGCAGAAACTGATGACAAGGGGCAATATCCGGAAAGCGAGGAAGGACTAATTTTGATGTTGGGCATATGGGGTAAGCATTGTGTAAATCCGGAGTATGAAGCCTTAAGAAAAAAGTATCCGGATTTGGAAGGGTCGCTTTTTTACCTAAAGAACGAACCGTTCAAAAGTATTGCTGCGGATTTTGAGGGCGATCCGTTGCCGGAATTGAAAAAGTCCGTTCAGGAAAAGATTGTAGATTAGGTTCCAAAAGTCAAGTTTAGAAACTCTCGGAACGGGGTGGTGAATCCTTTTGGATTGTTCAAGGGAATATGATTAAAAATAGAAGGACTATGGATCGTAGAAAATTTATCGGTCGATTGGGGGCGGGAACAACAGCAACGGTTTTGCCTTCGATGATGTTATCCTTTGGCACCTCTGGCCAGGGAAACCATAAGACCAAACCCTTGGTTTTTGGAATTGTCGCCGATGTGCACAAGGATCTTATGCCGGATGCGGACGAGCGTCTGGAAAAATTTATATCCGAAGCACAAAAAAGGAAGGTTGATTACATCATACAGCTTGGGGATTTTTGTATGGCCGATGACAAAAACCAAGATTTCATGGATATTTGGAAAACCTTTAAAGGTCCCAAATACCATGTGTTGGGCAATCATGATATGGATAGAAATTCCAAAAAAGAGATGTTGGAATTCTGGGACATGCCCAAAACGTATTATTCCTATGACTTTCATGGTTTTCATTTTGTTGTATTGGATGCCAACTTTCTCTATAAAGATGGAGTTTTTGTAGATTATGAAAAATCCAATTTTTATGTGGATAATTCATACAGGACCTTTATCGATGAGGAGCAAATGGAGTGGTTAAAGGCGGACTTGGAAGCCACGATGGCTCCAACGGTCATATTCTCGCATCAGAGTCTTTGGCATTATCAATGGGGCGTAAAAAATCGGCTGGCCCTGCAAAAGATTGTGGAAGCGCATAAAGAGAAAATCATCTGCTGTATGAATGGCCATAACCACATCGATTTTCATCATCATCAAAACGGGATAGACTATTTGGAAATTAATAGTATGTCCTACCAATGGATGGAAGACAAATATAAAAATACCCAACGTTATCCAAAGGCCTTGTACGAGCAATATAAATGGTTGCCCAATATGGCGACCTATAAGGATCCGCTCTATGCATTCGCGACACTTGACCCAAAAGGGACTCTATCCCTGGAGGGTGTCAAAAGTGTATGGGTCCAGCCTTCACCTTATGCCATGGGAATGCCCAAAAGTATTTATGGTAACGAATACTCTCCGGAAATTTCGGATTACCAGCTAAAATTTGGATCAGGATAGTATATAGTTTGAAGTATGGATTCTTGGTAATCTTGCTATTTGTCTTACCTAAAGGTTATGATCAGATTCACCCGTGAAATAGGCCTGTGTAAACATGAATATTCACTATATTGTGAATCTTCAACCAAGACCATACAAAATGAAAAAGTCACTCCTCTTTTTACTATTCAGTTTAGCAATTTGTGTATCCGTTATTGGGCAATCGGGAAAGGTCTATGACAACCTGACCCTGACCAGTAAAATATTGGACGGGGAACGCAACTACGCAGTGTATCTGCCCCCGGATTATGAAAGTTCCGAGCGTAGTTATCCCGTACTTTACCTATTACATGGTGCCACGGATAATCATACTGGATGGGTGCAATTCGGTGAGGTGCTTCATATAACCGATAAGGCCATTAAGGAAGGTAAGGCAACACCCATGATTATAGTAATGCCTGATGCCGATACCGGTCAGATGGGCTATTTCAATGTAGGCGACTGGAAATACGAGGACTTCTTTTTTGAGGAATTGATGCCGCACGTAGAAAAGAAATATCGCATAAAGGGAGAAAAGCGTTATCGCGCCGTAGCCGGACTTTCTATGGGAGGCGGTGGCTCATTTATGTATGCCTTGCATCATCCGGAATTGTTTTCTTCAGCCTGCCCGTTAAGTGCTTATGTGGGACCGTTGACCATTGAAGATTTAAAGCGACGCATCGCTCGGGGCAACAAAAAATATTCGGATAAGGAAATCAAGGAATATTTTCAAAAACACAATGCCCTGAATTTATTGGAAAGTGTTCCCGTTGAGGATGTTAAATCCGTCCGATGGTATATTGATTGTGGTGATGATGATTTTTTATATGAAGGCAATAGTTTGGTGCATATAGCGATGACCAAAAAGGAAATTCCACATGAATATCGCGTACGGGACGGCGGGCATAGCTGGACCTACTGGCGCGAGTCCCTACCGGAAGTACTTCATTTTGTATCCCAGGCCTTTCATCAATATTAATGGTACATGAGAGAAAAAATAATAGTATTTTCATTTTTAGTCGTCTTTGGCTCAAGTCTTGGGCTTTCACAAGAGTACCATACCATTTCCAAAAAAGAACTTCGAAGCAAAATAGAGGGATATTGGTTGGGCCAATTGGTGGGGAACTATATGGGATTTCCATTTGAATTTGTGTATAGTGCCGATCCTGCGCCGGTTTTCATTGATAAATATTACAACGTTACGGATTCGTCGGGCATTAAGATGAACCACACCGACCGCCGTGGTAATGTCAACATTTTTGCGGATGCCTTGGGAGGAGCTTGGAGCGATGACGACTCAGATATCGAATTCGTTACCCTACATGCCGTAGAGGAACACGGGTTGGATATCAATTACCAAGAAATTACAAATGCCTGGAAAAAGCATATCAATCGTTTTATTTGGGTAAGTAACCGCAAAGCTCGTGACCTTATGGACCAGGGGTTGGTAGCTCCGGATACCGGTAAAAAGGAGAACAACCCCTACTGGTATGCCATAGACCCCCAGTTGGTAAATGAGATTTGGAGTGCTTTTTATCCGGCAATGCCTGATAAGGCCGTTGAGCGTGCCGAATGGGGAGCAAGGATTACCAGTGATGATTGGGGTACACACCCCACCATGTTCTATGCCGCCCTTTGCAGCGCAGCTTTTTATGAGAAGGACATTGCCAAATTATATGATATAGGCATGTCCTATATTCCAAAGGATAGCCCCTTTTATAAGGGTTTGCAAGACGTAAAAAGGTGGCATAAGGAGAACTCGGATTGGAAAACTACCCGTGAGCTTATAAAGAATAACTACTTGGCATATCCAAAAGTGGTGGATAATCCATTTTATCAGGAGGTCTCCGCAATGGTCAATGGACTTTGTGGGGCCATGGCCATACTGTATGGGGAAGGAGATTTTATAAAGACCACCGGTATTGCCGTTTCTGCTGGATATGATTGTGACAACCAGGGAGCCACTTGTGCTGGCTTGATTGGGGTATTAAATGGTGCCGGGTGTATTCCCAGGGAATTGACTCATGAAATGGGTTACAACGAAAAATGGGACGCTCCGTTTAACAACCAATACATAAACTATTCACGTGATGGCCTGCCCAATCTCACCTATATTTCGGACATCATAGATAGAATCTTGGCCATTTCCGAAAGGGCCATTTTGGAAAATGGCGGAAAGAAAACGGAAGAAAGTGGTACTACAATCTATCACATCAAAGCTTAAAATGGAGAAAAAGCGAATCATTGCCCAAGTTGTAGCGGCCATATTGCTTTATACCGTTATTTCCTTGATTTTGGAAAAGGACTATACTCAACCCATTATCCTCAGGGAGCTGGGTGAAGGATTGATATTCGGAATTATTTACGGACTCTTTATCTGGATACGGGAAAAGTGGAAGAATAAAAAAGAATAGGATATTGGTACTTAAGGCTTGAAAAACTGGAAAATGCCGGTATTTCTTTGCCCATAATCTAGATATGGGAAGCCATAGCTTGGTTGCTATTGTTCATAAAATATCAGTACAGTGCATGAGTGCATTTGACCATAAATTCCTTATCTTCAAAACTGACTAAAACAACAAACTACAATGACCACCGTAAATGCATATGCGGCCACTGAGGCCAATGGACAACTAAAACCTTTTCAATATCAACTTGATGGCCTTGGAGGCGAAGAAGTGGCCATTAAGGTACAT
Organism: Ulvibacterium marinum; assembly: GCF_003626755.1. Taxonomy (GTDB): domain Bacteria; phylum Bacteroidota; class Bacteroidia; order Flavobacteriales; family Flavobacteriaceae; genus Ulvibacterium; species Ulvibacterium marinum. The sequence continues at coordinate 608,230 of NZ_RBCJ01000003.1, forward strand.
TATTGTGGTATGTGCCATTCTGATTTAAGTATGCTCAAAAACGAATGGGGGATGACTCAATACCCTTTTGTCCCGGGGCATGAAATAGTGGGTGAAATCATTGAATTGGGCAATGAGGTGAAAAACTTAAACATTGGCGATTTGGTCGGATTGGGATGGTTTTCGGCATCCTGTATGTTTTGCGATCAGTGTATGGATGGGAGCCACCATCTTTGTAACACAGCAGAGCAGACCATTGTAGGTCGTCATGGTGGCTTTGCCGACTATGTGCGTTGCCATTGGTCATGGGCCACGCTACTCCCGAAAGGAATTGATTTGTCAAAGGCGGGCCCGTTACTTTGTGGGGGTATTACGGTATTTAATCCCATTGTTTTATCAGGTGTGAAACCGACGGATAAGGTTGGAGTGATCGGTATTGGGGGACTTGGGCATATGGCCCTAAAATTTTTAAGAAATTGGGGGTGCGAGGTTGTTGCCTTTAGTTCCAATTCGGACAAAAAAGAACAAATACTTTCCATGGGGGCTCATCAGGTTATCAATTCTAGGGATCCCAAGGAATTGGAACAAATTGCAGGTAGTCTTAATTTTATCTTGAATACTACCAATGTTACCTTGGATTGGAACTCTTACCTTACCACTTTGGCTCCGAAGGGAAAACTCCATAGTGTAGGTGCTGTTTTGGAGCCTATGGCCATCCCGGCCTTTAGTCTTATTGGAGGAGAGAAATCAGTAGGGGGTAGTCCGCTCGGGAGCCCCGCCTTGACCCGAACCATGTTGGAATTTTGTGTACGCCATGATATTTATCCGACCGTTGAGGAATTTCCGATGGAGCAGGTAAATGAAGCTGTAAAGCACATGGAGGAGGGTAAGGCCAGATTTAGAATTGTCCTAAAAGTATAGGACAGGTATTGAATACGGATTCACTTTGCAAATAATTGTTCCAAGTCTTTAAAGGCCTTAAATTCTAAGGCATTGCCTGCAGGATCTAAAAAGAACATGGTGGCCTGTTCCCCAGGCTGTCCTTTAAAACGGATATAGGGCTCAATGATAAATTTAACGCCCTTGCGCTTTAATTCTTCGGCAAAAGGCCGGAATGTATCCCAAGGCAAAACAACGCCATAATGCGGTACAGGTACATCATGCCCATCTACCGGGTTGTGGCGCAGGTCTTCAATCTCCGATTTTGGTTTGTAGTGGATTACCAATTGGTGACCGAAGAGGTTAAAATCTACCCAATGGTCACTACTCCTACCTTCGGAACAATTCAAAACATCCCGATAAAATTTTCTGCATTCCTCCAGGTTATGAACGGGAATGGCAATATGAAAGGGTGCTACATTGGGCATAAATCAAAATTTAACCCCTCCTGTTTGAGCTTATATAGGGTGGCGATTATGAATTATAAATGTAGCCCTTTCCTAGGACTTCAAAAAATCCACGATTTGTTCGTTAAGATGTACCTGATGCATGGAATGGCCTAAGCCTCGAGTCCGTATAAATTGGCTTCCTTTCCATTGGGCATGAACCTTTTCCGAGGCGTGAAAAGGAGCAAGGGTATCCAACTCGTCATGAAGCAAAAGACCTCTTTTTGTATTGTTTTCCACAAATTTGGAAGAAGAAAAATCATGTACATGAAAACCGAATCGTTCAAAAATATAGTCCTCGAAAGCCTTTAATACCCTGTTGTTGAAGTTCAAAAGATTTTGATAATGTGCAAGGATTTCATGAAATTCGGAAGGGGAACCGATAGTCACTATTTTATCTATATCCAAATTGGAATATTTACTTTGGTTGTATAAAATCGTCATCCCTCCAACGGAATGTCCAATAAGATAAACGGGATTAAATGTGTTTATCATATGCTGTATACAATCCGCATAGAGGGGCACATAAAATATTCTTCCAGAAGAATGCCCATGTGCAGGGGCGTCAAAGGCGAAAATATTACAGTCTGCATCCTGTAATTTGGCAATCAGATTACGCCAGCGGTAGCTATTGCTTTCCCAACCATGAACTAATAGTATAGTTTCTCCATTTCCGGGCCAATGGTAGGTCTGTAGTCGGTGACCATGGGTGTCCTGAATAGAGTGTTTTGCTTTTTCCAAATAATCGGACTGCTGTGGAAGTACCCTGCCCTTACGAACCGTACAGAAAACGTCAAATGCTTTTTTAGCGGCTCTTTTTTTGGAAAATAAGGAGAGCGTATTAAAATAAGCGCCATACAGCTTTGGGAGAAGTTTATTAAATGTCTTTTTCATAAAATTATATAAGTAACTTTTTGTAACTTACTCTTTTAAGGAAACTAAAATATACATTTGTTTTACGATAAAAAAGCGGTTGTAAAACAATAACCAGGTATGGATATGGAAACTATTACTGAGAATGAGAAGGTTAGGGTGGCAAAGAAAATAAAAAAAATGTTTGGGCATATAGATCAACGTACGGCGGAATATTGTCCTATCCGCGATGTTATGGCCTTGGCCTCGGATAAATGGAGTATTCTTATCGTTCTCTATTTAGGATACTACCCCATACTTCGCTTTAATGAACTTAAAAAAAAGGTATACGGAATTTCCAATAAGGTTTTAAGCGAAAAATTAAAATTTTTGGAAGCTGATGGCTATTTATCCCGAACCTTATATCCAGAAGTACCCATACGGGTTGAATATGAATTGACCGATTTCGGGCATTCCTATCTACAGAAATTGTTAGATCTTACAGAATGGGTTACCCAATACAGCGATATTATTTTGGCAAATCGTAAAAAGTCGGGAAAATCTACAACTAAAGTGTTTTGAACCACGAATGAATGGGTTGAACTATTGGCCCTTATTTGATTTTCTGAGTTTGAACTTGAATTTGCATTTGAACTTGGACATTCAATCCCAGCCAATCATCATATATTTAATTTTGGCCTTATCCGGTATTTGAACCGCCTCTATATTAACACTGGATGCATAGCGTAGACTGGAAGGAAGTTCTTCCTTGCTTATGGTAAAGTAAGCATCGCTATCCTTTAGCAGAACGAGTATATTGTTCATAGAAGTAATAATCTTCTTGATTTTATGCTTTTCCTTGATATCCTTAAAGGTACTTTGAATGCCTACTCCTTTTTCGGTGAGAAATCTTGGATCCTCAATACGAACATTTTCGATGATTGGAATACTATCCGAACTTGGTGTTAGGGTTAACAAAAGTTGGCCGCCCTTTTCGAGTATTCTGATCCGTTGTGCCTTGTTCGCAAGATTTAACATAGTTGTATCTTTTGCCACGGAATCTGCTGCAAAAATCAATTCCACATCCCTGGCCAAACTACCTCTCTCCAATTTGCCAACCTTATTTTGGGTTATCAAAAAGGTCGTGTCCCTTTCTTTTTCGCAACCCCATGCGAAAATCATCAAAACGACAACAAAATTTAGGTTTGCTATGCGCATTACCGGATAACTTTTTTCAATACACCCAATACACCACGGATAAAAGTGGCACTGGTAAGTACTTTAATAACTGGATTTTGACGTGTACTCCTGCGTGAAGTAGTACGCCTGCGGGTAGGTTGTTTTCTTTCTTTTTCCGCCAAGACCTCCGCTTTTTCAATTTTTTCGTTCAATATTTCATAGGCACTTTCACGATCGATGATTTCACCGTATTTCTTAACCAGTTTGGAACTATCGATCACATCTTCCAATTCACTATCGGTAAGCACGTCCATGCGACTCATAGGAGCCCGTAACAACGTAGCCGCCAATGGGGTAGGGCGACCTTTTTCATCCAGTGCAGATATCAGGGCCTCCCCAATTCCAAGTGAGGTCAAAACCTCTTTGGTGTCATAAAATTCGGATTCCGGATAATTTTCCGCAGTTAACTTTATCGCTTTTCTGTCCCTTGCGGTAAATGCACGAAGCGCATGCTGCACCTTTAATCCTAATTGTGCTAGAACTTCGTTGGGCACATCGGTTGGATTTTGGGTTACAAAATAAAGACCGATACCTTTAGAACGTATCAATTTTACGATACTTTCTATTTGATCTAAAAGTGCTTTGGACGCTTCTTTGAAAATCAGGTGGGCCTCGTCTATAAATAATATCAGCTCCGGTTTGTCACTATCCCCCTGTTCTGGAAAAGTGGCATAGATTTCGGCCAATAAACTCAACATAAAAGTTGAGAAAAGTTTGGGCCGATCTTGGATATCCGTAAGTCGTATGATATTGATATAACCCCTTCCTTCATCATTAATCCGGGTCAAATCGTCCACTTCAAATGATTTTTCACCAAAAAACAAATCGGCACCTTGTTGTTCCAGTTCTATGATCTTTCTTAAAATAGTACCTGTAGAACTCGTGGAGATACGTCCGTATTCTTCCTGAAATTCCTTTTTACCGGCCCCGGTGGCATATTGTAAGACTTTTTTAAAGTCCTTTAAATCAAGTAGGGGTAGTTTGTTATCATCACAGTATTTAAATACCACGGAAACAATACCTTCCTGGGTTTCGCTTAGGTCTAGAATTCTAGATAAGAGTACAGGGCCAAATTCCGATACCGTGGCCCGAAGTTTTACACCATCTTGCTCAGAAAGAGAAAGAATTTCCACGGGAAAATGCTTCGCTTCAAAAGGTAGGCCTATTTTCTCATGGCGCTCATCTATTTTGGGATGTCCGGGACTGGGTTGGGCAAGACCACTAAGATCGCCTTTCAAATCCATCAAAAGCACCGGTACACCTTGGTCGGATAAATTTTCGGCCAATACCTGCAAAGTCTTGGTTTTTCCGGTACCTGTTGCTCCGGCAATGAGTCCATGTCTGTTCAAAGTCTTTAGGGGAACCTTAACATGTGCCCCAGTTATGGCCTCTCCCTCCAACATGGCAGCACCCATCGTGATAAAGTCGCCTTTGGTGGTATAGCCCTTTTCGATATGGCTAAAGAATTGGTCTTTGCTGCTCATTCGGTTAATTTTGCCCCAAAAATAGGGATTTTTGTGGGTTTAGGTATTGGTTTTGCAGGGTTTATTGCCATTTGTCTTAGGAACAGATCAGTAAATCCGTTACGCGTAAATAGCTGAAAAATTACAATTCAGACTTTGTTTTGTTACATCGAATTACATTGTGCATTGCTCCACTGGCACCATTTTTTTCAATACGATTCATGTTTACGGAATAGCGAAACTTTAATGTATGGAATTTGTGTTTTGGAACATAAGGGGTGTATCTTTGCCAAATGGTCAAAGATGAGGTAATGACCCTTGTGGATAAGGGATTGATGCTCCCCTTAATGGAGGAGTTTTACACTATCCAAGGGGAGGGATATCATAAAGGTACTGCTGCCTATTTTATTCGGGTAGGTGGCTGTGATGTCGGTTGCCATTGGTGTGATGTGAAGGAAAGCTGGAACGCGGATACGCACCCACCTACAGCCGTAGAAAGTATAGTGGAAAATGCAGTCAAATATTCGGACACCATCGTTATAACAGGTGGGGAACCCCTAACTTGGGATATGACACCACTTACCCGTGCCCTTAAGAACAAAAATTTAAAAATCCATATAGAAACTTCGGGAGCCTATACACTAACGGGGGTTTGGGACTGGATTTGTCTTTCGCCCAAAAAAAATAAGCTGCCGAAACCGGAAATTTATGGTGTAGCACACGAGCTTAAGGTCATTGTTTACAATAAACATGATTTTCTTTTTGCAGAGCAGGAAGCCGCAAAGGTGAACGAAAACTGCATTCTGTACCTACAACCAGAATGGAGCGTCCGTGAAAAAATGATTCCTTTGATTGTGGATTATGTTATGAAAGACCCCAAATGGATTGTTTCCTTGCAAACCCATAAATACTTGAACATTCCATAGGCCAAGTTCAGATTACAGAAAATTCCATTTCGAAATTTACGAATAGAAAATACCCTTATTTATCGCCCTCCGTTGGATTGTAGGTCTAAAATACATTCAGCATCAAGATTAGGAACGATCATTGATGAACCGCTAGCTGTTTTTGTCTCCAACAATTTTAGGACACTTGCTCCGCTCAGGGAGCAGTCAGCCTTAAATCCATCTGATTTTTCGGTAAGGGCACTTTTAGAACTTGGGCCTCCAAATTGTAGTTCCGCTCGCATTAAACAACCTTGTACATCACAATGGTTTGCGGCATCGGGATCTTCATGATCATTAACCGGTTCCGTACCTAGGTCTACTAGACCGAACAAATGTCCAAATTCATGTTCCAAAGTGGCAGTTTCCACATCGGTAATGGATATGAAAATACTTTGGGCCGCCAGACTCCACACAGTAGCCTCGTGGATAATCATGGAGGTATTGCGATACACGGCACCCAGGGTTACAAGACCTTCTTCCTCATCGTCATCATCTGCCGGAGCATCGGCAAAATAAATATAAATGGCCAAAGTATCACCCTCATTGTATGCCGTTCTATTGTCGCTTTCCAATTGCGCAACTTCCTCCAAGCTTAACGTCTCTTCATCAGGAGAAGGTAACTGGGTATAAACAAGCTCTATGTCCTGTTTAAAGGTTCTGGCCCGAATAAAATTCACAAAATTCTCCATCGCCCTGGCCGTAGGTCTGAACCCTATAACGTAGGCTATTTCGATTTTGAGCTTGGTAAACGTATCATTGGAAAGAATGTCGTTTGCCGAATCACCGGTACCCAAAAGATTGGCAGATCTATCTATGGTAGGAGGATTGTCGGGCCCATCATCATCCGAACTGCTGGAACATCCTAAAAGCAGAAGATAGAAGGCGGATAGTACCAAAACGGTATTAATTTTCATGACAATTTTTTTATTTATCAAGATAACGCAAAAAATGTACCCAACTGTATCCTAAAGGGGTCAAAATACATTTAATTTTGCTAAATAGTCGTAATGTTCCCCATTACTTACGAGTTCGCAGGCCATGCCATGTATAGCAGATGCTCTTTTTAAAGTGTTAAAACCCAAATACAACCAGTAAAAGGGAAGCCCTTTTTCTCCTTTGTATTCCAGTGTAAATTGCACTTCCCCGTAATAAGAACTGCTGTTCGGAAGCCATATGCCGCCATCTTTATCTTCATCATACATATAAATAATGTCACTGGAATCCAATAGAATTTGTCCATTAGGTTTCAATAAGGACTTCAGGTGTGTAAAATAACGATCTAGGTTTTGAAGCTTACCGATAATACCAATTCCGTTCATCAACAATAAAAGGGTGTCATATTTTTTGGTATGATCCAAAATATTGCTGCATACCGTTTGTTCAATTCCCCGGAATCTACAAGTTTCAATGGCCCCTTGGGAACGATCCAAGGCAGTCACTTTAAATCCTTTTTGTTGCAAATAAAGGCTATGGCTACCTGCACCACATCCTATATCCAATACTTCGCCGTAACAAAGATCTAATGCTTTTTGTTCAAGAACGGGCATGCTGTCATGGTCTCTGAAGAGATAGGGCAGGGGCAAGGTATCCTTAATATTTAAAGAGGAATATGTAACAATATCTTCGGTATAGCGTCCAATTTGAAAATCTAATAAAGTTTTGCCGAAGATGTCTTCCATTCAATAGGATTTAGTTTCTACAAAAATGGTGCATTTATAGATTTCTTGGCTAGTTTTGATGCACGATTTAACAGGCATGGAGGAAATATTAAAACAGCTTCCGCAAAAGGCAAAAGAAAAACATGGTGAAAACGCAAAGTTTTTTACCCGGTTAAAAAAGAAACCGCCCAAAAACTTGGATTATACAATGCGAGAACTCCATGAATCGGAATTTGAGCACACCGATTGTCTGCAATGCGCCAATTGTTGCAAAACGACCGGCCCACTTTTTACGGATGCGGATGTGGTACGGATTTCGAAGTATTTAAGATTGAAGCCCCAAAAGTTTATTGATGATTACCTGCGTATCGATGAGGAGAACGATTATGTATTGCGACAGCTGCCCTGTACCTTTTTGGGAGCGGACAATTATTGCTCCATTTATGAAGTACGGCCAAAGGCCTGTAGGGAGTTTCCGCATACAGACCGAAAAAGGTTTTATCAAATTAGCCACTTGACCCTAAAAAACGTGGCCATTTGCCCTGCAGCCTTTACCATTGTTGAAAAAATGAAAAAGTTAATGGACAATAGATTATGATAAAGGAATTTTTAGCATTTTCTCGTGAAATGATTCCTATAAATTTAACCTGAGCACCATAAATAAAAGGAAAACCTAATATCTTTTACAAACATTAAAACCAAGATCATTTAATGAAGACAACACTACTTTTAGCATTCTCGTTTCTGTACGGAACCATAAATGCGCAGATCAATGGAAGTCTAATGCAGTATCCCGATGTCTCCGACTCCCAAATTACCTTTGTTTATGGTGATGATGTGTGGATAGTTCCAAAGTCGGGTGGTACGGCCAGTAGATTAAGTTCACCAAAAGGAATTGAGCGCTACCCAAAATTTTCTCCGGATGGGAGCATGATTGCGTATACGGCCAATTATAATGGAAACAGCGATGTGTATGTTGTTGAAACAAACGGTGGAATACCAAGGCGACTTACCTATCACGGAATGTTCGATAGGGTCTTGGGTTGGACTCCGGGTGGAGAAGCGGTGTTGTTCTCATCCTCAAGGGAAAGCGGGCGTCAACGCTACAATCAGTTTTATACAGTTTCCATTAATGGGGGGGAAGCCAAAAAACTCCCTATACCCTATGGTGATTATGCTTCATTTTCTCCTGATGGACAAAAGATTGCTTACACGGACAGGTCTCGAGTGAACAGAAACTGGAAACGATACCGAGGTGGAACCGCTCCAGATATCCTTGTCTTTGACCTGAATTCCTTTCAGACGGAAAATGTAACTAAAAACAATGCCAATGATGAACTACCTATGTGGAATGGGGAAACCATTTATTATATGTCCGACAACGGCCCCAATAAAAGGAACAATCTATGGCAATATGATATCGCCAGTAAAGCCAACAAACAGCTGACCAATTTTAAGGATTTTGACATAACTTTTCCAGAGGTAGGTCCGTCTGATATCGTTTTTGAAGCCGGTGGTAAACTATATCTGTATAACCTTTCCTCGGGCAATGTTTCCGAGGTCAACGTTCAGTTAATTTCAGATCAAAAAGGTCTTATCGCAAAACAAAAGAACGTCACCTCGTTTATGCAGTCCGCGACGCTTTCTCCGGATGGGAATAGGGTAGTGGTTCAGGCCAGAGGCGAATTGTTTGACCTTCCTGCAACAAAAGGTTTTGTGGCCAATTTAACATCCAGCCCTGGAATTGCGGAAAGAAAACCGTCCTGGTCACCGGACGGAAAGTACCTTGCCTATTGGAGCGACGCTACGGGGGAATACCAATTGACCTTACATAATATAATAGGTAATCAAAAGCCAAAGACGATCACCAATTTCAAAAAAGGGTTCAATTATACCATATACTGGTCCCCGGACAGTAAAAAAATAGCTTATGTAGATCAGTCCATGGCCATAAACTATGTGGATATTGATACTGGCCAAGTAGTAAAGATCGATCAGGGTAAATATATGTTTGAAGGTGGTCTGCGGGACTTCCGGGTTTCGTGGTCTCCTGATAGCAAATGGCTTGTCTATAGCCGAGGAACTGATAACCCTTCCACTTCTGCAATTTTTCTGTACAATATAGATGCCAAGAATGTATCGCAACTTACCTCTGGATTTTATTCCGATAGCTCCCCTACATTCAGTCAGGATGGAAAACATCTTTTCTTTAGGACTACAAGAACGTTTCAACCGGTATATTCGGACTTGGACAATACGTTTATCTATCCCAATACCGCCAACATCGCGGTGGGTACTTTGGATGGTTCTACCCCTTCGCTTTTGGAGGTAGAAAATGATGCTTTTAAGGTACCTGAAAAAGAAGAGGATGAGATCGTGGACAAAGGCAAATCGAAAAGAAAGAAGAAGAACAAGGATGATGGAGCATCCGAAGAAGTAAAGACTACGATTAAAATATCCGGGTTTGAAAATCGCGTGGAGTTGTTGGATATAACCCCGGGTAACCTGGACGATTTAACCACTATTGATGATAAATTATTGTTTGTACGCTACCCCAATTCCGGTTCACCGGATGAGATGTCTCCCTCGTTGGATTATTTTGACTTTGAGGAGAAGGAGGTCAAGACCATACTATCGGATGTATCCAACTATGAGGTTTCCGCCGATGGGAAAAAAGTATTGGTCCTTCAAGGCGAAAAATTGGCCGTGTTGAACGTTGATGCGGATCAAAAAGTAGATGATACTGTTCCCACTAAAGATATGACCATGACCGTAGTTCCCAAAGAAGAGTGGAAACAAATTTTTAACGATGTCTGGAGGTTTGAGCGTGACTATTTCTATGACCCCAATATGCATGGAGTGGATTGGGAAGCCATGAAAACGCGTTATGGGGCATTAGTGGATCAGGCCAATTCCCGCAATGATGTAAATATAATTATAGGTGACCTGATTGCAGAACTAAATGCCTCCCATACCTATACCGGTGGGGGTGATATTGATAATGCAGATAGAATAAGTGTGGGCTACTTAGGGGCGGATATTCATTTAGAAAATGGTGAATATCGTATCAAAAAAATTATTTCCGGGGCACCATGGGATGCTGAAGTGCGATCTCCATTGTCAAAACCCGGTATCGATATTAATGAAGGAGATTATATCCTAGCTGTAAATGGGGTTCCGTTGGACACTACTAAACCCTTATCTGCTGCCTTCCAGGGATTGTCCGGGGCTACCGTGCAATTGACGGTAAACAAAGCCCCTTCGCTCTCAAATGCCAAAAAAGTGCTTGTAGAGACCATGCGATCCGAAACAAGATTGCGTCATTTGGCTTGGATTGAAAATAACCGCCAACGTGTGGATAAGGCTACTGATGGGCGGATAGGCTATATCTATGTACGGAGTACCGGATTGGATGGACAAAATGAATTGGTACGGCAATTCTATGGACAAATGAGTAAAGAAGGCATGATTATAGATGAACGATTTAATAGCGGTGGTCAAATACCGGATAGGTTCATCGAATTGTTAGATAGAAAACCTTTGGCATTTTGGGCAGTAAGGGATGGAAAAGATTGGGCATGGCCTCCTTCCGGTAACTTTGGGTCCAAGGTAATGCTTATCAACGGGTTTAGTGGATCCGGTGGGGATGCCTTCCCGGATTACTTTAAAAAGAGAGGCCTGGGGCCATTGATAGGCACCAGGACCTGGGGTGGATTAATAGGCATCTCTGGTGCTCCTAATTTGGTAGATAATGGCCGTATTACCGTGCCCACCTTTAGAATGTACAATCCTAAAGGTGGCTGGTTTAAGGAAGGTCATGGGGTAGATCCAGATATAGAGGTCGTAGAGGATTTCCAAAAACTGGCCAATGGAACGGATGTTCAATTGGAAGCCGGTATAGAGGAGGTATTAAAGCTTATAAATAACGGTAAGAGTTTTAAAGCCCCGCCAAGGCCGGAATTTGAAATTCGTAACTAGACAAAGACACGCAGCTTTTCGAATATTCGGCATTCTCCCTTAGAACTAAAAAGGTAGGTAAGGAATCGCCTTTTTCAGGATTCCTAATGTTTGGGGTTCGGGATTATTAGGATACTTCAAGTTTGTATCCTACACCGTGGACATTGACAATTTTTAGGGTATCATCATCCTTTAGCTTTTTCCTGATTTTGGAAATAAAGGTGTCAAGGCTCCGTCCAACGAAAACACCGTTATCTTCCCATACCTCTTTTATGAGCAAGTCCCTTTTTACCACTTGATTTTGATTTTTGTTGAGTATTTTGAGGAGCTCACATTCTTTGGAAGTTAGTTGTATGGTCAGATTGTCCCTTACCAATATATTTTGGTTTTCATAAAAGGTAAAGGCGCCGATTTTAGAATGATGTGACACCTCCCGGACCGAACCTTTACCTTTTTCCTTCTTGCTGCGGAATAATCCCAAACTTAGAAAACCGATAAGGACAAAGGAAAGCAATGAATAGGTCTTATAAGAGGATAAACCTGATTTTTGGTCCGTAAAGAGCACGTGTATTTTATAGCAATTGGATGGAAGTTTACGACCTATACAGGGAATAAGGTTCTTTTCTACGTTCTTGGATATTTGATAACTATAGGCTACTTGTTTGCTGTCACAATCAATAACCTCTACAATATAGTCTTTCGGCAAATTGGAAACCTGGAAGCTTTTACTTAGGATACTTACCAAACTATCCGGCAATATGGATAAAGGTGTTTGAAAGGACAGCTCAAATAGGTTTTGATTCAACTTCACTACAGGCAATACCAATGAGGTGGAATCATGGTCGGCCAATAAAAGTCTATTACCGGAATCTCGTAACGCGATTTTCGTCAGCTCCGGAAAATGCTCCTTTTCATCATGGGAAATATATCCGACCAAGGTAAAGGACAATGATACCAAAAGCAATATTGGAAAAAGAATCTTTAGTATTCTCACATCCTTAATTTTTGAGGGTTTTTAATAGTGACTGCCGTTTTGTATCATGTTGCCGCTCCATTTATCCTTATGGGGTCAACTAAGTTATAGGCAAAAAAGGGTATAAAAAAATAATTGACCTACTTCGGCACAATTGCCAAGTAAAAAGTTGCAGTTTTTTACACTTCTTTTACACTTTTTTCACCTTGTTTGATGGTGTCCCCCCTAGTTTTATCCGAAAATACATAAAATGAAAAAAGTTGTTTTCCTATTAATTGCCATGGGCTTTGTTTCAGTGCTCAATGCCCAAAAAAGATTTCATGTGGATACTACCAACAGCATCATAAAATGGACAGGTTCCAACCTTTTCAAATTCAACAAACATTTTGGGACGGTAAAATTTGAAAAGGGTAACCTTGTTCTGAAAAAAGATTCCATAATCGGGGGTGACTTTGAAATTGATATGAATACCATAAGAAACACGGATGGTAAATACAATGAAATGCTTGTAGGACACCTAAAAAACGAAGATTTTTTTGACGTCGAAAAATACCCAAAGTCCCGATTGGAAATTCTTAAAATAACCTATAAAGACCATAGCAATCTGGATATAGAGGCTCGTCTAACGATTAAGGGAATAACGCAACCGATAAACTATTCATCCACTTTGGATCAAAGTGGTGAACAACTGATAATGAAATCCCAATTCATCATAGACAGAACACGGTGGAACGTAAACTATGAATCCAAAAGTCTTTTGCATGGCCTAAAGGATGATATCATTTCTGATGCCATTGAGTTTGAGGTTACCGTTGCCCTTAAATCAGATAAATAAAATCGATATGATTGAAGCCAATGTAAAAACCTGGTTTTTATTCTTGATACTGATTTTAACATGGAATAAGGCTTACCAACAAACGGAAGATAAGAAAACCATATGGACCGTAGCCTGGAGTCCCAATGGCAAATATATAGCTGCCGGAGGCAATCAGGATGTACTACAACTATTTGATGGAAAAACATTTGAGTTAATAAAAACCTATCCGGTAAAAGCGGTACAACTTAGCAGGATAAAATGGCATCCTTTTAAAAATATGCTGGCCATAATAACCCAGAGCAGAACCATAAAGGCAAGAATACTTGACCTTGATAAAGAGGTATGGATCGATTTACAAGGCATAGAATCCAGTTTTCGCGGTTTGGACTGGAATTATACCGGAAATCTTTTGGCCGTCTCCGAGTTTGAAGCTGCTGTGTCCGTTTATAAGATTGACGGTACGCTTGTAAGCAGATTTTTAGCGGATCCCAAAGCGGTGGCGGGGCTGGATTGGCACCCATCAAAAAACATCATGGTAACCGTAGGTTCGCAGATAGGAATCTACAGTCACTTAGGAGATACCATCAAGACCTTTTGGCCTAGATTGGAAGAAGCTTTTTTACTATGTGTGGAATGGCACGTGTCCGGTGATTTCTTTGTTGTTGGAGACTATGGTGATTTAAAAAATGCAAAAGATAAAATGGTGCAATTCTGGAATATGGAGGGCACCAAACGCAATGAAATTAAGGGGAGTACGGTGGAATATAGAAATATAAGGTGACATCCCGATGGTGAAAAATTGGCAACTGCGAGTGATGCTCTAAGCGTGTGGTCCAAAGGAGGCGAATTGCTATCCAGATCAAAATCGACTGAAGATTATTTGTGGGGCATAGATTGGAGTCCAGATGGGAAATACATAGTAACTTCAAGTAAAGAAGGAAAAATTATTATTTGGGATAAAAATGCAAACAGTATAAATGAATTGAAATGACCAAAGGACAAAAATCAGAATGAAGAACTTTCTTTTGATCGAATAACCCTTCACTTAGAAATGAATATGTTCCAAAGGATAAAAAGCGTTATTCGTAGAGGAGATACTTCTCCCTGATTTTTTTGAATTTCTCCAAATCTGGTTGCCAATTTACCTTTATTTCCTCCTCGGTGCGTCCGGCTTCGATTTGCTGTTGCAATTTTTCAGTACCTGCATGTCTGGTAAAGCCGTTTGTATTGAACACTTTGTCCTTATCTTCGGCATTCATATAGGCATCCAATAACCATTGTAAGGAGACCTCGCTCATTTTAGGCTGTTGGGACAAGTCCTTCCCGTAGCAAACTTCTCCATTTTCTTTGGGGTTTTTGGAACCGAAATTAGGTCGAGGCCAATATTTGAAGCTGTATTGTGACTTGTCTAAAAAAGAGGCGCCGTAGCGTTGAAATTGAAATTCCGTTCCCCTTCCGGCATTAATGTTGGTACCTTCAAAAAGTCCAAGACTGGGATAAAGATTAATGGCCGTGTCATTGGGTAAATTGGGAGAGGGTCGGATGGGAAGACTATATGTCGTCTGGTGGGTATAGTTTTCCAGGGGAATAACGGTAAGATCCGCTTGTATACTATCATTGAGCCATCCCTCCTCATTGATCATTTTTGAATATTCGCCAATGCTCATACCGTAGACCAAAGGGATTTCAGTCATCCCGAGAAACCCTGTATGAGCTGATTCCATAGTAGGACCATCTACATAGTGTCCATTGGGATTGGGCCTATCCAATACGATTATGGGAATACCATTCTCCGCGCAGGCTTCCATGACCAACTGTAACGTGGCAATGTAAGTATAAAATCGTACCCCCACGTCTTGAATGTCAAAAAGGATAACATCCAAGTTTTCGAGATGTTCCGGAGAAGGTTTTCGGTTTTTGCCATAAAGCGAAATCAAGGGCAGTCCCGTTTTGGTATCCGTACCGTCCTTTACCTTTTCTCCGGCATCGGCCTGGCCCCGAAAACCATGTTCTGGAGCAAAGACCTTTTGGATCTGGATTCCGAGCGCAAGTAAAGAATCTACCAAATGAACATGGGATTTCGTTGTTTTGTCTGCTGTCCCTTTAAACAGCACACTGGTCTGATTGGCAACAACAGCCACTTTTTTTCCTTGCAACATTGGGAGGTATTTTTCCGTCCTGTTCGCTCCGACCACAACCGGAAGTATTTGATCGGATGCATTTTTCAAATCTGTTTCATCCGATGTGGGCTTCTGGGATTTGTCCACGTTTCCGCAGGCCGATACAATCAAAAACCACAATAAAACTGTATTTTTGAGATTGGAGAAAATCACCATCTTTTGAATTTTGAATATTTCATTGCCAAAAGGCTCATTACCGGTAAGGAACATAAAGTTAGTATTTCCGCACCGATAATAAAAATAGCAATAGCTGCAATTGCATTGGGCATCCTTATGATGCTGATCGCCATTGCAACAGGTCAGGGCCTTAAGGAAAAAATCCGCGAGAAGGTCTCTGCTTTCAACGGGCATGTCCAGATATATAACTACGACAATAACAACTCCGAGGTATCTGTTGTCCCTGTTTCCTTGGAACAGGATTTCTATCCCGAGTTTAAATCGGTAGAAGGAATTTCCCATATACAGGCAGTGGCCAGTAAAGGAGGAATCATACGTACAGAGGAAACTTTTGAAGGCATTATTGCCAAAGGGGTGGGCGAAGATTACAATTGGGATGTTTTTAAAGAATACCTCGTTGATGGGCAATTACCGGATTATACAGGCAAACTGAACGATGAGGTATTGCTTTCGCTCCGAATGGCCAGTCGATTGCGGTTTAAGGTAGGGGATTCTTTTTTCGCTTTTTTCTTAAAGGACGGGGATGCCTCCAAAACTCCGAATCAACGTAGGTTTAAGATAACCGGCATTTACGACAGCGGTTTTGAGGAAATCGATAGTAAGTACATTTTTGTGGATATCCGCCATATTCAACGAATGAACAAATGGACGGAAAACCAAGTGGGGAATTTTGAGATTTTTCTGGATAGTTTTGACGATATTGACGCGAAGGCCAGTGAAATATATGGGAAGACGCTTTCGAATCTGGATACCCAGACCATTACCAGTAAATATTTTAAGATTTTTGAATGGATCGGTCTTTTCGATTTTAATATCGCCCTTATTATAGGCATTATGGTCATTGTAGGTGGTATTAACATGATTACGGCACTATTGGTCTTAATTCTGGAACGTATCCAAATGATAGGCATTTTAAAGGCTTTGGGATCTCCAAATTGGAGTATTCGAAAAGTTTTTCTGTATAATGCGGCCTATTTGATAGCAGTAGGTCTATTTTGGGGAAATGCCATTGGGTTGATTCTGTTATGGTTACAGCAGAAATTTATGATTTTCAAATTCCCCAATCCGGAAGAATACTACATAGAATACATACCCGTGTCTATAGATTTACCTACCATACTCATTTTGAACGTGGGAGTGTTGATATTGTGCCTTTTAATGCTTTTACTGCCCTCCTACGCCATTACAAGAATTACTCCAGTAAAGGCCATACAGTTCGAATAGTTGCAAGTTTTAAGGGTCGACTTGATACTTCTTTGGATTGACCCTGAACTCGAACTTGAATTTGAGCTTGAACTTCATATTTGAGTTTGAGCTTGAATAGGTTCTGCTTATCTTTGGCCCCGCATGGAATACGCAAAAAGTATACTCGATACTATAGGCAATACCCCTTTGGTAAAGATCAATAGACTCACCGCCGAACTACCTTGTCTGGTATTGGCCAAGTACGAAACTTTTAATCCCGGGAATTCCGTTAAAGATAGGATGGCCCTTAAAATGATAGAAGATGCGGAATCTAACGGACTCCTGAAACCGGGGGGTACAATTGTTGAAGGCACATCCGGCAATACCGGAATGGGGTTAGCTTTGGCCGCAACCGTTAAGGGATATAAGCTTATATGTGTTACTACGGACAAGCAGTCCAAGGAAAAAGTGGATATACTAAAGGCTATGGGAAGTGAAGTGCATGTCTGCCCTACGGATGTAGAACCGGACGACCCTAAAAGCTATTATTCAACAGCTAGAAGATTGGCCCAGGAAATTCCTAATGCCTGGTACGTAAACCAATATGATAATCCATCCAATAGCAAGGCGCATTTTGAAAGTACCGGTCCGGAGATTTGGGAACAGACCCAAGGAACGGTTACTCATTTTGTGGTGGGCGTAGGGACGGGAGGAACCATTTCCGGGGTGGGTAGATATCTAAAATCCAAAAATCCCAATATCAAGGTCTGGGGCGTGGATACCTACGGTTCTGTTTTTAAAAAATATCATGAAACCGGTATTTTCGATAAAAATGAAATCTATCCGTATATCACTGAAGGTATCGGCGAGGATATCTTACCTAAAAATGTGGATTTCAATATTATTGACGGTTTTACCAAGGTAACCGATAAGGATGCCGCCGTATATACACAACGCTTGGCCCGTGAAGAGGGTATGTTTCTAGGTAACTCGGCAGGCGCGGCCATTAAGGGCGTCCTTCAGCTTAAGGAACATTTTAGGAAGGACGATGTGGTAGTAGTTCTTTTCCATGACCACGGAAGTCGATATGTAGCCAAAATGTTCAATGACGAATGGATGCGCAAGCAGGGGTTTCTGGATTAGTTTTGGTATCTTGAGTAACAAACCCATTGTATGAAAATTAGAGATTATTTCCCCATATTGGTACTGGGATTTTTGAGTCTTGCCCTGCAATCCCAAAAGCTCAAAAGACCTGAAAGAAAGATTGTTGCCTCCGTAGAAAGCAACAATTCTGCTGCTATCGATTTTTTGGAAAAAGTGGTCAACATCAATAGTGGCACCCTAAACTTGGAAGGCGTACAAAAGGTAGGCGAGGTTTTTCAAAATGAATTTGATGCCCTGGGCTTTAAGACCACTTGGATTTCCATGCCGGACGAGATGAACCGTGCCGGACACTTATTCGCGGAAACTTCGGGAAACAAGGGCAAAAAATTACTTTTAATAGGTCATCTGGATACGGTTTTCGAGGAGGATAGTCCCTTTCAGCTGTTCAAAATGGTCAACGATAGCATTGCCCATGCACCGGGCGGTAACGATATGAAGGGAGGAAACATAATTGTTCTTTATGCCCTTAAGGCTTTACAGGAGAATGGGTTGTTGAACGATGCCCAGATAATTGTGGCGTTTACCGGTGATGAGGAAAGTACGGGAAAACCTTTGGAAATCAGTCGAAAGGATTTGATCGAGGCCGCAAAGCGCAGTGATATCGCCTTGGGATTTGAAACTTCTACGGGATTCAACTTCGCTACCGTGGCCCGTAGGGGAGCTTCGGGCTGGGAGTTGAAGGCTACAGGCAAAAGGGCCCATTCCTCTGGTGTTTTTAGTGAAAGGACCGGGGCGGGAGCCATTTTTGAAATGTCCCGTATCCTAAACGGATTTTATAAAGAAGTGAAAGGGGAACAGTACCTTACCTTTAATCCAGGCGTGCTATTGGGCGGCACCTTTATAGATTACGATATAAAAACTGGAAAAGGTGAGGCATTTGGCAAAACCAATGTGGTTCCTCAAACCGCATTGGTAAGAGGTGGGCTCCGATTTATGTCCGAGGAACAAAAGGAAAGAGCACGGAATAAAATGCGTGAAATCGTGGCGGACCACCTACCAAAAACTGCGGCGGAAATTAGTTTTACCGATAGCTATCCGGCCATGGAACCTACCGAAGGGAACCAAAAACTGTTGCAGCAATTGAACCAAGTTAGCTTGGATTTGGGTCAAGGTGAAGTTTTGGCTTATGATCCCGGTAAACGTGGTGCAGCCGATACCTCTTTTGTAGCCGAATATGTGGATTGTTTGGATGGATTGGGTACCATGGGTTCCGGAGCACATACGCCCGAAGAAACGGTAAACCTTAACACGATCGAGGCCTTGACCAAGCGTACCGCGATTTTAATTCATAGGCTAATAAACCAGTGACCATGATTCAGTTACAATTCGAAAATCAAAGGGTCAAAATCGATGCTGGGGAACTTGTGGGCTATCAGGTAGATGGACATGAATTCATTCATCAAAAAGGAAGTCCCGGTTGGCGCAGTTCAGATACCGAAATGTTCCCGATAATCGGGCCAACGGCTGAAGCCGATTTTAAGGTAACCACACCTCTGGGAGAAGCCGTCCAAGACCAACACGGATTGCTTCGGGAAATGGAATATAGACTTCGTTCCCAATCCGATACCAAAGCGATGTTCCAAAAAGAATACATTGCGGGTACAACCATCAAGAATTCAAAATACCCGAAAAAATCTACTGAAGCGGAGTTGTCTTGGCCATTCGATTTCCGATTCAAGAAGCACTTTGAGCTTACCGGCATGGGGCTGGAAATCACGTTTACAATTTCTGGTGATGAAGATATGCCATATATGTTGGGCTATCACCCGGCTTTTAAATTGCACACAAAAAATCCAACAATCAACATAGGATTCAAAGTAATAACGCTTCCAGATGTCCTGGCTGTGGGAAGTAGGGCATTACAAGTTCCTGATTGTAACGAAATCCTGCTAAAGGACGAAAGGGAATTGCTCATTAAGACCCATGGTTTTGGACATTTTATGTTATGGACCGAAGTCCCAAATATGGTTTGCATAGAACCGATTACGTTTTACCCCTATGCCGTTGATCAGAAAAATTTACAGCAAGGCTTTCAACAATTGAATAGCGATAAAAAAGAATTCAGCATATCCATAATTCCCATATGATCAACGAAGCTTTACAACAAAACTATGATTACCTTTTTGAGGCAGCATTGCTCCAAGAGATTAGCGATGTGGCCATTTTTAAGAAAGTAGAAGAAGGGGAGCTTTTGATGGACATCGGCCAACCCATTACCCATATGCCATTGCTGCTCAATGGCGCCATTAAGATACTTCGGGAAGATGATAAAGGGGACGAGTTGGTGCTTTATTATATCGAAAGAGGGGATACCTGTACCCTAACTTTTTCCTGTTGTATGGGTAAGAATACAAGCGAGATTCGTGCCGTGGCCGAAACGGATACAGAGCTTTTTATGATTCCCGTGGAGCAATTGGAAATCTGGATGGCCAAATACCAAAGTTGGCGGGAGTTTATCTTGGAGAGTTACCATATACGGGTCAAGGAGCTTCTGGAAACCGTAGATACCCTGGCTTTTATGCGAATGGATGAACGACTGCTAAAACATTTACGGGATAAGGCCAAAGTAAACCATGATGAGGTTATCTCAACAACCCATCAGGAAATTGCTTATGACCTGAATACCTCTAGGGTGGTCATTTCCCGATTGTTGAAAAAACTGGAAAAGGAAGGTAAGATCGAGATGCATCGCAATCAGATCAAAGTGCTGGAGCTTTAATCTGTATAATTCCCCGATGGCTTTGCCTCGGGGTTCCCGATCACACCTCCCCTTGGGGAGGTCGGAATTGCCTTTGCGCAATTCCGGGAGGGGCAAAATATAAAATTTCGGTTCCCGATGGTAATCGGGATGAAATCGGCGGAATACCCCTATGGCTTGCCTAGGGGATAGTGGATTTCAAGAATTTTTTTATTTACGACTTGCCACAGCCATACGTTTTGCTCCTTCCCTTAGAAAAGGGAAGGTGACTTCCCAACAAAAGTCGGGAAGACGGAAGGGTTGGAAAATTGTATTCAAACTAACGCCTTCTCATGGTCAGGAAATAAAAATTGACATTTTCTAAAACAATCTCTAAGTTTAGCTCCTAAATACTATCGGCTCTTCCATGAAAAAAACCTTGATTTTGCTTCTCGCCTTCGTTTCTATCTCTCTAAACGCCCAGAATACCATGAATGATTCCGTTCCTTATGCGACAATCCCTAAAGCACCTAAAATTGTCACCCCCGGCACAGTAGTCTCCAGGATGATAGATGGTCTCGGCTTTCGCTACTATTGGGCCACAGAGGGACTTACCACAAACGAATTGGACCATCAACCGGATAATGGCGGTCGTACCATTGCTGAAACCATAGACCATGTGTACAATCTTTCATTGACCATTTTACGATCGGCCCAAAAACGACCTCGCGATTTCTCCGAGAAGCAACCATTGATGAATAATGATGAAAAACGAAAAAAGACTTTGGAATATTTGGCTGAGGCCAGTTTCCTGTTTAAAACAACGGAGGACCTGACCGAACACAAAGTCATTTTCGTACGGTCCAAAGGCACCTCTGAATTTCCAATTTGGAATCAGATTAATGGACCCATTGAGGATGCCGTTTGGCATGCCGGGCAGATTGCAACACTTCGCCGCCTTGCGGGTAATCCGATGAACCCCAAAGTGAATGTCTTTTTAGGGAAGTTGAACGATTGATTCTTGCGATTTGATGAAGGGGTGAACTACCAATAATGGGTTTGAATAAACAAGCTATGGCGTATCTATGTACCGGTAAAGGCCAAAAATGGAAAACAAAACAGCACTATTAATAATTGATATGCAAAAGGGTTCTTTTACTCCGAGAACCCCCCGCTTTGATATGGATGGTGTAGTTAAACGCATAAATGAAATGGCCACGCTGTTTAGAACTTTACATTTTCCTGTGTTTTGTATTCAACATAATGGCACGGGAACCGGGGAATTTGAAAAAAACTCCACCGAATGGGAAAACTTGGATGAGCTGATTCTAGAACCAACGGATATTTTGGTAGACAAATATGCAAATGATGTTTTTTACAAATCCAACCTTCAATCGGAGCTTAATGAATTGAGCATAAACGAGCTTTTCATTACGGGTTGTGCAACCGATTTTTGTGTTGAATCTACCATTCAGTCAGCATTGACAAAGGATTATTCCATCACCGTAGTCGCCGATGGACACACAACCGCGGCGAGACCACATTTGGAAGCTGAAAAAGTGATTGAACATTATAATTGGGTTTGGCAAAATATGCTACCGACCGACGGAAAAGTCGAAGTAAAGAAACTGGAACAGATCAAACGCGATATTATGATACGGAGTAACCCATCATAATGGCTCCCAATTAGATTATTCTTGTAGCACAAAAAATTGGATATCCCGTCCTAAAAATAATTATTAGATTGTCATAAAGGAAAACGACATGCAAGAATTCTTATTGATACTAAAGGGCGATGGAATGAACCACCTCTCTCCAAACGAACTACAAGGTATTTTAGAGGACTACAAATCATGGGTAGGGGAATTGGGAGAAGACTATTTGGGAGGTCAAAGGTTGGAAGAAAATGGCGCCTTGCTCCGATCCAAAAACGATGCGATTTTGACCGATGGCCCTTTTTTGGAATCCAAGGAAATTATTGCCGGATTTTTTCTGATTCAAGCCAAGAATCAGAAAGAGGCTAATGCAATTGCCCTTTCTTCTCCTCATCTCGGTCTATATTCCATTGAGGTACGGCCTATTGCCTTTCCCAAAATGAGCTAGATTTTGGACTTCCGGAGCAAACAGATTGTAGAGCGCCTTTTTCGAACGGAGTATGGAAAACTTCTTGCAACCCTTACAAAACTCTTCGGCCCATCGCACATACAACTGGCCGAAGATATGGTCCAGGAAACATTGATTTCCGCCTTGAGTAGTTGGAGTACAGGGGAGATACCTGCTAACCCAACAGGCTGGCTGGTACAAGTGGCAAAACGGAAGGCGTTGAATGAAATAAAACGAAAGCATATGATGTTAAGGCATCATCATATCCACATTTCGTCACACAATTCCGTAGAAGATATCGATGCCTTTTTTTTGGATGATGAAATTAAGGATAGTCAACTTCGAATGATTTTTACCTGTTGTCACCCCGCTTTGGACAAAAAATCACAGATTGCCCTGATATTGAAAACACTTTGCGGATTTGGTGTAAAGGAAGTGGCGAAGGCTTTGCTTTCAACGGAGTCTACGATGAACAAGCGCCTGTATCGGGCAAAGGAAAAAATTAGGAAAGCGGAAACTCCATTTATCATTCCGCAAGGGAACGAGCTTATGGAAAAATTGGATACCGTTGGCCTAAGCCTGTACCTATTATTCAATGAGGGATACAATGCGACCGATGGAGAATCGGTTATCAAAAAGGAATTGTGCCTGGAGGCCATTCGATTGGCCAAATTATTGGTAGACCGTTACCAAGACGACCATAAACTGAATGCCTTACTTGCGCTAATGTGTTTCCATACGGCCCGGTTCGATGCCCGAATTGATGATAAGGGAACTATTATCCTATTTGAGGATCAGGATAGAAGTCTTTGGAATAAAGATTTGATTCACATTGGCATGGGATATCTCAAAAAATCGCTTCATGATACTGGTATTTCGGCATATCATGTGGAAGCGCGCATTGCAGCGGAACATTGCCTGTCGTCAAGTTTTAAGGAAACCGATTGGCAGGTTATCCATGACCACTACCTACTATTGCAAAAATTAAAGCCCAACCCGATAATCCAACTAAACCTGGCTATCATTCAAAGCAAACTTCAAGGGGTGAAAAAATCACTCTCCCTCTTGGAGAATATTACTAAAAATGACGATTTAAAAGGATACTACCTGTTACCGGTAACTCAGGGCGTCTTCCATATGAAACTTCAGGACTATCGAAAAGCAAGGGTCTTTTTGGAAAAATCGTTGACTATGGGCCCCTCCCGTAAGGAAATTGCCTTTATACAGGATAAAATCAAGGAATGTAAAAAAATGCTCCCAAAGGATTAACCCGCTGGGAGCTATATTTTCTTACCAGGGCTGGCCTTTACCTTTCTCACAAAAGGATACCAAACTGTCCATAAAATGATTCCAAGTTGCTTTGGTCTGCTCAAATGGTTCCTGTCCCTGCCACTTTTGATCAAAATCCCTATGGGAGAAAACAACATCGCAACCATTCGCGGATTCTCTTATTTCAGTGTGTATCGTAGTACCTATCCATGCTGGATTGGGCATAGAAATACATTCCCATACGGCTTTTTCATGGGGTACAAGCTCCAAGGTTATAAAACCCATTTCGACCAATGTCCCCTGTTTATCGAATTTCAACAAAGAGTTTTTCCCTTCGGACTCTCCCACGGAACAGTCTTTTGACCACCAACCGCTAATCCCGTTTTTTGTGGTAACGGCCAGATAGATTTTTTCCGGGTTGGCCTTAATGTGTAAATTGTGTGTAATATCCATATTAATTGATTTTGTATATACTTGTTTGACAAATGAACTCATGGAAGTAGGACAGGATGAATGGTTGGTAGACCAAAAAAATAGGATTTTATGACCATCAGATTCCTTCTTGTTGACAAAATCTCGGGTTAAGACAGTGTTTTTTAGACCTGATGATCCTCAGGTTTTGTTCCGGTATTTTTAACTATTTTCGTTGGTAATGCTTCATTGATAAATGTGAGAAAAGCTGTTTTCAGTTCGTTTTTTTTGATTTGGGTAATCCTTTTTTCAGGATGTATGGACTCCAATGTAAAAAGGAAAAGGTCTTCAGAAAGGCCTACGGCAGTGGTTCGGTTTGCCGCCCTCCCGGAAACTATAAAATCACCTAAGGACAATCCTAGCACACCAGATAAAGTAGCATTGGGAAAATTACTGT
This sequence comes from Ulvibacterium marinum, assembly GCF_003626755.1. Taxonomy (GTDB): domain Bacteria; phylum Bacteroidota; class Bacteroidia; order Flavobacteriales; family Flavobacteriaceae; genus Ulvibacterium; species Ulvibacterium marinum. The sequence goes on from NZ_RBCJ01000003.1 coordinate 633,123, forward strand.
TTTACGATCCCATCCTTTCGGGCAATAAGGATGTGGCCTGTGCCACTTGCCATCATCCAAATACAGGATATGCTGAATTTTTAGATATTTCCATGGGTGCCAATGCCCATGGATTAGGTAGTAAACGCAGGTTTAATGTTCCCAATGACATCCCCTTTGTAAAACGCAATGCGCAAACTATTATTAACACCGCTTTTAACGGTATGGATGTGTTCAATAGCTATACCCCGAAAAATGCCACCATGTTTTGGGACGATCGCGTAAAAAGTTTGGAAAACCAGGCATTGGAACCCATTAAAGCCCTTGAGGAAATGCGAGGCCATGGCCATTCTGAAGAAGGAATATTGGACCTGGTCGTGGAACGCTTAAAACAAATACCGGAATACCAAAACTTGTTTGCGCTGGCCTTTGAAGAAAACGAGGCTATTACCGCGGAAAATCTAGGAAAGGCCATTGCCGCATTTGAACGTAGCCTGGTCACTAATAATTCCCGTTTTGATCAATACATGCGGGGGGATAGGGAGGCCATTGTTATTTCTGAGCAAGAGGGTTTTGAGCTGTTCCAAAAAGTAGGTTGTGCCAATTGCCATAACGGCCCTATGTTTTCCGATTACAAACCCCATGTCCTTGGGGTTCCGGAAAACAAGAAATTATCCGCTCCGGATGCAGGAATCGGGGACAGTTTCGCCTTTAGGACACCTACCTTGCGCAATCTTCGTTTTACCGCTCCCTATATGCACAATGGCAGTTTGAAGAGTTTACAACGCGTACTGGAATTTTATGAGGACATCGCCAATGGGAAAGAACGAAATCCTTACGTGCCTAAAGAAGACTTTGATCCTTTTGTTCGCGAACTGAAATTGAGCGTTAAGGAAATGTCGTTGATTATTTCCTTTTTGAACACCTTGAACGATGATAATTTTGATAAGGAGATTCCCCAGTCCGTACCGAGTGGTCTTCCCGTAGGTGGTAACATCAACTAAAAAGATGCATCGTTAACATGTAACATGGGTTACCGGGGCATTGTTCTTTTATTGGTACATTTGATTCATGCAACGCTTCTTCCCGTTCTTGCAATGGTTTTCTGATTATAATAAGAGTTGGCTGGCCAAGGATTTGATGGCCGGACTTACGGTAGGCATTATTCTAATTCCTCAGGGTATGGCCTATGCCATGATTGCGGGCCTGCCACCAGTTTATGGACTCTATGCTTCCCTGGTGCCGGTACTGGTATACGTCTTTTTGGGAACTTCAAGACAGTTGAGCGTCGGCCCTGTGGCCATGGATTCCTTACTGGTGGCCGCCGGTTTGGGTGCCCTTTCCATTACCGGTCTGGAGAACTACATTGCCATGGCTATCTTTATGGCCTTTTTGGTAGGGGCCATTCAATTGATTTTGGGGCTTTTGCGTATGGGTTTCTTAGTGAATTTTTTGTCCAAACCTGTAATTAGCGGTTTTACATCGGCCGCGGCTCTTATCATTATTTTTAGCCAATTGAAGCACCTTCTGGGTATTTCGGTTGGAAATAGTAGCCATTTTCATGAGTTGGTTGGCCGTGTTTTGGAAAAAGCAATGGAGACCAATCTCTTGGATTTTACCATTGGTTGTCTTGGTATTGTGATTATCCTATCACTTAAAAAATGGAACCCAAAAATACCGGGGATTCTCTTGGTCGTGATACTGGGGATTTTAGCGGTCTTTGCATTGCAATTGGAACCCTATGGTGTTCATATTGTTGGGCGTATTCCTAGGGGGTTGCCCAGTTTTCAGATACCCCGGATTGATCTAAATAACCTCATGGATCTATGGCCTATTGCGCTTACGCTGGCGTTGGTAGGTTACACGGAAACCATTTCCATCGGTAAATCCCTGGAAGGGAAAAGTGGAAAGGAAACCATGGACGCCAATCAAGAATTGGTGGCCTTGGGTTCCTCCAATGTAGTAGCGTCATTTTTTCAATCATATCCCATTGCGGCGAGCTTTTCACGCTCTGCGATAAATCAAGAGTCTGGGGCAAAAACCAACTTGGCATCCATGTTCAGTGTGGTTCTGGTTGTAATTGTCCTCCTTTTTTTAACACCAATATTCTACTACCTACCCAATGCGGTACTGGCCAGTATCATCATGGTTTCGGTTTTTGGGCTTATCGATGTATCGTATCCTAAAGAGCTTTGGACGTATCGCAGGGACGAGTTTATGGTTTTGACCATTACTTTTTTGATTACACTTTTCATAGGTATTCCCCAAGGTATTTTGATTGGAGTATTGTTTTCACTAGTACTTATGGTCTATAAGAGTTCCAAACCTCATTTTGCGGTTTTGGGCAGGATTAAGGAATCCGATTATTACCGGAACATAGACCGATTTAGCAACGAAATAGAGGTTCGTGATGAACTGCTGATCGTTCGTTTTGATGCACAATTGTACTTTGGCAACAAGGACTACTTTAAAAAGCAATTATTCAAACATATTAAGGCCAAAGGACCAGGATTACAAGCCGTGATACTCAATGCGGAACCTATAAATTATATCGATTCCACGGCCACTCAAATGTTGGTACGGATAATTGAGGAATTACACCAAAAAAATATTCAATTTTATATGGCAAGAGCTACTGGGCCAACTCGGGATATTATTTTTAGCAGCGCCCTTATCGATGTACTTGGAAAGGAATTTCTCTTCGCACGCACTACTGAGGCGGTCGATTACTTTGATCACATAAAGACCCCAACGGAACTTGAAGAAAGAGTAGCCTATCAAAATCTAACAAAGCGTAACTAAGGTTACGAAAGATTCATGTAAATCGCCGTACTTTTATCAAGGATTGTAAAAGATTAATTTCAATCCCGAAGAAACGAAGAATAGAAAATTGACACTATGAACATAGAACAGATTTACACAGGTTGTTTGGCCCAAGGAGCCTATTATATAGAGAGCGATGGAGAGGTTGCCATTGTGGATCCCCTCAGAGAGGTAGAACCCTATTTGAAAAGGACGAAGGAAGACAATGCTCAGATCAAATACGTTTTTGAGACCCATTTTCATGCCGATTTTGTAAGTGGCCATATTACACTTGCCAAGGAGTCCGGCGCTTCCATTGTATACGGACCAACGGCCAAGCCCTCGTTTGATGCCATAATAGCGGAGGACGGGCAAGAATTTCAATTGGGAAAATTGACCATTACCGTTTTGCATACCCCGGGCCATACGATGGAGAGTACTACTTATCTTTTAAAGGATGAAAAGGGGAGGAACCACGCTATTTTTTCCGGGGACACCTTGTTTTTAGGTGACGTGGGAAGACCTGATCTTGCCCAAAAAGCCGCCCATATGACCCAAGAGCAACTGGCCGGATTGTTATACGACAGTCTTCGTGAAAAAATAATGCCCTTGGCCGATGAGGTCATTGTATATCCGGCCCATGGGGCAGGATCGGCCTGTGGTAAGAACATGATGAAGGAAACTGTGGATACCTTGGGAAACCAAAAGAAGGTAAATTATGCGCTCCGTTCAGATATGACCCGGGAGGAATTCATAGAGGAGGTAACCGAAGGACTGCTTCCGCCCCCAAAGTACTTTCCCCATAACGTAAAGATGAACAAGGAGGGGTATGAAGATATTGATGAGGTATTGGAGCGGGGGACCAAGGCGCTTTCGCCAGAGGCCTTTGAGACTGCGGCCAATGAAACTGGGGCCATTGTCTTGGATGTACGTCATCAAGATGATTTTGTAAAGGGGCATATCCCGCGGTCTGTATTTATAGGGTTAAATGGTGATTTTGCGCCTTGGGTTGGGGCTTTGATAGCGGATACGGCCCAACCCATTCTTTTGATAATACCGGAAGGAAAGGAAGAGGAGACCGTTACACGATTATCACGTGTGGGCTTTGATAAGACCTTGGGGTATTTGGACGGTGGTTTTGAGGCTTGGAAAAAGGCTGGAAAGGAATTTGATACCATTACTTCAGTATCTGCGGATATGGCAAAGAAAAATCTTGAGAATAACGAAACCCCCGTTTTTGATGTCCGAAAGGAAAGCGAATATAAATCAGAACATGTGTTGAATGCGAAAAACACCCCCTTGGATTTTCTTAATAACCATATGGCTGAATTTCCGATTAATGGGACATTTTATGTGCACTGCGCGGGCGGGTATCGTTCGGTAATTGCGGCATCGATTTTAAAAAGTAGGGGCATCCATAATTTGGTGGATATTGCCGGTGGATTTGGGGCACTAAAAAAAGAAGGTGCGGAGGTGACGGACTATGTTTGCCCTACAACGCTTTAGCATTGGGTATGTGATGACCACCGTCATGATAATCCCTGAAGAAGGTCTATAACGTTATGTCCATGAAATTAAGAGCCTGTTTTGAAATATGTGATTGAAATTTCTTATAGGCTGTTTTTGATGCATAACTAGGCAAAATTTGAGGACATAGCAGGGCTACGGCTGAAAATTTTAACGAAGTTAGGCGCAAAAAGAACCATAAAAAAACAATTGACATATTTCAAAGCAGGCTCTAAGCAAAGCCGGTAAATTTTTTTTGGTTTGCCTTTTATGTATCGGTATTGTTACTGCAATAACATTAGTAGTTGAATCATTAACGAAAACAATTTGAGATGAAAAAAAATATGGGAGGTACCGATAAGGTCGTTCGTGTTCTTTTGGCCGTAGTGGCCGGACTTTTGGTCTATTTTGAAGTGGTACAGGGAACATTTTCCTATGTCCTCTTGGCACTGGCGGCCATTTTTGTTTTAACCAGCCTTGTCAGCTTTTGCCCGTTGTACGGTATCTTTGGATTAAATACCTGTGGCCTAAAAAAATAACTTGCTAAAATAGATTATGGAATTTTAGGGAAATTTTGATTTATTGATTTATATCATGTTTTTAGAAATTCCCAAAATTTATTTTTATCGCCAAAATCATCAAACCTTAAAAAATGCAAACATTACTTCCCTTGGTGAATTGGAGCAACGGCATAGTCATGATTGGGGTTTTTGCCCTTGTGGTTATTGCTTTGATAGCGGTATTGGTCAGTCTTATGAACAGTGGTAAAAAAGATGAGGGCCAAACTTAAACCCTTCTTCATCTCCGTTCACCTACGCTTTCAATTTTTCAGCGCATTCTATTCCTTTTTATGGGAATGCATTAATTCTTAATACGTATCTTTCAGAATCCTCTAAATGTTAATAAAATCTTAATGTTTTAGGGGAATCGAAGCAAACTAATACGTATATTTAACAGGAATTACTTTACTTGAATGTTTAAAAATTTTATTGAGCGAGTAGGGGTAATGAATTGTATATTACTTCTGGTAGTACTTTCAATTATCGTTGTCTCGGAATATCTGTTTCTAAGCGGAAAAAAAATGGATGCCATTTTCGTGGCATTCTGGGCACCGACCATATTGGGTTTTATGAATTATTTAAAGTATAAAAAGTAGTGGATTTTATTTTGATATATTCCATTTTTGTAGCCGTCATATTTATGATTTGGCTCCTTTTTATAATTCGTATGTACCGGAAAATGGGAGACTAGACATGGGTGCTTTCCGTGAAGTAAGATTCTACCAACGTTTTTCCTTTCATTTTGTTTAAGAAAGATGTAAGGATACCTTTAACTTCCAAGGTGTCTTTCTGGGGCAATAGAAAGGTTTCCAAGTCCTCGAACGAGCTTATGTCCACATCCTTTGCAACAAACCCGTAACCCAGATAGGTATCGTTGCGCACCAAAACAAAGGCATCTTCCATAGGGGTTCTCCCTTTTTGCTTTATAATGAAGTCCGATTTTTTTGAACGAATGTGCGTTAGGGCCGCTTGTACTTTGTCATTGTATTCAGATACGGATTCCGCTCCCCTACAGACCCCATAACAGGATGTAACACGGTAATGGGAACAGCTGTTTACATTTTCCTGCAAATGGCAGTACTTGGGGCACAGGCCAAAGGTCTCGCATAACTCCTCCAAATACAATCTGCAATCCGTTGGACTGTAAAAAGTGGACAGGGCATTGGGCGCCATTTTCAGGTGATTAAAGGCAAGATGTAAGATACCCTTCCGGTCCTCATAACAAAAAATGCCATAGGGGCGTAAATTTCTTTTTTGGGACCGATTGTACTCCGGAAAATGTTTTTTTATGGCCGCAGATTCCATGAGGAGCGCCAAAAGATTTCCACCGGAAAGCTCAAAATCGATATGGTTGGTCTCTTGGCACATTTGCACTTCTTTGTTGGCCTTGTCATAAAAATGGCTCAACACCCTTTTTTTGATATTTATGGCTTTCCCTACATAGATAATTTTTCCCTTGGCATTTTTAAAATAATAGATACCGGGTTGGGTAGGCAAATTCTCAAAAACATCCTTTGGAAGGGATGGGGGCAAAGTAGCTTCCTGTGAACGGGCATTGAGAAATGTTTTAAAAACCTTTTCCGCTCCATGGGCACGCAGCAATTTTTGAAACAATAATACGGTAGCGTGGGCATCCCCTCTTGCCCTATGCCTGTCCTTTAAGGGAATATTGAGCGAAGTACATAATTTGCCCAGACTGTAGGAGTGGTAACCCGGGAACAGTTTTCTGGATAGGCGTACCGTACATAGTTTTTTGCGAACAAAATCCAGACCAATTTCCTTAAACTCGTTTTTAAGGACATTATAATCGAAATTAACGCTATGGGCCACAAAAATGCAATCCTCCGTAAACTGTAAAATAGTAGAAGCCAAAGCTTCAAAAGTAGGTGCGTCACGGACCATTTGATTATCAATTCCCGTAAGCCCTGTGATGAAATAGGGAATCTCACATTCCGGATTTACCAATGAGGTAAACTCGTCCACAATGTCGTAACCGTCATATTTAAAGATGGAAATCTCGGTAACCTTGTTCCCTTTTATCCCATTTCCGGTAGTTTCTATGTCGACTATGGTATACACTAATTGTTTTTTAAAAAAAGATTCCCTGTCACTTGGAGTCTTCGTGCCTAGTTTTCTAACTGTGGCCCTCAGTTATCCTTGATGAATGTCTTACGGGGGATTTAGTAGTTAAAAATAGTCCATTTTCCACATACCTACCCGAACACGGAAATCATTTTTTACATTTGTTTCATTACGAACCACTTTTCGGACATGGACCTAATCCTAGTACTTACCGTCATTTCCGTTACCCTTTTCACGGTACTGGGCCTCTTTCTTTTGGTCACCCAGAAAGGGAATAAACGGGCGAATAAGCTTCTCGGCCTCTTCTTTTTTCTTTGGGCACTGGATTTTTTGGACGGTGTTTTACTACTTAAAGGGTTTTATCTCCACTATCCGAATTTCGCACTATGGGCCGAGCCTTTCATTTTATTATATGGTCCCCTGTTATATTTTTATACGCTACAGCTTACATCGCCAAAGAAACGACCAAATTATTTCCAACTTTTACACTTGATTCCTTTTGTTGTCGGGATTCTTGCAATGATTCTGGTGTACCATATACATTCTTTGGATAGGAAAATGGAAATATTGAAGGGCATCGTTGGTATGGAACAGGATTTTAGATCTCTACTGGGCTTCGCATTGGTCTATGTTCACCTTTTCTATTATATCCACATTTCCAAAAAAGAGATCAAGCGTGTAACCAAGAATGTGGAATGGTACTTTTCCCAACGCTATTTGGTTTGGTTGGATAAATTGTTGAATGCCCTGGTCGTTGTCCTTCTCATTTCCATTGTGAACGGAATCCTTCAATATAGTGCCCTAAAGTTTTATTTTGAAATAAGTCTGATTATTATTCTGGTATTGGTCTGTCTGTTTATAGTAAGGCTAATCCTCAATGCCCTGGACGAACCCTTCATTATCCCCAAATTGGATGGGATCAAAAGAAATTCTGGAATCCCAATGGATCCAAAGGAGTCTGAAGAGATCTTTACCAAAATTCAAGTGGCCTTAAAAGACAAGCGATTGTTCATGGAATCGGATTTGACCTTGGGCCATCTTTCCGAAGCCATAGGGTGTTCCAGTAGAAAAGTATCCCAGGTAATCAATGATAGCATGGGCCATAGTTTTTTTGACTTGATCAACACCTATCGTATAGCCGAGGCACAAAAAATATTCAAGGAACGTAAAGACCCCAAACTTACGGTCCTGGAAGTGATGTATGAGGTGGGCTACAATTCCAAGTCCTCTTTTAACACACAATTCAAGAAAAAAACAGGTCTTACCCCATCAGAGTTCTTAAGGCTGAATACCTAACGTTCAACTTTCTACAGGTACAAAATCGAACCGATAAAAAAGAGTTCGACTTCATTTAATCGGTCGCCAGACTTTATTGCATACTTGAAATTTGTGGTAAACCATAAAACAAGTATCATGGAAAAAATATTCAATTTAAGAGAAGATCAGATTACTTTAAAAAGACAATTGCGGTACCATTTTTATCCTGGTATTGCCATAACCTTGGTATACATTCTCATTAGCAAATATCTGGTAGATCTGGGCTATCCGGGATTGACCGCCCTTTTGTTCGTGGAAGTTTTTGTACTGGCTCCCATCGGTATGGCACATTTGGCACGTAAGGGATATCGACTGAACGGAAAATTCTCTTTACAAAATGTTATTGCTTTTACACGAAAGCTTTCAATAGCACAGTACCTAAAATGGACATTTATCGGTATTTTGGGATGTACCCTAATTTATGTACCCCTGTACCCTTTGGGATTATTTCTAAAGGATAATGTATTCAAATGGTTGCCACAATGGTATTTTGACCCCGGCTTTGGTACGTCCGATATGGATCTGATCGCCAAAGTTTTCCTTCTCGGTATTTTTATCGATGGAATAATTGGGCCGGTCGTTGAGGAACTTTTCTTTAGAGGGTATCTTTTGCCCAGAATGACCTATCTAAAAAAATGGGCCCCGGTCGTAAACGGCACTTTGTTCGGACTTTATCACTTCTGGCAACCCCATAACTATCTGGCGATTATCGGGGTCGGTATCGTAATCAGTTTTGTAGTATGGAAAAAGAAGAACGTATATCTCGGGATAGCCATCCACTGTACACTTAATATTTTGGGAGCCTTGGCCGGTTACCTCGCTGCAAGTGGAGGTGAACTAATTGTACGTTAGAAAAATGGAATGATAGGGAAGGATTGTGTATTTTTAGACCAAATCCAACACAGATGAATTTGAAGAAGTATGTTATTCTTGGGTTGGGATCCCTTGGTTTGCTGTTCCATTCTATCTCATGTAAGGAGAAAACGGAACCCATTGCCGAAAACCCGAAAGCTAGACCTAATATCATTTATATTCTTGCGGACGATTTGGGATATGGTGATATTAGGGCTTTCAATCCTGACGGAAAGATAAAGACCCCTAATATCGATAAGTTGGCACAAGGGGGAATGAAATTTACGGATGCACACAGTCCATCAGCGGTTTGTACACCCACCCGTTATGGAATCCTTACCGGACGTTATAGTTGGCGTAGCCCGCTTAAAAAAGGTGTATTGACAGGTAAGTCCAATGCCCTGATCGCAAAAAATAGAACCTCGGTAGCATCACTTCTAAAAAAGGGAGGCTATGAAACCGCTTTTATCGGGAAATGGCATTTGGGCTGGAATTGGGCCGTAAAGGATTCCAATGTCATTGGAGGAGACGGTTGGAACCCCGAAGATTTTGACAACCTAGATTTTACAAAGCCAGTGACCCATACCCCAAACGATTTGGGCTTTGATTATGCCTATGGCCATTCAGGCTCTTTGGATATGGCACCGTATGTCTACGTTGAGAATGGGAAGATTACCTCAAAAGTCGATTCCATAACTGAAGATACCGGAAAATATACTTGGTGGCGCAAGGGGCCCACGGCTTCCGATTTTGTCCATGAACAGGTTACACCAAATTTTTTCCAAAGATCTATTGACTACGTAAAGGACAAATCTGGGAATGATGATCCTTTTTTCCTTTATCTGGCCCTACCTTCTCCCCACACCCCAATTTTGCCCACTGAGGAATGGTTGGGAAAGAGCGGATTGAACCCTTATGCCGACTTTGTCATGATGATTGATGATTATGTAGGACAGCTAACGAAGGCACTTACCGAATCTGGAATTGAAGACAATACCCTGATTGTATTTACTAGCGATAATGGTTGTTCACCACAAGCGGATTATGAAGTTTTGGCAGAATTCGGACACGATCCTAGTCATATTTATCGAGGCCATAAAGCGGATATATTTGAAGGAGGTCATCGTGTACCTTTTATCGTAAAATGGCCGGGCCACGTTACTCCAGGTTCCGTTTCTGACAGAACGATTTGCCATACCGATTTACTGGCAACCTGTGCGGATTTGGTCCAACTGCCCCTACAGGCCAATGAGGGAGAGGATAGCTATTCACTTATGCCGTTGCTGAACTCCCATGAAAAAGAATATACCCGGGAAGCTACCGTACATCATTCCGTAAATGGAAGTTTTGCAATTCGAAAAGGGGATTGGAAGCTCATTTTTTGTCCCGGATCGGGAGGGTGGAGTGACCCTAAACCCGATTCGGAAGGAATTAATGACCTACCTAAATTTCAGTTATACAACCTTGTTGAAGATGCAGCTGAACAGAAAAACCGATATCTTGATAATCCTGGGAAAGCAGAGGAACTGCACAAACTAATGATATCCTATATAGAGCATGGTAGGAGTACCCCTGGTGAAAAACGACCCAATGCGCCTCGGGATTTAAAAGGTAAGCCATGGAATCCATTGTCCGTGGACGCTAAGTTTGGGATTCCAGAACCGTAAGTCGAGATGAGAAGAACAAAGAGAATGATTCGTAGGGGACTACTATATTTAGGGGTTTTGTCCATAATTTTAGTTTCCTGTGAGTCCGAAGAGTTACCGGAAACCCCTCCAAATATCGTGTTATTCCTGGTAGATGATATGGGTTGGCAGGATACCTCGGTTCCTTTTTGGACGCAAAGCACCCCGTTCAATGCCCGTTATAAAACTCCTTCTATGGAACGTTTGGCACGGGATGGGATGAAGTTTACCCAGGCCTATGCCACCCCGGTTTGTTCACCTACCCGTATCAGTTTAATGACTGGGATGAACGCTGCAAGGCATCGGGTAACCAATTGGACGTTGGAAAAGGATTCCATAAAACGAATGGAAAAGAACCACTCCGATTTAATTTTCCCCTATTGGAATGTAAATGGCATGAGTCCCATTGCAGGCGATAGTCTTGCCGTACACGCTATACCCTTGCCACAAGCTTTGCACGACAGGGGATATTTTACAATTCATGCGGGCAAGGCGCATTTGGGAGCTATCGGGACACCGGGAGAAGAACCCTTGAATTTGGGGTTTGATGTTAATATTGCGGGCCATGCCGCCGGGGCCCCTGAAAGTTATCTGGGAATCGAAAATTTTGGCAACGGAAAAGAAGGCAAGGAAGTTTGGGCAGTTCCTGGTTTGGAGGCCTATCATGGGAAGGATATCCATTTGACCGAAGCCATTACCCTAGAGGCTTTGAAGGCTATTGATTCCGTTGCGACCACCCAACAACCTTTTTTCCTCTATATGTCCCATTATGCGGTACATACGCCCATTATGGCCGATGACCGTTTTATGCAGAAGTATTTGGAAAAAGGATTGGATTCCATTGAGGCCAAATACGCCTCTATGGTAGAGGGTATGGACAAAAGTTTGGGCGATATAATGGATTACCTGGAACTAAAGGGGCTAGAGGAAAAGACCATTGTGCTATTTATGTCGGATAATGGTGGATTGAGTGCACATGCCCGTGGAGGTGAACCCCATACCCATAACAAACCTTTGGCCAGTGGCAAAGGCGCTATGTATGAAGGAGGAATCCGAGAACCCATGTTGGTGAAATGGCCCGGAAAAACGGAGCCTGGATCAATCACAGACTATCAAGTAATTATTGAGGACTTTTACCCCACTATTCTGGAAATGGCAGAAGTTGATAGTTTACAGACAGTGCAGAAAATTGACGGTGAAAGTTTTGTAGAGGTGTTGAGCGGGGAATGGGAATATAAGGGAGTCCGACCCCTATATTGGCATTATCCAAACGAATGGGGTCCGAATGGTCCAGGCATTGGTGCAGCTAGTGCGGTACGTAAGGGAGATTGGAAATTTGTCTATTTCCACGCGGATAGGCGAATGGAATTGTATAATTTGAAAGAGGATATCGGAGAGACCAAAAACTTGTTTGAGGAAAACCCGGAAAAAGCCAAGGAATTGGCAGAGACCTTAACCAATCATCTAAAATCCGTTAAGGCCCAAATGCCCATGGACAAAAAAACAGGGGAACGAGTAGAATATCCGTTTGAACTGCTATAGTATGAATAAAACTTGCCTTCTGTTGCTTGGAGCGTTCTGGGTTGCTTCCCTAGTCTGTTATGGCCAGGATACTGCCAAATCTGAGGATTGGCTTCTTGAGAATACCGCTTATACCGCTAAAGTAGTTAAAAAGGCAGACCGTATTATTTTGGACAATGGGCTGTTACGTCGTGAAATTAAATGGGCACCAAATGCGGCCACGGTAGAATTCAAAAATTTGACTACAGGCGAAACCCTGCTCAGAAGCCTTCAACCGGAAGCAGAGGTTACCCTAAATGGAAAAATATACGCCATTGGAGGATTACACGGTCTAAAGGAACATGGTTATCTTTTGGAGGAATGGTTGGACGATTTGAATTCAGATCCCGATGTCTTTCAGTACTTGGACTATACAATTCAGCCGATAAGACCCAAATTAAAATGGAGCGGCCAAAAACGTCTTCATATGGCCGAAAAAATTGCTCCGACCGGAAAAGAACTGATTTTGATCTTTCAACATGCTTCTTCGGAACTGGAAGGGGTAGTGGTTGAGGTACATTATGAGTTGTATGATGGTATTCCCTTAGTTTCAAAATGGATTGTGGTCCAGAATAATTCACTGGAGACCTTGAGCTTGGACAGCTTTAAAAGTGAGCTTTTGGCTTATCCGGAAGTGGAAAATCCGGTAGAGACCCCAAATACATGGAAACGCCCGAACCTTCATGTTGAAAGCGATTACGCTTTTGGAGGATTTACTTCGGGAGAATCCAATGTAACCACCTTTTGGGAAACGGACTCCACCTATATCTCCCAGGTCAATTGGAAAATGGAGACGCCTTGTTTGTTGATAAGTAAGTTGCCTATTGGGCCGAGTATCGATTTAAAAAGCGGTGCTGCTTTTGAAAGTTTTCGGACCTATGAATTAGTATTGGATGGTACGGACCGTGAACGAAATACTTTGGCCATGCGAAAAATGTATCGCCTACTGGCACCGTGGTCTACGGAGAACCCCATTTTTATGCACTTGACGACTACGGATGAGGATAAGGTAAAGGAAGCTGTGGACCAATGCGAGGCAACGGGTTACGAAATGGTAATTTTGAGCTTCGGCAGTGGCCTGAATATGGAGGACAACAGTCCGGAGAATATTGCAAAATTCAAGGCTCTGGCGGATTATGCCCATGGCAAGGGTATTGAGCTGGGAGGATATTCGTTGTTTTCCAGTAGAAAAATTGCGGATTCCGTTGATGTAATCGATAAGGTAACAGGTAAGCCCGGTGGAGCCAAATTTGGAAATGCTCCCTGCTTGGCTTCCGAATGGGGGTACGATTATTTGGAGAAAATCAAGTTTTTTTTGGAGCACACGGGCTTTGATCTTTTGGAACACGATGGGCCTTACCCAGGGGACTATTGCGCTTCCACTACCCATAAGTACCACAATGGTTACGAGGACTCACAGTGGAAACAATGGACCATGACCAGAGGGTTTTACCATTGGTTACGGGAAAAAGATATATACCTCAATGCACCGGACTTTTATTTTTTGCAAGGTTCCAACAAATGTGGTATTGGATATCGAGAGGTCAATTGGTCTTTACCTCGAGCACAACAACTGGTTTTGGGAAGACAGAACATCTATGACGGTACTTGGGAAAAAGCCCCTTCAATGGCATGGACGTTTGTTCCGCTCACCGAGTATCACGGAGGCGGTGCGGCCGCTACTTTGGAGCCCTTAAAAGATCATTTGCTTTCATACGAAGCCCATATGATTCAGAACTATGGGTCTGGAGTGCAGGCCTGTTATCGCGGCCCTAGGCTTTATGATACCACAGATACTAAGTCGCTGGTAATAGATCAAATCCGACATTATAAGAAATATCGTAAGATCCTTAATGCAGATCTTATCCATTTGAGGAGGCCCAATGGTCGATCATGGGATGGTTTTATGCATGTTGACCCAAACGGGGAGCATAAGGGGTTTGTGTTATTGTTCAATCCTACCCAAAATGATATTCAAGAAAAAATAAAGATTCCCTTGTATTACACGGGCTTAACAGATTATGCCACTGTATCGGATAAAAATGGCGTGGAAAAAAAATATGAATTGGGTAGAAATTTTGAGGTTACTATGGAAGTTACCATTCCAGCGGCAGCATCTACTTGGTTTGTGATACACTAGTGAGATAAGTATGAAGATATATCGATTTTTATTGCTGTTTGTGTTTGTTGGGACCATTTCATGCTCCCGGGTACAGCCACCGACACCTATAGGTCCCACTCCTTCCGAACGGCAATTGGCATGGCAAAGTTTGGAATACTACGCCTTTATCCATTTCAACATGAACACCTTTACCGATATGGAATGGGGTACGGGCGGAGAATCCCCCGTACAGTTTGATCCTTCGGAACTGGATGCCATGCAATGGGCCAAAGTGGCCAAGGAAGCCGGTATGCGCGGTATTATTATTACGGCCAAACACCATGATGGCTTTTGCCTGTGGCCCACAAAGACTACCGATCATTCCGTAGTGAATTCTCCTTGGAAAAATGGACAGGGCGATGTATTGAAGGATCTTTCCGAGGCCTGTAAAGCATATGGACTTAAGTTTGGTGTGTATCTATCCCCTTGGGACAGAAATCATACGGACTATGGCAAACCGGAATATGTAACAGTTTTCCATGAGCAGTTACGGGAGTTATTGACTAACTATGGATCGGTTTTCGAGGTTTGGTTCGATGGTGCCAATGGAGGCTCTGGTTTTTATGGTGGTGCCAACGAAACCCGAAAAATTGATAATAAAACGTACTACCAATGGGAAAAGGCCGTAGCCATAGTGAGGGAACTACAGCCAGATGCTGTTATTTTTAGTGATGGCGGTCCGGATATCCGTTGGGTAGGCAATGAGGAAGGCTGGGCGAATGCGACCAATTGGAGTATTATGCGACGTGACGAGATTTATCCGGGCTGGCCCAGATATAAGGAACTGCGTTCCGGTCATGAAGACGGGACACATTGGTTGCCGGCAGAGGCCGATGTCTCCATTCGTCCGGGTTGGTATTATCATCCAAGGGAAGACCATCAGGTAAAGAGCTTGCCCCATTTGCTGGACATATACTACAAATCGGTCGGGAGAAATGCGTCCCTATTACTGAACCTTCCCGTAGACCACAGAGGTCTTGTCCATGAGACGGATGTTCAACAATTAATGGCCCTTCGTAACCAATTGGACAAGGACTTTGCGACAGAACTCGCAAAGGGTCAACAAATAATGGCGACGGATGAACGCCAAAATAGTTCCGAATTTTCGGCGGAAAAGGCCATTGATGGCAGTCCGCATACCTATTGGTCTACCAACGATGGTGTCACCAGTGCATCCCTTACCCTTGCGTTTGACAAACCGATGAAAGTAAATCGAGTTTTACTTCAAGAATACATTGCCCTAGGCCAGCGTGTACAAAATTTTAGCCTGGAGGCCGAGGTAGATGGATCGTGGACAAAGATTGATAAACAAACTACGATAGGGTACAAACGTATCTTACGGTTTAAAACGGTAGAGGCAACACGGATTCGCATCAATTTTATCGAATCCAAGGGCCCTTTGGCCCTTACGAACTTGGAAATATACGGTGCGCCGAATCTTTTGGTGCCACCGGAAATTGAAAGAAATAAGGAGGGTCTCGTAACCCTAAAAGTTCCGGACAATGCCGTAGAAATTCGTTATACTTTGGATGGAAGCGAACCCTCTCCGACTTCCGCAAAATATTCAGGTCCATTTCTTCTCAGTACACCCGCTTCTGTCAAAGCAATAACAGTTGATCCCAACAATGGAGACCATTCTGTGATTGGGGCAAAGCGTTTTGACATTGCCAAAAAGGATTGGAAGGTACTGCGCGTCTCATCCGGAGATTTAAGCCGGGCCAGTGCTAGTATAGACGGTGACTCCGATACATTTTGGGCTACGGAGGAAGGAAATGGCACTCCCCAGGAAATTGTTATCGATTTGGGGCAAATCCATGATTTGACCGGTTTTACCTATTGGCCCATTCAGGAGCGTTATCCCTTTGGTATCATTACGGCCTATGAATTTTCCACGAGCACGGACAATGTAAACTGGAAAATCACTGCTACGGGAGAATTTGGCAACGTGGTCAACAATCGTATTGAGCAACGGGTGGATTTCAAACCTACAAAGGCCAGATACATTAAACTAAAGGGACTCCGATTGGATGGCCTCGATTTTAGGACCTCTTTTGGCGAGCTTGGAGTTTTGACGGATCCTTGAAAATAGTTGTGTTTTCTGGAAACCACCTTCTTAGGTTTCCTTCAAGCCTTGAAAGAGAACCCATTTAGTCTAGTAGTTTTTTAGGTTTATATCTGGGAAACATCACATTCTAAAGGGATATCAAGATTTCTTACTTCAAACAAAATGAAGAGTAAGCTATATGCCCATCGCTTGTAGGCCTTTTCATAACTTTTTGATAACTATTTTATCTTTATCTGAATAAAAAGATTTCTCGTTATAGCTTTCGTAATATTATTGTTCAACTTTATATGTATTGATAAAATCGTTGAAATGCAAAGTAAAGCCTCAACAAAACACCCAAATAGTAGTATTTTTGAAATACAAAGAATGCCATTAAATCTCTTGGAGATTACCTGTGAAAACGAACAATTCCTTTTTTATGATAAGGTATCGTTTGTAGAAACAATCTATGGTTCGGATGGAAATTTAAAAGATCAAACCCACAACTGCTGTAAATCCCACAATCTATGGCGCAAATCTCTAATATCTTTGATAACCTTTACTTTCTAACGACCTGTTCGGTTGCAGTAACGCTGTTAATCTCCTTTCGATTGTATCCCATTATTATCTATGTGGTCAACAGAAAGGGATTGATGGACGATCCGGATGAGCGAAGTGCACATACCAATAAGGTACCTACCCTGGGCGGTATGGGCTTATTCATTGTTTTTTCTTTGACGGTAATGTTATTGGGCGTTTTGGCCGATTTGTCCAGACCGGAACTGCTTCAGTTGGTATCGCTGTTAGCCGGGACCTTACTCCTTTTGATTATGGGTGTTAAGGACGACTTGGTACTCATGTCGCCCAAGAAAAAGTTAATCGGACAGCTTTTGGCCGCGAGTATGGTAATTTTCCTATCCGATGTGCGCATTGCCCACTTTCAAGGACTTTTGGGTATTGGGGAGCTACCCTATTGGGTTTCTATTTTCTTTACTTTTTTTGTGTTTATTTTGGTGATCAATGCGGTAAATCTTATCGACGGAATTGATGGGCTCGCCGGATCCATTGCCGTACTCTCCAGCGTTACTTTCGGCATTTTCTTTTTACTTAATGAACAGTACCTGTTATCGCTAATTTCCTTTGCCCTGATAGGTTCCCTAATCGGTTTTTTATATTACAACTTATCCAATACCCAAAAGCTTTTTATGGGCGATTCCGGTTCCCTTCTCATAGGCTTCTTATTGGCCTATCAAGGGGTTGTTTTTCTTGGGGTCAATGAAAATGCCCTGGCGGCACTCGCCATTCCGAATGCACCTATCTTGCTATTGGCTGTTTTATCCTATCCCTTGTTGGACACCTTACGGGTCTTTAGTATTCGGATATGGCAGAAACGAAGCCCGTTCAGTGCCGATCGCAACCACATACACCATCGCCTTTTGGATTTGGGGAACGCCCATGAGCAGGCTACCTTGATCGTTTGCGTTTGTAACATTTTTATTATAAGCTTGGTCCTTTTTATAGACGATTTAAATATAAATCTTCAATTGATTATTAGTGTTTTGGTCGGCTCGGCTTTATACCTGATTCCATTTCTAAAGGTTTTTCAAAAAAAGGCGTTTTATCTCCCTGAAAAAACAAAAAGTAACAGCATTTTGGGTGGTGGGATAAAAAACACCTTGGAGGATCAAAAGCTGAATTCAAATACACCGGAGACTTCTGGGGTAGTGCAACTGGAAAATTCTGCTCGGGACAAGGAGCCGACTCCATTAGATTTGTCCGTTCCCAATCCTTACCTTAGCGAAATAAAGGATTTTGAAAGACAAAGCATGGTTTCGAAGCGATTATCGGATTTTAAAAAGGTGACCACCACAGATTTAAAAAAAGTGGGTAGAAGTTTGCGAAAGCAGTCCTAAGGTCCTCCCAGGACTCCAGCTAAAGAATAGAGAAGATAGAAAAACCTTATTACTTGGTATGAGAACATTTTGGGTCATAGGGGCAAACGGACAATTGGGTTCTGAGATTCGGGAGTTGGCCGCTTCCCAAACGGGAAAAACCTTTGTTTTTACAGATGTTAACGAACTGAATATTACAGATCATGAGGCTGTGGAGCATTTTATTGCTGAGAACAGCATTGATGCGCTGATCAATTGTGCCGCTTACACCGCTGTGGATAAGGCGGAAACCGAGGTGGAAAAAGCGGATGCCATCAATCATTTGGCCGTGGCAAATTTGGCCAGAATTGCTAAAGCAAAGGGTTTGGCCTTTGTGCATATTTCTACGGATTACGTTTTTGAAGGAACTGCTTCGGAACCGTATACCGAAACGGATACACCAAATCCCCAAAGCGTATATGGTAGAACCAAACTGGATGGCGAAAATGCCATCCTCAAAATCAATCCAGCACGTACGGTGATCATTAGGACCTCCTGGGTATATTCCAGTTACGGTTCCAATTTTGTAAAGACCATGCTGCGGCTGGGAAGGGAAAGGAAGGAACTCAATGTGGTTCATGATCAAGTAGGCCGTCCTACCTATGCAGGAGACCTCGCGGCGGCGGTACTTCAACTACTTACCCATCTAAAAAATAAGGATGTAGGCATTTACCACTATGCCAATACCGGAGAATGTAGTTGGTATGAGTTTGCGAACACCATTTTTAAAGTGGCGCAACTACCGGTTATGACAAACCCAATACCTACCACCGATTACCCAACGCCTGCCAAAAGGCCTGAGTATAGTGTCTTGGATACGGAAAAAATCAAAAGGGATTTTGGCATTGCCATTCCACATTGGGAGGAATCCTTAACACAATGCCTAAATCATTGGAATAAAACCGCGGTGTAATATGGGTACTGGGATTCAAATTAAAAGCTCTAAAAAAGCGCTCCAGGTCACATTGTTTTCCCAAAAGTCAATGGATATCTCCCTGTTACGTTTCTTGGGTTGGAAGGCCCAGATAGCTTTGGAAGGTGGAATTAGGGAGAAGTATAAGTGGTTTTTAAAGACTTATTAAAGTTGTCCCCTGTCAAAAGAATAAATTTTTCAACTAATTTGTTACTTCTGCTTCTATTTATAAAAAAATGAAAAAAACGTTTGATTGGATTCATGGTTTTTTAGGAATAAAGAGTAATCGCACCAAAAATATAACTAAGCATATTAGTTGGTCTGTACTTTACAAAATTGGGAGTGTTATTTCCAATTTCCTTCTAGTTCCCTTAACTATAAATCACTTATCGCTCAATAGTTATGGCATATGGCTGACAATCAGTTCATTCATTGCCTGGTTTTCTTTTTTGGACATTGGATTGGAAAATGGTTTACGGAATAAATTTGCGGAAGCACAGGTAGAAGGCAATGTTCAAAAGGCCCGAGCTTTAGTAAGTTCTGGTTATTTTACCATTGGCACTATAAGCCTAGTTTTAGTTACTTGCTTTTTTTTCATTAGTCAATATATTGATTGGTATGAAGTATTTAACACTTCACCAATGGAAGAAGAAGGCCTAGAATTGTTAATTCCGTTATTAATTACTCTTTTTGGATTGCAGTTAGTCGCAAAACTCATTACAGCAATTTACAAGGGTGATCAAAAACATTCCATTCAAGATAAGATTCAATTTATCACTCAAATTTTTTCTCTTATATGTATCTGGATTCTCATTCAAATAGATAGAAGTTCTTTGATTGTTTATGCACTAGTATTTTCGTCCTTACCCCTACTAGTTTTATTGTTGGTGAATTTATATGCCTTTAGGACGAGATATCGTAGATTTTTACCGTCCACAAAGTTATGGAAGAGGAAGTATCTAAAAGAAATTACCAGTTTAGGCTTCAATTTTTTTATAATTCAAATTGCAACCGTAGTGTTGTTTTCGACAGATAATTTTATAATTACTCAACTTTTTTCCCCAAAGGAAGTTGTTCCATATAATGTGACCTATAAATATTTTTCAATAATTATAATTGCTTATACGATATTAACAACACCTTATTGGTCTGCATTCACCGAAGCTTATGCTAGTGGTGACTTTAATTGGATTAAAAATTCAGTTCGGAACATTCAGAGAATTTGGTTGATAATTCCTGTGGCCTTGGTAATTATGATTTTAATGAGCGACTGGTTTTATGAAGTTTGGGTTGGGAATCAAGTCCATGTTCCAAAACATTTGTCTATTTCCATGGCTTTTTTTGTAGCTATTTTATCTTTTAATATGGTTTATGTTTCTTTTATAAATGGTATTGGCAAACTTAGACTTCAATTATTGTCTTCAATATTTGTAATGTTAATCAATATTCCTTTGAGCATTTATTTTGGGAAATATTTAGGCTTTGGTACAACAGGAGTAATTTTGGCCACCTGTTTTTGTTTATTAATAACTTTGGTTTTATGGCCAATTCAATACAGCAAGCTCATAAATTCCACTGCAAAAGGTATTTGGAATAAATAATCCCATATGAAAGTACTTTGGTTTACTCCTACTCCTTCAAATTATGAGGACAACCGACAGCCGTATTTTGGTGGAGGATGGATAGAATCATTAGAATTACTGGTCGCTGAAAGAAAGGACGTGGACTTGGCAATAGCCTTTTTTAATAGAGGAGATTGTAAAAAAGTAGTCAAGAACAAAATTACCTACTATCCTATTAAGATAAGGAGCAAAAAAAGCAATCCAGTTAAAGGATTGATTCAGAACTGGTGGGGTAACATTGATGAACACTTATCAGGTGAGCATTATAGAAAAATCATCGAAGATTTTGCGCCTGATTTAATACACGTTTTTGGTACTGAAGAAGAGTTCGCAAACGTTCAGCACTTTACTGAGATTCCTGTTGTAATACATATCCAAGGTCTGCTAAATCCTATTGTAAATTCTTTTTTTCCGGTAAATGAATCAAAATTTAGTTTTTTAATAAGCTTACGTTTTTTTTTCGAAAACCTTATTGGCAGTTCTCCTTCATTTCATTTTCAGAAACTCCGGAACAGGGCAAAGAGAGAGATTAAACATTTGAAAGGTGCTAATTACATCATGGGCCGTACTCATTGGGATGAACATATTGTTAAATTATATAGTTCAGAAATAGAATATTTTCATGTAGATGAGGTACTTAGACCAATCTTCTATAAAAGTTTTGAGAAAGCCGATGAAAATTATAATATTCATAAACTAAGAATTGTTTCTACATTATCCCCAACTATTTATAAAGGATTAGATGTTGTGTTAAAATCTGCGAATCTTTTGACTCTTTTGGCGGACTTTGACTTTCAGTGGGATATTATTGGAGTTGATAAGAATGATCGATTATTCCAACATTTTGAAAAAAAATTAAAAATAAAACATCAGCGTGTTAAAATGGTATGTCATGGTAGGCTTGAACCAACAGAAATGATAAATCTACTGAATAAGTCCAATATTTATGTGCATACATCATATATTGAAAATAGTCCAAACAGTTTGTGTGAAGCACAAATCCTTGGGTTACCAGTTATTGCTTGCAATGTAGGTGGAATTTCTTCTTTTTTGATACACGAGGTAACCGGGCTCTTGGTTCCATCGAATGGAATATTTGAAATAGTATATTACTTAATTATGCTAAAAAATGATCCAAGCCTAGCGAAGAGAATTAGTGAAAAAGGCAAGATTGTTGCTGATGAAAGACACAATCCGGAGAAAATAGTTAAAGATTTGGTGAATACGTACAAGGAAATAAAAAAATCTCATGAGAGCACTCATTTTCGCATATAAAGGAGCACGCTTTTTATGGATGAAATTCTTGATGCCAATTGATTGGTTAATGAGCTATTTATTGTTCAATTCAAATGATGTGAAATACTCAAGTTTCCGAAATATTGGTTGGCCTATAATTAATGTTGGAATAGGGGGATCCTGCAAAATTGGTCCAGGATTTTGTTCAAATAATAGGGAGATGTCAAATCCAATTGGGCGCTTTAAAAAATGTAGCATAATCGTTGGAAATAATGGAAAGTTGACGATAGGAGCAAATGTCGGGATGAGCAGTACGGCCATCGTTTGTTATAAAAGCATTAAAATTGGGGATAATGTTAAAATAGGAGGTAATGTTGTAATTTATGATACCGATTTTCATAGCCTTTCTTCAAAAGATAGGATGAATTTCGATATTGACCGACAAAATACATCATCCAAACCAATTATTATAAAAGATAACGTTCTTATTGGCGCACATTCCACAATTTTGAAAGGGGTGATTATTGGAAGTAATGTAGTAATTGGAGCTTGCTCGGTGATAACCAAAAACGTTCCGGATGATCAAATATGGGCAGGAAACCCAGCTCGTTTTATTAGAATAAACGATTAGTTTTTTGTCTGTTTAAGTTGGTCATCAATAAAGCCTGCCAAAATATACAGAATAATCCTAAAAAAGATATCAATTTCAGAAAATACAAAATGATTAAATAAAGTTCCAAGATAATGTTCGATCTGACAAGCGTCTTAGGTGAATTATTGAGAATATGATTGAAATAACTAATTTCATTTTAACCGTCTTTCTAATATTAATTACTGGATACTTTTTCAAGAATAAATTCTCCAATACATTCGAATTTATTTTAATTGTGTCCTTGCTCATTCCCGTTCCACTTTTTTTGTATGTCAGATATGTCTATTTGTCAGACATTCTATTTGTTTTTTACCTAGTGTACAATTTATCTGGAATTATCTCAAATTGGAAAAGGGGGTTTAGTATAAAATTGAATCTGTTTTTATTATTACTATTTATTCCATTATTGACGACACTAATAGCTCATTGGAATGGAAATATAAATAATTATGGATACGTCATTTTTCATTTATCTAGAGCTTCGATTGTTTTAGGTGTTTTACACAAGGGTTTGTCAATAGGCCAAAGAAATCAAAGTTTAATCCCTAACATTTTGGCAATGTTTTCATTTCTTTGGTTTCTTATTTGCTTGATAGGGTTAGCACAATTCATGAATATTATAGATACCGACGTGTACTATCCAAACGAAGAATTATTCACCGGTTTTTTAGGAATGGATAAGCCACAAATTGCTTTAATATCGGTTTTAGTAGTCAATATTTTACTGTATTTAAATGTTGGACATTTGAAATGGTTAAAAAATGTAACCTTGATGCTTTCATTTTTACTCGTGTCTCTTTTGGGTTCAAGGCAAGGCTTTGTTTTTATAGGTATGTCATTTTTATTCTATCTGTTATTTTCAAAATCGAACAAGTTAATGAGTAGTAACTTCATCCGAATATTACCGTTAATTGCTTTAATCTTATGCTTTGGAATATTTGTTTTCTCCTTCATAGAGAATGATGAAAGGTTCAAGATACTTTCTGATTCATTCGAAAGCAAAAATCCAATTCTAGCATTATTAGGTGCAAGAGATCCCGTTTTTTTTGAATCTTTCCAAGATATGGCAAATACGGAATTGTATTATTTTGGAAATGGACTAGGTACCGAGGAAATAGGATATATTGAAAAGGACGAAGGAGTTTTCGTGAGAGAAGAAGGTTCTTTGAGAACCTATTTTGAAGGTGAAATTTTTAGGGTTTTATGGGCTTCGGGCATTTTAGGTGTATTTCTTTATTCTATCCTTTTTTTTAGATTTATCAAATTGGGAGTAAAGATTAGATTTGGCAAATTTAAGAAGAAGTTTGGTGTCTATGGCTCTCTGCTTCTGTCTTTGGCTATCATCAATATTTTATATTCATTCGGTCAGTTTAACTTATTTACTACAAGCGGGCAGAATATACCTTTTTTATACCTAATCTGGTTTGTTTTAAGTCTTCTATATTCGAAATTAAGCCTTATCGTTAGAGGTGTAGCTATTAAAAATAAAGTAAATGCTGGTCACACTTATCACAGTAGTTTATAACGGCGAAGAGCATTTAGAGCAGACTATAAAAAGTGTGCTTAATCAAACTTATGTTAATACGGAGTACATAATCGTTGATGGTGGATCGACAGACAGAACGATAGAAATTATTAAAAATTATGAAAGTCAAATATCTACTTGGATAAGTGAACCGGATAAAGGGTTGTATGATGCCATGAATAAAGGCGTTGATTTAGCAAATGGGGAATTAATCGCTATGATTAACAGTGATGATTGGTATGAAAGAAATGCAGTCCATTCTATGGTACAGGCGTATAAAGAGAATCCAGGTTATTCTATCTACCATTCTGATATTTTTATAATCAATCAAAATGGAAAAAAAACTTTAAGAAAGTATAATAAGTCTACCTTTAAGTTTAAATATTATGGTATGACTTATCACCACCCCACTATGTTCATAACTGCAAAAGAATACAGATTGCATCGTTACAACACTAACTTAAGTATCTATTCTGATTACCAATTAGTTTTAGAAACATTTTTCAGGTCCTCAAAAAGTTTTTTCTATGTGGAGATTCCAACGGTAAATTATCGAATAGGAGGAATAAGTGCCAAAACATCCATTTATAAAAGGATTCAAGAGTCTTTTCTTGTGAGAAGGAATGTCGGCATGAACTATTTGGAAATCCTTTTTGCCCTGTTTTTGGAATTAAGCGTATATGTAATTTACAAGTTGAAAATTTGGAATTAAGTGATAAGACCAAAGGCTAAATAATCATAAGTTTGGAAATAATCATCTCCGCATACAGTTGCAGTCCATACAAGGGGTCTGAACCGGGAATGGCTTGGGCTTGGGTAAAGCACCTTTCAAAATTTCATAAAATCCATTTGATTACGAATTGTGAGTTTAGAGCAGATTTGGTATCTGGCATTAGGAAGTATTCACTAGAAAATAAGGTGCTTTTGTATTTTAACGATATCGGAGAAAGGGCTACAAGAATGGGCCAAAACCAAGGGGATTGGCGTTTTTATTATTACTATAGAAAATGGCATAATGAGACCTATAAAATTGCTAAGCAAATTATAAATACACACCAGATTGACTTGGTTCATCAACTAAATATGATAGGGTTTCGAGAGCCCGGTTATCTTTGGAAAACCCAAGTGCCAAGTATATGGGGACCAATTGGAGGATTGAGCCAGATTCAAAGAAATTTTTTGGTTGACATCAATTATTCTTTAAAAATGAAATATTACTTAAAGAATATTATCTCTTTACTTCAGTTAAAATATTCAAATAACGTAAAGAAAGCTTTTAAAAATTATACTCAAATCATTGCTGCCAATCACGATTCAAAAAAAAGGCTTTTGAACCATTTAAAGGTTGATGTACCAGTTATAAATGAAACTGGTGCTTATTCGCATTTTTCGACACTTTCTAATCAATTGGATAGGTATGATGATAAAACTCTTAATATTTTATGGGTTGGTCGAGACTTGTTTACTAAACAGTTAAACCTGGCTTTGCGCATTATAGCAAAATCAAGAAGAGATATTAGAATACAATTTCATATTGTGGGTTTAAACGATAATGGATCCAAAAAATATAAAAAAATTGCAGAAGACCTTAAAATCTCAGAAATAATAATTTGGCATGGTATTGTTGAACGTATGAAGGTGAAAACTTTAATGCAAAAGTCTCATATATTTCTTTTTACAAGTATTATGGAAGGGACTCCTCATGTGGTGTTGGAGGCCATTGAAAATAAATTACCTATAATTTGTTTTGACACTTGTGGACAAGGGGATTGTGTAAATGACGAAATAGGAATTAAGATACCTTTGGAGAATCCTAAAAAGGCTGTAGAGGATTTTAGCAATGCATTGCTGCATTTAAATAATAACAGGGAACTTTTAGCTAACTTTTCCCGTAACTGTATAAAAAGGTGTGAAGAGCTTTCATGGGGTTCGAAAATTGAAATAATGAATGACCATTATTTAAATGCCATTAAAACCTTTAAAAAATGAGAACTTGAATTTTAGTTACAAACTAAATTTTTTAAGATAAATTTCTCCGCTCATCGAAAAGCCTAATTTGGAAATATCAATAGTAACGCCATCATTAAACCAAGGACAATTTATTGAGGAAATGATTTGTTCGGTTTTGTCACAGGATCACACGCGATATGAACATATAATTATTGATGGTGGTTCTACTGATGAAACACTTAACATATTAAAGAAATACACTCATCTAGTATGGATTTCTGAATCTGACAAAGGACAAAGTGAGGCTTTAAACAAAGGCTTTAAAAAAGCCAAGGGAAATTGGATTTTATGGTTAAACGCTGACGACGTTTTATTGCCTAATGCCTTAAATAAATATGTAGAATACATTGAAAAGAAACCCGATTCTAATGTGATATATGGGCATATGACTTTTTTCAACAATAAAAATGGTGAAATCGTTAGGAGGCAGTTCTTTAACAGGTTTTCCAGAATGGCAATTGTTTTTGGAGTGTATGTGCCACCCACAACAGGGACTCTTTTTAGGAAGGAAATACTTTTAGATAACCCATTGGATACATCTTTTCATTATATGATGGATGCGGAATGGTTTTTACGGTGTAGGAATCATTTGAAAGTTAAGAGGTTAAATGATTTTTTTGTCAAATTTAGAATTTCCGAGGATAACAAAACATCGGCTCAGATTTTAACAGGGTATCAAAATCCTCAGCATAGTAGGGAACAACATGTAATAGATGAAAAAAGTAGGGCGGTTCATCCAAAATTTGGCAAAAGTTTTTTTAGGATCATAAAGTTAGTTTTGAAAACAAAGAATAAGATTTTGAAGATAAAGTATTATTTAAAGGGATGTGCTTTATAGTACAAAATTATGAACACCAAAGAAAGCCCACTTAAAACCATGGTAAAGCGATATGCCTTACGAATTCTACGTAAGTTAACTTCTGATGAGCAATATTACCAAATCCGCTATTATTTTACCTTTAAAAGACGACTTAACCTTAAAGCCCCGGATACCTTAATGGCCAAGATCATCTGGCAGAATTTATGCGATCGGGCCCCCATATATACCCAATTGGTAGACAAATACGCCGTACGCGATTATGTAGGTAAAAAGATTGGTGCCCAATACCTTAATACATTGTATGGGGTATATGAACAGGTAGAAGATATTGATTTCAATATCTTGCCCAAATCCTTTGTCCTTAAAGGAACCCATGGTGCCGATATGATCTTGATATGTACAGACAAATCCCAATTTGACATTAGCAATGCTAAAAAAACCATGCGTAAATGGTTATCTACCAATTTTTACAAACTATGGGGCGAACATGCTTACGATAAGGTGCCTCCAAGAATCATTTGTGAGCAATACCTCGCCAATGCACATGAAAGCGCTTTGGTAGATTTTAAATACCATTGTTTCCATGGAGAACCCAAACACATTCAGATTGATCGTGATCGCTTTGTAAACCATACACTTAATTTCTATGACTTGGAATGGAACCGGCTTCCCTTCGGATTGTGGTACCCTCAGGCAAAAGAAGATTTGTACAAACCTAAAAATCTCGAAACCATGACGCAATTGGCGCGGACCTTGGCCCAAGGATTCAAGTTTGTCCGAGTCGATTTCTATAATGTGGAGGGTCATATCTATTTTGGGGAGATGACCTTCTATCCTTGTAATGGCTTTGGTGTTTTTGATCCGGTGGAAAAGGATTTTGAGTTCGGAAGCTGGGTACAATTGGATAAAGACAATCCCAAATTGCAAGCCCATTGAAAATACTCTTTATCCATAACAATTATGCCAGCAACACCAGTGGCGAGGAACAGGCCGCCGAAGCCCTACGGGAAGTATTAGTTGCCAATGGACATGAGGTGAAGTGGTTTCGGCGATTTTCGGATGTCATTAGCGATTCCTTTTGGAAGAAGGTACAAGCCTTTTTTTCGGGCATGTACAATCCCGGAGCGGTAAAGGAACTTAAGGGTATTTTGGATGAGTTTCAACCGGATATCGTCCAGGTACAGAACTTGTATCCCTTTATTTCCCCAGGCATTATAAGAACTATAAAGCGGAGGCGTATCCCTCTGGTCATGCGCTGCCCCAATTACCGGTTGTTTTGTCCCAATGGGTTGCATTTAGACCCGAAAGGGACGATCTGTGAAAAGTGTTTGAGTGGTACTCGGGAATGGAATTGTATTGCCAAAAACTGCGAGGAAGATATTCCCAAGAGTATTGGGTATGCCCTACGGAATTTTTTGGCGCGAACAGTTTGGGGGGTTACCAAAACCATGGATGCCTATATTGTACAGACCGCTTTTCAGCGCCAAAAATTTATGGACAATGGCATCCCGCCCGAGAAGTTATTCATTGTTCCCGGATTAACCCCCGTGGATTATAGTCAAGACGAACTTCTAATCCCAAAATACGTCTCCTTTATTGGAAGGATAAGTAGGGAAAAGGGGATACTTGAGTTTTTGGAAGCGGCCCGTTTATTGCCCAAAATTCCTTTTGTAGTGGCTGGAAGTATTCCAAAATCTTACGTCCATTTAAAATCCGGTTCCCCGGAAAACGTAACATGGAAAGGGTACTTGTCCGGAAAAGAGTTGGATAAGGCCTTTGGTGAATCCAAGATGGTAGTGGTTCCCAGCAAGTGGTATGAAGGATTTCCCAATGTGATAACCCGGGCTATGAAACACGCACGACCTATTATTGCCAGTAACTTGGGCGCAATGTCCGCCATCATAGACCACGGAGAGAATGGTTTGTTGGTAGAACCCGGTGATGCCATTGGTTTGGCCAAGGCAATCAGGGAGCTCTATGACCATTCGGAAAAATGTAAGGCCTTGGGGGCTAAGGCAAGAATAAAGGCCGATACCTGGTACACCAGGGAAAAGGTGTATGAAAATGTGCTGGCTTTGTATGACATACTATTGCAGCAAAAGGAAAAGAAAGCCAAAAAGATTTTATCTGTTCTCCACTATCCACCTCCAGTACATGGTGCGGCCATGGTGGGGCAATATATTATGGAAAGCAAATTGATCAACGATAGCTTTGACTTGTTTTATATTAATTTGGGCACCTCTACCAGTGTCCATGAGATAGGACAGGGAGGATGGTCAAAAATAAAGCGATTCCTTACAATTTTAAAACAGACCTTTGAACATCTTCAGAGGCACAAACCCCAATTGGTCTATATTACCCTTACGGCTTCAGGTGCCGGGTTTTATAAGGATGCCTTTATTGTCTTGCTTGCCAAATGGTTTCGGAAAAAGGTGGTATTCCATTTCCACAACAAAGGGGTATCGCGAAAGCAAACCAGATGGTGGGACCATTTACTATATAAAATGGTTTTTAGAAAATCAGAGGTAATTTTGCTTTCAGAACATCTATACTACGATGTAAAAAAATATGTCCCTAAAGAAAGAGTACATTTTTGTCCAAATGGGATACCTCCAAATATGAAAATAGAGCATGGACAGAGAATCTGTACAGGACCTGTTCGCTTATTATTTTTATCCAACATGATCGAGTCCAAAGGAGTCTTTGTTTTGCTAGAAGCCTGTAGACTTCTTCAAAAAAAGAATCTTCAATTTCATTGTACTTTCATTGGTAGCCAAGGTGACATTGAGATTGACCAATTCCATAATAGGATTAAAAATCTGGGCTTGGATGGAATTGTGGAGTATGCCGGTAGAAAATATGGTATCGATAAGGAGGAGGCTTATGCTAAATCCGATATTTTTGTGTTTCCAACGTATTATCCAAATGAAACATTTGGACTTGTTAATTTGGAGGCGATGCAATTTTCCTTGCCTATTGTTTCAACTTTTGAAGGAGGGATTCCCGATGTGGTTAAGGAAGGTGAGACGGGCTTTTTAGTGGAAAAGGAAAGCCCCGAGGCCCTAGCCAAAAAATTGGAACTATTGATCCGTAATCCAGAACTACGTATGAAAATGGGACGAGCGGGGAGAAAGCGCTACGAAGAACATTTTACCTTGGAGGCCTTTGAAACACGCTTTCATAACATTATGGAAAAATTAATCTAAATGCAATTACTTGGTTTTAACATTGCCCATACTTACCCAGCATTGTCCTTGGAGGGTAAAATGATCATCAATACCCTAAACCCCCATAGTTACTGTATGGCCCGTAAAGACCGTGCATTTGAGACCGCTTTACAGGATTCCGATCAGTTGGTGCCAGACGGCATCGGGATCGTTTGGGCCGCAAGAACGCTAAATAAACAAAAGATATCAAAAATTGCGGGCTATGATATCTTTATCCATATTATGGCATATTTGAACGAAATATCGGGTTCTTGTTTTTTTTTAGGGGCTTCCAAAGACACCTTGGCCTTGATCAAGGCACGTGCCCGGCAAGAATATCCCAATATCCAGGTATATACGTATTCCCCGCCCTATAAACCGGAATTTGATTGGGAGGAGAGCCATGCCATGTGTGCCAAAATTAGAGCTTCCGGTGCCCATGTGCTATTCGTGGGAATGACGGCTCCAAAACAGGAAAAGTGGGTATACCAAAACAAAGCGGAACTCTCGCCGGCCATTATTTGTTCCATTGGTGCGGTCTTTGATTTTTATGCAGGTACGGTAAAAAGATCGCATCCCTTCTGGATAAAACTGGGCTTGGAGTGGTTGCCGCGTTTCCTCAAGGAGCCCAAGCGGTTGGCAGAACGAAATTTGGTTTCTACGCCAAAGTTCATTTTGGAAGTATTCTCTTATAAACTTTTTAAAAAGGGTCTGCTATAATCCAAAAACCTTGGCCTTAGTTCGTATACAATGAAAGTAATCCATTCCCTAAAATCGATCCTGAGCAAAGCGGAAATCTACCGATTTCACTTTTCGCACAAAAGGGAGGCAAAAGAAATACTACGCCGCATTGAGAAAGAAAAAGGCAGACTTTCCCCACCCCTAAAGAAAAAAGCTATGGAATATGCCCAGGACATTTTCGGGGCTAAGCGGTATGCCCCCTGGCTATATGTGTATTCCGTAGTAAACGGGACCTTTAAGGAAGGTTGGATTCCGGATAATTATTACGGACAGGTGGTGGTCCCCAAAATACAAGGCGCCTATGGAAAGCTATCGTTTGCTAAACTTCATAGTAATGCCTTCTTTGAAACAAAGCAATTTCCCGATTTGGGCTATTACGTAAACGGGCAGTGGCTTTCCAAAGATTTAAGTGTTTTGAGCTCCGGTGAAATACAGGAAATCATCTTTTCCAAAGGTGACCTAGTGATATTTAAAAGGGACCAATCGTTTCAGGGGAAAGGGGTTTATCTGATTCAAAGGAAAAATTTTAATCTCGAGCAAATCGTAAAATTGGGCAATGGGGTGTTTCAAAGGTATATACCGCACCATCCCTTTTTTGAAGATTTTGGGGCGGCTACGGCGACCCTTCGTATCACAACAGTGTTGCATTTAAGCCACCAGGCTTCCGTTAGGGCCGCCTATTTGAGAATGGGCCGTTCGGGAGAGACCCATGTACAATCCCAATCTCAGGTCAAGGTAGGTATAGACATCAGTTCCGGGGAGCTTGCCGAATATGGCCATTTGAACAATTGGAGGTCCGTTTACCAACATCCGGATACCCAAATGGCCTTCAAAAACAAAACTATCCCCCATTTTAATGAGGCCAAGGCCCTGTGTAAAGAATTGCATGCTAAAGTACCTTATATAGGTAGCATAGGTTGGGACCTGGCCATTGATCAAAAGGGGCAGGTGCAAATTTTGGAATGGAATGGCTACCACAACGATATCAAATACTCCGAAGCTACCCAAGGCCCCTGTTTTGCTGACTTGGGTTGGGAAAAGTTGTGGAAAGAAAATTGAGCAAACTAGTCCAAAATGTTTTTTATCCAAATTTTTTGCTTTTTATTGGTAAACCGAGGGTATTTGGGTTTATTTGCAGCTCGGAAAAAAGAAAGTTTTGGAAACCCCCCTCAACAAAGCTTGGTAAATTTTTAGTAGGATAAAAAGAATTTCCAGGTGCTTTTTAACTCGGTACAGTTCGCGCTTTTTCTACCAATAGCATTCCTATGCTATTGGGGAATAACCCAAATACGCCCGAAAGCCCAAAACCTCTTTTTAATTGGTGCG
Organism: Ulvibacterium marinum; assembly: GCF_003626755.1. Taxonomy (GTDB): domain Bacteria; phylum Bacteroidota; class Bacteroidia; order Flavobacteriales; family Flavobacteriaceae; genus Ulvibacterium; species Ulvibacterium marinum. The sequence goes on from NZ_RBCJ01000003.1 coordinate 665,653, forward strand.
TCCTATCTCTTTTATGCCTGGTGGGACTGGCGTTTCCTGGGGTTGATCGCTTTTAGTACAGTGGTGGATTATGTGGTAGGCCAACGCATTTATGTGCATCTGGACGATCGTAGAAGGGCCAAGGCCTGGCTTATGCTAAGTGTCATGGCCAATTTGGGGCTGTTGGGTTTTTTTAAGTACTACAATTTTTTTGTGGACTCCTTTGTGGATGGCCTTCAGGCCCTAGGGTATACCCCGGAAAGTAGCTATACCTTGAACATCATTTTACCAGTAGGGATATCCTTCTACACCTTTCAGACCTTGTCCTATTCCTTTGATATCTATTATCGCAGATTAAAACCCACGACCAATTTTGTGGCCTTTGCGGCCTTCGTCTCCTTTTTTCCACAATTGGTGGCCGGGCCCATAGAACGGGCATCCAACCTGTTGCACCAAATAGAACGGTCCAGGAAGTTTCACTATACCCAGGCCGCCGATGGACTTAAACTTATCTTATGGGGCCTGTTCAAAAAGTTGGTCATTGCGGATTCCCTGGCACCCATGGTGGATGATATCTTTGCCCATTATGGTACCTATCCAAGTTCTACGCTGATTTTAGGCGTGGTCATGTTTAGCTTTCAGGTCTATGGGGACTTTAGCGGCTATTCGGATATTGCCATTGGTACCGCCAAACTTTTTGGAATAGAGTTGATGTCCAATTTTCGATTTCCCCATTTTTCAAGAAATGTAGCGGAATATTGGCAACGCTGGCACGTATCCCTTTCTACCTGGTTTCGGCATTATGTATATATCCCCTTGGGAGGTTCCCGGGTGAGCAAACGGCGGGCGGTTTTCAATATTGCCGTGGTTTTTCTGGTAAGCGGGCTTTGGCATGGCGCCAATTGGACTTTTGTTTTTTGGGGCGGTTTTCATGCGCTTCTGTTTATCCCGGTTTTTTTATTGAAACGGAATCGGATCTATATGGAAAGTGTTATTGGACAAAACTCCTTTTTGCCTTCAGTAAAGGAAATAGGCCAAGTATTGCTGACCTTTGGCCTAGTGACCTTTTCCCGGATTTTTTTCCGATCCCCTACCCTTACGGACGCCTTTGGCTATATCCAGGGAATCTTTACCGATGTTCGGATAGCGGCCTATACCCATCCCGTGGGGTACCGTATGATCGATTATTATGTACTGATGCTGCTTTTTGTGGTATATGAGTACAGGATCCGCAAAAATGAACGGAATCCGTTTCATTTTAAATCCCCGGTGGTTCGGTTTGTACTTTATGTATTGGTTATTTTTGCCATGTTGTTGTTTTATGACGATGGGGTAAACCGCTCCTTTATTTATTTTCAATTTTGACGGGAATGAAAAAGTTTGTCCTGAAATCGGTAGTGTATTTGGGCCTAATCCTGTTGGCTCTGGAACTTTTGGTCCGGGCCTTTCACTTACATGCGGACGATCCCCCAAAAATGATCGATGAATTTGGGGTGGAGAAACGAGTACCCGGAAGTAAAGGACATTACGTTAAGGGTAATCGCCGTCAGCATTTTACCCATTTTTCCATTAATGGTTCCGGGTTTAATTCCTATCGAGAGTTTGAGCCCAGTGAGGACAAATATGAAGTGGCCTTGGTCGGGGATTCCTTTATCGAGGGTTTTCACCAGGATTATGACAATTCACTGGGGAAAAAGATAGAAGACCGCTTGCCCAAGGTGGAAGTCTTTGAATACGGGTATACGGGTGCTACCATGGCTTATCAAATGCATCTGGTAGATGCCTATAGGGATCGGTTTGACAAAATAGATAAGGTCATTCTATATATGAAATTTAGAAACGACTTTGATTCCCGTAAACATCGGGCAGATTACGAATTGGTTCGGATGCTGAAGACCCTACCCTTTAGGATTCGGGAAAATTGTAAACTTTGGGTTTATGGATCCAATTATGGTATGACATTGCCCATAAAGAATATAGCCGGCGCCATTTGGAAGGGGTTGAACTTTATTAGGGGCAGGGACCATGGGGATGTAGCCGTTCCGGAAATGGGCGTAAGTTCGGTTACGGAACGTATTGACAACTTTAAAAAGTTAATAGCCACATATGGTTGGCATACCGAAAAAACGATACTCTTATTGGATAGTCGGGTCACGGATGGTCGCTTTTTGGATTTTTGCGATGAAAACGGCATCAGGTATCTTGATTTTTCGGAGGTTTTCCAAAACGCCAAGGCCCCGGTGACCTTGGTCTATGATAAACATTGGAACGATTACGGGAGGGAGCTGATCGCCGAAGTTATTGCAGATTACCTTCAAAAGGAAGTTAAGCCCTAAAAACGGCACTATCCATACTTAACTACTTACTTTTGTTGCCGTGGAAAAAGAGGGCGCTAGCTTCAACAAAAATCTATAGAATGCCAAACCCCAGGACCCATGGGGCACTATCGATGAACGGTAAGGTATTTTGGTCTGGAAATGCCCATCCTAGGCTGTCTTTTCAAGATTGTTTCCGTATTTTTACCCCACATTTTTAATCTGAAAAAACGCATGGCGGAATCACCCTTCAGTTTGGACTATGACGAAACAGAGGAATCTGTCAACCTTTGGGAGGTGGCCCAAAAATATCTTCGCTATTGGCCCTGGTTTGTACTGGGCATTTTGATCTGCCTAGGAGGGGCTTATGCCTATATGCGCTACGCGCCCATAGTCTACGAATCCTCAGCCAAGATCAAGATTATTGACGAGGCCAAGGAAATGGATATTACGGTAGATCCCATGGCCCTGCTCAGCGGAAATCCCGGTATTAACTTGGATAACGAGATTCAGGTCCTAAAATCCTACCGCATTTTAGGACAGGTAGTAGAGGCTCTAAATCTAGATGTGTCCTATTTCCAAAAAGGAAATATAAAGACGACGGAAATTTGGAATCCTCCTTTTGCCATTACCAAATTGATTGCCGAGGACAGCATAGGGCAACCCCGGGTCTATGACATTAGCCTGGACGCCTTTGAAGCACGAATTACCAATATGGACGGGGCGACTACGGTGGTTGGTTTAGCGGAGAAGGATACCGTACCCATACAGCTCCCCTTTAATATTACCTTTTTGGAAAATGCCCAACCCATTGCCTATGAAGGGATTCAATTTAGGGTGGTCCTAAAGTCCGTCAAGGATGCCGTATTTGCGCTGTCCGAAAAATTGCAGGTACAACCAACAGATAAAAGGAGCGAGGTGCTCTCCCTCTCCATAAAGGGGCAAAGTCCGGAGCGATCGGAAACCGTTATCAACGAATTGATTAATAAGTTTAATCAGGACGGTATCATAGACCGGCAGTTGATCTCCAAACGCACCCTGGAATTTATAGACGAGCGTTTTGCCTATTTATCCGGGGAGCTGGATTCCATTGAAGTAGGCAAAGAGGACTTTAAGCGGTTGAACAATCTGTCCTACATTGAATCCGATGTGGATTTTTCCTTACAACGAAAAGCGGTGGCCCAAGATGAGGTGACCAATCTGGAGACCCAGATCTCATTGGCGGCCCTACTCAAAAATGCGGTTCTGGGACAATCGGCCTATGGGCTGCTGCCCGTGGATGTGGGATTGGAAAATAGTGGAATCAACTCTTTGGTGGCGGAGTATAACGAAATGGCCATAGAGCGCGAAAAATTGATCAGCACGGTGGGTGACAATCATCCTACCTTGGTAACACTTTCGGGCCAATTGGAAAATCTTAAGGTAAATATCCTACGGTCGTTAAATGTATACCAGACCCAATTAAAATTGTCCTTGCGCCAATTGAATCGGGAAAAAAGTCAGGCCAATAGTATGTTTTCCCGACTTCCCGAAAAGGAAAAGACCTTACGAGCCATAGAGCGGCAACAAAGTATTAAGGAAAACCTCTTTTTGTTGCTCTTGCAAAAACGTGAGGAAGCCGCCATGAACTATGCCACCACGGCACCCTCCATAAAGGTGGTGGATTATGCCTTGACCAGTAATGAGCCCTTGTCCCCTAAAAAACGAATCGTGTATCCTATAGGTTTGCTTATGGGCCTAGTTTTGCCCTTTGCCGTATTGTTTATTAAATTCTCGGCGAACAGCAAAATAGAGGGAAGCTCGGATATGGAACTCGCCACTTCGGAAATTTCACTTTTGGGTGAAATTCCCCATTTGCGGAAGGTCAAAAAATTTCATGACGCCCACGACCGATCTATTTTGGCGGAGTCCTTCCGGATTTTGGCCACCAACGTCAATTATTTTTTACCAAAATCCGGTCAACAAGGAGGGAAGGTTATTTATATGACTTCCTCTATTGAAAGCGAAGGAAAGAGCCTATTGGCCTACAACCTTTCCGTGGCCTTTGCCAGTCTAAACAAGAAAGTTCTACTGGTGGATGCCGATCTACGTAGTCCTAAATTGTATGATTACTTTGGCATGGGCAAAAACACCAAGGGATTGTCGGATTATTTGAAAGATCCTAAGATACATTGGAACGAGTTTGTATATCCCGGATTGGATGACAACCGATTTCACAAAGTGTGCCTAAGTGGACCTGTTCCCCCTAACGCACCGCAATTGTTGTCGGATGGCGGTTTTGAGACCTTTATTGATGCTGCCAAGGAAACATATGATTATATTGTGGTGGATACAGCGCCAACGATGTTGGTGGCGGATACCTTACTGATATCCAAGAAAGCGGATATTACCCTTTACGTGATGCGGGCCGGCCTTACCGATAAAAAGCTTTTGAATTTTTCCAAGGAACTACACCATAAAGGTAAGCTCACCCATATGGCTTACGTACTCAATGACGTACGTCCTAAAGACTCTAAACAATACAGTTACGGATACGGGAAAAAGCACTGATGATTTCGAATCCCTGGATTTAGATGTTTGAATTTTTTGACACTGAGCTGTACCATATTTAGATAAAAAGAAATTCCTTACTTTTAGGTTCATCCCTACCTATACTCTTAAAACGAACCAAGTTTATGGAATTTAACAGAAGACATTTTTTGTCCAAGGGGGTTACTTCAGCTGCAGGATTGGCTGCCGCTTCCATGATTCCCACCTCACTATTTGGGCAAGGCTTGCACACCACTTCACGACCCGAAGAGATTGTTGTAAAGCCTCCAAGACGTACCAAGCCAAAACATACGATCCGATTTTCGGTAATAGGGCTCAATCATGGGCATATCTATGGGATGGTCAATTCGTTGTTGGATGGAGGCGGGACCTTGGTAGCTGTATATGCCAAGGAGCAAGAATTGCTGCAAAATTTTTCTAAACGTTATCCCCAAGCAAAAATAGCCAAGAGCGAAGATGAAATTATTCAGGATTCCTCGGTACAACTGGTGGCTAGTGCCTCGATTCCGGTTGATCGTGCCCCACTGGGGATTCGCGTGATGAAATCGGGAAAGGACTTTATGGCAGACAAACCTGGAATTGTCACTTTGGAGCAGCTCCGTGAAGTAAAGAAGGTACAAAAGGAGACCCAGCGTATTTACTCCATTACCTATAGTGAGCGTTTGGCCAATCCCGCTTCGGTTCAGGCTGGGAAACTGGTACAGGATGGGGCCATTGGTAAAGTGGTTCAGCTTATAGGCCTGGGCCCTCACCGTATGCGACCCGAAAGTAGACCGGATTGGTTTTTTAAACCGGATAGGGCAGGCGGTATATTATGCGATATCGGCTCCCATCAATGTGATCAATTCCTTTACTATACTGATTCCAAAGAGGCGGAGGTCAGTTTTGCACAAACCGGAAATTTTAACATCCCAAACTATCCGAATTATCAGGATTTTGGTGATATGAGTGTCCGTAGCAAGCATGCCACCGGTTATATCCGAATCGATTGGTTCACCCCGGAAGGTCTGGGAACCTGGGGTGACGGGCGAACCTTTATTTTGGGTACCGAGGGATATATCGAAATGCGAAAGTATATAGACATAGCAGGTCGCGAAGGCGGAAATCACCTATTCCTTGTAAATCAAAAAGAGACCAAATATTTCGATTGTAGCAATGTGTATATGCCCTACGGCGAACAATTGGTCACGGATGTGGTGGAACGCACGGAAACGGCCATGCCACAGGACCACTGCTTCCTAGCTGCGGAATTGGCTATTACTGCCCAGGATATGGCGTTTCGGCTAAATGTTGGATAGATATAACCTTAAGAAAAGCAGAGGTGGGAATTCGAAAGTTCCAATAAGCTTGTAAGTGAAAGATAAAATTCTAATAGATTACCTTTTCAAGGACTTTGTACCGTTTTGAGACCTAAAAAGTGGAGTAGGAGCGCTCTTTGTAAAGGAAATGTGGAAGGCCATTTGGTCTTTCCCATGGATTGGAACCTACCTTAAACTCCTCTAACATAACCTTTATTCCATAGTCTCGCTTAATTTTATATAGGAATTCTCTGAAATTTTGCTTAATTTATCCTACAAAACCTTGGTTGTTGACGACTTGAAGGTTTTTTGTCCCGGTTTTGTAATGACCTTACCCCAAAACCTAAGAGTGACCCGTCCGGACAAGTGCTTGGTATCTAGACGAATCTTGGTTTATTAGTTAAAAGGCGATTTATGAGTTCCTTAGACGAAGATGATAAAATCATCATTCAAGGCGTAACGGAGGATTCCATTACAATAGATGTCAACGGTAAATCGCAGGAAATTGAGAAAAAATTGGATGCCTTGATGGTATTCATGAAGAAACTGTCCAGTAAATCCGTTCAAACTGCGGATAAGATTTATAATATCGGAACGATTACCCATGCGAATTTTGATTTTTTGATGGGTAAGGCCGAGTATGACAGATCTTTACCTGTCACATTATCCGAGAATTTAGTCGGGGAAGGGGACGAATGGATTAAAGGTCTTGTAAAGGCCTTGCTTAGGGAAGGAATACCCGTTGGGGACGACCCTACCGAAGTTTTCAAGAGCTATGATTGGCTGATACAGGTTTTTCTATTAAAAATGCGCACTCCACCTGGCCAGGAAAAAACGCCCTATGGTCTTTCCTTTATGGTAGAGGCCTATCAGGCCTCGCTTCGCTATTTATGTTATATACAAGTGGCACAGGTATTAGTAATGGAAGATAAGCCCAAAAGGGATATTATTTCAGCTTTCATACAGATGGGCGATGATGAATATAAAGATTTTGATTATAGCAGCCTTCTATTCGAAACGACCGAATTGTTGGGCGATACAGGTTTTGTAAGCGAGGTAAATAAATTTGTCCACGATCTAAAGGACACAAAATCCGATTTATTCGGAACCGCATGTTTTCTGGATACCCAGCGCCGTAATTTACTCTCAGGGTCAATAGAAAAGGATGAAAGGTTTCCAGAATTATTGGAAGAATACCTCACCGCCTTGGTGTTCTGGCTAAAGAATTTGTCCTTCTTGGCCAACTACCGCCTAGTGTCCATTAAGGACATCAATCTTAATTATCGTATAGGTTCTGAAGAAACCTACCTGCATCGGTATGGTGAACTTTACGGCATATACAATGATGGAAGGGTTGCAGATATCACAAAGTCTATCCAGGTAAAAGGTTCGTTCACTTATAGTAAAAGCATTTTATTGTTTAAAGGGAACGTCTTGGCCAGCTGTTTGCGCAATATTGATGACAAGACTGCTTACATATCCCTTACCCCATTGCTTTTGGACAAAAGTGTTTATGATGATGAGGATAAAAAACAAACACCGGAAGTATATTATTTTACAGGCTATCAAAAAGGTAAGAGACAATATAACTATTCCCCATTTAATAAGGAATTGGATTTGGATAAGGAGAATGACAATACGTTGTACCCAACCCTTGAGGTAAAATCCACCAATACGGACCTAGCTGGTCTAGATGATCTCTTCGAGCAACTGGAAGAGATGCTTAACCCGTTTAAAATTAGGAAATCATGAATCGGGCTCCATCACCTTTTAAGTTCCTGGACTCTTACCGGAAATCGGACAAAAAAGTTTTCTTTGGAAGGGATACGGAGACTACGGACCTTTATGATGCATTGAGCGGTGTAAAACACCTCTTGGCATACGGACCTTCTGGATCTGGTAAAACTAGTTTAGTAGAGTGTGGCCTACGCAATCGTTTTTCAGACGCAGATTGGTTCGCGCTGACCATTCGAAAAGGTGACCATATTAGTAAGTCCATTTTTGCTGCCATCAATGGCGCACTTACGACCAAAATCGATATTAACGCCACCAATCAATTGCCCGTTGACAGTTCCATAGGGTTTTCGGAAGCGGCCCATAAGTTGTTCAAGGAACGCTTTCAACCCATATACCTATTGTTCGATCAATTTGAGGAACTGTTGATATCCGGTGAAACCGATGAAAAACGTGATTTCTTCATTGGTCTGAACCAACTTATTCACCACAATTTTCCATGTCGTATTGTGCTTATCATGCGAGAGGAGTTCATTGGCCATCTCTCGGAATTTGAATCGCTTTGTCCAAGTATTCTTCGGCATCGCTTTCGGGTAGAGAAAATGGACAGGAAAAACGTAGAAAAAGTCATCTTTCAGATTCTGCAAGCGCCGGATTATAAGCCTTTTTTTAACGTTGATGATAGCCAAAAGCTAACGGAAAAAATCTTATCCAGACTTCCCGATAAGAAAAAAGAGATTGAATTGTCGCACGTACAGGTATTCTTGGGGGAACTTTGGGATCGCGCCCTAGAGGTAAAAAAAGAGAATGGGTTGCCCCTTTTAAGTGCCTCCCTTATTCATGCGGACGACGATCTGGAAAGGATTCTAGAAAGCTTCTTGATAAAACAGATGAAGGAGTTGGATCTTACTTTCGGCAAAGGAGTTCCATTGGAACTTTTGGCCGCCATGATTTCCGAAAAATTTACCAAACTTCAACTGAGTGAACCAGCAATTATGGCCGACTTGGATGATAAAAAAGTGATATCTAAGAATCCAATTTCGGATCTATTGAACGCGTTGGAAAAAAGGCGCATTCTGCGTTCATTGAAAATAGGTGACGAAACCCAATATGAGATCAGTCATGATTCCTTGGCCCTAGTAGTGGGGCAAAACTTGACCGAGGAAATGAAACTTCGCGAAAAGGCCGCAGATGTGTATAGCGTATATAAAGAGCGAACAGGTCTTTTGAGCCAGGACGAAATTGATTATTTAAGACCTTTTAAGCGAAGTTTGGATTACCCGGTAGGGCTACAAAAAAGGATAGGGGAAAGTACGATTGCCATTCAGGAGCAACGAAAAAGAGACCTTGAAAAGCAAATTGCCGATAAGAACAAAAAAAGGAAAATACGGATTTTAATAGGAGCTATCATCATTTTAATCGGTTTTACGACATTGGTCATTTTTCTGGCAATTGATGCTCAGGAACAAACATTACTGGCTAAGCAGAAAAATTTGGAAGCAAGTATAGCTAAGGAGAGAACTCAGGAATTATTAAAACTTGTAATGCAGGGAAGGGAGCGATATGAAAATATAGAGGATAGCCTACTGAACGAGAAATTGTCTATGGATCAAACACTTCCAATCGATAGCTTGATTGTTCCCCGGGGATACATAGGACCCAAGGAGAAGAACGGCAACAGAACCTATTTGATGTGGATCGATGTCCCTTCGTTCAGGAAATTGGAAATCCAAGAAGTCCACTATTACTTCTGCCCGGGATTCATTAACCGACGTCGCATTTCTACCGAGCCTACATCGTCTTTTTCAATTGGATATTTAGGCTATGGCTATTGCCCCGGAGGGTATGATATTAACATCATATTAAAGACCGGAGACACGATTCATCGTAATTTACCATGGAAGGACTTTGTGGCTCAAAATCCGTAAGGGCCAACGCACCAAATTCCATTCGTTATAATGGGTAGGCGTTTAGGACATTTTAATCAACGATGAAATCTTCCAAACTGGCTATCCTTAAATGTTCTAAAGCACTTAGGTCTCTGCTAAGATTAAGCTCAGGAACTTCACCTATATCATTTTGATGAAAATGGTATACCAGAATAGTCAGATTCTTATCGCGAACTATTTGTGTTTTCAAATCCTCGGGAAGGGTGGGATAACTATTTTTCAACAACTCCTCCGCAAGACCAGCGGTAAGAGGGGTACTGCCCATACTAATACGTTTAGAAGAAATAATAAAGGCGAACATTCGAAACTCGGATGCTATTTCAAAGAACAGGGATTTAAAAATTTCGTAGTACGAAAATTTGTCATTGCTTCCTAGACCATCTATCCAGCGCTCATCAGATTCTATTTTGGAGCCATCGGTATTGAATTTTTCCAAACTTGTAGTCAAGGCAAATCCATTGAGTTCATGATAATAATAATGCATTTGACCTTCATATCCGGCAGTTTTAAGGATTCCCCCCATGTGCCCATTAACATCCCCCAAGGTGGTCATTCCAGATTTGTAGTTTGTAACAGCATGATCGGCCGACGCCATAGGCGCAGGATTTGGGAAAAAATAGTGCGTTATGCTCTTGTCGTAGATTCCATCGGCATCCGTATCCCGTCCAGTATGCAAAGAGTCTATGCTGTACAACAAATGCAATCTTTGATAAGGATATTTTTTCTTTAGTTCCCTATACAATGCTTCGCGTACTTCGGAATTGAGTTCTTTTTGAATAAATACGTCCCTTTCCTTTTTGACATCATCAACAAAGTTGTCGTAATTCCCATATAACAGCTCTAGATCATGATTGTTCAAAGTCCTTGTATTCCTTTCCGATGCAATATATTTAAGTTGGATATATCTAGATATGAGATCATGCCTCATATCCAGTTGATAAATGATATCTCGTGATGAAGGCCGTACAATACTGGATAATTTGAAATTCAAATCGTTCAAAATCGAAAACTCCAAGGATAGATTATAGGTGGCCGCATTACTCCATAGCCCTAAAAAATTGTAAGTATTGGATCGTTTCGCATCGTAGAACAACTTTTGGAATTCAGGATAAATATCATTATTGAAAAGCGGGGTAAATTGAAGTCTTAATTCGGCAATAGCCTTGGCTAATTCGCTCTTGGATGCCTCGTTATAATTTATAAGTCCATGCCATGACGTATCCATTCGTCTAAATATACCAGGTTTTCTTATGGCATTTTCATAGTGTTCGTTGGCCTTATCCAGCGTATTTTTCCATTCCACCATTCCTTCTCGATCAACATCCGTTCTTTCTCTATAGAGTAATTTGGTCCTATTCAAGAAAAGCAAGGCATGTGCAAAATTAAGTAGGCCCGCATTTCGGCGAATGAACTTTTTATCCATTATGGTCTTCAATTCACTTTCTTCATAGGAGAGTATTTTTTGGATGCGCCCACCTCTCAGCTCGTCCAAATACAATTGGGTCAGCGATAAATTGATGTAGGCCTGTGCAAGGGTAATGGTGTCGTTTTTGTCTATGCGCAAAGACGTCTGTGCATTTAATTTCAGGCCGAAAGAAAAAGTAAACAAAAAAACGCATAATAATAGGGCTACCTTCATAGGAAAGAGTATTTGAAACCAAAAGGACATTTAGTCAAAATTGGCGTTATCAATCTTATCAATATTGTAAATTTTTTCCGCGTTCTGGACAATTTTAGTGGAAGTGCCCATTTTTTTGAGATGTTCCAATATTAATTTCTCAATGCCCGAATCCAGTTGAGGTGTACTCTTATGACCTGCCTCATGTTTGCTTTTCCATTCCAAGATTTTTGAAGCCGGGAATTTATCTACCGTTTCGGGATTATCGATCATCTTATGATGTGCGTCACATAACAGGATCAAATTTGCGAATGATCGTCGATCGTCGTCAGTCATATTGGGGTTATATCGCGGCCCCTCGGAACTGGCCGCAGCTATATGAGCTATTTCACCCAGCACATTGTTACCATCTTCCGAAATCATTTCTCGTGTGCAGGAAGGTTCGGCGCATTGATTTCCCGAAAGGGCAAAAAGCTTTTTAACGTCCTTGGATTTGTATTGTCTCGCTTTCATATCAAATTGATTTATATGATGTTATTTAAGTGAATGATATACCCGTTTGAAAAACTTTCAACTGGACTTTCCAAGAAATCAGCTCATTTTTACTTGGGAGATATCCTTCTTTATCAAAGGCGTTCCCACTTTTCTATTTCAAACTTTTCTTTGATTTCTGATATGTCCCTACCTATCTTCATCAAATTTTTTGGTCGGTATGTTTCCAATTGTTGCATCCTCAATACAACGGATTCATGCAATGTATGCGTTTCAAAAGGTGAAATATAGCGATGCTGCCATAGATTGAAATATACTCTGGAAACCCATTTATCCTTTGGAACTGAAGTGTTTTTTTTCCGTGCCTCCCGTTGTTTTTTGGCGGCCCGGTTTTTTTTGATCAATTTCGGCCATAATTCGGCTATATGCCACATCCGGGTTAATGATTTGTTCTTTGGTTGTAAATGCAAATCGTCGATTACCTCACCATTGATTTTTAGGTGTATGAGTTCCTTTGCTTTGTCCACCTTAATATAAATCCCTTTTTTCCTAGCCTCTACCAACATCCACTCCAGGGCAATATGGCTCAATCCGGATTTCTCCGGTGCATAGGAGCCACCTACGTCACAATGGACTCCGGCGAACCACACTTGCCTAATATCCTGAGTTTCATTTTTTGGTTTGCCCCACTTGTTCTGCCGAAAAAATGCACGCCGTTCATCTATGGATATGGCATGGCGCACGTTGATAACACTTTTGTTGGTTGTGGTTGATTGTAAAGTCACAGGATTCCAAACCCAACCTACGGAGGTAACCGTATCCCAAAGGCCGAGAAAATGAATTGTTATAGTACGACTAAATGTTTTTTTGAATTTTCCTGAAATGGAGTCGCCCAAAGCTTTTCCTGTGCTGTCTTTGGGATACTTCGAGAATTTTTGGTTCCAATAGATTTGCATGGCCTCGGGTATCAGGTTTTCACAGTTTGGATGCAGTAGGCCACATACATCAATGAAGCCGGCAAGAGCCCTTACCGTATAGGCCCCTCTGCTAAAACCAAAAAAGAAAAGCTGGTCCCCTTCCTCGTAATGCTCCATCAAGAACTTATAGGCTTCCATGATATTGCTACTGAGTCCATAACCAAAAGCCTGGCCCAATATATACTTCAGTTTTTTGGTAATTGGATTAAAAGCGTCATAGGTACTTGGGGTACCCACTCCCGGGTCGTAATACACCAACTGATTTTCAGGATTTTTCTCCAAAGCCGTAAAGAGATGTACAACATTGGATGGTTTTTCCCCAAAATCATTGGAAGTACCGTCGCAGCAGATGATGATGTTTTTTGCCATGTTTTTCTATAATTTGTCAGTATCGAATCATAATAAGATCACGCCATGGATGGATGAGCTTTGTATTGCATTATTGTCTTCACACCACCCACGGTAAAAAAAGGGTGTCTACATATTGGTCATCTCCTCCATAGCTTTCCTGGCGTAACCGGCTCCAAAATTAGAATCTATGTTTAGCGATTCTTCCCTTCCCAAAGTGTATAACAGACTGTTAACCCCTGCTTTGGTATAAGCCACAACAAGATCGGTAAGCACATTATAGGCCCCTTTGGTTTTCTTTTGGGAGGTATTCAGTTCACCATAGCTTTTTGAGGCGAACTGGGCGCAGCTAATGGTTTTATCAAAATTATTGATATAGCTTCGCCCCGATATTACCTGACAACCTGCTGAAAAATTCCAAGATCCAATTCCCGACCAATGAATGTTAATGGAATTGTTTACTTGAATTCCCTTTAGGTTCCCGTTCTGGTCCCTTATTTTCAAATCCTTGGATGTCAATGAATTGTCGTTGTCCCAGTCCCGTAGCACTAAAACCCCTTTCCAATTCAACGGCTTTGCTGCACGATATATCTTCCTTTCCTGTGTTATTTTATGCCATCCAAATCGGTACTCGTGCTGACCTTCCACCAAAAATGGTTCGTCAAAACGACCCTTTCGCGTTTTCTTGTTGTAGGCCGCAGCCTGATTGGGATCTGTGGAGCCCCAAAATTTGAAGACTTGACCATTGATCAAAAGCACGAAAAGATCATCATTGGCCCGATCGTATACTTCTTTATCGTGTTCACGGCGGATTCCTATAAGATGGATTTTATCTCGGTCAAACTTCCAATCATCAATTTTTCGGGTTGAGTAGGTCTTTTTCATTGTATTGACATGCTCTAGAATAGGACCGGGATTTGCCTTGTAAAATTCCTTAGCCTGGTTAAGCAATGTGAACCAATCATCATATTCCTTTGTTGGATTTGCTGCCGAGGCTAGACCCCAACTACAGACTTTTTTTTCTTCAGTCCAGCGGTTGACATGTTTTAGGGTGCCACTTCCTACAAAACCATCGGGAACCATTTTGTCGTCGCCATCTTCATCTACGGTTCTCACATATTCTTGAAAAAGACGGACTGCTGCCTGAGTGGCGTAATCAAAAACACCGATATTCATTCTATCGCCAAGAAAACCTGCCTTCTGTAAAAAGTGCTGCAAGTTTTCCACCGCTTTACCGTCGACTTTTCGAAACGAACGCCATTTGGTACGGTCATCATCCCTAAAGGTGACTTTGCCCACTAACAACCCATCCTTATGATAGGGCTTAAGAAAGTTTTTTCTGTCGTTAGGGTACTTGGAAGCATCACAACTGCCGAGATAGAGTAAGGCCATGATCGTGTTGTTTATTGATTATCCATAACTTTTAATTTTTCCAGATACTGATCGCTAAAATCGATTTTGATTTCTACCCAAAGTGGTAGGTGGTCACTGGCCTGAAAGGTGCGCCATTCGTCATAATAAGCTCTTAGGGACGCATCCGTTTTTCTGGCAGCGGTTAGACTTGCAATCTGGTTATTTAATTTTTTCTTTGCCGTTTTTGAGGTCGCTGTTTTCAAAGCCGCCCGGGCCGTTTTCAACTTGTCGGCAATACGTTCCTTCATAATCGGTTTGTAGATCCCATAATCCTCGTCCCTAAAGATGCTGTTGAAAAATTGAATGACCCGATCTTTACGCTCAGGTTCCAAAAAGGCCAATTCGTTCTTTTTGGACCGAAAGGAAATCTGATCGTAGAATTTGGTTTGGTCCCTATTACTGCCCTTATTATTGGTTACGACCGTAAAGCCATTTTTTTCCAATGCATTGAAACCGGCACTACCTGCTTTTTTAATATTGAAATCCCCCACCAGAATATGATTGGAATCACTGTGTTTCGCCTCTTTGGCAATATACTTGGCCACGGCTTCTATTTCCTGTACCCTACGTTGATATTTTACCGAACTGGGGCTGTTGGAGCCAAAAAAGATATGCACTGTGGAAAAGAAAAATTTAAACCAACCGGATTGAAAATCAACGCCAAAGGGTGTACGGGCAAACTGTCTTTTTTTGGAAGCCACCTCACTGATCATAAGTTTTGGGGGTAGGACGATCTCGCCCGCAATACCGGTAAAGGTCACTTTGCTCTTATTGTAGATGAACCCAAGCCGTTCCTGGTTCCCGCCAATGCTGCTATGCGTTACATCGGTGACGATATAGTCATAGTCCTTGTCCAAAATGTTCATAACACGCTTTAACGGCCATAAATCGGTACATATTTCTTGTATGGCGATTACGTCGAAATGGTTGATAATCTCAGCAATGTAGTAAAAGGATTCATAAAGACGCGGTCCATAATTGAAGCGGTCATCATCAAAATTTCTGAGGTTCCACGTACCAAGAATGAGTGATTCCGAGGTTTTTTTGCTCGGGAAACGCTCGTCCTTCAACTGTTTCCTCAAGCGCTGTAGACCTTCTACCGTACGTAAGCGAAGGTCGGCATTCTTCAATTTTTTAAGCGGATAATAGTAAGGCATAATTTTTAGTTTTATCGGGTTTCATCTTCATGTTGTGCGGGTTTTACGAGTTCTAGAAAGTGTTCGTAGATCATGACCATGGCCAAGGTATCCAGTTCGCAATATTTCAAAAGGGCTTTTTGTATTTCCTGTATTTCTTCCTCATCCATATCGGTATATTGAAGCTTACCATAAGCGGTAAGTGCAGCTCCGCCATCACTGATGGATTCAATTTCGGATAAGGATTTTTCAATGGCCTCCTCGGACCAATCCTCGAAAATGGGGGGCAGGTTCTTATAAGGACTCGAAACGGTGTTCCTATTAACAGTAAGCCAAACATGATCGTCCGAAAAATTAAGGGAAGACATATTAAGAACACCTATGGGTCGGGAATACTTTTCTTGGAGTTTTTTGCTTGTTTCCAAAATCGCAGGAAGCACATCCTTGATGGAATTGGATCCTTTGGTAAGTGGATTATAATAGTAATCCTTGACCACATCCAAAAGGTCTACCATGTTGCGCTTCCCTTGCCACTTTATCGCGGAACCCTGGGTACTTTTTGTGATGTGTTGAATGAAATCCATAAGTGCTTTCTTGTCCGGTTCATCGGAATCGTTCAATTGTTTATAAACAGCATTCAAGACCGTATTTTCATGGTTGGAATACCTGAAGATACTACCGTTATCCCCTGATAAAGCACCCTTTAAGGCTCGTACAAAATCGAAATTAGGAAAGACGCCGGCTTTTACATTTAAATATTCCGATGCATGTTCAATAGTTCCATCCGTATTTACTTTATGATGGGAGAACTGAAAGGCAACTTGCTCATAAGGATGTCGCCCTATATGAAATGGTAAGGCCGATGCACTAGTTTCAAAGTCAATGAAGTGCAAGGGATAGGTCCATGCATCCATTTCCGCTTTCAAACCTTTTACATCTACATAAATGGAAGTATCCGCATTGGCCTCCTTTTGAATTTGAAGCCAATTTCGTTCGGTACCCGACAATTTTCCGTCCTCTTTTTTAAATTTGATATCATCCTTGGTCACCTCTGACATGAAGAACTTCTTCTTTTCGAACAGTTGGATTCCACGCTGGTAATACAGCCCACCGATATCGATGACGGCCGGTCGCTCAAAGTCCGCCGCTTTCCATTGATGTTGTTTTGTAAAGCAATGTTCATATCCGGAATCCAGTCCATTTTCCCTTTCCGCCTTGGTGGTCTTGAATTCACAATTTTTACAGGCTGAATAGGCCGTAGGCCAGTTAGCATATTCGTCGTTTACATAATAGGACTTCAATTGCTCTACAGCTTCCTTAAAGGAGAGGTCCTTATGGTATTTGTGGACATCGCTTTCAATATCCGCGACGATGTGGGTGATATCAACTTTAGTTAAGACCGAGGTCCCCAAATCATTCAACGATTTCGCCAATACCTTGATTCCCGTCCTATGGCCCACTGTTTTGGTGATTCGAAACAATTGGTTCAGTCCATCGATCGAGGCTTTTTTGGAAGTATCCGCCATCATAATGTAAGACTCCACCTTGAAATCGGGAAAGCATAACTGTACCACATATTTCTGAAAGGCGATATCGAACAAATAGGCTTTCCATCCACTTTTTAAACCACCCCGTGCCCCGACAAAAAGGTGCTCTTCATCGGAATCGAAGGATTTGGCCTTTACTTCTATCAATTGAATGGTATCCCCTTTTTTGACTAGAATATCGGTCCGTACAAATAGGTCCTCATGTAGAAAAGCCGCTTCGTATATCGTTGTATCCTCTTCTCTAAGCAGATTTCGGGTCCTATACCATAGTGCTTCATAGTCCCAGTCCTCGCCTTCTATTAAGATGCCTTCGGGGAATGACATTCGGGCCAATTCCTCTACCTGAAAACCTCCATTTGCCAAGGCTTCCAAAAAACTGTCCTCTAGCTTGGCATTGGCATAGGAATCCTTGTTGGTAAAGAACAATTTGTTCGGACATTCCAAACCGAGTTTAAATCGGGATTTTGTGAGTACGCGCATCATATTTAGTACAAATAATAGACTTCAGTTTATGTTAGGGTCACCTTTATTAAAATTGAATTAGTCCGTATCTTTTTTCGAGAACAACGTGTCCGATATTACATCTATCTTTTCGACGAATTTGTTAAAGGAAAAACCTGCCAAAAAGGATATCGCACAATAGAACATTACACTTTTACTATAATTCACATCAGGGGAATTGGAAATGCTCATCAGGCCCCCAATGATCATGAAGTAGGCAAATACCCCGATAATGGCACTAATAATGGGCCTAAATACATACCACCAGGTCCAATTCATTTTAAAGTTGTTGTTGCCCAAATTTTGATAAAAACCCCGGATGCAATAGATAGTACCGCCAATACCCCCTGAGCAAGCTATATAAACCAAGATGTTCAACAATTGCTTTTCAAACGGATTACAGGTATATATCCATATCGGCAGGGCTACCAACAGACAAATGGCGAGCAGCAAATAGATTCCGATAATGTTGACTGGTTTCATAAGAATGGTTTTTTAGTGAACATTTGCTGATTTATAGGGATCCCGGCAATGAACTCGTTAAGAATTCGGTGGGGTTTTGGTAGGCTATGCGCTCCCATTTCCTGGAACCCAATGTGTTTTGCATATCGATCCAATATTGCTTCTCGGTCTTGTGATTGCTCACCACATAAAAGTCGGTACCGAACAGAACCCGGTTGCTTATATTTGGGTTATCCAGTATTTCGGATAATAAGCTTAAATAGTTAAGGTCATGGGAGGTATAGCTTACATCTGTATATACATGGTTAAATTGCATTAGCATGGTGGAGATGATAGAGAACCAATCTACCCAGTGCCAGTAACTATATAGTTTGGCTATATTATCCAAATTACCTTTTAGGTCCAGGCCATTCCGGGGATCTTTGATGATGGCATTGGCTTCACGATATCGGTCTTGGGACAAGAATTTGTCCCACATCTCTGCACTTCCGTAATGCGCTAGGTTGATTTTTAAATTATGAAGGGTTCTTGTAATTTCTCCATTTTCATAACCAAACAGCATTTTCAAATCACCATCCTTGTCAAAGGTTTCTACCACATTGTTTAATAGGGGTTTGTGTAATAGGCAGAGGTAATTCAAAGGATGCGTAAAGTTCTTTTGAAAGTGCTTGTTCTTTAGCTCATGAAAACGCATTTTTCCAAAAGTTCTCTTCTCGTTTTCATCCTTTTTATACACCTCTTCGAAAATGGGGTGATAGTCGTAGTCTTTTCCGAGGTTCTTTAATTTTCCGCGGTAATATACCGGGCCAATAGAGCAATGTGTAGTGATAGGGATATTTTCTTGTTGGCAATATAACCACAGGGGAAGCAAGTTTTTATCGAACGCATAGTAACCTAAGGCTGGGTAGATCTTAATTCCGGCGCAACCACCTTCAATATAGTCCTTCATCAAACATTCCTCTAAAACAATGTTATCCGGATTGTCCGTGTTTAGATTCAAGAATTCTTTTTTCTGGGATTGCCTTTCTATACGTCTCGGATCCACAAAAATAAAGGGGTAGCAGGTATCCATATTATTCGCTTTCAGTCGCAATACCTCCTTCATCTGGTCGGGATAGGATTCCTCCACCGGACCGGCGTCCATGTACTCCATGTCCATTGGCAAAACAACGAACTTGGTGCCTACGGGATATTGCTGTTCGAGACTGTTGAAAATATAGGCCTGTCCATCATTGGAAGTAAAACGTACAATATTGATGTATCGCAATAAAAATTCGAGACGTTCCGGGCCAACAGCCTTTTTGATTCTCCCCCAAGCATATTTTTTTATAGTGCGTCGTACATTTCTAAAAATCAAGACAATAAATACTAAAAGAAGTATGGAATTCCAAGAACTTCCCAAATCGGGCATAATCGGACATAATACATCAACAAAATGACAGCAAAGCCAACCTAACCAAGTGCCTTGTAGGGAGGGGAGAATAAGTTCTATGAGGTAATAGGCAAAAATTAACCAAATTATAATTAAAAAGGCATTGTAAATTTTTGTAATCCCAGGGGTTTGTGTCCAGAATTTCTTTTTCTTATAGGCCTCGTGTTTCTTGTTGCGCCCTGTAAAAGAAAACTCTTGCTTGTTACGGTTTAAATAGGCCTTGATACGATTCACCATATAACCTGTGGCCAACCATTTGTAAAAAGGCCAAGGAAAGATTTGTTTTGCCATGTACTTTGGCGTGTGCTTCTTGGTAAAGGTATGCGTATGGGCATTGATAAAAGGGGCTTCTGTATTCAATCGATTTTCTGACATAGTATTCCTGTTGGTAAAAGTTTTAAGTATCCCTTTGTTCTTCCATTATTCTTGAAATTGCGTAGCGAACTTCACCCTTTCCTCTACAATGGGCATCCAACCTTTTTGATCTATAAGATTTTTAAGATCGGACCACTCCAAAAAAGTTATCTGCTTAAAAATAATGCGGACCATCCCGGCATATAAATTTATTTCATGTCCGGAAAAATAGAGTCCGGTCGCTAATCGCCGTTGTTCATTGCTGTCATCCTCGGCAAGTAAAAAATCAAGTGAGTCGTCCCAAATTTGTACCGCCCTTGGACCTCTTTGGCGCGAAAGACTTATTCTTCGAAGGCCACATACCCTAATGGTCTCTTTTCCGCGAGGGTCATTATTACGTGCCTTGATTACCCCTGATCGCAGGAATTCGAAATGCTCATAGGGATCTAAGTCCTTTTCAAAAGGATTTATCAATAGGGGTTTCTCTTTCCGTACATCGGTCTTTTTTGGATCTTCCGCCTTAAATACTCCATGATTGCGGGCTTTCCTCTTTGGGGCTATTGGAAATAAGGCACTTTTATACTTCTGATTGCAGATGGCACAGGAGAGCAAATAATTTTCCCATTCATAGGCCAGCCACCAGTAGCCCTTTTCGGTAATGGCAGGAATTTTTCGTCCTTTCAATTTACGGCTATTGGCCAACTCGGTCCCTTCGGCCACCAATTCTTGTAATTCACTTTTGGGCCGGTAATGCTCTACATCACCATGCGCCGACACCTGAATTTCACAATACCCACACTTCTGATGTTGGGCTTTCATAAAATGGGGTTTCAGATCCTGCCAGAATTTATCCTTGAAATCGGGCCATCCGTTGTTATTGGGCAAGCCTAAGGCCTGTAGCTGCTCCTTACTTCGTTGCTTCAGTCCATTGGGTCGTCTAGGTCGCTTAAACTGTAGCATGCTATGACTTTATTTGATCTCGAATTCTTGCCGCCAATTTTTTCCGAAGCTCTGCATCATTTGCTAAATCCGTTTTGGAAATTTCTTTCATTTCTTCAGATTTAACCTCCCTTATCACCTCAAAATAGGTATCTAATTTACTGATCCCAGAAGAGGTCTGCATTACGGTCCGCTCCAATTGGGCTTCCATTTCTTTGATCCTTTCTTTATTCGGATTCTCTTTAAATAATTCGTTGCTATGATCTTCTATGAGCTTACTTGTTTGCTCGTCGGTGGTATAATTCATATAGAACCACTCGCCAATGAGCAGATTTTCCAAGGAAATACCCATGGGAATGTCCTTTTGCTGCAGTTTTACACTACGATCCGTTTCATCCAAATTCATTACCCAGACCTCTCCTTTTCGAGAAGCGCGGAGGCATAGGGGGTCATGGGTACTTATGATAATGGTGCACCTTGGAAAAACTTGGCGCAACAAGGATACGACCTTGATTTTCCAAGTTGGATGTAGATGATTGCCAATTTCGTCAATAATAATTAGTCCCTCGGCATTGTAGGCACTTTCCCAATATAGATTGAGGGAGCGCATAATATACAGCGCATAACCGATAACCGAACGATAGCCATCGCACATACTTTTTATGGATTCTGGACCATTCCCCACATTAACGGTTACATTGCCCGATTTTCGGTTTACCATTCGGTCTTCGGTGATGAGATCCTCCGGAATCATCAACATATCGATGATGGTCTTGGCCGCTTCATTAAACTGATGGGCGGTCACTGCCTTAAGATTACTCAACCATGGCTCCACATCGGGGAACACCACATCATGCCGGAACAAGGCCAAAATACGTGACGGGTCATCCTCAAAACCAACGGTTTCTCCATCTTCCGGTAGGCGGCGCACCGATCCGATACCTACTGTAGGCTTTACCAATTGCTCTCGGTTAGAGGAAATGCCGGTTGGCGTAATCTCAACTACAATAGGATCTGATTCGTTAAGGAACTTTACCGTAATTCTTGCACGTTTTTCCTTGGCGTTGCGCTTGATCAAATCGGTATAGTCGCCAAGATTCAACTCCTGCAGTTGTTCGTTCCCCATCATGGCCAAGGCGATGGCCTGTAGCACGGTACTTTTCCCCACGCCGTTCTCGCCAATGAGCAAAATACTTTGTTCGCCCCTGCCTTCGGAGGATTGGGGGATATCCAGTTTCACATGTCCAAGACATTTGTAATTGATGATCTCTACCCATTCCAGGAATTTTGAGAATTCCTGGGGAGCCGGTTGTTGGGAATCTCCGAGGTTAGCACTGTCAACTCCCTTTATAGTATAATTGTTTTCAGCCTTGATATCTTCCGGTTCAAAGGAGGATATCGTATTCGATGATTGGGCAATCTGTAACCAATAAGGGACAATCTTTGAGATGACCGATTTCAGGTCTTCATTTAAATCAGGGTATTCATTGTCCACAAGTTTTTCGTTGGCCAGGTACCATTCTGCTATCATATGGCGGTTCAATCCCAGATGCGTTTGGTCGTCCTGTAGATGGAACAATACGTCCTTGATTTTATGGCTCTCATCGGAAGAAAAGGTAATGTCGGTGAGCATTTCCGATAGGAATTGAATTCGTTCTTGGCGCTCCTCAACTAATTGTGGCCTATTGAGTTGAAGTAATTCAATGGTATATTCGGCCTTTTCGGAACGTGGAAGGATATGGCCCTCCCTATCATATCCAAACTGGACTTCCTCATGCTCTCGTACGTCGCAGGGGTCTATAAGTAGGGTGTCTTCGGAGTTTACATAGTTCCGCAATTGGTCATAATCCAAGTAGGTCTCCGTATCGGGGGGGCTTAATCGTGGACCGATTACGGGGAAGTAATTCGATTTATAACGCTGGCATTCATGGCAGCTTAAATACAGATTAAACCAGGTATACCCCAACCAATAATAACCTTCGTCCGCCCTTCCTTTTCGATCGGATACGCTCTCAGAGGGTCTAAAATGATCGATACTGTCATTTTCCACCACGTTCGATTCACAATAAGCACATTTGCTATGAAAAAGGGTATGAAGGTCGTCGAGAGTAGGATCCAAATAATAATCGTCCTGTTTAAATCGTGCCTGCTTAAATTTGGTTTGTTGTTCCAATCTAAAAAGGATTTCCTCTTCATAGGGCTTTTCACCGTCTAATAGAATTTTGGGAACGGGAACGCCATCTCGGTCTATATAGATCATAACATCACAATTTAAAGGGTATTCTCTTTAAGGTCTTTTTGCAAATAGGAGCGAGCCTACCGGAATTTGGATTGATTCGGACATAAATGGGTTGAGTCCCTATCGCAATGGTTGTCGATTCCAAAATTGGATTGGGATACCATTTCCTCCCAGGATTTTTAGGAGCTCGGCTTGGCCCAAAAAACAGGGTGGTGAAAAAAGAATTTTTCATGGTCGAAAAGGTTGATTACGATACAGTTTTTGTAGGGAAGTACTCCTCGTAAGACGTCTATTTAATATACGAATTAAGTGGGCTTAGGAAATAATAATGGATTAAAAATCAATTATTTAGATAAACGGTAGGCTTTGAGGAAAAGCCTCAAAAATTCTGTGGTTTTTGTAGGTCTAAGACCCGATGAAACCCTTATGAATACTAAGGTTTTTGTGTTGTCCATTCTTCATCAAAAAAGCTATATTGAAGATGATTTCCCCTACTTGGAATACCGCTTTACCGATATTGAACTACAGCGCTTATAGCTGCCTTCAAAGATTGCGGATTCAACGTTACGACCTGCTATGTTGCGAAGACCTTTCTAACCGTTTAAGGAAAAGCGCATATAAAACCAATACCTATGGATCATCTAAATGTGGGCAACAATGCCCCGATCAAGCTGAGGGTTTCAGTACAGACGGAGGCTATGGCCGTTACGTCGGGATTTATTTATCATTCGGAAACTGATGAAATGCCGTATTCTAGAATGGAACCCTTTGACCCTTCTTTGAAAACGGGGTGGAAGTCATTGGACAAAGGAAATGAAGTGGGCGGCAAAGTCTTTCGGGTAATTACCTTTTTTACGTTTTTTAATTCGTTCCCAAATGAAGAGACCTTCAATTTGGCCGTTGCACAAATAAAAGGAAGTTACATCGCCGAAATTAGCGGGGGGAACCCCTCACCCTTCCCCATATCCTTTACTACCGAAGCGTTCTTTACCACCCAAACCTGTATGGTGGAAAGCGGACTAAAACTACTTTAAAATCGTGATTATGAGAGTAGCCAATGTATTCGTGTTCCTTCTTCTTTGTACAGGCATAGGGTATTCGCAGGGGACGGTTCCTAACGCCGAATTGCAAAACCTGGCCCCACCCAGTTCCCCGGCCTTTGTTTTGATGGATATTACCCCTTCCAACATCATCATCCCGGAAAATGTACAGGCATTTTCGATACAGACCATCAATGCCTTTACCGGAAATAGTGAGGCTGCCAATGGAAATTATGCCGTTGAGGTACAACCCTACTGGTATGTAAAACGAGAGAACATGAATTTCTTCAAGTATAATAACCTTACCTCCTCAAAATCCCAGGTTTCAACGGTGGACGATTATGATGGGATGAATATTTTTGGGGACATTTGGAAAAAGGCCTCTTTCTCCCTGGCGCTTATGGATGGGACATTTGAGGTCTTTGAAGAAACCCAATCCTTTATTTCCGTGGGTGCCCGAACGAGATTGCTTTCATTGAGAACGAAAAAGCAAATAGATGGCTTTAAGGAGCAGTATAAAAGGTACCTCCAATTGATGAGGTCGCAACAGGTGTTGGATATACTTGCGAATAGCAGTTTGAGTAGCGCCGAAAAAAATGAGAAAGTAACTACGCTTCAAGAGTTTATAGCAATACGAAATGATTTTGAGGAAGTAGTCCAAAGCAAGCCCTTCTTTGCTTTGGATGTGGCATTGGCCTATAGTCATTTTCTTGGAGATAAAAGTAGTGGTTTTGAGGATACCATGGGACGATTTGGAATATGGGCCTCAGGCGATTTGGCCCTATATACGCCAACGATCGGCAAAAACAGCTACGTCCATTTTTATGGCATCTTTAGGTATTTGAGGGACGGGATCAACCTGGAAGAAAACGGTACCGAGCTATTTAGCGTGGATAAGCTTGATTTTGGGGGCAAGATAGAGTTGGAATTTGACAGGCTATCCTTTGCTTATGAATTTATTAAGCGTGATAGCGATATGGACGAGGGATCCCGTTCCATAGGCTCGATTCGGTATCGGATCAATGATTCCTTTGCGATACATGGCGGTTTTGGGGAAAATTTTCGAAGTGAAGGGACCACTATCGCCCTATTTGGAATTCAATGGGGCTTGGAAAACAATAGCTCTGTACGACTATCACCTAACTAGATGGATGAAGAAAACAAGTGGTTTGTATAAAATTTGTGTTGCCCTTCTTTAAAAAAGGCTCTAATGGCATCCTGTTGAGAATTTAATTCTAATCATCATAGCTTATCCGGTCTCGTATCCCCCCGTTGGCGCGGTGGATAATGACATCGGCCTTGTATTTCCGGGCCAACCTTTTCGCCTTGTTGATGGCCGTACTCTGTTTTCGGTGCTTACTCGTTATCCGTTGGTTCCCTTCACGGCGTACCGCCCAACCTTCTCCATAGGGCACCACATGTTGGTGCCAGGTACGGCCGCGTTTGTTGCGTTGCGCACTATTCAAAAAGACTTCGATGAGGTCTATTAGGGTTCGTAACCAAGAGGTGCCTTTGGACATGGATTGGTATTGTTGGTTTCTAAGATAGGGGTATTTGCTGAATTTCTAAATATAAAAAGCCCTCCTTCGCTACGCACCGAGCGCATAGCTTCGGAGGACTTAAACCAATCGCTTGTTTCTAAAGGCGATACCTGAACCAGATTTCAAGTATCGTTCAAAATCATATGCTTTTTTCTTGTCCACAAAGTAGGAAACATGAACTAATTGAAAAGGTAATTTGTCTTTCGTAAAATGAACTTCCCCATTTTGATGCGCATTTAGTCTTTTCTCAAGATTAGCTGAAAAACCGGTATAGTACTGTCCATTTGCACATTTTAGAATGTACACCGCGTAGGGTAGGGTCATAATTGATTTATTTTGAGGGGAATATAGTGATTCTCCTTCGCTTTTCGCTGCGCTCAAAGCTTCGGAGAATGTGGATTGTTGGCCGTGACCCTTGGTCCGCCGAAGTCCGACAGTTTTGTTGATTTGGGTTTGTGAAGTGTTCAAGAAGCCTATTTTGCTTTTCGCTGTGCTCAAAGCTTCGGAGCATGTGGATTGTGGGCCGTGACCCGTGGACCGTGGTCCACCGAAGCGCACCGAATTTACATAGGAATAGGTTTATGGGATAACTTTGTTGCGTAAAATGAAAAAGCTCCCCTTCGCACAAGGCTTCGGGAATATGGATTGTGGACCGTGGTCCACCGAAGCTCCCCGAATTTAAATAGGAATATGTATATGGGATACTTTGTTGCGTAAAATGAAAAAGCTCCCCTTCGCACAAGGCTTCGGGAATATGGATTGTGGACCGTGGTCCACCGAAGCGCACCGAATTTAAATAGGAATATGTATATGGGATACTTTGTTGCGTAAAATGAAAAAGCTCCCCTTCGCACAAGGCTTCGGGGAGCGTAGGTGGAGCCGGAGGGAATAGAACGTATCATCGAAAACCCCAATAAATAATGGTTTTTCAAGCTTTCAGAATTGTATGCTCACCGAATAGGTGTCCCAAAGTTTTATACAATTATTTTGATTTGGAAACTCAAATGCCTTAATTCTGGGGTAAACCGATGTGTCTAAAGACAATACTTATATTTATTTGAATCTTTTTCTTACTCAAGCTCAATTTGTTAAATTTATTTGATAGTAAGAGCAAGACACTTAAAATTCAAATTTTATGAATAGTATGCACCAATTTGAAAAGTCAAAAAGGTTGTTGATAATGAAGGGTGGCGGAATTAAGGGCATCGCATATGTAGGCGCCCTAGAGGTGCTAGAGGAATATTATGATTTTTATTGGTTTGCAGGTACATCAGCCGGAGCAATCTCGGCTGTTCTTTTGGGATCTGGGTTAAGTGTGGATGAGCTTAAGAGTATTTTAATGAACAAAAATTTCAATGAGTTTAAAGATGCTCAATTTTTCAGAAAACTCTACAACTTAGCTACTAAAAAGGGTTTATATGAGGCAAACACGTTCACAAAATGGTTGGAAAAGGAACTATCTAAAAAGTTAGAAACATCTAATCAAGTAACACTTGATATGCTCCAAAACAGAGTTTCTGTTTATGCTAGTACTAGGGGTAAAGAAGCCTTAATTTTTGATTCGAAGGATGCAAGAACTAAGGACACCCCTGCCGCCCATGCTGTAAGATGTAGTATGTCCATTCCATTAATTTTTACACCCCAGTATAAAGACGGATTAATGGTATTTGATGGAGGAGCACAAAATAATTATCCTGTCGAAATACTTATAAAAAATAATCCTAATTCAAACTTTATTGGCCTTTATTTAGGCCCAGAACATTTTGAAGGTTATAAGAAGAAATCAATTTTAGGTGAATTACTATCAATATGGACAGAATCTATTGATTTTGTTGCTTTAAGAAAGTATGAAAATAATACGGTTATAATTGATACAAGACCAATTTCTACACTCAAATTCAAACTTACCGACATTGAAAAAGAATTTTTACTGGAAGCTGGAAGGCTTGCATCGTTAAAATTCTTGATTAAAAAAGGAAAAATCAATAAAAATGATCAAAGACTTAAAGACTTTGAAAACCGAAAGATAAATTTAGAACAAACAAGACAAAAACTCAACAATAAAGTCTCGAAAAAGAAGAATCAAATCAAAACTTTTTTTTGGGCTTCCATAATATTATCAACTATTGGAATATTATTTTGGAGTTTGATGTTGGGTAATAGTAAAAAAGAATCTGAGGACGGGTCTTTTTCAATAACAGTTTTTGTTCACGGAAAGGACGGTAAAGATGACTTGATTTTGAAAAATGAAGGTAGTGTTGTATTGGATTTTGGAAACACAAGAGAGAGCGAGCGAGTAAATGGTGAAGGGGAGTCCACATTTAAGGAAATTCCTATAAAATATCTAGGCCATAAGGCACATTTATTTATTGAGCATCCCCAGCCCTATGTGTCTGCAAATCCTGATTCCAGTTATATTTTGGTTAAAAACAAGCCGTTGTATTTAGAAGTATTCTTAAGAGGTATTAATAAAATTAGTGGCAGAGTATGGGATTTCAAAACGGAGAATGTTATAGATAGTGTTAGAGTAAGCGTGCAAAATGTAGCTACTTATACAGATGAATTTGGTTGGTTTGACCTTGAGATCCCTCCTGGAAAACAGTCCAAGTTTCTTAAAGTAAATTTTTTCAAAGAAGGATTTATCATGGAGGATATTGATAGTATTGCTCCCCATACAGGGCAACCTATAGAAATTTCATTAAAAAGGAGTAGATGAGAATTTTTTATTTTTTATTTTTCTTTAATACTATATTCATTTTTTGTCAGGAAGATACCAATCTACCAGGTGTTGTAGTTGAGCAAAATAGCAAGTTTAATACTGGTAGAATTGTGTATCTGTCCAAAGCTCAAATTAGGTCACCTGGAGCTGCACCTCAGATGAGTGATTCAAAAGGGCGATTTACATTAATATATTCCAATAAACCAAATGGTAATTTGGCCATCATATATGCATCAAAAAATGGATACCAAGTAGTTAATGAGGTGGAGTTGAAAAAATCCGCTATAATTGGAAGGAAAACTCCAATGAAAGTGGTTTTATGCGAAAGAGGTAAATATCTAGAGAATCAATTGAGTTATTATGATATTTCCAGAGATGCTGTTGTCAAGAGTTATGAAACTCGAATAAACAGACTTGAAAAGGAAGGCGACGAGAGAAAAAAATTAATAACAGAACTAAAGCTCCAACTTAATAAAGAGATAAACTCGGTACACGAAGCCAGAGAAATACTTGAAAAACAGCTTATCAATTCCGAATTAAAAGCCAAAAAGTTAGCCGAAAGGTTTCTAACTGTTAACCTTGACGATCAGTCTCCTGCATACCAAAATGCGTTTAAATTTTTCTTGCAAGGAGATATCGAAGGCGCATTGAATATTCTTGACAAAGTTGATTTAAAAGGTCGGCTAGAAATTAATGCGCAAGAGGCAGGGAAGGATAAAGAGATACTTACAGAAATTGGAGAAAGACTTTTAATCCGAGAAAAACAAATTAAACAAGACACAGAACAATGTCTATTTAAGGCTCGTTTACACGTGTTGGAGTATGAGTTTTTGTCAGCTGAAATGTATTACGACTTAGCTTTTAAGTATGGGGTCGATGATGAGAGTTTTATTGGAGAATATCTTTCATTTCTTATGACACAAAACAAGCTCGATAAAGCAAAAAAATATGCATTGGAGGAAATAAAGAGTTTGCGTAAGTTAGTTGAAGAAGATTCCTATTACAAACAAGATCTTGCAAACATATTGGCAAATGTAGCAGAAGTTTTTAGCAATTTACAACAAAGAAAAGAGGCCATAAAGTATTATGGTGAGGCGAAGAAAATTTATGAAGAATTAGTTTTCGAAGACCCTGAATGGTACTTTCCTTCATATGGTGCAATCCTGCACAATATGGGGGAGTTTTATAGCACTATTGATGAGATCATGGCAGAGGATTTTTACATTAAGTCTATTGAAATCAACGAGGTTCTAAGAGATGAAAAAGTCAGTTTTGAGTTAGCAATTTTGAGCGGCTCGCTTTCGAGTCTGGCTAATATTTATAGGAGAAGAGAAAAGTATTTGGATGCAAAACGCTGGGGCAGGGAGGCCGTAAAAATAAGCCGTAT
The DNA here is from genome assembly GCF_003626755.1 of Ulvibacterium marinum. Lineage (GTDB taxonomy): Bacteria > Bacteroidota > Bacteroidia > Flavobacteriales > Flavobacteriaceae > Ulvibacterium > Ulvibacterium marinum. The sequence continues at coordinate 695,623 of NZ_RBCJ01000003.1, forward strand.
GGTAATAGCAAAAGAAGAATCTGACTTTAACAACCTTCTGCTGGCAAAAAATTTAGATGTACTTGGCTCCCTTTATTTTGAACTTGACAGTGTTAACGCTTCAGAAAAAAGTTATACCGAAGCATTGGAAATTTTAGAAAAATTAAATAAGAAAAACCCTAAAGCCTATGCGCTAAACCTTGCTCAAGTTTGTAACAATCTTGGTATATATTATGGTAAAACAGGTAACCTCAATAAGGCAATTATAAAAATGGACAGGGCTTTAGAAGCTCTTAAAATATTACTGGAGGATACTTCAAGTGTTTTCAAAATAGAATATGCCGACTTGTTAAGAAACTATGGGCATATTTTAGGGATCAACAAAAAAGAAATTGAGGCCACAGAGTATTTTCTGAAAGCTGTTCAAATGGCTGATGATCTTGTTTTGGAATACCCAAACAGTTATTTCGATAATTACATAAATATCCATATATATTATGGAGATTTTCTGCTGAATTCGGAAAACTATGAAAAAGCTCTTGTTATTTTCCCCAAAATATTGAGCTACCTTGATTTTAACGAAACTGTAAACCTACAAAAAAGGCTATCCGAAAAAAGTAGAATTTTATTGAGGCTAGGAATCGTATATGTAAAAAGTCAGAAATATGATTTAGCCAAAAGTTCATTTTTTAAGTCGATCGAAATAGCACAAGAACTTTTTAAAAAGAATCCTAAAAGTCATGCAATGGCCTTACTTAGGGCGTTAAATCATATTGGAATTTTTCATGCGGAACAAAAATTAGAATTCCCCGAGGGCTACTTGTCTAACGTGAATAAACTGGAAGGTCTATTTGAATTTATTACGCTATCAGAACTGATTGATTTGTCCAAAATTCTATCGTATCATGGGAAAGTCTTATTTGTAGAAAATAAGTATTCATCCTCAGTAAACTTTCTTAGGATGTCATTGAAGGTAAAGAGATTTCTCTCAATAGTAGATCCTGATTCATATCAACATGAATATGCCCTTGGACTTTCTGATTTAGCCTATATTTATTGGAAGGTTGATGCGACGGAGGCATCCGAAAAAATGTATTTAGAATCGTTGGAAATTTTTCAAAGATATACGGAGGAAAATAATTTTCAGTTTGTATCGACTATTTTGGACAACCTGAATGAGTTGGGGATGTTAAATTATGACAAGGGTGAAGTAAACAAGGCAGAAAAATATCTTATTGAAGGTCGGAATATTATTTCAAAAATCGGAACAGACTACGGGCCAGGAAATTACGACAGGTTCTATTGTATGCTAAGTGCAAATCTTTTGGAGATATATGGAAAGGAGATAGAAAAAAATGGCGAGAAAATATATACAAAGAGAGCCGCAGAAATTTTAAATCAAATCAAAAGCCATGGAATGATTGCCAATGAAGCAGATAGTGAATTGAAAGAATGCCTAGAGCATCTCAAATCAATACAAGAAGTTTATGGATTTTGAAAATGTACCTAGTGGATTTGAATATAGGTGCCTTCATAAAATCTTACTTAAAAACTCTGCAATAGGTTTTATATTTTATAACACCAGTATCTCTATCAATATAGGTAACTATCAAGACTTAGTCCTATCTTTCTAATTGATTTATGTTTCAGTTTTTTGGAACCTTTGGCATCGACTCTTTAGATAATAATTGATGTACAATATTGTTGATACCCTTATCAAACTCTACTCCTCGTAACTACCAAATCCCTTATTGAAATTTTTTGTTCTCTATGAATTAGTCGGTTTTACTGGTCTCCCGTGGGATAATATAACTTGTGGTTAATCCATTTCATTCGACGTAATCCAAAATGACAAAAAGACCAAATTGCAGTTTTAATAAATTATGAAGCATTTTAGAGTACTTCGATAGATTAAAAATGCACGCCGTGTTTACAATTTGAGCGAGTTTTTGCGAGGGAGGAATGTAAAGCAAGAGGGTAACGCGCTAAAGCGACGTTACGATTTTTAGTTGACTGGTTTTCAATTTCTTATGGAGATGTAAAAATCTGTAAAAAATAATATTTTGTCCAAATTGTTGGTATTTGAGCCACCTTTTTTCATGGATTTATTTTGAAGGTATTTGTTGCGATTTGAAAAATGCTCAAAAAAAGATGTTTTAAAAATGGCACTTACGCCCTATTTCGATTTTATTTCACGCTTATCTATCGGAACACTATAAAATCGAAACAGTCCCGATTCCGATATTCGCCGGAATCCACGGGAAAGTTTACGCAGAGCTTAGTTAAAATATTTGATTTCGGGTCTTAAGCTTAATATACCTTTGAAAAGTATATGCTAAAAAAATCTCTGATAACGTGAACGAAGCCCTTTCCGATGGTCTTTTCAATAATGATTACATGAACAGGGTACGTACGACTTTGCCCGAATTCGTTGAAATAGATAAAGATGGAAAAACTTTGATTCCATGCTTTAGGCGTATAGCAACTTTAGACTAACAAACTTTTCTTTTGTGCTCAAACACCCCGTTCCAAGTCCCGGTGCGGGGTGTTACCAACTAAAATAAATACTTTTCTATAAGGAACACGATAATACCAGCTACTACCATTATTATCAAAGTCAACCACCAACTAAGTTTTTTGTTTTTATTCCATTGTTGTGTAAAATTATTTACTCCATAATTGGTTCCAACATGTATATTAGTTCCTTCAACTCTAATGGAAGAAGAATCATCAACTACAGTAAAATTGTAACCTGAATCAACGAGTCTCTGACCTTTTTCAGTATACTCATATGTGTTGGTTGGTCTCCCGGTCCTAGGATTAATTCTTTTCTGAATATAGCCCAAAGCTTTAGCACGTCGAATGTCATTACGCAAATCTTCAGGAGTATCTTTTGTAATTGTAATCGTTGCACGGTTTTCCATCATCTGTAAAACTCTTTCTAGTCTTCTATCCTGTGCCATCCTTTTTGATAAAATCAGCTTTGCCTGTTCGGAATATGGAATTTAAAAAACCTAACGATTAAGATTATTGCAACTATTGGATATAATAAAAAACGTAACGGTATCGTATCCGTGAGTATTATTTTTCTAAATCCGCCTATTTGTCCAATAGTATACTCCTGAATCAATATTAAGACTGCCATGACAACAGAAAAACTGGCAGTTAAAGATATTATGTTAAGTATTCTATTCATCAATCTTTGTCAATTTCTTTTAAAACATCTATCAATTCTTGCGGATCCTTAATTTTTAAAGATTTGGAATGTTTCTCCAACAGTTTTTTCTTGGTCTGAATTTTACTATTTGTCCTTAGGAAGGACCTTATCTTCTCAATAATTCCATCAGTTTTCATGTTTAGGGTTAAATCATCCCTAATCTTCAATTCAAATCCACCACCCGCTAATGCTACAAAAATAATACCAATTATTAAGATTCCTCCTACAGCGTAACCAGCTAATTCTATAAAACCCGGAGACTGAATAGCAAGTTTAACTTCGAATTCATCTGAGTTATAGTCCAGGCCCTCTTCTTTGCAGAATTCATCAAAAAGGTCCAGTGTTAAACTCCCTACCTCAAACACACTTCTGGCTTTAACATCCTCCGTAGCTTCAACCTTAAGTACTATATGGGCTTCATCCGCTTTGATAAAAAATGTATTTACTATCTTATCAATATGGCTGCTGTAGTCCTCGGCACTTGTTATTGTATGATGGGAAAACATTAGCTTATATAAATTCGGATCTAAAACATCTCTCGGAACTGTTTTTAAATAGCTTATTTTTTTTCGTTTGATATATGGACAATCGTACTTGTCATTTAAATCAGTAAAAACTGGAGTCTGCTTTACTTCCACAAACGCTATTTCCTCAGAGTTTTCACTCGGAATAAGAACTATATCGTTTTTTTTGATCTCATAGGTGAATTTCAAAAGCTGTTTGGCAGTATGACCAGGTCTCTTTTCGACTTCGTCGTAAACCTGCTTAATTTTTTCCTTTAAGATTTGTACCCCTGTTTCATCTTTAGTTTTTCCTTTTTCTATATCCTTTAGAGAAATTCTATTATATCCGATAGCGATGAAATCTCCTCTAAGAAAAGAATCATAATATTTCCCACCATCAGCCCTTACCAACCAATATTTACGATTTTCCCTTACTCTAGGAAGTTTATTAATAATTTCTTCAATTGTCATACTAATAATTAAGTTTGGTTATGTGATAATTAAAGAAAATTAAGACAATTTGCACTAATTCAAAGGGTTGTACATAGAAAAAATAATCTTTTAAGATAAATTGAAGAAAACCCATTGATTGAATGAGGTTTTCATTTGCCAAAAGTAAGGTTTTTATTGGGATATTTCCATAAATTTGGAATATGGCCAAATATGTATATGTATTCCATGAATGTAAGAGTATTAGAAAACTAATTCTCGAAATCGGGCTATATGAGTACTATTCCAATCTTGAAAGGATGGGCTACGGTAATCAAAAACCTGCTGGCAAGACTTTTTACCTAGAAGCAAATCTTGACTGTATCTTTTTGTGCTATCGTTATCCGTCTGGGCTAAACATAAAGATAATGAATCGAGGAAGGGTTGGGAATTGAAAAAGTCCTAAATTGAGATTGACAAGAAAAAGACATTTACGGCAAGAATTACCAATAACTTTGTTTTCTCCTAATTTATTGGTTACAATTTCCTTTCTAGTAATACCAATCTATTGAAACTTTTTAGATTTCAACACAATATTGTAAGTTATCAACTGTACAATTGTTTAATAATTGTTAAAACCTCGATAGTCAAAAACGCTTAAACCAGAGATTGTTAGCTTATTTTTACAGGAGAATATTATGAAGGAGTCGAGTTTCAAAAGCTTAACGCTCCGGTTTGAGAGGTCCAAACTCTCAATTGTTTGGCCTTTGATCCTTTGGTCGGGTGTCCAAAGCCCGACCCCTTCTTTTTCAAAATTACCCAATTAATCGCTACTTTCCTTAGTGACTTACTAACAAATACCTTTATCAACAAGTTAGATAAGTGTTATTACGATTGGATTTTAGTAATATTTATGAACGATAAGCTTTGTCACCAATTTTGTCACCTTCTTCCAAAAACAAAAATATACTATTGATTTTCAATAATATATAATTTAGGTAGTAGAGGCGGTACATCTCTCCTATTCTTTAGTACCACTAAGTCCCTCACTCATCATAACAAATCCGGTCTCGAATCCCCCTACTGGTGTGGTAATATAGGATTTTATGGGGGTTGTACTATTTTCCGTTTCAAAGCGATCTATTTCTTTGACCTTTTTGAATGCGACATGTCCCAGATACTTGGCATGTGACTTGGTGAATGCATTTATTTTTGAAACCATGGCTATGGCATAATTTCAAAAATCTTTGGATTTGTTATGTTGTTTAATACGCTCCAAGCAGTCTTCCGCTTCACCAATGTATACAAAGGGTTTGGCTTTCTCATTGGATTACTCAAAAAGAAAATAAAGGCCCACATTTTTCAATTCATCACGGGTAGCTATATATTCTAATTTGTTCCTTGGTACGAGAACAGCTTTAAAAACGAGATTGGTAATTTCGGCGATTTTTATGCTTCTTGGCGAACCGTCTGATAGAAAAAATTGAATGGTTTGTGGCCTGGTCATACGTATGCTATGATTTTTCTTTGGTCATATTAGTGATTAAAAAGTTCATTCTTTCACCGATTAAACTCCTAAATAGACTTTTTTGATTATCGTCCAAAAAACTAGTATCAATAAGATCAGGCCACTTTTTTGCACCATCCACAATTCTTGCCCATAAGTTTTCGATGGCCTTTTTTGGTATCCGGACTTTTTCCATAGCGGTGTCAAAGTCGGTTTTGGTCAGTTTTCTTTTTTTACCGTTCAGGGTAAGTGCCAATTCCTCGGGGTCGTCAGGTAAAAGTAGTTGAGCAGCAATCATATCGTAAGCCGGAGCAAGTGAATATGATTTTCCGTCATATGAAATTAGGGAGAAGTTTTTTAGATGCATATCGTTGTTACCCATCAAAAAGGATATGATAACCCGTTCATAGAAGCGAACTACATCAAATAACGGATTCTTCGAGAAGGCTATTATGCCTTTTGCAATTTGCTCATAGGAACCACGGTATTTATGTTCTGTCAAACGTCCGGTAAATTGACATGCATCTTCCATGGCAAATTTATCTCCTTTAGCATTTCTGTCTATTCTTCGTGTCAAATAGGCCAGATGACCATCCTTTAGTTGAATTAACAAAAAAGGAACTGTGTCAATTCCACATGCTTTTGCCATTAACATTGACAATGCTTCTATTTCTGGCATTTGTGGATATTCTGAATGGGGAGGCTTTAAAATATACCTGCCATTTAATGCACCAACTATGGTCAACCTGGGATTATTTTCTTTGGTAAACCCCAAAGAGAGTTTTGGTTGTACCCCAGTTACTATGACTCGTTGGGCTACATTTTCTTTAGCCAGATCTTCAATTTGGGATAATTCATAATCCAATTGAAATACCGGTTCATCCTCTTGCCAAAACGCTTTTAGGCAATCAGGATGATATAATTCATCTTCGGGAGAAAGTGGTTTTTGGCAGGCTAGGCAGTTACTCATTTTTCCAATACGCTTATGTTGCCGATACAATCTTTACAGGTGGCCAATAAAAGCCCTATACGGTCACGCGGATTTAGTTTCCAATTCTTGTGGGCAATGTCCAATAACCATCCCTCTGGAACCAATCCATCAAAAAATGAAAACAGGAAATCTGAATGAAATTCTCTCTCTTGCAAAGGCAATGTTAGGGAAACGGGAATTGCATTTTCCTTTTCCAAATACGCTGGTGAGTAGCTAAAATGATAGCCTTCCTCGTCCTCGACCAATATGCCCGCTAAGTCTTTATGTACCCAAATCTCTCCTTGTCTCATCACTTATTGGTGTTGGTGTTAACTCATGCCCAAAGAATAGCAGTACTTGATTGACTTTGTCGGTCATCAAATTGGGTTTTCCTTGTTCCAGTTCACGGACAAACCGAAGTCCAACTCCAGTAGTATCTGAAAGTTCAACTTGGGTAAGGTTAAGCTCTTTTCTTCTTTGCCGAGTAAATTGAGCAATAGGATTATGCCTGTTCCATGTTTCCATTGCTATACCTTTTAGGGTATAATATAGACTAAATTATTTTAATTATACCTTTTCAGGTGTAAAATAGACAAAAAATTTGAATTTATACCTTTTAGGGTATAAAAAAGTACCTAATTCTTTATTTATACCTTTATGGGTATATTAAATATTTTTAGATTGACTTACTTATGACAGGGAAATAGAAAAACGCTTTTCCAACTCTTTGACAGCGATATTTCTTTCTCTGGCTCTTCCTACGCGCAGGGCATCAGCGAGTGCTAATAATTCATGAAGTTTAGCATCTTCTAAACAGGCTTTGGGAACATTGCGGTGTAAGGGCTCAATGGCAAATCCACGATTTGAACCTAGGGCATAGGGCCAAACATAGTCTTGTTCACTTTGAATGACTTCATTGAGTGGGGGAGCACTGTGGGAAGTCAGCACCCCTCTGACAGAAGAAGAAGGCTGTTCAGGATATACGTAGCGAAGTCCATATTTCAAAAAATCAAGGAGGGCCGCTTTAAAAACTTGCTTTTTGTCTCCCGAAACAAGGCCTGCTATTTTGCTTCGGTTTAAGGATTCGCTGACCTCACTTTGACTTATGTATAATTCATTGGCCAAGTCCTTGTTGAACCATGGTTTATCACCCTTGGCTATAATCTTAAGTAGAATGACCACATCATGTGGTCGCATACCATTATGTTTTTTCATAAGATTGATTTGCAATTCGCGAATCGCGATATGCGAATCTACAATAATTTTTGAAAATACCCACAAACCAATACACACCATACCTCATTTCACTTGGATGGAGTGCATTGATTCTTTCTATCCGGACACAACCCAAGTTTCTTTGAAATTGGGTTAAGTCCTATTGCTGAACATAAAAGACCGCTAATTAGCCATTTTGATGTTAATTCATATCAAATGGATTCACTCTATATGTATTATAACCTCTTTCGCTGTGAATTTTTAGGATACATAAAATCTGTTATTTTTTATTGGGATTTAATAGGTACAGAAAGCACATCGTGTTTACATTTTTAAGCGAGCTTTTGCGAGTGAAAAATGTACAGCAAGAGGGTAACACGCTAAAGCGATGTTACGTACATTATTCGGTTGATTATCAGTTATTTGTATTTTTTGAATAATTTGATGTCGTTACAAGTTTATTGAAAAACAGCTTGTAAGGCCTATAAACATTGAAAAAGTTTATTGTAAAATAGTTGCAACGGAAAAATCTGATTTTGTAAATGTCTGACAATCAAAGTATTGGATTTTAATCCAAAATGGCCTAAAATTATTTTTGCGCCAAAAACCTTGGAAACCCCTATAAACATTGAAAAATTTTGATACAAAAAAATATTATTTGCTTCGATCTGTTGATGTTTGGGCAACTATTTTTCGCAAATTTAATTTGATGTCATTTGGTGCTGTTTAAAGAGTACGGCGAAAGATGAAGTTGTTTCGTAAATTTAATTGAGACATACGAAGTGCGCCCTATTTCAATTTTATTTACCCGCCTTTGGCGGGCTGACGCTTATCTACCAGAACGCTATAAAATCGAAACAGGATCCGGCGCAGGTTAGTTATGGTAAGACTTGGGACAATAAAAGCTGATAGTTCAATTGAGGTGTTAAGAATATTCCGAATCAAAAGAACGATAATAGAACTTTTCTTACTAAATTTCTGGTAGATTACGCCGTTTATTTTCTTCGTTTTTCATTCTACATATATTTAACCGAATGCAAATTTTACATTTAACCGATTACCATTTTACCAAATCTGGTCCTAAATCAATTCAGAAACAAAAGGACTTGGTGGAATCAGTATTGAAAACCATTAAAGATTTAGATTTTGATTTCGTCGTATTTTCTGGAGATTTGGTTTTTAACGGAGCAGAATCAACATGGTTTCAGGAAGCATACGAATCATTGATTGCCCCTGTTCTTGAATTAAAGAATATGAACGCTTCAAAAGTATTCTTTTGTCAGGGGAATCATGATGTTGATCGGTCTAAGATTAGAAAACCGTTTATAAAATATCTTGATGAAGAAATTAAAGGTGAAGAAGATTTAAATAGCTTTTCAGATTTTGGAAATAAGGATTTTACCGATACTCTAGAAATGTCAAAAAACTATTTTGATTTTGTTTCAAATCTTGATTTTCCAAAAGATGACGTGTTTAATGAAATGTATACTGTTCATAGAAGAGTATCGGGAAAATTTAATTTGGGTATTGTAACTATTAATTCTTCATGGAGGTCCACTGGAGAGGATGAAAATCAACTTTTATTTCCTACCAAGTTTATTTATGAAGCTTTAAGTAAGATAGAAGGAGTTGACAAAAAAATTCTTATTCATCACCACCCTTTAAATTTTTTGAAGTCATCAAATCAATATGTTTTAGAAGATATTGTACACAACAAATTTGACATTACCTTATTTGGTCACATTCATAAGTCAATTACGTCCTTGGATTTCACACCAAAAACGGGTTTAATAAAAATAATTTCTCCCGCTTCATTAAAAAGTCATCAAGGGGGAGAAATAGGGTTTTCTTTGATAAATTTTGATTTTGACGAATCCAGGTTTAAAGTTGACACATTTTTATATGACGAGAGAAATAGCTTTTTTTATAAACGTCCTGATGAGGTGTGGTACGAGATTCCGGAAGATGAAATAACAAAAAAACAAAATTCCCTTAGAAGAACATTCCGAAAAGTTTTGATAAGAGAAAAGGAACATGCCAAGGATTTGTTTGTATCATTTGGAGAGGAAAATAAGGAGTTTACGGATATTTTTGTTTCGCCCGTACTAAAAAAGCACAATTTCGGACAAAATAGGACTGAAGTAAGTGCAATCAGCTTAGACGAATTAACCAAAGATGATAGAAGTTATTTGATTTTCGGAGATGATAAATGTGGGAAAACCTCGCTTTTAAAAAAAATCCAAATAGAATTACTCCAAAATTATGAGTACTTGCAATCAATTCCTTTCCTTGTTGATTTTAGAGTTACACAATCAATATTGTCTAAAGATGCTTTTGAGAAAAAGTTTAGAAGATACTATGATTTAAATACTAATACTGCTAGAGAATTGCTGGAAAGCAAAAATTTATTCTTATTACTGGATAATTTTGATCTTTCAGATAAGAATCATGCTGATTCGGTAAAGTACTTAATTGAGAATTATCCTTCATGCAAGATTGTAGGAACAAGTGCAAAAGGAACTGAATTTCTAATAAAATCTCCTGGACTTGATGACAAAAGATTTATTCCATTAAAATTTGAGAGTTTAAGAAAGAAGCAAGTTCGGGCCTTAACCAAGAAATGGACACCATTAGACACTCATAAAACTGAGGAAGTGGTTACAAAAATAAGCTCAATTTTTAAACAACTTTCTATACCATTCAACTTTTGGACCGTTTCACTTTTTATCTGGGTGTTCAAAAAGAGTGGTGAAAAAAGTATCCAAAACAATGTTGGATTGGTGAATCTTTATATTGAATCATTGCTCGAAAGGGAAAACTTAATAAAATCTAATGCGAGCTTTGATTATGATAAATATCTGAAATTACTAAGTCATTTGGCATATCATTTATTGGTAAATCATCATAAAAGTACTTACAGTGCCCCAGAGCTTGAAATTCTTAATTTCATTGGGGAGTATTTACTCCAAAATCCAAGAAACAAAAAGGTTAGTGCTATGGATGTTTGGAGTTATCTAAAAGAGAGAGGAATATTTAAAAAAGTAGATGATGATAACTACAGTTTCAGGCTCAACGGGGTTTTTGAGTATTTCCTAGGATATCACATGAAGGTCGATTCTAATTTTAAAAAGCATGTATTAGAAAACGACGAATTGTATATAACGTTTAAAAATGAGTTTGAAATTTACGCTGGTTTATCAAGGGATGATGAAGTTTTTCTCGATTCTATTGTTGAAAAATCCGAGAAAATATTCCAATCACTGAACAGTGAATTTGATGGAATGTCGTTGGATAAATCCCTTAAGGATAGAGCAAGTATACTTCCTAATTACGAAAGAAAGATGTTGGAGCTTTCTCGTAAGACAAGATCACTGACCTTTGAAGAGCTTGACGAACTGGATGAATTGGCCAATGAACTGGATATTGATACCCAAATTATCGAAGGAGTAAAGCAAAAACAGGCGATTGAATTGAATCAAGAGGATGTTAGTGTTTTGGATAATGCTTTGTTTATTCTAGGAAGGGTCTTTAGAAATGTGGATGAAATAAATTCTGAGAAAAAAGTAAAGGATGTTTTTAATTATTATATAAAAACAGTTTGTCAATGGGGTTTGAGAATAATTGATACTACAAAGGCCATTGATTTCCAAACCAAGGTAGAAACGGAAGATGAAATTGAACTTTTATATGATTTGGCTCAAAAAATGATTCCTTTTCTTGTTCAATCCAATGCTTCAAATCATATAATTCATAAAAATTTGGAAGGAGTTATTCAAGACAGAATTTCCTTTCTAAAGAAAAACAACGGAGGTAGGGATAATCAGTTTGAGCTATTCGTTCTACTTTTCATGCTAGTTGACCTGAATCTAAAAGCAAATCAGGAATTTATAAAAGAGGCTGCCGACTTAATAACAATTCCCGTTTTGCGCTTTGCTGTGCTGTTGAAATTAAATGAATACTTGGTTTTTAAAACCAACGAGGATAGAGAATTGGAGAAGATGTTAAGTTCGGCAATTCAAAAACAACGACTTAAGATTGATAAAAAAACAGATGTTGGCTTGATACAACAAGAGTTGTCTGATCAAAAGAAAAGGAAAAGGCTAGGAAAATGATTGTGCTAAGGGATATCTGCTGTTTTAGGAGATAATCTTTAATTTCTTTTTTAAGATGTCCATATCCTCCATCACTTTCTTATCAATAATCTTGGCGTAATGCTGTGTGGTTCGCAAATTTTTATGACCCAACATTTTCCCTACCGTCTCGATAGGGACTCCGTTAGTCAGGGTAACCGTTGTGGCAAAAGTATGCCTGGCCAAATGCGTAGTGAGATTTTTCTTGATATCGCACCGATCCGCAATTTCCTTAAGGTAAGCGTTGGACTTTTGGTTGCTAAGTACTGGTATGATACGATTAGTATTAACCACTTTTGGATGGACTTGGTATTTCTCAATTATGCTCACGGCCTCTGGTAACAATGGAATCGTAAAACCAGTATCCGTTTTGGAACGCTTGGACTTAATAAAAAGGCTACCTTCCTTGTTTTCGTAAATGTCGTTCGGTGATAGATTCTGTACATCTACGTAAGCTAAACCTGTAAAACAACAGAATACGAACATATCCCTTACAATACCCAGGCGTTCACCCTTGATTTCCTTATCAATTAAGCTTTGTAGTTCCTCTTTGTTCAAAAACTCCCTTTCTACGGTTTTAAATTGCACCTTATAATTGTAAAAGGGATCTTTGGATATCCAATCATGGGCAACGGCCATCCGGATGATTTTTTTAAAGTTGTTTACGTATTTCAGTGCTGAGTTGTGATTGCAGTTCTTGGTTGCCTTCAAAAAGTATTCAAAGCCTTTAATGAACTTTAAATCAACATTTCTGACCGGTACATCTTCCTTTAGATACTCGGCTTTTACATATTCCGACAAATGATTTTTGGTTGTCTGGTATCTTTTATAAGTACCTAAGGCGAATTCTACATCTATCAATTTTTCCATTTGCTGATTATGTTCTTCAAAGAGCTCAAGCAGCATTTTGAATTTCTTGTCTTTGTGTAGATACGCATTCTTAATGTCTATGGAAGTATAGGGCTCATCAGCGGCAATAAACTTTTCCTGTATAACTTTTATCCGATGCCGTACCGTATGCATTAGCCGATTCAATTCTTGAATTTCCGCACTCCAGCCTTTTAATTTATCGCCTTTAAACTTCCATTTAGAGGGTAAGATTTTACGGTTAAGGCTTATCTCACTTCGCTTCCCATTTACTGTTATTCTGGCATATATAGCAGCTTTGCCATGTTTATCAAGGCGATATTCTTTAATGTAGAATAATATTGCAAAGGTAGAAGGCACCGATTACCAATTTTTTGTTCAAATAAATGTACAAAAAATAAAATAAACTACATTTGTAATTAGATAATAATGAGTAGATTACATAAAAATAGGTGAGCAAATTGTAAATTTAAAAATAGGGCACCTATTTGTGTTAATTTGATATGATTTTAAATGATATCATTTGAATATAAATAAAATAAAAAACCTGTAAATCAGTAATTTACAGGTTTAATGGTGTGAAATGGTGCCATTTTAGTGGAGCCGGAGGGAGTCGAACCCTCGTCCAAACAAGCAATAACCATGCTTTCTACATGCTTAGGATCTGATTAGTTTTCGATGTACACCTGACCAGAAACCGCCCAATGTACACTTAGCTTCTTTAGATTTTAGAGACGGTGCCGAAGCTACACCCTCCTTATGTTGACTTTTATGGTGCCCCGGAACGAATCGCCATCAACAAGGGCTATTCAGGGACATCTCGCTTCTCCGCCTAGCGGAGACGAGGCTAAATCCTACTATAATTCAGATTAAGCGGCAAGAGCGTAATTAGATTCGCCATTTAAAAATGTGAAATATGAGATTTACGAGCTATATCCCAGCGCTCGGCATGCTTACATCGCCATTGGTCTCGCTGTCAAAACCGGTCGGCCCCATAATGAGTTAGGTAAGCTTTGCTTACCGTTAACGAATTATGCCCTGAGTCTGTCTGCCGATAGGGACGGCATAGTCGAAGGGCCTATTCTCTTCATTGTTTTTTCAAAGAACAAATATTTAATCGGCGTTCCCTGCCCTAGGACAGGTCGGGCCATCACGGGTACACGCCTGCCTGCCGTCAGGCGGGGTACTTGACTCTATCCCCGCCCGAACGTACAACTCAGTACGGGCGAGCCTAACGTGGCCCGCCTTCATTTTCATTTCGGCGGGCAGGGCAGCAAAGCTACTAAAAACTTTGCTATCGATATTATTCCGTGTATTTTAGGACAAAATTTGTACCAAAGTGAACCTCAAGTTTGGAATCATTAGAGAGCGGAAAAACCCTCCCGATCGGCGCGTGGTATTGCCTCCAAAGGCCTGCCAAAAAGTCCTATCCGCCCATGCTCATGCGCAACTTATTGTAGAACCTTCGCCCATCCGTGTTTTTACGGATGGAGAGTACCAAGAGGCCGGCATTGAAGTTTCTCCTGAAATGGAGGAGTGTGATGTATTGCTGGGTGTTAAGGAAGTGCCCATCGGTGCCCTCATTCCAAATAAAAAATACTTCTTCTTTTCCCATACCATCAAAAAACAACCCTACAATAGGGAATTATTGCAAGCTATTCTGGAAAAGAATATTGAACTGTATGATCATGAGGTCATTACCAATTCCAAGGGAACGCGATTGGTGGCTTTTGGCCGCTATGCGGGCATTGTAGGGGCTTACAATGGGCTTAGGGCCTATGGGCTTAAATCCGGTACGCACCGATTGCCGAAGGCCGAAACCTTGGTGGACCAACAGGCCTTGATAGCCGAGCTCAGAAAAATGACCTTGCCGAACATTAAAATCCTACTGACCGGAAAGGGTAGGGTAGGGAACGGAGCCAAGGAAATGTTGGACGGGATGCAGTTGCGGCAGGTAAGCGTAACGGAATACCTGAATCAGGACTTTGATGAGGCCGTCTATTGCCAGATCGATGTGCTGGACTATAACCAAAGGAAGGATGGAAGGCATCTGGGTGAACAGGACTTTTTCCAAAATCCGGAGGCGTATGAATCTACATTTATGCGGTTCGCCAAAGTGACCGACTTATATATTGCGGGCCATTTTTATGGGGATGGTGCCCCCTATCTTTATACCCGGGAAGATGTAAAACATCCCGATTTCAAGATCAAGGTGGTAGGGGATATCAGTTGCGATATCGATGGACCGGTAGCGACTACCTTACGGGCCTCTACCATAGCGGACCCCATCTATGGGTATGACCCCGAATCCGAATCCGAAACCGAGTACACCGACCCCGGTAGCATTGCCGTCATGGCCGTGGACAACCTACCGGCGGAACTGCCCAGGGACGCCAGTAACGGCTTTGGTGATGCCTTTGTAGAGGAGGTAATCCCGGCTTTTTTTAATGGCGATGCGGATGGTGTACTGCAACGCGCAAGGATGACCCAAAACGGTAAGCTTACGGAACGATACGCCTATCTACGGGACTATGTGGACGGGAAGGAGTAAGTGGTTTGTGGTTGACAGTTGTTAGTTGTCGGTTGTTTGTCAAAAGTATCTGCAAGTACAATACCAATTATTACTTAACGTTTACTTTCCGCCATTTTTTGTTTACCTGCTACGACCGCTGTCAACTGCCAACTACCAACTGTCAACAACCCTTACTCCACCTTAACTTCCCATTCCAGGACAGGCTGTGCCTTAGGGGCGGTAAAGCAACCCAACGCCTTTAATTTTAGATTGAGTTTATCCTTTATTTCCAAAGTTTTGACCAACAACTTTTTCGTAGTACCCGCCGCAATTTCAAATACCGGAGAGCTATCGTAAAAGGTATATTCCATTTGGTTTTCGAAAATCAGGTCGCTACTGGAATTGTTCTGAAGCTCTATTTCCAGAACTTGTGTATCGGGCATGTAGGCTGCTTTGGTCACCTCGATACTGGCTTCCAATAGGGGTTTTAGATAGGTTTCCCGTCCCACCAATAAATCGTTATAAACGGCTACGGTCCTACCGGCAAACAAAGCTTCTTTTGCACTTGACAGACTTTTTTCTTTGGCAAAGATTAGGGTTATAGGGCGGTGGTTCCCTTTTTCGGTATAATCCCAATCGATTAACCCATGGATGTCGCTGGTACCCATAACGGTGAGATTGTGCTCCAGGGCCAAAGCCAAGGCTTCCTGTGCATAATCCACGGAATTGATGACCTCAATGCCATGGAGTTCCCCTTTCTTGATCCGTTCCTTTTGGAAATCGCTTAGGATAGGGATACCCTGTGGACTTTGGGCATGCCATGCGGGATGGTTCCAAAAAGTAAAGGCATTCTGTTTTTTTGCCTGTGCAAAAGCATCCGCTGGTTTATCCTGTATGAGTTGGTTGGCATCTGTAATAAAAATGGCATTGCTATGGCCCACGGGTTCAGATCGTGTTATCTCGGAACCATGCGCAATGAGCAGCCCATGTTCCTGTGCTTCCTCCATGGCCTTTATCAATTCGTACGAACGATTCCGGTCTGGATGGGGAATATCCGCGGAGTGGGGTTGGTATTCCAAATGTTCCGTTAGTGATATCAGATCAAGATTTTCGCGTAAAGCCTCTAAAACCCGGATGGTAGGCCAAACATTACCGTCGGAGAAGACGGTGTGCTGATGTAAATCTGCCTTTAGGGTAACATAACCCTCTATATTAGGGTAGCTTAGCGGTTGGGCGCTGATGTGGGTGTGTGTTTGGGCATTGATCAAGGCCAAACCACAAAGGGTAAAAAGGAAGACGGTTATTTTTTTCATCTTGGGTCGGTTTTTTCAAAAGTAAGGGATTCCAAAGAATCCAAGTACTTAAACCAAGTCTTTTGAAGAAGAAATAGTAAATTTGGATTCGCCATGAACCCTGCAGAAAACTACATTCTCAATCAGCCCGAACCATATCGTAGTATATTGTTGCATCTACAATCGGTTATTGAGCATACGGTACCCGGAATAGACCTTAAATTCAAATATCGCATTCCCTTCTACTATATTGAGGGGAGACCTTTTTGCTATTTGAACCATACCAAGGATTATATAGATGTCGGTTTTTGGAATGCGGCCCACCTAACAATTCATTTGGAGCATATGACCACCGCCGGGCGGAAAGTAATGCGCTCCCTACGCTACCGGTCGCTAGAGGAAATCGATGACACTATTTTAACGGAAGTGCTTCAGGATGCCTATCAGGTACGAGATAAAAGGTTCTGGAAATAGTTTTTTGGTGCTTCGACTGCGCTCAGCATGACATGGTTGAGCTTTGGAATTTTGGTATTGGAATTTGACTACTCAATCCATCCATTATCTTTATAGATCTGAATGTATTGATTGCTCAAGTCATCAGAGTCCTTATATTTTGCACGTAGTCCTTTTAGTTTCTCCTTCAACTCTGTCACAACCGTTGCATAATTTGGATCGTCATACACGTTTTTGACCTCTTGTGGGTCGTTTTTGCGATCGTAAAGCTCCCATTCGTCCACATTGTAATAGAAATGCATCAGTTTATAGTCCTCGGTAGCGATTCCATAATGACGTTTTACGGCATGTACCGCGGGATATTCATAATAGTGGTAGTATACAGCATCCCTATCCCATTTTTCCTTTTCCCCTTTTAATAGGGGTACCAAACTTTCGCCCTGCATATCATCCGTTGGAGTAACGCCGGCAATTTCCAAAAAGGTCTGTGCAAAATCCAGGTTCTGCACCATTTCGGTAGTGGTGGTGCCCGGTGTGATTACGTTCGGCCATTTGATCAATAAAGGAGTCTTGAAGGATTCGTTGTACATAAAGCGTTTATCGAACCAGCCATGCTCACCTAAATAAAACCCTTGGTCGGAAGTGTAGACCACCAACGTATTCTCGTCGAGCCCGGTCTCGTCCATATAATCCAAAAGTCGCCCTACATTTTCATCCACCGCCGCAATGGTAGCCAGATAATCCTGCATATACCGTTGGTATTTCCAAACGGTGAGGGTGGAATCGTTCATGTTGGGATAGTCCTTTTTGAACTGTTCACTTATTGGGCCATAGGTAGCGTCCCATGCCGTTCTTTGTTCCGGGGTCATCCGATCCAAAGGGGACCATTTGTATTTGTCCTCTACCTTCAGCGCATCGGTTACGGCCTGGGTGAGCTTATTGTCATAGCGCAATTGCATTTCCTTTAAAATTCCCATCTCCGCGGTTTTTGCGGCTGTACCCCTCGTTTCATAGGTATCAAAAAGTGTTTCCGGCAAGGGGAAACTTTTTTTGGTAAATTCGGTATAATGCCTTTGGGCTGGGAGCCAGGTTCTATGGGGCGCCTTATGTAGATACATCAGCAAAAAAGGTTGGGCCGTATCCCTGCGCTTTTGCATCCAATCCAGCGTAAGGTCTGTGATGATATCCGTTACATATCCGGTTATGGTAGTATCCCCTGTTGAGGTAATAAACTTGGGGTTATAGTAGTCGCCCTGACCGGGCAATATCTTGAACTCGTCAAATCCCTTGGGATTGTTGCCAAAATGCAATTTCCCGAACATCGCGGTCTGGTACCCCGATTTTTGAAGGAGCTGTGGGAAGGTTACGTTGGTAGTATCAAAAGGCATACGGTTATCGATTTTCCCGTTGAGATGGCTATGTTTTCCCGTTAGGATTACCGCCCGGGAAGGTGCACAAATGGAGTTGGTGACGCTGGCATTGGTAAACAGCATTCCCTCTTCGGCAATACGATCGATATTTGGGGTTTGTATCAGCCTATCGTCATAGGCACTGATCGCCTGATAGGCATGGTCGTCCGACATGATGAATACAATGTTGGGCTTTTTAGAGGGTTTGGCTATTTTCTTATTACCACTTTCTTTACATGAAAGCAGACAAAGAAGGCCCAAAATGGTGAACGTGATCGTAATTTTTTTCATGGTTTTTTGGTTTTATAGGTTTCCAGTACTTTTTTGAACCGTTGTATAAGCGAAGTTACCTCACTGGACTGGTTGGTAATATCCAAGGGATTGTTCTCAAAGGGGTCATCTTCAAGATTGTAAAACTCCCCGTTTTCATACAACTTCCATTTTCTGTCCTGTACATATCTTCGGGCTTGGAACTTCCCCCAATTTGGGTCATAATCACAAAAAATCCAATCCCTGACCTTTGTTTCCTTGCCCAATAACTGGGGATGGAAACTAAGGCCATCCGTTTGGATGCTATCGGGCAGTTTTCCCGTTGCCACTTCCAAAAGGGTTGGTAAAAAATCAGTAAAATCTATAAGATTTTCATTGACACTGCCTGGTTTTATTTTTCCCTTCCAATTGGCGATCAAGGGAACGTGGGTCCCTGCATTAGTGGTATTGCCTTTATCTCCTGTTAATTCTGTTCCGTTAATAATCGAAGTTACATCGGTATCCGTTCCGTTGTCACCAATAAAAAGGATGAGGGTGTTCTGGCGTATGCCCAAGTCTTCCGTTTTCTTAACAATTTTACCCACCAAAAGATCCATATAGCTTACCATTTCCCCAAAATAGGTGGTGTCATTTGTTTTTGAGGTATTTTCAAAAGTTTTGAAACCGGGATTCTTTGGAGTAGGGACAAAAGGATCATGAGTCAATACCATGGGGTAATAAATGAACATGGGATCCTCCCTATAGGTTTCCATAAATCCCTCCATGTATTCAACAAAGAGATCTGGCCCGTAAGCATCGGGATACATAAGCGTGCCGTTTTTTTTGCTCGCCAAATGTGGATTTTTGTAGCGTGATCCCCGTTCATCTATTTGCCAGAGGCAATAGTCATTAAATCCGGCTTTTTCAGGGGTTGTGCCTGTTCTTCCACCAGCCAATTCCTGTTGTCGTGTATTGCCCCACAACTGCCATTTTCCCGTTATCAAGGTTTTGTAACCGGCCTTCTGCATATAGTGCCCAAAGGTATTTTCTTTTGAATCTAGCAACCCAAAACTGATGTAATTCCTAAAATTGTATTTTCCGGTCATGATCTGCACTCGGGAAGGGGTGCACAGGGGGGTGGAGTAGCAGTGGTCAAAACGCATTCCTTCATAGGCTAATTCATCCAGGTTTGGAGTATTATAACTGCTACCACCATATACCCCAAGCGTTTCATAACCCAAGTCATCGGCCATAATCAAGATGATATTGGGTTTTTTTTGGTCCTGAACCAATGACTTATTCTTTTCAGCACCGGAAATGCAACAAATAGCGGTTAGAACAATAGAAAAAAGCGATAAGGATTTCAAGGGAGCCGTTTTAGGAATCCCAAGATACTAATTTTATGGTTGTGCGGTTTTTTTCTTAAATACTACCAAGGAATTTTTTTGTAGGTCCACGGCTTCCTCGAACAACGCCTTTAAAGCATTGTAATCTTTTTCGGTAAAATAGGAACCGTTCAATGCCAGTTCAAAGGAAAATGAAATCTGGCTTGCATTTCCAGTACTGTAAAACTTGAGCGTAGCTAGGGTATCACCTAAGGCAATTGACTTATTTTCAGGTAATTCTTGAATAACATACCCATCGGGAATCGTTAGGATGATCTGGTATCTGTAACTTCTGGGGTAACCGAAGTCTATGGGATAGTTGCGTTCTTCCAATTGAAAAGGATTCTTGTTAAAGAATCGGATAAAAAAAGGATTTACATAGGCCATGTCTCCATTGAGTACGTCCTCTATTTCAAACTTGAACCGCTGTGAAACCATCTGTTTGTCGGTTCGTTGTTTTACCAATTCATATGAGGTAATTGCAAAATTTCCAGGAATATCCTCCTCTACGGAATCCAAGTATTCCTCTTCACTTTTCTCACTTAAGGTCTTGTGTATATCTACTGCATTGTATCCCATACTTACGGCATCGAATACCCCCAAGGCCTTATTTTCATCCGGATCAAATTTTATTTGGGCCCTCACCTGATATCGGTTCCGGGTTTGGGGTTTAATATCATACCAATAGCTATCGTTTTTAAAATCCATTATCCTACCGTAGTGATTTAATGCCCGAAAGGGGAGGAAGCCAAAGGGCATGTATTTATCTGTTGCATCCAATAGATAACTTTTGCCGCCAATTTCAGTTTTGCCCACCACGTAGTTGAAGTTGGACATTACGGGATGCATTTTTGTAGGCAGCCCTCTTCTTCTCGTGGATAATAACATTAAATTTGTGGGAATATCAGCAGCATTCAATAAGTTGATAAGCGACATATTTATTTCCCAAGCATTTCCTTTTTGGGCCTCAAATGCTTCCTTTACCCGTGCTTTACCATAAGAGGAGTATTGTTCGTTCCAGGTGAAATGCTCTTGGACAAACTCGAAAATATTCCTGGCCCTGGTTAGTTCATCGCCTTCGATGAGTAGTTTTTCCGGTACATGGCGTTCGAAGAATCCTTTTTTGGCCAGCTGTCTGCCAATATCTTTATCTGACCTAAATTCCCTATCCACATCCTTCCAACTTTTAGTATACTTATTTGTGGTTCCATCAAGTTTGTTGTATTGTGAGAGTTCAAAATCCAACCGCGATCGGTAATTCTCGGCGGAAAGCATAAAATCACCATCCTCTTTAAAAGCTGGAATATCCTTCATTGTATATTTTAATACCTCGCAATCCGCAGCTTTTGGATATCCATCGATAGTGAAACACCCTTTTTGAATGTGTGCATCGTTCACATCCAATTCCAAACTGCCGCGCAAAGAGCGGTTATAGACCCAATTTCCAGGAATTTTGGCATTAAATTCACTATAAATTTTTGGAATAGATCCTTGGAAGTCCCATCCGTTGAAATTAAAATCATATGGAGTGGTTATGGTATACGAATATTCAAGGATGCTTCCTTTTTGCATTTTTGGAAAAGTAAAGGTTTTTACCCTCCATCTTTCGGAATGGTCGTTTTCAAAGATTTCGGAAGGTAGAACATTATATTGGGTATTATCGTTATGGGTTACCGCCTTTAACAAGGTAACCTTTTCGGCCAATGCATTGTTATGGTATAGGGGAATTTCTACGGTTCCCTGATCAAAACCTTTTTCATCTAAAATTTTGATTTTAACATGATATTCCTTGATCAGGCGTATGTGGCGATTGACAACCTTAAAATAATTATTGCCCTTTTCGTAAAGTACCACGGCATGGGCCGAGGGGTCTTTTTCATAAATGGACATACTTTTTTCGGCAGTAGTAAGCTTTCCAAAAGTCGTTTTATTTTGGGCCGAGGTCGAAAGAATACAAAAAAATAAAAGAGTGGAAAGAGCGAGAAATGGTTGCATGATTGGATATTGGTTTGGGGGTTGTAGGTAATAACAGGCTTTGTAGAAAATTATTGCAATTCGTTTATAGTTCCCCGAAGTATGGTAAGATTGACCAAAAGTTGTTCCAGGCAATCCAAGGAGAGCATATTGGCCCCATCACTTTTAGCATTGGCCGGATCAAAATGGGTCTCCATAAAAAGTCCGTCCACCCCGGTCGCGATTCCTGCCCGTGCCATAGTT
The DNA here is from genome assembly GCF_003626755.1 of Ulvibacterium marinum. GTDB lineage: Bacteria > Bacteroidota > Bacteroidia > Flavobacteriales > Flavobacteriaceae > Ulvibacterium > Ulvibacterium marinum. The sequence goes on from NZ_RBCJ01000003.1 coordinate 717,957, forward strand.
TCTATCAAGGCGGGTCTACCACCAGTAACACCAGAGGACTGGTTGGGCTGTTGTAGGGAATGGGTCACATCCAAAACTACAGGTGCAAATTCCTTCATAGTGGGGATTCCCCTAAAATCTACCACCATATCCTGATATCCGAACATGGTACCACGGTCTGTAATGACAACTTGCGAATTGCCGGAATCCTTTACTTTGGTCACGGCATGTTTCATGCTTTCAGGACTCATGAACTGCCCTTTTTTAAGGTTTACCGTTTTTCCCGTTTTTGCAGCGGCAACCACCAAATCCGTTTGTCGTACCAGAAAAGCGGGGATTTGAAGCACATCAACATACTCGGCGGCCTTATCCGCATCTGAAACCTCATGGATATCTGTTACCGTGGGCACATTAAAGGTTTCGGATACCTTTCGTAATATCTTTAAAGCTTTTTCATCCCCAATTCCTGTAAAAGAATCGACCCGACTTCGGTTGGCCTTTTTAAAACTTCCCTTAAATACATAGGGAATACTTAGTTTGTCCGTGAGTTTTACAATGTGTTCCGCAATTCGCATGGCCATGTCCTCACCCTCAATGGCACAAGGGCCTGACAGTAGAAAAAAGTTGTTGGAATTGGTATGCTTTATTTGGGGAATAGCGGAAAGGTCCATATCATAAAATTTCCTCAAATATAGTGTTTACCCTGGGTTTCCTTGTTAGATTTATCCTTATTAAAACCATGGGTATGCTAGGGAAAATACTTTATTCGGCCGGTTTAGTCCTATATTTTGCAGTTCCATCACTTTATGGGCAAGTAATGGAAAAGGGCCCCGTTTTTGATCTTGTTCATCTAGAACGGCATCAATTCAAATTTAATCTTTTTGCCCCCGGGTTGAGCTATGAACTCGGAATTTTTAGAAACCAAACCGTGTCTACCAATCTAGGCTTGGGTTTGGCTACCTATCAAGAGGGGTATGCCCTTGGACTGGCATGGAACAATAGATACCGTTACTATCATAATTTGAGCAGACGAGCCAACAACAACAAAAATGTTTCGGGAAATTCGGGTAATTATATCGCGGCGGCCCAGGCCATTTTCTTTTCTCAACTTCGATTGGCGACGGATATTGAAGGCCCAGACGACTTTAATCTAGGATTCTATGGCTTAGTCTATGGTATTCAAAGAACGTATCCCAAGGGTTTTAATTTTAATGTAGAACTTGGTGCAGGCTATTACCGAGGTGATGGGGCGGTTTCCGGCTATGGTCCGCTCCTCAGTGTAAACTTCGGATGGGTGGCTACCAAGCGGAAATCAAGAAAGCCGGTATTTGAATAGGATTTTGCCGGCTCATGTCCGTATTGCAATTGACTATATCAGAACCTACCCCTGGACTAGTAAAATAACTTCCTAAAAATCAACAACATAAAAATAATCTGAGATCTTATTGACAAGAGAAAATTAGACGTATCTTTGCACGCTTAAAATCAGGGTATGACCAGTACAAAGAATATTGCCATCATTGCACACGTAGACCACGGTAAAACTACCTTGGTCGATAAGATCATGCATCATTGCCAGTTGTTTCGTGAGAACGAAAATACGGGCGAGTTGATTTTGGACAATAACGATTTGGAACGCGAGCGCGGCATTACCATAGTTTCCAAGAATGTATCCGTAACCTACAAGGATACCAAAATAAATATCATAGATACCCCTGGGCACGCGGATTTTGGCGGGGAGGTAGAGCGTGTTCTGAATATGGCGGACGGTGTACTTCTTCTGGTCGATGCCTTTGAGGGGCCTATGCCACAAACCCGATTTGTGTTGCAGAAGGCTATAGATATGGGGCTTAAACCCTGTGTGGTCATCAATAAGGTGGACAAAGAGAATTGTACCCCGGAAGAGGTACATGAAAAAGTATTCGATTTGATGTTCGAACTTGGCGCGGAGGAATGGCAATTGGACTTTCCCGTAGTCTATGGATCGGCAAAGAACAATTGGATGAGTGATGACTGGAGAAAGGAAACGGACTCCATAGAACCCTTGTTGGACATGGTCATTGAACATATTCCCAGTTTTGAGATGGAAGAGGGCAATACCCAAATGCTGATTACCTCCTTGGATTATTCTTCCTTTACCGGTAGGATTGCCATAGGAAGATTACAACGGGGAAGTTTAAAGGAAGGTCAACAAATTTCATTGGTCAAGAGGGATGGAAGCATTGTGAAATCCAAAATAAAGGAACTCTTCACCTTTGAAGGTTTGGGCCGAAAGAAGATACAAGAAGTAGCGACCGGTGATATCTGTGCCATTGTTGGTTTGGAAGGGTTTGAAATAGGGGATACTATTGCCGATATCGAAAACCCTGAGGGGTTAAAGACCATAGCCATAGATGAGCCTACCATGAGTATGCTCTTTACCATTAATGATAGTCCATTTTTTGGACAGGATGGTAAGTTTGTAACCTCAAGACATATTAAGGAACGGCTGGAACGGGAGCTGGAAAAGAATCTGGCCCTAAGGGTCGAAGAGACGGACAGTGCCGATAAGTTTATGGTCTTTGGACGCGGTGTACTCCATCTTTCCGTTTTGATCGAAACCATGCGTAGGGAAGGATATGAACTACAGATTGGTCAGCCACAGGTTATTATCAAGACCATTGACGGTACAAAGTGCGAACCTGTAGAACAATTGACTATAGATTTGCCCGAAGAGGTTTCGGGCAAGGCGGTTGAAATGGTTTCTATCCGTAAAGGGGAGATGACCAGTATGGAAGCCAAGGGTGAACGGATGGTCTGTGAATTTAATATTCCGTCCCGGGGAATTATTGGCTTGCGGAACCAATTGTTGACGGCAACTGCCGGGGAGGCCATAATGACGCACCGCTTTTTGGAATACCAACCCATGAAGGGTGATATCCCGCAGCGTCAGAACGGGTCATTGGTCTCCATGGAGAATGGGAAGGCCATTCCTTATTCCATCGATAAGCTTCAAGAGCGCGGCAAGTTCTTTATAGATCCGGGAGAGGATATTTATGAAGGACAGGTTATTGGAGAAAATTCTCGGGGCGATGACATGACGGTTAATGTAACCAAGACCAAAAAACTTTCCAATGTTCGTTCTGCCGGTGCCGATGACAAAGCTAAAATTGTTCCTGCCATAAAATTTTCTTTGGAGGAAGCTTTGGAATATATCCAAAAGGACGAGTACGTGGAGGTTACTCCAAAACATCTTCGGCTTCGTAAGATATTCCTGAAGGAGGTGGACCGTAAGCGTAATAAAATTGATTGATACCTATTTAAAAACCTCGAATCCAATTCGAGGTTTTCTTTATTTGGGAAGGCCTCTTTTACTAAATCTGTAAAATCCGCGCCCTGTATTTATCGCCTTGATATTAATTGTATAAGCCGAGTTCTTTTTGCACCGATTGCCGTGTAATTTGTATAAATTGAAGGAGCTAATTCATTCAAAGAAAATCGATTTACATGAGACTAAAAGGGAAAAAAGTCCTGATTACGGGCGGTTCCCGCGGTATCGGGAGATGTATGATTGCGGAACTTATAAAAAATGGCGTTAAGGACATTGCGGTCATAGCCAGGGATAAAAAAAATTTAGAGCGGCTCTCCGAAGACTTTGAGGAAGCAAATTTTCTATTGGTCAATGGAAATGTGGGGGATATAGGAGTGCTTCGGGAAATGTCCTCTAAAATTGAGGACCGGTGGGGTCGCTTGGATGTTCTGATCAATAATGCCGGAATCGTTTCGGCCGGGGCGTTGGAGGATATCCCGGACGAAGAGATTTATGACCAGGTGGCTATAAACTTTATGGCGATACTGTTCCTTACCAAATATTGTCTACCCTTGCTAAAATCCTCTCGGCAAGCCGCAGTCTTGAATGTCTCTTCAGGACTAGGGCTTTTGGGCATGCCCTTTTATACGGTTTATGGAAGTACCAAGGCAGGCATACGTCAATTTTCGGATTCGCTTCGGCGCGAACTTCAGCCTTTTAATATTTCGGTAACCTGTGTATATCCCACTGCCACGGATACGGAAATGATGCAAAAATTTGAAGGACGGGAGATGGATTCCCCGGAGTATGTGGCCGAGAAATCTATACAGGCATTGATGAAAAAAGAGCTACATTTTATCTTTGGAGGATCACAGCGTCTTAAGGATAATCGACTCAATTTTGAGTCTCCTAAAAAGTTCGACAAGCAGATTTCAGAAAACTACGAACAACTCAAGGAAGCCAGTCGTTCGCATAAGGCAATTTAGTTTTGGGATAAACAATAATAGTTGGGTGTTTTCGGTATGAACGATACTATCCAGAACAGTTTTGATACTGGAAAAATCAGGATTAATGCTCAAAAATTATATAAAATGTAAGGCCTAATCTATTGGAGCCTGATGCAATGCCGCAGCGGCCGCCCCAACAATGCCGGCGTGATTGCGAAGTTCCGCAGGGATTACCGGAGTATCGATTTTTATGTATTCCTTGAATTCGTTAAAATCCTTGGAAGTACCGCCTCCCAAAATAATCAGGTCAGGGGACACTAGCAATTCCACAAATTCCAAAAACACGTTGAATCGTTTGCCCCACTTTTTATAACTAAGCTCTTCGCGTTCCTTGGCAGAAGCAGCTGCCCAAGTTTCAATTTTTGTATATTTTTTATAGGGAATCTGCCCAAGTTCAAAATTAGGAATCAACTCGCCATCCAAAAAGGCACCACTGCCTAATCCTGTGCCAATGGTAATCATAATGACAAGGCCTCCCTTTCCCTTACCGATACCATAGTTCATGGTAGCGTAACCCGCGGCATCGGCATCATTGATGACTGTTACCGGGAGTCCCGTAATATCGCTAAAAAGTTCCTTTACATTTACCCCTAACCATTTTTTATGAAGATTGCCCGGCGATTTACAGATACCACGCTTAATAACTGTGGGAAACCCACATCCTATTGGGCCCTTATGTTCAAAATGGTCAACGATTTCCTTGAAGACCTTGGCCATATCCTTGGGTTTTTTTGATTCGGGGGTAGGAATCCTAAAGCGCTCCGATAGCATTTCTCCAGTTAAAGAATCTATTAAAGCCCCTTTCATCCCGGAGCCGCCAATATCAATACCAAGAACGTTCATCGCTAGATTTTGTATTACGCAGGCAAATGTAACAAAAGTTTTTACTTATGCTAATCCTATGTTGTGAAGCCCGTTTTTTCTGTAGTCAAAAGTCATATAATCCCGTATTGCCCTGCTTTAAAATGGGTATCAGCTCCTGTACAATTTCTGGATTATCCTTGGCGATATTTCTGGACTCCTCCGCATCCCGGGTGTGATCATAAAGCTCTACGGTAGGTTTTTCCTCCCGATAATATTGGGTCAACCTGTAGGAATCCGTTCGTAGGGTAATACCGTTTTTAAAATATCCATAGGCAACTCCGTTTGATTGCTTTTGAATAGATTCCATGGTATGGGCAAAACTCTCTCCGTCAACAGAGTGATTGATTTTTAGGTCGCAAAGCTCCAAAAGTGTTGGATAGATATCCACGGTTTCTACAATATGGTCCACCTTTTTATTTTCATGTTCAAGATAGGGCGATTTTATGATCAAAGTGCTTTTCAAAGCATTTTCGAAAAGGGTATGTTTGCCCCATACGCGTTGGTCTCCCAAATGCCAACCATGGTCGCCCCAAATAACGATAATCGTGTTTTTGTCCAGTCCCAAAACTTTGAGTTCCTTCCAAAGTTTCCCGATTTGTGCATCTATATAACTTATGGAAGCTAAATACGCGTGCCTTAGTTTCTTTGCGTAAGCATCTGAAACTATTTTTGATAAGCCCGCTTTCTCCTCGCCCAAGGCATATTGATTGAATTCCCCGCTTTCATGAAGGCTTTTTAAATGGGTGTCTTCCGGAATTTTAGGATAGGGGGCGAGGGGAATACGATTTCTATCATATAAATCCCAATACTTTTTTGGGGCATTAAAAGGAAGGTGCGGTTTAAAGTAACCCACGCCCATAAAAAAGGGCTCTTCCTTGTTTTTTAGCTCTTGCAACTTGTCAAGAGCAAGCTTAGTGGTAAGCCCATCCGGATAGCCATCGTCACCCACATTACCTTTTTCATAGGGTTTTACCTGCTTTTTTAGGCTTTGCCGGTTCTCCCCATCCGCGTAGGCGAAAAAAGCGTTCCATCCGGTTTCCCATTGTCCGGCGTCAAAGAGTAGTTCACTCCAACTATGGGGTAGTTCCTTTTTGTTTGAAACGGGCTCTTCATATCCATATACCAACCCATCGGCGGAATGGCTTATTTTTCCTATGCCTACAGTGTGGTAGCCTTCCTTTTTAAATTTATGGATAAAGGTCTCGGGAATGACTTGTTCCGGTTTGCCGGAGATTTCTTTTTCTATGGCTTTATTGGACAGGTGTATAGGTTTTGAGGGTCGCATTCCGGTCAATAGGGCATGACGGGAGGCTCCACAGGTGGGTACTTGAACATAGTGACGTGTAAAATAAGATCCGGTCCGGGCCAGAGAATCCAAGTTAGGAGACTTCGCAATGGAATTGTATACACCCAGTTCCGTTCGCAAATCGTCAACGGCTATAAAAAGTATATTGGGCCTAACTTTTTTAGGAGGAGGATTTTCAACGCATCCTGAAAAAAAGAAGGTAATGATTAGAATTAAAAAAAATCGAAACATCCTGTAGCCTATTAAACCCTATGGCATTCAAAGTAATCAAAAAATAGGAAGTAGGCCAAAAAGATAGGATTATAAACCCGTTTTAAGCTGATGTACTATTTTCACGATTAAAAAGGCCGGCATTTTCACTACTAATTCCGATTGATTAATAACGGTTACCACGGTGATATCCAAGTCCTCTAGATAGGCCAAATAACAGGTATATCCTGGATCAAAACCACTATGGCCCATCACCCTTCCCGTTTTTTTCGAGGTATCAAAGAGCATTACCCCCAGACCATAGCCTTTCTTGAAATCCAGCATTTTTTGCAAAGTGACTTTTGACTCGAACAACTTTCCTTGAAACAATGCCCGTGCAAATACACTCAAGTCGTCTACATTAGTAAGGATGCCTCCAGCAGGATTCAATTTGTTGAAATGTAGGGTAAAACCGGTAAGGTCCCAATCCGTATAGTATCCCTTTAACATTTGAGGAATAACATCATCGGAAGGCCGTAAGGAAGTATTTTTTAACCCTAGGGGGACAACAATTCTACGGTCAATAATATCGGCAATGGTAGCGTTATCCACTTTTTCGGCAATTATTCCCAAAAGGATGTAATTGGTATTGGAATATCCATATTTTCCTGGTTTATGGGTTGCTGCGCCCAATTCCAAGGCAAAGTCAATTCGTTCTTGAAGTGTATACTCGCGTTCCGGTTGGTTTTTGTAGCCATTTAAATGTACCTGGCCCTTATTGAGATAATCAAAAATACCACTCGTATGACGCAGAAGATGTTCCAAGGTCAATTCCTGCTCATAGGATTTTCCATTATACTCGGTCAGTTTTTTAATGGTGGATTCATCCAGGTATTGGATAACCTTATCATTGATGGAAAGGAGTCCCTCTTCCTCTTGCTGTAATATACAGGTGGCCACAAATGTTTTGGTAATACTTGCCGCGATGAATCGTTCATTACCGGACAACGCGGTATCCTCATCTCTCCCGACGCTTCCTGTGCTGTATTTCCAATCGTCCGCGCTTGGATAACTGACCGAGGCTATTACTCCACTGGCTTCGGGATTTATCCTTAAATATTCATCGCTTAAGGAAATCAATTCTTTTTGAAGCGATTCCGACTGTGCATAGAGTTTCGGATGGACAAGACAACAGCAGATACTATAGATTAGGATAAACTTTAAGCGTGAATCACCAGTCATAGTAGTCTATTTTAACAGTATAGAGAGAACGGTTCCATAAAATTGTTACAGAAAGAAATAGCGCACAATGATTCGCTTAGGTGTGCAAACCTTTATCAATTATATTTGGAAAAAAGAAGTAACCTTTAAGGTTCCCATGTTTTTAGATAAGATGAATGCTAAAAAAATAATAGTCCCGCTTCTCCTAATTTTTCTTTGCCGAACAGATGGGATTCTTGCCCAAGAAGCTCCATTGACCATAAAAGTATTGAGCTATAATATTCATTACGGTGTAGGAATGGACGGAAAAAAAGACCTTAAGCGGATTGCCGGTGTTATAAACACCATAAATCCTGATATTGTAGGTCTTCAAGAAGTCAAGGACTCTACCATGATGGCTGCCCTAGGCCAATTGACCAATATGCACAATGTTTTCGGGGCTTCTACCGAAAAGGAAATGCCCAACCTGTACCGCTTGTTGGACATTCCCGTACCTGATTCCCAATTGCACTATGGTGATGGTATATTATCCAAGTACCCTTTTGATTATGTGGGCAATGTTTCCATTCCGAGTGCAAGTAGCAGTCGGTATGAGGCGATGTGTATTAACGTAGACCTGTCCAAGAAATCAAGTGAAAAGATCATGGTTAGATTTATCACCACCCATTTTGATTATTTGAATACCATTGGCTCCCAGATGGCAAGGAATGCAGCCGTTGAAGTAATAGAAGCTGCCTTTATAACTAAAGATAGTTATAAGGCGTACATTATGACCGGTGATCTGAATGCTACCCCCGAATCCGAAGTATTGAATGTTCTTGAACACAAGGGCTGGCAAAAAGGGGATTTTGATGAAGAATTACCAACGGTTCCGTCCAATGCACCCCGAAAACAGATCGATTACGTTTTGGTACGACCGAAAGAGCGGTGGAAAGTCATTGATGTTCGTGTAATCGATGAACCAATGGCATCAGATCACTTGCCTATTCTCATGACCTTGGAACTGATTCCTGGGGATTGATTTTAAAACAGATTTATGAAATTGTCTTCATTGGTCTTATGTTGGTTAACTTCGGTTCTTAATGATTGTTTCCATGCAATTCGTATCTGGAATTCAATAAAAGGCAGTAAGGTGATAAACGAGATTTCAATTCAAATAGGAGGTATTTTGGGTCCCGTACTGATGATTCTTTCGTTATCCTGATACCTGAATTTTAAAATTTGGAAAAATGTTGCCCCAACCGTGGTTGCATTAAATGGACTGATACTACTAATATCTGGATTAATAATTGTTAGATTTCATAATTTTTGGAATCTCAATTGGACTTTAATTATTACTATTTTAGGGTGGTTGGTATTTTTAACAGGAACCTTTAGGCTGTTTGTTCCAGGTACCAAGCAAGCAAAGGAAAATACCTTTACAAAAATATTTTTAGTAATTCTTTTTTTGATTGGAGGTTTTATAACATATAAAAGTTATATAAACTGATTTCATTGCGCAAGCGGTCAAAAAATACTGAAGAAACAATATACTAATTATAGCCAAACATTGTAAATTACACTATACCCAACACAAGTTGGCCGCATGATATCACAGTTGTCTCCAATTTAAACAAATGAAGAGAGGAACTAAAAATAATTTTGGGCTGATTCTACTTCTTCTGGTTGTGGTTGCCTTTTCGCTTTACTATTACCAACGGGATATCAGTTTTTATCTTTTTGCGGATACCAGTGAGTATAGTGCAATCCGCTTGCAATTCAAGTGGTGGATAATGGCCCATTTTGGATTTGCTGCTTTCACCTTATTTGTTGGCCCGCTTCAATTTGTTCCACAAATCAGGAAAAACTATCCCAAGTTCCACAGGTTGGCAGGCCGCCTTTACATCATAGGTTCTATTGTATCGGCAATCACGGTTTATGTGTTATTGGCGACAACCTATGAGCTGCCGGGGGCTATTCCCTCATTGGGTTTATTGGCGGCCATATGGTTATTTACTACCGTGGCGGCATACCGGTTTATACGAAAACGTAATGTTCTAAGGCACAAGGAATTTATGCTAAGGAGCTATGTTTGCGGTCTTGCTTTCGTATTTATCCGTTTACTCCCCGGCGTACATGAATTAACCGGGCTGTTTAGCTTCATTGAGGATAGTGAGATGAGAAGGACCGTCTATGAATGGATTTGTTGGGTGTATCCATTGATATTAGTGGAATTTTGGTTGGTTTGGAGAAAGCAACTTCTCCAAGCGTAGCGATGGGCCGTAAATTACATAATTTAAAAATACATGAGGATAATCATTACAGGAAGTACGGGAATGATAGGAAATTTAGTTTTAACCCATTGCTTGAACGAGACCGAGATAACCGAAGTTATAAGCCTGGTTCGAGGACTGACCGAACAGAAACATACCAAACTCATGGAAATAGTAGTCAAGGACTTTGCAAACTATAGCGAACAGGACAATTTATTTAACAATATAAAAGTTGCTTTTTTTTGTCTCGGGGCCTACACGGGGCAAGTTTCCGACGGGTTATTTAAAAAAATCACGGTGAATTATGCAGTCGAATTTGCCAAGGCCTTGGAGAAAAATAGTCCTGGGGCGATACTATGTCTATTAAGTGGGGCAGGAGCGGATAGGGCGGAAAAGAGTAAAACTTCCTTTGCGCGTTACAAAGGGATGGCCGAAAACCAAATTTCCAATTTAAAGCTCAGATTTTATTGTTTTAGACCGGCATATATTTACCCGGTGAAACCAAGGAAGGAACCGAATTTCGGATATGCGATACTTAGAGTGTTATATCCATTACTTAAACTCTTTGGCGAGCGATATAGCATTACATCAACAGAGTTGGCAGAAGCCATGTTCCATGTTGGACTTAACGGTGCGGACAAGGAAATTTTAGAAAATCGGGACATATTGAAATACAAGGACGCCAAAGCATGAAATTGGACTAGCATTAAAACGGCTGACAAAGAAATATAATACCAGTTTACAACAAGAGCTTTAATTTATTAGCTGTTTTTCACTAACTTCCAATAAAGAAACCATCAGCGGCTGGATTTCCAATACTGCCATAAATCATTGCGACTGAAGTTCTTACTCGGAATTTTGAGCCTTTTTGCTAAATTCACATGTACAACGGAATGACACGCTGTGTTATTCCATAACGAAATCCTGGCTTAAACCGTTAGCGGTAATAAAATGTACTATGCTTATTGAAACCATTTCAAAACACATTCATCTTCAAGAAAACGACAAGCAGCAAATAGCAGGTTCCTTTAAAAAAGAGGTTTTCAACAATGGCGAAATATTGTTAAAAGAGGGTAGTTATACCAAGCATCTGTATTTTATTGAACAAGGGTTTATTCGCTCTTTTTACAACAAGGATAATGGTACGGAAAAAACACATTGGGTCTATACCGAACAAGATTTTGTGACGGCATGGTACAGTTTTTTTACCGATAGGCCAAGTTTTGAGAGTTTGCAAACCTTGGGCAAGACCAGCATTTATTCCATCTCAATACTAGAATACCGCAAACTATATGAAAGCAACGAATCCTTCAACATCTTTATCAATTCGTATTACCAGCATATTATAGCCGAAATGGATTTTTTAACCAAGACCTTTACTCACTTATCAGCAAAGGAAAAATATCAGTATTTGTTGGATACAAGTCCTAATTTACTGCGTGAAATCAAACTCGGATATATAGCCTCTTTACTCGATATTAGCCAGGAAACCCTGAGCAGGGTAAGAGGACAAAACTGATTTTTTGATTTAGGTCAAAAAATGGCCGCTTTCCATCTCCTAATTTTGTCCCGGATATTTTAAATGCTTATGGAGGACATTATTGTAAAAATGGAGGAAAACATTGAACTTGTGCTATTGGCCATATTTGCCTTTTCAATGGGATTGGCAATCGTCGAGTTCTTTTACGAATTGTATAAAAAGAAAATCACAAAATGGCGTCTAGGTGAAATGTGGGCAAGCTTTTCTGTGTTTATTGTGGCGCAGTTTTTTGAAAAGATCGGCACTGTGGTATTTGCAGGTGCCTTTTTCGTAGTCGCAGAATTTATTCCTTGGCAAATTCCCGTGAACATTTGGACAACTTTGTTATGTATTCTGCTTATCGACTTTTTGTATTATTGGGAGCATGTAATTGAACATAAAGTACGAATTTTATGGACGTACCATAGCATTCATCACAGTTCACCTATTTACAACTACACCACGGCTCTTCGGGTTTCTTTTATCGATAGTTTTATTACATGGATATTCTATCTGCCCGCAATTTTAGTAGGATTTCATCCATATGTTGTTCTCCTTACATTTTTTCTGATTTTATCGTATCAGTTTTGGTTGCATACCGAAATTATTGGCAAACTGGGTTGGTTTGAAAAAATATTTATGACACCCTCACAGCATAGGGTACATCATGGCAATGATAAAATGTATCTGGATAAAAACTTTGGTGCCCTTTTATCCATTTGGGATAGGATATTCGGAACGTTTCAAGAGGAAAAGCACATCCCTACTTATGGATTGACCAAGCAAATAAGAACCATAAATCCAATAAAGGTGCATTCACATGAATTCATCGGAATTTATAAGGACTTAAAAAAAGCTCAAAACTTTAATGAAGTTTGGAATTATTTGCTAAAAGGACCAGGGTGGAAACCTAAAAGGGAACGTCAAACCAAAACGGTTTCCAAATGAATTTCAAATCATTATGGATTCAGTACAAGTATCGATTCCTATTAACAATAGGACTGATTTTGCTGGAAGCCACCATCCTTATTCTATTTCCCTTGTTTATTGGTAATGCGATCGATGGAGCTATACATAATGAATCCTCAGGTGCTATTCAATTGGGAGTTTTAGGATTTTCCCTGCTTATTGTTGGTGCAGGGAGACGTATGTTCGATTCCCGTTTTTATGCCAAGGTATATCAGAACATGGGAGTTGATGCAATAGGAAGACTCAAGGACAAAGAGGCTTCCATAAAAACGGCTCGCTTGGGCATGATCAAAGAGTTGATCGAGTTTTTAGAAAATTCATTGCCAGAGTTCATCAATAATACCATTGGTTTGGTAGGCGTTATTGCCATTCTGGCCACACTCAACTTAAATGTATTTTATGGTAGCTTGGCGGTTAGCATCATTATCTTCTTCATTTATGGGCTAGGCAGTAAAAAAACAATGCAATACAATGAACGGACAAATAACGAATTAGAACGTCAGGTAGATGTAGTTTCACAGAATCTTGAAAATGAACTTTCCATGCACCTAAAAGAAATGATGAAATGGAACATAAAACTATCCGACTTGGAGGTTGTGAATTTTTCTTTTTCATGGATGGTTGCAGTTGCTTTTCTGGTAGTTTCTATAATTATATCCGTAGGTGATGGCATTGTGCAATTCGGTGCCCTATTCGCTTTGGTAATGTATGTCTTTCAGTATATCGAAAGTATAATTAATCTGCCTCTCTTTTATCAAAATTTGCTTAGGTTAAAAGAAATTCTTTTTAGGTTAAAACGCACTTGAGATTAGACCCAAAAATATAGTGTTGCCAACAACTACTATAGCACATTGCTTGGGTTTTCACTTTGGAAAATCACTTACGGACGAACTGCGTTTTATTTACTAATTTAGTCGATAAGCCGCCTATACACAAGCCGTCATGACACGTCTAAGACAACATCAAAAACAACATCGAAAATGAAATCATCTGGTATCTTCGCTATAGCCGTTTTTTTACTCATTACTTTTTCTATTCAAGGACAGACCCCAAAGGACTCCCTGGACATTAAACAGGTTGCGTTGGATTATATCGAATCCCAACATAATGTGAAACCTGAACAATTTGAACGTGCCGCTCATCCTAGAATGGTCAAAAGAACTTTTTGGACGGATAAGAAAACCGGGAAGGAGTATTTACGAGAAACATTTACGGATGCCATGATCCTATTGGCCGAGACCTATAATCGGGATGGGGACCAGTTTCCGGAGAATCCAAAAAAGGAGGTTATCATTCTTGATATTTATGATAAAACCGCCTCGGTAAAACTCGTAGCCGATGACTGGATCGATTATATGCACATCGTAAAACTGAACGAAAAATGGCAACTGGTAAATGTATTGTGGCAATTCAATGATTCCGGGAACCATTAATACATACCGCAGCACTATATAAAATACACTTCACGCTGGACGCTTTAGCCACAGGCAGACTAAACGAAAATGAAAGAAAAGGAAAAACCAAGACTTTCTAGATTAACGGCCATTATTACGCAGCTGCAATCCAAAAGGCTTATTACCGCAAAATACCTGGCCGAAAAGCATAACGTAAGTATACGGACCATCTACAGGGACATCCGTACCCTTGAAAAATCCGGGATACCCATTGTTACGGAAGAAGGTAAAGGATATTCCATTATGGAGGGGTACCACCTTCCACCTGTCCTATTTACCGAAGATGAAGCCAATGCCTTGATTACCGTGGAGCAATTGGCGATTCACAACAAAGATCGATCGTTGAGCGAAAATGTTTCCAGTGCCATTGAAAAAATAAAAGCTATTTTGAGGTATTCCCAAAAGGGAAATGCGGATTTGTTGGCAGGTAGAATCTATTTTGGAGGTCATCAGAACGTGAAGAAGTCGAGCAATAACCTGATGCAGATACAATCGGCCATTACCCAATACAAAGTCTTAACCATCGATTATCTTTCTTCGGAAGCTAAAAGTACCATTAGAAGCATTGAGCCATTTGCCATATATAGTATTAACGGCGATTTCCTGCTAATTGCCTTTTGTCGGTTGCGCAATGATTTTAGACACTTCAGAATAGATTTTATCAAAAAACTTGTGGTGAAAAACCAAACGTTTAATCCGCATAATATGACGATACAGGAGTACTTTGAGAAATACATAAAAAATCAACAATACCCCTGACACATCTCTGTCACAACTCCATTTTAGGTTTGCAGTGAAACCATCTTAAAAAAGTAAAAATGGAAATTGTTGAAATCGTTATTCTCTCAGTATCAAGCCTTATATTACTCTATGTAGGCGCAATGCGTTTAAGTCGTCCCATAAAGAACTACTTGGAAAATTCTGGAATTACCTTACAAAATGATGTCAACCTGTTAAATGAAATGCGGGGCGTAAGTTCCGTAATGCTCTGCGGAGGAATCATTATTCTCTTGGGAACGATCATACCAAGCATAACCTTTACCTCATTTGTGGTGGCAGCATTGATTTTTCTTGGATTTGCATTAGGTAGGTTTATTAGTATGGCAGTCGATGGGAAACCAAATAAAAAGATAATCCAAGGTATTTGGTTTGAAATTGTTTTGGGTGCAGCAAATGTTTTTAGCTTGGTGAATACCTGGGTTTAAATCGATCCATAATTATTGATTTGCATTTTATATTTAATAATGGCAATGGTTACCCAAGTGTTCTATAAAGGCACAAGCTATAAACACTACGATTTAATCCGAACATCATGAACAGGCTTACCAGAATAACGGCAATTTTAATTCAATTGCAGTCAAAGAAAATTGTTACCGCAAAGGAAATTGCCGGACGGTTCGAGATTAGTCTGCGAACGGTTTACCGGGATATTAAAACGCTACAGGAAGCAGGTGTTCCCATCGGTTCGGAAAATGGGGTCGGCTATTTTTTGGTAGATGGGTACCGATTGCCCCCGGTTTCGTTGACCGAGGAAGAAGCGAACGCCTTAATCGTTTCAGAAGAGTTCATAAAGAGGCAGGGAGACCGATCGTTATCCAAAAATTATGATTCGGTCATTATCAAAATAAAATCGACCCTGAGAAGCTTTCAGAAGGACAATATCGAGTTCCTCGCGGACCGTACCATTAGTTTTGTAAAGGGTGAGGTTATTGAAAGTAATGGGCTGTCCGAAATACAAAAGGCCATTTCCAACAAAAAAGTGGTCGATATTACCTACCGGTCCATTTATAAGGAAGAATTAACGATCCGCAAGATTGAACCTCAGGCAGTTTATTTTACCAATAACTTATGGATCGCCATCGCCCATTGCCGTCTTCGGGAGGAATTCAGGGAATTTAGATTGGATAGAATCGATCAGCTAGTGGTGACCGCCGAAACTTTTGAGCCAAACCTGAAATTCAGCTGGCAAAATTATTTTGGACGTTTCCAGATCTAGTTGACATAGGGCTGTCACTGGCTCACTTTACTTTTGAACTATGAGAAAAAATGATTACAGGTTTAACAGTTTTGACGGCTTATGGGTACAGCCTGTCAGGCACAAAAAAGGTAAAATGAAACAAGCTCAAGTTTTAGAAATGGTGCTATGGAAATCCAAGGAAGGTATTAGCACCGAAGAAGCAAAAGAATCCATTACAAGGCTTAATGGTTTTGTAAAAGATCAACCCGGATTTATCTCCAGAAAGACTTCATTGGCGGATGACGGAA
Source organism: Ulvibacterium marinum (assembly GCF_003626755.1). Taxonomy (GTDB): domain Bacteria; phylum Bacteroidota; class Bacteroidia; order Flavobacteriales; family Flavobacteriaceae; genus Ulvibacterium; species Ulvibacterium marinum. The sequence goes on from NZ_RBCJ01000003.1 coordinate 734,271, forward strand.
AGTTCTTGGATATTGTACTATGGACGGACCTGAATTCTGCCAAGGTAGCTTCGGAAAAAGCCATGAAAAATAAGGACCTTGTGGAAATCTTTAGTACAATCGATGAAAGGGGAATGAGTTTTCAACACTTCGAAGTCTTTAATAGTACGGAGTAACGGGGCAAAAAGCAGTGCTTTAGTAAAAACGGTTTGGGAGTATGCCCAAACCGTTTTTTATTTAATTGAAGTATATTGTGATTACAAACGCCATAAGAAAAAACACGGAACTTATGAAAAGAGTGCTAGTTGGGGTAGTCTTGGTAATCATGATGGGTTCTTGTAAGGACACCGGGAATCGCAAGGAAGAACAAAAACCAGTAGTAGATAAAATAACGGAAGAAGAAGCCCTGGGTTTGCTACATCAATGGACGGATGCCTATTTGGCGGGTGATGCGACCCCTTTACACGAGATTCTTGACGAATCTTGGGTGTACTCCGGCTCCTCTAATGGCCAGGTTTCAGATAAGAATGCTACCATTGCCGAATTTGCTAATGCGGACTATACATTTCAGGATATTGTTTATGAAGGCTTGGATGTTCGTCTATATGATGATGTTGCAGTGGTCAGAGGATCAGAAAGGATGGTGATAGTCGGAAATTCAGGTAAGGACACCACAAAGTTGGCACTTCGTTTTACCGATGTATATCAAAAGAAGGATGGGAAAATTAAGGCCATAGCCACACATAGCTCTCCCATCACGGAAGAATGAAATCATTGCTCCATAAACATGGTGGGGTCGGTTACGCTAATTCCATCAGGATGCTCAAGAAAATAATCCGCAATATGCTTGTATAGCTGAAGGTGTTCCTCAACGCCTTCCCAATTCCAATTATCGGTAACTTCATCTTTGGGAGTATGTATTCCTCCCAAATCCAAGGGTTCCGCAATTTTACCTCCCTTTAAGCGATCTCCAGTCCAAAGTGTCAATGCTGGAATTCCTTTTTCAAGGAACGATGCCGTATCAAAACTCGTGTTCAGATCATCTACCCAATCAGGACTGATATAGTGCCAACCCAAGGGATTCAGTATCGTTTTGACTTCATTAATAAAATCGACTCCCTGTCTGGGAAAAATGAAATAATCCTCCCGCGGCCCGGAAACATTAAAGCCATCGATATTTAGACAAATTATAATGTCCTCACTTGGGAAAATGGGATGATCCACATAAAATTTGCTTCCGTAAAGGCCAAGTTCTTCACCTGCAGTTGCTAAGAAAACCAAGTTATGCCGTGGAGTGCCGGCGTTTTTGAATATCCGGGCAAGTTCTAGCAGTGCGGCGACCCCAACGGCATTATCCCGTGCACCGTTATAAATGGTATCTTTTTGGTCTTCTTGCTTTTGTATACCGAAGCTGTCATAATGCGCCGTAAACACGATTGATTTTTTACTAGGGGCACTTGCCTTGATAAATCCCACTACGTTGGATTCCATTTCCACTTCCCCGGGAAATGGAAATTTTTGGTAAAATGAGTTACCATCAATTTGCTGAAGTTCTATTGACTTGAACTGCTCGGCGATATACTTAGCCGCAAGTCGGATTCCCCGGCTACCGGTTCCCCGACCTTCAAGTTTATCCGAAGCGAGATATTCGGTATGGGTCCTTATATTGTTCTTGGATTGTGCGTGGAGTACAAATGGCAATAACAGTACTATTAAACCCCATTTAACTCTTCGGTCGAAATTGATCATAACAATGTATTGGAATTCTATTTAAGGATTCCGATTTTTCCAATTCGTTTCATCAGGATGTAAAAAAACTGAAAATGGGTGGTAGATGTTTTTCATAATCTGGATCGGAACGCTGCAAAAGACATGGAATCTCTAGGGCAAAGGTGTTCAGTACAAAGAGTTTTCCCTACATTTATTCAAAACAACAAGCAGACCGGAATGATTTGGGTCCATTTTCGCCAACAGCAGGATGACCGTAGATAAAAAGAACATATCGGATCAAATAGACCACGTATTCAGATATGAATATGGTAAACTTGTTTCCGTATTGACCAAAACGTTCGGGACTTCAAATATTGAACTTGCTGAGGATGTAGTACAGGAAGCTATGCTCGAAGCGCTTCATAAGTGGACATATAATGGAGTGCCGGACAACCCTGTCGGATGGATCTATAAGGTAGCCAAATACAAAGCCGTAAATATCTTGAACAGGGAAAAGTACAAAAGGGCATACGCATCGGAGGTGGCCCATCACTTGCAATCGGAATGGACCCTGGAACCTACGTTAAAACACATTTTTACGGACAAGGAAATTGCGGACGATCAATTACGAATGATATTTACTTGTTGTCACCCATCAGTTTCAACGGATTCACAAGTTTCCCTTACCCTAAAGACATTATGTGGGTTTAGCATACCGGAAATTGCAAAGGCATTTCTTACTACTGAAGAAAACATAAACAAAAGACTGGTACGGGCCAGAAAAATGATAAAAGAGGCAGATATTCCTTTTGAGGTACCAACGGGCAACGAACTCGAACAGCGGCTTTCAAGTGTTCTTGAAACCATTTATTTATTGTTCAATGAGGGTTATAACGCTACTTCCGGTACTAATTTGATTCGTTATGAATTATGTGAGGAAGCTATTCGCCTAGCCGAAATTATAGCCTCCAATCCCAATGTAAAATCCTCCAATACCTACGCGTTATTGGCTTTGATGACGCTGAACACGGCACGATTCAATTCGAGAATGGACGAATTTGATAATCTTTTGGATCTGGAGCATCAGGATAGAAGCCAATGGGATAAGGAATTGATAAAAAAGGGGCTTTACTATTTAGACTTTGCCACGGAACAGAACGAGGTTTCCATGTATCATATCCTTGCTACAATTTCTGCACACCATTGTACGGCATTAACCTATGAATCCACGGACTGGGAAGGTATTTTGGCCCTTTACGATTTGCTTATCAAAATAGACAAATCACCGATTGTCCTACTTAATCGCGCCGTGGTCCTTTCCAAGACCAGTACCCCCCAAAAAGCCCTTGAACAATTGCAAAAAATAAAGGACAACCCTGCGTTCTACTCGTATTTGCCCTATTACACCACAAAGGCATCGCTTCATTTTCAAAATAATGAGGTAAAAATTGCCATTGAGCTCTTGAATGCAGCCCTTGAACTTCCGGTTGAAAAAAAACGTAAGTATCTCATTACTAGAAAGATAAAAGAGTATTCCAAAAATAATTGATTTTTTTTTTCGGGTTCAATGTCCCTTTTGGTTCTTTTCATTTGACTTTGGGTCGTAAACAATTTTAATAATCGGTAAAGAAAATAGTATGCAAGAGTTTATGATTTTCATTAAGACAAAAGGTGACCATTTAGAGGGACTTTCCCCGGAACAACAACAGGCCCATGTTCAAAAAATTGGCGAATACATCGGAGGACTCATGGAGTCCGGTAAACTAAAAGGGGCACAACCCTTGGAAATGGACGGAGCGATCATCCATGGCAACAAGGGTGTTTTTAAGGACGGACCTTTTAACGAATCCAAAGAAGTGATCGTAGGATACTTTCATATAGTTGCCGAAAACTTGGAAGAGGCCGTCCAAATTGCAAAGGCAAACCCGATGTTCCATGATGCGGAAGGCGGAATAGAAGTTAGACCGATCAAGCAAATGGACGGAATCAATTAAAAACGAAATAGTATGAGCATAGAGCGCCAAAATAGTACGGTAGCATATGAAGGGCATTGTGCCTTTGCCGTTAGTGCAGGAAAGACCGATGTCAAAGGAGGAAAAAACAGCTTAACGATCGATGGGAAAACCTATTTTTTTTCAAATCCCCTGGCCAAATTTTTGTTCAAGCTCCTTCCAAATAGGGTAGAAAAGGCAGATGCCCATTGGAAAAACAAGTGATATGAAAAAAAGAACGAAAATAATACTCATAACGCTTGTCGTAATACTAGCCGTGGTATTCTCTTTTGCCAAAGTTAAACGGGTATCTCCGTTATCCTGGGGACATAAAGAAGTGAATCAGCCAATGTTTTCCAGCCAAGCCATAAACGGTTATGATGCGGTTGCTTATTTTACAGAGGACAAGGCCGTACTTGGTAATGAGGCATATTCATATAACTGGAAAAACGCGGATTGGTATTTTTCATCGGAGGATAATAAACAATTGTTTCTTGAAAATCCTGAAAAATATGCTCCCCAATATGGGGGTTACTGTGCTTTTGCAGTAAGTAAAGGATTCACGGCCAATACCGACCCCGGAACTTTCGAGATGATAAACGGAAAGCTTTACCTTTTTGATAGTGAGGGTGTAAAGACGGATTGGAAAGAAAATCTAAAAGAAAATCTGCAGAAATGTGAAGCGAACTGGAGGTAGTACGGACCACAACGACCTATAAGGGAAATAGCGGTTTGGATCAATATCCAAACCGCTATTTTGTTTAAATTATGTAAATTCCCAAACAAAAGAGTAGTACTTGTTAATCTACTTCTACTTTTATACTAAACGTTGACTGTTATCCGAAAATTTGTACACTAATGAAAATTGAGAACAAAAAGCGTTTAATAGACTTTCCAATTATTTTACTTTTTTTGGTAATGTCATTCATTGGAGCGGCCCAAGACGCCAACCCCCCAATTTATACCTCTCCAATTGTCAATTCGGATAGGACGGTTGTATTCAATATCTATGCTCCCAAGGCAGAAAACATACATCTTATAAGTACCATCCAACCTGAAAGTATTCCATTGGTCAAAGCAAAAAATGGCCTTTGGTCAGTTACAATTGGCCCTGTACCTCCCGAAATTTATCACTATCAATTCAATGTTGATGGGGCTAAAATAACCGACATGAAAAACCAGTCTCCCTATCCATGGTTGGAGGGGAAAAGTGAATTGATAGTTCCGGGAACACCGGCTCTTTTGCATGAAGTATCGGATGTTCCCCATGGGACGCTACATGACCATATCTATCATTCAAGAACAATTGGGGGCCCAAATAAGGTAAGAATCTATACTCCACCCAATTACAATCCCCATGATGATAGGCACTATCCCGTTCTTTTTCTTCTTCATGGCTTTGGGGAAAAAGTGTCCTTTTGGTCCGATTTCGGGAAGATTAATTTAATTACCGACAATTTAATCGCCGAGGACAAAATTATGGAACCCATTATCGTGATGCCCAATGGCGATCCATTGGAAGCCGAGTATTATAGGTTTTTTAGCTCACAGACAGAGGGTAATATCTGGATGGAAAAAAATATTGATGTTTTGGACAAAGACCTTCGAAATGATTTGTTGCCGTTTTTGAAATCACATTATAAAGTGAAAACGGAAAAACAGAACATGGCAATATGCGGTTCGTCCATGGGAGGGATTCATGCCATTGTTTTAGGTGTTAGAAACTTGGACAAATTCAGTTGGGTAGTAGGATTGTCGACAGGCCTCAAGATACCGCCATTTGATATTGTGGACAAAGAACAAATTAATGGATTAAAACTATTGCAATTAAATACCAGTAAAAAAGATGAATGGGGCTTTGCCCAAAGCAATAAAGTTCATAAATGGTTAACAGATCATGATATAAAACACAATTATATAGTTACTGATGGCGGACATGAATGGGATACGTGGAGAAAAGACATGATTGCATTACTGCCCCGATTGTTTAGATAAACAAAATCAGAATTAACCTAGGAAAGATTCGCAAATCGCCATTATAGTTTGCAAGAGTGCGACCGCAATTTGTTGTGAAGATTTATCCATATGCAATTGACAAGAGTATGACAAAATTAAAATTGCCGGAAGCTCCAAATTCCATTCAGAAAGGAGTACCTCTAAAACTTGTTCTGGACAAGCCAGCCATTACACAGCTTGGGAGTAATTTGAAGTTGGTCCATAAAAAATTTGATGAAAGTTCCTTTGTTAAGGAAGCGGTGTCCAACATAGAACCTCTTACCCTAAAAGAGCGCGGTTTGAAGATAGCGGAAGTGTTAAAAAAATATTTGCCCAATACCTATTCGGAGGCGATAGCCGTATTACTAGCATCGCTTACCCCGCCTTTGAAGGATACGGAAAACCTGGGATTATCCGGAATGTTTTATTTGCCCCATGTGAGTTTTGTGGAACAATATGGCCTAGACAGAAGCTATAACAACAATGAGGATTCCTTTGCTATTTCGATGAAAGCGCAGTACGAACTGACAAAACGGTTTTCTTCGGAGTTTTCGATCCGCAGTTTTATTATTGACCAACCTGATAGAACATTTTCCATTTTGTATGATTGGATGAACGACCCGGATCCACATGTCCGCAGACTGTGCTCGGAAGGGACCAGACCTAGATTGCCTTGGGCACAAAAAATAAGTTTATTGGTGGAAGACCCCAGTCCTTCCTTACCGATATTGGAAAAATTAAAAAATGATGAAAACCTTTATGTAAGGCGAAGTGTAGCGAACCACGTTGGCGATATAGCAAAGGACAATTTGGATTTAGCCTTGCAATTGTGTGAAAGCTGGCTTGGTAATGCATCCAAGGAGCTGAAATGGGTCATTCGTCATGCTCTAAGGCATCCTGCCAAAAAAAAAGTCGAGAAAGCCCTGGAACTTCGAACAAGGGCAAAATAATAGGATGTCAAAATTTCTATCGCCCAAACTAGCACACACTCCGGTCAATTCAACTTCTCCTTAAAAAAGTCTATCGTTCTTTGCCATGCCAGTTCCGCGACTTCCTTATCGTACCGTGGCGTGGTAGTATTATGAAAACCATGGTTTACATTGGGATAGTTGTAGGCCACATACTCTTTTCCATTATCTTTTAAGGCTTCTTCGTAAGTGGGCCAACCTTCGTTTACCCGGGTATCCAATCCGGCAAACTGAAGCATAAGAGGTGCCTTTATTTTATCGATATCCTCTTTGGGCTGTCCTCCATAAAAAGGAACGGCCGCGGCCAATTCCGGTATTTTTACGGCCATCATATTGGAAATCCATCCGCCAAAGCAAAAGCCTACGACTCCGATTTTTCCACTACAATCTTTGTGTGATTTTAGATAGTTATACGCAGCGATAAAGTCTTCCAACATTTTGTTACGGTCCCTTTTTCGTTGCATGGCCCTCCCTTCGTCATCATTGCCGGGATAACCGCCCAGAGGGGTCAAGGCATCCGGGGCCAGGGTAATAAACCCTTCCAAGGCCGCCCTTCGAGCGGTATCTTCAATGTAAGGGTTCAACCCTCGATTTTCATGAACTACGACGATTCCTCCCAACTTTCCTTGGGCGTCCTTGGGCCTGGAGAGCAGCCCTTTGATCTCTCCCCCTCCTTCAGGTGAATCATAGGTAATATAATCTGAATCCAATCTTGGGTCATCTTTTTTGACCAGCATAGTATCTACATAGTTGGGCATTAAAAAACTCATCAACGAGGTAACGGTGATGCCCCCAACTGCATAAAGTCCTAATTTTTCAATGAATTCCCGACGTTGGATTTTATTATGGGCATAGTCATCATACAGGTCAAAAACTTCCTGCTTAATGTCATCTTTTTTCAGTGTTTTCATACTAATGCTGTTTTAATCAATCCACAGTTTTGTAAATGGATTCGATGATTCGATCTGAATTGATAAACCCTTGGCCATGGGTAGTGTCCCATTCCTTTGAAAGACCCATATTCTGGGCTTCGACTATGGTTTTTCCATCGTCTTTAGCTTTCTTGACCCGTATGCGCAACGTAGCCAGCATATCGCGAAAGGCTACCAAATCTTTTCTACCCATAACCTTGCCGTGACCGGGAATTATTTGGGTATCCTCGTCCACAATAAAAAGGGCCATATTCAAATTTTTGATAAAACCATCAATGTCTCCATTGGAATTGATGTCGATAAAGGGATAGCCATTGGTCAAGTTATCGCCCATGTGAATAACATTGCTTTGCGGAAAGTACATATAGGAGTCCCCATCGGTATGTGAGTTGTTGACATGCATGAGATGCAGGGAATTTAAGCTATCCAAATGTATGGTAAACGCATCATTAAAGGTAATCTGGGGCAATGCGGCATACGGTGAGGACGGGGTGGTCCTGCCTCCACTTCGTTCCTGCTTTTTGGACATACGTTTGCGGACGTTATCATGCGCAATAATTATGGCCCCTGAATTTCCCAGGTTTTCATTACCACCAGTATGGTCTCCATGCCAATGCGTATTCAGCACAAATTTGATAGGCTTATCCGTGATTTCCTTGACCTTTGAAAGGATTTTTTCGGTCAAGGCCCCAAATTGATCATCAATAAGATAGGCATAGGTATCGCCAATTGCCAAACCTATGTTCCCGCCCCGGCCATAAAGTACGTGGACATTGTCTGCAAGCTTTTCCGAAGTAATGTTTACATCGTCCATATCGTTTTGTGCAAAACCGTTTAAAAAGAAAAGCCCCAGAAATGCGTATATCAGTTTTTTCATTTCATAACTTTTAGTGTTGTTTTTGGTCGGGGTCATAATATTATCATTTGAGCAGACTTTTCATAAACTCCTCCTTATACGCCCTTCCGATGGGGATTTTATTTTGATTTACGAGGTAGACCAAATTGCCTGAAATCCGCTCGATTTTTTCCGTATTTAAGATAAAGGATTTATGGATCCTAAAAAAATGATGGCCTTCCAACTCATGCAGCCAATGCCGAAGGGGTTCATTGGAGAGGAGTTTGCCCTTATGGGTATGTATTTCGGTATAGTCTGCGTCTGATTGGATATGGATGATATCGCTTATTCGAATCTTTATATGCTCGTGTCCCGATTTTATATAGATTTCCTTTTTCAACTGATTTCCCGCTGAAATGGTATCGAGTCTGTCTATTTGGCCTGTATGGGGTATTTTGGAAATGGCCTGTAGGAAGCGTTGAAAGGAGAAAGGTTTTAATAAGTAATCCACCACGTTGAGGTCATAGCTCTCCAAGGCATAATCCGGGAAGGCCGTAGTCAATATTACATGGGGTGGATTGGGCAAGGTCTTTAAAAATTCGATTCCGGAAATTTTGGGAAGGTGAATATCCAGGAACATGATATCTACCTTTTCGCTTTTTAGGAATTCCATGGCGGAAATTGCATCAGAAAACACCTCTTTTAGGGTTAAGGTGCCCACATCGGCTATAAATTTTTTTAAAATTCGCTGGGCCGGCGGCTGATCCTCTATGATGATACAATTCATTGTGCTTTCGTTTTTTCCAATTCTAACTCCAAATGCACTTCAAAATTTTCATCTTTTCGATTGATGTCCAATCGATGTTTATTCGGATATAGCAGTTCCAAACGTTTTTTTACGTTTTCCAGACCAATGCCTTTGGCCACGGTATCCAAAGCTTCCGATGCCTTAAAGTTATTCTTACAATAGAATTTCAACGTGTCACCCTCCAATCGCAAATCGATATCGATGGTAATATTACTAGACTGTCCTGACTGGCTATGCTTAAACGCGTTTTCAATAAAAACGATTAAAATCAGGGGGGCTATTTTATGGTCCGAGGCGATATTTTGTGTGTTGAAATTCACCTTTCCCCGTTCCTCGATCTGCAGTTTGTTCAACTTTACGAAATTATGCAACTGTTCTATTTCCTTGGCCAAGGGAACAAACTTCTCCTTGCATTCGTACAACATATACCGGAGTACCCCGCTAAGTTCAAGAATAATTTCCGGGGTCTTGGCCGAGTTTTCCAAGGCATGCGAATAGAGATTGTTCAGGTTGTTGAACAAAAAATGGGGATTGATCTGGGATCGCAAAAACTGAAGTTCGCTTTCCTGGATGGTACTTGTGAGCTCATCGATCTGTCGCTGTTTTTGAAGGACATCCCATCCAAATTTGAATCCGGATAGAATTACAATGATTGGTAGTACATCGAACAGGGCAAAATAAATACCTGGGAAAATCCTGGCTCTACGGGTACCGGCAAAGAATATTTGCTCCAATATAAATTCCTCGATTAAAATAACTGCAAAAATGACCAGGGCCACCCACCCGAAGAAAGCCCACTGTTTTTTTCGGTACAGGAATCGGGGCATCAAATAATAGGTGATAAAGGCGGCTGCCAGGGCATAGCTCAAAAAAGACCATATTTGAAATCCATCGATGCCCGGATCGTTCCTGTCAAAGGAATAAAACAGAAGCACCAAGATGTGCAATACAATCTGAAAGAAGAGCTCTTTTCTTGAAATCACAAGAATTGAAATTTGAATGGTCTAAACTAAAGTATAAAAGGTAACCCATAAAAAGTTGTATTCCAAACGACGTTCTTTCTCCCCTGAACAACAGCGCTACATAAATTTTTACGGATAATTGTCGATTGGGGCCATATCCATGTCGTTTATAGGATTTTGTTTTCAATTTTTTCTTAAGAATTCCATCTTTGAAAGTATAATTGGAATACCCTATGAATTTGAAATCAAAATGTCTTGCTTATTTCTTGTTTAGCTTTTTTATGGCTATCTGTACGACTTTTGCCCAAAATACGGGCCCTATTACCATAAAGGGTATAGTAGTGGAACAGACTGGAGGACAGCCCGTGTCCTTTGCCACGGTAATGGTTGCGGATAACGAGACCAAAAAACCCATTAGCGGCACTACAACCTTGGACGACGGAAGTTTTGTTCTAGAGACCGAGGCGAATAATTTTTACATTGAAATCAGTTTCCTGGGTTTTCAAACAAGGACCTTTGGCCAGCCCGAGGTACGGAGTAAGACTATTGATCTGGGCACCATTGAACTTTCCGAGGATGCCGAACAATTGAAGGAAGTAGTCGTCCGCGGCGAGGAATCCGTTACAGAATTTAAGTTGGACAAACGTGTTTTTAACGTGGGAAAGGATTTGAGCACTACTGGGGCAAGCGCCTTGGACGTTTTGAACAACGTACCCTCCGTAAATGTAAGTATCGAGGGCCAGATAAGTCTAAGGGGAAGTGCAGGAGTACAGGTGCTCATCAACGGAAAGCCTTCCATTATTGCCAGTGAGGAAGGGAATACCTTGGGTACCATTACCGCTGACATGATCGATAGGGTGGAGGTCATCACCAATCCATCTGCCAAATATGATGCGGAGGGCACATCGGGCATTATCAATATTGTCATTAAAAAAGAAGAAAGGAAAGGGTTTAACGGCTCCGTTTCCGTAAATGCCGGTGCTCCTGAAAACAATAGCGTGGGGATAAGCTTAAACCGAAGGACAGAGAAGTTTAATCTATTCAGTCAGATAGGGGTAGGATTCCGAGATCTGCCCAACGACATTGATAATAGGAATGTGGATCTGATAAACAATACCACTATTTTGACCACCGGTGAGGAATTCAGGAATGAAAATTATTACAATTTCATATTGGGAACGGACTACTACCTAAGCCCCAATGACGTTATAACACTCTCGGGAAACTTTGCCCTGGAGCTTGAAGATCAACCCTCTACCACCAATTTTGCCGCCTTAGACGCCTCGGATGAAATTACCTCTCAATGGGAACGTAATGAAACCACGGAAGCTACCAATCCAAAATTCCAATATGAACTGCAGTATAAAAAAGATTTTAAAGGGGATGAGGACCACACATTAATGTTTAGTGCATTGGGGAGCTTCTTTGGAAAGGACCAATCCTCGGATTTTCTGGATACCACAATTTCCGGAGAAAACAATGATGATGCGCAACGGACCCGTACGGATTTTAAGGAATCTGTTTTTACCTTTAAATTGGACTATACCTTACCTCTTGCCAAGAAATGGACCATGGAAACTGGAACACAGTATGTCCTCAATGACGTAAGCAATGATTTTGAGGTCAATGATCTGATAGGGGGGGAATTTATCAATGACCCCGGTCTGACCAATATTTTTGAGTTTGACCAGAAGGTTCTGGGACTTTATGGCACCGGAGCCTATGAAGGGGAAAAATGGGGGGTAAAGGGAGGCTTACGTTTAGAGCAAACAGATTTGAACACCATACTGATCAATACCAACGAAATCAATGATCAGAATTATACCAACCTATTTCCCAGCGTACATACCTCCTATAAATTTTCCGAAAAGATATCGTTGCAGGCCGGTTACTCAAAACGTATTTATAGGCCACGGCTCTGGGATTTAAATCCTTTTTTCAATATTCGGAACAATTTTAACATTCGTCAAGGCAATCCGGACTTAATGCCGGAGTTTACCGATTCCTATGAGGTTACCAGTATTTTCTTTATAGGCAGAACTTCCCTTAATTTTGGAGTCTATCATCGGTATACCACGGATGTTATTGAGAGAATATCCATTTTTGAAAACAACGTGAATACGGTAAGACCGGAGAATATCGGTACCAATAGGGCCACAGGAATGGAATTCAATACCAAATATAGTCCTGTTAAATGGCTGACCCTCAATGCCGACTTTAACTACAGCCAGTTTGCCCGTGATGGCTCTTTTGATGGTACCGTCTTCGATTTCAGTGCAAACCAATGGTCTTCCAAATTGATGACCAAGGTGAAGCTTCCTGCGGACATTGATTTGGAAGCCACCGGAAATTATCGATCTAGCTACGAAACCGTTCAAGGTAGGATAAGTGAAATGGCTTTTTTGGACCTGGGTCTACGAAAAAAAATGTTTAAGGGAAGGGGTGTACTGAACTTAAGCGTACGTGATGCCTTTGCATCCAGAATACGAGAAAATGAAATAAGTCAGGAAAATTTCTTTATCTATAGTCGCCGTTTAAGGGGCACTTTTGTGGCCTTTGGATTCAGTTACGGTTTTGGAAAAGGTGAAGCCATGGAGTTTACTGGTGCGCGAAGAAGATTTTAATATATTTTTGCGGCCGAATAAACTTTGATTATGGGAAGAAAGACCGAACAGACCATGCGTACCTACCATAGGTATCTAGGCTTTTTTTTAGCTGGAATCATGGCCATGTACGCCATTAGCGGAATCGTACTTATTTTTAGAAATACAGACTATTTAAAAAAGGACATACAAATTGAAAAAAAGCTGGAAACCCATCTTACGGCCCAAAATTTGGGCAAAGCTCTAAAGAAAAAGAAGCTCAAGGTAAATAAGGAAGAAGGAGGAATCATCTATTTTGAAACCGGCACCTACAATACAACAACGGGGGAGGCCCAATACCTTGAGAAACGTTTACCTTTGGTATTAGATAAAATGGCCAAAATCCATAAGGCCAATTCCGATCACCCCTTATTTTTTCTCAATATCTTTTTTGGAGTGTCCCTTTTATTTTTTGTACTATCCGCCTTTTGGATGTTTAGGCCAAACACCCCAATATTTAAAAAAGGACTTTATTTTACTTTTGGAGGTGTTATTCTTACCTTGATTTTGTTATTTGTTTGACCAGCGGGCAAACCGTACATTTGTTTACGGCGATAAGATTCGATTCGGTTATAAAAAGTAAATGTATATCCGTAATTGTCCAGTAGCCAGAATAAACTATTTGAAATGTGATTTTTGTCACCTTGAGCGCAGTCGAAAGGTCGACAAAAACATCTCGACTACGCCTGTCTGCCGACAAAGGCAGGCTCGATGTGACAGTTGGATTCAATGCTGGTACGACAACGTGGAATCATAAAAGTAAAAAATGATCAAATGAGAAACACTATTTTCAAGTCTATTATCTGGGGACTGGTCATCGCACCGATACACCTTTTATCCAGTGAACCCCTAACCGAACCTTTGCAATCCGAGAAGAGTAAAGAAGCAGGGGAGTACACCCTGATAGTCGAGGGATATGACTGGGGCTCGGCCGCCAGCCGAGTAATCCTGTCCTTGGATGAAACCGTATCGTCCGTCGGCTCCAATGATTATGAAGTTTCCGTACGGCGCAGTACCGAACACGCCCAGATTCCCGATGAAATGGCCTCTGGACAGCGGACAGTACAGTATGTCTATATATCCGATAAAAATGGCAATAGGGTGGCCGAAGGAAAATTCCTGACCCTTCTCCTTACCGTAGGGCCGGATATGGTTCTTGCCTCACCTATGCAATACATTCCCAGCGCAGGGGGAAATTTATGGATAGATTACCATATGACCATTACAAACACCAAGACCGGTAAGGTTTGGGACAAAGAGACGAATCGGATTCTACCTTTGGTCAACGAGTTCGATTTAACCGGAAAGTATGTGCACAACAATGACATCAGTCTAACCTATGCCTCTTTTAAACCTAAGACCTCAAACAAAAAATCCCCCCTTATTATATGGCTTCATGGTGGAGGGGAGGGAGGTACCGATACAACCATTCCATTGATGGCCAATAGAGCGGCCAATTATGCCTCGGACGAAATACAGTTCCTTTTTGGAGGGGCCCATGTACTGGTACCCCAAAGCCCTACCTTTTGGATGCAAAGCGCCTCTGGGGAATACACGCGCGGAAAGGAAAATGATATTTACAATGAAGCGCTTATGGGCCTTATCAAAAAATATGTGGCCGACCATCCCCAAATTGATGCCGACCGAATCTATATAGGGGGATGCTCCAATGGGGGCTATATGTCGCTGAAATTGATTATCCTATATCCCGATTATTTTGCTGCTGGTTATATTAGCGCATTGGCCTATCAGTCCCAGTTTATTACGGACGAACAGATACAGAAAATTAAGAATGTACCCATTTGGTTTGTCCATTCCAAGGACGACCCAGTGACTATCCCGGAAGAGACGGTAGTACCACTCTACAAACGATTAATGGAAGCGAATGCCAAGAATGTCCATTTTTCATACTACGACAATGTAGTGGACATTACGGGTTTCTTTGGTGGTCCCAATTACCGGTATCATGGCCATTTTTCATGGATCTATTCGCATGCCAACCATGCCGATTTTGATTTTCAGGGCAATCCTGTACTATTAGAAGGCAAACCTGTAACCATCATGGAGTGGATGGCCGCGCAGCGGAACTAGGGATTCAGGAGTTCCACGGATTTGATTTTTCCTTTTTGGCTAAGCAAAAGAACAAGCAGAAAAGCCCTTTGCTTTTTTGTACTTTTAGATGAATTAAATTATCAAAAAAAGAAAAGCACACAGCACATATGAAAAACGGAATAGCATTGCCCGATTTGCCATTTGAGGAGTGGAAGGAAACTCGATTGACCGTACATCTGATTCTGCAAATCATAGGGAAGACACGTTTAAAACTGACTACTCGGAAAAATCATTGGTGGTATATTACACTTTACGTCACTTCCCGGGGATTCGGTACCCATAGCATTCCGGTCAATAACGGACTTGACACCCTGGAGATCGATTTCAATATAGTGGAGAAATCCGTTGTGCTAGCTCATAGTTCGTACGAACCCATTCACATTTCCCTGTTGCCCAATCCCACCATAGCCGAATTTTACGGACATTTTATGAACGCTCTGGCCAGTTTTGACCTGCATCCCAAATTCATTGAAAAACCCTTGGACCTGGGTATTGAGACCCGTTTTGACGCTATCAAGGAATACCATCATTATGATTGGAAATATATCCAGACATTCTGGAAATTGATGCGATGGAATAACGCTGTTTTTCAGGAGTTTAGCGGCCGGTTTTATGGGAAGACCTGTCCTGTGCATATCTATTGGCACCATATGGATCTAACGGTGACCCGGGTTTCGGACAAGAAACTTCCGCCCATGGATAAATCAGCGCGTATTCTGGAACGGGATACCTATTCCCATGAACAGATTAGTTTTGGGTTTTGGGCAGGTGACGACAATATGCCGGAGCCCATGTATTATGCCTATACCTATCCCTCTCCGGAGGGCCTGGATGAAGAAACTTTGTTGCCGGATGCCGCAAAATGGGTAGAGAGCAATGGGAGCCCTATGGCCCTTTTGCGCTATGAAACGGTGAGGAATTCGGAAAATCCAAGGACCATGGTATTGGATTTTTTGGAAAGTGCCTACCAAGCCGGTGCCAAACGGGCAAAATGGAATATTGCCGAATTAACGGTTCCTTCCTTGGAAGATATTTAAAACCAGCAACCGTTGATTTATAGTTTATGGCAGAGAAAATAGGCAGTTGTTCATGAGGACCGCAATCAATACCTACAACAAGATTTCTCCATATGCCCATATAAAAATTGAGCCTTTTGATGTCAATAAGCGGTATACCAAGCCCCACAGACACAATAAGTATTTGGAACTGGTTTATTTCAGGAAGGGTTCGGGTTTTCACCATATGGACCTTAAAAGATACCGTATAGAACCGCCGGTAGTTTTTGTAATCCAAAAAGACCAGGTACACCATTGGGAAATCAATACCCTTCCCGAGGGATTCGTCATCATCATCAAAGCGGAATTTTTGGAGAGGACCCTGGATAAAAAGATCAACCACCAACTTGGGCAGTTAAACCAGAAACAAGTTATTGATGTTGGGTCGGATCCTACCATCGATGGCCTCTTTGAACT
Organism: Ulvibacterium marinum; assembly: GCF_003626755.1. Lineage (GTDB taxonomy): Bacteria > Bacteroidota > Bacteroidia > Flavobacteriales > Flavobacteriaceae > Ulvibacterium > Ulvibacterium marinum. The sequence continues at coordinate 750,677 of NZ_RBCJ01000003.1, forward strand.
ACTGTGTCGGGAAACGAGGCAAAACACTTCAGGTCAAAACGAAGTAATCGAGGGATCCCTAAAGGCCTTATTGGCCAAGATACTGAGCTATGCCATAACGGAAAGCGCTCCCTCTATGGGAGACAAGCTATCCCAATTCAATGCCTATTTGGGAAAACAACTAAAAAACGACGTTTCGTACTATGCTGAAATGCTCAATACGACTTCACAAAATTTAAATGCCCTTTGCCAAAAGGAATATTCAAAAACAGCCTCCAAGGTAATTGCCATACATATCATAAAAGAGGCAAAGCGCTTGTTGAACTTCACGGACCTTTCGGTTACCGAAATCGCTTTCAAATTAAATTTTAAGGATGTTTCCCATTTTGTGAAGTACTTTAAACGGCACGAGGGCAAGACCCCGATTCAGTTCAAGAAACGGCAATGATACCTTAACTTTTTCAAATACACCGTCAGACCTTATCGTCCTGGTGTAGCTTTGGCATTTAGCATACCTGTATTTTTCAAATGAAGCTACGCCTGCGCATTCTGCCCATCTTACTTTTTATTTCACATTTTGCTTTTGCACAGATTACCGGAAAGATTATTAACAGTGATAATGACAACCCTCTAGAATATGCTACAGCAGTTTTATATGATCAGGAAAATGGTGAACTGGTAACCGGGGTAATTACGGATGACGAAGGTGTCTTTACCCTAATCGACCTAAGAAGGGGCATGTACTATCTGGAGGTTTCCTTTATTGGCTTTGAAACCAAAACTATTCGTGATATACAATTCAACGCCCGTACCGGTGTCAACAAACTTGGAATCATAACCCTTGACATTGGATCGAACCAATTAAATGAAGTGGTGGTACAGGCCGAAAGTGCCACGGTAATCAATAAGATAGATCGGCAGGTATTCGAGGCTTCCAAATTTCAGAACAGCCAAGGTGGAAATGTGACGGATGTGCTTAGAAACCTACCCTCGGTTGCCGTAAATGGCTTGGGCGAGATCAGTGTACGCGGAAGTACCGGATTTGTACTATTGCTCAATGGAAAACCGATACAGGGTGATGCCACCGTTTTGTTAAATCAACTCCCAGCAAATTCGGTGGAAAGGGTAGAAGTGATTACAGCGCCCTCAGCGAAATATGACCCGGAGGGAAAAGCAGGCATCTTGAACATCATTATGCAAAAAGAGGCTGTGGCCGGTACTTTTACACAAATAAATATCAGGGCCGGTCTGCCCTCAATAGAACCCTATGATAACGCCGAATCCGCCCGACGCTATGGTTTGGATGCTACCTACAATGTCCGAAAGGAAAAATGGAACTTTTCCTTTGGCGCCAACTATCAGCGAAACGATCTGGCCGGGAGACGGGAAGGGGATGTCTTTACGATTATCAACGATACGCTTACCCGTTTTCCCTCCGATGGGGAACGCAGTTTTGATGAGATTAACTACAGCGGAAGATTTACGGTAGATTATCAGCCCGATACGCTCAATATAGTTTCCCTGGGATTTTATGCCGGAAAGCGGCAAAAGGACAGAACAGCGGATATCCTGTATTTTGATAACCATGCCATTACCCCTGCCAATGGTACGGAGCGTTTGTATACCTTTCAATATTTCAATGAAAACCTTAGGGAACGAAAAGGGGACTTCATTTTGGGAAGTCTGGATTACGCACATACCTTTCAGGACCGCTCCAAATTATCGGCTTCACTATTATACGAATACACCTTATTGGGCGGGCCCACAAAGAATCGAAATTTGGGTTTTCCAAATACGGACTTTGTATATCAAGATGAATTTAATACCAATGACAACCCCTTAAACGGGTTTCGTTTTCAACTGGATTATGCCTGGAAACCCTTCGCTTTTGGAACTTTGGAAACGGGATATCAGTATCGGATATTGGATCATACCGGGGATTTTGTCTATGAACGGCGTAATAACACTACTGGCGCGTTCGAACTGGTACCGGAATTCTCCAGCGAAGTGGATTTAACACGAAGTATTCACTCCACCTATGCCCAGCTTACCGGAAAAAAGGGAAAATGGGACTATGCCGCCGGAATTCGGATGGAGGCCATGGATCGCGATTTTGGCCTTAAGGACAAGAACAACACTATAGATACCACCTATACCTACAATTTTGTAAAACCCTTTCCTTCCGCCTCCCTACAATACGAGCTAAATGAACGCACTCATATCAAGGCGGCCTACAGCAAGCGCATTGAGCGGACCACTACCTTTAAAATGAACCCCTTTCCAGAAAGGGAGCACTCCGAGACCCTGGAACAAGGTGATGCCACACTGCTCCCGGAGTTTATCGACTTGGTGGAACTGGGTGTCACCAAAAATTTTAAGGGTAATCATTCCCTGTTCGCTACGGCCTATTTTAGAAACGTGGAGAATTTAGTGAATCGGGTAAACACGGTTTTTAACGATACCATTTTAAACCGTATTTATTCCAATGTAGGACGAGGTCGTTCCGTGGGTATGGAAGTAGGCGGTCAATTTAAACCTACTAAAAATTGGTCCAACTTCGTCGGAGGTAATTTTTATAGCTATGATATCGCAGGCACCTTTGATAACAGAGCGCTCAATACCAATAGCTTTGTCTATTCCATCAATGCGAATAGCACCTATACTTTCTCGTCCACCACATCGCTACAGTTTACCTTTAATTATTTGTCGGCACAAAATACGGCTCAAGGTGAGGATTCCCGTTTTTATTCGCCTAATCTTACGTTTCGAAAAACCTTTTTGGACAATCGGTTGGTGGCCACGGTACAATGGCAAAATATGGATATGGGTCTCCTGGATACCAATGAACAACGCATTACGACCCAAAGGCCCGGGGAGTTTTTTACGACCACCAATTATGTTTATGAAGTGGATATGATCTTGCTCAATCTAAGTTATTCCTTCAATAAGAATACCAACAAGGCCAAGTTCATTGAAAGTGAATTTGGCAAACGGGAGTTTTAGTTTCCAAATCCCGCCTTGCTCCGCTGTCTGAAATTCCTAAGCGTACCTTCGGTTCATATAGTTTGGAATTCGTAATTTAAAGGACCATAAACTTCAAAATCCAAGGATTATGATCAAGAATGGGTTTAGAATCGGTCTGCGTATTTTGTTCAAGTACCGACTCTATACGGGAATCAGTCTTGTTGGCTTGGCAATCGCCATAGCCTCGGTTTGGTTCATAGCCAACTATGTCACCAACTCCTATGGATATGATGCGTATCAAAATAATGCCCATCGAATCCATAGGCTAAGCATGCAAATTACCGCCGGGGGCAATACCGACCGTTATGCTACCACCGGAAAACCCTTGGGCAGTGTATTGGCGGAGAACTATTCTGGTATCGACAACCACGCGCGGCTGACTTTTCAGGGGAATACGGTAGTGCGGGTGAACGATGAACTTTTTAAGGAAAATGGTTTTTTTAAAACTAACTCGGAGGCCTTGGAAGTATTTACTTTCGACTTCATTTCAGGAAATACAAATACCCCGGTATTAGATCCAAATTCGATTCTGTTATCCAGGTCTTTGGCCGAAAAGTATTTTGGGGGTACTGAAGTTGTAAACAAACCGATTACAATCGAGGACCATGCCTATACTATACAAGGCGTGTATGAGGATTGGCCCAAGAATTCGCATGTGAATCCCAAGGCTTTATTGTATTCGGAAGGCCTTGCGGCCGATTATGAACTACAGGAATGGTTTAATCTGGAGCATTATACCTATGTGCTTCTCGATGGTTCCATGGACCTGAAAGACTTGGATAACCAACTGGCCCAGATGACCACCGAACATCTAAAACCGGGTCTGGAAGGATCCGGGGTGGATATACAATTCTTGGCCCAACCCCTTAAATGCCTTTATTTTGCACCCGCATTGATTGATGATGTGCCCAAGGGCAACGCCAAATATGTCTATGCGCTTTTATTCGCGGGCGTTTTGGTGCTACTGATCGCCGGCCTTAATTCCATTAATCTGTCCCTGACGCAATCCACCCGACGTACCAAGGAGATTCAACTGAAAAAAATGCTCGGCATATCCCGCGGACAATTGGTATTGCAGAGCGCTATGGAATCCGGCATTATGACGGTGTTGGTGCTCTTGGTTGCCGGAATTCTGGTGCTGGCCTTTAACAACACCTATTTTCAATATTCGGGTTTTCAGGCTTTGGATGTAACCAACCAGTGGCTTCTTCTACTCTTTATTCCCTTGATTACCTTTGGTTTTGGATTATTGGGAACGAGTTACTCCGGGGTGTACCTATCCTTTTCCAATACTTTGGTGAATACAAAGAAACCCTCGGTCAATACCTTTAAAAAAGTGCTGCTCGGATTTCAGTTTACCATAGCGTCGATTATCATTATTGCAACGCTTACGATGAACCAGCAGATCGATTTTATGAAAAACAAGGATTTGGGTTTTTCCAAGGAACAGGTCATGATCGTTGACCTTCCAGGAAACGAAGAATTCAAAGACAAGCACATCCAATTTCGGGAACGGGTGAAGAGCTTTCCAACCATCCAAAGTGCCTCCTTGATTGGGGGTGGAGCCCTACCGGGCGAGGAGAACGGAAAGGAGATTTTTCAGGTAACCGTTGAGGGGAAAGAAGTGGAAAAGATCTTTAACTTTTATCGGGTGGATGAGAATTTTAGCGAGCTCCTGGAGCTCCAATTGGCCCTGGGCCGAAACTTTGAAGCCGACCGTCCCAGTGACCAAGAGGATGCCGTATTGATCAACCAGGCTTTGGCTCAATCGCTACAATGGGACAACCCCTTGGGCCAAACGATACAGTATTATGGTAAGCCCAGAACAGTGATCGGGGTGGTGCAAAATTTTCATAACACATCCCTTCATAATGCCATAGAGCCCATAGTGTTTATTTATGACGAGGCCTATGCCACCAAGTTGCTCGTAAAAACGGCCGTGGGCAACGTGGGTCTGGTGGAGACGGCCTGGACGGATTTTTTCCCCAATACCCCTTTTGCGCTGTCCCATTTTGATCAATTTATCGAGGCCATGTATACCCAGGAGGATGATTTGGCCAAGTTATTGGGCTTCTTTTCCTTGGTATCCCTGAGCCTTTGTTGTATGGGGCTTTTCGCCATTTTCTCCTTGCACTTGCTGCAAAAGACCAAGGAATTAAGTATCAGGAAAGTATTGGGGGCCAACGCCTGGCATCTCATACGGACTACGACCCAAAGTTATGTGGGGGTTGCTGTACTGGCTATGGCTACGGCAATACCAGTGGCTTGGTATCTTATGGAAAACTGGCTCAGCGGGTTTAGCTATCGGATATCCGTGGATGCCTTGGTCTTTATCGGGGCCGCTGTTTTGATTTTAGGCATGAGCGGACTTACATTGTTGTACCATATTTTGAAATCCGTCCGCGTGAATCCCGTAACGGCTTTACAATCCGAATAGAGATTACCCACGGCATTCGTAAGGACAGGATATAGGATAATAAACAATTGTTGTACAACATTTAAAATGAACATAAGCTTTGACCTTGATAGTACATTAATTCCGAATGGAAAGGAATTCGAAACTGAGAAACTTGGTGGATTTGCAAGACTGTTTGGAATTGAAGAAATACGGAAAGGAACAGCAGAATTAATTACGGAATTACAAAATCAGGGAAATAAGGTCCATATTTACACAACTTCATTTCGGACCAAAGGAAAAATAAGACGGATTTTAAAATATTACGGAATAAAGGTTGACCGAATTGTTAATCAGGAGGAAAATCAACATGTTTTAAAATCTCGAAATATAAACGCGTCAAAGTATCCAACGGCTTTCGGGTTTGATATTCATATTGATGATTCAAAAGGTATTGAAATGGAATCTGAACGATATAACTTTAGAGTAATTATTGTTGAGCCGACAGACAAGAATTGGATTGATAAAATTAAAAACGAATTGAAAACGTTGCATGGAGCGATCGACTAAAAAAATACTACATTCGTAAGGATAGGATATATGATCAATGATCATATACAATTGTTATGGCGCATTCAAAAATGAGATTATCTTCCATCGTTCTAATCATTCTCGTTCTGATGACAAGCGGTTGTGTTTCAGATAAAAAAAAATCTGACAACCACCCGTCAAGGTATTTCATTGAGAATAAGTTAAGTTTCTTTGACCCTTACGAAATAACTTATGCTGACCACAAATATCGAGGCTACACCTACGAGACATGGCTGAGAAAGCCCAATAACTTGGAAATGCTCCATGAGACATTCAAAAAAATTGGCTATAAGAAACTTATATCCGACTACGACTTAACGTCAAATCCCTGCTTGCTTTGGAGTTATGTAAAGCGACCACTAAACCACATCATTGATAGTTTGGTCATCACTTACCCTCTTGATATCATCGAAGCGAAGTATTATCGAGAGTTTTGGCAGCGCAGAAAAAAAGAGAATAATGACCAGGTTGTTTTTAAAATACTACAAGAACTAGCCGAAATCCTTCTTAAGGACAAACCTGTTGAATACAATAACGATTTGGTCAACGATACACTTTACAACTTGGTGTACATGGAGAGGGTTAGACAAAACCCGACTGAAGAACAAGCCCGACAGGACTTCGATTACCTAAAGAAAATTGGAATGCACGGTTCGGCATACAACCTACTTTACGAGAATACGAGCTACAAGGAAATTGACTGGGACAAAGACAAACTTTCAAAAGAGTTGCAGACTGATAATAAACGATGTTGTCCAAGAGTATGGATTAGTGACAATACAAAATGACAGGAAAAAGCGACACCACAACAATAGCTATAATCCATCCCGAGTTTCAGGACAAAATCATAGACAAGGCCATCGGCAACAATTTAATGAACCGAATACTGGGATTCATATTACTTCTATTAATTTCAGTTTTGTCTTTTGGACAAGAAAAGGATTTCTACGATTTGGATAATTCGTATCACGAAATTTTTAAAAATAATAAAGTAAAATCATTAAAAGTTTTGCGAAAAGACTTTGATAAAATCGGAGATATAAAAGAAAAGTACATTGAGTTAATTCAAAACTTTGCTAGAAACGGAGATATTGTCTGGGAAAAAGAATTTTACGATGACTCAACTGCGGCTTGGGAAGTCAACTACAAGTATAATGAACAACATCAAACTACTCGAACTGAATGGACTTGGCTAGACGAAGATGACCAAGAACTTACCGAATATGAGTATGATTCCGATAATAGACTTATCAAAAGTCGAGATTATTATAAGAGTTCAAACTCAACTGAATTTATATTGGAAGAATGCCAAAACTATTTTTACAAAAACAATCGAATTAGCAAAGTAACTAACCTAGAGAACGAAATAGAATCCTATTACAAAAAGAAAGGAAAAGTGATATTTGGATATACGGCTGATAATAAACTAAAGTATAAATATAAAAATGGTGAATTTGTCTATCAAAATTTAGATTCAATCATTTTTCAATACAAAAGAAATAGAATTGGTCAGATTTTAAAGACCAGGAAAACAGATAAAACAGGTACTATTCTAAGCAACACTGCTTACGAATATTCAAATGGACTTTTAATGAAAGTGGTAGCTAAAGATGGAAATGGAAATTTGATGCGAGAAGAGGAATATCATTATGAGTATTATAAATAAAAAACTACTGCCAACCATGGTAACCATCGCCCAAAATGTAGATGTACCGGCTGGGGTAATCGACTGAAAAAATGTTACATTCGTGAGGATAAGATAATAGGGATATATGATAAATGATCATATGCAATTGTGGTAAGCAATTAGATAATGATTAGAAAATTTCATGCTAAAAGCTTTTTAGTTCTCAGTATTATCGTAATATCATGTACATCAAAAGAGGAATCAGAAAGATTCATAAAGGAAAAACTCGTACATGACATTATGGTACTTAAGGACTCCACACGACCCATAATCCGTAGAATCGACAGTACTGAAATTAGCGTCGTTAACCTTGAAGCCAGAATTCAATCGCTTATGAAGGAAGCGAAAGTAACCGGTCTCGCTATCTCCATACTCAATGAAAATCAGATTATCTATAGAAATGCCTTCGGTTATGCTAATTATGACCGAGAGACCACACTCCAAATAAATCACTCATTCTATGGTGCTTCCTTGAGCAAGGCGGTTTTTGGATACCTGATTTCGGTTTTAACAAGTGAAGAAGTCATCGACTTGGATAAACCACTTCAAACATACTTGGATTTCCCTTTATACAAGTTGAATTCGGAAACCAGACGGTATGGGTTTCAGGATTTGAAGAATGACAAACGTTACGAAAGTATTACAGCAAGAATGTGCCTTTCACATACCAGTGGCTTTCAAAATTGGAGATCGATACCCAGACCAGATGATCCTGACAATAAAAGGACACTTAAAATTTACTCGAAACCTGGAACACAGTATTTTTATTCTGGAGAGGGGATGATGCTTTTGCAATATGTTATCGAACATATAACGGGAAAGAAACTTGAAGAATTGGCGCAAGATTTAATCTTTAAACCCCTTCAAATGAATAATACAAGTTATGTATGGCAAGAGCGCTTTGAAAATAAATATTGCAACGGGCACTCACCAAAACAGTATGTTCGTAAAAAGGACAAAAGAGAAATAACCGCTGCCGCTCATTCTTTGGAAACCAATTTAATCGATTACTCAATATTCGTTCAACATGTTATTAAATTGTACCATGAGAATTCAAAGGTTACCCAACACTTGTTCAAACCGAATTTCAGCATTCGTACTAAGGCACAATTTGGACCTGGGTCTCTTCAAGAGTCAGATGAAAATGACCCTATTCAATTAAACTATGGATTGGGCTGGGGCTTGTTGCAAACACCATTTGGATTTGGAGCTTTCAAAGAAGGGCATGGTAACCGTTTTCAACATTATACGATTGTATTTCCTGAAACAGGGACCGGTGTCGTCATGATTTCAAACAGTGACAATGCAGAAAGCATATTCAAGGAACTATTGGAAATAACTATTGGCGATACTTACACACCATGGAAATGGCAAAATTATATTCCGTACGAAGCGAAGGAATAAAAACGTTGTAGAACAAGGGTAACCGTTACACAAAATGTAGGTGTGACGGCGGGGTATTCGCCCGAAAAATACAACAGTCGTTAGGACGGGATATCTAATCATTGATCATATACCATTGTAGGCTACAATACTACTCATTTGCTTTTGATGCGATTTTGGTGTATTTTTACACCAAAAGATACCATATGGCGCGACAAAGTATATCCCTAACGGAACCCAATGATCAATGGTTAAAGTCTCAAGTAGATAGCAAAGAATACTCCAGTAAAAGTGAACTTGTTAATGATTTGATAAGGCAGGCCAGAAATCAACAAATTGAAATTGATTGGATTAGGGCTAAGCTGAAGAAAGCCGAAGAAAGTGGATTTACGACGGACAGCAAACAGGACATCCTAGCACAATCTAAATCTTCCTTTAATGGCTAGCTACCGGTTGAGCAACCAAGCTAAAAAAGACTTGATCCGAATTCATCACTATGGTATCCATAAGTTTGGAATGGCCCAAGCGGATGCATACTTTGAAACTTTCTTCGAATATTTTGACCTCATTGCACAACGCCCATTTTCTTTTGAATCCGTCGATTTTGTCAAAAAAGGATATCGACGCTGTGTATGTGGAGCGGATAGTATTTACTACAGAATTCAGAATGATACTGTTGAAATAATGACTATACTAGGACGGCAAGACCCGACCAATATTTAAAAAAATCGTAGTCAATAACAGTACCTGTCTCCCAAAATGCAAGTGTATCGGCCGGGGTTAACGATCTTAAATGCTACATGCGAAAGGATGGGATAATGGGTTGTGATCTATATTAGCACCTGCGGCCAAAAGAATCTGGACACCATACATTCATCCATTTCATCTTGATCAATCCAACAGCTTTTCCCAGGTTTTCATTTCAGTAGGATGCAGGTAGGGTAGCCATAATCTAAAAAGGAGCTTGGCATAGTACGCAAACGATACCTTATCCGGGTTATAGTCCTTGACATTTAACCAGGATTGTATGTTGAAGATAAATTGTTCCGCCAGAAATTCAACCTGTCTGGCACTGATTTCTTCCCTGAACTTTCCTTCCTTTTTGTATAACTCTATAAGGGCCAGAATTTCGGACTGCTTGGTCTGGAACAACAGCGTCATGACCTCCTTAATTTCCGGTAGCCTTCTCCAGATCACATCATTTTGTTGAAAGAATAGGCGATACGAATACATGATTTTAAAGTTATCCGTCATGGATAGGAGCATCTGTTGCGGATCTAAAGGCTTATCCTCAATGATTCGCTCTGCGCTCTTCAATGCAGTGAGCATGTCACTAAATAGCGTTTCAAGCAGTTTGTCCTTATTCGGATAATGATAATGCAAGTTGCCCTGACTGATACCGAGTTCCTTCGCAATATGGCGGGTCGTGATGTTCTCCACCCCACTTCGATTGAACAGGTCAAGGGACATAGCGATGATTTTTTCTTTGGTAGATGTTTGGTTCATTTGAACTAATTAATATCTTCGCAAAGAATAGTTCATTTGAACTAATCTAGATTATTGTACAATATTCAGCATAAAATAGCAAAAGAAATGGGAAGATTGCAACTATTTGAATTTGAAGATCAAAAGTGGTTTCCAGCATTTTTAAGAAATTACGGCACGGACTTTTTGCAGTTTCTGTCGAACGCAACAAAAATGTACAAACCAATTATTCCAGTCATCAAGAAAGGACTTCAAAAAAGCGGAAGCAACCAAATAATAGACCTTGGGTCCGGTGGTGGGGGTGGACTTGTTTGGTTGAACTCGGAATTGAAGAAAGACGTACCAGGCCTTAAAATACTGTTGACCGACTTCTATCCGAACATACCTGCTTTCCGATTAACAAAGGAAAAGGCAGATAATTTTGACTATGTGAAAACTCCGGTTGATGCAAGGGACATACCCGAAGATTTCATAGGATTGCGAACCCAATTCCTATCATTGCACCATTTTAAACCAAACGATGCCAAACGAATTCTTCAGAACGCCATCAATACGAACAGTCCGATAGCCATATTTGAAGGACAGGAAAGAAGTTTGCCCAGCATTTTGGCCATGTTGTTTTCACCCATAAGCGTTTTACTTACCACACCCTTTATAAGGCCATTTAAATTCGGACGGATTATTTTCACCTATCTTATTCCCATTGTACCCTTATTTGTGCTTTGGGACGGTGTGGTTTCTTCATTGAGGACGTATTCGGTCAAGGAAATGAATGGACTTGTTAAAGATTTGAACGGAACGGAGCATTACAACTGGGAAATAGATAGAGTGAAATCAGGGCCAAGTGTTATTTTATACTTATTAGGGACTAAAAAAGAGTAAGCAGGCTTACTATACCAAAGCGAACCATGAAAACCTACAATACAACACAATCGGGTCATCCTTATATTGGTCATCCTAAATTTTAGCGCTTTAGCACAAGACCCGATTTATATAAACAAAAGATTCCCGACTACTGGGAATGAAAAATAAGCGATATGATATGCAGTCTCATTTCAGGATCAAAAGGAATTATCAACTTAAAAAGGCTTCTTTACTTCGGTAAAAAAGCCTATAATCCTAAGAGGTATCGGTACGTTTAACAACCCGTAGGTCCCAACGCAACCACCTGTTCCTGATCCACTTTTTCGCCTTTGGAGTTTTCGGCCGGTTGCCATTTTCCAGGCGCTTCTAGGATGAGGTCGATCATTCTATAATCTATGGCAAAGTAACCCGAAGTGCCATCCAGTTTAACATTCTCCACGGTCCCCTTTTTGGTCACGGTAAACACCAACTTAAAAGGTTGTAGTTTGTCCATTTCCTGCCCGGCCCGAGCTTCCTTACTATTTTCTTCTAGGTATTTCATAAGAGCCTCCATTCCGCCTTCATATGTCGCTTCCTTTATAAGGTCAACGGGAAGGTATGGCCCCAATTGGCTGGTTTCCCACGCTGGGCCTGTAGCATTGCAAAAGCTACTCGCATTAATTTTCCCGCTTACCGGCTTGTTGATGGCATTGGCCTCGGTAACCGATGTGGCTACCCGATCCGTCTCGGAATCGTTCCCCTCCATAAAACCAAAGGCCTGTACCCCAAAAGCGGCAAGTGCCAGACAAAAAATGATACTGTTCTTTTTCATATCAGAATTGATTTAAAGATTAATTGCTATCAAATCTAACGGGGACAGTCGCTTCAACAGGTAAATCAACTGTAAAATGATGTAAATTTTGTGTAAAAGAACTTAAACTTTTACAGATATAAATAGTTTTGTAGCATGAACCCAAGACCGTTTAAAATTTTTATATGCCTATTGCTATTTGTTTCAAAGAGCAACGCCCAATTTATGCAGGACGAAAGGCATTTGGAAGTAGCATTGCGAATGATCGGACATCAGGTAATGCTCAGTTCGGGGGATAGTATCTCCCGGGTATTACCGATCCAAAAGGAAGAGGATGGTCGCTATAGCATTCTATTCGATTCTGAATTTGAATTCTCCCCGGAAGAACTGGTCACTACAATTAATGAAGTGGTCCACGAAACCCGTATGTCTAGGCATTTTATCGTGGAGGTGGAGCAGTGCGAAACGGGTGAGGTGGTCTATAGTTACGAAATGAACCTTTTGGAACACAAGGACCTGATTCCCTGCAAGGCCAGAAGGTTACCCAAAGCCTGCTATCAGCTCTTCTTCACCTTGCTGGATTCCGGTAAACCCCTAGTGACATCGCAAGACGTTACCCCAGCACCTTCCAACGAATGGTTGTCCGGACCAGGTGCAGTGCTGTATTCTACACTATCGGTACTATTCGTTCTCCTGCTTGGGGTCTTTGTTTTTCTGTGGAGGAGAAGACGTAATTCCAGGGTGGATCCGAATGTAATCTCCTTGGGGGAATACCGGTTCGACAAACGGAATACGGAACTCGTATTGGGAGATCAACGAACGGAGTTAACGGGCAAAGAAGCAGATCTACTGCTTTTATTGTACAAAGCGGCCAACACCAATGTTGCACGAGAGGTAATCCTAAACAAGGTCTGGGGTGACCAGGGCGATTATGTAGGCCGGACGCTGGATGTTTTCATATCGAAATTGCGCAAGAAATTCCAAGCCGATCCAAAGGTGAAGATTGTAAACATCCGAGGGGTAGGGTATAAGCTTGTGATAGGGGTTTAGGGGTAACCTGCTGAAATAGGCGTCGATATCCTGGCCAAAATGGGTCAATTTTTAGAGGGTAATCATCATTGCATAAAATAGTGGTACAAGTAATGATATTTATTCCTATGTTACCATCAATTAGAGCAAACATAATGAACATAGATATTATTGGAGCCGGAATAGGTGGATTGACAACCGCCATAGCGCTTCAACAAAAAGGAGTGAAAGTTCGGATTTATGAGCAAACGGACGAATTAAAACCCGTTGGCGCAGGAATACTATTGGCAAACAATGCCATGCAAGTTTATCAAAAAATGGGACTTAAGCCTCAAATCGAAAAATTTGGAAATCCAATATCCTTAGTGAATATCACAACCAAGGATTTGACTGTATTATCAAGTGCCGACCTGAAACATTTTGAAACCAGGTACAACTGCCAAAACGTAGCTATCCACCGGGCAACCCTGCAAAGGATACTAACGGAGCACATGCAACCCAACACCTTGAATTTAGGGTATAAACTTGCCGAAATAGAAACCTACGACAACAAGAACCTTTTGCGATTTGAAAATGGAGAAGAAATAACCTCTAGAATTACATTGGGGGCCGATGGACTTAACTCAACGGTTAGAAAACAGGTGTTCCCGAACACGAAAATCCGAACGGCCCATCAAATTTGTTGGCGTGGCATGGTCAATATTTCCCTACCCCAAAAATTTCAAAAAGAACTCAATGAAGCCTGGGGTAATGGTGACAGGTTTGGGTTTGTTCAAATTGCTCCGGGCAAAGTGTACTGGTACGCTTTGAAATCATTTAATAAACAAAACAACGCGTATTCAATTGAAAGGTTATCCAACTATTTCTCGAACTACAACGAAGTAATCAAGAACATAATACATCAGACCCCTACCGAAACTATTCATACTGCAACCATTGAGGACCTAAAATCGATAAAAAGCTGGTTTAAGGGGAATGTCTGCCTTCTTGGTGACGCAGCCCACGCAACAACGCCGAATATGGGACAAGGGGCTTGTCAGGCGATTGAAGATGCGTACATACTGGGAGAATGTTTAGATAAATTTACAATCGAAACGGCATTTTCGACTTTTCAAAAACTGAGAACCCCTAAGGTTAAAAAGGTTGTGAATACAAGTTGGCAAATTGGAAAAATGGCCCATTGGAAAAACCCGATAGCCACAGGCTTAAGAAATCAAGTTATCAAAATGGCACCAAAACACATGGGCAGAAAGCAATCGGAAAAAATATTTGAACTTGAAACCGTATGATAAAAAGTAACAGGTGGCAACAATGTGTACGGAATCTTAGCCGCCTTTGGGCAGGCTGCATTTCATTTACTAACCTTTGCCCGCAATGGCGCAAGGCTTTATACACTAAGGACCAATGAGCAAAGACCAACTTAGAACATATATACAAAGCTTTGTTGTTTTGAGCAATGAGGAAATGGAACAATTCTTGTCCAGCTTTGAGGAGGTCAAGGTCAAAAAACGACAATTCATTGTTCAGCCCAACTTTATAAACCAATACCGGACCTTTGTAGTAAAAGGTGCCTTTAGGACGTATGCCGTAGCAGATAACGGACAGGAACATACCCTTCAATTTGCCATTGAAAACTGGTGGGTTTCGGATTTCAACAGTTACATATACCAACATCCCGCAACCCTTTTTGTTGTGGCGTTGGAGGACAGTACCATTCTTCAGCTCGCATTTAACAAAGAGCAGGCACTGAAAAAGGCGAATCATAAATTTGAGACTTTTTTTAGGATAATGGCCGAAAAGGGGCTTGCCTTTGAACATCGAAGAATTCTTTTTGATCTAACGCATTCCGCAGAAGCACGCTACGAGAATTTTTTATTGAACTTTCCAAATTTCGTCCAACGTGTTCCACAGTATGCCCTGGCTTCCTACCTAGGCATGACCACGGAGTTTTTATCGAGAATACGCAATAAGAGAACGCGGAAAAAAAGTTGAACTACATCAACCTTTTTTCTTGATCTGCTTCATTTTTATTGCTTTTGAATTGCCGGACTTTTACCCTGTCAATATTGACACACAATTCAAAAACATAAAAAATGGAACAATCATTAAATGAAATCTTCTCGGCAAAGAACGAGATGGTAAAAAAAGGGCAAATCGTAAAAGCGACGGAAAAGTATTTTGCCTCGGATGCCAAGACCCATGATTTTGATGGTACGGTAACCGTTGGGAAATCAGAAATGCTGGCCAAGATGCAGGGTTTTGCGGATGCCATAAACAAAGTAAACGGTATTACGCTACACAATGCGTCATTACATGGGGATATTTCTTTTGCAGAGTTCACCTTTGACTTTGACATGAAAGACGGAAGCAAAGTTTTATGGCACGAGATACTCCGCACGGTTTGGGAAAACGGGCAGATCGTGGAAGAACAATACTTTAAAGCTTAAAATTATGGGATTCGTAACCAAAAAAATGCATGCCTATCTGGATTATCCAGTAGCTGTGGCACTTATTGTTTTACCCTTTGTACTGGAGCTGGGAGATTCCAATCCTTTGGCCTTGCAACTCTCTGTGATTACAGGGATTGCAGCCTTTATTCTTACAGTCTTAACCGATCATCAGTTCGGTATATATCGCATAGTTTCCTATAAAGGACATTTAATTGTCGATGCCCTGGTGGGAGCCGTATTTGTAATAGCTCCTTTCGCGTTTTCGTTTGAAGGTTTGGACGCCTATTTCTATTGGATAAACGGTGCCGCGGTCTTGGCCGTAGTCAGTTTACATAAACCGGAAATGGCGATACATTCATAATTGATTCCAAGTAATCGTACCAGTAGTTGATTTTCCTGTCACATCGAGCGCAGTCGAGATGTAATTGCCGACCTTTCGACTGCGCTCAAGGGGACAAAAAGCGTGAATTTCGATTATAAAATTTAAATACTGGCACAATTACGGATATACATGTTTATACAATCAAAACAATTCATTAATACTATTAAAATTTAAAATAATAATCATGAAATCATTATCAATACTAGTAGCTATGCTATTCATTTCATCATTTGGTTTAGCACAAAACCTTAAAACCGCAATTAATACGGATGACAGTAAAATAGCCCTACACGGGTATAGTCCGGTATCCTATCTAGATCTGGGCATTGCCCAAAAGGGATTAAAGGAATATCAGGTTACCCATAACGGTATAAAATATTACTTCACCAGTATGGAACAAAAAAAATCCTTTGAAGCAAATCCTGAAAAGTATTTGCCAGAATATGGGGGGTATTGTGCTTTTGGGGTTTCCGTCGGGGCAAAGTTTAGAATAGATCCCAATAAATTTGTAGCAAAAGACGGAAAGTACTATTTGTTCCTTTATGATTTGGAGGTAGATGCACAGCAGTTATGGTTGGCCGGGAACCATGAGGAACTGGTAACAAAAGCGGATACCAATTGGAAAAAGTTACGTACAAAATAATACCGGTACCTTTAAAACCAAAACACCTGAAGCTTCAGCTTCAGGTGTTTTTACTATTTGTAACAAATGTCCAAGTTTCCGATCCAACATCCATGCAGGGCATATTGCAAAGTGGCCTTTATTTTCCCATCCTTGCATTCTGATCGGTTCTTCCGCTGTCATAGAGCCCCTTTAGTCCCGTTACTTTTCCATTTTCCTTCAACATTTCAATACGAAATGCAGGAACTTCCGCTATCCGAAACTTATTTTGGGACATGGGGATAAGTCGGTACTCCGTGTTTCCCTCCCTTTGGTAGTAGAGTGCACCCTCTTTGTAATAAATCTTCCTGGGACCATAATCGCCGGCATAGGATTTCAAAATCTTTTGATCCACGGTAACAGGTTCCATTTGGGATTGAATACCTTCCATGGCCCATTTGAGGAAAAAAGCGCCCTCTTTTCCCTCATTCTTTTTTAATAGCATCTCCAAGGCCTTTAGCTTGGCCGTTTCAAGGGCATCTTTGGCCGATACCTTGATGTGGGGCTCTACTCCGGTACCTTCCCAATTGGTCTCGGTAATGGGGTTAATGGCCCTGCCGTCCGGGACAAAAATGGCAAAACGTTCCGTAGCAATTTGTGTTCCCCCGGGATGTGCGCCACCTCCGGTAACCTCCCCGATCAAGGTGGCCCGTTCCAGGTTGCGAAGGTTATAGCTAAACTCCTCGGCCGCGGAGAACGTACTGCTACTGGTAAGTACGTAAACCGGTACGTCCGGTCTGCGTTTTCCGGGTACGTAAGGTAAGGTCCAGGTTTGCGTCTGCTCATCGTCGGCCCTATTGTAAAAATTGTTCAGATGAACCGGTTCCGGCCCGTACAAATAACTGGTGATCAGCTGGATCATGGCCGGGCTCCCACCCCCGTTCCGGCGAAGGTCAATGATCAGGGCATCCGTATTGCTCAAGAAATTCATGGTTGCCGCCGCTGCCGCACCAGCCTCCTCGCTCACACCAAAAAAACCGGTAAGGTTCAAATACCCGATGTTTCCGTCCAGAATCTTTGCTTCCCGAAACCCGTAGTTGGAGCGTCTGTTGTTACGTAGACGGCGTTCCGCGAGGGCAATGCTGTCCACTGCCGAGAGTTCGGCGTTTCGTCTTCGGGCAATACCTTCCGGATCAAATCGTACCCTTAGGTGGAGATCCTTACTGACGGACTGGATATCCTCGGTAAGCTTCTGGGCGAATTCTTGGGCGTCCTTAATCCCGTCATATTTGTTGTCTTGAAGCTGGATTTTGAGAAAATCGGTCATTTTAAGGGCTACTTCCGGAAAAACGTAACTGGACTCCAAAATTGTTGAAATGGAATCGATGACCTGCTTTTTTTCTTGGGCGGATATGCCGCTGTTGTCGTTTTGGGCCGGACAGGCCAGGACCATTCCAACAAGGAATGGGAGAAGGAGGGTTCGGATTTGTTTCATGATTGTTTCGATTTTTGATTTGTATTTTGACAATTTTCGGTGATGCGTTGTAATAGATTTCGTAGCGAAGCTACTTCATCGGCATTAAGACCTTCAAGGGCGGTAGCCCTGTTTTGCATGATAATCGGTATAGATTCCTGCTGTGCCTTTTTTCCCATCGCGGTGAGTTCCAAGGTGTATCGGCGACGATCGTCCGGATGCGGGAATCTTTCAATAAAACCCTTAGTTACCAGAAGGTCGATCATCCGGGTAATGGAGGCGTGATCTTTGAACACCCGCTCCGCGATTTCCCGCTGTGTCAACTTGGGATTATCATGTAGGGTTTTTAAGATTAACCATTGGTCTATGGTCAGGTCCTGGTTCAAGGTGTTCAGATTACGTTGGGCAAATTGCCGGTAGGATTTAATGGTTTTTTCCATCACGTAAAAAAGCACGCTTTCCAACCGGGGTGAAGAATCCATATTTTTCATTGATACAAATATAATTGATATATCAGTTATATACAATAATTTTCTTTTTTCGAATTCAAATGCTTGCATAGGCTATAGGACGAGTCGTTTATGGAAATACCAAAACGGATTTAAAAAATGCTACATTCGTATTACCCATACAGAAGATATAGATTAGATGGTCTATCTCCCTACGTTGGGTATAATAAATAGGCACAAGTGAATAATAAAATAGGATTGAAAGAAACCATGTCTATCGGAATCGGAGGAATGGTAGGTGGAGGAATCTTTGCTGTATTGGGGTTGGCGGTTTCGCTAGCTCAAGGAGGAACGCCAATTGCCTTTTTATTCGCTGGAATTTTGGCCCTAATTACATCTTATAGCTATGTAAAACTCTCTTTGACTTACCCTGACCGCGGCGGAACGGTAAAATTTATCAATCAAGGTTTTGGAAGAACCATATTTAGCGGAGGAGTAAATAACCTTTTATGGGTAAGCTATATCATTATGCTTTCCTTATACGCTTCGGCTTTTGGTTCGTATGCACCCAATCTATTTTCCATCATCAATACATTAACCGATTTCCACATTTATTCAAGTCTGATTATCATTTTAGCAACGGCAATCAATTATTACAGCATTAAGGTCGTCGGTAAAATCGAGTCCTACGCTGTTGTAATAAAACTTGTGATACTACTTTCGTTTGTGCTAATCGGAATTTACGGCCTGATTGGAAATCCAAATCTTTCTCAACTTTCCATTTCAAATTGGGAAGCGCCTGTAAAATTACTGACAGGAGGGATGGTAATTTTCGTGGCATATGAAGGATTTGAATTAATAGCAAATGCAGCACCCGATATTGAAAATCCAAAAAATAACATCCCCAAGGCCTACTACTACTCTGTAATATTTGTCATTTTACTATATATAGTCATTGCGTGGGTAACAGTTGGTTCCCTACCATTTAAGGAAATAGCCACAGCACAAGATTATGTGTTGGCCGAAGCGGCAAAACCAATGCTTGGAAAAGTCGGATTTACCATTATTACGATTGCTGCATTAATATCAACATTTTCGGCTATTAACGCCTCGCTTTTAGGAGGTAGCAGAGTAAGCTATGAGATAGCCAAAGATGATGAGTTGCCCCATCATCTGACCAGTAAATTGTGGAATCAACCTATTGGGTTAATGATAACAGCGGTTGCCACTTTAATCGTTGCAAATCTCTTGAATCTTGAAAGTATTTCAACAGCGGGAAGTATCGGTTTTCTATTGATTTTTGCGATTGTAAATTATGTTGGATTTAAGTTACACGCTGAGGTTAAAGGAAATAAAATCATTCCACTTTTGGGATTTCTGCTGTGTACAATAGCTCTTATAATTCTTATAAGTCAGCAATTTTCAACCAATAAAACAGGGGTGATAGTTGCTATATCAATTGTTGCCCTATGTTTTATAATAGAATGGATATACAAAAAAACCACGCCCGGTACGATGCATAGACAATAGCGACTTGCGGAATACGGTGCGATTTTCCGGCTTGTAACAAATTTGGAAAAGTTCGGTCTATAATGTTTAGGGGGCCGTTGCGTCACATTTAGAGATAAAAATGAAGCGAATTACTACCCTATTATTGCTATTTCTAGTTGGACTTGTCTCAAAGGCCCAGATCAAAAAGGAAATCCTGGATTTTGAATTTGAGGGAGTCACATTAAATGGTGTGCTAAATACTCCTGAAAACATCGACTCCAAAGGAATTGTACTTATCGTCCATGGTTCCGGAAGAACTAACGCCGTTGCCCAGGAATGGTATTCCGATGTACGGGAAACGATTGGAAGGTCGGGTTATGCCACCTATATGTGGGATAAAATGGGGTGTGGCAAAAGTGGTGGAACTTTCAATTACAATCAATCTGTGCAAAATAGTGCTTTGGAGGTAATAGCGGCCATCCATAGCTTAAAAAAGAAGCAAACACCCGGTTCGGATAAAATTGGTTTATGGGGTATTAGTAGGGCCGGGTGGATAAATCCAATAGTGATCAACCAGTACAGGGACATTGCATTTTGGATTTCGGTAAGTGGGGTGGATGGGAAGGAAAACTTCAAATATCTACTCCAAGAGAACCTACGCATTAATGGACTGCCTAAAGATTCTGTAGATGTAATCGTAGGTGAGTGGCTAGAGAGCGTTAGGATCAGTCATTCAGGGGGAAGTTTTAAAGCCTACCAAGATGCTACACCCAACCTTGGGAAAAATCCCTTTTGGCTAAGATTTACCCAAGGAGGAATTACGGAAGAGGGGTATTATGCATACCAACCCACTTTTATGGAGGAAAAACTTGATGAAGAGACTGGGTTACAGGTATATGTTAAGGATTTTGATTCCATCCTATCTCGTATAGACTGTCCAGTTTTGGCCTTGTTCGGGGAAAATGATATGAATGTGGATTGGCAAAAAACCAAAGCTTTATACGAAAGGACACTGGCACCCCATACAGACTTGACCATTAAATCGTTTCCTGATTGTAACCATAATCTATTCGAATGCAAAACAGGAGGCTTTTATGAGATTCAAGATAGCGATTTACCTTTTAAAAGATGTGAAGGTTTTCTCCATGCCATGTCCGATTGGTTAAAGGAAAAAGAATAAGTACACTGTAAATAATAATAATGAATTCATTAAAAATAGGTTCAATAGTTCTTAGTATTTGGAGTAGTCTAAATTTTTTCCCATCACTATATGTGGTGGTAAGTATTCTTTTTCTGGACAAGCATCCACCCGGATTATACGCCATACTAAATGCAGGGGATATCCAATCCATGAGCCCTAAAATGCTGGCTACCGTGGATTCTATCGGCCTTTTTGCCAATTTATCCGTAGCAGCTTTGAATGCATTGATTCTAATTGCTATTTGGAAAGGGTTGACCAACAGAATAGTTTGGGTCTATTGGGCTTTGTTGACAGCATCTATTTTTGCGCTATTGGCAGGAGTAGCTGCCGACTATGCGGTTAATTTTGCCTTTCCCGAAGTTAATATGATATCGGCTTTGATTTTGGCCATAGGTTTTATATTTTCCGGAATCGGACTTTTTAAACCAAGTAAATGAAAATACGTTAAAGTTGAAAGGGCCAACACTGCTACTCCTAGTTTTACTGGTTGTTTTTTACAAAAACGAAGTAATGGCACAAGACATCGGTATGGATAACATTTATGCTTGGTGTATTGTTCCGTATGATAGTTTGGAGCGATCTCCACAGGCCAGAATAGCCATGCTCAAAAAGATGGGGATTACAAAATATGCCTATGATTGGCGGCAGGAACATCTTTCCCAGATGGCAAAAGAATTACAATGGGCCAAAAAGCAGGGTGTTACGGTCATATCGGTTTGGATGTGGATAGATGGGCATGGGGACGCTTTGGGAAATTTAAGCGACTCCAACGAAAAGGTTTTTGAAGTTGTCGAGGAAGTTGGTTATACAGGACAAATTTGGGTAAGTTTCGCCGCCAATTTTTTTGAAGATCTATCCGATACTGCAGCTGTAGCAAAAGGAGCGGAAATGATAGCTTTCTTGAGTAAAAGGGCAGCCGCTTTGGGCTGTAAGATAGGTCTGTACAATCACGGTGATTGGTTTGGGGAGCCAAAGAATCAGATTCAGATCATCAAGGCCTTGCCGAATGAGGATTTGGGTCTGGTCTATAACTTCCATCATGCACACCACCAAATAGATGCGTTCCCGGAGATGGTAGACACCATGCTGCCTTACCTATGGTATGTAAACCTGAGTGGCCTTAGAAAGGAAGGGCCTAAAATTCTCACCATAGGGGAGGGGAATTACGAAAAAGAAATGATCCAACTATTGTTGGAAAAAGGATATACAGGGGATTTCGGTATACTCGGGCATGTAGCCGAAAAGGATGTGGAGAGGGTCCTGAAGGCAAATTTGAACGGTTTAAGAAAAATGCATATTAAATAGGTATCCTTCCTGGGATGCAATATGGATATAAAAATCAATCAGAATCAGTAAACATGGGATTAAGTATCTTTTGAAAATGAAGCCGGCGGTGAAAGAGTTTGAATCCATAAAAAAACTGTACAGGCCGGTACAGCCCACTATTCTCCCTTCGTTTAAAATTGTTTCCTATCGCGAGATTTTACCCGATCCCACTTTGCGGAACGTTATCTATTGTTATTGGCAGCTAAAGACTCTGGAGCCACTTGCCCATCAATTCAATTACCGGGTGGTGGCGGATGGTTGTATCGATATTTTTTTCAACAATCAAAATATTTCCGAAAGTTTCATCATGGGTTTTTGTAAAAAATACACGGAATTTCCCCTGGAGAACACCTTTGATTATGTGGGCATTCGATTTTTTCCCTCTATGGTGCCACAATTGTTTGAGGTCAACGCTTGGGAATTGAGTGATAAAGCTGAAAATCTGGAACTAGTACTACCAAAAATTGCCAAACGCCTAACGGAAAGCATTTCCCCTAACATGGATTTGAATTTGGTTGCAATCCATCTGGACCGGATTATAGGCAACGTTTTTAGCGCTGCAGAATTTGACAAGGATTATCGATTGTACAAGGCATTGCATCTTATTTTAAAAAATTGGGGCACTATTGAAACGGAATCGGAATTGGATATAGGGATAAGTCCAAGGCAATTAAGACGGATATTTAATCACTATATCGGCACAACGCCCAAGACCTTTAGCAAAGTGGTGCGTTTTCAAAATATTCTTAATGCCAAACCTTCCCAACAAAACCTTACCCAAAACAAGTTGTTCTATGATGTGGGCTTCTATGACCAATCACATTTCATAAAGGATTTCAAGAATTTCTACGGCGTAACGCCTACCAGGGCATTTCGTTAATATGTCCGATTTTTACAATGGTACCCCAAACCTCTCCGATACATTTGTTCCAAACAAAAAATAGAACGCATGAAAACCCTAATCACTTTACTGTTTGTGGGAGCCGTAAGCATCGGATTTTCCCAAACACAACACAAAAATGATCATACTATGAAACTAAACGCAGGAGTAATTACCGAGAAATTGGCCGAAACAAAGGATTTTTATACCAATAATCTCAACTTTGGGGTAACTTTTGAAAATGAATTTTATCTGCTTTTACATACCCCGAACAAACAGGCGGAACTAAGTTTTTTGAAACCCAACCATCCTACCCAACAACCTCTATTTCAAAGTGCCTTCAATGGAAAAGGCATGTACCTGACTATTGAGGTGGAGGACGTAGATGAACTCTACAAAAAGATCAAGGATAAAGGAGTGCACATAGCCATAGCGTTAAGGGATGAACCTTGGGGGGATCGGCACTTTGCGGTTGTTGACCCCAATGGTATTGGAATTGACTTGGTTACCTTTACCCGACCGACCGTGGAATAAAAACCGAAACCAACAATGATAACCATAAAAAAAGGGGGCGAGAGCCCCCTTTTAGAGTAACAATTCTTAAGAAAACCGTATTAGCGCCAATGTGGTATGCCTACGGTGATTTCTCCAGCTTTCGTGACGGGTCAATAACCTGTCTGCAACTGTGTTGTTCTCCTTGCGTTGTTTCTTTGTATGTTTCATTGTTTTACTTCTTTAATTTGGTGTGATGGGCGCAATAGGCGTCCCTTTTTACACATACAATGAGACGTACAAAAGCCGATAATCTTACAGGTTTAAGAAGAGTTTAACACCTCAGGAGGCCCTATAGAATGGGAGTTGAGGACGATTTGGTGAAGCTGCGTTTTGACTCCGCCTTTCTAAGGCAAGTACTCTTCAAAAACCTCAAAATGCCATACAAGTAGTATCTGCTCTTAGAATTACGCTTTGGTGCTTTAAATATCAATTCATGCATTGAATTGACTTTGCAAAAGGCAGAAAAAGAATATTATCCTGAAACTTGGAATATTTTGTTAAAAATCCGTTTTAAAGGTATTTCCATTCTCCAACAATCTTCTTTTGTCCGTTCTGTGGAGCAAGATATAGGCAGAAATTCAATACAAAAAGTTAACTTGGGCCTAACCAAAGATTCTCGGATTGCCGGAGAGGTAATCGAACCATTACAAGCAAATACGGATGGTATAAAATGCTTCAGGCTTGAATCATTGGAATCGATTAAAAATAAACCTTACAACTAGCTAACATGAGGTATTTTAAGGGATCTATAATTTTATCTTTCCTTATTTTGTTATCCTGTAATGAAAGAAAAAACCACCAAATGAAGGGTATGTATAAAATTCATGAGAACATTTCTACCCTCCCCAATATTGCTTACAAAACAATTGATTCCTTAACTCTTGAACTGGATATACACATTCCCGTTCTAAAACTTGGGGAAGAACCTTGGGATGTTCTATCGGAACAATTAAAACCAACATTGATATATTTTCATGGTGGTGGTTGGGTAGAGGAGGAAAGGACCTCAAGATTTTTAGGCCTGCTACCTTACTTGGAAAGGGGTTGGTGTGTGGTAAACGTTGATTATAGGTTATTGGATAAGACCAATCTTATGGGTTGTTTGGATGATTGTAATGATGCCATAAATTGGGTTTTGGAAAATTCGCTGAAATACAAGTTTGATCCTGACCGTTTGTATTTATCCGGAGAATCAGCTGGAGGACACCTGGCCTTGTTAACTGGTATGATGGACCAAAGCACAAGAAAAAATGTCCTGTCCAATCCGAAAGATCGAAATATAGCCGGAATAATCAATTGGTACGGTATTACCGATATACCGCAAGCAATCAAATTTTGGAACGACTCGTCCTATAACAAAATGATTTCCGATAAATGGGAGGGCGATTTGGAAATGTATTATGACTTAACTTCGCCCATAAACTATGTCTCACAACATACCCCACCCATACTAAGCATTCATGGAGACGCCGATGTAAATGTGGAAATAGAGCAATCCATTGCCTTGCACAAGCGCTTGGACGTTGAAAAAATTAAAAATCGCCTGATTAAGGTCCCTGGTAAAAAACATGGTAATTTTTCCTCGGAAGAATTGGCATCGATATTTGAGAGTATTTGGGCCTTTCTTGAACCATAGTGGAAGTGGTTCAAAAGGAGGAAATCGACTAAATAAATTGAAAATGTATTCAACTGCCCTATTACTCAGAATCGCAAAAGTTGTTTCAATATTTGCGATAGGTATGATGGCTTTTATCATCGTAATTGGAAATACGACCGATTATTACACCAACTACTATTTTGTGGAACATGTCCTTAAAATGGATACTATTTTCCCTGAAAGCAATATTCAATATCGAGATATAAATAACCCCATACTGATACATGCCGGGTACATTTTGCTTATTATCCTAGAGGCAATAATGGCATTCTGTTGTTTAAAAGGAAGTTGGATTCTCTTTAAAAACCTAAAAAGTGATGCCACAACTTTTCACGCAGCCAAGAAATGGTCAATTGCGGGACTTATTGTTGGAATAATCATTTGGTTTTTCGGTTTTGAGGTAATTGGCGGGGAATGGTTCGCCATGTGGCAAAGTTCTGTTTGGAATGGATTGGGTAGTGCCGAAAGAATCGTAACGTTTATGGTTTTAACACTAATTTTATTGCATCTTAAAGATGAAGAACTTGAAAATTAGCGCAGAACCCTCTATGGTATAAATGAATAATCACTAAATAGTATAAAAATCGAGTGGGAATGGATATAAAGGATAGTCACATTAACTACGTTGAATTCAAAGCGAAAGACCTTGAAGAAATAAAGGGATTCTATACCGCCTCTTTTGGTTGGACTTTTAAAGATTACGGCCCAACCTATACTGCCTTTTCAGATAGTGGACTTGAGGGAGGCTTTGAAAAAAGGGATACAGAAATTATAAATGGGGTATTAGTCGTTTTGTATCATAGAAATCTCGATCTTATAAAGAACAGAATTATCAAGGCCGGTGGAAAAATCACAAAGGAGATTTTTTCCTTTCCGGGGGGTCGCAGATTTCATTTTGCCGATCCTTCCGGAAATGAATTGGCCGTTTGGTCCGATAAATAATCGCATTAAACCGCCCGTTGTACCACTTCAAAAACACGGTTGCTATCGCACTTAAGGGTCTTTGATGGAAATTTTAGGATCAAGGCATAATCGTGGGTGGCCATGAGGATTGTGCGCCCGGATTTATTGATGTCCTGCAATACCTTCATCACCTCTACACTCGTCTGGGGATCCAAGTTTCCCGTTGGTTCGTCTGCCAGGATAAGTTCCGGATCATTGAGTAGGGCCCGGGCAATAGCGATACGTTGTTGCTCCCCTCCGGAAATTTCATGCGGAAATTTAAACCCCTTGGTCTTCATGCCAACCTTGTCCAGAACCTCTTCGATCTGCTTGTCCATTTTTATTGGGTCTTTCCAGCCGGTGGCTTTTAGTACAAAAAGTAGGTTGTTTTTAATATTCCTGTCGGGTAGCAATTTAAAATCCTGAAAAACAATGCCTAGTTTTCTGCGCAAATAAGGGATGTCCTTTTCTTTTAGCAGTTTTAGGTCATAACCTACAATGGTTCCATTGCCCTGTCGGAGTGGAATATCGGCATATAGGGTTTTCATAAAACTACTTTTTCCACTTCCTGTCTTCCCGATAAGGTATACGAATTCGCCTTTATGCACTTCCAGGTTTACCTCGGCAAGGATCAGACTTTCCTTTTGAAAAATGGAAGCCTCTTTCAATTCCAATATCGTTTCTGACATTTTGTTTGCGTTAATAGGTTATTGGATCTGGGTTGGATGAAACGGATAGTCCTTCAAATTTCGCAATTGTATTTTGAACCTTTCTTTGCAACTTCCTTTGTTGATATAAAAGTAATAAGTTCCAATGGAAAAGGAATACATCGTTTTTAAAAATCTTTTTCTTTGAAGGTTAGGATATACTTAGGAACGATATTTGTCGTTACTGTATATAACATCCGGTTATCGATAAATAGTTAGAACACTATGTTGAAAAAAAATACCGCTTTTTTCCCCATTTTTCTGGGGATGTTTTGTTTGGGAATCGCCCAAGAGACCAAAATCTACACCCACGACAAAAAGGACTATCAAGATGCCTTGGCTTTGTACAACAATGAGCAGTACCAAGCGGCACAGACCATTTTTGCCAAAGTAAAGAACAACACTGCAGATTTGGAAACCAAGGCCAACAGTGCTTATTATGAGGCCAATGCCGCAGTACGCTTAAACCAATATGGGGCGGACCGGCTCATGGAGGATTTTGTGGAAAAATATCCTACCTCCACCAAACGGAATTCGGCTTTCGCCGATGTGGCCGAATACTATTTTGAAACAGGAAAGTACCCCTACGCCCTAAAATGGTATAAAAAGGTTGACCAAAGTGCACTTTCTCGAAATGAGATGGACAAGTTCAACTTTAACTATGGCTATTCCTTGTTTTCCTCTAAAAAGCCCAAGGATGCCGAACGCTACTTAAGCAAAGTGACCAATTCTCCGGTCTATGCATCCCAGGCCAAATATTATTTGGGCTACATCTCCTATCAACAGGACGACTATGAAACGGCCAACGAGCGTTTTGACGAGATTACCGATCAAGAGGTGTTGGAAGACAAACTCTCCTACTATCAGGCGGATATGAACTTTAAATTGGGCAAGTTCGAGGAGGCCATTGCCTTGGCCAAGAAGCAATTGCCCAAATCCAACCGAAAGGAAGTTTCCGAACTTAACAAAATAATCGGGGAGGGCTATTTCAATTTAGGCCAATATGCCAACGCCATTCCCTATTTGGAAGAATATAAGGGCAAGCGTGGGAAATGGAGCAATACGGACTATTATCTATTAGGCTATTGCTATTACAAGCAGGGTGATTTTGCCAATGCCATTCAACAATTCAATAAAATTATTGGAGGCACTAATAGCGTTTCCCAAAACGCCTATTATCATTTGGCCGAATGCTATTTGAACCTGGAAAAAAAGCCCGAGGCGCTGAACGCCTTTAGAAATGCTTCCCAAATGGATTTTTCACCGGAAATCCAGAAAGATGCCTATTTGAACTATGCCCGGCTGAGTTATGAAATTGGGAATGCTTATGAACCTGTTCCACAAGTTATTTCCAATTACTTGGAACTTTATCCTAATGATGCGCATACCAAGGAAATGCAGGAGCTTTTGGTAGATTCATATATCTCCTCAAAGAACTTCAGGGGCGCTATGGAGCTTTTGGAAAAAAACCGAGGTTTTGCGAGTAAGGCGACCTATCAGAAAGTAGCCTTCTATCTTGGAACGGAACTTTTTATTGATGGAGATTATGGAGCTGCTGCCGAGACTTTTGACAAGTCGTTGGGTAGTGCCGAGGATGCCTTGTATGAGGCAAGGGCCAGTTACTGGAAGGCCGAATCGCTATATCTGCTCAACCGTTTTGATGATGCCTTGTCCAGCTACATACAATTTAAGCAAAACCCCAGTGCCAAACTCACGGAGGAATATAAGGATATGGACTATAATCTGGGCTATGCTTATTTTAAGTTAAAGGATTACGGGAATACTATTTCCAGCTTTAACGCCTATGCGAACTCTAGTCCTTCGGACACGCAAAAACTGTACGATGCCTATTTGCGTTTGGGGGACAGTTATTTTGTGACCAGCAAATACTGGCCGGCAATCGAAACCTATAACAAGGCCTTGGCCTTGACCGGACCACAGAAGGATTATGCCGCTTATCACAAGGCATTGAGTTATGGTTTTATTGGACGGGGAAATACCAAGATAGAAGAACTTAATTCCTTTGTAGAGAGGTATCCAAAATCAACTTTAAAGGACGACGCGCTTTTTGAACTGGGCAATACCTATATAACTTCGGGTCAAGAGCAAAAAGGTCTGCAGAGCTATAATCGGCTCATCAATGAGTATCGGGGAAGCTCCTTGGTTCCCCAGGCCATGATGCGGCAGGGATTGGTACATTACAACGCCAACCGAAACGATCAGGCCTTGGGCAAATTCAAGTCGGTCGTTAGGGATTATCCCAATACACAGGAAGCCGTACAGGCGGTGGCTACCGCCAAATTGATTTATGTGGATATGGGTCGCGTGGACGAATATGCGGCTTGGGTAGAGAACCTGGATTTCGTAGAGGTCACGGATTCCGAATTGGACAACGCTACTTTTGAATCCGCCAACAAACAAAATCTGGAGGGCAAAAAGGACGCGGCCATCAAAGGTTATGAAAAATATGTGAAGCAATTTCCCAATGGGCTACATGCGGCACAGGCCAATTTTAATCTGGCACAACTCTACTTTGCCAAGGGAGAAAAAGAAAAAGCCTTGCCATATTATGTGTTTGTTGCGGACAAGGGCGGAAGTGAATATGGCGAACAAGCGCTGACGCGGGTATGCGAGATCTATATCGGGGAAAAGGATTATGATAAGGCACTTCCCTACTTGGAACGCTTGGAAAGTGTGGCGAACATTCAGCAAAACCGAACTTTTGCACAGTCGAATTTAATGAAGGGCTACTACGGTCAGAAGAATTACCCAAAGACTTTAGAGTATGCGGACAAGGTATTGGCCAATGGCACTATTGACAATCGTATCAAAAGTGATGCCCAAATCATGATCGCGCGCTCGGCCATGGCCACAGGCGATGAGGCAAAAGCCGAATCCGCGTACAAGGACGTACTGAAAATTGCCTCCGGTGCTACTGCGGCAGAGGCCCTGTATTATGATGCTTATTTTAAAAATAAGTCCGGCGATCACGAGACCTCCAATACAGCTGTACAAAAATTGGCAAAGGACTACGCGGCCTATAAGGAATGGGGAGGTAAGGGCCTTATCATTATGGCCAAAAACTTTTATGCCCTGGATGATGCCTATCAAGCCACTTATATTTTGGATAGCGTAATCGCCAATTTTGCCCAATTTCCAGAAATTGTGACCGAGGCAAAAGGTGAGCTGGCTATTATCAAGGCCAAGGAAGCACAAAGCAATTCTTCAATAAATACCGACGGCAATTAAGATGATGACCCGAGTTTCTAAGACGAAAGAACACATGATACAAAAACAGATTGCTTTAAGCCTTGTACTATTCTTGGGAGTTTACCTTGCCGTTTTTGGACAGGAAGAAGACCAAGATGATATTGGAACCGAAACCGTAACAGTTACCAAAGCGTATACACCTACTATTTCGGACGCCTTTAAGATTAAATCTGTTCCCCAGTTCGGTGATTCCATTGCGCTGCAGAAGAAGGATATAACCTATAGCATCAACTCGGTCCCTGTGGCCTCTACCTTTACGCCGGCCAAGGGACAGGCATCCAGGGTAAAGAAGACCCCGCCACCGGTATTGTTCAATTCCTATGCTTCGGCGGGAGGCGGAAATCCAGCCAATTTAATGGCCAAGTTCTATACCAGTAGAACTATTGATAGGGAGTCGGGATTTACCTTGGGGCTGGACCATAATTCCTCTAGAGGGGATATAGATGGAGTAGTGCTGGACAATATCTACTCGGATACCGAGTTGGAAGCAGCCTATAAAAAGAGGGACCGTGATTTGGATTGGGGCGTGGACCTGGGTGTGCAACATCAGCTCTACAATTGGTATGGCTTGCCCATAGGTGTTTTTGATGAGGCTACGGTAAATGCCATTGATGAAAAACAAAATTACTACATGGCCGAAGTATCCGGACATGTTAATCTTGAAGATTCCTTTTTTAAGAATGCATCGTTGGAATATCGTCGATTTTGGGATGCCATAAAATCCGGAGAGAACAGGGCCGTTTTCCAAACAGGTTTTGAATTTCCCTTAAACGAGGAGTCCTTAGGCATTAACGCAAAGATTGATTATGTAAACGGGAATTTTGAAAATGCCGATATCAATAGCACAACCAATATTAACGGGATAAATTATAGCCAGTTCCAGGTGGGCATCAATCCCAGCTTGACCATGCTTCGGGACGATTTGTCCTTAAACCTCGGGGTAAATTTGGTCTACGGCTTGGATACCGAACGCAGTGATAGCAATTTTTATATCTATCCCGCTGTAACGGCCTCTTATCGTTTGCTGGACGAGGTGGCCATTGTCTATGGTGGTATTGAAGGAGAGCTAAGGCAAAATTCCTATTACGGTTTTGTAGAGGACAATCCTTTTGTGTCACCAACTTTGACCATTGTTCCTACAGATAGGCAGTACGATGCCTACTTAGGATTACGAGGGCAATTGTTGCCTAACTTAAGCTATAATATCAAAGGCTCCTATACGGCGGAGAATCGAAGTCCTTTGTTCAAACTAAACCCGCAAAACACATTTAGGACCGATGAGAAGGGGTACTATTATGGTAACTCTTTTGAAGTGTTTTATGATGACATAAAGACCATTGGCGTATTTGGTGAATTGAATGTGGATGTAAACCGAAATTTTACCTTGGGCATTAATGCCGAAATATATGATTACGATACTGAAACTGATAATCCGGCTTGGAACCTTCCCAATATAAAAGGCTCACTTTTTATGGATTACCAAATTGGCGAAAAGTGGTATATGGGAGCCAATCTGTTCTATGTGGGGGAGAGGGAAGACGTGGCGACTGTGGCGGTTGTAAATGTGCAACCTTCCGAATTTCCGGCAACCATACTTACCTTGGATGGTTTCTTTGATGCCAATGCCCATGTAGGCCACCGATTGAACGATCAATTATCAGTTTTTGTACGTGCCGCTAACATCGCGAATAACAATTACCAGCGGTGGGCCAACTTTCCGGTGCAGGGCTTCCAGATTTTGGGTGGAGCCACCTATAAGTTCGATTTCTAGGCTAGGCCACTTCAGATGTAGGCAAATCTGTTTTGAACAACCGAGAACCCTGCCTTTAATCGATATCAATCCAAAGAGATTGACTAAATGCTTAATTTAGAATTGGTTAAATAAAAGAATTGGATTTGTATCGGATTTCTGGATTTGGAATCATCCTGACGTATATTTCTAGCATTGGTTTTATGTTTTCCCAAAATTTGGTAAAAAACCCAAGTTTTGAGACCTATAACAATTGTCCTAAACGATTGGGTAATTTCAACGATGACGTCTCATCTTGGTCTACGCCCTCAAAAGGCTCTACGGATTATTTTAATGGCTGTAGTTCGGCCATGGGAACACCGAAGAATTTCAATGGTGATCAACCTGCGGATTTTGGCAAAGGCTATGCAGGCTTGTACGTATATGCCCCTGAGGATTACCGGGAATATCTTCAAGGGGAGCTTTCTCGGACTTTGGAACCTGGAAGGAAGTATCACATTTCATTTTATGTTAGCCTAGCCGAACAGTCGGACTTTGCCGTAAAGGAATTTAGTGTGGTGTTTTCAAAGAACAAATTAGAATTCACCACAAAAAAGGAACTTTCCAAAGGAGTACTCTACAAGAATAAGGAAAACAAGTATCGCACTTTGGAAATCGGTTATGCCGATTTTTACTCAGATACCCAAGATTGGGTCTTGGTGCATACGGATTTTGTAGCCAAAGGATGGGAAAGATTCATGACCATCGGAAACTTTAAGAAGAATGCCCAGACCCGGTTGTTCAAAACCAAACGCAGTGCCAAAAAGGGAGCCTATTACTATATAGATATGGTGAAAGTTGAATCCACCAAAAAAATAGATACGGAAGAGCATTTTGTAGGCAATGATGTTAATGATAAAATAGAGGGTATTGAATTGGGTCAACTCCATGTTTTTGAAAATGTGCTTTTTGAGTTTGATAGGTTTCAATTGTTGGATAGGGAAAAGGTGGAACTACGGAAAATTTTCCAATATCTAGAAAATGATACTGCCCTCAAAATACATATTCACGGACATACGGATACTATAGGTTCCATAACCTACAATCAAAACCTGTCCAATGAAAGAGCTAAATCCGTGGCGGATTATCTCATACATTTAGGGCTGCCCCAGAAAAGAATACTATGGAACGGGCATGGTGGTACAAAACCGGTTGCTGATAATGCAACGGAAGCGGGGCGCAAACAAAACCGGCGGGTGGAGTTCGTGATTTCCAGGCAAGAATAATCTTGTATTTGTTTTTATTTGGTAGTAAACCCCGTACTTTGTACAAAATCAGAAGATAGTTATGGATGTTAAACTGGCCGTATTAATAGATGGTGATAATATACCTGCCGGGTATGTTAAGGAAATGATGGAGGAAATCGCAAAATACGGGAATCCTACGATTAAACGTATTTATGGGGATTGGACCAATCCCCGCTTGGGAAAATGGAAAAACGTACTTCTTGAAAATGCCATTACCCCCATTCAACAATATGGGTACACCACCGGAAAGAATGCCACGGATTCTGCCATGATAATCGATGCCATGGATATTCTATATTCAGGTAAGGTAAATGGGTTTTGCTTGGTAAGTAGTGATAGCGATTTTACTCGTTTGGCCACTAGGCTTCGCGAAGCGGGAATGCAAGTATTCGGAATTGGGGAAAAGAAAACACCCGATCCCTTTATTGTGGCCTGTGATCGTTTCATTTACCTCGAAATCTTAAAGGACCAGTCCGAAGAAGATACGCCGGATGCTACCACACGGAAGTCCAAATCCAAAGCTAATTTGGATAAAATAGGGCCCAAGGTAATCAAGCTGATCTCCACCACTATAGATGATGTAGCCGATGATGATGGGTGGGCTTTTTTAGGTGATGTCGGTAGCTTGCTCCAAAAAAAACAACCCAATTTCGATTCCCGTAACTACGGTTTTCAAAAACTTACTCCATTAATTGCATCATTGTCCAATTTTGAGGTTGAACGCCGTGAGGATTCGCGAGGTAAGAAGAAATTGATTTATGTAAAGATCAAGGAAAAAACAAAACCTCGTTAAACCTAAAGAACAATTTATTTTTGTATTTTGTAACAATACAAAGCACAATCCCTTTAAAACGTTACAAATGAAAAATCAATTGAACCCTATCAAAGGAATTTTTAGCATATTTGTCGTTATAGCATTTAGTTTTTGCTTTGTTGGACATGCAACCGTACCTTCAAAAGAGATTGTCCTCCTAAAGGACAAAAACATAACCACAATGGTTGGTGACAATTTAGTAGGAGGTTGGGAGTATACCGCCCAAGGTGCTCCAGAAGGCTACGATAAAGGTCTTTTGTTGATTGTTGGACAAGATGGTAAGTACCAGGTCCAGGTACAGACAGGTGCTGGGACCTTTGTAGGGGAGAATGTCACCGTAAAAAAGAACACCATTAGCTTCTCATTAATGATAGAAGGGGGGCTGGTTACAGTTAACCTGACTGCTAACGGAAGCAAAATTTCTGGAAAAAGCTCATCTCCAGAAGGAGATTATGTTATTGAAGGAGTGAAGAGTATTTCACCGGAATAGACCCATTTTCATTCCCTCCAGATACCATTGAAAGAGCCTGGAAGCCCCATTTTGTTCTACTATAGGTATTGAAGATTCCCCCTTACAAACATTTTGGATCATTGCCGGAACATACATCCGTTTTTTGCTTTGGTTGTATTTAAGCACTATGAGAAAATTGATATGTTTATTGGTGTTGATGCTATCCAGTTGCGAACTGCTAAAGGAAAAGGTGGATTTTGTAATCTTGAACGCTAATGTGTACAAGGTCGATGATAATTTTTCCAAGGCTGAGGCTTTTGCGGTTAATAAAGGAAAATTTGTGGCAATTGGAAGTACAAAGGAAATCCAAGACAACTATACCGCAGAATCAATAATAGATGCCGATGGACGTACCATTACTCCAGGATTCATAGATGCCCATTGTCATTTTTACCGCTTAGGAATAAACCAACAGGTGGTTGACCTTTCCGGGACCAAAAGTTATGAAGAGGTTTTGGAACGCGTATTGGCATTTCAAAATGAAAACCCCAAGGATTTTATTTTGGGCAGGGGTTGGGATCAGAATGATTGGGAGGTCAAGGAATTTCCGACCAAAAAGGAGCTGGAT
Source organism: Ulvibacterium marinum (assembly GCF_003626755.1). Lineage (GTDB taxonomy): Bacteria > Bacteroidota > Bacteroidia > Flavobacteriales > Flavobacteriaceae > Ulvibacterium > Ulvibacterium marinum. The sequence goes on from NZ_RBCJ01000003.1 coordinate 786,218, forward strand.
ACCTTGTTTCCTGATACCCCTGTAGCTCTGAGAAGAATCGACGGTCACGCTTTATTGGTCAACCAAAAAGCGCTGGACATGGCCGGAATTGATTGGAGCACCAAAGTAGAAGGAGGGGAGATCGTTAAAAAATGGAATAGTGAAATTCAAGGTATCACCGGGGTTTTAATAGACAACCCCATGCGTCTTATCGATTCAATAATCCCTCCACCAACCTTGGAAACAAAGATTCAGGCTTTAAAGGATGCCCAACAGATTTGTTTCGTTAATGGTCTTACTACAGTAAACGATGCAGGTCTTGATCGGGAAATCATAGAGCTTATGGATAGTTTGCAACGGACTGGGGAGATTTCCATTCGGGTTTATGCCATGATAAGCAATACTCCGGAAAACCTAAACCATTATTTGTATCGGGCACCTTTTAAGACCGATCGCTTAAATGTTCGTTCCGTAAAAGTGTACGGTGATGGAGCCTTAGGTTCCAGAGGGGCAGCATTAAAACGACCCTATTCGGATTTGCCAGAACATTATGGGGCCATGGTGACCCCAGTTGATGAAATTGAGGATTTGGCAAGGAGAATCGCCATTTCGGAATATCAAATGAATACACACGCCATAGGTGACTCGGCCAATGCCGTGGTACTTAGGTCCTACAAAAAGTTTCTTCAGGGAGAGGAGGACCGGCGTTGGAAAATAGAGCACGCCCAGGTTTTGGACTCCATGGATTTTGATTATTTTGAAGATGGTATTATCCCTTCTGTGCAACCCACTCATGTCACGAGCGATATGTATTGGGCCGAGGAACGTTTGGGTAAAGAACGTATTCCCGGGGCTTATGCTTTCAAAACCTTATTGGATAAGGCCGGATTGGTAGCTTTGGGCACCGACTTTCCCGTAGAAAAAGTAAGTCCCTTCCTAACTTTTTATGCGGCAGTTGCTCGTAAAGATCTTGACGATTATCCGGAAGGCGGTTTTCAGATCAAGGATGCCCTAACCAGGGAAGATGCTTTACGCGGAATGACCATCTGGGCAGCTTACTCCAATTTTGAGGAAAAAGAAAAGGGAAGTATTGAAGTTGGTAAATTTGCCGATTTTGTAATACTAAGCGATGATATTATGACAGTTTCGCTAGAACAAATTCCGAATCTTAGGGCCGAACAGACTTTTATCGGCGGGGATATAGCTGAGTAAAAATTTAAATAAAAAAACCCGAAGCAGAAAAGCTTCGGGTTTTAAATTATTTAGTCAAACAACCTTACATAGTTATTGGCACTGCCACTCGAGTCTTGTCCCAGCCCATGACCATATGTGTCCCATTGTCCACTTCCTTAAAGGCTATGGAAAAGGCATCCAGAGAAGAACTATCGGAAGCTGCAGGTACGGCAACCCTCGCTACATCGCCTGCTTCATCATAGGAATAGGCTCCCCACTGATTTAGGTTTTTGTTGAGCACAACAGTCCATTCGTCCTTGCCGGGAATAGTAAATAGGGCATACGTGCCAGCGGAAATAGCCTTGCCACCAAAATTCACGTTCTTATAAAAAGTGATTTCTGCTGCTTCGTTGGCACCGGTGCGCCAAACTTTTCCGGCAGGGGCAAGCTCTGATAAAGAGCGACCCTTTAACTGCGGGCGGCTGTAAATAATCCGTATCGCTTTATCGGAAACCCGATAACTGGACGGGTAAGCGGCCATGTCCATTGGGCTCTTATCAAGTCCATCAAATTTCTGGGCCAAAGCTTCGGAGGAAAATACAATTGCCAATACCAAAAGGGCAAGAGAGCATAATTTTTTCATGTTTGTTTTTGTTTTTAGTGTGTTCAAAGCTAGTTAGTAATCCATTTATAGACTTATAAAAAGTCGTTAAAATTTATGCAGCTTACAAAGCGTCCCATTTTTCTTTCAAATTACTTTTAATTATTACAGTATTCATTTAAAAATATATTTTAAATATAAATTAGTAATCAAAACTAGTTTTATTGTTTTTTTTAGGCATATTATGTACATCTTTGCTTTTAAATTGATATAACTTAAATTGATATGTGTGGAATTGTTTGTGCGTTCGATGTGAAGGAAAGTACCGAAGCCCTGAGGCCCCAGCTTTTGGAAATGTCCAAGAAAGTAAGGCATAGAGGGCCGGATTGGAGTGGGATCTATTCGGACGATAAGGCTATTTTGGCCCATGAAAGATTGGCCATTGTAGATCCGGTTTCCGGTAAGCAGCCCTTGTTCAGTGCCGATGGAAAGTTGGTTTTGGCCGCTAATGGGGAAATATATAATCATAGGGAATTACGAAAGCAATTTGAAGGAAAATATAATTTCCAGACCCAATCCGATTGTGAGGTCATTTTGGCTTTGTATCAAAAGAAGGGCGCCGACTTTTTGGATGAAATGAACGGTATTTTTGGTTTTGCCATCTATGATGCCGATAAAGAAGAGTATTTTGTGGCCAGGGACCATATGGGAATTATTCCTTTATATATGGGCTGGGACCAGAATGGCACCTTTTATGTCGCATCCGAGTTAAAGGCCTTGGAAGGTACGTGTACCAAAATAGAACTTTTTCCACCCGGTCATTATTTACATAGCAAGGATGGGGAACTAAGAAGATGGTATACCCGGGATTGGATGGAGTACGATGCGGTAAAGGAAAATGAGACCAGTATCAAAGAAATTCAAGAAGCTTTGGAGGCGGCTGTCCATCGTCAATTAATGTCGGATGTTCCGTATGGGGTATTGCTGTCCGGTGGATTGGATTCTTCTGTCACTTCGGCCGTTGCCAAAAAATATGCCCAAAAACGAATAGAATCGGATGATACCAAAGAGGCCTGGTGGCCCCAATTGCATTCGTTTTCCGTGGGATTGGAAGGCTCCCCCGATTTGGCAGCTGCCCAAAAGGTAGCCGATCATATTGGAACGGTGCATCATGAAATAAAATTCACGATTCAAGAAGGATTGGATGCCATCAAGGATGTTATCTATAATTTGGAAACATATGATATTACTACTATACGGGCCTCTACGCCCATGTACCTTATGGCAAGGGTTATAAAATCCATGGGAATAAAAATGGTATTGTCCGGCGAGGGTGCCGATGAGCTTTTTGGCGGCTACCTGTACTTTCATAAGGCACCAAGCCCAAAGGATTTTCACGAGGAAACGGTTCGGAAACTGGATAAATTACACATGTATGATTGTCTTAGGGCCAACAAGTCTTTGGCGGCCTGGGGTATCGAAGGGCGTGTACCATTTTTGGACAAGGAGTTTATGGATGTGGCCATGCGCATCAATCCCAAGGATAAAATGATCAATGGGGAACGCATGGAGAAATGGGTAGTCCGTAAAGCTTTTGAGGACTATTTGCCGGAAAGTGTGGCATGGAGACAAAAAGAGCAGTTTTCCGATGGGGTAGGTTATAGTTGGATTGATACCCTAAAAGAATTAGTGGAGGAAAAAGTTTCCGATGAGCAATTGGCCAATGCCAAGTTCCGGTTCCCGTTACAAACTCCGACAACGAAAGAGGAGTTTTATTATCGGTCCATTTTTGAGGGACATTTTCCCTCGGATGCCGCAGCATTATGTGTTCCACAGGAACCATCGGTAGCTTGTAGCACCAAGATTGCCCTGGAATGGGATGAGGCATTTAAGAATATGAACGACCCCTCAGGTAGGGCGGTAGCCAATGTACATGACGATGCCTATGTAAAATGAAATTTATGGAATTCCTCGCCTAAAGAGGCTGTTGATGGTCTTTGATTGAAAACATGGTATTTGTATCATGGACCCAACAAACATAGTTCTGTTTTGCCCATCAGCCGTGATGGGGCTCAGTTTTTTATTTTAATTAGTCCTTAACCCCGCCTAAGGCGGGGTTTTGTTAATGAGGCCCAAGTTTTGGAGAAACTTGTTGGCCGAATTAACCCCGAGCTTGCCGAAGGGTCCGTTCGAGGCAGTCCCCTGACCTTGGCCCAAGTTTTGGAGAAACTTGTTGGCCGAATTGACCCGAGCTTGCCGAAGGGTCCGTTCGAGGCAGTCCCCTGACCTTGGCCCAAGTTTTGGAAAAACTTGTAGGCCGAATTGACCCGAGCTTGCCGAAGGGTCCGTTCGAAGCAGTCCCCTGACCTTGGCCCAAGTTTTGGAGAAACTTGTTGGCCGAATTAACCCCGAGCTTGCCGAAGGGTCCGTTCGAAGCAGTCCACTGACCTTGGCCCAAGTTTTGGAGAAACTTGTTGGCCGAATTAACCCCGAGCTTGCCGAAGGGTCCGTTCGAAGCAGTCCACTGACCTTGGCCCAAGTTTTGGAGAAACTTGTTGGCCGAATTAACCCCGAGCTTGCCGAAGGGTCCGTTCGAAGCAGTCCCCTGACCGTGGCCCAAGTTTTGGAGAAACTTGTAGGCCGAATTGACCCTGATCAAGCATCCTATTTCCAAAATGAAATGAGAAATTGGCATACTTCTATTTTGATTTTTGGAGCCCCTGTTTTCCAATAAAAAACCAGCCTAAATAATAGGGCCGGAAACATTAATATTTTCCACAATTTTTGTTGATAACTTAGAGGCTTTAAAGGGAGTAAAACACCATATTTCATGGGGTTTTCCGTATATTTGTAGGATTGCAAAAATTGAATGGGACCAAGCCTATGAAAAAAGTAAATATCTACTGATTTTCATGAGCGCCCAATGGATATTGGGAAGGTGAAAACAACTTTTAAATTCTATGAGCGAAGAAGCAAAAAAAAGGAATTATTCGGCCGATAGTATTCAGGCCCTTGAAGGGATGGAACACGTACGTATGCGTCCATCCATGTACATTGGGGATGTAGGTGTCCGGGGATTGCACCATTTGGTATACGAGGTAGTGGATAACTCCATAGATGAGGCCATGGGAGGGCACTGTGATACGATTAGCGTAACCATAAATAAGGACAATTCCATAACCGTAAGGGACAATGGTAGGGGAATTCCTGTTGACCTTCATAAAAAGGAAGGTGTCTCCGCCTTGGAAGTGGTTATGACCAAAATTGGGGCCGGGGGAAAATTCGATAAAGATTCCTATAAAGTTTCGGGAGGTCTTCACGGTGTAGGTGTTTCGGTGGTCAATGCGCTTTCCGATCATCTAAAGGCTACGGTATACAGGGATGGCAAAGTATGGGAACAGGAATATGAAAGGGGAAAGACGCTATATCCCGTTAAAAGTGTAGGGGAAACAAAGGAAAGGGGAACACTGGTCACCTTCCATCCAGATGAAACCATATTCACCCAGACCATAGAATATAGCTACGAAACCTTGGCCAATAGGATGCGGGAGCTTTCATACCTGAACAAAGGTGTAACCATAAGCATAACGGACGAACGTGAGAAAGGTGAGGATGGTGAATTCATTTCCGAAACCTTTTATTCCGATGAAGGACTAAGGGAATTTGTACGGTTTTTGGATGGTAATCGGGAGTCTTTGATTCAAAATGTGATCGCCATGGAGGGCGAGAAGAATGATATCCCCGTTGAGGTGGCCATGGTCTACAACACAAGTTATACCGAGAATTTACATTCCTATGTGAACAATATCAATACCCATGAAGGAGGAACCCATTTATCAGGATTCAGAAGGGGACTTACCAGTACATTAAAAAAGTATGCGGATGCCTCAGGAATGCTGGACAAACTAAAATTTGAGGTTCAAGGTGATGACTTTAGGGAAGGATTAACGGCCATAGTTTCGGTGAAGGTAGCCGAACCACAGTTTGAGGGGCAGACCAAGACTAAACTGGGCAATAGGGAAGTATCCTCGGCCGTTTCCCAGGCCGTTTCCGAAATGTTGACCAACTACTTGGAAGAACACCCGGACGATGCCAAAGTAATCGTTCAGAAAGTCATTCTAGCCGCCCAAGCACGGCATGCAGCGACCAAGGCCCGGGAAATGGTACAACGAAAATCACCCATGAGCATTGGTGGATTACCGGGAAAATTGGCGGATTGTTCTGAGCAGGATCCTGCAAAATGCGAATTATTCCTAGTTGAGGGGGACTCTGCGGGCGGAACGGCCAAAATGGGTAGGGAACGTAGTTTCCAGGCTATTTTACCGCTTAGGGGAAAGATTTTGAATGTTGAAAAGGCCATGCAGCATAAGGTTTTCGAGAATGAAGAAATCAAAAACATCTATACGGCCCTTGGGGTTACCATTGGGACCGAAGAGGATAGTAAAGCCCTGAACCTGGAAAAATTACGGTATCACAAGGTGGTTATTATGTGTGATGCGGACGTTGATGGTAGTCATATCGAAACTTTGATCCTCACCTTCTTTTTTCGATACATGCGAGAATTGATAGAGGCAGGGCATGTATACATTGCTACCCCACCACTTTACCTAGTTAAAAAAGGTAGTAAGAAACGATACGCTTGGAACGATGGTGATCGTGACGAGATTATAGAAAGTTTTGGTGGAGCCGCTTCGGTGCAGCGCTACAAGGGTCTTGGGGAAATGAACGCCGAACAGTTGGCAGATACTACCATGAACCCGGAATTCAGGACTTTACGCCAAGTTACTATTGATAATGCGACGGAATCTGATCGTATTTTTTCCATGCTTATGGGAGATGAGGTACCTCCAAGAAGGGAATTTATAGAGAAAAATGCCGTTTATGCGAACATTGATGCATAAGAATTGGCACTTCACAACAAAAACCCTGACAGTTATGTCGGGGTTTTTTAGTTTTAAGGAAAAATCATATAATGAAAACTGTAGTTTCCTTAGTTCTAGCCCTATTCGGGTTTCAAGTAATCCTTTCACAGTCCAATATCAATGATTTACTGGCGGCCGGTCTGGAGGATGCTGAACGGTATACCAATGATTATCTGGCGCCAGTTTCCGAAGGGGCAATGCACAGCATCTCCAATGGATGGTATAACTCGGGAGAGTCCAAACCCTTAGGTGGTTTTGAAATTTCAATTATTGGCAATGTATCTTCCTTCAAGAATAAGGATGATAAAAAGGCGTTTACTTTAGACACGGCCGATTATGAAAACCTTCAATTTGTTGACGGCAGTACGGCCAGACCTGTTTCAACGGCATTGGGCGACCTAGATGGTGTACGCGTCTTCGTTGAAGCAGAAATAGCCCCTGGTATAACTGAACGTGAAGAATTTGAACTGCCCTCGGGACTTGCTTCCGAGGACATCAATGTTATTCCTTCGGCTTTTTTGCAAGCAAGTGTTGGGTTGTTCAAGGGAACTGAGGTAAAAGCCCGTTTTTTTCCCAAAATCAATACGGATGATATTGCGGCAGGGCTCTATGGTTTTGGCCTTCAGCATGAATTTACAAGTCATCTACCTGCGGAAAGGCTATTTCCATTGGCCATTTCAGGTGTTATTGGATATACTCATTTGGACGCTACCTATGATTTCAGTACTACGGATATCATAGCGGGTCAAAACCAAAGAATAGATGTGGTCATGAATACTTGGGTCTTTCAGGCAATTGCCTCTACCAAGCTTCCCGTTATCAACTTTTATGGTGGAATAGGATATATGACCGGTAAATCCTCTACGGATATTTTGGGTACCTACATCGTACAATCAGGCCCTTTTCAACAAACGTATACTGATCCTTTTTCAGTAGAACAGGACGCCAGTGGTGTTAGGGCCAATATCGGAACAAAGTTAAAACTGGGATTCTTTAGATTAAATGTAGATTATACCTTGGCCGAATTCAATAATCTTGCTGTAGGCATAAATTTCGGCTTTAGATAATGGAACATAATGAAAAGACCATTGGTACATTGATCGCACCAACGGTCTTTTATTGTGTATCAACCTTCTATTTTTATTCCCTGATTGCAAAGGGATTTCCGTTCATATCTTCCAACATACTTCCGTCCTGGGATTCTTTTAGGATTACGAGGTCGTCACCTCTATCCAATCCAGGATAGGAAATAGTGTATACACCATCGTCCTGACTCCACTTAAAGTCAGTTTTAATGGTAATCTTACCATTTTCTATACCGTGATATCTGCCAAGATAGGCATCATTAAAAATCCATTCCTCGCGGAAAGTTTGGTTTTGTGTCTTGCCTGTGGATATTTCTGCGATATTGGACCAAATTCCAATAACTTGATCGTTATTCTCGGCTATTCGGGAACAATTGCTAACGGAGATAATGGCTATGATCGCGAGAAATGAAAAAAGCTTTTTCATTTTGTAGGTTTTCTGATTCGGGGTTTGGTATATCTGAGAACGCTCAATGAACCATTGATATTGCTAAAATTCGATGTACGGCACTATAATATGTTTTTCTTCGTTGAACGGTCATTTTTTTTAACAACCTTTAATTGATTTATAGGTTTTGAAAACATTAAAAACAACATGGATTAAACTGATTTTTGTCATTTTTTATCAAGGTAGAATCCCTACTTTTGCAGTGTTAAAGAACAACTAATAAATTATACGAATATGAAAGTTACCGTAGTAGGGGCAGGTGCCGTAGGCGCTAGTTGCGCGGAGTACATTGCCATAAAGGATTTTGCATCGGAAGTAGTATTGTTGGATATTAAGGAAGGGTATGCCGAGGGCAAGGCCATGGATTTAATGCAGACCGCTTCCCTTAATGGTTTTGATACCAAAATAACCGGTATAACCAATGATTACTCCAAAACTGCGGGAAGCGATATTGCGGTCATAACATCAGGGGTTCCAAGAAAACCCGGTATGACCCGTGAAGAACTCATAGGAATTAATGCAGGAATCGTCAAGACCGTCTCCTCCAACTTATTGGAACATTCCCCCAATGCCATTTTAATTGTGGTAAGTAATCCTATGGATACCATGACCTATTTGGTTCACAAGTCCACGGACCTTCCCAAGAACAAGATTATTGGAATGGGAGGCGCTTTGGATAGTGCACGGTTTAAATATAGACTTGCGGAGGCTTTGGAAGCCCCGATTTCCGATATTGATGGCATGGTAATCGGTGGTCATAGTGATACTGGCATGGTACCTTTAGCTTCGCATGCGACTAGAAATAGTATTAATGTAACCGAGTTTTTAACGGAGGAAAGACTCTCCCAAGTGGTAGAGGATACAAAAGTGGGGGGTGCCACATTGACCAAACTTTTAGGAACCAGTGCATGGTATGCTCCAGGGGCCGCCGTTTCTAGCTTGGTACAGGCCATTGCCTGCGATCAACAGAAAATGTTTCCTTGCTCTACGTATTTGGAAGGTGAATATGGCCTTGAAGATATTTGTATAGGAGTGCCTGTGCTATTGGGCAAAAACGGGATAGAGGAAATTGTGAACGTTCCTTTGAGCGAAGCTGAAAAAAACAAAATGAAGGAAAGCGCCGCGGGAGTCTCCAAAACCAATGGATTGTTGGAACTTTAGACACCTCTCTAGGAGTAAAATACATATAAAGCCTCCTGCCGATGACAATCGGTAGGAGGTTTTCGTTTTTACAATTACTCATAAATATATTGCCAAATCCTAGTGTAAATCATATATTTGCACGCTGTTACAAAAAGCATTCACAAAACACTTAATCAATGCAAAATAAAGGACTTATAAAACTTTTTGCTTTTTTGTTTGGGTTGGTAAGCATCTACCAATTATCCTACACGTTCATCACCGGTAAGGTTGAAAAAGAAGCAGAAGTTTTTGCCGAGAATCAGATATCGGAAGCTGAGGACGATTACGTAGCAAAGCGTGAAACGTTGGAGGCCAGATATTTGGATTCCATTGGTGGGAACCCGATTTTAGGATATACCTCGTATGACGATGCCAAGAAGAAGGAACTAAATAAAGGTTTGGACCTTAAGGGTGGTATAAACGTAACCCTCCAAATTTCCGTAAAGGATATTTTAAAAGGACTGGCGAATAACACCAAAAATCCAATTTTCAATAAGGCCTTGGCAGACGCCGATGCTGCTTCCAAAAGCAGTGACGATACCTATTTGGAATTGTTTTTTGATGCTTTTGATCAGATAAAAGGGGACACCCAATTAGCCTCTCCAGATATTTTTGCGAACAAAGGGTTAAGCGATGAAATTAATTTTCAGATGACAGATGATGAGGTAAAACCCATCATTAGAAGGAAAATTGACGAATCGATCGTTTCCGCATTTGAGGTGCTTCGCGAAAGGATTGATGGATTTGGAGTTACCCAGCCCAATATCCAGAGGGAAGGGAATTCTGGGCGAATCTTGGTGGAACTTCCTGGAGCAAAGGATATTGCAAGGGCACAAGATCTTCTTTCCAGTACGGCCCAGTTAGAGTTCTGGGAGACCTACAGCCCTAGCAATCAAAGTATTTCCCAATTCTTTATTGCTGCCAATGAACGATTGAAATCTTTGGTGGATACCACTTCGATTGAAGAGCCTGTAAAGGAAGAATCTGAACTGGATTCCCTGCTATCCGATGTTGCTGAGGATTCCTTGGATATTGCCAATCAAATAAATCCGGTCTTCGATTTAATCGCCGGACCCGGAAGTGGTTATGCCATTGCAAAGGTGGCCATAAAGGATACTGCCAAATTTGGAGGTTATTTGCGAATGCCGGAGACACGTAGATTGTTGCCTGCGGATATACGCTTTACTAAATTTTTGTGGGAACGGCCTTCTGTCGAAAATGCAGAAGTAGTGGATTTATACGCACTTAAATCCAACCGTGATGCAGTTCCAAGAATAAGCGGGGATGTCGTTAGTGATGCGCGTGATGATTTTGACCAGTTTGGAAAACCGGCAGTTACCATGACCATGAACACCAAGGGAGCCAAGGAATGGGAAAAACTGACTGGGGATGCCTTTACGAATCAAACGGGTATTGCTATTGTCCTGGATAACAAAGTATATACGGCACCGGGGGTATCTTCCGGACCTATTTCCGGGGGACGTTCTGAAATTACGGGAACCTTTACCGTGAATGAGACCAAAGATATCTCCAATGTGTTACGCGCTGGAAAGTTACCTGCATCCGCTGAAATTATTCAATCTGAAATTGTAGGTCCTTCTTTGGGGCAAGAGGCTATAGATAGTGGTTTTATGTCCTTTATGATCGCCATGTCCATTGTTTTGATATGGATGGTTTTCTACTACGGAAAAGCAGGGATATTTGCGGATATAGCATTGCTGTTGAATATCCTTTTGATTTTTGGGGTACTTACCAGTTTGGGAGCCGTACTTACTTTACCGGGTATTGCCGGTATCGTATTGACCATTGGGATGTCCGTGGATGCCAACGTACTTATTTTTGAACGTATAAAGGAAGAACTGGCTAAAGGAAAGGGTAAAGGAGAGGCTGTAGCCGATGGATTTAGCAATGCACTGTCTTCCATTTTGGATGCCAATGTTACGACCGGTCTTACGGCCATTATACTATTTGTATTTGGCTCCGGTCCCATCAAGGGTTTCGCGACCACGCTTTTAATCGGTATTCTTACCTCCTTGTTCACTGCTATCTTCATTACCCGTCTATTGGTAGATTGGTACATAAGTGGAAAAGGTAGGACGCTTGATTTCTCTACCGCAATTACTAAAAACTTGTTCAAGAACATCAATATTAATTTCTTGGGCAAGCGAAAAATAGCCTATGTTATTTCCTTGATATTACTGGGTATCGGGATTTTTTCCCTAGCTACACAAAGTTTGCAGCAAGGTGTTGATTTTATCGGTGGCCGTTCTTACCAAATTCGTTTTGAACAGGCAGTCAATCCGTCAGAAATTGCATCTGAACTTAATACAGTATTTGGAAGTGGTACCAATGTAAAGACTTTTGGGGAAGCCAATCAGATAAAAGTGACCACACCATACAAAGTAGACGTAGAGGGAATTGAGGTAGATAATGAAATCCAGACCAAATTATACACTTCACTACAAAAATATTTGCCCGATGGTACCAGTATGGATGACTTTAGAGTGGGAAGTGGAGAAAAGTCCATTGGTATTTTGCAGTCCATAAAAGTTGGCCCTACCATAGCGGATGATATAAAAAACAATGCCTTCTTGGCCATTATTGGTTCCTTGGCCGTAGTGTTTCTATATATTTTGCTTCGATTTAGGAGATGGCAGTTTTCATTGGGTGCTGTCGTCGCCGTATTCCATGATGTCATGATCGTTCTTGGAGTATTTTCGTTGTTCGGCACGATTATGCCTTTTAACATGGAAATTGACCAAGCCTTTATTGCTGCCATACTAACCGTGATCGGTTATTCCCTAAATGATACCGTGGTGGTCTTTGACCGAATCCGGGAGATTATTGGCGAGCGGGGCTGGAAGGCCGGGGAAAACATTAATTTAGCCGTAAACAGCACATTAAGCCGAACGTTAAATACATCCCTAACCACCTTAATTGTGTTATTGGCCATTTTCATCTTCGGTGGTGAATCGCTTCGCGGCTTTATGTTTGCTATGATCATTGGGGTCATAGTAGGTACTTATTCCTCTGTTTTTATCGCAACGCCTATTATGTTCGATACCATACGGAAGAAAATATTGAAGCCCAAAGCCGAAAAGGCGATGGCCTAGTATGCCAAGCGTATTGATAGATTTTAAAAAGGCCGTCCTAGGACGGCTTTTTAGTTCCCCTTGATCCCTTAGGTGTCATTTGTAGTTCATAGACAAAGTCTGGATTTAGGCCTGGTTCTTTTCTATGGGATACAAATATGATGGCCGTATCGCTTTCACTTGCCATTTTATTGACCAAGGCGACCAATAAGTCTGCGGAGGTATCGTCCAATCCAGCTGTGGGCTCATCCAGGATTAGTAGAAGCGGATGTTTGACCATGGCCCTTACTGTCATGATAAGACGTTGTTGCCCCATGGTCAGGTTATGAAAATGTGTGTCCTTTATGTCCCACAACCCAATTAATTGTAACCATTCCGCGGCCAGACGCAATTGGGCCTCCGTTGGTCTTGTGTATAACCCAATGGAATCGGTAAGCCCGGAAACAATCATATGTTCCAAGGTATGATAACCAGTAAACTTATCTGTCATCGCCGGCGTAAAATACCCCATTTTCTCCTTTAGCTCCCATACACTCTCCCCACTTCCCTTTTTATGGCCAAAAATATAGAGTTCTTGCCCGTACCCTTTTGGGTTTTCTCCTGTAATCATGGAAAGAATCGTGGTCTTGCCACTTCCGTTTTTTCCCATCAACTGCCAAAACTCCCCCTTTTCGATTTTCCAATCTATCGCGTCGAGCACCCTTTTGTCTCCAAATTGCACACTTACATTTTTTAAATCTACCAATACCTTCGGCTTATATTGCCATGATTGCAATGGTGCCGGAATATCTCCCAGGCTTGGGATGTGTCTATTTATAGAAGTGGGTATTGGGTTTTCATGGACCCGTAAGTCCCTTTTTTTAAGACTGGAATAGTGTGTTACAAATGGGAGAAGGTCTTTTCTCCTGCTCAGTATTTGAATAATAGTTGTTCTAGCGGATATTTTTTCAAGCCGTTTTGCTAGTTCCTCCTGTGATTCGGTATCCAAATTGTCAAAGGGATTGTCCAGAACAATAAAATCTGGAATACCATTCAAGATATATTTCAACAGTGCTTTTTTTTGTTCCCCACTGGAATGGGATCGAAGGCTTTGGGAAACCCCGTGGGTAAGCACTTTTATATCGTGCCGGTCTTCTTCCAGCATAAATTGCTCCAAGGCCAGTTTCGAAAATAGAGCTCCTTTTTGCTCTTTTAGGTTAGATAGTTCGGACGGGGGATTTCCATCTAATACTGATTCAATGAAATGGGTCTTGTCCGAGGAATTATCAATAAAAATGGCCCAGTGTACTTTTTTGGCTGAAGTAGGATTCATAGTCTGCTAAGATATGGTTTGTTGGGTAATGCTTCAAAAGGACGTATGTACTTTGAAAGTATCTTGAAATTGATATCAACGCAATTGACAAGTGCAATACAGGACTTGGGCCTCAAACATCAATTTGAACAAATTGTTATTTTTTTCAATTTTAAAAGGAGTTGCGCTTTTTTAATCGTTGCTTGTAAAGTATTTTTCCAGAAATTTTCAAAAAACCATTTAATACGGACGCATGGCAGAAGGGATTACTCTTAAGAAAGTAGAAAAAGAAATTGGAAAGGCGTATATAGATCTCAGATTCTTATTGGAAGCCCTTTATGAAGTTCTCGTTGAAAATGGGGAGGAGGGCATTGCCGATGGTATTCCATGGATTCAAGAAGGTACCTCTAAGGATGTTTCGATTACTCCAAAGGTTGTACAACTCTATTCCTTGGTATTTCAATTAGTGAATATGGTTGAGATCAACAGTGCCGTTCAAAATAGGAGGAAGCTGGAAGAGGACGATTTTGCGGGGGTCAATGGCCTTTGGGCATGGAATTTAAAGTCTTTAAAGGAGCAGGGCTTTACCCAAAGGGAGATTTTGGACACCATGGGGAAATTATCCGTAGAACCCGTATTGACCGCACACCCTACGGAGGCCAAACGGGCAACCGTTTTGGAGCACCATAGAGAACTGTATCTATTGTTGGTGCAGTTGGAAAATACGATGTATTCCAATCATGAGAAGGAAAGAATTCGGGAGACCATTAAATTGACCCTTTACCGCTTGTGGAAAACTGGGGAAATCTATTTGGAAAAACCGGACGTAGACTCGGAATTCAGAAACATATTGCATTATTTGGTGAACGTTTTCCCGCAGGTTATTTCCATTGTTGATAACCGTTTGGAACATGCCCTGTCCATCGTTGGGTTCAATAGCGAAACTTTGAGATCCCATCATTTTTACCCTCATATTTCTTTTGGGAATTGGGTAGGGGGCGATCGTGACGGCCATCCATTGGTGACCGCGGAGGTAACCCGGCATACGTTACTTCAATTACGTCTCAATGCCTTCGTAGTCATCCGTAGAAAACTTAACGCATTGGTGAGACGGCTGAGCTTGACCCATAGTTTGAAGAACTGTAGTACGGAATATCAAGGAAGGCTTCAGGAAATGAGCGCCGATCTAGGTGACAAAGGCCCTGAGGCGCTAAACCGGAATAAAGGGGAAGCCTTTAGACAAATGGTTTCCCTAATGATCGCCAAATTGCCAGTAGATACGGAAAGAGGCCATGCGACCAAGCTCTCCGAAGTGCAAGGGGCTTATATACATTCTTCACAATTACGTAATGACCTACTGATTTTACAGAAGGAGTTGTTACATTTTGGAGCCAAATCCATGGCCTATGGCGATATTACAGGAGCAATACGTATCGTTGAGGTGTTCGGCTTTCATCTAGCGGCTTTGGATATCAGGCAAAACAGCGCATTTCATGATAAGGCGGTTTCTCAATTATTAAAGGCTGCCCAATTGGAAGAATACTCCTTTGGCGACTGGGACGAGGATAAAAGAACCCGGTTCCTATTAGATGAATTGCAGCATGCCCGACCTTTTGTTCATCCCAAGACCCCATTGGAAAACGAGGCCCAGACTGTGATGGAATGTTATCGTGCTGTAGAGGCCCATACGGCCAAATATGGGTTTAATTGTATCGGCTCCTTTATTGTTAGCATGACACGCTCCTTTTCCGATTTGTTAACAGTGTATCTGTTGGCCAAGGAAGCTGGTCTTACCTTTATGGCCGATGAAGGATTGGTCTGTAAAGTTCATGTAGTACCTCTATTGGAAACCATTGAGGATTTGGAAAATGGCCCTTCTATCTTGAAAGAATATCTTGGTAATTCCATGGTGATGCGATCCTTGGAATATGAACAACGACAGAAGAAGCTCGCACGTCCAAGGCAACAGATTATGGTCGGTTATAGTGATAGCAACAAAGATGGCGGTATTATGGCAAGTCAATGGAATTTATACAAAGCCCAATATAGGCTTGCGCAGGTTGGTAAGGACTTTGGTGTGGATATTCGATTCTTCCATGGGAAGGGAGGGTCTATAAGTCGCGGCTCGGGACCGACACATTATTTTATTCAGGCCCTATCTTTCGGTTCTCCAAATGGAGACATTCGATTAACGGAACAGGGGGAAACCATTGCCCAGAAATATGCCAATAGGGTAAACGCAGCCTATAATATAGAATTGCTGGTGGCCAATACCCTGAGTAAGACGTTATTGGAACAGAGTAAGGAAAAAACCTTTCATAAACATGCAAAAATCATAGAGTGGCTGGCCAATGAAAGTAAGGAACGGTATGGAGAACTGATACGATCGGAAGGTTTTATTGCATTTTTTAGAACGGCAACTCCAATAGATGCCATAGAAACCAGTAAAATAGGGTCAAGGCCCGCTAAACGGACCGGCGCCAGTTCCCTGGAGGACCTTAGGGCGATACCATGGGTATTCTCTTGGAGTCAGGCCAGATATCATATGACTAGTTGGTACGGTCTTGGAACTGCACTTAAAAATTTGAAGTCGTCCCATTCGGAGGATTACGGTAAATTGAAGGAAGCGTTGAAGGAAGATCCCTTTTTACGATACGTTTTTACCAATGTGGATAGCAGCCTGGCCGCTACTGATGAAGAAATAATGAGTATGTATGCAGAATTGGTGCCGGATACCGATATTAGGAAAGCGTTCCTATCCAAATTTCTGGAAGAGTTAAAGTCCATGCGCGATCACTTGTACGATCTTTTGGAAAAGGACATCAAAGAAAGACGAAAGAACCATTATTATTCCAATCAGCTTCGTACAACACTTATGACCTCGTTGCATAAAAAACAGATAGAACTTCTGGGAAAATGGCGGGAAGAGCGTAAGCAAAATTCAAAAGCAGCAGAGAAAACCCAAACAGAATTGATGTTGACCATTAACGCCATTGCCAGTGCAAACCGAAATACGGGTTAGTGTTCAACGGGCCTGAAAATTTCAATTCTGGGAAATCGTAAAAGGAGACCGTATTCTATAAATTTGAACCGGGTTGTCCTTGTATATGGTGGTTTTATCCAGATGCATCCCATTATTTAGTGCTACTTTTTGGGAAGGTTTATTATCCACATGTATGATGGAAATTAAGGAATCCGCCAATTTATTTTTAAACGCATATTCCCTGCATTTTACCGCCGCTTCTGTGGCGTAACCTTGTTTCCAGTATTCAGGAAGGATGGAGTAGCCTATTTCCAATTCTTGTAGCCCATCTACAGTTTGTATCAATAGGCCACAAATTCCAATTAGGTTTCCATCGGATTTAAGAATTAGGGCGTTCATTCCTCCTAATTTTTTTTCGTAGCGTTCAAATACTCTATCGAACTGTTCTCGGCAAGCTGTCTGAGGGTCTTTAGGTAGCCCCTCCCAATATTGGGTACTTCGCGGATCTTTGTGAAATGGGAGCCAGGCCTCAAAATCCATGGACAATAAATTTCGAAATTTCAATCTTTTTGTCTCCTCCCCATTTAGAAGTAACCCCATTTTGCCTACAATCTGTTAAAGGCGATGCTATCACCAACTTTCAATCCCCATTTTTGGACCAGACCGGCATTCAATTCCAAAACATATTGTACGGGAACTTTGGAGGGCAAACTTTTTTCATCCAAAGGTTGGGCATTTTCTTGAAAACTGGCAATAGTCATGTTATCCTTAACGTAGACAATGTCAAGAGGAAATTCAGTATTCTTCATATAAAAATTGTGCAAGCGCACATCTTCAAAGATGAATAGCATACCTTGATGCTCTTCCATGCCTTTACGGTACATGAGTCCGGTTTCCGTTTCATAGCTGGTCTCCGCAATTTCAATATCAATCTTGGTCAGGATGGAATCTGTCTCCATATTAAAAATTTGGAGTTCTCCTTCCTTGGTAAAAACTACGGGTTCGGTTTTAATGACCTTTTTGGATTCTTCCTTACAGGATTGGAGGATCAAGAAGCCGACAAAAAGGTAAATTATAAATCTATGGGATTTCATTATTTTGAAAATTAAAAGAAGAATGTGGAACACTAAACTTTACTATGGTATCTCCAAGTTTGTAAAAAGTATAAGTAGAACATGATATGATACCTTAGGTTTTCCCAATTGAACATTGCTCAATGTTTACTGACCTTTGGTCTTAGCATAAAATACAATCCTATTAAAACAAATGGGATACTTAACCATTGTCCTGTGGATAAAAGCCCAAGAGACTCTTCAAAACCACCCTGACTTTTTTTCACGAATTCCACAAAGAAGCGGATGGTCCAGAGTAATACCAAAAAGAGCCCGAACAAATAGCCCGTTTTGTTTTTCTTATCCGTTTTCCAATATAAATAGTACAACAAGAGAAAAACGAAAATGTAGGCGACACCTTCATAGAGCTGGGCCGGATGCCGATAGGGGATTTGATTTAAATATTCCGAAAACTGTGGATTGTTTACCAAGGCACTATAGGCTTCATTAACAGATTGTTCCTGGGTTACGGCCATTGCCTTGGAGGGATGCATGTCATCCGAATCGCGAACAAATTTGGTGGCAAAAATAAAGGATTCATCAGTAACTTTCCCATTGATTTCGGAATTGAAAAAATTTCCCAAACGCACACAAAAAGCGCCAATTGAAAAGGGAACCACCATTCTATCCAACAACCATAATAAATTAAACTCGGGATATTTACGCTTGTAGAGGTACATGCCTATGATAACCCCTATTGTAGCACCATGGCTGGCCAATCCAGTGAACCCGGTAAATTCATAGCCCTTGATGAAACCTAGTAAGCTGCCATTGGCATTTTCACGAATGGGTAGTAATATCTCTAGCAGATGATTTTGATAATAGGGCCAATCATAGAAGAATACATGGCCCAGGCGGGCTCCCAGCATGGTAGCCAGTAAAGTATAAATAAGCAGGGAATCCAATTGTTCCACTGTTTTTTTTTCTTGGAGAAAAATTCGTTTCATGATGAACCATCCCAGGGCAAAGGCTACGATCCACAGTAGATTGTAATATTTGATTTGTATGGGCCCAAGATTAAAAAGTGTCTCGTTCGGATTCCAGATGATACCTAAAAAGTACATATACATTATTTTGAAGGGCTAAGATAAAAAATAGAAACTAGACCACTTCGGTTTTTGGAAACTAGAATACAGATAAACGAAGTATGTTTTTTTCGATTGATTTACCTTTTTTAGAAAGTAGACAAGCTACATTTTCGCTATTGATTACCAACTTGATTCTTGAACTTGTACGTTAATTTGAAGCCTATGGTACGGGATCATATCCTTTTCCACCCCAAGGATGGCAGCTAAAAATTCTTTTTATGGATAACCATCCTCCTTTAAAAAGACCATGTTTTTGCAATGCTTCCAAAGTATACTGTGAACAAGTAGGGGAGTAACGGCAAGTAGCCGGGGTGTAAGGGGAGATTGCAGTTTGATAAAACCGTACAAGGAGAACAAATGGGGCTATCAATATTTTTTTCATAAGTGCCGAAATTGTTTCGGTGACCATAGCATTTGTTTCCCTGCAAGGATGAGGTTGCTTTGGATAATGACTGGTTTCCTAAGGGCATGTATGGCTTCAAGAAATACTAAATGTAGTACCTTCTTTGCCATCCTTTAATTGAATTCCCAAAGCTGCCAATTGATCTCGAATAGTGTCCGAAGTGGCAAAATCCCTGTTAGATCGTGCTTCGTTACGTAATTGGATCAACAATTCCACAACGCCCTCAAGTTTATCGGAATCCTTGTTGTTATCCGAATTTTGTTCCAAGCCCAAGATATCAAAAACAAAGGAATGCATGCTTTGTTGCAAAGCTTGTTTATGTTCCGAGGTAATACTTTCCTTCCCGTCCTTTATAAGGTTAATGTGTTTTACCACATCAAAAAGGTGGGCAATAAGGATCGGCGTATTAAAATTATCGTTCATGGCATCATAACATTGCTGTTTCCATGCGTTGAAATCAAAATCCGTTGATTCCTTGGTTTCTAATTTGGCAAGGGTATCCATTGCCTCGATTAGACGATTAAAGCCTTTTTCAGAGGCCAAAAGCGCTTCATTGCTCAAATCCAAAATACTGGCATAATGGGCCTGCATCATAAAAAAACGCACAACTGACGGCGAGAATGGTTTACTCAGGATGTTATTCTCACCTGAGAAAATTTCTCCCGGCAGGATATTATTTCCGGTAGATTTTGCCATCTTTTTGCCATTCAGAGTCAGCATGTTAGCATGTAGCCAATATTTTACAGGAGAAAGTCCGTTACTTGCTTCGGCCTGGGCAATCTCACATTCGTGGTGCGGAAATTTCAAGTCCATTCCACCACCGTGAATATCAAAAGTCTCACCTAGGTATTTGGTGCTCATGGCGGTACACTCCAAATGCCAACCTGGAAAACCATCGCCCCAAGGAGAAGGCCAACGCATTATATGTTGTGGCTCCGCTTTTTTCCAAAGTGCAAAATCTTGTGGGCTTTTTTTCTCATCCTGTGCCGTAAGTTCACGGGTATTGGCAATCATATCCTCCAATTTTCTTCCGCTCAATTTTCCGTATTCATGAGAGTCGTTAAATTTACTTACATCAAAATAGACTGAACTATTTATCTCGTAGGCATACCCTTTTTTAATAATATCCTTAATAATTTCTATTTGTTCTATAATGTGCCCGGTTGCCGTAGGTTCTATACTGGGGGGCAGAAAATTGAATTTTTCTAGAATATTGTGAAAATCTACGGTGTAGCGTTGTACCACTTCCATGGGCTCCAATTGCTCCAAACGTGCCTTTTTTGCAATTTTATCTTCTCCATCTTCAGCATCATCTACCAAATGCCCTGCATCGGTAATATTCCTAACATATCTAACTTTGTAACCTAAATGCCTCAGATACCTGAAAATCATATCGAAAGACATAAAGGTTCTGCAATTTCCCAAATGCACATTGCTATATACCGTTGGTCCACATACATACATACCAATATGCCCTTCGTTCAAGGGTTTAAAAACTTCTTTTTTTCCGGAAAGTGAGTTATGGACCTTTAAGTTCTGGCTTTTGTACAATTGCATACGTTGGCAGGGCTATTCAAAATGGGTATCCAGATTAATATAATCCAAAAATTCACGACGTGTTGCCTCTTCCTTAAATTTTCCGCCATATTCCGCCGTTACCGTACTACTATCAACATCCCTGATTCCCCTGGAATTTACACAAAGATGTTTGGCATCTATTACACAGGCTACATCTTCCGTTCCCAACACATTTTGAAGTTCCTTTACGATTTGGATGTTCATCCGTTCCTGGACCTGTGGCCTTTTGGCATAATAGTCTACAATACGGTTCATTTTAGAGAGTCCCACTACCGTTCCATTGGAAATATAGGCTACATGCGCCTTACCCACAATAGGCAATAAATGATGCTCACATGTGGAGTAGAGGGTTATATTTTTTTCTACCAACATCTCCCCGTATTTGTACTTGTTCTCAAACGTAGAGGATTTTGGCTTTCGATCAGGATGCAGACCACTGAAGATTTCATTGACAAACATTTTGGCAACTCTATTGGGTGTTCCTTTTAGGCTATCATCGTCAAGGTCCAGTCCCAAGGTGAGCATTATATCCCTAATACTCTGCTGTATTCTTTCGATCTTTTCCCCATCTTCTAAAATAAAAGCGTCTTTCCGCAAAGGGGTTTCTTCGGAAGCGGAAACATGGTCGTCTCCCATCTCCTCAAAATGCTCTTCCAATGTGCTGTCCATTTTCATTTTGCCGTGGCTTGTTCGAAGCGCAAAGATATACATAAAATGGCACTTTACGCTCTATTTGTCCTTCTACACAACATAAATTAGTGTTAACACAAACCCCTTTTTAAATTTATAAATTCCAGAATTATACCTACCTATGAGATGTATTGTAGCCATCTTGGCCTTGGTCTTTTTTATGAGGGTTCAAAATGCAGTGGCTCAGGTTTCTCCGGATTGTAGCAATGCCATACCCATTTGCAATAACACTCCCGTAAACGGGGGTACCAATGGATTTGGTCTAGATGATTTCAATGGGGCCGCTACAAGCGGATGTTTGGAGGAAGCCTTGGTCGGAGCCATTGAATCCAACTCCGCTTGGTACCGTTTTAGAACAGGAGCCAGCGGGCAATTAGGAATAAACATCGGAATAGATAGCAATGAAGATTGGGATTTTGCCCTATACCAAACCAGTGATTGTAACAATTTAGGCGATCCGATCCGGTGCAATTTTTTTGACAATCAAGACGCGAATACGTTTATAGGCATAGGAGAGGATCCTTCTGGAGATACCACCAATGTGCAATATGAAGATTGGATTCAGGTAACATCTGGGCAGGATTATTATCTACTCATCAATAATTTTAGCAACAACAACTCTGGATTTTCTATTCAATTCTCGGGGCAGATTTTTGTTACAAATCCCTATGATGCCTTGGATTGTTCCATTATTGACAACTTATTGGGACCTCCTATATCCGCTTGTGAAAATGATACCGTACTATTGGATGCAACTACTTCGAATGCAACAAATTATGAATGGTTTATAGACGGTGGAAATGGTTTTCAGCTTATATCTGGGGAGAACAATGCCACATTGCAGGTGACCAATTCGGCATTATATAGGACAAGGGTCTCCTTGCCTTCCGGTAGTACAATAATAAGTGAGGTACAAGTTGCATTTTCTGCCCTTCCCATGTCCTTTCCAATATCTGATGATACAATTTGTTCGGACTTGGGGGGCTATAACCTTTCCCAAAAGAATAACCAGGTATTGGGAAGTCAGGATCCACAGGAATTTCGAGTTAGTTACTATACGAGTTATTCTGATGCTGTGAATGGTATGAATGTCCTTCCTGAACAGTATATTCCGGGAATAGGGGCACAGACTATTTATGTTAGGGTCAGTTCTTTGGAGAACCCAAGATGTTTTGATGTGTCCCAGCAATTCCAATTAACGGTTTTGCAAACCCCGGTGTTAGACTTTCCTACGGAGGTAGAGATTTGTGAGGATAATTCAGGAATAGCTATAGGAGATCCGTTTCCAAACGTCGGGTTCCATTACTTATGGAGTTCCGGAGAGGCAACCTCTTCCATTATAGTATCACAGGAAGGCACGTATACTCTTACCGCTACGAACTCACAGAACGGTGAAACCTGTACAAGTTCCTTGACCGTAAGAGTCAGGGTCTCTCGACCACCGGAAATAACGGATATTATCATAGAAGATGTGCAAAATAACAATTCCGTAACGGTAATCACCAATGTTGAAGGTGACTTTGAATACCGTTTGGATGATGGGCCATATCAATCCGCAAATGTCTTTTCAGAAGTACTTCCGGGAATGCATAGCGTTACTGTAAATAATCGATCCGGTTGTGGTGCCGTAACGGAAAATATAGTCGTGGTAGGCTTCCCTAAATTTTTCACGCCCAATGGGGACAATATAAATGATGATTGGCACATCATCGGAATATCAAACCTTCAAAACCCTGTTATTTCTATTTTTGACCGTTTTGGCAAACTTCTAAAGAGTTTGGATTCCAACACCATTGGTTGGGATGGTAGGTTCAATGGTCAGGAGGTGCCATCATCGGATTACTGGTTTAGGCTTACCTACGTGGACGCTAACGGCGAGCTAACAACTGCTAAATATATAAATAACCACTTTTCATTGCGTCGCTAAAGCTCTTGAACTTTCCACTTCTTAAGCAGTTCATCGATAAACGGCAGAAATCTTCGTTCAAAATATACTAAATCTAACCTATCCGAGTTATTCTTAGTGATTAATAGTGTAACGTAAGCCCCATACCCTATGCGAACACTTTTTTTTGCTATTTGTGCCCTATTTCTAGCTACTTCGGAAATACAGGCACAAAACTCACCGGACTGTAGAACTGCTATTCCCGTATGTGCCGATCAAGGTCCTTTATTCTTTGAGGCAGACGGTAGTGGTGACATCGATGATTTTGATCCCGATATCATTCGAAGATCTGGTTGTTTGGAAAAAGGAAGTGTGGCCTCCGCAAACATAGAAAACAATACTTCTTGGTTCGTATTTAGGGCTGGAACCGGAGGACAAGTAGGTTTTGATATCGAAGCATTGCCGGTAGGAGGTTCCGGAACGGTCACCGCTGAGTGGGATTTTGCCGTTTATGGTCCTGATGTGGATTGCGCGGATATAAGTAATGGTACTGCAGAACCTATTCGGTGTAACTATGAGGTAAATGATACGAATTTTACAGGAATTGGGGTTAACCCGGAAAATGGACAACAGGGAGCTCCCTTTTTGATAGGCAGCCAAAATACATACGATGAGTGGTTGGATGTACAGCCTGGAGAAATCTATTACATTCTTATAAATAATTTCAATACTAATTTTGATGGAGATCCAGAACCTTATTCTATTGTTTTTACCGGTACTTCCGTAGAGGATGACCAAAATACTGCGCTGGATTGTACGTTGCGAGATGAATTTCTAGGATTGGACATCATTGCTTGTGAAGGTGACCCGGATATAACGCTTAGTGCATTGAACTCTCCGGCAGGTGCCGATATTGCCAATGTAGCTTGGACGGTGGACTACGAAGATGACGGGGTTATTGACGATGCCTTGACCGGTACCGGGCCATTTGGTGCCGAATTGATCGTTGCCAGTCCGAACTCCGGGCGCTATTTCGCAGAAATTACTACAATTACAGGTACGCCACCAACCGTTGCCGATGTTGGAGGAATTCTTATTACATTCTATGGAATTCCCGTCTTGGACCGGGTAGAAATCTTGGATACGAATTTATCCGAGGATCCTGACATGAACAACATTGAAATCTTTGTAGACGGGGACGGGGATTATGAATATGCCATTAATGGAGGCGAGTTTCAGGACGATCCGGTTTTTAGGGATATTCCGCCGGGCTTAAATACACTGATCATCAATGACAAGAATGGATGTGGTACTACGGAGCCTCTGGAATTTCTAGTTGTAGGTTATCCCAAATTCTTTACACCCAATGGGGACGGAATTCATGATGCATGGAACGTACTTGGAATAGAGACCTTGAATGATCCGTCAGTATTTATATTTGATCGTTACGGCAAGCTTTTAAAACAATTAAATGCTGCTACGATCGGATGGGACGGTACCTTTAATGGAAGGCCCATGCCTTCTTCGGATTATTGGTTTAGGTTTGAATACTCTGAAGACGAGGAAGGGTTGGTGGTAGCAAAGACCAGGAAAACACATTTTACATTAAAGCGATAAAAAATGGCGACCATTTGGCCGCCATAACTACTATTTATTAGTTCTTATATTTCTTAAAAATTCAAGGTAAAGCCTAAGGTTACATTTGTATTTAATCGGTTTACGGCAGCCGGAGTCGTAAGGCCCGTATCAAAAAGAAATTCTGCCACGTCCCGTTCCGTTCTGTTTACGGCAAGATCAATTCTACTTGCACCAAAGCTATAGCCAATACCACCTGATATTCCCTCCAGATCTCCTACAATATTCCCATCTTCATATGGACTTTGTTCAAAGCGGTATCCTCCCCTAAGGCTAAATCGCTCAATTCTATATTCCCCACCGACCCTAAATGAGGAAACCGTACCTAATTGGTTTGAAATATCTGTATTTACCACAGTAAAGCTGGGGTCGTTGTCAGGTCTTAACTCAGCTTGTGACATATCTTGATAGCCATAGTCAAAGCTTAGCAAACCGTTCTTTCCGAAAACTAGCGCCAAACTTCCCGTAATCTTTCCCGGGGTTTTAATTCTGTATACCTCAAATAGATTGACTACATTGAAATTAATAAAATTGATATCATCATCGGCAAGGTCGGAGTTGATTCGTTGAGATAGATCATCCGTTAATCGGTACCATGTCGGGGATTGATAACTTCCTCCGATTCTTATGAACTCGTTTAATTTTGCGATAGCGCCTAAGCTGAACGAAAAACCGGTACCCTCGGTGTGCAAAAGATTATCAAAAGTAGTGAACTGGATTTCGGAATCGGCATCATATCCGTTTTCTGTAAATTGATCATATCTATCATAAACCAAATTATGGAAATTCACTGAAGCGCCAAGATAAAGCGTTTCCCGATATTGGGAAGCGACATTCAAGGTAAATCGGCTATTGTAACCGGAAGTACTTCTCAAGAATTCCTGATTAACAGAGCTATAGTCCGCATTACTGATGTATGTAGTGTTGGCATCCTCTAATTCTGCTGGATCAATTATTCCACCATAATAGCCTAGAAATGCCTGCTGATCTCCAAAACCTTGTACAGCACCAATATCCAAATACGCTTCCTCCAGGAACTCACCATCTTGCAACAATATTGAACCGAAAGGAACGCCTTGTGCAAAATCCAGGAAGTAATTATCTATACCCTGGTTGCTGTTACCGGCAACGAAAAACTCGTTGTCAAAATTTTCCACCACGTCGTAGTTGACGGCAAGCGAGAATTTTTTCCAATCTGAATTGGCATCGGTGTTTTTAAAAACAAATACACCTCCCAATTGGTTCAGATCAACATCATGTGTTGTAGTTCCATTTGTACCATTAAAATAATTGGCTGTATTGTCCATAGTATAGTGGGTGCCGGAAACCGAGAACAAACTATTGTTAAAAACCGCCGAACCGGCAGGATTGGTATTTAAGGCGGACAAGTCTCCGCCTAGAGCCCCAAAGGCTCCTCCCATTCCCTGAAAGCGAGCGGTTCCCTGAATATTTTCTGTACTATAGCGCAATACATCGCTGATGTTCTGGGCACTGGTTACTGCACATGCCAATAGCATGATGAAAGTTAAATGACTTTTCATGATCGAAAATTTAGTACTAAAGTTCTTGATGATTTTATGGGCTTAATTTCTTCTACCTCCACTACTTCTACCTGAAGACCGACCACCTCCGGATGACCTACCTCCGCCAGAGGACCTATACGATCCCCCTGAGCTTCTATAGCTTCCCCCGGAGCTTCTGGAACTGCCTCCAGAGCGGTAGCTTCCACTGCTCCTTGAGCTTGAACTTCGACTTCCTGAGGAGCGATAACTGCCCGTTCTGGGTGACGAACTTCTATAGGACTGATTGCTTCTGGAGCTTGAACCTCTGTAAGCACTGCTACTTCTTGTGCGACTTCCTGAACTGTAGCCCGAACTTCTTGGTGCAGTAGTCCTAGATCCGCTCCTATAGGTGCCGTTTCTGGCCGTTCCGTTTCTATAACTTTGACTTCTGGAAGAGCTGTTGTACCTGGGCACGGCCCGAGTACTCCTACTTGTTCTATAAGCTCTATTTCTGTCTACGCCTACGGTTCTTCTGGCCGTAGTTCCGCTTCTATAATTTCTTGAATTTCGGGTCGTGCCATTTCGCGTCACGGCAGATCTAGATCTTGCCGTATTGCTTCTATACCTGGGTGATGTACCTCTATTCCTCACATTGGACGTCCTAGTTCGCAAATTACTTCTACCGGTACCGGCAACGGCATTCCTATTATAGTAGCCACGCCTACCTCTATTTAGGGCAAAGCTTCTGTTACGACCATAGTAGCCACCCCAACCCCAGTTGTTCCAGCCCCAGCCGTAGCCTCCGCCCCAACCCCAGTTGTTCCAGCCCCAGCCGCCGCCCCAGCCCCAACGGTTCCATCTCCATGGGTTGTTCCAGCCCCAACCCCAAGCTCCTCCGCCCCAGCCGTTCCAGAGCCATGGATCGTTCCAACCCCAGCCAAAGCCTCCGCCCCAGCCCCAGGCGCCGCCCCAGCCCCAGTTGTTGTCATATACATTGATATTTACACTGGTGGCATTGTCTCCCCATCCTGCATAGCCTACATAATCATTATCGTTATTGTCAAAATAATCTGTTAACCGATCCTGCTCGGCTATACTGTCATTTTCAACAGTACTGCTGTAGGAATCGATATCTGTAAAGATTTCGTCTTCCAGAATTTCCTCCACTTCATCTGCCTGCCGTCCAAAATAATCGGCATAAGCGTTGCTCTCATTTTGTTTTTTGACCGATCTGCCTTGTTGTGGGTTTTTCTCAACAACGCGGACATTATCACTGGTATAGATACCATCATTATCATAATAGGAAGCCTGTTGATAGGATCCACAGGAAACGACCAAAAAACTGATACTAATGGCAAAGGCCAAAGGGTATATTTTGCAGTGGGGTAGAGAACGTATCATCATAGTAATTTTAATTGTTGGACATATTAAAAATAACTAGTTTTACCGAGTTATTTTGCATACACATGCACAAGTTTTGTGCCAAACTACGGATAATGGGTAAAAATTTGACAAAGCGTAGCGATGATTATTCCAAATGGTATAATGAACTGGTCATTAAAGCTGATTTGGCCGAAAACTCTGGCGTAAGGGGATGTATGGTCATTAAGCCCTATGGTTTTGCCATATGGGAAAAAATGCAGGCCGGCTTGGACAGGATGTTCAAGGAAACGGGACATGAGAATGCCTATTTTCCGCTGTTCATACCCAAATCTTATTTAAGTAAAGAGGCTAGCCATGTGGAGGGGTTTGCCAAGGAGTGTGCCGTAGTTACACATTATAGATTAAAAAATGCTGAGGATGGCAGCGGAATTGTCGTAGATCCCGAGGCACGTTTGGAGGAAGAACTTATTGTAAGACCTACATCGGAAACCATTATTTGGGATACGTACAGAAAATGGATTCAATCCTATCGGGATTTACCTCTTCTAATAAATCAATGGGCCAATGTGGTGCGATGGGAGATGCGGACACGATTGTTTCTACGTACCGCCGAGTTCCTTTGGCAAGAAGGACATACTGCACATGAAACCGAGAATGAGGCCATTAAAGAGGCAGAAAAAATAATGCACCTCTATGCTGAATTTGTTGAAGAGCACATGGCCGTACCGGTCATAAAAGGAATTAAGACTGAGAGCGAGCGCTTTGCGGGGGCCATAGAGACCTACTGTATTGAGGCATTAATGCAGGATGGAAAGGCCCTTCAGGCAGGGACATCTCACTTTTTGGGGCAGAATTTTGCCAAGGCCTTTGACGTAAAATTTGCTACCAGGGATGGAAAACAAGAACATGTATGGGCCACATCTTGGGGTGTATCCACCCGACTTATGGGAGCTTTGGTCATGACCCATAGTGATGATAACGGACTTGTACTACCTCCAAAATTAGCACCTATCCAAGTTGTAATTGTACCAATTTACAAAGGGATAGAGCAATTAGAGGCTATTTCCGAAAAAGTCGATCCATTGGTAAAAGAGTTGCGCAACAAGGGAATATCCGTGAAATTTGACAACCGGGATACCCATAAACCGGGCTTTAAATTCAATGAGTACGAATTAAAGGGCGTTCCCGTACGTTTGGCCATTGGTCAGCGCGATATGGAAAATGGTACCTATGAGGTAGCACGTAGGGATACTTTGGAAAAGGAGACCGTGCCAATGGATGAGGTGATTTCCAAAATAGAATTCTTGTTGGAGGATATCCAGAAAAACATTTATCAAAAAGCATTGGAATTTAGGACGGCGCACATAACCAAGGTCGATTCCTATGACGAATTCAAAACCGTTCTGGAAGAAAAGGGAGGGTTTGTTTTGGCACATTGGGACGGTACGTTAGAAACCGAAGACCGCATCAAGGAAGAGACTAAGGCCACTATTCGTTGTATTCCTATTGACGCAGAAGCGGAAGTGGGAAATTGTATGGTTACGGGCAAGCCTTCTTCCAAAAGAGTACTGTTCGCAAAAGCCTATTAAAACAGGCAAAAAATAAGAATCAGTTGTTGCGATAGTTAAAAATAATTGTATTTTTGCACCCGCTTGAATGGTATTAATATCATAAGAGTTTGCATTTTTGTTTGGTAATGGCCCGTTCGTCTAGGGGTTAGGACGCCAGGTTTTCATCCTGGTAACAGGGGTTCGATTCCCCTACGGGCTACAAGGTTTAATAGAAAATGAATAGGGAATAATCAAAAATTGGAAGTTTTCATTTTTGATTGCTCATTTTCATTGATTAGGCCCGTTCGTCTAGGGGTTAGGACGCCAGGTTTTCATCCTGGTAACAGGGGTTCGATTCCCCTACGGGCTACTTGAAAGCATGGGCGACAGCCCTTAAACATAATATAATATTTAAGATGGCAAATCATAAATCTGCATTAAAGAGGATACGAAGGAACGAGGCGGTTCGTTTGAGAAATAGATATCAACACAAGACTGCGCGTAACGCTATTAAGAAACTACGTGCAGAAGAGAAGAAAAAGGATGCCGAAGCCATGTTGCCAGGTGTTGTTAGCATGATCGATAGATTGGCCAAGCGCAACATCATTCATGCCAATAAGGCCGCCAATTTGAAGAGTAAGTTGGCCAAGCACGTGGCCGCCCTATAAAATTTCTCAAAAAAAGATTCACCAGAACGCCTTTTTGTAGGGCGTTTTTTTGTTTTCAAGGTTTTCTCTACATGTAATATATATGGTTAATTAAGACCGATACTTCCCTGCAATTTCCAATTTTGGATCACATCTTTCCGAATCATTTATTTTTCGAATAGGATTTTTTAATGCTCTTCCAAAACCATTTTTTGGAACCCAATTATGTTAAACTTTTTGTTGTGGAGGCAACTATTAACACATTTTTTAATCTATACTATAAAATGAATTTAAAATATATACTATGAAAAAGCACCTCAAATCAAAAAGTATTCTTTTCCTTTTCTTAGTCACGCTTATGGCCGCGTCCTGTTTAAGTGATGATAATGGTGGTATTCAAAGACCTCAAGAAAATATTGCTGATGTAGTTAAGACCATAGACGATTTATCGCTTTTGGAGTCGGCTTTGGAAAGAGCGGATTTGGTTTCCAATTTAGAGGAATTGGGCTCTTTTACGCTCTTGGCACCTAATAATGCAGCCCTTACTGCATTTTTGGAGGACAACGATTTTACCGATATAGATGCCATACCCATCGATGTCCTTAGGCAAGTATTGTTAAACCATGTTTTGGTCGGAGAGTTTCGTTCAACCAACCTAATAGGTATATCAGGTTACGTAAGAACATTTGCCGAAGCACCGGTAGCGGAGAACAGAATGAGCATGTACGTAGATGGAACGGATGGCATTG
The DNA here is from genome assembly GCF_003626755.1 of Ulvibacterium marinum. Classification (GTDB taxonomy): domain Bacteria; phylum Bacteroidota; class Bacteroidia; order Flavobacteriales; family Flavobacteriaceae; genus Ulvibacterium; species Ulvibacterium marinum. The sequence goes on from NZ_RBCJ01000003.1 coordinate 817,196, forward strand.
GTTTCAACAATGTGGCAAAAGTAGCTCCAGGAGGCCGGGACATTGCAGCTTCAAATGGCTCTATACATATTGTTGATGGGGTGATTGGGCTACCCACCTTGGCAACTTTTGTATTGGCGGATTCCAATTTCAGGGAGTTGGAAACAGCCCTGACCTCGGCTACTCCTACTGTGGACTACATTACGGTATTGTCAGATACAGGCCTACTTACTTTATTTGCACCTTTGGACACAGCTTTTGATGCACTTTTGTCCAGTAATCCGGATTGGAATTCCCTAGATGACATAGATGAAGACTTGTTGAATTCGGTATTGGCACATCATGTTATTGGGGGAGCCAATATTGTCTCAACGGATATAGAGGACAACGAAGAATCCCCGGCTACCCTGGAAGGGGACACCCTTACCTTTACCGTAACCGGCAATAACGTCATATTGATTACCGATGGCAGTGGTAATACCGATACTACCATAACCGCGGCTGACATTCAAGGTTCAAACGGAGTGCTGCATGTCATTAATAGGGTAATGATTCCAAATACAGAAAACTAGGATACTCTTAAACGGGAGAAAGTATGAGGGACGCCCCTAAGGCGTCCCTTCAATTAAAATTTTGATTTATATAGGTTATCGCCTGTTGCTGGGATAAAAATGCAAAGTTCTTATAGCGATGATGAACATCTACTATTTCGTCCAAGGCTAATTTTACAAGTTCTATATTATCCCATGATTTCAATGTGCCCACCACGGTTTCTAGACACCCTTTCTTGTAGGCAATTTGCCCGAGCACATGGATAAGCGTGTTCCGGACACGGGAGGTTTCGTCATGCTGTAGCTTTTTCAACAAGGGTAGAACGTCTTGTGGATGGGTACGTCCTCTTAACTCGATGCCATGACAAATTTCCCGCCGTATTTCCTTTTCCTGATGTTCAAGGTATCCTTTTGCCCATTTAAGTGTGGGTACGGGATTCCTTGCTCCCATTTTCTTCAAGGAACCTATTACCGCATTTCGTACGGAATGGTGGTTATCAAATAAACCTACATCAAAAAAATGCCGCACTACTTCAAAGTTTTGCATCCCGATTTCCCCTGCTGCATTTATGGTTGTTTGCCTCACTTTAGGATTATCGGACTTCAACAATATATCAAGGATTTCCAAGATTTCTGTTTGTGTTTTTTCAGTAATCTTGTATAATTTACCAATTGAGAGATATGCTGTTTTTCTTATATAGGTATCCTCATCCGAGAAGTAATGACGAATCCCGTTTAATTGGGAATTTGAAACGGCTTCGGAAATCTCCTTGTAGATGGTGTCTGCCAATTGGGTACGTTCCGATTTGGATAAATCATAAAAACCCATGTCAACTTGTTTAATCCACTTAATTTACAAACAAAAAACCCGATGACATGCGCCATCGGGTCTAATCTTTTCAACTAAAAGCCTATTGGTTCATGGTCATCAAGAATTCCTCGTTGTTCTTGGTCTGCTTAATGCGTTGTTCCAAGAACTCCATAGCTTCTATAGGGTTCATGTCCGCTAGATACTTGCGTAAGATCCACATACGTTGAATGGAGTTTTCGTCCAATAGAAGATCGTCCCTTCGGGTAGAAGAGGAAACCAAATCTATAGCCGGGAATATCCTACGGTTAGAAATACGCCTATCCAATTGCAGTTCCATATTGCCAGTACCCTTGAATTCCTCAAAGATTACTTCGTCCATCTTAGATCCGGTTTCCGTTAGGGCCGTGGCAATGATAGAGAGAGATCCTCCTCCCTCAATATTACGGGCAGCTCCAAAGAAACGTTTAGGTTTATGCAATGCATTGGCATCAACACCACCACTCAATACCTTTCCAGAAGCGGGTTGTACCGTGTTATAGGCACGTGCCAAGCGGGTAATGGAATCCAAAAGTATTACGACATCATGTCCACATTCAACTAGACGTTTTGCCTTTTCCAGCACAATATTGGCCACCCGTACATGTTCGGTTGCTTCCTTATCAAAGGTAGAGGCCACCACTTCGCCCTGTACGTTACGTTGCATATCGGTAACTTCCTCGGGTCGTTCATCTATAAGTAATATGATTTGATACACTTCCGGATGGTTAGCGGCAATGGCATTGGCTATATCCTTAAGTAACATTGTTTTTCCTGTTTTGGGCTGGGAAACTATCATACCACGTTGCCCTTTGCCAATTGGGGAGAACAAGTCTATGATACGTGTAGAAATGTTGCTTTGTCGTTCGGCCAATTTGAATTTTTCCTGTGGGAACAAAGGGGTCAAGTGTTCAAAGGAAACCCGATCACGGACCACTTGCGGATCTATACCATTGATTTTGTTTACCTTGATCAACGGGAAGTATTTTTCTCCTTCTTTCGGCGGGCGAACATTTCCCAAAACGGTATCTCCCGTCTTGAGACCGAATAATCGTATTTGCGATTGTGAAACATAAATATCATCCGGAGAGGATAAATAATTATAGTCCGAAGATCTCAGAAATCCATAGCCATCCTGCATAATGTCCAAAACCCCCTCACTTTCAATAATGCTATCGAACTCGAATTCCGGTTCCTTGTATCTATTTTTCAGGTCCTTGTCAAAATTGCTGGTCCGTTTATCCTGGCCGTTCTTTTGATGGTGCGGGTTCTTTTTGTTCTGATTTTTATGTTGAGGAGCTCCTTTTTGTTGGTCCTTTCTGGGTTGATTGCTATTCTTGTTTCGTTGCGGATTATCATTCTTGGTATTCTCCGAAGAATTTTGGGGCGTATGGGATTGCTGCTCTTCTTTTGGTTTGTCTTCTTTGGGTTTTTCTTGGGATACCCGTGCTCTTTTAGGTTTCTCCGCTGGGGCTACCGTGACAACTTCGGCAGCAGCTTTAGGATTAGAGGCTTGTAGGTCTAGGATTTGGTAGACCAAATCCAACTTTTTTAGGGTCTTAAATTTAGGGACGTTAAGTCCTTTTGCTATTTCCTGAAGCTCAGGAAGCTTTTTCGATTTTAAATCTGAAATCTCAAACATTAAGTAAAGTATAAATTATTACGTTTTAGAATGGTAACAAGAAGTGTATTATTATTTCGGGTATTACTCGGGAAAGATTTCCCTGCAGGTAAGTGCTATAACTAATAACGCCACAATAATACAAATTATTTTCAACAATTGAGGGATAAATTTTAAAAAGACCCTTATTTTTGCAGTCCGTAATACGGTATAGGCAATGATACAACGTATACAGACTGTTTATCTTTTTGTCGTAATGCTTTTGGGAGCTGTCCTGCCTTTTTGGGCAAATCTTTGGTCAAATGGTGAAGGAAATGAAATATTTGCCCGGAACGAAGTATGGATTTCCTTGGTTTTCTATGGTTCTTCCATCTTGGCGGTAGTGGCTATATTGCTTTTTAAAAATAGAAAGAATCAATTTGTGGTAAACAGATTGAATATAATATTGAATCTTTTTTTACTGGGATTTTTCGTGTATCGATCGCTAAACTTATCCGGAGAGACTGTAGTCTCGGAGAAGGGTATTGGGATGTTGATTCCTGTATTTTCTATCGTTTTTCTGGTCCTGGCCAACAGGGCCATCAAAAAGGATGAAGATCTTGTAAAATCTGTAGATCGTTTACGTTGAACCTAACATCTTAGTAGTATTAGTGTGTAAGACCCTGGATTTGTTCCAGGGTCTTTTGTTTATGTAACTTTTTCATTTGGATGTGGTCACATAGGAGTCCAAACGGTCGAACACTGAGCCCCAACCATTGTAAAAGCCCATTTTCTCCTGTTGTTTGCAATATTCCTCGGTTGCATGCAGCACATTAAAGGTGAAATTGGTAGTATTTCCATTTTCCTCGAAAAGGATGTGTAATTCCACACCTTCTGTCATAGGCTTAAAATCTGCCGAGGTAACTATCTTCTCAAATTCAATAATTTCTGAATAGACACCTTCGGTAATAAACTTGCTCCCATCCGGCATTTGCATACTGTATTTCCATCGGCCGCCTACATGAAAATTGTGCTCAATTACCTCAGTTTCCATTCCCTTGGGACCCCACCAGTGGGCAATATGTTCAGGTTGAGTCCAAGCCTGCCACACCAAGGCCAAAGGTGCTTTAAAAGTTCTTTCTATGGTCAGGGTTCGGTTTTTTGCTTCTTCCGGTATACTCATTTTTTTGATTTATTGGCCTCCTCATTGGGTAGGCGGGTTTGTAATTTGGTTAAATAATCTTCAAAGGAATCCAGTTTGTCCTCCCAAAGTTTTTTGTATTGATCGATCCATAAAAAAGCTGGTATAAGCTCTTTGGGCCGTATTTGACAATAGCGCTCCCGGCCTTGCTTGTTGATGGCAATAATTCCGCATTCCTCAAGGATTTTGAGATGTTTGGAAATGGCAGGTCGGCTTACGTCAAATCTCTCGGCAACAGAATTAATGGTAAGCGTTTCTTCCGCTAATAGCTGAATAATGTCCCTTCGTACAGGATCGGCAATGGCTTGAAAAACGTCTCTCCGCATTTTGTGTAACTGTTCGGTTACAAATATATATGAAACCATTCGGTTACGCAAATAGTTTCAATAAAAAAATGCAAAGTTGTTTTTCAATAGGAGCATAAGCTATTGTTTGGCAGATATTTTTTCGTCATGCATCAGTTTGCCATCAACATCATAATGCATGAAATTAATAATCGGTACACCATCTTCCCGATAGACCTTGGTAGCTAAAAATCCGCCCTTTACACGCAAAAACCGATGTTCGGGTTTTACGTTGTCAGGATTCCATCCTTGGGCATGGGTATCGCTTACAGGTCCTTGGCTAAACTCCCAAAGACCCGTCTTAGGGTCAACGGAAACATATTGCCAATGCCGGTCACCATTGATTACAAATACGTTTTGGTCTGCAAGATACTGACGTAACCAAGTTCCCTCTGTCTCAAATGAAACATTTGAATGATTATCGAATTTACCTTTGGGGCGATCCGGTCCTACAATTGGAGTAGGGGAAACGAGTACTTTAAAGGTGGCATCCGAAGATTGTACGGTTTTTTTGAACCAATTAATTTGTTCACGGCCCCATATGGTCTTGTTCTTACCATCTGGAATTTTATTATCACTTCTAAACTCTCTTCCCTCTACAACCCATATCTGTAAATCCTTTCCCCAGCGAAAGGTTCTATATGGTTTTCCCATAATCGGTACTTGCTCCCTCCAAATGGAAAGTCCATCCTCAAAAGTTAATTCCCCAAATGGAGATGAATACGGGGTTGCGTCGTCCTTTAATAAGTCATGATCGTCCTTTTGGATGTACAAAGGAGTTGCCTTGTAAAAATCCATGAGAGACGGCCAGGAATTCATGGCATGCCATTTATGCCTTGCCAGCGGAACCGTATAGGCCATGGGCCCAGGTTTGTCATAGTATACATAATCCCCCGTTTGGCAGTGAAACAATGGGTTTAATTTTAACATGCTATCATAGATTTTAAATCCACGTGTGGGATTGTCGTAGGACCAATAGTATTGACATGTGGATGACGTAAATAATACAGGAACCGCTTCCTTTTGGGATGGTGCAGTGGTAAATTTACCTTTGATATGGGTTGTTGGTGATTCCTCTTCTTTTTTCCCCTCAATGGTTATGTTATATGTGGTATTGGGCCGTAGGTTCTCAAATTTTCTTTTAATAGTAAAATCTTTGTAGGCCGAGACGTACATCCACTTGGTCTGGATTAGGGTATCCTTGGAAAGCAATCGTATTTTTACTTGACCAAAGGAGCCTTCCACAGCCCCTTCCATATTATTTATGGGAACAGTGTTATCAAAATCTATAGGGCTTTTAAATGGAGCCTCCTTCCGTTTGTGATGCACGGCCACGGGTTTGGATGTCTTACATAAGCGCGTCAGTATAACTGCCGATTTATCGGTTACTTCTCCAATTTTAAACCCTGTAGTGAAGTATACTTGATTATCAATTTCCTGGGCCTTAAGATTGTGGTAAAGCGAGGAGGTAAGGAATAGGACGAGGAGTAAAATCTTGTTTTCCATTTTGACATTATGCGAATATAGTTCTATGATTTGTTGTTCAGAGTAGGACTTTTCTATATTTTAAAAGGCCCGAAAAGTTGTTAAATGTGTCGTTTTCCAAAATCTCTTTTGGGTGAAAAATATGAGCATTTTTAGATATAAAAATTCATTTTATTTCAAAATTAAGCGATTCCTTAAAACTAAACCAAACCTACCGCTTCCCCAATTCTACAACTTCCAGATCTTTAATATTATCCCCATCTATTGTAAAGCGCAACATGGTCCGTACCTGATGAAAGCCATGCTTGCCACAGGCTCCGGGGTTCATGTGGAGCACGCCAAGCGCTTTGTCCATCATTACCTTTAGGATATGGGAATGCCCGCAGACGAACAATTTAGGTGGGTTTTCCTGGATTTTCTTTCGCGTTCTAGGATTATATTTTGGAGGATAACCTCCAATATGGGTCATGTATACATCTACTCCTTCGCATTTAAATCGATTATCCATAGGAAATTCCTTTTGGATTATTGAATCGTCAATATTGCCATAGACCGCCCTTAGCGGTCTCAACTTGGCCAGGGTATCCGTTATCCTTAGATTTCCAATGTCTCCTGCGTGCCAAACTTCATCGGCCTGTGCCACATACTTTAAAATAGTAGCGTCCATATGGCCATGGGTATCGGAGAGCAATAAAATTTTTGTCATTTTTAGCGTTTGGGATATTTTGGAATAATCGGATAATTCAGACCAAACCTAAGTATCCTATAAGAACCTTTATATTTACCATCACAAAACTAGTATATCCCTTTGAGATATTTTGTTCAATTCTCATACTTTGGTAAGGCGTATCATGGCTGGCAAAATCAGCCGAATGCCATTACCGTACAACAGGTTTTGGAAGAAGCTTTTTCCAAAATCTTACGATGCCCCATAGAACTTGTAGGCGCCGGGCGTACCGATACGGGTGTCCATGCCCAACAAATGTTCGCCCATTTTGATACGGAGCCTATCGCCGGCACTTTCCAATTGACGCATCGGTTAAATGCATACTTACCGGCGGATATCGCCGTACAGAAAATCTTTGAGGTGCCATCGAATGCCCACGCTCGTTTTGATGCCCTATCCCGAACGTATGAATATTGGGTCGTTCAGGAAAAGAACCCTTTTTATTCGGATTCAGCCTATTATATAAGACATCCTTTGGCTATTGAGCCTATGAACGAAGCCGCCAACTTATTGTTGGGACATGAGGACTTTGAATGTTTTTCCAAGTCCAATACGGATGTAAAAACCTATTTGTGTAACATAAAGGAAGCCTTCTGGCAGGATACAAACGACAAACTGATTTTTACCATCACGGCCAATCGCTTTTTGCGAAATATGGTACGGGCCATAGTAGGGACGCTGTTGGAAGTAGGTATGGAACGATGGACCGTCGACGATGTTAATACTATCCTAAAAAGTGGAGATCGACAAAAAGCGGGCCCTTCCGTCCCTGCAAAAGGATTATATTTGACCACTATTGGCTATCCAAATACGATTGTAAGTACCCATGAACCAAGATTCGGGAAAAGCGTTTGATATTCGCCTTTTTAAACGGTTAATGGCCCATACCCGGCCCTACAGGCTTACCTTTTACGGGGTGGCCCTGGCTGCTATCCTTTTATCCGCTTTTGCCGTAGCAACTCCTATTTTGCTTCAGGAAATAATAAATGAAGCAATCAAAAAGGGTGATGGCAACTATCTATGGTTTCTCACTTGGCTTATGCTCGGAGCGCTATTGGGACAGGTAGTAAGTCAACTGTGTTTTAGCTACTATGCCAACTGGTTGGGGGAATCCGTCATAAAAGATGTGCGTATTAACCTTTTCCAACACATGTTGGGTTTCCGCATGAAGTATTTTGATAACTCCTCAATCGGGGTCTTGGTCACCAGAGCTGTGGCGGACATGCAACGTATTGGGGAAATTTTTAGTCAAGGTTTTTTTATGATCGTGGCGGATTTGCTGAAAATGTTGGTGGCCGCATTAGTGATGTTGGTTATTAACTGGAAACTTGCCTTGATCGTTTTTGTATTGCTTCCAATAATCCTATACGCGACACGGCTTTTTCAAAAGGCGATGAAAGTAGCTTTTACAGAGGTCCGGGCCGAAGTAGCCAATCTCAATTCATTTGTACAGGAACGCATTACGGGTATGAAGATCGTTCAGCTATTTACCCGAGAAAGGATAGAAAGTGAAAAATTTCGGGAAATTAATGAGAAACATCAAAATGCTTGGCTAAAAACGGTATGGTATAATTCTATTTTTTTTCCAATTGCCGAGATTGTTTCTTCCATTGCCGTGGGTCTTATCGTTTGGTATGGTGGATTATTGAATGTGGCCAATATAGGCGTAAATGAATTTGGTACCATCTTCGCTTTTATCCTGCTTATTGATATGCTCTTTAGACCGTTACGCCAAATAGCGGATAAATTCAACACCCTGCAGATGGGAATGGTAGCCGCCAATCGGGTATTTGGTATATTGGATACTAACAGTCACATTCAGGATGTTGGTACTATTGTTAAAGAAAATGTTCGAGGCGACATCCGGTTTTCAGCGGTACGTTTTGGTTATTTGGATGATGAGGAGGTACTCCATGGTATTTCCTTTGATGTTAACGCAGGGGAAACCATAGCTATTGTAGGGGCTACAGGAGCCGGAAAATCTACCATCATTAATTTATTGAATCGATTTTATGAAATCAACTCCGGGGCTATTTTCGTAGATGGAACGAATATCAAGGAGTTTCAATTGGCTTCTTTACGGTCTCATATTGCCGTGGTGCTGCAAGACGTATTCCTTTTTGCGGATACCATCGCCAATAACATTTCTTTAAAGGATGCGTCAATATCCGTGGAAGCTATTGAAGAGGCGGCTAAAAAAATAGGGGTACATGAATTTATCAATAGTTTGCCGGGAGGATATGGATATAATGTAAAGGAAAGGGGCACTATGCTTTCTAGTGGTCAGCGGCAATTGATAGCATTTCTAAGGGCCTATGTAAGTAACCCAAGCATACTCATCTTGGACGAGGCCACCTCTTCCGTAGATACCTATTCCGAGCAATTAATACAGCAGGCCACCGAAAAAATAACCGAGGGTCGTACTTCTATTATTATTGCCCACCGTTTGGCAACCGTAAAAAAGGCCGATAAGATTTTGGTCATGGATGCCGGAAGAATAGTGGAAACCGGAACCCATAAAGAGCTACTTGAAAGGGGCGGATACTATAGTAAACTTTATGAAGCCCAGTTCCTGGCAGAGGAAGTGGCCTAATTAAATAATATCATCCTTTAGTATTGAGGCCAATTGTGTTATATCGCCAAAATTAACAAATTCCCCATTTTTTATATAGGAGATGACCCCTGTCTCTTCGCTGACTACCAAGGCCAAAGCATCAGTCTTTTCCGTAATTCCCACAGCGGCGCGATGTCTCAACCCAAAACGTAACGGAATATTCCGTTCATTGGACACTGGAAGGATAACCCTGGTCGCGACAATATGATTATTTTCAATAACCGTCGCCCCATCGTGCAATGGGCTGTTTTTGTAAAAAATACTCTCCAAAATAGGTTGGTTTACCTCAATGTACATGGGGTCACCGGAAGACTTTACAAATTCCAGGGAGTTGTTTCGACCAATAACAATAATGGCCCCGGTTTTGGTAGTGGCCATTTTTTCGCAAGCACCTAAAATAGAATCCACATCGATACTTGATGATAACCCGTCCCCCCTTAAAAACTTAAAGTGCCTGATAAAATTACGTTTATTGGCAAAATTCGTAGACCCTATCATCAAGAGGAATTTTCGGATTTCCTGTTGAAAAACTATGATCAAGGCAATGAGTCCTACCTGCATAAAAGCTCCTACCATGCTGCTGATCATTTCCATTCCCAAAAGCTCCGTGAGTTTCCAGAAGGCCCAAACGATAACAATGCCTATAAAAATATTTATGGCTACGGAGCCACGGACCAATTTGTAGATGTAGTAGAGGAGAACTGCGACCAAAACAATGTCCAAGACATCGGTTATCTTAAAGTCGATAAAATTCAGAAAATCCAATTAATGGCAGTTTTTGTAAAATTAGGAAAAATAGATGAACAAAGAAGTCGGAGTTTTTTACACCAAGGCCGTTGAAAGTTTTATACATTCCATAGCTTCCTTTACATCGTGTACCCTTAAAACAGACGCCCCTTTTTGCAGGGCATACATATTTAGGGCGGTGGTACCATTCAGTGCATCTTTCGCATCCAATTCCAACATCTTGTATATCATTGACTTTCTGCTTAGCCCGGTCAAAATGGGAAGTCCAGGACTAAGTAGAAGGTCCAATCCTTTCAATAATTCATAATTCTGTTTCAAAGTTTTGGAAAAACCAAAGCCCGGGTCGATAACAATGTCATGTACTCCTAGCGAACGGGCTTTGGCTATCCGTTCCGAAAAGTACTTTAGGATGTCATGGATTAAATCGTTATAATCTGTTTGTTGTTGCATGGTTTTGGGTTCCCCTCTCATATGCATCAAAATGATAGGCACCTTCAATTGGGCCACCTTGGGCAGCATGGCTTTATCCAGATTTCCTGCGGATATATCATTGATCAATGCAGCACCGGCCTCTATGCATTTTTCTGCCACCTTGCTCCTAAAAGTGTCGATCGACAGTACAATTTCGGGAAATTCATTGATGAGCAAATTGACAATCGGCAGGATTCGATCCAGTTCTTCCTTCTCGGAAATCAACTCGGCACCGGGTCGGGAACTTTGAGCACCAACGTCAATAAAAGTGGCACCTTCGTTTAACATTTTTTCTACTTGGGAAACTATTGTTTTTTCATCCTTATATTTTCCCCCATCAAAAAAAGAATCCGGGGTAATATTAAGGACGCCCATTACTCTGGGTACATTCAAATCAATAAGTGTTCCTTTGCAATTAATTGTCATACAGATTGGGTTGATGTTCGAGATTCACTATTATCGAATAAGTTTAGATCGCGAACTTTGACGATTCCAAATTTTTAAGCGAAATTTACGCAAATTACCAAAGAAATAAATGCAGCACACTTCCGAGCAATACGATGCCGTAATAAAAATTTGTCGGGATTTGTTCCAAAAAAAGATGAAGGATTATGGCAGTGCCTGGCGAATCCTTAGACTTCCTTCCCTTACCGATCAGATTTTTATAAAGGCACAACGCATTCGAGGTCTTCAGGAGAACGAGGTACGAAAAGTGGATGAGGATGAACAATCCGAATTTATTGGAATTATTAACTACGCCATAATGGCCCTCATTCAGTTGGAAAAGGGAATTGCAAATGAACCGGATTTATCTGGGTCTGAAGCTTTGGTGCTTTATGATAGGCACGTGGCCGAAACCAAAACACTCATGGAAAATAAAAATCATGACTATGGTGAAGCCTGGCGGGATATGCGCGTAAGCTCATTGACCGACCTTATCCTACAAAAGTTATTGCGGGTAAAGCAAATTGAGGATAATAAGGGGAAGACATTGGTAAGCGAAGGTATAGCTGCCAATTATCAGGATATGATAAATTACGCCATATTCGCACTCATTCATTTGAACGCAAGTACCAAATCTGAAATTACGGAATGAAATATCTTGTCGGTTTTAGCCGCATATTTGTTGGGGTTTTATTTATTATCAGTGGATTTATCAAGTTGAACGACCCGGTTGGGTTTTCCTTTAAGCTGGAAGAATATTTTAGCCAAGGGGTATTAAATCTTCCTTTTTTGGAACCCTATGCGCTCGCCATTTCCATTTTTGTTGTCATATTCGAGGTATTGTTGGGTGTGATGCTACTAGTAGGTTTTCGTGTTAAATTTACGGTTTGGAGCCTTTTACTCATGATAGTTTTCTTTACTTTTCTTACGTTTTATTCGGCGTATTTTAATAAGGTAACGGATTGCGGATGTTTTGGTGACGCGATTAAGTTAACCCCATGGGAATCCTTTACAAAGGATATTGTGTTATTGGTTTTGATAGTACTATTGTTCATCGGGAAGAAGTACATAGGCTCAATTTTTGGCTCTAATACAAAACGGATACTCACGCTTGTTGCCCTGGTACTCTGCATTCTCTATGCGAATCATGTGCTTAACCATCTGCCGGTAATCGATTTTAGACCCTATAAAATTTGGGCGAATATTGAACAGGGCATGCTTGTTCCTGACGATGCGCCTAAAGCAGTCTTTGAATATGCATGGCGATTTAAAGTGAATGAGGAAGAACAAATAATCGTGACCAATGGAGAATATCCTTCCGTAGATGGTGAATTTTTGGATGTGGAAACAACCGAAATCCAAGAAGGATATGAACCGCCGATTCATGACTTTACCATAGAACAAGAGGGCGAGGATTTTGCCTCTGCGTTGTTACAAGAGCAGAAATTGGTCATGGTAATTGCCTACGATCTTCGAAAAACGGAAAGAAGTACTTACTCTGAAATCAAGAAAGCAACCGATGAGGCGCTGAATAAAGGCTACAAAGTGATTGGAATGTCCGCTTCCAATAAAGAACAGACTGAAAGATTGGTAAAGGACTTTGGATTGAATTTCAACTTTTACTTTACGGATGAGACTACTCTTAAAACTATAGTTCGTTCCAATCCAGGAGTACTGGTTTTACAACAAGGAACCATTTTGCAGAAAGTACATTACAATGATTTGGATGAACTGAGATTTAAATAGTTTAGTGTTTGGGGTTTGTAGTTTAGTGTTGCGATATATAATGGCGAGAATAGATAAATTTGAAGATTTGGAAGTGTGGAAATTAGCTAGGGAAATTTGCCAATTTATGGAAAAATTGTTCAGAACTACTCAGTTGGGTTCAAACTACAGTTTAAGAAATCAAATGGAAAGAAGTTCCGGATCAATTATGGACAACATTGCAGAGGGATTTGGCAGAGGTGGGAATCAGGAATTTCAGAATTTTTTGAGTTATTCCAAAGGGTCTTGCGCAGAGTTAAAGTCACAACTTTATCGATCTTTTGATAAAAAATTGATTTCTGAAGAACAATTTAAAAAAGGAGTGGAAATGGCCGAATTTGAAATCAATAAAATTGGAGCGTTCATGTTCTATCTTCGCAAAGCAAAGATTAAAGGACAAAAATTTAAAGAGGCTTAAACGCCAAACTACAAACCCTAAACAATAAACATAACAAATGAGAAGTAAAATAGTTGCAGGGAACTGGAAAATGAACAATAATTTAGAGGAAACGGAAAAACTACTTGCCGAACTCTCGGCTAAATTACCGGATACGGAAGCTGAAGTAATGGTTGCCCCTACTTTTGTGAATTTATCCCGTTCCGCCCATGTTTTGGAATCTTCAACAATTCAGGTCATGGCGCAGAATATGCACTTTGAGGAAAACGGGGCCTACACTGGGGAGATTTCAGCTGATATGCTTCTTAACATAGGAGTGGATACGGTTATCCTGGGGCATTCTGAAAGAAGGGCCTATTTTGGAGAAACGGACGAGCTTCTTGCAAAGAAGGTGATTAAGGCATTGGAGAAAGGAATGCGAGTGATGTTCTGCTTCGGGGAGGAATTGGATGAGCGCAAGGCCGGAAATCATTTTAAGGTTGTGGAAGGGCAGCTAAAGAATGCGCTTTTCTCTTTGGAAAACGGTGCATGGGACAGTATTGTCCTGGCCTATGAACCTGTTTGGGCCATAGGTACCGGAGAGACCGCTTCCCCAGAGCAGGCACAGGAAATGCATGCCTTTATTCGCAAAACGATAGCACAGGCTTATGATACTGCCATTGCCAATAAGGTGTCCATATTGTATGGCGGAAGTGTAAAACCCGGTAATGCCCAGGAAATTTTCTCCAAGCCGGATGTGGATGGTGGACTCATTGGAGGAGCTTCCTTAGTGGCCGATGATTTTGTGGCCATAATCAAAGCGATTTAAATTTAAATCGTTTTAGGGAATTTATTTTTAATCCGTTTGCTTTACAGGTGAGAGGCCTGGATTATGTTTTCAGAAAACCTTCTTTGCTAAAAACTGAAACATTGCCCAATACTGTTTATATAGAATACACCTTTAAAATTCATCCCTTGCAACCTGCATCTGAAATTTTGATTGCGGAACTGGGTCAATTGGGTTTTGAAAGTTTTGTAGAAACGCAGGAAGGTGTCTTGGCTTATCTTCAAAAACAAGATTGGAAGGAAGCTATCTTGGATTCGATTTTTATTCTAAAAAATCCGGATTTTAAAATTTCTTATCGCTCCAAGGAAATAGAACAGGAGAACTGGAACGTTACTTGGGAAAGGAATTTTAATCCAATTCAAGTCGATGATCTATGTACAGTCCGTGCGCCATTTCATGAAAAATCCAACTCAAAATATGATATCGTTATTGAACCAAAAATGAGTTTCGGAACGGGCCATCATGAGACTACCCATATGATGCTGCAACATATACTGGCTCATAATTTTGAAGGAAAATCCGTATTGGATATGGGAACCGGAACTGGGGTCTTGGCAATATTGGCTGAGATGAAAGGGGCTATTGATATTGATGCTATTGATATTGATCATTGGTGCTATCTCAACGCTTTGGAAAATGTGGAGCGGAACGGGTGTCATCACATTCAGGTTTTGGAGGGAGACTCCTCCACAATTCCACATCATAAGGAATACGACATTGTTTTGGCCAATATCAATAGGAATATTTTGTTGAAGGATATATCGGTCTACGCAAATTGCCTGAAACGAAACGGGTTACTTTTCTTAAGTGGGTTTTATTATGATGATATTATTGTGATTTCCGCAAAATGTATCGAGGTAGGTTTGAAATTTGAAAAAAATATTGAAAAAAATAATTGGGTTGCCGTAAAATATGTATTTTGGAATATCTTTAAGTTTATGGTTAAAAACCTTGTAATGAGCACTAAAGAAAAAATATCCGAAGAGCTCCTTTTAGAAGAGGAAACAATAAAGCCAAATGAGATAATCCTCTTTAACGATGATGTAAACACTTTTGAACATGTCATCGAAACCTTGATCGACGTCTGCGATCACTCTCCCGTACAAGCGGAACAATGTTCATTAATTGTCCATTATAATGGAAAATGTACGGTTAAAACAGGTGATTATAAAGATTTGGAACCTAGATGCAGTAGATTATTGCAAGCGGGATTGAGTGCCGAAATCGTTTAAGGTAGGAGCATTTTATTCAATGGGGTAGCTTATCCTTTAAGACGCCGTATACAAAGGTGCCCAGAACTGCAGCTGCAATAACGATCAACATACTAAATACTCCGGTCCCTAAAAGGATATACATAGGTCCCGGACAAGCACCACCCAATGCCCAACCCAAACCGAAAATACTACCACCAATAATATAACGGACAAATCCCCTATCCTTAGGTTGAAGATGTATGGCATCGCCATCAATACTTTTAAGATTTGTTTTTTTCATCAACCAAAGAAACAACATCCCAAGAAATACAGCTGAGCCAATAATTCCGTACATATGGAAGGACTGAAATTTGAACATTTCAAAAATTCGATACCACGATACGGCTTCGGACTTTACAAGGATAATCCCAAAAAAAATGCCCACAAGAAAGAATTTTAAAAGCTTCATGTTCCAAAAATTAAGGGTAACAGTATATGAGTCATAATAAGTCCACCCGCAAAGAAACCTACCACAGCAATAAGTGAAGGCAGTTGAAGGTTACTTAATCCCGTGATGGCATGGCCGGAGGTACATCCACCAGCGTAGCGTGTGCCAAAACCTACCAAAAATCCTGCAACGATCAATATGGTGAGGCCTTTGATGTTAAAGACACTCCCCCAATCATAAATTTCAGCAGGAAGCAAGGATTCTCCGGCATCATAAAAACCCAATTCACGCAAATCTGAAACGGTTTCAGGATTAAGGGGAATCGTGGAACCATCGGACAGGAAGGTTACTGCTATAAAACCGCCCACAATAGCACCCAAAACAACGATGAGGTTCCACCGGTGGGCCTTCCAATCAAATTTAAAAAAGTCCGAATACTTTCCGGCACCACCTATACTACATAAGGTTCTTAGATTGGAGGACATCCCAAAGGTCTTCCCAAAATAGACCAAGATTAAGAGTACCAGGGCAATCAATGGGCCTGAAACATACCAAGGCCAAGGTTGTAATAAAAAATCCATAGCAATTCGTTTTTGTCAAAAATAATGGGTTGCTCTCCCGTATCGTGTAATATAAGTTACATAGTATAATTATTGTGAAGTTCCAATATCGGAAATAGTAGGTACACTTTTAAATACCTACACACAATCTTTGGCAAAAGCTTTGGAGACCCTACTATTCCTCTTTTTAGCCCCTCAAACAATCCAAAAAAAACCTACATGCCATAAGGGTGAATTTCTTTAGTTGGCCGCTTGTGGATTTCTGATTTTTGGAACCGTATTTCGCAACCCTAAATTATATTTTCAAAACCCCATATTACGAACCACAAAATCACTTGCTTTTACTTATTTTTAGCACTGATTCCACCAGTACACTTACAAATGGTGGTATTTATGACTATGACCATGATAAAAATTCGCTCCCTTTGCTTCGTCCTCATCATTGTACTTTTTTTTTCTTGCGGCAACGAAACTGAATCAAAAGACAGCCCCGAGGAGACTATTCTGGGTTATGTAGACCCCTTTATAGGTACAGGAGGGCACGGGCATACCTATCCAGGTGCCACAGCCCCTTTTGGAAGGGTACAACCTAGTCCTGACAATGGTATTACGGGATGGGATTGGTGTTCAGGATATCATGTTTCGGACTCCATCATCTCAGGCTTTGGACAATTACACCTCAGTGGAACAGGAATAGGCGATTTAACGGATGTACTCTTAATGCCCACCACGGAAACGGTAGATGTTTCACTTTTTGGGAGCGGTAGGGATACCTTGCCGTACACTTCCAAATTTTCGCATGCCAATGAAAAAGCCTCCCCGGGGTACTATCAGGTTTTTTTGGAAGACCCTAAAATAGATGTAGAGTTAACAGCAAATGATTATGTGGCCTATCATAGGTACACTTATAAAAACAAGGAAGAAGCTTCCTCTTTTATTCTCGATTTGGGATATGAAGTGAACTGGGACAAAGCAACGGGCAGTACTGTACAGATCGAAAACGATACCTTAATTTCCGGTTATCGGTTTAGTACAGGTTGGGCAAGGAACCAGAAGGTGTTTTTTGTTATTGGGACATCAAGGCCTATTACGGATTACAGTTTGGCGGCAGATGGAGTAGCAATGCAGGATACCAACACAGTTACAGGTACAAAAACCGGGGGACATTTCTTTTTTGATGGGCATAAGGGCTCGGTAGAATTGAAAGTGGCCGTTTCTTCAGTCAGTATAGAAAATGCAAAGATGAACCTAAAATTATATGGTTCTCAAAGTTTTGATGGGGTACGACTTGAAACCGAAAATAGTTGGAACGGTTTACTTGATAAGATTCGTGTTGAAACCCCGGTAGATTCATTAAAAACTATTTTTTATACTTCGCTCTATCATACGCAAGTCGCTCCAACGTTGTTTGGTGATGCCAACGGCGAATTCCGTTTACAAAATGACAGCATTGTCAAGACCGAAGGGTTCAATATGTATTCCACACTTTCCCTATGGGATGTCTTTAGAGCGGAAACTCCACTTTTGGGTATACTGGATCCGGAGCTTATCAGCGATATGGTACAATCTATGTTGACCTATTATGATCAAAGTGGGGTCTTACCGGTTTGGGTACTTTCCGGAAATGAAACTGGGACCATGCCTGGATACCATTCTGTTTCCATTATTGCTGAAGCTTACTTAAAAGGTATTCGGGATTATGATACGGAAAAGGCTTTTGAAGCCATGAAAAAAACCATGATGGGCGATGAAAGGGGATTGGGCCCCTATAAGGAATTCGGGTATATCCCTTACGATATAATGGATCAATCCGTTTCTATGAGTCTGGAGCTAGCTTATAACGATTGGTGCGTGGGCCAAGTTGCAAAGGAAATGGGTAGGGAACGGGATTATACATATTTCAATGAGCGTTCCAAGGCTTATCAAAATTTCCACGACCCCTATTCGGGATTTCTAAGAGGCAAATCCTCGGACGGTGCTACCTTTCATGAACCATTTGACCCCAAAGTGGCCAACCATATTGAGGATACGGATTATACCGAAGGCAATGCCTGGCAACATAGTTGGTATGTATTGCACGATGTTGAGGGCCTTATAGAATTGCATGGCGGAAACGAACCCTTTTCCAGAATGGTAGAGCAACTTTTTACCGAGAGCTCGGAATTAAAGGGAGACAATGTTTCGGCCGATATCTCAGGATTGATTGGACAATATGCACATGGGAACGAGCCTAGTCATCATATCGCCTATATGTTCAATAAAGCAGGCCAGCCTTGGCGTACACAATATTGGGCAAGGGAGATTTTAAATTCACAATATACCACCCGGCCGGATGGCTTGAGCGGAAATGAAGATTGCGGACAAATGTCTGCCTGGTACGTGATGAGTGCCCTAGGTATATATCCTATGAATCCTGCTTCCCTGGAATATGAGATAGGAAGTCCACTATTTAAAAAATCGACCATCAAATTACCGAATAATAGAACATTCGTAATTTCAGCTCCCGATACATCCCATGAAAATAGATACGTACAATCAGTAAAATTGAACGGAGAACCTTTGAACAGGACTTACGTACGGCATGGTGAAATTGTTTCCGGAGGTACTTTGGATTTTGTTATGGGTTCCCAACCCAATAAGGTCTGGGCAGTCGTAGAACAGGAATAGATAATAAAATGATGGACACAAGAAATGAATAAAACAAACAAAATTATTTTTTCCTTAAACCTTAAACCAAACTTTAAACCACAAACCAAACTATAAAACCAATCAACTCATATATATGGAACTATCAAGTATTGACCTCGGAATAATTATCGGCTATGTAGTGATTACGGTTCTTTTTGGGCTTTGGGTTTCAAAAAGGGCCTCCAAGGATATCGATTCTTATTTTTTGGGAGGCAATGAAATACCCTGGTACTATTTGGGGCTTTCCAATGCTTCTGGTATGTTCGATATTTCGGGTACCATGTGGGCGGTAACCATTATGTTCGTTTATGGTCTTAAAAGTGCCTGGCTACCTTGGCTCTGGCCCATTTGGAACCAAGTCTTCATTATGGTTTTCCTAGCCGCTTGGCTAAGGCGTTCCAACGTAATGACCGGAGCCCAATGGATTACCTATCGTTTTGGCAAGACCTTTGGGGCCAAATTATCACATATTATCGTTACTGTTTTTGCCATTATTAGCACCTTAGGCTTTATTTCCTATTTCTTTGAGGGCATCGGGAAGTTTGCTACCATATTTTTTCCTTGGGACCTCGCTTTTGAATTAGGTCCTCTGGCAGTTAATTCAGAACAGGCCTATGCCTTGGTTATCATAGGACTTACCACAATTTATACGCTAAAAGGAGGAATGTACAGCGTTGTAGGTACCGAAGTTCTGCAATTTATAATTATGACCATTTCATGTTTTGTCATAGGGTATATTGCCTTTAATTCAATTACGGCCGATCAAGTAACCGCTGCCGTACCGGAGGGTTGGCATAATGTCTTCTTTGGATGGGAATTGGATTTAGACTGGACAGGGTATATAGATAGTGTAAATACGAAGATTGAGGAAGATGGCTTTTCCCTGTTTGGATTTTTGTTTATGATGATGATTTTTAAGGGAATTTTCGCCAGTTTGGCAGGTCCCGTGCCAAGTTACGACATGCAGCGCGTACTCTCCACCCGTAATGAAGTGGAAGCTTCTAAAATGAGCGGCTTGACCATCGTGGTGCTCTCCATACCCCGATATTTGATGATTGCCGGATTTGCCGTTTTGGGAATTGTATATCTCGGTCCTGAATTGCAGGCCATGGGAGAGGGAGTTGATTTTGAGACTTTACTTCCGGTAGCTATTCAACGCTTTGTGCCTATAGGTTTCAAAGGTCTTTTGTTAGCTGGTCTTTTAGCTGCCTTTATGGGAACATTTGCTGCCTTTATCAATGCTGCTCCAGCCTATATCGTAAATGATATTTATAAGAAATACATCAACCCGAATGCTTCGGCAAAGACCTATGTTCGGTACAGCTATTTATCTTCCATTATCATTGTGGTGGTCGGACTTATAGGCGGATTCTTTGCTTCTTCTATCAATACCCTTACTTTATGGCTTACCTCGGCTCTGTACGGTGGGTATGCCGCGGCCAATGCGTTAAAATGGATTTGGTGGCGGTTTAATTCCTATGGATATTTTTGGGGAATGTTGGCAGGTCTTGTTGCGGCTACCATAGTTCCACAAATGTATCCGGATACGTCCGCAATCTACTTGTTTCCACTAATATTGCTTATTTCCTTTATAGGTTGCTTCCTAGGGGTAATTTTTGCAAAACAGGATGATATGGAGGTGTTGAAACATTTTTATAGAACAACAAAACCATGGGGTTTCTGGAAGCCTATTATTATGGAAATACAAAAAGAAGACCCCCATTTTGAACCGAACAGGAATTTTTTGAGGGATGCATTTAATTGTTTGATAGGTATCGTTTGGCAGATGACCTTTGTCCTGTTCCCGATTTACCTTATAATAAAGGAATATTATAGTATGGCTTTTGTAGTTCTTATAATGATAATCACGTCCGTGATCCTGAAAAGGACGTGGTATGATAAGTTAAAATCAAGTGAGTTAGTAGATAAAAATTGAATTGATGAACAGAGTACCTTGGCAAGAAAAGCCAAAAGATTCGAAGGATATTCTTTGGCGTTTTAGTGCCAACCCCATTATAGACCGTTACGCCATTCCCACATCAAACAGTGTTTTCAATAGCGCGGTCGTACCTTTTGAAAATGGATTTGCCGGAGTTTTCCGTTGTGATAACAAAGCAGTCCAAATGAACATCCATGCTGGTTTCAGTGAAGACGGTGTCCATTGGAATATAAATCACGAGCCCATAGCAATGCAGACGGGGAACACCCAGATGATCGACTCGGATTATAAGTATGATCCACGGGTTGCCTTCATCGAAGATCGGTATTGGATTACTTGGTGTAATGGTTATCATGGTCCAACCATTGGTATCGCTTATACGTTTGATTTTAAGGAATTCTATCAATGCGAAAATGCATTTTTACCCTTTAATAGAAACGGAGTATTATTCCCGAAAAAAATAAATGGCAAATATGCGATGTTGAGTAGGCCAAGTGACAATGGTCATACCCCTTTCGGTGATATTTATTTAAGTTACAGCCCGGATATGAAATATTGGGGCGAACATCGCTGTGTGATGAAAGCCGCTCCCTTTAATGATAGTGCATGGCAATGTGCCAAGATAGGTGCTGGTCCGGTACCTATTTGGACAAACGAAGGTTGGTTGGTGTTTTATCATGGGGTGATAAAGACCTGTAATGGTTTTCGCTATTCCGTGGGATCCGCGGTATTGGATGAGAACCAACCGGATAAAGTGAAGTATCGGACACAACCCTACTTAATGGCCCCTGCGGAGATTTATGAACAGGTAGGAGATGTGCCCAATGTCATCTTTCCGTGTGCCACTTTACATTCCTTGGAAGAGGACAAGTTGGCATTGTATTATGGGGCGGCCGATACGGTAACTGCTTTGGCATTTGGCCATATTTCGGAAATAATTGCTTTTACCAAACAAAACAGTTTATAGGTAAATGGGGAATGAGTCTTTGAAAAGAGTCAAAACGGTAAGCCTAATGCTTTTTCTTTTGTATATAGGCTGCATACAGTTGGCCGGTCAAGAAACACCGAGAAAATATGTTGCCCTAAAGACCTCGGAAGCCCTTAGTATTGATGGGAAAGCGAATGAACCTTCGTGGTCCAATGCAGAATGGAGCTCAGATTTTATTGATATTGAAGGGATAAAAATGCCCGAATATAAAACCCAAATGAAAATGCTTTGGGACGATACCTATCTCTACTTTTTCGCGCAAATGGAAGAACCACATGTTTGGGGAACTTTAAAGCAACGGGATACAGTGATATATTACAATAACGACTTTGAGATTTTCATAGACCCAGATGGGGATACCCACAATTATATGGAGTTTGAAATGAATGCCCTGAACACCGTTTGGGACCTATTTTTGACCAAACCCTATAGAAACCAAGGAAAAGTTTTGGACAGTTGGGATATCCAGGGCCTAAAATCGGCAGTTTACGTGGACGGAACCCTGAACAAATCCAATGATATCGATACAGGGTGGAGTGTTGAAATTGCCATTCCTTGGTCCGTGCTTACCGAGGCCGGCAATAGCAAAAATCCTCCCGAAAATGAATTTTGGCGGATTAACTTTTCAAGGGTCAATTGGGATTATGAATTGACGGATGGACGCTATTCCAGAAAAAAGGACGAAAATGGAAAATACGTTCCCGAATACAATTGGGTATGGTCTCCACAAGGTGTCATCAACATGCATGAACCGGAGCATTGGGGTTATGTCTATTTTTCCACCGATAAGACTGGAAGAAGAGATGATTTTTCAATACCCGAAGACGAGTATATTAAATGGCATCTTTACGAATTGTACAGAGATTTTAGGGGTAAAAGGAAACAAAATACAAAGTGGGAATCCGAAGACAATGAGATTTTCGGGTGCTCAAAAGAATTATTCGGGAAGTCTTTCACGCCCATATTAGAGCATAGCAAGACAGGGTTTACTATTTGGACAAAGAGTCCTTTTACCAACAAAACGCTGATAGTTAGGAACGACGGAAAATTTGAAACTCATGAAGAAAAATAGTCTTATTATAGGTGCTTTTAGCTTTTTCATTATAGTAGGGGCGATATCTTGTATGAATCCAAAGATTGAGAAGGAAGATAGACAAAAAGATCTGGAAATGTCTTTGTTAGAACATGTGAATCCTCTAATGGGTACAGATTCAGAATTTAGCCTTTCCAATGGAAATACCTATCCGGCCATTGCCATGCCTTGGGGCATGAATTTTTGGACACCAATGACCGCTAAAATGGGAGATGGATGGACTTATAATTATGATGATTATAAGATTCGCGGGATTAAACAGACCCATCAACCGAGTCCATGGGTCAACGATTATGCTGCTTTTTCCCTTATGCCCGTTACCGGTGAATTAAAGTTCCAGGAAGATGAGCGGGCCTCCTGGTTCTCACACAAATCGGAGACCGTACGCCCGGATTACTATAGCGTTTATTTGGCGGATTATGATGTTATCACGGAAGTGACCCCAACAGAGCGTGCGGCCCAATTTAAGTTTACCTTTCCGGAAACCGATTCCGCTTATGTGGTACTCGATGCGTTCAATGAAGGTTCCATGGTTAAGATTCTCCCAGATGAAAGAAAGATAATCGGCTACTGTAGGAACAACAGTGGGGGAGTACCGGAGAATTTCCATAATTATTTTGTGGCGCAATTCGATACGGATTTTGAGTTGACCCATACCTGGGGGGATAACTGGAAGTTAAAAGAGAATACGACCCAAAGCGAAGGGAATCATGTGGGGGCTATCATTGGATTCAAGACCAAAAGAGGCCAAAAGGTTCATGTAAAGGTAGCTTCCTCCTTTATAAGTCCGGAGCAGGCCCAATTGAACTTGGACCGGGAAATAAGCAGCGACACATTTGATCAAACCCGACAAAAGGCTAGTTCGGCTTGGGAAAAGGAACTAAATCGCATTCAGGTAACTTCGGATAATTTGGATGATATACGGACTTTTTATTCCTGCTTGTACCGGGTACTCCTATTTCCTAGGAAGTTCTATGAATTGGACAAGGATAACAAGGTGGTCCATTACAGTCCGTATAACGGCAAAGTAGAATCCGGTTACATGTTTACGGATAATGGTTTTTGGGATACGTTTCGTGCGGTATTTCCCTTTTTCAACATGATGTATCCTACCCTAAACTCCCAGATTATGGAAGGCCTGGCCAATACCTATAAAGAGTCGGGTTGGCTACCGGAGTGGGCCAGTCCCGGACACCGTGATGTGATGATCGGTTCCAATTCGGCACCGATTATCGTGGATGCCTTTTTACAAGGGAATGTACCCGAAAAGGATAAATCCATATTGCTTGAAGCATTACTTAAAAATGCCACAGTGGAAGAAGGTCGGCCGGAAACTTCCGTGGGACGGGAAGGTGTGGATTATTACAACGATTTGGGCTATGTTCCCTATGATGTGGATATCCATGAAAACGCGGCCCGTACCTTGGAGTATGCCTATGCGGATTTTACCATAGCCCGCATGGCGAAAACCATGGGCAAGGATAGCTTGGCAGAAATGTACTTCTCCAAGTCCATGAACTACAAAAATCTCTATGATTCGTCCACAAAACTAATGCGGGGCAAGAATAAGGACGGGAATTTTCAGTCTCCTTTTAACCCCTTAAAATGGGGTGATGCTTTTACAGAAGGGAATAGCCTGCACTATACCTGGTCTGTTTTTCATGATGTACAGGGCCTTATCAATCTAATGGGCGGAGCTAATGAATTTACGAAGATGCTGGACCATGTTTTTGAAATGCCACCGATATTTGATGATTCATACTATGGTTTTACCATTCATGAGATACGTGAAATGCAGATTATGAACATGGGGAATTATGCACATGGCAACCAGCCCATTCAACATATGATATACCTGTATAACTACGCAGGTCAGCCTTGGAAGACTCAAGAAAAGATTCGAGAGGTATTGACCAAGTTATACACCCCAACTCCGGACGGATATTGTGGAGACGAAGATAACGGGCAAACTTCGGCCTGGTATGTATTTAGTGCCTTGGGCTTTTATCCTGTAGCACCGGCAACTGATCAATTTGTAATCGGTGGTCCTCTGTTTGATGAGGCAAAACTACACTTGGATAACGGGAACACCTTTTTGATCAAAGCCAATGAAAATGGAAAAGGTAGTCCCTATATTCAGATCGCAAACCTCAATGGTACAAATTTTGATCAAACTTGGCTAGGAGTAGAGACAATTCAAAAAGGAGGGGAATTGATCTTTGAAATGGGTTCGGAACCGAATACAAATTGGGGGATATCGGTAGAATCCGTACCGTATTCATTAAGCAATGAGTAAAGACCATAAAATACTATTTGAAAGCGATATTCAAACAAATTATGACTTTTAGATTTTTTCTTTTTTCAGTGGTTTTCATCAATTCCCTTTATGGACAAAAACAGCCTGTGGAGTATGTAAATCCGTTTATCGGAACTTCCAATTTTGGTACCACAAATCCTGGTCCCATCGCCGTGAGGGGAATGGCCAACGTTTCGCCCTTCAATGTGGCAGGAGAACAAAACTTGCCGTTGGAAAAGGACAGTCGTTGGTTGTCCACGCCCTATGTTCACGAGAATACGTTTTTGACCGGGTTTAGCCATGTCAACCTAAGTGGGGTAGGCTGTCCAGAACTGGGCGTTATTTTGGCCATGCCAACTACCGGTGAGATGGAGACGGATCATTTGAAATACGGATCCACCTATTCCTCGGAAGTATCCGAAGTGGGGTATTATTCCAATCATTTGGATAAATACGATATAAAGATGGAGGCTACCGCTACCACGAGGGTAGGGGTCAGCAATTACACTTTCCCTAAAGGGGATTCGAATGTTCTATTGAATTTAGGTCTGGGACTTACCAATGAACAGGGAGCTAGTGTTAAGGTGGTTTCCCCAACTGAAATAGAAGGGATGCGATCTGTAGGTTCCTTTTGCTACTACAAACCGGAGGAAGCCTATCCTGTGTATTTTGTGGCCCGTTTTTCAAGACCGGCGCAGGAATTCGGAACTTGGAAAAAACCGACAAAGTACAATGGAGTTGAGTCCCAATGGATGGGTTACAATGGAAAGCCCAGGTTAATGAGGGGCTACACCAAAGAAGTCATTGGTGATAGCATAGGTGCATATATGCGGTATAGTTTTGAGAAGCCCACCCAATTGGAATTGAAAATTGGCATATCCTATGTTAGTATAGCAAATGCCCGGGAGAACTTGGAAAAAGAAACTGCCGATAGAAATTTTGATCAAATTCTAAAAAGCGCCAAGGATGAATGGAACCGATATTTGTCCAAAATTGAGGTCGAGGGGGGCAAGGAAGAGGATAAAATCAAGTTCTACACGGCACTCTATCATACCTTGATTCATCCCAATACCCTGAACGATGTCAATGGGGACTATCCCAAAATGAGAACAAGGGAAACTCTTAAAACGGACGGAAGCCGGTATACGGTTTTTTCCCTCTGGGATACCTATCGCAATTTGCACCAATTAATGAGTTTGGTGTACCCTCGTCAACAGTCCAACATGGTCAAAAGCATGTTGCAGATTTACGATGAAAGCGGTTGGCTGCCCAAATGGGAATTGAACGCCACCGAAACCACCACCATGGTAGGGGATCCGGCGGGAATCATCATTGCGGATACCTATCTCAAGGGAATCCGGGATTTTGATATTGAAAAAGCATATGAGGCCATGCTTAAAAGTGCGGATCAAAAAGAGAACAATCCGCTCCGGCCGGGAATTAAAGATTATCTAGATAAAGGATATTTGACGACCAAGACTACCAATAGCGGTTCGGTTTCCACAACCCAAGAGTACAACATTACCGATTTTGCGATTGCTCAATTGGCCAAGGCATTGGGCAATAAGGAAGATCAAAAAAGATTTGCCAAAAGAGCCATATCCTATAGGAATCTGTTTGATTCGGACATTAATCTTTTGCGACCAAAAAATGATGATGGCACTTGGCTTACACCCTACAATCCGGAATCCGGGGCCAATTTTGAAAAAAACTTGGGATTCATCGAGGGCAATGCCTGGCAATATACCTTTATGGTGCCCCATGATATTAAGGGACTGATGAAAATGATGGGCGGTCCCAAGGTATTTGCCAATCGGCTTCAAGATGTCTTTGACAAAAACCAATTTGATATGGCCAACGAACCGGATATTGCCTATCCCTATTTGTTCAATTATGTAAAAGGCCAAGAGCATCGTACCCAACAAAAGGTATCGGAACTTTTGGAAACCTATTTCAAGAACAGCCCGGACGGCCTACCCGGAAACGACGATACAGGGACCATGTCCGCTTGGGCGGTCTTTTCTATGATGGGTTTATATCCTGTCACTCCAGCGGAACCTATTTATGCCCTTACCAAACCGGTTTTTGATACTATTACCGTTCATTTAGATAATAAGTATTACAAAAATGAAAAACTCAAGATCATTCGGAGCGATTCAATGGGCGATAATGTGGAGATTAAGAGCATCAAGGTAGATGGAAAACCGCATAAGGGTTATTTCATTTCACATAATGATTTAACGAATGCTTCCACCTTGTATTTTGAAATGATATCCTATTAATTTTCATAGGTAAGCTATGCCAAGAATTGTATCACTATTTCTAACGACTGTCTTGGTTTTCCATGTTTCATGTAATGATAACCGATTACGGATTTTCGAAAATGGAAAGTCGGCTTACGAAATAGTGGTCTTGGGCGAAGGCACGGAAAGCCCATACCGATCGGCAGAATTGCTGCAAGAATATCTTCAAAAAATTGGGGAGGTAGTTCTGGATATTGTTGATGAAAACTCCCAAGACGCGGCAAAACATAAAGTCTATATTGGAAATAGAAATGGGGATTCATTGGAGCCCAATCAAATTGTTATCAGAACAAAGGGAAACGACTTGTTCATTTTTGGCCATTCCGATTTGGATACTCGATATGCGGTCTATGAATTTTTAGAACGTTACCTGGGGTGTAAATGGTATGCTCCCGATGCTATGAAAATTCCGTCCACACTGTCCATATCCCTGGAACCTATCGATTACGTGTATACACCGGAGATAACAACAAGAACGGTGCATTCCAAACTATTTTATGAAAACAAAAGCTTTGCCGACCAGCAAAAAGTAACTTATGAGTCCTTTCCGTACTATGCTCCGGGAGCTAGGGTTCATACTTTTCATCGGTTTTTGCCGGAGGAGAAATTCTATGGGTCCCATCCGGAATATTATGCCTTAAGAGGAGATCAACGATTGCCCACCCAATTGTGCCTGACCAATGAAAAGGTATTGCAAATCGTTAAGGATTCGGTATCCGCATTGTTTGCACGAAACCCGGAAGCCTCGGTTGTTTCCGTAAGTCAGGACGACAATCAGCAACATTGTCAGTGCGATGCCTGCCACAAGATCGATGAGGAAGAAGGTAGTCCTTCGGGTACCGTGATCCGTTTTGTAAACCAAGTGGCCGCTGATTTTCCGGATAAGACCATTTCCACCCTGGCCTATCAGTATACCCGTAAACCTAGTAAGACCGAGCCTGCGGATAATGTGCTCATAACCCTTTGCTCCATAGAATGTGACCGTGCGGCACCTATAGCTGAAAAGTGTACCGATTTCGCCAAGGATTTGGAGGGTTGGGGGAAATTAACGAATAATGTTAGAATCTGGGACTATACCACCCAGTACACTAATTTTCTGGCACCATTTCCCAATATCCATACGTTGCGGCCCAACATTCAATTATTTCGGGACAACAATGCGAAATGGGTTTTTGAGCAACATAGCCATAATCCAAGTGAACTTTTTGAACTGAGATCCTACATCACAGCTAAGTTACTATGGAATCCTGAGTCGGATTTGGAAGCATTATTGGTAGAGTTTACAGAAGGATATTATGGAAAGGCCGGAACATACATCAAGGCCTATGTAGATTTGATACATAGCGAACTGGAAAAAGATGAGGATTTCTTCCTATTCCTGTATGGAGATCCTTCGGAGGCTTTTGGTTCCTATCTACGGCCAGAACTATTGACCAGATACATGGAGTTGTTCGATAAGGCCGAAAATGTAGTAGCCGATAGTCCAGAATTGGTAGCCAGGGTAAAGAAAGCCCGTTTAGGTGTGGATTATGCGGTTTTAGAGGCCAGTAGAAAAAATATCAATGAAAAGTACGGTTTAGTGATTACGGATGATGGGGGAACGAAAAAAATCAACCCTAGGGTAGTTTCTCTATTGGACAACTTTATGGAAACGACTTCAGGGCACAACATAGGACTTATGAATGAAATGGGCTTTACCGTAGCGGAATATGGGACGAACTATAAGTCCGCCCTGGAAATTGCACTAAAACCCAATAAGGCCAAGGGCAAAAAAGTAGTTACTCTAACGAGACCCAAAAAATATGCCGATGAAAACCCCATGGTCCTTACAGATGGTGCCCTAGGGGGGAGCAGTTTTTATGCCAATTGGCTGGGATACGAAGGGAACGATATGGAGGTAGTCTTGGATTTGGGAGAGCTTATGGAGATACGGACGATATCCCTTGCTTTTTTACAGGTAACCAATCACATAGTCTTCTTGCCATCCTCAGTGTCCTATTCGATATCTTTGGACAACAAGGATTTCCGTAGGCTGGGTACGGTACCTAATCCTTATCCTCTAAATAAAGATAGTAAAGTAAACGACATCCAATATTTTGATATGGATTTTGGCCCGGTACAAACGTGCTATATTAAGATTAAGGCAAGTAACACCAAAACGCCCTATTGGCATCATGCGGCTGGATTACCTTCCTGGATCTTCGCTGATGAAATAATTGTCAATTAATTGATTTGAGTAGGAAAGAACACAGGTACAATGAATTCATGATAGGATCTACTTAGTTTTTTCCTTCCATCGAGCAATGATATCGTTCTCCCTTTCTTCGGATATTCCAAAAACCACGTCATATCCTTCCTCCTCAATGAATCTTTTCTCCTTAAAGGATAGATAACTTGTTTTAACCGTCTCATCGTATTCCGTAAATGCCAGTCCATGGCGAATAGCTTTTTTATTACTGATTTGATAAAAACCGGGTTCAGGATCAAAAGTGATGGGAATCCAAAAAGGAATTTCCATAAAAGGCTCAAGCTTAACTTCTTCGACCAAAAATTTAGGGTCCATCCATAGTATGCTTACTTTACTTTTCAATGCTTTTTTTGCAAGAACCAGCATGTCTTTATATCCCAACTTTGAAGCTGGGCCTATAAGATTAAAATGTCCACCAACTCTTTTTTCAAGACAAGAAGCTATGAACCTACCAATGTCTTGGGCATCTATCAATTGAACGGGATCATTGGAATTGGGCGCCAGAATTTCTTTTCGGTTTTTGATCCGATTTAGCAGATATCTTCCAAAGGGCCCGGAGTCCCTATCCCCGACAATTGCACCAGGCCTTACTATAGTAAACTGACCAGGGAATGCTTCCTCCACCGCTTTTTCACACAGCACCTTGTTGAGATTGTAGTTGCCCTGCTCATAGTTATTACCTTTTCGCCTTGCCGTATTTTCATCCAATCCTATGGGTCCATAATTAGCATATACGGCAATACTGGAAACAAATACATAGTGTTTGGCTCTATTTCGTAAAATAGTTATGGCGTTTTGGACAAAATTTGGGTTTTGCGGCCATACGTCTATTACCACATCCCAAATCTTTTTCGCCCTTTCTAGGTTCTGATACCCGGAAATACCCTTTTTGCGGTCCCCCCTTATTTTGGAAAGCTTAGGGAATAAATCTGGATTGGTAATTCCTCTATTAAACAAGGTTACATTATGTCCCTCATCAACAAGTGAATTTACGATTGCTGGTCCCAAAAAGTTTGTTCCGCCCAATACCAACACATTTAGTTTAACGGCTGATATGGGATTGGGTAGCACAAATGGTATGGAGAAGGTTGCTGCTCCCACCATGGAGAAATCTTTTAGGAATTTTCGTCTATTGGTATACATGAGTCCAAAGTTTTAGTTCTATTGACTGAATTAAAAATAGGATTTCAATAATTCTTCCTTTTACAGAAAAGTACCAACCGCCTACTATTTTTTACCAAAGCATATTAGAAATACATTTTTGTAATTGGTACTCGTCTAAATGTAATTAGAACTCATTTTTTGTTATTTTATACTTGGTTTTGATTCATGCAACCATTTTACCATTAAATTGGTCAAGATTTCCTCGTTCATGAAAAAAATAGGAAGGCATGGTGTTTTCTGGTGTCTGTACATCCTCTTTACAGTAGGGATTTACTATGTACAGGAACCAAACCTGGGATTGCATATCACTTATGAATTGGCATCTTTGCCCGCAAAATTTCTTACGGTATACGCCACGCTGTATTTTATTCTACCTCAATTTTTGTTAAAGAAAAAGTATGGGCTGGCGTTCTTGCAATTTGCCATACTGTTGATTGTCGGAATGTTTTTTTTACGATTGTTGGTATGGGCGACTGTTTATCCGATTTATTTTGCTGATCTCGATACCAAGCTCATTCCGAGTAACCCAACAAAACTTATCTCCCCTTTGTTGGATCTCATTATAGTATCTTCAATAGCAGTGGTCATTAAATTGTTACGGGATCGCGAAAAACAGCAACTGGACCATCTCAATCGCGCAAAATCCAATATTCAAAATGAACTGCAACTCTTAAAATCTCAGCTGCATCCCCATTTCCTATTTAATACTCTAAATGGATTATATGCCCAAATATTGGAGAACCCTGAAAAAGCATCGAATATGGTAGTTCAACTTTCGGATCTTTTACGTTTTATATTGTACGAAGCAAAAGAGTCGCTGGTAAGCGTCAAAGAAGATTTAGAGTGTTTGGGAAATTATATGGCTTTGGAGCAAATACGATATGGAGATAGGCTGGATTTAAAACATACCATTTTAGGAAATACCGTTAATAAAAAGATTGCGCCCTTGCTCCTTCTTCCGTTTATAGAAAATTCTTTTAAACACGGGATTTCCAAGGATTATGAAAAATGTTGGATACGATGTGAAATTGAGTTGTTTGATGACATTCTGATGTTGGCTCTGGAGAATTCAAAACCCTCATTTTTTGAAGAGGACCGAACCGAAAATGGGATAGGCCTTAAAAATGTAAAACAGCGATTGGAGCATCTATATCCCCAAAAATATGATCTCACAATAACCGAAAGCGAGGATAGATTTTTTGTTCACTTAAAAATACCCCTGGAAAACAAATGAGATGTGTAATTATTGATGATGAGCCTTTGGCCATTGATGTCTTAACAAAGCATTTGAAAAAAACGCAGGGCCTTACCTTATTAAGGTCTTTTCAAAATGCCTTTGAGGCCCTTTACTATGTACAGACCCAAAGAGTTGACCTGATTTTTTTGGATATCCAAATGCCTGGAATAAAAGGATTGCAATTTATCCGGATTTTAAAATATCCGCCTAAAATTATTATAACAACGGCCTATACGGAATATGCCTTGGAGGCACTTGAATTGGGCGTGGTTGACTACCTGCTGAAGCCAATACCTTATCATAGATTCCTTTCAGCGGTTAGTAAGGCCATGGAAATGAAATCTATGCCCAAGGCTTCTTTAGTGGGCAAGGAGATTGGTAAAGATCGGTACTTTTTTTTCAAGGAAGATTCTACCTATTTAAAGGTTTATGAACGGGACATCGGCTATGTTCATGGAAATCGAAACTATTGTAATATTTATCTACAAGACCGGAAGATCAAGGTTAAGGGTAATTTGGGTTATTATTGTTCGGTTTTTTCCGAAGATAATTTTGCCAGGGTGCATAAATCCTATTTAGTATCCTTGGACCGGATAGAAAAATATGATTCCGACTCTTTATGGATACATGGGGATGTAATCCCAATAGGAAGGACCTATAAAACGATACTATGGGATTATTTGAAGGAAAAGACCCTATAAGCCACTTTTTTATGGAATTTCAAGGTTTTCTTTCTGGATAGTCGGTAAAATAGGCCATTTAATCCCAATTTTGGGATAATATCGTTTCTAGACCATTTGCATATTGAATCCGATAAATGGAGGTATTGCCTTATTTCATACCAAAAACTCTTTCATATATCGATAAATCCCTGAAAAGATTTCGAATTGCCTCAAATTTGAGGGATTCCAAATCAAATATTTTATGAAAGAACGTATCAATTTACAGAAGGCATTTACATTTACATGTTGTTTATTTGTGGCAGTGGTGCTCTTGCTTATTAAGAAGATGATGGTTTATAATGGGTTTTAAGGAAACAAATTTGGTTCAACCTCCTTAGTGATTCTTAAAGCTGGGCATAATCCAATTACAAATTAGGGATTGGGTGCGCTCTTAAGACCGAAACTCCATGTTGAAAGCAGTTCAATCATATAATCCATTTGGCTTCAAAAATTATATTTCAGTCCTAATTGCGCTCGCCATCGAGAGTTGAACAAATCTGTTACATAGGGTTCCGTACCTTCAGGAATGTTGAATTGAAATTGTGGCTCGTTGTTTTCGATACCCCTAAAGTTGAGGAGACTAAAACTAGAGTTTACCACATTAGGTACAAATACCAATCGCCCCCAATCTTTGTTGATAAAATTGAACACATTGAGCATATCAAAGGAAAGGGAAATTCCATCTCCATTTTTTAACTTCAAGGCATATTCCAATTTCATATCCAATTCGTGATTCCAAGGAGTTCGTGCTCCATTTCGCTCTGCAATTCGCCCTCGTCTTTCTCTTAAATATGGGTCACTTTCGATAAACGTATTTAAACGTTCCCATTGTTCAACAGTACTTACGGTAACATTTCCGGCACTATCGGTAATATCAATCAGGTTGATTTCCGAGGTGTCTCTGGGCACATAAATTATGTCATTTCTTGAGGACCCATCGCGGTTTAAATCACCCTGATATACATACGAAAAAGTACTTCCTGCACGTCCATTATATAAAAAGGAAATAAAGCCTGTACTGTTTTTGTTGATATTGAATTGATAGGAATGGCTGCTTACAAACTTATGTCTGAGGTCAAAGTTGGAATAAGATAACGATGGATTATTTGCCACCAAAGCTTGATTCCATTCAAAATTGGCCGCTGGTGAGCTTCTCACCGTACTGGAGATGTCTTTACTTTGACCATAAGTATAGCCCAGATAACCACTATAATTTCCAGCTTGCTTACGAAGCCCTAAAGTAAGGTTGTACCGAAATCCTTGATCTGTATTGGTCAACAAGAATACATTGGTGAGGGTGGGATTGATTTTAATGGCATCTCCCGTTTCTAAAAAGTATGGACGATTGTCTGCCCCACTAAAGTTACCCAAATTGTTTCTGCGGTTGATAGACTGAAAAAGCAACCCTTTTACCACGTCCGTATAGGTTCCTTCTACGTCAATGGTCCATTGGTTGGGTAATTTGGCTTTAAAAGCTATGTTGGTTTTCCAGTCTCGGGGTAGACTAAAATTGGGGTCTAAAAGATTTATCTCGGTCAAATTGGGTTGAACGCTTCGTAGGCCCTCCAAGTTTTCAGTTAAAGGCAATACGTCACTAGGTCTTAAATCAATATTAAAGTATTCAGTGCCCGAAATGTATTCCGCATATGCGAACCATAGGTACGGGATACGCCCCGAGAACAAGCCTGTTCCTCCTCGTAGGGTGTACTTGCCATCTTTGTCTATTTTATAGTTAAACCCAAAACGTGGGTTGAACTGTGGTGCCTTGGAAATAGTATTATCAAATCTGGCAAACTCTGGCGTATTGTGTACTTCCTCACTCACGGGCAGTCGCTGGGTGAGGTATTGTCCGTCCACTCTTAAGCCTGCCGTTATTTCCAATTTTTCGTTTATGCGAAAATCATCCTGAAAGAAGGCAGCAGCTTCAAAAACACCAATGGTAGCCGATGAACGAGAGCTTACAAAACCAAAGTCATTATTGTTTACGTTATACACCCCTCTTACGCGTGCAGGTCTATCGTTTAAAAAATCGTCCACGGATCGGTATTCCCACCTCCCGTTCCAGGCAGAGAGAAATCCATAATCTACATCATGCAGTTGACCAAAAACTCCTGCCGTGAAGTGATGTTTATTGCTGTCAAACGCGTAAGTATCTGCAATCTGTAAGGTTGAAAAATCGGTGTTATACACAGAGGCTTCGCGATAAGTGCCTGCAAATATGCGACCTGCGGAAGTGGTTGCGATTTGGATATGAGGAAATATACGGCCATCAAAATCACGATTTTCCTTTACTGTATTAAAGCCTAGTGAAAGTTGGTTAGTGCTTCCATTTTTGAAGTTTGATTTTAATTCCAGAGCGAGACTGCTCGCCACACTTTTATGTCGATAACCTTGATTTCCGAAGTTGAAAAAGGTACTGTTCCATTCTAAATTATCGGCAAAACTATTGACGTAGTTATTACGAAGGGTAAGTTTATGTACTTCGGAAAGGCTGTAATCCAACCTAGTAAATAATTTTGTGCTTGCTGTACCTAAATTGGCACTTTGAAACGCCCCCGGGTCATAATCATAGACATTTAACAATCTATCTCGAATGGCAGTGACATCCTCCAAGGAAATATCCGAAGAGGCACTTCCGGGTGCATTTAAAACGGGAGTATTGGATAAAGCCTGTTCAAAATTCAAATAGTAAAACAGTTTGTCTTTGATTAGAGCACCTCCAATACCGCCGCCAAATTGCACATCATAGAAAGATTGTACCTCTTGTTCGGCCCCGCTGGCAAAGCGCCCTATAAGGTTTTGATTATTGCCATAACCATAGACTTCGGTTTTGGTAGTATTGGTACCATTTTTAGTGACCAAATTGATGCTAGCGCCGTTAAAGTTTCCGATGCTCACATCAAAAGGCGATAGTTTTACACTTACTTGCTTTACAGCTCCCAACCCAATAGGCTGACTTCTGGAAAGGCTCCCTGGTGTACCGTTGGCAGACGAACCAGAGGCACCACTGGCAGGTTCTTGAAAACCGATAATATCATTATTGGCAATACCATCAATATTCAAGTTGTTAAAACGATTGCTAGCACCTCCGAACGAATTTAAATTATTCTCTGGTAAATTCTTGGAGAGGTCTTGAATACTCCTGTTGATAGTTGGAGTGCCTTTGATGGCTTTGCGACCCAGAAGGGTTTCGTTGCCTGTTTTTTTGGGGGTGGATTCAGCGATTACCACGACTTCTTGTAGATTCGTACTTTCCTCAAGAAGCACAAAATCCTTTACAGTGGCACTACCCAAATTAATGACCAAGTTGAATTCTTCAATGGTATTGTAACCCAAAAAAGAGACCGTGACTTTATAACTATTACCCGGGGGAATATTTTTGAGTCTGTAAAAACCACTTTCTTGTGATATCGCTCCATAGGTGAAATTTGTTTCTGTATCAGTCAAAACGATATTTGAGAAAGGTATAGGTTGATTTTGGTTGTCTTTTAAGATCCCCTGAAGACTACCGGTAGTTTCTTGCGCAAAAGTGTTTAAGGCAAATAGCGTCAACAAAACAGTAGTTGGTATTCTTTTCATTCCGATAATCAAGTCTTGTTATCACCAACAGCGGGAATACAGGCTGATTAGCGATTTATCTTTTAAAAAATTTAAGTAAAAAAGAGGTCTTTTGCTTCAAAGCAATGACCTTTCTAGGATTGAAAGAAGTAGAAAACGGGAGATCCCTTATTAAAAAGTGTGAAATGTAAAAGTTTGAGTTCTGTAACCTTGGAAACAAAATAATTGGTACTTCGCCTTTTTACTGCAGATTGGATACTACTGCGCAATCGTGCATTTCGTATCCTATGCAGAACTAGGTTTTCCAAGGCGGATAGGTAATTAATGTCCCACAGCTTTTCGAGTGAATGACATTCAATTCTTCTTGTTTTTAAACTTTCAAAGAATTCTTCAAAAATTTTGTTAGTATTCCACGAAAGTGTTAAGAATGCCCTATAGTCGAAATCTTTTTTCGAAAGTCCCATCAAATAAAACCCACCATCATAAGTAGGTCCAAGAACTGCCTCACCATTCTCTAATATTGCTTTCGCTTGATGGATATGGTTTACCTGCAAGTATGGACAATCATTACCGATAGCAATCAAGCCATCATAGCCTTCATCAAAAACGCTTCGTATTGCATTTGAAAATCGTGTGCCAAAGTCATCTCCTATTTGTTTTGTTTCATCGAAATGGAAAACAGGCAGGTCACTTTGTACAGCGATATCCTTGGTATGTTTATTGAGGGATTTAGCTAGAGTATCCTGAGCTAAAAAAGGCTTGCGTTTTACTTCTTCTTCATCAGAAAGAGCAAAAACCAAAAGTGCAATTTTTTTATCAAGTGTTTTAATTGGATACTATAGTTCTGAATTCTTATATAGTTCGTTAAGTCGTTAACAATTTGGTGACATTACAATTTTGCTAGAAAATTATCGTAAAAAGTAATGAAGTATATTCTCCTCTATTTCATTACTGCTCATTAAGGGAAAAGAGCTTCTTCCTTAAAATAGTGCTGAAAACATCTTAACCATTTTATTTTTTTGAGCATATATGATTTCACCAGAGGTTATTTGGGATAATATGCAGGAAATGACTGAATGACCATTTGGTCAAAAATAGTTTCCTCCCAGTGACGGGGCAAGTAATCGGACGGTAACCAAAGGTGTAATGAACCTTTGTTAGCTAGGGGTCAAGTGGTACGTCGGTAATCCGCTGGAATGACCATTTCCTCTTTATCGGCGGACCTGTTCATCTTAAAGTTCCAGAAAATCCTTTAGTTTTTCATCCTCTATTTGGACCTTGCTATTCTGTAATGCCTCTCGCAAATCTTGTCTTGCCCATTGCATTTGCTGAATGGAAATTTGGAGATTGATATTGGCCTCGTGTAGTTCGGCCCATGATAAATCCAACTTCTGCTTAGCTTCCTTAAAATGTTCCATGCTCGAAATGTACGAAAAAACGAGTACCATGACAGTTAATTCTCAAATTTTTCGATGAAACTACCATCAATTAACTGTTAAACCTTAATTTTTGTGTTAAATCTTATAAAAAAAGTAGTAATATACGTATTAAATTTACTGTTATTAATAGGTCTTATCAAGGTAATTTGTACATATATGTCGAATCGAGGGTCGGAAAGTATTCTGATTATCAATAGATTACGAAATGATCGGTTAGCTGCCCTACCGTTCATAAATCCGGTTGGTTTTAAGGATGGCAAAACCCGATCCTTGGTTCGCGCATATGATTGAACTAGTTATATTCAATATAAAAACGGACAATGAAAAGACCTGGAACAATAAATACTACAATTATTTGACAAAGCAAGCTATGTTTTTAGCATATTTTGTCTTCACCTTTTGGTCGATTTTTTTTGCGACCGCGGCAGGTTTTTTTGCGGTAGCTTGGTGAAGGAAGGATTACCTCACTTCGTTCGGTTTTCCTTTGGAGTCCCTCCTGAAAATGCAAACATGCATCGCTATCAAGCTGTGGATTCGCACTTTTGTTTACCTACAAAAGCTTTAAGCTTTTGATGCCTCCAAAAAATACAAAACCCTGCATTTTCATACAGGGCTTGCGCTTTAAGTGACCGCGACAGGATTACCTTTGGTTTTCCTTTGAGTTCCGTAGTCTAAATGAAAAGCTCCAAACCTACGGTTTGCTACTTTTTATGTTCTCACCTCGATTCCTGAGTGAGGTCAGATCTCATTCGAACAAAAAAGCCCGCCAAATGACGAGCTTTCCATTCTTAAGTGACCGCGACAGGATTCAAACCTGTAACCTTCTGAGCCGTAATCAGATGCGCTATTCAGTTGCGCCACGCGGCCTTTTCAGGGCTGCAAATATATTTCTTTTTAAATTTAAGGCAAAATTACAATCATCAAAATATGGACCTAAAAGCCTTTATACGCGATATACCCGATTTTCCATCCCAAGGAGTTCTTTTTAAGGATATAACCCCACTTTTAAAAAGCCCTGAGGCACTTAGGACAACAACAGAGAGATTGCTTCAAATGGTCAATGGGGAAGTAGATATTGTAGTAGGTATGGAAAGCCGGGGGTTTTTCTTCGCCCCAATTTTAGCCTCCACATTAAACGCCGGTTTTGTCCCCGTTCGTAAATCAGGGAAACTTCCAGGAAAGGTAGTAGAGGAAACCTATGCTTTGGAATATGGGCAGGATACTTTGGAAATTCTTGAGGATAGTATTTCCAAAGGAGATAGGGTCTTGATACATGATGATGTCCTGGCGACCGGCGGTACGGCCGTGGCTACTTGTGCCTTAGTAGAACGCTTGGGCGGAAAAGTAGTACAATGTAATTTTCTTATTGAATTGGAATTTTTAAAAGGGAGGGGGCAATTGAACGGTTTTGATGTAAAATCGCTAATGCGCTATTGAT
Source organism: Ulvibacterium marinum (assembly GCF_003626755.1). Classification (GTDB taxonomy): domain Bacteria; phylum Bacteroidota; class Bacteroidia; order Flavobacteriales; family Flavobacteriaceae; genus Ulvibacterium; species Ulvibacterium marinum. The sequence continues at coordinate 856,507 of NZ_RBCJ01000003.1, forward strand.
CCAGGGCATTTGTGGTAACATAATACCGCCATCCAATAATGGCCAACTGTAGTTTGGATGCCTTGGACAAATCCAATCCTTTCTTGGAGTAACTCGGCAACAATGCCTTATTTATTTTGGCCAAGAGCTTAAAAAAACCCTGCTTCAAGATGTTCGATTTTCTCAAAAATACAAAATAAAAACTCGGCCCTGGGCCGAGTTTTTTAAACGAAATACTATTTTGAGTTGCTTTCCATCATCTTCTTGGCCAATTCCGCACCTATCAAGGATTGCAGTAAGTTGGCATCCGTTTTCTGGGAATCTCCGCCACCCTCAATAAAGATTTGGGGGAGGTTAAGCTCTTTTAGTTCCCGAGCTACCCCTACAGAGGTTTTGTATTGCCACTCCGCGCGTTCCTGGGGTGTGAGGCCGGCATTTACTAATTTGGCGTTTTGATACGCCTCTGCGTCCGCTGCCACCTTTTTACTCTGCGCTTTGAATTTTTCCACTTCAAATTGCTTCTTTTCCTTGACAAGGTTGAATTCAGCAACCTTGGCCTCGGTTTCCGCAGCTATGGTCTTTTGTATCTGTTCTTTCTCCAAACGAGCCCGTTCTGCTGCTTTTTCAGCCTCTCCCCGCGCTTTTTCCTTTTGTGCACGATAAAACTCGCGCTCGGCCTGCTGCTTTTCCAATTGGGTCTGGGCTACCTCTTCTTTCTGCAATTGGAGGCGCTTATCAAAGGTTTCTTCCCAATCAATTTCCGTAACAACAGCTTGGACCACTTTTAGACCATAGGCTTTTAAGGAATTGCCTTGCTCACGAACAGGCTCTCCTTGTATTCTTTTTATCCGAAAACGCTTTTGCTTGGAATCTTTGTTTACCACGGTCCGTACGGTTGTACTGTCCCCAATAATTTCCCTTCGCTCACTTTCTGTATACTCTTCAAGGACGTACATGCCGTTTTCCAATTGATCTTTAAAGTATCGATCAAAATCCGAGGCTTGTCCGGAAATGTAATCCTGGGCATCCATAAGTTTACAGGTATTCTTTATGGATTGGTCAATATTGGGAATAATCCGGGATCGTATTAAGTTTTGTTCCGTTTTGTTACGATCCGCAACAGATAGGAATTGGGCTTCCCCATCCGTATTTATGCTGATGACCACAGAGGTCGCGATTCTTGCTTTTACAGCATCACTAAAGGCCCAATATTTGGCGGCATCCCCATTGGCGTATTCGCTTTGCTCACCCAATTCACCATTGGTATTGGGTATCACATATTTTATGGGCAGTTCAAATTGGATAGGAATCAATCTTCCCCACATCTTAGTGTGGATACCTTGACGAAAAACAGCCTTTTGCCCGCCCCATGGATATTGAACCGCGTATGCGGTTCCCGGTTCGGCATAAAATAGCGTTCCTGTGACAATGCTCAATACGATGCCCAAGAGTATAATCCGTAGGCTTTTACGTTGGGTAAACCACCCAAGTAATCTATGATTTTTAAATATTGGTTTTGTCAATAAGGTGACAATTCCAATACCAATAATGAGTATTCCAAATAAGGTTAACATAATATGAAGTTTTATAGGTTAGACAATAAGGATAGTAACAAAAGGCAAATAATAATTTTTATGATGATGATCATTGCTTTAAATCTTAAAAGGGTTAGGAATTGTATTCGGATAATCGATTATCCATTTAATATATATAATAAAAATCTATACTTCCTAACGATTTGATGGAAAACAATACAATTGAATATAGTATTGTAAGTAAAAAAATGAAATGTATTTTAATTTTTTTCGAACTTCCTTGAACCGTATTTTGAATTGTAAGGTTAGAAAGCCTGAGTGTTACAGTTTATAACAATTGAAGGGCTATTTTGGGTATTTTTTTTTAAACCAAGGGCCTTTTCATTTAAAAAAGAGGGTTTTTTACTATTTTGATCTTTGGAGAAATAAAAAACCGACCAAAAACTTGGTCGGTTAAATTGTAACTTTTGGTGATTTGTTGTGACTAATTTTTCTTTTTGGTCGTGATTTCTATAACATCATTTTCAGCTTTTTCCCCGTATTTTTTAATTGCCTTTTTACCTTTCCAAACATTCATTGTCATAATATCTTCTGACGATAGCTTTTTTACTTGTTTTTCCGTTGCCTTTTTGCCATCAATGTAGAATAAGGGTTTTTCTTTTCCATCCACGTCAATGACCAAAGGACTATCTCCTTCAGCAATGACCTCAATAGTTGTGTCATCATCCGAATCTCCGATCATCATTACATTCTCTTTTACCTTTCCATCCTTATGTTTTTTGAACTTTACCCTCTTGTTCTTTCTTTTTTTGTCTTCGTCCGATGTAGTTAAATGGATGGTTATGTCATCATCGGCTTGTTCATCCATAGTGATATTAAAATTCATTTCATGTAGCGTATCTTCATCAACTTCTTTCCCATCAACAAAGATTTTTTTGGTTCCGTTTTCCTTTCTAATGTTTATCGTTTTATATTCTCCGGTACGATCTAAGTCTACCCGAACCGTTTCACTGCCTCCCTTGTTTTTGTGCACATGTACCCTTTTGGACACTGCATTTCCAAAGGAAATCCCATTGGTTTCATGATTATAAAATATGGTTATCGGCTTAATGGGGTCCTCTGAGCTGGAATTGTAATTGCCGCTAAATTTTTCACCATCCGGACTTTGGCCACTGATATGTAAAGTAATATCAATGATTTCATTATTATCGTTATGAATTACGATGTACGAGAAATCGATATTGTCCTCTGCCAGATTTTTTTTCATTTTTTCCAATTCATCATTGGAAGTATCCTTGTTGATATTCAATTCTATGGATTGAGCATTGCGTACATGGGAATCTGCGGCCGCATTAAAGGAGTATACCTCTTTGATATTAAAGGACATAAGAAATAGGACTAGCATGGGCAATACCAGAAATAGTTTTATGGTGTTCAATTTTTTCGATTGATTCTGATTTAACATGACGATTCGTTTTTTGATTAATGAATTATAAAAAGGATTGGTAACGGTAGGCTTTTTTTCAACTACGGCCTGTTTTAACATCAAATATTGATAGGTCTTTTTGCAAGTAACCTTTTGGAAAGCCTTTGAATCTGCCAAAAACTCCAAGTTTTGCTTTACAAATGTTTTATAGAACCAGATTATTGGATTAAACCATTGTAGGATGAAAACGAGTTCCAACAGGAGAATATCAATAGAGTGGTATTCCTGAGCATGGACTTCTTCATGGGCGATGATGGATTTTAGTTCGTCTTGGCTAAACTGAGCAGGATTGTAAAAAATATAATTAAAGAACGAAAATGGAGAAATTCGTTTTTGGGTCTTTACGTGATAGAACTGTTCATGTCTTCTAATTTCCTCAGTTTTGATAAGCCTTCTTACGGAAGCTAATTGAAGTATCAATCTTGATAGCAAAAAGAGCACACCCAAAGTATAGATCATCAGCAAAAGGGTCTCCCAGTTAACAAGCACAGTCTGATTCACGGTCAAGGAATTTTCGGAGGTTATGGGAAGGTTGGTGGTGATTCCGGGATCTAACAAAACAACTTTGCGTATTTTAAGAAAAGGAAGAAATACGGAGACGACCAGACCACCGACTAAGAATAATCTATTTTCAAAAAAGAGGGTTTCCTTCCTTAAAAAAAGATGATATGTAACAAAGAACAGCCCGACAATGGCCGATGACTTTAAAAGGTATAAGAAGAAGGCTTCCATTTATTTTTTCTTTTCGATATGATCAATGATTTCCTTTAGCTCTTCCACAGAGATTTTTTCTTCCCTAGCAAAAAAAGAGACTAAATTTTTGTAGGAATTATCGTAATAATCAGCTATTGTGGCATTGATAAACTTTTTGCGATACTTTTCTTTGGTTATTAAAGGATAGTAACGATGCGTGTTTCCAAAAGCTTCATGGCCCACATAATTTTTTTCCTCAAGGTTTCGTATGATGGTAGATAAGGTATTGTAATGGGGTTTGTCGCCCTTCATTTCACCAAGCACATCCTTGACAAACGCCTTCTCCAACTTCCAGAGAATTTTCATTACCTCTTCTTCTTTATTTGTTAATTTCTGCATGCTCTGTTTTTATACCATAAACATACTCTTGTTTTTTTAGTCATACAACTATTTTTATAGTTATTCTTTTCCAAAAAGAAAACAATTTAAGTTCAAATCTTCATTATATATTTATAGTAAAATCCACATGAATGCAAAATGTATTTTACATTATAGTTGGGCTTATACTATTAGTAGCAGGAGGCCATTGGTTGTTAAAGTCGGCTGTAGCACTTTCACTACGTTTACATATTTCTAGAATCATAATCGGGATGACCGTGGTTTCCTTTGCCACTTCGGCTCCTGAATTAATAGTGAGCGTCAATGCCGCTTTGAACGGGTTCCCAGATTTGGCTTTGGGTAATGTAGTGGGATCCAATATTGCAAATTTAGGCCTGGTCCTGGCCATTATCATTATTATAGGGAGTATAGACGTACGGAAGAGCTTTTATGTTACGGACTGGCCTGTTATGATGGCGTCCTCCCTCTTGTTTTTTGTATTCATTTATTTTGACGGGGAATTGCAGCGATATGAAGGAGGCATTATGTTCCTGATTCTATTTCTATTTTTGGTTTATCTACTGCGTTATCAAAAGCCTGCCGTGGTAGAAGGGGTATCCAAAAATGTAACGCTGTTACCATTACATAAGGCCGTATTGTTATTGGGTATTGGTGGGGGCGCTCTTTGGGGAGGGTCGGAAATATTGGTTAAGGGAGCTATAGGCTTGGCCTCCTTTTACGGTGTTAGTGATCGTATCATTGGGATTACCGTGGTCTCTGTTGGGACCAGTATTCCCGAATTGGCCGCATCCATTATCGCCATCATCCAAAAGGAAAAGGCAATTTCCGTAGGCAACCTAATAGGATCCAACATCTTTAATCTTTTAGCGGTTCTAGGCATTACCGCCATGATCAAGCCTATTCGAGTTGTGGACCAGGGATTATTGGAAAACGATGTTTTTTGGATGTTGGGCATTTCCTTCTTGATATTGCCTTTGGTCTTCTTGCCCAAAGGACTACGTTTAGGTTGGCGAGATGGTATGATTCTTGTGGGAATTTATACCGTATTCATCTATTTTACGGTAACCTAAAAACCCCCTTTTTGATGAAGTTAAACTACTTTGTCGTTATTTGCTTTCTAATATTTCTTCCGCCATTGTGGGGGCAACAGGAATTTATCAGGGGTAAGCTGCTGGATGTCCAAACCGGTGAGCCTGTGGTATTCGCTACCATCAGGATAAAGGGAAAGGCGGTAGGAGTCATCTCTAATCAGGATGGGGGATTTCGTATTCCCAAAAAGTTCAAGGAATTGGGGGATGTACTTGTTATTTCCAGTATGGGGTATCAAAAGAAGGAAATCCCGATAGCTGGACTATCATCTGAGGATATCAACATCGTTCGCCTTTTCCAAGGTGTTTTGGAGTTGTCCGAGGCGGTAGTGACCGCTAGGAAAAAAAGAAGAAGACCCTCCCCAAGAAGAATTGTCAGAAAGGCTATAGAGGCCATACCGGTCAACTTTCCCCAAAACGCATTCTCTACTATTGGGTATTACAGGGACTATCAGCTTAATCAGAAAAATGAGTATATAAACCTCAATGAAGCCATAATTGAAGTATTTGATGAAGGGTTTGATGAATTGGATCATAAAACCTCCCAAGTTAGAATTTATGATTACAAAAGGAATGAGGATTTTAAGAGATACTCATTAGCTGAGCAACGGTACAATTACCAAACCCAACAGAAGGTAATCAATAACGCATTTCTTCCGGATTATGGTGGCAATGAATTTATTATACTGAGAATCCATGATGCGTTAAGAAATCATAAGGTCAATTCCTTTGACTTCGTAAATGTTTTGGAACAGGATTTGTTACGAAACCACCATTTTTTTTTGGAAGAAGATACGTATTTGGGTAATGACGTTTTGTATACTATAGGTTTTCGGAAAAGTTTACCCGGTCATAGGGTTTATGGAATTCTCTACATTTCAAAACAGAATTTTGCGATTCATGGAATGGAATATTCCGTATACGATCGTTTAAAAACGAATACCGTTAAGAAAATCAATAAGTATAATACCAATAAGCAGCTCGTTTTTGAAGTAATTACGGAGTATAAGCCAATAGAGGACAAAATGTTTTTGAACTATATTTCCTTTCATAATTCCTTTCAACTCTGGGATGCTCCGGTGTTTATGCTGCGGGGCATTACTGTTGATCTTTCCAAAAAATGTTTTATCGTCACTTTTAGTGACCTACCCGTACGAAAATCAGCTACAAATCTGAGAAATTATAAATTTCGGTTCGAAGGCCGAAAGGTGAAGTTTTTGAGAGGTAATCTTCGTCAAAATGTAATGGAGTTGTATCCCGATATGGAGAAGTCTGAATCACAGCTTATGTTCAAGGAGATTGAAAACCATGAAAGACGAGGTCGACTTGAAAAGGAGTTTCTCGATATTAAAATATCAGATATTAAGGATTTGGAAGGCAATGTATTGAATAAATGGATTTCGCGGGATTACCAACAGTTTCGCGAATACTTTGTCCAGCAAATAAATCAAAAGACCCATCCTATTCCCGATAGCCTTCTTATGAAAAAGGACAGACCCATATTTAAGGATCAGCCCATTGTAAGACCCGATAATTTCGAGGAGTATTGGATGAATACCCCGTTGAAATAGGTTGAAAAATGGCAGAATAAAACTATAGCACTTACAAAATGGTACTAAGAAATATTAGATATATATACTGTTTGATTTTGTTCTGCTATAGTACAATTCTATTTTCCCAAGAAAAGGAATTCATACAAGGCAAACTACAGGATGCGCAGACTGGTGAGCCTGTGGTATTCGCCACCATTAGGATAAAGGATAACGCAATTGGGGTTATCTCCAATCAGGATGGGGGATTTCGTATTCCAAAAAAGTTCAAGGAATTAGGGGATGTACTAGTTGTTTCCAGTATGGGATATCAAAAAAAGGAAATTCCGATAGAGAGCTTATCACACAATGATGTAAACATCATCCGACTTTCCTATGGTGTTCTGGAACTAGCGGAGGCAGTGGTCACTGCAAAGAAGAAAAGACAACTCTCCCCAAGGAGAATTGTCAGAAGGGCTTTAGAGGCCATACCGGTCAACTTTTCCCAGAACTCATTTTCCACCGTTGGGTATTACAGGGATTACCAACTTAATGAAGAAAATGAGTATATAAACCTCAACGAAGCAATAATTGAAGTATTTGATGCGGGTTTTGACGAATTGGATCATAAAACCTCTCGAATCAGAATATATGATTATAAGAAGAATACGGATTTCAGAAGAAACCATTTTGCAGAACAAAAGTATGACTACCGAACACGTCGAAAAATAATCAGCAATGCATTCCTCTCCGGGTATGGGGGAAATGAATTTATTATTTTAAGAATACATGATGCCATACGCAGCTATAAGGTCAATTCCTTTGATTTTGTGAACACTCTGGAAAAAGATCTTTTAAGTAACCATTCTTTTTTTAGGGAGGAGGATTTGTATTTGGATGATGAGATACTCTATACCATTGGTATAACCAAAAGTGTACCTGCAAGTAGGGTAAGTAATAAATTATATATAACAGGATACAAAGTAGTAGGCAGACTTTATATATCAAAAAATGATTTTGCTATTCATGGAATGGAATATACACTTTATGATAACCAAAATTTCAATATCAATAAAAAATCAAATCCATCAAACCCCCATGGACAACCCATTTTCGAGGTGGTGACCGAATACAAAAGGATTTATACCAAAATGTATCTAAACTATATTTCACTTCATAATCTTTTTCGACTTAAGGAAGAGCCAAAGTTCATAGCGGAGGACATTACTGTAGATTTTTCAAAAAAGTATTTCATCGTCACGTTTAATACCGAGCCCGAGGCTAGATCCGCAAATATCCTAAGGAATTACAAATTCAAGTTTAAAGGACGCAAGTTGAAATTTTTAAGGAGTGAACTCAACAAAAAAAGAATAGTCCTATATCCGGATATAGAAAAGGCTGAATTGGATGCAATGTTCAAGGAGATTGAAGAAAACAGAAAAGACGGTATTCTAAATAAGGATTTGCTTGTTGCCGAAATCGAGAATATCAAGGACAAAGAAGGTAACCTATTGAATGAATGGACTTTTAAGGATTATCAGCAGTTCCGGGAGTATTTTGTCCAGCGGATCAATCAAAAAGCCAAGCCTATACCAGATAGCCTTCTTATGAAAAGGAACAGACCCATATTTGAAGACCAGCCCATTGTTAAACCTGATGATTTTGAGGAGTATTGGATGAACACCCCTTTAAAATGACCTCAAAAAAGTGAAATATGTATAACTGTAGTGATTTCCATATGATTTCTAAGAACATTAAATGGATACACTATTTTTTTATGTGCTTCTACGGTACCATGGTCTTTTGTCAAGATGACTTTATACGAGGCAAACTACAGGATGCACGGACCGGTGAGCCGGTGGTATTCGCAACAATAAGGATAAAGGACAAGGCGGTTGGAGTTATCTCCAATCAGGATGGAGGGTTTCGTATCCCAAAAAAGTTCAAGGAACTGGGGGATATACTTATAATTTCAAGTATGGGGTATCAGAAAAAGGAAATCCCAATAACCGGTCTTGCGCCGGAAGCTATAAATATCATAAGACTATCCCAAGGCGTTTTGGAATTGTCAGAGGCGGTAGTGACCGCCAAGAAAAAACGGAGGCTAACTGCCAGAAAAATAGTGAGGAAGGCGATAGAGACCATACCAATGAACTATCCCCAAAACTCATTTTCCTTAGTAGGATATTACCGGGATTATCAACTTAACCAAGAAAATGATTATGTAAACCTCAACGAAGCTATCCTAGAAGCTTTTGATTTAGGGTTTGATATGGTGGATAGCGCTACTACTAAGGTTAAAATTTACAATTATAAAAAGAATACGGATTTTAAAAGAGATGAGGTAGCGGATGCCCCTTATAATTACAAGACTTGGCAAAAAATAATTAACAAAGCCTATTTATTCAATTATGGAGGTAATGAATTTACCATTCTTAGGATTCATGACGCCATACGTAACTTTAAGATCAATTCCTTTGATTTTGTAAACCAATTGGAAAATGACTTTTTGAATAATCATTTTTTTGATAAGGATGATGATGTTTATTTGGATGGACAAGCCTTGTACAGTATACGGTTTAAAAATTCGAAATCGGGATTAACAATTTCGGGAAGATTGATAATATCCAAGGAAAACTATGCTATCTATAAAATGGAGTATGCCGTGTATGATGGTGTTAAGGGAAAACGTTTAGGTAAAAGCAACAAGGATGGAAATAAGAAACAGCTTGTCTTTAAGGTAGTTTCCGAGTATAAACCAAAATACGGTAAAATGTATTTGAACTATATTTCATTCCACAATAGCTTTCTATTGGGTATGCCGCCCAGATTTGTTGTAGATAACATTTACTTGGATGATTTATGCAAGTGTTTTACGGTCAGGTTCAATGAAATAGTCGATGCCTTCTCTGCTAAAAAGAAGAAGAACTATAGTTTCGTTTTCAATGGGAAGAAAATTTCTATTTCAAAAATAATACCTTACTTATACACTGTTGAACTCTATCCTCGTATGACCGAAAGACAGTTTGCCAGTATGAAGTCGGAGACAGAAAAAGTAATCAGAAATTTGGAACTGGGCCAGATGAAAACCTCAGAAGCAACAATTAAAGGATTTGGGGATATTGATGGGGACCTTTATATATACAAGGCAAAACTCGATTCTGATATAATAGAGGAAGGGTGGGCGGATATGTTTCAAGTAGAAATGAAAGCAGGAAGTTTTAAGGTAGACATGCCAAAAACTTTTAAGGTAACCATTGAAGAGCTTAAGGATATTTATGGCTTTCTTCTCAATAAAAGGGTTTACAAAGAGTATAAACAATTCAGGGAATTTTTTGTACAGCAGGCCCTGCCTGGCCAAATTGCACCAGGAGGTAGTCTTTTTATGAACAAACGCAAACCTATTTTTGAAGACCAGCCCATTGCCAAGCCAAATAACTCTACGGACTACTGGATGAATACACCACTTAAAAAAGCTAACTGATTATGAATAGCCTAAATCTTAATCGCGTTGCTTTTGTTCTGCTGTTCTTTACTTCTTTTGAAATTTTCGCACAACAGCAAGACTATATTATAGGGCGGTTGTTCGACTCCCAATCAAATGAACCCGTGGTTTTTGCCAATATTCGAATTAAGGATAGAGCTTTGGGCATTATTACCAATGTTGATGGTGGTTTTAGAATTCCGCTAAAATACAGGGAGTACGGTAATATCATCGAAATATCATCTATGGGTTATGAAACAAAGGAAATACCTATAACCGATTTTAGCCAAACCGAGCTGAACGTACTGAGCCTAAATCCTACAGTTTTCGGCTTGGATGAGGCAGTGGTCAAAGCCAAGGGTAAACGAAACCGAAACTTAAGTGCCAAGCAAATTGTACAGCGTGCCATTGAGGCCATACCCCGAAATTCCCCCTCAAACTATTTTTCTAGCATTGGCTATTATCGAGATTATCAGTTAAACGATGATCAACAATACGTCAATCTAAATGAAGCCATTCTTGAAGTCTTTGATCAAGGCTTTGATCAGTTGGACGATGCTACTTCGGAAACACGTTTATTTCATTTTGGTTTGAACGATTATTTTGAACAAGACTCCTTGGCAAGAGCTGCTTATAATTATGGATCACTACGAAAAATTATTAAAAAGGCTCATTTGGATGCCTACGGGGGAAATGAATTTCGAATTTTGAGAATTCATGATGCCATAAGAAACTACAATGTTGGTTCTTATGATTTCATCGGCACTCTTAAAACCGACTTCATTGAAAATCACTTTTTCTTGAGAGGTAGTGACACCAGTGTTGATACGGAAGAATTGTATACTATTAAGTTTTGGGTGTTTTATCCAAACTATCGTGCTAACGGCACCATTTATATTTCCAAACTAAATTTTGCGATACATAAATTGGAGTATACCATGTATGATGAAAAAAAAAGAAACAAAACAGGTAAAAGAAATAAGCATGGGAACAAGAAAAAAGTAATTTTTGATATTACCACGGATTATCGAAGAGTAAATAATAAAATGTACCTGAACTACATTTCATTTTATAACAGTTTTATATTGAATATACCTCCGGTTTTTAAAGTGGACTATGCTACCATCAATTTTGCTAGAAGATGCTTTATGGTGGAATACAATTCAATTCCCGAAGCAAAACAGTCCGTACATCTCCCCAATTACAAAGTGGAGTTTAAAAAGAAGCGCGTGAGATTGAAAAGTGCCGGAAGGTGGGAAAACAAGATTTTTTTAAACCCGAAAATGGAAGAGGAAGAAATTACGAAAATGTTGAGTGAATTTACGAAGGCAATAAAAAAAGGTACAGATTTAAATGATTTACTTTCCATAAAGGTCTCCAATGTAAGGGATACCATAGGTAATTTGGTCAATAAATGGACTCAACGAGACTATAAACAATTCAGGGAGTTTTTCGTACAGCGGGTAAGACTTGGCCAAACGGCTCCGGAGGATAGCCTTTTCATGAACAAGCGCAAACCTATTTTTGAAGACCAGCCCACTGCAAAGCCCAATGACTTTGAAGACTACTGGATGAACACGCCTTTACAAAGTACTGAAAATTAAAAAAGTGTACCAAGGAGGTACACTTTTTTAGGTAGTACAACAATCAATTAATTCTAATAAAGTTTTAAATATCAGCAGATTTTACAGTTTTTATTATTCTGCCCGCTATCTTATAAGGATCCCCATTGGAAGCTGGTCTTCTATCTTCCAGCCATCCTTTCCATCCTTTTTCAACGGTTATGATTGGAATACGAATAGAGGCGCCACGGTCAGAAATACCATAACTAAAATCATCTATAGAAGCTGTCTCATGGAGACCTGTTAGGCGTTGATCATTAAACTCTCCGTAAACCTCGATATGTTCTTTAACGACCGGTCGGAATGCTTCACAAATTTTTTCATATGTTTCTTTAGAACCACAAGTTCTCAAGGTTGTATTAGAAAAGTTAGCATGCATACCGGATCCGTTCCAATCCATGTCTTTTCCAAGTGGTTTAGGGTGGTATTCAATATAGTAACCATATTGTTCCGTTAAACGGGCCAGTAAGTATCTAGCAATCCAGATTTCGTCTCCAGCTTTCTTTGCACCTTTAGCAAATAATTGAAATTCCCATTGACCAGCAGCAACTTCTTGGTTAATCCCTTCAAAATTAAGTCCGGCGTCTATACATAGGTTTGCATGCTCTTCGACTAATTCCCTTCCCCACGTATTTTTTCCACCAACGGAACAATAATACATGCCTTGAGGACCAGGATAACCACCAACAGGGAATCCTAATGGCAATTGGGTTGCGGTATCCATAATGAAGTACTCTTGCTCAAAACCAAACCAGAAATCATTATCATCATCGTCAATAGTAGCTCTACCGTTAGAAACATGAGGTGTACCATCAGCATTTAAGACTTCGGTCATAACCAAGTATCCATTTACTCGAGCAGGGTCTGGATAAATCGCAACGGGCTTTAACAAACAGTCCGAAGATCCTCCCTCGGCCTGTTTTGTTGAGGAACCATCAAAAGACCACATTCCAAGTTCTTCAAGTGTTCCTTTGAAATCTTCGTGCTCCTCCACTTTTGTCTTACCTCTTAAATTTTGGGTTGGATAGTAACCATCTAACCACAGATATTCCAATTTAATCTTTGCCATAATTTTTTGGTTGTTAATATTTATATTTTTAAAGACCAACAAAAATATATTTTTTGATGAATTAATCTAATTTTTCGGGGGTTAAAAATCAAAAAAGCAAACATAATTTAAGATACCCCTATTTTGGCTAGGGTATTTTAGAAAAAGTTTATTTTTTTGAGGATATATTATTAATTCCTTAAATGATTATTTTAGCCAAAAATTACAAAGAAGCCATGTTCAAAATGCGATTTAATGCCATATCGGAAAGCCTAAGGAGAAATAGAATAATAATTGAGGAGAAAGGTCGTCGTTCCAAGCTATTCGGTACTCAAGTATTTAATGACGAGAAAATGTTGCAATACTTGACCAAAGACGCTTTGGAAAGTGTTAGGGGAGCTATATTTTCGGGCTCCAAAATTGATAGAAAAATTGCCGATCAAGTGGCGGAGGCCATGAAGGGTTGGGCGATAGCGAACGGGGCTACACACTATACACATTGGTTTCAACCGTTAACGGGATCTACAGCGGAAAAGCACGATGCTTTTTTTGACTTGCTACCCGATGGAAAAGGCTTGGAAAAATTTGGAGGAGGACAATTAGTCCAGCAAGAACCGGATGCTTCCAGCTTTCCCAGTGGTGGAATTCGGAACACCTTTGAGGCCAGGGGGTATACCGCCTGGGACCCTACATCACCAGCATTTGTATATGGTACCACGCTTTGTGTGCCGACTATATTCGTTTCCTATACCGGTGAGGCCTTGGACAACAAGGCTCCTTTGTTAAGGGCCTTGCATGCCGTGGACGAAGCTGCGACTGCGGTGGCAAAATATTTTGACAAGAATGTGTCCAAGGTCAATGCTACCTTGGGTTGGGAGCAGGAATACTTCTTGATAGACAAGGCGTTGGCCTACTCTCGTCCCGATATTATTCTAACCGGTCGTACCCTTGTAGGTCACTTGGCCGCTAAAGGACAACAATTGGACGATCACTATTTTGGAGTAATTCCGAATAGGGTACTGAGTTTTATGAGCGATTTGGAAAAAGAATGCACCAAATTAGGAATTCCTGTAAAGACAAGGCATAATGAGGTTGCGCCCAACCAATTTGAACTGGCACCTGTATTTGAGGAAGCCAATTTGGCCGTGGACCACAATCTCTTGCTTATGGACGTTATGGAAAAAATAGCGGATGCGCATAATTTTAAGGTTTTGTTCCATGAAAAACCCTTCGCCGGTATCAATGGTTCAGGAAAGCATAATAACTGGTCACTGGCCACGGATACTGGGATCAACTTGTTGAGTCCAGGTTCTACACCCATGAAGAATCTTCAATTTTTGACCTTTTTTGTAAACACTATAAAAGCTGTTGACCATTATGAGGAGTTGTTGCGATCTTCCATAGCATCGGCAAGTAATGACCACAGGTTGGGAGCAAATGAGGCGCCTCCTGCCATTCTTTCCATTTTCATTGGAAAACAGCTCGGCCAGGTGTTGGATGAATTGGAAGGAGTTTCCCAAGGAAAATTATCCCCTGAGGAAAAGACTGAGCTTAAATTGAACGTTGTTGGAAAGATTCCGGAAATTCTTCTGGACAATACGGATAGGAATCGTACCTCGCCCTTTGCCTTTACCGGTAACAAATTTGAAATGAGGGGAGTCGGTTCAAAAACCAATTGTGCTAAACCCATGACAATTTTGAATACTATTGTCGCAAAACAATTGAAGGCGTTCAAAAAAGAAGTGGACGTACTTATTGACAAGAAAAACCTTAAAAAGGATGAGGCCATTTTTAATGTTCTTCGAGAATATATCAAGACTTCCAAAAAAATACGTTTTGATGGTGATGGGTATAGCGAAGATTGGGAAAAAGAGGCCAAACGAAGAAAACTGAGCAATAACAAAACTACTCCTGAGGCCTTACAAATAATGACTGGCAAAGATAGTATCGCTCTTTTTAGGGAAATGAAGGTAATGAGCGAAATAGAGGTGAGGGCCCGTCAAGAGGTGGAGCTGGAGGCCTATATTCTACATATTCAAATAGAAGGCCGAGTGCTCAATGAACTGATGTACAATCACGTTATACCATCATCCATACAATATCAAAACAAACTCATTACCAATGTCAATGGTTTGAAGGAGATTTATGGGGCCATACACAAAAAATTAACTGAGGGGCAACTTAACATTATTGAACAGATTGCCGAACATATTTCGGAAATCAAGAAAAAAACGGACCATATGGTAGAAGCAAGAAAAAGGGCCAACACCCTTAAAGATTTGAACAAAAAGGCTTCGGCATATTGCGAAAATGTACGACCCTATTTTGATGAAATCCGCTATCACTCAGATAAATTGGAACGTTTAGTGGACGATTCGGAATGGCCTTTGACCAAGTATAGGGAACTTTTGTTTATCAAATAAATCCTGTTCTAAACCCATGACATACTGAAGAAATGGAAAGACTATCTCAAGGGAGAGTTGGTTAGGGCAGAAGTTCCAATCCATAAACCTTTGGAAAGCTCAGATCTTTTAAACCCTAAAGTGTGTGTATTCCTTCAATTCCCCTATTTTTGACCAAACAATAAACATGAGCTCTGCCAATAGTAAAAGATATGATTTGCGTGGTGTTTCCGCCTCCAAGGAAGACGTACATAATGCAATAAAAAACTTGGATAAAGGTCTGTTTCCAAAGGCCTTCTGCAAAATTGTACCCGATTACCTGACAAACGATGATAAATATTGTTTAGTGATGCATGCGGATGGTGCCGGAACCAAATCTTCCTTGGCCTATATGTATTGGAAAGAAACCGGTGATATTTCGGTATGGAAGGGCATAGCCCAGGATGCGTTGATAATGAACATTGATGATTTGGTATGTGTTGGGGCGGTGGACCATATTATGCTTTCTTCCACCATAGGAAGGAACAAAAATTTGATTCCCGGTGAGGTAATATCCGCAATCATCAATGGTACGGAGGAGCTGATTTCGGATTTAAGGGAGTATGGCATTACAATCCATTCCACTGGCGGGGAAACGGCAGATGTCGGGGATTTGGTTCGCACTATAATCGTGGATTCCACAGTGACTGCAAGGATAAAACGCAGTACCGTTATTGACAATGCCAATATCAAAGCCGGTGATGTCATCGTTGGTCTGGCTTCTTATGGACAAGCTACCTATGAAAGGGAATATAACGGGGGAATGGGGAGTAATGGATTAACTTCTGCCAGACATGATGTTTTTGCCAAATATTTAGCTGAAAAATATCCGGAAAGTTATGATGCTGCGGTTTCTGATGAATTGATATATTCTGGAAACATTGGACTCACGGAGACTATTGAGGGAGCACCATTGGACGCCGGGAAATTGGTGCTTTCACCTACGCGTACCTATGCACCCATAATCAAAAGGATTTTAGAAAAATATACTTCGATAGATATACATGGAATGGTACATTGTAGTGGAGGCGCCCAGACCAAAATTCTTCATTTTATCGATGACCTTCATATCATAAAGGACAACCTTTTTCCGCTACCACCATTATTTAAATTGATTCAGGAACAATCCAGGACAGATTGGAAGGAAATGTATCAGGTTTTTAACTGTGGCCACCGCTTGGAACTTTATGTAAACGAGGTTGTGGCACAGGATTTGATAAATATCTCCGAAAGCTTCGGGGTGCAAGCCCAAATTGTGGGTAGGGTGGAAGAAAATACATCCAAAAAACTCACGATTGTAAGTGAGTATGGCACCTTCGTATATTAAGGCATACGATTACCCCAAATGCTACGTTGTTTATAGTAAATATAATGCTATGGAACGAAAGGAATTTCTTAGAAGCATAGGAGCCGGAGCTGCCTTTGCCATTACATTTCCCTGTTTGCAAGGGTGTTCTAACAGTGATGATACGCCCGGTAATATATCCGAAGTGCCATCAGGAGTGGATTTTACTATTGATCTAACCTCTGAAGAGGGGGCCAAATTGATGAACAATGGAGATTTTATCCTAAAAAATTTGGTCGTTGTCGTTAAAAATTTAGAAGGAGAATTCGTTGCAGCAAGCCAGGTATGTAGCCATGAAGCCTACGACCAGGTGCGCTTTGCAAATGTGGACGGGGGTATCTTTTACTGTGATGTTCACGGTTCCCGTTTTGAACAGGATGGTACTCCTCTGAATCAGGTAGACAGCAACCCCGCCAGACCCTTAAAAATATTTAATACCGAGCTGAGCGGAGATACACTTCGCATTTTTGAATAATTTGAATCGATATTTTGCCCTAAAGAAATATCTTGAGAAAGCTGACCTACATAGTGGTATTTCTTATATCCGTTACGGGCCATGCCCAAAATTGGCAACGTAGCTATACGGACGCTGTGGCCCTTGCCCAAAATGAGGAAAAACCCATTATTTTGATTTTTTCTGGATCTGATTGGTGTGCACCTTGTATTAAATTGGACAGAACCATTTGGCAATCCCAGGATTTTAAAGATCATGCCAGGGATAACTATGTACTCTATAAGGCGGATTTTCCAAGAAAAAAAGCAAATCAATTACCGGAAAAAATTAAGATTGAAAACCAAGGGTTGGCCGATATATTTAACCCGGAAGGACATTTTCCGTTGGTCTTGGTTCTTAATAAGGACCAAAAAGTTTTGGGAAAAACAGGATACCAAAAAATACCCCCGGGAGCATATATTTCACTTTTAAATACATTTTTAAAGTGAGACAATTAATCACCCTACTCTTTGGTCTATGGACCATAATAGGCTATGGACAAGGGCGTGAGTATGTTACCGTCAAAAAGACTATGGGCCTTATGGGTAGTCGTTTTGACATCACAGTGGTCGCGGCAACTGAAGAACTGGGATACATCAATATTGAAGAGGCCGCAGCGGAAATTACCCGAATCGAAAAAATGATTTCATCGTGGAATCCGGAATCCGAAACTTCATTGATCAATAAAAATGCCGGAATAAAACCGGTAAAGGTAAGTTTAGAGCTTTTTAAACTTATTGAAAGAGCCAAACAAATCTCGGAAATTACTGACGGCGCCTTTGATATTTCATATGCTTCAATGGACTTAATTTGGAAATTTGATGGAAGCATGAAATATCTTCCAACAGAAACGGAAATCAAAAAATCCATTGCCAAGGTCGGATATAAAAAGATTATTTTGAACTCCGACGAACAGACGGTTTTCCTACGACAAAGAGGGATGAAAATTTCATTTGGGGCCATAGGAAAAGGCTACGCCGCGGACAAGGCCAAAGAGTTGTTGGTTTCCAAACAGGTTATAGCAGGTATTATCAATGCCGCAGGAGACCTTACCACTTGGGGCACCAAAGCAAGTGGCGAAAAGTGGTTGATCGGTATTGCCAACCCCTTGAGCAAAGACAAGATTTTTTCATGGTTGCCTATTGTAGAATCTTCGGTAGCTACCTCGGGTAACTATGAAAAGTACGTACTGTTCAAAGGGAAAAAATATACACATATCATAGACCCTAGAACCGGATGGCCTTCTTCCGGGGTCAACAGCGTTTCCATTTTTTCTAAAAGTGCCGAACTCTGTGATGCCTTGGCAACAGCCGTTTTTATTATGGGCAAGGATGCCGGACTTGCACTTATCAATCAACTGGGAGGTACCGAGGTGATTCTCGTGGATGACAATAACAAAATCTATAAAAGCAATGGGATTATGTTTGAGAATAATCCCTAACTTTAAAATATGAAGAAAGTATTGTTCATTTCAATGTTTGTCCTTTTTCTGACGTCCTGCGTGGCCGTAAAAGAATATGATAAGGTATACATTAATGATGAGGAAATGGTGTTATCTGCCAAAGGAAGCGAACGTTTTGAGACTAATTTTCAAATTTATCGAGAAGGCGCTTCCGGTGCCAATGGTGGTAAGACTGGAGGGGGTTGCGGATGTAACTGATTTAGACAGCGGGGAATGGATCAATGTTCTGAAACCGATGGATTACACTTAAACATTAAAACTCAAAAAATTTATAGTAACAATAACATTTAGAAACCCCTTAACTTTTTTCATTGAAAGGAATTTTCTTTTTTGCTTTTACTCTAGTTACCACCTTGGGTTTCTCCCAGAATGAGTCTACCACTTATAAAAAAAGGGTCCTGGAGACCGCGGAGATTGATCTGCTGTTCAGTTACTATGGGCAGGATGGCAACAATGCGGCGGTAACAGGTGGGGAAGGTACCGAAGAGCTTACCGATGTCACCTCCAGCATTGTGGTTCAAATTCCAATGAATGAAGATGATGTACTTACCGTGGACGTTGGAATTTCTGCATATACTTCGGCATCGTCCAGTAATGTAAATCCGTTGGATGGAAACCCTAATAGGCAAATAAGCCCGTTTAATGCATCTTCTGGAGCGTCCCGCAAAGATCAATTGGTACATTTTAACCCCTCGTACCGTCACAGTTCGGATGACCGGAATTCCGTCTGGACGGGAAATGCCTATGTGTCGTCCGAGTATGACTATTTTTCCATTGGTTTTGGAGGTGGATACACCCGTTTGTTCAATCAAAAAAATACAGAATTATCAATTAGTGGACAACTCTATTTTGATAGCTGGAATCCGCAGTATCCTATAGAACTAAGGGAAGGTTTTTTTGACGACCGTATTACGGGTAATGGAACTTATGCCCCTTCCTTTACCGTCTTTGATCAAGAGAACCGAAATTCATATGCCTTATCCTTAGGACTTTCCCAGATTTTGGGAAAAAGGATACAAGCTTCGCTCTTTACCGATCTAGTACTACAAAGAGGGTTGTTGAGTACACCTTTCCAACGGGTCTATTTTGAGGATGCCAATGATTTCTTTATTGAAGATTTCCAGTTGGCCGATGATGTGGAACGTTTGCCGGAAAGTAGGTTTAAATTGCCCATCGGTGCTCGCTTGAATTATTTTTTGGGCGATGCTGTTGTACTCCGGAGTTACTATAGATTCTATACGGATGATTGGGGGATTACTGCGCATACGGCGAGTTTGGAAGTTCCTATAAAACTTAATGATACCTTTACCTTATATCCGGCCTACCGATATTACACCCAATCCGAAGCAGACTATTTCTACGCCAAGGAAACTGCACTCTCTACGGTTGATTTTTATACTTCGGATTATGATCTCTCCGAATATCATGCACATCAGTACGGTATGGGCATACGATACAAGGATATTTTTACCCGGGCCAAACTTTTTACTTTTGGTTTAAAGTCGGTAGACCTTCGTTTTAATGCTTATAATCGAAGTGACGGACTTAACGCCTTTATTATGACATTGGGAACTACTTTTGTAGGGAATTGATTTTTTGTGAAGTATTGGACCTAGCAGTTTTGTTCAAAAAATACTATTTTCTTATTGCTATCTATTTGTAGGTTGTAAACGCCTATTTTGTAACCGTGGAGCGGCCTATGTTCTTGTCTCTTTTTATCGTAAATTCGCAATCTTAGGAGCACGGACTATGATAGACAAGTTGAACATTGTAAAACAGCGTTTTGATGAGGTTTCGGATCTTATCATTCAACCTGATGTTATTTCGGATCAAAAGCGCTATGTACAATTGACCAAGGAATATAGCGATCTCAAAGACCTTATGGCCAAACGGGACCAATACATAGAGCTTTCTGATAATATTAAGGAAGCGGAAGAAATCATATCCGACGGGAGTGATGCCGAGATGTTGGAAATGGCCAAAATGCAATTGGAGGAGGCCAAAGAAGCCCTGCCTCAACTGGAAGAAGAGATAAAATTGATGCTTATACCCAAGGATCCTGAAGATACCAAGGATGTGGTTGTAGAGATCCGTGCAGGAACAGGAGGGGACGAGGCGAGTATTTTTGCGGGAGATTTGTTTAGGATGTACACCAAGTATTGCGAATCCAAAGGGTGGAGAACCAATGTCATCGATTTGAGTGAGGGCACCAGTGGTGGTTACAAGGAAATCCAGTTTGAAGTAAACGGGGAGGATGTCTATGGGACGCTGAAGTTTGAAGCCGGGGTTCATCGTGTTCAGCGCGTTCCCCAAACCGAGACCCAGGGAAGGGTCCATACCAGCGCGGCAACGGTAATGGTACTTCCCGAAGCCGAGGACTTTGATGTACAGATAGATCCCAAGGATGTTCGGATAGACTTTTTTTGTTCCTCAGGACCGGGCGGGCAATCTGTAAATACAACGTATTCTGCCGTTCGTTTAACACATATTCCTACTGGTTTGGTGGCACAGTGCCAAGACCAGAAATCACAGCACAAGAACAAAGAAAAGGCATTTAAGGTATTGCGTTCGCGTTTATATGATCTGGAACTGGCGAAGAAGCAGGAGGAGGATGCGGCCAAACGCAATTCCCAGGTAAGTAGTGGTGACCGTTCTGCCAAGATTAGAACATATAACTATCCGCAAGGCCGAGTTACCGATCATCGCATTGGACTTACCCTTTACGACCTACAGAATATCATTGATGGGGATATTCAAAAAATCATAGACGAGTTGAGTTTGGTTGAGAATACGGAGAAATTGAGGGAAGCTTCGGAGATTTTTTAAACATGTTTTTATGGCCTTGAAGGTATTTTAAGGCATTTACTAAGTACAAAAAAACCTCTTGATCCTAATTGAGAGAAACCTAGGTTATGACCACGCAGCAACTCATCGAACAAATTCACCTAAAAAATTCCTTTCTCTGTATTGGTCTGGATACCGATTTGGAGAAGATTCCACCACACCTTTTAAAAGAAGAAGATCCTATTTTCACATTTAATAAATCCATTATAGACGCTACACATCATTTATGTGTGGCGTATAAGCCCAATATAGCGTTTTATGAGGCCTATGGTTTAAAGGGTTGGCAAGCACTGGAGAAGACTATTGCTTACCTAAACAAAGAATATCCGGATATTTTCACTATTGCGGATGCCAAGCGGGGAGATATTGGCAACACGTCCACACGCTATGCAAAGGCCTTTTTCGAAGACTTGAGCTTTGACTCCATAACAGTTGCCCCTTATATGGGAAAGGATTCCGTGGAACCTTTCTTGGCGTTTACGGATAAGCATACCATATTATTGGCTTTGACCTCTAATGAGGGAGCCTATGATTTTCAAACCAAATTGATGGATGGCAAAGCGTTGTACAAAACTGTTTTGGAGACTTCAAAGGGGTACACAAATTCTAAGAACTTGATGTATGTTGTTGGGGCTACAAAAGCTTCATATTTGGCGGAAATTCGCAATATAGTTCCCGATAATTTCCTTTTGGTGCCTGGTGTAGGAGCCCAAGGTGGGAGTTTAAGCGAAGTCTGTAAGTATGGGATGAACAAAAACGTCGGACTTTTGATAAATTCTTCCCGCGGGATTATTTATGCTTCAAGAAAAGAAGATTATGTCCAAGCAGCAGCCAAAAAAGCAAAAGAATTGCAAAGTCAAATGACAAGAGAACTGAAAAAGCTCAAATGATTTTGATGTTATTGCATCAAGCTTTCCAAAGTCTTTTTGACTTTTAATGCTTTTTGTTCAAAAAACTCTCTCAATCTACTATCTGCATATTCCATGGATGCCTTATTCATGAAATTTTGATACTGATATTCCAAAAGGGCAATAGCTTTTCTTCCTGGAGTTAAGGGGGTAACTGTTCCTACTCTGCAATACTGTTTTTCCATAATCAATTTTTGTTCTTACAAATATACGGCCGTAAACAGTTTTTGGATGTTCTGTAATTACTTCATATAACTAAAATCTAGGTAATTTGGCTAATTTTTAACTATTTCGTCAAAGAACGTTCAAAGAATCAAGGTTTTGTTCATAAAAAATGCTTTTATGGTGGAGATACAACAAAAAGATTTAATACATTGCAATTTGCTCTAAAATAGGGGCTTTTTAGAGAACACTTTGCTAAACTATACTACACATCTTCACAAGGATTCAACTACCTGGGTTACTTTTGTACACGGGGCTGGTGGAAGTTCATCCATATGGTTCAAACAGGTAAGGGAATTTACAAAACACTTTAATGTGCTGCTATTGGACCTTAGAGGACACGGTAACTCAAAACCGAGTCTTAAAAGAGTATTTAGCGAAAAATATGATTTTGATTCTATAACTCATGATATCGTTGAGGTCATTGATCACTTAAAAATTGAAAAATCCCACTTTATTGGGATTTCACTGGGTACTGTTTTGATTCGGAATCTAGCGGAAAAATACCCGCGCAAAGTGGAGAGCATGGTCATGGGCGGCGCCATTATGAAATTGGATGTAAGGTTCAAGTTTTTGATGGGTTTTGGAAGAGTTTTTAAGAATATTATACCTTATTTATGGCTTTATAGATTCTTTACTTTTATAATCATGCCCGATAGTAACCATAGGGAATCCAGGTCCGTTTTGGTGCGTGAGGCTAAGAAATTGTATCAAAAAGAATTTGTAAAGTGGTTTAGGCTTTCTTCCCAAATAAATCCGCTATTGCGGTTTTTCAGGGCCGTGGATTTAAAAATACCTACACTATATGTTATGGGAGGTGAGGATTATCTTTTTTTACCTTCGGTAAAAAAAGTGGTGCAACGGCAAAGTACCTCCAGCCTTCTGTTAATAGAGCACTGTGGTCATGTAGTTAATGTAGAACAGTCCAAGCTCTTTAATGACGTGGTCATCCAATATGTGGCCGATATGAGTTCCTAACCATTCATATTTGTTTCCATTGACCGGGCGTAATATATATTTTCTCGTTGCTTTCATTTTATGGATAGGTTCTGCAGCGCGGGCACAGGAAGATACATGCGCGTGTTGTACGGACAACCATATGGCTTTTGATTTTTGGGTAGGTACATGGAAAGTTACCGATGCCGAAGGGTCTTTTGTTGGAAGAAATAGGATTGATAAAGTTGAGGATGGCTGTGTGCTTCGGGAACATTGGACCAGCTCTAAAGGGAATTTTTCCGGGACAAGCCTAAATTTTTATAATTCAAAGACTCGGCAATGGGAACAGCTTTGGGTGGATAACTTTGGAAACCACTTAAAACTAAAGGGTAATAGGGTAGGAAATCAGATGATTCTTTCATCCGAAGATTTTGTACACACAGATGGAAATACCTATCAAAATAGGATTACTTGGACATTGAACGATAACGGTACCGTTCGACAGCTTTGGGAAGTTTTACAAGATGACAAGGTATCCAACGTAGTTTTTGACGGACTCTATTCTAAAGAAGACGAATAGTATTGGTTTCGTGTAATTTATTGAAATCTGCCTGGGTAGTATCGATATGTAAATTGCGACCCTGAATATTTTTGATAGCTAATTCAAATAATTACCCTAAAAAATGAGACAGAAAGTTTTTTTAAGAGTAAGTGCTTCAGGGCCGCTTTACATTTAACTGGTTGTTTTATCAAAATAACATCTTCTTTGATTAATTATAGGAAAGGCTTATAAACGTTTACGATTCCGATAAATGTTTACGTGTTTTTTACCTCAAAAGGATGTCGTTGGATTAACTTTTCCACCTTCAAAAAAAACGGATTATTGGATTTCCCTGCTTTTTTATGGTTGAAAAGAGGATAAAAGACGGCCAAATTCATTTTTTAGCCGTCTTTTTAGTCAGAGTTAGTCAGTATATTAAGTTGTAATTTAATTGTATCCTGGATTTTGATCAAGATTGGGGTTGGAATCAGTTTCCCTTTGGGGAACGGGTGCAACCAGGAAGTTGTCATCGTAATTTAGGCTTCCAACCGTACCCTTTAATCGTTTTATATCATGAAGTGCAAAACCTTCAAATGACAATTCTCTTTTGCGTTCGTCCAGAATATCCTGCAACGTTAGGCCAACAATTGCCCCAGCCTCGGATCTGGCCCTAAGGGCATTTATTTCATCTTCAGGGGAGAGTCCTACCGAAGTACTTTCCCTAAAGTTGCATTCGGCCCGAATCAAATGCATTTCGGCCACTCTTAGAAAGGGAATATTGGAAAACTCTCCCTGCCATTTTGTGGTAGCTGTTCCACCAGTGGTTTCATAGAAAAACATACTGCGTTGATCGTTTGCATCATCATAGATATCAAAATGTTCCTCACTGATGGCCACATCGGGATTTCCAGATCTTCCTCCAAAATCATCTCCTGCCCAAAAGGTATTCATGTCGTTCTCTCCATCCTGGGCGGTAATCTGCCATGCAAAAATATCCTCACTGGAATCCTCATCATTATTGAAGGCCGATGCAAAATCTATAGCAAGTGTGTGGCCGCTGTTTTGGAGCACATCATCAGCTGCATCCCTGGCCGCTGCATAGTTTTCCTGTTGTAGATACAACCGGGCCAAGAGGGCTTGGGCAGCGTATTTGTCCGCAAAAACATCATTGCTTTCGGGCAATAGATTATAGGCTTCCGTTAAATCTGAAATAGCTTGGCTATATACCTCTTCTACCGAATTTCGGCTGGGAGATTCTACTTCAGAGGCATCCGTTACGGCATTTAGCACAATAGGAACAGCAGGTTGTGTATTTGATTGTCCAGCCTCGTACGGAAGGCCATATATTCTCGCAAGGTCAAAATACATCAAACCTCTCAAGAACTTGGCTTCTCCCTCTATCCTACTTCTGGTTTCGGCATCTTCTACAATCTCCAGGTTTTCCAAAATTAAATTAGCTTGGTTATTCACCTCATAGGCATTCAACCATATGTCCCTTGCATTTACATTATCCGTCAAAATGGCCTTCTCATTAAACTCTGCCGGCTCCTCGAAAGTTCCATTAAACAA
The DNA here is from genome assembly GCF_003626755.1 of Ulvibacterium marinum. Classification (GTDB taxonomy): domain Bacteria; phylum Bacteroidota; class Bacteroidia; order Flavobacteriales; family Flavobacteriaceae; genus Ulvibacterium; species Ulvibacterium marinum. The sequence continues at coordinate 882,131 of NZ_RBCJ01000003.1, forward strand.
AAGTTCGCCGGAATTGGCCCATAGTTCAACGGATAAATTCAAGATTCCTCCGTAAATGTTTTCTTCAAAGCTTGGGGTTTCTGCACTGCCGTGAGCTGCTTCATCATAAAGACCGACTAAGAGGTTTTCCAGGTTTGCGGCGTTGGAAATTACCACTTCGGGAGACAAACTCTGTTCAGGTAGTAGTTCTAGGTTGTCCTCGCAACTTGATATTGCAAAAACGACAAATACTGTATATAGGATCTTTTTCATGTGTATTGATTTAAAAGTCGATGTTTAGTCCAATTGTATAGGTTTTGGCCGGTGGTGCCGAATAGAAATCCTCCCCAACTTGAATATCGCTCAAGGAATCATTGAAATCCGCAGTCGATTCTGGATCGTACCCTATATAATCGGTAAAAGTCAACAGATTGAATCCTGAAAAATAAACGCGGAGCCTATCAATATGAAATTTTTGGGTTATATCCTTAGGGATTGTATAGCCCAAAGTGAGGTTACGTAAACGGATAAAATCGGTCTCGTCCAAATAACGGGTAGAAGGCTGTTGTCCATTGGTTGAGAACAGTCTCGCCTGCGGAACATTGGTGATATCCCCAGGCTGTTGCCATCGGTTCAACTGATCTGCTGTTTGATTGTCAAAAAAGCGTGCGTTCCCGGATTGAAATCTTCCCGAGTCGTTGTAGATGCTTGCACCCCATTCCCCTTGGAAGGTAAATGAGAAATCGATGTTTTTATAATTTAGATTGCTGGATAGACCGGCTATCAAATCTGGGTAAGGGCTTCCTGCTACGATACGCTGTGCCTCGTTAAAATTGCTCGTTGTGTTTTTATTTAAGGTTCCATCGGTATTTGGGGTATTCAATACAAAAAGAGCATCCCCATTTTCGGAATTTACCCCGGCATACTCCACCATATAGAAGGAAGATAAGACCTCCCCTTCCCGTACAATGTTCCTGCCTTCAATAATATCTCCACCGGGCAGGCTTGTTACCTCATTATCCAAAGTTGAAATATTGAAAGAAGTGCTCCATCGTAGATTTTCCGTCTGGATGTTCCTTGTGTTCAAGACAAATTCAAGACCCTTATTTTGCAACTCTCCTACGTTTCTTGTAATGTTAACAAAACCTGTAGTACCTGGAATGGGCTCATTGAGCAAAAGATCATTGGTGGTCTTTACGTAATAATCGATTTCCCCAGATATCCTATTGCTGAAAAAGCCAAAATCCAGACCTACATCTACCTGTGTGGTCCGTTCCCATTTTACATCTGGATTGCCCAACTGGGTAGGAGCCAGGGCGGCCTTTTGATTATATGGGGAGCCTTGGAAAAGACTTAGGCTTGCAAAATCACCTATTCCTGCATTACCTGTAATACCCCAACTACCCCTGAGCTTTAAAAGGGAGAGCGTTTCCGAATCTATCAAAAAATCCTCTTCGGAAACAATCCAGCCTACAGCTGCAGCAGGGAAAATACCGAATCGGTTGTCGGCACCGAATCGGGAGGAACCGTCATATCGTAAGCTACCCTTAAATAGATATTTATTGTCAATGGCGAGACTTGCCCTACCGAAATACGATAAGAAATTGAAGGCAGTTCTACTTGATCCCCCAGCTACTATTTCAGAGGCGCTATTAAGGGTTTCTAAGTCGTCTGAAGGAAAACCTTGTGCTTGTATCAATTGAAGCCGTCTTCTGCTCTCTTCAAAACTCATACCAGCGGTTGCTTCAAAATCAAATCGTTCCCCAAAGATTTTGTTGTAGGAAAAATAATTGGTTAGCACATACTTTTCAGTCTCTACCGTATTTGCCGTACCAAATCCCCCAACGGAAGCAGATTCCGTTAAACTGCCCGAGAAGCGTTCCGCAAGCTGTACGCTTAAGTCATAACCCACTTCCGACCTAAAGCTAAGTTCAGGCAATATCTGGTATTGCAGATATGTATTTGCAATGACCCTCCACATGTTGGTTTCAAAACTGCCATTGAATTGTTCCGTTAAGAAATTGTAGTATTCAGTGGTATCGTTATTGGGTGTAATGCCGTCCTCTAGATAAGCGGGGGAAACGGGTACTTGGGCAACAGCCTGTAGGGGAGTGGCAAAAGCATTATCATTGGATATCCTATTGATCTTGCTTTTTGAAATTGTCATATTTAGGCCCGTTTTGAATTTATCAGATATATCATGGTCAAAATTTCCTCTCAAAGAATACCGTTCCAGAATATTACCGCGTACAATACCGTGGGTCTTGTTGTATCCGCTGGAAAGAAAAAATCGGGTTTTGGCACCGCCCCCGGATATGGATACGCCAAAATCCTCTATGGACCCATCAATTAGGGCAAGGTCTTGCCAATCCGTGTCCACATTGGCCTGTCCGTTGGAATAGAAATCAAATTGCTCCTGCATTTCTTCCGCAGTAGAACCTGTATTGAGTCCAGCTTCCAAGAAGAGTTCCCTATACTGAGCGGCATTTAGAAAGTCTAGTTTATTGGTAGCGGTACTCCAGCCGTAGGATGAATTAATAGATACTTTGGTCTTTCCTTCCTTACCCTGTTTCGTGGTAATCAAAACGACCCCATTGGTACCCCTTGCCCCATAAATGGCCGCGGAAGAGGCATCTTTTAGAATTTGAATGGACTCGATATCATTCGGATTTAATGATACCAAAGGGTTTATGGGAGAATCATTTATGGACTCGTCTTGGTTTGTAAGGGGTACACCATCAATTACGTAAAGAGGCTCTTGGGAAGAGGATATGGTGGCCACACCCCTTACCCTTACTTTAATACCTCCTTCTACCTTACCGTTCAGTTGTGTTATACGAACACCTGCGGCCTTTCCTGTTAATGCACTTTGTAGACTAGGCGTGGGGATTTCGTTTATCTGGTCTGAGGATATGGTAGCAATATTATCCGTTATTTTTCTTTTGGATTGTGAACCATAACCTACAACGATTACCTCTTCCAACTGGGAAGCGTCTTCTTCCATCTGAACATCCAGGGTATTTGAAGTACCAACAGTAAGTTCAATCGTTCTTTGTCCTAAATATGAGAATACCAGAATCTGTCCTTCTTCGGCCTCGATCGTATAATTACCGTCAAAATCAGATTGGGTTCCAGAGGTGGTGCCCTTTACCAAAATATTAACGCCAGGTAGTGGTATGGCGTTCTGATCGGTTACATTACCGGTCACTGTTTTTTCTTGTGCATAGGCATATGACATTCCAACAAGGAATAGCATACACATACACTTCAGTTGTTTTTTCATACGTATAGTTTTATTCGGGTTAGTCACGAATAGACTAATGAAAAGAAAAGTAAAGACCTAAATTGCTTGGAGATTCGATTTAAACCTTTGCTCAAAATATGAGGTGAAGATTTTGAAAGTACAGTTGCGAATAAACAAAATGAATTTAGAGTTACTTTAACATTTAATTAGTCATTCGCCCTCAAAGTAACATGCTCTCATTTTGTTAAAGGGAAAATCTTATAAACGTTTACTTTTCCGACAAATACTTACGCTTGTTTTACCTTTCATAACAATTTCGAGGATATATGTTATATTCTATCTTAAAATAGCGAGTTTACCTTAGGTTCAAGTAGCCGTTTCTGCATTTTTAAGAATAGCTAATTTTTTTAGTGGAAGCATCGCTCTCTTCCTTTATTGGATTTTTTAGAAGGATTGCATCATTGGAAAGCGTAATGAGGAGCGAAGAAAAAAATGCAGCCCCGCTGGTTTTGATGACTAATTCAAATATATTACTCTAAAAATGAGAAAAAAGTAAAATTTTAGGAATATGACCGGCAGAGCTGCTTTTACAAAATCTTGAATTCATGAGCAACCAAAATAGAATGCTTCCGTCTTATTTAAGGAAAATCTTATAAACGTTTACGTTTCCGATAAAAGCTTACGATTTTTTTACGCCGGGGCTCTCATAGCAGTTTTTTGATATTCACTAGGGGTAAGACTTGTATCTTTTTTAAAGGCCTTGTTAAAGGTAACTTTGTTATTGTAACCTACCTCATAGGCTATATCTATGATATTCAGGTTTTTTTTCTGATCGCTGTTCAATATGTCCTTGGCTTCCCGAATCCTATACTTGTTCACAAGTTCGTGAAAATTCATGTTAAAATGTTCATTGATGACCTGCGAAGCGTTATGTCGTGTGGTGTCCAATTGCTGTGCTATCATTTCCAGGCTAATATCACTTTCCTTGTAGATTTTTTCAATGTCGAATAAGCGAATCAATTTTTCTCTTAGTTCCTTGGATAAACTGTCGGTCAAACCAGATTTTTCGTATTTGAAGAATAGCGAATCATTGAAGTGGTACATCCCACTAAAAACATTTGGTTGTACGTTGGCGGAATAGCCAACATACATGACCATAAATGCCATACTGATTACTTGCATATGATAAAGAAAACCGGAAGTTATATTATTGCTTAACAAAATTCCGTAGGCAGCATAGCAGAAAACATACATAATATGAATTCTGAATATATTTTTCTGCCATATTTGATTCTCTTTTGTTAAGCTCTTGTTCTCTCTGGAGCGCATGTAGATTTTGTGTATGAAATAACCATAAATAGCAAGAGAGGACAGTTTTAACACGATTATGGCAATATCGTAAAAGCTACGTCCGCTGATAATTCTTTCCAGAAGCAGTTTTAACTTTTCTTCACCGGACATCATATAAATAGGAAGCACGTAAATCAAAAATAAGAATGTCGGAACCAGATGAAGTAGGTCCCTAAGTTTAAACCGATATTCTTGGGCAATCCTTTTGAAATAAAAATAGAGTAAAGGCCCATACAAAAAGGAGAAACAGGTGGACATTGCATACGTATGGGGATACTGGTAGTGATTATTGGTGAGATTTACAAAAATATGTAAGATGAAGAATGAATGGATAAAAATGAAACTGCTAATAAGTATTTTGGCGGTGACTTCGATTTTTTTATTGAAATGTATGATGGCCGCAATGTAAAAGCCAATGAGTGCTACATAGAGGTACAGAAAAGACCAAAAATTAAATTTTGGAACATATTTTTTTACCACCCCCTTGAATGATTCCGTGTTTCTGATATTGTCAAAACTTGGATCCGAAAGGATTATGGGCCTGAAATCCTTTAATAGATATTTCTCGACATATTTGGCCGCCTCAACATTGTTTCCTAAGGCCGCTTCGCTTACGGCCAATTTTCTAAGAACAGGGGCCTGTTCAATTTCTGGATAGGTCAATAGCTTGTTGAACTCCTTGATGGCTACGGCGTAATTTCGCTCCATAAAAAGGCTATCAGCTCTTTTGTTTATTAGTGTTGCTATGTTCTCCCTGCCCTGTCCGAAGGCGAAGTCAACCTTATGCGACGCGGAAGTTTTGATAGAATTGCCTAACAATAGTAAGAATGTAAAGATTACTCCTATAGGCCTCATTTATGAATTGGTGAATTAGCTTAAGTTTAAGTTAGAAAATATAGTACTATAAGGCCTTAAAATTTTCTTAAAAAAAGTAAGCCCCGATAATAGTTTACTTCAAGCGAGCTCTTGAAAAAGCATATAAAGGCAAGAATTATGGAGAATGTAATAGAAGGTGCTATTGATTATGAAAATCACAAAAAAAACCGGTGCTCCCACCGGTTTTAAAACTAACTAACTCAAAAAATTACTAACTCAAACAATTCAGTACGAAGTCTTTAAGGGCTTTTCGCAACATTAACAAATGTACAGTAATGCCCTGTTCTTTTACAACGACTTACTATTGGATATATTGTGCAAGTTAAATTGAATAATTGTTCGTTAATCCTGCAAGGCAAATACCTTTCTTAAAATATCGGTTGTTCTTGCCGATACTTTGTCCCGAATCTCTTTTTCCTCCACAGCAATCATAGTAAATACGCCTTCTAGCGCTTGAGTGGTGACATAGTCCGTTAAATCTGGATTTACGTTGTTGGTAAAAGGTAAGTTGTTGTACTTATTGATTAGATTGCTCCATATTTTATCGGCCCCCACTTTCTCAAAGGATTCCTTTATTATAGGGTTGAATTTTGAATAAAGCGATGTTTGTGTTCCATTTCTTAGGTACAGAGTGGCTGCATTTTCATTTCCCATTAGTATATTTCTGGCATCGGAGAATGTAATACCTTTAATGGCATCTACAAAGATAGGGGTAGCCTCTCCCACGGCGTCTTCGGCGGCCCTGTTCAATATTTTAAGTCCTTCGTCCGCTAAATTACCGAGACCTATATCTCGCAAGGTTTTATCCACTTTTCTCAATTCCTCGGGCAAGACTATTTTAACCAATTCATTTTTGAAAAAACCATTTTCAAGGGTAAGTTTTGATACTTGTTTGTCAACTCCTTCGTCCAGGGCTTGTCGAAGGCCTTGCGCAATCTGCGCATTTCCAATCCCGGTTTCCCCTTGTGGAAGTTGATCTACCACCTGCTGTAATTCGGCACAGGACAAAAACTGAAAGACAATGCATAGAGAAATTATTTTTTTGTTCATAAGCTTTAATTTCTTGGGTAGAAAAGTTCCTTTGTTAGGTTCATTACTAAGTTTTACGAAAAAATCACCGTTTTATTGTTGTAGACCATAGTCTTTCTTTTTACATGGAGTTGTACTGCCCGCGATAGTACAATTTTTTCCAAATCGCGTCCCTTGGCAATAAAATCCTTAATGGTATGTGAGTGGGAAACAGCTGTAACATCCTGTTCAATAATAGGTCCTGCATCTAATTCTTCGGTAACGTAATGGCTTGTTGCCCCTATAATCTTTACCCCTCTTGCAAAAGCGGCGTGATAGGGTTTGGCCCCTGCAAATGCAGGAAGGAAGGAATGATGAATATTAATGATTTTGTTTGGATATTCGTTTATAATTTTACTACTAACAATTTGCATATATCTGGCCAATACAATGAAATCCACATGATATTGATTTAAATATTCCAATTGTTCGCTTTCCGCTATATTCTTGGTATCCTTGGTAACCGGAATGTGATAAAATGGTATTTCAAATTGTTCCGCTATATAGGTGAGGTCATTGTGGTTGCTTATGATAAAAGGAATTTCCACAAGAAGTTCGCCGGACTTATACCTACTTAAGAGGTCGTAAAGGCAATGATTATATTTGGAGACGAACAAGGCCATTTTTGGTTTTACGTCGTCAAGGTGGTGAGACCATTGCATTTGATAGGGTAGTGCCAATGTAGCATTGAACTCTTCATTAAAATTTACAATATCCGGCAGATTCCCTTCAAAGTCACTTTCCAAACGCATAAAGAAGACATCAGCTTCCTTATCAACGTGCTGATCTAAGTAAACGATGTTACCGCCTTGCCGATGGATAAAGGCGGTGACGGCACTGATAATACCGGATTGATCCGGACAGTGTATAAGAATGGTTGTTTTCAAGTCTGGTATTTTAGTGTTCAAAATTAGAACAATAAAAAATAGACCACCAAATAAATAGGAGGTTTTTCGAAAGAAGTGTGTTGAGAATTTGGGTCTTAGCCCTAGCTGCCACCTTCATCGTCGGAAAGGGACTTTCTCCATTCCTTAAATGATCGTCGGAAACTGCGTATTTCCTCCCGCAGAAGATTCAGGTATTCCTTTTCCCTTACCCCATCCTTTTCAAGCCCGGTACAATACGAATTGATGTTTCGTATCATGATATTGATGTAGGTTGCACTTTTCATCCTTTCGGAAAGTGAGCTCGAGGATTCTGCCTGGGCAATTTTCTGTGGTATAAGAATGGTATCCGTTAATAAGGAATCGGCAATAATGTCCCTAAGACTGTTGGACTTATACAGCTTTAGCAAATCCTTGTTAAAAGATACATAGGATGCAATTTCCCTGCTCATTTGACAAAGTTCCAAGGCCTTTCTGTAGACGGGCAAACTTCTGAAGCTCTGATAAGACATTATTTCTTAAACTAGCAATTGATTAGCATAAAGTTACAAACGTAAAATGTAAGTTTGCTTTGGAATATAAAGCAATTTTGTAATTTTACCTTGGATACTAATTTTTTTTACCAATAAACTTTGGATAGTAAAATAGATGATTTGAATTGGAAGATACTGGAGTGTCTTCAGCAAAATGCCCGTGAATCTTTTGCGGACATTGGAAGGAAAGTGGGCCTTTCACCACCTGCAGTTGCTGAGCGGGTAAAGAAGATGGAGGATGCAGGAATCCTAATAGGGTACAAAGCGGTAGTCTCCCATTCCCTATCCGGCTATCAACTTAAAGCCATTATTACTTTGCGTGCATTTATGGGGAAACTAAAACCATTCCTCGCCATGGTGGGCTCGCTTAACGAAGTGGTTAACTGCTACCGGATAACGGGGAACGAAAACATTGTTATGGAAGTAGTTTTAAAGGATCAATTCCATTTGGAAAAATTTATCGATAAATTAATTCAATATGGGGAAACTCGTACCCATATTGTTTTGTCACAAGTGGTTTCATACGCCCCGTTGGAAAAGGTGTCCTTTTAAATCATAATTGCACGAGATACCTCATGGGAAAAACAATTTTAAAAATTTGTCGGTAATCTATTTAATCACTTATTTTATTTTATGGAATTTGACAAACTAAACGAATATTTTCAAATAGCCATTGATAAGGCCGTTTTTTATCTTCCTAGAATCATAGCGGCGGGCTTCATACTTTGGATAGGATTCAAGATTGTGAGGAAACTGGTACAGCTGATTTCCACTGCTCTGAAGAAAACGGGTTTTTCAGAAACACTAAGGCCCTTTTTGTCTTCCACTGCCAGTATAATCCTAAAAGGCACGGTATTGTTTGTCATCGCCTCGGTTCTAGGGGCCGACCTCACTGGGCTTGTGGCTATCCTAGCGGCTGCGGGATTTGCGGTAGGAATGGCATTACAAGGCAGCCTGGGTAATTTTGCCTCCGGTATCTTGATATTAACCTTAAAGCCTTATAAGATAGGGGATTGGATACAAGTTGAAGATAAATTTGGACGTGTTGAGGAAATAGGCATTTTTAGCACTGATGTTTTGACGCCTGGGAACAAGATTTTAATCATTCCCAATTCCAAGGTTACGGATTCCGTGGTCACCAACTATTCAGAAAAAGGAATGATTCGCTTAGAATTGGAAGTCACAATGCCTTATGAGGAAAGCTTTCCCAAGGTGCAGCAAATAATATCCTCTGCTCTTCAAGGAGTCCCAAAAATATTGGAGTCTCCAAGACCGGAAATAGGAATTCTCAATTTTGATTCGCATAACATACAGCTAATAGTACGCCCTTATGTGCTTCCTGACGACTTTTGGGAAGTAACTTTTACCGCCAATAAAGCAATAAAAAGGGCGTTTAATAAAAGCAACATTGCCGTTGCATATTCGGAAGGTATAGAAATTGGAAGTATTGGGGAATAATTCACAGCTAAGGTATTTTACCTTTTTTGAAACTATTTCTACAGACCTTGTATTTTTTTGGCCGGATTTTTGATGAAACTTATGGTATGAAGAGATTTTTACTGTTCCTGGCTCTTGCTGTAGCTTTTACTTCGCATGCTCAACAAATGGCTCTAAAAAAAGGAATCATAACCGATGGTATTAAGGTTAATGATACTATTCCGGAGACTTTTGCCCTATACCTTCCCACCAATTTTGATGCTTCCAGGAAATGGCCGGTTATTTTTGTTTATGATATGAAGGGCCGAGGGAAGCAAGCCCTAAGTATGTTTGTCGGTGCGGCGGAGGAGGAGAACTATATTTTGGCGGCTTCCAATGACATTAGGGATAGCCTGTCCATTACACAAAATATTAGGATTTCCACCAGAATGTTCAACACGGTCTCATCAATGTTTCCCATTCACTCAAAACGGGGTTATACCGCTGGATTTTCCAATGGTGCACGCTTTGCAAGTTTGGTGCCCACTTTTGTAAAAAATATCCAAGGTGTTATTTCTTGTGGCGCCTCTGTCGCAAATACTGAAGTTTTGACCAGTAAAAGGCCGTTTCAATTTGTTGGAATTGTAGGAAATTCCGATTTCAATTATCCGGAGATGTTGGCCTTGGAAAAAATATTGAATAGATTAAGATTTCCCAACCAACTTTTGGTTTTTGAAGGCGAGCACCAATGGCCTACACAAGAATATCTTTCCACGGCGATGGAGTTTTTGACCCTGGCATCAATGGCCAAAGGACATATTCCAAGTGACAACGGTTTTATAAAAAAGATTTATGAGGAAAATCTTGTAATGGTCAATAACTGGGTCGCCTCACAAAAGCCTTTGATTGCAAATGGACTGTTGGATGAAGTAATCGATGTATTTAGACCACATCTGACTGTTGATTCTTTGGCAAATAGCAAAAAGGTATTAAAAAGGAGCAAGCTCTTCAAAGCACAAAATCGGGATCAAAACGCTATCTTTTTTAGGGAGACCCTTATTAGGGAAGATTATGTGTATTATTTGGAAGAGGACATCCTTACCTATAACTACAATAACCTTGGGTGGTGGAATTATCAAATGGAAGAACTTAAGAAATTGGATAAAAGCGCAAAAGTATTTGAGCGTCAAATGGGAAAACGGTTAAAAGGTTACGTCAACGCCCTTATAGAAGACAACATTGATATTATCAGTATAGAGAAAAACGTAGATAGAGAAGCTTTGATTTTTTTATGGATGTTAAAGACCATAACGGATTCTGGTGACTTTTCCTATTATCTAAAAGTGATTTCCGAAAGCTCAAAAATGGAAGATTACGGAACAGCGTTATTTTATTTGGAAGAACTCTTAAAGAATGGTTTTCAAGACAAAAAAGGACTTTACAACTTGGAGAATACGGCCCTATTGCGGATTACACCGCAGTTTAATGAAATTGTGGAGAAATACTTGAAAGAGGCCAGATATGACATTATTGACGAATAAACCTTGGAACTTCTTCCAAGTCCCAATTTATGACCAAGCCCTTGGCGATAGACTCGGCGATTTCCTTCCCATACAATAATTCGCATAGATATAGGGCAGCCTCAAAACTTTTTGCACCTCCGACCGAGGTAATGTACTTACCATCATGGACAAATAGTACTTCGTCCTTTACCTGTAGATTTGGAAACATTTCTCTATACCGGTCAATATCACTTGGGAAAGTGGTGGAGGACACATGGTCCAAAAGTCCGGCCTTGGCCAGAACAAATGCACCGTCGCAATGAGAGGTCATGAATAGCGCATTTTGATCTACACGTTTCACAAAATTCAACATTGCCGTATCCTTCAAATCCGTGTTCAGATGATGTTCCGCACTAGGTACTACCAAAATATCAATTTTGGGGAGAGAATCCTTTGTATAATCCATATCAGGTAGAATCCGTAAACCTTCAAAAGTGGTTACAGGCTCCGAGGTATTGGCTACCGTAAAGGTATTCATTGCCCGTATCCCTTTCCGATATTGGGTGTGTTGAAAAATGTCGTAAGGAGCGGTAAATTCCGTGTTATACGTGCCTTCCATAATCAAAAAAGCAACGTTATATCTATCCGGTTTAAGCTTTGGCATTATCCGTTCAAGTTCAGGTTTCTGCGTTTTTAAAGTATTGGTTCCTTCGCAGGATACTAGGGTCAATGTAGAAATCAATATGCCAAATATTTTGACCATAAAATTTTAATTTATGACAATGTACAACGCTTCGTACAAAGTACGAATTCTTAAAATTGTATTTTTGAAGAAACCTTTAGTGGAAATGCGTTTTTATACCTTTATTTTAATTTGTTTTTTTCTCAGTTGTAAACAGGGAAAAAAATACCATGACCTATCGTTACGGAAAAGTAATGATGTTCAAGTCGATGCGATTCAGGATATTTTGGATTTTCAAAATGAACTGAATAAAGAATTCAAAGACCCGGAAACATCTCCTTTACCGGATAGATATCGCAAGAATTTTGAAAGTTTGGATTTTTTTGCTCCGGATACCAACTTTATCGTTCATGCCAAATTTATTAGAACCCCGGATGCCGTTCCTTTTTTAATGCCCACCACCACGGATAGAAAATCTAAGGAAGTAGTATATGGTATTGCCCACTTTATGTTAGATGGAAAAAGGCAGCAGCTGGAAATCTATCAAAACCCGGAATTGATGCTTCAGGAAGGCTATGAGGACTATCTCTTTTTACCTTTTACGGACAAAACCAATGGTGAAGAAACCTATACCGGAGGGCGGTATATCGATTTGCGGATTCCAAGAGGCGATAATATAAAAATCGACTTCAATAGGGCCTACAATCCCTATTGTGCCTACAACAAAAAATACTCCTGTCCTATCGTGCCAGGTATCAATGCTTTGAGTACACAGATTTTGGCGGGTGTAAAAGCATTTGAACCAGATACCGAATAAAAAAAGAACCCTGACATTGCTGCCAGGGTCTTCGATTGCTCGAAATATATAAATAAATCAACCAATTAAAGGTTTAGAACTGATAGATAGCGGCCAATAAAAAAGATGAAAGACTTTTTTGAGGATTTAAATCGCTATCCAGAAAATTTCCGGATTCCTCAGATGCACTATCCAGTCGTAATTCGGGCTTGATGATTAAATCGCCAATGGTAGCACTACCCGTTAGGGTAACTGCAAAAACACTAGCATCTCCATCGGCATCCGATCCCCCGATGGCTCCGAAAAAATCGGTCTCGGTAAAATATTCGCCCCTAAGACCAATAGTAAAGTTTTCGGAAGTTGCCAATTGGGGATAAAGTGCTACCCCTGCAAAATCACCAGCACCGTCACCATCAAAATAGGCGGCGTTTATCCCTAGGAAAAATGAATCGGAGAGATCAAAACCTCCTGTAAAATCAATTTCATAAGCCCCGTTGTCAACAAGTAGGTTTAAGTATTGACCGCTATAACCCAGTTGTAGACCATAAGCATACTTTCCATCTAAATTGAGCTCGGTAACATCAGTCCGGTTCATTACGGCCAACATTAAACTAAAATCATCGGATAGTGCAAAATCGGCTTTCAACCCCGTGTGGGAAAAGGGACCGTAAGAGAATAAGTAAGATGTACTATAGTTAAAATTGGCAGAAGGTGAAATAACCTCATATCCCAAAAAGGTATTGAAATTCCCGACAGTAAGCGTAACAGCGTCGCTAACATTCCAATAGGCATATAATTGGTTAACCACATTTCCCGTTGCGGAATATATTGGAGAGTTAAAAATAGCATCCGTTCCTCTAGGTCCAAAAACCAAATCGGCCACAAAACCTACTTTTTCACCCTCATAGCCAGCAATTACATTGGCCATGCCCAAAGCAAAACCAGGTAAGTTTGCAAAGGAGGAGCCCGGGGCCGCATTTGGTGTGCCTCCAGGAGCCGAATTGTCCGCATTTAGATTTGCACGATAATAAACATCAACGGTGCCGCTAAAGGAGAATTTCTTTTCTTCCTCGTCCTCTTCTTGGGCAAACGAAACTGTTCCTACAAGCATGATTGCCAAAAGAACGACATTTTTTACGAAATTTGTATTTGTAATCGTTTTCATAAGTTTAGATTTTAGATATCCCAAAGGGATTTTTATATTGATTGATTTAAACTATTTTGAAAAAGGTTTTTTTAAACGGAGCGTTCTGCCAAACGCTCCGTTTCCTTCTCATTTTAATTAGTCATTTGTAAAATCAGGGTAAGCGTCCATACCATGTTCGTGGAGATCCAAACCTTCTACTTCTTCTTCTTTGGATACTCTTAGACCCATGATGGCTTTTAGGGCTCCTAATATAATTAAGGAAGTCACGACACAGAATGCTCCTATTATAAGCACACCGTACAACTGGGTCATAAATTGACCTCCTCCGGCCATGGACCCAAAAATACCTACGGCTAAGGTTCCCCAAATACCACAGATCAAGTGAACGGTAACCGCGCCTACGGGATCGTCCAACTTTAGTTTATCTATCAAGGCTACACCACCTACGATAATAAGACCTGCAATAAAACCAATGACCACGGCTTCATTGGGGGACATAAGGTCCGCACCTGCGGTTATACCTACCAACCCTCCAAGAATTCCGTTAAGGAACATGGTCAAATCCAAATTTTTATAAAGTACGGTTGAAAGAAAAAATGCACCGACACCACCAGCTGCAGCCGCTAAACATGTAGTTACCAACACTAGGGAAGTCAATTCGGGGTCTGCGGAAAGTACGGAACCCCCATTAAATCCGAACCAACCCAACCACAGAATAAGAACACCTGCGGTTGCCATAGGTATACTATGACCAGGGATAGCCTTGGGTTTTCCATCGTCTCCAAATTTACCGATTCGAGCACCTAGTAAGGCTATGGCTACCAATGCTGCCCATCCTCCAACGGAATGTACCAAGGTGGATCCCGCAAAATCGTAAAAGCCCCAGGAATCCAAGAAACCACCGCCCCATTTCCAGGCACCTACTATAGGATAAACTAATCCCACGTAGATTACGGTAAAAATCATGAAGGATCCAATTTTAATACGTTCTGCAACAGCTCCGGATACGATAGTAGCCGCTGTGGCCGCGAACATTCCCTGGAAAAGGAAATCCGTCCACCAAGTATATCCTCCGTCTGCATAATCAGGAGTCATACCGCCATCCGGCGCTCCGATTCCAAAACCGGCGAATTTTAGAAAACCTGAATCTCCATCTTCAAAACCAGGGTACATTAAATTGAAGCCCCAAGCATAGTAAAGCAAAAGGCCTACGGTGATAATAAAGATATTCTTAAAGAGAATATTGATTGTATTCTTTTGCCGGGTCAAGCCAATTTCCAAAAAGGCAAAGCCCGTATGCATGAAAAAAACCAAGGCCGTAGCCAACATCATCCATACATTATTTGCTGTAAATAATCCTGCGTCCATTTTATAATACGTTTAGTTAGTTTAAAATTTAGTTTATACCCGCTTGTCCGTTTTCCTTGGTACGTATCCTATAGGCCTCGATGACCTCGGATACAAATATTTTCCCGTCGCCAACGTTGCCGGTGTAAGCAGATTCTAAGATGGTATCCACGGTGCGTTGTAAAAACTCATCCGAGACTACGATGGACAAATACCTTCTCTGTATATCTGTAGTACTATAGGAAATACCACGATAGACATGTCCTTGCTTTTCATTTCCAACCCCAGTTACATCCCAGTAACTAAAGAAGTTGACCTCAATTTGATGTAATGCATCCTTGACATCATCAAATTTGGATTTTCTGATAATTGCTTCGATCTGTTTCATTGTTGATTTAATTATTTATGTTGCCAAATATTGTTAAAAAAAACATAACCCCAAAAAATTAAGGGGTATGTCATTAATTTTTATCACTATTTTAATTTAACCCCATAAATTTTATGGGTATGTCCTAAATAGATGTAAAAAAATGAAAATATGAATTGATAGGTACACACCCATTCATGGTTTTTTGAAGGAAACCTTGAAAAAGGAAGATTTTTTTAAGAAATACTCAAAAAATCAATTGAAATGATTAATAATGTTAAGAATGGGTAAAGGAAATGCGATATTGTTACATTTATAACAACTTTGCCAACCATAGACCTAAGGCAATGGCAAAGATGCCAATAACGATACTGGACAAGGTATACAATGAAAAGTGAAAGAGTTCTCCTGATGTAAGAAGCGAGTGCTTTTCAAAGGCAAAAGCCGAGAAAGTTGTAAAACCACCACAGAAGCCTGTAGCCAATATCAATATTTGATTTTGATTAAGATAATCGCCTTTTAGGGAAAGTCCTAAGATAAGTCCTATAAGTAAAGATCCCAGAACATTGACCAAGAAGGTGCCTAAAAAAAAGTATTGAAAATAATCGTTGAAAATTCTTGAGATAAGATACCTGAGCATGCTCCCAAAACCACCTCCCAAAAAGACAAGAAGAAGTTGCTTCATACCCAAAGGTAAAAAACTAAACGGCTTTCTTGTACTTAGAAGAAGCCGAATCTATGGGATAGATTTTTGAGGTAACGGAATTTTTGGCATTCCCTTCCGATCTTTTTGTCTTTTGGCCTACGCTGCTAAGACTGAAAATCATCATTAATGCGTTAATTCCGATTAAAACAAATAATATGGTAAAAAAAGTTATCATTTAAAATTACCTCTTTTAGATGATTAACGCAAAATTACGCCATTTGTTATCTTAAACGAAGAAAATTGAAAAATTGTTGTCAGAATAAACATTTTTGTGGTGAATTCAATTTTCAAGGTCAATTTTTAAGAAAGAACTTGATACAGAAAAGAATTATTATGAATACCGCGAAGCCGATAGCCACCCATTGGACTCCCTTGTAATTCTTGAGATGTAATTTTTTATCCTTTCCGTATGCTTTAATTATGAGAATAGTGAATAAAATGATGAAAAGTAGCGCAAAAATCACTTGCCCAGTGCTGAACATATACTGTATTTTTATGCAAAGCTAACGTAAAAAGTATAGGAATGAAAAGCAAAATCAGTGCGGTTGAACAGTTTCATAAATCTTTTGGCCTGGGGGTTTCCCATACCCTGAAAGCTAATTTGGGCGCAGATAAGAACCTTCTTAGGTTTAACCTTATGGACGAAGAGAATCGCGAATATCTAGAAGCTGCTACTGCGGATGATTTAACCGAAGTGGCCGATGCCTTAGGCGATATGCTCTATATTCTTTGTGGCACCATTTTAGAACATGGAATGCAACATAAGATAGAGGAGGTATTTGAGGAAATACAGCGCAGCAATATGAGCAAATTGGGAGCAGATGGTAAGCCTATTTATCGCGAAGATGGTAAAGTCCTTAAGGGCCCCAATTACTTTAAACCGGATATCCAAGGGGTCTTGGATCGTTGATTGGGATTGAATTATACATAAAACTAGTTCTGATTTTTTAGAAGTGTAATTGCCTACTTAGTTTTTATAAATCACAAACCTATACCTTAAACCGCCATCCGAACGAATCTTCGGATCGGTTATATTGAATGTCCGTTATGCGCTTTTTAAATCGTGAAGCATAGCTCTTTTCTAGCTGTGGTAGATCGTAATCGGATCCACGATAGCCAAAGGCAGCAATAGGGGAGACCACGGCTGCGGTACCTGCGCCGAACATTTCTTTTAAAGTACCGTTTTTAGCAGCTTCTACTACCTCGTTTACTTTAAGCTTTCGAACCTCTGCAGGAATACCCTCCTCCCTGGCAATTTCTAAAATACTCTTTCGGGTAATTCCATCCAATATGCGATCGCTAACCGGTCCCGTAACCAAAGTGTCTTTGATTCGAACAAAAATGTTCATGGCTCCGGCCTCTTCAATGTATTCATGCGCATTGTCATCGGTCCAGATAACCTGCTGGTATCCTTTTTCAACGGCAAGTTGTGTAGGGTAAAATTGTCCTGCATAATTTCCACCTGCCTTGGCAAAGCCTACCCCGCCATTAGCGGCCCTGGAATACGTTTCCTCTATTAAGACCTTTACTTTACCCGAGGAAAAGTAGGCACCGGAAGGTGCTGTGGCAATGATAAACTTGTATTCATCCGCTGGGGAAGCATGGAAACCTCGCCCTGAAGCAAAAATGAACGGCCGTACATATAAGGAGCTACCCTCGGATTGGGGAATCCAGTCCCGGTCCAACTGTAAAAGGGTCTTTAACCCTTCCATGAAATACTCCTTGGGCAGTTCTGGCATAGCCATCCGTTTTGAGGAAACGTTCAAGCGTTTGTAATTATCCTCAGGACGAAATAACCATATGTTATGGTCTTTATCCCGGTATGCCTTCATTCCCTCAAAAACGGATTGTCCGTAATGAAAAATTTTGGCGGAAGGATCCAAACTTATGGGTTGATAGGGCATAATCTTTGGCGCTTCCCAAGCACCGTTCCTATAATCGCAGACCAGCATATGGTCAGAGAATACGCTTCCAAAAGGAAGATTGTCAAAATCTACCGATGTAATTTTAGAGGTTTTGGTCTTCTCTATCGCAATTTTCTGGGCCGTACCGATCATCTTGATAAAATTTTAAACCATAAAATTAGTGATTTCTCTTTATCGGCTCTTCTTTTTTCGTTCAAAATTGATCAGATTTGTAGTAGGAAACTAATTTTTGTCAGAAATGAAAAGATTTAACGTTTTAGCCGCTATTTTGATGTTATATATAGGTGGTTATGGGCAAAATATCCAGAAGAGCATCGAAAATAGTGATGGAAGTGGCAAAAGAGACCTTACATTTGGAAACGCAATTGTGGCCAACGATGCAATTTCCGATAGGGATATGTATGCTAAATACCAGACCATGTCCGTTATGGACTCGTCTAAAATCAAATTCAGGGCTACCGTCACCGATGTGTGCCAGGCCAAGGGCTGTTGGATGAAGCTTAAACTAAATGATGATAGCGTAACCATGGTCCGTTTTAAGGATTACGGTTTTTTTGTGCCCAAGGATATTACTGGAAAAGAGGTGGTAGTAAGTGGAACTGCATTTGTTGAGGAAATGAGTGTCGCCGATCAAAAACACTTTGCAAGGGATGGAGGTAAGTCCGAAATGGAAATCGAAAAAATCACAGAACCCAAAAAGACCTATGGTTTTGAGGCAGTGGGGGTTTTGCTAAAAGACTAATTTGTAAGGAGTCATTACGTAAGAGTTTGCCGCTTCCAAGACATTCATTCTACCATATCCAAAACAAGCTTTTTTTAACTCTTCCATTCAGTAAAATGAAAAGAAAAGTCGTTACCACGGCAGATGGCTCAAAAACCATTTATTTGGAGGATTGGGACGAACATTACCATTCCAAACATGGTGCGGTCCAAGAAGCATACCATGTATTCATTAAAAGTGGGCTTTCTCTTTTTAAAAACAGTCCTATTTCCATTTTGGAAATCGGTTTTGGTACGGGCCTAAACGCCTTGATTACCTTTATGGAAGCGGAAAGAATGGATTTAAATATCAGTTATACCGGAGTGGAGGCATATCCACCTTCCCCGACAGAAATTGGGCAGTTAAACTATATCACAGAATTAAAAGTAAAGGAATTCCAAAGCGCTTTTGAAAAAATGCACGAATGTCCTTGGGAGGAAGATTGTGGGATTTCGAACAACTTTGTATTGCATAAACAACAGATAGATTTTCTGACCATAGATGCCAAAGCTTTGTTTGATCTGGTATATTTTGATGCTTTCGGAGCTAGGGTACAACCGGAGCTTTGGACCGATACCATTTTTGAGAAAATGTTTCTGGCCTTAAAAAAAGGAGGGATTTTGGTTACATATTCCGCTAAAGGCAGCGTACGTAGGGCCATGCAATCGGTTGGATTCATCGTGGAACGTCTGCCCGGCCCTCCGGGAAAACGTGAAATGCTCCGGGCCAAGAAACCTTAAAACGCCTTATCCCGAAAGGTAAGGCGGATTTCCAATTTACGCTGTCAACCGAAAACATAACCTTAAACAACATTGTTAAACCTTAATTAAATCTAGGTGTTCTGCTTTCTAAATCAATTAGTTTTGCATTATGAGAATTTTGATTTCAGGAGCAACGGGATTGATTGGTCGCGAAATTGTAGACCTTTGCCACTCACAAGGCATTTCCGTTAACTACTTGTCCACAAGCAAGGATAAAATTGTCTCTAGAGATAATTACAAGGGGTTTTATTGGAACCCAAGCTCCGGAGAAATAGATATGGACTGTTTCTACGAGGTCGATGCCATAATAAATTTGGCAGGATCCAGTATTTCCCAAAGATGGACATCTGATTATAAAAAGGAAATAATGTCCAGCAGAGTCAATACGGTCAGAACGTTGTACCATGCTTTGAAGAAAGTTGATAGTGACCGTATCACCTCCTTTGTTTCGGCATCCGCTATTGGCATCTATCCCAATTCCTTGACCAGCTATTATTTAGAGGATGAAAGAGAAGTGGATCAAAGTTTTTTAGGCGAAGTCGTTTTGGCTTGGGAAAAGGAAATAGATACATTAACATCTTTTGGTTTTTCTGTTGCCAAAATCCGAATCGGTTTAGTAATGGCCTCAGGAGGCGGTGCCTTGCCCGAGATGGCCAAACCTGTCAAGAATTATGTCGGAACTGGATTTGGTTCAGGCGAGCAATGGCAATCCTGGATACATATTCGTGACCTGGCCCGGATTTTCCTCTTTAGTGCGGAAAATAGATTACAAGGCACATACAATGGTGTAGGCCCTAATCCGGTTACGAATAATAAACTTATAAAGGAAATCGCCAAAGTCTTGGAGAGACCCTTGCTTTTACCGAATATTCCAAAATTCGTTATGAACGCAATTCTTGGTGAGATGTCCTACATTTTATTTGCAAGTCAGCGGGTAAGCTCTAAAAAGATAGAAGAAGAAGGTTTTGTTTTCCACCATAAGAACATTTGTAAAACCTTGGAAAATATTTACGATAGGGAGGACGAAAAAAAATCACCGGATAAACTTCTTCAAAAAGAGTTTCTCTCCTAACACGGAACAATACATTTTTCCACTTTAAGATATCCGCTTATGGCGGATTTTTTTATAAAGTTTGATGACATTTTGACATTTTTAAAGAAATGGCAGTACTTTTGCCACCTGGAAAAAAGATTGAATAATAAGTCTAAAATTATATGAGTAAGAAAGCCAAGGCAGAGGAAATGGATGGAATCGTTTCCGAAGAAAATATATCCGCGGAAGAAAATGGTCAAGATCAGGAAATTAATTCCGAGAAGAACGCACTAACGGAGGAGGAGATACTTCGGGAAGATTTGGCCAAGGAAAAAGATAAATTTCTGCGACTATTTGCCGAGTTCGAAAATTACAAAAAGAGGACTTCTAAAGAAAGGATGGACTTGTTCAAAACCGCGGGACAAGAAGTCATAGTTTCACTTTTACCGGTTATCGACGATTTTGACAGGGCCTTGAAAGAATTGGCAAAGTCGGACGATACCGAAATGTTCAAAGGGGTAGAATTGATAAGTACAAAATTAAGGGAAACCCTTAAGTCCAAAGGTTTGGAAGAAGTAGCTGTGGAACAGGGCGATACGTTCGACGCGGAAGTACATGATGCCATTACCCAGATTGCCGCACCCAATAAGAAGTTAAAGGGAAAAATTATTGATGTCATAGAAAAGGGTTATAAGCTGGGAGATAGGATAATCCGTCATCCCAAAGTGGTGTACGGAAATTAAAAACGAGGTATGAAGGAAGACTATTATGATATATTGGGAGTAAACAAAAATGCCACCGCCGCCGAGATTAAAAAGGCGTATCGCAAAAAGGCATTGGAGTATCATCCTGATAAAAACCCGGGAGATTCCCAGGCCGAAGAAATGTTTAAAAAATCGGCAGAGGCTTATGAAGTTCTTAGTAACCCGGATAAAAAAGCGCGATATGACCAATTTGGACATGCGGCCTTTGAAGGTGGAGGTGGCTTTGGCGGTGGCGGAATGAATATGGAAGATATCTTTAGCCAATTCGGAGATATCTTTGGGAGTGCCTTTGGTGGCGGTAATTTCTCCGGTTTCGGCGGTTTTGGCGGAGGAGGCCAGCGTAGGGTAAAAGGCAGTAATTTAAGAATACGTGTAAAGCTTAACTTGGAAGAAGTTGCCCATGGAGTTGAAAAAAAGGTAAAAGTTCGTAGAAAAGTCCAGGCCAAGGGCGTTACCTATAAAACATGTGGAACCTGCAACGGTAGAGGACAGGTAGCCAAGATAACCAATACCATATTGGGGCGTATGCAAACAGCTACCACTTGTACTACCTGTGGTGGTAGTGGCCAAATCCTGGATAAGAGACCTAGTGATGCCGATTCCCAGGGGCTAAAAGTAACTGAAGAAACGGTATCGATCCAGATTCCGGCCGGAGTAGAGGAAGGGATGCAGTTAAAGGTAACGGGCAAAGGGAACGAAGCCCCCGGAAACGGGATTCCAGGCGATTTGTTGGTGGCTATAGAGACCGAAGATCACAACACATTAAAACGTGAGGGAGATAATCTCCATTATGACCTGTACATTAGTATTTCCGAGGCTGTTTTGGGAACTTCCAAAGAAATTGACGCCGTAGGAGGAAAAGTTAGAATAAAACTAGAACCCGGAATTCAGTCGGGCAAGATATTGCGATTGCGTGGCAAAGGGATTTCAAGCATCAACGGATATGGAAGTGGCGACCTTTTGGTCCATGTTAATGTTTGGACCCCAAAAGAGCTTACCAAGGAACAAAAGGAGTTTTTTGAACGTATGCAGGGGAATGATAATTTTGAGCCAAAACCCGAAAAATCGGATAAATCTTTTTTCGAGAAAGTTAAAGATATGTTCTCATGACCAAATAGTATTTGGGTTTTAAATAAAAAACGTATATTTGATTTGATATTGGGAAACCAATATTAATTTTCTTTTTCATAGCAATTTTTTTCCCATCCTTAATTTCTTTAAGGGTGGGTTTTGTTTTTTAGAGAGGTTAAATTCGCGACAAGCCGATTTTGTTTTATTGGAGTGCTCCCAAAGGTACGTGGAAACTAGCCTTTATGTTAGGTATAACCAATATATTACCTGTCGCTATGGATACTGAAAGCAAAGGCGATTCACTTTCCTAGTGAATAGAAAATACCGAAAAACAGGAACACTTTTTAAAGCAATTCTATATCTTTGGCAAAATTGCTTGCATGAATAACATTTTGGTTACTAAAGAGGTTACCAAACGATTTGGAGAGCATACAGCACTGAACAAAGTATCCCTAGAAATTCCCAAGAACAGCATTTATGGACTGCTAGGCCCAAATGGAGCTGGGAAAACTACCCTAATACGAATCATAAACCAGATAGCCTTTCCTGACGAAGGCGAAGTATTTTTTGACGGGGAGCCCCTAAATGCACACCATATTGCGCAAATAGGATATTTGCCGGAAGAAAGAGGCCTTTACAAGAGTATGAAGGTCGGCGAGCAAGCCCTGTATTTGGCGCAATTAAAGGGCCTTGGTAAATCGGAAGCCAAAAAACGTCTAAAGTTTTGGTTCGAGCGATTTGAAATAGAAGGATGGTGGCATAAAAAGGTACAGGAACTTTCTAAAGGAATGGCTCAAAAAATACAGTTCATCGTAACTGTTCTCCATAGACCCAAACTTTTGATTTTTGATGAACCCTTTAGCGGTTTTGATCCTATCAACGCTAACATTATCAAGGACGAAATATTGAAACTTAAGGAAAATGGTACCTCCATAATCTTTTCTACCCACAGAATGGAGTCCGTTGAAGAGTTATGTGAATATATTGCGCTGCTCCATAATTCTGAAAAAGTATTGGATGGAAAATTATCGGATATAAAAAAGGATTACAAAAATAATGTATTTGATGTTTGCCTGGAAGTTGAAGATGGCGACTCCCTTTTGAAGGAATTGGAGGGGAAATTCAAAGTACGTTCATCAACGTATCTTCCAGGAGAAAGTCAATTGGAATTAACGGTAGAATTACCTTTTGCCGATTCCAAGGAAATGTTGGCCCACCTTTCCAGTAGAGCCAATATTGTGCGCTTTGTAGAAACTATACCTTCTGCGAATGACATTTTTATAGAAACAGTACAAAGTAAGGAGGTTCATGAATAAGCTACCTTTAATCATAAAAAGGGAATATTTGGCCAAAGTACGGAACAAGTCTTTTGTGATAATGACTTTTTTGAGCCCAATTTTAATGGTAGGTATGGTGGTTTTAATTGCCTACCTAACCAAAATAAATGACAATGAAAAAAGAATAATCGGTGTATTAAATGAAAGTGACTTCTTTTCCAACGAATTTCTAACAACGGAGACTACAGGATATGTTAATTTTAAGGATATAGCCTTGCAGTCCGCCAAAGATTCTACATTGCACATGGGGTATTATGGATTGCTTCACATACCTAAGGGTGCAAATCTTGAACAGGTAGCCAAAAATGCATTTTTTTTTAGTAAGGAAGCTCCTAGTACCAATGTTCTAGAGAGATTGGAGCGCATTTTTCAAAACCGCCTTTTCCAGCAAAGGATTCAAAATTTGGGAGTTTCCGCCAAGGAGTTTGCAAATGTGGATAATCGTTTTGAAATTAAAACAGCTACATTTTCGGGTCAGCTCAACCTTAAGGGCATTAATGAAGTCAAAGCTTTTATTGGTGGTGGATTTGGCTATCTTATAATGATGTTCATAATTATTTATGGAGGTTTTGTCATGCGAAGTGTAATTGAGGAAAAAACCAGTAGGATTATTGAAGTTATTATTTCTTCCGTTAAACCCTTTCAATTGATGATGGGCAAAATAATAGGTACTTCCCTGGCGGGTGTTACACAATTTGCCATTTGGATTCTTTCCGCTTCTTTGCTTCTATTCCTGGTATTTGCATTTTTTGGGGTAGACCTTTCGGTATTAAACAATAGTACACATTTAGCCCCGGGAATGGCACAATCCATATCCCCAATGGACGAGGACCTACAGTTGTATGCCATCGAATTCATGAAAATACCATGGTTTATGCTTATTGCATTTTTTGTCCTATACTTCATATTGGGATATTTGATTTATAGTTCCATCTATGCCGCCATTGGGGCGGCCGTGGATAACGAAACGGATACTCAACAATTTATCTTTCCAATTATACTGCCTTTGATGCTTGCCATCTATGTCGGTTTTTTTTCAGTATTCAGTAATCCTCACGGGCCCATAGCCGTTGGCTTTTCCCTATTTCCACTTACATCACCGATTGTTATGCTCATGCGGTTGCCCGGTGGGATAGGAGAGGGAGGAGTACCCATTTGGCAGCTTATCGCCTCTGTTGTATTATTGGTCGGAACATTCATAGGAATAGTCTGGTTGGCGGCAAAGATTTATAGGGTAGGGATTTTAATGTATGGTAAAAAACCGAGCTATAAGGAATTGTACAAGTGGCTAAAATATTGATCATGGTTCAGGAAGAGGGGAATAAGGTAGAGGAAATCATTAAGGAGGATATTTGGGGTGCAATAAAGGAGTTTTTGGACCTTGGCCTTCATATAGGTCAAGGCGATAAGCGCATAGATATAACTATCGGAATATTGCTACTCCTCATTGTCGCTTTTTTAGCGACCAGTTTTCTTCTCAAATGGCTACGTCGATTGTTTACCCGAAAGATGGATGTTGATGACAAACTGAAGTTCATCAGTATTTTCAAATTTATCAAGTATGTGGTGTACGTCGCCGTAATCTTGATAACCATGAGTGCTGCCGGTATAGACATTACCATACTCATTACGGCATCTGCAGCGTTGTTCGTTGGTTTAGGATTGGCGCTACAGGAACTTTTTCAGGACGTTATTGGGGGGATTTTTATCATTTTGGATAAATCCGTGCATGTAGGGGATATTGTGGAAGTGGAAGGAAAAGTAGGTAAGGTGTACGAAATAAAGTTGAGGACTACCAGGGCCATTACCCGCGATGATAAGGTAATTATAATTCCAAATCATAAGTTTATCAGTGATATTGTTTTTAACTACACCCAAAACCATACTACGACCCGTGAAAAAGTACATGTCGGTGTGGCCTATGGAAGCGATGTCGATAAGGTGACGCGCATATTGGAAGAAGTTGCCAATAACCAAAAAGGCGTACTTAAGAACCCAAGGCCATTTGTCCTATTTGAAGATTTTGGCGATTCCGCATTGCTGTTTTCCATTAATTTTTTTACAAATGACAGTTTTGGAGACCCTCGAATAAAAAGTGAAATGCGCTACAGAATAGATTCTGGGTTTAGGGAAAACAATATCACTATCCCATTTCCGCAAAGAGACGTTCATATATTCCAAGATCGGCCCATTCAATATCATCAAGTAGACAAATCCAAAAGAAAGAATGGGGATTAATTTGATCAGGGGTTTAGCAAGTCTTTTCGGGATGTTTTTAATACAAACTGTGAGTCTTTCGCAGACTACCGATTTGTTGCGAATGGAATATACGCATATCCCCGAGAATGATTTTGGGATCAGTACCTCGAGATACCGGGCTTTGTTCAATATTCCAATTAAAATGGGTAAAGAGAACTATTTGGTCGCAGGGTCCGAGTACAATACCTATCGTTTTGAATTTAACAATCCATTGCCCTTTCCTTCCGGTTCCTTGGAAGAGATTCATATTATTGATGTGAACTTGGGATACATCCTCAAATGGAATCCAAGTTGGCGATTTGTAGGCATTGCTACCCCCCGTTTGGCATCTAATTTTGTAGAAGGTATAGAGAATAATGATTTTCTCTTCAACTTTTCCGCCTTGGTATGGAAAGAAAAACCGGATATCGACAAACCTTTTCGTTTAATATTGGGACTTACTTTCAATAGTGCTACAGGGCTTCCCTTTCCACTGCCACTAATCAACTACCAAAAGAGATTTCATCCCAATTGGTCCTATTCGTTGGGTATTCCCAGAATGGATTTAAAATATTACATACGGAAGAAGCATGTTTTACAAACGGCACTATTTTTGGATGGGTATTTTGTAAATATTCAGAATGACATCCTACTTCCTGGAAATATATTGGGAACAACGGTTTCACTTTCTGCCCTGGTAAGTGCTATAGGTTACCAATATAAAATATCAAAGTATATTTCATTTTATAGTCTTTTGGGGTATTCCTTAACACAAGAAGGATTGCTAAGGGATGGTGGTCGGAACAGGGCTTATACCTTGAATGATGAGGGAAATATTTATCTTAGGACAGGATTTAAGATATCAATTTTTTAAAATTAACGCATGTCAAAAATATTGGTAATAGAGGATGAATCGGCCATAAGGAGGGTTTTGGTAAAGATTCTTTCGGAAGAGAATGATACCTATCAAGTGGAGGAGGCCGAGGATGGCCTAAAAGGCTTGGAAACTATCAAGAATAACGATTATGATCTGGTGCTTTGCGATATAAAAATGCCCAAGATGGATGGGGTTGAGGTTCTGGAGGCAGCGCGCAAAATTAAACCTGAAATTCCCTTTATCATGATATCCGGACATGGCGATTTGGACACGGCTGTCAATACCATGCGTTTGGGGGCGTTTGATTATATATCCAAGCCCCCGGATCTGAACCGGCTCTTAACCACGGTACGTAACGCCTTGGATCGTAAGGAGTTGGTTGTGGAAAACAAGATCCTTAAGAAAAAAGTGAGCAAGAACTATGAAATGGTGGGCGAAAGCAAGGAAATCACTATTATTAAGGACATGATAGAAAAGGTGGCCCCTACGGATGCAAGGGTTTTGATAACTGGTTCCAATGGAACGGGAAAAGAATTGGTAGCACATTGGATCCATGAAAAAAGCCAAAGAAGCAATGCCCCTTTTATAGAGGTCAACTGTGCCGCTATTCCTTCCGAGCTTATAGAAAGTGAACTCTTTGGTCATGTTAAAGGGGCATTTACCTCTGCTGTAAAGGACAGGGCGGGAAAGTTCGAGGCGGCCAACAAGGGCACTATCTTTTTGGACGAAATAGGGGATATGAGCCTTTCCGCTCAGGCAAAAGTACTCCGGGCCCTACAGGAAAACAAGATTTCGAGGGTTGGGACCGACAGGGATATCAAAGTTGATGTGCGCGTGATTGCGGCCACCAATAAAAACCTAAAAAAGGAAATCGAAGAAGGAAGATTCAGGGAGGATCTATACCATAGATTGGCCGTTATCTTGGTAAAGGTTCCTTCCTTGAACGAACGCAGGGAGGATATTCCATTGCTGATAGCACATTTTGCTAAAAAAATTGCATCGGAACAAGGTATAGTTCCAAAGGCTTTCTCGGACAAGGCCATTAAACTGTTGAAGACCTATGATTGGACCGGAAATATCCGTGAGCTTCGAAATGTGGTAGAGCGGCTGATAATTCTTGGCGGGAAAGAAGTTAGCGAGGCAGATGTTACCCTTTTTGCCAGCAAATAATCCATGCATATTGTAATCGATTTCAAAAAAAGGATTTAGCTCTCTTGGGTAAGACCTGAAAATTGCCTATTTGCTGCTTAGTAATTGGTCCTCACAGCCTCCCAATCGCTTCAAAGCTGCGGCTGAAATCTGCTTGGTCTTAAGATTGTAATATTTCTTTCCCTCGGTTAAATTGGGTTTTAGGAGTTGTTGTTCGCAATGGTCGTGAATTTTTTTGGCAAAGGCTTTGGCCTCCTTACAATCTACGGAATTAATTACGTTATCCAACGACTTTTGGTAGTTTACCAAGGACATATCGATCTTCTTCCTTAGGGCATTGATATCGGTATCTTTAAGAATTATCCTTTTTTTCTTTGCCATCTTGGTGTTCATTACTAAAACATCACTTGGATAAGGGCTTTCATGTGCTTCGTATGTTAAAACTGCTTCCAAGCCTTCAAGGGTATTCTCTAGAGCCCTATTCAATAATATCTTGGTGGCGCTCAAGGTAGTGGTACGCGTGGCTCTTTTCAAATTATCGAACCCTTCCTCTATATTTAGTACCGCATGCTCGCAACCACATTCCGAAAGTTGTTGTCTGGATTTAACAATAGCGTTCAAGGCCTTATAGGTATAATACCGGGCTAGATTGATATTTTCCATTGCAATGGCCTTTTCGGTCTGAGACTTAACAAAGCCAATATTAGAACCCGCATATTCGCAAGCCGGGCTGGGCTTATAGGAAGATAATAGGCAGGAAAAAAGAGCGCATAGCACTATTGTACACTTTTCCATGTTTTGATCATTTAAGGGTAAAATTTGGGACATTTTACAGTGTAAAGTTAAGCATTACAGCGTAGAGGGGCCTATTTTTTCGATAGACGGGATAACAGAACCCAAATTTTGGATGAAGCGGTTTTATTGGATGACAAACGGTCAAATTTTTTAACATTCACTGTATTTCAACGAGAAAATATTTTATATTCCACTTATGAAGAAAGTAGATTTAACCCATTATAAGGTGGGAACTCCCATAAAATTGGAAGATTCCCCGACCTACGTGGACTTGGATGCGTCAAAAAAGGACTTGAAAAAAGCTCTGGAGCAAACCCGAGAGGAACTTGGGGAGTTTCAAGATACTTTGTACGCCCATGGTAAATACGGTGTTCTGGTGTGCCTCCAAGGAATGGATGCAGCAGGGAAGGACAGTTTGATCCGCGAAGTATTCAAGGATTTTAATGCACGTGGTGTTGTGGTACATAGTTTTAAAGTACCCACGGATTTAGAACGCAAGCACGACTATATTTGGCGACACTACATTGCCCTTCCGCCCAAAGGAAAATTTGGCGTATTTAACCGAACACACTATGAAAATGTATTGGTGACCCGAGTTCATCCAGAATACCTTTTGAGTGAAAATATGCCGGATATTCTTAGTGTTGAAGATGTAGATCAGAAGTTTTGGGAAAGACGTTTTGAGAGAATCAATAATTTTGAACGCCATATTGCCGAAAACGGAATGATAATTTTCAAATTTTTCCTGCATCTTTCAAAAGAGGAGCAACGCCAAAGACAGTTAAGACGATTAAGGTTGAAAAGAAAAAACTGGAAATTCTCCCCAGGCGATCTGGAAGAACGCAAGCTTTGGGACCAATACCAGAAATGTTATGAGGAGGCAATCAATAAAACTTCCAAACCGCATGCACCATGGTACATTATCCCATCAGATAATAAGGATGCTGCAAGGGTAATTACAGCCTCCATCCTACTTCAAGAGTTAAAAAAATACAAAGATATCCAGGAACCTGAGCTAGATCCGGAAATACAGACTAATTTAGAGGCTTACATCCGGCAATTGGAAAATGAAGGGAAATGAAAAAAATTAGTGTACTATTTTTTTTTGCAAGTCTGATTACCATAGCACAGACCAAAGATGAACAACAAATAAAACGTATTTATGATGCGGCCTTGACCCAGGGATCGGCTTACAACTGGCTCAACCATCTTTCCAATCAAATAGGAGGAAGGCTTTCTGGTTCCGTACAGGCGCAACAGGCTGTAGACTACACCAAGGCCCAGTTGGATATGCTAGGCTTAGATCGTGTTTGGTTACAGCCCTTTATGGTTCCCAAGTGGGTGAGGGGAACCCCTGAATTTGCCTATATTGAGACCAATCCTGGAATAACTACCAATGTACCGATATGTGCTTTAGGGGGATCTGTAGCTACACCTCTGGTCGGTCTAAAAGCCAATGTTGTAGAGGTTAAAGGTTTGGAAGATTTAAAAGCCTTGGGGGAAGAAAAGATAAGGGGTAGGATTGTATTTTTCAATCGACCCATGGATCCTACGGAAATAGATACTTTTGAATCTTATACCGGTTGCGTGGACCAACGTTATAATGGGGCAGAGGAAGCGGCCAAGTATGGTGCCGTAGGTGTTGTAGTTCGTTCAATGACACTTCGCTTGGACGATTACCCCCATGCCGGTGCCATGAGCTATGGTGATACTCCTTTGGAGAATAGGATCCCCGCCGCGGCCATAAGTACCAAAGGAGCTGAATTATTGAGTACTACCTTAAAACTTAATCCGAAAATCAAATTCTATTTTAAGCAAAATTGCAGACAAGAGGAAGACGTGGAATCCTTTAACGTTATTGGTGAAATTACCGGAACTACCCATCCTGATGAGATAATTTTAGTAGGTGGACACTTAGATTCATGGGATTTGGGAGACGGTTCACATGATGATGGGGCCGGCTGTGTACAGAGTATGGAAGTGCTTCACCTTTTAAAAACAACAGGATACAAGCCAAAACGAACCATCCGTGCTGTTTTGTTCATGAACGAGGAAAATGGACTTCGTGGTGGAAACAGGTACAAGAAAATCGCCTACGAAAAGAAAGAGAACCACATTTTTGCTTTGGAAAGTGATGCTGGCGGTTTTTCACCTAGGGGTTTTTCCTTTGAATCCTCGAAGGCCAATTTAGAACGGGCACAGTCCTGGGCCTCATTGTTTGAACCTTATTTGGTCCATTTTTTTAAAGAAGGGTATTCCGGGGCCGACATTCGTCCATTGGATAATGGGGAAATGGTATTGGCGGGGCTTCGTCCTGATTCCCAACGCTATTTTGACCATCATCATGCGGAAAACGATACGTTCGAACACGTTAACAAACGTGAATTGGAATTGGGCGCAGCTGCCATGACCAGTTTGGTTTATCTTTTTGATACCTATGGAATTGTGAATTAGAGCTAAATTGTAAAGGCTTATTTTTTGCTTCCGGGACCTCAAATTGAAACTCCATACCCAACAAAATTTCCTACCTTTGCCGCTCATTAAAAAAAGCGAAAAATGCAAGACGGAATCTATGCCAAATTCAATACCTCAAAAGGAGAGATAGTAGTAAAACTTACCCACGATAAAACTCCTGGAACCGTTGGTAACTTTGTGGCACTGGCCGAAGGTAAAAAGGACAATTCGGCAAAGGCGGAAGGTGAACCTTATTATGATGGCTTAAAGTTCCATAGGGTGATACCGGACTTTATGATTCAAGGTGGTTGTCCTCAAGGTACCGGTACTGGGGATCCGGGCTATAAGTTTGATGACGAATTTCATCCTGACCTTAAGCATTCCGAACCAGGTGTTCTATCCATGGCAAATGCGGGGCCAGGCACCAATGGAAGCCAGTTTTTCATTACACATGTACCTACGCCATGGTTGGATAACAAGCATACCGTATTCGGTCATGTTGAATCAGGGCAAGAAACTGTTGATGAAATTGCTCAAGGAGATATTATCGAGAACTTGGAAATTTTACGAGTGGGTGATGAGGCAGAACAATGGAATGCGTTGGACGCATTTGATAGTTTTGAAAGCTCCAAAGCAAAGAGATTGGAAGAGGAGAGAAAACTTCAAGCCGCAGAACTGAACAAGGTTGCAGTGGGATTCGATGAGACCCCTAGTGGACTTCGCTATAAGATTATTGAAAATGGAAATGGATCTAAAGCCGAAAAAGGTCAACAAGTCTCCGTGCACTATGAAGGAGCGTTACTTAACGGGCAAGTGTTTGACTCATCCTATCAGCGCAATCAGCCTATAGATTTCCAGCTAGGAACAGGTCAGGTAATCCCTGGATGGGATGAAGGCATCTTACTTTTAAAGGTTGGTGATAAGGCCCGATTTGTTATTCCTCCCGATTTGGCCTACGGAAGCGCAGGAGCCGGGGGAGTTATTCCGCCAAATGCCACCCTTCTATTCGATGTTGAATTGGTAAAAGTAGGTTAGGGACTAAACATAGTATTTTCTGTGTAAATACTATTTATGTATTTTTTAAGCCCAACTATTTGGCGCGATTAATGCTAACCAGTAGAAGTAATACATTTACGAGGACCAAGATTAACAATAGTATAAAGAAAATCAACATCTTTGGGGCTTATTGCTTTATAGGTCAATTGATATTATCACCTATACATTGTAAACAACTAAAGAGGCACACACCCTACCTGTTCTATAAATATTTCTATTTATCCAGGGTTTTGGCACTTTTAGTACTTAAAAGAAGCAGGATGATGTTGATTACGAGCAACAAAAAAAGAATCCCAAAAAAGGTCAACATAGTGTGTTCTTGTTAGAAGTGGGGTATTGTTTTGTTTAAATTTAGATGGGAATAAACACAAAAGGTTGCGTTAGGGTTAAACAAAATCAATAGAATTGAAGTGTTCTTCTCAGAATTACCTGGAAGGCTCCACAAAAAAACCCTGGCAAAACTGCCAGGGCTATCCTATAAAAAAGTCTATTCGTTACCTAGTCAACAACTTTCACATTAACGGCGTTCAATCCTTTTTTACCTTGTTGTAGCTCAAATTCCACAACATCGCCTTCTCGAACCTCATCGATTAAGCCAGAAATGTGTACAAAATGATCTTCGTTTGAACCATCTTCTGTAATGAAACCATATCCTTTGGAATCATTGAAGAATTTTACTGTTCCTTTACCCATAATAAAAAAAATTAAAAATTAAATTAAAACGCGAAGGTAATGTTAAAATTTTTAATTCAATGATTTTTTGAATGTTATCTTTTTGTAAAGACATCTTATGGAATTAATTGGAGATTTAACGGAGATGGATTTGCTAGCCTTAAATTAAGGCTCCGGAATGGGGTTTAGTATTCTTATTATATTTAACTAATGGGAGAAGTACGGTCATATAACAAGATTTCGGACTTATTGAAATCCGAGGATTTGGGGAATCAAGTACATCAGGATTCTGATTTTACCATAAACCGGTTAGAAGACATACATCCGAGACCTACAAAATCCCCTACGTTTAGGGCCAATTATTATTCCTTTGTATTGGTACAAAAAGGAAGTACGGATTACAGCATAGACAATAGAAAGTTTTCAACAAAAGGAAGGACCTTATATTTTACCAATCCGGGACACTTAAAATCTTTTCATATCAGGGAGGTAAGCCATGGTTTTATTATCACGGTTTCCGAGAACTTCCTAAAAGAATTCATCCATAGGGATGTCTTTGATGAATTTTCGTTTTTATTGACAGAGATCGTACCACCCTGTTACTTGGATGAACATCGCTTTGGAGAACTATATGCTTTAGCGGAACAAATCATTATCGAAGAACAGAAAAATACTGTCTTGAAACACAAAATTGTCAGTTCATTTTTCTTGGTCTTTTTGCTTAAGGTCAAGGAATATCTTTTGAAGGATAGAGGCTTTAAGATGGAATATGATAGGGATTCGGAAATTGTAAATAGATTTAAAAAAGATTTGGAAAAATATTTCCGAAAACTCCTGAACGATTCCAAAGGACAAAAGGAAATCCCGCAGGTTCAATACTTTTCCGCTCAGCAGCAATTAAACCCTAGTTACTTTAGTACCGTAGTTAAAACCAAGACCGGTCGGACCGCCAATAATTGGATACACGAAAAAATGTTATCCGAAGCCAAGGCCATGTTAACCCAGTCCACAAATCCGATTAAGGAAATAGCTTATAGTTTAGGATTTCAGGAGGCGACCCATTTTTCCAAATTCTTCAAAAAGTATGTCGGCAAATCACCGGTTAAGTACAGAAAAGACCCTTAGAACTATCATCAAAGAAATATACCTCCTTTTCTAAAAAATACACCTTTATCCCCGTAAGTGTAAGTTTCATCTTTGTTTAAGAAATAATATAAATCCCTAAAAACAAAAAAGATGAAAAATTTAGAAGGAAAAATAGCCTTGGTAACCGGAAGCAGCCGAGGTTTGGGAAAGGAAATGGCCATACGGCTCTCGGAAAATGGGGCCAATGTAGTGATTACCTACCACTCGGATAAGGAGGCTGCCAATAATACAGTAGCTCAAATTGAAAAAGGGGGAGGTAAGGGAGGTAAGGCTTTCGCATTGCAATTGGATACCGGGAAAGTATCTACTTTTGATGATTTTTTTAACCGATTAAGCATGGAACTAAAATCCAAATGGAATGCTACAAACCTGGATATTTTGGTGAATAATGCAGGCATTATTCCGCAGGCTCCAATAGCTTCTATGGATGAGAAAACCTTTGACCTGGTTACCAATATTCAATACAAAGGAGTATTCTTCCTTACCCAAAAAGCCTTAAAACTCTTAAATGAAGGAGGAAGGATTATCAATATCTCAACAGGGTTGGCAAGATTTAGCCTTCCTGGACATGCGGCCTATGCCGCGGCTAAGAGCGCGGTTGAAACATTTACCAGATATTTGGCGAAAGAGTTGGGTCCCAAAAAAATAACGGTTAATGTAGTGGCTCCGGGGGCAATAAACACCGACGTTAACCGAGAAGCTTTTAAAAACCCACAAGTATCCGGATTTATTTCACAAATGACCGCCTTAGGTAGGGTAGGAGAGTCCGAGGACATTGGAGGTGTAGTTTCCTTTTTAACCTCGGATGAGGCTCGATGGATTACCGGTCAACGTGTTGAGGTTTCTGGAGGTATGTTTCTATAAACAATCACCGTTTTAATAGGCAAGGGAAGGGTATTGGTAAATGCTTATAGAATCCGATAGAATGGAATTTAAAGAAGGTTTTGTAAGCTCCATGCCAAATTAATATGGAATCCAGTAAAGTGTTTTCCATTTGGATTAGATATAGGCAGGCCCCTTGTGAAAGCAAGGGGCCTGTTTTTTACAACTACGTTTTTTAAAAGATGGCCCGAAGTCCTAAAATCCAAATTGGACAGGCCAAACAGATAAATCTGAGAATTTCTTGTTACGCGGTTGGATCTGGTGTCATTCTAAGATAAGGTTTCACTTCTTCCACACCTTTGGTAAACATTTCTCTAGCTTGTTCAGTTGGGATGGCCGGACTTACCACAACATCTTGTCCGTGTTCCCAATTGGCAGGAGTGGCAACCTTATGGTAAGCTGTTAATTGCAGCGAATCCACAACACGAAGTAGCTCATAAAAATTACGCCCCGTAGAAGCGGGGTAGGTGAGTATTAACTTCACGGCCTTGTCCGGAGCTATAATAAAGACGGAACGTACGGTAAGTTTATCATCCGCATTTGGGTGGATCATATCATACAACGTAGCTACTTTCCTGTCCTCATCAGCAATAATGGGAAAATTAACCGTGGTCTTTTCTACTTCATTGATATCCTTGATCCATTCCGCATGAGACTCTGCCCCGTCTACGCTCAACGCGATCATTTTCACATTGCGTTTGTCAAACTCATCCTTGAATTTTGCAGCTGTTCCCAATTCCGTGGTACATACCGGTGTAAAATCAGCGGGGTGGGAAAAAAGAATTCCCCAGCTATCACCCAAATAATCATAAAAATTTAGGGTTCCTTGAGAAGTTTCAGCAGTAAAATTAGGGGCTGTATCGCCCAATCGTATAGTAGCCATATCCTGTATTTTTAGGTTGTTAATTTTATTGTGTTACAAAATTATTGGATTAAATAGCAATCCCTTGTTTTTTTGGTTAAAAATCTATTAAAGTTTAATACCATTTTCATTGTATAGGCCATGGTTTTATTTCGAATAACATATGATCTTCTCTATCTTTGTTTTCATGGAGAAAATCGATTTGGAAAAACTTCACTACCCGATAGGATATTTTGTGTTTCCAGAAAATTTTGAAGATGCAATTATCGAAGATTGGATTTTGGAATTGGAGGTCTTTCCCCAAAAATTAAAGCTTCTGGTCAAGAATCTTTCCGATGAACAGTTGGATACCCCGTACCGACCGGACGGATGGACCGTGAGACAGGTGATCCACCATGTTTCGGACAGTCATCACAACAGTTATATGCGATTTAAATGGGCATTGACAGAAGATCGACCTATAATCAAGGCGTATGATGAAAAGGCTTGGGCCGATTTGTTGGATACCAGGACAGGGCCCATTGAAATGTCTTTGAACCATTTAAGTGCTATACATACCAAGTTGGTTTATTTGTTAAAAAGGCTTTCCCCTGGGGATTTGGAGAGAACGTTCATCCACCCTGAAAGCAATACCGAAACATCCTTAAAAGAGAATATAGGAAGATATGTGTGGCATGGAAACCATCATTACGCACACATCAAAAATTTACTGATCAAAAATAACTGGTGAGTCTTTCCTAGGATTTAAGGAGTGATAAAACAGGACTAGACAGTTTTATACAGTATAAGCATCTGTCGCTCGTTTTCCAAAACATTTGGAAGATCCAGTACTCCTTCCCTAAGAATTTTAAATCCATTTTTTAGATAAAAATTTAAGGCAGGACCTTTTTTCATAGTATCCAGCCAAAGAATTTCTTTCTTTAGTTCCTTGGCCTTGTTTTCGGCAAAATTCAGCACCTCTGTCCCGATACCCTTACCGGAGTACTCCCTTAGGAGGTAAAGCTTTTCCAATAAGAACGCTTCTTTGGAGGAGTAGGGTGCAATTTTGGAATGTAGTAGTACTTTAAAAATACCCACAGGCGATGCCCCTTGGTAAATGATGAAATGTTCATGGTTGGGATGTGCCAGTTCTTGGCCAAGAATGGATTGGGTAAAACTAGTGTTTATATAGGGCGCAGGATCTTCGTCCTCCCAGAGATGTAAATAGAACTGCCTATAGGATTTGATTCCAATGGCGCAGTAGACATCAAACAACTCTCGGGTCAATGCAGTTATGGCAATGTCCATAAACTTAGGTTTCCTTTTCCCCTCCTTCAGGGCCATAGAAAAGTACCCAAGTAGCAAAATCTTCGCTAAAGTTTTCAAAACGATGCTCTATTCCCGCAGGAACAAAAAGGAAATCCCCGGGGGAAAAATTCATGCGCACCCCATCATTCAAAAATTCACCGTTCCCAGAAATTATAATATATACTTCATCCCGGGGATGCGGTTTTTGTAAATCGACTTTTTGAGGCTTATACACTTCTACGGTCAAAGTGCCATGCTCAAAAAGGTTCAAAAAAAGTGATTCGGATTTTGCCAATCTGGCCAATGCTTCTTGAGGATCTATTTTCATTTCAGAAAATTTAAGTTAAGCGTCTGCCCATTTGATGTTGCAGCCAATACTTGGTCTTTGAAACGCATCGATTTTTCTCCCTTCCAATAGGGCACTCATGGCATTTCTAAGATCCTTTCCGGTTACCGGTATTCCATTACCAGGACGGGAGTCGTCCAATTGTCCACGATACACCAGTTTTAGGGTACCATCAAAAAGGTAAAAGTCCGGTGTACAGGCAGCATCATAGGCCTTTGCTATTTCCTGTGTCTCGTCATAAAGATAGGGGAAGGAGTATCCTTCTTGTTGGGCGGTCTCTTTCATTAAATCTGGGGCATCCTGGGGATAATTCTGAACATCGTTACTGGAGATGGCGATAAAACTAATCCCATTTTTTTGGTATTCCCGACCTAATTTTGAAATTTCAGGATTTACATGTTTTACAAAGGGACAATGATTGCAGATGAACATGATTACGGTTCCCTTATCACCTTTTAAATCCTGAAGGCTAGCGTCTTTTCCGGTTACGGTATCCGTTAAACTGAATTCTGGGGCTGTAGTACCCAAGGGTAACATATTGCTAGGAGTTCTGGCCATTTTGTACTTTTTTTTGTATTTATGGTCCTATGAAAGGATTCAGACTAGATAAAACAACTCGGTACATCAAAGTTAAAAAGAATTTTATGGATCTTTTGTTTGGGCGAACTAATGTAAATTAAAAAATAGACTTCAAAGGGCGACCTATATGGCTTTATTTAAAACTATATACAAAACAAACCAAGGTACTTGATATCCTAGCTTGGAATTTCCGTAACCTCCCTTGGAGAATAAGAAAAAAGAAAGATTGATTTGAAAAAAATTGGGTATTACCTCATAAAATTTTGGATACAAAATGGATTGCATCAATACTTTTCCAAAATAAAGGTCCATGGTCTTGAAAATGTTCCAAAAGACAAGCCAGTGCTTTTTCTGGCCAATCATCAAAGTGCACTATTGGATGTCCTGCTCGTTGCCGTAGATTGTAATCGCAAGCCTTATTTTCTTACTCGTGCCGATGTATTCAAAAAGCCTTTGCTGAAAAAGTTTTTTGGTTTTCTGCAGATGATACCAATTTACCGGATTCGTGATGGTCGAGAATCCTTAAAGAACAATACGGAGGTATTTGATCATTGTGCACATTTGTTAGGCGATGAAAAGGCCATATTGATGTTCCCGGAGGCCAATCATAATCTAAAACGTAGAGTTAGACCTTTAAGCAAAGGTTTTACACGTATTGTATTCGCTGCATTACAGCAAAATCCAAATTTGGACATACGTTTGGTTCCCATTGGATTGAATTATCAAAATGCGGAAGGTTTCCCAGATTCAGTGGCTATTTATTTCGGCCAGGATATTTCCGTACAACAGTTTTATGATGCCTCCAATCTAATTTCATCCACCCATATCATCAAACAAAGGGTTTCGGAGGCACTAAAAACGCTAACCACTCATATAGAGGACGAAGACTTGTATGATGCCATTATAAGGCATTTGGATAAGAACAGGACAGATTATTTGGACCCTACAAAAGTCAATTCAAAATTGAAAACCCTAAAACCCTTGGAGACCCAGACCCATGTAAAGAGGAAACGGGAAAAAGGGTTTCTCCAAATTGCTTTTTACATTTTTAATTTCCCGATTATACTGCTTTGGAAAACTATGGTAAAACCTAGGGTTTGGGAACCAGAGTTTACCGCCACAATCAGATTCGGTTTCGCCTTAATGGCATACCCGCTCTATTATGCATTCTTGTTTATAGTGCTTATGATTCTATATGCCCCCTTAACTGCCTTTATCATAGTCCTGGGCATTTTTCTTTTCAATTTGGGGTATGTGAAGTTACGTGTGCGTTAAGGATGTTATTGTCCTGGTTTTTGAGCTTTACGTTACATTATCCCACCGAAGAAAATGGCGTTCATCAGTAATTTGTTGGTACCATACCAGAATGCCCTAAAGTTTGTGTTATCCGTAAACACTACAACTCTGCCCTTGCCCAACTTCTGAACCTGAAAAGGCACACTTCCCTTTAACATGGCCAAATTCTCCTCGGAGATGTATCCGCTTAATAGTGGGGTATGAGTATACTGGATTGGATTGTTATAGCTATCCTTATCCGGTTCAATAAAAATATTCGTATTTCGAAAAAGCGCTAATCGATTATTTTTGTACCCATAGTTAATAGGATGAGATCGATCCAATTTGGTCTGAAAAATGGCACCACCAGTCACTTGCGCACCCTTGAAATCATTTTTTGCCCCAAACGAAATATTTTTGGCGACCAAAGTATCCTTTCGGAATTTGAGCTTCATCAGCTCATTTTTTTCAAACCACTCGGTTGCGCTTCTGTAACCTATTAAAGTTCCACCTTGCATTACCCAGTCCTTTAGATTTTGGGAACCTTTTGCGGCCAAAGCCATACTGGCACTGCTGGAACTTGGTATTATTAGGTCCGTATACTTTGTGAGATCTACCTTATCCAAATAGGAAACATCGATCTTAGTGATTTTCATGTCATATCGGGTATCGAACAAATGCCAGATCTCACCTGCATCATACGAACGTATGCCTTGGCCGACCAAGATGGCCACTTTTTGTTTTTTTAAGGGATCAAAATCGTTACTGCCCAAGTCTATTCCTTTGGTAAGTCCAGTACTGACTGCCTTTATATGTACTTTGCTTTTTTGGGCAACTGTACTTAAAAAATCATGAAGTTCCTTGGGTTGCAATTCCTGATTCTGAACGGGGATCATAATGGTTCCATAGTCGTATTGCTTGCCCTCCAAGGAGAAAGGGTATTTGGCAACTTTGGCGCGTAGCCCTTTTTCCAATATCATGTTAAGGGCTTTGGGGGTGTAATACTCGTGCCATTCAAAAAGATAGGCATAATTGCTATTGGTATCAACACTTCCCGATAAATCAGTAAGTTCGGTTATTTCAGGACCTATATTTTCCAATGTGTTTACTTCAGCATAGTCCATATTAAAGGCCAGTGGGAAGGTCCAAGCGGATACGTCATAGAACAAGCTGTCCTTAAATGTGGTCCGTTTTTCGAACATAGCTTTTATTAGGCGGTGATTTTTTTGGCGCATGGGTACTACATAACCATATCCCTTACTGTAACGTTTTCCGTCTAATGTCATGTCATTGGCCAATTCATGAAATTTTACGCCGTGTCGATGTAGAACTTCAGCCAAATGCCATGCTTTGGAAGCATCCTTGCTGTCTCCAAAAATAATGGCCTGGGTCTTGTTACGGGAGGCCTCGTTCCTTGAACCGTTATAAAAATCACGTTGATACTCCAGGATTTTGGTTCGCATATTTTTAGCCGCCTCTATGGTGGATAGTGCAGTGGTAAACTGATTTCGGATTGTAAATGGAAAGGTGAGGAGGCCATTTTCTGTCTCCTGGATATGCCCACGGGAACTGCCCTGCTCAAAAAGAATTCCAATGCTTCCGTTAACATCCGGAAAGGTAGAGCCTTTTCCATAATAATAATCGTCATAGTTCTCTTCCGAATAGTACAACGACCCAATCTTATCCAAAGCCTTGGCGTGGTATGTTCCAATCTCTGCCGTTAGTTCTTGGTTCAACTTGGATGTTAGGGGATGGACCCGTGAAGGTTCCCCCGGTTGAAAAAAGAAAGTGGAATTCGTGCCCATCTCATGGTGATCTGTTAAGATGTTTGGTAGCCATTTATGAAACGTGTGGATGCGTGCACGGCTTTCCGGCAATTGAACAGGTAGCCAATCGCGGTTCATATCAAACCAGTAGTGGTTGGTACGCCCACCGGGCCATACTTCATGGTATTCCCTTTCGTTATTATCGGCATTTAGGTTCTGGCTCCTGTTGGTATTGGCCCAATAGGCAAAACGTTGTAGGCCATCCGGATTGAAAGAGGGATCCAATAAAATGACCAAGTTATCCAAGGTCTCTTCGATGTCCGGCCCTTCCGCGGTTGCCAAATAGTAGACATAGGCCAATGCTGCATTAGATCCGCTGGGCTCATTGCCGTGTATGGAAAATCCTTGGTACACCACCAAGGGCATTTTTTCGGTATTTAAGGAACTTCCTCTTTCTTCGGTTAAGGCAAGATGCTCCTGTCTAATTTTTTCAAGGTTTCTATGGTTCTTTGCTGAGGTTACCGTAAGTAATAAAATTGGCCGTCCCTCAAAAGTCTCGCCTCTACTCTCAATGGTAATGCGTTCGCTTGCTTCGGCCAAAGTCCGCATATAAAACATAAGCTTATCATGGGTCACATGCC
Source organism: Ulvibacterium marinum (assembly GCF_003626755.1). Lineage (GTDB taxonomy): Bacteria > Bacteroidota > Bacteroidia > Flavobacteriales > Flavobacteriaceae > Ulvibacterium > Ulvibacterium marinum. Next base: position 923,704 of record NZ_RBCJ01000003.1, read on the forward strand.
ATTCACCTACCTCATGACCAATAATTTCTTTCGGAGTGGGAATATCCTCTTTGTAGTTGATGCCTTGGGGAAGGTAGTAATTCAAGTCCAAGGATTCTTGGGATAAACCTATTAGATAAGCAAAAAAGAGCAAAAACAAGGGGATAGCTGTTCTCATATAAGACCTAAAATTTATAAATGGCAAAAACAAAAAACGACCCTTTGTCCGAAGAGCCGTTATCATACTATTTAAGAAACTCCTAATTTAAATATCATCAAAATCTACATCTGTAAAGCTTTCAGCGGACTTTATTTCTCCATTCTCACTGGGTTCCTCTTTTTTAAAATCTTTCTGATGACGCTCGGAAATTACTTCGGAACCTTTTTCATCAAAAATAAAATCCATCATTTCTTCAACATTTTCCCTGAACGCTTGAAAATCCTCTTTATAAAGGTATATCTTGTGTTTTTTATAGTGGAAAGAACCGTCATCATGTGTAAACTTTTTGCTTTCCGTAATGGTCAAATAATAGTCCCCGGCCTTAGTGCTTCTTACATCAAAAAAATAGGTTCTTCTTCCAGCCCTTAAAACCTTGGAATGGATTTCTTCCTGATCCATTAGTTCTCTCTCGCTCATTTTGTGTAGTTTATAGTTGTTAAATAAATGGTATTAATCCTTCAAAAATGTGAAAAAAATGGGAATAAGGCAACAATTTGATTGTTTATTTCTCAGAGAGTTGGTTGATATAAAGCTCTCTGTAATACCCCTCTACATTGTTCAATTCCTCATGCGTACCCTCTTGTAAAAGCTGGCCATCCTCCAGGACGAAAACCTTGTCCGCATTCTTTGCCGATGAAACCCTATGGCTTACTATTATGGTCGTTTTATCATTGGAAACTTTCTTTAAATTATTTAAGATTTCCTCTTCTGTCTCGGTATCCACGGCAGAAAGACAATCATCGAACAAATAGACCTTAGGGTCTTTCAATAGGGCCCTAGCTATGGAGACTCTTTGTTTTTGGCCTCCACTTAAGGTAATCCCCCTTTCCCCAAGTACGGTATCATACTTCTTGGTAAAGCCCATAATATTTTCGTGAACCGCGGCATTTTTTGCCACAGTTACAACTTCTTTCTCCATGGCATCATATTTACCGAACTTTATATTGCTTTCAATGGTGTCGGAAAATAGCAAGGCATCCTGAGGTACCGCCCCAATAGCTTCTCTAAGGGTTTTTAGGTTTATATTTTTTACCGGAATGTCGTCTATTAATATTTCACCGGAAGACACATCGTAAAGACGGGTAATTAAATCGAGAATGGTAGATTTTCCGGCCCCTGTTTTGCCCAAAATGGCGACCGTTTCCCCTGGACTAATGGAAAATGAAATATCCTTTAGTGCGGTAATATTGGTATCCTCATAGGTAAAGGATACGTTTTTGAACTCGATTTTTCCTTTAATAGGGATTGATTCGGCTACCTGATTACATATTTTAGGACGCTCTTTTAGAAATTCATTTATTCTCTTTTGCGAAGCCTCCGCGCGTTGTACGATGGAGGTTAGCCATCCCACAATGGCCACGGGCCATGTGAGCATATTTACGTATAAAATAAATTCTGCGATAACACCCACGGAATTTATCTCTCCGTCTATATATTGTTTTCCGCCAATGTAGATAACAAAAATATTGCTTATGCCTATAAGCAAGATCATTAAAGGAAAGAACCATGCGTTTACCTTGGCCAGGTCCATACTTTTGTTCTTCCCTTCTACGGCCAAGCCCCCTAGATCACCGCTCACCTGAGGCTCCAGGGCATATGCCTTTATTACAGACACTCCGGAAAAAACTTCTTGCGTAAAAGTAGATAGGGTAGACAGGTATTCTTGGACAACCGTACTACGATTGTGGATGACTTTACTGATTTTATAAATAAGAACGGACAAAATGGGAAGAGGTATCAAAGTATATGCTGCCAAGGTGGGTGCCTTTATGAACATAATGGGGATAATACAAGCAAAAAGGGTAACCGTATTCATACCATACATCACTGCCGGCCCGGCATACATACGTACTTGACCCACATCCTCGCTTATGCGGTTCATCAAATCCCCGGTTCTATTTTTTTTATAAAAACTAAGGCTTAACAGTTGATAGTGGTCAAAAACCTCGTTTTTCAGGTCATATTCAATATATCGTGAAACATTAATAATCGTTTGGCGCATTAAAAAAGTAAAGAACCCGGATAGCAAGGCCGCACCTACAATGATCAAGATGAACTCCAAAAGCATTTCTTTTGCCACAGGTTCAGTTATCTTTTGGGCCATGAAATCCTCCACGACTTGTATGGAATTGTTCACGTAAGAAGGCATCACTAATTGAAATACTCGGGCAATGATGGTAATTAAAATGCCCACCAATAGTTTGAACCAATATTTTTTGAAGTATTTGTTAACGTGTTTTAATTCCTTCATGCAACCGTTGGGCTAGGTGTAATGCTTATTTTCGATTTCGCCAAAGATAGGTCTTTGGGAGATAAACAAATGTTATAAAATACCTAAGATAAAGCTTGGAACCTTGGCACAGAATAAAAATAGATTGCTATTTTTGCGGGGCGATGATTAACCCATTTCTTTCAAAAGTTCTGCGCAAATGTTGACGAGAAGGCATATTAGGGTAAAGGTGATGCAGTGCATTTACGCTTTGACCCAATCCCAAGATGATTCCTTGGAAAAACAACAAAAATTTCTGAGGACGAGTATTGAAGGGATGTACGTTCTCTATTTATTGGTGCTGAGTTTGTTATCCGAAATACAGCATAAGGCCAGCGGTCATTTAAAAATTACCTCCAAAAAATATTTGTCCGGCATCTCCGACGAGTATCCCAAAAAAGAAAAATTCATAAACAACAGGGTACTGTTGCAAATTTCCAATAATAGTTTATTGGAGGATGAGCTGAAAAAAAGAAAACTTCAAAATTGGTATCTGAACGAGGAATATGTAAAACTGATTTATAAGGAAATTTTGGAAAGTGAGCACTATGACCAGTACATGCGTTCCAATCAAAGCAGTTATGAAGAGGATAGGCAGTTTGTTCTCGATGTATTCCGTGAAATAATTGCCCCTAACGAAAAAATTTACGAATATTTTGAAGATGACAAGTTAACTTGGGTCGATGACATTCCCATTGTAAATACCTTTGTTTTAAAACTATTGAAGAAATCCAAGGAAAGTCATAATGAATCCTTCTTCTTGCCCAAACTGCTAAAGGATCAGGCCGATATGGATTTTGCCCAAAAGCTCTTGACAACTACGTTGCTGAACAATACGCGTTGGGAGAAGGAGATAGAGGGCAAGACCCCAAATTGGGACAAGGACCGTATAGCGGATGTTGATGCTATTTTACTAAAAATGGCTATTTGCGAACTTTTAAACTTCCCTTCCATTCCGGAAAAAGTAACCATAAATGAATTTTTGGAAATTGCCAAGGAGTATTCAACACCAAAAAGTAGCATATTCATCAATGGTATTTTAGATAAACTGGTAAAGGAATACAGGGTAGAGGGAAAACTTAAAAAAACCGGTAGGGGCTTGTTGTAAACAATATTTCTGTAATTTTACAGAATATAAAAAATATTACATAATGAAAAGAATAGTTTTAAGCCTAGGTTTAATAGCGCTATTGTCAGTTTCCTGTAAGGAAAATGCATCCAGTAAAATAGATACCGACAAGGTGGCACAAGCCGCTGAAAGGGACGAGGCCGCCAAAAAACTTCCGGTCATGGCTTTTGAAAAGTCAGAGCATGATTTTGGAACCATTGAACAAGGAACTCCCCAAGAGACCGTATTCAAGTTTACCAATACCGGCGATGCCCCATTGATCATAACGGATGCCAAAAGTAGCTGTGGTTGTACGGTACCCAACCCGCCAAAGGATCCTATAGCTCCAGGTGAAACAGGAGAGTTGTTGGTAAAGTTCAACGGATCTGGCCAAAACCAGGTTACAAAGACCATTACGGTTACCGCCAACACGGAGAAAGGTTCCGAACTCTTGCGTATAAAGGCTTTTGTAAACCCTAAAGGTGCTGCTCCGGTAGGCCCAACGGCCAACTAATCAAATTAAAAATTAGATTCGTAAACAATGGGAGATATAGGACAGTTTTTACCCATGATCCTCATTTTTGCTGTGGCTTATTTTTTTATGATCCGTCCACAGATGAAAAGGCAAAAGGATGAAAAACGTTTTGCTGCAGAACTTAAAAGGGGAGATAAGGTAGTCACAAAAAGTGGGATGTACGGTAAGGTAGTGGACCTTAATGACAAGGATCACTCTTGTGTCTTGGAGACCATGGCAGGAAAGATCAAGTTTGATCGCTCCGCCATATCCTTGGAAATGAGCAAAAAACTAAGCAGCCCCGCCAAGAAGTAGATTTGTTTACATAAACATACCTAGGACGCCGATTTTTAAAGTCGGCGTTTTTTTGTGTAAAATTTTAAGTTCTTTTAGGGCTCTGAGCCGACCTAAATAGGTGTTGGGCCATCCTCTGTATCAAGACCGAAATTGATAGATTAACTTCCAAAATATATATCGGTCTATTTGGATATACAGAGGGTAGTTCCACGCCTAAATTATAGAACAGTTTTCATTGAAAATTACTATCTTGATAGGCGAAACAAAATACTACAGTTATGTACCAAAATCGACGAAACTTTATCAAAAAAAGTTCCCTGGCCCTCGCCGGAACGGGAGCAGCATTTGCATTCCCTATGGAACTGTTGGCGACCATGCGAAAAAGAGTAGGACCTAATGATCGCATCAATGTGGGAGTCATCGGTTGTAAAGGGATGGGATTTAGTGACCTAAGCTCCATGTTGAAAATAAGCGAGACCAATGTGATTGCTTTGTGCGATGTCGATGAAAATGTACTTGAGTCCCGCACTGCGGATTTGGAAAAAGCGGGAATCAAAAAACCAAAATGGTATAAGGATTATAGACAGCTTTTGGAAAACAAGGACATAGACGTGGTTATCATAGGTACTCCAGATCACTGGCATTGCCTTCAGCTAACAGATGCCTTACAAGCGGGCAAGGATGTGTATTGCGAAAAGCCCATCGCGAATTCAATCGAGGAGGCCGATATTATGCTGAATTATGTAAATTCCAGTGATCGCATGGTCCAGATCGGTCAATGGCAGCGGAGTCAACCACATTTTGTGGATGCTATTAACTTTGTACATTCCGGTAAATTGGGAGAGATACGCTTGGCCAAGGCTTGGGCTTATCAGGGATGGATGAAACCGGTTCCGGTAGTTGCAGATGAAGCCGTACCCAAAGGCGTGGATTATAATATGTGGTTGGGCCCTGCTCCACAAAGAGCCTTTAATACGAACCGATTCCACTTTAACTTTAGATGGTTTTGGGATTACGCCGGTGGATTAATGACGGATTGGGGCGTTCACTTAATAGATTATGCCCTTTATGGAATGAAAGCGGGTAGACCAAAATCTGTAATGGCCTTGGGGGGTAAATTTGCTTATCCAGATGATGCCTCTGAAACCCCGGATACCTTACAGACCGTTTTTGAATACGATGGCTTCTCCATTCTTTGGGAACATGCCACGGGTATAGATGGGGGCAATTATGGCCGCAATCATGGTATTTCCTTTATCGGTAATAATGGGACTCTGGTGCTGGATAGAAATGGATGGGAAGTAATTCCAGAAACGAGCTTTAATGGATGGGGCAAGGAAAGAACGCCAAAAATGGAAGCTATTTTAAAGGATAAGGACGGCGTTAGTGGTCTTGATCTTCATACCGTTAATTTTATTGATGCCGTTAAGGCAAGAGATGCCTCCAAGCTTACGGCACCTATACAGGTGGGTTATGATGCTGCCTTGGTATCCCATATGGGAAATGTTGCCTTTAAGACCGGTAATAGGATTTACTGGGACACGGCCAATGGAAAGTTCAAGGAAGAGGAAGCCAACAAGTATATGAAGGCAAACTATCAAAACGGTTGGAAACTACCCATGATTTAGAACAACTCAAATTCCAAATCCCTTCCAAAAGATGATGGTCTTTCTGGTGGGATTTGGAATTTTGATACTATCTAGGGTTGCTATTTAATGTCTTTTGGGTGTTGTATTTATAGGAGGTTTGCCCCCTTTTATTTTCTGAGGGCCTTTGCGTCAATGCCCTTTTTTTGATTTTCCAAGGCCTCTAGCATATAGCTAAGCACACCCTCTTCATCAATTTCATCATTTTTAGTGAATTTCCAATGTCTCATGGCGAAGGTCTTTCCCTCCTGAGCATTTTCCAAGACCTTTTTTGGGTCACTTAAAAGTACTCCATTAAAAAAACCCAATCCAAAATGATTCTTGAACCTAGCTATCCAAAACACATTTTTGTTGTTAATGGTATATACCGGGGCGTGCCACTTAAAAGTTTCTGTGGCCTCTGTTTTATGTGCCAAATTTCGTAAAGTGGCAATCCCCTCTTTGAATAGGTGATTCTCTTGGAAATATGTTTCTACCTTTTTTGAATTGTCCATGATTACGATGTAGATGTTTAGATACTAAGTTATATATTTTTCAATAACTTTTTACGGCCACTAGTTCACATATTTTTACAATGACCTCTACGGCCTTCTGCATACTTTGGACCGGGATGTATTCGTATTTTCCATGAAAATTATGTCCCCCCGCAAAGATATTCGGGCAGGGTAGTCCCATATAACTTAATTGGGAGCCATCCGTGCCCCCTCGAATAGGTTTAATAATAGGCTGTATCCCTACAGTTTCCATAGCCTCTTTTGCAATTTCTACAATGTGGAAAACAGGTTCTATTTTTTCACGCATGTTAAAATATTGGTCCTTCAGTTCCAGTTCAATGCAATTACCGTGGATTTCGTTAAGCTTATTAGTTACGGTCTTTAAAAATTCCTTGCGTTTTTCGAATTTTTCAAGGTCATGGTCCCGAATTATTAATTCAAATTCTGCATGTTCAATTTCTCCCTTCAGCGTATGTACATGGAAAAAACCTTCTTTGCCGGAAGTGCATGGGGGAGTTTCTTCAGGAGGAAGGATGCTTATAAATTCATTGGCGATACTTATGGCATTGACCATTTTGTTCTTGGCATAACCGGGATGAACACTTTTTCCGGTGATACTTACTTTGGCCCCTGCAGCATTAAAATTTTCGTATTCCAATTCACCAATCTGGCTACCGTCCATGGTATAGGCCCAATCTGCCCCAAATTGCTCCACATCAAACTTATGTGCTCCTCTACCTATCTCTTCGTCCGGCGTAAAGCCGACCCGTATCTTTCCATGTTTTATGGTTGGGTTCTGTATCAAGTATTCCATTGCCGTTATTATCTCTGCAATTCCCGCCTTGTCATCTGCTCCCAGAAGGGTGGTGCCATCTGTAGTAATCAAGGTTTGACCTTTGTAAAGCAGTAAATCCTCAAAATAATTTGGGGACAGTACAATATTTTCTGCCTCGTTCAATACAATATCCCCACCATCATAGTTCTTAACGACTTTCGGATTTACATCCACAGCGGTAAAATCGGGCGTAGTGTCAAAATGGGAGATGAATCCAATTGTGGGCACATCCCTTTCCAGATTGCTGGGTAAAGTCGCCATGATGTATGCGTTATGATTAATGGTAACCTCTTCCATACCGATCTGTTTTAGCTCTTCCACAAGTTCCAGGGCTAGATGCCATTGTTTTTCCGTGCTGGGGGTCGTTTTGGAATTGGGATTGCTTTGTGTATCGATTTTCACGTAATTTATAAATCGGTCTACTAATTGTTGCATCGATATAATTTTTGCATAAAAATACTGTTTATACATCAGGAATCGTACTGTTATATTTTTTTTGACGATGATAAAATTCAAAGGGGCATTTTACTTTTTTTTAGGTCTTGTACTACTTTCCATAGAATTGCATGCCCAGGATTGTACATTGGATATTGGAGGGGACAACACGGATATGATGGTAGAGGTCTTCCAGCTTAGTGGCGAGCAAGTAAAAACAATGGAGAATCTAAAATCCGACTTGGAAATCCAGACCAAAAGTCTAAAGGAAGATATACAAAAACTCTTTAATGACCATCCGCAAAGTAGTACTGAGGAGCTACAAGTTTTGGCCGAGAAATATCGGGTATTGGAACAAAAAATAATGGATGCTTCATGGGAATGCGATAAAAAACTGCTGACAACTTTCAATGAAAAACAGTATAGGCGTTATATGGACCTTTGCCACGAAGCATTTCGCAAACCCATCAAGATTATTCCAGTAAAGGTGAAGGATACTGTTGGTTCCAATTGATTTTTGCATTTCATCGAATATTTAAAAAATCAGCTCAGATAGAAAAAATACTAGGGTTAAGTTTGTATTTTTGACGAAATCTTACTGTTGCCCATGTACAAATTTCTAGTTCGCCCCTTCCTTTTCCTACTTGACGCGGAAAGGGCACATCATCTTACATTTTCATTGGTGCGATTTCTATCAAAAATTGGATTCTCAGGAGTCTTCAAAAGTTTGTACACCATTGAAGATAAACGACTGGAAAGGGAAATTTTTGGTTTGAAGTTTAAAAACCCGGTAGGCCTCGCGGCCGGATTTGACAAGGACGCCCTATTGTACAATCAGTTTTCCAACTTTGGTTTTGGATTTGTGGAAATAGGTACATTAACCCCTAAACCCCAAGAAGGCAATCCCAAAAGGCGGTTGTTTCGCCTTAAGGCAGATGAAGCCATAATTAACCGTATGGGATTCAATAATAAAGGGGTCTTTGATGCGGTTGAACGCCTAAAGAAAGAGCATCATGTTTTAATAGGTGGTAATATCGGCAAAAACAAGGTTACCTCCAATGATGATGCGATTAAGGATTATTTAATTTGCTTTGACGCACTTTTTGAGCATGTGGATTATTTTGCAATCAACGTAAGTTCCCCTAATACTCCTGGGCTTCGGGAACTACAAGGAAAAAAGCCCCTTATGGCCTTGTTAAGGGAACTGAAGAAAGAAAATGTAAAGTATGCCAAGGACAAGAAGGAAAAGCCTATTCTTTTAAAAATAGCACCGGATTTAACGGATAATCAATTGCTGGATATCATCCAAATAGTGGAAAGCACTAAAATAGATGGTGTAATTGCGACCAATACTACCATAGAGCGGAAAAATCTAAAATCAGACTTGGTCCAAACCGAAGAGAAAGGTGGTTTGAGTGGGAAACCATTGAAGGACAGAAGTACCTATGTCATACGATTCTTGGCCGAAAGAAGTAACAAGGCCTTTCCCATTATAGGAGTAGGAGGTATACATTCCCCACAAGATGCTTTGGAGAAATTAGAGGCCGGTGCGGATTTAATTCAATTGTACACAGGATTCATCTATGAAGGACCTTCATTGATAAAACGCATCAACAGGGCAATTTTGGAAAATCACGAAAAACAAAATTAGGGGAACATATTCCAATGACGAAGTTGCTGATTATAGTTTGGTTGTCCACGCTACTGAAAACCAGTTACTTGTTCTTACTCCAATAATCCACTACGGTAACATCTTCCAAGTGTGGGGATAGCAATTTGCCAAAAGCCTTATGGTCGGGATGTGGTAAATAAGCGGCCCTATCCGCTTCACTTTTAAATGTAAGTAAAAAAGCATGGGTAAGTCCTTTGTTAAGTCCTTCGGGGCTATTGTTCAACCCCCATTCGTAACCTGAAATTTCAGGAATTTTAGATGGAAGTGCTGCAAAAGCATCTTCTATTTCATTGATTTTTTCCGGACTAGTTCCCGCTTTAAATTTAAAAAGTACTACATGACGTAGAACACTATCTTGCTTCATTATAATCTCGGTTTGGGCCTCTTTACCATTTTTTTTGTCCATAGGCGCTGTGGAAACAGCTAAAAAGGTAAGTAATGGAAGGAGGGTTACATAAAGGATTTTCATTTTTTCTATTTTTCGGTAAGATATAAAAATTAAACTTTAGTCTTGGGAATTTGTATTTTTCCGTTTTAAAATTTAAAACTTGGATTACGAAGTTTTATTGGCTTTTGCAGGGGCCACAGTTGCCTTGGCAATTTCTCCCGGACCGGATAATGTGTATGTTCTTATGCAGGGCATGGTTCATGGAAAGAAATATGGCTTGGCTACTACCGCAGGCCTTATGTCCGGCTGTCTGGTGCATACCTCCCTATTGGCCCTCGGCGTATCGGCGGTTATAAAGGGAAATGATCAACTCTTTTTTGCCATTAAGTTGTTTGGGGCATTGTACTTATTTTACCTAGCTTTTAGGGTTTTTCAAAGTAGCGGTTCATTAGAGTTAACAGAAGGGGGTGTGCCCAAGAAGAGTTTAATACAGTTATTCAAACAAGGATTTATCATGAATGTTTTAAACCCTAAAGTGACTATCTTTTTTTTGGCCTTTTTTCCGGCATTCTTGTTCAGTGAGGAGTGGGGTACTGCGATTCAATTTTATATTCTGGGCCTTATTTTTATTTTGGTGTCCTTTTCCGTTTTTGGAATAATAGCCATTCTTGCGGGGAGCATTTCCAGTTACTTACTCAAAAATTCCAATATAGGAATAGCCCTAAAATGGTTGCAAATTTTGGTTTTCGTCGGTATTGGGTTATATGTATTGTTATCGGATAAATAGTACTAATTTTGGTATTGGTATATAAAAAATATGTCCAAACAGGTCAAGATAATCGAATGTCCTCGGGATGCCATGCAGGGTATCAAGACCTTCATTCCGACGGATGATAAGGTAAAATACATTCAATCCCTCTTGGGTTGCGGATTTGATACTATCGACTTTGGAAGTTTTGTGTCTCCCAGGGCGATTCCGCAAATGGCCGATACCGCTGATGTACTTTCCAAACTAGATCTTTCCAATACAAAAAGTAAGCTTCTTGCCATTGTCGCAAATGTTAGGGGTGCCCATGATGCGAGTAAGCATGAAAAGATAGATTACTTAGGTTATCCGTTTTCCATTTCCGAGAACTTCCAAATGCGGAACACACATAAAACTATTGCGCAATCCGTGGAAACCCTAACCGAAATTCTAGATATTGCCAATACAGCCAATAAAGAAGTGGTTACCTATATTTCCATGGGTTTCGGAAATCCTTATGGAGATCCTTGGGATGTACAGATCGTAGGGGAGTGGACGGAAAAATTGGCGGATATGGGTGTAAGGATATTGTCCCTGTCCGATACTGTAGGGACGTCTACCCCAAAAACTATAGGGTATCTCTTCGCTAATCTTATCCCAAAATATCCAAATATTGAATTTGGGGCGCACCTACATACCACTCCTTCCAAATGGCATGAAAAAGTAGACGCCGCTTTTAAGGCAGGTTGTCGCAGGTTTGATGGTGCCGTACAAGGCTTTGGGGGGTGCCCTATGGCCAAAGACGAACTTACTGGGAACATGCCTACCGAGAAAATGCTCTCGTATTTTACGTCATTAAAAGCGGATACCCAAGTAAATTGGATGGCCTTTGAAGCTGCATTCAACAAGGCTACGGAACTCTTCTCCGAATACCATTAACTCCAAAAAAATCTGCCGGATTATTGGTTGAATTATCCAAATGTTAAATATTCAATTTTATTTAGAATTAATTTAAATAATATTTTGTCAGTTCCAGAGGAGCATTTATTTTCGCATATAAATTATTTATAACTAATCTAAATAAATATATCGAATGTTTCTCAAAAGACTATTTTACCCCTTTATTATGGTTTCGCTTTTTGTTGCATGTTCCAGTGATGATAATGGAGCAGAAATGCCCGACCCAATAGCCACTTGTGATGATAACCAACAAAATGGAGACGAGACCGGGGTCGATTGTGGTGGTTCGTGCACTCCTTGTGAAACGGCAATAGAAAACCCTGACAGTTACACTTTTGAACGCAATGGAGAATCTACTGTAAGTTTTGACGGGCAAACCACACGTTTGCTCATGGGAGATGAGATATTGGCGGCATTTATGGACAATACCAGCACGGTAGAGAAGTTGAATGCCATGTTTGCCCATATAGAAGGAGAAGCTGATTTCGAGAATGCTGACCTTAACGCTTCCGATAAAAATATTCGAAGTAAAACCGCCGCTTCTGCTGATTACTTTGCTTCAAATGCAACAAATCAAGCATTGATACGGGCAGACTTTGATCTGTGGATCAACAATCAGGTTACAGATGTTTATCCGAATTGGGAGGTGGCAGCCGTTGCGGGTTCGGCAGGCCAAATCTCCGATGGATCATCAACACGATACATAAGTGCAATGGGACTGGAATACAATCAATTGTTCAATAAGGGTCTAATTGGTGCCCTCACGGCCGATCAAGCACTGAACAATTACCTGAGTCCGGCCATATTGGATGAAGGGGATAACCGTGCCAACAACGACGCCGGAACTGTGGAGGAAGGAAAAACCTACACAAAAATGGAGCATAAATGGGATGAGGCCTATGGTTATGTTTATGGTCTGAATGCGGATGCTACAGATCCAAATGCGGATCTAGGGGCGGATAGTTTTTTGAATAAATACATTGGCAGAGTGGAAAGCGATGACGACTTTGCCGGTATAGCAGACGAAATTTTCGAAGCATTTAAACTAGGTCGTGCTGCCATTGTTGCCCAGAAATATGACGTTCGAGATGAACAAGCCGAGATTATTAGGGAAAAGATTTCTGAGATTATTGGTATCAGGTCGGTGTACTATCTACAACAGGGAAAAAATGCGCTAGATCAAGAGACTCCTGATTTTGGAGGGGCCTTTCACGACTTCTCAGAAGGGTATGGATTTATCTATAGTTTACAATTCACGAGAAAACCTGGTACCGAGGAGCCCTACTTTACAAAAGCAGAAGTGGATGCCTTTCTGGTCGACTTAATGGATGACGGTGAAAACGGGCTTTGGGATGTCACCGGAGAAACGTTGGATGCTATTTCAGAAGCCATAGCCGAACGTTTTGATTTCACCGTGGAACAGGCCGGAAGCTAGTATAAAGAAATAAAGTGATTCTCATGTTAATAAAAAGTGCTGTTTTTCCTATGTGAATACGGCACTTTTTATACTTTTGCAAAGCTTAATTGGAATAAATAAAAATAAGGATGAGGCATTTTTTGAGACTTCTTACAGTTTTGGTAATGCTCTGGGGGTGTTCCTCCTCGGATAATGGAACAACTATGAGTGATGATGTTGATCCTGGACCACCCTCGGAAAGCTTTGAGCGAAGGCCTATGTTGGTCAGCTGGGCGGATAATATTATCATTCCGGGATACGAAGCGTTCACCGATGAGCTGGACAAGCTTCAGAGCGCTTTTGATGACTTCAAGCAAGATTCCAATGAAGCCAACCTCGTAGCTTTTCGAACAGCTTGGCTAAATGCATATTTGATGTGGCAACGTGTTGATATGTTCGAAATAGGTCCTGCGGAAAATGTCGGGCTCCGATTGAACGTTAACATCTACCCTGTCGATTTTGAGAAAGTGGAGCAGCATGTGGCTTCCGGTGAATACGATTTAACTTTACCCTCCAATCGGGACACAAAAGGTTTTCCGGCATTGGATTATTTAATTAATGGTCTTGGGGATTCAGATGCCGATATCGTTTCCAAATACAATGAACTGGCGAGTAAGGACAATTACATAGCCTATGTGGAAGCTGTTCTGGCCGACATGCAACAGCTTTCAAATACCGTACTTTCGGATTGGAAAGAAGGTTATCGGGATACCTTTGTTAACAATGACGGATCCTCTTCCACTGCCTCGGTCGATCGATTTGTGAACGATTATATTTTCTACTACGAAAAGTTTCTAAGAGCCGGAAAGATGGGTATTCCGCTAGGAGTCTTCTCCGGAACCCCAATACCGGAAAATGTGGAGGCCTACCACAAAGGAGATGTTTCAAAACAACTTTTCTTGGAAGGTTTGGACGCTGTCCAGGACTTTTTTAACGGACGACATTTCACCTCATCCACCACTGGTGAAGGTTTGGCTTCCTATTTAGATGCCTTAAATGCCCTTAAAGGAGGAGAAGATCTTAATAGGATTATCAACGATCAATTTGATACCGCCCGGGAATCTGTTAATGGATTGGGTGCCTTCAGAACGGAAATAGAAGACAATACGCCCCCCACCACTATGTTGCAGGCCTATGATGAAGTTCAGCGGGCCGTACCTCTATTAAAGGTGGATATGGTATCCGCTATGAGCATCAGTATCGATTTTGTAGATGCCGACGGGGATTAACCCATGAACATAAATCTCAAAAAATATCTGAACGAAGAAGTAGAGGCCGCCCCTTTGGCGGTCTTTCGCATTATGTTCGGGCTTATGATGTTTTTGAGCATTGTACGCTTTTGGAGTTACGGCTGGATTGACAAGCTTTATGTCGATCCTCAATTTTTCTTCTCCTATTATGGCTTTGAATGGATAAAACCCCTGGGTGGATATACATATCTTTTATTTGCCCTATGTGGGTTGTCTACCATTTTTGTAGCATTGGGGTACAAATATCGGTGGGCCATTGGAATTTTTTTCCTAAGCTTTACGTATATAGAATTAATGGATAAGACCACCTATCTTAATCATTACTATTTCATAAGTGCTCTCAGTTTTTTGATGTTCTTCCTTCCGGCCAATGCCTACTTTTCTTTGGATGCCTTACGGAACAAAAGTGCACAATATCAGCATGTGCCTGCTTGGACCATAAATAGTATAAAACTTCTTTTGGCCACTGTCTATTTCTATGCGGGGCTCGCCAAATTGAACTCGGATTGGATGTTGGAGGCCTTGCCCCTCAAGATATGGCTACCAGCCAAATTTAGCATTCCATTGTTGGGCGATTTGGTGCACCAGGAATGGTTGGCCTATGCCTTTAGTTGGGGTGGGGCATTATATGACCTGGCCATTCCATTCTTACTATTGTATCGGAGAACAAGAATAGTGGCTTTCACGTTGGTGATTTTCTTTCATGTAGTGACGCGTATTTTGTTCCCTATTGGCATGTTTCCCTATATCATGATCGTATCCGCTTTAATATTTTTTGATGCAAGCCTGCATATACGGATTCTATCTGTTTTAAACCGATTATTTAGAATAGGAAAGAAGCATTTCAATAATGGGAAAACATGGAGCCATAATTCCGTAGTATTGAAAAAATTGACCCAAGGCATACTTGTACTTTTTTTTGGGCTCCAATTGATTTTTCCCTTTCGATATATACTATATCCGGGAGAATTGTTCTGGACAGAGGAAGGTTACCGTTTTTCATGGCGTGTTATGTTGATGGAAAAGTCAGGTTATGCCCAATTCAAAGTAGTTGATGGTGAAACCGGACGCTGGTTCTATGTGGACAACACTGATTTTTTGACGCAATTCCAAGAGAAGCAAATGGCCTTTCAACCGGATTTCATTTTGGAATATGCCCATCATCTAAAGCAGCATTACGAGGGAGAAGGACTACGGGACATAGAGATTTATGTAGAAAGTCAGGTTGCCCTCAATGGTCGTTTGAGCAAACCTTTCATTGATCCCAAAGTTGATTTAACCAAACAAAAGGATTCGTTTAAACACAAAAGTTGGATTTTACCTTTTACAGATGACATTAAAGGAATTTAGCATATTCATGGCATTGGTCTTTTCTTTGTCATTTGGTACCGCGCAACACTCCTTGTCGGGTAAAGTAACCAATATCGATAACAAAGCAATCTCAGATGTTGAGGTATATCTTACTGAATTGGAGCGTTTGGTAAAAACCGATGCCCAAGGGTTTTATACTTTTATGAATGTCCCTACCGGAGATTACAAACTTATACTATTTGGCTATGGATTCCGGGTTTTGGAGAAAACAGTTACTATTTCCGAGAATACCGCGTTGAACCTAAAGTTGGAATCGTTGGGAGAGCAACTTTCCGAAGTGGTAATTACCCAGCAAAGGGAGCAGATTTTTGCCCTAAAACAATTAAAAAAAGTGGAGGGTACGGCCATATATGCCGGAAAGAAAAGTGAGGTAGTGCTCTTGGACAATATCACCGGGAATCTGGCGGCCAATAATCCCAGGCAAATCTACAATCAAGTGGTTGGTCTCAATATTTATGACTACGGCGATGCCGGGCTACAATTGAATATAGGGGGTAGGGGATTGGATCCCAACCGCACGGCCAACTTCAATGTTCGTCAAAACGGATATGATATTAGTGCTGATGCCCTGGGTTACCCGGAAAGTTATTATACCCCACCGGCTGAAGCCCTGCGGGAAATCCAAGTAGTACGTGGTGCGGCTTCATTGCAATATGGGCCACAATTTGGTGGACTTATCAATTTTAAGTTCAAAAAACCGAATCCAAATAAAAAAATAGAATGGGTATCCCGGCAAACCTTGGGTTCCTTTGATTTGTTAACAAGCTTCAATAGCCTAAGCGGCATACTGGGCAAGTTTTCATATTATACCTATTTCAACTATAAGGAAGGTAATGGATTTAGGCCCAACTCCAATTTTAATAGTAGAAACTACTTTGGACATTTTGGATATCAACTAACCCAGAAAACCAAGTTGACCTTTGAAGCGACCCTTTTGAATTATTTGGCAAAGCAACCGGGCGGATTAACCGATGCTCAATTTTTGGAAGATCCTACCTTTAGCAATCGTAATCGAAACTGGTTCAATGTAGACTGGAAATTATTCTCATTACGTTTAGACCATGCATTTTCGGTGAACACGGATTTTAGTCTAAATCTATTTACTCTGGATGCCTCAAGAAAGGCATTGGGTTTTAGGACCAATCGGGTTTCGCAAGATGATGATTTAAACGAACCCAGGGAATTGTTGGTGGATAATTTTCATAACTGGGGCGCGGAATCACGATTGTTGACCAGATATCACATTGGCACCAAGGATGCCGTTTTCCTAATAGGTTCAAAGTACTACCAATCCAATAATGATCAAAGGCAGGGGCCCGGAAGTATTATGGATACGGCGGATTTCACTTTTGCGGAAACCGACTTTCCAAATTATGAGAGACAATCACAATTTGATTTTCCCAATCTAAACCTGGTTGTTTTCGGAGAGAACATATTCAACCTGTCCAAAAAGTTTTCACTTACCCCAGGCTTTAGATACGAGTATATTAAAACTGAAAGTGAGGGTAGCTTCAGGAATATTGTATTGGATTTGGCAGGTAACCCCATATTAAATGAAGAGGTACCGGATAACCGAACTTTTGAACGTGGTTTTTTACTGTTAGGGCTGGGGGCCTCGTACAAACTTTCTCCATCCATGGAATTCTATGGCAATTTTTCACAGAATTACCGATCGGTAACATTCAATGATATCCGAGTTGTGAATCCTTCTTTTCAAGTAGATGAGAACATTACCGATGAAGATGGTTTTACCGCGGATTTGGGAGCTCGAGGCAGATGGAAGGACAACCTGTCCTATGACCTCAGTGTTTTCGGTTTGCTTTACGATAATAGACTTGGTGAGATTCAAGACGTTGATCCTACGGATGATTCGGTGTTTCGGAGAAGAGGCAATATTGGTACGGCATTCATATATGGATTAGAAAGTTTTATGGATTGGAATCTCAAAAATTGGATAGCCCCTTCCCAAGAAAAAATAAAATTGAACTACTTTATGAACCTGGCTATAACAGATTCTGAATACACGAAGTCCGATCAGAATAATGTACAAGGCAAAAAGGTGGAGTTTATTCCCCAATTCAACCTAAAGACAGGTCTTAACTTCGGATATGGAAATCTATTGGGAAGCCTGCAATATACTTATATTTCAGACCAGTTTACGGATGCGAGCAATGCGGAACCTCTTTTTGGCAATGAGCCTGGTGCCGGTGTTGTTGGGACTATTCCGGCTTATGATATCATGGATTTTTCGCTCTCGTACACGTATAAGAAATGGAAACTGGAAGCTGGTATCAATAATGTTTTGGATAATAGCTATTTTACCAGAAGGGCGACAGGATATCCCGGTCCAGGAATAATTCCGGCAGAACCAAGAACCTTTTATACCACGCTACAATTGAAGCTCTAAATTGTAATCGCTAGACCATAAAATATATAAAGTAAAGTCTGGTAACCTAATTCATGCTGTGTTTATATGAACTTAAAAGGCTCCGGAATAGGAAAACTTTGTTTCCTTGCAAAGTTATAAAAGGATATTTTCATAAACGTTGGGGAATAGGTAGGTAGCGATTTATTCATTACATTTGCACGCAATTAATCCTTAATTGCCATGCAAGCCCACCACAATAAAATTCTAGGAGAAGGTCTTACTTACGATGATGTACTCTTGGTTCCCGCCTATTCTGAAGTTCTCCCAAGGGAAGTGAATATCCAGACCAAATTTACAAGGAATATCACTATTAATGTTCCCATAGTATCCGCTGCCATGGATACAGTTACGGAAAGCCGAATGGCCATTGCCATTGCCCAGGAGGGAGGTATAGGAGTTCTGCATAAGAACATGACCATTGAACAACAGGCAATGAAGGTCCGTAAAGTTAAACGGGCTGAAAGCGGTATGATCTTAGATCCCGTTACCTTGCCTTCGGATGCCTTGGTAAAGGACGCCAAAGCCAATATGCAGGAGTTTAGTATTGGAGGTATTCCTATAGTGGACAATTCCGGAAAGTTGATAGGTATCGTTACCAATAGGGATTTGCGTTTTGAGAAGAATAATGATAGGCCCATTTCGGAAGTTATGACCTCCGAAAATTTGGTCACCGTTGGGGAAGGCACATCCCTTGCACAGGCGGAGGATATACTTCAGGAGAATAAAATAGAGAAACTGCCCGTGGTGGATAAGGATTATAAGCTTGTAGGGCTTATTACCTTTAGGGATATCACAAAATTGACCCAAAAGCCCATAGCCAATAAGGACAAATATGGAAGATTACGGGTTGCTGCTGCGCTGGGTGTTACCCCGGATGCCGTGGATAGGGCAGAGGCCTTGGTCAATGCAGGAGTCGATGCTATCGTAATAGATACTGCCCATGGTCATACCCAAGGTGTAGTTACCGTCTTGCAGAAGGTCAAAAGGAAATTTCCGGATTTAGAGACTATCGTTGGCAATATAGCTACGGGTGCGGCAGCTAAGTATTTGGTGGATGCTGGTGCCGACGCGGTAAAAGTAGGTATTGGACCTGGGTCCATTTGTACTACTCGAGTTGTGGCAGGTGTTGGTTTCCCACAGTTTTCGGCTGTATTGGAGGTCGCTTCGGCCATAAAAGGAAGTGGGGTTCCGGTAATTGCCGACGGTGGAATACGGTATACCGGAGATATTCCCAAGGCTATTGCGGCTGGTGCGGATACCGTTATGCTCGGTTCACTTTTGGCCGGCACAAAGGAATCACCCGGAGAGACCATTATTTATGAGGGTAGAAAGTTCAAATCATACCGTGGCATGGGTTCGGTGGAGGCTATGAGAGAAGGTAGCAAGGACCGTTATTTCCAAGATGTGGAGGATGATATCAAAAAATTGGTTCCTGAAGGTATTGTCGGCCGGGTGCCCTATAAAGGCGAACTGTTTGAAAGTATCCATCAGTTTGTCGGCGGCCTTCGTGCAGGAATGGGTTATTGCGGTGCAAAGGACATTGCCACTTTACAGGAATCGGGGCGCTTTGTTAAAATCACTGCAAGCGGTATTAACGAGAGTCACCCGCATGATGTGACCATTACCAAGGAATCTCCCAATTACAGTAGATAGGCTAAGCAGTTTATTGGTATATTTATGGAACAACTTGTAAATTAAGCAAGTTGTGCATTTATAGGTATATCAATAACTCATGAAATCCAGCAACGGACCATCCAAAAAAACATCAAAATCCAGACGGGAATTTTTGACTTCGGCCATGGCCCTCAGCAGCATTCCCCTATTTCCTTACTCCTTACATATGGGCAAAGAATCGATTTTAGGTTTACCTACCAAAGAAAGTATATTTACAACAGACGGCAATAAAAGCATTATTGGGGCATACGGAAATTGGGCCACTTCATTAGTATCCGATCCCCCTGAGCTGTCGTTCAGGCATACTAAATGGACAAATTTGGACCAATGGCGGCAAAGAGCACTGGAAAAAACAAAGGAATTGGTATCAGTTCCCATAGTTAAAAAAGGTTCGCTGGGCATTACTTTAAAGGCAAGTTATGAATACGATGGTCTATTGGTTGAGGAGTTGCAATGGCAACTTCCTTATGGCAATCCCACAAGAGCTATTTTGCTTAAACCAAAAGATGCCTCCGGATCGTTACCGGCCGTTTTAGGTCTTCATGACCATGGGGGACAAAAATATTTTGGAAAAAGAAAGATTACCAAAACCTCTGATGAGTTACATCCTATGATTGTAGACCATCAAAAGGATTCCTATTCCGGTTTGGCTTGGGCCAATGAACTCGCTAAAAGGGGCTATGTGGTAATGGTGCATGATACCTTTACTTTTGGTTCTAGAAGGGTCAAATACGGTGATGTTGATGGCATTACGTGGGGTCATTGTATGGTTGGGGATAAAACAGATCAAAACCCAGAAGACCCCCAGAATATCAAGATATACAATGAATGGGCGGCGGAACACGAGCATATTATGTCAAAATCCCTTTTTTGTGGAGGAACCACTTGGCCGGGCGTGACTTTACTGGAGGATCAAATAGCGTTGGATATTCTATGTGACCGATCCGATGTGGATGAAGAAAAAGTAGGTTGTTGCGGCCTCTCCGGAGGAGGGCTTCGAACGGATTACCTTGGTGGTTTGGACCATAGGATCCAATGTGCCATCAGCGTAGGGTTTATGTCCACCTGGAACGATTTTTTATTGAATAAATCCTTTACGCATACGTGGATGACCTATGTTCCACTCTTGCCAAAATTTTTGGATTTCCCAGAAGTTCTGGGGCTTAGGGTACCTTTACCAACTATGGTCATGAGTAATAACGAAGACCAACTATATGCCTTGCCGGAAATGAAAAAGGCAGATACTATTTTACGTGAGGTTTATAAAAAAGCAGGGGCCTCCGACCGATATAGTGGTAAGTTCTACCCTGGCGGACATAAATTTGATACGGCCATGCAAGACGATGCGTTTAAATGGTTCGATAAATGGTTGAAGTAGTTTACGGAAAAGTGATTTCGAGAATTTGCCTTGGTCGGGATTGAACTAGTCGGACCCTACTTCTATCTTAATAGTATAAAGTTTGCTTTCCTCCTTGGTATATTCAAATTGCTTTTGGATTTCACCATCTTTGGAAACTACCAGTGAAGCCCCTATACACCACCAGCCTTTCCATTCCCCATCTTTGACCAGTCCAGTGTTGCTCACTCCAATGACCGGTATATGATGTTTTAGCGCAATTTCAGTATAGGACTCTTTCCAAATATCCCCATATGGCGTTTTTTCGTTGTCGTAATCAGGTGGTACGGCCCAACTACAGGGAGAAAGTATGATATCTGCTCCCATATATCCAAGAGCGTGTCCTAGTTCATTACTAGCCGGAGAATTGTCGGCGCAAATATTCATACCCACCATCCCTAAATCTGTAGGGGTTACGGTACAACTGGTCCCTGGAGTATAGATGTGTTGGGCGATATCCAGAATATTGATTTTTCTATGTTTTCCTAAAATCTTTCCGGTAGGTGAGATTAAGAGGGCCGTATTGTGGATTTTATCCCCGTTTCGTTCCGTGAGTCCGGCAACGACATAAATTTTGTTGTTTTTTGCGGCCTCCTGCAAGATTTTACTGTGGGCTCCCGGAATGGAATGCGCTCCTTCAATGGCCAAGGAATTTGTCCAACCAAAATCCAAGCATTCCGGTAAAACGACAATATCACATGATTTTTTGGATGCTTCCTTAATAAAAAGAGCGGCATTTTTTAAGTTTACCTCAGGATTTCCACCTTCCACATGCATTTGCCCAATGCCAACATTTAATGTCACTGTTTTAGCTATGGATTGGGCCATAAGGGTATGATTTAATGTTGATAAAACTACCGATGAAAGGAAAAAGGCAAAATACACTGTTTGTATTGCATGGTAGATTTTCATGATAATCGGCTATATAGAACAAAAAAGGGATACACCAATGTACAACAATTTTGGTTTTGGATACCCCAAGGCATCGAACCTTATGCCTTAATTCCAATAAAGCACTGCCAATTAGTAAAGTTAAAGAAGAAAAACGGTGTTGCCTAAAGGCTTTATTTCCCTTTACCGCTATACGCCTGCCAATCCTTTTCCTTGTAGATATCATCACCAAAATACTTGGCAATATTTAGAAAAGGTTTCGGTTTTTGGTAACCGGGCACGGGAGACAACATATTCATTTCCTCGTCCAAGAAAATGGTAGTAGGATAGCTTAATCGGCCTTGCATCAATGCAGCGGCGAATTCATGATAACCCTTTCTTCCTGATGGCACAAATTTGTAAGTCTTCCCTTTATATTCTATAGGATCCTTGCCTTCACCATCCAATTTTACCATATAGAAGTTCTCGGACATATATGTGGCTACTTCGGGATTTTGGAAGGTGTCCTTATCCATTTTTTTGCACCAACCACACCAATCCGTATAAATATCTACAAATACCTTCTTAGGATTTTCTTCGTTCATGGCCAGGGTAGTTGCTTCTTCCCAAGTAAGCCATTCTACTTTTTGGGCATAAGTATTTACTGAAACCAATGCTATAGATAAAAGGGAAATGAATCTGATGATTGCGGTCCTACTCTTGATCATGATATACTTTTTTGAACTACTTAGTCCAATTACTATACCAAAGCTAACGAAAATTAGGCACTTTTATTTCGCAGCGACCTTTTCCCTTTGGGAGGTAAATAGGTCCTTTACATCCACCTGGTTCTTTATAAGGTCTTCAAAGGTTTCGCGTTCCCGAATCAAGATGGCTTTTCCCTTATGCCATAGTACTTCTGGTGGCCTAAACCTGGAATTATAATTACTCGCCATAGTAAAGCAATAGGCTCCTGCGTTACGGAAACAAAGAACATCCCCTTCAGAAATCTCGTTGATTCTTCGGTTGCTTCCAAAAGTATCCGTTTCGCAAATATAGCCTACTATGGAGTAGTAGCGTTCCTTTCCCTTGGGGTTCGATATGTTGATTATTTCATGATTGGATCCATAGAACATGGGTCTTATAAGATGATTGAATCCTGAATCTATGCTAGCGAATACCGTAGAAGTGGTTTGTTTTACGACGTTTACCTTTGCCAAGAAGAAACCGGCCTCACTGACCAAAAACTTTCCCGGTTCAAAGGCCAAAGTCAATTCTTTGCCATATTCCTTGCAAAAGGTGTTAAAACGGGAGCTCAGTTTTTTACCTAGTTCCTCAACATTTGTTTCTATATCACCCTCTTTGTACGGTACTTTAAAACCGCTTCCAAAGTCGATAAAATCCAAATTCTTGAAATTCTTTGCGGTCTCAAATAGAATTTCCGAGGCATAAAGAAACACATCGATATCCAAAATGTCGCTTCCTGTGTGCATATGAATGCCATTGATATTCATATGGGTCAGCTCAACGATACGCAACAAATGGGGAATCTGATGGATGCTGATACCGAATTTTGAGTCGATATGACCCACTGAAATCTTTGAGTTCCCACCGGCCATTACATGGGGGTTGATACGGATACATACCGGAATATCGGGATGCTTGCTCCCAAACTGCTCCAAAATGGACAGGTTGTCAATATTTATCCGGACGCCAAGTGCCGCTGCTTCTTCTATTTCCTCCAAGGAAACCCCATTGGGCGTAAAAATAATGGATTCCGGTTTAAACCCTGCCAATAAACCCAATTTCACTTCCTGAATGGAAACCGTATCCAAGCCACTGCCCAAACTGTTCATCAACTTTAAAATGGTAATGTTGGACAACGCCTTGGCGGCGTAGTTCAATTTCAACTTTTTAACACTCCCAAAAGCGCGGGTCAACCTTTGGAATTGAGAGGTTATTTTTTCAGAATCATAAACATAAACTGGGTCGCCAAAGGTTTTTGCGATTTTAAGTAGGTCTCGGTGCTCCATAATACTTTGTAATTTGGGACAAAACTAAAGTGTTAGGATCGTATGCGCAAAAAAAAACCTTCATAATTAAAAAATACAACAATTTGTTATGTTTGAAACAATAATTGCCGCTTTCTTCTTTTGTCATTACGTTATTTGAATTGTACTTTTAGGACGAATACCAAAAATAGAATAACTCATACATTTACTCCAATCTACATAGCCATCCTTTACTTTTTGGGAAACACTCGGAAAGGCAAGCAGGATGAAAATGTAGGTTCAAGCAAAAAGGCCATATAATAGAATGAAATTACCCTTGTTTCCTTTACAGTCTGTTTTTTTTCCCGGGGAGACCGTACCCCTTCATATTTTTGAGGAGCGCTACAAGCGGTTAATAAATGATTGTAGAAAAGAGGCCATTACTTTTGGCATTCCTGTATACATATATGATGGGCTTACCTATGGTACGGAAGTACAGTTGGTGGAAGTTGTTACCACATACGAGGGAGGTGAAATGGATGTGGTCTGCGTGGCTAGGCAGGTTTTTAAGATTATTACGTTTGACAATGAAATCGATGGGAAACCGTATGCGGGAGGCATCGTCCAATTTTTGGATAATGTAAATGATGCCGACCGGGCAGTGAAGCAGGAGGTATTAAATGGCATCGAAGAACTTTATGGTCTTATGGGGGTCCCGTATTCGTCCATACCCTTGGAGAAATTCAACAGCTACATATTGGCACATAAAATGGGATTGTCCTTTGAACAAGAATTTGAATTGTTGCAAATGCCCAAGGAAAGTGAACGACTATCATTTATTAAGGCCCATTTGTTGGCAACAGTAAGTGTTTTAAAAGAGGTGGACAGAACCAAACGCACTATAGAGATGAATGGGGATTTTAGAAACTTTGACCCTTTGGATTTCAAGGATTTTAAAATATAGGAAATTGTGCAACAAAGTTAATCGATATAGGTTTGTTTTGATTAGGGTAATTAACCTTCGTTTCCTATTTTTGCTGCCGAACCTAAAGACGTTTCGCATATGAATCTTCACGAGTATCAGGGAAAAGAGATTTTGGCCAGCTTTGGTGTACGCATACAAAGAGGTATCGTGGCCCATAATTCCAAAGAAGCCGTTGAAGCAGCAAAGCAGCTCACTTCGGAGACTGGTACCAGCTGGCACGTAATCAAGGCTCAGGTGCATGCTGGGGGTAGAGGTAAGGGCGGTGGAGTTAAATTGGCCAAAAACTTGAAAGAAGTAGAAGAATTGGCGGGCCAGATAATCGGGATGAACCTAATCACTCCCCAAACGTCGGCAGAAGGAAAGAAAGTACATCAAGTGCTCGTTGCCGAAGACGTATATTACCCCGGTGATAGTGAGACTAGCGAATTTTATATGTCCGTTCTGCTCAATAGGAGTACAGGTAGAAACATGATTATGTACTCTACCGAAGGAGGTATGGATATAGAAGAGGTGGCCGACAAGACCCCACATTTAATATTTACCGAAGAAATTGACCCGGCTACGGGATTTCTTCCTTTTCAAGCCAGAAAGGTGGCTTTTAACCTAGGGCTTTCGGGAATGGCTTTTAAGGAGATGACCAAGTTTGTCACATCATTGTACAAGGCCTACGAACAGAGTGATGCTAGCTTGTTCGAAATCAACCCCGTACTAAAAACTTCGGATGATAAAATTATGGCTGTGGACGCCAAAGTGTCCATTGACGACAATGCCCTTTATCGTAGAAAGCAGTATGCGGAAATGCGAGATCTTAGAGAAGAGAACCCTATTGAGGTAGAGGCAAGGGCCGTTGGTCTTAACTATGTGGATCTGGATGGTAACGTAGGCTGCATGGTCAACGGTGCCGGTTTGGCAATGGCCACCATGGATCTTATTAAGATGGCAGGTGGGGAACCGGCCAATTTTTTGGATGTTGGAGGCACTGCGGACGCCAAAAGAGTAGAAGAAGCTTTCAGGATTATTCTAAAGGATTCAGCTGTAAAAGCCATATTGATCAATATTTTTGGTGGAATTGTGCGTTGTGATCGTGTTGCACAGGGGGTGGTCGATGCCTATAAAAATATGGGAGATGCCATTAAGGTACCTATCATAGTTCGTTTGCAAGGTACTAATGCAGAACTTGCAAAGGAAATCATTGATAATTCCGGCCTTGCCGTACACTCTGCGGTACAATTTCAGGAAGCTGCGGACAAGGTGGAAGAAGTATTGAAGTAATCCAATAATTTATTACAAAATATTTAGAGCCGCTTTAGAGCGGCTTTTTTATTCCTGTAAACAAGGTTTCACGGGTCTTTCAACGCGCTCCCTTACCCTTAAAAATCATTCTCTTTTTGCTGGCGGAAATAGTAAAGATTGATTAAAATTTTGTTAATCAATGATTTTGCTGTAACACTTTAGGTGTTTTGTGAGTCTTTTTAGTAATTCATCAATTTATTAATCAAAAAACCAAGTGTCATGAGAAAAATTAGTTTAGTATTCGTAGCTGCAATGTTATTGTCCGCAGGGAGCATTTTTGCCAATGGTCCAAAGGAGACCGATCCTACACAGTCCATTAAAACACAGGTGCAGAAACTTTTAAAAGGGTATACCTTAGAACCCTCCAAAAAAGATTTGACAGCTACTATCCTATTTACGGTAAACAAGGAAAATGAATTCGTGGTCTTGTCCGTAGAGACCGAAGACAAAGTATTGGAGTATTTTGTCAAGACCAGATTAAACTACCACAAGGTCGACTCAAAAGAGATTCCCGAAGGTAGAAGATATACTATTCCCGTTAAGATTGTAAGTTAAGGAGCCTATAAAACCCCGGACGCGATTAGAATCAAGTTCGGGGTTTTCCTTTGTTCTTATACTTAACTGGCGTTATGTCCAAATTCTTGGGATTAAACCGCCCTTTCTTGGGTAAAGGTTTTTTTTGGATAGAGGTGGCTTTCCTGGACAATAATACCTCACCGGGATTTTTAGGTTTTTCCTTAGTCCCCCTTAAATGGATTACCAGTCCATTCAAAAAATTCCGTAAGATTTGATCTCCGCATTCCATATATTTTGGATGATCTTCTTTTCGGAAAAAAGCCCCAAGTTCACTTTTGGATATTTTAAAATCCACCAATTCCAAAATTGCAACAATATCGTCATCCCGCAACATCAGGGCTACCCTCAATTTTTTAAAAATATCATTATTGCTCATTATCCTCTATAATTGCAAGGGAGTTGCAAATTAGGAATTCGATTATGAATTATGGGTCCTTTCCATATTTTTTATACGAAACCCTTCTTTTTTTTGTTATTAAAGTGTGTAGACACTACAAACTTGCGCTTTATGGGCAGCTATGAAGAAAAATTGAGCATTCTTTCTGAAATGATCGCTTTTGCCAAGGCGGATAAAGTTGTTAAGGAATCCGAATATAACTTTCTGTTGGGAGTTGCTTCCCAATTGGGAGTAGATCGAAAAACATTCGATGCTTTATTCGAAACCAAAGTGGAACGCATAATCCCCAACTCCCAAGCTGACCGAATTCTACAATTTCACAGGTTGGTCCTATTGATGAACGTGGATCAAGAGCAAAGTAACATTGAGATCAGTAAGCTGCATAACATTGGATTGGGTTTGGGTTTACCGCCTTCCGCTATAGAACAAGTATTGTCCATAATGCACAAATATCCTGATAAAATAGTACCTCCGGACGTGCTCATAAACATCTTTAAAGCGCATTACAATTAAATACCCTTGTTTTTGTAGTTAAATAGGGTATGAAGACATGCGGAACCTTTTCCGTGGTCACCTAGATTTTGAATCCGAAGTTTCTTTGCTTAAAAGCATAAAGCGACATTATGGCATTAACTTTAGCCAGTTTAATGTCAAAAAGTCATTATTGATGGGTTGGTACATACTTTGCCATATACAGTTTGAAAATTGTGTTTAACCCTATAAAAATAAAATCATGAGTCTAATAAAAAGAAATGATGTATTGTTCCCTTCCTTGATGAACGAAATTTTTAAGCCAGATTGGTTTGGAGGCATGGAAAATTACAATACGAAAGTGCCTGCGGTAAATATTAAGGAAAATGAAGCCGATTATGAATTGGAATTGGCCGTTCCCGGTAGAACGAAGGAAGACTTCAATATTGAAGTGGATGATAACGTACTGACAATTTCCGCTGAAGCGAAATCCGAAAAGACCAAGTCGGAGGAAAACTATACGAGAAGGGAATTTGGATTCTATTCATTTAAAAGAGCCTTTACTTTACCCGAAACTATTGACGAGGACAAAATCAAAGCTTCCTATACGGATGGTTTGTTGAAGTTCGTTTTGCCTAAGAAAGAGGAGGCTCTCCCCAAGCCCAAAAGGATGATAGAATTGTCATAAAGAATGATAAGGAAATTATGTGATTTCCCTCTCAACAGTGGGGGAGTTTCATAAGTGTTGGTTTAGTTGGTTGGTTGAAGAGTACCCCATTTTTTTGGGGTGCTCTTTTTTACGAATTGTTGGATACTGGGGCGAATGGAACTTGAAAAGTAATAGAAATCTAAAATTTAGACTTATCTAAAAATAATAGATAGTATATTAATTATCAGATAATTGAGATTAGTTAATTGATTTAGAAATTGAAATGGAAACTATTTGGTGATAACTTGGATTAAGTTAAGGATTTTAATCCAATATTTCAATCCTGTTCCTGTAACATTTTGATTTCATCCCGAAGTTTTGCAGCCTGCATAAAGTCCAATTCCTTGGCCGCTTTTTCCATAGCCTTTCTTTTTTCGCGTATCAATTTTTCAATTTGATCTTTGGTCAAATATTCCATATCCGGTTCAGCTGCCCTCATGGTCTCCTTTTCAAAATGATAGGTGGAAACCGAGTTCTTGGCAAGGGCGCTATCCAAACTTTTATTCAATGCCTTAGGGGTAATATTGTTCTCGGCATTATAGGTCGATTGTTTTTCACGCCGGTAGTTGGTCTCGTCAATAGTTTTTTGCATACTCTCGGTAATGGTATCCGCGTACATGATGGCTCTTCCATTTAAATGTCTTGCGGCTCGGCCCACAGTCTGCGTAAGTGATCTGTTACTACGTAAAAACCCCTCTTTGTCGGCATCCAAAATGGCGACTAGGGATACTTCCGGCAAATCCAATCCTTCACGCAATAGGTTGACCCCGATAAGAACATCAAAAATACCCTTTCTCAGGTCTTGCATAATTTCTACCCGCTCCAAAGTATCTACATCACTATGTATGTAACGACATCTCACATCGATTCGACTCAAATATTTAGTCAGTTCCTCAGCCATTCGCTTGGTAAGTGTGGTAACCAAGGTCCTTTCATCCTTTTCTACCCGCGATTGAATCTCCTCGACCAAGTCATCGATTTGATTCAAACTGGGCCTAACGTCTATTATGGGATCTAAAAGTCCGGTGGGTCGTATCACCTGTTCTACATATACCCCTTGGCTCAATTGAAGTTCATAATCCGCTGGAGTGGCGCTTACATAAATCACCTGATTCTGCAAGGCTTCGAACTCTTCAAACTTAAGGGGGCGGTTATCCATGGCCGCTGGAAGCCTAAAACCATACTCTACCAGATTTTCTTTCCGCGAGCGGTCACCGCCATACATAGCGTGTACTTGTGGAATGGTGACATGGCTTTCATCTACCACCATGAGATAGTCGTCCGGAAAATAATCCAATAGACAGAAAGGGCGCGTTCCCGGTTCTCTGCCGTCTAGATACCTTGAATAGTTTTCTATCCCGGAACAATAGCCTAGCTCCCGTATCATTTCCAAATCGAAGTTGGTGCGTTCCTCTAGCCTTTTGGCTTCAAGAGGCTTGCCTATTTCCTTGAAATAATCTACTTGCTTCACCAAATCGTCCTGAATTTGATGTATGGCATTTTGGAGCACATCCTGAGAAGTGACGAACATGTTGGCCGGATAAATGTTCAGATTTTCATAAACTTCCAAAACGGTGTTGTTAAAAGGATCAAATGCCTCTATTTCCTCTATCTCATCCCCAAAAAAATGAATTCTAAATGCATGATCCGCATAGCTTGGAAAAACATCGACAACATCTCCCTTAACCCTAAAGTTACCATTTCTAAAGTCTGCGGTGGTCCGGGAATATAGACTTTGGACCAATTGGTGCATAAATTTGGTCCGTGCTATTACCTGGTCTTTACGTATTGAAATTACGTTCTTTTGGAATTCCACCGGATTTCCAATACCATAAAGACAGGAAACCGAAGCTACTACCAGGACATCCCTTCTACCAGAAAGCAATGATGACGTTGCACTGAGCCGTAACTTTTCGATATCCTCATTAATGGAAAGGTCTTTTTCAATGTACAATCCTGATGTGGGGATATAGGCTTCTGGCTGGTAATAGTCATAGTAGGACACAAAATACTCTATGGCGTTATTAGGGAAAAACTGTTTGAATTCGGAGTAGAGCTGAGCGGCCAAGGTCTTGTTATGAGCTAATACCAATGTTGGTCTTTGTGTTTTTTCAATTACATTGGCCACCGTAAAGGTTTTACCAGATCCGGTAACCCCTAATAGGGTCTGATATGGTTCTTGCGCAATAATGCCTTCCGATAATTGATGTATGGCCTCCGGTTGATCTCCGGTAGGCTTAAACTCGGATACGACTTTGAACTTCATGTGCTGTTGTTTGTTTATTCGTATGGACACATGCAATCTATTATTGCATCGTCTTTAAAAAATCAGATTTAGACTTGAAGATATTTTGAATGGCCCTTGAATTCTGGGGAAGTGGGTTTCATCGCTTAAAATTACAAAAAGGGCATAAATTAGGGAATACTTTTTGGAAAGTCTTAAGGATAACCTTACCGTTTTAGAGTAAAATGACCCCTTATATTTTGATTGCTGGACGATACTGCCTTAAACCAATAATCGGATGATGGAAGAGCCTTGCCACGGTAATTTCCGTCCCACCCTTGAGAGGAAGGATCTATTTGGGCAATTAGAGAGCCATAACGGTCAAAGATCCAAATACGGGCTACCTTTATTTCGCCATCGTCTCGGGGTACAATGTATTGCCAAAAGTCGTTGATGCCGTCCCCGTTCGGGGTAAAGAACTTTGGGAAATCATCTACGGAAAGTTCGCGGGCAACAATACCCTCTGTTATGCCACAACCATTTTTATCCCTTACGTAAACCATCTGTCTTCGTTCTGAAACATTTGTAAAGACATTGCTATTTTGATAGGGGCCATTTGGGTCGTTCAGGGCAAACTCATATTCTCCAGAGCCACTTACATCGATCCTAACTTCTCGATTGTTGAACTGACCCATAACATCGATACCGTTGATTACAGGAACTTCCGATAAGAAAACGGAGAATTCCTTAGTAGCAGAACATTCTATGGTACTCCCCGCTATGGTTATACTGTTATAAGCTTCATAGCGATATAGGCCTATTTCGGACAAGTCTACCTCCGGACCATCGGAAAGGAAAGTTTCGGTACCATCCGGATGTATTCTAAACCATCGAAAACCGTCGGCAATATCATCTGTAGGAGCTCGTGTTGATAAACTTCCACGGCATATGGATAGGCTATCCGGAAAGTTTATGTCGGGCTTTCGTGTAACTAGACCACCTTGCGCGCTATCAAAAAATGGTTCGCAAAAATCCACACTTTCATCTACTAAAAAGCTTTCTTCCCTACACGGACCCAAGTCACCATTTTCATTGTAGGGAACAATGCCCACGTAAATGGTGGTATCAATGGGAAAGCTTTGGGAAGGTTTGTAGGAAAGTGTATTTCCCACATCAAAGTCGGAAAGAATATCATTTAGACCG
The DNA here is from genome assembly GCF_003626755.1 of Ulvibacterium marinum. Taxonomy (GTDB): domain Bacteria; phylum Bacteroidota; class Bacteroidia; order Flavobacteriales; family Flavobacteriaceae; genus Ulvibacterium; species Ulvibacterium marinum. The sequence continues at coordinate 955,560 of NZ_RBCJ01000003.1, forward strand.
GGGGCGGTTCCTATGGACAATCTATAGCCCGTAGCACCGTATGCATAATTCCATCGTATTGGGGCATTTGCAGAAACACCTGCTTCTCCATCCAGTGGTTTGCTCAAGGAAGTACAAGGGGGTGGGCCGGTAATCTCTTCGGTTGTGAAAACCTCACCTGGACAGACTTTTACTGGTTGTCCAAATATGAACAACCGTATGGTAACATGAATTGTGGTATTCGACGGGAGCCCTACCTCGGGTACATAGAAATTGTTTTGCCCGGAAGATCGTCGATTCAAGATATCTTCTCCACCTGGTGTGGTTCCCAAAGAAACGACATATCCTATAATGCCATTGATCGGGGTCCAACGAATTTCGCTATCAACGGGCACATCGATATCCCCATTCTGTGGAGTACTTATTCTTGGACAATCCTGCCCAAAAGACAACCCTCCAAGGAGTAGAAAAAGAAGATATGTTATTATTTTTCTGTGCATCTACTTAGAAAGTTATCGTTTGAGTGAAAAATGTCCCTTTACTTCTCGATTATCATTTGATTTGGCTTTGAACCAATAATCGGATGATGGAAGAGGTATACCGTCCAGATTTCCGTCCCAACCTTGGGATTTAGGGTCTATTCGGGTCAGTAAAGCTCCCAAGCGGTTAAAAATATAAATAGTTTGTAAATCGACTTCTCCAATATCAATTAGAGGGTCGTACTGCCAAAAATCATTGACACCATCCCCGTTCGGTGTAAAGAATTTGGGAAAATCATCCGGGCTGAGGCCATTACTCGAGCTACGTTCGGCGAGACCGCATCCATTCTTGTCACGCACAAAAACGGTATATGAACCTTGGGAGAGGTTCTCAAAAATATTACTATCCTGAAAGGGGCCGTTGGAAGCCAATGAAAATTCATAGTCGCCAATGCCCTCCGTTTGAACTATAATACGTAATCCATTTGCTTGTTCCGTGACATCCACATTTGATATATTGGGAATCTCGGATGAGATTACCGTAAATTCCTTTGAACTTGAACACTCAAAAACGGTACCAGGTTGGGAAACCAAGTTAGAAATTTCATAGCGATAGTTACCTTCTTCGGAAAAGCTTACTTCTGGTGTTTGTGAAATCAGAGTTTCCGTATCATCTGCGTTTAGCCTATACCAGCGATAACCATCTGCTTGATCATTTGAAATAATGCTTGCAGAGCCATCATTTAAACATAGAGAAATGACATCTGGGAAATCTATTTGTGGACTAAAGGAGATAAGTTCCCCGGTAGCGGAATCGATAAAGGGGTCGCAGCCTAAAATAGTGGAAAATGATTCTTGAACACACCCTACGGCATCACCTCCGTCATTAAACGGGACTATGGTAACAAAAAAAGTTCTTCTGGGCAAGAAATCCAAAAGTTCTGCCGTGTTACCGCTAAAAATACCATTATCCAAAATATCATTGGAAGTGGGGGAGGTCCCTATGGAAACGCGATAACCCTCTGCACCTGGTATTTCCTCCCATTCCAAAGTGGATGCCAAAGGAACGTTGATAGTTCCGTCCACTGGATTGGTCAATGTAGTGCAATCCGGTATTTCCGAAACGGAGCCTGTGGTAAAGCTATAGTTCGGACATGGACCTGGAGCCGGGCCATTTTCATTAAACGGTAGTATTCTAACAAAAATTTCAGTATTAAAGGGCAGGTCACCCGGAGGGTCAAAACTGATGAAGGTCATAATAGTTTCATCAAGAATATCATTTCCGCCTGGAGATGTGCCTAGAATAAGTCTATATCCAGTGGAGCGGGGCGCGTAGTTCCAAGATAGTTGTGTACCGATATCAACATCAATTGCCCCATCCATGGGAAACTCCAATGCGGTGCAAGGAGGCGGTATGGTTACATCCTCCGTTCTAAAGGAACCAACACTGCAGATAACATCGGCAGCATCGAACAAAAAGAGGGTAATGGTTATATAAATTATGGTGTTTTCTGGAAGCCCAAAGGGAGGCCGATAGGTCGTGTCTATTCCTACACCGGCGCGATTTAGGATCTCTCCTCCGCCAGGTGTTGTACCGATACTGATCAAATAGCTGGTAATTCCATCTACTGGGTTCCAAGAGATACTGGTATCTACGGGCACATTACTATCTCCATCCATGGGACCTGTTAACATTGGGCATGTCAATTGTGCTTGGATGCTGAATCCTCCAAGTATGATAAACGATATATGTAAGACCTTTTTGAGCACTTTTAGTATTCAACTTCCATTAATTCTACGCTGCTATAAGACCGCATTTCATTCCATTCATCTTTTTAAGGCAAAATGGCCTTTAAATTCTCTCCCATCCTCCAGAATGGCACTAAACCAATAATCTGAAGCGGGTAGTGCTTCGGCATTGTATGTGCCGTTCCATCCATTGTCATTAGGTACTATTTGGGCAACCTTTTTTCCATATCTATTAAATATGGTTACCAGAGTATTGGTCTGAAAGTGATTATCCACCCCAATAATCTGCCAAAAATCGTTGATGCCATCCCCATTAGGGGTAAAAAACTTTGGGTATCCTATAACCGAAACCAGCTCTTCAATGCGCCCACAGCCATTTTTGTCCCTTATGGAAATGGTTCTAAATCCAGGGGCTACATCCTCAAAGAAAGCCTCATCCTGAAATGAGGCTTCATCCATGGAAAACTCATAGTCGCCATCCCCGGAAACCATAATTTGAATGGTATTGTTTTCTGATATGTCCTCAATCAGAATATCTTCTACTACAGCCTTGTTGGAGGGTAGCACGGCAAAGCTTTTTTGATTGATACAGATTAAGGTTTCCCCATCTACCTCATAAACATATCCTACCTCTAAAACGTAGTTCCCAATTTCCAGAATATCAATTTGTTGATTATCGGAAACTACCTCTTGGGAATCCCCTTCTTCCTTAAACCAAGTATAGGTATCAAATCCATAGGGTCCCGTTATACTTAAATTTGGATTGTCCGTACAAAGGAGATGAACCTGTGGTAAGCTAAAGCTTGGTGATGGATTTACCTGCAATTGAATTTCCAAGATATCCTCACATTGATTCAAATTTTCCAGACGGGCAAAGATCACTGTAGGTTCTGTGATATGGATATTGGGCAGTGGGTTCTGCTCCAGGGTCACATCCTCTAAATTCCTGTAGAACACTACCTCATTTTGAGGGTAATTACTTCTCCCGAAATTTTCAAGATCAAAGGTCCCCTTAAGAATTTCATCCTCAGGATCATCATCGCAAGCGTAATAGGTCATCTGTGCCGATTCGGCCAAATCTACCGATTGTATCCGAAGTTGCAGCTCCCCAAAACTTTCACACCCCAAAGCGCTGGTAACTTGGTAGTATAGGGTTTGATCAAATGCCTGAGTGTTAACAAACCTTTCAGGATCTGGGATAGGATTGTCCGTATCCCTGTCTTGAATGGTTTCAAAAAAAGTATAGGTGTATTCCGAGTTAGGCTCCACTTGCCCTAAATTGATCGTTGTAACCCCGTCCGCAGAACTACCAATATCTACATCACATTGTACTAAGGTAAGTTGGTCGTTGGGTGGAAGAGGATGTACATTTATCAGGGATTCTCCCAAAATAGGGCATTCCTTGGGGTCGGGCAACAAAATTTCCAAACTATACTTTCCAGAGTGGGTCTCGTTGGCCGTATCAATTTGAAAGCTATTTACCCCTGGACTCTGAAAAATCACACCATCCTTTTTCCAGATATAGACGGCTCCGGGGATATTTTCGGTTTCCAACAAAAAGGGTTCGCCCTCACATAAATCCAGTGAACTACTGGTAGTACCATCCTCATTTTGAATCAATTCTATCTTGTTGAAAAAGGATTGTATAAAGGGTGGAAGCCCTTGGGTCCCTATTTTGCCATTTAGGGCAATGGCATTATGAACGTATTCTGCCCCGACACCTCCTCCATTAGGATTATGGATTACCCCTAGAAAAGAAGAACCCTTAAAATAGCTTTCTGATAGGGTTCTATAAATAGTGCCATTACTTCCTAATTGAAGGGCTCCCCGATAAACTCCTCTCTTATCCAGAACCACCCGCGAATCGGAGATATCTACTGCTTCCATATCCAATTGGAATAATGAAGAGGTATGGCCTTGGGCGGCTTGTACATCGTTGGATGCGTGTACATAAAGGTATTTCCCATTTGGTGAGAATTCAATGCCATAAGGGTTGTTGTCCGGTGCAGGGAGACTCACTCGGTTTTGATTTGAAAGTTTTCCGGTCTCCGCATCAAAATCGTAGATATAGAGCCCAAATCTCATATGGGCACTGGCCATTTTTGTTCCATCCGAAGAAAATTTCAGGTAACCCCTGGGGTCTTCAATTTGTAGATCGCTAAAAGTGGTTCGTATGGGATTTGTCACTACACCGTTAGCATTTACTTCAAAGGCATGATAGGTATTGAAAAATCCCGTGGTTCCGTTCTCAGAGGCCAAAGTCATCAACCATATGGATTGGTCTGAACATTCCTTGACCACTGCAGTAATTTTTTCAGAGCAATCCTTGAGAAGATTTATATTTTTTTCAACAACTGCACCATTTCCATTATTTCGGGAAATATCCACTACCGAATAGTTTAAACCGTTGTCCGGATCATTTTCAAAAGTAGAGGTGTCAACGGTAAAGATGTAAAATATGTTCGGACTGGAAGGGGCCGGCACTATGAGGGCGGACTGGGTGCTGGACGGATCACCATAGAGTCCCCTTCCATTTTCCATGACCGAATGTGTCCGGTCATATACCGTAATACCATCCGTGTAAAAAAGTAAATTTCCAGAACTATCGGAAATGGTGGCACATCCTTCAAAAGTTTCGAGCTTGCCATCAGTTATTGGGGATACGCTTCCATCATTGTTGAATACAATACCGGCACCATTCCCAAAATACCAGTTGGAGGTTTCGCCTTGTCCAAAAATGAAGACAGGAAATGTTATCCCTAACCATAGGAGGAATGTAATCGTCTTGTTCATAGCGTTTCCCGAAACACTACAAGATACTACAAATCACGCTTTTTTAATAATGCATAGGATAAATAGATGAAAATTGCCGTCCAGCCGAGCACAATAAGAATTTCATAACCATGAACCTGATAATTCAAACTAATTTCTTCTCCCACCTGATCCGCCACCGTCTGCACAGCTTCTAATCTAGTAATAGGTTCTTTGAGAAGGTTAAACATGGATTGTAAGGGAAAGAAACCCATTATCGTTTCTGTTGTATCCCCATCAAATAGTTTCCATCGTATGAGCCCTCTCGTAATACCTTCTAAAATTTGCCAAAGGATTAAAAACCCAAGGGCAAATGCCGAACGTTTGACAAGGATTCCCAAAAACAGGCAAAAGGAGAAGAACCCGACCAATTTTACGAAAAAGGCGAGTACAAATTCAAGATCGGAGAATATAATGGGTAATTCGTCATAATCAGAATAAATAAGTCCCAATATTAATGATACGGTAAATACGAATACCGTAGAAATCAATGCGAAGGAGAGTACGGTCAAAAACTTTGAAAGTATAAACTCTTTTTTTGACAATCCATCAATTAAGTTTTGTTTTATGGTCTTGTTGCTGTATTCGTTGGCCATCATGGAAACAATGACAATAGCCAGGAACAGTTTAAAAAAAGCCGTAACAAAGGTGTTGAAATGCCATATGTAGGGAAAGTTAAAAATACCGATTTCGGCCAAATGGAATTTTATGGGGCCAATATCGAATTTTATAGCGGCTACAAGGGCAATCGATGTAAGCAAAACAAAATACGAGAGAATCAACACTCTGCTGGCCCTATTGTTCCAAAGTTTTATAAATTCTATTTGAAGTAATCGAATCATAACTATTCTAATTGGTTTGTGATTTGGTAAGGGTTAGAAATTGCTCTTCAAGGCTCTCTTTTCTTTTTACCAGATGGGAAAGGACAATCCCCTTTTCAAATAGAAATCTGTTTAATACTTCTGCATTCATCTCTTCTTTGAGGAATGCCGTGAGTAGTCCGTTGTCTATTTTGATCTCTCCAAAACTGGAATTATCTTCTAAAATAGATTTCAATTTATCCATGTCATTGAATTTCAGTTCAAAGAAACCATAACTAGCCAACATTCCGTCCACGCGGCCGGAATAGAGTTTTTCGCCCTTTCTCAGAATTACTACATGACTGCACACTTTTTCTACTTCGTCCAACAAATGCGATGCCAATAAAATAGTAGTGCCCTCGGATGCAATTTTCTTAATAATTTCCCTGATCTGATGGATACCTTGGGGATCCAAACCATTGGTGGGTTCATCCAGGATCAGGATTTCGGGGTCGTTAAGAAGGGCGGACGCGATGGCCAAACGCTGTTTCATCCCAAGGGAATAGGTACGGAACTTACTATTTTTTCGGTCCAACAATCCTACAAGTTCCAATTTCTCTTCGATTTTATCCTCAGAGACCTCTTTAATCTTACATACGAGCTTAAGGTTTTGCACCGCGGTCATATATGGATAGAAATTAGGACGTTCAATAATGGCACCTACCTTTTTTAGCGCCTCATGGGTAGATGTATTCCCATCAAACCAAGAGAAGTCACCACTTGTGCGGTTTACGACGTTGAGAACAATGCCCAAAGTAGTGGATTTGCCACTTCCATTGGGACCCAGAATACCATATACATTGCCTTTTTCAATTGAAAATGATAGGTCTTTTACGGCAGTCAGATAGCCGAATTTCTTGGTAAGCTTATTTACGGTAAGTATCTTCTCCAAATTAAAAGCCTTTTAGGATGGTTTATGTTAACTTGACGAGGAAAGCTTAACTTTGTTACAATCCTACCCCCTTAAACGTAAAAAAGGCATTATGGAGGATGAAAAAATGATGTCCAAAAAGAAACCCACCTATCCGGTCAGCGGAAAGCTGGATGCTTATTTGGAGGAATATAATCGGAAAATAGAAATTCCCATATTCTATGAGGATTTGTTGCGTTTTGCCGGTTCTGTAGCCGTATATGATGCCGAAGGCGAGGACACTTTGTGGGTACGGGTGTATTATTCGGATTCCGAAAGAGAGGAAATTGACCTGAGCCTTAAAAAAGTATATTCCATACTACACTCCGATGGTAGTGATCGGATTTTTCAATACCTCAATGTGGATGCAGTGGACTACTGTACGTTTGGGAATTCAAAACCCTTTCGCATCAAGGTACGAAACATTTTAAATGACAATTTCACCTATTTCTATATTAAAAAAACGGATGCTTCCCGTATCTACGGATTGGAATTGGAGCATATGCTTTCTCCGTACAACCTTAATTTTTTGGTCCATAAGGATACTCTTATAGAAGAACATATAGCCGGGATTCCGGGTGATGTGTTCATTAAGGATATGCTGCCCAACTGTACCGAATCGGAGAAATCCCAATTAGCCAAGGAATTTGTAAAGTTCAATGAGCGCTGCATGATACGGTTATTGGGAGATATGCGTTCCTACAACTATGTGATAATGCCAGTTCATGACTTTGACCATGTGGTATATAAAATAAGGGCCATAGATTTTGACCAGCAATCGTTTGAAGGTAAATTGAAGGTATACTTCCCACAGTTTTTTAAGGAGAATTTTGTTATGGTAGAAATGGTCCAAAAAAAGTTGTTACAAGATTCTGTGGATCAGTATAAAATAGAGGAACGGTCCATAGTGGCCAAACGTATCCTAAGTTCTGGAAATCGCTTAAAGAAACTTCGGAATGCCTGTAAAACAGATATTATAAGTAAAGAAGAAAATGTAAATCTCCTAAAGGAACAGATTTATGAGCTTGTCCTGGATAAGGATTTTAGGCAATGTAACACCATGGGCGAGATATTGGATTTGGCGTTAAATTTTGTACGTCGCAATTATGAAAACGTGAGCATGAGACAGATTATCGAGAAAAAGTTTGATGTTCAGTAAACAGTAAACAGTAAACAGTAAACAGTAAACGGTAAACAGTGTGCGGTTTTTGTAGGTTCTCGAAAAGCTTCTCTATTTTCAAGAGAGTTTACCTATGCATTCATAAATTCAAAAACCAAAAAGAGTTGTATTTATTCGCTTAGTGCAATGGCAGCACGATAAAACAATCATGCTGAAAGTATATATAATGGTATTCGAATATTAACTCTTCTGTTCCTTATTGAAATAGACTAGGTAATAGTACATTTGCCGTTCTTCGTCCCAGCCTTTTTCAACAAATTTTTCTGCAGATTCCGGATTGATAAAATCCAGTTTTATTTGAATATTGGTATCTAGATTAATGACATTTTTTATCTTCTTCCGCACATCAGAAACCGCTTTGTTGGCGATGTCAAAATTAGAAACATCCTCAATGCTGTATTTTGGCCCTTTTTCTACCTTATAATGTTTAAATTCTGGAATGAGTTCCGGGTTTTCCATAACTTCATTTAAAAAGTTGGATTCCTCGAAGGCATCGTTTTTGGCAAAGTGATTAACGGCTTTGTTCATAAAAAGAACTTCCTGTTGTTTATCCTCTGCCGGCAAAACAACATCCTTGGCAAAATTCTGGCAAAACTTCAAATAGTTTTTGGTATAAAAGTTTTCATCGGCCAATACATCAACTCCCAAAAAGTTCTCCAACCAATATTTGGTGTCATATCGATTACTATCCACAGATAGGACTTTATACCCTTCTTCTTTGTTTACATTGAATATGAGACAACCTTTATCTAGCTTGTTAACGTTGATTCCCTGTTGAATGACGATATCTATATTACCATCCTTTTCCTTGAATTGTAGAAAATCATGTTTCAATTCACTTTTGAAAATACCGATTGCATCTACTTTGGTATTGTCCAACAGAATACCCGTTAAATAAGCTACATAAACCTCTCCGCTTTTTATATGGGGATGATTGGACTGATCAAAGAGATGGGCGGCGATTTTTTTGGAATTCAAATGAACGCTATCCTGATCGCTAAAAATTTCGGTAACAATTTTAAAAAGTTCATTGAATTCGATATCCACCTCATGGGACAATTTGAAATAGTTTTCTTCCTTTTCCCGAAACGGTTTAAAAAAATATTCCTTTAAAAGACCAGTGGTCTCATCGTTCAAAAAAAGGGGTTTCTCGGATAGGAATAGGCTCTCATTCTTGTTTTTGTTGCCTACGCTGTGGAGGGAGACATTTTCAATTTGGGTAGGGTATAAATTTAGCATAATTCGGGTTATGGTTTTTTGTTAAAGGTCAAGGAATAAAAGTCAAAAAGTAAATGGTAAAACAGTAGGTGATGACCCAATTTTTAGTTCCAGTTTTCGTCAAAGTCCAAGTCATCATAATTTTCAAAAGTATCCTCAAAATCAAATTTAGGATCGGACTTGAAGTTTTTCTCCGGCGGATTTTCGGGAAGTTCCCCAAAACTAAATAAGAGGTTGGGATACGATCGTCCGTCTTCCTTTTTAACGATATCGGCCAATTCTACAAAGAAGGTCCACATATTAAGAAAATCATATACATAGATCAGTTTTGGAGTTTTTTCGGTAAGGACGTCTTCTAAAAAGGTCTCGTTCATTAGGCGAACTTCCGAGCCGTTTTCCGCCATATCAAAAAGGGCTATTTCTTCATCTTGGGTCCAATTATCGTCGCAAGTGTAGAAAGATGCCATTTCACTGCCCAGAAAACCAAATGATTGGGCAATCGCATTGTGAAAATCTTCCAGGGTATTTTCCGCATTGATCTCTAAATCCCTGAAAATATCCTCCTTTGCATCTAGGATTATCCTGATTTTATAAATCATTCGCTTTCACTTTTGGGTGAAGGCAAAGTTACAAAGATTTGTGACTTCTTTTGAAATTATAAGCTTCAAGTACCAAATAAAACTGAACCCCAAAAAGCAATGACGCCAGTACCAAATGGAGAGGCTGGCTGGCAAATGGGAAATCCCAATAATACATGGCCATCCCCGTTATAACTTCGGCCAACAATATAATTAGGACCCAATTGATTTTAACAAGGTTTAAGTTTAATGTATAGATCCTATACGCCAAGTAAAGATTGATCAATACAACGACCATGGAAAACGACCGATGCACATAAAATTGAATTGACGGGTCTTGCAACCATAAGTATGGGTTTTGCCCTACCAAATCAATTTGCTCATCCACAAACTGCCGGACTTGGGTACCTAACACAACCTGTGCTATCGTAATTAAAAGGGCAACGGTCAAAAAAGTAAATATGGTGCTGTTGTATGTAGATGCATGTATTTCTTTTTTTGATAGATGTATCACATACAATAGCATGGCAACAATAATTAGGGCCATAACCATGTGAAGTGTTATTTTAACGGGTTCCAAAACGGAGTAGACTACGGTGGCGCCCAACCATGCCTGAAATCCCATACCAAATACTACGAGCCAGGAGAAAATCGTAATCCATTTGTTTTTTTTCCAGTGTTTTAAGGAGAGTACGGCGAGAATCAAGGTCGCCAAACCAGCTAGAGCCCCAAAAAGCCTATTGATAAACTCTATCCAAGTGTGCCATGGATTGAAAACCGCATAATCATGTTTGGTATAAGCAGCCCAGTTTTTCTGTTTGAAAACAGAGGAAGTAACAAAATCCATTTCTGCCACCAAAAGAGTTTCATTGCGAATGATTACCTGCCCTTTTTTGTATTCTTTTTCTGCTTGCCATTGCAATTCGGATTCTTGGGTAGGCGGAATATAATATCCAAAACATTTAGGCCAATCAGGGCAGCCCATACCACTACCTGTCATACGCACTACAGCTCCTGCGATGATTACAAGGTAAACCAAAACCAAGGAAACCTTGGCGATTTTTCTAAAACTTTTTGGCATGAAAAGAATGTACCGTTATATATATTGCAAAATTACGTCGTCAAGAAGAATAAGAGCTACATTTTGTGGATTTTATACCTTAAATTTTTGCAATAAGTCCCATCTCATCTCCTTTTTGAAGCATATATTTTTGAGCGGCACTATATTCATTGGGAATAATACCCTCTAAGATGGCTTCCTTGATGGCCTCTTTTAAAATGCCAATTTCCCTGGAAGGTTTTAAGCCAAAGGTCTTCATAATTTCTTCTCCACTAATGGGGGGTTGAAAATTGCGAATATGGTCACGTTCCTCTACTTCCACTATTTTTTGACGTACCAGTTTAAAATTGCGTTTATATTTTTGTTGTTTCCTTGGGTTTTTGGTCGTTATATCCGCCTCACAAAGGGTCATCAAATCCTCCACGTGATCGCCTGCATCGAAAATAAGCCGACGGACAGCGGAATCTGTTACAAAATCTTCGGAAAGTATAATGGGTCTAGAGCTCATCCGCACCATTTTTTGTACGAACTTCATCTTTTCATTTAGGGGCATATGAAGCCGTTTAAAAAGAGTGTACACCATTTTGGAACCTACAAACTCATGACCATGAAAGGTCCAACCAATTTTTTTATGGAATCTTTTCGTCGGTGCTTTTCCTATATCGTGCAGTAAGGCCGCCCAGCGCAACCAAACATTCTCCGTAGTCTTTGCTATATTGTCCACTACTTCCAAGGTGTGCCAAAAATTATCCTTATGGCGTTGGCCTTCAATCTCCTCGATACCTTGCAAAGCCTTGAGTTCTGGTAAGATATACGGAAGAAGACCGGTTTTATGCAATAAGGCAAAACCTACGGATGGCTTGGCACTTCCCAAGATTTTGTGAAGCTCATCAACAATACGTTCCTTGGATATGATTTTAATGCGTTGTTTGTTTTCGGTAATCGCTTGAAGTGATTCGTTATGAATTGTGAATCCCAATTGCGTAGCAAACCGAATGGCCCGCATCATACGTAAGGGATCATCGGAATAGGTAATACCAGGTTCCAACGGGGTTCGAATCAATTTTCTGTTTAGATCGCCCAACCCATCGAACGGATCGAGTAAAATACCATAATCTTCCTTATTCAAGGATAGGGCCAGGGCGTTGATGGTAAAATCCCTGCGTTTTTGATCCTCTTCCAAGGTCCCGTCCTCAACTATTGGTTTTCGACTGTTCCTTTGATAACTTTCTTTTCGTGCACCTACAAATTCCAATTCCAGACCCTTATGATTTATCATAGCGGTACCGAAGTTCTTAAATACAGAAACTTTGGGGTTGCCAGGCAGATGGGAAGCCACTCTTTTTGCAAGTTCTATTCCACTTCCAACGGCTACAACATCAATATCCTTAGGAGTTCCCCTATCCATTAGATAATCGCGTACAAAACCACCAATAACATAGCAGTCCATGCCGACTTCTTTGGCGGTGTCGGCGATTAGCATAAATATAGGATCTTGAAGTGCCTTTTTATGGTCTTGTTGTTGCATTTTAATACTATTTCCTCGGGCTTTACTATAGGATAAGGCAAAGAATTAAAAAAATGTTTACATCTGGCAAGGGGACAATGGAATTTTTACTTAAAAATCGATAAAGCTACATTGCCCAAATCGAAATAAAACCTGCTATTTTTGATATTTCAATTTGTCCCGCTGTACTTTTTCAATATCCAAGATGTCTTTTTGTTTATAGGTCAATGCTTTATGGGTGGCTCTTAAATCACGGCATAATTTCCGTAATCCCATGGGTTCTAAGGATGCTGCATGGTCTGTACCTTTCCAAGTCCGGTCCAGGGTAAAATGCCGTTCAATGATATGAGCTCCCAAGGTGAAGGCCGCTACGTCCACGGCGATACCTAAATGATGGCCGGAGAACCCTATACTTTTAACTTTTTCCGCATACTTTTCCCGAAGTTTCAAAATATCCAATAAACAGATGTCCTCAAAAGGAACAGGATAACCGGAAGTGCAATTGTATACCACCAAATCTTTCCCTCTGCCGCGTTCTTCGAAAAAATCTACAAGGATCTCAATTTCGTCCTTGGTGGTCATTCCCGTGGAGATATGGATTTCTCCAAGGTAATTATCGCACAACCAGCCCAACATCTCAAAATTGTTATTGCAGGCGGATGGAATCTTAATAAAATCCGGTTCTAAGCTTGCCATTTCCTTAGCAGAAATGGTTTCCCAGACCGAGGTAGAGTACGTAATACCCACCTCTTCACAGTAATCCTTAAGTTCACGGTGCTGATTAACGTCAAATTCCAGAAATTCCCGGTGTGCGCCGTATGTTTCCCCATAAGAATTTATTGGATTTGGATGCGGCGCATTATATTGCTCCTCGGTAAGAAGCTCTCGATTGTTCCTTTTTTGGAACTTTACCGCATTGGCATTGCCAAAAATCTTGGCCATATTAATGAGTTCTTTGGCAATTTTCATATCGCCTTTGTGGTTACAGCCAATTTCCGCTATAATATAGGGTTCTTTATAGGTCATTAAATCTTAGGTTATAATTTATGATAAATTCGGATGCTTCGCGGATTGCACCTTCGGCCGATTTGTTCTTCAAAACGATGTCCGCATGGAATTGAATGAGTCGGGTAGCATTGTAGGGACAAAGGGACCAACCTGCCCTAAGCATATTGCTAAGATCGTTTACATCATCACCGATATAAGCAATTTCTTTAGGAGAAATGTTCCGTTCCATACAGATATCTTCCAAACAGGAATATTTGTCTTTTATCCCTAGAAAGACATCCTCTATTTTTAGCTTTTTCATTCGCTCTGCCACAACTTCAGAGTTTTCGGATGTCATTACCATGACCCTTACATCGTGCTGTCTCAATATTTCAAGTCCCATGCCGTCCCGCATGTCGAACACTTTAGAGAATTCCCCCTCGCTATTGAATGTCACCCGCCCGTCCGTAAACACCCCGTCTACATCCAAAATCAAATAATTGATACGTTGTGTGGATTTATTTTGCTTAAAGTTGGAGGTCAATAATTGTTCCACAACTTGCCAATCCGTTTCGGAATCGATTTCTACCAATGTATCCTCTGACATTTCTATAGTACCGATTTCCCCACTTAATCGATTTTTGGAGGCCAGCAAGGCAGATTTAGTAGTACAATAGATAGCTCCATTTTCTATGAGTAGACCTTCAAAATCTTGCCGCCGAGGACGATTACGGAAATCGTAATTCAGAGGTTTTCCATCTTTTGACCATGTAAACCTATGCGTATTTACAACGCTTAGAACAGCATCCAATTTTTCTTTTTGCAATTTTTCCAATCCCCGGTCAATATCCGTTCTTTGGGTCAAGGGTGATGTGGCCTGTAGCAGGCAGAAAATATCAAAATTCGTTTCTACCTTGTCGCAAAACTCCAACATGGCCGCTTCCGTTGAAGAGGTGTCCGATGCATTTTCCGAAGAACGTTCGAGACACTTCACCTTGGTCGACCAATTAAAATGGGTGTTCACATAATCAATGATTTCAGTATCATCGGTAAAAATAAAAACCTCGTCCAAATTGGAAAAAATGGCCTCTGTAAGCACCCAGGTAAACAAAGGTCTGCCCAGCAATTTTTTCTTGTTTTTGCCCGGAATACCTTTGGAGTTTTTTCTGAGGGGAATGAATCCTATCGATTTAGACATATGTTTATTTATTGGTCCACGACCATGTTTTCTATTAAATTCCGAGTCGCCTTAACGGTAAATTTATCCAAATAATCCTTACCCAAAAAAAATCGCTCCTTTACGATTTCCAAATTGGAAAGTGCAGTGGAGAAAAGGGTATACCCCTGTTCAAAATAAAATCCTTTTCTAAGCCCTAAAATCTCAATAGGGAATAGAGCGGGAAGTATAACTATATCGGTAAAATGTTCCTCGTACCTCGTTGTTTCCCTTGGATGTACTTTTAGTACAACGGTCATATTTTTAGGTACTTTGGAGATTACGTCCGAGTAGATTTTTATTTTTTCCGACTCATTTTTAATGACCTTGTCCTCGGAAATGGGTTGACTAAGAATCAAAGCGTTGTTTTGCCCTTCTATTTTAAATGTATCCTTGGGAAGGAAAACTTCAAAAATTTCATTTTTTGTCGTTTCGTCCAATTTCGTTGTTTCTTTTTTGATGTTAAGCTCCACAGCCTTTTTTTGTAAAGGTCGGGGTAGCCTATTTGGAAATTGGGCGAAAATAGTTTTAACTTCCTTATCGAAACCTCCACCAACAGGTGTTTTGGTAAGATAATGCTTTATCAACTGCTCAAAAAAGCTATGCCTTTGACTATATGTTCGCGCACCGTCCTCGATCATTTTGATATCCTTTTTTCCAAACTCGTATAGAAAATAACTCTTGGAAGAGTCCGTATCACATAGATAAAGGTCCGAAGAATTAACGAATACTTTTTCTTCCCTTAAAGCAGGATGTTTTTCTTCTAAATAAGTAGGTAATTTTTTCTTTCTTCGAAAAGAGTAATCAAATTTGCCCAAATCCGCTACATGATCCTTACGCTCCGAAATTATATGTACATCCCGGAAAAACCGTTTTTTGAGATTAGGAATCAAAGTCTCTATCATGGGTGTACTTTCCACTAGGAACAAAAGATTATTTCCGCAGTTGTTGGATTCATATCCCGAATCTCGGATAATATGTAATATAGAGAGGTATATGTGGTAGATGGTGGATCCTACGTAGGTACGGCGTATAGAATTTTTTGGATTTATATTGGAGATGGAACTCAAAAAACTACATTTGTAAAGTTGGACAAATTTAAGGAAAATAGCTTGAGCACGGTCAGTGTAATCATAAGTACCTATAATAAACCAGAATGGCTCAAAAAGGTCCTCTGGGGCTTTCAATGTCAGACCTATAAGGATTTTGAGGTTATTATCGCCGATGACGGTTCCAGTGTAGAAACTCGGGAGCTTTTGGCCGAAATGGAGGAAAAGGTCAGTTACCCTATAAATCATGTATGGCAGGAGGATGATGGATTTCAAAAATGTAGGATTCTCAACAAGGCCATCCAAGCAAGTAAGACCGAATATATCATTATGACGGATGGGGACTGTATTCCACGTGAAGATTTTGTTCAGGTACATTACATCAACAAGGAGCCGGGTTATTTTATATCCGGTGGATATTACATGTTGCCCATGAATATTTCAAAGGCAATAACCCTGAAAGACATTGAAATGCAGAATTGTTTTAATATTCAATGGCTTAAGGATAAGGGTATCCCAAAGACATTCAAGAACAATAAACTTACGGCTAGGGGTTTTATCTCTACATTGTTTAACACGTTTACACCCACCAATGCTAGTTGGAACGGTCATAACTCTTCCGGATGGAAAAAGGATATTCTTAATGTAAATGGATTTGACGAGCGGATGCAATATGGAGGTGAAGATCGTGAATTTGGGGAACGTCTCTTCAATTTTGGTGTTCGATCAAAGCAATTACGCTATAGTGCCGTCTGTGTTCATTTAGATCATGAGCGGGGGTATAGAACACCGGAGGCTATTGCCAAGAATCAAGTAATCCGTAAGGAAGTAAGACAGAAAAAAAGTGTGTGGACCTATTATGGCATTACTAAGTAGTATGCCAGTTCGTTCTTTTTCTCCAGTTTTTTAAGCTCGCGATACCTTTCCAAATCGCTCAATGCGTTTAGGTAACAAATGGTAATTCCATTTTTACCGTCCAGAATACCTAAACGAAGAAAGTAGTGATTAAAAAACTTCCATAGAGGCTTAAAAATTAATGACAAAAAACTAAATCTTCGCTCCCTATAAAAATCCTCTTTTGCTTTTAAACGCCCATATTTCAGCATTTTTGCCTTGTAATCTTCATAATTCTTGTAGCAATAATGTGTCAATTTTTCCTTTAGGATACCACATGTACCATCTACTACCAATGTTTCATGAACTATTTTTTTATCGGAAAAGCGGGCTTTACTTTTCCGGAACAGCCTATAATTTTTATCCGTTTGCCATCCACTGAAGTGTAACGGACTATCCTGGAACATAAATTTTCTATAGAACCAATATGCCGCATGGCCCATATCGCCATTAACCGTATCAATTATCTCCGATTTCAGTTCTGAGGAAACCACCTCGTCTGCATCCAAAAATAAAATCCAATCATAGGAAGCCTGCTTTAGGGCAAAAGATTTTTGCAAGGTAAAATTGGAAAAAGGGTGTTGAATGACCTTGACTTTGGGATGATTTTGCAAAAATTCATAAGTGCCATCCGTGCTATAGGAATCTACCACTATAATCTCATCGGCAAAGGATATGGAGTTTATACATCTTTCAATATAGCCAATTTCGTTATAGGCAATTATCAGTGCGGATATTTTTTCTTTGGGGGGGGTCATAAAAATTTCTGTTAAGCAGGTACAATCAATTCTATAAACAAATTTATAACTAAAAAAAATAGAAAATAGTATGTTAATCTATAAATTTCCTACAAATAACTTTCTACACAGCTACATCATATTCCCGAAGCGCATCATTAAGGGAAGTCTTTTTATTTGTACTTTCCTTTCTTGTACCTATGATGAGCGCGCAGGGTACTTGATAATCTCCCGCGTTGAATTTCTTGGTGTAACTCCCTGGTATAACAACTGAACGAGCGGGAACCCTACCTTTGGTTTCGACAGGTACGTCACCAGTAACATCAATGATTTTCGTGGAAGCGGTAAGGACCACATTAGCTCCCAAAACGGCCTCCCTCTCCACGCGGACCCCTTCAACCACAATACATCGTGAACCGATGAACGCATTATCCTCAATAATGACAGGGGCCGCCTGCAAAGGTTCTAGAACACCTCCAATACCAACACCGCCACTTAAATGCACATTTTTCCCTATTTGGGCACAACTGCCAACCGTTGCCCAGGTATCTACCATGGTGCCTTCATCCACATAGGCCCCGATATTCACGTAACTGGGCATTAAGATGGTTCCAGGAGAAATATAGGCGCCATGTCTGGCTACGGCGTGGGGCACTACTCGTATACCCTTTTTTTGATACCCTCGTTTTAATGGAATTTTGTCATGATATTCAAAGATACCGGCTTCCAAAACCTCCATTTTTTGTATCGGGAAATAGAGCACTACGCCCTTTTTTACCCATTCATTAATTTGCCATCCATCATTTGTAGGTTCCGCGCAACGCAGTTTTCCTTCATCAATGTGGTCTATAAGCTTACGAATGGCATCTTGGGTCTCAGATTGTTTGAGAAGTTCCCGATTTTCCCAAGCGTTTTCAATTATTTGTCTCAGTTCGGTCATTGGTTGTTTAAAATTTTATCAAATATACAGGTCATCGCTCAATTCATGCATCCTTATGTGCCGTTATTACGTATAATGAATTATTTTTGCCAAAAATTTAGGATTGGGACGATTTTTGGCACTAGATTATGGAAAAAAGAAAACGGGCATTGCTGTTACCGATGAATTGAAGTTGATCGCTTCTGGGTTAACAACTGTGCCTACACATGAATTATTTGCTTTTCTTACGGAGTATTTGCGGAATGAAACGGTAGATCAAATTATTGTAGGCGAACCTAAACAAATGGATAATACACCTTCTGAAGTAGAAGTATTGATAAGGCCTTTCTTGAAGCGGTTGTCCTTGAAATTTCCTGAAATACCCGTAGATCGCCAGGACGAGCGTTTTACCTCAAAAATAGCTTTTCAAACCATGATTGATTCAGGATTGAAGAAAAAACAACGTAGGAACAAGGCTTTGGTGGACGAGATAAGTGCGACGCTCATCCTGCAGGACTATTTAAAAAGAAAGCAATGACATTACCTATAGTAGCCTATGGCGACCCAGTTTTAAGGAAGGTGGGAAAGGAGATAGACGAACAATATCCCCAATTGAATGAACTCTTGACCAATATGTGGGAGACCATGTACAATGCGAACGGCGTGGGTTTGGCGGCACCACAGATAGGGTTGCCCATTCGCCTTTTTTTGGTGGATACCACCCCATTTGCGGATGATGAAGACCTGTCGGAAGAAGAACGAAAAAAGTTGAACGGCTTTAAAAAAGCCTTTATCAATGCCAAAATAGAGAAGGAAGTAGGGGAGGAATGGACCTTTAACGAAGGTTGCCTCAGCATTCCCGATATTCGCGAAGATATAAAGCGAATGGATACCATTACCGTTTCTTATTTGGACGAAAACTTTAAGGAACACACGGAAACCTATGACGGGTTGCTGGCGCGTGTAATTCAGCATGAGTATGATCACATAGAAGGTATCCTCTTTACGGACAAGCTTTCACCTTTGAAAAAACGATTGCTGAAAGGGAGGTTGAACAATATTTCCAAAGGCAAGATCGAGGTGGATTATCGCATGCGTTTTCCCAATCTAAAAAAGGGACGTTAAATTTAAGACCTCTGGTGCCAAAAGATTCTTTTTTGTTTAGCTTGCTTATAAATTTGGGTTCCTATTTTGCTTTTTGCAAAAATGTAAATCAGGAGTTAGAACAAATCGTTCCAAAAAATTTCTTTATTTAATTCCCAAGTCAAACGAAAAGTATCATATTTGCGGCTTTAATTCTTTGAATACATGAGTTTGGACAAAATTCTTTCCATAGGTGGTAAACCAGGTCTTTATAGGCTGTTGACCCAGACACGAACCGGTTTTGTGGCCGAATCCCTTTTGGATAAAAAAAGAGTATCCGTTGGTGCGCACAACAATGTTAGCGTGCTTTCGGAAATAGCTATCTATACCTTGGAAGAGGAATTGCCATTACGGCAAGTCTTCCAAAAGATTCAAGTAAAGGAAAAAGGTGGGAAAACTTCTGTTGGCCACAAGGCCGAGAAAATAGTCCTGGAGGAGTACTTCTTTGAAATATTGCCCAATTATGATGAGGATAGGGTATATGCCAGCGATATCAAAAAAGTGATTCAATGGTATAACCTCTTGCATGATAATGGTATTGCCGATTTTTCCGATGACGAGGAAAATTCTTCTGAGGAAGAATAGCAACGCAACAGTAGAAAAGGAAAAGCCTGGCAATTTGCCAAGGCTTTTTTGTTAAATGGCTGGTAGGCCGTTGGTTATTCAAACACTTTTTTATTTAAGTTAGGCAAACAAGGGTTCTCCCATTGTGCCTTTCCTTTCGGTTTGGATTTTTTCAATCCTTCTCTATCTCCTCATAGGTATACTTGCTCTTTTTCCAATCGATAAGGGGTGAGGGATAGTATTTTACATCCATACGATCCAGGAAGGGGGCTTGGTTGGCCAAGCGCACTTTGTAATCCTCCCAATCGCGGTTTTCTTCCGTGCTCCAACTCAGTTCGGAATAACCCAGGACACGTGGAAAGGCCAGATATTCCAGTTCGTCTATGTTGCTGATGGTCTCCGACCAAAGTGGGGCCTCTACGCCCAGAATATTCTCTTTGGGAATACCGCCATAAGTATCGGGGTTCCATACATAAGCTGTATCCACCGGAATGTAGGCAGCCCAATGGAGTCCATGTTTGGAAAGTGTATCGTATTGCATATCCAGATAGGCCTTCTTGGCAGGGGATACAATAAGTTGCATCCCTTTTTCAACCGCCTTTTTGGCGTTTTCCTCACTGGCCCACCATTGTGCTATGGAGGTGGAATCTATATCCGCTGTGGCCACTTCGTCCCAGCCTATCATACGCTTGCCGTGTTTTTGTACAATTTTTTCTACCCTTTCTACAAAATAGATATAATCCCTTTTCTTGGTTACATGACTTTCGTCACCTCCTATATGAAAGTATGGTCCTGGCGTAATCGCCGAAATTTCACGTACTACATCATCAATAAATGCATATACCGTATCTTTTCGCGTGTTAAAAGTGCTAAAGCCTACGTGTGTACCTTCATAGAGTTTGGGTGTTTTTCCATTACCATTCAAAAAGGGATAGGAAACGGATGCAGCATTGGTATGGCCTGGCATATCCACTTCAGGTATTATGGTCATATAGCGTTCCGCGGCATAGGCAACAATTTCCTTGTAGTCCTCTTGGGTGAAAAAGCCTCCGGCCTCACCGCCTACTTCGGTGCTTCCACCGATTTCGGTGAGCTTGGGCCATGATTTTATTTCGATACGCCAACCTTGGTCATCTGTCAAATGCAAATGCAAAACATTGATTTTGTAATAGGCGAGTAGGTCTATATATTTCTTAACATCCTCAACGCTAAAGAAATGCCGGGCTACATCCAACATTGATCCTCGATACGCAAAGTTGGGATTGTCAATAATCTTCCCTGAGGGAATAGGCCAAATACGCTGCTCGGCCAAGGTATCGTTGCTAGCTTCCGGAATGATTTGGCGTAAAGTCTGTATACCCCGGAATGCCCCTTCGGCCGTGTTGGAATTCAAGATTACCGTATCCTGGGTAATATACAGCTCATAAGCCTCGGGGGATTCCATCTCCAGGCTATCCGATCGGTTGATGTAAATAACCCTTTGGGTTCCTTCGGGAGCATCGCTGTTAACCGGGATTTCCACATCTATTTTGGCCTTTATCTTTTTAGCTAAAAATTGCCCTACTTTTTCATACTCGGACTCGTTTTCAGAGGTGAAGATTGCCGTATAGCGATCCAAGGCAAAAGCGGAATGGGTCGGAATTATTTTCAGTGGTTTCGGCATAAAACTTTCCTGGGCCAAATTAGTAGGTGGAAAATTGATAGGTTTCTTTTTTTCTTCTTGGCAGGCCAGAACGTGAATAAGGATAAATAGAAATGAAAAAGTTTTGATTAAGGTCGATTTAAGCATTTTCAAAAAATTTATAGGTTGATATGTTGATCGATGAATATTTCTTTGATGGGTCACTGAGATTTCAAATTTAATCCATGTATGCCTTCAATACTCCATGCCATAGCTCATATCCCTTAGCATTCATATGAAGCCCGTCCTTGATGAAAATATCGGTCTTTACCTTTCTTCCATCCAACATGGGTGTCCAGACATCCGCAAATTCCAAATGTTCGTCTTGCTTGCTCAATCTGCGGAATTTGCGATTTAACCTTTTATATTTCCCTCTTAGGTTCCATCGGGCAATACTTGGTTTTGCCGATATGAGGACTATTCGCGTAGTGTTATCCTTCTTTTTGATTTTATCAATGATTTCCTTGGTAGTTTCAATAATCGCATTGGGCTTTTTACGGGCAGAAATATCATTGTCTCCCTCATAGATAAAGACCTTTGACGGGTTATATTTTAAAATAAGATCATCTATATGGATCAATAAATCGGAGGCCTGTGAACCACCAAAACCAGAGTTGACAATTTGATGCTGGGGAAAGTGCTGTTCCAAGTCTTTCCAAATCCGAATACTGGAACTGCCCGTAAAAACGACGGTTCGTTTGGAAGGGTCCCAAAGGGAATCGTATTTTTTGCTCATGCCTTCCACCTCATCCCTGAAACGAAGTGAGTCCTGAGAATGGCCTATGGTGTAGAGTATTAAAAAAAATAGGACAATATGATATTTCACTATGCAAAAATTAAGAGCGTAAGTTAGTTTTTATTTGGGATTGTCCAAAAGTTTTAGGGTGTCATCATTTTAAAACGTATGAAACTATAAGAAGAATTGAAATTATGTCAATTGCAATAATCTGTCATTCAACTTTAAGCAGAATTGCAGTGGTTTTCTTAACTTGTTTGAGAACCAGGTAAATCCACTAAAATGACTACCAAACTTTCCACTTTTCGTAAATGCCTTTTATTCTTGTCTCTATTTCTTGCAGTAATTGCTTCCGCCCAGCAAATCTCCAAGGAAGAGCTTATTTTTTTAACGCCAGAATGGAAAGGTGAGCGTTTGGCTGATGGCCGACCTTATGTCTCCGACGAAATTTTGAAACGTATGAAAAGGGTCACTTTGGAAGAGGCCTGGGCCGTGCTTAAGGGCCAAAATTTTAAGTATCAGTATGAAGAAAATTGGCAGACCATCAATCCGGATAGTGTTTTGGTCGGAAGAGCCGTAACTGCGGTGTTTGTGCCGGGTAGACCGGATATTCATCGTGTAATCGATGAAAAGGGTCATACAAAGGATGGTCGCATAAAATCCCAAAATGCCTGGACCATCGATTTGCTGATCAAGGGAGATGTCTATGTGGTGGATCAATTTGGGGCACACTTGGATGGTCCTACCATTGGTGACAATTTGGGGAATTCTATCTATGCAAAAACCGGGAACGGGATTGTTTATAATGGGGCGATACGGGATATAGATGGTTTGAAGGAATTGGAATCTTTTACCTCATTTTTTCGTAGTTATCACCCATCTCATCATTTGAACAATCCAGATGGAGAACTAAATACTACTTTGATAGGGATCAATACGCCCACACGGATCGGAATGGCAACGGTAATGCCCGGGGATATAGTACTGGGGCGTGACGGTGGAGTTATGTTCATTCCTCCGCATTTGGCAGAAAAAGTGGTAAAAACTTCCGAAATCGTGCGACTTCGAGATATGTTTGGACACCAGCGATTGCGCGAGCAGAAATATACACCTGGTCAGATCGATTCCCGTTGGTCCGATGCCATAGAGAAAGATTTTTCGCAGTGGCTCAATGCCCATATTGATGAATTGCCCGTCCCCAAGGCACAGATACAGGAATTACTGAAGACTCGAACGTGGTAGGTAGATTATATGACGGCTATCCCTCCAAAATAACCTTAAAATCCAAGAAATGAAAAACTCAAGAAGAGACTTTTTGGCCAAAACTATGGCTGCCGGTGCATTGTCCGCCATACCTTTCGCCAGCTATGGAAAGGAATTTGAAACTGCAGTTGATCGGACACCAAAAATGTCGGCTCCATCAGACCTTAGGATTACGGATATCAAATGTGGTTATATTCGGGGCGGGCATAGTCTTTTTGTAAAAATATATACCAACCAAGACATCGTGGGGCATGGTGAGGGTGTTGATGCCACTCCGGGAACCTACCACTTGGTAAAAATATTCGGGGACCGATTACAGGGAAAAAGCCCCCTGAATGTGCATCGATTGTTTGAGGATTTACGTAGAAGAGGTTTTTTTGAAGGAGCACAAGCAGGGATGTACGTTTCGGTACTCACAGCTGTAGAATCCGCTTTATGGGATTTGGCCGGTAAGGCTTTGGGACTTCCCGTGTACCAGTTGTTGGGAGGGAAGTTTAGGGACAAAATAAGGGTGTATATGGATACGGCACTTTATCAAAATAGACTTCCAAAACCCGAGGATTTTGCCGCTAGTGCCAAGGAGGCCGTGCAGATGGGATTCACAGCGGTAAAATTCGATTTGGACCAGGCCAAGGATCCCAATAAATATGATGCCTATAATTGGACGGCGAGTCCGGCCGAGATACAGCGCATGTACGATCAGATGGCTGCGGCACGGCAAGCGGTCGGCCCCAACATCGATATCTGCGCAGATATGCACGGACGATATGATACCACCTCAGGTGAACGGGTAGCCAAAGTTTTGGAGCCCCTGAATATGATGTGGTTGGAGGAACCTATTCCAGCTGAAAATGTGGAGGCCTATAAGAAGATTACGGAATCGACCAGTACCCCTATTTGTGCTGGCGAAAACCACTATTTGGCTTATGGTTTTAGACCTTTGTTGGAAGCAGGTGCCGTGGATGTCATTATGCCGGATTTACAAAAAGCGGGCGGCCTGGGTGAAGCCCAACGGATAGCCAATCTGGCCAACCTCTATTACGTTCCTTTTTCTCCACATATGGTGGCTTCATATCTTGGTGCCATGGCCTCCTGTCATGTCTGTGCCTCCGTACCCAATTTTATGATATTGGAATGGCAGATTTACTTTCATAAGAACCCGATGTTCAAGGAAATTGTCACTTTTGATGGTCCAATGGTGGTAGATGGGTTTATCCCACTTTCCGATAAACCCGGAATT
The DNA here is from genome assembly GCF_003626755.1 of Ulvibacterium marinum. Lineage (GTDB taxonomy): Bacteria > Bacteroidota > Bacteroidia > Flavobacteriales > Flavobacteriaceae > Ulvibacterium > Ulvibacterium marinum. The sequence goes on from NZ_RBCJ01000003.1 coordinate 980,320, forward strand.
GGCGTGGAAATTAATGAAGAGGGCATGCGGAAATATGCGGTAAAGGATGTTCCCTTTTTCAAATGACCAAAAGGATTCTACTAAAAAGATGTGCCTTATCTATCCCCTGAATTAAAATCAAAGAACTCCTTCTAATGTTCCTACGCTATAGGCGGATTAGGGTGCAGCAATACCTTCGGCAACTGACCAGTCGTAAAAACGTTGTATCCAATGGTCGGATGGCAGCCCTTGTTCCTTCATTCCAAAACCATGACCGCCTTTGGCGTACATATGAAGTCCTACCGGCTTTTTGGCAGAGAACCATTTTGAGTATAGGTCAATACTTCCCGATGCCAATCCTAAGGGATCGTCCGTTGCACATATTATTAACATGGGAGGTGCATCGGTAGGAGGGTCTTTTGGCGGGAGTACCGTTGTCCATGGATAAACAGGAACCAAAAAATCTGGGCGATTGTCCTCGGCGTAATTATAGCCCACGCCCATAGTAACGGCGCCACCTGCGGAAAAGCCCATGAACCCGATTTTGTCAGGGTCTATAGCATATTTTTCTGCATTCGTACGAACATGGGTAATAGCGGCCAATCCATCGGCAATGGATAGTGGCAGTACAGGTTGTACCCGTCTACCGATTTCCATGGGATTGGAATTGCCCAAATCCGTAATTTCCTTTACACCATCCTCTCCGGTTGGTACCAATCTGTATTTGAGAACAAAAGCGGTAATCCCCTTTTTATTGAGCCATTCCGCAACGTGGTTGCCCTCGCTTAGAATGCTTAAAGCATAAAGTCCGCCACCGGGTGCAACAATGACAGACGTACCGTTAGGACTTTCGGGACGAAAAACCCGCATGGTGGGAACGGACACATTGGTCACCACCTCATTGTCCCAAATTTTTGAATAATACTGCTTCTCGGGCCCTTCCCATGAGATATCCTTTGGAGATTCATGAGGGAGTTCTACAATTTCCTGAGCTACTGTAAACTGTATTAGGATTAAACAACTCAATAAAAAAGTAATTTTTTTCATGTGTATTTATTTGAACTATTCTAAACTTCTGTTCGGATCTTTTTAGCTCCCTATCCAAAGAAATGCCAAGGCGGCCAAAAAACCACCTGCCAATGGCCCAAGAATGGGAATCCATGCATAACCCCAATCACTACTTCCTTTTCCCTTTAAAGGTAAAAGCGTATGCATAATGCGCGGTCCAAGATCACGTGCCGGATTAATGGCATATCCGGTAGGTCCTCCCAAGCTAAAACCAATTCCCATCACCAAGAGGGCAACCGGAAGGGCGTCCAAGGAACCCAATGATATAGGTTTCTCCGAAAAGGTGCCTCCGGCTATATAGAATACTCCGAAGACCAAAGCAAAGGTTCCAATAGCTTCGGAAACAAAGTTCCACAAAGGATTACGAATGGCCGGTGAGGTGCAAAAAGTAGCTCTAAGTGCATCCTGTTCCTCGGTGGCATCATATTGCTTTTTATAGGTTAACCATACCAATGTAGTCCCTGTCATAGCACCCAATAACTGGGCTAACATATAGCCTGGAACCAGAGACCACGCGAACTTCCCCGCGCTGGCCAGCCCTAGGGTTACCGCAGGATTTAGGTGTGCTCCACTTACATCGGCACTAATAAAAACGCCCACAAAAACGGCGATACCCCATGCCAAGGATATGCCGACCCAACCTGAATCAGATCCCTTGGTTCCTTTCAGGACTGCATTGGCCACAATACCGTTTCCTAAAAGTAAAAGCATGCCAGTTCCTATGAATTCAAAAATATAAGCGGTCATCAAGTCGATTATTTAGTTGCCGTAAGATAAAAAAAATATGACAGGTGTTGAACGGGGACACCTTTACCCCATATTTTCATTCGGTAATGGCCTGATATATAAACTGACGCATTATGGTTCCATAATAATTGTTATAGGGTTGGACCTGTGTCATTAAAATAGCGATAAGTTCTTCTTTGGGATCTACAAAAAAATAGGTGCAATAGGCTCCACTCCAATAATATTGTCCAACAGATCCCAAACTTTTGCTATCGGCCAAATCCGTTGTAACCCCAAAACCAAAACCGAATCCCTGACCAGGAGCTTGATACAAATCGCCAACCTGATTCATGGTCATAATTTCCAAAGTCTTGGGACTCAGAAATTGTCTTCCATTCCATTTACCTTCGTTCAACAACATTCGGCAAAAGGTCATATAATCGGAGGCTGTTGAAAACAATCCGTGTGTTCCTCCAAAAACGGTATTTCCCTGAGTAGGCAGTTGCTGTTCGGAATTGACCATTTTTCCTTCTTCATTGAAATTATGGACGGGTACCCATCTTTTTTGATTTCCCCTTGAAATATTATATCCCGTATCGTTCATTTCAAGAGGGTCGAACAACCGTTGTTGCAAAAAATCTATCACGGTCATCCCTGAGAAGTGTTCGATCAATAGCGCCAATACATCCGGGGAAGCACTATAATACCATTGTTCCCCAGGGTGCCCCATAAGAGGCAAACCCACCAAAGTGTTGACCCGGCTCTCTATATTTTCTTGCGGATTAAAGTATAAGGCTTCCCGCACTTCCTTATCCAAAATAGACCCTCCAAGGCCATGCGAGAAACCGGCAGTATGGGAAAGTATATGCGCAATGGTAATTTCGGTATTGGCAGGTTCGGTAGGTCCTGCTTTTCCAAGTTCAAGGTCTTGGGCCACCTTTACGTCCTTAAATTGGGGAAGGTATTTGGAAACGGGATCGGAAAGAAAAAAATGTCCTTCTTCGTATAGCATCATAAAAGCAACAGTAATTATGGGTTTGGTCATGGACATGATATGAAAGATTCCATCTTTCTTCATAGGCGTTTTATCTTTCAAACTACTATTTCCATAGATATTGTCGTGTACTATCTGTCCTTTTCTTGAGACTAGGGAAATCGCTCCGGGAATTCTTCCTTCTTTTACTTCCTTCTTTAGAAAGGCATCATACCTGTCCAGACGTTCCGAGGATATTCCGGCTACATCCTTCTTTTCTAGTTGTGCTTGTTGTCCACGGACAGATATGACAAAAAGGCAAATAAAACTTAAGATAAGAGCAAAATGGTGGCTATTTTTCATTGTTTGGAGTTTTATCCATATGATATAGGATATGGCAATATTCGCCAAACCCATAGTGTTTTTCGAATTTCCAAGATACTCTTTTTTCTCCTTTCAATTGTAAGTCTAGAGAAATACCCTTTTTATTTCGCTTTTTTGTACATTGGATGCCAGCTTTCCCCAACAGAACGAACCATCTAACTATAGGAGTATTTCCAAAATATCCCGACCAACCAAAACGATGACCCTTTTTAAAAACCTTATTTTCTGTTCTTTTTGCTGTATTTCCGTATCTGTAGTTTCACAGTCTACAAATTCAGATTTGAATACGAGACCTGTAGCAGAAGCCCAGGCCTTGACCGAGGCCCCATTGATTGATGGTGATGTATTGAACGACCCCATTTGGCAAACCATAGCGCCATTTGATGAAATGGTTCAAGCACAACCGAATTTCGGATTACCAGCTACCGAACGAACCGAAATCCGTATTGCCTATACTTCGGAGGTGTTCTTCATTTCCGCAGTTTGTTATGATGCCAACCCGGATGGATTGGTGGTCAGTGACGCCCGTAGGGACGCGGATTTAGACAATACAGATGCCTTTATCTTTATTTTGGATACGTATAAGGACAGCCAAAACGGATTTGTGTTCGGTACCAATGCACTTGGGGTGGAATATGATGCCCAGGTAGATAATGAAGGCCAGGGGAATTTTAATGCTAATCGACAACAGGGAGGTACCATTGGAGGATTTAATCTGAATTGGGACGGATCTTGGGAGGTTCGGACAGAAGTAGGGGAGTACGGCTGGAGTGCCGAGTTTGCCATCCCGTTGCGTACACTTCGGTTCCAATCCGGTAGGGATTGGGGCATTAACTTCCGCAGAAATATTCGCAAGACCAATGAAATTACCTATTGGGCCCCTATGCCCGTAGGACTCGACCTTAAGAGGCTTTCACTTGCAGGAACCTTAACGGGCTTGGATTTGCGGAGCCCAGGAAATCTAAAATTGATTCCTTATGTCCTTGGTCGTATGGAGAAGGATTTTGAGGTGACCGATCCCAGTACGGAATGGAGTGCCGATGCCGGAGGAGATTTAAAATATAGTGTTACCCCCAGTTTAACCCTAGACCTTACCTACAATACGGATTTTGCCCAGGTTGAGGTAGACGATCAACAAGTGAATTTGGATCGCTTTAACCTATTCTTTCCCGAGAAGCGTCCCTTTTTTCTAGAAAATGCAGGCCAGTTCAGTGTGGGCAGCCCAGGTGAGGTAGACTTGTTTTTTAGTCGTCGAATTGGTATTGGGGATGAAGGTAACATTGTTCCCATTATCGGTGGGGCCAGACTTTCTGGAAAACTCAACCGGACCAATATCGGTTTTTTGTCCATGTGGACGGAAGAAGTACAGGAAGAGGGCGTAGAGGAAAACAATTTTACCCTGGCCCGGGTTAATCATGAATTTAAGGGACGATCGGCGCTGGGGGCCGTTATTATCAATAAGGAGGGCTTACAATCCGATGATAATTTCAACCGTACGTTGGCCATAGATGGAAAATTGGGTCTGGGCAAAAAGGCGCGATTGGCGGGCTTTTATGCCCGTACCCAAGACCCAAACGATACCATAAATGAACGCTCCTTTAAATTTCAGGCAGACTACAATTGGAACAATTGGGAATTGAATGCCGCCTATACGGAAGTGGGGCAGGGTTTTAACCCTGAGGTGGGTTTTTTGTTACGTACGGCATTTAGAAAACCGGAGGCCCGAGTACTTTACCATTTAAGACCTCGAAATCCGGATGCAAAAATATTGGAGTACAGACCTCATATTTCGTATCGCAGCTACTGGAACTTCGATAATTTTTTAGAAACCAGTTTTTTACATATCGATAATCATTTTGAATGGAAAAGTGGGTTGGAAATCCATACCGGTGTGAACGTAACCACGGAAGGTGTTGTGGATGCCTTTGATATTTCCCGTGGGAAAAACGTTATTGTACAGCCAGGCACCTATAATCATGTAGAATCCCAAATCGTATTCTTTACAAATAGAAGCCATCCCTTTTCGGTGAACCTAAGGTCGGTCATCGGAGGGTCCTTTGGGGGTACACGCTATATTGAGAGCCTTACGGGACGCTTACGTCTGGGCGATAAGTTTAATTCGGAGGTTACGTTCTTGTATAACAATTTTCAATTGCCCGTAGGCAATTTTACCGCCAATATTTTGAGAAGTCAACTATCCTATGCCTTTAGACCCAATATTTATTTACAGGGACTTATCCAACACAATACCACGGATAAACTTTGGGCGGCCAATCTACGTTTTGGATGGTTGCAGCGTGCCAATACAGGACTTTTTGTAGTTTGGAACTATAACCTTCAGGACGGTGATCCGTTGAACAATAGTTTTATAGTAAAGTATACGCGAATGTTCGATTTGGTGCGGTAAGCCCTTAAACCCCAAACTGTTGCAAATGATGATCCAAATGCTTGGAAAATAAGGTATTCCATTCTTTTTCCGTTAGCGGGCCAAAAGCATGGGATTCTTTATTATGAAAATGGGAAGCCCCTAATTGTTGGGTTTTATCCAAATGATCCAGTAAACGCTTTTTTTCTTTTTCAAAATCCCTTTGCCCTTCAATAAGAAAAATCGGTGCAGTTCGACTATTTTTTTTGTACGGTTTGGGACCAACGACCACGTTTTTGGCGAATAGTTTGATTAGGAATTTTTGGAAACCTTTGGGCTTGGGATGTTTATCCGTATACACCAGTTCATAGGCTACGTTTACGTGAGCCAGCATTTGATCGACACTCATTTTGCCCCAATGATTCTGGGTTTCCGAAGTCAAGGAGTTGATGCGCGTCTTGATTTGCTTTACATCGTTTTCATCGAAGATATTTTTCATGGATATCTTTAATTTTTGGTTGAAATTTCTAAAGTACTAAAAAATAAAATTGAGCATGGGGAAACTTTCTTTTTCCTTATAATTTATAGTTAATAGATGACTATCGGTCCATATTCTTTTACTTTGGCTCCACTTTAAATCGCAAAACGGTCTTCAATTTTTCCGGGGCTACTTTTCTAAAATCGGTCAGATAAATTTCCCTATGGTCCTTGGATATTCTGGAAAGATTTTCTTTCTCTGCAAAGTCTTCCATGACCTTAAAACTTTGGGGTTCATCATCATAACTTCCTATATGCATCATTTGAACACACTTTCCGTCTGTTATCTTTTCAAACGTAACCTGCTCCAAAAACGAGTGTGGTTTTCTTTTTTTGGTTTGTTCCAACATTTCCAAAAAATAATCATCGGTTACAAAGGATGGCTGTCGGATCATCAACTTAAAAATCAGGTCATTTTTATTGATTGTCCCTTTAAACGTTTTTTTAGCTTCCTCGGTAATGTCCCAAATACCCTCCAACGGATAAACCGTATAATCACAATACCCACTTGGTTGTTTCTCCTCTTTTTTAAGATTCATTTTTATGGCGTAGGAAACGGAATAGAGGACTCCGATGTATTCGGCGAAAATCTTATTTTGAGGACTACCTTCACCTTCTATGGTAAGAAACTTAAATTCAGGGATTTCCACTAATTCCGGCTGGTTCTCGGGTAGATAAATCTTCTTTTCCTTTTTTCTCCATTCATGTTTCATAAAGCAATAGCCTTTAGTTTTGCCTAAATGTATTTAAAAAGTGGAAGTCAAAGGTCGACTGAATCCAATTACTTTTTAACCATTTTTGCGGAATTAGCATGGACCACTGTTTTGCTACTTGTTAGGTACATTCCCGAAATATCCATGTATAAGGATTTCTCAAATCCACTTGTCCACGGTAAGTTGCCTTACTATTGGTTCACTTTGTAATTCCCTGGGGTGAATCCGAATGTTTTCATCAATCGGTTCCAGGTGTTGCTTTGCGAAATGGTCAATGTTATATAGCAAATCTCTTCTTTGGAAAAGAAATCGAGCAATGGATTATATATCTCCCCGGATATTGGTTTCCCGTCCAATTGGGTAAGGGCATCGGTGAGATAGAGTACCACCCTTTCCTTTTCCGAAAAATAAGGTGTCTCTTCCCAGACACATAATGAAGATAGGCGTAATTCCGTTTCATTTAAATGTTTCAACTCTTTGTGGTGCATATCAACACAATAGGCGCAACCATTCTTTTGGGATGTTCTTAGCTTAATGAGCCCCGTTAAATTTTTATCCAGAGGGGATTTGTCGATTAAATCTTCAATAGGTCGTAGACTTTCAAACATTCCTTTTGGGATATCCTGATATGTAATTCGTTCCATGATTCGTTTGTTTTAAAAGTATGGAACAAATTTTATAAATACGGTGAACCCAAAAATTAAGGTATCTTAAGAAATTCGGTCATTTTGTATTCCTTCGTAATTCACTTAAGTACTCCGGTGTAATTTCTAGATAGGAGGCAATCATGTATTGCGGTACCCGTTGAATGAAGTCTGGCACTGCCTCTGCAAAACTGGTGTACCGTTCTTTACTTCTCATTTGAAGGAAGATATCGCTTTTACGAAGATTGGCAATCAACATGTTTTCAGTAATAATTCGAAACAGTCGCTCCAATTTAGGATATTTTGAATACAGTTTTTCCAATGTTTCTTTTGATAAATAAAGGACTGTTGTTTCTTCCAGAGCTTGTAGATATTGGGTTGATGGGGTTTCCTTGATGAAGCTTTCCATATTGGTTATCCACCAGTTGTCTATGGCAAATTGTGTTATTTTCTCATTTCCCTTTTCATCCATATAATAGGAGCGGACCACTCCTTTGATAATAAAATAGTTGTGTTTGCAAACCGTATTTTCTTCTAGGAGGAATTCCTTTTTTTGAAAAACTCTTGGCTTGAGTTCGGAATAGATCCCATCTATTTCAGTATCGTTAAATTCCACGTATCTAGCAAAATACGTTTTAATTTGTTCTTTCATCACATGGGAAATTTTGATAGAACATCCATGGATATCGAAATTGTGGTTCAAAAATAATCTAGGTGAAGTAACGATTTTTTTCCTAAAACACCTCCTGGGTGAGTTCCATATTTACTTTTGCCCCAGCTACATTTCCTTTGTAAACGGCATTGGCCACGGAACGAAAAGCTGTGGTATTGTCACCACAGGCGAAAACACCCTCTACGGTCGTTTTTTGAAAATCATCAACCACAATATATCCTTGTTCATTTAATTCACACCCCAAGAAAGATGGGATGTTGGAATGTTGTTCAAAGGGAGGTCTTGCATAAACGGTATCAAAACCCATTTTTGTATGGTCCTGAAAAACTACATTTTTTACGTGACCATTTTGATGATCTATTTCACCTATTTTGGATTCTACGATGGGAATATTGTGTTGTTCAAACTTCGTCCGCTGCTCATCGATAAACTCGGCCTTGCCCGAAGTTAAAATAGTCAGATCTTTTGTTAAATTGTGAACTAAAGGCACCATGTGGGTCGCGGTATCCCCATTGGCCAAGATAGCTGTTTTTTGATTTCGGTGCTCGTAACCATGGCAATACGGACAATGGATTACCGAAATCCCCCAACACTCCGAAAACCCTTTGATGTTAGGCATGATGTCTCGTACTCCGGTTGCAAAGATCAGTTTTTTGCTCCTAAAAGTCTTTTTTGATTTCGTCTTGATTTCAAAACCATACCCTGTCTTTTTCCCACTTACGGCAAGATCGTTCTGGAACCTTACAGCCCCATAGTTCTCTACCTGATTTTTGGCAAGCATAGAAATTCCCTTTGGCGTATTGCCGTCTTGCGTCATGAAGTTATGGGAATGCGGGGTCTGTGCGTTACAAGGCTTTCCGCTATCGATTACCAATGTTTTTTTTAAGGAACGTCCCAAGGTCATAGCTGCCGAAAGACCGGCATAACTTCCACCAATGATGGTTACATCATAAATAATGCTATCTGCCATTTTGTTTTATTTTGAATAGATGGGTAAAATGCCCAATAGTACTATTGTACTCTCAATTTTTTTGGCAAAGTTAATCGTATTTTTTATTATTGCAACATAGTCGCAATAATAAATTATGAATCGTAGAAGTACACCAACAAAAGAGGCCGTATTTAATTTGCTTAAGGAAAGTGGCAAAGCACTGAGTCATGATGCCATCGAAACGGAAATTAAAATTGATATTAATCGGGCAACGATTTATCGGGTTTTAAACCGTTTTTGTGAGGATGGGGTCGTACACAAAATAGTAGCGGAGGATGGCAAGCAATATTTTGCCGTTTGCACGAACTGTGACAGCAAAAAGCACCGTGACCATCATTTTCATTTTCGTTGTAGGCGTTGCCAAAAAATAGAGTGTTTGCAGGAATCTGTCCACTTCTCCGCTCCCAAAGGGTATATCATTGAAAACATGAATTGTATCCTAACCGGAATTTGTAGCGATTGTTCCTTATAAGTTTTCCTTTAGTTACTATCACTAGAAAAATGATGGGCTATGGCCCTGTAAGGATAACCTCCATAACCTCGATTGGCAAATTGAACGATTATAATGTTTTCCTTTGGGTTTACGTAAAGGCGTTGCCCTCTTAAACCTTCTGCCGAATAGTCCCCTTCATAATTTTCCTGGGGTAGCCACCAATAGTATTGATGTGTTGCTTTTTGCCAACCTTTTGCTGTGTTCCCCCTATTCTCCTTGTTAATGGTAGTACTTTTATTCACCCAATCTGAAGATAGAATTTGAACCGTATCCCGTATCCCCTCATTGAGGTATAACCTCCCAATTTTAGCCAAGTCTATGGCCGTACATTGGAAACTGCTCGGGGAGTTTTCAAGACCACCTTCTCTGTCAATACCCCAACTTCCCCCATATTCGGCCCCGACAGGTTTCCAAATTTCACGTTCAAAAAACTCGGAAACATTAGTTTTTGTAGCTCTTTCCAAGACCCAGGTCAAAAACAAAGGGTCAAGATTACTATATTTCCAACGTGTCCCAGGGAGGGTATCCGCTTTGACCTTTACTAAATCATGCTTTAGGTCATTGGTATAGTAGAATCGCGCTTCATCACAGAAAAGATCGGAAACAATCCCTTTTCCGGCCCGTTTGAATTTTAAACCTGATTTCATATTCAACAGGTCCTGAATAGTGATTTCGGCAAAATTAGGAAGGTCTTTAAGCTCGGGCAGGTACTCAATGACTTTTTGTTCGGTGTCTTTAATATACCCCAGATCAATGGCCTTTCCCGTTAAAATTGAAATCATGGTCTTTCCAATGGAGAAGGTATTGGATACCGTCTTTCTATTGTATTTTCCCCTATATTTTTCATAAACAAGGGTATCGTTCTTAATCACTAGAAAAGCAAGTAAATCACCTTTTTCAAAGTATTCCGAAAATGGAACATATTGGCTTTCCCAATTTTGAACCATCACGGAGTCCAGTTTGTTTCCTTTTGAGGTATCTATGGCAAAACTAAAAGGAGTTGAACTTGGGCTTATTTCTCTTGTGGGAAAGCTTTTATAGGTATCTACCTCAGGTTTTTGGTACCATGCTATCTTAAATAATTGTGGATTGATTGCCCATGATACTGTTACCAAAATGGTAAGACAAAGAAAAGCAATGCCTACAACTTTTTTCATTCTTTTTAATGATTATCGGTAGTATGTTTACTGTATGGAGTGCCTTAGCAAGCTACCGCGGTCCGTATTTTGTGATGGATTCCTTTTTTCCCAGTTAGGTCAAATGATGTCCCCAAGTGCTTTTTGTACAGTATGATGCGTATTTTCGTAACTATGCTTTAAAAGCGTCTTGGCATCCATGGTTTCCCAATAGCCTTTGTTGAACAGCTCTACGGAAAAACCGCCCCTAAAACCTGCATCGTATAGTTTGGGGATAATAACATCAAATGGACAAACCCCTTCTCCGGGCAATACCCGGTCTGAATCCTTTAACTGGTCATAAGAAGGCGTGGCAGGATAATCGTTCATATGTATTACAGGTAATTTCCCGCCATTAAGAATATCTACGGTGTCCCAGTCGTTCCCACCGCGATATACATGATAAAAATCCAACAAAATTGTCGCTTTGGGATGTCCGGTGGCAATAGCGATTTGAGCACAGTCCGCTACCTTGTTCAGGGCGCCCATACCCCAAAGCTCCATAATAGGGGTCACGCCCGTTTCATCGCCCAATTTTAGAATAGCGGCATAGCGCTCGGCATAGGCATCGTATTTTGTTCTATCCAAAGACGATATTCCTTGTACCGGGGCAGCGATATAGGTTCCGCCCAGGCCTGCGGTAATTTGCATTTCCTCTCGCAGTTGATCTATCGCCTTTTTTCTTTCTTCGGAATCGTCACTACACCATTTTGAAAATCCTATGATATTCTCCAGGACAAGGCCACGGGCCTGCAGTTTATTCTTTAGGTCAGCTGTGTTCCCTCCCTTTTCCAAATAGGTCTTTATATTACGCATCCACAATTCTATACCGTCAAAACCGGCATCGGCAACTAGGTCTATTTGTACATCCACATCCAGCTCGTAATGCAATAGGGTAGAGGTGTTCAAACTAATTCTAAAAGGCAGTTGCTTCTTTTCCTTTAGGCCAAAAGCGATTGGCATATCCTTGGCATTGGATGTAAAGGCGTAACCTCCTATTGCGGCAAGAGAGCCTGTGAGGCCAGTGGCGATGGCCTTTCTCCTTGAAATTTTGTTTTTCATTGGGTTATTGTTTTATCATGAAACCTAAAGATGTGGATTGGAATGCCAACCGATTACAAGCTTCATGCCCGAAAAGATACAAAAAAGTTGGAGCTGACTATATGCCCAAATTCAGTATGTGCAGGTGATACTACTTATAAACTGCCAAGCACGGTATTTTAGTCTTGATTTACAAGTAACTTGGGTTGATGCATACTTATGCAATGCAATCCACCTCCCCCTAAATTCACGGCCAGCGCATCCAACATGACCACTTTTTTTTCTGGAAATATGGTTTGTAATATCCTTTTGGCTTCATCATCCTGTATTCTGATTTTATCGGACATGCCTTCCCGCCAGTATTTTTGACCAAGGATTACGGTATTGGTGATAATGAAATTGAGATAGCTGGCCGGAGCGACTACGGCAATGGTTTCTCCATAGGGAAATTGGCTTCCGTCTTGGTAGTCCAGGGTTTTAATATAATCATATACATAATCACCAGGGGCCATCGTGGTCAAAATGGTTTGGGGCAACGGCAATCGCACTATTTCTAATGGATTTCCATCTTGATCGGTACTAGCCGAAAGTATTTCGAAGTTTTTTTCCAAACGTCTGTGGTTTTCCCTGGCAATCGGGTCTCCCAGTTCGGTACTGTCAATACTTGCTAAAAGGATGGTAGAATCATTCACAAAACGGGCAAATTCATCCACATGACCGTTGGTCGTAACTACGGTATACGCCTTCGTAGTATCAGATGTTGATAGTGGCCCCAAAAAAGTATGGCTATCCTCAAGGAGTCCGTCTTTTAGCCAAATCACTTTTTGTGCCCCGAGTAATCTTTGATATTCCGCTTCCATGGTGGCTTTTGACATCCCCGGGTTGCGTCCCTGTTCCACCACCTCGGTAACCACCAAAGTTCCCTTTCCATTGAGCTCACGATTGCCGCCTTCACTGATCATGGCACTTGAAATAAGTGGAAGATTTAATAATTCGGCCACCTCTTCATCATACTTCTCTTCAATCCGGGAGCTTTGATCTAGCGTGTCCGAATACCCCCAAGAATTGAAATTAAAGTCAGCAATGGCATGTTTTCCATTTTCAGTTTCTACAAAGACAGGTCCCATGTCCCGGGCCCATAGCTCCACCGAGGGAATGACATGAAAAACAAGATTCTCTAGATTGGGATATTTTTCGCTTAATTTGGATTTTGCCGCTTTAAGAACCGTATCGTCCGCGCAGCTTATTACAATCTTTAAGTCACTGATCAGGGCATCGATAATGGCCAAGGTTACTTTTTCAACGGATTCTCCTTCCTTATGGTCGGTGGTCGGCCAAATAAGCCAAAGTGCATCGATAGTTTCAAACTCTCCCATTTGCCGGGTCACCTTCAATGGCTCCTGTTTTTTATCCGAAAGCGGATTACACCCCAGAAGTAGTAAGACCAGAATGAGTATGGATAGTAGAGATACCTTCATTTTTTAGATTTAATGATGCATTCCGACCTGGTAATAGTATCTCCAACGAATCAAACAATCAAGGAGATAGGTATAAAAGTAAGTTGCCTCTTGCAGAGGTTCCAAGATAACTTTTTACATTGGATTTCCCTAGTTGTACCTCGGGCATATTTGGAAATTCAGACGAAAGGAGCCAAACCTTCTACTGACCTTAGGTTACAAATACCGTTCCTTGATAATGTTCAAATGCCTCAATTCGTGACCGGCAATATGATAAGCAAAAGCCCTTACCGTCCTTTCATTGATTATACTGCCATCCGTATCAATTCCAGAACCTTTCCTCATAAAACTGTCCTTGGGCAAATATTTAAAAAGTGCAATGGTACCTTTCCGTACGGCTTCATATTCCTCAAAAATGCTGTCTAGACTTCTTTCGTTTGCATCGGAAAATTTTGCATAATCGTCCTGTTCAAAGCCCGGTAAAGGAGTAGTATCATTTCGTGCAAAGCGCATTGCCCTACATGAAAAGATACGCTCATCATCAATGTTATGCACCAAAATCTCTTTAATAGTCCATTTGCCCTCGGAGTATCTATAGGTCAATTTTTCCTTGGGAAGACTATAAATGAAACGCTTTACTTCCAAAAAGTTGTCCCATAGTTGATCTAGGATGTTTTTCTTGTCATCCAATAGATCCATATAAATCGATGAATACGATGGATATTCGGATGGCTTGGGTTTTTGCAATGTTTCCATAACATATAATTTAGATGTCCTGATAGTTTTTGGCCCAATTCTTTGCCCATTTCCCTAAGGGATGAATCAACTTAAAAAGCTGCAGTCCGTGGTCGGTTAAGGTATATCCATCAACGGTTCTGATAATTAATTTGGCCTTTGTCAATTCTTTGATTCTTGTATTCAAAGTCGTGGGAGAAATGTTTTCACAATACTTTTGAAGCCTTCTAAAAGTACTGGGACCATTGTTCAAATGCCATATAATACCCATGGCCCAACTTCGACCGAGTAAATCAAAGATGACCATTATAGGCTGCCCTGTTTTTGAACCTCTTACCGGTTTTCCGGGAGTTGGTTGTGAGGTGCTATCCATACACTACAAATTATGTAGCAATACTACAAAAAACGTAGCAAATAGTCAAAATCTTTTAACTATATTTTTTGCGAAACCAATTTAGGAAGTACAAGGTACCGGCGATTTGAATTGAACTCAAATCGCCGGTATCTATCATTTCTTGCCTCTGGTATTCTTATTCCCGTATGGGAATCATATTAGAAGTGTTAACAGGAAAACTATCATATTTGTTATACAATTGCAGGTATTTTTCGGGATTGATAGGGACTTCGTTAAATGTTTCGTGGAGACCTCTAAAAAAGCCTTCCCGTTTTTGTGATGGGTTGAAAATCAAGGTCAATTTTACCATTTCATCGGTATCGTTCCTAAATCCATGGGGCGTAAATCGTGGCACATATACCACTGTTCCCGGTTTGGCCCCATACACTTTATCGGCTGCTTCTATGGTCAAAATACCTTGATTCACGACAAAGGTCTCATCCATAAATCTGTGATAGTGCAATTTTGCACCGATACACATAGAGGGAAGGGAAATCTCATAAACCCCCAATTGGTCATTGGACATTTCACTTGTCACCTTAAAGGTTATTGCAATGGTATTTAGCTCCAAGGTTTCCCCTTCGTTAGGCCTAATTATGGATGCGTTGTCCTCCAATTGGTCCTCAAAGTAATTTGCTTTAATTGCTTCCATTGTTCTGTTTTTTGAATGATTGATCGATGCTCTCTTGTGCCATTTGTTTGTTCTGTTCCAGTATTCCGTTAACACTGGTACCTTCAAGGGAAAATAATCCTCGTACCTTTATGCCCATATGTTCCAAAATAGCTTTTAGATAAGGTTCCTGAAAGTCATAGGATTCCATAAAGGTACCTCTGTATCGGCCTCCCTTAGCTGTTGCCAAATAAGCCGATTTACCCTCCAACAAACCATAATAGCCCTTTTCATTGGTATTGAAGGTATGCCCAATGCGCACCACTTGATCGAAGTATGCCTTCAGATTTGAGGGAATATTCAAATTGTACAAAGGGCTACTGATCAGGATATCATCCGCGGATTTCAGCTCTTTGATCAATTCATCCGATAAGGCGGTAGCCTTTTTACTTTCAGGAGACATATGTTCCAAAGGTGTGTAAAACCCCTCTATGGTATTGTTTTGGATGTGCGGCAATTGCTGTTTTGCCAAATCCCGATAAATAACCGTTCCGCTTGAGTTTAAAAGTTTCCATTTTTTTTCGAAGTAATCCGCCAACGTTCTTGAGTGCGACCCTACGGTCCTGGAACTACAATCGATTCGCAATAATCGTTTCATCTATTGATATTTTAAATTCAATAGTATGACCAAGTAGTAGGAATAAATGTGACGGATTTATCGAAAAAACGTTTTTAATTTATTGGGGTCGATGACCGCGTAGATATGCCGTATTTTACTGTTCTCAAACTCGAAGACTTGACAATTGATTAAGATGTCACCATCAAAGAATAACAAGGCAGGTTGGTGGTTCACTTCGGATACTTCAATGGACAATGATTTTTGATAGGTTTTGAACACATAGAACAACAGGTTGGAAGTTGCCATTTTTCCAGTGGTCAATTCCCGTATCACCTTGATGTCTTTCCCGCCATCCGCGCTTAACGCAACATCTTCCGAAAGCATTTCTCCCAAGAGTTTTACTTCCCCATTTTTAATGGCATGGATATAATTTTCCATGTGAGGGGAGGGGACGGCGGAATAGTTTTTAGGGCTGGATGTTTTATGTGCTCCTAATTTTAGCTTTCCCCTGCTTAAGAGTTTTCTGGAGTTTTCAATGGAAATGCCAATAGTTTCCGCAATTTCCTTATGCGAATAATCAAAGGCTTCCTTTAGGATAAAAACGGCCCGCTCCCTGGTCGTCAATTTTTCGAATAAGACCAATAGGGAATAGGATAATATCTCTTCGCCGATAAGGTTGTCGTCCGCTTTTTCTGTGGATATGGGCTCGGGAAGCCAAACCTTTTGCATGGTAATTTTGGCTTTTCTGTTTTTGATATTTATGGATCGGTTTATTACGGATTTGGTTAAATAACCCATTTCATTTTTGATATGCGCAGGATTGATGGATTGGTATTTGGCCAGTACATCCTGTATGGCGTCTTTGGCATCCTCCACTGTGCCCAGAATATTATAGGCGTAGGGAAACAAGGTGTTTTGGTGATTTTTCAAATCGAAATTTTTAGTATTCCAATAGTGTGACAAGGTAGTTAATGAAAATGTGACATTTTGAATAAAAAAGTTGCTATCGTCCTCTTTACGTCTCACATGATATGGCCCAACCCTGATATTGCTTCATTTCAATGGGAAATTTTCGAATTCCATTGGACTCGGAGGGTTTTTGCCACAAAAATGGATTTCACCCGTCCCTAATAACAAACCACCAAAGCAATGATTATGAAAAAAATAATGCTGTTCGTATTATCAATTCTCGGTATCATGGCCTATGGTCAGGATACCCGTTCAACCACAAAAAGCTCTAATGATGAACTTGCCCATAAAATAGACGCATTGATCCGTCCAATTGCCAATTCCAATAATTTCAGTGGTACTGTTCTAGTTAAAAAGAATGGCGATGTTATACTATCAAAATCCTACGGGTATGCCGATAGGGAAAATCAAATCAAAAATACCAGGGCATCCCAATTCTTCATAGGATCGCTTTCCGCGATGTTTACCGCAGTAGCCATATTGCAACTTGTTGAAGAAGGAAAGATATCGCTGGACGATAAACTTACCAAGTTCATACCTGGATTTCCCAAGGGGGACAAGATAACCATTCATCATTTACTCACGGAAAGATCGGGCCTGCCGAGGTTTGTATCACAGACCAATGGCACCTATGATAAAATGATCGAGTCGGCCCATACGCTGGATGCATTAGTGGATTACATAAAAATATTGGAACCTATAGCGGAACCTGGAGAAAAATATAGGCATTCAGGGACCTCCTTTATACTCTTGGCCAAAGTCATTGAAATAGTCTCAGGAGAGTCTTTTGGAGCGTATCTTAAAAACCATATTTTTTCGCCTTTGAACATGACGCATACGGGACACTATGCCTATACAATGAAGTATGGGGACGTTCCCCATCTGGCCTTGGGTTATGAACAGCAAGGGGTTACCGAATTGGAGCGGGCCCGGTTAATACATTGGTCCACAAAAATTGGTCATGCGTCAATTTACTCCAATGCAGAAGATCTGGAAAAGTTTGCCCAAGCTATGATGTACAATACATTATTGTCCGCCGATTCCTGGAAAAAAATGACCAATTCCTACTACGGAACAAGTTTGGGGTATGGAATATCCAATAAACCCCAAGGAGATTATAGGCGTTATTACCGAAGTGGTGGGTCTCCAGGCTTTTCCAGTTATTTTGCGGTTTATCCGGACGAAGGTCTAACCGTTATCATGCTATCCAACATTCATATCCATGTCCCTTATTTTAACGTACCCAAGATTGCCTCGATTTTTTTTGGGGAACCCTATGAGCAACTAAACTTGGTAAGCCCTAGGTACGTAAATAATGACCTTGCGCAAAAATTGCTGGGAACCTTTCAGTTTGATGAAAATTTTTACAACCCCAATGGAACGGTAACTGTTAGTTATGCCGACGGGATGCTGCTTTCCGATGGTGCTCCTATGATACCCGTGGTAGGTGCCGATGGTGAAATCGTTAAGTTTATCAATCGGCAGTTTTGGTCACGGTTGGAGTTTGTCCGGGATAGTACGGGACATTTTTCGAAACTGAAATTTGATGGGTTTACAGGTACTAAAAAAGCAATGCCCAAAAAGAACTAGGCAAAGAATACGCCAACCGCTAAATGATTTCATTTCTTTTTAAACCTAAAGTCACATTTATCGGCACCATTGGCTATAGTTCCTTTTCGGATCAATTCCAGTCCTGCCAAATTTGAGGTTATCTTGTCCACTTCGCATAAAATTGGGGTATATTCCCGCGCCTTATACTTGCTGAACAATTTGCATATACCGCATTCCAGAATGTCAATGCCATATCCCAATCCATAGGTTTCCTTTTTGTCTGTAATCAGCTCGGCACGAAATCCGTCCTCATGCCCTTTCCGGCTGATTTTTTTGTGCATCCTTTTAAGGAATAAGTGGGATAATTGCGTATCGATAAGCTTTGGAGGAAGTTTTTTTAACCATTTTTGAAGTCCGTTTTTGGGCCTTACAAATTCCAAGGCGATTTCCATACAAACCGATTTTATTGTCTGAAAGTCGAATCGCTTTTCCCGAAGTGTTAGGATTGTGGCCAAAAAATAGGCCATGAGGTCCAATCTCTTGTCGAGCGGGTTGGTTGACTTTTTTGAAAAATTTGTATCCTTTGAAATTTGCCAATAGCGATTCTCTGTATCCTGTAAAATCGAGTCGTACAATTCCGGAAATTTTCGAGTCAAAATTTTTCTAAAATGCCTCTTGTGCTTCACAACATGAAGGTTTCTTTAAGTATAATCACTATCAACTACTTTGCTGCTTCTTGATTTAACCAATGTTCTCATATTCTTTTCAGTAGTACGATTCCAAAGTTAAAAGACCGTAACATAAAATACGGATCTTCAAAATAGGAATCCTTAAAAAGTTTGGTGAGGCTGTTGTTGTAGTCAAATAGCAATTGTAGAGCGATTTTTTCGTTTAAACCCAATTCAATTCCTCCTCCAATTTTAAATCCAATGGTCAATGGATTCATTCTTGCCTCATAACCCACATCGTCCAAGGCGAACAGATTGTTGATTCCGGCCTCTCCGAACAATCGGACGGTATTCGGAAGAAAATAGTATTTTACGGTAAGAGGAACTTCGATAAAAGCAAAATCGACATCCTCTGGACTTGGAGGTACGGCAAAGTCACAGACATCACAAAAATAGGTTCCGGTAAAATCTTTGTTTGAATACTGAATAGCTACATTAATCGAAAGGTGGCTCTTTAATTTGTACTCCCCGATTGCCCCAAGCCTATAGTTGGTCCTGTCATAATTGACCGAAAAGCCTGTATACTCACTAAAGGCCATTCTCTTGGAACTTACATTTTCCTCAAGACTAGCGGACAACCCAAGCCGGAATCGACTTGGAACCTCCTGTGCCTGTAGTACAGAAATGCAGAATAAAAAGGGTGAAAAAGTGATTAAAAACCGCATTTTCAAAATTTTGTATAACGCTTTCTTAACTTGATCTTTTCATAGGAGCCGTTGATGCCATTACTGCTTTTTCGGCCAGATGGTTTTAAATCTAACGCACACTACTAGCATTTCTTCGGTCGGCTGCTTTCCGTTTTCTTTTAAAAAGCTCTCAAAAAAGTCCCAGTGCGCTTTTTTCCATTTCTCAAGAGGTTGAGTGTCCGTTCCCATATCCATTTCCGCATATTCTTTGGAAATTTCATTGAACGGAATGGTATCTACTCTTGTATTTTCAATTATTGCTTGTGCTCGGCCATCAAAATCCGTTAATATTTGTTTTGTTCCAACTTTGGGTAAATCAACTTTGTATTGTTTATACAAACTCAATAAACCTGAAGAAGCTTTCTTTTTACCTTTTAGTGTTAATTCCGCTAGTCGATTCGCATCGTTTCTATTGTTATGAAAAAAATCGGATTCCGGGATTTCTTGGTCTTTAAATTCAGGATTTGATTCAACATAGTCGTTCCACATTTCGTAGACGGATTTATCAATTCCGTTTTCAGTTTTCGCTATAGTTTGTGTGTCCGAATCCATTTCCTTTTCATTTTGGACTTTCTGTTCATTTTTACAGCTTATAACAATCAAGAACAAGACTATTGTTAGTTGTTTCATGGATTCTTTTGGTTTAATGCCATACGCAGGGCTAAATGTGGTCGCGTTGAGCTTAAATCTGTTTAAATATAGCGAAGTACGGGAGAACGTGGCCAAATTACTTTTGGTTTAACTAATGGCATGTTATTGCATTATTTAACGGAAGCTATAATAAAGTCATCGTAGTTACAGTTTGAATGATGATTTTTTTGATTAAACGAAATTAGTTGGGCCAATTATAAAACAGGGTTGTTTAAGCTGCGCAATAAATGGTTGAAAAATAATGTGTTATAGGCTAATCTTGGTTATTTAGAAATTCAATTGAATAATCTTCATACCAGAATTCGGCCCTCAGGAAGAGTTTTTCCCCAAGTTCATTACATCTGTAGCTTTTTCTCCTTTCCGGAAAGATCAGACCTTCTTTCTCAATAACGGATACATTTTCTATTAAAGCGTATGTTGGTTTGTGATAGACCATCAAGCTTACCAAAGCCCCATTGTTTTTGTCAAAATGATACCACCACTCGTCTTTGGTGGAATGATTTTGATGCTTCTTTGGTTCATAGGTCGCTTTAACGGTGTGTACAGTATCGGCGGCGCTTAAAAATTTTGGCCCTTCATAGGTAAGGATCGTGCCTGTATCCAAAAGTTTAAAAGGCATTCCTACCACGTAAAGTGAACTGTTAACCGCTGATTTTACGTTATCGCCCTGCTCAATAATGCTATCGTTTTTAAATTTTTGGGAAATGAGATCATTATGAACAATTAGAAAGCTATCCTTGTTAACGACCCATGATATTTTTATGCTTTTATGAGGTCTTAGTACATAGTGGTGTCTTTGGGTTACTTCTGACTCAATTTGGCCATTCTCCAAGAGTAATCTTGTTTTTTTGGTATATTCCAAAGAGGCTATGTTTTTCCATTTTTCAATTGTTCCAGCCCAATTAATCGAGTTTTCTACGATTTCTAAAGCTGTGATTTTTTTTGGGTCCTCGTTAATTTTTTCCTTTTCTTTTGAAAATTTACAAGAAATAAATAGGCTACCTGAAATACAGATGATAAGTACTAGTTGCGTAGTTTTCTTTATGAAAAATAAAAACAGGGATAGCAAGGAGTAAGTAATCATATTTTTCATAAAGTAGTATAGAATCAATTAATTCATAATGTACCCCATCTTGTTTACATAGCCATAAAATACAGCTTTATAAGCCACAATAGGCATGAAACCAACTAAAACCTGTGTTTTACCAGAAACCATAAAGTCAGCGAAAGGACTTTTTGTACCCAGGAGCTAACATTCTAATAAACTGTTGTGTTTTTTTGGAGTTTGGGGATTGACGCAACAGATGAAATCCATCACTATGCGTAGTTTTTATTTTTTAGAGCTGTTAAAGCCCTTAAGTAGTAATTCCATACCCCATTTTAAAAGTTCGAATGATTCATCATCACTTAAACCGCAAACATCTTTCGTAACGATAAGAGGTTCAATCCCCATTAGAATAGTAAGAAGGTTTGAAAGATTCCTTTTTTCTTTGGAGGTATAGTTTGTGTTCTCAAGTACCAATTGCAAAGTTTTTTTCCTTCTTGCTCCCCTTTTCTGGGTTGAAGTACCTGAATCCAAAACGGTACTCAAGTATTTTCGAAACAACTTTTCATGGTTTGTGGCCAAAGTGTTGTAGTAGTCCTGAATTTCAAGGACCTTATCCTCAACGGTCTTGCCATGAAGGTTTTCAAAAATTGTTACCGGACTTTTGGTGCTAACGTCGAGTGCGGCTTCCGCTGCCAATACGTCTACATTCGAAAAGTATCTATAGATTGTTGCTCTGGAAACTCCAGTTCTTTTCGCAATATCCTCTAGATTAAACGCTAGCCCCTTGTTTAAAAAATACTGGGCACTGATTAAAATTTTACCTCTGGTCTCAATTTTTTGATTTGTCCTACCACTGTTGATGTAATTATCTTTCATAAGACAAATATCTCATAAAATTTGGATAAAGAAAAATTTACCCTTATGTTTGTGAGACAAATATCTCATAAAATGAATTCAACCAAAACTAAATGGGTACTCGGTCATAAGATAACACCCCATGAAACTACGGGAGATTATGACCTAATGGTAGCAGAAACACCAGCTAGAGTCCAAGGCCCGCCACCACATTTGCACAATTCTTTTAAGGAATCATTCCTGATCATTGAAGGTGAAATGGAGTTTATGGTCAATGGCGATACCATGGTCGTAAAGGCAGGAGAATCTGTGGACGTACCTCCCAAAACCTTGCACACGTTTTCCAACAAGAGCGACAGACCCTGCAAATGGGTAAATATCCATAGCCCAAAGGGATTCAGGGATTTTTTCGAGCAAATGGGCATCCCTGAAAATGAAGAAAATGCTAGTGACAAATCGCTTGCTCCAGAAATTATTAATAAGGTGATAACGACTGCCGCGGAATTTGATATGATTATTAGGATTTAAGTTACAGCTCATTATTAACGGTAAGGTTTTATACTAGTAATGGATGTTGGTGAATAAATAACATTGTAAACAATTTAAACTAGCAATCAACCGGGATAATCTTCATAGAAAGATGTTTTTCATTGTCATTAAAACTAAATTGATTCTTAAGACGGTATAACCAAGAATGTGAATCAAAGTGAAAGACACATAATTTTTTCTGTTCTTTCCAGTACATCCATTTGGGGCGGTGCCAGTTTATCGCTAAATCCGAGTTTGTAGTATAGTTTGTGTGCTTGAGGCATACTCATCGTGGTTTGCAACCACAGTTCTTTAGCATCATTTTCCAAGCAACGGCCTATGCATCGTTCGATTAGTTTTGTCGCTATTCCAAGTTTTCTGTGGTTTGGGTCAATGAACAACTTAGCAAACTCAAAGGTGTCCTTATCCAATCTTTTTAGGGCAACGCATCCAACTATTTCACTTTTGAACCGTGCATAAAAGAGGAAGCCACCATTTTCCAAATAAGCTTTGTCAGGATTGTGCAAAGTGAATTTATCATCTTCTTCCAAAGCTCCGTTCAAAACACCCAATAACCAAGGACCTGCCAATTCATAAAAATAATTTTTCAGACTCGGCTTATAGTCTATGATTTTTACAAAGTCGCCTCTGGGTCGATGAATCCGTTGATGAATTGGTTTAGTATTGATTTCTCGATCAAGTCTGTTCAAAATGCCAATCATATCCGGATGTCCTATAGAGAACAGGTCTTTGAGCATATTTGAAAACGAAAGCCATAGAGGTTCAAGTTCCTTCTGTAGTTCTTTCCCTTTTTTGGATAGTTCAACTAATTTGGAGCGTTTATCGTTGGGGTTTGGTTTAATACCAACTAATTCTTCTTTTTTTAATTCACGTAAAATATTCTTAACGGTAATATGGCTAAAGCCAATTTGCTCGGAGATTTCAAGTATGGTCTGAGGGGAATTGGATTTTGCCAAAACGTAGTATACTGAAAACCAACTTGCCTTGAACTTAATATTTGCATCGGAATAGATCTTATCTCCATCTTTTTGCAGTTTTTCGCTAATTCTCCGAAATCTTGAAGCTCCCGCAAGATATCCTAACTCATTTAGTATATCTGTCATATCCTTAGTTTATAAAAGTACTTTCATAAAAATATGAAAGGTATTTCATAACTTGTAATTATTTTTCAGAAATATTCCTTTTGGCTTGCTACTAAAGCTATTTAATTAGGATTTCGCGCAGAAACCCAACCATTGCTAACAACTAATTTTTATTTCATGCTTTTGATCCCATCCAGTCCAAAAATAGAAGAAGAGAAGAGTAACAAAATCCCTGGGATAGTGGCACCTAAAAAGAAGGCCAATAGGGAATCGATAAACATCATAATAATGATAAAGAACACTATTTTTCAATTTCATATTTCATAAAAAGTGTACTGGTTTGGATTAAAATTGACAAAAACCAAAAAAGACCCGTTTTTCGGGCCTTTAATCTTTGGTTGATGGTATTGGGCATTTATTTTTTCTTGTACTTTTCTAGGAATACTCCATACCCTTCATCTTTTGTTAACGTAAGAATATCTCCTGAAATTTCAAAAGGAGTTTTCTGGTTGTTGGGCTCTACATTATTTCCATTACTATAATCAAGCTCAATTTCCCCGTCAGATATATATTCCCAAGAACCGATAGCATCTTGAGCTTTGTAACATCCGACTTCTTCATCAAAATTGTAGTGGTACGTGAAATTAAAAGTATTATCACTCATAAATGTAAGCGAATCTTGACCATCACACTCATCGGCCTGTATTTCTCCCTCATCATCATCGACATACGCGATATAAGTCCAAGTGCCTATTAGATCTACGTCCGTTTTTGGCTCACTTTCATCTTTATTGCACGAAGTAAAGAATGATCCAGTTGTAAGAAATAAGAATAAGATTGATTTTTTCATGATTTTAAATTTGGGGGTTTTTGTTTAAATATTTTATTACAAAACGACAGTTTATGGAGAATATTGTCTACATAGTTATTTAGGATTTATTAAATCCAATATAATACTTCTCGCAACAAGGATGCTTCAGAACGGATGCGGTGAATAGGGAAAGAAGTGTATCCCATATAGGTCACGTAGCAAGTTATACGAAAACGAAAAAAGTGGCTTAAATCAAAAAGAACATATTCGCTATCCCTGCCTTCGGCAGGCAGGTTTGGGAGAACCAGACTATGGCCATTCATAGGATTCATTGTTATAACCGATTACGACACATCTGCGTAAACAAGCCACCTTCAAGTTCTGTTTTCCGTCCAATTTTTAAGTCCTGGTTTTGCAATACCAAAGTGTAAAAAAACCCCTTAAAGGGGCTTGTAAATTATCAGTTGTTTGTATGACGGTTACTGGTGTTGGCAAAAGATTTTTATTCTTCTGTATCTTGATAAAATACTTCCTTTGTGTAGTCTGTTCCATTAATTGATTGTTGCAATGCGAATGTATTTTTCTGTATGTCAGAAATTTTAAACCAAACAGATGTAGCAATTTGTCCGCTACCTTCAAGATTTTCGATTTTCATTATTCCAGAATTTTCATCTTCCCAAGCCCAATCACCAGATCCAGTAAATTCATTTCCTAATAAAACTATTCTCTGTTCATATTTACCATCTGAATGAAAATAAATGTCAGCAATAACATTGTTTGAATCAAACCACCATTTATCTAAAAGAGATGAGTTGTCGGAATTATTGGAATCGCTATCGTCTTTATTGCACGAAGTAAAAAAGAATCCAGTTGCAAGAAATAATAATAAAATTGATTTTTTCATGATTTTTAATTTGGGGGTTTTGTTTAAATGATTTATTCCAAAACGACAATGAATAGAGAATATTGTCTATTATTTTATTTGGAATCTGTTTATCAAAAAAATAGTGATTGCGAATATATGCGCAACTAAACATAAAATACCCCAAAACAATCCGCTGCTTGCGCATGACTTTGTAGTCTTACCTTTCCTGTAGCCTTCCCTAAAAAATGGAAAGGCTTCGAACTGAGTTGACCACGGTATCGGCTTGACAAGAAAAAAGCCTCTAGAAGAGGCTTATATGGGTTCAATATTCCAAAAAATATAGGCTTGTGCAGCGATTTCCATTGTTACCGAACGTTTTTTAATTCCAGTACAATCCTTTTCTATGAAGTGAATCAAGTAATTTTCTGGAGATTCCGATTTTTCTGGCAACTTTTACTGAAGATTCCATATTTCTTAGCGAATCATTTAGGTACAGGCCAATGAGATAGTCTATATACACGTTTTGGTTTGTCCTTAATTCTCGATTTATGACTTCATTAAATATGGAATCGTTTAGATGGGCGGCAAGATTGATTCTCGCAATCCTTATGTCGTTGGTGATTTGATGACTTTCAGGTATGTTATTCAACTCTTGAAAAGCTGTGATCGTATCTCCATTGGACAATGCTTTCTGATAATTGTAGTAACTTCTATTGGCATCATGTCTATTCTTGGACATAGCAGTATATCGGGAATTAAGTCTGATCATGTCCTTTACGCCATCGCTCATCCACTTATCCTCTTTAAAGAAATAGATATCCGAGAGTTTTGGTTTTTTGTCCCATATATCGATTCGGTATTTTATAAAATAAAATCGAGAGTCCAGCTCCATTAGATAGGTCAACTCAGCATGATTCCCGTCCACAAAATTAGTTTTTACTTGGGTCATTTTTCCGAAAGAATGCCTAATTTGATTGATTAGCTCAATATTCGCATTTTCAATGTCCTTGGCCAATTCTGATTCATAGATATAATCGAAAACTCCACGTTCAGTGGAATTCAAATTCGTGACTCTTTTTCGAAACAGACCATGATCCCAAGAGTCCCGAATAAAATCATAATTATATTCTTTTAGAGCTGTGTTCAGCACTTTAACAAAGTCACGAATTTTACTCATTTCACCATTCGTGAGAAGTTTAGCCTCGTTTTTATTTTCAAAGTTTTTGCACGAAATCGTAAAGATTAGGATGAATGTTAGAAGGTATTTCATGGAAAATTAAAATGTCGTTAGAGCACATTTCTTTTTGGGCGGGAGTGCCTTGGCACGGAGCAAAAAAGTCAGCTTCAGCTGAATGTGCTCTAACGGTTTGGCTATACGCAGTATCCCGAAGGGTATTGCGCATAGGTTTTGTTGTGGCTAGTTTTTCTTTTCTAAGATTTTTACAATTCGGTTAATTGTAATTTCCGATAAGTTCCATTCGTATCCCTCAAAATCGGTTGTATTAATAAATTGAACTACAACCGCATCTATATCTTTGTGGTATTCTGCAAGGCTTTGATAGCCAATAACTAGACCTCCATGATTGTATTCATAAGGATAGATTTCCCTTTCTCCCTCGTCAAATACCGAACCATCGTTTAAGGCTCGCAAGAATATACCCACATCTTCAGCTGTAGCCAACATCCCATATTCACGAGCTTTAAAATCTTCCTCATATCCCACATAATATCCACTCATAACATCATCTAAATCGACTTCAGTAATCGAAAAAAAGGTGTTTTTCAACTCTAGGGGAATCAATATTTTCTCTTTGACATACCGATTGTGGCCATACCCTAAAACATCATCCATAATCCTACGAAGCAATAAATAATTCGTGTTTGAATATTCATATCCTCCATTAGGTTTAAAACTGGCTGGTAGGTCGAGAGCAAAATCCAAGGCATTTTGGCCATTTTCCTGTTCGTTTTCCCAATAATCTGGATTATCTGTGAAATTTGGAATACCGGAACGGTGTTGAATCATCATCCTCAAGGTAATTTCTTCAGCATTTTCAATCCTACCTCTAAGTTCTGGAAGATAATCAATGAGTGTTTTATCAAAAGACAAACGCTTTTCTTTAACCAATTTAGTAGCTGCTACAGCGCTATATAACTTGCTAATACTGGCAATTTTGAACAATGATTTTGGGTCGGCCGGTATTTTATTTTTTCTATCTTTCCAACCACCTGTGTAATATTCTGGTAGTTTTCCTGCTTGGTCCACATAAACGATCATGCCGTCAAACCCATGTCCAATGGCTTCATCTACTTGTTCTTGGACTGTATCCGGTAGTGGAAGTATCCATGCTTTCACCAATATCCGTGGCACAAAGAACAAGGAGATTGCAGTGCCTAGCAATAATACTATTCTAAATATTTGTTTGGTTCGCTTATTTCTCATTTTATCTGAGGACTAGTTGCCCTTATTTAATTGCTCATAATGGTCCTGGCCATGATTTCGTTCTTGTCTCCGGCGAGCGATCTCTGATTGCGAGAGGAAGACTATGTGTCGAAATTGAACTAAAAGAACTTATTTTTTAACTCAGTTCGTTGTTGTGCCGTCGTGCTTTTAATTTATACTGTTTAAATATTTTTCCAACATAGTATATCCATCTCGGGCGACTAAATTGCGGTCATCTGGGTTTTGTTTGTCTAGCTTGTTTTTGTCTTCCCAGTAATCAGGTATTCCGTCATGGTCAGTATCAATAGGAGCGGAGGTACTTTTCAATTCAGGCCAACCACCAACATCGCTTGGAATATTAATAATACCCTTAATCCCATATTTTGTTGTTCCACGAAGAACATCATCTATAATATCTGCATCTACTTTATCTCGTTTAGGTAAAGAACAACCCGCATATTTTAGTACAGCTTTATAAGCTTCTTCTGCCGTTTGTTGATTAATTTCTATTGCAGGCCATGGTTCATTGAGTTTATACGCCGAACTTGTTTTTGTTACACCCAACAAGTTATTATCAGTAACTTCGGGGCTTCCTTCAACGACATTTTCAGAAACCCACCATTTCCCGGCATCTGCATCTGCATCCCGTGATGAAGGATCTATAATGCAGTTCCTCACTTTTATGTCTGTTGCAGGTCCTGGTTTATAATAATTCGCAACCATGTTAATCGTAGAATGTTCAATAGGTGGTCTACGTCTATCTCCTTTCTGATGTGCTTCGCCTCCATAGCTACTCGCATATTCCCAATTATAAAGTACGTTGTTTCTATAATCGTTAAAGCCGCAACCAGAAGCCCAACGTGGGTTTCTACTTGCATTATGAGCAAAAAGGTTGTGATGCCAGGTACCATAGTTATTCCCCCAGATACCCCCAAATCGATGTTCATCTGTGGTGCCTTTGGGGCAAGCTTCTGCGATTATGCACCATTGAACGGTTGTATTCTCATTATGGTAAAGTGTCATAGTTTCATCGGTACTCCAACTAGCCGAAATATGGTCAAAAATAATATTCTTATGATACCTACCACCTATTCCGTCATTTTCGCCCATGGAAGGGTCAAACCTTACTCGGATATAACGAATGATTATATTATTGGCATCTGTTGATAGGTTTCCTTTGATACATATTCCATCACCTGGTGCCGTTTGTCCAGCAATAGTTATGCTGTCATTTTTGATGCTAAAATTACCCGTTATCGTACCCGAAACTCTGAAGACAACTGTTCTAGCCCCTTTAGCTTCTAATGCTGCCCTTAGACTTCCCTTCCCTGAATCATTCAGGTTTGTAACTTCAAATACATTTCCACCACGTCCACCAACAGTATATTTACCATATCCTTCTGCCGTAGGGAAAGCTAATTGTTGAGACCATGCATAAAACAAAGTCAGTATTGAAAATACTCCTGTTAAAATTAGTTTTCTCACAATTTCAATTTTAGTTAAAGTAGGCTTGCATGCGGCACAACTTATTTATATAGCTATAAAATACATCTTTATACGCCCATATGGGTGTGAAACCGATGGAAAGTGTAATTTATAGATATCCCAATGGCGCTCCTAAAATTGTCCCTACAAAACAAACAAAATTCTTTGCAGTGCGTGTTTCTACCGTACCCCGTGCACCTGCATGGCCAAGGTATAGACCGAGTCCATAGCCGTAATAAAAAGAATATCCTGCTTGGGTCCGCCAAAGGTTACATTGGCCGTCCATTTTTCGGGTATGGGAATATGGTGGATTTGCTGCCCAGTTTTGTCAAAAACAGTCACCCCGTCCCCGGTTAGGTATACATTGCCCTGGTTATCTACCGTCATTCCATCGGAGCCCAATTCGGCGAAAAGTTTTTTATCGGTCAGGCTACCATCTGCATTCATCGTATAGGAATAGGTTTTTTTGTCCCCGATATCCGCGACATAGAGCGTTTTTCCATCCGCCGTACCAATGATGCCATTGGGCTGTACATAATCCTCGGCCACGATACGGACCTCCCCCATATCCGGAGTGAGGTAATAGACCCGTTTGGCGACCTGCTCCGGTTCCTCATGTGTCCACCAGGGTCTTTTGTAAAATGGATCGGTAAAATAGATACCGCCATTGGGGTCTACCCAAAGGTCATTGGGGCCATTCAATTTTTTGTCATCAAAATCCTCCACCAAAACCGTGACGTTTTTTTCGGTATCAATGCGCCACAGTTGCGTCTTTTCATCGGCACAGGACAGCAGATTGCCGTCATGGTCAAAATAAAGCCCATTGGAACGCCCGGAAGGTTGCAGATAGGTTTCCACGGAATTCGTTGTGGCATCCCATTTTAAGATACGGTCGTTGGGCTGGTCCGTAAAATAGACATCGCCGTTCGGGGCAAGGGCAGGGCCTTCCGTAAAGTCGTAATCTTCGGCGACCAAGGTCAATTCGGCTCCCTCTGCGACTAGGTTGTTTTCCTGGGCCTTGCCGTGGACACCTAAAACAAGGAGAACGAGGATTGTGAAGTATTGCTTTTTCATTGGATTTGATTTTAATATGGTAATGTACGAATAGAAATTTGATTAGACCAAACCCCTCCGGCTTTCAAAAAGGTCGAAAGCCACCTCCCCTTGGCTAAGGGGAGGATCTAAGCTTATTTAGTTACCGGTCCATCCGGGGCCGCGGACCACCCGTCCCGGGAAGGCTCCCGTATGTTCTCCATTCTGCAACACCTGGGTGCCGTTTACAAATACATGTTGTACGCCGGTGGCATACTGATGGGGTTTTGCAAAGGTGGCATTGTCCGTTACGGTCTCGGGATCGAACAGCACCACATCGGCATAAAATCCCGTTTGTAGCGCACCACGCTTTTTAATCTTTAAATTAGTGGCGGGGAGTGTAGTCAGTTTATAAATGGCCTCTTCCAAAGGAATCACCCTTTCCTCCCGAACATAATGCCCCAATAAGCGGGCAAAGGAACCATAGGCCCTGGGATGGGTGCTTTGCTCCAAGAAAACGCCCTCATTGGTATAGGAGCCGGCATCCGAGCAAATGCTCATATAGGGTAGGGCGAGTTTCTTTTTGATATTGTCCTCGGACATGGAAAAGTAGACCACTTGAATCCGGCTATCGTCCTCGTAAATTAGATCCACCAAAGTCTCGTTGGGTGATTTTTGTCTTTCTTCGGCAACCTCTGCCAAGGTCTTACCAATAAGGTTTCGAAGTTCCTTATTGCGAAACCCCACCAAAAGGATTTTTTCCGGTGGTACATGAAAATCGATTTCGGCCATCATCTTTTTGCGCTGGTCCGGTTGTGCTATCAACTTCATGGTAGCGTCGTGACCTCCTTCTTTTGCCCATGCCGGGAGCACCACATTGAGTCCTGTGGAGCTGGCATTGTACATATACATGTCCGTGGTAATGGGCAATCCTTCGGTACGGGCATCCTCCACCAATTGTATGGCACTATCCAACAAATGCCAATTGGCGTTGCCCGAAGCCTTAAAGTGATAGATTTCGGCAGAGATTTTAGCTTCCCGGGAAATGGTGATCAACTCCTGTACGGCATCCAACAAATCCCCTTCCTCGCTACGGATATGGGACACGTACATGCCATTGTGTTTGGCAACTTCTTGGGCCAATTCAATAATTTCCTTGGTCTGGGCATGGCCGCTGGGTACATAGATCAAGGAGGTGGACATCCCTACGGCCCCTTCTTCCATGGCCTGATTCACCAAATATTTCATGGTATCCATTTCGGATTCGTTGGGCACTCGATTTTCATACCCCATTACGTATTGGCGCAGGGTACCATTGCCTACAAAGGAAGCGACGTTGGTAGATACCCCCTTCTTCTCCAAAAACTCTAGATATTCGCCCAAAGTGGTCCAAGGAATGTCATAGGTAATGTCCTGTTGGCCCGCTTTCATCTCCTTCTTCATGGCATCGTTTAAAGGTCCCATGGAATGTCCCTCACCTAGCACGTCAAGGGTAACCCCTTGCCGGATATCTCCCTGCGAACGCCCATCCTCGATCAGCGAAACATTGGCCCAACTGAGCATATTAATGAAGCCCGGGGCAACGGCCAGCCCCGTAGCGTCGATTTCCAAATTGCCTTTTGCACCGTTAAGCTGCCCAATTGCTGCAACCGTATCGGCATTGATGGCAATATCCCCTCTAAAGGATTTTTCGCCGGAACCATTATAAATCTGTCCATTTTTAATAAGGACATCATAGGTTTTGGGCGATGTACAGGCCATGAAGAGCAGGCTCATCAAAATGAAAAAGAGGGAGCGGGAGTCTTTCATGTTATGTATTTCAAGATTTGTGATAGAAGGTGTTTGGTCAACTTTGGATCGACCCTCCGTTCTGTTTTATAGTTTATTTAGATAGTCCATATTATGTTGCATACTCTCCAAGGGGGTACTGGCATACTCCTCCTGTTCTATAAAAATGTGTTTGACGCCGGATGCTTTTTGGTGGGCCATCATAGTAGGGATATCCAATCCACCTTTGCCAAATTCCGTACTTTCCTTTTTTCGCATATTCATATCCTTTAAATGCCATAAAGGGAAGCGACCCGGATATTTCTGGAAATAGTCCAAGGGATCTTTACCCCCCACGATTACCCAACCCAGATCCAGTTCCATATGCACCAGATTGGTTTCGGTATTATCCATGAGTACATCAAATAAAACCTGCCCCTTGTGTGACTCAAATTCGTATTCGTGGTTGTGATACCCGAATTTCAATCCCATTTTTTTACAGGCCTCCCCAGCCTTATTAAAATCGTCGGCCACCTTTTTATAGTTGCTTACGGTCTGTCCCCTGGAGGGCATGGAGGAACAGATAAGATATTCCTGATCCGCTTCCACGGCCTCCTCCATGGTTTTTTGAAAGTTATCGTCCAGATGTACATGCCCACTCACCAATTTCATCCCAAGAGCTTTGCAAGTGGATTGCATCTCTCTGGGCGACAGACCATAATAATGCCCTTTTTTACTCCGGGCCGATTCAATTTCGGTAATCCCTATGGAAGCGATTTTTTCCAAGGTGCCCTTGGCATCCTTGGCCATTGCGTCACGAAAGGAATACAATTGTACCCCAAATTTTTGTGTTCCGGGCCATGCCCATGTAAAAGAGGGTAGAAGCAAGGTGCCTACTGCCAATCCTCCCGATTTTTGTAAAAAGCTTCTTCGTGTTTGCATGCTTCGGTTTTAGGAATTCGTTTGAATGACTTTTGATTTTATGTTGTTTAAAAGTAGCGCAAAATTCTCAGTCCATAAAAAGGTCGGGCAGGAAGAGGGACAACTGCGGGAAAAGGGTAACCAAGATCAGTACCAAGATGCTTACGGTGAGGAAGGGAAGTCCAGCCATACTTACTTTGCCAATGGATACCTTACCAATACTGGAAGACACGAAGAGACAAATTCCCAGGGGAGGCGTTGTAAGCCCGATCATTAGGTTTAATAGGGCAATTACGGCAAAATGTATCGGGTCTACATCCACAGCCAAGGCCACTTTCAACAAAATAGGAAAGAGGACCAATAAGGCCGCAATGGTCTCCATAAAGGTACCGACCAAGATCAATAAGATATTGATCAATAAAAGCACTACATACTTGTTCTCCGAAAAGGCCAGTATTTCACTGGAAATCAATTGGGGTAATTGTTCGGTAATAAGGATCCACCCAAAAAGATTGGCGAACCCTACCAAAACCATCAGGGAGGCCGAGGTCTTCATGGAATCCAATACAATAACCAAAATGTTTTTAAAATTCAATTTACGGTATACTAACATCCCCACCATTAAGGCATATAAAACGGCAATAATCGAAGCTTCCGTTGGGGTAAATACACCCCCAATAATCCCAAAGAGAATGATAAAGGTCATCAGGAGCGACCAAAAGGTGTCCAGAAACCCTTTGGCTATCTGCCCAATGTTGCTTCTGGGATGCTTGGGATATTTCTTTTTCACTGCTATGTAGTAGGCTATGCCCATAAGTCCAAAACCCAGGAGGAATCCGGGAATGGCCCCGGCCAGGAACAGTCGGCCAACGGACAGCCCGCTTAAGGTGGCCGCAATAATCATGGGAACACTAGGCGGGATGATGGGCCCTACGGTAGAGGAGGCCGCTGTAATAGCACAGGAAAAACTCGCATCATAGCCTTCCTTCTTCATGGCAGGTATCATTACGGCACCAATACTGGCCGTATCGGATACCGCCGTACCAGAAATTCCGGCAAAAAGCATGGAAGCACCAATATTGGCCAGAGCCAGACCTCCCCGGATATGACCCATAAGATGGTTACAAAACGAAATGATCTTTGCGGTAAGGCCGCCATGGTTCATCAAATTACCTGCAAGGATAAATCCGGGAATACTCAACAGTACGAATACATCGATGCCCGAATACATTTTCATGGGAACTACAATCAAGGGAATGCCCTCAAGAAGTAAATAGAAAAGACAGGAAAGTCCCAATGCAAAGGCAATGGGTACCCGAACTAACAAGCAAACGACAAAGACCAACAACAATACCCAGATCATATCAATTTTTCTATTTTTTCAAGGTTTTTAGGAAATCCAAAAGCGCAAAAAAGCTAACGGAAAGTCCCATAAGAATCATACTGGCAAAGGCAATGGACATTGGGACCTCCAAACTAGGGGAACGTTCGGGGAGCCCTTGTATCACAAATTGGATTCCGTACAGCATCAATACCATAAATAGCACTATGGTTAGCAAGGATATGAGGTGGGTAATCCATCGTTGCACTTTTTTGCCCAGTCTATTGAAGAACACATCAAAATGAACATAAAAACCATCTTTCATGGCGAGGCCGGAAGCGAAAGCCATGGCATAGATAAAAAAGAAACGCGCCGATTCCTCGGTCCAAGAGGGGGCACTTTCCATATAAAACCGGGCGTATATCTGTATTACAGTGGAGACAATAAGCCCTAAAGAACTGATTAAGGTTCCATATTTGAGGAGAGTGGCCACATATTTTCTAGTCTTCCTCATTTTCGTAACGCTACAATTTCTTGATGCACTTTCTGCATTTCCGGTGAGAGACTTTCAAATAGCGCCTTGCGAGACTTCTTTTCAAAACTTTCCTTGTCCACTTCCACTAATTGCATCCCCTGAGCCTTAAGCTCATCCTGAACTTCTTTCTCATTTTCCAAAAACAAACGATGCTCGTATTCCTGCATATCCTGGGCCGCTTCCAGAAAAATTTTCTTCAAATCCTCGGGGAAGGCCTGGAATTGTTTTTCACCTATTACAGGATAGGTCCAACTGACCACATGCGAGGTTAGGTTAACATAATCCTGAACTTCGGAAAAACCTGCCGCTTTGATCATGGCAAATGGATTTTCCTGGGCCTCTATCGTACCTTGTTGCAGGGAGGTGAAGACTTCCGAAAAGGACATGGGTGTGGGTTTGGCGCCCAAAGCCTGCCAAGCCGTAACAAAGGAAGGTACATTGGGAACCCTAATGATAAGTCCTTTTAAATCATCCGGATGTTTAATGGGACGATTGGAGGTAAGGTGCCTAGGTCCGCGTTGAAAATAACCCAAAGCCCTAAAACCTGTCCTTTCCCGCATTTCTCGTTCCATTCGTTGCCCTATGGCCCCGTGTATTAAGTTTTCCATATGCGCTTCATCCCGAAGTAGAAATGGCATCTCGCAAAAGGCCATGATTTCGATCCAATTGTTCAAAGTAGATCCGGTAACCGTCATATCGATTACACCGGCCTGGATCATTCGTATGGCTTCAATTTCCTTGGCTAGTTGTTCGGAATGGTAATTTTGCAGTATTATCCGTCCGTTGGACCGTTCCTCAAGAATCTCGGCAAAATATTCAAAGGCTTTGAACCAAGTATGATTTTCATTGGTCAGGTGACTGGCCCTAAGAAGGAATTCAGGCTCCTGCTCTGATTTACATTGTAACAACAACAGGCAAGTTAAAATGATGGAGCTACTGAAAAATAGTCTTTTGATGCGGGCCATTTTGGTTTGGAATACTAACTTGCCTATGGAATTTTTGTATTTCTCGGCTTCCTAAAATACTCTAAAATTTCCACACTTAGAAAGTTAGCGTCTTTGTACTTTTGCCAAAATTGGTTTTTATGAATTCCAGAAAGGTGCAATTACAAGCTTTTGATCGTTTATTGACCATCATGGATGAACTCCGTGCCCAATGCCCCTGGGATAAAAAGCAGACCATGCAGACCCTTAGGCATCTTACCATAGAAGAGACTTATGAATTAGGGGACGCTATTCTGGAAAATGACTTGGAAGAGGTAAAGAAGGAGTTGGGCGATTTGCTCCTACACATCGTTTTTTATGCTAAAATCGGTTCGGAGACCCGGGATTTTGATATCGCCGATGTGTGCAACGATATTTGTGAAAAATTGATTAATAGACACCCCCATATTTATGGCGATGTAAACGTGGAGAATGAGGAACAGGTAAAACAGAACTGGGAAGCCATAAAACTTAAAGAAGGTAAAAAAAGTGTTTTGGAGGGCGTTCCCGATAGTCTACCTGCATTGGTAAAGGCAAGCCGGGTTCAGGACAAGGTGGCGGGACTCGGTTTTGATTGGGAAAGGCCAGAACAGGTATTCCTTAAGGTACAGGAGGAGTTGGAAGAACTACAGGATGAGGTTTCAAAATCCGATACGGATCGTATAGAATCAGAGTTTGGTGATGTGCTTTTTTCCATGATTAACTATGCCCGATTTCTAAAGGTCAATCCTGAAAATGCCCTGGAGCGTACCAACAAAAAATTTATAAAGCGCTTTCAATATTTGGAACGAAAAGCGGAGGAGAATGGAAAATCCCTAAAGGACATGACCTTGCCCGAGATGGATGTCTTTTGGGAAGAGGCCAAAAAGATCTAGTATCTTGCTTCTCATCGCCCGTAAGTATAAGCGCAACCTAAAACCAAAAAGAAAATGTCCAAACCTATCCACTATTTCCTTACCGTAGTTTCCTGTATTTACTTTTTAAGCTGCGAATCAAAAAAAGAGACACCGGAACCTGAGCAGCCCAATATCCTATTTATACTTTCCGACGATCATACGTCACAGGCATGGGGAATTTATGGTGGTATTTTAGCGGATTATGTACAGAACGAAAACATAAAGCGCATGGCACGGAATGGGGCCGTACTCAATAATGCCTTTTGCACCAATTCCATTTGCACACCCAGTAGGGGCAGTATCCTTACAGGTCAATACAGCCATATCAATCAGGTTTATACACTTAATGAACCACTGCCAAAAGGCCATCCCAACATCGCCAAGACTCTTGGGAAAGCCAGGTATCAAACTGCCGTGATAGGTAAATGGCATTTGGTGGAACAACCGGAGGGTTTTGATTATTTTAACGTACTTCCCGGTCAGGGCTCGTATTGGGACCCTGTACTAAAGAAAAAAGAAGGATGGAAGGATGGACATGACAGTTCCGGAGGCACTACCTATACCGGCTTCTCTACGGACGTTATTGCCGACTTGACCATAGAGCATTTGGAAAAGCGGGACAGTCTAAAGCCATTTTTGATGTTCTGTAATTTCAAGGCCACGCACGAGCCTTTTGATTACCCTGAACGGTTCGCTTCCCTCTATACCGATCTTGAAATTCCAGAACCGGAATCGTTGTTGGATTTTGGTGAGGAAACTACAGGGAGAACCTTTGGAGGTCAAATTTTGGAGCGCTTGGGTGCGCGATGGGAAGCAGCCACAAAAGACCCGGAAAAATTTTGGACCTCCTATCCTGGATTGCCTTATCCCTTGGACGGACTGGACAGTATTCAAAAAAGAAAAAAAATATACCAAAAATTGGTCAAGGACTTTATGCGTTGTGGAGCGGCCATAGATGATAACATTGGAAAATTGCTCGATTATTTGGAGGAAGAGGGCATCGCCGACAATACCATAGTAATCTATACCGCAGATCAGGGCTATTTTTTAGGGGAACACGGATTCTTTGATAAAAGATTGATCTATGAGGAATCCCTTAGAATGCCTTTTGTAATACAATACCCGAAAGAGATACAAGGAGGCCAGCGCATTGATGACATTATCCTGAATATTGATTTTGCCGCCCTATTGGCCGATTATGCAGGTGTAGCCCCACCCGATTATATGCAGGGAAAAAGTTTTAGGGGTATACTGGAGGGAAATCCTCCCGAGGATTGGAGAAAACAAATGTACTACAGATACTGGTTGCACCACCCGCATAGACCTGCACACTTTGGTATTCGTGACGATCGCTATAAACTGGCCTTTTTTTATGGACAGGATTTGGGGATGAAAGGGACTTCCGATCAAATAACCGACCCACAATGGGAGTTTTATGATTTAGAAGAAGATCCCAAAGAACTTCATAATGCCATTGGTGAGAAGAAGTATGCGGGCATTATTAAAAAAATGAAGGAAGCCCTTTTGGAGGAACGCAAAAAGTACAAAGATCTGGATGAGGATTACCCCATTATGAAGGAGATATTGGCAAAGACCTATAAATAGGGGAGTCCATCCATGGGTATCTAAAGGTGTTAAAAAACTTTTTCACTGTTGTACCCCACGGTGAAATCAACTTTCTATCTTTGTCGGTTCTAATCGCATAATCCTTTGTTCCAACAATACACCAAAGAATTCCGCTATAATTTTAAGCTGGCCTACCCGGTTATTCTGGGTATGTTGGGCCATTCGTTCGTGGCTTTTGCGGATAATATTATGGTGGGTCAACTGGGAACGGCGGAGCTGGCCGCAGTCTCCTTAGGCAACAGTTTTATTTTCATTGCCATGTCCCTGGGTATTGGTTTTTCAACAGCGATTACCCCTTTGGTGGCGGAAGCGGACGGTGCAAAAAACAAAGCCGATGGTAAAAGCGCCTTAAAACACGGGTTGGTGCTGTGTACGCTGTTGGGACTGTCACTTTTTGGTATCATTTTGCTCTGCAAACCGTTGATGTATTCTATGGATCAACCTCCCGAGGTGGTGGAATTGGCGATACCCTATTTAAATCTTGTGGCATTTTCATTGGTCCCCTTGATTATGTTCCAGGCCTTTAAGCAGTTTTCCGAGGGCCTATCACAGACCAAGTATCCCATGTACGCCACTATTCTTGCCAATGTTGTGAATATTGTATTGAATTATTTGTTGATTTTCGGTTCCTTCGGATTTCCGAAAATGGGTATTGTAGGTGCGGCAATTGGTACTTTGGCCTCCCGTTTTATTATGGTCGCTTTTATCTGGTATCTCCTAAGGAGCAAAAAGAAATTTTACGATTACGTTACAGGATTCAATTTTAGGAAAATTGAAAACAAAGTGATGCGGAAAATTATCAATTTAGGATTTCCATCCGCCTTACAGATGTTCTTTGAGGTGGCAATTTTTACTGCTGCCATTTGGTTGAGCGGGGTATTGGGGAAAAATGCGCAGGCCGCCAATCAAATTGCCCTGAATTTGAGTAGTATGACCTTCATGTTCGGGATGGGCTTAGGTGTTGCCGCTATGATTCGTGTCGGTAACCAAAAGGGACTAAAGAATTTTAAGGAATTGCGAAGATTGGCCCAATCCATTTTCTTGCTTACCCTTCTGTTGGAAATCGTATTTGCCACATTGTTTTTATTGGGCAGACATTGGTTCCCTACCTTGTATTTGGATGTGGATGATGTTATGAACATGGCAGATAATACGGAGGTAATTGTGCTGGCCGCCCAGTTACTTTTGGTCGCGGCATTTTTTCAGATTTCCGATGGAATACAGGTCGTTGTTCTCGGCGCTTTGCGTGGATTGCAAGACGTTAAAATTCCAACTTTTATTACTTTTATCGCCTATTGGTTGATTGGTTTTCCCATTTGTTATTACTTGGGATTGCATACCGATTTAAAAAGCACGGGCATATGGATCGGGTTATTGACTGGGCTTACCGCATCGGCCATTATGTTGTATATTCGATTTAATTATTTGACCAAAAAACTAATAGGTTAATCCGTTTTCTTGATTATCCCAAAGGTCGCTTAAAGGTCTTTTTTAAATAGTAACAAAAAACGAATGGAACTGCCAAAATTTCTTTTAGGGGACAATACGGATCATCCCTCCGCCATATTCATAATACATACGGAGTATCCAAGATTTATGATCAATTTGGAAAATGATGAAGTAGAGTGGTTAGAGGACTTTACCAAAGAAGATGAAAAGGAATTGGAATCCGAAGCGGAAAATCTGATACGTGAAGCGACCGATTTTTATGATCGCGAAGTATCCCGATATGAAGAATAGCAACTATGTTGGAACAATTGGTAGCCTATGATAAGGAACTATTCCTCTTCCTAAACAATTTGGGAAACGATACCTGGGATGGATTTTGGATGTTCGTTACCAATAAACTCAGTTGGATTCCACTCTACCTGGCCCTACTTTTCCTTTCCTATAGGCAACTTGGGACAAAAAAAACGGTGCTGCTCCTTCTCAGCGTAGCTGTTCTTATTCTGGTTACGGATCAATTGGCCAATTTTTTTAAATATGGGGTACAACGCTTACGTCCTTGTCACGATATTGAGGTAAATGGTATGATGCGTTTGGTAAAGGATTACTGCGGAGGAAAATTTGGCTATTTTTCTGCGCATGCCGCAAACCATATGGCAGTAGCTTTTTTCTTTACTTATTTGATAGGCAAAAAACGTTGGTATATAGGGGTTTTCCTCATTTTTTGGGCGTTTTTGGTGGCCTATAGTCGTATCTATATTGGGGTGCATTTTCCGTTGGATGTGCTTACAGGCCTAGGAATTGGCCTGATTCTAAGCTGGTTATTTGTAAAGTTGTATATATTTGCACTCAACAGATTTCCTCTATGATATCCAATCTTAGGTATTGGTTTTTACTGTCCTTGATAATTCTGGTTTATATCGCCGGAATGTTCGTTACGCTTTTCGAAAATGACTCCGCCCAATTTGCCGTTATGGCCATGCGGATGGTACAGGAGAACGACTTTTTGTCTCTTTTTAAGGGCCCGGAGGAATATCTGGACAAACCCCATATGCACTTTTGGTTGGCAGCGCTGTCCTTTAAGGTTTTTGGATTGTATGACTGGGCCTATCGTATTCCGGCCATTTTGGCCACTTTTTTAGGAGCATATAGCTGTTATGGCCTTGGAAGATTGCTCTACAATATCCATGTTGGCAAATTGGCCGCGTTGGTCTTTATGACCTCTCAGACCATTGTACTTTCGGTAATCGATGTCCGTACCGATGCGGTGCTCACCGGGTTCACCATTTTTGCCATTTGGCAATTGGCCGCTTATATAGAAAAGAACTCCCTCGTGCATATGGTCTTGGGTGCTTTTGGAGCAGGAATCGCTTTTTCCACAAAAGGACAGATTGCGCTTTTGGTCATCGGGTTGCCTCTATTGTGCCACTTGGCCTATACCCGAAAATGGAAGGCCTTGCTGCATTGGAAAGTTTTGGTTGGGCTTCTGTTTTTTGGAATTGCGATTGCTCCCATGTTGTATGCGTATTACCATCAATTTGATTTGCATCCTGAAAAGATAATCCGTGGCAAGGACAACCGCAGTGGCATCTTTTTTATTTTTTGGGAGCAGAGCTTTGAACGGCTAAGCGGCGAGGGGGTAGGTAAGAATAGTAGTGATTATTTCTTCTTCTTCCATACGTTCTTATGGGTGTTCGTGCCTTGGACCGTCCTAGGACTTACCGCCTATTGGTGCAGGGTAAAGACCTTTTTTAAGCTGAGGTTCAAGTATAACCCCAAGTACGAGTTTTTAACCTTGGGCGGTATCTCTCTTGTTTTTTTAATTATCAGTTTTGCACAGTTTAAACTGCCCCATTATTTGAATATCATTATCCCTCTTTTTTCGGTTTTGACTGCCTCGTACCTCTACAGCCTATATCAATATACAAGAAGAAAGCCGTTGAAGATTTTGCTTGGGATACAATACTTTTTGATTAGTGTGGTATTTATCGCCTCTACCCTCATTCGTTATTTTGTTTTCAAGGCGGAGAATCCTTACGATCACATTTGGACCATATTATTGGGAGGTCTTATCATATATTATGTTCTTAAAAGAGAGGAGTATTATTACCGGTTGATTACCATTTCCATATTTAGTGCCATTCTTCTGAACCTAACGCTGAACATCCATTTTTACCCATCTTTATTGGACTATCAGGCAGGGTCTTCCATGGCCGAAAGGGTAGAGGAAAACGAGGTGCCCAAGGAAAAGATTTATAAGCTTTCTTCCAATCATACTTGGGCCTTGGATTTTTATAATCAGGAGCCCCTAAAAATAGCTTCGTACAATGAGTTACGGAAAAAGAAGGATTTCTGGTTGTACGTCAATGATGCGGAGATTCAGGAATTGCACAAACTGGGTTTCGACTGGGATCGGCAATTTACCGAGAAACAATTCAGGATTACCAGATTGCAAGCGAAGTTCCTTAATCCAAATACCCGAAAAAAGGTATTGAACAAAATGCACTTGATCCATGTGTATTAAATAGCTTGCCTGGGCCAACGGCATTTGAATGCGGATGCATCATTTAGTCCCCAAGCGTCTCCAATTTTGGTTGTCTAAAATGATATACTATTCCAAAAAAGGATACTAGGGCGGTTATCAAAAAGAACACCATACTAATGCTTATCGAAATGCTTTCGTCCAAGGACAACCATGTGGCCCCATAAAAAAAGGTCACTTCCCTACTACCGATTCCTCCTATGGTCAAGGGAAGAACGGCCACTATTGAGGAAATCAGAAAAATGAATAGATAGGGCACTATTCCAGTTGTAAGATATAGGGCCTTGAGGATAAAATAAACACTTATCAATTGGGCCAGTTGCACCAGGGCGGAAAGACCGAAAGACCTCCAAAAAATGGGCAATACATAGTCAAAAAAACGTCTGTTGACCCACCGGAACACGGAAATACTTCCGAGGATTGCCAGGAGAAACAACCATTTGATATCGGTAAGAGTCTTGGCATCTAACAACAAGGCCAGGATACACGCATATACAAACAGTAGTAAAAGTCCACTAA
This sequence comes from Ulvibacterium marinum, assembly GCF_003626755.1. GTDB lineage: Bacteria > Bacteroidota > Bacteroidia > Flavobacteriales > Flavobacteriaceae > Ulvibacterium > Ulvibacterium marinum. The sequence goes on from NZ_RBCJ01000003.1 coordinate 1,023,208, forward strand.
GTCGGTCCAACACCAAAACTGAGACCACCCGTTTTGTACCGACATCAAAATTCTTTTTAATCAGATACCCTTTGTAGGCATCCCCCCCTATTCCCCCAGGAAGAAAAAGGTTATAAAACATACCTAAAAGATTAAGCCTCAAATTGCTTTTTTGGGATAGGGGAACACGGATTTGGTGAAAATATAGGTTTAACCGAAAGGCCGCCAATACTTTGGAAAGTATGAAAAGGGCAAGAGCGGGAAGGAGATAGGAAAGCTTGGTCCTTTTCAGGATATCCAAAACCTCCTGTAGGTCAATTTTGGTGATGACAAAATAAATAAGCGCAATGCTGACAACAATTTTCAGTACTGTTATAAGCTTTTTACGATGTTTGGCCACCTACGGATACTTTTTTGATTCGGTACGGTCTTTTTTGCTGGGACTCGTAATAGGTACGTATCAAAAGTTCCATAACGATGCCAATGGTAAACAGCTGAATACCGGCCAAAATGAACATCATCCCGAACATTAGTAGCGGCCGTGTGCCAATGTCCTCTCCTAGGCCAAGCTTTACGATCAATAAGTAGATATTGATGAAAATCCCCAAAATGATCATTAGAACACCGAATATTCCGAAAAGATGAATAGGACGCTGAAAGTACTTTCGTATGAATAATAATAGCATCATATCCGCCACTACCTTAAAAACCCGCTCCAGTCCATATTTGGATACTCCCGCATGCCTTGCATGATGCTTTACAGGTACCTGTTTGATTTGCGCTCCCTCCAAATGGGCCAACAGGGTAATAAACCGATGCATTTCCCCATAAAGGTTGAGTTCTTTTGCGATATCCCTGGTAAACACTTTCAAGGCACAACCATTGTCCTTGATGTCCAACTTGGTGACCCGACGGACCAAAAAATTAGCGATTTTGGACGGAATCTTTTTTACGAGGGAATCCTTTCTTTTTTGACGTATTCCCGTTACCACATCGTAATCCTCATTTACCGCAAAATGTAGCATTTGTGGAATATCGCTGGAATCATTTTGCAGATCACCGTCCATAGTAATAATATATTCTCCTTCGGCATAATCCAAACCCGCTGCCAAGGCTAGGCTCTGCCCATAGTTTTTTTTGAGTTCCACCAAATGCACCTTGTTATCATTAAGGTCTTTGACCACCTTTCGGGTATTATCCTTTGAAAAGTCGTCTACATAAATGATTTGGTAAGTATACCCGACCAAACTCTCGTGAATTTTTTGGGTAAGGAGGGCCACGTTATCCTCTTCGTTATAAAGTGGTACGACTACGGAAAGGAGTAGAGGCGTTATAGGCTGCATGTATTCGGTTTGTTATCGGGGCAAAGTTATGTTTTTATTCGGAATCGGAATATTCCTGACTGGAAGGCAACTTGTGTCTTCATGATACCCCTATTTCGCTTCCTGTCTGTAGGCTTGTATCAGTTTTTCTGCGGCCGCGAAAGGAGAAACTTTGCTTTGGGTAACTTCTTGGATGATTTTTGGTAATAACGAAGCTACTTTTGGGTTGGAATAAAAGTCGGATTTTATTTGACTGTCAATATGTTGCAGCAGCCAATTTTTGTTCTGTCCCTGTCTATTCAACAGAAAATGATCTGATTGTTTGGCCCGCTCCATGTACCTATCGATTACCTCCCAGATTTCCTGAATTCCGGTATTCTCGCTGGCGGAACAGGTCAGCACTTTGGGAACCCAGCCATTTTCCTTAGGAGGGTAAAGGTGCAGCGCCCTGGAAAATTCGGTCTTGGCCAGTTGTGCGGGTTTTATGTTATCCCCATCGGCCTTATTGATCACTATGGCATCGGCCATTTCCATAATGCCCCTTTTCATACCCTGAAGTTCATCACCAGCTCCGGCCAATTTTAATAAAAGGAAAAAGTCTACCATACCATGTACGGCGGTCTCACTTTGGCCTACGCCCACGGTTTCAATAAGTATCACGTCGTATCCCGCGGCTTCACAAAGAATAATAGTCTCCCGGGTCTTGCGTGCAACACCACCTAAGGAGTCTCCCGAAGGGGAAGGCCGTATAAACGCATTGGGGTCCTTTACCAATTCTTCCATTCGGGTCTTGTCCCCTAGAATGCTTCCCTTGCTCAAACTGCTGGTAGGGTCTACGGCCAGAACGGCCACTTTCTTCCCCTTGGAAGTCAATGTTTTTCCAAAGGTCTCTATAAAGGTACTTTTCCCCACACCAGGCACCCCGGTGATTCCTATCCGGACCGTATCGGATTTTTTTCCCAGGCAATGCTCCAGAATCTCGGTAGCTTTCTTAAGGTGTTCGCCGTTGGAGCTTTCTACAAGGGTTATGGCCCGGGCCAGTGCGGTCTTATTGGAGCTCAAAATACCTTCTACCAGCTCCGCTACGGAAGGTGGACTTTTTCTCTTCCCCTTTACTTTGGAGATACTTTCCTGGCCTGTGTTTTTTGGAATGCTCAACTTTATGGATTAATGGGCACCTTTACTTTGGTATCATCCCAAAAAAGGCCAAGGTACAATTGTTCCCCGTCCTCAAAGCCTATGGTAAAGCTTTCCTGGGGTGATGGTAGTTTTTCAACCGGAACCTGTACTTGTATGACATCTTGAGATTCATCACGGGAAGTTTCCGAACCTCCGCTCAAAAAAGTTACGCCCCATTCCGGGACTTCCTTGTTGAACATGATGGTCCAGTATTCCCTTTGAGGTCTGGTCCATAGGGAATAAGTGCCAGCGGGCAGGTTTTTATCAATGATTTTTACATCTGTTTTGGTACTAAAAGTGGTAGGCTCATTGGCCCCGGTTCGCCAGACTGCATCATAGGGAACAAGTTCCCCAAAAATGACCCGCCCTTTCTTAAAGGGACTGCTATAGGTTACCGAGAGGTCAAAATCATCTTTAATATGGGTCACTGTTTTTTCAGGGCTCTTTTTTTTGGTTTGCTTCAGCATATAAGGCTTGCCCACAAAAAAGAACAAGGCCATCAATACTACGAGCACTATTAAAAACCATTTTAAAAACTTCATGATTACCGGTCTTGATTTCTATAAAACTAAAGTACTAAATCAAACGTAAAGACGGAGGCATTACGATAAATTTCATCGGGTCGTAATATGCAACTAGGGAAGTGTTCATGATTGGGCGCGTCCGGATAATTTTGGGTTTCAAAACAAATGGCCGGAAAATCGGGCGGAGTATACACTACCACCGCTGGTTGGTTGGTTTTTACCTCCAAGGAGATGCCCGATCTTCTGGAAAAGATACGGGCGGCCAAATCCGTTTTTGAATTTTTTACATAAGGGGTATCCAAACGCAATTCCCCAATTTTCCGTTCCGTACGGAAATCATATTCGGTATCAGTGACGGGAACGATATTTCCCGTAGGCAATAAGTTCCTGTCCGTCTCAACGATTTCCGGGCAGTAAAGTTCTAATCGATAGTGATCTATGGACCCCGTCTTATCCAGTCTAAAATAGGAATGGTTGGTCAAATTAATCACCGTAGTCCGATCGGCCGCAGCTTCATGTATGATGTGCAATTCGTTTTCCACCAATTTATAGGTGAGCATCACTTTTAAGTTTCCAGGATAGCCTTCCTCCAAATGTTTGCTATAATAGGAAAGTTTAACAAAAGGCTCAGTACCATAATCTACCTCTTCAATGGTCCAGTACTTTTTTCCGAAGCCTTCCTTTCCACCATGCAGGTGTATTCCTTTTTCACCATATAATGGGAAGGTTTCGCGATCTAGTTCAAAACTGGCATTAGAGATACGCCCGGCATACCTTCCCACACAGGCCCCCAAAAAAACAGTGTCCTCAAGATAATTGTTAGGATAATTGGATCCTACCACCACATTAGTGGACCTGCCCTTTTTGTCCTTTACCAGAAGTTTTTGAATGATGGCACCGTAGTCCAGTACGATTAGAGTAATGAAGGGAGTACTTATGGTAACCTGTTTCAAGACGAAATCATTAATTTCCCTATAAAAATAGTCTTTTTTGCAACATCGGGTTTTTTGTCCCGTCCTTAGGATAACGACACCGATAAAACCAACAACGAAACTGGCCAATGTTTCAAATTGATGTAGTAGAGCAATGCAAGGCAAATGACCGAAAAGCACAGCTGCAACTGTATAATCAATACTGCAGTGGCATGTTCTATGTGGCTATGCGTTTTGTGAAAAATAGCAGTGATGCGGAGGATATCATCCAAGAGTCGTTCATAAAGGCCTTTCAAAAAATACATCAATTTAAGGGGGACGTAAGCTTTGGAGCTTGGCTCAAACGGATTGTAATCAATAAGAGTATCGATTTTTTAAAATCGAAAAAAGAGCGATTGGTGCCGTTGGATGAAAATTATATGCAGGTTGTGGAGGATAATGATTGGACTGTGGAAGATGGTATAACCTTGGATGAGGTAAAACTGGCCATGGAACAATTGCCGGAAAAGTACAAGTATGTGGTGATGATGTTCTTGTTGGAAGGCTATGACCATCACGAAATTGCAAATGTATTGGGGTTGAGCGAAACGGCCTGTAGAACACGATTATTGCGGGGCAAAGGGTTTTTGAAGGAACTTTTAAAAAAGAAAAGATATGGGACAGGATCTTAGGGAAATGTTCAAAAGGGAAAATAAGGCCGGAAAATTCCAAATGTCGGAAGGTCATGAAAACCGGTTTTTGGAACGTTTGGAAGCCGAACTTCCTAAACGGAAGAAGTCCTCATTTTATATTTTAAAAATTGCAGCATCCATTTTAGTACTGCTTAGTATTGGAATTGTCAGTTATAAAGTATTGACGGGAGAGGATACCATCAAGACCACCGTTGTGGAAAAAAATGACCCATCCAAGGAAAAGAAGGGTATTTCCTTTGGTGACCTGTCACCCAATCTTAAGAAAGTAGAGGACTACTATGTAACCAACATCAACCTAGAACTTTCCAGATTGCAGGTGTCCGAAGAAAATAAAATACTGGTGGATAGTTTTATGGACCGGCTGGCCGATCTAAACACTGAATACGAAAGGCTTAATATGGAACTGAACGATATTGGGCCTAATGATCAGACCATAACCGCCTTGATCAAGAACCTACAGTTAAGGTTACAATTATTGCAAAAATTAAAAGGAAAATTAAGCGAGTTAAAATCATCAAAAAATGAACAAGTCAAAAAGAATACCATATAGTGCCATCCTAGTTTTCATATGTATGGGCATTTGGTTTGCAAATGCCCAGAAACGTACAGAGACCTATAACGAGACCTTTGTTGTCACCGATAATACCGTATTGGAATTAAATACCAGTCATGCGGATATTGAATTCGAGACCTGGGACAAGGACCAGATCGGTATTGAAGCCGTGGTAACCTTGGAGGGTGCCACAGAAGAGGAGGCTCGGCACTATTTTAAGAAGGATCCTATAACCATAATGGGCAACAGTAAAAGGATAGAGATACATACAAACTCGGGAAATTCCTGGTCATTTGCACCTTCCTTTAATATGTCCATGGATATTCCTGAAATTGAGCCTTTTATCGTTGATATTCCCGAAATTCCCGAATTCCCGGAATTTGCAGAACTTCCTGAATTCCCGCCCCTTCCCGTAGTCCCCTTTCATGATTTCGATTATGAGGCCTACAAGGAAGATGGTGAAAAGTATTTGAAAAAGTGGCAGAAGGAATTCGGCAAGTACTTTGACGAGGAGTATAGGGAAAGAATGGAAGCGTGGGGGAAAAGGATGGAGGCCCGAAGCGCCGAAAGGGAAAAACGGAATAAAGAAAGATTGGAGGAACGGGAAAGGGGTCGGGAAGAACGTTTACAGGCCAGGGAGGCCGCCAGGACGGAACGTATGGAAAGAATGGAGGAAGCAAGGGAAAAACGCGCCGAAGCCCGTGAAAAAAGAATGGCCGCCCTTGAAGCACGAAAAGTGGAACGATTTATCTACCACGACTCCGTTTACCCCTTTATTGCAGGAGACAGTCTCGGGAGATTGCCGAACACCTTTTATTTTCATAGTGATGGGGAGCACAAAAATTACAAGGTAAAGAAGACCATTAAGATAAAGATGCCAAAGAATACCAAGATAAAGATGAACGTACGCCATGGGGAGGTAAAACTAGCGGAGAATACCAAAAACATCAACGCAACGCTATCCCATGCCTATTTATGGGCGAGTACTATAGATGGTGACCAGACTGACATTAAGGTCTCCTATTCTCCGGTTAGCGTACAGAAATGGAATTACGGGCAATTGCAAACAGACTATTCTGAAAATGTAGATTTACGGGAAGTCCTCAACCTTCGCTTGAGCGCTACCTCGTCTGATGTTTCCATAGACCATTTATTAAAAAGTGCCTTTATAAAAAGTGATTTGGGCCCTCTGCACATCAATACGGTATCCGAGAACTTTGAGGAGCTGGACGTTACCTTACAAAATGCCGAATTGATCTGCAATTTGCCCCCCACCGCCTATGCCATATACATCAATGGCACCAACTCCAAGGTCAATTGCCCTGAGCAGCTAAAACTTGACCGAAAAAAGAATCGCAACACAGAAATCGTAAAAGGGTATCATTTGGATGAGAACAACAAGGCATCCATCGTTATCCATTCCAAGTACAGCAATATCCTTTTGGATTGATTATTCTTCGAGCAAGAGCGTCCCAAAAATATCCGCATTGATCCACCCCTGATTTTTATCCTCTCCCGGAACAAATACCGATCCAATAAAGTTTTCCCTTTCCGTACTGCTATCATTGTCACAATACGCCAAGGCAAAACCTATTTTCTTAGCGCTATTTAAAGTTTTTGGGATATTGTTTCCCCCATCGACATAAGTATCGTCATACACATAAATGGCTATTTCCCAAGTTGTGGTCTGTCCCTCGGTGGTATGTTTGGAGACTATGTGTTCGTTGTATAGTTGTGGTTCCTTATTTGGCGCAAGATCTACCACGTTTCCGTCCAGGGCAATATGATAGGCAAAGGCATTATGGCTAAATTGGTGCAATCCCCCGGAATTGTCCTCATCGATAAAGACCTCCACGCAATCGTCGTTCCACCATAGTTTAAGGGGATCTTTGTACTGATCAAATAGGACATCGTCGGTTATCTCTACCAGAACGTAGAGGGCATCCTCATCCCAACTCAACTTATAATGTCCGTTGAAATCGTCATGCTCATAGAATCCTCCCAACCAGTTCTGGTCCAGGGCATGCCAGTTGGCGTGCGCCCAAATATTTTCGGTAGCCTTACCGTCGATAGCAATAGGATGTGGACTTTTTTTAACGGAAATGATGTGATGGTCTTCCTTTTTTTTTGTGGTATTACAGCACATGCAAAGGAAAGCCAAGCATAAGGTCATTGCAGCTTTCATCAGTAATAAGTATTGGGGTTACTCTATTAAAGATAGCAATTTTTGGCACTTCTTACCGCTTTTCGAAAAAGCAATGTTAAAATGCAAGTCTTATTTCCTATGCTAAAGATTCAAATCGGACTTCCAATGCACGATTTTTTCGTTGTGCATGGCATCGAGTCCCATTTGTACGCAGACCGCGGCATTGGCACCTGTAGCGATATTGGATATGGGCTCCGTATTGTTCGCAACGCTCTCCCTAAAATCCATTAAGGCCTGTTTGCTGGGATCTTCATGATCCACTTCAATGGGGTAGCCCTTGCCCTCGTCCCATTTTAGGGTAGCTCCGGCCACACCGTCTACTTCGCCCATTTCCTTGTTCTTTTTGCCCTCTGGGTAGTACCAGGCTTTTGCATAATCCATAATCACGGTACCTTGGTCGCCCATCACCTTTATTTTGTAGTCGTTCATGGCATTACTGGTCAAACAAGTGAATTTTGCCCTTACTCCACTAGGGTAGCTATAGAGCAGGTGAATGTTATCATAGGTTTCCCTACCGTCCTTCCAATAATCGATACCGCCTACACCCATTACTTTTTCCGGGGTTTCTCCCAAGACCCAATTGGAGAAGTCGATTTGATGGGAACAGAGTTCGGCGACCAATCCGCCGGAAAACTCACGGTACATACGCCAGTTGATCAAACGTTCCAATTTGGGATCGGGCACGGGTCGCCGCCAATTCCCGTTTCGGTTCCATTGGCACTCAATAGCAGCAATTTTTCCGATTTCCCCTTTTTTGATCATGTCCACAACATAGGTATACAACCGTGAGCTGTGATATTGGTGCCCGGTCTGAAAGATTTTATCAGAGGTCTTGACCTTATTGACTAGATTCTGTATACCATCGAAACCCTTGGCCAGGGTCTTTTCACAGTAAACGTGCAGTCCGGCATCCAAGGCATCCAAGGCAATTTTGGAATGGGTATTGAACGGGGTTGCGACCAGTACTGCATCCAGGTCCGGGTGTTCCAAAAGTTTACGATAATCTTTGAAGCCCTTGGTTTTGCCTTCTGCCTTTTTAAGTCCCTGTTCCAATCGGAATGGAAGAACATCACAGCAGGCAATAACGTTGAAGTTGCTAATCTGATTGATCAATGGGATCAATCCACTGCCACGGTCTCCTGTGCCTATCACTCCAATATTTAAGGTTTCATTGGCACTTTCCTTTTGTATGATCTGTCCCATTGCCGTTGCGGATGTTGCCACCGCAGCCGAGGCAAGGCTACTTTTTACCACAAATTCCCTTCGCTTCATTTCAATCTATCGTTTCTTTTTACTTGTTATATGTCTTTTGGATTAGATTTTCGGCTCCCAACCGTTTTCGTATTCCCTTTTCCAATTTTTCATGGCTTTTTCACTGTTCAGCACCTTTCCGGTAGTGGTATCGATCTTTAGCATTTCCCCGGCATCCTGGGCCATGTTGCCCAGATGGCACAGCATAGTGGAGAAGCTGGCATCGTTGATGTCTGCATGAAGGGACTGATCTTTTCGAATGGCCGCAAAAAAGTTGCCTACGTGATCTACGTCCAATCCGCCTATACCTTGGGTATTGGTCGTTGCACTGGCCGATTTTTCATACTCAGCCTTTATGGGATTCCCCTGAAGATCGAACAACTTATAGAAGTTGCGATCCAATTGAATGGATCCCTTGCTTCCATAAATAGTGATGCCCCTTCCTGGTCGGGTCGGTTTTAACACACCGCGACTGTGTCCCGTCCATGTGATAAATTTATTACCGGGAAAAGCATAAGTCACCTGTTGGTTGTCCACAAACTCCCAATCATCGTCATAAGTGTATTTCCCCCCGAATGAAGTAACCGTTTCGGGTAGGTCCACGCCCAAGGCCCAGCGGCAGATATCGATTTCATGGGTTCCGTTGTTGTGTACCTCACCGGTACCCCAGGTGCGGAACCAATGCCAATTGTAGGGATGGATATTGTCCCGATAACTTTCTCGGGGAGCAGGGCCTTGCCAAAGCTCCCAATCCAAGGATTTGGGTACGGGTATTTTGTTTCCCTTACCTATGGAACCCCGATTGTTGGAGTAGTAGGCCTCACCTTTGTAGACGTCGCCAATAATTCCATTTCGGATATCCTCAATGGCCATGATGGAGGTCCGTGCCGAACGTTGCTGGTTGCCCATTTGCACCTTCTTACCATATTTTTTCTGGGCCTGAACCAAAAGTTGATTTTCATGTGCGTTGTGGCTACATGGTTTTTCCACATACACATGTTTTCCAGCCTGGAGCGCCATAATGGCCATGGGTGCATGCCAATGTTCCGGAGTGGCGATAAAGACGGCATCCACGTCCTTGTCCTCCAAAATCTTTCGGAAATCCTTTTCTACCTTGGGCACATAACCAATATTCTCTTGGCACCAGGCATTGTGCTCCTCAATAATTCTGTCATCAACATCACAATTGTATAGAATTAGGGCATTACTATCCGCATGTATGGCCTTTACATGGGCCTTGGCCCGGCTCCGTACCCCGATAACGGCGCAATTGATATGATCATTGGCCCCAAGGACGCGGGCGTTGCCCAAATTGGGCATTACCAGTCCGCCCAAGGTAATTGCCGCGGTACCCGCCGTTGTTTTTTTAATAAACTCCCTTCTGTTCGTACTCATTTGGTTTAAGTTATAAGGTTGATAAAATGCCTTTGACGTAGCCCATGGATTCGGCCATTCCCGGCAGTGGATCCTTTGCTTCCGCTTCGTATTCCAAAGCCAGTGTGCCTTGGTATTCTATTTTTTGTATTGTTCTTAAAAAGGTTGGAAAATCGATGGTACCCCTGCCTATAATACAGGTCTCCCCTTCGGCCTTTGCCGCGGTAACATCCTTTAGGTGGATATCAAAGACCCGATCCGAAAAAGCGGTGACATCCGCCGCAGGATCGCGACCGATACGATGGGCATGGCCGATATCAATACATAGTCCCATACGGGAATCCCGGTTTTGAACCTTTACATAGGCATCCTCAGGACTGGAATACAGTTTATCTCCTGGTCCATGGTTATGAATGGCGAGCTTAATATCGGTTTCCTTTACTTTTTCTTCCACATAATCCAATAATTCATGGTTAGGCACCCCGATGATCATTTTCATGCCGGCGGTCTGGGCATAGGTAAAGGCCTGATCCACCTCGTCCTTGGTCTTCATATAAATTACCCCGGCACCATACAGCTCAACGCCTTTCTGTTTGCATAGGGCCACTGCCTTTTCAATAGTTTCCTTATCGGAATCCAAGGGAAGGTGCATGCTCTTAAAAGTAATCCGATCCACTCCGCATCGCAAGGTCATATCCAGGGCCTCTTCCATGGAAAATTCACGAAGCGTATAGGAGGCCACCCCAAGCTTTAGGACTACTTCCACTGGGTCTGGAGTACCCTTTAAACCGGATGCCTTGGCTATTTCCGGAAGGGTAACAGTCGTGACCCCTACAATTCCGGCGGATGCTTTTTTTATAAAATTTCTTCTACTTTTCATATCGGTCTTCCTCTTTATTCCCTAGTCCCATCTTTGTACCGTTACGGACTGCGTTTTGGATGGTGCCTTTTCTATATGGAACAGGCAAAAACCAGCAGGGAAAATCTACAACGTTTGCGTAAATTTAGGTACAACTGGATTCAAAAGCCACTAAACTATGACTATCCGATAAATTTACAAATAAAAAAGCGACCGAATTAGGGTCGCTTTGCAATTGATGATCAAAAAAAGGATTAATGCGAATCCTTCTTTAGATAATCCCCGAAATTCTTTTTAAACCGATTGAGACGTGGAATGGACACGTTGGTGATATAGGAATTATTGGGATGTTTTCGTTCGTAATCCTGATGGTATTCTTCAGCCTTCCAAAACTTACTGAATTCAGTGACTTCTGTGGTGATAGGTGCGCCCTCATAGACGTTTTGCTCCTTTAAGGCCGCTATATAACCGTCTATGATTTTCTTTTCCTGTACATTCTTATAAAAGGCAACGGAACGGTATTGTGGTCCCCGATCAGGCCCTTGCCGATTTAAGGTGGTGGGATCATGGGAACCGAAAAACACCTGTACCAATTCTACAAAGGATATCACTTTAGGATCGTAGTAGACTTCCACGGCCTCGGCATGCGTGGTTTGTCCGCGGGCTACTTGCTCATAGGATGGATTTTCCTCACTTCCACCAGAATATCCGGAAACGACCTCTTTGACCCCTCTTACACTCTCAAAAATGGCCTCCACACACCAAAAACAACCACTAGCAAAATACGCGGTCTCGTAGGCACTTAAGTCTTGGGATGACATTTGGGCCATTTCCTTGTTTTCTTCCTGGCCCATGGTATCAATGACCACTTTTTTGTTTTCATTGGCCTTGGATTGGCAACTACCCAAAACCAAGAAGGAAAGGACCAAAAAGAACGTTTTTAAGATTTTCATGTGTTTAAAATTTTTAACTGTCTGTAAATAAGATATATAAAAATTTAAGAACCCATGCAACCCTGCCTACGGCAGGCAGGCACTTGTTGCATTCGTTCTCTCATGAATTTATTTTAGTCGTTTCACTTTGTGTAGTTTTTGATTAAAAAAATTCATGTTCGTTTCATGTATTTTTCTTTTTCAGGGTTTGTAGCCGAAGTTACCACCTCCTTACGGGAACTTTGGTTAAAAAATGTTAACGTTTCGGTATACGAATATAGGCAACTTCCCAATTTACATTCTCCACAGGTATAAAATAAAAGGACGCTTTTGATACATTACGATACGGATATACCTAATATGACTCCAAAACATTTGCATAGGTATTTCAATGGGCTTATCTAAAGGAAAGCATATAAATGAAATAATTACGGGGATTGGTGTTTTGGTTGGATACTTCAGCAGAGAGCATAACAAAAACGAGCACTTATTGTCCCGATAACCAGTGACAGAATAGGATAAAAGTGTAAATTAGGGCGGATGTAACCAGTTATGCTTCATTATGACCAACTGAATTGAGAAATAACAAACGGGAAAGCCGAAAACCGACCAGAGTAGGCACTAAAGAACAACCAAAATCATGACAACTGAACAAAACACTCAAATTATTGACTCTTTGTACAACGCTTTTTCAACTGGTGATATGCCAACTGTTCTGGGATTGATGCATCCTAAAATTGAATGGAATGAAGCCGAAAGTAACTCGCTTGCAGATGGTAATCCTTACATTGGTCCAGATGCAATTTTAGAAGGTGTATTTGCTCGTCTTGGAGCTAACCATGAGCACTTTGGGTTGCAGGATGTTAAAGTCCACGGCATGAACGACAGTAAAGTCTTAGCTACTTTACGATATGATGCCAAAGTGAAAGCAACTGGCAAGGCTTATAATGCACAAGCCGCACATCTATGGACGCTTAACGATGAAGGAAAAATTACTGCCTTTCAACAATATGTGGATACTAAGAAATTGGCAGACTCTGAAAAGTAATTTTAATTACATCGGTTGATAAGTGACTATAAATAACGAAAGCACAACAATGGGTATAAAACATAGGACGGACAGTGCTTTCAGCAAGTTTAGTCGCGGTGGAAAAATACGCAGCTCCGAAATGTCCTACGTTTCATACACTCACCGTTGGGCATTCATTTAGAAGAAAGGGTGGCATTTGAGCACCAGATAAATGGAGACTGATTGAATATTCTGCAATAAGTAGGGTAATAGAAAAGAATAATATTCTAAATTTTTAAGAATGGAAGGATTAATAATGGATTATCCGCTGACAACAAATACTATTCTTGAGTATGGAAACAACGTGTATCATCATAAAAAAATAATAACCCATTTACCAGATGGAACGCGACATGAGTATCGTTTTGGTGATATGTATAAACGCTGTAAAAAATTAGCCAATGCGTTAACCCGGAAGTTAGGAATCACAAAAGGTGATATGGTGGGCACTTTTGCTTGGAATCATGGTCCTCATGTAGAATTATACTATGGGGTATCTGGTATGGGAGCTGTTTGCCACACTATAAATATTCGATTGTCTAGCCATCAAATAGAATATATTATCAATAATTCGGAAGATAAAGTGATTTTTGTTGATGCTACATTAGTCCCCCTTTTAGAAAAAATTGCTCCGCTACTGGAGACTGTAGAATATTACATTTTAATAAATGCAGCTGAAGATTTTACAACTACTTTACCAAATACATTGCATTATGAAGATTTGCTCGCTGACCAATCAGAAGATTTTGAGTGGCCTACGTTAAATGAAAATGATGCTTGCGGTTTGTGTTATACAAGCGGAACAACAGGTTTTCCAAAAGGGGTTTTGTATTCTCATAGGTCAACCTTTTTACACGCGACAACGATTATATCACCAAATGCAGGAAATTTTAGCAATAGAGATACAGTTTTATTGATTGTGCCCCAATTTCATGTCATGGCATGGGGTTTTCCATACTTGTGTCTCTTGTCCGGATCAAACATGGTACTCCCTTCTTCCAATTTGCAGCCTGAAGCCATTATTAAAATTCTTAAAGAAGAAAAAGTGAATAAAGCCAATGGTGTTCCAACTATATGGTTAGGCGTGTATGATGCCATGAAAATGAATCCTCCCAAAGAAAAATTAGCCCTCGAAGAATATATTGTTGGTGGTTCTGCATTGCCAAAAAGTCTTATTGAAGGTTTTGAGAAAGATTTCGGAATAAGAGGTGTTCACGCCTGGGGAATGACCGAAACATCTCCTCTAGGAACAGTAAGTCGAATACAGTCAAAACATGAGCGTTTATCAGAAAATGAAAAATTAGATATTCGCGCGAAGCAAGGTACTGCATTTCCAGGTGTAGAATTAAGGATTGTAACAGATGATGGGACTTTGGCCCCTACAGATGGTAAAACCATGGGAGAACTACAAGTAAAAGGGGCATGGACCGTAAGCTCCTACTTTAAGACGAATAATCATGAAAGCTTTACAGAAGATGGTTGGTTTAAAACAGGTGATGTGAGCACAATTGATGAAGATGGTTATATGGAAATCAAGGACAGAGCCAAAGACCTTATAAAAAGTGGCGGTGAATGGATCTCCAGTGTAGCACTGGAATCTGCATTAATGGCGCACCCTAAAATTAAAGAAGCTGCTGTAATTGCGATATCAGATGAAAAATGGGTAGAAAAACCTTTGGCTTCAATAGTCTTGGTGCATAATGAAGATAAAATTTTAGATGAAGAATTAATTGAATTTTTATCAAGAGACTTTGTAAAATATCAAATTCCCAAAGACTATGTTTATATAAAGGAAGTGCCAAAAACTAGCGTTGGTAAGTTTGATAAAAAAGAGATTAGAAGACTTTTTTCCGAAGGAAAACTTAATTAAGTAGAATAACCGCTGATTAGAATAAAATATAAAGGAAAAACGAAATGCCAACAAGGTATCCTATGAAAAGTCCTAATCCAGTTCCCTAGTTAATAATATTTTCTCCTCGCGGTCCACGCTTATCTTGGTTTTAAGAGTAGCATTTCCGATTGTAAAATTGGCTCCATGCCTTTTCTGTAGTAAGGCATAATTTCCTTTGCCATCTTCCTTTTAAAGCGTTATTCTTATTATTGCCTAAACAAATACATATCATACATTTGAGGTATGCATATCCTGGAACAAACCTTAAACGGAATTTCACAACTAGTAGCCATAATGGATGCTAAAATTCCGGTAAGGGCCTATACACCGATCGACTTATCTACCCATAACCCGGATTTGGAAGAGGTGGCCGTCACAGATCCCGACCAATGCCAGGCCTATATTGATCAAGTCCTAAAACAACATTCAGCGGCGGTAGCCTATGGCGGCTATTTGGAACAGCGGAATCTTTATGCGGATAAGTCGGGCTTTGCCACCCAAGGAAAGCCACCCCGAAACGTTCATTTGGGGATGGATTTTTGGGCATCGGCCGGAACTCAAGTAGTAACTCCATTGAAGGGAAAGGTGCATAGTTTTCAAAACAACACCACGCCCGGGGACTATGGCCCTACAATAATCCTGGTACATGAAGTCAAGGGCATGACCTTCCATACACTCTATGGGCATCTTTCCCTGGAATCCTTGGAGGGTTTATACAAGGGAAAGGAACTCCAACCGGGAGAGACCCTGGCTACCTTGGGTACGCCGGATATCAATGGAAACTATGCCCCGCACCTCCATTTTCAAATTATCCAGGATCTACAAAACAACCAGGGCGATTATCCTGGAGTATGTTCCCGTACGGACTTGGATTTCTATTCCCGCAACTGTCCGAACCCCAATCTTCTACTTAAACTATAGGTAGGGCTAAGCGAAACTGTAATCCGTATAGCCAGTTTCATCTGCGGTATAAAACGTATTTTGATCGGGTTCGTTGAGCTCCAATCCCTCTTCCAAGCGTTTGGGCAGATCCGGATTGGCCAAAAGAGGCCTACCGAAGGCGACCAGATCACCCTTGCCGTTTTCAAGATCTTTCTCCGCACGCTCTTTGTCATATCCGCCACTCAAGATAAATGTCCCTGCAAAAGCCTTTCGCATCGTTTCCTTGGTTTGTTGCGGGACTTCAGGGGCACCTAAGGCGGAATGGTCTACCACATGGAGATACACCAAGCCCAGATTGGAAAGCCCTTGGGTCAATTCGAAATAGGCCTCATCGATACCCTCAAAAATGCCCATACCGTTAAAAACACCATAGGGCGAAAGCCGAATCCCGGTTCTATCGGCTCCTATGGCCTCGGCAACGGCCTGGGCCACTTCCAAGGGAAATCTATTTCTGTTGGCCGCACTACCGCCATAGGTATCCTTCCTTTGGTTGGTAGTCGGATTAATGAATTGGTCTATGAGGTACCCATTGGCGCCATGAGGTTCTACACCATCAAAACCGGCCTCTATGGCATTTTTGGCTGCCTGGACATATTCGTTTTTGGCTGTTTCTATGTCCTGCAGGCTCATTTCCTTGGCCAAGGGATAGGTCTGCATCCCGTTTTGATCGGTATACATTTCACCCTCAAGTGGCACGGCAGAGGGGGCAAGGACCGTGGTTCCCTCAGGCATATTGTCCGGGTGCGAAACCCGCCCCGTATGCATAAGTTGAATGAATATCTTCCCATTTTCCCGGTGTACCGCTTCCGTCACCTTTTTCCAACCCTTTATCTGCGCATCACTATATATTCCTGGAATACGCGCATAGCCTACCCCATTGGGAGAGGGTGATGTGCCTTCCGTAATAAGCAGCCCAGCACTCGCCCTTTGGGCGTAATAGGTGGCCATTAAGTCATTGGGGATGTTATCTAAAGCCCGGCAACGGGTCATGGGGGCCATAACGATCCGGTTCTTCAACGAAATCGGACCCAGGTGGTAAGATTCAAATAGTTTCATGTTTCTCGTTTTAGTATCTAGTTACACGTTAAAATCCTGCAATTCTATTGCAGCTGCTTTAGTTTTTATAGACACTTTGGCCCTAAGCGTTATTGGGTTAATGATTATTGCATGATTTTGGAGAGTCTACAAAATAACCGAACAACTTGGTAACACAATAATAGTTTGCAGTTTCATTGTTTCTTTAAAAACCACGATTTCCAATCCAAAGTAGTTTGTTTTTTCCGAAGTCTGAAGATAGGAATGTTCCCCATAAATCCAAAGGAGGATGTATTTTAAACGTTGCGGATAGTTTTTCAGCATGATTTTTTGATAAAAAGAAGAGCTTTAATCCCGTTAAAATGCACCTTCTTTCGGTAAAGTGATTTTGGGTCTTTGTCCGTTCACCGATGATATTTTGCACTTTATCCCGATTTCTGTCAGATACCGAAAAATAAGGGGTTTTCAGCGAATCGAAACCCGGTAGGGTACCCTTCGCGGCGTTTTTATTATATAAAAACGCAAGTCATGAAAACGCTAGTAACTTTAATCTTTGTTCTCTTCATCGGAATCACTGCCCAGGCTCAGGATACTACTTCTGAAGTAAAGGTTGAGACCATTGAAATGGGAATCGTTACCGAGACCGTTGAAGAAGGGGTTTCTTTTGAGAACGAAACTGAGGTTGCCCGTTTGTACAAGCGTTCCAATGCCAAGGTAAAAAAGGCTTTGTCTTTTACAACTAAAAGAAACCGAGCTAAATTGGCTTAATCCTCCCTATCAGATTTAACCTTCTAGAAGACTTGCAATATTCACTTTAGATGTAACGAAGTATATGCATCGGACAATTCTTTCACCTTTTCAGGATAGGTTGATGCCAAGTCCTTCAGTTCCGTGGGGTCTTCCTTCATGTTATAGAGTTCCCAATCCCCGCCATTGAGCCGTACAATTTTATAATCCCCTTTTCGGAACATACGGAACTTATCCAGGCCGGAAACAAAATAATCGGGCTCCTTTCTTTCTTCGCCCTTAAAAATGGGTAGGAGGGAACTCCCTTGAAGCGGTAGGGTGGCATGGCCGTTTATAGAGTCTGGATAGGAAGTTTTCAGTACCTCCAAAAAAGTAGGGGCCATATCCACCACATGGCCGGGTTGTTTGGTAATGGTCCCCGGGGCAATACGATCGGGCCAATACGCGATAAAGGGAGTATGGCTCCCGCCTTCGTGTCCGCATTGTTTGTATTGCCGAAAGGGCGTATTTCCCAAATTGGCCCAAGTTGCTCGAAGGCTCCAATAGGAATCCGCCGGGCCCGGGGCTACATCCTTTACCTTATTGGTATAAAAGGGGCATGAACCATTATCCACTAAAAATAGGACAAGGGTATTCTCCAATTTTCCATTTTTACGCAGTTTATCCAGCACCCGACCAATGTTTTGGTCCATTCGGTCTACCATGGCCGCAAAAACGGACATTTCCAAATCCAGGGAATCTTGGGCCGATTCAGATAGGCCATCCCAGGGATAATAGTCCACATATTCTGGTACCAAAGGTTTTCGAAATTGGTTGAGGTTACCTTCCGGCGGACTTAGTTCAGTGTTTTCAGCTATCACGCCCAATTGTTTCATCTTCGCAAAACGCTCCTTTCGCAATTCATCCCATCCCTTGAGGTAGGTACCCCGGTACTTGGCGATGTCTTCCGGTCTGGCCTGTAGGGGATAATGTGCCGCATGATAGGGAAGATATAAAAAGAAGGGCTTATCCTTTTCAAAAGTATCGTCCAACCAGTGTAACGCATAGTCCGTTATAAAATCGGTTTTGTACATGGGAGATTGTTCAAATTGAATGTCTTCGGCCTTTAACTCTCGGCCATTGAGATAAAACGGCCGTTCAAAATCCCCGGATGGCGGACGAAAATATTCCGTGGTAGCCCAAAAGGTAAAGGCTTGGTCAAATACATTTTCGGCCTTGCAATACTCGGGCACCCAGGAATCAAAGTGCTCCTTTCCGCTCATGATGTTTTCATATCCCGCTTTTTTGGTCAGATGCGCCAGATGAACGGCCCCATTCCCCCCAGTGTACAATCCGGTCAACAGGGACGAGCGCGTAGGATTGCATTTGGCCATATTATAGAAGGTAGCAAACCGCATGCCGCCTTCGGCCAAAAAATCGATATTCGGGGTCTGGATTTCACTACCATAGCTACCAATATCCGAAAAGCCAATATCATCGGCCATAATCAAAACGATATTGGGTCTTTTCTCAACCCTTTTCTTTGTGTTACAGGAATACAGGTAAACCACCAACAAGGCAAACAGAAGGTATTTTTTCATGGAAGTATCTATAATTGGGCATAAATCGCCCGCCCTATAAAGTTAGGATTATCTCCTTAATTTATTTAAATGGACCGATTTATCCTATCCATTTTTTAAATGAACGGGTTTTTTTATGATGAAATCGAGAGCTTTAATCCCGTTAAAGTGCACCTTCTTTCGGTAAAGTGATTTTGGGTTCTTGTCCGTTCACCGATGCTATTGTGCACTTTATCCCTATTCTTGTCAGATACCGAAAAATAAGGGGTTTTCAGCGAATCGAAACCCGGTAGGATGCACTTCACCGCGTTTTTATTATATAAAAACGCAAGTCATGAAAACGCTAATAACTTTAATCTTTGTTCTCTTCATCGGAATCACTGCCCAGGCTCAGGATACTACTTCCGAAGTAAAGGTTGAGACCCTAGAAATGGGAATCGTTACCGAGACCGTTGAAGAAGGAGTTTCTTTCGAGAGCGAAACCGAGGTTGCCCGTTTGTACAAGCGTTCCAATGCCAAGGTAAAAAAGGCTTTGTCCTTTACAACGAAAAGAAACCGAGCTAAAATGGCCTAATTCTCACTTTTAAAACTACCGATATTTTTCTGGAACTTCCGTAATCTGTTTTATATATAGGTCTTTGTAGAATACTTCGGCACCTTCTGACTGCAAGATAATCTTTCCCGAATGGAGCTTTTCCTGGGTCGACATTTTCCTGGAATTGAAAAGCCGCATGACTACTTTACCATTTACAATATGGATGCTGGAATCTCCGAGGGCAATCAATTCCACGTCGTTCCATTCCCCATGGGATCTTTCCGCATCAAAAGCTTTAAAGACCCTTCGCTTCGCCAAACTATCGTGGGTTGCCGTTTTGAGTATGTCGGCAAAGTAATAGGAGCGTAAAGGTGCATTATCTTTATAGATATAATATACACTATCCTTGAGAACACTTGGGATATCGATTTCCACATCGCCTACGGGCCAGTAATCGCCCATATCGCCCTGTTGTATTTGTAGTTCTTGAGACCCCATCCAATTGTATACCGAACCGGGTACGCCAAAACCATGGTAAAGCAGACCACTGTCCCTAGGTCCTTTTTCCCTTGGAGGATGCATACCTTCGCCCCACTTCGTTTTTAACTTCAAATGATAGTTTTGATAGTCCTGTTCCGTATAGATCATTCCCCAGGCCACACCGGAAATACGGATGGCCTTTCCATCATCGGTGTCCACTAGGGTAATTACTTCCAAGGGGTCATTATCGATGCCAAAGGGGGTTAGGGTATTGCCCAGGCTATCGGTTTTCATTTGGTACGGGGTTCCTAGATATTTATGCCAGCCGTTCAGATCTTGGCCATTCCATAGGGAAATCCATTGTTCAGCGGTTTCGATATTTTTCTTTTCAGACTTGCAGGAGTTGAGGGCTATAATCAGGAATAGGACAAAAAACCTTTTCATGGTAGGGTTATCTTAGGTTGATGCCTTAAGATACTATAAATAAATGCATTGATTGCAATTATTGGTTGAAACCCTGACTGCATTTCGACAAAGCTCAATGGTCACGGCCTGCGGGTATGCGCTTTTGGTGTTTCCGAATTTTCGGGGCTAGTTTCCACAAATATCTGGGTTTTCAAAAAGTTATCGAGTTACTAAATCATCGTTCCCGCAATAAAAAATGACTTAAAACCCAATAACCTAAATAACCTATCCTGTCCTCCCGATTCAATTCAGGACTTATCTGCTGCTGCTTCCCGCAAAAACGAAATCGGGGTAGGATGCTCGATAAAATACCTATCCTTTCGGTAAAGTGATTTTGGGTCTTTGTCCGTTCACCGATGCTATTGTACACTTTAACCCGATTTCTGTCAGATACCGAAAAATAAGGGGTTTTCAGCGAATCGAAACCCGGTAGGATACCCTTCGCGGCGTTTTTATTATATAAAAACGCAAGTCATGAAAACGCTAGTAACTTTAATTTTTGTTCTCTTCATCGGAATCGCCGCCCAAGCTCAGGATACTACTTCCGAAGTAAAGGTCGCGACCCTAGAAATGGGAATCGTTACCGAGACCGTTGAAGAAGGAGTTTCTTTCGAGAACAAGACTGAGGTTGCCCGTTTGTACAAACGTTCCAATGCCAAGGTAAAGAAAGCTTTGTCTTTTACAACGAAAAGAAACCGAGCTAAAATGGCCTAAGAAATGTTTTATTCTCGAACAACATCTTCCAAAACCGCCCAAACATTATCGGCCACAATTTTTTGTCCTTCAATAGTTGGGTGTATGCCGTCCTCCTGGTTCAATTCAGGATTACCTGCCACGCCTTCCAACAAAAAGGGAATCAAGGGCAATGTGTTTTTCTCTGCCAAATCCGGAAATATCTTGCGAAATTCCGAAGTATAGTCCTGTCCCATATTAGGGGGTATCTGCATACCGGTAAGAATTATTTTAGTATTTGGATTTTTCTGCCGTACCGCATCGATAATGGCCTGTAAATTGGTTCTTGTCTCTGCAAGGGGAATCCCCCGTAATCCGTCGTTGGCCCCTAGTTCCAGTATAAAAATATCGGCCTTTTGGTTCAATACCCAATCCAATCTGTTTCTTCCACTGGCCGTGGTCTCCCCACTAAGTCCGGAATTAATGACCGTGTAATTCATTCCCAAGGAATTCAATGTATCCTGAATAACAGCGGGAAAAGCTTCTTGGGGATCAAGACCTAGTCCTGCGGTAAGGCTATCCCCAAAGAAAATAATAGTCTTACTATCCTCCTTACTGATTTCCTCTGTAGGGGAATCTACCGATTCGTTAGAGGGATCATCGGGCTTCTGTGTGGATTTACCACCACAGGACAGCAATAGGAACAGGGAGAAAAAATAACAAAGTTTTAAGAGTGTATGCATGCTGACAGGGTCTAAATATCGAAATCATTTCCTTATTTTGTCCTTTTTGCCCTTGGGCATTTTAGAAAAGGACCATGACAAAGATATTAAACGTTAGCCACCTTGGGAAGACCTACACCAGTGGTTCTAAAGAATTAACCGTATTGGATGATATATCCTTTACTATAAATGAGGGGGATACCTTTGCCATCGTTGGGCCTTCAGGAAGTGGAAAGACTACATTGTTGGGGCTCTGCGCGGGACTGGATAAACCAGGTACGGGTAGCATTGAACTTTGTGGAACCGAGCTTCAATCCCTCAGTGAGGATGAAAGGGCGTTATTGCGTAACCAAAAAGTAGGGTTTATTTTTCAGGATTTTCAATTGTTACCTACCCTTACCGCTCTGGAGAATGTAAGTGTACCTTTGGAATTGCAGGGTGCCAAGAATGCGAGTATCGTAGCCAGAGAGCTGTTGGAGAAAGTTGGATTGGCCGATCGCGTAAACCATTATCCTTCCCAACTTTCCGGAGGAGAGCAACAACGGGTAGCGTTGGCCCGGGCCTTTTCCAATAATCCCTCAATTTTGTTCGCCGACGAACCTACGGGCAATCTGGACGAGGAAACGGGCGAGAAAGTGGTAGAACTACTTTTTGAACTCAATAAGGAAGCCGGCACAACCTTGGTAATCGTAACCCACGATTTGGATCTGGCCCGAAAAACACAGCATATTCTAAAGCTAAAGGGCGGTAAAATCCTGGCACAGGAAAAAGCAATAGCGTAGTGAACAAGACCGACCGAAATTTGAAGACGGCAGCAGGTGCCCAGTGGTTGTTGAAAATGGCCTGGCGGGACAGTAAGGCCAGCGGGAAAAGGTTGCTGCTTTTTATGGCTTCCATCATTTTGGGTATTGCGGCCGTCGTATCCATCCAATCCTTTAGTGAAAGCCTCAAGGACAACATTACATTACAATCCAAGGCCCTTATGGGGGCCGATTTTCGGATAGATACCAAGCAATTGCCCTCTGAAAAAGTCCAGGCTCTTATTGATTCTCTTGGTGCCGAGGCGATGGAAGTAAAGTTTGTCTCCATGGCCGCTTTTCCGAAAAGTGGATCGACCAAATTGGTACAAATTCGCGGTATGGAAGGGGGATATCCCTTGTACGGCGATTTGGAGACCTATCCGGAGAACGCTGGCGATACCTATCAAGAAAAGAACGGGGCTTTGGTAGATGCCACCGTAATGCTACAGTTTAACCTGAAAGTTGGGGATAGCATAAAAGTTGGGGATGTTACCTTTCCCATTATAGGACGATTGGATTCCGGCCCGGGAACTACCGGTGTATTTAGTTCGGTCGCCCCACCGGTCTGGGTACCGTATGGTTCCATTGAAGCAACCGGATTGCTGCAGACCGGAAGTCGCATAGAGTATAATTATTTTTTTAAGGCCGATGCGAATACTGACTTAAGCACTTTAAACGATAAACTAGATCCCTTGTTGGATGCCGAAAAGGCCGATTTGGATGTCCATACCATAACGAGTCAACGTATGGGACGTAGATTCGAAAATGTAGGCAAGTTTTTGAATTTGGTAGCTTTCATTGCCTTGTTGTTGGGCTGTGTGGGCATTGCCAGTTCGGTACATATCTATATCAAAGAGAAGTTACGTTCCATAGCTGTGCTTAAATGCATTGGAGCTACTCGAAAGCAAACGTTTTTGATTTACCTTTTACAAATTGCGGGGTTGGGACTTTTTGGTGGAATAATCGGGACGGCGGCAGGGTTGATCCTTCAGCAGTCCTTTCCCTTGTTGTTACAGGATTTCCTACCCTTTGAGGTAGTGCTTTCGCTTTCCGCGAGGCCTATTATCATGGGATTGTTGCTAGGTATTTTAATGTCCGTTCTGTTTGCATTGCTACCCTTGTTGAGTACGTGGTTCGTTTCGCCCTTGCAAGTTCTTCGTATCCAGGAAGGAACTCCCGAACGTTCTAGAAAAGCGATGGTATTAGTCATGGCTGGCATTTTGCTGTTCATTTTGGGATTTGCCCAATGGTTGTTGGATAATTGGAGGTACTCCCTCTATTTTGTACTCAGCGTATTGGCCGTTTTTTCAATTTTGGGTGGTTTGGCCAATTTGCTCATGCGGGGTGTAAAGAAATATTTCCCTACTTCATGGGGATTCACCGCTCGTCAGAGCTTACTGAATCTCTTTCGCCCCAATAACCAGACCTTGGTCTTGATCTTGGCCATTGGGGTAGGGGCTTTTTTGATCAGTACGCTTTATTTTAGCAAAGACATCTTATTGGCCAAGGCTCGAGTGGAGGACAGCTCACAGAGTCCCAATATTATTCTATTGGACGTACAGACCGAACAGAAGGATTCCGTAGCCCAGAGCATATTGCCCAAGGGGCTTCCGGTCATTGATAATATCCCTATTGTGACCATGCGCATTCATAGCATCAAAGGGAGGGCCGTGAACGAACTTCGCCAGGATACCACCCTGAACATGAACAAATGGATCCTTAACCACGAATTTAGGGTCACCTATCGCGATTCACTGATTGATTCGGAAATGCTTACCAGTGGTGAATGGATTTCCCAGGCCGATGTGGATGTTCCCATTCCTATCTCCGTAGCCGATAATATTGCGCGGGATGCAAAGGTGGTGGTAGGGGATACGATACTGTTCAACGTACAGGGCGTATTAATGAAGACTTTTGTGGGTAGTGTTCGTGCCGTTGACTGGGGTAGGATGCAACCCAACTTTTCCATACTCTTCCCCAAGGGCATCTTGGAGAATGCGCCCCAATTTCATGTATTGACCACTAGGGCCCCGGACGAGGCCGCTTCCGCACAATTACAACGGGAATTGGTCCGCAAGTTCCCCAACGTTTCTATTTTGGATTTGCGTCAACTTCTTGGGATATTGGAGGGCATTCTTGATAAGATCTCCTGGGTTATCAACTTCATGGCCTTTTTTAGTATCCTTACAGGTGTTATTGTGCTCATAGGTTCGGTACGAACTAGTAAGTATCAACGTATTCGAGAAAATGTATTGTTACGTACCTTGGGGGCCAAGAGTCCACAAATCTTAAGGATTACCGCTTTGGAATACTTCTATCTGGGTATTTTGGGAAGTGCCATGGGTGTTTTGCTCTCTCTCTTCGGGGCACAACTGCTGGCACGCTTTGTATTCGAGGTACCTTTTGCTCCCTCTTGGGCACCTTTCCTGATTCTATTGCCCGGGATTACGGCCTTGGTGTTGTTGATCGGCTTGGGCAATAGCCGAAGTGTTATCCAAAGCCCGCCTTTGGAAGTATTGCGGAAGGAGGGAGGTTGAACAATCCTGCATTATGCCGTTGAAAGAACGAAAAATGAGTAAATTAAAATTCCAATTAAGACCTATATCATGAATTACAGGAATATCCCCAAGACCGAATTAAAGGTTTCCGAAATTTGTTTGGGTACCTGGGCGATGGGCAATGATTTTTGGGGCGATGTAGATGACAATGCTTCGATACGAACCATACAGGCTGCCTTGGACTCGGGCATTAATTTTATCGATACGGCACCGGCCTATGGGGCCGGACATGCGGAAAGTGTGGTAGGTAAGGCCATAAAGGGACGTCGGGATAAGGTAATCCTCGGTACAAAGACTGGGGTTACCCGTACTTCGGACAGTTTTTTACGCGATCTTAGGCCGGAGACCATTCTTAGGGAAATAGATGAATCGCTTTCGCGTTTGGGGACGGATTATATCGATTTGTATCAGATACATTGGCCCGATGTCAATACTCCCTTGGAGGATTCCTTGGAGACCCTTTTAAAACTCCAGGAGCAAGGGAAATTCCGGTATTTGGGTGTTTCCAATTTTACCACGGAACTGATGGAACAGGCCAAGGGTTTGGCCACTATTGTAAGTCTTCAGCCGAATTATTCTATGCTTCAGCGGAAAATAGAGGAAACTTTGGTCCCTTATTGTCTTAAAAATGAGATTGGGCTTACCACCTATGGTACCCTTGCAGGTGGGCTGCTGACCGGAAAATATCGGGAACTCCCCAATTTTGATGAAAATGATAATCGCAGCCGCTTTTATAATTATTATCGGCCTGAAATTTGGTCACAGATTCAGGGATTACTGTCACTTTTGGATGTTTTAGCGGAGAAGTATAAATGCCCTGTATCTTACATTGCCATTGCCTGGGCTCTGCAACAGCCAGGAATTGTTTCGGTACTGGTAGGAGCCAAGAATGAAGAACAAGCGATCTCCAATGCGGCAGCGTCCACCATCAAGTTAACCGAAGGCGAGGTTCAGGAAATAGACCAGTATATTCGAAAGGAGCTAGCGACCGTTGCCTTTTAAGAATGTCCTTAGGGTTTTAAAGAATAGGCTTTTATGGGGTTTTCAATTGTAATGAGATTTATTTCCGCTTTGGTAAATCCTAACTTTTGAAGACGCGGCAACAAAACTTCATGTATAGTCTGGTAAGGCACATTTTTCCCCTTATCAAAAGGAACAAGATTAATAGTACCCTTTTCATCTTCAACGCCCCAGCCATAGTCGTGGGAAATCAAAAGCCGGGGAAGAAGCTGGTTTTCCTTTAAGATGCGGATCATATTGATATAGCTATCCATTTTTTCGGAACTTACACCATCCAAACTGATCCATACCCCTCTTTTGGCCAGGGCTATCCTTTCTTTATCCTTACCATTCTGGGCATGGACCCATATCATGTTTTTGCCATCTACCCCTGCCTTCGTTATAATTTGATATTCCGAAAGGGCCGCTTCCCCATCCCCAGTATGCATGGTCATTTGTAGGCCACTTTTTTTATGAAGGATAAGCGCTGCGTTTAACAACTTCTCCTCAATGGCATCCAAGGGCCCCTTTCCTACGCCCAGTTTTATAAATCCGGGTCGGATACGCGTGTTGCCAATACCTTCCTGCCATTCCTTTTCCCAGCGTTCCGCCAAGGTCTTGCTACTTTCGGTGTAGGCATGTTTGGGTAGGAATTTTTTATTAACCGCAGCATAATAACCCGTATTGGTAACGATTTTGAGACCCGAAAGCTCAGAAAGCGCCTTGAGCAATTCCACATCCCGACCAATATAGTTGGGCGTGCATTCAAAGAACAGGCCGTAGCCCTTTTCCTTTAAGTTTTTAAGATGGGGCAGAATAGTGGTTATAGCATTATCCTTGGAATAACGCGGTTGAGGTGCAATTTCCGCGCCTAAAAAATCCGTGGTGACATGCTCATGAGGTAATATGCTACCTAGATTTTCCAACCCGATTTTTCCGGTGACCGTCATGATAAAGGCACCTTTAGCTTCCTCTTGGGACCACAAGGAGACTGGTCCCGATAGGAGTGCAATGAGGATAAGCAGTTGCCATTGTCTTATACATAACTGATTTTGATTCCTTTTGCTTAAATGAATATCTCTGGTGCCTAGGGAATTTTTCATATAGAAAGTTATTAATTGTCACCCGGTATACCAAGACTTTGGACAGATGATTTATAATGCTATATTTAGTGTTTTAGCCCACTTTTCCACGAATGAAAAAAGGACTTTTCAAAAAGATAATACATAACGTCCACTTGTATGTGGGTCTTATCATTGGCCTTCTATTTTTTATTATTGCGCTTTCCGGGGCGCTATATGCCTGGGATGCAGAGATTGGCCAAAAGATCTACAAACAAAATGTTGTCGGCCAGGACGTACCTTTTGTGCCGGTTTCCAAACTAAGGACAGAGCTCGCCCAAGAGTTTCCCGAAGGGGATTTCAGGGCAGTAACTTTCCAGGGGAAATCTTCCACTGCCAAAATATTGGTATATGCACCGGGCACCTATTACTACGCTTTTATGAATCCTTACACGGGAAAGATCCAACATCTACAAAATATGAAGGAAGGCTGGTTGAACCACTTGAAATCCTTGCACCGCAATTTGCTTTTGGGCGATGTAGGGAGGGTAATTGTACATTGGGTCACCCTTTTATCTTTTTTTATGGTAGTGACCGGATTGATCCTTTGGTGGCCACAGCGGAAGTCACGAAGAAAATACCATTTTACCATTAATCTAAAATCCAGACCAGTAAAACTGAACTACGACTTGCACAATGTATTGGGTTTCTATGCCTCATGGATAGGCATTTTTATTGTTCTAACAGGTGTCTTTTGGGGATTTGAACCCATACGAAATGGGTTAAAGCTATTAACCGGGGAAAATAAAATGGTGTATGATACTCCTGTTTCGGAAATGGAAGGGAAAACCCTGGATCACGATCCAAGCCAGAAAGTGGATAGTTTGGCCACTACTTTTTTAGAACAATTTCCCAACAAGCGCGTACGAATAAGTTACCCCCACAAGGAGACGGATGCGATACACCTCGCAGTAATACACCCGGAACAATTGGTGTATAGCACGGATCACTATCATTTTGACCAATATACCGGAGCCTTGCTCCTAGGGAACTTCCAGAATACTATCCATAGTAGGGCCAGTGTCTTTACCACTTTAAATGGACTCGTTTATGATATTCATTTGGGAAACATAGGCCACTTTTGGGGCCGCCTATTTGTTAGCCTTACGGCTTTGGTCTTAGCCTCCCTACCCATTACCGGCTTCATTATTTGGTGGGGAAAACGCAAGACTTAGGTGGGGTAATCTGAAGTCAACTTTCCGGATAGTTGGATTAAGCGCTCAAAGCACTATTCCTTAAGCTTTCCATACAACCATGCATTGCGCAATTCCCTTTGTTCTGGAAAGGTCCAATGTTGTGTCTCTTGAAAAACGTGTAGTTCCTTTTTGGCATCGATTAAGTTGTAGGCAGCAAACATGGAAGCCGGGGGGCACACATTATCATTGTATCCCCAACTGTACCATCCCGGTATTTTTACGAATCGAGCAAAATTGACGACATCAAAATATTTGGAAGTTTCTATTTTTTCGGGTTTGTTGGTATACTCGTCCAAGAAAATTTGGGGCCAACCTCCAGCGCGACCGTGCAAAAATCCGGTTAGGTCGGAAAGTGCAGGATAAAAAGCAGCCAAATAATCGATTCGTTCGTCCAATCCAGCGGTAATGATGGACAACGCACCTCCCTGACTTCCACCGGTAACCCCAATATCCTGGCCGTTAAAGCTTTCGAGGCTTTCAATGAAATCCACGGCCTTGACACAACCCAAATAGACCCGTTTGTAATAGGCATTTTCCTTGTCGTCCAAATTGGTAGTCCAATAGCTGTTCAACGCACCCCGCATGAGATTGTCGTACACTTTCTTCTCCATAGTTACGGGTATCCCATGAATACCAATGGTAAAAGATAGAAATCCAGCTTCGGCATCGGAGATTTCCCCATAATAAGGCCGAATACCGGCCCCGGGAACCCGTAAGATCGCCGGGTATTTTCCATCCTTTTTCGGCCTACATAATATTCCGTAGATTTTGCCCTTGATGTTGTCCAGTTCTACATGGTAAACATCCACCTTGTCCGTACACCTTTCCGGTAGCAATGTCAAGATAGGGTTTATGGGAATCTCTGCCAGTTCTTCCTTGCCTTTGTTCCAAAACTCCTCAAAGTCCTTCGGTAGCGTAGTGGTCGGTTTTATGTTATTGGGGTCAAAACCCACAGTGGTATACGAGGAATATTCCTTGCCATCAACCGTTACAGTTGCCGTACAACGTAAAAACCCGGGTTCGTTCATTTTCTTGGCCTTTACTTTTGCCGTCCCATTTTTTAAGGATAGGGTTCCTTCTTGCCAAATTTCTATCATACGGTAACCGGGATCCGGTTGTATGGTATAGCTGATTTCCATCCCTTCCGAGGGAACATTATTTCGTAAAACGGCAATGGAAAACTCTGGCCGATCACCAATTTCGTAAGTCCAATCGGTTTCGTCTGGGGATACGATTACTTTCACCAATTTCCTTTGCGGTTGAGCATGTGTGTAAAAGGAAAGGAGTACTATGCAAACAAGGGAGAGATGCCATCTGATGTTCATGTCGGATATTTTAATTATGATTGCTGGGTCCATTGGATATTTGCGGAATATACTAAAATGAAAGCATACTATGGAGTGCAACGGACCAAAGGTTGAAATGGACTTGGAAATTCAGGACGAAATGACCGTTGTGCGGAGATGTTTTGCCTAGGTTGTAAATTATACTTTTGGCCCTTTAAGGCTTCTTACCTATGATATACAGATAATCCCCCAAATCATTTTCATAGGATTTTCTGATTTGTGCGTGTTTTCCGGTATCCAGGTCCTTTCTCAAATCCGCCAACCCTTTTTCTACTTCTACCCGATGTGCCAAGGACGAAAAAGAAGAAATCCCATGCCGTACATTGTCATCAAAATAAATCTCGGCATTTTGCTTCCCGCAATACAGAAACTTGTCCTGTAGGTCTGGACGAACAAAATATTTTTCGGTTTTGTGTAGTTCAAAGCCAGAGCTAATCATTGCCTCTTCCACTTGAGTATAGGAAGGCATTTGGGCTATGGAATCGGACAACATTTTTGGGAAATACCGATTTAACCAATAGCCTTCCATTTGTTCCGGAGTGGATGTAAAAATCACGATTCTACCTTCGTCCTTTAAAATTCTAAAAAGCTCTGCAGCCCCTTTTTTTAGGTCAGGCCAATGATGTATGGTAAGTGAAGCTATTATACCGTCAATAGATGCAGTCTCCAACCCCGTGCATTCCGCAGTGCCCATACGCCAATAAATCTCCTGGTTTCGGGATTTGGCTTTTTCCAACATGGTTTCGGAGGGGTCGATTCCTATGAAACTGAGTCCTTTTTTTTGGAGGGCATCCGTATAATTTCCTGTCCCGCAGCCTATGTCCAGATATATTCCATTTGTATTGGGATTTAGGTGATGATGCAATCGCTCGGCAAGGTATGTATCCGCTTTACGGGTCCGGTCATAATTATGACCAATGGTATCGTATTTTTCTTTTGTGCTTTCCATGCCGATATGTTTTCCAATGTACCAAAAAGGACTAAAAAGGAGTTGATATTGGGTGTTAAAACATTCCCTTTGTGTCAAAAAATTTTTGGGAAGGTGAATCTAATTATTGCTATTGGCGAACTAAAGTGCAGCAGGTAAAACAAACTTTTTAACAATTTTGAAAAGCTTTGAATTGGTGGCATAATTACCTCCCGTAAAAACAATCACCATATCAAGATCTGGGAAAACCATAATCGATTGTCCGCCCCAGCCACCTGCTCTGAAGGCCTTGAGTTGCCTCCCTCTATGCGAAAATTCACTGGTCCACCAGGAATGGCCATATCCGTTTCTGCCTGAGTCCTCGCCAGGAATATTGATTCTTTTGTTATTACCATATATCTTGGAACTCCTTATTACCCAATCTTCTGAAACAATTTTTTCTCCCTGCCATGAGCCTTTATTTAGATATGTGATACCAAACTTCAACATATCACGGGACCTTAGGTTTAAGGATCCATCAGTGGCAAAAGCCCCATTCTCAAATTGATACCATGAGGTTGAGTCTATACCCAATTTTCTAAATAAATAGTTTTTCGAGAATTCAGCCACGTCCATTCCTGAAGCCGTTTTGAGAATTTCTCCTAAAACAATCGTCCCACCCCCATTATAAGTGAATTCTTCCCCGGGAGTACTTTGCAGTTCTTTTTCCAGAACACATTTTATAGGGTCGGTCGAACAGTCCGAATAAATTCGGTCTATATCATTGGCAGAGGTACCATGTGGGGCTCCCCATTCATCCCAAGCCAATCCAGAGGTCATGGTTAATAGGTGTTCTATGGTGATATGTTCCTTTCCATCTTTTTTAAAGTTTTGATAATCAGGTAAGTAATCGAAAATAGATTGTTGTGCATTGGCTATAAAACCTTTTTCAATGGCTATTCCAATACAGGCCGAAATAAAACTTTTGGTACATGACATGATGGGATGCGCTGTATCCTGATTCCATTGTACAAAAGAACCATGGTAATCTGGTGCGTCCCATTGATATTCGTGTCCTTCGAAATAGGCTTCGAACACTAATAGATTCTCCTTATAAATAAGCATGGAGTGGACTTCGTTAAACTTACCACACTTGATTTTTTTCCAGAGCTTTGCCATTATGGCTGTATCCAAGTTTACCTCTTGAAGCGTACCTATAACCAATCCGTCCCCTAAATCCAAAGGTGGATCATATGAGTAATCTGGATTACAGGTACGACAACCTTGAAAACACAAAGCCAGAACGGACAAACATAGTATGTGTATTATCCTGTTCACGTTGATATGTTTTTACTTGCATCCATCCGTTAGCTCCATAAGCAGTTGGATTTGGTAGTGGGTATTAAAAAATTATCGAAAAGGATACTTGGCTTTCTAAAGTAAAAGTAGACTTATTTCACTATAAAAGTTGATTGCAAAAGATCGTTTTTCGCAGATGAACTGCCTATATAAAGTTCGTAGGTCATGCTTTCGACCTCCCAGTTTTCCGTGGCCGGATTATACCAGGCCAAATCCTTTGCGGCTACATCTAGAAGTGCCTTTTTGGTCTCACCGGCTTTTAGGTGAACTTTTTTGAACCCTCGTAATAGTTTTACAGGTCGGTCAACAGTTGAGTTGGAAAAACCTATATACAGTTGAACTACTTCCTTTCCGTCAACTTCACCGGTGTTTGAGACGTTTACTTCAACCTCCAAGAGGTCATCCATGGAGATTTCCTGGGTTTTGACTGCAAGTGAATCATAGGTAAAATTGGTATAACTTAACCCAAAGCCAAACGGATATGCCGGAGTTGTTCCTTTTTTGTCGAAAAGGGTATACCCATGATAATACCCATATTTAAAATTTTTGGTATACGGTGTAAAGGGAGGATAATCCTTTTGATTCTTGGCAATTGAAAAAGGCAGTTTTCCGCTCGGGTTTGCATTACCATATAGAATATTGGCCAGAGCCGTTCCCCCTTCCATACCTGAATACCAGGAAAATAGTATGGCCGGTACATCATCTTCCCAAGTGGACATGTCAATCGCGCTACCACCGACATAGACCACTGCCAAGTTATCGTTCATAGGGTGTAATGCCTTTATCAGCATTTCGTCCTGTTCCAACAAACTTAAATCCTCCCTATCGCCACCTATGGTAACTTTCCCAAGGGATTTACCGGCCTCTGCCGCTTCTTCCATCTGTTCCCTGCTGAAGATAATATATTCCCCTTCATCCTCATGGGTAAAACCTACTACCAGAACGATTTCGTCAGCATTTCCGGCCAGTTCTTTAGCTCTTTCAAGATCACTTCCATCGTCCAGGATTACTTTGTTTCCTTGGGCCTGGTGATGTTTCTGGATGCCTTCAAAAGGAGTTTCCACATATAAGGGCTTGGAATCACTACTACCACGATCACCCGTGTTTTCCAAGTCCGCTAGTCTGCCGATAACGGCGATTGTTTTCCCTTCTTGGTTTTTAAAAGGTAGGATTCCCTCATTTTTTAGCAATACCATACTCTCCTCGGCTGCTTCCCGGGCAAGCTCTATGCTGGAAGGTTTGCCAATATCACTTGTCGGATAGTTGTCCTGATCATCGATCAAAGCATACTTTAATCGTGTGGAAAGGGATCTGGTCACTATTTTATCAATATCCGACTCCGATATCTCCCCTGAATCCAAACCTTCCTGGATGACCTCTTGAGTATACACTTGCTGAAATGGCATTTCCACATCCAGTCCGGCTTGTACTCCTTTAATACCATCATATACGCCCATTAGCCAATCTGTGGTCACAAAGCCCTCAAATCCCCAATCATCACGTAAAATATGGGTCAGTAGTTCCTTATTGCTTCCACAGAATTCTCCATTTACGGCATTGTAGGCACTCATAATGGATGCGGGCTTACCTTTTTGGACGGTTTTTTTGAAATGTGGAAGGTATACTTCACGCAGCGTTCTTTCGTCCACTTCCACATCGACGACCCATCTGGAATTCTCAATACTGTTCAATGCAAAATGTTTAGGACATGCCATTATGTTATGCTTTTCCAGACCCTTAACGGCCGCGACCCCGAACTCACCCAATAACCATGGGTCTTCCCCATAAGTTTCCTGTGCCCTTCCCCATCCTGGATGCCGCAATAGATTAATGCATGGCGTAGCCGCATAGTTAACCTTATTGGCCCGCATTTCAGAAGCGATAACCTGGTTGATACGATATTCCAGATCTGGATTCCAACTCGCTCCACGGGCCATACCCACCGGGAATGTGGTTACCCCTTTAACATCCTTGCCCAGCACCCGCGCTCCACGAGGTCCATCGGATAGTACCCAGGGCGGTATCCCCAATCGTTTGTTTTCGCCAACATAAATGTGGGCAAAGCGCTTCTTGACCAGAAAATTGGTCGCTAACTTTGCCATCCCGCTAGCATATGGTTCCCCGTACATCTGCGCTATTTTTTCATCCAAACTCATCTGAGCGACTAAATTTTTGGCCATTACCTTGGTATCGGTATTCGCATATTCCTTTTGAAGATTCTCTTCGGAAACATAAAGCGAAGGCTTATCGTAGTTGAGATTAACTATTACAACAATGCTAAGGATTACTAAAATCAGGGCAACTACAATGCCGAACCACTTGAGCAACTTTAATACGATTCTTTTAAATTTAGACTTGGCCATATTTGTGTCATTTTGCCACAAATATATAAAATGTGGCGTTTTGCCACAAATTTTTACATTTGTATTTATGGACGTTCAAAAATTTTTAAATCAAGGGGAAAAACTCTATTTGCCCAATGTCTCCGTGGATATCGTTATTCTCGGTTTTAAGGACGGGGAATTAAAGGTCTTATTATTGGAATTTGAAGGAAGTTGGGCCTTGCCCGGAGGCTATGTAGGGAAAGACGAATCCGTCTCCGATGCTGCCGTAAGGGTATTGGAGGAACGGACCGGGTTGCAACAACCCTATTTAAGGCTTTTTCAGGTATTTGGGGATAGGGATCGAAATTTTGCCTCCGAGTTTGAGCGACTGTTAAAAGCAGCAGGATATCACTGGAACAAGGACTTATGGATCAATGGGCGATTTATATCATTGGCCTACTATGCCTTGATTCATATAGAGGACGCTCGGCCTACGGGCGGCATCTTTTCCCAACCCTGTGCTTGGCACAATTTGGATGATCTGCCCCCAATGTTGATGGACCATGCCAAGATAGCACTTGAATCGCGAACACAGTTGAAAAGGGATATCGGGATGGAACAAATATCCTTTAACCTTTTGCCAGAGGAGTTTACCATGCCCCAATTGCACAAACTACACGAACGCATTCTTGAAAGGAAATTGGAACGGAGCCGATTCCAGAAGAAAATGTTGTCCCTGGACATATTTGAACGGTTACCGGAACCCAAGGCGGACGCTCCTAGACGCAAACCTTTTTTATATCGCTTTAAAAAAGAAGGTTAACCAAGGTGTATCTGCTTTTAGAATCACATATTTCAGAAGTAAAAGGTGTACTAGCCTGTTAAATATATAAAGGTAGTGCTCTGATTTCTCAATGAAGAGTTTCCAAACCACCGATAAAAGTCCGATTTTTTCGGTGAGTTGAATTGGCAGGGAATTCCGTTCGCCGAGACTTTTTTACACTTCATCCGTATTTTTTACATTAACCGAAAATAGGTGTCTTTCAGCGGTTTACAGGACATCCCAGCCTGTAATCGGGGTTATCTTTAAGTAACCCAATCGCACTGACATGAAGTCTATTTTAACCTTGCTTATCGTCCTTCTCTTCGGAGCTATGGCCTTGGCACAAAACACACAAACCGATGTTAAAGTGGAGTCTATTGAAATGGGTGTTGTTCTGGATGGTAGCCTTACTATTTCTATCGCTACTCTCCAAAGTTCGCAACCCATCCAAGACCAAGTCGCGCGTTTATACAAATTCAGAAATGCAAGAGTAAAGAAAGCCCTGTCTTTCAGTACTAAAAAAACGAAAGCCAAATTAGCCTAAAGGTTCCCCAATACCTTAACCTAAAATCTATTAGCTATGATCTTTGCATTTATTACCGTTTCAGCCCTTTTAGTAGTCGCGTATGTTGCCGCCTTTCCAAAAACCAAAGGCGTTTTGAGACCTTTAAAGGTGCCCGTACGTAAATAATGAATTTAATGATGTATATAAAATAATGTTTCCAACCGCCACTTTCTCATGTTAACAACATGATTTGTTCCCCTTCCTTAAGGAAGGGGAATTTTGTTTACTCCTTTATCCCAGGTTGCACGATTTTATATCCCGTTTTTTGTTTTTCCAAGATAACCATTTGCCTTACTTCTTCCAGTAATGCCTTGGCATCATAGATGATGCCATCCTTGATGGTATATTTTACGCCGCCCACACGTACTACCTCATTATCTTTAGTCAATTTAATGGCCCCGGTACCATAGAGTACCTTTAAGTTTTTTAAGGGGTTTTCCTCTACCACCACAAAATCGGCCAACTTACCAATAGCCACGGTTCCCAAGGTTTTGTCCGCACCCAAGGCCTCGGCTCCGTTTAAGGTAGCCGCACGGATAACCTCCAAAGGATGAAAGCCAACTTCCCGTAATAGCTCCAATTCGCGAACATAGGCAAAACCGTACAATTGAAAAATAAATCCAGAGTCGGAACCTGTGGTCACCCGTCCGCCCCGATTTTTATATTCGTTGATAAAGGTCATCCACAGTCGGTAATTTTCCTTCCAGGCTACTTCTTGCTCCGTACCCCAATCATGCCAATAGCTACCATGGGATATCTTGCTGGGCTGATAAAATTCCCAAAGCGATGGGAGTGTATAGACCTCGTGCCATTCGGCACGCCTTGCCCTTTGTAGGTCGCGACTCGCCTCATAAATATTAAAGGTGGGATCTATAGTAAAGTCCAGTTTCAAAAGCTCATCCATTACCGTATTCCAATGTTCTGAATAGGGTTTGGCTGCCTGGGCCCAAAGTTTCCCTGCATTTTCGAAGCGATGTTGTTCGTTTTGATAGTTGTAGTCCAGGGGGTAATCCTGTACCGTACGTTCATTGAATAAGGCTTCGGGCAGTCCATACCAGTGTTCCATACTCGTAAGTCCCGCGCGTGCGGAATGCAAAACGTTCCATCTGGCTACACTCAACTGAGCATGATGACAAGCGGAGCCCAATCCCAACTTTTTGTTTTCATTTAGGGCAGCTTCCATAATTTCGGGCTCGGCCCCGAAGAATTTAATGCCGTCCGCTCCCTCTTTGGCATTGGCCCGTACCCATTCCCTTGCTTGTTCCGGAGTAGTGATGGGAACCCCTTTTAAAGGATCAAAATTACCACTAGTCTGCCCAAAACCGGTATAGGCAAAAATACGGGGCGCTACAATTTCATTCTTTGCACTTTTGCGTTTCAGATCAAGTGCAAAATCTATCCCTCTACCGCTGGGTTCTCGAACTGTGGTAATTCCATGTCCCATCCATAGACGGAAGACATAATCCGGTTCCGCTCCTTGTGCCACCCCACCGATATGGCCATGCATATCAATAAAACCTGGAAGGAGATACATGCCAGAGCAGTCCAATTCCTTTCCTCCAGGTTTTAACAGAGGTCTTTTACCGGCATTAATTTTTACACCAGGATATCCTACCACTTGAATATCCGTGATCATATTATTCTCCACCACTATATCAATAGGGCCTTGTGGAGGTGCCCCGTTCCCATTGATCAGTGTAACCCCTCGGATAATAAGTTGGGTGTGCGGACCGTCTCCTTCTGGGGATTGGGAATAGGCCATTTGTGCTAAAACGAATATCGTGAGTAAGATTCTTTTTTTCATTTTTGGTTTTTATCTTTTCATTGCGAATCCGTCTGCTGCGGATGAAGCAATCCGTTTAGTTTGCTTTCAAAAGGAACAGTTTGCTTCACTGCGTTCGCAAAGACGTACTTGCTAATCCTCATTTGGCACATTGATTTTATCCCCCAAAAACAAGGCATTCAAAAACAACCGATTTGTACCATACCAGGAGCCCCTAAAATTGGGATTGTCCGCAAAAAGAATGACCCGCCCGTTCCCAAGCTTACTTATCAATAATGAGGCCGAAGGTTTTAAAAATTCCTCCATGTTCTTTTGGGTAATGAACCCATCTATATGGGGTTCATTGGCATATTGGGCCACGGTGGCATAGGCATTCTTGCTGGGTGAGAGCCATACCTCATTATTTTTATACACCGGAATCTGTTGATTTCGGTAGCCAAAACCTAAGGGGTGGGTAGTGTCCAGGTCCACTTTAAGGATAACACCACCTATTTGCTCCTTACCGATGTTCTCGGGGGCGTCCACATAGGGCTTTCGTTTTACAGCTGCCAGGGAATCGGTCTCGGTTTTGGTCAGTTTTTCGCTTACTAACTTCTTTTCAATCGCCCATTTGGCGGCCGTACCAATGGTAATCAAGGTATTTCCGTTCTTTACCCAATCCTTAATTTTGTCCCTTTGTTTTTGGGTCAGGTCATAACTTCCGGAAACCATGACCAGCAAGTTATATTTATCTAGGTTTACCCTGTTAAAATTCCGCATTGGGAGTTTGGTAATGGGCATGCCTACACGGGTATCCAACAAGTGCCAGACTTCCCCTGCCTCATAGGAACGTACGCCATGACCAATCAACATGGCGGCTTTGGGGGTTTTCAAGGTCTTAACGTTACGACTGCCCAGATCGATGCCCTTTGCATTATAACCTGTGGGGACCCCATATACGGGGACCTGAAATTTTTGTTGCGCCTTTTGGATAATCCCGTATACGTCATCTGCCGATTTCTTTTGGAGGGATACGGGTATTACCAAGGCACCATAATTGAATTCTTTTCCGTTGGGGCCTATTTTTGCCGTAAAAGGCTTAAAGGATGAAGAGACCACCAGACCTTTGTGTTGAAGTCGGTTAAGCAGGGCAGGGGCATTATAATCGTCCCAATCCACAATATAGGCATAGTCCGATTTTTGGACTGGGGCCACGGTGACCAAATTTTCGGTCGATTCCACTTTTTCACCTAAATTCAGTGAATTTAGCGGTCGGTATTTCATGTTATAAAAATTGGCCACAGACCAGGCGGAGGCATCATAATATACACTATCCCGATACTTTTCATAGGTTTCAAACATCGTCTGTACCATCCGGTATTGCGATTGTCCTGTAGGCACCACATAACTTTCTCCTGACCTATATACATCTATTTTATGTAGTAAAAGCTTATCGATAAAGGCCTTGGTACGGTTGGCATCATATACATCCCCAAAGGAGTACCCTCTAATTTTACTCTTTCCGGCATTGGTCAGGGCACTTTTAAAGAAATCCTGTTGGTATTTGCGTAAATAGGCCTTGTTTTCCACGGCCGCCTTTACGGTAGATATGCTTGAGACGTATTGGTTCCGAATAGTAAACGGAAAAGTAATCTCGCCAAAAGGAGTTTTTTGTCGATGCCCACGGCTACTGGCCTGCTCGAACAACAATCCCAGACCGCCTTGTATATCCGGATAGGAGGAACCATAGCCGGGATAGGTTCCATCAAAGGCCTCCTTGGTAAAATAAAACGAGCCTATACTGTCCAATGCTCTGGCAAAATAGTTCCCGAACATTTCGTTGAGGTCTTCATAATTTTCCTTAGGCATAATAGGATCTAGGGAACCGTTGGTCTTCATGGGCTCAAAAAAGTAACTGCTCTGTGTCCCCATTTCATGAAAATCGGTCACAACATTCGGATACCATTGATGGTACCAAACAAGCTTTCCACGACTTTCCGGATGGATACCCAAGAGCCAATCCCGGTTTAGATCAAACCAATAGTGATTGGTCCGTCCCCCGGGCCAGTATTCATTATGCTCGGCATCCTGTGGATCGGCCACTTCGGGATTTCCTTGGTACATATTGGCCCATTGTGTATGTCGATCGCGCCCATCCGGGTTTATGGTCGGGTCTATAAAAATAATTGCCTTTTTGCGATAGTTTTGAATTTCGGGATGGTTTGAGGCCACTAGGGTATAGGCCATTAACAAAGCCGCCTCCGAACTAGAAGGTTCGTTGCCATGTACATTGTAGCCTAAATTGATAAATATGGGCACCTCGTCATAATTGGAAACAGTTTTTGACGGGTCGGTAAAAGCCAAATGTTGCTGTTTTAAAGTGGTCAAATTCGAAAAGTTCTCCGGAGTGGTAATCGTTAGCATAACCAACTTGCGTCCTTCATGGGTTTTTCCATATTCCTTAAGAGAAGCTTGATTTGACACTTCAGCCAATTTTTCCAAATAGGCAACGATCAAATCATGGCGGGTATGATGTTCCCCGATATCATAGCCCAAAAATTCCTGGGGAGTTGGAATATCAGCTGCGAAGGGATGGAACTTTTTGTAGAAATAATCCTGTGCCTGAAGGGCACCACTGCAAAACAGCAGCAAAAGAAGAGTTTTTTTGAGCATGGAAAAATGGTTTTGAATTAGTCGCTTAAATATAGGGATAATGGTGCAGAATTACCCTACAACGCCTACGGATACCTGGATTATTGTCGATGCCCCAAAATAGAAGGATTTCTGTTGTATTGGTGATGATTTTACCTCTGAAATTCAGGGTATTTGGCAATTAAGCCAGGGATGGTACCTTTTGGTGGATTTCCCGAAACTTTACGATGTAATAGGTACCTTTTTTAGTAACGTCCCGAATTATGGAACCCCTAAGCTGCCTAGCCAAATTGTGAATAAGTTTTAGTCCTAAAGACTTGGTGGTCTTATGGTTCATGGTTTCCGGAAATCCGATACCGTTATCACCTATGTTCAGTTGATACTCGCCATCATCACCTCTTCGTAGTTTAATAAAGATTTCCCCTTCGGAATCGTCAACAATACCATATTTAAGAGCATTTGTTACGGCTTCATTGATCAATAAGCCCAGGGGTATGGCGGTATCAATATTTAGTTTAATATCCGGAATATCAATATCCAAAGTAATATTGCTACTTGTTCCTTTAATGGAACGCACGAGATATTCTGCCAGTTCCTCCACATAGGATTTATATTCTATTTTGGAAAGATCCTCGCGCATATATAACATCTCATGCACCATGGCCATTGAGATAACGCGATTTTGACTGTTTTTCAAGAGATCCTTGGTCTGTTTGTCATCAATATTCCGTGATTGAAGACTAAGAAGACTGGATACGGTCTGCAGATTGTTCTTTACCCGGTGGTGTACTTCCTTGAGCAGGGTTTCCTTTTCCTTTATTTTCTCCTCTACCTCACTTTTGGTCTTATACAGTTTATGATGTACATGTAATAAATTCTTCCCGAATACCCCGCCCAAAAGATAAACGGAAAATAAAACACTCAATAAGGCGAATAAATCCTTGGAACCTTCCGGTACTACATTGGACGTAAAACTAAAATCCGTAATACTCTGCGCATAAATAAGTAGGACAATGGATAGGATAAGGTATAGGTAAAGGGCACCATAAGATCTAGTGCTCATGTACCCCGCCACGACGACCAATGCCAAAACAAATATAAACGGACTGTTGATGCCTCCACTATACAAAGTAATGATAGTAGCTCCCACCAGTGCCATGATAGAAACGATATTATAGGCAAGTGTCAGACTTTTATGATATTTATAGAGAAAGGTGTTTAATAAGTTGAGCACACCAAACGCCAAAAAAACATAAGGAATAATTTTGGTAATGTTAAGTGCGAATAAGCAGAGCAAGCAGAAGACCAAAGAGCAAATGGAGGTGAAGTAATTCACCTTGAGCACCAATTTGGCCTTATCCCGTAATCTTTCTTCCATTCCCTTATCGTCTTGCATATCCAATCGTATTAGATACCGATGCTGTTGGCGTATGCCATAGAAAGGGTAGGTCAGGTTAGGGTTATGCCGTAAAACTAACCATGTTTTGATATATCTTCCAAATGGTGATGCTACTATTTTAGGTGCGGGGAAGTTTTTTTGTCTTTTTACAGAACATACCTTAAGTACTATACCTCAAATATACTTTAAGAGGCCAGCTCACATTTTTTACAGAGTTGCCCTCAACCTCTTTTAACCTTGGGCTTCAAATCGGTCAAATCTGCAATTTTAATAGGCTTGCCCCCTTCAATACTGCGGCGTGCACCTACACCGATTAGAATAGACATAGCTCCATCCCTGACTCCCGCCGTACGGCCAAATTCGTCTTCAGTTTCAGGGCTCTTGAAGATTTTATCGTGCAGTCTTTTGTCACCACCGCCGTGACCACTTTTCTCCATGGGGACTTGTACCGTTTCATGGGTCTTCCAAAGCTTATGTAAGATTACAGGCTCGTAATAGATTTCATCCTTGCTGGTCTGGGCCATTTCCTTGGTGTGTTTTTCGGCTTCGTCCGTGGTCTCATTTTTGAAGTATGGGATATCCTGCCAGGCTTCGATTCTACCTTTGGTACCATTGATGGCCGCACGCCAACCTTCATAAGGTGAGTAGGTGGTCAAGGAATAGTTTAGAATAGTATTGTCGGCATATTTTACCTGGGCCGACATTTTATCATAGATATCGATTTCTTCCCGGAACAAACAGTTGTCACGAATGTAACCATCCTCATGCTCATGGTCTACATAAAGCTTTTTACTGAATTCGTCCTTATTGATGTCCCAATAGAAATCACATTTGGATTGATGTTCACAAGTTCGGCACTTATCGCCACGGAAAGGTCCATTCTTGCCATAAAACTCCAGATCTCCATAGGCGAATACTTCCTCAGGTTCGGAGTCTATCCACCAGTTGAGAAGGTCAAAATGATGCGTGGCCTTATGTACCCAAAGGGAACCACCACTTTCCATCTGTCCGTGCCAACGTCTAAAATAGGAGGCCCCATGATAGGTGTTGAGATACCAGTGGAAATCTATGGAAACCAACTTTCCAATAGCGTTGTTGGCTAAAAGTTCCTTCACTTTGGTAGCATAGGGACTCCATCTATAATTGAAACCGACAATAAGATTTTTATTGGATTTTTTTTCGGCATCCAGAATCGCTTGACATTTAGTCTCGTCCGTGGTCAAAGGCTTTTCGGTGAGTACGTCACAGCCCATTTCCAATCCTTTGATAATGAACTTATGGTGAGTAGAATCCTTGGTGGTCACAATGACCAAATCCGGTTTTGTACTGGATACCATTTTTTCAAAGTCCGTAAAGGTAGGGCAGGAGACACCAATATAACCTTTCCCGTATTCCAATCTGCTGGAATTGATATCGCTTAATCCCACGAACTCCAAAATATCGGAATACTCATCTACTAAACGCTTGCCCCAAAAGGTAATACCTCGGATACCTGTGCCGACCAATGCTACTTTAAGTTTTTTTGAAGCACCAAAATCAAAGGCATGTATAGGCATTGCGGCACTGGCCGCCAACATACTGATGGATGAAAGGAATTTACGTCTGGATGTTGTCATTTTTAAAAACTTAGGTTTGTTTTAAAGATATTGAATTTTTGGGTCATCTGGGTTGAAGCCTACCGGATTTGGATGAAAAAGACCACCTTTTGAGTTATTTGCATAAAAAACGGCGGCCGATAGGCCGCCGTATGTCATATAAGGTAAAACTTTTTAGTCTTCGGTCAATACCCACTCACCTTTGTCGATCAAAGGTTCGGCCTGCTTGTACTTAACGGTTTTA
Organism: Ulvibacterium marinum; assembly: GCF_003626755.1. GTDB lineage: Bacteria > Bacteroidota > Bacteroidia > Flavobacteriales > Flavobacteriaceae > Ulvibacterium > Ulvibacterium marinum. Next base: position 1,066,778 of record NZ_RBCJ01000003.1, read on the forward strand.
CTTTCTCCGGACATGATGTTTTTAATAGTAACCCTTTCGTTCCTGCCAATTTTAGGTCGTTCACGAACAATGGTTTCCGTAATCTGTGGCCGTTGTCCTTGTGTCTGGCCTGCAGCTCTGTTTCTTGCCGCCAACTCATCACTGTTGGGAATTTCTTCTTTACTGGTCTGAAGATTTTCCTTGGGCCTACGAACGTTTCGGGCCTCCTGTATCTCATTGGGATTGGCCGTAGGCAACTCTCCTTTGAACAAGAATGAAACCACCTCACCGTTTACCTTTTCTATTATGCTTTTGAAAAGCTCAAAGGCTTCAAATTTATAGATCAGCAAAGGATCTTTCTGTTCATGGACCGCCAGTTGTACGGACTGCTTCAGTTCATCCATTTTGCGGAGATGGGTTTTCCAGGAATCATCTATTATGGCCAGTGTGATGTTCTTTTCAAAATCGGTGACCAATTGCTTGCCATCACTTTCATAGGCATCCTTGAGGTTGGTTACCACGTTTAAGCTCTTTACCCCATCGGTAAATGGCACAACGATACGCTCAAATTTATTGGCATTGTCCTCATACACTTTTTTGATTACCGGGAAAGCGGCTGCCGCATTCCGCTCCATTTTATTTTGATAGTACTCATAGGCTTCCGAATATACTTTATTCGCGATTTCCTGAACACCCATCCTCGTAAATTCCTCCTCGGATATGGGGGATGTGATGGAAAAGTATTTAATGAGTTCAAACTCAAAATTTTTGTAGTCGTTGGCTGCCTTGTTGGTATCGGCTATTACCTCACAAGTATCGTAGACCATATTGGCAATATCCACCTTAAGGCGCTCGCCTTGAAGGGCATGACGTCTTCTTTTATAGACCACTTCCCGCTGGGCGTTCATAACATCATCATATTCCAATAGGCGTTTCCGAACCCCAAAATTGTTTTCCTCTACTTTTTTCTGAGCCCTTTCTATGGATTTGGTCATCATGGAATGCTGAATGACCTCACCTTCTTCCAGTCCCATCCTGTCCATCATTTTAGCTACACGTTCCGAACCAAAGAGTCGCATTAGATTATCTTCCAAAGAGACATAGAATTGTGAACTTCCTGGATCTCCCTGACGACCGGAACGGCCCCTTAGCTGTCTATCTACTCGCCTGGAATCATGACGTTCCGTACCTACAATGGCCAATCCACCAGCTTTTTTGACGGCATCTGTTAGTTTAATATCCGTTCCCCGGCCTGCCATATTGGTAGCAATGGTTACCACGCCAGGTTTACCGGCCTCGGCTACGACATCAGCTTCTTTTTTATGCAATTTGGCGTTCAATACATTGTGTTCTACTTTTCTAATGGTCAACATTCGGGAAAGCAGTTCTGAAATCTCTACCGATGTGGTACCGATCAAAATAGGTCTACCCTGCTGGGAAAGTTTGGTAACCTCATCGATAATAGCATTGTACTTTTCCCTTTTGGTCTTATAAATAAGGTCATTCCTGTCGTCACGCGCTATGGGTCGGTTGGTGGGAATTTCCACAACATCCAATTTATAGATTTCCCAGAACTCGCCAGCCTCTGTAACGGCAGTTCCCGTCATACCGGCCAATTTACGGTACATCCTGAAATAGTTTTGTAAGGTAACCGTGGCAAAGGTTTGGGTAAGGGCTTCTATCTTTACATTTTCCTTCGCTTCAATAGCTTGATGCAACCCGTCCGAATAGCGGCGCCCATCCATAATTCTACCGGTCTGCTCATCCACGATAAGCACCTTGTTTTCAATGACAACATATTCCACGTCCTTTTCAAAAAGTGTATACGCTTTTAACAACTGGGTCAAGGTGTGGATACGCTCACTTTTAACCGTAAAATCCTTGAACAGGTCTTCCTTGAGCTCGGCTTCTTTTTCGATTTCCAAATTTTGGTTTTCGATCTTTGCAATTTCACTACCGATATCCGGCATTACGAAAAAGTCCCGATTCTGTTCGCCGGAAAGGTAATCTATCCCTTTGTCCGTGAGTTCTATTTGATTGTTCTTTTCTTCGATAACAAAGAGCAAATCCTCATCTACCTTGGGCATTTCCCTATTGTTGTCCTGCATGTAGAAATTCTCCGTCTTCTGCAACAATTGTTTTATACCCTCTTCACTCAGAAATTTGATCAATGCCTTATTCTTGGGCAGGCCTCGATGCACACGTAACAGTAGAAAGCCACCCTCCTTGGTGTCACCCTCGGCAATCAACTTTTTGGCCTCGGCCAGAACCCCTGTCAGGTGCTGGCGTTGTTTTTGGACGATTTCCGAAATTTTGGGTTTCAATTCGTTGAATTCGTGTCGGTCGCCTTCAGGTACAGGTCCTGAGATAATCAAAGGGGTACGGGCATCATCGATCAATACGGAATCCACTTCGTCCACAATAGCGTAATGGTGGGGACGTTGTACCAGATCCTTAGGGGTATGGGCCATATTGTCCCGCAAGTAATCAAAACCAAATTCGTTATTGGTCCCATAGGTAATATCGGCATTATAAGCAGCTCTCCTTCCATCTGAGTTGGGACGATGATGGTCTATGCAATCCACTGAAAGTCCATGGAACTCAAAAATAGGGGCCATCCAAGCACTGTCCCGTTTGGCCAGATAATCGTTTACCGTTACCAAATGGGCTCCTTTACCGGACAGGGCATTAAGATATAAGGGCAGCGTGGCGACCAAGGTTTTTCCTTCCCCGGTCTGCATTTCCGCAATTTTTCCTTGATGCAGGGCTATACCTCCTATGAGCTGTACATCATAGTGTACCATATCCCAAGTAACCTCTTTGCCAGCGGCATCCCAGGAATTTTTCCATACGGCATCATCACCATCCAGGGATACGTAGTCTTTTTTTCCTGAGATTTCACGATCAAATTCCGTAGCTTTTACCCTAAGTGTCTCATTTTTAACGAATCGCTTGGCGGTTTCCTTTACTACGGCAAAAGCCTCAGGGAGGATATCATTTAAAGTGTTTTCGGATAGTTTATAGACCTCTTCCTGGAGTTTATCTATTTCCGCATAGATTTCCTCATTTTTATCAATGTCGTCAGAGGCCTGTACCTCCTCCTCCAATTGTTCTATTTTATCACTAACTTCCTTGCAATCTTCCTGAATCCTTTGTTTGAACTCCATTGTTTTGTTCCGCAACTCGTCGTGGCTCAACGCTTCCAATTGCGATTCGAAAGACTTTATTTTAGCGACCAAAGGTTGTAGTTCCTTAACATCCTTTTTGGATTTATCACCTACAAAAGCCTTTAGAACTGAATTTAACAAACTCATATTGTTATCGTATTTCTATCAAAAATCATGGTAAAATCAAAAAGTACAAATGACCATGGTCTTTATTAAATGTGTATTTCCCTAAGGATACCTGCTAAGTGAACAAAAGGTATTCCAGTTTTTAAAATCACCCAAAATATGGGGATTTCCTGCCAAAATTACATAAAAAAAAAGCCTCGTTAGAGACTTTTTTGTTGCAATTGCGTTAATGTTATCAATATTCGTCCTCGTTCCAGAGGTAATCTTCTTCGGTAGGATAATCCGGCCATATCTCTTCAATGGATTCATATATTTCCCCACCTTCTTCTTCCATAGATTGAAGGTTTTCCACAACCTCCAAAGGAGCACCGGTACGGATGGAGTAATCTATTAATTCATCCTTGGTAGCTGGCCATGGCGCATCACTTAAATAGGATGCTAATTCTAATGTCCAATACATGGTAATAGTTTGATTTTAAATTTTTTGCAAAAATAGATTTTAAAACGACATTGTCAAGTTATTTCGCAAGTATTTCAGCCGTTTTGCCTATTTATTTTTGTTTTAATAGTTTGATAACGAAGAAATAATGAAATTATTAGAGAAAGACAAATTTAACCGATGAATATTCAACTTTTGAGTCCATCTGTTGTCTTTTACTTTCCCTTTTCGGGAATCCATTTAACCTCCTCCGCATGCAAATCTTTCGACAACTTTCGTGCCAATACAAAGAGATAGTCGGAAAGTCTGTTTAAATATGACAAAACATGATCATCAAACGGTTCTTTTTCATATAATTGAACGGCCAAACGCTCTGCGCGCCTGCAGATGGTTCTGGCAATATGGCAGTATGATACTGTCGTGTGGCCTCCTGGTAGTATAAAATGTGTCATTGGTGGAAGCGTTTCCTCCATCTTATCCATTTCCTTTTCCAGCGTTACGATATCCGCACTTCCTATTTTCGGGATATTCAGTCTTTCCCGCCCATTCTTTAATAGGGCCTTCTTAGGATCTGTGGCCAAAATAGCACCGACCGTAAACAATTTATCCTGGATCTTGGCCAATAGTTGTTTGGTAGGGGCATCGATTTTTTGATCCCGAACTAGTCCCAGCCAGGAATTAAGCTCGTCCACCGTGCCATAACTGTCAATTCGCATATGGTGCTTTGCTACCCTTGTGCCGCCGTACAATGCCGTGGTGCCATCATCACCCGTCTTGGTATATATCTTCATTTTGTAAATTCAAGTTCAAGGCCATAGTTTAGCCCGTAATGTGCTTTCCGAATACCGTTTGCCGTGAAATTATAGTTGCTTACTCTTTTTTATCGTCTTCCTTTTTCCTATGACGGCCATATCCATCCATAAATTTTTTGTCCCTTCGGCGTCTGGACTGCTTCTTATTGTAAATCGTAATGAAGAGATATACCACAAAAAGTATTCCCAGTACGGTGTAAATTGAATAATCCATAATGTTTTCCTTAGTATTTAAAATTACGCGATCATATCCGAATTTTAAAATGTTCCTCCGCCTGTTCTTTCCTAAAAAATACGGCACCACAGTAAAAGAAATCCAGGGTCACGGTGACATGTTCCCATTTTTTGATGTTTTCCCAATGTGTCTCCATTTTTTTGTTTTTGTGGATGGAATTGATTAGTAGCATGCTATCGTTATGTACCCTATTTCCAGATGGGCCATACTCTTGGTGGGATACTTCATCTGGATGCTCCAAATAGATAATATCGTATGGTTTTCCCTGGAATGCCATTTTGGAGGAATTCTTCTGGATCAAATCTTTCAGAACAATGTCCTCTTTAGGAAGTAGAATTACTTTGGCCTCAAAATAGTCAACGCTTTTTAGCAACACATCAATGACCTTATTGCCTTTGTACCTGGTTTTGGTATATATGGATCGTGTAATGAAATTATAGACAAACGGGGAATGCACCCCATGTTGATTGCTGGAGGTTATTAGGAATTTTAGGTATTTGAAGAGACCTGACAACATTACTACTATTCAAATGGACATTTGTTTACCAAGGCTTAGCAAGTTTTCAAAAGGTCACAGGCATATTCAATGATGAATTTAAATTCTATCCATACCACAATGGCTACTCAAGCATTGCCGATAATTCAAACCACCGTTCGGTTTTTTCGTCTATGGCATCTGTTACTTTTTGTAACTCGACGGATAGTACATCTATTTTCTCTCCACCAAGTGAGGGGTCCATAAATTTTTGCTCCAATTCGATTTTCTTATGCTCTAATTTTTGGATTTCTTTTTCCAACTTTTTGTATTCCTTTTGTTCCAGGTAGGAAATCTTAGCTTTGCTATCCTCGTCTTTCCATGTGTTTTTGGGCTTCGGTTCGGAAGTGTCTACCTTTTCCTGGGTAGCTTCAGTAATTTTGCTGTTCTCATAGGTTCTATAGTCGGAATAATTACCTGGAAAGTCCTCGATAACAGTATTGCCCTTGAAAACAAAAAGATGGTCCACGATTTTATCCATAAAATAGCGATCGTGGGATACCACAACGAGACAACCGGGAAAATCGAGTAAAAAATTCTCCAATACATTTAGCGTTACAATATCCAGATCGTTGGTGGGTTCATCCAAAATCAAAAAATTGGGATTTTGAATGAGTACGGTACACAGATACAATCGTTTTCGCTCTCCGCCACTCAGTTTTTCGACAAAGTCATACTGCTTTTTACGATCAAAAAGAAAACGTTCCAATAACTGCTGTGCTGAAATCTGCCGTCCTTTTTTTAAAGGAATATGGTCCCCGAACTCGCGGATAACATCAATAACCTTCTGACCTTCTTTAATAGTAATTCCAGTTTGCGTGTAATAGCCAAATTTAATGGTATCCCCAACCACTATTTTTCCACTGTCAGGTGTATCGGTTCCGGTAATGATGTTCAAAAATGTGGATTTTCCGGTACCATTTTTTCCAATAATTCCCACACGTTCGCCCTTGGTAAAGGTATAATCGAACTTATCCAGAATGGGTTTTTCCGTATAGGATTTTGAAACCTTATGGAGCTCCAGGATTTTGCTGCCCATCCGCTCCATATTTATTTCCAGCTGTATTTCATGTTCCTTTCTACGCTGATGGGTTTTTTCCTTGATGGTATGGAAATCATCGATACGGGATTTGGATTTCGTGGTACGTGCCTTGGGTTGCTTACGCATCCAATCCAATTCTTTTTTGTACAGACGTTGGGATTTATGCTGCTCTACCGATTCCTGTTCCAAACGGGCTTCCTTCTTTTCCAAATAATAGGAATAGTTGCCCTTGTAGGCATATAGCTTACCATTATCCAGTTCCAAAATTTCGTTACAGACCCGTTCCAGAAAATAGCGATCATGGGTAACCATGAATAGGGTCATATTTTCCTTTGCAAAATAATTTTCCAGCCATTCTATCATCTCTAGGTCCAAATGGTTGGTAGGCTCATCCAAAATGAGTAGGTCTGGTTTGTTGATCAGTGCATTTGCCAAGGCCAAACGCTTTTTCTGTCCTCCGGACAGGAGTCCTACCTTGGCATCCAAATTTTCCAGTCTAAGCTTAAAAAGAATCTGTTTGTATTGGGTTTCAAAATCCCAGGCGTTGTAGCGTTCCATGGCCTCAAAAGCTTGTTGATAGGCATCTTGATCATCTGAATTTGCCAACGCCCTTTCATAATCCGAAATTATTTTGAGCACTTCGTTATCGGATGCAAGGATGGTCTGCTCCACGGTGAGCTGCGGATTTAAGTCCGGTTCCTGTTCCAAATAGGAGATACGGATACTTTTTCGGTAGTTTACCTGCCCGGTATCAGGAACATCCTGCTTGGAAAGGATATTCAAGATCGAAGTCTTCCCAGTACCATTTTTGGCGATCAAGGCTATTTTTTGATCCTTGTTGATACCAAAGGATATATTTTGGAAAAGCACGAGTTCCCCATAAGCCTTGGCAATATTTTCTACTGTGGTCAGATTCATCCCTTAAAATGTCCTGGAATTCCGAAGTTGCAACAATACATAGAAATAGCGGGTTCCCAAAGCTAATAGAATAGGTAAAAGCAAAGGTGAGAATACCTGAACCTTAAAAAGCCCAAAAACAATCACCAAAACCAAAAGCCCCATAAGTATTTTTAGATACCCGGATAGCCATTTCGGAGGCACCGTTCTTCGAATCAGGAAAAAAGATAGGATTAAGTTCAAAGGGAAGGCCCATAGTATATTAAGGTTACCGATTGTGGCGGTATGATCCGTTAAAAACCAAAGGTAAAAAATAAGGCACCCGGCCAATCCGGTACTAAAAAAAAGTGTAAAATCTAGCCAACGACTTCTCTTGCCCTTCTTAAAATCAACAAAGGTGGTTATCCAAACCGTTGCCAATACAATCAAAAGCCAAAATAATGGTGTCAAGAAAAAATTGTTGTTCTTTTTGGTAGGGAGCGTCTGCAAGAGCGTTTTGGTCGTATAGGCAATGGGCTTTTCCCCCAATTGAGCACCTTCCAATTGCTGCATTACGTAAATAGGTAAAAACATATGTTCTTTTGGAGAAGCTATTTTATCAATGACGGACCCCAGGGCAAGATCAATTCCAAAAGCCGACCAAGAATTTGTTTCCAAGTGCTGATGGATCAACTCCCGAAATGTATACAGGTTTTTTAAATACCCTTCCTTTAATTGCAATTGTTCACCATATACTTCCTTAAGTACGTCCCAAATCTTTGAAGCGCAATTGTCATAGAAAAAATCATATTTATACGTTCTGTTTTCTGGCCGGTTATTTACTTCCAAAAACCGGAACAGTTCTTGGCGCTGCTGCTGAGTGAGGTCTAATATCTGTTCCTTTACCCATCGGTTTTCGTACTTATAGACGCTTAGAAAGCTATCCATTTTCTGTCTACTCAACGAATACAATAATTTGCCCTGTGCAAATTCAAAATAGAATTTCGGGGGATTAAAATTAAAAGTCCCATAATTATACACTACATCTATTCCAATGGATGGGTCGTTTACCCTAAAGGCACTATGGCCAAAAGTGGTATAAAGGTCGCTTCCGGAACCACAGGTAAGTACGCTTATTCTAGATAGTTGTGAAAGCTGTACCTCTTGGGAAATACCCCAAAAAGACAAACTAAAAGATAACGTTAACAAAAGTGCTTTTAATCGCATGGTCTGCCAAGTAATGGTGGCTTAGCAAATATCCGAATAAAATGTGGACTAATCCGATTGCCCAAAAATTGTCTTATTTTTACGGAAACCGACTCCGATGAAACGGCATATTCCCAATTTGATTACCCTGTTGAACGTTCTTTGCGGTTGTATAGCAACCGTATTTGCCGTGGCCAATGTGTTGGAAATGGCAGCGCTTTTTGTTTGTTTGGGTATTTTCTTTGACTTTCTGGATGGATTGGCCGCTAGATTATTGCATGTGAAGAGTGAATTGGGCGTTCAGCTGGATTCTTTGGCAGATATGATAACAAGTGGCTTGGTACCGGGTATCGTCATGTTTCAATTATTGAATATGTCCGAACTGGGTGGGTGGAATATGACCGCTAAGGTTTCCTTGGCCGGGAATGCCGATGTTTCTTTTCTACCTTTTTTTGGATTTCTGATTACCTTGGCCTCTGCCTACCGTTTGGCCAAGTTCAATATCGATGAAAATCAAGCCACATCATTTATAGGGTTGCCCACACCGGCAAATGCCTTATTGATTATCTCACTTCCATTGATTCTGTTGTACCAGAATAATGATATGCTCAATACTATTATTCTTGATCAATGGTTTTTGATAGGTTTAACCCTTTTGAGTGGGTATTTATTAAATTCAAGGATTGAGCTTTTTGCCCTTAAATTTGAAAATTGGAATTTTAAGGATAATGCCCTACGCTACATTTTCATTATTATAAGCTTTGTGTTATTGATTACGATGCGGTTTCTGGGCATACCTCTTATTGTTATTTTTTACGTGTTAGGCTCTTTGGTCCAAAACTTGAATGCCGAAAACAAATAGAAATTGGATACCATAGAATATATAAAGTTCAATAAGGCGCATTTTAGCGAATGGCGCAAAATGTCCTTAGAGCTTTTTCCTGGATACGCAACGGATCATTTGGAAAGAGATTTGCTTCAGGTCATAGAATCGGATAACCAGGAGACCTTTTTTGCCAAAGATAAGGAGGGGATAATCGGTTTTATCAACGTATCGATTAGGTATGACTACGTAGAGGGCTCCAATTCCTCACCGGTAGGTTATATTGAGGCGATTTTCATTAAACCCGATTATAGAAAGCACGGCGTTGCACGAAAGTTGGTTGATTTAGGGGAGCAGTGGGTTCTGGAAAAAGGATGTACACAAATGGGTTCGGACACATGGGCTTCCAATAAGCATGCACGTAAATTTCATTTGGGATTGGGTTTTAAGGAAGAGGATACCTTGGTGCACTATATAAAGAATCTGAAAACGGATTCTTGATCGCTTATGATGGATATTGATTAAAAATCCAACTTTTTCTTCCGAAGTTCAAAATTCTGTCCCAAGTAGACCTTTCGAACCATTTCATCCGCTGCCAAATCTTCAGGGATACCGGATTTTAGGATGCCGCCTTCAAACATGAGATAGGACCGTTCCGTGATGGCCAAGGTTTCCTGTACGTTATGATCCGTAATGAGTATGCCAATATTCTTATTTTTTAACTGGGCCACAATACGCTGTATGTCCTCCACGGCTACGGGGTCAACACCAGCAAAGGGTTCGTCCAAAAGGATAAATTTGGGATCTGTAGCAAGTGCCCTGGCAATTTCGGTACGCCTACGTTCCCCACCAGAAAGTAGGTCCCCACGATTCTTGCGTATATGGCCCAAACCGAATTCATCAATAAGGGATTCCATCTTCATGAGCTGTTCCTTTTTGCTCAATTTGGTAAGCTGCAATACGCTAAGAATATTTTTTTCAATGCTTAATTTCCTGAATACGGAGGCTTCTTGCGCCAAATAGCCAATACCGTTCTGTGCTCTTTTGTACATAGGAAATTTGGTAATTTCCATGTCATTTAGGAATATTCTTCCATCATTGGGTTTAATAAGCCCAACGATCATGTAGAAGCATGTGGTCTTACCAGCGCCATTGGGCCCCAACAGACCCACAATTTCACCTTGGTTTACTTCCAAGGAAATTCCCTTTACCACTTTTCGGCCCCGGTAGGCTTTCATGATGTTTTCGGCTCTTAGCTTCATTTCCTCTATTTCAGGTTTCTAGTCTCGTGTTTCAAGTTTTTGATGGCCTTACATTGCATATAATGAACAAACTAAAACAAAAGAAACAAGAAACTTTTGAAATGCTTTAGTATTTAGGTCTTTTTTAACCCCGCCTCTTTGCTTTTCATTTCCTTCTTCGCCTCCCGTCTTAAAACTACTTTGGAAATATAAATGCTAACCTGATAGAGGATCAATACAGGAAATGCAACGATAATCTGGCTGGTAACATCTGGAGGTGTAATTACCGCAGATAGGATCAATACGATTACTAGCGCTATTTTTCTGTACTTTTTGAGAATTTCCGGGGTTACCAGGCCTACTTTGGTCAAAAAATAGATAATAATGGGCAGTTCAAAAAGAACACCGCAGGCAATAACCGACGTCCTTACCGCACCAATGTACGAGCTAAGATCAAACTCGTTGAGGACCAGTTCGCTTACCTGGTAGGTTCCCAAAAAATTTATGGAAAGCGGTGCTACCACGTAGTACCCAAACAAGACCCCCATAAAAAATAAGAGGGAGGCAACGGAGATAAAACCTTTGGAATGTTTTCTTTCATTGGGGTGAAGCCCAGGGCTAATAAACCGCCACATTTCGTAAAGTACATAAGGGAACCCTACAATAAATCCTACCCAGATGGCCGTCCATATATCCGCGGAGAATTGCCCGCCCATGGTACGGCTTTGTATGGTAAATGGTAATTTATCCGCGCAGAAATCAGATTCTATACCCAAAAAAGTTGCAGCCTTACAGAAAAATCGATAGGTTGGGAAATCCATTTGTGAAGGGCCGAATATGATGACATCAAAAACAAAACCGCTCATCACAAAGGCCACACATCCAATGATTACAATAGCTAGGGTAGAACGTATTAAATGCCAGCGCAATTCTTCCAAATGGTCCAAAAAGGACATTTCATTAGGGTTTTTGTCTACTTTTTTTGCCATTAGAGTATTCCTTCATTGATTAAATTGTGCAAATGTACTACCCCTACATATTTACTCCCCTCAACTGCCAATACTTGGGATATGCCTTTGTCCTGCATTAGTTCCAATGCTTTTATGGCCAAGACATCGGTTTCAATGGTCTTTGGATTCAATGTCATGATATCCTTTGCCGTAAGTCCATTGATGTTATCGTATTTATTCAACATTCTCCGGATATCCCCGTCCGTAACAATACCAACAATCTCATCGTCCTTAATGACAGCACTTACACCAAGCATTTTTTCGGAAATCTCCACAATGACCTTTTTTACATCGGTATCCATTTCAACTTGAGGACGTTGATTGTTTTGGGCAATATCGGCTACCCTTAAATAAAGCCGCTTCCCCAAGGATCCTCCGGGATGGTACTTGGCAAAATCCTTACTGCTAAAACCCTTAAGTTCCAGTAGGCATATGGCCAAGGCATCTCCCATGACCAATTGGGCCGTGGTACTTGTTGTAGGAGCCAGATTATTTGGGCAGGCTTCCTTGGCTACAAAGGTATTTAGGACAAAATCTGACTGTTTGGCCAAAAATGAATCCAAATTACCGGTCATCCCGATTAATTTATTTTTGCCTCGCTTTATGAGAGGAACCAGCATTTTAATTTCAGGGGTACTACCACTTTTTGAAATACAGATGACCACATCGTTTTCCTGTATGGTGCCCAAATCGCCGTGAATGGCATCTCCAGCATGCATAAAAATGGCCGGGGTTCCCGTAGAATTTAAGGTGGCCGATATTTTAGAGGCGATTATGGCGCTCTTACCAATGCCGGAAACGATCACCCTGCCTTTGGATTTTATGATACATTCAACCGCACCTGGGAAATCATTGTTCAATAAAGAGGCCAGATGTCCAATGGACTTACTTTCCGTTTCAAAAGTTTTTTTTGCCAAGTCCAGTATGGCTTCGTTTTTGCTCAACCTTAGTGTATAAATTGTAGATGGTATTCCTAAAAGAATGCTATATTTAAGTTTACAAAATTACGTAAACTTAATTTTATGGAATACTTTATATTTTAATAAAGTTAAATAGAACAAAAAGCGTTTTGAATTTTAAAAATACGTATCTTAAGTAATTGAAATTTTGACTACGCGCTAATTCAACTATTTATAAAATGCAAAAAAACGGTATGGTTTCGAATGGACTGGACCTTCATGCCTCTTTAAAAAAATACTTCGGTTTTTCACAATTCAAAGGACTTCAGGAAGAGGTCATCAAAAATATAATCCAAGGAAATAACACTTTTGTAATCATGCCCACGGGCGGCGGCAAATCATTGTGCTACCAGCTCCCTGCCCTGATGCAAGAAGGAACGGCCATAGTAGTGTCCCCGCTCATCGCCTTGATGAAAAACCAAGTAGACGCTCTCCGGGGCGTTTCTTCCAATAACGGGGTGGCCCATGTACTCAATTCCTCCCTGACCAAAAACGAGGTAAAACAGGTGAAATTGGATATTACAGAAGGAGTAACAAAACTACTGTATGTTGCACCGGAGTCCCTGACCAAAGATGAATATGTAGACTTTTTGCAATCTGTAAAGATTTCCTTTGTTGCCGTTGATGAGGCACATTGCATCTCCGAATGGGGGCACGATTTTAGACCGGAGTATCGTAACTTGAAGACCATAGTAAATCGTTTGGGAGATGCCATTCCTATGATTGGACTTACCGCTACAGCGACCCCAAAGGTACAGGAAGATATCATAAAGAATTTGGGAATTATGGATGCCAAAGTCTTTAAAGCCTCCTTTAATAGGCCCAATCTTTTTTATGAGGTACGACCAAAGACCGAAAACGTGGATGCGGACATTATCCGTTTTGTAAAGCAAAATACGGGAAAATCCGGAATTATTTATTGCCTTAGCAGAAAGCGCGTGGAAGAGCTGGCACAGGTATTACAGGTGAATGGCATCAGTGCCGTTCCCTATCATGCAGGATTTGATGCAAAAACACGTTCCAAGTACCAGGATATGTTCTTAATGGAAGATGTGGATGTCGTTGTCGCGACCATTGCCTTTGGAATGGGAATAGACAAGCCGGATGTGCGTTTTGTTATTCACCATGATATTCCGAAGAGTATTGAGAGTTATTATCAGGAAACAGGTCGGGCAGGAAGGGATGGTGGTGAAGGCCATTGCCTCGCCTTTTATTCATACAAGGATATTGAAAAACTTGAAAAGTTCATGTCCGGGAAGCCCGTAGCCGAACAAGAGATAGGAAACGCCCTCTTACAAGAAGTGGTCGCCTATGCGGAGACTTCCATGTCCCGAAGAAAGTTTATGTTGCATTATTTTGGGGAAGCGTTCGATGAGATACACGGTGAGGGGGCCGATATGGATGACAACACTAGAAACCCCAAGGAGAAGCAGGAGGCCAAGGAAGATGTAATAAAACTTTTAAAGGCGGTCCAGGGGACCAATGAAAAATTCAAGTCCAAAGAAATCGTAAACACATTAAGGGGCAAGGTAAATGCGCTTATATCCTCTCATAAAACGGATGAGAAACCGGTCTTCGGTATTGGTTCGGACAAAGATAAAAATCATTGGATGGCACTGATACGTCAGGTCTTGGTTGCTGGACTCCTAAAAAAGGAAATAGAGCAATACGGGATTTTGCATGTAACACAAAAGGGAAAGGATTTCTTAAAGGCCCCCACATCCTTTATGATGACCAAAGACCATGTATATAATAAGGCCACCGATGATGCCATTGTGAGTGCAGCGAGTAAAGGCGGCATAGCCGATGAAAAACTGCTAAAACAGTTAAAGGCCCTGAGAAAGTCCCAGGCAGGCAAGTTGGGCGTTCCACCTTTCGTGGTCTTTCAGGATCCCTCCTTGCAAGATATGGCTTTGAAATATCCCATTTCCATGGAGGAATTATTGAATATCCATGGGGTAGGGGAAGGCAAGGCCAAAAAATATGGGAAACCTTTTATAGAAATGATAGCTGCTTATGTAGCAGAAAACGATGTTGTTCGCCCGGATGATTTGGTCGTAAAAAGTACAGGGGCCAACTCCGGTCTAAAGCTTTATATTATTCAAAACGTAGACCGCAAATTACCCTTGAGCGACATTGCTTCGGCGAAGGGTCTTGAAATTCCGGACCTAATAAAGGAAATGGAACAAATTGTATTTAGCGGTACCAAATTGAACCTAGGGTATTGGATCGATGAAATTTTGGATGAGGATCAACAAGAGGAGATACACGATTACTTTTTGGAGGCCGAAACGGATAACATAGACGATGCCATGGAGGAGTTCGACGGAGATTATGAAGATGATGAACTACGGTTATACCGTTTAAAGTTTATTAGTGAAGTGGCCAACTAGCCCTTGTGGAAAGTATTATTCCAAGGGTCTTTCTAGGAGCTGTAACGTCATATCCTCTGTATTTAATCGGGCCTTAACCCCAATGGGAAAGGTAAGGTTTTGGGCCACATGGCCAAAGCTCATCCCATATACCGAAGGTATTTTTAAAGGCCCTATTCTATCCATAATCACTTCTTTTAAACTAAAGGAGTTAGGATTGGTAGATGAATTACAACCTGCACTTACACCAAAAAGTATACCTGCGGCCTTGGAAAATGACCTGCCCGCCAGTAACTGTGTCAACATACGGTCTATACGATAGGGAGCTTCTTCAACATCCTCGATACAGACAAGGGCATTTGTAAAATCAATTTCATGGGGTGTCCCGATAAGTGTGTTGATAAGAGTTAGGCTACCACCTAACAGTTTGCCCTCTCCTATACCAGGAGTGATGACATAACGTTCGTATTCAGGATTCTTCTTTAAACGTTGATTTTCAATTTTGGCATTTTGGATGAGCAATTGATCTTTGGGATACATTACTACGCTTTGTAATTGCTCAATACTATAAGGGTCGTTGAGTGTACTCCCTACAGGGCCATGAAAGGTAATAAGTCCGGTTTCTTTGAAGATACCGTTCAGAAGCGCCGTAATATCGCTAAAACCGATTAAGACCTTAGGATTTTTTTTTATGTTTTCATAGTCCAACATATGCATAATCCGGGTACAACCATATCCTCCTCTGGCACATAGAATACCACCTACATCGGGATTGGCAAACATGTGATTTACATCTTTGGCCCTTTCGGCATCGGTATTGCTAAAATAGCCATGCTTTGACAAGATACGTTCTGTATGATAGGGAATAAGGCCCATTGCCATTAGCGTAGTCTTTGCCTCTTCCAGAACTTCCTCATTTATGGCATAGCCAGGGGCGATTAAACCCACTACATCACCTTTACGTAATCGGGCGGGGAAAATGCGTTCGTCCTCGAAAACAAAATTACTATTGCCGAACACATTATTTGGGAATATCATTGTAGCAGATATACCAAGAGCCGAACCAATAAATTGTCTTCTTTTTTGCATGGGTTTGTATAAAAACAACGTCAAAGTAATAAATTTAAACAAGACCAAATACGCAGAAACATACTTTTGAAGCAGGTGGGCTTGGATTTATGTGATTTAGACACCACTGCTATTTGCGCGGATATAACACTTGGATTATGAGTCAACTTTGAAAAATAACAAAAGCCGCTGAAAAAATATGTTCTTCAACGGCTTTTCATATGTATCGTTACCCGATAGTTTTAAGGAGCAGATGCTCCACCCTTGGATTTAGCCCTTCTTAATTGTCGCTGTATTTTTTTAATAGCGGATTCAATGGATTTTTCGGGTTCTATAATATTGTATTCTCCCCAGAAATCAGGATCGGAAAAACCATTGGCCGCTTCGGCCAAAATAATAGAGGATCTCATTCTTTCCTTCGATTTTGGAAACTCACTGGCCAAATTCTTCTCCCAGTCGGTTACGGCCATTTCACAAGTCATACTATAGACTGAATTAAATAGTCTTTTATCCCAATTGACCTTGAATTCCAAGAGCACATTACTATAACCATAGTACCATTTGCCATTTTTTTCTCTGTAATCCACCCTGTAAGCTACTTCTGTAGGCCATACTTTGGCATTCCTTGGTTTTCTGCGCACAAACATTCTCGAGGCCAGATTCTTATCGGTAATATTAAGTGAAAATATGGCACTGGTAAGAATCTTGTTCTCAACATCTATATATAGTTTCCCCTTATAAAGTGGTTCTGGAATACTATTGTGCTGTTCAAAATTAACTACGTAAATAAGCTTCTCATTGACCCTGGTGGAACGATCAAAGCTGAATACGTACTTACCTATCGACTCTTCGGTAAAGATATACTCCGGATATTTCATAACATCCACGAACAAAGTATTGAAAGGTCCTCCCTGCAGCTTTAAGGCCACCGTGTCCAATTTGCTATAATCCGTACTTTTTCTGGATTTGTACAATTGCACGGCATCCTTACGTGGTGAAGTATATGGTGTTTTATAGATATTTACAACTGCTTCCGACAGGGAAACGTTTTTCCTTCTTTTTTTTATGGTTTCCCTATAAAAAGCTGTCATCAAAGTAGGGTCAACGAAGTAATTATCGCCCTTTCTTTTTAAGGTCTGTCTAACCAATTCGCCGGCATCCTTGGGAATTTCAATATTAACCTCGGAAAGTTCCATAACGGATACCTCCATTTGTATTTTATTGTTATTGTTGCCAAACTGGGCCAAGGGCACCATCTTATCCTTATATCCCAAGAAAGAAACAACGACGTTACCCTCCGTTATGTCCTTGGGCACTTTTAAGGCAAACTCGCCTTCCGTGTTGGTAATGGTACTTATATTGGTTCCCTCAATGGTCAAGGTGGCGAATACCAACGGTTTTTTGTTCGCCGCATCCATCACTTCTCCCTTATATTGATTGAAGGAAGTATCTTGTTGTTGGGCATCCTGGAAAAAAGCAGACGCCTTATGCGTTCCGGTTACCCCGATGAGAAACACTACTAATAATGCAGCCACTAGGGATTTGTTGGGTAATTGTATAAATTTTTGCATCGTGAATGATATTTGGCGCTAGAATAGTAAATTTAACTCTAAGGTAGTGATTTTTAACGAAATACTTTGTTAAAAAGATGGTAATAAACCATAATTTATTTGTACATTTTGAACATTGGCCCCAGTATTCTTCAAATCCAATTTTTAAGTCGAAATCTAACTAAGAAGTAGTCACCTACCTTCGGCGAAATGATACTATTTTTGAAGTTATCAAAAAATATGGCAGCTCTGTATTATTGACTTATTCTATTGGCAAAGTACCCTCCAATTCATGCAGTATTTTTCCCAAATGGTTTCGAATGAGTGAAAAATGACCTTCGTTTTCGAGCACTTGGAGCTTGGAATTGATTAACTCCGAATCCAAATGAATGCCCCTGTGGTAAGGGGACATTTTATCCTCGGTCCCATACCAAAGGAGAATGGGAGCATTTATGTCCTTAATTCGGAAGCCCCAATCGTTTACATATAGCTTCCATTCCTGTACTACTCCATCAATACCATTCTTATAGGCCTCAACACTACCATCGATAAATTCCCATCCATATTCCGGTCTTTGGGTCATAATTTCCCTATCCGGCAGCGGCAGATAATTCTGAAACTGTTTTAGACGGCTCTCCGGTTTTTTCAATAAGGTCTTAATGTCGTTCAGGATTACTTTTCGCAATCCGTTGTCATTTTTCCGGGAAGCCAACCAATGGATGAATTTTACGGGAGGCCACATATCCTTTAAACTACCTTTGTAATTATAAGGCGCAGCTCCACAAACTATGGCACTTTTGTGTATCCTATTTGGGATCTCATGGGCACATGCCAACACATGGGGCGACCCGCCGGATAGACCAAAAACTGAAAATTTTTTCAATTGCAGATGATCGGCAAGTTCGGTTACGTCCCTGGGCCAATCCAAGAAGGTCCTATTTTTCTTGAAGGAAGATAATCCAATACCCGGCCTATCCGGGGCAATGATCCGTATTCCCATATTTTGGGCCGTGCTATGCATAAAGGCAGAGGATAGCCTGCTTTCCTGTCCCCCATGAAAGTAAAATATTGGAAATCCTAACGGGTCTCCATATTCGGCATACCCTAATGTTCTGCCATCTTTGAGGATCAGCTTGTTGTCGGTTGCCATTCCCGATTTTACCATAGTATTCCCTTCACTTATTTGTGAGGAAACGATTAAGCTAGAAGCGGATACGGGCAATAGAAACAAATACACATAACCAAAAATTGGAAGTAGAAGTATAATTGTTGTTATTACAATAAGTGCAATTTTCAATTTCCTTTTCATGTTGACCGAAAGGTCGTTTAGATTATTCCTGCTTTTTATCTTTTGTTCCGTTCATCATGAGTCTTGGAAGAAGCCCTGACCAATCGGGAGATTTCATTAAGTTCATTTTGGCTAAGATACCGCCATTTCCCTACGGGAATATCCAAATTGACGTTCATTATACGGACACGTTTCAAGGTTTTTACCCGGTATCCCAAATATTCGCACATACGACGTATCTGTCTGTTTAAGCCTTGAGTCAGGATAATCTTAAATTCCTGGCGCCCTGTTTGTTCTACCCTGCATTTACGGGTCACCGTGTCCAGTATAGGTATTCCATTGGCCATTTTGTGTACAAAATCGTAGTCAATGGGCTTGTTAACAGTGACCAGATATTCCTTTTCATGACGGTTTCGAGCCCTAAGGATCTTGTTAACAATGTCCCCATCATTGGTAAGAAATATTAGACCCTCGCTCATTTTGTCCAAACGGCCAATAGGAAAAATACGTTTGGGATAACCGATAAAATCTATGATATTGTCTTTCTCCACCCGAGTGTCGGTAGTACAAACAATGCCCACAGGTTTGTTAAAGGCCAAATACACCGGTTTTTCCTTGGGTTCGGAAATGAGTTCCCCATCCACATGTACCGTATCGTTTTCGGAAATTTTAGAACCCATCTCCGGAATTTGCCCATTAACGGTCACCCGCCCTTGGCCGATAAGTTTGTCGGCCTCACGCCGAGAACAATAGCCTACTTCGCTTAGATACTTGTTAATCCGAACGGGTTTTAAGTCTGGCACTTGTAATAATTTGGAATGCGCAAAGATAGCGTTTTTGATTGGGCACAAGATGTGCAGGAAGTTCCCATTAATTTAGAAAAAGAAGCAATCCATCTTAAGCATGGCTTCCCTTAAAGTTCAAATACTTCAGTTTCTAAGGTTTCTGTGTCCAGAATGAGAAAAGTGGCCGGAATGGTCTTCAAGCTACCCCCATGGAACCCCATAAGTGTCCCAGGATTTATAAATAGGGTATTGTTTATGGTTTCATTGGATGATAGGTTATGATTGTGTCCGTAGCAGACCACATCGAAACCGCCATTTTCTGCCAATATCCTTGCCTTTTCCGGATAATGGTTCATAGCCAAGGACTTACCGGCCAATTCTCCCCTGAAGTAATCCCCATGTATGTTTATATTCGGATAATCTTTTGAGACCTTGATGAAGGCGGCCACATCACCATCGTTGTTGCCAAGTGCAATATGGATAGGTCGTGAATACCCTTGTCCAAATAGTTTAAGGATAAAGGGGGAACATAGATCCCCGCAGCACAGCATAGCTTCGGTAGCCTGAAATTCGGACATTTCCAAAACCTTTTGAAGGTTGTTCACATGATCGTGAATATCTGAGAGGATGGCAATTTTCATAGTACGGAAGATTAGGTTTAACGATTTAGATCTTTTTCAAATTTATCAATATTAAACTACAAAAACTTGTACGTACAAGTTGTATGGACTATCTTTAACCAGTTCCATAGTAATTCGGATAAATCCACTCTTTCTAAACATGGAAAAAAAGATCGATAGACGAAGTTTTGTTCAAAAGTCAAGTCTGGGTTCTACAGGGATGCTACTTGTACCGGGTAATTTGCTATCGTCATTTAAAGGCCATAAAACCCAAATTGAGATTCCTATAAATGCCCATCTCTGGATTTATGCCAGTAGATTTCCTCCGGACTGGGATTGCACACCTGTTTTGGATACCGTATTTTCCGATTTGAGCTATGCAGGTATTCATGGCGTGGAGATTATGGAAGGCCAATTGCGCCATGATGATTCCGTGGAACGCCTAAACAGACTCATAGAAAAATATGAATTACCCGTTTCGGGATCTTCCTATGGCGTTGGTTTTAAGATGTGGGATGTTGCACAGCATAAGACGATTATGGAGGATATAAAGACTGTGGTCCCGCGATTGGCCCAGGTAGGTGGAAAAACATTCGGGATATCCGTGGGAGGCAAAAAGGACGGGCTTAAAACCGAAATGGAACTCGATGCGCAAGCTGCTCTTTTAAAAAAAGTTAGGTTCGTTTGTGAGGACAATGGTATAGAGGCCAATTTGCACAATCATACGTATGAAGTGGAGAATGATATGCACGATTTAAGAGGAACTTTGACCAGGATTCCCGATTTTAAGTTGGGCCCTGATTTAAATTGGTTGATTCGAGGGGGAGTGGACCCAGTAGATTTTATCAATGCCTATGGCCCACAAATTGTATATCTTCATATACGAGACCAGTACAAGGATGGTACCTGGTCTGAATATGTTGGGCAAGGGGATACGGATTTTAAACCGATCGCCGCTGCGCTTAAGGCCCAAAATTTTGAGGGGAAGACCGCCATAGAATTGGCATTTCCTAATGATTTTATTCCTAAAAATGAGTTGAAGGAAGATTGGAAAGTGAGCCGGGAATTTGTGGAAAAGACTTTTGGATGGTAGTATATCAATATCGGTCGCTTCCGAATAAGATAAAGTCGTAATAGTAGCTTTAAAAACTATTCCATTAAATATTGAACTTAAAACATTAACTATACTATGAAAATTGCCATGCTAGGTTCGGGCTTTATAGCTCGATTTTATGCGGAATCCTTACACGCACAAAGACGCAAGGATCATGTAATCATGGTCTACTCAAGAAACCAGGCCAATGCCGAACGTTTTGCCAAGGACTATGGACTACCCTTTTATAGCACCTCTATGGAAGAGGCCATTTCGCACCCTGATGTAGATGTAGTGTTGATTTCCTTGCCCAACCATTTGCACGAGGCTGCCGTACTGGCCTGCGCCAAGGCCAAAAAACATGTTATTTGTACAAAGCCGCTCGGGCGAAATGCCCAAGAAGCCAAACGTATGCTCGATGCGGTGGAAGAGGCGGGAATTTTTGGAGGGTATCTCGAAGATCTTTGCTATACCCCCAAGTTCTTGAAATCAATGGAAAGCGTAAAACGTGGAGATATCGGTCGCGTGCTTTGGACAAAATCCCGTGAAGCCCACCCGGGGCCTCATAGTGACTGGTTTTGGGATAAGGAAAAATCCGGGGGTGGAGCAATCATAGACCTCGGTTGCCATTGTGTGGAAATAAGCCGGAATTTTATTGGGAAGAACATAAAGCCCGTCGAGGTTATGTGTTGGGCAGATACCCAAGTACATCCCATAGACGCGGAGGACCATGCTATTGGACTGGTGAAATATGCAAACGGAGCCATTGGGCAGTTCGAGGTGAGTTGGACATTTAGAGGCGGAATGGACTTACGGGACGAGGTTATGGGAACCGAAGGTACTATATGGGTCAATAGTTTTTTGCGTACGGGTTTTGAAATGTTCACTACGGGAAAAGGAGATGACGGTTATGTGGCCGAAAAAGCAGAATCAAATTCGGGCTGGCTGTTTCCGGTCGGAGATGAGGCCCATGAATTGGGATACCCACATATGTTTACGGACATGTTTACCGCCATTGAAGAAAATCGGGATCCCTTGGAAACCTTTTATGATGGCTACGTGGTCAACGCGATTCTGGATGCCGCCTTTAAGTCGGCGGATAGCAAGACCTGGGAACCCGTAATCCTGGAGGATTGGCGGGGAGACGAACCCGAAGACCGTCAAAAAGACTGGGAATCCTACGATGACGACCATTATCTGATCAAGGACGAAATTTTACCTAATGGGGATGTCGCGGTGATATTAAAACATAAAAAAACAGGAAAGGTTTCCAAAAAAGTTACCCTGTCCTAGGCATATAAAGGATTAAACCTCAATGGGAATGCAATCTTTAGAGGTTGGGACACCAAAGAGCATACGTAAACAAATTAGGTTAATAGATCTTCGACAATCTGGAAGTTATGGACTTTAAGAGCACCTCGTATATCATAATGGGCGGCACTACCGGAATGGGTCTCACAGCGGCCAAGGCTTTGAAAGCCAATGGAGCTAACGTTCTCGTGGTGGGAAGAAATCCGGATAATTGTAAAAAGGCGGAGAAAGTCTTAGGACAAGGCGGTCTTTCAATAAGTGGTGATGCCACCGTTCCTGAAACCATAAAAACTGCGATTCAAATGGCCAATAACGCTTTTGGAGGTATTACCGGGCTATTCCATGTAGCAGGCGGAAGCGGTCGCAAATGGGGCGATGGCCCTTTGGACCAAATGACCTTGGATGGTTGGAACAAGACCTTGGAATTGAACCTAACTTCCTTGATGCTTTCCAACCAGGCAATGATTCGGTATTTTCTTGAACATGAAAAGGAAGGTATCATTTTGAACATGGGATCCGTATTGGGTTTCTCCCCATCTCCCAAGTATTTTGTCACCCATGCCTATGCTGCGGCGAAGTCCGCTATCATAGGTTTTTCAAAATCCATTGCGGCTTACTATGCACAGCATAATATTCGAGTTAATGTCATTGCGCCAAGCCTTTTCATTACACCCATGGCAAAACGAGCGGCAGAGGATAGGGAGATATTACAATTTTTGAAAACGAAACAACCCTTGGATGGAGGACGCGCCGGGGAATCTGAGGATATCGACAATGCCGTGCTGATGTTCCTACATCCAGATTCCAAATTTATAACCGGACAGGTCTTATCCGTGGATGGAGGTTGGACTCTTAGTGAGGGACAATATATATAAGTCTTTGAAAAAATGACGAAGCATTATTTGGGCATCGATATTGGAGGGACAAAAATTAAGACCGTCATCCTTAATGGGGAAGGTGAAATCCTGGAGCAAGATGAGGTTTTGACTGAAGATGGTGCTATAGATGCGGAATTTTGGAAGAAAAAAATAGTTTCCAAAATCACAGAAAAGACCAATCAATATGCTAAAAAAAATAATCGATCACTGCAATGCGCCATCTCGGCTCCCGGTCTGGTCGATAAAAAAAACCAGATGATTCTCCACATGCCCGAGCGCCTTCAGGGTATAGAAAATTTTAATTGGTCCGAAGAATTACAGCAAGGCATTAAAGTCATAAACGATGGGCATTCAGCCTGCTTAGCGGAATACGAGTCCTTTTACAAGAAGCAGGAAATACAACATATGCTTATGCTTACTTTGGGTACCGGTGTTGGTGGGGGCATCATTGTTAATGGAGATTTGTATCAGGGAGATTTGCAGCGGGCAGGTCATGTAGGCCATATGACCGTTGCCTATGATGGCGCACCTACCATGACCAATATGCCGGGCAGTTTGGAACATGCCATGGGCAACTACTCGGTTTCTGAAAGGACCGAAGGTCGATATCAAAGTGTCCACGAACTGGTAGATGCCTATAAAAAGGGAGAAGAAAAAGCAGAAAAATGGTGGTTGGAGTCCGTTCAAAAACTGGCGGTTGCATTGGCCTCCCTCACCAATATACTTTCTCCGGAACTGATTGTTTTGGGAGGTGGCATAACGGCAGGCGCCAAAGCTTCTTTGATGGAACCCTTACAAGATTTCATGACCCGCTATGAATGGAGGCCAAAAGGATATAAAGTAAAACTAGAGGCAGCAAGGCACGGTAGTTTTGCCGGCGCCATTGGAGCGGCCTTTTTTGCCAGGAACAACAATAGCCAATCAAGAGATAAATGAGCATTACAAAACAGTATTTGGAAAAAGGAAGGGACATCATTTCCACTGTAGAAAGACAGGAGTCCATAATTCAAGAAGTGGCACAACTGTTCGCCAAGTCTATTTTAAATGGTAGGATGGTACACTTGTTCGGATCGGGACATAGCCGAATAATGGTGGAGGAAATGTGGCCGCGTTATGGGTCTTTTCCTGGTTTTAATCCGATAGTGGAATTGTCTCTGTCCTTTCATAACTTAGTGGTAGGTGCCAATGGACAGCGGCAGGCGATGTTCCTTGAAAATGTATCGGGGCTCGCGGCCCGTATCCTTAGAAACTTTGATACCAGCCCATTGGATACGGCACTTATCATCTCCTCTAGCGGTTGCAATGTGGTTCCTATTGAAATGGCCGAGGAATTCCAACAACGAAACATTAAGGTGGTGGCCCTGGTGAGCAGTCAACACTTGGAAGGCAGCACTTCTAAAAGAGCCGATGGCAAAAAGTTGACCGATTTTGCCGATTACGTTCTGGATACCGGAGCGCCGTTAGGTGATGCCATGATTTATCTGGATGGACTCGATTCCCCTGTGTCGCCTGGCTCCACCTTAGGTGGCGTTTTGATCATAAATTCAATCAAGGCAGAATTGGCCAATATACTTCATAAAAGTGGTAAGTCACCCAAGGTCTTGAGCAGTGGTAAAATCGTTGGGGAGGAACGGGCAAAGGAGTTATTTGAATCGGCCTATGACGAACATGCCCATTTAATGGCAAAATTGTATGAAAATGTAGGGTCACAAAAATAGTTGTATGCACTTTACTTCAAAAATCACTAAAAACTATAAAACGGATATTCTCATTATTGGCAGCGGAAGTGCCGGGTCTACCGCCGCAATTGCCGCTTCTTCAGGAAAATTCAAAGTAACCCTTGTGGAACGTTATGGGTTTCCTGGGGGTACTTCCACACAAATGCTGGATACGTTCTACGGTTTTTTTACTCCATCTGACAACCCAAAAAAAATTGTTGGAGGTATACCGGACAAAATAGTGGATACCCTTAACAGATCAGGAGATATATTTTTAAGGCCCAATACGTATGGGGCGGGAACGGGTGTTAATTACAATCCTGAAAAACTAAAACAGGTTTGGGATAATTTATTCATGGAAAGTGGTGTAGAAGTCTTTTACCACTCCACCTTGGTGGGTGTGGAAAGTGTGGGAGAAACTTCTACCTGCATCTTCTTCCATAAGGGAATGGGTTTTTTTTCCATAAGTGCAAAGCGCATTATTGATGCTTCCGGCGATGCAGATTATTGCCATTGGGCAGATATTCCCTATGAACTTGCCGGGGAAAAAGAACCCGCACAGAGTATGACAACTACCTTTCGGATGTCCAATGTGGAGCATCAGGTTTATGAAGCGGCGGGAGGTAAGAAAATGCTCAAGGAAAAAATGGCGGTTGTTTATGAAAAAGGCTCACATCCCCTGCCACGAAAAGAAGGGTCCGCTCATGAAATGTGCCAGCCCAAATGTATATCCACAGTTGCCGTAAAAGTAGTTGACTTGGATCCTTTGGATGTGGAGGGCATTACCAAGGCTGAAATTGAGGGTCGCAAGCAAGCCTTTATTTTTGAGGATTTCTTTAGGGCCGAGGTTCCCGGTTATGAGAATGCCAAAATAATTGGACTGTCCCATCAAATTGGTGTTCGGGAAACCCGTCGCGTTTTTGGTGAATACCGATTGACCAAAGCAGATTGTATGTCCGCTAGAACGTTTGACGATCAGATTTTTCTTTGTGGCGCGCCTATTGAGGACCATAGAAAGTCCGATGACGACAGATCGGAGACCTTTTGGCAATATGTTCCCAATGGAGGAACTTATGGTGTTCCATACGGAACCATTATTCCAAAAGAAAGTATGAATTCTTGGGTTGTAGGTCGATGTTTTTCCGCGACTCATGACGCCCACGCTTCCTGTAGGTCCATGGCCCAGACCATGAGTATGGGACAGGCTGCCGGTATTGCTGCGGTACAATCATTGAACACCGACCAGGAATCCAAGCATATTGACATTTCAAAATTACAGGATTCCCTAATTGAACTAGGAGCTATTTTGGACACGCCAAGTAAGATTGCGGATATCTCCCGAAATGGATGGGCGAATAATTAAAAACAATGAAACAAGATTTTTTTAGAACGGTTCTCGGTGATAGGCCCGTCACAGAAATGGGGCTTACCTATGCCCATGAGCATATTGTTATAGATGATTGCTATGTTACCGCCAAGCACCCGGAGTTTTTGCTGAACGATGTTCGTAAAATTTCTACCGAGCTTACCAGTTTTTACAATGCCGGGGGGAGAACCGTGGTGGATACTATGCCGGCGAATAGTGGTAGAAACGTTTTAAAGTCGGTGCAGGTTAGTGAAAATAGCGGGGTAAACATTATTGTACCCACAGGTCTTCACTTGGAAATCTACTACCCGGAAAGCCATTGGCGCTATTATAGTACGGAAGATGACTTGACCCGACTTTTTATAGCGGATATTGAAGAGGGCATCGATCAGTTTGACTATTCCGGTCCTTTGGTCAAAAGAACGCCCCATAAGGCGGGGCTCATTAAATTGGCCACAGGAGATGAATCCTTTACAAAACATCAGGAGTTGATTTTTAGGGCCGTTGTCAATGCACACCTGGAGACCGGAGCCCCGATTTTAACACATACCAATTTTGGCAGGCAGGCATTGGAACAAGCCTTACTTTTTGAGAAATTGGGCGCAAATTTGCAACACGTTGTTTTGTCACACGTAGATCGTGCAATGGATGTTGAGTATAACAGGGCAGTTCTGGAAGTCGGTGTCCGTGTTGAATACGATAGTGCCTTCCGCTGGAAAAAAGACCAGCCCAACCATACCCTACATCTTTTGGAAAAACTGCTCCCGGAATATCCCGAACAGGTTACCATGGGTATGGATATGGCCAAGAATGCCTACTGGAAGAGTTATGGTGGCCAACCTGGGTTGAACTATCTTATTGAAACCATACCTGATTTTCTAAAATCAAAAGGATTGGAGGAGTATTATCAGCAAGTATTTTTTGAAAACCCAAAGATGTTATACGCATTCTTTAGACCCTCTTGAACAAATTATAGGAAATAACTATTGCGTATTGGGTATTCTTTGGTGTTACAATATAGATCACCATATAGGTTAAGGCCCGCTTTACTGGTCCTAAACCGAACCGAAATATGCAAAATGGGATTCCCTTCGGAAATCCCCAAATTTTGTGCTATTTCTTTCGTGGCAGTTATTGATCTTAATTCTTGTTCGGCACCCATTACTTCAATTAGATATTCCTGACTCAGGGTTTTAAAAAAAGAACCCTCTACGAAATCATTCGGTTTAATAATCTCCAAGGCATTAAGCGAATACCAGTTATTCTCCAATACCACCGGTCTGTTGTTAATATGCCGAACCCGTTGAAAATATACACATTTGGATTTTTGCTCCTCCTGTGTTAGGGAAAATGCTATGGTCGGGTCCCAATTCGTAATTTTTGGTTCCTTGGTCAGTATCGTTTTCACTTCATAATCAATCGCGCCGGAAAACCCCTTTATCGTCAATAGCCCCAGGGATTTACGCCGTTCCAGAACTTTGCTGCCCTTACCATGTTCCTTTTCGATAAAACCTTCCTTCATCAGTTCGTCAAGAGCTTTTCTTACCGTGGTCCTTGTTGTGCCGAACTTGTGGCAAAAATCGTGCTCAGAAGGCAGATAACTTCCTATGGGGTATTTACCGGTTTGTATCCTCCTCTTTATGTATTCCTGAATCCGTTGGTATTTTTTTGCTTTTTTCAATAGTAGGGAATCGCTGTTTATCAGGCAATATACGTCATAATAGAAACTTTGGCCAAACCTATGAATCCCTAATCTTGCTTTGTTTGCATTGCCAAACTTTAAAAAATGATAACTTCGGCAAAGGGTAAAGTACTTATAATTCTCACCTAATTGGAACAAGTGACCTGACCCATTTTAAATTTCCCAGAGAACCCACAGCTAATTGTAAGAATAATTTGTTTGTAGCACTTTTAAAGTTCTTGATTCCAGAGGGAATTGCCGTATTTCTACTGTAACACTTATATCTTTTTGTCGTCCAAATAGAAAAGAAGTTTTGATGTGGATTTAGTCGTAATAAAAGAAGTCTCTTTGCTGATGAATGCCGTAGGGGTAGGGAATTGCTTTTTATTATCATTCTCGTACCTCAAAAAGAAAGAAGGTAGAACGCTTGCAAATCCTATTCTTTCCTTGTTGTTCTTTATTCTCGGATCGGTAATCTTGAATACCATATTTAACTTTATGGGCTATAGTGATTCCTTAAATGGGTTTGAGCCCATTACAAATGCTCTTATATTCGGGATAGCGCCTCTATTGTTTTTATATGTACGTGGTCTTGGCAAAGAGGCTCACTTCACGAATCTATGGTCTGTACACCTCATTCATTTTTACTGCTATTTGGCCATTACTATTATTTCAATAGTACTTCCTCATAGTAGTTTTGGTCAATGGGGGCGATCATTAACGGAGAGCAAATGGATGATTTTTTTATGGAATTTTCATTTTTTGGTCTATCTGATTGTAATTTTCCTCAAGTTTAGAAAGGAAGATATCAACTTTCCATGGACATCAAAATTGTTGGTTTACGGCATCGCTTCCATTTGGTTTCTTAATTTATTGTTTTTCCTATACCGTTTTTACGTGCAACCACTGCCTAATTTGTTCTATCTTAATATTACACTTTTATTTTCCGTTATGACCCTGTATCTTTTCTATCAAAAATTAGGTGTGGAAGTCATTCCTAAATCAAATTATAGAGGAAGAAAATTAAATAAGACCCAAATGCCGAATGGTGGAACTGATGTTTTGGTAGCCACCATTCGGGAGCAGAAGTACTACAAGGACCCAGAGCTGGATATTAGAGCTTTATCCGAGCTGGTACAGATGCCTTATCACGAATTGAGTTTCAAAATCAACCAAGAATACCATCAGAATTTCAATACCTTCATCAACAGCTTTCGAGTCCAAGAAGTAGTTCAGGCACTTGAAAATCAACAGCATAA
Organism: Ulvibacterium marinum; assembly: GCF_003626755.1. Taxonomy (GTDB): domain Bacteria; phylum Bacteroidota; class Bacteroidia; order Flavobacteriales; family Flavobacteriaceae; genus Ulvibacterium; species Ulvibacterium marinum. Next base: position 1,096,217 of record NZ_RBCJ01000003.1, read on the forward strand.
GTCATATACCATTATGGGCTTGGCCAGGCAGGCGGGCTTTAAGTCGGCATCTGTGTTTTATGCCGCCTTTAAGAAAGAGAAGGGCTCTACCCCTACAGATTTTCTAAAGGATATTATTTGAAATCTTCTTTTCCTGTTCTGATTTGTAAATGCGAACAATGAAAATTCAAGAAGCCATCTTGATTTTAATAGTATTGTCATAGCATTTATTTCATCAATCAATAATCTTTAGGCTGGTTACTGACTAAAAATCCAGTCTGTCTAAAAATGACATCATGAAACCGTTACTACAATTTACCGCATTAGTCCTATGTATTTGCTATGGAACACAAGCAAAGCAACCCCAACTAAATTTAGGAGAAGACAAGATCGCTTACGATATTACTATTGATTCAAAAAACGTTAGGATAGCCAAAGTCAGGATGTCCTTTATCCCTAAAGACAGCGTGCTCTACATGATTAACGGTGCCAGTCAACTTCCTAAAAGGTGGGCCACTTTTGTTCAAGACATCAAAGCTGTGGATTCCAGAGGAAAGTCGATTTCCTTAACACCGATGGACGACGCCATGTGGAGATTGCCATCGTCGATTAAAGAAAGAATAACCGTAAGCTATAAGGTGCATCTTGACCACGAAAACCACGAATGGAGTGGAGGACTGGACGGAGTGGCTTATGCCACCGAGTGGGGCGTATTTTACACCGCAAGGGCCCTTTTAATTTTTCACGGGGAGGACTGGGAGGATATCCGTATTGACTTTAGTATACCCGAATCATGGAAGATAACCACGCCATGGCAAAAGCTGAATCCTGATAAGCACTCCTTCAAGGCTCAAAACCATTCAGCCTTGATGCAAGCCATGTTATTTGCTGGTACCCATGATGAGCTTTCATTTAGAAAAGAAGGGTTTGAATTGGTTTTTGCATTAGGGGGAGAAGAGGTATTGACCGAAAAGCAGACTTATGAAGATATGGCAACGGGGATATTGGATTATTATATCGACCTAATGGGTGGGGTGCCCAATCCGTCGCCCAACAATGTTTTGGACAAGGCGGTGGTTATTATCAACAGTGCAGGGACTACAGACGGAGAGGTAATAGGCAATAACATAAGTATTTTGGTTGAAAAGGGAGGAGATCAGATGTCCAAAATGATTTCCAAATTTATTTTTGCCCATGAGTTTTTTCACTTGTGGAATGGGAAGTCCTTTCTACCTGAAGGGGAGGACACCGAATGGTTTAAAGAAGGCTTTACTAATTTTTACACCTTAAAAGCTTTACGCCATATCGGTTTTTTGAACGACGAGGCCTATTTTCAAGTGCTCAACAATCTTTTTTATCAGCGGTATAGCCAAGATGAGGGGGTTGGTAAAATATCAATGATACAAGGGGAGGAAAAACATGCTCATTGGGGATTGATTTATGGTGGAGGATTGTTCGTTGCCATAGCGCAAGACATAATTATTCGTAAGGCTACGGCCAATGCCAAGAGCTTGGATCATTTGATGAAAGCTTTTTTTCAAAAGTATGGTGGAACGAATGAGCGATATACTATTGAAGATATACAGCATAGTTTAAGCGAGTTGAGTTCAAAAGACCAAACTAACTTTTTCAAAACCCATATAGCCGGGACAGAACCTTTGCCCATAGCGGATTATCTCTCCATGGCCGGGTTGCATGCTAAAATGGAAGAAGGTAATCTTCGCATCGCCAAAAAAGAAAGTGCTTCTCCTTTCGAAAAAGATATGGTTAAAGGTCTTTTAGGGCTTTTAAAATGACCCTGAATAATTTTAGTATGAAAAGGAATATATTTCTCGTCCTAGCATTATTGAATTTAGCATGCAAGGGTCAAAAAACCCAAGATAATGAGGAAATTGGGACGGTTGCCATAACCGGCACGGATGGAATAATTTACACCGGTGAATCCGGATTTATCAATGTGCCGGAAAATAGAGATAGTTCGGTATCCAAAAGAATAAGATTACCTTTTTTTAGGATAAGAACGGAGCATCCCGATCCGTTTCCACCCATTTTTGTTTTTGAAGGCGGGCCTGGCGATAATCCCTCTATTTTGCAACACTTGGAGGATTTAATGCCGATTTTACATTCCTTCTCGAAACGTAGCGATGTGATTGTAGTGGAGCAGCGGGGAAATGGCCGGTCCGAGCCTAATTTAAGTTGCCCTGGGTTTTTTGAGCTACCCCTGGACGTTGACCTTACCAAAGAGGGTTTCTCCCGGGTTTATAAGGCCTTTATGAAAAATTGCGCTCTGTATTGGCAGGATAAAGGGCGGGAATTATCCGGTTATAACGTTTTGGAAATGGCCGATGATATTGACGCCGTTCGGAATTTATTGGGGTATGAAAAGATTATGCTATTTGGGGGTAGTTTTGGAAGCCACCATGCATTGGCCTATCTGCAACGCTATCCTGATAGAGTAGAGCGGGTTTTATTGGATAGTGCCGAAGGACTGGGTCACACGATGAAACTTCCATTGGATGCGGACCGTATGTTGAAACAGCTGTCGGAATTGATTTCGGAGGATGCCAGCCATTCCGAAACACTTCCATCTTTTATTGAATTAGTAAAAACAATAATTCGAAAATTGGAGAAGGAACCTGTCCAGATAAATACGTTACACCCTGTCACCAATAAAGAGGTGCCAATCGTTTTAGGAGCTTACGATTTACAATTGGTCACGGCCTTGGAACTTGGAAGAATGGGATATCGAGAGCTTCCATATCATTATTTGCAAATGCAAAAAGGGGACTTTTCTTGGTTAGCGGCCTATGCGATTCGGATTCGCTTGGGACAGTCCCGTAACCTAATGGCAGTACTAACGGATTGTGCCTCGGGTGCCTCCATGGAGCGACGGAAAATGGTAATGGAACAAAGTAAAACGGCTATTTTAGAAGATGCGCTCAACAATATCAACTTTGAGGCCTGTGATCTATTACCGTTTAGGAATGTTAATTTGACCTTGACGGCTAACTTTAAGTCACCGGCACCCTTGTTGATAGTGAATGGAGATCACGATGCGAGAACCCCTTTGACCAATGCAAAGGAAATTTTGGAACACTTTGAAAACGGGAGGATTTTGGAGGTCAAATACGGTTCGCACGACTTGTTCAGGGAAGGTTTTGACATCTTGGCTCCTGTACTAATCGGTTATTTGACCAGTGATGACCCATTAAGTTTTAAGTTACCGGTCAGATTGGAAGTGCCTTTGAATCTAAGACTCCATTAAATGGTTTGGATGACAAATACGTTTATTTCCCTATTTGGGGTATGATTTGAAAGTATATTTTTTTAGTCTTAAAAATGTTGATTTACGGAACTAGGAAATGACGATAGGTATCGGCTATGATTTGTGATCGTTGCATTATTTTTAATATAAGCTTAAAAGCAAGAAATGACCATAAAGTGAATCATACTTTATAGCTGTTATTAGTCGCTGTTTTTGAATCCAGATTCTAAATCATAAATTGAAGCGCAGTGTATCCTTAAATTAGCTTTACCATTTTTTGAAAACCAAACCCATAGGTCAACTCCCGGTGCATAGTAAAAGCCAGAGTCCAATTTAAAAAGCTCAACAGATGTATTGTTTTTATGAATTTTAAGCATGCCACTATGATTGCCGATACGGGCAACCTGATCTTTATTCAACCGGTAGCTACCAATTATTTCTTCATCTGTGAATTCTAACTGTCCGGGATGTTCCCAATCATGTATTCCGCCAATATCCAAGTAATGATTAATATTTCTTACCAGTGCTGGTCTAAGCCAGTATGATAATTTTACATTCGATAAATGGACTATTGACCTTTTTTTATCCATGTCAAAATAGACCATGGTATAAAATCCTTTCCAATCTCCTGTGAAATGATACTTGTTTTGATCGGTCCTTTTGTACCAATGAAGAATATTGAAGTCACTTGAGGAATTTTTCATATTTAATTCCTTTGCTAGTTTTCCTTTGGGATAAATAGAGCCTGAAATAAAAGACCTGCTCCATTTGGATAAGTCTTCTGCAGAAAAAAACAAATTGCAATCTCCATAGAATGCCTCAAAATCGTCAGAATCATTTACTTGTGCTGTGCCTTTTTCGATGGAATAGCCCATGGCTCGATTGTTTGGAAAGCCCTTTAACCTTGTCGGTCTAAGAAACCAATCATCCATGCCAAGCGGTTCTGCAATTTCTTTCCTTATAAAGTCTTCATAGGAAACTTTGCTTATATTCTCAATTATGATGGCAAGAAGAATATGATTGAATGCGTTGTACATAAATTGACTACCTGGCTGGAATTCTAATTTAGGTTCATCATTAATCAGAAATTCAAGAAATACGCTATTGCTTAAGAGAACTCCTTTCTGTACATTATCAAAAACATAACCATCCGAAACAATACCCGAAGTTTGTTCCAACAAATGACGAATAGTTATTGATTCGTATGGAAAATCTTGAATGAAATCCTGTACAGGAGTGTTTAAATCAATTTTATTTGAATCTACCAACATTATCATTGCAAACGCAGTGAAGGTTTTGGTAATTGAACCAGTATCCATCGGAGTATCTGTGTCAAAGGGTGTTTGAAGCCTCAAATCCGCATAACCAAATCCTCTAGAAAATAGTACACTATCATTTTCGGTCACAATAATTGCCCCATTGAACAGGTCTCTTTCATGGAGCTGTTGAAGATAGTGCTCTAAATTGATGTTTCCTTTGTCCCTTTGACAGGAAATTGACAATAAAAAAATTAAGATATAAACACATTTTTTCATTTTAAGGAATTGTCGCCAATAAGGATATAGAATCTTATACAATCTGCATGTACCATAAAAGTAAACAATCATACTAATTAGTGTAATCAAAAAGGAGGTCTCCTAAAATAGGCACTTTTTGGAACTTAGAAGGAAGGTGGGTATGGCCAATTAAATTGTTCCATAAAAGAACGGAACAAAGGAAAACTCCATTCCAAGTGCGGCTTGTTTCATCTCTTCCAGAACTTCGCCACAGAACAAAAATTCACCCGGATTGGCGATTGAAAATAAATTTTCAAAATGTCCGGCCGTAGTAGTCCCCATTGGAATATATACAATAAGTGAGGATTGAAGCTGCTAAAAAACAAAACATGACGCTGTATTCGAGAGTATAGAACCGCTGAGGACGTTATGGTTCATATTAATCACTTCAACGGCACTATTTCCGGAGTACCATTAAATTCTAATTTTTTCCCACCTTATTTCTTGACCATAAGATTTTTGTAAAGAGTTTCCCGCTCTTGGTCTCTTTTGGTAGTTTCGCTACTTCAGCTTTTAAAGGAAAAAAAAGATTTCAATATTACTTTTTGTAAAGAGTCCAGGGCTGTAGGCTTCTGGGTACAAGTATTGTTACTAAAGATTCACAAATTCAAACCCGACCAAAGGAATATTCCGAAGATCCCTTTCTGTTTCATTGAGCAGAATGCCATGCTCCAGATAAGCCTTTAAGTTGGCCAGCCAAAAGGTCCAGCCATTGCTGCAACCATAATGGATGTTCAAACTGCTCTGCTCATCCGTTGGAATATCATACTGTTTTAAGGTTAGCAGACATGCGTTTCCCTGACTTTCTATATGTACGGAGACTTTGCTGTCCGTAAAAGAAATCTCTAGGAAATCCGTACCATTGGTCCGTATAACTTGTCCCTTTTCCTGGTCATCCCAATTGTGCCATTCCCAAATATAGCTATCGCCGGTTTGCATAGAGTCCTTTTTACTACGTTGCTCACCTTCCGGTGAGAAGTACTCGGCCTTTCTCAGGAACCAGGAACAGATACCTTCAGGAGTTGCCCAGCACCAATAGAGTTTTTCCTTTGTAGTATTTATATATATTTTCTTGGTGAAAGAATCAAAACTTAGCTTTTCCATAGGGTTTATTATTTAATACGTTTTAGTTCGTAATCATATAACTGTCTTCCCAACTCCGCTAAAAAGGGAATACCAATTTCATCATATTCGTACTTATTATCATTAAAGATACCGTCCTTATTTACAAGGATGGTGGCCGAAAGCATAAACTCCACATTATTTTCCGTATCCGTAATATAAGCGCAGTCTGTGAGTGTGCCATAAGCAAAACCGACCTTATTGTAGATTTTTATGTTCCCCGGGATGTTTTCCTTGGTATCGCCGTACAAAAAGAATTTACAGTATCCATCATAATACTCCACTGGGTCGTAACCCACGGCTTTGGGCAAGGTATGCATGGCCGTTAATAGATATTCCCGTTGTGGTTCGGTAAGTTGGAACTTTTCCTTATCGGAAAACTTCTCCGGGAAAACGACCCTTTTCAATACCCCATGTTGGGCATCTATGGGATAATAATTTTTCAGACCAAAGTCAAAAGGTTCTTTCATTAATGAGTCTTCTTCATAGAACCCTGTTCCTTTCCTCACTTTGTTCAGTTGCAAGGGCCTTGCAGCCGTATTTGTACTCCCCTCCAATGTGGCTGTTGTGCTGTCATTAAGGTAAATGATCAGAGGTTTTGTAGTTACATCATCGGAATGATAGCCCAAACGGTGGGAAATCCGTACTGGGTCCACGCCTTTATCCCTCAATCGGTTATTGATCGCATCTTGACCTAAAAATTCTACCAAGCGATTATTGGCGTGATTGTCGCTAACCGCAAAAATCTCGGAAATAGCCTTGGCGAAGGTAGTCTCGATGGAATCGCCTTCCACATAAAAACGGGTATTCCTGTCCAATGTATCTATTTCGTTCAGTTTTTCCAGGGCCAATACGGCAATGGGAAATTTTACTGTGCTTGCGGGATAGAAATAATTGTGCTTCTCCACTTTAAAATCGTGATCTGTAAAAATGATGCTATCTTTTTTGCGATCTATTTGGGTATAGCGGATCTGTACTTCAAATTGGTCTACGCTATCCATAACTCGTTTAATATTCGGATTCTCCGAGGAAAGCACTTTTTGCAGGGGATTCTCCAAAACCTGGGCATGTGAACAAGCCATTAAAACACTACATATAACTAGGGAAAAAAAGAATAATCTCATTCTAGTTTAAGTTTTGGTCGGTTGTTTTTTTTGCATTGGGCTAAAAATGGTTATATGTTTTTCAAGATCAGGCTATTTCCCTTCTTTTGAGATCCCTGGCGAGCTCTCCTCGTAAATCTCTCCACGATGTGGCTTCAAAGCATCCCTTACCTTGATCATTTCAGATTCATCAACGATTAAATAAGCAATACTGTGAACATCATTTAGTCGCTTGGAGCCTGCAAGCCCCTTGTTTAAATCAATGGTGGCACTATACTGTTTCAAATGTATTTCGTGATGTTGTGCCGTTTTATCTGCGGCTGGGCCCCTAAAGTCCCAAATAAGTCGTATTCTTTTCTTCACTTTGGTTCTAAAGGTTTATGTATCGGCAACAGAGATGCCTTTTTCCGCAAAGGCCTTAAAATCTTCGGCATATTTTTGGGATTGTTTCTTAAAAGCCCCGGGCATAAAGAATCCCATTACTTTCATCATGAAACTGGAAAACTGAAATTCCGCCTCGGATATCCATTGGGTACTATGTCCGTCTATGTCCTTAAAATAATTCTTCTGAATGTTATGTACTCCCTTAGTATCATAGGTGGCATGAAATTCATGGGGAAAGTTGCTTCTAAGAATGGTTTCAATGAGTACCATATCGCGTTTGCCCATTTTATAATGTAGTTCCATTTGGGCCCCTTCTGCTCCAGGTGTATCGGAGAGCTGTTTATAGCTGACAAGGCCTCGTTGCCAATGTTTCATATTATCAGGATTGTCCAACTTCTGGACAAACGCTTCAATAGGGATATCAATAGTGATTTCCGTAGTATATTTCATGGTCGGTGTAGTTATTGTATTCGCCCTACTAATGTAATAAAATAATGTAGGGGTGGCCTCTAAAAATGTGTTAATCCAAGGTTTATAACTTGTTAAGCACACATTAATTTTTATTTTTGCCGGATGTTTATCTTTTTAAGCAATGCAAGGACAAAAGGTTTCCTTAGCTTTTTTGTAGTGCTCCTTATAGTGTCCTGCGGTTCCTTTTTGAAGGAGAAAGAGGAAAAAGAACCATTGGCAAGGGTAGGGGACCACTATTTGTACAAGGAAGATATTTTGCCCTTGTTAAGAAAGGGCATTTCCCATGAAGACAGTGCTTCCTTTGTTACCAATTACATCAATAATTGGGCTTCCAAACAACTTTTGTTGGATAAGGCAAAAATTAATCTACAGGAAGAAAAATTAGCGGAGTTCGATGCTTTAGTGGCCGATTACCGCACAGACTTATATACAAGGGCCTACAAGGAAGCGTTGGTAAGTCAAGGAAGTGATTCCTTGGTAAGCCAGTCCCAATTGAAGAGTTTTTATGAGCGCGAAAAGGAAAACTTCAAATTGAAGGAAAAGCTTGTACAGCTTCGTTTTATTGAGCTCCCGACCGAGTTTTTGAATAAGGGAGAAGTCATAAAGCGACTAAAAAGCTTTACGGAAGAGGATATGGTCTATTTGGATTCCATAGGGGTGCAGTTCCGTAAATTGAATTTCAACGATTCCATTTGGATCAGGGCCTCCAGGGTAATCGAGGAGATTCCCCCCTTGACCTTTGATAATCAGGACCGATACTTAAAAAAATCACAATTTTTTGAATTGGAGGATTCAATAGGGGTATATTTGGCTAGGATAAACGATGTTCGTCAAGTTAATGAAATAGCACCCTTGTCCTTTATAGAGCCTACCATTAAACAAGTACTTCTCAGCAGAAGAAAATTGGACTATATACGTAAATTGGAGACGGAATTAATAGATGAAGCCATTAAACAAAATGAATTCGAGGTCTATGTACAAGATAACTAAATCCCTTATTTTAGGGGCGTTTATAAGTATACAAGGGGTTTTATCGGCCCAAAGTAGTAATGCTGTTGCATCGGATTCCCAAGGGGAGCCCATGGCGTCCACAATGCAAGCCGAGGCGGAAATTAAAAAAGACACCTCCGAGAACTTCAAAAGAATAAAGTTGGATGGTATTGCGGCGGTGGTAGGCGACTATGTAATCTTGGATTCCGATATCGACAAAACACTAATAGATCTAAAAAGTCAAGGTGCGTCCACCGAGGATATCACACGATGTGGACTTTTGGGAAAACTTATGGAAGATCGCTTGTATGCACATCAGGCCGTACAGGACAGCCTTTTGGTATCCGATGATGAGGTGGCGGCCACTACCGAGGCACAAATTCAGGAATTGGTATCAAGGACAGGATCCATGGCCAAGTTGCTAAAGTTCTACAGGAAGGACGATGAGGCCAGCTTGCGGGAAGAAATCGGTAAAATAAATAAACTTCGTATGCTGTCCGAAAAAATGCAACGTGATATCATTTCGGAAATTGAGATTACACCAGAAGAAGTGCGGCAGTTCTTCAATAAAATTCCCGAGGATGAACGTCCTGTTTTTGGTGCCGAGCTTGAAATTTCCCAGATTGTAAAGCAACCAAAACCTACCGAAGCCGAAAAGCAGAAAGTTATTGACAAGCTCAATACCATCAAGGCCGATGTTGAGGACAACGACGCTAGTTTTAGTGTAAAGGCCATTCTGTATTCCCAGGATCCCGGCTCCAAACCAAGAGGAGGATTGTATAACGGTATTACAAAAAAGTCTGGATTTGATAAGACCTTTAAGGACGTAGCTTTCAGCTTACGGCAAGGCGAGGTGTCTGATCCCTTTGAGACCATGTTCGGTTTCCATATAATTTATATTGAAAAAATAAGAGGTCAAGAATTGGACCTTCGCCATATCTTGATTCAGCCTGAAATTTCACAGGAAGCTTTGGATGGGGCAAAGTCCGAATTGGACAGCATAAGGCAGAAAGTGTTGGACGGAAAATTTACATTTGCCGAGGCCGCACTTAATTTTTCCGATGAAAAAGAGACCAAATTTGATGGAGGCCTTTTACGGAATCCTACCAATTTTGATTCAAAATTTGAGTTGACGAAAATGGATCCCACATTGTATAACCAGGTGAGAAATTTAAAGGACAATGAGATTTCCTATCCCATTTTTGAGGAAGACCCGCGAGGTGGCGGTCCAAAGTATAAGATCTTGAAGGTTACCAACAGGTATGATGAACATATCGCTGATTTTGCAAGGGACTATACCAAAATCCAACAGTTGGCCCTAACTGAGAAGCAATACAATGCCATAAAAAAGTGGATGGAAGAACATATTGAAGATACCTACATTAGCGTAAACGACAAAAACAGGGAATGCAATTTTGCCAACAATTGGGTAAAGAACTAGAAGAATGTCAGACGTTACGGCGATCAATCAACTTGTAGAAAAACATAATGCGCTCAAACAGGAAATTGCCAAGATTATTGTTGGTCAAGAAAAGGTCATAGACCAGATTTTACTTTCCATTTACACGGGAGGCCATTCATTGCTGATAGGTGTGCCCGGGTTGGCCAAAACCTTAATGGTAAACACAATAGCCCAAACTTTGGGGTTGGATTTTAAACGTATCCAGTTTACCCCGGATCTAATGCCCAGCGATATTCTGGGAAGTGAAATCTTAGATCAGAACAGAAACTTTAAGTTTATAAAAGGCCCTGTATTCGCCAATATAATTTTGGCGGACGAGATAAATCGTACGCCGCCAAAGACACAAGCCGCACTTTTGGAAGCCATGCAGGAGCGTGCGGTTACCATTGCAGGGCAACGCTATAAATTGGAATTGCCCTACTTTGTCCTGGCCACACAAAACCCAATAGAACAGGAAGGGACCTATCCTTTGCCTGAAGCCCAGTTGGATCGTTTTATGTTCGCCATAGAACTAAAGTATCCGTCCGTTGAAGAGGAAGTACGCGTGGTAAAGACTACGACCAATGACGAATTTCCAAAGGTCGAGGCACTTTTTAACGCCCAGGAGATACTGGAAATCCAACATTTGGTTCGAAGGATTCCAGTACCGGACAATGTGGTAGAGTATGCGGTAAATTTGGTCAACAGTACGCGTCCTGTTTTGTCATCTGCCTCGGATTTTGTTAAACAGTACATCGATTGGGGCGCCGGACCCCGGGCTTCACAGAACCTTATTTTGGGAGCCAAGGCCCATGCTGCCGTTCATGGCAAGTTTTCTCCGGATATGGAAGATGTCCGGGCCGTGGCCATGGGGATTCTACGGCATAGAATTATTAAAAACTACAAGGCAGAGGCCGAAGGTATTTCCGAAGAGGATATCATAACAAAACTTCTTTAAGTATTTTTCCTAACTTTTCAAGGTGAAAAGAGCAAAGGACAAATTTTCAAAACAATCCAAAGCGTATAAAAAATTCCGTCCAACCTATCCGAGTACCTTATATGAGGAACTATTAAAATGGGTACATACTAAGGATGTTTGCTGGGACTGTGGTACTGGAAATGGTCAAGTTGCCTCCGCCTTGTCCCCATATTTTCGTACCGTTTTTGCGACGGACATTAGCCAGAAACAGATTCAAAATGCCGGAAACCGGGATAATGTCATTTTTAAGGTCGAAAGGGCCGAAAACACCAACTTCCAGGATAGTCAATTTGATTTAATAACCGTAGCACAGGCTATTCATTGGTTTGATTCGGCCGTATTCAATAGCGAAGTTAGGAGAGTTGGCAAAAATGGAGGGGTACTGGCTGTATGGGGCTATGGATTGCTACGGATTTCCCCGGCAATTGATGAACTAATAGCTCATTTTTACAAAGACATCATTGGCCCTTATTGGGACAAGGAAAGAAAACATATTGACGCGGCTTACGAGACTATTGATCTGGACTTTCAACCACTTGCTATCGACTCGAATTTTGCAATAACCGTCCAATGGGATTTAAGAAGTCTAAGAGGCTATTTGAATACTTGGTCCAGTGTTCAAAATTATATGGGCCAAAATAATGGCGAAAACCCTGTGGATGGTTTTATGGATAAATTAAAATCCTCATGGGGCGATACGGAGCAAAAGAGCATCAATTTCCCAATTTTTATGAGGGCTTTCCGAATTGAAAAATAGCCATGGGAGTAGTTTTTTTCTTCCACTTTTTCAGGTAGACGGACCAAATTATAATCAAACCCGAAATTTTTTGCCAATTACCCGAAAATAGTTGCCCTACGCGTTCAAAAAATTTCTTTTGCCCCTTGGATTTTCTTAATTTTACTGAATTGCAACAATTAAAACTAAGAAGAGAATGGCATTTGATATTGACATGATAAAAACGGTGTATGCCAACATCGCGGAAAAGGTAGAAGCTGCTCGAAAAATCGTTGGTAAACCACTTACCCTTTCGGAAAAAATATTGTATTCCCATTTGTGGGATGGCAAAGCTACCGAGGCTTTTGTCAGAGGCAAGGACTATGTGGATTTTGCTCCGGATAGAGTGGCATGTCAAGATGCGACGGCCCAAATGGCCTTATTACAGTTTATGCATGCAGGGAAGCCAAAGGTAGCAGTTCCCACTACGGTCCATTGTGATCATTTGATTCAGGCCAAAGTGGGTGCCGAAGCAGATTTAAAAAGGGCAAACCAGACCAGTAACGAAGTATTTGATTTTTTGGAATCCGTTTCCAATAAATACGGCATCGGGTTTTGGAAACCGGGTGCGGGAATTATTCACCAAGTGGTTTTGGAAAACTATGCCTTTCCAGGAGGAATGATGATAGGAACAGACTCCCACACAGTAAATGCAGGAGGATTAGGCATGGTAGCCATAGGCGTTGGAGGAGCCGATGCGGTAGACGTAATGGCCGGCATGGCATGGGAATTAAAGTTTCCCAAGCTTATTGGGGTAAAGCTTACCGGAAAACTTTCCGGATGGACCGCTCCTAAGGATGTTATCCTAAAAGTGGCGGACATTCTTACCGTAAAAGGAGGAACAGGTGCCATAGTGGAATACTTTGGGGAAGGTGCTACCTCCATGTCCTGTACCGGAAAAGGAACCATATGTAATATGGGTGCCGAGGTAGGAGCTACCACTTCTACCTTTGGATATGATGAATCCATGGATAGATATTTAAGGGCTACAGATCGGGCCGATGTGGCCGATGCGGCATTACAGGTAAAGGAACACTTGACCGCCGATTCCGAAGTTTATGCAAATCCGGAACAATACTTTGATCAAGTTATCGAAATAAACCTTTCAGAATTGGAACCTCATCTCAACGGGCCCTTTACTCCAGATTTGGCGACTCCTATTTCTAAAATGAGCGAGGCCGCCAAGGAAAACGATTGGCCGTTAAATGTTGAAGTAGGATTAATAGGTTCTTGTACCAACTCCTCCTACGAGGATATTTCAAGAGCGGCGTCATTGGCCAAACAGGTAGCCGATAAGGATTTAAAAATGAAATCCGAATTTACGATTACCCCGGGTTCCGAGCAGGTGCGCTACACCATAGAACGTGATGGATTTATCAATACCTTCAATACTATAGGAGCCACGGTCTTTGCCAATGCCTGTGGTCCCTGTATAGGGATGTGGGACCGGTATGGGGATAAGGCGGCCGACGGGCCTCGAAATACGATCGTACACTCCTTTAACCGGAATTTTGCCAAGCGCGCAGATGGAAATCCGAATACACTGGCCTTTGTAGGCTCTCCTGAACTGGTTACAGCAATTGCTATTGCCGGACGGCTGGATTTCAATCCTGTTACGGATAAACTGATAAATGAGGAAGGCGAAGAAGTAATGCTGGACGAACCTAGGGGTTATGAACTTCCACCCGAAGGTTTCGCGGTAGAGGATGCAGGTTATATCGCTCCCAAGGAAGATGGATCCGGTGTTGAGGTTAAAGTTAGTCCAACTTCGGAGAGATTGCAATTGCTGGCTCCTTTTGAACCTATAAAACCGGAACAATTGCAAGGGATGAAGTTGTTGATCAAGGCCTTTGGAAAATGTACAACAGATCATATATCCATGGCAGGACCTTGGTTACGCTATAGAGGACATTTGGATAATATTGCCAATAATACGCTAATCGGAGCTGTAAACGCATTCAACAAAAAAACCAATTTTGTAAAGAATCAGTTGGAAGGGGAATATGGCGGTGTTCCGGACACCCAAAGGGCGTATAAAGCCGATGGAACCAAAACCATTGTTGTGGGCGACCATAACTATGGTGAGGGATCTTCCCGTGAACATGCGGCCATGCAACCTAGGCATTTGGGAGTTGCCGCCGTATTGGTGAAGTCCTTTGCCCGTATTCATGAAACCAACTTGAAAAAGCAAGGGATGTTGGCATTGACTTTTGCCGATGAAAGCGATTACGATCGTATTCAAGAGGATGACACCTTCAATTTTGTGGATATTACCGATTTTAGTCCTAATAAACCACTAACCATTGAAGTGATTCATTCGGATGGTAGCAAGGACAACATCATAGCGAATCATTCCTATAACGATGCGCAAATAGGATGGTTTAAGGAAGGCTCTGCACTGAATGTAATCAAACGTGAAAATGCCTAGACCAAAACATTTTGAATATAAAACTCCCAATTTTAGGGAGTTTTTTTGTTTAGATATCGGATGAAACGAAGTACGATACTCACACTTTTAGTTATTGCCTTGGTATTGGCACTTTTCGTTACACCCCTTGGTTATCATGGTAAAGTATGGTTGAATCAATTATTTTCGGGAACTCCGGATATAATTCCTACCTCAAAGCGAGAGAAGTTGGTGGATTATAATTGGAAGCTCAAAGATGCCGAATGGGATTTCTTTAGTTTTGACAAATCCAGAGGGAATGTGATCTTTATCAATTTTTGGGCTTCTTGGCGCTTGCCTTGTGCGGCGGAGCTCAAGGGCATACAGAAATTGTACGATGTTTACGGGGACAAAGTTGACTTTTATATCATTACCAATGAGGAACGACTTCCGGTGGAAGAATTTATGGAGGTAAAAGGTTTTACCTTTCCGGTTACTTATCTAATTATTGGTGGGCGTTCACCAATTGAGGTTTTGGAACCTCCGGCTTCCTATATTATAGATAGGAATGGATACATTGTTGTAAAGGAAGACGATATCAAGGATTGGGATACAACATCAGTTCACGAATTGTTGGATGAACTTCTAAATACTGGGACTTAGTGAGATACTCAAAAAAACACGTTTTCTTACGCCTTTTAGTCCTAGGTGCGTTGGTTTTTTTGTTTTTTACCCCTTTAGGGTCTCGAGTTACGGCAAAATTAAGTGGGTTGGTCGCTCAAAGTTCTGCGATGGTAAAAACGAAAATGCAGACCCCCTTGGATACGTATCAATGGGAATTGGAGGATATGGATTCCCATACCTTTAATTTTGAAACCCAAAAAGGAAAAGTTGTGTTTCTAAATTTTTGGGCAACCTGGTGCCCTCCTTGTGTTGCAGAAATGCCCAGTCTTCAGAAATTGCATGATGCTTATAAGGACAAAGTGACTTTTATGTTCGTTGCCAAGGACGAACCCGAGCGTGTATCCAAGTTTTTGAAAAAAAAGGGCTATGACTTGCCGGTGTATTATTCCAAAACCCAAGGGCCTGATGTTCTTACCTCCAAAACGATTCCAACTACTTATATTATTGATAGGGACGGAAAAATAATCCTTGCCGAGACAGGTTCCGCAAATTGGTACAGTGAAGAAGTTAGGGAAAAATTGGACAGTCTGGTTAAGTCCGAATGAGGATGGGTACCGATCAAATAACCACACTGACTTTTTTTAGATATTCCGGTATAAGGCAGAGACTTTGGGCTTTTTGGATGATGCAATTTGCTCATGGCCCATTGTCCCATACCCAAGGACTTCAATTCTATAAATTATTGGGCAGTGGAAAAGTAGGCTTTAACCCGTTGCCGGATTGGTCCGTTTACAGTCTCTTACAAGTCTGGGAAAACGAGGAAATGGCAAATTCCTTCTTTGAAACCTCCGGTTTAATGAAGCGTTATCGGAGAAAAAGTTCTGAGCAATGGATACTCTATATGGGCAACATTAGTGCCAAGGGGGAGTGGTCCGGAAGCAATCCTTTCAATGAAAGTAGCAAACTGAACAATGACAACCCCTATATTTCGGTAATCACCCGAGCCACCATAAAACTGAAATGGTTGGTTAGGTTTTGGAAATATGTACCGACCTCGCAGCAGCCTTTGGTGAATAATAAAGGACTGATTTTTACCAAGGGTATTGGTGAGGTACCTTTTACTCAAATGGCTACTTTTAGTATTTGGAAGGACAAGGCGTCGCTTATGGATTTTGCTTACCGTAGCAATGCCCACAGCAAGGCTATTGAAAAGACACGGCAGTTGAATTGGTATAGGGAGGAAATGTTTTGTAGGTTTCAGCCCTATCGATCGGTTGGGACTTGGAACGGTAAAAATCCGCTCCCTGAATTAAACACTTATCTCAAGTAAAAGAAGAGAAAAAATACCAACTGCGACAGGTATATGTGCATGGAAAAAAGTCTATTTCCCTTAATATCCAAGGTCCTAAGAATCAACTGAAGTACCAGGGCCAAAAGAAACCAGGTTATGTAGTTGGGATAGGAAGCCAAATTACCTTCAAAGGTCCAAAAGTCTAAAAGGTGGGCGCTCTGCTCCATAAAAAAATCGAGTACTACCATCAATAGCGCGGCACATAGTATTTTTAAGTTTTTCGATATTGGTAGATAATCTACTATTCCGGCACAAACGAAGGTAAGCAGTGCCCATAGCGCTCCGATGAGATAGGGCACCCCATCCAGTTTTGGCCCAAGATTATTGCCGTATTCATAGTTTCCAAAAAGTACCCCGTAGTTTATGCCAAGCCACTCCGCAAATATCCCACTTAAAAAGAAAATAAGAAAGGCCAGTAGTCTTTTGGCGGTATGTATAGGGTACACCCAAAAAAAGAGCACCAAAAAGATGATAAGGTTCAAAGGGGTCTTTTCAATGAACCACTGAAAATGACCCAATGCAATGCCAATAATTGCAGAGATATGAAAAAGCCAGATAATGCCAATGGCCCATCTTACCTTGTTTTGTTCCAATCGTTCAAGCATAGTCTAAAGGTTTTGGCGCAAGATCCCCTATAATTTTGGCAGAGAGCAGACAAAGCGGAATCCCTCCTCCGGGATGTACCGAACCCCCGCAAAAAAGAAGGTTTTTTATGGAGGATTTAAAATTAGGATGGCGCAGAAACGCTGCAAATTTAGAATTGCTGGCAGCTCCATACAACGCTCCCCTGTAAGAGCTTGTATTGGATTCTATCCCCATAGGGTCAAGAACATGCTCCACGGTAATCAATGATTCCAAATCTACGTTCAATCGGGCGTTTAGTTTTTGTATGATCCAATTACGGGCCTTTTCCCTTAAAGAATCCCAATCCTGACCATAATTCCCAGGGGCGTTGATCATCACAAACCAGTTTTCATGGTCTTTGGGAGCATCCGAAGGCTCGTCCTTGCTCGTGATATTAACATAGATCGTAGGGTCTTCATATAGTGTTCTCTCATGAAAAATAGCCTTGAACTCACGGGAGTAGGAACTGCTGAAAAAAATATTATGCAAATCCAGTTCGGGAAAGTTTCTGGAGATTCCCCAGTAGAAAATTAGAGCAGAACTGGAACGTTCTTGTTGCAGTACCTGTTTGGGCTGTTTTTGCCCCTGTAATAGATTTTTGTAGGTGGGATATACGTCCATATTGGAAACTACCAGATCTGCTTTGTGAAATCCAGTAGGGGACTCCACTCCGCTGGCTTTTCCCTGGGCTACATTGATACGGCTTACTTTGCAGTTAAAACTGAATCGAACTCCCTGTGATAGAGCCAAATTATAAAGGCTCATGGTGATAGTGTGCATTCCGCCTTTAGGGAAATAGGTGCCATAGTACATTTCCAGATGCGGTATCATGGACATGATGCCTGGTGTTTTAAAGGGAGAGGAGCCATTATAGGTGGCATATCTATTGAAGAGTTGGACCAGTTTAGGGTGTTCAAAAAACCTTTTGTTCAAATCATCCAAGGAAATATTAATATCCAAGGTCGGCAAATTGGAAATGGCTTTTACGGTATCCCTGGAAATGTAAGAGCGTACTTTGTGCAATGATTTTTCCAAAAATAGTGGTGCGGTCAATTCATATTTTCTACGATTTCGCGCCAGGTATCGGGTTATGGATTTTTCGGAGGCTCCAAAGACTTTGGAGACATCGTTTATAAAGGTTTCCATATCCGACTTTGCGGTAAACCGGGTACCATCGTTCCAGAAATAGTTACATAAGGTCTTTTTTCGGAAATATGAGAAATAAGGTTCTGGCCTAACATCAAAAAGCTCAAAAAGCTCGGTTACCAAATGGGGCATGGTGAAAAGGGAGGGGCCAAGGTCAAAACGATAACCATTTTTTTCCATGGAATGAAGCTTACCACCCGGGTAAGAATTGGCTTCCATTACGGTCACCTCATAGCCCTTTTTCCGTAATCTTAATGCGGATGCAATACCGGCGATGCCGGATCCAATAACAATGGCATGCGCCATATGAGTTATTTCTTAAAGTATTTAAAGGGAACGAAAAGCATTCCAAAGCACTCACCGTCCTCCTTACCTAAATGCTTATGATGCATCTTGTGGGCACGTCGTATGCCTCGGGCATACCAATTGTTGGCATTTCTAAAGAGTTTAAAACGCTGATGGATAAAAATATCGTGTACAAGGAAATAAGTGCCTCCATAAGCCATGATACCCAACCCAATGGGCCATCCATACCAAAACCAACTGGTTGTAGCTATCATAATAAAGGACATGCTAACTACGGCATAAAAGATAAAAAAGGCATCATTTCGTTCAAACCAAGAGTCATGGTCCTTTTTATGATGATCTCTGTGTAGGCTCCATAAAAAACCGTGCATGATGTATTTATGGGTAAACCAGGCCATAAATTCCATAAAACAGAAAGTTCCGATAAAAATACTAATCCAAATTACTGCTGTCATCTTATACCAAATGTAATTTATAATTCACATAAGATTTGGCCAACAAGCCTATTTTCTGATAGTTGGGAACCCGTATCCGTGTATTTTTAATTTCCAAAGAAGGTGTTTTCTGTAGTTTTGTTAAGAGCTTGAAATAGTATTTATAAGCGGTGTACACACCAAATTTGGCTTCTTGAGGTAACTGTAGGATTCCTTCATATCCTTTTCTAAAATCGACCTTGATGTCTTGCACTATTTGGTTTTTGGATGCTTCATCCAACTCATTCAGGTCTGTATTTGGAAAATAGGTACGGTTTAGGTCTTCGAAATCCTCTTTTAAATCCCTTAAAAAATTCACTTTTTGAAAAGCCGAGCCCAAAGCCATAGCGGAATCCTTTAGCTGTTCGTACTTCTGTTCATCACCCTTAACAAAGACACGCAAACACATAAGGCCTACCACATCTGCAGACCCATAAATGTAGGCCCGGTACTCCTCGTCCGAAAGGTATGCACTTTTGGTCAGGTCCATGCGCATACTTTTCATAAATGAAGCTACCAGATGATAAGGTATTTTGTATTTGTGGTAGGTATGCTGAAAGGAATTCAAAATAGGGTTTAGGCTAATCTTACTTTCAAGGGCGTCTTTTAAACTATTTTCAAAATTATCAAAAAGTGCATGCTTTTCATAATCATGGAAGGTATCCACGATTTCATCTGCAAAACGCACAAAACCATAAATGTTATAGATATCCCCGCGTATGGAGGAATCCAACATTTTAGTGGCAAGCGCAAAGGAAGTGCTGTAAGACTCCGTTACGATTTTGCTGCAACTATAGGAAACTTTGTCAAAAATAGTTTTCATCCTCCACTCATTTCTGTTTGACGATTAGTTGAGATACTAGTTTCCCTGAAATCAATGAGGGGGGTACGCCCGGTCCTGGAACGGTAAGTTGACCCGTAAAGAAAAGATTCTTTACTTTTTTGCTTTTTAACCCGGGTCTAAGAAATGCCGTTTGCATCAATGTATTGGCCATGCCATAGGCGTTTCCCTTGTATGAGTTGTATTCTTCCTCAAAATCCTTGACACAAAAGGACTCTTTAAAAACAATATTTTGATCTACCTTTTGTTTTGTTATATTTTGAAACCGTTGCATGATGAGGTCAAAATATTGACTTCGTAGTTCTGGGGTATCTTCCAGGCCCGGTGCAATGGGAACTAAAAAGAAACCGGTCTCAGATCCATCCGGAGCCATACTGTCGTCCGTAACCGAGGGGAAATTGGCATAGAAAAGTGGATTTGTGGGCCATTTCGGCTGATCATAAATTTCTTGGGCGTGCCGTTCAAAATCGGTATCAAAAAACAAATTGTGATGTTCTACATTTTCCAATTTCTTGTTAAAGCCAACATAGAATAACAGCGATGATGGTGCAAAAGTTTTGTGTGCCCAATAGCTCTCGGAGTATTGTCTGTAGGGTTTATCCAAAAGGGATTCAGAATGATGGTAATCTGCACCACTCAGTACAAAATCACTATCTATCTCATTTCCATTGCTAACGATTCCGATGCAACGGCCGTTCTTTACCCGTATTTTTTCTACCGGACTGTCCGTAAATAGGGTTACACCTAGTCCTTCCGCTAAACTGCGCATTGCCTTAATAATTTCATACATTCCTCCCTTGGGATGCCAAGTGCCAAGTCCAAAATCGGCAAAATTCATAAAACTGTAGAAAGAAGGAGTCTTACTTGGTTTTGCACCTAGGAAGAGTACAGGGAATTCCAAAGTGGAGACCAGTTTGGAATTTTTAA
This sequence comes from Ulvibacterium marinum, assembly GCF_003626755.1. Taxonomy (GTDB): domain Bacteria; phylum Bacteroidota; class Bacteroidia; order Flavobacteriales; family Flavobacteriaceae; genus Ulvibacterium; species Ulvibacterium marinum. The sequence goes on from NZ_RBCJ01000003.1 coordinate 1,116,960, forward strand.
AATTCTTTCGTACTTCCCCACTTATGGTCTTAAAAAACTGATCTACCCGTAAAACGGTCTCTTTGGTTACCAACTCAAAGGGTGAAATTCCCGGGCGAAGTACCACATTGTTTATGGCAATTTCATAATTCTCCTGTGCTTTGTGAATGAATTTTCGCAAAGGTGCCGAACTCCCGTTTTCAATGCGTTCAAATTCAGCACAGATTTTCTCCATAGTATCACCAATGGTGATTACATCGTCGGAAAAAAAAATCTTGTAGGCAGGACTCAGTTTTTCCAATTGGTAGAAGTCGGATGTCTTCTTTCCGAAATCGGCAAAGAACTTATCAAAAATATCTGGCATCCAGTACCAACTTGGACCAATATCAAAAGTAAAACCATCCCTTGCCAGTTGCCTTGCCCGGCCCCCGACCGTGCTGTTCTTCTCATAGACTTCAACATCATACCCCTGTTGGGCCAAATAACAAGAGGCTGATAGGGAAGAAAAACCAGAACCGATTATGATAACCTTTTTGCTCATTGCAATGGGGGATAGTAAACTTTTTTCAGTTACAATTCATTGACTACCTGCTCTATGGAGGTAAATGTCTTGATAAAATCCGGATGACCGGCTTCACGTAGATATCGGGTTTGGTGGCCCAATAACCACAATCTTGGTTTTTCGTATTCAGCTACCATTTCAGAAAATTCCTCAACATATTTTTGAAGTTTGTCCTTGGTAGGAGCTACGGTAAAATAGGAAACAAAGTAGAGGTCGTTAAAATATTTTATAACATCTTTTAGGGTTTCCAAAGGTACAGTCTGCCCTAAGTAAATTGATTTATAGCCTCGTAGAATAATTTCGTAATTCAAGTACAGAAGACCTATTTCATGAATTTCGTTTTCTGGTAAAAATGGTACGAATATCTTATCGGTTTTGGTTGGCTCCAAATGCTGAAGCTTTTCTGTATTGATAAGGATTTTCTGTTTAATAAGACTGGTAATAAAGTGTTCATGTGCCGGACTAATAGTATCCGTTTGCCAAAGTAGTCCCAGTTCGTTCAATAACGGAATGAATACATCATAAAAAATCTCACGAAAAGATTTATCCGCCAAAAGGCCATTATAGGTATTAAGGAAAAGGGTTTGGTCAAAGTTTACCATAGCCAATTTAAAAGCATTGATAGCATGGTTCTTAACACTGTTCTTTGCTACAATTTCCTTGACCTTCAGAGGAATGTCCTGCTCATCTATCTTTGCTATTTTAGATATTTTATACCCATTGTTGTACAGCAATGTAACGTTTAATAGTTTTTGAAGGCTGCTAAGACTGTAGGTCCTAATATTGGTACTTGTTCTTTCCGGTGACAGTAATCCGTATCGTTTTTCCCAGATACGTATGGTATGCGCCTTTATTCCGGATAGATTCTCCAAATCTCGAATGCTAAAGAACTTTTTTACATTGTTCATACTTTATATAAAAAGTTTAAACAAATTTACAATTAAATATAAGCACTTGTACCAACTGATTGTTAAAATTTCAGTAAAAAAGGCCATCGTTTTGATAAAATAATAGGAAAGATTCAAAGATCATGGTCCATTTTTTCAATAAATTGATATATTTAGGTTGTCCGTACAACTCCTTCAGCGGGATTGTGTTAAATTGCGTATTCAGTACTTAATAAAATACTGATATAAAGCTTTTTAAAAGAGAATAACAACATAAAGAATGAAAAATGAATAAGGTATACAGTTTAGTATGTGTGGTTTTAATGATGTTGGTTTCCTGCAAACAGCAGAAGAAGGACATTGAAACTCGGACAGCCTCCGAGGAGATGGTTAAAGAGAATGATAACTGGATTTCCTTGATGGACGCCAGTTTGTGGAGAGGTTATAACGAAGATACACTTCCAGGCAATTGGCAGTTCAAAGGTGATATTATCGAATGCTTTGGAAAAGGTGGGGATATTGGCGGGGATATTATTACCAAGGAAACCTATGACAATTTTGAACTGAGCTTGGAATGGAAAATAACGGATGGGGGCAATAGTGGTATTTTTTACCACGTGGTAGAGGACACTATCTATCGGGCACCCTACGAGACTGGTGCCGAATATCAGTTATTGGACGATGAAGGATTTCCTGAACCTATAGAGGAGTGGCAAAAAACTGGGGCAAATTATGCCATGCACGAGGCAGATAAGGACAAAAAGATGCTAAAGCCGGTAGGGGAGTGGAATTCCTCTAAGATAGTATTCAATAAGGGTGACGTGGAACACTGGCTCAACGGTCAGAAAATCGTAACCTTTAATAAGTTCTCGGATGATTGGAAAGCGAAAAGGAATAGTGGGAAATGGAACGATTATCCGGACTATGGAAATACCAATGATGGTTATCTAGGTCTACAGGACCACGGCGCGGGAGTGTGGTTTAGAAATGTCAAGGTCAGGAGATTGTAGATGTTTTTACGGTAGAAAAAGCGAAGATTAAAAAATGCCGAGGCAAATCCTGCCACGGCATTTTCGGTGCGCACGAGAAGACTCGAACTTCCACGGCCTAATGGCCACTAGCCCCTCAAGCTAGCGCGTCTACCAATTCCGCCACGTGCGCTTAGTTGAAAATGAAGGGCAAATATAACAAAGTATTTCCATAGATCGTTCGGATAATTGGATTTGACTTTTAATGATTATAAAACATTGGAATTATGTCGGTTCCAGAAAAATTGTACTAAGAAACCTTATTAAAACGTCGTTAACATAAAAGAGAAGTGCTGTACCAAGTTAACCTTGAAAATACATTTTAACAAGTACGGGCAGAATTGCTATTTGACTAAGTTGATCTATGAAATATGTAAAGGAAATACATCAGGGAAAAGCCTACATATTGCTTTTGTTCCTAGGTGTGCTCGTTATAGGTTGTGGAGTAGATAAACCTAGGGAAGTTGAATTGGCCGAGGCCAAGCTTCCCAAGGTCATCGATTTTAACTATCATATTAAACCTATCCTTTCAGACAGGTGTTTTGCCTGTCATGGACCTGATAAAAACAATCAGAAAGCCAGTTTGAGGTTGGATATCGCCGATTCCGCCTATGCTGCCTTGCACTCGGGGGCCGGGGTCGCCATTAAACCGGGGAGCCTAAGAAAGAGTGAGGTGTATCATCGCATGGTGGCGACCGATCCAGATCAAGTGATGCCCCCGCCGGAATCGAACCTCACCCTCAGCCCTACGGAAATTGCATATATCAGTAAATGGATAGAGCAAGGTGCCGAATACAAACCTCATTGGGCCTTTACCAAACCTGAAAAAAAGAAGGTCCCTAAAGCAGATAAGGATTGGGTTAACAATGAAATCGATTATTTTGTAGTGGCCAAACTGCAAGAAAACGATATTGAACCTTCCCCGATGGCGCGTCGTGAAATATTAATACGCAGGCTGTATTTTGATCTGACCGGCCTGCCGCCATCCACCGAGGAGGTAAAACGCATTATGGCCGATAGTACCCCGGATTACTATGAAAGATTGGTCGATAGCCTATTGGCCTTGCCTTCATACGGGGAACGAATGGCAGCACATTGGCTGGATGTGGCGCGTTTTGCAGATAGCGAAGGATACTTGGACGATTTCCATCATGAGATGTGGCCCTATCGTGACTGGGTCATCGATGCCTATAACAAAAATTTGGCCTATGACGATTTTATACTTTGGCAGGTAGGGGGCGATCAAATTCCCGAAAGTACACATGAGCAAAGACTTGCCACGGCCTTTAATCGTTTGCACAAGCAAAATTCAGAGGGCGGGGTTATACCGGAAGAATTCAGGGTGGAATATGTAGCCGATCGGACCAATACCATAGGTGCGGCCTTTATGGGGCTCACCGTAGCCTGTGCGCGATGTCACGACCACAAATACGACCCCATATCCCAAAAGGACTATTTTGAGCTGTTTAGCTTCTTCAATAGTACGGTGGAGAGAGGGGATGCCATATTTGCATATAACTCCATCGAGAATGGAAATGATGCCCCTCCAGAGCTTTCCATGAACGCGGGACCTGTAATGCCCGTACCAGGGGACGAAAGTGTCGCGAAACTGTGGGAATTCCTAAAGCGTGAAATCAAAACGAAATCGTCCAATATTCAGGAGGAAGTACTAAAAAGGAAGCCGTTGGCCCAGGAATGGGCAAGTTCCAATCCCTCTCCCAAAGTTATGGAAAGATTGGTGGATGATGCCACCATGGTACATCTTGATTTTGACCAATCAGCCAATGGAATAAGCAAGGATCGCGCGAAAGGTTCCAAGGACGCAAAATACTACGGGCATGCCTTTGTTCCGGGGAAGAAAGGTCTGGCCTTGGAATATCAGGAAGGGCAACTCATAGCCGACGGAAGCAGGATCAGTTTTGAGAGAACCGAACCCTTTACTGTAAGCTTTTGGATCAAAACCCCTAAGAAATTCGACGAGGCCCGTGTTTTCTACAACGGTAACGGGCGTATACAGGGCTACCGAGGTTGGGATGTGGTTTTGGATAGTACCAGGTTGTCCTTTAGGCTAAGCCACGCCCATCCCTATCAATCCTTGGATCTTCGCTTAAAGGAGGAATTACCATTAAATGAGTGGCAGCATTTTGTATGGACCTATGATGGCTCCAGTAACGCCAGGGGTATGAAAATCTATCAAAATGGCCAATTAAAGGACGCGGAAATACTCCGGAACAATGTGCTCAGATCCACAAAACCCTATACCGATAAACGCGCTACGGTGTATATGCATTATCAAGGCCTTATTTTGGGGGCCAGCCACTATGACCAGCATTTTGATGGCGGCTTTTTGGATGATGTCCGCATTTTGAACGTAGAAGCAGGTCAAATCATGGCCCAATATTTATATAACGAAAAACTAGGGAGGGAGTCGTTCCAACAAGCCATGGCTTCCACATCAGAAGTGGCAACGGAATTTTATGCGCTACACTTGGATGAAAAGCTAAAAAAGGAACGGGACGCTTTGCGCGAAATTCAACTTCGTGAGGTGGAGACGATGGATACCGTTCAGGAAATCATGGTGATGGGCGATTTGGACAAGGAAAGACCAACCTATATTTTAGATCGCGGGATGTATGACGCCCCGACCGATAGGGTAGGGCGGGATGTCCCCGAAACCATTTTACCATGGCCGGAAGATTTGCCCCGCAATAGGTACGGTCTGGGAAAATGGCTGGTACATGAAGACAATCCATTGACGGCCCGTGTTGCCGTAAATCAAATATGGTATTTAATGTTCGGCCAAGGATTGGTCTCCACCAATGAGGATTTTGGGAATCAAGGTGCTTTACCCAGTCATCCTGAGCTTTTGGACTGGCTGGCCGTTGATTTTATGGAAAATGGATGGGACGTAAAACGATTGGTCCGGCAAATGGTAACATCGGCCACATACAAGCAATCCTCCGTTGTACGGGAGGATCTAAAAGACATTGACCCGGACAACATACTCTTGGCAAGAAGCCCAAGATATCGCAGGTCGGCGGAAATGGTAAGGGATAATGTGCTGGCAGCCAGTGGCCTTCTTGAACCAAAGATAGGTGGGGAATCCGTGTTTCCATACCAACCCGAAGGCCTATGGCGTGAGACGATAACCCATGCCTTTTTCCCGGATTATGAAGTGGATTATGAAAATGGATTATATCGGCGTAGCCTATATACCTTTTGGAAACGAAACGTTCCTGCTCCCGGAATGCTGGTTTTTGACGCCTCCAACCGAAGTGAATGCCAAGTGGAAAGACAGCGTAGCAATACACCGCTCCAGGCACTGGTACTGTTGAACAGCCCACAGGTCATTGAGGCCTGCAGGGTACTTTCCGAAAAAATATGGGAAGAGACATCGTTTGATCTTCCTGGAGCTATTGATGGCGTTTTTATGGCATTGATCGGAAGGACGCCTACGCAACAGGAAAAGAATATTTTGACCCGACAGTATCATGAGGAGAAAGACTATTTCGTCTCCAAGCCTTTCGAAGCAAGGAAATATTTAAGTATCGGGGAGATGGACCCCGCCCCGGAAATTCCCATGATAGAAAATGCGGCATTGGCACGGGTAGCCAATACGGTCTTAAATTCCACGGAGGCCTATTATAAAAACTAGAACTATGGATTACAGCAAGGACATCCAAAAAGCAAAGTACCTGCAGAACAGAAGGGAATTCCTTCGGACTACAAGCCGAGGATTGGGCAGTCTCGCCCTAGGGAGCTTGATTTTTCCTGATGTATTGGCCTCCCCGGGCCCTAAGGATATTAAAGCAGCTACTTTAAACAATGGCGGAGTCCTTTCGGGTTCGCACCATACCCCAAGGGCCAAAAGGGTCATTTACCTCTTTCAAAGTGGTGGGCCTAGTCAGTTTGAGCTTTTTGATTATAAACCTGAATTGATGAAACGCTGGGGAGAGGAAATTCCGGACTCCGTTAGAAATGGTCAGCGTGTGTCCGGTATGTTGGCGGCGCAGTCCAGTTTCCCATTGGTCGGTTCCAAATTTAAATTTCAACAACATTCAAAAACAGGGGGATATTTCAGTGAATTGATGAACCACACTTCCGGTGTTGCAGAAGATATCTGCATGGTCAATTCTATGTATACTGAAGCCATAAACCACGAACCGGCCGTGATTTTTATGCAGACCGGTTCACAACAGGTAGGAAGACCGAGTATGGGTTCCTGGATGAGCTATGGACTAGGGAGTTCCAATGATAACATGCCTTCATTTATTGTACTGCTATCGAGAGGGAAGGACAGTGCACAAAACCTGAACATGCAGGCCTGGAATAGTGGTTTTTTGCCATCGCATCACCAAGGAGTGCAATTCAGGTCGGGTTCCGATCCCGTTTTGTATTTGAGCAATCCTATGGGAATAGACCAGCAGAGTAGGAGACGCGAGTTGGACTACCTTTCCCAACTGGAGGCCGAACAAAAGAAGGTATGGGGTGATCCTGAAATCGATTCAAAAATCAGTCAATATGAAATGGCCTATCGTATGCAGGCCAGTGTTCCGGAAATTGCCGATCTTTCCCAAGAGCCCGATTACATCTTCGATATGTATGGCAAGGATGCCCGTATTCCAGGTACCTATGCTTACAATTGTCTTATGGCCAGAAGATTGGCGGAACGCGATGTTAATTTCATCCAACTGTATCATATGGGTTGGGACCAACACGGTAATCTTCCCAAGGAAATCGTAAAAATGGCCCAATCATCAGATCAGGCATCGGCCGCTTTGGTGAAGGATTTAAAGCAACGTGGCCTCTTGGAAGATACCTTGGTAGTTTGGGGAGGTGAGTTTGGAAGGACAAGTTTTTCCCAAGGAAAGTTGACCAAGGATAACTATGGTAGGGACCATCACCCAAGAAGTTTTAGCATGTGGATGGCCGGTGGTGGCATTAAACCAGGGATGGTCTATGGAAAGACCGATCCCTTTGGCTACAACATTGTGGAAAACCCGGTTCATGTACATGATTTTCAGGCCACACTTTTAAATCAGTTGGGTATTGATCATGAGCGGTTGGTCTTTAAGCATCAAGGAAGGAGGTATCGGCTTACCGATGTTCATGGCCATGTCGTAAAGGATATTCTCGCTTAACCAAAAGACTCAGGTTTTGAATGGCCTTCCATGTTGCATGGAGGGAAACAGTATAGATTCAAGGTGCCGGAGAACCTAATTATGCGTTTTCTGTTGTTTTATTCACCTAAGCCTATCTACCATTCGTCTACAGTTATTGTTCATCCGTCTACATAGCCAAAGTGAAAACCCTTAAAATTTTGAAATTTATCTCGGAATTCCAAAGCACAAAAACATGAATATCCTATTTATTGAAGATGATAATATCGAGCTTATGAAGTTGAGACGAACGGTCTCTAAACTTAAGCTGAAGCACGTTATCACCGAAGCAAGAAACGGTGAGGAAGCTTTACAGAAGCTAGGGTCCGATGACACTCTTCCAGATATCATCCTTTTGGATCTGAATATGCCCAGAATGAGCGGAATAGAATTCCTGAAAATTCTTAAGGCACACGATACCCTAAAGTACCTTCCTACAGTTATCCTTACAACTTCCGAAAACCGGGCCGATTTACTGGAGTGTTATAAAATTGGCATTGCCGGATACGTCATAAAGCCCTTAAAATATGAGGAATATCAATCCAAACTTCAAAAGGTTTTAGCGTATTGGGAAGCTAATGAATTGGTAAAAGGCTAACAGAAAACTCCATTTCACAACAATTTTTCTGTACTAGGTGATACTTTTCTTACTTTTATTTTTGAAATTAAACCGAAATGAAAGGAATTGTTTTTACGGAATTTTTGGAAATGGTGGAATCCAAATTTGGTCTGGAAACTGTTGATACCATTATTGAACAAGCCAACCTACCTTCAGAAGGGATTTATACCTCGGTGGGTACCTATGACTTCAATGAAATGGTAAGCCTTATTACCGGCCTTAGCCAAGAGGTGGATATCCCTGTGGGCGATCTTATTTACACTTTTGGACTCTATCTTTTTAGTAGCTTGGGCAAGGCCCATCCAGAAGTGATCCAAAGCTATAAATCGCCTTTAGGACTTTTATATTCCATTGAAGACCACATACATGTACATGTAAAAAAACTTTATCCGGATGCCGAATTGCCCACCTTCAAGATTTTGGAAAAAACGGATACTTCAATTTCCATGATTTATTCCTCGTCCCGCGGGCTATATCGGTTGGCCCATGGGTTGATAGAAAAGACCTTTGAACACTTCAACGGCAAAGCGGACATTACCTACCAACTTTTAAAGGAAGATGGCACCGAAGTTAAATTCGACATTGTCCAAAATGGACAGTAAGGAGGTAGTTCTTCTCAAGAAAGCGCTTGAACGGCAAAAAAAGGCTCGTCAGCAAGCGGAACGGATTTTGGAAGAAAAATCCAAGGAGCTCTATGATGTAACCCACCATTTAAAACAGGCCAACAGTAAGTTGGAAAACCTTCTTTCCGAAAAAGCTTCCGAAATGGATGGGGTCTTTATCAATATCATTGACCCCTACGTGGTAATGGACCTGGAGTTCAATGTCATCAACATGAATGCCTCGGCCAAAGACTTTTTGGGATATGACCATAGTCTGGAACCCATCAATCTTTCAAAACTGGTACATCCGGATTACGTTCAATATACCGTGGAATCCTTTAAATCCTTATTGGAAGTAGGCACCCTTAAAAACTACCGGGCCAAAATACAGGTCAAGGATCAATCCGAGAAATGGGTACAGATCAATAGTAGCCTTATTTATGATAAAGCACATAAACCCATAGCGGCTCAGGGCATCATAAGGGACATTACCCGGGAAATGGAGATTAATGAACTGCTTGGGGAGCAGCGAAAACAACTCGATATCATCGTAGAGAACTCTCCGTTGGGCATCGTACTGGCGGATAAGGGAAAAATCATAAAGACCAACACCACTTTTAGTGAGTTATTGGGCTATGATTCCGATGAATTAAACACTATGTCCATACGGGATATATCGGTTCCCGATAACGACGATGATACCCAAAAAATGATGGAAAGGATGAATAGGGGCGATTTGGACAAGTTCGTTATCATTAAAAAATATTGTAAAAAGGATGGCTCCGTTTTATTGGCCAAGACTTCCGTAAGTGCCGTTAAGGATTCCCATGGGAATATGGAGTACCAAGTGGCCTTGATAGAGGACATTTCCAAGGAAATAGAGGCGGAGGAACAGCTTAGGGCTTCGGAAAATAGGCTGTCCACATTAATTGCCAACCTGCAGACCGGGGTATTGTTGGAAGATGAAAACCGAAAAATAGCATTGACCAATCAAATGTTCTGTTCCCTTTTCAAAATACCTGTAGCACCCGAAAGTTTAAAAGGTGCGGACTGTAGCGACGCTGCCGAACAGAACAAGATATATTTTAAGGACCAAAAAGGTTTTGTGTCAAGGATTGAAACCATCCTTAAGCAACGGAAACTTGTATTGTCCGATGAACTGGAAATGGTGGACGGAAGAATTCTGGAACGGGATTATATCCCCATATCCAACAACGGTATATACAAAGGGCACTTGTGGACCTATCAAGATGTAACCCTACGTAAGAATTTCAAGAAGAACCTGGAGGCCGAAAAGGAAAAATACAGCAATATTATCGCCAATATGAATCTGGGATTGATTGAGGTGGACAATAATGGCATCATTCAATTGACCAACCAGAGTTTTTCCAAGATGAGCGGATTTGCCGAAGAGGAACTTTTGGGCCGGCCGGCCACGGATATCCTAAAGGTAAGGAACAGGGAAGTTGTTGAAGAAAGGACCAACAAACGACTCAAAGGAATTTCGGATTCCTATGAAATAGAGGTACAACATAAAAACGGATCTACCCGGCATTGGCTTATAAGTGGGGCACCCCGTTATGACGATGCCAAAAATGTAATCGGGTCCATAGGTATTCACTTGGATATCACAAACCAAAAACAGCTGGAACTGCAAAAGGAAAGGCTGTTACAAGAATTGGAAAAGAGTAACCAAGGCCTACAGGAGTATGCCCATATTGTATCCCACGATTTAAAATCCCCTCTTCGCAGTATAAGTGCCCTTTCCAGTTGGCTAACGGAAGACTATCATGATATCTTGGACGATAACGGAAAATTCAACCTGCAACAAATACAGGAAAAGATAGAAGGTATGGACAACCTGATCGACGGTATTTTGAAATATTCCAGTATCAATAGCGATACCTTGGATACTACCGCGGTGGATCTCACTATTGTGGTACAGGAAATACGGGAAATCATTTTTGTACCGGATAACGTGAATGTTATCATCATGAATCCTTTGCCCATGATTACCGCAGATAAGACACAAATACACCAACTTTTTCAAAATTTGATCAGCAATGCAGTGGTCAACATTGAGGAAGAGGAAGGTTTGGTAGAGATACGTTCCGTGGATAAAAAAACGCATTGGGAATTTAGCATTAAGGACAATGGCGTGGGCATCCCCAAGGAATACCATGAAAAGATTTTCAAGATTTTCCAGTCCATTGGTAACGAGGAACGTTCCACGGGAATAGGCCTTTCCATCGTAAAGAAGATCATAGATCTCCATGAAGGAAAAATTTGGTTGGAAAGTGAAGTGGGACAGGGCACCACCTTTTATTTTACCTTAAAGAAATGATATGCAGGAGAAACCCAATCTTACCTATATAAAGGAACTTGCCGGAGACGATTTGGCCTTTGAACAAAAGTTTATCAAAATTTTAAAGGATGAATTTCCAGTGGAGACGGATGTCTATTATAAATCTATCCAAAATCATGAACCCAGGGCCGCAGCGGAAATCGTACATAAACTAAAGCACAAATTTAACATTCTAAGCATGGAGAAGGCCTATGCGTTTGCCGTAAAGTATGAGGAGGAACTTAGAGCAGGCCGCACTGATATGTATTCGGGTTTCAGTAAAATCCTGAATACAATAGAAGATTACTTAAAAACCATTTAGCATGAACTGTATTATTATCGATGATGAAGCGGCCGCTCGGGCCATTGTAAACCAGCTTTGTTCCAAGGTTCCTGAATTGGACGTTATTGAGGAGTTTGATAATGCCATTGACGCCATTAAGTTTTTGAATCAACAGGAAATCGATGTAGTTTTTCTGGATATTCATATGCCCGGATTTAGTGGGATAGATTTTGTACAGACTTTAAAGAATCCGCCCAAGGTGGTCTTGACCACTTCGGATACTGACTTTGCCATTGCTTCCTATGAATACGAGGCCATTGTGGATTACCTCGTTAAACCCATTACCAGTGAGCGTTTTGAAAAGTGTATAACGAAGGTCAAAAATTCCTTGACCCAACAACCCAAAGTATCGGTTACGGAAGCATCTTCCGAAATTGGGGAGGATCTCTACATCAATATTGACCGGAGGCTGATCAAACTAAAGTTGGGCGAGATCTTAATGGTGGAGGCCAAGGGGGATTATATCGACATTAAGACCGAAAAAGAAGAGTATCACGTACATACCACCCTGAAGAAGATAAAGGAAAAACTGCCCGATCATCTCTTTTTGCAAATTCATCGATCCTATATCATCAACTTCACTAAAATCATTGATATTGAGGATAATAGTGTTCTTATCGAAAAGAATGTCATTCCCATAAGCCGCTCCAATAGACCCGAGTTGATGCGTCGATTGAATCTTTTGTAAATCCGTTCCCCTTACACAAATTACAGTTCGCCCATAGCTATGCGCTAATGGTCTATCTTGGCCATAATATGGTCGTTTCTATGGGTATATTTAAGGTAAATAAAAAAGAAGTATAACCTTAAATCTATGCCTTATGAAAACTTTTTTACTTGTTCTTGTATTGAAAGCATTGGTAACCGGGCTTAAGACCGTAATAAGTTCCGTAGTCGTGGGTGTGGCTTTGGCCATGGCGGGGTTGTTATAAATAGCTTTCATCAAAAAGAAAAGCGCCCTTATCGGCGCTTTTTTTATACCTGAAAATGAACGCTATGCACTTACGAATGCCTTATCTACGCTGACAAACGGTTCAACTACAGCAAATGACCATCCACCGAAAGTCATCATAAGCTCCAAGTTTTCGTTCCGATATTTGTCCCATAAACTAAAACCTACTTGGTATGAAACATTTTTTACTTTTGATCGCTAGTCTAACCCTACTCGGAACGAGCTATGGTCAGAACTATAATTTCTTGGGGGAATACACCTCGGATGGTACCCCGAAATATTTTGATGGAAAGGATGAGGTCTCACAACAGACTTTAGATCTTATAGCAGATGCCCTTCCTGAGGGATTCCCTGTTCCGGATTATAATCCACAATATATTACATCCGGATATGATACCGATATTGTGATAAAGGAAACCGCCGACGTTTGGGTAACCTTTGTGGGCGAAGGTGCCGGGTATAAGAACGTACTTGGATTTTATACCTACGATACTTCCAACCCATCATCCGAAACACCGCGTCCAGAGGACATCACCATTGTTTTTCCCAATGTTTCGGCCAAATACAGTGGAGGTAGCCTGGAAATTGGCCACAAGGTAAAGCTTGGCCGTTTTTCTCCAGGGACTTCTATTGGTTGGGTATTATTGGCCAACGGATGGAAAGGGAGGGTTACCTCTGGACTTTGGCAATTGTACTCCGGTACACAATACAATCCGGAGCGGGAGGAAAGCCTTCGTTATCATAACGTTTTATTGAACGACCCGGACAACGAGCGGATCATCCTCGGGTTTGAGGATATCCGAAGGGATTATGCCAGTTGCGACCAAGATTTTAACGACGCCTTGTTCTATATAACGGCCAACCCTTATACGGCTATTGAAACTACCAATTACAATAAGATTACGGATCATGCTCCGGTAAGCTCAGGGAATGATGGTGGTCTGGAAAGTAATGGGGATTTGGCCCGTTTGATCGCAAAGCGAAATTTTGACCGTAACAAGAGCAACAGCTTTAAGAACACCAAGAAAAGGCAAAGCAAATACGACAAAAAGACATATAAGTCCCTGGGGGCCAAATCCGGTCAACTAGATGGTTATTTTCCTTCCTCGGGGATGTTCGGTACGGAGACCACCTATATCTCCAGTCCGGAAGACCTGTTGAACATTACCAATGCGGAAAACATCTTTTCCATCGACTATTATGAAGGGGCCAGTCGTGTTTCTGCGGCCCTGGCGACCGAGACGAAAGGTAAAGTGTATAATCATACCAAAACCATTTGTGATCGTTTGAACGACTCCCAATTGTTGGATGTCCGTACGGTTACCCTTCAAGGTCATGAACTGGTCTATTCCCAATTACAGCGGGCCAATGGGTCCATAGAGTATGCCTTGACCTTCTCGATTAAAAATGAGGGCGGCTCGCAACGTCTCTATAGCTTGTGGAATCTGGATGCCTATCCTAAAGGGGATTATCGCAACTTTCAGGTATGGGGCAATAGCATGGGCCAGGTGACTACTTTGGTAAATCATATTCTAAATGCCTTATCACAGCAAAAAGAATTGAAAACGTTTAAAGGAACGGATATTCTCCCAACGGTCTTTATCAAAAATGGCTACTACAAGGAGGGGAAGCTACATCTCAATGTGGTGAACAAAGTAGGCGCAAGCTGGTTGAATATAGATGGAAATTATAAAGTGAACGAGCAGGAGCAGGAACGCAATCTGAACAAGATGATTACGCTAAGCGGTGCTTGGGAGGAAGAGGTGATTGTGGATACCGGGTATTTGTTCGACATTGGCATATCCATATTGGCCGAGAATTCCTATCAGCATGATGCCATGTATTTGGCAGATGGCCCTTGGGGCGCCGATATGAACCCCAATGTAGATGCCATTGCCGAGTTTGAAATTAAGGAGCATTCGGAGGCCATGCCCAAGGACGGTCATTCCATAGAGCGAAGTGTAAGCGCAAAAGGTGAAGTACGGGAAACCATCAATATTTTCCGAAACCTATTGGCCGGGGATTTGCAACTGGATGTTACCGACTATAATTTTTTACAGTTCAACATTCAAAATGACAGACCCATAGAGGTAAGCTTGGTGACAGATGCCACGGATCGGTGGGAAGAGCGATTGCGATTTGCCTTGGAACCCTACACCGATGCTACATCCCAGCGTATTGCGCTCACCGACTTTAAAAATCACGAAGGCAAGCCTATGGACTTTACCCAAGTGAAGACCGTTGTATTCTCCGTACAGGGGGATTACCAAACCTATGCACCGTTTACTTTGGAAATTGAGGGTATGGCACTCACCACTTCAGATATCCCTGAGGAAGAGGAGGATGAAGAAGAGGAAACGGATGAAACGGTAATCCTGGCGAATTTTGATTCCGTGGAAAGTGTAACGGTAGATCCGATTATTGAGTACGTTGAGTTAAAACACTATCCCAACCCCTTTATCGAATATACGGTAGTTACCTTACCCGCCGAAACGGAAAAGGTTGCTGTAAGCTTAACGAATCTTGGCGGACAAACTGTATACCAAAATAACTTGGGAACTGAACAAAATAAAAGTGCGGTACGTTTGGAGGTGCCAGGGCTACATCCTGGAATGTATATATATACCATCATGGACTTCCAAAACGGAAGGACCTACCGCGGAAAATTGATCAAGGAATAGGCAAGACCTTCATATTGATTGGGATCAGAAGTGAGGTTTTTAGTGCGATTCGGCCCCGTCTTAGGACGGGGCCGTTTTTTTTAACCACCCCGCCCTGTGCATTCCTCCCCTCACCGAAGGGAGCCCGCCCGAACGGAACTGGCGGGGTGTCCGGAGGACGGAGGGGTTTCCAAATAAACAGTACATTTAAAACATGAGCAAGCTGCACAATCGGAAATACCTTAAGGATTTCAGGAAAGAATTGCGGAACAATTCCACCAAGGCCGAATCTAGGCTATGGAAGGTTTTACGAAAGAGGCAGCTCGAGGGTAGGAAATTCAGAAGGCAACACAGTATTGATAATTACATTGTTGATTTTTATTGTCCGGAGGAAAAATTGATTGTGGAGTTGGATGGTGCGATCCATTACAATTCGTTTAACGAGGCCTATGATATTAAACGTACCCGGGAATTGGAAAAAATGGGTTTTACGGTAATCCGATTTGAAAACATATGGGTCTTTGAACAAATGGATATGGTACTTGATGGTATTGAAAATGCGTTTCAGAATTAAGTCTTTCTAACCACCCCGCCCGTTGGGCACCCTCTGCATTCCTCTCGCACCGATGTTCATCGGTACTCGTCGGATGCAATATAAGGAGGGGATTCTTTACTAAATTCTTTTTATCTTTTTAGCTGTCATATCAATTGAATAGTTAATTCAAAGGTTCTCCCCTTTTTAAGGAGAGCCCGCCTGAACGGAACGGGCAGGATGCTGAAAGCAGAGGGGTTCTAAAATACAGGTGCCGACAGGCGGAGGGGTCGAACTAAACACCCCTTCTCCCACCATGCATTGATATCGATCTTCCCCAAGAACAAACGTACCATAGAACAAAAATTAAGATGGCTATATATATATCCAATGTCTACATTTTACAATTCAACCCGCCTTGACGATAATCCAGCATAAACCGCTTTCCAAGTCGATGGATTAGTTTGATTTTGCACGCATACTAATCTAAAAACTAGAAAGATGAACAAACTGACTTTAAAACAAATCGCAATTCCACTGGTTACTCTGGCCATTATTATTTTCATGTATTTTGGGCCGATCACCAGGACCATATTTGAAAACCTAATTATTTCTGCAGTAATAATTATCGCCAACACTATTGAATACAAGGGAAAACCCTTTGCCGCACCTGGGTTTTATCGCGAAAAATTCAATGTAAAAAACCTACTGGTTCTTGCCCCATTGACAGCATTTGGCCTATTTGTGTTCTACGTCTTTGCTTTAGTTCCTGGAATCGAGATGCTCACTGGAGTTCCTATTACCTATACAAACACGGCCCAATTGAAAGGTGATCTTCCAACTACTATCACCTGGTTATTCGTAATTTGGGCCACTGCAGCGTTTGGAGAAGAAATTATTTTCCGTGGCTATTTTATGCGACAGTTCGTCAAATTCTTTGGGGATCGTAAAATCAGTCTTGCTATTAACATGCTAATCTTTTGTAGCTTCTTTGGATACATGCATATGCAGCAGGGAATCACGGGACAAATTGTGGCAACT
Organism: Ulvibacterium marinum; assembly: GCF_003626755.1. GTDB lineage: Bacteria > Bacteroidota > Bacteroidia > Flavobacteriales > Flavobacteriaceae > Ulvibacterium > Ulvibacterium marinum. The sequence goes on from NZ_RBCJ01000003.1 coordinate 1,133,668, forward strand.
ACTGTAGGAGCTCTCTTTTTTATCATATTCTACCTACGTAAATACGATTTGTGGTTTATGATTATGATACATGGTTTTTTTAATACCCTGGGGATACTCAGTTTTTACTTTGGATTGGCTTAACCTTAGTGATCAGTTTAGTTACCCTTGTCGATGGATCGCTATTCTGATCCCGAGTGCTCGGGAACTATGTCCGAATCCACTCCGCTTACCTATAGGGCGGGCAGGTCCAAATTTCTTCCGTCGGTTCTAAAACAAATAAAACGTAAATTTAACTGTTACTGACTGTTATACGATACCGTTATACGCAAGCAAAGAAATATGAACTTTTTGAAAAAGATTTTTGGATTAAACAATTCTCAAAAGGATAAGAGTCTTGGAAACTTTATTGTTGCTACGTTAAATGACAAAATTATGCCTTTAGACAGAGGCGAGGTTTATGAAGACCCGCTAGACGAATTTATTCAAAAGAATGGGATAGGCGAAGTTACTGGTGGTGGAACCATGCAGCACGAATCAGGAGAAATTGACTTTTGCGATGTTGAAATCCGACTTAACTCTGACAACGTAATTCACGATGAGATTAAATTGATAGTAAGTAAACTTGAAGAATTAGGCGCACCTAAAGGTTCCAAATTAACTATTGAACAAACTGAGGAAGTTGTTGAATTTGGAAAGTTAGAGGGTTTGGGCCTATACCTAGATGGAATAAATCTATCTGATGAAGTTTATAAAAACTCGGACTCAGAAGCTCTTGCAAACGAAATAATCAAATTGGCCAATATAAAAAGTCAGATAATCCGATATTGGCAGGGAAATACAGAAACAGGCTTATATTTCTATGCAGATTCATTTGACGCCATTAAGAAAGCGATTTCCAATTTTGTTAGCTCACACCCGGAATGTGAAAATTCAAGAATAGAACGCGTTGCCTAATAAGCCAATATACAACAATACCCATAATTCATTATGGTTTTGTGCCACATCAAAAAGTATTAATCAACGGCTGAATTCTAAGAGGAATTATCCTGGTTCTTATGCCTTTCTCTCCTGTTGACGGTTCGTAAGAGGCAATACAAGATGAGGATTCTTTTGTAAAACCCAAAAATCCTTCTCGTACCAACCCCGGATACCTATCTTTCCCAAAGAACAGCCGTACCATTTTTGTAGGGAAGTTCTTTTATATAAAGTAAACTTTTAACTTTGTGTAGCACAGATAATCAGCGTATGCTGGATAGCGAATTGACCTATTTTAATAATGGATATATAATCAATGATCATATCCACCACCAATAGTTAATGGTTGTATACAAGTGTTAGAAGCAAGCTAAAAAATGAGGAAACGAGATATCATAAAAGAGATTACAGCAGCCAAAAACAGATCGGAATTTTATGGTAGAAGCGAATTGCAATCGAGATTCTTTGAGATAGATTTTGCGTTGAACGAACTTTCCAACGGTAAAACAGAACTTAGTAATGAATTCCTTAGGTACATTCCAATTACTATTGTTGCATGCTTTGAATCTTTTTTTCGAACAATTGTCTCAGAGCTAATCGAATTTGGGGAGCCTTATACGGAAAATGTGTTGAAGTTTAATCAAACGAAGAGTATAAAATTTGATTTTAATATTGTCAACGAAATCCAAAGAAAAACAATTACCGTTGGAGATTTTATAGCTCATTTTCTCTCTTGTAACAACTTAGCGGACTTTAACTCTAATCTATCCATACTTACACAAACAGACTTTTTGAATGAATTAAAAAACTTCAAACCAAAAGGTATGCGTATGTTAATGACTGGCAATTCCGAAAAGTTTAGAAACAATTTTTCCAGAATTATTACTTCAATAAAGAAAGCATTTGAGCTACGTCATATTTTCTGCCATGAGTATGCAACTAAAGTCAAGGTTGAATATGAGGAAGTAAAACTAATCTATGAAGATTGCAAAATCTTCCTAAATCAAGTTGATGGATTCATAGTTGATTTAATTTACCCTTATATGCCGATTACAAAGGTGGATATTAAAGACGATTTAGAAAAATCTGAATCTGAATTAGCAGAAATCGTTGAAAAAGTAAAAAATCTAAAACCCATTGGGGAATTTTGCGGTTATGATAATACGGAATTTGATGAGGTTATCAATAAATGGAAAACATATCGTAATGCAAAAGCAGATTTAGAATGTTACTGTTATGACGAACCTTCATTACAACCTATAGTCTATTTAGACGTAATGGTTGATTTGACGCGCAAGATGATAGTTGATTTGAATGACGATTATGAGCTAAAAAAGCCAGCTACTAACAATGGCTATAATCAATAGCCGAACAGTTGACAAACATCTGCAAAATCTCAGTTGAAATTGAAAATCTTCAGCTTTTTTGTTGCCCACGGACTTAAAATGGGTGGATTCTTTATGGTCATCATTTCTTGTGTTTTGATATACAATAGCATCGTTGATAAAAAAATAATAGCGGAGAACAGAATTGTATCGGCCAGAATTTTGGAAACACCACCTGACTGCAATAACCTTGGACGGAGAGGGAGAGGTGGATATTACAAATTGGAATTAAATGGACAAATTTTCATAAAAAACGGGAATCGACTTGTTTGCGAAAAGCTTTATGGAAAGGACAAGATTAATGTTTATACAAATTTCAAGATGGATAAAATCTTATTTCTTGACGAATATGAAAAATCTAAAGATATTCTATACGGGACAATACTTATGTTTATAGGAATTGTCATTATCATAAAAAGCTGGAAGAAATAAAAACGTTTGCCAACAAGGGTTCCCAATAATGGCACCAAGATAGTTTATAAACCTGCCTGCTGGTAAGCAGGTTTAGTGCTTAGTTGGACATTTTCCGTAACATAAAATACGACTAGTTGTAAAGGTTCACAACTAATCACATCCCTAAACGTTATAGGTAAAGCCAACCAATTTGGAAAATATTTAGGTTACCTTTAATTGATACGCTTTCTTATGTTAGGATATTATGGGAAAATCAGCAATCAATTTAATCTGTCCCAGGTTAAAAGAAGAAAGATAAGGGAGTTCAAAGATGTCCTTACAAACAGTTCTGGTGATAATCCACCTCGATTCAGGGACATTCCACCCGAGGAATTAAAGAAGATCAAAGACCGAATCCGAAAAGAAGCCGCAATTGAAAATCGGCAGGAAATTCGGAAAAGACTGCTTGCATTTGCTGGGGCCATTTTCTTTATCTGGCTCCTAATTAAAGCATGCACTCATTAAACACAATTTAACCTACATATATGAATTTCTATGATTTAGCACATCCTTCCCTCTAACCAACACTATTATCCTCTATTAAACCTTGAACAAAATGTAAGCTTCCCTTAAAACTGAACTGTTTGAATTGAAATAGAGCCCATAAGCTGATAAGATTTCCATAAAGAACTTACGGATTATATCATTACTCCCCAACCTTCGCATAAAACACCGGTTTTTTCGTAAACAACCATTTGAGTTTAAATCCAATTTCGGTAAACTCAAAACCGGCGGCCGTAGCCGAGGCAATATTGCTATACTTCCCATAGAGGTCGGCGCTCAAGTATTTGGAGAATTGGTGCTGTAGTCCGGCTTCCGCCCTAAATAAGGTGGTATTCGGGTCTTCCTCTACTTTTTGTAGGCCTGTGGCCGCACTGGCCCTATACCGGGTCTTTTCGGAAAGATTGCCTCGGATATCCGCAAACAACTCCACCGCCTGATACTGCTCCGGGCTAAAATAGACCGTGGGCAATTGCTCCCTAAAGGTGATGTACTGGTAGTTGACCCCCAATTTTAAGGCAGGCTTTTGAAATAGCGTATAGTACAGGGAGGTAAACAACAGGTCCCGAGTATTGGCATCGCTCTGCTCCGTATGGATTAATCGGGTATACCAGCCTAGATTAAAGTTCGTTCCCAAATTGTAATTGAGGCCATAATGGTTCTGTACGATCTCCCGCTCGATCAAATCCGCATTAAAATTCTGTACCTCCCGTTGGTAGCCTAAAGTCAGGTTTTGCAATTTTAAAGGTTGTAACATCAGCTTGGCATCTAGAACGGGTTGGGTATAGGTATCGGCCATAAACCGGGAATTGTTGAATCCCACTACAGTTTTTAATAGGGTCTTGGGGAACAGTTTATAATCCAGCCCGGCCAGCACCACATGGGAATTGGCCGTGTTCCCGGTTACCGTATTCTCGGTAGTGCGATAGAAATAGGAAACTCGCGTCCTAAATTTGGTGGATATGGGAACATCCGTGGTGGTGTTGGTATAAAAGGCCACATTGTTCCCATTATCAAAGGTATAGGCCGCATGCTCCTCAACACTGGGGGTATACATCAGATTTAATTTTTCTACAAACCCTAGGGCATCCTTTTGGTCTTCATAGATGGCCAAAGTTTGGAAGGCAGCCCGGTAGGCCGGAAGGATGCGATCGCTGGCAAATAGGGCATTGGCCTTTCCCAAATTCCCGTCAAAGGAAGTACTGTCCTTCGCTAAAATAGCATTATAATTTTGTTCACTGGTCTTTGCATCGCCCGTATAGAGCCCTAAGGTCGCTCTTAGGGCGAGAATCCAATTTCTGTCGGGATAGACCTGGGCCAGACTATCGATTTGTTTCCTGGCCTTTACAAATTTCCTATTCCAGATCAAGGCCTGTACATAGCGGTCATAAGTGCGTTCGGTCAGCTCAAAGTCGGTAAAACGGGCTACCTTGGCCTTGGCCGTTTCGGCAACCTGTAAGGCCACTTTTTCATTTTCCCTGATATGCTCGGCCAGCGCGATACCGTTTAAAGCGGTAATGGAATCCTTGGGGGTGGTAGCATATCTCTTATAGGTTGCCTTGGCACTGTCTACCTGTTTGGTGATCAAATACAGATTGGCCAAGTTCAACAATACATCCTTATCTTCTGGGAAATCACTAAAGATATCCTGCAATAGGGCCTTTCCTTGCGCATAATCCTGGGCGTTAACGAATTCATTGGCATATCCCAATTGGATATATTTCCTAGAAATTTTCGCACTCCCATTTTCCGGGGCCAAGGCGATGGCCTTATTGATCCAAGACAGGGCGGCCTTGTATTCCTTTAAGTTACTTAAGGTATTGGCGTAGCCCAAAACAGCGGCGAACCTATTCGGGTAATCGGCCACCAATTTTTCGTATAGCGGTTTAGCGGCCTTATAGTCCCCGGCCCATAAAAGGGATTCGTTATAATTCACGGCGATTTCGAAATCCTGGGGATAGGTTTTGATCAAACCTCCGAACAATGCCTTGGCCTTTTGGGGTGACCCGTTAAGTCCAACGGCCCTGCCGTAACAGATTTGTGCGGTTTTGTTCTCGGGATCTGTATCCAAATAGGCCTTAAAAAAGGTTTCGGCCTGTTGGAATTTTCCATTTTCCAAATAGGTGAATCCGTTTTCTAGGGATTCCTGGGCTTGGCCCATTAGGGTAAAAAGGAATACTGCGGTTATCAGTCTTACGGTTTTCATAGGTTAAGTTTTTTAGGATTTCAGGCCATGATTTGGTTCGCCTTATATCCTGTTAATTAAGCTGTTGTAAAGTTACGATGGACCTTTCCGTACCGGAAGTAGGATAACTACCGTTCGTCTACAGTAAACCGCCATCCACCTGAATCCCAAGTTTTGAAACGTCGATCTGTGGGATATTTGCCTTGATAATGAAACAAAAAGGCTTAACCTTAAAACCTCATATTATGGCTTTACAAATCACGGAAACCAGAAGAATGTTCTCGGTTCATGGTGTACTGAACCGTGGCAACGCAGCAATCCTCAAACGTCATTTGAGCAGATTTTTGCATCCTAACAAACCAGTAATCCTAAACTTGGAACGCGTATTGGATATCGATATGATCGCAGCACATACCTTGCACGAATTGTACCTTCATGCCATGCGATCCAATCAGATCTTATCCATTGTCGGTATGGAAAACGGGAATATACTTCCTACACTCAAGGCAACAAAAACCACCAATATTTTAAGTCATGACCGCATTTAGGATAGCTCTTAAAAAAGTGTCTCCGGAACAACTGTTCATGGGGAGCGTACTTCTGGTAAACGGAGGCAACTACCTGTATAACTTGTTGTTGGGTAGATTGTTGGGACCCGAGGTCTTTGCCGAAGCCGCCCTATTGGTAACCTTGTTATTGGTATTGTCCTTTTTAGGGATGACCTTTCAATTGGCAACGGCCAAATTCGCTGTTTTGTTTTCGGATGCGGACTGGGAGGCCTTTCAGAACATGATGTATCGGTACGCTTTAGGATTTGGTCTATTGATAGGAATACTACTTTTTGCCTTTGCCGAAAATCTGCAACAAATATTCCAGACGGATTCCGCCTTGCTGTTCAAAACCTTTGCCGTTGGGATACCCCTGTACTTTTTTATGTCCGTTAATCGCGGGAAATACCAGGGAAGGCAGGATTATGGAAATCTTTCGGTAACCTACCAAACGGAGATGTGGAGCAGGTTGCTGGTTACGTTGGGTCTACTTTGGTTCGTGCCTCTGCCCCCTGCCTTCTTGGTAGCCTTGGGTATTGCTTTGTCCTTCGTCTTTGGGCTGATTCCGTCCGACTTCAGATTAAGTTCCTTATTTAAAAAATTATCCCTTTCAGCTGATCGTAAAAAACAGGTGACCCAATTTATGGTTCTGACCGCTTGCTATGAATTCACTCAAATTATCATAAACAATAGCGACATCCTATTGGTAAAACATTACTTTGATGCCCTGGATGCCGGACTATATGCTTCCTTGGCACTGATTGGTCGAGTGGTCTATTTTGTGGCCTGGATGTTTGTTATGTTATTATTGCCCACGGTAGTCCAAAAACAAAAGGACGGAGAGCCAACCGCCCCTGTCCTTTTCAAATACGTAGGCTACATAGGGCTTCTGTCCCTTGTCATCGTTTTGGCCTGTACCTTGTTCCCTAAAATGATAATTACAGTATTGTTTGGGGATTCTTACCTGGCTATGGCTCCTTTACTTTGGCAATATGCCCTGGCAACCTCGCTTTTTGCCATATCCAATATTTTTGCCTATTATTTTTTGTCCTTGGATCATTACGTTCCAGTAATGGTTTCAGGGGTATTTGGCATTTCTCAAGTAGGACTGATCGTCTTTTTTCACAGCAGCTTAAATATGGTAGTTCAGGTACAGATTATTACCATGATTGCCTTGTTAATAGCCCAGCTGCTATACTTTGCCCATAAGAGCATAATGCGTTAACCAACTCATACTGATATCAATTTGTAAGGCCCAGAGGACACCACCTGTTCTTGGGCTTTTGTTTTTTAGTCCCTCCGCCTATCGGCACTTGTGCGTTCCTCTCATTCCAGAGTTGGTTTTTGGATACAAACAAAGGCAGACGCTTTTTATTCGGATGATTTAACTCATCCGTACATTATTTCCATTCACCTATAGCAATCTTCCAACCATCGTAAAGCACCTATAAAACAGTAGGTTTCGAAGGATATTTGTATCAAATACTTAACCGAATATTAATTTAAAACTTAACCTTATGCGACTAGCCATTGTAACGGCGTATCCGCCCAGTAAAGTAACCTTGACCGAATATGGATACCATTTGGTAAAACATTTTAGACTTCAGGAGGAAGTAAGTGAAATCATCCTCATCACGGACAAAACAGAAGGTGGGAAGGACCTTTCTTTTGAAGAAGAGGGATGTACCATTACCGTAAAGGAATGTTGGAGCTTTAACAACTATCTGAATGTGTTCAAAATCAACCAGGCCATTTCGGAAACCCGACCGGATGCCGTATTGTTCAACCTTCAATTTCTAAAGTTTGGCGATAAGAAGATACCTGCGGCCCTTGGCCTTATGCTACCCTTAATCTGTAAGCTAAAGGGTATCCCGACCATTTCCTTGTTACATAACATCTTGGAACAGGTAGATTTGGATAACGCGGGCATTACCACAAACAAGTGGCTCCAGAAAATCTATAATTTCATTGGAAGTACCTTAACCCGATTCGTATTAGCTTCCGATATCCTAGCGGTCACCATAAGCAAATACAAGACCATTTTGGAAGAAAAGTATAAGTCCCGAAATGTGGCCTTGATCCCCCATGGGGCCTTTGAAACACCGCCTGAACCAGATTATAGGCTGCCCGAAGGTCCAAAACAGGTCATGGCTTTTGGGAAATTCGGCACCTACAAAAAAGTAGAGATTATGATCGAGGCAGTGGAAATGATCCGTAAGCGTACGGGCGAGAATATCGAAATTGTGATCGCCGGTACGGACAGCCCCAATACCCCAGGTTATTTGGATGCCGTAAAAGAGAAATACAGTGATGTGGAACAGATCCGTTTTACCGGTTATGTGGCCGAGGAAGATGTACCCCGAATTTTTGGCGAAAGTGCCGTTGTTGTCTTTCCATATACCTCCACAACAGGAAGCTCCGGCGTTCTGCATCAAGCGGGAAGCTATGGTAAGGCCGTTGCCTTACCGGACTTGGGCGATTTGAGTATCCTAGTTCAGGAAGAAGGGTACAAAGGCGAATTTTTTGACCCTGAAAGTGCTGAATCCCTGGCCGATGCCATAGAACATGTTTTGCTGGATGATTCGTATCGGATTCATTTGGGCATGACCAACTATAAGGCGGCCTGCTCGTTACCCATGTCCGATATTACAAAGATGTATGTAGACTATTTTAAGGCGATCCAATTTTCAAAATCGAAAGGGTTCACTTTGAATATTCCAAGTATCGAAAAAGAAATAACGATTTAAAATATAGGTTAGGTTAAGTGAAAAAGGGAGTGGCCTGGTTAGCTGCTCCCTTTTTCTATTTATTCCCTGTCGACCTGTCCTTGTTTCACGAATACCTAAAGGATAAATAGCAAATAGAATTAAAAGGATAAAGGTTAAATCCATATCTTTATAGCCTGATTTACTATTACTAACATACTATCTACGTCTTTCCGCAAGACCCATGCCATACTCGGCGTTTATAAGGCTGAGGAACGTTTCGTTTCCTCGTTGCCAGAGATAGTCATCGCATTTTTATAACCACATTTTGTATAACGACCACCATATGGTTGTACTAGCAATTGCTTTATCCTATGAACCCGATAAAGCCTAAACTTTAGTAAAATGAATAGTAAATCACTGATAAATAGAGATATAGAACTGTTTTATAACCGAGCATCCGAAGAAACGCGATTGGAGAAGGGGATGGGTGTCTTTGAATTCGAACGGGTGAAATCGCTTATTGAAAAGTATATTCCATCCCCATCTTCCAAAATTGTTGATGTTGGCGGCGGTACTGGTAAATATGCCGAATGGCTGGCCAAAAAGGGACATAGCGTCCATGTAGTAGAACCCGTCGAAAAACATTGCGTACTGGCCCAAGATCGAGCGGACCGGCTAAGGAAGCCTTTTGTTGTCCATAGGGGGGAGGCCCGGAATTTGAAATTTTCTAACAACTTTGCGGATGTCATTATTCTGCATGGGCCGCTTTACCATCTTCAGAAAAAAGAAGATAGGATAAGTGCCCTACGGGAAGCAAAACGAGTAGTGCGGAAAAATGGGATTATCTTGGGTTTTGCCATAAACTATACCGCCTCTACCTTGGCCGGCCTTTTCAATGGGTTGATTCATAAACCTGCCTTTTTTGATATGTGCCAAACGGAATTGGTGACCAGTGTCCATAATCGGCCCGATGCTTTTCCGTGGCTTTTAGCTGAAGCATTTTACCATAGACCGGATGGGTTAAAAGAGGAGTTTCTAGAGCAGGAATTGGAGTGTATACATATGCACGCCGTTGAGGGCATGGTCTGGTTGGATAAAAACTATTTTGCAAGCTTAAACCATGAAAAGAAGCGGAAAAATTTGATGAGACTTTTAGAAATTACAGAAAATGATTTTGGGCTCTTGCCTTTTAGTCCACATATAATGATTGCAGCAAAGAATACATTATGACAGATAAATTGAAATACTACGAGGCCTTGAAATTGAGTAATGGCCGCCTGAATGAAATAGAGCTAGGTGAAAAACTGGGTATAAATGAAGCCAGGACCCAGGAATTGATCGCTATCCTATTATCCGAATATAAGATAGCATACGCTATAAATGGATATTGTAACTATAGCATTTTTTCGAAGGCGAGGGCCAGACCCAATAGCCGGTAGGGAATAAAAATTAATCGGTAACATCAAAAACGGTATATGCTGTTTTTGGTTGGCCTTCTTTGTCGATAATTCCGAAATGTCGTTGCTTTCCCGTACGCCAGGGCAGGCTTCCGACAACAGCTTCGGGGATGGCCTCAAAATCATGCAATGTCCAGAACATAAAGGGAAGGTCCTGTGTTTTTAGCGTTTCCTGCATTTGGGTAAAATAGGTAGCTTGGGTTTCCTCTGACCCCAAATATAAGTTCCAAAGTCCGTCATAGGAAGAGTACCCATATTCCTGTAATAGTATGGGTTTATTGGGAACCGCGGTTTTAAGTCGAGTAAGGGCTTCCGAAAAATTCGTAGGGTTCAAATAGTAATGAAAGGACACAAAGTCGACCCTTTCGGACAAATGTTCCGCAGCGGCGGGATTGGACCATCCAATGGTAACCGGATGCTCGGTATCCCATGTTTTGATTTCCGAAATCATTTGTGCTAACCAAGCCATGACCCTTTCCTGGCCACGAGAGTCAAAATCCAGATCGGGTTCATTTTTGATATCCCAGGCTAGGAGTGCCTCATGTCCCTTTAAGGCCTTTACGATTTGTTCGGCATGTCTATGGGTAAGTGTCCAATTATGGATGGCATAATCCCCATAAAAATCAAAGAGCGTTACCATAACTTTCAATCCATTCTTTTCGGCCAGATCTAAGGTTTGCTCTAATCGTTCAAGTCTATCTTTCCGTACTTCTGATTTACCAAAATCCATGTAGGGTACAAAGATGCGTACGGTATTTAAATTCAGTTTCTTGATCCGTATAAAATCGGCATTGATGATGCTGTCATTGAACTGCATACCGAACATATTCCAAGGGTTTTTTTGTGGATAATAATTGATGCCCTTGATTTTTGAAATAGAGGTTACCGAGGGTGCATTTTTTAAGGATGATTGCGTCTTTTCTTGGGTTGAAGGTCTTTCCACCATATGTCTGATTCTCCAGAAACCGTCTTCCAATAGAAGCATCACCTGATAGGAGCTCGTATTTTTTTGTTCCAGTATTAATTTGTCCTCAACGTAGATTTTTTCATAGCGTTCCACGTTTCGATCGGTGAGCACCACTATTTTGCCATCGGCACTATAGAACTCCAGTTTTGGGTTGTGTTGTAAGGTTGTCGTCTTAAGGGTGCTATTGTTGGCCTTGTTGAAATCAAGGATGTTGTTCAATTTCACACGGGCACTGTCCGTGTAATAATCCGCTATGCCATAGAGATTGTTGGTTTCCAATGCGAGGTTTCGCACACGCCAAGCCTTTAGATAGTCGCGCTCTATCTCTTTCAAAGTTTGCGTTTCCATCGGTCGACCTTCATTGGATAAAGTTTCCCAAACAACTTTTGGAAGATAATCGGCGGAGAGCTCTTTGGATACATGTAACATGTTGGAACGATCGGCTCCGGTATTCAAGTAGGACCATACGGCACCTATACCAAAAAGAATCAGGCCGTTTACCGCCAAGAATGACAGAATCAGCAGAATACGATATAGGGTTCGGTTTACCTTCATTTCAATAGCACATTCTTTCTTTTAATCATTCCCGCTGCTTCAAGGGTCAGTGTGTAGGAGCCATTTGGATAAAAATCCTTGGATAGGGTGAATTGAGCTTTCCCTAGTCTCGAGGTCGCTCTTTTGGTATCGAATAACACCTTGTTTTCATCCTCTATTTTTAGTGTAATCGGCATCCCATCCGGTATCCATTGCCCCATAAAACTTTGCATTTCTTTGATGTTGAGCGTTCTCCCATTTTCGGAAAGGGAAAGCTTAAAATCCTTAAGGGCGGCTTCGAAATCCAGGGTAATTGTATTGCTTTTAGCGGCTCCGGTGATATAGGCCGTGATGTTCCAGGTTTCCGCTTCGGTAGGATGTAACAAACGTGCCTCTGCCACTCCGTTGATCGTAGTTCCTGTGGTTTGGAGTAGCATACCCTTGGTATTGGCAACCGAAAAGGAAACCAATGTACCATCGCTTACGATATTCCCAAATTCATCTTGTATGGCGTCGGTGGAAAAAGTGATGATCTGATTTCCATCGGCATACGGATGGGTTCGCTCATATGCTATCTGAAAATCTATAGGATTGGCAGGGTGAACTTGGGTAGTAAGCTCCTTGCTGTGGCTGTCATTGCAGGATGCAGTGACCAAAATGCGTCCGGATTTTTCGGTACTATGTATGTTTTTCCAACCCATTAGGTTCTTTAAGCGAACGGAGGTTTGTTGCACGGTATCCTCAAGTTGATGGCTATAGCGGATTTCCGTGCTATCGGACAAGGGATTGTCATAGATGTCGGTAGGGGAGGTAACAAACATGGAAAAATCGGTTTTTCCCGCAATAATGCTTTGAGGCCCCAAATAGGATTCCATAAGGGTTCCCTTTTGGGGATTGGGGAGGATGGAAATTTCTCCCTTATCATAGATGCCCTCATTGTGCACCAATGCCCAATGACAGATTCCCGCCTTTTGACGGAACGCCTTCGGGAACCGGAACGTCAATTCGGTATCTTTTAATTTAGGTTTAAGAACTACACTTCCCAAGGCATTGGAAACCACCAAATGGGTATGTTCCGTTGTATTTCCCTTAAATTGAACTTCGATGCTATCCCCGGCGGAAAACACACTTTTTAACGGTATCCGTTCATAAGAAACGGGATGGTGGGTGTTTTCGGTATCCGCTTCCCTACAACCGAGCAAGAGCACTAAAAAGACAAGTATGTACAAGGTACGTTTCAAATTATCTGGGATTTCCGATATAACCGTTCATATCAATTTTTAAAAACTCAAAGCCATCACCTGCATAGGGCTGTAATTGATCCTGGGCATGGGAAAGGAATCTATTGGGAAAAACCTTCTCTGAAATGGATGCATTCGGTAATCCGTTTACGAAACAAAGGTCCAAACTACTATTGATAATGGTTAGATCGGTCAACTTCAATGGAGAATAGTTGAACATTTGTTTACGCTGTATGCGCACCCCTTCTTCCAAAAAGTGATGGTCTACCCATAGCAATTCCTTGTCCTTGGAGTAGTACGAAAACAAAAGTTGGGGTACGGTTACTTCCTGTATTCCGGAATTGAACAGTGCTCCGCTAACGCCACTCTCCGTAAGCTCCAAATGCTGCAGGCCTATTTGTTTGTACAGATCGGTTACGGCAACATTTCCGGCACATTGTACATTGAATTTGGTAGGCTGTTCCGCCAAGGCTACCGGAGTAAATTCATCTGGGTCAAAAGTAGGGGGGAGGTTATCTTTGGTAGAAGACCAGGCGATACCTTCAAAATCGATTCGAAACGGTGTAGTTTCCTTGGGCATCAACTTATGCTTCATATGATACTTGGCGTTGTAGTTGGCCAATTCGGTGTCCTCATCATTGTACAAGGTGGCCTTAATGACCACATCTGCGGGAATATTATCTACATTCTGTAGTTCGCCCACAATACTATAACTCCCCTGAAACTTTACCAGTTTGGCTTGAAGCACCTCCAGAACAGGCTGCTTCAGTACGTCCTCATGATGTGTTTGTTGGGTGGTTATACGGCGTCTACCCTGATTGAAAAAGGCGGTTCCGTTTGAAGACAACAACTGGTCCGGCGGTAGGTCATTATCAAATGTGCTCGGGACGATATACCATTTGCTTTCCTTTTTCACAAAAGTATGGTAAAAACGCTTCTTCACCTTTTCCAAGGGAGTAATCCATTGGGTATATACTTCGGCCCTCGCACTAGTTGGGGTTTCATCCAAAAGTTCAACGCCAATGGAGTCCAACTTTGCATACGAACTAAGGATGCCATCGGTAACGGAGACTTCCAGCATGTATTGTGACAAGCTCACAGGGTTGTCCGGGTTCAAGTAGGAATGGGCCCTTTTAAACTCTTTAAAGTCCAGGGCGTCATAGTAGGCCGTTACTACATTTTTGGGTGTTATTTGCGAGGCATTATCGAGATAAAAATGATAACCTCCATAACTGAGCATACCTATTAAAAGAAGAGCCCAAACGTGATTTACCCTGACCATTGGTTTCGAAAATCCTTTATACGGAATGGCATAGTTTAGAAATTCTCCTTGCGGCAAGGGTTTGGATTTTAACATACGGTACCCTACCCATTGTATGTTGATCATGAAAGCCAATATCACGGTAAGAAGCGGAAGGATGCCCCACATAATTTTTAGATAGGTAGGAACGTCTTCTTTGGGCAATAGGGATGGTAGGGGAGGAACATTCAATTTCTCCCATACCATAATGCCATTTTCCAATTGTTGAAGCCGCTGCCAACCACAGAAATATAAAATGGGGTCATAGAACTTGTCGTTGGAAAATATGTACTTCAAGTTGTATTTCTCGGGAACGGTCAAAAACTGTTGTAGAGAACCGATGCCCTCTACGCCCCTAAACTTTGAATTCTCCAAGCGTTCTATGGCCCGGGTGGTCAATTCGGGAAGCCTACGGGCCGAGTGATAGTTGCCATCTACTGTCATAGCGTTGGTCTGTGCGGACAGCCAGGCCATTTGATCCCCGAATCCCAAAGGCAGATATCGCCATTGGTCGTGTTGATCCTGGTTTAGAAAATTGACAATGGGCAACATCTTAATTTTTTGAGGCTGCGAAGGCCTGAAATAGTTGAGACTCATGGTAAAAATGACCATGAGCAAAATTCCCGTGGCGATGCTTCCTCCAAGAATTCGATGATATACCGCACCAAACCGTTTTTGTAAATAGGCTCTTAAATCCCCTTCCACTAGACGATAGGCAAATTCACCAAAAATAGGCAGTGCCATTATAGTGGCCCAAAGTGTAAAACGGTCCAAGGTCAAGATGTTGAAGGCCGTCTCGCCGAGCACAATTCTCGGAATAGGGGTGGTGCCACCGGTACCTAAAAGCGTAAGTGCGGTGAAGGATAACCCAAAAAATAAATAGCGCTTGCTAAAATATCGGTATAGGATATAGGGTAGTACAAAGAGCAAAATACCCCATGGTACCAAAAAGAAGACCAAACCTGATGAGGTTACCTCCAAAAAATTATCTCGGGAACCATGAGGAATCGGTACTTGTGTAATGGGATTTTCCTTGGAATTGATCCAATACGGTAAGATGCAGACTACAATGAGAACTAGGGAAGAGAAACCAAAGCCCATAATTCTCCAAATCAGTTTTTTAAACTGTGCGAAGAATACTTTAATCGTTATGGCCTTTGTATGGGATACCTGGTCCTTGGTAGCATCCATGAGGACCATACCGATCAATGGAAAAATGAAGAATACCATTCCAAAAATTGGCGTTACATGGTGGGAGGTAACGGTAACGGCTATCAAGGAAAGGCTGGTGGCCAAATATCGATATTTCCCCGTCTTTATCCAGAGATAGATTTCAGGTAGGGCGTGAAGCAATATGGACAGTCCAATGATGCTTGGTAATTGTCCGAATATATGTAGGGTTTCTATAAAGGTGGACGAAAACACAGCCAAAAGTGCCGTATAGCCCGCGACTCTTCGATCTCCGGTTATCAAAAGTCCAAATCGATAAGCCCCTGTAATAAATAGTAATACGCCTAACAGAGCTATGGCGAACATCCCAAATTTTAAGCCGCCGATATAGGATAGAATCGCAATGGACTGATGCACCAAAGGGGGGTAAGCCTGCACTGTAAAACCAGTGTACCACCGATAATCCCAAGGTTCGAACCAATTTTGGGCATAGTGATCGGCAAAGAACAAATGGATCAATGCATCGTAGGTGGTCTCCAACGTAAAAAATATACTGGAACCATGGAAGGCCACGCCAATAAAAAGGGCCAAAATAAGCAAGATATTCGTTCGTTGCACAGTTATGGTCTGTAAGAAAATATAACATTATAAAAGTAGATATATTGTGGATTAACTACGTAATCACCTATCGGACAATAGCATCCACTCGTCTATGGAAAACTGCGATCCGTCTTTCGTAGGTTCTAAAAGACATCAGATGCCGGTACATTTGACCTATAATTATTAAAAATTGTAACCGAATTTTTATTTAAAATCTTAACCTATGAAAATCTTAGCAATAGACGACCAGCAACTTATTCTACTTTCTGTAGAAAAACGATTAACGGAATTGGGATATCAAGTAGAAATCGCGAATAGCGGTCAAACCGGCATCGACCTTTACGAATCGTTTCAACCGGATTTGGTATTGGTGGATATCAATATGCCCGATATGTCCGGCCTACAGGTGGTAAAACATATTCGCTTTATCAAGGACTCAAAAACGCCCATTTTGGTTATGTCCGGAAACACGGACGAGAGTGTAATCATGGATGGCTTTACCTTGGGCATTGACGATTATATGAAAAAGCCAGTAAGCCTGGATGAAATGGCGGCCAGGATCAAACGTATTATAGGTTTGCCCAAATCTTCCGGGACCGTAATAAACGAGTACGGCGATACCCGTATGCTACAAAAGAACTGTATTGGAGTGGTTATTCCCTGCTACAATGAGGAAGAACGACTTTTAAGTTCTGAATTCAAGGCGTTCGCCCATAAAAATTTAGGCTATCATTTGTGTTTTGTAAATGACGGTAGTACGGATAATACCTTGACCGTTCTGGAGGAATTAAAGGAAGCCAACCCAACCAACATAAGTGTATACAATTGTGAGAAAAATGGAGGCAAGGCCGAAGCGGTTAGGCAGGGTATGCTACATTTGATCAAAGACCAACAATTTGATTATGTCGGTTTTCTGGATGCAGACCTATCCACGGATTTTAGGGATTTCGATGATTTGGTAAAGACCATTGAAAACTCGGACTTCAAGATTGTTAGTGGTTCCCGAATTAGTAGAATGGGGGCGGATATTACTAAGGAATCTGCACGAAAAATAATCAGCAAAACCATAAACCTTATCATCCAGACGATTTTAGGAATGCCTTTTAAGGACACACAATGTGGAGCCAAAATCATGGATAGGGAAATAGCCGCAACCGTTTTTCGAAAAAAGTTCATTACGAAATGGTTGTTCGATGTGGAAATCTTTATGCGTATGCGCAAATTCTACGGCAAGGACGAAGCAAAGCGATTAATTTGTGAACAACCCTTAAAAAGATGGATACATGCTGATGGTTCCAAACTATCCATGAAGGATTCCATTAAAATTGTGGGACAATTGGGTCAGATAGCATTACATTACAATCGATAAATCTAAGATCCTTCCATTCAAAAGGTCAAAAGCTTTAGGTTTTTGGCCTTTTTACGTGTATTATCTCCGAATTCTTTGGAACATTTCTACGTAATGATCCGAGGGTTTAAAAATTCTGGTGTTTCCTATCGTTGATACGCGCTTACGTCTTTGAAGGCTCAAGATTTTTTTATTACCGATTGTTGGTTTTATATGAAAACTTTGCTTGGCCTAAAAAGTAAGAAATCATCTTTATTTTAAGATATATCCTAGTCAAATATTATATCGGCAATACTGATTTTTTCGTCCACCCTAAAATCATAAAGGGTTAATCTTCTCAAGGTATAATAGTCCATCCAGAACTTTTCCAATGAATTGAGGTAATCCACTATGGCCTTATCCATTTCTTGCTGGGCAATGTTTAAATCGGTAATTGTAATTTTACCAAGTACGTATCTCTTTTTGGTAATATCATATCGCTTTAGTGCTACTTCCTTGGCCTTTTCCGCGGTGGCCAAAAAATTCCTTTGGTTGGACCAATTTAAGGTGTGAAGGTATATTTCCTGCTCAAAAGCTTGTTTGTCCTGTTCAATATCATTTTCTATAAGACTTAAATCGGCCTCGGCCATTTTTCGCCTGGATTTAGTAACGCCCCAATCAAAAATTGGGACACCCACGGTCAGCGAAACATTCTGTTGTTGGTCATAATCTTGAAAAAGATCGTCGTAATCTTCGGCACGTCTGTTTAAACCAAAATTTGCACGCACGTCAATTTCCAAACGATTACTCCCTTTAACCTGAGCCAACCGTTGCTCTGCCTCCAATCGCCTACGTCTAAATTCAATGACCGATTTTCTATTGTTTTCGGCCTCGGACAAAGCCTTGTCCACACTAACCACAAAATCTTCAAGCTTCTCCGGGGTTTCAAGTTCAATACTCTCGGTTTCCAATTCTAAAAACCGGGCTAGGTCCTGAGAAGTCTTTTTGAGTAAAACAGTGTTTGTGGTAACATTGTTTTGTGAGATCAAATGGCTCAATTCTATTTGTAACAATTCATTTTCGGCTATCTTACCTATTTTGAATCTCCCTTTGGCAATTTGTAATAAAGTGTCTTGATTGGATAGGTTTTTTTTGGCGATTTCCAAGCTTACCTGAGCCCTTAAAAGGCCAAAATAACGTTGGCAGGTAGTCAGTGAGATTTCCTCCATATTCTCGATAATACTCCGTTTGGATTCTTCATATCGGAGAGGTTCAATTTTACGATCCCATTTATAGGGATTATAAAAAAGGGAATTTTGGTAATAATTGATCGAGAAGGGTACGAAGGCATAGTTTGTACTTTTTTGATCTCCGAAACGATTCACACGTTCTAATTGACTATTAATAGAAAAATCGCCACCGGTATACGGTACTCTTTGTTGAATTCTCAAACTGGCATCGATTCTGGACTGATTTTGCTCCACAAAAATATCCTGACCTTCATCGTTAATAATTCTTCTAATTGAGTTTGAATATTCCGGTACAGTCGCCCGTAAGCTCAACTGCGGCAAAAAATCGGCGATGTAATTTCTATATCTCCAATACTCGGCCTGATAGGTATTCAAGGCCCTTACATAGTCTGGAGAGTTTTGCTGTGCCAGTTTAATGGCCTCGGTCAATTTTATTTTTCGTGATTGACTATGGGCGGATATCGTTAAAATCAGAAATAGAAAAAGTAAAACTCTTCTCATTTTGTTTGTTTTGATCAATAGGTTGGTGTCTGGCTACTCCATTTATTCGTGTCTGATAGCTTCTATCGGGTTTTTGTTCGCCGCAGATTTTGCGGGAAGAACCCCAAAGGCGAGTCCGATAAAAGTAGCCACTAAAAAGGACAATAAAATAGAACCCATGGATACTATGGTTTGGATATCGGTCGCAAGTTCCAATATGTAAGAAGCTATAATTCCCAACAAACATCCCATAACACCTCCGCTGAGACTGATCAGTATGGACTCGGATAAAAACTGTAGAATGATATCTTGCTTGGTGGCACCGATAGCTTTCATTATGCCAATTTCTTTGGTCCTCTCCAAAATGGAGGCCAACATGATATTCATAATGCCAATGCCTCCTATCAAAAGGGATATTCCAGCAATTATGCTCAAAACGATATTGAAAATCTGTTTTGTTTTTTGCTGCTGCTTTAACAAATTAATGGGAATCGATATTTCAAAATCAAGCATACCGTTATGTTTTCTCTTCAACATTCTACTGATTACTTCAGCGGTAGCTTTTAACTCATTGGAATTATTAACTTGTACGATAAGTTTGTCGATTTGATGATAGTTGCCCCTGGCCTTTCTTTTTTTCGGACCATTGTCATTGCCACCGACAAAGATCATTCCACTACCAAAATCTATGGGTTCATCACTTATGATTTTACGGTCTTTGTAGCGTACTAAAAAGGTCTTTATAGGAATATAAATGTCTTGATTTAAATCTCTAATACCCAAGTTTTCCTGAGCGGTTTTTGATATCAGTTTTTCTTCTATGATACCGATTACCTTTAGCCAAACATCCTTTACTTTTACGTGTTTACCAATGGCACTTTCTCCTGTGAATAGCTTTTTCTCCACTTTTTCGCCAATGATACATACAGGCAGGGCATTGATACTCTGAACATCCGTGAAATTTTCTCCACGGCCAATATGAACGTTGGATGTGCTAAAAAAGGAATTGGTAACCCCGATGAGCTTAACCGGGCTTTGCCTGCCCTTGTTGATCATATAGGTTTCCAAAATAATCTCAGGGCTAACCTCCTTTACCGTAGGAACGGTAGCCTTGATGCTGGCAACATCCAATAGATCTAATCCCTTGGAAAAACGAATCGTTTCTGCTGCTCCACCTTCTTCCTCTTCTCCAGTTCCACCGTCATCCTCCTCGTCAGGAATAGGTGTAACTACAATGTTGTTGACACCTACCAATTCCAATTGAGATAAAATTTCCTGTTCTGCACCTTTTCCAATGGCCAACATGGTGATTACTGCCGCGACTCCAAAAATTATGCCCAAGGCTGTTAAAAACGTACGTATCTTATTGGCCATTATAACCCGGATGGCCTCGGCAAGATTGGATTTCAGGGTTTCCAGTGGAATTTTACTGAACATGGAAGATATTTATCTTAATTGTGCAATGCTTTTGTCCTCCAGGCCATCAGGTTTGCTAAGGTACACCACATCCTTTTCTTTCAAACCTTTTTTTATGATGACGACGTCTTCATTGGAGTCGCCTAATTCTATTTGTTTTTTGTCAATGGAAAAGCCTGAATCAACATAGGCATAACTTATGGAATCCTTAGAAAAAACCGCCTCCAATGGAATCATAAGCACATTTTCCTCTTTTTGAATCAAGATACGGTTGGATGTTGTCATGCCAGGCCGAATATTGGAATTGGATTCCTTTAATTTTATCAAAACTTGAAAAAGTTTAATATCGGAACCTCTTTTGTTCTCTCCGACGTTAGCAACACTGGTAACCTCCCCATCTATGATAATATCGGGAAAGGCATCAAAACCAACAGATACTTTTTGATCCTTTTTTATCTTGCGTATGTCAACTTCGTTGGAATAGGTTTTTGATTCCATTTTTGTAAGATCCGGCAATGTGGCAATGGTAAGATCCCAAGCATTGATGTCCGAACCTACTTTCTTTTTAGTACCGTTCCAATTTTTGGCATAAGTTACCATTCCATTTGCGTTTGAACGTATGGTGAATGAAGCTTGAAGTGCAATGAGGTCATCGAGCTTTGTTCTTATTTTGGATACCTCTGTACCAACTTCAACCATTTTTGCAACAGCCTTTCGCTTTTTAATTTGATAATCCTCCTTCTTTTCCTTTAAGTCGCGCTCCGCCCTTTCTATTTTTATCTCCAATTGTTTTATGGTCACCGGTGATTCGTAAATCGATTGTTCTAGTTCCAGCTTATCTTCCTGAATGTTAAACTGAATATCTTTTATGGCCGTTCTTTCCTGCTTTAGGGTGAGCGTGGTATCCAACTGTTCTTGAGTATATTTGGATTCTGCACTCTCCAAACTTAAACGGGCGTCGATGATTTGCTCATTAACGGCAGAAGGGTCTAGTCTTCCTACATAATCACCTGCCTTGACCAAGGTGCCTTCTGGAACTAAATCCTGAATTTTGATATTGTTCAATCGAAATTTTCGCAAATTGGCCGGGCCATCAATATTCTTTAGACTTGTAGACTGTGCTTCTCCAGAAATAATGACCTCATTTAGGAATTCACCCTTCACAACTTCTGCTGTAATAGAAATATCTTCTTCGACATCTGTTTTAAAAAACATATAAGCAAAGAATAGGAGTAAAAGAGGAATTCCTATCTGAAGAAGCCTTTTTCGATTCATTTTGGTCTGGTTTTGATTGATTTAAAACTACTGAATATGCCACCTCAAGAATCACACCAAATGTTATATTTTTCTTAATTAACGAAAAAATTAAACAAAAACTAGTTCTGCACGGGTTCGTTTATTTATAAAGGAGAAGATGTGCTATCCAAGGTAAACAGCTCAATATTACCATTGCTTTAAACGATTATTGGCTACGGTGGTATAGTGAAATTAAGCTAGACAATTAGCTTACTTCTAAAGTGCTATTTTGAATAGGATTTAGAGTTGTATCAGTGGTTAAAAATAAAGACTGTAAACCCATAATTTTTGATTTGACAGTAATCGCCAATCTGACGTTCGGAAAGTACCGGACTATGTTTTTTTAATCTAAACAAATTCGTCAATGTACACTCGTACTGAAAGGTAAGTTTGAATTTGTATGATTACCGCTTCATATATGCTTTATTGTGGTTTAAAATAGTTTTGGAATTATACCAAAACTATCTCCGTATTCTTTGGAACATTTCGACATAATGATCCGAGGGTTTAAAAATCCCGGCACTTTCCTCATAGAATTCTTTTTCGATGGGATAGATACCGTTCCGGGTCTGTGTCCAACTGGCCTGTGCCATGGGATGGTTCCCCATCATGGTATCCCAGTTTTTATAGTACTGATGGCCATTGGTCTCCTGTAGACCCAGATCCATTTCAGGAAATGGGGGAAGTCTCGCCGCGATGGATTTATTCCAATCCACTAGTATAGGGTTCACGGTCAAATCCGCACAGAAACAAGGAATATTTTGTTCAAAGGCCAATTGGGTTATTTTCATAGTCATACTCAAGGTTTTGGCTATGGCCTTAACTGCTATGGATTTATACCCTTGTTCTATGCGTTTGGCGGCATCCTCCGCCGTATGGGCACTTTCATCCGCTGCAATGCGTACACCTAGATTCCCAACAAAAGCATCATTGAACTCGTCAAAGGGTTCTTCCAAAACAGCAATCTGATCGAAAGCTTTTATTTTGTCGGCATGATCTAGAAAACGCTTTAACGTATCCTTGTGTTCGTATCTTCCATTGGCATCAAAGTAATAAGGGATTTTGCCATTTTTGGTGTAGGGGGTTTCATAGTCCCCAATCGCCTTGTGCAAATCCGTAAGGAAATCCATATCTTTTTTGATCATTTCCTGTTGCGTTCCGGAAGATCCCGTCTTCAATTTCATAATGAAATAGCCTTTATCAGCCGCGGCCTTAATTTCCGAAACCGGAGTACCGACGCTAAAGGAGGGGATACTGGCTACTTTGGTATGCCTATGGGACAATCCTGGTCGATATTCCTTGGGAATCATGGCATCAAAATCCGCAAATCCATTATGGTCAAAATAGAGCTTCCACAGGGCGTTATCTACACATACCAGGGAATTGAGGGCAAATGTTTTGCGCATGTTCGGATTTCCGGAAATTTTCTTTCCATAAGCCAAAATTTCAGGGAGCAGTTCGTCCAGAACCTCTACAGGGCTGGTAAAGGAAATACCTTTCAACATTTGGATGGCCCTTTCGCTCATGGCGTACATAATGGCATTTCCTCCATTTTCGGAGTGACCAAAAAACACTTTGGAATCCGACCACAATACCCCTTGTGTACCTAGACCGATTGCAGTACGTCCGGCATCGCTTTTAAGATAGCAGACCGTTTGCCAGATTTCAGAAACTCCACTTCCCTTGAATCGATAGGGTTTGATAAGCGGTTCCCGTTCAAAGTTGGAGTCTACTTCCTCAATTTTGATTTTTACTGGTTTTGTTTCCAACAAAGGTTCATTTTTTGAATTTGAAAAAGAATGTATTGCCGTAAATCCCAAGGCGGCCGTAGTACCGCTAGTAATAAATGTTCTTCGGGACATTTTTTCGGAATCCTTGGGCATCATGTGTTGTTTTGTATTCAAATGTCAAATTAGTGAAATTATCCGACTTGCCTATGGGCTCACTTTAAGATCGCTTAAACATCTTTTGAAAACCCTTTACCACCAGTAGTGCAATCAGTCCAATTACCAGACCTATGATAAATTCTTGCAGCAACGAAGGAAGACCGGGCAGAAAATGATGTAAGAAGTCTATGTTATGGACAAAGATTCCCCCAGCGACCAAAAGCAAAGCGATTGTGCCGATAATGGACAGCCCCTTGATTACTTTGGGCAAGGCACGAACCAAAAACTTTCCCACAATATCCGAAAAACTGTGGCTTTTAGTGTTAAGTGCGATCAGTCGGTTTCCAAAATCATCCATACGCACGAGTAGGGCCACAATACCATATACCCCTACGGTTGCGATAATCGCGACAACGGAAACTACAATAATCCGGGTGACCAGAGGTTCCTTCAAAACGGTGCCCAGGGCAATAATCACAATTTCCACGGACAAAATGAAATCGGTTACTATGGCCTCCTTGACACGCTTTTTTTCCAGTGCAAGGATTTCATTTTCCGTCCTTTCTTTTACGTGGATTTTTTCATGGGATTTTTGATGCGGAAAGAAATATTCGTAAATCTTTTCACCACCTTCATAGGCCAAGTAGATGGCCCCTAAAACTAAAATAACAGTAATGGCCCAGGGAAGAAAAGTACTTAACAAGAATGCGGCAGGTAGAATAATAAGCTTGTTTAAAAAGGATCCTTTGGTTATGGCCCATAGTACCGGAATTTCTCGAGAAGAAACAAATCCTGAAGCTTTTTCCGCGTTTACGGCCAGATCGTCGCCCAATATGCCCGCTGTTTTCTTGGTCGCAATTTTACTCATCGAGGCAACATCGTCCATAAGGGTGGCGATATCGTCCAGTATTGCAAAAAAACCTGATGCCATTTATTTCCGTCCTATTAGCATTGGTTGCAAAATACGTTCTTTATAACAGTAAAGCAATGGATAGTTCATGGATTGTTCCTTTTGCAAAAACTCGGGACCGATCCCATTGGTAATGATTTACTTTGATTACGTTGAGGAGCCGGATTTCATAAACTCTTTTGGGGTCATTCCGGTGACCTTTTTGAACATGGTATTAAAACTTGATTTCGAATTGAATCCTGCCTTATTTGCAATGGCCTCAATGGTGATATTGCTGTTGACCGGATCGATCATTAGATTTTTTACCTCCTCTATCCTAAATGTATTTACATATTCGTAGAAGCTTTTCCCGATTGAATTATTGAGGATCATGCTGAGGTACTTCGGGTTTACCTCCAGATTTTGCGCCACATCGTTAAGACTGAGTTTTTCGTTTAAATAGATTTTTTCCACGCGCATTAAGGACTCCAATCGATCTGTTATGCTATTTAGCTCGCCTTTGGTGATGGATACCAGGCCATTTACACCATTATTGGTTTTGTTCAACAAAAAGAATTTGGGGTTGTTCATTATTTCGAAACAAATCCAATAAATAAAAAGACCAAAGGACACCCATAAAACTTGATAAAGCAAAGTGGCGATACCAAAACTATAGATCCAGTAGTTGACAAAGATCAGTAGGCCCCAAATTATTAGTATACCAAGAAAAACAAGATTGAATTTTTGCAACCAATCGGGTAATGTATGGCTTCTAAGAGCATGATTTGATTTCCACTTTTTAAACGCAACAAAAGAGACTGTGAAATAGATAAATCCGAAAAGGACCGCGATACTTTGCTCATAATGGCTTATGGCAACCTCAAAAGGGGAATGCATCAGTTCCCTCTTTGCGGATTCCTCGGTTAAGCTGGTACTAAAATACCACGTAAATATGATTAATCCTGGAACGAAATGCAGCCAGTAAGACCTCTTAAACCTGAAGTTGGTACTCAGGACACTTTTATTGTAGAAATAGAGCAGGGGCCCTAGAATTACAATAAATGAAATAGGTGCAAAAAGGGATTGAAAGGAATCGGTCATACCATAGGGAACACCAAAAAGTTGATTTTTCAATCCATACAAGGCCAAGACCAGGACTATCGCGGCCAAAAAAGGATTCAAGAATTTTTTTCGGCCTAAACCGAGGGATAGGAGGGATAATAGTCCAAGGGCAAGGCCAATAAAAAAAGCGGGATAGATTAGCTTAGGATAGATTTGGTTGAAGGTAGAGTTGGTATAGGTAACTTCGATCGTATTGGAAATACGCCCTTTTATCCCCAGCGGTTCCTCTATCAACGGCATTCCACAAACCTTACAGGCTCCCGGTTTCTCAAATACTTTATGGTCATTGGCACAGCCACAAGGGGGGCAAACGTATCTTTTATCTTGAATAGATTTACTCTCCTGCTGTGCTAATAAAGTTGATGGGAAAACGCCGAACAGCGTAACTAGGCAAAGTATTTTGAACAATGTAAGCTTCATAATCTTGGCTAGGTATGTCCTAAAATAAATAAAGCTTTTAAACCAGCTAAGTTTTTTTTAATAACATTTTCTTAAATCAACTAGGTTCCATGTAGAATGATGGATCGCGTCCAACCGTTTATACATTGCTTTACTTTCACCGTTTCCGGTCTAGCTTGCTTTTTTGTCCATCTGGTTCTATACACACAAAACCTAACCGTTATTTGATGATCACAAACCGTTTTGACCCTTACTTTGACAAAAACCAATCATGAAACACATCCAGATCTTTGGCCTGTTGTGGCTTGTTTTTTTCTTGGCTGATGGAAATGCACAGAAAAGTAAGGATATAGAAAGACGAAATGTGGCCATATTTCTATATGAGGGAGTGGAGCTGTTGGATTTTAGCGGCCCTGCTGAGGTTTTTGCAGCTACTTCCATTAAAACCAAGGAGGACCAATGGACTTCTTTATTTAATGTATACACAGTTACTTATGGTACAGATCATATTAAAAGTCAGGGTTTTGTGGAAATCATACCTAATTACTCTATTGAAAACTGTCCTATGCCTGATATTATAGTAATTCCTGGAGGAGCTACCAGTGAATCCAGAAAAACCCCGGAAGTCATCGATTGGATCAGAAATAGTTCGGAAACGACCGAAGTCTTTTTGTCAGTCTGTACCGGTGCATTTTTATTAGGTGATGCCGGTCTGCTCAAAGACCAAAAGGCAACGACTTGGTATGGTAGTATTGAACGTTTAAAAGAAACTTTTACAGATACCGAGGTTTTGCAAAATGTCCGTTTTGTAGACAATGGAAAGATTGTGACAACAGCCGGCGTATCAGCGGGTATTGATGGTGCCTTACATGTAGTGGAAAGATTAATTTCTAAAGATGTTGCACTGGAAACGGCCAAATATATGGAATATGATAAGTGGCATCCCAATGAGGGCTATGTGGTTGGGGAAGAATAAGGTTTTATGGGGCGGCCAAATATTGAATATTACTACTACGAATAGAATATATATGAAACTATGAAAAAGCTTTCGTTCCTTGTCTTACCCATTTTACTTCTTTTAAACTGTAAATCGGAAGAACAAGAGTTGGAAGGCCATATTGGAAGACCGGATATTTCGCCAGATGGAACAAAGATTGCATTTATTCACGCCAAAGACGCATCAAAAGATGTTTGGGAAATATATTCTGCAAGTATTGCTGGTAAAAATGCTAGACGGCTAACTACTTTTCCGGAAGCTCGAATCAAAAAGGGCCCAGTTTGGTCACCGGATGGTGAATGTATACTTTTTCATGCAGATATTGGAGACGGAGCACAAATCTTTACCATGAGCGCTAATGGTGAAAACCTGAAACAACTTACACAATTGCCTGGATATAATGTAGAACCTACCTGGTCATCTACTGGCTATGAAATCATTTTCAATTCCGTCCTTGAGCATGGCAAAACAAAAATACGTATCATGGACAAGGATGGCTCACGAATAAGGGAGCTTTACAATCCTGATGGTGAAAACTGGTATCCCCGAAAAATCATAGGCGATAAAATACTTTTTACTTCAGATTTTAAACAAGGAGGCACCTATAATATTTTTGAAATGGATTCCGATGGATCGGACCTTAGGCAATTGACATTCCTGGAAGGTATCAATTGGTTTCCCGAAGTTTCACCCGCTATGGATAAGATAGTCTTTCACTCCAATAGGGATGACCCCAAATTGAGCGATTCCGGAAATTATAACCTCTACCTAATGAATACCGATGGGACAGGAGTGGAAAGGATCACGAATTTGCCGGGCCAAGAACTTCATGCCAAATGGCATCCTGATGGGGATAAATTGATTTTTGAATGGCACGATGAAACTTCCAATGGCCTCTATACGTTGGAACTATCCACCGGCGATATACATAAAATACGACTTTTACCTTAATGGGAAATTCGTATGAATTCTTTTCATGGCAAAAATCAACCGCAAATTAGAGCTACGCTGGGGTATAGGGCATGTATTGTAGAAAAAAATACAACAAAACAATAAAATGTAGAAAAAAAACTACAAATACTTGTTTTTTCATAGATTAAAAACATAGATTTGTTGAGTTCAGTTGTTCATGGATAGACTGAATACCGAGCTAGAAAGAACAGAAAAATTCTATGGAAATAAAACACTTGATCGGATCCATGGCAATGGGTTTTTTAATTACGGTTATTGCCATGAAAGCTTGTGTATCGGACATTTCCACTTCCATTGCCATCGGCAATTTGAGATGCGAATACTTGATAAATCCGTCAGGAATTGAAATGTCGCAACCCCATTTAAGTTGGGAGCTAAAATCCAAAGAAAAAGGTCAAGACCAAATTGCATATCAGATACTGGTAGCCAGTGATTCAGCAGCACTCTCCCGTAATCTACCCGATATTTGGGATTCAGGCAGGGTTAAATCAAATAAAACCGATGAGATTGTTTTTAAAGGAAACGAATTGCAATCACAACAATCGTATTATTGGAAAGTAAGGGTATGGGACAGTAATGGAGATTTAAGTGATTGGAGCCCAATTCAACATTGGTCCGTCGGACTTTTGGACAAAACCGACTGGAAGGCTGAATGGATCGGTCCGTAATGGAGAAATGTACTAAACTTAGAACATGGAAAATTGTTTGGTAATTACCTTCCAGCCATCTTGAAATTTATATAAGGTAAGATAGTCTATGTATTTTAGGTTTCCCTCCTCATTTATACACAGTTTAACCACAGCGGTTTGCCCTTCATGATCGATGATTTTAAATTGCCAACTATAGTTTTTTTGAGGGAGGTTTCTTGACCGGGTCGCCTTGATGTTTTCAATCCACTTCGCTCTGGACGTTGCATAAAATTCACCCTTATACAATACGTACATGGTGAATTCTTTATGGAACCCTTCCTTGATTTTATCAAGATTGCCATTGAGATATAAGGGTTCTAGGTAACATTCGGTAATGATTGTTTCAATTAGACTTTTATCATCTGGGTCCTGTGCGTTGCAAAACGTGCAACCTACCGTGCACAAAAAATATAGAAAGACTACTAGATTATTGTTTTTCATGGGTATGTTTATCAAATTGTTAGTTTTATCCAGGATTGTAATCCCTGAGGTTGACTATTCTTTCTTTAAGCTTTTAATTTTATCGGCTAGGTATTTATTGTCCAAATCAAAACTCAAGGCATTTTTATAATATTCCAAAGCTTTTGTATTTAGACCCTTTGTATGCATCAAGTTTCCCATATCACCAAAAGCGCTGGCACTGTTCGGGTAGTATTGGATGTTCATTTGAAAGTACTCTTGTGCCAGATCATACTTTTGATTGGATAGAGCTACTTGCCCAAATCGCTGCACAACTCTTTCCGGTGGGGCTATATTGGTTTTCAATTCTTCTGATAGTCTTATGTAGTGGGCTTCCAAATTTTTAGGGCCAAAAATGTTGTCGAGGCTCGCATGGAACTTTTCAAATATGAATCGTAGCGCATCATATTCCCCTGCCAAGGCCACGGAGGCGTGGTTATCACTTTCATAGAACCTATACTTCCATTTTAGATTTGATCGGTTACGAGTTTCAAGAATTGTTAGCATCTCTTTTATGGATTCGAAATGGAGGTTTACCGAGTCTTTTTTGTTCAATGTATTGGCCTGTGCCAAGAAAAAGGTTTTCCCTTTAAGGTCAGATCGATTGAAATAGTCCTTTACTCGCTTCAATAAAACTTTGTCATCCCACCATAAGCTTGGCTCAATTGCCACATATGCATTAAAAGTTTCGGGAATGGTTTGTAGCGCGTTTATCACTGTTAATCCGCCCAATGATTGTCCTATGAAAGTTCTATAATTTGCGGTGCGATAACTGGAATCGACTTTTGGAATCAATTCATCCCGAATAAATTTGAGAAAGTTTAATCCCTTTTTGTTTTTATAGGAATAAGAATTCGTAGAACTGTCATTATTGTCAAGAATAGTTGGTGCCAAATCCCTAGTTCGATTTGTATTCGGTATGGCGATTACAATCATTTCAGGAATCACATAGGTTCCATTAAGACCAGCTCCTAAAATTTGAACCAAACCGCTCAAGGAGTGAAAATGAATATCGCCATCTAAAATATACAGAACAGGATATCGAGCTGGCTGGTGGTAAGTGTCATGGTAATTTGGTGGGAGGTAGACCCAAATATCCCGTGTTTCTTTAAGTATTGAAGATTTTATGGTAATGAGTTCTCCGAATTGTACCAGATACTCCTTTTCTGGTGTTTGGGCTTTACATAAAATAGAAGCAATAAAGCAAAATAAGGCGATGAACACTTTCATTTTAAGCATCTTCTTGTATTCTGGTTTTGAGCGCATTTTTGATTGAAATACTAGGAAATGTATTTGCGAATAAATCCTTTGTATGTCTTTTTACTATCCTTAATTAGTAGATTTTAAGACCTCAATACGTTGTGTAACCTTTTTATTTTCAGGTTCAATTTTTAATATTTTTTCCAAATAGTAGCGGGCCTTTGGCCAATTTCCAAGTTTCTGATGGGTATCTGAAAGAGCATCCATTACCTTGGTGTTTTCGGGATATTTCTCTAATGTAAATTCTAGCAGGATCAATGTATTGCCCAACTTGCCTTCTTCGCTCAGGAATTTGGAAAGTTCCAGCAGTTCGTTGGCATTCACCAAATACCATTTTGGGTATCTATCCATTAATGTCCTTAAAGAAACCATGCCCTCGTTAAAATTGCGAAGGATCATGTTTACGATTTCTTTAGGGTAGGGAGGGGCATCAACACCTTTTAATTTATAGGCGACCAATAACGCATTTTGTGGCGACTCACTATCAGGGTCTTCTGCCTGATAGAGTTCCAAGATTTGAATGGCTTCATCAATTCTCTTTTTATCCATAAGTTCAAATGCCAAGCGTTCCAGTATGCCTCCCGTAAAGAAAAGTGCATTAGGGTCCTTTAGCCTTGCTTTATTATACAGTGCGATACTCGTTGTAGCATCTTGTTCAAGCGTTATCTGCATAAAATCGCAAATGGTGGTGGGCGAAATCCGTTGTTCATTAGTACCGTCCACGTTAATCGTATAAATACCCCTATCTCCTCCCCGCCAAGAGGAAAACAATAATCTATCGTCATTTCTGGACCAATTTAATTGTGCATTACCTCCCGTGGGCACTAGAGAAATTCTTTTTGATTCGGTACCATCACTTTTCATTACATAATTCTGAACATAGCCGTAGCGCTTTGGTCCCAGGCCGTCCCTATCGGAGTTAAAAGCGATATATCTTTCATCATGGGAATAAGCTGCGGCCGATTCATCGGCAGTGGTATATGTCAATCTTTTTAAACCAGTCCCATCAATCATGATTTCATATATTTCCTGATTACCGTCCCTATCTGAAGTAAAAACCAATTTGTCGCTTGAGGGGGACCAGGATGGATCTGAATCGTTGGCAGAATGATTAGTGAGATTAATGGAAGATCTTGTCCTTAAGTCCAAAATATAGATGTCCATTTTTTCATTTTGGGGGGAAAGGAAGGCAATCTTATGGCCATCGGGAGACCATCTCGGATAAAACTCATCTACAGAAGTATTGGTGATATTGGTAAGTCCAGATCCTGTGCTGTCCATTGTGTAAATGTCAAAATCACCATCCCTATTGCTGCTAAAGCAAAGTTGTTTGCCATTGGGCGCCCAATGCGAATCAATATCCACTGATGGATGGTTAGTAAGATTTACAACATCGGTTCCATCACTTTCCATGACGTAAATATCCCAGTTCCACTCCCTGTTCTTTCCATTTTCTTGGGTGGTGGTCCAATCGGTATAGGTAATATGGTTATTGTCGGGAGACCAATAAGCACTCCATTGAGCCGGAACATTGCTAAGCCGTAAAGGGGATAAGGTTCGTTTTTTGACCGGTTTGCTCCCAAGTGCTTGATTATCATTCGTCGAATCTTGGGGATATCCCCCTAAAGCGACGAGACTAAGAAAGGACGCTATCATCCATTTCTTTCTGAGAGAAGTGGAAATTTTGGAATCAATGGGAGAAAATATTTGGATTGAAATCACCCTAATTTTATGGGGTGGTAAGAACCAAAGCATTTTATCCACAAGTATCATCAACAAATCCAAATTGAGAGAGCGGTACTAACAGGGTAAGATTACTTAAGGATTACCCAGTGCCTGTTTATTCATCAACAATTTATTTTAAAGTTCCCAATAGCGTATTGCATCTAAATGCCAATATGTACAAATAGAAGTAAATGAACTAAATTACGTAGTGCCCAGATCCATGTCTAAACCCAAATTGTTTTAAATGGGTGTCAGCTCATCTTCATAGGTTTTTCGACTTTTCAAATAAATAGTAGTTCATTTAAAGTCGACTATCTTGATTCTAACGATACTCCTCATTGATTCAATAGTTATGTACCTATTCAATTACTAATGTAGTCGTATAAATAGATTTGTGCACTTAGGGGAATTACTACGGAAGTAAGGCCGTTTCCATCGTATTGTGGTTTTTTTTCAAATACATTGTTTTGAGCAATTTATTTAAATCATATGGCCATGGTCTTACGCAAGCTGGTTCTATTTGTCTTTCCGTTTTACGTTTTTGGGCAGGAATTGGAAAACAAGACCTATCGGATTGAAAAAATAGAAGAAAACCTTGTTACAATTGACGGCGAACTGGATGAAGCGATTTGGAGGCAAGCCAGCCCCGTTCTATTAGATTATGAAACCAATCCTGGGAACAATATAAAGGCAGAGGCAAAGACCATATTACGGATGGCATATGATAATGAAAATTTCTATTTTTCATTTGAAGCAAATGATGATGACCCTGATAAAATAAGGGCGATTATAACGGACAGGGATAGGCTGGATGACAACGATTATGTTTCCATTTTCTTGGATCCCTTTAACGATTCTAGAAGGGCATTTTTCTTTTCGATCAACCCTTACGGAGCTCAAGAGGATGGATTTTATGATGAGCAGAGTGGAAATTCCGATCTCACTTGGGATGCCATTTGGACCTCCAAGGGCAAACTCACTGAAACGGGATATAGCGTTGAAGGTGCAATTCCTTTTAAATCATTGAGGTTCCCAAATACGGGAGAAAGTATGTCATGGCGGTTTTTTGGATTCAGGGCCTACCCGCGAAGTTTGGAAAAGGAATTTCGTACAATACCTATAGACCAAGACAACAATTGTCTTTTGTGTCAGGCCGATTTATTATCGGGATTTACGGAGATCAATTCCGGACAGAATTTGGAATTTACCCCTACTTTGACACTGAATAGATTTGATGAAAATCTAGATTTTCCCAGTGGGTCTCTACAGAAAGGGGATGTTGAAACAAATTTGGGACTGAATGCCCGTTGGGGTATTGCCACCAATGTTATTTTTGATCTGGCCATTAATCCTGATTTTTCACAGGTGGAGGCAGATGATGCCCAATTGGATGTAAATAACCGATTTGCGTTGCAGTTTCCGGAAAAGAGACCTTTTTTCTTAGAGGGCAACGACTTTTTCAGCACGCTATTGAATGCTTTTTTTTCAAGAACTATTGCAGATCCTTCCATTGGATCAAAGATTACCGGGAAAATAGGGAAAAACGCATTTGGTTTGATATATGCCAAAGACCGGATCAATAATCTTATACTTCCTGGATTTCAGGAATCCAAGAACATATCGGTGGACGAAAATGTTTCGAACTTCATAGGGAGATACAGAAGGGACATAGGTGAAAACTATAACATTGGGTTTTTGTATACCTTAAGAGATACTGAAAATTATTACAATCACCTAGGCGGATTTGACTTTTTTCTTCGACCCTATAAACCCTTGGTTATCAGAGCACAATATTTACATTCAAAAAGTAGCTATTCCGATTCGGTGACAGAAGAAAATGGAATTTCCGATTCAGATGTTACTGGTAATTCGTATAACTTAAACCTAAACTATGAAACCCGAAATTGGGAGGGTGCCTTAATTTTTGAAAACCGCACCAGTGGTTTTAGGGCGGATGCCGGTTTTGTTCCCCAAGTGGACTATAGAAGGTACAGACTGTATGTTGAAAGGAAGTTCTGGCCAAAAGAAGTGACTTGGTACCAAAACATAGGGTGGAACGCCGGAGGTTTTCGAAGAGAATCCACTTTAGGAGTCTTGGATTTTGAAGGTATATGGACAAGTGCCTATTTTAATGGACCTCTTCAATTGAATTTATGGGTAAATCCTGATTTGGTTTGGCAAAGATTTAATTCGACAACATTCAAATTACCAAGATTTTGGACAGGTTTTGACATACAGCCTACAGGTAATTTGGGTATTAATGGCTGGGTGAACCTAGGCCCGGCGGTAGACTTTGTGAATACTAGAAGGGCCGATAACCTGCAATTTCGGATTGAGTCCGATATCCGAATCGGAAATCGTATAGAAATGACCTTAAATCATCAATACCAAAGACTCCACCTTATGGGCAATACAATTTTTACCGCCAATCTGTCCCAATTGTTGGCAGCCTATAATTTTAGCACCAAACTTGTTTTTAAAACAGTGGCACAATACCGTCATACTTTGCGAAATCCGGAACTCTATATGGATGAGGTCAATGCCGTTGACCGTTCCTTTTTTGCGCAATTAATACTCTCCTATAGACTGAATCCTAGATCTGTACTATTTTTAGGTTACGTGGATAATTTGTCCGGTTTTGAAAATACCTTCTCAAACCAACAATTTGAGCTGGAACGTATGGACCGGACCTTATTCTTTAAGATTGGATATGCATGGAGGCCCTAGGAAATGGTGTATTTCCAAGTCTTAAATTTTACAAGCAAGACTAATTTGCCTCTTCCATTCTTTTATCAACATCAACCAGATAAATATCCTTATTACCCTTATTGGCAGAAAACAATAGGCTTTGGTCATCCGGCATCCATTCAATCCCATGTTCGCGCTCCGGGGAATTAGTGATTCGGGTTACCGTGCCTCCGTATTTGGCCATGACATAGATATCATAATATTGCTCCTCATTATTGTTGGATACAAAAGCAATCGCTTTTCCGGAATGTGAGAAAATGGGGGAGCTACCGCCATCCAAGGTATTTACAACTTTCTTGTAGTTATCGGGTCTATCCAAATCCAATTTGTAGATTCTTTCGGCACCATCAAAATCCCCTGAGAAAAGTAGTTCTTTACCGTCCCTGGAAACGCTGGATGCATAAAGCGTAGCGTTTTCATCTTGTACCAACGGTCGGTAGGTATTGGATAGCAAATTAAACGTCCAGATATCATAATTGCCATAACTTGTATCAGAATCATAGGAAAAAACAAGATTATCGCGGTCGATCCATTGATAATTTTTTATTCCTCCAATGTCGGTTAGTTGTTTTTTATTGCTGCCATCCTTTTCCATAATCCATATGTCGTTGGTGTCGGATGCTCCACCGGAAATATGGATAAAGGAAATTTGATCGTTTGAACTTGGAACCCACATAGGATTAATATCAAGCTGATGATCCTCCGCTGGGGCGATGATGACATCCTTGCTTGTTCGCATATTCCTGATTACTATGTTATTTTGATCATTGAACAAGAGGTACGCTCCGCTATCATTTATATTGGCATCAGTTTCATAATTGTTGGGACCATTGGGCATAACCAATGTAATTAAGCTATCCTTAAAGGAAAAGGAGTACAAACGATCTTTTTCATGTCTGCCCACAAACGCCAATCGGTTATCAAGGGGCGACCAGCTCATAGGGTTCCATTCTACTATGATTTCCTTTTTTAGCAAGAGACTTTTTTCCAATTTCGTTCTTCGGTCGTATACCATTATTTCGTTGGATTTGTCCCAGGAGAAGTAGGCAATCAGGGTTTCATCATGATTTGTCGCAGGGCCAAATTCCTCTATTTCACGGTTCGTGACCCTTTCTAATCCTTCTTTAGATCCATCGGTAACCCAAATATCCGTCATTTCGTTATTCCATGTGCTATAAAAGATTACTTCAAATTTCTTGCGTGACCATCTGGGATGCCATTCAAATCCAGATGCGTCGTTGACCAAAGGGATAATTTCCCTGGTTCTCAAATTTAGGGCCTGGAGGTGTGGAAATGGAGTCCCTCTGGAATTGAATCCCACGTAATTCCCGTCATGTGAAAAGCCAAAATTGATTTCATCACCTTCCATTTTAGTGAGTTGTGTAAATTCTGAGGAAGTTATATCCAATGACCATAGGTCTTTCCCTTTTTGTTTAAAATCCATAACAAGCGTACGACCATCCGGGGACCATTTAGCATCAGAGGCCTTTTGTTCTTCCTTAGTAATACTTTTAACGGTAGCATCGGACAATCTAAAAACTCGCACGGTCGGGATGCCATCCAAATAGGAGGTAAAGGAAAGGAATTGGTCATCAGGAGACCATTCTATATCCTCATTGTTGTGGATAGAATCGGTCACTTTTATTTTTTTCTTCTCAAGAAAATCATAGATAAAAATATCCTCACGTTTGTGTTCTGTGGAGATATAGGCAAGATACCTACCATTGTTTGAGAATTTTGGACTGTATTGGTCACCCAAATCAGTTGTTAAACGGAATAGACTTGGGGTCTTCTTACCGGCCGTCTTACTGGAAGAATCAAATTGACAAGAACTGACTGTAAAACATAGAATGAGTGAGAATTGGTATAGCCCTTTCATAATTATGGTTTGGGATTAAAATAATACAGGGAAGGAGATTCACGGGCAGAACAGGGGCCATAACTCGTATGAATACATTCATCCGAACACAATTGAACAAATGTTCTCGGTTTTTCTTCCAAATAGGCCCATAGTTTAGATTGTGTAATGGGTCCTTAATCTGAGAAAGGGCTAAATTTTTATAAAGATCCGCTTTTTATACAAAATATAGAGGAAGAGCCATACCAGGGCAGTGGCCCCAAAAGCGATAAATACCTCATGCCATTTCTCGGGAAAGATGTCAAAAAGCCCTCCGAACAGTGTGGAAGAAGTATATGAAAAGTCAATAAAGCGATAGGCCAAATAAACGGTAAGGGAATTAAGCCCGATGACCTTAAAAAAGAAGGCCCATTTTTTGAACCCTTTTACATCAATGATGTAGTAGAAAAGGGCCAATATCAAAAAAGAAAGGCCGCTGGTAAGCATAATGAACGAACTGCTCCACAATCTCTTGTTGATGGGAAAATGCATGTTCCAGATAAGTCCGATGATAACCGCCACTACTCCAATTAGAACTAGGGTAAGCGTTTTTTTGTTTTCTGTGGCATTACTCCGAAGCATATCCCCCGCCAGGCTTCCAAAAATGGTGATACAGAGTGCCGGGAATTGGGTCAGCAGCCCTAACTCATCATAGTCTCCCTGCTTAAGACGTCCCGGTAAAAAAGTACGGTCGAACCATCCCACCAAATTACCCTCAAAAGATAGATCTCCAGCCCCATAGCCAGGTACGGGTATAAGGAAAAGGGCGGCATAATAAGCGATAAGAATGCCCGTGATCCAATAGACTCTTCGGAGCTTTGAGAAATTGAGGTATAATAGGGTACTGATAAAACAAGCAAATCCGATACGGCCCAAAACGCTACCAAGGCGTATTTCGGATGGCTCAAAGAAAGGAAACGGACTGTTCTTGTAGAGAATCCCCAACCCGATTAGGATCAACATCCGTATGAAAACCTTTTTGTACAAATTAGACTTGGTAAGACCCAGGGCAAGCCCTTTGTTCAAGGAGTAGGAGAGTGAGACCCCTGCAATAAAGAGGAAGAGCGGAAAAATGAAGTCGTAAAAAACAAAGCCGTTCCAAGGTACATGATTTAACTGATCGGCCAGGGTATCTACCCAAGGCAGTTCTGTCTTTCCCTTTAAAAGTACCAGAAAAGTACCTCCACCGGAGATAAATAACATATCAAAACCGCGTAGGGCATCCAAGGAGAGCAGGCGAGAGGTCTTTTTGGTGGTCATAGGTACAACTTATCCTAGCTATGAAGATAGGATGTTTTTTCTTAGTATTCTGAAAACGGCTTTTTTTCATCATTGTTTTTCCTAACTTTTGTAGTTCCAAGTGACCGTAACAAATGGAATTGGTTATACTCCGTTAAATGTAATTTAATAGCTTACTCAAAAAAAGAATTCATGAACCGATTTTTTAGCGTTTTGATGGTTACCTTATTTGTTTTAGGGTGTTCCAATTCCGAAAATATTCCGTCCACCCAAAAAGCAAAATTTTCAGAAGAACTTTCAGCGCTCAAGGAATATTTTCAGATACCAGGACTTAGCGTTTTGGTCGGTAAGGGAGATCTCATCATCTACGAAGATTATATGGGACTGGCCGATATCGAACAACAGGTTCCCATGGATTCAATTACGACCCTTCCCATGGCGTCTCTGACCAAGATGTTTTCGGCCATAGTCCTTGGGCAATTGGTGGATGAGGGAAAATTATCTTTGAATGAGTCTCTACGAATTTATTCTGAAAACTCAAATATAGGAGACTCCATAAAGGTCAAACACGCCTTGTCCCACACCTCTCAAGGCATCCCAGGACAACGGTTTTATTACAACAACGGTCGTTTTATGCTTTTGGGAGATGTCATTGAAAAAGCAAGCGGAAAGGATTTTAAAACAAATATCTATGAAAGGATCATCAACCCCTTACAACTTAAAAACACCTATTTGTTGCGAGATTCCCTGCAGCTTGTAACGGAAAAAAGAAAGGTAGCCCAACCTTATTTTTTGGGTGGGGAGCTCCAAGACGGGTATATGGTCAAAGAATCAAATCCAGGATTCATCGACTATGGATATTCTACAGCAGCTGGAATTTCATCTACGGTCCGCGATTTGTTCAAATTGAGCAGGGCATTGGATAAAAACATGCTGATTACGAATACCTTCAAAGATAAGATGTTCAACCCATTTGGTCCCGACCTGCCTTATGGTCTTGGAGTTTTTACCCAGGAATTCCTAGATGAAAAACTGGTATGGGGCTATGGTCAGTACGATTGTTATTCGAGCTTGTTTTTAAAAGCGCCAAAACGAGATCTGACCTTTATCATAGCGGCAAACAATAACCTGATGAGCGACCCGGCCAGGTTAATAGCCGGTGATGTATCCTACTCATTATTCGCACTTAGTTTTTTAAAGAATTTTGTCCTTGATTTGGAGGAAGAACCTCTTTTTGAGGACCAGGCTACACTGAAATCGTTAGAAGATAGATTGACCAAAAATAGAAGTGAATTTATCAGGAAGAAATTGATGGCCCAATCCTTGGCAGCAACTTTCATGAGCAGATATAGCGATATTGAGGGTGATTTAAGTAAGCAAATACTAGATCAGCTTTTTAAACATTTTCCCGATTACCAGGATTATGGAGATTTGGTTCTGGTACGAAATTTATTTATGCTAAAATTCATGGACGATATACGGGATAGAGAAGAATTCACCGATTTCGATAATCAATTCAGGGAGATAGGAGAAATACTTTTGGAAGCAGATGAAAATAATCCCTATGCCAATTTCTATATGGCCAACTTTTTTCAAATAAAAGAAATACCGGAAAAAAGTTTGGAATATTATAAGAACATTGTGGAGGCAGAAAACTTTTCACCCTGGTGGTATACCCGAGAGGCTCAAAAATGGATTGACGAGAATGTTCCTGAAAACAAAAAAAGGCCCTAAGTTTAGATAATAATATAGATGACCTTGTTTATCTTCAGGAATTAGTTTTTAACACGATTAACAAATCCTTATCCTTAAGGCTGTTCCTTAACAAAGACCATACAATGTTGCCAAGGGAGGTTACCGATATTCCGTTCTAGTTTTAAACCCGCTGCCTCCATTTCCTTAACGGCCTGCACCTGGGTCATTTTATGTAACTTTTTAATGGGTACCCCATCATCTTCACCACGGTATTCGATAAGGAAAAGTTTTCCATTGGGCCGAAGCGCTTTTTTTAGGGAAGCTATCATTTCAATGGGATAATTAAACTCATGATAGACATCTACAAGGAGTGCCTTGTCTACCGAATTTTTCGGGAGATTCACACTTTTTTCGCTTCCTTTTACAAGAGAAACGTTTTTGACCCTGCCTTTTTCTTTTTTCCTTTGCATCTCGGCCAACATTTCGTCCTGAATATCAACGGCATAGATATGACCTTTCTTGGCCATGGCCGCCATCTTAAACACATGGTAACCTGATCCGGCACCAATATCGGCTATGGTATCACCAATTTGGATATCCATATTCTCTAAAAGCTTGGTAGTGTGTTCCTCTGATTCGCGCTCTGTACGATTCAGCCATCCCATACCTTGGAAACCCATAACATGGGCAATTTCACGCCCCATATACCATTTGCCTATGCCATTGCGGTCTCCTTTCTCAAAAGTGTAGCTTTCGTTGGGTTTGGTGTCCTGGCCATGACACTGGTACAATGAGGATAGGGAAGCAAGCAGGAATAAAAGGCGGATAATTCTTTTCATGGACAATCTTGAATATTCCTAAGGTAATGCTTTTGAGTCACTATCTCCATAGATAACAATGGGATATAAAAAGAATCGTTATTTTATCGATATAGTTGACCGTACATCCAATTTTTGTAAGATTCCAATGTACTTTACTGTTCTCACTATCCCTAACTGACTTAAAACCTACTTGCCATGCAATTGAATATCATAGTAATCGATGATTCCCCTATGCAACTTTTGATATCCTCCAAGTTG
This sequence comes from Ulvibacterium marinum, assembly GCF_003626755.1. Classification (GTDB taxonomy): domain Bacteria; phylum Bacteroidota; class Bacteroidia; order Flavobacteriales; family Flavobacteriaceae; genus Ulvibacterium; species Ulvibacterium marinum. Next base: position 1,174,499 of record NZ_RBCJ01000003.1, read on the forward strand.
ATACAACAAAATAAACGATTAAAACTCTTAGGTGCTTTTACCAATCCTTTCTTGGGGTTGAAGGCGATACATACCATGGAAGTGGATATTGTACTTCTGGATGTAGAAATGCCCGAAATAGACGGATTCTCTCTCAAAAAGATGTTCAAGAAACCAGTGGAGGTGATTATGAACTCTACCAGGCCCATATTTGAACTTCAGGCCTATTCGCATGGAGCAATCGATTTCATAAAGAAACCCTTAAGTACAGAACAACTGGATAGTTCTATTTCCAAAGTAATGCATGAAGTTTCATTTTTTAGGAACCAAAAAAAGGTACGTGTGGCACTTGCCAGCTAGAGCAATGACCGGCTTAGAAAAGAGCTTCTCTTTCCGATCCAATTACTTAGTTGCTTTGGAACGGCCTAATTACAACATAGTAATAAAAAAACCGGTGACGAAACGTACACCGGTTTTCCAAACTAACTCAAACTAAACTAACTACAACAAAACAATTTGTGTTTTGATTCTGTTTGTGGGACATGTATACACCCCCTCTTTTTTTAATTTTAATACCCAGGGTTTTGAACCAACTCGGGATTTGTTTGTATCTCGGAATCCGATATGGGCAATAACAAATGCTTTTCCTCAAAGGTTTGGCCGAAGGTGTTCTGCCTGCCTACCAAATCAACGAAAGTAACATCACCATTGGCACCGGCAGGATATTTACGTGTCCGTACCATATCGAACCAAAGTTTAGAGTCGAATATCAGCTCCCGATTTCTTTCCTTCCAGACCTCTTCCACAAAATCGCCTACCGAAAGTCCGGCAAGTTCTGCCCGTATGGTTTCGGGATCCGTGGTCCAATACGCCCTCGCCCGTATTTGGGTAAGATAGTCGACAGCCTCGGCGGTAACCCCTTCCGATTGCGCAATGGCTTCCGCAGCGACCAATAAGGCCTCAGGATAACTATACACTCGTAAATTCTTGGAGGACTGTGCTGTCGTAAAAAAGACATCTTCATCCAGCCAGATATAAGGGGTCACCGGAAAGGTGATCTCGTCACCTCCCGTAGTGGTAAAGGTGGTATGAAAATACTGCTTTTCCTGTGCCCTAAGGTCTAGTGCCTGGTCATACTGTGCATAGAGTTCGGGCCTTGGCCCATAAGCATTATTGATGTTGGCATAGGCTGATCCCACACTACCGCTTGTGGAAGCCGGAAATGACCATTGCGGGTAGGGAAATGAACGGATACCGACTTCATATTCAATCTGATAGATATAATCTTCGGCCAAGGTCTTTGCCTTACGCATTTTGTTATAGGCACTGTTTTCCAATATAACGTTTCCTTCCCCGTCCGTATCATGTGGTATAAGCGAGAAAGCCCCACTGTTGATTACCGCTCGTACCGCATCGGCGGCATTGGCATAGCGGTTATCTGATAGGGGCGCTCCGCTCATGGTCAAGTAAACATCGGCCAAGAGCATTAGGGCGGTTTCCCTGGTGATACGAAAACCGTTATTCACCATATTACCATCGGGTAAACTGCCTGCTGCCGTGGCCACGTTCAGATCGGAAATGATAAGGTCATACACCTCGGAAACCGGGGCGCGGGGTACAAAGACCTCTTCCAAACCACCAACGGGTTCAGTAATCAAAGGAACATCACCGAACATCCGTACCAAATAGAAATATGCAAAGGCACGGAAGTAACTCGCTTGTGCGATGAGGTTGTTACCTTCAGCTTCGGAAAGGCCAGGTGTATCCGGAATGTTGGCAATGGCGAGGTTGGCCCCCGAAATACTTTGGTAAAGATTTTCCCATATACGGTTCAATGTGGCATCTATCTCGGTAGGTGAGATGGCCAATTGTTGGGCAAGATCTACCTGACGTTCCTGACCGCTAAACTCATTGTCAAAAAAACCGGAGAGATACTGAAGATACATGGCGTCAGAACCTCTAAATACACCTTGACTGATATACATGTCCGGAGCTCCGTTTTGATAGAGAAAGTTTACGGCACTTTCGGCTTGGCCAGGCTCCGCAAAAAATTGATCAACGCTTTGCTGGTCCCGTGGTTCCTCTTCCAAAAAGTCGGAACAGGACACCATGAATAGCATGAGACTTAAAAAACCTGTTATTTTTAGATATTTCATAGCCATTAAAATTTAAGATTAAAGCCTAGGGTAAAGGTCCTGGGCCTTGGATATTGAAAAAAGAAAATGTTCTGTCCAAATTGACCAGAATCAAGACTGGAGTCGTGGGAAGACCCTTCGGGGTCAAACCCTTGAAAACTATCCGACTGAAGCACAAAAGCATTGTCCACGCTTCCATAGATTCGTAGCATATTAAGGCCTATGGAGTTTACGAAGTTATCCGGGAAGGTATACCCTAGTGTGAACAGGTTGCCACGCAGATAGGAACCATCGGCTACCCAACGGCTATCTACCTGACTATTCTGACCCGAAGTCCCCTGATTGCGGATTTCCTGTACTTGTGTATTCTGGTTTTGGGGCGTCCAGCCTTCGGTAAGGATGGTACGCAAACCATTGGCAATACCTGATCGATCCTCTGTTGAATGATGGGCTTGCTGGAGGATATCCACATCAAAAACAAACTGAAGGTCTGCTGTAATGTCAAACCTACCTATACGGAAGTTGTTGATAAAACTTCCGGTCCATGCAGGCAGGCCATTTCCTATAATGGTACGTTCGGTAGAACGTTTGGCCTCCCCGGGTAAGGCACCGACCGCCGCTGCTTCCGCAGCTTCGTCCGTTCCCCAAATGCCAAAGCGTTCCAGTCCCCAAAAAGAGGCCACGGGTTCACCTACACGGAGAATGGTATTACTACCGGAAACGAAACCGGGACCAGGAAAGATGTCCTCGTCATTGGCACCTAACTTTTCTATGCGGTTTACGTTGTAGTTCATGTTCAAGACCGATTCCCAATAGAAATTTTCCTTTGTATACTGGGAGCTTATTGAAATATCAGCCCCTCTGTTGGAAATGGATCCAATATTGTCGCGAATGGACGAAAAACCGGTAGAACGGGGTATTGGTCTATTAAGCAATAAATCTTCTGTAAGTTTGTAATAGTAATCCAATTCGAGATTAATCTGCGGATTCGTCTTGGTACTTACCTCCAGACCCACGTCAAATTGTGTAGTGGTTTCCCAGCCCACATCCGGATTGGGGATACGGTTTACAAAACTATCGTTAACCCGTTGCCCATTGATTAGGGCCGTACCCGAATTTATGGTCGCTAGGGTAGAGTAGGGATCTATTTCCGTATTCCCCGTTACCCCATAACTGGTCCGTAGTTTTAATCGGTTTAGGAAGGAGGATTCCGAAAGGAACTCCTCTTCGGACAGTACCCAACCCAAACCAATGGAGGGAAAGAATCCGTATTTGTTATTTTCACCAAAGCGGGAAGATCCATCGGCACGTCCGGTCAAGGTTATCAAATATCTATCCTTATAGGTATATCCAATCCGTGCAAAATAGGAATTGATGGACCAGTCGTTGTATTCGGATCGGGGTTCCCCAAAGATACTACCCGATTCAAGGCGATAAAAGGACAAGGAATTGTCCGGAAACCCTTCTGACCTGGCACTGAATTCAAAGAATTCACGTTCTTGCCAACTGGCTCCAAGGACTGCGTTGATCCGTGAGTTTTCAAAGGATTTGTTGTAGGTAAGGAAATTTTCCTGTTGCCAAAAGGTCACTTTTTGTTCTATAACCTCAGCGCTGCCCAAGGGTGCCGAAATATTAAGCAAATCGTTCGGTTGAAAATTTTGAAACGTACGGTCCTGTTTATCTATCCCGAATTGGGTCTTAAAGGTAAGTCCTTCGGCAATTTGGAACTCAAGGAAGACATTCCCGAATATTTGGTTTCGCAATCTACGCCGTACTTCGGTCTCGAGGACATGTACCGGGTTGGCCATGGCCTCCAAATTGAAATTGTCGGTTATGGTACGGCTATTGGACCAGCTCCCGTCCGGGAAACGTACCGGGAATATGGGGGGCATCTCGATCATGGTCCGTCTCGGCATCTGATTTCCCCCACCTTCTTGAAATGAGTTTTCCTTGGTATAATTCACTAACAGATTGGCACCGAACGACAGCCAATCCTTTATTTTGGTATCGTAGGTCAATTTTCCGTTCCAGCGTTCCAGGTCATTGTTGAGCATGATGCCCTCAATATCCGCAAAGTTCAAAAAGGCCCCTATGGAAGAGTTCCCGTTTCTTTGCTGAATAGAGAGCTGATGATTGTGTGTAATGGCCGTACGGGTAGCTTCCTCTTGCCAATCCGTGTCGTACAAAGGATTGCCCTGAGCATCAAAAAGCCTGGGATCGCTTCTGGTCAAAATGGGGGCAACGGTTACATCGTCACGATACTTTGGTGTGTTGGCAAAACCGGTCTCCACTACTTCAAGAAACTCCTCTGCATTGAGCAGGTCTATCTTTTTGCGTAAGGTGCCCGCACTCATAAAGCTATCATAGGAAACCGTTATCCCATCCGTCTTTGCCCCACGTTTGGTGGTCACCAATATGACCCCGTTGGCCCCACGTGCCCCATAAATGGCCGTGGAGGAGGCATCCTTGAGCACCTCCATACTTGCTATATCGTTTGGATTGAGAAACTGAAAATCTTCCATAACCACCCCGTCTACCACAAATAGGGGGTTGGAACTGGAGTTAATGGTACCCAATCCGCGAATTATGATTCGGGGTGCGGCCGTGGGACTTCCGGAATTCAGATATACATTGGCACCGGCCACCCGGCCCTGTAGGCCTTGTATGGCGTTGGCCACGGGTCGCCTTAGCAGGTCTTCTCCCGCTACACTGGAGACCGATCCGGTGACATCGGATTTTCGCTGTACCCCATAACCCACTAGTACTACTTCTTCAAGTTGTGCGGTATCGGTGGTGAGCTGAATGGACATTTCATCACCGGGAGTTGCACTAACCTCTTTGGTAATAAAACCGATATAGGAAACCAGTAACGTGGCATCAGCGTTTTGGAGGGAAATCGTAAAATTTCCATCAAAATCAGTGACAACACCATTTTGCGTGTCCTTTTCAACAACATTGGCACCCGGAAGGGGATCTCCATTGGCATCGGTTACCGTACCGGATACTTGAAGTTGTTGGTCTTCCTCGGTTTTATCGGGTAGGGGAACTACCTTAGCGGATTTCGGTAAGGGTAGTGAACGTAGGATGATCAATTTTCGTCTCAGTTTATAAGAGATGTCCGTTTGTTGAAACAACCTTTTTAAAACACTGGACAATTTTTCGTTCTCTGCGGTGACCGAAACCCGTTGATCCGCATCAATTTCATTGTTCGTATATACAAATTTAAAGTCTGTAATGGCCTCTATTTCCTCAAGTACTTTCTGCATGGTAGCGTTCTCAAAGCTTAGGCTTACCTTGGTCCGCTGCGAATAGGCATTGGCATGCACGGACAGGATTGAGGCTAGTAAAAGAAAGAGCGTAAGCTTCAACGCTAGACTTATTTTTATGGAATTGAACGTAAAAAGTCGAATTCCTTTTAATTTTTCCATATTTTTAAAGGATTTTAGTTAACTCGTATCAGTTGATTACTAATCTATCGGGGAATGGTACCAGCATTTCCCGATTTTTTTTGTTGATTTTTTGGTATCTATTTCATTGGCTATTGCATTTTATGTTAGTTTAATTTTTGGGCTTGTTTATTGTGATTTCATTTCCATCAACTTCAAAATAAAAGGGTATGATTTCGCTGAGCGATCCCATTACTTCCTCAATGGTCTCAATGTCATAGCTGGCCGTAAATACCTGATCATTTAGGATGGGGTAATTGTTTGTGATGGATATGTTATAGTGTCGTTGAAGTTTGGGAACAATCTGTTCAAAGGGTGTTCTCTTTAGTATCAATCTTCCATAGATCCAAGAAGTGTGAAGATCTGTGTCCACGGCTTCCATGGCCATGGTGTTACTAGTTTTGTCCCAAGAAGCCATATGCCCTGGCTCCAACAGTGTAGAGTCGGTAGTCTGGTTGTCCTTATTGGAAAGACCAACGGAACCTGAGACCAGGACCGTATTGATTTCTTGATCCTCTGGATAGGCTTTTACATTGAAAGTGGTGCCCAACACTTTTACGACCAAATCATCACTGCTAACCATAAAAGGACGTTCAGCGTCCTCGGCTACCTCAAAAAAGGCCTCGCCGCTCAAAAAAACCTCTCTATTTGCTCCTTTAATGAATTTGACCGGATACTTTATGGAAGAACCTGAGTTGAGATGTATTTTTGTCCCATCGGAAAGCTGTATGCCAAATCGTTTGGCATACGGGACCGTTAATGTATTATAGACTAGTTTTTCTACTGAAGCCGAGTCCGAATACGCCAAGTTGGACCCTTTTTTGGTGACCACCAAGTTTCCCTCCTTGTCTTTAATTTGTGAAGATCCATCTTCGGACAACACTTTTACCTCCCCGTTTTCCAATTGTAAGGTAATCGCATTTTTATCAGGCGGCATTATCTTTTCCTGCGTTTGTAAAGGGCTAAACAAATACCAGAAAGTGAAACCTAAAAGCCCTAAAAAGATGGCTGCATACCTAAAAATGGGTCTTGTCCAAAGTGTTCTTTTTCGGGAGGCCTTATTTGTATCTACTTTCTGAAGTATTTTATTCCATGCGGTGATTTCGTCCAGGGTTTCCAATTCCCTAATATCCTTTCCTGATTTCTGGATCAGGGTTATCCTATCGAAGATTTCCCTATTTTCATGGGACGAGTGCAACCATGAATCAAATTCTTTTTCTTCGGCTCCCGAAAGCTTGGAGGTCAGTTTTTTTATAATAAGTTTGGTTATTTCCATAGTTGGTTTTCATGGCCTATACTATTAAGACACGGAATACCATAAAAAGGGTGATGTTAAAATTGAAAAAAAATAAAAAAGAACTACTTTAAATGTGAAATTAGCAACAAAAGCAGAAATAGTTGAGTGTCCTGTAGCTCCACGCGAAGAATCTTGTAGGCTTTTTTCATATGCGATTTCACCGTATTGACAGAGATATTCAGGGTTTCGGCGGCGGTACTATACTTTTGACCTTCCAAGGCACAAAGCTCAAATACTTTCTTGCATTGTATAGGCAGATTCTCTATAGCGCTTTTGATTTCCTCATCATGGTCAATCCGTTGCGGATTTTCATACTGGGGGAGTTTGAGTACTTTTTCCGAAATGGGCTCTAATTTTTTTGATTCCCTGATTTTATTGAGGCTGGCATTTTTCACCGATCTTTTCACATACCCTTCCATATTCAGTATGTTATGATCTTGGCGTTTTAGTAAAGAAATAAAAACATCCTGTACAATATCCTCGGATGCATCAAGGTCGGTAACATAGCTATAGGCAATCAAACAGAGCGCTTGATATTGCTTCTTGAATAGTCCTTCTACCTTGTTCAGCCATTGATCGTTCATGTACATTAATTCAAAAACTTAATCCGCGTCAACCCCTAATGTTATGAATAAAAAAACGATTTTGTGCATTTGAAATTTTTTTAACACAGAATCGTAGGTCCCAAATCCAAATAAAGCTAAGATACGAAATATTCCAGTTTTTATTCATCCTGGAACAGAGGACAGTTCAAATTTTAGCTTTTTTAAAGGGATTTTAGCGATGCCTTTCTCACTATTTAAAATCGACCTGAACCATATCAAAGTTGGGTTTGCCAAGACCTTGCCATTTTCAGTTTTTTTCATTTGAGCGACTTTAATTTACTTGGATACCCTCAAATATTTATACATTGCAATAACCGACCGAAAAAATTAAGTTATGAAATTCTAAAATATGAGTCATGCATATTAAAAAGAAATATACCGCCTTCGAAATGGCGTTGTGGACCCGATTTGAAACTCTTCTTTTCCTTTTAATTATAGTGCTTTGGGTGGCCATCTATTATTTTTTCGATTTAGGCTGGTTAAAAATTCCTTGGACCCCATTGGCATTGATCGGTACCGCCGTAGCCTTTGTCATCGGATTTCAAAATAATTCGGCTTATGGAAGAATTTGGGAGGCTCGAAAGATATGGGGAGGTATTGTAAACACCTCCAGGACCTTTGGTATGTTCGTGCAGGATATGTTGACCAATGAATATGCTGAATCGCCCTTGACCGAGCCACAAATCCACAAGGAGATCAAAACCCTAACGTATCGCCATATCGCTTGGATGACAGCATTGCGACACGCTATGCGCATGCCCAGACCCTGGGAAACAAGTGCAAGTCACAGAACCAATCAAGAATGGGATTTGCGCCCACCAGAGTTGGATTCCAGCTTGGAGGACGATTTAAAATCGTATATCACAGAAAATGATCTGGCCTACGTATTAGGTAAGAACAACAAACAAACCGCTTTGTTATACTTACAGTCCCATCATCTACAAAAACTTAAGGAGCAAGGTATAATTTGGGAATTTTCCTTTTTGGAGCTAGAGGCCATACTTCAGGAATTATTTACACTTCAAGGGAAAAGTGAACGAATCAAAAATTTTCCATACCCAAGGCAATTTGCTACCCTCAATCATTTTTTCATGTGGATTTTTATTCTGTTGCTCCCCATGGCACTAATACCCCAATTCATCGAAATCGGAAAAGGATTTTCGGAATCCCATCCCCTTATGGGCGATTTGTTCGCTTGGTTGTCCATCCCTTTTTACATTATTGTAGCTTGGATATTCCATACGATGGAAAGAATTGGGAGAACTGGCGAAAACCCCTTCGAAGGAACCGCAAACGATGTTCCCATTTCGACTATCGCTAGAGGTATTGAAATTGACCTCCGTCAGAACCTTGGAGAGCCCAATGAAAAAATTCCGGATCAGTTTCCTGTTAAGCACGATACGCAATTCTGAAAATATGAGCTGAATAGCTTAAAAGTATGTATTTTAAATCCTCACTAAAGCAATTGGATTTATCCTGAAACATTCTAAAATATGACCAAAAGAACATTATTTATAGCCTTTGTAGTCTCCCTTGGAGGATTTCTGTTTGGTTTTGACGCAGGCATTATCTCTGGGGTAATGTCCTATGCCGGTCCCGAATTTGATTTGAATGATGCCCAGACCGGTTGGGCCGTAAGTTCACCTTCTTTTTCCGCAATGATTGCGATGCTGATTTCCGGCAGATTGAGTGACATAGTCGGACGGAAAAAAATATTGATTATTGTTGCATTTTTATATGCTGTTTCGGCACTTTTTTCTGCCTATGCAACATCCTACGAAATGCTCTATATTGCCCGTATGGTAGGTGGCTTGGCATTTGGGGCGGCGCTCATATTGGCACCTACTTATATTGCCGAGATTTCCAATGCTGAGAATCGCGGAAAATTGGTTTCCATTCAACAACTTAATATTGTACTAGGCTTTTTTGCAGCATTCTTAAGCAATTATTACTTCAATAAGATATATAGCTCAGGGGATTCATTTCTTACAGAGGATACCGTTTGGCGATGGATGTTGGGTGTTGAGTTGGTGCCTGCCCTGCTCTATTTTTTGTTTATGTTTTTCGTTCCTAGGAGTCCTCGTTGGTTATATATGAGAGGTAAGGTTGTAGATGCCAATCAAGTTTTAAAGCAGTTACACGGTCATGACAATGCAAAGGAAGAGATTGCCTCGATCGAAAAAAACATTCGTGAGCAAAAGGATACCACCAAAGTATCAATAGGTGAATTGGTGAAGCCTGCCCTGCGATTTATTTTTATGGTTGGCCTGGCTATAGGAATTCTTCAACAAATCACAGGTATAAATGCCATATACTTTTATGCCACATCGATTTTTAAGCAAACGGGCATCGGCACGGATGCAGCCTTTACCTCAGGAGTTTTTCTGAGTTTTACGACCGTAGTTTTTACCATTGTGGCCATGTTTCTGATCGATAAACTCGGAAGACGGCCTTTGCTTCTTTTTGGTATGGTGGGTATCGCGATCAGCATGCTCTTGTGTGCTTACGGATTCAACAATGCCACCTACGAACTTAAGTCTGCAGAAATCGAACAGTTGGAAAATTTGGACAAAGATGCTTTGGCTCAATTTGCGAATAAGAAATTCGATAATGATGTTGATTTCAAAAATGCTATGAAATCAGCTTTGGGAACCCAAGTATATGCAAAAAATGAAGGGACCTTAATCGAGGCGGCTACCGAAATGAATGCTACCCTGATTTTAATCGGGATTTTGGGTTTTATCGCCTGTTTCGCTTTTTCCCTAGGCCCAGTAATGTGGGTTCTGTTATCGGAAATGTATCCTAACAAGTATCGAGGATTGGCCATTGGTGTCATCGGTTTCGTAAATAGTTTTGCCAGTTGGTTGGTACAGCAAGTGTTTCCTTGGGAACTATCCAATTTAGGCAATGCCATGAGCTTTTTTATTTTTGGAATAATCGCGGTAATCGGATTTTTCGTCCTGTTTAGAATATTGCCTGAAACCAAGGGAAAGTCTTTGGAACAGTTGGAAAAGGAATTAATTGGACGATGAGCCATATACAAAATCCGATATTGCGTGGATTCAATCCCGATCCATCCATTTGTAGGGTCGGGGAGAATTACTACATTGCTACATCAACCTTTGAATGGTTTCCGGGAGTACAGATCCACCATTCCAGAGACCTTAAAAATTGGAAGCTGATCGCCCGACCGTTGAATCGTCTTTCTCAGTTGGATATGAGGGGTAATCCGGATTCCTGTGGTGTATGGGCGCCATGCCTCTCCTATGATAAGGGTACTTTTTATTTGGTGTACACCAATGTACGGTCTTTTGATGGTGTCTGGAAAGATACCCCCAACTATTTGGTAACCACAAAAGATGTTAGAGGTAGCTGGAGCGAACCAATTTATTTGTCTTCACGGGGTTTTGACGGCTCGCTCTTTCATGATGCCGATGGAAAGAAATGGTTTCTCAACATGTTGGTCGATCATCGTAATGGTAAATTTTTTGGAGGTATAGAAATACAGGAATATGACACGGCCGACCAAAAGTTGGTAGGTAAAGTACATTACCTTACCGAGGGTACGTCGTTAGGTCTTTCCGAGGGCCCCCACCTGTACAGAGAAAATGGACACTATTATCTGGTACTTGCAGAAGGGGGTACGGAGTATGGTCATGCCATGAGCATTGGACGTAGTAGAGCAATTTTTGGCCCTTATGAATTTCACCCTGAAAACCCTTTTATATCTGCAGCGGCTAAAAAGAACCACGCTCTACAGAAGTCTGGGCATGGTGATTTGGTCCAGACCCAAAATGGTGATTGGTATGTTGTTTTTTTAGTAGGGCGGCCTTTGACAACCCATGGCAATTGTACTTTGGGACGGGAAACGGCCCTAGAGGAAGTTATCTGGAAAGAGGATTGGCCTTATTTAAAGGGAGGGGGGCGCGTACCCCGTTTGGAAATTCCTGCCCCCGATTTGCCCCAGTTCCTACACGAAGTTCCTTCTGCCAAGGTCAATTTTGATCAAAAAGAAATCCCCCTGGATTTTCAATCCTTACGAATACCGATTACGGAAGATTGGTGTAGCCTTTCGGCCAGAAAAGGGTTTTTAAGATTGTATGGTAGGGAATCCTTGAACTCTTTGCACCATCAAAGTTTACTAGCACGAAGAATCCAGGATTTTCATGTCCAAGTGACAACCTCCATTGATTTTCGACCGGAGAATATCTTACATATGGCCGGTCTGGTATTTTACTACAATACCGGTCATTATCATTATGCCTATATCACTTCTAATGATACAGGAACCCAAAAGTATCTGGGTGTTATTTCCTCAGATAATTTTAAAATGAGCTTTCAAGAAAAATTAGTGGATGTTACGAGTGAAAAATCGATTGTTCTACGAGGTGAAATGAATCGGGATAAACTTCAGTTTTATTTTGGTCTAGGAGAAGACAAATTCGAAAAATTGGGCACTGAACTTGATGCTGGCATTTTATCTGACGACTATGTAAGGGACGGTAGTGGTAGATATCGCCCTGCCTTTACGGGAAGCTTTGCCGGTATTTGTTGCCAAGACCTTGCTATGAATTCCCATCATGCCGATTTTGAGTGGTTCGAGTATAAAGAAATAAACTTAAAATAATGAAATTAGGAATTATATGCTGCTTGGCCCTACTACTATTATGTGGTGAAAAGCAGCAAAAGAAGACGGATTCCGCACCCCTGGAAAGTGAAAAGGAGCAGGTTCGCAAACGTGCTAAATTCGAGCCCAAGGATGGTGAGGTACTGCTCTTTGTTGGTCAAGAACTTGAAGCTGTTGGCGGACTGGATAAATATAATGATGGCTATTTAGACCATTTTGAAACTCCAGCCGGTTGGACCACATATACCAATATCAACCCAGGGGAGAATTCTTTTGGCCGTATTATGGAAGGTTTGGATGGCCTGTATGAGACCCATGATTGGGGTGATAATGATTACAATGCTACGCTCCAATTAAACGACCCCGATTATGCAAATATGGCCCTGGCCATTGGGTTGCAGTTTGTAAATCATGAAGAAAAGGTTGCCGATGGCACGCATGATAATTACATTAATCGATTGGCCGATTTTCTTTTATCCCTTGGGAAGCGCCCTGTTTTTTTGCGTATAGCCTATGAGTTCGATGGTGAACCATGGAACCATTATGATAAAGAAAGTACCATAATGGCCTACAAAAGAATTGTTGATATGTGCAGGGCAAAGGGAGTAACCAATACAGCTTACGTGTGGCAATCCACAGGATTTATGTCTCCAAATGACGGTGATTTGGAGTCTTGGTATCCAGGGGATGATTATGTGGACTGGTTAGGTTTTTCATTTTTCAACCGATGGGCGGACCAAAAAATGATCCCTTTCGCTAGAAAAAAAGGAAAACCCGTTTTTATAGCGGAAGCCTCGCCAACAATTTCAGATGTTGATGCAAAGACCACTGGAAATACCATAGAAACACAATTGGACAATCCTAGGCAGGCAGAAGAAGCCTGGCAAAAGTGGTTTATTCCGTTTTTTAAAACTATTGATGATAATCCTGATGTGGTAAAAGCGGTACACTATATTAACTGTCATTGGGATTCGCACCCTATGTGGTATGAAAATCCAACATTTAAAAAAATTGATGCCCGTCTGCAATTAAGTGATTCGATTAGTAAGCGATGGAGAGAGATTACGGCTCAACCCAAGTACATTAAATCGTCCTCTGATTTTTACGAAAAACTATATAAGACCAAGTAAGGGATTTTGCGTTTTCGAACTCATTTGGATTGAATTGGTTTCATTTCAATTATTAAAGTGTATATAATTGACTATGATTTACTGCCTTTGTTAGTGCAAACTTATTACAGTTGGCACTTACTAAATGGGAGGATTTCCTATCACGGTTCGGTGTCCAGGAATAGGTAGAGAAAAACATGTTACCAAGTTTAAAAACCGTATTTTTAGGCTAAACAATACTTGGCATGACAGTGCACTATTTTGGCGAAGAAAATTCGCTCTTAAATCAATTCATTGCTGAAATCAGGGATGTTAGCATTCAAAAGGATTCCTTGCGTTTTCGAAGAAATATTGAACGTATCGGTGAAGTATTGAGCTATGAGTTGAGTAAAGCTTTGAATTACCAAAAGGAAACCATTACGACCCCTTTTGGTTCTAAGGAAATGTCATTGTCAAAGGATAAATTGGTACTTTGTTCCGTGCTCCGTGCCGGATTGCCCTTGCACCAAGGCCTGTTAAGCTATTTTGATGGCGCTGAAAATGCTTTTATTTCGGCCTATCGTCATCATCCTGGAGGAGAGGATGCCTTTGAGGTCATTGTAAAGTATTTTGCGGCTCCCTCGTTGAAGGGCAAAACTTTGGTCCTTACCGATCCCATGTTGGCCACCGGGCGTACATTAGAGAATGTATTTAAGGCCTTAAAATCGCATGGGAATCCCGATCAGATCCATATTATATCCGTTATTGGCTCAACGGATGGCATTGAATATGTAAAAAGTGTCTTTCCACAAAACACGCATTTATGGATTGCGGCCATTGACCGGGAATTAACCTCCAAGGGCTATATTATCCCAGGACTCGGTGATGCAGGAGATCTGGCCTTTGGCGTAAAACTATAAACAAAGACTTCCCATAACATCTCGTAACGATTCATTTTTTTGAATGTAAATCGTCAAACCACTGATGCAGGTCATTTTGAATTTTTTTTGCCGATTGTACTTTCGAAAAGATGAATTAATTGTTTAATCTAAAAATATAAAGTTATGTCACTAGTAAAGTTTAGAAGAAGGCCTTTTGGAGGTCTTATGACCAATGATTTCTTTGATATGGACGATTTTTTTGACAATCGTGGATGGGTTCGTGATATGCTGCCATCTCGTTTTTGGAACGGCAAGACTGTTGAACCAGCTTTAAACATTAAGGAAAGTGAGGACAAATTTGAAATTGAATTGGCAGCACCCGGTTTTTCCAAAAAGGACTTTAACGTAACCATTGACGATGGTTGTCTCAACATTTCGGCAGAAAAATCGATGGAAGAAGAGGAAAAGGAAGAAAACTATACCCGAAGGGAATTTAGTTATAACTCTTTTGAAAGATCCTTACAACTCCCAGAGAATGTAAAGGAAGAAGAAATTAAGGCACATTATCATGATGGTATTTTAAGCTTTGATCTTGCAAAAAAGGAAGAGGCTAAGAAAAGACCACCCAAAGTAGTGAAAATAGACTAAAGATTTTTCTCACTAGGAATGCCCTCTTGCCCAAACTGAAATTCGTCCATGTAAATAAGTTTGGTTCGGGGGCATTCCCCGTTGAAGTTCAAATACATGCTCAAAACCCTTTTCGCTCTTTCTGTAGAAGATACTATTGCCGAATTTGCCAGTAGCCGCATACAAGGATTATCAAAAGAGGAAGTCGAAGCAAGATTGGAAAAATATGGTTTGAATGAAATACCCACTCAAGGACCTAAACCAAGATATCGAATACTTGCCGGTCAATTAATGGATCCCATCATTTACATTTTGACCGTGGCGGCCATCCTTGCCTTTCTTTTCAGTGATGCTTTGGAGGGCATGGCTATTATAGTTGTCATTTTGATTTCGGTAGGGATCGGATTTTTTATGGAGCTTCAAGCAATACGTTCCTTGGAAGCATTACGGAAAATAGGCCAAGCAAGGACATATGTCCTACGATCGGGTAAAAAAATCAAGGTAAAGGCATCGGAATTAGTCCCAGGAGATATTGTCCTTTTGGTAACCGGGGATATAGTACCGGCCGATGCTCGTCTCATAGAAGTTGAAAATCTATCCCTTAAGGAGTCTGCCCTAACAGGAGAGAGTATCCCGATCAATAAAAGTACGGGAACACTTCCGGATAAAACACCGATTACCGATCAAGCGAATATGGTTTTCAGGGGTACAATGGTACTGACCGGATCCGGTAGGGCCATTGTGACCGCGACCGGCGCGCATACCCAATTGGGAATAATACAACAAATGGGGATGGACACTGAAAAGATGGATACCCCTTTGGAAAAGAAATTGAACCAGTTGAGCAAATGGCTTATCGTACTGACATTGTGTTTTGCCCTGTTGATCGTTGTTGCCGGGTACTTTCGGGGAAAAGACCTCTTACTGATGATTGAAACAGGGGTGGCATTGGCCGTGGCGGCCATCCCTGAAGGACTTCCCATTGTGGCAACCATTGCCTTGGCGCAAGGCATGTTACGATTGTCAAGAAAAGAGGTTATTATTAAAAAACTTGAAGCTGTACAGACTTTGGGGGCCACAGATATAATCTGTACAGACAAGACCGGAACACTTACCGAAGATCGGATGAACGTACATACCGTGCTTTTTGAAGAAGAATCCGTAACCGTGGGACACCTCCGGAAATTGGAACGTAGCGATTTTATAGCAGATCATCCGATTTTCGAAACGATAATTAAGGCTTCAATTCTTTGCAATAACGCAACTCCAAATCTGGATGACGGTCAAGCCGATTCCATAGAATTGGCGTTAATGGATTTTGCGATTCATTGGGGTTATGATCCGGTTACCATCAGAAAAGAATATCCTGAACAACTGGAACTGCCCTTTGATGCTACACGTAAGCTTATGGCAACCGTTAATCAAAGCAAAGAAAGCTTTCAGGTTTTTGTAAAAGGGGCGTTTGAAAGTTTGGTAGATTCTTGCGACACTGTCATTGAAGATGGAAAGCGGAAATCATTTAACAATGTAGCGGATTGGGATAAAAAGGTGAACACTTTGGCATTGCAGGGTTTAAGGACATTGGCTTTTGCCTATAAAGAAACCAAAGGCATACCAAAGAAAGAAACTTTATTTCAAAACCTAACTTTTCTGGGTGTTATGGGCTTCATAGATCCTGCTCGCAAAGATGTAAAGGCCACCTTAAAAATTTATAAAAAAGCGGGTATTCGGGTATTGATGATTACGGGTGACCATCCAGGGACTTCACAAAAAATAGCACAAGAAGTAGGTCTATTGGAAAGCAGTGTACCCCGGAACAAAATAGTATTGGGGAAAGACCTTGAAAACTTGGAAAATGGTGGTCAAGAAAATTTCTCAAGGTTATTGGAAGCTGCTGTTTTTGCCCGGGTAACTCCCAAACAAAAATTGGATTTGATAACGCTATACCAAAAGAATGGCCATGTGGTAGGCATGATCGGGGATGGCATCAATGATGTGCCTGCGCTAAAAAAGGCGGATATTGGTATTGCCATGGGCATTCGAGGTACCGAGGCTGCGCGTGAGGTAGCGGATGTTATTTTAAGGAATGATAAGTTTACAGCTATAGAACTTGCCATTCACCAAGGCAGGGTGGTCTTTCAGAATATCCGCCAATTTGTGGTGTATTTGTTATCATGTAATCTGGCAGAGATTGTTTCAGTAGGCCTGGCCGCTTTGTTAAATCTCCCTTCACCATTGTTGCCCTTACAGATTTTGTTCCTAAACTTGGTGACCGATGTCTTCCCGGCATTGGCCTTGGGTTTGGGAAAAGGTGAGGCGGACAGTATGGAGCAACCTCCTAAAAATCCCAAAGACCCTATCATGCATAGAAAGGATTGGTATATGACCGCAATATACGGTCTCTGTATAAGCCTTTCTGTACTGGGTATTGTTATTTATGCCAATTTTGTCCTAAAATTGTCTCCAGAGATCATTAACAACATGGCGTTCTATACTTTGATATTGGCCCAATTGCTCAATGTCTTCAATATGCCGAAACAAAAGCAGGCGTTTTTCATCAATGAGGTGACCAAAAATCCTTGGATCTGGGCAGCACTTGTGGTATCCCTAATAATTACAATGGTGGTTTATAGTATACCTCTAGCGGCCAAAGCCCTTTCTTTGGAACACTTCCCTTTAGGACTCTTGGGCGTCACCATTTTGTTCGCTTTGGGTTCTTTGCTATTGGCACAGGTGATAAAGCGGTTGTCCGGTAGTTTTGAAATGCCCCACAGTGGGAATTAGAATCGCAGAAGGTTTAACTGAAGTCTACGATATGCTGTAATTTTTCCTTGTTCAAGAGTATGATCCTTCTAGCACGCCCCATGGCAATTAGACCTTCTTCCCTAAATTCGGAAAGCGTCCGGATAGCCGTTTCCGTAGCCGTACCTATCATGCCCGCAAAATCTTCACGGGGAATATCGATGCCCTCATGAGGTGCGTCTTTGATGATGCCCTTCTTGTATAGGTTTAGTAAGGCCATGGCCACGCGTTGACGAACGGAGGTATAGGCCATATTTAGCAGTTGTTCCTGTACTTCGATCAGATTGCTGGAAATAATGTCCATAAACTTACGCGAGACTTCTTTGTTGTCATAGAGAAGGTGTATAAAATCCGTTTTGGGGATGGAATATAACTCAGCATTATGTAAGACCATGGCGGATTCCAAATATGTACCATGGTGGCCTAAAAGGGAAAGTTGCCCCATAAAATCACCTGATTTATTAATGCCGGTCACGAATTCCTTGCCCGACTCAGTAGATTTATAGGTTTTTACTGTGCCGCTCTCCACAAAGTAAAGGGCATGCGCATGATCCCCTTCCCTAAAGACAAAATCTCTTTTTTTATAGGGTTTGGGACGATACTCTTTGGTTATATATTCCAAATTCAAATAATGCGAAGCATCTTGAAAGAACTCATGGATTCCCTGTATATTTTTGGAGAATTCCTTGCGTAGAAAATCATTCTTTTTTAAACGACAGGCAATCGCATCTAAAAGCTCATGTTCTTCAAAGGGCTTGGTCAGGTAGTCATCCGCACCTAGGTTCATACCTTTTCTCAAATCGGCCTTTTCGGATTTGGCGGTCAAAAAAATAAAGGGAATACTCGCCGTATCAGGCTTTTCGCCCAATGTGTCCAAAACCTGGTAACCATCCATTACCGGCATCATGATATCACAGAGTATGATATCCGGATGAAAAGTCTTGGCCTTTTCAATACCTATTTTTCCATTTTCGGCTGTGGTCACAATATAGTTCGAAAGCTCAAGAATATCTGCCGTGTTTTCACGCACATCCTTGTTGTCTTCTATCAATAGTACTTTTTTCATTTTTATAGTGTTGAGCAGTTTGTATTTTACAATTATTTTTTACCGTCTTTCCGTACGTAGTCAAGTATCCATTTGTCCGTATCGGAGTGTGGAATCTTAATCCTGAATGCCCGAAGCAACATTTTTTGTCCGATATCTAGAGATACGTATTTTGTGTACTTGTTCCATTTCGTGCTCCATTTACCGGGTTACTCCATTTTTGGAGATTGGACTGTTGGAAATTCAACTTTAAAAATTGACCCTTTGTCCACCTCACTTTCAAACCCTACCGTACCGCCCATTAGGTCGGTATATTGCTTTACGATGTGCAGACCAAGTCCTGTTCCTTGTATATTGGTACTGTTATCCGCACGGAAAAAGCGCTGAAAGAGATTATCCTGTTCTGCTTCAGGGATGCCGATACCCTTATCTTTGACTTCTACGGAAACTAATGCCTTTTTGGCTTTTAAACTCAGGGAGACCTCTTGGTCTTCTTGTGAGTATTTGATGGCATTAGATATTAAATTAACGAGGACATGGTGCATCAATTTGGGATCCAAATAGACCATTATAGGGTCTGCATTAGTTTCCATATTGATTTTTTGACCCCGTTTTTTAGTAGGCCTGATTTCCTCCAATACGGATCTTGAAAATTGTACAAGATCAAAACGAACCGGTTTTGAGGCAACTTTACCTTCCTCCAATTTGCTCAAGGATAGAAAATCGTTCAAGATGCCCACCAAATTCCTGACATTTGATTTTATCTGTTCTATATATTTTTCGCGTTTTTTTTCCCTACCGGGCTCGTTCTGTTTTTCGATTAATATGGCCGAGGACAATATGGCGCTTAAAGGGGTTCTAAACTCATGGGAAGCCATGGAAATGAAACGTGATTTTAACTCATTGAGCTCCTGCTCCTGTAACAGTGCATTGCGAATGTCCTGTTCGGCTTTTTTCTGTTTTGTAATGTCGTTATAGACAAAGAGCGTCCACTTTACCTCGTTATTACCATTGTTCAGGGGAGATGTATTTACCGTATAGTTTTTATTTCTAAACCGCATTTCAAAAGAAAGGTGTTCCCCCGCCAATGTCTTTTTTATATCATTTTTGATACGTGCTATTCGTTCTTTTGAAAAAACTTCGACATCTTCCACATGAAGTCCTTCAAATTGACTTTTTACAAAGCCCAAACGGCGCAATTCGCCCCCATCTATGTATACAATCTCAAAATTGGCATTGAATACGATAATAACGCCTTTGGGAAAATTTCGGGATATGGCGGCGAACATAGCTTGGCTTGTCAATGCCCTGTTTTCTGCGGCCTTTGTTTCCAATACCTGATCTTCCAGACTTAGATTCGTCTCTACCAGTTTTTGTACGGTGGCCTTGAGCTCATTGGTACGTTCCGCGACCTTTTGTTCAAGTTCCCGTGCATAGGATTCCAATAGCCATCTACTTTTTTCCAATTCTTTTCGAATGAGGTTCTGTTCTATGGCCATGGCCATAAGCTGGGCGAGATCAGTGACAACTTCTTTATGCAGTTTTAATGGCTTTTTTGGCTTTTTATGGTAAATGGCAAAGGTGCCCAATACCTCTTTCCTAGAGGATAGGATAGGAAATGACCAACAGGATCGAAGACCATTTTGCATCGCCGACTCTCGGTAATCACCCCATAAGGGGTCTTTGGCGACATCTTTTGTGACAACTTCTTTTTTATACCTTGCTGCACTGGTGCAAGAACAACTATCCGCATTTACGGATATTCCATTCAAAAGAGTGATTATAGGTTTGGGTAGGTTAGGTGCTGCCAATTTGTTTAAAGTACCCTTCTTTTTGTTCAATAGCATAATCGAAGCCATGTAACCTTTCAAATATCCCTCAATAGCTTCTACTATGGCCATACCAATGTCCTTAAGGGACTTATGCTCGGCTATCATTTCTAGAATCTGCCGAATTTGATCTTTAAGCAGTTCGCCTTTTTTGCGTTCGGTCACATCATTTTGCACACCTATAAAATTCACAAGCTGTCCTTTTTCATTATGAACGGGGGTAATGGTCAGCTCGTTCCAAAACAGGGTGCCGTCTTTTCGGTAGTTTCGGATTATGGCCTGAGTGGGCTTTTGTGCCTTGATCGCTTTTCGAATAACATCTATTCCTTTTTGTTCGCGGTCACCGTTCTGTAAAAAACGACAGTTTCTTCCAAGTACCTCTTCTTTGTCGTACCCCGTAATTTTTGAAAAGGCATTGTTGCTGTAAATAATAGGTAGATTGGCATCAGTGGCATTCACAATGATGATGCCATTGCCCGCTGCCTCCAGTGCCCTATTTCTAATATTCAATACATTTTGCACCATTTTTGCCTCCGTAACGTCTACCCCCGAGCTGATTATCCCTGCAATCTTGCCTGCCTCTTCTTCTAAAACGGCATTGCGCCAACGTATAAGCCTTTCTTTCCCACTTGCGGTTACTACCCAGTTTTCATAAAAATCCGGAGGAGTGACCTCACCTTGCATGACCTTGTTGAATAATGAAAGGATTTCCTTTTTATTCCGTTTTGGAATAAAACTATCGAACCAATTTTTGCCAACTATAGTATCTATTGATAGTCCCAATACTTCAGATCCCTTGCGATTGACCAGATCTATTCTACCCTCAGTATTGATAACCAAGAAAATAGAGCCTGCAGTATCTAGATATTGGTGTAAGCGTTGTTTCTCCTTGGCCAGGACAATTTCAGTTTCCTTGAGTTCGGAAATATCTTCCATAAAACCTTCCAACCTGTATATTTTGCCAGTTTTATCGGTTACTCCCGAACCTCTTTCCCATATCCATTTTGTCTTGTTTTCAGCGGTTAGTATTCTATAGGTAACCTGATAGGATTCTTTTTTAGAAATTGATTCATGGATTTCTTTCCATACCTTCGCTTTATCCTCCGGATGAATCAATGCTTCCCAATGTACCGTTGTATTATCATAAAATTGCTCAGGGGAATACCCGCAGATACTATAACAGGCATCGCTGATAAATTCCATGGTCCATGGCTTATCTATCTTACAGCGGTAAACTATTCCTGATACATTGGCAATTAATGTGCGCAGCTTTCTATCGCTTTCAAAAAGGGCTTCGTTGGACGGTTTGCAATAGACCGATGCAATTGTACGACCCTTAATGACGGTCGGGGCAATACGCACATCCAAGGGAAACATTCTACCTGCCTTATCCAAGGCCAAAAGTTGAAACGGTCTGGGATGGGTTGATTTTATCCGAGTTTTATATGTTTCCTTAAAACCATCGGAAAAGAGGCTCCCTATATTTTTTTGTATCAATTCCCCTTTTTTATAACCGAACATTTTTTCTCCTTCGGGATTCACCTTCAGGATATAACCATCCACATCCACTATGAAGAAACCTGCCAAAGAGGATTTAAAAACGGCCTGGAAGAGTGCTTTATCGGTTACGGTATTTGCCATAAGCCTTTTTTATTACTATCAATCTGGTGTTTCCCACACTTCCCACAACTGTGCAGGTTATATTTTGGGATATGTGGATAGAACTTAGCCTTTCTATAAGACTATACTTTTTTGGCTACATCCACCCCTCTCAATTTGGGCAGTGCCTCTGGATAATTGTTCTGTATGAATACCATCAGGTCCTCTCTTACCTTACAGCGCAGATTCCAAGCATCCGTAGCATTTTTAACACTGAAATCCGCTCTTACTTCCATGGTACGGTTGTCGATTTCAGTCAAGAAC
Organism: Ulvibacterium marinum; assembly: GCF_003626755.1. Taxonomy (GTDB): domain Bacteria; phylum Bacteroidota; class Bacteroidia; order Flavobacteriales; family Flavobacteriaceae; genus Ulvibacterium; species Ulvibacterium marinum. Next base: position 1,196,783 of record NZ_RBCJ01000003.1, read on the forward strand.
AACTCTGCCTTGTTTTTATCCCATAGAGAACTACCCTTTAATAATTCCATCAATTTTATTCTTAGCTCATCTACCGGAAAGGTATAGTCCAAGTGAAAATAAACTGTGGCGATCAAGGGTCTTGAATTGAACGTCCAGTTAACAAAAGGTTTATCATTAAAATAGTTCAGTGGCAGAACCAAACGTCTCCAATCCCATGTTTTTATAACTACATACGTGAGGGTAATATCCTCCACGGTACCAAACTCACCCTCGATGACTACTTCATCATCAATTTTCAAAGCCTGCGTAAAGGCCAATTGAAAACCAACAATTAGGTTCGATATGGATTTTTGTGCCGCTACGCCAATGATGATACCTGCTACCCCTGCCGAGGTCAAAATAGTATTGCCCAATTGCCTTGCACTAGGGATGTTCCATAAAATGGAAGCAATTGCAATTGTAATAATTATTGCCACTGCAATACTTTTTAAAAAATGAAGCTGGGTCAATATTTTTCTTTCGCTGGCAATTTTATGGTCTTTTAGAGCGAATTTTTGTTTCACCACTTCTTCCGAGGAATACAACAGGGCCACCAGTATCCATGCCAGACAAATAATGACAATGGCTTCTAAAAGTTTTTCCCATAAAATGCCCGGGTCAAAATAGGCCATTACAGGGACAAGAAAAACCAGGGGAATAAAAAAATGTATAGGCCTTTTAAGCCGTTGTAACAGTTGTTCCTTAAATACCGAGGGCTGCCTTTTGTGGTACAACCGTAAAATAGCAAAACCTAACCAACTTATGAGGAGTCCCAATCCTATGGCAATGGTCGGAACTATGATATAGGCCAGCCATGATTCTTTGTCCAACAGACTTGCCATGTTTATTTTTTGTAAAAGTAGGCCTGTAGCATATTCCAATAAATGATTTTGGTCATGTTAATGAGCCGAATATAAAAAAATGAGATATATGTTGGATGTACAGAAAGATTTAACGCTTAAAATGTCCTGCCTCTGACGTACGTCATTTTGATGATCATAATGCCGTAATACCTTTAGGTGAGATCATTTGAATGTTTAACCTAAAATTACATATCATGAAAACAGATGCAGAAATCAAACAGGATGTGCTGGACGAATTGGCGTGGCAGCCCGATATAGATGAAACCCAAATGGGGGTCATTGTCGAAGATGGTGTTGTTACACTAAGTGGCGTGGTAAACCGGTATGGTAAAAAAATTGCTGCGGAAAAAGCGGCAAAAAATGTAGCAGGGGTAAAGGCCGTAGCCGAGGATATCGAAGTAAAATATGGCGACGAATATAAAAAAACGGATAAGGAAATTGCCAAGGCCGTTGTCAATGCCTTGGAATGGAACGCTTCCGTACCCAAGGAAAAAGTTATGGTAAGGGTCGATGATGGTTATGTTCATTTGTCCGGAGAGCTACCTTGGGCGTATCAGAAAAAAGCGGCCAAACGTACCGTTCAAAACCTATTGGGTGTAAAGGGCGTAATCAACAATATAGGCATAGAGCAAAAAGTGAAACCTGTGGAAGTGAAGGACCGGATTACCAAGGCGTTTGAGCGTTCCGCTAGCATCAATGCGAGCCATATTGAAGTAAAGGCAGAAGGGCATACAGTAAAGTTAAGTGGTACGGTAACTTCTATAAAAGAAAAAGACGAGGCCGAAAAAGCCGCTTTCCGCGCTCCCGGTGTTTTGCAGGTTAAAAATGAGCTTAGAGTACAGTTTTATCCTTCATTTGTCTAGTGCATGCGATGCTAGTCAAAAATATCACGAGAATGATCTAGGTCATTCCATTGGAGATTTACCTGGTCTAAATTTGACCAAATAGATTATTTATTCAATTAAAACCTTAGAAATCATGACAGACAATAGTGGGAGCATTTTATTGGCCCTTTTAACCGGAGCCGCCATAGGAGCGGGAATCGGAGTTTTGTACGCCCCTGATGAGGGTAAGGAAACCCGAAGAAAAATTAAGCGCAAAGTAGAGGATACTAGCCATGACCTTACGGAACGTCTTTCGCATGCCAAGGAGGAACTGACCAAAACCGCCAAGGAAAAGAAGGATGCATTTGAGCAAAAACTAGAGGATACCATTAGCAATATGAGCTATAAGGCCGATGATATTATTGCTACGCTCGAACGCAAATTGGAAGAACTCAAAAAGAAGAACGCCCAACTACAGAAGTAAATGCCCATGGCCTTTGAAGAATTGAAGAGGGATCTAACGGAGACGGATGCCGACGTTAGGTCCTATCTTGAAAATAGCGAAGAGTATCTCAAACTCAAGGTGTTTAAGGTATTGATGGGCATGATTACATCGGGGGCACAGATTATTTTGGTTGGGGCTATAGCCCTTTTGGCCTTGTTGATATTGTCCCTTGCGGCCTCCTTTGTTATTGGAGAGGCATTGGATAGTTCCTATTACGGATTTGTTATCGTAGGAACAGCCTATGTGTTCATTGCCATCATTTGCTATTTACTTCGGGATAGGCTCAACGGCCCTATATTACGAAAATTCTCTAAACATTATTTTGATTGAACGATGGCAAAACAATACAGTTCTTTTTCAGAAATAGACTATCACCTACGAATTTTAAGCCTACAACGGGAAATCGATAGAGAAAGTATCAAGCTGCGTTTTAATCAAGTGAAGAGTAACTTTTACCCCACCCAGTTGGTAGGGGGGCTTAGTGGTACCCTAAAAAAGATACTGCTTACCTTAGCGATAAAAAAACTGTCACTGCTATTTCGTGGAACCCGTTCGGCCATTCCGAACAAACAGATGACCGGTTCTGACTCAGGATGAGTTTGAGGTTAATTTGTAATCACAACTGCATTACGTGTGATTTTTACCCCCGTTTAGGGAACCCTTTTACACTCCAAATTTATCTGGAGAAACGGTAGTCAGTTTGAGCGAATTGGTGTTGATCAAGGATTTCATTGCGGCATCATACCCGACATTAAAAATGGTATCTATAGCTTTCATGGAAAAGGTATTATAGTTGGCCAGGCCCTTAGGGGAAATAATAAGGTCGCAATCTTCAAATTTATCCAGGGATTCCTTGGCCATTCTAATTTTATAGGCCCTTTCCATCACCGTATACGAATGTTTTAAGTCTTTGATGCTTATTGTCTCAAAAGGATTTACATAGACCCCCACCACCTTGTCACAGTACCTCTTGATAAGATCAGTGGGAAAATTGTTCAAAATTCCACCATCGGAATAATAACCTTCTTTGATCTTAATGGGAGCGAAAACACCCGGAAATGCAGCTGATGCCAGAATGGGCCGAATGAGTTCTCCACAATGAAAGACCCGCAACGTACCGTCCAAAATATTGGTAGCGGTTACATAGAACGGTTTCTCCAGGGATTCAAAGGTATCTTCAGGCAGATATTTCTTCAAATGGTCATAGAACTTTTCGGTATCTACAAAACCTGGCTTGCTTTTAGCATATTTGTCAATACTAAAAATCTGTACAGTCTTAAAAAAATGGAGAATATTCTCCCAACCAATACCTGCAGCATATAAGGCACCTACAATGGCTCCTGAACTGGTGCCGGCAATATGAGTGGGATAAATATCCATTTCTTCCAATGCCCTGATCGCACCAATGTGGGCCACGCCACGCATACCGCCTCCCGAAAGTACCAAGCCTATTTTCATATGCTCATTTTGTCTTAACTATGTTTTATATCACATAATACTTTGTCAGAAACCTGAAGAATTCCTTTTTGAGGTCGGCATAGATTTGTCTTTGGGTTTCCATTCGGTGCCTAAACTCCAAGTGCTTTTTTGTCAACATAGTATCCAACATGTCCCTTCCTGTTTTTGTTTGGGCCGCTATTCGGGTTTCATGTATTTCAATGTCTTCCAGCAGATTATCAATGATTCCGTTATGTAACGTAAATTCATTTTGGTAGTGTTCCAATCGGACAAGCACTTTTTTGTCCGTTAAACGATTTACCAGTTCCTCCAACCGGTTTTTAAAGGATTTTAATTCATCTTCCCAAAAAGCAAGTTCTGAACGCCATTGTAGGTGTTCAAAATGTAGGTCCTCATTGAACAGTACTTGATTTGCCTTTTCCATTTTTTCCATGACGTCATGTATTTAAGGTTATTGAATCTATTTCTTCGGATTTGAAGAAATCAACACGTTATTTGCTCTCGTTCCTATCCTATTTTTTCTGTGCTTCCTTCCAAAACCTCAACTCCTCTTTTCCCCAAGACTTCCTCCAGATCTTCTTTTTCGACAACTTCTTTTTTTAGAAGGAGCTTTGCCAGTTTTTGAAGTTCGTCCTTATGTTGTATAAGCAATTTCTTGGTACGTTCATAGGCCATGGTTACCAGGTTTTGGACTTCCTTATCAATTAATTGCGCCATGTTTTCACTATAAGGTTTTCCCAGCATGCGTTCATTTTGCCCTGTGGAATCGTAAAAACTAATGGGACCTATTTCCTCGTCCAACCCATAATAGGCGACCATGGTGTAGGCTTGTTTGGTCACTTTTTCAAGATCGTCCAAAGCACCTGACGAAGCCTCGTTAAAAATGATTTCCTCGGCAGCACGTCCGCCCAAGGAAGCGCATAACTGATCTAAAAACTGCGATTTGGTCACAATCTGGCGTTCTTCGGGAAGGTACCAGGCAGAACCCAACGATTTCCCCCGGGGTATAATGGATACCTTTACCAAGGAATCCACATGCTTAAGATACCAACTGACCACCGCATGTCCTGCTTCATGATAGGCCACAATTTCCTTTTCCTTGGGCGAGATTATCTTGCTCTTACGTTCCAGGCCTCCAATAACACGGTCGCGTGCTTCCATAAAATCTTCCAGCTCCACAACTTCCTTTTTCTTTCTTGCCGCAATGAGCGCTGCTTCATTGCAAATATTGGCAATATCCGCACCGGAAAAACCGGGACTTAATTTGGCCAATAACCCAACGTTTATTTTTTTTGAGAGTTTCAAGGGGCGCAGATGCACCTTAAAAATTTCGGTACGCTCTTCTTTGGTAGGTAGCTCTAAATAGATGTGACGGTCAAATCTACCTGGACGCAAAAGGGCTTTGTCCAATACATCCGGCCGATTGGTGGCGGCCAATACAATGACACCTGTATTGGGACCAAAACCATCCAATTCAGTAAGCAATTGGTTCAAAGTGCTTTCCCGTTCATCATTGGCCTGGAAAGCGTTGATCTTACCACGGGAACGACCTACGGCATCAATTTCATCGATAAAAATAATACTGGGTGATTTTTCCTTGGCCCTTTTAAAAAGGTCGCGTACCCGCGATGCCCCGACCCCTACGAACATTTCTACGAATTCCGAACCGGACATCGAGAAAAAAGGCACTTGTGCCTCACCGGCAACAGCCTTTGCCATCAAGGTTTTTCCGGTCCCAGGAGGCCCTACCAGCATCACCCCTTTTGGAATTTTAGCACCAAGCTTGGTATAGGTCTCAGGATTTTTAAGGAAGTCTACCACTTCCATAACCTCTGTTTTAGCCTCTTTTAGACCGGCAACATCCTCAAAGGTTACGGAACTTTTAGTTCCTTTTTCCGTTAATTGGGCCGTGGATTTTCCAAAGTTGAAAAGTGGATTCCCGCCAGTAGAACCACGACCCATTCTACGGAGCAGGAACATCCAGAATAGAATAATAATTGCGAAAGGCAGTAACCAAGATAGAATACTGGTCCAACTGGTCCGGCTCTCGTAAGCTACACTGATTTTTTCCCCTTGGGGAAAATCTTGTTGTGCTCTGTAGAGCTTATTCTCAAAAGTTTCAACAGATCCTATATTCATTCGGTATTGTGGCCCTTGGACAGTAGAGAACAACCTTTCGGTTCCCTCTCCATTTTTTGCGTCTTTCAGATGGTCTTTTTTGATATAGATTTCAGCAATTTCTTTATTGATGACCACAATTTTTTCTATCGCACGTTCCGCCAGGAGAGAGTCTTCCAGAACGGACCAGCTTATTTCTTTGGTGCTGGAAGTGGGATTGGAAAGGATGGAAAACAGAATCAGAAAACCGAAGAGCATCAGGTAGAACCAAGAAATCCCATATCCCCCGTAAGGCGGTTTTTGCTTCTGTTCATCTGGGGAATCGGATTTGTTCTTTTTGGGTGGCTGCTCCATCTTTGGAAAAGTGAATTACTGCTACATTACACTTCATGCTTTCTTCAAAACTATTTGAAATATATCGGTCTTAAAATGATATACGTCATTTCCAATAGTTGTTCCGCTACTTTACTTTGTTGTTCAAAAACAAATGATAATGCGTATTCGGGAATGTCTATTGGTTGCAGTTGTACTGAGTATTTTTACCACAAGTTGTGGCCCTGTGGTCATTTCATCAAGGCCTAATAATCCGCCACCGCCCTGGTTTTACCCTAGTAGGTTGGAAGTGGTTCGTTATGTGTATTTTCCGGAGTTTAGCATTTATTATGATTTATCCCAACGGACCTATCTATATCTTGATGGGGGTATATGGGTGCGTCGCAGTGTACTGCCTCCTCGGTATGCCCATATCAATTTAAGAAGATCCAGATACCAACGGATTCGGAATTATAATGACGACAACATTCGGCGCTACCATGACCGACACGACTCCAATAGGGGCAGGAGTAACAGAACTACTTCACGTAAAAGCAAGGGAAGAAGAAATTAAGAACACATAAAATACATACGATCAAAAAAATTTGAACTGATACGAAGGCCATAAGACCAAAATGGTAAAGTAGGAAAGATAGTTGCAGCCGATTGGCAAGGTAACCCGAATACCTTCCTTTTATTTTGAAAGAGATGACTGGGAATGACTATTGTCATTTTAAGTTAAAATAAGGGATACTAACTTTAAATTGTTAAAAATCGAAGGGATGAAAACTATACTCTACGCTACCGACTATTCCGAAAATTCCGAGGCCGCTTTAAAATATGCCTATGCTCTTTGCAAGCACCTAAAGACCCGTTTGGTCCTGACCCATGTTTACGACGTTCCCACAGTATTGGGCACTCAATTGACGGAACCCTTTCCCAGTTTATCAAAGGATGCCAGAAGACATGAACGCGAAAAACTACAAGGATTTTTTAAAAAGCATTTGGGGAAAGTATCGGATAAAATGAAACTACATTTTGAACCAGTAGAACATATGTCCGTAATCCGGGGTATTATTTCCAAAGCTACGGAATGGCATGCTTACCTCATATTTGTTGGTATGAAAGGGGAGGGCAGATTACAGGAAATTATTATGGGAAGTACTACAAAGGCCCTTATAGAGAAGGCCCCCTGCCCAGTTTTGGCAATCCCGGAGAATACAAATTACATGCCTTTAAGGACCATAGTTTATGCGACCGATTTTGAAGAAGAAGATGTTTACGCCATTCGGAAATTGACCGAAATGGTAGATGTCTTCCAGACTGAAATAAAAGTGATACATATCATTACCGAAAAGGAATATGAGGGAGAGACCCAAATGGAATGGTTCAAGGAGATGCTGCAAAATAAGGTGAACTATGAAAAAATAGAATTCAAATTGTTGTTTTCAGATGACATTTTTGAAGCGCTCAGGATGTATCTTGAAGATGTGGGAGCAGAACTTATGGTTATGTTGGAAAGGGAAAAAAGAGGGTTGCTTAAAAAATGGTTCCATCGTGATCTTGTCAAAAGAATGGAGTCCTATGGGAAGGTACCGCTAATGAGTTTTCGCGAAGGCAACCACCAACTCTTCTATTTTAGTGCTGCATTATAACGTATACAATAGCAAAAAAATGTGATATGCCGGAGTCACGGATATAGGGGTTTTTTGATTGGCGGTTTCAGCGACAAGTTTAGAGTATTGGGCATCGGTGTTCATGGTTTGATTGCATACTCCTTGAATCCTAAGCTAAAGGACAGTATTTTATATATCCATTGCTAGTGGTACTTTTTGTCCTACTTTTTTAATACACCCTAAAAGGGCGAACCAATACATAAGAAGAACCAACAAAAATCCGCTAAATGACCTGCATCATTTTGAAACAGCAGACCTTGACCTATATTGAAGAATTAAAAACGAGGATTATGAAAGCTATGGCCAACCTACAAGATCTAAAGTGTGATGAGGACAAGAAGGTAATTCTTAGAAACTTAAGCAGGATAATGGATTTACGTATTATCGATATCGATATAGAAAACAACATGCTACACTTTCTCTATGCACGCCCCATTACCTTTCAAAAGGCGAAAAAGGAATTACTACGTATAGGATTTCCAATACAATCCTGCAAATTAAACAAGGGCAGGACAAAAGGCCGATACGAAAAGGACATTATTCAAAGTTCGGGAGTACAAGCAGGGGCACCCTGGTGGTGAAGGCCACGTTCCGGATTACGGGCTCCCATAACAATTTTTCCAAAAAACTATGTTTGCTTTTTAACAAGGCAACGATACCTACACCTTTATGCTGTTCCAATAATTTCTTGATACTAGATGATACGGATGTTTCCAAAGGCACAGTTTTAAATTGATGTGGTACTTCCGCTAAATTGTTTTTCAAAAGCTCCCGATTTAATTTTTGCTGGTCTTTCAATGCCTCCGAAGTACTAAAACGTACGATAATCAACATTGCCTTCCGGATTTTGATGAGGTACTTTAACGGATTCAGTTCTTCCATTCGGAAAAGGTGTTTGAAGTTGTTGACAAAAACAATTTCTTTAATCGGGCGTTCATCATAGTTTTCGGGAACTACAATAATAGGGCAATTATTGATATGACGGAGGACGCTTACCGCGGTACTGCCCATAAAGATTTTGGCCAAGGCCGTTGTGCCTTTCGTACCCATGACCATAAAATCTACATCTTTGTCTATGATCGAGACATTGATGGCATTAAGCGGGATTTCCTGCACAAGAACGGTCTCAAACCGATGATTTCGGTTTTCCATTCCATTTAGCTCTGAAATCAATTTTTCTAATTTTTGTTCCACTCCTGACTCTCCCGTTTCCTTAGATGTTATTGCCTGGTGGGCATGGAGCACATAAAAGAGGCAATCCTCTTTTGAAAAAAGGGAAGCGGCAAAATCCATGGCCCTTTTGGAATTTTTAGAGAAATCGGTAGGTAATAGAATTTTTTTCATTTCTATCTTTTAAATAGGAAACGATCTATGATAATTCAGGTAGTACCAGCAAGGGTATCTTGCTGTGGAAGGCTACCTTTTTTACGACGGGTTCCCGTGTTAACTTCTCTAAGAAAGTATGCCGATAATGGACGAGGGCTATCATGCCTGCTTCGTTTTCCTTTGCAAAATCATGTATACCCTTTGTTATATCCTCTTTCATTGTTACCTCATGGAAGCTATGGTTTGTATCGGCCAACCGCTTGTCCAGTAAGGTTTTGTTCACTTTTTGGGAATCGCTTGGTTGAAATTCAAGGGCAACTTGGAAGACGGCAATGTGGGCCTTCCAAAGTAGTGTTAGTTCTATGAGGGGGCTTAGTTCAAAAGGCTCAAAAAACTGTGTAAAATCCGTGGGAAAGATTATTTTTTCCAATACTTGGAAATCATAGCTTTCCGGTATAACCATCACGGGACGGTTGCGAATGGCTTTAATAACTTTTACCGCGTTACTGCCCATAAAAACCTCTTTGGCACCGGTTGCTCCTTTGGTACCCATAATGATAAGGTCCATATCCTTTTTCAAGAGGATTTCTTGGATGGCAGAAACCAAATCATCCGTTCTGGAAACCTTCTCGAACTTATGTTTAGTGTTGCTATGGTTCTCTTTTAAGTAGTCCAATACCTTGTTCAATTCTTGGTTTGAATACTCCTCCATGGAATCGTAAATAACGGCCAATCGCTGTTTACCCTTATCCCCTAGGAGGTTGGCAAAACTTGGTTCATGGGCGTTCAAAAGATAAAAATGGCATGGCACATCAGCATAGAGTTTTAGTGCCGTAAAGAGGGCGTTCCAGGCGTTGTCGGAAAAATCGGTGGGTAAAAGTATATGTTTCATAGCTCTTGACTTAATGGATGACCTTTGAGGTGTCTGGAAGTACCAAAAATGGTATTTGCACATGAAAACCGATCTGGTCTATATTTTGTTTAATTAGCAACCGTTCAAAAAACGAATGGCCCCGGTTCATCATGACCAAAAGCTGGAAATCATTTCCCTCTATATGATCCAATATGGCATTTGGCATTAATTTTTCCTGTATCTCGGTAAATTGATACGGTACTTTCTTCAAACACTTTTTTAAGTGCATCTTATGGTTTTCCTGCTGCTCGGTGAGGTCATACTCCTCCTTTACATGGAATACCGTAATTTTTGCTTTGTTTGTTTTTGCCATTTCCAAAAGCGATTGTAATTCCGCTATTTTATATCTGGACCAATACCCGGTAGGGAAAAGAATATTGCTGACTTTTCGGTACTTGCTTTTTTCCGGTATAGCCAATACCGGAATCTTGGCCTTGCGGATTACGAATATGGTATTTGAGCCCAAGAAAAATTGTTTAGCTCCTGTTGCCCCTTTGGTACCCATAACCACCATTTCTATCCCTTTTTGTTGGGCCAACTCGTTAATTTCATCCGTTAGCAGGTTAAAGGCGGATACGGTTTCAAAACTGTGTTTTGGGTTTGAAAATTGTTTCTGAATATCATTGAGGGTCCTTTCCAGTCCGGCCAGGGAGATATTCACACCTACATCCGGAATGGCACTAAAGGCAGGACCGCCCAGCATATAGTCCATACGATAAAAAGCTGGGGTATAGGTGTGGAGAAGATAGAAAGTAACGGTTTCCTCCTTAAAGAACTGCAAGGCGTACCGTATGGCGTTCCATGCATTTGGGGAAAAGTCCGTAGGTATCAATATGTTCTTCATTTGCCATCATTTTTGTATAACCAAAGATAATTGAGCGAAATTCCTTTTAAAATGACGAGGGTCATTGGCAATATGAAGCGAAACCATCAATTTTAGGTTTCACTTTAAACAAGATATCATGGCACTTAATTTTAATCAATATGCGACCGAGGGAAACACATTTCTAAAAGGATATACTAAGCACTTGGGCCTAGGAAAGGATACCGAAAAAGCCGGTAGGATAGTAACCTCTATATTACATGGGTTACGGGAAATTATTCCGGTAGAGGAGTCCCTACAGTTTATTGCTCAACTACCCATGTTCCTAAAGGCCGCTTATGTAAACGGTTGGACAATTAAGAAAAAGAAACCGAAAATTAAACACATGGAGGAGTTTGTAGAACTGGTGAAGGAATTTGACGGGGCCGCAGCCATAAATGATTACGGCTATGAAAATGATCTTGCCGAAAAATATATTGATCTTACCTTTATGTATCTGCGAAAGTATGTTTCCCTCGGTGAGATGGAGGATATCAGGGATGGTCTTCCCAAGAATTTAAAGAGTATGATCTATTCAAATATAATGTTCTGAAAATCGGCAACCAGCATGTAGTCTTCAAAAGTCAGAAGGAATGTTTTTTACTGCCTACTGAAGACTATTTGCTTTTTCAATGACACCTTCCCGTTCCAACTGTATAATAATTCGCTCTACATAGTCATCAACGGTAGAGGTTATATTTACAGGGTCTACAATATCAAAGGTGCCTACCCAGACCAATGATTTGTCCATATCCTCCTTAATGTTGTAAATGGAAGTCTCCACATGGTATACTTGATAATCGCTATAGTAATCAGGGGTATAGTACAAATCTTGAAAACGGTAATAGTAGGGTCCAAAACGATACCAGTGATAACCAAAAGTATAGTATCCGGAATTATAGCTTCTTTTATCGTCCACCCCGATAATGGCCGTAATAACAACCGCATCAAAGCCATTGGCTATCAGTTTTTCTTCCATGGCATCGATTTCTTCCTCGCTCCGTTGTGAATTGGTAAAAAACCTATCCAATACCACACCGCTTTCATGGGCATTGATACCATACTTTACAAACCGTTTTTTTAGTTCCTCCTCAAAAATCTTTCTGGCGGTAAGGTTTTCGGTCATACCGATAATCAACAGTTTTTCGGGTTGGAAGGCACTAACTTCTTTGTTCTTCCAGCTATCTACAAATCGCGTTGTGGAACATGCCACTACAACAAAAAATCCAAGTAAGAATACCCACTTTTTCATTGCTCCAAATTTTTAAGGGTTATAGTCAAAATTAGAAACCATGAACAGTGACACAATGATCTGGATCATTTTAAGAGCATCATTTTCATATCGTTTCGATAGGTGCGACTGATTCAAATCATTTCAAAAAAAAACAGGTACATGTACATTTGAAGAAACCAAAACTAATGGATATGAAACATACATATATACTTTTTGCCGTACTAATGACATTGCCCTTTCTGGGGATAACCCAAACGATGGAAGAGATTAATGAACCTACAATCTCAGGACTCGATGAAGTTGCACCGTTCAGCGAAGGTTTCGCTGCGGTAAGAAAAGGGAATCAATGGGGATTTATTGACCAAACAGGAAAATTGGTCATCGATTTTAGAAATGATCTGGTTTGGGACGAAAACAGCGATGCTGCCCGAAAAGATATAAGGGGTATCCGCTACCCCCAATTTAAGAACGGGCTTTGCCCCATACAAAAAGTAGAGGAAGAAGGAATTCCTTTTTATGGCTTTATGGATACGCAAGGGCAGATAGCTATCCAACCAGAATACCTTAATATCGCCCATTTCGATGAGGATAAGACGGTAGGTATCTATTGCAAGCGAACTTTTAGGGGCAAGAACAATTTTCAACTGAATATTTACGAATACACTTTTACCGAAGTGGTAGTAAATACAAAAGGGGAGATGGTCTGGCCCATTCGGGATAGGGATAGCATTTTAATGACCAAAAGACGTTACGAAATACCCGAACTGCGCGCAAGCTTGGTTTCCAAAGATCTTCTTGCCGTAAAAGGCGACAATAACCGTTGGGAAATACGTAGGATGAATCTATAATTTGAAAATTATGAACCGATTAGAAAATAAGGTTGCCCTTATTACGGGAGGTGCCGGGGGTATTGGACAAGCAACGGCAGAATTGTTTTTGGCAGAGGGGGCCAAGGTGGTCATTGTGGATATGAACAAGGAAGCATTGGAAAAAGTCATTGACCAGCTGGACCATCCTAACCTTTCCTACTGCGTTGCCGATGTTTCGAAAACAGAGGATACTCAAAACTATGTGAAACGTACATTGGATGTACATGGCAAGATCGATGTGTTTTTCAATAATGCAGGCATTGAAGGAATTTCAAGACCCATTTCGGAGTATCCTGAAACGGTTTTCGATAAAGTCATTGCGGTAAACCTCAAAGGCGTATGGCTGGGTTGCCAATATGTTATTCCTAAAATGTCTGAAGGTGGTAGCGTTATGATTACTTCCTCCGTGGCAGGGTTAAAGGGTTTTTCCGGCCTCGGGGCCTATGTGGCCAGCAAACATGGGGTCATCGGAATTATGAGGGTGGCCGCCCTCGAATTTGCGGATAAAAAAATCCGAGTGAATACAATTCACCCAGGTCCCGTGAACACGGATATGATGCGGCGTATTGAAAAGGATATATCACCTGAAAATCCTAGTGAGGCCTTAGAGAGCTTTGAATCTTCCGTTCTCTTTGGGCGATATGCCGAACCCCGGGAAATAGCGGACACGGCCCTGTTTTTAGCTTCGGACGAGAGCAAGTATTGTACGGGCTGCACCTATGTAGTGGATGGGGGTATGCTTATTGCATAAAAATCTAGGTCAATTCCCAAAAGCAAAAACAAAAAGGGTCGAGCATATGAAAGCTGTCCAAATCGTATTATGGATTATCGTGGTGCTGGTTGTGGTAATAGCTTCGGCATATACGTACTACGGTGGTTTTGTCACTATCTCCCCTGAGATTAAGGAAGTTGGTGGCGAAACCTTGGTCTATGAAAAAATAACTGGGGATTACAGTCAAAGCTCTGCTACTTCCGATAGGGTTTATCAAAAGTTATTGGAAGATTATCAAATAGGTACTACAAAGGGATTTGGTATCTACTATGACAATCCAAAGGTTACTGAAAAAGATAAGTTGAGAGCGGATATAGGATGTATTTTGGAATCTGATTTTGATAAGATGGAAGGCTTAAAAAAGGATTTTGAAATAATGGAATATCCCAAGGACAAATACATTGTGGTAGAATTTCCATTTAAGGGGATGCCTTCGGTAATCATCGGGATCCGAAGGGTTTATCCGGCCCTCAATGCATACGCGGAGCAAAAGGGTCATGCTGTAGATAACCCGGTCATGGAGATTTGGGACGTTCCAAATAAGAAAATAAAGTATCGAAAGGCACTGGTGAAAACTGAAAAATTCTAAGCAATGATGGATTCGTTAAAAATAATGGAGGTAACTCCGGAAAATGTCCAAAGGGAAACCCTGTTTTGTGTTAAGGATATTACCAATCCGGCGTTTGAAAGCAAACGAAAATGGTTTGAAAAACGTCACGCAGAAGGCCTAAAGTTGAAAATCCTAAAAAACGGGGATGACCAAATGATAGGGTTTGTGGAATACACACATGCCGAGAATGCCTGGCGACCTGTAGATGCGGACAACTATATGTTTATCCATTGCATGTATGTCTATTCCAAAAAGGACAGGAACAAAGGCTACGGATCTATGCTCATTAAGGAAGCCGAGAAAGAGGCCAAGTACCAAAATAAGTCCGGAGTTTGTGTAATGACCAGTAAGGGCAGCTGGCTGGCGGAAAAAAGTATTTTCGAGAAAAATGGGTTTGGACAGGTAGATCGGAAAGGAAGGTTTGAATTGCTATCCAAAAAATGGAAGGCTTTGGCGCCGGATCCCAAATTTTTGGATTGGACCGTGCAACAGGAAAAATACCAAGGTTGGCATTTGCTATATGCAGACCAATGCCCTTGGCACGAGAAATCGGTCGAGGCTTTGTTACATATGGCAATGGACTTTGATATCCACTTAAAAGTGACTAAAATAAAAACGGCCAAAGAAGCGAAAAATGCCCCTTCGGGCTATGGAGTATTCAATCTACTGTATGACGGGAAGCTGCTTGAAGACCACTACATCAGTGCAACACGATTCAGGAATATTCTAAAAAAAGAACTCAAGGGCAAGGAACGGTTTGAATAGTAAACAAGTGCCTCTATCAATTGATACCAGAAAAGCAAATTAAGTTTTAAAACATGAACCATGGAACAAGTTAAAGAGGAATGTTGCCCGACCTTTCATCCGGAAAAATGGGAAGAAAAAACATTTAATTGGGACCGTAAGAAATTTATCAAGGCATCGGCACCTACACTTTTTCATATTCCCCTACCACCTATGATAGGAAAGAAGGTTACCAAGATGATGAAGCTAGCCGAAGAGGCCCAAAAATTGTCAAAGGATAAAGAAGATATCCTTTTGTTGTTCATGGATCCAAACGCGTTTAAAACGGAAATGCATCTATCCGTTATCGATACCGTACCTGATGCTGAAAATACAACACTATCCGGAACCTTTGTTAGCAAGGTCTTTGATGGGCCTTTTAATGCGGTTCCCAAATTCATGAAACAGATGGATTCTTACTTGGACAAATCCGGAGAAAAGGCAAAAAACTATTATGTGCATTATGCCTATTGCCCAAAATGTGCAAAAGAAAAGGGACATAATTATATGGTGTTGTTTGCCAAGGTGAAGGAATAGGGTAAGACATACAGAAAACAGTATAGAAAATCAAACTGTGATTTTTTCCACTTAACCTATGACAATGGACATTTGTTTTGTCAAGTTCCAGAATTATATTTGATTATTTGAACGAAAAAATAGGGATTCAAATCAAAAGGGTAAAAGTGTATAAAGTTGATATAATACTATAGCGGATAAATATATGTCATCAACCTATTAATTTTAAATAGTATGAGTACTAAAGAACTGTATAGGCATAAGCAAGAAAATGATTTTGAACAGTTTTATGAAAAATTGGAGGCTTTTCTTCCGGAATTGAAGAAGTTCATGACCGGAAGTCTCAAAGCTGCAGAAAAGCAAGGCGATTTGGATGTAGGGTTTTATGATGCCGAGGGCATGCTAAATGAAGTTTATTTGGATGCCTTTAAAGCTTTTTCTGGAGAGATGGACGACAAAAGATTGCGCAGATCACTTTTTAAGAAAGCCATTCAAAAAATGGACGAGAAAAGGGCCCAGGAGATTCCCGATGATGTCAATACGCATGCCCTACTGAAATCGGAAATGAAATTATTGAGTGAAGATTTCACCACTGATGGCGATGGCGACCTGATACTTAATGAGGAATTGGACGACATCTCATATCAACAAAAACAAGGCTGGTCAAAACAAATATATTTGGATGCCGCCCTGGAACAGTTGATGGTCCAGAGATTTGGGCTTAATGAAGCCTCCTTGCTTTCCGAAGAAAAAAGACGTTTACTGGGATTTTTGTATTCAACCATACCGCCGAGAAGTAAATTGGTGGTGGAACTGCTTGTCTTCGGTGACCAGGACACTTTGGAGATATCCCAGATATTGGAAGTGCCGGAGGAGGTAATACAAAGGATATTATTCAAGGCAAAGGAACGGTTTAGGTTGTTGTAGTTGGTGCAGGCAAAATAATAATCAAGTCCTTCATTTTTTTTTCTTCGGGACCCTCGTTATTGGAGGACGGATTTTCAATTTGATTTTACCGTGCCAGATAAGTTGATCTGCAAATCTATATTTGTTGTTACCAAAGACTTTTTTGGATTCGTTTCATGACATGGAGGGCAAAATATACTTTTCAAGAAGTTTGAATTGCCTAAGTTTTGAAGTGTAGTTACCGCCCGTGAAGACTACTACGGTATTCAACTTCGGAATCACTATGATTTTTTGGCCACCCCAGCCACCGGCATAGAAACCTTCTGCGGTTTTACCAGAGTAGGAAAATTGGTCTATCCACCAAGAATAGGAATACGCAATTTTATCGGAATCCTCGCCAGGAACTTTGATTGCGGTATTACCGTGGAATGGGGTCGTAATTTTTTCCACCCATTGTTCGGAAATAATCCGATTGCCTTTCCAAACACCATTATGGAGAAAGGTTATCCCGATCTTTAGCATATCCCTAGGCTTCAACCGTAATCCCCCGGCTGCCTCAAATACACCATTGTTAAATTGCACGGACCAATCGAATACTTCAATTCCCAAGGGATCAAATAAATACTTTGCGGAAAATTCGTCTATTGCCATTTTTGTGGCATTCCGAATGATTTCGCCCAAAATGATCATGTTTCCTCCATAGTACGAATAGGATGTCCCGGGCTCGTGTACAAGTTGTCCTTCTAATATAAAGCTAAGGGGGTCTTTTTTGGAATACCAAATGGCAATTATCGGGTTCTCCAGATTGCTATAGGGAGACTGCCATTCGGACCATTCAAGACCCGAGGTCATGGTGAGAAGATGTTCGATGGTAATTTTGGATTTGTCCCCCGTTCTGAGATGCTGATGCTCCGGCAAATAATCGAAAATAGATTGATGTACACTTTTGATAAAACCTTGATCTATGGCAATACCGATACAGACGGAGGTGATACTCTTGGTGTCCGACATTATACTATGGAGCATATTCCTGTCCCAATTCACCCATTCTCCTTCATGTTTACGGGCATCCCATTGGTATTTATGCCCAGGAAAATATTCCTCCAATACCAATGTATTGTCCTTATAAATAAGGATCGAATGGATTTGCCTAAACTTGCCTTGTTGTGCTTTTTTGATCGCTTTCCCCATTATGACCGAATCCATACCCACCTCATTTAAGTGACCGGTATTTAACCCGTCATTGCTTGATTTCGGAGGTTCATATTTGTACTGACCGGAAGTATTGGGTCCACAACTGACAATAAAAAAGACAAAAAATAAGACTATGTGAATCGCCCTCATTCGTTTTGGATAAGGCTTGATAATTTCCGTAACACTCATAAATATGTCGATTTTCTTTTCCAAAATCATACTACAATTCGTTAACTCCAAAGATTAAATATTGCAATTGCAAGAATCGGTATTTACGGTACTATCCTTGTTCGTGTCAGAGTCGGATAAATAGTGCATTCAAATTTTTTTCCGACAGTTTGATCATTGCTGTTTATAGGAACAGATCTACTTGCAGCAATGTAATTTGATTTTGGGGCCTTTGAAATGATTTTGGTCAATGACCTTTAATCAACTGCAAATAAGTGGGTTTGGATGATCAGGGTCATTTTAAAGGTAAACGGATATCAATATATTGTGCGATTGAATCATAAGATCAAAAGGATGAAAGCAGCGATATTCTATACCGGAAAGTTCGGAAGTAAAAAAAGTACGCCTATTGGATAAATGAAAGATGTAGTTTTCCTGTTTTTGATTTGAAAAAGGAAAACCCAAACCCCGAGGCGTATGATCTTCTTGTTTTAGGCAGTTCCATTATGATCTCGAAGCCTACAATTCAAAAATGGCTAAATAAGAATTGGCCCAAGATCAAGAACAAGCCCATTTTGTTATTTACCGTCTCTGGTGCCGAACCAGGACATCCCGATTTGCGAAAATGGCTGGAAAACAGTTTTTCCCAGGAAATTTTAAAGCAAATAGACTATGTGCCCTTACGAGGGAGGTTAGTATTGAAAGAGTTACCTTGGTACATTCGATTTTCCTTGAAATTTGCGGCAAGAGTCGAAAAAGCCCCGGACATTAAAAAACGGATGTCCGAGGGGTTCGACTATATGGATAAATCCAGCATAGGACCTATTCTGGAGTGGATAGGAGAAAAACAAACCGATGAATATGAGGTACAACTTGTCATTTAAGGAAGGCTTTCCATCGGCATGAATACCTCAAAAATGAAAAAAGATTTCAAGTAACCTTCTCTTTTGGCTTCCGGGGAAGCACTTCCTCTGGAAATGGGAACAGAATCGTGGAATTCTTTTCGGCGGCAATATTGGATAGGGTCTGATATAGCCTTAGCTTAATGGCAGAGGGAGATTGGTCTATAAGTTTTCCGGCTTCCAATAATTTCCCGGCGGCCTGTTCTTCGGCTACTGCCAAAATGATCCTGGCCCTTCTAGATCGTTCTGCTTCGGCTTGGTTCGCCATCATCCGTCTCATGTTTTCAGGCAATTGGATGTCCTTTATTTTTACATCGATTATTTCTATACCCCATTCATGGGTTTCCTGTTCCACTATGGATTTGATGTTCTTGCCCATTTCTTCCCTTTTGGAAAGGATGGTGTCCAACTCTACCTTTCCACATACGTCCCTCAAGGCAGCTTGGGAGAGCTGCGTGATGGCAAAGGAGAACTCCTCCACTTCCAATACCGCTTTTTCGGGGTCGTTGATCTTAAAGAAGACCACACCGTCAATACTACAAGGTACGTTGTCCTCGGTCATGACTTCTTGGGAAACAATGTTGATGGTAATTACTCGAATATCCACAACCTGTATGGTCTCCACAAGGGGAATGATCCATCGAAATCCGGGTTGTAACGTTTTGATATATTTACCAAAACGGAATTTTAAGGCCCTTTTATATTCGAATACAATGCGTATACCTGCCAATAGGAACAGGCCAAGAATGATGGAAAACAAGAACAAAGGGTTCATAACGATATGCTTTAGTTAGATGAATCAATTTTTTACGAAAATTCCGAACAAATGAATGCTCATGTAATGGAGGCCTTGGCCTTGGATTCTGTATTTAGGAACAGCGTCGTAACACTGTCCTTATAGGTAGGAGGGTTGGTCTTTTAAAGTTACGAAAATTAGGTAGGAGAACAAAAAAATCGGACACTAAAAAACTAATAAAATCACTTATTTTATGGGGTTTGGAAAGATGTTGCCTAGGATAGGTCATTCTGTGTTATTGTGCTCATTGGAAATGGACTTTAGCCTTTTGTAAAAGGAAATATTCAAAAACAAAAACCAAAGAATGCAACAGATAAAAGTCAATTTCTGGATAATGGGAAGCAGACGTATAAAGGCACCGGTTTCATAACTGTAGTAATTCACCATAAAAATAAATAGGCAGACAACTCCAAATATGAAAAGCTTGAAGTACCCTATCTTAAAAAGCTCTATAAAACAAGTAATAAATGCCAAAGCCCCAAAAATACCCGCTATTCGCAAGGTAATATCATGGGTTCCGGAGGTCAAGAAAAAAGTAGTCCCCAAGGACAGGATACCCGATAGCCACATAATGCTTCTATTATAGCTTTTGACCGGAAAAAATAGGGGTAAATAGGCCCATAACAAGAGTAGGCTAGCGCAAAGTATCGCTAACGAGGCCCTTGCAAAGTATCGCGCCGAATTTAGTTCTCCATTAATTGCGTAGTGATCCAATAGGTCGCAGAGGTAATTGTTCCAAAAACTAAAGCCATTTTTATTGGGCATGGCAAAAGATCCTCCTGGATAGTTTAAGGCGGCAATGACGTACAAAACAATGAACAGGCCCATCCCCACTAAGGGAAGCAACAGGATAAACGGTTTGGGTGCATCTATTCTAAAATTCATTGTAAACAACAATGGTTTGGAACGGGAATCTGGGAAACTTGCGAAAACCATAACGATTTGGATAGTCCGGTTTCCAGTAAACGTACTTAAAAATAAATTGAGAACGGTTTATTTACAATGGCAAACCAAAAAATCTTTAAGCATCACTCCTAGAGCCAAAGTCCCGTTTTTGTCGCCAGTATTTGTTTTAGCTCCTCGGTGGTATTCCAATCAATGAGGTTCAATGCCTGTACTCCACAAAGCCTATGTACCATTTGAATTCCTGCCAAAGTATTGGAGGCAATTCCTGTCACAATATCAGGAACAACTTCAAAAGCTTTCATCAACCCATACACGGCGTAGGGATCTGAAGCAGCTAATACGGTACATTTTATATGCTCCCTTAGCATATCGATAGCGATATCCCCGTTATACGGTTCCAATGGAGAAGCCCCGATCTCGATAACGGCAATGTCGGATTTTTGTAATTCAATTTTGCTGAGTAGTTGCCCCAATGCCGTCCGGTACTTTTCTTCCCGACAAATAGAAGAGGGAAGTCCCACATCCACAAAATCCATTACGGCATCAGCACCAACATCCTTTAGGGCCAAAATATCCTTGAACCGTCCTGCCCCGGTGAGTTTTGCGCCCACTACGGAATATCCGGCCAATTTAAAGAGGTGGGTAACGATACGGGCAGAGGTGGTCTTACCGGCGGACATAGAGGTACCCACAAAAAGAACAACGGGGGTGTTGAATGGAATTTCTGTTATGGGCTCCACAAAATCCTGCATATTCAATTTCTTGCCTTGTCTCTGGACATGACCTTGATATTGTACTTCTATCATATTGGGGATAAAGGCCGATTTTGAGGTCAGTTTTCCCATCAGTCCAGCTCCGGTCAACACATGCATTCTAAGGTCATTTTCTACCTCCCGCCAAGTACCTGTGGCCTCCAAGGTAGCAAAGCGCTCACCCAATGCCCCTACAATAAACTCACCACCGATGACACCGCGCATCCGCCCGTTGGGAAGTTCAAGATTCAGGGTATTGCTACCGGCATCGATAATTTTGCAGACGACGTAGTCACCGGTTTCCCATTTCATTCTAGGGAGTTTCCGGGTACGGAAACCTGTTTCCGATAAATCGGAAATACGGGTAAGTGAGGTATAAATATATTTTTGGTCCATGACTAAATCAATTTGTCGATTTGGATACTAATAATAAAGCCAACAGAGCGGTACGTTGCGGTAGTTGCTCCATATAAATAAATTCGTGAACGGCATGGGCGCCATCGCCAGTTGTACCCAATCCGTCCAAAGTTGCCGTATAACCGCTGGTTGTGTTACCATCGGAACCTCCGCCAGCTATTGCTTCTTCCAGTTCCAGGCCCAATAGCAGGGCCTTGGCCTTGGCCATTCGCCATAGTTTTTGGTTTCTGGGTGTTCGTTCCATGGGAGGTCTGCCCATCCCCCCTTCCACTATAACCTGTACATTGGGGATACTTGGTCTAAGCCTATATATTTTTTCGGTAATGACTTCACCGTCTTCTCTATTGAGCACACGAACATCAACTACAGCCTTACTTTCCGGGGCCACTACGTTAGGGGAGATACCCCCTTGGATAGTCCCCACATTTACCGTAATACCTTTTTCAAAATCGTTCATGGCATACAGTTGTAGTACTTGATGTGAAAGCTCTACAATTGCATTGATACCTTTACCGGGATCTAGTCCTGCATGGGCCGCCTTACCTTTAACGGTTATTGTAAAACGACCCAGTCCTTTTCTAGCGGTCTTAAGTTTTCCCTCAATGCCCAAAGGAGGCTCCATAACAAATGCCCGTTCGCAAATTTTTGCCAATCGCTTTATAGTGTCGCGGGATTCATAGCTTCCAATTTCCTCATCTGAATTGATGAAAACAATGGGTGTTAAGGGTAGTTCCATGTTGCGTTCTTTGAGGACCCTTAAAGCGAAGATCAATTGCGAAAGCCCTGCTTTCATGTCATAGACGCCCGGCCCTTTCATTTTATCATCATTTTTGGAAATGGGCATTGTTTTGAGGGTTTCTTTTTTCCAGACTGTATCACAATGTCCCAATAGCAGTTGTAACGGTTTGCTTCTATCTCTTTTTTTGGGACGCGCGTAGAGATGACCACCGGTTTCCTTGCCCAGAACGTGATGGACAACAAAGCCAAGCTCCTCAAGTTTTTTGCCAAGGAATTTCAAGATTTCCCTTTGGGATCCGACATCATCTGAAGGTGATTCCAAACGCACCAATTTTTCGAGCAGTTCAATCTGTTCATTCTGGTGCGTTTTAAGATAGTCTAGCACTTCCGAGGCGATATCTACGGTCATACCTTTCATTTTTTGAAATCTTTGGGAAATGGGAAATTGAAGGTGTCGGAAACCTTGGCGAAACGGCCAGGAGCTATATAGGCCAATAAAGGATGCTTATATAATTGCTCCTGTTCGTCCCTTTCCGATATCCGTAGATAATCCTTATCGATATAGGCCGCCTTTACCATGCCCGTAATGATGCTATTATGGTCAAAACCATCAATAATTATGTATAGTTCGCATTCTAAATATAAATAGGCATGCTTGATTAACGGAGCATCCATACTGTTGGCTTTTACAATGGGTAGTGCCTCCACGATACCCTGTGATTTTGAAATATTATCTTTCCTCGGGGATGCACTTAAAGAAGTAGTTATGATTTGGTCCGGTTTGGGAAAACTTACGGTAAATTCTCCATTTTCTTTTACGTTGTCATAGGTGCCATGCCTTGGGGTACACACAAAACCAAAATAGTTGCCAAAACCCAAGGGAGTGGCCATGTGTTTTGGTGCGAGATTATATCCTTTATCTTCCTTGGTGCCTATAATGACTAATGGAGCAACCGTAAATACACGTTCCCAAATGGAGAGATTCAAATCCAAGGAAGTGAATCGGTCTTTTTGTAATGTTTCCATACCATGAAATTATGGCTATGGACGGGGTTCTGTAATGATTTTGGTCAGGTTGTAAGGGGGATAAAAATCTTGCCCCAAATTTGGAAGACCGGTTTTAACGACCTATGACTTAAAGACTATTGATCGCCTTTTTTAGTTTATCCCGAACTTCTTCGGCGATTCCGGTCAATGCCTCATTTTTTATTGCCATCATTGATGCAATAGGATTTACTGCGGCTATTTCAACACTACTATTTGCGATTTCACGGACAATGACATTACAGGGTAACATGGTACCTATTTTATCCTCCACCTGAAGGGCCTTATGGGCAAATGGCGGATTACAGGCCCCTAGAATTATGTAGTTGGGGAAATTTACCTCCAGCTTTTTCTTCAAAGTAGTTTTGATGTCTATTTCGGTAAGAATTCCAAAGCCTTCTTTTTTAAGGGCCTGGGTCGTTTTTTCAACAGCTTCCTTAAAAGTGGTATCCGTGATTGTTTTATTAAAATAGTAGCCCATTTTTATATATTTTTCGTAATCGGACATTTTTAGTTTTAGGACAGGTCCCCTATCCTGTGGAGGCTAGAGGAAACCAAATGGTAAAAACAGGAGGCCTAAGGCCTCCTGTCTTCTTTTGAAATGTTCGATTCATTCTATACTTCCAATTTATCCTTAGGTCATCTTATCACTAAGAATGCCACGGGGTAAGATTTGGGTAAAGAATAACTCGAACCTTTCCGGCCATTATCGTCATGCGACTATAAGGACCTTTCCCCAAAAACCTTCATCCGGCATTCAACTATCCTCAGTTTTGAATGAAATCTCTATGAAAATGCACTAACTACATAAGAGTCCGGAATTTGAAGATTAGGGAAGTCGTTGAGCACCCATTTTATGGTTGCAAGACATTATCACTGGGAAACTGTTATCATTTGATCTTAATTAAAGCCAAAAAAACAGGAAGCCGAAACTTCCTGTTTTCCCATAAAAAAATGAAATTCATCAATACTTTCTATCAATCTTTTAAACCACTTTATCACTAAAATGGGTTAACCTATTAATTTGGGTACTGATAGCATCCTTTTCTCTACTATGATCGTTACCATCTGCCGATGCTGCCGATCAATGCCTTATATGTCTAAAAAGAGACCGGAATACCGAAATATTCCGGTCCCCTAGAAGATGTTATTCAACCTGATGACCACTTACACTGGCCCTTACTTGAATCTATTGCTAGATTCTTTCAGCACTCAAAAGGTATAACGGGTATTTGTAACCTCTTCCTTTGCTTCATCTCACTACTCCCCACGAATAGTAAGTATGTTTGCCATTTTCAAAGAACTGTATCACTTTTAATCGAACGCTAAGATAGGGTAGTGAACCTCTATTCAAAATGACCCAGGTCAGTTTGGAACTTTTTTTGCCTTTTTAACACAATTTTTTTCTATCCAATCGTATAGCACCTCCACATATTTTTTGTTGTATGGTTCTGTACAGGGTTATGGTTTTGTGCATTCCAACTTATTATCCGTTTTCTTGAATACTTGCTGTAGGGGGTTCCAAAAGCTCAAAAAACTGATCCAGTTTGGGCAGGATTACGATTTCCGTTCTACGGTTTTTGGCACGTCCTTCCACAGTTTCGTTCGTAGTCTTGGGGAGATATTCGGAACGGCCACCAGCGGTCATTCGAGAGGGTTGCACACCAAATTTGTTTTGCATCAACCTAACTATGGAAGTGGCCCGCTTAACGCTCAAGTCCCAATTGTCTACCATACATTCGTTGGCAATGGGTACATTGTCCGTATGGCCTTCTACCAAAATATCCAGTTCGTTGTGGTCGTTTATAATCATGGCT
The DNA here is from genome assembly GCF_003626755.1 of Ulvibacterium marinum. Taxonomy (GTDB): domain Bacteria; phylum Bacteroidota; class Bacteroidia; order Flavobacteriales; family Flavobacteriaceae; genus Ulvibacterium; species Ulvibacterium marinum. The sequence goes on from NZ_RBCJ01000003.1 coordinate 1,222,085, forward strand.
ATTTTACCAATGACTTCCTCGGCCCGATTACTAATTTGGTAACTTCCCGAACGGAATAACATCTTATCCGAAATGGACACATAGACCACACCTTTCTTTACTTCGATATCGATATCTTCATCGTTAAAATCGTCCAAGGAACGCTTTAGATTCATGACCAGCACCAAGTTAATGGAATCTTTGCGCTGCATTGAGGTGGTGAGATCCTTAATGTATTTATTCTGTTCGTTCAAGGCCTCTAAGGATTGTTTGATGCTTTCCGCTCCGGATTTGCTTACCACGGAAAGATCGGATAGTCTGGCCAACAAATCGGTATTGGTGCTTTTAAAATATTCCATTTGTTGCTCCAGTGCTTTTAATCGATTTCTTTCATTCGCCAAATTGTTTTCAAGCACGGCAACCTCGTTCCGGCTGTCGCCCAATGTGTTTTCGCATACTTCTGCCTTTTCCTGAAGGGCCATATATTTTTTCTGGCTTACGCAAGAGGCCAATACCAGTATCCCCAGCATTGCTATAATTTTTAAAGTGTTCATTGTTTTGGATTTTAGTTTACCATAAACGCTTCTGCAAAGGAAAATGGGACGGGGATTTTGTACAATGACCTGTGTCATGCCCAGAATAATTGATGTTTCCCGACCTTCCCAAAATCAGGGCAACACCTCTGCCGCAGAGCCTATGGAAAAGAACATTGTACTGGAATTGTCCATCAATTTTATGGGATAGACCTTTAAGATGAGGGGTATTGATCGTCAAACCCTATGAACCTGATCTTTGTTTTCCTGTGATTTCCAAGAGTTGAATCCGATACACTATCGGAGAGGTTCTTTCTGCCCCAAGTTTGCTTGAGAATTCAGAAATAAATTGCAACTTCTTTGTCTGCTTACGGTTAATGATTTCCTTTACCCCATTTGAAAATTCATGCAGTAGGTGCTTGGCATTGATGCTACTGAGTTCTTCAAATTTTCCATGCGCCAAGACAGATTTCCAACGATTTACCGATTCAATTTCATCTACCTCCATGGATACTGATCGGTTTTTCCGCATAGCATCAATTTTATGGCCCTCCTGGGAATAACTGATAATACTGTTGTGCGATTGATCATAATAATATGTAATGGGAATTACAAAAGGACTTTCACCGGCAATATAGGCCAAATGGCCAATGTAGTTGTTGCATAGCAGTTGAATGCATTCCCCAAAACCTAAATCTTTAATCATAACCCATTTACTGTTGTAGTATACGTAGAATAAAAGTAGGGGAGAAGAACTTCTTTCAATATGACCTAGATCAGGAAAATAGCTTCTTTGAGGAAGAAATTTTCAGTCGTATTTTGGTATTGTACGATTTTCCGTCAAGGAGTCTTACGTAAACAAAGGATTATTCTTTCGGGAAATATTATATTTATGGAATGCTACTTACTTTCTTAGGATTTGATTTCGTCAAAATCAACGGCCAATGACCACTATCTTACTTATTGAAGATCATATTGGTATATTGGAGAATACTGCCGAGCTTTTGGAACTTGAAGGTTATAGGGTCATTAAGGCCAAAAACGGAAAGGAAGGTCTTAAAGAACTGGCCAGTTTTATTCCTGATCTTATTATATGTGATCTGTTAATGCCGGAAATGGATGGACTTACATTGCTAGCCATGTTAGGGAAGCACCCTGATTATAAGAAAATCCCCTTCATTTTTTTTAGCGCCAAGGCAGAAAAAATGGATATCAAAAAAGGATTGGATTTGGGTGCAGACGATTACTTGGTAAAACCTTTGGAACTTGAAGACCTTTTGGCCTCGATTAAAAAGTGTTTACGAAGGAAAAAACTTTCCTAAACTTTCCTCAATAGCTTTTTAAAACATTTGATTTTTTCACCTCTTTTTTATCATGATAAGGGAATAACGACCGGAATGATCCAAGTCATTGTGGAATCACCATAACCCGAATACATTTGATCCGGCGAACATGATAAGAACGTTCATCCAGTATTCACTTAAGTAGTATTAACATAAATCCATAGTTATGAAAAAAGTTGTTTTGGGCCTATTGGCCATCGGCTTCGCTTTCCCCACTTATGCACAGACCGTCGATACGAAAAAACTCTCCGAGGTAATAGTATATGCGACGAATTATAAATACCTAAAGGATGTAAACACACGAGAAGTAGCTTCCATTCCTGTTGAATTGTTAGAGCGCAAAGTAGCTGCCTATAATCCAAAAGGTTCCGATTTCTATCAGGACGAATATGATCTGTACCAAATCAGTTTTTACCTTCCGGAAGGTAAAATTCTTGCAGCTTATGACAAGGATGGAAATTTGATTCGCACAGCCGAAAGGTTCAAGGACATTAATTTACCAAACCCAATACGGGAGGCGATCCTAAAACGTTTCCCCGGATGGACCGTAACCAAGGATGTTTATTCGGTAAGCTACCATAAGAAAAAAGGTGCAGCCAAAAAATACAAGCTTAAACTGGAAAACGGGGACGAAACCATACGTGTAAAAATTGATGAAACTGGAGAATTTTTATAATACATGCCTACCGGTCCATATAAATTATTATTCACTTAAAAAGCATATTATGTCCGTTTTAAAAGTAATCGAAGTTTTGGGCAATAGCACCAAGGATTTTGAAGATGCCATCCAAAATATCATTGACGAAGCATCTAAAACCGTAAAGAACATCAAATCTGTTTATATCCAAGATATGCAGGTGACCGTAAGCGATAATCAGATTGTTGAATATCGTGTAAATGCCAAAGTCACTTTTGGTATTGTAGAGGTATAATCCTTTTTTGAACAAGGAATACCTAAAAGTACTGCCAAAACTACGTATCCCTCCACTGGCAGTACTTTTTTATTTTACAATTCATAGAATTTGAGCTTTTCCCAAAAAAGGTATGGCCAAACGTTAAAATTTTTAAGACTGATTTGGATCATTGTGGGTTTAATACATTTTGTCATATTCATACAAAGCGGAAATCAAATATTGTGAATAAAAACAAATGGAACAATGGCACAATCCATGGAACATATAGCGGACATTGGGATACAGGTAAGAGGGTATACGCTCCAAGAACTTTTTAAGAACAGTCTAAAGGAAATGGCCCAAATTCTCAAGGAGGGGTGTTGCGATGGCGTTGATCATTACGATTGTTCTATGAGGATAGTCATATCCTCCAATGATACTACCTGCCTATTGATCGATTTTTTATCCGACGTACTGGCCCTTTCCTATATACAGAAGACCCTTTTCTGTCATGTTTACTTTTCAGAACTCTCGGCTACAAAAGTCGATGCTCAGTTATATGGCATATGGTTCGACCATTTTGATGAGGAAATCAAGGGAGTGACCTATCACGAAGCGGCTATATCAAGAAACGCCCAGGGCTGTCTGGAAACTAATATCATTTTTGATCTTTAAGCTTTCGATGCCAAAAACGGAAACGCTATTTAGGTACACTTTTTCTTTAAAGAAGTAATAGGATTTAGAGATGTGAAAAAAGTCCAAAAAGCGCACATAACAAAATTGGAGGACTATCTGTGGGAGATTCCAAAATCCTTTCGGGAGGACATGCGTGTCCCTGCCCAAATCCTTGCCTCTGAGGGTCTTCTTGATGCCATTATCAAGGACAGATCCCTTAATCAATTGGTCAATGTTGCCACACTTCCGGGCATAAAAAAAGCATCGATGGTGATGCCGGATGTACATGAGGGCTATGGTTTTCCGATTGGAGGGGTGGCGGCAATGGACTACCCGGAAGGAGTTATTTCGCCTGGAGGAATAGGTTATGATATCAACTGTGGGGTACAACTGCTAGCATCGCAACTTCAGATAAAGGACAATAGGGATGCCGTAGAAGCGCTATCGAAGGAATTGCATGCACACGTTCCTGCCGGAATGGGAAAGGGAGGAACAATTAAACTCACCACCGAACAACTGGACGAAGTACTTGCAGAGGGTGCCAATTGGGCCGTGAATCATGGATATGGAACAAGGGAAAGCCTATCCTATATGGAAAGTCATGGAAAATTGAACGATGCAGATCCCGCGTTTGTTTCCACAATGGCCAAAAATAGAGGGTTGGACCAATTAGGGACCATAGGTTCGGGCAATCATTTTGTGGAGGTCGATTTTGTTGAAAAAACATACAATAACACAATTGCCAAGACTTATGGTTTGCAAAAAGGTCAGATAGTCCTTTTGATTCATACAGGTTCCCGTGGCTTGGGACATCAAGTAGCAACGGACCATATTCGTAAAATGATGATGGCCATGTCACACTATGGGATAAATGTACCGGATAGGGAATTGACCTGTGTTCCTTTTAATTCAAAGGAAGGACAGGAATACTTCAAGGCAATGTGTGCAGCGGCTAATTTTGCCTGGTGCAACAGACAAATCATTTCTTGGGAAGTTAAAAATGCCTGGGAAAACATTTTTGGTAAAGAGGGAGGGGACTTGAGATTGCTTTATGATGTGGCACATAACATTGCAAAGATTGAGATGCATACTATCGAAGGTACGTCCCGAAAGGTCATTGTACATCGTAAAGGCGCAACACGTGCCTTTGGTCCAGGATTTAAAGAGTTACCGCCTGAGTATAAGGGAGTGGGACAACCGGTAATCATTCCAGGAAGCATGGGCACTTGTTCCTATGTTCTAGCGGGCACTTCCAAAAGTCATGAAATGACTTTTGGATCCTGTTGTCATGGTGCGGGAAGACGACTTTCAAGAAGTGCTGCCAAACGACAGGCAAATGCTCCCGTGTTAAAAGAAAAGCTTAGGGAACAGGGTATTTTTGTCGAAGCGGGTTCCTTTAGGGGCATTGCGGAAGAAGCTCCGATAGCTTACAAGGACGTAGGCTCGGTAGTTGATGTCGTAAGTGCCTCAGGGATTGCAAAAAAAGTGGCAAAATTGAAACCGGTAGCGGTTATCAAAGGTTAATGGTATTAGTTTCTTCCAACAATTGTATGGCCTTTTGATCGGAAACCTGCCCGAACACTTTATAGAACTGCCCTACGGCCTGGAAATCATAGGGCGTCCGTAAGCAAATGGTTTCGGTAACATTGGAAATAGTTTCAAATTTTCTGATGACAGTGCTCGGTGCCACGGGTATGGCGACTATTATTTTTTTGGGCTTTTGATGAGCTACCAGTTCTATTGTGGCAAGAATGGTATTACCCGTTGCTACACCATCATCGACAATGATTACCGTTTTATCCTTTAGGCTTTGTGGGCACCTATTCACATAATATTGCTCATAGCGTTGTCCAAGTCTTTTCCGTATTCGTACAATTTCCTTATCAAGGTAATCTTGGGGTACTCCAAAGGCATTGGTAAGTATAACATCGTCCAAGCTAATCGCCCCAATGGCGTATTCCTTATGGTCCGGGTGTCCTATTTTTTTGGTCAGGGCCACGTCCAAGGGAGCGTTTAAGGTCTTGGCAACAATAGAACCAATAGGGAGTCCACCTCTAGGTATGGCCAAGACCACTACATTTTCATTTTTGAATCTTAGCAATTTTTCCGCTAATTGAATTCCCGCGTCAATTCTATTCTTGAACATATTTACGATCTTGTTTAAAACAAAAAGTCTTATAGTTTTATGCTGGTATATTTTCTAGATCAAGACTTTACCAATTCAATCTGTTGAATGGAAAAGTATTAAACCACAACATTCTTCTTATGATAGCTCAATAGTGGTAAATGACCTTCACTTTTCATACGTTTCACCAAGTCACGATGGCGGAGGCTTTTAATAAGGCTATGACCTTCCCGTTCCAACATAGCGACCAAATCGGGCGCAATTTCATCGACATATTCTTGTAGGGTCAAGAAAACATCATCACCAAAACGAAGTTCAAATTGGATGTTCTCATAGGTAACTTTATGTCGTAACATGTTCCTGAACCATTCCATTTGGTCCTCGCTGGTATGACGGGGCTTTGTGGATACATGCACCAAGTGGATATCGGCTTCAAAAGGTTCTGCCAATTCTACTGTTTTTTCGATGGCGAAAATATCGGTTCCCTCAAAATCAGTGGCATATACCATTTTTCTGATTCCATGGAAATCAGCATCTTCGGGTATGGCTAAAATAGGACAGGGAGCAGAATTGATCAATGCGCTGGTGGTACTTCCCAAAAATACTTCCTTGATACGGCTTCCACCTCTGGTCCCCACTACAATTAGGTTCACCTCCAGTTCTTTGGCGTTTTTAATGATGACTTCGGAGACTGGCTTTCCTTCGTCCACTTTCCAGGTAATGGCCAGGGGTTCATTTTCGTTTCTTAGATGTTCGTTACAAAAAGCGATCAATTTTTCACGATGGTCCCCGAAGGCCCTTACTTCCCTACGTGAATAGGTATAGGAGATGGTACTGGCCAAAGTCAGGGGTAAATCAAATACATGAAGGGCCATCAGTTCTGCATTCAGTTCCTTGCTCAACGCGTAGGCAAAATGCAGGGCCGCTATGGAATTCTCGGAATAGTCGGTGGCATATAGAATAGTATTCATCACTTCTAAATTTAGTATGAAGCTAAAAAAATGATGTCAAGATGAAAATGATAGGTATCAGTTTGGGAATAATTATCCGGATGATTTTGGTCATTTTGATTGAAGACTACCTCAATTACCTTTAAACATATTCACATTTATTGGGATGCCTTGGCGGGAGAATCCATCATCGTGAAGGCCCATAATTTGTCAAAAAAAGGTAGGTGTCACATTAGAATCCAAAAATGAAAATGTCCGCATTTAAAAATTTCAATATAGCCGATTGGTTTTCATTTTACCGCATTTTGGCAGTGCCTTTGTTACTGCTGCTCATTTGGTTTGAGGAGCGGAGATTGTTCACCTGGTTTTTGCTCATAAGCTATAGTACCGATGCTATTGATGGTTATTTGGCCAGGAAATTGAAGATTACAAGTGCCAGAGGTTCACAATTGGATTCCATAGGCGATCAAATCACCCTTGTATTGGGCCTAATCGGGCTATGGGTCTTTGAAAACACATTTATCAGGGACAATCTGTTGCTTATCGCTGTAGCTTTCGTACCCTATATTATCCAAATGTTGATTGCCTTGAAAAAGTATGGCAAGGCAACGGCCTTTCATACCTATTTGGCAAAAGCTTCCGCTGTGATACAGGCCGGTTTTATTTTATGGACCCTGTTTTTGGGACCCGTATATTGGCTTTTTTACGTCATGATCGTCATCGGGGTTTTGGAAACCATAGAGGAAATCACGCTTATTTTTATGTACGACGTTTGGGTGGAGGATGTAAAAGGCATTTATTGGGCATTTAAGGATAAACGGCGAGTGGAAAATACCCTATAAAATAACAATATTATGGTTGTAATCATTTTGGGCCTACCCGGTTCCGGAAAAAGCTATTTCGCTGAAAGGCTGGCAAAAATGATTGATGCCGAATACATCAATAGTGATCGGTTGCGAAAAGAAATATTCCTGATATGCGTGTATTCGGACAAGGAAAAAGCGAAGGTCTATGATATGATGCTTCAAAAAATGAAAGACGCCATCCAACACCATAAAAATTTGGTACTGGATGCCACGTTTCATAAAAATGAAACCAGAAAACCTTTTGTTACGCAGGAAAAAGAGAACCTATTTTTTGTCCAGGTATGGGCCGATGAATCCATTATCAAGGAACGGTTAAAAAGAAATAGGCCCTATAGCGATGCCGATTTTGAGGTGTATCAACGCCTACAACAGGAATGGGAGCCTTTGGAGGAACCCCATTTGCTACTGGAATCCACGGACGGGAATATCCATAGCATGCTTCAAAAAGCTGCACAATACCTCGGATGGGACGATGACAAAAAAACAGATTGATATCTTGCTTTCCACAGGCAATTTTCCTGAAGTTACAGGTCAACGGAAATTGGTCGAAACCCATATATCCTGGGTAATCGTATGTGACCATTTTGTGTACAAGATTAAAAAACCCATTCAGTATTCCTTCCTTGATTTTTCCACACTTGAACTTCGAAAATACTATTGCCACAAGGAAATTGAACTGAACCAAAGATTTGCAAAGGACGTATATCTCAAGGTTTTGCCCATCTTTAAAATACAGGACTATTTGGCAATAGGAGGTACTAAAGGAACCATTTTGGATTATGCAGTAAAGATGCGTAAAATGAATCCTGATAAGCAAATGGATGTACTCTTAACAAAGGACAAGGTAACACCGACCGACATAAGAAACTTGGCCGAACGGATAGCACAATTTCATGGGAACGCAAAGATAATTTATAAAAAAAATGTATTGGATATTAAGCAAAGATTCAATGATTTGGTGGCGGAGAAAAAATTCCTGTCAGCGTGTTTCGGTATTGATAAAGTAGGGGTTATTGACCATGCGATAGGAACTTCCAATACCTTCCTTGACAAAAACAAAAAGTTGTTGGAGAATAGGTTGAGCTCCGGGTTTTTTAGGGATTGCCATGGCGACTTGCACAGCCGGAATATCTTTTTGTTGCCTACTCCACAACCGTTTGACTGTTTGGAGTTCAATGATGATTACCGCCATATTGATGTGCTGAACGAAATCGCTTTTTTATGTATGGACCTTGATGCGTTTGGTAAAAGGGAGTTGTCCGATCTATGTATAGAACACTACAACCTTAAGTTTCCAGCAATGAGGACACAGGAAGAATGTAATTTTTTTATTTATTATAAATGTTACCGTGCCAATATACGGGCAAAGGTCAATAGTCTTAGAGCCAAGAGCGCATCGAATGAAGAAGAGAAAAAGAAGGCACTAGCCGAGGTCAAAAAATATTTGGACCTTATGAAAAGTTATCTGGAATTGTTGATTAACGGATAGGTGATGTCAACCTAAAAAATGCGTTTAAATGACCATGGTCATTTACGGATAGTTTGCTGTGGCATAATTTTGTAGTACTTAAATATGTCAGCAATGAAAACAGTACTATACGCTACGGATTGTACCCGGAATTCCGCTCCTGCACTACGCTATGCGTACCGTCTTAGCAGTGCTATGGACGCTGAGCTACATGTTTTCCATGTATACGAGCTTCCTCCCGTTACAGTTGCGACGATACGACCTCCTAAGCAATTGAAAGAAAGACTACATCAAGAACAAAAGGAAATCGTTACAAATTACTGTAGCACCCATTTAAAAAATGAATTGTATCTAAATCCTGTGAAGATACAGGTTGTTGAAAGTAATTTTGTGGCCAAGAGCATACTATCGGCCGCATGGACCCTGGAACCGGATCTTGTTATTGTGGGCATGAAAGATGAATATACACTTAGGGGGATTTTTTCGGGAAACATTGCAAACGAACTTCTAAACAAAATAGATATTCCCATACTGGTATTGCCAAATGATATTTACTATCACGGGTTGTCTACACTTATATATGCTACGGATTTTGAAGAAGCCGATATTTACGCACTAGGTAGTTTAGTGAAAATTGCAGAGTCCTATGGTGCTCTCATCAAAGTAGTACATATACCACTTAAGACCGAAGCCGTTGCAGATCAGTATATGAAATGGTTTGAACGCAAGGTAAGACAACGAATATCGTATCCAGAAATTGTCTTTAGCATGTCCGAAGCAGAGGATGTGGAATCCGGATTACATTCCTACATTAGAAAAGAACGTGCCGATATGCTGGTGATGATGGAACGGGAACATTCTTCAATATATGATAAACTGTTCCATAGGGATTTGGTACGTACAATGGAAGGTGAGGTGTCCATTCCGTTATTGGCGTTCAACCAAAAAAGGATTTGCCTAGAAATGAAGGAACAGAAAAACAATTCGTATTCTCTTGCTCTTTAGGGTAAAATCTATAGAAGGTAGAGCTTTATTTTCAAGTCATATCCGTATGTTTTGCCTTAAGCTCTTCAAAAAAAGAGCAAAGGGTAACAGATTTTGAAGACGGGAATCCAAAAGCCTCAATAGGGTTTAAGCCCTTTTTCAATAAGCCGAATGTAGCAGCACATGAAAAGATATACCGTAAACCTTCCCAATGTTTTTTATTTCTTTGGCATATTGGTTTTAACGGTATATATACTTATTGCGGCCAAAATTGTCCTTGTACCGTTATGCTTTAGTTTTTTTTTGCGCTAATGCTAAAACCTGTGGTTTCTTTTTTGGAGCTTAAACTTCATAATAGGATATTGGCCATATTTACCTCTTACCTTATTGCAGTTGTACCATTGTTGACTCTTCTTTTCTTTTTCTTCAATCAATCTCGGATCTTGTTTGGAAAGTTGCCCTCGGCCAAAGAAAGAATAGGCTGGCTTACGGACCAATTTATGGATTGGCTGGATCAGAAATTCCGTTTGGACCCGGAAACTTCATTGGGTTGGGTCTCCGAAAATTTGAACGAGGCACTAGATATTCCCATGGGTCTGTTACAGGAGGGTTTCCAATCAGGTACAACGGTTTTGGCAAATATAGTATTGGTTGTCCTCATGACTTATTTTATCCTATTGTACCGGACCGCGTTTAAGAACTACATTTTGTCCCAAGTAAATCCCGAGAGGCGGGGAGCATTGGAACAGTTGTTCGGCGAGGTACAAAAGCTTACCAAACGCTATATGATAGGGCAGGGGTTAGTCATCATTATTCTGGGTGTTCTTATTGGGTCGGGTTTGTGGTTGATCGGTGTTCCATATCCCTTTTTTTGGGGATTTTTGGCAGGATTTCTTGAAATCATCCCCTATGTAGGTACTACGATCGGGGGCATTTTACCTTTTACCTACATGCTGATGATTTCCGATACCCTATGGCAACCATGGGCAGTGTTAGGTCTGTATGTTTTAATACAACAAATAGAAGGTAACTTGATTTCGCCCAATGTTATGGGACCAAGTATTAAGATTAATCCTTTGTTCATCATACTCGGACTTTTTTTAGGAGGGATTATGTGGGGTATTTCCGGAATGATACTGGCACTGCCCATTTTGGCCATTTCAAAGGAAGTGTTCAGAAGTTTTGATGCCCTGGCACCTTTGAGCTATCTTATGGAAGATGGCCTTTCGAGGAAATCCTCCATATTCATGGAAGAACTTGACCATGCCAAACATCGATTTTTTGACTTTTTCCTTAAAGAGGAGCAAGAATAGCCAACAAGTCTTTCAACCTCGGAAATCATGAACGGTTTTTCCTTGGGGATTTTTAATATTATCATACGATAGTGCAGTAGTAGTATTGAAATTGAATTAAAATAGTTGGTTTTGTTTTGAAAGATTATTCCGCGCTTTTATCTTTTCTCTGCTGTTTTTCCTGCTTCCTAAAATACCCCCGGGTCAAAAAGTTATGCTTTAAGGCTTCCATATTCTCATTGAACCGTTCCACGCCCTGTTCCACATTTTGTATGGTATTTTGTAGTTGAGAGACCAAAATGGTATCCGTTGCCAAATAATTGAGGGTTCCCTTTCCGTCCTTGATATCACCTACTACCATGTTGAGGTCCTTCGTCATATCTCTGATTTCGATGCTCGAAGTTTCCAAATGTGCAATAGTGTTCTGTATTTTAACCGCAGAAATACTGTCGTTGAAAAGCACGCCCATTGCACTTTCATCGGAATTGAATTTTTCGGCTATGTCGTTGAGTTGACTTATAGTCGCATTCGCTCCAAGGCTAGCATTCTTAAGATTAACCAACATCTGTTGTAGATCGTTGGCCATAAGGGTATCGTTCAACAGCCGTCCCAAAGTGCCCTCCCCTCGGTTAAGGGAAGCGGTTACCTTAAGCAGGTCTTGGGTAAGTTGGGCCGCGTTTTCATTGGTGACGCTCAAAGTATTCAACATATCAACGGTGGCAATCTTGCTCATGGCAAGAATCTCATCACCGGATTGTATCAAGGGTGCCGTACCATTACCCGGGACTACATTTATGACCATACTGCCCACAAGTCCGTCGGAACCTATAGTGGCAATTGCGTTCGTTTTAATGTGTTTTCGCATTTTTTCCTGTATCAACATGGAAACGCGTATGGCCGTGTCGTTCTGCATCTCAATACCGCTTACTGTACCGATGTTGATGCCCGCATACCTTACATTGTTGCCTTTTTGAAGTCCGTTAACGTTTTTAAAGACCGCATTGATGGTATAGGTATTACCGAATAGATTTTGCTGGTTGCCAATAAGGTAGACGGCAACTACCAATAAAATGGTTCCTATAATGACAAAAATGCCCAATCTGATTTTTTCCGAAGTAGTCTTTTCCATGATTTATTTTTTAAAAAATGCCTCGACCTTTGAATCTTTTGATGTTATAAGTTCTTCATAGGAACCTTCGGCATAATTGATTCCATCTACCAATAAAATCATCCGTTCCGAGATGACCCTAGCACAATCCACATCATGCGTAATGATTAGGGATGACGTGTCATACTTTTTTTGTATGTGTCGCATAAGTTCAATGATTTCCTTTGCCGTAATAGGATCCAATCCGCTCGTAGGTTCATCGTAAAGAATAATTTTCGGCCTTAGGATCAAAGCACGTGCCAGGGCTACCCTGCGTTTCATGCCGCCCGAAAGCTCCGCGGGCATCAAGTTCATGGTTTGGGCCAAACCCACACTTTCCAAGGCTTCCAGCACCAAAGGTTTGGTGTCCGTAACCACGCCCACTTTTTCGGTATGTCTTCTTAAAGGAAATTCCAGATTTTCACGTACGGTCATGGAGTCGTAGAGGGCACTTCCCTGAAATAGAAAACCAATATCGGAACGTAAGGCATCCAAGGTTTCGCGATCCAAGGTTTTTATTTCCTGTCCCATAACCGAGATGAAGCCCTTGTCCGGTTGCATTAAACCGACCAAACATTTGATCATGACCGATTTTCCAGAGCCCGATTTTCCCATGACTACCAAATTTTCCCCTTGGTACAACTTTAGGTTGAACCCATTTAGTACATGATTGTCGCCAAAACTTTTGTATAGGTCTTTAATTTCCAGCATTACCTTCCTTGCCTTGACTCCTTGTTCGTGTATCGTTTTTTCCTTTTTAGCTTCCATCACAGTTCATAAAAAATATCGGATATGAAAACTGCTATAAAATCGATGACAAAAAGTAGCATCGATGTGAAAACCACCGCCGTATTTGCTGCCAAACCCACTCCAGCAGTTCCCTTTTTGCAGTAATACCCCTTAAAGCATCCCACCAGCCCAATGGCAAACCCAAAAAAGAACGACTTTATGGTGGCTGGTATCAAATCGCCATAGGACAAGGCATCGAAAACCGTATTGAAATAGAGTCGAAAGGAAACCTCACCTTTAAAATATTCTACCAAAGCTGATCCGTAAAGGGCCACGGCATCGCCCAAAATAACCAATAATGGAAGCATCAATGTCGTTGCCAAGATTCGGGTAACCACTAAATACTTGAAGGGATTGGTGCCGGAGACTTCCATGGCATCTATCTGTTCGGTGACCCGCATAGAACCCAGTTCCGCCCCAATTCCAGAAGCAATCCGACCTGCGCATACAAGGGCCGTAATTACAGGACCTAATTCCCTAACAATGGAAATACCTACCATATTGGGCATCCATGATTCGGCACCGAATTGGATCATGGTGGGCCTTGATTGTAAGGTCAATACCAATCCAATGATAAAACCTGTGACCAGGACCAGGACCAGGGAGCGGTTTCCCATCTGAAAGCATTGCCGTAGCAGTTCCCTGATTTCAAAAGGGGGTCTTAGGGCTTCCTTAAAAAAGCGACCTGCAAAAAAGGAAAGCTCCCCGATTTCGATAAAGAACCGCCGTATTTTATTTGGTACATGAAATACTTGTGCCATATCTCAATTTTCGTGGACTTGTCCTACCTTAAAATTAAAAAGCAATAGGATTATTGGAAATGACGGCGGTCATACCCGTAGGTGGTATCTAGAGAAGACTGATCCTGCTCATTTTTAATGGATGTGAGGCTGCTTAATTTTAGAAAGTAAACCGAGGGAATCATGCGAACGACATTTGAGTTTCAACCTAAAAAATCAGGGATTAACGAAAGAGCACTATTGGACAAGTTGCATAATCTACCCAATATCTGGAATACTACGCTGGATATGGATAATGCAAGTATTTCCTTTGAATATCTAACAACCAGCGATTTGGAGGTCGTACGTAGGGAACTTCATGAGCTGGGATGCTCGGTGATTAACGATACGGGTCGTTTCGATATCCCTGAGAACCATCCTTAACCCCCCCTTAAAAATGAGTAATTGCCTAAAACTCATGATTATTTTAGGGCTACTGTTAAGGGTAGCTTTACTCGGAACTATCTCCAAAGATGGTTTTGTGATGGCCTACGATTTTTTAGAAACGGTTCGAAAACAAAATTCTTCCAAACAGATTTATATAAAGGATACCGTTCGGATACGGGGTTATTTCAGTTTTATGGATTCGTTGGTCGCCACCTATGATGATTTGACTGAATATCCGATATCGGAACATCTTTTGGTAAGGGCCAATCCATGGATCATCGATACTTTGGCAAATACGGACTATTACAGAATGTCAGCGCGGGATTCCTTTGTATATGACCAAAAACAACTAATCGTATTGCCCAAAGGGAATGTGCTAAAAGTTCCTGATTCCTTAATGGCATGTAATCTCTTACAGAATTTTGAAAATACCAGCATCGATGTGAATATTCCCGAATTCAAATTACGGATCTATCAAGACTCCGAACTGCTTTATACATTTCCCATAAGGGTGGGGCAAAACAGGAAGCGTTATTTGGTCATGGGCGATAGACGAACGGATTTGCGCACAAAACGGGGAAAAGGTGTGATCATAAAACACGTAAGAGATCCTGATTTCTATAATCCCGTGGATGGTAAACGATTTTATCTCACCAAAAGGGACGATGAAAAAACGACCTTAATGCCCCAAATACCTTGGCTGGAAACCGAGATCAATGGAAACCGGAATGGGCAGATGATACATCCTACCACTAATCCTGAAACTTTGGGAAAGGCTTATTCAAATGGATGTATCGGAGTAAAGGAGGCGGATGCATGGATCATCTATTATCACGCACCAATTGGTACCCCCATAACTATCCGTTATGATTTAAAAGTTAAGGATGAAAATGGAAACAAAAAAGTATTGAGGGATATTTATGATTACGAACAATTCCGTTAGGGCCTAAACGGTTTTCATTGGCGGCATAGCCAGTTTGTTTTGCTCCTAATCTAGTTATCGTCAAGATACTTACTAGCTTCTTTAACCAGGATCAGATTGCTCTTGATGCCCAATTTTTTGTGAATGTTCTTTCTATGGGTGTCAATGGTGAACCGGCTTAGGTTCAATTCTTGGGCCATTTGTTGACTTGTTTTTCCCCGGATGAGCAGTGCCAATATTTGTCGTTCCCGCCGTGTCAGTTTCAAATCTTTGGTTTGCCTCTCCATGGCCGTCCACTTTTCATGGATTCCTTTAAATTTTGGGCTAAAATAATGACTTCCTTTTGAAACTGTATGAATGGCCTCTACCAGTTCTTCCTTCTCGGCATTCTTTATAACATAGCCCTTGGCCCCGGCATCCAACATTTCAACAACATCGTCTTCCTGGTCGAACATGCTCAGGGCAATAATCGATGTTCTGGGGTATTTTTTTTGGAAGAGTTTGGTGATGGCAATACCGTCCATGATGGGCATCCGGATATCGGTAAGGATAATTTGTGGGCTATGCCTTTCCATAAGCTCCAACAATTCAAGGCCATTGGTGGCTGTACCGATTACATCAATGCCCAGCTCATTCTTCAAAATGGATTCCAATCCATTCAAAAACAATTTATGATCATCGACCAGGATGATTTTCACACTCATATGGGTACGTTTAAAATGACGGTGGTACCGTTACCGGGATTCGAATCAACTGTTAACGAACCCCCCATTTTTTGAATTCGGTTTCCAATGTTTTTCAGGCCAACCCCGAAATTGGTTTTTTTACTGTCAAAACCAATCCCGTCATCTTCATATAGAACGTTCAAGGTGTCATTTTCTTCTGAAAACTGAATGTTTACATTTTTTGCCTTGGCATGTTTTATGGTATTCGTCAGCAGTTCTTGTATGATTCTGAAAAGTTGTAATTCAATGAAGTTCTGAATTTTCTTTTTAAAATCGATATTGGTGACCTCAACTTGTAGTTTTTTGGTCGATTTCAATCGGTTAGCTACCCTATTGACTGCAGGAATGAGCCCTTTTTCTATCATGGCCGATGCATTCTTTTGATGTGAAATATGGCGCACATCGTCATAGGATTCATCTAAAACCATCTTTATTTTGTCATAAAGTGCTTGGTCACTCTTTTTGATATCCTCAACGAATAATTTCAGGGCCGAAAGTTTTCCACCTAAACTATCATGCAGATCTTCAGCGATGCGCTGCCGTTCTTTTTCCTGACCCTCGATCATTGCATCGATTCCAATCAATTCCTGTTCTTTGAGAAGTTTTTCAACTTTTTGGCTTTCCAGATCTTGCATTTGCTCGGCAATCACTCTTCTTTTTCTTGAGTTTTTGATATATGCATAGGTAAGGATACCGCCAATGAGCAGAAGGGCAAAGGCCGTGTACATAAGGTTTCTGTTCTGCCTCCTTTTGATGTCAGTCTGTAGATTGACGTTCTGCAGATTTAAAATTTCTTTTTCCTTTTTTTCAGTTTCGTATTTGGTTGAAATCTCGGCAATGGCCTTTTGGTTCTCAATTTTTAGGATACTATCGTTCAAGGCACTCTTTTTTTCCTCAAAGAATAGTGCTGTTTTATAGTCGCCCAGTTGCTGATAGGCGTTTGCCAAATTGTTATAAGTGGTACTAGCGTTCGAACCTTTGCCATACTGCAGAGCGGTTCTCAAATGAGGGATGGCTTTTTGCGTATTTCCCTTTTTTAATTGTAGATAGCCAAGATTGTTGTATAAAGTTCCGATTCCGTCATTGCTTTTGGTTTCCTTCCGTAGGTCAAGCGACCTCATGAGATAGTTTTCGGATTGGTCGTGATCGGTCTCAAGGTACATATTGCCAAGGTTGTTGTAAACTCTGGCCAGAGAGAACTGATCATTACGTTGTTTTGCCAAGGCTTCCGCTTGCAAAAAATAGGTTTTTGCCCTTAGGGTATCCCCCAATTTTAAAAATTCGCCGGCAAGATTGGGCAATGTGACGGCCTTGAAGGGAAGCATGTTTTTTCGGGTAAAGATGACTAGTGCCCTTTCACCGTAAGTAATAGCCTTCTGGGAGTCTCCCAGTTCACCAAATGCTGAGGATACATTGCTGTAACACTTGGCCATATTAATGCTGTCACCTTTCTTTTCGAAATACTGTGCACTTTGGATTAAGGTGGTCACGGCATTTTTGTAGTCCCCTTTTCTGAGGTGTACGGCTCCCAGGCTTATCCTAACGGAGGCGGCTTGGTCTTGATGACCCAATTCGTTGAGCAGATTAATGGATTCTTTGAAATGGAACGCTGCGGAATCCAGCTGATTTTGATAGAAGTTGGCCCTGCCCAGTTGGTTATGTGCCTCACTTTTTAAGGAGTCGTTATCAAAAAGCAATACTTTTTTTGCGAATTCCTTGCTTTGCGCTATTTCGGTGCGCTCAAAAATTTTCGATAGTTGTATGTGAAGTTTGGCCTTCCCTTCTTTTGAATCGGTCTGTTGCAACGCGGTCAACAGGCTATCTATCCGGGCCGTCTGGCCAAAAACCTGGACGGACATCAACAGGCATAGGAAAATGGTAATGATATGCAATTGCTTGGCGGTCATTACTTTAAAGTTATCAATTTTTTGCTTTATAGCGCTGCCTTATTTTTTTTAGCCGATTGAACGATGAGGTTGATTGCGCAATGACTTCTTTATTGGGCGCAGCTTGAACAGGCCGAACATGAGGACGCCACTTCCGATTCAAGCTTCTGTGAATAGGTCCGTATTTCCGTATAGAATAGATTGGTATCATCAGCCCCGTAAATTCTTGATTTTAAACCTTTTAAATAGGTGCCGCTAAGGCAGTTCGAAGCACTTATATGATTTAGGGCATAGTCTATAGTCTTGTCCATCCAATCCCAAGGGTACCCCTCGTAAGCACCAAGCTCCAGACTATTGACTAGTTTACCCAGACCTAAGAGGGTGTGGCAATTTATGCCGTTTGAAGTAGGCCTTGTGGCTTCACCAAACACGTAATAGATACGATGTCCGGCAATGGAGAATGTAATTGCTGTAAATTTTGCCGACTTTTTGGGTTGATAAGTAAAGGTATATGTGTTTGAGAACTGCGCGGGCTGCCAATCAAAAACCCCGGAACTACTTCCAGATGTACCTACAAGACCTATATTGCCATTATAGGTGTACTCTGGGTAGCCTGGTATCTTCAGCACGTTGTTGGAAGCCATGACATCGGCGATGCCCCATTTATAACCGCAAGGGGTCCGGCAACTTGCACATTGAAGGGTAACCCCGAAGGTCTCACCAGGTTGGAGCAGACTTAAATCTTTTGAAAATGTCCACCGAATTTCGTAGGCCCCAATACAACCTGAGCGATACGTTCGGTTAAAAACTGCGGTTCCACCATTTTTGTTGGCACTCAATTCAATATAGGGTTCATTTTTTTTCTCATGTACTACTTCAATGAACCTGACCGATTGCCCCATGGAAAAAATGGGCCATAACAGAATTAACAAGGTTCTTCTCATGATTGTCAGCTTTTTAAGGTTGAGTCAAACCTACCCCCCTTTTATTTTTAAACAAATACCTAACGTTAGGTATTTTAAGTCTTTTGTAGAGCTTGTACTTTTCGATTGAATCTAAAAACCAAGAAGTTATGAAAGCATTAACGCCTTTTTTATATCTAGCATTGCTATTGCCCTTAATGGGCTGTGAAGAATTGGAAGAGCTCATCGAGGAAGAATTTGATGTCTCGATTTCCTTTGCCGGAGATTTAGGGATTGTAAGCGAAACAGCAGTTAGTGAAGAAACCGATCCCATTACGGTAGCAACTGAGTTAGCTACCTATAGAATTGAATCTGATCCTGATATTGCCAATGCCATCAACGATCGGGGCGAGATAAGCAAGGTTACCATTGATAGAGTTCGCTATTCCTATAAAGATTTTGAAGGTAACGAAGAAGCATTTGTGATTGAGTCCGGATTTACTTTTGCAGATCCAAATACTATGTCAATATTTACTTCGGAAATTTTGGATAGTGGTATACGGATAGCTGAAGCTGATTTTAGGAATGACGCCTTTTTTCATGAGGATGATTTTAGTCCTATAGAAGCAGGATTGGCAGCAGGTTCAACGAGTATAATCATTGGTTACTTTGGTACACTTTCGCACAATCCTGTAGATTTTAAGGTGGGTATAACGGTAGATGTCACCGTGACCATAAAACCGGATATTTGATGGCAAGCAAAGGCTGGTTTCAAAGATTTTCGTAGCAGTGCACAAGACTTTTCAAGGATAACGGTTAAGGGCTAACTTTCACGTTCCGATGTAGTCCTTTCATACTATGATTGGTTTTAAGGTACCATAAAACTGGACAGCGTTACTAAATAAGGTTCAATCAAACATCTGTCTGCGAAGTCGATTTAAGAAATTCCGAAGGTGTGGTACCGGAGAGCTTTTTAAACACCTTGTTGAACGTATTTTTATTACTGAAACCGGAATCATAGGCCACCGCCAATATGGTAAGATGACGATATTCGGGATTGGTCAATCGAGATTTGGCTTCCTTGAAACGATATTCGTTAAGAAACTCATAGAAGTTTTTTCCCAATTCAACATTCAATACCTGAGATACCAAATACTTGGGTTTATTGATATCTTTGGAAAGTTTGGACAACGAGAGGTCATGATCTAAATAGGGCTTTTCCTTCTCCATGTAAACCAGGATTTCCGAAAGGTATCGCTTTAGATCGGATTCCAAAAGACCCGAACTTTGGTACTTTTCTCCAGTTGTATCCAGAAAAACCTCCGTAAAGGCCTTATTGCTCTTAATGGCGAGGACCACTAAAGTATGGATTGCCAGCGCGCAACAGAACATGGTTAGGTAATAAGCCCTAATATCGATAAATCCTTTTTGAAAGTACCACAGCAAGGCCAAAAAATCAATCAGCCAAAATACCAGAAATCCTAGGGCAAATTTCTTTAGCCACATTAGTTTGCTTTTATAGACCTTACCTATGTTCGTCTGGGATTTTTTGGAAAGTAGCCTCAAAGAAATAACGATATAAACTAAGCATTGTAGTATTTGCGTTACACTGAATATTTGGGTTCCCAAATCTAAAACCTGACTATTGGACTGTATTTGATTTTTGATCAACAGGATTTTTGCATCACCCGGAAGCATAAAAAATGGAAGCATATATACAACGGCCAATAAAAAAGGTAAAGTATGCAGTAAATCAGAGCGCTTCAATGTAAGGCGAGTGCTTAAGATAGATTTTATATAATACAGGAACAGAGGCCCTATTAGAAAGAGAAAAGGGAGGCTTAAATGGGTAAAATGGGGAATCTTGATGTATAGGGTAGAGTTAATGGCAAGGTAATTCAGCAAGTTCAATGAGAGGATTACAATAAGTGAAATCAAGAAGTATTTGGACTTCTTCTTAGAAACCCCGGTGACGAGTACAATACTTAGAGATAAACCTTGTAAAAACCCAAAAAGTAGAAGTACCGACCAGATGTTAAAAGTGATATCCGTTTGATGCTCCATATTCAAAAATACGTCTTAAGAATACAAATGTAATGTCTTGGCAACCATTGTTCAAGGTAGGCCCATAAAATAGGTCACGCTCAATCTACGGATACCATAAACTTATGTATTTGAAGTAATCTTGTTCGGAATAAATCAAAAACCCTATGGAAGGATTAACTATACTGAGAACCGCCCTTAAAGGGAACGGTTTTTTCTCTTTGGCAACTGTTGCACTCACTTTGTTATTGGGCAAATCGGTAACGGCCATCAATGAAATGGCCAATGGCCAACCTACGGCTTTTTCAATTCAACTGCTTGTATTTGCCGCTGTAGTTTTGATTTCGGCCTATAGACAAAAAGTGTCCACACTTCTTGTTTGGATAATTATCGTTCTGGACATTTTGTATGTGTTTCTCGGATTTTACAATCTTTTTGCCATAGCCTCCCAGATAAGCACAGGAGGCAAGCTATTGATCATTGTTACGAATGTTATGGTTGCCCTATTTGCAATTTTTCAAACTATTGGAATAATCAGGTATCGAAAATCATTGAAAACGATTACGGAATAGAAAATTCAAAAAAGTAATATTCAATACGAAAACAATAGCATGAAAAACAAGATTCAAATACATAAAAGTCTTGGGTTTTTCCTTGCACTGGTCATGTGCGTTTTGGTCAATGCTTCTGGGCAGTCTGTTGCGGATATCATTGATATTAGGCCAAAGGAAATTATGGATTTGGTTGATGGTAATACTACTGAGATTTCGGACAGGGACAAAAAGGGAAGACTGCTTTTAAATGAATGTTTTGATGCACACGGATGGGTTGAGGGAAATTCAAGCATCATTTCTGCGACCTATATCGATGATTGGTCAGTAGCTCCAGAACCCCTCCGCAAGTACAACAATTGGCCTCATTTAAAACAAGCTTTACAACACGATTTTCTGTCTTTTCGGTTGGGACATTCCCGGGTCCGATTACTTAATGGCCCTTCCAAGAACGAAATATGGGGTATTGACCATAATGTTCCATACAAGATAATTGATGGAAAGGCCAGACAAGTGGACGATTCGAATATGGTTCCGGCGCTGGTTGGAAAGGAGTATTTTATTCAGTTACCCTATTGGATAAAAAAGGTTCCTATAGTCGCTCATGTAAGGGACACCGTGCTTCAAGATAAGGCCTATCACTTGGTTTTTGGGACTTGGGAAACCCCTAAGGCCAACTCTACATTTGACCAGTACGTCTATTGGATAAACCAGAGGACCAAACTGCTGGAAATTGTTCAATACACGGTACGGGTAGTAGACCCCAAAGCTGTGGGGTTTGTTGTCTTTGATGATTTTAGGGAGATTGATGGTATGGTAATTCCCTTCGTACATCGTTTGGGATATTTGCCGACCCCAGAAGGGCTAATTCATGAAATGAGATTCCAATCCATAGTTCTGGATCCTAAAGGACTATCTATAAGTGATTTGAGGGGACTTGACAAAAATGATTAGTCCTAAAAGTGCATTTGGCACAATAACTTCATTTATATCAAGGGAATGCGGGGAAATTAAAAAAATGCAAATTCGTGTTCTCAAAGTACGTACCAAATAGCGCAACGGATTGTACTTGTATTACAAATGACGGATAAAATCCATTTTGCTTCCCAAGATTCGAACGACTCCAATACCGTTTTCTTCTTTTTTATAAAATATGACATATGCCTTTTGACGAAACCGAAATAGGCGTATACTCAAGAAAAAAGAATCAATGCCAAAATCAGGTCGCTGGGCGAGTACTTCTAAACTCATCTCCATTTCTCTCAAGTATAATTGAGCCTGTTTAAGGCCAAAGTTACGAATACCATATTCATAAATACCGGCTATATCATCGGTGGCAAGTCTTGAGAGCTTACAGTCGGCCATCGGCTCTCATTCTATCCTCGACCTCTTGCATAATGTCAGACACACTTTTATCACTAATACCACTATCCAAACCTTCCTGTAGTGCGGTTTCCAACTCCGTTATCTGTCGATGCTTAGCTTGATCTTGTCGTACCAAATCTCGAATGTATTCACTGTCATTGGTAAAGTCGCCCTTTTCAATTTGTTGCTTTATCCAAGCGTCTTGTTGTTCGGTAAATGTTATGGATTTTCGAATTGTTGCCATATGGATAAAATTAAATCGTAATACTATTGGTGCAATATAACTCGATATCGAATCATAAACAAATAGATTTGACTATAATCCTTGTGTGCGAGGGTAAATTCACTGATTATTTGCCCTCTTTCGCTGAAAGGGTATAAAAATGACCTTCGTAGGTCTTTAGTACAATTATTTGAATTAACGGTAGCTCTTGAATAATTGTTTGTAGTGCTGAAGAATTCCCAGAAAAGTAAATCATCCTTTATTAAAACTTTAGCCAACCAAAAGCTTGAGGGTGCAATTTATTTTATGAAACCTTAAAAATAAGGTTTTCAATTTTGTCACTTACCGTTCTGTTGGCTTCCCCGCCGCTTTCGATTTCACCACAATTCGTTAAAATTAGAATGGCAACATCTTCGTCCACGAACCATCTGATGGCACTATTATGTCCAAATGATTCGCCACCGCGGGACCATATTTCTCTGGTCCCTCTTGATGTCGTCGTCGTATACCAACCATATCCAATACCTATACCGCTTTCCAGTGTAAGATGTGGGCCGAACAACTGATCCAATGACCCTTTATTTAGGATTTGAAAAGTCGTCAGGGCCTTAAAATAAGTATTGAGGTCGATAATGTTGGTCGTAATACCCCCGGACGCTCGGTAACCCCAATTGGGGTGCAAATCACCAGGTGGGAATTTTTTCAGCTTCCGTGCGAACGCGTCCTTATGTTGTTCATCCGCCTCGAACCAAAAATCCGTGTTCTTCATCATGGCCCTTTTAAATAGGTTTTCCCGAGCAAATTCTTCATAGGTGATACCTGATATTTTCTCAATAACGGCTGCGGTTAACCAATAACCGGCACTGGAGTATTTAAATTCACCTTTTGGCCCCAAGGGTCTTTGGTATAAAAGTTCCATATTGGCCTCCCTAGTAGTTGCTCCATAGGTCTCATATTCATTGCTTAAACCTGATGTATGAACAAGCATATCATGAATGGAAATGTTCCCGAAATGCGTTGGACAATTTTCATCGAGCATGGATAGCGAATCGGATGTTTTGAAGATTCCTTTTTGTTGGGCCACTAGGGTCAATACGCCAGTAATACCTTTGGTAGTGGAAGCCAAATAAAACTGGGTCGAGGGCTTTACGTTGTGGCTCTTTAAAGAGTCGATCCAACCATAACCCTTCTGAAGAATAACAGTATCATTTACAGAAACCACAACGGATCCTGAAAATCCGACAGCGATTTCTCGCAACAGTAGCGAATCAACACGTTTTCCCAACCCGTCGCGAACAATGGTATGGTCGTTTGAGTACGGGCGATATGAATTTACATGAGGTTTTTGCTTACATGAACTTAGTATGACAATGAACAGTGCTACTATTAGATTTTCTTTCATCGTTTTTTTGGGCTCTGCTTCAATTTACAAATTAAATGACCATCTTAATCTCCCGTGTATTTGATAATTTTTTGTAAGGTAGCCTTATCGAATAAGAGCATTTAAAAAATTTATTGTATGTTTGTAATATATGTATAGTACAATATTATTATAGTATAATGATCAAATTTAAATTGGACCCTAAGACCGGAATCCCCTTTTACAGGCAAATCATTGATCAAATTAAGTTTGGTATTGCCTCCGGAAACTTAAAAACAGGTGAACAACTTCCTACGGTTAGGTCTTTGGCCGTGGATTTGAAGGTTAATTTAAATACGATAGCAAAGGCTTATAAGGAACTTGAAATCCAAAATGTACTGGAGACGCATCAGGGTACGGGTACTTTTATCAACGAGAACAAAATCAAGATATCGGCAAAGGAAAGGGCGCAAAAACTTGGTGAAATATGCAACGAGTTTTCTTCCATCGCCTACAGCTATGGATTTACCATAGACGAGATAATCGATCAACTACAAAATCAAAAATAATATGAAAGCGATCACCAAAAAATTTTGGAACCCCATTTCCGCGACCGTAATGATAACCACATCAAGTATTTGCGTTGCGCTTTACTACTTTGATGTGGTCAACTCCCAACTACTGGCTTTACTATTGTTGGCTTGTCTGTTGTTATCAAGATCCATCCACATAGCCGATCAGTGGGAAAAAGCCGTCGTATTAAGGATGGGCAAATTCCAAGGCCTAAGGGGTCCAGGTATATTTTTCATTATTCCCATTATCGATCAAATAGACAAATACATTGATCAGCGTGTAAGGGTCACGGATTTTAAGGCGGAACAGACCTTGACAAAAGATACGGTTCCGGTAAATGTGGATGCAGTGGTATATTGGACGGTTTGGGATGTTGAAAAGGCAGCTCTGGAGGTACAGGAATATGAAAGGGCCATTTTCTATATAGCGCAGACCGGATTACGGGATATCATTGGGAAACATGAGTTGGCGGACATTCTTCAGGAAAGGGAAAAAATTGCAGAGGATTTACAAAAGGTTTTGGACCACAATACGAATCCCTGGGGGATTACTTGCCAAACGGTTGGGATAAAGGATATAATCATTCCGCAAGTTCTGGCCGATGCCATGAGTAAGGAGGCCCAGGCGGAACGTGAGCGTAGGGCACGGGTAATCCTTGGAACGGCCGAAACGGAAATTGCCCATAAATTTTCAGAAGCCAGTGAACGCTATAAAAAGAATCCCGTTGCCTTGCACCTTAGGGGAATGAACATGTTATTTGAAGGTTTAAAAGAAAAGGGGTCCATGGTTATTGTACCCAGTTCGGCATTGGATTCCATGAATCTTGGGGCCGTAGGCGGATTGGTATCCCTGGCAAAAGCTAATGAGGAAGAATTTCCGGGTATGGACTAAATATTTGATTATTGATAAATTAAATATTGGAAGGCCGGACCGGGGCTCTTCATAAGACCCAATGTTGCCTATTTTTTATTTGGCCTTCATTTTGTTTCCCCGTTTGTTATGTGTCACTTCGGCAAGTCCCAGAGCCTCCATAAGTGGTGGAATATACATGCCGAACCGACCCTTAAATCCTTTTCTCAGGCCATACCAACCGCCAACAGGGTTTTCAGGAGACCGACCCCAATGTTCAACAGTATCGGGTTTTGTTTCCACTTTCTCATCTTTGCTGCCAAGTTCTATCCAATCTCCACGTTTTTTGAGCATTTGATGCAAGTCCTCAATGCAGCGTATATCATAGTGCAGCACGGTTGATTTTACAGTGCATACCAGTATTTCCCTGCCATCTTTTTCGTCTACATGCATGGTGTATTCCGATGATTGCGGAGGTGTCTTAAGCACCATTGGATTTTCTTTTGTTCCGATTTTTTCTCTGTAGTTCATTTCGTTGTTATTTTGAGTTTTGGATGAATTCGGCTTCTTTCTTAAGGTCCTTGGCGAATTTTTCAAAGGATTGGTCAAAGGGTGGTATCATTCTGGCGAACAAAGGAAACATAGGGCCGCCTATTTTCTCTGTCATCATAAAGTTGGTAAGTTCGTCACCGACTGTTTTTAAGGTGTACGTACGTTTGCCCATGGCATCGCCCCAGACCAAGCGGTTCTCAGCCTCAAATTCCTTTACTTTTAGCTTAAAGGTCCTTTTGGGGTCAAGTACTGATTTGAGTTTAATTTTTTCGCCTTTGGTTATATCGCCTTCAATGGATAGTATAGTGCTATTCCAACGGCTAAAATCCTCTGCATTGGTCAATAATGCCCAAATAATACTCTTGTTGGCTTGGATGTCGATACGTACTGCGGTTTCTCTACTAAAGACTTTTTTACGGGTTACGGCTTTGCCGTCTGATGCCATGTTTGTCATTTTCTGTTCTTTTTCGTTTTATTTATATTCTTTTGACGTTTGAACAGGATATAACGATAGGCAATTTGTTATTTTTTTTTGGTAACATCGTCCATCACCTTTCTATTATGCTCTAAATGATGTAATTGAAGGTCTGAGCCATTGGAATTAAAGGGATCGATGTTCTTAACGATTTCAAGTCGTAAATCCAGCAAGTGCTCTCTGTTGGGATCATTCGCTTTTTTTGCAAATTCTATTTTATTCTTCTCCTCCTCAAAATTCTGTTTCGGATTAAAAATACCGTTGAGTTCCGAACATTGATGACAGGTTCCCTTCTTGTTGATCAAGGCACATCTCCCTTCAAAAATTTTGACCATTTTGGCACGTGCCGTATGCAAATAATATTTGACCATTGCCTCGGTGATATCCAAAATTTTGCTGATTTCCAATACCTTGAATTCATGGACTTCTTTTAGCAGGAGGCAGATTTGTTGTTCAAGCGGTAATGATTTTGAAATACAGGTAAGACAAAAATTTATATGCTCCTTGATCTCAAATTTTGCTTGCTGCGATGTTTGTTGGATTTGCATTATTTCCGGAAAATAGTTGGGATTGGACAATGCTTTCTCGCGGCAAATGTCCGTAACATTTTCGGTCCAACGTTTTTTTGCGCGTAGATTGTCCTTTGCAAGGTTTGAAGCAATGGTAAAGATCCATGTCCTCACAGAACTTTCGCCACGGAACGTATCAATTTTCTCCGAGGCCTTGATAAAAGTATCCTGAACAATATCCTCCGAGTCTTGAACACTCGCTGTAATTCTTAGTATATAGGCCTTAAGTTGTGGTCTTGCCTGTTCAAATTCATTGGTGAATTGTGCGTTGGTCATTTTTTCTTTTAGCTTTAAATCCGGGATATTACTTTGAATACCTGTCTGATGGAGGAGTTATATACCCCCATAGGAAATTTTGTTGGGAATCCTTGATTTGAACTTTGGCAAAACTTACGTATTGGGGCTTTTCTTGACGTTTGCCTTACCATGTCCCGCTCTATTTTACTTCAAAGGTCAGCGTGGCCCAATTGGATTCATAATCAAATTCCTCCTCTTTACTTTCCTGCATGTGAATAGTCGCAATATACCATTGGCCTAAGTTAGCGATGGTAAAGCTGACCTCCCCTTTTTCGTTGGTTTTTAAGGAAGTTTCCTCCTTGTCCTGCTCTTCCAAGTTTATACGTGAGCTTACGTGAACGGTTTGATTGCCAAGTGGCTCACCCTCATATACAAGTTTGAATGATGCTTCATCACCAACCGATAGTTCATACGGATTTTTCAAAGGGATGAATTCAATGGGGTAATCCAGTTGGGTTGAAAAGTTGTCCGTTCTTGTATCGTCCACTTGAAAGAGGGCCTTAACGTGCTTGGAATATTTTTCATTGGCGGTGCGGTTGGAGATTCCTTTGTTTTTTCTATCCGAAATTACCCCGGTCAATCCTTCGTGTTCCAGATAGGCCATAAAATCCTTCCCACTGAGTTCAATAGCCCTGGGGAGGGTAGATATTCCTGCCACATAAGTACCGGCTTTGCCGGTTTTGAATTTTAAATAGGTGATGTCATCGGTATCATAAAAATCATCGGAGGTGGGTATAAAATTGTAATCAGGACCGAGTATTTTTGGATTAACGATTCGGTCTCTGGTAATCACATTTTCACTTTTATCAAATGTTCCATTAAAAAGGTAAAGTTCCTCCTGGCTATTTTCTTCAAAAAAATAACGGTCGGACTTCAGGAACAGTTCGTGGGATGATAAAAGTAAGTACAGGATTACTAGAATAAAGGCGGTATATGTTCTTCTCATTTCAACACAACTATTTTTTTGCGTGTAACAAAGTTATGGCAACGAAAGATACAATTACGATATTCCAAATAGAATTGATGAGATAAATCCAACCTTATCCATAATTTCACATATGGGATTTAAGCCGAAAACTTATAGGGCCTTATATATCTTGAGGTGGAATTGTTTCGTGCTATCCACTTCAAAAACCCTCATTTTATAATTACCCTTTGGTTCGTATACCGTCATTTCTGGTAGGTTTGAGGTTGATAATTTATCGGTATGTGGATATTGGCCCATGGAATTGCCAATGGCCTCGGAGAGATGCCTTTGTGGCCCAATAGTGTTCTCAGATTTTCTTTTCAATAGGGTAGAGGGTTCTGTACTTGTATCGCTCCGGTGTTTCTCAACCTTGGTATTATCCCGATTTGTATCTTCGGATTTTTGCATATCCTGGGCATGCATAGGATAAACACCCAACCATGCCATTGCGGTGAGATAAAAGAACTTTTGCATATCAAAATAGTTTCAGTATCTAAATTTAGTGAATTACAATCCCGTATCTAAATTTTTAAAGGTGGATCTTTAGAAAGGGCTTACCAATGTTCGGTTCCTGGATTCCCTTTAAAAGGTCCAACTAGGTCGGGTGTTATCCATCCCGCATAAAATCTACCGGGTTGGGGCAGGACCTTTATCCCATCCACTTTGCAATCCAGATACTGTGGGTAGAAGGCCAAATGACCTTTTAGTCCCTCAAACTCACTAAAAGGTTTGGGATATGACCAGGCTACCGGTAGGTCCGTCATATCTTTCAGTGCCCAATAGACGGCACTGCCCTTCCATTCGCATAATGAGGTTTTTCTGGGCATGCTACTAAGCATACTCATGTCGATATCCTGCTCTGGGATATAGTATGTTGGCGGACTGGCGGTCTCCAGCACGGCCAGGGCATCTTGGGAATTGGCAATACGTGTGCCCTTATGGTGGATCGTTACCGGTTTGGTGACTTTTTCGATAATAGGTGGGCGGGCAAAGTCCCAAACGGATCGTTGTCCTTTTTGGGGTTCAATGGCGAAAGGCGGTCTCTTTTCACCTTTGTGGCTCCAGCCCTCGCGGGCCTTCTGCAACCAGTTTACCTGGGTTTTGCTTCGCGCATTGGACTTCATGGGATTGTTCTAAATTTTTAGAGTTTCACCTAAATGTACGCTATCGTATTTGAACGGAGCGTTGGGCTTTTATCATTTAATTACCCTTTTAGGGTTAGCGATGCCGTTAACCCGACGCAAAAATTCCGAGGTAAACGTTCCACACCAAGTATAGATCTGCTATGAAGTCCCGCATCTCTCAATACCTTTACGAATAGATTTGACGCTCCGTCCACAACTAGGGGTGAATCGTCCCAATCTTCTCCGGACTGAAAATAGGCGTCGACACGATTTAACCCCAGTATGTTTTCAAAACCTATTTTATCGTTTATTTGCGCCAATACATGTAGTGCGCAAAGTTCCATGGCTTGGATACCCTCTTGGGTTGTTAAATCATTGCCCAAACGGCCCAGATAGAAATATTCACCGTTCAAGATCGGGAACTGTATGGCAACATAGGCGATACTTCCTCGAATAGTAACGGAAAGATAGTTCCCTCCCGGTGTTGAGACCTCAGGTAGTTGTAGCCCCAGACCTCTTAATTTTTGTGTACTAGGCTTCCGGTCATCCAATCGTTTTTTTGCATTTTCACTTAACACATTTGTTGGTACTAACGTTTCTGAACCTACAGGTTTTTTATCTTTACGAGAATACGTTTGTTCTTGGTTTCTTGTAACAATTGATTTATTTTTTTCAAGTGTGCGTATTCATCTTTAGGGATCATTTCCCTATTGATTTCGTAGTTTGATTGAAGTGTGACCTGATTTTTTCCAACCAACTCCAATTTAAAAAAGTACTCTCCAAAATCATTTTTAAAATCGATGTTGTACCCATCAATATCCAATATTTCAATATTATTTTGAAATTTAAATATTGCCATTAGATAATCTGAATACCCATAATCGAGATAATAATTAAGATCGGCAGTGTCGTGTTCAGTTTCAATCTGATTATGTTGAACCAACTTATCAAGAGAAATACTCACCATATTATCAGTTAAAAAAGACATGGCACCTTTAAGAGTTCCCTCGGCTTCCATTCTAAAACTAAAAGGTTTAGCGTTCTTTAGGATGGTTTTGGTAACTGTATCAATCTCTATTAAGTCTTCATCACCCTCAAATTCTTCCAATGCATTGTAAAAATCATATACTTCTTCGTCTTGTGCCAATAGCTCAAAAAACGCCTTCAACTCCGTATATAATCCCCCGGACACAGAAAATCTATATTTGATTGGTGTTTCTTTTTTTTCCAAATTCACATTACTGTAAAAAACTTGTTTTACATAATTATGATGTGAGCTTGTTCCGGGTAGTTTGACCGTGTTTACCGTAACTGAATCCGCAACTGCCAATTCAAGGTCATAACCAATGAATCTGTCTTTTTTCTTAATTTTTTTTGTCAAATAGGGCTTAGCGATAACAGCATCGGTATTATAAATTGAAGTCGGGATTTCGTTAATTTGATACTTGTAGTAAGCTTCGTGAGGATAAAGCAGGTTCATAACGCCTTTATCATCGTTGTAAGCAAAAAATATATGATCATATTCTCCTTTTCTGATGTAATGAGGGTCTATTTTCCCAGCTCGCTTACTTCTGGCGAATACGGCCCAATATTCAATCCCCAAATCCTCTAACAATTGCCTATACAACCTACGGATGCCAAGTGGGTTAAATCGTTTTTCCTTTAGAAAATAACCGTTGGATTTCAACAATTCGTCTTTTTTAGGCGGTTCCATTTGGATGTTGTTCAGAACATCCTGGTGCAAAAGAGTGAATTTATGGTATTTACTACTGTCTTTGGCTTCACCAATAACACTCCTTTTCCATCTATTATAATAAGATGAGTTTTTATTGTCCAACGAAACGGGCTGCGTTATAAGATTGAATTCCTGATTATATACATCTTTCCATTTTCTAAATTCGCTATCCCGTTTTTCCATTGAATAATACATGTATGGTAACTCACAGGGTATACAGGAGTTGTTGTTTTCCTCTAGGCCCTTGATTTTTTCCATTTTAAACAAGCAATAAATCAATGTATCGTTTGATATTATTTGAGGTTCGGGAAACTTATTGTATACCTTATATCGTACAAGGAGTTCCGGGTCCGATTTAATTGAGTATTCCGTGTTCAAGCTTGGTACTTCCGAATATAAATTCACGAAATCCGTCATCTCCGGCACTTTAACGTAGTCTCTATAGGTATAGGAGGTTTCAATAGTATCTCCAGGTTCTACGCCTGGAATGGGATAGTTTATTGGGCCTAATTTCCTGTCACCGGACCTGGTTTGAAACACTTTACTAGAGTCCAGCTCTATAACTGTGCCATCGGCTTTTAAGGTCTTAACCTCAATCTCATCTAAGTTATTACTTATGTACTCATTCAAGTTTAAGTATGCAAACCTATTAACCCCAGCTCTGCTGTTAACAACCAATTTGTTGTTTATCGAAACATATCTTCTGTAGCTTCCCCATGCTTTGGCGTAGGCAACATCTGTGTAAGAATACTTTAGATAAGCATCAGATTTTTTGCAATATTCAAGAAAGTTGGAATTAGGAATGCTATCATTTGCTAAAATGCCTGTTGGTAGCAAAATCAGCACACAGAAAGCAATATGCTTTTCAACCTTTTTTCTTAAGAATGATAGGGTCATTTATAACATTTTTGAAGGATGTCAAAATCTTGTTTATAGCTTTAGAATTTTCCTTGTTGACTAAATTGTAATCACATTCAAATTCATATTCAACCCATATAATGAAATCGCTTGGATTGGTGATTTTTAGTTTTAGAGAAACTCTTTCGTCGGAAAATATGTGTTCAATTGGTTTAAAAGCCTCAAATACCTTGTTCATTTCAATTTTTAAATGCACTCTCTTACTTAAATTGCTTCCCAAGTGGGTTCCCTCCAGCAGTTCTCCCCTTTCCTGTGTTTCCAAGGGTATGGGTAAAAAATCAAGGAATAGAACTCGGCTTCCCGAATCATTGAATATTTTTCCATTAATTGATAGCTTTCCTTTTGCGTCGACCATATTGGTTTGAGGAGATATACTGAAATCTTCAATGGACTGATTGCCAAAAACCGATGTGAAATGTTTTTCTATTGAAGCATTTGTTTTTTTCTCATCCAAGTGAATGAACCCACGCCTTAAAAAATTACCTGAAATTCCATTATAGCTTACTTGAAACCCACCTACCAAAATTTTATCCGAACCTTCCTTTAATTCTATGTTATAGTCTATTAAATTCTGTCGGGGGGTAAACCCCTGTGCTTTGTGCCACTCTCCACCACTTGGATTAACAATCAGTATTGACCGATTTTGTATGCTTTGAACAGGTGTTTTGGGAGAGTGAATTGGGTCCGTCGGATCCAAAATAATTGGGATATCATTTAAGTATGCCATGCATACCACATGGTTTGCAGAACTCAATGAAGGAAAATCACAATCGCTGATATGATCATAGGTGGCAGCAAGAGCAATATGACTATTTATCCCTTTGTAGTTTAATGCTTCCGAAAGAAAGTTTGATAAATCCTTGCAATCACCCTCCTTTTGTGAAAAAACCTCATTGGCGTGAGTAGGGATAAAAGCGCCCATTCCTATTTCAATGGCTACATATTTAAAATTATTCTTCACATAATTATATAGAATGTCAAGTATGTCCGAAGGTTCTGATTTTCCTTTGGTTAGTTCGTTAATCTTATGTATCACTTTTGGGCTAAGTCCTCTTTTCGCTTGTACTTTTTGCAGATACCAATCATTCAGATATTTCGTCGCATTGTCTTTGTATGAAGCTGGTACCACGATGGTCCTCATCAAAGGAGATTTCTTGTTTCGATAAATTCCAAAAAACGCCAAGGGGTCGGGTTCTATCCTTTCTGGAACAACTTCAATGTTCCATTTGGTCGTACTATCCATACTGATGGAATCCATGCTGACATATTCGAGCGATTCCTCATATATTGCATTATGAACGAACTGGAAGGTGTCAGGGACTTGTAGCTTATATTTTAGGGTATCTACTTTGTTGTATGAAAAAAATCGAAGATCTGAAAAATACATCAGCTCGTCGCAGTCAACAGTGTATGAGATTTTTGACTTGGACCCCGGAGGGATAATGATTGTCTTTACTTTTTTGCTTGCAATATATTCAAGTTCCACATCATCTTCTATGATGACTTTATCTTTTACAGGCTTAAAGCGTTTTCCCTTTTTGGAATAGACTTGTATATCAGATATTTTTTCAAGTTCGTTATCATAAAAAATTGGATACAAAACTTCTTGCTCACTCTCTTTTATCACTACACTCACATGTTTCACAAAAGAAGTGTCCTTTTTTATTATGATATCCTCTACTCTATTTTCTATAGATATGTTCTGAGCGATTCCCTGAACTGAGGTGACAAATAGGGAAAGTAAAAAAAATGACTTTATAGAGGAACTTCTCATGAACTTAGTCATTCTGATATTTAATTATTCATAGTAAAATTACAAGAACAAATACAATTTTTTGACATGGGCAACTATGTTTTCTTGGTAAATAGTGAAAGAAAAAATGTGTCTGTAATGTATTTTTAAAATCATGGTCTTGGCATATTTCGAATCAATCCTCTATTTTAACTTTAATTGTAATTATTTTCCATGATTGTTTTGCCACACGGAAAAAGCAGCCCTTTCCATTCCATTTTCATCCAGAAGACCGGTATCTCTCCATAGCTGTCCAAGATCCTTAACTTCTGCGGGAAAAGTTTCCCAAAGGGCATCATAATCCCGGTGCACCCACCAAATAATGAATTCGTAAGTTTGGGTGTCGGCATGCTCCAACAAAGTTTCGAGATAAACGTTTTGTTCGTTTTCATTGCCGTCAATGGATACATTTAGATTTGGAATCACTAAGTTTTCTGCAATATGGGCGGTTTCTACAAAGGCAATCGGAGGGACGGCTTGGCTGTGTAAAAAGTCCAGCGCCTCCTGGAACTCGGTTTTTGAGCTTAGATTTTTCAAAAAAGGGTAGAAGCTGATCGCGACAAAGTCATTTTGATTTACATGATCCATGATGTCCCCAATATAGGTTTGCGGATCTGAAACTTCGGGTTCGTACAAATTATGTAATGAAATTGATTCTGAAATCTTTAAATCAGGGTAGGACTGCTTAATTCTTGTCTTAACATCAAAAATCAAGTTGGTATAGGAGTCCCATTTTTCTGGAGACCTAAGCCGAAGCTCATTGACTTCAATAGCGATAACCAGATAATCCGGTGCAAATGCATCCAATAAGTAGCTGATATGCTTAAAATACGCCTCCCTGATATGAGTATCATCAAGGTTATCGTAGGCAGGTATCGTATTGTCAAAATCCGAGGCCAGTTCATCCCTGTTCGAATTCAATAAGCTGACGGAAAGCAATAAGGATTTTTCGGAAATTTTTCTGTTGGCGCGCCCAATCATTTCGTTGGTGAATTCCGATGGTAATGCCAGGTCGTTGATCCATGCATTCCAAGGAATGTTGTTATCTATATGTTCAGCGTATATATCGGCATTACCTCCAATAAATGAATAGGTGTCATTTACATCCTGCAGATTGGGCCCATAACTCCATGTGGTAAATCCCATCTTAAAGTCCCTGTCCGATGCTATTTCAACACCCGGCTCATCCTTGGAGCAGTGGGTGAGAAGGCATATAATTAAAGTCGCAACTATGGTATTCTTCATTCGTATAGTATTGTTACTAACAATAGTATAACTAACGGTTTTGTGTATGATTAGTTGCGCATTACCAATAACAATTTTTTCAGGCTTGTAGTATCCTTTTACCTATGTTTTGGTTTAGTCAATTAAACCGCCGTTGCCTAAATACAAGTTTGACGGTCGTTTTTTGCATTCATTCGGTCTCGGGGTAATCAAAAAAAACTATGCTATCGTTCTCATCAAGATAAACCGTAGTAAATAGGGTTTTAATACTGTTCAATCTATAGTATTTTAAAGTGTGGATTTTTTCATTAAAAAAAATTACTTCTTCTTTTTGAATGTTTTTTTCTCCTAAATAGACAATTGACTTGGTTTTGGAAATCGATTCTTTTACTTTTTTGGAGTGGTAAGAAAAAGGAAATGACTTACTAACATTTTCATTCTCTTGATTCGAGTTTATGTTTTGAAAGAAATTCAAATGAATATTTGTCAATTTCGTTTCTTCATCCGTAACAGGTGTTTTATTTGATAATTGTTGCAATTGTGGATAGTATACAGATGCGATTTCCTGTGCTAGCGAAAAATTAGCTCCACCGTATAAATTGCTTAAGACGATAACTACGAATCTGTGCTTTGGTATAACAATGACTTGACTACTAAATCCGGTTCTGAAACCACCACTGTGTTCGGATATGGCAATGCCACCCAAAGGCCAGTTCATTAAACCGGCGCCAGTTGGAACAAATTCTCCATTGTTAAGCGTAGATGGTTCGAAAATAATTTTTTTTGATGGTTCGCTAATAAGCTCATTGTAAAGTAGGGCATTGTAAAATTTCATTGCGTCCATTGTTGTTGTACGAATACCAACATCCGCTCGTCCGTATGCATTTGGGGCAATTAATAGGCCATTGCCTAAGCCAGAGACTCCACTATTTAACGTATTGGAATCATAATTGAAATATCCCGAAACCCGGTTTGGTATTATCTTGTATGGATTGTCTACATAGGTTTCTGTCAGATTTAGGGGAACAAAAATGTTTTCCTTTAGAAATTGTCCATAGTGCTCTCCTGTTACTCTTTCGATAATAAGTCCCAGCACAAACGGGCCACAGGAGTAAGAGTAGCTTGAACCAGGTTTGAAAAGTAATTCCTGGGCAAACAAATGCTTCAGGAATAGGCCACCGGTTTGCGTTTGAAGGAACAATTGATTTGATTTATTCCAGTCATAAAGTGCCCAATCATCCACCAAACCAGAGGTATGGGTTAGAAGATGTTTAATGGTTATTAAACCCCAAGAGTCGGGTGCTTCGGGTATGTACTTCGTGATAGTATCATTTAAATCTACTAATCCTTTTTCCGCCATTAACAGGATCGCGACTGCAGTATATGTTTTGCTCATAGAGGCTATGGCAAAAACTGATTCATTGGTTACATCCGTATCTGTTTCTAGATTTGCCTTACCATAATACCCCTGTTCAATTACTTTTCCTTCTTTTGCGATCAGAAAGGCCATTCCCGGAATTTTTTTGGACGTTATTCTTTCCTTGATTATTTGATGCACCATACCTTGGGCATGAACAGTGGAATATTGAAGTGATATTGTAAGGAGTATGAATACTATTCGTTTCATTTTTACAATGCTGCAAATGGTTTTGTATATGAGCCGTAGTGAATTTTAAGGACTACTTTTCAGATTATAATATACTTTAATTTGATCAAAAGCGGTTCGAGTAAGCATTCAAACTGCTATTGCCTACAACATTGTTGCATGTAGTTATTTTTTTATATCCACCAACTCCAATGCTTTATGATAGGCTTCAATTCTTGCGTGTGCAGTTCCGTCAACTAATAGGATAACTATCAACATAGCAATTGTTATAATGCTAATTGCTCTCCAAGTTGGAGTATGAATAAATAAAATTAGTAATGTGGCTATGATAATTAAAACTGGAATTATCTTAAATACAACTGTGTACTCTTTCATTGTGCTTTCAGAACGTTCAATTTCGGACTGAAAAAAGGCTGATGCATCTGCCTTAAACGCATTTTCAAATTGGGTAATCCTTGATTTATTTGTGAAAAACAAACCAAGTCCTATTGTCATAAGCAATAAACCTGCTACCAAGGTTGGAATGATATATGCCTTTGCCAAATCCGTTTTTCCCAACTGCCAAAATCCGATACTGGCGATTAAAAATAAAATTGCAAAAAAGATGAAGAAACGTGTTGAGAAGACTTCGGCCTTCGCCCATTCTGTAGCTAGCTTTAATAGTTCCATGGTCTAATTTAATTTGTATTTTCCTCTATATTCCGTTGGACTTATACCTTCTTTCTTTTTGAATAACCTAGAAAAATAAGGTGGATATTCAAATCCCAATTCATACGCCACTTCTGAAATACTCTTATTTGGCTGTAATAATATATTCTTTGCTTCATCGATTAAATGCAAGTGTAAATGTTCCATTGTGGTTTTACCTGTTTCTTTTTTCAGAGTATCGCTTAAGTAACGTTGTGAAATAGACATTTTATCAGCGATTTGTTCTATACTTGGAATACCTTTTTCTTGCAGTTGTCCTGATTCAAAATATTCGGATAAATACTGATTAAATTGCTCTAACAAATCGTTGGATAATTCTTTTCTGTTTAAAAACTGTCTTTCATAGAATCGATCGGCATATTTCAATAACGTGTCTAAGTGAGAGATGATGATTTCTTTACTGAAGGCATCTTGATTGTTTTGATATTCAATTTCAATATTGTTTACTATTGATTCTATTTGCTTTTCTTCTTTGGGTGAAAGGTGTAATGCCTCATTTATTGAATAAGAAAAGAACCCATATTTTTTTATTTGTTGCGCTAGTTCAGTTCCTTTCAGAAAATCTTCATGAAAGTTTATTGAAAAGCCTTTTTGCTCAAAAACCACACTGTTGTCCCATTGTAAAACTTGTCTTGGTGCAATGAAAATCATAGCACCATTAGTGAAATCGTATTTTGTACGTCCGTAATTTAAATTTCCTTTCACATATTTTTTTAAACTAATGGAATAACAATCATTCATTATTGGTGGTGAACTTTCTCTTGGGCAAGGCAAGTTACCATCACCTTTTGAGTTAAATACACTCAACATAGGATGTTCTGGTCGAGGTAGTTCTAAATAATTTAGATATGATACTAAAGTTTTAAAATGTTGCATACCAAAATTTAGATATTCCACCTTGCACCCGTTTCTTTTTCGGAAAGATTCCAAAGTCTTTTGGCAATGGCTTTATCTTTTGCGTGTGGCTCTAATTTATGTTCTCCAACTGGACCTGTCCAATTGTTCCTTCCTGTTGGACCGTAAAAACTACTTTGATCTAAATTTGATTCTGTTGCACACATCAATTGAGGGTAAGCACCTTTTTCAGCCGATTGTACAAACGGTGACAATTTTATAAGTTGCCAAACAAATCGAGTCAATATACTACCGCTTGTTCTAATCAATGATGTTCGGGAAGCTCCTGGATGACAGGCATACACTTTTACATCGGATTTTCCGACTTCTTTTAAGCGATCCTGTAATTCGTAAACACACATAATTTGTGCTAATTTACTTTGGCTATAAACAGCATTGGGATTATAATTCTTATTCCAATTCATATCGTCAAACTGTATGGTTTTAATCCCTAAATTATAACCCATACTACCTACCACAACTATTCGTCCTTTTGATGCTTCAATTCGTGGGTAAAGCAGGGCCTGTAACAAGAAATTACTATAGTGGTTTACACCAAGCTGACTTTCAAAGCCATCAACAGTAAGCGTTTGTTTTGGTACTTGGGCAATTGCAGCATTGCAAATTAGAGCATCAATTTTAGGTGCATTTTTAATAACTTCTTCGGCCGCTTTTTTTACGGAAGCTTGTTCTGCTAAATCCATTTTAATTGCTAAAACTTCTATAGGGTTTCCAAGTTCTAGTTTTAATGTTTTAATGCTTTCTTCAACTTTCTTTGGGTTTCTATTAAGCATTACCACCTTTGCTCCTTTTGACAGCAATATCTTTGTTGCTTCAAATCCCGTTCCACTTGTAGTGCCTGTTATCACGTATGTTTTTCCATGCAAATTTCCAATTCTATCCGGTGTCCAACCTTTTTTACCAAACTGATTTGTATTCATTTTGTTCCTCTTTTAAAGATTAAAAGAATAGGACAAAGGTCGGTTATAGGCAGTCTTGTTTCCTTATACGGATTTTCGAATGTTGTATACTTTTTGGTTTGTCATAATTACACACAGCGATCTCGGCTATGGTTAGTTCCTTGTTTTAGGGATTAATTTTACAAGCCCGCCTGCCGCAGGCAGGTATACACAAAGCTGAAAATCCGTGAGGATTTTCGGAAGTGGGCGAGAACTAGCAATTACTTATAGCCATTATTGTGTCTAGTTGTTTTTTAAATCCGTTTGATGCTTTTCCGAAAGACACGGTTCGGCATATTCTAAAACTCCATCATTCTCATATTCTATCAATATTTTTTTGATTTCAGAATAGTTTACATCTTTTAAAATCTCCATTGAAAAATAAGAGTCGTTCATTCCTTCGGATGTACAATTCAATTCCTTAAATCGGTTTCGTATAATTTCTTTGTCAAATCCGTTTTTAGTTATTATGACTAAAACAATTGAGTTTCCAGAGTGTTTTATTGTCTTTTGGTAAGTCAGCATTTGTTCCGATTCGTCAAATTCCGCATAAAATTCATCATCAGTCGCAATTAGTGGTCCATAAAACGGAATGTTGTCCAGTTTGTAGATTCCATTTTCTTTGTCAATTTCCTCTGCCCACATTGTTTCCACAGTCAACTCGTCCAAAACATTGCTATGGTATTTGAATAAAACTTTCTTTTGTTTGACTTCTTCCATTAATGCTTCTATTTCTTGAATTTAAATTTCACTTTTTGTCCATCCTTCAAGTTTTCCGTTTGTTTTCCTAAACTTCCAGAAAATAAAATTAATTCCTTGAATGGGACTTTTCCATAATTCGATTTTTCATATTGTCCGCTTACTAGAGTTGGCATTTTAAGACAGTATTTTTCATCTGATTGTAATTCGCCTACTACTGATTTTGCTGATTCAATAATATTTGCCATCTCCCAATCTTCAATAAATTCTGAATCAGCCAATAAATGCTCAAAATCGGATTGATTTTCCGCTATTTTTAAACAAGTCACTTCTTCAGGGCAGATTCTCCAATATTCGTTCTTATCTGTTTTGAAAATTACATTTCCGAAATCATTTGTACGAATAAGTTCAATGGCATTAAATCCTTTCCAATTCCAGGCTTTATTTATATCAGCAATCATTTTTTCAATTAGGCACAACGCTAAAGCTATGGCCCGTTTTAATGGGTTATGGCAATTGTTGGGTCGCAGTTTTTATTTTTCCCCTTACAACATAGTTAAAAACGTAGTCTGGCCGGCTTTTCCCCCTACCGTGGCGGATTAAATGGTTATTAGTTTTAAAATTAGTAAGAATCTAGCAATGAATTATACACCGTGTTGGCAACAGTATTTATTCGGTTACTATTTTGAAATATTTCATATTGTGTGTAATAGATTCTCCAATTTCTACTTTTTTTCCATTGTATGTAGCTTGTCCATTTTCGCAAAGGCTATTACTCACTTTTAAAATCAAATTGTAACCACGCTTTTTCTTATTTTTTCCAATTATCGTTCCTGTAACAAGACAACCAAAGGCGGTACTATCTGTATATGCTGACCAAGACTCTGACGGCACTTTTACAGTATCTCCGATTTCAAGTTCTTTAAATTTTGCTTTAATCTGTTTCTTGGTCAATTTATGTTGTCGACGAATTTCGTCAAGTTCTGGAAAGTCAGGTTCAAACCTTCGGCTAACACAAGTTTTTTCGGTTTTGAAAAGTCCTTTCTGGAAGGCTTGAGAGTGTAACTCGGGTAATTTATCAAATTCTTTTTTACGAAGCCTATCAACCTTTCTAGGTGACATGAAATCATAGGTGGCAGCCAAAAACAAGATTATTTCTAGTGTTTCACATTCCTTTGGAACTGTAATTGTTGCCCATTCATAGCCAAGTCCTGCGAAAATAAGTTTATCCGTTTCTTTTGGTAGTTCAATTTGGAAATAACCATTAAGGTCAGTCTTTTCAATTTCAATTGTGTCTTTGTTAAATACCGTTATTCCAATTGCAGTTTCCAAAAATTGGTCGACAGTCCTACCACTTAAAGTCTGTTGTCCAGATGCGGAAAAAATGCAAAAAAAGAATAAGAAGTAATAAGTTATTCTAAATCTCAATTTCGTCTTTCAATATTGTTGCCAACGGTTCGGCTATGGCAAGTAGGGCAGGCAAGGGAACTTTTCCTTTCTGTCTGTGCACTTAGCCAGAGCTTTTTGTTTTGTAATTATTTTTATCTTTTAATTGCCAAATCCAAAAGATTTTGCGGACTCAGCAAACGCACCCAAGCCTTTAGATTCAGACATTTTTGCCCTATTTGCTATTAGTATTGTTAGCTACTGGCTTTTTCTTTCTATCCAATGATAACATCGTAATCCTTAATTAATGCCCTCATTAATTTTTGTCCATTTTTTCCAAGGTCCTTATTTTTAAGTCCAAGGTCTTTCCTCATTTCTACCATAATTTTGGTCATCAACAAAAGGTGCTGTTTTGAGTCCGTTTTCTCATCTTCATTTTGCTGATACATAAATTGAAAATAATCTGAAAATGCAATTATAACTTTTGGAGATGCATAAAGCACATATTTTTTATAAAACTCGTACAGGTCTGTCAACATTTTATTCGGGTTATTCCTTTTATTTTCTTTTGTATTGGCAAAAATTCCGATTATTAAATTAACATATTACTGATAAATTTCACGTCTCTCTTTTGTTATTTCATTTGTAAGCTCTTTTTTCTTTTCAATATTACTCTTGATTAGATAGCCAATTCCTGCTCCAATTAAAGGAAGAGTTATTGATAAAACGGTTATTATTGTCCGAGAAGTCATAGTCTATTTTAAAAGAAATAACGATAAATTCCAGCTATACCAATTATAAAGAATATTACCAAACTTCCAATTATTTCGATACTATAAGATTTCAGCCACCAATTATCCATTTTTTTAGCTTGTTGCTAACTTGTTTATATAGCTATAAAATACATCTTTATACACCATTCCTCTACAGATGTACGTACCTCCGTTCGTAAAATACACCTTTCAAAATACAGCTTTTTGTAGATTTTTCTTATCCATTCATTTTGGAGGTTTCCAAAACTTTTCCACAAAGGGCAGGTAAATGCCAAACCCGCTCTGGTTCTCTCAACATTTATAGCTTTTTTAGATAGACCTACAACCAATATAACTTTTGCTTGGCTCTATTTAATTTCATTTATTTGAGATTCAACTTTTATTATGGATTATGGACGAAGACTATCTTAAAGGAATAGGCAAAATATGGACTAAAAAAGATGTACCAGCTAACATGGTGGATAGTGAAGCTATTAGTGATGCAGTAGATTCCATTTATGCCTACCTAACTAATTCCAGTCCAAAGTCTATCCTAGTATCTGGAGATAAGGGCGTGGGCAAGTCTGCCCTTATAAATCTAGTGTCCAAAAAACTGAAAGCCCATGGTTGGTTTATTTTCACGGCAACGGCTGGTAACATTATGGCTGGTCAAAGATACATTGGGGATTTGGAACAAAGTATCCAAAATGTACTTTCCGAACTGACGGATGGCAAAAAGAATTTATGGATTGTTCCTCGATTTCAGGAATTATACTATGGGGGTAGACACGAATACTCCCCCGTAAGTATATTAGATCAAATTCTACCCTTTGTAGAAAGTGGGGAATTAAAAATTATCGGTGAAGTAGACACAAACAGTTTAGAAAAGGTCATTCAATTTCGGCCACAGATACTAAGTTGTTTTGAAATTGTACGGATAAGCCCATTATCCAAGGAAAATACACTCGCTTTGGCCAGTGAATGGATTAAAAAGGATGACAAGAATGGACTATGGGATAGTTTCTCTGCAAAGGACTTGGATGAAGTATTCTTTTTATCCAATCAGTATCTTTCCTTTAAGGAAAATCCTGGATGTCTATTCGATCTCCTGAAGCAAACCAAAAAGCTTATTCAATTAGGAAGTG
Organism: Ulvibacterium marinum; assembly: GCF_003626755.1. GTDB lineage: Bacteria > Bacteroidota > Bacteroidia > Flavobacteriales > Flavobacteriaceae > Ulvibacterium > Ulvibacterium marinum. The sequence goes on from NZ_RBCJ01000003.1 coordinate 1,265,496, forward strand.
AAGAAGGCAAAAGGATTCAATTGGCCCACTTTTTAGACGCCCTTTCAAACATCACCGGATTACCCAAAAAGATTCTGGACGATACCGAGAAATTGGACCTTGAACATCTTAAAAACCACTTTTCACAAAAGGTAATTGGTCAAGAGGACGCGGTGAATACCATAATAGAAAGAATAGCCATGATAAAGGCCGGATTGACCGATCCAAGTAGACCGGCAGGAGTTTTTCTGTTCGTGGGGCCTACCGGAACAGGAAAGACAGAAGTGGCCAAAGCATTGGCGGAATATCTGTTCGGTTCGGAGAACAAGCTTATACGTCTTGACATGAGCGAATTTCAAACCCAGGAATCTATGTATAAAATTTTGGGAGATGCTTCGGATACTGCAGAGAATACGGCTTTGGTAAATACGATACGAAGAAAACCTTTTTCGGTCATTCTACTTGATGAATTTGAAAAGGCACACCCAAACATTTGGGATCTTTTCCTTCAAGTCTTTGATGACGGAAGGCTAACGGACCAAAGGGGATCCATCGCAGATTTTAGGTACTCGATTATCATTCTTACGTCTAACATTGGCGCCAGTCTGCCCGTGACCAATAGAGTAGGATTCAATACCTCTGAGGATGAACGGATCGATGGCAATATGCTCAAGGCGATCAACCAAACATTTCGGCCGGAGTTTGTCAATAGAATCGATAAGATTATCATGTTCAATCCTTTGACCAAAGCGATCGCAAAACAAATCCTTAAAAATGAACTGGGAAAAGTTTTGGCAAGAAGGGGACTTCGGCGAAGGGCTTGGGAATTGGATTTTGAAGATTCGGCCTTGGAGTTTTTATTGGAAAAGGGTTTTTCGAGTTCTTTGGGGGCAAGGCCTTTGAAGAGAGCAATAGAAAAATTCCTTTTGGCTCCTTTGGCGGTAACCATAGTCAATCACGATTATCCAAAAGGGAATCAATTCTTGTTGGTTAGTCCGGCTAAGCAAAAACTCAAAGTGGAGTTCATCGACCCTGATGAGCCTGATTTTACGTGGAATCAGAAAAAACAGATACTTGAGAAGCAAGAGGCCCAATCCAAAGTACTTAATTTAAAAGAAATAGTAGCCAATCCCAAAGGAGTATTGTCCGAGTTTAAGCTGATTGAAAGAAGATTGATAGAATTACAAAAGGTTATTTCCAAAGAGCATTTGTTACAAGTTAAAGAGGATTATCTAGGAGAGATGGGCTCAACCGAATTTTGGTCCAAACCGGAACGATATGAAATACTATCAGAAATAGAATTTATAGATCGATTTGAGAGTGCTTATGAAACCACGACCAGTTTATTGGAAAGATTGAAGGGACGCAACAAAGAAAGACTTTCCTATGATTCCAAATTAATCAGGAAACTAGCGCAGCGCCTATATTTACTAAATCAGGCCGTGAATTCCTATGTAAATAAAGAGCCTCAGGATGCTTTGATAAGAATTAAGTACAAAAAGTCTGATAGGGAGCATGGAAAGAAAATTGAGAATATGTACAGTTCTTGGTCAAAGCATAGAGGTATGAAAATGGAATTGATAAAAGAATCATCTGAGTCAGGAGAATGCATTTTTATTTTTTCGATCGTCGGTTTTGGAGCATATTCGCTTTTAAAATCAGAATCTGGCTATCACGTTTTTGAAAACCGAGGTTCCAAGGAAAAGGACATGATCAAGACAAGGATTAATGTAAGTGTAATAACCATGACCAATGAAGATCATAGGTCAATTAATACTACGGGAATTTTGACCAGATTTTCAAAATCCGGTATTTCAAAAGTTGTAAGACGCTATAGAATGGACAAATCACCAGTGATCAAAGATTTGAAAAACCGTTGGCAAACCGGTAAAGTGGAATATGTGTTAAATGGAAATTTCGACTTGTTTTAATTTCCTTCTAGACCAACGCATTATTAATTAGCGCAGGATTGCTGTCCGATTTTTGTAGCGTTCCGGAAGATAGGTTCCTAGCAAAAACAGTTTGGGAACAATCACATGGGCCGATTCCTAAATGTGGGAGGAGATCAAAGAAAACAATCATGATAAAGAATAATATCTAAAGCTATATTATAAATTTTTGAATGAAATAGAGTTGTAAGTTTAGATCCAGATGTTTATGCTTCCCGGTCCATCTAGTTTTACTGAAGCAAAATATTTCTTATTTTCTCACGTTATTCGGATTATGAACTCAATGAAATTCCCCCTTCTGGTTCTATTCTTTTTAACGGTATGTGCGGGCTTTGCACAAGCGACTAACTATGACGAAAGTTATCCGGGCGAAGATGTTATTACATTGGAGCTAGAGAAAGGAATTCAGATTAGAGAATCAAGAGGAAAACTGATAATTACCCAAAACGTCCGTAAAAAAAATCTTTTCCTTTCCACAAACACACTAAAATTTACTGAGGATGAGATTAGTTACAACACGTTCAATCAGATTACGGCCATAAGCGCAAATACCCAAAATTTAGAGAATGGAAAGATAAAATACTATCCGGTTACTAACTTTTTAGACAAGGATGTATTGCTAAACAATGTTTTCTTTAATGATCAAAAAGAAAAGAAGGTTATCTATTCGAATGTAACCAAAAATTCGATAACTGATTTAAGCTATAGAATGAGAATCAAAGATCCTCATTTTATTCCACCCTTTATTTTTTGGAGCAAAACCCCAATCGTAGAAGCGAGGGTTTCCGTGAGTTTTCCCAACCATGTCAAAGTCGCTTTTCATGAACTGAATTTAAACACTATCGATGTAAACTTCAAAGAAGAAAGTGAAGATGGGATTACAACCTACTCATGGATTTTGAATGAAGTTCCCGAGGTTGACCGATATTATGATTTTTCTCCACTGTATTATATTCCTCAGGTTATTATTTATGTTCACTCCTATAAACATCGGGGAGAGACCATTTCAATTTTAAAGAATACAAAGGATTTGTATCAATGGTACAGATCCTTGATTTCCAGGATAAACGAGGATGAACAGGAGGAACTCCGAAGTATTACTAATGCTTTGGTGCAAAACTCTAATACACAAGAAGAAAAAATAAAAAAAATCTATTATTTCGTCCAGGACAGAATTAACTACATAGCATTCGAAGATGGGCTAAACGGATTTATTCCAAGAGATGCGATTCAAATATATAGAAATAAGTATGGTGACTGTAAGGATATGGCCAACATCCTTAACGAAATGTTGCGGTATGCAGGAATTGATTCATATTTGACCTGGATAGGTACTAGGGCCAAACCGTATTCTTATGAAGAAGTTCCTACCCCCTTTACGGACAACCATATGATTACCACGGTAGTAACACCAAATAAGGACACGGTTTACCTAGATGCAACGGCCAAGTATTTGGCCTATGGCTATCCTTCACCTTTTATTCAAGGAAAGGAGGCACTAATTGGGATATCGCCTTTTACCTACTCTATAAAAAAAGTTCCAGAAGTTGCTGCAACCAACAACGGTATCCGTGTTTCCAGCGTACTACATATACAGGATGAAAAACTTAGTGGACGGCATTCAGCTAAACTATGGGGATATGAGAAGTTAGAAATTATGCACAAAATTGAAAACAAAAGTGAGGAAGATCTTGATTTCATATATCAGAACCTTCGAATAGGAACGAAGCAGACATCATTTAAAGATATCAACTACGAAAATTTGGAGAGAGAACGGGATAGCCTTTCAATTTCTTTTGATTCTGAAACTCGGGGGTATATAAAAAGGATTAATAATAAGTTGTATATAAAACCGAATTTAGACCGTTATTTAATAAATAGTCTGGTAAAGGACGAACGTAGGATTTATGACAAAAAGATTGATTACAAATACCATAAAACCTTTCACACGGTCATACATATTCCAGATGGATATGTTTTAGGCTCATTACCGGATGATGACAACTTTGAAAGTGACGATTTTGAATTCAATATCACTTATAAAAAACAACACGATCAGATTATTATTCGGAAGGAAATTCTAGTGAATACTTTAAAAGTAACTTCCGAAGCCATTCCAAACTGGAATACATTTATAAAATCCCTACTCAGGGCAAACAAAAAAAACATTATCCTTCATCCCAAAACCTAGGGCTTATGTTAGACAATTTCAAGCTTTTCATTCTATTTGTTCTTTTTTCCAGCAATTTGTATACCCAGCTTTACAAAAGTCATGATTGGGAGGTTAATCCTGTATATCATGAAATTGACTCCGAAGATGAAACCTTGTCTTCTGTGGCAATCAAAGAAAAATATCTAATTCAGTACTACAAGCCAGTTCTGGGAAATGCTTATAAATTATTTGAAACCAAACATAGTATTATACGCGTGAATACGGAAAAAGGAGTGAAAAGGCATAATCGGGTTTATATTCCTATACGGAATATACGCAGAGTAGTAGATATCAAAGCAAGGGTACTAACTAAGGATGGGAAGGTTAAATTACTCAATAAAACGAATATTAAAGAACTCAAGAATGTGAAAAACTATGGGAATTTTAAAATTTTTGCAATGGAAGGAGTTACTAAAAATTCTCAATTGGAATTCATTTATACTTTGGAAAGGCAAATTAGTTCCGTAGGTAGCGTCGTTGTCCAAAAAGATTACAAGGTAAAGAAGGCGGAAGTTATTTTGAGGAGACCGACTTCACTTATCTCGGAGATTAAGCCCTATAATGGCTTCCCAGAGTTTACCAGAAAAGTTGTAGAAGGTAATAAAAAGGCTTATACGGCAACGGTCAATAATATCCCTGCGATGATAGACGAGGAGTCTGCTACCCCGGATGCCAACAGGATGAAAGTATCCTACGTGGTAAGAGGCACCAATGGCAATGGGATGTGGGAAAACTTGAAAAACGTATTACAGCGTAATTATATAAAGATAAAGTCTAGAAAAATAAAAACCTTGGTTGCGGATTTTGAAAAGTACAAAGCTGACGATGACAATGGTATTATCAATACGATCTCGAACTATGTGCACAATAGATACCATATTGTAAGAGGTAATACTCCCGAATATGATGATCTCAGTACAATCATAGCCAAAAAACAAGCCACGGAACAAGGCATAGTTAAAGTATATACTGCCTTATTCAATCATTACGGTATTTCTTATGAATTGGTTTTAACTTCTAATCGTTATCATCATAAATTTGATGAGTCGTTCTATTCAAGTTTTAACCTTCAGGAATTATTGATTTATTTTCCGGAGAATGAAAAATACATTGTGCCAAGCCATGTAAATTCCAGATTGGATTATGCACCTCTAGAGTATATATCCAATACAGGATTTTTTGTAACTGATCATAATTATCGTTTTGAAGAGATAGCCATACCACCGGTCGAGCACACACAAACAATTCGGAATTTTACATTGGCAATTAATGAACACAAAGTGGGATGGGTACAGTGTCAGCAAAAGCTTTCGGGTTATAAAGCCTCTAATATGCGCGGTGCTCACAAATACTTTAGCAAAGAAGATTACAATGAGTTCAAGAATATCACCGCTACGTCGGGCATTGAAGATGCTGAAATTATAAAGTTTGATGTTGCAAATGAAAATCTAGAACTAATTACAGATAATACCACATTTGAAATCAATTGGACCTATACTGCAGAAAGTTTGGTAGAGGAAATTGGAGATGATGATTTGTTGTTTAACATTGGAAGGGTTATTGGGACTCAAATTGAGTTCTATCAAGAAGTGGATAGGGTAAATCCTGTGGAGATACGATTTCCAAATACCTATAACTATCATTTTGAAATTACGATTCCCAAAGGGTACAGACCTAGTGGAATGGAAAGCTTAGAGATTAATGAAAAAGTGATGATTGATGGTATAGAGGCCTGTTCTTTTATTTCTTCTTATGAGGTTCAGCATGATAAAATCATTATAGAAGCAAGTGAAGCTTATCGCTTATTGAAAATGAACTTGGGGCATTACGAGGCCTATAAGAAAGTGGTTAATTCAGCTTTTGATTTTAGTAAAAAAAGCATTCTGTTTGAAAAAATATAACTCGTTTCTCTTGAATAAAGTGAGCGAATCACACAACTTAAAAAGTAAGGGTACCTATACAGTTTGCTGTATCGTTACATGAACCGTAATCAAAATTCAACGAATTGCCGTTTCCGTTCAAGGTAACTTCAACGGTTTCCGTCCAAATATCGGTTGAAAGTTCTAGCTCCTCCACGGTAATAGTCCAATCCTGCCTAGACAAAATGATTTTTTCATATCGAAACATTTTTGGTAAGGTAAGTTGATAAACAACAGTCGTTTAAGTAAACTTCATAGTATGGATAGACCTCAACTATCACTTCCCACCCAATAAATGATGGATTTTACTCTTATAGGTCTGACCGATGGGAATCTTATAGTCCTGCAGATAGATTAAGTTTCCTTGTATGCGCTTAATTTTATCGGTGGCGACCACAAAGGATTTATGGATACGTAAAAAGCTTTCTTTGGGTAGTAAATTCTCCAAAGTGGATATTTTTTCATGACTAACTATCATTTCCTCGGTTAAAAAGACCTTTGTATAATTGCCGTAGGCCTCAATAAATAGAATATCATCAGTGTGAATTTGATGGTATTTTTTATCCCCTTTCAGGAAGAAGCGACCGTTCTCCAAGTTAGGGTTGCCAGGAGATTTCGCCGGACTTACTTGCTCCGATGCATTCACTTTATTTACTGCCTTTAAGAAACGCGGAAAAGAAAAAGGCTTGAGCAGATAGTCCAGTACATCCAATTCGTACCCTTCTAAAGCATATTCTTTATGTGCCGTAGTCACGATGATCTGTGGAGGCTTTGGTAAAGTTTTTAGCCACTCGAAGCCGGTCATTTTGGGCATATTAAGATCCAAAAAAATTAAATCTACTTTTTGCCGGGTAACGATTACAGAAGCTTCAATGGGATTATAGGCGTTACCGATTTTTTGTAAGTGGAGCAACTCCTTGCAATAGCCTTCTATGATGCGATGTGCTATGGGTTCGTCGTCAATAATGCAATAGGTTATCATTCGCACGCTTATGGGTTTGGGAATAGGTTTAAGTGAGCTGTATACGTGGCATCCATTTTTTCAATCTTCAATTCATGCCGATTCGGATAGATATGCGCCAGGCGTTTCTTCAGATTATCGAGCCCGATACCTGCATTTTCGTGGGGAGCATTGGGGTCGTAATTATTGGCAATGGTAAAAAATATCTGATTGCCCGGCGTTTTCAGATCTAAATGGATATAGGCGTTTTCCGTTAATGGTTCAACACCATGCTTCAACGCATTTTCCAATAAAATAATAAAGAGCAATGGGGCAACCTTTACACCTTCCCGAATAGTATGATTAAACCGAATTTCAACTTTTTTTTGATAGCGGATTTTATGTAGTTCGATGTAGTTTTCCAGATAACCGATTTCATCCTTCAATAACACTAAATCCTCTTTTCCCTGATAGATGGTATACCTCATCATATCGGACAGTTTTAAAACGACTTCCGGGGCTTTTTCGGATTTTTCTACCACTAAACCATAAAGATTATTCAACGTATTGAAAAAGAAATGGGGATTGATTTGACTTGTAAGCAAAGCCAATTCCGCCCTTGCCTTATCTGCCTTTAGCATTTTTAACCAACGCCATTGTTCATATCCCCACAAAGCAGCAAAAACTGGAATCGGAAGGAGCATAAAATTTACCAAATTCAGACGATAATCCTGTACGTGATCGGGTGTGGTAGTAAAAAAGAAAAAATTATAAGCGATAACCAACCCGTATACGGAAAGAATGGCGATCCGATATTTTTTGAAAAATTCGGGCAAAATGAGGTAAGCAACCCCTAACCAAAATAGAATCAACAGCGGAACAGTAAGGGAACTATCCCAAATACCGGTATAATGGGGTATAACAAACAGTACAGCCAGGAAAATAACAGTGATTCCCCCTTTGATAAAAGCTTTGTAATTTTTTTGAACAAAACCATCCATAATGCAAACTTAGCATTATTGATACGCGTCTTATAATCTCTTTGACCAACACTGTACATTTTGTGTCGAACACCATGTTTTTTTGATCGAATCCTATTAGCCCACGATTTAGCTATAAGTATATCCTCTTTTAGCGTGTTCATCAAAATAATTTCAAGAGACTTTTCAATGATTTTAGGTTTGAATCGCATAATCAAACTGTAAATCATTATGAGAATTATTTGGAAAATCTTTAAGTGGATCGGCATATTTATTGGATCATTGTTGTTGCTCATTATTTTAACTGGCCTATGTCTGCGTCTGTTCAGTTCCAAACCGCAACCCCCCGGGGAACTGGTTGATATTGGAGGTTTTAAACTACATATCAATAGTACTGGAGCAAAAAACAATAAACCTACTTTGGTCATTGAGGCAGGGGCAGGTGGGCATAGCGAATACTATTATTGGTTGAGTGAAGGACTTAAGGATAGTCTACGCGTAGTTCGATATGATAGGGCCGGTATCGGTTATAGCGAACTTAGTGATGGTCCGCGAGACCCGGAAACCATTGCGCGCGAACTGCATACCTTATTGAAAGAAGTGGGAGAATCACCACCCTATATTATGGCCGGTCATTCCTATGGAGGGCACTACATTCGCGTGTTTACTCAACTCTACCCCACCGAAGTGGCCGCGATGGTTTTTTTGGACGCCCCACATCCAGATATAGATGAGAGACACAACTTGCCACCACCACCTAGTTACATGGGCGCGATATACTATACAGGAGCCGTTTTAGGAGATTTGGGTGTCTTGGATTTATATACCAGAATAGTCGAACGATCCATACTTTGGGCTCCCGGGCTACCCGAAGAAGTTACCGACCGTTATCAGGATTACACTTTAAATGGAAAGTACCTTTGGGGTTATTTGGAAGAAGAGAAATGGTATAGGGATTTGGTGGAGATGTCTAGAAATGCAAGCGAATTCGATTCTTTGCCGATTCGGGTGTTCTCAGGAACACATTTAAATGAAAAGGCAGTTAGAAGCATGGGTCTTAATCCAGAAAAGATGAGAGCTGAACGGGTAGAGATGCAGGAAGAAATGGCAAATCTTTCAACAAATGGTAAAGTCTTTTTCCTTGACGGAGGTCATGTTACCATTTTTACCGAAAAGAAAAATGCCGATATTATTTGTAAAGAGATAATTCAACTTTCGGAAGAATTAAAAAACTGAAAAGGGTACCGTTATGGTGTTTCTCCATCTAAAAGTCTGAACAAACTGAATTAAGATGGGTGAAAGAATTGTATTGGAATGCAGTTAAGAGATGCATAGGAACACCATCCTTTTTGGGTCTATGGACGTACATTTCTTAATCACAGCTTTTCTTGGCACTAAAGTCGTCCGCCTGGGATAATGCTTCATTCTGGGAAATGTCCTCTTTATGCAGCAATAGCCGATCTATGGCATGAAAGTCCGAACGGGCCGAGATTTCCATAAGATAAACACCAGGTTCTTCAAAGGTTACATAAACATCATGGGCATCATGGTCCGAAGTCCGGGCCTGCCATTTAAAACTGTTGTCATTACCGCTTCGGTACACCTTAAACCAACCCTCCTTGGAAGCCCCATTTGGGTTGGGCTCTTTTCCGGAACCACCCGGATAGACTTTGCTGCCGTCGTTTTTCATTCCAAAGAAGTCTTGGCCATCGGGAAAACGCAACCAGGAATCATTGTGTTCCGTGCCGTTATCTCCTTTTCGATACGATGATTTCCACGTGAATCGATAGGTGCCGGTATCGGTTATCCTAACGGGAAAGGTAATCATACCATTACCTGGATTGCCCATACTGGCATCACCCTCCCATTGCATGTAACCCTGGCCGGAAACACCATCAATGGCATCTTTCAATACCCAACCTTCCGGGAAATCGTTGTCCTCAAATTCAATGGATAGGATGCCGTCTTTTTCCTCGAAAACGAAACCAACGGAACCAGGGCAATCATTTTCGGGTTCTTTAAGCTCTTGCACATCTTCCTGTTCCGTACCATCTTCCGTTAACTGTTCCTCCAAGGAAGCCTCCTCATTGCTACAGGAAGGGAAGGCGAATATGACAATCAAGGATAGGATAAGTAGGGTTCTCATAACTTGGGTTTTGACTGGACAACGCCAAAAGCGAAATCCATATTGTCCGAGCATGGAAACATTCGATGAAATTCAGTCTAAAAGGCAGAGGGTTATAAGACTTTTCGACAAAACGAAGCGGACAATGCCGTGTCATTTAAATTCCTGCAGTCTATTGAACTCCTTTTTTAAGTCATGGAAAAGGAAATTTTTGAAGCAACCCATAAGCCTTGGAAGTATCTATTGAAAAAGGAATAATTGCTTTTTTATGCGAATTTTTTTTCTATTACTTTTTATCCTTGTTTCATGTGAAAAGGAATCTTCAAACGAGAATTCTTTCGGAACGTGTGATGCGGACGGAACTTTCACTGATGTTGAACGTACCACTGCCAGATTGATAGGAAATTGGAAATGGACTAAAAGCGATTGCGGACTTTGTGCCAATCCGGGGATACGTGAAGCCGACAAAAATATCATGGCTAGTTTTGCCGCTGACGGAACATTTTCGGTAAAGGAAGATTCGGAGACCATAGAAGAAGGGACTTGGGAGTTTTTGGAATCCTATGGAGGGTTCTTTATATCGATTGAACCAAAAAATGCAGCGTATTTAAATGGCTCGATCCGTGTTTGTGATACGGAACTAATTTCGGACGCACGACCCTGGGACGGGGCTGGTTTTTTGTTCGTTAAGGTGGATTCATAAATTACAATCTTACTAGTTGGCCGATTAACGAAAAGAAATTAAGGAGAAAGCAAAGTTTCAAAAAACGTTTTTAATCCAAAATCGTCTTAACCCCATTTTCCGTGGAATAAAGTGCCTTGATTTCGTTTTCCGTCAGCGCTCTATTGTAAATGGACAAATCGTCCATAAATCCAATATAGCTTAGTCCCAAATAGATGTTGGACCGATTCAATTCCCAGGTAAAAGAATCCGAAATATCCGGTCTGGTCCCTTTTAATTCCCCGTTGATGTATAGGGAGGCTTGGCCTTTTTCGGTATTCAATCCGGAAAAATTAATGAGTATATGTGTCCATTCCCCTTTGCCAAAAGGCGGGTTGACCACAGGTACGAGTTGCGGTAGAAAAAGATCGTTCTCGTCTTCCAATCCCTCGGGATTCCAGATATTTCGATCTCCGATGACCCCTAATCTGAAATCCCTAGGGTTATTTTCGGTAAAATCTACCCAAATGGCGGCATCGTTATAACTAACGTCCGTAATTTGAATGGGGTCGCAGAAGCCTTGTTCCAGATCGGTAGCGGGATCAAGACTTAACCAAAAAGAAATGGCCCCTTGCCAATTTTCCTTACTATACGCTATGTTCCCTGCACTGGCATAATAGATGTATCCTTCACTACGTTGGGTAAATTGAAGCCCATAGCCATATTTGCCTTTTCCTTCCTGGCGCGTAATATCTGGTTTGTGAAGGCCTACTCTGGAAGAATCGAGGGCTTTCCTATTGGAAACGGTATAGAGTAGGGAATCCCCACTTGCAAAATCAGCGTTGACCCCGGTGTCAAAAGAGGCATAAAAAGTAAGTGCCTTTCTCAAGTCGGCGGCCAAGGTATCTTCTTTAGCCTCCGCCTTTTTAACTTTTTTCTCTTTACAGGAAGTCAATCCGATAGTACATAGTAGGAGCGTCAGCCCCCAGTATTTTACGATAGCTCTTTTAGTCATGGGTTTTCATGTTGAAAATGGTACAACTCCTAAAATACATAATTAATACATAAGGTTGTGAGAATAGGCGATAATTGAACCTGACTTTGTCCGTACAAGGCCAAAAACTTCTCTTAACTACCATTGAGAGTCCATTTGATGCGCAAAAGGAAGTAGGTAGGGCTTCAAAGTAAAATAAGAACACCCTTTTTATTGAAAATGCCACAAAGTAGCATGACTTGGCGAATTATGTTCTTTTATATTTGTATAACCCAAAGGCACGAACCTTGGAATATGCCGATGCATGGCCATTGTGCATATGACAGAAACTCCACTGGTGAATAATGGCTTACGATTTATTAAGACAACAGATTAAAAAAAACATCCAAATCTCAAACCTTGACTTGGATACGATCTGTAGTTATTTTAATCCAAGTTTTATTGAGAAGAAAGATTTCGTACTAAGACAGGGCAGTATTTTCAAATTCGAGGGTTTCGTTTTGGAAGGTTGCTTTAGAATTTTTACGATCGATACCAAAGGAAATGAAAATACCTTATATTTTGCGGCCAAGGATTGGTGGTTGATGGATATTGATAGTTTCATGAATCAAACCCCTTCCAATTTGAACATTCAAGCTTTGGAAGATAGCCAGGTGCTGTTGATCAATAGAACCGACAAACTTTCACTTTACGAATCGGTTCCGATGGTAGAAAAACTGTTTAGGGTGATGTCCCAAAAAGCATTGATCTCATGGCAACGTCGCCTAATTAGAAACCATTGCCAGACCGCAAAGGAACGCTATCATTATTTTACGAATACCTACCCCAACATTGTATCAAAACTTACGGACAAACAGATTGCCAGCTATCTCGGCATAACCCATGAGTTTTTAAGCAAAATAAAAAAACGGTCTTAATTTATAGTCTCAAAAGGGGCCAGTTGAACTTGTTCAATTTTTTTCTCAAAACAGTTTATAATTTTTGTACTCTAACTAAAAAAGGAATTATGAACTTATTTGAGAGACCAAAAATTTGCATTATTGTGTTGGGCCTAATTTTGGGATTCAACGTCGGGCAAGCACAGATAGCCCATGACATTACGCATGACGATGCTTTTAAAGCACTCCTGGCCGCAAAGCAAAAGGCCGAAGATTCCAATGTTTTGGTAAACATTGCGGTAGTTGATGCCGGTGCCAACCTAAAGGCATTTATACGGATGGACGAATCGTTCCTAGGGAGTATTGATGTAGCCATTAAGAAGGCAAAAACAGCAAGATATTTTGACATAGATACTGGAAAATTGGGGGAATTAACGCAGCCGGGAGGTGCCATATACAATATAGAACTCTCCAATGAGGGTTTAATTACCTTTCCTGGCGGATTACCTATAAAGAACAAAAACGGTAAAATTGTCGGGGCTATCGGTGTAAGCGGCGGCACCATAGAGCAAGACAGGGATATTGCCAAGGCGGGGGTTCAATCAATTCTAAAATAGTTCAGTACATCTGAAAAAGTGAAGGTTATGAATAAAACAAAAAGTTTCATACTAAGTATCACATTGTTCATGTCGCAAATTTGTTTAGCGCAAGTTTCGGATGGACCAATGCTATACAGACAGGACTTCAAGAAAATTTCGGCCAACAATACCGTTACAATAACCAGCTACAAAAAAAATGGTGGAGATTACGTATTTGTTGGTGGTTTTGGCAACATTGATGTTTTCAGCCTAAATAAAGAAGGTTTACTAACACCAATAAGTAACCATGAACTTTACAAGCAAAAGGGACCTGCAAGAGGAATGGTCGCCGATCACATCAACGGTACCGATTTTCTATTCGTGGCCAACAAATATGGAAACGTTATCGAGACGTTTAAAATTTTGGATAACGGATCTTTGGATCGGGTCGCCCTGGTAGAAGATACCGATGAAACTCACCTTGGTGTGGCCATTACACTTCAAGTTGTCCACATGAAAAAATCATCCTATCTATTTATAGGAGGCTTGGAAGAAACTCCCGGATTAAGCTGTTTTAAAATACTGAACGATGGCAAACTAGAACATGTACAGTCCATGAAAGATGATGAAACCATTTTTACCGATGGTATAATCGGAATGTACACTCATAAAATTAACGGAAAAACTTTTTTATACACAGGGGGATTTCAGGATAATGGAGTGAGTAGTTTTAGGGTCTATGAAAATGGGAAATTCAAAAATATCAACAACATAGGTGATAACAAAACTGATAGGTTTTTAACCGGTGCTTACCCTGTAACCGGTGTGCAATTGGGAGGCAATTATTATGTAATTGTAGGTCACAGACATCATAAATATTATGAAAGAAACGGGTTTATCAAAAACACCGACTTTTTTTACCACGGTGATGGGGTGAGTGTTTTCAAAATAAATACAAAAGGGGCTTTGGTGCCTCACTTCGTTTTAAAGGATGACGAACACACCAAGTTACAGGGGCAGACTAGGATTGAAGTGGTTTCGGTAACCGAGGATGAAGCCATTTTAGCGGTTGGTACCAGAGACGATGCCAGTATTCAACTTTGTAGACTTAATAAAGAAGGTGTTTTAAGCCCCCTGAATTATTTGGAAACAGGCTTTTCGATTTACTATGGTCTAAGGTCCCATAACATAGATAGCACTGATTTTCTTATTGCCGGTTCGAATAGATTCGATTTGCATAAGGTGGCCAGTTACAAAGTGGCCCCTAAAATTGATACGGAAGGAAAAGTACTGCGGCATGTCGTAAACCTAAAATATAAGGCAGAGGCTAGTGAAGCACAGATAGAGGAAGCCATCAAAACCTTTATAGATATCAAAAATGATATTCCTGAAATCGCCAGTATTGAATGGGGGATAAACAACAGCACAGAGGGGGCCAGTAAAGGCTTTACCCATAGCTTTACCCTAACCTTTAACGATGAACATGCCAGGGAAATTTACCTGTTCCATAAAGCGCATTTGGATTTGGTAAGCAAAGTAGGCCCCATAATAGAAGATGTTTTTGTGATGGATTATTGGACGGAAAAATAAACACTAAGGAAATGAGCGATTTAAAATATAAAAAGGCCATTATAACCGGAGGTAGCAGAGGGTTGGGAAAGGCTACTGCCATAGCTTTCGCAAAAGAAGGCATTGACGTTGCCATAACGGGTAGAAACGAAGATAAACTAAAGGAAACCGTAGCCGAATTAAAAACTTTTGGAATAAAAGCAATGTATTCGATATTTGATGTTGGCAACTACGAAGATGTCAAAAGCAACATCAAAAACATCGTGAAAACCTTGGGAACGGTCGATATTTTGGTAAATAACGCTGGTATTGCGGCCATAGGGTCTTTTAATGATATGAAAATTGAACAGTGGAGTCAAATTATTCAAACCAATGTTATGGGCATGTATTATGTAACCAAGGAAGTTTTGCCTTATTTGCTGGATAAAAATGAAGGCGATATTATTAATGTGTCTTCCACTGCAGGTTTAAACGGAAATGCCAATATATCTGCTTATTCAGCTTCAAAATTTGCGGTTATAGGCATGTCGGAATCCTTAATGAAGGAGGTTCGAAAAAATAATATTCGAGTAAATACCTTAACACCCAGTACCATTGAATCCGATATGACCATTGAGTTGGGTATTGCGACCAAAGGTTCTGAAAGCAGTATACTCCAGCCAGAAGACTTTGCTGAATTGATACTCACAGGTTTGAAACTTCCAAGACGGGCAATGCTGAAAAGTGCCGCGTTATGGTCTACAAATCCATAAAGACGACTTACTATAGACCATTCCAAATACCCCCTAAACAGAAAGTTTTTTGGAACCAACAAACTCTTGTTTTCACAGTTTTGTTTGAGTCCTAGATTTTATTCAAAAAACTTTTCACATGTTTTCTGACCAGTTTTTGTAGAGCTCCCATAGAAAAGCGTAAAGCAAAAATCTGATAGAACATATTTCTATGTTTCCGACCATCTCAGGAAAGCTCGGATTTTCTCTGAAACAAAGAACCTTTATTAAATAGGGTGGCTTACTCTGGGGATTTGGTTGTGGTTAATTTCGCTATGCTCGTTTGACCCGGCGCTCCAAAGCTCAAAACCCATTCGGGCTTGCTGTGCTCAACAAACGCGTTAGCTTACAAAAAAAGTGAGCTCCTGTATTGCTCGCTTTGAATTTGTTTTCCGTTGGGCTTACTGGTGACCTGGCCGGGGCTCCCTTCGTCTTGGCTCAGGACAGGCTTCTCACCCCGATTTTACACCATAAAAAAACCCTGATCATAAATGTCAGGGTTCCATGTCACCTTGTGACCTGGCCGGGGCTCGAACCTCAGTTGTAATAATTTGATATTCAAAAAGTTAAAATTAATACTTTCAAAGTGCGCACCGAATAGCGCACCGGAACGTACTTGTATTTTAAAAGAACTTGTTTGTATTCAAATGTCGGTAAATTCTAATCGATTGTCAAGAATTGTTTCCTGCTTGACACTATTTACAATAAATTCTGAACGAGGGTAAAAAATAAGAAAAATTACTCTTGTTTGAATATTGAGGGTAAAAATCACCCATGTCGATTTTCCAAAATGTATCCTTTATTTGAATTTTAACAGTTTACATGAATAAGCTTTCACATTTAAGCTTTAATTGTTCAACAGCGTCTACAATATCATTTAAGTCTAGAATTTCTCCATGAATCACAAGAGTATTATTATAAGAGTTATACCCTCTGTGACAAGATTCTCCAATTGATGAACTTAAAGATGGATTCATTGCTAAATCAGTATAAGAGTAAATATCCTTGTCCTTAAAAAAATCATCTAATAATTCATCATAGTGTTCAAATTTATTCCTGAATTTTCTACTTTTTAAAACACTATTAGAATCAATTTTCAGAAGTTCCCTAAGATGTTCTCCCCTTTCTTTATATTTTGATGTTGGCCATAGAATTTTAGAAATGTTACCTGATGATATTAAAATGGATTGAATACTTAACCAAACAGCAATTTTATCAAAGTCATCAACAGATTCTTTCAATCGCTTGCGAGAATATGACACAAGTTCAGCTTGGAAAATTAATTCCGTTATAAAAGCACCCTCTCGAATTAGGTTCATCGTTTTTTTGAACTTTGGTCTGGTCATTTCTTCGCCGGTCAGTTTTCAATTAAAATCTTGTTGCAACAATTCCAGTTGTATTGTTGCAGGAACAATTTTCTGCGGCCCTCGCGTTAAATCCCCTTCTTCAATTCTAAAAGAGATTCTATCAGATAACGCAATATTGTAAAAAAGTACTTAGGAACGTCAAATACAATTTTAAGTAGTTCACCAAAGCTATTCACAGGAAGTTTTTGGGCCGTAGTTTTTTCAATATAAGCGTCTAGCGTTCTAATTGGTTAAAAAATACTCCACGGTTACCAACTCAATGGAATTGATCCTGCCTAGGTCGAGTGAGCTCTCCTGGTCAAATGTCAATATACAGTTTGAATTTGCATCAATTGTATTACAAGGAATTGAGGCAGTATTGGAATAGTTGTTTTTTGTTTCCAATCCATTTACATTGACAGTGAGTATGGGTACTCCCACAACATCATAGTCATTGGGATTGTTTAATTCAATTTCAAATTGAAAACGCGATGTATTGGTTTCACTATTCTCGGTATAACTAAAATTTAAAACTTCAAAAGAGAAGTTTTCCAGTATAGGAGGGTCAATTTGGATGGGGTCTTCAGATTCTGGGAAGTCACATGGGACTTCTTGAATCCTATTATAACTGTAGGTTTGATTTCCTAAAACATAAGTTTGTAGTAAGGTTATGGTTTTTGTACAATCCTCTTCATCGGAAGAGCAGTTCCAAAATAAAGTAGTCAAGATTAATAGGAATTTGAACTTAACGAACCGTTGCATATCAATTTTGAGATTAGGGTTAGTATGCTTACTTTAAACGAAAGAATTCTATTCCTATTATTTATATCTTTTCCAACAGTAACTCTTTTGTCGTCTATGCCAATGATATCGTTTATTTAAACTTTATGACTTTGCCTGTTTTCACAAATTTGAAATCCTCCGCAACGCATTCAAATGTATTGTCTCTAAAGAAGAAAACATAATGTTTAAAATTATCCTTTTTGCCAATAGGATTTTTGGAGATAATTTTTTCATCAATAGGAAAATCTTTTTTCCAATCGGATCTTTTTATTTGATAAAACCCATAATTATCTATTCCCTCATCATAATATCGATAGTCCTTAAAATTATCTGAACCAGGTCCACCAAGTCTATATTTTATAGCATTGTAGAAAAGTAACTCAGCCTGTTCATCATCTTCTACATTATCCCAAAGAAATGGATTCAGTAAAAACTTCAAATTCAGAGTAGAATCATTTATTGAAATTTCAGGACTTGGAGCATTAGGTTCTGCATCATATTCCAAATTCAATTTGATATATATTGGTTTCTCAATCATCGTTTAGTTAAACTATGGAAACACGTTCTTGTATTGTTCGCTGCGGTTTCAGCTTTGAGAGTTAAGTACGGCTTCTGCCGAATCAGCCGTCAGGCAGGCAGAAATCGTATTGGAAAAGGAGTAAGGCTAGCCCTACTATTCTCAATTAGCTAAAGATATTAATATTATCAGAATTTTTATTTTGAAATCATTGCGAAGAAGTGAATTATACAAGTCATTCTACCCAGTATGATTAAATTGATTTTCTTAGATTTTCAGGTGGATCCATGAAATCGTAAAATTCATATATATCAAAGCTTGATATTGTCCAATCATTCTCAATGCAACCTGGTTTTTCTTTTCTAAGTCGCTTCCACTCATTGTTTTCAAAAAAGTACCAAGAGTAAATTAGTTTAAAATGAAATTCATCAGGATTTTCAGAATTCTTGTCGAAATCTGGTCTGCAATCTATATCCAAAATTTCGCTTTTACCATTCCTATTATTTATTAACCATATGGATTTAAGGGAAATCATAAACCCTTTTTTATCTAAAATATAATTTATTCCATTTTCATTGATCTCTAGGAAGTAGGAAATAGGGCCATTATATGAGCCCCAACCAACAGAATAATCTACGGTAACTAAAAATACAGGCTTATTTTTTTTTGCATAAGGAAAAATTCTATCAATTCGTGCAGATTCTCTACCTAATTCTTCAAAATATAAGATTTTTAATCTATCGTTGACTAAAACAATAATTGCTTGTTTATATCTCTCCTCACTTAAAGGATCAACATCTTTTGTTTCAAAAGTAGGGAAGAAAGTATTGGTATGGCCATAAAACTCTAAATCTCCTGAAATACCTTCTAATCTTTCATCTGTTAGCAGTAGTAAAGCTCCATTTAAACCGTTTGAGAAATCATTGAGTTTTATAGCCTGATTTATTTTATAACCTGATAGATTTAATTCGTCACTATTGAGAACTTTATCAAAATTCGATTCATCTTCAGAGAAATCTTCTTTTTCGTTTAAGACATTTGTTTCGTTTATAATCTTATTGCCATTTATAACATCACCTTCAGCGGTTTCAATGTTCTGTTCTCCTGAATTTCCATTTGATGAAGAATTATCCGAATTAAAAGACACATCAAAAACAAAAACTAATAGCGTTGTAAAAATTGTTGTACCTGCTCCAATCCAAGCTGCTCTAATTGTCACAGATTTTCTTTTCATTATTGAGTGATTTTTTTAATTATGTAAAACTTGTTTATAGCGATGCAAAATACATCGCTATACTCCCAAATTGTAATAAAATCGATGTATTTGAGCATAGTATATTCGAATCGTTTAATTATACTTTAAGAAATGTTCTAACACTATCGTTCATTTGGGCTTTTGAAAATCAAACATTCCATCTAACTGTGAATTAAAATCAGAATTGTCTTGATTTGTCTTTTTCTTTCTTGTCTCTGACATGTATTTAAACTTATAAACGTTGTTATATTTTCCATCATGAACAACGGCTTCAAAAGTATCTCCTGGAATCATACTCTTAAACAACCTCATATCTTCTTCGCCAAATACCATTAATGTACAATCTTCACAACGAATTTTTATCAGAGTGGGATTGACTTTATCCCATCCTGTATACCTATCAATGACATCATTGCCATAAATAATCTCACGAATTTTCAGCTTTACCTTATGGACACCCGGATTAATTGTTTCTAGAATCATCGTTTTATTAAACTTTGGTGATTTCACTCTTTATGTGCTCTGATACATTAATCCAGTTTGTATCGTCTGTTAAATAAAGTTCACAAAAACATTCTTCTTTGACAACTTTAAGTATATGATTGTACCAATCCACATAAGTCCAATCTGTGGGTTTTGGTGAATAGACAGTTTGTTTTTCTTGATTCCAATGTACTTGTTTTGCAGTACGATATACAAGTGTGAACTTTTTCATATTCGGGCTAATATGTAAGCATCCGAGGCTATCGATTTCGACTTTTATTATTCTATCTCTATCCAACTATTGAATCGTTTTTTTGAACTTTGATAACAGCCTCGGCTATGACACGACGCTTCAGCGCGCAGGCCCCAGCGAACCTTATTTATTAGAAACTAAGATAGGCAATTGACGCAAGCCTAAGGGAACGATGTGTTAGAGGCGTTGTTGGCCAACGTTGTTAATATTCAACGTATCGTACTGATTGTTTCAAAACCCACTTGTCTTCCTTTTCAAAGAAATCAAATTCTTCCCAGCCACCTCTATGTCCTCCACGGTCTTCATATAAATATGCTCTACTCACCAGTAAGACAGCTCCCTGTCTATCCCTACTGATGTAAGCATTCGATACACCAATTATTATTTTGTCATTAACCTCTTTTTTATCTAAAACTTTGATTGCCGACCGACTTAATAGTTCTTTGGAAAAGTTGATAGTATCAGATTTATCAATAGACTTCCATATCAAACTCTTCTGTGAGTCATTAAGTGATTTTAACGGGAGGCTATCTCTTAGTAGTCTTTCAAGGACCAGACTGTGGCTAGTTGAAGTTTTAAAATAAACATTGTTTTCCTCTGCCTCGAATCCAACTACTCTTTTTATTAGAGTATCAATCATTTGATGATATGCGGAGTCCTTGGAGGCTACACTCATTGTAGACTGGTCAGCTATTGGATGTTTTAATTCTTTAGCTTCCTTACAGCTGCCAGAGAGAATTAATAGTACAAATAATGAGATATGTTTCAAATGTGAAAGGTATCTAGGCTAACGTAAATACATGGTCATTGATCATATATTAATTATATATTTAATCGTTCGTTTTGCGAGGCTACTCCGTTTTCAAATTCTTTACGGGGTTGGCCATTGAGGCCTTTACCACTTGGGAGCCAACCGTAAAAAATGCTATGCAAATAACAAAGAGCCCGCCAATGAGAAACAACTGCCAACCTATATCGATACGGTATGTAAAATCCTGCAACCAAGTATTGCCCAGAAAATATGATAAGGGGCTGGCAATCAGCAATGCGATTAGGACAAGTTTTAGAAAGTTCTTAAGGTGCAATATCGTAATACTCAAAACCGATGCTCCCAATACCCGTCTTATCCCGACCTCTTTTTTTCTTTGTTCGGTCGTGTAAGAGGCCAGTCCATACAGTCCGATACAGGCGATGAATATTGCGATAAGCGTAAAACCTATGGTAACGGTCGAAGTCCGCTTTTCCTTTTCGTAATTTTTTTGGAAATCGTCGTCCAAAAATGAATATTCAAAGGGAATGCCCTTGTTCACATTGCTCCAAACGTTTTCTACTTTTGAGATCACTTCATCCAGATCACCTTGCCTCACATTGGCGATAAAATAAGCAGGTTGGGCCTGGTTCAATCCGACCAGTCCATAAGGTGTAATGGTCTTGTGCAAACTCTCATGGTTGAAATCCCTTACCACACCCACTATCTCATAGGACCTCCTTTCACCGGAACTCACATAGTAGATATTTTGACCTACGGCATTGGCGGGAGCATATCCCAGACGCTTCACGGCAGTTTCATTAAGGACTATGGCATTATCACGATTTACATCGTTCCTTGATAAGGTTCTTCCATATAACCGTTCGTACCCCAAGGTTTCAACATAATCATCACTTATCTGGGCCAAACGCACGTCTACCTGTTCGTTCTTGGTCTTTCCCTCTGCGAAGAACATATTGGACTGTACCAATTCAAATCCCGGATATGTCGATCCGGCCGATGCCGATACCACATTCGGGATTTGAAGAATTTCGCTCTTCAGACCGGAATAGTTCCCTGCCGTTGATGCGTTGCGAAAAGGAATGACAATCTGACCGTCCTTTTTGAACCCAAGATCGCGACCATCGATAAAACTCATTTGTTGCCAAAAAAGAATGGAAACCAAAATCAAGCAGGCGGAAATACAAAATTGAAATATCACCAACCCCTTTCTTATGGTCGCCGCGGTGTTTGTGCCACCACCTTTTCCTCTCAGGGCCATGACAGGCTTGAACGATGAGAGGTACAGGGCCGGATAGCTTCCCGAAAGTAATCCGGTAAAGATTGCAAGGCCAACGATCCACAAAAGTATTTCAGGATTCCCGGTAACGGTCAGGCTTTTCTGTGCCAATGTGTTGAAGGCCGGAAGACAGGCTACTACGATAAGAAGTGCAAGCAACAATGATAGCAGGCACATGAACATCGACTCTCCCAAAAATTGGTTGATCAGGGATGTCTTGGTGGCACCGACTGCTTTCCGAACCCCTATCTCGCTTGCCCGTTTCTCCGATTTAGCGGTGGATAGGTTCATGAAATTGACACATGCGATCAGTAATATGAAAGCGGCTATGGAACTGAATATATAGATATAGAGCATGCTACCATTATTTGATATTTCATGGCCTATGGATGATTTCAGGTAAATATCCTTGACGGGCTGTAAAAAAAGGCTTTTCTTCAGTCCTGCCTCCCTAAAATCGTTACTCGCATTCTTTTCAAGGAATGCCGGCAATTTGTTCTCGAACGCAACGGGATCGCTCCTTTGTCTCAATTTGATATAGGTATGGAATATACTGTTTGTCGCCCAATTGGTCTGACTATTGACCCACTGCCCGATATCCCCGTTCTGCATCGATAAAAGCAGATTAGGGTCAACATGTGATTTGTTATTTGAATTATCGAAGACCCCTTTCACGGTATAGTCGATTTTGCCATAAGGAATTTCGATACTTACAATTTGGTCGATGGGATTCTCCTCTCCAAATAGCTTCTCCGAGATTTCTTCGGAAATCACCACCGTATTCGGACTATTCAAAGCATTTTCAATATTCCCGTATTTGAAGTTGTATGTGAAAATTTCAAAAAAAGTTGAATCTACATAATAACCTTTTTGCTCGTAAATCTGAATATTACGTTCTTCATTTTTCAACAACATATTTCCCGTATTGGGGAAATTCAATACACGGGTCACCTGTTCGACTTCCGGAAAGTCGTTTTTTAATCCCTTGGACATAACGCCCGGGGTGCCCGCCCATTTTTCACTTTCGGTGTTCAAAGCCACCCTATATAAACGTTCAGCGGCATCATGATGTTTGTCGTAGCTCAACTCATCGGTAATGTACAGCACCAAGAGAAAGCACGCGGAAAGACCGATGGAAAGACCAAAAATATTGACAAAGGAGAACACTTTATTTTTGAGAAGGTTTCTCCAAGCTATTTTAAAATAATTGATAAGCATATTATGGTAATTGGACGATATAATCTTTGATGAATCTTTTTAGAGCTTAAAAAAGAATCTATTATCTTAAAATTGTACCAATTCCATGCCAATGTACATATCTATTTGTTATTCAGATAAATATATCTAGATTAAGTACTTATTCATATACGAGGGTGTAAATTTTATTGACAGGTCCTGTCCAATAAATGTACACCCCAACGATTTGATCGCGCTTCAAAAATTGATTTGTCCATGGAGCACAAAACCTTCCTGTAAGCCAAGGGCCTGGGCCGTATCGATCCTGTTCAATGTTCTTTTACCGGTTTTTATAAAGGTTTTCCGGGATTGTCCATTTTTAACTATTCCTCCTTCAAGGCCTCTACCGGATTTTTGTTCGCTGCACAAAAGGCCTGGCTGCCAACGGTCAACAGGGCAATGGACAGGGCGGCCAGGGCGGCCCAAAAAAAGTATCCCGGATGTAAGGGAATCCGATACGCAAAGCCGGAGAGCCAATCGTTGGCCAACAGGTAGGCGATCGGGAATGCGATTAAAATGGATACCAGTACCAGTTTGGCAAAGTCGCCGGAGAGCATAGCCACGACCTGTACTGCACTCTGCCCCAGCACCTTTCGGATGCCTATCTCCTTTCTCCGACGCTCGGTGGTATACACGGCCAACCCGAAAAGTCCGAGACAGGAAATCAATATAGCAAGCCCCGCAAAGTATTTGGACAATACCGCGACCCTGGTCTCAGCGGCATACAATGCTTCGTAATCCTGATCCATAAACCTAAAATCAAATGGGAGCCCCTGGGTATATTCATCGTAAAGGTTCCCGATACGCCGGATCGCTGGTCGTTCCATACCGGGTCTGATCTTTACCAAAATATCGATGCCTATAGGATAGCACTGAATAATGCAGGGCTTTATGGGCTCATATAGGGATTCCAGATGAAAGTCCCTGGCCACGCCTATGATCTGTCGGTCTCGGCCCCAGAGCTGTATGGTCTTGCCTACCGGATCTTGGAGCCCCATGGCCGCAATGGCCTTTTCGTTAAAGATGACCTTTAGGGTGTCTGATGCAAATTCCCTGGAGAACGCACGTCCTTGTGCCATCTCCACCCCCAAAAGTTGCATGAGGTCGTAACTGCCTTCGAGATTTTTGAACTCGATACGTTCCTCGGGATCTTTTCCATCCCATTGGATCGCCCCGGTACCTCCATGGAGGCCGAAGAGATTATGCCAAAAGCTGGAAACAATCACGACTTCGGGCATACTCCGCAATTCGTCCATAAAAGGCCCATAATTCTTTTCCAGGTTTCCCTCCCTTTTAAAGACGATGATGTTCTCCTTATCGTATCCCAGGTTCTTGGACTGGATAAATTCAGTCTGGCCCCGGACGATCAGGACAGATACGATTAATATGATGGAGACGGTGAACTGAAAGACCACCAGTCCTTTGCGCGTCCATAGCTCGCCCGAAGATGTTTTCAAAGTGCCCTTTAAAATGGCCACCGGCCTAAAACCGGAAAGATAGAGTGCGGGATAGCTCCCGGAAACAAGTCCCGTAATCAACGTAATGGCCAGAGCGGGCCAGACAAAGTCCAGTACCGATACAAGTCCCAATTGCTTTCCGGCAGTGGCGTTGAAACTGGGAAGCAGCAAAAAAACGAACAACAGGGCCAGGACAAGTGAAAAAAAGGCGGTCAGAATCGATTCGCCCAAAAACTGGAATATCAATGTTCCGCGGTTTGCCCCAACAGCTTTTTTTATACCGATCTCCTTTATCCTACGGGAGGCACGGGCGATGGAAAGGTTCATAAAATTGATACAGGCAATGAGCAACAGGAACAGGGCCACGCCCGAAAACAGATATACGTAATCTATCCGCCCCCCCGTGAGCTTGCCATTTTCGTAACGGCCATACAGGTGTTTATCGGAATAGTTCCGAAGGAACAATGTGGAGCTGGAACCCTCGTGTTTGGTACCTATAAAACTTGCGATTTTTTTGTTGAACGCCCATGCATCCGTTCCGGGCTTTAACGTAAGATAGGTCCTAGGGGTACTGTTGCCCCAGTTTTCCAAGTTCATTCGCTCCAAATTGATTTGAAAGTACAGTTCATAGGGGAGCAGGACATCAAATTTCTCGGTGGTATTCTGGGGAAGTTTTTCAAACACCCCGGCGATATGATATACCCCGCTGTAGTCCTCATATTCCCATTCAATGGTCTTCCCAAGGATGTTTTCCGTATCCGGGAACAGTTTGCCCGCAAGCTCGTCCGAAATGACGATACCGTACTTATCGGTCAGTACGTTCTCTTTGTTCCCCTTTAACAACTTCCAGGAAAACATGTTGAAATAGTCCTTTCCAACAAATTGCGCATCCGCCTTGTACCGTGAATCGATGTGTGCAATGATGCCCTGACCGGTGTACCAAAATGGGGGAACCACGGCCACAGCATGTTCCACCTCGGGCATTTCTTCCTTTAATGCCCCGGCCAATAATGCCGGGTTCCCTTCCTGGGTTACGATCTCGTCGCCCACGGGATGGTTGCGCAAGACCTGATAGAGCCGATCGTCATTTTCATGGAACCGGTCCATGCCCAGTTCATCGTTGACCCATAGGAAGATCAACAGTACACTGGTCAGGCCCGTTGACAGTCCGATAATGTTGATCAAGAAAGAGCTTTTGTACTTTTTGATGTTTCTAAAGGCCAGTAGAAGGTTGTGTTTCAGCATAGTGTTCCATATTTGGAGTCATGTCATAGCTATGGCAGAGCGTTTGTTTTCGGTGTCGTTGATCGGAACCATTAGTATTCCTTCCCCTTACCTTTAAAGAGTTGGGAATATCCAAAATGTTACATCGGAAAGGGAAATTTAGTATCTGTTCCTTAAATCGAACGTTTCTCGGAACTTCATAAATTTTCTCCATTCCGTTCTTTCAATCGGCGAGTTTATAAGACAAATTGGAAAAGAAGAAGTATTCCCTAAAAATGTTCACTTTATGACACTGTCAATAAACATACGACAGACCTCCCTTGTGAGTTACTAACTACCAGATGGAAACATTTTCAGGGCAAATTGCAGAATGGCGTCACGGCCGTTCAGAATATCATGGGTGAGCTTGATACGCTTGGGAAAAGAACTTGAACGTTCGTTCCCCCTTGATTATCCGTGCCCGATAGTTTTCAACCAGTTTTGAAAATACTTCTACAAGGTTCGATTCCATCGTTGTTTTTTTTGATTCATCACATATCTCCTTGGGGGTATGCAGACCAATATTAAAGGTTCCAATGAAACGTTTGAAAGCGGTGTAATGGACTGGGCGGACTGAGCTATCTTTGATTGAACATTGGCTATAGCGTAATCGAAAACCTACCGCTGGAGATAGATCTCTCCGTACTCTTTGGTAAAATAGAAGAAGATGAAGCTTTTGTGATGGACAACAGCAGCTTTCAACTGATGCAAACCACTAAGTATAGCAGTGTGCGCTTGGGCCTTGGCATACAATACGACCTCACCCATAGGTTCACCATTTGTAGTGCGGTCCGGTTTCCAACAAGTTTGAACGGCAACCTGGAACGCTCCGTGCTCAAAACGTTGGATGGTTGCGAGGTAACGGTAGATAATACGGAAACCGACACGGCGGTAGATTTAAAAATACCTTTTGAGTTGGGTTTTGGTATAAGCGGTACCTTTTTGAACTCCCAGACCTTCAATGCCGACTACAAGAAAAACTACTGATCCGATACAGGACAGCAAGAGTCCATAGGGAAATACGCGCACCAGAATATCTATGCCTTTGGACTGGAGTACGTCAAAAATCCATCCGGCTATAAATATTTCGACAGAATATGATACAGGGCGTGTTTTAATTATGACAATGGCTACTTGGCCCTAAACGACACAAAAATAGACGGATATGCGATTACCGTAGGAATTAGTTTGCTCATGGGCAATAGAAGCAGTTCCATGTTGAACCTATCGTACGGTTACGGCTTCAAAGGTAAGGTCCAGAACATACTAGTCAAAGAAAACTATCACCTGCTCACTCTCAATGTAAGCTTAGAAAATCTCTGGTTCAGAAAATGGAAAATAGATTAGTGATGGTTAATTTTAGCTGTAACAATGGTCGAAAGAACGTTGGTAGCGGTCCTATTAAAATGTTATGGGCTTTTTATTCTCTCCGCCATACATTTTAGATTTGCTCGCAAATAGAGAAAATGATCTAATTCGTTGATAAACTCACATAGCTCATTGATTCCTTCTCTCGAAAGCATTAAAGGCATGTTTCCTTTGCTATTTAAACGATAATTGAATCTTCAAAAATGTATGTGCAATCCCATCAAAAGTATAGTCGGATATATCTCATGTTAGCGGAGAGCTGCTGCGGATGTTATTACTTGAACTGCCCAGATCTGGTCAATGAAGGCCGGTAGGTTTTAATCAATATCCATAAGGAGATGATGGCATTTTGCAGTTTAAAAAAAGTTTGGGCATGGACCAAACAATGGAGCTATGGAATGGGGATAAACGGTATCAAGATCCTTATCTTGCCACATATATGTATCCTCTCAAAGAAAATCTTATAACAAAAACAATAAAGTTGACCGACCGTAACGAGAACAACAGCCTTTTCCAAAAAGGGATTATTTTTTTTGAGCCCTTTATTATTATTGCCTTTTGGGTGCTTTTGTTTGCTTCACCTCTGTTATTCAGTCAATTTCAGGATGGCGTGTTAGATTGGAACCATATCCTTAATATTTGGAAAAGCCATCTGTCACTACTCATAGTGTTTTTGTCACATCGGTTGGTATTAATGCCCTTACTCTTTTTTAAGGGTAAAAGAACCATATACTTTGCCAGTGTTTTAGCGATGCTATCAGTTACAACATTTTTGGTTTACTCCTTCGATGACAGAATGGGACGACCTCAGTTACCACCAAATGAACAGACGAAGAGACCCTTGGAAAATCTCTCCAAGGAAGTTTTAGGGCAAAAACCACCACCTGATGTTCGGCCGAGACGAAACAACCGAAGACCAATTCCATTTTATGCCAATTTTTTGATATTGGCCATCTTATTGATAGGTTTTGACGCTGGCCTCAATATATCAATACGCTGGATGGGTATGGAACAAGAGAAATTCAGGCTTCAAAAAGAAAGTGTCGAAAACCAATTGGCATTTTTAAGAAACCAGGTAAGTCCACATTTTTTTATGAACACGCTCAACAATATACATGCCTTGGTCGACATTGATTCGGAACAAGCCAAACAGTCCATTGTAAAACTTTCCAATTTGATGCGGCATTTGTTGTACGACTCCGAAGAAAGACAAAACCCCATTAAAAAAGAAGTGGAATTTATACTAAGTTATATCGAACTGATGCAGCTTCGATTTACCGATAAGGTAGAAATAGAAACGGACATCCCCAGCAAAATACCGGATAATACCATACCACCCTTGTTGTTCACTTCATTGTTGGAGAATGCTTTTAAGCATGGTATAAGTTACAACAACCCTTCTTTTATAAGAATTGTAATGTCATTTGCTGAAAGTCGGTTGAATTTTTATGTGGAAAACAGTAATCATTCCAAAAATACAAAAGCCCCCTCGGGAATAGGTATTGAAAACACACGAAAACGTTTGGATTTACTTTATAAAAAGGAGTATGACCTGACCATTACAGAACATGGGGATAAATATGCCGTAAATTTAAGTATTCCGATATGATACGAAGTATTGCCATAGACGATGAGCCCTTTGCATTAAAGCAGATGGTAGACTATATTGACAAAACCCCCTTTTTAGAATTGAGTGGACAATTTGAAAGTGCCTTACAGGCGATTTCCTTTTTGCAGAAAAATGAGGTGGATCTAATGTTTGTGGATATAAATATGCCCGACCTTAGCGGAATGGATTTTGTCAAATCGTTGAACAATCCGCCCAAAGTAATCTTTACCACGGCTTATAGTGAATATGCATTGGAAGGATTTCGGGTCAATGCCATCGATTATCTTTTAAAGCCCATTGATTACCCCCTATTTTTAAAAGCCGCCGGGAAAGCTAGGTACAGAATACGGCCCAATGAATCCGAGGGTACTGAGGTGCATGGTGATGGTAAATTTCTGTTCATAAAATCGGAATACAAGATTTTGCGCATCAATTTGTCAGAAATAAAATATATTGAGGGTATGCGTGAATATGTTCGGATTCATTTACAGACAGAGAAGCCCATAATGACCTTGATGAGCATGAAAAAAATGGAAGGATATCTTCCAGAGGAACAATTTATGAGGGTGCACAGGTCATTTATCGTGAGTTTGGACAAAATCACTATAATTGAGCGTAACCGCATCGTTTTCGATGAGAAGGTCTATATACCCGTAAGCGAACAATACAAACCAAAGTTTCAAAAATACCTCGATGACAACTTTTTGGTTTGATACTGATATTCTTTCCTCTCTATAAATCGCAAAGACAACTAGTTTCGGCTATTGACCAAGCCCAAAATCAAGGCTCGCCTACTGTTGCAGGAGTTTATTGGACCAATCGTTCAAAACCTTTGTTGATAAAACTTTCCTCGTTGTAGACAATTACCCTTGTCCCATTGATTTGCTTTTTCTGAAATGTTAGTCTGAGATAATTTCATCTTGAATTAAAAAAATGGAATCAGGATGAATACAAAATCAATTGTACTCGGTCTAACCGCTATCGCGTTAGTTACTGTTTCGTGCAAAGCACAGTCAAATGATCGCCAAAGAAGACAAGGACCGCCATCTGTGGATGAAATATTTGAGCAAATGGACGAGGACGAGGATGGGCTGCTATCAGAAGAAGAAGTCAAAGGGCCTTTGAAAGATAAGTTCACGGATATCGATACCGATGAAGATGGCTTTTTGTCTAAAGAAGAAGTGGAAAAGGCACCAAAACCGAAGCGTCGCGGGCCGCGCTAGGAGAGATAGTTTTTTGGTTGATGATTGGTTGGGTTGTTTAATGGAAAGCTCCATAAGCAATTGTGGGGCTTTTTCCAGATGAAACCGTTCGATAATAAAAAGTAAAATTTCGACAATGATATTGTTCAGAAAGGTCCGAAGAAAATTTTTGGTTCCAGGAAAAAACAAAAAGACCTCGTTATAAGGGGTCTTTATAACGGACTGAGCAAAAGTCAACCAACTGATTTCTGACATTAAAACACTTAAAGATGAATAAGTGTAATTAAATCTTTTTAATCTAAAAATTATAAAAATGAAGTGTTTAAAATTTATGTTTTTTTCTCTTTTAGGGACAATTGCCTTTACGATTTCCTGTAGTAACGATTCAGAAAACACAGAGAATACCGATGACACCGATGGCGGATCTGATGGTGTCAACACACCACTTTCCGCATTTGATGAGTTTAATCTTGATGCGGTAACCATTTCATTTGACGGGGATGAAATTACAATCGATACGAATGGTTTGCCCAACCATACTTCCCCTTATTGGGAAGAGACACATCCTTTATATATCGAACCTGTTGTAGCCGTTGCCCAAACCCCAGGTCGTATCGGCGGTGACCGTAGTCTAACCCTTACCGTTTCCGCAGCGCCTGAAATTGCGGCATCGAGTACGGCGACCGGTCTGGGACCGATAGGTATATCCGTTACCGGTGTGCCCATATTCAATGATACGGAAGGGCCTAACAGGCCGTTGGAAGAAGAAATCGCCGAAACCTTTGATTATGCAGGGGCCCACAACGGTCCTTCAGGGTATCACTATCACGTAGAATCTGCCGATGTTCCCGAAAACACAGTGCTTTCCTTTGATGATGAAAAGTTAGTAGGCATTATGGCCGATGGTTTTTTGTTATATGGAAGAAGGGAAATGGATGGTTCTTATCCAACAGATCTGGACGAATCGGGTGGGCATTATGGAGTGACACAACACAGTAATGGGGAGGAATTTTATCACTACCATATTGTCAATGAATTTTATTTAGGGAACATTATCGCTCTTTTTGCCGTTGACTTGCAGGGTACTCCCAATAGCATTTTATAGCAAAGCTTTGGTTTAGAGTTGGTAAAGAAACCATCACTCGAACTTTCTTCTGATTCGAAGTAGTTTCTTTTTAAGATCAACTACCAGTAAAAATTGATAACATGAAAACCCAATTTGGATCGCTTTTCATTGTATACCTACTTATAATGGGTTGTTCGCAACGAAAACACAACCCAGTTCAAGGCAATACTACCGTAAATGCACTTGAAGTGCCGGAAACCATAGTTTTAAAATCGGCATTACAATACAGGCACAACATATCGCTATGGACGTTGAACAATCGACCCTTTTCCGGTTTTGCCGTCAGCTATTATCCAGATGGTACCCTGAAGGAAAAGTTTGGAATATTGCAAGGTAGAAAACAGAACGAAGCTCTTCAGTGGTACCCTGACGGACATTTGAAAATTGTCACAAACTATTATAAAGGGAAATTACACGGAGATAAAAAGATATGGTGTGCAGATTCGGAACATGTACTCATTGCCCATTTTAATTACGTTGAGGGAAAGGCCCATGGGGAACAGAAAAAATGGTATACAAGTGGTGAACTCTATAAAAAATTGCACTTAAACCAGGGGAAAGAAGAAGGCCTTCAACAGGCATTTAGAAAAAACGGCGTTTTGTATGCCAATTACGAAGCTAGGAAAGGTAGAATTTTTGGGATGAAAAAAGCCGCACTTTGTTATGGACTCGAAGATGAAAAGGTTAAACAGAAGGAGCGATAGTCCACTGTTTCTGTATAAGGGTTTAGGGTTCATTAGACGTCAAATGGGACACTAACGACGAATGTAAAACTTGGAAAGTCCATGCAACAAATACTACATATTTCTTTTGGTAACTTTGCTTTTTCGCATCCTCTCGGTATGTGGTCAAGAAGACCGAATCGTTCCCTTGCCCATCAAATCAGAAAGGGATACTATAATCGCCCCCTTGCTACTTGATAGTTTAGGAGCCCATCGTGTTATGGCCGATTCTACGCGTAACGATTCCATTGTCAACAAACCGTCGATTCTGGGTGAAACCCTAGAATATAAGGCAAAGGATTATGTGAAGCTCAGCCAAAGAGACCGCAAGATATACCTCTACAATGAAGCGGAACTTTATTATCAAAATATTGAATTGAAGGCCGGAATCATTGTCATGGACTATGTTAAAAATGAAGTATATGCAGAGGGTATCAAAGACTCCTTGGGGAATTACGAACAACTCCCGTTTTTTAAACAAGGAGAGAACGAGGTCATTCCCGATTCGATACGATTCAATTTTGATACACGGAAGACTTTGATATACAACGCACGTACGGAGCAGCAGGCCGGTCTGGGGCAGTTGGGCAGCGATGTGATGCGGGTGAACGCCCAGATTGTCAAAAAGGAAAACGATTCGGTCTATTTTTTGAGCGAGGCCAAATTGACCACTTCCAAAGATACCATTGACCCTGATTATTTCATTCGGGTAAGAAAGGCAAAGCTTATTCCGGATAAAAAGGTGGTCGCTGGGTTAAGTAATCTTTATATCGCGGATGTTCCGACCCCCATAGCTGTGCCCTTTGCATATTTCCCATTATCCACAGAGCCGACTGCTGGCTTGTTGATGCCCACTTTTGGCAATGATCCCGATAGCGGCTACTTTCTGCAGAATCTGGGATACTATTTACCCATTGATGATTATACCGACTTGACGTTGATCAGTGATCTGTATACAAATGGCAGTTACGGTCTGCAAATTCAGTCGGTTTATGCAAAACGTTATCGCTATAGCGGTAATATCAATTTCAGGTACGAAAATTTGGTGACCAGCCAAAGAGGTTTCAGCGATTATGCAAGAAGCACAATCTATAATTTACAGGTATCGCACTCACAGGATGCAAAGGCCAACCCGAATTCGCTGTTTTCGGCCTCGGTCAATTTAGGAAGTAGTACGTACTATCAAAGTTCCTTATTGCAGCAGAATTTACCGAATGTCCTGAACAACACATTGAGTTCTTCGGTCTCCTATTCCAAGACCTTTCCAGAATATCCATCCGTAAATATGAGTTTGACGGCGACACATAGCCAAAATACCAATACGGAATTGATTAGCATTACACTTCCCACATTTCAGGCCAGCGTAGAACGTATCTTTCCATTTGCAAAAGAGGATGGTGTCAAAAAGGGAATCATCCAAAACATGAATATTCAATACAATTTCAATGCCCAGAACAAGCTGTCCACCAACGATGATGACTTTTTGACCAGCAGGATGTTCGACAGTGCCCAAGTGGGTGCCAAGCACAGTATCCCCCTTAGTACCAATTTTAAGGTTGCCAAGTTTTTCAGTGTTACCGTTGGAGGCAACTACGAAGATGTTTGGTCCCTGGAAACCTATAGGCAGCGATTCGATAGCGATGAAAATACGGTGGTGACCGATACCCTAAGCGGTTTCTCCCGTTACAACACATACAACTTGAGTGCCAGTATCGGCACAACGCTTTATGGAACTTTCAATTTTGGGGAAAACAAAAAAATACAGGCCATTAGGCATATTATAACACCTTCGTTAAGCTATGGCTACGCACCCTCTTTTGAACAGTTTTATGACGAATACATCGATGGCGATGGAGAGCTTGTTCAGTACAGTAAATTCGAGGGCACCCTTAACGGGGCCCCGAGTTTGGGACAATCGAATAGTTTGAGCCTATCCCTGGCCAATACCCTTGAGGCCAAGGTAAAGAGCAAAGACTCTATCAACGCCGAACCAAAGAAAGTGCCCATTTTAAGTAATTTCAATATCTCGACGGACTATAGTTTCGAGGCAGATTCCTTAAAATTTAGTCCGTTGAGCATCAATGGTGGCACCAGTATCGTGGACAATAAAATGTCGATCAACTTCTCTGCCGGCCTTGACCCTTATGCCATAGATAATAACGGCACGCGCATCAACACCTTCAATATCGACAACGGGGGCAGCCTATTTCGGCTGACCAATGCCAATGTGAATGTTGGTTATTCGATCAGCAATGAAACCTTTGGAAAAAAAAGTGGGGAAAAACAGGATGAAGGAGCAGAAAAGGATGGCTATGTCGCACAAAGCGGTGGAAGAACAGATGATCTGTTCGGAAAGGCCAATGATTTTAATGGCTTGCGAAATAGCAACCAAGAAAAGGGCAAAGGTGAAAAAGTTACTGAAAATCCTGTCTATGGAACCAAAGTACCTTGGGACTTTCAACTGGCTTACTCTGCCACGTATTCTAACACTGTGCGACAAAATGAATTCAGTAGCCATTCGCTGATGTTTTCGGGAGATGTATCGTTGACTCCTATGTGGAAGGTCGGAGTGTCATCTGGTTATGATTTTAAAAATAAGGGTTTCACCCTCACCCAACTTCGTTTTGAACGGGATTTGAAAAGTTTTGACCTTCGCTTTAATTGGACGCCCTTTGGAACTTACGAACGTTGGTATTTTTTTATCGGTATAAAAAGCTCCATCCTTAGTGATCTAAAATGGGAGAACAGAAGCGAATGAATCGTTTTTGTTCTTTACTTAATTGAATACAATCAATACGATACCGATCAAGGTGAATATGAGTGTTCGTTTCAGGAAAAGAAAAGTGTCCATAAAATAGAGGCAGTTCAATTAGAAAATGATTTCATAAGGGACTAGCGGCATCCAAAAATGGACCAGTGTTCGGTAAAGGATTTGATCTTGGTACTGCCCCAGCGATAAAAAGTAAGGCATGCCAATCAATAGGAACCGCGTCAGGACGTGAAGTAGCGGGACTACACGTTTTTTCTTTTCAATTGCATCAACTTTTTTACTCATACCGCAAGGCCGTTATCGGATCCAAAGCCGACGCTTTTCTTGCGGGATACCATCCAAAGAAAATACCCGTTATGGCACAGACAGCAAAGGATATGGCAATCGAATAGCTGGTCACACTTGTTGGCCACCTCAAGATTTCCTCGATAACGTAAGTTGCGCTTAGCCCTAAAATTACGCCAATTATTCCTCCTGTTATACTTATAAGGATGGCTTCGATCAAGAATTGGGTCAATATATCCAATCCTTTGGCACCTATGGCCAAACGCAACCCTATTTCCCGAGTGCGTTCCTTTACCGAGACATACATAATGTTCATAATTCCGATACCCCCGATCAACAGGGAAATGCTGGCAATGGCAACCAGCAAAATGGTCATCATGTCACTCGTTGAGCTAAAAGTAGAAATAAGCTCGTCCATCGAGCGCACCTCAAAATCTTCAGTAGCGTTTGCGCTAAGCTGATGTGCATCACGCATAATTTCGGTAACATTAGCTACGGCCGCCTCGGCTTCTTCTTCGCTTACGGCCGATGCGACTATGGAATGTAGGTAATCTATGGCCAAGATTCTTTTTTGGACAGTTGTATATGGTGCCAATACCACGTCGTCTTGATCTTGCCCGAACGTATTCTCGCCCTTTTCTGCCAAAACCCCGATGACCTTAAAAGGTATATTATTAAAACGGATCATCTGTCCAACGGGATCTTCACCATTGGTAAACAGGTTTTCTACTACGGTTTGCCCGATCACCGCCACCTTTGATGCCGCCTTGACCTCGGCATCGGTAAACATACTGCCATCGGTTACCTCCCAGACTCTTATGGAAAGAAAATCAGGATCAACCCCGTAAATACTGGAGGGCCAGTTTTCGGAACCGCTGATAACCTGCCCGCTGCCGTTGACCTGGGGCGAAATATAGCTCAGTAAGCTGGTTTTTCCTTCCAGTTGCCCAAAATCGTCCATGGTCAACGACTGCATGTCGTTTCGGTTCAACCGAACACCACCCTGTCTTTCAGCATAGGGCCGAATGGTAATCATATTAGATCCCATACTTGAAATCTGGGCACGGATACTCTCCTTGGAACCCTCGCCAATGGCTAACATCGCTATGACCGAAGCTACTCCGATGATTACACCTAGCATGGTAAGCAAGGCCCTGACCTTATTGAGGGATATGGCCTTCAATGCAATCTTGAGTAGATTTAAGATTCTCATATCAGTCTTCTACGGGCATCGCCAGTAGCATGTCGGCAGCCTGGTTTACCTTATTATTGTTTTCGTCCCTAAGGATTTTGCCATCCTTTAGTACGATCGTTCGCTTACTGAAACCGGCGATATCGGGTTCATGGGTTACAAAAACGATAGTCTTTCGTTGGGCGTTCAATTCCTGAAAAAGAGACATAATTTCGTACGACGTACGCGTATCCAAATTTCCGGTGGCCTCATCGGCCAATATGACCACTGGGTCGTTGACCAACGAACGGGCTATCGCGACACGCTGTTGTTGCCCCCCCGACAATTCCGAAGGGGTATGTTGAATCCTATCGGCAAGTCCCACTCTTTCCAAGGCTTCCAAAGCCCTTTTCTTTCGTTCTTGGGTGCTTACTTGACTATTATAGAGTAAGGGCAGTTCCACATTTTCCAAAGCGGTCGTCCTTGGCAACAGATTGTAGGATTGAAAGATAAAGCCGATTTTTTCATTCCGTATTGTCGCGAGCTCATTTTTGTTGAAGGAACTGACCGCCACCCCGTTGATGGCATAACTACCAGAGGTAGGTTGGTCCAAACATCCGACAATGTGCAATAACGTACTCTTGCCGGAACCACTTGAGCCCATAATGGTCACAAACTCCCCTTCTTCGATATCGAAAGAAACACCCTTAAGGGCATGCACGGTCTCGTTGCCCATTACAAAGTTGCGTTTCAAGTCTTCTATGTGAATGATATTGTTCTTCATCGTAAATAGATCTATCTCGGCCTACCCCCTCCTGGTGGTCGTGAGGGCATAAACGGACTTTCGCCTTCTTCTTCGGTTTGGGAAACTTTTTCACCTTCAGAGGCCTTGATCTGATAGGCCAAGCGATCACCTTCC
The DNA here is from genome assembly GCF_003626755.1 of Ulvibacterium marinum. Lineage (GTDB taxonomy): Bacteria > Bacteroidota > Bacteroidia > Flavobacteriales > Flavobacteriaceae > Ulvibacterium > Ulvibacterium marinum. Next base: position 1,302,863 of record NZ_RBCJ01000003.1, read on the forward strand.
TTGAGTCCGCTCATCACCTGCACGTTTACGCCATCACTGGTGCCCAATTCCACTTCAACAGGTCTTATCTTACCATTATCGTCCATCCATAACAAGGTGCTCTTCTTATCGTTGTTCGCTTGACTTCGGTCAGGCCGAGGTGGAGGGTTTTCGTCCGTATCCTCGGCATTGTAGGCCATCAAGAGTTGCCGGTTCGGTTTAAAATTTACAGCTTTGGCTTCAACGGTCAATACATCCTTTAGTTCTACGGTGTAGATGGCTATGGTTGCGGTCAGTCCTGGTTTGAGTTTCAGGTCAGGATTGTCAGCCTTGACCACTACCGTATAGGTAACCACGTTCGATGTCGTGGTAGGGTTCAAACGTACTTGGGTAACTTCCCCGTCAAATTCTTCCCCTTGATAGGCATCTACGGTAAAGGAAACTCGTTGCCCCTCTTTTACCTGCCCGATATCCGCCTCGTCGACATCGGCCTCGACCTGCATCTGCCTGAGGTCTTTCGCTATTGTAAAAAGGGTCGGGGTACTCAGGCTGGCGGCGACGGTCTGGCCCTCGTCAACATCTCTTGAGAGTACGACCCCATCAATGGGGGAATAGATGTTCGCATAGCTCAGATTGGTCTTTGCCTTTTGCAAATCCGAAAGACGTTCGGCCGCGGTATTCTTGGCATTGTTGAGTTCGTAGACCGCATCGTCATAATCGGATTTGCTGATGACTTGATTGTCGTAAAGGGTCTTTTGACGGTTATAGATATTCTGCTTGTAGTCCCTGTAATTGATGGCATTGTTATAGGCCGCTTGTTGTTGTGCCAGGGTAGCCCTTAGATTGGTCTTGTCCAATTCGGCGATCAATTGCCCCGCAGTGACTACGCCATTGTAATCGACATAGATTTTTTCGACCACGCCAGAAACCTGTGTACCCACATCGACCTGTTCTACAGGCTGAATCGTACCTGTAGCCGTTACCATAGTCGTCACATCGCCTTTGTTTGCCATAACAAATTCAGCGGTCAACTGCTCCTTTGCCCCTGTTGACATCAGAAAGTAGCCAAGAGCAACGGCGACAAGTAAGGCCCCGATCCCTATTCCTATTTTGGTTTTCTTGCTCTGCATGGCTTATATTTTGATTTCGTTTCCTTGATAAAATTGCAGCAACTGTGTGTACAACAGGCTTAAATATTTCGCCTGTAGGTAGTTTTGCTCGGTATTGGTATAGGTGTTTTGGCTGATGACAAGATCCGTAGTACTCAAGGCACCCAGTTCATATTGTTTTTGTGCCAGGCGGTACGATTCAATTGCCGCATTTCTGGCGACATCGGCGGCCTGCATCTGGGCTTGAGTCGCGGTGGCGTTTTGCCAGGCCGTTTCTATTTTCAGGTACAGATCTTTCTCTTCTTGTGCGAGGGCCAATTCAGCGATTTCGATATCTATTTTGGCGTTTTCGACTTCCGCTTTCGTTCTGTTTCTATTGAAAATTGGAACGCTCAATGAGAGTCCCGCCCTTTGGTTGAAGTTCAAATCCAATTGATCGGTAAAAGTAAATTCCCGTGTAGAGGTGTAGCCACTACCAATACTTCCTATTAGGGAAAGGGTGGGCAGATATCCCCCTTTGGCTATATCGAGCTCTTTTTCTGCTACCGATACATTGACTTTACTTGCATTTATTTCAGGGAGCTGTTCCAAGGCTTTCTTGTATAGGTCATCCAAGTTCGGGATAAGTTTTAGGTCGATACCTTCGGAATCGTCAATTTCCAAGGGATGTTCGGGGGGCAATTCCAAAAGTTGTTTTAAGGTCAATAGCTGTTGGGCGTAATCGTTCTTTGCCGTTATCAGGGTGTATTTGTTCGTGGCAGTTTGCGATTGTGCATCGGTATAATCCTTGATCGCAATGGAACCCGCTTCAAAACGGGCCTTGGCCTGAAGCTCCTCTTTGTGTGAAGTAATTAGGTTGTTCTGGGCAATTACAATGTTCTCTTTACTGAACAGCAGTTGAATAAAGCTTTCGGTAATACGCAATGTGATATCGTTCTTGGCCTCTTTTTCATAAAACCCGAATTGATCGACCAAAAGTTTGCGCTGCTCAATCTGGTTGTTGATCTGGTTTCCCTGAAAAAGGGTAATCTGGGTATTGAGTCCCAAGCTAGTGGCATTGATTTGTTGCGATACAAAGTCGCTCGTAATAGGGTCGATGGAGTTACCATTCGTGAAATTTTGGGATCCGCTAGCAGTCAAGTTGGGCAATCTTGATGACTTTTCGGCCATGTAGTCGACTTCGCTACTTTTTTTTTCCAGCTCGGCCTGTTTGATTGTAATATTGTTTTCCAGGGCATAGGAAATGCACTCCTCCAACGTCCAAACTTTTTGGGTGGAAACGGCGGGCTCCTGTCCACGAATGAAACCCGCTAGAAAAGCGAATGCCAAAACGATACCTTTTTTCATGGTCACAATCCTTTCTAAGGAAATCAAGATCAAATATCAGTCGGACATCGGCTGTGGCAAAACGAAATAAACGACCAAGGAAATTGACTCTACCAATCCGCTATTTTTATCAATGGTTTTTTTTGCATATATTAAAACGAGAAGGATAGGATTAAGAGGATTTTGATGATGGTGAAGGGAAATTTTAACTACTGGGAAATCCAAGTTAATTTCGAATATAGCAATTGCAATTGACAGGGCAAGTCTAGTTCTGTTGCAAAAGCCTCAATCCTTACAAAAAATACCCTTGATTTCAAGCGGTACGATAAAACCAACTTTTTTTGAGACTGTTCCTTAATGGAATCAAGGGCAAATAATTCCACCTTTATTTAGACTTATAGCATTAAATGAAATTTAATTTCGTTTAATTCAAGATGTGTCATTGTCATGACAATCTTGCTTTTTCTCCCGAAGGTCGCAAAAAGATAGAACATTTATTTGACCAAGAACAGAGCGAACGAAACGAAGTGGAGTGCTGCAAGTCCCAAATCCTTACCTAACTAATCTGCTTGCGAGGTATTAAAGTACTTTTTTCAATAAACTTTTTCAATGTTTATAGGGTCTGAGATGTGTTTTTCAATAAAATTTCACAAAAACACTTCTTCAGTTCTTTCCTCTAGGTCACAAGAGTTTGAATAAATGACTATCAGATTTTTTATAATTTAACTATTGTTTTGTAGCAAAAAAATTTAACAAATACAGGCTGTTCAAGAGTTTTTGTATCAAAAAAAGTTAAGTATTAAAAAAGCGATATAGTTAAAAAGTCTAAGTTTTATTGATGTTCGGGGCCAAAATCAAACCTCGTAACGTCGCTTTAGCGCGTTACCGTCTTGCTATTCAATCTTATTCGTTTCACTCCTAAGTTGTGAATACCCTAAAAAAGACATCAATTAAGCAAAAAAGCAGATTGAGCCCTATTGGATTTTTGATTTACGCTTACCTATCGGGACGCTACAAAAACCCAACAGGAACCATGCGCAAAAGTTAGGGGTAAGAATTGGGACTTATTTTAATCTCAACTCAACTTATATTTATCTTTAATGGTATCCATATCCTGTTTTAATTTTTGATCAATGACCTTTGCATAAATCTGTGTGGTCTTTAACGATTGATGCCCCAACATTTTACTGACCGATTCGATAGGAATTCCATTAGCAAGCGTTACCGTAGTCGCAAAGGTATGTCTGGCCAAGTGGAAGGTCAGATGTTTTTCTATGTCACAGCGTTCGGCAATCTCTTTTAAATAAGCATTTGTCCTTTGATTACTAATCACTGGTAGTAACAAGCCGTTTTGCAAAGTAATAGGATGGTCGGCATACTTTTTTATGATTTCTTCTGCAGCAGGGAGTAGGGGAATGGTACTTCGCGAATCTGTTTTAGAACGATTTATTTTTATCCATCGAGTTCCATTCATTTTCAAAACGATATGGTCTTGAGATAATTTTTGGACATCCGTATATGCCAATCCAGTAAAACAACAGAAAACAAAAATATCCCGAACCTGTTCAAGCCTCTTCATTTTAAACTCCTTTTTCATCATAGTGCACAGTTCCAATTCGGTCAATACCTCTCGTTCTACTTTTTTCCATTTGGCTTTCCAATGAAAGAAAGGGTCTTTGTTAACCCAGTTATTGGCAAAAGCAATTCGCATAATCTTTTTAAAGTTGACCACATATTTGGTTTTGGTATTTTGATTGCCAATCTTTTTTGTCACCAAATAGTGATGAAATCGATTGATGAATTTTAAATCGATTTCTTTTACAAAATAATCGTCTCGTTTGTATTCCTGTTTGACAAAGTCTTGAAGATGGTTTCTGGTTCTTATATGTCTTCTGTAGGCACCATACGAATAATCTAAACCTATAAGTTCTTCGATTTGTGAATTATGTTCATCATAAATGGTTAGTAAGGTCTTATAGCTTTCTTCTTTATTTAGAAGTTTGTTTTTAATCAATTCTGAAGTAAAGGGTTTCTTTTTCTTTACAAGTTTCGAATGGATAGCATATGCCTTAGACTCTAGTTCATCGATATAGTGATTTAGAACTTTTGCCATTTGACTGGTACCTCTCATTCTGCCTTTTATAGAATTCCAGTTTTCTGGTTTCACTTTTCGCTTAATACTGAACTCTGCTCGCTTCATATTCACTGTTATTCTGAGGAATAAAGAAGCTTTTCCTTTTTGATCTAATCTGCTATTTCTGATATAGCATAAAACTGAGAACGAATTTGTTTCCATAATACTACTTTTTTCTATTATCTAAAATGTTAAAATTTATTTGTAAATAATTGACAATCAATTACTTTAACAGGCTCTCGGTGCGCACTTTGCGAAATCCATAAGTGCGCACCGATGTGCGCACCGCGATAATTGCTTTTATTTGATATCAAATGAGATTAGAAAAAATAAAAAAGTCTGTAAATCAACGATTTACAGACTTTTTGAATAATTATGAAGGTCTTAAAGTGACCTGGCTGGGGCTCGAACCCAGGACCCTCTCCTTAAAAGGGAGATGCTCTACCAACTGAGCTACCAGGTCATAATTTGTAGGTTTGGCGGGCCTGCCCGCCGAAGCAATACCAACGGTATTGCGTAAGAGGGTGCAAATATAAGATCATTAATTTATTTAACAAGTCGATTTTAGGAGAAATTTACCTTTTCTTTGCCTTCAAAAGCAAATAGAACATTTTTTAAAATAAACATTCCGGTTGAAAATAGTTTTAATAGGTTATATGGGAAGTGGCAAGTCCACCATCGGTAAAATATTGGCAGACGAATTGGGATTGGACTTTTTGGATTTGGATGCGTATATAGAATATTCCGAAGGTTCTACCATTCCACGATTATTTGAAGAAAAGGGAGAAATCCATTTCCGTAAAAAAGAAAATGAACATCTTGATCGGCTACTAAAGGAAAAGCACAATTTTGTACTTTCAACTGGAGGGGGTACCCCGTGTTATGGGAACAATATGGAAATTATACGGAAAGCAACAAAAAACGTATTCTACCTCAAGGTGTCCGTTGGGGAGCTGGTAAAAAGATTGTCCACCCAAAAATCGGAGCGACCTCTAATCAAGAATATTCCGGATTCCAATTTGCCCGAATTTATCGGCAAACATTTATTTGAAAGAGGATTTTTCTACGAACGGGCATGGCATAGTATACTTTGCGACGAGAAGGAAGCAGAAGAGATTGACAAGGAAATCCGTTCTTTTCTAATCTAAATAAACCCGGTCATTCTGCTGTTCGAATTTTACATGAACATGCTCTTGTAAGGATGTTGAAAGTGAAATACCCTTATAATCGGCCTTTACAGGATATTTTTTATGGTTTCGGTTCACCAGGACCGCCGTTTTCAATTGTTTTAGCGGAGTCTTGAGAAAATGCTGTACCCCATAGATCAAAGTGGTACCGGAGTTCAATACATCATCCACCAGAACAACGGATTTTTGTAAGTATTCCTTTTCCGGGATGGAAGTGATAACTCCGCTTTTTAAGGGATTACTTTTATCCATCTGTACCTTGCATAAAAGAATCTTGGCAGTAGTTATCTTTTTGAGGACCATCTGTATTTTTTTTGCAAAATCAAGCCCACCACCCTCTATGCCGGCAACAATGATTTCTTGCTCATCTACATTGGCTTCATAGATTTGGTAGGCGATTCGCCGTATTTTATGTTGTATTTGGAGATGGGATAAGATGTTATTTTGCATAGAACAATAGCTTGTGTTTCAAATATAAAAAAACTGCCGGTACATTAAGTCTTAATTATCGCTTTCATCATCTTCAAGGAAAGGGGAGGGGGTATCCAAATAATCTTCGATTTCCCTGCGATCTTTTTTTGTAGGTCGGCCCGTTCCTTTCTTTCGATAATAGTCCTTGGAATACTTCAATAATTCGTTGGTTTCAAAAGCCTCTTTTGGCGTAATGTCCTTTCTATAGATATCCACTAATTTCGCCCCTACCCTGGAAGGGGGGATTTCCAGGATTTGTAATTGATAATCGATTTGGTTTTTCCGGACTATAATATCATCTGTCGGATATACTTCTTTAGAAGGTTTTGCGCTATGCCCATTAACCTTTACCTGGCCCTTTTTACAGGCATTGGACGCCAAGTTCCGTGTTTTGAAATAACGGGTACTCCAAAGGAACTTGTCAATGCGCATATACCTTCAAAATTGTTTGTTAACGATTCCTGCAAAAATACGGGAAAATTGTATCTTGCCCCACTTAAAGATTGCCTAATGAAAAGAATTCAACTTGCAGTACCGTTGTTGGTGCTGATTCTCTTGGGGTCATGTAAGAACGACGACAATGGACCGGAAGCGGAAATAGTGCCCCCTAGACTGTTGAGCGAAGTTGCCACTGAGGATGAAGAAGAATTGCAGGAATTTCTTAAGTCCCATTTTTACAACTACGAAGATTTTGAGGAACCAATCGATCCTGGCTTTGATATGCTTGTTCGAATCGATACGATTGCAGGGGACAATGCCGATAAAAGACCACTTTGGGAAGACGTTCAAACGGAAAGCATAGTTGTAGAATCGGCGGATTATGGATTAGATGATGAGGAAGAAATTCAACACAATCTATATTATGTGGTTGTTAGGGAAGGTGTGGGCGGAAGCCCTACGTTTGCGGATAATACAGTGCTTCGATATGAAGGTTCCCTATTAAGTGGTGATGCCTTTGATGCTTCCAACAGCCCTGTAAATCAATACCTTTCCGGGAACCTCATTCCAGGGTATGCCATTGGTGTGGAAAAACTCAATGCGGGGGAAGGTCCTTTTGATAATGGCGATGGGACCGTCAGTTTTGAGGATTATGGTATCGGCATACTCTTTATACCCTCCGGTCTAGGATATTTTGACAGGCCGCCGTCTGGTTCAGGTATTCCTCAATATGCGCCACTGATATTTAAAATCGATGTTTTGTCCTTTGAGCCGGATACCGATTTTGATGGTGATGGTATTCCTTCTATTTTGGAAGATGTAGATGGAGATGGAGATTTGAATAACGATAATACGGACGCAGATACAGAACCTTTTGGCGTATTCTTAGCTAACCATAATGACACGGATGATGATGGCGATGGTATACCCACGCGTGATGAAATCGATATTGATGACGAGGGGAATGTTACCTTTCGAGATACGGATGGCGATGGGATATGGGACCATTTGGACAATGACGAATAAATCTTCAAGTTTTTGAAAAAAGGGATTAAAAAAGGCCCGCTAGTTCAAACTAGCGGGCCTTTTTTATAAAGCTATTATTACAATTTCAAGGAGAGACTTACAATAAGCTGGTCGGGACGGGTATCTATCCTACTTGGCCCCACCGATGTGATATTGGTATTAATAAATTCAGCCTCATTGTTACTGAACCCTCTTTCGTATCTTACATCAACCCCCAATTTACCCAGATTTACCCCAGCACCGATATTGACGCCTACGGTAAAATCGTTTTCCACATCATCGATATCGATACCGTCAAATTCCGTATTAAGGATATACTGGAAAGACGGTCCTGCAAAAACATGTAAGGGACCAATAACTTTAGCACCAAGGAGTACAGGGGCATCTAGCTTACTCATATTAAAATCACCCCCGTCATAGTCAGACTTCGTCTTAGTATACACCAATTCTGGCCTTAAATAAAGTCTGCTGATTTCCAACTTGCCGAACAACCCAATATGGAAGCCTACATTTCTATCGGGATCTCGGGCTGCATCCCCGACCGATTCGAAATAATCGCCATTGGCATTGTAGTTTAATCCGGCTTTTATACCGTACCCCGAATCTTTTTGAGCAAATGCAACAGTACCTAAAAAAAGGCACGCTGCGCAAATAAGTAGATGTTTCATAGTGTTCGTTTTTTAATACCTAAGTGGTATCAAAAACGATACCACTGTTACTTTCTTTTCAACACTTTCAAAACGGCCTCCTCTATTGCTTTATTGTTCAGGCCGTATTTGTCCATTAACTGATCTGGAGTGCCACTTTCACCAAAAGTATCCTTAGTGGCAACGAATTCCTGTGGCGTAGGATAATTAGAAGCAAGGGTTCGCGCAATACTTTCCCCCAGACCACCCAAATAGTTATGCTCTTCCGCAGATACTACACAACCTGTTTTTTTAACAGACTTTAACACGGCTTCCTCATCCAGTGGCTTAATGGTGTGAATGTTGATAACCTCTGCGGAGATCCCTTGATTTTCCAGATTTTCCGCGGCTATTAACGCCTGCCATACCAAATGTCCGGTAGCAAGTATGGTAACATCGGTTCCTTCATTTAGAAGCAAAGCTTTACCGATTTCAAATTTTTGGTCGGCCGGAGTAAAATTAGCCACTTTAGGTCGACCAAACCTTAGGTAAACCGGACCATTATAATCCGCAATGGCTAATGTGGCAGCCTTGGTCTGGTTGTAATCGCAAGGGTTTATGACAGTCATGCCGGGAAGCATCTTCATCAACCCGATGTCTTCCAATATTTGATGTGTGGCCCCATCTTCCCCTAAGGTGATTCCCGCATGTGAAGCACATATTTTCACGTTTTTCCCGGAATAGGCTATGGATTGCCGTATTTGATCGTAAACCCTACCCGTGGCAAAGTTGGCAAAGGTACTGGCAAAGGGTATTTTGCCACCAATAGTGAGCCCGGCAGCTATCCCCATCATATTGGCTTCGGCTATCCCGATCTGAAAGAAACGATCTGGGTTTTCAGCAATGAACGTCTCAATTTTTAATGACCCTACTAAATCGGCACATAGGGCCACCACATTTGGATTGCTTCTCCCTAATTCGGTCATTCCTGCACCATATCCGCTTCTTGTATCGTTTTTCCCTTGGTCTATATATTTTTTCATCGAAATGTAATTTTTTGTTGTACCCGAAAAAGCGGGCGTCTTGATAACGGGGATTTACTTTCAATAATCTCCCAATGTCTCAGGATTTTGTGCCAATGCCGTTTCCAGTTGGTCATCGTTGGGTGCTTTTCCATGCCATGCATGGGTATGCATCATAAAATCCACCCCATGTCCCATTATCGTATTCATTATAATACAAACAGGTTTTCCTTTTCCGGTTCGCTTCTTTGCTTCCTGAAGCCCGTCAATAACTTCTTCCAAGTTATTACCATCCTGTATCTCTAGGACATCCCAACCAAAGGCAGTAAACTTTTCATTGAGATTGCCCAAGGGTAGAACTTCTGCCGTAGGGCCATCGATTTGTTGTCCGTTGCGGTCAATAGTAGAGATTAAATTGTCCACCTTATTTCCCGCCGCGTACATAATGGCCTCCCAGTTCTGGCCTTCCTGCAATTCACCATCGCCATGTAGGCTGTAGACGAGATGACCATCACCGTTAAGCTTTTTGGCCAATGCAGCGCCGATGGCCACTGACATTCCCTGTCCCAAGGATCCTGAGGCTACCCGAACACCGGGAAGGCCCTCGTGCGTAGTTGGATGTCCTTGCAAACGAGAATCTATCAAACGAAAAGTATTCAGCTCTTCCACAGGGAAATAGCCTTTGCGGGCAAGTACACTATAAAAAACCGGTGAAATATGCCCATTGGATAAAAAGAAAAGATCCTCACCTGCACCATCCATATCAAAACCCTCTTTGAGTTCCATAATTTCATGGTATAGGGAAACGAAAAATTCGGTACAACCAAGAGAGCCGCCAGGATGGCCGGAATTTACCTTATGTACCATCCGGAGGATATCCCTACGGGTCTGGACAACAATGTCCTCTAAAGCTTTAATGTCTGACATGGTCATTTTTTTAATGATTCCAAAAGTAGGAGCAATCTTTTGGGTATCCAAACGGTAATTATAATATTTTATCAACTGGGACAAATACAAGGAACTTTATTTTTTTGTTAAGGACATTATGCAGGGCAGATGACTATATTTGCCACTTTAATGGTGAATTTTGAAGTTTACTTTACATGATACCGATTCCCAGAGTAAGGCAAGGGCCGGTACGATAACCACATTCCATGGCGTGATCGAGACCCCAATTTTTATGCCAGTGGGTACTGTCGCTTCCGTAAAGGGAGTGCACCAGAGGGAATTAAAACAGGATATAGACCCGGATATAATCCTGGGAAATACTTATCATCTTTTTTTACGGCCCAAAACACATATTTTGAGAGAGGCCGGTGGTCTACATAAATTTATGGGATGGGACAGAAATATTCTGACGGATAGTGGGGGGTATCAGGTGTATTCCCTTTCTGCCAACCGAAAGATCAAGGAAGAAGGTGTAAAATTCAAATCTCATATTGATGGGTCCATGCACTTTTTTACACCGGAAAACGTAATGGAGATTCAAAGGACCATAGGTGCTGACATCATTATGGCCTTTGATGAATGTACGCCGTACCCCTGTGAATATACGTATGCCGAACGATCCATGAAAATGACCCACAGATGGTTGGACCGTTGTTTGGCACATTTGGAAAAAACTCCTGTAGAATATGGTTTTGATCAAGCTTTTTTTCCAATAGTACAGGGGTCTACTTTTAAAGATCTTCGAAAGCGATCTGCTGAATATATTGCCAATGTTGATGCTGAGGGCAATGCCATCGGTGGGCTTTCCGTTGGCGAACCGGCTGAAGAGATGTATGAAATGACAGAAGTGGTCTGCGCTATTCTTCCCCAGGATAAACCCAGATATCTTATGGGCGTTGGTACTCCGATAAACATTCTTGAAAACATTGCCTTGGGTATAGATATGTTCGATTGTGTTATGCCTACACGAAATGCCAGGAACGGGATGCTCTTTACGGCTCACGGAACTATTAATATCAAGAACAAAAAATGGGAAAATGATTTTTCTCCGGTAGACGGTATGGGAATTACATTTGTAGATTTGGAATATTCAAAAGCATATCTACGCCATTTGTTCGCGGCCAATGAGTATTTGGGCAAACAGATAGCGACCATTCATAATTTGGGATTTTATCTGTGGTTGGTACGTGAGGCTAGAAAGCATATTTTAAAGGGTGATTTTATGGAATGGAAGAACAAAATGGTGAAGCAAATGGATAAAAGACTATAAGGTGACCATTATAGACAGATACATACTAAAACGCTATTTGGTCACTTTTGTGGTGATGTTATTATTGTTTATCCCTATCGGGATCATGGCCAATTTGGCGGAACAAATCGGTAAGATGATAGACAATGAGGCTCCACTGAACGAGATTCTGATCTATTATCTCAATTTTACCATCTACATTGGCAGTCTATTGTTTCCTATTTTCCTGTTCCTCTCCATTATCTTTTTTACCTCCAAATTGGCCAGCAATACGGAAATAGTTGCAATTTTAAGTTCTGGGGTGTCTTATGGACGTTTTCTTAGACCCTATCTCATAGGTGCCACCATTATAGCCTTCGTTATGTTGACCATGGGGATGTTTCTAGTGCCCAACGCTAGCAAAGGATTCAATGAGTTTAAGTATAAATATCTGAAGAAAGGGAAGCAGGACAGGGTTACCAGCAATATCTTTAATCAATTGAATGAAAATGATTTTATCTATGTAAGCAGCTTTGATCCGGGACGGAAAATAGGGTATAACTTTACCTTTGAAAGATTTACCGATGAGGACCAATTGGAATTTAAGATTTCCGCGACAAACATTCGGTGGATAGATAGTTTGTATCGACTGACCTCTTATAGAAAAAGAATAGTAAAGGGAGATACCGCTATCATAGAATCAAAACGGAGATTGGACACTCTATTCACTTTTAAAATCGATGATTTGACCCCGGTATCCTATATTGCCGAGACCAAAAACTTGGCAGAACTCAATAAATTTATAGATGATCAAAAAAGGAAAGGTGCTTCCAACATCAACTCCTATATTTTGGTGAAATACAAGCGATGGGCCATGCCCATAAGTGCCTTTATCCTAACGTTAATAGCGGTGGCCGTTTCCTCGGTAAAACGAAGGGGTGGAATGGGCATTAACCTAGCTTTTGGTATTGGAGTGGCCTTTATCTACATTTTTTTCGATAGGGTATTCGGTACCTTGGCGGAACAATCCGGTTTTTCTCCCATATTAGCGGTGATTATTCCCAATCTGCTTTTTGGAATTTTGGCTTTCTATTTGTTACAGAAAGCTAAAAGGTAGGTATTGGTCCAATTTTTTGAGTAGTATTCAAAAATAAATCCACTTCAAAACTATAGATCATAAAATTTTATATTTGCCTAACAAACTAAACTGGAATCATGGAGTATTTGGATTTTGAACTACCGATCAAGGAACTCGAAGAACAACTGGACAAGTGTCTGGTCATTGGAGAGGAAAGCGATGTGGATGTCAGCGAAACCTGCAAACAGATTGAAAAAAAGTTGACCCAAACTCGTAAGGATATCTATAAAAACCTAACCGCCTGGCAGCGGGTACAATTATCAAGGCATCCCAATAGACCCTATACCTTGGATTATATCCGGGCCATTTGTGGGGATTCCTTTCTGGAGTTGCATGGAGATAGAAATGTAAAAGATGATAAGGCCATGATCGGCGGTCTGGGAAAAATCGGGGATCAAAGTTTTATGTTCATAGGTCAACAAAAGGGCTACAATACCAAAACCAGACAATATCGAAATTTTGGTATGGCCAATCCTGAAGGATATCGTAAAGCATTACGGTTGATGAAATCAGCTGAAAAATTTGGTATACCCGTGGTCTGTTTTATAGACACGCCTGGGGCATATCCGGGGATTGAAGCGGAGCAACGGGGACAAGGTGAGGCCATTGCAAGAAATATCTTGGAAATGACCCGACTTAAAGTTCCAATTATTGTAGTGATTATCGGTGAAGGAGCCTCTGGAGGCGCCTTGGGAATTGGAGTAGGGGATAGGGTCTTAATGTTGGAGAATACTTGGTATTCCGTTATATCTCCGGAATCCTGTTCATCCATTCTTTGGAGAAGTTGGGAGTATAAGGAACAGGCTGCGGAGGCTCTAAAGCTTACTGCGACCGACATGAAAAAACTAAAGCTGATCGACGAAATTGTGAGGGAACCTGCAGGGGGTGCCCATGGAAATCGTGACAAGGCATTTGAGATTGTAAAAAATAAAATTACCTCCCATTTTCAGGAATTGGAAAAGTTATCACCAAAAGAATTGGTAAAACTCCGCATGGAAAAATATGCAAATATGGGCGTGTTTAACGGCTGATATGCTGATTTATAATACCAAAAAAAATCCGGTGGCCCAGGTCTCCGGTTTTTTTTTGTTATCAACACTTTTTCGTAACTTATAAACAAGGTAAATGTTAACCAATGGTGAATATCGTTTCTCCATTTGTAAAGTTAACTTAAGGTTAATTCTATATTTTCGTAGCCATGGAAAAACCGAATCCGATTGTTGGACGTAAAATAGACAAAACTACCATAATCAACTTGGAAAGGGGTAAAATACCACCCCAATCCGTTGATTTAGAGGAAGTTGTTCTTGGTGCTATGATGATCGATAAGAAAGGTGTGGACGAAGTAATCGATATCCTACATCCTGAGGTTTTTTATAAGGATGCCCACCGGTTCATTTACGAAGCCATCTTTAAATTATTCGAAACGTCCGAACCTGTGGATTTATTAACCGTTTCTACCCAGTTAAGGAGAGATGGTAGGCTAGAGTCCATTGGAGGGGATTTTTATCTGATAAAATTGACCCAAAAGGTGGCCTCTTCGGCCCATATTGAATTTCATGCGAGAATAATCCTTCAAAAATACATTCAACGTAGTCTTATCAAAATATCCAATGAAATTATTGAGGAGGCCTACGATGATGGGACGGATGTTTTTGACCTTCTAGACAATGCAGAATCCAAGTTGTACGATGTTACCCAAGGGAACCTAAAGCGTTCAGCGGAAACCGCCCAAAATTTGGTCATACAGGCCAAGAAACGCATAGAAGAGATTGCCAATAAAGAGGGTTTAAGTGGTATTCCTTCGGGATTTGACAAGGTGGATAAACTCACATCCGGGTGGCAACCCAGCGATTTGGTGATTATTGCGGCAAGACCTGGTATGGGTAAAACCGCTTTGGTACTCTCCATGGCCCGGAATATAGCGGTTAATGCGGATGTGCCCGTGGCCTTCTTTTCTTTGGAAATGTCCTCCGTACAATTGATTACAAGGTTAATATCCTCGGAAACCGGCCTATCTTCGGAAAAATTGAGGACCGGAAGACTGGAAAAGCATGAATGGGAACAACTGAACGTTAAGGTTAAGGCCTTGGAAAAAGCTCCGTTGTTTATTGATGATACGCCATCTCTTTCCATCTTCGATCTAAGGGCCAAAGCAAGAAGGTTATCGTCACAGCATAAAATAAAGCTGATTATTATAGATTATCTGCAACTAATGACTGCCGGTGGAAGCCAAAAGGGGGGTAACCGGGAACAGGAAATTTCAACTATTTCCAGAAATTTAAAAGCTTTGGCAAAAGAATTGGACGTGCCTGTCATTGCACTGTCCCAGCTTTCAAGGGCCGTTGAGACCAGAGGAGGCAGCAAAAGACCCATTCTTTCGGATTTAAGGGAATCTGGAGCTATTGAGCAGGATGCGGACATCGTATCCTTTATCTATAGGCCGGAATACTACAAAATAGATGAATGGGACGATGAAGAACGTACACCTACTCAAGGTCAAGCGGAGTTCATTGTGGCCAAGCATAGAAATGGCGGATTGGACAACATTCGCTTGAAGTTCATCGGACAATTGGGTAAATTCGATAATTTGGATGATTTTGATTCACCATTTGAATTTCAATCCAAAATGAATGCGGATGAGGAGAATCCATTTTTGACCAAAAACCTACCCGATGCCAACCAAGCTTTCGGAAGTTCCATGAACGATACTCTAGATCCAGAGGATGATAACGACGTTCCTTTTTAGGCAAAAATTCAGTATTAAAGGGTTGCTTTAAGAGCGTTTTTCAGGAATGATTAACGTATAACCTAAGGGATATCCCCGATTTTTCGCTTAACTTTGATTGGAATCTAATAGCCGTAGTATGAATAGGATTCTGTTCTCCTCTATTTTCATTCTTTTTTCTTTTCAGATTTCTGCCTCTTCCATTCTTATTCCCATGGATGCCGAAGGACAAAAAAACCACTTAAAGGCATATGGAATAACCTATTGGGTCCTTACCAAACAGCAAAAAGTACAGTGGCTTTTGAACTATAGGGGAGGTTCCTTTCTGTTGCCTGATGGTGAAAGCATACGTAAGGAATGCCAGATTAGGGGCGTATCCTTCGAGATTCTGTCCGATGATCAGGCCCAGGCCATTCTAGACGATATCAGTAGCCCTTCCCAAAATCAGGAGGCGGTGATATTGGAGAAGGCACCTAAAATTGCCGTGTATTCCCCCAAGGGTAACCAGCCATGGGACGATGCGGTGACTATGGTACTTACATATGCCGAGATTCCCTATATAACCGTATATGATGAGGAAGTTTTGGGTGATAAATTGGTGCTATACGATTGGCTTCACCTGCACCATGAGGATTTTACCGGGCAGTATGGTAAATTTTATGGGGCATATCGCGCCGCACCTTGGTATATTGAACAAAAGCAAGAGGCGGAATCGTTGGCCTCTCAATTGGGATTTACCAAAGTTTCGGAAGCAAAAAGGGCTGTAGCCCTTAAAATAAGGAGATATGTAATTGGAGGAGGTTTTATGTTTGCCATGTGCTCGGCAACAGACAGTTTTGATATTGCCCTTGCGGCCGATGGGATCGATATTTGTGAACCCATGTTCGATGGCGATCCTTCCGATGCCAACTATCAAAGCAAGTTGGATTTTGGAAAAACCTTTGCTTTCAAGGATTTTACGTTGGAACGCAGTCCATTGCGCTACGAGTTTTCATCCATAGACATGACCAATAAGCGGGGCAACGTGCCCAAGGAATCCGATTATTTTTCCTTAATGGATTTCTCCGCAAAATGGGATCCTGTACCCACCATGCTTTGCCAGAACCATACGGCATTGGTCAAGGGATTTATGGGACAGACCACGTCGTTTACAAGGGATGAGGTGAAGCCTACGGTTATGGTACTGGGCGAGAACAAGATAAATGGGGAGGCCCGTTACATACATGGAATAAAAGGGAAAGGCTTTTTTACCTTTTATGGGGGCCATGATCCCGAGGACTATCAACACCGCGTAGGTGACCCAAAAACTGAATTGGAATTACATCCTACTTCGCCAGGGTATCGCTTAATTTTGAACAACGTGCTATTTCCCGCTGCAAGGAAAAAGAAACAAAAAACGTAATAGACTTTGTTTAGCACTAAGTTTTTGGACTTCAAAGGGAAAAATAGTAGTATGGAAAGACCACAAACTTTTCTTTGAATACCGAACATCAAGCATCCAACAATCTTTCCAAAACCCGTTCTACTCCAAAATCATTGTTGCCGCCAGCTGAATATTTGGCAATTTCCTTGACCCTAGGATGGGCGTTTTTCATCGCAAAACTATAATCCGCCAGGGCCAACATTTCCAAGTCGTTATTGTAATCGCCAAAGACCATAACTTCATTTGAAGATAGCTCATAACGCTCCATAAGCTTTCCAAGGGCGTGCCCTTTATGGGCATCAACATGGTTCAGATCTACCCAATGCTGTCCTGAGACCTTTACCTTCACCAAATGTTCCAGATCTTTCATTTCCGGATAGATGAATTCTTCGGCGCTACGGTTGTGATAGACTGCGATTTTAACGATTTCGTCCGCAACATCATTCAGATTCTCATAGATTTCAAAATTGGCATAGTATTCCTTAAGCTCGTTTAAAAAAGGAGTGGACCTTCCATCAAAATAGGCCTTGTATTTGCCACAGAGCATGGCATGTGCCCCTTCTATCTCTTCAATTTTTGTAAGTAGGCTGTTCTTTAGCCCTGGGGATAGGGGAGTGGCGAGCAATTCGGTTTCCCGTTCCCTGACAAGGGCTCCATTTTCGGCGATAACGATGATATCTTCCTTTATGGAATCCAATTTGTCCACAATACTATTGTATTGTCTGCCACTGGCCGCTGTAAAAAGAATCCCTTTTTTGCGCAACTGTTGAAAAAGGTCAAAAAAACGTTCGCTAACCTCATGATTGGAGTTTAATAGGGTACCATCCATATCCGTAACCACCATCTTGATCTGTGATAAATCCATATGCCTTAAATGCTAAAGCTGCAAAGGTATTCCAAAGGATTCAAATTATGCTTTGTGGTCATAAAGTTTTACATTTAATTTATATTTGAGTATTCATGAAGTCTTTTCAGAATGAAATACGACTACCTCCGTTTCCTAGAGGATTCCATTTGATAACGGCATCTATTTTAAAGGCCGTTCCGGGGCTTCAGGGTATAAAAATTGGCACGTTACAAGTGTTTATCAAACACACTTCGGCAAGTTTAACGATCAATGAAAATGCCGATCCTACTGTTCGTATGGATTTTGAGAGTCATATGAA
Source organism: Ulvibacterium marinum (assembly GCF_003626755.1). Lineage (GTDB taxonomy): Bacteria > Bacteroidota > Bacteroidia > Flavobacteriales > Flavobacteriaceae > Ulvibacterium > Ulvibacterium marinum. The sequence goes on from NZ_RBCJ01000003.1 coordinate 1,320,812, forward strand.
TGTAATGGTACCGGAAGATACGCCCTATTATATTCATACCTATGAAGGACCCGATGATATGCCAGCACATATCAAGGCTTCTTTGATGGGATCTTCGGTCCAAGTACCCATTACAAATGGAAAGATGAATTTAGGCATTTGGCAGGGCATCTATCTTTGCGAACATCGGAACAATGCCTCTGGAAGGAATTTGGTAATCACTCTAATGGGAACATAAAAAAACCGGCCCTATGGACCGGTTTTAAAGCGAGATATTTTCAATGGATTATTTTACCTTATCAACTATGGCTTTAAAAGCTTCTGGATGGTTCATGGCCAAATCCGCCAAAACCTTTCGGTTTAGCTCAATATCTTTCGCCTTTACCTTGCCCATGAACTGCGAGTAGGACATTCCATGTAATCGTGCACCCGCATTAATTCGGGTAATCCACAAGGAGCGAAAATTTCTTTTTTTGTTTCTACGGTCCCTATAGGCATAAAGCATTGCTTTTTCTACCGCATTTTTAGCGACTGTCCAAACGTTCTTACGTCTTCCAAAGTATCCTTTGGCCTGCTTCATCACCTTTTTTCTCCGGGCTCTGGAAGCAACTGAATTTACTGATCTTGGCATAATGTTTAATTTTTTGTAGCAGGCGGTTTAAAATTACTTGGAATCCGGTTTTAACTATTGAATGATTTTTTTAAATCAACATTTAGAACCTATAATTTGAAACACTTTGTATTGCCCGACTCCAGGGTTACTATTAATTTACCTCAATTGCAGTTTACTTTAAACGCAACTGTTCTTTAATACTGTTCACATCCGACTCATGTACCAATGTGGAATGTGTTAAAGCAAGCTTTCGCTTTTTGGATTTTTTTGTCAGAATATGACTTTTAAAAGCGTGCTTTCTTTTGATTTTTCCTGTACCGGTTAGCTTAAAACGCTTTTTGGCACTGGATTTAGTTTTCATTTTAGGCATCTTCTTCCTATTTAATTTAAATGCACTCTTTTAATTAATAATCGAATTTAGACCTTTCTGAGTGCACTGGAAAGGTTGTAAAAAGACAATCTCGCTTGTTTATGCTGAACAAGCCGACAAGGGCTTGATTCAGTATCCGTTAAATACCGTATAAAACGGCAACTATTCTTTATTTTTTCGTCTTAGGAGCTATGAACATGGTCATACGTTTCCCTTCCAATCTGGGCATTTGCTCAACTTTGCCAACTTCTTCCAGTTCCGAGGCCAGTTTCAACAATAATATTTCGCCTTTGTCCTTATAAACTATGGAACGGCCCTTAAAGAAAACATAAGCCTTTAATTTGGCCCCGTCCTTTAAAAACTTTTCCGCATGCTTCTTTTTAAAATCATAATCGTGGTCGTCCGTATTGGGGCCGAACCGTATTTCCTTTACAATTACCTTGGAGGCCTTGGCTTTCATAGCCTTCTCGCGCTTCTTTTGCTCATAAAGGAATTTTTTGTATTCCATTATTTTGCAAACGGGAGGCTCAGCCTTTGGTGATATTTCAACCAAATCCAATCCCATTTCCTCGGCCTTGTCCAGCGCTTTGCGAGTAGGGTAAATACCAACATCCACGTTGTCACCTACCAGTCTTATCTCTGGCGCTAAAATTTTTTCATTGATTCTGTGGGGGTTCTTGTTCTCCCTTCTAGGTTGGGGCCTAAATCTCTTTCGTATTGCTATGACTTGTGTTTTTTAATTAAACTTTAAATTTTTTAAAACGACTTTAAGGTACTATTTATTTCTTTAGTTACCAAGTGAGTAAAATCACTGATCTGTATAGTTCCCAAATCGTCCCCGCCATGTCTTCTGACCGAGATGGTTTTGTCTTTTTCTTCACTATCACCTACGATAAGCATAAATGGAATTTTGTTCATTTCCGCTTCACGTATTTTTTTTCCTACAGTTTCGTTCCTGTTATCAATGAGCGCGCGAATTTCGTTATTTTCCAAGGAATTTAAAACTTTTTCCGCATATTTTTCGTGTTTCTCGCTAACAGGCAGTACAATAGCCTGCTCGGGAATCAACCATAATGGGAAGTTCCCACCAGTATGTTCCAGTAGAAGGGCTATAAAACGTTCCATACTTCCAAAAGGAGCTCTATGGATCATAACGGGACGGTGTTCTTCATTATCACTTCCCTTGTAGGTGAGATCAAAACGTTCGGGTAGATTATAGTCCACCTGGATGGTACCTAATTGCCAGCTTCGGCCTAACGCATCCTTGATCATGAAATCCAATTTTGGACCATAAAAAGCTGCTTCGCCCTTTTCTATCACAAAATCTAAACCTTTTGCCTCTGCCGCATTTATGATTGCTTTTTCCGCCTTTTCCCAATTTTCTATGGAACCGATGTATTTTTCAGGCGTATCTAAATCCCGTATGGAAACTTGGGCGGTGAAATCATCAAACCCCAAAGAGCCTAGAACATATAGGGATAAGTCGATAACATTTTTAAACTCCTGATCCAGCTGGTCATTTGTACAAAAAATATGCGCATCATCTTGTGTAAATCCACGAACTCGAGTGAGTCCATGTAATTCACCACTCTGTTCATATCTGTAAACGGTACCGAATTCTGCATAGCGTTTAGGAAGATCACGGTAACTGAACGGTCGGGAATTGTAGATTTCACAGTGGTGAGGGCAGTTCATAGGTTTCAACAAAAACTCCTCATCTTCCTTTGGGGTACGGATAGGCTGAAAACTATCCTCGCCATATTTGGCATAATGACCAGAGGTAACATAAAGTTCCTTTTGTCCTATATGAGGAGTGGCCACCATTTCGTACCCTGCTTTTTTTTGTGCCTTTTTAAGGAAATCCTCTAATCGTTCGCGCAGTGCCGCACCCTTGGGAAGCCATAAAGGTAATCCCTGGCCTACTTTTTTGGAAAACATAAACAGTTCCAACTCCCTGCCCAGTTTTCTATGGTCCCGTTTTTTGGCTTCCTCTAAAAGCTCCAGATATTCGGTAAGTTCTTTTTGCTTGGGAAAAGATATCCCGTATACACGGGTTAGTTGAGGCTTGTTCTCATCACCACGCCAATAGGCTCCGGCAACGCTTAGTATCTTTATAGCCTTCACAATGCCCGTATTGGGGATATGACCACCACGGCAGAGATCTGTAAAAGTGTCATGGTCACAGAAAGTTATAGTGCCGTCTTCCAGGTTTTCTATGAGCTCTACCTTGTATTCGTTATGCTGTGATTTGTAGAAGGCCAATGCATCGGCTTTGGATACTGGGCGCATTTTGTAATCGTGCTTACCACGTGCAATTTCCATGGCCCTTTTTTCAATCATTGGAAAATCCTTTTCGGAAATAGTATGTTCCCCAAAATCCACATCATAATAGAACCCATTATCTATGGCCGGTCCAATGGTCAATTTAATTCCGGGGTAAAGATTTTCCAAGGCTTGCGCAACAATATGTGATGTAGAATGCCAAAAGGCCTTTTTACCTTCTTTATTGTTCCACGTGTATAAAACCAAAGAGCCGTCCTCGTGCAATGGCGTGGTTGTTTCAACTGTGGTTTCATTAAATTTTGCCGAGATAACATTTCGGGCCAAACCTTCACTAATGCTCTTGGCAACATCCATTGGAGTACTTCCCTCGGTATATTCCTTTATCCCGCCATCCGGTAACGTTATCTTGATCATATCTAATTTTTGGCAATAGATCCGCAAAGATAACATCTTATAATCAGGCTAACAATATATGGGGATGTTTTTGGAGGTTTGCACTTTTATGCATGGGCCCCTACCGTCCTTAAAAATTGTGTATAATGAATAGGCGGATTATTTGCATAAACAAACAAAATGTAGTAATTTCAAAATCCTTTTTTTGGCTGGAAAATATTCTAATTTATTGGCAGCTAAAGGGTTGAAAAAATAAGCTGCAAAAAAAATCAAAAAACCATTTTTAATTCAAAAAACCGGTTTATATTTGCAGCCGCTTTGGGGGCATGCCCTTGGGGTTTTAGGAAGTTCATTTACATATTGTGGAGACGAGGAGCGGGCCTTTTTGA
>NZ_RBCJ01000004.1 GCF_003626755.1 Ulvibacterium marinum
GTTGAAGCTGAAGTTGTCCACCTCCTGGTTGTCCGTGTCCAGTGCCGATAGGTTCGCCACATGGGCGGCCTGCCCGTCGTCCTGTACCTCAAGGGTAAGTTCGCCCGTGGCGGCGTTGAAACTGAAATTGTCCACTTCCTGGTTGTCCGTGTCTATGCCCGATAAATTCAAAATTGGATTATTTCCCAATTCGTTGGTGTAGGTGAGTTCATTGGTCGCTCCATTGAAGCCTAAGGTAGTATTGGTCTCGGCTATACTCACCGAAGCGACATTCAAATATAGGGCCCCATCAGTACCAAATCCGATATCATTGTTGGCATCAATACTAATTAAATCGAGGTTGTTCGTTACTGCTCCGTCATCCTCCAAGGAAATGTTCAATTCCCCATCCGTCATCGATAATACATCTATCGTCTGGTTGTCCGTGTCGAGTGCCGATAGGTCGGCCACGTGTGCGGCCTGTCCGTCGTCCTGTACCTCCAGGGTAAGTTCGCCCGTAGCGGCGTTGAAGCTGAAAGTGTCCACTTCCTGGTTGTCCGTGTCCAATGCGGATAGGTTCGCCACATGGGCGGCCTGCCCGTCGTCCTGTACCTCAAGGGTAAGCTCGCCCGTAGCGGCGTTGAAGCTGAAGTTGTCCACCTCCTGGTTGTCCGTGTCAACACCGGAAATATCGACCGTGACCGGAAGCTCCGCGTCGTCCTCAAGGGAGATCGCAAGTTCGTTGGTAGCACCGTTGAACGTCAGCCCGTCGATGGTCTGGTTGTCCGTGTCCAGTGCCGATAGGTCGGCCACATGGGCGGCCTGCCCGTCGTCCTGTACCTCAAGGGTAAGTTCGCCCGTAGCGGCGTTGAAGCTGAAATTGTCCACCTCCTGGTTGTCCGTGTCAACACCGGAAATATCGACCGTTACAGGAAGCTCGGCATCGTCCTCGAGGGAGATCGCAAGTTCGTTGGTGACCGCGTTGAACGTAAGCCCGTCGATGGTCTGGTTGTCCGTGTCCAGTGCCGATAGGTCGGCCACGTGTGCGGCCTGTCCGTCGTCCTGTACCTCAAGGGTCAGTTCGCCCGTAGCGGCGTTGAAGCTGAAATTGTCGACCTCCTGGTTGTCCGTGTCAACACCGGAAATATCGACCGTTACAGGAAGCTCGGCATCGTCCTCAAGGGAGATCGAAAGTTCGTTGGTAGCACCGTTGAACGTCAGCCCGTCGATGGTCTGGTTGTCCGTGTCGAGTGCCGATAGGTCGGCCACATGGGCTGCCTGCCCGTCGTCCTGTACCTCCAGGGTAAGCTCGCCCGTAGCGGCGTTGAAGCTGAAATTGTCCACCTCCTGGTTATCCGTGTCAACACCGGAAATATCAACCGTTACAGGAAGCTCGGCATCGTCCTCGAGGGAGATCGCAAGTTCGTTGGTGACCGCGTTGAACGTAAGCCCGTCGATGGTCTGGTTGTCCGTGTCCAGTGCCGATAGGTCGGCCACATGGGCGGCCTGCCCGTCGTCCTGTACCTCAAGGGTAAGTTCGCCCGTGGCGGCGTTGAAACTGAAATTGTCCACTTCCTGGTTGTCCGTGTCAACACCGGAAATATCGACCGTCACCGGAAGCTCCGCGTCGTCCTCAAGGGAGATCGCAAGTTCGTTGGTGACCGCGTTGAACGTCAGCCCGTCGATGGTCTGGTTGTCCGTGTCCAGTGCCGATAGGTCGGCCACATGGGCCGCCTGTCCGTCGTCCTGTACCTCAAGGGTAAGCTCGCCCGTAGCGGCGTTGAAGCTGAAATTGTCCACCTCCTGGTTATCGGTGTCAACCAATCCCGATAAATCGATATTCGTAGCCGCTGGGTTATTTGTAATATTAAGAATTTGGGTAACAGGGTTGTAACTCAAATCTTGTATTTCATTAGTAGGATTACCGTCCAAATCGGGAGTAGCGTTTCCACCCACCGCATTCCATGTGGCCCCGTCCCAAATGTACAATTGACCCGCCACATCATCTACATAGGTCACCCCAGCATTACTCGGTGTCACTGCTGGTGCGCCGGAACCGATCAAAGTAAGTTCATTGGTCAAGTCCTCATCGGAATCTGTGGAATTTATCGTATAATTCCCATTGCCATCGTCGTTGACCGAAATGGCCCCGGTTCCGGCAACTACGGTTTCACTCAAAGAGGAAAGATCCACGGCAGTTGAGCTGCCTCGTTCAATATCTATTTGTAGCTCATTACTTCCATCAAGCGTAGCTCCTGTCAGGTTTTGATTATCGCTACTATTATTGGCCAAATCCTGTAAAGCCTCTTGAACATTAGTTTCATCCGTAAGATCGCCATCTACATCAATATTTGGGCTAAGCGGTACCTGGGTTGCATTCTGATCATCCGTACCATCAAAGGAAGTAGTGGTGGTATCTTCAGAGGTATAGGTATAAGTTATACCATCTAAGGTTGAAAGTGTCGTGATAGTCTCCGCCGGCAGGGTGATCACCGTCGGGGTGCCCTCCTCGTCCGTGTAGGTCAGCTCACGGGTCGCAGGGTTGAAGGCCAGGCTCCCGACGTTGAGCGGGATGTTGGTCAGTGCGCCCGCCTCGTCCGTATAGTCCAGCGAGTTGCCGTCCGCCCCCAGTGCCAAGTTGCCCACGTTCAGCGGGATCACGTTCGTATTGTTGTCCTCGTCCAAATACTCGAGGCTGTTGCCGTTCAATGTCAGAGAGGTCAAAAAGTCCGAGGGAAGGGTGATCACCGTAGGGGTGCCCTCCTCATCGGTATAGGTCAGCTCCCGGGTAGCGGGATTGAAGGCCAGGCTGCCGACGTTGAGCGGGATGTTGGTCAGACCGCCCGCCTCGTCCGTATAGTCCAGGCTGTTGCCGTCCGCCCCAAGGGCCAAACTGCCAACGTTCAAAGGGATCACGTTCGTATTGTTGTCCTCGTCCAAATATTCAAGGTTGTTGCCGTTAAGGGTAAGGCTCGTCAAAAAGTCCGAGGGCAAGGTGATCACCGTAGGGGTGCCCTCCTCATCGGTATAGGTCAGCTCCCGGGTAGCGGGATTGAAGGCCAGGCTGCCGACGTTGAGCGGGATGTTGGTCAGACCGCCCGCCTCGTCCGTATAGTCCAGGCTGTTGCCGTCCGCCCCAAGGGCCAAACTGCCAACGTTCAAAGGGATCACGTTCGTATTGTTGTCCTCGTCCAAATATTCAAGGTTGTTGCCGTTAAGGGTAAGAGCAGTCAATGCATCAGAAGGTAAAGTAACCGTAATGGGAGCACCGCCGTTCTCCAATTCCAAGGTAAGTTCACGGGTTGCCGGATTGAAGCTGAAATCCAGAATTTGTTGACTATCGGTAGACGTCAATTCCCATGAATCCCCATCCCAGAAATAGATGGTACCTGTATTTGTATTTACATAGATATCCCCGGTATCCGCTCCGCCTGGGGATGTTGATCCCGGGCTTGTTACGGCGGTACCACTTAAAACCTCGCAATTACACTGATCTTGTAGTGTAACCGTGGTTTGCGAATATGCAAATCCGGATATCAGAAAAATGAGTAGTAAGATTCTCTTATCCATGGTTATATCTTTACTTAAAATATTTTTTGTTATGCTTCCAAAGGCCTTTCTAAAGCCTTGTTCAATTGACGGATTAATCTTTTGTACATATTGCCCCATGATTTAAATAGAATAAACCTTTTGTACCGCTATAATCGGTTAAGTACAAAAGTCTTGCTGGCAAGAAAATGAAATGGGTTGGTTGGGTCGGTTTTTACCCAGAGGGCCATTGTGGTTTCTCCTTGGCGAAACTTCTTGATAAATTTGGTCAAGCTATTCATATTTGGGGTGTGATAAACCATTGCTATTTAGTTCCTGGGAACACAATGGTTTTATTACACTTTACAAAATTAACCCAACGGATACCCTAGGAAAATAAATGTTGTGTAAGTGTTAAATTGCAATGCATAGGTTCAAAAAGCTGAAGTCTTAATCGATAAATTTTCCTTTTTATCGAGAAATTCATTGGTCGATAAAGTCAATTATAGTGGCGGTTTCGGAACGCTATTCTGTGAGAAAAAACTTAAAAAACCAACATTTCCCAAAAGAAAACTTTAGTCTGGGTTTACCCTGTACGTAATACGTTTGTTGGTAATTAACGAGGCTGTAAAATTGATGTTTACTGTACCGGTATCACATAATTTACTGGTGTCCGTTATGGCTATTTTACAAAGAGAGGGATCTGACCCCCCAGAATTATCCATGAATCTACCCACGATCGGTGCCGTTGCCAAACTAGTATCCAGGGGGGAGTAATCTGGTGCTACATTACCGATGGTTGTTGTGGTTCCATTTGCTGTATATGTGATATCGCCTGTGAGCTCATCATACTCCACAATGTAGGTGTTATTTCCGCCAAGAAAGCTTCCTAGAGTTCTGGTATACAAGGTACTAAGTCCAGTATTCCCATCTATTACCGTAATCGCAACACCTATTTCATTTCCCGTGATGTGATAAATCCTGAAATTTCCTCCTGTGATGATATCCGCGGTACTTTCATTATCCTGATAGTCCAATTCTATTCTAAAACTGGAGAAGTTGAAAATACTTCCCGTATTGGGAATGGTAATATCCAGGCCTGCGCTTCCACCAGCCCCTGATCCTATGCGTACACCACATGCAGTCTGAACAGCATTGGAATTAATGGTCGTCGCATTTGGACCAACGGTTGCCGTGGTCAACGCAGAGGTATCAAAATCGAACTGGGAAACCAATTGGCTTGCCGTACCATCGTCACAAACTTCATAATCAAAAGTTACATTCCCGACAAAACCGGCCTGGGGAACGAATGTAAAACTACCATCATTTCCCAAAGTCAATATACCCGTAGTAGGTGAAACTACAGGTATGGGATTAATAGACAAGCTACCACCATCTGGATCGGTATCATTTGCAAGGACACCATTTGATACATCAGCTGTTATGGTTCTATTCAAGTATCCTGTGTATACATCATCCGTCGCTATTGGAGCTATATTTTGCCCGAATAGTGGACAACAAAAAAGTATACTACCAAAAAGAACAATTCGAAAGAAAGTAAAACTTACCAATCTATTTAGTTTTTATCAACTCGATAGGTTATTCTTCTATTCGTAATTAACGTAGAGGCGTTCACAGTCAACACTGCTATGGCCGAAGCTACCGGAGCGCAGGGAAGTGCTGAATTGGATATCTGTACCCTGTATTGATTTCCATTGTCCGTGGGTGTGGCATTGCTAACAGTAAGCGTATCTGTTGTCGTACCACTGTAGATACCCGTATCGGTCAAATCTACCCAAATGGAACCATTAAAAAACTGCCACTGGTACGTATCTGTATTCGAAGCAGTAACGGTAAAGGTAGTACTACATCCGGGACAAATTGTGCTATCCACAGGTTGAGTGGTTATGGATGGCCCAGTATTTATAGTGGCAGTAACTGCCGTCCTAGTGGCTGTGGTACATCCATTACTTGTAGCATCTACGTAATACGTGGTGGTGCTCGAGATACTTGGTGTTACAAAACTAGTCCCAGTACCTATTGAACTGCCTCCGGTTGCCGCTGTATACCAATTGATAATTCCCCCAGACGCGGTTGCTGCCAAATCGACTGTACCGCTACCGCATCGAGATCCCGGGGTAGTACTTGTTATTGTTGGTATGGGTTCGATATTGATAGTTGTTGTTGCCGTTATACTAAGTACGGGATCTCCAGGTGTTCCTCCATATTCTACTACATAGCCCTGTGGTTGGTAATTTCCAGAGGCTGCGCCAGTATTGGATAAATCGTTCCAGGATCCATTGGGATTTACATTCGGATGGGTAATATGGGCATAGTCTTCATTTCCCGATTGATTGGGCTCGCCAGTATTCCAAAATGCAAAGTTAGGAGTACTTCCACCTGCCGTTCCGTTCCAGAATACGGTACCTGCCTCAGGTCCCGTCACCCACTGCCAAACCCCTTCCGTGGCGGCATCGCTTCCTCCTATCCATCCTACCCCTACGGCCTGGGAACCAGAAAAGTCCGCTTCCTCCTGCGATGTTAATGTAGCCAAATAACCTTGTAGACCAAAGTATGTTCTAGCACTTGCGGCGGTATTAGCATCCGTCCAGGTAATTCCCAAGTCGGGAACGTATTCATAATAATGTGCGGTGCTTGGCAAAAAATTTGCCTCCCCCACTGTAATCGAAAATTGACGGACTCCCGTTGGGGTTCCTGAGCTGGAATATTCTACCGCTGAAATAGCAGTTTCAAATTCGCCATAGGTAGCAGGCCCTGTAAGAGTCAATTCTCCTTGTACCGCATCCCACGTCCCAGTTATATTGGCGTGTGTACCTGTTAGTGTCAACAAATCCTCTCCGTTCACATAACCTGAAGAAATTTGTATATACACTGCGGTTGTTGAAGTATCATCTGGGTCTGTTATGCTGATGCTTTCAACTATCATCTGGGAAGCCCCTTCACATGAGGTCTGATTCCCAGTAGCTGTTAGTGTCGGCGCAATATCCGTAGTTCCTTCCACCAAAAAATTGTCAATAGTATAGTTTTCAGTACCTCCCGTATTATAAAATGTAATTCTAAAATCTATGGTAGTACCAACGAGGCCTGTAACGCTGTAGGACGATTGAATCGGGTCCGATGGCGATGTATCTCCAGAAGCATTTTCGATTTCCACATATGATCCTCCATTAATTCTGTATTCCACAATAAAAAAATCTTGACCAAAATCCAAGCTTCCTCCCGAGGTCGCATCAAAACTAAATTGAACATCATTGAAGCCAGAAATATCGATAGGGTTTGTAACCCACCTGGCCGTTGTATTATCCGTGTTTTGACCACGGAGTAATTTATTACCGCTGACCGTCCTAATATCTACATCCCCATCGTTCGTAGACCAACTGGCTGTGCTTGTTCCTGTTCCGGCGCCTGTGGTGGCCCCATTGCTGTAACTCTCAAAATCTTCGCTCCAAATAGTAGTTTGGGAAAACAATCCGGTAGTGGACCACATACATAGAAGGACCAAAATATTTACACAATATTTCAGTGACGTATTTATATAATATTTATTGATTTGGAACATGTTAACGTCTAACTTGCCAATGAGCATCAAAGGCATTAAGGGGGGCTATATCATTACAAAATTACATGAAGCTTGTCACGAGAAAAACAAATGTTGTGAAGTTGCCAAATATATAGGTGTGACTTGAAAATACCGAGGTTTGTTGGCTGGGAAGGTGCCCTACTCCATACAAAAAATGAGCTGGACTTCTCAAAAAAAGGCGCAACCAAAAAGGATGCGCCTACTAAGACTTTGATATTAGAAATCTATTATTCTAGAATTATGAATTCCGATCTTCGGTTTAATTCATGTTCCGTATTGGAACATCTTACTCCATTTTCACATTGATTTACCAATTTGGTCTCTCCAAAGCCTTCACCTTCTAAACGATCTGAAGCAATTCCTTTGGAAATCATATAATTCACTGTGGACTCAGCTCTCTTTTGTGATAACCAAAGGTTATAGGAGTCCTTCCCTCTACTGTCAGTATGCGAGTTTACCTTAATCCTAAGACTTGGATATTTCTCCATTGCCGCTATCACCTTTTCCACTTCTACTTCCGAATCCTTCCGGATATTGTATTTGTCAAAATCAAAATAAATGGTGCTTAGCTGCAGTAATTTGGCCAAATCATCCCCGAATCCGGCAGTAATCTTATCTCTTTCCAAATAAAAGTCCATTATTCTTGGTTTCCCATCAGATTTGCCCAAATACTCCTCGGAAGGCACGTAACCTTCCATTGAAGCCCTAACAAAATTACCCTGGTTACAATCGACCATAATAGAATATTTTCCTTCGGAATCGGTAATTGCAGTTAGAATTTCTTCATTGTTCTCATTGATGACCTTTATAGTAGCGCCAACAAGAACCTCATTCGATATTTTGTCCCTAACCGTTCCTGTAACTTGTTGATTGCAATCCAAAATCAATGGAATGGTCTCCAAAAAACTATAGATATCGTCAGCTCCTTGTCCTTCCAATCTATTTGAAGCAAAATAGCCTTCTTTGGTCTCTTCATTGAAGATAAAGGTAAAATCGTCTTTTTGACTATTCACGGGTTCCCCTACATTTACTACTGAACCGGTTAATCTATTCTTGGCAATTTTTGTGGCGAATACATCCAAGCCTCCAAGTCCAGGATGACCATCCGATGAAAAGTATAGCACTTCCTCACTTGTAATAAAAGGAAACGTTTCTCTTGCTTCCGTGTTTATAACAGTTCCTAAATTCACTGGAGTACCATAGGTGCCATCCTCGTTTAGGGTAGTTTTAAAAAGATCGGATTCCCCTAACGAACCTGGCATGTCGGAAGCAAAATATAGGGTCTTTTCATCGGGACTCAAGGCTGGATTGGCGACAGAATAGGCATCACTATTAAAAGGAAGTTCTTCAATATTGGTCCAAACCCCGTCGACAAGTTCTGCTTTAAAAATCTTGAGTCGTATTACTCCTTTTTCGTCCTTTTTGTATTTACCTTCAACAAAGTTGTTTCTTGTAAAATACAGGATATTTCCGTCCTTAGTAGTAACGGAAGTGGATTCGTGCAATCTTGTATTTACATTATCACTCAGCTTTGTTACCAAATTAGTCGAAATACTGTCGGCATTTACCTTGTATAGATCCAAAAAATCCTTTGCATTCCAAGTGTGCCTATATCTTGCAAAATTCCCCGTGTCACGATCCGAAGAAAAGATGAGTCCATCTTTGTAAAAGGATGGTGCAAAATCCGAATACGGTGAGTTATACTGAAACTGAGCAATATTATACCGCCCCGAGTTTTCCTTGATCTCTTCCAGATAATTTTTCTCCTCGCTATATACAGCAGCCCTTAAATCGTTAGTGGTAACTTCAGTGAACTTCACCATAATTGTATCGGCGCCATCGTAATCCCCAAGAGTTTTTAGGGTTTGGGCATATCTGAAATAATATTCAGGGCCAACTTCGGATGGGTACTCATTTACTAGTCTTTCATACGTTTTGGCCGCACCATCATAGTCCGCATTGAAATAATAGGAATTCCCTAACTTTTTTAGCAAATCTGCCGAGACATAGCCCTTTTCCAAAACCCTTTTGTAAATGTCAATTGCCGGGCTAAAGGAATAATCCTGATATTTTGCATTCGCCTTGGTAACCAATCTTTCCTGGGCAATACTCTTAATTCCCAAAGAAAGAACCGTAATAAAAAGTAGTGATAGTATTTTTTTTACCATTTGTCCGGTTTTAAAAGAAACGAGGTGACACCAATCTTTGGAAGGACTTTACCAATTCGACCCTCAAAAATACTTCAAAAGATCCATCGTTAAATTGAGTGCCTCCCAAATCCGTAGTTTCCCTATCATATGCCAGCCCCAACATCAACTGATCGGTTATCTGAAAGCCAAGTAAACCGCTAATGGCAGCATCCCAACGATAAGCGGCTCCAAAAGAAAATTTTTCATTGAACAGAAAGCTAGCCGATAGATCCAATTGTAAAGGGGCACCTCCGACGACTTTAGTCAACAATGCCGGTTTAAACTTAAGATTGCTATTTAAATCGAATACATATCCGGTTATTAAATAAAAATTGATTCTCTCTTGAGAAAGAAACTGTACGGAATTGGCATCTCTTTGAGAGTTATCAAAGTAATCAGTCTCCAATATATTCGGCGCTGATAGGCCAGCATAAAACCTATTTGTATGGTAATATACCCCCAAGCCAAAATTTGGCGAGAACCTGTTGTCAATATTGTCTCCAGCTATTGGTTCATCATCAAAATTATTTAAACCATTAAAGTCCAGACTAAGTAAATTCCCCCCTACTTTTAAACCAAAGGAAAGTTTTGCATCCAGGGCCACATCTATGGTGTAAGATATCATGGCATCCAAATAGGTTTCGGAAACAACGCCATCACCAATGTTATCATTCACCACAGAGATACCATAACCCAACTTGCTGTTTCTAATTGGGGAATGAAGATTCAAAGTAAACGTTTCGGGCGCCCCATCCAAACCTACCCATTGGGACCTGTATAAGGCGGCTAAACTGAGTTGACCTCTTGACCCGGCATATCCAGGATTCACGGTCATCGTATTGTACATGTACTGCGTATATTGTGCATCTTGTTGTCCAACCACCTCATGTACAAAAATGAAGACAAAAAAACCACTTGCCAGTAAACTCTTAAGTTTAGTCATATTCAGTCTCAATATCATTTGCTAATGTATATGTAACCATCTTCGACAGTATGGCTTTGAGACCCTGTCAATTGGTATTCAAATATATAAAAATATACCCCGGCCGGAAGATAGTCATTTACGCTTAGTGTAGACCTTCCTTTAGACCTTCCATCAAATACGTTATTTTGATTATTATAGTTGGTTCCTTCATATACCTTTACTCCCCATCTATTAAAAATCTGTAATGAGTTATTATCCACTAACTCAAGTCCACGTATAAAAAGAAAGTCATTGTCTCCATCCTCATTGGGAGTAACCAATTGATTCACCTCCACCTTATTATCCGGATCAAGATAGTCCGGGGTGCCGTCGTTGTCCGTGTCGTCGTCGGTGGGATCCCCGTCGTTGTCGGCGTCCTCGTCCGGCGTATCTATACCGTCGCCGTCGTCGTCAAGGTCCCTATAGTTCACGTCCTCCGTGCCGTCCGTGTCCGGCAGGTCGTTCGCCGGGTCGTCGATCTCGTCGTTCACGTCGAAGCCGTCATTGACGTCGCTACCCTCGTAGCCGTCGTCAAGGCCGTCGCCGTCAGTGTCGGTGCCCGTATAAGCCTGGTCCGGCACCCCGTCGAAGTCGAAGTCGTTACCCTCGTTGTTGTCCGGCACAAGGTCGTTGTCCGTGTCCATGTCAAGATAGTCCGGCTCGTCGGTGCCGTCGGTGTTCACCGGTGTAAGCCCATCGGGATAGGCCGAGTTGACACCGTCGTTCGAGGCATAGGTCGCCGCGTCGTCGTCGTTGGGGGCGATATAGCCGTCGGTGGTCTGCGCCTCCACGTTATCGGGGATGCCGTCGTCGTCCGAGTCGATGTCCAAGTGGTCGGGGTAACCGTCCGAGTCGCTGTCGAGCGGGTCGGTCAGCGGGTCGCCGTCGCCGTCAAGGTCGGGATCCTCGGTCGTGTCAAGGATGCCGTCGTTATCGTCGTCAAGGTCGACGCTGTCAGGTACCCCGTCGCCATCAGTGTCGGGACCGCCGTCCGGATCAAGATAGTCCGGGGTGCCGTCGTTGTCCGTGTCGTCGTCGGTGGGATCCCCGTCGTTGTCGGCGTCCTCGTCCGGCGTATCTATACCGTCGCCGTCGTCGTCAAGGTCCCTATAGTTCACGTCCTCCGTGCCGTCCGTGTCCGGCAGGTCGTTCGCCGGGTCGTCGATCTCGTCGTTCACGTCGAAGCCGTCATTGACGTCGCTACCCTCGTAGCCGTCGTCAAGGCCGTCGCCGTCAGTGTCGGTGCCCGTATAAGCCTGGTCCGGCACCCCGTCGAAGTCGAAGTCGTTACCCTCGTTGTTGTCCGGCACAAGGTCGTTGTCCGTGTCCATGTCAAGATAGTCCGGCTCGTCGGTGCCGTCGGTGTTCACCGGTGTAAGCCCATCGGGATAGGCCGAGTTGACACCGTCGTTCGAGGCATAGGTCGCCGCGTCGTCGTCGTTGGGGGCGATATAGCCGTCGGTGGTCTGCGCCTCCACGTTATCGGGGATGCCGTCGTCGTCCGAGTCGATGTCCAAGTGGTCGGGGTAACCGTCCGAGTCGCTGTCGAGCGGGTCGGTCAGCGGGTCGCCGTCGCCGTCAAGGTCGGGATCCTCGGTCGTGTCAAGGATGCCGTCGTTATCGTCGTCAAGGTCGACGCTGTCAGGTACCCCGTCGCCATCAGTGTCGGGGCAAGCCACAGGTTGCAGGTTCAACCAAACACCATTTTGAATACTTTCAGAGGTAGTATAAAATTCAATAGCGGTAACCGTAGATTGTGAAACCCAAGTAATCCTTTCGGGTGCCTCATTGCCTACCGTAACATTATTCACAAAAAAATCATCTCCTACATTTCCTTCAACCATGCCTGCCGGTAAAGTTACCGTTTGTATATACTGAGTGCCGTCCAAGGCTATAATACCATCTCTTTTTCTACCGGGAATAATAGGTGAATGACTCGCCGTAACCTTAACAGGAATAGTACCAGAAAATGTAAAAGTAATTGGGAACCCATCCCTTACGGAAAAGGTTGTACCAGTGGAATTTGTACTTCCGCCCGTAAAACTCACAAGAATACTCCCCATCGGAAGACCCCATTTGGAACTGACATCAACGTCCGTGGCAGAAAGGCTCCCATCGAAGATGCCTCCCGAAAGTCCAAACTCGGAGGGGGAAACTCCCTTGAATTCAGGATTGGAACATCCTGAAGTATTCGAAATTTCATATTTATTAGAATCTACAGATGTATAATCTGTAGCAAAATTCCCTTCACGATCTTTAAAGCTTGTTTCATTGTTGCCTTCCTTATCTCTATCAAAATAGGTGGTTAAAACCTTAATATTTGAATTGGACTTGGCAAAGGACGACGTTGGTGGCATCAAAAAAAGGATAATGGCCAAAACAAGAGCAAAAGTAAAACCGTTTCCCTTTTTTAAGAACGTAATATTTTCCATAAATGTTAGTTTAAATTAGAAAACTAATCACCATGGCTGTAGGAGTTAAAAACGTAAGATGTTCGGGGCCGTTTTTAAATGAAATATCTATGCAAGATATATCTAAAAATTCGTTCAACAAATTCTTTGGGAAGCATTCAACCCATAATATCTTTTAATAACATGTTTATTCGGTAAAACGCAAAAAACCGATTTTTTTAATTATTATCTAAATACGTTGAATCTTAAACAAAAGATTACTTTTCTCATCAAAATCGATTAATAAAGTATTTAATCGATAGAAAATGCATTTGGAATTGGATTTTTATTTGAACCGTTTAATGGCTGGATTCCCTAAAATTACCTATTCCATAAAAAGATGGAATGACGAATAACCTATAATTTTAACTTACTTTTGCCGAAATTTTTCAAATGAGTTTTAAGACCCAAATCCAAAAGCGACGGACTTTTGGGATAATATCACATCCGGATGCCGGAAAAACCACCTTAACGGAAAAGCTTTTGCTTTTCGGTGGTGCCATCCAAGAAGCAGGTGCCGTAAAGAGTAACAAGATAAAGAAATCCGCCACTAGCGATTTCATGGAGATTGAACGGCAACGTGGAATTTCTGTGGCTACATCGGTATTGGCATTTTTGTACAAGGACAAGAAGATAAACATTTTGGATACGCCAGGCCACAAGGACTTTGCCGAGGATACTTTTAGGACACTTACTGCTGTGGACAGTGTAATTGTAGTAATAGATGTGGCAAAAGGTGTGGAGGAACAGACCAAAAAATTAGTGGAAGTATGTAGAATGCGTAATATTCCAATTATTGTCTTTATCAACAAATTGGACAGGGAGGGGAAAGACGCCTTCGACCTTTTGGATGAACTTGAACTAAAATTGGGTTTATCCATAACCCCACTTAGTTTTCCCATAGGCATGGGTTATGATTTCAAGGGTATTTATAATATTTATGAAAAGAACATTAATCTCTTTAGTGGCGACAATAAGAAGAATATTGAGGATACTATAGCCTTCAATGATATCACAAATCCCGAACTGGAGACTATTATAGGAAGTGCAGCAGCCAAAACCTTACGGGATAATCTGGAACTCGTAGAGGGTGTTTATCCTGACTTTGACAAGGAAAAGTACTTGGAAGGCAAGCAGCAACCCGTATTTTTTGGGTCTGCTTTAAATAATTTTGGAGTACGGGAGCTATTGGATTGTTTTATAGAAATTGCACCTCCTCCAAGGGCCAAAATGGCTGAAGAACGTTTAGTGGAAGCTCTTGAACCGGATATGACCGGATTCGTATTTAAAATCCATGCCAATATGGATCCAAAGCACCGGGATCGCTTGGCCTTCATAAAAATTGTTTCGGGCACATTTGAACGCAATAGGCCTTATTTGCATGTCCGCAATGGCAAAAAGCTAAAATTCTCTAGTCCAAATGCCTTTTTCGCAGAGAAAAAGGAAATAGTGGATATTTCGTATCCCGGTGATATTGTTGGCTTACATGATACAGGAAATTTCAAAATAGGTGATACCTTAACCGAAGGTGAAAATTTACACTATAAAGGAATTCCAAGTTTTTCACCGGAGCATTTCCGGTACATAAACAATGCAGATCCCATGAAAGCCAAGCAATTAAATAAGGGTATCGATCAGTTGATGGATGAAGGGGTAGCGCAGTTGTTCACACTTGAAATCAACAATCGTAAGGTAATCGGTACCGTTGGAGCACTTCAATTTGAGGTCATTCAGTATCGTCTGGAACATGAATATGGGGCCAAGTGCACTTACGAAAACTTTCCGGTGCACAAGGCTTGTTGGATCGACCCTGAAAATTCAAAAAGCGAAGAGTTCAAGGAGTTCAGTAGGGTAAAACAAAAATTTTTAGCGAAGGATAAAAAGGGCCAGTTGGTATTCTTAGCGGATTCCCAATTTTCCCTGCAGATGACACAACAGAAGTACCCTTCCGTAAAATTACATTTTACTTCAGAGTTTGATTGAAACAAAACATCTATGCCTCGCCCGTAGGCCCAAAATTGATGGGAATTGGAGGCTGTTCATAGTCCTTTATAGTCCCATGTGCTTTTTCAAAACGGTTTACATTGTCATTCAAGGCTTTGAGGAATTTTTTTGCATGCTGTGGAGTCAGTATAATCCTACTTTTAACTTTTGCCTTGGGTGCCCCTGGCATCATACTTATGAAATCGACCACGAATTCAGAGATCGAATGATTGATAATGGCCAAGTTTGAGTAGGTTCCTTCGGCCATTTTTTCATCCAATTCTATATTGATCTGTTTTTGCTTTTGCTCTTTTTCGTCCATAGCTACAAAAAATAAACCCTCGATAAAATTTACCGAGGGTTTTTGATTTTAGAATTTTAAAGCTTCTTTGCGTGCCATAATTTCATCGTATTCCTCTTTGGAACCTACGATAATGTTTTCATAGTCCCGCATTCCCGTACCAGCCGGAATCTTATGTCCGACAATTACGTTTTCCTTCAATCCTTCCAAAGTATCTACCTTTCCGCTTACCGCGGCTTCGTTCAACACTTTTGTAGTTTCCTGAAAGGAAGCCGCAGAAATGAAAGACTTGGTTTGCAAGGACGCACGTGTAATTCCTTGAAGAATCGGTGTTGCGGTAGCCGCAACTGCATCTCGCGCTTCTACCAAGGTCTTGTCCGCACGCCTCAGAATGCTATTTTCATCCCTCATTTCACGAGCGGTAATTATCTGTCCAGCTTTTAGGTTTTCGGACTCTCCTGCATCTATGATCACTTTTTTGCCGAAAATCTCATCGTTCTCTTTAATAAAGTCAGACTTGTGAACCAACTGGTTCTCCAGGAAGATGGTATCTCCCGGATCTTCGATCCGAACTTTTCGCATCATCTGCCGTACCACTACTTCAAAGTGCTTGTCGTTGATCTTTACACCTTGTAGGCGGTAAACCTCTTGAACTTCATTTACCAAGTATTGTTGTACCGCGGAAGGCCCTTTTATAGCTAAAATATCCTCTGGTGTAATAGACCCATCGGACAGCGGCATACCCGCACGGACATAATCGTTCTCCTGAACCAAAATCTGATTGGACAACTTCACCAAGTATTTCTTGATCTCGCCCAATTTAGATTCAATGATAATTTCCCGATTACCTCTTTTGATCTTGCCAAAGGAAACCACACCATCAATCTCGGATACTACTGCCGGATTAGAAGGATTTCTTGCTTCAAATAATTCGGTCACCCTTGGAAGTCCACCTGTAATATCCCCGGCTTTGGCCGACTTACGTGGAATCTTAACCAAAATCTTACCCTCTTGAATCTTATCCCCATCATCTACCATAATATGGGAACCGACAGGTAGGTTGTACGAACGTAAAATCTCATCCTTATCGTTCTTGATCAATAAAGTGGGAATCAATTTTTTGTTTCTGGATTCGGAAATAACCTTCTCTTGGAAACCGGTTTGTTCATCGATTTCGACCTGATAGGTAACACCCTGTTCAATATTCTCATAGGCAATTTTTCCAGGAAATTCCGAGACAATGACACCGTTATAGGGATCCCACTGGCAAACTACATCTCCTTTTTTGATATTTGCCCCATTTTTTATGAATAGTTGGGAGCCATAAGGAATGTTATTATTACTCAAGGTTATTCCTGTCTTGGTGTCGACTATCTTTATTTCAGAAGTCCTTGAAATCACAATTTCAGCGGCATTACCGTCACTATCCTGACCTTTGACAGTCCTTAGGTCCTCAATTTCCGCAGTACCATCAAACTTCGCCATTAATTTATTGTCCTCGGATATGTTTCCGGCAATACCTCCCACGTGGAAAGTACGCAAAGTAAGCTGTGTCCCCGGTTCACCGATGGACTGGGCGGCCACTACACCAACAGCCTCTCCACGTTGTACCATTTTATTTGTAGAAAGATTTCTTCCGTAACATTTGGCACAGATTCCTTGAGGGGCCTCACAAGTTAAGGCGGAACGCACTTCTACTTTTTCAACAGGGGATTCCTCAATTTTCTTAATATCGGATTCCATAATCTCCTGACCTGCCTCCAATAACAACTCTTCCGTCAAAGGGTTATAAACGTCATGTAAGGATACTCTTCCTAGAATACGTTCACCTAAGGATTCTACAACTTCCTCGTTCTTTTTCAAAGCTTCTACTTCAACACCACGAAGCGTTTCGCAATCCTCGATATTAATAATCACATCTTGGGAAACGTCCACTAAACGTCTTGTCAAATATCCAGCATCTGCAGTTTTTAAGGCTGTATCCGCCAAACCTTTACGGGCACCGTGAGTGGAAATAAAATACTCCAAGATGGAAAGACCTTCCTTAAAGTTGGAAAGAATGGGATTCTCAATAATCTCACCACCTCCGGCTGTCGACTTCTTCGGTTTTGCCATTAATCCACGCATTCCGGTAAGCTGGCGTATCTGTTCTTTTGAACCCCTAGCACCGGAATCGAGCATCATATACACCGAATTAAATCCTTGCTGATCCTCACGGATACGTTTCATAGCCAATTCGGTCAGCATGGCATTAGTGGATGTCCAAACATCAATTACCTGGTTATAACGTTCGTTATTGGTGATAAGCCCCATATTATAATTGGCCATAATAGCGTCTACCTGACCATTGGCATCGTCTATCATTCCATGTTTTTCTTGTGGGATAATAATATCTCCCAAACTAAAGGAAAGTCCACCTTTAAAGGCAAACTCATATCCCATAGTCTTAATCTTGTCCAGGAATTCAGCCGTTGTAGGAACATCGGTTACCGCAAGAATCTTTCCAATGATGTCCCTTAGGGCCTTTTTGTTCAAAACGCTATTTACATATCCGGCCTGCTCAGGTACTTCCATATTAAAAAGTACCCTACCCACGGTAGTTTCCACTATTTGGTTGACCAATTCCCCTTCTTCATTAAAATCTTTGGTCCTCACCTTTATACCCGCGTTAAGGTCTACCATGCCTTCATTAAAAGCGATTTCAACCTCTTCATCCGAGTAAAAAGTGAGTCCTTCGCCTTTTACGGGAACTTCTGGTGTAGACTTTCTCTCCTTGGTCATATAATACAGACCCAATACCATATCCTGGGAAGGTACGGTAATCGGTGAACCGTTAGCGGGGTTCAAAATATTGTGTGAAGCCAACATTAATAGCTGAGCTTCCAATATGGCCTCTGGGCCCAGTGGCAAGTGAACCGCCATTTGGTCCCCATCAAAATCCGCATTAAAGGCAGTACATACCAAAGGGTGAAGACGAATTGCCTTGCCCTCGATCAGTTTTGGTTGAAATGCCTGAATACCCAAACGGTGCAAGGTAGGGGCCCTGTTCAATAGCACAGGATGTCCTTTCAATACGTTTTCAAGGATATCCCAAACCACGGGTTCTTTTTTATCAATAATCTTTTTAGCAGACTTAACGGTCTTAACAATTCCCCTTTCTATCAATTTACGAATGACAAACGGTTTGTACAATTCGGCCGCCATATCTTTTGGAAGACCACATTCATACAATTTCATTTCAGGTCCAACTACAATTACCGAACGTGCGGAGTAATCCACCCGTTTTCCCAAAAGGTTTTGACGGAAACGACCTTGTTTCCCTTTAAGGGAATCCGATAGCGACTTCAATGGTCTATTGGATTCCGTTTTAACGGCGGAAGCCTTTCTTGTATTATCAAAGAGTGAATCAACGGCTTCCTGAAGCATACGCTTCTCATTTCTCAGAATCACCTCCGGGGCCTTGATTTCTACCAATCGCTTCAAACGGTTATTTCGTATAATTACCCTTCTATAGAGATCGTTCAAATCCGAAGTGGCAAAACGACCTCCATCCAATGGAACCAATGGACGTAATTCCGGCGGAATTACAGGAATCACTTTCATTATCATCCATTCCGGCTTATTTTCCCTATTATCCTGGGATTCCCGTAAGGCCTCAACCACCTGAAGTCTTTTCAATGCCTCTGTTTTACGTTGTTTAGAGGTCTCGGTATTGGCCTTATGGCGAAGCTCATAGGACAACTCCTTTAAATCTATACGCGCCAAAAGATCGATCAAGCACTCCGCTCCCATTTTTGCAATAAACTTATTAGGGTCGGAATCCTCCAAATACTGATTTTCCTGTGGAAGCTCATCCACAATATTCAAGTATTCTTCCTCGGTCAAGAAATCCATTTTTTTGATTTCCTCTCCTTCAGGTCCTTTCGCAATACCAGGTTGTATTACTACATACCTTTCGTAATAGATAATCATATCCAACTTCTTTGATGGAAGTCCTAGCAGATATCCTATCTTATTCGGTAGGGAACGAAAATACCAGATATGGGCCACGGGTACAACCAAATTGATATGCCCTACCCTGTCCCGGCGAACTTTTTTCTCAGTAACCTCCACTCCACAACGGTCGCAAACAATACCACGATAGCGGATGCGTTTGTACTTACCGCAGGCACATTCATAGTCCTTTACAGGTCCAAAAATACGCTCACAGAATAGCCCGTCACGTTCTGGTTTGTGCGTTCTGTAGTTGATGGTTTCAGGTTTGAGGACTTCTCCCCTGGATTCAGATAAAATTGCCTCTGGAGAAGCCAATCCGATTGAAATCTTGTCAAACCTTTTTATTGGATTATTATCTTTTATTCTAGCCATGATATATGGTGATACTTAATTAAAATGTGTGTTCTTAAATCGTTATATCGATTTGTTTATTCCTCTAATCTTATATCTAGACCCAAACCTTTCAGTTCGTGCATCAATACGTTAAAGGATTCTGGTAATCCAGGTTCTGGCATAGTCTCGCCCTTCACAATAGATTCGTAGGTTTTCGCCCTACCAATTACGTCATCGGATTTGACCGTTAATATCTCCCTCAAGGTAGCGGAAGCACCATATGCCTCTAGGGCCCATACTTCCATCTCCCCAAAACGCTGACCTCCAAATTGAGCTTTTCCGCCCAAAGGTTGTTGCGTAATCAAGGAATAGGGTCCTATTGATCTAGCGTGCATCTTATCGTCTACCATATGCCCTAATTTCAACATATAGATGACCCCAACAGTAGCAGGTTGATCGAATCGTTGTCCGGTACCTCCGTCATAAAGATAGGTATGGCCAAATCTAGGGATACCAGCCTCATCCGTGTAACCGTTGATTTCATCCAATGTGGCTCCATCAAAAATAGCTGTTGCGTATTTTTTGCCTAATTTAAGACCGGCCCATCCAAGAACGGTTTCATAAATCTGCCCGATGTTCATACGTGATGGTACACCAAGAGGATTCAACACGATGTCTACGGGGGTTCCATCCTCCAAGAAAGGCATATCTTCTTGACGCACTATTCTGGAAACGATACCTTTGTTACCATGACGCCCGGCCATTTTATCCCCAACTTTAAGCTTTCGCTTTTTGGCGATGTATACCTTGGCCAACTTCATGATTCCGGCAGGTAATTCGTCCCCAACAGAAATCGTGAATTTATCCCTTCTAAGATTTCCTTGAAGATCGTTCAACTTGATCTTATAGTTATGGAGCAAATCCGCAACAGAAGCGTTGGTCTCTTTGTCCGTAGTCCAGCTTCCTCCAACCAAATGCGCAAAGTCATCCACAGCGTTCAACATCTTCATGGTATATTTCTTGCCCTTTGGAAGAACTTCTTCGCCTAAATCGTTCAAAACACCTTGTGATGTTTTTCCACTGATCAAAGAGAACAGTTTCTCCACCAAAATATCCTTTAGTTGCTGGAATTTCACTTCATATTCCATTTCTAAATTGGAAATGGCCTCTTTGTCTTCCGAACGTTTACGCTTGTCCTTTATAGATCGTGAGAACAACTTCTTATCAATGACCACACCGGTCAAAGATGGTGAGGCCTTTAAAGAAGCATCCTTTACGTCACCGGCCTTATCTCCAAAAATAGCACGAAGTAACTTTTCCTCCGGAGTTGGATCGGATTCCCCTTTAGGTGTGATTTTACCAATAAGAATATCTCCGGGCTTCACCTCTGCACCGATACGTATCATCCCGTTTTCGTCCAAGTCCTTGGTAGCTTCCTCAGAAACATTGGGTATATCATGGGTTAATTCCTCAGCACCCAACTTGGTATCCCGTACCTCCAGAGCATACTCATCAACATGGATGGAAGTAAATATATCTTCCCGTACTACTTTTTCTGAGATTACAATGGCATCCTCAAAGTTATATCCTTTCCAAGGCATAAAGGCAACGGTTAAGTTTCGCCCAAGGGCCAATTCCCCGTTTTCCGTGGCATAGCCTTCACAAAGGACCTGCCCTTTTTTGACCTTATCACCTTTGCTTACTATAGGTTTCAGATTAATGCTGGTACCTTGATTGGTCTTTCTGAATTTGACCAATTCATAGGTCTTTTCATCTTCCGCAAAACTTACCAACCTTTCAGCGTCCGTCCTCTTGTACTTAATCGTGATTTTCTGGGCATCTACATATTCTATTACCCCATCCCCTTCAGCATTGATCAAGACCCTGGAGTCCGAAGCCACTTGACGTTCCAATCCTGTACCAACAATAGGGGATTGCGGTTTCAATAGGGGAACGGCCTGTCGCATCATGTTAGATCCCATTAATGCCCTGTTGGCATCATCATGCTCCAAAAACGGAATCAATGATGCTGAAATGGATGCAATTTGATTGGGCGCAACATCCGTGTAATTCACTTCTGAAGGATCTACTACCGGGAAATCCCCCTCTTCACGGGCAATGACCTTATCACTATCTATAGTTCCATTTTCTTTCATAGGAATGTTAGCTTGCGCTATTTTCATTCCTTCTTCTTCTTCTGCACTTAAATATGTGTACTCCTTGGTATTTACCTTACCGCCTTCAACCTTGCGGTACGGAGTTTCCAAAAAGCCCATTGGATTAACCTTGGCAAAAACTGAAAGCGAAGATATCAAACCAATATTGGGTCCTTCAGGAGTTTCGATAGGGCACAATCTTCCATAGTGAGTGTAGTGTACATCACGTACCTCAAATCCTGCTCTTTCCCTGGAAAGACCTCCTGGTCCCAGGGCGGACAATCTTCTTTTATGCGTTATCTCCGCCAATGGATTTGTTTGATCCATAAATTGAGACAACTGGTTTGTACCAAAGAATGAATTGATAACGGAGGATAACGTTTTTGCATTGATCAAATCAATAGGTGTAAACACCTCGTTGTCCCGCACGTTCATCCGCTCCCTAATGGTCCTTGCCATACGGGCCAGACCAACTCCAAATTGGGAAGACAACTGTTCTCCCACGGTGCGGACACGACGATTGGACAAGTGGTCTATATCATCGATCTCCGCTTTGGAATTGATAAGTTCTATCAGATATTTTATAATGGTAATGATGTCGTCCTTGGTCAAAACCTGTTTGTCCATTCCGATATCAAGACCCAACTTTTTGTTCATTCGGTAACGACCGACCTCTCCAAGGTTATAACGTTGGTCGGAGAAGAACAATTTATCAATTATACCACGCGCCGTTTCTTCATCAGGCGGCTCCGCGTTACGCAATTGACGGTAAATGTGCTCAACGGCTTCCTTTTCGGAGTTGGTAGGGTCTTTTTGTAGCGTATTATGGATGATGGCGTAATCCGACTGCGCATTGTTCTCCTTATGAAGCAAAATCGTTTTTACGTCGGTATCCAAAATCTCGTCTATATGTTCTTTCTCAAGAATGGTATCCCGATCTAAAACAATTTCGTTCCGTTCAATAGAAACCACCTCTCCAGTATCCTCATCAACAAAATCCTCGTGCCAAGTGTTCAATACCCTTGCCGCCAATTTACGGCCCAGAATTTTCTTCAATCCTGCTTTGGAAACCTTCACCTCTTCAGAAAGGTCAAAAATCTCCAGGATATCCTTGTCACGCTCAAATCCAATAGCCCTGAACAGAGTAGTTACCGGTAATTTTTTCTTTCTATCAATGTAGGCATACATAACACCATTGATGTCCGTTGCAAACTCGATCCAAGAACCTTTAAAAGGAATTACCCTTGCCGAGTATAGTTTGGTACCATTGGCATGGAAAGACTGTCCAAAGAAGACTCCAGGTGAACGGTGAAGCTGGGAAACCACTACTCTTTCCGCACCATTGATTACAAAAGTACCACTGGGCGTCATATAAGGAATGGTACCTAAATACACATCTTGTACAATGGTCTCAAAATCTTCGTGTTCCGGATCGGTACAGTATAGTTTTAATCTTGCCTTTAACGGTACGCTATAGGTAAGGCCTCTTTCAATACACTCTTGTATGGAGTATCTTGGGGGGTCTATGAAGTAATCCAAAAATTCCAGAACGAACTGGTTTCTGGTGTCCGTTATTGGGAAGTTCTCCATAAAGGTGTTGTACAGACCTTCATTACCCCTTTCATCCGATTTGGTCTCAAGTTGAAAAAAATCTTGAAAAGATTTTATCTGGATGTCCAAGAAATCCGGATACTCCGGCGTGTTCTTAGCGGATGCAAAATTTATTCTTTCAGTTTGTTGTGTGAACATCTATGGACAGTATTTTGATCGTGAATGATAAATAGGTAGTATATGCCTTCATATACGCCATGTGCATTATGTATAAAAAGGCTTAGGTCTAACCCCGCAAAAGCGGGAAAAGACCTAAACCAATGTGCTATGGTTGCTGCTATTATTTAAGCTCAACTTCCGCTCCTGCTTCTTCCAATGATTTTTTGATTCCTTCGGCTTCGTCCTTGCTAACACCTTCCTTAACGGCTTTTGGTGCGCTATCAACAATATCCTTGGCATCTTTTAATCCTAATCCTGTCAATTCCTTGACCAATTTTACAACGGCAAGCTTAGATCCTCCTGGAGCTTTCAAAATTACATCGAATTCTGTTTTTTCCTCAGCGGCCTCGGCTTCTCCACCTCCAGCACCGGCACCTCCGGCTACAGCTACGGCTGCCGCTGCAGGCTCTATGCCATACTCTTCTTTTAATATATCGGCCAACTCGTTTACCTCTTTTACGGTAAGGTTAACCAACTGTTCTGCGAAATCTTTTAAATCTGCCATTTTTCTATCGTTTAATAAAATTTTAAAATATACTTAGTTTAGTGTGTGCTTATTCTTTTTCGGAAAGCGTCTTAAGGATACCTGCCAACTTACCTCCACCGGATTTAAGGCCAGAAATAACGTTCTTGGCGGGTGACTGTAACAATCCAATGATATCCCCAATAATCTCTTCCTTGGATTTGATGTTCACAAGGGTATCCAACTTATCGTCCCCTATAAAAATCGCCTCTTCAATAAAGGCTCCTTTTAACAAGGGTCGGTCCGATTTCTTCCTGAAGTTTTTAATCAATTTTGCCGGACCGTTTCCAGTCTCGGAAAACATCAGAGAGGTATTTCCCTTCAAAACTTCCGGAAGTTCACCAAATTCCTTATCGGACGCCTCCATTGCCTTGGCAAGCAAGGTGTTCTTAACAACGGACAGCTTTACATTGGCCTTAAAACAAGCCCTGCGTAAATCTGAAGTTGTAGAGGCGTTCAATCCTGATATATCCGCCAAGTAAATGGTCGTATTATCAGAAAGCTGGGTGGTCAAATCCTGTATTACGTTTGCTTTTTCTTCTCTTGTCATACTATTAATTTTTAACTCCCAGCGGAATTACACGGTTTTTGGATCCAATTGTACGCTAGGACTCATAGTACTGGACATGTAAATGCTTTTCATATAAACTCCTTTGGCCGCAGCAGGCTTAAGCTTTAACAAGGTATCCAATAATTCCTTAGCATTACCTGCTATTTTATCGGCCGAAAAAGAGGCCTTTCCAATAGCGGCATGTACAATACCGGTCTTATCTACCTTGAAATCGATTTTACCGGCCTTTACATCTGATACTGCTTTACCAACATCCATAGTGACCGTACCTGTTTTTGGGTTGGGCATTAAACCCCTTGGGCCTAAAACCCGTCCTAGGGGACCTAATTTCCCCATAACACTGGGCATGGTGATAATTACATCAACATCTGTCCAACCACCCTTGATTTTATCCAAGTATTCGTTCAATCCCACATAATCTGCTCCCGCCTCCTTGGCGTCCGCTTCTTTATCCGGGGTAACCAAAGCCAAAACCTTAACATCCTTACCGGTACCATGAGGCAGGGTAACCACCCCGCGCACCATCTGGTTCGCTTTTCTAGGGTCTACGCCTAACCGAACCGCTAAATCCACGGATGCATCAAATTTTGTTTTGGTTATCTCTTTTACCAAAGCGGAGGCCTCTTCCACGGAATAGAGCTTATCCTTTTCTATTTTGGCGTGGGCTTCTTTCTGCTTCTTTGTTAACTTTGCCATTTCAATTGCTTTTTAAGATTTAAAAAGGTCTTTTTCCTGATACCTTCATACCCATTGACCGTGCGGTACCCGCAACCATACTCATCGCAGACTCCACGGTAAAAGCATTAAGGTCTACCATTTTATCTTCGGCGATTACCTTAACTTGGTCCCAGGTTACACTCCCTAATTTAACTCGGTTAGGTTCGCCAGATCCTTTTTTAATCTTAGCTGCTTCCATCAATTGAACTGCCGCTGGTGGTGTTTTTACGACAAAATCGAACGATTTGTCCTTGTAAACGGTGATAACAACGGGCAATACTTTGCCTGGTTTGTCCTGTGTCCTAGCATTGAACTGCTTACAGAACTCCATGATGTTAACGCCGGCAGCACCTAAGGCGGGTCCAACCGGTGGCGACGGATTCGCAGCACCTCCCCTAACTTGTAGTTTAACTACTTTACCTACTTCTTTTGCCATTGTTTAAAATTAAATTGAAAGCGTGTTCATTGGAAGCAACACAACTTTGAAATATGTAACAATTTTCCTTAAATCTTTTCAACTTG
Source organism: Ulvibacterium marinum (assembly GCF_003626755.1). Taxonomy (GTDB): domain Bacteria; phylum Bacteroidota; class Bacteroidia; order Flavobacteriales; family Flavobacteriaceae; genus Ulvibacterium; species Ulvibacterium marinum. The sequence goes on from NZ_RBCJ01000004.1 coordinate 25,584, forward strand.
CATATAACTGAGTTCCAGTGGCGTTTTTCTTCCGAAAATCTTTACCATAACCTCTAGTTTACGCTTTTCCTCATTTATTTTTTCTACCGTTCCATTAAATCCGTTAAAAGGACCATCAATAACCTTAACCGTTTCTCCATGGACAAAAGGTATGGCCACACTATCAGTATTTACGGCCAACTCATCTACCTTACCAAGCATTCTATTTACCTCGGACTTTCGTAATGGTACGGGATCTCCTCCTTTTGTCTCGCCCAAAAATCCGATTACATTGGTGATGGAGCGAATAATGTGTATCATCTCCCCGCCTAAATTAGCCTTAATCATTATATAGCCTGGAAAATAAACTCTTTCCTTATTAATTTTTTTCCCATTACGGATTTGGATAACTTTTTCGGTCGGTACTAGAACATCTTCCAGATAGTCGGAAAATCCATGGCGTTCTACTTCACTTTCAATATAGCCTTTGATTTTGTTCTCCTGACCACTTACCGCCCTAACGACATACCACTTTTTTTCCAGTACTTCCGACATAGCGATCAAATTAGTTTAGAATGTTATTGAAATACAATTGAATCAATTTACTAAAGACGGTGTCCACTCCCCAAGTTGCCAAAGCAAAAAGAATGGAAAAAACGGCAACCACGACCATCAGATTGGAGGACTCCGCCCTTGAAGGCAAGGTAACGTTGTTCCTTAGTTCTTCAATCGATTCTTTTATATACGTCAACATACTTCTTTTTTTATCCTGTACGGGAGAGGTTCCCTTTGACTCCACTCAGGGCGGGCTTCTCGCCTCGTTAACTTTCTGTTTTAACTCTGCACGGGAGGAGAGGCTCGAACTCCCGACACCTGGTTTTGGAGACCAGTGCTCTACCAACTGAGCTACACCCGTTTATAATTGCAGGGAAAGGTGTCCCGCTGAACGCGGAACACCCTTTACCTACACTATAAATTATCTAAAATATTAATCCAATATCTTGGTTACCTGTCCGGCACCTACGGTTCTACCACCTTCGCGGATGGCGAAACGAAGACCAACGCTTAAGGCGATAGTCTGAATCAATTCAACCGTTATTGTTAGGTTATCACCAGGCATTACCATTTCTACTCCATCAGGAAGGGCAATGTTACCGGTAACGTCCGTTGTTCTTACATAGAACTGTGGACGGTAGTTGTTATGGAACGGAGTGTGACGCCCACCTTCTTCCTTTTTAAGGATATAGACTTCCGCCTCAAACTTGGCATGTGGCTTAACGGAACCTGGTTTACAGATTACCATACCACGACTAATTTGAGATTTTTCAATACCTCTCAAAAGGATACCCACATTATCGCCAGCTTCTCCCCTATCTAATATTTTACGGAACATTTCAACACCTGTGATAGTTGAAGTCAACTTTTCAGCACCCATTCCAATGATTTCTACGGCGTCACCGGTATTTGCAATACCAGTTTCTATACGGCCTGTAGCAACAGTACCACGACCTGTAATCGTAAATACATCTTCCACGGGCATTAAGAAATCTTTATCCACATCCCTTTTTGGCAATTCGATCCAAGTATCTACCGCTTCCATCAATTCCATTACCGTGTCGACCCATTTTTGCTCACCGTTCAAAGCGCCTAAGGCAGAACCTGCAATTACAGGGCCATTGTCACCATCATACTCATAGAAAGAAAGCAATTCCCTCACTTCCATTTCAACCAATTCTATAAGTTCATCATCATCAACCATATCCACTTTGTTCATGAAAACCACGATTCTTGGAATACCTACCTGACGACCCAATAGGATGTGCTCACGAGTTTGTGGCATAGGACCATCTGTAGCAGCAACCACCAAAATAGCACCATCCATTTGAGCAGCACCTGTAACCATGTTCTTTACGTAATCCGCGTGACCTGGACAGTCCACATGCGCATAGTGACGGTTGGCCGTTTGATATTCTACGTGGGATGTATTAATAGTAATACCCCTTTCTTTTTCCTCAGGAGCGTTGTCGATAGAATCGAAACTTCTAATTTCAGAAAGCCCTGCATTTGCCAATACGGTTGTAATAGCGGCAGTCAATGTAGTTTTACCGTGATCTACGTGTCCAATAGTACCTATATTTAAGTGCGGTTTGGAACGATCAAAAGTTTCCTTTGCCATTTTTAATGAATTTAATCTTAGTTATATATTAGTGTACAATTTATATTTTATTGAGCCAACGACGAGATTTGAACTCGTGACCTCTTCCTTACCAAGGAAACGCTCTACCCCTGAGCTACGCCGGCTTATTGGGTTTCTGGCCCGCCTGACCGTCTGGCAGGTTCAAAGTTATATAGTTTCGCGTCTAAAACCACAAACGTTAACTCAGTCTTTCTATGAGCGGGAGACCGGGTTCGAACCGGCGACATTCAGCTTGGAAGGCTGACGCTCTACCAACTGAGCTACTCCCGCGTTTTATTAAATCAATATTCCAATGAAGCGGAAAGCTTTGTTAAAAAACCCAAGCGTCTGACGCTCCCCGCCCGAACGTACCGTTCGGTACGGGCGGGTACCAACTGAGCTACTCCCGCAATATTATTCCAATTCAAAATTTCAAATCGTTGTTCCCATATTCGAACAACTACGGCATTAAAAATAAATTTCTTATGCCAATTTGGTGGGGAGAGCAGGATTCGAACCTGCGAAGACATAGTCAGCAGATTTACAGTCTGCCCTCGTTGGCCGCTTGAGTATCTCCCCCTATCAATGTTTTAAGACCTTTTGAGCCGATGGAGGGACTCGAACCCACGACCTGCTGATTACAAATCAGCTGCTCTAGCCAGCTGAGCTACATCGGCCTTTTACCCCCTTTTTGCGCATAAAAAAGTCCGCTATTTCTAACGGACTGCAAATGTATATATTTATTTGTTTAATCAAAACAAATTTTGGAAAATTTTAATCAGGCGTGAACCCGCCGTTTTTCTTTCCTTTTTATTAATTTTCTTTCCAGTGAACTGCAGGCAGAATCCACTGCTTCCTCAAAGGATTTACACTGTTTTTTAATCATGAATTTGTCCTTTGGCACATGCAGGATTATTTCTGCTATCTTGTTTTCCTTGGCACTTGTATTTTCCACTTTTAAATAAACATCCGAACGTATCACTTTATCGTAAAAGGTATCCAATTTGTTCATTCGGTTTTGAATGAAATCCATTAACTCTTCGTTGGCATTAAAATTTACTGATTGTGTGTTTACTTTCATCTGTTCAAATTTTGCTGTTTTAAAAATTAGTATACCTGACCAATCCGTTTTGGCGGGTATAATTCGCCATTGAACATCTCGGCCAACATCAAGATTTGTAATGACTTATTTCATAGGCTTCATGTTTTAGAGTTATATACAAACTATTTATGCTATTTCTTGCCTCTTGGATGAGCGGCAGCGTGCACTTTCTTAAGTTCGGCAATACTGTTATGCGTATATACTTGGGTAGATGCCAAACTTGAATGACCCAAAAGTTCCTTTACCGAGTTTAAATCGGCACCTTTGTTCAATAAATGGGTCGCAAAGGTATGTCTTAAGATATGTGGACTCTTTTTTACCTTGGAGGACACCTCACTAAAATACCTATTTATAATTCTATAAACAAGGGTTTCATAAATTTTGTTACCGGTTTTCGATAAAAAAACATAATCCTTATCGCTAATGGTATCCAATGAATTTCTTTCAATAAAATAAGCAACAAACTGATCCTTTGTGGAGGGGAGCAATGGAATAATGCGTTCTTTATTCCTTTTGCCCAATACTCTAAGGGTACTTCCGTCCAAGTCCAAGTCCTTTATTTTCAGATTGATCAGTTCCGCCCTTCTTATGCCCGAGGTATATAATAGTTCAATAATCAATTTGTCCCGAATTCCTTCAAAGCCCACCTCAAAAGGAATTTGCATCAGAACTTTTATCATTTCATCTTCGGAAAAGGGAACCTCGACTTTTTTGGAAGTTTTTAAGGACTTATGCTTTGCCAAAGGATTGGCATCTATATTTCCCGTTCTTTGCAAAAATTTGAAATACGCCTTTAATGAGGCTACCTTTCTATTAATGGAACGGTTTGAGGTACCCGAATCCACTAGGTTTACTATCCAACCTCTAATCTCCTTATAGTCAACATTGTCACTATTTTTGAGTCCATATTCAACTGTACAAAATGAATTGAATGACTTGAGGTCCCTTTCATAGGCAAGGACCGTATGATCGGAGTAGTTTTTTTCCAATGAGAGGTGATCAATGAAAGATTGGACGGACATAGCACAAAGTTACTAATTCAATCCTCATAGTACCAACAACAAAAAATCCCATTTAAAAATGGGATTTTCTTATATTGTACCGTAGGGTTAAAAGTCTAGATATCTTCCTTGTCCCTGAGGCCCTGTATGTATTGTGCCTTTTGAATCTGTTGTCTACGTTCTACGGATGGCTTCGTGAATTGCTGTCGCTTACGCAACTGCCTCATTGTACCTGTCTTATCAAACTTACGCTTAAATCGTTTTAGCGCCCTATCTATATTTTCTCCTTCTTTTACTGGTATTATTAACATTGGCTACAACCTCCTTTCTTTAAAGTTTTGGATTGCAAATATAAAGGGAATAGTTGAGTTGTAACAAAACTATTTCAAAATATTTTTGGCAATGACCACTTTCTGTATCTCGGTAGTACCTTCACCTATTGTACAGAGTTTGGCATCCCTATAAAATTTCTCCACAGGAAAGTCCTTGGTATATCCGTACCCGCCATGTATCTGAACAGCCTCATTGGCTACCTTGACACACATTTCCGAGGCATACATCTTGGACATAGCACTCCACTGAGTCATTTCCCGACCCTCATTTTTTAGGAATGCAGCCTTATGTAGCAGTAATTCCGAAGCTTCTATTTCAGTGACCATTTCGGCCAATTTGAAAGATATGCCCTGAAATTGGCTTATGGGCTTACCAAACTGAACTCTTTCTTTGGAATATTTTAAAGCTGCCTGGTAAGCTCCTTTTGCTATTCCCAAGGATAAGGCGCCTATGGAAATCCTTCCCCCGTCCAATATCTTCATGGACTGGACAAACCCTGCTCCTACTTCTCCTAATCGATTATCATCCGAGATGATGCAATTATCGAAAATTAGTTCAGCGGTCTCACTTGCACGCATCCCCAACTTGTTCTCCTTTTTCCCGCTTGAAAAACCGGGTGTTCCCTTTTCAACAACAAAAGCAGTCATTCCCTGGCTATCTCCTTTTTCACCTGTTCTCGCCACCACTACGGCAATATCACCGCTTATTCCGTGCGTGATAAAGTTTTTGGCTCCGTTCAAAATCCATGAATCCTTATCCTTAACTGCCGTAGTAGCCATTCCTGCAGCATCAGAACCTGTATTGTGTTCGGTAAGGCCCCAGGACCCTATCCATTCCGCAGTGGCCAATCTAGGCAACCATCTTTGTTTTTGTTCCTCGTTTCCAAAGGAAAGGATATGATTGGTGCATAGGGAATTATGGGCGGCCAATGATAAGCCTATTGAAGGGTCTACTTTGGAAATCTCCTCTATAATCGCTACATACTCGTGATAACCCAATCCGGAGCCACCATATTGTTCAGGTACCAAAACCCCCATGAAGCCCATCTCCCCTGCTTTCTTAAAAACTTCCAAAGGAAAGGTTTGGGACTCGTCCCAATCCATGACATAGGGCCGTATGTGTTGCTCGGCAAATTCCTTTGCCGAGGCCGCCACCATTCGCTGGGTTTCCGAAAAATCAAAACCTAAGGTAGACATTGTATCCGTAATCATTCTAGCAATTTTTTATAGCGTCAAATATAATTTAATTCTGTCAATCTTGTCCGATGGAAAATCTTCTATTTCGGTTAATTCGTCAAAGGAGCCAATACCTCCGTTCATATTCCTATACTCAACAATGCGTTGGGCAACGCTCTTTCTAAGATACACCAATTGAACCATCTCTTCTACGGACGCCGTATTGATATTTATTTTCTTAATATCAGGTTTCTCTATTACCCTAAAACTTTTTAGGGCGATTTTGGCCACCTGAGAATCCAGTCCATATACATCAAATAATTGGTCATCTACCAAAAATCCACCCAAACGATTTCTGAATTTTACGATGCGTTGCGATAGCTTATCCCCTATTCCATGTACGGATTTTAAATCCTCACTGGTTGCCTTGTTCAAGTCTTTTATTCCAATACTATTTTGGTCATATTCGGAATTTTTGGCAACCTTGTTCCATACTTCCGATTTACGGTTAGTTTTTTGTGTCCATTCTGGAAATCTGAAATAAGGTGAAATTATGGCTAGCAGGGAATCCGATATCAAGGTTACTTTCTGAAATTCTTCAGGTGAGTTTACATATTGGTTTTGCTTTCGAAAAATATGTAATCTATTTATTTCATCGACCGACATTCCTAGGGTATATCCTTTGTAATCGTTTATAAAATTGGGGTTAAAAGGATATACTTTGACCGAATCCTTTTGCAATGCATTCTTTTTTAAGACATCAATTTTTGACTGTAGCACGATGTCCTTGGAAAATACACCTTTGGGTTTGGCTATGGGGAGATACGATAATAGCACATACCCTACTTGAAGAAGCAGTACAATGAGTAGCAAAAAGAAAACCCCGCTTCGCTCCCTTTTGTTGAACCTGAAGTGGGATTTGAAATCTTTCAATGGGCGGTCTTTATTTTCCTAGTGCTTTTATGGCGTTAAGGTAGGTATTCAATTCTTCCCTTACCCTTGGTGCAAGAAGAACCAATCCGATCATATTTGGTACCATCATTGCAAAAATCATGGCATCCGAAAAACCGATGACCGACCCTAAACTTGCGGCGGCCCCGATGATTACAAAAATACAGAAGATAATCTTATAAGTGTACTCCGTTTTCTTGCTTCTTCCAAAAAGATAGGCCCAACCCTGAAAACCATAATAAGACCATGAAATCATGGTACTGAAGGCAAACAGGACTACGGCAATCGTAAGCACATACGGAAACCATGAAATTACAGATTCAAAAGCTCCCGAGGTCAATAGGATAGCTTGGGAATCGTTTAGGGTGGCATTTGCCGCGGTAACATTTCCGGTAATTATCAAAACCAACGCCGTCATTGTACATACCACCACAGTATCCACAAACGGCTCCAACAAAGCTACCATCCCCTCAGAAGCGGGATACTTTGTCTTTACCGCAGAATGGGCAATAGAGGCAGATCCCACACCGGCTTCGTTGGAAAATGCGGCACGCCGGAATCCCTGTACCAATACCCCCACGGCTCCGCCAACGACTCCAGTAGGGCTAAACGCACCATTAATAATCTGCATAAAGGCATCCCCGATCATATCGTATTTAGCTACCAGAACAAACAAAGAAGCTCCTACATAAATAACTACCATAAATGGGACGATTTTGTCAGTTACCTTAGCTATCTTTTTGATACCTCCAATAATCACTATACCGACCAAAATGGCCATTACTATACCGAACAACCACCCTTTACCATACCAAAAGGACTCACTGCCCCCCGTGATATTCTCTACCAACTGGAAAGCCTGGTTCACTTGAAACATGTTTCCTCCACCAAACGACCCTCCGATTACAAAAACGGCGAACAAACCTGCCAAAACTTTTCCAAGTCCTTCCAGTCCCTTAGATTTTAAACCTTTCCGTAAATAATACATGGGGCCTCCATAGACCGTGCCATCAGATTCAATATCCCTATACTTTACACCTAGGGTACATTCCACAAATTTTGAGGCCATCCCAAGAAGTCCGGCTACAATCATCCAAAAGGTAGCTCCAGCACCACCGATAGACACCGCTATAGCTACACCGGCAATATTTCCTAAGCCAACAGTAGCTGAAAGTGCAGCGGTGAGCGCCTGAAAATGGGAGACTTCACCACTATGCCCCTCAACTGCCATAGTTTGCAGAACATCATCCCCCGGCGTAGGGTCTCCGGTCATAGAAAGAGGTTCATGATGATCCATCTCATCATATTTTCCCCGGACAATATTTATAGAGGTGAAAAAACCTCTGAAATTGATGAGCTTAAAATAAATGGTGAAATACGTTGCTCCAATTATCAATGGAAACAAAACCCAATATACCTGTATCTCGTCACTAAAGGGAATTTGATAAAAAATGAAGTTCACAAACCACCCCGTAGCACTCCCAAAAGCCTCATCGATTTTCTGATCTAATCCTTTCTCAACTGTTTCCTGCGCTAACGAAAATAAGGGCGATAAAAAAACGATCAAGGAAATAGGCCGGTACTTCATAATGCATATTTTGGTGAGTTACTTTAACGTAAAGCCAGCAATATCTTAAAAATAATCAACCCAGTCAAATTAATGTCATTATTGTACTAACGGCTAACTAGGCATTTTCTTACCATTTTATAATTCTCCAAGGTTTTTCCTGGTTCACGGATCAAGTTTTTTTGTTGAATTGGTGAGAAAATAGAATTTGTTATTTGGACAATAGAATAAGAGTACTAGTTTCTATTTTATTTTTTGAATGGCTAAAAAAATCAAATTACACAAATAGCTTTAAGTGGTATATTTTTTGGGTAGCAGACTAGGACGCTTCTATATGAAACATCTCGTTCAATTTTTGAATCTGTTCCGGTCTTCCCAATACAATCACCTTACTTTTAGGTTGCAGTTGCATGTCCGCCTCTGGATTAATTATATATTTCCCGTCCGGGTCTATATATCCTATAATCGTACAGCCCGTTTTTCTTCTTAGATCCAAGTCGCGAAGGGAATTGCAATCTACTTGATCGGCAAAATCCTCTATGGCAACCTCTTCAAGATTGGTAGTATGCCGACCTTCCATGGAGAGCTTATCCATAAAAGTAATAAGGTCTGGCATTACTACTAATGAGGCCATATGATCTCCACCGATCTTGTCCGGCATAATGACTTTATTCGCTCCGGCAAGGGTCAATTTTTTTTGTGAGGCCACTTGTGAAGCTCTACTGATTATAAACAAATCCTTATTTAACTGACGTGCGGTAAGGACCACGAAGAGATTGGCTGCGTCATCTGGCAAGGCCGCAATTAAATATTGAGCCCGCTCAATACCTGCCTGATTCAATACCTCATCCTCATTAGCATCCCCTTCAACGAAAAGGACTTCATCTTCATATTTTTCAATAATTTCCTTATTCCTCTCAATGACCACAAAAGGGCGGTTATAGGCTTTTAAGCGTTCGCCCGCCTGCATACCATTGCGGCCAAAGCCGCAAACAAGGACATGGTCCTTAAGACTCTTAATCGTATTTCTCACTTTTTTCTTCTTTAGAATTTGCAACGAATTTCTGCTCAGTATATATTCCGTTATTACGGATAGTCCAAATGCAAATATGAAAACACTGGATACAATTAAAATTACAGTAAAAATCTTTCCTTCGATATCCATGGGCCGCACCTCCGAAAAACCAACCGTGGTTATGGTTATTATGGTCATGTAAAAGGCATCTATCCATGAATAATCGGAAACATACCTGTACCCCAAAATGCCAAATAGTAGCACTGAGACCATTAGAAATAGTGATAGATAAATTTTGGAACGAAAAAGCTTTATCATGATCAAAGGTCGAAAACCGAAGTTCTTTTAGTATGTACAAGATCCTTTATCCGCAGCCAAAAGGCCACAAAAAGATAGAGGGCAAAACCAAAGCCTAGGGTTACAAAGGTAAGGTAGATAAAAGAAGTGCGGACTACCCTAGCGCGAATGCCCAACCTCTCAGCGATACGTCTACAGACTTCAAAACCTCGCTTTTGAAAATAGTAGAGTATTTGGTAAAACAATTTCATTGCCCTAAAATTAAATATTTCTGTTTAATATAGTTGCACCTACCACACAGTCCAAACATTTGTTTTTGGTACAATATTCATTATATAACTGTAATTGGGCCTGACTTTCCAAGGCATTCCGAGCCTTTGACCCATGGTCGCCAAAGCTTTTGACAATGGCATTTTCCTCCTTTTTCAGTTGTGATGCCAGCACAGTGATTTCTTCATTCATCTCCTTTCCCGTATGTTTCGCATAGCAGAATTTTAGCGGAATTATGGTGTTAATGATCAGGAGATCCACAAATGTCTTGGTCAATTTTTTCGTACTCCGTTTTGATTCTTTTCCAAACGTAAAATGAGTATCCCAGTAATCACTTGCAGATACTTTAAAAATGGAATAAATATCCGCTATGTTGTCCGCTTCCATGACCTTACTAAAAAGATTGGGATGTTTACCATATAAATTCGCTAGTTGGGACAGTCGTATGGTAGGAAAGTTGGCAGGACGAAGTTTAAAGAATTCCGGCCGCTGAACGCCTTCGTCGTTCAGTTGGTATTTTGTTTTTAGATAACAGTACTCTTTGGTCAAATTGGTGTAATAGATGTCCGTAATTGAGTCGTTTGCCAATAAGCCGGCCAAACCAAAAAGTACACTTTCCAGTTTGAAGGGGTCATTTTGAATTTTTCTAACAATGGAAAAATCCAACGCTCGGCCCAAACTTGAAAATGACCCGCCATTAATTTTGGATCCAAAGTTTTTGAGCAATAACGCAAAAAGAACATGCTCCCAGTTGTTCCTTGAATCTTTTAATAAATCTTCTACCAGGACAGACTTTTCTTCCAATCGTTCAAAATAAAGCCTATCCAACCAATTATGGAAGATAAAAGGTTCAATTTGGTCAACATCCTTTTCACAATTAATAAAACGATTATGCCTATTTTCAAAGAGGTTTTGGTAGTTTTTTAAAAGATAGGCAGGAATGTAGTGCCTAAGTTCCAAAGTGGGGATTTCACTTTCGTCACTTCGAAAAACGGTAGCGTCGTCTTCCCAAACCACATGGAGAATCACAGTATTATAATTGGAATCTCTTTCATGACCATGGGCGTACCAATCAGATGATTTTATATGTATCTCTACATTTCCGGCCCATTGCTGCCCGCCTATGTGAATCTTTGCGTTAAAGAAATCGGGACCTGCCAAATGATTGTGTATTCCTACCTCAAGAATCTCTATTTCCAGGTCATTTGAAGTAACAAGGCCCTCCATGGGGAGTTTCCGGTACTTCCAAATAAAATGAAGCAGATCTTCGCGCATGGATTCTCATTGATTATGGCTTTGAATCTAAAAAATAGACTGCAACCGCTGAAAATTGGTTATTCTGTCAAATCACCTTCCCATTCCAAAATTCCACCCTCCAAGTTATAGGCATTTTCAATACCGATACTGTTCAGTATGGCACAGGCCTGTCTACTACGATTACCACTTCTACAATACACATAGTAGTTCTTTTCCTTATCCAATTTCCCCAATTCGTCCACAAACTCCTGCCCCAAGTAAATATCGATGTTTACTGCATTAGGGATGTAACCCTCATCCACCTCCTCCGGCGTACGTACATCCAATATAAAGGCATTATCATCATTTTCAAGTTGTTCTTCCCATTCTTCTTGCGATAGATCCATAGTTCAATTACGTTTTAGATTTTTCAAAAGTAGTTTTTTATCTTAAAAAACATGTTGCGCTTTTTAACAAAAATTTAGCTTGGTATCATCTGGACGGTTGAAAAAAACGTATACATTTGTATATACAATTGTTGTAATGGCATGAATGTAGAAGAAATCATAAAGACTGATCAATCGATTGCACTGAATAGTAGGACGATTATTCACTTTATGCTGGTTAACAATAAAATTAGCGAAGAAATATCCACGGCATTGAAACCTTACGATGTTTCGCTACAGCAATTTAACGTATTACGAATTTTAAGGGGGCAAAAAGGAAAACCCGCCAACCTTTCCACCTTAAATGACCGTATGGTAACAAAAATGAGCAATACAACAAGGTTGGTGGACAAATTGTTGTCCAAAGGTTATGCCAACCGCAAAACATGTCCATCAAATCGGCGTAAAGTAGAGATTACCATAACCAAAAGGGGAGAAAAGGAATTGAAAAAAATGGATTTGGCCATGAACAAAGCAGAAAGAAAGATTCTTCAAAATTTCAACCAAAAGGAATTGGAACAATTAAACACATTATTCAATAAATTTTAACTAAAAGTAGAACACTATTAAAACCAAGATCATGAAAAAGAATGTATTAAGTTTAGCATTGGCTATAGTTTTTGGAGCGTCCGCAACCGCTAGTACTCCAATAGATGGAGAAAAAAAGGAAGTGAAGACCAAGGAAAGTAAAGTTACCTGGAAGGCCTACAAAGTAACCGGGTCGCACACGGGAACCGTAGATTTAACGGAAGGTGCCCTAATGTTCGATGGGGATAAACTAACAGGAGGCGAGTTTGTGGTAAATATGGCTTCTTTGATTTCCACGGACTTAGAAGGGGAATACAAGGGTAAATTGGAAGGTCACTTGAAATCAGACGATTTCTTTGGGGTTGAAACCCACCCTACTTCAAAACTTGTTTTTACCAACGTTAAAGCCTCTGGTAAAAATTCCTATGAAGTTACCGGTGACCTTACCATTAAGGGAATCACCAAACCGGTGACGTTCGATGTCTCCATTTATGGAAGCAAAGCTACCGCTACCCTTAAAGTGGATCGGGCAGAATATGATGTACGTTATGGTTCTGGCAGTTTTTTTGATAACTTAGGGGACAAAACCATTTATGATGAATTCGACCTGGTCGTAGACTTGGAATTTTAATAAACTTGACCTCACATTGAAAACCCGCCTAGGCGGGTTTTTTATTATACGATTTGATTTGCAGTTTTAAAAATGATTTTTATATTTGACGCTCAATGAAAAATCTGAAAGTAAATACTTGGTGGTGGAACAACTTACGACAAGAAGCGTGAGCTGAGCATCATTGTAGTAAAACTATACAAGGCTTGTCATCACGACAGGCCTTTTTTAATTGAGGAATTTTTGATTTCATTTTAATACAATACAAATGGGAAAATGGACATTCAAAGATTTTTCCACCTTACAGAGACAACATTACAATCGTTAAATCATGATATATTCACTCAAGACGTATAACAAAAAAATCCTGGCGGATACTATTACACCGGTTAGTGTATACTTAAAGATAAGAGATCGGTTTCCCAATAGCATTCTTTTGGAAAGTAGCGACTACCACGCCAATGACAATAGTTTTTCCTATATCTGTTGCAATCCGATCGCCTCTATTAAGGTGGTCAATGAACAGGTGACCGAGCAATTTCCGGACGGGACCCAAACGGAAATTGAAATTGGCCCGGATACCGATGTGGTGGATATTATTGATGCTTTTGGCAAAAAATTTGAAGCTGAAAACAACAGTTTTAAATTCATCAACAATGGGCTCTTTGGCTATATGGCCTATGATGCTGTGCGCTACTACGAAGATATTGAAGTAACAAAAAAGGAGAACTCCATTGCCATTCCCGATATCTATTATGCCGTTTATCAAAATATAATAGCCATTAACCACTTCAAAAACGAGGCCTATATTTTTGCCCATTGCTACAATACCGAAGACAACACGGCCGAGCTTGAACAAATTCTCAATGTCAAAAACTTTGCGTCCTACAACTTTTCTCGGGATGGCGAAGTAGTTTCCAACCTTAAGGACGAAGAATACAAACAACATGTGGTTTTGGCTAAAAAGCATTGCCAACGCGGTGATGTTTTTCAGCTGGTACTCTCCCGAAGGTTTTCACAGGGATTCAGGGGGGATGAATTTAATGTATACCGGGCCCTGCGATCCGTAAACCCTTCGCCCTATTTGTTTTATTTTGATTATGGTGATTTCAAGATTTTCGGTAGTTCGCCAGAAGCACAGTTGGTAGTTAAAGATGGGAAGGCAGAAATTCATCCCATTGCCGGTACTTTTAAACGTACGGGAAATGACGAACAGGATGCCGTTCTGGCTAAAAAACTTGTGGAAGACGACAAGGAAAATAGTGAGCATGTAATGTTGGTAGATTTGGCCCGAAACGATCTAAGCCGTAACGGTAATACGGTAAGTGTGGAAAATTATCGGGAAGTACAGTACTTTTCCCATGTTATCCATTTGGTCTCCAAGGTTACAGGACAAAAGAAAAAGGATATCCCCACCATGAAAGTGGTAGCGGACACTTTTCCTGCCGGAACACTGAGTGGAGCGCCCAAGCACATGGCCATGCAACTTATAGAAAAATATGAAAAAACAAGTAGGGGTTATTATGGTGGTGCCATTGGTTTTATGGATTTCAACGGAAACTTTAATCACGCCATCATGATTCGGACTTTTTTAAGCAAAAACCATCAATTGCACTTTCAGGCCGGTGCCGGATTGGTGGCCGCATCGGACCCGGATAATGAGCTTCAGGAAACCTACAACAAACTCGGTGCTTTGAATAAAGCTCTTGAAATTGCAGAAACTATCTAACTATGGAGAAGATTTTGGTAATAGATAACTACGATAGTTTCACCTACAACCTGGTGCACTATTTAGAGGACTTGGATTGTGAGGTAGTCGTAAAACGAAACGATCAATTAACTTTGGATGAGGTAGAGGCTTTCGAAAAAATCGTTCTTTCCCCAGGTCCCGGCATTCCGGATGAAGCTGGACTTTTAAAGGAAATCATTGCGACCTATGCGTTCTCCAAACGAATTTTCGGAGTGTGCTTGGGACAACAGGCCATTGGGGAAGTTTTTGGTGGTACCCTGGTAAATTTGGAGAAGGTGTATCATGGGGTGGCTACAACAATAAGAATTGTTGAGGAGGATGATTTGTTCAGAGGGATTCCCAAAGAAATTGAAGTGGGCAGATATCACTCGTGGGTGGTGCATCCCGATTTACCAGAAAACTTGGAAGCAACTTCCTTCGACGAAAATGGGCAGATTATGTCCCTTCGTCATAAGGAATTCGATGTTTGTGCCGTACAGTTTCATCCAGAATCGGTATTGACCCCGCATGGAAAACAAATTTTGGGAAATTGGTTAAATAGTAACCCTAAACCTGCAAGATGAAAGAAATACTAAATAGATTGATAAACCATGACATTCTTTCAAAGAAAGATGCAAAACAGGTTTTGGTCAACATCGCCAAAGGCGATTATAATACAAGTCAGATAGCGGCATTTTTGACTGTGTACATGATGCGGAGTATAACTATAGAGGAATTGGAAGGTTTTCGCGATGCCCTCCTAGAGCTTTGTTTGGCAGTGGATTTATCCGATTACAATCCTATTGATCTGTGCGGTACCGGGGGCGATGGCAAGGATACTTTCAATATCTCCACCCTGGCCTCATTTGTCACTGCAGGTGCAGGAATAAAAGTAACCAAACATGGTAACTATGGGGTATCCTCCAAATGCGGCAGCAGCAACGTTATGGAATTCTTGGGTATCAAGTTTAGTAATGAAAAGGATTTTTTGGAAAAGTCCGTTGCCGATGCCGGTATCTGTGTATTGCATGCCCCATTGTTCCATCCGGCCATGAAAAATGTAGCACCTATTCGAAGGGAGTTGGCGGTAAAGACCTTTTTTAATATGTTGGGACCTATGGTGAATCCAGCTTTTCCCAAAAACCAAATGGTGGGTGTCTTTAATCTGGAATTGGCCCGGATGTATGGATATCTCTATCAGAATACCGATAAAAGATTTACGGTATTACATGCTTTGGATGGTTATGATGAAATTTCGCTTACCGGTAATACAAAGACCATTTCCAATGGCTCCGAAGGTATGCTAAAACCCGAGGATTTTGGAGTAAATCCTATAACATCATCAGAAATTGTTGGGGGTGATAGTATAGAAGAGTCGGTACAAATATTCATGGATATTTTGAAAGGACAGGGTACCGAAGCCCAAAACAATGTGGTCTGTGCCAATGCCGGTATTGCCATTGCCACAGTTGAAAACAGTAGCCCTAAGGACGGATTTGAAAAGGCCAAGGAATCGCTTTTAAGCGGTAAAGGGCTAAATACCCTGAAAAAATTACAGGAATTGAGTAAAAATTGAAAATTCGGAAGGACTGACAAAAATGAACATACTTGACAAGATAGTGGCCGATAAAAGAAAAGAAGTCGATTTAAAAAAGACTATGGTCCCAATCTCGCAATTGGAAAATAGCTTGCTTTTTGACAGAGAAACGGTTTCTTTAGCCTCGTCACTATCGAAAAGTGAAACCGGTATTATCGCCGAACATAAACGGCGATCGCCTTCTAAATCGGTCATCAATCAAAAATTAAGCATTCAGGATGTAGCTCTTGGATATGAGAATGCTGGAGTCTGCGGTATGTCCATATTAACCGATGGGAAATATTTTGGGGGCTCCTTGGATGATTTAATTTTAGCACGTGCTGTGGTAGAACTGCCTTTATTGCGAAAGGAATTCATTATAGACGAATACCAAATTTTGGAGGCCAAGGCCCACGGAGCCGATGTCATATTATTGATTGCGGCCATTTTAACAAAGGAGGAAATACGGGCTCTTTCCCAATGCGCCAAAAGTCTTGGTTTGGATGTTCTTTTGGAAGTGCATAATGAAACTGAGCTGCAAAAGTCCCTTATGCCTAGTTTGGATATGTTGGGGGTGAACAATCGAAACCTAAAAACCTTTGAGTTAAGCTTGGATACCAGTAAATCACTTTCTGAAAAGATTCCCGACGATTTCATAAAGGTTTCCGAAAGTGGCATAAGCAATGTGGAGGCCATTAAAGAGCTTAAAACATACGGTTATCGAGGCTTTTTGATCGGGGAGAATTTCATGAAAACCGATGATCCAGGCAGGAGTGCTACTGAATTCATCACAAACTTAATTTGAAACTTGTACCATGAAACTCAAAGTATGTGGAATGAAATATAACCCGGATGAAGTCGCTGCCTTGCGGCCGGATTATTTGGGTTTTATTTTTTGGGAGAAATCCCTCCGCTGCTTTGATGGGGAAATTCCGCAGCTACCACAGGGTATGCAAAAAGTTGGGGTATTTGTAGACGCTACCTTGAGTGAGTTAGTAGAAAAAATCAAAAAACACCACTTAGAGGCAGTACAATTACACGGTAGTGAAAGTCCTGAATTCTGTAAGGAATTGCGACAACAGAATTTTAAGGAGCCCATCCAGACCATAAAGGTATTTTCTATAAAGGATGACTTCAATTTTGATGAATTGGGCCCCTACGAAAATGTATGCGATTACTATCTCTTTGATACCAAAGGAAAACTCCCCGGCGGCAATGGTTATACCTTTGATTGGAAAGTTTTGAAAGATTATCCCTCAACCAAACCTTATTTTTTAAGTGGTGGTATTGGCCTGGAGGAGGTAGAATCCATAAGGGAATTTATGAAACGTCCCGAAGCAAAGTATTGCTATGCCATTGATGTCAATAGTAGATTTGAACTGGAACCGGGACTTAAAAACATTCAGGAGTTGAAAGATTTTAAAAAAAAGATTGATGAAAGATGAAATAAATGCGCCCTCTTCTTTGGGGAAAAGGTCGGTCAATAGCGCTTATCATGCTAATGAAAAAGGGTATTATGGAGAATTCGGAGGGGCTTTCATCCCCGAAATGCTCTATCCCAATACCGAAGAATTGCGTCTGAATTATATCCGTATCATGGAAGAACCTTCCTTTAAGCAGGAATTTGACCAATTGTTGAAAGATTATGTGGGCAGACCTACCCCGCTCTATTTTGCGGATAGACTCTCTAAAAAGTACGGTACCAAGATCTATCTCAAACGGGAAGATCTCTGCCATACGGGTGCACACAAGGTAAACAATACCATTGGACAAATTTTGATGGCCAAAAAACTGGGCAAAAATAGAATCATTGCAGAAACCGGAGCGGGACAACATGGCGTGGCAACGGCAACGGTCTGCGCTCTTATGGGCATTGAATGCGTAGTATATATGGGAGAAATAGATATTGCCCGCCAGGCCCCTAATGTAGCCCGTATGAAGATGTTAGGGGCAGAGGTACGGCCCGCCCTTTCAGGAAGTAGAACATTAAAGGATGCTACAAATGAAGCCATCCGTGATTGGATAAATAACCCCGTGGATACGCATTATATCATTGGTTCCGTCGTTGGACCACATCCCTATCCGGATATGGTGGCCCGGTTCCAATCCGTTATTTCTGAAGAAATCAAATGGCAATTAAAGGAAAAGGAAGGCCATGAAAACCCGGATTATGTGGTAGCCTGTGTGGGCGGGGGAAGCAATGCGGCTGGGGCCTATTATCATTATTTGGATGATACGAATGTAGGAATCATTGCCGTGGAAGCAGCAGGCAAGGGAATCGATTCCGGTGAAAGTGCTGCTACGTCTGCCCTGGGCAAGGTGGGTATTATACATGGGAGCAAGACCTTGCTGATGCAAACCCAGGACGGACAGATTACTGAGCCCTATTCCATTTCGGCAGGTTTGGACTATCCCGGCGTTGGCCCAATGCACGCCCATTTATTTCGATCGGGCCGGGGGGAGTTTATCTCCATCACGGATGATGAAGCCATGACAGCAGGTCTGGAGGTATCACAACTGGAAGGTATCATTCCTGCCATTGAGACGTCTCATGCATTTGCCATTTTTGATTACAAAAAATTCAAGAAGGATGATGTTGTGGTGATTAATTTATCGGGGCGGGGGGACAAGGACTTACAGACTTACATCGATTATTTTAGATTATAGTTTATAGGTCATTCCTACGCAGGCAGGAATGACCAAAATGATGTTTTAATGAATAGAATCAACAAAAAATTAAAAGAAGACGGAAAATTGCTATCCATCTATTTCACGGCCGGTTATCCCCATTTGGATGACACCGTGAAAATCATTGGTGAATTAGAGAAAAATGGGGTGGATATGATAGAAATAGGTTTGCCCTTCAGTGACCCGTTGGCCGATGGACCTACCATTCAAGAAAGTTCAACGGCCGCTCTTAAAAATGGGATGACCACTGAAATTCTTTTTGAACAGTTAAGGGATATTCGCAAAACTATTTCCATTCCCTTGATTATCATGGGGTACTTTAATCCTGTTCTACAATATGGAGTAGAAGCCTTTTGCAAAAAATGCAGGGAAATAGGAATAGATGGACTTATTCTTCCCGACCTTCCCTTTGATGTGTACCAAGAAGAGTATGAAAACCTTTTTAAAAAATATGGACTCCTCAACACCTTTTTGATTACACCTCAGACCAGTGATGAGCGTATCTTCCAAATTGACAACGCCTCGGAAGGATTTATTTATATGGTGAGTTCTGCCAGTACTACAGGTGCCAAGCAGGGATTCGGCTCTGAGCAAACTAACTATTTTGAACGTATTGCTTCCTTACATCTCAAAAACCCACAAATCGTGGGCTTTGGTATCAGTAATACTGAGACTTTTACGGAGGCCACGGAAAAAGCAAAAGGTGCCATTATCGGTTCCGCCTTTATAAAACATTTAACCCAAAATGGGGTTGATTCCATTGCAGATTTTATAAAATTGATTCGGTGCTAAGGGACTTTATCAACAATGGGAAGATTGTTCTATTTCTATGCCTTACCTTAGGGTTGGCTCCCTATTTTCCTGAGCCCCATATTTTAGGAAAGATAAAATGGCTATTGGGCGGGGGCATCGGGATGCGGGCTATGGACTGGTTTGATGTTCTACTCCATGGTTTTCCATTTGTACTTTTATTTAGATGGATTATTTTAAGGTTTAAAAAATCTAGAATACCCTAGATTTGCAAATGAGTTTTCTACTTTTAAAATTTCAATTCACACATGCATTCCATGAAAAAAACAATACTGTTTTTTACCTTTTTGACCACCGTTTCAATTTTTTCCCAAGACACCCTACAACTCAAGTCACAAGTAGGTCACAGCATTGATGAACTTCGAGAATTTATAGCGATTCCCAATGATGCGCTGGACCATGCGGACATTAATCGTAATCTTACCTGGTTGACCAAAGCATTCAATGCAAGAGGTTTTAATTCCTCTATTCTTCCTACTGAAGGTGAGTCCCTGTTCTTTGCTGCCCTTCCCATGGAAGATGAAAAGCCAACCCTATTGTTGTATATGCATTTTGATGGACAGTCTGTGGATCCAACCAAATGGAATCAACCTGATCCTTACAAAACCGTGCTAAAATCTAAAACTGAAGATGGGTGGCAAACTGAATCCTTTGAAGACCTCAACGAAGACCTCAATTATGATTGGCGATTGTTCGGGAGATCTACTTCTGATGATAAAGGGCCTATTATAATGCTATTGAACGCCATAGATCTGTTGCAAAAAAACAATATGGAAATCCCATTTAACATAAAGGTCATTTTAGATGGTGAAGAGGAGAAAAGCAGTAAGCCGCTACCAAAGGCTGTAAAGGAGTATAGAGAACTCTTGGAAGCAGATTTTTTGGTCATTGCCGATGGACCGGTGCATGTTTCGGAGAAGCCGACCTTGGTCTACGGCTGTCGGGGAATTACCACAATGACCTTGACGACCCATGGTCCCATAAAACCACAACATAGCGGACATTACGGCAACTATGCCCCAAATCCCGGGTTTTTATTGGCAGAACTGCTGGCCAGCATGAAAGATGAAAATGGAAAAGTGGCCATAGCTGGCTATTATGATGGGATTTCTTTGGACGACCCCACTTTGGAGGTCTTAAAAAGCGTCCCGGACATCGCGGAAACCATTAATTCCAATCTGGCCATTAGAACTCCTGAAAAAGTCGGAGGTTTTTATCAGGAATCGCTACAATATCCTTCCTTGAACGTTAGGGGACTGGGATCAGGGTGGACCGGGGACAAGGCAAGGACCATTGTGCCCGCCACCGCCACCGCAGAATTGGACCTGCGACTGGTACCGGAAACCGATGGCAATCGCTTAAAAGATCTCGTAAAAAAACACATAGAGCAACAAGGATTCTTCATCACCGATACCGTTCCCACCAAAAAGCAGCGCCTGGAATACGATAAAATAATGACGGTTCAAGAAGGTCCGGTAACGGATGCATTTCGTACGGACCTTGATAATCCATATGGGGCTTTCTTGGCAAATACATTAAAAAATGCCTTTGAGGAAGATGTCGTTCAAATCCGGATTATGGGTGGCACTGTTCCTATTGCCCCATTCATCAATGAATTACAGATTCCGGCCTTTATCGTTCCCATGGTGAACCCTGATAACAATCAGCACAGTCCCAATGAGAACTTGAAAATCGGTCAACTGGCATACGGTATCAAGGCGTTTTACCAAATATTGAGTACATCACCCAATTGACCAAGATTCTAGGTCAATCTAACCACAAGTCATTTTGGTAAAGGAAACTTACGGACCATATCGTTTTAAAATAATATTCAAGTAATTTATAGCTCAAAACGTGTTATCACCCAGAGCAAAGAGAAATATTGCGCGTATTATCCCTTTTGGGCTTATTTGGTTGGTTTTGGGATTGGTTTTCCTAACTGTCGAACAGGTCATAATTAACAGCTCAGATACTTCTTCTTCCAGTGCCATTAGGGTAGATTTCGAAATTCTTGTTTTCGCTTGTCTGGCGGTAACCGCGGTAGGGCTTTTGGTAGGAGCCATTGAACTCTTGTTTTTAAATAAGCTATTTGCAAAAAAGAGTTTTCTAAAAAAAATCTTCTATAAACTCTTCATTTACTTGGTATTCTCGTTCCTTGTAATCCTAATTATGTTTCCAATAGCGGCCGCTATTGAAATTGAAACCCATGTATTGGATAACCAAGTATGGAAAAAATATCATGATTTCCTTAATAGTGCCGAGTATTTAAGTACGTTGTTGCAAATGATGGTTTCCTTAGGCGTCTCACTAATGTATGCAGAAATAAGTGATAATATTGGTCATGGGGTTTTAATCAATTTCTTTACGGGAAAATATCATAGGCCCAAGGAAGAGGAAAGAATATTTATGTTCGCCGATATGAAATCGTCCACAGCAATTGCGGAAACGTTGGGCCATATAAAATACTTTGAATTGCTAAGGACCTATTACTATGATCTTTCAAGTGCCATAGTCAATAGTTTTGGGGAGGTATATCAATATGTTGGTGATGAGATTGTGGTGTCCTGGACATCTGAAAAAGGAATACAAAATAACAATTGTATCCAATGCTTTTTCAATATGAAGAAGGACCTCAAGAAAAAATCGGATTGGTACCAAAAGCATTTCGGCATTTCCCCAGATTTTAAAGCAGGCTTTCACTTTGGAAAAGTAACCACAGGCGAAATAGGTGCACTTAAGAAAGAAATCATTTTTACAGGCGACGTCATGAATACAACGGCCAGAATACAGTCATTGTGCAATGAGCATGGGGTTGATATCATTGTTTCAGACCATCTATTGAATCATCTGAACCTTGGAAAGGGATTTAAAATCGAATCATTGGGTGAGCATATATTAAAGGGGAAGGAGAAAAAAATTGGCATAAGTACAGTACATCAAAATACCATACCTTAAATGGTAACCGCCTTTTGAAATTTAAAAGGAGGCTTTCTTACAGTGCTCTTTAAAATTATCACTTCAGACACAAGCAACAAAGCCCAAGTTCCCTTACTTCGGGAATACCCCATCCTGCATTTCTAACAAAAATATCCTCAAAGTATCACGAAAAATTGATGGCTTTGTGAGCTCCCTGTTACGCTATAATCTGATTTTTAGGCAAACTTAAAAACAGAGAAAATGAAAAAGATTTATGTATTACCAATTTTAGCGCTTCTGCTCTTCGCAGCAAGTTGTGAGGATGACAATGAAGCCGTTGCCATAGAGGAAGAGGTTGAGGTGGTGCCTGCAGCGGGTACTATCTCTGGAGGGCCTTTTTACTTTTGTGTTGATGGCACTTCGGATTTTGTAACCGACATTACAATTGACAATACGGATGCTGTTGGTGCCAATAGCACTTGGGTCATTACAGATGATGAAGGGAATATCCTTGGCCTTCCCCCAACGTTGGATGATGTGGGTGGCGTTGATTTTGACGGAGCCGGGCCTGGGATTTGCTTTATCTGGTACCTACGCTACGAAGATGGCCTTGCCGGTGCGGAGATGGGCATGAATGTGGATAACCTCGAAGGAACCTTTGATCTTTCCAACTCTATAGAAGTAACTCGTAGTCAACCCAATGCGGGAACACTTTCCGGAGGTCCCTATGAATTTACCGTTGATGGCACACCCGATTTTGTAACGGAACTATCACTGGATGATACTGATGTAGCTGGTACCAATAGTACTTGGGTCATTACAGATGATGAAGGGAATATCCTTGGTCTACCACCTACACTGGAAGCAGTTAAGGGCGTAGATTTTGATGGTGCCGGAGCGGGAGTTTGTCTTATCTGGTACTTACGCTATGAAGATGGCCTTGTAGGCGCAGAAATGGGCATGAATGCCAATGACTTGGAAGGATGCTTTAGCCTTTCCAATTCAATACAAGTAACACGGCTAATGGGTGCCAATGCAGGTGAAATTGCAGGAGGCCCGTATGATTTCTGTGTTGACGGAACTCCTGATTTTGTAGATGGAATTACACTGGATAGCTCAGAGGCGTATGGCAGTGAGAGTTCTTGGGTCATTACCGATGATGAAGGAAATATTTTAGGATTGCCACCAACCCTGGAAGCTGTTAAAGGTGTTGATTTCGATGGTGCCGGCCCAGGAGTTTGCCTTATCTGGTATTTGCGTTATGAGGGTGAGTTGGAAGGAGCCGAAGTAGGTATGAACGCCAACAATCTAAAAGGAAATTTTGATCTCTCAAATGCCCTGACCGTTAATCGTAGAAAAACGGAAGCTGGAACCCTATACGGTGGTCCCTTCACCTTTAAGGTAGATGGCACTCCAGATATGGTAAGTGGAATTACTTTGGATAACCCCGAAGCTTCAGGTACCAACAGTACTTGGGTCATTACCGATGATACCGGGAAAATTTTAGGTCTTCCGCCAACTCTTGAAGCGGTTGAAGGCGTTAATTTTGATGATGCAGGTGTGGGTGTATGTTTAATTTGGTATTTGCGTTATGAAGATGGCTTAAAAGGAGCCGAAATGGGTATGAACGCCAATGATTTGGAAGGATGTTTTGACCTATCCAATTATGTTAAAGTAACCCGAGAATTGCCCCACTAAAAAACAAGTAAAACAAAATGTTATAAGAAACCCCGCAAATGCTATTTATTTGCGGGGTTTCTATGTTTTTGAATTGCAAATAAAAAGAACTAAGCAGAGTTTCTACTCGCATTGATGTTTCCATATAATGAACGGGTCACAATTTTCTCGTACAGATTTTTATGGTCCGCATTCTGTCCGATTTTTTGAAGTGCATATTGCTGTATGACCAACAAGGGCAATACGATGTTTTCCCTAATCTTAACGGATTCCCTGGATAATTCTTCGTCTTGCATCAAAATGCTATATCCAGAAATGAGCAGTAACATTTCCTTTGAAAGTTTGTACTCTTCATGCAGAATATTCCAAAAATCGCGATAAGCCTCATCCTCCTTCATATAACTGGTAAGCTCAAAATAGCATTTGGAAAGGGACATCATACTATTGAGCATCAATGCCTTAAAAAAGGGAACTTCCTTGTACAACCTTTTAACCTCACTAATCCTACCATCATCCTTAAGTGCTTTAATTGCCGTTCCCAAACCGAAATAACCCGGTACGTTCTGTTTCAGCTGGCTCCAAGAACCTACAAAGGATATGGCCCTAAGGTCGGTAAGTTCCAATTTTTTCTTATTGCCCCTTTTTCCAGGTCTACTCCCAATGTTGGCCTTGGTATAGTACTTTAGGGTACTGCGGTTCTCCAGATATGGGATAAACATCTCATGATTCTTCAAAGCATCATATTTGGCAAAACTCAATTCCGACAATTCTTCTATCAATTTCCTGGATGTTCTTGAAATCACGTGCTCTTTTCCAAACAGATTATTGGACAATCCCGCAGTGAGCAACTGTTCGGAGTTATGCATAAACTGTTCTTTGTTACCGTACGTACTTGTAATAGTCTGACCCTGTATGGTAAGCTGTATCTCATGATTGGCCACATCCTTGGTCTGTGCAGCATAAAATCGGTGGGTCTTGCCCCCTCCCCTTGCCGGTGGCCCGCCACGTCCATCAAAGAAAATGGCCCTGACTCCATTCTTCTTACAAACTTTGGACAAGGTTTCCTTTGTCTTTAAAATGGACCAGTTGGCTTTTAAATAACCCCCATCCTTGGTACCATCGGAAAAACCCAACATCATGGTGTGAGTCCTGTTCCTGTGTTCCAAATGTGCTATGTACTGCGGCAAATCAAAAAGTGATTGCATTACGGCCTCAGAGTTTTCCATGCCCTTCATAGTCTCAAAAAGGGGAACGATATCAAAATTGATTTTATCCGCATCCCAACCACACCATCTAAATAATCCATAAACAAACAATACCGAAAAAATGTCCTCGGAATTGCTTATGATATAACGGTTGCAACCTTCCTCACCATTTTTTTTCTGGATATCGCTCAACTGTGCGATGTTCTGGATAGTATCCTTAACGATTCCGTCATCAAAGTCGGTAGGTTTCAAAGTCCATTTTTCTTTTAGTAGGATACGCGTAAGCTCTTTATCAGTAAGCTCATCCAATTCCTCTTTGATCAATCCCTTTTGCTTGAGTACACTTTCCACCACTAGTTTGTGCTTGCTGTGGTCTTGACGAATGTCCAGTGTGGCGAAATGGGTCTTAAAAATCCGTACTTTGTCTATAAAATGGTCCAATTCTTTTACATAGAGGGAATGGTAATCGTTTACCAAAATTTCGCGGATATTAAGTAACGGGCCGATGATATCACCATAATCTACCGATCTTTGGGAATCGAACATAGCAATATAAAGGTTGTCCCGAAGACTGTTCAACAGTGACCGCAAGCTTTTAAAGCTTAGTTTCTTGCGCAATCGCTTCAAATCATTATAATAGCACTTCATCAGCGCAAGGCGAAGTTCATCCGCTACGGCTTTGGTCATATCGGCCGTAACAAAAGGATTGCCATCACGATCTCCTCCCGGCCAAAAACCCAATTTCATGATGTTGTAATTGTCAAAATCATCATCTTTAATGTTGTTTTTGATATAGGCAAAAAGTTCCCCCATCGCATCATAATAGACGTTTCTAAGGATATAAATGATATTCTTGGCTTCATCCAGGGGTGTAGGTTTTTGTGCATTGATAAGTGAAGTAAGCCCCAATTGTTGTAGCGTTAAATCAATATCATTAATGCGATCTTCAAGAATTAAGGTGCGTAACTCTTCCATAATATCCAGAACCGCAGGGGTATAGAATTGGGTGGGGTGCGCGGTGAGTACAATACGCGCACTAAACGTAGATAATTTCTTCGCAATTTTGTCCCAGCTTTTGTTCTCGTTTACCAATTGAAAATAGTCCTTTATGGACAAGGAAGTCGTGTGCTGGTGCAACTTGGGGAAAGCTGCGTCCTCAACACTATCATAAAGCACCACCTGTCTTTCTACATATTGGATAATTCGGAACATGAAGTCTATCCTATCCTGTTCAGATTCAACATTGGCATAGTTCTGAAAGAAGGCATCCAATATTTCCTGTGGTTTCTTTCCGGATTTCAGCCCCTTTTCACATTGTTCAAAAAGTAATGGGATAAGCATCCCTACGTTCTCAATATTTCGATAGGGAAGATTAAGGAACAAGCTGTTATAAACATTAAACCTATTAGTGACCGATTTCTTGAACTCCTCTAATTTTTCTGATCGTTGCATAAAATGACTAAATATTGAACTTTGGGTGGTTTACCTATAAAACCAAGACGGTAAATATCAACATTATTGGGCAATTCCCCTTGGATTTCCAATCAAAATAACAAAATAGAACATGGACACCACAAAATGAACAAGGCGGCTCATCAATTGTCAAAAACAATAATCTAAAAAAATGCCTTGTACTGCAATATCCTAAAATCCAAGGTGTTGAAATCGGGATTTTCTCTTTTTCTTTGTTTATAGGCCTCCAAACTCCCAACCGCCCGGTTTGCCGCTCCCGAAGGTGCGGTCAGGGATACTGTTTTTATGGTTCTTTGTGTAAGGGGCAACTCAAAGGAATGGATTCTGGGGATCTCATTGGAAATTAGGTTCAATTCCAAATTGAATGTTTTTAGGTGTTTCCGAAAAAAGTATTCCGGTCCATTTTTACTATTACCACCTGTAAACAAAAGCGTATTAATATTAGGCAATTCCTTTAAATACCCTATTATATTTCTAAGCTTTATGTTGCTCATCCCTAGGTCCGAGGCATCTATCTTTGCCCTTTCCGCACTTTCAACGATATCACAAATACCGATTTTTTTATGCTTTAAAAAATCCATACGCTGCCTTTTAGCTTCTTCCGAGGTCTCAAATTTTAAATCAAGCTTAAAAATTCGATCTAAAATGGGCCAAAGCTGTCCGTCCCTACTGCCATAGCAAAAGTCCACGTCACCTTTCTTTAGATCCCCTATAGTGAATCTGGGGGGTGGCAATGTTCCTACAATGAGCTTGGTGGCTTCCTGGAAAAGGAAAGGTTTATAAGGATGAGTGTGCAAAAACATTGATATATCTTAAGACGAAATTGTTTTTTTGTAGGGTCAGCTCCCTTGTACAGAGGATTGCATTTATTACCACAATTTTGTAATTTAAGACATAAATTCTTAAAATAGAACTAAATGGGGAAAGGAGATATAAAAACCAGAAGGGGAAAAATAGCCAACAGGTCGCATGGCGCAAGAAGGCCCAGGAAAATCAAAAAACGATTAACGGTGGAGGAAAAAATAGCAGTAACCAAAAAGAAATGACCTAATAATCTATTAGAAAGCTAAGATCTACATTTCCATCTTCGGTAATATCAAGTTGGTAGGTATAGAATCCTATGGGCAAAGGAGTCTCTCCTACAAAATCAATAGGCTGTAGGGTGAAGGTATCCTCCCCTGACCTAATTTGTATGAACGCATATTGATAGGCTGTTTCAAACTCTAAATATCCGGAATAGTCTCCAGACGACACATTTTCATAAACTTCCGCCGCATCCGAAACCTGAACTTCATCAAAAGTTATATTGCTGGCATTTTTTATGCGGATGTTTACGGCATCAACATCATCATCGCGATCTGTGCAGCTCAATGCTAAAAGAGATAATGTTAAAATAAAAAACTGTTTCATCCTTATTTTTTAAAGAGATGTTATAAAGATAAAACGGTTGCTTTGGAAAAATATTCTATCGGACGAAAACTGGCTGATCTTCCCTTAAAGTATGCTCCTTGCTATATAGATAATCATCATAATCGAACCCTTTGATATCGTCCAATGTTTTGGCATTCGTATCCAAGATATAGCGGACCATGGAACCCCGGGCTTTTTTTGCAAAAAAGCTGATGACCTTAAGCTTATCATTTTTCCAATCCTTAAAGATGGGGGTCACAACAGGAACTTTCAAGGCTTTTTCATCAATGGCCCCAAAATATTCGTTACTTGCCAAATTGAGGAAGAGTTCGTCGTTTTCCATTTCGGAATTGAGGTGAGCGGTCAAGTCCTTTTTCCAGAACTCGTACAAATTCTTTCTTCGGTTTACTCTCAACTGGGTTCCCATTTCCAACCGGTAGGGCTGTATAAGGTCCAAAGGTCTTAGGATGCCATATAACCCGGATAGGATACGTAACGTATGCTGTAACTTTTCCAATTTCTCCTCGGGAATGGTATAGGCATCCAAACCTTGATATACATCACCATTAAAGGCGTACATCGCAGGACGCGCGTTCTCGGGTGAAAATGGTGTTGTGAACTTCTGATTGCGTTCCCAGTTCAATTGGGCCAGATTATCCGAAATATTCATTAGTTTGGACAATGCCCCGGGTCTTTTCTTTTGCAAAACTTTATTAAGCCTTTTGGATTGTTCCAAAAATTGAGGCTGTGTATGCTTTAGGCTAGGCAATTTGCTTTCAAAGTCTAGCGATTTAGCGGGGGAAATAACAACTTTCATCTTTTTCTGTGTTTAGGCACCCTAAAAATAACAATGATTTTTGGGATATTGCACCTTGTATGTAAAGAGTTTTCGATAGCTCCATTTGGAAAAACAATACTTCTGAACCTTGAAAAATATAGTATGAAAAGAGTGCTTCCCGTCTAAACCAACCGATAAGTTTTTATGCTAAACCTCTACTCTGCCTGGAATAACCCTTCCACTTTTCGATACATTGTGCCATATCTTCCGGAATTTCAGAATCGAAACGCATTTGTTTCCCTGTAACGGGATGCAAAAATCCCAAGGTCTTGGCATGGAGCGCTTGGCGTGGTAGAACCTTAAAACAATTTTCCACAAACTGTCGATATTTTGTGAACACAGTTCCCTTTAGAATTCGTTCTCCACCATAACGAGCATCGTTGAACAGGGTGTGGCCTATATGTTTCATATGAACCCTTATCTGATGTGTTCGGCCCGTCTCCAATCTGCAGGAAACCAAGGTAACATATCCCAAACGTTCCAGCACCTTGTAGTGCGTGACGGCTTCCTTACCTTGATCGCCATCCGGAAACACCTGCATTTGCAATCGATTTTTAGGGTTTCGTCCTATATGGCCCTCTATTGTTCCCGTATCATTCTCTACGTTGCCCCAAACCAGCGCTATGTACTCCCGCTCAGAGGTTTTATCAAAAAATTGTTTGGCCAAGTGGGTCATGGCCGCTTCGGTCTTGGCCACTACCAGTAGTCCAGAGGTATCCTTGTCTATACGATGCACCAGCCCGGGCCGTTCATTGCTGTTTATTGGGAGGTTATCAAAATGATGTATAAGCCCATTGATCAAAGTCCCCGAATAGTTGCCGTGACCTGGGTGGACCACCATTCCAGGAGGTTTGTTCACAACCAATAAAATCTCATCTTCATAAACAATATTCAGTGGAATATCTTCCGGGACCAAAAGGAATTCATGTGGAGGATGCTCAAAAAGTACTTTTACCACATCCCCGGCCTTTACCTTATAATTCTGCTTTACAATGGACTCGTTCACCCAAATGTTTCCTGTTTTGGCGGCTTGCTGAATTTTGTTTCGCGTGGCATTTTCTATAAAATTCATCAAAAATTTGTCCACTCGCAAAGGTTCTTGTCCTTTTGAAGCTACAAATCTATGATGTTCAAATAGTTCGTCCCCTTCAGGTTCGCGGGTACCCTGTTCTTCCATAGCTCTTAGTTGGACTCGGCTTGAACCCGCGCACTTTCCGGAATAGTCCCATTTCCGCAGACCAGCTCTATCTTAGAAGTTTTTGGCAATTTATCGCCAGGTTTTATGTCCTTTCCCTTATGCTTTATGTAGTATACCATATCCTTTCCCAACTGGTCAATGTATGTAACCCGTTGCACATCCAAACCTACTGCACGCAGCATAGAAGAAGCGTTTCTTTGTGTTACCTGAATAATATTGGGTACGGTTACCTTTTTATATCCGGAAGGGTTAACGGTAAAATAAATCTTTCGATTTTCCTTCACCTTGCTACCGGCTGACGGGTCCTGCTCTATAATGGAAAATCTAGGGTATTCAGGGCTATAGTTCGCAGAATCCAATACTTCATACCGCAAACCTGCTTCTTCCACGGCTTGCCGCATATCCATTACCGACATTTTGGAAAAATCCGGTACAACAACAAATTCCCCATGGTTCGTAGTACTGTTCAACCAACGAAGGCACAAAAAAATTAAACCTATCAAAACTACCAAGGATAAGCCTATCTGTACCAAAAAGGTTCTACTCTTTAAAAAATTGAAAAAACTTCTCATGGCTAAACAATCGTCGGACAAAGATAGGAAATGAGCCAAAACAAATGGTTTTAACCTTTCAAAAGTTAATGTGTTATACATTAAGTATCTTAAAAAACCAATCCCAGGTTATGCCATGGAATTGTTTTTTAGTTATTTTGGGTTTTGAAAAACTTGGCCTTCTAAACTTGCATTTGAATTGTATTATGAAAAAAAACATAGCCATTATCATGGGTGGGTATTCGAGCGAGTATCAGATTTCCCTTAAAAGTGGAAATGTGGTTTACGAGTATCTGGACAAGACTAAATTTGATGCTTATCGAATTCATATTTTTAAGGATAAGTGGGTCTATGTTGATGATTCCGATAATGAGATTCCCATAAATCGGCATGATTTTTCGGTTACCGTGGACAAGGGTCCTATTCATTTTGATTGTGTTTTTAATGCTATCCATGGCTCGCCCGGAGAAGATGGCCTCATGCAGGCTTACTTGGAGCTATTGGATATCCCCCAGACATCCTGCAATCAATACCAATCGGCCTTGACCTTTAACAAACGTGACCTTTTGAGTGTTTTGAAGCCCTACGGTATAAAATCAGCGGGGTCCTTTTATCTGAATTTTGGAGACCCCATAAACGAGGAGGCAATCATTGAACGAGTGTCCTTGCCCTGCTTTGTGAAAGCCAACCGTGCGGGGAGTAGCTTTGGTATGTCCAAAGTTTATAAGAAAGAAGATTTAAGGCCGGCAATTGAGAAGGCTTATCAAGAAGATGATGAAATTCTTATTGAGGCTTTTTTGGATGGAACAGAGGTTTCCGTAGGGGTAATTATGTATAATGGGAAGACCAAGGTATTGCCCATTACCGAAATAACTACGGAAAATGATTTTTTCGATTATGAGGCCAAGTATGAAGGAAAGTCTCAAGAAATTACGCCGGCCAGAATATCCAATGATCAAGAAAAGAGGGTTGTAGAATTGGCCAAGCGCGCCTATGAAGTAATTAACATGAAGGGATTTTCTAGGAGCGAGTTCATTTTTGTGGATGATGAACCCTATATGTTGGAAATGAATACGACTCCAGGTCTTACAAAGGAAAGTATTCTTCCAGAGCAAGCTCGCGTTGCAGGAATATCCCTTTCCGCACTTTTTGAAAGTGCCATAACCGAGGCTTTACGGGAAAATACCTAACTTTAGGCTATGAGACGCGCCATATTTCCGGGATCTTTTGATCCACTTACTTTGGGCCATTACGATATTATAAAACGGGGCATCACCCTTTTTGACGAAATAATCATTGCCATAGGCATCAACGCGGAAAAGCAATATATGTTCCCTTTGGAACGACGAATGCAGTTTATCCAAAAAGCCTTTGAAAAAGAATCAAAGATCAGAGTGCTTACCTATGAAGGGCTTACCGTAGAGTTCTGTAAAAAGATGAAAGCGGATTTTATTCTAAGAGGGCTTCGCAATCCGGCCGATTTTGAATTTGAAAAGGCTATTGCACATACCAATCGTAAGCTTTCCGAGATTGAAACCGTTTTTCTATTGACCTCATCTGGAAAGTCCTACATAAGTTCCTCTATCGTCCGGGATGTTATCAGAAATAACGGGGATTATACCGGACTAGTCCCTGATTCCGTAAGAATCCCATAGTATACTTCTTACCTCACATGAGTATATATATTTATTTTTCTTTAAAAAAAGGATTAATTCTTAAAATGTTTTTCTGAATTAACAAGAAAATTCCTCATTTTATCATTAATTTTAAATCTCACCCCACCCAAATATTGAATCACAACGCGTTTGGGGGTGTTCACAACAAACCTTTAGCAGAATTGGAAAATCGTTCTACTTTAGTAAGAAATTACGGCTACATGTTGAAGGGATCCCAAACCTTATCTAGTAATTATTTGATTAAACAGTTGCCCAAAGCCACTGTTTTTGTAAACAAAAGGCTACAGATAGTTCATGCTTCGGATTCTTGGATTACCTACTTTAATTTCAGCAACGACACCGTTTTCGGCAAAAACATCTCCGAACTTTTTGGTGAAATAAGCAAGGATTGGAAAACCGTTTTGAACGACTGTTTAAAAGGTAAGCCGTCTGATGTAGGTGTAGAACGATTTTTGGATACTGAAAATGATGAAAAATGGTTTGAGTGGTCCAATATTCCCTGGTATGACGAGAATGAGAATATCATAGGAGTTATAATTCAAACTGACGATGTTACTGAAAAGGTCCATAATGAGTTAAAGCTCGAAAAACTTGAGGTCCTATTACGAGAAAAGTCGGATATCGCCAAAATTGGGAGTTGGGAGTATGATATGTTAAAGGATGAAATTACTTGGTCCGATATGACGAAGGCCATCCATGAAGTTCCAAAAGATTATATCCCCACCATTGAAAAAGGAATTGACTTCTACAAACAAGGGTATTGTAGGAACACTATTTCCATGGCCGTAAACAAGGCCATAGAAAGTGGTACTGCGTGGAACGAAAAATTACAGATAATAACGGCCAAAGGCAATGAAAAGTGGGTGATAGCGGCTGGAAAACCTGTATTCAAAAATGAGAAGTTAATTGGATTGATTGGTACTTTCCAGGATGTCAACGACCAAGTATTATCCGAAATTAAGACCAAGGAAAATGAGCACCTTCTAAAAACCTTGATCGATCATTTACCCTTAAATGTTTTTATTAAGGACAAGGAATCAAGAAAAGTACTTGTAAATAAAGCGGAATGCGATTACTTAGGTGTTAGTGGTCCCGAAGAAGTTTTGGGCAAAACCGATTATGATTTTTACGATGAGGAAACCGCAAATATTACCAGAGAAGATGACCTGCATGTTATGAACTCTAAGACACCTATTTTGGGGGAGGAAAGGGGAAGTATTAAAAAGAATGGGGATGCCATAACCTTTTTAACTTCCAAGATACCCCTAATTGGAGATGACGGGACCGCCTATGGACTGGTAGGCATAAGTATGGACATTACCAATCTAAAACAAAAAGAGGAAGAGCTCCGGGATTTAATCAATGTAACTTCCTTGCAAAACAAAAAACTGGTCAATTTTGCGCATATCGTATCGCATAATCTAAGGTCGCACACGGCAAATTTCTCTATGTTACTGGACTTTTTGATCCATGAAAAAAGTGAAGAGGAAAAAAAGAATATTATCGGAATGCTGATAGATGCCTCTGATAATCTTTTGGAAACATTGGAAAACCTAAATGAGGTGGTCGCCATAAGCACCAATACAAATTTGGAAAAGAAACCCATTAATCTTAACGAGAAGATAAAGGTCGTCCAACAGAATCTTGCGGCCTTCTTATTGAATAACAATGCTAAAATTGTGAATTCCATTTCGGATGACGTTCATATAAAAGCAGTACCGGCATACATTGAAAGTATCTTAATGAATTTCATCACCAATGGCGTAAAATATAAGGATCCAGAAAGAAACCCTGAAATCAATTTAAGTGCCACCAGCAATAATGGCTATACCATATTGAGCATTGCCGATAACGGAATGGGCATAGATCTTAAAAAGTATGGGGACAAGTTATTTGGAATGTATAAAACATTTCATGACAAAAAGGATTCAAGAGGTATTGGGCTCTATATTACCAAAAATCAAATAGAGGCCATGAACGGAAAAGTAATTGCCTGTAGCGAAGTGGGAAAAGGAACTACGTTTAACATATATTTTAATGAAAAAGATTAACTCCATTTATATTGTAGATGATGATCCCATTACGGTATTCGGTATACGAAAAATGTTGGATTCCATTGCAATCTGTGATAATATCTCCTCCCATGCCAATGGAAAATTGGCTTTGGACGATATTAAAAAATCTCTTAAAAACAAAGGTCAAGTGCCCGAGATTATTTTTTTGGATATCAATATGCCCATAATGGACGGATGGCAGTTTTTGGAAGAGTTCATTTCCCTCCCTTTGGAAAAAAAGGTGCGAATAAATATCGTAACCTCCTCTATAGATCCCTTTGACCATAAAAATTGGGATCTTTACAAATCCAAGACAGATCATATGATCACTTTTAATAACAAACCCTTGAAGAGAGATCATCTAAAAGAGATTACCAAAGCAGCATGACCAGTAAAAAAGGTACTTTTTCCTTAATTTTGGTAAAGGACTTTCAGTTTGCGCCCTATGAAACTTTTTGGTGTATTATTGCTGGTATTGGGCCTTATGGCCTGCGAAAGCAAAAAAGAGGATGAAGAACCCAGATTTCCGACTCCATTTGAGCAGTCTAATGGAGAGGAAACGGCCACCTACTTACAGGTAGTGGATTTTTATATTCAATTGGCCAAACAATCCCCTGAAATCAATATCCAGACCATAGGACAAACCGATAGCGGATATCCCCTGCATATTGTCACCTACAATCCCGAGGCCACCTTCAACTTTCAAAAAATAGCCGATCAAAAGACGATTCTTCTCATAAATAATGGTATACATCCTGGTGAAAGCGATGGTATTGACGCCACCATGCTACTGTACAGGGACTTGGCCATCGGCAAGATAAATCCACCGACCAATACCGTATTAGTTACTATACCAGTATACAATGTGGGTGGGGCACTAAATAGGAACACTAGTACCAGGGCAAATCAAAATGGACCTAAATCCTACGGTTTCCGAGGTAACGCATTAAACTATGACCTCAATAGGGATTTCATAAAAGGGGACACGAAAAATTCAAGAACCTTTGCCGAAATTTTTCATTTGGTGAGACCTAATGTTTTCATAGATACACATGTAAGCAATGGTGCGGATTATCAGTATACGCTCACCCACCTATCTACACAGCACAATAAACTCGGCGGAGAATTGGGAGAATATTTGGATCGAGAAATATTGCCGGCTTTGGAAAAATCCCTGAGAATGGAAAATTGGGATATTACACCTTACGTAAATGTATATAACAAGGCTCCTGAAGAAGGATTTTCCCAGTTTATGGACCATCCAAGGTATTCCACCGGATATGCCACACTCTGGAATACCCTGGGCCTTATGGTAGAAACCCATATGCTAAAACCTTACGCACAACGTGTACAAGGGACTTATGAGTTTTTAAGGACAATGTTGGCTATTACTGATAGGGATAGCGAACGAATAGAACAACTCAGCGAAAAAGCCCGCACAAGGCATCAAAACTGGAATTACTATCCGATAAAATGGGTCTTGGACACAACCAAGATTACAGTACGGGACTTCAAAGGATACAAGGTGGATACGATTGTCAGCAAAGTAACGGGCTTTGATAGACTTTCCTACGATCAGGAAAGACCATTTACCAAAAAAATGGAATATAAAAACTATTATAAACCTGTTGATTCAATAAAAATTCCAGAAACCTATATCCTAAAAAAAGGATGGACCTCCGTAATAGAGCTTTTGGATTTGAACAAGATAAACTATGAAACTTTGCAAAATGATTCCACTTTGACCGTCGAATCTTATAGGATAAAAAAATACAAAACTTTGGATTTCCCCTATGAAGGGCATTATCTGCACTATGACACGCAAATCTCCAAGGATACGGTAAATCTCCTATTTTCTGAAGGAGACCTACTGATTCCTACAGATCAAGAGGGTATCCGCTATCTTCTGGAAACCTTGGAACCCTGTGCTGTGGATTCCTTTTTCAATTGGAATTTCTTTGATTCCATACTGCAAAGAAAAGAGGGCTTTTCGCCCTATGTTTTTGAGGACGTTGCGACTAAAATGCTAGAAAATAATCAACAGCTCAAGGATGACTTTGACAATAAGAAAAAAGCCGATTTGGAATTTGCCAATAACTGGTATGCTCAATTGGATTGGTTATACCAAAAGTCGGAATTTCATGAACCAGCCCATATGCAGTATCCCGTTTACCGTATAGCTTCTGGCAAAGGTATGCCATAATCTATTCCCCGAAGAGTATTTTTATATTGGTATAGGAGTTTTCCAAGGCCTTTTGGATTTTTTTTGGGCCCTTCCATTTCACCTTTTCTATACCCTCGTTCTTTTGACCCTTCAGTTTACCCTCATAATTGGTTCGCATGGCGTACCAGTGTACTTCCTTTAATTTATATTTTCCATTCCTCTTAAAAACATGGTAGGTGGTCTGTAACACATTTTCAATCTTTAACCCCTTCACCCCGGTTTCCTCCTCTACCTCACGCAGGGCACATTCCTCTAAACCCTCATTCTTTTCCAGCTTTCCCTTGGGTAAATCCCACTTATCGTTCCTGTAAATAAAAAGCACCTTTCCTGCTTTATTGGTTACAACACCTCCGGCCGCAACTTCCAATGGAATCTGTTTGCAGAATTTCTTAAGGATTTCTTCGTGATTGGGATGATAGATATAGGCTTCCTCCAACTTTTTCTTGGCCAGTGCGTCAATGGCCTCTTGTATAGCCTCTGCGTTAAGAGGGTAATATCTACTATTGGCAATTTCAGAAAGTTTGTTGGTTAAAATAAGAGGCGCCTCTTTGACAAAAACTTTATACATTTGCTCCATGATTTTGGACAAAAACACCGCCAAAAAAACAGCAGAGCTTCTGTTACAAATTAATGCAATAAAGTTGAGACCGGAAAATCCTTTTACATGGGCTTCCGGATGGAAATCTCCCATTTATTGTGACAATAGAATTATACTTTCCTACCCAATGATACGAAACTATATTAGGGAGGAAATGGCCAAGCAGTTGGAGTCCCTATACGGTAAACCTGATGTAATTGCAGGGGTCGCTACCGGGGCCATTGGAATTGGAATGTTGGTTGCAGATTATTTGGGCCTTCCCTTCATTTATGTTAGACCCGAGCCGAAATCCCACGGAAGAAAGAACCAGATAGAGGGTAGATTGGAAGCCAATCAGAATTTGGTAGTGGTAGAAGATCTAATAAGTACAGGGAAAAGTAGTTTAAACGCTGTGGAAGCACTCACTAATGAGGGTGCGAATGTAAAGGGAATGTTGGCTATTTTCAATTATGGCTTTGATGTTGCCAAAGAAAATTTTGAGACGAGGGATATGGAATTGCATACGTTGGGGGATTATGACCATCTCATCCAAGAGGCATCGGAAACCGGATATATTAAAGAAGATCAGTTGAACACATTGTTGGAATGGCGAAAAAGTCCTTCCACATGGCATCCGTAAAAAATGTACATAGAAACACCAAAAAAAAATATTTCAAAAAGTCAGGAGCAGGTTTTCGACTTTCTCATCGAACTGAAAAATTTTGAGAAGTTGATGCCCAATAGCATTGACAAGTTTGAACTCATAAATGAAGATCGATTTCTGTTTGCCTTAAAAGGTATGCCCGAAATTGTACTGCAGCGCAAGGAACAACATCCCCACAACAAAATTGTTCTGGGTGCCGCGAGTGATAAACTACCTTTTACCCTTACAGCCGATATCTTGTCTATAGCTGATAATGAAACCCAGGTTGCACTAAGTTTTCAAGGGGAATTTAATGCTATGATGGCCATGATGATCAAGACACCCATCACCAATTTTATGGATACCTTGTTGGAAAACCTTGGAGAAACTCTAGTATAAAAGTGTTACTTCCTTAAACCCGAATTCTTTTTTTACATTATCCTCAAGCTCAATAATCAGTTTACCCTCGGCAGAGACGCCACGGATAAATCCCATAATTTTTTTTTTATTGGAATCTTGAAAAGTCGATGGCTTATCCTTTCGAAACAAAATCTCCCCATACGCTTCCCATAATTCTTCACTTCCCTTTTTTTGGACATCCTGAAAAATAGATTCCAAACTATTCAAAAGCTCCTTTAAAAGCTCATCCAAATCCAAGGTTTTGCCCAGCAACAATTTCAGTGACGAAGCTTTAGGAACATTATGGAAAATTGTTTGGTTAGTATTAAGTCCTATACCAATAATAGAAGCCTTTATCTTATTTCCTGATATGATGTTTTCTATAAGAATGCCACAAATTTTGGATGTGCCTGACAGAATGTCGTTAGGCCATTTAATCTTTAAATCAGGAACCTGAAAACCCTTCAAACTATCGACAATGGCCAGTGATACTATGATATTCAACAAAAAAGAATCATCCGTGGAAAGGTCTTTATTTTTCTTTAAAACGCTAAAGGTTAGGTTCTTACCCTCTTCGGATATCCAATGCGTTCCCATTTGCCCCCTACCCTTCAACTGGTTCCTAGCAACAACTACCGTGAAGTCTTGAGAGACGTTGGAAGCAATAAGTCTTTTTAAGTATGCATTGGTAGAGTCTGTGGCATCAAGTTTGATTATTGGCATGAGGCATCCTTTAGATCCTATCTTTAATCAATTGTTAAAAACTAGAGGTAAAAGAACAAAAAAATAATAACTTTGCTTAAACTAAAATTTTTGAATGCAGAAAGGGAAAGCTAGCGCAGACGAGTTAATCACATTAATTTTACAGGGAATAGATGAAGTAAAAGGGAACGATGTTAGCTTGCTTGACTTAAGGGAAATTGAAAATACTGTTTGTGACTACTTTATAATTTGCAGTGGTACTTCCAATACACACGTTAATGCTATAACGGGATCTATCCAAAAAACAGTTAGCAAAGCAATAAAAGACAAGCCTTGGCATGTAGAAGGCGAAGATAACGCCGAGTGGGTCCTAATGGATTACGTTAATGTAGTAGTCCATGTCTTCCAAAAACATATTCGGGAATTCTATGATATAGAAGGTCTTTGGGGTGATGCCAAGTTCACCGAAATCGAAAGTAGCATAAATCAAGCCTTGAAATAATCCCTAATGTAGGGTTACTAAAAAGGGCAAAAAATAAGATAATGGCAAAAGAAAGCAATACAAATCCTAAAAAACCTAGATTCAGTTCCTGGTGGATTTATGGATTAATAGCAATTTTATTAATAGGGTTCCAGTTCTTTGGAAGCGGAAATCTTTCAAGCACCAAGAAAACTACTACTTCAGAGTTACAGGAATATCTCAGAAATGGGGATATCGAAAAAATCCTGATTATTACCAATACAAGGCAGGCAAAAGTCTTTTTAACGAATGAGGCGCTCCAGAAGGATGTTCATAAAGATGTCAAGGACCAGCCTTTTGCTTTAAGCCCTTCCGCTTCACCCCAATATGTTTTAGATTATGGGGATCTTCAGAATTTTGAAAACGAGATAAAAGATCTAAAAACCGAGAACAATTTGGATACCATAGTGGACTATGATACGGAATCCAACTACCTCGGTGATTTTTTGATTGGGATTCTTCCTTTTGTTTTGATAATCGGCATTTGGATTTATTTAATGCGAAGAATGTCCGGAGGCGGAGGCGGAGGTGCCGGAGGTCAGATTTTCAATATCGGTAAATCCAAGGCCAAGCTTTTTGATGAAAAGACGGACACCCGTACATCGTTTAAAGACGTGGCCGGGTTGGAAGGGGCCAAAGAAGAGGTTGAGGAAATCGTTGAGTTCTTAAAGAATCCGGATAAGTATACCTCTTTGGGAGGTAAGATTCCAAAAGGCGCCCTTCTTGTAGGTCCTCCTGGAACAGGAAAGACACTATTGGCCAAAGCCGTTGCCGGGGAGGCTAAAGTACCCTTCTTCTCGCTTTCCGGTTCTGATTTTGTTGAAATGTTTGTCGGGGTAGGTGCTTCCAGGGTACGTGACCTTTTTAAGCAAGCCAAGGATAAATCTCCAGCCATAATTTTCATTGATGAAATTGACGCCATTGGTAGGGCAAGGGGAAAGAACAATTTCACGGGCTCCAATGATGAACGTGAAAATACGCTAAATCAACTGCTTACCGAAATGGATGGTTTTGGCACCAATACCAATGTCATCGTACTTGCAGCGACCAACCGGGCGGATGTATTGGACAAAGCCCTAATGCGAGCCGGTAGATTTGATAGACAAATCTATGTTGACCTACCCGATATTAGGGAACGAAAGGAAATCTTTGAAGTGCATTTGAGGCCCATTAAGACCGCAGAAACTTTGGACTTGGACTTTTTAGCGAGACAGACCCCTGGTTTTTCAGGTGCCGATATTGCCAATGTTTGCAACGAAGCGGCACTTATTGCTGCGCGCAAGGAGAAAAAGGCGGTTACCAAACAAGATTTTTTGGATGCTGTGGACCGTATTGTAGGTGGCCTAGAAAAAAAGAACAAAATCATTACCGCTGGCGAGAAAAAGACCATTGCCTATCATGAAGCAGGACATGCCACCGTTAGCTGGATGCTAGAACATGCCGCTCCTTTGGTAAAGGTAACCATTGTCCCAAGGGGACAATCGCTGGGTGCCGCATGGTACTTGCCAGAAGAACGTCTTATAGTACGTCCGGAACAAATGAAGGACGAAATGTGCGCAACCTTAGGGGGGCGTGCTGCGGAAAAAGTGATTTTCGACAAAATCTCTACCGGTGCTTTGAGCGACTTGGAAAAAGTTACAAAACAGGCCCGGGCCATGGTTACCATTTATGGACTTAATGAAGAAATTGGCAACCTTACCTACTACGATTCTTCTGGACAAAGTGAATATGGCTTCACCAAACCTTACAGTGAAGAAACCGCACAGCGCATTGATACGGAAATCTCAAAGATTATTGAGGAACAGTATCAGAGGGCGGTGGAAGTACTCGAAGCCAATAAAGACAAACTGATTACCTTGGCAGAGCGACTTTTGGAAAAGGAGGTCATCTTTAAGGAAGATCTCGAGAAAATATTCGGACAAAGGCCATTCGAAAAAGAATTCGATCAAAAAGGACAGGAAAATTTGAATGGAGAGAAAA
Source organism: Ulvibacterium marinum (assembly GCF_003626755.1). Taxonomy (GTDB): domain Bacteria; phylum Bacteroidota; class Bacteroidia; order Flavobacteriales; family Flavobacteriaceae; genus Ulvibacterium; species Ulvibacterium marinum. The sequence continues at coordinate 67,116 of NZ_RBCJ01000004.1, forward strand.
AAACTGAAGAGATTACTGTAGAAGAAAAAGAGGAAGAAGAAAAAAAAGAAAATAAATAATAAACTTGGACGTTCATCATTAATGACGGAATAGTATTAAGAAGTTTATCATGCAAAATGGGGCTATTTGACAAACTATTTGGAGGTGGCAAAAAAGTTTCCAAGGAGACTGTGGAGACCAGAGGAGTGCATATGCCAGATCTTAACATCCCCGTTGATGAAAAATTTACCATCCACTTCAAAAAAAATGGTGGGAAATTCCTGTATTGCGATTCTTTTTCTGAAATCTCCGAGGCCTTAAAAAATATCATTCAAGAAAATAACTGGCAGGAACATCCTTTCTTCGCCATGGACTCTAGATTAGAGGAAAGGTTCTCCAAAGAAGGAATTTCTTTTACCACGGACAATAAGAACAGTGAGGTATTTTTTACCACATGCGAACATCTAATTGCCCAAAATGGTTCTATATTGGTCTGCTCCAATCAACTAAATGAAAAAAAGCTTCATGAGCTTCCCGCCAATGTCATTGTTTTTGCAACTACCAGTCAGTTAGTAGAATCCATTGGGGAGGGCCTAAAAACAATTAAAAAGAAATACGGTCACAGTATTCCGGCAAACATAACCACCCTAAAACACTTTCAAGCGACCGATCAAAACTCAAATGATTTTTTAACTTACGGAAGCAGTTCCAAAAATCTGTATCTTTTACTTCTGGAAGACCTTTAGTATGAGAGAGATTTTTAGACGCGCCCTTACCGGAGCTGTTTACATTATATTATTATTATCCGCTGTTTTTCTAAGCTCCGATGCCTTTGATTTTCTTTTTATGACATTTGGCCTTGCATGTCTCTATGAGTACAAACGGCTTGTACAATTGCGCGGATATCATATTTTTCTCGCTTATTTGACACTTTGGTGGGCGTATATCTATTTGGTACATGACCTTTCATTGATATATGTACTATTGTTTCTTACCGTTATGGTAGATTGTACACTTCTTTTTTTCCTATTCTCAAAAAACAAAAACTTATTCAGCACTTTTAGAAAATTCGTTGTTGGACTCTTTTATATAGGGGGCGGATGCATTTTTTTGACCATGATTCCCTATAAGGACGATGATTTTGCCAAACTGCTCATTATGGGCATTTTTATTCTTATTTGGGTCAATGATACATTTGCGTATTTAGTAGGCAGTCTTTTAGGGCGTACAAAATTATATCCTTCAATTTCTCCAAAAAAAACCGTGGAAGGTACGGTCGGCGGTTTTATCTTTGCCATGGGCGCCGCCTATATAATCGGAAAGTATGAATCAATAATCAGTCCGATGCAGTGGATGATTTTGGCAATAGTCATTGTTATTTTTGGTAGCCTTGGAGATTTATTGGAATCGAAATTGAAACGCACCGCAGGTGTAAAGGACAGTGGAGCTATTCTGCCCGGTCACGGTGGCATGTTAGATCGTTTGGATAGTCTCATATTTGCAGCACCGTTCGCGTACGTAACCTTAATTATTTTCGCTTATGTTTCATAGGGAAGGTCAAAAAATTATTATTACAACTTTCTTTATAGTCTGCGCTGCAGTATTACTGTCCCAATTTTATATTGATACGGTTTGGATACGGTTTGGACTTCAAATCATTGCTTTGGTACTTTTGATTCTGATACTTCAGTTCTTTCGAAACCCAAAACGAAAAGTCCCAAAAAACTTCGATGAGATTTTGGCACCTGTAGACGGAAAAGTAGTTGTTATTGAAGAAGTGGAAGAAAACGAGTATTTTAAGGATAAACGCATCCAAGTTTCCATTTTTATGTCTCCTATAAATGTCCATGTAACCCGCTATCCTGTAAGCGGAAGCATAAAGTATTCCAAATACCATCCCGGAAAATATCTGGTGGCTTGGCATCCCAAATCCAGTACTGACAACGAGCGTACCACAGTTGTGGTACGTACTCCTAAATTTGGGGATATCCTATACCGACAAATTGCAGGGGCTATGGCCAGACGCATCATAAATTACGCTGAAGAAGGTGAAAGTGTACAACAGGGCGATGATGCAGGGTTTATAAAATTTGGCTCAAGAGTGGACTTGTTATTACCTTTGGATTGTGCCGTGACCGTTAAACTGAACCAAAAGGTAGTAGGTGCAAAAACCTGTATAGCCACAGTTGTGGACAAGGATGAAGAAGCAGAAATTACATACTGATTTTTTGGAGGCCGTAGAGTTTGTGAACAACTATACAAAACCACTTCCTGCAGATCTTTTATTAAAGCTCTACGCCTATTATAAAATTGCAAACAAAAACTTTAGCAACCCTGGAAGTAAGACCCCGCTTATAAATGCATTTAAGGCCAATGCCTTGATCCAGGCCAAAAACATTGATAGGGAGGAAGCCATGAAACAATATACCAAATTGGTTAATAAGGAAATTAGGAGGTAAGCAAGTGGGTACAATGAAAAGACAAAGCCAAGAAATGAACCCCGTAAGGGCTTATTGATATAAGTCGTCAATATCCGCTTTACAAAGTTCGAAAAGAAAATTACCCATTTTTTCTGTTACATCCTTGTAAAAACGTTCTCCTTTTTCCGAGGTAGAATGCATAGGGTTGCCCACACCGGTATCCTCGCTGATTTGAGACCATTTGCGCTCCGCCCAGACCCAACCTTCGGAAAATGCCTTGATCTTGTATTTTTTTGAGGCTCCACTACCCCACTTCTCCTTTGGCAATACCAATTCCGGTTTAAGATGAAGCATAAGGCTTGTCTCCATTTCATCGGCATGGTCGCCGTTTTCTTGAAAATAATCCGATTTATCAACAGCTTGTGGCCAGTTGGAAAAGCTAATAAACATTTTTGGGAATTTTAGTCCCAATTCTCGGACCAAGGGCTTGAAATTATTTCCTCCATGACTGTTGAAAATCAATAACTTATAAATTCCTTGACGATTCAACACCTCTACAACATCGCATAAGATCGCGTACTGCGTACTAGGATTTAGGTTAATGTCCAGGTAGATGTCGGATTGCCCCGTATTGACTCCAAAAGGAATAGTTGGGAGCACTATAACCTTACCTCCCTTTTCCCAAGCTACCTTCGCCGATCCTGCCGCAAGAGCATCTGCTTCAAAATTGTCCGTGGAATACGGCAAATGATAATTGTGGGCTTCAGTGGCACCCCAAGGCAGTACGGCCAAATCGAATTTTGCATCCTTAAGGGCATTCCAATTGGTCTCGGCCAAAATATAGGGTCTCATAGTCTCAGGTTTTATTGCACAAACTTAAAAAGTCATTCCTAAAATATAAATCAAATCGTTCAAAAAAATTAAAATACCATTGCTTCCAATTCTTCAAAACTAATCTGGTATCCCATTAAATCTATAAATTGAGCTAATCTTGATCAGTACACGCACAAAATTTACTTTATATAAGGAATTGTTTTTAGGATATGATCAATAGCGTTGAGGCGTGCAATTGTCTTTTTATTAGCATTTATAATCACCCAAGGGGCATGCGGAGTATTCGTTTTATCCAGCATTACTTCCTTGTACTTGGTATATTCCTCCCAAAGTTCTTGGGCCCGCTCATCTACAGGGGACATTTTCCATCGCTTTAGATTACTTTCCTTGATGTCCTCAAAGCGTTTTTGCTGTTCTTCCTTGGTTATGGAAAAATAAAATTTGATCAAATAGGTATTTGATTGAATGATCATTTTCTCAAAATCGTTCACTTGGGACATAAATATGTTATACTCCTCAGGTGTACAAAAACCGTTTACGGGCTCGACCACGGCCCTATTATACCAACTCCGATCAAAGAAAACTATTTTACCTGGTTCTGGAAGGTTATTCACATATCTTTGAAAATACCACTGTCCTTTCTCATCTTCCGTGGGCTTGTTCAGTGCTACTATTCTATAGTACCTAGGATTAATGTAGGCAGAAATTCGGCGGATCGCTCCTCCCTTTCCGGCAGCATCACGACCCTCGAAAAGGACCACTATCTTTTTTCGATTCTCTATAGCCCAAGTCTGTAACTTTACCAGCTCAACCTGACGTCTCCTCAAATTGGTTTCATATTGCGTATCCCTTAACGCCTTTTCCAAATCCAAGTGTTTACTTGCAAAAAGACTCCGTAAACCTATTTTACTATTTAACAATTTCAGATTTTCCTCGGATAAATCCAGATCTTTAAGTGAATCCATATCAAATATCTATTTGCTTTGCATTCCTATAATAGCGAACAATTACATTGGGATCAGGTTGAATCGGTATTTTTGAATAATCCTTCTCCCGGTAATCAAATTTTGAAAGTACATAGCGCATACTTTCTAAACGTGCTGTTTGTTTATCATTGGTCTTTACTATAATCCAAGGGCTAAAATCGGTGTGGGTTCTCGTAAACATTTGTTCCTTGTAGTAGGTGTACTTGTCCCAAAGTTCCTGGCCTTTCATATCGACCGGACTAAACTTCCACTGCTTTAGCGGATTTCTAAGTCGGGCGGTAAACCTTTTTTTCTGTACTTCCTTGGAGATGGAAAACCAGAACTTGATCAATATGACACCATCTTCGTAGAGCATATGTTCAAATCCGGGTACCTGGACCATAAATTGTGCATACTGTTCTTCATTGCAAAAACCCATTACAGGTTCTACTACAGCCCTATTATACCAGCTTCGGTCAAAAAAAACGATTTCCCCAGGGTTGGGAAGTTCCTTGATATATCTTCTAAAATACCATTGTCCTTTTTCGTTTTCTGTTGGTTTGGAAAGGGCAACAACCCTTGCTGTCCTAGGGTTCAAATGCTCGTAGAAACGCTTTATGGAGCCCCCTTTTCCGGCAGCATCCCTACCCTCGAAAAGAATTGCAACGCGTAGATTGTTCTTGGAAACCCACTGTTGTAGTGAAACCAATTCACTTTGAAGTTTTATGAGCTCCAATTCATACTTCAGTTTTTTAACAACATTGTCAATTTTTATGTTTTTCCTATTGGCAATATCAATTAAATCCTTTCTTGTTTTTACGCCCAATAGATCCTCAGAAGTGTATTGCATAGTGGTCGCTAGTTTTCAGAAACAATTATCTGTTTAAACAATAGAAATATCACGAGTCCAAAAAAGTAATGGCACCTCGATTGTCCAATAATTCCTCAAAATAGTGTTTTTATGCAAATTTGATAGGGTATACCAATAGAATTAAAAGGATTTTTGAGAAAAAGATAAATTAAAGATGGGAAAATTTTTATTTGAATGGTCCGATCATAATATGTGCACGGAAAGTTCCGGGATCCATAAGCCATGGCATTCCTTTTTCGTGAGGTTTATCTGGTAGTCCGGTGGATTCCGTAGTCGCAAAAGGCGTGTAGATAACATAGCGATATTGACCGTCTTTAAGTTCTCCTGTAGCCTTGTCGTAGGCTGTATCACTTCCAAAATACACATACATCATACTAGGTTCTTTTGGCATTTGAATCTTACCGGCAGCCACTTCCGCCCCTCTGATTTCCCTTTTCTCCTTAAAATCCTTGCCCTGGGCCGAGAGTTCCCTTCCTCGTTTCATAAAGGGTTCCAGTTTTTTTGAATAGCAAGAGACACTAATACCTTCCTTTTTAGGGTCATCGGCCAAACAGACCAGATTATTGGTGCCTTCGCGCAAAACGACGAACTCGCCCGATCCATTATAGCCATAAACCATAGCCCCGTCCTTTTCAGCCTCGGGCGCAGGGAGTGTAGCCGTCTTTATTTGCACAGCTGCGGGAAGGATTTCAGGTTTCTCCATTTCTTGACAAGAAAGGGGGATAAAAGCCAGTATCAGGAGGAAGGAAGTTAAATTTTTCATGGTATTCTAGTTTTCCTTAAAGATAAATATACTGTAGGAGTTTTTCCATAAGCAGAGATAAAAAGAACAACAAATATCAAAAATTGAAATAAATTAAGAACATGAAAATAGTTTACGCAACGACCGTAAACTAATTCCATTTACCTAAAACATATAATTTACCCCAAGCTGGCCAAACTCTTTTCCAAAGTCTCGATTTTGGCTTCGGCATCCGCAGCCTTCTTTTTTTCAATAGCCACTACCTGCTCCGGAGCATTGTTTACGAAACGTTCATTGGATAGTTTCTTTTGAACGGATTGCAAAAAACCTTTGGTGTAGTTCAACTCGTCCTCTATTTTCTTGATTTCGGCATCCACATCTATAGCCCCAGCAATAGGGATAAAATATTCATTGCTTTTGACACGAAAAGTCAATGCCCCTTCCAAACCGTTTTCTACATGAGAAACTTTGGAAACATGGGTCAATTTCTGAATGATTACGTCCCAAGCGTTCGAAACCTTTTCTTGGTTCAGGATGGACAACTCCAAAGCTTCCTTCATAGGAATATTTTTTTCCTTTCGTATGGTCCGTATGCCCGAGATTACCTCGGAGGCAAAATCGAATCCCTTGATCAGTCCCTCATCCACTTCTTCCTCTATTTTGGGCCATTCGGCTATAATAAGTGCCTGTTGCGGGTCTCGCTTAGCGATATGTTGCCAAATCTCCTCGCTCAAAAACGGCATAAAGGGATGTAACAATTTCAAATTTTGCTCAAAGAGATGAATTATGGAATCAAAAGTGGTTTTGTCTATAGGTTGTTGATAAGCCGGTTTTGAGATTTCCAAAAGCCAAGAACAGAAATCCTCCCAGACCAATTTGTACGTGGTCATCAACGCATCCGAAATACGATATTTACCAAAGTGATCCTCTATTTCCAACAATGTCTGGTTAAATTTGGCAGTATACCAGGCAACACCAAGCTTGGCAGCCTCCGGTTGGGGCAGGTCACTTACCTCCCATCCCTTCACCAAACGAAAGGCGTTCCAAACCTTATTGGCGAAGTTTTTTCCCTGCTGGCATAAAGTCTCATCGAACATAAGGTCGTTGCCAGCGGCAGAGCTCAACAAAAGTCCCACACGAACACCACCGGCGCCATACTCTTCTATCAATTTTAGGGCATCCGGCGAGTTTCCCAAGGATTTGGACATTTTACGGCGTTGTTTATCCCTAACGATTCCAGTAAAATATACATTCTTGAAAGGAGGTTCCTTACGATATTCATAACCGGAGATAATCATTCGGGCTACCCAAAAAAATATGATATCCGGGGCCGTGACCAAATCACTTGTTGGATAATAATAGTTGATGTCCTTGCTATCAGGTTCCAAAATCCCGTTAAAAACGGTTATAGGCCATAACCAGGAGGAGAACCAGGTATCCACAACATCTTCGTCCTGCCTTAGATCGGCAATGGTCAAGTTAGGGTTATTGGATTTTTCTTTGGCCAACTGCAACGCATCATCAATATTTTCCGCCACTACAAAATCATTTTGCCCATCCCCGAAATAGTACGCCGGTATTTGTTGTCCCCACCATAGTTGGCGCGAAATGTTCCAATCGCGGATGTTCTCCATCCAATTGCGATATAGATTTTCGAACTTTTTTGGAAAAAACTTTACCTCACCGGTTTCCAATACTGCACTTAAGGCCGGTTTTACTAGTTCCTCCATCTTCAAAAACCACTGATCGGACAATCGTGGTTCTATTATCGCTTTGGTCCTTTCCGAAGTTCCTACCTTATTTACGTAATTTTCAGTCTTTACCAAAAATCCTTTTTCTTCCAATTCCTTGGCAATTTCCTTCCGAACCAAAAATCGATCTTTGCCTTCATAGTGAAGACCGTAGGAATTTAAAGACGCATCGGCATTAAAGATATCAATGACCTCCAAAATGTGCTTCACCCCTAATGCTTGGTCATTTACATCGTGTGCAGGGGTCACTTTTAAGCATCCCGTACCGAATTCCAAATCAACATACTCGTCTTCAATAATCGGTATGGTACGATTACAAATAGGCACTATGGCCTTCTTACCTTTCAAATGTTTATAGCGTTCGTCCTTAGGATTTATACAAATGGCCGTATCTCCCAGTATAGTCTCTGGACGCGTGGTAGCTATCGTTACTTTTTCCTCAGATCCTTCTATGGGATAGGATAAATAATACAGCAAACCCTGTCTTTCCTCATAGACCACTTCTTCATCGGAAAGGGTAGTCTGGGCCTCAGGATCCCAATTTACCATGCGATAACCCCTATATATCAATCCCTTATCAAAAAGGTCTACAAAAATCTTGATGACAGAGTCTGACATGTTGTCATTCATGGTAAAAGCAGTTCTTTCCCAATCACAGGAACATCCCAATTTCTTTAACTGCTCCAGAATCACCCCACCGTAATTATGGGTCCAATCCCAAGCATGCTTTAAAAACTCTTCTCGGGATATGTCGGTCTTGTTAATTCCCTGTTCCTTTAGTTTGGCTACCACCTTTGCTTCGGTGGCAATGGAAGCATGGTCGGTTCCCGGAACCCAACAAGCATTCTTTCCTAAAAGTCGTGCTCTGCGTATTAGGACATCCTGAATAGTGTTATTGAGCATATGCCCCATGTGGAGTACCCCGGTCACATTAGGTGGAGGAATTACAATGGTATAAGGCTCCCTTTCGTCCGGCTCCGAATGAAAGTACTTATGTTGCATCCAGTAGTCATACCAATGGTTTTCCACGGTATTAGGCTCATATTTTGATGGGATATCCATTTTTTGGAATAGTTTTTGGTGAATTAACGGCGGCACTAAAAACTGTGCTGAAGGTGAATGTTAAATATTGATAAGTTTAGGGCCTTTTGCCCGAGTTAAATACGAAACAAAAATAAGTAACGTTAATAGATAACAAAAGGATTTTGGAGGTTCATCTGAAAAGATTTACTTTTGAGATTCACCCAAAACGAAAGATAGTAGCAATTGCAGTTATGGATTCCTGCCATAAATTTACTTAAAAGCAGGTTTTGACTAACAGGGAGTTGCACATGCCATTGAAAAACAATTAAAACCACGATTATGAAAAAAATAGTACTTGTATTATTTATGGGCCTAATGGGTTTAGGCCTTACTGCTCAGGTAAAAGCCCCGAAAATTGAGTTTAAGGCCGAAACAGTAGACTATGGAACCATTGAAAAAGGCAGTGATGGTGTACGAGTCTTTGAATTCACGAACACTGGTGAAGCTCCATTGATCGTAAGCAAAGTAAGCTCTAGCTGTGGGTGCACGATTCCTAAAAAGCCAGAAGAGCCTATTTTACCGGGTAAGACAGGAGAAATCAAGGTGAAATACGACACCAATCGTGTTGGTCCCATACGAAAAGCCATTACGGTAATATCCAATGCGGACACACCTACAAAAGTCTTAAAGATAAAAGGGGAAGTTAAAGCTCCGGAAGGAAAGAAATGATTCACTACAGAATCTAAATCTCTTAAAAAGAAAAACCCTGATTTTAAAATCAGGGTTTTTCTTTGAATAAATCCTTCAGTACAAAGGTATAAAGCAAATCCTTATCCTGCCTTGCAATACGTACGCGAATACGCTTTCCTTCCTTTTCGTTTAGCATTTGCAAAATTTCCTGAAGTTTATATCTATGTACGCTTTTCCCGTTTACGGACAACACCACATCGCCCTCCTTTAGTCCCGCAATCTCGGCCGGGCTTCCAGCCCTAATTCCGGATACCACAATTTCGGGAACCAAACTTAACCTTGTACGGTTTTCCAAAAGAATCTGTACGTCACCGAACGACTTTTTATTGCTTTGGACAACACCATTGCTATTTGCTATACTCTCGGATACATAGCGTACGCCATCGTGTTGTAACTCTATACCGCTCATATTGTAATGGAAGGGCATTTTAAAATTCTTGTTCTTTCTAAGGGTGAACTTGTTATTGGTATAATCAAAAACAATATTGAACCGTTTTAACACCTCGCCCCCAATGCTTCCATTTCTATCCCCCAAATACCTGATTGCACCAAACGATTTACGTTCCGGGAAAGCGGCTTTGGCATCTTTTAGGGAAAAACTACCCAATTTTATACTGTTTATTTTGGTGCGCTTCCCAAAGATATCACCACTTAGTCCTTTCCCAAGAAAATCATCATAATTCTTGTCCGGTATCCCTATTTCATCATTTTCAAAAAGCCAAACGGCATCGCTACTCCCAGTATCCAACAGAAGCCGAACGGGTAAATCCTCAGCGTCTTTTAGGAAAATACTTCCATCCACATAGGCTTTCTTGGCCGCGACCGATAGCGGAAGTGTTTCACTCCTTTTATCCTTTTTATATACATAGGACGCAGGGTCATGAAATTTAATGACTTTTGAAGCATAGTTTATATCAACAACAAAATCCCTAAAAAGGTCATATCCAATGATGCCATGTACTGTAATCCCCAGGCTTGGGGAAAAATTAAGGTCTTTGTCCAAGACCACATATAGGAGTTGGTCCCTATTTTGTACGTTTTTCAATGCAAATGTGTTTCCCTTGGAACTTAGGGCCTTTATGGGCTCTCCATCGCCCAGTCCCCTAATGGTAATTTCGGAAACGTCTTTTATTTGAACCGAATCCTGATCGGAAAGATTAAACAATATGGGCTTGCTGACTCCGGAATCCAATATGAAGGATAGCTCGGTTCCATTCACCTCCATTGGGATGATAATGAGATTATTAATGAGTTCAAACCTTACTTTTTGGTATTTCTGTCCTTCGGGCAAATCAAATCCCTGGGCAATCCCAACTAGTGGAAAGCTCATTAACAAAAATGTAAAATAAACAAGTATCCTGTTCAATTTCCTCAGCATTAATACTATATGACTATTAAATTTACATATTTTCCTGGTTGCTTCGTCATTTATTAACAAAATATTCGATATATCAAATAAAATCTCCATGTATTGTTTTGTCCATTAGGTTTTCCCATTTTTGTGGAAAACTAACAACGTTATGCCCTCCATATCCCAAAAAGGACAAGTAATGCCGGAATCACCAATACGAAAGTTGGTGCCTTTTGCCGAGGAGGCCAAAAGAAAGGGAATTAAGGTCATTCACTTAAATATTGGACAACCTGATATTAAAACGCCCCAAGTTGCACTTGATGCAGTAAAAAACAATACTTTGGAGGTCTTGGAATACAGCCGCACCGAAGGTTCGGAGGCCTATCGGGAAAAAATAGCCGATTATTACGCTGAAAAGGGTATTGAGGTTTCCGCTAATGAAATTATGGTTACTACCGGTGGTTCCGAAGCTTTGTCCTTTGCCATGGGCAGTATTGCCGATAATGGTGATGAAATTATAATTCCCGAACCGTTTTATGCCAATTACAATGGATTCGCGACAGCTTCAGGAATCAAAGTTTTGCCCGTAGTTTCCCAAATAGAGGACAATTTCGCCCTTCCCGCTATTGAGGAATTCGAAAAGCTCATAACAAATAGCACCAGGGCCATTTTAATTTGTAATCCCGGTAATCCTACCGGATATCTGTATACCAAGAAAGAGATACAAAAATTAGCAGAAATCGTAAAAAAGCATGACCTGTTTTTAATAGCCGATGAAGTATATCGTGAATTTGCCTATGATGGTAGGGAACACCATTCCATTTTAAGGGAACCTGGACTGGATGAAAATGCTATCGTAATAGATTCCGTTTCCAAAAGATATAGTATGTGCGGGGCACGAATAGGATATTTGGTTTCCAGAAATAACAAACTCATTAAGACTGCCTTAAAGTTTGCGCAAGCCCGATTATCACCCCCTACCTATGCCCAAATTGCCAGTGAGGCCGCTTTAAGCACCCCTCAAAGTTATTTTGATGAGGTAAATAAAGAATATACAGAAAGACGGGACGTCCTTATAGCCGAGTTGGAAAAAATAGAGGGTGTAAAGATAGGAAAGCCGCAAGGTGCTTTTTATTGTATCGTTGAGCTTCCTATAAAAGATGCGGATGATTTTGCCCAGTGGCTTTTGGAAGACTTTAGGATAAACAATGAAACCGTAATGGTTGCTCCAGCGGCCGGATTCTATGCTACCGAGGGATTGGGGAAGAACCAGGTACGAATTGCCTATGTGTTGGAGAGGGATAGCTTAAAAAGGGCGGTGAATATACTACAAGAGGCCCTCAAGAGTTATATAGGTTGATGGAAATACAGCAAGATATATCCCTTAAAGATTACAATACCTTCGGTATAGATGCCAAGGCTAAATTTTTTATTGAAATAAATAGTACTAATGACCTAAGGGAAGCACTGCAACTGAATGGTTATCCCAAAATCTTTGTCATCAGCGGCGGCAGCAATATGCTAATTACCAAAGACATAGATGCTTTGGTACTCTATATAAATATAAAGGGCATTGAGATATCTACCCAAGATGACGATACGATAACCCTTAAGATAATGGCCGGGGAAAACTGGCACGAGCTTGTTCTTTGGACCTTGAAAAAAGGCTATGGTGGTCTCGAAAATATGTCCCTCATTCCCGGGAATATCGGTACCGCTCCCATACAGAATATCGGTGCATACGGTGTGGAGCTTAAGGATACCTTTGTTTGCTGCGAAGCCATGAGAATTGACGACCAGGCCATAAAGAGCTTCAACAAGAAGGATTGCAAATTCGGATACAGGGATTCCTATTTCAAGAATGAAGGCAAGGGAAAGTACATCATTGTCTCCGTAACCTTGCAGCTTACAAAGCAAAATCATCGAATTAATAGATCCTACGGCGCAATTGAATCTGAATTGAACAAGAAAAACATCGATAGGCCTACCATTACCGATATCTCCAACGCCGTAATATCCATACGAAAAAGTAAATTGCCCGATCCGGCCAAATTAGGCAATAGTGGTAGTTTCTTTAAAAATCCGGTTATTAACCAAACGAAATTCGATACTTTTACAAAAGACTATCCGGATGCTCCTTATTACAAAGTTTCCTCCAATGCATATAAAATTCCGGCTGGTTGGCTCATTGAACAATGCGGTTTTAAGGGCAAGCGTTTCGGCGATGCAGGTGTACATGAACACCAAGCCTTGGTTTTGGTGAATCATGGTAGGGCTACCGGAATGGAAATATTAAACCTTGCCCAAAAAATTATTGAAAGTGTTAGGGATAAATTTGTCATCACCATACATCCGGAGGTAAATATCATAAAATAACCCCCGAAAAAAGAATCCTCCGAGGGCTATACCAAACCAAACTAACCAAAAACTAAATGTACAGTTACCAATTGTACATTTATCTAATTAAAATATTGAGATGTTGCCTGCTATGGCAATCAATTTAATAAATTAGCGTTTAAGGGATATACGGTAAAAAGATTGAATTGGATGTTCATCTATTTCGATTTTTTTAAGTATTCCGAACAATATATGAGTACACTTCTTGAAAAACACATCGTAGAACTGCTCCAAGAGCGAAACGAAAAAGCAATCTCGCTTTTGTACGAGCACTATGGGGATACGCTCTATGGTGTGGCCCAAAAAGTAGTTCGCGATGAAGAAATGGCACAGGACGTGCTTCAGGAAAGCTTTGTGAAAATTTGGAAAAAATCGGATTCCTATGATTCCTCAAAGGCCAAATTATTTACTTGGCTCTTCCGCATTACCCGTAATACGGCCATTGACAAATTGCGCAGTACGAACACAAAAACCGATAAGGAAATCCAAATGGATGTTTCCGACGTATATAATTTAGGCATTGAAAGTATTAGGCCTGAATTTATGGATGTCCGGGAAAATCTGGAAAAGATAGAATCCAAATACCAAATTGTATTGGAAGCTTTATTTTTTCAGGGGATGACACAACAAGAAGCCAGTGAAGAACTGGATATTCCGTTGGGCACCATTAAGTCCAGGTTAAAAATTGGGCTTAGGGAACTAAAAAAGATTTATGGTCCCGCCATGTCTTTCCTGCCGCTATTAAATTTGATACAATGAAAGAAAAAATAAAAATATTTCTGGATTCAGACTTGCTCGAAAAGTATTTGTTAGGGACGGTTACAGATCAGGAGGCTTTGCAAGTGGAGCGATACATTGCCATGTATCCCGAGGTACGCGAAACCTATAACGAGCTTCAAGAAAATTTAGAGGCATTTGCAAAATTGCATGCCATAAAGACGCCAGAAGGCCTTAAAGAGCGAATCCTTGTAAGAATAAAGGCGGAAAACTCAACAAGAAAAAGATTCTTCAGATATGCCATTGCAGCAAGTTTTGCTACTCTTTTGTTTGCAGGAGCTTCCTATTTCTTCTGGAACCAGAACCAAAGCCTTCAAGAAGAAAATACTATTGTCAGCAATAAAATAAAGGATTTGGAGGAGGATATGAGAGAGCAACTGGAAGATGTAAGAAACCAGTTCATAGTGCTCAATAATCCCCAGACCAAAAAGTATAGTGTAAAGGGTAACAAAAAGGCCAAAGAACTTAAGGCGGTCGCTTACATTAATCCGGTTAAAAAACTGTCCTATATCAATGTGGAGAAACTGCCCAACTTACCTGAGAATCAATGTTTCCAAATGTGGGCCGAGGTTAATGGGAAAATGGTCAATTTGGGAGTTATTAAGGAAGCGGTAAGTCAAGAAAAACTACTGGCACTACCTTATTCAGACAAAGCCGTAGGTTATATCACTATTGAACCTAAAGGAGGGAATCAAACACCCACAGTAGAAAATATTGTTGCCAATATTGCATATTGATAAAGAAATCTTACTTCCCATATGGCCCTGAAGCTAGCTTCAGGGCTATATTTTTTATATCTTTGCCTAAAATTCTGAAAAGATGCTGATTGTTTTGACTATAGGCTTACTAGCACTGGCTTTTGCCGGAATTGCCATAAAGATTTGGTCTCAAAAAGATGGCAAATTCGCAGGTACTTGTGCGAGCCAAAGCCCATTTTTGAACAAGGATGGACAAGCCTGTGGCATGTGCGGGAAACTTCCGAGTGAACAGGATTGCAAAAAGGATATTGCCCCAAAACTACAATAGAAAGCTAACCTTTTCTGCACTTAAACTTTTATTAATACCTACTACGATTGGTCAAACGGGAAAACGGACTTCAAGATATAATCAAAAGGGCCAAATCCGGTAACCAAATTGCTTTTAGCACACTTTTGGACAACTTCTGGAACGACGTTTATGGTTTTCAGTTGAAACGCACGGAAAATGAAAACGATGCGGAAGATATTACCGTTCAGACATTTTCCAAGGCTTTTGATCGCATTTCTACCTATGACGAATCTTATGAGTTCAAAACCTGGTTGATTGCCATTTCCAAAAATATTCACATAGATCTCATCAGAAAAAGAAAAAGAAGCCCTTTTGAGACCGATGGGAACAATGAAGTGATAAAAAAGGTTTTGGACGATGCCCCAACAGCAGAAGATCGTCTAATAACCGAACAGAATCTGGCCAACCTGCTTCAGCATATCAAAAAACTTAAGCCCCATTACCAAGAAGTTATTAATCTTAGATACTTCAATGAACTTAGCTATGCGGCCATAGCCAAAGAGCTTAATGAACCCATTAACAACGTTAAGGTGAAGTTACTAAGGGCAAAAAAACTACTGGCAGAAGTCATCAAAGGTGGTAAACAATAGGAGATGCACATTACAAAAAAAGGATTCGGGGCGTAGGATAAGGCCAAACTTAAATCGAAAAACCCATTATCCCTTGAAACCCTATAGTTCCCATAAACCATAATTTACTTCGTATATTTGTTTAAATTTTCGCTATGAGTGTAGAGACTTTGGGGAATGTTGCCCCTCCCAAGGGAAAACCTAAATGGCTTAGGGTAAAACTTCCTACAGGCAAGAAATATTCCCAACTCAGGGGATTGGTAGATAAATACAATTTACATACTATTTGCACCTCTGGTAGTTGTCCCAATATGGGGGAATGTTGGGGAGAAGGAACCGCAACCTTTATGATTTTGGGAAATATATGCACGCGTTCCTGTGGTTTTTGCGGTGTTCAGACGGGGCGTCCGGAAAATGTAGACTGGTCAGAGCCCGAAAAAGTGGCCCGGTCCATAAAAATTATGGGCATTAGACATGCTGTCATTACCTCTGTGGATCGTGACGATTTAAAGGATATGGGATCCATTATCTGGGCCGAAACCGTCAAAGCGGTAAGGAGAATGAATCCAAACACCACTTTAGAGACGCTTATTCCTGATTTTCAGGGTATTGAAAATCATATTAATCGTATAGTCCACGTAGCTCCGGAAGTGGTGTCCCATAACATGGAAACCGTAAAACGGCTTACCCGTGAAGTAAGGATCCAGGCGAAATACGACCGTAGCCTTGGTGTCCTAAAATATCTCAAGGACAGCGGTATAAATAGAACAAAATCCGGTATAATGTTAGGTCTTGGCGAGCAGGAAGAAGAGGTTATCCAAACCATGAAAGACCTAAGGAAAGTAAACGTAGACGTTCTAACGATTGGCCAATACCTTCAACCGTCCAAAAAACATTTACCGGTAAAGGAATTTATTTTGCCGGAACAATTCAAGAAATACGAAACGTTGGGGTTGGAAATGGGATTTAGATACGTGGAGAGCGGTGCATTGGTAAGATCGTCCTATAAAGCGCATAAGCATGTAGATTGAGACCCAAAAAACCAACATTGACCTTTGCAAAGGATGTTCCTAAAATTGTGGCAGTTTTAGTATAATTTCAAGAAATAAGCTAAAAATTGTACAGTTTATAAGAAAATTCCTATTAGATTGGTTCGGGTAAACAATAGTTACCATTCTTGTACGTTTCATTTTCAGGCCCCTCAACAACAAAATTGAAGGGTGTTTTGCTATGTGACGGAATTTTTGATTTATATCGATATTGTGCATCACTAAAAAGTATATTTGAGAATCGAAATATTACATAAACTACTTCAAAAATGGGTATGGAGCTATCTTCTGTTAGTTGCCTTTAATGTATCCCATGGGCAAGATTCCTTGGCACAAAATGATTTACAGTCTTATTTCGACAATGCCAGGGAATTAAAAAATCAGAGCAAAATGGATCTTGCTCTGGAGTCGTTGGAAAAAGCTGCCGAACTTGCGGAAAAAAATGAGGATGTAAAAGCCTTGGTAGACAGCTATCACAATCTTGCCCTGCTCTACCTAAAATTAGACAAGGAGGAAACTACACTTTTCTTTTGGGATCGGGCAAAATCAGTACTCAAGGATATAGAATATCCATACGGTGACGCCATTCATAAGTTTATAGAGGCTATTTTGCTGTTTAGGGATGACAAGAACTTTCAGGCCATCTTCATGCTCAACGAAGCAAAGCAATTGAACAACGATCGTAATTTTTTCAACAATATCCTTTTGGTTGAGGGGAATATTTATTTGAATCTGGAAAAATATGATAGTGCTTCTAAAAATTTTAACTCGCTCGTCATCAATACGGATCTGTACGAAAAGGAATATTTGGCTACTAGGGCGTATATCGGTTTGGCGCAACTGAACCAAAAAATCAAAAATTTTGAGGAAGGGGCATTGAATGCCGAAAGCGCATTGAAGCTTTCCCGAGAAAATGACTTTTTTAAGGAAACCCTGGAAGCCAATCAATTATTGACCCAACTATATGAAAGCCTCGGCCGCTTCGATAAGTCCTTGGTCCATAATAGAAATCTTTTAGAAATCCGGGACTCCCTGTTTACCATAGAAAAAGTGAAAACGGAGGCCAAGACCGCAGAAAAAATTCAATTTGATTTTATGAGCGATGAAATCAAGCGGATGGATCAGCGTATCGAGGAGCTAAATGAATCGCGAAATCGTTCCGAGATTGCCACGATTCTCACTTCAGCATTTTTGTCCATTATCTCGCTATTGGCCGTTTCCCTATACCGGAACAATCAGATAAAACTGAAAACAAACGACCTATTACAGACCAAAAACAATGAGCTACAGGGTGCAAGGGATGCGGCCGTACAGGCCATGGAGGCCAAGACCAATTTCTTGTCCACTGTAAGCCACGAGTTGCGTACACCGCTCTATGCAGTTACCGGCCTGACCCATCTCCTGTTGGAGGAAAATCCAAGTGAAAATCAAAAGGAGCATTTAAAGGCGCTAAAATTTTCAGGGGACTACCTCCTGAACTTCATAAACGACATCTTACAAATCAACAAAATTGATGCGGAAAAGCTAGAACCTTTGAACATAGAATTCAATCTTAAAAAGATTCTTCAAGAAGTTATAGACTCGCTTCAGCAAAGTGCCAAGGAAAATAACACCAAAATCATTTTAGAATATGATGAGAGCATTCCGGGCCATTTAATGAGTGATCCTTTGAAGCTTTCCCAAATATTCATGAATCTGGTAGGCAATGCCCTAAAATTTACAAAAGACGGTGAGGTAAAGGTAATAGCGCAGTTGATGAAAAAGGTGGAGGACGATGTTACTTTATATTTTGAAGTTAAGGATAACGGTATAGGAATATCCCAGGAGCAGCAAAAAGTGATTTTTGAAGGCTTTGAACAGGGCTCTATTCAAATTAATAGGGAATATGGCGGCACAGGGTTGGGTCTTACCATTGTAAAAAGCCTATTGGGCCTATTTGATAGTAAGATACAACTGCAAAGTGATTTGGGTGAAGGAAGTTCTTTCTTTTTTGAGCTTAAGCTAAAAAGTAAGGATAGTGTTGTGGACGACATTTCTTTTGAAATTACTCAAAAGGACTATGACTTTAAAGGGCTTCACCTATTAATCGTAGAGGACAACAAAATCAATCAGGTCATAACGAAAAAAATGTTGACCAAAAAGGACATCACCAGTGACATTGCCAGTAACGGTATGGAAGCTGTTGAACTCGCCCGAAAAAACCCATACGATGCAATTTTAATGGACATCCATATGCCAGGTATTAGTGGTGAGGAAGCTACCATTGAAATCCGCAAGTTCGATAGTCATACCCCTATTATAGCATTAACGGCCATCTCCCTGGATGACAGTTTGGAGAGTTTTTATGCAGCTGGGTGCAATGATGTGGTAACCAAGCCCTTTAAACCAGAGGTTTTCTATCAAAAAATCGGGGAGAATATTTTTAGTAAAAAAGAGGTCAAGAACCCTGCATCATAAAATTGGACAATTCCTTGGCCAATATGTCCTGTTCATTATTTAAGAAATGGTGGCGTACCGGAACATAGTATAGGTTTTTCAGCTTCCCGGTTAGACGGACATAGTCCTTTTCCGTAGTTAAAATACATTCCTTGGACTTAAAAAGAGCCAATTCGTTTTTAGTGAAATAGTGATGGTCCCCAAATCTTAAATGCTCAAAAACAAGTCCTTGGTTTTTAAGCCAAAGGATCAAAGGTTCGGGATAGGCAATTCCGGTGACCAGCGTAATTTTTAGGTTCCCCAAATCTTCCCAAGAAATCACTTTGGCATCGCCAATCGGAAAGTCATATGCCAAGCTACTGAAAAATATCTGCTGGTTTTTTATTGGTTTTATTTTACTTATAATGACATCCTTTTCTATTTGGGGCAATGAAGAAGGACATTTGGTGACTACAATGGCATTCGCCCGCCTCGCTTCTTTTTTGGCATCACGCAAATCACCTGTGGGCAAATACCAGTCGTCCGTATACAAATTGGAATAGGTGGTCAATAAAATTGTGTACCCCGGACGTACTTTCCTGTGTTGAAAGGCATCGTCCAAGAGGATAACATTAGGATTTACCCGCTTTTTCAATTCAAGAATTCCTCTGGTTCTGTTTGCGTCCACTGCAACCACGACCTGAGGAAATTTGGAATGGATCTGAAAGGGTTCATCGCCTAACTCCTCAACGGTACTTTCTGCTCTTCCAACAAGAAAACCTTTGGATTTCCGCTTATATCCCCTACTTAATACGGCAGTGCGATGGGAGTGCTGAAAATGGGATACCAAAAGCTCTATCATGGGTGTTTTCCCCGTTCCCCCAACACTCAGGTTACCGATGCAAATTATAGGAATGTCGAAAGACCTTGATTTCAAAAATCCGACATCATACAAATAATTACGAATATGTACCACAAGGGCATATACCAAAGAAATGGGAAACGCTATTTTTCGTAAAAGTCGCACCGGAACGAAAATATAATATTTTATCTTTGGTAGCCTTATAAAACCAAAAAATGACCATCCTGGAAATAACCCAAATACTGGAAGAACTGGCCCCCCTGCACTATGCCGAGGATTTTGATAATACTGGAATTTTAGTGGGCAACCCGGAAACAGAAGTCTCTGGGGTTTTAGTTACCCTGGATACTTTGGAAACAGTAATCGAGGAGGCTATTGCCCATAACTGTAATCTCATTGTAAGCTTTCATCCTATAATTTTTGGTGGACTAAAAAAGCTGACCGGTTCTTCTTATGTTGAACGGACGGTAATAAAGGCCATCCAAAATCAGATTGCTATTTATAGTATGCACACGGCATTGGACAATTCACCCAAGGGTGTAAACGCCAAGATTTGTGAAATCTTGGGAATACAAAACCCTAAAATACTGATTCCCAAAAAGGGAACCCTCAAAAAATTAACGACCTATGTTCCAAAAAACGATGCAGAAAAAGTTAGAAAAAGTCTTTTTGCAGCGGGAGCGGGAAACATAGGAAAGTATAGTGATTGTAGCTTCAACACGGATGGAATCGGTAGTTACAAAGCAAATGACGGGGCAAACCCGGCCAAGGGCCAGATCGGACAAATACATTATGAGGAAGAGACCCAAATAAACGTGGTTTTTTCAGCAATGAACGAGCCTAGAATAAAAATGGCATTGTTAAAACACCACCCTTACGAAGAGGTAGCCTATGAGATTCATACCTTGGACAATACCGATCTTACAATAGGTATGGGAATGGTAGGTCATCTAAAAAATCCTATGGAGGAAATGCAGTTTCTTGAGCTTATCAAGAAAAAAATGAAGGCATCCTGTATACGTCATTCAGAATTATTGGGAAAAAGGATACAAAAAGTAGCTGTACTTGGAGGTAGCGGAGCTTTTGCTATTTCTGCTGCAAAAGCCTCAGGGGCGGATGTTTTTATAACTGCCGATGTAAAATATCATCAGTTCTACGAGGCAGAGAACAGAATGATAATAGCGGACATTGGGCATTATGAAACAGAACAGTTTACAAAAAATCTTTTAGTAGATTATCTTACAAAAAAAATCCCTAATTTTGCAATCCGTTTATCGGAAAGTAAAACCAATCCTATCAAGTATTTATAAAGCATATGGCTAAGAAGGTAGAAGCGACCGTAGAGGAAAAACTAAGGGCATTATACGATTTACAGTTAATTGATTCCAGAGTGGATGAAATACGCAACGTTAGGGGAGAACTCCCTTTGGAAGTGGAAGACCTGGAAGATGAGGTATTAGGGCTTAAAACGCGAATGGACAAGCTTAAGACCGATGTTGAGACCATTAATTTTGAAATCGGCGCAAAGAAGAACCTCATCGAAGAGGCAAAAACGTTGATAAAGAAATATAGTGAGCAACAAAAAAATGTTCGAAATAGTAGGGAGTTCAATTCCATAAGCAAGGAATTGGAATTCCAGGAATTGGAAATCCAATTGGCCGACAAGAACATAAAGGAGTTCAAAGCCCAAATTGAACAAAAAAAGGAAGTCATAGCAGAGACCAAGGAAAAACTCACTGAAAGGGAGGCCCATTTAAAGCACAAGAAAAGTGAATTGGATGCTATTTTGGCGGAGACCGAAAAAGAGGAAATGGCCCTATTGGACCAGTCCCAAAAATTCCAGAATGAAATAGAGGAAAGATTGATCAAGGCCTATACGCGAATCCGAAGCAATGTAAAAAATGGTCTTGCCGTTGTTCCTGTTGAACGTGGCGCATCAGGAGGCTCTTTCTTTACCATTCCTCCACAGGTACAGGTAGAAATCGCCTCGCGAAAAAAAATTATTACGGACGAGCACAGCGGCCGTATTTTGGTGGATCCCGTTTTAGCAGAGGAGGAACAGGAAAAAATGGAAAAAATGTTTTCCAGTTTATAACCATTCTTTAGAAAGAGATTAAAAGGCCATCCACTCATGTGAGATGGCTTTTTTGTTCACAACAGAAAAATAGTAATATGACCACATTAAAACTTATTATGGCGGTTATTCTTTTGAGCACTTTTAAGGGTGGCGCCCAGCAACTAAAGGACTATCAATGGAAAAATAGGATTCTCCTTTTCTTCGAAGTATCCTGGGAGTCCGATGCCATAAACTCTCAATTGGAAAAGTTTTCCGGAGTACGGGAAGAAATGGTTGATCGACATCTAGTCCTATTTGTGGTAACTCCTAAAGGTATCTTTACGGAGCATGGTCATCCGCAGGATATGCACTTAAAAGATGTATACAATACCGTCAATGTTTCTGAAAAGTTTAAGGGAGCAGTTTTGATCGGAAAGGATGGTGGTGTTAAGCTAAAAAAGGATTTGGAAATAACTCCACAACTTGTCTTTGATTTAATCGACAGTATGCCCATGCGAAGGGCCGAAATGCAGTCCGGAAAAAATCATTGAAGTAAATCCAAAATCATTTGTTCTACTTCAGGGCTATCCCATCTTTCCTCAATGTCGGGCACCTCCATTACTTCTTTCATAATTTCCTCTTGTGCATCACCAATTGCAAGGGCCTCAGCATAGGGTTTGTTGGAAAAAGTGACCCTGGAATATGCCGGAATCCACTTATCGGGATGCTTTTCCGCAAACCACTTTTCAATCTTTTTTTGTAATAGAAATCCCGGGTCTGCCGTTTTGCTGCTCATTTCCATAAAATTGCGATAGCTCAATTCCGCAATAGCATCGGCATTAGGTTTCCGTTGTTCTTGATAGGTGCGGAAAATAGTCTCCCAATCATCACCATATTGCCCCATCAATTGATCAAGGAAATAAATATCCTCGAACCCGGCATTCATTCCCTGTCCATAGAATGGTACTACGGCATGGGCCGCATCCCCCACAAGTGCAACCTTATCCCAATAGGTCCAGGGGTAGCATTTCATAGTTACAAGGGCACTGGTTGGGTTGGCAAAGAAATCGGTAGTCAAATTTTCAATTTCTTTTTGTACGTTGGGGAAGTGAGTCTTAAAGAATTTTTCTGCTTCTTTTTTGGTCGTTATCTTTTCAAAAGATATCTCTCCTTCAAAGGGCATAAAGAGGGTACAGGTAAAACTCCCATCCAAATTAGGCATGGCGATAAACATAAACCTCCCTCTTGGCCATATATGAAAGGAATTCTTATCCAATTTATGGGAACCATCCTCATTTGCCGGAATGGTCAGTTCCTTGTATCCTACATCGATAAAGTCTTGGGAATAATCAAAACGGCTCCTTCTTTGCATTTTGTGACGCACTCTTGAAAAAGCCCCATCACATCCAAAAACGATATCGAAATCGTATGCTTTCCATTCGCCTTTTTCCGTTTCCCCAGTATAGATTTTGGCCTGGGGCAAGTCCACGTCCCAAACTTTTTCCTCAAATCTGAATTCGACTCCGGTGCCTTCGGCCAAGTCGATCATCTTACGGTTTAGCACACCTCTGGAAATGGACCAAATGGCCTCACCTTCCTTACCGTATTTCTGAAAATAAAGGGGTTTTCCAACGACGTGCATAGCGCGCTTGTCCAAGGGAATGGCAAGTTTTTTAACCTCTTTTTCAATTTGAATTTGGCTTAAGGCCCTCCAACCCCTATCGCTCATGGCCAAATTAATGGAACGGCCGGAAAATTTGATGGTCCTAATATCTGGCCTTCTATCGAAAACAGTAATGGAGTGCCCTCTTTTTTGTAGATAAATGGCCAATAATGACCCCACCAGCCCCGAGCCTACAATGGCAATTTTTTTGGGAGTCTGTGTCATAAATAACCTATAGGCTATGGGTTAAAGATGGTAAATGTACTAAAATTTAAATATCCGTAATAAAAGCATTGAAAGCTCCCCAAAATTCCAATTTTAGAAATTAGTTAACATTTTTTGTTTAACATTTTATTATTTTTATAAAACAAAAAGATATGTTGCATTACTCCAAGTCCGATTTGGACAAATTGCCTACCCGCTTTAAATCCAACCTCATCAACAGCTGTACAGGATATAAATCCTGCAACTTGCTTGGAACAATTTCTGAGAAGGGAGTCACTAACCTGGCAATTTTCAATTCCATTTTGCACATAGGAAGTAATCCACCGCTTTTAGGCTTTATCCTAAGACCCCTTACGGTTAAACGGGATACCTACGAAAACATAAAGCTCAATGGGGATTTCACTGTAAATCATGTAAACAAATCCATTATAAGGCCAGCACATCAAACTTCGGCAAAATATGAAAAGGAAATCTCCGAATTTGAAAAAACCGGGTTGGTCGCGGAGTATTTGGATGGCTTCCCAGCACCCTATGTTGAGGAAAGTACGATAAAATTGGGGTGCCGTTATGAAAATGCCTATGAAATAAAGGAAAATGGTTGCCTATTGATTATTGGAAGTATTCTACATATTTATCTACCTAAAGAAACCCAGCACAAAGACGGATGGGTACAATTGGATAAAGCACAAAGCATCTCCGCCATAGGGTTAGACGGTTATGCCCTGCCAGAGTTATTAATGCGCCTTGCCTATGCCAGACCGGATGAATTTGAGAATACTCCAAATGAACCGTAAAAAAGCTGACCTTCCCATTAAAATCTGCAAGGTTTGTGGTTTGGCTTTTCGTTGGCGAAGAAAGTGGAGAAAAGACTGGGAAGAGGTTAAATATTGTAGCGCAAGATGCAGAAGAAATAAAAACTTAAAGGCTGATAGTAGTTGATGGCACTAGTTTGTATTAAATAACGCCCAACTTGAACTTCATTCTTAAAATCTTAAAATGAATAACCTGGTTTGGTTTAGGAACGATCTTAGGGTTAGGGACAACATTTCCTTGGCCAAAGCATGTTCTGGAAATCAAGTATTGGGCATTTATTGTTTTGACCCAGTCCTTTTTAGAATAGGCGATTATGGGTTCAAGAAAACAGAAAGGTTCAGGGCCCGATTCTTGATTGAGACGATAATCCAACTTAAGGACAATCTAAAGAAGCTGAACATTCCCTTATTCGTTTATGTAGATAACCCTGAAAAACGGATTCCAAAATTCATAGGGGAACATGACGTACACACTGTTTTCCTACAAAAAGAATGGACCCAGGAGGAAAATGAAACGCGGGATGCCGTAGTCGCCAAGGTTTCCAGCTCCGTGAATTTTGAGGAAAGCTATGATCAGTTTTTGTTTCATCCGGACGATATCCCCTATGTCAGCTTTCAACAAATTCCCAGAGTCTTTACCAAATTCAGAAAAAAGTGTGAAACATATACCAGGGTGAGACCGGTTCTGGAAAGCCCAAAGGCTAAGCCTTCAACAAATTTAATCGAAAATAACACCGTGGTTCCCAGTTTGCGGGATCTGGGATTAAGCAATCTTAGTAACGATACCAGAACGGCCTTCCCCTTTCAAGGCGGTGAGACCAACGCTCAAAAAAGGGTGCAGGACTATTTCTGGGAAACCCAAAAGTTGGCCTTTTACAAAAAGACACGTAACGGATTGGTGGGCCAGGGATATAGTTCCAAGCTTTCTCCTTGGTTGGCCAATGGTAGCATTTCAGCACGGACCATCTACTGGGAAGTTAAGGAATTTGAAAGGACCGTTAAAAAAAATCAAGATACATATTGGCTCGTCTTTGAACTGATTTGGCGCGACTTTTTCAAATATGTTTCTTTAAAACATGGCAACCAAATATTTCGGATTGAAGGTATTCTAAACAAAAAATACGACTGGAAAACATCCAAAAAAATAACGGAACAATGGATTTCCGGCCAGACGGAGGATCCCTTTATAAATGCCAACATGCGGGAAATAGCCCGGACCGGATGGATGAGTAACCGAGGTCGGCAAAACGTGGCCAGTTTTTGGTCCCGGGTACTGGAACAGGATTGGCGCATAGGGGCAGCCTATTTTGAAAGTATGCTCTTGGACTATGATGTACATAGCAATTGGGGCAATTGGATGTATAATAGCGGAGTCGGTAACGACCCACGCAATCGTATATTCAACAGTAAACGGCAAGCGGAGCGATATGACCCCAATGGAAAATTTCAAGCCCTTTGGCTTCAAGAAACGCTTTTTTAAAATCATATTCCGAAATTCATTTAAACAATGAACGTATTACGATTTATTTTGGGAGACCAACTCAATTTAAACCATAGTTGGTTTAAAGAGGTAGATGACTCCACCACCTATCTTATGGCCGAAATGCGGCAGGAGACGGATTATGTAAAACATCATATTCAAAAAGTAGTGGCCTTCTTCATCTCAATGCGAAATTTTGCGGAGACACTGGAAAAAAAAGGACATCGGGTTATCTACTTAAAAATTACAGATTCCGAAAACCCCCAGAACTTGGAAAAGTTGATTTCTCTCTATGTAGAAAAAACAGGAGTCGGAAAATTTGAGTATCAACTCCCCGATGAATACCGATTGGACTCCCAATTACAATCCATATGCCAAATGCTTAAGATAGATAGCGAAGCTTTTGATACGGAACATTTCTATACCAAACGCCACGAGTTAAAGGACTTCTTTAAAGGAAAGCAGCAATTGGTCATGGAAAGTTTTTATCGAATGATGCGTAAAAAACATGATGTCCTAATGAACAATGGGCAACCCGAAAGTGGTAAGTGGAACTTTGATCAAAGTAATCGAAAAAAATGGACAGGAAACCCGAAGATTCCCGAAGCAAAAACCTACAAAAAAGATGTTTCCTCGGTGGTAGAACAGATCAAGTCATCTGGCGTGGAGACCTTTGGCAATCTGGATGAAGCTCGTTTCCATTGGCCCACTTCACGAATAGATAGTATTTCATTACTGAATTATTTTTGCGGTCATCTTCTAAAATATTTTGGTGATTATCAAGACGCCTTACATACCTATGAGAAATTCTTGTTTCACTCGCGACTCTCCTTCGCAATGAACAGCAAGATGCTATCACCAAAGGAGGTCGTAGATCAAGTTTTGGAATATTATAACAATCACTCGGATGAAATCCATATTTCTCAGGTAGAAGGTTTTATACGGCAAATAATTGGATGGCGCGAATACATGCGCGGAATTTATTGGAAAGAAATGCCCGGTTATGCCAATCACAATAAATTGGAAAACTACAATAAACTACCCAGCTTCTATTGGACCGGCCATACCAAAATGAACTGTCTAAAACATGCCATAGGGCAAAGTTTGGACACCGCTTATGCTCACCATATCCAACGTTTAATGATAACAGGAAATTTTGCCCTTTTGACCCAAACCCATCCGGATGAGGTAGACCAATGGTATTTAGGTATCTACATAGATGCCTTGGAGTGGGTGGAAATTACCAATACCCGAGGTATGAGTCAGTTTGCCGATGGAGGTATCGTCGCCACCAAGCCCTACGTAAGCAGTGCCAACTACATCAACAAAATGAGCAATTACTGTACCGATTGCCACTATAGTCCAAAACAGAAAATCGGTGAACAAGGATGCCCTTTCAATGCCTTGTACTGGAATTTCTTGGATGAGAAAAAGAAACATTTTGCAAACAACCCCAGGATGAGTATGATGCTAAATCTCTTAGAAAAAAAGGATAAACATGAGTTAAGGGATTTAAAGCGCAGGGCGAAAGACATTATCCAAAATCCCGAGAAGTATTAATCCACTTTAATAAACATTTAACGGTACTATGAAATCCTTATAATATCTTTGAAACGTATATAAATAAAATTTTCCGCTTAGGCGTCCATATATATCCAGAAAGTCCTTCACATTAGGTTTGCGAAGGACTTTTTCAGTATTATATATAACAGCTTTGACCAATTAGCCAAAAACTACTCCAAAACTCCGTCTACAATTCCATATGCAACGGATTCTTCAGCGCCCATCCAATAGTCACGATCAAAATCCTTCATAACTTTTTCAAAGGTTTGCCCACAATTTTCAGCCAAAATCTTGGCTCCTAATTCCTTGGTCTTTATAATCTCCTTGGCCTGGATTTCTATATTGGACGCCTGTCCCCTTGCACCGCCACTAGGTTGGTGGATCATTACCCGTGCATGGGGCTGGATAAACCTTCTACCCTTTTCGCCAACGGACAGTAAAATAGAACCCATTGAGGCAGCAAGGCCAGAACATACAGTGGATACCGGGCTTTTTATTTGCTTGATGGTATCATAAATGGCAAAGCCCGAGGTGACATAGCCTCCAGGACTATTTATAATTAACTGTATTTCCTTGTTATTCTGAAGATCCAAATAAAACAAACGATCAATAACATGTTTGGCTGAATCATCGTCCACCATGCCCCATAGAAAGACTTTCCGTTCATCGAGCAATTTTTCTTGTATGGCCTGCTGTACTTTTCCTTTTTTTGAACTCATTTTTTATTTTCTTGTGAAGTGGTAAAATTAATCAAATTATTGGGAATCTTGACTCCCCTAAATGAATGAATCGACATCTGGATAAAACTGATTATCTTTGAAAAAATCAAAGTATGAAACCATATCTATATTCCTTCATAGTTGCCTTTGCACTGATCATAGGCTGTAAAAACGAAAAAAAAACAACTACTACCGAAGTTGAAAAGGAATTGAGCATTTTAGAAAAATTAGCCTATGCCAATGGATTTGAAAATTGGAACAAAGTCCAAGAACTAAAATTTACCTTTAATGTGGATCGGGATACCAGTCATTTTGAACGCACCTGGATTTGGGAACCAAAGATAAATCAGGTTACTGCCATAACCGATGTCGATACCCTTACCTACCTCAGAAAGGATATGGATAGTGTGGCCCATAAGACCAATGGAGGGTTCATCAACGATAAATACTGGCTCATTGCTCCTATCAACATTTTATGGGACAAGAATGGTATTGATTACGACCATTCCCAAAATGTAGAAGCACCGATCAGTAAAAAACCGATGCAAAAACTCACCGTGGTATATAGCAACGAAGGGGGATATACACCAGGAGATGCCTATGATTTTTATTTTGGCGATGACCATATGGTAAAGGAATGGATGTTCCGCAAAGGAAATCAGGCGGAGCCTTCCTTGATCACAACTTGGGAAGACTATGTTGATATTGGTGGTTTGAAAATTGCCAAGATGCACCAAAAAGAGGATGGTAGTTTTAAACTGTATTTTACCGATGTAGCGGTAAAAACCAATTAATGGCCAAGTCAGGATTTTATCCTTTTCTTGTTCATTGTAAAGGTAGCCCCAAAAATTAGTAGGGCGCAACAAGTTAATACCACGAAGCAGGCTATTAAGGAAAATCTGTCCGCTAAAAACCCTAAGATAGGCGGGGCCAACAAAAATCCAGTATATCCCGTTCCGGCAATAAAGGATACCCCTTGGGATGAATCCACACCTTTTACGTTGCCTCCTATGCGAAAAATTTCAGGGACCATAACCGAAAATCCAAGGCCGCTCAATGCAAATCCGGAAATGGCCAAGTATGTATCGGTAGATAGCACCAAAGCATACCCGGCAATAACGATCAAGGTACCCAAGGATACCATTTTCACTGAACCGATTTTGGCGCTAATACCATCACCCAGGAACCGTCCCAAAGTCATCGTTATCTGAAAGCCAAGAAATCCAGCACCCCATAGTGCTTCCGGGGCAATGCTCACCTCTTTGAGATAAAGTCCGCTCCAGTCTACAATAGCGCCTTCGCTCCCCATGGAAACAAAGGAAATCAATCCCAATAACAATAAAGGTCTAAATAGTTTTAGGCTAAAAGGCTCCTTCTCTACAGGAGCAGCCGTTATATTCTTATAGCCGCCATAGAAAAAAAGGTTTACCAAAAAGACCAGGGCAATGGCAATACCCATATGCAAAGTGGGATTGCCCAATGGACCTATGAGAAAGCTTCCTAGGCCGGCCAAGACACCTCCCAGACTAAAAAAACCATGGGAAGCGGACATGAATTTCGTCCCATCCTCCTTTTCCAATTCGGTAACCAAGGTGTTCATGGCTATATCCGTAAAACCATTGGTGGCACCAAAAAGGAATAAGGCGGCCATAAGTGTATAATAACTTGGGGCCACAATGGGTAATATGCCTGTTAAACAAATGAGCAGCACACCATATCCCGT
Organism: Ulvibacterium marinum; assembly: GCF_003626755.1. GTDB lineage: Bacteria > Bacteroidota > Bacteroidia > Flavobacteriales > Flavobacteriaceae > Ulvibacterium > Ulvibacterium marinum. The sequence goes on from NZ_RBCJ01000004.1 coordinate 97,159, forward strand.
GGCCTTACCTACCCCTATCCTATTTATTATTGTGGAGGCTATTGGAAATATGGTGAAAACCCCAAGGGATAGAAAAAAAATAGCGATTCCCAATTGGGCCTTATCAATGCCTAAATTCTCCTTTACCGTAGGAATATATATGGCCCATGTTCCGAATAAGATATTTAAGCTGGCAAAAACCCAAGCGGGACCAAAATAGCGGGCATTGGAAAGAATGAGTACTAGGGATTTCATCTAAGGTCGGTACTAGTATAGGTTGGCGGTTTGAAATAAACGGCAAAGCTACTAAAAACCCACAACTATCCATTACTGATTCTCGTGAGGATTCCTTGTTTCAATAATTGTCCAAATTGGTACATATCCGTAAAAGAACAATAGAAGGGAGCAGGTGCCAAACGGATGACATTAGGTTCCCGCCAATCGACGATTACGCCATTTTCCATCAGAAAATCAAAAAGGGGTCGCCCCTCCCCGTGCAACAGAACGGATAGTTGACAACCTCTGTCCAAAGGGGTGATAATCTCAAAGGTGCTATCTACTTCCTTGTCAATTTCCTTTAAAATAAATTCGAGGTAAGTGGTTAACCGATTCCTTTTTTCGACTAGGGCGGTCATCCCTACTTCATTGAACATTTCCAAAGAAGCCAAATAGGGAGCTAACGCGAGAACAGGTGGGTTGCTTACTTGCCAAGCATCCGCATTGGGCATAGGTTCAAATTGGGGCTTCATTAAAAAACGGGTTTCTTTTTTGGTACCCCACCAGCCTTCCAACCGGGGTATGCCATCTTTTCCCAAATGCCTTTCATGCACAAAAATACCGGAAGCGTTACCCGGACCACTGTTCATATATTTATAGCTACACCACGCGGCAAAATCCACATCCCAGCTATGTAACTCCAGTTCCACGTTTCCTACAGCATGGGCAAGGTCCCACCCTACATTTGATCCCACGGACCTTCCCGCTTGGGTTATGGCCTGCATATCAAAAAATTGTCCGTTGTAGTAGTTTACACCACCAATGAGTATCAAGGCCAGCTCATCCCCGATTTCTTCAACTTTTGCAATGACATCCTCAGTTCGCCAAAAATGCTCTCCCTTTCTTTTTTTTACTGTTACGATTACCTTTTCCGGGTCCAGACCGTGCCACCTAACCTGACTCTGTAGCATATATTGATCCGAAGGAAAGGCCTTTTCCTCACACAAAATCTTAAATCTGTCCGGACTAGGTGTGTAAAAAGAAGCCATTAAAAAATGAAGGTTCACGGTAAGCGTATTCAAAACGCATACTTCCTCTGGCTTTGCCCCAATAACCTTTGCCAAGGGTTCGGCCAGCCTTTCATGATAATCCCACCAAGGTTTGTCGGCATGAAAATGGCCTTCGACGGCCAATTCCTTCCAATCTGTCATGATCTCATCTATATACCTTTGGGTGCGCTTGGGTTGTAATCCAAGGGAGTTGCCTGTAAAATAAATGACTTCCTTGCCATTTACCTTAGGGAAATAAAATTCGTCCCGATAGGGTCCAAGAGGATCTTCGGCGTCTAATTTTTGGGCGAATTCAAGGGAGTTGTGGAACAACATACTAATTTTTTTCAAAACTACGACTTCAAAAAAGATATTGGAAAAGGGTTTAGAATAATTAAGTTAAGCGCATCTCAATAATATGCCTTTTAAAACCAAACTTTTCATAGGCCCTAAGAGCTCCAGGATTATCTTCATAGACGGTAAGACGAATTTCCGTCAAGTCCTTGGAAATGGCCCAATTCTTTAAGGCGGAAAGAATCTTTTGATTTACTCCCCTCCCCCGAAACTCAGGATTTGTATACATAAAACCCAAGTAGGCATAGTAGGTATGGTCTAAGTAATGTCTTGCCGTTTTTGCCATACCATAACCGGATGCCACAATCCTATCCTCGTACTCCGCCACCATTACGGCAACATCCTTATCCAATATCATGGATTCCAAGTCGTAATAATGTACGGGGTCTTTTTTAATGGTGGGGTCCAAAGGTCTTTCCGCTTGTATTACCCCCTGTTCAAATTTCTGGAGAACCGGTAAATCACTTAACAAGGCAGGTCGTATCTTAATTCCATCCATCGTTTTTATTCTTTTTGATTTCAAGGTAATCCATATTTTTGTTAAAACCATTTTATGCACTTTTTATCGCCCATATTGGAAGAATATATTGCGGCCCATTCCCAGGAAGAGCCAGAGGTATTGCAAGAGCTTACTCGGGAGACCCACCTTAAAGTGGTACGGCCCCGTATGTTGACAGGGCATTTTCAAGGTAGGGTGCTGAGTTTGCTGTCAAAAATATTAGGCCCCAAAAACATTTTGGAAATCGGTACCTATACGGGCTATTCGGCCATCTGTTTGGCGGAGGGCCTATCCAATCAGGGAAAATTGCATACTATAGATAAAAATGAAGAATTGTACGAGATACAAAGACGATATTTTAACAAAAGTGGGTTCGGAGGCCAAATTGTACAGCATACCGGGGATGCCCTGGAAATCATACCGGAATTGGATATCGTTTTTGATTTGGTTTTTATCGATGCAGAAAAATTGGACTATCCTGCTTATTTTGAAGCCGTTCTTAAGAAAACACAGTCCGGAAGTGTTATTTTATCGGATAACGTACTATGGTCCGGAAAGGTAGTAGACCCACTGGATCCCAAGGACAAAACCACAAAGGTAGTACTGGATTATAATAGGCAATTAAAGGATGATCCTAGGGTAGAAACTGCACTTTTACCCATTAGGGACGGCCTAACTTTAAGTAGGGTACTATAAATCTAACGTAGATTGCATAAAAAAGCAAGGCAGACAGAACTCCGACCATGGCGCCCACTATAATATCCACGGGATAATGAACTCCCACATATATACGGCTCAAAGCAAAAAGCAGTGGCCAAATATAAAATAACCAGCACCACTTAAACCTATTTCTGAGAAAGAGCACTACCAGTGTTGTAACGGAAAACGAGCTTGACGCATGGCCCGAAAAAAAACTATAGGTGATCGGGGTTTTTAGAATCCGTATCAACGTATTGACCTGAGGGTCATTGTTGGGCCGTAACCGGGCTACGTATTCCTTGGTTATATCCGTGGCGGTGGTAATAAAAAATACCAGGGCAATTACCGTAAAGGAAACAAAAATTGCCTCCCGCTTCGGGTATTTTAGATAAATGATAATAAAAAATAGAATGAACAAGGGAATCCAAGTGGATATATCGGTAACCGTAGACCAAAAAAGGTCGTATTCTTCTATTCCGAGATTATTGAGGTAAATAAAAGTGTCCCTATCCCAATGAAGAATCTTTTCGAGCATAAGTGCAACTATTGTCGCTTGATGGTGCCCGTAACCTCATCCACACTTTTTTTCACATCGCCCAACTCCTTTTTAATTCCATCACCCAAGTTAGTGCTGACGCTGTTTTTCACATCATCAATATCTTTTTTGATATCAGATACCAAACTGGTGTCTATACCCTGTTTTTCTGCACTTCTCTGAATTTCTTGTTTAATATCTTCCGTGGCATCCTTTAATTGTCGCATGCCCTTCCCCAATCCTTTGGCAATGCCTGGAATTTTATCGGCACCGAAAACCATGACCACGATAAACATGATGAAGAATATCTCCCCTCCGCTTATGAACAAAAAGTGTAAAACATACATACTACAAATATAGTCAAGTTTGGATAGCAATCGAAAAGACCTCCAAGGTTTCCTATCCAAAAGATAGACCAATTACTTGGGACTAAGCAGATTCATGCTTTTTTGTAGCTTATTTGCCCTTGATGTTCTTCTTAAATTTTTCAAAATCGGATTTTTCCTCTTTCTGGGGCCATGAATTATTGGTAATATCTATGTCCGCGGTTTCCATTTTTGGATCTACCACGACGCCCACCAATTCCTTATCAGAGGCAATGACCCTGCTGACTTCGTCATCGTTTTTCCTCCATATTTCCGGTGGATAGGTGATGTTCTCCTTTGTACCGTCCGCATAGGTATATTCAACGATCAAAGGCATGGGAATTCCGCCTGGCTTATCAAAAGTAATTTCATAAAAGTATTTGGGCTCGCTTACACTTGCTCTTTCCTCCGCACTCATCTTGTCCATCATAAACTCCTTTAGGAATGTTGAGTTTTGTGAAGCTTCCCTTCCCTTTAAGTTATCGTCAAAATCATCACTATCTTCCTCGGCCAGAAAAACCTGGGGCAATAAATCCGCCTCGGTAATGTTCCTTTCCGCCATGTACTCGCGCATCACTTTTGTAGGCCCATTGTTTACAAAATACTTTTTAATACCCTTTACACCTATATCCACATGATCCGTGGTATAGAACCAAGACCTCCAATACCAATCCAAATCCACGGCCGAGGCATCTTCCATGGTCCGGAAAAAGTCCTCAGGAGTAGGATGTTTAAACTTCCAACGTTGTGCATAGGTTTTAAAGGCATGGTCAAAAAGCTCCCTGCCCATAATGGTCTCCCGAAGAATATTTAAGGCTGTTGCTGGCTTGCCATAGGCATTCGGTCCTAGTTGGTATACATTTTCCGGATTGGACATAATGGGTGCCAATGTGCTTTGATCTCCCGCCATATAAGGAACCACTTTATGTGGTGCCCCCCTTTTGGACGGATAAGCATCATGACCCGCTATTGCCCCAGGATATCGCTCTCCAAATTCTTGCTCTGCCATGTACTGCATAAAAGTGTCCAAACCTTCATCCATCCAACCCCATTGCCGTTCATCGGAATTAACGATCATCGGGAAAAAGTTATGGCCCACCTCATGTATGATCACACTGATCATTCCAAATTTTACCTTATCCGAATACGAACCATCGGTATTGGGGCGGCCATAATTCCAACATATCATGGGATACTCCATACCCTGGTTTTTGGCATGCACCGAAATGGCCTTGGGATAAGGATAATCAAACGTGTGCTCGGAATAGGATGTTAAGGTATGCGCCACTGCCTTGGTAGAATACTCCTCCCATAATGGATTTCCTTCCTTGGGATAAAGCGAAACGGCCATAACATCCTTGTTACTCATTTTAACGGCCTGCATGTCCCAAATGAACTTGCGGGACGTAGCAAAACCATAATCTCTTACGTTCTTTGCTTTGAAGCGCCAAGTTTTCTTTTTTTGCGAAAAACCTTTTTCGGCCGCCTCGGCCTCTTCCTGGGTAACAATCAATACGGGCTTGTCATAGGATTTTTTTGCTTGGTCATAGCGTCTCAACATCTCCCTGGAAAACACCTCTTTTCTATTCTGTAGGGTTCCGGTAGCATCCAGAACATGATCCGCGGGCACGGTAATGTTCACCTCATAATCCCCGAAGGGCAGGGCAAACTCACCACTTCCCCAAAACTGATGGTTCTGCCAACCTTCAACATCGCTATAAACAGCCATTCTTGGGAAAAACTGGGCGATAACATAGGCCCTATTCCCGTCCTTTGGAAAATACTCATATCCTGATCTTGCCCGATTCACCGTATGATCAGGAATATTAAAATTCCATTTAATGGAAAAGGAAATCTGTTCTTTACTTTTTAGCGGTTCGGGAATATCTATCCGCATCATGGTCTGATTGATGGTATATGAAAGGGGCTTCCCATTGGCATCTTTAACAAATTCAATGTTGAAACCGCCATCAAAGGGCTCGGATATATACTTTTTCACAAAGTCCTGTACTCTCTCGGCCTGGGCAATTTTTGTTTCATTTCGTAAGGCGGATTTGGTATCCTTTGTCCGCACATTTTGATCCACCTGTAACCAAAGGTATTCCAGGTCATCCGGGGAATTGTTCGTGTAGGTAATGGTCTCCTCCCCGTACATTCTGGCATTCTTATCATCCAGTTCAATATCCATAACATAATCTGCCTGTTGTTGATAATAATCCGGGCCGGGAGCACCGGAAGCCGATCGATACGTATTTGGCGTGGCAAACTCCTCGTAGAGCTGCTTAAACTTATTCTGGTTATAATGGCCAGGTTCACGGTTCTCATTATTATTTTGTGCGAGTGCCGTACCTATAAAAAGGAATAACAGTGAGGTTAAACCAAGGGAAATAGTCTTCATTCTTGTTTAATTTAAAAGCGCGAAAGTTAAACTTTTTTTGGTTTTGGGAAGAAAAATGTTACAAATTTAACATTCCGTTAGTATCTGACTTGGTGAGTACAAAGCTTTTTTTCTTTCCATTCATCCGAAAGTGGACTATGTTCTGCTGTTCATCGAACAAATCCGTGAGTACTTCGTTTCGAATACGAATGCTACTTTTATTTTTTAAATCGATTTTGGGTATTTCTATATAACATATGACCACATCATTGTCGTATCTTTTGCCCAAAAACTCATAGATCATATCTTCATCGTCTATCTGTACTGCAAATTTCGTTTTTAGATATCTTTCAATAAATGTATTAGCGGTCTCGGATTCCTTATCGGTTGCCAGATGCCCCTTAAAATCATAACGCTCTTCCAGGACACTTTCAAGGTCGTCGATGAAAATCCGGCAAGTTATCTGTAGGGCCTCATCCTTTTCCGAATACCCAATGTTAGTGACGCTTATATAAAACTTATGTGCCGTAACAAAGGCAAGTAGGGGTAGAAGAATCAATAGAAAAAGTCCTTTTTTAAGAATTTTCGTTTTCATACTTCAAAAATAAGCAAACCATATGCCAAAATGATATTTAGGGTTTGATGTTTAATGCTAGTGACGGTTTCTGGTTACTTATAATTACCCTTCACCGTTTACCTCTCACCCTTTACTTTTCACTTTTCACTGCTTAATATTCACTGTTTATAAGGAGATAAGTTTTTGGACTTTGAGATTTGATGCTTCGACTGCGCTCAGCATGACAATTTTGGTGCTTCAATCCCAGCCCGACACGACATAGCAGTTAGTCGCTGATTGTTCATTGTTAATTGTTTACTGCTTACTGATTACTGCTTACTGATTACTGATTACTGATTACTGATTACTATAAGTTAAGCTTTCAAATTTTGATGCTTCCACTTCATTCAGCACAACACTTTTGGGGTCCAGCACCTGGCACATAGTACCTAGTACCATAAAAATTAGTCCAATTCATTGTTACTCCGATAATACCTACTTTTTTTTCGCATGTATTCCCATATCTTTAGCCGGTCATGGGTGTTTACGATTACTTGAAAAGTAGAATCTACTTCACAGAAATACATAAAATCGGGTATGTTTTCTTCGGGTATTTTCAAATCCTTTACAAAAAGGGAGTCAGGATAAAATTCCCTGACCCTTTGGGTGCGTTCATATTTTGCATTTCGTTTTAGCCGCTGTTTCAACATTTTGGTACGCCCCGAAATAGCGTTCAAGATAGGGTTTATCGGAACCAATCCCCCCCCGGTAGTAGCTTCATAAAACTTTCGTTCGGCCTGTGACGGGGGCTTCACATAAGCGTTGGGCAATCCCAAGGTGGAAGCGGTAACCACGGGCTCCGTATCCAGGTTATTCAAATCCGTACCCACATCCCCGGATAAATTATAGAGACGTACCACCACTTCATCCAATTCCGTAAGTGCTTCCTCCAAAGGGACCAGTAATGATGCGCTTTCGAAAATTTTTGTACTTACTACAATTTCCTTGCGTTTATACTGAATGGCTGAAAATACCAAGGTATCATTGAGTTTGACGGAAATGGAAAAAGACCCGTTTACATCGGTTATGGTGGCCTTTTGAGCGGTAATATTCAATACATGGGTAGCCGCCACATCCCCATCTTTGCTATACACCCGTCCTTCCAATCTTTTGGAAAAAAGGGATTGGGCCTCCATGGCAATGGAGCATAAAAGAAAACCTATAAGAAGTGTACTACTTCCCTTCATCCAAGGACTTACGGAATGTTTGGCTATGGGTTACCAGAAAATCGATCAACTGAAATTCGTTGTCTTTTCGCAGCAAGGATTGCGCCGGCATCTGGGAATCACAATAAAGCAAGAACGCATCAATCTTATCCTGAGGCAGCTTCAGGTCCAATACAAAAAACTCATCATCATAGATCTGTCGTAAGGCTTCGCTAACCTTTAGCCTTGGCCTATCTTCTTCTTCCGCCTTTCCGGACTTCAACAATGCCCTGAAAATATTGGCAATATTTAGGCCATCCCGCATTCCTCGATCCGTTTGCGACATAGCTATATTTTCCACCTCCGTGGAACGGTCTATTTCGTATTCAAAGCCTTTGAGTTGCTCGTTCTTAAGTTCCAAATAACGTTCTTGGTTCTCGGGGGATAGTACTACCTCGTCCAGTTCCGTAACTTTCTCGTTTACCTCTACCACCAAACGGTTGCGACTAAGTATTTCATCGGTAATCTTTACAATCTGCAATTGATAGTTTACCGCAGTAAACACCAGTTCATCACCTTCTTTGACCCGTATGGCAAACTCGCCATTTTCATTGGTGATCGTTGCCCGTTCCGATGTAGTATTAATTACATTTTCGTTAACAACACTACTGTTGCGATAGAGCACCTTTCCCCTAAGAATTGTCCGCGTATCGTCCTGTGCAAATCCAACGTTGACAAAAAAAATGCAAAGGAACAGCGATGCTAGGAGTTTCATTATAGTTTTTTTAAGAAAGATAAAGAAAGTATAACTTATCCTCATAAAAAAACCGACGTCTCTAAACTTTTGTTAATTTACGGAAAATCGACATTTTTATTAGGAACGATTGCCTTGGTTTTAATGCGTCCAGGCTAGCTCGGAGCACTTTTCACAACATTGTTTTCACTTCACCCCAATACCTGCGCATTTTAACCGCTAAAGTTAGGTATGTGGGTAGATAATTTTATTTTTGTTAGTCCCGCCAATCATGGCGTAAAGTGTCTTCCTATGAAAGCGAACATAGTGCTCCTGTCCATTGGTCTTCTCGTCTGTAGTCTGGCGAACGGTCAGATTAAAATTGGGGATAATCCTCAGAACATAGACCCTGCTTCTGTACTGGAATTGGAAAGCGACTCGCGGGTTTTGGTCATTACCCGAATCAATACGCAACAAATGGAAAGTATTGTTCCCAATCCGGGGGCTTTGATCTATAATACGGACACCCAATGCATCCATTATTTTGATGGCACGCAATGGGCCAATTTATGCGAATCCGCAGACCTTACGTTTACAGCCGACCCTATAGAGAACGCACTCAGCACCATAGTCATAACACGAAATGACGACAATATTAATTTGGAAGTAGCCCCCAATAGTATCCGTACCGAACAGATCGTAAACGGTGGTGTTAATGGGGTGGATATCCAAGATAATTCCATTGGCCCCAATAAATTGGCGGATGATGCCGTAGGCAGGGACGAGCTTTCCGAAAATGCCGTAGGTGTGGACGCCCTGGCCGTGGATGAGTTCAGTTTGGGCGATTTTGCCAACACCCCGGGCTTTATTACCGGTGCCGATATTGTAAGCAATGACCCGGACAATGCCATTACGGATAATGGCGGGGCGTTCTATGATGATAGTGCCTTACAGACAGCGGTGGCGACCAATACAACGGCCATTGCCAACGATGGTGATACCAATGCAGCCAATGAAATTCAAAATCTGACCCTGATAGGCGATCAGCTATCAATTTCAGGTAGCAACACAGTAGACCTAGGTCCATTTAACAACACGGGAAGTGATGAACAAAATTTGACGGGAGCCTCATTGAATAGTGCCAATATACTTCAGATCGACATTGAAAATGGAAATTCTACTACAGTCGATTTATCTCCCTTGGCCGGGACAGGAACAGACAACCAAAACCTAATAGGTGCCTCATTAAATGGTGCCAACATACTGCAAATAGACATTGAAAATGGTAACTCAACAACTGTGGATTTAAGTCCTTTAGCCGGAACCGGAACGGACAGCCAAAATCTAACGGGAGCTTCCCTGAATGGTGCCAATGTGCTTCAGATCGATATTGAAAATGGAAATTCGACTACCGTGGATCTTAGTCCTTTGGCAGGTGGAGCGGCCGACGGAGTGATTACCAATGTTGTTCTCAACACTACCAATTTACAGTTTACAGGTGTCAATGGAGGATTTAATGGTTCTGTGGACTTATCTCCCCTTAGTGGCACCGGGGCCGACGGTGTGGTGACAGGGGTAGCACTAAACGGGACGGACCTGGAGTTCTCAGGAACTGCACCCGGGTTTATCGGGACTGTGCCCTTAGGGGGTATTGACACTACGCTAGATGAGGCGGCAGTGGATGCATTTGTCAATAACAATGGATACCTTACTGCAGAGGTTGATGGTAGTATTACGAATGAAATTGAACTACCTCCAGGGGGTAATAATGGTCAAATTTTATCTACGGATGGGGCGGGCAACTATTCGTGGGCTACCCCTACTGGGGGAGGTATAGATACTAATAATTTTATCACAGGTGGTATTCTTAATGTAGAGAGCTTGGAACTAACGGGAACTGGTGGTGCAGGCGCAGTTATTGACCTTTCCGCCTTTGCTCTGGATACGGACATTGTGTCCACTACCATTGTCAGTACTGACACACCCAATTCCATTACTCCAGGAACAGATGGTGGGGCATTATATGACGATCCAGATGCAGATTCCAGCAATGAGATACAGGCTTTTACCTCAATCGATGGTTCCGTTACCATTACGCCCGTAGGAATTAATGACTTCGATTTATCTGTGCCTGCTGGCTCTGACAACCAGAACCTGGGCGCAGCAACGCTCACAGGGAGCGACCTGACCATAAACATAGAGGACGGGAACCCCACAACGGCCGACCTCTCGGCTCTGGCCACAGACCTCGAACTGGCCGCAGCCATCACCGCATCGGAGGGACTCGACAACGACACCGACGACCAGAACGAGATACAGGCCATTACCTCCACCGACAACTCGGTGACCATAACCCAGACAGGGGACGATTTCGACCTATCAGTGGCTGGAGGGGGAACGGACAACCAGAACCTGGGCGCAGCAACGCTCACAGGGAGCGACCTGACCATAAACATAGAGGACGGGAACCCCACAACGGCCGACCTCTCGGCTCTGGCCACAGACCTCGAACTGGCCGCAGCCATCACCGCATCGGAGGGACTCGACAACGACACCGACGACCAGAACGAGATACAGGCCATTACCTCCACCGACAACTCGGTGACCATAACCCAGACAGGGGACGATTTCGACCTATCAGTGGCTGGAGGGGGGACAACGGTATCCGTAAACGCACCTTTAACGGGTGATGGTAGTGGGGGCAGTCCTTTGGGAATAGCCAATAATGGAATCACATCAGCCCTGATTGCCGTTGGCGCCATACAGGGAAGTTTTGGAGGAGGTCCCAGTGTCATTATTGCCAATACTATTGGTCAAGGTGACATAGGAGACAATGCCATTGGACCTGGGGAGATTCAATCAAATGCAGTTTCCTCTGATGAAATTGATGATGATAGCATTACAAATGCTGACATAAATACTGGTGCAGGAATAGAGGGAACTAAAATCGCCCCAAACTTTGGTAATCAGAATATCACAACCAGTGGTAACCTATCAATTACTGGCGCTGGAACGGTTACGGTGCAAGGTAACCTAGAACACCCAGATTACGTTTTTGAAAAATATTTCAGAGGATATTCCAACATTTATCCAAATTATGACTTTGAGGATTTATCAACAATTGAACGTTTTGTAAAAAAGAACTTTCATTTACCGGGTCTGCAGTCAGCAAAAGAAATTAAAAATCAAGGGTTTTGGGATCTTGGAGAAGCATCTCGAATAAACCTGGAAAAAATAGAGGAACTGTTCCTCCATACCATTGCTCAGGAAAAGAAGATTGAGAAGCTTCAAAATGAAAAGGACTCGCTGTCCCAAGAAGTCCAGGCGTTACGGAAAGATATCCAACAAATAAAGGCTATGCTCAAAAACAACAAAAGTAAAAAGTGAAAGAGATTCTTTACATACTGGCACTTTTAAGTACCACAGGGTTAGCGGCCCAGACCGCGCTTTATAACAGTGGCAATATCCGTATCCATGAGGAAGGGCAACTAGGCTTCCATACGGATCTGATCAATGATTCCACTTTTGACGAAAACTTGGGACTGGCCGGATTTTATGGCGTTGTCCCCCTTACCGTTTCCGGAGCTTTTATTCCCCTATTTTTTGATGTGGAACTGGCCAATGATAATGGCGTATTGCTCCAAGTGGGACTGGACAATGCCAACAATACCAATTTTATCTCAGGGGATTTTTTAACCCCTCGCAATCAGAGTGATGTTACTTATAATTTTTTGCCCGATGCCTTTTATGTCGGCGAGGGAAACTTCTCCAAGGTCAACGGCTATGCTGAGGTCATTAGCCAACAAAACTTTACCTTCCCTATCGGTGATAATCAACAATTACGACCCTTGATCTTAAATTCCGAAGGGGTCAATCCCTCTGCGAAATGTGCTTATTTTTTGGAAGACCCCAATAACCCGACCTCCTTTAACGAAGGTTTTGATACGGAAAACAGGCCCAGGGACATGGGTGCCATAAGTACAGTGGAGTTTTGGCGCCTAGTGGGCAATGTGTCCTCAACCATTAGTATTAGTTGGAACGAACGAAGTAATATGGGGGCATTGACCGACGATATCAGCACAATAATCCCCGTGGGATGGAACAAAAGTACGGGGCGTTGGGAAAGACTTGGGGAAGGTGGCGCTGTCGGAGATCTTGATCAAGGTTTTGTAGTATCCGCCCCTTTTATTCCCGATAACTATGAAATCCTCACCTTTGGAGCTTTGGGAGAACCTACGGACATACTCGATTTGGACAACTACCTGATTACACCTAATGGCGATGGCCTAAACGATTTTTTGACCATTCCCGAGCTGGACCAATCGCCCAACAATATCCTTCGGATCTATGACCGGAATGGGTTAAAAGTATTCGAGAAAAGGAACTACGTAAATGAGTTTAACGGATTTTCCAATGTGGATAATATGGTCATTACCCGGGAAAAAGGGCTCCCGATCGGAATCTATTTTTATATTGTTTCCATGGAAGACTTAAATCTTGATTTTCAAGGGTTTTTGTACCTATCACGATAACAAAATCGCATTCCATCACATCGATTAAGTGCCATTTTATCAGGTAATTTGTCGGTACTACCCCATTCACAACATTTTATAGCGACTACACAACATTTTACGGACCTCCATCCCTTTGTCCTTTAATTTTACGGGGAATTATACCATTTACCCCCAAATTATAGCCAAATGGACTTTAAAAAACTCGGATGGATACTACTATTTATAGGAGTTAATTTCGCAACTGCACAGGTAAAAATAGGAGAAAACCCAAACACCATCAACGGGGCCTCCATCGTTGAGCTGGAAAGTACGGACAAAGCTTTGGTACTTACCCGGGTCTCCACTTCACAAATGCAAAGTATTGTGCCTCTTCATGGAGCCATGGTGTACAATACAGATACCCAATGTATCCATTACTTCAATGGTGCACAATGGAACAATCTTTGCAACGGATCGGGTTCCACCGGAAACGTTTCATTTATAGATAATGGCAATGGTACTTTTACCTTAAACGATGGCAATGGAGGCACAATTACCTTTAATGGTGCTGCTGAGACCACAAGTACTTTGGTCGATAATTTTGATGGAACCTATACCTATACCAACGAAACTGGTGGCCAAACCGTAATCTCCTTTACTACAACAGATAGTCAAAATATTAGTACGGATGGTACGGCAGGAAATATTTCCATTGATAATGGCAATAGTATTACATTGAATGTTGATGATGGGGATGCCGATGACCAGAATGAGATTCAGGACTTGCAATTTAATTCGGGAATCATCTCGCTAAGCAATGATCCGGATGCGACGACTATAAATCTTTCAAGTTATGACGATTCCGCAGCGATAGCGGCACTCCAGGCGGACGTGGACGCCAACGAGACCGACGCCGACAACGCAATAGCACTCAAGGAGGACGCCGCCAACAAGTCTACGGACGTGAACCTGGCGGACGCCACCAACACCCTGTTCCCAACGGAGCTCGCAGTGAAGACCTATGTCGACGCACAGGTAGGGGGCATAGCACCCGACGACGATGTCTCAGCGGTTGACTTCGACGGGACCAACCTGAGCGTGACCGAGGGAGGCAACACACTATCGGCAGACATTTCGGCACTGGACGATTCCGCAGCGATAGCGGCACTCCAGGCGGACGTGGACGCCAACGAGACCGACGCCGACAACGCAATAGCACTCAAGGAGGACGCCGCCAACAAGTCTACGGACGTGAACCTGGCGGACGCCACCAACACCCTGTTCCCAACGGAGCTCGCAGTGAAGACCTATGTCGACGCACAGGTAGGGGGCATAGCACCCGACGACGATGTCTCAGCGGTTGACTTCGACGGGACCAACCTGAGCGTGACCGAGGGAGGCAACACACTATCGGCAGACATTTCGGCACTGGACGATTCCGCAGCGATAGCGGCACTCCAGGCGGACGTGGACGCCAACGAGACCGACGCCGACAACGCAATAGCACTCAAGGAGGACGCCGCCAACAAGTCTACGGACGGAACACTTTCGGGTAATTCGGATGTGGACTTCCCAACCGAACAGGCCGTAAAAACTTATGTTGATACAGAGGTGGGAGCCATTAATACCGTAGGAGCTGAAACTAATAATAGCATTTCGGCCGGTGCCAATGGTGGAGCTTTTTACGAAAGTCCTATTAAAGCATTTGGTAAAATTGGTTCTAACGGAAGCGTTATTAGGGCTACCACAGGTGTAACCTCAACTAGGCTAAGTACCGGTCGTTATCGTGTCACATTACCTACGGGGGCCGTATCCGATGCGAATTATATCATACAACTGACCCAACCAGGAAGAGGCGGCGCCGGTAATGATGATCCTGGCATCTCCTACTCCAATCAAACATCCACCACTTTTGAAGTGATTGTTGGCGATAATGACAATGGCGGAACGGACAGAAGCCGTTTCAATTCGGAATTTATGTTCACGATACTTGATTTATAAGGCACCCTTGAAGAACTTCTATATCATACCACTACTTTTCTTGTGTTGGCATACATCCCATGCACAAATCGATGGTACCTTGTTAATGGGTCTTACCAACGCCACGACCAGTGAAATGAATACGGTTTCAAATCCTGTTACCGGCTCATTACTATATAACACAACGGAACAAAATGTGTTCCAATACAATGGTAGTACTTGGGAAAGTATAAGCAATACTTCGGGTTCCTGGAGTATGAGCGGTAATTCGGGGACATTGGCCACCACTGACTTTATTGGGACGACCGATACGCAAGACTTTGTCCTGCGCTCCAACAATGTAGAAAAACTGAGATTGGTTCAAAACAAAGGCCAAGTTTTGGTCAATCAGGCCCCTTCATTTAATGACCATCCTTTGGTGATACGTGCCAATGGAATCGATGTGCTCGCCTTTCAGGACAATACAGGTACGGCCCAGTGGCATTGGAATCTTTTGGGAAACGGATTGAACTTTGTGGAGTCGAACGTTGCGGACTACCGCCTTTTTCTAGAAAACGGAGGCCAAGTGGGAATCAATACCAATACCCCTTCCGAGCAGCTTGATGTAAATGGTACTGCGAGAATACGAACCTTGGGAACAGCCACAAATACGGATGATATTTTGGCCGTAAATGCAACAGGGGTTCTACAAAGATCTAAAATCAATTTTGGAGGCCGTTGGACCAACTCCAATACAAGTACCAATTTAAATGTAAACAATACAGTAGCTCCCATATTTGGAACACAGGACTATGCCGATGACGGGACCAATTTATATCAGGTAAGTGGAAATACGCTTATTGTAAGGGAGTCTGGCAGATATGATATCCGAGCAAACTTGTCCTTGGTCGGCATTAATTCAGGAAATAATAGACAAAGGACCAACGTAAATGCACGCATTGCCATAAACGGGACCCCGGTGGGGGCCATAGCGGCCTCAGGATATATCCGATGGGCCAGTGGCCATGACCGTTCCAGTATTCACCTAAACGAAATTTTACAATTGAACGCCGATGATGTGGTCTCCATTATCACATATAGGGAAGCCAATTCAGGTACCGTGAATTTTAGTGGTACCGACGAATCTAGTTTTATGATCAATAAACTGCGATAAGATTATGAGAATCAAGATATTTATATTTTCTTGTTGCTGTTGCATCGGTCTATACGCCCAAGATGCCATACATAACTATGGTGCACTTCAATTACATGATGGCACATCGGTCGGATTTCACTTGAATCTTATTAATGATGGGGATTTGAATCAAGACTTCGGTCTGGTCGGTTTTTACGGAGAAAATGAGAACTTGGATGTCTCTGGGAACCAAGCTCCGGTTTTTTTTGATACCGAAATCGCAGTAGATAACGGATTACTTTTAAATATTCCCATTTACATTTCCAATAATGTAAATTTTATTTCGGGCCACATTATTACCCCAAAAAATGACCCCAACTTTTTTCTGAACTTTTTGGACAATGCCTTTTACGTTGGAGAAAACGATATTTCCATGATAGATGGCTACGCAGCGGCAACAAATACGGATAACTTTGTTTTTCCAGTGGGTGACGACGATAGGTTGCGTACGCTGCAAATAGAATCCGCAGCCACGAACGCCTTGGTAAAATGCGCTTATTTTAAAGAAGATCCCAATACCTCCCAGTCCTTGGGCAAAGGCTTTAGTACTTCACAAAAAGCCACATCCTATGTTTCAATCAGCCAACGGGAATTTTGGAAATTGGAAAGTGCCATGCCTTCACGGGTAACCCTTACTTGGGATTCCCAGAGCAATATTAGTGCATTAGGAGAATTCATAAGCGATGTAAAAGTAGTCGGATGGAGCAAAGCTGAGAACCAATGGGTAAATCTTGGAAATACACGGGTAGAGGGAAGTATGATCTCGGGATCCGTAACATCCGAGGAGTTTATTCCCAATGATTATGAAATAATTACGATTGGAGGAAACGATGATCTTACGGAAACTTTTCAAACCATAGAACTGGATAACTATTTTCTTACACCTAACGGGGATGGCAAAAACGATTTTCTTGTTCTCGAAGGGATTGAAAATTCTCCTAATAACACCATGCAAATTTTTGACCGTTACGGGGTGCTGGTCTATTCAAAAACCAACTATAACAACGAGTTTAATGGGTTATCCAACCAAGGGGCCATAGTAAACAAAAATGCCGGACTCGCTTCGGGAGTATATTTCTATATCATTACGATGAACGATCTACGACAAAAACACCAAGGGTATTTGTACGTTTCTTCTACTAAAAGATAAAAGAAAATTTAAAATCTCTCCGTTTTTTGAAATCCAAAAATTCATTTCTTAACAAATAAAGGGATTAATTGGTTAATTTTAGAGGTAGTTAAGAGGAAGTCCCAAATGAATGGGTTTTACAATGCACGGTTTTAAAGTCAAAGAAATTAGGGCAGAGGATACCTATCCGGTCAGACATTCGGAACTTAGAAAAGGAAGGCCGGTGGAGGAATGTAAATTTGTAGGGGACGAAATAAAGACTACCATCCATATTGGGGGCTTTTATCAGAACCAATTGATTGCCGTAGCTACCTTTTTAAAACAAGATCATACGGATTATGATTTTCAAAATGCCTACCAACTTCGTGGTATGGCGGTAGTACAAGAGTACCATAAAAAGGGTTTTGGAAAAATACTCCTTACCTTTGCGGAAACACTGCTTTTGCGGAAATCGATACGCTGTATTTGGATGAACGCGAGAATTAGTGCCGTAGCTTTTTACAAAAAGCTGGGATATAATACCGTTGGCGATGTTTTTGAAATTCCAAAAATAGGCGCACATTATGTAATGTTCAAAAAGTTAAACTAATCATGGAGCGTAGATCTTTTATTAAAAAAAGTGGCCTTTCCGGTTTGGCCCTGTCATTGATGCCCAATTTGGGCTTAAGCAAAGAATTTGAATATTCCATTTTAGAACTCATGGGCAAAGTGGATATTGAACTTTACGGGAAGGGTATCAATCTAAGGAAGAGGGCACACGACGCCTTTGTAGATATGAAAAAAGCCGCCTATAACGATGGGATAGACATAAAAATTGTATCTAGCTATCGTGATTTTTACCGCCAAGAAGGTATTTGGGAGCGTAAATTTCTAAGATATACGGAAGATGATGGCATGGAGCCTTTGGAGGCCATTGACAAGATTATCGAATACTCTACCATTCCAGGGACGAGCAGACATCATTGGGGTACCGATATTGACATTATAGATGGATACCGCAAGGTGGAGGGGGATGTCCTTGATCCTTCCAAGTTTGAAAACAACGGTCCCTTTGTCGATTTGAAAAAATGGATGGACGAAAACTCCAATGACTATGATTTTTATTTGGTCTACACGGACAATCCCGGGAGAAGAGGTTTCAAATATGAACCTTGGCACTACAGCTACGCCCCCATATCCATCCCTATGTTGACCGAATTTCGAAGAAAGAATATTTTAAAATTACTGCAAGAAGAAGATTTTATAGGAAGCGAGCATTTCACCAATGGGTTTATCAAAAATTACGTCCAGGATAATATTCTGGACATTAATCCAACTCTTTTATAAGTTTTTTGGTATCTTGAAATTGAGATAGGACACTAATCATCATGAGAAGGGGAAGTTGGAAAATTCGTATTTTCATTGGTTTGGCCATTGTGGGCTTTGCCTTTATCCAGCGCTGCAACAACAAAGAAGAAAATCCGTATACAGGAAGGGTACAGACCATTGACATGACCGCGGAACAAGAAATTGCCATTGGACTGCAAAGTGCTCCCGAGATGGCCCAACAACACGGGGGGCTTTATCCTGATGAACGCCTACAGTCCTTTGTAGATGCCGTTGGCACCAAACTCATAAGCAATAGCATAGCGCGGGAGACACCCTACAAATATGATTTTCATCTCTTAGCAGATGACCGTACCATAAATGCCTTTGCCCTGCCCGGGGGGCAGATATTCATTACCTATGCCCTTTTCTCAAAATTGAACGAAGCCCAATTGGCCGGTGTTCTTGGGCATGAGATAGGCCATGTAATCGGTAGGCATTCAGCGGAAAGAATCGCGGAAAGTAGCTTCTGGCGGACTGTTTCCATGGGAGCATCAGTTGGAGCGGATGCAGGGGGAATCGTGGGCAGTATTGGGCAAAACACCCTTTTAAAAAATGGAAGGGGCGATGAATTGGAAAGTGACGAATTGGGTGTATTATTCATGATTCGGTCCGGGTATGAACCTAGGGAGATGATCAAGGTAATGGAAATCCTAAGAGACGCTGCCGGATCTAATCGAACACCAGAATTTCAAAGTACCCATCCCGATCCCGAGAATAGGATTCAAAAGATAAAGGAGGCCATCCAGAAGTACGAAGGACGGTAATAATGCCACTTCAACCTTAAGAAAGGTTAATTCAACCTGCAAGCCTAGGTTTTCACATCTGTTTTGTTATATTTGTTTCACAAATCTTTCCTGCCTCAGATTTAACCCCTTATAGCTTTAATTTAATAACTTGTGCTGGATTTGTTTCAGCATTTAAATGAAACTATATGGGAACACTTACACATTTTAAGAACCTTTACACGGAAGCTTTTGAGAATTGCAAGCCCGAAATAGTGGTGGTACTTCTTAAGGTATATTCCGTTTTTTGTGCCCTTATGATCCTTATGGCGGTATATGCTTTTATGCACAGAGCCTTAAATGGATTTGAATTTTAAACCCGGAATTTATTTGCTCTTTTACGTGAACACTATTTGAAGTAAATAATGGGAATTAAAAAACCCTTCGGCCTGTCGGCCGAAGGGTTTTTTCTTTTGATTGATGAATTATCTTAGCTTCCCATGGCTGCCTCAATAACGGCCAAGGCATCAGTGGCCTTTGAAAGTTGTGCATATTTTTTGGCGGTATAACCTTTGTCACTTTTTAACCTTAGGTTAGCTCCATTTGCAATAAGTAATTCAAGAATCTCCGCTTTATTGTAACGGGCGGCGAATATGGCCGGGGTCATTCCCAAAGATTTTTTGTTTACATCCTCGCCGAGCTCTATTAAGCGCTTAACGGTATCAATATCCCCTTGCATGATAGCTTTGCAAAAGGCACTGACTTCAACCTTGGCCACTACATTAGGGGTGGCTAGATTTGTTTGATGGGTTTCTGATTTGGCATTCGCGGTTGCGCCTACTAGCAATAATGCAGAGGCAAAGGTTAGAATTGTTTTTTTCATGATGAATACATTTAATTGATGAAATAAATTTTGATTATACAAAGATAGACTGCTCTTATGCCCTTTTGTTACGTAATTAACAGTTAATTAATTAAACTTTAACAAATTCAAAAAATCCTTTATGGATTTTTTCACATTCAATAAATCCGCTTATTTTCCTAGGGTTCATTACTTTATACATACAAAGCTCCACATTGGTTGCAATTTATGCAATCCGTTTATTGCGCAATTGTACATTTTCAAAACCATTGATCAGGTATTTCTTGTCCTTGCCCCAACCATATCCGCCCATTTCGCCCGTTTCTCTGATTACCCTATGGCAGGGTATCAAATAAGCAATAGGGTTCTTTCCTATGGCAGTTCCTACCGCGCGTACCGCATTGGGTTTGTTTATGGCCTTTGCAATATCCCCGTAAGCTACAAATTGAGCAGAGGGAACGGAAAGTAGAGCTTTCCAAACACTTACTTGGAACGGCGTGCCCCTAAGATCTAATACAATTTGTTTTTCCGGAATTTTCCAATTGGTAAAGTAATCCCTCACCATCTGGCCGTAGGTTCCCAATTCTTGACGAAAACAGGCTTCTGGAAATATGGACTCCAAAAGTTCAATAGGTGAAGTATTTTCCTTTAAAAATTCCATTTGGGTTATCCCCAAATCGGATTCCGCAATGACCAATTTACCAAAAGGAGAATCGATTACCTGATATTTCAAAACTAGTCCTTCTCCTCTTTTTTGAAACTCGCCTGGGGTACAAGATTCTATTTTAATGAACATGTCGTGCAAACGACCATTTCCCGAAAGTCCTACTTCGTAAGCAGTAGCCAGGGTAGATTGTCCTTCGTACAAGCACTTTTTTGCATGTTCCACCGTAATATATTGCAAAAACTGCTTCGGCGTAACGCCGGCCCATTCATGAAACAATCTTTGAAAATGATATTTACTTAAATGAACATGTTTGGAAACCTCCTCCAAACTGGGCTGAGACCTATAATTTTCTACGATATAGTGGATTGCTCTTTCTATGATATGTCCGTGATATGTTTTTTCCATGTTTCAAAAGTAACTGAATTGGCCGCGTTGCACAATCCGTTTCTTGCTACTTCATATAGGTAAAAAAGAAGGTCGTATTATTGGCAATTCGTACCAGATCATACTACTTTTGAAGCTCCTATAAAAATCGAGAGATGAACAAAAAAGTGATACTAATGATTTTGGATGGTTGGGGAAAATCCCCGGACCCCAAAGTCTCTGCCATAGATAATGCAAATACGCCATTTATTGATGGTCTTTATAAAAAATATCCCAGTGCCAATCTTCTTACCGATGGCATGAACGTAGGACTTCCCGAAGGCCAAATGGGTAATAGTGAGGTAGGCCACATGAATTTGGGTGCAGGAAGAATTGTATATCAGGATCTCGCCAAAATCAATTTGGCCGTAAAAGAGGATAAGCTTAAGGAAGAAAAAGTGTTACAAGAGGCATTTGCCTATGCTAATGCAAATAATAAGGCCGTACATTTTTTAGGGTTGGTGAGTGATGGAGGAGTACATAGCCATATATCCCACCTAAAAGGTTTGATCAATGCCGGGGAAAGTTACAACGTGCAAAATATGTATGTTCACGCCTTTACCGATGGAAGGGACGTTGACCCCAAAAGTGGTAAAGGGTTTTTACAGGATCTTGTGGATTTCTGTTCAGATAAAAATGCCTCATTGGCTTCTGTAATTGGCAGGTATTTTGCCATGGACCGCGATAAAAGATGGGATCGCGTAAAACAGGCCTATGATTTAATGGTTCATGCCAAAGGGGAAAAGTCGTCCCAAATATCGGTAACCGTCCAAAAGAGTTATGATGACGGTATAACCGATGAGTTTTTAAAGCCGATAGTAATGGTCGATAAGAACAATGCACCCCTAACCAAAATTGAGGAGGACGATGTTTTGATTTTCTTCAATTTCAGGACGGATCGCGGGAGGGAGCTTACACAAGTGTTAAGCCAACAGGACATGCCCGGACACCAAATGAATAAATTAAACCTGTATTATGTTACGTTAACCAATTATGACGATTCCTTTAAAGGTATCAAGGTGGTATATGACAAGGATAATATTAAGGAAACCCTTGGGGAGACCTTGGCGTTGGCAGGAAAAAAACAGATTCGTATTGCTGAGACTGAAAAATACCCACATGTGACTTTTTTCTTCAACGGTGGTCAGGAAGTTCCCTTCGAAGGGGAACAACGGATTCTATGCCCTTCACCCAAAGTGGCTACGTATGATTTAAAACCGGAAATGAGTGCCTATGAAATACGTGACGCTATTATACCTGAATTGGAAAAGATGGAAGCGGGTTTTATATGTCTAAACTTTGCCAATCCGGATATGGTAGGTCATACCGGGGATATGAATGCGGCCATAAAAGCTTGTGAGACCGTAGATCAGTGCGCGGAATCTGTAATTACGGCCGGACTAGAGAATGGATATTCTACCATAGTCATTGCAGACCACGGCAATTGTGATACTATGATTAATCCTGACGGCAGTCCCAATACCGCCCACACTACAAATCCTGTGCCCTTAATTATAGTTGATGAAGATATTAAGGAAGTAAAAGATGGCGTGCTAGGTGATATAGCCCCGACAATACTTAAACTCATGGGTATTCCCCAACCTCAATTGATGACCCAAAAGCCCTTAGTTTAAAGAACTTATTGCATTTGTTTACCTTTGCGGCCTATGGTAAAAACAAAAACATCGGAAGAAATAGAATTAATGCGCGAGAGTGCATTGATCGTTTCCAAAACATTGGGTATGTTGGCCGGGGAAATAAAACCCGGAATCACCTCTTTACATCTGGATAAACTTGCAGAGGAATTTATTCGAGACCATGGTGCGGAACCTGGTTTTTTGGGTATGTACGACTTTCCCAATACGTTGAATATGAGCCCCAATGCACAGGTCGTCCACGGTATCCCGAATAATGAGCCATTGCGGGATGGCGATATTATTTCAGTAGACTGCGGCGCACTTAAAAATGAGTTTTATGGCGATCATGCCTATACCTTTGAAGTTGGGGAAGTTGCCGTAGAAACCAAAAAGTTGTTGCAGGTCACTAAGGAATCCCTTTATATCGGTATTCGCGAGTTCAGGATGGGAAACAGGGTTGGGGATGTAGGTTTTGCCATCCAAAATTACTGTGAAAGTCACGGCTATGGTGTAGTCCGCGAACTGGTCGGCCATGGTTTGGGCAAGAAGCTACACGAAAGTCCGGAAATGCCCAATTACGGAAAACGTGGGCGTGGTAAAAAATTTGTGGAAGGTATGGTCGTTGCCATTGAGCCAATGATAAATATGGGTACACGCAGAATAAAACAACTTAACGACGGATGGACCATTTTGACCGCAGACGGAAAACCCAGCGCACACTTTGAACACAATGTTGCCCTAGTGAACGGCAAACCGGAATTATTGTCTACGTATCAGTATATCTACGATGCCCTAGGGATACAAAGTGATGAAGAAGCCGAGTTTCGGAGACACGAATTTCACTAATTCCTCGAATTTCCGTTATGTCCAACATCATTTACAAAGATGAATCCTATTATATAATTGGCCTTTGTATGGATGTCCATAATGAATTAGGCAAGGGCTTTAGCGAAGCCGTATATAGCTCTGCCCTTGAAATTGAACTGAAGTCAAATGGTGTTCCCTATCAGAAGGAGGTAAAGTTCAAAATTGATTACAAAGGACAAACCTTGTCGAGTCATTATTATGCCGATTATGTAGTTGAAAACAAAATTATATTGGAACTCAAAGCTATAGAAAAGCTGACCAGTAGTCATGTAAAACAAACATTGAACTATTTGGCTGCATCAAAACTAAAGCTCGGATTGCTAATAAACTTTGGAGAAGATAGTTTGAGCTATAAAAGAGTAGTATTATAAAGCATAATGACAATTCGCGTAATTCGTGTCAAAATTTTTCAAATACATTCTCAACATCTTGCCCAGACCCCTCTTAATACAATTGAGTTATTGGGTTAGGCCTATACTTGCCTTTTTTATGAAAGGTAGTTCCTATGTTGATCCCATAGACCAAAAATCCTTTAGGACATTTCTTCCCTATGGTTATGAAAATCCGAGGGAAAATGTTTTATCGCCCTCAACACTATCCCTGGAACGTCACCGTTTGTTATGGTTGTTCTTGCAAAATAAAACGGACTTCTTTTCCAAGAAATATAGCCTACTGCATTTTGCCCCAGAGCAGGCATTTCACAAACGCTTTCAAAAACTAAAAAACCTGGATTATGTTACTACGGACCTCAACTCCCCCTTGGCCGATGTAAAGGCCGATATTTGCAATTTACCTTTTGAGGACAATTCATTCGATGTTATTCTTTGCAATCATGTTTTGGAACACATCCCAGATGATACCAAAGCCATGCAAGAGCTTTATCGGATTCTTAAACCCAAAGGGTGGGGTATTTTCCAAATCCCCCAGGATCTGAAAAGGGAAAAGACCTTTGAGGATAATTCCATTACCGATAAGAGAAAGCGAGCAGAAATCTTTGGACAATACGATCATGTACGTATTTATGGGAGGGACTACTTTGACAAATTGCGCGATGTCGGGTTTATGGTGGACGAAATAGATTATACGGCATCCCTATCCGATGAGGAAATAGAACGATATCGCTTGGCCAAAGGGGAAATCATTCCCTTGGTAAGGAAATGATACCCCGCGACCAGATTTTTTTTGGACATAACCTTATTCAAAGGTTTCAAGCTTGGTTTTCAATTCTTCGGCGGTGATATTTTTTGCAATAATCCTACCCTCTTGATCTAACAAAAAATTCGCCGGAAGCGATGATAACAAATACTGCTTGTAAATGGTTTGATCTTTGTCTAGGATTTGATTCCAAACAATTCCGTCTTTCTGGATGGCTTTTTCCCATACGCCTCTGTCCGAATCTATGCTGATTCCAATGATTTCAAATTTTACTCCCTCAAAACTTTTGTAAAGTTCAAGCAGTTTTGGGTTTTCCACCCTACAAGGTCTGCACCATGATGCCCAAAAATCCACAAGTATATAACTACCTTCATAATCAGAAAGATTTACCAAAACTCCCTCTTTGTTCGTAGCCTTAAAATTTGTCATTTTACTACCTATCGCAAGTTGAGCTGCTTTGTTTATCCGAACTTTTAATGACTTGCTCATTCCACTTGATGGATATTCCGCTTCAAATCTTGTCATCATCTCTTCAAAAAAGTCGCTGTTTTTATTAAGATCAAAATAGCCCAGGGCATCGTAAGCTTTGGCCGATGGTCCCATTTGCATCACCAGATTCTCCATGGATCTTATAAACTGCAATAAAACTTTGTCTTTCTCTTTTTCAAGCTCTGCTATCCTTTGCTGATTGTTTTCTTTCATGGCCTTATCAAAATCCTGAATCATCCCTGCAAAAAACTGATTGTTAAGATTTTCAATGCTCTTGTTGAAATCCAGATTAGAGGCGATCTTTGATTCCAGTTTTATCCCATCCTCCATTTTGATATGTACCATTCCGCCTTGCTCAACTGCTATTTTTATCCCTTTTCCCGTATTCAGTTTTAGGGCATAGATAGATGGTTCTAAAAACTCATCCGTTGTTTGGTAGGTTTTTTGGGGAATGAGATTATCCAAGGATTTCCATTCAACCATTTTCTCCAAATCATAATTATACTTGGAAATGGTAACCGAAGTGATTTCTTCCGATTTTACTTCAAAGGAAAATGTAATTTCCGGGCCTTGTTGGGATCTACAACCATTGCTAAAAATGCATATCAATACTAAAATCTTGATCGTCCTCATAACTGATGTATTTAAAGTTTGCCCCAAAAATATGTGGATGGCAAACGCTAGTCGTCTGAAAACGCGAATCCGAACCCTTTTTAAAAGGTGATAGAAATGTTATTTGAACTTAGATTTAAACTCCGAAGGTGTAATTCCAGTCTTTTTCTTAAAAGCAGTGTTAAAAGATGATTTTGAATTGAATCCCACCTCATACAATACTTCCAATATAGTTTCGGCATGACTTTTAGGATTCATAAACCTCTCCTTGGCACTATTAATTCGATAAGTATTGATAAAATCCACAAAATTTTGATCATAATGGTCATTTATCAATTCGGAAAGTTTTCTTTTGGGTATATCCATCTCCTTGGCCAAGGTGGCAATCGTTAGGTCATAGTCTTTGAAGGATTCGTGGGTAAGCATATGATTTTCCAACTTCGCTATAAGTTTTTTGTTTTCTCCCAGCGTAGTGTTGATTCGTTTACGAGATGTTAAGGCAGCAGTAAACAACAGATCTTCCTTGCTGTAACCAAAAGGTTTTCTAGAGGAGGTAAATCCATAGAAATAGAGTAAATTAATGGTCACAAGTATCAAGAGAAACACTGTATTCTCCAAAAAATACGTATTCAAACCCAAAAAGAACGCAATGAATTGTGCAATATCCGTAAGAACAATGAGGCAAAATACAATAAAGACCCCATGCAGCCATCCTACATTCAACCACTCCAATTGTGAATAGTTGACCTTCATTATCTGCTTATATTTTTTTACCTGAATAAAACATAAAAAGATGTAAAAAAGAATATGGACCACATATCCGATATAGGTTTCTGGACTACATATCTTCCCATTTGTAAACCAAATACCAAAACAAACGACAAGGAAAGGAAAAAAATGAAGGAAGTTCATCTTTGAAAAAACAAACTGTTTTTGGGTTATGCACCTGATATAAAAAAACAGTAAAGGCCCGTACAAAAAGCCATATGCACAATTAACACTCTGAAAGAAATCATTGGCGACACCCCTATTCACGAAGAAAAGTCCTAAAATCTGTACGGTAAGGGCCCCAATTATTGTAGCCAAAAGACGATCTCCCTTGCTTTTTTTGTTACTTGAGACCAAAATATAAATGGCAAGTAAGGTCCCTTGAAAAATGATGATAATATGAATTACATTGGTAAAGGAAAACATGCTAAATAGCCCGAGTAAATAGATTGATGAAGGCTAAATATACAAAGGGTGTTCTAGACTATTGAAAACACCAATGGTTTTTCACACTTTAATCATTGGGGTTTACTACCATGGCTTCAAAACCCTCCGTCATAAATTCTTGGGCCTCCCCTTGTTCATCCAGATAAACAATATAGCCATCTAGTTCTCGCTGCTCGGTCAAAAAATTACGGGCATCCGCGAGATCCATGGCCATAAAAGCGGTTGCATAAGCATCCGCTTCACCACAGGTACTTGCCAAAACCGTGGTTCCCAAAGTGCTTCCGTTCTTAGTGAATCCGGACTTTGGATCTACTGTATGTACATATTTTTTCCCTGTAATGGAATCTATTCGAAACTTTCTATAGTTTCCCGAGGAAGCCAATGCCCTATCTTTTAATTGTATCAGAATTTTAAGGCGCCTTCCTTTTTCAATTTGCGGATCATCGATACCAACGACCCATGGTTTTCCCTTTATCCGATTTTCACCTTTGCCTACAAGCTCCCCCCCCACCTCAATGAGATAATTGGAAATTTCCTTTTCATCCAGAAAAGCGGCCAATCGATCAATTGCATATCCTTTGGCTATGGCATTGAAATCTATGTAAATATTGGGATTTGCTTTTTTGATTCGATTAGATTCTGTCAAATCTATCTTTTCAAATCCAACAAAGGTCAGAAGACTGTCCACAGCTGTACTATCCATTACGATTGCGGAGCTTGGACCAAACCCCCATGCATTGACCAAAACCCCAACAGTTGGATCAAAATAGCCATTCGTGTTATGGTTTACCGTTTTGGAAAGCTCAAATACTTCCCTGAACATTTTATCCACCACTATGGTAGTATCTCCCTGATTGATCTTGGATATATCCGAATCCGGGAGATAAGTGGATAGGGATTTGTTGACCGCCTTGAATACAGAATCGATTTCTTTTTGAAAATTCTGTTTTTCTACAGACAAATAAATGATGCTATACGAAGTACCCAAAGCACCCCCGGCATTTCTGTTCTCCACCAATTTGGAGTAGTCCGGTGCGCAAGAAACCATAAAAACGGCAGATGCAAAGAGTAATCCAATCCTATTCATCACAAATTTCAATAAGTCCGTCATAGTCCACTATATAGGCTTCATTTAAAAATACCGGTAATTTTTGATTGCTTGCATTGGAAAGCCCCACTCCGGCATAATAGGTACGTGCCTCAAACTTTTCGGCATGTGTCCGTACCTTATGCATTAACTTCAAGTCATAGTCCTTGGGGTCATTGGGGTAATCCACATTTCGGACTACTACAAAGTGTAATTTTTTCTCCTTAAGACAAACAAATTGGGGGTTTTTCTTAGGTTTACTATTGACTCCCATGAATTCATAACCATCAGATTCTAGCTGCCTACCCACAATGTTCATGGCAAGGTTGTGAAGTTCCTGTTCCGTCAATGGTTTGCCCATGTCTCAAAAAATATATCAAAAAAAACCTGACCGGTCCAAGGAGTCGATCAGGCTGCAAATTAATTCATTTAGTATATCGGTTATCCTCCAAAGTCGTCGAAGCGGATATGCTCATCGGGAATACCAAAATCCTCGCCCATTTTCTGTACAGCCTTGTTCATTAACGGCGGGCCACAGAAATAAAGCTCAATATCCTCCGGAGAATCATGCTGGCTTAAATAATTATCAATGACACAATTATGGATAAAGCCTACAAAACCATCCCCTGGGGCATCCAAGTTTTCCTTTACCTTCCAATTATCCTCTTCCAAAGGTTCCGAAAGTGCCATATAAAATTTGAAGTTAGGGAATTCTTCCTCCAATTGTTTGAAGTGATCTAGATAAAATAATTCACGTTTGGATCGGCCACCATACCAATACGTAACTTTGCGGTTGGTCCTTAATGTTTTAAAGAGGTGGTATAGATGAGAGCGCATGGGTGCCATTCCGGCCCCTCCACCTACATATAGCATTTCTGATTCCGATTCATTGATAAAGAACTCACCATAAGGCCCCGAAATAACAACCTTATCCCCTGGTTTTTGCGCGAAAATGTATGAAGAGGCAATTCCCGGATTTACATCCATCCAGCCATTTTTGGAACGATCCCATGGCGGGGTCGCAATACGTACGTTCAACATGATTTCCCTACCTTCTGCAGGATACGAAGCCATAGAGTAAGCTCTTTCCACGGTTTCAGTATTTTTCATTGCCAAAGGCCATAGATTAAACTTGTCCCATTCAGCCTGAAATTTATCCGGTGTTTCATGTTCTTCTGGGTGAGCGGTAATATCTATATCGGCATATTTTATTTCGCACGGTGGAATCTCTATTTGTATATACCCCCCGGCTTTATAGTTCATATCCTCAGGGATTTCCACAACAAACTCCTTGATAAAAGACGCAACATTGTAATTACGAACCACTGTAGCGTCCCATTTTTTGATACCAAAGACTTCCTCGGGAATGGTGATTTCCATATCCTGCTTCACCTTTACCTGACAGGCCAAGCGAGCCCCCTCGTTCAATTCCCTTTTGGAAAAATGTGGTGTCTCCGTTGGCAAGGCTTCGCCACCTCCGGCAAGTACATGGCACTCACATTGTATACAGGTTCCCCCACCCCCACAGGCAGATGGTAGAAACACTTTTTGATTACCCAATGTAGATAACAAAGAACTACCCGAGGCGACCTCTATTTGCTTTTCACCATTTATGGTAATAGTCACTGGACCAGATGGAGATAACTTTTCCTTGGTGAACAATAATAAGGCCACCAATAAAAGTAACAGAATCAAAAATGCAACTACGGTGATTAATATGGTCCCTCCTATGCTTGTAGCTAAAATCATTTGTATTCTTTTACGGCATCGTTATAGGAAATCTCTTTCTCATCGATTTCCTCTTTGATTTCTTTTTCTTCTTTCTCGGTTTTTTGCGCTGTAGTCTCCTCTACCGGAGCGGCTCCGTCGTCACCTCCTGTCAACATGCCTCCAAAACTTTGGAAACCAATGCCCATCAATCCAGTAATTATAAACGTAATGCCCAATCCCCGCAACGGAGGGGGAACGTTGGAATATCGGATTTTCTCCCGAATCGCGGCTATGGCCAAAATAGCCAGAAACCAACCAATGCCAGAACTTATACCATAGTTCACGGCCAATCCCAGTGTGGCAATTTCCCTAGACTGCATAAAAAGGGATCCTCCCAAAATGGCACAATTCACAGCGATCAGAGGCAGAAAGATCCCCAATGAATTATATAGCGAAGGCGAAAATTTTTCTACTACGATTTCCACCAACTGTACCATGGTAGCAATGGTAGCAATAAATAGGATAAAGGATAGGAAGCTCAGGTTATAATCCGCATATTCCGGGCCCAACCAAACCAAGGCACCATCCCTTAACAAATACTGATCCAAAAGCCAGTTCAAGGGTACTGTTACGGCCAAAACAAAAATAACCGCAGCTCCCAAACCTACAGCTGTGGCAACTTTTTTGGAAACCGCCAAATATGAACACATTCCCAAGAACACGGCAAAAACCATGTTATCTATGAAAATGGATTTAAAAAACAGCTCAATATGCTCCAACATAATTTCCTTTTTTAACTATTCTTCTAATTATCCTCTATTAGGGCCGTATTACGTGATCGTTGTACCCAAATTATGATACCCACCACAATTAATGCGGCTGGTGGAATTATCATAAACCCATTATTCTCATATCCCGTGGAATAAAGTCCAGTCATTTTAACAGGGTCGCCAAGTACTTTATATCCGAACAATGTACCAGATCCCAATAACTCCCTAAAAAAACCGACAATGATAAGAATTACACCATAGCCCAAAGCATTACCGATACCATCCAAAAATGATTTCCAGGGACCGTTACCAAGGGCAAATGCCTCGAAACGACCCATAATAATACAATTGGTAATTATCAACCCTACAAATACGGAAAGGGTTTTGCTCAGCTCATAGGCAAAGGCCTTGAGCACCTGATCAACAATGATTACGAGTGTTGCCACTACAATCAATTGAACAATAATTCGGATTTTTGAAGGAATAACGTTCCGCATCAACGAAATGACCACGTTACCCACCCCCAATACGAATATTACAGATATGGCCATGACCACGGATGCCTTTAATTCTGCTGTAATGGCCAATGCCGAACAAATACCCAAAACCTGAATAGTAATCGGATTATTGTCCGCTAAGGGATCTAATATAAGACTAGCATCTTTTTTAGTAAGTAAAGCCATAGTTATTTTGCTCTAATAGTTTCTAAATAGCCCTTGTATAGGTTCACGCTCTGGCTTATCATGGCGGATACCCCATTACCGGTAATTGTAGCACCGGCCAAGGCATCTACCTCGTTATCGTCCTTTGTGTTATTCAGCGGGTCGTTGTTTCCTTTGGCTACGGCAATACCCGAATATTGGGCACCATCTAAGATGGATTCTCCGGTAAAATCGTCCATGAAATAACGCTGTTTAATGTTGGCACCTAGACCAGGAGTTTCAGATTGATGATCAAAATATACCCCTTGGACTACCATTTGATCATCCAAGGCGGCAAAACCCCAAATAGGACCCCAAAGACCTTTACCATACAGCGGAATGATATAAAACTTTTTGTTCTCCTTTTCACCAATCAACAAGGGTAACCTTGGTGTTGTTCCATTCTTCATTTCGGAAAGCTGCTTTTTCATGTCGATAAGGTAGGCTTCATCATCCTGGGTAATTTGGTCTCCTTCAATGACCAATTGCTCCTTTATGTAATTGGAGAACTCCCCCTCTACCCTATCTGTCGGTATAAAATTCACACTTCCTTCGTCCTGGTTTTCATTTACCCCCATGGCATAAAGGATGTTCTGCTGTTTTTCAAAACGTTCGTTCTCCTTTATTTTATCACTTAGCGATGATGCCAAAAAAGCCAGGATAGAACCGACTACCACTACCATGATGCAGGCAAAAATTACGGTATACGTATTTTTTTCGGTATTAATGGCCATAATTATACTGTTTCAACTTTTAGTTCCTCTTCTTTACTATCTGAATCTTTTGGAAAAATAGTGGCGTTCTTCAACCGTTTCATTCGTCGTGCTACATTGCCCCGTATGACGTAATGGTCTATGGTAGGAGCAAAAACGTTCATCAACAATATGGCCAAGAAAACACCTTCAGGATAAGCAGGATTGAACACCCGTATCATTACGGAAAGGAATCCTATTAGGAATCCATAAAACCATTTTCCACGGTTGGTCTGTGATCCGGTTACGGGATCCGTAGCCATATACACAATACCAAAAGCCAATCCACCTACTATTAAATGTTTCCAGAATTCGAAACTCATCAGTCCATAAAAATTACTGGTCTCGGTAATCCATCCGGCATCCACAACTCCATTGAATATCAATCCCATGACCAAGGAACCGATAACGGCACTTAACATGATACGCCAGCTTGCTATTTTACTGAAAATAAGAAACAGACCCCCCAACAATATTAAAAAGGTAGAGGTTTCCCCAACTGAGCCAGGAATAAATCCGAAAAACATATCGGATATGGTATAGGAATACTCATCTACTTTATTCTGTGCGAGGTAGCCCAAAATGGTCTCCCCGGAAATGGCATCGGGTCCTCCAGCACGTTCTACCGCCTCATGCACCCAAACCTTGTCACCACTCATCCAAGTAGGATAGGCAAAAAACAAAAAGGCCCTAATGGTCAGAGCGGGATTAAGAATATTCATGCCTGTACCACCAAAAACCTCTTTCCCAATAATTACTCCAAAAGCCACGGCCACGGCCAGCATCCACAAGGGTGTATCCACAGGAACGATTAGAGGAACCAACATTCCGGTAACCAAGTAACCTTCTTCTACCTCGTGCCCTTTTATGACTGCAAAAATGAATTCAATGATCAAGCCTACTCCATAGGATACTATGACCAAAGGCAATACTTGGGTTATTCCAATCCAAAGGTTTTCCCAAGTGAAAAAATTACCCCATAGGGACAGTTCCCTTGCAACTCCATTGGCGGCATCGATGGCCGCATAATGTTGGTATCCCGTATTGAACATAGAGAAAAGCAATACTGGAACCAAAGCCATGATAACCGTGTTCATGGTACGCTTTAAGTCATCGGCACCTCGAATATGGGATCCGGAATGTGTTGTTTCATCGGGTGAGAATAAAAAAGTATGGAAGGCATTGAAGGCCGGTGCCATTTTCTTGCCCCTATACCTATGCTTTAAGATATGTAGTCTTTTCTTAAAGGTTAGTCTATTATCACTCATATTTTATCCTATTTCTTTATGTAATAAATCCAATCCTTCACGAATAATCCGTTGATGGGGCTGTTTTGATATGCAGACAAATTCAGTCAGGGAAAAATCCTCCGGAGCCACTTCGTAAAGTCCCAATTGTTCCATTTCATCCAGATCCTTTACCATACAAGCCTTCAATAACTGAAGGGGATAGATGTCCATGGGAAAGACCTTTTCATACATTCCCGTTACCACAAATGCCCTATGTTCTCCATTGGTATTGGTGTCCAGGTCATATTTTTTATTAGGCTGCATCCATGAGAATGTCAAGGCCCTAGTTGCGGATACCTTATTAAAAATAGGTTTGTTCCAGCCAAAAAATTCATAGTCGTCCCCTTCGGGAATTGCCGTTACTGTATTATTGTAAGAACCTAAATATCCATCAGGATTGCTTTTGGTCCCTGTAAGTACATCCCCATTAATGACCCTAAAATCATCGGAATTTACACCACTGGCATATAGAAACGTAGAAATCTCTGTACCTATTTTGGTTTTATAGTACTTCGGGGCCTTAATACAAGAGCCTGCCAAGGCAACGATGCGTTCGGGATTAAAAATACCGGTCAAAAGCAACTCGCCCATGATTACAAGATCTTGGGGAGTAACCGTCCAAACGATTTCCCCTTTATTTATGGGGTCTAATTTATTGATCTGCGTTCCGACCAACCCTGCCGGATGGGGCCCGGAAACTTTATGCAATTCAATTCCATGG
This sequence comes from Ulvibacterium marinum, assembly GCF_003626755.1. Lineage (GTDB taxonomy): Bacteria > Bacteroidota > Bacteroidia > Flavobacteriales > Flavobacteriaceae > Ulvibacterium > Ulvibacterium marinum. The sequence continues at coordinate 131,549 of NZ_RBCJ01000004.1, forward strand.
AGTCCTGCCAAGGGAGAATTGGAGGATTTGCCAACCGAAACATGTATTTTTCCTGGAGTCATTTTGACCAAGGCGGTAATTGCCGTTTGTAGTTCCTTTTCCTTTCCTTGAAGTACAAAATCATAATCTGCCGCCAATGGAGCCGATGTGTAGCCTGATATAAAGATTGCTTTTGGAACAGTATCCGGATCGGCTATGATGTCATAAGGACGTTGCTTTATAAAAGGCCAACATCCTCCTTTTAGTAGATAAGCCTTTAGTTCTTGGGAAGAGGCACTGGAAACATCCAGGACATCGTGCTCCAAATTTTGTTGTGACTTATCTGCCAGTATCCTCAAGGTCAAAATGCGTCTTCGGGCACCACGCTCTATCTCAATTAGCTCTCCGCTTACAGGGGAAACAAACAACATGTCTTCCCTATTTTTATTATAAAAAAGCGCTTCGCCGGCCTTTATTTCGGCCTTTTCCTTTACCAACATTTTAGGTGTAATACCGTGAAAATCGTTGAGGTTTATCGCGTAAACATTGCTTAAAACGGCTTTGGAAATAGTTTGCTCTGCGGCACCGACAAGATTGATGTTCAAGCCTTTCTTAATCCGAATGTCTTTGGACATGTTATAGTAGAGCTTAGGTTAGCAAAATTAGGGGCAAAAATAGTATTTAAAAGAAAGTTTTCATAATAATTGCCTAGAAATTTGGGCATTACACCGATGTTAATTCCCTAGGCACGCTTTTTGTTTACCTTTGCCCAAAAAATAGCCTATAAATGCATTTAAATCTTAAACAGATTTTCTTGTTTTTTTTTGTGTCCTCCATGTTCGCTCAGGTTCAGGAAGAAATAGACCCGCCCTCAAATATCAAATCTATCATTTTTAAAGGGCCTACGGAAGATCAATTTCCCGTGGCCCAAATCGGTGAACCTATTTATTTGGAGTTTGATGACATCCTGGCCATTGAGCAAGATTACTATTATAAGATTGTTCATTGTGATTACGATTGGACCCCATCGGACCTATTAAAATCGCAATACCTCAGCGGGGTGGATAACCAGCGAATTATAGATTACGAGAACAGCTATACTACTTTGCAGCCCTATTCTAATTATCGCCTCACCATACCCAATGAAAATGTGCGCCTAAAAGTGAGCGGCAACTATCTTATAGAGATTTACAACAGCAGTTATGAGCTTCAATTCTCTAGAAGGTTTGTGGTCTACAAAGATCTGGTAAAGGTTGGAGGGACCATAAAACGTTCTCGCGACTTTAATTTTTTGAACGAAAAACAGGTAGTCCAATTCAATATCAATGCCGGTAATTTTCAATTGGTAAATCCTAAGAAAGAGGTAAAAGTGGCCATTATACAGAATTATTACTGGCCAACCACTTTATATAACATTAAACCGCAATTTACGATAGGCAACGAACTTGTGTACAAGTACGATCAGGAGACCAGTTTTTTTGGGGGAAACGAGTTTCTCAATTTTGACACCAGCGATTTAAGGGCGCCAAGCGCGCAGATATCGCGTATAGAAATCGGGGATTTATACCAGCATTATCTATTCAGTGATGATTATAGGTTTGACGAACCCTATACCTATTTTCCCGACATTAACGGGGATTTTGTGGTTCGTACCCTTCAGGGCACTGAAAATTCCCGTGAGGCGGAATATACCAATGTACATTTTAGCCTTCCTTACGACGCAATTTTGGAATTGGATGAGGTATATATTTTTGGCAAATACAACAATTACGCCCTGTTGGAAGAGAACAAAATGACCTACAACGAGGATACTGGAATGATGGAGGCCGAAATTGGATTTAAACAGGGCTTCTACAATTATAAATACGTATTAAAGCGGGAAGGCGGGATTATAGATTTAAACACAGTCTGTGGTAATTTCCACTTTACCGAGAACACATATCTAATTTTGGTATACTATCGAAATTTTGGCGATCTCTACGATAGTATTATTGGCGTAGGTTCTACAAACTCGCGCAATATCAGCAATTAACGTATATTTATTCTTCATTCCAAACCTATGATGAAGAACAAACCGGCCATCACTTCCAGAGGTAGATATCAACTTAAATATCGAGGAACCGAATGTTTAAACTGTGGACATCCGTTGGACCTCAGCGATAAGTATTGCCCAAATTGTTCGCAGGCCAATAGCACTAAAAAATTGACGATCAAGGATTATTTTGATGAGTTTTTTTCCAATATGCTGTCCTATGATTCCAAACTTCTAAAAACACTGTCCGCCCTATTAATTAGGCCTGGCAAAATTACAAGGGATTATGTGGATGGAAAAAGGATGTCCTATACCAATCCATTCCGATTTTTATTAAGCCTTGCCATTATCTATTTTTTGATTCAAAATTTTAGTGGAAATTTCTCGGAATTGGATAAATACGGGGTGGACAAACAGGCCAGTCCGATTGATTTTCAAGGTCCGTTTGGCATAGAGCTAGATGTTGGGGACGAGAATAGGGAAGAAGCAATAAAGGTTTTGGATTCCATAGGAATTTCAGAACAGTTGGATCGCGTAGTAGATTATAGGGATTCATTGATTATGGAAAATCCCCAGGCCCATTTTGCATCCCTAGATAGTCTAGATTTTAGTGATCGTTTCTACACAAAGGCAGAATTTTTCAATACGCTGATTCGAAAAGATGGGGTGTACACCCTTAAAGATGCTATAGGTAAATACCAAATTCCCGAATCTTTTGAGAATAAGATGTCCTTTGGTGCTGCAGCAGGTTTTGTAAGGGCCTCACGACAACCGGGAAGTTTTATCAGTTCCTTGATTTCCAAATTACCGTTTGCGGTTTTTTTCTTTCTTCCTGTGTTCACACTATTCATTGGGTTGGTATACATCAGGAAAAAATACACTTATACCGATCATCTGGTCTTTAGCTTTCACAATACTTCATTGTTATTTATATTGCTCATTATTAGCTATCTGATAGATTCTATACTCAACGTTAGCGGTAACTGGATTTTTATCACCGTATTTTCCATATATCTGCTAAAGGCCATGCGGAAATTCTATCAACAAGGCGCCTTTAAAACTATTGTTAAATATCTTTTTCTGAACGCGATTTTTTTTATTTTAGCAATGTTCGGTGTAGTGTTTCTCCTAGCGGGAAACATTTTTACATATTAGACAACTATGATTACTCAAGTAACCAAGGGAATAAAGATTTCGGTACATACTAGTTTTGAGGGTACTTTCTTCAAAAACTACAAAATGCATTTTGCTTTCGGTTATACCATCACCATAGAGAACCAAAGTAAGGATTCCGTTCAATTGACCTCCCGTCATTGGCAGATATATGATGCCCTTAACGATCTGGAAATTCTTGATGGCGAAGGGGTTATCGGCAAGAAACCCGTAATAAGGCCGGGCGAATCCCATACCTATAATTCAGGTTGTTTGTTGGCCTCCCCCATAGGTGCCATGAAGGGTCATTACAATATGGTGAATTTTAGTTCCACGGAGAAATTTAGGGTCTATATCCCTACCTTCAAATTTCATGCTCCCTTTGCGTTAAATTGAAACGTATATTTAAGTCTTTATTAGTTTTTAATCGACTTCCCATTTAGTACCTTTGCTGCGATTTTTAACACCTAAAAAATAGCATTATGGGCAAGGGTTTTTTTCAAGTACCTACAGCACTTAACGAGCCAATAAAAAGTTATGCTCCCGGCACTTCGGAAAGGGATGCAGTACTACAGCAATACCAAGCTTATTTTAACGGAAAAGTGGAAGTTCCGCTTTATATAGGAAGCGAAGAAATACGCACCGGAAACACCAAGCCTATGTCCCCACCTCATGACCATGGGCATAGTGTGGGCAAATATCATCTAGCCGAAAAACAGCATGTGGAAAAGGCCATCAAAAATTGTCTTGAGGCCAGAACCGCCTGGGCAGATCTGACCTGGGAACAGCGTGCGGCCATATTTTTAAAAGCAGCAGAACTTATTGCCGGACCCTATCGGGCAAAGATGAACACCGCCACCATGATCGCACAGTCCAAGACTATTCATCAAGCCGAAATTGATGCTGCCTGCGAATTGATAGATTTTCTAAGGTTCAATGTGGAATATATGTCCCAGATTTACGAGGAGCAGCCGGATTCTGCCGAAGGAATCTGGAACCGGGTGGAATATCGCCCTTTAGAAGGTTTTGTATATGCCATTACCCCTTTCAACTTTACGGCGATTGCCGGGAACCTGCCTGCGAGTGCAGCCATGATGGGAAATGTGGTAGTGTGGAAACCTAGCGATCATCAAATATTCTCGGCAAAGGTAATTATGGATGTCTTTAAGGAGGCAGGGCTTCCAGATGGGGTCATCAATATGGTTTATGGCGATCCTGTAATGATAACGGATACCGTTTTGGAAAGCCCCGATTTTGCGGGTATCCATTTTACCGGCTCCACCCATGTCTTCAAAGAACTGTGGAAAAAAATAGGGAACAATATCCATACCTATAAAACCTATCCAAGAATCGTTGGCGAAACGGGAGGAAAGGACTTTATTATTGCCCATCCCACGGCCAAACCAGAGCAAGTAGCTACTGCTATAACCAGAGGGGCATTCGAATTCCAGGGCCAAAAGTGTAGTGCAGCCTCCAGGGTATATTTACCAAAATCCACCTCAAAGGAAGTATTGGATTTGGTGAAGAAAGATATCGGGTCCTTTAACCAACCGGGTTCTCCAGAGGATATGTCCAACTTTATTACCGCCGTTATCCATGAGGGTTCTTTTGATAAATTGGCCAAATACATAGATGAAGCCAAAAAGGACGCGGAAGCCGAAATCGTTGCCGGAGGCGGATATGACAAATCCAAAGGTTACTTTGTGGAACCCACGGTTATTGTGACCTCAAATCCGCATTATACAACTATGAAAACGGAATTGTTCGGTCCGGTGGTCACCGTATATGTCTATGAGGACAAAGACTGGAGCAAAACACTAAAACTGGTAGATTCCACTTCGGAGTACGCGTTGACCGGGGCAGTTTTGGCAACGGATCGGTACGCCATCGATCAAGCTACCAAAGCCCTTCAAAATTGCGCGGGAAACTTTTATATCAATGACAAACCGACAGGTGCGGTGGTAGGCCAACAGCCTTTTGGAGGAGCACGTGCTTCTGGCACCAATGATAAGGCTGGTTCCGCCCAGAATCTATTACGTTGGGTTTCCCCAAGATTGATCAAGGAAACCTTTGTAACACCTGAGGATTACAGGTACCCCTTTTTGGGATAAGTCGGTCTAAAACGGTATTTCCAAATTTTATAGGAAATAGTGCTCGGTTTTTAATACCTTGTAAGCTACATAGTTATCCGCTATGTCTAGCGAACAATTTTTAACAACTCAAAACACTTAGAAAATGAAAAAATTAACTGTATTTGCTACGTTTCTGATGGTGGCCATGACGTATGCGCAAGATACTATGGTCCAAAGCACCATCCAGGGAATGCTTACCTACAACCAAGGGCAGGTAATATCACTTGCAGAAGCCTTTTCCGAGGAACAATACGACTGGCGTCCTGCTGAGGGCATTCGCTCAGTGGGAGAATCCCTTTTACATATTGCCGGAGCCAACTATTATTTGGCCTCCAAATTGGGTTTTGCCCCTCCAGAGGATGTTGATATGATGAACATTGAAAAAATCAAGGGAAAGGAAAATGTTTTGGCAGCCTTAAAAAAATCGAACGAGTTTATCCTTGAAAAGATGACCATGGTGGAGAATGACAAACTTAATGAGGAAGTTGATTTTGGTTTCGGTAAATTCAGCCGACTTTCCGGTCTTTTAATCGTCCTGGAGCACAATGGGGAGCACAAGGGGCAATTGATCGCCTATGCTCGATCCAATGACGTAACTCCTCCTTGGAGCAAATAACATAAATAAAAAGAATCAACTATTTAACCTCCAAGGGCATGGCCTTTGGAGGTTTTTTACGCAACCATTTGTCAGTAGGGTATCTACTATTAAAGAAAGATTCCCTATGAAAATAGCTCTAAATGTATTAGTCGCACTGCTTGTACTCCAGTCTTGTTCAGATGATGATGATATGATAAGACCGGCCTGTGGGGTGGACAATCCCGCAAAGGAGCTATCTTGGCTTAGAACAGAAATAGATAACAGGGAAGCCAACATTACCGAAGATACCAAATATTGCTACATTACCCAAGGTGAATACGAAGGGCAGACGGTATTTGTATATTGGGACTGTAACCCTTTGATTGACAAGAACATTCCTGTCTTTGACTGTGATGGCAATATGCTCGGTGGCACTCCGGAAAATCCAATTTCTCTTGATGATTTGGAAAATCAGATAATCATTTGGAAACCCGCTCTTTTTGTCTGTGAACCAATGCTCTAGTTTAAAGCGGATAAATCCATAGTTTTTAAAGAAGCAATGAAATTGCAAACTGTTATTGTGTTACTAAGTTGTTCGGTTATTCTGTAGGCTCGTCATAATAACTCAATAATCTTTAACTCAATAACGCTTAGGGCTAAAATGTTTATGGAAACTAAAGTAGCTGCAATGAAATTGCAGGGTTTTAACCCTTAACTAGAAAATAAATTTTTAGACGGCAAGATTTTGCCTGCATCCCCGAGCGGTATTCGATTTAAAACCGGCCGAAATAGATTCTTATTGCCCGGAAAAATCTTTGACAATGCGTTTCCGTACAATTTAAATGTAAATTTAACGTTAATTAATTGTAAATTAAAAGTAACTTATCTAATTTTATAATGCCTTAGACTTTGAATAATATGCAAGTAAAAAACAATCATAAAGCGAAAAATTCAGTATCCGATTCTATTTTTCAAAATATTTGGAACTACATGAAGAGTTACGCCAGAAAATGTAGGAACTCTTACTATCGCTTGTTAAGTCTATAGCCCGATTGTTGAACTTCAGCTGGAGTTATTTCGCTTATCGCATTGAAAAATCCCATTCAGAATTCTCCAACAATCCAAAAGTCTGCGCAATATTTATCCTTTCAATGCTTTTGACCATACTTCTCCTTTTTATCCAATAATACCACTATTTTTGAAGGCTAACACGTCACTTTTTTAGTTCAGAGAATAGAGTATTGCAAAATGATATAACCCATAGGGCTTACTTTCTTATCCCTCCTGAAGTTCAATTATTAGACATTGCAGGACCGATACATCTGTTCTATGAAGCCAATGAATACGGAGCTCAATTTGAGAACCATTATCTAAGTCTAAATCCCGGTACGGAGGAAATATCCAGTGCAGGTATAGCACTAGCCAAGTTGGAACCTTTTTGGAATTTCACTTTAGGTTCCCATGACTTGCTTTTTATTCCCGGTTTGGAGTCCCATTTATTTTTTGCAGAGGATTTTAAACGGAAAAACCAACATTTTTTTCGTTGGCTACGTGAACAGTGTCAAAACAATGCAAAAATCTGTTCCGTTTGTACCGGAACGTATCTCATGGCCTTTGCCGGACTTTTTGATGGAAAAAGCTGCACCACCCATTGGAAGTACTTCCGAGATTTCAAAACCCGCTTCCCCCAAGTGAAACTGCTATCGGACCGACTCATTGTAAAAGACGGTAATTTGTATTCCAGTGCCGGCGTTTCATCCGGTATTGATCTTGCTTTGTTTCTTTTGGAGGAAATATATGGTCCCGTTTTTGCGACCAAAATTGCAAAGGAAGTAGTCATTTATCTACGAAGAACAGAAAACGATCCACAACTGAGTGTCTTCTTGCAGTACAGAAACCATATTGACAATCGTATTCACCAAATACAGGATACATTGGCCCAAAACCTGGACAAAAAACTAAAAATCGAGGAACTTGCCGAAAACTCCCATATGAGTCCAAGAAATTTAACCCGGGTATTCAAAAAAACCACGGGTATTACCATCGGGGACTATTTGGCCAAGCTTCGTATTGAACATGCCCTACAATTACTTTCCAACGGTACAAAAGTGAACGCCGTCTCATTGGCATGTGGCCTACAAAGTAGTAATCAATTGCGGTCTTTGCTTAAAAAACATACCAAATCCCTCCCCTCCCAACTTCGGGAATAATTGTCCTGATGCTGCGTATTCTTGTCCTTTGCCAAATAGCATGGGCATGGTAGTTTTGAGGTAACATCAAAAATCAAAAAATGAACAGATTTGCAATACTAACCGCTCTGTTTTTTGGGACACTTTTTTCCTATGGACAGAGCGGTATCCAAGAATCCGGTGTATATGTTTGCCCGCCTTGCGGTTTAAGTTGTGATACTGACGAACATAATCGCCCTGGGAGGTGTTCATTTTGCAATATGGTACTCATGAAAAAAGAAGATGTGAAATCCATTGCTTTTTATTTACAGGACAGGGTTGAGGTTTTAGATTTCGCCGGGCCAATGGAAGTATTGTCCTATGCAGGTTTTGAAGTATTCACGGTCTCGGAAAAAAAGGAACCCATAAAGTCACAGGGAATTCTTAACATTATTCCGGATTACTCCATCGATACCGCTCCGGAAGCGGATATTTTGGCTTTTTTTGGAGGTAATACCTCGCCTACGGTAAAAAACCCAAAGGTCATGGAATGGGTCAAAAAACAAGAACATATCGAATATTATTTTTCAGTTTGCACCGGGGCCTTTATTCTGGCGGAAGCGGGCATACTGGATGGAAAAACAGCTACGACATTCCATAGCGCATTGGATGATTTACAAAACTCCTATCCTAAAATCAACGTAAATAAAAATGTACGTTTTGTTGATAATGGAAACGTAATCACTACGGCGGGAATATCCGCAGGAATAGACGGGGCCTTGCACTTGGTGGCAAAATTACATGGCCTTAAAGCAGCAAAGCGCATCGCCTATAATATGGAGTATGACAATTGGAAATTAGGCAATGGTCTAATTTTATCCAAGGACAACCCCTATACCGAAAAGGTTGAACCATCCTTTTTAAAACATTTTGAAGGCACCTATGAATACGGGGACAATTCACAAATAGAGTTGAAGTATGACAAAACGAAAGGCGATCTTTATGCCATGATAAACGAAATCGCTTATCCGGTTTATCATGAATATGAGGATGTATTTTCAAATATTGACCAAGAGCTTATCTTTTTCAAAAGGGACGAGTCCAATCAAATTAAGGGATATTCGCTTGCCGAGGACAGCACTTTTTCCAGAAAGCTGTGAGGTATCCAAATCTGTACCTCAATATATTTTTGGCCCTAGTTTACTTGGGTCTTATCCAAGCGCAACATACCACGGGGTATCGCTGTCCTCCATGCAATTCGAATTGCCATACCGTTCAATATGAAAATCCTGGGGACTGCCCTGTCTGTGCTATGCCCCTTATTAAAATCACAAACACACAATTTAAAGGATATGACAAAGAGGAAGTTGTTATTCAAAATGGGGGCATTCGGTTAAATGCCGCTTATTACACTCCCCAAAACAATAGTGAAATTCAAGGTGTCTTGGTCGTAGTTCACGGTTCCGCACCTTCAACTTATGAAGACGTAACATACTATACAAGAATTGGCACAAAACTGGTCATGGCCGTGCTTGCCTATGATAAAAGAGGTGTGGGTAAATCGGAAGGGCGTTATCAGTTCTTCAGTGTAGACGGAAGCGAGAAGTGGTTCAACCTACTCGCTTCAGACGCACTGGCCTGTGTATCCTGGTTAAAAAATAGGCCAGAACTTGGAAAGGCAAAACTAGGTCTTGTAGGAGGAAGTCAGGCTGGATGGATAATGCCCTTGGCTGCGTCAAAAAATGATACGATAAAGTTTATAATCATAGGAGAAGGAGTTGCCGTATCTGCCGGGGAAGAGCATTATTTTAGCCAGTTGACCGGCGATGGGGACGTAAAGAAGCTTACCATAGCCGAAGCACACTCAAAACTGCAATATTTTAAGGGGGCCAAGGGATTTGACCCAAGAAGTATCCTAAAAAACTTAAAGACCAAAACTCTGTGGATTCTGGGTACCAAAGATCCAGTAATTCCAGTAGATGCTACCATAAACGAGTTGAAACGGATAAATAATCCCAACTTTCAAATTCAATTATTGGAATACGGAAACCACGACTTTGTTAATACAAAAACCAGAAAATCTTATGATTTACTGGATTACCTAGTACCCTGGTTAACAGAAATCGGCGTTTTAAAATAGTAATAATGCCATGCCAAAACTACATGAACTTGTGCAATCAATGAACAAACCATTGAGGGCTCATTTAAACTTTTGAGGCAAATACACCACTTTTTTGGTCTCAAAAAATGCTTCTTCGAAATAATCGGTCAATTCAAAAATCTGGGCGGCCCTATATCCCTTTAGTTCTTCTTTAAGGTCACCGCCTTTAAGATAAAAAATCCCATTTCGCCTTTCATGTAAAGATTCCTTCTTGATTTTTCCCTTCACCCAGTGCACAAAAGTAGGCATTGCAGCCACGGCACGGCTTACTATAAAATCAAACTGTTCTTCCAGGCCCTCAACGCGCCCATTTATGGCCCTAACGTTTTTTAGCTCCAAACCTTCCACAACTTCCTGAACCACTTTTATTTTTTTTCCAATCGAATCTACCAAAGTAAAATGAACTTCGGGAAAAAGAATGGCTAGGGGAATTCCTGGAAAACCTCCCCCAGTACCTACATCCAAAATAGTGCTCCCAGGTTTAAACTTTTGGACCTTGGCAATGCCCAATGAATGCAAAACATGTCTCAAGTACAATTCAGCGATATCCTTTCTAGAGACAACATTTATTTTTACATTCCAATCCTTATAAAGTTCCTCCAACAATAAAAATTGCCTTTTTTGTATCTCGGATAAATTGGGAAAATATTTTAATACTATTTCACCACCCATACGTACATTTGTATTTCGTCAAAAATAGTATATTCACATCGCAAAGATTCCTTTTTAGTTGGATAGTAAGACTATTTAGGTTTGTATTTACGTTATATTTATCAAAAGATTGCATTACATGGATCAAAAGACCATTCGATTTTCACGAAAAGATTCCGCTCAATTTTTCAGGACGTTGAACAAGCGGGTGAATGATTATTTCCAAGAAAACAAAATAAAGAAGACCGGAAACTGGCGATTACACCTTAAAACGGTGATTATGTTCGCCCTATTCCTTACGCCCTACTTTTTGATCCTCACTTTGGGGCTTCCCAATTGGGCCAATCTGTTGTTGACCATTGTTATGGGCGTCGGTATGGCTGGGGTAGGTATGAATGTTATGCATGATGGCAACCATGGCTCCTACTCCAAGAAAAAATGGGTCAACAAATTAATGGGAGGTAGTATTTACATTCTTGCCGGGAACGTATACAATTGGCAAGTACAGCATAACGTGCTTCACCACACGTATACAAACATTCAAGACCATGACGAGGACATGGAAGCAGGACGTATTTTGCGGTTTTCAAGACATGCAGAATGGAGAAAACACCATAAATTCCAGCACTTCTACTCTATTTTTTTATATGGGTTGTTAACCTTCAATTGGGCCATCACTACGGATTTTCAACAGATGTACCGCTACATGAAGCGAAAGCTCAGTTATGGTAAGCTACCCAATCCGGTAATCAATTGGAGTACGTTGGTCGTTACCAAGGTACTTTACATCACCATATGGATAGTCCTGCCGCTTATTTTCATTGACATTGCCTGGTGGAAGGTGCTTCTGGGCTTTTTCATCATGCACTATGTGGCCGGGGTTATTTTAAGTGTGGTCTTCCAATTGGCACATATTGTAGATGAAGCGGAGACCCCATTGCCCGATGAAAGTGGAAACATGAAAAATACTTGGGCCATTCACCAGTTATTCACCACAGTGAACTTTGGTACAAAAAACAAAATTGTAAACTGGTTTACAGGTGGGTTGAACCATCAGGTAGAGCATCATATTTTTCCTAACATCAGTCATATACATTACACAAAAATTTCCAAAATTGTGAAACAGACGGCAAAGGAATTTAATTTACCCTACAACGAGTATAAAACTACCAGAAAAGCTATAATTTCGCACTTCAAACATTTAAAGGAATTGGGCAAAAGGCCCGCCCTACAGTACCAGTAAATTTATACCGCAAATGAGCAACCATTTATCCGAAAGAATCAACAGCATGTCTACTTCGGCCACTTTGGCTATGGCGGCAAAAGCTCGGGAATTAAGAAACCAGGGAAAAGATATTATTGGCTTAAGTCTGGGGGAGCCGGATTTTAACATCCCCGACTTCATAAAGGAAGCGGCCAAAAAAGCTATTGACGAAAACTATAGCAGTTATTCCCCCGTGGACGGGTATGCCGATTTAAAGCAGGCAATCTCCAATAAATTCAAACGGGACAACAATCTGGAATATGGATTGAACCAAATTGTGGTTTCTACAGGGGCCAAGCAGTCCTTGGCCAACATAGCCATGTGCATGTTGAACAAGGGCGATGAGGTAATTCTACCAGCACCGTATTGGGTAAGTTATAGCGATATTGTAAAATTGGCCGAAGGGGTTCCGGTTGAAGTGCCTACAAGTATCGAAACCGACTTTAAAATGACTGCAGCGCAGTTGGAGGCAGCCATTACGCCCAAGACCAAGATGCTCTGGTTTAGTTCACCTTGTAACCCTAGTGGTTCCGTATATAGTTTGGAAGAATTGGAAGGATTGGCCCAAGTATTACGCAACCATCCTAATATTTACGTAGTTTCCGATGAGATTTACGAGCATATCAATTTTCGTGGAGGACATGTGAGCATTGCCGGCATTGAAGGGATGTACGATCGTACCATTACCGTAAATGGAGTTTCCAAGGCCTTTGCCATGACGGGATGGCGCATAGGATACATCGGTGCGGCGGATTGGATTGCAAAAGCCTGTACCAAATTTCAGGGACAGAATACCAGTGGGGCCAATGCCATTGCGCAACGCGCCACGATTACTGCCTTAGAAGCGCCGATAAGCAAGATTCAGTTTATGATCGACAAGTTTCATGAACGCCGTGACCTAATCCTTGGACTTCTTGGGGAAATCGATGGTTTTAACCTCAACGTACCCGAAGGGGCCTTTTATGTATTCCCTGACATTTCCAGCTTTTTTGGAAAGACACTTAACGGGACCCAAATTGAAAATGCATCGGATTTTGCCTTGTATCTACTGGAAAATGCCAATGTAGCCACGGTTACCGGGCAAGCTTTTGGGAATCCCAATTGTATCCGTATTTCCTATGCCGCTTCCGAGGATGAGATTAGGGAAGCTGTAAAACGGATCAAGGCAGTGGTTTAAAATAAATCTTATTCAGATGAAACCCCTCCTTGATCAAGGAGGGGTTTTTTTGTACTCTAATGAAGGGCAAAAGATCAAAGTCTGGTCAAAAACTAGGGAATACTTATTCCCTTCACATATTTCAACAATGTTATTTTTTTGCAAAATGACCAAGGTCATGGTATGCGATTATTCTAGGATTTAGTTTTGGTTTTTAAATTAAAATGAAATTGGAAATAAGCATACGAGTTTCTTTTATGCTGTTTATGCCCATAATTGTGCTCGTTCAAAGTTGTACCATGGTAAAAATATCCATCAGCGAAAAAAGAAATCCGGCCCTCCAACAAATCAGCATAGGGGAAAATGCGGTGTTATCCACATGGGGAACGATTAAAGTGAACAAATCCCATTTCTTTCCCTCAAGCTTTCAACTCAGAACAAAGGATAAGGTAATTTACATTGACCCTGTTGGAATCGGAACCACTGAAAAAGCGGATTACATTTTGATTACGCATTCGCACCCCGATCACTTTTCCATCGAGGATATAGAAAAGGTTATCCAATCGGAAACAAAAATCATTTGTTCCAAGGGCGTCTCAAAAAAGCTAAAGGCCTATAATCCGCATTTACGGGTTATGAAACCCAGAGATGTCCTCAAATTTGAGAATCTAGATATAGAAGCTACTCCTGCCTACAATACAAAATCAGTTTTTCTATGGATAAAGGCTCACCCTAAATCAAAAGAGAATATAGGTTTTATCTTGAACCTGGAAGGAAATCTAAGGATATATCATGCCGGTGACACGGATTACATTCCCGAAATGAAAGGGTTAAAAGACATAGCGGTTGCTTTAATCCCTATAGGTGGTGATAACTTGACTATGGATGAAGAGGAGGCTGCCCAAATCGTAAACGAAATCGAACCTGAAAAAGTAATCCCCATACATTATGAAATTAAAAATAGGGAAATACTGAAACGTTTTGAAAGTCTAGTATCCTCGGGCACAAAAGTGGTAGTGCTAGATTAGTTAAAATAATATACCGCGCCTTAAATTGGGTTACGTACCTATATCTGCAATACTTTTAACAAACTATTACCAACACAGTAGCATACAAAATTAGAGGTCTACTCAACAAGCTGATACGTCTCCAGCTCAAACTTGATTTTGCCTTCTTTCATAAAGGCGGTCCATTGTACGGTAACCCCATCAAAATCCTTGCTTTCCATACAGGCCAAATGGGATTGCTGATTCTCCCATACGAGATAGGTAGATAAATGGGTTTCGTTCTCCGCTATCAATGATTTCATTTCGATCAATCCTGGTTGTTTCCTAAAAATCTCAGCGGATTCTTTGGACATCGCAAGAACATCCTCCTTTGAGGATTGATCTTCAATAATCGTTCTTGTAATCACATAATATGCCATAACTATTAAATTTACATACTCCTTTTTTCTACTTGGTACACCCAAAAGGTCATAAGAATGAAAAGTAAAGATACCGATCCAAATACTACCATCCCATTCATAAAAACCGCCAAGGAGGCAAGTACAAAGGTCGCCATCATAAGTAAGGCTCCATATTTCCTGGTTTGGACAGGGATTAACAATAATCCTCCCAATACTTGGACTATACCCAACCCAAATGTGAGTGTGGCGGTCATCCCCAATACTTTAAAAAGTTCAATATCCGCTTCTTGTCGAAGTATCTTGAATACCCCGGTGGCAAGACTCAATACAATGAGTAAGATCAAGTTAATTTTGTAGAGTAATTTCATGGTTTTTTACAAAAATGCAAGCTGTTGAGCGGAAAACCTTATCGAAAATTGCTATTTACTATAACGTCTTCTAAATTCAGAAGGGGTAAACGAGGTTTCTTTTTTAAAAAGATTGGAAAAGGAAGGTATACTCTCAAAACCGACTTGTGCACATACTTCCTTGATCGGCAAGCCTTTTCTGAGCAGTTTTTTGGCCTTTTCAACCCGCTTGCGTCTTAAGTATTGGTGAGGCGTAGTACCATAAGCTTCCTTAAAAAGCCTTAAAAAATGATATTTTGACAAATACACGCTCTCGGAAATATCACTGAGCTTTATGGGGTCGGAAAAGTGACGATCTATAAGGATTTTGGCATCCTTTATACGTTTGTACAAATAAATCTTCGGATACATGATACTCGCGAGTATAAATGATTTATCCCCAGCTTGGAAATGAAAATACTGAATTTCAACGAAAAACATATCGTAGAAAAGAAGGAATGCCAGCAAAGTCTATGTTAGATCCGCTTCCAGAAATAAGGGGTCAATAAAATCAATACCGTAAAAAGTTCCAATCGACCGGCAAGCATTAGAAAACCGCACCACCACTTTCCGGCATCGGGCAAGCCATTAAAATTGCTTACCGGATTGAGACTGCCCAGAGCCGGCCCTACATTGCCCAAGGAGGAGGCTGCCCCACCTATTGCGGATACAAAATCCAGTCCCAAGGCCCCTAGGACCAAAGCGCCAATAACGAACAACAACATGTAAAGCACAAAAAAAGCAATGATATTATAAACAATATGCTCGCTTACGGTTTTGTTATTGTATCGTACCGGGATGATAGCGTTCATATGCAAGGTGCGCTTAAATTCCAACAAACCGTTTTTAATGATGAGCAAATGCCGCATTACCTTGATTCCTCCTGCAGTAGAGCCAGCCGATCCGCCCAAAAACATCAATCCAAAAAAGAAAATCGTTAAAAAGGGTGTCCAGGCCGTAAAATCCGCCGAAACAAAACCTGTGGTCGTAACTACGGCAATGACTTGAAACAAGGCATGCCGAAACGCGCTTTCGCCCTCGCCCAAAACCATAGGGTGATAATCCGATATGGGAACGTTCGCTTTAAAATAAACTACCAAAGCAGCTATAATCATGAAGAAGAAAATGAACGCCGTGTAGAACTTAAACTCCTCGTCCTTGATTACCCGTTGCACTTTCCCCTTAAAGGCGAAATAGCTTAGTACAAAATTAGAGCCTGCCAAGAACATGAAGAAGATTACAATATATTGGATCAATGGCTGATCGTTCCAATAGGCCAGACTAGCGTTCTTGGTAGAAAAACCACCCGTGGACAAGGTAGCCAAGGCATGGTTTATGGCATCAAAAAAAGACATCCCGGCCAACTTTAACAAAAGTGTTTCTGCAGCGGTATATCCAAAATAAATCAACCATAACCGTTTTGCCGTATCCGTAATCCTAGGATGCAATTTATCGGCGTTGGGACCAGGAGCCTCGGCAGCGAACAATTGCATTCCTCCAATCCCCAAAAGCGGTAGTATGGCAATGGCCAAAACAATGATACCCATGCCCCCTATCCAATGGGTAAGGCTTCGCCAAAAAAGAATGCCCTCGGGCAAGGACTCTATATCTTCTAAAATGGATGCACCTGTGGTCGTATAACCGGATATGGTCTCAAAGAAAGCATTGGTTATTCCCGGTATGGCCCCAGAGAATATATAAGGCAACATTCCAGAGATAGACATCACGATCCATCCGAAAGTGACTATGATGTATCCTTCTTTGCGTTTCACCTCTTTTTTATGGCCTCTGGTGTAAAACATGGCAAACACGCCACCGAACATCGTGGAGATAGCCGCCGTGGTGATTTCCAAGGTAACCCCATCATCATAAATACCGCTCACTAAAGCGGCCAAAAGCATAAAACCTCCGTTGCAGACCAACAGGAGGCCCATGAGATGAAATATAATTCTGGAATTAAGGGTCATTACAGGAACAATCTTTCTATTCTGGGAATTACATCAGGTAGGCAACACACTACAACGCGGTCACCTTCTTGGATTTTGAAACCTCCCAAGGCAATAATGCCTTCTCCGTTCCTAACAACACCACCAATTGTAGCCGACTTTGGAAAATCCAGCTCACGTATGACACTTCCGGTTACCCGGGAATTCGGTTTTACCACAAATTCCAGTATCTCCGCATTTAGGTTGTTAAGACGCATCAGGGCTACCACTTCTCCCTTCCTAATATATCTAAAGATATTATTGGCCGCCAAGAGTTTTTTATTGATTAACGTATCGATACCAATAGAGTGCGAAAGCTGAAAATAATCCATATTCTCCACCAAAGCGATAGTTTTTTTAATACGTTTGGACTTAGCAACCAGGCAAGACATTATATTGGTCTCTGAATTTCCGGTAACCGCAATAAAGGCATCCATAGAATCCAAACTCTCTTCCTCCAAAAGTTCCACGTTGCGGCCATCTCCATTAATGACCAGGGCATTGGGCAAATCATCGGCCAAATCAAAGGCCTTTTCCTTATTTTTTTCAATGAGCTTTACATTGAATTTTTTGGCGCAAAGATCACGGGCAGCTTTGAACCCCACCTTACTTCCGCCTAAGATCATTACATTCTTAATGTCCGCCTTTTTCTTTCCGGTGAGCTTATAAAGCTCGTCCACTCCTTCCTTGACCGTTATAAAATAGACCTGATCTCCTTCCTTAAAAACGGTATCACCTCTAGGTATGACCGTAAACTGCGTGCCCAAACGTTGTAGGGCTATAGGCATAAAATGGAGTTCAGGGAAAATTTTTGCGGCTTCCTTTACCATTTTTCCAACAAAAGGAGCCGTTTTGATCAGGGACACACCGATCATGATCAACTTGCCATCTTCAAATTCATAGGTATCATTAAATGCGGATTTGTTCAACAAGAGTTGTATTTCAGTTGCTGCGAGCTCTTCCGGGGAAATCAATTCATCGATTCCCAAGTCCGAAAACTTGATGATTTCCCTATTATCCATAAATTCGGTATTGGATATCCGAGCTATGGTCCGTTTACTTCCCAACTGCTTTGCCAACATACAAAGCGTTAAATTGGTAGTCTCCGAGGATGTTACCCCAATTACCAAATCAGAGTTTTCAACTTTTGCGTCACGAAGGACAGTTATGGAAGTGGCATCTCCTTTGAGTACACGTATATCCAAATGGTTATCCGCATAAACTAAGCTTTCTTTATTGGTATCTATGAGCGTAATGTCCTGGGATTCGTACGAAAGAAGTTTTGCCAAATGAAAGCCTACTTCACCAGCTCCTGCAATTATGATTTTCATTTAATCGGATACATTGTTGTCATTGGCAAGAATAAAACATAAAACCACCTGATCGAAAGAAATAACACTTTGAGTGTCAATGCACATTTGTATAACCTGCTTGCCAATTCTGATGTGCAAAATTACATAAATTAATTGTGTTGCCAGTAAAAATAAAGCTTCAAGTACTCAAAATAAGTTCATTTCTCCATATTGAAGGTCGCAAATAGAGCCACCTGATATGTATGCGTTATATTTGCCGAAAATTGCCTGGAATGCAGAAAAAAATCACTCCATATTCCGATTCCGGTTCCGGAAAAAAGGAGCAGGTTACTCAAATGTTCGATACCATTTCCAAAAACTATGATGGGCTAAATCGGGTTATCTCCTTTGGATTGGACGTAAAATGGAGAAAACGGGTCGTAAAGATTCTGCAGAAAAAAAAGCCCGTCCAAATTCTTGATATTGCCACGGGAACCGGTGATCTGGCCATTAGTCTGGTCAAGACCGGAGCCACCAAAATTATAGGTTTGGATATTTCCCAAGGTATGTTAGAGGTAGGCAAAAAAAAGGTAATTGCAAAAAATCTAGGGAGCACTGTTGAGATGATCATCGGGGACAGTGAAAATCTTCCCTTCCCAGAAAATACATTTGATGCGGTTACGGTAGCCTTTGGAGTACGCAATTTCGAAACTTTGGAAAAAGGGTTGAGAGAGATTCATCGTGTTCTAAGGCCGTCAGGTACTTTTGTGGTGCTAGAGACTGCAGTTCCGAGCAAAACACCTTTTAAGCAGGGGTACCATTTCTATTGCAAATACATGCTTCCTGCCATAGGCAAACTCTTCTCCAAGGACAAATCCGCTTACTCCTATTTGTCCAAATCCGCATCGGTTTTTCCACATGGTATGGACTTCAACAATATTTTACGCAAAACGGGGTTTATAGATGTAGCGAACAAACCCCAAACATTTGGTGTCGCCTCTATTTATGTTGCTACAAAATAAGCATATGAAATACCTCTTTTTGTTGTGCATGGGTCTGCTTTTTATAGGTATACCCGTCAATGCCCAATTTAACGAAAAGCCCATCCTAAATCTGGAAAATGAGGATAAGGCACTGCTTAATTGGGGATATTTTCTAGGGTTCAATCAGTATGATTTTAAATTCAACTATAAAAACGATCCTGGGGATACCGATATCCTGGTCAGTAAGTCCATTGGTTTTAATGTAGGGCTGATCGGCGAAATGCGAATCAATGAGTTTTTGGACCTTCGGTTTGAGCCAGGCCTGTTGTACAATGCAAGAACTCTGGGTTTTCCTGGATTTACCGAGGAACAGGATGCCATTAGGGAGGTAAAATCCACCTATATCAATTTCCCTCTTTTGATCAAAGCAAGTGCACGGCGTTTTGGCAATTGGAAACCTTTTTTAATCGGGGGCGCCTCTACCTCATTAAATCTGGGCAGTAATGAAACTGCATTGGACGATAACAGTTCGGGTACTTTTCGGATGAAGAAGTGGGTTTACAACTATGAATTGGGCTTCGGAATAGATTTTTATTTGGAGTACTTCAAATTTACACCCTCTATTAGAGGAGTTTTTGCCATAAGCGATGAATTGGTTCCGGACAATGACCCCAATAGTCCATGGACAGGCAACATAGATGGACTTCGCACAAGAGGATTTTTTATCAACTTTACATTTGAGTAGTTGGGTTGATGGTTGATGGTTGATGGTAAAATGCAAAATTCAACAACCTTAAAAAATCAGACTCTTAATTATCCCTTCTCAGCTCATTTAAGAAAACAGCCGTAGCCGTAGCCACATTGAGGCTTTCTGCCGTCAACTTGCCAAATTGGGGGATACCTATCTTTTTATGACATACGGCTTTGATTTCTTGCGAAATCCCATGGGCCTCATTGCCCATGACCAAAATTCCGGTACCGGGCAACTTTTCACCATAAACACTTTGCCCATCCATGAACGCACCAAAAATCTGTTGTTTGGATTCCCTTAAAAACTGCAGTAGGTCCGTATAAATAACTTGTACTCGAGCAATGGAACCCATGGTGGCTTGAAGTACTTTGGGGTTATAACAATCCACGGTGTCCTTGGAACATACCAAATGGGATATCCCGTACCAATCACACAGCCGAATAATGGTTCCTAAATTTCCAGGATCGGACACATTGTCCAGGGCGAGGATCCAATCCCTAAAATCCACTTCCCGAGTTTGAGGCTTATAAAACACCCCGAGTACGGTGTTGGGGGTTTTTAGAGAACTCATCTGCTTGAGCTCCGATTCGGAAATCAGGATCTGGGAATCATGCCTGCCCTCCAAAACAGAATCATCCGTGGTAAATATCCCGTAGACTCCCAAGCCGGAATCCAAGAGTTCCCTTACAGTCTTGATTCCCTCGACCAAAAAAAGTCCATGTAAGTTTCGGCCTTTTTTTTGATGTAGACTTTTGATAAGTTTTATTTGGCTTTTAACAACCATGCAAATAATGTATTTTTGGCGTCTATGAGGATGTATTTGGGCACTACCGGAACCTGGGCTAAAATAAGCCTATTATCGATAGGTTTCGCAATCACTTCCTGTAACACCCTCAAAAGAGTTGGTGAAGATGAGCTTCTCCTTGTAAAAAACACTATTTACGCGGATAGTCTAAAAGTTACCGATGAAGATATAGAAAGCCTTATCGTCCAGAAACCCAATAGCAGAATATTAGGGTATCCACTTCGATTGAACCTCTATAATATTGCAAAAAAAAATCCGGATTCCTCCTATCAGGACTGGCTCTACAGAAAGCCAAAACGAAAAGATAGATTGGATAATTTTTTATCCGAAAAGCAGGTGGAGCGGCTTGGAGAATCTTTTTTGGTAAAAGGGCTAAGTGTTTGGCTAAAACGAATTGGGGAGGCACCGGTAGTTATTGATACTTCCAATACAAGAAAAAGCTTGGAAAGACTCAGCGTTTATTACGGGAGCAAAGGCTATTTTAATAACAACACCACATTTGAAATTGATAGTGTATCCAGAAAACAAAGAGCAAAAATCAACTACAAGATTTCGCTGGGAGAACCTTATATGGTAGATTCCATATCTCATTCAATTGCTTCTAGCGCTATAGATTCCCTTTATACACTGCATTCGGAAGAATCCTTCGTGGAACAGGGGAAACAGTTTGATCTTGTGGATTTCAATGCCGAGCGTGAACGTTTGGCGAACATTTTTAGAAATTCCGGTGTTTATGACTTTCAAGAAAGCTCCATAAGCTACAACATCATCCGGGACACTACAAAACTGGGTGAAGACCGTAAAATGGACGTGGAGCTTAATATCGATAATCTTAAAAGAAGAAGCGATACCACCTTGACCACCTCGGAATATAAAATCCATAGGTTTGATAAAATAAACATCTATACGGACTTTCTGTATAGCGAGCGTGACAGCGAACAACGATTTACACGGTATGGCGATTACACCATATTTTATCATGATAAGCTGCGCTTTAAGCCCAAAACATTAGCGGATGCCATTTTTTTTGAGAAGGACAGTATTTATAGGGATCTGGATAGGACCCGGACCTATCGTCAGATAAACAACCTCAACGTTTTTAAGTATCCTACCATTACTTTTGAGGAAGATAGTACACGAACAAAACTAACCACCAATGTTTATTTGGCCGCAAGACCAAAATATTCCTTGGGAATGGATTTTGACGTTACCCATTCCAATATTCAACGTGTGGGCCTTGCCTTTAGTCCCTCCCTACGGGCCAGAAACCTCTTTAAAGGCGCCGAGAACTTAAGCCTTACCGGTAGATTGAACGTTGGCTCATCCAGCGATCCTACCATTCTGGATAGCCGTTTTTTTAATATTCTGGAATTTGGGGCGGATATTAATTTGGACTTTCCCAGAATCTGGTTTCCCTTTATAAACACGAACAAAATTATCCCTAGTTACACTTTGCCAAGGACTCGAATATCCCTTGGGAGCAGTTTTCAGCAGAATATTGGTTTGGACAAACAGACCTTTAATTCCATCTTGAGCTATAACTGGACCCCGTCGGATTTTAGAAGAAATACCGTAGAACTTTTAAATATCCAATTCGTTCGTAACGTAAACACCGATCGCTTCTTTAACGTCTACAGGAATTCCTATGACAGATTGGACGAGGTAGCCGATGATTTTGAAGGAGACCCCACCTTGACCGAATTTTTCGAGACTCCGGATGGCTCAACCGACCCCCAGCTAATAATTCCCGAGGGGACCACAGGTTTTACCCAGGCCATATTGAGCAATGCGGTGACATCCACGGACGAACAATTGCAAGAGGTAAATAGTATTGAGGAACGTAGAATACGGCTCACGGAGAACAACCTCATCTTTGCCAGTAATTACACCTTTCATAAAAACAACAGGAACGGCCTCACCGACAATAACTTTTTTCAATTTCGATGGACTTTGGAAAGTGCGGGCAATCTGCTTTCCGGCTTGGCCAATTTCATCCCCTTCAACAAAAATGATGACGGTGATCTTTTGGTTTTTAGTGTTCCTTATTCCCAATATGTCAAGACCGATATCGATTTTGTGAAGTACTGGGATCTTTCTCGTTCAAAGGTATTGGCCTTCCATACATTTATTGGAATTGCCGTTCCTTACGGAAACTCTACCAACATTCCTTTTGTACGCAGTTACTTTGCCGGGGGATCTAATGACAATCGTGCCTGGTTTCCATATTCTTTAGGACCTGGAAAGACGAATGCCATAAATGATTTTAACGAGGCCAATTTTAAATTAGCGTTCAATTTGGAATATCGGTTTCCCATTGTAGGTGATATTAAAGGTGCCCTGTTTGCGGACGCTGGAAATATTTGGAATGTTTTTGATGACCAGGAAGACCCCGATGCCGTTTTTGATGGTCTTGATGATTTGGGAGATATTGCCTTAGGAACCGGATTTGGGCTCCGATATGATTTTACCTATTTTCTATTTCGCGTAGACCTGGGCTTTAAAACGTACAATCCAGCGGAAGAGCCGTCCAAAAGATGGTTTCGGGATTATAATTTCGGTAATTCCGTACTCCAAATTGGTATTAACTATCCTTTTTAGTACTTTAATATCGGTACTAAATGTAAAACATTCAACATCTGCAATGTGAAATTCCCCCTTAGTCTTATATTGGTTTTCTGTTGTGGCCTTTCAATTGCCCAATCTTCATTGATCGATCGATTACATTCGATGCAAATAGATTCTCGATTGAAAGAAAAGGTCTATGTCCATACCAATAAAACTTCTTATTTCCCCGATGATATCATTTGGTTTAAGGCATATGTTGGTGATTCTATTAATTACCCATCAACGAGAACCAAAATTTTGGAAGTAAGGTTATTTGATGAAAATGGTGATCAAATGTTTGCTAGGACTATTTCAATAACGGACGGGACGGGTTTGGGCCAATTTGAGCTAAATGATGCGATTGCCCCCGGCACCTATTACCTTCAAGCCCGCACCAACTACATGCGCAATTTCGGCGAAGAATACCAATACTTGCAAGAAATTACGATTCTAGGGGAAAAATCATTCAATATATCCAAAGAAGAAAGTCTTAAATACGACATACAATTATTTCCTGAAAGCGGCAATTTGGTTGAGGACATTGAAAACACTCTGGGCATAAAAGCCCTATTGAACGGTAAGAGTATTGATTTTCAAGGAAGTATCATCAATGGAGAAGGAGAAACAATAACCACTTTCCAAAGTGAACATGAAGGACTGGGACGATTTAGCTTTGTCTACAAAAAAGGTGAAACATACAGGGCAAGAATAAAGGTTAAGGATACAGTTCTTGAGCAAGCGGTCCCTGCCGCATCCGAAAAAGGTGTGGTATTAAGTATAGACAATTCAGATGAAGAGTTCCTACAAGTTAATTTAAAAGTTAATGAAGCAACTTTCTATAATCAAATCTATTCCAATTATACGTTGTTGTATCATCAGGATCGTCAGCTCTTCCAGCTCTATTCCGTTGCTCGATTGGATTCGGTTACCTCATTAATTAAGACCAGAAAAAACGTTTTTTTAGATGGTGTGCATACCTTAACCCTTTTTGCGGATGACCGACCTATAGCCCAACGAAAATTCTACATCGAAACGGGTCGAAAAAAGGCATTGATTTTTTTGGAAAAATCGAAAATCGATGCCGACTCTGTTTCGTATCGCCTTTTATCAAGGGGAAGGAAGAAAAATTTAAACGCCGATTTAAGTATTTCAATACTCCATAAAAAATCGAAGGCTGTACATCTAAAAAATACCATTAAAAGTGCCTTTCTACTAAGACCCCATGTAAGGGGTTACATTGAAAATCCCGCTTATTATTTCAACATTGAAAATGAAAAAAGAAAGGAACACCTGGACCTTTTATTACTTACGCAAGGCTGGACGGGGTACACTCTGGATGAAATAATCAAAGAGATCAACCCTATCGAAAAATACGCTTTTAAAACTGGTTTTGAACTTAAAGGGAAAATTAGTGAGGAGACCAAACGGAAAAAACTGGTACTAATTCCTGATGACCTACGTATTATTGACAAGGCCAAATTGCAGGATAAATCCACATTTGTTTTTCAAGACCTAAGCGTATTCAAAGGTGACACGGTAAGGGTAGCCTATCAAAATTGGTTGGGCAAAATCAGTAAGCCCTTAAAAATCGAATATGATACGGCCTCCAGTAGAAATAGATATAGGCTTTCAATTGCCGCCAATAAAAACTACAAAGCCGACCACTCTGGCAAAACAGCACAAAATGGAGTAACCGATTGGACTAATGACACCCCTTTCGGAAATGTGGATGGAACTATCGACTTGGATGAGGTAATAGTAACCGAAAGAAAACGTAGCGAACAATACGTACGAAGAAGAAAAACCATTGAGAAATATGAACCCTTGGTCAGCGATATTGGAAAATACTATGACTTACCTATTTCTCAGGTATTGAATAATTCCAGTAGCTATTTAATGGACTTCTTCGTTCAACAAGGTTATCATTTAAGAACGAAAGACAATGTAAATTACTATCTACAAGGCCTGGGTGGAGTGGGTTTCTTATTTATTAATGGCAGACCCGTTAGATCAACGGAATTGCTAAGCGTACAATTGCAAATGAAAGACATTGAAAACATCATGGTCAACAACCTTGGTTATAAGAATGGTACAGGCATTAGCTTTTTTCAAGTTTTCACATCGGATACTTTTGGTGAAAATAAAAATACACTTTTCAACAAATTCGTGATTAAAAATGGTTTTGACCGGGCCAAAAAGTATTATACACCTATGTATGCCTCTGAGCGGTCTAGGCCTATTGATTTCATGGAAGTTGACTGGAAACCCAATTTAATAACGAATAATAAAGGTGAAGCTAGCTTTAAAATCGCAAGAAAAGATTCGGAGAATGGTTTACTTTTTAAAATACAGGGTTTTTCAAGTGAAGGTCATTTGATTTCGAAAACAATACTGACCGATTAATTCATTTTTACAAAACTGCTTTTTTAAGCCTTGTTTATTTTATTACTTTTGTCCCGTTCAATACTAAACTAACAGACCAAAATTATGGCCCACAACATTAAACCGGGGGTTGCCACCGGAGACGAAGTCCAGGAAATATTAAACTACGCCAAGGAAAAAGGGTTTGCCCTACCTGCAGTAAATGTTATTGGTTCCAACACCATAAATAGTGTACTGGAAACGGCAGCCAGTTTAAATTCTCCCGTTATCATTCAATTTTCTAATGGGGGCGCCCAATTTAATGCCGGAAAAGGTTTATCCAATGATGGACAACGTTCCGCTATTTTGGGAGGAGTTGCTGGGGCCAAACATATTCACCAGTTGGCCGAAGCCTATGGGGCAACCGTTATCCTACACACGGATCATTGTGCAAAAAAATTACTGCCCTGGATCGATGGGCTTTTGGATGCCAGTGAAAAGCATTTTGCAGAAACCGGAAAATCCCTTTTCAGTTCCCATATGATAGACCTCTCCGAGGAACCTATTGAGGAAAATATTGAAATCTGCAAGGAATATCTGGCCCGAATGAGTAAGATGAACATGACCTTGGAAATAGAATTGGGCATCACCGGGGGCGAGGAAGATGGCGTAGATAATTCGGATGTTGATGATTCCAAGCTATATACCCAGCCCGAGGAAGTGGCCTATGCCTATGAAGAACTTTCCAAAATAAGCCCTAGGTTCACCATTGCTGCGGCATTTGGCAATGTCCATGGTGTGTATAAACCAGGTAACGTAAAGCTTACCCCAAAAATTCTAAAGAATTCCCAAGAATACATTTCAGAAAAATACGGTGTGGAGCATAACCATATTGATTTTGTCTTTCATGGAGGGTCGGGTTCTACTGTCGAAGAAATCCGGGAAGCTATTGGTTATGGTGTCATAAAAATGAACATCGATACCGATTTGCAATATGCCTTCTTGACCGGGGTACGGGATTATGTACAAGACAAAAAAGACTATCTTCAAGCTCAAATAGGCAATCCGGGAGGAGCGGACGAACCCAATAAAAAGTTTTATGATCCCAGGGTATGGCTCAGGGAAGGTGAAAAGACATTCGTTGAGCGCCTAAAGAAAGCTTTTGAAGATTTAAACAACGTTAACACATTGTAGTTCCGAAGATTACCTCTATTTAATATGGAAGATATGACGGCTTGGTTTAAAAGAAAGGAAAAGGGAATACAGACCGCCACGGAGCAAAAGAAGGATACGCCAAGGGGATTATGGTACAAATCGCCTACCGGAAAAATTGTGGAATCCGAGGAGTTGGCCAAGAACTTTTATGTAAGCCCGGAAGACGATTATCACGTAAGGATAGGAAGCAAGGAGTATTTTGAAATCCTTTTTGATGATAACAAGTTCACCGAACTGGATCCGAAACTTTCCTCAAAAGATCCGTTGAGGTTTGAAGACACCAAGAAATATTCCGATCGATTAAAGGCGGCACAAAAAAAGACAGGTCTAAAGGATGCCGTAAGAACGGCCATAGGTAAATCTATGGGCAAGGATTTGGTAGTGGCCTGTATGGATTTCAGTTTCATAGGGGGCTCCATGGGAAGTGTTGTTGGAGAAAAAATTGCCAGGGCCATTGACCACGCCATAAAAAAGAACATTCCTTTTGTAATGATATCCAAATCCGGGGGGGCAAGAATGATGGAAGCCGCCCTTTCCTTGATGCAGTTGGCAAAGACATCCGCTAAATTGGCCCAACTGGCCGAAGCAGGCATTCCTTACATTTCCCTGTGCACCGATCCGACTACCGGGGGCACTACGGCCTCCTATGCCATGTTGGGGGACATCAACATTTCAGAACCTGGTGCCCTAATCGGGTTTGCCGGGCCTAGGGTGGTAAAGGAAGCTACGGGCAAGGAACTTCCACCAGGATTCCAAACCGCGGAATTTGTACAGGAACACGGGTTTTTGGATTTCATTGTCCATAGAAGGGATTTGAAAAAGAACATAAACCTATACATAGACCTGATCCAAAACAAGCCGATCAGAAAATAAAAAGCCCCGACCAGATAGCCGGGACTTTTTAACCAAATCAATCAAAGATTCATCAATTCCTAAAACGTCTAAGGAAGATTTCCTCTGTGCTGCCGTCAGCATATGTTAAAACTCCTTTGGCATCACATTCCCCGTCCCCAAAATCCAAACTGGCGGTGAGGTCGTTCCGGGTAATTTCCAAAATACCGCTAACGATAAAACGACAGGACCATTCCCTGCGTAAAGGGGTTATGGTTTCCTTGATGAATACATTGCCCTGAGGCCCGGTATAGGTCCTTTTACCTGTAATCAAAAACACATTATCGCCCCAAAAGCCACTGCCATAACCTTCAATCCATTCACGTGTGCGGTTGCCGGTAAAATTCGAAGTGCTACCATCCGGCCAAGTACCATTGAATATGCCTGTGGCGTCTGCCTGCGGATTGCCATTTTTATTGGACCGCACCCTTTCTATTGTGGCCCCACCTTCCACAGCAACTCCATTAAATGTAAAATCTACCAAAGAAAGCGTAATAGTTTTCGTGGCCAACTCCATATCCTTTTCGTAGGAAAGAAAAATAATTCCACTGAGGACATTTCCGTTGGGCAATTCACATCCAAGACCGAAATCGATGGTTTTTTCCTTAGTGATATCGGTGACCACAGTGGTTATGGTTACACAATCCGGCAAGTAATCCGACCGGTACGAAGCTTTGGAAATTGTACTGATTTCATCTACGGAATATACATCCTCCGCCACAGTAATGACTTCCTCCGAAATAAGTTCAGCTTCATCACTAGCCGTTAATGCAACTACATCCAGACTTTCCTCGCCTTCCATACTGGGCGATTCCTCTTTGTTACAGGAAAAAAACAGCATTGTTGCCATCCCGATGGTCATCGGAAGTAACCTTGTAAAGTTCATTTTTTTGAGACTTTTCATTTTTTTAATTTTTAAATGGTTTAATAGGTAAAATGTAATTTGCCATTAAAGATTTAGTCCAAAACCAACACTCAAAATGGCTCATTTCACACTAACATTTTTTTAACATTACCTTCCTAGGACTGGAGTATGCCCCAAAAGGTTTAATGGAGCTCAAAAAAATAATCGACTTGGTTCAAAAAAGTCACTTAATCTAAAAATATTTCTATCTTTGCGCACTGATTGAAAATCAATCAAATACATAAAAATCATTTAATATAATATTGGAATGTATTTAACCAAGGAAATTAAAGCTGATATTTTCAAAAAATACGGCGGAAAAGACAGTAACACAGGCTCTACGGAGGGGCAGATAGCTTTGTTTACACATCGTATCAACCACCTTACGAAGCATCTCAAAAAAAATCACAAAGACTTTAATACGGAAAGATCTTTGGTACGTTTAGTAGGTAAGCGAAGAAGCCTTTTGGACTATCTAAAGAAAAAAGATATTGTAAAATATCGTGAATTGATTAAAGACTTGAATATTAGAAAATAAAAATAAAAGGGGAGTAATGCTCCCCTTTTTAATATGCCAGATTAGTTTTGGCATCCTTTTATGTTTAGAAGACCCTGAAACGATTTCAAGGTTAAAAAAGCTGCACACAGTTTTTCATTGGTCAACACACAACAACAACACAACCCTGGCCGTCCGGTAAGACGGTAGACCATTGTTTAACAAATCCACCACAGGTGGATTAAATCTAATGTATGATTCCAAAAACTTTTAAAGAGGTCATTGACCTCGGTGACGGTAGGGAAATCTCTATCGAAACCGGAAAATTGGCAAAACAGGCCCATGGGTCCGTTGTTGTCCAGTCTGGAAAGTGTATGCTATTGTGTACCGTAGTTTCCAATTACAAACAAAGTGATGTCGATTTTTTGCCCCTAACGGTAGATTATCGCGAAAAATTTGCGGCCTCGGGCCGTTATCCCGGTGGATTTTTCAAAAGAGAGGCCAGACCCAGCGATGGTGAGGTCTTGACCATGCGATTGGTAGACAGGGTACTACGCCCACTTTTTCCAAAGGATTACCATTCGGAGACTCAGGTAATGATTCAACTTATGTCCCATGATGAGGATGTTATGCCCGATGCCATGGCAGGATTGGCGGCATCCGCCGCTATTCAACTTTCCGATTTTCCTTTTGAATGTGCCATTTCCGAATGTCGTGTCGGTCGTATTAATGGGGAGTTTATCATAAATCCGACCCGAGCACAGTTGGAAGAAAGTGATATTGATATGGTCATTGGTGCCTCCGCGGATTCAGTAATGATGGTGGAAGGTGAGATGAAAGAAATCTCCGAGGAAGAAATGACCGAAGCCATCAAATTTGCCCATGAGGCGATCAAAGTGCAATGTGCCGCCCAAATACGGTTGGCCGAGGCATTTGGCAGAAAGGAGGTACGGGAATACGAAGGTGAGCGGGAAGATGAGGAATTGGCCCAAAAAATACACGACCTTACGTATGACAAGGTTTATGCCATAGCCAAAGCAGGTTCCGCCAAACAGGAACGGAGTGCTGCCTTTGATGCCATCAAAGAAGAGGTGAAAGCTACGTTTACAGAAGAGGAATTGGAAGAAAACGGCGATTTGGTTTCTAAATATTTTTATAAGGCCGAGAAAGCCGCGGTTCGTGATCTTACCCTAAATGAAGGTTTGCGATTGGACGGTAGAAAAACCGATGAGATCCGACCCATTTGGTGCGAAGTGGACTATTTACCTTCCACTCACGGCTCCGCTATCTTTACCCGTGGGGAAACCCAGGCATTGGCCACGGTAACTCTGGGAACCTCCAGGGAGGCCAACCAAATAGATATGCCTTCTTACGAAGGCGAGGAGACTTTTTATCTGCACTACAACTTCCCACCATTTTCAACCGGGGAAGCAAGACCTATACGTGGAACATCCCGTAGGGAAGTAGGCCATGGTAACCTGGCCCAACGTGCTTTAAAGGGTATGGTCCCAGAGGATTGTCCCTATACTGTTCGTGTAGTTTCCGAGGTATTGGAAAGTAATGGTTCATCATCCATGGCTACCGTTTGTTCGGGAACTATGGCCTTGATGGATGCCGGGGTACAATTAAAAAAACCGGTTTCAGGAATTGCCATGGGATTGATTTCCGATGCGGATAGTGGAAAATATGCAGTGCTTTCGGATATTTTGGGAGATGAGGATCATCTGGGCGATATGGATTTTAAAGTCACCGGTACAGCCGACGGTATTACGGCTTGTCAGATGGACATCAAAGTAAAAGGCCTATCCTATGAAATCTTGGTAAAGGCCTTGAAACAAGCCAGTGATGGTCGTCTACACATTTTGGAAAAATTAGTGGATACCATTTCCGATCCAAGACCGGACGTTAAACCGCATGCACCCAAAATGGTTACTACGGTTATACCAAACGAATTTATCGGTGCCTTGATCGGTCCTGGTGGAAAAGTAATCCAAGAATTGCAAAAAGAGACCAAGACAACAATCGTTATCAACGAGGATCCGGTAACCGAAGAAGGTATCGTAGAAATTTTAGGTACCGACCAAAATGGTATAGATGCCGTTTTGGCAAAAATCGATGCATTGATGTTCAAGCCGGAAGTTGGTAGCGTTTATGAAGTAAAGGTTATCAAAATGCTCGATTTTGGAGCCGTTGTAGAATACAACGATGCCCCAGGCAACGAAGTATTGCTTCACGTTTCGGAATTGGATTGGAAACGTACCGAAAATGTTTCCGATGTAGTGAACATGGGCGATGTTTTTGATGTAAAATACATGGGAACAGATCCAAGGACCCGTAAGGAAAAGGTTTCCCGAAAGGCCTTGCTTCCAAAACCGGAAGGTTTTGTGGAAAGACCTCCAAGAAACAATGACCGTAACCGTGGAAGGGACGACCGGCGTCGGGATAATCGGGATAGGAAGCCCAGACGCAATTAAGTTCTTTTATGGAATAAATTAAAAACCTCAACCTAGCAGTTGGGGTTTTTTTGGTTTTTAACGCAACCTTTTATCATCATTACGGACTACCAAATAAAAACATATCCCAATGAAAAAAATCAATGTACTACTACAAATGGCCTTTATCGGTTTTCTTTTAGTCTCTGTATCATGTTCCGTTGAAAGCGAACCAATTCTAACCGAAAACCTCCAGAATCCCGTACCAAAACCTGAGACAACTGCTGTAGGCGGTTCGGAACCCCAAGGCATTCATAGGTCCGTATCCTATAAATTATCCGGTAATTTTTCGGGAAAATTGGACGTAACCTTTCTTTCCAGTGATGGCTTTACTCCTCCAAACCCTTTTTTGGGTATGGAAATACCATGGGAAACGGAGTATGATATTCCGGGGCAAACCTATGCTATCGGTGGCTATGCCAATGGACTATACGGGGATGGAAATCCAGAAGAAACTGCTTCCCTACAAATGTTCCTGGATAATAAGCTCTTGGAAACCGTCATAAGAACGGCCGATGATGACGGATATATAACCCTGCCTCTAGAATCCTATAGTCTAGAATATGACACTTCGGAAAAAACCATTTCAGACAGTAATATCGGTAAAGAAATAACCTATAAAGTTGATGGCGATTTTTCGGGAAAAATCATATTGGTCTACAAGGTAGCGGACGGAAGCCGGGAGAATATTGAAATAAACACCCTTCCTTGGGAGTATACTTTCGAAACCACGGTGAACTCGGCAAGAGTGAGTATTTACGGATTGGGTACCCAAGGAATGAAAAACGAAAAAATCCAATATAGCCTATCTTTGAATGGCACGGTAGTAGATTCAGGTAACGTGGAGGCCTATGAAGATGGAAGCATATCCCTAACACCTGAATTCTTTATAGACTTCGATTAAAAATTCGAATTACTTGATACAAAATCGAATGGAACAATTCTAAAAATCCAACTTTTTTGAATTTAGACCAACTTATAAAAAGTTGCATCAAAAAAAATAGAGGGGCTCAGGAAACGCTTTATACATTATATGAAAAAAAGCTATTTCCCGTATGCCTTAAGTATTGTCGTTCTTATGCCGAAGCAGAAGATCACTTGCACGATGTATTCATTGAAATTTTTGAAAACATACAGAAATATAAGGGCAAGGGCTCTTTTGAGGGTTGGATAAAACGAATAGCTATCAACAAAGCCATAGACAAATACAAAAAAAATACTGTATTTGATTTAAAGGACTTCGAAGAGGAAAAAATCACCGAAGAGATTACTATTGTCGAAGATGATCTTCCTCCTTCCTTTGAAAGGTTGATTAAACTTATTCAGCAGTTGCCGGACCAATATCGCATAGTTTTTAGTATGTACGAATTGGATGGTTATTCCCATAAGGAAATTTCAAAATCGTTAAGAATAAGCGAGGGTACTTCCAAATCCAATCTACATCGCGCAAAGGCTATTCTAAAGAATAGGATCATACAGTTTAAAAAGGGGGCGAAACAAATTAAAAAGAGTCATGAAAGCTGAGAAAGACTTAGGAAAGCTCATAAGAGAACGCTTGGCGGACACTGAGGTAGCACCCGGATCCAACCTGTGGAACGCTATTGAAAAATCCTTGGAACGCAAAAGAAAAAGAAGATTTGGTTTCCTATGGTCTTTGGGGCTTTTGCTATTACTTTTGGGAGCTTTTTCGGTTCTACGATTTTCCCATGAACCCGAGATTCAAAAGCAACATATTAAGAATACCGATACTAGGATTCTACTGGAAGATTCCGTCAAAACCCATCCTTCAGACAGTGAAAAAAAAGGACTATCGTTTCCCCAAGCTTTCGAGAAAAACAAGGAAAGGGATAGCGTGCATTCATCATATACAGAGAAGGACAATACCCAAGGTACAAGCTCCCACAATCCTAAAATTGGATTATCCGAAGTACCCACGGAAAAATCAGACCCCACTTCCCAGGAGAATCCCAATGAAATTGATAGAAGACGTTCAAAGAGCAAATCGGTTAGAGAAAATGATGCGAACAAACCATCTTTATTTCCGGACAATTCAAAATCGGACAATGCTTCAGACGTATCAAATCCAAATCCTAAGATTACCGATATTGAAAAAAAACAGCCTAAGGGAAACTATCAACTTGATGAACCGCATCAAAATATAGTTGTTGACACATCTAAAATAAATGGAGCAAAAAACACAGCTCAAGATAATCCGTTTGTGGCCTCCAATGAAAATGAAAGTGCTACTTCCGAATCTGATGAAGAAGGCGTTCGGAAAACTACCAAAAAAGATTCCGTACCCTTGAAACGAGAAGAAACCTACTCGCAAAAAAAATATTACATCCATCCCTTTTTGAACTCATCCACCTATGGAGGACTTTCGGGGGCCTCAGCTATTGATGAACGACTTGACGGTAACCGAAGGTCAAATAATCTAAGTTACGGTTACGGCCTATATTTTGTCTTTAAACCAAATGAAAAATGGGGGCTTCGTGTGGGTGCGGCCTATAGTCAAGTAGAAAAAAATACTTTTGACGTACCTATACGGCCCAATGATTTGAGCACTAATTATTATAGGGACATTTCTTTTCAAAACGATCTCTCCTACTTAGCCCTATCCAATACCTTCTCACAATCGGAAAACATTACCCTACAGGAAAGATTATCCTATCTTCAGGTACCATTGGAAGTGACCCGTATGCTTCTAAAACGGGAAAAATTCGAGATTGATGCCATTGCCGGAATAGGTGTCATTTATCTAAAAAAGAATGAAGTAAGCGTTCTCCGAACGACGGGAACCACTATTGAATTGGGAAAAAATGACAACTATTCAGAAGGAAGTTTTGGAATACACTTCGGGTTTGGCTTAAATTATGAGTTAAATCAGTCACTTAAAATTCAATTGGAACCGATTATTAAACCCCAGATCGGATTTTATGAAAAAAGTATCGGGAACAAGCCTTTTATCTTCAATATACAATTGGGTGTGCTATACAGGTTATAAAAGCCTAAGGGAATCCACAAGCATCTAAATTAACCGAAAAATCAAGTTTTTTTGACCCAATTGTAACATTTCCATCTTTTTTACGTATAAGTATATGCAGCTTATGCGCAATGAACTTAACTAGAAAGGAAAATTGTAGATGAGACAACTAAAGATTACAAAACAGGTTACCAATAGGGAAACCGCCTCTTTGGACAAATATTTGCAGGAAATTGGTAAGGTAGACCTTATTACTGCGGACGAGGAAGTAGAATTGGCACAACGCATCAAGGCAGGCGACCAGATCGCTCTTGAAAAACTCACTAAGGCCAATCTTCGATTCGTGGTTTCCGTGGCCAAGCAATACCAAAATCAGGGTCTTACCCTACCTGACCTTATTAATGAGGGTAATTTGGGGTTGATTAAAGCGGCCCAACGTTTTGACGAAACACGGGGTTTTAAATTTATATCCTATGCCGTTTGGTGGATCAGACAATCCATTTTGCAGGCCTTGGCGGAGCAATCCCGAATCGTTCGATTGCCCTTGAATAAAATTGGTTCTATTAACAAAATCAACAAGACCTTTGCCTTTTTGGAGCAGGCGCATGAACGCGTGCCCTCTGCGGAGGAAATTGCAAAGGAATTGGATATGACTGTTGAAGACGTGAAGCAGTCCTTGAAAAATTCAGGACGGCACGTATCTATGGATGCCCCTTTGATCGATGGTGAGGATTCCAACCTCTATGATGTACTTCGTAGTGGGG
The DNA here is from genome assembly GCF_003626755.1 of Ulvibacterium marinum. Lineage (GTDB taxonomy): Bacteria > Bacteroidota > Bacteroidia > Flavobacteriales > Flavobacteriaceae > Ulvibacterium > Ulvibacterium marinum. The sequence goes on from NZ_RBCJ01000004.1 coordinate 167,141, forward strand.
AATCTCCAAACCCCGACAAGGATTTGTTGCACGAATCTTTGCGTACCGAAATTGAGCGTGCTTTGGAAACATTGACGCCGCGGGAAGCGGATGTTATCCGTCTCTATTTTGGTTTGGCAGGACAACATTCCATGACCTTGGAAGAAATTGGGGAAACCTTCGATCTTACCAGGGAAAGGGTGCGTCAAATCAAGGAAAAAGCGATACGAAGGTTAAAGCATACCTCCAGAAGTAAGATTCTAAAGACCTATCTTGGTTAATTATTTGATAAAATAACACGTTAAATATTCCATAAATTGGATTTATGGCATATAAATTGTAATTTTAAGGTTAACAACAGTTTATCATGACTGTTCGTTTTTTGATTGATGAATAAACTCCGGCTGATTACCGGAGTTTTTTCATTTAGACAGTTTCTTTTCTTTCAGAAAAAGCTCAATGTTTGTGGGCACCAAAAGCATCTAAAGATGTGATTTCCCCAAAAACTGAAGAAAAACGTACTGGCTACCGTACCGGATTACGTACCGAATTTGAAAGCCCAAAAAGACTATTCTACATAACTATATATTACAATGGTGTTATAGATTCCCGGAGCAATCTTAATATGGGGTAACAGAAATATATCTGATGCGGTATGGGTACGTAGGAATGATTTGCGAATTATTTGCCTTAAAAATCCGGATACTGTTAGTAGGTTTATTATAGACCTACTTGCTCTTGGAAAATGTGAAAGGCCTAAGGGATATTTGGAAAAAGATTAATATTAAAGAAAGTCAAAGATGACATCATTCAGAATCAATGATTTCAACAATTTTAGCTTTAATGGTTATGCCATACTCCATATTTGTTCCGGAAGGAGATTGATTAAATACCTTGCAAAGCACTTCCTTTCCATTTCTGAACTTAAATATCAACCTTACTTCTACTTTGGGATCACCATCTAATCCAGAGAAAGAACTGAAATTGTCGAAACTTGGGTTTTCCTTTCGCAATTTATCAATACGCGAACTCGAAGGTATAAATGTTGCATATCGCCTCGTTGGTTGTAATTTCCTTAAAGAAAATTCAAGGGTATCCCCAATTTCTATTTCATTGACCCCAAATTCCAATCTTAGAGCATTAAGCAAATAATTAACATGTACTACTTGCGGGTTGCTTTCCTCGGCTCCATAAAGATATGTCCCTGCATTAAAAAAATAGTCTTTCAATTCCCCAACATTTGGATCCACTTCGTCACTTATCCATATAAAGGTGTTATTATCCGAGACAAACTGGACAATTGAACCTTCTGGGGATTTTATCCTCAAGGAGTAATAATTGTCGTTTGTTAATAGATACATAAGGATATTAAAAAAAATGTGACGCTTGTCATTGGCTATTGCATTCTTATGATGAAAAGAGTATTTTGTTCGGACTAAAACTTCTTGATATTCTAAGTGATTCCCCAGTTTTTGGGTGGCTACTTCCAAAAGTTCGATCTGATTGGAAGTTTTATCGGCAAGGTCTTGGGCTTGTTGAATTATAGTGTCTACCGCGCCATCGGTTTTTAGTAAAAGGGTGTCAGTAGATGTTTTAAGTTCTTCTACTGTCTTCTGGACTGCTTCTTTGACTATAGAATCGGTTGCTCTAGTAATTTCTTCTTTGGTCCTTTTTGCACTTCTTTTTTCACCATATTTTACTAGCAAAAAGGTCAATCCCGTTAGTATTACTGCTATTATAAGATAGTAGTTCAATATAAAATCCATCACTCTTTTGAAATAAAATAATACTTTCCCCACAATACCAGCATGAAAATTTATCAAATCTTAAATGAAGATAAAACAAATCGAAGTTTTTCAAAAAATAATAAAGAACTAAAATCTGCTTCCTGCCCATTGATGAACCCCCAAAAAAAATTGAGGAAACTATCGCATTTATAGAGTATTCCATGGAACAAGTGGAAAATAAAACAGATTTGGTTTGGGTAATCTTAAACGAGGGTTTGTTTGCAGGTTGCTGCGGGATACATGGAATTCCCACCAAACAACCACATTTTGGGCTTTGGATCAAAAGTGGACAGCAAGGAAAAGGCATTGGTAAAAAAGTGGTCAACCATATGCTTCCATGGGGAATATCCAATTTAGATATCGAATTTATCAAGTACCCCGTTGATAAGCGAAATCAAAAGAGTATTCATCTCATATCCCAGCTAAACCTGAAACTTTCGGACAACTATGAAATGGGCAACCAAAAAAAGTTGGACGTGGATGAATATCGTTTGTATAAGATACCTCCCACCCATTAGAACAAAGGTACTAGGGACCCTTAAGTTCGGAACGATAACCTGGTGGGGTAAAACATACCACTATTGGGAGGAACATAAGCAAGTCCACTTAACATCCGCTTTGATCCTTTTTATAACTCGTACCAAAAGGCATCGCGTAGCAGCTCCAGGCCTTTAGGAACCGCGGTATCCGGAGATTCATTGCCCTCAAATTCCAATGAGATGTATCCCTTATAGTTGTGCCTCCGCATCATTTCCCCAATTTTGGGATAATCGATATCCAAGGTATACCACTTCCCGCCCCCGTAATAGGTTTTGGCTTGTACCAGATAGGTTTGGGGTGCCAATAATTCCATCTGCGCCTCCCTATTCTCCAAAAAATTTCCGGTATCCAAGGTTACCTGTAACCAAGGGCTGTTGATAGCATCTACAATACGTTTTACCCCTTCCGCCGTACGCCCCAGGCCCCAGTGGTTTTCCAGTCCCAGAACCACTCCACATCGTTCGGCGGTAGGTATACATTGTTCTATGGCATCGATGACCCATTTAAAACCATCTTCATCGGTGTATCCTTCCAAAGTGGGTTCCATTCCCTTATTCGCCATTAAATCATCAAAGGATTTGGAGGTTCCCCAACGCCCCGTATTCAAACGCATGGTAGGAATACCCAATTTGTAGGCCAATTCTATTTGGTGCAGGGTTTTTGAAATATTTTGTTCCCGATATCTTTTTTCCGGGCTTAAATAGCCTTGATGGGTAGAAAAACCCATAAGATCTAATCCGGCATGAAAGGCTTGTTTCTTTAATTTTTGAAGATATCCATTGTCCTCGGAGTTCATTTGCACCAATAATAATTCTATCCCATCAAAACCCATGGCTGCCGCCTTTTCAATACAAAGTTCCATAGGAACATTTTCCTTAGGCCCATTGAATTGCCAAAAAGAATACGTGGACACCCCAATGGGATTATGCTTTATTTTTTTGGGTTTCGGGGTAGAGGTCAAATCTGATGGTGAAAATCCGGAAATAACGGAACCTGCACCCAACATTGCGGCTCCATTCATAAATTTACGTCGATCCATATCTAAAAAGTCGTTTGAAGTGGTTTATCCCAAATATAACCATTTACGCACAGCTTGAAATCCCATAGCAATTCCTTACTTTTATACGGAACCCGATAAAAGTTTTATAAAATGACCAAAATCAACATCGCAGCCTATGTACTTCTGGTAGGCTGCCTTATCCTTTCCTGCACCAAAGAAACTTCAGTAAGCACAGAAAAAGAGATTGAATTCAATCTCCCGGATAATTTTGTCCTGGAAGACCTGTATAGACCCAGCATTCATGGGCAAGGATCCTGGGTGGCCTTGGCACAAGGGCCGAACGACCGGGTATACGCCTGTGACCAGAGGGGAAAAATCTATTTCTTCCAAGCTCCAAAGGAAGGTAATGTCATCAGTGCTTCTGAGGTTGATAGTGTTGATCTCAAAATCGGGGAAGCCCATGGACTCTTATGGGCCCATAATAGCCTTTACGTTTCGGTAAACAAGAAATGGGACGATGAAGTTCCGGACGAGGAGGAAAACGGTAGCGGGGTGTACCGTTTAACCGATACCGATAACGATGGTAAATTGGATGCATTGGACATGCTGTTGAAGCTGGAAGGACAGGGGGAACACGGTCCGCATAGTTTTGTACCGAGCCCAGATGGGAAAGACATCTATTTCATCGCTGGAAACCATACTTTAATTCCGGAATCCCTATTGGAGAATAGTCGGCTTCCCGCTAATTGGGATGAGGACAATCTGTTTCCACCCTATCTTGATGCTCGGGGTCATGCCAATGACATTAAGGCACCAGGGGGTTGGATCGCCAAATTCAATCCCGAGGGTACGGATTGGGAAGTTATATCTGCGGGGTACAGAAATCCCTTCGATATTGCCTTTAACCAAGATGGTGAGTTGTTCACCTACGACGCTGATATGGAATGGGACATAGGCATGCCCTGGTATCGGCCCACACGCATCAATCATGCAACCAGTGGGAGTGAATATGGCTGGCGGACCGGTTCCGGTAAGTGGCCCGCCTATTACCCGGATAACCTTCCGGCCGTACATAACTTGGAACAAGGTTCCCCTACGGCGGTTCTTTCCGGTGCCAAACTCAACTTTCCCGCTACCTACAAAAACGGACTTTTGGTAATGGATTGGAGTTTCGGTACGGTGTATTTTATCGATTTAAAACCAAAAGGAAGTAGCTATATCGGGGAACGGGAAGAATTTCTGTCCGGTACTCCCCTACCGCTTACAGATATGATCGCCGGTTCCGACGGCCATCTGTATTTTGCCACGGGAGGCCGTGGATTAAATTCCCATTTGTACCGTTTACGCTATACCGGGGAAAATATGGGAACCGCAGAAGTGAAACAGGATGCAGAGGCCAAAGCACTTCGGGAACTGCGCCGATCTATAGAAAAATACCATACCCAAGAATCCGAGGAGGCCATACCCCTTGCCTGGGCCAATTTGGGGCATGAAGACCGATTTATACGGTACGCCTCCAGAATGGTTTTGGAACACCGACCAGTAGACCAATGGCAAAATCTCTTTTTTAATGAAAAGGATGTGACCAAAATTCTGGAAGCCGGTATTGCATTGGCACGGCAAGGAGGTAAAAACCTACAGGGACGTATTCTGGACAAGCTCTATCAATTTAAATTGGAGCAACTTACCAACCAACAACAGATTGCACTGTTGCGAAGCTATGCACTAGTATTTATCCGGATGGGCGAACCCGATGAGCAACATAGAAGAGCAACGGCCAAAAAATTGAACTCCTATTTTCCACATGCCAACAACACCGTAAATCGAGAGCTGGCCCAATTACTGTTATATCTAAAAGCCGATGGAGCCACTGAAAATATAGTGCAGCTACTGGAAAAGCACGCCAGGGAAAAAACCATTACAGAGGGTGTGGAGCTGCTTTCCGAAGAGGCCACGCAACGCAGTGAACAATATGGGCCGCTGATTCGGGAAGTTATTGCTAAGATGCCCCCAAGTGAGTCCATTTACTACGGTCTTCTCCTGAGCCATGCTAAAGAAGGTTGGACCAATGACCTCCGTGAAAAATATTTCCTCTGGTTCTATGATGTATTGGGCGCCAAGGGCGGGATGAGTTTTAAGGCCTACATGGAAAATGTGCGTCTACAAGCCATGACCAATGTGCCTGAAAACAAAAGGGAATATTTTCAGGAAATATCCGGTGTGTACTCACCATCAACTGCCGTGGCCGACTTACCACAACCCATCGGACCTGGAAAGGAATACTCCGGACGCGATATGAGCCAAATCCTTTGGGGGGGCGGTCTACAAAACTATAGTGGTTCCTTTACGGACGGAGAGCGTGCCTACCAGGCGGCTATGTGCGTATTATGTCACCGTATGCGGGGTGAAGGTGGCGCTGCCGGACCGGATTTGACACAGGCCCATACCAAATTTAGTGATTATGATATGCTTTTCGCGATTTACAGTCCACATGACGAAATCTCGGATCAATACGCAAACACGCTTTTCCATATGACGGATGGGAAGAAAATTGCGGGACGTATCAAAGCGGAGGATGATAGGACCATTACCCTTATGCCCAACCCGTTCAATGAAAGCTATACCGTAGAACTGGCTACAAGCGATGTGGAAAAACGGGAACTCTCCCCTATTTCCCCCATGCCTCCTGGACTTTTGAATCGGTTAAACGAGCAGGAAGTACTGGATCTGTTCGCCTATTTGAAATCCGGAGGGGATGAGAATCATGAGATCTATGAGGGAAAGGCCATGGAGTAATACAAGAACGTTTACATTTCTCTACCTTTGCATGAAATTATTTTAGTTTATTGGCATGCGTAAAACCAAAATAGCCCCTTCCCTCCTGGCAGCCGATTTCGGCAACCTACAACGCGATGTGGAATTGGTAAATCAAAGTGTAGCGGATTGGCACCATATTGATGTAATGGACGGTGTTTTTGTACCTAATATTTCCTATGGTATGCCTGTTGTGAAGTCCATTGCGAAACATGCCACCAAACCCTTGGACGTTCATTTGATGATCGTGGACCCCAACAGATACATTAAGACCTTCTCAAGTTTAGGTGCCTCAATACTGACCGTTCATTATGAGGCCTGTACCCATTTGCATAGAACTTTGCAGGAAATAAAAGCGGAAGGTATGCAGGCCGGGGTAGCCCTGAATCCCCATACCAACATCAATGTCTTGGAAGATACGATCAACGATATTGACCTAGTATTGATTATGAGCGTAAACCCGGGGTTTGGAGGGCAATCCTTTATAGAACGTACCTATGCCAAGATACGAGACCTAAAAACATTGATCCAGGAGAGGAAGGCCAATGCCTTGATCGAAGTTGACGGCGGTGTTAGTTCGGAAAATGCAAAGGCCTTGGCGGAAGCCGGTGCGGACATCCTTGTGGCCGGAAGTTTTGTCTTTAAAAGTGAAGATCCCAGCGCTACCATACGGGAGCTTAAAGAAATTGCAGGATAATGGATTTGTACGATGTTGTTATTGTGGGCGGAGGTCCCATTGGAATAGCTTGTGGTTTGGAGGCCAAAAAGAATGGGCTTTCCTATCTTATTGTTGAAAAAGGGCCTATTGTAAACTCGCTTTTCAACTACCCCATAAACATGCAGTTTTTTTCCTCCTCCGATTTATTGGAAATTGACAACATTCCTTTTATCAGCAAGGAGGCCAAGCCCAAACGGAACGAGGCATTGGAATACTACCGAAGGATAGTTACCTCAAATCAATTGAATATTCATCTTTTTGAGAAAGTTACCAATGTAAAAAAGAACCATAATCTGTTCAGTGTAACTACCGAAAAAGACAGCTATACCGCCAAAAATATTGTGGTGGCGACCGGGTTCTATGACATTCCCAATCGCATTGGCATTCCAGGCGAGGATCTGCCCAAAGTTTCCCATTATTATAAAGATCCCCATTTTTATGCCAGTCAGAAGCTTATCGTCGTCGGTGCCAGCAATTCGGCCGTGGATGCCGCTTTGGAATGCTACCGCAAGGGAGCCGATGTTACTATGATCGTGCGCGAGCCTGAAATTGGGCAAAGGGTCAAGTATTGGGTACGGCCGGACGTTATCAACCGGATCAAGGAAGGTAGTATACAGGCCTATTTTAATTCGAATGTAAAGGAGATTCTAGAGGATGCCGTAATCGTAGATACTCCTGAAGGCACTATCCGTATTGAAAACGATTTTGTTCTGGCCCTTACGGGCTATATGCCCAATTTTGAATTTCTGGAAAAACTCGGGATTCAGCTATCCGATGATGAAAAACGGCTTCCCAACTACGACCCGGAGACTATGGAAACCAATGTAAACGGACTGTATCTTGCCGGGGTTATCTGCGGTGGTATGGAAACCCATAAGTGGTTTATAGAAAATTCTAGAATCCATGCGCCCATTATTATGGGTTCCATATTGAAAAAAGCGGCCCAAAACGTAAACGTTTAGATTTTTCTGCGACCAAACGGATATACAGCGTTTGGCAACACTGTCCAAAGTCATTTGGAATTGTTGCTAGGACCTTACCCATTTAAATGTGTTCCGTTTGTCAAGATTTTATCTATTTTATTGGGGACTCTTATCATGTGTCTTTCTAAACGCTCAAGAAGGTCTTATGGGCGGTGGGGGCCCTTCCTTTGAACTTGACGAAAATCTATTCGGGATAAACGCCAGATTGTTTTATGGTACGGACCCAACTTTTTGCTTCGGTCCGGAAGTTACTTTTTTCCCCTATCAGGAAATCGACGAGGAATACGAATTGAGCGTAATCGATTTAAACGCCAATGCCCATTATATTTTTGAAATCTCCCATAAATTGGGCATTTATCCCTTGGGCGGAATCAACTATACCATCGAAAAAGAACGGCTGATTTCGGATACCGATGACATGGAAGAAGTCAGTGAGTTCGGCCTCAATTATGGTTTGGGGGCACATTACAATCTTCATCATTTTTTCATTTTCGCAGAATTTAAAGGAGTTGCAGGCCAGCTCAACGACGAATTCTTTACTGCAGGAATCATTTTGCCTTTAGGGAAATCAAACGAACAAAATCATGAGTAACACAATGATACAACAAGTACATCTCGCCGCACAGTATCTGGCCATGGCCGGAAAAAGCTTTCTACCTCCAAAAGAGGATGACAGCCATACTAACATCGGATTTATACCAGAAACCGAAACGCTGGAAACGATGCCTTTACACCCTTCTGGACAAAAGTTGGTTTTTGACTATTCCGACTTTAGCCTAAAGTGGGAATCAAATGTGACCCATTCCTTTCCATTGGATGGAAAATCGCATGAGGAGGTAATTGTTTGGATCAATACCATGGTCGCTTTGAGTCCTTTGACCCAACGGTACGTTTATGAACTGCACTATGAATTGCCCTACTCGGCCTTGGGTGATTTCAAATTTGAACTTGCCGACCCTTCGCAACTCAAAGAACTGCTGCGCTTACGAAAGCTGGGCCATGCGGTTTTACAATCTTTTTTAGAACAGGAAAACTTGCCATCGGATATTTGTATTTGGCCTCATCATTTTGATACGGGTGCTTTTATGCCTCTGGATGATGGTTCGGGAAAATCCATTGGTCTAGGCCTGGCAATCCCTGATTCCATATGTGATGAGCATTATTTTTATATCAGCGGCTATTTAGGTCATAATGCCTTGGACGTCTCCAACTTCAACGCATTGACGCATGGGACATGGGACCCAAAACAGTTAAAGGGAGCCCTGCTTCCAGCTTCGAATAGGGATACCAAAGGTGCGGCCCAATTTTTCCGGGAAACGTTAAGGGCCTATACCCGTTGATCTCATGGATTGGTACGTTCCTATCACCATTGTTCCCGGAATTGGATTGCTATTATTATCCACCTCCAATCTCTTGATTGCACTGAGCACCGAAATCAAGGAGCTAATAGGGAAGCAAAGCGATGTTCAGACCATTTTATCGCGAAAATTAAGGCAGCTTAAGTTACTGAACAATGCCATGGTATTTCTGTATGTCGCCGTGGCCAGTTTTGTGCTTTCGGGACTAATAGCCGGTCTTTATGAGAGCACTCACATTATGGGTGCCGAAATACCGATTTATTTTACGGTAGCGGGCATCCTTAGTGCCTTATTGGCCCTATGTATCCTTATTGTGTATTCCTTTAGGGCCGTAAAAATAAGGCAGGATCAATTTGATGCTCAAATTAGTAAGGACTAAATCAAATCGACATCGGTGATAATCTCCAAAACCCCTGTGCCCGATTCCTCGAAAAGTTCTTGCATTGCACTTTTCAGCTTTGCCTGATCGGTGACGCGCTTTCCCCATGCTCCGCAGGACAGGGCAAAGTCGGCAAAATTAGGGTTGGAAAGGGACGTTTTCCAAACATCGAACTCGCCGGCGCGCTGCTCCTTGGATATCTTACCCAACTCATGGTTGTTTAAAACGATAAGCTTTATCGGCATCTTGTACTTCACCAAGGTAGTGATTTCGGCCAGATATTGACAAAGTCCTCCATCACCGGCCACCGCGACTACGGGTCTTGTATCACCTACGGCCGTCCAGGCACCAATGGATGCCGGGAGGGCAAAACCAATGGAACCCAAGTAACCGGACATTAGGAAATCATGGTTCTTGGATTCAAAATAACGTCCAAAGGAATAGGCATTGTTGCCCACGTCAACGCACATGACCGCATTTTCCGGGGTCAATTTGTTCATCGCATCAAAAACGGCAATGGAACTTATCCCCTTCTCCGAGGTTTCCTGGAGTCGTTTTGCCTTCTCTGCCTTCCAAATCTTCCAGCGCTCCGCAATTTCGGGGCGTTGATCCAAGGTGTCGGTCTTTCCCTTAAGTTCCGCTTCAAATATTTCCAAGGTCCTGGATATCTCTCCCCAAACGGCCACTTCCACCTTGTGGAACTTGCTTAGGGCCAGGGGATCAAAATCAACTTGAATAATGGGTTTTTTAGGAGTAATCCCCGTATGGTTGGAAAATGAGGCCCCGAAAACAATCAGCAAATCGGACTCGTTCATAAACCATGAGGCGATAGGTGTTCCACTTCGGCCCAATACCCCACCACCCAGGGGATGATTATCCGGTATTAATCCTTTTCCTTTAAAGGTGGTTACTACGGCGGCATTTAAACGTTCGGCGAATTGTACAACGCGCTTTTTATGGGTCCGGGCTCCATGGCCCATAACGATTACAGGCCGTTTGGATTTCTTAATCAACGCTATGGCATCTTCCACCGCCGATGCCGGTGGAGCGATTTCCAGGGAGGTCATCCGTTTCTCCGGAGTCTTTGCCCTTGCTCTAGGATTTGCTTTCTTTTCCTGTACCTCATCGGGAAAGGTCAGATGGGAAACGTCGCGTTTTAGAATGGCATGCTTAACCGCCAAGGACATCAGTTCGACATGTCGGCTATCACTTTGCACCCTATGATTAAATTCTGCTACGCTGCCAAAAGCCTGTACCAAGTCCACTTCTTGAAAATTTCCGGTCCCGACAACTTGTGTGGCCACTTGGCCGGTTAAGGCCAATAAGGGGGCACGGTCTACCTTGGCGTCCCACATGCCGGTATACATATTGGTAGCTCCCGGACCCGCAATAGAAAAACAGGCCGCCGGTTTTCCGGTCAACTTCCCATAAGCCGAAGCAGCAAAGGCGCCGGCTCCCTCATGGCGGATACCATAAAAATTGAGATTCCCCTGTTGCTCCTGCCGTTTCATGGCATCGGCAAAACCTAAATTGGAATGGCCCACCATCCCAAAAACAGTGGTTACCCCCCAATTGATCATGGTTTCTACCATAAGGTCGGACACTGTGGTATCATGAGGTGCCTCCGCTTCCAGACCTACATAGATAGCGCCGTCCTCTTCCTTTACGGCAAAGGTTTCCACCCCATCGTCATAACCTCCTGGCGGCAAACCGGTACATGGATGAAAATCCCATCCGTGCCAAGGGCAGCGCAACAACCCATTTTCGATGGATCCTTCTCCCAAGGGGCCACCTTGATGCGGACATTTGTTGTCCAATGCCGAAAATTTCCCTTCAAAATGGGTCAGGCATATGCCTTTATGGGCTGCGGTAACGGTTTTAACCCGCCCTTCGGGCAAATCGTTCTTATTATCCAATACTTTGTGCCAGACCGTATTCTCCTTTGCCACTTTTCTAAAGTTTAGTTGTTTTTCCGTAAACCAATATAACGATTGGTAGAGGATTCGCGAAGCGTTTTCGCACTATCTTTTGTGTTCCGGGCTATCAAATCCTGCTTTACAACCAGCATCCCATTCATCGGGGAGATTGCCATAGGCGGGTACGCCGCCATTGTCCTTTAACATTCGGGCCAGATGCAGGCAATTCCATACCAGGAAGGTGGTATTTCGATTCGTAAAGTCATTATCGGGGCCACCGGAACCTTCATCCCGATATGAAGGTCCGGGACCGGCTTCGCCCATCCAACCGGCATCCGCCTGAGGGGGAACCGTATACCCAATATGGGAGAGGGAGAAGAGGATATTCATGGCGCAATGCTTTACGCCGTCCTCATTACCGGTAATCAAGGTAGCGCCTACCTTTCCATAATCCCGATACTGCCCCTTGGCATTAAACTGATGGGTATAGCCGTACATACGTTCCAGGGTACGATTACATACGGAGGATTTTTCGCCTAGCCATACGGAGGTACAAACGATTAAAATGTCGCAAGCATCGATTTCTTGTTGAATCTGAGGCCAATCATCCCGGTCCCATTCCGGGGTCTGGGACATATCCAGACCCAATCCGGCCGGAATTACATAGTCTACCGGGCGAATTACTTTTGTGGTTGCACCATTGGCCTCAAAGATACGTTGGGCTACTTGGATCAATCCCTCGGTATGGGAAAGTACCGGGGTTCTATTTAGTGTACAGTTTAGAAATAGAACGCTAAGATCATCGTACTTCGCGGGTGGATTGTCGCAGTGTTTTTGGGTCAGTTCCTTTAGTTGTTCTGTCATTTTAATGTGTTTATTGGATTAGGTGGAGTTTGGGAAATCCCATACTATGTATGGATATGGGTTATCCGTCAAGAGTTGTTCCCTTGTTCTCCATTCTTGGGTCGATGAACCTTGACGTTCATTACAACCGTAATGTATGAAAAAAAGAACAATACAGGTATTCGTTGGGCACTCGGCATCTCTGTTCAAAACATTCCATTGTTATGACTCTTAGTTTCCCAAAGGCAATGGAAATTCACGGCCACGTAGCGAAAAATCTTCTTTACTACATAGAAGATCTCTTATCTTAGTTCCACCTATAAAAAGGTATAGATCATTAATGATCTATACTCCTACGTTGTATGTCATTTGAAAAAAACAAATGAAAGAAGATGTAAAACCGAAATACGAGATTGTTTACAGTGATTTAAAAAACCATCTAATTGGTGATTTTTTAGTTTCTAGAGACTTTAAAATGGTAATGTCTCAAAATGGAGTTTATGAATGGTGGCAAAATATTTATGAGCAAGTCAAAGAAAATAGAACCTATGTTTCATTAGGATATGACCATAATAGAGGAGATAATATTGATACTCTTGCCATCGTTTTAAATGCTATTGAAGAAAACGAAGAAATTGAAAAAGTTTTTACACTTATAACCGTATCATTTATAGAATCCAAAAAGACAGATGAAGACTTTTCAGATATTATAGAAGCCATGACAGTAGCCAATTTTTCGAAAGATTCAATAGGCGAAGTAGAAAAAGCATTTGAAAAACATAAACAATTAAAGTTACCCGAAAAAGAAGTTATAACATCAACTCGTTTGAAAAGAGCATCAAATACCAAAAAGAATAAAAAGGACATTTTTATCGTTCACGGTCACAACGAAGAATTAAAAGAAAAGGTAGCAAGAACAATAGAAAAACTGAAGTTAAGCCCTGTAATACTTCACGAACAAAGTAATGAAGGACAAACAATAATTGAGAAATTCGAAAAACATTCGAATGTGAATTTTGCAGTAATTCTTCTGACTTATGATGATTTCGGAAACGTAAAGTCTGACAACAATCATAATAAAAGAGCAAGACAAAATGTTATTCTCGAATTAGGGTATTTTATAGCTAAAATAGGACGTGAAAATGTTATGCCTTTATATGAAAAAGGAGTAGAACTTCCAAGTGATATTTCTGGAGTTCTTTATACATTAATTGACGAATCTGAGAATTGGAAATTTAGATTAGTAAAAGAATTAAAATCTGCTGGATTTAAAGTAGATGCTAATGATATAATTTAAACAGAATCAAACTTAAGATGACTATAAGTAAATCATACGCAACTAATCATACCCAAGACCATTAACGGTAATTTGAAAAACACTTAATATAATATGAGTAGACCGGAAATTGAAAACTTAAGAACTTGGCCACGAAATTTGAGTACAAGTTTAGGTGGCGGACTTTCAACTGCCTTGGGTGGCGGAATGTCAACGGCATTGAATGGTGGAGCATCCACAGCAATTTATGGTGGTCTATCCAAAGCATTGTACGGTGGTATGTCAACTGCTCTTTATGGAGGGTTATCTACTGGACTATATGGCGGTCTTTCAACTGCACTTTACGGAGGATTATCGACCGCGTTATACGGAGGACTTTCAACTGCACTTGGCGGCGGATTATCTAAAGCAATTGGAGGTGGAATGTCGACTTCACCCTCAAATGTTTATAGAAGCAACATACCGCCTTGGCCGTATTTTGTCAGAGAATTGGAAAAACGTGGTTATGATTGGGCAGTAGAGAGAATAAAAAATCATTTACCGGACTTTTTATGGCCTGAGAATTATTTTTAAAAATGACTTTTAAATTGAAAAAAGAAAAAGCTGCCTCTAATAATGATTTTAATTCATAGTTGTTTTCCTACTAATTCAAAACTATTAACCATGAGCAAAGCGGGATGTCATACAGAAAAGCCCATCACGTCAAACCTCTAACTTGCTACGTTTGATGTGACGAAGCCATACATGAGACCGTTAGCTATAAGACCAAAAAATTGAAGCTAGTACAAAAACATCGCGGAGAAAGAAGAACCTTCCTTATTCAAGCAAACGGACTAAAAATTTCGGAGGATAGCTCGTTTGGCACAAGCAGACGTACAATCCCTTTTGAAAATATTACTAACGAATTCGTTTCATTAAAGTTTAACCCCATTCATTACTTGGTAATTATTGTACTTGGTGTTTTGGTTATTTTTTCCTTTTTAGTCTTAAAAATGTATAACATAGATGACCTAGGTAAAATTTATAGGTGGATTCTAATATTTCTCGTTGGTGGGATCTTTGGAATATATAACTTTAAAATGGCATCAACAGTTCTTAGATGTATAGATTTTGAAGGAATTGAGTTCTATAAAAATGAACCTTCTAAAAAAGAAATGGATTTGTTTATTAAAGAATTATTCAAACGTAGGAATTTATATCTAGAAGAGCGATTTGAAAAAGTAAATCCAAATTTGAATTATGAATATCAATATGGAATGTTTTATCATTTACATTCATTGGAAATAATAGATTCTGAAAAACTTGACAAACTGATTTCTGAGCTTGATAAAGCATTTGAAGGTGAATTTATCACATTTAGTAAAAATTAAGGCCAGTGACTAACACTGTGTATAACTAATTGCGAGCGGAATTTCCAGCTGGAATTTCTAGCAATCAATTACCTTTAGTCTCAGGTGGGCATTTTCCGTTTAGGCCAGCGCGCCAACTCGCCCGCTACTGATGCAGACGGCGTGCAACTAATCGTACACATGACCGTTAGTCAATAAAAAGAAGCATAGTGCACAAACTAATAACAATTATGTTACTTGGATTATTTGCATGAATAGTTAACAAAGACCTGAGAATATGGGACTATTTGACAGATTTAAAAAGCAAAAACCAGAACATAACGACTTAGAGATTCGATTTGACTTGTCTGACTCTAATTTAGAAAAGTTAAAAGAAATTGAAATTGGAAATGTCAATTTACCGACTGGAAAAATAATCGCAAGTGATCCTTTTTTTACTCATAGCACTAAACCATTTTCTCGATCAGTTGATTCAGGGACATATCCCGTGAAAATATATATAGCTAAAATTGAGCCTGAGCATTATAGAATAGCTTTTGCCAAAATAAAATTTCGACCTGAAACTGCTACAAATTGGATACTAGCGTTGTCAGACGACATGAAAATTGAAGATTTGATTAGATTAAAGGAAGGTGAGTATTTTGGCTTTCCTGTTGATGCTGGATTAGGTTGTTTCGTAGATGAGAAAACTAATGAGAATTTTTTAAGCAAAATAGATAGGTTCTACAGGGAAAATCCTGATAAGAACTATTATGATGATTTATTAGCAGCTGAATTTGATAAATATTCCTCTGGAAACAAATATTCAAGAGATTTAGGAGACTGGAATAACCATATCCTAAATGACACATCTGATTTGAATGTTATTATGTTTGCATCAGGATGGGGTGATGGTTACTATCCAACTTATTGGGGATATAATGACAAAAAGGAAACGGTAGAGCTTACCATTGACTTTTTGATAGACTTAGATGATGAATAATTAATTACTACAACAATACATATACAAAATCGGCATGATAGTAGTAAATTCAAGGATGTAACCCGCTTCAAAATTGTAACCGTTTGATGAGTTTGAAACCAGCAATCGTCCATACTGCATATACTCACCGTTAGGTAATATTATTACATGAAAGTTTTACTCTACTTATTAACCCTAGGGTTTGTCTTATCTTGTTCTACAACAAAAAATCTTCGCGATGAAAATAATAAGCTTTTCAAAGCAATTGCTGAAGCTGAATACAGTGCCAAACGTAAAGGAGAATTGACCAGGGAAGAAGCCTTAAAAAAATTATCAAAAAGAAAATTTTATGACAACCAAGGCATATTGGTGGGGTACTGGAACTATGAACTGGATGGAACTATTTACGAACAAACAAAACTCCTTAAGAACAAAAAACATAAATTAATTAAGAGTAGCACTTATGATAGTCAAGGAAATCTAAAAAGATATATAATAACCGAATCTGATGAAAAAGGTAATATTATTGTTTATCGAACTTTTGATTCTAATCATAAGGCCATTTCTATCCAAAAGAATGAGTATGACTCAAATGAAAATGTGATTTCAATGTCCAGAACAAGTGTTACTGCAAACAAAAGTTCCAAAACATCGAGCAAATACAATTCAAAAAATCAGTTAATTGAAAAAACTGAATACAAACCAGATGGATCAATTAAAGATGTAAGAACTTACAAGTATGATAAAACGGGAAATGAAATAGAATCTGATTTGAGAAGGCCCAATGGTTACTACACAAGATTTATCTCAGAATTTGACCAGAACAATAATTTGACCATTCAAAATTGGTATGATGAATCTGGCAAACAAACTCACAGAACTTCATTCTCGCATGAATATGACAAAAACAATAATTGGATAACCAGAAAGAGATATTCAAATGGGAAGTTAGGTTATGTTTGGGAGAGAATAATTGAATATCATTAAAACGTGGCCTAACAAAAGCTAAAATTCATCACTACTTCCAAGTTCCTTTAAAATATTCCTACATTAGAGTAACAAAAATTAAGGAGCTTGATTAGATTATTACCAGATCGAAACCATAGCCGGGACCGTTATAAACCACATCAAAATTCAAAGTAATGCAAAACCTGACAAAAATTTATTTTACAGTTATGCTATTGGTCTGTTTCCAAAGCGGTTTTGGGCAAAGCAGTAGTACGAGCAAGATGTTCCAAGCCATGGCGGAATCCGAATCCGATTTGCTGATTCGCATCAACAACAACATGAATGAGAAGGAGTTACAATCCCGAATCGCTATTTTACATCATCTGGATAAGGCCATTACCATTGACTATTCCCGGGATGCATCCGGAAACATCACAACGCTTTCTAGTTCAGGAGGCAAAAATAAGGGCTCCTGTGAATCCGATGATTTTGGATATCTTATCATCTCCTTACAGAATAATCGTTGGAGGAATTGTATGATTTCCGATAAGGAATAAATCTCTTCTGCTTATTTGAACAACAAAATCTGTAATATATCGCAGAGGATTCCCGAACGTTTGGGTCGGATGGGGAAATCCTTGTTTATTCGCTAACTTCGTGTTAGGACGGGAAAGTCAGCTTTGACATTATAGCCAAGAGCATTGTGCCTAGCTTATAAAAATCCAAAAACCAACATGAATTGGACATAAAACAAATTATAAGTTTTATAAAAAAATACTACTGGATTGCCATGATTCCTGTTGCTATTTTTGCTTTTATCTCTCTGGAAGAGGAAAAAAAAGATATCGATCAAAACAAATCTATCACTTACGGAGTTGTCAAGCGCTCAAGGCCTATAGCAAAACAGTTTAGCAAAAGACATTATGACTACGACTTCTACGTAGACGGACAAAGATTTTCAGGAAGTTCAATAGGCTGGTTAAGTGATGACATTGATCAAGGAAATTACTACGTCGTAGAATATTCCATTAAAAATCCGGAGCATAGTCGTATGGACTTTGAAATTCAATATTCGCCTGTAGTTCAAACTAATGAGTTGGGAAAAAAGGACACCACTTACATACGCGCAAGTGAAATGAAAATGAATATTCCTGAGGAATATAGGAGCCGAATCGAAAACCTAAAAATAGATGCGGAAATGGAAAACTGAGCTGTAACAGACTAAGCCCAACAAAGCCTAAAGGTAATACGGACTAAAAGGGAAAACCGAAAGGTCTGTGTATATTTATGGAGGCACTAAGACGAAAACTTTTCTTATTTGTTCACTAAGCTGGCGGAACGCAAAATCAACTAAAAAATTCAACATACATCTAAATATGAATATAGCCGTAGCTCAATTTCAACCCAAAGACGGAGATAAAGCATACAACTTATCGGTAATTCGAAAACTTGCGGAAAAGGCAAAATCCAACGGAGCGGACTTGATAAGTTTTCACGAAATGTCCATTACCGCATACACCTATACCAAGGATTTAACCCTGGAACAGCTAACGGATTTGGCGGAGGACGTTCCCAACGGAAAGAGCACGAAGGAGTTAATCGCGATTTCCAATGATTTGGACATTCCAATTTTGGCAGGTCTTGTGGAAAAATCGGACGGAAAAATTTATAATACCTATATCTGCGTTGCGGGTGATGGAGTAGTTGCCAAATACCGAAAAATACACCCTTTTATCAACCCATATATGTCCGCCGGGGACGAATATTGTGTATTCGACCTACTCGGTTGGAAATGTGGAATTTTAATTTGCTATGACAACAACGTCATAGAAAACGTGCGGGCAACTAGCCTTTTGGGGGCAGAACTGATTTTCGCTCCCCATGTGACTGGCTGTACACCATCTGCCATGCCACATCGAGATTATGTAGACGACAAATATTGGCAGAATCGTGCAAATGACCCAGTTTCATTACGAATGGAATTTGATGGCCCTAAAGGTAGGCGGTGGTTAATGCGCTGGCTACCTGCAAGAGCCTATGACAATGGAGTTTATTATGCGTTTACCAACCCGATCGGCTATGATGGCGAACATCTTAAAAATGGGAATTCGATGATCATCGACCCTTATGGAGAAGTTTTGTCCGAAATAAAATCCTTTGAAGACGAAATCACGATTTCAAAAATCACAAAGGAGAAAATCCAACTTTCGGGAGGTTGGCGCTACAAAAATGCAAGAAGACCGGAATTGTACAAGCATATCATCGGTGGTAATCACAAATCGGAAACAACCCCTGTGTGGATGAAGGAGAAAACGGCCAAAGATTAAGAAAATGCCTGTGCCTAATGATTGCTATTGCAAATAGTCATGTTCCTTTTTACCGATGTGGCGGTGGTGGTCCACCTCGTCCTGGGCCCGGAGGTCTAAGCGCTCGGCGAACGATACGCTTGAGCTTTCTTTTTTGTTCGGCATCGCACATACGCTCCAGTGTATTGAAAAAGGAGAAGATTTCCTTTTCCCTTTCCTGGCTCAAATTGCCGATAGTGGAGGTTATGGAATCCAGTTCTTGGTCTGAAAAATCGGTTGAGCCCAAATTGGAAAAAAGCAATTCCTTCAATTCCTGGGTACGCTCATCAATGGCTCGCATTTTACGATGGTGTTCCGCATTCACCTCTTGAAACTTCATCTGCTGTTCTTCGGTAAAATTCAATTCCTTGAAAATAAAATCCCGAGGTGGTCTTGGTTTTTTGTTCGGTTCCTTAAAAGTCAAATAAAGCAGTACACCGTTCATGACCATTAGGAAAATCAATAACAGGGTAAGGAGTAGATTTTTCTTCATAACGGTCAATTTAGCATAGATTCATCTTGAGCCGATGACAGGCCATAGGCCTCGGCAAAGGTTTGAATTTCTTCTTCCCGGTTGGAATCGCTATAGGTATAGAGCACGAGCCCGTTTAAAAGGATAAAAAGGAAAAGGGCCGCCATCTGATATTTAGGCGTAAACCAAGGGAGCCAACCCAACTGTGGTTGGGAATCCCGGGTTTGGGAAAGCCTGTTCAATACCTTGTCCTTAAAAAAGGGAGGTGTAGAAACCGCCTCGATACCCGAAGCCGAGTCTATAAGTTCATCAATGCGTTGGGAAGTATTCTTTTTCTCATTCATGGTTATTGGTATTCCTAGATTTAGATGCCGATTTGCAACAAAACTTGCGTTACCGGCCTTCTTTTTTGTAATATGTTGTTAAAATTTTTCTTAGGTTCCTTTTCGCCCTAAAAAGCAGGGACTCCACAGAGGAGATACTTTTTTGGGAAATTGCACTGACCTCCTTATAGCTTAATCCGTCTATATTATGCAAGGTAAACACTATTCTTTGGGCTTCGGGCAATCGATCTATGGCTCGGAACAAGATTTCCTTTTTTTCCTTTTCCTCCAACTGTACCCCCGGATGGTCGAACTCCGTAAAATACCTAGATTTGTCCAGAGGAACCTTATTTCCGGTAAGCGATTGCTTAAAGCCAAATCTTTTTTGGGTATTTTTCCTGCGAATAAATTCCAAACTTTTGTTTACCGAAATCCTATAGATCCATGTGGAAAGCGTAGAATTCCCCTTAAACTTTCCAATGGAATTGTAGACCTCCACAAACACCTCTTGAGCAATATCCTCGGCATCCTCAACATTGGGCACAAAAGAGAGACAGGTATTAAAAACCTTCTTTTGATATAGGTCCAAAAGTCGGGCATAGGCGGACTGCCTTTGTGCCTTTAACTCCATTAAAAATTGACTTTCGTCCAAAAGGAAATAGGTGCGTTAGTGTGCCTACAAAGTAACGAGATTTAAAAATAATGACTCCAAGCGCAAGTTTTTTTGGGATTCCTCATCTAAACCTAAAAACAAACAATAGAAGAATATGAATCGTAAACATGTAAAACTAGGAACCGCACTGATCGCTTTGGGATTCTTAAGCGCTTATTCGCTGGAGGCCCAATCTAGGGAAGGCAGGCGCGAAAATAGAACCCCGCCCACCATAGAACAACTGTTCGAGGATCTGGATGCCAACGAAGACGGGAAGCTTTCCTCAAAAGAAGTAAAAGGACCTCTAAAAAAGGATTTTGCCAAAATAGATGCCAACGAAGACGGCTACCTGTCCTGGGAAGAATTGGAAAAAGCGCCCAAACCAGAAAGAAACGGATCCCAAAAAAGAGAGTAATCCCTAAAAAAACAATCATGAAAAGAAATCCCATTGTATTAGGCACAGCATTGTTATTCATTGTTTTTATCGCCTGTAGCTCGGACAACGATACGACTATAGACGATGAAGGCATAGACTTGACGGACGACGATGGTTTTACCGGAGACGTAACCTTGAGTGCGGCATTCGCCGAATTTGATGAAGATGAGACCGATATTTATTTGGACGGCTCCAATGTGGTCATTGAAACCACGGGTTTTCCCAACCATAGGTCGGTATATTGGGGAGAGGGCCATCCGCTATATCAAGAGGAGCCCGGCGTAGCCCTCACTCCAAGTATTATCCCCAATTTTGACGGTTCCGCTACCTTGACCGTTCCGGCCAATCCCGAATTGGCAGCGACCACTACCTCTACCAGTTTGGGTGCCATCGGTATCGCGGTCAGCGGCGCGGCCATTTTTAACGATCAGGAGGGAAACGGTCCCTTGCAAGGTGCCGCGGCCAGTCTGGATTATACCGGTGCCCATATAGGCCCTTCGGTATATCACTATCATTTGGAGCCTACCGCATGGTCCGAGGATGATGAGGCGTTGATCGGTATTTTAGCCGATGGCTTCCTTATTTACGGGAGAAAATGTAATGCTACGGGGGCCTATCCTACGGATTTGGATGCCTCGGGCGGCCATACCTCAATTACGCAGCATTCCGATGAGGCCTTGTACCACTATCATATTGAAAACGAGCTTTATTTGAATGCCTACTATATTATTTTTCCAGGAGATTATCAAGGAACGCCCAATGCCATCAATTAAGGCTTTTAATTGGCTTCTGCTCCTTTTCATTTTCTTGGCGGGCGGTAATAAAAATAACGGTAAGGCCATCAAAATTTTGGATTTCGAGGTACACCAAAGTGAATTACGATTATACCCCAATACCGGGCAATGGTTGTATAAAGGCCATCCCTTTAATGGTTTTGCCTTGGCCTATCACCCCAATGGGGCACTTGCCGAAAAAATCGGGTTCCACGAGGGAAAAAAGCAAGGTATAGCACTAAAATGGTATGCCGATGGTGCTTTGGCGGGTAAAAAAAACTATGTGGAAAATCGTTTGGAAGGTGTCACCAGAACCTGGTGGCCCAACGGTGCATTGAGCTCGGAATCCCATTATGTAAACCGACAACGCCATGGAAAGCAGATAAAATGGTACCCAAGCGGACAGATGGCCCGAATGATGCATTTTGACCAAGGGAAGGAAGAAGGCTTACAACAGGCCTGGTTGCGGACCGGAAAATTGTATGCCAATTATGAAGCCAAGAACGGGCGTTTTTTTGGCCTTAAACGATCCAATCTATGTTATCAATTAGAAGATGAAACCATCCAGAGATAAACTAATCTTGCTTTTGGCATTGATCTTCGCTACGCTGGGATGCCGTACCGAAACCAAAAAAGAAGTCGTTAGTCGGGTTGAAACCCTACCCTATTATGATAACCCTTCATTTACCCCTAAATGGTTGCCCCAGAACAGTGATTCCATCTTTGGGTTGCATAAAGTGGCCCCTTTTCAATTGGTAAATCAATTGGGGGATACCATTACCCAAAAGACCTTTGCCGACAAAATTTATGTAGCGGACTTCTTTTTTACCTCTTGCCCAGGTATCTGTCCCAAAATGACTGCGAATATGGCCCTGGTACAGGAAGCATTTAAAGATGATAAGGGCATTTTGTTATTGTCCCATTCCGTTACACCGGAATATGATTCGGTTCCCGTTTTAAAGAAATATGCAGATACCAAAGGGGTTATCCCCAATAAGTGGCATTTGGTAACCGGGGAACGTAAAACCATCTATGACCTGGGACGTTATGCGTATTTTGTGGAGGAAGATCTAGGAGTTCCCAAGGGAGGGGACGATTTTTTACATACGGAAAACTTTATCCTTGTGGATAAAAACAG
Organism: Ulvibacterium marinum; assembly: GCF_003626755.1. GTDB lineage: Bacteria > Bacteroidota > Bacteroidia > Flavobacteriales > Flavobacteriaceae > Ulvibacterium > Ulvibacterium marinum. The sequence continues at coordinate 190,131 of NZ_RBCJ01000004.1, forward strand.
GCATATCCGTGGCATTTACAATGGGTTGAACAAAACGGCCATAGCGCAATTGATCGCCGATATCAAAACATTGCAGGAGGAGGGGTAACAGTGTTCTTATCCCTAAAAAGCTGATTTTTCATTTGTTATTGTATGGCCCTGCCACCCACTTATGGGAATCTGTGGCGTTGGCTTGAGGCGTATACATGTACTATCAGGACCTGGTTAGAGCAAAATGACAGAAATACATCCCCAAGTGGTAATAAATACTTTTGAAAACCCCAAAAATCCGGTAGATTAGCAGTACTAACCAGTACGAGATATAGGTACGTTAGGCACATTAAAATCAACTCGTATCTTTGTATCAAACCGTTAGAAATGACAACAAAACAGATTAAATCGAGAATACAGAGAGCCCTTGACAATGTCCCGGAGAATGTTCTAGAGGAAATTCTAAATTACCTAGAGGAAATCCAAGGAAAGTCGGCGGATAAAGTTGTCATGTCCCAACGAATTCGTAAAATTCTTTCCGAGGACAAAGAGTTACTCGAAAAGCTTGCACAATGATAGACCTAAAGCAGGCTTTAAGTATTCATCAAATACTAATAGAAAGATTTGGGGGAGCCGATGGAATCAAAGATCAAGGTGGATTGGAATCAGCTTTGAACAGGCCATATGCCACATTCGACCAAAGAGAGCTGTACCCTACTCCAGTTGAGAAAGCAGCGGCTGTTCTGGAAAGTATTTTAATTAATCATCCTTTTGTAGACGGCAATAAGCGCACCGGTTATGTATTAATGAGGCTTACCTTAATGGAAGGAGGTCTGGATATTGAGACAAGTCAAGCCGATAAATATGAATTTGTCATAAAGGTGACGGAAGGAAAACTTGACATCGACCAAATCAAGGGTTGGATTTCAAGCCGACTTAAAAAATAATGTGCCCTAACAATGCCTACATTCAGCTTGTCCCCTATGCTTAAGAAGAAGAAAAATCCCTAAATTCCAACTTAAAATAATCCGGAAAGGAATTCCGGCTTCGGCCCAACTCGCCGAAAAATCCAGCCAAAGGCGGACAGGTACACTGGCCAACGTCGTCGTATACCAGCCGTCAAAAAACTGAAATCGCAGCAGGCGGAATCGTCGTCTGCAAACGAAAGACAAAATGTACATAAACATAGAAACGGAAAGGCTTAGAATAAGACCAATCAAATTGATAGATGCAGAATTCATTATGCAATTGGTGAATTCCGAGGGGTGGCTGAGATTTATTGGAAACAGAAACATCTCCAATACAATTGATGCTAAAAAGTATATTCAAAAGATACTTGACAACACAAAAATTTTTTACAATGTTTTTGAACTAAAAGAATCGCAAAAGGCCATAGGAAGTGTAACCTTTCTTGAGCGAGAAGGTGAAAGATTTCCCGATATCGGTTTCGCCCTATTGCCCGAATTCGAAAAAAATGGATATACCATTGAAGCGAGCAAAGCGTATCTTAAGGAAATTGATACATTAAATGAATACGAGAACATCATTGCAATTACGCTACCCGATAATCAAAAGTCGATACGTGTATTGAGGAAACTCGGTCTAAAATATCAAGGTGATTACAAAAAAGGGTTGAAACCTTATCATACCATAGTCTAAAGAAATTAAAGGAAACCAATTGGTAACAAAGTGTGCGGTATTCATAGCTGGTAAAAGCTGTTACGCCTCACATACTTAACGTTAAGGTTTACTATTTAAAAAATGATAATTAGAGTTTTTAAGGCATCATACCTAAGGAATTGTACAGTGAATTTGAAATACAATTCAAACAAATAGACCTTAACGATTGATGGTGCACATTAAACCCAACAGTGGCCGTAATCATGTTGATAACATATGTTGGGACGGGCAGCGGTAAGAACGGTTGGCTATCTTCTATAACCTGAATTGGCAAAAATGAACGATAAGGACTATTTTTTGAATTTATATGAAATAGCGAGTCACCTAAATAAGGAATTCTCCCTACACTCCGCACTCCGTAAATCTTTAGAGAAGACTGTGGAAATCCTTGATTTGGAAACAGGTTGGTTCTGGCTTACCGAACCTGATAACAAATCCGTTTATCTAGCCGCTTCCCACAATCTACCACCAGCTTTAGGCAATCATCCGGAACGCTTATCGGGTTGGTGTTATTGCATAAAACAATATTTGGCGGATGATATTGACCAGGCGATGAATATCAGTGAGATTACATGTTCCAGGTTAAAGGATATCGGCACAGGCACAAAAGGGTTGAAATTTCACGCCATAATCCCAATAACGATTAACGGCCAAAAGGTAGGGCTTATGAATTTGCTCAGTAAGGAGACGCGGCAACTAAACGAAAAGGAATTGGCCATTCTTAACACCATTAGTGAGTTGATCGGAACTGCAATTCAGCGTACTAGATTGCAACAATCCCATAGTAGTAAGGTCATTGGAGCGGATACGGCCATAAGCAAAGTGTTGGAGCGGGTTTTTCATCCAAAAATAGAGGCCCTAATTTCTTGCCTCGATAATCCCCGGCAGGATAAGGACAAAATAAATAAGGCACTCAATAAAGCGAAGGAACTTCAGCAGCAACTAACGATGCTATGTAAAGAAACGAAAAAACATGACAGAGCCGAGGCTAATGTAAAGGAGTTGCTATATCCTGACCTGCCCTTAACAAACCGCGAATTGGAAGTACTTGGCGCTATAAAAAAAGGGCTTACCAACGGTCAGATCGGCGAACAACTATTCATAACCGAACGTACCGTAAAATTTCACGTTACAGCAATTCTCTCCAAACTTAACGCAAAAACCAGAACCGAGGCCGTTGATATCAGTTTGAAGAGAGGTTTTCTGGGTATGTGACCCTATTTGGGCCTCTTGCTTACCTGTACCATGGTACAGTGGCATTTCTGTACTTAAGCCCGTTTTATTGCTCCTACGCTATTCTGATATTTGTTTCAAACTAAAAACAAAATAGTATGAAAACACAGCATATATATTTGGAACATGCCAATATTACGGTAAATGACCTACAGGAAGCCATCAAGTTCTTCCAAACCGCTTTTCCCCAATTCAAGATAAGAGGTGGTGGCAAAAATATTAGGGAATGGGTCCATTTTGGTGATGACCATACTTACATCGCACTTAATCAGGCTACACAAAATGATGTAAAAACTAAAAAAAACTATGACAAAGCTGGAATAAATCACATCGGTTTTGTTGTACAAGATGTAGAAGAGATTGCCAATAACCTTTTAATGAACGGATACAAACGAGACTACCCAAAACAAGTGGGGCCATTTAGGATTCGGGACTATTTTGCCGATGCCGATGGTAATCAATATGAATTCGTGCAGTACCTTAGCGAGATACCAGAAGAAAAAAACAGTTACAACGATTAAATACATATCTAAAAATGGGAAAAAAAACAGCGGCCTTTATTTTATTGATTACAGGGGTATTCCTTTTTTCATACCTCATTACCGTAGGTACCAATAAGGTGACATTCGATTCAAAGCGTATTACAGCTATGAGCGTTCCAAGTCCTGAATTTAAATCTTTGGTTTGGTCGGATGAATTTGCGGGTAGCGGAGCAATTAACCCCGAAAAATGGTTTCATCAAACACAACTGCCGCCAGGAGGTAGTTGGTGGGGCGGTTTGGTACAGCATTATACAGACAGAGCTTCTAATTCTTACGTAAAAAATGGTTATTTGAATCTGGTCGCCAAAAAAGAAAAATTCGAGGATCAAGGCGAGATTAAAAATTATACCGCGGCCAGGTTAAACTCAAAATTTGCCTTTACTTATGGGCGAATAGAAATTCGTGCAAAACTACCAGCAGGTACAGGTACTTGGCCGGCCATTTGGTTGCTCAACAAAAATATTGACGAAGATGGCGCGTATTGGGACAATCAAGGTTTTGGGACGACCAAGTGGCCCATATGTGGTGAGATAGACATATTGGAACATTGGGGCAAGAATCAAGATTATGTATCAAGTGCCGTTCATAATGCATCCAGCTATGGGAGCGAAGTCAAAAATCTTGGCGGTCAAAAAATAGATGACGTTTCAAATGAGTTTCACATATATACTCTTGATTGGACTAAGGAAAAAATGGTATTCACTGTAGACGGAGTGGAACATTTTCAATACCAACCGTCGCTTAAGAATTCTGATACCTGGCCTTATGATTCCGATTATTATTTACTATTGAATATAGCTATAGAACCGGATATTGACCCTAATTTTGTTGAAAGCCCAATGGTAGTGGATTATATTCGGATTTATCAATAGTCGATGAATTACATCTTAAAAATAAAGGTAAGATAGGTAGTGTACGGCTTCCAAATATCTGCCAGTCCCTCATATCCTATCATTGGAAACAAATGGCACAAAATGACCGAAATTATTTTGATAAATCACATAAAGACTTATCTAACCCTTTCAGAAAAGGAGTTATCCGAAATTGTACTTTTTTTCGATTGCCATTCGTACAACAAAAAGGAAACACTGCTTTTTGCAGAAAAACGGTGTGATAGGTTGTTCTTTGTTGCAGATGGGTGTCTGCAACTATACTTTATCGATAGTTTGGGCAACCCAAAAACCTCTCAATTCGCTATAGAAAATTGGTGGTTGACCGATTTTTTGGCATTTCAAGACCAGAGACCATCCAACTTCTACATTGAAACCGTTGAGCGCTCAACGGTTTTATCCATTTCTTTTTCAAAGTATCAGGAGCTTTTGGATAAATTCCCCAAAATGGAAAAGTACTTTAGGATTATTTACGAAACGGCTTACGGCTCGGCATTAATGCGCTTAAAATACGTACACAGCCTTTCCAAAGAAGAAATGTTTTTTAGGTTTCGCGATAGTTTTCCCGAATTTGTACAACGCGTACCGCAATATCTTTTGGCCAGCTTTCTGGGTCTGACTCCCGAATATCTGAGCGAAATTAAGGGAAAGCAGCTTTCTTAAACCAGTTTAATTTTTGCTACAATCGATTTGACCACCTTTGTTCCATAGTAAATAAAGGGCTGGTTCAACTATGATCTAGGTAATAAGAACACTGTATAACTACAGGCCAATTACCATTTTAGAATGATGGTCAAACCAACCAAAGGGAATAACGAATAACACTTGGTCATGAAAAATTTAAGGATTATTACGACACTATTTTTTGCAACCTTTTTTATTGGTTGTACTACCGAGAAATCAAAAACCAACCAAAAAACTGGAAATGCCAATCTTGTAGCCTCACCATCTGACACGCTTACAAAACACTTAAAACCGTTCAGGCCGGAATTACCCACAATAGGCCTTCTAATGTTCAATGGCGTCCTGCAAGGAGAAGTTGTAGCTACATCCGATGTTTTTGGGAAACCTGATAAAAACATGGAACAAATCTTTAACGTAATCACCATAGCAGGAACGGAAAAACCGATCACAACCGAAGAAGGTATGCGATTTATCCCCGATTACACTTTTGAGAATTGTCCCAAGTTGACCGCTTTGTTCGTGCCGAGTGGCTATGATATGTATGCCCAGGTCCATAACGAAAAAATGGTGGAATTCATTAAAAGGAAAAACCAAGAAACCGAATACATTGTGAGCAATTGTGCCGGGGCACAGCTTATTGGGAAGTCCGGAATAGCAGATGGACATAAAATCGTGACCTATATTGGTGGTGGGAAACAACTGCAAAAGGATTATCCCAATCTAAAAGTTCAAGATGATAGTTTAGTAACCTTTGTGGAGGATGGAAAATTTAGTTCATCCAACGGAAACTTAACGAGCTACATTTCGGCCCTCAATTTATTGGAAAAAATGACGAGTGCCGAACACAGAAAATTTATAGAGAGTTATTTGTATATTGACCGACTTCAAAATTGGACAAAGTAAATATGGTGCCAACTACATATCCCATGAAAAGCTTTTTTCAAATCTCCCAGACCTACAGGAATTCAGATATCTATTTTTTATCCTTGAATTAAGTAACTTGTTTATGAAAATTGGTACTCAAAAACGGCTACTATACAAATACGAAACCCTTAAAAACAAGCAGATAACACATTGCAGGAGGAACAATACAAAATGTTAATTGTTCAGCTATAGACAAAAAAAATTAAATTCATGTCCAATTTCCAGGTTTTCAATCATTATGTATATGAACGTTTACTATTTATTCATTAAAAACAAAAGACATGAAAGATTTTATGATGTTATTCCACAGCGAACCCGATCCCGATTTTAACCCTACTCCCGATCAAATACAGGAGGAGGTGAAAGCTTGGCAAGATTGGATGGAAGGAATTGGTGCACAGGGCAAACTCAAAAATCCTGGAGAGGCCCTGGGCTTTGAAGGAAAGACCATGCATGCCAATGGATCCATTACGGACGGTCCATATGCCGAAATCAAAGAAATTATAGGAGGTTTTATTATCGTCTCTGCAAATTCCATCGAAGAAGCTATCCAACTAGGCAAAGGTTGTCCCGTATTAGCCAGCGGCGGCAAAGTAGAAGTGCGGGACATCATGATTTTTGATGGCATGTAACATTCCGTTTAGCTCGGAAACAGGGCAGATGACAGACAACTTTCCGAGATAGTTAAGTTGGAGTATAGCAATCAGTATGCTATACTCGAACTTATCATGGATTGACCGATTTGCAATTCGCTGAGGACATTATTGAGCAAAAGACTATTCCGAAATCACCTACTTTACCTATATTCACCATTGCTCTATTAAGGAACAAATAGTATCACCAAATGAAAAATTTTGAAGATCGACTTAAGGGTGGACATCCAAACTCATTGGGAAATACCGTAGAAGTCGTTGAAGCCGTATTAGCGGAAAATGGGCTCTTTAACGAATTGTTCAATTGCTATTTTAGTGAGGATGAAGTGGTACGATTACGAACTTCAAATGCCATGAAACGGATTTGCAAATCGAAAAAGCAAATTCTAATCCCATACATTGACCGATTTCTGACCGATATTGCCGAAATTGACCAAGCATCCACCCAGTGGACCTTGGCCCAACTTTTCGGAATGATGGAAAAAGAAATGACCGAAAAGCAAATTGAACAGGCGAAAAAGATCATGAAGAACAATCTTGCATGTCATAATGACTGGATCGTGCTTAACCAGACCATGGATACTTTAGCAAATTGGTCTACAAAAGATTTGGATTTGAAAGCATGGATACTACCACATTTGGAACGTTTATCTTCGGATGAAAGGAAATCGGTTTCAGGTCGGGCGAAAAAGATGATCAACAAATTAACCCAATGAAATCCCAGTGTGCTGCCTATGGGCAGCCAAAACCCTTCAGAATGACCCGGATGAGCTGTCGGGAATTGCCAAAAGTGGCAGTCAAAACGAGGAATTTATGTGTAGCCTATAAATGAATGGTACACCTAACCGTTGAGCGTAATCTGAATGAACGAAAACCAAATCATAACATGGTTGCTTAAGGGTGATATTGCGCTACAGTATCAAGTCCACCGTGATTTGTTGGGGGATGACCGCAAAGATCTACAGCAGTGCATAGCCCTAACGGGATGGGCCAAACAGTTTTTGTCCAAACGTAAACCAAATGGCCATTGGGGGGATCGGTTCTATCAGCCCAAATGGATCTCTACCCATTACACGCTGCTCGATCTTCGCAATCTGAATCCAGACCCGGATAATGAAACGATAAAAGAGACGATTGAATTGGTTTTGGATATGGGAAAAGCCGAGGATGGAGGTATTCCATTGGGACCTTCCACAGTAAAGCATAGCGACGTTTGCGTAAATGGCATGTTTTTGAATTATGCTTCATATTTCAATACCGCGGAAAAGAGATTGTGCTCCATTGTGGATAGCATTCTCAATGAGAGAATGCCCGATGGCGGTTTTAACTGTAGAACAACGAGAAGTGGTGCAAAACATAGTTCCTTACACTCCACCATCTCCGTACTTGAAGGATTGTATGAATTTCGGAAATCGGGATATAGCTATCGATTGGATGATATTTTAAATGCCAAAGGGAGTGCCGAGGAATTTATTTTGCTACATCGGTTGTTCCTTTCGGACCGAACAGGGGAAATCATCAACAAGGACTTTTTAAAGCTGTCCTACCCAAGCCGATGGCGATATGATATTCTTCGTACGTTGGACTATTTTCAATATGCCGGAAAAAAGTGGGACGATAGAATGAAGGAGGCTTTTGATGTAATCCAGAAAAAGAGAAATAAGAATGGTACATGGAATATGCAGGCGTCACATCCGGGGCAAGTACACTTTATAATGGAAAAAGCCGGTAAACCAAGCCGATGGAGTACGCTAAGGGCAATGCGGGCAATAAAACATTTTGAAACAGAAAAACAACCATAAAAAGGTAATGCATATTAAAAGATGCCGTATCCAAACCGTTGTAACAAAACAAAAAAAAGCTTACATGAAAAAAATAACACTTCTTTTAGTACTGATTTTTGCTTTTAGTTCCTACTCACAAGATTCGAAAATTACCGACGAACAAAAAATCAAACATGTAATATATCAATTTTTTGAATCCCTGGAAAAAAAGGACGCCGCACTTATGCAAAAGGCCACAATGGATGAAGCCCAAATCTGGCGTAGGTATAACAATAAAAAACCTATTGAAATGGACATGCGCTTTTCAAAGGACGACCTTCCGAAAATGCAGGCCTTACCTGATGTAAAGGAGGTTGCCCTGCAATTTGAAATTTCCTTGGGAGATGGAATTGCCACGGCATGGGTACCTATGAATTCTGGGTAGAGGATAAGTTTTCGCACTGTGGTGTAGATGCCTTTACCCTGTTTGAAGTGGACGGAAAATGGAAAATTATCAGTGCGGCCTATACCGTGGAAAAGCAGAAATGTAAAAGATTAACCCAGAAAAAATAGAGCTCATTAAGAAGAAAATGAAAATAATATCGGTAAGGGAAAACCCAAGCTATAAAAACAAGGCCATAGCTTATTTTCAAAGAAGCTGGAAAAGTGTCCTCCCGATCATATATGAAGATTGCATTACGCATAGCATAGGCGCAAGGAACTCATTACCCCAATGGTATGTATTGGAAAAAAACGCTGAGATCATAGGTTGTGCCGGACTTATAACCAATGATTTTATAAGTAGAGGAGATCTATATCCCTGGGTTTGTGCATTATTTATTGGAGAGAAGCATCGAGGCAACGCCTATAGTTCACTACTGTTGGAGAAGGCAAAGCAGGATACCAAAAAAGCAGGATTCGAATATTTATATTTATGTACGGAACATATTGGATATTATGAAAAGTATGGGTTTAACTATATCGGGCAAGGATACCATCCTTGGGGAGAGGAATCCAGGATTTATGAATTGAAATTAGATTAAATGAAGGTAGTCGTAATTGGGGGCACGGGTCATATTGGCACCTATTTGGTTCCTCGGTTGGTCCAGGCAGGCCATGATGTTATCTGCGTGAGTCGCCAGCGGGGCAATCCATATACTGCCCATGAATCTTGGAAACAAGTCAAGCATGTTGATATTGACCGACAGAAGTCCGAACGAAATGGGGATTTTGGAACTCAAATTGCATCCCTTGGTGGAGATATCGTTATCGACCTAATTTGCTTTACACCTCAAAGTGCCCAAAAGCTTGCCGAAGTACTTAAGGGAAGGGTACAACATTTTCTGCATTGTGGAACTATGTGGGTCCATGGTCATAGCGAACAAGTGCCTACTTCTGAAAATCAAAGGCGAAATCCATTCGGTTTATATGGTATCAACAAGGCCAAAATCGAGACATATCTACATGCTATTTATCAAGAAAACGGATTTCCAATCACCATACTACATCCCGGTCATATTACCGGACCTGGCTGGTTGCCCGTTAATCCCGTTGGGAATCTTAATCCAGAAATATTTGTACGATTGTCCAAAGGAGAAGAAATTACCTTGCCCAATCTTGGAATGGAAACCGTTCATCATGTCCATGCCGATGATGTCGCTCAAGCCTTCGTTAAAGCCATCGAAAATCATCAAAATTCTATTGGAGAAAGTTTTCATGTGGTTTCGGAACAGGCACTTACCTTAAGGGGTTATGCGGAAGAAATGGCAAGGTGGTTTGGAAAGGAACCTAAATTAAGGTTTCTTCCTTGGGAAAAATGGCAAAAGAACGTTACCCAAAGAGACCAGGAATTAACTTGGGATCATATAGCGCATAGTCCCTGTGGAAGTATTGCAAAAGCGAAACAATTACTGAATTATACCCCGAACTATAGCTCGTTACAAGCCGTTCAGGAATCTATAGAACATTATTTCGAAAAGGAGGGAATACCGGTCAATCGCTTATAACCGGTATACCAATGACCCAATCTCATTGATGATTTTTTCGACCAATTTCCTATCTTACAATTCTGATACGTTAAACACGCCACACGGCAGTGATTATATAAAAAAGACCGATAACTTTCTTGGACAGAGACTATGAAAAAGACTTTTTATTTACTAATGATTTTGTTCTTGGCAAATGCCTGTATGAAGCCCAATGAAAAAGGGACATTTGGTCATGATCTACATTTTTTGAATACGAACAAAAAAACAATTGTACTTAAAAACAATAACGACAAATGTCAATTGGTAGTCATACCCGATTATCAAGGTCGGGTAATGACAAGTACTTCCAACGGTTTGAATGGGAAGAGCTACGGATGGATCAATTATGACCTCATTGCATCCCAAAAATTCGAGGAACAAATCAATGTTTTTGGAGGAGAGGATAGGTTTTGGCTAGGGCCTGAAGGAGGGCAATATTCAATCTTTTTTGAAAAAGGGGACGAATTCACAATGGAAAATTGGTCTACGCCAAAATCAATTGACACGGAACCCTTCTCGTTAGTTGAAAACACGGAAACCTCAGCTGTGTTTAACAAGGACATACAATTAACCAATTATCAGGAGTATGAATTTAGCATCAACATAAGAAGAGAAGTATCGCTACTAGATGAAGCGCAAATCAAAAAGAACCTAAAGCTCGATTTTGATGATGAAATGTTATTCGTAGGATTTCAATCCGAAAACACAATGACGAATACAGGTCCCTCGGCTTGGACGAAAGCTAACGGACTACTTTCCATTTGGATACTGGGTATGTTTACGCCATCGGAAAATACAACGGTTATCATCCCATATAAAGATTCCCTAAAACTCAATACCGATTATTTCGGAGAGATCGATCCGGATAGATTAAAAATTAACGAAAAGACCATACTTTTCAAAGGAGATGGAAAATATCGATGTAAGATCGGGGTTCCTTTTCAAAATGCCCTACCTATTTTTGGCAGTTATGATTCGGAAAACAATGTTCTTACCCTAGTGGAGTATTCTACAACGGAGGTAACTTCTTATGTAAATTCCTTATGGAAACATCAAGATGACCCATATGAAGGTGATGTTATCAATTCCTATAATGATGGCCCTTTAGAAACCGGTAAGCAAATGGGGCCATTTTATGAGTTGGAATCGTCATCCGCGGCCAAAGAATTAGAACAGGGGGATTCCATCCAGCATGTCCATAAAACCTATCACTTTGAAGGAGCATATGAAAGCCTGAACAGCATAGCCAAACAAACCTTGAATATAGACCTTGATGAAATTAAGTTTTAACACCAATAGGTGAAAATCAATACTATAGGAACAGTATTAAAGCACCGTTTAGCCCCAACCTTTCCATTTTAATCCTTGGATTCTCCTATCGCCCATTACATTCAAAGCATTGTAGTCAATACCGCAAAAAAATACTATCTTTCAACAAATCATTAAATTCCAACAAAATGAAAACCAAAATTATTGCTTTGATCCTTGGTGCGGTAATCCTCACCGCTTTTCAGCAGAATACCTCTGCCGACGCCAAAACCAAAAAAGGAATGATAAAAGTAACCATCCTATATCCCAACGGTGATGGGAAAACGTTTGACATGGACTACTATTCAAATAAGCACATGCCCATGCTCAAGACCTTAATGGGCGACTCGCTAAAACTGTTGGAAATAGATAAGGGAATTTCGGGCCGGACACCCGATGAACCCATTCCCTATTTGGCTATTGGATATTTATACTTTGATAAGCTTTCGGCCTATCAAAATTCCTTTGGACCAAATGCGGAGAAAATTGTAGGTGACATCCCGAACTATACCAACATTCAACCCATAGTGCAAATTAGTGAGGTATTGCAATAATGACAAATGAAGTATTGTGTTCCCCTCATTTTGTTATTGCTTTTCTCGTGTACTACCAAAAAGAATCACGAGGACCAAAGATTTAAATATTTGGGGCAAGAAACCCCGGATACTATTCCTCGAGTTTTTGGAGAAGGTATCATATCTGTCAAGGGCAGATTCGATATGGGTTTGACTATTTCCCCAGATGGTAAGAGCATAGCCTTTGGGGTAGCCCATGAATCCGATCCCGAGGAAACCTGTATCTACCTTATCAATTATGTAGACGGAAAATGGAGCTCTCAGGATAAGTCCTTTCTTCCAGAGAATAGCAATACCTTCTTTCCAATGTTCGGTCCTACCGGAAAGGAACTCTATTTTGCAAAATCGGTGAATAACTCGGAAACGGATTTATGGGTCGCTCAATTTTTGGACAATAAGGCAATAAACCCAAAATCTCTGGATTCTATAATTAATTCCAAATCCAGGGAGGCCGGACACGGTAAGGCAAAAAGTGGATCTCTGTATTTCACCTCCAACCGAGATGATCAAAACCAATGTTGTGGCGACATCTATTTCTCTCAACTTAATTCGGATGGGTATTCATCAATTCAAAAATTGGATGAATTAAATTCTAGTTCAGACGAGGAAAGTCTGTTTTTGTCCCCCAACGAGGATTATATCATTATTCAGGCATGGAAAAACGAGTTCGAATCCAAACATGACCTATACATAAGTTATCAAACTAAAGAAGGATCCTGGACGATTCCAGAAAGGCTAAACACCAACATAAACGGTAAAGAAATTGAGCAACGACCATTTGTATCCCCGGATAATAGGTTCTTGTTTTTTAGTAGAATGCATATAACCCAAGAAAAAGGGAAGGATATATATGATTCCGATATCTATTGGGTAAGTACAAAGTCGATCTTTAAGCCTTATGCCTATAATACCAAAATTGAAGCTACGGTAAAATACAATAAAAAATTTGAGATAAACTTTCCGCACGATTTATTTAAGGACATCGATGATAGTAAGTTGTTATATGAGGTATCTATGGAAAATGATTCCGAATTACAGGAATGGATCAAATTCGATTCCAGTAGTTTAGCCCTAAATGGGGTTTGGAAATCCAAAGTGCCCTTAACCATTAAGGTGACCGGAACCGATAGTTCGGGGAATTCAGGAGCATTTAAAATTAAACTCGGGGAAAAAGATAATTAATCCCATATTTGGACATGGCCGTTAAGAGCGGCTGCATCCCATACCTATGCTTCATTGGGCTTTACTTAGAAAAAGACAGAATATGTCCCTATCATTCTATCTTTTCAAATTGTATCTTCAGTGATTCGGAGCTCTTTCAAATCTAAAAAGGGTAACCTATTTTGATTTCCCTAAAATTAAGAAAAAGAATTCTGTATAACTTCCCGCGTTGTTCGGAATATATGTCCATTTAGATCTAGCCATACACAACCATAAGGGTTTTTCCATCCACCAATCCGAGATTCAAATATTTTTAATCATTGAATGTTCTGCATTCTATTCAGACATATTTAAAGATGAAAATTCATTTCCTTCTCGCACTGGTAGTACAGACTATGCTATTAGGCACATGTTCCAAGTCCAGCAAAGGTTCCATGGTTCAAAAAAACGAAGCCGATCTGCTTATAGATAGCCTTGCCAACACCGATTTACCTAAAAGTGACAAGATCAGTTCCATTAGGAACGCAGGTTTCTCCTATTACTATAACGGTGATATCGATTCGGCCCATACAATGTTCACGTATACTTATCAGCAAGACTCTACCGACATTGAAAACATGTATGCCGTAGCCTTGGTCAATTCTATCCATGGTAATTATAACAGGTCCTTGGAGCTTTTAAACAAGATTATACACAGGGATTCTCTCGCCAAGTTGAGTGCCTATGGATCCGTGGCATTGATCTATTCTTTTAGGGGCGAGGAGGAAAAAGCTAGAAACCTTGTCGATACGATGCTAAAAAGCAATCACGACAAAATCCGAAGGGAAGCCTATTCCATTGCATCGGTTTTATCTATTAAAAAGGACTCCATAGCCCAGGCCATAGATTTCATGAAATTAAGGATTCCCGTATCCAAAAAACTATATACCCCATCTTCCCCAAGATTGGAACATCCATATTGGGATTATCACTTGATCGGAAATATTTACCTTACTGAGCACCTACCTGACTCGGCGGCACGGTACTTTGACGAAGGCCTCGCGTCGGTGGATCCAACCGATAAACCGAAGACCATAGACGTCATCAAAGATGATTATACCTACTTTAAGAGCATGTATCTTCTTCAAAAAGGATCCTATGACGATTCCTATACTAATTTCAAGCCGGACTTTGAGAGCAACAAAAATGGATATGGCGGAATTTGGGCACGAATACTAATTGAAAAGAACCTTCCGGATAGCGCATTAACCATATTGCATACGTATAGCCGTAATGGGTACTATAAAAAATTTCTGGAAGGAAAAGCATATCTCAAGTCGGGTAAGTTTAAAAAGGCCGATACTTTTTTTAAAGAGGTCCTTGGATTCCATCAGGTGGGCGAATGGTATTGGCAACATGAATATGCATTGATCTGCAAAGAAATACGAGATGTCTACTCCGATTCCAAGATAAAACGTAACGGTTCGCAGAATTGATTATGCTCTGAATGATACCAGTCCCTTGAACCAATCAGATGAAGCAACAAACCCATGCAATATGACTCATTTAGTATCCCAACTTTCATACGTGTTACCCATGGCAAAATACAATGCAATAATCATCCTGTTATTGGTGCCGACACTTTTGGGATTCCGGGAGGTTCGTGCACAAAAAAAAGCCCCTGAAGTATTTAATGGCCGTCCGGCATGGTCGCCCGATGGAAAAAAAATAGCTTTTGTATCCCGAGGTAAGGTGGATGTAAAGGTCAATGAACTATATGTAATGAATGCCAATGGTACCGATGTAAAACAATTGACCAGTGACGGGTACTACAAAAAAGGGGTTTGTTGGTCCCCGGACGGTAGGTGGTTGGCCTTTGCGGGGGGTAAGGATGACCAATGGCAACTATTTATGATACAATCCAATGGATCAAAGCAGACACAACTTACCACTTTTGATGGCCATGAACCCAGTTGGTCCCCAGATGGTAAAAAAATTATATATAATTCCTCACGTAACGGAGATGCGGAATTGTTCATCTATGATTTGGAAACCGATAGGGAGTCAAAATTTAAGACCGGTAGGCCCAATTCATGGGAGCCCACATGGACCAAGGACAATAAAATTCTCTTCATCTCCCCATTGTTTACCGATAAACAGGAATTCTACCTCATCGACTTGAAGAACGAAGACCTAGAACAAATAACCCATAATGGGATAAGGGAATTTGGCGGAACTTTCTCTCCCGATCAAAGCCAGTTGGCCTATGCCTCCCAGAAAAATGGCAACTGGGACATTTATGTGCTAGATTTGGAAACCACAAAAGAATGTAGACTAACTTTCCATGAGGACAATGATATATATCCTGACTGGTCGCCTGATGGAAAAAAAATAGTTTTTCAATCGGACAGAGGCCCCGGAAGAAGTATTTTCATTATCAATCCTGATGGTACGGATTTAAGAAAAATTGACAATTAACCTCTCATCTATAGGGTGAAGCTGGTAAACCTATTCCATAGCCCAGTACGGTAAATTTCCAAAACTACCGAGCCGGGAAATCCAATACAAAAAGGCTATCTTAGTGTTATAACGGAATAGACCGTTGGTGGTAATTTCCAAAACTACAACTATGAAAACATTAAAATTATTTACTGGACTCTTAGTCATTTTTGTAACATTTGGTTGGAAAACGAATAATCCCAACTGCAAAAACAGTACTTACATCCTAAACCAAGTACAAGAAAAATACGATAGTAACCAGAAATGGGGAACATCCGAAATAAAGTTACACATCCAGGAACCTCGGGTAAACAACCCGCAAAGATATACCAAATTGAACCTTAAGAATTCAGATGACTATTTTGAAATGGAAAGGTTCAGGGAAGACGGAATCGTTAAAAGGATACTAACCGGAAATGGGGAAAGTAAAATATTCCTCAACGGAGAGTCGGAGCTCTCCAAAGCTATTATAGAGCAATATAGGTTAAATGTAGAGAGAAGTTTAGGACATAAAAAATTTTACAAGTTAATGTACGGCCTTCCAATGTCCCTATCCAATAACTTCTGGGAGCAGATAAGACCGGCCCAAAAAGCGGAATATAAAGGTAGGGACGTGTATAGGGTTGCCATGGAATTAAAAGATGAAATGATAAGCAAACATTGGACATTAATAATTGAGGTCGAAACGTATACTTTATTGGCCATTGAATTTAATCATCCCGAAGATCCGGGAAAAGAAGAAGAGATCATTACGTTTGAAGGTGAATTTGATATTAATGGAATGAAGATTCCTAGAATTAGAAATTGGTATATAAAAGGAACCAATGAATATCTGGGAACGGATATCATTGTAGAAGAGTTGAAATAAGTACAACTGCCAATAAGGGCTAAGACTTCAATTGCCCCATGATTAGTCACCATACCTGACAAGACCATTACACCTGACATAAATTATGGAACACGTTAAAAATCAGGATTACTTCTTAATATCAACGGCCATTTGTTCTTTCCTCGGAGCTCTGACCACGGTCTTGCTCATCTTTCTTCCCAATCCGGATGCACCTGATTTTGAAACCAGGTCGTCCCTTTACGACAACGGCCTTTACCTCGGCAAACTATGGATTCTTTTTATCCACCCACAGGTAAACATATTGGCCAGCCTTGGAGTGGCCTATTTGCTATTCAAAAAATACCCTTTACAAATAGTTTTCGGAACACTTTTCCTATTGGTCTGGGCCTATACGGAAATGGCCCAACAATCGCTATTAATAGATACGTTGAACCAAATTTGGCGACCAGGATATGTGGAAGCGGACAATGAAGTTTCAAAAAACATGTTCGAAACCTTGATCAAGGCCGCAAACGGCATCTCCGATAGCCAATATTTTTTGGTCATTTATGGTTTTGGCCTCGGTTCCTTATTTTATGGGTTGGCATTGGCACAGGAGGGTGGATTGGGAAAATGGATAGGAATAGCCCTATTGTTTATTGGTATTCTTAGTTTGTCCTCATTTGCAAGATACTATCTAGGGGTAACATCCCTTAATGAAATTGTCAACTGGTCCTATAAATGGATTTATACGTATTTACAACCCTTGGTCAGAATAGCCATCGGGGTTTGGATTTTAATGGAAATCAAAAAAAGGTACAACACTACTACGTAGAATTCCGCAATAACATGTCAAAATACACCTTATCTGGATAAGCACACTGTTGTGTACATTCTTCCATTCGAACATCCCAAATTGAATTCAAGCCAATAAAAGAATTACATTGGTGAAAATCCAAATCCATGGTCAGTGTCAAAATCAATCAAATCTTTTTCGTCATCCTTTTGGTAAACGGATGTCTGACATCAGGACAGGAATGTGATCTTAGCGAAAAATCCTATTTTTCACCAAGGTGGTCCAAAGACGGAAAGTGGATAGCATTTCATAGCAATGTAACGGGCAACCGGGAAATTTATCGGTTTGATTATGTGCAATCCAAAGTTGAAAGACTTACAACTACGGCACATCAAGAACGGGTACCGGTAATTTCACCTGATGGAAAAAGCGTTCTCTTCTTCAGAACTGAAAAGGGCAAAAAATATTCGGCATTGTTTACTATGAATCTGGATAATCAAAAGGAAGTGCCCTTAACAGATTTACAGGGCAAAAATTTAGATCCGGATTGGTCCCCGGATATGGACCGATTGACTTATGTTTCAACTTCGGACGGAAACTGGGAAATTTATGTTATGGACCAAAATGGCGCTACCAATACAAGGCTTACGTATAACGATGTATTGGATTATTCCCCACATTGGTCTCCCAATGGGCAACAAATAGCCTTTATTTCAGGGGAATCCGGTCAGGAGGATATTTGGCTCATGAACTCCGATGGGACGGAAAAAAGGAATCTTACTCCGGATAACAGGGAGGAGATTTCCCTTAGTTGGTCTCCGGACGGTAATCAAATCGTGTTCTCATCAAGAAAGTCCAAAACAGAATTTTCAAACACAAGCGAAAAGGAAAGATCAAAAAAATCCAACAATAGTTCTGAGATATTCATTTTAGATTTAAAATCGGGCCAAACAAGCCAAATCACATCCAATACCCATTTAGATGTATATCCAAGTTGGTCGCCGGATGGAAGTAAAATCGTATTCTGTAGTTGTAAAAACGGCCATCTGGAACTTTATACCATGAAGGTGGATGGAAGTTCCCAAACAAAGTTGAACCTAAACTAGTTTTCGCTATGTGAAGGGTACAAATTGCCATTAAAGCCAATACTTCACCCCCTTTTGAAAACCGGAATTTGCCTACCTTTAAACCTCGCTATTTCCTATCTTGAATATATGCCTGTAAATTTGGGAAAAAACGTGGTCCTGTCCTTTGGTATTCTGATAAAAAAAGTCCATTTACCTAATGAATTTAATCTTTGAAAATCGAATAATACAATGAAGGCCTTTACTAAAAATAGTTACGGGGGACCTGAAATTCTGCAGCTGGAAGAAGTCGAAAAACCCGTCTTGAAGGAAAATCACATTTTGGTTAAGGTAATGGCAAATTCAGCGAATCCGGCAGACTGGCATATTCTTCGTGGAAAACCTTTTTTTGCACGATTCTCCTCAGGTTTGTTTAAACCCAAAGACAAAATTCTAGGGGCTGATTTTTCAGGTATCGTAGAAGAAATAGGAAATAACGTAGCCCATTTTAAGGTGGGGGACTGCGTATTTGGTGAGACTCTTATGGGAGGTTCTTTTGCAGAATACATTTCTGCACCATCAAGTGTTTGTGCCATCATGCCCAAAGAAACGGATTTTCCTATAATGGCAAGTGTCCCCATAGCCGGATTAACGGCACTGCAAGCACTTGTGGAACATGGACGACTTAAAAAGGGAGAATCGGTTTTGATCAATGGTTCCTCAGGAGGTGTCGGTCATTTCGCGGTCCAAATTGCAAAGGCATATGGCGCCAAGGTAACCGCTGTCTGTTCTGATAGAAACATCGACTTCGTAAAAGGTTTGGGTGCCGATAAGGTTATTGCCTATGACAAAGAGAGTATTCATAAACATGATGGCAAATACGACCTTATTGTGGACACGAACGGTAACCTTTTTTTACAGGATTTTGAACGTATGGGAAAACGAGGAGTGCTCGTAGGTTTTACCACTTTGAAACATATGATATGGTTGCTCATAAAAGCAGGTTTTAGCAAATTCCCCTTAGTTCAATTTACGGCCGAAGCCAATACCAAAGACCTAGAGACATTGGCAACTTTGATACGGAACGGAAAAATTAAGGTCCATATTGACAAGACCTACCCATTTCATAAAATTCCGGATGCCATAGCATATATTGAAGCGATGCGAACCAGAGGAAAAGTGGCTATGGTTTGGAAAAGTGTTGATGGGAAAGAAAATAGCAATTAAATGGACAAACGTTAAATAGTACTGGTTTAAATAAAATGGGGAACGATCATTAACTAGTGGTTGTTCTACAATTCTAAAAAATCCCCCAGGGATTTTCCCGATCGATAAACCTCTTGGATCATTTCTTCAGGAAGGAAACTATCGAGAATAAAAAAATCGTCTATCCTTCCTTTGAATCCGAGACCAATACGGATTTCCCAATCATCTATGTTCCAGTCCAACGTATGATCGAAGCCTTTGACCTCACCGACAAGGACACCATCAAAATACACATGGATCACTCCCTTTTTACCAGAACTGTTCAGGTTTTTCCAAGTGCCTACAACATGATGCCAGCTATCGCCACTGAAATCGATATGCGGAACGGTTACCACATATTCTTTGTTTGGGCCACCCCTACTCCCAGGCAAGTCGCGACGCCCAGTGGTACCAAAACGGAAAATTGGGGTGTCCGGCAGCTCGCTGGTTACAAAATCCATCCAAATTTTACCATTGTCACGGTCGCTCTCCGCAAGCAAATGGACCGGATCCAACCAGATGAGCGAACGTTCTTTTAGATTTTCCATATCAATTTGTAGCCACATCCCAATAGCACCGTCAAATGCCTCCCCACGGTTATAGGGAAAATTTCCTTTTGCCGGATAGCGTACAACATCCTTTGTCCAAATCGTTTCCAGTTTATCTTCATAAATGAATTCCGCGGCCTCTCCAAATTTGCCCTTGTTCCCAGAAGTAATGAACGGCCCATACCGATCCACTTCTATTTGGGCTTTCCCGTTTCCTACACTGAAAGTTGCATTGAACGACTCGTCAAAATCTGCATAAAACAGAAGAGAGGCAAGAATAAGTGCAATTTCAGCGGATGGATTTATCATGATATACTTTTCCTTTGTTTGAGTCGCACTTTCCATGGAGTCATGAAGATATTCCGGAAAATGAAATTTAAACCTAATATACCGAAAATTGGATTCATACTAAAGAGGACAAGCGAATGGCCGGAGGAGAAACCGATGTATTTGGATTTATGCAGGTTTACCAATGGACTTCACAAAGATAACCGCAGGTTTCTTTAAAAATATGCTTATTTTCAAGCATGGAAGAAAATGCATGGACTTGGCTGTTTCAATTATTGGGTCGGCTACACCCGTTAATCGTTCACTTTCCTATAGGGCTATTGGTCGTTGCACTCTTTTTGGAAGTACTTACTATAAAGGGAAAGCGACCTGGACTTCGGGAG
Organism: Ulvibacterium marinum; assembly: GCF_003626755.1. GTDB lineage: Bacteria > Bacteroidota > Bacteroidia > Flavobacteriales > Flavobacteriaceae > Ulvibacterium > Ulvibacterium marinum. Next base: position 211,172 of record NZ_RBCJ01000004.1, read on the forward strand.
GGAATCAACTGGATGGTTTATCTCGGGGCCCTTTTCGCCATATTGGCTACCCTCTTAGGTTGGTTGCTCCGAACGTTTGATGATTATTCCGGAGAACTGGTACAGATCCATCAGAATTTGGGCATACTTACGGCTGTGCTAAGTCTCATTGCCGCCTTCCTCTTACGGCAGACACTAGCAGGAAAATTAAACAGCTTAGTGGCCTATCGATCCGTCTTGCTACTATCCGTTATTGCCCTCTCCATTACGGGTCATTTGGGTGCCAGCCTTACGCATGGTGAAGATTTTTTGACCAGTGCCCTCCCCGGAAACCGGAATTCTTATGACGATAGCAAGGCTGAGGCATTATTGGCCCAATTGAATCAACAGGACTCGTTATCAGAAACCCAACTGGACGATCTTAACTTAGAGGTACGTGCCATTTTTGCACACAACTGCTATCAATGCCATAGTGAAAACAAGCAAAAGGGGGAACTGGTCCTGGAAAACAAAAGAGGCGTCTTTAAAGGAGGGGAATCCGGAGCAGTGATTATTGCGGGAAAACCCAAAGAAAGCGAAATCTATAGAAGAATAACCTTACCTCCCAATGCGGACGGGGTAATGCCAAAAAAGGGAAAGGTATTGAAGGGCAATGAAATTGCACTAATTCGGTTATGGATCGAAAAAGGGGCACACTGGTCCGATCGGGCACTTAAAGTATTCCCTGAGGCACCCCTAGCCTTGACCAAACCGGATTTACCAAAATCGACTGGGGAAGAACATCCTATAGATAAGTGGGTCGATGCCTATTTTGAAAAAAATGCTGTTGACTGGCCACAGGTAGTAGATGATAAAACGTTTATACGGAGATCCTATTTGGATATTATTGGACTACTCCCCCAACCAGAGTCAATTGACCGATTTGTGACCAATTTAGATCCGAACAAACGAAGTAACCTGATTGATAGCCTGTTAAACGATACCCATAATTACACCCAACACTGGTTAAGCTTTTGGAACGACTTATTGCGTAATGATTATTCGGGGACCGGTTTTATTACTGGTGGAAGGAAACAAATTACGGATTGGCTCTACAAATCCCTATTGGAAAATAAGCCCTACGATACCATGATCAAGGAATTGGTAAATCCAACTCCCGAATCCGAAGGGTTTATTAAAGGCATACAATGGCGGGGAGTTGTAAATGCCAGTCAACGGACCGAGATGCAGGCTGCCCAGAATATTGGTCAATCCCTAATGGGAGTAAATGTTAAATGTGCTTCGTGTCATAACAGCTTTGTAAGTAACCTAACCCTAGATCAGGCGTATGGCTTCGCCTCCATATTTGCCGATTCTGTATTGGAACTAAATCGATGTGATAAACCTATTGGAAAAATGGCCAAGGTCAATTTCCTGTATCCAGAGTTGGGATCAGTGGAAGCGGATAGCTTAGAGGGACGCTTATCAAAACTTTCAGAACTTATGGTAAAGCCCGAGAACGGGCGATTGTACCGCACTATTACCAATAGAATTTGGGAAAGACTCATGGGAAGGGGCATTATAGAGCCGTTGGATGAGATGGACAATACACCTTGGGACGGGGCTTTGCTTGACTGGTTGGCTGCGAATTTCATCGATTCAGGATATGACCTGGAACAGTTGATAAGAACCATTATGACCTCAAAAACTTATCAGTTACCAGGTGTAAACTATAAAAAATTGGAACAAATAAAATCCCCCGAATATGTATTTAACGGGCCAGTAATCCGGCGAATGAGCGCCGAACAATTTACGGATGCCGTAAGCCAGATTATAGCCCCGGTATACTATGCCGCGGCCTATGACCCTGTTGAAGAAGAGGTGTCATCAAATAGAATCTGGCATAGGGAAAGGAAGTCGGAACGAGATGTACTCCCAGATCCCGGTAAACGATATTTCCGTCACACCTTTACCCTTGCCGATAATGAAATCATAAAGGCCAAAACTTTAATTTCCGTTGATCATTCCTATACATTTTATCTAAATGGCCAAAAGGTCTCTTCGGGCACAGATTGGAGAAAAGTGGACAAACTGGAGGTAACGCGGTTCCTTAATCCCGGAAAAAATGTAATCGCCATAGAGGGGTCCAATGAAGGGAATATTGCTAACCCGGCCGGAATATTGTTCCAAATGAGAATCCATCAAAAGGATAGTCTTGAAACCATGGTAGAATCCGGCAATGGCCAGAACTGGAAAAGTACAGATACAGCTCCACATGGAGATTGGCGGGACAAAACATTTGATGATGAACATTGGGAAGAGGTACGGAATTACGGTTCCAAGCATTGGGATATGTTGTTGAGTTTCAAGTTTGGGGACAGTATCCCTTCCTTTGCCCGAGCCAGTTTGGTTAGACAACATCCTTTTATGAAGGCCCTAGGACGCCCAAGCAGGGAAAATGTGGCTACCTCTAGGGATAATCAGGCTACCTTATTACAAGCTCTTGAACTTACCAATGGAGCCTATTTTAACAAGGTTTTGGAAGAAGGTGCAGGCACTTGGTTGGCGGAATATGACACGAATACAGAAAATATGGTAACTTCCTTATATCTAAAATCCCTTGGTAGAAAGCCCACAAAAGAAGAAAAGGATATTATGGTAGCTGCCTTGGGAAATTCACCGGATAAAGAAGCAGTACAAGACCTGTTTTGGGCCACTTTGCTTTTGCCTGAATTTCAGTTCATCTATTAAGAATTTAAAGGTTATGGAAGAGCATATGGAAAATTCGCGTAGGGAGTTTATGAAGAAAATGGGAGCGGCCAGCCTGGCAGCGGCGGCCACAAGTATTCCCACTGCTAGTTTCTTGAGCTCCTGTAACGGTGCCCCCAAAATTACATCCAAAGCGGACACCGTAATTCTACTTTGGATGGCCGGAGGCATGGCACATACCGAAACTTTTGACCCCAAGGCCTATGCCCCTTATGAAAAAGGAATGGAGAGCAAAAGGGTCTTGAGTTCATTTCCCAAAGTTCCTACCGTTGTGGACGGTCTGGATTTCTCCAAAGGCCTAGAATCCATAGGCAGCGTTATGGACAAGGGAGCTATTATTCGATCTTATAAATCCGCTGATCTTGGCCACATCCTTCATACACGGCATCAATATCATTGGCATACATGCTATGAACCGCCACAATCCGTTCAAGCTCCGCATATTGGAGCTTGGATTGCCAAGGAACTGGGGTCTGTAAATCCGGTTATCCCTCCTTTTATTGCCATGGGCCAACGTTTTACCGTTGGAGAGGGCGAGGAGTTGAAAGCCTTTCATTCCGCTGGATTCTTAGGTAGCGAGTACGGCCCATTTTTGATTCCAGATCCGTCAAGCGGTCTTGATAGTGTAAGACCACCTCAAGGCATGTCCGCCAAAAGGTTTGAAGCTAGATATAAACTCTATACCGAATTGGCCAATAAGAACACCATAATGGAACAAGGCAGTGATTACCAGAGAGAATCCTTAATGCGGTCCATGGAGCAATCCTATCGGTTGTTGAATTCACCCGAGTCCCAAGTATTCGATCTTACACAAGAACCCAAAGAGAAGTATGATATTTATAATACCGGTAGATTTGGTTTGGGGTGCCTCACCGCCAAAAGGTTGGCCATGAACGGAGCCAGGTTTGTTAGCGTTTCTACGGAATATGAACCATTTCTTGGATGGGACACCCATGAAAATGGACATACCCGGGTAGTAAAAATGAAGGAACTCATAGACGGTCCCGTAGCCCAACTCGTTAAAGATTTGGATGAATCGGGACATTTGGAAAGGACGCTTATTGTGTTGGCAAGTGAATTTAGCCGAGATGCCCTACTCGAAGGTCGTCCCGGGAAAAAAGTGAAAGATCAAGTAGATCAACCGGATATTATCGAGGACGAAAAATTCTATGGTATGCATAGACATTTTACCGATGGTAGTTCCATATTACTATGGGGAGGCGGAATCAAAAAAGGGCTGGTCTATGGGAAAACCGCGGATGAAAGGCCATGCTCCTCCATAGAAAATACTGTGGTAATCGATCAGGTACATCAATCCATATACCATGCTTTGGGCATACACCCTGAAACAAATTATGTCATAGAAGGAAGACCTTTCTATACCACTCCGGATGGGCAAGGAAAACCTATCTTGGATTTGTTTGCGTAAACCCGCTTTTTTTGAATGAATTTGAGATTAAAAATAGTAGTTAGTATCCCACCTAAATCAGTATTATAGGTTTAGGAGAAGTGCCAAGAAAATTGCGGACAAATGGATAAAAACCGGGACTTGCTCATAAATTTCATCCTGAATATTGTTTCCATTTCAAGGGAAGATGCCTCGGAAATTGCCAACTCCTTTCACCCATTGCGGCTTAAAAAAGGTGAACTTCTGGTAGTGCAAAATCAGACTAGCGATGATTATTTCTACCTCCAACAGGGATTAATGCGTACTTTTTTGTACGATTTAAAAGGTAATGAAATAACTACGGATTTTTTTACGGAGAACAATGTAGTTTTTGAGGTCACCTCGTTCTTCAACCGTATTCCATCAGAGGCAAACATTCAAGCCGTTACGGATTGCTTTGGATTTAGGATTTCCTACCAAGAGCTCAATGGGCTTTTTCATAACAGGGTTGCTTTTAGGGATTTCGGACGAGCGATTTTGGTAAAGGAATTCATCTCCTCCAAAAAAAGAAATTATGGGATGATCAACCGTACTGCCGAACAACGCTACCAGGATCTATTGTCTTCAAAACCAAAAATTTTACAATATTCGCCATTAAAATATGTAGCTTCCTATTTGGGTATTACAGATAGCACATTGAGTAGATTGCGAAAAAAATTGTAACCCTTCCCATTTCTTGCCTTTTGTCAATTGACAACTATGAATTTCATCGGAACTTTGCCTTAAAATCATGAGATGGCAGAAATATCAATTTTCATAACAATTGGGTTTATTCTTACCACCATAGCCACTATCTGGTTATTTTTTAAGGCATCAGGAAATAGAAGGGTGGTACTATTTATTCTTTTATGGAGTAGTATCGTTGGCATTTTAGGACTCAATGGTTTTTATCAAAAATTGGATGCTGTGCCTCCTCGGTTTATTTTCCTACTGGGACCGGTACTTCTTTTTGTGCTGTTACTGTCCATGACCAAAAAAGGCAAAAAGTTTATGGGCAGTCTGGATTTAAAATGGCTAACACTGTTACACTGCATCAGGGTACCGGTTGAATTGGTATTGTACTTTGTATTTCTAGAAGGTCTCGTACCGGAATTGATGACCTTTGAAGGCTATAATTTTGATATTCTTTCTGGACTCACGGCACCGATATTGTATTACTTGGTTTTTGTAAAGAAGAAAGTGGGGGTCAATGGTCTTTTGCTTTGGAACATAATTTGTTTAGGCTTACTACTGAACATCCTTACCATTGCCGTTCTAAGTGCGCAAACACCGATTCAAAAGATGGCCTTTGATCAACCGAACATTGGGGTGACCTATTTTCCATTGGTCTGGCTTCCAACGGTTGTCGTTCCTATTGTATTCCTCTCGCATTTGGCAAGTATTGCGCAAATTCTATCTTTACGCAAGAAAAATTAGTAGAACCTGGTTAAGCGATTGGAAACCAGAATACAAGGGAATCCAAAATAGGGATGGAAAGAGAATATTATAAAACCAAGGAATCCGTTGAGGAATACATCCGTTTGGCAAAGGATGTTAATGGGAGGCAACTTATTGAAAAACTTAAACAAGTTTTAGCACCCAAATCCACTTTACTAGAAATAGGTTCAGGTCCAGGATCGGATTGGAAAATCCTGAATAAATCCTTTCAAGTTATGGGATCTGATAACTCCATTGAATTTTTAAATCACTTGAGGGCCGAAAACCCGAACGGAAAATTCCTAGAGCTGGATGCAATTACCCTACAGACTGATAAAAAGTTTGACGGCATATATTCGAACAAGGTACTGCACCATCTAAATGACCATGAATTAGTCAATTCGATCAAAAAGCAATATGAAGTTTTGAATACCCAGGGTGTAATCTGTCATTCCTTTTGGAAAGGGGAAGGTTCAGAAATTTTCAAGGGTCTTTTTGTAAAGTATCACACCGAAAAAAGTCTTAAAGAAGTCTTTGGGCAGCACTTTAAGATTCTTTCTATTGAAAGTTATGCCGAATTTGAGCAAGGAGATTCCCTGCTATTGCTCGGTATCAAAAAATGATATGGAAGAACATACTCCCAAAGGGAATATGATTTTTAAGAAAATTATAGGGAGTAGGATCCGGTCATAATCTCGACCAAGTTTTCAATTTGAAGGGGTTTTTGAACAAAGCCCTTTACAAACTGGGGATACTTTTCCGCTAAGATTTTATCCGCATACTCCGTTGAAGAGGTCACCATAATGACATCAATATTCAACGGAAATTCTTCGAGGGCCATGAATTCCAAAAATTCAAACCCGTTCATTTCCGGCATATTAATATCCAATAATACCAGTTTTGGTGCCATGTTTGATTTGTTGAACCGCAAATCGTCCAAAGCTTCTTCCGGATTTGTAAAGGACTTTACCTTATCCTCCAGATGAAGCTGACGTAAAAGCACTTGATGCATTAGGTTTGTCATTTCTAAATCGTCTACTAAATAAATTTCTGAGTACATTGCTTTGTAGTTTTATGAATTTGGATTACAAGGTAAAAGAGCAAAGAACGGCAAGAAAATACTTGTTGCAAACCCTTTGTTTTTTATGGTAAAACAAAAAGAACATGTGGTTTTTATTTTATAATTTGAACGAATCCTCTTATTTAAAACGTATGTTATACGTCTTCAAGTATAAATGATTTCTTAATTTTTCTGAAGTATTTTTGAGTATCGCTCTCAAGCTTGGGGCTCTGGGGGTATTCTTTAAATAGTGGGTTTGCCCCTGATTATAACTCAAAGGAGATATTCGTCATCATAAACGCTACTTAATAAAAAGAAGGTTCCCTAATCGTCTACATCCTCGAACTTGGTGTCGGCAGTACCAATTTTCGCATCTGGGGTAAATTGCCTAAAATCCCTCTTTTTGAAGTCTTGGCCGTTTCCATCAAAATCGAAAATGGCCAAATTTTCCCGCATGGTATTGATGTTCTTAAGGTCGAAAACATCCAAAAGGTTACGTTGAACCTGTAATTGTGCAAGTTGTGGCAATGATAAAATCCCTTCGGGAATTCTACCGGAAAATTCATTTTCCGAAAGAACCAGGGTATTGAGATTTTTAAGTTTGGCCATGTTCTTAGGAATACCTCCTTTTATATGGTTGTCCGAAAGTTCCAAACGTTCCAATGATTCCATATTTCCCAATTCATCGGGAAGCGAACCTCTGAATTCGTTATTCGAGAGATAGAGCCATTTCATTTTTTTCAACTTTCCCAAGCCCTTGGGTATTTCTCCGGAAAGCGTATTGTCAAATAGGTCCAATACCTCTAAATTTGAAAGAGTTCCGATAGCCTTGGGTATGGTGCCTGTAAAGTGGTTCTTTCCCAATCGCAGTACCTTTAATGCCTTTAAATGCACAATGTTCTCCGGAATAGTTCCTCCAATATGGTTAAAGGCCAGATTCAATACTTCCAAATGCTTCAGTTCACCCAAGGAAAGAGGCAAGGTTCCTCCAAGGTTGTTATTGAAAAGTGAAAGGGATACCACTTTGTTGTTCTTTAATTCTACACCCTGCCATGTAGAAACCGGCTTGGATAAATCCCAGTTGACCATCCAGTTTTCGCCTTGGGTACTCTTGTAAAAATCGATAAGTATTTCCTTCTCTTTTTTGGAGACCCCGGCAAAAAGTGTTGCAGAAGTACATATCAAAGCTAGTACGAGGTAGAGACGTTTTTGCATAGGCTAAGAAATATAGGTTCTAGTACTAAGGGCAAAATATAATTTTGTACAGAATTTACTTACAAAAAAGTTATGTTTTCGGAAAAAGTACAAAATTAATCGATGAAATGCAGTTCAAAAGTCTCCTTTTGTTGTGAAACCAAAAGATATTGTGGTGAGGAAACAGTTGTCATATCTCGGCATTGTTGCATCCTCGAGAATAAGAAAGAAGGAAACTTATTTGATTTCAAGAACTTCATTTAGCTTTTCCCCATCAAAATAGTTGTGTCCGACCTTATTTCAATTTGGAATTCTTTAGTATTTTTTACCTCCAAAGTATGTTCAGGGCAATGCAGCACTTTTCAACATTAGACGCCTATTGTAAAGGCATAGGTATCTCAAGGCCAAGGTGGGATTCTTTTGATATCCGAAGTTTTGAGGAGAATATGGGAAAGGTAAAGTCACAAATGCCTGGTTTTAAGCACGAATTTTATGCCCTGGCCCTTAAACTGGGCGGCGGCGGGTACGCCAAATCAGGAAACTATACCACGGAAAACAAAAAGGCAACGTTATTTTTCAATTCGCCCTACCAAATCATACAATGGGATATAGCGCCCAATTGGGAGGGTTTTTATATCATTTTTTCAGAAGACTTCTATCGTGGGACCCTTTCCAGAAAACGTATAACGGAAACTTTTCCCTTTCTGCTTATAGACAATACTATTCCCATAGAAATAAGCGAGTCAGATGCGCATTTGTTTGTGGATCTTTTTAAGGATATGTATAAGGAGCATCGCTCGGATAAGGCCAATGCCGAGGAAATCATTAGACACTACGTTCATATTGCATTGCATAAGGTAGCTCGACTTTACGACTATTCCGTGGACAAATCCTTGGTAACTATGGCGCAGCGCTCACAGGACTTGGCGGTATTTAGTCGTTTTAAGACAAAATTGGATCTTGCCTTTCATCCCGGACAACACTATCCCCACGCTTTGCCCAGCCAGGTACAGTTTTATGCCGAGCAACTGAATTTACATCCCAACCATTTTAACGCGATAGTAAAACGGATTACAGATCGGTCGGCATCGGATATCATTTATGCCCATGTTTTAAACCTTGCCAAATCCAAGCTTTCCCATACCGATAAGAGTATAAAGGAGATTGCCTTTGATCTGTATTACAACTATCCCAATCATTTTGCGAACTTCTTTAAAAGCAGAATGAAAATGACCCCTTCGCAATTTAGAAAAACCTTAAAAGAGGGGTAAATCCCATCTATTTTTCCAACTCCTTTGAATTCCGTACTTCTTACTTCGAATTCCGTAGTACACTAGGCTCCCAACGCCCATAGTTTTGTGGTATCAAATTAAAAAAAACAAGAAATACTATGAAAACATGGATACTCGCAGGATTGATAATGGGATTATTGGCCTGCACGAACGGAATTCAAAAAAGTAAAAATGAAAAAGTTATGAATACCACAGAGACACAACAAATGGATATAGCAAACGAAAAGACGGGCATCCAAACCGTAGCGGAACGTCTTTTTAGTGCCACAGATCAGAGGGATTGGGAAACGGTAAAATCTGTTATGACGGATTCGGTATACGTAGATTATACCTCTTTGGGCGGTGACGCCGGATTTAAAACCCCAGACACCATTGTCAACGGTTGGCAACAATTATTGCCTGGTTTTGACAAAACCGTACACCAGATACACAACTTTGCGATTTGGATTGCGGGCAATCGGGCCACGGCTACTTTTGATGGTATCGCCATACATTATTTGGAAAACAGGGATTGGACCGTCTTTGTAGGCTATGATACCGAATACATCAAGGAAAATGGGGCATGGAAATTGGCACGTATCGATGTCTCGCTCTATGATCAGGCCGGCGATACCTTGTTACCGCAATTGGCCCTAAATCACGTTCAGGAAGGGAATAGCAATGCTTTTGCCAAGGCAGACCCCCAAAGGATAACTGCAATCCAAGACTTCTTTAGAGCACTTGAAGCCCGAAAATTGGAAAATGTCCTATCCTCCTTTACAACCGATGCAGCGCAAACAATGCCCCTGGCTCCTGGCAATTTTCCAAAGCAACTGACGGGAATAGCTGCCATCAAAAATCAGTACACTGGCGTAATGGGTTATGAGCAGTCCTATGATATCGAATATTTCACCACTCAAAATCCCGATGTTTACATAGCCAAGTATCAGGGCACCATCACCACCAACGAAGGCAAACCCTACAATAATAGCTATGTGGGGATATTTACCTTGGAAGATGATAAAATCGCGAACTTTGTGGAATACTTCAATCCCAATATTCTCCTCAACGGATGGCCCGGATTAAAGCCTGCACATTATTCTGTACATCAAGCGGGTGCCGCCTCGGACAGCGGGGTAACCTTGAAGGAAATCACCTTTAATAGTAACGGTGCAAACTTGAAAGGGCATCTATTCCTACCCCCCAACTTTGATGCTACCCAAAAATACCCAGCGGCCATAGTTGCCGGAAGTTGGACAAGTATCAAGGAACAAATGCCCGATGAATACGCAAGTGTAATGGCCAAGGATGGTTTTATTACCATGACTTTTGATTTCACTGGATTTGGTGAAAGTGAAGGGCAGCCTAGGCAAGTTGAGGATTACCGTCTTAAAATAGCGGATATTAAGGCAGCCGTAGATTATTTGGAGACCCACTCCAATATTGATATGGATAAACTATCCGCCCTAGGTGTTTGTGCCAGTTCCGGGTATATGGCACATGCTACTGCCCAAGATACCCGTATTAAAAAATTGGTGTTGGTAGCTCCTTGGTTACACAACCCGGCCATAGCCAAAAGCATCTACGACATGCGTCCTGGGGGCACCGCTGGTTTACTGGAAGCTTCCAAAGAAGCAAAGCGGAAGTACGCGGAAACCGGTATAATGGAATATGTTCTGGCCGCCAGTGAACTAGATTCCCTAAGCGCCATGTATGTTCCCCAAGGTGCCTTTGATTACTACTTGAGCCCCGCCAAGGCCGCCGGACCAAAATACGATAATCGTTTTGCGGTGAGCAGTTGGGAACCCTGGTTGACCTTTGACGGTATCTCCATAGGTAAGGACATTACACAACCAGTGTTCATCGTACATAGCGAAAGTGGTGCAGTACCCCAAGGAACCAAGGAGTTCTATGAACTGATAAAAGGGGAAAAGGACATTAAATGGCTGAATGAATACAACCAACAACAATTGTATTTTGAGGAAGACGCCGTACAGGCCGCTATGAACGAAGCTGTAAACTATTTGAAATAAAAATGAATAACCTTAAAAATTAAAAAGATGAACTATAAATTATTGGGAAATACAGGATTGCGCGTATCGGAAATCGCCTTGGGAACCATGACCTTTGGTACAGAGGCAGGCTGGGGTGCGGACAAGGAAACAAGCCAACAGATGTATGATGCCTTCATAAAGGCGAGTGGAAACTTCATTGATACGGCCAACGAAATATACACCGGAGGAACCAGCGAGAAATTTGTTGGTGAGTTTATTAAAAGTGAGAGGGACTCCATTGTATTGGGCACCAAGTATACGGACGCTATGCCGGGAACAGACCCCAATAGGGCCGGAAACAGCAGAAAAAGTATGATGCAGTCCCTACATAGAAGCCTTAAACGCTTGGATACTGAATACATAGATATCTTTTGGCTTCACTCCTGGGATTTTATGTCCCCGGTGGAAGAGGTTATGCAATCACTGAACGATATGATACGACAAGGTAAGGTATTGTACCTAGGAATTTCGGACGCCCCCGCCTGGGTTATCAGCAAGGCCAATATGTATGCAAGGCAAAATGGATTGACCCCATTTGAAGCTTCCCAGATCGAATACAGTTTAATACAACGAACCGGGGAACGTGAATTGTTGCCCATGGCAAAGGATGAAGGGATGACCACCTTGGCCTGGTCTCCCTTATCCTCCGGAATCTTGACCGGAAAGTACAATACGGATGATGAGAAGGGAACCCGGAGGTTGGATGTGTCGGAATTTGCCGCACTTTCCGAACGCAACCTGGGCATAGCTGCAAAGGTCATCGAAATTGCAAGAAAAAATGAGGTAAGCCCAGCAACTGTGGCCATAAGTTTTGTAAAACAACAAGGGCTGATTCCCATCTTGGGTGGCACCAAATTACGTCATATCGAATCAAATTTGGAAAGCATCGACTTTGAGCTCAATTCCGATGACATAGCCTTACTTCAAGGGGAAAGCACTATTGAAATGGGATTCCCCCACGACTTTCTGAAGGCGACACAAGCCGTGACCTATGGAGGCCAATTGGAAAACATAATTCATACCAGGCCAAATATCTATTAAGTTTCGTTAAATCACTTTTATAAAGTAGGACCGCTTACTGCGGTCCTACTTTTTTCTGGATACCGAAAAAGGATGTCTTTAACAAAACCGTTGGTAATTAACCCTAATCACCTAAGATCGCCATAGGGCTTGATAACCAAGGAAAAAGTGTAAATTAGGCTGGATATAAAACTTTTGTCAACATCCAAGAAATCAAAGTTACAAATAGGGTGTTGTAAGAGCACAGGCTACCATGCCACGCCGAAATGGTTTGTCATGCTGGCATTCGGTAAATTGGAAATCAAGGACACGATTATTATCGTTATTTCAAAAATGAACAATAAAAAGATACTACTCATACTACTGTTGCTAACAAGCCTTCCTACGATGGCCCAAAATCTATTTAGAACAACATGCCAGGGAAATCTGGATAAATTGGATTCACTGCTTGCCCATCAAGACGTTAATCTACAAGATGATAGGGGCAGGTCGTTACTACACTGGGCCCTAGGCTGCAAAAAGAAAGAAGCTTTTGACTTTCTAATCGAGAAGGGAATTGACATCAACCTGGAGGATAATGAAAAACGCACACCGATGTACGTTGCCGTTAATTTCAATGATGAATATTCTTTTGATCGACTTCAAAAACTGCAACCCAATAACTCATGGATCCAAAACTATGGAACGGCACTTTTGGAACGTGCCGTATTAAACAAGGATACACGGTTCGTTGAAAAACTGGTACGATTAGGTATCGATAGCAACACAAAAAATGAACGCGGAAGCACCCCATTGGAAATAGCAAAACGATTGGGTGCAGATGATATCTATGGATTGTTACTGTCCTTAGGTGCCGATGAAAGCGAAGTACGAAGTATTGTAATAAAGGGTGAATATATGGGGCAAAAACCTCCGGGAACCGTACCGAAGTTGTTTGCCCCGAATTTTATATCGACCGAAGAATCCGAATTTGGTTCTGTTTTTAATACGGAGGGTGCCGAATTTTATTTCGGGGTAGATGTAAACGGAAAAAGTGAGATTCGGTATTCCAAAGTGACAAACAATCAATGGAGCAAACCCGAAACCATATTCTCGCACGAGCGATACGGTTACAATGACCCCTTTCTTTCAAATGATGAAAACAGATTGTACTTTATTTCCAAAAGGGCCTTGGACGGCATAGGGGAACCAAAGGACGTGGACATCTGGTATGCGGAAAAAGAAAAGAAAGGATGGTCGCAACCCATTAATGCCGGTACGAATATCAACACAAAAGGAAACGAATACTATATTTCCTTTACCAAGGAAGGTTCCCTATATTTTTCATCAAACGGCCACAATCCAAACAAAACAGACTACGATATCTATTATTCTAGAAATGTAAATGGTACCTATCAAAAACCGGTTGTATTAAATGACAATATCAATACAGCGGACTATGAAGCGGATGTGTTTGTTTCACCGGATGAGTCCTATATCATTTTCTGTTCCACACGCGTAAGTGGATATGGACGCGGCGATCTCTATATAAGTTTTAAAGACGAAGATGGCACTTGGACAAAGGCTGTAAATATGGGTGAAGCGATAAACACTAAAAATTATGAATATTGTCCTTTTGTGACCAAGGACGGGAAATATCTATTTTACACCAGCAATCAGGATATTTACTGGGTGAGCACTGAAGTGATTCATGAAATCAAAGAAAATAGCAGGTAATACTCACAAGGGGCAATCCAGCTTTTACCCATAATTGCATACAAACAACAATGTAAGTCATTACAGAAACAGGTACGCTAAACACATGATGAAGAAAAACTATGAAAGCTATCTTAATTCCTACCTAAAAAATTTGAGTCATTCCACTCCTCGGGAAATCGATGCTATTAGACCTGATCTTACGATCAAGGAGTATCGCAAACGGGATTTTTTCCTAAAACGAGGCGACGTCCAAAAGGAAATGGGGTTCATTTCTGTGGGTTTGGTTCGCAGATACTACATTAATGAAAAAGGCAATCAAATAACAACTGGCTTTGCCAAGGAGAACGAATATCTTACGGACTATCCGGCGTTTATAAAACAGAGGCCGACCAAATACTTTCTGCAATGTATAGAGCCCTCCGTAATCATTGGTGTACCCTATAGCATTATTCAGTTAAGCTACGAGAAATTCACGAACGGGCAATTATACGGTCGATTGATGGCCGAACAGACCCTCACGATCCTAAACGATCGCATTGAGGGCTTTCTATTCAATACCGCAGAAGAAAGGTATTTGAAATTCGTTAAGGAGCATCCGGAATTAATGAATCGCGTAAGCCTTACGCATTTATCTTCCTTCCTGGGAATTGAAAGGCAATCCTTGAGTAGAATTAGAAAAAGAATTACCAAAAAATGATTTTGTCACAAAGGTGTCAGGTTTTGGTCAACTTAGAAAACCATCTTCGCATTATCTTCTTACGTACTTAAAAAGGCATGTTATGAATTGGAAAAAAATATGGAAATACATACTTATGCTGCTAGCCGTAGGATTCGTACTCCTTTGGTATTTTTCAGAACGCAAAATAAGTAGAATATATGGAGATCTCACAGAGAAAGTCGGCGCTGATAGCTTCCTCCTTGATGCACAGCCTGTCTTGATCAAAAATATCAGTGTCCTCTCTCAAGATGGAAAACGATTTGTACCCCATCAATCCGTATTGGTAGAAGAAGGCTTAATAGTTTCCATTGACTCAATTATAGACGATTCCCCAGACGTAAAAATCATCAACGGAGCAGATAAATTTTTAATCCCCGGCCTTATAGACTCCCACGTGCACTTGTTGAAGAGCCCTAACGACTTATTGCTATATATCGCCAATGGGGTTACGGAAATTCGAGAAATGATGGGTGATGAAGTTCATTTGCAATGGAGACGAGAGATTGAGCAAGGGAAACGGATCGGGCCGGACATGTACATTGCCTCACCAAGAATAGGGAGCTTTGGAAAGGTTGAGGGCTGGTTTATGAATTGGACCCAAGGATTTGAATCGGTCAAGAATGAAAAAGAGGCAAAGCGGCTTGTTGAGGAGATGGCAGAAAAGGGTTATGATGGCATTAAGATTTATTCTCAATTAAATGCGGACGGTTACAAGTCTATAAACGAGCTCGCACCAAAAAGCGATCTGGATGTTATAGGCCATATTCCGTTTAGTGTGGACCTTGAGGACTTTTTAATGTCCAACCAAGAGGAAGTAGCCCACTTGGAAGAACTCATGAAACCGATACTGTGGGAAAATGGGGGGTTTGATGGCATAAAGAACCAAACAGACGCCAATGATTTTCTAGCCGCTGTGGACAAAAAGACCAAGGAACTTGCGCCAGGGTTGGCTGAAAAAGATATCGTCGTAACCACTACCCTTTGGCTTATGGAAAGCTTTGTAAAACAAAAATTCAGTATAGACCAGATCTTAAGCGAAGTAGAACTGACCTATGTAAATCCCGGTTTAAGTGAGTGGGACGAAAATATACCCGGCCTGGGATGGTTACCGACCGTGAATCGGTATCGAATCTTAGATGTCGAAACCTTTACTCCCTCCCAGTTGGAGCGAATAAAAATCTTTTGGGCAGCTTATGCCGAGGCATGCAGGATTACACTACGTAACCTAAATGAAAACGGCGTAAGAATACTGGCCGGAACCGATGCAAATGTACCTTGTGCGGTACCGGGCTTTTCGCTACATGACGAATTAGTAAGTTTAAGGGACGCGGGAATGTCCCCCGCCGAAGTACTGCAATCCGTTACAAGCACACCAGGGGAATGGCTAGGTAAAAATACCGGTATACTTAAGCAGGGGGCCAAGGCCAACCTGATTATACTGGATAAGAATCCCCTGATGGACATCGCCAACACCCGAAGCATAAACTCGGTTATGGTCAATGGGCGGTATTATAAAAAATCGGTACTAAACGATATGCTCAATGCTGTCAAAAACAACAACGAAGCAAGCAGGACGGTAGATATTACAAAATACACGAAAGAATAATCTAGGGTACATTAAGGCACATGATGAATTAATAGCCGGATTTCCAACGAGAAATTCCGGCTATCAGTTATCTTTACAAAGGCTTTAAAACCGGCCGACATTTTTCCAGAAACCAAATGAAGTCTTCAATTCAGCTCGCCAATCGGTTCAGGGAAGTAATTCTGAACGGAAAATGGATTGCAAATACAAACGTACAAGATCAACTCCGTAATGTCACCTTGGAACAGGCCGTGACCGAGATTGACAACTTGAATACTATTGCCAAACTAACATTTCACTTAAACTATTATATTTCCGGGGTATTGAACGTATTTGAAGGAGGTAATCTGGAAATTCGGGATAAATTTAGTTTTGACCTCCCAAAAATGAATTCGGAACAGGAATGGAGCGACCTTACCACTAATCTTTTTTCAAATGCGGAAAAATTTGCAAACCATGTTGAACATATGTCGGAAGAAAAACTCAATGCGGAATTTGTGAATACGGACTATGGTGATTTTCGAAGAAACATTGAAGGTATGATCGAACACTCTTACTATCATCTGGGGCAAATTGTATTGTTAAGGAAAATGCTTGACCAATAAAATGCTGCACACGGCAAAGTGTATACCTAATTGTGCCTAAACTGCCGAAATCTATACCCGCGTGGCAAGAACCTCGTTCAAAGGGATCCAAAATCTCTTATCTTAGTTCTGCATATAAAAGAAATAAACGTACCTAGGTACGTTTATACAATTGTTATGTGTAATTGAGGAAAAGCCGATAAACCAAATGAATAAACCCAAGATAGAAAACCGTCAATTAAAAAATGATTTTTTGGACGAACACATCTTTGTTGGTCTAAAAAACCTGAATGATGGATTTGACACTGAATCAATTAAATATTTTTCGGAATCAGACTTTCGTATTGTACTAGAACGTGTTGAAAAATTTGGATTGGGAATTTATGGCATTGAACCTTGGCAAAATGGAACTTATTATGACGTGTATGGTTTTGAAGATTATGCGAAAACTCCAACAGATTCGAGATGGTATAATACAGCATTTGACGACTTTATTGCATCAGGTGAAGAGCTTCTTTATACAGCAACTTATCATATGCCAAAATATGATGATCAATTATGAAAGAATTATGGTGTTGGAGATGTAAAATGACGGTTCCCATGCTTGATAAAGACGAGTTTGAGATTGCGAAGAAATTATATAACCAAGGATTTAAAACCAACGGAATCAATATAAAAGAAAGATTTAAACCCTTGCTAGATTATTATACCGGATTGACTGGGTTTGATGAAACCGTGCCAAACGCTATAATGCATCATGCTATTCATCAATACGGACCACCATGCGGAAAATGTGGTAAACCATATAGAACGCCAAAAGCATCATACTGTCCAGCTTGTGGGAACAAACGAAAAGAAAACACATAACACTGTATATGAAATCATAGCACCCTGCGGTATGCTACGCTTCATATACTGACCGTTGTAGCACATTAAAAGAATGAGGCAATCGGTGGAAGTTAAAAACCTAATAACAAAAATATTTTTAACGTGTTCAGATACATGGGATGAATAAAAGGGCTTTTAAAATTGTTGGACTTTATTTAGTTGGCTTAATCTGTATTTTCTGCCATTACTTGATGAACAATAACAACATAATAAATGTACTCTTTCAAAAAACGAATAGATTTCCTCAAGATGGATTTGTAGTACTTCTTGTTGCAGGATTATTTCAATACGGATTATTAACAGTGGGAATATCCATAATCGCAATTCTGAGTTTTTTCTTAATCAAAAAAAGGAAAACACCTAAAAAATATAAAAACAAACATGGAAATGAAATTATTGAAGAAGGACATGAATCTTATATGATTCCTGACGAATATTTGAAAACTGGAGCTTCATATAAAATATTTCTATGGAATAACACAGACAAAATTGTAACTATCAAAGATAAATTTACCTTGAGGCCAAATGAAGATAAAGTATTCCAGTTTGTAGATACAGACTCTATTTCATTTGACATAGGACCAAAAATTTATTTCGGAGAATTTGGACTTGAAATCAGCGACAAAAAAAGCCAAATAGCTGGAATTGGAGGAGAGTATTGGGAAAAGTATAACGTTCCAAATAATGTGGAATACGGATTTGTGATAGTACCACCAGGTGAAGGTGATATTGCTACTAAATAAAACGTGCTACAACAATGGCTATAACCCATGCCTATCGCTTGGCCATTTTTTCCTAACTTGAATGTAATAAAAAACGTCCGGCGCTGGCCACGGGGCCATAGCCGGGACCGTTGTGCATAATTGAAGAAAAATGTGGTTCCAAAAGAAAATTAAACCCGAAAAAATAAAGGATAGGAATACAAAGCAATTGCGTTCGAACGGAATTGAGGTAATTGAACATTTACCTTATTTGGACAATCCTGAGTTTAGAGAACCAGAAGAAATAGCTCGTAGAACAATGGTTCTAACTGCATTATTTCAGTTACACCTTCAAGCACCAAGAGACATAATCAAAAAGTATCTTGAGGAAAATAGACTTATAGACTATTTGAACGAAGAAGAATTGGAATATTTGGAAACGGAATATTCGGAATTACCTGAACAGAATCAAATAGACATTTATTGGTATGTAGAAGCCATTTGGACTTTTGCTTGGATTGGCGGATTTCACAATAATCTGACTTTAAATACTGGCGTGGAAGATTCACTTGCTTCGTTGATTCCGAACATTGCGAAAAATGAATCAGCCGAAAAATTCATATCTGAATTCAAATTGAGAAATCAAGTAGAAATATTTGAAATGTTGGATAAGTTCTATCGTGCTCATTGGTTCGCTCGAAATAACAATTTGACTGGAAAACAAACGGATAAAGTTGATTTGGACATAATAATGGAAAGAAGAAAAGCATTGGAATATACAGTTTACAAAGAATTTGACTGGAATGAAATTTCACTTGACACGTAAAAAACAACTATGCACAACAATGTATAACCGCAATTACGGCGGATTCGACTACGTCCGAATCCACTCGGAATTGCTAAAGTCTGTGCTAAACCGAAAATTAAAGCATATTAACCCGTAACTGATGGTTATACGAGACCGTTACCACCAATTGGAAAAAATGAAGAAGCTAACAAAACTTTCACTTCTGATACTAACCATATCACTTCTTACAAGCTGCGATTTCATTAATAACGCTTTTACTTACAAAGACACTACTGAGGGGTTTGTAGAAGCTCTGATAGAAGAAGATTATGAAAAAAGCTTAACCTATATGGCAACCGAACACGATGGATTCAAAAACACAAATCTTGACACTCTGAAAGTGGGTTTAGCAAATTTCCGTCAACTAATTGTAAAAAATTTTGGAATTGAATTGGACTACAAGTTTATGACCGCGAATAAGACTTTTTCAACGGTCGAAGGAGAAAGTACACCTCCTAATACAACTAAAGCCCAAATCGAATTCTCTAACGACACAGAGTTCGGAGTTTTCGAAATAATTTTTGACGACAATTCAAATAAGATATACAACATCCAAACTCTTGATATAAAAGAACCAATTCCGAATATGATGATATTTTGGCTATTTGGAATATTAGCTATTTGTGTACCTGTCTTCAATATTTGGATAATTAGAAAAATAAAAAAAAGTGATCTAAAGAAAAAGTGGTTGAAATATATTGCTGTCATTTGCCTTAATGTACCCGCTATAACTTATAGTGCTGTAAATGGACTTTCATTTAGCCTATTGAGTTTTCAAATCCTATTGGGTATTAGTTTTAGTTATATGGGCTACCTGAGTTCAGCTTGGACCTTTGGAATACCATTAGGTGGTATATATTGGTTATGGAAACTTAGCACGAGAACAGTTGACAAGGAAGATGTAGAAAATGAAATTTTAACTGAATAAAAAAAGGTGGTAACACTGTATATAGCAAATAAGGCGTTCGGTGGTTTGCGAAAGTTCAGTGCTATTTACTAACACCGCCAAATCGTTGATTTGGCTCAGTACAAACTTGAAAGGATATCGCTTTTTTCAGCCCTACTTGCCATATACTAATCGTTAGCAATAATTATGAAAAAGAAATTGTGACTAAGGAAAAACCTCTGTTTCGGACTATATTTCTTGCTTCAGTTATTCTACTGCTGATTAATGACCTTTACCTTAAATACGAGTATCATAACTTTTTTACTGGGAAACTATCCGATTTCGCCGGACTATTTGCCTTCCCTTATTTTTTTAGTTGTTTCTTTTCAAAAAGGATAAAATCTATTTACATTTTTAGCGGAATTTTGTTCATAATCTGGAAATCGGAATATTCACAGCCGTTTTTTGATTTTGCTCACTCATACGGAATTGGGATTGACCGAACAGTTGATTATACGGACTTAGTTTCTCTACTAATTTTACCAATTTCATATGCATACTGGAATTCAGAATTTAGACAATTGATTCAACCAAAAAAGATTCTCAAACCATTCATAATCGGTATTTGCTGTTTTGCATTTATAGCGACTTCGGTTCCAAATAAAGAAGGAGCTCTTAATTTAAAATCCAATTATCGAGTTGAATTAAAATCCGATTTAAAAAAAGCTCGGGCTGCTGGACTTATATATTACTCTTTGGAAAATGACAAGTATATTTCAATGTTAAGGATTCCTGAGAAAAATGCAGAAATTGAATTGTCTTTAATGGTTAAAGAAAAAGAGAAAGGTATTTTGAGCATCAAACTTGATAGTATTCTTAACTACTATGTTGAAGGGAGTACATTCATTTTCTCGGGCGGTGTTGACGAAGATGATGTGAATTTCGTAAAACAAATGACCTTGGAAGACTTTGAAAAACTGTTTGTGGAACAAAAGATTAAGCCACTTATGGAAAAATAACTATTGCTAACAATACCTATAAATAATACGGGCTTAGCTACTTAAGTTATAAACCCGGAATATCAACGAACACCGCCAAATCTTTTGGATTTGGCATTAAATAAACAAAGAAAAAGCAAAACAAAAGGGTTTGGCTATTTGTCTGGCGGAAAGTAAACGCCAGTTTGCCCCCGTACTGTTCATAGCTCTACCGTTGTAGGTAATTAAATAAATGAATAAAATAGTATACTTATTTGGAGCAGGTGCAAGCAGAAATGCTTTGCCAATAGTTGATGAAATTCCTGATAGAATTCAAGAACTGATTGAATTGCTTAAATCAGACGATTTGCAACTATCTAACAAAGACAAATATGATGATTTAACATCTAATGCTCCTGAAAGTAAAAGCCACTACCAATTAGAATTGATAAAGAATCTTGAATGGCTATTAACTGAAAGCTCTAATCATGCAAGCGTTGACACATTTGCGAAAAAATTAACGATTAAAGGAAATCGTAAGGAACTTGAAAAGTTGAAAGTTGCTTTATCAATATTCTTTGTATTTCAACAGGCACTGAATAAACCCGACAAGAGGTATGACACTTTTTTTGCTTCGATTCACAATAGTTTATATCGCTTCCCAGACAACTTAAGGATACTTTCGTGGAACTACGACTATCAATTTGAACTTTCGTATTCGGAGTATTCAAGTCAACAAGATGTATCATCTAATCAAAGTTCACTAAATGTTAAACATAAATATGGAGATAATGATACAGATGAAAGATTTGGGATTTATAAATTAAACGGAACGACTGGACTTTATTCTGATGGTGGTTGGCGACAATATATGTTTGCTCCTAACCTCAAAGTTCCAGTAGATTTATCTTTCGTTGATCGAGTGGTGAGAAACTTTACAGCTGTAACATACTTTGGGAATCTATACTCTAACTTTTCTTTTGCTTGGGAAAGAGAAAATCCAGATAAAAGCATAGTTGACTTGGCTATTAAAAACACCGAGGATTGTTTAGCATTGGTAATAATTGGCTACTCATTTCCATTCTTCAATCGAGATATTGACAGGAAGATTATTGGGGCAATGAAAAATCTTAAATCGGTTTACTTCCAGGCACCTGACGCTGACGTTCTTATAGAAAGATTCAAGGCTATTAAAGACAATACAAGTGAAATCAATTTGATACCTAAATATGATACAGGACAATTTGTTTTACCAAATGAATTATAAAAAACTACCTACAACAATGGCTCCTATGAACAGCCCTGGTCCAGTCCTTTAAACCTGCCTACGGCAAGCAGGCTATGTGTAATCCGCCCTTTTTGGGGTTCACCAGCATCAGTATGATCATACGTTATAAAAACTTGGCCACTTGCTATAAACATGTTGTCCGTCTCCTTTACGGGGCCACAAACGTTGTTTTGTGATACGGTTCTTGCCGGAATTGTGGGGTTCAACAGTTTTTAGTACATCGGCGCTCAATCACCTTGTTTCCCTTGAAATGAATAGTAAGGTCAAATCTGGATTTTAGCCTGCGCCACCTACGCATAGGATGATTTTTTATGATATAGTGTCCCAATCCCGGAGCAATTCTATTGATGGACAACAAATACACCTCAAACTTACCAACTGCAATTTGCTTTCTTTTCTTTTGCAATCCTTTGATAATATCCTGGGCACATTCAGCAGGCGTCATACCCAAGCGATGGGAGGTCTCTACCTTACCATAGGGGGTTCCATCACCACATAGTCCCTTGGCCGTTATAGCTGTATTGATAAAGCCCGGGAGGATAAAACTGACATTGAGCTTACAACCCATGTGCTCCGCCTTTAAGGATTCGAAAAAACCATGTAGCGCATGTTTTGAAGCCGAGTAGGCCGATCTTCCGGGGATGCCCATGACACCGGCAAAACTCGAAACAATTCCAAACCCACCATAGCCTTGTTGCAAATACATGGGCATGATTGCCTTGGTCAAAGCTACCGTACCGAAATAGTTGGTTTCCATAACCTTACGATCTACATCCAGTTCAGTTTCAATGACCAATCCTTTTTGGGCAATACCGGCATTATGGAGGACCAAATCCAAGCGACCCAGTTGCCGAACCTGCGCCACTGATTTTTGGATAGATTGCGAATCTGTAATGTCCAAGGGAAGTACCATAAAATTTTGAAGATCAGCACACTTCTCCCTTAACTCGATTAATTTTTCCGTCCTTCTTGCTGAGGCAATTACGGTTGCTCCCAAGTTGTTCAATTGCATGGCCAAAGATGCACCGATACCAGAGGAAGCCCCCGTAATCCATATCACCTTGCCCTTGAAATTCATTTTTCTCATAAACCTAAATTTTAGTAAGGAAACTCGATTATAAATTGTTGAACCAAACCTATCCGAAAAAAATAGGTTGGATGTCCGAAATCCCGTATCCTAGATAAATCCGGACACCTTTTATGTTACTATAGAAGAAGGACTACCTAATATTGTGGAAAGGAAAGGTCCGTGCCGTACACCTGTTTCAGCGTCTTATTTTTTAGAGTTGAATCGGGTATGCCGAAACGGTACCGTCGGACCCTTTGGGAAAGCTGTGCATACCATTGGCTCTAAGTACATAGAATAGACTTATAAAAGGTCTCCAGATAGGAGGTCTTTGGTCGGTGATCGAGAAAGGATTTGCGAACGTATATCCTTCAATGCTCCGCTTTGAAAATAGTTCAAACAAAAAATGCTCAAGCATGCTTGGCATTTTTTCTTGTCGAACTATTCATTCGTGACCGCGGAGGGATTATCTTCGATTTTCCCAACAACGCTCCGCGTTGAAAATCAAAAAGCCGCAATTACAAATTCAAGCAAACTTGTTTTGCCATACGACTTTTTGATTCATTCGTGACCGCGGAGGGATTCAAACCCCCAACCCTCAGAGCCGAAATCTGATGCGCTATTCAGTTGCGCCACGCGGCCAAAGTAATTTTAGCATACTGCTAAAAGCGCGCTAAGATAACTTATTTTTCACTATAGTAGAAATGGTTTTTGCATCTGCCTGTCCGGCCAATTCCTTGGAAACGATTCCCATGACCTTTCCCATATCCTTCATCCCCGAAGCACCGATAGCATCTATGGTCTGTACCACCACTTTTTCTATTTCTTCCTCGGTCAGTTGTTCCGGAAGGAATTGTTCAATAACAGCGGCCTGTGCCAGTTCCGGTTCGGCCAAATCCTCCCTACCTTGTTCCGTATAAATGGATGCGCTATCCTTGCGTTGCTTCACCAACTTCTGTACCAGTTTTATTTCATCGGCTTCCGAAAGATTACCTCCTGCCCCGCTTTCGGTCTGTGCCAATAACAAGGCCGACTTAATGGCCCTTAGAGATTCCAAAGCTACCGAATCCTTGGATTTCATAGCCGTTTTCATTTGCTCCATTACCTGTTGTTGTAGGCCCATAACTTCTGATTTTTTCGAAATGCAAAGATAAAAAATAAACCCGAAAATAATGGTTATTTTCGGGTTTGGAATGTTTGGGGAAAATGGCAGCTAATCCACGTTATCATTTAAAAATGAATTGTTGGAGCGTAATTGGATCTCTCCATTACTATCTTCACTTAGGCTGGTTCTAGAAACCTTGGCCTGTCTTGGGTTTTCGTTCAAATCCACACCTTGCCGCTTATAGGCCGGTTCTTTTTCTATCTCATCTATGTTGCTGAGACCGTTCTGGAATTTATAGTTGAAATCCTTTAATTTTCTTCTTCTTTCATCTGCCCTTGCCTTTAACAATTCCTCAATAGGAATTTCCATGGGGTCTATTTCCTTGGAAGGGTTTTTCGGTTTTAGGTCCCTATCCTTATCGGATATCGTCTTTTTCTCAAAAACTAGCTCATCCTCAATTATTTTGGGGTCATATTCCTCTGCTTTGGACTTGGCTCCGGTAAGTTTATTCTCCAGTTCCATATAATCGTCCAAACTGTAACGGGTTTCACCATCTTTATTGTATTCCAATACGGGGACTACTTCAATATGGTCGTTTACATCTATTTCCTTAACCTCTTCATCCAAACTAAATGTGATTACATTTTCTTTTTCTTCATCTTCTTCACTGGACAAAGGCATATCAAAACTCATGGCAATCTGTTCCTTTTTGGACGAGACCACTTCAGGGTCGACCACTTCAATGTCATTAAGGGTATCCTTGGAATCTATAATGATAAAATCGTCCTCGGAAACTTCTCCTGGTACCACGCCTTCGATTACCTCTTCATAAAAGACATTGAAATTTTTGATATAGTTGGTGGTAGGAATCAAATCCATTCCCAATTCCTCCTCTTCTGGAAGACTATAGGTTTTTTCGGGTTCTTCGCTCTCTTCTTCCAGCAATTGATGTACAACGGGCTTTGAGGTCAAATCCTGTTCAGCCTTCTGTCCTTCTTCCAAGTTATGGATGATTTTTTTGGATTCCGTATTTACGATATCATCTTGCTGATCTACATTAAACCCCGTGGCGATAACGGTAACGGCAATAGCCTCGCCTAAATTTTCATCCTCTCCGACTCCCATAATGATATTGGCTCCATAACCTGCCTCTATTTGGATGTGGTCATTGATTTCGCCTATTTCATCAATGGTAATCTCCTGGGAACCGGAAACAATCAACAATAGTACATTTTTGGCCCCAGTAATTTTATTGTCGTTCAGCAAGGGAGAATCCAGGGCCTTTACAATGGCTTCATGAGCTCTGGAGGAACCCGATGCCATTGCGGATCCCATAATAGCCGTACCACTATTTGAAAGTACGGTTTTGGCATCCCTAAGGTCTATATTCTGAGTATAGTGATGTGTAATAACCTCTGCAATACCTCGGGCTGCAGTGGCTAAAACCTCATCAGCCTTGGAAAAACCAGCCTTAAAACCTAAATTTCCGTAAACTTCACGTAATTTATTGTTATTGATAACTATGAGCGAATCTACATTGGAGCGTAATTTTTCAATCCCAACCTGAGCCTGTTGGCAACGCATTTTACCTTCAAACTGAAAGGGCATGGTCACTATGCCCACGGTAAGCACGTCCATTTCCTTTGCTTGTTTTGCAATGACAGGAGCGGCACCAGTACCCGTTCCTCCGCCCATACCGGCGGTAATGAAAATCATCTTTGTTGTGGTATCCAGCATACCCTTAATGTCCTCCATACTTTCCAATGCGGCCTGCTCTCCCACCTCAGGATTGGCTCCTGCACCAAGTCCTTCCGTTAAGGAAACGCCCAACTGGATCTTATTTGGTACGGCACTGTTCTGAAGCGCTTGTTGATCGGTATTGCAGATAACAAAATCCACTCCGTTTATGCCGGCCTGGAACATGTGATTAATGGCGTTGCTCCCACCACCACCTACGCCAATGACCTTTATAACGTTACTTTGATTTTTGGGCAAATCAAAAGCTATGTTTTCAAATTCCGTGTTCTTGCTCATATTCTTTTTATTACTGGTTATTATATTCTTCTACTATTCTATTTCTATTCCGCGTTGTCCAAGAAATCCTTTAGTTTTTCCGACCATTTATCAAAAACGGATTTTCTTTCTTTTTTGACCTTGGTGGCTCCTACAGTCTCTGGTTCATGACCTGCATAGGCCATTTCTTCTTCATTTTCAATGTTTTGAGATACTGATTTCTCCTTATACTGATTTTTTAAGGCATTCATTAAAAGACCAACTGCGGTGGCATACAAAGGGCTGGCAATAGCTTCTTCCGAGTCTCCGGCAAGGTGTTCATTAGGGTAGCCGATACGGGTATCCATGCCGGTAATGTATTCCACCAATTGCTTCAGGTGCTTTAACTGACTTCCCCCTCCAGTAAGCACGATACCTGCAATGAGTTTCTTTTTCTGCTCTTCATGCCCATAGTTCTTTATCTCAACATATACCTGCTCAATAATTTCGACTACCCTGGCATGAATGATCTTGGAAAGGTTCTTTAGGGTAATTTCCTTCGGCTCCCTACCGCGAAGCCCGGGAATGGATACAATTTCATTGTCCCGATTCTCCCCCGGCCATGCCGAGCCAAACTTTATTTTCAGTAATTCTGCCTGCTTTTCTATAATGGAACACCCCTCTTTGATATCCTCGGTTATAACACCTCCTCCAAATGGAATTACAGCGGTATGGCGGATAATGCCATCCTTAAAAATGGCCAAATCCGTGGTTCCCCCACCAATATCAATTAGGGCAACTCCCGCTTCTTTCTCTTCTTGGCTCAATACGGCATCTGAAGAGGCCAAAGGCTCCAAAGTAATATTGCCCAAATCCAGACCGGCGCTCTTTATACACCTCCCCACATTTTTTATGGACGAAACCTGCCCGACCACCACATGGAAATTAGCCTCCAAACGTCCTCCGTACATTCCTATGGGTTGCTTGATCTCGGCCTGCCCATCTACCTTATACTCCTGTGGCAATACATGAATAATTTCTTCCCCGGGCAGCATAACCAGTTTATAGACCTGATTACACAATTGATCCAAATCATCTTCATTAATTACCTCTTCCGAGTCCGAACGCGTAATATAATCGCTATGCTGAAGGCTTCTAATATGCTGGCCTGCTATCCCAACGACAACCGAGGCGATTTTTAGTCCGGAATTGGCCTCGGCCTCCTCAACGGCCTGTTGAATAGACTTAATGGTTTGGGTAATATTGTTGACCACACCTCGATGTACGCCCAAACTTTTGGATCGTCCAATACCGAGAACCTCAATTTTTCCATATTCGTTTTCCCTACCGATTATGGCCACGATCTTGGTTGTCCCTATGTCCAACCCTACTGAATAGCTACCTTGTTCCATTGTTATCCCTAAATTTTGGTGCATACTACCTGATTATTAAATTCCAAGTTTACCATGGCATATTCCTCCAACGTTTTGTCCCGATTTGCTTTGGCATAGAACGCCTTGAAATTGTTAAACTTCTCTTCTAGATTGTCTATACCGCCCAAATGGACTACAAACTGTTCCATCCGAAACTTCAATTGATATCTTTCCTCCTCCTCAATATGGATACCAATTACATTTTTACGGAGAAAATCGTCCTGGTTTATATACTTCAGAATTTCATAAACATCCTCTAAACCTTTGCCTGTAATCTTACCTGTGATTATAGGAACCCTAGCAGAATGACTCATGGACAACGGCATACGTTTCCCTTCATCATCTAGATAAAACTTTGAATTCCCCTCTATGCGTCCGATTGGCTTGCGTTGAACAATTTTAGACGTAAGTTCACCATTTACAGTAAGATAAACTTGGGCACTTTTCACCATTTCATTGGCCTCGATGACCTTTTCTATAGTATTCAAAACTAATTTTTCTTTAGGCACATTTATGATGGGCCCATAATTTTGTATTAACAATTTATTAACCACGCTTTGTGTAATATAGAGATTTTGATCTCCGACAAATTCGATGTTAATACCTGCCACTTTTCTCTTTTCGTTCCTTTGGTTGGAAAATGCGTAAAGCCCCATTAATACAAGGCTAAGCGCACCTATCTTGATGTAGTTCCAATTAATTCGCATACTCCAGTTCGCTTTTAATTTTAGATACTTCCAATCCTATATCCCCAGCTCCCAGGGTTACGAGGATCTCAGGATTTTGATCTCTTATTTCGTGAATTAAATTTGATTTTTTAATTAATTTTTTGTTTGGATTTTCAATTTTCCCCAGTAACCACTCCGAAGAAATTCCCGACATAGGTTTCTCTCGTGCCGGGTAAATATCCAGAAGTAAAACCGTGTCGAATTTAGACAGGCTTTCCGCAAAATCATCCGCAAAATCCTTTGTCCTTGAAAACAAATGAGGTTGAAAAACGGCGGTAATACTTTTTCTTGGGTGCATTTCCCGAATCGCATCGTAAACCGCATTGATTTCCGTAGGATGATGTGCGTAATCATCAATAAATATGAAATCCTTCGATTTGATCTGATATGAAAACCTTCGCTGCACGCCTTTAAAGGTTGCTAATGCCAGTGCCAATTCATCCAAGGAATTTCCGGACTGTCCCGCCATGGCAAAAGCCGCCAATCCATTAAGCAAATTATGCCTGCCGGGCTTGTTGAACTTAACTCCCGTAATCGTAGTAAGGGGAGTTACTACATCAAATATATAGGTCTCCCCCTCTATCCGCAGATTACGGATACAATAGTCCGACCCATCTTCAATACCATAGGTAGTGCCCTGTAAGGGAAGGCCATTCCTTATGAAAAGTTGTCCTCCGGGCTTTAAACGCTCCGCAAATTCTTGAAAGGATTTCCGTAGCGAGGCACTATCCCCGTAAATGTCAAGATGATCGGCGTCCATTGAGGTTACACAGGCCACATCCGGATACAGCTTAAGGAAGGAACGATCAAATTCATCCGCTTCTACCACAGAATATTGCGCTCCACGAAACAAAAAATTACTGTCAAAATCCTCCGATATCCCACCTAAAAATGCAGTAAGCGGGGTTCCGGTTTCATTGAGCAAGTGGGCCAGAATACTTGATGTTGTAGTCTTGCCATGTGTACCGGCCACAGCGAAACAAAAGGTATCCTTGGTAATAAGACCCAGGACCTCGGAACGTTTTTTTATGTCAAAACCTCTCTTTAGAAAGTATTGATACTCGGAGTGCTCCGAGGGAACCGCGGGCGTATAGACCACAAGGGTATTCTCCATTTCCAAAAACAAGTTGGGAATTCTATTCGTATCATCTTCATAATGTACCGATATACCCAAATTTTCCAGTTCCTTGGTCAAAGGCGTTTCCGTTTTGTCATACCCCGCCACGTTCTTATGGATGAACTTGAAATATCGCGCCAAGGCGGACATGCCTATGCCTCCTATTCCGATAAAATAAACGTTATGTATGTTCGTCAAGTTCAAAATTATATTTCAGGTTTGTTTTGATATATTATGTGTCCAATGTCCCTAACAATTTTTCTATTTCGTCCACAATATGCTTTGTTGCATTGGGCATAGCCTCATTCTTTAGATTTGCACCCAGCTCTTCTTGCTTATCCCTGGATTGATGCAAGTCCGAAAAAACGGTTTCAAACCTCTCATCCAACTCGGTTTCCCGTAACATCAAAGCGGCATTTTGTGTGACCAAGGCCACAGCATTTTTGGTCTGGTGATCCTCCGCCACATTGGGCGAAGGAATAAATAGCGTTGGTTTGCCTACAATACACAGTTCGGATACCGAACTGGCTCCTGACCTTGAAATGATGTAGTCCGCAGCCGCATAGGCCAAATCCATTTTGTCCAAAAAATCAAAAACCTTGACGTCCTCCTTTGCGTGATTTTTATACTGCTCAAAATACAGTTTGCCACATTGCCATACTACCTGTAGGTCTTTGGATGCAAAATATTCCAGTTCCTTTTCAATCAACTCATTAATACGCCTTGCTCCCAAGCTTCCACCTAAAACCAGAACTACCTCTTTCTTGGGATCCAACTGAAAAAAGGTCTTTGCCTCGGGTCCCGTTACCTCCGTATTCACTAAATCTTCCCGTACCGGGTTGCCGGTCTTTACAATTTTTGAGACCGGAAAAAACCTTTCCATACCATCGTAGGCCACGCAGATTTTAGCCACTTTATCCTTCAGCAGTTTGTTGGTAATACCCGCATAGGAATTCTGCTCTTGAAGCACACAGGGAATAGCTCGTCCAGAAGCCACCTGTAGCAATGGCCCACTGGCAAACCCTCCTGTTCCTATGACGACATCAGGTTTAAATTGGGATACTATTTTTCGCGATTTCAGCAAACTACTTATCAATTTAAAGGGAAACATCAAATTTTTAAGGGTTAGTTTCCGCTGTAACCCGGTAATCCATAATCCTTCAATTTTATATCCCGCTTGGGGTACTTTCTCCATTTCCATTCGATCCTTTGCGCCTACAAATAAAAAATCGGCTTCCGGAAACCTCCTTTTCAATTCATTGGCTATGGCAATGGCCGGATATATATGTCCTCCGGTACCGCCCCCGGAAAGTATGAACCTATAATTGCCCACTCAACACTTGTAAAGGGTTTGAATCATCAATATCCAATGTCTTCCTTTCTATGTCATTGTCCTTATTGCTTGCACTTAATATGATGCCAATGGCCAAACATGTCATCCAACTGGAAGTCCCGCCACTACTTATCAAGGGTAGGGTCTGGCCTGTAACAGGAAACAGTTCAACCGCAACCGCCATATTGATCAAAGCCTGAAAAACAATCGGCAGACCGACTCCCAAAACCAACAATTTTCCAAAAATGGTTCCATTGCCATTGGCCACAACCACGATTCGGAACAGTAAAAACAGATAGAAAAACATCAAAACAAAGCCACCCACAAGACCATATTCCTCAACAATTATGGCATAAATGAAATCCGAGGAGCTCTGGGGCAAAAAATTCTTCTGTACGCTTTTGCCAGCCCCTTTACCGACAATTCCTCCAGAAGCAATGGCAATCTTGGCCTTCTCTATTTGATAATCAGCTTCGGTATCCTCAGGATTCCAGAAACTCTCTACCCGACTTATCCATGTATCCACACGATTGGGAAAAAGATCGGGTGCGGCTTTTGCCGTGAGTATAAAAAATGTAAGGCAAACCATTCCTGTACCTACTATTCCAAAAATATATTTCAAGGGATATCCCCCTAAAAAACAAAGCAAAAGCACCATGGAAAATAAGATGGCGGCCGTAGAAAAATTGGCAGGTAATATCAATAGAACTACCAAAAAAACAGGAACCCATAAGGGCAGGATACTTTCTTTAAACCTAATGGTCTTATCCTTGATCTTGGTCAAATACCTGGCAACATAAATCATTAGGACCACCGTAGCTAGGTTTGAAGTTTGGAACGTTATGCCCACAAAAGGAATCCGAATCCATCTACTGGCATTGGCCCCCGCAATAGTATCGCCTTGCGCCAGGGTAAAAACCAATAACACAAGAACTATGGGCATAGCTATAATAGATAGCCCTTTAAAAAAATGGGAAGGAATCCGGTGCACCCCGAAAATAATCCCAAAACCTAAAAACAAAAGCAAAGCGTGTTTGATCAAGTGTCCCGTAGTGGTGCCATTGCCCACAACATAGACCAAGTTACTACTGGCACTGTAAACCGGCAGAAAGGAAAATACGGCCAATAAGGCCACGACGGCCCAAATAGCTTTATCTCCTTTGATATTTTTAAACACCCGTAGCATGGTCATAGATTCTTTATAGCTTCCTTAAATTGATCGCCCCTATCCTCATAATTCTTAAAAAGATCAAAACTGGCACAGGCGGGAGACAGCAAAACCGCATCCCCGCGTTCGGCAATTTTATAGGCCACCTTTACCGCTTCCTCCATGGCAAAAGTCTCCACCATTAAATCCACCACATTGCCAAAAACATCCTTAATTTTTGTATTGTCCAGACCTAGACAAACAATAGCCTTTACTTTTTCACGCACTAAGGGCATCAAGGCCTTATAGTCGTTTCCCTTATCAATGCCCCCTACGATCCATACGGTAGGAGCACTCATGCTGTCTAGCGCAAAATAAGTAGCATTAACATTGGTAGCCTTTGAATCGTTGATGTATTGCACATGATGTATTTTTAACACCTTTTCCAACCGATGGGGAGCCCCCTGGAAATTGGCTATACTTTCCCGAATGGTCTCCTTTCGGATACCTATAAGTTTTGCGGCCATAGCAGCAGCCATGGTGTTCTTTAAGTTATGCTTTCCTTCCAGTGCCAAAGTGTCCGTTTTCATCGCGATTGCATTGTTTTGTGTACGAATTTGTATTTCGTTATTCTCTATATAAGCACCTTCCTCCAACTCTTTTTGAATTGAAAAGGGTAGTAATCGGGATTTGACCGGGTGCTCGGTTAACCAATCCATAATCGTATCATCGTCCGCATCATGGATGAAATGATTTTCCTCACCTTGGTTTTTGGTAATCCTGAATTTTGAGGCGACATAATTTTCAAACTTATAATCGTAGCGGTCCAAATGATCCGGTGTTATATTCGTAATCATTGCAATTTCCGGTCTAAAATCCACTATACCGTCCAGTTGAAAACTGCTGATTTCCAAAACGTAATATTCATAATCATGTTCGGCTACCATCCTCGCGAAACTATCCCCAATGTTACCGGCCATGCCCACGTTAAGCCCTTCTTCCTTAAGAATATGGTAGGTTAACATGGTGGTGGTGGTCTTTCCGTTGCTTCCGGTAATACCAATAATCTTGGCATCCGTATAGCGTGCAGCAAATTCAATTTCCGAAATTACCGGGATGCCCTTCCCCCTTAATTTTACTACCAAGGAAACGGTATCCGGAATACCCGGACTTTTCATGACCAAATCTGCGTTTAGGATAGCTGCCTCGGTATGACCGCCTTCCTCCCAATCAATCCCAAAATGTTCAAGAGCGTTTCTATATTTTGTCTTTATTTTTCCTGAATCGGATACAAAAACCCCGTATCCTTTCTGTTTTCCCAAAATTGCGGTACCGATACCGCTCTCACCACCACCCAACACGACCAATCGCCCCATGCTAGCGCACCTTTAATGTCACAAAGCTTACTATGGCCAACAATATTCCTATAATCCAAAAACGGGTAACTATCTTGCTTTCATGGTACCCTTTCTTTTGATAATGATGGTGCAGGGGGGCCATCAAAAAAATGCGCTTCCCTTCACCCAATCTCTTTTTGGTGTATTTGAAATAACCGACCTGTAACATCACGGAAATGGATTCGGCAAAGAATATTCCACAGAGTATGGGAATAAGCAGTTCTTTCCGTACAATGATGGCGATTACGGCAATGACCCCTCCAATCGTTAAACTTCCTGTATCTCCCATGAAAACCTGTGCCGGGTACGCATTGTACCATAAGAAACCTACCAAAGCACCAACGAAAGCAGTTATAAATATTAAAAGCTCACCCGCTTTCGGAATGTAGAAAATATCCAAATAGTCGGAAAAAATGATGTTCCCGGAGACCCATGCAAAAATTCCCAGTGTCATGACTATAATAGCCGAAGTACCGGCAGCCAAACCATCAATACCATCCGTTAGATTGGCACCATTGGATACCGCAGTTATGATAAAAATTACTATAGGGATAAAAAGCAACCACGCATACTTTTCCGCGCCATCACCCATCCAGGAAACAAAATCGGCATAATCCAGCTCGTTATTCTTAAAGAAGGGAATATTGGTCTTAATGGATTTTATCTCCTTGCCCTCTACCTCCATAACTTCATATTGTTGTGTTATAAGGGTATTGTCCTTTTCCTTCATGGTAACCTCTGGGTGAAAATAGAGTGTGGCCCCTACAATAAGGCCCAGGACTACCTGTCCCAAAACTTTAAATCTGCCCTTTAGGCCTTTTTTATCCTTTTTGAATATTTTGATATAGTCATCCACAAAACCGATAATGCCCATCCAAATAATGGTGACTATCAGCAGAATAATATAGATGTTTAGGATATCGGCGAATAACAACACAGGAACCAAAGTGGACATGATAATAATCAATCCGCCCATAGTAGGGGTTCCGGCCTTTTGCTCCTGCCCCTCCAAACCTAAGTCACGTATGGTCTCCCCAATCTGTTTGCGCCGAAGAAAAAGTATAATGCGCTTCCCATAAGTGGTGGCCAGGATCAGGGAAAGCAGTACCGCCATGGCCGCCCTAAATGTTTGGAATTGGAAAAGACTGGCACCGGGTACCTGATATTCTTTTTCCAAATATTCAAACAAATAATATAACATGGTCAGGTTTTGGGTTTTTAAACTTTATTTGTCCATACTGTTCAATGTATCCTTTACCACTTTAAAATCATCAAAGTCTATCCGCTTTCCATTGGTTTCCTGATAAGTTTCATGCCCTTTCCCGGCAACCAAAATGATATCGTCCTTAACGGCCAACTTACAGGCTGTTTTAATCGCCTGCTCCCTATTTTCTATGGACAAGGTTTTTTTTTTGTTTTGAGGTTCCACCCCTGCTTCCATTTCTTTAATGATTGTCTCCGGGGGTTCCGACCGGGGGTTGTCCGAAGTGAAAATAGCGGTGTTGCTCATGGCCGATGCGATATAGCCCATTACCGGACGCTTAGACTTGTCTCTGTCGCCACCACACCCCACAATAGTGATGACGTTTTCATTTCCAGTCCTCAACGTGTTGATAGTATCAAGCACGTTTTTAAGTGCGTCCGGCGTATGGGCATAATCAACAATGGCCGTTATATTTTTTTTTGATTTATAATATTGGAATCTCCCATTTACATTTTCCAATTCGCTCAATAACCGAAGTGTTTCCAGTTTCTCCAGCCCCAAAAGATCCGCTGTAGCATATATGGCGAGCATATTGTACGCGTTAAAATCACCAATAAGCTTGGACCATACTTCGTTATCCTCAATTTTTAATAATTGCCCATCAAACTGATTCTCCAAAATCTGGGCCCTGTAATTCGCATAGGTCTTTAGGGCATAGGTATATTTTTTGGCCTTTGTGTTCTGTAACATGTATAGACCATTTTTATCATCAATATTGGTCAGGGTGAATGCCTTTTTGGGCAGGTCATCAAACAATTTTTTCTTGGTATCCCGATATTCCGCAAAAGTCTTGTGATAATCCAAATGATCGTGGGATAGGTTAGTAAACAGGGCTCCCTCAAAGACCAGTCCTTCCGATCTTTTTTGATGGATACCGTGTGAACTGACCTCCATAAAACAGAATTCCACCCCCGCATCGTTCATATAGGCCAAATGCTTGTTTATCGTAAGGGCGTCCGGGGTGGTCAAGGAAGTAGGATACTCCTTATCATCCACCATAATTTTAATGGTAGAAATCAATCCTACTTTGTAACCGGCCTTTTTGAACAATTGATACAAAAGGCTGCTCACGGTAGTCTTTCCATTGGTACCCGTAATTCCTACCAGTTTCAGGTTCTTGGATGGGTTGTCAAAATAATTGGCCGCCATTATGGCCAAAGCACTATTCCCATTTTTTACCTCCACATAGGTCACCTCATTGACGATATTCTTGGGAAGCTCCTCACAGATTATGGCTCGGGCACCGGCTGCCAAGGCTTTATCAATAAAGCGATGACCATCCACGACTGAACCCCTAATAGCGACAAAAACATCATCTTTACCTACTTTCCTGGAATCAAAGCAAATAGCATTGACTTTAATATGGGTACTTCCACTAACTGCCGTTAGCCCTACTCCGTACAATATGTCTTTAAGTAGTTTCATGAAAGTTCCAACACTATTTTATCCACTGTATTTAGGTCTGTACCCTGGGAGACGGATTGCCTCTTAACCTTCCCGTTCCCTTTGACCTCTACTTCTATTCCCAAGTTTTCCAAGATGGACACGGCGTCCATTCCGCACATACCTTTTACATTGGGCACTTTGTTATACTTTTTTTGCGCTTCCGCGAAGTACTTTTGATAGGACTTTTCTAAAGTTTGATCTTCTACCTTTTCCATATCCACCTCATCGATCAATGGAGAGGAAGTGTAAACCTTTTGGGCAATGGATTTGAATACCGGACCGGAAACATCGGCTCCATAGTAGCCCACACTTTTATCTGGTTCGTGTATCACTACAATGCAGGAGTATTTGGGGTTTTCTGCCGGGAAATATCCAGCAAAGGAGGAAATGTAGCGAAGCTTATCCGGATCTTTGGACGCGTAATTCTTTTGTGCCGTACCCGTTTTTCCCGCCATGGAAAAATTGGTGGAATACAACTTATGGCCTGTACCGTGTTTTTTTGACACTACATTGGCCAGTAGGT
Organism: Ulvibacterium marinum; assembly: GCF_003626755.1. Classification (GTDB taxonomy): domain Bacteria; phylum Bacteroidota; class Bacteroidia; order Flavobacteriales; family Flavobacteriaceae; genus Ulvibacterium; species Ulvibacterium marinum. The sequence goes on from NZ_RBCJ01000004.1 coordinate 248,084, forward strand.
GTTGTACTTTTTCAACAGTTTCCCGGGAACATATAGCGGGATTTATGACTTCTTTATCAAACTTTTGAATGGTCGTATTCCACTCCTTTACTTCTTTTATCAATCGTGGCTTTACCATTTCTCCGTCATTGGCAATGGCGTTGTAAAAGGACAGCACTTGCAATGGTGTCATTGAAACCTCATAGCCGTAGGCCATCTGGGCCAAGGAAAGGCCAGACCAGCCTTTTTCATCAGGATATCTAATTACAGGGGTGCCCTCGCCCTTTATAGGCAGCCCCAATTCCTGGTTTAATTGCATACTATATAATCGATCCACATATTTTTCCGGGTTTTCCTTATAACTTTCGTGAACCATTTTGGCAAAGGCCGTATTGGAGGAGACCTCAAATGCCTTGGCCAAGGAAATTTTGCCATACCCTCCCCTTTTGGAATCTTTGATCCTATGTCTATAAATGCGCCAATATCCTCTTTCGGTGTCATAAACGTCACTGGTATCGATGACTTTATCCTCAAGTCCCGCAACCAAATTCATTAATTTGAAGGTTGAACCTGGTTCATGGGACTCTCCAATGGCATAGTTTAGGCGCTCATAGTATTTTCCGGCCTCCGTTCTCCCTAAATTGGAAATAGCCTTAACTTCTCCCGTCGCCGTTTCCATAACAATGACACAGCCATGATCGGCCTTATATTTTTCCAATTGGCCCAAAAGGGCATGATGGGCAATATCCTGTATATTGATATCAATGGTAGACACCACATCATAACCATCCTTGGGTTCTACGATGTTATCAAAGCCGATAGGCTTCCATTGTCCTTTTGCTATTTTCTGCTTAAGGCGTTTCCCTTCCACCCCGCGGAGGTATTGCCCGAAGGCTCCTTCCAATCCTACACGGGTATAATACCCGTTTTCATCCACACGCTCATAGCCCACACTACGCTCGGCAATTTTTCCCAAGGGGTGTTCACGCACTATTTTCTGCTCTATAATCAATCCCCCTTTGTAAGGTCCCTTCCGAAACAATGGAAAATCTTTTACGGCCATGTACTCGGAATAATCCAAATTCCGAGCTATTAAGGCATATCTGTTCTTGTTGGCCTTTGCCTTTCTTAAAAGTTGTTGATAGTGGGAAGATGTCTCACCCAATAATTGAGCAAGGGCATCGGACAAGGGTTTTACATTTTCCTTGAAATCCGCATCTTTTACGGTAAGGGCATCAAAGCGAATGGTGTATTTGGATACCGAGGTGGCCAACAAACTCCCATCGTCCGAATAGAGGTTGCCTCTATTAGGCTCAATGGTAAATAGTTTTTCCGTGCGTTTATGGGCCAACTTCCTATACTTTTCGCCTTGCACCATCTGTATGTTCACCAATTTGAACAATACAGCGCCTGCAAACAGAAAAAGAAATCCTGTTACAAAATATAGTCGTTTAAGTATGGTCTTATCGGTTACGGCCACTAGTCTTCTTTAAGGGAGGTTACCTTTATTTTTTTTGGTGGGACTTCTGATGGATAAAGCTCTTTCTCCTCTACGATGTTCATTACCGTAGATTCCAATTTTAGGCGTTGTACATCGGACCGAACATCCACAAACTCGCTTCGTAATTCCTTTACTTCTTCGTTCAATGCGGCAATCTGATGCACCTTTTTATCGGCACTATGGGAGCTTCCGATCATTACCGTAGCTAGGAAGGAGGCAAAAATGATGAATAGCCAATTCTTTGGCGCGTCACCACTTACTAAAAATTTCCCTTTTAATATGTCCAGTATTCCTTTTTTCATCAGTGTTCAATAAATTCTTTTCTATGAATCAAATTCTTTCCGCTATTCGTAATTTGGCACTCCGTGCCCTATTATTCATTCTAATTTCTTCTTTGGATGGAACTACCAGTCCTCCTACTTTTTTAAACGGCTCACTTGTATTGCCATAAAAATCCTTTTCAGGATCTCCTTCAAACAGCCCGGCACGAATAAACCGTTTTACCAGACGATCTTCCAGGGAATGGTAACTAATAATACTCAACCTTCCCCCTTTATCCATTATTTCCGGAGTTTGCATCAAAAATTCCTTGATCGCCTCAATTTCTTGGTTCACTTCAATGCGAATGGCTTGATAAATCTGTGCCAGAATCTTATGCTCCTTATGTTTGGGCAGGAATCCTTGCAAGGCATTTTTTAATTGTGCCGTGGTATTGATCGGTTCCATGCGCCGGTACTCGATCAAAGTACTCGCCAAGGCTTTGGCATTTCTCAAATCGCCATATTGAAACAATATCCTTTGCAATTCCGACGAATCGTAAGTATTCACCACATCATGGGCCGTAAGCCGGTTGCGCGTGCTCATCCGCATATCCAAATCCGAATCGAAGCGCGTTGAAAACCCGCGCTCGGCCTGATCAAATTGATGTGAGGAAACCCCAAAATCCCCAAGAATTCCATCTACTTTCCGAATGCCATAGAACTTTAAAAACTGTTTGATATACCGAAAATTCTCATTGATCAGAACAAATCTTTCGTCATCGATCCTATTCTCCAAAGCATCCTCATCCTGATCAAATGCAAACAGCTTTCCCTCATCTCCCAATCTTCCCAATATTTCCTTGGAATGCCCTCCGCCACCAAAGGTTACATCCACATATACCCCATCTTTTTTAATACGGAGTCCATCTACGGACTCCTTTAACAGAACCGGATTATGATACATCGTCCTTGGGCTTTTCATTGCCCATGACCTTTCTGGCCAACTTTGCATTCTCCTCTGAAGGCGCCTTTATGGATTCCTCGTACAACGCCTTGTCCCATATTTCCAAGTTCTTGTTTATGGAGGCGAGTACCACCTCTTTCGTAATCCCCACGGTGGTAATCAGATTTTTAGGTATCAATAACCTTCCGGCACTATCTATCTCCACCGGCCTTAGTCCGGCCGTATACTTTCGTATGAACTCCAAATTTTCCGGTTCGTACCTGCTCTTGGTATTCAATTCCTTCATGACCGTATTCCATTCTCCCATAGGATATAATTCCAAACAGTTATCGTACATGGAACGCTTAATAACAAAGCCCTCGTTGCGTATGGGTGTCATCTGGCTCAAAAGGGTAACTGGGAGCTTTACCCTACCCTTGGCGTCTGCCTTGCAATCATATGTTCCAAAAAAATAAATATCCAAAGTATGGCCGGTTCTACTTTTTAATAACTCAAATATATAGAAATTATTACCACAATTTACCACAAAAAACCACTTTGTTAATAAAATCGATGTTTTTTGGAGCAAAATGAGGCTCTTTAAAAGCAATTCATTGTAAAAAAGGGGAATAGGCCGTCGCGGCACGGTTTAAAAAGTGGAAGCGTATTTTATCAGAGAAAGCTGTATTTGGAAGTTTTATTCCAACTTCTAGTGGATTTTGAAGCAGCCGACCGCTGTTTTTGTTAAGCTACACTTTTTATGATGTGTTTATGAATAAATAGTCTATATTTAAAATAATAAGCATGGGCAATCCGAGCTTTACGATTTCTATTTTTATAAAGCATGTGCTTCCTTCATCCCAATCATGATTTCTTTTATAGTACATTGTTAAAAAATGGTGGTTTTCGGATGATTATTATTCCAGCCATTCTCATACTGCTACCTTTTACCAGTCCTGCACAGGCCGAAAAGGATTTAAGCTCCCACTACAATTGGTTCGATTCTCTTATCGGCATTGAAAATTTGGAAATGCATTATGGCGCCGTTTATGTGGAAAAGCATAGGTCAAAAAGCAAAAAATCCAAGTTTTTTCCTTCCCCATATTTTTCACGGGGCCATGTGGTCATTGATAATCTACCTTATTATTCGCTAAACCTGAAGTATAATATCTATGAGGATGAGCTTTTACTGCAAGTTGCAAACGAGTTTGGGGGGAAAGTGTTACAGCTCTATAAAGAAAAGATCAGCAATTTTACCATTGCCGATTATACATTTATAAGAATTGACGGTTCCGAAATTAATAATGACGCAATTGATTCCGGTTTTTACGAAGTGGTCTTGGAAAAACCTTTATTTACTTTATTAAAGAGGTATCGAAGGTTATTGACAGAGCAATTGGGTGCAAATTTGATTTTTTATGAATTCGAAGCATTGGATCCTGAATTTGTGGTTCATTATAATACGGCATACCATCGCCTTAAAAAGATAGATGATGTAAAAGCGCTATTTCCACAAAACACGGTACAGCTAAACAGTTTTATAAAAAATCAACCTTCGGGTTTAAGTTTTGAAAATCAGTTGAAATCCACATTCCTATTTATAGACTCCCTATCGAATAAAGAAAAGGATAAAGCCATGGACGAATGAAGTTTTTATTCTTTTCCTTATTTGCATTGCTATCTTTTCAATGGTTAGCGGCGCAGACCGATACCACAAAAATAGACCTTGTTTTTACTGATGCTTCCAGAATGGAGGTTTTGGAAAAGCTAGAGGAAGTTTCGGGATATCATTTATTCTTTGTAGAAGAATGGTTGGGCAACGATTTAATTTCTGGGTCCTATCAAAACTCTTCGGTGACCACCGTCCTTCAAGATGTATTTAAGGAAACCATTATCAATTTTTTTGTTCTGGACGATAGCAATATCATATTGACCCGCAATACTATAATACGGGATGAGCTGCACCCTAGTTTTCATGAAGGGACAACCTCAACGCAAGAAGACACAACAGAATTATCCGAGGCTCCCTCCTACTTTTACCTGGAAGAAAAACAAGATACGGGGCCGGATATAGAAACCGTACGCATTGGAAGGGAGCGGAAAAACATTGGCCGCCAAACGTTTACCCTATCCGGCCGTGTTCGGGACAAAACCACTGGTAAGCCTATTCAAAACTTGGCCATCGTGGTAAAAGGGGGCTCCAAGGGAGTAAGCACGGACGCCAATGGGTTTTATAAAATAGAGCTTCCCGCCGGGGTAAACCTGCTCCAAACCAAAGGTATTGGTATAGAAACCTTGGAAAAAAGGATTATTATGTACAACAATGGCCAATTGGACTTTAACCCCGGTGAAAGTGCAGAGCAGTTGGATGAGGTAGTCGTAGAAAGCAATCGGTTGAGAAATGTAGAAAAGGTAGTTACAGGAGTGGTCGAAATCGATATCGCCGAAATAAAAAGTATTCCCCTAGTGCTCGGGGAACGGGATATTCTTAAAACGGCCATAACGTTGCCCGGGATTACCAATGCCGGGGAAGGTGCCGCAGGATATAATGTACGAGGAGGAGGCACGGATCAAAATCTAATTCTTTTGGATAATGCCGTTCTTTATAATCCAGCTCATTTCTTTGGTATTTTTTCCGCCTTGAATCCCTTTACCACGGGTGCGGTTACCATTTATAAGGGAAGTATCCCTGCGGAATATGGAGGGCGCCTGTCCTCTGTCTTTGATATTACCACCAAAGACGCCAACACCAAAAAGTTTTCCGGAGAAGCCTCCTTGGGGCCGGTTACCAGTAATCTTGTCCTAGAGGTGCCTATTGTAAAGGATAAATCCGGTATTCTGGTCGGGGGGAGAACCACCTACTCCAACTGGATATTGAGATCTTTGGATGACGAATCGCTAAGAAACAGCCAGGCATCATTTTATGATGTCATCGCAAAATATAACGACCGTATCAATGAAAGGAACAACATTTCGGCCACCGCTTACTTTAGTAGGGATGCCTTTAGTATTACATCGGATTCCATATTCAGCTATAGCAATCGATTGATATCCTTAAAATGGAACCATCAAATCAATGAAAAAAACTCCGCCAATGTATCGCTTTCCAATAGCGAGTATGGTTTCGGTATTGATTTTGAGAATAATTCCGATAGGGATTTCGATTTGGGCTATCGGATCAACGAGACAGAACTCAAATTGAACCTGCTAAAACTTGCAGGAAAATCACATAAGGTCAGCTATGGCCTGTCAAGCAAGTTATACCTTGTAGACCCTGGGGATATCGACCCTGTTGGTAGCCAGTCTATTATTGAACCCCTTAGTTTGCAAAGGGAAAAAGGATTGGAATCCGCCTTGTTCATTTCGGACAATTTTACGGTAAGTCCAAAATTGTCGTTTGATATAGGCCTACGCTATTCTTTCTATGCTGCACTTGGAGCATCGTCCCAAAGGATTTATGAGGCCGGATTACCTAAAAGCGAGGGAACCCTGGTAGAAGTTCAGGAATTTGGAAACAATGAAGTCATCAAAACCTATGGCGGTCCGGAAGGCAGGGTGTCCGGTCGTTACTTTTTAACCCCGGATTTTTCCGTTAAGGCCAGCTACAACAACACGCTTCAATACATACATACCTTATCCAGTAACACTACGGTATCGCCCACGGATACGTGGAAGTTGTCGGACATTAATATTGAGCCGCAAAGGGCCAATCAAGTTTCGTTGGGTTTGTTCAAAAACTTTGATGATAACCGGTATGAATTGAGCTTGGAGGGTTATTACAAAAGATCAAAAAATATTCTTGATTATAAGGTAGGGGCGCAATTATTGCTTAATGAATCCATTGAGACCGAAGTATTACAGGGTGAGGGAAAAGCCTATGGTGTTGAATTTCTATTGAAGAAAAAGGAGGGCCGTTTAAATGGATGGTTGGGGTATACCTATTCCCGTTCCTTTATAAAGTTGGATAGCGAATTTCCCGAAGAACGAATCAACAATGGAGAGTACTTTCCCGCTAATTTTGACAAACCCCATGATATTAGTCTGGTAACCAATTACAAGCTGACCAAACGCTTCAGCTTTTCAGCAAATTTTGTATACCAAACGGGAAGGCCGGTTACCTTTCCAATAGGTTCATACTTTCTGGATGGTGCGGAATATGCATTGTTCAGTGATAGAAATAAGTTTCGGATTCCAGACTTTTATAGACTGGACCTAAGTTTTAATGTGGAAGGGAACCATAAGATCAAAAAATTCGCCCATAGCTTTTGGAATATATCGGTGTATAACGTACTGGGTAGAAACAATCCATTTTCAGTCTTTTTTGTCACCGAGGATGGGTCGTTACAGGCTTTTAAAAGCTCCATTTTTGCTATTCCGGTGCCTACCATAACGTATAACTTTAAATTTTAAACGTACTACATCTATGAACGGGGAGCTCCTAAAATATAGCCAGATGATTTTTACCTTGCTTTGGGCATATATCATTTTGGAGGGCTGTACCGAACCTTTCTCACCGGATATACCTTTTTCGGATAGTCTTCTAGTCGTAGATGCCACGATTACCAATGAATTAAAAACTCATGAGATTTTTTTGAGCAGATCCACTCAGGGAAATGAGGAGTCACAGGTAGAATCCAATGCCACGGTCCGTATTGTGGATGATAGCCAACGACAATTTCCATTTACGGAAACGGAACCGGGCACCTACGTTTCAGACGTTATGTTCGAAGCCGAACCTGACCGATTCTACCGCTTGTTGATTTCAACGGCCAGTGGCCGAGAATATGCCTCCAGCCCTACTGTGTTACCTCCCCAAACCGCGGAAATAACTGATGTTTATGCAGATAGGACTACAACCGATAGTGGTCTGGATGGTATGGGCATCTTTGTCAATAGTTTTGACCCTACAGGGAATTCGATCTATTATAAATATGAGTATGAAGAAACCTACAAGATCATCGCACCAAAATGGAGTCCTAGCCAACTGGTGGCCGGTTCTGAAGAAAGTCAATCGGTGCTTGTGGTAGGAAGAGATCCGGACAACGAGGAACGAACCTGTTTTGCCACGGAAAAATCAAATACCCTTGTTATTACGAATACTTCTGGGGTTGGAGAAGATCGGGTTACAGATTTCAATGTACGATTTATCAATAGGGACAATTTTATAATATCGCACCGGTATAGCCTACTGGTAAAGCAGTTTGTTCTATCCCGTGAGGTTTTTGAATTTTATGAGAAGCTGCAGGATTTTTCCGGTGTCGAAAGCTTATTTTCGGATAGTCAACCCGGTTTCATTGTAGGAAACATTTCTCCCCAGGACAACGGGGAGGACGAAGTCGTAGGTATTTTTGAGGTATCATCCGTTTCCGAAAAAAGGGTCTTTTTCAATTATTCCGATTTTTTCCCGGATGAGGATCTGCCTCCCTTTGTTAATGAGTGCGGTCAGGTTACTTTTCCGAGCGGGTTTACTCCGACATTATATGATTTGGTCAAATCGAACAGGGTAAGCTATACGAACGAGGTTCGTAACGAATTAGGAGCCTTGGAAGCATATATTGTTGTCCCTAGAATATGTGGTGATTGCACATTATTAGGGAGTAATGTTATACCTGATTTTTGGAAAGAATGAATACAAAAACGGTCACACAAAAACTATTTCCCCTTTGTGCGCTATTATTTTTGGCGCCAAATTTTAACCATGGGCAATACCAAATAAGTTCCAAAGAGGAAATCGAAGGCTTTAAAAGTATTCCCGGCGAGACTGTTTTTATCCATTACAATGACCCTTTATTGCTGGTAGGCGAGTATTTGTATTATAAATTGTACTGCCTAAAGGAAAACGACTTAACCCCCAGCCCTATTAGTAAAATGGGTTATGTAGAATTGGTGGGCGAGGACAAAAACTTGGTTTTTAGGCATAAGATACCGCTTACCTCTGGCATGGGGCAGGGAGATTTCTTTATCCCTACTACTGTCCCTACAGGGAATTATAAATTGATCGGCTATACTCAATGGATGTTCAATGCCGACCATCAGGATTTTTTCACCGCCGATATTAATATCATAAATCCGTATCAAGAACTTCCCAAAACCAAATCCTCCCCAATGGAGATCAGTAGACTTGACCAAAGCCCAAATGGACCCAACACTTCGGATTCATCCAAAGCACAACTGAAATCTACTTTTTTAAAAATCGAATCGGACAAGGAGAAATATGGGAAACGGGAAAGAGTATCCTTAAGAATTAGTACTGGAACGGCTCCTGATCATGGAGATTACTCGCTTTCCGTACGTAAAACGTACGCTGAAATACCTAGTGCCAAAATCACGGCGGCCCAATTCTCCCTTAATGCCGATACCAGTAAAAAATCGCATGGTATGGCACTAAATAATCGGATTTATTTGCCAGAATTACGTGGTGAACTCTTATCGGGCCGAGTAGTTTCCAAAGTTGACAACACTCCTATGACCCATGGAAAATTGAGTCTTTCTTTTTTTGGGGACCATCCTGTCGTACAGATCGTAAATACAAACGGGAAAGGTGTTTTTCATTCCAATCTTAACCAAATTGACAGAAGCGATCTTACTGCCTTACAGGTCTTGGGAAATGACAAAGAGCAATGGCTCATACTGCTAGACACCGTTCCCCGGCCCAACTATGACGAACTCGATTTCAAGGAATTTTCCATTTCCCAAAATCTAAATCCTTTGATTCTTGAGCACAGCATTCACAATCAGGTTGAAAACGCCTATTTTGAACAAAAGGCGGACAGTACGGTGCGTATCAACCTAAAATTACCCGTTTACCATGCACTGGAGGAGACCTATATTTTGGATGATTATACGCGCTTTCCAACATTAAAGGAAACCGTAGTTGAAATAATCAATGGCGTACTGCTCAGGAAGGTCAAAGGTAAGTTCAAGTTTTTGGTAAGGAGCGATGAAAACTATCTTCTTGGCTCCGATGATACCCCATTGGTCTTAGTGGATGGCCTGCCATTGGAAGATCTTTCTAGCCTGGTGGCCTACGATGTTAACGGAATTGAACGAATTGGTATTTCCCGACACGAATATTATATAGGTCCGCAACTTTATAAGGGTATTGTGTCCATCAGCACCAAGGAAAATGATTTTTTATCCAAAACAAACCTAAATCATGTGCAGCAAGTAAAAATAGCAAGCCCCATTTCCTTAAAACAGTATTACTTTCAGGATTATGCGGACCAATCGGAAACAAAACGATTGCCCGATTATAGGCACCAATTGTTCTGGAAACCTAATTTGGAATTGAAAAAAGAAGAGACTACCTTAATTTTCTATACCTCTGACAATACGGGTGAATATGAAATATCGCTCGAGGGGTTCACCCAAGAGGGAAAACCTGTGTCAATTTCAGAGTACATACTTGTAGAATAATCAACTAAAATGACGCCTCTTAGTTCAAATATTTAGAATACAACAAATAAAGCCCCTTAATGAACCAGTTTGGTTAGAGCTAAACTTGGAGAAAATCATAAAATCGGATATTTTACTCATAACAATATATCCGAGAGCAACATTTTAGATAGTAATAAGGCATTTTCAGGGAATGTCGAGTACAGATTGCCGAAATTACGTATGAGTTCTGTTTTAGTAATTCTCTAGCCCATCTTAACCCATAGCTTTAAATTTTGAATCGCACCGTAGTAATGAACAGGGGACCCTCAAAATATGGCAAAATGATTTTTACCTTTTTTTGGGTATACATTATTTTTGGGGGATGCACGGAACCTTTCTCACCGGATATACCTTTTTCGGACAGTCTATTGGTAGTAGATGCCACGATTACCAATGAACTAAAAAACCATGAGGTTTTTTTAAGCAGATCTACCCAGGGAGACGAAGAGCCAGACTTAGAATCCAACGCAACGGTCCGTATTGTGGATGATAGCCAACAACAATTTTCATTTACGGAAACGGAAACGGGCACTTATGTTTCAGACGTTATGTTCGGTGCCGAACCCAACAGGTCCTATCGTTTATTGATTACAACCGCCAGCGGCCGTGAATATGCCTCAAGCCCTGCTGTGTTACCTCCCCAAACCACGGAAATAGCAGATGTTTATGCGGAAAGGACCACCACCGAAAGCGGTTTGGATGGTATGGGTATCTTTGTTAACAGTTTTGACCCTACTGGGAATTCAATCTATTATAAATATGAATATGAGGAAACCTATAAAATTATAGCTCCTAGATGGGTACCTTTTGGGTTTGCCATAATCAACGAGAATCCCCTTATCGTAGATGTTCGTTCTAGGCAAGGACAGAGAATCTGCTTTGCATCGGAAGAATCAAATACCATTATTTTAACCAATACTTCTGGGGTTGGGGAAGATAGGGTAACCGATTTTAATATCCGATTTATCAATCGGGACGACTATATTATTTCGCATCGGTATAGCGTACTGGTAAAACAGTTTGTTTTGTCAAGGGAAGCTTTTGAGTTTTACGAAAAACTTCAGGATTTTTCAGGTGTGGAAAGTCTATTTTCAGATAGCCAACCGGGCTTTATTGTAGGAAACATCTTCCCTCAGGACAGTGGAAATGATCGGGTAGTAGGTATTTTTGAGGTTTCGTCCGTTTCGGAAAAAAGACTCTTTTTTAATTATTCGGATTTTTTTCCTGGTGAAGACCTTCCTCCTTTTGTTGATGACTGCCCTCCTGGATCTACTTCTGCCCCTGAATCCGAAGAACTTCTTCGATTAATCAGGGCAAACACTATAAGTTTCAGTAATTTCAACCAAAATCCTTCTCCGGGACAAGGGAGATGGTTTGTGCAGCCCAGGGTATGTGGGGATTGTACGGCATTGGGAACCGAAGCCATACCCGACTTCTGGGAAGAATAAGAAAATATGGATCAAGGGTTTGTGAAAGGGGGAAACGGATATTCATTTCCAAGTACTTCTTTGTAGAGTAATCGTTGTAGGGCACATTGTTATTCGCTCTTTTTAAAATTCCTTTTTTACTAAAAAAGTGCTTCCCCATTTTTTATATTTGGTAGGAAATAGGCAATGGTGCTAGAAAATTTAAGTTGGAACTTAAAAATCGTCGGCATACATACATATTCATAGCTATTGTAGGGAAATGTCTATATTTGCCAGCAAGCACCTGAAGTATCCTGAATGGAAGAAAAGCTTACAACAGAAGGAAAATACCGGTATATCGAAGTAGGGGAAGGTGCCCCTATTATTATATTACACGGTCTTATGGGAGGGTTGAGCAATTTCCATGGTGTTACCGACCATTTTCCCAAAAAAGGATATAAGGTTTTGGTTCCCGAACTACCTATTTATGATATGCCGCTTCTAAAGACCAATGTAAAGCAGTTTGCTAAATTCTTAGAAGGATTTATCGAATTTAAGGGACTAAAGGATGTAATTCTGCTCGGGAATTCATTGGGCGGCCATATAGGCCTCTTATATACTAAATTGTATCCGGAAAGGATAAAAGGATTGGTGATTACCGGAAGTTCCGGACTTTATGAAAGTGCCATGGGCGATGGTTATCCCAGGCGGGGAGACTATGAATTCATTAAGAAGAAGGCCCAGAACGTGTTTTATGACCCGGAAGTAGCTACCAAGGAGATTGTTGACGAGGTCTTTGCCACGGTCAATAACCGAAATAAGATTATAAAGACCTTGGCCATTGCCAAAAGTGCCATACGCCACAATATGGCAAAAGATCTTCCAAAAATGCATACCCCTACCTGTATCATATGGGGAGAGGACGACAACGTTACACCACCAAACGTAGCCGAGGAATTCCATGAGCTTTTACCGGATTCCGAGCTATTCTGGATCAAACAATGCGGTCACGCCCCGATGATGGAACATCCGGAGGAATTCAACAAGATTCTCGACGCCTGGCTGGAAAAACGCGATTTCTAAAAGTTTTACCCGATGAAAATAAAATCGGCCCATTTTGTGATGAGCAACTCCAAGGTGGCCCAATGTCCCAATGAACCCTTGCCGGAATATGCTTTTATCGGACGGTCCAATGTAGGCAAGTCGTCCTTGATCAATATGTTGGTACAACGAAAAAGCTTGGCCAAGACATCCGGACGGCCCGGCAAGACCCAACTGATCAATCACTTTAAAATCAATGACAATTGGTTTTTAGTAGATCTTCCCGGTTATGGTTATGCCCGTGTATCCAAAAAGGAAAAGAAGACCTTCCAGAAATACATTACGGACTACTTTCTTAAGCGCAAACAATTAGTCTGTGCCTTTATATTGATCGATATTCGCCATGACCCCCAAAAGATAGATTTGGAATTTATGCAATGGATGGGGGAACATGCCATCCCCTTTGCCATCATTTTTACCAAAGCGGACAAATTGAAACCACAGGACCAAGAGTCTCGAGCCGATGCCTATCTACAAAAGCTATTGGAGGGCGTTTGGGAAGAAGTACCTACCCATTTTATCACTTCGTCTACCAAAGGAACAGGGCGGGAAGCTGTTTTGGCCTATATTAATGCTATAAACGAGGAATTTAGGGAGCAGGTGAAGTAGGATGGTTGATAGTTAAGGTAACCATTTGCAAAATAACAACTACCGCCAACTGACAACTAGCAACTGACAACTATTTTCTCCTTTCCGTTATCAACCCAATCAACACCCCTGCATCTTCCAACGTGTTCAATTCCTCTGTCTTTATAAAAACCTCCAGGTTTTCATCTACCAAAGCCAAGACAATGGGAAAAGTAAACTTATAACCAAACTTTGACCGATATGCCTTGGCAAACTCGTCCCGATGCAAAAACTCAAGGTCCAAATCGGATTGTTTTCTAAATTCCTTCCAAATCTTATTTTCGGTAAAGGCCCCATAGGTAATATCGCAGAGGTTGCATTCGTAGGTAGCCGGACTTAATATCTTGTGCGCCCCGTCTATCAATTGGTTACGTAATCCGGAATCGGCATTGTAAATAAAGATGAGTTTTTCAAGTTTCATAGCATTCGAATTGAAGGGTAAAGATCTATATTTATAGCACATAAATTATTCTTTTCATGTACCGGAAATCCTTTTATGCACTTTTGGTTGTCGTCTTGGTATTTGTCCATGGTAGGTCACAAAAAACAACCGCTGCTTACAGTTCGGAAAATTTAAAGATAATTCCCTTAACGGAACATAGCTTTGTCCATATTTCGTATCTGAACGTACCTGAATATGGCCGAGTAGCGTGCAATGGTGCAATTTATATGTATTCTGGCGAAGCCGTTGTTTTTGACACCCCTGTTGATGATGCCGTTTCCCGGGAGCTCATCCAATGGATTACGGAAACAAAGAAGCATCAGGTAACCGCTGTGGTCATCAACCATTTTCACAATGATTGTGTCGGAGGGCTGGCGTCTTTCCACGATTTGGATATTCCTTCTTATGCGAACCAACAAACCTTGGTTTTGGCGAAGCAAGAGGGCCGTACGGTCCCAAAAGTAGGTTTTGAGAATACGATGGAGCTTAAGGTGGGTAACCAAATCGTAATAAACCGATTTTTTGGTGAAGCCCACACGCGAGATAACATCATAAGTTATGTTCCCAGTGAGGCGCTCCTATTTGGGGGCTGTGCTGTAAAGTCCATGGGCGCAGGCAAGGGAAACCTTGAGGATGCCAATATCGCGGAATGGAGTGCTACGATGGAAAAAGTAAAAAAGGCCTATCCCAAGGTACAAACCGTGATTCCAGGACATGGGAATCCTGGTGGAATCGAACTACTGGAATATACCCAAAACATGTTTAAAAAGAAATGAATCTCATGATGAACAAATTATTCGTTACCTTAACCCTAGCCTGCCTGTTGTTTTCCTGTGCCGAAAAACCCAAAGAACAAATTCCGCCCGTGGAGGCACCCTTTTCCGATGTGGACACCCTGGCCATTAATGATTGGTGGAATCGGGGGGATAATCCCATCATCGATTTAAAGGTGGGCCGGGATAGTGTGGTCGCTTTTGGCATCTATACCGTGCACAACAAGGTTCTAAAATTATCGGCCCAGCTATACCCTTTATATCCTGAGGAGACCCGCGAGGTACGCTTGGAAATAGCCAAAAATGGAAAATGGACAGAAATCCAGAAACAACAGCTAAACGATATCGGTTGGTCCGCTTTGTTTCGCGTAGCCGATTGGGACGACACCCGGGACATCAAATATCGGATTCGTCATGGGGAAAAAGCCTTTTTTGAAGGGCTGGTCCGTAAGAATCCAACGGACAAAACGGAGATCAGTATTGCCGCCCTTTCCTGTAACTCCAATAAGGACCGGGGTATGCGCGAGAATTACGTACGAAACATCAACCACCAGGATCCCGATATTATCTTCTTTGCGGGGGACCAGTCCTATGATCATACAGAACATACGGCGGCGTGGTTAAAATTCGGCCTACAGTTTAAGGAAACCTTTCGAAACCGGCCCTGTGTTGCCATTCCAGATGATCACGATATTGGCCAAGGCAATCTTTGGGGCGAAAATGGTAAGGTCTCCACCTCCCCCGGAGGCCCGGATGGCGGCTACACCTACCACCCAGAATATGTAAAAATGGTGGAACGCTGCCAAACGGCCCATTTACCGGACCCTTATGATGCCACGCCCATAGAACAGGGAATCGGGGTATACTATACCCATTTGATACTGGGAGGCGTAGATTTTGCCATTATCGAGGACCGCAAGTTTAAGTCGGGGCCCGAGGGGAAAATCCCGCAACAAGGCCCACGGCCCGATCACATCCGCAACCCGGACTATGATCCAGCCTCCATAGACCTTCCAGGACTTACCCTTTTGGGCGATCGCCAGCTAAAATTTCTGGACGAATGGGGCGACCAAAACCCGGAGACCTTAAAAGTGGTACTTTCTCAGACCGGTTTCTGCGGTGGTGCGCATATCCATGGCTCCCTGGACAATCGCCTCCATGCCGATCTGGATAGTAACGGCTGGCCGCAAACGGGACGTAACAAGGCTTTACGATTGATCAAAAAAGCCGGGGCGGTTCATATTGCGGGTGACCAGCATTTGGCCACGGTAATCCAACAGGGGATCGACGAATTTGGGGACGGCCCCTGGGCCTTTGTAGTCCCTGCCATTGTTAATGACTACTATAGCCGCTGGTGGTGGCCGGAGGACGAAAAGCCCGGAGCCCACCCCAACCCGGATACTTCCCTCCCCTGGACCGGGGACTATCTAGATGGGTTTCACAACAAGATACGGATGATGGCCTATGTAAACCCGGAAAGTTCCTCCAGAGGAGGAGGCTATGGCCTGATCCGTTTCAATAAGACGGACCGAACCGCCACCTTTGAATGCTGGCCCCGTTATGTGGACGTAACCCAAGCGGACGCTGATCAGTTTGAGGGCTGGCCCATCACCGTTTCCATGGAATAGCCTGTACTATCAAAACGTATCCCGATTTCCGTTTATAGTCGTTTGTAAATCCTTGTTTTCGTTCCCACCCGAGGCGGGCAAGTGTAAACAAGTACATCCAGTTTTTAGATGGGTATACTTGATTTTATGGAAAAATTGTAGGAATTTTATAGTATTGTTTATAGCCCTGTCGTTGCAAAGGAAAAATTACTGAATGAATAGCATAATAATAGGAAATGGAATAGACATTCAGTTCGGTGGATTTGAATATACAAACAGAAGCATAATTGAAAGAGCTTTACTCTACTTAAAAACTGGCGATTTTTCATCCGAAGTTTATACAAAAGAAATTGAAACTTGGATTTATATTCTACATTCAGAGGTTCCAAATTTTTTAAATGGACATTATGACCAATTAGCTGTATTAAATGATGAGAAAGAAGAATTAGAAAGTTTCAAAAGAAACTACTCAAAAAATGTCTCTATTTCGGATATAGGTTTTGAATATTATTTTCTACTAAATGAATTACATTGTCGGAAAAATAAAATCACAAATCCAGAACGATATTATTTTCAAGAGTTTTTGCGGAGACTTTTTTTGGACTCTATATTTAACAAAGGAGAAATTAATAAGCTCTATTTAAAGTTCCCTGCCAAAGTTGTTAACTACATCAGTTCTTTTGATAATGTTTTTACAACAAATTATGATAGGAATGTTGAGTTAGCAACCGGTAGAAATGTATTATATCTACACGGAGCATTCCACGTACTTGACCCAGTTTATGATTCTAATAGTTTTAGAAATCGATTATCTGATAAGCCTGCTGAACAAACACCAGTAGTTAAGGGATTTGAGCATACATTTTCCAATGCAATAACTGGAAGTTCAGGAGCGTTTAAACTTTTTGCAGCAAATCAACCTGAATTAGCAAATTCGGCAATAGATAAATTTGCAAAAGGAATGCAAGAAAACCCAGAAATTAGTAGTCAAATTGAAGAATGGAGAAATTCAGATAATGATATTGTAAAAAAACTTTATGAAGCTATTATCCTAAAGACACAAGAACCTGATTTAGAATTTTCAATTGATTATTCTGTTAATAAACTTAAGTCTGTAGAAGGGAAAATAACATTTATTGGTTTATCACCGAATAATGATTCTCACATAATGAAAGTAATAAAAGGAAATATAAAAGTGGACACTATTGAATTCTATTATTTTGACAAACGAGAATCTAGAGATATTAACCAGTTTTTCAATAATAAGAATGTCGTAACCGAAAGTATAGTTGACTTTTGGAATGAAAAAGCCAGCACATAATAATACTCAAAGCAAATAAGGTGGTAAGTGCTGAATGCAATGACTTTAGCATGTTTGCTAAGTCCAACAAATCTTTTGGATTTGGCTTTTAAAATGAGAAAGATGAAAATACTAGTACAATTGATATTCGTTCTCACCTTGGGCATTTCCTCCTGTACCGCACCTCCTAAAAGACCTAATATCATCCTGGTCATGACCGATGACTTGGGCTGGTATGATGTAGGATTTAATGGGAACACTGTAGTAAAGACCCCTTGGTTGGATTCCCTGGCCTCGCAGGGGATAATTTTGGACCGATTTTACTCCGCTTCTGCGGTCTGCTCCCCCACCCGGGCCAGTGTGCTTACGGGAAGAAATTCGTTGCGGATGCATATTCCCACTGCGAATTCCGGGCATCTAAAGGACGAGGAAATCACCCTTCCCGAACTGCTCAAAAAAGCAGGCTATACCACAGGACACTTTGGTAAATGGCATCTCGGTACCTTGACCCAATCCGTTCTCGATGCCAATCGGGGCGGTCAGGAAAAGTTCCATTCCGATTATAGTATTCCTACCCAACATGGCTATGATAACTACTTTTGTACGGAATCCAAGGTGCCTACCTTTGATCCCATGGTCCTTCCCCTAACCTATGAGGCCGGGGAAAGCAAACGCTATGGTTGGAAAGCCGTCAAACATCCGGATTCCACCCAAGCCTATGGTACGGCTTATTGGACTGGGGAAAATCAAAGGGAGACCCGGAATCTAAAAGGTGATGATTCCAGCATCATTGTAGATCGCGTACTTCCGTTTATTGAAAATGCCCAAGAGGAAAATAAACCGTTCTTTACCACCCTTTGGTTCCATACGCCTCATTTACCCGTTGTTAGCGATAGTGTACATCGAGCCTATTATCTCCAAAGCAATCTGGCCGAACAATTGTATTATGGGACCCTAACGGCTCTGGACGAACAAATGGGAAGATTATGGCAAATGCTGGAAGCCACAGGTGTGGAACAGGAAACCATTCTATTTTTTTGTAGCGACAATGGTCCCGAACGGGGAACGCCCGGAAGTGCCGGTGTTTTTCGGGAACGCAAAAGAAGCCTTCATGAAGGCGGGGTACGGGTTCCGGCCTTTGTCGTTTGGAAAAACGGTCTGGAAGGCGGGGAACGGATGGACTTTCCCATGGTCACCAGTGACTATCTGCCGACCATTCTGGATATTCTGGACATTCCCTTTCCCGATGACAGAGCCCTTGATGGCATAAGCGTTTTAAAGGTATTGGAAGGCAAAGCGGACAAAAGGTCCAATCCTATTGGATTTATCTATGGCTCCCAAATATCCTGGGTAACGGACCAATACAAACTCATTGGTAATCAACAGCTAGAAAATTTGGAACTGTACGATTTGATTCGCGACCCATCGGAAAAAGAAAATGTGATTCAGGAATATCCCAAAATTGGGGAGCAATTGAAAGCGGATTTATCGGCCTGGCTAAACTCTGTTGAAAACAGCAAGAAGGGGATGGATTATCATTGAACAAAATACCTGAAAATTGATGGAATACTCGTAAATTCAAGTTTTAGACATACATTGTATTTTAGACAACAAACGCTTCAAAATTATGAGAA
Source organism: Ulvibacterium marinum (assembly GCF_003626755.1). Lineage (GTDB taxonomy): Bacteria > Bacteroidota > Bacteroidia > Flavobacteriales > Flavobacteriaceae > Ulvibacterium > Ulvibacterium marinum. The sequence continues at coordinate 267,094 of NZ_RBCJ01000004.1, forward strand.
CGCTAGTCCACCTTATCCTTATTGGCTTCTTCCCCGCACTGTTTTTTGCACAGGATACCCCGGTTGTCACTTCGGGGGAATTGATCAAGACCATCATCGAAAAAACGGGTTCCGCAGAGGTGCCCAATACCGTTGATGTCATTAAGGAGGGGGATCCGGAAACACCGGTAACGGGTGTAGTTACCTGTATGTTCGCTACCATGGAGGTTTTGCAAGAGGCCGTGGAGAAAAATTGCAACCTCATCATCACCCATGAACCCACCTATTACAACCATTTGGACCAAACCGAACAATTTCAGGAAGATTCCGTTTTCCTGGAGAAACAAAAATTTATCAAAGACCACAAACTGGTCATTTGGCGGTTTCATGACTATATCCATCGTATTCAACCTGATGGTATTGTTACCGGAATGACCGAGAAATTGGGGTGGGAAGAAAATAGGGACGCCGATAACCCCTATAAATTTACCTTTCCCCAAATCACCCTAAAAGAATTGTTGAAGAACATCAAACGGACATTTCCTGAAAACGGTTTTCACGTGGTAGGCAATCCTGAAATGAAACTGTCAACCCTAATGTTCGTTCCTGGGGCATCCGGTAGTAGTGCCCATATTCGGCAATTGCGAAAGAAAGAGGTTGATGTGGTGGTGGCCGGAGAAGTACCTCAATGGGAAACCTATGAATATGTGAGGGATGCCAATACCCAAGGGAGAAAGAAAGCGATCGTGTTCATTGGGCATATTTACTCCGAGGGAAGCGGAATGAAATTTTGTGCCGATTGGATGCGCGAATTTGTTACGGATATTCCGATCCATTATATAGATTGTGGTTCTTCCTACTGGACTTACTGATTCAAAATGGAATAGCCACGCTTTACACTTAGGATTAGGATAGTGCATATTAGAACAGGAAGTTTTAATTTTGCCGGATGCCTATGGAATTGGACTACATACAAAGTGCCATCAAGCAGTTTGAATACTATAAATCCGTTGGGGAACGTACGTTTGACCAGCTCGATGAAGAAGACCTTTTCTGGCAATTCAATGCCGAATCCAATTCCATTGCCATAATCGTCAATCACCTGTGGGGAAACATGAAGTCGCGATGGACCGATTTCCTAACTTCCGATGGGGAAAAAGAATGGCGGAATCGGGATATGGAGTTTGAGTCCGTTATCCATACCAAAACAGAAATGATGACTAAATGGAATGACGGATGGGAATGTCTGTTCAGTGCATTACATTCGGTGAATACGGAAAACTTCAATACCGAAATTTTTATTAGAAATCAGGCACATACCATCGTGGAGGCCATTAATCGGCAACTGGCACATTATGCGTATCATATTGGACAAATTACCTATATCGGGCGAATGGTCAAAGGGAACGCATGGAAAAGCCTGACCATCCCCAAGGGAAAATCGTCCGATTTCAATAAGGCCAAGTTCTCCAAAGGCAAACATGGCGGTCATTTTTCGGACGATGTTAAGTAGCTATTAAAATGAGATTTCAAAAATTATGAGAAAAAACCTGTTCGTTCCAATACTTTTTATCGGCATAGTATTTTCCTGTAAAAGAGAACCTGATTTTTCGAAGACGCTCCAAGAGTACTACGACTTTGGATTACCTAAAATCGAAAGAAAGTGGTCCTATGATGAATTGGAGGGTTCGGCGAAACTCTTAGGAAGGTTGAAAGAAAAGGATTCCCTGCCACTTCCTAAACTGAACAGTAAAAAGTCCGGGAAGTACTTCAAAAGAATAATCTCCGCACTACCACGGCTAACCAATGGCGATTCGCTAAGCTACAAGCGTAAGACCCGGGATTTCTTTTTCTTTCAAAAAATTATAAAACGGTTGGTTTTCGTTTACGGCACTTCCGAAAAAGAACAGGAATACTATAGTAATGAACTGATAGAATTCAATAAGCTTACCCTGGAGGAAGTAGCAAATATGACCCTGCTCTATTACGATACCATCGAACAAGGATCCGTAGACTATGCGGATCAACTGGAAAGTAGTAGTGGACAGTTTCAAAGAAGCGTGCTTACCGTTCTGGAAGCTTCACTTCAAAACCATGAAAGTCATATGAAATACAAATCTGATGACAAAATAGAATTGGCAAGGACATTCTCCGAAAATGTTGCCAAGATTTGGCATCTTATCGATATCGATTCAAAGGAAAAGATTTTGGTGCAAGTAGTTAGTATAGCCGAGCAAAATGAAATAGGCAAAGTGCAAAGCATTTATTCAGATTTCCTAGAAACTATTGAATCCAAAGACCGATGATGTCCAACAACATATGGCATCTGTTAATAATAGGCAGGTTCACATTACCGGCACTACTTTTCATCTTTTTACGGCCAAATCCAATATTGGGTCAGGAAACCATCCCCACGGTAAACGGATCGATCCCTATAGAGCATTTGGGTTTTACTTTGACCCATGAACATATTATGTCCAATTTTGGGAAAGATCAAAGTGAGACATCTCTGTATAATGAAGATGCATTGTTTGAGCAAGTTGTTCCCTACCTAAAGAAACTGAAGTCCTTGGGCGTGAACTCTATTTTTGATTGCACCACGGCCTATTTTGGAAGGCGCATAGACCTATTGCAACATATAAGTGATTCCACAGGTATTCAATTGATTACCAACACCGGTTTTTATGGAGCAGCCAATGATCGCTATATACCTCCATTCGCTTATGAGGTCAGTGCCAAAAAAATCTCAGAAATTTGGATTGCTGAATTTCAAAAGGGCATTGACGGTACGGAGGTAAAACCGGGTTTTATAAAACTGGCCTTTGACGAAGGGGCCCCTTCTGAAATAGATACCAAATTATTTGTTGCCGGTATTTTGACCCATCTGAAAACTGGACTGACCCTTGCCGTGCATACAGGGGACAATCCTGAAGCCGTAGATCAACAACTTAAGCTACTAAAAAAACACAAAGTAAGTCCAAGGGCGTGGGTATGGGTGCATGCCCACAAGGTCGGGGATATAGACCGATTGCTCAAAACGGCCGAACAAGGGGCTTGGATATCATTGGATGGAGCAAACACTTCCAATATAGTCCAATTTACGGAGACCCTAGTCCGGTTTAAATCCCAAAATCTTCTTCATAAAATTTTGCTCTCCCATGATGGTAACGGTTTTCCCCGGGGAGGTGAAATCAGGCAATTTGAAATCATCCCCAAGGCATTGATCCCGGCCCTACTTGCCCACGGCTTTACGAAAAAGGAAATTGATCAAATCATGGTGCAAAATCCCAAAAACGCATTTCGGATAACGGTTAAAAAAACAGATTGACCTTAGGAAGGAATAGGTTCTCTTGGTTCCTATTTTAAATTAGGTTGGTATGTACTCGCACTCCTTTTCTTGGACATATTCGGGCCTATTGCAATGGATTATGGATTGCGATACACATTAACTTTTCGTAAATAAATTGGGTAGAATAGTTTATCCCCCTATTTTTGCGGCAAAAAAGAAATCTATGGTAGCAACGGAAACCCTTTCAAAATATAGTACTTGGCACCATCCCTATACCCCCGCCAAGGAATTCAATAAAAGAACGGCCTACTTTAGCATGGAGTTTGCCATCCATCAAGGTCTTAAAATATACTCAGGTGGACTAGGTTTTCTGGCAGGCTCCCATATGCGATCCGCCTATGATTTAAAGCAGAATATTGTAGGTATCGGTATGTTGTGGAAATATGGGTACTATGATCAGGGAAGAAATAAGGACCAGACCTTACAGACCAATTCCATAGAGAAAAATTACAATTTCCTGGAAGATACCGGATTAGAGGTTGAAGTAGAAATCAATGGCAATTCCTCTGTAAAGGTAAGGGCCATGGTATTAAGACCGGATACGTTCCGCTCCGCACCTATCTATCTTTTGACTACCGATGTGGAAGGCAACGATTATCTATCCAGGACCATTACGGATTATTTGTACGATGCCAATGAGCAGACCCGTGTTGCCCAAAGTATTGTGTTAGGTATCGGTGGTGCCAAAATCGTTGAGCTTTTGGGAGGTACGGATGTCTATCATCTTAATGAAGGTCATGCCCTGCCCGCTTTCTATTATTTGAGAGATCGAGGTATAAAAAAATCGCAAATGGTCTTTACCACCCATACTCCGGAAAAAGGGGGAAATGAAGAGCGCGATGGATATCATTTAAATCATTTTGGGTTCTTTGGACGAACACTTTCCGAACCCGAACTTCAAAAGGAAATGGTGAACGGGAATATGATCAACTATACCATATCCGCCCTACGGATGGCGAAAAAGGCAAATGCGGTGTCCAAATTGCACGCCAAAGTGTCCAAGGCCATGTGGAACGGACATGGTGGTGCAAACAAGATTATTCCCATAACCAATGCCCAAAACCTAGAATTTTGGCAGGACAAAGATTTCCAAAAGGCTTGGAAAAAGAAAGATACCAAAGCTTTTGTTAAACGAAAAATAGCCCTTAAAAAAGAGCTTTTCGAGCTAGTTTTGGACCAAACGGGAAAACTTTTTGACCCGAAAATATTGACCATTGTATGGGCAAGGCGCTTTGCAGGGTACAAAAGGGCCGATTTGTTGTTGTACGATATGCAACGGTTTCAGAATATCCTGAAAAACCAGAATTATCCCGTACAGATTATTTGGGCCGGAAAACCTTATCCCATGGACTTTTCTGCTATCGACACTTTCAATCATTTGGTAAGTTTCAGCAAAAATGTGTCGAATTTAGCGGTATTGACCGGGTATGAGATAGAGCTCTCCAAAAAGCTCAAAACAGGTTCCGATGTTTGGCTGAATACCCCTAGGATAACCAGGGAGGCCTCGGGTACCAGTGGAATGACCGCGGCCATGAACGGCTCCGTTAACCTAACGACCAATGATGGGTGGATTCCGGAATTTGCCAAGGATGAGAAAAATAGTTTTGTACTACCCGAATTGGAACACACGTTACCCATAGAGGAGCAGGACAAATTGGATAGTCAGCACCTGTATGCAGTTTTAGAGGATAAAGTACTACCCATTTACTATGAGAAACCGGAGGTTTGGCAGGAAATCGTTTTCCAAGCCATTACGGATGTAGTCCCGGAATTTACAAGCGAAAGGATGGCTCGCCAGTACTACAAAGAGCTGTATTAAACATTGTTAAAGCGAAGAATGAACAAAAAATCCAAAAATTATTCTATTTAGTTAGTTTAACTTACTATATTTGACCTGGCAATAGTGCCATAACTAAAATTCATAAAAATGAAAAAAGTAACATTTTACCACGCAGGTTGTCCCGTTTGTGTAAGTGCCGAACAGGAATTTTTAAACTTGGTAGATACTACCTCCGTAGATGTAAACATTGTCCATTTAGGAGAACAAAAGGACAAAATTTCAACTGCTGAACGTGCAGGTGTCCAATCCGTTCCCGCTTTGGTATTGGATAATGGCCATGTATTGCACATTAACCATGGTGCTACCTTGGAAGAGGTACGGTCTTAAAAAATTTGAGTTATATTGTTAGTTTAACTAATTATTTAAGGAATGAAACTTATATACATAGTATGCGGACTAGTTTTTGGTACAATGGTCTGTAAAGGTCAGGTGATGAACGAATCTGCTGAATTCAAGGATTCGGAAAACCTGATGATCCAAAGTGCATCCGTTCTGCATGACACCGAATTGCAGCAATTGATATTTACGATAACGGTAAAGGGCCTTGCCGGGGTCAGTGTTCCTGAAAAAGTAGGTCAGATGGACGGCGCTCCGGTTTTAGGGTATGTCTTTCCGACCAACCTCTCCTCTACGGACGTTGGATTTTCCCAAACGGATGGCATTGTAGCATTGGCGTTGACCTCCCATCCCGATTTTGATGATACGCCTCTTTGGGATGAAAATGCAAATGCCATTTATGATGACGATGGGGTGGTTTGGCATCCCCATTGGGTCATCTTAAAGGAAGATAAGCGTGTCACCGGTGGATTGAGTGTAAAACAGTTCCAGAAGGAAGATCCAAAGGTAAAACTGCCTCCTACCAATCCGGGTATGCCCATGTATATGGATTCCCCGGGTTTTCCTGTAATTACCAAAGGAAAAACCATAAAAGTGGTTGTTCCCCTTTACCGGATGAACCACCGTAAACAATTTAATTATGATGCGGTTACTGCATATATGCAGGTCAATACCTCAAAGATGGATGCTCCCTTGTTAGGTGTGTATTCCGTATACAGTATAGCTTCGGGAGACCTATCCTTGCCCTATACAGTATCCAACAACTAGTTTTTGCCCCAGGTAGTTAGGTAAACTAATTTCTTGGGGCTATTTTTGTTTCATGGAGACTTTTGACCCAGAATACCAAAACCAAAATATTGAGGGCAAGATCGTGGTTGCCCTGGAGCGTATTTCCGAGGCCTTCAAAGTCTTACTTTGGCAAAAAGGCAAGGAAAATCAGCTTACACCCATCCAATTGCAAATCTTGTTGTTTGTCAATTTCCATTTACCTGAGAAGTGCAAGGTCAATTATTTGGCCAAAGAATTCAATGTAACCAAGGCTACAATTAGTGAATCCATACGGCTATTGTTGAAAAAGGATCTCATTCTTAAAGAGACCGACCCTTCCGATACCCGAAGTTACTTTATCTACCTTACCGAAAAAGGAAAGGCCACAGTGCTAAGGACAAGTTCTTTTGCCCAGGCCATTGAAAAACCTATCCACTCCTTCTCCGAGGATCAAAAAAAGATACTATTCCAAAGCCTATTACAACTTATCGAAAAACTGAATAAAGCGGACGTCGTCAATGTGCAGCGTATGTGTACCTCCTGTCGCTTTTATGAATCCGGATCGGAAAACGATTATTGCAGATTGCTGGAAGAGAAGCTCTACCAAACGGATTTACGCATCGATTGTCCCGAACATCAAACGGTATTGTAGCTTTTCATGTAATCCGTTCCCTAAATTTAGGTAAACCCCTAAAAACTTGTTAACCCATTAGAAAGGGTTGACCCGTACTTTCCAATACGGCGAACCAAAATTCCCCCTCCAAGTCTATTTTCTTACGTCTACTGGTGACTTCGGATATGGGCAAATACACGAATTTATTGTTCAACCTACCCACAACGAATTTCGTCTTTCCCGCCATTGCCCCATGAATGGCGTAATGGGCCAACCTGCTACAAAAAATACTGTCGCCTGCATTGGCCGGGGCACTACGGATAATATAACTGGGATCTATATATTTAATGGTGACCTGCTTATCCATGGTCTTGAAATAGTTTCCTATTTCCGATTTTAGGAACGGGCCTATATCCTTGTGTTTTACATTGCCCGAGGCGTCCTTGGTTTCCGCACCATCCTCCGCAAAGAGATGTTGACCCGCACCTTCGGCTACCACAATGACCGCGTGATGTTTTGTCTCCAACCGATCTCTAAGGCTTTCCAAAAAACCGTTTTCACCATGTAATTGGAATTCCATTTCCGGCACCAGGACAAAATTTACCACGGGCATGGACATGGCGGCACAGGCCGCAATAAAACCGCTATCCCTTCCCATTAATTTTACGATCGAAACCCCGTTGTAAGCGCCCGTGGCTTCATTATGGGCATCCCGAATAATGGGACTGGCCATGTCAAAAGCCGTTTCAAACCCAAAGGATTTGTCTATTAAATTAATGTCATTGTCAATGGTCTTGGGAATGCCGACTACTGAAATTTTTAGACCTCGTTTTTGAATTTCCTCACCTATGGCATTGGCCCCTTTTAAAGTTCCGTCACCGCCAATGGCAAAAAGCATATCCACCTGATTATCTTCCAGGGTATCCACCATATCGGAAACACTCTGGCCCCCTCGTGATGAGCCCAAAACCGTACCCCCGAACTCATGAATGTCCTTTACAACATCGGGCGTCAAATGCTTTAGTTTATGTCCATAGGAAGGAATAAGCCCTTCGTAACCATAAGGTATGCCCAATATGTTCTTTACCCCATAAAAGTAATAGAGCCCCATGACCAAGCTACGGATAACGTTATTGATACCGGGACATAGTCCTCCACAGGTAACGATGGCAGCCGTGGTTTTTGGAGGATCGAACAATAACTTTTCCCGAGGACCGGCCTTCTGCAGGCAAAGGGGTTCATCATTTTCGGTCACACATCTATTAAATTCGCTTAGGGAAATGTTATAGAGCAGTCGATCTTTGTCCTGGACAAAATTAAAAACTTTATCACCCTTTGTCTTACTCAAATGAAGTGGGGAGGGGAAAGTTGCCGTTCCCAAGTTTTCAATATCAAATTTTTTAGTGGAAGCCATAAAAAGTCTCGCTTTACTAGCATTTAGGACGTTAAATTTAAGGCTAAATCCATGAGATAAACAATGAAATTTGGGTGAAATGCCAAATGTTCATAAACCTACCGTATCAAATAGCAATACACCAACAAATGAAGTCTATTTTTTTAATTCCAGTTTTTCCGCAAAGTAGTCGCAGAAATCTTTCATAGTGGCCGTCATTTTTTCATCCTGTGTCGCTTTCATAAAAGTATCCGACAAGGAAACCAAAGTTTGATGAAAAAAAATCTTCATCTCATCCACAGGCATATCCTTGGTCCAAAGATCAATCTTTAGCGATTCCTTATTCTTACTGTCCCAAACCGACAGTAACATAGCCTTGGCCTCCTCATTATGGATACCTCCATCCTGTGCCGACCAGGAGAGTTCCTCTGGAACCCGGTTTTCATCCAGCCCTACTTTTAGTGTAATTTCCGAAGTGTGGAGTTTAGGCATAATTATTTTTTGGGTTTGTAGTTACTTTTTTTGAATATTTCCTCAGCTGGCAAACTGAGCATCTGTTGTAGGGAAACCTCGTTCCGTTCCATAAAGGCCCGTACAATCTGCCAACCCAAATAGCGGCCTATACGTCCCGGGGACTCATTGTCCAATTCCAACCCGAACTTGGAGAAAGGCGCGGAATCCAGAAAACGTAGGCCTAGTTTATTATCCGTGGCATAGAGCAACTCACGTTCAATAAAATAGCGCCACATGGGCTCTTCGTTAAGATGTGCCCAGTCCAATTCTTCTTGGGAATAGCCAATGCGCTGGGCCTCCGATAAAAATGGAATCAGCCTGTCCTTTACATATAATTCCTTCCCATAATAGACCACTTGGGCCAAAAAGGTCCGGTCATCCGGCCTGGGCACCACTCGCTTTGCAAAAGCACTGGCTACATCACTTACCAAATACTTTTTATCCATACCCGCTGAAATGTAGTTGGATATGCGCTCGTAGAACTTATGTCCTGGGCCCAGGTAGTTATCGAGTCCTAATAAAAGCAAGCTATCTGTAAGAATGACACGGTTCTCGTAATCCACGTCGGACGTAACCGTAACGATTTTAGGAATATTGAACCGGGGAAAATAATATTTAATATGTTTAAAGAGTAGTTCTAAATCGGCTTCTTCTTGTTCGAAGTTGGAAAATTCATGGTCTACTTCCTCTAAAAGTTCTATTTGAATAGTATCCTTTAATTTAGCTACCCATACGCTATCCGAATATTGAGCAGGAAAGAGATAGGGATATGTCTTTTTGAGCAGTGGCAAATCCGATGGTTCCGCCTTGGCAAATTCTTGGTCAAAACGGGAGATTTCTAAATTTAGGTCTATTTTATTGACCGCCTCCGTGATTTTTGCATTGTCATTACAGCCTAAAAGAAGGGAAGAAATTAAGAAAAGGGTAAAAATGTACTTTCCCATATGAAGTAATCCTGTTTCCATTTTCTTTTTAGACATCTAGGCTTTATTTTTATCGGGCAAAGTTAATCGTTTCGTTAATAAAGAACAGCATGCAGACCGAAAAGGTAATAATCCATATTGTACAGTGGTTAAAGGATTATGCTACAAATGCCAAAATGAAGGGTTTTGTAATTGGTGTATCTGGAGGTATAGACTCCGCCGTAACATCCACCTTATGTGCCAAAACAGGCCTAGATGTTTTATGTCTGGAAATGCCCATCCATCAATCCTCAAAACAGGTGAGCAGGGCAAACAACCATATTGACTGGTTGCAGGAGCATTATTCCAATGTGCAAAGACAACCGGTAAACCTTACGTTGGTATTCGATAGTCTTATTAAGGCACTTCCGGATGTGGCCGATGAAGAAAGTCGTTTTATGTCATTGGCCAATACCCGCGCACGCCTACGCATGACCACCTTATACTATTTTGCGGCCTTAAAGGGTTATTTGGTGGCAGGCACAGGTAATAAGGTTGAGGATTTTGGAGTAGGCTTCTATACCAAATATGGGGATGGTGGAGTGGATTTAAGTCCCATTGCTGATTTATTGAAAACGGAAGTCTATGAAATTGCAAATTACTTGGGCGTTAACGAGGAAATTATCCAAGCGGCCCCAACGGATGGCCTGTGGGGCGACAACAGAACTGATGAAGATCAAATAGGCGCTTCCTATCCAGAATTGGAATGGGCTATGAAAATGGATGATGAAGGAAAGGTAGTGACTGACTTTTCTGGCCGTGAAAAGGAAGTTTTTACTATATTTAAGAAATTAAACTCGGCCAATCAACATAAAATGAAGCCGATACCCGTATGTGATATTCCGGAAATGTTAAAATAAACCACTCAACTAATAATCAAGTAGATAAATCGAATAATATTCAAAAAATAAGGCTTTTTAATAAAAAAAAACCATTTTTGTTTACGAATTCAGATAATTAAACCTTACATTGCATGTCAGTTTTTTTGGACTTCTGCATATTTGGGTATATTTATAGACTAAAACTAGCGAAATGATCAAAGTATTAATTGCTGACAACCACCCTATCATTCGGATGGGTGTAAAACATGTATTGGAATCTGCCTCAGGTTTTGAGGTAGTTGAAGATGTTTCCACTACATCCGAGCTTTTTGAAAAACTGGAACGAATTACCCCTGATGTCGTTATGCTGGAAATGGATATTCCAGAAATAAACGGCATCGCTACCTTGCGAAGGATTAAGAAAGAGTATCCCGATGTGAAAGTGTTGATGTACAGCGGGCAGTCCGAAGACGTATACGCACTGAGTAGCATTAGGGCCGGTGCATTCGGTTATTTATCAAAAGCCTCGGATATAGATTATATTATTTCCGCAGTGCGAAAAGTAAGCGAGGGGAATATGTTCATCACCAATGAACTTGCTCAAAGGCTGGCATTTGACGAAGGAACTCAAAGACCAAGGAGGTTCTTTAGGAAACTTTCTACCCGAGAGGTGGAAGTTCTTAAACTATTGGCCAGCGGAAAACGAAATAAAGATGTTGCCATTGGCCTTAACTTAAACGAAAAGACCGTAAGTACCTATAAGGCACGTTTAATGAAAAAGTTGAATGTGGATAACATGGTAGACCTTTTACAACAGGCCAAGGCTTTAGAATTGTATTAGAGAGCGGTAAACATCTATAACAGAGGCCCCAAAAGGAAAACTTTTGGGGCCTCTGTTTTTTTATGATAGTACCCGATTCAATTTTTTATTCAGCAATTTGTTCAATTGCAGGTAGTTCATAATTTCCTCCAAGGTCTCATTATTGTTACCGTTATTTTCATGGGTATTGTTCTGAAGGGCCTCCATCCGTTTTTTGATCAAATAACATCGTAAGGTCAAAATGGTCTCGCTGACCAATTGGCCCACTCCGGTCTTTTTATCCTTAGGGTAGATGTCCTTTCGCTCCCAATTATGTAGGGCGTACTTTTCCTCTTCCATGAGTATGGATGAAATCTCTTCTACCATTTTCTGATCAAGATCCGAGATAAAAGTACGTATTGAAAAATCCTCATTTTCATTTAACTGTTCTATCAATTTGTAGTAGATGTTTCGAAACTGTTCGTTGGTGAGTTCTATTTCATCTTCCTGAAGGTCCAAATAAATCTTTTCATAGACCTTGGCCTCCAAGGACTCCGGTTCCAATATCAAATCGCCCTCCTCGTTTTCCTTTAGGACCAAATCCTCAAACTCTTGCTGGTCGTTCCCATACAGCAAAAGCATTTCAATAATCTTCCGTTCCAACTCATATTGTACATCTACCTTTTCAACCGTAACCTGATTTTTTACAACATCAAAGGCCTTTTGTTCCGGTTTGGCCTTTTTTGCGGCATCAGCCACCTCTTTTTTACCGATTTGGGCCAACGTACTGAACAGAACGTTCTCGGAAACGTTCATAATCTGGGCGCATTCCTGAATATAGATCTCCCGTTTTATGGCATCAGGGATCTTTGCTATGCTATTGACAATATCCCGAACCGTCTCTGCCCTTTTTATGGGATCATTGGAAGCTTCTTCGGCCAATAAATTTGCCTTAAATTGAATGAAGTCCTTGGCGTTTTCCTGCAAGTATTGCAAGACCTCCTCCAACTCATTGTTCTTAGCAAAACTATCTGGATCTTCACCCTCCGGAAAGGTACAGATCTTTACATTCATACCCTGCTCCAAAATCAAATCGATACCGCGTAGGGAAGCTCTTAATCCCGCGGCATCCCCATCGAACAGAACAGTGATGTTTTTGGTGAGCCGATTGATCAAACGGATCTGTTCCGGAGTAAGGGCGGTACCACTAGAGGACACCACATTGCGAATGCCCCTTTGATAAAACTGAATAACATCTGTATAGCCCTCTACCAGATAGCAATTATCTTCTTTGGCGATGGCTTGTTTGGCGAAGTAAATGCCATAAAGCACTTTGCTCTTATGATAAATTTCACTTTCGGGCGAGTTTAAGTATTTGGCCGCTTTTTTATCATTGGTTAAAATACGCCCCCCAAAACCAAGAACTCGCCCACTCATGGAATGGATTGGGAACATGACCCGTCCCTTAAATCGATCAAATTTTTTGGGAGTATTAGGGTTTTGGGCATCTTCTTTAACAATGGTCAATCCGGTCTTTTCCAAATACCCCAACTTATACCCATTTTCAAGGGCAGCTTTGGTAAATCCGTCCCATTGATCCAGACAATAGCCCAAACAGAATTTTTTAATAGTCTCATCGGTAAAGCCACGTTCCTTGAAATAGCTTAGCCCTATAGCCTTGCCCAATTCCGATTCCCAGAGCATTTCCGAAAAGTGTTTCTGGGCAAATTCGGAAACCAGATACATGCTTTCACGTTCATTGGCCTCTGCCTTCTGTTCGTCTGTGCGCTCGGTTTCCTCTACTTCGATATTGTATTTTTTGGCCAAGTATTTTATGGCCTCAGGATAGGTAAAATGCTCGTGTTCCATTAAAAAGGCCACAACATTGCCTCCCTTACCGCTGCTAAAGTCTTTCCAAATCTGTTTTACCGGTGAAACCATAAAGCTCGGAGTACGCTCATCGGTAAAGGGACTCAGTCCTTTGAAGTTGGAGCCCGACTTCTTTAACTGCACAAAATCACCGATGACCTCTTCCAAACGGGCGGTCTCGTATACTTGGTCTATGGTAGATTTTGAAATCAAGGCAAAATAAGTCTAGCAGGCAAATATAGCCCGTATCCATAAATATAAGCTAAAATGTAGCTTTATAAAAGTCGACCTTTTATTTGCCCTGTGGAACTTTAGCCACCTGCATTCCCACAGTCAAAAGCCATAGGCAAATACCAATTTCCCCAATGGCAGAAGGAAGACCTACAATTGTAGCCCCCAAAGTATCTCCATAACTTTCACAAAGAAAATAACCCAAAAAATCAATGAGATATCCGAAGCAGCCCAACATCAACATGATTCCCAAAAATTTCGGAAGAAATCCTGATTGGTACACCAAATACCCAAAGGGAAACAACCATAGTCCCCAAAATATGTGGGCCACCAAATCTCCATTGTTACTGGATTTTAGAAGTAGCATTACTTTTGCATATAGCTCGTCCGAATTAAAAGCCTTCAAGGATTCCGGATCATGAATCAAAGTAAGTACATCTATTTTGTACGCTATACTAATATATGAAATGGGCACGCTGACAAGGGCTAGGACCACCATTAGCACTGCATGATTTTTGTTGACCTCCTGAAACAATTTGTACAAAGTCAGCGGTAGGAATATAAAACATGTAAAGCATACCAAACCACTTAGTATCCCCAATCGGAAAAGGTTTTCTGAGGCCTTGATATTTTCAACGGTCCTCCCTGCATTGTCCCAAACAATAAGTTCCGAGGGTACATAAAGTAAACTAAACATGCCGCTTAATATGAGAACGAGGTAAAATGCCCCGGCAATTCTTGCCGTTTTTTTAGTAGATTCCATTTGCCACTATTTTTATTTACTTGCTAAATCAATTTGTTATTCTTCCAATATCTTTGTTGAAGATTCTTGTGTTATGATACTTTTTTTTGGTACTCGTCCTGGAAAAACCAAACTAAAAAGCCTGTCAGGTGTTCGGTGCCCTCATTGTGATCAGACCGGAACTTTGACCGTTTCCATAGTTTCAAACTATTTTCATTTGTTTTGGATTAAGCTATTTAAAATTTCCACTTCAAAAATTGCGGAATGCTCCCATTGCAAACGTGTTTATTATAGGAATGAATTTACCTTGGAAATGGAAAATGCCATGGGTATGAATCAAGAATGAACGGTTAAGATCCGCCTCGGATAAAAGAGGCGAACCTTATTTCACCTCGTCACAAGTCGCACCGAAGGCCCAAAGAAATGTTTCGTTGCTCTACTATAGCATCTTTAAAAATCGGGTTCAAATCGTATTTTATATAGAGCAGTACGCTATCGAACCCAGCATAGGCGCTAAGCCCGTACACAAAATTTGTAGTATTATATCCCCTTTTCAGCTTGTCTTTTACATTTTCCCCAGCTCGGTCGTATTTCAACTTTTGGCGGGTACCCAAATTAAATCCTCCATACCCACCAATACCCAGTCGAAATTGGTTTTGCACGGAGTATCGAATGGTATTTTCCGTTTGCCTAAACCTCGATGGGCCAAATTCAAAATGAACGGGAAAAACCAGATTGTCCATACGGAATTTTGATTTTCTAAGCTCAAATTCAAATTCCTGCAACTCTGCTTGACCTTCATCATTGATGACAAAATATTGATTGTCCTTGGGTTTTAGACCGTTGAATTGAAAGGAAAGTCCATAGGTGAAGCGCATAAAATTAGAGTTATCGAAAACTCTCGTACGCCATACCCATCCCATTTCAAAAAATCGGCTCCCCCCCATTTTATAGGGTGAATCGTCAAGGGATTGACCATCTATAATGGCATTGTTAAATCCTACAGCGATTACTGGATCGGAATATGTACGACGGTCATATTTTGGAGGTTTATTATTCTTCTCGAAAACATGCCATGGTTTCCCATCTACGTTAATGCTGATTCCCGTTCCATCATCAATAATGGAAAAGCCTTTTTCCTCCTCGAGCACAGCACCCTGATTACGTTGCAAAAGGGCAATTTTGTTATCGATAATGGCATGTTTGTTTTCAATATTCAATGCTCTTAATTTTGCGGCATTTTCCTTTAGGACCCTTGCTTCTTCCGCTGTTAGGTTGCCATTATCCAATCTTCTGTTAATCTCCTCCACCTCTAATTTTAAGGCTTCCTTTTCTTGTTGGGTAATCTTGATCTTTTGCTCTTTCAGAGCTTCAATTTTTTCCTCATTCCATTCCTGGGCGACAACATGGTTCATAACCAAGGAAACTAGAATTAAGGTCAAATAAAAAACAATGGTTCTCATACTTGTTTGTTTTTGAAATGTCCCTCCCCTGTCTCCCCGACAGTTGCGGGGAGAGAAGAAGGAAATCTATTAATGATTGATGAATTAATTATTCCGGTCCGCTACGGCCGTGCGCACCTTCATAAAACCGGTTTTTAATTTTTCGAAAATCTGATCCCTAAAGGATTGATCTAGCTCATCCTCTACCTGCGTCAACAGGGCCATGGCATCCACCCTTCCATTATCCCGGAAAAGCTTTTCAGCAATTATTTCCCGTTGTGCCTTCTGCAACAGCGAATCTAACTCGGAATCCGAGACTGTTCTATTTTTTTGTTCCAATACATCTACCCGCGCCACGACTTCCGCTATTTTGGTATTAATGATATCTTCCGAATCTTTACTTAAAATTTCACTTTCAACTTCTTTGTCTCCCTGTGTATTTGTGGAAACCATACTTGTTTTTACATCCTCCAAGGTTTTTTTCTTGATTGTTTTCTGTTCGTTTGGAAAATTCACGGATTCTTCCAAAGACTTTTCTACGACCAAATCCTCATTCGTATCGACTACCCTATTCCCCTCTCCGAAGGTCTTTTCATCCGTTGCTTTTTTTAACGTATCCTCAACTTTGTCATTTTCACTATCCGTATTTACGATTTCAATATCAGGATTCACCATAGGTCTTTGAGAGCCCAAATACACCAAAGAGACTATCAAAAGACCCATAAAACTCGCTGCAACACCATACCAAAGAAAACGATTTGATTTTGGTCTTGGAGCTCCTTCCAAACGATCGACCACCTTTTGCCAGGCCTGGGATGATGGTTGTAGTTCCCTTTGCTCCAATTGTTTTTTGATATGCTTTTCAAAATTATTCGGTTCCATATCCTATGATATTTTGTTTCTTTAAACTCTGTTGCAATAATTTCCTGGCCTTGAATAGTTGTGATTTTGAAGTACTCTCCGTAATGGAAAGCATTTCAGCTATCTCTTGATGCTTGTACCCTTCTACCGCGTACAGTACAAAAACGGTCCTATAGCCTTCCGGTAGGGCATCGATCATGGTTTGTATATATTCGATGTCCAATTTTGAAGAGGCATCAGAGACGGATTTTCCACCATGCCTTTCGTATACCGTATCATCATAGACTACAAATTGTTGTTTCCGTAAATAGGAAATACTCTCCCTAATCATGATTTTTTTTATCCATCCTTCAAAACTGCCTTGGTGACGGAAAGTTTCGAGACCTTGAAAAACCTTAACAAAACCATTGACCATAACGTCTTCCGCAAATTGCAGGTCTTTAATGTATCTTCTACATACCCCGAGCATTTTGGGTGCAAATTTTTCATAAAGGCGTTGTTGCGCATCCCGATTGCCGGAGGCTGCCCTTTCTATAAGCTGCTTTTCGTTTTTATAAAAAGAAATGATTTTCAATTTTATAAAAGGGGTTTTTGGTTGTCTACTATTTCTATAGACGATTTAGTAAAGGAAAACGTTGCCTGGAAAGTTGATTTTTTTTTTGAGGTCTTTCATGCAAGGCCCTTAATATGAAAATTTCATATCAAAAACAGAGCCATTCCACTTTACTTTTTTCTATCCACTACATAATTTACCATAAGCTCAAGGGAGCTTTTGTAATCCGAAGATGGGTATGTGTCCAAAAGTTTCAAAGCCTCTTCCTTAAAATCGAGCATTTTTTGTACGGCATATTCCAATCCGCCTCTTTCCTTTACGAAAGCGATTACTTGCTTCACCCTCGTTTTGTCTTTATTGTGATTTTTTACGGAATTGATCAACCATCTTTTTTCCGATTTGGAGCAGTTGTTAAGGACATAAATTAGAGGTAATGTCATCTTTTGTTCCTTAATATCTATCCCGGTAGGTTTCCCAATTTTCTCTTCTCCATAGTCAAAGAGATCATCCTTTATTTGAAAGGCCATGCCACAGAGTTCCCCAAATTTTCGAAAGGTTTCCACATCCGGTGAATCGGGTTTTACGGAGCACGCACCCAGACTACAACATGCAGCAATTAAAGTAGCCGTTTTTTGGCGGATGATATCATAATAGACTTCTTCGGTAATGTCTAGCCGTCTTGCCTTTTCGATTTGCAACAACTCTCCCTCACTCATTTCCCGAACGGCTACGGAAATAATCCTGAGTAGGTCAAAATCTCCATGGTCAATGGACAATAACAATCCTTTTGATAATAGATAATCGCCGACCAAAACAGCAATTTTATTTTTCCATAATGCATTAATGGAAAAGAACCCGCGCCGTTTGTTACTTTCATCCACAACATCATCATGCACCAAAGTAGCCGTATGAATAAGTTCTATAACGGAGGCACCCCTATATGTTCGTTCATTTACCTCGCCCTTGTTCAATAACTTTGCGGTCAAAAAAACGAACATAGGCCGCATTTGCTTGCCTTTTCGGTTTACAATATAATACGTAATGCGATTAAGGAGTGCTACCTTGGAGGACATGGCAGTATGGAACTTTTTCTCAAAAAGTTCCATTTCACTATCTATAGGTTCCTTTATTCGGGATACTGTTTTCAAGAAGTTTGGTTTCTATCGCGTTGGATTTGGAAAGATAAAAATAAAATAAGGAAAAGAAGAGGAGTTCTGTGGGCAGTTGCAGTATTCGGTGGGCATAGGATTATTTTTGTAAACCTTCAAGTTAGACCATTTAACGCCTTGAGTGAAAACGAGGGTTCTCTACATTGTACTGAAAATCGCCAACTGCAATTGCTTATTCTTTCAGCGTTTATTTGCCAATTGGCCACATGCCGCATCAATATCCTTCCCCCTGGAACGTCTAACGGTAACTACAATTCCGTTTTGCTCTAAAGTGTCCACATATCTCTCCAGTGCGGCATTTGAAGCTTGCCGAAACTTACCATCATCGATTGGATTATATTCGATAAGATTAACCTTGGAGGGCGCAAATTTGCAGAAGTCTACCAAGGCATCCACATCCTTTTGTGTATCATTGATACCTTCCCAGACCACATACTCGTAGGTGATTCTACTTTTGGTCCTGGCATACCAATATTGCAAGGATTCCCGTAGGTCGGTTAAAGTAAATGTGGCATTAAAGGGCATTATGGATGTCCGTATTTCATCAATGGCAGAATGAAGGGATACTGCCAAATTGAATCTAACCCCATCGTCTGCCATTTTTTTTATCATTTTGGGAACTCCCGATGTAGAGACTGTAATGCGTCTTGGGGACATTCCGAGCCCAGTGGGGGAGGTTATCTTATCGATAGCCTTTAACACATTGTTGTAATTCATCAAAGGTTCGCCCATTCCCATAAATACAATGTTGCTCAACGGTCGGTCAAAATATAGCCTACTCTCGTTATCAATGGCCACCATTTGGTCGTAGATTTCATCAGGATTCAGATTGCGCATCCTTTTTAAACGTGCCGTAGCACAGAACTTGCAGTCCAAACTACAACCTACCTGGCTGGAGACGCATGCCGTGGTCCGATTTGCCGTAGGAATTAAAACAGATTCCACCACCAACCCATCATGCAATCGTACAGCATTTTTTATGGTACCGTCCTTGCTGCGTTGCATTTGATCTACGCGAATGTGATTGATTACAAAAAACTCCTCTAAAAGTTTTCGGGTATCCTTGGAAAGATTTGTCATCACATCAAAGGAGTGTGCGGATTTCTGCCAAAGCCATTCATAGACTTGATTGCCGCGGAAAGCTTTATCACCTTGGTCCGTGAAAAAACCGCGTAATTGTTCCTTGGTAAGGGCTCGTATGTCTTTCTTTTTTGTTTCCAATACGTGAAAAGATAAAAAATCCTGCCGAACCGATGATTTGGTAGGCAGGATTCCTATAATTTGTTCGAACCTTCCTATATAATCAACATGGCATCTCCATAGGAATAGAAACGATATCCCTCCAAAATAGCTTCTTTATAGGCCCTTTTCATGAGATCGTGACCAATAAAGGCAGACACCATCATCAGCAATGTAGATTTGGGTAAGTGAAAATTGGTAATCATACAATTGGCGATACTGAAATCATAAGGTGGGAAAATGAATTTGTTGGTCCACCCGTCAAACGTATTTAGCGTTTGTTCGGAAGAAACCGCACTTTCCAATCCCCGCATTGCCGTAGTACCCACTGCGCATACTTTTTTTCTTTTCTCCTTGGCCCGGTTCACCACTTCTGTTGCCTTTTCGTCTATGATCAATTCTTCGCTATCCATTTTATGTTTGGAAAGATCCTCTACCTCAACGGGATTAAAGGTTCCCAAACCAACATGCAAGGTCAATTCCGCAAAATTTACCCCTTTGATTTCCAAACGCTTTAATAAATGCTTGGAAAAGTGAAGTCCAGCCGTCGGAGCTGCCACAGCTCCTTCATGTTTGGCATAAATGGTCTGATAACGTTCCTCATCCTCCGGTTCCACACCCCGCTTAATGTATTTTGGCAAGGGCGTTTCCCCCAATTCCCGAAGTTTCCTTCGAAAATCGATATAAGCCCCGTCATATAAAAAACGTAGGGTCCTTCCCCTGGATGTTGTATTGTCAATAACTTCGGCTACCAGGCTTTCGTCATCCCCAAAATATAGTTTATTGCCTATTCGGATTTTACGTGCTGGATCTACCAAAACATCCCACAGTCTTTGTTCCTCGTTTAATTCCCGTAATAAAAATACCTCGATACGGGCTCCTGTCTTTTCCTTATTTCCGTATAACCTTGCCGGAAAGACCTTGGTGTTGTTCAGGACCATAACATCGCCTTCGTCAAAATAATCGATAAGATCCTTGAACATCTTGTGCTCTATTTTGCCAGAATCCCTATGGATTACCATTAATTTGGACTCATCTCTATTTTCAGTTGGGTATTCTGCCAATAGGTCCTTAGGAAGTTCAAAATTGAAGTGCGATAATTTCATGTAAGTGAATTAAGTTAGTCATTTTTGCGGCTGCAAATATACAATGTGGCCATAGGGGTTGTCAAGTAAAACAAGGATTAAATACGAATTATGATTTTCGTATGGTTAGACCCAGTATTTCCAGGTCTTTCCAAAAATCAGGATAGGATTTAGAAACCACTTCGGCATCGTTTACATATATTGAAGTTTTCATGGCCAAAGGTGCAAAGGCCATGGCCATTCTATGATCATTATAAGTGTCTATAGCCACATCCTTGTTCATTTGGTATGACGGACGCAATATCAAATCCTTATCCGATACGATTATATCCGCACCCAATTTGGAGAGCTCCGTATCCAAAGCTACCAATCTATCGGTTTCCTTTATTTTTAGGGTATGCAAGCCTGTAAGATGACATCCTACTCCCAATCCAAAACACGTAACCGCAATAGTCTGCGCGGTGTCCGGAGCATTTGAAAGTTCCAGATTCAAATTTTCAGGTTTTAAGTCTGCCACCTTTCTTAGGCTGATTTCATTTTCCCTGAAATCGGTGTCCACCCCCCAATTTTTGTAAATCCCCGCAAGCACACTATCACCCTGCAGGCTATTTTTTTTATAAGATGATAAGATAACTTCGGAACCAACAGTACTAAGGGCAACTATACTGTAGAAATAAGAGGCAGAGCTCCAATCTGATTCCACCACCAGGGTTTTTGAATTCACGGACTCTTCCGGATATACCTTGATCTTATTTCCTTCAAAAGTGGTCCGTACTCCAATTTGCTCCAATAAGGCCAAAGTCATCTTTATATAGGGAACAGATGTAATTTCCCCTTTCAAGTCCAATTCCAGACCATTTCCCAGACCCGGTGCAACCAGCAACAATGCAGAAATATATTGGCTACTGATATTGGCAGGAAGGCTTACTTTATTTCTGGTCAGTTTTTTCCCTTTAATTCTTATTGGTGGATATCCATCGTTCTTTTCATATGCAATCTCGGCCCCTAATTTGTGTAGCGCATCCACTAGAACTTTTATGGGACGCTCGGTCATACGTCGTGAGCCTGTAAGAAGAACTTCCTTGCCTTCCTGTGAGGCAAAGTAGCCTGTAAGAAATCGCATGGCCGTACCGGCATGATGGATATCCACAACACCCTTACTTGTATTCAGTCCTTTTTGCATGACTTGGGCATCATCGGAATTGGATAGGTTGTCAATCCCGATATTAGGGTACAACGCTTGTAACAATAACAAACGGTTGGACTCGCTTTTTGAGCCTGTAATCCGAATATTGGATTTTAGTAATTTGGTTGCAGGAGGAGATAGGTGTAGTTTCAATCTTATGCGGTTCTAGTGCTAAGGTGCAAAGATAGTACTATTTGAGCTTTTTGTTGTTTTGGTGTCTGTCATGATCCCGTTGGGTCTTCAATGCCAATTTTTCATCGAAAGCTTTCTGCAAATCTACATTCGTCTGATTTGCCAAACAAAGGACCACAAAAAGGACATCTGCCAATTCCTCTCCTAGATCTCTTTCCTTATCGGATTCCTTTTCGCTCTGCTCTCCATACCTTCGGGCAATGATACGGGCCACCTCCCCTACCTCTTCGGTAAGTTGGGCCATATTTGTAAGTTCGTTAAAATAACGTACGCCGTGCTGTTTTATCCAATTATCTACTTCCTGCTGGAGTTTCTTGAGAGCCATTTGCCGTAGTTTTGGATAAAACTACTTTTTCTGCTTCTTTTTCCACTATCTTTTTGTAGAATTCTTTTAAATTGTGATAATCTACGGCAGGAATAATGGCCGCATTCATCTTCAAATCTGCCAAAACCTGGATCTTATTACCTTGAGCTATCACTTTATAAATAAAACTTGCCGTTTTATTGGGTAAGCCTAACTTTATATCTGCCGGTAATGTCTCGATTTCGTATCCCTCCGGTATGGAAATATTGACCACCATTTTTTCTTCCCAGGGATACGCATAATCTATAGGGTAATTTCTTTCGTCCAATTTAAAGGGGTTTTCGGTCATAGTACTAGTAAACAAGGGGTTAAAGTACATTTTATCCCCTACTTTTGCTATCTGACCTTCCATAGTAAAACTCATGTTTTCCATAATGGCCTTGCCTATGGTCTCGTTATTTTTCACCGCGTATTCCCCGATTTCCATACCTACATTGGAGGATTCCAATTTTTCCAGATAAGAATCTTCTTGTACGCCATTGAACTTGTTCCTGAACTCGTATGCCTTAAAATCGGTGTATGTCTTACGCATCCTGCCTTTGATCCCGCCATTTTGGTCTAGGGCAACGGTACAATTGGAATTCTCCTTGGAAACTATTTTGGGCATTACTGAGACGCTATTGAAGCTTCCATCTTTTTTTATCAACTTTCCATACCAGTTCAGCGCATGTACAGGTAATACGTTAGGTTTGGTATATTTGTTGGAAGCATCCAAAAGCACAATGTTGTCATTCAAGGAGACGGAAGCTACCACATAATTAAAGCCTCTTCGTGTGGGAAACATGGGCACTCCATGGTCCCTAGTGCTTATGAGCACGGGATTGGCCTCTAGACCTGCTTCGTTAAGCATGGCGGTCAACATCAGATTGATGTCCGCTATGTTACCGCTGCGATCTTCATAGGCCTTTTTAACACCTTTATCGGTATAAAACCCCGCCATACCATTCCAATTCATATGGTTTTGAACATACTGAAAAATAATCGCTGCCTTTTCCACCTCATCGGTTCTATCCGCAATAAGGGTCTGAAGATCTTCCTTGAAATATCTTTTTTGGGCAAGTTGACCCCCAAAATTACGACTTTCATAAATTGTCTTGATTACCTTCTCCCAGGTAGTGGTATAACTTTTTATAGGGGATTGTGGAAACTTGGTATACTGCAATTCATACAACACAGCGCTTCTATAGTTGTTCATGTTATTAACATGAGGTTCCTCTTTTAGGGCAGGCACATCTTGCATTGTATAGTTGGTAACATTAATAATATAATTCAGGTTGGAATTGCTGAAGGTGGTAGTTGTGTTATATTTTCCTCTTCTCTGCTTATCGGTAAAGGTGATGGTCCCACCTTCGGTACCCGTTTGAGGATTAAGAGGCAGATATCCTTTCATGGTGGGTTTAAAAACAAAGTATTCCGGGGCCCTAATGGAAATCTCCTGATATTTGATGGGGATGTCATATTGCATGGCTATTTCATCAATAATCCAATAAAAGGGGGAGTGGATTTGGTATTCGTATTCAACTACACTACCAACTTTTACGTTGGGCATGGTAAATTTTTCTTCGTTGTAATACTCGTTCAGTTCGGTTGTAAACTCTCCTTCTTTGGACAATTTATGCTTTCTAATTTCCCCATTTTCCAAACTATAGGTAAATGCCTTCAATCCACTGATGGTCTCCTTGTCCCCATTGTCCTTGGACAATTTTTCTATTACCGTGGCATATTCAAATCCTTCCGATTTATAAATTTTTACTCGCTCATGGATAGAGGTAACCAATTTAAAACCAAGGGATTGCTTGTATTCAAAACGAATATTTTTATATCGATACAATACCGCGGCAACGGCAGAAGAATCTTTTTCATACACTTCTTCCCTAAGTTCGGCTTCCGATACTTTTCCAAATTTAACTTTCTGAGCCAAGACATCGTTGGCAATTAGGGCGACAAAAAGACATAGACTGATTTTGAGGTTTTTCATGATTAGAAGTTTTGAGGTTTCGGGGTTTAAAGGTTGGTTTTGACAATTACTACTTGGGCATTGTCAGCTGAAGCAATCTTCTTTCTAAAATTGCGGTAGTTGGCATATTCCTCCTTGGGATGTGTTCCTTTTTTGAGGAAAAAACTGCGTTTGTAATTTAAGGTATTGGTTTCTGAATTGTAATCAAGTTCCATGGTATAAGTGCCGAATGGAGTTTCAAGCTTTGTATTCTCTGGAAGAGCTTCAACTGCATATCCATTGGGCATAGCTATCTCAAATGCATCCTCATCCAAAAAACCTCGTTGTATTTCCAAGGGTAATTTCCGATTTCTATAACGTTGGGGCACATAGCTATTCTTATTGAAGGCATTGGGAGCAAACAGAATTCTCTCCCCACTGATGGAAGCATAGTTTTTTGCAGAGACCTCTACCACCTCTGTAAATCGAATTTCCTCACGATCATTATCAAATTCGTAGCTGTGAAGATTAAGGTTATTCACCTCGCTCCAATAATCCTTATAATGCTTGCTAATCTTGTCCTTTGATTTTTCCTCAAGGGTAAAACGATTGTCATACTGCACGCCTTCAGTAGCAATAACCACTTTACCGGATATTGAGCCATCTTCCAAAACATTAAACTTTGCCTTGGTCGATTGATGGTTCTGTTTGTTATTATAGGCCACTGTGGATACGAGTTCGCCTCCTTCCGGCTTTACCACAAGAACCTTACGGTCATCCGTAAAGTCGCCCACAAAACCAAAAGGATGAATTTGGGAAGTGCAATCTATCCAATAGTATTTGTCCTCATATGGAATGGCCAAGATAACATGGTTGCCCTGTCTCAGGTCGGCAAAGTCTTCCTCAAAATCCACTTTTCTTGGGCCTGCTTCCACTACCGTATAATAGGAATCCACGCCCACTGCCTCCAAAAGAGCTTTGGTATAGTTGGAGAGACCTTTACAATCCCCATATTTAACACGGTCCACCTCAATGGCACTAATGGGCCTAAAGCCTCCAATACCTATCTGAACACTGATATATCTTGTGTTGTCCTGTACATACTTATAAATCACTTTCGCTTTTTCCAAATCATCCTCAATACCGTTCACCAGATTTCTGGCCATGGTTCGGGTTGCTTCCGAAAGTTCCGTACGTCCTTTTAAAAGTGAATTGTTGACCCATGACCCCAATTGGTTCCAGTCATCCACGTCTCCATCAAAGCCTTTATAGTGAAAATGTTCCAATCGTACCAAAAGTTTTGGTCCCATGCTACTATAATCCGGACTATGTACCTCACTTTTTACGGCAGGAAGGTGTTGGGCGGTATAAATGATACGACCTTTCCTTTCTTCTTTTTCAATAGGAAAATCATCCAAATTGTATTCCTTGATGACCGGTTTCAAGTCGCTTGAGGCGTAGGTAATCTCATAATGGCTCTTTTCCACACTCGCCAAATATCCCGATAAAAAATACCAAGAGGGAAAAACACCAGTATCACTGGTCTCCACTTCATAGGAAAATTCCATAGTGTAAGGATATTGTATTGGGGTATAGGAATACGTAAGCAATCTATCATCTATATAAAGGGAAATACCATCCGCAGCACTAACATCCCGAAAATCCCTTTTCTTTAGGTGTTCTATTTCTTTCCCCATTTTATCGTACACATAGGCTTCTATATGCTTTATCTTTTTGTCACTGTCATAGAAAACACGGGGGCTGGCATATCTGTTGCCCATTTTGTTCAAAACCGTTACCACTTGTTTTACGGTATATACCATTCTATTCCTGGCTTCCACGTGTATTTGCATTTCATCTAGGCGAACCACGGCGTTCGCATTTTCCACAAGGGTTTTATCCAATAAAAGGGCTTGATAGTTGGATTTTTGTCCAGAAACGATACATACCAGAAAAAAGGATGTAAGGAGGAGTAGGCGCATTGGTTTAGGTCGGAGGTTAAGTACTTACAACGCAAAGTACCAAAATTTCTTACATTTATCCATTACAAAATCGATAAATGTCCTTTATTCCCTGTTCTTTGTATCTATAACGATGGTAACGGGACCATCATTCAATAAATCTACTTTCATATCGGCACCAAAAATTCCTGTTCCCACTTTTTTATTTAAATCCATTTCCAATTGTTGCACGAATTTTTCATACAAGGGAATGGAAATATCAGGTTTTGCGGCTTTTATGTAAGATGGTCTATTTCCTTTTTTGGTAGATGCATGTAAGGTAAATTGACTGACCACTAGAGCAGTGCCATCGATATCTAGTAATGAGCGATTCATTACCCCTCCTAAGTCGTTAAAAATACGGAGGTTTACAATCTTTCGTGATAGCCATTCAATATCTTCCTTCCCATCGGCGTCCTCTATTCCTAATAATACAAGAAGACCTGCCTCGATTTTTGAAACCTCGTTTCCTTCTACGGTTACACTGGCCTTAGATACTCTTTGAATCACTGCGCGCATACTCCAATTCTAAACCTTCCTTCTAAAAAAGGCATATTTGGTCTAATCCATTTTTCCATAATTATCCATTCTGTACGTATCATCTTGGCCAGTAACCATTTGCACATAACTTCGATACCTGCTCCAAGATACCTCATCCTTTTCCAAGGCCTCCTTAACCGCACATTTTGGTTCGCCCAAATGCAGGCAATTATTAAATTTACAATTGTTCTTGATCCTAAAAAATTCCGGAAAGTAGTCCCCTATTTCGTCCTTATCCATGTCCACCATACCAAAACCCTTTATTCCTGGTGTATCAATAATGCGTGCATCGAAACTCAGATCAAACATCTCGGCGAATGTAGTAGTGTGTTGTCCTTGAAGGTGTTGTTCGGATATTTCGGCAGTCTTAATGCTCAAAGAAGGTTCCAATTTATTGATCAAGGTAGATTTGCCCACTCCTGAATGACCCGAGAACATGCTGGTTTTATCGAGCATCAATTCCCTGACCTGATCGACATTTCTTCCGGTTTTTGCAGATATGCCGATACAGGTATATCCCACATTTTGGTAGAGGTCGATCAAATATCTTACCTCGGCCGACTCTTCCCTGCCATAACTGTCCATCTTATTGAACAACAAAACGGTTGGAATGTCATAAGCTTCGGCAGTCGCCAAAAAACGGTCTATGAAAATGGTGTGGGTTACAGGGTTGTTCAAAGTAATTATCAAAAAGACGTGATCTAAGTTGGCGGCAATGATATGGGTCTGTTTGGAGAGGTTTACGGATTTTCGAATAATATAATTTTTCCGGTCTTCGATTTCAGAAATAATTCCGATGGTTTCGTCCCCAATTAGTTCTATCTCGAATTTCACCTTGTCCCCGACCGCAACCGGATTTGTGCTTTTGATACCTTTAATGCGAAATTTTCCTTTAATCCTACATTCATAGAACGCTCCGCTATCCGTTTTGACGGTATACCAGCTCCCTGTAGATTTATACACAACTCCCGTCATTACGTCTAAAAATTCATCATGGATAGTTCGGGCAAAAATACCGATTTTTCTTTTTAAGATTCGCGGTATCTTTGGGCCAATTCTAACAATTAAATCATATTGAAAATGAAAAAAAATCTATGTATTATCTGTCTGGCCATCTTTGCTACCTTTGAAATCCACGCCCAACAATATAAGATAATAACCAGTGTAGAATCCATTGTGCCAAGCGGAATAGGCCGGTCTCGAATTATCGACGCCCAAGAAGAAAAGGATTTTGCGGAATACACTTCAGAACAGACGGAGGAGGATAACACAAGGAACAAGTCCAAGCGAGGGAATATTCGGGTAAAAAACTTTGAGGAAACGAAGCTTCTAAATTTTTACAATATCGCTGGAATCCGTTTTCAGAATATTGCGGCCAATGATGCGGTCACCTCCTCCAAATTAACGGCAATGGCAGCTGATGGTTGGGAATTGGTATTTGTATCGAGTGCCGTTGAATCCGATGCAGGGGATAAGGATGGCCAAGGTATCTTTATTACCCGGTATGTCTTTAAAAAGGATTAATAAACTTTTGGGGAAATACAATGAAGTATAAGGGCAAAGCAATCTGTTCGTTTTAAACACCAAATGAACAGATTGCTTCACTCGCCTTTGACTGTTTTAGGCATTGATGATCTTTTCCTGATGGTTTATGGATTCCTGATGGATGGCCTTGAACATTTTTAGTACAAATTCCTCACTCAATCCTTTGGATTCACCTTCCAAAATCATTTTTCCTAAAATGGAGTTCCACCGATTGGTTTGAAGCACCGCTACATTGCGTTGCTTTTTAAGTTCCCCAATGCCATCTGAAACTTTCATGCGTTTTCCAAGCATATCAATCAACTGATTGTCGATAATATCTATTTGGGCCCTTAGGTTATTCAACCGACTATTGTACTCTGCCTCCTTATCGGTCTCCTTTCTAATTTTTAGATCTTCCATAATTTGTACCAATCTTTTGGGTGTCACTTGTTGCGCTGCATCACTCCATGCATTGTCCGGGTCATAGTGCGTCTCGATCATCAATCCATCAAAATTTAGATCCAGTGCGGTTTGGGAAACATCAAAGATCATGTCCCTCTTTCCGGTAATGTGGGATGGGTCGTTGATAATGGGCAAGTCCGGAAATTTGGTCTGCAACTCAATGGCCAATTGCCACTCCGGAATATTTCGATATTTGGATTTTTCATAGGTCGAAAAACCACGGTGGATTACCCCCAGCTTTTTAATGTTGGCCGTATACAAACGTTCCACGGCACCCAGCCATAAGGAAAGGTCGGGGTTTACCGGATTCTTTATCAAAACAATCTTATCGGTACCTTCCAGGGCATCGGCAATGTCCTGTACAATAAATGGGCTCACAGTAGAACGGGCACCTATCCACAACAAATCAATATCATGTTCCAGGGCCAGCTCCACATGGTTTCTGTTGGCAACTTCAGTGGCCGTTTTTAACCCGGTTTCCTCTTTTACCTTTTGCAACCATTTTAGGCCTAATGCACCTACACCCTCAAAATTTCCAGGACGCGTACGAGGTTTCCATATACCTGCACGATAATAATTTACATCCGTATCCTTCAGATCATGGGCAATCCTTAATACTTGCTTCTCAGTTTCCGCACTGCAGGGTCCGGCAATCACCAATGGATGTGGAAGTTCCATATCGTTCAACCATTTTCTCAATTCCTTTGTATTCTCCATGTTATTGTTTGTTAAGTGGTATTCCTTTTAGTATTTCCTTTATTTTATTCGTATTGTCCATTTCAGTATAAATGCCCTTGTAATCATTCTCCAAAAGGAGCTCTTTGAACGCTTCCAAGTTTTGGATATAATCCTCCAATATTTCAACTACATTGTCCTTGTTCTGTTCAAAAATAGGCGTCCACATGGCCGGGGAACTTTTGGCCAGACGCACCGTACTTTCAAATCCACTACCGGCCATATCAAAAATATCCTTTTCGTTCTTCTCCTTTTCAATTACCGTTTTACCTAACATGAATGAACTGATATGCGATAAATGTGATACGTACGCAATATGGCGGTCATGTGCCAGCGGATTCATATATCGTATTCGCATACCCATTTCCTGAAATAGTCCCAGAGCCCGTTCCTGCAATTTAAAAGCAGTTTTTTCCACTTCACAGATAATATTGGTCTTACCGTTGTATAAGCCTTCCATAGCTGCTGATGGGCCGGAAAACTCCGTTCCGGCAATGGGGTGACAGGCCAAAAAGTTCCTACGTTTGGGATGGTTCTCCAAAGTTTTGCAAATCAAACTTTTGGTAGATCCACCATCAAAGACTACACAATCATCGTTAATGGCATCCAAAATTTCCGGTAATTTCTCTGCCAGGGCATCTACTGGAATACTCGCAATGACCATATCCGCTTGCGTTAAATCCTGATAACCGGATTTTACATCAATTATACCCAACGATAGAGCTTCGTCTAGATGGGACGTATTGGTATCCACTCCGAAAATTTTCGAGTCGGGACGTAATCTTTTTATATCCTTTGCAAAGGAGCCTCCAATTAAACCTATACCTATAACGAATATGTTCATTTTCTAGCTGTTAGACTTTTCCAAATCAATACAGGAAAGTTCCATTTTTCCATTTCTAAAACCGATCTATTGCCTCCTTAATCTTATCTTCTTTTACACAAAGCGAAAACCGGATATAACCTTCACCGTTGCTCCCAAAAATGGTGCCCGGTGCTATAAAAACACCATTATCGTACAACACCTCATCAATAAATTCCTCGGAAGATTTGCTTCCTTCCGGCAATTTGGCCCATACAAACATACCCGCAGCATTCTTATCATAGGTACAGTTTAACTTATCCACTAAGTCGAACATCAATTGACGTCTGGATGCATAAACGGCATCCAATTTTTTGAACCATTCATCTCCGCTTTGCAATGCCGTCACCGCCCCTTGTTGAATTCCATAGAACATTCCCGAATCCATATTGCTTTTTATCTTCAACACGGCATTTATATGCCTTTCGCTGCCCATTACCATACCCACACGCCAACCTGCCATGTTAAAGGTCTTGCTCAATGAATTAAGTTCCAAGGCAACCTCCTTGGCTCCTTCTACCTGTAAAATACTTGTGGGGTGTTCGTTCAACACAAAACTATATGGATTGTCATTGACCAACAGAATCTGATTTTCCTTGGCAAACGACACCAATTCCAGCATTTTTTCATGTGTTATGGTAGCTCCTGTAGGCATGTTCGGATAGCTGATCCACATTAGCTTTACCTTGGAGAGATCCTGACTTTCCAAAGCTTTCAAGTCCGGCAACCATTCGTTGGCTTCTGTCAGGTCATACTTCACGGGAACGGCACCTACCAGTTTAGTGACGGAAGTATAGGTAGGATATCCGGGATCAGGTATCAATACTTTATCCCCAGTGTTCAAAAAAGCCAGGCTAATGTGCATTATTCCTTCTTTGGAACCCATCAATGGCAAAATCTCGTTTAATCCGTCCAGGGAAACCCCAAATTTGGATTGATAAAAATCGGCCATGGCATTCCTTAATTCAGGTAATCCCTGATAACTTTGATATTGATGCGCACCAAACTCCCCCAACACATTCTGAAGTGTGTTCACCACCTCTGGCGAGGGATCTAAATCGGGACTCCCAATACCCATGTTGATAATAGGTCTGCCCTCTGCTACAAGTTGACGTACCTCTCGCAACTTCTTGGAGAAATAATATTCCTCAACCGTTTTTAATCTTTCCGCTGTTTGTATCATAATCGGGCATTTTTATATTCCCCTATGACCTTAAAATTTTCGGACATAATCTCCAAAAGCGATTTGGCCTTGGCAAAATTATCATATTGTTCAAAAGTAACGTCCACGAAAAAAGCATATTTCCAAGGGGTCTCTATTATGGGCAACGATTGAATTTTGGTCAAATTAAGGTTACAATCGCTCATCACATTGAGGACCGTTGCCAAACTGCCTCTTTTATGGTCGGTTTCAAATCTTAGGGATGCCTTATTTATTTCGTCCTTGGGGAGTTCCTTGTTCTTGGTTTTTACAATGATAAATCTTGTAGCATTGTTCTTTATGGTCTGTATCTCCTTGGCAATAATCTTTAAGCCATATAGTTCGGCGGCTACTTGAGGCGCAATGGCAGCGATACCCTTTAAATTATGCTCCTGAATTTGCTTGGCCGTTTCGGCAGTATCCACATCTTCCACCATTTTAATATGGGGTTGCGTCTTCAAAAACTCCCTACATTGTAACAGGGCCATAGGATGGGTACGAACTTCTTTTATATCTTTAATTTGCTGACCTTCCAAAGCCATCAAATGGTGGTGAATGTTCAAATAATGTTCCCCTATAATATGCAAGCCGTTGTCATATACCAGCGCATAATTGGGAATAATAGATCCTGCTATGGAATTCTCAATGGCCATAACACCTTTGTCTGCAGAACCATCCAACAAGCGGTCTACCAATCCGTGAAAGGAAAGACACTCCACTAAATCCACACCACCCTGAAAGTATTCCCTTGCTACCTGATGGTGGTTGGATCCCTTTATTCCCTGTATGGCTATTTTCAAACTCATTTTACACTATCTGACGATTCCCTTGGCCCATTCCTGGCATTC
Organism: Ulvibacterium marinum; assembly: GCF_003626755.1. Lineage (GTDB taxonomy): Bacteria > Bacteroidota > Bacteroidia > Flavobacteriales > Flavobacteriaceae > Ulvibacterium > Ulvibacterium marinum. Next base: position 299,508 of record NZ_RBCJ01000004.1, read on the forward strand.
TATTTTCATGAAAAATGGGAAATAAAAAAGTCCCGTTTTTCACGGGACTTCATATTATATTTTTGTTTTCAATATACTACAACAGTCCCTTTCCTCCTTTAAAAAAGAAGTAAAAGTAAAAACCGTTCCAGAAATATTGTTTTGTCATTATGCTATAAAACTTCGGCTAATGTACTAATTAAATTTAAAAATCAGGTTTATGCCTCTTCTTTTTTTGATTTTCTAAGAATTAACGTCAATCCTTGTCCATTTATTTTTCAAAATCTAGTTTTAATGCGAATTATGCACGTTATACAAACAACAAGGATAAGGCAGGAATCCTTGTTTTTAACCCTAAGTACGTGTTTTTTCAATAATCTTCATAGATATACGGAGGTCTTAATGCTATTTGCTATATTTTTGAAAAAAATCAACGAAACCAGTGTCCATTGTCGTAAAAAACATTACCAAAACGTTCGGGAACCAAAAAGCCTTGAACGATGTCTCCTTCGATGTGAAAAAAGGTGAAATCGTAGGGTTTTTGGGGCCAAACGGTGCGGGGAAATCTACTTTGATGAAGATTTTGACTACCTACCATGAAGCAGATGAAGGGGAAGCCATGGTAAATGATTTTGACGTTCGTACTGATAAGAAATCTGTCCAAAGGAGTATTGGGTACCTACCTGAACACAACCCCTTGTATTTGGAACTATATGTAAAAGAGTATTTGGCCTTCAATGCCGATGCCCATAAGGTGGACAAGAATCGTATAAAGGAAATTATTGAACGGACGGGACTGCAACCGGAGGCTCATAAAAAGATAGGTCAACTTTCCAAAGGATATCGACAACGGGTAGGTTTGGCAGCGGCACTATTGCACGACCCGGATGTACTCATTTTAGATGAGCCCACTACGGGGCTGGATCCCAATCAACTGCTAGAAATCCGAAAACTTATAAAGGAAATTGGAAAAGAAAAGACCATATTGTTGTCCACCCATATCATGAAAGAAGTAGAGGCTGTTTGTGATAGAGTATTAATTCTGAACAAAGGGGTCCTAGTCGCCGACAAGAAGCTGAACGATCTACGAGACGAAGAGCAACAGGTCATCGAGGTAGAATTCGACTACCGTGTAGAAGAAGCTTTTTTACAAAAACTTCCGCATGTTTCCCTGGTTAAAAATACAGGAGGTTTTGTGTATGAAGTTACTTTTAGTACCTCCAAGGATATGCGTCCGGCCATTTTCGATTTCGCTCATGACAATCAGCTCAAAACATTACAGTTAAGCCGAAAGAACAGAAATTTGGAAAGCTTGTTTACCGAACTGACCGCATAAACACCCTATAGGAATTTCTACCTGCCTCCAAAAACCTAAAACTTTAAGGCCAATCCAATCCCATACTCATTACTGGTAGGAGCTAAGAATAGAGATGTTTTTTTCCCTAGACTATCATTATATTCCAAAATGGCCATCTTTTTATTTTTCATTGCCGAATGAAAAAAAATAGAGCTGATTATTCCGGTACCGGCAGTGGCAATTAGTGGTCCCGTAAGCGGCTCATTATCATCCAAATTTGAAAGTAGCCAAATAGCAGAACCAAAATTTGCTGTCCCGGCAATCAATGCACCCACCATATTTTTCTTGGATTTTTGCCAATGTAAGGCCGAGGCCTGGTTCTCCTTCATAATAGCATCAATCTCCTTCCAGGTTAGCGGTTCTTTGTCCTGATAAAACTTATCGCCCCACATTCCAGGAAAAACGGTGATTTCTTGCGCGGATAGGTTTGTGGCACAGATACTCAATATAAACAAACAAAGTAATAGTCGAAAAGTTTTCATTCTTTTTTTGTTTAAAGATATGTATTTTTAATTAAACAAAAAATGAATTAACCTTGATCTAACAAATCAGAAAACCTACTTACATATCCATTAAATTCCAAAGTTTCGTTTTCATAGATTTCGGAGTCTCCATTTTGCTCAAGAATATCCAGGAGCCTCTGATGGGCTTGCAAATCTGCAAGTGCCTCTTCTATATTATCATACTTTTCTTCTAAGGGTAATGCCAGATTATATTTGAACCTTTCCTGATAAACAGTTTTTAGCTTATGATACAGTTTCCGGGCTTCTTGGGTGTCCCCCACTTTGTAGTAACCATCAAGAAATGGTTCCACAAAAGTGTAATATCCAAAATGTTCCATTGGAACATTGGTCATCGCCATATCAATGATTTCCTTCGCCTTTTCAAATTTATTCTCCTCTAATAGATTTTCCAATAAACGGGCCAATACGATACGATGGGTTACTCCAAACTGTTTTCGGGTCTGTGGATCATGATAAATATTTGGGCTTCCAGAATTGCCCCACTCCCATTTCTTGACAATAGTGTACATTAATTCGGAATCCAGCCGACCTTTCTCAAAAATACTTTCGTTTTTGGTCCTTATTGGTACCAGCTTGTAGACAAGGCCGTCCAACTGAAGATAATCACTCATCCAGATATACTCCTCTTCATCAAAACTTCCCCCGGAAAAATAAATAGGCCGCTCCCAATCGTTATTGGCCAGGATATCCAACATGATTAAATTACTTTTTCTGATGCCGGTCTCGGGAAGGTCAATGTCGATATAATCGACTATCTGTGAAGAGTCTTTTACCTTGACCAACCCAGCAGCCAAGACCTTTTCCTTATTTACCGGAATTCGTATTTTGTTCGTAGGATAAAATACGGCATCCAAATATTCCTCAGAAAAATTGCTAATATCCCTTCCTTGTTTTTCAAGCAACTTTTTCACTTTGGTTTGTGGGTGGTCGCTAGCTACCCATTTCAAAAAATCTTGGATGGGCCATCTTTTGTCCGTTATTGGGGCATAATAAATAACTTCCCTGGAACCATAGGTATAGTTATCATGGGTCAGTTGGGAAGGAATTGGGTCACTTTCGTAGGCCTTGCGTTTCATTTGATCGATATACCATGAAAAATTTAAGTACCCAGATATAATCGTGCGGGTATCCGTTCTATAATTCTCAATTTCCTGGGTGTACCAAAGCGGAAAAGTATCCATATCTCCTATGGTGAATAGGATTGCCCCTGCATTTTCCTGTGTAGAATCAAGATAAGCCTTGGCCATGGCCAATGCCGTATATCGATTGGAACGATCGTGATCGTTCCAATTCTGTTGTGCCATGAGTATGGGAACTGCCATTAAGCAAATAACGAGGAGAATGGGAAGGCCAACTTTTGGTTTAACAAATTTTCTAATTTCCTCAAAAAGGCCGTATACCCCTAGACCTATCCATATAGCAAAAATGTAAAAGGAACCCACTAGCGAATAATCCCGTTCCCGAGGTTGAAAAATAGGTGGATTGGTATAAAATTGGATGGCAATTCCAGTGAACACAAAAAAAACGAACAACACCCAAAATTGCTTGGGGTCTTTGGAAATCTGAAATACAAGCCCAATGATTCCTAAAAGGAGCGGTAAAAAGAAATAGGTGTTTCGGCCCTTATTGTATAGGTCTTCCGAAGGAAGGTTTTCCTGACTGCCTAAGCGGAAACTATCAATTGCCTTGATTCCACTAAGCCATTCCCCGTTACCATCAAAACGACCCTGTTCATCGTTCTGCCTTCCTACAAAATTCCACATGAAATAACGCCAGTACATATAACCTAACTGAAAGTGGAATAAATACTTGATGTTTTGCCATAAGGTGGGAGGTTTCACAATAATCCAATTGTCCATTTCCCTTAGAAAACGTACATATTGGTCAGCTTCTATGAGTCCGTCGGCATTTTTCTTTCGAAAATCGCGAACCACATCCCTCAATTCAACATCAGTCTGGAATTCAGGTTTTATCGTAAAATCCAATACCCCATAGTAACGTATGTAGTTCTCAGCATTCTGCTGGCTCCACATTCTAGGCAAAAAACCTGTGTGATCTGGACTTGAACTTTGCGAAGCACCTTTATACTGATTAACAACTTTATATTTTCCCAGTTTCTCATCGCGTTCGTATTTTGGACTATCGTCCTTGGGAGGATGGTCAGAAGCGAACATATCCGAATAATAGGCCCCATAAAAAGGACTATCGGTACTCGGATATTGTTCCCTATTGTAATAGGCCAGCAGTGAACGGGCATCCGAGGGATCGTTTTCGTTGATTACCACATCCTCACTTGCGCGAATGGGCAATAGTAACCAGGAGGAAAAGCCAAGGGCCAAGAATAGGATAGAAAGTATACTAGTATTTGCAGACCTATATTTCCTTCTTTGGGTGTACCTAAGGGTAAAATAGAAAAAGAACGCCAAAAGTATTCCCATAATAATGCTCCCAGAGTTAAAAGGCAACCCTATAGAATTCACAAAGAATACCTCGCTCCATCCAAATAGTTTCAACATATAGGTTAATAAAAACTTAAAGACCAATAACAATATGACCACCGCGAGGACATTGGCCAGGATAAAATTCTTAATTGTAATGACTTTATATCGTTTAAAATAAAAGAGTAGTACAATGGAAGGAATAGCCAAAAAACCCATAAACTGAATACCAAAGGTCAGGCCCGTTATAAACGAAATTAGAATAAGCCACTTGTCGCCCCTTGGCGTATGTAAACTGTCCGTCCATTGAATCCCCATCCATAGCAACAAGGCCATAATCAAGCTGGCCATGGAATAGACCTCTGTCTCGGTCGCATTGAACCAAAAACTATCCGAAAAAGTAAAAGCTAGGGATCCCACCACTCCACAACCCAAAATACCGATATATTGACCTTTAACGGTCACAGCGGTTTTCAAGACCAGCTTTTGGGCAAGATTCGTAATGGTCCAAAAGAGGAACAGTATAGTAAACGCGCTGGATACAACTGAAACATAATTCACCATAAGCGCTACTTCATCGGGAGCCGTTGCAAATAATGCGAAAAATGATCCAATCATTTGAAGGAGAGGTGCACCTGGAGGGTGGGCAATTTGTAATTTGGCTGAAGTGGCTATATATTCACCAGCATCCCAAAAACTTACGGTAGGTTCAACGGTAAGTACATAAACACTAAGGGCGATACCAAAAAGAGTCCAACCCAGAAGGACGTTCCACGTATCAAATTGCTTTAGGGTCATCAAAGAGTTTCCTACAAAGAACCTTCAGAAAAGAATAGAATGGTATTTGAAATAGTCGGATTTAGGTACTAGTACCCGTGCTAATTTTGTAGTTTTTGTAACAACTCTTCACGACCGGATACATGTAACTTGCTGTAGATATTGGTAATATGTGTTTTGACGGTGCTAATGCTAATAAAAAGTTCGTTGGCGATTTCCTTGTTGCTCTTGCCTTGTAGGATAAGGCCTTGAATATTCCTTTCCTGTCTGCTTAAACCTACTATTGGCAAACCTTTTCTTTTACGTTGCATCCAAAGAACAACTAACACTAGCCCAATACTAACAAATCCCAGCAACCCAATGACCAGTTTACTGTTCCTGTATTTGTTTTCCACTACTTCCGTGGTCAAAAAGGCCAGTTTGTTTTCCAAAAAGAGGTATTCCGAGCGATTTATATTGCTTTTCTTAAGTTTTGTAAGAAGAGTCATATAGTAATCCGGGTTTTCGGTAATATCCAACTCAAGCAGGTTTTTATCTTCCAAAATTTTGAGCGCCAGTAATTTCACCCTCAATATTTTGATCGAATCGCGTGCGTAATCCCTAAATTCCGATTCTTGCACTTCTTGAGTAGATGTTGAAGCATTTAACCGTGTTTCGAAGTGTTTTAATTTCTTCCATTCCCCGATTTCAAGATTGTCATAGTCGTCTCCAATTCCTTCAATGTAGTTATCCAAAGGCACAGTATCTGTCTGGGCGTGTAAATTTATCGTTGCCCAAAAGCAGAAAACCAGTCCGTATATAGTTAAAATTCTCAAACCCCTAATTGATTTGTTTAAATTTCTATAAAATCCGGGAAGCATGCAAATTTGATAAAACATCTATCACCTTATCCAGCTCGGTTTGTACCTTGGGATCTGTGCAGTTTATCAAAATGGCAAACACCATCTGCTGCTCCGGGTAAACAAAAAAATTGGAATATCCACCCACTCCATTGCCCCTATGACCATAAAAATGTCCGCCGCATTTATCCTCACTTACCTCCCAGCCCAAACCATAATATGTAGAATTGCCATTAATTTTTCCTGAGTTTAAAAATTGTGATACTATTTCTTTATCCACAATCTTATCATCCAAATACGCCTGGCCCAGCTTTGCAATATCCTCCGTAGTAGAAAGGTAACCCCCTCCTGCCATTTTGTAATAGTTATTCACTGGAATAGACTTTCGAAAACCCTTGCGGTTTTTGGAGTAAAACGTGGAAAGGTCGAAGTTGACAGAAGTCCTTCTTCGGTTCATGTCCCAAAAACTGTGGTCAGGTGGGTATTCTGCAAAAGTATGGTCCATTCCTATGGGTAAGAGTACTTTTTGTTTTACATAATCCTCAAAGGCCATACCACTGGCCTCTTGCATGGCAAGTGAGATCAACACCCAATCAAAACTAGTATAGTGATAATTTGTTCCGGGTTGGAAGAGTAGATCATCATCCTTAAAAATTGAGATACTTTCCTTTATGGAATACGATTCGTTGAGTCCATACTCCTTTCCGCGATACCCACGAACGCCTGCAGTATGGCCCGCCAATTGACGAATGGTAAAATCCCATTGTTTTTTAGGGAAGTACGGCACATACGCATAAAATGAGGTATCCAGGTCCATAATGCCCTCATTGACCATATGGGTCAAGGCAGTTGCGGCTATGGGTTTGGAGACACTAGCAATACGAAAAATGGTCTTTGTAGGCTCTACTCGAGTTTTTTGGTCCAAATCGGCATACCCATATCCTTTTTGTAACAGGACTTCACCTTGTTTTAAGACAGTAATGGAAATACCTGGTACCTTGCGTTCATTGACCAAGGCAGCTAAAATGGTATCTGCTTTGGACAAGCCTTGCAATTCACTAACGTTCCCAACCACCTTTTTTCGTGACATGAAATTTTTAAGGAGTTTGAGGATAGGGTTCATTCAGTGGTTATTGAAAAATCAACCGTCCATTAAAAATCTCCTCCATAGCGACCTCTGTAGGTCGGTTAAAACTAATAACGTCTCCCGTACCCTTAATTACTCCCGTCAGGGACAATTGTGGGTTGATGAGCATATCATTGGAACCCCTATGGTTCAAATCGATATTCTCTGCTATTAGGTTTTCTGCCTCGATTCTGGAATCTCCCGCTGCAATATTGAGGTTAAGGTCTTGCACTGCTCCTCTTAATCTGAAATAGGCAATGCCATTAGCGGCCACACTGACGTTTTCAGAATTCACTTCCAAATCAAATTCGCCATCCGTGGTTTCCGTTTCAGGGTTTACAAAGCTCTCGGACAATAAAGTAAGACTTGGATAGGCCAGTATCCCATCGCTCCGAATAGGAAAACCCGTACTGCTTCGAATCTCGGAAATATTGGGAGAGGTAACGTATACCGTAGTCAATCCATATTCTCGAAAAAAGTTACATCCGTTTTCATTGCGCAATAGTAATCGGTCGCCTTCCAAGGTAGCCGTCACCTCTTCCCGAAGAAATTCACCGGTTTCTATTTCTACCTTTTGGATATCACCTTGCTTTAGTACCATATTTATATTTTCAAAAACGGTAATTTTAGAAAAGTTGGGCAGCGTAACTTCTTCTCGGATAATATCACCTGCGTTTTGAAGGCAATCCGGGGCGTTCTCACTGTTGCAACCTAAAATCAGAATACTGCATAATACCCGTATTGGTGAATACATACTCGCCCATAGTCGATTGAAAAAAATTAAATTCCAAATCCTAAATTCCAAAACTTCTGCCTTTTCTATTTCTTACTTCCCACTTCATTTCTTACTTCCAACTTCGTACTTTGTATTTTACAACCGTATGCCTACACCAAATTCCAATGCTTCGGCCTTGGCTCCGTGGGATTTTAGCGTTAACGCACCAAAAACTTTTCTTCCAAAATAGCGTTTTAAGCCTATTCGATTGTACATACGTCCTTCAAAATCGAACGGATAGTATATATAATACCCCAATTGGGTAACCACGGACATTTTATTGATAAAAAGCTCATGTCCCAAAAACAACCCTGCCCTTTTATAATCTGTATTTTCTGCAACTTCCATTTCTGGAAAGGAAGTACTTTGAAACCTAATCAATTCCTTAAGGAAATTGGAAAAGAAGATATCCCCCCCGAATTGGATGGCACTCTTTCTCCCAAGTCGTTTATCTACATAACCCGAAAAAATAAAGAATCCGTATTGGCCCAAATCGATAACATCGCTTTCATTGAGTCCCATGCGAAATGCAACATTGTAGCGAATGGGTTCCGTGACTTTCTCTTTTTCCCTTGGAATGTATTGTACTTCTCCGTCATCACCAAAGGTATATGTAAGTCCGGCATTAAAAGCCAGAGTATTGGTAGAGGTATTGGGTGCCCTAAAATTGGCATTGGAATAATGTAGAAGGGAAATCCCTGCCTTAAAACCCAACCTCTTAAATATGTTTTCCTTATTATAATTTAACATTAAGTACGTGGAACTCAACAAGTGGGATCCGTACGCATTGTTACGAAAGTTTTGATTTTTATCGTAGGGGTTTGTATTGTAGGCAATACCCTGTCCTATTCGAAGTTGTAAGTTCCGCTTGAAAAAATAGAAGTTATAGTGGGCATATAAGCCAAGATTCTCACCTAAAGTACTATTGTTCATATTCTGGTATACAAAGGAGTACCCGATATCCGGATAATTATAGAGTTGCTGCCATTCTTTGTCACCAAAGGTTTTTTGATTGAATCCGACAATAAAACCCGTGGGATGTTCGGTTATTAAATGTGTAATATCAGGATTATGTAGTAGGATAGAACCATAAAACGGGTCAACATCCAAGGTAAATCTTTTAGGACCATCCGTATCTTGAGCGAACGAAAACGAGGCCAAAATCAAAAAAATGGGGAATAACCTTTGGTTCATGGAATGTAAAGGTAAACACGAAATAGGAAATACGAAATTTGAACAGGAAATAAGAATAGCGAAGAACAACGAAAAAGTATAAAAGTGGAAGTGCCAAGCCGAAATCAAAAATCGGTATAGGGACTAAAAAGGTAAGCAGTAAACCGGTGCAGCATTAGCTTTCAATACCACTACCCCTATATTCTAAATCTCAGCATCCCACATCCAATATTGAACAAACCTAAAACACAGCCTCGGCGATTGCCTTTATATTGTCCGATTTTCCCATGGAGTAATAGTGTAATACCGGAACACCCGCCGCTTTTAGTTCCTTGGACTGTTCTATAGCCCATTCTATGCCAACGATCCGCACCGCCTTATTATCCTTACAGACCTCCACGGCATCAATAAGATCCTGAGGCAAATCTATTCGGAATATTGGTGGTAATAGCTGTAAATGCCTTTTTACCGCAATGGGTTTAATTCCGGGGATTATCGGGACATCAATACCTATTGCCCTGGCTTGCTTAACAAATTCAAAATACTTTTTGTTGTCGAAAAACATCTGGGTTACCACATAATCTGCCCCTGCATCCACTTTTTCCTTTAAGCGCTTCAAATCGGTTTTTAGGGATGGGGCTTCCAAATGTTTTTCAGGATAACCGGCTGCACCAATACAGAAATCGGCACAATGATCCGTTTCTACAACTTCATGAAGGTATTCCCCACAGTTGAGGTTTTGGATCTGTCTAATCAAATCAATTGCATAGGGATGACCCCCTTTGGTAGGTTCAAAATATTTTTCCTCCTTCATGGCGTCTCCTCTCAATGCCATTACATTATCTATCCCCAGATAGTGACAGTCTACCAAAAGGTATTCCGTTTCCTCTTTGGTGAACCCTCCACAAAGCACATGGGGAACCGTATCCACGTCGTATTTATGCTTTATTGATGCGCAAATACCAACGGTACCAGGACGCATACGGGTAAGTTTTTTGTCCAACAATCCATCACGATCAATGTATACATATTCCTCTCTAGATGTAGTTACGTCTATAAATGGAGGCTCAAATTCCATTAACGGGTCAATGTTGTTATATAGTTCTTGAATGCTCCGTCCTTTTACCGGAGGTATGATTTCAAAGGAAAATAGAGTGTTCCCGTTTGCTTTTTTGATATGATCTGTGACTTTCATTTTAATTGGTTGTCACCCTAAGCGCTCGCCTGTACACTTTGTCCGGCAGGCAGTCGAAGGGCTGTTTCAGTTATATTTAGTTTCCGTTATATTTTGCATCGGTGTTCCATTGTTCTAAGACAGGGTCAAAGGCTTTGCTATAGTCCTACAAAGACATTTCTAGGGGACTATTTTTATATTAATCATCTGCTATGTTCGGTGCGAGCCATTTGCTTGCTTCTTCAAATGATATCTCCTTTCGTTCAGCAAAATCCTTTACTTGATCTTCCTTTATTTTTCCAAGTCCAAAATATCTTGCTTCTGGATGCCCAAAATAATATCCGCTGACCGATGCTGCCGGCCACATGGCCAAGCTTTCCGTTAACTTTACCCCGATATTTTTTTCAACTTCCAATAGTTTCCAAATCGTTAATTTTTCCAGATGATCCGGACAGGCGGGATAACCTGGTGCAGGGCGTATCCCTTTATACGATTCCTTAATCAATTCCTCGTTGCTTAAATTTTCGTTATTTGCATAGCCCCAATATTGGGTTCTTACTTCCTTGTGCAAGTATTCTGCAAAGGCCTCCGCCAAACGATCGGCCAGTGCCTTCACCATTATTGAACTATAATCGTCATGCTCTTCTTCATAGGCCGTAGCCAGTTCCGAAGTACCGAATCCGGTACTTACGCAAAAACAACCCATATAATCTTGTTTGCCGATTTCTTTGGGAGCAACAAAATCGGATAAAGCAAAATTAGGAACGCCGGCCCGCTTTTTTAATTGTTGCCTTAACGTCCTAAAAATAAATTTTTCGCCCTTGGTCAATACTTCAATATCATCGGTATTGATGGTATTCGCCGGAAACAATCCAAAAATCGCTTTTGCCTTTAACAATTTTTCATTTACAATTTTTCCCAACATTTCCTGGGCATCTTCAAATAACTCGGTTGCTTGTTCACCAACCACATCGTCTGTAAGGATATTAGGATACTTTCCGTGTAAATCCCAACTTCTGAAAAAAGGCGTCCAATCGATATAATCTATTAAAAGAGATAGATCCAAGTTCTCGATAATCTGTACGCCCTTATGGTTAGGCTCGATCAATTCGGTTTCCGCCCAATCGATTTGGAACTTATTTTCTCGTGCTTCATTTAGGGTTAAATACTCTTTTTGCTTGGTGCGTTTTAGAAATTTATTCCGGAATTCCTCATAATCTTCCTTAATACCATTCTTATAGGTTTGCGAAGTCTCCTTCTGAAGTAAATCGCCTACAACCGTAACGGCACGTGAAGCATCGTTGACGTGTACTACCGCATTCTTGTACTGCGGATCTATTTTTACAGCTGTATGTGCCTTGCTGGTTGTGGCACCTCCAATCAACAAAGGAACCTTAAAATCCTGACGTTCCATTTCCTTGGCGAGATGCACCATTTCATCCAGTGACGGCGTGATTAATCCGCTTAACCCTATTACGTCGACCCTTTCTTCAATTGCGATCTTAATTATCTTCTCTGGCGGTACCATTACTCCCAAATCAACTATTTCATAGTTGTTACAAGCCAAAACTACACTTACAATATTCTTCCCGATATCGTGCACATCGCCTTTGACCGTCGCCATTAATATTTTTCCAGCTGAATTGGAATCCCCAACTTGAGGGTTTTTTAATTTCTCCTCCTCAATAAATGGAAGAAGGTAAGCAACCGCCTTTTTCATGACCCTTGCCGATTTTACTACCTGGGGCAAGAACATTTTTCCGCTCCCAAAAAGATCACCGACCACGTTCATTCCGGTCATCAAATGACCTTCGATTACTTCAATAGGTTTATCGACGCTTTGTCGGGCCTCTTCCACATCGGCTTCTATGTATTGGTCAATTCCCTTTACCAACGCACGTGTAATCCTATCTTGTAAGGACTCCTCCCGCCATGATAAATCTACCTTGCTTTCCTTGGCCTTGCCAACAACAGTTTCGGCAAAATCCAACAAACGTTCCGTGGCATCGTCCCTCCGGTTTAAAATGACATCCTCCACGCGCTCTAACAAGTCTTTGGGAATATCGTCATAGACCTCGAGCATTGTTGGATTTACAATACCCATATTCATCCCGGATTTTATGGCATGGTATAGGAACACGGAGTGCATTGCTTCCCTAACCGGGTTATTGCCTCGAAACGAAAACGAAACATTGCTGACCCCTCCGCTAACACTGCAATAAGGAAGGTTCTCACGCACCCATTTGGTAGCTTCGATGAAATCCAATGCATTACGTTTGTGTTCGTCCATTCCCGTAGCGACTGGGAATATATTGAGGTCAAAAATGATATCTTCCGGGGGAAACGCCACCTCGTTTACTAAAATATCGTACGATCGCTTGGAAATTTCAATACGACGATCATAATTATCGGCCTGCCCTACTTCATCAAAAGCCATTACAATGACAGCAGCTCCATAACGTTTTATCAATTTTGCATGCTGAATAAACTCGGCCTCTCCTTCCTTTAGGCTAATGGAATTCACCACACATTTTCCCTGAACTACCTGTAGGCCAGCTTCTATGATATCCCATTTGGAACTATCAATCATAATAGGTACACGGGCAATATCAGGTTCGGCAACTATGAGATTGAGGAATTTTACCATAGCCTCCTTCCCATCGATTAGTCCGTCATCCATGTTGATGTCTATAATCTGGGCACCGCCTTCCACCTGATCTCGAGCCACATCCAAAGCTTCTTCAAACTTCTCCTCCTTTATCAATCGAAGAAATTTCTTAGAACCTGCCACATTGGTTCGCTCCCCAACATTAATGAAATTGCTCTCCGGAGTTACTACTAGTGGTTCAAGACCACTTAATTTTAAGTACTTGGTTGCCTGTTTTCCGTTGTCGGTTGTTGATATGTTGGATTTACCCAATGACATCAATTATTATTTTTATAATATTTGATAAATCCGTTTATAAGTTTTTTGCACTTCAGTATTTGTTTGAGAAACGCCTCAAAATCCTTTTCCTTTAAATATTCTTGGTCCAAAGCTATATACAGTTGAGTTTCCAACTCATACGAAGAACCCCTTGCAATATGTAGAAATTGAATCGTATTGGCCGAAGTCCTTCTCCCGCAACCCTCTGCTATATTCGAAGGTACTGAAATAGCACATCTGCGAATCTGAAGTGTTAACCCATATACTTCGTTCTTTGGAAAATCCTTGGATATCCTATAAACCCAGTTGACTAAAACCCTAGCCTCTTTCCAAACTTCCAACTCTACGTATTCCATACATAAAAACTAATGAAGCATTACCTAAAAATTATCAACCGACAACCATCAACCTCCTTGGTTCATAATCCTTTACCAACTCGGCAATTGCCGATATATGCTCCGGGGTGGTCCCACAACATCCGCCCACGATATTTACAAGTCCTTTTTCCACATATTCCTTAATCTGGGCGGCCATTTGTTCCGGGGATTCATCATACTCACCAAAAGCATTAGGTAGGCCAGCATTGGGATGAGCGGAAATAAAGTGTTCCGATCTACTAGAAACAACTTCAAGGTGAGGCACCAATTGACTGGCTCCCAAGGCACAATTGAACCCAACGGATAAAATGGGAATGTGCGAAATAGAAATTAGAAAAGCTTCGGCAGTCTGCCCGGATAATGTTCTTCCGGAAGCATCGGTAATAGTTCCGCTTACCATAATGGGAACTTCTATCTTTCGTTCTTCCTTTACTTCTTCTATGGCAAACAGAGCTGCCTTGGCATTGAGCGTATCAAAAATAGTCTCTACCAAAAGAATATCCGATCCTCCGTCCAATAATGCCTCAACTTGCTCTTTATAGGCAAGGCGAAGTTCGTCAAAGGAGATCGCTCGAAATCCGGGATCATTTACGTCCGGGGACATACTGGCCGTCTTATTTGTGGGACCAATACTCCCAGCAACGAAACGTGGCTTATGTGGTTCCGAACTGGTAAACTCCTCAGCTACTTTTTTCGCAATTTTGGCCGATTCATAATTAAGTTCATAGACCAATTCTTCCATATGGTAATCGGCCATGGCAATGGTAGTACCGGAAAACGTGTTGGTCTCCACAATATCGGCTCCAGCTGCAAAGTATTTTCGATGAACTTCGGCAATGGCTTCATGCTGGGTCAAAGACAACAAATCATTATTGCCTTGTAACGGATGTTTCCAATCCTTAAAACGCTGTCCCCGAAAATCCGGTTCGGTAAACTTATAACGTTGGAGCATTGTACCCATAGCTCCGTCCAATACCAAAATGCGTTCTTGAAGTATATCCTGAATTTTTTTCATATCAAATATTTAGTACGATGTATAAAATCGCACATAAAAAAAGTTAGCAAGGAAAGGAAATAAATATTGGACAAAAGCTATAGTCCTTGTTATCTGTCACGACATTGTCGTGATAGAATGTAGCACCTTCTTTACGGGAAAGGGTTGCTAAGGTTTCATAGGGTCTAGTCCCTCCACCTTTCTTGATAACGATTTCAATTTTTTAATGAACTGGTACAAAGTAACGCTAAGGGACCCTTAAATGCAAGTAATCCCACGTTTTTTTAACATAAAGCGTTTAGGAAAAACCCTCTAACAAAATAGTTAGAGGGCTAGAAATTCAAATAAGAATAGAAAGACCAATATTATAAAATGCTCTGCACTACTTCTCTTTTGGCTTCCTTTTTGGTGCCGTCAAAACCTTGAACTCCGCCTACAGTGGTATATTTCATTACGTAGCGCTTATCCGGGTTTATAATCTGATAAGCATATTGACACATGACGGCGGCCTCATGAAAGCCTGACAGGATGAGCTTTAATTTGCCCTCATAGGTGTTAACATCACCAATTGCAAATACCCCAGGAATGTTGGTCTGGTAGTCCTTGGCATTATTTACCTTAATCGCATTTTTTTCAATTTCAAGGCCCCAATCTCCTATGGGCCCTAACTTTGGCGACAGGCCAAACAAAGGGATGAAATTATCAGTCTCCACATAGGTTTCGCCTTTGGCCACATCATTATGCTTTATTACTACAGCTTCTAAGTGCTCATCTCCGTAAAGTTTTTTCACTTCGGCCTCCGTATAGAGTTTTATTTTTCCCAATTTGGCCAACTCCGAAGCTTTTTCGACAGAATCCAGAGCTCCTCGGAATTCATTCCTTCGGTGCACCAATGAAACTTCAGAGGCTACATCGGCCAAGAAAATAGCCCAATCCAATGCAGAATCACCACCACCGGCAATCACTACTTTTTTATTGCGATATACTTCAGGGTCCTTAACAATATAGGCAACGCCTTTGTCCTCAAAATCCAATATATTTTCAATGGGAGGTTTGCGGGGCTCAAAAGATCCCAATCCAC
This sequence comes from Ulvibacterium marinum, assembly GCF_003626755.1. Taxonomy (GTDB): domain Bacteria; phylum Bacteroidota; class Bacteroidia; order Flavobacteriales; family Flavobacteriaceae; genus Ulvibacterium; species Ulvibacterium marinum. Next base: position 315,048 of record NZ_RBCJ01000004.1, read on the forward strand.
CCGCAATAACAACTACAGGTGCCTGATGTTTTGTTCCTTTGTTTGTGGTGACAATAAACGAACCATCTTCTTGTTTATCTAAAGTCTCCGCTCGTTCGCCCAGGGTAAATCCGGGGGCAAAGGGTTTAACTTGTTCCATGAGGTTGTCCACCAATTCGCCAGCCAAAATTTCCGGAAAAGCCGGAATATCGTAAATGGGTTTTTTAGGATAGATTTCGGAACACTGGCCTCCAGGTTGTGGCAACGCATCAATTAGATGGGTCTTAAGCTTCAACAATCCGGCTTCGAATACCGTGAATAGTCCTGTGGGACCTGCTCCTATAATAATGATATCTGTTTTAATCATACTTCTAAACTTAATTCGTTTATATTACCTAGGACAACTTTTTGAGTGAATGCCCTATGATTTACAACTTCACCAATGATAATAATGGCGGGATTGGCTAATTTCTCTTCTTGAACTACGTCCACAATGGTATCAATTGTTCCTATGCCAATTTTTTCATCTTTTCGGGTTCCATTTTGGATAATTGCTACAGGAGTTTCCGATTTTCCCTCCTTTTTAAAAAGTGCAACAATTTCAGGGAGTTTGGACATCCCCATTAAGATGACTACAGTTGCACTGGATTTTGCAGCCAGATGCACATCTTGGGACAATTTATGTTCCTTGGTAGTCCCTGTAATTACCCAAAAGCTTTCAGCTGAATTTCGTTTTGTAACTGGTATATTCTGTGCTGCTGGTACGGAAATACAGGAGGAAATTCCAGGTATCATAGCTGTTTGTATCCCATAGTTTGCAGCATGTTCCATCTCCTCCGCGCCTCGACCAAAAACAAAAGGGTCTCCTCCTTTTAATCGTACCACATGCCCATGGGTTCTGGCCCGAGTAACGATCAATTCATTTATCTGTTCCTGTTGATAGGCATAACATCCCTTACGTTTGCCCACAAAAATATGCTCTGCCTTTGTGGCATATTCCAGTAATTCCGGATTTACCAAAGCATCGTATAGAACTACGTCGGCCTTGCTCAATGCTTTGATAGCTTTTAAAGTTATAAGCTCCGAGTCTCCGGGACCCGCACCTATCACAGTGAAAAAGGGTTTCCCTTTACCATTTGAAGAAATTTTGGTATAGCCCTTTTTTGATATGTTGTTTTCCAAATTCATTTTTTGGCTATACTTCAGCAAGTTCCAATTTCCTTAACTTCTCTACCGCTTTCAAAAATCCTTTGGCATCTTCCAAATAATTTTTGGCAAAGGCTTCGGAAGGCTCCTTTTGATTCAATTGTAAAACTAGTTCCTCAAATCCCTTACCCAAATCAATTCTTCCTGATGCTACAAACTTTTCATCAAAATCCATAATGATACCGGAATGAGTATTAACCTTTACATTCTCGGCAGTAAGTAGGGCTTTTGCTGAATTGACCATGGAGGAATAGGAATAGTAGATACTTGCCGCCCATTTCCCTTCGTTAAAAGTGTCTCCAGCGCTTTGAATTTTCTCTTCGCTTTCAAAAAGTAAAGTAGCAATCAAGTCAATGACTACCCCTGCACATTCGCCTATGCCGATAGCCTTTTTGTAACGTTCCGTTGTTCCCCAATCAATAAAATCTTCCGGGGCAAGGTTATCTATCTCGGTCAGGGGCTTCAAAAAATCATAAAAATATATTTGTCCCTTCTCTTCATAATAATCAGCATAAGTAGCACCATTGCCATTTGCGTTATAATCATCTAGAATCAACCTAAGTGCCTGTGGGCCTCTTTTGCTGGGTATTTTAATCACTTTGTCGGCAAAACGTCCATTGCCATTGCCATCATTTCCGCCGCCTAACAATACTTGCAAAGCAGGCGCAACCAATTTATCCTTGGTACGGATACTCATCCCTTGAAACCCTATGTTTGCCATATTGTGCTGACCGCAAGCATTCATACAACCACTAATCTTAATGACCACATCCGGATTCTGAATATAATTGGGATACTCTTTTTTTATTACTCTTTCCAGCTCTTCGGCTATACCTGTACTACTTGCAATGCCTAAATTGCAGGTATCCGTTCCCGGACAAGCCGTGATATCTGCAGCCTTATTGTAACCGGCCTCCGTAAACCCTAATTTTTCCAACTCCGTGTAGAAAAATGGTATTGATTTTTCCTTTACATAAGGAATCAGGATGTTTTGACGAAGTGATAATCGAATTTCGCCGGCTGCATAATTTTCAACCAAATCCGCCAACAACCTTGCCTTATTCGTATAAAAATCACCCAACAATACCTTGATACCAATAGCCACATAGCCTTTTTGCTTTTGGGAAACCAAATTGGTAGATTTCCACTTTTCAAAGGCAGCTTCATCTTGCACTACCACTTCCGGTACCGATTTTTCCGAAATAACGGTTTTGGGATAGGCTTGGGCATCAATGGGATACGACGTATGGGGAACCGCTTTTTGTTCCTTCTGCAACAATTCCTTAAATCCATCCAGGCCGATATCCTTCAATAAGAATTTCATCCGAGCCTTGGCCCTACTTTTACGTTCACCGTAACGATCAAAAACCCGGATTACACCGTCCATTAACGGGATGATTTTATCAGATGGGAGAAACTCGAACAATACATCACCATGCCTTGGTTGAGAGCCCAATCCACCACCAATCAAAACTTTGAAACCTCTAACCCCGTCTTGAATTTTTGCAATAAAACCAAGGTCGTGCATATAGGAAAGCCCCGTATCGGCATCACTAGCCGAAAAGGAAACCTTGAACTTACGTCCCATTTCCTGACCTATGGGATTTCTAAGAAAATACTCAAACAAGGCATGGGCGTATGGAGAAACATCGAATGGCTCGTCTACATCTATTCCCGCAGTTTCACTGGCAGTAACATTCCGTACCGTATTCCCACAGGCCTCGCGTAGTGTAACATCATCTCTTTCCAGCTCTGCCCATAGCTCAGGTGTACGTTCCAAATCGACATAATGTATTTGAATATCCTGGCGGGTCGTAATATGCAAACGACCTCTGGAATATTCATCCGAAACATCGGATATCCTGCGCAATTGATTGGAAGTTACCTTTCCATAGGGCAGTTTAATACGTACCATCTGAACACCTTGTTGTCTTTGACCATAGACGCCACGTGCTAGGCGGAGACTCCGGAATTTCTCTTCATCCAGGTTCCCTTCCTTGAACTCCCTTATTTTTCTTTCCAGTTCTATGATATCCTTTTCTACTACTGGATTCTCTATTTCAGTTCTAAAGCTTTGCATATTTCGAATTCTGATCTTTGTATATTCTAATTTGAATTTATTTCCATTTTGCCTATAGGATTTATAGGAATTAAGACTGTTTTTATTAATATTTCACAATAAACCTCTCCCATAGCAATTTCCTTTCTAATCAGGAAAAATCAGCTTTTTAATTAATAAATCCTACCCCGGCGGTATTATTGGTCCGGGTATCCAGCAAGATAAACGAACCGTTGGTCCTATGTGCCTTAAAAGCATCATAAAAAATTGGTCTGTTCAATCTAAACTTTACCCGAGCGATATCATTCATCCCCAGTGCTGTCACTCCTTCTTCTATCCCAGAATAATCCGGAAGAATTTTGTGTTCGATACTGTCCACTTTTGCCAGCACCTTGTTTATACCATGCTGAACAATATATTTACCCCCGGCCGTCAACTTCTCGGAATCCATCCATGAAACCGTTGCGGTAAATTGCTTATCAATAGTGGGTAAATCACCGACCTTTGCCAACATATCCCCTCTGCTTACGTTTACTTCGTCTTCCAACGTAATGGTCACCGAGGAACGTCTTGGTGCAGTTTTGTATTTTTTATCGTAAAAATAAATGCCCTTGATTCTGGATTTGGTCATCGATGGCAAAATGACTACCTCATCACCAACGCTGAGTTCCCCTCCATAAACTTTACCTGCAAATCCCCGAAAATCATGGAAATCATCCGTTTTAGGCCGAATAACATATTGAACCGGGAAACGTGGTGTCCCTATGTTATAAATATCCTGCAAGTCCAACTCCTCTAAATGTTCCAAAAGTGTCTGTCCGTCATACCATGGGGTATTTTCGGAATGATTCACGACATTGTCACCCTTAAGAGCACTTACCGGAATAAAGGTTATTTTCTGATCTTCATAATCCCTTTTTTGCATCAGTTGCTCAAAATCGGATTTGATTTCATTATATCTTTCCTCCGAAAAATCTACCAAATCCATTTTGTTTATGGCAACCACCACATCTTTTACCCGTAACAAGTTATTGATAAAAAAGTGTCGATTGGTTTGTTCTATAACCCCTTTTCGGGCATCGATCAAAATAATGGCCGCCTGTGAAGTGGAAGCGCCTGTCACCATGTTCCGTGTATATTCCACGTGTCCAGGCGTATCCGCAATGATATAACTTTTAGATGCCGTGGAAAAATAGATATGGGCTACATCTATGGTTATGCCCTGTTCACGTTCGGCCACCAGGCCATCCGTTGCCAAAGAGAAATCCAGATAATCATAACCTTTAAGTTTACTGGTTTTTTCTATGGCTTCCAGCTTATCATCCGTCAACGATTTGGTATCGTACAGCAATCTTCCGATCAAGGTACTCTTACCGTCATCCACACTTCCTGCCGTTGCTATTTTTAGTACTTCCATTTTCTAGTTGATAGTCTATAGTTACCCATGCATTAATACAATGAACTAAAGACAATTTTAAAAATATCCTTGTTGTTTTCTCTTTTCCATAGCTGCTTCGGATCTCTTATCATCTATACGAGCTCCTCTTTCGGAAATCTTGGAATCTCGTATTTCCGATACCACTTTATCGATGGTGTCAGCATATGATTCCACGGCCGCCGTACAACTCATATCCCCGACAGTCCTAAAACGGACCATGCGTTCCTCTACGGTTTCATCTTCCGCGCGGAAGACTACATCGTCCTCAGCAGACCAAATAAGCCCGTCCCTTAAAAAAGTATTGCGCTTATGTGCAAAATAAATGGATGGAATCTCAATATTCTCCTTCTGGATATAGCTCCAAACATCAAGTTCGGTCCAATTACTTATGGGAAATACCCTTACATTTTGCCCCATTTCAATCTGTCCGTTCAACATATCGAACAATTCGGGGCGTTGGTTTTTTTCGTCCCACTGGCCAAAATCGTCCCGTACGGAGAAAATGCGCTCCTTGGCCCGAGCTTTTTCCTCATCCCTTCGGGCACCTCCTATACAGGCATCAAATTTGAACTCTTCAATGGCATCCAAAAGCGTTGTGGTCTGCAAAATATTTCGACTGGCGTATTTACCGGTTTCTTCCACTACTTTGCCCTGGTCTATGGAATCCTGAACATTACGCACAATAAGTTCCACACCCAATTCCTTCACCAATTTATCACGAAATTCAATCGTTTCCGGAAAGTTATGGCCCGTATCTATATGCATTAATGGAAAAGGAATTTTAGCAGGCCAGAAAGCTTTCTGTGCCAAACGCACAAGTGTTATGGAGTCTTTCCCCCCAGAAAACAACAACACGGGTCGTTCAAACTGCGCGGCTACTTCCCGCATAATGTATATAGCCTCGTGCTCCAGGGCATTCGCATTGGGCCTATCCCCGCTTTTAAATGTTCCTGTGGATTGTATTTCTTCTAGTATTGTTTCCAAATTAACTCTTTTAGAGACCCCTTGATTTCGCTAGAGGTAACATTATGTATTTTTAATTATGTATGTAATCCACATTCCCGGTTTTCCAAAACCTTGGTAGGATCAAAATATTTATGTTCGTTGGGTAAATCCCTCTCATCCAAATAGGCATCTAATTGGGTGTCGCTCCAATAGTAAAAGGGACTCACCTTTAAAACCCCATCTTTGCTCAAGCTCAAAATATCCAAACTATCCCTGAGTGCCGTCTGTCCTTTTCGTAAATTTGTAAACCATACATCGGGCTTATGTGCCTCCATAGCCCTCCGGAAGGGTTCCAATTTTACTTGCTCAGTGAATTCACGGTGTTTTGGATCGTCTATTTGAGGAATCCCCATAATGACGTCCCGATGTGCCGAAGTCTGTTTTGGAACATATAAATCGATATGTAGTTTAAGCCTATCTATCAATTCCTCCGCATGTTTATAGGTATTTGGCGTGTTATACCCAGTGTCACACCAAATTACGGGAATGTTATCCTTTACCTCGGAAACAGCATTAAGGATAGCAACTTCATAAGGGCGAAAATTGGTGGTCACTACAGGCCTCTCGGCATTCTTAACGGCCCAGGAAATAATTTCTTCCGGGGGAATGCCTTTAAATTGCACATTAAGATTCTTTATTTGTTGTTGCGTAAAAGCCATAATTCTTTAAAATTACTTACCCCAACCGATCCGGTTCCAAATCCTTTCATGAAAAAAGTACAAAAACATTTTGGTCACAAAGTCAATAGAGGCAATAGATGCCGCCAGGACCACCTTTCCTGTGAACAGGTATGAGACCAAAAGGGTATCTAAAGTACCAATAACACGCCAACTTATAGCCTTTGCAATACTTCGTATCGGTTTCTCCGATTTTTTGTCCTCCTTATAGTTGCTCTTAGTGGACTTTTTATCTAAAATCAATTGATCTGCAATCATGAAAAAAACTGTTTTCGAATTAGTCTAGTGATTTAATAGGAATTCAAAAATAAGATTATTTCTTTAACTAAGACGTTAAAAGTTGCTAAATATTACTTTTACCCTATCGATTTAGTAGATTATTTGTTATTTGCTACATATATTGAAGAAATTCAGATCATTTTATGGAAGTTTTGAGAATTTAAAATGAAGAGATATTGGTTTTCCTTTATTATAAAAGAATATCTGCAAGGGTATTGTTACGGTATACTTCCAGATTAGCATCCCTTACCTGCAACATCAGTTTATTTACAGAGCAAGCGTTCTCGTCCGGGCAATCCGAACATTTTTCATAAAAATTAAGGCTAACACAGGGGACCATGGCAATCGGGCCTTCTAGAATTCGCATTACATCGGTCATCAGAATTTCAGAAGGTTTTTTGATCAAATAATAACCTCCTCCTTTTCCTTTTTTAGAACCCAAAAATCCTGTCTTTCGCAAAGTAAGCAAAATACTTTCCAAAAACTTTTGTGAAATGTTCTCCTGTTTCGCTATTTCGGCAATCTGAACCGGACTATTGTCCTGTTGGGATGCCAAATATGCCAGTGCTTTTAGTCCGTATTTGGTTTTTTTGGAGAGCATTGTACGAAGATAGGGAAAATTAACATTTTGGAATTTCCTGGGCCTAATGGGTTAAGGTTGAGGAAGAAGTCAATTTGCCCTTAGTTTTATCCCAATGCTTGATCAATATCGGAAATGATATCGTCTATGTGCTCTAATCCAACGGATATCCTCACCATACCATCTGTAATTCCCGTTTCCAAACGCTCTTCACTAGAGAGCTTGCTATGGGTGGTAGAAGCGGGATGGGTAATTATACTCCTAGAATCTCCCAGATTAGCCGACAACGATAGTAATTCAATAGCATCAAAAAACTTTCGACCTGCTTTTAATCCCCCCTTAACTTCAAAGGCCACAACACAACCCCCTGCTTTCATCTGTTTTTTAGCCAATTCATGGTTAGGATGCGATTTTAGAAAGGGGTACTTTACCCAATTCACTTTTTCGTGTCCTTCCAAAAATTCCGCTAGTTGCAATGCATTGGAACAATGCCGATCTACCCTTACCGCCAAGGTTTCCAAACTTTTGGACAATACCCACGCATTGAAAGGGGAAAGAGCCGGACCGGTTATTCTTGAGAATTGATAAATCCTATCTATAAATTCCTTTTTTCCAACTGTTATCCCCGCCATTACCCTTCCCTGACCGTCCATAAGTTTGGTGCCGGAATGGATGACCAAATCCGCCCCAAATTGAATGGGGCGCTGTAAATAAGGTGTAGCAAAGCAATTATCTATAACAAATATGAGATTATGCTTTTTGGCAATATCTCCCAATACTTCCAAATCCAAAATATCTACCCCGGGATTCGTCGGTGATTCGGCATATATCAGTTTAGTCCTTGGGGTAATTAATTTCTCAACCTGATCTAATTCATCAAACTTGAAATAGCTATGGTCTATGTTCCATCTTGGGAAAAAATTAGTGAAGAGGGAATGGGTTGATCCAAAAATACTTCGAGCAGAAAGAATATGGTCTCCACTATTCAGCAAAGCGGCAAAAGTAGAAAAGACGGCGGCCATACCGGATGCAAAAGCAAAACCGTCCTCGGCGCCTTCCATTTGGCATACTTTATTTATAAACTCCGATGAATTGGGATTGGCATATCTAGAGTAAATATTTCTATCCTTTTCCTCCGCAAAGGAAGCCCGCATGTCCTCGGCATCCTCAAAAACAAAGCTTGAGGTCAAGTATATAGGATTGGAATGCTCCAGAAATTGTGAACGCTCTATCTGTGTTCGGATAGCAGTGGTCTCAAATTTTTTTTCCTTCATTTTAGCAACTCTCATTCATTGGTTCATCCTTTTTCGGCAATGCGCAAAATATCTCCAAAAACCCCCCTTGCAGTAACCGCCGCACCAGCTCCGGCGCCTTGTATTACCAATGGGTGTTTCCCATAGGACTCCGTATAGATCTCTATGATGGAATCGGAACCTTTAACCTGGCCCAGGGCGCTCTCCTTGGGAACGGAAATCAGTTTTACATCCAAAATGCCTTTTTCTTTCTGCAAGTCTCCGTGTAAATCCCCTACATAACGAAGTACGTGGCCTGGTTTCTGATTTTTCTTTATTTCATTAAATTTATCATCCAACACATCTAAATTCTTCAGAAACTCTTCTACGGTTCCTTTTTGCAATACCGTAGGAATTAGATTTTGGATCTTGATATCCGAGAACTCATTGCTCAATTCAAGTTCCCGTGCCAAAATCAGGAGTTTTCTACCAACATCGTTGCCCGAAAGGTCCTCCCTTGGATCCGGTTCGGTAAAACCCTTGTGAATGGCGTCTTTGAGGATATTCGAAAATGGAGCTTTAACATCAGAAAATGTATTAAAAATATAACTCAAGGAGCCCGAAAAAACTCCTTTGATACGGGTAATGTTTTCCCCGGATAAGTGCAATAATTTTATGGTGTCGATGAGTGGGAGACCGGCACCTACATTGGTCTCATATAAGTATTGCTTTTGGTTTTTGTCCAGTTCTTCGCGTAGCAGTTGATAATAATCGAATCCGAGCGTATTCGCTATTTTGTTTGATGAAACCAAATCGAAGCCATTGTCCACAAAATCGAAATAATTCGCTACAAAATCCTCACTTGCCGTATTGTCAACAGCAATCAAATTTTCTAAATGGTTTTTTTTGGCGAATTCGAAAACATTGGACAGTATGTATTTTTGACCTTTTTCCTTAACTGCGGTCTTCCAATTTTTTGGTGCACCATTTTTGTTTAATAGAATCTTTCGGGAATTGGCTACAGCAAAGACATTCAAATCAATCCCTTTTCGTTCCTCGATTTTTTTGGAGGATTTTAAAATCTGATCGATCAAGGTTCCCCCGACATTGCCGTGTCCAAAAATGGCCAGATTAACTTTTTTACTGATTCCAAAAACTTGACCGTGCATTACATTTAGGGCTTTGTTCAAGTCCTGTTTTTTTACAACCAGACTTACATTCTTTCCAGAAATAGTATTATTGAACAGAAGCGGGACAATTTGGTTTTTGATCAGTGCGTTATAGGGTTTGTGGAATGTGCTTAGATCCTGACCCACAATGGAGACAACCGAAACATCATCAACCACGGTTATCGTATTGATATCCTTGGACTTGTAATCACTCTTAAACTCTTCATCCAAGGCCTTCTTAGCCCTTTGTGCCTTATTCCTTTTAACCACTAGACCAATACCTCTTTCTGAAGATCCCTGGGAAATGATACTTACATTGACATTGTGCTGTTCCAAGGTTTTGAAGATACGCGCATCTATTCCTATTTTTCCCAAAAGACCCCTACCTTCTAAATTGATAAGTGAAACATCCTCTATTACGGAAAGTGATTTAATTCCTTCCTTGCTAGATTTGGCACTAATTAGCGTTCCCTCATTATCATCGTTGTACGTATTGAGGATACGTAACGGAATATTTTTTTCAATTAACGGAATAATAGTCTTGGCGTGTAAAATTGTGGCTCCAAAATTAGCTAATTCATTGGCCTCGGAATAGGAAAGGTTGGCAATTCGTCTGGCTTCCGGGACCAAATCCGGGTTAGCGGTAAAAATTCCGTCAACGTGCGTATAATTCTGAAGTTCCTCCGCATCTAAAAAATTGGCCAGCAAGGCAGCGGTATAATTGCTTCCGTTCCTTCCCAAAGTCGTGGTCTCCCCATCAACAGTCGATGCAATAAAACCCGTAATAATAGCCACACTCCCATAATCTAATTCCGAAAACCGAAGAAGTACGTTTTCCCTTGAGACATCCTCCAATAGTTTAGCGTCACCAAAGGTGTCGTCCGTCTTTATTAAGGATCTAGAATCAAGCAACTGTGCATTCACTCCCTTGCCAATGAGCAACTTGGTTATCAATTTGGCGGAGATTAATTCTCCATACGCTAATACCTCATCTTTAATTTTGGCACTATAGTCCCCTAGAAGCGAAACTCCTTCGAACAACTTGGCTAATTCCTTAAATTCAGAGGATAAATTTACATTGGCAAATGTATGTTTTTGGTATTTTTCAAAGGCTTCAAAATCCTTATGGTAATCTATATTGTTGGCGGCCTTCTCCAAAATAGTCTCCAATTGATCCGTGGCTTTTTCTCTTGCGGAAAGTACCACGGCAACGTTTTCACCGGCCTTTACTTTAGAGGAGATAATTTCCAATACGCGTCCCAAACCTTCACCATTACTCAAGGACTTACCGCCAAACTTGAGGATTTTAATTTTTTTTGATTTGCCGTTCTTGATAAAGATTCCACGGAGCAGTTTTTGCATCTGTTCGAACTCTATCAAAAAAGCATCATGTCCGTGAAGCGATTGTACTTCTCCATAGGTGACATTACTATTGGCCTGGGCCAAACGCTTAAAGGTCTCTTTATTCTCCTTGGCCGTAAAGAACAGATCAGAATCTACCCCGACGATATGAATGTTGGTCTCACTGTTCTCCAGTTCTTTGAAGGCCTTATCATCGTTACGGGTAATATCTATGGTCTTCAATAACTGGTTCATTAACTTATAGGCCGATAATTGAAATCGTTCCTGCAGTTTCTTTCCGTGGTGCATTAACCAGCTTTCCACATTGAAGACCTGAAGCTCTTCATTGGTACTTCTTTGAAACCGTTCTTTAAAAGACTCCGGAGTACGATAGCAAAGCATAGCGTGCATACGTGCATCATGTACAGGTTGCTTGGAGTTTACCAAAAACTGTTCTTGAATCTGGCAATTGGCAATAAGCCAGTCCGTAGACTTCCAATCGGAAGCAACCGGGATTAGATGCTCAGTAATACTAGGGTCTATCGCAGCCATTTCCCAAGCGATGCCACCACCCAATGAACCACCGATAATAGCATACAATTTTTTTATTTTGAGCTGTTCCAGGCCCATTAGGAACATTTGGGCAACATCCCCAGCCACAAAGTCCTTGTAATTGTCAATTACAAATCCGTCATAACCGTTTCCTGGAATGTTGAACGAAAGTATGGTATAGGTAAGTGTATCAATACATTTCCCTTCCCCTATAAGGGCCGACCACCAACCATCATCACCGGTTACATTGGAATTGCCCGTAAGTGCATGGTTGACCAGGACAACAGGCGCCTCGTGCAATGGCTTTCCAAAGAACTGATAGGATAGTTGAATCTCCTGGGAGACACCGCTGAGGGTAGTGAATGTACTTAACTTTAAATGCTTTAGCATAGGAAAGCCTTGGTCGTTACTATTTGGGTCTTTGTTTTAAATTTTTGGAACTTCCATGATAATAAATTGTAGCACCTTCCATTACATCTAGGAGGTGCTACAATCCTATCAATATCTAAGCTAAGACCGATTCATCAATAGCGGTAAAGGCCTGTTCCAAATCTGCTTTTAAATCATCCAAATCCTCCAATCCAACGGACAGTCGAATCAAATCCTTGGTAACACCGGTAGATTCTTGTGCGGCATCATCCAGCTGTTGATGTGTTGTACTGGCCGGATGGATAATCAGGGACTTTGTATCCCCGATATTGGCCAATAAAGAGAACAATTTTGTTTCATCAACAACTTTTTTGGCCGATTCGAATCCACCCTTTACTCCAAAAGTCAGGATTCCGCTTTTGCCATCGGGAAGATATTCTTCAGCCAAGGAATTGTATTTGCTCGAGTTAAGCCCAGGATAATTTACCCAACTCACTTCTTTTCTATCCTCTAACCATTGGGCCAAAGCCAAGGCATTTTCACTATGTTGTTTCATTCTAACGGATAAGGTTTCCAGCCCTTGGAGAATCTGAAAGGCATTAAATGGGCTTAATGCCCCACCATAATCACGTAATCCCTCTATCCTAGCCTTGATAATGAATGCTATCGGGCCAACCGCATCATGATAAATTAAACCGTGATACCCTGCTGAAGGCTCCGTAAATTCTGGAAAATTCCCATTGGCCCAATCAAATGTCCCGGCATCGATAATTGCCCCACCAAGGGCCGTTCCGTTTCCATTTATGTATTTTGTTAATGAATGGATTACGATATTGGCTCCGTGTTCAATAGGTTTCAATAATGCTGGAGTCGCCACCGTATTGTCAACAATAAAGGGGATTTTGGCTTTCTTTGCTTCAGCAGAAATTGCCTTTAGATCCAATACGTCTAATTTTGGGTTTCCTAGTGATTCTACAAAAATGGCCCTTGTATTATCTTGTACTGCTTTCCCAAAGTTGGTGGGGTCCGAGGGATCAACAAAGGTTGTTGTTATTCCCAATCGGGGCAAAGTAACACTTAAAAGGTTATAGGTACCCCCGTATAAACTGTTGGAAGCCACAATATGATCTCCGGTTTTCAACAACACGAGAAGCGTATTTGCTATAGCTGCCGTACCAGAAGCCGTTACCAAACCCGCAACACCACCTTCCAACGCTGCTAGACGTTGCTCCAAAATATCATTGGTCGGATTATTTATCCTTGTATAAATATTTCCAAATTCCGCCAAGCCAAAGAGATTTGCCGCATGGTCGGAATCATTGAATACGTAAGCTGTACTCTGATAAATGGGAACAGCCCTTGTACCGCCATTAATTGTTGTGTCATGTCCAGCATGTAATGCATTGGTCGAAAACTTTTGATCGCTCATGATTTTAATTTTTTAGTTATTATTAGGTCAAATTACAACACTAAAATCCATTGCCAATTTTGCAATCAGATGCCATCAAAGAGTTAAGAAGAAAGAAAAATTACGGAAGTAATCATTCGAGTTATCTGCCAAGATGCCGAAACAGGTTCTGCACAGGTAGAATTTAGCACCTTCTTTGTTACGAATAGTACTTGGGGAACAAAGGGTTGCTAAGGCTTCAAAGGGTCTATTCCCTCCACCTTTCTTGATAACTTTTCAATACGTGTTTGAACTTTTGAAACACAAATATAAGGAGGGACTTTTAGATTTTCCTAATATTTAAATAAAAATTATAAATCGAAAGCCGATTTTATCTCTTCAATCTTATCCAATTTTTCCCACGTAAACAGTTCCACCTCCTTTTCTACCCTACCGCTATAAGGCGATTCGAAGATTTTGGTTACCGTTTTGGGCTGTTTGCCCATATGCCCATAGGCCGCGGATTCCAAATAAATCGGGTTCCTTAGCTTTAGCCGATCTTCTATGGCAAATGGGCGCATGTCAAACAAACGGGATACTTTTTCCGCGATTTCCCCGTCTGTTAGATCAACGTTGGCAGTACCATAGGTTTCCACGAATATTGAGGTAGGTTCTACCACCCCAATGGCATAGCTTACTTGTACCAAAATTTCATCCGCAACACCGGCAGCCACCAAGTTCTTTGCGGCATGTCTAGCGGCATAGGCCGCACTTCGATCTACTTTGCTAGGGTCTTTACCACTAAATGCACCGCCTCCATGGGCACCTTTTCCACCATAGGTATCTACAATAATCTTTCTTCCCGTTAATCCGGTGTCCCCATGTGGCCCTCCAATGACAAACTTTCCGGTTGGGTTTATGTGATATTGTATTTGCCCATCGAATAGTGTCTGTATTTCCTTTGGTAATTGACCTTTTACCTCTGGTATTACAATTTGGACGATATCATCCTTTATTTTGGCCAACATTTTATTGTCGTCGTCATCAAAAGCATCATGCTGTGTAGAAACAACAATAGTATCTATCCGTTGTGGCACGTTTTCATTTGAATATTCAATGGTTACCTGTGCCTTAGCATCCGGACGTAAATAGGAAATCTCTTTACCCTCCCTTCGAAAATCAGCCAACACTTGCAATATTTTATGCGAAATGTCAAGGGCAAGGGGCATATAGTTTTCAGTCTCCTTGGTTGCATAGCCAAACATCATTCCCTGGTCTCCCGCACCCTGCTCTTCTTTTGTCTCCCTATCTACCCCTTGATTAATATCCTGTGATTGTTCATGAATAAGAGAAATGACTCCACATGAATCTCCGCTAAATTGATATTCGCCCTTAGTATAACCAATTGTATTGATTACCTCTCGTGCAATATTCTGTACGTCCAAATAAGTATGACTTTTAACTTCCCCTGCCAAAACTACTTGGCCTGTGGTGACCAAAGTTTCACAAGCTACCTTGCTTTCTGGATCAAAAGCCAAGAAATTATCCAACAATGCGTCACTAATTTGATCTGCAACTTTATCGGGGTGCCCTTCACTAACGGACTCCGAAGTAAATAAATATGACATGTATATAATCTTAAGTCGGAGGAGAGATGATTGTAACCATACCAGAAGACATAAATATCTTGACTCAAAGTATTTTTCTGTTTTAGCATTTTTACCCCTAAAACAAGTTTGGGATCTGGAGGTTGCAATCAGTCAAATCTTTCCTCTTTGTTTTCGAATGCGAAAATAGTAAAATTGTTTCGTCAGAATGGCAAACTGATAAAGAATTGCAAAAAAACATTAAATCACACGCGCGAGGCTCAGTACTAGGAGGGGTACAAATTAGATTGCTAGTTTCGACGGGTATTTCAACAACGATTTCTTTTGCAAACCTTTTATACTTTGTATATTGTGAGGCGTTACCTTTTAAAAAGCCTAACCGAAATCGCGATTTAAATGCACATTGCAGTAGCAGGAAATATAGGTGCCGGAAAGACTACCTTAACCAAATTATTGGCCAAACACTACAAATGGGAAGCCCATTTTGAAGATGTAGTGGACAATCCCTATCTGGACGATTTTTACACTCAAATGGAAAGATGGAGCTTCAACCTCCAAATTTATTTCCTAAACCACAGGTATAGGCAAATTTTAAAAATCAGGGAAAGTGGCAAAAAAGTAATCCAAGACCGTACCATTTATGAGGATGCTTATATTTTTGCACCCAACCTACACGCAATGGGCTTGATGACAAATCGCGATTTCACCAATTATCAGAGTCTTTTCGAGTTGATGGAAAGCTTAGTGCAGCCCCCAGAGCTCCTTATTTACTTACGCAGCTCCATTCCTAATTTGGTGGAACAGATACACAAACGCGGACGTGAATATGAAAACTCAATTTCCATTGACTACCTCAGCCGACTCAATGAAAGATATGAGGCTTGGGTACATGGCTATGAGAAGGGAAACCTACTTATTATTAATGTGGACCAACTGAATTTTGTGGATAGTCCGGAGGATCTAGGACACGTGATCAATAAAATAGATGCGGAAATCAACGGATTGTTCTAGAGTTCATTTTTTAATGAATCCATTCTGACGCGCGTGCACCATGGCCTCCTCACTTTTACGGACTACAAGTGTGGGTGTATCCTTATAATTTTCAAGTAATTCGCCAATGCGTTGCATTCGTTTTCTATCAGGCACACTTTGAAGGTAGATAGCCATAATACGGTTAGGATAGCTCTGGGCGATATTAATATAGATATCAGCATCACGCTCACCGCTATCACCAATTAAGATAAATCTAAGATTTGGATATGTCTCAAGAATATTTGTAATCTC
Organism: Ulvibacterium marinum; assembly: GCF_003626755.1. Classification (GTDB taxonomy): domain Bacteria; phylum Bacteroidota; class Bacteroidia; order Flavobacteriales; family Flavobacteriaceae; genus Ulvibacterium; species Ulvibacterium marinum. Next base: position 331,212 of record NZ_RBCJ01000004.1, read on the forward strand.
CTTTTGCTTTTGGGGCATACGGGATTTCGATTTCCGATAACCAAAACTGGACATTCTTCGTAAAACAATTGGGCCCTTGGGAAATTTGTTGATCCTAAGAAATAATTCCAAGTACCTGTACAAATTCCATGGACTATGGCTTACATAGAAAATAGGATTGGCTTTTTTTCCCGACTTTCCCCGGTGTAAAAGATGATAAAAATCCGCAGCACCTTCCAAAGGTTTCCTATGGACGGCATTCCTAAAAACCGTATTCAAAACAACACGCCATTTTAATGAGGAAACCACCCCGGTATGAAGTATGGTATCATCAATATCACTGATAACCCCAAAATCAGCGTTTTTGGAAGGAATCAACATTTCCCCCGGGAACTGGTTTTGATGTAATATTTCCCTTTTCAGGGCAGTATCGGAATAGGATATCCTATAGCTGAGCCACCCCTCAGCATTGGCCAAATGTCTTAAATTTTCCAAGGCTTCGTCAATAAGATAATAGCCCTCATTATCTGTCCTCCCACTAATTATTCTTTTATCGGCAAATGTTATGGTTATTGGCGTGTTACGGATTTCATCGGTCTCAAAGCGTTTGTAAGTGTTCCACAATAGGCTAAGGAATCCTTTTTCAGAAAGATCTATTTCCTCATCTTCCAACGCCCTGCCCCTAGCGTATAGATGCTTGTTAGTACCATAGGTCTGAAAGGCCATAATCTGAAGCTTGTCCTTTTTTATAAATGGGACCATAGCTCAAAAATAAGTAATATCCGTTCGGCTTAAAACTTATTCATAAGCAAATGGAGGGGTTGTGTATTTTTTTTGGATTGAATTCACATAGGCTTGGAAACAAAAGTTCATTTCACTCAATCAAAGGTGGCTTTCACGCATTGGTCCTTTTAAAAGTAATGTCAGGCAGGTAGATTTATGGAAACTTAAAATGGAATATGATGAAACCAAAAAAGAACCCAAAAATCGATTTAAACAAAGACAGGGCAATGTATTTTGTAGCCGGTCTTACCCTAGTTCTATTAATAACGTACGTTGCTTTGGAATGGAAGAGCTATGACACAATTGACTATGTTTCAACTGGAATGAATGTAGAAAACGAGCTAATAGAAGAAGTGCCTCTAACAGTACACTTTACACCTCCACCCCCTCCGCCGCCGATTGCTCCTCCGGTGATAGAAATAGTAAATAACAAAGTGGATATCATCGAAACGGAAATTATGTCCGATGAAACAAACCAAGACACCCAGGTGATGGAAGTAAAGGAGATCGAAGTAGCTGAAGTTGAGGAAGATGTAACGGTTCCCTTTATTTTGATTGAGGATGTACCTATTTTTCCCGGATGTGAAAACGCATCCGACAAAAGGGCCTGTTTTCAAAAAATGATGCAAAAGCACATAAATAAAACTTTCCAGTACCCCAAACTGGCAAAAGAGTTAGAAATTGAAGGAAGAGTCCACACCATGTTCGTTATTCAGAAAGATGGTAGTATTGGGGATATAAAAATGAGAGGGCCGGATAAAATCCTAGAGGTCGAAGCGGCAAGAATTATTGGCAAACTTCCAAAAATGACTCCCGGTAAACAACGTGGCAACCCGGTTAAGGTTCCTTTTGTGGTACCTATCACTTTTAAACTTCGATGAGATAAAAACAAAAAAGGCAAACCATTACAGTTTGCCTTTTGTTTATTTATGGAAGGTAAGTGCTATTTCTTTGCGTCTACCTTTTCAATCGTAATCTTGGTACTTTTCCCTTCTGATTCGATAGTTACATTTTCGAAATCTTCCAATTGGGCCTCTACTTCGGCCTGAGTTCCCGTAAATGTTTTTTCTTCAGTAACCTTTTCACCGTTTATCACTGTCGTGTAGGCAATGGTTGCTTCTGCCAAATCCGCACTTTCAGTGCTCATTTCCAATTTTATTTCCTTCGCATCCGCCGTGCTCGCCATTCCACTAACATTCAGGGCAATACTTGGCGCAATGACCAAGGCCACAACGGACATCAACTTCAAAAGAATGTTCAAAGACGGTCCTGAAGTATCCTTAAAAGGGTCACCGACCGTATCTCCAACAACTGCCGCTTTATGGGCATCTGTACCCTTGCGTCCCTGCTCTTCGATCATTTTCTTGGCATTATCCCAAGCACCACCGGCGTTGGATTGAAAGATGGCCATCAATACTCCAGCCGTGGTTACTCCTGCTAAAAGGCCTCCCAACATTTCCGCTCCACCAATAAATCCAACGGCGACGGGAACCGCAATAGCCAAAAGACCGGGCAATACCATTTCCTTAATGGAGGCGGTAGTTGAAATAGCGACACACTTGTCGTACTCGGCAAGGCCATCAGCTTCATCAAAAACAGCACGTTGCTCCGGAGTAGCTTTGGACATATCGGAATCCACCGCACGCATTACTTCCAAAGCTGCCTTTAATTGAGGAATATCCCTAAACTGGCGACGTACCTCTTCGATCATTGCCATAGCTGCGCGACCAACGGCATTCATGGAAAGAGCCGAGAATACGAAAGGAAGCATTCCACCAACCAATAATCCGGCCATAATATTCGGTTTTGAAACATCAATGGCGGTTACATTGGCCGTTTGCATAAAAGCAGCAAACAGTGCTAATGCCGTCAATGCAGCGGAAGCAATCGCAAAACCCTTGCCTATTGCGGCGGTTGTATTTCCAACAGCATCCAATTTATCGGTACGCTCACGGACTTCACTTGGCAATTCGGCCATTTCGGCAATTCCTCCAGCATTATCGGAAATCGGTCCGTAGGCATCTACGGCCAGCTGAATCCCCGTATTGGCCAACATCCCAACAGCAGCTATGGCAATGCCATATAATCCCGCAAAATGATGTGATACCAAAATAGCGCCTGCAATCAATAAAATAGGAAACATTGTGGACATCATGCCAACACCTAAGCCTGAAATAATATTGGTAGCCGCTCCAGTCTCAGATTGCCTTACAATGGCGTTAACCGGTTTTGTTCCCGTTCCAGTGTAATATTCCGTTACCTTCCCTACGGCAAGACCTGCAATTAATCCGGCAAGGACCGCCAAGAAAACACCCATCGATGTATATTCACTTCCTCCAAAAGTCCAACTTTCAGGAAGCATTTGTGTAATAATAAAATAAGAAGCCACCAACATGAGACCGGCAGAACCAAACTCCCCTATGTTCAAAGCCGTCTGCGGATTTCCACCGTCCTTTACCTTGACAAAGAACGTACCAATAATGGACATTATGATTCCTACCGCTGCCAAAACCAGTGGAAGATAAACAGCGCCCAAACCATCAAAAGCACCAGCAAACGCCGGAATTTGAGTAAATGCGGCACCCAATACCATTGTACCTATAATTGAACCAACATATGATTCAAAAAGATCGGCTCCCATCCCCGCAACATCACCTACATTATCACCTACGTTATCTGCTATAGTAGCAGGATTAAGAGGGTGATCTTCTGGAATTCCGGCTTCAACTTTTCCTACCAAATCGGCACCAACATCAGCGGCCTTTGTATAAATACCACCACCTACACGGGCAAAAAGCGCTATTGAGGACGCTCCCAAGGAGAACCCCGAAAGTACGTTCAGGACTTCACCGATCTCCCATCCTTGTCCACTATAAGCCATAAAAAGGGCACTAAGACCCAGAACACCTAACCCTACAACTCCCAATCCCATAACAGCTCCACCGGCAAAAGCAACCTCAAGGGCCTTTCCCAAAGAAGTTCGGGCGGCCTGCGTAGTTCTTACATTTGCTTTTGTTGCAACTCGCATCCCTATGAATCCAGCTAAAGCGGAACAGATGGCACCAACTATAAAGGACACGGCGACCATTCCATTGGAACCTTCCTCACTGCTCCCCTTAAAGAAAAGAAGTACGGCGACCGCAGCGACAAAAATCGCAAGAATTTTGTATTCAGCCTTTAGGAATGACATAGCTCCGTCGGCAATATTTTTAGCGATTCGTGCCATTTTGGCGTCGCCAACCTCTTGTTTGGAGACCCACATATTTTTAATAAACACAAATAATAAGGCCAACATGCCAAAAACAGGCAAAAACTTCACGATTAATTCCATCTTGTTTAGTTGTTTATAATTTTTTAGAACGGGGGCAAAAGTAGTAAAATAGAACAGAATAAAAAAGCAATATCTTCTAACGGATATTGCTATTATTTAAGGAGTTATAAAGTGTAGTTTTCATTTAATGCTGACCTCCTTTGTAGGAACATCACTTTTTGTAAATCTGTTGATGCACTTAGCCACGATGTCCTTAGCTTGGTCCACATTGCCCCAACCTCCTACATCTACTTTTTTCTTCTCCAGATCTTTATAGACCTTAAAAAAATGTTCAATTTCTTTTATTAAGTGAGGATTTAAGTCGCTCAAGTCTTTGGTTTTGTTCCCAATGGGATCGGAAATGGGAACACAAATAACTTTTTCATCAGGGCCTTTTTCGTCGGTCATATGAAATACCCCAATGGGTTTGACCTCCATAACACATCCTGGAAAAGTAGGTTCGGTAACCAAAACCAGGACATCCAAGGGATCTCCGTCCAAAGCCAAGGTTTCAGGAATGAAACCATAATCCGCAGGATACATCATTGAAGAAAATATCATTCTGTCATATCGGATTTTTTTAAGCTCAAAATCATATTCATATTTGTTGCGGCTTCCCTTGGGAATTTCAATCAATACATCAAAAGAAGATACTTCTTCGGCTTTCATAACAATATTGGTTTTAGACTTACAAAATTACGCAAATGGATTTCCTCTGGGAGAGTTAAAGATGAAAGGAATTTTAGAAATTAAACCCAAAAGTCCCGGTAACGCTAAAAGGTCGTGCATTGGGACTGTCCAAATAATTTCCGCGAAAGTTAAAATCGATTCTAAAAATCTTAAAGATATTCCCTATTCCCACGGAATATTCATAATATATTTTTTCGTTGGGTGCCCGTAATGGGATATTCGTTGGGGCGCTAAGGGCTATATTTTCATCCGACAGTTCTCCCCAGACTCCACGTAAGCCCACAATTTCCCTTAGGTTCCATTTTCGTAATAAAGGTATTCTGGAAAACAAACGGCCATTAAAATTATGTTCAAGGTGAACAGATGCGTAGGTATCCGTTACAAATTCATAAAAGTCCAGATTGGGAAAGGTGTTATATATGGAAAACAAGGTTTGGTTACCGGGCACAACATTTAATAGCCCCAATGGGACCTCTCCAAAGGTCTTCCCTATTTCAATGGTACTGAACAATCTTCCAAATCCTCCCAATTGCCAGGGCTGGGTATACGAAAATTGAATTTTACTATAATTGAAATCGCTCTCCAAAAAACCGTCGATTCCTCGAGTATAGTTCAAAAGCAAAGTACTATAGTTATCATTGATATCCTTACGCTCCACCCCATAACCTATAGTCCTTTTTCCAGGGGTGTAAATGAGAAGGGTACTTAGATCAAACTGTTTTATTTCCGATGAAATTCCTGTTGGGGATTCGCTATCCACATACTCCAAGCTAAAGGCATCCGGTAGGGCCGAGCTCAATGTTCGAAAAGAACTGCCCAAACGTATCCTAAAATTGGTCAAAGGTTCTATTTCCAGATTGAATGTACTCAGGTTAATATTCGTTAACCTGTCATTGGCACCTACCGTAAAAATAGCGGACGATGCCACACTTCTACCTAAAACATCATTAGTGGAGGTAAGGCTGATGCCCAGTTGTTCAATATCCCTTCTATTTCCGCCCGAAATTATCAACCTACTTTTCTTGTCCAACAAAAACTTGGCCGAGAATCCGTGCTTTACTTTTTTGTCCGAAAAACCATAGGCCATATATCCTTCTAAGCGCCATGGATCGTTCTGACCAAAATAGGTGCGTGCACCTCCTCTTAATCGAAAACCTTCCGCATCGTTAAAACCAAAAATGCTGTATACATCCCCAATATCCAGATTCCACTTATCAATTTCGATATATCCAGATCCCAGTACACTCACCAGATTATAGTAGGTCTTAAACTTGGGAACCGTTTTCAAGGTGTCCAATAATTGATAGATGCCTTTTTCATCCTTATTAAGGGCCTCTAACCTGCTATTTTTCCAAAACACACTGTCACGGTCCAAAATTTGTGGGTCAAAAGGATTGCCTTCCGCTCTATAAAAACTCTTTGGTTTTGAAATATCGAATACATAATTATCGTAAACCGTTGTTCGCTTTCCATAAATTCCCCGGGATTCCTCTTTTTTCTGAAAACTAAAATCGCTTAGCATATAATCCCGTTTTAATAAGAATACGGAATCGTTTACAACATCAAAATCCTGTTCAATGTAGATTTCCTTTACCCAATTGATATTGGCGCTTTTGGTGACCTCAAGATTTATGTTTTTTATGGCGTAGGTAGAATCGTTTACCCAAAAATCTCCCTTAAAGGTAAGCTCATTCTTCCTTCTGGGGTAGTATACAATATTGTAACACCATTTATCCTCTATAAAGGCACTATCCCGAAGGACATAGTTATAAGTGTCCACACCTGTTCTTGATAGAGGACTGGTGAAGCTCTTATCAAAGAACTTTAAGTAATTGTCATAAATATCGTAGTTCTGATAGAGATCCTTTACAAATGCTATGATGGCCTGATTGTTATCAAAACCCGAATTTTTATTTCCCAGGACCACTTCCTTTTCTTCGTCCAATAGATTATCACCATGGACCTTGGAAAATGTTTCGTTCAAAAAAATGGGAAGATAGGTCTTACCTGTAATGCGAGAGGTATCCAAATCTTTAAAAACAAACTCCAGCCCCCTAAAAATCTTACTTTCCATAAGGGCACTATCTATGGTATTGAGGTCGAACTCTATCTTTTCATACTTATCATATTGGTATTGTTTGAACTTTCGAACACCATTTTCCCGTTTTTTGGCCCAAATCTTTTTCAGTATCTCTACGGCAGGATTATTCTTTTTTGATTGTTTTCCAGAATATACCACTACCTCATCCAATTGTTCCGTGGATTCCTTTAAAACAACCTCCATATTATAACTGACCCTGGAAGTCAACGGAATCTCCTGTGTGTCATATCCAATAAAGGACACAATTAAAACATCATAATCATTATCGGACTCCATATAAAAACGACCATTGTCATTGGTAATGGTACCTTCGGAAGAGTTCTTGAACAGCACATTGGCAAATGCTACCGGTTTTCCGGAATCGTCCAGGACAACGCCCCCAACTTTGGTTTGTGAAATAGCGACAAAGGAAAAAAGAAAGAGTAGTAGGAAAAGGTTTTTTTTCATGCAGTGAAGTATTCTCAACTGTTCCGTATGCAAATAGCGTTCCAATAAAAAAGCTTCGCCGGCCTTTGGTCGGAGAAGCTAATATACCTTTACAATATGGTTTACCTTATTTATATAACACTTTTTTAACGGCCTCGATGACGTCCCGGTGATTGGGTATCCATTCTTCCAACAAAACTGGTGAGTATGGTGCCGGAGTATCTGCAGTATTAATTTTTACAATAGGAGCGTCCAAGTAATCAAAAATGTTGGATTGCACTTGATAGGTAATTTCCGTGGCCACATTGCCAAAAGGCCAGGCTTCCTCAAGTACGACCAATCTATTGGTCTTTTTCACGGATTTAAAAATGGCTTCCGAATCCATAGGTTTAACCGTTCTCAAATCGATGATTTCACAACTGATATTCTCTTTGGCAAGTTCATCGGCGGCCTTATCCGCTTCCTTTATGATTTTTCCAAACGAAACAATAGTTACATCGGTTCCTTCCCTTCTAATATCAGCCACCCCTAACGGAATGGTATATTCTCCTTCCGGCACTTCTCCTTTATCACCGTACATCTGTTCGGATTCCATAAAAATGACAGGATCATCATCCCTTATAGCCGATTTTAGCAACCCTTTCGCATCATTTGGATTGGAAGGCACTACCACCTTAAGACCCGGGCAGTTGGCGTACCAACTTTCAAAAGCCTGGGAATGTGTAGCCGCCAATTGGCCTGCGGAAGCAGTAGGTCCACGAAATACAATAGGGCAGTTAAATTGACCCCCAGACATTTGCCTGATTTTCGCAGCGTTATTGATTATCTGGTCTATCCCGACAAGTGCAAAATTGAAGGTCATAAACTCTATTATCGGCCTGTTTCCGTTCATGGCAGATCCAACTCCTATCCCGGAGAAACCCAATTCCGATATAGGCGTATCTATAACCCGATCAGGACCAAACTCATCCAACATCCCTTTGGATGCCTTGTAAGCGCCATTGTATTCCGCGACCTCCTCACCCATTAGATAAATAGTTTCGTCCCTGCGCATCTCCTCGGACATGGCTTCGGCAATAGCTTGCCTAAACTGTAATGTTTTCATTAAGTCAAATTTCAAATGCAAGCAAAAATAGGAAAATATATGGCAAACCAGGGAACGTTGGAATCAAAAAAAGAAGTAAATATTTACTATGCGCGCATAGTAAATTTGGAAATTAATATGTATCTTCGTGCGCATATTTAAAATGCCCTTTACGAATGAAAATTTTAGTCTGTATTAGTAATGTTCCCGATACCACTTCCAAGATAAATTTCACGGAAGATGACACCAAATTTGATACCAATGGGGTTCAGTTTGTAATTAATCCGAATGATGAATTCGGGTTAACACGAGCCATGTGGTTCAAGGAAAAGCAAGGAGCCACAATTCATGTTGTTAGTGTTGGGGAGGTTTCCGTGGAGCCTACGTTAAGAAAGGCATTGGCCATAGGAGCGGATGAAGCAATACGCATAAATACAATTCCTACTGATGGCCTGTTCGTTGCCCAACAATTGGCAGAGGTAGTTAAAAATGGGCAATATGACCTGATTATAGCTGGTAGGGAATCCATCGATTATAATGGAGGGATGGTACCGGGCATCCTTGCCACTTTGCTTGATATAAACTTCATAAACACCTGTATAGGTTTGGAAATTGAAGGAGACGCCGTCACCGCTATTCGAGAAATAGATGGCGGCAAAGAAACATTGGCCACGACCCTGCCCTTGGTGGTGGGAGGACAAAAGGGATTGGTTGAGGAAAGTGAGCTTAGAATACCCAATATGCGGGGTATTATGATGGCCAGAAAAAAGGTTTTGAATGTGGTAGAACCTACAGATTCCATACGAGGCACAGAAGATGCCAAATTTGAAAAACCTGCTCCCAAGGGTGCCGTAAAGCTTGTAGATTCTGATAAAATTGAAGAGTTGATAGATTTATTGCACAATGAGGCCAAGGTAATTTAAATGGTATACCTGCCAGTTGGAATTGGAGTTTAAGAATTGAAATTTGATAAAAATATGTCAGTCTTAGTATATACCGAATCAGAAAACGGAAAATTCAAAAAAAACGCCTTTGAAGTGGCTTCTTACGCAAAAGTGGTAGCAAGTCAACTAGGTACTTCGGCAATAGCCCTAACATTTAATGTACAGGATGATGAAATTTTAGGCGAATACGGAATTTCAAAAGTGTTGAAGGTTTCTAACGACCAGCTCGCTACATTTAGTGCAAGAGCCTTTGCGGATACTATTTCCCAAGCCGTGGAAAAGGAAAAGGCCAAAGTTGTAATTGTTAGTTCCAGCGCGGATACCAAGTTTATGGCTCCTATATTAGCCGCCAAGCTCAAGGCCGGATATGTGCCCAACGTAGTTGCATCCCCAGAAAATACGGAGCCCTTTACGGTAAAGAGGACAGCCTTTAGTAATAAGGGCTTTGCCCATACGCAAATCAATACGGATATTAAAATTGTAGGTGTGTCCAACAACGCATTTGGCCAGCACAAAAACAAAGTGGCTATTGAAATAGAGGATTTCAACCCCAATATAGATGACTCAAGCTTTTCCGTAAAATCCGTTGAAGTGGATAAAGTAGTAGGAAAGGCAACCATTGCAGATGCAGACATTGTGGTTTCCGGTGGCAGAGGGTTAAAAGGTCCTGAAAATTGGGGCATGATAGAGGAGTTGGCCGAAGTTCTCGGTGCCGCTACGGCATGTTCCAAGCCCGTATCCGATATGGGATGGAGACCTCATGGAGAACATGTAGGCCAAACCGGCAAGCCAGTGGCCAGCAATTTATACATTGCCATTGGAATTTCAGGGGCTATACAACATTTGGCCGGCGTTAGTGCCTCCAAGACCAAAGTGGTTATCAATACAGACCCTGAAGCTCCATTTTTTAGGGCAGCGGACTATGGAATAGTCGGGGATGCCTTTGAAGTAGTTCCCAAACTCATCGAAAAATTAAAGGATTTTAAGGCGCAAAACACTTAATTTTTGTTAATTTGTGACCCTTAAAGGGCTGTTCAAAACTAGGTTGCCCCTTTGTTTGAACAGCCTTTTATGGCTTAATGACCATTATGAGTCTAGTTCGGTTAAAAATAAAGGGAATATCATATAGCCAGACGCAAAATGGGGCCTACGCCCTAATTTTGAATGAAGTTGAAGGTGATCGTAAGCTGCCCATTGTTATTGGTGCCTTCGAGGCACAATCCATTGCCATAGCTTTGGAAAAGGAAATAAAACCTCCAAGGCCTCTGACACATGATCTTTTCAAAAATTTTGCCGATCGGTTTGATATTGTAGTTAAACAAGTCATTATCCACAAGTTGGTAGATGGGGTATTCTATTCCAGCATTATTTGTGAACGAGATAAAATAGAAGAGATTATAGATGCCCGTACCAGTGACGCCATTGCGCTCGCACTGCGATTTAATGCGCCTATATTTACCTACAAGACCATTTTGGACAAGGCGGGTATTTTCCTGAAATTCTCGTCCAAGGATAAGGAAAAGGACGAGAATGATGATAGCATCATGGTTGATGAAATCCTGCAGGAAGGGGAGACTGTGGAAATAGATACTGGTGCTTCTGAGGCTTACAAAGAACTTAGTTTGGAAGAACTGCACAAGGAGCTTGATAAGGCGGTAACCAACGAGGACTACGAAAAGGCGGCCAAGCTACGGGATGAGATTTCCAAAAGGAACCGATAAAACCCCTCCATGAGAAAAAGTTGTTGGGTACTTCTGTTTGTCTGTCTCTACACTTTCCCTTCATTTGCCCAACACCTTGCTAACCAAGATACAGTTACCTCAGTTTTGGACACCACTCTTGTGAATGATGTCGTGTCCAAGGAAACTATGGATATTATCCCAAATCAGGGATTCACATTTACTAGTTTTTTACGGGGAGTTTTGGGAATGTTGGTGCTTGTTTTCATCGCCTTCCTATTTAGTTCCAACAAAAGAGCTATTAATTGGAAAACGGTCGGCCTTGGATTGCTGGCTCAATTTCTCATTGGTATAGGAATATTAAAAGTACCTTTTATACGTATTATTTTTACCTTTTTGGGAAAGGCCTTCAATAAGGTCTTGACCTTTACGGAAGCAGGGACAAGATTTCTGTTCAGTTCATTTACCACGAACGAAATTGAAAGTCCGTTGGTCACTTTTGCCATAATGATCCTACCTACTATTATTTTCTTTTCCGCACTGACCTCAGTGATGTTTTATCTGGGAATTATTCAAAAAGTAGTGAAAGGATTGGCATGGGCACTTACCAAACTCCTAAAAATTTCCGGGGCCGAGAGTCTAAGTGTCGCAGGTAACATTTTTTTAGGGCAAACGGAATCGCCATTAATGATCAAGGCATATCTGGAAAAAATGAACCGATCCGAAATCCTGTTGGTAATGATTGGTGGAATGGCAACGGTAGCTGGAGGCGTTTTGGCAGCCTACATTGGATTTTTAGGGGGTACGGATGAAGCATTGCGTTTGGAATTTGCAAGACATTTGCTCGCTGCATCGGTAATGGCAGCCCCCGGAGCAATCGTAATCTCCAAAATATTGGTCCCTCAGACAGAAAGTATCAATACGGATGTAAAGATTTCCAAGCAAAAAATAGGTTCCAACATCCTAGATGCCATGGCAACGGGAACTACGGAAGGATTGCGACTTGCTGCCAACGTTGCCGCCATGCTATTGGTGTTCGTCGCTTTTATAGCCATGATCAACTACGGCCTTTTAAAATTAGGCGCCATAGGGGATTTTAACGGCTGGATCGATCAAAACACGCCCTATAAAGATCTTTCCTTAGAGTTGGTATTAGGATATCTGTTTGCCCCATTAATGTGGCTTATAGGAGTGGCCAAAGAAGACCTTGCCTTAATGGGACAATTGTTAGGTGTAAAATTGGCTGCAAGTGAATTTGTAGGTTACATACAGTTGGCAGAACTAAAAAATCCAAAAAATCCGCTACATTTCACCTATAACAAATCCATAATCATGGCGACCTATATGTTATGTGGGTTTGCCAATTTTGCTTCAATAGGTATTCAAATCGGGGGAATTGGATCATTGGCTCCCGGGCAGCGCAAAACACTTTCCGAGTTTGGGATGAAGGCACTCATAGGCGGCACCATAGCTTCGCTACTCTCCGCCACGATTGCCGGAATGATTTTGGGATAGAAAAGGTGAAAGGTTAAAGATTTTAAGAGTAAAGGAAGTTTTAAATTAACATGAGGAATTTCAGGGAATTGAAAGTTTGGCAAGACTCTAGAAACCTGGTAAAAGAGGTTTACAGTTTGACCAAAAAGTTACCTGAAACTGAAAAATATGGTTTAGTTTCACAAGTGAACAGATGTGTTGTGTCTATTCCGGCAAACATAGCCGAAGGATGTTCTAAATATTCTCAAAAAGACTTCATACGTTTTCTACAAATAAGCTTAGGTTCTTTATTCGAATTAGAAACTCACATAATCCTTTGTAGGGATTTACAATTTATTGAAGAAAAGGAATCGACTCAAATCATTGAAAAAATTCAAACGCTACAGAAACGAGTAGCATCGTTGATAAAATATAATAAAACCTAATCTCCAGCACTTGACCCTTTTTCCTTTACCCTTTATCTTTATCCCACTATGAAACAATATCACGATTTACTGAAGCATGTTCTGGAAAACGGAAATCAAAAACAGGATAGGACAGGAACCGGGACTATAAGTGTATTTGGTTATCAAATGCGATTCGACTTGAGTGAAGGTTTTCCCATGGTCACTACCAAAAAACTGCATTTGAAATCGATTGTACATGAACTCCTTTGGTTCTTGAAAGGTGATACCAATGTTGGATATCTTCAAGAGAACGGGGTTCGCATCTGGAACGAATGGGCCGATGAAAATGGAAATCTAGGTCCGGTCTATGGCCACCAGTGGCGTAATTGGAACGACGAGGAAATAGACCAAATCAAGGAAGTTGTCCACTCGTTAAAAAATAACCCGGATAGTCGGCGCATGCTGGTTTCTGCCTGGAACCCCAGTGTGTTGCCGGATACGTCAAAATCATTTTCCGAAAATGTGGCCCATGGCAAGGCCGCCTTGCCCCCTTGTCATGCATTTTTCCAATTCTATGTGGCAAATGGAAAACTGTCCTGTCAGCTCTATCAGCGTAGTGCAGACATTTTTTTGGGGGTACCTTTTAATATTGCCTCCTATGCCCTGTTTACCCTTATGATTGCGCAAGTTTGTGGTTATGAACCTGGTGAATTTGTTCATACGTTTGGAGATGCCCATATTTATACCAATCATATGGAACAGGTAGAACTTCAGTTAAGTCGGGAACCGCGTCCCTTACCTAAAATGGTATTGAATCCTGAAGTCAAGGATATCTTTGATTTTACCTTCGAAGATTTCACATTGCTGGATTATAATCCACATCCTCATATTAAGGGGGCTGTGGCGGTTTAGAAGTAATTTTTACCGGAATGGTGGCAAAGGCAAAACATCATATTTTGTATCTTTAGCATTATTCATTTACTATGCTACTTACCGACACCCTTCTAGATTTTTTTCTAGAAACCCGAAAACATACTGAAACTCTCTGCGTACCTCTTGAAATTGAGGACTACGTGGTACAACCTGTTGTAGATGTCTCCCCGCCCAAATGGCATTTGGGGCATTCTACCTGGTTCTTTGAGGAATTCATCCTAAAACCTTATGCCAAGGGTTACCAAATCTTTGATGACGATTTTGCCTTCGTCTTCAACAGCTATTATGAAACCGTGGGAAAACGGGTAATCCGTTCGGACAGGGGCAATCTCTCAAGGCCGTCCGTGGAGAAAGTGTATGATTATCGCAGATATGTGACCAAAGCCATAAAAATTCTATTTGAAGAAAATCAAAGTCCGCAATTGTATAGTTTACTTGAAATTGGTATCCACCATGAAAAGCAACATCAGGAACTCCTATTGACCGATATCAAATACATTTTAGGAAATAACCCGTTACTTCCGGTATATTCGGCCCATTTGGAAGAGCATAAGACAGAAGTGCATACAAAGGAATGGATTCCTATTGAAGAGGGCATTTACGAAATAGGCCATAACACCAATGACTTCTGTTATGATAACGAGTTGGGAAGGCACAAGGTGTACTTGCATCCTTACCAAATATCCAATGTACTGACCACTAATTCTGAGTACTTGGAATTCATAGAGGCCGGAGGGTATAAAAAATTTAACCTTTGGCATGCTGAGGGCTGGGACTGGGTAAATCAGAATACTATTTCCGCTCCCCTGTACTGGCATAAAATAGATGGCGAATGGTATCAGTATACCCTTAATGGGCTACAAAAAGTAGATTTAAATGCGCCTCTGACCCATATCTCCTATTTCGAAGCCTTTGCTTTTGCCCAATTTAAAGGCTGTAGACTGCCCACAGAATTTGAATGGGAAGTTGCTCAGGAGTGTTTTCCCTGGGGCAACCGTTGGGAATGGACAGAAAGTGCCTATCTCCCCTATCCAAATTACCAAAAGGCGGACGGTGCACTGGGCGAGTATAATGGGAAATTCATGGTAAACCAAAAAGTGCTTCGTGGAGGTTCGGTCGCTACATCCAAAAAACATACGCGGCCTACGTATCGTAATTTTTTCCACCCCCAACTTCGATGGCAATTCACGGGTCTGCGATTGGCAAAATAATCTTTTAACCTCAATGTAGGGTATCCCCCATAATTTCGACTTAGGCTACATGCAAAATCAAACAAGTACTATTTTTGAAACACTATTCGAGGAGGAGGTCTATCAAGGCTTAACCGATTTTCCAAAGCATTTGTCCTCCAAATATTTTTATGACACCCAGGGAGACAAACTATTCCAGGACATCATGAACATGCCCGAATATTATTTGACGGACTCCGAATTTGAAATTCTTGACACCCACAAGGATAGAATTGCCCAATGGCTTTCTTCGAAAAAAGGTAGATTTAACCTCATAGAACTGGGTGCGGGCGATGGCAAAAAGACTAAAATCCTATTGAAGCATTTGGTCAAGAACAACGTTAGTTTCACTTACAAACCGATCGACATCAGTCAAAATGTTTTGAATCAGCTAGAAAAATCTTTACATGAGGAACTGCCCGGGCTTAACATAGAGCCCAGACAAGGTACCTATTTTGAAACTTTAGCGGACATCAATTCCGATAACGGAGCAAGAAAGGTCATTCTTTTTTTAGGTTCCAATATTGGCAATCTCCTACATCCGCAAGCCATTGATTTTTTAAAAAGTGTTCAGAATTTAATGAATGAGGATGATCTATTTTTTGTTGGTTTTGACCAAAAAAAGAACCCGCAAACCATCTTGGACGCCTATAATGACAAGGCAGGAATTACCGAAGCTTTTAACAAGAATATTTTATCCCGAATAAACCGGGAATTAAGGGCCGATTTCGATTTGGAGAAGTTTTTGCATTGGGAAGTGTACGACCCAGAGACGGGAACGGCCAAAAGTTATTTGGTTTCCAAGGAACAACAATCCGTATGTATTGATAAATTGAACTTAAAAATTGATTTTAAGCCTTGGGAGACCATCCATACGGAGATATCACAAAAATATGATGACGAGGTCGTTAATTGGCTGGCGGAAAAGGCCGAGCTACAAATTGTGGCGCAATTCAGCGACCAAGGCAATCTTTATAAAGACTACTTATTTAAAAAGGAATAATCGTGAAAGCTATTTGGAATGATACCGTAATTGCGGAAAGTGACGAAACAGTCGTAGTGGAGAATAATCATTATTTCCCCCCACAAAGCATAAAAAAAGAATTCTTTAAGGAAAGTGAAACCCACACTAATTGCCCTTGGAAAGGAGAAGCTTCGTATTATACCATAAATGTTGACGGCTCGGAAAACAAGGACGCGGCTTGGTACTACCCGGAAGTAAGCGAACTGGCGAAATCCATACAAGGCCATGTGGCCTTTTGGAAAGGTGTGGCCATTACAAAATAAAAAAGGCAGGGAAACATAACGTTTCCCTGCCCTTTAAAAATCAGTTTTTTACTAGACCTCCAAAACAGGATTCTCCGATCCAGCAAAATCGTTCCATTGGAAACGATCAGCCTCTGTTTCGTTTACGTAATTGCCATCTACCAAGTACTTAAATTCATAAGCATTTTCTTTTGGTAAATCAAAAGTACCTTTAAAGGTACCGTTTTTTAATTTTTTTAATGTACTCCCTTTAGGATTCCAGTTGTTGAAATCTCCAACAACGGCTACTTTTTTAGCATCTTCTGCCGGTACGGTAAAGGTCACTTTACAAATCGGCTTGGTCTTTAGGTATTGTTTTGCAATTGCCATGATATTCTGTTTTTAAATTTGGCGCAAAACTAATGCAATAAAATGCTCATTTACAATGATTAAAATCATTTTTATCATTTTCGTAATATTTTAATAACATTTAACCGAGTTCTATAAAAAAGAGCAGCGTATTTTTAAAAGAACCAATTCTATACCGTTGTTTTTAAGGCATTTATAAGTGCATCTATATCGTTTTCGTTGTTGTAGAAGTGAAAACTCAACCGTATTCCGTTCCCTCTTTGGGCGCAAATGATGTTGTTATTCGTTAAATGCTGAAAGCATTTTTCATCCCCCCGAATATTAAGGATATTTCCATGCTGTTTTCTTCGAAGTACAAATTCCTTTAGCAAGCCCAAATCATCGAGTTCCTGCATTGCCTTTTTTCGAAGTTGTCGATTCTGTTCTTCAATTTTTTTTATTCCAATGCTTGTCAAAGAATTCAAGGAAAATTTTAAACTTCCAAAGTTGAATGTATCCAAATGGCCTGGTTCCAGATGTTTTACAAATTCAATTTTTTCTTTTTTGGACATATCTCCATTCACGGAATTGAACCCCACGGATTTCACTGAAAATAGTTCCTTTGCTCTATCCTTGAATAGGAAAAAACCATTTCCATATCCAGATAACAACCATTTATATGTACTTGTACCTAAGACATCGATTGCCGATGCATCAAAATCAAAATCCTTTGTTCCCAAGAACTGTGTACCATCGGCAATTATATAGAGATTGGGGAATTCCCTTTTCAGGTCTTTCAAAAAATCCAAATCAATTTGAACCCCATTTAACCATTGTACTACACTAAAGGCCAGTATGGAAACCTTCCCGGACTTTACCTTTTTATAGATTTCCTCTTCCAAATGCTCATCTATCTTAACATAATCCACGGCAAATTCCCTTTGTTCAAAGGGCCAGTTTACCGATGGATAGTCATTTTCCAAAAGCAGTACTTTGTGTTTTTTGTTCAATCCATCCAATAGCAGGTTCATCCCCAATGAAAAGTTCGGTGTCAATGCTACATTGGTAATCCTACAATTAAGAAATTGTGCCACCGTATTGCGTGTTTCTGGAATAAGGTCCATTATAGCCTTCACCTTCATTCCACTTCCCTTCTCAAAAAAAGCTTGGTCATGTTTATATCTCCAATCCACCAGACTTTTGGACAATAGTCCAGAGGAAGCCGTATTTAAGTAAACGCAGGTATCCAATAGGGGAAATTCTCTCCGTATGTTCTCCATAACTCAAACTTCAGATACACTCCAATTACTGTATCTTTGCCATTAAAGATAGCTATTCGCATGTTTTCCAAGAATAAAAATGATACACATTTGGATCCGGAACAACACGAACTTTTGGAAACGGCACAGAACCGGATAAAACAAAAGAAACGCTTGTATGCCCATTTTGTGGTTTTTTTGATCGGGAGTGTTTTTTTGGTATTAATCAATAAAATCCTAAAATATTGGGAGGAATACGATTGGTTTCTATGGGCTATCACCTTTTGGGCATTTTTATTTGCCCTACATATTTTCAATGTCTTTGTGACCCAAAGATTTATGGGAAGGGATTGGGAGCGAAGACAACGAGAAAAATTGGTCGCCAAGCAAAAAGAACGGATTGCCGAATTACAAAAGGAAATCGAAACAGATTTTCCACTTTCCAAAATCAATAAAAAAAAAGAACCGTGAATACCATCGCAATGATAGCCGCTATGGGTGAGGACAGGTCTTTGGGGAAGGACAATGACCTATTATGGCATCTTCCGGATGACTTTAGACGTTTCAAAAATCTTACCTCAGGACATAAAATAATTATGGGACGAAAGACTTTTGAGAGTTTCCCCAAACCCTTGCCCAACCGATTTCATATTATTGTTACCAGGGATAAAGATTACAACACACTGCATAAAGATTGTACTATAGCGCATAGCATGGAAGAGGCCATAGATTTGGTAAAAGAAGATAAGCTTTCCTTTATTATTGGTGGAGGGGAAATATATAAGCAGGGGGAGGAGTTTGCCAACAAATTGGAACTGACCCTAATCTATGCCACATTTCCCGATGCGGACACCTTTTTTCCAAAAATCGATGAAAGTGCTTGGAAATTGACCGCCGAAGAATATCATCCCAAAGATGCCAAACATAAGTTTGATTTTACGTATTTGACTTATGTTAGGAATCAGTAGTTTATAGTTTTCCCAAATCGCAAAATGATCCCAGATTTATCAAGCATATTGCTTACAGTTCCGTAAAACAACTGTTTTTTTAATTCACTTGCAAAAAGAGCCCAAGTCATTCTAAAAATCCAAATAGGAAACCTCGATTTCAGCATCCGTATTATGGAGCAAATTCTTTAGGACAGTTTTGTCCGTATTACTGTAGAATTGATGTTTTACCTTGCCGTTATAAGAGTCCAGCAAATCGCGTTCCAATAAAATCGCTTTGGTTTGTCGGGCCACCGCCTCCCCGGAATCGATTATCCTAACCTGCTCGGGGAGCAATTCCCTTAATAGGGGAATCAGATAAGGGTAGTGGCTACAACCGAGCACCAAATAATCGATTCCCTTATCCAGCATGGGGTCAAGGTACTTCTTCAGCAAACTCCTTGTTTTTACCGTCCGAAGCTCTCCTTTTTCTATGAGTTCCACTAATCCCGTACCCTCTTGTTCCAATACCTGAATGCCATACGCATGGTTTTCCGAAGTACTGTGGAAAAGACTACTGGCCAATGTCCCCTTTGTAGCCAAAACACCCACTGTTCTGGATTTTGAATTCAAGGCCGCTGGTTTTATGGCAGGCTCAATACCTATAAATGGAACGTCATAATTATCCCTTAGATAAGTAATCGCATTAGTTGTAGCCGTGTTGCAGGCAACAACAATTAATTTACACCCTTTTTGCAACAAGAATTCCGTATTCTTTCGGCTCAATCGAACAATTTCTTCTTTGGACTTTTCACCGTAGGGTGCATTTTTGCTATCGGCAAGATATAATGTATTCTCTTTAGGGAGAAGTTTTTGAATTTCTTTCCAAATGGAAGTCCCCCCCACTCCGGAATCAAAAATACCTATTGGACTATCCTTCATTTTAAGACTGATTACTCCAAGACCTCTGCAATGGGTTTTCCCGTACTCCCATTGGGAAAGGCAATTCCAAGCATAACGGCCAAAGTGGGGGCTATATCAGGAATTTCGGTCCGTTTTACGGTGCTCCCATTTTTAATCCCTTTACCGTAGAACAACAATGGCACATGGGTATCATAAATCTGGGGAGAGCCATGCGTAGAGCCTTTTCTCGGAGAACCAATGTGCCCTGGTTTCAATACAATAAGGATATCTCCCGATCGCTTTTGATGGTACCCATTTTGCAAAATATAGGGAATCCCACGGGCATATTCGTTCTGCCACATTTGATAAGCTGTGTACACCCGGTCAATAGGTTCATATCCCAATAATTCCTGGGCAATGGCCTCTTGAACTTCTTTGAGATCCAAATCCAAGTTCGCAATAATCTTATGGTCTAAAAAAAACTGGTTGTTGGAAAAGCTTTTGACTATGTCACTTGTTCCGTAAGTAAACTCCAAAAATTGCTCAAAATCGGCTTTTAAATTGTCCCATCCCAAATAACCTGCCGGTATCTTTTGATCTATTAAATAAGAAGGCACATCTATGGCGCCATGATCAGCCGTTAAAAAAACAGTATATTCCCCTTTTCCGACATTCTCGTCCAAAGCCTTAAAGAGTCGGATTAAGTCCTGGTCCAATCTTAAATAGGTATCCTGCACTTCCTTTGAATTCACTCCATATTTATGTCCAACATAATCGGTACTGGAAAAACTGATTGCCAAAAAATCCGTGATGGTATCTCCCCCCAAATTTTCTTGTTCCAATGCCTCTATGGCAAAATCGGCCGTAATGCTATTCCCGTAAGGAGAGGATTTTATAATTTCAAAGTCTTTGTTCTTATCCAATAGGTTCGGTGTACTATGAGGAAAAATGGGAGCGGTTTCATCCTCAAATAAGCCTTCATGGCTCGTATTATCAAGACCACTTTCCATATACAGATTTATATCCTTTAGGGTAGTCCATGGCTTTTTATAGCCTTGAGCATTCCCAGATGCATTGAAATCATTTACCCATTTTGGAAGTTGTGTCATATAATAAGAGCTACTAATCCATTTGCCCTCATCGCCACCGTAAAACCAATACGCGGCATTTGCCGTATGGCCACCGGGGAGGACGGCTCCCCTATCCTTTAAGGCAATGGCAATGGTCTTTCCCCGCATTTGGGTATGTAACCGCAATTCATCCGTTATTGTACTAACATTCATTCGGTGAGGAGACATTTGTCCGGCATCTGACGTTGTACCAACGGAGGCATAATTAGCGTCACCGGCACAATACACATTTGTTCCGGATTCCTTATCGTACCATCCATTCCCAATGATACCATGTGTTGCAGGGGTAGTTCCCGTATAAACCGATGTGTGACCTGGCCCTGTACTGGTTGGTGCATAGTTAAAATGATGGTTCTTACAATTGAACCCTTCTTCTATCATCCGCTTAAAACCGCCTTCTTCAAAATGGTTCCAAAATCGGGTAAGGTAATCATAGCGCATCTGATCCACCACTATGCCCACAACAAGTCTTGGCGAAGTTCGCAACTCCACCTGTTGTTTTTGCTTAGGAGCCTCTTTGGATTTTCTTTGGCCTAGAGCGGTAGTGGATATAAAAATTACCAATAGAACATATAAAAAAGGAAGGTTTTTTTTCAGGAGCATACCTCGTATTTATTAAAAAACAAATGTATGTAAAATACCCCTTAAAACTTTAAATGCAGGTTAAATGAATTCCTTTATTGTTATTTTTACGGCAAGAAGTCTATTTTTAATCCATGAATTATATAGCATCGATCGGCAGTTATGCGATTATGGTAAAGGAGGTTTTTAAAAAACCGACAAAGTGGGGCATAATGAAGTCGTTGATCTTAAAGGAAATAGACGAACTTATCTATGGATCTCTCGGTATTCTAATTTTTATCTCGTTTTTTATTGGTGGGGTGGTGGCCATACAGACGGCCTTGAACATTACCAGTGAAATTATTCCCAAATACTTGGTGGGTTTTGCTACTCGGCAATCCATTATATTGGAATTTGCCCCCACTTTCTGTTCTATAATCATGGCTGGGAAAGTGGGCTCCTATATCACCTCAAGTATCGGCACTATGCGGGTAACGGAACAGATTGATGCGCTAGAGGTCATGGGTGTCAACGCACTGAACTATTTGGTATTCCCAAAGATTATTGCCATGTTGTTTTATCCCTTTATTATTGCCATAGCCATGTACGTCGGGATTTTAGGGGGTTGGGTAGCCGGAGTTTTCGGGGGTTTTAGTACCAGTGCCGATTTTGTAGAAGGCCTCCAGTTGGATTTCAACACCTTCCATGTTACCTACTCTTTTATCAAAACCTTGGTGTTTGCTTTTATATTGGCTACCATACCTTCCTTTCATGGATTTTATATGAAAGGTGGGGCTTTGGAAGTAGGTAAAGCGGCCACAACTTCCTTCGTTTGGACGAGTGTGGTAATCATCATCCTAAATTACATCCTAACTCAACTCCTACTGGGCTAATGATCGAAGTGGACAACATACACAAATCTTTTGGCGATGCCAATGTCCTGAAAGGCATAAGTACTTGTTTTGACAAGGGAAAGACCAACCTAATTATAGGCCAAAGTGGTTCCGGAAAGACTGTTTTCATAAAGTGTCTATTGGGTCTCTTTGCCCCGGAGAAAGGTACTATAAGTTATGATGGCAAGATATACTCCGAATTATCGGGCAGTGAACAGCGAAATCTTAGACAGGAAATGGGTATGGTATTCCAGGGAAGCGCCCTCTTTGATTCCATGACCGTGGAAGGTAATGTACGATTCCCTTTGGAAATGTTTACGAAACAGTCCGATTCCGAAATGCAAGATCGTGTGGATTTTGTGTTAAAGCGGGTAAACCTTATTGATGCCCACCATAAATATCCTTCCGAAATTTCCGGAGGAATGCAAAAAAGAGTGGCCATTGCCCGCGCTATTGTTATGAATCCCAAATACCTGTTCTGTGATGAGCCCAATTCAGGGCTCGATCCAAAAACGGCGATATTAATCGATAATCTTATCCAAGAAATTACCCAAGAATACAATATCACCACGGTAATAAACTCCCATGATATGAATTCCGTTATGGAGATTGGAGAGAAAATCATTTTCCTGAAAAACGGCATCAAGGAATGGGAAGGCACCAACAAGGAAATTTTTAAGACGGATAATGAAGCCGTCACCAATTTTGTGTACTCCTCAGAGCTTTTTAAAAAGGTACGGCAAATGTATCTTGAGGAACGAAACTAGCCTACGCTAGTCTTCGCAAAAAAGGAATTCAACTTCTTGAAAATCGTGAAATTCTTGATTTATCCTGATGACGGCATCCTGGTAGCACCGCTATCCTGTTGAAATTAATCTTGTGCCTCCTTCAAACGAATGTTTTTATTGTTCAAACGCAACTTCAACCAGTCCGTAAGTTTTTTGGTATCCTTTGTCTTTTGATTGGAAGAAATGCCTTGTTTCCATTTCACCTCAAAAACGGGGATGGTATCCGTTTTGTTGAAGTCCGTTGTTATCAAGTACGAAAAGCCCATAGCAGAAAGGTTTTCATAGTTGGTCTTTGCTTCCGTACTAATTTCGCGAAAGGGTATTTGCTGGGTTGCGGATTGTTTTAAACGATTTACTTCCGATTCCAATAATTGTATTTTCTCATCCTTGCCCAATAAAGCCTCTTTTTGGGATTCGTACAGTTCGTTTACATATTTTAACTGATCGAAGTCATCATTTTTGGAACCTTGAATAATTCGCAGTTCACAGTTTTGCAATTTTGAAAATTCGTCCTTTTGGGAATTCCAGGTAGCTATAATATTGTCCGGTACGGTCTCATTGCCCATAAATACCAACTCAATGGAAGGGTTTTCGCCATGGTTGAATTCTATATCGGAGAAATCCTCCAAAAAACGACCTTCTCCCGAAAATTGGTAAGGCGCTATTTTTTCACTGATAAATTGATTGGCTTGATTTCGAAATAGTGACTCTTGAAAGACATCGTAAAATGTGAATCCTGCTGGCACCATTACCAAAATGGCGATGATGGAGGCAACTCGGGAAACCAATCTACGCCTTTTGGAATTCACATACCGAACCATTGGAAAACGTAGTAGTTTCAATACTAGAAAAGTGGCCAATGCAATAAAAATCGTATTGATTATAAAAAGGTACATAGCACCCCAGGCGTATTGCCAGTTACCAATGGCCAAGCCAAAACCAACGGTACATAAAGGAGGCATTAGGGCGGTGGCTATGGCTACACCAAAAATTACCGATGCAATGGTTCCTTTCTTTGCACGTGCGATAACCAAGGCAAGACCGCCAAAAAAAGCGATCAATACGTCCCTAATATCGGGAGCGGTTCGAGCCAGAAGTTCCGATGATTCGTCTCGAAGTGGAAAAAATCTAAAAAATAAATAGGCCGTAAGTACACTTAGGACCACCATAACGGCAAAATTCTTGAGCGAACGCCTCAATGTATCTATATCATTAATGGCAACGGACATGCCGATCCCCAAAATAGGACCCATTAGAGGGGAAATTAACATGGCCCCGATGACCACAGCGGTAGAATTGGCATTAAGGCCTACCGAAGCAATAAAAATAGAACAGATCAAAATCCATGAAGTGTGTCCTTTAAAGGGAATGTCGGCAATAATAGCTTCCTTGGTAGCGCCTTGATCCGTATTGCTACGGATATCCAACAATTCAAAAAGGAATTTTTTGGTACTCCCCAATAGCCCTTGAAAATCCTTTCTTACATCTTCTCCACTGTCGTGTGGTTTTTCCGAAGGGGCAATATTGTCCTGGTTGAGATTATTGTTCATATTTATGCATATTTATCCCCGAAAGTATCCTTTACTTTAGATAACACTTTTTTGATATCCTGTTCTTTGGATTTGGGATAAATCAACAGCACTTCCTCTTTATCTACAACAATATAATCCTTTAAGCCGTCTACCACAACAATCTTTCCTTTTGGAGAGCGGATCATATTCCCCGAGGCATCTTCGCATACCACTTGGCAATTTACAAGCGCATTGTTATTGTCGTCCTTGTCCAGCTTATCGAACAGCGAACCCCAAGTACCCAAGTCGTTCCAATCAAAGGAGGCCGGTAGTACATAAATAGCTTTGGAACGCTCTAAAATAGCATAATCAATGGAGATATTTTCGGCTTTTATGTAATTATTGGCAATAAAACTCTTTTCATCAGCAGTATTATAACAATGCATCCCCTCAAAAAACAATTCATACTGCGAAGGTTGATGCTCCTGAAAAGCATTGATTATGGTATTCACACTCCACATAAAAATTCCCGCGTTCCACAGAAAATTCCCTTGGTCCAAAAATTCCTTGGCAGTTTCATAATCCGGTTTTTCACGGAATTGATGGACTTTTTTTAATTTACCTTCGGCCTCTTTTTCATACTCGATATAACCAAATCCCGTATTTGGAAAAGTAGGTATAATTCCCAATGTACAGAGTACATCTTCTTTTTCGCACTTATCAAAACATGCAATGACATCCTCGGCAAAGGCTTCCTCATCCTCTATCCAATGGTCACTGGGCGCTACTATCATAACAGCATTGGGATTCATCTTTTGGATCTTTAAGGCAGCATATAATATGCAAGGTGCCGTATTGCGCATGGCCGGTTCCAATACCACCTGTTCCTGTTTTACCATGGGCAATTGCTCCAACACCAGATTATTATACCGTTCATTGGTGAGAACAAGGATATTTTCCGTTGGCACAAATGTGTTGAGACGTTTAAAGGTCTTTTGGATAAGGGTATCCCCTGTACCCAACATATCATGGAATTGTTTGGGATAGGAAGATGTACTGATCGGCCAAAAACGGGACCCTACTCCTCCCGCCATCAAGACGGCATAATAGTTTGTATTCATAGTATCAATCTTTAATCAGTTCTACCTCGGCATTTGGTTGAAACAAATATACTTTGTCGGTATCTATTTCCACACATTCATAACGTTTTACACGTTTATTCCCTTTTTTAAACAATTTGCCGTTATAGATGCGAAAAATACTCCCTAAAGGTAATTGAAAAATGTAGGTTTTATCTGCATGTCCAATATCGAATTGTTTAAGTGCCAAAGATAAATGGGCGTCCGTATCGCTGCTTGCCTTGGGATTCTTAAAATGTTTGGCCAATATGGGTAATAACTTGGACGGGAAAATCTCGGGGCGAATAAAGGGCAACATCAAATATTGGAAAGTTCGCTTCCACTCCAGGCCATGAGGTTTTATTCGTCTCCCATATTTTTCAAAAGCTACCAAATGGGCAATCTCATGAATCAATGTAATCAAAAAGCGATAAGGGTTCAAGGTAGCATTTATGGTAATTTGGTGCAATCCATTGGGCAGTCTTCTATAATCGCCGTGGCGGGTAACCCTATGGTTTGTGATCTTAAGGTGAACCCCGGTTTTCTGGATAAGCTGCAGACAAGGGGTTACGGCCCGTTCCGGCAGATATTTTTTAAGGGTTCTATCCATTGATACAAAAATAGGAATTTAAAGAATTCTAAGATTCAAGGAAACTTGGAATTCCAATATGGAAAGCTTGCCTTTAAAGGCTTAATTTTATTGGTATAGCCCTAAAATTTAGGCAACAGCAACAAATGCAGGTTCATAAAAAGGTTAAGGTGTACTATTACTTACTTGTAATAGTTTTCCATTGTAGAGCCTATGCCCAGTCAAGCCAAATTCTTTAATATAGGTAGCCATTTCCCGAGCGGTAGTCAAAGCTTGATACCCTGGAAAAGCCTCTTCCAACATTTCCGTCTGTACGGCACCCAATGCCAAAACATTAAAGCAGGGGCCTGTTTCTTTATATTCCTCTGCCCAAAGTTCGGTCAAGGTAATCAACGCTCCTTTACTGGAACTATAGGCAGACAGTCCAGGAAATTTAACACTCCCCTGTACACCACCCATGGAACTGATGTTCACCACATGTCCATTTTTAGGCATCATGGGGAGAACGATTTTCACAATTTCCGCTACTCCAAGTACGTTCACCTTGTATACTTCCCTAAATTCCTGAGCCGTGGTCTCCAAAAATGGTTTGTTCAGTAGCATACCCGCATTGTTAACGAGAAGGTTAACGGTATCCCATTCTTTTAAAAAAATATTCAATTTTTGCAAGTCGCTCTCCTTGCAAAGGTCAAAAGGAAATGCAGAAATATTGGGATGAGAAAGATCAAGGATAGGCTTTGCATTTCGGGAAAGGGCCAAAACCTGATGCCCTTCATCTGCAAATAAAAGGGCCAGTTCAAAACCAATCCCCCGACTACAACCGGTAATGATAATATTTGCCATTAGTTGTATTTTACTTCCTTCCGAGGCGTATTGGCCACTCCTTCTACCACCGGTATAAACTGATTCACCAAATAGGCCATGTGTTCAAAATCCATAAGATCAGCCTCGTCCCCAACTTTATGATAGTGATCAAAATTGGTAAAATCAAAGGTACAAAAGGTATGTGCGGGCACATTGAATGCTTCAAAAAATGGGTAGTTGTCCGACCTTTGGAACAGATTGAACTTTTTGGCCGTAGGCAAAAACCCGACCAATTCCTGTTCAGCATAGGTATTGCATATTTGGCCAAGATTGGACTTTTCATACCCACTGGCATAGGTTAGATATTCCTTATCTACCAAGGGAACACCAACCATTTCATAATTGAGAACCAGATAAAGATCCAAGTTTTGTGCCTTCAACTTTTCGGCCAAATGTTTTGATCCCAAAAGTCCCTTTTCCTCGGCGCTGAACAGCACAAAGATAATACTGCGTTTATTGGTTTTGGCATTTCCGAAGTAACGGGCCAATTCTAAAACCGTAGTGGTCCCAGAAGCATTGTCATTCGCACCATTGGCTATTGAATCACCGCCCTCCGATTCAATTCTCCCTATGTGGTCATAATGCGCCCCTATAAGGATAAATTCATTTTTAAGCGCGGTATCGTTCCCTTCTACCCAGCCCACCATATTATATGAAGACTTACTGAAATTGGACAAAGTATCCCTATAGGAATCAAAATAGGGAGCGATTTTATTTTGAGTGAATATGCCATCGATAAATTGTGCCGCCTTCTCTATTCCCTCGCTTCCCGAATCCCGTCCTTCCAGTTCATCCGAGGCCAAAAAATTTAATATACCCTTTACCCGGGTATCGTCAGAAAATTGAATTTTTGAGGTGGATGATTTGGAATTTGTTCTTTTATGCGATTCCGTTACGGAAGTAGATTTGGTGTCCGCTGGTGGAACCGCTACACTTTCATTTGAAATTTCTGATGTTTTTGGAATACTGTCCGCGTCAATCTGTTTGAGTTTTGTAGCACCACAACCCATTAAAATTGACAAGACAAGTACTTGGAAGAAATATTTCATATCAGCTGATTTTGTTCCTAAAGATAAAAAAAGCACCCTCAAAAAACGGGTGCTTAAACTATTTTAAAATCTCTCTTTCAAAAAGAAGGCTTTCAAATTATGCCAACATCGTGACCGGATTCTCCAAATAGGAACGTAGGGTTAATAAATACTGTGCTCCCGTAGCGCCATCTACCGTTCTATGGTCACAGGCCAAAGTGACCTTCATCGTATTCCCTACCACTATTTCCCCATTCTTGACCACTGGTTTTTGAACTATTGCACCAACAGAAAGAATCGCCGAATTAGGCTGATTGATAATGGAGGTAAATTCCACAATTCCGAACATCCCTAAATTGGAAACCGTAAAAGTGCTTCCTTCCATTTCTGCCGGAGTCAATTTTTTGTTTCTGGCCCTACCTGCCAAATCCTTTACTGATGCCCCAATTTGAGTGAGGCTCATTTGATCGGTAAATTTAAGAACAGGTACAACCAAACCTTCATCTACCGCAACGGCTACACCAATGTGTACATGATGTTTGTAGATTGTGGTATCCCCTCCCCATGTTGTATTAACCTGTGGGTGCTTTTTCAGTGCCATGGCACAGGCCTTGACCACCATATCATTGAAAGAGACCTTGGTATCTGGCAAATCATTGATTTGTTTTCTTGAGGCTATCGCATTATCCATATCCACCTCAATAGTCAAATAGTAATGGGGCGCCGAAAATTTGGACTCACCTAAGCGCTTGGCAATAACCTTACGCATCTGGGAGTTTTTGACCTCTTCGCTACTTTCCTCCCCTACCGGAAGATTAATCGACATCACGGCCTGTTTAACCGGAACTTCTTCGGATGTACTTGTTGTTGGTTGGGCGGCAGGTTTTGGAGCTTCTGAAGGTTTGTAGTTTTCAATGTCCCGCTTAACTATTCGCCCATGATCGCCACTACCATTTACATCCTTTAGGTTTATTCCTTTTTCTTGAGCCATTTTTTTGGCCAAGGGCGATACGAAAATACGTTGACTATCACTGACGGTCTTTGTTTCTGTGGTGGTCTCTACCTTTGATTCCGAAACAGTTTCTTCTTTTTTGTCCGAATTTGATTCATCCCTTGCAACCGCAATGGAAGGCTTGGCATTTAAAACTGCATCTACATTAGTCCCTTCAGGGCCAATAACAGCCAATACCTCATCAACAGGGGCGGAACCTCCTTCCTCGATTCCAATATGCAAAAGCGTACCAGAGTAAAACGACTCAAACTCCATAGTGGCCTTGTCCGTTTCAATTTCCGCCAAAATATCGCCTTCTTCTACGGTGTCACCTACCTTTTTTAACCAAGTGGCCACAGTCCCCTCTTCCATGGTATCACTCAAACGGGGCATTTTAATAATCTCGACCCCTTCCAGTATTTCTCCGGAATCCCCTGCGCTTCCTTCTGAGACCTCATTGGTTGAGGATTCCTTATCTACAGAAGCTTCTGAAGAAGAAGAGTCTTCCTCTACCGAATTGGAAGAAGCGCCGTTCAAAAGTCCTGAAATGTCCTCACCATCATCACCTATAATGGCCAAAAGGGTATCCACAGGGGCTCCATCTCCTTCTTGGATACCTATATGCAATAATGTCCCTTCGTGAAACGATTCGAATTCCATAGTAGCCTTATCCGTCTCTATCTCGGCAAGTATGTCACCTTCCTCTACTTTGTCACCAACCTTTTTTAACCATTTGGCCACGGTACCTTCTTCCATGGTATCGCTCAAACGGGGCATATTTATTATTTCTGCCATTTAACTATAGTTTATGTTGTACAAATGGATAGTCTTCCTGTTCGTAGACCATATCATATAATTGATTTACAGGCGGGTATTCCGATTCCTCTGCAAATTTTTCACATTCCTTAACCTTGTCCTTTACCCGTTTATCAATCTCTTTAATCTGGTCTCCCGTAGCATAGTTCTTTTCCTTGATAACATCCAGAACTTGGGTAATGGGATCTATCTTCTTATATTCTTCCACCTCATCTTTGGTTCGATAGTGTTGTGCATCGGACATGGAATGTCCTCTATACCTGTAGGTCTTCATTTCCAAAAAGGTAGGCCCACCTCCACTTCTGGCCCTTTCAATGGCCTTGTTCATCTCCTTTGCCACAGTAACGGGATCCATTCCATCCACGGGGCCACAAGGCATCTCATAACCCAATCCAAGCTTCCATATTTCCGTACTATAGGATGTACGTGCCACCGAGGTACCCATGGCATATCCGTTGTTCTCGCAAACGAAGACCACTGGAAGTTGCCAGAGCATAGCCAAATTAAAACTTTCGTGCAAAGAGCCCTGTCTTACCGCACCATCGCCCATATAGCACAAGGTTACGGCATCTCGTTTAAAATACTTATCCGCAAAGGCCAACCCTGCTCCTAGAGGTATCTGTCCCCCTACAATTCCGTGGCCGCCATAAAACCGATGCTCTTTGGAGAAAATATGCATGGAACCCCCCATTCCTTTTGACGTACCGGTAACCTTACCATAGAGTTCAGCCATGACTTTTTTAGGGTCAACGCCCATTCCAATAGGCTGCACATGGTTCCGATAGGCCGTAATCATCTTATCCTTGGTAAGATCCATAGCATGTAAAGCTCCAGCCAATACCGCCTCTTGTCCATTGTACAAATGAAGAAACCCCCTGACCTTTTGTTGGATGTAAACAGCTGCAAGTTTATCCTCAAATTTCCTCCAAAAAAGCATGTCCTCATACCATTTCAGATAGGTTTCTTTAGTTATTTTTTCCATTAACCGATTTTTTTATTGAAACTCCAATCAATCAAATTCCAATTTTTTAGAAAATAATTGGAGTATTGAAAGAAAAACAAAAATACACATATAAATGAATGGATAAAAAAAATTGAAGCAAAAGGCAATTGCTATCGGATACATGGAAATTTCCATGACTCAGACTTCAATTTATCGGAAAAAATGAATTCTTATAAAAAGGAAGTATCGAAAGCCAGGGGAAGAATATCAGCAATGGAGGCGCACCTTATAATTTGTCCTACTTCGCCCATTAAAAAAAGTTCAATAGGGCTCTTCTGTCGCACTTCATATTCCGATATGGATTGTCTACAATTGCCACATGGAGCCACAGGTTTATCAACGGTGTGCCTTTTTGAGGCTGCCGATATGGCTATGGATCTGATAGTCTCCCCCGGGTATTTGGCCCCAGCTTGAAATACCGCAACCCGTTCTGCACACAGGCCGGAAGGAAAAGAGGCATTTTCTTGATTATTGCCAATCACCACTTTTCCATTGTTCAGGAGAACCGCTGCACCAACCTGAAAATTGGAATAAGGTGCGTAGGCATTTTTCCGAGCTTCTACCGCCTTTTTTATTAATTCTTTACTCTCTTGGGAAAGTTCATTAAGGGAGTTGAACACCTGCAATTCAAAACATACTTTTTGTCTTTTCATAGGTAAGGGTTGATATGGACTTCCAATAAAATTAACAAAACCTGCTCAAAGGCAGGTTTTGTTAGATTACTTATATGTAATGAAAACTAATTTTTAATCGTTAAGGTACTCCTCGCCTAAGTTGAAGGTAAGTGAAAACCGCAAGGTATTTTCCAATGGATTTCGTACTTGGGAAGTGGAGAATAGATAAGATAAATCTATCTGGGCAGCTTTAAACCGGAATCCCGCACCCAGGGTAAAGAACTTTCTAGAACCTTTTTCCTCACTTTCATTAAAGTATCCCGTACGCACCATAAATGCATTCTGATATACGTATTCGGCACCCAAGGCCCAGGTAAACTCCTTTAGCTCTTCGCTAAAACCATCCGGAGCATCGCCAAACGATTCAAAAACACCATTAAAAAACCCGATGTTCTGGTACTCATCATTATCCGCAGAATCCACATCGCCATCACCATCAAAATCCCGGGGTGTTGGTACCAAAAGTTTATTGAATTCAGAAGTTAGACCTATAACATTATCTTGATCAAGGATAAAATCAAATCCAAATCCAAATTTTAGGTTGGTAGGCAAAAAATTTTCCTGTCCACCCTCATCGTATTGTATCTTACCTCCTAAATTAGAAATATTGAAACCGGCTCTCCAACGTCCATCAAACTTATCATATGCAATTTCTCTTGATCGATAAAAACCTGCAATATCAACGGCAAATGAGCTAGCCGCTTGTGAGTCCACATCACCTTGTTGGGGCAATCTGAGATTGGAACGTATAAATCTACCTCCTACCGCCATGGAAAAAGTCGGGCTCAATTTTAGGGAATATGATCCATCCAAAGCCAGTTCATTGGGTTTGGCCAAAGTTCCAGGGTCATTGGCAAACTGCCTTAGTTCTATCTCCCCCAGAGTGAAATAACGCAAACTAAGGGCAAAGGCACTTTGGTCACTTATTTTGTTATAAAAACTAGCGTTCAAAAGGGATATATCGGTTATTATACTTTCCAAATAAGGAGTATAACTTAAACCAATACCCATTTTACGTTCTGCAAAGGCAAATTTTGCCGGGTTCCATTGCTGGGAAAAAGCGTCCGTAGAAGTGGCCACCCCAATATCCCCCATACCCGCGGACCTAGCATCTGCGGCAATGGTCAAAAAAGGAACCGCAGTGGTAATAACCCTTTGGTCTTGCTGGGCCCACGTTTTACAAACAATTGCAAACAATACTAGTAAGGCTAATTTTTTCATCTCTTAACAATCTGGATTTTATTAATAAATGTGCCCCGACCTAAAAAACTTTCACATCGTATTCACACTTAAACGGGGTTTTTAAGAATATCTTGTATGGAAAGGGAAGAATTTTAGGTTTGATTTATACTAACCCCTCAGTTTTCCTAAAGGGCATCAATGATTTCCATCAAACCTGTCAGAATATCCCGTATCGCGAAAAAGAATAACAAAGTCCATACTATAACAAACATTACTTCGTTATGGTTTTAGAAAATGCTTGCGGCTCATGGGTCACACTTTCGAAAATATTTTTTTAGTGATAAAATATTATGTGCAAAACCTCGTTTTATTAGCCAAAAAGCAACCATTTTAATAAATCAAAAGACCTGTTGATATTGCTTTACGGCGATTTAACAAATTGAACTCAAGTCCTAATTATGATGAAAAAACAGTTTTTAAAAATTGTACTTTCCTTTGCGGTAATCGCAGGAGGCTTTACAGCTACTAGTTGTAAAAAATCCTCGTCCTCCTCCAAAAATGTATCAAGAGCTACAGGCTGGAAGATAAACGCCAAGGAAGGCGGTTTCCAATACAATACGGATTTTAAGGAGCAAGAAACCGCTCCAGGTCTTGTTTTTGTTGAAGGAGGTACTTTTACCAAAGGAAAAGTTCAGGATGATGTAATGCATGATTGGAACAATACACCTACTTCCCAACATGTTCAATCCTTTTATATGGATGAGACCGAAGTGACCAATGTAATGTACTTGGAATATCTGGATTATTTAAAGAGTGTTTATCCTCCAGAGAATCCAAAATATTCCAATATTTATACCGGAGCACTTCCGGATACCTTGGTATGGAGAAATAGGTTGGGATTCAATGAGACGATGACGAACAACTATTTGCGACACCCTGCTTATGCGGAATATCCTGTTGTAGGTGTAAATTGGATACAGGCCACGCAATTTGCAGAGTGGCGAACAGACCGTGTGAATGAAATCATGTTGGAAAGGGAAGGCTATTTGGCAAAGGATGCAAAATATCAAGCTGTAACCGGCGAAGTGGAAGGTACTTTTAGTACCGAAGCCTATCTCAATAGGCCGGAATCCGTTTACAATGGACAAATTGATTCGTTGCAGGGCAACAAGAAAAAAGATAGTGTTGCCAACTACGCTAAAAGAAGTAGTGGTGTGATTATGCCCGAATATCGCTTGCCAACGGAAACAGAATGGGAATATGCCGCCCAAGCCAACCAAGGTTCCCGGGAATATAACAACTACCGAGGAAGAAAAAAGTATCCTTGGGAAGGTGACTATACCCGAAATGGACAACGTGTCGGCCGTGGTGATCAATTGGCAAATTTCAAACAAGGTAAGGGCGATTATGGTGGAATTGCTGGATGGTCCGATGACGGTGCCGACATTACTGCGGAAGTGAAGTCTTACAAACCTAATGACCTTGGCCTATATGATATGGCCGGTAATGTAGCCGAATGGGTATCCGATGTGTATAGACCTATTGTGGATGACGAAGTGAGCGACTTTAACTATTATAGGGGAAATATCTATATGAAAACAGCAATTGGCGAAGATGGAAAGGTAAACATATTAAGAGATTCCATTGTTTATGATACGTTACCTAACGGTAAAATCGTAGCTGTAAATCTTCCTGGAGAGATTGCCATGGTTCCGGTTGATGAAAAAGAAACGTATCTAAGAACCAATTTTTCGAAGAGTGATAACAGAGGGTACCGAGATGGTGACCCAGGTTCTTCTCGATTCTTTGATCGCTTTAGTGACGAAGAGCAGGAAGAAGACGGCAAAAAAATGTACAACTCTCCCAAACACAAAGTGGAAAGGGACTCGACAGGAAACCTTATCCGCCAGTATGATACATCCAATAACAGAACTACATTGATCAATGATGAGGTTCGTGTTTACAAAGGGGGTTCCTGGAGAGATCGGGCCTATTGGTTGGATCCAGCCCAGCGAAGGTATTTGCCACAATATATGGCCACGGATTATATCGGATTTAGATGTGCGATGTCCAGAGTCGGATCAAAGTCCAAAACAAAGAACAAGACCCCAAGAGGCAAAAAAGTGAAATAAAACAGCATAGAAGCATAAAATTCATAGGAAAGTCCCGGCAATTGTGCCGGGACTTTTTTTATCTTCGATTTATGCAAATAAAAGACCTACACCAACACTTTCTTGATTTTCCCAGCGTGTCAACGGATACGCGAAAAATAAATGACAATTGTATATTCTTCGCCTTAAAGGGAGATAATTTTAATGGCAATACATATGCGGAAGAGGCCCTTGAAAAAGGAGCTGCATTTGTTGTAGTCGATGAAAAGGAATACGCAGTATCCAATAGATATATTTTGGTAGATGACGTCTTGAAAACGTTGCAAGATCTGGCTAACTACCATCGAAACTACTGTTCGGCCAAGGTCATAGGTTTAACAGGGAGCAACGGCAAAACCACGACTAAAGAGTTGATACATGGTGTGCTTTCCAAAAAATATAGGACCATAGCTACGCAAGGCAACCTTAATAACCATATTGGAGTGCCATTGACTTTGCTTTCTATACAAGAGGACACCGAAATTGCCATTGTGGAGATGGGGGCCAACCATCAAAAAGAAATTGCTTTTTTGAGTGCGATAGCCCAACCGGATTTTGGGTATATCACGAATTTTGGAAAAGCACATCTGGAAGGCTTTGGTGGTGTAGAAGGTGTCATAAAAGGAAAAAGCGAATTATACGATTATTTACTTGCGAACCATAAATCGGTTTTCATAAATGCCGACGACCCTATTCAACTGGAAAAACTGGGAGGTTATATTCAAAAATATGGTTTTAGTACGCAAAATCAAGCATATTATAAAATTGAATCCCTAGGTGCCGATCCCTTTGTGCAATTGAAGGTGGAAGATATGGTAATTAATACCCAATTGATCGGGGTCTATAACTTTACCAATTGTGCCATTGCCATTTGTATGGGCAAATATTTTAATGTAGACCTCCCGTCCATAAAGAAGGCCATTGAAGCCTACACCCCAGAAAACAATCGCTCTCAGATTATAGAAAAACATGGATCGACCATCATTTTGGATGCCTATAATGCCAATCCCACTAGCATGCAAGCGGCCCTTGAAAGTTTTGAGGAGACGGGCAAGAACCCAAAAATTGTCCTTTTAGGGGACATGTTCGAATTGGGAGAAGCCGCCGGAGAGGAACATCAAAAAATTACGGATATAGTTTTGGAAATGGATTTGGAGGATGCCTATTTTATTGGGGAAAATTTTTATTCCACGCAAACCTCCTTTCAGAAATTCAATTCGGTCGATGAAATCGTGAGTTTTTTGAGAAGTAATCCGTTACCCAAAAATAGTACCCTTCTCATTAAAGGATCAAGAGGTATGGCATTAGAACGATTGTTGGATTTTATTTAAAAAAACTCGCAACTCTCCAAGTACGAAGAACTAACACTATGTGGGTCATATTGGATTCGAACCAATGACCTCTGCCCTGTCAAGGCAGCGCTCTAAACCAACTGAGCTAATGACCCATTTACCGACCGCTAAAGGTAAAACATATTTCGGATACGCAAAACTCAAAAAACAGTGCATCATCCGTGTAAATCTTAGTATAAATCACATTTCTATATATATAGTACAATATATGCTCAAAATGACAAAAGATATGATCAACTCATAGTAAATACGCAAGAATTCAATTAAAATAATGTATTTTTAGTGGTTGATATGAGAGGTGTTATGTTGATTTTTAGATTTCTCCCCCTGTGTTTTGTATTGATCCTAACGTCGTGTTCCGTTGATGTTCCAGAAGACGTGGAAGAAGCATACACCAAGCTTCCCGAAACTATTGATTTTAACTTTCATATTAGACCGATTTTATCCGATCGCTGTTACGCCTGCCATGGTCCGGATGAGGCTTCTAGAAAGGCCGATCTCAGGTTGGATTTGGAAGCAGAGGCGTTCCGTAAACTGAATAATGGAAACTATGCATTTGTTTCCGGAAAACCGGGGAAAAGCGAAAGTATTGAAAGGATATTGAGTAATGACCCAGAAATTACCATGCCGCCCCCAGAATCCCATCTATCCCTGTCAGCCACTGAAAAGGCAATGATTATCAAATGGATCGAACAAGGTGCGGAGTGGAAGCCTCACTGGGCATTCGCCAAACCCGAAAAGCCCAATTTACCAAATACCAATGGTGTTTCTTGGCCCGCCCATAATGCCATTGACACATTTGTGCAGCAAAAATTACAGCTAGAAGGTTTTGATCCATCCCCGGAAACCGAAAAGGAACGTTTGTTACGTAGGGTTACTATAGATCTAACTGGATTACCTCCTACAATTGAAGAAATCGATGCCTTCCTTAAAGATACTGATCCAAATGCCTATGAAAAAATAGTGGATCGATTGCTCGCCTCCGATGCCAATGCCGAACGTCTTGCCTTGGATTGGATGGATATTTCCCGTTATGCCGATTCCCATGGACTACATGCCGATGGTTGGCGGTTGATGTGGCCTTGGCGCGATTGGGTCATCAATGCCTTCAAGGAAAATATGCCCTATGACCAGTTTGTTACATGGCAATTGGCCGGTGACCTCTTCCCTAATGCAACCAGGGAACAAAAATTGGCAACCGCTTTTAACCGTAACCATCCGATGACTGCCGAAGGCGGGGCTATTGAAGAAGAGTTTCGTCTCAACTATGTCTGGGATCGCACAGAAACCGTAGGCACCGCACTCTTGGGGCTTACTGTGGCCTGTGCCCGGTGCCATGATCATAAATTCGACCCCATTTCCCAAAAGGATTATTTTCAAATGACCGCCTTTTTCAATAATGTAAAGGAATTGGGTATGACCGGTGATGATGGCAATTATGGACCCATGCTCTCCCTACCCGATACCGACACTGAGAAAAAGTTGGCTTCCCTTGAAAAATCAATACAGGAAAAAGAAGACCAGTTAAAATTCACCAAAAAGGAGTTGGAGGATTTGGATATCTACATGAAAAAACTACCCAAGGATTTCAAACAAAAAGGAATTCTCGGATATTTTCCCTTTGAAAAATTGACAAAGAACGGTGGAAGCAAAAAAGGATATATCGTTGATGGAAATCCTAATGTGACCACCCGAGAAGCACCCAAAATCACAAAAGGTAAAAAAGGAAAAGCGTTTGAATTTACCGGTGAATACGACGAGGTACATTTAAACAATATTCCTAATTTTGAGTGGACCGATGAATTCTCAGTGGGTCTTTGGCTCAACACCACCAAAAGGGAAACAGGGAAAACCCAGACCCTATTGGGCACTTCCGGTGAAAAGAACAGTTTTTGGCGCGGTTGGGATTTTTATTTGGATAGTCTTAATCACCTTAATGCCAGATTAATACATTCTCTCCCACACAACTATATGCATGTTAGGTCTAAAGATTCCATTTTAAAAAATGAATGGCGACATGTGGCTTTCACCTATGACGGTTCTGGCAAGGCAAAAGGATTGCAGTTGTTCATGGATGGAAAAAAGGTAGAGACTACGGTGCCCTATAATCGATTATATAAATCCATCAAAACTGTGCAATCCGCTACTCATGTTGTTTTCAATAAACCGGTACGGGTGGCCAAGAGCTATCGGTCTTTTACGGGGGAAAACGGAATCTTTAAAGGTAGATTGGATGATGTTTATGTATACTCCAGGCAACTCACTCCTCCAGAAATAGCCCAATTGGCCATGAAGGATGGCACCTCTGGAACACCGGATAAGGAATGGGCGGCTGCGTATTGGATCGATCAGACACCGCAAGTCGAGAAAATTGAAAAACAACTAAAAGCGCTTAGAGGGCAATGGCTTTCACATATGATACCCGTAATGGAGGTCATGGTAATGGAGGAAATGCCCGAAGAAAGGCCTGCTTTTGTGTATAATCGTGGCGATTACACACAACCTATTTATTCCGTGGAAGCTACTACTCCGGAAGTTTTGCCCGAATTTTCCAAGGATTATCCAAAAAATCGATTGGGATTGGCCCAATGGATTTTTTCTGAAGACAATCCGCTAACGGCCAGGGTGACGGTAAATCGATATTGGCAAGTGTTATTTGGGAAGGGACTGGTCAGTACTCCAGAGGATTTTGGGGTTCAGGGAGCCTTGCCCACCCATCCCCAATTATTGGATTGGCTAGCGACTACTTTCGTAGAAAGCAATTGGGATGTGAAGGCGTTACTCAAAACTATGGTCATGTCCCATACGTACAGACAATCCTCGGAGGTTTTACCTGAAATGCGGGAAAAAGACCCTAATAATATTTACCTGGCGCGAACAAATAGTTACCGACTACCCGCAGAAATGATCAGGGACAATGCTCTGGCCGCCAGTGGGCTTTTGGTTCAACAAGTGGGTGGCAAAAGTGTTAAGCCTTATCAACCAAAAGGTCTTTGGATCGAAAAGAACAGTTTTTCGCATATTTTATTGAACTACAAGGAGTCCGAAGGGGACAGTCTTTATCGTAGGGGCTTGTATACCTTTATTAGAAGGACTGCACCACATCCCGCAATGACCGCTTTTGATGCCCCGTCCAGGGAAGTCTGCACGGTAAAGCGTGAAAATACGAATACTCCCTTGCAAGCTTTGGTTTTGATGAACGATACACAATTTGTAGAAGCTTCAAAAGTATTGGCGGCGCGAATGCAAAAGGAAGGTGGGGTTTCCCTGGATGATCAAATTGCCTATGGATTTCGGTTGGCCGTGAGTCGCTCTCCCAAAAAGGAAGAGACATCAGTTTTAAGGGAACTATACGAAGCCCAGTCCAAAAAATACAAAGCCAATCCAAAAGAAGCCCTTAAGCTTTTATCCGTAGGAAGAAAAGAATTGGACGATTCATTAGATAAAAATAAGACAGCAGCTTTGACCATGGTAGCCAATACCATTCTTAATCATGACGAGGCCTATATGAAGCGATAAAATACCAATTTTAAATATTGATTTTAAGCTCGTGCTTTTTAGACTTGACACTTGAGTTTGAAACTTGAATTAAAAAAATTGTAAACCATGTGTACCCACAATCATAACAAAAACTATACGCGAAGAGATTTCTTGACCAAGACCACTTTGGGAATGGGGGCACTTTCCATGGCCTCCATGTTGGATCCCACAGGGATGTTTGCAAAAAACACCCCTTTGAAATCGTTATCCGGAAATGGTGGTGGCATTCTTGGCCAACCCCATTTTCCTCCCAAGGTGAAAAGGGTTATTTATCTTTTTCAGAGTGGTGCACCATCACAGTTGGACCTATTTGATTATAAGCCTTTGTTGAATAAAATGAATGGGCAGGATCTGCCCGAAAGTGTACAACAAGGACAACGACTTACCGGAATGTCTTCGGGCCAGGCCTCCTTGCCCATTGCAGGTACTATTTTTGATTTCAAACAACATGGGCAAAGTGGAGCATGGATGAGCAATTTAATGCCGCATACCTCAAAGGTGGTGGACGATCTCTGTTTTATCAAATCGATGTATACCGAAGCCATAAACCACGATCCGGCCATTACTTTCTTGCAAACGGGATCACAATTGCCTGGCAGGCCCTCCATCGGTTCTTGGGTAAGCTATGGCCTTGGATCGGACAACAAAAACCTCCCTGAATTTGTGGTGCTTGTTACCAAAGATAAATATGGGCAACCTTTATATTCCCGATTATGGGGAAATGGTTTTTTACCTTCCCAGCATCAAGGGGTTCAGTTTAGGGCTGGAAAGGATCCTGTACTTTATTTGACCAACCCTCCCGGTATTGATGGGAAAAGTAGACGTGAACAATTGGATCATCTCCAGAAACTGGAAAAAATAAACCATGAGGATGTCGGTGATCCGGAGATTCTAGCACGCATGGCACAATATGAAATGGCCTTCCGCATGCAGACATCCGTTCCGGAAATCATGGATACCAAGGACGAACCGGATTATATTTATGACATGTATGGCGAGGATAGCCGTAAACCCGGAACTTTCGCCGCCAATTGTATTTTAGC
This sequence comes from Ulvibacterium marinum, assembly GCF_003626755.1. Classification (GTDB taxonomy): domain Bacteria; phylum Bacteroidota; class Bacteroidia; order Flavobacteriales; family Flavobacteriaceae; genus Ulvibacterium; species Ulvibacterium marinum. The sequence goes on from NZ_RBCJ01000004.1 coordinate 372,164, forward strand.
AAGGCGATTGGCCGAACGCGATGTAAAGTTTATCCAATTATATCACCAAGGATGGGATCAGCATGGTAATCTGCCTAGCGCTATTAAAGTACAGTGCAAAGATACCGATCAGGCTACCGCGGCCCTGATTACCGATTTAAAGCAACGTGGTATGTTGGAGGACACCTTGGTTATCTGGGGCGGAGAATTTGGCCGAACCAATTATTCCCAAGGGCAGTTGACGGCAACCAACTTTGGTCGGGACCATCATCCAAAATGCTTTACTATTTTTATGGCAGGTGCCGGAATAAAAAAAGGGATTACCTTAGGGGCAACAGATGATTTCGGTTACAATGTGGTACAACGACCGGTTCATATACATGACTTTCAGGCCACCTTAATGCATTTGTTAGGAGTAAACCATGAAAAACTGACCTTTAAGTTTCAGGGGAGGAGATACCGATTGACCGACGTCCATGGAGAGGTCGTCAATGAAATACTGGCATAAAGACAAGGATACTAAATAGAAGAAAATGAAAACAATCAATACCAAGCGAAGGGATTTTTTAAAAAAAACGGCGCTGGCCACTGGTGCCGGCTTAGTGGCCCCAAGTTTTACTTTTGGGATAACCCATTCAACCAAGAATTTAGGAGATACCGTAGGGCATGGAAATTTCAAATATCGTGTGGATAAGGAATGGGGTATTCAAGATCCTTCCAAAATACCGGTAAACGATTGCCATGAAATGGCCATGGACAGCAAGGGGCGAATTTTTATGACCACGACCGGCGCTAACAATAATAACATTTTAATCTATGATACTTCCGGAAAAGTGCTGGACTCCTGGGGAACGGACTTCCCAGGTGCCCACGGATTATCCATAGCCGGAGAAGGTAGTGATCAGTTCCTTCTCATTACCGATCCGGAAACCCATAGCGTTCATAAAACGGATTTAAAGGGTGAAATTCTCATGACCTTGAAACGGCCCAAAGAAGTTTCCGGTTATACCCAGGACGACCAATTTAAACCCACAGAAACTACTGTACTCCCAAATGGTGATTTTTATGTTGCCGACGGCTATGGTGAAAACTATATCATTCAATACAACGCCAATGGAGAATATATCAGGCATTTTGGTGGAAAGGGAGAAGGTGACTTAAAATTCAATTGTTGTCATGGTATTACCGTAGATTCCAGACAGCCCGATAAACCGACCCTATTGATTACTTCACGCGCTAGTCAGGAATTTAAACGATTTTCATTGGAAGGCCAACATTTGGAGACCATTCCATTACCGGGATGCTCCATTTGCCGACCGGTTATCCACGGTGAAAACATATATTTTGCGGTGATCGTGACAAAAACTTGGGATAGCTACGATGGTATGATTGCGGTATTGGACAAGGATAATAGAGTGGTATCATTTCCGGGAGGAAGCATACCCAAGTATAACAATGACTTACTAATGAAACCGGAATACGATAACCAGACCTTTAGAAACCCTCATGATGTTTTAGTGGACAATGATGGTAATCTATATGTGCCCCAATGGGCCTCGGGAAAGACCTATCCTATCAAACTACATCGTGTATAATAGTATATTGCCAACCATTAATTAATTCTTTATGATTGCATTGGAATTTTCTACTTTTTTAGGCCGTTTTCATCCCCTATTCGTGCATTTACCTATCGGTTTTTTGTTTTTGGCCATTTTATTGGAATGGTATGAAAAGTTCAAAAAAACAGAAAAACAAAGTCGCCTTGTGCCCATCGCATGGTTTTTAGGAGGAGTTAGTGCTGCAGGGGCCGCTTTAAGCGGATGGCTTCTTGCAGATACCGGTTTATATGAAGAAGATCAACTGTTTGCACACAGATGGTTAGGTATTGCTTTGGTCGTCATCTCTTTCGTTGGCTGGTGGATAAAAAGCAGGCCCGAAAAACATACCAAGTTAATACATAATGGTTTCAACATTTTGTTGCTGGCCCTACTTTTTGTAGAAGGCCATAAAGGTGGAAACCTCACGCATGGGGATGAATATTTGGTGGAATATGCTCCGGAATCCATACAAGGAATACTGGGTGTTTCCAAAGCAAAGGATTCCTTGCCAGAATTGGGAAATCCCGATTCTGTATTGGTATATAACGATTTGATAGCGCCTATTTTCGAATCAAAATGTGTGGCCTGTCATAGTGACGAGGTCCGTAGAGGTGGTCTTAACATGGCTTCTGCCGATTCATTGCAGGTTGGCGGCGACGATGGACCGGTAATCGCTCAGGGTAATCCAAGTGAAAGTGAGCTTTTCAGAAGAATTACCCTTCCTCAAAAGAGTATAAAATTTATGCCTCCTACCGATGATGTATTGACCTACGACGAGATAAAAACGGTGGAATGGTGGATTGAACAGGGAGCTTCTTTTGAAGCTCCGGTATCAGCCTTGGAGGTAGCCGAAAATATGAAACCGGTGTTGCTTCGGCGCTATGGTCTCAATACGGAACCTAGGCCTTGGTATGAAACTGTACAGCTTTCCCCTTTGGATAGTGCGCAAATATCGGCTCTTCGAGAAAGTGGGTTCACCGTAAAATCATTGGGAGCGGAAAACCCGCTATTGGATATCAAATTCTCCGGTACCGATTTGACCCAAGGGCAATTGGCAGAGCTTGAAAAAGTAAAGGATTATGTTACTTGGCTTTCCTTGGCACGAACCAACGTAAAAAATGAGTGGCTGTCCGTAGTATCCCAATTTCCAAACCTCACTCGACTCCAATTGGAAAAGACAACTATTTCTGATGAAGGTGTGGCACATCTCTCAGGTCTAAAACATTTGGAGGCCCTTAATCTCTATGGCACCAACGTGACCGATTCCTGTTTGGCCGACCTTCAAAAACTGGAAGGTCTCAAAAGGGTTTATTTGTGGGGAACCAAGGTCACTCAAGCCAATGCCAAATCTTTGCAAGAGGGCAAGGAGACCTTGGAGGTGATAATTGGCGAAAGCTAGATTTTTCCATTCATGGCAAAAAACAAAAAGGAAATACGATACCACTCACAATATCCTTCGATAGAGGATTTAAGGACCAAGGCAGAAAAAAGAATTCCACGCTTCGCTTTTGAGTATCTGGATGGTGGTTGCAATGAGGACATTAATCTCTATAAAAACACATCGGACATTCGGGATGTAGAGCTCCTTCCCTATTACCTCACTGCCCACACGGAATCCAACATGAAAACCGAGCTTTTTGGTCATATCTATGATGCCCCTTTTGGTGTAGCACCTGTTGGCCTGCAGGGCCTTATGTGGCCCAACTCCCCTGAAATATTGGCCAAGGCAGCCTTTGAGCACAATATACCTTTTATACTGAGTACCGTTAGCACCAGCAGCATAGAACGAATTTCAGAGCTCACTGAAGGCCGAGCATGGTTTCAATTATACCATCCTGCGGAAACCTCGGTTCGTGATGATATCTTAAAAAGAGCCGAAGCGGCCGGATGTCCCGTCTTGGTAATTTTATGCGATGTTCCCACTTTTGGCTTTCGTCCAAGGGATATACGGAATGGTCTGGCCATGCCTCCTAAAATGTCCGTCAATAATATTCTCCAAATATTGGGTAAGCCAAAATGGGCCTATAATACGTTACTTCACGGACAACCCAATTTTGAAACCTTGAGGCCCTATATGCCAAAAAACCTGAATTTAAAGCAATTAGGAAAATTTATGGACCAAACCTTTTCGGGAAGGTTGAATGAAGAGCGTATCAAACCTATCCGAGATATGTGGAAGGGTAAATTGGTACTGAAAGGTGTTGCCAATGAAGCTGATGCCGAAAAAGCGGTCGGACTGGGATTGGACGGAATTATTGTATCTAATCATGGTGGCAGACAATTGGATGCCGGAGAATCCACCATAAAACCGTTGACCCGAATTGCCAAAGATTATGGGAATAAAATAAAAGTTATGATGGACAGTGGCCTTCGCTCAGGTCCAGATATCGCACGTACCATGGCTAGTGGGGCCGAATTTACCTTTATGGGTCGTTCCTTTATGTACGGTGTCGCCGCCTTGGGCAAACAGGGAGGAGACCATACCATTTCACTTCTAAAAACTCAGTTACAACAAGTTATGGAACAAATTTGTTGTGAAGATGTAAAGGATTTTCCAAAGCACTTGATTTCGAAATCCTGACCTGTTCGTAGATACCATTCAGTAGATACGCAATTCATCAAGATTTTCCTTATATTTAGGTATATCGCTTTTATTTAAAATCAGTATATGTCCAAGTATAATGTTGCTGTTTTAGGTCCAATTCCAAGAGATCACATCACCACACATCGTGGAGAGGTTATTGAAAAATATGGTTGTGCTACCCATACGGCCATTGGCCTTGCCAAATTATTAGGTGATAGTGGCACTGTATTTCCCGTTTCGCATGTACGCAAAAAAGATGAAAAAGCGATAAAGGAAATATTAGCGGAATACCCAAACATCAATGCGGACCATATCACTTCCGATCAGGATCAAGGCGATGTCATAAGCCTAAAATTCGTAGATCAAAATAACCGCTTGGAAAGACAGACCGGGTTTATGAACCCGATAATTCCTGAAGACATTGAGCACCTTTTGCATTGTGATGTTTTTGTTTGTGTGCCCATTACCGATTATGAGATTCCTTTGGAAACTTTAAAATATATAAAAGAAAACAGCAAGGGCACCCTAATATTCGATGCCCATGGTCCTACCAATACGGTAACCATTACCGGCGACAGGTTGATCAAATTTTGGATAGATCGCGATCAGTGGCTACCCTACATCGATGTACTTAAAATGAATCTGGAAGAATCAAAATGTTGTTGGTTCGAAAAGGAATACGCACCGGAAAGCCTCGTCCACATTAATGACGAGAACACAGATCATCTTCCGACCTTTGCACAACATGCATTGAATCATGGCATAAAATCGTTGATAGTGACACTGGATTCCAAAGGTGGCGCCGTATTCTTTAAAGAGGATGGGGAAGTAAAACAAGAAATAGTTAAATCTATACGTGTAGAACATGTTGTGGATACCACCGGTTGTGGCGATTCCTTTGCCGGCGGGCTTGGGTTCGGTCTTCTGGAAAATCCTACGGATTATGCAAAAGCTACCAAATATGCCAATGCTTTGGGAGCACAACGTACCCAAGGAAGGGATTTCAGTGTCTTTAAGTCCAAAAAGGAAACTGACCAAATGATTCTGGATAACTACGGGAATATTTGATTGGTTTTCTTGGTAGTTTTTGATATTCATCCCGGATAATATAGTAGTCGCTTGTTAAAAGTTGACTTAACCTTCAACCTAGCCAAAAATTGTTCTAACAACAAGTAAAAAAAGTTGTAAGCGACCATTCCTTAATGTCCCGGTCTAAAATCCTGTAAAAAAGCAATCTTCCAAAAGAATATTTTCCAGAATTATCAATTAAGGTTTGGGTTCATTTGTTATTATGCAATAAACTGAATCAAATCTGGCAATATTCTACTTTTTTTTGTCAATAATCTACGTGTTAATTTTTTTATAAAAAAATGAATCCCTATATTCGGTAACGTTAACGTAAAATATGTGTACGTTAACGATTGTGCGAAAAATCATATAATCATAGCGTATTGACAATTGGCCGTTCCTATAAACTGGCTTAGAAAATCAGACACGTTTTAGTGCAACAAAATAACCCAACAACTATTACCATGGTATGCAGAAACAAAGGCCCTTAAAAATCCTTCCTCTTGAAACAACTTTCTTAACAGGAGAGTTCGATTTGAACAAATTCAAAAGAAAAAACTAAAATCTCTTCAACTAAAAAAAGAAACAACTAACAATAAATATGATATGAAAAAACTACTCTCAAAAAAACCTTTGCTCCGGGCAAGAAGTTTTTTGTCCTTATTCATATGTTGCCTTATAGGCACTTATTCAATGTTTGCCGATGAAAACTCTGGCAAAATGAGCAATTCGATTGAAGTTTTCCAATCCACCGTAACGGGTATTGTTTACGATGAAAATGGAAGCCCGTTACCTGGTGCAAGTGTTGTAATAAAGGGGACAACAACTGGTGTTGTAACCGGTTTTGATGGGGATTACTCCATTGATGCCGCTGCCGATGCCGTTTTGGTATTTGGCTATGTAGGTTATAGTTCCCAAGAAATAACGGTCAATGGAAGGTCTACCATAAACGTTAATATGGAAATCGACGCCTCTCAATTGGATGAAGTGGTCGTTGTTGGATATGGTACCCAAAAGAAAGGTGAAGTAACGGGTTCCATATCTACTATCGGGGCCGAATCCATTGAAAAAATTCAAACCGCCAGTAGTATTGATGCCATTAAAGGTCAGGTTGCTGGTGTTGATATTCAGGCCAATGGTGGACGACCAGGTGAAAATTCAACGGTACGTATACGTGGTCGCCGATCTATTTCGGCCTCCAATGACCCATTATATGTCATTGATGGCATTCCCCAAATAAGTGGTAATGCAGCGGTCGCCGACATCAATCCACAGGATATTGAAACCATGAACGTACTTAAGGATGCAGCGGCAACGGCTATTTATGGGTCCAGAGGTGCCAATGGTGTTATCCTTATTACCACTAAAAGAGGCCGTGTGGGCGATACCAAAGTAAGTTATAGCAGTCATTTTGGTATTACCTCCGCAACCCGTTTGGTCGATATGATGAATGGGGAAGAGTTTGCGGCCTTAAAACGGGAATCCAGAAGAATAGGCGCCACAGATGCGGACCGATGGAATGGCCCTCTCGCACCGGACGAGGATGTTTTTGACGACCCTATTGAACTGGAATCCTTGGCCTTGGGAAGATCCACGGACTATTTAGATTTGGTACTTGACAATGGGTGGCAAACCAACCATCAAGTTAGTGTTAGCGGCGGTTCCGAAAAGACGACATTCAATACGTCAGTTGGTTATTTTAATGAACAGGGTATCATTAGCAACATGGATTTTGAACGTTTTACAGGAAGGCTTAATCTTGACCATAGGATCAACGATATTTTCAAAGTGGGGATGTCGTTCACCGTTTCCCACTCCATCCAAAATTTTGGATCCAATGCCGTGATGGGGGAAGCCTTGGCCAATAACCCATTGGGTGTACCTTTTGATGAAAATGGAGACCCCATATTCTTGCCCACCAATGATGGTATCCGAACCAATCCATTAAGCGAGTTGGTGGATGGGGCTTTTGTCGATGAAAGAAAGGTAACCCGTATTTTTGCTCCGGTTTATTTGGATATCAACATTGCCAAAGGCCTAAAATGGACTACCAACTTCGGTCCTGATATTCGTTACAGAAGGAGAGGTGAATTTAGGGGCAGCTTCACAAATGATAATCGAGGCGCTCCAGCCGATGCAGAAGTAGAAAACCTTCAAAACTTTGGGTATACTTTGGAGAATATTCTGAACTTCAACAAAACATTCAATGAAAAGCATAATGTAGGGGTCACCCTGCTCCAAAGTATTCAGAGTTCAAGGCAAGAAACCTATAAAGGTGAAGTTTCTAACATACCCTATGAGGAGCAGTTGTTCTATAATATGTCTACGGCATCTGTAAGGGGCAATATCGACTCGGATTTGGAAGAATGGACTTTGGCCTCCTTTATGGGAAGGGTAAACTACGATTATAAAGGAAAATACCTTTTTCAAGCCTCACTTCGTGCGGACGGTTCTTCACGTTTGGCGGAAGGTAGAAAATGGAATTACTTTCCCGGTGTATCAGCCGGATGGCGAATTTCTCAAGAGGACTTTTTAATAAATAGCAATACGATTTCCGATTTGAAGTTAAGGGTCTCTTATGGAGAAGTAGGTAACACCTCGGTAAATCCATATCAGACACAAGGAACATTGGAAGCTACGGATTATGCCTATGGCGAATTACTAGCCTTAGGTTTTTCACTCAGCGATATCCCGAACAGTAATCTAGGTTGGGAAGTTTCGAAGACCATAAGTGCCGGTGTCGACTTCGGATTGTTGAACAATCGAATTACGGGTTCCTTGGATTATTACTCTACCAAGACAGAAGATCTTTTATTGGATAGAACCCTCCCCCCCTCCTCGGGATATTCCAGTGTATTCCAGAATATCGGCTCTACGGCGACAAAGGGATTTGAGTTCAGCGTTAACGGAGATGTCATCAGTAATCCCGGTGGTTTCAACTGGAATGTTGGTTTTAACATAGCTACTTATACAGAAGAGATTACCGACCTCCCCTTAAGGGATGAGAATGGTAATCCGCTCGATGATATCGGTAATAAGTGGTTCATTGGTCAGCCGGTAAATGTTTTCTTTGATTACGAAAAAATTGGAATTTATCAAGCTAATGAGGTTGACCTCGCAGCCAGTGCCGAAGGTAAAGTGCCCGGGGAAATTAAGCTAAGAGATCAAAATGGTGATGGTGTCATTACTGATGAGGATAGGATTATCCTAGGAACGGACATACCGGATTATTATGGAGGTATCACCAATACGTTTGAATATAAAGGGTTTGATCTTAGTTTCTTCTTTTATTTCCGTCAGGGTCAAATGATACGTTCCCGTTTTCATGATAGCAATAACGCCTTATTTGGGAGATATAATAACTTGGATGTTGACTTCTGGACCATAGATAACCCAACGAACGAGGCACCTCGGCCAAATGAAAATCAAGAAAGCCCCAAGAATGGTTCTACCTTGTCCTATTTTGATGGTAGTTATCTTAAACTCAGAAACTTGACACTGGGGTATAACTTCCCGAGTTCCTTGACCGAAAAGCTCAATATTTCTAACTTGAGGTTGTTCGTTGCTGGTCAAAATCTATGGTTTTTATCGGATTATGAAACTTTTGATCCTGAAGTATCTGAAGAAGACGACTTGCGACGAGATGAAGAAACCGGTGAAATCGAAGAGAGAGGTCTGGGTGTATCCAGTAGTACAGTACCTAGTAATAGAATGTGGTCTATAGGGCTAAATGTAACTTTTTGATAAAAAAATGGTATTGTTAAACAAGATAAATTTAAAATGATGAAAAGAAAAAAATATACATTCTTGCTTTTAGCGCTGCTGTTTGTAACGCAGTCTTGCGATGATTATTTGGAAGAAGAGCTCATATCGGATGTCTCTTCCGGAACCTATTATACCACTGAAGCTGGTTTGGAAGATGCCGTTGACGCTACCTATTCGTGGTTAAAGCGTTTTTACGGCCCGGAAATAGGCTTTACCATGACCACTTTTGGTACTGACATCTTTACCAACGGTTCAGACGGTGGCCACAAAAGGGTAAATTTCTATGATCAATCCTTCAATGCCACTGAAAGCTATGTGAACGATATGTGGCGTGACTGGTACCGAGGCATCAATCAAGCGAATGCCGTAATCGGGCGTTCCGTGGATGTGGAAATGGACGAAACCCAAAAAACCATTTGGGTGGCCGAAGCCAGATGGTTACGTGCCTTTTACTACTATGATGTGGTAAGAACCTATGGAGATGCACATCTTAGTTTGGATGAAACCATTGGCGTGGAAGTAGAGGCCAATAGAACTGCTGCTTCCGAGATTTATGCGCAGGCCATTATCCCAGATTTAGAATTTGCCATCGCCAATTTGCCGGATACGCAAGATGAATACGGTAGGGCCACGAAACCTGCAGCGGAATTTTTATTGGGCAAAGTATTGCTAAGACGTGCTCAGACATCATTTGCCGCCGGAGATGATGCAAGTAGGGCAGAAACATTGTTTAGCAATGTTATCAATAATTATGGTTTTGAACTACTGTCCGATTATGCCGATCTATGGGATATCAACAATCAGGAGAATTCGGAAATTGTCTGGAATTTGACCATTGCCAAATCATTGGTAGATGAAGGCATAGATGAAGAAGGTCACCGAGGGCACCTTTATTTTTTGATGGAATATGATGTGCGCAGGGGAATGACCAGGGATATAGCGAACGGCAGACCTTGGAAAAGGTTTAGGCCTACCCCATTTTTATTGGGACTTTGGGATCGTACTGTGGATGCAAGATATGATAAAGGTTTTAAGCACGTTTGGTTCGCCAACAGGGAAGTTTCCGATGAAAGGGGGAATCTAGCAATTGGTGACACAGCCCTATTTATTCCAGGTCCAGGCCGGGATATTGATTGGCCACAAGTCAGAAAGGATGCGGCACCTTATGTTGTATATACCGCCGATGACTATACGGAACGTATTTTTCCTTCGATGAACAAATGGATCGATCCAACACGCCCTGGTCGTCAACATGTACAGGGACAACGCGACGTTGTTCTTATGCGTTTGGCGGACGCCTATCTGTTACGTGCCGAAGCTAGGCTTCTTCAGAACAATACGGCCGGTGCAGCGGATGACATTAACGTTGTCCGAACAAGGGCAGCCGTACCGGGACAAGAAACCGCAATGCAGATTACTGCTGGGGATGTCAATATGGATTTCCTATTGGATGAGCGTGCTAGGGAACTTTTCGGCGAGCATGCCCGTTGGTGGGACCTGACACGTACCGGAAAATTGGTGGAACGTGTAAGGTTGCATAATATAGAAGGTGGCCCGAACATACAGGACTTCCATGTTTTAAGGCCGATAGGTCAAGATCAAATTGATAGAACCGTTGGTGGATATCCTCAGAATCCAGGTTATCCACAATAACAATCTTGTTTGGTTTAGTTTGAGTTAGTTTAGTTTACCCTCCTGTCTATCTATTGGACGGGAGGGTTTTTCATTGCCTTAACTACTAATCCAAGCATATCCGGAAGACCTTAAAGCGGTTTATGTTTGTTCTTAGAATACCACATTAGTCTATTTCTATAATTTGTGGTTGGCCAACAACTCTTTTGGACAATACATTAATTATCCAGTTGGGAAAAAGGCCTTCTTCAAATAAGGTTTGAAAGACATGTTTTAAAATAGGATTATTAAAATGGACATGTCCTATTGTTGATTCATCCAGAGAATCCAATTCAATCTTAATTCTACCAAGTTCCTTTTGATAAATTCCACTATGAATACCGTTATTAAGATAATCTTTACGGTGCTTACGGAAATATGCCACCGGAGTTCCGAAGCACTTGAACAATTCGGAGTTTTTATCCAACACTATTGAATTTTCTTGAGAAAGAAAAATTAATGACCAATAATATTGATTGCTCCAGGAATACCTTTTGTCACAATTTTCAATGAATCTGGTGCTAAAATCGTATTTGGAACGTAGTATCCAGCTCGGTGGGGTTTTAAAGGTTTTCAAGAGCTTCAAAATTGTTGAAACCGAACCTATATACCCACCGCTATTTAGAAATCTAAACTTTCCATGATGATTTATTTGATTGTATGCACTGGCAAATTCTTGTTCCGGCCAACAGTTGGCTTCTGCAGAAAATAAAAGACTATCCTTGTATTTCGACCATTTTTTTAAAGAGGATTCCGGTGTATTGAGCAGAAACGTATCATAGGCGTCCGTAAATAAAATGATTTCGTCCTCTTTTAGGGTTTCCAAATAGGCGATCAAGGCCAAATCTTTCATTCTATGGCTATCCCACGTCGAAAGCAAGTTTAAAATTATCAATTCATAGCCAAAAAAATTACATGATGGAATTAGAAGGTTCTTTAGGTTAAAATTGTCCAAATCCGTTGCAACGGTAACTACTTTCATACGATTTTTTGATTTTTCCTAAAAAATCACAGATTAATTCATTTGCCTGTTCACGTCAAAATCCTGTTTTTCATACCCCATACCTCCCTCAATATACTCAAGTGCATCTTTTAATAAACAATATATGCTAAGTGTATTCCTTGAATTTAACTTAGTAGTTATACGGTTAAAGACTTCATGGAACAAATTGTACAACTCCAACGAAGATCTTTGTTGATTTTCTTGATCTATCCCATGGATAATTTGCCTCCATTGGTTCTCCCATTCCGAATCGTATTCAGTATTCCAATTTTCTCTGCAAGAGCTTATATAGTTACAAAGAGTTTCTTTATTATCTTCGAAGGCCCTTTGGTTTTTGGTTCTGAAATCACTCCATTTCTTCATATCATACGTATTCCGTACCGTTTTCAGATGAACGTTTAATAGGGCAATAATCTCTTTATTATCCAATGCCAATGTGTTAAAATATATCAGCAGTAATTGAATAATAATTTCATCGAGGTCCTTAAGGACATTTTTTCCAAATTCCTTAAAAATTTGAATAATAAGTAGGCTAATTTGCCGTTCGAATTTTTCAGATTGAAAAAGCGTACTGGGAAACCAATAATCGAAGAGACCATAGCGTATTGTATTATTCTCAAAGTCCATGAAGAGGAAGGAGTCATTTCCTTTTTTGAAATCTCTTAGGTCGGAGGGAAAGCACTGAATAAAATCATCAAAGTGAAGTTTTGCCTTATCAGCTATGGCTTTTGCTGCTTTTTTGTTTACACGTAATACCAACCTAATGTGGTCTCCCCTTAATTCGGACAAGTTTATGGCATAAGATAACAATCCTTTGGTTTTGGTCAGAAATGGCCTTACTCCCTCGGTTAACAGTATGTCCCAATTTTCACTATTATAAAAAAGTGAAATACATAAGTTGATCGCAGTACCCCTTTTTGGCAACATCCTTCCCAAAAATAATTAGTTAAAAATCTCAATTTCGCATTCTCCAAAGAAGTTGTTATTCACCACCGGTTGTCCTAACTCTATATTTTTTTTCATCTTTAGTCTATTCTTGATTTCAGAATGGAACATAACCAACGAAGAGTACATTTTAGCATCTAGAATTTCAAGATAGTTCGGATCTGATATCAAGTTTAGGGCTTTCAAGTCCTTAAAAAGAATACCACCACTCTGCGTATAAGATCCAAAAGCCCAACTATTATCCAATATTCGGTACTCATAATCAAAAGTATCTCGTTCGATGAAGAGGTTCTCGATTGATTTTGAACCGTAGGTTCTGTTCTCTACCACCTTACACTGGTGGACCTCATTACTATTCAGCACATACAATAACTCGGAAATTGAAGGGGTTTCATGGCGTAGATAAATTTTCTTTATCCTATTCTTTTGATTTTGGTTTTTCAACCGCTCATCATCATCATGTGTTACGGCAGTTAAGAACTCTTTTTTATCAATAAGCTTCTTTTTTCTTCCAAGCATCTCCAGCCTATTCGCAAGATCAAAATCCTCAAAACCATACATGTCCATAGATTCGTCGTAACCCCTCAACTTATTAAAATCTTTTCTGGCCATACCTATTCTGCCATAACAATCTTTCGTTGCCCTTTGCTTATCAACGGCCAGATATATGTCGTTTTCCTCATGAAATTGAGTGTTAATATATTCCGCAAATCCTTTGCCCATAAAATTATCCGCATCCACATTGCAAATGATATCGTTTTTAGCTTGTTTTGCCACTACATTTTTTGAATGACTCCATAAAAAATACTGGGGTTCCAATGTTCTTATGTATTTTAGAATGTCCAAATCAATATAGCGTGCCATTTCACCCATTATCCATTCATGCATTCCATCTGTTGAATTATAATTAAGAACCACAAATTCCAGATTACCATAGGACAAATTATCTTCAATGTTCCTGGGCAGTGTTTGCTTTAGAAAATTTGTTCGGTTCATACATACCGTACAAAATGAAATACTTCTTTTGTTGGCTTTCATGATTTTAATACTGCTGCATTTCCTTTATCTCCAAAAATTTTTCGTTCCAGTTTGGTTACGACCATAGTCATTAGCATAAAAATATCACGGAGCATATGGCTAGTAGAAAAAAATACTGGAACCTTTATCCACAGTGATAATTCCTTAATAAGGAATAAAAGAAAAGTCACGATTTTTTAAAATCGTAACTTTCCCATCTCCTAAGGATAAATCAACCTCCTCCACACTGACCTGACCAATAGCCTAAGCCCTCATTCGCACAGGCAGAAACGCAAGGATAACTACCGCACATGGAGAACGTTTGGAGAGTTACAGAATCCCAACCTTGTGAATGCGGATCAGATCTACAATAACAATAATATCCACCATCATAACCACCAACAACAGTCTTTTGTTGTTCTTTTTCAAGAATCTTACCCTCTACAAGATTCATCTTGTTTAAACTTAATTTTTTCATGTCAAAAAATTAAAAGCATTAGATTTGCCCTGAACATTTAAGGACCATCAAGGTTTTGGTCCATGCTTCGCGAAAGCAATAGGTTCACACGGCTAAGGGTTTTCCTTAGCCGTTTTTTATTTTCTTGAAAATATAATTGACATCTTCCATACTGAATTTTCTGGATAATTCTTATCTGCTGATAAAAATTGTATTGGATGTTCACAATGTGACCTTACGACGTATTCTAAAAAGTAATCCGTAAAATTAACACTTCAACTAAATCAGGAATAATCAATAAATTAATAAGATTTATAAATCATTTTTATTACGAAAATACTTACTTAAATATAATAATTAATACATACACCTACTAACCTATTTAACATTAATTTTCTTAATAAAATAAGACATCCTATTAACCTACAAGGAATAGGTGTTATTTCCCTAAACTGGTCAAATATTAGCTTTTCGTATGAGTTATGGATCAATCAAGAATATAAAAAAGATACTTCCATCTTTGGACAAATGAATCCTTTCCACCTGCTGGAACGATTAAAAATCCAGGGATAACACTATTCACAATAATCGTTTTAATTGTGATTGTTGAAGTTAGTTTGGTTTACCTCTCGTCTATTGTAGCATATAGGAGGGTTTTTCAACATATTCTAGGACATTCAACATGATACCGCAATCAAAGGGTAGCACTATTCTCCTTGACAATGATTTCTACAGGAATATCAAGGTTTAGTTCCGACCTATCTTGCTTGGTAATGAAGTTAAAAAGGCCCTTTATAGCAGCATAACCCTGGTATTTGGGTTGTTGGTTGATCAAGAAGTTGATTTTATCTTCCTTTAAGTATTCCAAATTCTGATTATTTAGATCGAAACCAACAATGAAGGTATTTTTCACTTGGTACTGTTCCAATATTTTGGGAAGTAAATGCGATTTCGAATTTGTTACAAACATTCCTTTCAGATTGTCCTTGCCGAACCAATCCTCCATTTCAGCCGTTACTTTAAATTCATCGTTCAAAGAGTAGTTAATCGTATGAATCGTTACCTTCTCGTTAATGGTATTAAAAAATTCCCTAAATCCCTGCTCACGCTGTATATTGTTGGCATGAATACCCCGGTCATTTAACATATTGATTACGAAATAATCACCTTTAGCCCCTACAAGACCATGAAGTAATCTTCCAGCCACCCTACCCGCTTTATGCGAGTCCTGGCGAATGAAACAGGCAGGCCCTTCTAGTTCAATTTCGGTATCCAAGAAGATTATAGGAATCTTTTTTCCTTCAGCGCGTTTAAGCAACGAATTGCTTTCTTTTTTAAAGAATGGTACAGTTACTATAGCATCATAGTCTTTTAGGAAAATCTGTTCGGCCAGATTATTGAAAGAAGACGAATCCAAGAACAAATAATTGTCCACCGCTACTCCTAATTCCCTCAATTCTTGAACTGCCTGCTCGATACCTTTTTTTGGGAGTTTCCAATAATTCCATTTATTTTCTGCCTCGGGAATCAATATGGCAAATTTTATCTTTTTAACCGAGGCTAATTTCAATCGACTGGCCGTTGTATTCTTTGTATAGCCGATTTCCTTGATAACCTTTCGCACTCTTTTTTCGGTCTCTTTGGAAACGCCTTTTCTATTGTGCAATACACGATCTACCGTCCCTATCGACACGTTTGCAAGTTCCGCAATTTTCTTTATCCCCATGCTTCCCTAAGGAATTAGTTGGTTTGGTAAACTTTTAATATACAATGTTTTACATAAAATAGCAATATTAAAATAGTTACAATTCAGCTATTGAAATGTTCTTGAATTGTATGGTCATCTCCCTTCCCGGATGCAGTTGAAGACCAACAGGACCTTTTAAATTGGCTTCTTCAAGAATGTAATTCATTACTTCTTCTCCATTGAGCCATACTTTATAGGAATTGCCAATAGTCATGGCTTTTATGGTATTCCAGCCATCCATTCTCAAAAGTTCTTTAACGCCGTCGGCTTCTACTGGGTATCCTGATTTGGGCACGTAAGGGGAACCCGTCATATCTCTTTTCAAAGAGCCCGATATACCGATTTGAATTTGTACGTTCTTCTCATCCTCTCCTCTCATAAAAATACCCGAGTCAATAGTCCCTTCTCCGAATTTAAAATCCAATTGAACAACAAAATCCTCGTATTCCTTCTTCGTCCATAATATGGAACCTTTTTGATCGGGGTCACTTTTTGCCCAAAGTGCTTCACCATCAATTCTCCACCAAACATTATTATCGGGCACTTGCCACTTATTAAGGTCAGTACCATTAAATATGGTCTCCATTTCGTAGTCGGTCCCTTGTCCGAAATTCATGACTACGAACATCAATGTGCAAATAAGGGAATACATGGACTTCATTTTTCTAATTTTTAAAATTTAAGATTACTTCGTATTGAACTCATTAAATGAAGTATTTAACGCATTGTTGGTCAACTTGGAACCATTATGAATTAAAATACGATAATTAAAAGTTACCGATTCATTTTTGTTCAATTTGAAGTTTAAGGTTTCCTTTCCCTCAGAAAAAATAGCCTGTCCCAAAGGATTGGCGGCAAAAAGTCCGTAACCTCTGGCATGCCAGTAGGTGGGGTATCCTATATTTTTCTTATGGTCCAGTATAGTGATGGATGCGGTTTCACCCTCGATCTCGCTTTCTAATTTAACCCATTTGTTGCGCGTACCCCAGACATCATTTCCTGTTAGACCTTCACTGCTAAAATAGTTGCCATTTATACCTTCATTATTCAAGGCCTCCACTTCCGTTACGTTTCCCTCAGCATCCGTATAGAGTGCCGGTTTATCCGAAACCAATTCCAGTTCTCGCGCTACGCGAATGCCAATCATTCCTTCCTTGTTATCTTTAAAGGAAACATCCTTCAAGGCATTTAGGGTTGTAGAACGGTCTATGATTCTGGTGTTCTCCTTTTCGGAAAATGTAAACTCCGTTATCTCCTCCATCAAATCAATATCTTCCGGTGAACGCCAAATTGCTTTTATTTTCAAGATTCCGTTATCTTCATCACTTTGCAGAATTTCCTGATGGTAAATTGTACCATACTTGTGTTTTTTCTCCTCAGGAATTGCATAGGAATTGTTCCAAAAATCCAATCCGTTTACATCCCCATAGTTTAACCAATGCCCTGCGTGATGTGGATGGTCAACACGCTCATTGGGTCTAGGGTCATAGGGAAAGCCTCGGGTAACCGTTTTGCCGCTTTTGGTAATGAGCGGGTACAAAATCGGTTTGGGAGTTTGTCCGTCATAAATATAGCTCGTGAACGGCCTACCATCAATCGTAATATCTATTTTCCTATTTGCATCATCCTTTGTAAATTTCACTTTAGATGATTCTTGTACCTCCTCTTCGGATATCGTGTTATTGATAGTAGCTGTATTTTTTACCTCCTTACAAGAAATCAGCAAAAATATAAAGAGCATGTAATAGCTAAATGTCCGCTTAAATAAACTCAACATATCTTCCATTAATATTTGAACACCTTTCCACCGGCCAGAACATCTTGATTCTTTTCGTCGAAAGTGGCCTTTAAACCAGTTCGAAGCGCAGCAGTGGTCATGATATTGGCGATAGAATGATTATACCCAGCTTCTACCGGACCATTGGTGGTCTTACGGCTACGGACACATTCCATCCAGTTCAGCATATGCAATGAGGTCATATTATCCGCACCGGTATTGGCCGATGTCACCACTTTTGGGGCATTTTCAGAAAGATTGAAGCCATTTAATTTATTCGGTTTCATCCCCATGGCACTTGCGTGTCTCTTGGACAACCCACCATTATCGCTCACTTTGTTTGTGTCCAGGTTCAACTCCCCGGCATTGGAATAATAGATTTCCTTG
The DNA here is from genome assembly GCF_003626755.1 of Ulvibacterium marinum. GTDB lineage: Bacteria > Bacteroidota > Bacteroidia > Flavobacteriales > Flavobacteriaceae > Ulvibacterium > Ulvibacterium marinum. The sequence continues at coordinate 390,162 of NZ_RBCJ01000004.1, forward strand.
GTACCGCCTGCAGAATTTGTAAATCGAGAGGAATACGTTACCTGAAATCCGGAACTAGGGTCGTTAGAGGGGCCATAATCAAAAACAGCGGACATGGTATCGAAGTTCTTACGACCGTCCTTCCATAAATAAATACCGCCGTTGGCCGCTACACTTCTTGGATGGTCCAAACCAGAGAACCAATGTACCGTATCAATCTGGTGGGACATCCATTGACCAGGAATTCCTGAAGAATACGGCCAGAACAGACGATATTCCAAATATTTTCTCGGATCCCATTCCGCTGGAGGCCGATTCATTTGATAGCGTTTCCAATCCGTATCGGATTCCTTTATTTCGCTAGTCAATTTTGGTAAACGCCATCTACCAGGTTGATTTACGTTCCAAGTCATTTCGACCATTACGATATCCCCAAACTTGCCGGACTTTATAAAATCCGAGGCAGCATGATAATTGGCACCGCTACGTCTCTGCGATCCGATTTGAAAAACGATTCCGGAATCCTTCACAGCCTTAATCCCTATACGGGCATCTTCCATGGTTTCTGCAAAGGGTTTTTCACAGTATACATCCTTTTTAGCATTGGCAGCTTGTACCGTGTGGAGTGCATGTTGAAAATCAGCCGTAGAAATAATTGTTGCGTCGATTTTGTTCTTATCATACATTTCCTCATTGTTCCGCCACTGCTCTACTTTGTTTCCTGTCTTTTCCTTTATATAGGCCGCTCCTTCGTCACGTCGTCTGTTCCATATGTCGGATACGCCTACAATTTCAAAATTCTGAGCCTTGCTATGCCCATTAAAGGCAGGAATCAGGGCTCCTTTTGCCCTATTCGAAAATCCCACAATACCAACACGAACCCGGTCGTTAGCACCAATTATTTTTTTATAGCTCTTGGCAGTCATAGAGCCGGCGCCCAAAATGATTCCACTTGAAGCTAAAGTTGTTTTCCTTATAAAATTTCGTCTTGTCCTATTCATGATCGGTTGATTTTTTTTGTTAAAATTCTCTTATTTTGATGCTCCTAAAAGAAACCTCATCTCCATGGTCCTGTAGTAGGATAAGCCCTTCGGGAATGCGACCGAAATTATCCCATTTTTCATATTTGCTTTTTTCTACCAGTGCCTTGAACATTTGACTAAAGCGATCGAATTCGACCACCTTGATCTGGTTCAACCAATGTTCAACATGGCCTCCCTTAACCACAATCCGGGCATTGTTCCATTTACCCACACCCTTAAAATTTTTGCCTCGGGAACTGTCGGCATTCTCGGCCCGTATTAAATCATACAGCGATCCTACCGTTCGGTTACCATTCTTTCCTTGTTTGGCATCAGGGTGTGCTTTGTCATCTAGCACCTGAAATTCCATGCCGATTGCTGAACCTTCACCTTTATTAAGCTCGGAATCCACAAAATATTTGATGCCACTATTAGCGCCTTCGGAAATCTTAAAATCAACACTCAACTCAAAATCCTTAAAGGAATCTTCCGTCACAATATCACCGCCATTTCTAGATTCCGCTCCATCCGAAGAGAGTACAGTAAGAGCACCGTCTTTTATTTCCCAGCCTTTTTCAGGAAATTTATCCAGCTTGGCCCCTCTCCATCCATTGGTAGTTTGTCCATCCCATAACAAACGCCAGCCCTTACGTTTATCGTTATCAGTAAGTTGATTGGCCAAGTAACTGATTTCGGGTACATCTGGATCAACTCCCTTTCTTGAGTTCTCCAGAGCGGTCGTCTTAATCTTTATGTTTTTCCACTTGACGATTTTACCTTCCAAACTTTCATCACGGATACTATGAACTTGAAAGGCGATAAAACCTTTGTCGGTGGTGTCGTCCACCAAATTGGCACATTGAGTATCATTGACCCATGTGCGAATGGTATTGCCAATAGCCTCTATCCTATAATGGTTCCATTGACCGGGAACAAAGGCATTCCGTCCTTTTGGATTTCTCGAGAGTGGATAAAGCCATCCATTTCTGGCTTCATCGTAAACCCCTCCTGCCCATTTTCTTGAGCTTGTTTCAATTTCGCATTGATAACCGTGTACCCTGCCGTTATTGTAATCCGGCAAACTTAAACTTCGAAATTGAACCCCGGAGTTCAATCCATTTTCAACAAATACATCGAACTCCAATATGAAATCGCCGTATGTTTTTTTCGTCGCCATAAAACTGTTGGGAGTGCCCAGCTTGGAAGTTCCGATAAGCTGTCCGTCCTTAATTTGATATTTGGCATTTCCATTCAGCTGTTCGAAATTTTTTAGGTCTTTCCCATTAAATAACATTTCCCAATTGTCTTGGGCCGAAAGGGAAATTCCTGTAAAAAGAATAATTGATAGCAGTAGATTGCTTGCTTTTTTCATAAGTGTTTCTTTTGTAAGCTTTTGATTATTTGTTATGTTGGTTTAAGGTCAAAAACAACAACCGTTAACGTTAACGAATGTAAAAAATATTTTAGCCTTTAGCAAGATTAAACCGTATTCTTTAATCTCCTAGAATCTCAGGAGCCTTTTAAACGTATTGCTCTAACTAAGATGATGCAAATTGTATCTTAACCTCCTTTGCTAACTTTAACCAGTATGCTGGCACTAGCATTGAATATGTATGCCGCATTAAACTTGTATTGGGAGTCAAAGCTAGTGCTCCTTGGGATATATGCCAATATTAGGTCTTTACCCTCTTATATCGCATACCAAGGTCGTTTTCCATTTTTGGAAGGGGTCAAGTGAACCGGATGGCCTACTTTTTATTGTTGACCGTAGCTTAAGTATTTGGGAGTAAATACCACTGTATTGCATGCCATCTTTGTGCAAGCAAAAAAGCCGCCGATTCCATGGAGGTTTTGTTTCATTGGTTTGGCCCTATCGGATCCAAGCGCATGGCCCCACTGCTTGTAAAGCTTAGATTTGCACAGTTCCAAGTTTCGGTAGCATCGACTCATTTTTGTGTTGTGAAGATTCCATCTTGGAGAGTATGGCATTCAGTAAAGAAATGGCTTCGGTAATATAGGGTCCTTTGTTCAGCATTACACATTCCGCTTTGAGAGCTGTTGTGGCATCCGTTATTTCAGAACGTGAGGGCAAACCACTTTTCGCCAAATTTTCCAATACCTGTGTGGCCCAGATTACCGGAACGTGGGCAGCACCACAAATGGACAACATCTCCCATTGAATTTGGCCAATGTTCTCCCAGCCGGTCTCAATGGCCAAATCTCCCCGGGCTATCATCACACCAATATTCTCCGTTTTCATGGCCTCCAAAAGAATAGACACTAAATTCTCAAACCCAAATTGTGTTTCAATTTTCAAAATGACGGCTAATTTTTCCGATGCACCCAGTTTGTCCAATTCCGCGTAGAGCTGTTCAACATCCTCTGGTCCATTCACAAACGAGAAATTCACGATGTCCGCATTTTTGGCTACAAAAACGAGGTCTTCCTTATCTTTAGCGGTTAACCCTGAAAATCCCAATCGGGTATCGGGAAAATTAATGCCTTTTTCAGCGCGAAGTTTAGACCCATTCTCTTTCGCTAAGGTAATTTTGACTTTAAAAAGGGTTTCACTCACTTCGGTTATAGTTCCCGCAATTTTGCCATCATCAAAAAATATGCGGTCTCCTTCGTGGATATATTCAAATACTTCGGGCATTTGACATGAAATGGTAGCTGGCTTGGTCATTTGCCCATCACCTAATAATTCCGCCGGACGACCCAATTCATGTTCTTTATGTATCCATATTTCATCTCCTGTCTTGAGTGTAAGGGGATTTTCTTTTGGCGGTATCTCGCCAACTATCAATTCCAACATTTCATTTGAGGTGCCAATAAGGACCAAATCAGGTTCAAAGTATATCGTTTGCATTGTTTCGACCTCTACTTTCTCTCCGGTACAATTTGTTACTATCAGTTGTCGGTGCTTAGATCGAGCATCCACCAAAGAGAGTACCTGGTCAACTTTCAGCGTTTTTAAATCACCTGATTTGATAGGTAAAACATCTGGCGAGTAGACGTACTCCGATTCTGATACCAGTACTAATTTACCAGGCTCTATGGCCTTTCCAAAGTTGTCTTTTTTGGGTTTACAGCGCAATACCTGTGGCCCTGGAAGAATTTTTCCTGTCCGTATTTTGGGCCCGGCCAAATCCATGGCGATTTTAACCTCTTTGTCTAGTTCTCTAGCAGCCTTTTTGATATTTAAAATTATTTTTGACCACACTTCCGGTGAGTCATGGGCACAATTGATTCGGGCACAGTCCATGCCCTTTTCTAACATCCGTTTTACCATTTGGTAGTCTTCAGCGGCCTCTTTGGGCTGGGTTACCATTATTCGCACCCTCCTATCTTTACCTGCTATCCCCAGTAAGTTTTTAGTATTTGATTTCAACAGTTTCTCCCCTTTTTTTATGGACCATTGTTTTTTTAAAGCATCTTTTTGATTTTCTTCAACTGCCAGTCCCAGTAGATAGCGGATAGTAAGCACACTTGCCTTGATATGGCCTTCCGCATGGGCAAAACGGGTAAGGCCTAAATTCTTAAGCTGTTTTTGCATTGCCCTGACATCAAAACTTCTAAATGAGATATAGTTAATAAGGTTTTGAGCACTTTTTTCATGATAGGGGTGAACATTTTCTATGGTCTCCTTTAAACGTTCTTCATCTTCTATCATTGTGCCGATTATGGCATCCAATTGCTCGATTATCCCAAATATGTTCTCTTTTTTTATTTTCATCCGCCAATGGTTTCAATAAAGATTAATGTCAAGCAAAAATTTTTAAATCAACAGGTCAAAAAACCGATAAGGTTTTAGGAGTCCTAAAAGTTAATTAATCCATTTGAAAAGTGGTTGCTTTATGTTTAAAATGGAAATTAAATTGTGGTTGATTCATCTTGGTAAATCTTAGATTATTGGGAATTGAATATTACTGTCTTTTTAGGAATATGTTGAGATCGGTCTTTCTATATACTCAAAAGCCATTCGTTTTTTATCGTTAAATTAATGACCACGATATCATCTGGCGTACATTTTCCTATTAAATATCTAAAAAAGGCAGGCTGCGCAGCAACTGTACCGGTAAGGTCACGAATAACAAAAAACATAGAACCGAAAGGCTATGAAAAAACCACCCATAGCCAATCGCCCAAATAAAAAGTACTGCATTGTAATATTTGATATTCGCATCCTTATGCTATGGGCAAGCACTGTCATTCCAAGTATCCCAAAGGTCACAAAAAAATTCTATTCTCCTTCTTTAACATCGTTTTCCAAAATGCCGCTAATTAACCTTCTTCTTAAACGATTTACTAAATACCAAAAACAACACACCGCAAAGCAACCACGCCGGTAAGGTTACAAATGACAAAAAAACATCGAACTGAAGGGATATAAAATAAAAAAGTCCAAAGCTGATCGCCCAGGCATAAAGGACCGCCTTATTATATTTGATATTTGCAACTTCCGCATAGTTCTTTACGATGCCGGCTTGTCTATGAAAGAAATGTTCAAAGACAATTACCGCACCGAAAGGAGCCAGAATGAAACCGTAAAGTGCCACAAAACCCAATAGTTTCATCGCAAATGCCGGAAATAGTCCAGCTATGGTGGCAACTGTGCCAGCAATTATGGTTACCCAGAAAGTCGAGACCTTGGGCATAATGGCCTGGAAGGCCAATCCGGCCCTATAGATGGTTGGGTTGGCCGTTGTCCAACCTGCAAGTACAACGGCTATGATACCAAAGATTCCAATAGCATTATTGGCCAATGGTCCAGGTGCTACTGGTGGAGCTTCTCCGTTGGACAATAAGGCTTGTGCTTCGGGAGATTTCAAATATACCGCGTACAACAATGCTGCAGCTATCCATGCCATATAGTGGCCAACATACATTCCGGCTGCAGTCGTCCAACCTGAATTGGCATTTTTGGCAAACCGGAATACGGATAAGTCGGACATACCTACATGCATTGCGGCATTGGCAAACCAAGACCAGATAACAACATGCCAAAAAGTGTATTTTATTTGTCCAGGGAATGGCTCCGACCCTTCGCCCCAAATATTCCAAAAATCGGAAAAGCTTGTGACACCCAATTGGTTCAGAGCAACTACACCGCAAGCCACAAACGCCAAAACGATGGCCGGAGACATCCAATTCGCTGCTCTGGATACGGTATCATATCCTTTTGAGGCTATTAAAGAAATAACCGCTCCGATCAATATAACGATGATTACCCAGGTCATTCCATTTGGCATGGTATCTGTCAACTTTGGCATTTCCATATCAAAAGGTATTCCCACGGCTGTCGCCGAAACCGTAATCATAGCTCCCGCCAAAAAGCAGAATAGGATTCCATTGGCCAAATTGTAACCGATTACCAATTTTTTCCCGCAGATTCTTTCCAACTGGTAATAGAGTGTCAACCTGTTCTTAACAGCAATTTCAGCTGTTAAAAAGCGCCAGCTTAATACGGCCAAAAGATTGCCCAATAATAATCCAATAATCAAGTCAAAGGCACTTACCCCAGCTGTCAAAAACAAAGGCCCAATCATAAATTCAGTTCCCGCTGCATGCTCTCCTGCATACATGCCCAAAAAACTCTTCCAACTCTTTAATTTTGATTGTGGTACAGGCTCTCTCTCAAATTCCCCTCCAGTTACCTCTTCTGTAATTTTTTCCTCTACGCTTACTTGACTCATCTGCTTGGTTTTTGGCGGTTATTATATTAAATGTTGGGGTAAATCGGTTACTCTTTCACAACACAGCTGTTCCATTACCTGTTGCAATTGCGTTTTTAGTATGGATATGGTATGGTCCCCTCCCTTTTTGCCCAAAGCTGCGGTACCATACATAAAGGAACGCCCCATAAAGGTAAATTTAGCACCACAGGCCATCGCCCTAGCAACATCGGGACCAGATCGAAGGCCACTGTCCATCATGACCTCTATTTTCTCCCCATAGGTAGATGCAATGGTCTTTAGTGGTTTTATTGTTGACTCTCCAGCATCCAATTGCCTTCCGCCGTGGTTGGAGACAATAATACCGTCCAGACCCAGTCTTATAGCCTCTTCTGTATCTGCTTCCGAAGCCACTCCCTTCAAGACCAATTTGCCCTTCCACATGTCGCGGATGGGTTTGATTTTTTCTTCGTTCAATCTTCCAGAAAAGGTCTGGTCCATAAACTTCCCTAATTGTTTTAAATCCAACCCTTTTGGCATATAAGGTCTTAGGGTTTCGAAATTGGGTTGTCCATATTTCAGGGTGTTGAAGGCCCAATAAGGCCTGCCCAAGACCTGAAATATGTTCTTTATCGACATCTTTGGTGGCATTGCCAAACCATTTCTAATATCCCTTGGTCTAAAACCAAAGGTCGGCACGTCGCAAAGAATGACTAAAACCGGACATTCTGCTGCTGCCGCTCTTTTTATGATATCATCACGGAGTGAATTTTCGGTTGGGTGATACAACTGAAACCAGGCCCTACCCTCAGTAAGCTCGCTGGCACGTTCGATACTGGTCGTTGTGACCGTACTGAGAACAAAGGGAATATTATGCAGAAAAGCTGCCCTTGCCAGAATTTCAGGGGAGTTGGGCCACATAAGGCCCTGAAGGCCCACAGGAGCGATTCCAAAGGGTGCATCATACTTCATCCCTAAAATTTTGGTCTTCATACTGGCCCCGTTAAAATCTCTTAAATAGTGAGGCTTCAGCTGTACCTCCCGAAGTTCGGATGTATTTCTTCTCAGGTTTACATCCTCGTTACAACCGCCGTCCAAGTATTCAAAGGCAAATTTTGGTATGCGGCTCTTGGCCTTATTTCTCAAATCGTCCATAGACGGGAAATCAGGATTGAATTCTAAGGTCATAACCAACTTTTTATTTGAGAATAAATGGACTATGCTCCTTCAGGGTATAGTTCTTTTTAAGGAATTGGGGTGCCAAGCTTATTACATCGGAAACAACGATAGCAGCCCCTAGGGCCGATCCCAGTGAGGAATCAGTTGTGTTCAGTTTCATGTTCCCGAAATGTTGCGAGAGCAGTTGTACATACACCTCATTGTCACTAAAGCCTCCATCCACATAAAGCTCTTTGATTTTTACATCGCCCATAGCGGACCTAATACTTTTTTGTTGCAGTTGTATCAGTTCTAGCATTAGCTGATGATAGGCGTGTTCGAATTTATCATACGGAATTTTGGTCTCTTCCGGCATGTCTCCCGAAGCAATACTTGACCATTTGAACATAGCAACGAAATCATTGTTGATTTCAAAAAATGTATCCTGATTAAATTTCACTTTCTTATGGCAGTCATCCGAGACATTAAAGTGATTGGACAAAGCCTTAACTTGAAGTTTATATTCGTTACCAAGGAACAATCTTGAAACCTTTACCGGACTCCCATCAATTCGCATGTTAAAGAGACTATCATTTTTTATGTCCTCTAAGGTCAGCATGCCTGTACTGAAAGGATTGATCGAAATGCTCCAAGTACCTGTCGATACCAATAAAAAAGGTTTGGAAATGCTATGGATATAGGGTAATAGCGCAGAAGAGCTATCGTGAATACCCGTACCCATTCGAATGACTTTACCTTTATAATTTATAGGGATTGTTTCTCTGGAAGAAGTAATTGGAGGCAATTTTTCATGTATTCCTTCTCGATAGACCCAAAGATGGTAGTCTTCTTTCTCATAGTCCCAAAGCATGGTATGGCAACCTATACTAGTATATTCACTTACTGGAATTCCTGTAAATAGATAACTCAGATATTGTGGAAGGTGTAAAGAATATTTTATTCTGTTGAATACTTCTGGCTTCGCATATTTGAGCCAGTACAAATGTAAGCCGGTATTAAGCATACCCAACTTAGGAGATCCGGTTATTCTTGATAGTTCATCTTCCGGGCCATAGCTGTCATAAAAAGATTTGAAAATTTCATCTTTAAAAGGCTTCATGTAATTATAGAGAGGGGTGATTGCTTTGCCGTTTTCATCAATGTGAACAAGGCTTGCTCCATAACAAGAAAAATTTAATGTCTCTATTTCGTATTCCCGAGAATCCAGTATTCTATCAAAAACCTCTATTGCCCAATTTTCTAACGCTTTCAGGTTTTCCGTCGGATATCCATCTTCATCCGTGATTTCATCAAAGCGAATATACTCGCGATACACCTCTTGGAAGCCCGAATCAAAAAGAAAAAACTTTTTGTTGGTCCTGCCAATATCGAACACGGCCGTTACCTTTCTCTTCATCATGAAAATTTTATAATCCGGATGCTACAGAATCGGCTCCCCTATCCTTGATTAGGTTTTTTCTTATATTCAATGAACGATAGGCATTGATAGGATGAAGTGCCCCACCACGATTCAACCTTGCTTTTTCGAGTAATGGTCTGACATCGGTTCTATACGCATCTTGAAGTAGCTCCTGACACTTGACTACGTCATGATTTACTTGCGCTTCACGTAGCAAATTTTGGTCTACCAAAAGGGCTTTGGCATAAGCCTCTTGAATAGCCTCCAAAGACTGCATGAGGTCTTCAAGCGGATCTTTGGTATTGTGGCTGGCATCAATCATCCATGCAGGATATGGATTTTGAGGATTGTTTTCCATCCCATAGACCAATTCATTGAAAATGAGGAAAAGCGCATAAGGTTTTATACTGCCGACCGTTAGGTCATCATCGCCGTATTTACTATCATTAAAATGAAACCCGCCCAGTTTTCCCTTCAACATTAAGGTAGAAACTATCTGCTCAATATTGGTGTTGGGAAGATGATGGCCCAAATCCACCAAGGTATAGGCCTTATCGCCACATTCGTTGGCCAGCATAAAAGAAGTGCCCCAATCTTGGATAACCGTACTATAAAAATTGGGTTCATAAGGCTTGTATTCGATGAAAAGCTTCCAGTCATCAGGAAGCTCACCATAAATATCCTTTAGGCTATTTTGTGTATTCGTTAAAGCAGTTTGAAAATTAGCTTGGCCTGGAAAATTGGTCCCGTCCGCAAGCCATACCGTTAAACTCTTTGAACCCAGCTTATCCCCTATTTTTATTACATCTATGTTATGTGCAATAGCCTGTTCTCGAATTACTTTGCTTGCGTTGCTCAACGATCCGAACTTATAGCTCTCCCTGGCACTTTCTTGATCTTGAAAGGTATTTGAGTTTACGGCATCGAAGGTAACCCCATGGGAGTTCGCCACTTCTTTGATGGCATTATAATCGTTAGGAACATCCCAAGGAATGTGTAATGATATGGCCCCTGCAGTCCGCGTAAGTGCATGTAGAACACCCACATCATCTATTTTTTGCTCAAGGTTCGAAGGCTCTCCCTGAAAGCTAAAACGACCGAACCTTGTACCTCCGGCTCCTAATGCCCAACTGGGTATGGCGACCTGGAAATCCCCCAGTTTTTTGATTATAGAATCAATTTGATATCCCTTTCCTGAAAGTAGACTTGATAAAAAATCAAAATGCCTGTTATGTTCCGCAATGTATTTTTGATTGGTATCTTGAATGTGATTTTTGTCTATTCTCATCGGACTGAACTTTTGGCTGTGAAATAAACTTCCACGGGCCTAAAGGCCCGTAGAAGTCCTGAAATAAAAACTAACTCAAACAACTATCGTACAAATGCATTGGCCATTCCGCCGTCCACATTGATTATATTTCCTGTAGTCTTGTTTAAAATCCCAACACAGGCAAAGACTCCGTTGGCGATATCCTCCGGATAAATAATTTCATTAAGCAGATTTCGTTTGGCATAATGTGCTGGAAGTTCCTCCACCGTAATTCCATAAGCCTTTGCACGGCCCTCGGCCCAATCACCTTCCCATATCTTACTACCAACGATAACCCCATCGGGGTTCACAATATTTACACGAATTTTATCCCCGCCCAGCTCGGCCGCCAACAAACGGGCCATATGTTGCTGTGCGGCTTTCGCCGTGCCATAACCTACATTATTAGGGCCCGAGACTAGTCCATTTTTGCTGGCAATGCTTATGAAGTCACCACCTAACCCTTGCTCCCTCATAATAGAGACAGCCTGTTTCGCCAGCTCAAATTGGCCTTTGACCAGCACGTTCTGTAGAATGTCCCAATCTTCCCCTGTCGTCTCTTGAAGTGGTTTTGAAATTGCCAAACCAGCACTATGGACTACGATATCCACCCCGCCGAATTCCAGACATGCTTTTTTGAAGGCATCAGCGATCGAATCGCTCTTGGTCACATCGCATACGGCGTAGCTAGCGGTATCCCTAGAATAGGTATTTAAAGCTTCTTTTAATCTGTCTTCGGCAATATCGGTCAACACCAAATTGGCACCTTCTTCGGCCAATTTATCGGCGATTGCCTTCCCTATGCCACCACCAGCCCCTGTAACCAATGCCACTTTTCTTGATAAGGGTTTTTCCTTGGGCATACGTTGCAATTTTGCTTCTTCCAACAGCCAATATTCGATGTCAAAGGCTTCTTGCCTTGGCAATGATGTATATTCGGAAATGGCTTCCGCGCCCCGCATCACATTAATTGCATTTACGTAAAACTCATTCGCAACCCGGGTGGTCTGTTTATTCTTTGCAAAGCTGAACATTCCCACACCTGGATAGATAATAATAATGGGGTTGGCATCACGGGCCGAAGGACTATTGTCGTGTTTGTGTTTATCATAGTATTCTTGATACTCCCTTCTATATGCCTTAAAAGCCGGTTCTAATTTTTTACGTATTTCTTCGATATTGGAAAGGTCTTCTTCGGCATCCAATTGGAGTACCAATGGTTGAATCTTGGTTCTTAAAAAGTGATCGGGACATGAGGTGCCCATAGGAGCCAACCGATCCAAATCGTTACTATTTATGTATTCAAGAACCACATCACTATCGTTAAAATGACCTATCATTCTTTTTTCTGAAGAACATAGCCCTCTCAACATGGGCATCAACTGGGCGGCTTTTTCCATACGTTCCTCTTTGGGAAGACTTTTTACCTTCTGCCCCCCAAAAACGCTGCCTTTCTCTTTGATTTTAGTCTCTATATATTCGGAAGCCATTTCGATGACTTCCAAACTGTTTACATAACATTCGTAAGAAGTGTCGCCCCAAGTAAATAAACCATGGCTTCCCAAAACTATCCCACGGATACCGGGATTGTCGTTCAAACATTTTTCCAATTGAAGTCCAAGATCAAAACCCGGTCTTTGCCACGGCACCCACCCCATGGTATCTCCCCATATCTCTTTGGTAACTTTTTCACTGTCTTTTGCCGCGGCTACGGCAATAAGAGCATCTGGATGTAGATGGTCGATATGTTTAAATGGAAGCAATCCATGCAAGGGCGTATCGATCGAAGGGGCCTTGCTTTCCAAATCATATATGCAATGATTAAAGAGACCTACCATACGATCTTCATCTGGAAGGCCCCCATATACATTTTTAAGATTTCTTAAGCGCTCGGTATACAGTCCGGCAATTCCGGCCTTTGTCAATGTACCAATATCGCCTCCCGAACCTTTTATCCACATAACCTCAACCTCTTCATCGGTCAGTGGGTCTTTTTCTATTGTTTTACAACTTGTATTTCCCCCACCATAATTTGTGATTCTAAGGTCTGCCCCTAAAATATTAGATCGGTATAGGAAAAGTTCTACTTGGTCATCATCCAATAAATCAGCTTTCTTCTCGTCCCATAGATAGTCTACAAATTTGAAATCCTTGGTCAAGTTATTCATATAATAAACGTTAATTTTTAACTGCGGCTAAATTAAAATAGAGAATCAATGTTGCCATCCTGTACTGTACTGTTCTAAGTATACAAAACTACTGAGTCTACAATATACTTTTAATTATCAATTTAAATGCCTTAATTTCATTCCCTAATTGGTGCTAAAATAACCAAATGTAGAACTACACACTTTATGGATATGTTCAATTATATAAAGATTGATGAAAATTCAAGGATTCCAAAATACAGACAGATAGTAGATGCCATCATCAACAATATTTCAAACGGAAATCTAAAAATCGATGACAAAATTCCTTCGATCAACAGTTTTAGTGAGGAATTTTTGCTCTCAAGGGATACCGTAGAAAAAGCGTATCAAATACTAAAGGATAGAAAAGTAATTACTTCCATCAGGGGAAAAGGATATTACATCACCCGTACCAAATTGATATCCAAAGTAAACATTCTGTTTTTGATCAATAAGTTGAGTGCCTATAAAATGCGCATCTACAATTCATTTATAAATACTATTGGGGGCAATTCACATACAGATCTGTACATCTACCATTGCGATAATTCACTTTTTCTAAATTTGCTCGAAAAGAACAGCAACGCCTATGATTATTATATAATTATGCCCCATTTTAAGACAGAAAACCTTAAACATGTAAGCTATACGGACGAAGCGGTAAAAGCCATATGCAAGATACCTAGGGAAAAACTCATCCTAATGGACAACAACCAACTCCAAATAGATGGCGAATTTGTTGAAATTTATCAAGATTTTGAGAATGACATTTACAATGCGCTCAAAGAGGGATTGGCCAAGGTTTCAAGATATAATAAATTGATATTAGTGTATCCGGAAAATTCGGTTTATCCCTACCCTAAACGGATTCTGCATGGTTTCAAAAAATTCTGTGTCGAACACGAAATCTCTTTTGAAGTTCTGGACGAAATATTCGACGATATTATTTTAAAAAAGGGGGATCTTTTTATAACCATAGAAGAAACGGATTTGGTTAGTCTAGTCAATCAAATTAGAGAAAAAGAGTTTATTCTGGGTGTTGAGATAGGGGTAATATCCTATAACGACACACCCTTAAAAGAGCTACTGGGAATTACCGTTATCTCTACGGATTTTAAGGCCATGGGCGAGACGGCTTCACGTATGATCTTGAACAAGGAGAAAGGAAAGGTAAAAAATCCGTTCAATTTTATCGATAGAAATTCGATTTAAAGCTTACATCGAACTTAATTGAATTTTTATAAAACGGTTTTTGCCCTTTTAGGGAATTATTAGAATCCCTCTTTTGGAATCGATACCCAAATCGGCCATCTGCACAAAACCGGTCAACACTTCATTTACTTCACCGTTATCCGAAATCTTCAACAGTCTTCCTCCCGTCCAGTCAGTTGCATAAAAATAATCTCCATATTTAATGACAAACGTAACGGACTTTATAACCTAATTCGGCGAACGGTTTTGAGCGCTCGGGTATGAACAATTCATCCATCTTGAAATCAAAAGCGAACAAAGCTCTATTTATTCCCTGAGCACTTAGTAGCCATGATGTCAATATGAGCAATATGATGAAGCCACTTTTTTTCATAACTCCTTTTACTTATTTTGAAAATAATGATCATACCATTTTTTCTCGCGTCTGATCTCTGTTTCGGAAATTCCCTTTACATGGAGTTCACTCGCCCAGTCCAATAGTTTTTTCTTCATTTGCATTGCTTTATCCGGATAGTCAACTATCAAATTTTTAGTTTCGTGCTCGGCGGTAGTCACATCAAATAAAAACTCGCGATTGCCGACTTTTAAAAATTTTAGATTGCCCATACGAATGGCCGATTGATCCCAAAACCTCCAATACAAAGCATCGTGTGGTGCGTCTTTTTTTACGCCGGTCAGATAAGGAATTAGATTTACTCCATCAAGTTTTTTTGGCAAATCGATTCCCGCAAGTGAAAGACAGGTTGCAGCTACGTCCAGGGATATTACAGGCCTGTCGTATACCTTTCCTTTAGGTAGGCCTGCAGGCCAGTTTACAATAAAGGGCACACGTATGCCGCCCTCAGAAAGCATTCCTTTTTCGCCAACCCAAGGGGTGTTCAGCGATCCATCCCAAGCACCGCCCTTAAATGAGATAGGCTTATCTTCCATAGTTATTTTTAGCGGGGCACCGTTGTCACTGATAAAAAATATAATGGTGTTCTCTTCCACACCCATTTTTCTCAGTGTTTGCTTTATTTTGCCGATACCATCATCAATTGCCGACAACATGGCAAGACAGTACTTACGCCGTATAGGCATCTCTTCCGGAAATCGGTCAAGATATTTTTTAGTAGCTTCCAAGGGTACGTGCGGCGCAAAGTAAGACAGGTAAAAGAAGAATGGTTTTTCACTGTTTTTTTCGATGAATTCAATTGCGGCATCGGTCTGAACATCCAAACGGTATCCTTCTTGCTTTATCCATTGTGCCTGTATTTCTTTTCCGTTTAAAGTATAAGTTGCCCAAAAATTATTTCCATAGCCTTGAAACGTTTTTTCAAATCCACGATTAGAACTCATGTAGGGTATTTTCTTCTCGAAAGGGATGTCGTCAGGGGAGTATTTCTTTTTATCTTTTAGTTCCGGTAAATTTTGAATAATCCACTCTTTGGATTGATGATTAGGGTCTAAATGCCATTTACCGGTCATGCCCGTAACATAACCCGCTTCCTGCATACGTTCGGCTATTAGGGTCTCACTAAGCGGAAGTGGAATGATACCATTGTGATCCAAACCAAATCGCTGTTGGTAGCGACCTGTCAATAATCCTGCCCTGGATGGGATACATTGCGGTGCAGTTACATAACCAGAAGTTACAAGAATCCCTGTTTTGGCCAACATATCAATATTAGGAGTCTTTAAGTCATCTACCTGTCCGTTCGCGCCGATATCTGCATATCCTTGGTCATCCGTAAAGATTACAATGACATTTGGTTTTTCCTGACCAAAGGAAATCGAAACTATGGACATAAGAATAAAAAAGGCAGTGATTTTGATTTTCATGGGCTCCTATAATTTTCATGTAACGGATTGCGTTAAATGTATCCAGATTCAATTTAAATTCCGTCATGCACTGTCCTGACATAAAAAGCAAACAGTATACGACAGGATAGTTTATAGAAAAACCTAAGGTAGTTTTAGAATCTATTGAAAATACTATTTTTTTATGCATAAAACTCTATTCCTTTTTTTGATCTTGCCCTTGGGTCTCCTTGCCCAAAATTCTCAAATATCCTTATCGATAAATCCGAAAGAATTCAATGATATTGGATTGGAGGTTTTGGATGGGGAAATCTATGATCTCGAAACAATCGGAAAAGACCCCCATATATTTACGAATGGTCTTTCATCAAACGTGAATATTGCCAACAATAGACTTGCATTTGAATATTTCTGCCCTACCGGTGTCGATTTTATCGAAGTCCGTTTTTATCCTGAGCGAGAAGGTTTAAAACCCAAAATAGTTAGGGATGTAGGCTCTACGGAAGGATGGGTAGAATTTAAAATAGATTTGAACGAAGAATTGAAGGATTGGGGTAAAAAAGGGGATTATCTCCGTTTGGATTTTGGTGCCGCCCCGGCATTGAGGATTCAGGTAAAAAACTTAAAACTCAGACCCCAAACAGCCCGAGAGGCTGAAATTGAAGCCAAAAAGGACGCTCAGAAAAAAAGGGAAGCTGTCCTAGAAAAAAATTTGATATCCTATTTAAACGGGAATTATCAAAATAAGGTTACAAATGTTCTGGTAAAGGACAATAAGATACAGATACAAGGCGTAACCAGAGGCAGCAAGAATTTGTTCTTAGCCGAGGTTAGTCCTTACGAACACGCCACAGAATTGAAGAGCTTTGAATTCATGGTGCCCCTAAAGTCCGAGAAGGGAAAATTTAATATGTCCCTTGAACGGACCGCACAACGCCATGGTTTCAATCTAGACCGCGTTCTTTCCAAATGGGTGATTGCAGAAAAAATTGGAGAACGTTACCTGCCGGTTTCACATGCCAGATACGCCGATTCTATCGTTCCAAAATATAGCTATCCATTTGTAAAACCTTCTACCAAAAAAGGGCTGGGCGGGTATAGTGCCAACCGCGATGCCCCGGTTTCCGATCTTGATGATCTGGGGATTACGAGTGCCACGGTAAACATTTGGGTCACCCATTTTTTTAGGTCGAGTCCGTCTCCAAAAAACATGTCCTTTGAATATATGGGCAAAACGTACTATGTAGATAGTGAACAGATTAAAAACTACGATAAAACCCTCTTGACAACGGCGGAGCGAGATATTGAGGTTTCGGCGATCCTGTTGGTCGATAAAGCTTCTAAAGCCAAAGATCCTGAAATAGGGCGTATACTACAGCACCCCGACTGTGACCCTGCAGGTATTTATAGTATGCCCAATTTAACATCGCCCGAAGGTGTGCAATACTATGCCGCTGTTCTTGATTTTTTGGCTAACAGATATAGCAGACCGGACAAAAAATACGGTAGAATACACCATTACATTATTCATAACGAAGTCGATGCCGGATGGGTATGGACAAACGCTGGCGACAAAACGGCTTTGGTATTCATGGACCTCTATCATAAATCGATGCGGATCTCGCACAACATCGCTAGAAAATATAATCCAAACTCAAAAGTATTTATATCATTGACCCATTACTGGAACTGGACCTCGAACCCAAAGTTCTACCATTCCAAGGAATTGTTGGAGCAACTTTTACAGTTTAGCAAGTCGGAAGGAGATTTTGAATGGGCTATTGCGCACCATCCCTATCCCGAATCACTTCGTGAACCTAAAACGTGGTTGGACAAAAAAGTTAGCTTCGATTTTGATACCCAACTGATCACCTTTAAAAATACCGAAGTACTGGATGCCTGGGTAAAACAGCCCGAAGTACTTTTTAAGGGTAAAACCAAGCGTATTGTTTACCTCTCTGAGAATGGTACCAATTCGCCCACCTATAGCAATCAGGATTTGAAAGAACAGGCGGCAGGCATGGCCTACGCAATGAAGAAAATGAAATACTTGGACGGAATAGATGGTTTCCAATACCACAATTGGCAGGATAATCGTCGCGAGGGAGGTCTGCGCATCGGCCTAAGAAGGTTTCCCGACGATGCGGAAGATCCCAGTGGCATAAAACCAGTTTGGAAGGTCTACCAAGCCTTCGGAACAGATCAAGAAGACGTAGTGTACGATCAATACAAAGAAATGATCGGTATCGATAATTGGGATGAAATTCGCCATAAAGGTAAAATTGGAAAAAAAAACTGAAATCGTCAACGAACATTCCGAATCAAAATTGGGCCGTAACCGATGCTTTGGGTAGGGCATTGCCCGAATATAATGAAGTAGGACCTCCCAAAGAAAATCGTTATGTAGGCATGTTCTACTTCATAACACATAACGATCCCAATGCCCTCGGACCTTTTAATGTCACTGAAATATTAAAGAATACTACTGATAAGCCTCAGTGGGGAAATGGAACCCATTATTGGGGCGAGCCCGAAATAGGTTACTATCTCAACCATGAAGATTGGGCAATCCGAAGGCATGCCTATCAGCTCGTAGATGCCGGTGTTGATGTCATCATTTTGGATGTCACCAACAACAAGACCTTCCCTGACACCTATTTAAAAATTTGTGAGGTCTTCTCCAAAATGCGAAAAGACGGGGAACGAACCCCTTATATCTCCTTCTTGGGAAGCGAGATATCGGTCAACAAGCTATGGGGGGAGTTTTACTCAAAGGGGTTGTACAAAGATTTGTGGTTTTATTGGAAGGGAAAGCCCCTGCTGTTATACGGGCAGCACGAAATGCCGGAAAGGAATAAGGTAAACGATATTATTTTTTCCGATGAAGTCAAAGTGTTCTTCAACCTAAAACAAAGTTGGGCGTGGACGTCGTTGCCCTGGTACGACCAAAAAGGGAAAGATGAATGGCCTTGGATCGATCACTTTCCACAGGCCATAGCGTGGCATGAAAACCCCATTGAAAAGGAAATGATGCCTGTTGCCGTCGCCCAGCATCCACTTTCTAATATCGGGCGGAGTTTTCATAATTTCCACCAACCTAAAACCAATGAATACGATGTAACCCCAAATACCACAAAGGGACTCTTTTTTCAGGAGCAATGGAACAGGGCCATTGAAATGGACCCTGAATTCGTTTTTGTAACGGGATGGAACGAATGGTCGGCCGGTAGACAGCTAATGGGCAAAAACATCAGTGAAGAACTCCAAAAATGGAACTTTTACCCCGGTGCACATTTAGGGAAAGTAGGAAAGGAACTCAAAGAGGACGATGTATACTTTATCGACCAATACAATCAAGAGTATAGCCGTGATATTGAGCCCATGAAAGGTGGGCATACCGATAATTACTACTATCAGTTGATGGCAAACGTACGTAGGTTTAAAGGGATGCCCAAGCCAGTAATCTCAGACGAAAAAAGAAGTATAGACATATCTGGCAGCTTTGACCAATGGAGCGCCATTGAAACGACTTACTACGATCATATCGGCGATACCTCGCATAGAAACAGTCAAAAACAAGGTATGGCGGGGCCTTATGTAAATACCAACGGAAGGAACGATATCATTGAAACAAAAGTGGGGAGGAATGCCGATTATATCTTCTTTTTTGTAAGAACAAAGGATGCATTAACGACATCCGAAAATAAAAACTGGATGCTTCTGTTTATCGATTCGGACAAGAATAGTGCAACGGGCTGGCAAGGCTATGACTATGTAATCAACCATAAAATTTTGGGGAACGGCACCAGTACCATAAAAAAATGGTATTCCAAAAAGGGATGGAAAGTCCTAGCCGAAATACCTTATAGCATCGAAGAAAACCAATTGATGCTGTCCATTCCTAGAGATTTAATCGCCCAAAAAGGTGTTTTGAATTTTGATTTCCATTGGGTCGACAATCCATCGAAATTGGAAAGCATTTACGATTTTTTTAATGCCGGTGATAACGCACCAAGCAGGAGGGCAAACTATAATTATTCCGAATAAAAGAAATATTCGAACATATGAGACACCTTTTACTACTCTTTTTCCTTATCACAATGTTCACAGATTGCAAACCCGACACAAAACAAGAATCGGATAAACCAACGGTACGACCGAATATTGTATTTATCCTTGCTGACGATTACGGTATCATGGATACACAGGCTTATGCATCAAAGGTATTGGACATTTCAATGGACAGCACTTTTTATGAAACCCCAAATATTAACAGATTGATGGCTGAAGGTGTCTCTTTTTCACAAGCCTATGCCAATCAGCTCTGCTCGCCTACCCGTGCCAGCATTATGACCGGAAAGTACGCAGCAAGGTTGGGTTTCACCACTGCTATGCCTCCCCGAGAAACCTACTACAACCAAAGCATGGATATTCCGAATGGCTACTACGCACATGATGTATTGGAGCACAAGGATAATATAGAAATTGAACAGGCCCTGATCAATGGAACATCCAATTCTGCCGTACCTACCGGTACACTGCATGATGCAGGCAGGGACGAACTTTCTATTGCCGAAGCATTAAAAGACTACCATTCCGCCTTTATAGGCAAATGGCACATTGGTGGTTTCGGTGCCAAGGGATACCAACCTGCGGATCAAGGTTTTGAACCTATAGCGTGGTTTGATGCCGGTGGTTCGGTGTATTATGATTGGCGTAAAGGATGGGACAACAAATCAAAAGAACGTTTTCCGAAAATGCCCCAGGAACAATGGGAAATAGGAGATTCTGGAAATATGACCACGGAAGAATATCTCACGGACGATCTCACTGTTAAGGCTCTGGATTATTTGGATAAGCGCGCGAAAATGAAAGAAGAGCCCTTCTTTCTGTATTTTTCCCATTTTGCGGTACATTCCCCTTATCAGGGGAAGGAAGATGAAGTAGCCTATTTTGGGAGTAAGGCTTCTAAAGGGTGGAACGGACATAAAGACCCCGTTTATGCATCTATGGTCAAAGGTTTAGACCGTTCTATAGGCCTGATTTTGGATAAGCTAAAACAAACGGGGCTAGAAGAAAACACCCTGGTCGTTTTTATGTCGGACAATGGTGGGATAGATTCCAAAATAACCCCTAGGGGAGATGGTACCGACAATGCTCCTTTTTTAGGAGGAAAGGCTTGTTTGACCGAAGGCGGTATCCGAGTCCCTCTAATATTTCGATGGAAAGGAAAAATTAAGCAGGGGGGATGGGTGGATGTGCCCGTTGACTGTACCGATATTTATCCCACGATATTGGATGTTGCAGGTTATGACGCCAAAGCTATGGTGAAAGAAAATTCTTTGGATGGACAAAGTATTGTCCCCTTACTTTCCGATTTTCAGAACCTGCAAAATAACTATGGTAAAAATGTACATTACTGGCATTATCCCTTCAACGTAATTTATAATAGTCCGTATGAACCGTATCCGTTAACGCCGCATTCTGCCATTCGGGATGGCGATTACAAGTTAATATTTGACTGGTACGGTCGATTACATCTCTATAATATTGAAGAAGACCCCTTTGAAATCAATGATTTGGCTCCAGAAATGACCGATTTAAGAGATACCCTATTTAAAAAGTTGATGGCTTGGTTGACGAAAAATGTTGAACAACGATATTGGCCAACTCTAAATCCAAGTTATATTCCAAATAAAGAATCAAGGGATACTCCCTTTGTAGATTTGTTTTCAGAATTCAAAGCGAATATTGACAAAATCTAATCGTAGGAAAAAGAGTAGTATCTAGTACGTCTTCTCAAGGTATAAACTATTGGGTTAGGTTTGTCTACTTCTTAAGTAAGGGATAAGAATCAATGCTTCAATTCTTATCATAAACGACCTTTTTGTAACTTATTTAAAATCAGTAATATATATCTTTTTAACAGGACAGTACAGGATACCACAGGACACCACAGGATACTGGTAATAGAATACTAGAGTAGTTTTATCCGTATCCGATAGAGAAGCTTCTTTATTGGGGGGACACTAGATAACTAACCACTTAAATTCATGATTATGAAAAAAAAATCTTACAGGATTTCTTGGAAATTCCTTTTTGTTTTCGGCCTCCTGTGGGGTATCACAATGCAGGGACAAGACGTAACGATTACCGGTACTGTAGCTTCCGCAAGTGACTCGCAACCCTTACCTGGGGTAAACGTTGTTGAAAAAGGAACGACCAATGGTACAGTCACCGATTTTGATGGTAACTACAGTTTAAACGTAGCCGATGACAATGCTACTCTCATATTCTCATATATTGGCTTTACCACTCAAGAAATACAGGTCAATGGCCAAAGTGAGGTAAACGCGACGTTGATCGAAGATGCCACTAGTCTTGACGAGGTGGTGCTTGTCGGTTATGGCACCCAAATTAAAAGGGAAGTTACGGGCTCGGTTCAAACCGTTGACCTGACAGAGTTGGCCGATATACCAGTAACTCAGGTAACGGAAAAACTACAAGGGCAATTGGCCGGTGTACAGATTACGCAGACCACAGGTAAGCCCGGTGATGGAATAAACGTCCGTATCAGGGGTCAATTATCTATTTCCGGTGGAAGTGATCCCTTATATGTGGTTGATGGATTTCCCATCGCGGGCAATATCAATACGTTAAATCCTGCCGAAATTGAAGACATTACGGTATTGAAAGATGCGGCTTCAACTTCCCTGTATGGATCTAGAGCGGCCAATGGTGTCGTATTAATCACCACCAAACAGGGCAAGAAGGGACAGACCAATATAAGCTTTAATGTCTCCACAGGAATTCAAAGTGTCCCGCAACGTGGGAGACTAGATATGATGGATGCCGTTGAGTTTGCGCAGTTTAAAAAAGAATACTACGAAGATCAAGGGGATCCAGTTCCCGATATTTTTCAGAATCCATCGCAATATGAGGGTCAGACCAATGATTGGTACGATGCCCTGCTGCGTACGGCACCCATGTCGATCTACAGCCTTGCCGTTTCATCCAGTACGGAAAAATTTCGCAGTTCTATGGTTGCAGGTTTCACCGATCGTGAAGGTGTCGTTTTGGGTAGTGATTGGCGACAATACACCTTGCGGGCGAATTTGGCGTACGATTTATCCGATAAGATTCAAATAGGATTGAATGTTGCACCAAGCTGGGTAATCGATAGAGATCCACGTACTGATGGAACGAGGGGGCAAGGTATCCTATTTAACGCTTTGCATACTTGGCCTATCATGCCTATTTTCAACGAAGACGGTACACGAACGGAGTTCAATAGGTTTCCTGCGGATACGGGTAACATCTTCGCTTACGCCAACTGGCTTAATTCAGCGGAACGCATTAAGGATAAAACAGAAAACCTCAATTTGCTTTCGAATGCCTATGTTGAGTATAAACCCATTGAGGGCCTCAGTATCAAATCAACGTTGAATGCAGAGTTCTATCGAAGTAATTACGAGTTTTTTAGCCCTACGAATGCTACTTTTCGAATTAACCGACCTATCCCCACCAATAATGAAGCCATTTGGGACGATCGGAATACCTTCTCATGGTTAAATGAAAATATAGTTACCTATACCAAATCCTTTGGGGAACATAATTTCTCCGTATTGGGTGGTTTTTCCTTTCAAAAATTTCGTCTAGACCGAGACCGACTCCAAGCATCGAACTTTGCGGATGATCGCTTGCCCGTTATTCAAGGCGCGACCGACATCAACAGGAATGGGACGTTTAATGAGATAGAAGAAAATTCTTTAGTCTCTGCCTTTTCTAGACTTACCTATAACTATAAAGGAAAATATTTGTTGACCGCAGCCGTACGTGCCGATGGGTCCTCAAGGTTCGGTTCGGAGAACAGATGGGGTACCTTCCCTTCGGTTTCCGCGGGTTGGATCGTTTCTGACGAATCTTTTCTGGAAAATTCCGAAACTATATCGCTTCTGAAGGTAAGGAGTAGCTGGGGTATCACTGGTAACAACAATATCGGTGATTATACACAGTATGCTTTGGTGGACAATGTGATTGAGAACCGAACGGCTAATGCGGTATTCGGCGATACTTTTGCACAGGGTGCGGCCGTAAGTTCGTTGTCCAATCCCAATTTGGGGTGGGAAACCACCGAACAGTTCGATATTGGGCTTGATCTAAGTCTTTTCAACGACCGCGTATCTTTTATCTATGATTATTATACCAAAAACACGACAAACTTATTGTTCGAAATTGATGTACCAAGAGAGTCAGGTTTTGAGGACTTTAGTGACAACATTGGCGAAATCAGATTCTGGGGGCATGAATTCTCCTTGAATACGGTGAATACCACCGGAAAATTCCGATGGACAACCAGTGCCAATATTTCATTCAATCGAAATGAAGTAGTAGCATTGGCTGATGGAATCGATCAAGTCTTTGGTCCAAATAATTGGCATATCACTCAAGTAGGTCAGCCCTTTGCCCAATTTTATGGGCACTTATCCGATGGTGTTTACTTAAACCAAGCCGATTTGGACAGTTCACCGCAGGTACCGGGGCGTTCTACCGTGGGTAGTATCAAGCTCATCGATGTTAACGGCGATGGTGTTATTACAAGGGGAGGACTCAACGATGATAGGGCAATTACTGGTAATCCTTTTCCTGACTTCACCTATGGTATTACCAATAGGATTAATTATGGTAATTGGGATTTTTCAGTAGTTGGAACAGGATCTCATGGCAACGAACTACTGGTTCGTCACTTGTTCAGTACAACGAACTTGGATGGGGTTTTTAACCTTTTGTCAGATGTTAAAAATCGATTTAGGTCCGTAGATAACCCTGGTGATGGCTTTTACGGGACTACCGTAGGTGGCGGTCGGGTAACTGGTATTGAAAGAGACTGGATCAATGATCGTTTTGTAGCTGATGCCTCATTCTTTAATATTAGGAATATAACCCTAGGGTATACCATACCTAAATTAGAAAAGTACTTTAAGTCTGCACGAATCTATACCTCTATTCAAAATGTATACATTTTCACAAAGTACTGGGGAGGACCAAACCCAGAGGTAAGCAATCAAAATGATGGACAAGGTGATGGAGGTAACTTGCAACCTGGAGTAGATCTTACGGGCTATCCCGTACCACGCATCTTCAACTTTGGGATAAATCTTAATTTTTAGACAACATTTGGAAATCTTTGCGAACAGATTTTTTGATAAATAATAAAACTTGAAAAATGAAAAAAATAATCATACTACTTGGTCTTATCGGTTTCATAGCAACGAGCTGTGAAGACGAACTGACGATATTTCCAGAAGACTCGTTGAGTGTACCCACATTCTTCCAAACAGAGGAAGATTTTACACAGGCGATAAACGGAACCTATGCTCCCTTACGGAACTTGTACGACCAAGAAAAACCCTTTATGGCCGAAATGAGTTCTGACAATACCTACTTCGCACGAAATACAGCTTTTGGAGCAACAGAAAACAACCAAGATATCGCCGATCACTCGATGATTACCGAAGGCGGCATTACGCCAAATGGCAATGTACAGGAGCTATACCGTGACTTGTACAGGGTCATTTCTCGTGCCAACCAGGTTTTATTCACCATTGACGAGGCTGAATTCGATGAAACTGCCAAAGCTAACATTAAGGGGCAGGCACTATTTTTAAGGGCCTTTGCCTATTTTGATTTGGTACAGTTCTTCGGGTCGGTACCCATGCACTTAGAACCTGTTCTCGATCGAGAAGGTGCTGCTTTGCCACTATCTTCATCGGATGTCTTATACACTCAAATTGTTTCGGATGCGCAAGCGGCCATTCCTTTACTTCCCCTAAAATCTGAACAAGAACCCGGTCGAGTTACTTCAGGTGCAGCGCAAACGCTTCTAGCTAATGTGCATATTGTACTACAAGAATGGGCTGCTGCGGAAACACTGTTAAAGGCAGTCGTCAACAGCGGAGAGTATATGCTAATGCCGAATTACGAAGATGCCTTCTCGGGAAATAGTAGTAATAAAAACAATATGGAATCGGTTTTTGAAGTACAATATCAAGAAGGTGCTGACGGACTTCAAGGTAGCTTTATGTATCAGTTTCTGCCTAGACCTATTGAGGCGGACGAGGTTGCATTATTATTCGGTACGGCAGATGCACAACCCATAAACGGACAAGGAAACAATATTCCCACCCCTGATATCATCGCCGCCTATGAAGATGGCGATTTACGGGAAGATGGCTCGATTATGTATATTGAGACCAGGGAAAGTTTTTGGAACGACGGTATTTATCCTATAATTAAAAAATATGTAGAACCCCATGCCCAGCACAACAACCATGGTATGAACTTTCCAGTTTATCGCTATGCCGAAGTCCTCTTGTTCTTGGCCGAAGCCTTGGAAGCGCAGGGTAAGGACGGTGAGGCCATCACCTTTTTGAATCAGGTACGCACACGTGCCGGTCTGGGCGGCCATACCGGTGATTTGGGCGATGCCATTTTCAGGGAGCGTCGTGTAGAATTGGCCTTTGAAAATAAACGCTGGTTTGATTTGCTAAGAACCGGACAAGCCATTTCCGTAATGACAGAATTTGGAAATAGAGTCATTGCCAACCCTAACGATTACTATTTACCAGAGGGTGTACCCGCTGCAGGAAATGCTTTTACCAATATAAGAGAGCTTTATGCACTGCCATCTTCCGAGTCTGAACTGAACCCTAATTTCTAATACCGCAAAGAACATCGAATGTTTTGAATATAATGAGAATTGGCTTATGAATAAATTGTTTTTGACAATGGTCAGCCTAGTGCTGACCATTTCTTGTGGAAAGGAAAAGGATACGGAAATTACCAATGCGCAGCCAACGAATGCAAAGCTGGCTAAGCTAAAATTGCAGCCAGGTTTTAAAGCTGAGCATCTTTACAGTCCATCGGATAATGAGCAAGGCTCTTGGGTCGCCATGACCTTCGACAACAAAGAAAGGCTGATTACCTCCGATCAATATGGAGCTTTATATCGAATGAAACTGCCACCTGTTGGTTCCGATGACCTTAGGCCAAAGATTGAAAAACTGAGGATTCAAACCTCTAAAGAAGTTCCAGATTCCATAATTCAAATGGGCTATGCCCAAGGCTTGTTGTATGCCTTCAACAGTCTGTACGTTATGGTCAATCACCGTGGTAATGATGAGTTTGAAAAGACAAGTGGACTTTATCGTCTCCAAGATACGGACGGTGATGACCAGTATGACCAGATTACGCTTTTAAAGGCGTTAGAAGGAGCTGGCGAGCATGGTCCGCATAGTATAGTGCTGAGTCCAGATGGTGAGTCATTATATGTCATAGCCGGCAACCATACGGATGTGCCCGAAATGGATGGGTATCGTTTGCCCAACATCTGGAAAGATGATAATCTTCTTCCTCAAATC
Source organism: Ulvibacterium marinum (assembly GCF_003626755.1). GTDB lineage: Bacteria > Bacteroidota > Bacteroidia > Flavobacteriales > Flavobacteriaceae > Ulvibacterium > Ulvibacterium marinum. The sequence goes on from NZ_RBCJ01000004.1 coordinate 417,346, forward strand.
AAAGACCCTCGTGGGCACGCCAACAGTCGAGGTGCCCCGGGAGGTTGGATCGCCAAGATCGATCCCGAGGGGAAGCACTTGGAACTGGTTAGTGCAGGGTTCAGAAATCCATTTGATATTGCATTTAATGAAAATGGGGATTTGTTCACCTATGATTCCGATATGGAATGGGATCTGGGCATGCCCTGGTATAGACCAACACGTATCTGCCATGTAACTAGCGGTAGTGAATTTGGATGGCGTACTGGTAATGGAAAATGGTCCTCCGCTTATCCGGATAATTTGCCGCCCGTATTGAATATCGGGCAGGGATCTCCGACTAACGTTTCCCACGGAAAAGATGCAAAATTTCCAAAAAAATACCGTCGAAGTTTGTTTGCCTTTGATTGGAGTTTCGGTATTATTTATGCCATTGAGCTTACCAACCAGGGAGCAACCTACACAGGTCAAAGGGAAGAATTTCTTTCAGGATTACCGCTTCCATTGACCGATGGTGTTATAGGCCCGGACGGTGCCTTGTACTTCATGACCGGCGGTAGAAGGTTGGATTCCGATCTGTACCGCGTATACTATGATGAAACGGTTGAGGGAGCCCAGAAAGCTTTAGCCCATAAAGATACATCTACTGAAACGGAAGAAAACAAAATACGTAAACAGCTCGAGGCCTATCATGTGGGGCCAAAAGAGGGTGCTGTGGATTTTGCTTGGCCCTATTTAAGCCATGAAGATCGTTTTATTCGCTATGCTGCACGTATTGCTATCGAACATCAACCTGTATCACAATGGCAAGAACGGGTGCTTCAAGAAAAAGATCCGGTTGCCCTTATTCAAGGAACCGTTGCGTTGTCCAGACACACCGGCAAATCACAACGCAATCAAATTTTTGATAAAATATTACAAGTTGATTATACCGAACTTTCTCCCCATACCAAGGTAGAATTTGTCCGAGCGATCGAATTGACCTTGTCACGTTTGGGCAAGCCCAGTACTGCTTTGAAAAACAAGATAATTGCTTATTTATCGCCCCAATACCCAGCGGATACCGATGTGCTCAATCAGTTGTTAGGAAAGACGCTTGCCTATCTTGACGACCCTGAGGTCGTTTCAAAAACACTGGTATTATTGGAATCACAACAGGGCGAGAACGCTGATGTAATGGCAAATGCTGCCACAAACTCTTCGGATTTGATTTTAAGGAATCCTCAATACGGAATGGCCATTGCCGAAACCTTAAAAAATATGCCTCCTGCACAGCATACGTATTATGGTTCTGTTTTGAGCGATGTTACCCAAGGATGGACGCCAGAACTTCGAGAACGTTATTTCAACTGGTTTTACAGAGCATTCTCATACAAGGCAGGAAGAAGTTATATCGGTTTTATCGACAAGGCAAGAAAAACAGCCTTATCACATGTGCCCAAAGCTAAAATGGAGTTCTATAATCAGATGTCCGGCGATTCACTTTTGAATAGTTCAGGCAACGATTTGGCAAATGCCATCGTACAACCCAAAGGTCCCAGAAAAAATTGGGTAGAAGCGGATATAAAACCATTATTGGCCGATGGTTTGCAAAATAGAAATTTTGAACAAGGAAAAAATATGTTCGCGGCTACCAGCTGTATTACCTGTCATGCTATGGGTGCTGAAGGACAAAATCTCGGTCCTGATTTGACACAACTAGGAACCCGTTTTTCACCCGAAGACATTTTGAAGGCTATTATAAATCCCAATGCCGTAATTTCGGATCAATATAATTCCACGGTATTTTCTCTTAAAAATGGACAATCCATTGTGGGCCGATTGGCAGATGAAGACCAAGAAAGTTATACTATTTCCCAAAACCCATATGCCCCGGAAGTAACCCGTAAGATTCCGAAAAATGAGGTGGTCGATAAAAAACTTTCAACAGTTTCCTTAATGCCTCCCGGCACCATAAACAGACTAAATGCCGAGGAACTTAAGGATTTATTGGCATATCTGGTTTCTGGAGGCAATGCTGAAAACATTATATTTAATTGAGCTTAAAATACGCTCTCATTTTCATCCGAACCTAGTTAGGCATTGTAGTTTTAGTAAAATCGTAATTAAAAGCGTCGCAATTTTAAAGGAAAGTTTATGAACAAGAGAGCTCTAAGAGCGAAAAGTGGAATCTGGAAAGGTTTGGCCTGCATCGCGTTGTGCTACGGCTTCCTATCGTGCAAAGAAAAGAAGACACAACCCTCTGAAGAAAAATCGACAGAAATTTTAGATAAAAATGATGGCTTCGTGAAGATATTCGATGGCAAGACCTTGAATAGTTGGGAGGGAGACCCTACCTATTGGCGAGTTGAAAACGGTAATCTGGTGGGTGAGGTAACTCCCGAAACCTTGCTTAAAAACAATACCTTTATTATCTGGCAGGGTGGCCAACCCGATGATTTTGAACTAAAACTGGAATTCAGAATTGCCGAATCCGGTAATAGCGGTATCAACTACCGTAGCGAGCCCATCGACACCATTCCTTTCGCCTTACGAGGGTATCAGGCTGATATAGATGGTAAAATTAGGTATACCGGACAAAATTACGAAGAAAAGAAAAGAACGACTTTAGCTTATCGGGGAGAGAAAGTAAACATAAATACCCAACATAATCCAGACCTACCTGGTTCCTTAAGAGCCAATGTTGAAAAGAATTGCTGGCAGAGTAGAGAAGTTGTCGGTTCGTTTGGCACATCGGACTCTCTTAAAACAAAAATCAAGAGCGAAGATTGGAACGAGGTTCATTTAGTAATCAAGGGTAATCGTCTACAACACTATGTTAACGGCATTTTGATGAGCGACGTAACTGATAATGATACCATCAATAGAACGCTATCTGGATATTTGGGTGTACAAGTTCATGTCGGCCCTCCTATGAAGGTCGAATACAGAAATATTCGGCTAAAGAGCCTTTGAATGGTATTTTAATACTCCCATTCAATTTTCATATTCTGTAGAGGAGCACTATTTTTATACACCTTTCGCGCTGCCATAAATTAATTTTTTATTCTTTGTTCTTGAAGGATATACAAAACGGCATTAAGTCAAAACACTACCTCTCATTTTATATTAGAATTGAAAAAGGGATAAATAACTAGTTATTTATCCCTTCTAAACTAACTTAACAATAGATACTTGATATTGTAATCAAGTTTACAACTTTTTTAGAGGGCATGCATCCTGTACTCACCTGCTTTTATTGAAATCAATATCGGCTAATTTGCATACTATCCATAAAACTCAAAAAGAATTTACTACCAGGTCAATTTTATGTATTCCAGGAGGTAATCTGATAGTGCCAAAAGCGGTATTTATTTTTTGGCCATTCAACTTGATTACGCTACCAGTGGAAGTATCAAGTTCAAATTCCGCCACCATATTTGCAGGAATTTCTATGGTGTATACTTGTAATCTTGGGTTTTTATAGGTGTAGTCTGCCTTTATGGTGCCTTTAATAGTAGGGACTTCAATAGTGCTATTTTTCAAATCGCCCATTTGTGGTTTAATGGTAGCCATACCAAAACCAGGGGTTTTTGGTCGAATGCCCCAAAGTCCGCGTGGAATAATATTGGCCGGTACCGCTCCCCAGGCGTGGTTCCAATCCAGATTATTCTTATACTTCAGATCCCATGCTTCCAAGGTAATCGTAGAACCAATCCGAATCATGTTATACCAACTTCTGTCACTTGTATCGGTTAACAGTTTCAGGGCATAATCTTCCTCTCCGGCGTTGTAAAGACCATCCATTAAATATTGAGATCCATACACACTGCAGGCCATACCCCTTGATTTTACGAATTCGACCACCGATGCCAGATGCTCATCCGGTACCATGTTGAAAGCCAAAGGCAACATGTTGGCATGTAATGAAGCATGGTCAGTTCCAATACCATCTACATAGACTCCTCTTTTAGCATCGAACATCTTTTCATTAAATGCTTTCTTCGCCTTCAACGCTCTTAGTTCATATGCCATAGCTTCCTCAGTTTTACCTAGGGCCTTGGCAAACTCCGCCATGATCATCATGTTTTGGCAGTAAAATGCATTGACGACCGTATTGTAATCTTTGAACACATAGCCATCACGTTCTCCTTTATTCGATGGATCACCGCCCCAACCTGCTGAGGGCCAATCGACGATATCGCGAAAGGTCTCTTTCATCGTTTTGGGAAATCCTAGGTTTGCCATTAACTCTGGTGTCATTTTAGTGGAGGTAATTAAACCATCTTCACGGGCCAATTCATACAAGGTCTTGTACTTCAGTTGCTCATAATATTTTTCGATTAGCTCTGTATTCCCCGTGTACATATAGTCGGCATGAAACATTAGTGCCACATGCTGTTGCCATTCAGTGGGCCAGGTCGGGTTTTCCATGAAGTATTCAATGGTCTGCCTTGCAATGGCATATTCACGATCGGTGGTATAATGACTTAGCTGATTCAAATATGCATCGGCCTCATAGGGAATACGTTCTCGATCACCATCCACATATAATCCATTGAAGGTAGTTGCCTTTATGGAGTATTTACATAACTCCCAAACCTGGTTCAAGATGTCATCAGAGCTTTCAAAACTACTGGTATCGTCTTCCCAATAGCTGTGGTATGCCAATTGCGTAAAATCTTCGGAGGTCAAGGTTTCTTGCGCTCCTTCAACTTCGGCATATCTAAAAGGCATCAGGACCGGGAAGCCTTCTGGTAGGGGCAATGCCTTACCTGGCAAGGTATTTCTTTTATCCGCCTTTACGGGAAGTTGATATTCAATTTGGCCAGCTTTTACAGGCACTTCAATTTCTTGATAGCGTATGTGGCTTTTTTCGGCCGGTTTTCTATTAATACTTTGACCATCCAATTGTTCTCCAATTCGAAATGTGAGGGTATGGTTTGTTTTGGCGTTGTATGTAAAATTGATAGTTGCAAAGGCGGCTTTGCCGAAATCAATAAAATAAGTTGCTTCTCTTTTTTCAAAAACCGAGGGCTTAATTTCGTCTACCTGAAAACTATTCGCAGTTGTGATGGTCGCTTTGGGCCTTCCCATATTAAATGATTGACTTTCCGAGTAGCGAGATAGTCGATTGTCTTGATCCCAAATGCGAACTTTCCAAAAGTAGGTTTTACCGTTTACCAATTCCGCCCCTGCATGTTCAATTTCAGAAGATGCGTTTGTCCGTATCTGTTCACTATCCCAAATATCCCCTATATTATTTTCTATTTTTTCCTGGGATGAAGCTACAAGAACTTGATAAGCTGATTGTGAAACTGCACCTTCTGGCACTACCCAACCATATTCGGGTTTTGAATCAATAATAGTTACACCTTCGGGATTTCGTATAAATTCAACTATTAAATCTGATGGCCCGTCCGAAAAGTGGTCACTTTTTTCATCTATTAGTCTATCTGTTTTACTTCGGAAAGTTCGAAGCTTCTTTGCATATTTTGGGTTTTTAGCCAAATTGTTTATTTCCTTCGGGTCTTTCTTTAGATTATAGAGTTCCTCGAAAGATTTGTCGTTTACATATCTAAAGTATTTCCAATCTTTTGTTCTAAGACCTTCACTTGGGGGAATATTCTCGAACTCCCAGATGTGTTCTATCAAGACGGTGTCTCTTTTGAAATTCTTGGCCTTTCCGGTTACCATAGGAATAAGACTTTTACCTTGCCAAGTCTTTGGTTGTTCGAGACCAGCGAGATCCAATATCGTGGAGGGTACATCTATGTTGAGTGCCAGTGCATGACTATCATGATGTTTCTTTACCCGTGGGTCATAAACGATCAAAGGCACTCGAACAGAATTATCATATAATAACCACTTTCCGGCCAATTGTCGTTCTCCCAAAAAATAGCCATTATCTCCCATAAGAATAATCACGGTATTCTTATCGAGCCCTTTTTTCTTTAGTTGCTCGCGAATCTTTGTGATTTCCCTATCAATTCCGGAAATCATGCGATAGTAACCTTTAACGCTATGTTGATATTTTTCAGGAGTATCGTAACGCCAATACCATCGCAGGCGATTAAAACCATCCTGTACAAATTTGGGTTGGGCATCAAAGTATTTATCATCGCCTAACGCTGGACCCGGCATGCTCATGTTCGCTAATAATTTATCGGATTCCTGCTGCCAGAAATATTGATCTTCAGCATTGTCATGGGCATGGGGAGCACTAAAACTTAGGGATAGGCAAAAGGGTTTTGAGCCATCACTTTCATTAATGAAATCAATAGCCTTCTGGCCCGTATACCGGGTCAAATGCACGGTGTCTTTTTCTAACGTTTTAAAATAATACCCTCTTCTGTCGGGGAATTTACCATTTCGATCATAGGATTCATATTCATCGAATTGCTTATCCAACTCATCATATCGAACCCCATATTTGCCGAAAAATGCAGTGCGATATCCGTTATTTTTCAAAATAGTTGGGTATGAATCCGTCATGTACGAGTCGCGAATATCTCCTGTTTGAAAGTTATAACTGTGGGTACGTTCGTATAGCCCGGTAAGAATGCTCGCCCTACTCGCAGCGCAAATGGGCGTAGTTACCATGGCATTTTCAAAGTAAGTACCTGTCATTGCCAACTTGTCCATTTCAGGGGTATGGATAAGACTGTTGCCGGCGTACCCCAAGGCATCGAACCGTTGATCATCGGTAAGAATAAAAATGATATTGGGTTTTTCTGAATTTCCCTGAGCTGCAACCCTATGATTTAAAAGTGTAATTAGTACCAGTAGCAGGGCTAAGGGGTAAGTCAATCCAGTATTTTGGTTTTTCATAGGTCCATAAGTTTTGTGCTCAAAAAAAAGATTTTGCTAAATAGGTTATATCCGTTACAACCATAGAAATAGTTTGATTTCTTGCTATTCTGCTACTATTGAATTTAATGATTTTATAATATTAGTAGAGTTTAGCTATAAAAGTATCCTGTACCGTGCTGCCGAACAGTGTTCATATGTCTATTTTTTTATTCGCTGTTTAAGACAGTATGGTGCAGGATACTTGTTCCCAAAGGTTTTTTTAGTTTAGGAAAGTAATAATAAACCTAAGTATTAAAATAGTAATATTACGTCCATAGAATTCCATAATGAGGGAAATAATATCAGTTACGCCAATTATTGCCTTTTTGTTCTTGTTGGGCGCTTGCCATCAAAACAGGAAAACGGAAAAGTTGAATGAGCCTGAAAGGCCAAATATTTTGCTCATAGCAGTAGACGACCTTAACGATTGGATCGGGATATTAGGGGGGCATCCACAGGCTAAAACACCCCATATGGACAGGCTGGCAAGACGTGGTGTTCTTTTTAGTAATGCGCATTGCCAGGCACCTGTCTGCAATCCATCCCGGGCCAGTATAATGACTTCCTTATATCCAAGTACCACAGGTATCTATTTTTTGAATCCAGATATTACGGAATCCCCTATAGCAAGCAAAAATGTCGTAATGCCGAAGCGGTTTCAACAAGAAGGGTATGATGTCTTTGCCGCAGGAAAGCTATTCCACAATGGAAAAGGAATCAATGAAACGCATATTCCCAATTACGCAGGTCAATTTGGAGGGTTTGGCCCTATGCCCAAAGAGAAAATAAGTACGTATCCCGGCCACCCCCTATGGGACTGGGGCGTATATCCGGAACGGGATGAGCAGATGCCCGATTATCAAATTGCAAGTTGGGCGGAAGAACATTTGGCAGAAAAACAAGACCAGCCCTTTTGGATGGGGGTGGGGTTCTACCGTCCCCATGTACCCCAATTTGCTCCTCAAAAGTGGTTTGACCTGTATCCATTGGAATCGCTTGAGCTACCAAAAACCATAGCTAGAGATCTAGAGGACATTTCGTCTTATGGAATCTCCATCACACGCGAAAAGCATGTATCCCCTACCCACGACTGGGTACTGGAAAATGATGAATGGAAACCCTTGGTACAATCCTATTTGGCCTGTGTCAGTTTTGTGGACGAACAAGTAGGCAGGGTAATCAATGCACTGGATAATGGGGATTATGGCGACAACACCTATGTTGTATTGTTCAGTGATCACGGGTTCCATATCGGCGAAAAGGAACGCCATGCCAAACGCAGCTTATGGGAAGATGGCTCCCGGGTGCCTATGATTATTATGGGGCCAGGTATTCCAGAGGGAAAAGTATGTAACAAGCCTGTTCAATTGCTGGATATTTACCCTACCTTACTTGAGTTAAGTGGCCTTGAACATGATTCCAAACACGAAGGGAATTCGTTGGTTCCCTTACTACAAAATACAGAGGTTGAATGGCCCCATTATGCCAGAACCAGTTTTGGCCCGGGCAACTATGCCATCGTATCGGAAGATTATCGCTTTATTCAGTACAGGGACGGATCCGAAGAGTTCTATGATCACAAAAGCGACCCGAATGAATGGTATAATCAAGTCGGGAATGCAAAATATGAGGCCGTTGTTCAGCAACACCGAGACCAAATACCGCAACTATGGCATCCAATATTGGGCAAAGGCTCCACGGGGCATTTATCGTATCAGGCCTCTGAGCACAAGTAAAATAGGACAGCTGAATTTCACAGCACATAAAACTAAAGATATAGATATATATTTCAAAACAGTCTCTTAGACTTAATTTCAATTATTGAACAGCATAGTACAGGACATAGGTTACCGTTATTTCTGATTACTTGCCTTACGTTAAAATGAAGAAAGATGACAATAACAAAAGTATTAATCAAAACCTTGGTATTAATTATATCCCTTAGTTGCCTATCCCTTTATTCACAATCACATCAAAAAACCAATATTTCAATACAGGAAAATCAATTCTATATTAATGGAGAATTGACCTATAAAGGACGGTTTTGGAAGGACAACAAAATCGAGGGCCTGCTCATGAACTCAAGAATGGTCCAAGGTATATTTGATGATCTGAATCCTGATACGGTTGGAAATTTCGACTATCCCGACACCCAAAAATGGGATGCGGATCGGAATACCAATGAGTTTGTTGCGGCTATGGAAGATTGGTACCAACATGGCCTTTTGGCATTTTCATTGAATCTTCAGGGTGGAAGTCCCTTGGGATATGGGAACAAGAATTGGGTCAACTCAACCTTTGATGGCAAAGGAAATCTCCGCCCCGCCTATATAAAACGGTTGGTGCGTATTTTGGATAAGGCAGATGAGTTGGGTATGGTGGTCATCCTAGGGTATTTTTATTTTGGTCAGGATCAATATTTAGAAAATGAGCAGGCTGTTCTCAATGCATCGGACAACATTACCCATTGGATCCTTGAACAAGGTTATCAAAACATTTTAATTGAAATTAACAATGAATGTAATGGGCCTTATGACCATACCATTCTTACCCAGCCTCGTGTACATGAATTGATTCAAAGGGTAAAGAAAATGAGCAACGAAAAACTTTTGGTGACCACAAGTTATGGTGGTGGAGTTATCCCCCAAGAAAATGTACTACAGGTTTCAGACTATATTTTGATTCATGGCAATGGCGTTCATGAGCCATCTGGCATTACCGAAATGGTCAGAAGAACAAAGAATGTAAAAGGGTTTGCAAACCAACCGATTCTGTTCAATGAAGATGACCATTTTGATTTTGACGCGGAAAATTACAATTTCAAGGCCGCGATAGAATCTTATGCTTCTTGGGGCTATTTTGACTACCGTATGAATGGAGAGAAATTCGAAGACGGTTTTCAAAGTGTACCTGTAGATTGGAGCATCAACTCATCAAGAAAGAAGGCGTTTTTCAAGAAGCTAAAAGAGATTACGGGTTATTAGCCGTGACACATACTATTTTCACTTCTGAACTTTTGCGCTAAAGGAATAATTTCCAGACCCTATTTCTAAAATGGTTTCCTTTTCACTGGATTCCAAAACCTTGATTTCAGGTATTTTGTCCAATCGCCTGTTACTCTCTTTGATATCCGAAATATGGGCCGTGGGGATGCTGACTTTTGCCGTAGTATTTACTGGAATCTCAATATTCATAACCACTTTATTTCCCTTCCAGTTCCAAGCTGAGGAAATTGTCCCATTGATGCTTTTATAACTTGCCCGTATAAAATCCATTTCTTTGCTTATCGCAGGTTTTATGAGGATATTCCGATATCCTGGATCTATCAAGTCAATTCCTGCGGCATGTTGAAACATCCATTCCGCTACCGAGCCAAAGGCATAATGACTAAAGGAATTCATTTTTGCGTTCAGATCCGAATTTTCTGCATCATCCTTGGTATAACTGTTCCAGCGTTCCCAAATAGACGTACTTCCATTCTCTACGGAATATCCCCAACTGGGGTATTCGGTCTGTTTGAACAATTTATAGGCCAAATCATCATATCCGCATTTTGATAAGGCCAGCATAACGTGTTTGGTGCCCAGGAAGCCCGTTGAAAATTTAAAGCCGTTCTTTTCTATTTTTTCAGCCAATCGAGCAGCTCCTTTCTTTGCTAAAGCTTTAGGATACAAATCAAAATATAAAGCCAGGGCATAGGTAGTTTGGGTATCCTCCGAAGTATGCCCATTTTCAAGAATATATTTTTCGGCAAATGCTTTTTTGATGTTCTTAAAGAGCTCCCCGTACTTATCAGCATCTTCTTTTTTATTCAAGGCCTCCGCCATCTCGGCCATGAGCTTGGCATCATACCCGTAAAATGAGGCTCCGATATAATCATGACTAGTCTCCTCGTTTACCGCTAGCCAATCTCCCCAATTGTTGCCGCCTCCCGGACGAATAAAATCGGTACTGGCATCTTCTTGAAAGCGCATGAATCTTTCCATCCCTTCATACATATATTCCAGAATACGGGTGTCGTTATAGACTTTGTACATGTTATAGGGAATTATGATGCCCGCATCCATCCATGCGGGTGCATATTGGTTGGGCCTTGAATATGGAAATGGTGCAAAATTCGGATAGGCACCGTACCATCTTTGGGCATCATCGAGATCTACCAAAAACTTGGTCATAAAAGCGGCCACATACGCATTATAGGTGGCCGACCGCATATAGGTCTGGGCATCGCCTGTCCAACCTAAGCGTTCGTCCCTTTGTGGACAATCGGTAGGCAATTCAAAAAAGTTAGCGCTTTGCGTCGTTTTTATATTTTCAAAAAGTGTATTGTTCATAGCATTGGAAGAATTGAACGTACTCGCATCGGTCTCAATGGAACTTAAAACAATTCCGGTAATGGCATCTATTGTAGGTCGTCCCGGATAACTGGTAACTTCTACATACTGAAAGCCGTGATACGTAAATTTTGGTTGCCATGTTTCCGCACCTTCGCCCTTTAAAATATAGGTATCGGTAGCTCGGGCCAGACGTAAATTTTCGGTCTGTATGTTACCATCGCTCTTAAGTATTTCTCCAAAACGAAGCTGAACCCTGGTCCCTTTGGGTCCCTGAACTTTAAGCTCTGCCATACCTGCAAAATTCTTCCCAAGGTTAAAAACGTAGGTTCCAGGGCTGGGCTCGGTTATCTCAATAGGGGTAAGACGTTCCCTGTTTCTCACCAAAGTTCCTGGATGCGCTTCAAGTTTTCCCTCGGGATACGTATAAACTTTGGGCACTTTCCAATTACTGTCATCATAACCCGGCGCATCCCAACCTACTTGCTCTAATCTAGCGTCATACGTTTCCCCCATTAAAATATCTGCCTCGCGAATAGGGCCTTGGTTTGATTTCCAGGAAGTATCTGAGGCGATAGTCTCAACAGTACCATCCTCGTATTCAATTTGTATCTGCCCCATAAACGAAGGATTGACCCCATAAAATTCCCGGACTTTGTCCAAGCGAACCAATAGGGCATAACCAATATATCCGGCGTACCAGCCATCAGCTATGACCGCCCCTATGACATTTTCTCCCTGCCGTATTCTATCCGTAATATCAAAGGTTTGGTAATAGAGTCTTTTGTTGTAATCAGTCCATCCCGGTAGGAAGTTGGCATCCCCAATTTTTTGTCCATTAATTTTAAGTTCATATAGACCCAAGGCAGTGGCATAAGCTGTTGCTCTTTTTACTTTCTTATTGGCAGTAAAAGACTTACGTAAATATCTGGCAGGTGGTAGATAGAGGCTGTCGTATTTATCCGTTTTGTCGTATCCAACACCATGACTGATAAACAAGCCTTTCCAATCGGAAAAATTCAGAAGGCCCATGGAAAAACTAGCGGGTGTGCTCCATTCCGATTCTTGGCCTTTTTCGTCCCAAACCTTTACTTTCCAAAAATAATTTGCTTTAGAAGCAAGGTGGTTTCCGTCATATTCGATTTGGTTGGTAGCATTCGATGCTACCTTTCCGCTGTCCCAAATATCTCCCTGGTGTTGTCCCAATTTTTCGTCGGATGAGGAAACCAGTATTTGGTAGGCAGTCTGCAAGCGTTTTCTACCTTCCCCTTTTAGTATCCAGCTAAACCTTGGTCGCTGCACGGTTATTCCCATAGGATTTTCAAGGTACTCTAACCTTGGCCGTTCTATAGTAAGTGATGGGGAAACCGATTTTTGCCCCCATGCGACCGGCACACAACAGAGGATTAAGACCAGTATACAGAAACGTATCTTCATAATTTTTTTTTTAGAATTCTAAACCCAAAGAGGCTACGCATATTAAAGGTAGCCTCTTATGAAACAAGATTGTACAAAATCAATTTTAAAAATTACCACCCCGGATTTTGCTCTAAATTGGGGTTGGCATTAATTTCAGTATTCGGAATTGGCCAAACCTCAAAATCCGGCCTATAGACAGTTCCATTGGCAACTGGTAATGGCGCCTTTTCAATAACTTCTTGTACCTTGCCTAACCTACGAACGTCATATAGCTCCTGCATCTCAAAAGTAAATTCTAAAAGTCTTTCAGTAAACATCAACTCCGCAAATTCTTCTTGAGTGTGACTTCCAGGGATAAGTTGGCTTGCACCAGCTCTTGCTCTAACCATATTAATGTATTCATAAGCTGTTGCCGTTGGTCCATTAAGACTATTCTCGGCTTCGGCATACATCAATAATGCATCAGAATAACGATAATAGACAATATCCGGGTCACCATCACAACAACCTTGATCCGAATCTCTATATTTATTATTTGGAATGCCCCAAGTTGCCTGATAAGGATCACCCCCATAATTTTCTACTGGCTCACCTGAGAAGAACGTTTCCTCGCCAGTAGTAGAATGAATATAAGAATATTGCATGGTTACATCTCTTCGTGTATCAGTATCTTCATATAAATCATAAAATTCCTGCGTCCAACCCCCGTGACCTTGTCCTCTTGGCACACCTCCATTGGGCGAACCTATACCAGCCCAGACAAAAGTACCTGCGGTACCCTGCCCTTCAACGGCCTGGGTTTGCTGAATGCCCCAAACCCTCTCACTATTGTTATCAATATAGATTGCATCTGCATAACTTGGAAGCAGCTCATAACCATATGTACTTGCATTATCTATAACTTCTTTGATTTTGGAATGCGCCAAGGCCATCTTACTGGCATCATTTACTTGGGCACCTGCCATGGTAAGGTAAACCTTTGCCAGTAAAAACTTTGCCGTTCCAACATTAGGCCTGCCTATTTCGTTAGGAACGGTTCTAATTATTGGCAAATTCGCTTCTGCGGCTTCTAAATCGGCAATTATTTGCGCGTATATTGCTTCGCGTGGTGTTGCAGCCAATTTGGCAGTTTCCACGGATACGGCAGCCTCCAACGGCATGGGAACATTTCCAAACAATTGTGTTAGGTGAAAATAGCACCACGCTCTTAGCCATTGTGCTTCAGCGATAAGCTGAATCCTTGTATTTTCCTCGTCACCTTCAAATGTTCTTGTACTTAATTCCGAAATTGCAACATTAGCCCTAAATATGCCCTGATATAAAGGATTCCAACTACGTGGTAAGCTTAGACCATTACCACTAGAGGTGGTATAGTCGGCCCATTCAATTCTCCAGCCTACTCTACTTGTGAAATAGGGATGTGACGCCCCAACAGTCGATGACAATCCGAAATCCCACAAACTTATAGTTCTGTTAAGTGCGTTGTAAATTGCCGTTACCGCAGCATCACCATCCGCCGCATTATTATAGAAATTAGATGGACTTAGATTTGAAAAGACTTGCTCATCCAGACTAGGGTCTGCGCAGGAAAATATAACCAAGAACAGTAGTAAATATTTTGTTTTTTTTATTTTTTTCATTTTGTTTATTTTAAAGGTTTTTTAAAAGCCTATGTTTAGTCCTAGTAGGAGTTGTTTGCTTTTAGGATAGGCAGAGAAATCAACTCCTCTATTAATATTGTTACCGCCAAAGACATTTACTTCTGGATCAACACCTGAATAATTGGTAAAGGTGAGAAGGTTGGTACCTGTTACATATAATCTGGCGGAACTCAAAAAACCGTTAAAAATTTCTGGAGAAAAATTATATGAAAGACTTATATTCTTTAGTCTTACATACGAGCCGTCTTCGATTAAACTAGTATCGGGATTACCGCCCCTTCCCGCAGGAAATCTTACATCATTATGAGGATTTTGCGGTGTCCATCTTCTTTCGTAGTATTCTTGCGTATGGTTAGCGGAATTTCCTTGGATACCACCAGAAATAAAAATACGATCAACATTCATGATATCATTACCAATGGAACCTTGAAAAAAGGCACTCAACGTTAAATTTTTATAGGTAAAGCTATTGTTCCAACCGAAGATAAAATCCGGATTTGGATTTCCAATAATAGTGTTATCATTTGCACTAATCACACCGTCACCATTAAGATCTGCTAGCTGAAGTTCTCCTTCTTGATCGTCTCCCAGTGGATATAATCCGATAGCTTCCTGACCCCAAAAAAGTCCGAACTCCTCGCCCTCTCTTAAGACATTTGACGGGAAAGCGACAATATTAGCAGATATATTTGGACCAAATATATCGCTGCCTCCCTCTCCTAAACTCTTCACCAATGATTTATTAGCACTCCAATTTATGTTGGTGTTCCAATTAAAATTGGTGCTATTTACAATATCAGCACCTAAAGTAATTTCTACCCCACTATTTTCTATAGAGCCAGCATTTACAACTAAGGAAGATAGCCCCGAGGAAGTTGGAATTGGAAAATTCTGAAGTAAGTTATCAGTAGTTTTAACATAGTAGTCTATACTTCCAAACACTCTCTCGTTAAATAACCCGAAATCAAGTCCCGCATTAATCTGCGTTGTTTCCTCCCACTTTAAATTTTGATTACCTAATTGTACCGGAGATAGACCAGCGGCTAAGGCGTCGTTAAAATTCGCATTTTGTACTCCCAGCAAAGTAAGTGATTGAAGGGGCGCGATAGATTGTGAACCGGTTATACCGTAACTAGCTCTAAATTTAAGGTTTGAAATAGTTTTACTGTCTTTTAGGAACGATTCTTCAGAAACGGTCCAACCAACCCCTGCTGACGGGAAGTACCCCCACTTTTCATTTTCGGCAAAAACACTTGAGCCATCTGCTCTCATTGTAAGGGAAACAAAATATTTCTTGTTAAAATCATAATTAGCCCTGAAATAATAGGAGAGCAATGATCTTTCAATTCTACTACTCTGCGGAATGCTTGGGGTAAGCCCTAATCCTATATTATTTGAACCTAAAGCGTCTGCAGGAAAGTTAATCACTGTATTGTTTACTCCGCGTGTAGTATTGGCCTGAGATGAATATCCACCAACTAAATTAAGGTTATGTGCAGCACCAAATGTCTTATCATAGGCCAAATAAGACTCTAGGAGTTGGTCGTCAAACTCGAAGGTGTTATACACTGCCCTTCCATTGTCTCTGGCGCCAATAGAAGTGGTTTTCTTATAATATACCTCTCTTCTGCTATTTTTTGAATTAACACCGGCCCTTACATTTAAGGTTAAACCATCAAGTATGGTATACTTTGCAAAAACATTTGCAAAAACATTTTTATCTGCAGTCTGATCTTTAGTATCGCGAATATCGACCACGGGATCGATAAAATAAAACTCGGTAGGATCGTTTAAAATAAAGTCGGTGTCTTCTGGAGTTCGACTAGGATCGTTGGTTAAAGCTTTCCAAACGCCACCGCCATTAATGATTGCCCCAGTTCCTTGATTGTTTCTATTATTCAAAGATTGTGATAGATTTATCGTTGTTGAAACTGACAGTCGATCAGATAACTTCGTGTCCAATTTCAAACTGACAACACCTCTTTCGAACTCAGTAAATTTTACTACTCCTTCATTTACCTGATAGTTACCCGAAATTGAATACCGCGTTTTTTCTGATCCACCATTAATATCCAATTGATACCTTTGGACAAAGCCCGTACGTAAAATGTTATCCAGCCAATCGGTGGTTGGAAGACTTTCAGGATTGTTAAAACGTGGATTCGGCTGGTCAGCAGTCTCCAAACGCCATGCAGCAAATGTGGGGCCGTCCATCATCTCTGGGAACTCAAACGAGGTGGCACCAGCTGTTTCAACCGTTAAGTTTATTTTGGCTTTTTGACCATATGTTCCTTTTTTTGTGGTAATAACAATTACCCCATTAGCACCTCTTGATCCATAAATCGCAGTTGAGGCAGCATCTTTCAGTACATCAATTGATGCTATGTCATTAGGGTTTAAAAAATTTAAAGGGTTTGATGGTACGACTCTCACGGCACCAATACCAGCAGTACTGGCTTCTCCGCCGGAAGGCAATGGATATCCATCCAAGACAATCAAGGGTTCGTTATTCCCACTTATGGAGTTTGATCCACGTATTCTAATGGTAGAACCACCTCCGGGTTCACTCGATGTATTAACTACACTTACCCCGGCAGCTCTTCCTTGAAGAGCCACATCAAATGTTGGTACTGGGGTAACTGCAATGTCATTCCCCTTTACTGAGGCTACAGATCCAGTTAAATCGGAACGTCTTTGCGTACCGTATCCAGTAACTACTACCTCATCAAGGGCTTGGGCATCTTCAATCAGTACCACACTAATAACAGATTGCCCGGCAACTGGAACTTCCTTTGAACTATAACCTACATAAGAGAAAACCAATGTTTGTGATCCGCTCCTTAATGTAATTTCATAATTTCCGTCAAAATCGGCAACCACGCCATTGTTAGTTCCCCTTTGTACGATATTTACCCCGGGTAGAGGCTCTCCATCTTCTGCGGTTACCGTACCGGTAACAACATTGTCTTGCGCATAAGTTCCAAAAGTGAACAATACGCAGAAGAAAAATAATGTCTTTTTCAGGACATTTCCATAATTTCTGTGTTTCATAATTGATTTTGTTAGGTAGTTTATTACGTCTGATTTTAACAAAAAGTTTTGCTTTTCTTGGCTCAATATTAAAAGGACTATATTGAAAAGGCATCCTGTACTGTACTGTTCAAATGGGAGATTGATAATTTTTTTGTTAAAAAAATAGGGATTCTGCATCAAGGGATTTGATGGATATTTTTAATCCAAAAAGATATTTAGAAATGGTTTTTCGCCACGGGAACAAGGTGACTTAAACTTACCCCAATACCCCAATAAATGATATATTGCAGCTTATGGAAGGGATTAAGAGTATGAACTATTTTGAGTAATCGAAAATCTTATTTCTATTTAGGATTCCCTTTGGGTCCAGAGCGTATTTTATGGTTCCCATCAAACATAATTCTTCCGAAGATCTACACAAGTTCAGATACGGTTTTTTGTCAATTCCGATACCATGTTCGGCGGATACAGATCCTGCAAGATTCTCTATTGGACCGTATATAATCGTGTTGACCCTATGACTTAATTCCCGGCTTGATTTGTTTTTACCCACAAGAAAATGGATATTGCCATCGGCTACATGGCCATGGGCAAAATAATTTTCAACTTCAGGCATTTGTTCCAGCTCTTTAAAGACATGGTCTACATAGTTGCCTATCTCCCCCAAGGGAAGGCTAACATCATAATTTTGCACGTTGTTGCATTGGGATACCAAAACATCCACATCTTCTCTTATTTTCCAGAAAAGCTCCAAATGTTGCCCAGATTGTGCAATGGTCGCATCCAAGACCATACCTTCTGTCAAGGCTTCTTCCAGTAATTCCTCCAACCTGTTATGATCTTTTTCATAATCGCTCCCCAAAGTTTCCAAAAGCACATAGTATTTGTAGCCATCGGGTAGAGGTTTGGGAATGTCCGTATTCGGTGAGGTCATCGCTATAAAATTTTGTTCCCAGAGCAACTCATAGCCACTGAGCGTACCGGCAAGACCGGCATCCATAAATTTTAGGAATGCCACGACCCTATCAAAATCGTTTAAGGCCACAAAGGCACTGTTTCTGCTTTTTGGTTTTTGCTGTAATCTTAAAACGGCCTTGGTGATAACACCTAAGGTTCCCTCCGAACCGATGAATAATTGTTTTAGGTCATACCCTGAATTATCCTTGATGATTTTCTTCATGGATGAAATGACGGTACCATCTGCCAAGACAGCCTCAAGGCCAAGAATCAAGTTTCTTGTCATTCCGTATCTAAAAACACGGAGCCCGCCAGCGTTTGTGGCTATCACACCTCCAATTTGCGCAGAGCCCTTCGCACCGAAAGTCATGGGAAAGAGTAAATCCTCTTCTTCTACCGCTTGATGTATACTTTCCAAAATGACCCCGGCCTGAACGGTAATGGTGCGACTAGATGCATCCAATTCTTCAATGGCATTCATTTTTTCCATGCAAATGACCACTTCCTCCGGATTGGTTTCGGTGCTTCCTACCAAATTGGTCAGTCCTCCATGCACAACAACAGGTTGGTGGTGCTTATTGCAAATGGCCAAAATATCGGATACCTCTTGGGTCGTTTTTGGAAAAAAGACAGCTTTCGCCAACAATGGCTTGTCCATTTCCCAAATATGGCAATATCTTTCCTTGACCTTTTCCCCGACCAGTACTTGGTCCGTTTTAAGAATTTGTTCGATTTCTTTAATAAGTTTTTCCTTCATAATTGTAAGGTTGACCCTTTTAATCATTGTGATCCTGCATTGACCGTATTTTCGCCCAAGCCTTCCGGACCCATTGCAAGGTATCCGCCATCAACGGCCAAATTGGTACCAGTTATAAAAGATGCATCATCACTCAACAGGAAGAGTACTGGTCTGGCGACCTCAATTGCATGACCCATCCGCCTCAACATATGGAAACGGCCCCAAATCGAATCCCATTTTTCGCGACCTCCACCATCGAGATTAGCGGCCTTATCCGTTTCTTGGGTCCATATCCATCCCGGATCGATACTGTTCACCCTTATATGGTCCGGTGCCAGGTCCAAAGCCTGACATTTGGTCAATTGGTGTACCGCCCCTTTTGAGGCATTATAGGTCCATCGGTCTTTTTGTGCAATATGCGCGGAAATACTTGAAATATTGACAACGGCACCACCGCCTGCCTTCTTCATATAGGGCCATGCCTCCTGAACCATTCGGGCATATCCCAAGGGACCTACGGTAAAACTTCGCATCCAATCCCCCGTTTGGGCATGGATTCCTGCAGCGGTAAAAGAAAAAGCATTGTTGACTAGAAAATCAATTCTTCCATAGCGGTCCATCGTCTTGGCTATACAAGTCTTACAAAAATCCCCATCTCCCATATCGCCTCTTAAAAAAACCGTATCATAACCTTTCTCAACATCGCTTTCCTGAATAGCGTTTCCGGTATCGCATAAATCGCTAAATAAAACCTTACCCCCTTCTTTACAGAATTCTTCGGTAATCGCACGGCCCAGTCCCGAGGCACCGCCCGTAATGATAGCCACCTTTCCCTTAAACCGATTCGGGACTGACTTATGATCGATGTTGTGAAATGTGTTGTTCATATTGATAATGAATTATAAGTTATAAAAATGAATCGCATTCATTTTGAAAATATCGTTACGTTGCTGTTCGCTCAGCCCTCCCGTAAGGGACACGGCAGTCTCGAACCATCTGGACCAAGAGGATGCGCGCAGTGCATGGGGCCAATCACTACCCCATATCAATCTTCCAGGGCCAAAAGTTTCAATAATGACCTCCGAATATGGTTTTAGATCCTCAATTTGCCAACGGTCCAAATCAGCATTGCAAACAAGATTGGAAAATTTACAGTAATGTGGACCTGAATCCGCAAAGGCTTTTAAATATGTCTTCCAGGGTTGTAATTCCCTTGCGGCAATTTTGGGATTTCCAACATGATCCAGGATAAATCGTGTATCGGGACATTGCTCCACAAGTTTTAAAACAGCTGGAAAATGTTTGGGGGCTATGGTCAGTTCAAAATGCAGATTATTTTGGCCCAAAAGTCGGATGCCTTCTACAAAATCCGGCCGCAGGCAAAATTTGATGTCCTCTTCGAGTTGAATAAGTTGTCGAACGCCTTTTATTTTAGGATTCCTTGTAAATACTTCCAGTATTTCGCTAACTGCGCTCCCTTTGTGTATTGGTGCCCAAGGTACGATGCCCGCAAGTCTTGAATCCTTGTCGGCAATGGCCGATACCCACTTTACCTCTTCCAGAAATTGTGATGGCCTGCATTCCGCTTGAACGAAAACCATTTTTTCGACTGGTTGCCCCGCACTGGCATCATCATAATCCGTCATAGAAAAACTGCGGTTTATTTTTGGAAAACGATTCAGCCATGGATAGTCCAACTGCACTAAATCCCAGAGATGGATATGGGCGTCAACGATAGAAAAGTTCTTCATATATTTAAACTATCTTTTACTTGTTCATCATGTAAGTGGAGTACCCCAACAGGGAAAATGCAAGGCATAATACCAAAACTCCGACCAACATGGTGCTTTGAGGCCTTGAACCTGAATTCCTCCATTCCCCGCCTAATGCCCCCGCCAAGTTTCCCGCCAATATCGATGCCAATATCATCATAGGAAAACCGGCGTAAGCACCATAAGGCCCCATGGCATTTGCCCCAATACCATAGACGATGATACCTCCAGGCCATGCCAAGCCCATAAAAAGTGCGCCCAGCCACTCTCGCGAGAAACGGCCTTTTCCCAAGTTTTTCAATGTTCCTTTTTTTAACATCATATAGAAACCATAAATGGTATTAATGGAGAAATTTGCGGTAAAGACCAAGCTCCAAACAGCAAAACTTGTCGCATAATCGGGCACTTCCATATGTGATGCCTGAGTGGTTATAGGGCTGCCAAAAATAAAAGCAAAGTTGACAGCGGCCGAAAGAATACCAGAAATAAGGCAAAAAAGAATCCCAGCCTTAAAAGACTTTTTGAACCTATGTGTTGTTGCCTTATTATCTTCAATTTGTAAAGCTTGTTCCCTTTTTTGGCCGGCACGCGATATAATGATTACACCAAAAATCATAATTGCAATGGCAAGTATTAAGATGTAACCGCCCAGGGTGAAGAGTTTGGCAGGTTCAAAAACTGTCAAAGGCACAATAGAACCGAAAACATTGATAAGCCCCATTAGTATGGAGACACCAAGGGCCATACCCAATGCCGCTATTGCCCTGCCCCAATAAATACCGCCGATTCCCCACGCTATACCGCTTACGATAACCCCAATAAAAACGGGATTCGGAATCGGAGCATACAATTGGGCCAAATCACCTACATAATAAGATGCCAAGGGCCAGGGCAACAATAACAGCGCAAGAAGTGAGCCCACGCCCCAAATATTTTCAAATTCCCAAGATTTTACTTTCGTCACAGGAATGGAAAAGAGTCCCTCCAATACGCCTCCAAAAGCCACTAAAACTACTCCGATAAAAAATGACATATTCTTTTAAGCTTATATTGAAAGTTTCAAGATCCATTTTCAAGGGACAACTTGTTGAATTCTGGTATATCTTTATCGGCAAGTTACTGACTTTGTGATGTCTACTATCCTGTACTTTCCTGCTACTGAATCCTATTTATAAAATGGGAAAGAATCTTACTATTACTAAATTGAAAATAAAGGGTCTTTGATTTTATGAATTTTACCATTAGCGGTACTAAGATCAAATCCGCGATTGGAACCGATAGCTTCCCGACCCAACTTCATATATTTTATATGCCCCTTTTTGCTTTACAAATTGTATCAATTCGGAATTAATGGTCCCGCCACCTTCCAATACGGTATTATCTTCTAAAGATGGTACATAAACCTTGGCCCGTGTATTTACCGGAATTTCGACGTCCAAGGTAAAGGTTGATTCCTTGACGGACCAAGTAGAAACGATTTTGCCGTTGATGGAGCCATATTCCCCATGAACATTCGATAACGAACGATCGCCCAATTCGGGTCTTATGATGATATGCTTGAAACCTGCATCTTCAGTATTGATCCCCGCCATATCGCTGAACAGAAATTGCGAAAAGGCACCAAAGGCATAGTGGTTGAAAGAGTTCATTTTAGCGTTCATTTCGCCGTTAAAACCATTTTCGGGGGTATAGCTGTTCCAGCGTTCCCAAATCGTTGTTGCACCATGCTTAACTTGAAACCCCCAACTGGGATAGTCTTTTTTCAATACTATTTGATAGGCCAGATCCGAACGGCCTATAGCGGACAATGCCGGTAATAGTTGCCTAATTCCCAAAATACCCGATGAAGGTAGATTATTGTTCTCCTCCAGAAGTTTTACCAAATGTTTCCCGGCTTTTTCTTTTAGGTCATCTGGAAGAATATCAAAATAAATAGCAGTGGCATAAGCAGATTGTGTATGGCCTGTAAAGCCTTTTTCACCCTCAAAATAACCCGCTCCATCGCCATAGGCAGTTTCATCGATTATGAATTTCCCATTCCCGTCCAGATAATGGTCGATAAATGCGGCAACAGAAGTGTTATAAGTAGTTAGATAATAATCGGCCTTCTCTTTTTTTCCGATAGTTGCACTCATTTCGGCCATACTCTTTAGGGCATATTGATAGTACATGGATGCCATAATATCATGTGCGAGATTTTTATCGGTCATGGACAACCAATCGCCAAAACCACCCTTTGGGTTTACCTCTGTCCAGGAGTTTTCGGGATAGAACTTGTGCTCCTTACTCTTTTCGATATGATAATCCATAAACTGGGTCATGGAATCATAGTGATCTTTAACGATTTTTGTGTCCTTATAGAATTTATAAGTGTTGTACGGTACCATTATGCCGGCCTCCATCCAGCCTGGGGAGTACCACACCAATTCTGGATAAGGTCTCGGCGCAAATGTGGAATACGGGCCAAAATCGTATTGCGCATCGCGTACATCGGCAAACCATTTGGCATTGAATGCTCCAAGGGTGGCATTGTAAAGGGCGGATTTGGAAAATATCTGGACATCACCGAGCCATCCCAAACGTTCATCCCGTTGAGGGCTATCAGTAGGTACCTCCATAAAATTGGAGCGCTGTGTCCAAATCACATTCTCAAACATGCGGTTCAGGGTCTCATCCGAAGAAGTAAAGGAACTGACCATGGGAATAGAAGACCCGAAAGCAATTCCGGTGATCGTGTTTTTGTCCGGTTTGTTTTTAAGTCCCGTGACCTCAACATATTGAAAACCGTGATACGTAAATTTAGGTTCCCATTCTTCCATTCCCTCGCCCTTGAGAATGTAGGTATCAGTTGCCCTTGCAAATCGCAAGTTCTCCGTCATCAAGGAGCCATCTGGATGGAGTCTTTCCCCATAACGCAAAACGATCGTGTCATTTTTGTCCCCACGAACCTTAAGTCTGGCATGTCCTGCAAAATTCTGTCCCAGATTAAAAACGTAAATGCCTTTTTTGGGCTGATTAATTTCCACAGGCTCCAATTCATCATAGGGTTGAATACTGTTTCCTGGATAAGCCTGTAGCATGCCTTCGGTGCCTTCATGCAAATATACATTGGCCCAATTCTGGTCATCATAATCAGAAGTATTCCATCCCGTTAGCTCCAGGTTGGCATTGTAACCGGCTCCCATAAGCAAATCGGCATAGACCAATGGGCCTTTGCTGGCCTTCCAACTTTCATCTGAGACAATGGTCTCTTTTTTTCCATCTTCATATTCTATTTCCAACTGGCAGAGTAAGGCCGGATGCAACCCGTACAATTCCCGATTTCTGGGATTAGATAATTCCTTCGGGCCTACATAACCGGCATACCAACCATCACCCAAAATACCGCCAAGTGCATTTTTGCCTTGGTCGAGGTGGTCGCTTACATCATAGGTTTTATAGTAGATGCGTTTATTGTAGTCGGACCATCCTGGGGCCAACAAGTCATCTCCGATTCTTTTTCCGTTCAAAGACATTTCAAAAACGCCCAGGGAGGTCACATATAAGCTAGCTCTTTTGATTTTTCCCTGTACTGAAAATGGTTTTCTCAAATAAGGTGCCGCAGGCAGGTGCAATGGATCTTTGGGGTCATTGTCCTCTGTTTTAAAACCTATCCATTTGGCTTTCCAATCTTGTTCGTTCAGCAGTCCCATCGTCCAGAAACCTGTTTCGCTCCAGTCCGATTCCACATCGTTTTCGTCCCAAATCTTGATTTTAAAATAGCAGCTTTGTCCGGATTTCAACAGAGTACCGGCATATCGAATCTGTGAGTTTTGATCGGAAATTAATTTCCCGGAATCCCACAATAGACCGCTTTCTTTTTCCAGAGCTTCCTCCGAAGTGGCCACCTTTATTCTATAGGCAGACTGTTTCTTGTTTTTTCCTTTCGAAGACATGACCCAACTTATTCTTGGGGTAGGATTATCAATACCCAATGGGTTATCCAAATATTCCACGGTAACAGTATCGATTATTATGCCCTTGGTAAGGTCTGTATCTGTACAAGAAATTAATAGTAGAAAGATAAAACTCGGTAAGAGGGTTTTTAAAGAGGTGGTCTGAATTTGCATAACAAAGGTTTAAAATAGGACTGCAACAAAAAAAGGGTTTCGGACAAGAAAATGCATCCTGTACTACCCTGCCAGACTGGTATGTCCTGAAAATATCTAAAACAACCAGTACAGTGCAGGATGAACACATCCATTGTTTTGACTTTTTTTACATTGAATAGATTAAAACAAAGCCTGAAATCAAAAAAATAGAACGAAGCCCAATGAATAAAAAAGCACTACTGTTATTTTTATTTTGTTGTGCCTTTTGTTTACCAATCTTACAGGCGCAGCAAAAAGATAGGCCCAACATTATTTTGATCGTTGCGGACGATTTGGGATATAGTGACCTCGGTTGTTACGGTGGCGAAATCAAAACCCCCAATTTGGACAAGATGGCAAACAAGGGGCTACGGCTCCCCAATATGTACAACGCGGGTATGTGCGTAATTTCACGTAGTTCACTTTTAACGGGAAGATGGTGGCCCAAAACGGGGTATGGTATTGAAAAAGACCCGAATATTGCCCAAAAGCTAAAGGCTTTAGGTTATCGAACCGGTCTTGTCGGCAAATGGCACCTCAACGGGGAGCCCAATGATAAGGGGTTTGACTACTTTTTTGGATTTTTAGGGGGCTATTCAAGCTATTTTGAAGGAAGCAAGGACTATCGGTTGAACAAGGAGCCCTTTAGCGGTTTCGGTAAAGATTTTTATAGTACAGACGCATTTTCTGATCATGCTATCGAATTTGTTAAAAACAAGGGCAATACCAATGACCAACCCTTTTTCCTCTACCTGAGTTATCAAGCTCCACATAATCCGCTACAGGCCTCCAAAGAGGAAATCATGACCTACAGAGGGACCTATTTAAAAGGGTGGCAGGCCATTAGGGACGCCCGTATCAAAAACCAGATTAAATTCGGAATTATCGACGCTGCTACGCCTTTGCCCGAATTTCCAAAAAACCTACCGGATTGGGACACATTGACTCCGGAACAAAAGGACTTGGAAGACCTGCGCATGTCTGTCTATGCTGCAATGGTGGAGCGTATGGATAAAGGCATCGGGAAACTTATGCAAGCCTTGGAAATAAACGACCAAGCCGAAAACACCTTGATCTTGTTCATGAGCGACAATGGTACCGATTCCTTTTCGGTCATGGACGATGTGATGCTGGAAAGGGGGCTTTTACCTGGGGATGTTGGTTCCAACTACCAACCCGGCACCGGCTGGGCCTATGCCAGTGTGGCCCCTAACAGGCTTTATAAAATCAGCCAACATAATGGTGGTGTAAAAACCGGGGCTATCGCGTATTGGCCAAAAAGCATCAAAAAACCGGGAGGTCTCCACAAGGAACAACTCCATATGGTGGACGTAATGCCCACAATTTTGGATTTAGCAGGTATTGTACAAAAAGAATCTCGGTCTTCGGAAAGATTGGCCGGAAAATCATTTGTTCCTTTATTAAAGGGAAAGGTGTTCAAAAGAAAGTCGCCTTTGTATTTTCAGTTTATGGACAATCGTGCCATCCGAACAAAAAAATGGAGTTTGGCAGAAGTTGATGGAGCCGGTTGGGAGCTGTACAATATCAAAAAAGATCCGCTTGAAACAAACGATCTTTCCAAAATCCTTCCAAAAACGGTGGATAAGCTTAACACGGATTGGCTCCATTGGTGGATTACGGAAAGTGGTGAAACAACGTATACACCAAAAAGTACATCAACAAGTATACATTATACAACTCAAGGAGATAGAGGGACAGGCGATAAGTATACACCTTCGGCAATGCCCGGAAACCTTAAAGCAAAATATCAAAAGAAACCCTAAGACTTTCCTGAAGTCGGCAGAATCAAAACAACACTGTTTCTATGAAAAAATCGAACATCGTAAAAGCCTTACCTTCAATAATTATCGCCTGGAGTATTTTGATACAATGCGATTCATCCGAAAAAAAGCAACAACCCGACTTTGCGAAAATTAAAACGGATTTTGTAACCCCTTCAGACGATAATACCTTATGGTGCTATTGGTATTGGATCGGAGATGACATCTCAAAAGAAGGTATCACCAAGGATTTGGAGGCCATGAAGGAAGCAGGTATCGGTGGGGCGCTGATCGGCAACATAAATCCTGAGGAAAAAGATGGAAAAGTCCCCATGCTAAGTGAAGCATGGTGGGACCATATGGTACATGCGGTAAATGAGGGCAAACGCATCGGTGTGGACATCGGCGCTTTTAATTGCCCGGGGTGGAGCCAGTCTGGCGGGCCATGGGTAAAACCCAATATGGCCATGCGGTATATGACCTACTCCGAAGCTAAGGTAAAAGGAGGCCAAAAGGTGATAGTAAAACTGACCAAGCCTACTCAGGAGTTTCAAGACACCTATGTTTTGGCCTTTCCATCGATTGCGTCCGAAGAAAAAACACTCTCCTTACGTAATGCAAGAATCGATATTACACCGGGTATTAAAAATGCCAACCAATTAATTGATAGGGATACCGCAACGGTGGCCGGTTTTTCAAAATCGGTCGAAAACTATCAAATCGACTTTATTTCGGACGAGCCCCTTAAAGCAAGAAGTTTACGAATCGTCCCTGCAAAAGATGAAATTAAGGTAGCGTGCGAGGTTTTTGCAAAAACGGATGGAACCTACAAATCGATAAAATCATTTACTATAGACCGAAGCAAGTTAAGTCCCAATGTAGGACCTGATAAATATGCGCCCATATTGGTTGCATTACCAGAAACTGAATCCAAAAATTTTAGATTAAAGTTTAAAGCTCTGGGTGGGGTATTTCAGTCCAACACCTTTCCAAATGCTAAATTGGATGTGTGGAACTTATCTGAAATAGTGCTGTCAGAAGCAGTTGGTTTGGAGGACTATTCCGAGAAGGCCCTGGGTAAAATGCACCCAACACCATTTCCTGCATGGGATAGTTATCTCTGGGAGCAACAGGTAGCGATTAAAGACAATTCCCTTACGGTAAATAAAGCCGATGTTGTGGATATCAGTGATAAAATGGATTCCGATGGAAGGCTTTCATGGAACGCGCCTGCTGGGGAATGGACAATTCAACGCTTTGGTATGACCCCCACCGGAACTAAAAACGCTCCTTCTGCACCACAAGGAAAAGGGTACGAAATCGATAAGATGAGCGAAGAACTTATCCGCTTTCATTTTGAACAGTTTATTGGAAAATTCATTGATAGGATTCCAGAGGAAAATAGGAGTGCTTTCAAATATGTAATAGCTGATAGTTACGAAATGGGCTCTCAAAACTGGACCGATACTTTTCAACAAGAGTTTAAAGAAACCTATGGGTACGATCCAAAACCATTTTTGCCTACCTATACCGGTAGGGTGGTTCAGAGCGTTGAGGCATCAGACCGTTTCTTATGGGATGTTAGAAGATTGGTGGCCGATAAAGTTGCCTATGAATATGTAGGGGGCCTCCGTGAAGTAAGCAATGAGCATAATTTGCAACTTTGGTTGGAAAATTATGGCCATTGGGGTTTCCCATCGGAATTCTTGATGTACGGCGGGCAGTCCAACCTGGTTTCGGGTGAATTTTGGAACGAAGGATCTCTTGGAGACATTGAATGTAAATCGGCCTCATCTGCGGCCCATATTTATGGGAAATCCAGGGTATCTGCAGAAGCTTTTACAGCTGCCAAAAGAAGTTATGTAAGACATCCTGCATTGTTGAAGAAACGCGGAGATTGGTCATTTACAGAGGGTATCAACCATTTTGTACTCCATTTATATATACACCAACCTGACGATAACAGAGTTCCTGGGGTCAATGCCTGGTTCAGCACGGAATTCAATCGCCATAATACGTGGTTCAAGAAATCCAAGACTTATTTTGACTACCTAAGACGGTCCCAGCATTTATTGCAACAGGGAACGTATGCTGCTGACATCTGCTACTTTATTGGTGAAAACGCACCTATAATGACGGGTGCCCGTAATCCGGAGATTCCTGATGGCTATTCCTACGACTACATCAATGCCGAGGTAATATTGGAACGCTTATCGGTAAAAGATGGCAAGTTTGTATTGCCTGATGGTATGTCGTATAGCCTAATGGTGCTCC
This sequence comes from Ulvibacterium marinum, assembly GCF_003626755.1. Lineage (GTDB taxonomy): Bacteria > Bacteroidota > Bacteroidia > Flavobacteriales > Flavobacteriaceae > Ulvibacterium > Ulvibacterium marinum. Next base: position 446,256 of record NZ_RBCJ01000004.1, read on the forward strand.
CACCATTTGAGACCATACGGCCCGAACTATTGGAAAAGATCGAATCCTTGGTGGCCCAAGGAGGAAAAATATATGGTAAGGCTCCGCAAAAATCTCCTAGCCTTGAAGGTTATCCTAAAGGTGATGCCCGTGTAAAGGAAATGGCAGATAAAATGTGGGGGCAGAATACGGATGAGATAAAAAATTATGGTAAAGGCTTTATTGTTGAAGGGTTAGGCCTTCAAGAGGCCTTGGACAAACTAGGAATTGCAAAGGATGTTGATTTAGGTAAAGATGCCCCCGTGCTATGGACACATCGTAAATTGCCCGGTATGGATATTTATTTTCTGACCAATCAAAGCGAAGATAAAATTAACATTTCCCCTTCTTTTAGGGTAAAAGGATCAAAACCGCAATTATGGAATGCAGCTACAGGAGAAATCAGGATGCTAAACGAATTCACTGAAGACAATGAGCGTACCACAGTTCCCATCAACATGGAGCCACTTCAAAGTTGGTTCTTGGTTTTTACCAATTTTGAACCTAAAGGGATAGACATAGGTTATGGAGCGAACTTTCCTAATCACAAACTCATATCCACTCTTGAAAATCCTTGGAAGGTCGATTTCCAGAATAAAGACATCGGTCCTGCCGAAATCTTGGAGTTTGATACTCTAATAGACTGGTCGTCCCAGGAGAATGATAGCATCAAATACTACTCCGGCACTGCAACATACACCTCAACCTTCAACTATGAAAAAGATTCTGAAACCAAGGATGTATTCATAGATCTTGGCAATGTAGGTGTTATTGCCTCGGTTAAAGTCAATGGCAAAGATATAGGTACAACATGGATCGCTCCCTATAGACTAAAAGCCACAAATACCATTCAAGAAGGGGAGAACACCATTGAAGTTGAGGTGGTCAACGTTTGGCGTAATCGAATCACGGGCGACAAAACTATTTCAGAAGCAGCGCGAACTACTTGGCTGAATGTTGATGATATCTCTCCCGATGAAGAGCTTATTCCTTCGGGTTTGCTCGGGCCAGTAACTATTCAAATCATTGAATGAAAATTAAATAAAGGTCATTTAAGAAAAATGATACTTCTGAATAACATCTTGAACAGTATTGTGCAGGATAGATAAATCTATTCCAAATCCTATTTTTATAAAAATTGCCTTATAGGCTAGTTATACAACCGTTAAACATGAAGCATATTATTTGGATTGCATTGGTATTTTTTGTCTCCCAATCCATCAATGCCCAGCTGCCTCCTGTCTTTGGAGAGGAATATGAAGGCAAAGCAACAACGTCGGATATGGTAAAGACCTATCTAAAGCCGCAACGTATTGTTTGGCAGTCCGATAATTCTGGAAAATCTATCAAAAATGTTGAGACACTCATAAAAAAAGGGAATGGTCAAGTTGCCGTAAATGACCAAAATCTATTTCGGTTTATCAGCACGGAAGCTGAAAGGCCAGGAATCTTGTTAGATTATGGAAAAGAAATCAACGGGGGTGTAAAAATTTCCATGGGTATTAGGAAAAGTAAAACACCCTTAAAATTAAGGCTTCGTTTTGGGGAATCGGTCGGCGAGGCGATGTCCGATATTGGTGGAAAACAAAACGCTACCAACGAACATTCGTTGCGCGATTTTATAATAGAAGTCCCTTGGCTGGGAAGTATCGAAGTTGGAGAAACCGGCTTTCGCTTCCTGCGTATTGATGTCGTCGAAGCCAACGAAAATGCCCCAATAAAATCTATTGATGCAGCTTTTGTATACCGCGACATTCCCTATCTCGGTTCATTTGAAAGCAACGATGAAAGACTGAATCAAATTTGGATGACGGGTGCCTATACGGTACACCTCAACATGCAAAATTATCTCTGGGACGGTATCAAACGAGATCGCCTGGTATGGGTCGGGGATATGCATCCCGAGGTCATGACCATCAATACTGTTTTTGGCAACCATGAAATCGTTCACAAGAGTTTGGATCTTGCCAGGGATCAACATCCCTTGCCCCAATGGATGAATGGCATTAGTTCGTATTCCATGTGGTGGTTACTCATTCATAAAAATGCATATGACTACCACGGCGACCTGGGTTATTTGAAGGAGCAGGAAAACTATATGATCGGACTTTTAGATCAACTGAGCATGTTCATCGATAAGAGTAATAAAGAAATATTGGACGGTGGGCGATTCATGGATTGGCCTACAAGCGAGATTCCGGAGGCGGTTCATGCCGGCCTACAAGCGATGATGGTCATGACCTTTGAGGCCGGAAGTGAAATCATGGGCATTTACCAAAAGAGTGAACTTCAGAAGAAATATCTAAAAGTAGCGGAAAGGCTCCGTAAGCATAAGCCTAAGGGCAACACAACTAAACAGGCCGCCGCATTGATGGCTATGGCGAACTTGGAAGATGCAAAAAAAATCAATGAACAAATCTTGACCAAAGATGGTGTACAACGTATGTCTACTTTTTACGGCTACTACATTTTAGAGGCTATGGCCAAGGCCAATGATTATAAGGGTGCGTTAAAAGTAATCCGTGATTATTGGGGTGGCATGCTCGACTTGGGCGCCACTACCTTTTGGGAAGATTTTGACATTCTCGATACCAAAAATACAGGAAGGATCGATGAACTACCCCTTCCGAACAAGTTTGATATCCACGGCGATTTCGGGGAATACTGCTACGTAGGTTATAGACATAGTTTTTGCCATGGTTGGGCAAGTGGTCCTACTTCATGGTTAAGTCAGCATGTGCTGGGCATACATGTTATGGATGCCGGGGAAACCGTTCAAATCACTCCCCATTTGGGCGATTTACGATGGGCCAAAGGAAGTTTTCCCACCAAATATGGCCCGCTGAAAGTTAGCCATACCAAGAATGCGGATGGTACCGTAAAAACGGAAATAGACGCACCTGACGGACTAACCATAATCCAGTAAAAAATGAAAACCTTTTTCAAGAGCAACCTATTTCTTCTGCTTGTTTCACTAACCTTTCTAAATCAGGCATGCAAGGAAAATCACGGAAACAAGGAAGTCACCAATGAATTCAAAAAACCCAACATTATTCTCTTTATGGTCGATGACATGGGATGGATGGATTCCGAAGTCTACGGTAGTGAATATTATGACACTCCTAACATAACCCGATTGGCGAAAATGGGAAAACGGTTTACCCGAGCCTATGCCGCCAATGCCCTATGTTCCCCAACTCGTGCAAGTATCCTATCAGGAAAAGATCCTGCGCGCTTTTCGTTGACCACACCTGCAGGGCATTTACCCCCAAACCCAGATGTTTCATTGGCAGCAAAAAAAGGTGCACCTTGGATGAAAATGGCATGTCCTCGTTCCCGAACATTTATGCCCTTGGAGGAATTTACAATAGCGGAGGCATTAAAAACAAATGGCTATACGACCGCCCATATTGGAAAATGGCATTTGGGCCACGAAACGTACTGGCCCAAAAAACAAGGTTTTGATATCAATATCGGTGGTGGGCACCACCCAGGGCCGCCTAATTTCTTTTCCCCATACAATATCAGCACATTACCCGATAAAAAAGACAAAGAGTACATTACTGATAGAATAACTGATGAGGCCTTGGTATTCCTGGAAAACCACAAAGAGGAACCCTTCTTTTTGAATTTTTGGCAGTTCGCGGTTCATGCGCCGTATCAAGCACCAGTTGATTTAATCGAAAAATACAAAAACAAAACCGATCCACGTGGCAAGCAGGCCAATCCGATTATGGGTGGTATGATGGAAAAAATGGACGAAAGTTTGGGTAGGATGTTGGATAAATTGGAAGAGCTTCAACTCATGGACAATACGATTATTGTTTTCTTTTCTGATAATGGTGGAAACATGTACGATGTGGTCAATGGGGAATTCCCTACCAATAATTATCCTCTGAGCTACGGAAAGGGAAATATTCACGAAGGTGGAATTCGAGTACCCTGCATCGTGGTTTGGAACGAAAAGATCAAACCCAACACGGTCTCGGATCAGATGATTCAAAGTGTGGATTTCTATCCTACCTTTTTAGAGGTTACGAAAACCAAAGCGAACCCTGACCAACTACTGGACGGGGTCAGCCTTGTCGAAGTCTTAAAAAATGACACCCCTCTGGAACGCGATGCAATCTATAGTCATTTTCCACACTATATGCCTGTGACCCATAATGTACCCTCTACGGCAATATGGTATAAAAACTATAAACTAATCAAGGAATATGGGGAAGGAGAAAATCGCTCCGATGCTCTCAAATTATACGATTTACAGACAGATATTGGTGAGACGACCGATATCGGTTCGGAACATCCGGAATTGGTAGCAAAACTCTTAAAAATGGTGGAAGACTATGTTACTGAAGTCGGCGGTTTGTTACCTGTCAAAAATCCGGCCTACAATCCAAAAGTGGAAACAAAATTGGGCAAGACCAATGATTTCCCCATAGACAAATATCCGAGTTATTAAAAGTAAAAACCTATGAAAATCGGAGAACACCACTATTTGAAAGCATTTTTATCTTTTTTAATGCTGATACTTTGCAGCCTAAATGTCACGGGGCAAACTATTATCCTGACAAGCGACCAACAATTAACCGACCTGACGGATCCCGATAAAAAAATCGACATGTCGACCGGTTTTACAAAACGCCAGGCTAGTTTACGTGATGTTTGCGAGGATGCAAAACAAAAGGGCCGCCATACACTGACCATAGCCTTCGACGAGTTTTTTAGGCAATACCGCAATCAAGAAGCCACCGAAAGAAAACTCACTCCAGATATGGACGAGTATGTTGACAAAATTAAAATCATAGCTGATTTTGCAGCTGGGTATGGCTTGGGTATGGGGCTTAGCTTATTGAGTCCTTTGGAATTGGGCCCGGCATTTAGGAATAAAACAGGCCAAAATGGTACTTGGCTACACTATAAAGTAGGGCTTCGCGACCCCATAACCGGCAAATTCAATGTACCACTGTGGCAACAAACAGTTTGGTCTAACAACAAAGGTAATTTTGAAATTCGGCTCAAGGGCCATAAGGCGTATGCGTTTAAAGAAAGACAGATTCCCAATAGCCCATACATAGCTGTTAATCGTGATGATGTTATTCCGTTGAAAAATGCTAAGCTTGATGTATGGGAACAACGTGTTGATGACAACAACGATAAGGAAATGGATACAGATCTATGGAGCAACCCTTCTACTCCCAACCCTGATCGTGCCAAAAGGGTAAGTATCTATTCGGACGGAAGCGAAGAATTAAAGGGTTATGACAGAGTTATGGTACTGCTGGAATACGAAGTGCCAGAGATGGAATATTTCAGTCCAGGGGCGTTGCCCTTTTTGAAAGATCTACTGGAAAAATACGATGATAGGGGAATCAAAATCCAACATTTCTATTCTGACGAGATGCATATCCAGCAAGATTGGAAATACTTTTCCCATCATGACAACGGCCAATTCGCCGTTAGGTACTACTCCCCTTCCATGGGTTCCGTATATCAAAAAAAGTATGGTACACCATTCGAGGAAAAAGACACCTTGTTCTTTTCCTACGGACCTAATATAGGCAGTAATAATGCCACTGCCCCTTTAAATGTTCAGTATGTATTTGGCGATTCGATAGAAGATATTCAGCGTACCTTTTTATTCCGAGACCGATATTACAAATTGCTGAATAACCATGTGGTAGATTTGTTCAAAGAAGCCAAGGAATATGCAAGCGGGCTTTTTGGTGTCAAAGATTTTGGCACCAGCGGGCATTCTTCTTGGGCCGAAAGCCCGACCGTGGACCTATGGAACACCGAAGATCTGGAACGTCATGCCTATAAATACGAATATACATCAAACTTCATTTGGGGCAACACAGTACAACAAGCAGCGGCGGCTTGCTATGATTATTTTAAATGGGGCGAATATTTGGAACCGACCCGTAACGATTTTGCTGAATTGGGTTGGAATGACCGTAATTATTATGGGGCAGCCATGTCTGCTTCCCTAGGTGTTTTAAACAGAATTCCAGCTGCCTATCCCGCTTTCTGGGGAATGCCGGAAGAGGTAAAGGAGAGAAAAGGAGCTATCAACGATGCCTATGGTGGGCGGACCAAATCGAAATCCATGGAGCTGATAACAGAGCGTGTTCATCGCGATGTTGATGTACTCATACTTTATCCTATGAACCTGGTAGCCACCGAAGAACGCTTCGGCAGTTGGATGGCGCAATATGGTTATGCCAATTTCATTACTGCGGAAAAATTATTGGAACTGGGTAAAATCAATGCCAATGGAAAACTGCAAGTAAAAGAAAAGGAGTACACGACCCTTGTAACACTCTTTGAACCTCTGCCACAGGTTGGGGTTCTAGAATTGATGCATGACCTGAGGAATAAAGGCGGTAAAGTTTTCTGGTTCGGCCCCCCACCCATCTTAAACGGAGACGGAGAACGTGTTTTGGACAAATGGGAAACCCTATTTGGCGTAAAATACAATTCCTCTAAAGTGCAAGGGCAGTTAGCCGTAGGCAAACGCATTGACTTTAATAACGACTTGAAAGATGTGCCGGCCCAATATATTTTGACCGACTTTTTGGTTGATCGTATCTATCCTATTAAAGCAATGGAAGGAACTTCAAAACTGGCCTTTTGCGATAATAACTTGTTGATAGGTGCCGGAAAGGAAAATGCTTATTATTTCGGTTTCCGGCCACGTGATGACCAGTCCGCCAGTTTGGGGTACGAAACCCGAACACTTTTTGAAATCTTGGACAAGTTGGGTGCCTATCCATCCACAGGTATTTTTCCAAACACCAATGATAATACCGAGCACCTATCACGGACTACCGATTATCTGGCCACTCGTTTTCCGAATGGTACTAACGTTATTGTGCGCCATTATAAAAATCATAAAGAAAGTTGGCCTGGCGGATTTTCGAGAAACGAAGAAGAGGATAAACGCCACTTGGAAAAAAATCCTCTACCACCGGACGATATTAATTTAAAGGATTTTAAAGTCAATGGCCATGAAGTAGATTACAAAGGTCGACTTACCATGGCTTTCAGGCTCAATAGAGATAATGAATTAATTGCTTTTGAAGGCCAACAAACTTCATCCATTAACATCGATGGAAAGGAATATCGATTTTCAGAAAACCCCCTGAAGAAAATTGCCTTTGTACCGTCTCAAAATCAAGGTTTGAACGAAACTTTGATATGGGTCGAAGGCACAGGTCAGGTTTCGATTCCATTAACCAAAGAAGTGGATATGGCTAAGCCCAAACTCACTGACGAAAAAGGGAAACGGATACGACATAAAGTAATCGATCAAACAATCCAGTTCAACGTGGATAAAAAAACAAATGGCAAATGGTTGACCTTGAAATGGTAAAAATCAATAACCGTGGAAATATACAATCGATGAGCACAATTAGGAAAGCTCTTGTTGTATTGGTTTTGGTGTTCTCGCCAATCCTAAATCGTGCACAAAACGACCCAAGTTTTAAACGTACAAGTTATTCAGGAGAATCTGTAGCATTGGAGAACGACCATATACGCTTTAACTTCTATAAACGGGTTTTAGGCTGGGGATGGGGAGAAATTATGACACCCTCGGGCAAGATGATGGCAATCCTGGAGCATTTTGGGGAAGTAAAGTTACGGGACCAGGACATTCCTGTACGTTTTGTCGCCGAATCCTATTCGAGAAAAAAGACTGAAAAAGGAGAGGAGTTAATTTTTAATGTTTCTTCGGTAGTAGTCAGGGAAGTTTTGGCAGGTACCTCTTTCGAAAATTGGATGGCCTATCCATTTACAGAACCTGTCATCAAAGGAACGGTAACTTTTGCCATTGAGAAGGATTCACGATTTGTAAAACTGCAATACCGATTAAAGTCCACCGGAAACTATAATGCCGAATATATACGAGGACCATGGTTGAAACTCGGGGAAGCTTCCTTCAAAACGGAAAAAACAGATGCTTTGTTGCCTGGAGTCGATTGGGCCGTAAATGATGAATGGACGAGCGGTACGGATTTTTTTAAGGATCCTTGGGCACTTAGGATGGCACCACACCCAAATAAGGTATCGGTTCCCGTAATGGCCTTAAGTCATAAAGGTACCGGTATAGGCCTTTCTTGGAATCCCAAACAAACAGCCTCGCGATGGTTTAACTATAGGGACCATAAACCACAACCTGTTTTCGCATCCCCGAATTTCGTGGATCGAAAAAACAATCATCTTATGGGCCTGATGGTTCCCGATGCCACCATAGAAGGGCATGAAAACGAGACAGTGTCAAAAATACCTTTGGAACTAAAAATTGATCAGACCATAAACTTTGATGCTCAATTATGGTTGAGCAAAGGCAACAGCATTGATGTCTTGACCGATTGGATAAAACAAAAAGGTTTACCGAAGCCTTCCAAACCCCGATGGTCCTACGAAGAAACACTCGATCGAATTGCGAATGCGTACAACACTGATTTTTGGCATAAAGGCAAAGGCTTTGGATTGCTTCAACGACCGGAGAAATCCATTAAACCCAATGTGCCCAATTTCTTGTTGCGGTACGTAAAAGAAAACAAAAGGGGCAAAACAGCCAAAGAACTGAAAGAAAAGATAAATTGGAGCCTTCAACAATTAGGCGATGAATCAAAAAGTAAAAATGAACTCATCAATGAAGGGGAAAAGTTATTAACCGAACAGAAGCCAGATGGCTCCTTTGTATTCAATCCAGATGTCATTGGAAAGGATGATTTTAAGGTAGCCACTACCTTTATAGAACCGATGGGACTTAGGGGTGAAACGGCTTTGGATGTTACCATAAGACCGGCCATGCGTTTATTGCAAATTGGAAAGGAGACCAAAGATCAACGCTTTTTAAACGCTGCCAAAAATGCCTTTGATTTTTGTATGCCCTACCACAGGCCCGAAGCAGGGGATTTTTGGGAGACCCCTCTACATGCCGCAAACTTGTTGGCAGCAGGCCATGCAGCAGTAGGAAATTATCTTGCCTATTTAGGATTCAAAGAGGAAAAATACAAGGACAAGGCAATCTACTGGATGCGCACCCTTCTCGCCTTTACCCACTTGTGGGAACCTGACAATCTGCCTATGTTGTACAATACCAAACCTGTACTTAGTTCTAGCGACTGGTACTTTGCCAATTGGGTACGCGATCATGTACAGTGGGAAGTGCTTGCCGTCTTTGCCGACGTGGCACGCTACCAATTGAAATGGGATGAAATTGACCCAGAAATCGATTGGCTCCGCTTTCAAGAAGGCATCACCAATGCGGCGATTCGGTGGATGGGCGCCCAGACCATCGATAAAAATTGGCTGCCACACAACTTACCGGATACCTACGATCGCTATCTAAAGGGAGAATATGAATATGCGTTTCCAGATACGCATAACAGTGTCAGCGGCAACTATGGGGGTATGATGATCATGCCAGCTCCCATTGCAGAAAACATATACTACCTACTGGATAGAAAAGCAGAAAAGAAATGACCTTAATTCATCAAAAATCACGGTTAAAAAAACCGTTTTTAATCGTACTGATTGTCTTCTTGTCAATATTTGTTGTTTCTTTTTCAATTCCTGAAAAGGAATATCGCATTTATCAATTTCCAAAAAACAAGATTCCCCGAATCGATGGCGAATTTTCCGATTGGGCACAGGTTCCAGAATCGTATACCATAGGTCTTGACCAACTCATGGACACACGTTTTGGCAATGGCACCAATCTCAATCCAAAGGATTTTGATATTTCCGTAAAGGTCGGTTGGGTAAAAGATTTGAACAGGCTATACTTCTTTTTGGAAATGAAAGATGACTATTGGGATTTCGACAATCCAGCACTTGGTCAGGATATTTTTGAACTCGTCGTTGACGGAAATCTATCCGGTGGTCCTTTTATTAAACAGCATAATGGCAACAAAGACATAATTTCCTTGGAAGAGCTCCACTTTAAGGGTCATGGGGCGCATGCCCAGAACTACCATATTTTCACACCGGTACAAAATAAAGAGGAGGTCATGATTTGGGGCAATACCCCATGGATAAAAGAATTTCCTCACTACAATGCCGCATACGACTATAATTTCAAACATTCGGAAAGTGGCAAATTAAAAATGGAGTTTTGGATTACCCCTTTTGATCATGCCGCGGTCGAAGGTTTTCAAGTATCAACGATAACCAAATTGAAAGAAAATGACGTCATAGGGCTTTCTTGGTGTTTCCTTGATTTTGATGGGGAAAAATGTGAATCGTTCATGAATTTGGCACATGACACAAAAATGATTTACGATGCCTCTTACCTCAACATTTTTCGATTGATGCCCTTGGAAAAGCAATTTGTAAAAGCTATTGACGCCGATTGGTCTTTTGTTGAGATGGACCGTAATCAACGGTGGTTTCAGTTTAAAGATGAATCAATAGGTAATATTACAAAATGGCATTGGGATTTTGGGGATGGAAATTCTTCGAATGATCAACATCCATCCCACAAATATGATAAGGCCGGGGAATGGACCGTAATACTTACCATCGAGGGACCTGAAGGAAAGTCAGTGCGTTCCAAAGTGTGGGATGTCGTGACGAAATAACAGCACTTATGAAAACAAGTACAATCTATACAAAATATCTTCAGGTCGCTATCTTTTTAGTTTTAGGCGGTCTTACGGTAAATGCGCAAAAGTCATCACCCCAATTAGTATCCAAACAACTGGCCGATACTTGGAGCGCCACCGATGATCTTGGGCGAAGCTTACCGTTATACAACGAAACCGGCGACCTAAAAAAAAACAAGTTTGTAGGCATTTTTTATTTCACTTGGCTTGGCGCCCATGGCCATGATAGACACACAAAACCTTTGCCGGATGAAGGAGTCCAACCTAAAACGGTTTCTGATACGCTTAGCCCCTATGATATCACCAAAATTTTGGAAGAGAACCCAAAAAATCCTGAATTTGGGCCAATATTGGCTTTTCATCATTGGGGCGAGCCTTATTTTGGTCACTATTTGACCGATGACGAATGGGTCATCATGAAACACGCACAATTGCTTTCCGATGCCGGTATCGATGTCATCATTTTTGATGTGACCAATGCTTTGGCCTATCTGCCACAGGTCAAGAAAATATGTAAGGTCTTCTCAGGGCTTAAGAGAAAGGGATGGGCCGTTCCCAAAATCGCATTCCTGACCAATACCAAACATGTCGAGACCACCGAGAAAATATATAACGGGTTCTATAAGAAAGGACATTATAAAGAGCTTTGGTTTCATTGGAAGGGCAAACCACTTTTGATGGGCAACAAAGAAGGATTGAATGCGGAGCTGACCGATTTCTTCAACTTTAGAAGGTCATGGGCCTGGACCGAAGGTCAGGAATGGTTTGGCGATGGGAAGGACAAATGGCCTTGGCTCGATCATTATCCACAGAACTATGGCTGGCACGATTCTCCAGACAAACCAGAACAGATTGCGGTATCAACGGCACAACATCCTATTTCCAATATTGGGCGCAGTTTCCATAAGGGCGGACAACCACACTCGGACAGTATACAATCCGGTATAGGGCTGTTTTTTGATGAGCAATGGAAACGGGCTTTGGCCGTGGATCCTGAATTTGTATTCATTACAGGCTGGAACGAATGGATCGCTATGCGATTCAACGAAGGAAAGGCCAAAAATATGATGGGCGAACCTATTGAGGATGGAGACACCTACTTCGTTGACCAGTACAATGCAGAATTCAGCAGGGATATTGAACCTATGAAGGGCGGTTTTAAAGATAATTACTACTATCAAATGGTTGCGTACATCCGGAAATTTAAAGGTACAAGGCCACTTTCTTCGGATAAGGCCTTTCAAAAAATACACATCGACGGAAAGTTTTCAGATTGGGAAAAGGTTTCAAATAGTTATTATGACCATCAAGGTGATGTTCTTCATCGATCACATCCCGGATGGGGCTGCATTGAAGAATACCAAAATACTTCGGGAAGAAACGACTTTATAAAGGCGAAAATTACCGAGGACTCCAAAAACTTTTATTTCTATATAAGGGTTTTGAAGGATTTTGCAAAAGGGAAATGGCCCAATCAATTGACACTGTTTATTAAAGACAACATGTCCAAAAAACCATCGTGGGAAGGGTTTGGCCATGCTATAAAAATTGAAGAAAATACCTTGGCCTTACATGAATCCGTGGGAGGATGGGGTTGGGAAGAAAAAACTTCCGTAGACTCAAAACTCTCAGGGAACGAAATTGAACTGGTAGTTCCAAAATCATATTTGAATATTCAAGGGAAGTATCTCGAATTTAAATGGGCCGACAATGTTTTCCCTGAAGGAGATATCATGAAATTCTACGACCAGGGAGATGTGGCGCCCAATGCGCGATTCACGTATCGTTATGAAATTATAAAACCCTAATACAGTAATGGTAATCAGAAAAGCGTTTAAAATGAAGGTATATCCTGATAAAATCGAAGAATATGCCAAAAGACACAATCCCATATGGCCTGAACTTGAGGAAAAACTTAAGGAGCATGGTGTTGAAAACTACAGTATTTTTTTAGATGCCGAAACAAATTCACTGTTTGGATATGCCGAAGTTGAATCTGAGGAAAAATGGAATGCTTTGGCCGAAACAGCGGTATGTAAAAAATGGTGGGCCCATATGACCGATTTAATGGAAACCAATAACGACAACAGTCCAGTGTCAAAAGACTTGGAATCTTTATTTTATATGCCATAAAGTATGAAAACAAACCTCTATTTCGCCCTATTGTCGATTCTTGTATTAATAGTGTCATGCAAGGAAAAATCGCTAAAGGAATCTGAAATCAAAAAGCCGCTTAATGTGGTATTGATCCTGACCGATGACCAAGGCGCCCATTTGTCGGCCCTTGGAACCAAAGGAATCGTAACCCCAAATGTAGATATGTTGGCGAAAAACGGTATGCTGTTTACAAACTCCTTTGCCGTCGTGCCTTCTTGTTCGCCTAGCAGAAGTTCCATCATGACAGGAATGTATCCTCATGCGAACGGACATTGGCGCAATACGATTACCCCAAAATTATCGGATGTGGACAAAGAATTTACCAAGGCCTCTTCCACAATCGATGAAGTGGGCATCCATGAATATATCCAAACACTTCCAGAGTTACTTCAAGAAAATGGATACTTTACAGCGATTACACAGAAGTTTCATATGAGTCCGCCATGGAAGTTTCCATACAGCGCGCGAAACGCAGTTCAGAATAGTCCCGAAGAATTCAAAAAGGTAATTTCCAGTTTTATTCGGGATGCTGGAGACCGACCATTCTTTTTTCAGGCCAACATCGCCCCGCCACATCGTAATTTAGATAGACATATGAAAGATTTTCCTAACTTCCTTCCCGACAAAGACAGTATTGAAGTTCCAAAATATCTGGCAGACACCCCGGCCATGCGTGAAGACCTGGCAAAATATTATGGATCTGTTCAATTGGCTGACGCCTGTGCGGGAAGTATTATAAATGTTCTAAAAGAAAGTGGAATGTTGGAAAATACCCTGATCATTTTCACTGGTGACCAAGGCGAGCCGTATCATAGGGCAAAGGCATCACCGTATTATGCAGGCTTGCATGTGCCTTTTGTAGCAAGTGGCCCAAAAATCGAAAAAGGTAAGATTTCGAAAGCTTTGATATCACATATCGACATTATGCCAACGATTCTGGACTATCTGGAAATGGATATTCCCGGAACCGTACAAGGAAAATCACTAAAACCAATTTTCTCAGGGAGCGCGGATAGCATTCCGAACAGAAAATATGTTTACGGGGAACACAACTCACATGGCCCTCCTCGCTCGGAACACTATCCCAGTAGGGCAATCTTTGATGGTCGATTTTACTACATCCAAAATTTGTTGTACCAAAAGACCTATGAACTACCAGCAGATCTAGTGGTTGAAAAAGGCTGGGGCAATCGTAGCTACCAAGCTACCTTGGATGCAAAGGAAACGCATCCCATCCAATACAGACTACTAAAAGAATTGGAGTCTGGTCGTCCATCCGAAGAACTATACGACATGCAAAACGATCCAGGACAATTGGTGAACCTAACCGGAAAAAAGGAATATATTGAAAAACAGGAAGAACTCAAAAACGCGCTATCAAAATGGAGAACTAAAACCGGCGATTTAGTCGATGACCCTCTGCATATTAAGACCAGACAGTTAGAAAACTAAACATCATGAAATATATTACGTTCTATATCCTTTTAGGAATTGTTCTTTATGCTTGCAAACCGAACCACACACCATCAGAAGAACCTGCTTCAAAAAATAGGCCCAATGTCTTGATTTTGCTTACAGATCAATGGCGGGCACAGGCCACAGGCTATGCCGGAGACCCCAACGTACAAACCCCCTATCTGGACAGTCTGGCCTCGAGAAGCGTTAACTTCAAAAATGCGGTCTCAGGTATGCCGGTCTGTTCGCCTTTTAGAGCTTCTCTATTAACGGGGCAAAGACCCCTAACCCATGGGGTATTCATGAACGATGTGCAGTTGGATACCAATGCCGTAACCATGGGAAAGATTTTTTCAAAGGCTGGGTATGATACAGGATACATTGGTAAATGGCATTTGGATGGCCATGGCCGTTTACAGTTTATTCCACCCGGAGCAAGAAGACAGGGTTTTGACTTTTGGAAGGGCAACGAATGTACGCACAACTATAACGAATCGGTATATTATGAGAATGATGACCCCAACAGAAAAATCTGGGAAGATTATGACACTTTTAAGCAGACCGATGCAGCGATTCGGTATATGCACGACCAAAAAGAATCTGACAGTCCTTTTTTGATGGTCGTTTCCTATGGTACACCACATGCCCCCTATCACACGGCACCCGAGGAATACAGAAATCGTTTTGACCCCGATAAAATCATCCTCCACGAAAATGTACCTGATAGCTTAAAAATGAGGGCCAAAAAAGATTTGGCTGGCTACTACGCCCATATTTCCGCATTGGACGATATGGTGGGAAAAGTAATAGAGAATTTAAAGGAATCCGGCCAGTTGGAAAATACGATACTAGTGTTTACTTCAGATCATGGGGATCTTTTGGGGTCCCACGGGGCTTATAAAAAACAACAACCCTACGAGGAATCTGCTCGGGTGCCTATGCTATTTTATATTCCGGAGAAACTAAAAATAGCTGTAGAAGAGAAAGATGCTTTGATGAACTCGGAAGATATATTGCCTACTATTTTAGGTTTGTGCAATATCCCAATTCCCAACTCTGTGGAAGGCATCAACTATAGACCCTATTTGGAAGGTAAAGAGCAATTAGGCGAGGCTGCTTTACTGACCTGTGTACAGCCATTTGGTCAATGGAACAAAGTTGAACACGGTGGAAGGGAATATAGGGCCATCAAGACCAAACGGTACACCTATGCTCGAGATTTGAAAGGTGCTTGGTTGTTATTTGATAATAAAAAAGATCCCTATCAAATGAACAATCTAGTTGATCAAGCTCAGTATGCTTCCTTGCAAAACGATTTGGATAAACAACTTTCAGAACGATTGAGGGAAACAGGGGATGAATTTCTTCCCGGGATGGACTATATTGAAAAATGGGGGTATCCCGTTGATGAAACAGGTACTGTACCTTACACGCATTGAATAAGGATATCGCAATTTCTAAAAACAAAAAAGCCTCCGATTTCTCGGAGGCCTTGTGTTTACTGGGTGGGCCCTACTGGATTCGAACCAGTGACCCCCTGCTTGTAAGGCAGATTTTATTTGAATTTATATGAATTAAAAACCCAATAAATACGGGGGTTTTCAGCGATTAGTTGTATATTTAGGTACATTTAAGACCATAAAAAACCACATTCTGCGTGCAAACTGCGTGCACATGTGCACGCAGTTTTTAACATTTATCATGGCTACCTATATAAAACTCTCATTGGATACACGAAGGAAAGATAACAAAACCTTCCCTTTAATCTTTCGTTTGACCCATAACCGGAAATCTACAAGTATTGGAACGGGGCATAAATTAGCGACTTCCGAATGGGACGAAAAAAGACAAAAAATCAGGCCTTCTTTCAAAGGCACTGAATCCCCTTCCCGTTTGAACAATCTACTACAAAAGAAAATGGCGCGTATGGTGGATATCCTTACGAAATTGGAAGATGGCGACAAATTGAAATATATGAGCGTGTCCGAAGTACGAAGCCATATTACCCGTACTACCAAAAAGGTTACTTTTTATCAGTTCGCCGAAAAGCAGATAGCCGACCTGATCAAAGCGAACCGTATCGGAAATGCCAGGGCATACAAACATGCCTTAAAAGCGGTCAAAAATTTCAGAAACAACAAGGATTTTACATTCGATGAGCTGAACCTAGATTTCCTTAACCGATTTGAAAAGCATCATTTGGCTAAGGGCAACAAATTGGGTGGCCTAAGTGTTTATTTGAGAACTGTAAGGGCGATCAACCGAAAAGCAATCAAAGCAGGGGTTGCCGACAAAGAAGGTTATGCTTTTGATGACTATGTCATTCGAAATGGAAAGCCCGAAAAACGGGCTCTTCCTATTGATGCCATCCGTAAAATAGCTGAACTTGATTTGGAAAAGGATACCGTTCTGTTCAGGGACAGAAACATTTTCATGATGAGCTTCCTGCTCAACGGCATGTCCTACGTGGACATGGCCCATCTCAAGCTGTCCAATATCGTTGATGGTCGCATCCGATATTCAAGAAAGAAGACCGATGAACCCTATAACATAAAAATCCATGACCAACTCAAACCTTTGCTGACCTATTTTACCAAAGGCAAGAAAAGAAGCGACTACTTGTTGGGTGTTGTCAAAAGTGATAATCCTATTGAAAGCTATAATCAAATCGTTTGGGCTAGAAAGCGGTATAACGATAATTTGAAAAAACTGGCCGAGCTTGCCGGAATTCAAGAAAACATTACGAGCTACGCAGCACGCCATTCATTTGCTTCAGGAGCAAATGAAATGGGAATTCCTCTTACAGCAATTTCTCAAATGTTAGGCCATAAGCGAATTAGTACCACACAAGCATATTTAGCTAATTTGAGAAAAAGCAAAATGGACGAATACCAAGACGAAATTTTCGGGCAACTATCGGAAAAGTAAGTTTATCAATGTTTCATAAATCGGATTAAAAACCCTCCTTCTTTCTTTTACTTCAAAAAAACGAAGAATCTCAAACTCCATCATCATGTCTTTTGGAACAGTTTTCCGTCCTCCCCCAAATCTTGCCATAACTAACCTGCGCGTGGATCCTGCGGAGTTTCTTTAGCGTTCCGGCAGATAAGCGTAAAGAAGAAACTTCGTAGGGCGCAAACCGACCCCTGCTTGGTATACCATACTTCTTCTCTCCCTAGCCACAAAAAAGCACCCGTAGGGTGCCAAATTCTTTGATAAATTCCTATGTTTGATTTACATCGATAAGCCCCTACCCTTATATTTCGAGTAATCGGTTAGTTCATCCTTAAAGCCGTTGAAAACTTCTTCCCCTCCAAGACTTTTGCTTCCCAACAGATTGCCCAGAGCATAAATGCCTTTTCGAAGGAGGCGAGCCTGTTTTATATCCATCTGTTTTTTGGAAACAGTATTTAGGGCTTCCTTAAACCCGTTTTCCATATGGTGTTCCAACAGCTGTAAAGGAAGATTGGGTCTGACACCGTCTAATACGAACAAATAAGCAGCCTTAGTATATTGTCCTCGCTCGATCAAATATGCAGACCAAAGATTCTTCAAATTATCCCGCCCATGGGTTTTGATATCCTTCAAGGTTTTTGTTTGCCCATCCAAAACCTTATTTATATCACCCGATGATTCCAGATAGGTCTGTGTTTTTGGCGGGAGCGGAACTTGTATGGGATACTTGGAATATATCGAACCGATGCACAGCCTTTCTTCCCTTCTTTTAAAATAAAACCCTTTGGCATTGAAAAACTTGATATAATCTCTTGGGGATTTCTCAAAGGATACCTGTATTCGCTCGGCATATTTATGATAGGCCTTCAGGCTCAAGCGTTCAAATTTCTCCCTGTAAGGTTCGGCAATGGCATCATAGAGGTTCGGGAACATCAACGGCAGGAATATCGCGGTCGGGTTTAGACCGATTTCTTTTTCGGTCTTCTCGTTCAAAAGTCCTTCCAATACTTTTTCGTTCTCTTTAACGAAGAACGGGGAAGCATAAAAGTCGTTTCGGTTGGGCAAACTTACGTAGCCTAAATCCATTTTGACCGAATGTCGATTGGAATTCACGTAACTGATAACGCCCCTGCCGTATTTGATTCCAAGGCCGGGCAAAAGCTCGAAAGGGATTATTCGTTGCCTTGTTGTATTGAACAGTTGTTTGTCGATTGACTTTTTTACTAGGTCGGCCTTTATCTTCAATTCCCGTTCTTCCCGCATCAGTTCGGTGCCATAAATCTCATGTTTTACAATGTCGAATTGCGCTCGTATCAATTTGCCCAGCTCTCGGTTGTCGGTGTGCAGGTATTTCTGTAGAAACCGGAACCGTTCAGATCGGGCCATTTCGGCTGCTATAGCTTTTATTGGAATCCTATGGATATGTTCCGAGGAAAGGAGCTTGCTTCTAGAACTTTGATAGGTGCTTCTGTAAGCTTCCTTGATGCAGCGTTTAAGTTCCAATTGTAGCTGTTCGCTTTCCGCGTACATCTGGGTAAATCCGCTTTCGAACAGTTCTGGGTTTTGAATGATTCCGATATCATTTGCTATCTCCCCGCTCTTGAGGACATAGCCCGATTTGTCATAAATTGTAAAATCCAAGGCTTTTCCTTTTTCATCATAGTCGACCTTGCAATCCAGTTTTTGATGGGATTTTAGGATATCCAGAAGATGTTCGGGGTTTATTCCCTTGAAAAGCTTGTACGTGGTACGCAACTGTTTTTCCAACCTTTTTTTGACCATCGGCAATAGTTTTGAACCTAGGTTATGTTCAAAGACTTTTTGCAGTTTTGGACCGCTCAATTGGGGGTGGACGGTATAGCCGTTGATGAACCTTGACTTGTACCCATCTTTTACGGCGATACCATACGATACCCCTATCCTGCCATTACGTTCGGTCGTCTTTAGCTCAATGTGATTGTTCTTGAGATGTTCGGCTAGTTCTTTAAAGCTTCGCACCTTATACTTTTGAAGGGTGTTGTTCACGATGTCCTGTATATAGAACCTGACCCCGTTGCTATCCCGGTTTCGGAATTCGGGCATTTCATAAATCGGTAGGTCTTTTGTGTTCTTCGTTTCTGGCGATGGGGAAAGTCCGAACTCTTTTTCAAGATATTTCTGTGTTGCTATGCTCCTTCTTATATCATTGGAGAGGTTTATCTGCAAGCAGTCTTCTTTGATCGTGGTCGATACGATATGAACGTGCTCGTGTTTGGTATCATGATGGCGTACCACAACAAAAGGCTGTTCGCCATAGCCCATGTGTTCCATGTACTTTTTAGCGAGTTCGAAAAAGTCCCTATCATCCAAGTGATCTCCCCGGGGAAGGTTAAGGGAAGCGTGTAGATACCGCTTTTCTGAATCATGCCGATTGCCAAGATGATTCAATACCCTGCCGAAAAACTCCATGTTGGTATCTGTATCGGAATAGGTATTCTGGAAGCCTAGAATGGTGCTTTCCGTTTTGCCCAATACATACTTCAGCACTCCCTGCACGCTTTTCCGGTAAAGCACCCTTACTATCATTTTTGGTTTTTGGTGTTAATCGTTTCTATAAGTTCGAGCATCAGTTCGCTGGCTCTTCGTATCTCCCGTTCGAGGTTCGAATTCGGGCTTCGCATGTTCTTGTAGTTGGCCACTTTGACGAGTTGGTTAATGTTGGTGCCTATCTTGTTAATCTGGTAGCTGAGGTTGGAGATGCCATCGGGAATACGTTTGTCTTTTACGGTTTCTTTGTTCAAAATAAGCTTTCTCAAGAAGGGACCGACCGTGCCCCTTTTTCTAAAATCGAGATTATAGGATTGAAGGATGGTCTTTACTTTTTCCAGTTCCGTACCATTGAATCGGAGCGTTATCGCATGCTCCCGTTTCCTGTCCCCCAATCGTTTTCTCCCGCCTTTGTTACTAGCCATTTTTTGACTCGATTTTATCGTTTTTTCACTTCGCAGAAGTAGGCGTTTTACGGTGCGCAAAACATCACTTGCTATCCACCAACGTGGATAAATATAATATATCAAATCGAATTATAATAGTCTAATAATCAATATTTTAAGTCGTAAAACCATATAAGACCAATAGATACCATTTGAGACCAATCGACTAATTTAAATGGTCTAATATGGTCTCGAAATAATTACGGAATTTGGGAAATCTTTAAAATTTTTGAGAGTAGGGAGAGGAAAAGACAAGCGGTTTTTTCGCCGCTTGGTTTTTTGCGGGGTGCCGAGGGTGTTCAGAAATATGGAACGGAAAGACCCCGAATGCGAACCAGCGAAGCGGTTCGCTTGGGAAGTCTTAAAGTGGAAAATTTTTGAACTTCCGCAGGGGCATCAGGGACATGGGTAATTACCGATTTATAGATCTTGAAGAAATTCAAACAAATCTGATATTTACACACTTTAGAATTTCAATCTTTAACTAAAAAAGAAATACTTTTTTACTAGATTTTTAATTCAAATAAGACCTAAAATTTGAAACCAGTATTATTGCTTCCCCCTAAACTTCATGAACAAATCTTTAAAAGCAATTCCGATTCGTAAACGATATGTGCTTTCATCAAATGTAATCAGCTCTTCTGAATAGCCCATGTAATATTGCAGGTAGATAAATTGGTTGCTTCTTTGTGAGATGCGATAGCTGGCACCTACTACCAAACTTCCCTTCCAATCAAAGCTTGGTGCCTTTCTTATTTCTGTATCGAAAATGATATTTTTATTGAGTCGATATGCAAGGTCTAGTTGTTGGTAACCTCTGAACTCAGTGATATTTTTGTTTTCTACTGGTGGCTTTAGTGGAATCCATATTTTCAGACTGCCGCTCAGATTATCTGAAATATATGTGTTGTAGGTTGCTGAAAAGAAATTCCAGCTACGCGAGTTAGCCCCATCCCTACCATTACTTTCATGTTCGAATTGCACTTGAAGAAAACTATGGAATTTTGAGTCCTTAAAAAATGGTTTAAAAAGGGCTAGCGAAGGATTATAATTGGTTTCTCGAAATGGATAAGATTCTTTGTATATATCCCAAAAAACTTTCTGACGATACGTAAAAAATAGGTAAGAGCCCCAAAGGAATTTCTTATTGGTCAAGCGTTGCTTGAAGCCAATTTGAAATTTCGCATCACTGTTGTCACTGGCAGGTGATTCTCCTAACGTAGAACCGGTAAGAAAATAATTATCACCATAAATTGTAAAAGATGGTATCGTGCTCACCCTATCACTGAATGCTACACTGTCGATTACTGTAGTTATAAAAGTTAAGCTATCAGGAACAAAAGTCGCCTGTGCGCCAAGAAATAAAGGAAAACACAATAGGCTGACAAAGGCATTTGAAAATCTTGAATACATAATTATAAATGTTTCTGCCCAGAAATACCTTTAAATTAAGTATCGATGGAATATTTTTAAATGTGTGAAGGTGCTTTAATCATTGGACTTACCCCTAGAGCATCCATTTTTACATATTAAAGGAAATATAGGCCTTAAAAACCTACTTAACTTCGAGAAGTAAAAAAGCCTACAAATTGATATTTTGTAAGCTTTTCAATACTATATTTTTTTTATTTATTGAACCATCTCCATTAACTTTTCAGCAACCAATCCTGAAGATGCTGGGTTCTGACCTGTAATTAGATTTCCATCGGTGATGGCGTATGATTCCCAATCTCCTTTTTTGGAATAGATACCGCCATTTTCGACAAGCATATCTTCTACCAAAAACGGAACGACGTTTGTCAATTGAACTGCTTCTTCTTCGGTATTTGTGAATCCTGTTACTTTTTTTCCTTTTACCAAGGCATCGCCATCTGCATTTTTAACATTCTTTAAAGCAGCAGGTGCGTGACATACAAATGCTATGGGCTTTTGCTGTTTATTAAATGTTTCTATGAGTTTGATGGATGTTTTGTCATCTACCAAGTCCCATAACGGACCATGACCTCCTGGATAGAAAACAGCATCATAATCTTGAGCCCGAACATCGGTCAATTTATGGGTTTCCTTTATTTTTTTCTGTGCCGTTTCATCTTTCTTGAAACGCTCGGTATCCGCTGTCTGGTTATCAGGGGTATCACTGCTAGGGTCAATTGGTGCTTCACCACCTTTTGGTGTTGCAAGCGTTATGGTTGCCCCTTTATCTAATAAAGTGTAATACGGGTTTGCGAATTCTTCAATCCAAAAACCAGTTTTCTTTCCTGTGTCTCCCAATGTATCATGAGAGGTCAAAACAAATAGTATTTTCATTATCATTTTTTTAATTATCAATACAACTATTTAAAACAAAATAATGCTTTCTCATCGCTGAGAAAGCATTATTTATAACTTTCTACTGTCCAATTGAATACAGCTAAATACAAATTCAAATGAAAGCAATTTTAGACTTTTATATAAGGGTCTACAAAGGTTTTCTACCTGTAATAACATTATATAGTATCGAGATAACTGCGATAACCAATAATAAATGTATTAAGCTACTTGAACCTATTCCGGCAATAATACCAAAAAAGCCCAAAGCCCAAATAACGATTGCGATAACAGCAACTAGCCAAAGAATACTTCTCATAATTTATATTTTTAGGTTATTATTTATAATTCAAATTTCCACCAAATAGGTCAAGGATATTGACCCTATAGCATTATTTATTAGTTCAATCCTGAAATATGCATCTGCTTTTTCCGTGAAAACTAAAGTCCTTTGGTAATTGCCCTAACCCATCGGTAATCGAACATGAACTCTTTTAGGACTACTTTAATGACCGTATAACCTGGCACTGCTATAATCATTCCCACAACTCCAAAAAGCAAGCCTGCCGCCACTATGACCAAAAATATCTCCAACGGATGTGATTTAACACTGTTCGAGAAAATCAAGGGTTGTGAAAAGAAATTATCGACTAACTGACCAATAACAACACCTATGAAAACATAGCCCGCACTTGGTAGAATTACTTCCCTAAAATCCAGCTCTAAAAAACTGGTCATGGTTAAGAGAATCATGATAATTGTACCAACCATGGGTCCCAAATAAGGAATTATATTGAAAAGTGCACAAAGTAGTGCAATAACGACAGCGTTCTCAACACCTACAAGTAAAAGCGTTACACTATATATAATAAAGAGTATGAGAATCTGTAGCAGCAGACCAACGAAGTAGCGCGACAATAAAATCTTGATGGTCTCAATGGAGTGTTTTGTTTTCTCTTCAAGAGATTCCGGAAGCAGTTTTAACAGAATCCTTTCTATAAACTTACTATCCTTTAAAAAGAAAAATGAGATAAATAGTACTGAAAAGAGCCCGATTCCAAAACTACTTAGAATATCTATGAAGTAATTCAAGAACTTAGGAACGAAACCCATATCAAGCTCTTCCATTAAGTTACTTTCTAGTTCAACTTCCTCCATAAACTCATCAACTACATTAGGTGACGCACCAAAATATTGCACTATTTGGTCATATAGCTTATCAAGTGCCTTTTGCAAATCATCCATATTCAACAAGGAAAGGTTTTCCCCTTGGTCCGTTAACATAGGAATAAAGAGCGCGAAAATACCAGTTAAAATCCCCAAAATGAACATCATAGTAAGGACGACTGCTAGGGTATTTGGAAACTTCAATTTTCTTCTTAGAAAAATTACACTCGGACGCCCAATCAAGGCGACCACTCCCGCAATTACTAGATAAACAATGACCGATTGCAACTTATAAACAAGAACGCAAAGCAGCATTATTGCAATAAGTATGGCTATTGCTTTTAAAATACCTTTGGCAATGGTTGTTGATTTCATGATTGAAGATTGCTTTTTTAATTTTTATTGGTTCAAACAAAACTAGAATTGGAGAATCAAAACCTTTAACTCAAAAGATTAAAAGAGTAACCTAGTAGCAGTTCAAATTAGAAATTATCCTAGATTGGAATACATCTAACAATCTCTCCGCTATAGTAAATGGATCAGTGTTTTGCGTGTTGACGATATTTTTAAAGGTCGATTGAATCTTACTAGTAAAGGAATAACCACAAGTACCGGATTAAGGCTGTTTGCATCCAGCAAGAGTCACTCAAGGTTCTGGGTGAGATATCGGTCAGAATACACTTTGGTGAACTGAGCCCCAAAGAATAAAATTAAACTGGAGTAAGATACCCACAACATGACAATAATGATAGAACCTGCCGCGCCATAGGTAGAGCCGGGTTCAGTTTGTCCAAAATAGAAAGCCAGTACATACTTACCGATTATAAAAAGCAATGCTGTGAGTGCGGCACCAACCCGTACAGCTTTCCAGCGGATACTTTTACTGGGAAGGTATTTGAACATGGAGGCGAACAATACATAAATGAAGACCAACGAGAGTGTGATATCGATGAAATAGGCCAGCCCAACAATTTCAGCAGAAAAAAGATTTGAAATTCTTTTTGCAAAACTGGTTAGTAGTGACGTAAGTACAAAACTCACCAAAAGTAAAAATCCAAAGATGAGAATAAATCCGAAGCTCTTTAAACGACCGAAGAGGGTTGCTATAAGTTCATTACTGAATTTCTTTTGAATTCCCCAAATTTCGTCCATGACATTTTGTAGTTGATAGAAAACACCGGTAGCGCCATACAGCAGTACACCAATACCGAGAACGCTTGCGAATATTGATGTTGGCGCATCTCCTTTTTTAGTGACCATTTCTTGAATTGATGCCGCGGTATCAGGGCCTAATGCGCTAGATATTTCAGTAAAAAGTTCGCCTTGTACGATTTCCCTTCCCCAAATAGCGCCTATAATGTCGAGAATTAAAATCAGTAATGCGGGAAGCGAAAGAATTGCATAGTACGCAACCACTGCACCTAGCTTGAAAGGCTCTTTGGCTATCCAAGCATTAAAGGTCTTTTTTAGAAGGTTGGGTAAATACTTAGCTGTAAACCTTTCCCTATTCAATTCGTTCATAACTATCACTTTTTAGCTGTAAATTAACTAAAGCTATATTTTAGAAATTGACCTAATCAATTAAAGTGTTGCTCGTTTTACCAAATAGGATTCTAATTTTGTCTGTCTTATTACGGGTTATAATATCTTTCCTTATATAGCAAACTATGCCAAATCCAAACGACATCAAAACCATCATTACTCCAGAAGCGGTCATATATTTATCCGCTACTGATAAGCATATGAAGCGGATTCATGGACTCTATGGACTTCCCCCTGATTGGAAAAGGCCGGCAAACTTTGTATCCTTAGTTAAAATCATTTTGGGGCAGCAGATCAGTCTGGCATCCGCCGAAGCACATTTTCGAAAACTCAATGCATATCTGCACGAATTTTCACCCAAAAAGATTTTAAAGTTGAGCGATGATGAAATGCGTATGTGCCAAATCAGCAGACAAAAAGCTTCGTACTTAAGAGCTCTATCTCAAACTATAGTAGATGGTTTTCTTTCGATAGACAAACTAAGCGGTCTCGAAGAAACAGAAATTCGTGAAAAATTGACTTCTATAAAAGGCATCGGGCAATGGACGGCAGATGTGTTTTTGCTGTTCTGTATGCAATCAGAGGACATTTTTCCCATTGGGGATGTCGCCGTTGTAAATACCGTCAAAAAATTATACAACGTAAAGACAAGAGAAGAAATCATAAGCCTTTCGGAAGTCTGGAAACCCTATCGCTCGCTAGCCACTTATTTTCTCTGGCATCATTATTTGAGTGAAAAGGGGCAAGTTTTCCTTCCCTAAGGATTCAATCCTGAAAGGTTTTTCCATTTACAATTCCCAATAGCAAATTCCCGCAAGCCCTTACGGCGACTAAAATCGTTGTACTTCATCGATATGACTAATCTTAAATTCATTCGCGTCAACAAAATAGATATGTTCTCTTTATTTTGAGTTCAGCTAATAGTTAGCAGTAAAATTTAATTCACACTAAAAATCACATACAGAAATGAACAAAGACATCGAAAAAATTGAAAATAGAATAAAGGATATTTTAGAAAAGAACGAAGACGCCATAAAAGGCTTCGATAAAGGAGCGGAAAACGCTAAAGAACTTGGAACCAAAGCTTATTTCGCGAGAAGGGCTGAAAATCGTAAAATGTTCTTAAAGCAATTGAGAAATTCCGTCACCGAATTAAATGTTGGGAACAACGAAATAGAGGGAAGCACCGCAGGAGCAGTACACCGCACATGGATGGATGTAAAGGCCTTCTTCGCATCAGATAATGATGAATCAATGTTGGAGGAAGCTGTGCGTGGAGATAAATCAGCTATTAAGGAATATAATGAGGTATTGACGGAAACAATGATTCCGTACAGGGTAAAGGAAATTATTCGAGAACAGCGAGATTCCATCCAAAACGATTTGGAAACTTCAGAAATTTTGGAAGATTTTAGGTAGCAATACACCTCATAAAAACCATAAAAAGGCCTCTTAGAAGGTCTTTTTTTGCTTTATAAAATAAAATTGTAGTTATCATCTCATAGGTATAGCGTCTGTTTTAATTTGTTTTGCGTCAAAGTGTTGGACTAATGATTGGCACTTTTGCAACGAACATAAAACAGAATTGAAATGTCATTAATTACCATTATTCTAAACATACTGCTGCCGCCGTTGGCAGTTTTTTTAAAGCATGGGGTGAGCACCACGCTTTTAATTAGCATCGTATTGACTTTGTTGGCTTGGTTGCCTGGGGTTATTCATGCATTTATAGTAAACAAGTAAAAATTAATCTTAAAAATTTATCTTATGAAAAAAGTAATTCTAACAACGTTAATACTTGCATTTGCCATCAGCTGTAATGTAAAAAAAGAGGAAAAAGGAGCATTGCCCGATATAGATGTCGATGTATCCGCAGACATGGGTGAACTACCAGAGTATGAAGTAAATTGGGCTGATATAAATGTTGGTACCACTACTAAAATGGTAAAAATTCCAAAGGTAATCGTAGTTATGGAAGAGGAAGAGGTTGAAGTTCCTTTCATTGATGTTGATATGCCTGGTGAAGATAAAATGGAGCGTACCATTGTTATCGAAGCAGAGGTTTCAGGAAACGAGCACGACTTGAATATTCAGGAAATCCGTGCAACTGACCGAAGATTGTACGTTATTTCAAAATTGGATAAGCTTGATACGGATTTGGGAGATAAAACCATGCGTGTGCAAGACCAGATTGAGCTGAATGCACCAGATTTAGATGTGGTTCATATCATTATAGGTGAAAGAGCGGACAATGTATTGAACAAACAATACCGTTACATCAATTCTATGAATGACCTTAGTGAGAAGGTAAAAAAGGCTAAAATTATCTATTCAAAATAAGTTTATAGTCTTTAATAAAAGTAAAAAGTGTCGATGATATATCGACACTTTTTTTATGCATGCTTACGCCTAATTATGCAAGTCATTTGGTCATTGGGAATGAATTTCCATCGTAGAAAAATATTTGTATTGGGGTTGCCGAAGATTGAGATTGGAACTTACTCGCAATGAATAACCTGAAATAACTTTCCTATTAGTTTCAATACTAGTTCGGACTAAAATCCTAATACCCTATTAAGACCATACACATTTTTTCTAAACCAAGTCTGAAGTCTTTTGTGCCTACTTAGACCTATAAAGGACTATCCCATAAAGTGTGTAAATAGAAAATTAGCGGGGGCATGCCCCCGCTAATTTTTTGTCTAATTTTAAATATTTACACATTATGAAGAAAGAAGAGTTGTTCAACGATGATTTCCTGAAGCAGTTCAAGACCGGTGACGAACTCAACAGTTTTCTGAAGGAACTGCAAAAAAGAGGCATCGAGAAGATGCTCGAGGGTGAGCTCGACGGCCACCTCGATTATGAGAAACACCAAAGGTCGTCCAATGCCAATAAGCGCAACGGGCATTCGAGGAAGAAGGTGCGGACTTCCTTCGGGGAGTCCGAGATAGCCGTTCCCAGGGATAGGGATGCCAGTTTCAATCCCATGATAGTCCCCAAGCGGGGCAACATGGTCGACGGGCTTGAAAATATCATTGTATCGCTCTATGCCAAGGGCATGTCGGTCAGTGACATAGAGGAACC
The DNA here is from genome assembly GCF_003626755.1 of Ulvibacterium marinum. Taxonomy (GTDB): domain Bacteria; phylum Bacteroidota; class Bacteroidia; order Flavobacteriales; family Flavobacteriaceae; genus Ulvibacterium; species Ulvibacterium marinum. The sequence continues at coordinate 474,535 of NZ_RBCJ01000004.1, forward strand.
GATACACGAGGCCTATGGCTTCGAGGTCTCCACATCGACCATATCCCGTATCACCGAAAAGGTAGCCGCCGACGTTACGGCATGGCAGAACCGGCCCCTGGAACCGGTCTACCTGATCGTATGGATGGACGGTATCGTCTTCAAGGTCAGGGAATCCTCCAAGGTGATCAACAAGACCATCTACGTGGCCGTAGGCTTGCGTAGGGATGGGAAAAAGGAAGTATTGGGCCTATGGCTGGGCAAGAACGAATCGGCCGCTTTCTGGATGTCGGTTCTTACCGATATCAGGGCCCGGGGCACCGAGGATATCCTGATCACGGCTACCGACAACCTGAACGGCTTTACCGATACCATCAAGAACGTCTTCCCCGAATCCAAGACCCAGCTCTGTGTGGTGCACCAGATACGCAACGCCTGCCGTTACGTGGTCTGGAAGGACAAAAAGGCTTTTACCTCGGACATGAAGGGCATCTACAACGCTCCCAACCAGAAGGCTGCCAAGGCCGCCCTAGAGGACTTCGCCAAGAAATGGGAAGCCAAGTACTCCTACGCGATAAGGAGCTGGAGAGAGAATTGGGATGATCTCACAGTGTTCTACGAGTTCCCTGTGGAGATACGACGGATTATCTATACCACCAACCTTATAGAGAACCTGAACGGGAAGATTAGGAAGTACACCAAGAACAAACTCTCCTTCCCGACCGATGATGCCGTAATGAAATCCGTATATTTGGCAACAAGGGAGGCTACAAAAAAATGGTCGATGCCCATCAGGAACTGGGGCATCATCCTGAACCAGTTCCTTACGATCTATGAAAAAAGGGTAAGACTTTAAAAAAGTCCAACCCCTGCTAATTTAAACTTACACACTTATCGGGATAGTGTCACCTATAATTCGATTTCTTCTTTCTATTTTTAAGATACTTGTAGCCCATATAACCAAATTGAGCACCTACCATTACAATTTTCATTTTTCTGCCTACAAAAAGGGAGGCTATACTCAATAGTGAAGTTTTCTTCATATTTTTTTTCTTGTAAAAACACTACCCAAGTAATAGAGAGTGCTTGAGATTTCATTTCAAATTAGTACGACCGATTTTTCTCTTTACGTTTGCGTAATTGTCGTTCCAAGTCATTGACCGACTCTGAAATTGAGCTCGCAAATTCGGCATGACTGGCTTCTGCGAAAAGACGAGGACCAGGCAGGCTTAGTCTAATGTTGCAAATTTTTCCTGTTTCATCGGAGGTGGTGTTCTCTGTTTTGAAAAATACATCCGCTCTAATAACATCAGCATACTTTTCATGTAATTTTTCTAACCTTTCTTTAACCATTACTTCCAATCTTGAACTGGCTTCTACATCATGGTACTCGTAAACTATTTCCATAAAATTCTAAATTATTTCATTGATTTATCGACAGCGTGAAAAATAGCTCTGATTTTCTAAACCTCACTATAAATACGCTATCCTATACTGTATAAAATTATTAAAGCATATAAAATTGTATTGACCCATTATCAATTTTGTTTGCCCCTAATACGAATTCTCTAGAAACAAGATTTATGTAGATAATATAATTCATGCTTTGGGGTGGGTATTTTCAAAAACTAATATTCGCTTATTGCTCAGAAATATTTCCATATCTTGTGTCCTTAGTTCAAAAGAGTTCTTATTTCGATACTGCTCCGAAAACCATTGCCTATTTATGAAACTATACGTCAAATTCGATTTCAATACAACTTGCAAAAGAGTTTTGGAAGAACGTCTGAACGCGTTCGGTGTAGACTATAACATATTAGGTATTGGAGAGGTCATTTTGAAATCCTCGTTCAGTACCGAGCAACTAAATCAATTGCAAGTCTCACTTGACCCATACGGTATCAAGATTATCGACGATGAAAAGAGTGAACTGGTGCAGCGTATCAAAGATGCCGTTACCGAAATGATTTATCTTGACGAGAAAGCAAAACTTTACAAGTCATCTACCTACCTTGCCGATAAATTGAATTATTCTTATAACCATTTATCGAATGTTTTCTCGGAGACTACCTATAGCTCGATTGAAAACTTCATTATTTTAAAAAAAATAGATTATGCTAAAACATTGATAGCGGAAGATAAGCTGACATTGACTGAAATCGCGTTTCGATTGAATTATAGTAGCGTGGCGCATTTATCAGGCCAGTTTAAGAAAACCACGGGACTTACCCCTTCAGTTTTTCAACGTATACTAAACAAACGAAAAGAACTTTCTCAACCCCAATAACTCCGTAACACACCTATGAATAAAAATGCAATGCATATTGTATTAGCCGATGATGACGAAGATGACCGTCTTCTATTTCAAGAAGCTATAGAAGAGACCAAGGTCAAGTTGCACCTCTCGCTCTTTCATGATGGCCAACAACTAATGGATTATCTCTTACAGGGGCCATCTGTTCTGCCGCAACTGATTTTCCTCGATTTAAACATGCCCATCAAAAACGGTATGCAATGTTTGAAAGAGATTAGAAGCACTGCACATTTAAAACATCTTTGTGTCGCCATTTATTCTACCTCTTCCTCTGATCATGACATCGAGGAAACCTTCATTAACGGAGCGAATATCTATATTAATAAACCCAACAGTTTTTCGAAGCTACGCGATGCCATTAAAAAGGTGTTACAGATGAATTGGCAGTACCACACCTCGAGCCTAAACAAGGATAATTTTTTACTTCGCATTTAATGTGTAATCCATATGAAATTAACACGGATACGGTCTTCTTATAAATTATATGTTGTCATCCTTATTGTTGCAGTAGGTGTTTTACTTTTTACTGCTGCCCTGGTTTACAAGCAAACCAAAAGACTTCAAACTAGCTCTGAAATGGTAAGACATACGCTAGAAGTGCAAAAAGAAATCAACAATCTTTTTACTAGCTATACCTTACTGGTGGCCACCCAACTGGATTTCGACGCTAAGGATGGTACTACACTTTCAGATACCGTCTCAAAATACCAGAAGGAAGGAAATGCCTCATTGACCCACCTAAAAGAATTAACGGCCGACAATACCAAACAACAAAATTTTCTAGCTGAAATGAGCAGTTTGCAAACCCGTTTATACAATCGGGTCGTTATTTCTGCGATGAATGTCCCTACAGATTCTACCGTGATTTCAAAGGCGTCAAAGGACCATGAAAAAATAATTGTGTTGTTTGAAGAAATACGTGAATTAAAGAACGAGATGATGTCAGAAGAGGAAAATCTTTTGGCCCTAAGAAAAGAAGATTATAATGAGCGTATTTCAGTAACACCGCTTGCTTTGATAGCTTCATTTTTGTTTTCGCTATTGATATTTGTATTCGCTTTTCAAAAACTGAACAGCAACAGAAAACGGATTACCAGCACACAATTGTTTTTGGAGAAAATATTAAAGTCTACCGATAATGTTGTCGTTTTCTATGAACCCATAAGAGACAAAAACGAGAAGATAATCGATTTTAAAATATCCTATTCCAATGATGTGCTAACTGATGCTACCGGAGATAAAGTCGATGATATAATAGGCAAGAAAATGAGTGAAGTGTACCCAATGCTATTAGCAAATGGAGTTTCTGACATCATGATAAAAAGCTTAGAAACGAATACTCCGCAACATATCGAGAAAGAATACCACCAGTTTTTTGATAGGCCCCAAATTTTTCATAGTACCGCTACAAAATTAGATGACGGTGTCTTATTAATCTCATCTGAAAATACTGCAGAGGTACTAGCAGAGCGGAAATTAAAAGCTCTAAACGAGAGCTTGACCTTTCAAAATACAATACTTAACGATGCGGAAGTATTAGCCAAAATAGGTAGTTATAGATGGGATAAGAACACTAAAGAAACTATTATTTCTGACAATTATTTTAGACTTTTAGGCTATGAACCGGGAGAGATTGAATTCAACCCGGATACTTATAGAGAATTTGTATATCCTGCAGACAGACCTATATATGATGAAATACTTAAAAATATCAGGGAGAAAAATGAACATGGGGAGTACTCCTATCGCATCATCACTAATAAAGGCAAAATAAGGCACGTTCGCAGCATAGGACATTTTGACAATAATCTGATGGTTGGCCTGGTGATGGACGTTACTCACGAACATAAAGCGCAACTAAAATTATATAACAAAAATCAAGACCTAAAGCGCTCTAATGAAGAACTAGAATCTTTTAACCGTGTTGCGAGCCATGATCTACAAGAGCCTTTACGCAAAATACAGATGTTCATTTCTCGTCTTTCCGATTCAGAACTTGAAAACCTATCTGAAAAAGGAAGGGGCTATATCGAAAAGGTAAGCTCTTCCGCCAATCGAATGCAGACTTTGATCAAGTACCTTTTATCGTATTCTCGTATCAATAAGACCAAAGATGACTTTGTAAAAACAAACCTAGACGATATATTGGATAAAGTAAAGGAAGATTTAGATGCCCGTATCAAAGAAGCTAATGTACACATTGCTATAGACAACATGCCTACTTTAAAGGCGGTGCCTTTTCAAATGGAACAATTGTTCAATAACCTCATATCAAATTCCATTAAATACAGAAATCCTGATGTGGCATCGAAAATCGTAATCGATTGTAAGAAAGTGACCAGTAAACAAATCGGTAATGATTTTATAACAAAGGCTAAAAAATACAATCGCATTTCCATCATGGACAATGGTATCGGCTTTGACCAAAAAAATTCAGAAAAGATTTTTGAGTTATTTCAACGGCTACATCAAAAGCATGAATATTCTGGAACGGGTATTGGTTTGGCAATATGTAAAAAAATCGTAGAAAACCATAATGGACATATTGTGGCCGAAAGTTCGCCTAATGAAGGTGCTTCATTTTGCGTCTATCTTCCCATAATTTAGCAGTACAGAGCCAACAATCTCGTGGCAAGCCTATGAGAAATTTCAAAGGGGCAAAATTTCAATTTTGAGACGCACCTTGTGGCATTACATTTTGATTATCGAGTAAATAATTAGCTCTTGTACGTGGAGTTTCTCTTTATTATTCTCAACAGATGTCATGTCTTCTTTACCAATATCCATCTCTAACTAGCCTCTCATCTATCTTTAAACGGGTTATTTCTTCAATAATATTAACCCTTTCGTAAAATTATGTAACGTAATACCAAAATTGTGTAACACGAAAGCTGACCGCTTAACGGAACTTTGTAGTGTAGCATTAAATAGATAAATCAACTACAAAATTACACCGATATGAACACAGCAATCATCTATCAGCATCAAAATGCCAGAGTGGGTAAGACTAGAAGTCAATTTGAATTTCAGTCAGAATATATCAAACACAAAGAGGTAAAAGTTGTAGTTCATAGTTCAGTGAATAAAAATACGACCGTTGGTTGAGCTGATAAAATCATGAGAATCAGTTTCAATTTATTCCTTATTAAGCACAAATCAGATGTCAAAAATTTTAAACAGCATTGCAGCCTTCAGCATGCTATCATGGATAGTTGGTTTCTTTTTTTACAACTACGGTCCTGAAGTTCATTTACTCTTAGCGGCAGCAGTAGGATTACTCATAATAAAAGTCCTTTTAGAAAAACAATAAAATTATAAGAACAACTATAAAATCAACAACGATGAAAAATATAAGAATCACTTCAACCTTACTCGAATCACTTTTCAAACAATTACAATTACAATTAGGAGGTCAAGTTCAAACGTTAGCTAAAGAATATACTTTGGAAATCAACAACGATGTGGCCAAAGGTTTTATTTCAGGAATCGTTTCGGAAGAAGCTAAATCATATATAGAATATGATATTACTTTTAAAGAAGATGTTGCCTTAGCTCATATATCAACTGAAGAAAACCCCATCTTTTTCAGTTACTGCTCAAAAGGGCGCTTGATGCAAAATTTCGGGGAATATGGGAAAAAAAACAGATTAGGACAATTTCAAACAGGAATTTTCTCAAGTACATATGACCAGAGCATTTACTTGAACTTTAGAAAAGATGAGGCGGTAAAAATCTCCATGATTCTAGTAAACCAAGATGCTGTAAAAGAGGAAGAATTAAAATTCCAATTACGGAATGCTTTTGCTCCAAACACGGATACGGATACCTATGCGTACATTGGTTCTTTCAATTTAAAAATCGCTGAACGCATTCAACAATTGGCTGCTATATCTCAAAAAGGACTGGTACGAAATTTATTAATCAATGGTATGGTTCAGATGATTCTTGCTTTGGAAATACAACAGCACAGCGAAGATATGATTAGCGTAGTAAGAAACATGGGCTCGCTAACGAGAAGCGAAATGGAGGATATTAAGGAGATTTCAGAATTCATTAGAAACTACCCTGAAATACAATACAGCTTGAAGTACTTGAGTAGAAAATCAGGTCTATCTCCCTTCAAATTACAAGAAGGTTTTAAAGTTCTATATGACCGGACAGTTACCGATTTCATCAGAAATGAACGTGTCGAAGCTGCGGAAAAATTGATAAGAACCTCAGAGCTGAACATTTCTGAAATCGTTTATACTGTTGGTTTGACGAGTAGAAGTTACTTTTCTAAAATCTTTAAAGAGAAATACAACTGTAGCCCTAAACATTATCAAAATCATCAGAATACGATAGCTGTTACAGCATAATATACACTTAAACGTAGAAAAACCGTCCACTGAGTTTGGACGGTTTTTTGTTTACATGCGTTATTGATTTAAAAAAGAACCAACTAAAAAATGCAGTAAATAGATCCTGTCGTTTTCATACATAAACAAAAAATTCTAGAACATTCTAGAATGTCTTCAAAGTCGCTCGCATCATCCAAGCCATTTGTTCGTGCTTTTGCATCAATGCGATTATAAAATCAGCCGTTCCGTCATCATTACGCTCTTCAGCATTCTCGCTAATGTTCTTTCTGATGAATTTGATAATCGTGTCATGGTCTTCTAGAAGTATACTAAAAAAGCCTTTGGTATTATTTTGCTCAGGTCCCTCTTCATTTAGTTGAGAGGTTTCTAAAAATTGTTTCATTGTGCCAGGAGCATAAAATCCTAACATCCGAATACGCTCGGCTACCTCATCGATGACCGTTTCTAACTTGTTGTATTGTTCCTCTAGAAAAACATGTTTCGAATGAAAATCGATTCCCTCGATATTCCAATGCGCATTTCTTGTTTTGATATATAATACATGCTCATCTGCCAAAATTTGCTTTAGCATTTCCACTACCGCTTTTCTGTTTTCCTTCTTAATTCCTATTTCTGTTTTTGTTGTTTCCATTGCGATTAATTTTAAGTTATACTGTAAGTTAAAGGGATGTTGCTTTTTGTCTTGATGGCAATGACAAAAGGAGTGACGCAAAACATTTTAGACAGCCATTATTATCCCATGTTTTCTTCGGAAATGGCATCCATTGCCTTTCCAATTAAGGTTTCGCCTTTAATGATTTCAAAGGTTTGATTGAAAGGCGCACTATCATGCAAGGCCCTTACCAAAGTTTGAGCTACATCAGCTCTACTAATTTCGCCTTGCTTATTTAATTTGTGACTTAAAGCTATTTTACCTGTGCCTATTTCATTGTTCAAAGTTCCGGGTCTTACAATGGCATAGGTAAGATTGCTTTTCTTTAAATATTCATCAGCGTTGTGTTTCGCCTTCAAATAGTCTTGTAGTTCGGAAGCTTCTTCGGGAGCATCTGCGCCCATGGAACTAAGCATAACAAATTTCTTTACAGCCATATTTTTTGAGGCGTCAATAAGTTTTTTTGCTCCCTCTTGGTCTACCTCAACGACTTTCTTGCCACCCGAACCAGCAGCAAAAATCACTTTGTCAATATCCTTAACGGTGTGATTTATATTTTTCTCTAAATCACCCATGACTGTAGTAATTCCTTTATCCGAAAATTGAGAGATATCTTCTTCTTTGCGAACCATCGCAATAGGGTTGAAATATTGTGATGCTTCTAAAAGGGCTATTATTTTCTTACCTGTTGTTCCGTTCGCACCTGCTACTAATATATTTTCCATTGTATTCTTTTTAAATTTCATATAAAGTTGCCACTAATCGAACAGATAGTTTGATGCAGATTGATTTAAAATTGATGCAAAAGGAGAGGAGAAAAGTGGACGGGAAAAACCTTCTTAAAGCTAGCAAGCATTAGAGGCTGTTTTGAAAAAGGTCTAAGTTCAGAGGAGCGTAGTTTTGTACTGGTGCTACATGACTTATATCAGGCCATGGTTTTTTGGATGACTTCCACTCCATCATCGATATTCCTTATTTGTTAGATTTGATACAGCCGGAACAATATTTATACTATTAGAGTAAGGTTATTTTGGTGAATATGATTTGCTTTAAGAATCTATTTCAATTCCAATCGCTCCACAAGACCCTCAGCCCATAACTCTGAGCGTTCTCCAAAGCATTCTAAAATAGCGTCAACACCTATAATCGTTCCTTTGGCGAGTCGGCCTAGAACAGCTAACGGTAGGATATTATTCTCTGCCCCCAGTTCTACCAAGGCATTTTCGGCGGTGTTGATACCTAACGCGCTGTGAACCGGCTCTACTAGCGAATCGCTTAGAAGACTTTTAACTAAGGGGGAGTTCACTTCTAGCAACTTTGGAGAATCCAAAACCGAGTCGACCATGCTATTAGCTATTACGCGCTTGTCATCCCGTTCCAATTTCCAACCCTCGGCGGTTTGGGTGATTTCAGGGTTATTTACGAAATCAAAGGTCATTGCACCCGCATCTACCAGCGCCAATAGTTGCTGAAGACTATCTACAGGAGGGCCATACGAATAGCGTTTTAAGCGTTCATCCAATTGAATGATTTCGGCGATGAGCTCATCATCTAAGTTTGTAAAAGAAAGTTCTTTGTACATGCTTGGTTGGCAATGCCGCCATACCTGCCCGATACAATAATCTAAACTGATTTTGGAATGCCCGGTTGCCATTTCGACGAAAGCTGTCATACTTTGGTAGGCTGGCAGCGATTTTGAGATGATTAGGGAATCTTCTGTACTTCCATCTTCCAACCAGTTCGCTACTAGCTTCTCCAGTTCGCCTTCGGTCAGGGTATGGGCGTAAACACTATCCCCCAAGGAACAATACTTTTTAACAATCAAAGGTGTAATAGCGTCTATTAAAAACCTTGTATCGGAAACTTTTCCTCCCTTTCGAACCGAATTTCTAAGCCGCTCGGCAAACGCTTCTAGTTCTGCTTCCGAAGGTATATAGGGTTTATCTAAATTGAGATGTAAAGGTTTCGGGGTCATAGGAAGTCCGTCCAAAGAGAAAGGAACCAACTGCACCCCATTTTTCTCCGAAGGGCGATAACTCATCTTTCGCGTGTCTTTATCCAATAGCTCAAAAGAACCACCCAAACCTTCGGTAAGTGCACGCGCCACATCAATCATGGCGAGACCAAAACCACGAAGGGCAATGACATCATCCTCTTTAACATCCTTACTGATATCCTCCACAGGATAGGGAGCGGTAAAAAGTTGAAGGGCCGTATCCGCTTCCAATTTTTCTTTCCATTTTGTCAGCTGTCTATCTACTTTGGTGGGTTGATGCCCTATGGTCAAAACGACCTCATCGGCAGAATAGGTTTCCTTTACATTTGTAGTAATTTTAAACTTTCCGTCAGAATAGTCCAAGCTCGTGACCTTCGCTAGCACCACTTCAAGTTTACCTAGCATCAGCAAATCCTTTGTTATGGCAGCATAGCGTTCGCCTAAATAGGTGCCAAGTTCAGAACGTAAAGGAAATTTGTCGGGTATCGTTCCCACGTCCTTCCTTTCGTCAAAACCGCTCCAAGTCTGATAGGATGGAAAACTCGGTATAGCGAAACCGCTACCATTAATTGATTCTCTTTTGGGGATGGTCAAACCTCTTTCAGAGACATTTAACCAATTCGTATCGGGCTGCCCCAAATGATATACTGGTCCATTGCCCAATTGGTCAGTTTCTTCAAAAAGTAAGGTCTTAACTTTTCCTTTAAAATCTTTATTAGCTAGTGCTTTGTGTAAACTTTCCAGAGCGGAAAGTCCCCTTGGGCCGCCACCAATGATGGCAACAACTTGTTCATTCTCGTGGTTCTTTGACATAGATTGTTCCGAAGGTTTATTTCTCCAATTTCTTTATCACTTTCACAATATCCCCCTGCGCTATAAATCCTTCTGTAATCGGCACCAGATTGATTCCGAAAGCGGGACCTAAACCTCTTGCTAACCCGGTTTTTGCAATTGTTGCCAAAGGTTCTAATTGTTCATTTTTGTCTAAAGTGTCGGGGTCGATGGTCGTAAACACGCAGCGTTGCGTCTTTTCCTGTACCCTGAACATACATTCGTTAATTTGAATCATATCCCAAGTATTCTCCTCAAAAGCTTGGTAACCATCGATTACGATATTCGGTCTAAAATTTCGAACGGAGACTTTATCCGATAACTCTGAATTGAGATGTTTCAATGTCTCTAGATTAAGTAGATGAACCGGAGCGGAATCCGCATAGGCCATATGTTCTCCTTCCCTACCGCCATGTTTGGGTGATATAGGCCTGAAATTCTTTCCCATATAAATCATGCGAAAATTTCCGTCTAAGAACTTCGATACCAAGGAGGAAGTCTCACTATTGAGAAGTATTCCTGAAACGGTATTCCTGAAAAGTTTGATTTCTACCATCTCATCCTGTTCATTTGGTAGTGAAAAAGAATAGGTGTCCGAAGCGATGGATACTTTTAATTGAAGGTTATCAATTCTAGATTCAATACTCAAAAGCCTGGGATACTCTCTGCCGGTAACGATCTTATTATCCGCATCGATAACGGCCACAGTCCGGTCTTTGTCCAACCCGTATGCTGTTACAAACGCCTTTTCCAAGGAGTTACCCCTCATTGATTTCACAGGATATTCAAAAATCTCAACTACACACTTTTTATGGGACATCTAATAGTAATTAACACTGCATTTAAACTATACGAAATGATTCATGCCAAAAAACTTCCACTATTTGACAAGCTCGGGAATAACTAACAAACGCTCTGGCCCGAAATACTTAAAGGCGACGAAAAATACGATTACCGAAATAATCATCCCAGTCATAAACAGGGTATAAGTCCATCGCAAAAGTTTATATTTTCTTGATAGCACTACCCCAAGAAAATAGAGGTCTTTCGTTAAGCTGCTGTAAATATAATCCTTATCGTTCAGCATGCCCTCTATAGCATTTTCGTAATCTTTCAAAGCCATCTTGTGAAAATTTCCAAAGAATAATATATTGACTTTTTTAGCCTTGACATCTTCTATATTGAACTCGCCACTTGTCACATTGGGCTTTGTAGCAGAAACCGATAAAATCATAGAGGCAATACTAAATATGATAAATATTAAAGTTGGATAAATCAAATAATCATTTGACGGATTATCTAATTTCGGAATCAAATTTGAAAGCGCCATCGAGATGATTATCGCATTTACAGATAATAATATATTTGCTTTAGTGTCAGCGATATCACTCAATTTCAGGTGGTTACGCAATGTGACGCGATACAAAGTCTGAATGCCCCTATCAGGACTATTGTTCTTCAAGGAGGCCTTTAATTTCTCCTTCCGGACCAATTTTTTCTCGGATTTCTTGGCCTTCATCAGACGGCGCAGGTTTTTATCCTTTCGCTCTTGCCAATTTTTTTGAGCATAGTCGGTATAAAAACGATGCTCGCTCCTGAAAAGATTGATGTTCTCATTTCGCCAGTCCGTAGCGGCTATTTTTCGGTCTGTCGTACTGTTGATTTCCTCTTTTAGCAGCTCTGCAAGCGCCATATATTTTTTCTTCCCGAGATGGGACCAATCGGCATCCTTAATTATTTTTTCACTATCCGTCTTAGGGACATGGTTTCTTTCGGTCGCTCTGATTAAATCACAAACCATATCTATTTTAGGTTGACTATAATCCAATTTACCTAAAAACTCTTTTGCCATAGTGCAACTGCGCTCTTCATGGCCTTCTATGGCATGTACATAACCAACATCATGAAACCAAGCAGCTATAAGGATTACTTCCGTAGTTTGGTCATCCAAAGACACGTCTTCCATAATTTCTTTTGCACTAGCCACTACGAATTTGGTGTGTTTCAAATTATGGTAGACGTACGAACCATCAAGTTCGGTAGTTAAGATATTGGTGATATGCTCCGTTATCTTTTTCAAAATATCATTGTTCTGAACCATAAGCTTAGTATTTGTTATTTATTGCTATTGCTTTTGCGAAAGTTCCCTTTTATAGTGATAAGCCAAATCCGAATTGCACCAAGTTGTTCTCCTTTGAATTAAAATAACCCAGATTGAGTGTCAAGGCTTTGAGGCTGCTAATCCAAAAACCAACTCCTTGAGAGGTGTGCCAAATGTTTGAATTTTCGTTGCGCTCCCAAACACGACCATAATCGAATCCGCCATACAGACCTATCGTTACAGGAGACACGGCCGTGATGTACCTTTTCAGTTTTACTTTCAAATCGGTGGAATGATACAAGTACGAACGACCTGTAAAACGTTGGTCACGGAAGCCTCGGAGTCCATTGTCGCCACCCAATGATGGAGCATGGTAAAAGAAGGTATTTCCTCCACCGACCAAACTTTTATATTCTGCTCGAGTAGCTAATACCAGATTTCCCGAAGGAATCAATTTATGGTCAACACCTACATTTAGCGAAGCGTAGCCAAAATTATTGTTATTGAGATTCACGTTGGCTTTATATCCGATGGAAAAACCAAACTGTAGTGCCTTCGTCGGAAAATCACCCGCATTACCATTCTTATACTTTCCCATGACTTCGGCACCTAGGTACCTTTGCTGTTCAAAAACAATGGGGTCAAAAGTTGTTGGATTAAAGAACCGTCCAGTAGCTTCATTCACCCTTAGCGATTCAAAAAGCGCCTTTATTCGAAGACTATAAAAAGCCAAGCCGACACTGGCACGGTATTGTTGAAGACGCGCACGATAGAAATCCCTATCCAAAGCATCTTCTTGGTTGACCGTCTCGTTACCACGTCCAAAAAAGTTATTGGTGAACTTGTCGCCTGTATAATAACCATTGACCTCCAAGTTCCATTTGGGAAAAATGTTACCAAAAACACCTTGATAATCTAATTCGGCGGATTCAAAACCAAAGTAATAGCTACCTGCAAAACTATGTTTCTGACGAAAGGAGTTTCCGTTCAAACCCCGTTTCACATAGGTATCTTTAAATCCGAGAAAAAAACCATCATCCGTTCTAAAACCTACTTTTGGAGCTAGAATATTGGTATTGTTCTTGAAATAGGTAAAGTGGTAGTTATTGGTTTTATAGAGGTCACTAAGTTGTACTTTGGGCTTTTCTTTTCCAAAATTCGTTTTCTCATGTTCCCACTCATACACCTTCAAGCGCTTCTTATTTTCAACGATAAAAGTATCGTCTCCGTAACCACCGATGATACGAACCATAATCTCTTTATCGGCTTCCCCAGTAACCATGAAAACATCATCATCGCCTAGGCCGTAAATCAAAAGTTCTTTGGTCTCGTCACGACGAAAAGTGCGTTCATATATTTTTTCGTTTTTTTCATCTGACAATAATCGCTTGATAACCACTTTGGTCTGCCCCTCGGGCATACGCGTTATTTCGATAACATCATCTTTTTCCGTGGCTGTTATCGCCACACTACGGTTTAGGAATTCGCCATATTTCTTAGCGTTCCCGGGAAGCGTTTTCAATCGCTCCATCAAATCTTTTTTAATCTTAACGACGATATCATCCGCATTTACCTCTGGAGGTAATTTTGAAAAAGCATTTTCAATGACATCTGATGTTATCTGTTCCTGTATGATTTTTGCCTCTTGCTCCCAAGCTTCCGCACCCAATTTTGTCAAAAGGGAACGGTCAAGCGGATAACCGCTATTATTAATCCATTTCAGATTATCGATATCCGCATCGAAAGTTTGCCATGAGCGACTCAAAGGCACAAAAAGTTTGATTACCTTCATGGCAAACCCATCAAATTTCGGGAAGGCATTGTCCCTATCCCGTGGTACGGGCATGAACTCCTTATGACCTGCGTTATTCTCAAATTGCAGCCATCGCCATTGGTCTTGGTGCCTATCCCAATCGCCAATGAGCATGTCAAAAACACGTGCTCGAATATAACTATGTTGGTCTACCGTGTATGATTCGTCGCTCTTGATTTTCTCAAGCATATCGGTGGAGCTCTCCACATCCGTGACTTTTCCTGTTTCGTCAATGGTGCGTTTGTAGCCTTTATAATTGGTCTGTTCTTCGGATGGTCTTCTTTCCACGAAATAAAGCTCGTCCCCAAAACTTTTATTATATTCTTCTAAAGAAGCCTGCTTTGGCACATAGAATAAATCGGAATCAGAATGGTTGACCCCAGCTGCTTTCGCTAATGGATTGACCGCCAATTGTAAATACGGATGTGCCGTCGTAAAGAAGTCTGAGATCACATCTTCGGCGAAGGTATCTTTATAGTCTTCTTCATTATACGCAAGCCCGGGTAGTTTGAATTTCAAGAACTTCAGCGCATTTTTCTTTAGCGAACGCATGGCATATTCCTTGCCCTTTTTATCTTCCAATCGTAATGAAAAAGATTGGTGCCCTCCGCCCTCTTTGGTTACTTTCAATCCACCATAAAGCGTGTCTAATTTTACGACTGGCGCAGTAACTTCTTTGGCATAAAATTTTCTGTAACGGTCTCCCCAAAGAAATTTATGAAGTCCGCTTTTATCATAGTCTTTTGGATCCGTTAAGACAGCTTGTTTTTTTGTTGTTTCCTCGGAAATTTCAAAGTTATCAAACTTCTTTTTTTTCTTGAACTTCGGTAATACTTGATAAGCATCCTCTTTATCCAATGTATCATCGGTTATCATGGTCACTTTAGAACTTCCATCAGCGAAATATTCCAATTTGGAAAAGCCTCTTTTTCCTGCAGTATAGACACCTTCGTACAATAAAGAGCCCCCAATGGCAGTAATGCGGTCTTTTCCTCTATTAGTGGCGGACGCCTTGCCCAAAGAACCGCTCACGATTTGATGTAAGTCACCGCCCGATAGATATTGTAGACTTTCTTCATGACCTGAAACTATAGTAATTCGGTCTGAAGCCTGCGCCAACGAGCTTACCATAATCCGCATGTAATTGTAGTATCTGGAATTCAAATTATCCGGGTTGAATGCCCCTAAATCGTTTACGGTCTGGCGAAGCGTTCCTAAAAAAGGCAAGGGTAACAGATGTTGTTTGGCCGTGATGTGACCTGCATATTCTCCATTACTTAAAACAGGGTGGTGCATGGCAATAACAATATTTTTACCTTGCCCATCATTTATATAGCCTTCCAACTCTTGTATGAAACGCCTCCGCGTATTTACGTTGGTACACTTTTTATTAATATTTTCAATACGTGACCAATTTGAGATAAACCATTTCGAATCGACCAGTATCAAATCTAAATCTTCATTGATAACCCTTCGTTCGAGCGGACATGCATTTTCAGGGAAGAAATTTATTCGGTCTTTGTCCAGATCCTTGATAAAGTCTTCGGTTCGTTCCAGTTTTTCTGATTTGTAACTCTTCCATTCATTGTTTCCAGGGATGAAAATGGTCTTACCACTAAAATTTTTGACCAAATCAAGCTGTTTTCGCAAAAGAATTTTATCTCCTTTCCAATTCTTGGTTTCCATGGAAACATTATCCCCCGTGAAAATAAGGGTGGAGTTAACATTAGATGCCTCTAATTGCGTTCTCAAGGTACTCAGAATTCTCTCGGATGCATCTTTATCAAGATTGCCCAAACCGCCCGCTAAATAAAAAGTGTGGGTAGGTTTTTGTTCTCCGTCAAATAGAATCGCCGATTCTGCATGCTGGGTTTTAAAGGTTGCGCAAGATTGAAAGAGGAACAGCCCTAGAAGGGCTTTTGAAAACTGTTTTAAAATTAGGTTTCGTGAAATTAGCATAGGCGTCGGTCTTGTTACTAGCCGTTATATTTCAAAAAAGGGACTAAAAGCATAGCTTCTAGTCCCTGTGAAGTATTTGTTCCTTTTTATTTTCTTACGATAATGGAACCGCCAAAAGTTTTATCTTCTAAAATCTTCTCGGGATTTCCAAAAATCTCTACTGTGCCACCTGCAGTTACGCTTGCATCAACGTAGTCAGAAGCAGAAATAAAAGCCGTACCGCCTGCGAGAATGGTAACGTCAGTAGTTTCAGTTTTGAGTCCTTTACCTGCGAAATGTCCTCCGGTACGTACTGTAATCTCTTGATTCGTTGCAGAGCCATCAACCATTATCTTTCCACCCGTAACCGCTTTTGAATCTAAATTTCTTGAATCCAGTTTTAGGGTGATTTCTCCACCTTCTTGCGCTCTGACCGTTAGATACTTGGTGTTAATAATATCTTCTGAGGTAATTTTTGAATTCTCGTTAGCATCTATCAAACTAAGATTGTCGGTATAATAAAGTGTGATATCGGTTGTTTTTCCATCTAGGGCATTATCTACCTCCATACGTACTTTCAACAAGCCGTCATTGTTCACTATCGCGACCTCATCTTGGTCGTCTCCTGATATAACTGCCTGATTTTTATCAGACTTGACGAGTTTGACACTTAACTGGTCATATACTTTGAGTTCGTCAAAATTTGCTAAATCAATTGTTGTATTCTGGGCAAAACCAAAGGCGCTGCTTAAAATAAGCGCTGGTAAAATCATTTTTATTTTCATCTTGTCTCTTTCTTTAATTTATTAATAATAAAACAAAGCTATGGGGTTCTCACAGGGCAGTTTGTCGCTAACCCCATTATAATTGACGCAAATGCAATAGCTTGGATTTGGATGTGTGATAAAGAGCAATCCAGTTAACGAAATCTCCAATAGAGCACATTTTGAAAAACGAAACAATCTAGCTTCGTTGTAAAAATTTGAGATTCTTACCTCCCTTGAAAACTTTACCACAATGCGAAATTTAAAACATGAGACGATTGCTCAACTATTGCAACAGCCAGAAACGGCAATCGAGTTGTTAGATTTAATCTACGTATCGGATGAGCATTTATCGATTAATCGGTTGTTGAACGAATCTAAATTCGAATATTTAACCGAAGATGGAGTCTATCTAGAGCAGGAAGATCAACTGGAACGTATCAAATCTTTAGTCATCCCTCCGGCATGGCAAGACGTAAAAATTACGCATTTGCCTAACGGACATTTACAGGCTGTTGGAAAAGATGCCAAGTCCCGGAAGCAATACCGCTACCACCCCATGTGGACTAAAATCAGGAATCAGACCAAGTTCTACAAAATGGCCGCCTTCGGCAAAGTGCTGCCAAAAATCAGAAAGAAAGTAGAGCGTGACCTAAACCAAGACGGATGGCCAAAAAGTAAGGTGCTCGCTTTGATAGTCAAACTGATGGAGGAAACCCACATTCGTATCGGTAGTGAGCAATATGCCAGAAGAAATAAGACATATGGACTCTCAACCCTGCGCACAAGGCACGTAAATATTCACAAAGACCGCTTAAAATTCGAGTTTGTTGGTAAAAAAGGGAAGAAGCATAAGATTAGTATCCGCAATAAAAAGCTACTACACTTAGTAAGCAAGTGCGAAGAAATTCCAGGTTGGGAATTGTTTCAATACTACGACAAAGATGGAGAGAAGCATTCGGTGGACAGTGGCATGGTCAACTCCTATATTCACAATATCAGCGGCGAATTATTCTCAGCCAAAGACTTTCGCACTTGGGCCGCTTCGGTCGTCTTTTTCGACACCTTGTTAGACCTTGATCCAACCGAAGACGAAAAGCAAATTCATAAGAATACCCTAATCGGCTTTGACGCTGCAGCTGAGGCTTTGGGCAATACTAGAAATGTATGTCGTAAATCGTATGTACACCCGCTGGTAGTCAAAAAATACGAAGAAGGTTCACTTTCAGAACAGTTCATGCAAGTAGAACGTATAGAAAAGGAAAAACCATTTATGTCTCCTTCGGAGGAGGTTTTACTCCAATTGTATGGCACCTACAAGCCCTTAGAAATTTAAGAGTTGAATTTCTTGACTGAAAACAATATCGTACTCTAACTCCCATAGAAGAAAGAAAAATAAAATGCAAACAAAAGTCCCTTTACTCGCCTTTAATGAAAATGGAATTTACTGTGAGGCCGCGCAAGTGTATTTAGACCCTTGGAAGCCTGTAGATAAAGCCATTATTACACATGGGCACGCAGACCATAGTCGCTGGGGGCATAAAAGTTATATTACACACCACACCAATGTACCCATAATCAAACACCGCCTGGGCGATATCAATGTCAGCGGTAGAGATTTCAATGAAACATTCGTTATCAATAACGTGAAATTCTCCCTACACCCAGCAGGACATATCATCGGCAGTTCTCAGGTACGTGTGGAACACAAGGGGGAGGTTTGGGTCTTTACAGGGGATTATAAAACCGAGGAGGACGGAATTTCTATTCCCTTCGAGCCTATACAATGTGATACGTTCATTACAGAATGTACTTTCGGATTACCTGCGTTTAAATGGATTCCTCAACAGCAGGTTTTTGATGACATTAATGCTTGGTGGCATGAAAACCAAGCCGAAGGAAAAACATCCATTTTATTCGGATATTCTTTAGGTAAGGCACAACGCTTACTAAAATACCTCGATACATCCATCGGAAAAATTTATACGCACGGCGCCATTGAAAATATGACGGAAGTCCTGCGCCCACTAGTAGAATTTCCACCAACGACTTTGATAACCAAGGAGACGAAAAAAGAAGAACTACTGGGCAATATTGTATTGGCACCGCCCAGCGCCCACGGCAGCACATGGATTCGCAAGATGGTGCCTTATGTAACAGCCTCAGCCAGCGGATGGATGACCTTTAGAGGTGCGCGACGCCGTAGAGCCATAGATAAAGGTTTCGTACTCTCCGACCATTGCGATTGGGAAGGCCTACTCTCAGCTATTGAAGCTACAGGAGCCGAAAAAATCATCAGCACACATGGGTATACCGATATTTTCTCAAAATATTTAAGGGAAAAAGGCTATGATGCCCGAACAGAACAGACCCAATACGAAGGAGAACTAAATGAAATGGCAACTGGAAAAGAGGAGGCGACTATAGCATGAAGTATTTCGCAGATTTAATCCGAAAACTGGATAGCACCAATAAAACCAATATAAAGGTTGCAGCTTTGGCAGATTACTTTTTACAAGCTTCAGAAACGGACAAGGTTTGGACTATTGCGATACTATCACACCGCAGACCACCTCGGCCTGTGAACACAACCCTGTTGCGCAATTGGGCTTCAGAACTTTCCGGAATACCCTTATGGCTTTTTGAAGAGTCGTATCATATTGTGGGCGATTTGGCAGAGACGATAGCCTTGGTTATTCCTACTTCGGAAGAGCGTACTGAAAAGAGCCTGACGGAGTTTTTGGAAGAAATGATTCAGCTTAAAAAAGAGGATGATGATACGAAAAAAGCATATCTTTTTGACAATTGGAAGGTCTTGAACTACTACGAGCGTTTCGTGTTTACCAAACTAATCACGGGTGGTTTTCGTATTGGGGTTAGTCAAAAATTGATGACCCGCGCACTTTCGCAAGCGACGGGTATTGATGAAGATATTTTGGCGTATAAATTAATGGGGAATTGGAAACCCAGCGAAATTTCATTTCACGACCTTATTTTAGAGGAAAAAGCATCGGATTATCTTTCAAAACCTTACCCCTTCTATTTGGCCTATGCCGTAGAAAATGAGGTTTCTGATTTAGGAGATGCTAAAGAATGGAGTGTCGAACACAAATGGGATGGTATTCGCTCACAGGTTATCATTCGCGAAAACGAGCTCTTTGTTTGGAGTCGTGGTGAAGAATTGGTCACCGACAAATATCCCGAGTTCAATACATTTATAGGGGAGTTGCCCAACGGTACGGTGCTGGATGGGGAATTGCTTCCTTTTATCGATGGAAACATTGGTACCTTCAACGACCTTCAGACGCGCATCGGGCGTAAGACGGTATCCAAGGCATTGTTGGCAAAGACACCTGTTGTAATGAAGGTCTACGATTTGCTGGAGTGGGAAGGGAAAGATATTAGAGCGCTCCCCTTTCTTGAAAGGCGAAAATTATTGGAGAAGTTGGTAACTCAGGCATCAGATGAATTACCGCTTCAACTTTCACTAATGATGCATTTCAATACATGGGAGGAAGTGACTCAAGAACGTTCACGAGCACGAGAAATGCGTAGCGAAGGGCTAATGCTTAAACAAAAAGACTCCGCATATAAAGTAGGAAGAAAAAAAGGCGAATGGTGGAAATGGAAAGTAGACCCACTAACTATAGATGCCGTTCTGACCTACGCAATGCGAGGTCATGGTAGGCGTTCCAATCTTTTTACCGATTATACGTTTGCCCTTTGGAATACAGAAACGGAAACACAAGAACTGGTCACTTTCGCAAAAGCCTATTCAGGTCTGACAGATGCGGAATTTAGAAAAGTAGATGCATGGATTAAAAGAAATACCTTGGAACGTTTTGGACCTGTGCGCAGCGTAACACCTGAATTGGTGTTCGAGATTGCTTTTGAAGGTATCGCACTTTCAAAACGTCATAAAAGCGGAATAGCGACACGCTTTCCTAGAATTTTAAGGTGGCGTCAGGATAAGAAAATCGACGAAGCAAATACCCTTGATGATTTGAAAGCGATGATACCTTGAATTTGATTTAGTAATCGCGCGATCTTAGATTGCGAACGTATTGGTGATACATTACATTTAGTTTTCCAAACGCTCAAATTACCTCTCAGGCGCTTGTCTATTTTTCCTTTCTTCACAGTCAGACGTTTCATAGCATCCATAATACTAGAGTCTTTTCCCTGTTTGAATAGCTCATTGAGCTCTGGAACTAACGCCTTAGCTTCCCTTGAAGCATTGACCTTATCGTTAGTGGTCATTCCAGGCAATTTCCTTTTTTCGAATTCTTCAGCTCTTTCTTTTAACTCTTCTACTATAATGAATCGCCTGATAGGGAAGCATACATTTAATCCCTTTCCAGCCCTTTTTCAATGCTAGATGGAGATTTCCACATTACTCTCCGTTTTAGATCACCGTACCACTTAATACAATAGCAGCAACGATGATGATTAATACGATGACAATAAATATGGCGCCAAAAAAGGTCTTTTTGTTTTTTTGAAAGATAAATTGTCTCGTGGAATCCTCTGGTTCTTTTACAAATTGGGTTTCTTCTT
Organism: Ulvibacterium marinum; assembly: GCF_003626755.1. Taxonomy (GTDB): domain Bacteria; phylum Bacteroidota; class Bacteroidia; order Flavobacteriales; family Flavobacteriaceae; genus Ulvibacterium; species Ulvibacterium marinum. The sequence continues at coordinate 495,841 of NZ_RBCJ01000004.1, forward strand.
CACCTTGTTTCATAGTTGCTTTTAATTTTTAGTTTGATTTTTAATCTTTCATTCCAAAAATACAGGAAGACAAGAAGGCCGCTTACCGTTATTGACCAAAAAACTAACGCAATTGCTTTATCATCATCTCAGTCAATGATTTGACTTTTAGCGTCAATAAAATCCCATGATTCTATAGAACTTTGTAAAACAGTAAAAACCGATTCTAATATTGGTTCAAGGATAACTCTTAAAAACAAAAACATATGAGCAACGAAGGAAACACAGTATTAGGCATATTGGCCGGAACAGCAATTGGAGCAGCATTAGGCATTCTTTTCGCCCCTGATAAAGGCACCAACACAAGAAGAAAAATTGCAGACCAGGCTGCTGCCACCCAAGAGTCGCTTAGGGAAAGTGCCTTGGATATGAAAGATAAGGTAAGTCACTCTTTGGCCAATGGTAAAGAATCTTTAGAAACCCGTGTTGAATCACTCGTTTCAGATGCCAGTTACAAGACAGAAGATGTTATCTCTTCTTTAGAGAATCAATTGAAGGTCTTAAAAGCTAAAAACAGACAGCTACAGAAATCATAATGGGCGTTATCGATTCTTTAAAACAAACCTCATCCAAAGCAATGGATACTGGGGAGACCTATTTGAAAAAGACACAGGAGTATTATACCCTGAAAGCTTTTCAACAATTGGCTTTCTCGGCCAGTCTCTTAAGTAAGTTGCTCCTGGTGTGTAGTTTGGTTTTTTTAGGATTTATATTCCTAGTAGTAGGAGGTGTTATCGCCCTAGGAGAACATTTAAATAGCCTACCGCTAGCATGCCTAGTTATCGGTTTTGTTTTAATCGTTATAGCAGTGATAGTTTTCTTTTTCAGAAAACATATCGACACAGCCGTTATACGAAAACTCTCTAAAGAATTTTTTAATTGAACCAGATGAACAGATACCAATCTTTTGAAGATATTAAATATAACCTAAAACGACTAAGTCTTGAAAGGCAAATAGCCTTAGAGCAAATGAAAGGGCTGAAGCATGAGGTGGAAGAGGACCTTGGCCCCTATCAATGGCTACAAACCGCCGTAGGTGCCATAAAGAAATTTGGAGCATTGTATTTTATAAAAAAACTTGTGAAGTAGTTCACGACGTTTTAGTTGGTTAATTGGTTGGTTGTTTAAAAGCGTGCCCGTTTGATTTGGGTGCGCTTTTATTGATTTAGAAATCAAAAACACATCACTATTTCCTAAACGATAAAAAAGATTCTCGGTTACTGTCTTGGCAAAATTCTTTAAAACAAATTACAGGGACTGAAATAATATATGGCCGATAGCCTAAGATGGAGTACAACATTGTACCTTATGGCGAATACATTGACTTTAAATAAAAATGAAGATACTTTTAACAGGAGCTACAGGCTACATTGGCAAAAGATTACTGCCCATTTTGTTGGAAAACGGTCATCATGTTGTTTGTTGTGTAAGGGATAAAGAAAGGTTCAACCCTCCTAAGTCATTAGCACAACATATTTCGATCATAGAAATTGATCTTCTAGAAAGTTCTACCTTGAAAAATATTCCGAACGACATTGATATTGCGTACTATTTGGTGCACTCAATGTCTTCGACGAATGACTATCGAGTATTAGAACAGAAATCTGCAATCAACTTTCGGCAGGCCTTAAGATCGACTTCGGTCAAGCAAGTTATCTATCTAAGTGGTATTGTCAATGAAAAAGAGCTTTCAGAGCACTTATTATCTAGAAGAAATGTCGAAAAAGAGCTTGAAAAAGGCCAATACCACTTTACATGCCTCAGGGCAGGAATAATCATAGGATCAGGTAGTGCATCTTTTGAAATTATTAGAGATTTGGTCGAAAAACTTCCTTTCATGATCACTCCCAAATGGTTGCAAACAAGGTGTCAACCCATTGGAATAAGTGATGTTATCCTCTTTCTTACTAAATGCATGCTGGAAGAAAGAACGTTTAATCGAAACTTCGATATCGGTTGCGACGATATACTCACGTATAGAGAGATGCTCTTGGGTTTCGCCAAGGTCAGAAACTTAAAACGTATTATTTGGACCGTGCCTGTGATGACCCCAAAGCTATCCTCGTATTGGTTGTATTTTGTGACTTCTACTTCTTATAATCTAGCTACATCATTAGTGGAAAGTATGAAAGTAGAAGTGGTTTGCCGAAATACGGAATTGAATGAGATTTTAGACGTTCATCCGATTTCTTATGTAGATTGCCTGAACAAGGCTTTCAGTAAAATTGAAAAGGGAGACATCGATTCTAGCTGGAAAGATGCCTATCAAAGCAGTGGTATGGGAATTCACATTTCAGATCACATGGTAGTACCCGAACATGGTTGCTTTAATGACAAGCGTAATGCTAAGATAAAAGACATTGAATCATGTAAAGAGAGAATTTGGAGTATCGGCGGTAAGAATGGCTGGTACTATGCAAATTGGTTATGGAAAACTCGGGGTTTTTTAGATAAATTGTTCGGGGGAGTAGGCTTAAGGCGAGGAAGAACCAATCAACATACCCTTGCAGCAGGAGACGCGCTTGATTTTTGGCGGGTCTTATATTCGGACAAAGAAGAGGGTAGGTTGTTGCTATATGCTGAAATGAAGCTCCCGGGAGAAGCCTGGCTAGAATTTAGACTGGAAGGGAATAAACTGACCCAAATAGCGACTTTTAGACCTTTGGGTTTGACGGGACGGTTGTACTGGTATGCAGTTTACCCATTGCATGAACTAATATTCGGTGGCCTGATTAGAAAATTAACAGAGGTAACCAATTAACCGTGAATTCATCAATCGCCATTTCGGATGAGAAGTTGAGCAAAAAAAGAAGGACTATCCCATAAAGTGTGTAAATAGAAAATTAGCGGGGGCATGCCCCCGCTAATTTTTTGTCTAATTTTAAATATTTACACATTATGAAGAAAGAAGAGTTGTTCAACGATGATTTCCTGAAGCAGTTCAAGACCGGTGACGAACTCAACAGTTTTCTGAAGGAACTGCAAAAAAGAGGCATCGAGAAGATGCTCGAGGGTGAGCTCGACGGCCACCTCGATTATGAGAAACACCAAAGGTCGTCCAATGCCAATAAGCGCAACGGGCATTCGAGGAAGAAGGTGCGGACTTCCTTCGGGGAGTCCGAGATAGCCGTTCCCAGGGATAGGGATGCCAGTTTCAATCCCATGATAGTCCCCAAGCGGGGCAACATGGTCGACGGGCTTGAAAATATCATTGTATCGCTCTATGCCAAGGGCATGTCGGTCAGTGACATAGAGGAACAGATACACGAGGCCTATGGCTTCGAGGTCTCCACATCGACCATATCCCGTATCACCGAAAAGGTAGCCGCCGACGTTACGGCATGGCAGAACCGGCCCCTGGAACCGGTCTACCTGATCGTATGGATGGACGGTATCGTCTTCAAGGTCAGGGAATCCTCCAAGGTGATCAACAAGACCATCTACGTGGCCGTAGGCTTGCGTAGGGATGGGAAAAAGGAAGTATTGGGCCTATGGCTGGGCAAGAACGAATCGGCCGCTTTCTGGATGTCGGTTCTTACCGATATCAGGGCCCGGGGCACCGAGGATATCCTGATCACGGCTACCGACAACCTGAACGGCTTTACCGATACCATCAAGAACGTCTTCCCCGAATCCAAGACCCAGATCTGTGTGGTGCACCAGATACGCAACGCCTGCCGTTACGTGGTCTGGAAGGACAAAAAGGCTTTTACCTCGGACATGAAGGGCATCTACAACGCTCCCAACCAGAAGGCTGCCAAGGCCGCCCTAGAGGACTTCGCCAAGAAATGGGAAGCCAAGTACTCCTACGCGATAAGGAGCTGGAGAGAGAATTGGGATGATCTCACAGTGTTCTACGAGTTCCCTGTGGAGATACGACGGATTATCTATACCACCAACCTTATAGAGAACCTGAACGGGAAGATTAGGAAGTACACCAAGAACAAACTCTCCTTCCCGACCGATGATGCCGTAATGAAATCCGTATATTTGGCAACAAGGGAGGCTACAAAAAAATGGTCGATGCCCATCAGGAACTGGGGCATCATCCTGAACCAGTTCCTTACGATCTATGAAAAAAGGGTAAGACTTTAAAAAAGTCCAACCCCTGCTAATTTAAACTTACACACTTATCGGGATAGTGTCAAAAAAGAGAACATCCCCACGATGTTCTCTTTTCATATTAATGGTTTATCAAAACCTTACATAACCTACTTATGCCTTACAAAGTTATATTTTTAAACTCCCGAAAGTTTGCTCATTTGATTCTGTTTTTAATACAATTGATAAACTACAGCTTTGCAAAATCTAGATATCTATAAAAGGAAAATCAATTAATTATCTGCCCCTCTGTATTGAACTCCACATCCATATTCTTGCCCTTGGCCTTGAATTCAACATCGTAGAAGCGGCCTTTTGAATGGTGGTCAACCTCTTCGATTTCAACAAGGTCCTCATCTTTGTACTCTTTCTTGATGATATCTTGAATTACTTTAGGAAGGTCTTTTTTCTTGATGCTCCGTTCGGTTTCTATCCACTTACCATCGGGACTAAAGTCCGCTCGGTACTTCTCCCCTTTTTTCTTAAAACCTGCCTCAAAGTTACCGTTCGCATCTACCTCCCACTCCGGACTATTCTCCTTGGGATATTTGTGCTCGAAAGCAGATAGAACCGCATCAGGAGTTTTCTGTGCACATCCCGTTAAGTGAAAAAATAATAGAATCGTAAAATATAGAATCCTTCTCATCTTATTTAATTTTACTCGAACTGAGTTCAGGTCTAATTTTGACTTACTTCGCCAATTTCTTTGTTCTTAAATTCCAACTCATTATCAAATTGCAGGGTGCGTATCGGAAATGGTATGTTGATATCATTGGCGTTGAAAGCAGCTTTAATCGCTTTGATTCCAATACTTTTTGCTTCCAATCGGTTTCTGACATCTCTGGCGTTGACCCAGTATCTACAGCTAAAATCAATGGCGCTATCGCCAAAGTTTCTATAATAAAATTCTACGTCTGTATTTTTATCGACTTGATTCAAGTTCTTTATCGTGTCTTTTACCAATTGCTCGACTTTATCTAAATCTGAACCATAACCGACACCACAGTTGATTTCAATTTTAAAATTCGAGGTAAGGGAGTAGTTCTTTAAAGGGTTTTCTATAATCGTTTTGTTCGGAATAATCACTCTGGTATTATCCATCGGTTGCAACACTAGACTGTTTAAATTGATATCTACCACTTCACCTTCATACCCTGTAGTTTCAATCCAATGTCCAATTTGAATTTTCTTTCGAAAAGAGAGTTGAATACCCGAAAGCATATTTGACAAAGTACCCTGAAGCGCGAGCCCTATAACCAGACCGGAAATTCCTGCACCGGCCAATAAGGTATTTAAAGCTTTACTTAGGTCCAGAGCACCCAATGCCAGAAAAAGACCGACTAGCACCACAACAATTGCAGCTGCACGACCTATTAAATTAGTTATAGCCTTTTGTGGAATGCTCCTTGAAGCCAAACGAACGGCCCATTTATTGACCACTTTGGCCAAGTAATAAGCAATTACCATTACTATAATAGCCACGAGCAAGTTGGGCAGGTTATGTATTACGGATATTGCCCAGCCTATTAGTTTGTCATATATATCGGTAAAGGATGTTTGTATTTCTGTTTTCATACTATCATTATTTTTCGAGAAACATGGATTATTCTTTGCCATGACTACTTTCAGATTCCATGAGAGCAATCGCTGTTGACATTAAGTAAATGCAAAGTTAATTAGAGGGCACACCAAAACTTTATCCGTATGAATAACATATTGATGCAATCGAAAATGTAAATTGCTTGCTGAAAGGAAAGTTGATTATTCGAGCAAAGGTTTCAGGCCTATGTAGCTGTAATTAATTTCCCCTAGATGGCGGTATTCAACATCTCGTTCGATTAACTCTCCCCATTCGAAATTTCGTAGCAAGGCGCCATTTTTATACTGGTCGGTCAGGGCCTCTGATAAAAGAATATATTCATCTAAGGGAACATCGTTTTTCAGAAGTTTATGGGCGATAATTAGATCTTCGCCAATGAGCTTGATACGTGTTCCTACCTTAACTGGTGCGATTTCGTTACCATAATGTAGCACAATCTTCAAACCCAACATTTCTGGAATCATTACCGCTTGGTCACTTTCTCCGTAACGCTTTCTCAAAACCTCAAGTTGCTCGTAGAACTCAAGATAAAACTGCCTGCATTGGTCGACCAAGGCTTTTAAGGTAGGCAGTTCGCCCATTTTATAGAACAAAACGGCATCGCCCTCTATTTCAGAAACTTTCAATCCTATCTCATTGGAGTAGATTATTTGGTTCAGTAGTGAGGGTATGACCTTCGAACTAAGTTCAAAATCCGCTTCACGCATAAATTTTGTAAATCCGCTAATGTCGGGTATGCAAATCAAAGTGGGTTCCGCTTTCATATTTTTAAATTATTTAATTCATTGACCATGAAGTAAACTTAGGGTATTTTTCTTGTCCATCTCATTTTCAATATTCAATTTAATATCTTCGGCAATTGCCATAAGTTCACGTGCCACATCCTCTCTTTTTTCCTTTGAAATATTAGAATTACTTTGAATAAACCTTAAAGCGTTAATGAGTGCCATCATGACAGAACTATCCTTTTTAGAATACAAACGAATGGGTTGTACAATAGTTTGCATCAAAATCTTACCAGAGATGGTGCTACCAATTACTTTTAAATTGCAATCCTTTGGGTTCAGCAATACTTCATTAGGAATTTGCAAAACTGTGTTCATCAACGTACCCAATCTTGTGATAACACTAATCGCTGTTCCAGGATCGTTTATGCCAGGTGACATCGCTTTTACAGCTACCTCCATCAATTTAATCATTCCACCTAAGCTACTATTTCCTTCATGACGGTTTGTAGAAATGTGAAGTCCCAACCGAAGCGCTTCTATTTCATCTTCATCAAGCGAATGTTCTATCCTTACAATTGGTGTACCCTCCCATAAATGTTGGTCTTCGTACGCCAAGATATTTATGACATTGTCCTTATCCTTTAGCTCATCAGCTATTAAAGGAATATCAAAACCACGGTAAAATCCAGTCTCATCCATCTTAAGCTCTTGTGAAAACGAGATGTCCTTGGTACTTTCTGATGCTGCTTCGCTAGACATATTAATCTTCTGCTCCTTTAATTTCTTGGCACTTGAACGCGCTACGCGATCGATAATATTATGAATCTGTATTGCGCCCGAGATACTATTGATAAACGAGACGAACAGTCCTACACAAAGCACTCCTAACAAAGCAGCAATCATCGTAGATAGTCCGAAGGATTTTGAATCAACACCATAGGCACCCAAAGAAATTAGGATAATCATGCAATAGGTGAGTGTTCCGATATAAACTCCTAAAATAATCTGATGCCTTTTGTTGGATATCAAACCTGGAAGCAATCGTGGAGAGAAATTGGCAGATGCTTGGTTCAAGACTACCATAACCATAGTAAAACTAAATACGGTCAAGGAAAGGATGCTTCCCACTAGAGTCGAAAGTATGACCCTTGCAGTTTCTCTGTCTTGTATAATGAGGTGCGGAACTTTTTCCTTTAACGTGGTTACTACCTCAAAATCTTCTGCGAATAAAGACAACCAAGCGAGAAAAAAAAGCCCAATTGTAATGATTACTGGGTAAAAGGCGATACTATAAATAATTTTATTGTAAAGCTTTTTAAAAAAACTGAGAAAGTTTTTCATGGAATAATATATTCAAACTATCTATACTCGGGGTTTTCGAAATTCCATCTAGTACCATCGTCCCAATCTTCGCGGGAATTCCCATAAGCGGGATACCCATTCTGGGCTTTCAACATATTAGCCATATGTAACAAATTGTAGGCCATAAACGTTGTGTTCCTATTTGTGAACTCGTTCTTTTTCGCGCCAGATTCCTCATCCAAATAACTTGGTCCGGGACCAGCTTCGCCTATCCAACCGCAATCGGCTTGCGGGGGAATGCTGAACCCTAAATGCTGCAGCGCATAGAGCATACCCATGGCACAATGCTTGATACCGTCTTCGTTGCCTGTGATGACGCATCCACCGACTTTTCCGTAATAAATATATTGTCCTTTTTCATTGGTTTGTCCGCTCATGCCGTAAAGACGCTCCACCAATTTTGTGGCAATAGAGGACTTTTCTCCCAACCATATTGGTGTACCCATGACCAAAATATCGGCGGCCATGATTTTATCAAAAATAGTGGGCCAGTCATCTTTGGCAGCACCTTCTTTGGTCATATCGGGTAGTAGGCCTACCGGCACATCATAATCGGCAAGTCTGAGGGATTCGGTTTTTACCCCTTCCGATTTCATAATCTTCATTGCGACCTGCATCAACCCTTCGGTATGACTCTTATTTGAGGAATCTTTTAAGGTGCAATTAATGAATACTGCGCTTAGTTTTGAGAAGTCGGGTTTATCTTTCATAATAGTATTTTAATAACTGCAACATTAGGCTTATATCAGCTATCCATTTGTCTTGAACAAAATAAATTTTAACCCTGATAATAGTAACAGTCTACCATATCAGTCAATGAAAAGTTTGATAAGACACGCTATCGAAATGGGTTTGCACTAGATTTGTTTCAGGAAATATAGGTCATAACATACGCAAAATGTATAAGAACCGAAAGTATATTTCAGTTAATAAAAGTATTTTTTGGTTGGTAAAAATGGTCAAGACACTCTTTATTGTCACGACCATTTTTTTTAAATCAAAATGGAATACCACACTCTTTGGAAACAAAATTGGCATAGGAGGACGCCCCTACTGACCGCAATAAATAAAATAAATTATGGAAGTACAATTTACAAACGCTTGGCAAAAGATGATTGAAAAATTACAATCTTGGCTTGATAGCTTGGTTGTCAATATACCCAATATTATCATTGCCATTATCGTATTTATTGTTGCTCTTGTTGCGGCTAAATACATTAGAAAGCTGGCTCTTCGTTTGTTGGAAAGAACAAAGTTGCAGCATTCTATGAAAAACTTAATTTCGAAGATTGTATCGATGATTGTGGTGCTAATGGGGCTCTTTCTTATTTTAGGAATTCTCGATTTAGGTAAAGCGCTCAACACCATTTTAGCAGGTGCCGGTGTAGTTGGTTTGGCTGTCGGCTTGGCATTGCAAGGTGCCTTAGCCAATACTTACGCTGGTATTGTTCTATCTTATATTAAACACATCAAATTCGGCGACTGGATCGAGACCAGCGATTTTGAGGGCGAAGTGATCAACATCGATTTAAGAGCCGTCACTTTAAAACAACCGGATAATAATTTGGTTTACATTCCCAATAAATTGGTGGTGGAAAGCCCTATAAAAAACTTTTCTACTACGGCACAATCGCGCGTAATTTTGGAATGTGGAGTCGGTTATGAATCAGATTTGCGTGCGGTTCGCGAATTGGTTGTCCAAACCATATCGTCTTCCTTCGAAGCGGTAAGCAATAAAGAGGATGTCATTTTTTTGTACAAGGAGTTCGGAGATAATTCCATCAATTTCGAAACCCGTTTCTGGATAAATTCTACCTCGGCTATCGAAGTGGCAAGAGCAAAAACAAAAGCGATTATAGAAATTAAGGAAGCCTTTGACAAAAACGGAATCAATATTCCCTTTCCGATTCGGACATTGCATTTTCCTGAAAAAGTTTCTGTTAGCACCGATTCATAGCCACAATCGTATTTGGGTCAAACTTTTGTCTGAATGAACTAGTAGTACCAATTTACCTATACTATCTTTATGAAACCTAATAAAGAGGCTTTACCGTGTTTAAACATAAACTACTTCCCCAGCTTCAACACTTAATATGTACTATAGGTAAAGCATATATCTAAAATAACGCGATGTACTATAAGCTATCAAACACAGCAGCGAGAGAAGAGATTGAGAAAACGTATGAAATGCCATTTCAGTATCCAAATCTTTACAAAGCAGAAGCAGTTGTTTTCGGATTGAACGAAGTGACGCTACCCCTTATTACCATAGAGAACACCGAAGAAATATCATTGGCCATTTGGGGGATGCTACCTACCGGCTTCAAAGAAGATTGGCCTATTTTTCAAAATGTGACCAATACCTTGAACCTTCTGCAAGACTGCGTTAAAGATAATAGCTGGCAAAGCGAGGCGTTCTACTATAGAAGGTGTCTCGTTATTGTCAATGGCTTTTTTACTTCGTTCTTCAAAAATGGTAAAGTACAGCCCTATTATGTTAGTTTGATGACAAAAAAACCATTCTTGCTTGCAGGTTTATATAACCAGACTGAAGATGGTTTTTTAACTTGTTCGCTGTTATTAGGTAAAGCCAAGGGAATCGTAAAAAAGCATCAGAACCTATCAAATCAAATGCCATTAATAATCAAAAAAAACCTGATTAATAGTTGGCTTGATAGAGATGCCGATTTAGACGAGCTAAACTATGTTTTAAATAACACTCCTTTAGATGGATTAGAAGTCCACCCCATTGCAGCTGATTTATTCAATCGTGATATTTCTTACGACACGATCTTGAATCCGGTTAGCCGATAAAAACAAGGCACTTCGCCTCAGTAGTTCTGTACTCCAATTATGGTTCTACCATCATCTCTTTAGTAGTTATAAGCTGAAACCTTAATCGTTACGCTCTACCTCGCCTTCACTTTTCAGTACATAGTCTCCATCATCTTGTATGATATAAAGTGCTTTGTTGCCTTTTTCTCCCTTTCGAGTGACTATGGTTCCTTTGATAGTTTTTGTTACGGACTCGTTATACGTCTCAACAATTTTACCCTCAGCGGTTCCGTTGCCCCATTTCCATTTGACTTTTGTTCCTTTTCTCAACATTGTGTGCTTTTTTAAATTTTCTTAAATATGAATATTTCCAGTATTCAAAACTGACGTAGAAAAATGATATTTTGATGCATATGAAAAGAAGTATTCGTCTAAAAACGTAATGAGTCAATACTAATTGCAAATGCACCAAAGAGCCTTAGTTTACAGTACTAAATTTGTAATAAATAAAAACATGGGCATTACTATTCTTATTGGACTTTTATCAGGACTGCTGATTTTTACCGTAGTTATGATTTCCATGGAAATACATAAATACTTTGAACCGGACCCGGAAGTTGATGAGGATGAACCTCTTACAGAGAAAACGAAAGAATCTTTTATAAATATTACCCCAGAATTTCATATTGATGCGGGAAATATCGAAACAAAGAACCAATTAACCGCAATGAAGTACAAACTCGAAATGTTCAAATTACGGAACGAGTTTTACAAATAATATAGTAAGATGTTAAGCAATGGGCATCTTTAAATAAATCCGTTGTTCACTTAAATTTTTATCACATGAGTACATATACAGAAACAATAGGTAACAAATTGAACGACCTTTTAGAGCGCACATATGACGCTGAAAAGGGATACAAGAAAGCGGCTGAAAACACTAAGAACAGTCATCTTAAGAGTTTTTTCGATAAGAAAGCTCAAGAGCGTTATGATTTCGGACATGAGCTAAAAACGGAGATCAAGACTTTCGGCCAAGAAGTGGATAAAGGTGGAAGCCTGACCGGAGCGGCACACCGCACCTGGATGGATGTTAAAGCACTATTCTCTGCGGACAATGACGAGGCAATGTTAGAGGAGGCAATTCGAGGTGAAAAAGCTTCCTTAGAAGAGTACAATGATGTTTTGGGCGAAACGGCCTTACCTCCTAGTACTCAAACAGTATTAGTGAAGCAGAGAGATGCTATTCAAAGCGAATTGGGCACCATCAAGCGATTGGAAGACATGAGCTAGAATAAAGTCATCGAGAGAATGAAACGGGAAGCGATTTGCTTCCCGTTTTTTATTTCAAAGGGTTGCTGCTTAAAGCAAAACCCAGCATAAGACCTTTAGTATTAGCAAAGTTCGTATAACCATCAAAAGAGAATAGCGTTAATATCAAAATGGATAGCGTCAAACCACACCGATAAATTCCTCGAAATTTATACTAATAAAGGAAGTAGAAAGTCTATATCCTTTTCATTATACAAGAACCACTAAAAACACACTTTATGTTACGTTGGACAGTTACTTTTATAATCTTAGCAATAATAGCCGGAGTTTTCGGCTTTGGAGGAATCGCTGCAGGGGCGGCCAGTATCGCAAAGATATTGTTCTTCATTTTTATCATCCTATTTGTCGTTTCATTGATAAGAGGAAGAAAGAAGATTTAATCAATAATTCATTAAACTTTTAAATACACGTATTATGAAAAAAACAGCATATATATTCTTGTTCGCCTTTATGACTATTATGGCAGCCTCCAGTTGCAGAGAGCAAACAACAAAGGAAAAGGTAGAGGATGGAGTTGAGGAAGTTGGTGAAGGAATCGAAGAAGGTGTTGAAGAAGTAGGAGATGAGATTGATGATGCTACGGATGATAATTAACATTCAATAACTTCCCGGTAAGAAGAAGCAGGCAAACCACATTTGGTTTACCTGCTTTTTTATGAAGCAAGAAGAACCAAGGTATTTTCTAGCCTAAGACAAAGTTCATATTTGCAGCAAATAAGTAGACTGATAAAGCCTAGTCTCAATTATTTTACGAATAGGGTTAATCACTTCAAAAAGAGAGTTATAGTTTTAAAGGAAAATAGAAATCAAGAAAAATAATTATGGAAAAGAAAAGCACAGGAAAGGCGTACAGTATTAATGATAGTACTGCTCGGAACAATAAAAAAAAAGAAACTAATAAAGGGGATAACAACCAAGACGAGCATGTAGGTGAGGCCTTGAGGATTAACGATAATATGGTTGGAAATGATGATGATGATGCTCCAGCTACCAAAAAAGAAGAGAATAAAGCCGAGAGTGACCGAGAGGAACACAAAGGAAACGCATTACGAATAAACGATAACACCGCAGGAAGTAGCGATTCGTAAAAAGTACTCCACTAATTTTAAAAATTAAATAGCCATCATTGTAAGTAGTTTAATACAATAATGGCTATTACCTTTCTTTTTCCATATAATCATCAGTTGAATTCATACAAACGACTTTGTTGGAACTATTTGGCCTCCATGTACTTCATGAATTCCAAAGGTGTTTTAAGAACCCGGAAAACATATCCCAAAATCATAATAGGATACATTAAAATTTCTGGATGTTTATCAGACACTATCCCGCTAAGTGTGTTAGCTGATAATTGCGGAAAGCCCTAGAGGGTTATCCGGTTTTTTAGTTATCCGAGTAGTACGAATGCTGATTATGCTATTTTGAAATATTAAAATTAGTCCGCTTCTGATTTCTCATCTTCTTCTACAATAGCTAGCGGATGGTCGTGCATCCCTAGACCAATAATCTTTATTATACTGACCACCGTGTTATAGAGCATCAAAACCACCACAATAAGACCTGCACTCAGAATACTCGAAAGTGCGAGGGAAATATAATAAATCGTATTGAACCAATTATCGGGAACAGAATCAGATTCCGTTATCGGCAAGTTCAATATCAGGAAAGACATAACAGCAGCTATGAAAACAGCGGTGTCGAGTTTTGCTATTTGAAGTACATGAAGATAATGCTCTTCTTTAAGCTTTGTTTTTGAACTTGAACTAATACCCAAAAGGGTCAATAGTAGGGCTAGTATGGTGGCGGAGGCCAAGGCGATTGTATTATAGAGCGTATTCGCACCCGATATCGAGTTTTTTATGAGCTCCTTTGCCTCATAACCACTTAACTTTCCAAGAAGGAATGAACCAAGTAGAATTATTATTAAGGAAATGACTCCTCCTAATATTGCCCTTTTCGTATACCTTGATACTGCCATAATTTAGATTTTAATACTGCGTTCTACAAAATTTTGATTACTATTCGTTATTTGTCTTCGCCTTTTCGGGTTTTCTTTTAGCTCTCCCTTTTTGACGTTCCGCCTTTTTTTCTTCCCGAGACTTGTCCTCGTCGCCATCTTCATCTGCCAACTTTTCTGCATCTTCAAAGGTTACGTCGTCATCTACGGTGCTTTTAAAACCATCTATCCACCCATTTTGAACGATGTTGAAAATAGTCGGCCAGACTTTGGTCTGCACGTTGTTCAAATCGCCTTGAAACGGAACTTTTGTCGCCAAGGTATTGCTCTTTTGATTTTTCAAAACGAACTTGAAAAACCTCACGAAACCCTCCCACAATTTTTCGAAGAACTTATCATTTTTACTGACCAATTTTGAGTCCTTCAGTAGTGGTTTAACATAACCCGTTAGAAACCCGTCGGCGATGGCCATTTCACTATAAATATTGAAATTCCCTTCTGAAAAATCGATTCCGGCATAGTGATTCGTAAAATCGTTAAAAGCTGTTACCGAGGCATCCTCCAAAGAAAAAGATATATCCATATCCGGTATTTGTTTGACCAAGTTCATCTTACCGTTCATCTTCACGTTTCCATTCCCAATGGATGTAGCAGTCGCATTTACCTCCGAGGGTAGTTCTCTCCCATCCAAAACAACATTTTTAAGATTGTTGGCATCTAGTTCAATATTATTTAGGTTCAAGTCGATATTCGGACTCGTAGTAAACTCTACAAAGGCTGCCTTCCCATCAGAAATCTGTAGGTGATTAATATCAATTGGTACCAAGCCGGTCAAGGCTTTGGTCCAATCATCGAATTCGGCAGCCTCTTCTTCTCCTTGTTGCTGATCTTCAGACATATAGATAAACGTTGGGCGTATCAATATCAATTCGCTCACTACCTTACCCTTGAAAAGTGACTTCCATTCAACCGATATATCGGTCTTTTCCAATTTTAGAAATGGGACCTCTGAAAGGGCATCGACCTTGTTCAAGTACATACCTTCAATAACATAAGCACCGCGCAATAACGAAATTTCAATAGCATCAACATGCCCGTAATAACCAGGTATATCTGCCAGAACCTTATTGACATAGTTCTTCACGATATAAGGTAGCGCAACGCGCAACAAGACGAGCGCAACGATAACGATTAGGGGAATAACATAACGCTTGCGTTTCAGTGTGTTTTTGTTTTTAAGGGATGAATTAACTATCTCCATAAATTAAGACTTAGTTCTCTTTTTTACCGTTACCGGTAAGTGTACTGATCATTCCATCACGAATGTTCAGCCAGAGGTAATTGTAGAATGATTTGTTCGATTCCCGCTGGACTTCCATGGTGCCATAACGGAAGCCGTCCGCCTCGGTTTTAGAGCCATCGTTTACAAAAATATTTCCGATTACGGTCAAAACCTTGTTAATCTTAAGGCGATCTTTATCGAGCACATTGAACTTGAAATCGTGATATTTCATTTTCATATCGCCCTGAGAAGAAAAGGAATTTCCACTTACCGTAAAATACATCTCATCTACAGAACCCTTAGCACGTGTGCGCAAATTAGGTTCGAGAAAGGGGTTCAACTCTGTTGCCTTTAAGTTTAAAAGCACACCGGAAACCGTAAAAGCATCGGCGTTGTCGTTGGCATTAAACCTCCAATCAAGTTTGAAGTCTGCTTGGCCCATCAGTTTCGTTGTTGCCGCAATGTTGATGTCTTTCGCATCTTCTCGGTTCGAAATATAGTTCAGTTCAGCATTCAATTCTTCAAAAGAGAGCTTGCCCGCTTCTTGCTGCTCATCTACTTTCTCTTCGTAGGTTAAAAGACCGTTTTCGATTTTCAATTGGTCCACAGCAATGGTCAGTGGCATGTCACGAAGCAATTTCCCGTACAGAGGTTTGATACGCATATCGTCGGCCACTAATTTGTCTCGATAAATTTCGACCGTTGGCCGTTTGAATTTCAATGATTTTGCGGCAATCTCGAACCGATTTTTCTCAAAACCGAACGCTAAGTTCCCAAGTTTTACCTCTGGAATTTGAAGTTGTACATAATCGCGTTCTATTGTTAAATGCTTCGATAGTTCTTCTTTACCATATTTTGATGAAAGGTTCACATCGTTCAATTGAAACTCATTTTCAGAAGTGGTCAGGTTCGCCACTTTTAAGGTTTCGTATTTTCCCAAATCCGCAAAGATTTCGGTCGCACTCAAATCATAACTATCATATTCAAGAGGAATTTTTTGAGTAATCAACTTCGGGTCGGTAATTCCACCGTAGAAGGTGAAATCATAGTTTGTAATCGAAACTTGTAAGCTATCAGGCGCATCCTTCATGATATGGAAACTACCATCCTTAATATCCAGTTTTTCTATGGAAATCGTTTTTAAGAGACTTACTACACCTTTGGATTTCGCTTTTTTGGTCGGAAAATAATTATAGGGATAGTATTTCAATTTTGGTTGCTGCAATACGACCGCATCAAGCGAGATGGTGTTGTTGAAGAGCAGTTGCAAATAACTCAGACCTTCCAACTCTAAGCTTTCTGACTTTAGGAAGGTATGCACCTGAAGCGAATCCCTATTTTTTACTTCTAAAGACAACCCATCGAAATCGATGGTACCACTAAACGCGCTGACGCTTAAATCGGTATAGTTCAGTTCCAAATGTGGAGGTGTTTTACGGGCAAGAAAATCCTTGACTGCATATTTCGCGCCCCATTGTGCCAAAAACAAAAACATCCCCAGAAAAATGAAGATGGAAACTAGAACTCGTTTTTGCTTATTTTGTGACCAGTACATAGGCTTAATCCTGACGGACATCTTTAGCGGTACTATCGGGTTCCATGTACTTCACAAAATCCGAAGGTGTTTTAAGTACGCGGAAAACATCCCCCGAAATCATCACAGGATACGCTAAAGTCTCAGGATGTTTTTCAAGAACCCGCAACCAATCGTGCTCATCTAAATCTATTTTTTCTTCGCCATAGCTCTTTATAAAATCCGGATGCTCCGTATTTATCAAATCGCCTACAGGAATGTTGAGTCCTGCCGCGATTTCCGCCCATTGGCTACCCGTCACTTTTGTTTTGGAGACATCAATGCCCAAAACTTTCTTCGCTGAAGCGCTCACATAGGCGTATGTCTGTTTGCCTAGAGAGGTTTTGCCACTGTAGTATAATTTGATTTCGTTATCGTTGCTGGCTATAATACCCATAATATATTGCTTTTTACAAAGAGAACATTTTACAAGCGGTCTGGTTAACCCGATTGCATTTTATAGTAACCCTAAAACCGAAACCGGTTGTTGGTAACAATTGATTGCCCTATCTTGGAGATTCTATGGCGAACCTTTTCTTGTTTTCATATATAGCACTGGGGCTTTGGGGCTTTTTTAGCGTCATTATGCACGGCTCTCGACCGACCAAATCGTTGGCATGGGTGTTGACCATTTTTATCATACCCTTCGGTGGGGCAATCTTATATTATCTATTCGGTGTAAATCGAAGAAAATTCAAGTTCTTTCGGTTAAAACGCTCGCAGAAAAGAAAGCTGTACGATGTTGAGAATGTCGAAGTTGTATCTAAAGAGGTCGACGTAGGGTTTGATTCAAGGCAGTCTGAAAAGCTTGCCGAACTTATTAAGAACAATAGCTATCTGCATCCTTCAAAAGGAAATGCTGTACGTATATTGAATAACGGCAACCAGACTTTCGAGGCTATTTTCAATGCGATTTCAAAGGCAAAGCATTTCATACATGTACAATATTATATTTTCGAAAAGGGTGAATTACAAGACCGATTTTATGAGC
Source organism: Ulvibacterium marinum (assembly GCF_003626755.1). Lineage (GTDB taxonomy): Bacteria > Bacteroidota > Bacteroidia > Flavobacteriales > Flavobacteriaceae > Ulvibacterium > Ulvibacterium marinum. The sequence goes on from NZ_RBCJ01000004.1 coordinate 513,581, forward strand.
TTTTCAAGAGTAAAATTGCGGAAGGTCTCGAAGTGCGAATGATTTATGATTCCTTCGGGAGTGTTTCCTTTCGGGGAAAACTTAAAAAACGATTTCGAGATATTGGCGTAAAGACCTACCCCATGATGCCACTGCGCTTCGGAAGCTTTCTGTACACCTTGAATTACAGAAACCATCGTAAAATCATTGTTGTAGACGGTAAAGTTGGTTTTACAGGTGGATTCAATGTATCTGATAAATATATGAAGCCTATATCGGATTTGGGTGTCTGGCAAGATTTACATGTCCGCTTAGAAGGTCCCGTGGTCAATAGCCTACATCGAATTTTTATAAAAGACTATCATTTTGCAAGCGGGGAAGCTTTATTGCTTACCCCAAAATACCTACCAGAACATGAACCCGTAGGAAACTGTATTGCTCAAATCGCAGCAAGCGGACCAGATTCTAATCAACCGGCCATTATGCAGCAATATATTGCAATGATAGGCTTGGCAGAAGAATCCATTTTCATCGCGAACCCTTACTTTATTCCTGATACAGCAGTCATACAAGCCTTGAAAATTGCCGCACAAAGTGGCGTTGAAATAAACGTTCTTGTTCCTAGAAAGGGTGATTCACTTCTGGCAACCTATAGTATGTTTTCCAATTTTGAGGGTTTCTTGGCGGTTGGCGTCAACATATTTACGCGAAGCGATTTTGCTCATAGTAAGGTCATTCTCATCGACGGTAAAATTGCATCGGTAGGCTCTGGAAACTTTGACCACAGAAGTTTTGAACACAATTTTGAAACCAATGCGGTCATTTATGATGAACAAATTGCGAAACAAATCCAAACCGAGTTCAAACGGGAATGCAAAGAGGTGGACAAATTATCTTTCGAAAAATTCAAATCCAGGCCGCAAACACAAAAATTCTTAGAAGGACTAGCAAGATTCTTCAGTCCACTTTTATAGCAAATGAAAAAATAATGGCCCGTTTACTCGTCCTCTTAACACTAGTATTACTCTTAAACCAATTTGTATTGAAAGCACAACATACATATCCTTTATCAATTGAAAAAGAAGCTACCAAGGCCCTTTCCTATTATCCTGAACTGGACGGTATAGCTATCACTTTTAAATTCAAAAAGAAGACCGGCAAATCGACCATGCAAGCACAACCAACTTTTGGGAGTATTTTTCGCTCCAAAAGAAAGCGTAGCTATGTGATTTTAATGAGCGAACGCTTTTCAATCGGCGATACCGTTTTTAGAACTGTCGATATTCCTACGGATGTTTTGATTGGTTGGCTAGGGCACGAACTCGGCCATGTGATGGATTATGAACAAAGAACCGGATTCAACCTCATAGGTTTTGGTTTAGGGTATTCATTTTCCGAAAAATACATGAAGAATGCAGAACGTACGGCCGACACCTATGCCGTAAACCAGGGTATGGAAAAGTATATTCTCGCCACAAAGAACTTCATTCTAAACGAAGCCGGTTTTCCTGAAAAATATAAGAACCGTATCAAAAGATATTACCTATCTCCTGAGGAGATTATGTTGTTGGTTGAGGAGCGGAATACTAAAAATAAATACATTCGTTCTGATTGAATTAAGTCAATTACGAGGAACCACTCTATCAATAAACGGTTTTGAATTCATGGCTTAACCTTCAATCTAGTTTAATAACCCTAAATATATCATAAATGAAGGAAACAATACTCGTCAATCAAGTGCATTTACCCACTAATCAAGATGATTTACAGCTTTGTGACATTGACATACCTGAGTCAAAAGAGGATGTCATTTGTGGTCATTTGCAGATAGTGACCAAATCGGATTCATATTTGAAAATCAAAACAACAGAGAGCGGTAAAAAGTTCAGAGTGGTATTTTTCATAAATAATAGGATAACAGCCTTAAGTGTTATCTATACCTCAATATCTGGAAATAACTACCAAATAACTGCAAAAAAAGGTCACGCTATTGGTATCGAATGTGTGAAATGATTTTTAAACATATGCCCATCCGATTGAATTGATAGCACCAAATCTTTAATTGCCTTTTTAATTGCAAATAATAAAGTGTACTTAATCGTTTTGTGTCCCTTTATCATATGCGACAAAATCCAAACTTGTAAATGTCAGACAGTCACAAATGAAATATTTTTGAATTATTGTTTGCCCACAAACTCCTCCCACTCGGCAAATTTCTCTTCGCCCATTACCCGTTCCATCTTTACTTGGCCCCCTTTCTTTTTATTGGCTCCGTTCCAATCATAAAAAACCGATGGGGGAATCGTATTGACCTTCACTCCCTTTAAAGCTTTTGAACGCGCTACACGATAGTTTTTATTGGCCTCCTGTAAAAATTCATCTATGGATTCCGCCAGTTTATCTGCGTCAACATCAGATTCCGTTCCCAAATACCAGCTGTGGTAAAACTCATCATCAAAACGTTTGGCACATAAGGTATATTCAGGGATTTTGATATCAAATTCCTTTTCCAAATGCGCAACGCCCGCGTTCAATTTATTTACGGATAACTGTGAACCAACCGTATTCAAAAAGAATTTGGTACGGCCTGTTATTTTGATTTCCGCTTTTTCAACATCAGTAAATTCGATGGTGTCACCGATAAGATAGCGCCAAGCACCTGATACGGTACTAATGACCAATACATAATCTTGGTCCGTTTCGACCTCATCAAGTGTCAGAGCAGGTGCTTTGTCAGCAAGAGAGCCGTCTTGATTGATGTATTCTGGACGGAAAGGCACAAATTCAAAATAGATGCCATTATCCGTAGCCAATTGTATGGCATCGGTTTCAGGTCTGCCTTGAAAAGCGATAAAACCTTCCGAGGCCAAATAGGTGTCAATGACAGTAATGGGTCTTCCCAATAGGGCATTAAAACTCTTTTCATAGGGACCAAAAGCAACTCCTCCTGAAGTATACACTTCTAAATTGGGCCATATTTCATGAATGTGTTCCGCTTTATGGTAGGCTATCACTTCCGCCAGCATCAACTCAATCCATGACGGAATACCGCTGATGGCACCGATATCCCAATCCTTAGCTTTTTCGGCGATACGTTGAACACGTTCATCCCAATCATCGATTTGGGCAATTTCTTCTCCCGGTTTGTAGTAGCCTTTGAACCATGAGGGAATATTGCTTGCGCTGATACCACTGATTTCCCCTTCCAAATGATTATCCTTTTCGGTCAGGTCGGTAGAACTTCCCAACATCAAAATTCCTTTTTCGAAAAAGGTCGGCGGTAAATTATAGTTGCTCAAGGCGGAAACTTGTGCGATTCCAGTAGATTTGATGGCCGCTATCATTGCTTCGGTTACCGGAATGCGTTTGCTCGTTTTTCCCGTAGTACCTGAACTCAACGCATAATAATCTGGACTCCCAGGCCACGTCACATCAGTTTCCCCCTCATGCAGTTTACTCCACCACTCCGTATTTATTTTATTGTAATCAAAATAAGGAACGTTCTCCGAAAAGGATTTTTGCATATCGGAAGCAGAACCGATTTGACTGAAATCATAAAACCGTCCAAAGGCCGTATTTTCAGCAGTCTCTAAGAGCACTTTCAACACATTTTTCTGCTCCTCAGATGGATTCGATTCTGGGGTAAGCTTATCCTTTAATTCAATCATTCCCTTAATAATACTGCCAACTATATGCATATCACTTTCTTAAAATTATATTTTCAAAATAAGGGAAGCCGAAACTTCCCATTTTAAATCATCGCTTACTTTAAATCGTATTGATGAAGTCTTTTTATCGAGAAAAGCTAATACTCCTCTACCACGATATTCTTCTCAGCTACTCCCAAATCCTTCAAATCACTAATAATCTCATCCATCATTTCGGGTGGTCCGCATAGATAAAAGTATTGGTTAAAATCGGAGAACGTATTTTGCAAAAAGTCTTTATCGATATGTCCTTTAGGATATTCGTCAGTACTTTCATCTGACAACAAATTGATGTACTTACGCCCCAACATCCTTTCCAAGGTGTCTTTCAAAAAGATATCCTCTTTCTTTTTATTGGCAAAGACCAACGAATTACCAGATAATTTTTTTTTCGCTTCCAAGGATTTCAAAATGGCAATAAACGGCGTAACTCCCGAGCCACCAGCTAAGAATGCCCCCTTTCCCCTATACTCGATGGCACCGAACACCTCATTCAAAATCAATTCATCACCAGCCTTTACAGATAACAACTCATCAGTCACGCCATCATGTGATGGGTAGGTTTTGATCACGAACTCTAAATGGTCTTCTTCTGGTAGATTCGTAAACGTAAACGGACGATTTTCATCTTCCCATCCTTTTTTATTGATAGCCATCTCAGTAGCCTGACCTGGTCGAAAATCATACCCTTCAGGTTTTTCTGTAATGATTTCCAACACATCATGATTTAATGCGGTAATCGACTTTACTTTTACAAAATACTTTTTCTTTCCCATAGTTTATTTTAATTTTCATTAGCAATGTGCCTTTTACAACACTTCATAAAAGTAGTTCTACGCCAGTAGGTAGTTTGCACCAGAAAGTTTAAAAATTGATGCAATCAAAGTGCTCCTGAAGAATCAGACCGCATAGTTATTTAAATAAGGAAATACTCGTACTTCCTGATACTTTAAAATGGATAGCCAATGGCAAAATTAAAGGTCAAATTAGTGTCTCCGCCATCAAAAAAAGGAACTCGGCTTCGTTCGCTGTCAGGCAAATATGGCACACGCCAAGGGGAGGCAACATCCAAACGAATCACAAAACTCTGTACGTCAACACGTAACCCTAAACCGACACCGACACCCAATTCACTCGCCCAATCGGAACCAAATCGTCCTTTTTCGGAAAGTTCTTCATTGAAGGCGCGACTTTCTTCCGATTCATCGGGAGAGAGCTCAATTTCATTTGTCAACCATACATTACCCGCATCGGCAAAAACAGCACCTTTTAAATACGACCAAATGGGAAAACGGTATTCCAGATTCGCTTCTAACCTAAGGTTACCCGATTGGTCGAAAAAGGAACTGGAACCTACATCATCAGTCGAGCTGAATGACCCGGGGCCCAATGACCGAATCTGAAAGGCACGCACACTATAAGGTCCTCCTGAAAAAAACTGTTTTACAAAAGGTAAGGTGCTAGAATTACCATAGGGAATGCCCCATCCACCGTACAATCTTGTAATTAAAGCCTGTTCTTTGCCCCACTTTAAATAATACCGAAAATCAAGGTCTAGCTTCGCATACTGTGCATACTCCAAACCAAAAGCGGTCTCTTTGCCTCCATTTAACAGATTCAAAGTATTGACCGCCACATCTAAACTGGTGGCCAGATAAATGGGATGTGTTTTGTCTTTATCGACCAACTCATTATAGGCAAAACTATAGGTAAGTCCGGCAATAAACTGTTGCTCGAAACTTTGTCTTAAAAACGGATTTTGGTCTAAAATCGCTTCGAAAGCTTCTGTAGAATTTAAAAGATTCACATAATTCACACTTATCGGATTCAATTCGTGAAACACATATTTATTTGCGTTCCAAGTATAACCAAAAGAGACATTGACCGAATTTAAGGTGTATAGTTTGCCGCGGTCAAGCAGGTCGCCACCTAAACTGATTTTCGTCTTAGGCACGGCATACCTGAATCTACTGGGAGAGAAAGGCACCAAGCGCGGAAGTATTAAATCAGCTTTCAGACCTGCTGATAAGGTGCTTAATCCAGCATTCGTACCACCAGAAATTTGGGTGGCGTAGGCGAAATTCCCTGAAAGACTTAGGGTCTCGCCACCACGAAAAAGATTTCTATTGCTGTAGGTCAGAGAAATTCCGGGTCCTGCAAATCCGTTGGATTTGGTTACTGCCTGCAGTTCGGCACGAACAGAGCGTTTGGTTAACGGAGAAAGGTAAATGTCCGCGTCTAAAGCCGCAATGCCATCGGCGGTATTCAAACTATCCTTTTCGTTAAAACGGATGTTTACAAACTTATAACTTCCTATTGCAGATAAGCGGTTACTGGTCAACCGTGCCGTTTCAGCATTGTATTTTTGACCTTTCCCAAACAGGATATAGGGTTCCAAACGGTCAGGCCGGAAATAGTCGTTCTTTTGAATAAAATGGATACCGTTCTCGGTTACTCCATCCCTGAAATCAGTTGAATCATTTTCAATGGAATAATTCGGATATACAGTAATGGAATCTATTTCATACGGAACAATTGATTTTTTCGGAGTCTGATTCTTAAGCCGAAGTACCAAATCGAATTTTCGATTATCATAGCGATTGGTATCAGCCTCGAAAATCAAAAAATCAGGATTGAAATTATAGTATCCCCGTTGTTTGAGTTCGCGGTCGATTCGTTCCCGTTCAAATTTCATGACATTCAAATCAAACCGATTACCGCGTTTTATTTCCGTTTCTGCCAACAGCTCCTGTATTTCGTCATAAATAGGCAACGAATCTTTACGTAGTTGGAAGTTTTCAAGTAAGTAGGGTTCGGTAAGCGTGATATCATATGTAATGCCCTTAAATTTCTTGACACTATCAATGCTCGATTGTACTTTACTATAGAAAAAACCTCGGTTATCAAGTCGGTTTAGCAGCAATTCTTCGACCCTTTCAGGGTTGATATTGGAAAGGTATATGGGTTCTTCCCCTATTTTTTTATTCAACCATTTCGTTATAAAACCTGGTTTCTCGTTTTGAGCTTTATAGTGATAGTAAAGTCCCAAATACATGCCTAAAGTTTTGGAATTGGGTTGAACACCCAAGAGTGCGTTTAGTTCATTTTCAACATCCTTCAAATCCTTCGCTTTTTCTTCGGATGTCATCTCAATTTCAGAACCAGTATACAAAGATTCCCCTTCGGGAATAAATCTATTTACGCTACAAGAAATCACCCCTCCTAGAGTAAGAAGCACAAATGTGAAAGTGATTATTCGTTTAATTGTGAAGCTTTGCATATTGATTTTGCCCTTTCTTGCGACTATTTTTTATCCTTTTTATCTTTCTCCGATTTCAAATTCTCTTTATTTTCAAGCGGATTGAACAGGTTACTGAACTTATTGAACTCTCTATTAAAAATCAAAGCAACTCCCGTTAAAATCAATTGTCCGTCAATGACGTTCTGATATTCATTTTTACGAAAACCCCTTAATCGAAACCTACCATCTTTGGTCAATAGGTACTCAAGGCTCACGTTACCAATAATGGGAGTTTCTTCTTGTCCCGTTTGCGCGCTGCCATCAACATCTACAGCACTTCCAGCACTAACAATCAATCGGTCATTGAACAGTTTTTTCTTTGCATTGATGTTCAGTTGCGTTCGGTCTTGGGGATTGTCACCCTGATAATCGGTAAAACTATCCAGGTCAAAATCCAGCTCGAAACCATTATTGCCAAAAACCTTATCTGAAAAGGCATTCAGTTCTCCTGATAGCACACGGTTCACATTATCGCGGGCAATAGCGGCGGTGCCTCCACCACTTCCATCACTACCAGAATCAGGGAAGAAACGGTTCAATGCCAATAACGAAAATACCTGTTTGTTTAATTCAGATTCTTGTGTGTTGAGTTGCTGTACACGGCTATAAACTGCACCACCAAGAGAACCTTGTACGTCTTCGGGCATATCTAGACCAAAAGAAAGTTCAGGTTTTAGAAGTTCGCCGTCGACATTGAGATAGACCAAAAATGGCAGCACTTGCCGGTATTTGGCAGTCACACTAATATCCTCGCCCGAAGTTACCGAAGACATTAGGGGCTCTGCGGAAGTTTCAACATTGTAAACGGCCGTAACATCCAATTTAGCATCGGACGGGTCTCCTTGCCAAGTGATGGTACTACCCGGACTAATCTCAAATTTTCGTTTTACCAGATTGTAAAGACTTGTCTCATAATGGCCTGAGTTCAGTTCGTACCTACCCGTCAAATTGATTCTTCCATTGGGTTCGACACTTAGATTCAAAGCGGCATCGCCTGAAACTTGCAGGTTGTCTCCCGTTCGTTCGTCAATGATTATATTGAAAACCGCATCATCGGCAATTTCCAAAATCGTATTCGCATCAAAACCTCTAAATATTGACGGCGTTTCCTCTTGGTCATTTCTTGTTAGGATTGCATCGGGATTCTCATTGTTCACAAAGATGACTACACCATCACGTTCTTCTACATCAAGTTGCGATTCTGGTACAACATACGTAATATCGGTTACGTCACGAACACGAAGTTTTCCTTCGATCTTGGGAAGTTTTAAATCGCCTTTAATAGCAATATCGGCATTGATGCTTGCCGTGCCATAAAACAGTTCATTATCTTCTTTTGTGGAGTTCAATAACTGAAACTTTTCCGCGGTCAACTTCAAGTCAAAGGAAGGATATATAAGTTCTTTGGTCAAGATGGAACCGGCAATATTGAAGCTATTCCCATTGGCATCGCCAATAGTAAAATCATCCAAATAAAGACCCGAATTGTCTAGCTTCAGGGTTTCATCGGAAATCTTAAAAGTCGAATTTAAACTGGCTACGTTGAAGCTGGTCTTATTAAATTGGAATTTTCCATCATATTGGGGGTTATCCGTTCTTCCCGTAACTTTTACGTTTCCGGAAATAGAACCTTCCCCATTTTTAAGACTTCCTTTGGAGAGTTCCTCCACTAGTTTTATATCGAGTTTGCTCAGGGCCAAATCAAGGTCCAAGTAAGCGCCTTCCGAAGCCGCAGCATAATCGCCCACAAGGTCGAGGTCTAGTCCACCGTCTTTTACGGAAAGGTTGAAATCGTATTCTGACAAGCCGACGGAAGTTGCGTTCAATTTCAGATTACCTAAGGGATTTCCTAGAACTCCCAACTCGTTTATTTTGAAATCCGCAACGATACCCGAGGCTTCAAAAGGATTTTCTAAAATAAAACTTCCGTTTACGTCTCCAGAAACTAAGGACTCATCAGGGTTCAGTAGACTCAAAAAGGTCTGTAATTTAAAGTTGTCAAAGGTCAATCCGAAGTGCTCTTTTTCTATTCCTGAAATAGCATTACTAAGTTCTAGTGATTGAGAATCTCGGCTCAATATCACATTTTTGAATTGCAACAACCTATCGGCAATCGTGATTTGATTGTCTTGCGGAATCGACCACTTCTTTTTATTGAACAACAACCCATTGGAATTGATGTGAAGTTGGGCGGTATCTTTTACCAGTCGCATTTCAGAAGCAATATGTACCAATTTCTCATTGTCATCGAAAGAACTGAAATCAAGCAGCAATTCTTTGTTCTTCAAATTTCCATCAAACAGCGTTTTTTTAATATAGATGGGGTCCGAATTCAGATTTGCGAAACCTGCGGTAAAATTGAAATCGGTAGCGTTGCCGTTCACGATGATTTTCAAACTATCCAAATCAGTACCATTGTAGCGGGCAAAAGGCACGAAAAGTTCAGCAGATATTTTTCTGGTAACAGCATCGAAATCGGCATGAACCGTGATGGAATCGAGCTGCTGTATATCCCTAAAAAATACCTCTGTCAAAATGGGAATCGGTCTTAAGGAAACATCCAAAGTTGCGTTTATAGGTTTTACAATAGAATCCTTTTCAATAGCGGTCTCAAAATAGCCTTTGAACTGTCGCTGCAATGAGAAACTAACTTGGTTGGGAGATGCGTTCGATTTCAAGGCGAGCTCTAAAAATTTGCTATCTACATCCAACAAAGTATTAGTCTCATCAATTTTGGCGGTAAGTTGTAACTGCCCCAATTGATATTGTTCATTGTCATAAACCGCGATACCTTCGGCAACCGATGCGTTCAATGTAAAGTCTTTTGCATTCCCTTTAAAAACTCCGTTCAATTTTGCGCCGACCTTGATATTTTCTTGCGTGACACCCAAAGCAAAAAGGTCAGCTCCGATAAGCTCCACGTAGAACTTAATATTTGAATTTATGGAGTCTAAATCGACTTTGGTGTCAGCGGTAAGGTTCAAATTCTCATCCTTAAAACTCAGGTCGATGTCGCCTTTTCCAGCTATGATTTTTCCATTTAGGGATAGGTTTGAAAAATCGTATCCGTTAAGTTCCAATTGTGAAAAATCGGAATTCAAAGTAGCGTTCAAACTATTGATTTCGGTTCCGCTCCCTTTGGCACCCATAGTAAAAGAGACTTTACCCAATTGTTCGTTTTTGAGTAATCGGTTTAGTTGTAAGCTATCAACCTTTAAAATGGCATCAAATTGAAGTTGATTTTGATTGGAATAGTTTCCCGTAAGCTGTGCCCTACCTTCCGGAATTTGCAAGAGCGCGTCAGCATCAATATCATTTATAGTTCCCATGGCGGAAACGGTAATATCTACCGTTTTAGGTAAGGAGATTCCCAATTCCTCTTCGGAAACAAAATTCAGTAGGTCTTTACGCGTGCTAATCGCTTTGATATCCTTTAAATCAAAAGAAAGGGAATCCGGTTCCAAAAGATTGAACACTTTTCCCTCGGCAGAAAGGGAAGTTTGCTTGCCCCAATGAATTTGCATTTGGTTTAGCAGAAGTTCTTTTAAAGTGCCGTTTGCTGAGATACTTCCCTCAACAGAATTTTTTGCCGCTTTTACAAAGTTTTCATTTTCGGAAAGAGTGGGTTGAAAAATCAAGGCATCTTGGAGTGCTAAATTTAAATTCGGAATGTTAAGTTGAATACTTGTCTGCTCCGGACTATTAATGAGTTCATATAAAGAGGAATAGTTTATACCCAAATCGCCATAAACCGAACTGTTATTCGTTTGAAGTTTGAAGTTTGAAACGGTTGCAGCCGTATCGTTTATTTGACCTTCGAAAGAGAAATCTTTCAAGTGAAATCCACTTTGTTCTTTGAAGGAAAACGTGGTCAATTCTAAGTTGGCTTTTTTAGCTGCGTAGGTTACATCGGTAAAATCAATCGCCAAATTGAAAATAGAAATATTGTTTGCATCAAAACCTTTTTTCGCATCCTCAGGAATTACTGATTGATATTGTATTCGGTTATTTTCAAGGGTAATTCTATCTGCTGTAATAATATAATCTGGCCATTCAAAATTCGTAGCCGTTGCCTCGGTAAGCAAACTGTCTTGCGATTGAGTCGGATTACTAGGGAGTTTTAAAGTAAACGTTGAATTTTTGAGAGAAACCAAATCTACATTGATATCATTCCTTGCTAAATCTGCCTTAGGCAGTTCCATGAAAAAATCGCCAAGAGCTGCTTTAAAAAGAATGTTCTCGGGAAGGTTGTTATAATCGATTTCAACATTTTGAATGGCGAGCTGCTCCAAAACTAAATAAGGCAATTGGGTCTCTGTAGAATCTTCGGTAGCAACAAAAGGTTTTAGCTGTTTATAACATATTCGGCTGTCATTAAATTCCAACTTATCGACCTTGAATACCTGACCGTTGAAATCGGTTTCGTCTGCATCTAAAAGGAGTTTGCCGATTCGTATTTGGCTTTCTATTCCCAAATAAACGTCCTTATAGTTGATAGCAACATCGGTAAGGTCGATGGTACCGATATCGATTTGCATGGGTTCCGAAGTATCTTCGGTGGCTAAAGTATCCGCACCAACAAACGCTTCCATTAAAAAATTGAAATTAAAGTTCTCTGAAGTATCCGATCGGCTAATGTTGGCTCTTAGTCCATTCCACTCCAGTGCTTTTAAATCCAAAGTGTTCCCAAAAATCAATGGAGATAAAGCAAGGTTAGCTTCAAGGGATTTCGAATAGACCAAAGTATCTCCTATTTTATCCTCCAAATACATTCCCTCTAAAAAAACATTCCCCGAAAAGGTTACGAAAAGACGGTCTATTTCAACTTTCGTATCCGTTTTATTAGAAACGTATTTCGTCAACTTACTAACAATAATATCTTGCCCCCACGGACTTCTTATGAAGAGAACCAAGACAATAAAAAGTATTAGCAGGCCTATTATAAACCTGACGAACCGCCTGAGAAGTTTACTGTATTTTGTATTTTTCTTACTCATAAATAGAGGTCATCACACGTATAACCTATATACGTAAGGTAGTTGTTTTTAGAAGGAGATTTGGTTGAAATAAATGTAATGATCCAGTAACATATGCTTGTTCAGCCTATTACCTGTAAAAAGAACATAGTATTCATAGAACCTTCGCCAAAACTCAGAAATTTATAACTATTAATGATATAAAAATGAGAAGAAGAATAATTATAATTTAAACATTATAATGCCTCCTTTTTAATATTTTTCTTGCCTTTAGCTTACTCAACTTTATTTTTTTCAAAACTAAGTAGCAAGTTGAAGTATGATGTACTCAAATGATTAATTGATTGTCTCGAAAGGAATGTTCAGATATCATTCGAACAAGAGATAGTTAAGCTAACCTACGAAAGGATTTGTACTAGGCAAATTCCATGTTATTTATGCCTATATTTATCCCCCTTGGATACGGTAAAAAAGACTGGGTAAAATTAGTACAATTGAACGCTTACCTTCATCATCTTCCAAATTTTATATCACCTCGGGGTAAGTCTACTAGGCATTTAAAAGAAAAATAGTTTGATTTCGAGATAAGCCTAGGAGCATTTTACATCTCGAATATCTCGTTAAATCAAATTTAATATGCGAATAAGCCGAATAATATCATTATTAATACTCTTTCTGGTTTTGACTTTAAATGGTATTTCTGCACAATCCGTTAAGGGTAAAAAGGGAAGTTTTGCCATCGATAAGACCAATAAGATGATTGTCTGGCATGAGGCTAATCTTGACTCCATATCCGCAGTAAAAAATAGCATCACACAATTCAAGTTTGGGAAGAAGTTTTTGTTGACCGATTCGCTTTCACAACTTTCGCATACGAGAAAAATTAAAGTCCGGCAGAAAAAAAAGGCCTATTCACTTTATACGACCAGACTCCCTTTGATCCAGATTCGCGTTGATACTAGCATCAATAAAAACACCAAAGTGCCTGCTCGTTTTACCTATTTCAATAAGAACAAATTGGTCAAAACCGTTGTGGGTATTGAGTACCGAGGAAACCTTTCGCTGACCTTTCCTAAAAAATCAAAGGATTTGGAGTTTTGGAGCGACAGTCTCTCGCAAGATTCAAAAGATTTCACCTTTAAAAGTCTACGAAATGATGATGATTGGATTCTTGACGGACTTTATAACGAACCGTTACGAATACGCTCGTATATCGCCAATAACATTTGGCTAGCCATGCACCAACCGCATTACCAATCAAAGGAACCAACTGCCAAGAGCGGAATCGATTCAGAATTGGTCGAGGTTTTTAGGAATACCCAATACAACGGCATACACGCATTGACGGAATCCGTAGACCGAAAGCTGCTTCAGCTTAAGAAAAATGATGAAAATGGTATACACGGAGAGTTGTTCAAGGCATCTTCGTATGAAGGCGGACCCTCGTTTAAGAAAGCCCCTGAATACAGGAATTTATTTCCACATTGGGCGGGTTTTGAGATGGAGTACCCCGTAATAGAGTATCGTTCGCATTGGGATGATTTGTCCGTTTTGGTAAGCCTTGTCGTAAAAGGTACTGATGAAGAATTTGCTTCGGATATTGCAAACAAACTCGACCTCGACAACACCATTGACTATTTTCTTTTCGTCAACCTGATGAGGGCTACCGATAACTTGGGGAAGAATTATTACATCGCCAGATATGATGCGGAAAGTAAGTATTTCTTCGTGCCGTGGGACCTTGACGGAGTAATGGGAATTATTCAGGCTGGAAAGCGAATTTCCACCACCGATGATATTTTAAGCAATGGATTATTTGATAGGCTTTTACGTGTGAATCCTGAAAACTATAAGAGTAGGCTTGTCTCCCGTTGGGAAGAACTACGAAAGACTATTTTCAGCAATGAAAACCTACTTGCACGAATCGATTCAAGCTATAATATGCTTACTGAGGAAAAAGTTTATGAACGCGAATATACTATCTGGCAAAACGAAGTGTCAATGGACGACCATTATGAATACCTCACCAACTGGCTGAAAGACCGACTACTTTTTTTAGACCAGCATTTTGAGACACTAAAGGAAAATTAAAGCCGGGTTTTGTTTCCCAAATCGTCTACAATGTATTCGATGCCTTTCTCAATAAGTAATCCTTTGGTTTCTCCGCTGAACTTTTGGTAGCCATGCGAAACATCGATTCGTATTATTTTTCCCTTGTATCCTTTTGAAACACTATCTACAACAGTATGGCCTAGCACCATTTTTTCTGCCTTGTAATACAAAAGTACTTGGTCTATTTCACTTTGTACTTTAGCTGTAGCCTCCGGTTTTTGACCTATCAAACCTCGATACCAAAACGGACCTTTGGAACTGTACAAAAACTGAGTTACGCTATCCTTCTCATAATCTTCGCGATGATGGGTCGAACGGACTTGATGGTTGATTTCCTTAAGGTTTAATTGGTAGTTTAGAATTTCCGAGGACAATCCCCCGTGAACAAAAAGATAGTCCCCTATTTTTTCAATCACATTTTTAGTGGCCAACCACTTTGCAATTTCCGATTTCTCAGAATACAAATACTTTAGCGCTTCGGTGTTGTTCTGCTTCCCGCTTATCTCTTGGGCGACTTTAAGATACTTGCCTTGATTGTAACGGTGGTCTCCGTGAAAATTCATCACTTCATGATTCCCCAGAACAAAATGCACCTTCCCTCCTTTCAACTCGGCTTGCTGTTCTAGTTTATAAATGAGCCATAAAACTTGGGTAACATTTTTGCCTCTATCCACAAAATCGCCCACTAATACGAGATGGCCTTTGTCGAAAATCCAATTGAAATTTTCATCTATAATTTGATTGCATTGCAGGAAGCCGGCAAAGGCATCGAACTTTCCTTCAATGTCTGATATCGCTATTAATTTCTCTGGAAATTCATAGTTGCTTTTAGGAATGGCATACTTCGGGCGAATCGACACGAAGAACTCATCCACTGACTGGTTCGCGACACTTACTCCTATCGAATCTAAATCATACTGAATTGTTTTGACCAGCTTATTTTCCCGAGAAACTTCGTAGAGTGTATCGTTTATAAGATAAGGTCCATCTTGACCCTCAAGCTGAATGGACTTGGGTTGTTGTTGAGAAACCAGAAAATGAAAAGAAAATAAAGCGACCCATAGAGCAGCTACTTTCAACGCATTCATTTTGTTTTGCAGCATTATGTCACCCCTACTTCCCATTCATATGTTTTTAGTAAAAGTACTCAAAATAGAATTGCAGCGATTACTGTTCATAGGCTTGGGAAGAACTAATTTTCTCAAAATTCCTACTGCATAAAACCTAAAAAACATATTATGTTTAATGGATGATAGCGAGTCTTTAGTTTGAGCGTCAATCTAAAATTTGATAACGTCAAAGAAATCAGTTAAAAACTTTCATATTGCTTTTATAAATAAGGTATTAATCAAAAAATAAAATTAGAGATGAGTTATTCACAAGTAGTAGATTTATTAAATGATTTGTTGGAAGTTCATTACCACGCCGAGAACACTTATAAGAAGGGAATTGAGCATGTAGATGATGAAACACTCAAATCGTTTTTCGTAGTAAAGGCTGCGGAAAAAGCTAGTATGGTAAATGAGTTGACCGATATTATTATAAGACTCAATGGTACTCCCCTAAAGGTGGGACTGCCTTCACAAACCGCAAGCAAAATTTGGTCAGACGTACTTTTATTCTTTAAGGGGAATAGCAAAGTTGCCATCATAGAGGAATGTAAAAAAGCTGAGAAAATAGTTCTTAATCAGTACGAGGAAGTTTTAAAACACAGCTCCATCACTGATTTTAATAGAGAAATTTTAGTAGGACAGCATAGAGAAATTGAAGAAGGTATTGCGAGTTCTTTTACTATGTAATTCGCGAGTTTACCTAACGACGAATTGTTCAATTGAACTTCGTTAACAGGCTTATGTCCGAAATAAAGAGTGTATAGCACAATATATTTCTGACATAAGCTTTTCTGCCACATATAATTACCAAGGAATAATCAGCAAGCAAACTAATCAGAAATTAAAATCGCATGAAATTCAAACGAAAAACGATCGCCAAAGGATTTATCATTGCAGGACTCATGAATATGTCGGTACTGGTTTTTTCAAGATTCTTTACAAATAAAGTCATCAACGAAACAGACCCCGATGTTATGTCAAACTTCGGGCTTGTTATGATAGTTGTATGGGGATTGGCCTATATTTCCGTTGCAAAAACCTATCAAAATGTTACGTGGCTTATCGGTATCTTTGCCTTTGAAAAACTTATTTATGGAATCACTTGGGCTAAATGGATTTTTACAAATAACCTTGCAACTGTTTTTGAGAAAGATGCCATGGCGGGAATGTTCTATGCTGTGTATGGGGTCAACGATTGGCTTTTTTGCGTGTTCTTCTCCATCGTGTTTTTTCCTTTGATGAAGGCTAACAACTCGGGATAGAACTATCATTTATGAATATTCAAATTTGTTACCCTAAACATGGATAAAGGACCAGCCCTAGCTAAAGCTCCGAGTACAATCCACTTTTTAAATTTTCCCATGTCATTAGTGCATCTCGACTTTGAACTCTTAAGATTTAGTCCACACTTCCAAGGCTTCCGTTCTTAATAGCTGGGTCATCTTAAACTCGCTTCGTCGTGCGGTACTATCCATATCAAGGTATGATTTTGAATAGGTGAAACCATGCTGCTGCGCGTCTTCCGCAGAAGTTCCGTAATAAATAGCCTTAAATTTTGCCCAATGACAAGCTCCAAGACACATCATACAAGGTTCACAACTTGTATAAAGAATACATTCTTTCAAATTATCTTTACCTATGGTCTGGCAAGCAATTTGTATCGCCAATAGTTCCGCGTGTTGTGTGAGGTCATCCTTTCCTTTCACTAAATTATGAACCTTACATACGATTTCGTCGTTTCTAACGATGACGGCTCCAAAAGCCCCTCCTCCGTCAGCGTCTCTTCCTTGAATGGCCTTTTCAATTGCTAAACTCATATGGTGTTCGTTCATAACCGTATTATTTCAAAGTTCTTTGTGTTATAAAAGTACAAACCCAGGAACTTACATTGTGCATGTCAGAATTCCTAGGCTGTATTCTACTTTAAAAACTATGCCTTAAGCAATTATAGCGTTATTGCCTTCACATTAACGAATTCTTTGATGCCAAAACCGCCATGCTCCCTGCCATAACCTGAATCTTTTACACCGCCAAAAGGCATGTTAGGATGTGCAAGTCCGAAAGAGTTGATATGTATCATACCAGTATCAAAGTGGTTTTTGGCCAATTCAATCGCCTTGTCCTCATCTTTGCTGAAAATACCTCCCCCAAGGCCAAATTTACTGTCGTTAGCAATGCGCATAGCATCTTTATTGTCCTTAGCTTTTATCAAAGACGCAACCGGGCCAAAAAGCTCTTCGCTATATGCTGGCTGGTCTGGAGTGATATTTTCTAAAACCGTGGAAGGGTAATAAAATCCAGTACCATCAGGTATTTTTCCTCCACATAAAATTGTTGCTCCTTTTTTGACACTTTCCTGAACCTTATCATGCAGTTCTTGCCTTAAATCCTTTCGTGCTATTGGCCCCAAATCAGAATCATCCTTCATTGGGTCCGCTGCAACAATAGCTTCCATAATACCGACGAATTTCGTTTTGAACGCTTCGTAAACGCTTTCTACAACGATAAATCGTTTTGCAGCTACACAGGTTTCTCCGTTGTTGTACAATCGCCCTTGCGCACAAATTTTGGCAGCTAAATCAATATCAGCGTCATCCATTACGATGTATGCATCGTTACTACCCAATTCTAAAACCGTTTTCTTCAAAACCTCTGCGGACTTTTTAGCTACATGTTTTCCAGCCGCGGAGCTTCCTGTTAAGGTCACTCCTCTTACAAAGTCATTTTCAATAATCTTATCGGAAACATCATGTTCGATTATCAATACCTTAAAGAGGTCTTTCGGCAATCCTGCTTCTTCAAATACTTTATGCAACATAAGGGCAGAACCTGTAACATTCGTGGCATGTTTCAACAAGACGCCATTACCTGCCATTAAATTCACTATCGAATAACGTATGGCTTGATACAATGGGAAATTCCAAGGTTGAATTCCATAAATCACACCAATGGGCGCATAATGAATTATACCTTTGCCGCCATCTGATAAATCTCTGTGCTCATCAGCCAATTCCTTTACCCCTATGGAAGCGGTATACTTACAAACTCCGATACACAATTCAATTTCTTGGTAACTCTGCTTTAATAACTTACCCATCTCATTTGTCATGAGCTCCGCGTAGGCGTCCTTATTTTTCTCTAGTGCCTTTCCTATTGCTTTAATTAGCGTTGCACGCTCTTCTAAGGTGGTCAATTTCCATTTTAAAAATGCTTTATGACAATTCTCCACCTCTTTCAAAGCTCGGTTCTCCGTCATATATTCGTACTGCGCTATTGTTTTTTCCGTAGCGGGATTTATGGTCTCAAATCCTTTATTGTGCTCTTTGTTACTCATTTTTCTATTTTTTACAGGGATTTTCTTTGGCGTGTTTCAACTTCTAAAAGTTTCCTTTTTCTCGCCGTCACTCTCACTTCAGTTTATGCTTCTTGACTTGCGTCAGCCCTAGAATAATCAGTGTATCCTTTTTTTCCGGTTGTGTAGAAGGTGCTTTCATCCCATTCGGATAGTTCGCTATTGTTTTCAAAACGCTCCACCAAATCAGGATTCGACACATAAGGCTTTCCGTAAGCAACCAAATCTGCTTCACCACGTTCAATGACCGCGTTACCTTTCGCTTGGTCAAATCCCGCATTAATCATTAAAGTTCCCTTGTACATAGGGCGGTATCTTTTGGCAATTTCTGTCTCAGCAAATGAGATATCGGAAACGTCATTAAAGGGCTCAGAAAGATGTAAATAGGCCAAATCGTAGTCCTTACCCAATCTGTTGATAATGTAATCAAAGGTGGGAATGGTCTCCTCATCCATAGTCATTCCAAAAATTCCGTGTAGCGAAGGATTCAGGCGAACACCAATTTGGTTTTCTGGCATTACGGATTTTATCCCATCAATTATTTCAAAAAGAATACGGGATTTATTTTCATCTGAACCGCCATATTCGTCAGTTCTCTTGTTTGAAGTACCGTTAAAAAACTGGTGTAGTAAGTATCCGTTTGAAGCATGAATTTCAACGCCGTCAAAACCAGCCTCCACTGCATTTTTTGCAGCCGAAACGAAATCCGCAACCGTTCTCGTAATATCCTCCTTGGTCATTGCCTTAGGCTTTACTGTTTCTTTTTGACCCTCGGGTGTATATACACTAGCTTGTGGATTCAGCGCTGATGGGGCCAAAGGTAAATTCCCATTGTGGAAATCGGGATGGGAGATACGTCCGACATGCCAAAGTTGAATGTAGATACGACCTCTTTTTTGATGTACCCTTTCGGTTACTTTTTTCCATCCAGCAACTTGCTCTTTAGAATGAATTCCTGCAGTATTGATATACCCAACAGCTTCTTTAGATATTTGAGACCCTTCCGTAATGATTAAACCGGCACTTGCTCTTTGGGAATAATAGACTGCATGCAGGTCTTCTGTTGGACTATTGTGCTCATTTTCAGCACGACTACGCGTCATCGGCGCCATTACTATTCTGTTTGGGAGTTGAAGCTTTCCCATAGTAAATGACTTTAATAATTCTTGTTCAATTTTCATAGTAGCAATCATTTTTTGAATTTATTTAAATCACGACTTCCCGATATATCGAATCTTCTATATGCAAATTCGACTCTTCTTCCTAGAAACTCTATGTCGCAATGTTCTCCTATATAAGACTTAAGTAATAATGTCATCTTTTCAAGGTGAATTCAAAGCTAGAGCGATTCTAAAGGTCATTCTAACTGTATCGATAAAATTGCTGTCTTAAATGGGTGAATTTTTTATTCTATTGAATCACTGTATGTACCTTTTCAAAAAACTATTTTCAAGATTTTAAAATTGTTATAGAATGAAGACCACAGCTAAAAGTGATAAAGAGCAAAAGGAAAAATTTGTAGAAGAAATAGTAGAAAGCGAAAGTGAAAGCAATGGACAAAAATCTCAAGAAGAAATTTTAGTAGAACAACTGAGTGAAGGAATGGAAACCTTTGAACAGAAATCCCGAAAAATTTTTATCAGTTCTACCGCTGCAGGTCTTGAAATCGGATTTAGCTATTTGTTAATCGCAATTTTGTATACCTTTCTAGCGGATAAGTTTTCTCTAAAAACACTACCGTATATTGTTGCCTTTGCCTACCCCGTCGGTTTTATTATGGTGGTTTTGGGCAAATCGGTTTTGTTTACAGAACAGACTTCGCTGTTAGCATTACCCGTACTACATGGAAAGCGTACCATAACTGAGCTCTTAAAATTATGGGGTTTGGTTATCATAGGCAACTTATTGGGGGGAGCGATCATTGCTTTGATAATTTGCTCTGTAGGTACATCAATGGGTATAATTTCTGCTAAGAGTATAGCGGATATAGCGTTGCATGTAACACATCAAACTACCTTAACGATTTTAGGAAGCGCTACACTAGCCGGCTGGCTTATGGCGCTATTATCTTGGCTTGTAACATCATCAAACGAGACTATCAGTAGAATTTTCATTATCTACATGATCACCGCAGTTGTTGGCTTCGCTGGCTTTCACCATAGTATAGTGGGCAACATAGAAGTCTTGTCCGGATTAATTTTCACGAGTTCAATATCTTGGGTAGACTATGTTACATTTCAAGTTACCGCACTGGTCGGAAATGCATTCGGAGGAGTGTTCTTCGTTGCACTTTTAAAATACAGGGCATTTTCCGCAAATTTTCAGTAGACCAGATGATACTGAAAGCAAAAAAAGGAAGTTTAGCCAAAAGACACAAACTTCCTTTTTTTTCTTTTTCAATTATTTTCCTTCGTCACTGTTCACTTTACAAGAAAGGAGTTTCGAAAGATAGTGCAGTGCCATTAAAAGCTTTTTCGCGATATTTCTGTACCTGTTGGAAGGCTTACATTGCCTTCATCTTCTGCAGTGACAAAAATTGCTTTTGGTTCAAAAGCCGAAACGGTTTCAAGCTCAACCTTTTCACCGTTTTCGGGATTTAACTGACCTACATTTTTGATTCCGTTTCATCAGTTTCAATCCATACTACGTAGGTTTCTCTTGATGGAGAAAGTCTATCAGCAATGGCCAAGTTCTTCGCTGTAAGCTTTATCGTAAAATTATTATTGCCATCTTGTTTTTTTACCACCGTAATCTCCGCCGCTGGAACTTCATTAGACACGGGAAGTTGGATGGTTGAACCACATGAATTCAATAACAATAAAAGGGTAATAATAAATGCTGTATTTCTCATATTCTGGTTTTATAAATCAATTTAAAAATTATTTTTGCTGGCAGAAAAAATTCCACTGCTGGATGTTTATTCTACTTTCCTTCAAAATTAAGGGATTCACTTTAGCATTATAATTCCAAATGAATAAAATATTGATTCAAAAGCGAATGTTGAAAGAGATACTCACTAGCAATTTTTCAATTTGTAGATGAATTTGCATACTCTAACGATAGTTTTACAGGAAATTGAAACTTTTAAGAATGATTCAAATTCCCGGTGTGTTGAAGATTGTCTTCTGAAAGAAGTATTATCGGAATGGAGGAGAATTTGCTAGAAGTAAGTCCTAAATGCATTAGATTAATAAACAAGCATGTATTAGCTATAGAGACAAACCTTTACCCCTATTCTTGTTTTTACCTTTTCTCTCAGCCTTAGACTTTATATTTCTAATTTGAACAGATTTAGCAAGTACTTTATTTTTTGAAAGTGCTACCTCATGAATATAATGAAGCATTCCGGCCTGTATCGCATTTGTTGAATTTTGTGAGGAATCTTGGCCTTTGAACATTGGGGTTTTCAAGTTCAATTCCTTGGCAATTTCGTACCCTAAATTAAATGCCTTTTTATAATCCGAATCAATCCTAGTCTCCATAATTATACATTAAAAGGTTTCACGAGCGTAACTTTCCAAGTATTCATTTAGCGAATCACGGTCATAAAGAATTATTTTCTTTTGGGGCTGGGTAAACCTGATTTTGCCTTCATCCCTTAATTTCTGCAAAGTTGTCGTGGATTTTATCCTGAGAATATGCATTGCTTCCTCGCCATCTATCCATTTATCCGGCATATCCCTTCTCTTGGCTTCAACGTGGTCGATTACCTTATCAAACAGGGCATAGAAAGCTTCTTCTTGTAGACAGACTACTTGCATAATCAGGAGAGGATGTTATAGTTTACAACAACTAAAAATTAATTATAAACTTCAAAAGCCGACAAATTATTGGGTGAACGGTTTAAAAAATCTATTAAATGAAATACTTGAAGGTAGATGACCCGTAGATAAACAGTAGATTAGAATCAAATAATTATCCTTCGGATAGGACTTTTCATTTTTGCCGATGAAACTATCAGGAACTTCTACTGAAGAATTAGTTGATAAATCAATTTAAAAAAAGCACGCTGAAAACTAAAAAGACAGTTACAAATAAATATAACCTTCTGATTTTACCCCCCCTTTTGGGATTGAACCAACGACCCTCTGATTAACAGTTGATTTTATCTTGGTTAAAATCTTTTTCCCTGAAAGTATTTTTAAAAGACCTGTGTCTGTTGAGAAGCAAACTAACCCAAATGTACCTATGTTGTACCTGAAATAAAAAAGCCGAGACATAAATCTCGACTTTCTCCTAATTTACCTTAGGTGGGAATCGAACCCACACTCCAAAGGAACTGGATTTGGACTCAGTAGTAATTCTGTTTTAACCCTTTATAATAAAAAACTCTTTAGGGAAAATGAGAAGCTCCAGAAAAATGAATTTCCTTGAAAGGTCTTCCTAGATTCGAGTCAGTATCCCTGTCCGTCAGCTCAATCATTTCCTTCATTTATTTCATATACTTAATTGTCCGCTTTTTCAAATAGACAAAACACTTATTTGTTTGTCCATTGTTTGACCAAAACAAAAAATCCGTCTTCTAAAAGTCGGATTTTCCCTTTGTTCTCGAAGAGAGACTCGAACTCTCAAACCTTGCAGCACTAAATCCTAAGTCCGGCTTTACCAACTCCAGTAGCTATTTATTTCGCTACACATATAAAAATCCAACATCCAGATTGCGTGCAATCCGCGTGCAACCAAAAAATAAAAAAGCCTTCCAATTTCTTGAAAGGCTTGATTTTACTAAGTGGGCCCTACTGGATTCGAACCAGTGACCCCCTGCTTGTAAGGCAGGTGCTCTGAACCAACTGAGCTAAGAGCCCAAATAATCAATTTTTTCCTCTATCCGTCATAATTTTATGACAGCGGCTCTGAACCCCGTTCGAATGGATGAAATCCTTTCATCCGGGCGGGCAACTGAGCTAAGAGCCCTATAAAGATTTTCACCATACCACTATAGCAATAGCTTTCAGGCGGGTGCAAATATACTATAGTTTTTTTGTCGGCCAAAAGAAAAAATACGAAAAAATCAAACCACCTCGGCCACAGTAAATGTACTTCCCCCAACGAAGATAAAATCCGTGTTAGAGGCATGGAGCAGTGCATTTTTTAAGGCTTCCGAAACAGAGCTATACATTTCACCCTCTAGCCTAAATCGAGAAGCTTGGTCCTTCAAAATAGAGGCGTCCAATCCTCGAGGAATATTGGGTTTGGCAAAATAATATCTTGCATTATTGGGAAAAAGTGGAAGAACGGTTTCCAGATTTTTCTCCTTTACAAAACCAAGCACAATATATAATTTATCAAAATTCTGCTGTTTTACTTGATCAAGAACAATGGAGAGTCCTTCACGATTATGGGCCGTGTCACATACTACCCTTGGGTTTTGTTGTAGCACTTGCCATCTCCCCAACAGTCCTGTATTTTCTACGACATTCTCAAACCCCCTTTGGATATGTTTCTCTTCAATCTTAAAACCTTTAAGCTCCCTTAAAACGGCCACTACACCTTTAGCATTTTTAGATTGGTAATTGCCCGGAAGGGATGTCCCATATTCTTCCTGTATTCTTTGGTCCGCAAATACAATCCTTGCATTACGTTCCGATGCAATTGATTTAAATACATCGGCAATTTCTTGCTGGTATTCGCTGATTACCACCGGAACCTTCTCCTTAATGATACCGGCCTTTTCTATAGCAATTTTTGGTAAGGTATCTCCAAGTATGTCGGCATGGTCCATCCCAATGTTGGTAATCAAGGAAACTTCCGGCACTATAATATTCGTGGAATCCAATCGCCCTCCCAAACCTACTTCGACTATCGCAATGTCCACCTTGTTTTGGGCAAAGTATTGAAAAGCCATTCCGACGGACATTTCAAAAAAAGAGAACTGATGTTTTTCAAAAAAAAGTTTGTTCTCGTTTACAAAATCGACGACAAATTGTTTATGAATCGTTTCCCCATTGATCCTGATCCGTTCTCCAAAATCTTTGAGATGTGGTGAAGTATACAATCCAACTTTATAGCCCGCCTCTTGTAGAATGGACGCCAACATGTGGCTACTACTACCTTTGCCATTGGTTCCGGCAATATGGATACTCTTGAATTTTTTTTCGGGATTATTTAGACGGGCAGAAAGGACCTTAATGTTATCCAATTTTCCATTGAAAGCCACTTTACCTTTTTGTTGGTACATGGGTAGTTGGGCGAACATCCAATCCAAGGTTTCCGCATAAGTCACTTATTCCCCTAATTTGAAGTTGACCACCACAAAACCAATTTGTTGGCTTGGAGCATTGGAATCCAGGTTCCATTTGTGCTTAAAAGCTGTCTTTCTGGCTGGATCCAATAGACAAGGATCATTATTGGTAGTTCCTTTTACGCCCGGTGTAGCACTTACTACATTACCATTTCTATCCACAACGATTTTAACGACTACCCTCCCCTCCTGGTTACAGTTCTGTTTTTCTTTGCCCTTGCTGACCAAAGATCTTCCGTTAAGTCCGTAACCTCCTGTGCCGCTACCAGAGCCCGGACTTCCATAATAACTTGTAGCATAGGGATCACCTTCAGGTGAGCCTTTGTCACCGGCTATATTATCATCCCCTTCCGAGCCGGAAGCATTGCCATCGGATTTGTTAATACCACCAATAAGTTCGTCCAATTTTTTCTTTTTGGCCTCTCGTTCTTTTTGGGCCCTTTCCTCGGCTTCACGTTTCTCACGAGCTATCCGCTCGGCTTCGGCCTTAGCTTTTTTAGCAGCTTCATCCGCCTTTCGCTTTGCTTCCTGTGCCTTTTTTATTTTGATGGATTCCTCGTTTTCCTGGGTAAGGACTTTTTCGGCAGCCGGCTCCTTTTCCACTACCTCTTCTTCCACTACCTCTTCCGGCACGGCGGTTTCTTGAACTTCTTCAGGCTCATTGGGAGGTTCTGGGATATCAACTGGTTCGGATTTTATTTTTTCTTTGGGTTGCTGGTTGCCCATTCCAAAATCCATAGTCCCGAAATTTACGGAAATACCATTTTCAATGGGAGGGTCCATGTAGGTGAGGCCTATATAGAATAATATAAGCAGTAACACACTTAACAACAAAGTGGTAAGCGTGAATGATTTTTTCTTGTGTCTCGTATCTAAAAATGACATTAATTGGGTCGCACGGCCAGAATAACTTTATAGTTATTTCGGTTCGCAATGTCCATAACGTTCACTGCCTCTCGAATAGCTACACTTTCTTCCGCCCTAAGAATGATAGTCGGTTTCTCCTGTCCTTCTAGTGCCTTTTTTAATTCAATTTCAATATATTCTCCGTTAATTCTTTCGTTGTTCACAAAATATTGCAAGTTTTTATCGATACTTACCGAAACGTTTTGTGTGTTTGTCGATTTCCCTTTGGCCTTGGGCAAAAGTAAATCCAGTGCATTGGGCGAATTGGCGGTAAGCATGAAAAAGATAAGCAAGAGGAAAACAATATCCGTCATGGAGGACATGCTAAAATCAGGGCTTACCTTATTTCTTCCTTTCAATTTCATAGTCCCGGATTAAAGCGGTTCGTTCAACAAATCCAAAAATTCCACGGCATTGGCTTCCATTTTATGAACCACCTTATCCGTCCTGTTCACCAAATGGTTATACCCTATATAAGCTATAATCCCTACGATAAGTCCTGCTACGGTAGTTGTCATGGCCGTATAAATTCCTGAGGCCAGGGAGCCCATTTCAGCTTGACCTCCGCTGCTGGCCATTTCATGGAACGCCAAAATCATACCAATAACCGTTCCCAGGAAACCTATCATCGGTGCCGCACCGGCCACAGTGGCCAGAATACTTACATTTTTCTCTAGCTTGTAAACCTCCAAAGTACCTGCATTTTCAATAGCGGTATTTATATCGTCCAAAGGTTTTCCGATACGGGAAACTCCCTTCTCGGTAAGTCTGGCAACTGGTGAATCGGTCTGGGCACATAAAATTTTAGCAGCTTCCAGTTTGCCACTGGTGACATGGTCCCGAATCTGGTTCATGAAGTTTTTGTCGATTTTGGATGCAGCCTTTATAGCGAACAGTCGTTCAAAATAAATGTAGCATGCTACAAATAGAAGTACAAATAGTACGGAGATAATAACGACACTACCTGTGCCCCCGTTTAATATCAGATCCATTACGGAAAGTGTCTTCTCCTCGGATACCACTTCTCCCATTTCTGGATCCTGAGCAAGTTTCAGAAACAATAACATAAATTTCTTAAGTGTTTAGATTTGCCATAATAACGGCATTTTATCGATAAAATTATCCGTGAAGTACAAAATCACGCAATAAAATAAATACGACGGCTCCAGCCAAAAATCCAGCGAACGCCAACCATGCAATTTTTCTTAAATACCAGAAGAAATCTATTTTCTCCATACCCATGGCAACCACGCCCGCTGCAGAGCCAATAATCAACATACTACCACCTGTTCCCGCAGAGTATGCGATGAAATGCCAAAGCGGACTGTCCAATCCCTCAGAGAACATTCCCATACTGGCAGCCACCAAAGGTACATTATCGATTACCGCAGATCCTATGCCCAAGAGCATTACAACAATATCGGTATTGGGTATGGCCTGATTCATACTTTCCGCATAATGAAACAACAAACCTAGGGATTCCAAAGCGGCAACGGCCAACAATATCCCCAAGAAGAATAGGATACTGGGCAATTCTATTTTGGAAAGTGCCTTGTGGACCGGACTATGATGGGCCGCCTCATGATGTCCTTCATCCGTGGCAGAACTGATACTGAACTTGGCATTGCTGTAAATTTCGGCAAAAGTAGCCACAACTGCCAAGGAAAGCATCATACCTACGTATGGAGGCAAATGGGTAATTGTCTTAAAGAAGGGTACAAAAACTATGGAGCCCAATCCCAAATACAACATTGTAGGGCCAAATTTTGATTTTGGTGTTTCTATTTGATTAATGTCCGTCTCAATATTCCCCTGAAAGGCCTTGAATCTGCCCGCAATAAATGTTGGTACAAGCATACAGATAATGGAGGGCAAAAGCACATGGATTACCAACTGCGCAGCGGAAACCTTGTCCGCTATCCACAACATGGTGGTAGTTACGTCCCCAATGGGTGACCATGCCCCTCCAGCATTGGCATTTATGATAATTAAACCTGCGAACCAAAGGCGTGTCTCCCGATCTTTGATTACTTTTTGTAGAATGGTAACCAACACAATGGTGGCCGTTAGGTTATCAATAATGGCCGAGAGTATAAAAGCCAAAATGGAAAATAACCATAATAGCTTGCGCTTGCTTCGGGTCTTTATATAGCCCTTTATAGTGGCAAACCCGTCAAAATAATCAATGATTTCAACAATGGTCATAGCGCCCAAAAGGAAGACCAGTATTTCAGCAGTTTTTCCGAGATGATGGAGCAACATCTCATCCAAGTGACTAGGCTCTAACTCCTTGAGCTCGGCATTTACCTCAAATACAGGCATATGCGTCAAAGCAATGATAGCCCATAATATGGCCATCATAGCTAAGGCCGGTATTAACTTATCAATTTTAAGGTTGTGTTCTAAGGTAATGGCAAGATAGCCTACAAGAAATACGATAATAATTATGGTCTCCATACTCGGTCGGTTTTAGTTATACTAGCTGTTTCAATGCAATTTCAAATCCCGTTCTGCTCAAATTTATTTTTGAAGGATTCTGCTTAAAGATATTCAAAATTGCCTTTCTAATGGTATTGGAAGTATCATTAAATATCAATTCATCATCTATTCCCACTCTTTTCTCCATAAAGTAGGCAAAAACACGAGCCATACCGCAATTGGATATAAAGTCCGGAATAAGGCTAACCCTACCATCTGTATATTCCATTATGGGGCCAAAGAAAATCTCTTTGTCCGCAAAAGGCACATTGGCTCCGCAGGAGATGACCTCTAGGCCAGTGTCCATCATTTTGGCAATCTGTGCTTTGGTGATCAACCGGGACGCCGCACAGGGAGCAAATATTTCAGTAGGCAGTTCCCATATGCTTTCCTTTACCTCGTCAAAAGGAATCATTTGGTTTGCCGGGGCCATGAGGTTATTCCCCTTTTTATTTAGAAAAAAATGCTTGATCTCGTCAAAAGTAAATCCTTTTTCGTTGATGACCCCTCCTGTCCTATCCAATATGCCAACAATCTTTGCGCCCATTTGGGAAAGATAGAAAGCCGCAGCCCCCCCAACATTGCCAAAGCCTTGGACCACAGCTCGTTTTCCCATGACATTACCTCCAAAAATATCATAATAGTGACGAATGGCTTCGGCCACCCCAAAACCGGTAATCATATCCGCTACCGTATATTTTCGGGAAGTATCGGGAGAATATCTATCACTTTCAAGGGGTTTTATGACCCCGAGCCGCAATTGTCCTATCCTATTAATCTTATCTGCCTCTGTAGGTCTAAAATGGCCATTGAACACCCCCTCTTGTGGATGCCAAACTCCAACATCTTCGGTTATTGGAATCACCTCGTGGGTTTCATCTACATTGAGGTCTCCACCTGTGCCATAATAACTTTTGAGCAAAGGGGATACGGCATGGTACCATCTTTTCAACACCCCTTTTTTTCTCGGGTCGTTCGGATTGAAATTTATGCCTGATTTTGCCCCACCTATCGGGGGGCCTGAAATCGTGAATTTCACTTCCATGGTTTTGGCCAGGGAGAGGACTTCGTTCATATCAAGTCCCTCACGCATGCGCGTTCCCCCACCAGCGGCCCCACCCCTAAGTGAGTTTATAACCGTCCATCCTTCGGCCTCAGTTTCAGGGTCTTTCCAATTAAAAACGATTTCTGGCCGCTTATTTTCATATTCTTGAAGTAGTTCTTTCATTACTATAGATCTAAAATGTATGTGACTTAGAATACATGTATTATGTAAAACTTTTCATTATTCTGCTGTTCCCCTAGGATGTAGCTAATGCTGTCTCATACTATTTTTTCTTAAATCAGTTTGAAAGATGACCGGTAACAAAGATAAAAATTTGGCATCGGTTTTGACATGTTTTACAGTTCCTTATCACAAAAATTAACCGTATAAAAAATAGCTCGTAAACCTATTCTGCATTAAGCCCCGTAACCTTATCTTTGTTACAGAAAAATAAGTGACTTTTTATGGATTTTACCTTATCCGAAGAACAATTGATGATACGGCAGGCAGCCCGAGATTTTTCCCGGAACGAACTACTTCCTGGAGTAATTGAACGTGATGAAGCGCAAAAATTTCCGACAGCACAAATAGAAAAAATGGGGGAAATGGGCTTCATGGGCATGATGGTAGACCCCAAATATGGCGGCAGTGGATTGGACACCATATCCTATGCCATTGCCATGGAAGAGTTTTCAAAAGTGGATTCGTCGGCATCCGTAGTGGTTTCCGTAAATAATTCCTTGGTCTGTTGGGGACTGGAAACCTTTGGTAGCGAGGCCCAAAAAGAAAAATATTTAAAGCGCCTGGCAACAGGTGAGATTATTGGCGCATTTTGCCTTTCCGAACCAGAAGCTGGTAGTGATGCTACCTCACAAAGGACTACGGCCATTGACCAGGGGGACCATTATGTACTTAACGGCACCAAAAACTGGATTACCAACGGTAATACGGCCGAAGTTTATTTGGTAATAGCCCAAACGGATAAGGAAAAAGGCCACAAAGGCATCAATGCCCTAATCGTAGAAAAGGGGATGGAGGGTTTTGAAATAGGGCCCAAAGAAAATAAACTTGGGATTCGGGGAAGTGATACCCACTCCCTTATTTTTAATGATGTAATTGTACCAAAGGAAAATCGAATAGGCGAAGATGGTTTTGGCTTCAAATTTGCCATGAAAACCCTTGCGGGTGGTAGAATCGGAATTGCCGCACAGGCTTTGGGTATTGCTTCAGGAGCCTATGAACTGGCATTAAAATACTCCAAGGAGCGCAAAGCATTTGGGACGGAGATATCCAATCATCAGGCCATCGCCTTTAAATTGGCGGACATGCATACACAAATAGAGGCGGCCCGCCATTTGGTATACAAGGCGGCATGGGACAAAGATCAAGGGAACAATTATGACCTTTCCGGTGCAATGGCCAAATTGTATGCCTCCCAAGTGGCGATGGAAACAGCGGTAGAAGCAGTTCAAATACATGGAGGTAATGGTTTTGTAAAGGATTACCATGTAGAGCGGTTAATGCGCGATGCAAAGATTACCCAGATTTATGAAGGCACTTCCGAAATTCAAAAAATCGTTATCTCAAGGGATATTTTAAGGGATTGATACATAAACGAATCAGGGCCATGTTTGCCTACCGTAACGAATAAGGGGCTTACTTTGTTTTATTTCCGCATTAAATGTGTTGCCCCTCTAAAAACACAGGGGGTATTTGTTATAAATATCCAAAACAGGACGACTTACCCTATAAAATCTTTTCAAAGCCTTTTTGGATTTCTTAAATTTATCATTCTAATAAATTAAACCAATCAAAAATTCGTTTTTGAATATTTTTAAGCATTTTATTCTAATTGTTGAATTTTATTTTGTCTTTTTTTTGATTCAATACAAATAATTCATCAATAATGCTATTTTTGAAGAAATGCCATAATGTTTGGAACATACTCTTTCAAACAAGTACATCTACTGAAAGGTGCACTAAATTGTATAGGGCCCTTAACAAACTAAATTGTATCAGATGAAATTGAAGAAGCAAGGGTTATACCTACCGGAATTTGAACATGACAACTGTGGCGCAGGGTTCATCTGTAGCCTTAAGGGGAAGAAATCCAATGACATTATTCACAAGGCCCTAGAGATACTGGATAAATTGGAGCATAGGGGTGCCGTAAGTGCCGATGGAAAGACAGGTGACGGAGCAGGTATCCTAATAGACATTCCCCATGATTTCTTTAAGGATGTTTGCAGTTTTGATCTTCCTGAGCCGGGGGAATATGCCGTGAGTAATGTTTTTTTGCCCCAAAAAGAAAACCAGCGTAATTTCTGTATTTCGGCCCTGGAGGAAAATATTAAAAAACAAGGACTCAATTTGTTGGGTTGGCGCAATGTTCCGGTAAATAAGTCCGTACCCGGCCGCATTGCCATGGAAACAGAGCCTTTTGTAAAACAGATTTTTGTCGGAAAAGAAAATGCGGAGCAAACCTATTTTGATTTTAACATAAAGCTTTTTATAGCCCGCAAGGTCACCGAACATACCATCATTGAATCCAAACTTTCTGAGAGTAAATTCTTTTACATACCTAGTCTCTCCACGAAAATCATAATTTTTAAGGGCCTATTAATGCCCAAAGACATCAGTTTGTATTACAAGGACCTGATGAACCCCAAAGTAGTGACCAGATTGGCCTTGGTACACCAAAGGTTTTCTACCAATACTTTCCCAACCTGGGATTTGGCACAACCTTTCCGCTATATGTGCCATAATGGTGAAATCAATACCCTCCGCGGCAATGTTTCAAGGATGCGTTCAAGGGAGAGTCTGCTTCAAAGTGATTTGTTCGGCCCACAAATAAAGGAAATACTTCCTATTATCCTTCCAGGAAAATCAGATTCGGCGACCATGGATATGGTCGTTGAGCTTTTGCTGATGACAGGCAGGTCTTTGCCGGAGGTTATGATGATGTTGGTTCCTGAAGCTTGGGAAAAAAATTCGGAAATGTCCGAGGCCAAACGTGCCTTTTATGAATACAATTCCTGTGTAATGGAACCTTGGGACGGACCTGCTTCCATTCCATTTACAGATGGAAATTACATAGGTGCAGTTTTGGATAGGAACGGATTGAGACCTTCTCGATATTCGGTAACCAAGGATGGATATGTAGTAATGTCCTCGGAAACTGGAGTCGTCGAATTGGAGCCGGAAAATATAGAATATCACGGTAGACTGGAACCTGGTAAGATGTTCTTAGTGAACATGGAAGAGGGAAGAATAGTGAATGATGAGGAAATAAAGGAAGAAATTGCTCAAAGACATCCCTATAAGAAATGGTTGGACAATAATTTGGTGCATTTAAGGGATATCCCTTACAATGATTGCCCCTTGTTCTTGGGCGAAGCAACATTGGAAAAGCGGAAATCTGCCTTTGGATATACCTTGGAAGATATCAATACCATAATCCTACCTATGGGGAAGAATGCCAAGGAGCCCATTGGCTCCATGGGTTCTGATACCCCCATAGCGGTACTTTCGGAACGTCCCCAATTACTCTATAACTATTTTAAACAGCTTTTCGCGCAGGTTACCAATCCTCCTTTGGATGGTATTCGTGAGGAATTGATTACGGATATCAGCCTCACCTTGGGTATGGACCACAACATTTTCGACATTACGGAGTACCACTGCAGAAAACTAAAAATCCAGAACCCTGTGATTTCTAAGGAGGATCTGGACAAAATAAAGAATTACGACTCCAGTCCGGATTATAAAGTGGTCTCCATTCCCATTTTATATGAAGTGCAAAAAGGTCATAATGGTTTGGAAGATGCCCTGCAATCTATTTTGGATCAGGCCTCCAAGGCCATTGATGAAGAGGCCAACATCATTATTCTATCCGATAGATATGTTAGTGCCGAAAATGCACCAATTCCTGCCTTACTTGCCTGTTCCTATGTAAATAGTGGGTTACAACGATTGGGCAAACGCTCGAAACTCAGTATTATCGTCGAATCCGCCGAACCTAGGGAAGTACACCACTTTTGTCTCTTGTTCGGATTTGGGGCAAGTGCAATAAACCCATACTTGGTAAATGAAATTATTGGGGAACAGATCGAAGAAAATGATATTACTGAATTCACTTTCGAAGAAGCCATTGCCAATTATAACAAGGCCATCGGTAAGGGAATCTTAAAAGTGATGAACAAAATAGGTATCTCTACGTTGAATTCATACCGGGGTTCACAATTATTTGAATGCATTGGCATAAATACCAAAGTAGTTGACAAATATTTCCCCAATACGCCCACGCGAATTCAGGGTATCGGATTGTACGAGATTGAAAAAGAAATTGCGAAGAGGCATAATAAGGCATTTAGCAAAAAAGAAGTGGCAGCGACCCTGGATTTGGAAATTGGTGGGGAATATCGTTGGAGAAGGGATGGCGAGAAACATATGTTCAATCCATTGTCCATTGCCAAGCTTCAAAAAGCCGTTCGTAACAATGAGACCGATACCTATAAGGAATTCTCCGAGATGGTGAACGAGCAGTCCAAAAATCTAATGACCATTCGGGGCTTGTTTGAATTTTCCAATTTTGACCCAATTCCCTTGGAGGAAGTTGAACCGTGGACGGAAATCGTTAAGCGTTTTAAGACCGGAGCCATGTCCTACGGGTCCATAAGTAAAGAAGCCCACGAAAACCTGGCTATAGCCATGAACCGTATCGGAGGGAAGAGTAATTCTGGCGAAGGTGGGGAAGACGCCGAACGATTTTATAGAAACGCCACAGGGGACTGGCGTAACAGTGCTATAAAACAAGTAGCTTCAGGAAGGTTTGGGGTAACCTCCAACTACCTTACAAGTGCACAGGAAATACAGATTAAAATGGCTCAAGGTGCCAAGCCTGGCGAAGGTGGGCAACTTCCTGGCCCAAAAGTAAATCCTGCCATAGCAAAAACAAGAAACTCAACCCCCTATGTAGGACTAATTTCACCCCCCCCCCATCACGATATTTATTCCATTGAAGATTTGTCCCAATTGATTTTCGACTTAAAATCCGCCAACAGAAAAGCACGGGTCAACGTAAAATTGGTTTCCGAAGTTGGGGTAGGAACCGTGGCGGCAGGAGTTTCAAAGGCAAAAGCTGATGTGGTACTTATTTCCGGGTTCGATGGAGGTACAGGAGCCTCACCCTTGACTTCCTTAAAACATGCCGGACTCCCATGGGAGTTGGGAATAGCCGAAGCGCAACAGACTTTAGTTCTCAATGACCTTAGAAACCGGATCGTTCTTGAATGCGATGGACAGTTGAAAACAGGTAGGGATGTGGCAGTAGCCTGCCTTTTGGGGGCCGAGGAATTTGGTTTTGCCACCGCACCTCTAGTAGCTTCAGGGTGTATTATGATGCGTGTTTGTCATTTAAACACTTGTCCAGTGGGCATCGCGACCCAAAACCCGGAATTGCGTAAGAAGTTCGAAGGCAAACCCGAGCATGTGGTCAATTACATGTATTTTGTGGCCCAAGAGCTTAGGGAAATCATGGCCCAATTGGGCTTTAGGACCGTAAATGAAATGGTCGGGCAAGTGCAAAAATTAGATCGAAAAAAGGCCATAGAACACTACAAGGCGGCAGGAATTGATCTTACACCAATTTTGTACCAGGTAGATGTCCCAACCGGTACCAAATTCTACAATACACAGAAACAACAGCATGATGTGGACAAATCCATTGAATTTGACATCATAGCACAAGCACATCCGGCCTTGTTCCGAAAAGAAAAATTGACTTTGGATTTCCCCATACACAACACGGATCGTGCAGTAGGAGCCATTATTAGCAATGAAATATCAAAAATATACGGTGCGGAAGGGCTCCCGGAAAATACGTTAAAGCTCAATTTTACGGGCTCTGCGGGACAAAGTTTCGGAGCTTTCGCCACAAAAGGATTGACGATGGTGGTCAATGGAAACACCAATGACTATCTGGGTAAAGGGTTGTCCGGTGCCAAATTGGTCATTAAAGTTCCGTACAAATCTACTTTGCAGCCTGAAGAAAATGTCATTACAGGAAACGTAACCCTGTACGGTGCAACGTCCGGCGAAGCCTACATAAATGGAAAGGCAGGGGAACGTTTCTGCGTCAGAAACTCCGGTGCTAAGGCAGTAGTTGAGGGAATCGGGGATCATGGTTGTGAATATATGACTGGTGGTATAGCTGTAATTCTTGGTGAAGTAGGAAGGAATTTTGGTGCTGGAATGAGCGGTGGTATTGCCTATGTTTTTGATGAGAAGAATACATTTAGGCAAAAATGCAATACGGAAACCCTAAACCTCTTGGAGGTAGATGAGGACAATGACGTAAAACAGCTTAAGCAACTTATAGAAAATCATTACAATGCTACCCTTAGCCCGTTGGCCCAGCGTATTTTGGAAGATTGGGAACAGAGTCTTCCCAAATTCATCAAGGTATTCCCTGAGGAATATAGGCAGGCTTTGATACGTTTGGAAAAAGAAAAGTTGGAAACTATATAAATCGAGAAATGGGAAAGATTACAGGATTTTTGGAATTCGATAGAAAAGTTGAAGAATATGCCCCGGTAGAGGAGCGTGTTAAAAACTTTAAGGAATTTACCCTTCCAATGAAGGAAAAGGAACTCAAGGACCAAGGAGCTCGCTGTATGGATTGTGGTATTCCTTTTTGTCATAGTGGATGTCCATTGGGCAATTTAATCCCTGATTTTAATGACGCGGTGTATCGGGGCAAATGGGAAAAGGCAGCTGATATTTTGCATGCCACCAATAACTTTCCCGAGTTTACAGGCCGGTTATGCCCGGCTCCCTGTGAAGAAGCCTGTGTTTTAGGTATCAATGAAGATCCCGTTTCCATTGAGAATATAGAAAAAAATATTGTCGAGACCGCCTTTAAAAAAGGATGGATAGAAGCCAAGCCTCCCAAAAACAGAACCGAAAAAAAGGTTGCTGTGGTTGGTTCAGGACCAGCGGGATTGGCCGCGGCACAACAATTGAACCGGGCCGGACACTGGGTTACGGTATTTGAACGCGATGAAAAACCTGGAGGGTTATTACGGTATGGCATTCCCGACTTCAAAATGGAGAAACACATCATTGACCGAAGATTGGAGGTTCTGGAAGAGGAAGGCATAGAATTCATATGTAATACAAATATTGGAAAGGACTTGGAAGCCTCTCAATTGAAACAGGATTTTGATGCTATTGTACTATGTGGTGGTGCTACGGTCCGTAGAAATTTACCTATTAAAGGTTCGGACTTAAAAGGAGTTGTCCAAGCTATGGATTTTCTATCCCAAAATAACCGAAGGGTAGATGGCGTCAAAAAATTTGATGGGGAAATTTTGGCCACTAATAAGAACATTATTGTTATCGGTGGAGGTGATACGGGTTCGGATTGTATAGGTACTTCATTCCGTCAGGGGGCAAAATCAGTATCCAATTTTGAGATTATGCCCATGGCCACAACAGACAGACCAGAGGACCAACCTTGGCCATTTTGGCCCATGCGACTACGTACCAGTTCCTCTCACAAGGAAGGTGCCGAACGCTTTTTCAGTATTTCTACCAAAGAATTTATTGGGGATAAAGAGGGGAATCTAAAAGGTTTGATTACCTCAGAAGTTGAATGGATCAAACAGCCTGGTAAACGTCCAGTTCTAAAGGAGGTAGAAGGAACGGAAAAAGAGTGGAAATGCGAATTGGCCCTCCTAGCTCTAGGGTTTACCGGATCTGAAATGACCATTGCAGAACAGCTGGGACTAGAGGCGGATCAAAGAACCAACATAAAGGCACCGGAAACGAACTACCAAACCAATGTGCCGGGAGTCTTTGTAGCTGGTGACCAAAGAAGGGGACAATCCCTCATCGTTTGGGCTATTTCAGAAGGTAGACAGGCAGCGCATTATGCGGACACTTATCTTATGGGGAGTTCGGAATTGCCTTTAAAAGGGGAAGGAGATTTGCCTAGGGTTTAATTGTATAAGTGCAATCCATAAAATGTTTCAATGATATTTTCAAGGTGTTATTGACCACAATGATATGGATTTATTTTTGGTAGTAGAGGAATTCAACCCTTCCATTTACAAAATCAAAATTATTGGTTTTCTCTATGCAAGTTTCCTTCTTTGTTCACCCTATAGCCGTCAGGTATTTTATTACTCCATGTAAGTTTGGGCAACATATCCAGGAGAACAGCCCTATGCTCATTGATGATTTTTCTATTTTCTTTTTTGTATGCTATATTGTCCCATTCATAGGGGTCTGTAGTATGGTCGTATAGTTCCTCAAGTCCTCCATCAACATAATAAATATAGCGATACCGCTCACTTCTAACAGCATGGCCTGTTACTGGTTTTTTGGTCCAAGAGAACCTATAGCTACTAATAACGGGTATAGTCCTTTCTAAAGGATTTTTGATTTGGGGCAACAGACTATGCCCGTCCAAATGTTCCGGTATATCAAATCCTATCAAATCTACCAAAGTGGGGTATATGTCCATTAGACTCACAGGTTGATGACAGACCGAACCTTTCTGTGTAACACCTGGAGCCGAAATAATCAAAGGTACTCGCGTCGAATCTTCCCAAAGTGTAAACTTCTCTATATTTTCCTTTTCACCCATATGCATGCCGTGATCGGACCATAAAACGATTATTGTATTCTGGGCATATTGGGAATTTTCCAAAGTGTTAAGCAATCTACCCACCATTGCATCTGAAAAACTGATTGCAGCCGCATAAGCCTGCACTACTTTTTCCCACTGATTGTTTTCCTTCGTCCATTTATAAATCCAACGCCTCCCATGATCAAAAGCATCTTCTAAATCGTTATTTTTATAGGTCGGGAGCTTAATATCCTCTAATGGATATAAGTCAAAGTATTTTTGCGGTACTTCCCAAGGATCATGCGGTTTCCATACGCCTATAGCCATAAAAAATGGATTTTCATGCTCTTGCCCCAGCTGGTAGTTGGCCCAATCCACTACATGATAGTCGGCCATTTTTTCATCAGATTCAGGTATTGGACCCCAAGTCCACCAGCCATTTTCCCCACCAGGTCTACCTTTATTGTCCACATTCTTAGGATAAATAACATCCTTAGGAGCCCTAATTTGATGCGGATGGGAAATATAAGGACTTGGGTAATAAAAATCCCAATTATCCGGCTCTACTTGACTAGTTGGTGTCCAAGGAGGAGCTTGACTGTGATATATTTTTCCCGCTCCCATAGTTTTATATCCCCTGTTTTTGAAAAATTGCTCCAAGGTTTCGACATTTTTGAGACCAGGAAAATTTCGCCATTCCGGGCCATC
The DNA here is from genome assembly GCF_003626755.1 of Ulvibacterium marinum. Lineage (GTDB taxonomy): Bacteria > Bacteroidota > Bacteroidia > Flavobacteriales > Flavobacteriaceae > Ulvibacterium > Ulvibacterium marinum. The sequence continues at coordinate 552,130 of NZ_RBCJ01000004.1, forward strand.
TCCCCAATGCACATTTTCGACACCAGATCTAGCATGATGAACACCCGTTAGAATAGCGGCCCTAGCAGGTGCACAAGCAGGTGAAGGGGTATGAGCATTGGTAAAAATCATAGAAGAGGAGGCCAATCTGTCTATATTGGGGGTTTGGATTTTCATATCACTATGACCTCCCAGGTATCCGACCCAATCATTCAGGTCATCTACGGCAATAAAGAGTATATTTGGTTTTTCTCTACTTAGGTGTACCTGTGCATGTCCCAGATAGCACACAAAGAAAAAGGAAAGAGCTAGGCCTTTTTTGTTGAATCCAAACATAAGCTTATATTGAAATGTCCATGTTCCTTGCGGTTAAGAGATGATAAATTACGAGTTCGGTTATGACTAAAAGAATAGCGAATGGTCTTGAAACGCCAAATTTCATAATGTCATAACTTCAATGTGTTTTACTCTTCCATTTCCTGTTTCCATTTGGCCAACATCTTCTTGATGTCAGTGCCCCCACGAAGCGCTACCACAATAGTAACCACAAAGTACCATACCAGTACCAACGCGCAGAGTATTGTCCAAAACCAATGTTCCATATTACTTTGTTTTTTTGTTGGATGGTTTAATTAATGAGCCAATAAACATAGCTAGGGCAGCCGCAAAATACGTAACAGCACCAAATTTGTATGGGCCTACTTCCAATATCCATTCCTGTGTAACCGACACTTCTTGCAGTATCAAGTAACTCATTGGAATGGCACAACCAATTGCTATGGCAGCTATGGCCCCCCAGTTATTGGCAGGTTTCCAATAACAAGCAGCTATCAACAGTACGCTCATACTAGATAGATAAATGGTCCCGGTTACCTGAAGATACACCCAAAGATCTCCCTTTAGGGGATACCACAATCCATAGAGCAACAAAAAAATCCCGATAAGGGCAATAAGGATACGATTCCAGCGAAGTCCTTTTGCGTCCGACCATAGGCCTTTGTGAATCGGTTTCATGATGTCATTATAAATAACCGAGCTCCAGGCAATCATATAGGAAGAGTTTGTGGACATGTCCGCAGCTAACATAGCCGCAACCACAATGCCTATTAACCCTACAGGTAAAAGTTGAGCGAACATAGTGGGCATAGCCAGAATCGCTTCACTATCGGTAAATTTATCTGGACCAAAATAATGAAGGGCCGCAATACCCAAGATTGCGGGAATTGCAAAACGAGCCAACATAAAAGGAGATGTCCCGATAAAGATATGTTTGGCGGTTTTGGTATCCTTAGCCGATAGCACCCTTGAAATTATGGTCTGCCAGGTCAAAATAGAAGCAAAAGCCAATAAGACATCGAGAAGAATGCGATCCAAACCATAGGTGTCATCCTCAAAAGGATTATAGGCCACTGGGCCTCTTATTTGATCTAAACTGGACAACATGTCTATCCATCCAAACTGATATACAACCAAAAAAACAACAGCAATGAGACCAATGCTCATTACTACAAATTGTATATAATCGGTTATAAAAACCGAAATCATCCCTCCCAGAATCGTATACGCCGCCACTCCCAACAGAATAAGGGTCATTACAATTTCCAGATAGGCTATATCAAAACCGCAAACGGCCGTTAAAAAATTCCCAGCTTGCCGTAAAAAAACACCCATATTGAGCAACCCTCCCAAAACAATGACCACACCGCTGGCCCAACGTACTCTTGCACCAAATTTATCCTCAAAAAGTTCGGGCAAGGTAATGACCTGTTTATCCCGTAATGGCTTAACACAAAATCCGGTATAACCAACAACGAACATGGCAAAGGCCAAGGCTATCCCAGGGGTAATACCTGCAAAACCATATTTGAAGCCCAGTTCTGCATTGGCCATACAAGTGGCAATACCAAACTCGGTTGCAGCCAGCGAAGCAATACCTAAATACAGGTCTACACTTCTCCCTGCTACCAAAAAATCGTTTACGTTCCTTACATAGCGACGTACCCAAAGACCTGCAGCTATTGTACCTACAAGGTATAGTACAACAATTCCCCCATCAATAAAAAAGTCAAAATTGGTCATTTCGTGTCCTTTATTAAGTCAAGGACAATCCTTTGCAGGTTTTCCAATACCAATTCGGTAATTTCCAATCCTTTGGTTTTTGAAGCGTGGGTGGGGTCACCAAATACCCCATTGGAAGTCATTTCCATAATAGAACGATAGAGTGCTATTTTTGGAGGATGCAACATGTCACCTTCGGCCCAAGGGTGGGTTTTGGAGTGTTTTCCCTTTTCATACTTATCGGTCCGTACCAAATGAGGTGCTATCAATAACATTAAAGAAGTCTCAAACTCACCTGCGTGACCCGTACTCATGGCACCACCTTCATTTAGCATTCCTAATTCGGAGCCCCCCAACTTCCACCATGTGGCCATTACTATTTGAACACCCGGATAGGTATTCCCCAATTTTTCTACCAAGACCTGCCCTACAGCCTGATTTCCACCATGGCTGTTCAACAGTATAATGTTGGTAAATCCATGATGTATCACAGATCTAACTATATCCTCAACATGACTTATGAAGGTTTCATGACTTAAGGTTAATGACCCCATGAAATCCATATGGTGATCGGAACATCCAATGGACATTGTTGGCAAAACAATGATATCATTAGGTATTTTTTTTTGCAATGAATAGGCAAAATGTTCCCCTATTAACCGGTCTGTGGCCAAAGGCAAATGAGGCCCATGTTGTTCCGTTGCTGACATGACAAAAAGAACCGGGATCTTCCGGTCAATTCCTTCAAAATCCAAGGTGGTCAATTCATCCCAAATCATAATACTAGTTTTTTACCGCCCACATTTCTACTTCTACACGTAAGGTCATCAACAAACCTGACTCTACCGCCGTACGTACTGGTTTCGGTTCTACAAAATAGTGCTTGTACACGGCATTGAAACGGGGCCATTCCTTTAAATCCTTAATATAAACGTTAACCTTAAAAACATCTTGAAGTGTACAACCGGCACTAGCCAATTGCAACACGCAATTGTCCAAGGTATAGGCGGTCTGTTCCTCAATGGTCTCCCCAATTACGTTACCTTCCTTATCGATTGCGGCCTGTCCGGAAATAACCACTAATTTTCCTGGATTCACCTCCAATACCGGCGCATAGGGCCCGGCAGTTTTATGCTGACTTGCATTTTTTGGTAAAGATTTACCCGTATCCCTAGACGTATCCACCGATTTTGCCATTAAAGGCATATACCCTGTAAAACCCACTATTTTCCATTCATCCCCTACTTTTTTACAGCGGTATAGAGTTTGCCAATCCGTCGCGATCTCGCCACCATCCTTCTTCTGCATCGGTCCAAAAAACTTTTTGTGCAAAAGCGCAAAATTACCTTGTATCTCTATATCCTGCAGTACGGTTACCCGATGAAAGGCATCTTCCTTATCCTCTACCAGATCCACTTTGGCAAATTCCTCAGCTTGGGACAACCACTCCGTTCTATAAGATTCCAAGCTAGGGTATTTTAATACCCATTTATCTACATTATCCTGTTTCCCAGCATCGATACCCATAAACCCTTCCGCAATAAAATCATCTTCTACTATGGACCAATCTTGGGAAACAAATGCAAGGATATCCCGATTTACCAGCATCTCCCAAAGATATCTTCTGTCCACATCGTTTGGTGGGAAAGGATTATTTTTCATGCCTTATATTCTTTTTTACTTACCTGGTAATCTGTAATGGCAACGATATCAGGTTCTATGCCCAAACCCTTGCCTTCTGGAAGATACACAAACGGGGGTTCCATCTTCAAGGGTGTTTTAAGTAAGTCGTGCTCCCTGATCAACCTACCGAATATATCGCTAGGCCAAATGCAGGATTCCGCTGCCGCGGCAGAATGTACGTACATCGCTTCCAGAATCCCCAAATCAATTTCCGATCCGTGCCAACAAGGAAGTTCGGCCGCCGAAGCAATATGATCCAAACGTTGAAAATCGGCCAATCCGCAATTGAAATTGAAGCCATCTACCGCTTGCTCCTGAATAGCCTGTATACTATCCTTAATTCGTTGTCCATGAAGTATATAAGGCAAGGCAACATGTAAGGCAATAGGAACGGAACTATAGGCTCGCAATTTTGAAAATTCCGATAACTGCCATCTGGGAATAGGATCTTCAAGGCAAAGTACATTGCCAACTTCCCTTAGGCCATCCAGACGTTTTTTGGTCTCATACGCATGTTCCCAGCGTTCGTTGGGATCAAGAATGACCTTCATACCAGGAGCTGCCTCTGCAATGTTCCTACACCAACCTACTACGTCATCCTCCAAGTCCGTCTTAAATTTTAGACAATCGTAACCTTGTTTTTGAAAATTGGAGGCCAACTCACCAATATCATCCAAATGCCGGTGGCTGGACCACGCCCCTATCTTAACTTTATCCTTGATTGCACCTCCCAGCAAATCTACCACCCTAACATCTTTTAACCTGGCATAGGCATCCCAAAGAGCACACTCAAATCCGTCATATTCTCGGCAAAAAACAAAAGGCAGTTTTTGAAGTACTAGATTCTCAATATCCATCCCGATGAGAATATTGCAGATATCATGGACCATTTTCCAATCATGACCTCTATACAACTCGCCCCAACCAATTGTACCATTGCTCAATTCCAATTGCACCAAGAGCTTGGAGATTTCGTCGAATTGTACGCTCCATCCTGCCTTGGCTCCAACTGGGAGTTTGTGCAAAGGTTTATTTATCCCTTTACTTGCAATGGTCCCAGGATGTGTTGGCACTTTTACTTCATATAAATTGATATGGCTAATTCGCATAGCTATTGAGTATTGGGAATAAAACTATTGGCATACAATAAATTGGTAAAACCTGCATCGACGGTAAGTGTCTGCCCAGTTATGGAGTTGGCCATATGGGATAATAAAAAGACCACGGCATTACCACAATCGCGAGCGCTTATCATATGTCTAAGGCTTTGGTAATCGTTTTTTTGACCCTGGATCCAGGCCTTAGGTTTATCGGTCCAGGAAGCCACAGCATCCCTACTTTGCTCGGAATCTACATAACCTGGAGCCACTGCATTACAACGTACACCAAACTCGCCTAACTCAATTGACATTCCCCTGGTCAATCCCTCTACAGCCGCCTTCGCACTGGCATATAAAGCATACTTTGCTGTTGTTTCACGTGCATGAACCGATGAGATGTTAACGATATGACCTACTTCATTAGCCTTCATTAATTGCCTGACAAAAGTCCGGGCCATTAACCAAACACCTTTGACGTCAATATTATAAAGATTGTCAAACTCAGATTCATCGGCCAAGTGGGCATTTTTGTGTAAACCTATACCCGCATTGTTAACGAGGCCGTGTACTATTCCATATTCATTCTTTATTTCTTCAAAAATCCGTTCCACGTCCTTTGCATTGCTGATGTCCCCCACTACGGCATGGGCATTTGGATATTTTTTAGCTGCAGTTTTAGTCTTCACCGCATCAAGGTCGTTGAGCAACAGGGTACCCCCACAATCCGAAATAGCTTCACAGATACCGGCACCTACGCCTACACCCGCTCCTCCGGTTACCAAAAAATTTTTCCCTGTAAAGTCTATTTGCATCATAGGTTTAAAACCTTACTAACTATGTAATAAATCATCTTAAAAGTATTAATAAGTAGCTCGGCCGCCTGAGAGGTCAAAAACATACCCCGTGTTAAAACTTGCCTCTTTTGATACAATCCAACACGCCATTGCAGCAACTTCATCGGTTGTCCCCAATCTTCCCATTGGAATTTTTGATGTCATATATTGTAACATCTCTGGCGCTGTATCCTCGTTCATCGGTGTTGCAATTACTGCTGGCGCTATTCCATTAACGGTAATCCCGCTATCCGCATATTCCTTGCCAACTCCTTTGACAAGGCCCATAAGTCCGGATTTGCTTGACGCATAACCTACCATTCCCGGATTTCCTTCCTTGCCCCCGATGGAGGCTAGATGAAGAATCCTCCCATACTTCTGATTACACATTTGCGGTAGTACGGCTTTGGTAACAATAAAAGCTCCTGTAAGATTTACATCCATAACCTTTTGAAAATCCTTCAGTTCGTATTCCATAATTTTTGTGGATGAAGGACCAATAATACCCGCGCAATTTACCAAGATGTCCAATCTATTGTTGTTATCTATTACATTTTTGACCGCCTTATTCAAGGTTACTTCATCCGTAATATCTACTATGGTAGTATTAATAGTTCGATGATTGTTCTCCAATTTTGGAAAATCTCCTTTTAATACATCGAAGACCGTGACTTCCGCACCTTCATTGAAAAGCCGTTTTGCTATAGCCTTACCGATTCCTCTGGCGCCACCTACGATTATGGCTGTCTGATCCTTAAATCTGTTCATCTGAATATCCATGTTTTCAAACTACATAATTCCATATTTGGCAAACGCATCCGTTGCCGACATTCCATTCTGTATTGCCTTGAGTACTACTTTTTCTCCTCGTGCCTTTTCCAAAGCGGCCTTCACTACCTCTTTTTCTATTTTTCGGGGAATTACACATACGCCATCCATATCTCCAAATATGATGTCGCCCGGATTTATATATACACCGTTGATTTCAATGGGTACTCTGTAATCTATAACCTTACCCCTTGGGCCTTGATCTTGGGCATATCGTCCATAGGAAAACATAGGAAAGTCCAAATTTAGGATTCCAGAAGTATCTCTAGAATAGCCATCTACAACAGCGCCTACGGCACCGCATTGCAAGGCTCTTGCACTCATTAGTTCGCCCCAGAGGGCATATTCAGGCGAAGATCCGGTGCAGATATAAACTTCATTTTTTTTTAAATCGTCCAGAGCTTCAAGCATCAAACCGAAAGGTTTTGACATTACGGGGTTCTTTTCACTTGGTGAAATTTCCCCAAAACTATCTGCTTCAAGAACCGGCATAGCCCTTCCCACAACAACCATGTCGTCGCGTAATGGTACTATTTTAGGGGAAAGGAATTGGTGAAAATATCCCAATTTGTCCATAATATCACCGACCACTGCTGAAAACAATTCTGACCTTATCAGTTTGAATAGTTCATCATCATCCTTCCATGTCATAAGCTAGTTTTTATCTCTGACGACTTTATTATACACTCGATATGAGCAAAAATATGGGATAAGATATGAGCTTTCTAATGAAAATACTATCAAAGTCGATAGGAATCGACCAAAATATAGGTGCTCTATGACCCATGCCGGTACATATGGAAATTTAAATGACCTGCATTGTGATACGGAAAAAAGTTTGTAGAAGTATTGAAAATAAAAAAGCCCCCCTCCACTGTTATGTGGAGGGGGGCCTTGAGGAAGGCGGCTCCCTACTCTCCCGCCCTTTCGGGCAGTACCATCGGCGCTGGCGGGCT
>NZ_RBCJ01000005.1 GCF_003626755.1 Ulvibacterium marinum
GCGTTATCGGCATCTGCTTGGGTAGTATGGTAGCTTACCGAGAAATCGGCCGGATCCTGTCCGTCCAGTACCTCATTGTCCTTGGTGGAGAGGTCGAAGGCAAAGAGCCCGTCCGTGTCCGTATCGCAGACCGTCCGATCGGTTACCGGATGCAGTACCGGGGCCTGTTTTACCGTTAGGTCGAAGCTCATTATATCGTAACAGGTGGTATTGTTGCCGTTGGAAATGCGGGCGAAGACCGTCTCTACGGGGTCGGTGTTCGTATACATCATCGGCAAAGGGTTCGTCCCGCCCTGGGCGTCCGCCAGGCTCGGGTAATAGGCCACGGCAAAGTCCGTGGCGGGCTGGGCGCCCAAAACCTCCGCATCCTTTGTGGACAGGTCGAATTCATAGGCCGGGTCCGGGCTACAGACCTCGAAGTCCGCCGCCGCGTTCGCCACAGGGACCCCATAGATCGTCACCTCCTTGGACTCCGTTTTCGTCTCGGAGGCCGTGGTCACAGTTACGCTTACCGTATAGGTGCCGGGGACCGCATAGGTATGTGTTGGGTCCTCCACCGTGGAGGTGTTCCCATCACCGAAGTCCCAGGTCACCGAGAGAATGGGTTCATTGATGTTGAGGGTAAAGGTCGTAGGAAGACCCAGGCAAAATTGTTCCACCTGAAAACCCAACAGGAAAAAGGACTGGATAAAAGGAGGAAGTCCCAAGTCAGAACGTCGTCCGCCCAAATCTATACTACCCTCCGCAAAATTACAGGCAAGGCCGGGATTATCCGGTGCATTGATAACACTTAAATAAGGTTCTCTACGGTGTGCCATATAGATTTTTCCATCCAGAGCCAATTGAAGACCCCCGAACCGATCACCCGGCTTTTGAAAAATGAGAACCTTGCTCGCTGCCAAGTCTGCCGCAGCAGTATTATATTGGGCCACTTCTCCCCGGTAATTGGACACATAGAGCATTTGGCTATTTTGGGAAAATTCCAGGCCATAATAGGTCTTAGTGTCATCGTTTGTTGCTACTCTAAGATTGCTCAAAACCCCAGTTGCCGAATTGAAATCATAGACTTCTATGGCATTCAGATAAAAAGCTGCCCCGATTTTAGACCCGTCCGGTGAGGCCTTTAAATAGCCCAAAGCTTGATCCGGTATATAGGACATAGACAAATTTGTTCCGATATTGGTATCCACCGAAGTGGTGGTGACTCCCGCCGCGGTAACCAAATAGGCCATAAAGGTATCGTCCCATCGTCCATGGGCCAAGACCCAGATATCCGAGCCATTGGCATGTTCCACCGCCGTAATTTTTTCGGTAACGCGCATGGCCAACTGCACGTTTTTTGTCCCAGTTATATCACCCAGACCGCCATCCAAGGTCATATCTACCTCGGAAAACATAAGACCGTTACTACGTCCTTGTTCATCTACCGTGAATATGTAGTAAATCGAAATAGATCCGGGACTTGGTACAATTATAGCCGATTGCGTACTGGAACGGTGTCCTCCTAAATTTGTACCATTGGGCATCACCTGATGGTTACGGTTCCATACCCGAACACCATCGGTATAGAACAAGAGGTTCCCATTGGGGTCGGATATGGAGGCACAGCCCTCCTCAGTGTTCAATGCGCCATCCGTAAGGGGTACCGGGGCCCCACTCCTAAAATCGAGGCCTGCATTCTGGCCAAAATACCAGATGGCCGCCTCTTGTTGGGCGGATGCTACAAAAGAAATAAACAAGGAAAAAACTAGGGGGAATACGTTTTTCAAGGTAAGGTTTGGTTTAAGTACTAAATTACTTTAAAATTACAAAAATAGTGGGTAAAATACTACGAAATGAATTGGTTTTAGATGAAATGCAGGGGATTTCGACAGGGGAATCTGATTGTTGGTGAGAGTTGCACACATCAGCTTTCGTTCTTAGTAAAAGAATTACAGGCTATGTTATAAAAACAGATATAATTTTGAAACACCATGGGAAAGCAAACGGCCTTTATAAGGGTGCCACGCTAAATTCCAATTCCTAGCAAATACCAAGAGGCCGCTGATAAGCGACCTCCGATACTGCTATAGTATTGATAGTTAAAAACTTAAGAATCTGCTCCCATAAAAGCACCAATTTGTAATACGACCAAGGGAAGTTTACACGGTAAAGTCATTAATTGAGAAAATACCATTACCTCCCTAACTTTTAACAGTCCTCTCAGTTTTTATTATTGGAAATAACCGTTTAACCTTCTTAATCTGGGATTTAGAAAAATATTGATGGATATTATCACTTAGTAAACAGGAAATAATAAATGTATCTCCCTCTTTTAAAACTAAACGGTAATAAAACAATTCATCCCAAAAAAACCATCTCATTCTATTTTCAAAAACAGTTTTGGAAAGGTGCATTTCCAAACATTTGACATCAGAAATTAAAAATTCTTTTCTATTTCTCGTATCATTATAAATCATCTTAGAATCATTCACAACGGTTAAGACATAGTTTTTGTTTCTATTCAGATAATTAAAATAAAGTATGATTAAAGGAAAAAGATAAAAAACGAATGTGAACCCTAACAATCCTATCAATAAGCTTAATAGCTTATTATCATCCAATTGGTCATTGTTTCCTATTATCAATGCAATTCCAGAATCTACCAAGAAGATTATTATAAGAAAGCGGTAAAAATATTTTCGTTTTTTTTGGTAATCTATGCTATACGTCATTTCCAAATCAAATTTTTATTGAAACTCTATTCCAGAAAGGAAATTCCCAGTTCCGCAGTACTCACCATAGGCGGGCAGGGTTGTACTGCTGCGGAAACTCCACTACGTTATCGTTTTCATCATTTGAGGCACTACTGTAACCTCTGGTAGAATAGATTCTTCCTCTAAATAATAGAATCCATTTGTCTTTCTTTCATGTTTTACGCCTTGTTGCATACCTGAATGTAACAAAATTAAACAGCCGGGAAAAGCAATAAAGGGTCATGGCGTTTGCCATGACCCTTAACACTCTATTATTTACGCTGTCCTATTTATTGTGCCGCAGTAGTAACAACTGCGGAACGGGAGCCGGGGCCAATTTGGAACACTACACCCTATCGAGGGACATTATCAGATGCATCTCTAATGAAAAAGGTATCATCAAAAAACAATTTTCGTTCTACCCTGTATATAGAGTCAGGTTTTTTTTGCATTCTCGAGTTTCTTGTAAACATACTCAACCAAAGCTCCTCTTAAACTATATTGGCCAGGTTCATCGTATTTTAATCCAAACTCTGCAATATGGTTAATTGGCATTTCCTTTGGTATTCCCGGACGTGGAATGCCATCATTCTTTAGGCTTTGAATAGTGTCTCTTTCTATTTCCAATAAGTTTGAATAATCCTCTTTTAAAAGATTTTCATCTTTAGGTATTATAATAATAATATCCGAGTTCACACCATAGAACGATTCCATAAGGATAAACCGCAACCTGACTAAATCACCAAGATCGAAACTATCTTTTTTAACAATTTCAGTATAATTCCCTCGGCCTAGTATTGTATCACCCTTGATATTCTTGTGCCATATTTGATTTACATAGGATTTTCCGTCAACGGTAATATATTCGACAATACTGTCTGTTTTGGTTTTTTGCTTATGAAAAGTCCATTTGCCTATCCTATAACTAGGGTCGTCCATGAGAGATTTCCCCTCTTTGATCGTGTTCCCGTTACTATCATATCCAACAATGCAGATACTGCTATCATTAAAATATCTGATTTCTTTAATCTGATTTTCGTAATCTTCAAAATAGTAAACGGATGAATCAACTTTTACATCGTTGTCATAAATGTCCACTTGCTTTATATTTCCACTCTTGTAGTATTCCTTATAGATACCTTTTTTGGGGTTCTTGGTTCCTATAAACTCACTTTTCAAAGTTCTGTTGCCGTAATATTCCCTGTATTTAGCTTGATTACATGAAATTAATACGTTTGCCAAAACAAAAAATATGGGTAAGAGTTTAATATAAAATTGCATTTCACTTATCTCTTTTTTCCTCTACTAAATACCTTTATTGAATCTACACCATACCAGTTCCCCAGTTCCGCGGTAGCTGTACTGCTACGGAAACGCCATTATGTTATGGTTTTCAACATTTGAGGCGTTACCATAACCTCCGGCACGATTGATTCTTCCTCTAAATAATAGAATCCATTTGTCTTTCTTTCATGTTTTACGCCTTGTTGCCACCTTAATGTAATAAAATTAAGCAGCCGGGAAAAGCAATGAAGGGTCATGGCGTTTGCCATGACCCTTAACACTCTATTATATACTCTGTCTTATTTATTATGCCACAGCAGTACAACTACTGCGGAGCGGATAGCGGGTTTGCTATTCCGTTATACCTAATTCCTCAGCTCTTTCCAACCAATAGTCCGACAATACTTTATCCTCTTCAACACCAATGCCATAATAGTAGCACCTACCTACTTCGTAAAAGGATTGTTTATCTCCTCTTAAGCTTGCTTGTAAGTAATACTCAAAAGCTTTGTCCAAGTTCTTTTCAACTCCAACACCCTTTTCATAACAAACCCCTAAATCATAAAATGCTTCCGAGTATTTGTATTTGGCAGCCGACAATAGATAATCAATTGCTTTCGGTACATCCTTTTTAACATATGTTCCATGCAAGTACCATGTTCCAAGAGCATAAAAAGCTTTTGGATTCTTATATCTCACAGCTTTATTAAGTAATTCAAAAGCTGCCTCATTATTATTGGTATTTGCTTCAAAAAGTGCTTTGTTATATAATCTATCTCCTTTCATTAGTTTGTCGTTTTACTTACTTAAGGTTTAATTTTTTGGAGGCCAAGGACCTTTCCACCCTGGCGGCCTTTTTCTCGGAGGTCTTCTGCCAGCATCTCCTTTTTCTCCACCTCGATCTCTACCTTTTCTTGTTTGTCCCTTCTCGTGTTTGCCCTTCGTTGATTTTCTCTTATTTTTCTCATGTTCTGCTGCCATTTGGTTCAGGTATGCAGATAGCAAAAGTGCCTCTTCCACCGTAAGTGGTTGATAAGCCGGTGGATTCACACTGGGTGGCGCAGTACTTGTAGTAGAAGGTGCAAAAGCAGCGGGCCCAGAACTTGTTAAAGGAAAAAACATATCTCCCTGTGCTTGTTCAAAACTTGGTCTTGATGGTGCCCCTTGAGAGGCAAGGAAAAGCAACATGGCATAAGGTGTGGCCATTCCTACAACTGCTACACTAGCGACACCTGCGGAAGCAGCGGACGCAGTTGAAACTTCAACCGCCAGAGAGGGTAGTGTAATCTCTGCAATTGTTTCGCCAAGTACTATTGCACCTGCCGCACCCATTGCCGCTTCGTGTGTCGAATTCTCTTGTCCATCAGCGGTAACGATAACTTCATCCAGTTCCTCAACAGTCTGTCTTTCCCATTCTCCACTGTTGAACACATATACACTTCCGTTATCAATGGTATAGGTATCCCCTTCCTCGGCATCCTCAGGATTCGGACAATCAGGACAAAGCCCGGATGGGTCGTTGAACAGTATTGGATTGTTCCAAGCAAAGTTATATGGTGATTTATTGATTTGTTGGATTAGCTCACCCAATGGGTCTATTTGAACGAATCTTCCAAGCGCCGGGTCATAACCTCTTGCAAAAGTCTCGTATAAATCAACATCCAGCGCCTCTTCAAATTCAACCCCATTGTACTTCCACCTTTGAGCGGTCGAGTTGCCCAACGGAGAAATCACATCGTTGTACCCTTTATGCCTTAGACCAAATGGGTAGTAGTTGTTCTCCTCTATAATCTCTGAGGAGGCATCTATATTACCGTTCCCATCAGCATCGGTGTATGATAGCCTTACATTCCCAAGGTGGTCTATATATTGGTAGACATAAGAGTACTGACCATTGTCCAATTTAATGTAACCTTCGGATTGGGCAATGCCTTGCAAGATATTGTTCTCATAGATATATCCCGAATTATATTCCGTTGTTGCACCGCTGCTGACCGTCTTTTTAAGTTTCGTGCCATCTGCGCTATAAACGTATTGTATGTTACCGCCTGCCATGGTCACCTGTATCGGTAGGTTCAGGTGGTTATAACTTATTGAAGTTATCTCTTTATTGGCATCGGCGGTCATATTTCCATTAGCGTCATACCAGTAGTCTTGGGCATCCCCGCTACCGTCCTTGAAGCCGTAGGCATCCTCACCATCGTCCCGCACCTTGTAGAGTCGGTTGCTCATCTGGTTGTCGTGATAATTATAGTCTAGCGCATCCATGGTACCATAGTCGCTGTCGTCCATATCGTTCAGGATGGGCGTGGCACTCTTATGCCCCAGCCTGCTTAGGGACAAGAGGTTGCCGTTTTTGTCATAAGTAATCCCGGACAAGTCAAATTTTGACATATCTCCCAAACCGGTTGCCCCAGCGATCCGGTTGAGCGCATCGTAGGTATATTGGTAAGACTTCAATGCATTGTCCGTATTAGCAGTACGCCATTGGGCCTGTGCTATGTTTCCGTTGTACAATGGATCGGGGCCTTGGTTGTAACTTAGGCTAAAGTTAAACAATTTATTCGGGATTGCATCGGAGGGTTACACAGATGAAGGACAAGGACAGGGAACACGTGTTCGCCATGCTCGATGCCTTCATCAAGCAGACCAAGCTACAGAACGTACTGCAATAAAAAACCACCCCGAAGAGTGGTTTAAATCTATTGCGCATTACTGTTCTAAAGTCCGTTCTCTACGATATTTCCTTTATCATCAATAATCACATAATTCGACCAATCGATTATTCTAATGTTTTTCTTGTACCCGATTAAATGCTGATTTTTCATTCTGTACGTAAGGGCAGGTATATCCTTTTCTTCTTGATTACCGTTGGCTTCATTGATTACCGATACTTGCGGCTTGCCATTTTTCTCGTTAGAATAAAATTTAAAATCATAATCAAAAAGTACTGGATAGTACTTGTAATCGATAAAAACATATCTATTGCCTAGTGTAGAGTTCGATAGGGCTGTTTCCAACGCTTCCTTACTCTTGAATGTTTCAACATGAACTTTGGTAGTCGGATTGTCTTTTACTCTTTCAAAATAAAATACCGCAAATTTAGATTTTTGGCCTTTCAAAAATTCACTTATACTATTCTCCGTTTCAACAGGGAATAAATATGTAATTCTTGATTTTTTAATGTTGCTAGCGCAACCACTTAAAATAAGGCATAAGATTGTAAAGTTTATCAGTTTCCTCATCAATTAGTTTTTAATATAATCATTCAAAGCATCCCGCCCTATATTTATCGTCTTGCCTTGATTCAAAAGATTTCCTTTGGTCTGTCCAATAGCATTTGTTTGTGTTCCATCCCTGGTTACCTTATTTATGTTTGCTGCTCCACCAACTGGTGTATTATAGGCATCAACCGAGTAAACACTAATACCTGCTGAATTGGCTGCGGTTACATCAGCCTGAGATGTTCCTGGTACATTGACTACGTTTGCTTGTTGTGATTTATTATGTCCATGAACCTGCCCAACCAACAAATCTTCTTGGGAGGTGTTGTACGTAACTCCATTTTTATCTTTGAATTGATCGTAACTCAAAGTCGTCTTTCCATCTGTTCCAGCAGGCCGTTGTATTGCACTAACTTCCCCGCTGTCCCTATCCAAAACAATATTAACTTGTGTTTCGACCGTTCTAGATGTATCATTCACATCCTGTACTGCATCCTGAATTTGAGAATCATTAACAGTTACAAGAGTACTATTGTCCTGTAATTCTTTTGTGGCCGCCGCCGAAATCGTAGAACCGCCATTTGCAGTTTTTATATCATCAAAATCCGCTGCATCTATAATCCTAACATCGTTCGAGACGCGACCGTCCCTGCCTATTTCCTTACCGGTTACTTTGTCGATGTAAATATCGTCTGGAGAGGCAGGTGCCATACCATCGGGATCGGTAAAGTAGATAGGGTTGTTAAAGGCATAGTTGTACGGGCTGTGCCTTCGCATCTGTTCCGCCAGAGGGTCCACGTTCATCCACCTGCCCAGCCACGGGTCGTAGTTCCTAGCACCGAAGTCATAGGTATCCAACGCTGCGTTAAGGCTATTGTCCAGTTCCTTACCGCCGAACTTCCAACGTTGCGCCACATCGTTGCCTAGGGAATTGTCCCCGCCCATATTGTAGCCCCTGTGCCTACCGCCGAAGGGATAGTAGTTGTTCTCCTCTATGATGGTGGGAGTACCAGGGTTTGAAGGGTCGTCCGTGTAACTTAACCTTACATTATCGAGGTGGTCGCGGTACTGGTACACATAGTCGTACCCACCCCCATTGGCATTTACATAGCCTTCCGGGTGGGAGAAGAACTGTAGGGTCGTGGCGGAAGTATTGCCCTCATAGATATAATTTCCGGCATATTCCGTTATTGTTCCCGTGCTTGTTTCCTTTTCCAGTTTCGTCCCGGCGGCATCGTAGACGTACGAGATGTTGCCTCCGTCGATATCGATTGAGGTGGGCAGGTTCAAATGGTTATATGTAATGCCCGTAATCCCTTTATTTTGGTCAGATGTCATGTTGCCGTTGGCATCATAGACAAAGTCGTCGTTGGTATTCGAACCGTCCTTGAAGCCATAATTGCCATTACCGGTGTCGCTAACCTTAGTCAGTTTATTCCCTACACCGTAATCATAATCCAAAATATCCATATCCGGGTATATTATGGTACCCCCATTGTCCTGCCAACCATCACGAGTTAGAGTCAGAATATTACCCATCTTGTCGTAGGCGATATTGCTTACATCATAGTTCCCGGAGTTGTCCGTAGCACTGGTTATCCGGTTCAACGCATCGTAGGTATAGCCGTAGGACTTCAACGTATTGTCCGTACTTGCCGTACGCCACTGTGCCTGTGAAATATTGCCGTTGTACAATGGAATTAGTCCTTGGTTATAACTTAGGCTAAAGTTAAACAATTTATTCGGGACTGCATCAGAAATATCGTTGATATCCGTTAGCCATCCCCTTACATTATATGTGTAGTCCACTTCCTGTAAGCCCTGGGTCGCAGTATAACCGCTACCGGGCGTACCGCCTACTTTTTTACGGGTCAATAGACCCAGTTCGTCATAGTCGTTATGTACAATGAGCTCCTCGGCCCCGCCCGTTCCCGTGGCGTTGGGGTCTATATAGAGCCGGGCGTCCGGTAGAAGGGTGGCATTGGTGACCGTAATGCTGGCCGTGGCTACCCGGCTATCCGTAACGGTCCCGCTTAGGGGAAGGTCGGCCACAACGCCACCACCACCTGTACAGGAATCACCCAAGGTTTCGTCCCCGATACATTGGGTCTGGGCCAACAAACGGCCGGTATGGTCATAGGTAAAATTATCTATCGTAACGATGGTAGCACTACTACGTGTATGGCTGGCCTTTACCTTTAGGGCCCTGCCCGAAAAGTCCAACGCGCTTTCCACCACATCCTGGGTAGCTAAATACTCATTTTCGGTATAGGCATACACCGGCCTGGCCTTGGTATCATAAGCGGTTACGGAGATGATCCAGTCGGTCGGTATCACGTCCAAGACCTTTACCTTGCTCCCTGTAGCGAGCCCTTTGGTCGCGGTCTTCGTTAGATTGTCGTGGTTTTCCACGGCCTGCCCCAAAACGGTGGCAGGCAGGGAAATGCCCGTTTCACTGGCCAGAAAGTCATAATTGTCATAATAATTGATGGTCAATACCTCGGTTACCGTAGCTACGGGGTAGGCCGCATTGTTGTAATGGACATCCGCCCCACCAATCGTAATAGCGGCCGTAGCCTGTTCCACCCAATGGGCACCGCTGATGCCGTTGGCCAAAGCCTGTACCGCGGTTCTGGATCGGGGTACCGAAGCATCCATTTCCACCGCCTTGCCCGTATAGGCTACCCGGCCAAAGGCATCGTACTTGGTAAAGAGCCACTCCCCGGTGACCCGCTGTACACTATCCTGGGTCATGATGGGCCGATCTAGTTTATCGTAAACAATATGTTCCCTCCCCTTTCCGGGCAGTTGTTTTTCCACCAAGCGGTTGCGGTGATCGTAGACATATCGGTACCCCAGTTCCACCATTCCAGTATTGATCTCCGCCAAAGTGGCCGTACCGGCCTCCATCTTAGGTGGCAATACATAGGCAAGGTTGCCAAAATCGTCATAGACGTAATAGGTATCATGTGGAGCCTCAAGAATCTCGTTGGGATCTGTATTATTGCCATTACCGTTTAGATCGATGTCCGCATCGGCATAGGTCCGTTTGAGTACTACCCTACCCTGTTTGTCCGTATACTCCTCGGTGGTGTGCAATTTGCCGTCCGCCGTATCATGATTCTCATCCTTGGTGATATTTTTAAAGAGTTCACCGGGGGAATAATATTCTAAGGGATTGCCCTGCGCATCCTCCGGGAACTTAAGCTCCGGGATACGGGTATCGTTGACAAATTCCGTTTCTACCCGGAACATCCGTATTTGTAGGGTGTCATTGGTCTCGTAATCGAATTCGATACTGCGATCGTCGGACAGTTTGTCCAGTTTCCAGTCCTCCCCGGGGGCGGTCTGCCGCAATACCCGGTTCAAGGGGGAGGTTTCAAAATAGGTTTCGGAATAGGCATTGACATCACCTTCCAAGAGTCCCGTAAAATCATCGGCATATACCGGATGGGTCTTGTAATACTGTTTTGTGGCCAATTCCACATCCCAATAGCGATAGCTCCCTAGGGTACTGTCCGGTTCATGGAAGGGCAACCATTCCTTGTCCTGCCGTCCATAGGCATCATACCCAAAATGGGTAACGATGTCCAGACTATCCGCGGACTGGCGTATACCTACCTGTTGCATAGGCCGGCCTAGGCCATCGAAATAGGTGATGCCCTGTACATAATCGTTCTCTACATCGAACTGCCCGTTATCGCCCTCATCGAATTTTTGCGCTGGGACCGTGGTCCTGGGAGCCTGATAGGTTCGGGTATAGACATAGTTTTGACCGGATGGATCATTGGCTGGACAGTCGTTCGTCGGCGACGGTACATTGGGGCAAAGATCGGACGCATTGGCCACATAGCCACTGGGCTGGGTACATGCTATTATGGTAATATTGGGGTTCCCCAGGCCGTCATTGTCCCCATCGTAATAATAGGTGTTGCTACCGGTGTCGATGATAGCCTGAATGGCATGTCTGGTCGATGAAAAGCAACCTGTGGTACTGTTGTAGCTTTCCGCATAGTAGGTGGTGTTGGTACTTATGCCCGGGGTGGTATACTCCAAGGTATTGGCACTGACCCCGTTGGTAAGGGGCAAACCTCCGGAGGCAACGGTATACCATCGGATCTCATCGCCATGGGTACCGGGCGAGGCGGTCAACGTAACCGCACCAGAACCACATCGGGAGACATTGCTTCCCGAAGCTTCCAAGGGAACTTGATTGATCGTATAGTCGATGCGCCGGGCATCCCCCCAACAGCCGGAAGTATCGTGTTTTGCCCTAAGGTAATAGACGCTTCCAGTGGTCAAGGTAACGGTTGGGTTCAAATTGTCCGGGCCGGTGCTTGTGCCCGTCTGTTCGGCCTGCCAGTACCAGGTGGCATTGGCGGTCGAATTCGGCTCGCCCTTGGTCAGGGTAATCTCCCCACAGACCGAGTTGTCGATATTAGTCGGATTCAACGGTTTGCCCGGTACAAAGGGCTGTTCAAATATCTCAATGGAGGCGGATGCAACGGAAGAGCATCCGTTCTCCGTAGCCGTAACTGTATAGGTACCCTGGAAGACCGTAACCGTATCCCCATTGACCTCAACGACCCCCGCAGACGGATTTACACTGTACGAGTAGGCACTATTATAATTGCTGATCCTAAAGCTACCGGTAGGGGACAAGCAGGTGGTCTGTGATACGAGCTGTAAGGTAGGTTGTAGAACATTGGCCTGGACCGTAACCGGGACTGTGTTCGAATAACCGAACCTATTACAGGACAACGCCTTTCTTCGGTACCATCGGTCGCCCACTAGGCCGCCCGAGGGATTATAAGAGGCCGAGGTGGCCCCCTGAATGTCATGCCAAATACTGTTATCGTCCGAATACTCCCATTCATAGGAGAAGGCACCGTCCCCTCCGGACGGCAAAACAGAGTTTGCTAGGTTCCCGGGATCTGTATTATAACATATTGCAGCCGGCTGGGGAGCGGAAATCTGGCCCCCGTCGATCGAATGGTCTATATACTCCCCGGTCACCTCCCTCAAGGCCCCCTCGCAGTTGCCTACTTTGCTGGCGACCCAATAACTCGCACTTTGGCCCGGTTGAAGGGTAATTGTCTTTTGGGTACCTACCGAACCCGAGGGAACACCACTGGCCGGAACATGGGAAACAATATTGTTGCGGTTCTGGTCGGAATACCATACGTGTACCATGTTGCTATGGAACTCGCCATTGACCGTTTTGGAGCTTAGGGCAGAGAGTATAACCGTGGAGCCCGATTCGCAATCGCGAATGGGACTGTTGTTCAATGGGGCGGGTAGGTTGATCACGTTGACCTGGACCGTTCCGGCAGGGCTTTCGCAGCCCGCGCTTGAGGTAACCCGTACCGTATAGCTGGTAGTGCTACTGGGGGAGACCGCATAACTTGTGCCCGAGTCTAAGTACTGTGTCCCTGAGGAATTATACCAACGGTAGGTACCCGAAATAGGGCTGTTGACCGTCAAGGTCGTGGTCTGGCCCGAACAGATTTCCCTGTCCGAAACACTAGGGGCCGAAGGTGTACTGGGAATCGTGACATCCACATACCCCGATCCACTGCTCCATGCACCGGAATCGTACTTGGCCCTTATGTAATATCTACCGGATCCTTCATCAGCCACGTACGTACTTCCATTACCTTTGGTGATAGATGTCCCGGAACTGGTCCTTCCCTGCCAGTACCATTTGATGCCGGACGTTGGCGAACCGGTCCTGGTCAACGTTACCTGACAATTTGCAGTAGACGCAGTTGGATTAGGCGGTTTTGGTGGGCCACTGGGAGTTACGTTAACAAAAAGGGCAGAATAACCGGGCCCTCCCGTAAAGTTGGCAGATACCGTATAGTTGGAACTCCCCGCCGTTACGCTGATACTGCCACCGGATCCGGACCAGCTGGCCGCCCCGGATACGTTCCAGGAGATGTTGGAGGCCCCGGACAGGTAATAATTATTAGTGTCCCCCTCGTTTACCGAGGTAGGGCCCGTAATCTGCTGTGCCAGGGCCGAAGTTCCCATAAGGAGACATAAGAGTAGAACGGCCAACGAGCCAAATGTCCGAATTCTATTGTTTTGTTTTGCTTTCATCTTGGGGTCTTTATTTATTGTTAGTACTGGCTGTGACAGTGGTACTCGTAATCACTTCAAGGTCATATCCAGAATTGCTATATTTTTTTGGTAAAAGGTTTATTTGTGTTAAGTGTTTTTACGGCACTTGGGTCTTTGCTTTTGGGTAATGTTTTAATTACAACTATTTGCGGTCAAATCCACCTGTACATTGAAAACAGGAGTATCCGCATCGGTCTCAATAAAAATGGTGGACATACCATCCCAGGCATTGGGTCCCGTAAGCGGTTTTAATAGCTTCACCTTTACGGCCATCCAAGACTGTGTAGTGGGGGGAACATCATATGTGCCTAATAGTTGCAGTTCATCTGTATCTATTCCCACATGGGTTATTTTTATGGGGGAGTTCCCATCATTACTGAGAAGAATCCCTATTTCAGCAAAACTGGATCCTACCTCATAACAATCTTGGGGAAGACTTAAAATCCTTGTTTCTACGGCACTATTGGCCGAAAGGGATATACTAACGTTCCCATCCAGGTTGTCCGTGGTCTGTAAGATCATATTGCCGCCTTCTATTCCTGCTCCCGGATTGGGCGAAGTATAGGTCACAGGCAAGCTAAAGGTATCGCCCGGTCGAATCAGAAAAGGCGTGCTCGCCCAAGTACTGCTAAAGTTGGTAGGTAGTGAAAGACTATTTATGGTAATGTCATAATTTCCTTCATTTTTAATTCCGGTGTTTATGGTCCGGACGGAATCCGGGCCGACCACCCCAAAATTAAGCCCGGTCCTAGAAGTAATTCCACCATACCTTTCCGGTGTTTTATAGTGGTATTCATAGTCTTGTAGCAATTCGTTGTTCAAATCCTTGATCGTTTCCAATCGCCTAAAGGCATCATAGGAGTAGGTCGTTTTGCGGGCCGAGGGATCGTACATCGCTACCATTCCCACCATGGGGTCGAATGTATAGGTAGTGATCAGGGCCTTTTGGGCAACTGGATTGGAACGGATATTTTCTTCATAGGTTGTTGGATTGACGAGAGCTGCAGTATGGGCCTGAAGAAGGTCCGTATACCCTATGTTTTCGCCCTTTACAATGGGATACTCTTCATTATAACCCCATATCAGCGAAGTAGTTGGGCCATCCGCCACGGAATATTGTAATACGTTGCCTTCGGTGTCATAATCCTCATAGACCACTACAGATCGGTAATTAGGGAATTCAAAACCATTGGCAGAACTTATAAAATTGGCCTTGGAACCGTCATACTCCAAGACTTCCCGTAAAACTACGTTGCCCTCCTCCAGATCATAACGGTAGCCGGTTGCAGCAATTACCGAATCACCCACATAGGTAAGTTTTTCCAAGACCGGGTTTATGATATTCCGAAGGGCCATAGTATCCTGTAGACAGCTTACAGCGTCACTGGCGTATACACAGGCCGCATTTGAGAATTCTGCCAGACGTTTATATTCCGTTCGAATTGGTTCCCCTTTACTATTGGTGGTTCTTTCTTCCTTTTGTTGTCCTACGGCGTTATAGGTATAGTTGACTGTAGTACTTAGGTCTCTGGTGTTATAGGTGGTTCTGGTATTGATCGAATCGATTTCCGCAAAACCTATAGGGAGGTGATACGGGTAATAGGCAAGTGCGTACCCTGAACCCCAGTCCCTACTGGAGTAAGCAAGTCCAAGTCTAACGTCATTAAAATCTTCATATAGCCCATAATTTTTGCTCTGGACCACCGTTGTTCCAGTGTGGTCCTCGAAAAGTTGATTTTGCAATTTTCCGTTCTTATACGTTTTTGGTTCATAGGGTATCAAATTATCAAGTGTCGTGAGATTCGGTTTTCTAGTAGGAATGTTGGTGAAAAAATGTTCGCTACTATAACTCTCCCCATTTTTGCCCACTGTTACTTCAGTTACTCGGTCATATCCTATTTTCTTTCCCTCTGCGGTATTCTGGCCTGAGGTGCCAACTAACGAAAACCACTGGTAAGAACAGAAGTCATTACTATCTAGTATTCCGTCACCATTGGTATCATCAATTATATTTCTTTCCGTATAGTGGGCAAAAGGGGTCAGCATCACCCCGGTGGTGCCTCCCATGCTATTTTTATATTCAAAGGACTTTTCGCTCGCGATTACTCCTTCTTTTTCATAGGTAACGATTTCTTTTATCCGTAATCCCCCGGCTATGGCCGTACCACTGGCACCGCTGGCATTTAATGCCTCCGGGGTATAGTATTGAGCCGCAGCTACCGAACCTTCGGCATAGTAGTCATGTGATTCGTAGAGAAAATCGGTATAACCTCCCGTGGGATATTGCACTCTTTTTAAGCTTCCCGCTATCCCGTGAGCAAAATCCGGTTTCCGTTCTTCCGTTTGATAGTAGTACTTCTTGGATATATCGGCTTCAAAAAAAGAACAGATATCACTAAGTATCCTTGGGGTCACCTGAAGCAGTTGATCATTGTCCTCCTGACCATTATAGAAACCAAAGTGATCTATTCCCCTAGTAAACTTTGAGGGGACACCATTGTTTCCCAAATTGTAAAAGAAGCGATGGGTTTGGTCATCAACCGTTACAAAGTCCAAACGGCTTCTGAGCCAGGCGTATTTGGCCGGTTCGGTATTGATGTTGTCCACACTCTCGTCCAATAAGTATTCCAGGTTGAAATAGGATTGCCCAAAAACTATGTTCTTTTCAAAGGTAGACGCCGGATCAAGGCCCTGAATATGGAGACCTGTATATCGTTTTGGTTTTTGTGCGGTCAAAGGAAATGAATTTTCATAGAGAAAAGTATTGCTTCGAAGATCCTCCCGGTCCTCTTGATTAAAGGTTATGGACAGTTCGTTAGGTATGATTATGGATTGTTGATATACATGCTCGGTTACCAAACGGGAAAAGGATATTCCCTGCCCGGACTGAAGATCCTGGATTCGTATCTCCGAAAAAGAAGGCGCACCGACAGAGACAAAAGGACTGTCCTCGGTTGACAATATGTTATAGTTAAACGAGATTTGCTTGCCCCTGGGGCTTTCTATACTCGACAGATACCAGGCCGTTACCGTCCTAAATTGCCCACGATTGGTAGTATTGAGAATATCTATGTAAGTCCCGTCATAAGGCCCCCCTATCGGGTTGGGACTATACCCAGCCAGGTTTGTAGTTCTCTCCTTTATATCAAAAGTACCCTCGAATCCCTCCGGGGTCTTTATGGTAAAATAGGGATTGGGGCCATCAAAATATTGAATAATTGTAGCGTCATTCTTTAGTTTAATGACTGCAATAGCATCTGTTGGATTACTCTTTTTTGAGAGGATGAAGGAACCTTGAAATCCAAAAAAGTTATAATCGAAAATGTCGGGTTCCGTATCGTACCACGCATTTGTGAAATTGGCCACCAATACGCTCCTTTCGTTCATGGTAAGATCTGTCCAATTACGGAGATCGTTTAAGATAGTGTCAACAGGGGTTGTATCATGAATATAGCCCTTTGCCAAGTTAGGGACATTATGAAAATCGTTTCCCTTTCGGATACTTCTGGAAATAACAGCCGTAGAACTCAAGGACCAGCCTAAACCCACCTCCGTTGCTTCTTGGTTGGTCCGTATACCCGTAGCATGATAGCTTAGGGTAATTGGCAGGGACCACCCATCAAAATCTATGGTATACAAGGGAATGGACGTATTGGCCGTACCTGTATACAAGGCCGGTTGCTGGGCCGAGAACTGGGTCAGGGAATAGGCGGTTGGACTTGGAGGGGTAAAATCCAACAGTCTTGGGTCCGGATCGGGATCTTGCGCTTGAAACTGTAGTATTCCTAATAGGAAAATTAAGGGGAAAACATTTTTCATTTTGTATGTTTTTGATTTGGGTCTTCTTTTTATTTATTATTTCTCATAGATAGCCTATGGATTCTTTCTACTTTGTTCCAATGACTTTATTCGTTTTACCAGATCTTCCTGGGTACGATTACTTTGCAAGAGATATAGTGTCAACTCCTCGATCTTCTCCAAGAGTAGTCTGTTCATCTCCCCGAGTTCTATGCCGTTGGACTTTACCTCCGCCGCTGAGGGAATGTTGATCAGGTGGCCCCTTTCGTTGATGTGCTGTTCCACTTCCTCCAGTGTAGGCAGGTTATAGCCTTCTGCAAAGACATAGTCCGCCCAATTGGTTTCTACCTTGACCTCCTCGGCCCGAATTTTGCCGCCCACGGCCAGTTTCCAGGCTCCTA
The DNA here is from genome assembly GCF_003626755.1 of Ulvibacterium marinum. Taxonomy (GTDB): domain Bacteria; phylum Bacteroidota; class Bacteroidia; order Flavobacteriales; family Flavobacteriaceae; genus Ulvibacterium; species Ulvibacterium marinum. The sequence continues at coordinate 17,566 of NZ_RBCJ01000005.1, forward strand.
TGGTGGTAGTACCAATGCCCACGTTACCCGCGGTGTAATCGATGTCATTACCGGAAGTGTTCCAGACCGTCTGGCCGCCACTGCTTCCTCCAGGATTGATCAGTTCAGAAATGGTGGGCTCCTGGCCGTTGACTTCGTAAACCGTTGGATTCCAAAAATAAATCTCGCTCGCACCCCCGGTATCTCCCCATAAAATAGACTCTTCCCGCATAGTTACCGCGGCGGCCGAAAACTTGTAATCAGTTAAAGATCGTATCATCGTACCATCCACAGCATATAAAGCGCCCAAATGTGTGGTGGAGGCATCATTACTTCCATGCGCAAAGCCCGCCATTAAATACCAAGTATCCAAGGCCGGCAGATCCGTATCATTGAACCAAGGGGAATTGTCAGTGCTCCCGTCAAGGTTTAAACTTGCCTCTTGCGAGGCATTATCATTCGCCTCAAAGCCGAATAATTCGGCTCCGTCATGGGAAATGGTTTTTTTTACCCAAACCGTAAACCGATAGGTCCTAGTATGATCGATATTGATGAAGGTTCCCCTCCATCCCCCATCCTGTCCACCATTGCCGCTGGGCATACCCTTCCAGATTACACTGGTATTACCATGGGGGTCTGTACCCATTATCCTTTCATTTTCAGAAGTGTCATTCTGGTAAACACCAAAACTGCCAACGGAACCGGTTCCTACGGTCCAGCTAGAGGTATCCAAAAGATTGGTCTGGCCCCATATCAATGTTGGAAAAACCAAAAGGGCAAATACAGTTTTTTTCATCTTATTTATGATTTGTTGGTTGTGCCATTATTTTCTTTAATTGGATGATCTCATTTTCCATAACATCCAATCGTTTTAATCTGTTTTCCTGTTCCAGGATATACAGCGTGAGCTCCTCTATCTTCTCCAAGAGCTTCATATTCATAATCCCCAGTTCAATCCCTTTCTCTTCCATTTCCTCCGCAGAGGGAATGTTGGGCAAATGCCCGTGTTCTTGGATATGTTTTTGCACTTCCTCCAAGGATTTAAGGTCATATCCTTCCTTGAAGACATAATCCGGTCCGGGAACGGAAAGATCTACTTTCACCTCTTCGGCATGGATCCTACCTTTTACCGTAAGCTTGTCGTCCGGGATCGTGGTACCAATGCCCACTTTTCCTGTCTCGGTATTTATCGTAAAAGCATTCCAGTTTTCAATGTTGGTCCATCTAGTGGCTATGCCGAATACATTGTGACCAAAGTTTTCATTGGAAAACCCCATATTAACACCGACTTGATTACCATCCTGACGCATCTGAAATATGGGGTTGTCAAATTCATCATTGTTGTCCGTATCGGCCTCAAGCCTTAGTACAGCATCACCAGCAGTTCCTGTGGAAACGTGTAACTTTCCCAAGGGTGTATCCGTACCTATTCCCGTATCCCCATTGGGCTTAAAGACTACTTCATGTTGCCCGTTAAAAGCGAACCCAATACCTGAAGTTTTGTGAAGGTTTATTCCATAACTCGTATTATCCAAAGTGCCGATCGTAGGATCGAGAGCGTTAAAAGAATTGGCTATCCGAATCTCATTATCAAATGAAAAAGTGGGCGCCACAATTTCTCCCGTAGGTTTAATTATTACTTTGTGGGCCCCATTAAAGGCAAAACCTATACCATCGGTCTTGTGGATGTTTATACCATACCCGGTGTTATCCAAAGTACCGATGGCAGGATCATTTGCGCTAAAGGTGTTCGCGACCCGCAATTCATTGCTAACTCTAACTACCGGAGCAACTATATCGTTATTGGTAATAGCTTGATTATTTGCAAATGTGAATTGAGCGTGAAGGCCCATACTAGTAGCTCCAAATGTCAATAGGGTCAAAAGTGTTTTCATGGTTATTGTTTTAATAATTGTTCTATGCTTTCCAGGCGATTCTCTAGTTCAAATATTCTTTTGTTCCTTTTTTCCAAGTCAATAATGTACAATGTCAACTCTTCTATCTTTTCCAGGAGCAACCTGTTCATGTCCCCGAGTTCTATACCCTGAGCCTCTACCTCGGCTGCCGAAGGAATATTGATCAAATGGCCCTTTTCTTGGATATGCTTTTCAACTTCTTCCAGGGTGGGAAGGTCATAGCCTTCGGCAAATACATAATCTGCCCAATTTTCGGAGAGCAGCACCCTTACCTCTTCGCTAATGACCTTTCCGTCCACTGCCAAATGATAGCCACTCGGGATTGTGGACATACCTATCCCAACAAGGCCGTTGCTGTAGTGAATATCGGAACCCGTCTGGGTCCAGTATCCGCCTGTTCCGCCGCCTGTTCCACCCGAGGCATCCCCGGGAACACCTGGGGAGGCAAAACCTCCGGGATTGTTCTGGTTATTATGCTCGGCCTTCAGCCAGGCAGCGGATTTGCTATCCGTACTTACGCGTACCTCATCGATCCATCCCCTAAAAAACCCGGCATTCGTATCCTCGGAACCGATATATGCCAAGTTTCCGTAATTAAATGCCTGGGAACCGGAAGCATCACTGTTTCCAGCAAAGAAATATTGGTAGTCACCATTGGTACCTACAAAATCACATTTAATGTTGGTACCGGCCGGGGCGGAACCATTGGAACTGAATTCCTGGCCGGCTCCATCCGTAAATACAGCCCTTCCCCCGTTCTCGGAATTGATCCAGACCCCACTCCAGGGATTGTCGTTTGCGATAATCCCATTGTAGGTATTGCCCGTAGTCCAATTTACCCATGAAGAAATGGTATAGGTACCATTGTTGATAACAACGTTATTGGCGAGCGCAAAATAATCGTTGCTACCATCAAATTCTATGGCGTTGCCTATTTGTCCACCGACCACATCACCTCCGGTCATGGCCCCTCCACTGGTAAGATCGTATCCATTGCCCGTCGCATCCAAAATCTGGGGTGCTGCAGCACTGGGGTCGTTTTCCATATGCCAAACGGCCTCATAAGCTGTCCATACGGAATGGCTACCTACACCGGCCGTATTGGGAGCAGGTTGGGATGCACCGGAATTTCCGTACCAAATATATACTGTGGTATCCGAAGTGGCGGACAGGCTCGGGATCTTTACCCAAATCTGGCATTTCCTATTGGCAGGGGTCGCACTGGTCACAAATTCCACTACTTCAATGGCCAACTGGTTATTGCCCGCGGCATCACTGGAAAAGCGGATATCCCCTCCCCCACTTAGGGCGGAATTGACACTGCCGTCCACTATCTCGTTATTCAGATAATCCAAGGTGATGAGCACAGGAAAGTCGACCAAATTGGCAGAGCCATCTACCATAGCACTGCTAATGGTAATGGCCTGTTTACTATTCCAACCTGGAAAATCGTACAGGGGACTTTCCAAGGGAACATTTATGTCGTTCCCTGCAAAAGGAATCGGGGATATGTCGATTACAGGAGTCTTAGAAAAAACGGAAACGAAGAAAAACAGTATAATCAGACAGCCTAGGGCATGTCCAGTGGGGGAAGCTTTCATATCAAGTAGGTCAAATTTGGGTTTGGCGTTTAATATTTTAACACTATTTCATTTATATATTTTGTAAGATTTATAATTCAAATATATAGATCTTGTTCTATGTTTATGCATAATTTTATGATTTTTCGATAAACTACTGCACATTTTAACAACATCAATGCGAACACTTCATTCCTTGGGTCTTGGGTTGCTTTATATTTTTCAATGCTTGGATCTCTTTATCCATTTTCAGAATATATAGGGTAAGCTCCTCTATCTTCTCCAGGAGTAGTTTGTTCATATGGCCTATCTCTATGCCATTGGCCTTCACTTCGGCCGCGGAGGGGATATTGATGAGATGGCCGTTTTCTTGGATGTGTTTTTCAACCTCCTCCATGGTGGGCAGGTCATAACCTTCGGTAAATACATAATCCGCCCAACCGGTCTCCACCTTAACTTCCTCGGCCCGAATTTTGCCACCCACGGCCAGTTTCCAGGTTCCTATGGCGGTAGTACCAATGCCCACATTACCCGCTGTATAGTTGATATCGTTTCCCGAGGAGTTCCAAACGGTCTGTCCACTACCCTCGCCTCCACCGGGATTGATAATTTCCGCAAGGGTTGGTTCCTGGCCGTTGACCTCGTAGAGGGTAGGACCAAAAAGTTCCAAGGAATCCGCTGAATTGCTACTCCCATAAAATTGAGCAAGGTGCCTCACGGAAACAGCAGTAGATGCAAACTTGTAGTCCGTGGCACCCATAACCATTGAACCATCGACCGGGTCATAGACTCCTCCAAGATCGGAAGTACCACTAAAATTTACGTCATGAACAAAACCAACATATAGGTACCATTTATCCAACATAGGCACATCGCTGGCCTGAAAGATAGGATTGGTCGAAAAAGAACCATCCAATCTCAAGGATACATTGATTGAGTTTGAGTCGTAGATAAAAGTTTTAAAGACCTCACCGCCTTCAAACGAGTTTTTTTTCTTCATCCATACCGTAAAACGATACGTCTTGGTGTTATCGATTGGGATATAATCGGTCGACCATCCTCCAACCTGTGGATTACTGGCCCCATCTGGTATACCTATCCATAGAATCTCTTGATTGCCATAAGGTGACATGCCCAAAGCCCTTACATTCTCAGGAGAAGATCCATAAGCACTGAAGCCAGGAGCCGAGCCGTTACCAACGTTCCAACTAGAGGTATCCAAAAGATTGGTCTGGCTCCATATCAATGTTGGAAAAACCAAAAGTGCAAATAGTGCAAATACAGTTTTTTTCATTGTGGTTAATTTTTAGTTTTTAGCATTTTTTCCAATACCCTTATTCTATTTTCAAGACCTTGTAAACCTTTTATCTTTTTTTCCTGATCTAGAATATATAGCATCTGCTCCTCAATCTTTTCTAAAAGCAATTTGTTCATCTCTCCCAATTCTATCCCATTGGCGTCTACTTCATCAGCTGAAGGAATATTGATTAGTCGGCCTTTTTCTTGGATATGCTTTTCCACTTCTTCAAAGGTGGGTAATGTGTAGTCCTCGGCGAATACGTAATCTGGCCAAGCACCACTGAGCTGAACCTTCACCTCTTCGGTAATCAGCTTGCCATCGATGGCCATTTGATACCCCGAGGGTACTGTAGCCGTGCCAACGGCTACATTTCCAGCATAACTTGCCACTGAATTCGCCTCGTTCCAAATAGTACCTCCGCCACCGCTCGAACCGTTTGTGGTCACAGACACCGCATTGCTGACCGGACTTTCATTGCCTGCAGCATCAAGGGCCGTAACCGTAAAATTGTAGGTAGTACCAGCGGTAAGACCGGTCACCTGATAGGTGCTTACACTGCCCAATGTGGCCTCCAATGTTCCATCCTTATATATTTTATAAGCGGTAACCGCGGTATCGTCCGTGGCCCCTGTCCAGCTTAGGTCCGCCGTGGTATCGGTCTGGCCGATGCTCGACAAGGTGGGAGCCGTTGGGGGTTGGGTATCCCCTCCGTTGGGTCCATTGATCAGTTCCTGTATCGTGGGCTCTTGGCCGTTAATTTCATATATGGTTGGGGAGTAAAAAAACTGCCTATCCAAAGTGTTTGCGTTAAAATATAAATAAACACGATGCATTAATCTTGTCGCATTGGCTGTAAATTTGAAGTCTTGCAATCCATTTAGAACCTTTGTGCCGGTAACACCATCGTAAACACCCCCGTTAACAGTTGTCCCGGTATAGGAGCTGTTATGTACAAAACCAACAAGTAAATACCATTTATCCAATTGGGGTGTATCCCCAGCCCAGAAATAAGGATTATTGTTTGCGGTATTGTCTAAAAGCAAAGTGGTATGATTGTCCGCCGCATCTTTTGTGTAAAGTCCAAAATATGTAGTCCCATCAGTGGAATTTGTTTTTTTTATCCACACGGAAAAACGATACGTCTTTGTATGGTCTATATTTATATAGCTTCCGTTCCATCCGCCATCTGCATTATCAGATCCATCAGGTACAGCTTTCCATAAAACAACATTATTACCATGTGGGCTTAAACCCACTTCTCTAACATTTTCCGCGTCGGCTCCATTTACGGAAAATCCAGATACCGATCCCGTACCTACAGTCCAAGTGGAAGTGTCCAATAGGTTATTCTGGGCAAAAGAGAATGCCCCTATGAGCAGCAAAGAAAGTTTTAGTATTGATTTCATTTTTTTGTTTTTAATTTATTTTTACGGTTTAATAATCTTCAGTTTCTGGTTTTGACTCATCTGATAATTCAAAAAAAGATTTGGTTTTTGCCTTATAGCAATCTTGATTGGTATTACCAGAAAACCACACAAGATTATCTCCTTTGTTTAGCAACGTTTCACTCATTATCAAAGCGGAAAAAGCTTTATACATTCTTTGTAGGTCATTAGAAATATCCGGAAGATCATACTTGACTGTTTCTCTCCGATACCTATCAACAGAATGCAAGGATGTACTACTCCCTAAAAAATTTCCCATGTAGTCTACGATTGAATTGTTATGAATCGCAGAGTAACAGACCCTGCCGACGGAATTTGCAGTAACCGTAACAAAGCGAATTAAAGAAAGGCACAGCGTGTAGAAAATGGGGGAACTTTTCATAAGAAATAGGTTATGTCAAAAATTGTGTGAGTTTGATTTTCGTTTCAAAAAGGCTACGGGAAGTTTCATCCTGTCCCACCAAAGGGGTCCAAAGCTAATCTCTCTATAGAGCCAAACCATGTTCATACGAAATTCTAAACAGCCCTGACCCATGGTCTCAAAAAGAGCGGATAGTTGTCGATTCCCTTCCCAAAAATCATTAGAAATGTTCTGGATACAGTCAGCTCCTGAATTGTTAGTTGGGATTGCATTGAAACGATACGATGGACTAATCGGAGAAAGCCCAAAAAGGCCAAATGGCAAATAGTAGGACAGCATAGGTGCATGTCCACTGGGGAAAGCTTTCATACAAGGTTAGGTTTGATCTGGGTCTTTAAAACACTACTATTATTCTTAAATAAAAAGTAGGTATTAAGAGTCAAATAAATAAATTTTATTCTACATAAACTAACGCTTTTTGATTAATTCGATGAAATACAAATAATATTAACATCTACACAATTTCTTTTATTCCTTATAATAATATCCCTGTTTTTCTGTTATAACCCTACCAGAATCTTAATTTACTTGACCTATGAAGAACTCTATCCTAAAGAAAAAAATTCCTGCCCTAAATCTACAGGAAACCCTTATAGTACTTGCTATTATCGGTATTTTACTGCTGTTGGCACTCCCCAATTTAATGCCGCTTATCTCCAAAGCAAAAAGTGTTGAAGCGCAGACCCAACTCAAGGCCATTTACAATGCCCAGACCACGCATCGTTACATGTACAGTAAATTTACTATGAATTTTAATGAGCTTGATTTTGAGGCACCGCGTACTGTGAAAGAAAATGGAACGGCAAATTATCGGTATGAAATTACAAATGCAAGTGATGCTACTTTTAAGGCCCGGGCGGAAGCCATTACCGACTTTGATGGGGACGGTATTCTTAATGTCTGGGAAATTGACGAGAACGGCAACCCCAAACAAATCATAAAGGATTGATGGTACTCCTAAAAATTCTTGCCCTGGCCGTATGCGGAACCATTGCTTATCAGGACCTCAAGGATAGAATGGTCATATGGGTAGCTTTCCCCATGATGGCCCTAATCCTTACTGGAATCCATTTGGCAAGCTCAGGATGGGAATTGGTACTTTGGTTTTCGGTCACTAACCTATTGTTGGTCAGCGGAATTCTCCTATTGCTTTTTCTATATACCGAATTTGTTAGCAAGAAAAAATTTCTGAATACTAGTTTAGGCCTTGGAGACATCCTTTTCTTTTATGCATTTTCCTTGGGATTTCCCACCCTTACCTTTGTTATTCTATTTGTTGGGTCTCTGCTATTTTCCCTTTTCCTTTTTCTTCTGTTAAAATCGGTCCAGAACATGGAAACGGTTCCTTTGGCAGGATTCATGTCCCTGTTCCTCATAGGAACAATGACCTTAAGCTTTTTTATAAAAACCCCCAATCTCTATCAACTATGATATTAAACGATACACACATTCCCCCGATATTGCGCCAACGTATTTCTCCTGAACAGGCTTTTCATTACCGTATTGTCCCCGTTGAGGATACGGCACAAGGTCTTGTTTGTAAGACCGATAACACGGTCCTTGAACAGTTATTGTCCGAACTTGAAATTGTTTTGGATACTCCAATTATATTGGAAAAATGCGAACAGGAAGAGTTACAAAAGCTCCTGACTACCAATTATAGACAGGGGCAATCCTCCGGAAGCGATAGTCTCCACTACTCCACTGATTTTTTAGAACAACTTTTGACCAGTGCCAAAAACGTTGGAAGCAGCGATATTCATTTTGAACCTTACGAAAAACGATGTAGGGTACGTTTTCGGTTGGATGGGAAACTTATAGAGCAGTATACCATTACCTTGGAAGAATATCCGACCCTGGTCAACAAAATAAAAATCAAGGCGGATCTGGACATTGCCGAAAAGCGATTGCCACAGGATGGGCGTATCACCATAAAGGCTGGCGGTGATGAATTTGATATTCGGGTGTCGACCTTGCCCACGCTTCACGGTGAGAAATTGGTACTACGGATTTTAAGCAAAGATGCTTCTCTCATCGACTTGAACGGACTCGGATTCTCAGAAAATGAATTGCTCGTTTATCGGGAAGGGCTGCGGCAGCCCAGTGGTATCATCCTCATTTCCGGCCCAACCGGATCAGGGAAGACCACAACCCTCTACGCTACCTTAAAGGAACTGAATACGGTAGAAGAGAACATACTTACCTTGGAAGATCCCATAGAATATACTTTGGAAGGGATAAACCAGGTACAGTTAAAAGAAAGTATTGGGCTGGATTTTATGAGAACCCTAAAGACATTCCTAAGACAGGATCCGAACATCATTATGATCGGAGAGATCCGGGATGTGGATACAGCCAATATAGCCATACGTGCTGCCCAAACCGGGCATCTTGTTTTGTCTACCATACATACCAACTCCGCCTGGGGTACCATTTCAAGGCTTATCGATATGGGGGTCCCTTCCTTTCTTATCGCCAGTACATTAAATATTAGCGTGGCCCAACGTTTAGTGCGACAGTTGTGCAACACCTGCAAGGTGGAGTCGCCAATTGAACCAGGGTTATTTCCCCAAAGCTTTAGCATTCCCAAAAACCTAAAAACCCATTTTAAGGCTGTGGGGTGCAACAGTTGTCACCATACCGGATATTTGGGACGAAAGGCCGTTTACGAAATTCTTCCTATTACCAAGGAACTCATGGTTTCGATCAAGGACAACCATATGCATATTGACGATTATCTAAGGGAAAAGCAAATTGGCACCTTAAAAACCAATGCCATACAAATGATACAAGAGGGCATAACTTCTATTGAGGAGGTATATCCATTATTGACAGACCAGCTATGAAACGATTCCTCCATATAGTATCCCTGCTGATTATTTTTGAAATATGCGGTCAGGAACCTGACAGAATACAAAACATTCAAAATCATTTGGAGGTCTTGGCACTTGAGAATTCCGAATTGGGCAAAAATCTACAATTGGACATCAATGTTACCAATGTAACCCTACCGAATTTTTTAATCGCAGTATCTAAAGTACACAACCTCAACCTAACAGTTTCTCCAAATTTGGAAAATGTTACGATCGTAAACAATTTTTCGGAGGTTTCCGTAGCCGACCTTTTGGTTTTTTTATGCAAGGAATACGGACTCACCATAGATTTTACCGGGAATATTCTTTCCATTAAAAAGTATAGTCCTCCTACACCTGAAGCCTTGGAAAAAAAGATTGGTGTAGACTATGACCGAACCGGAAATTTGATTTCCCTAGATCTTAAAAACGACCCCTTGGGAAAGGCATTCCGAGCTATCATGGATGCTTCCGATAAAAATTTATTGTATGCCTCGGGGATGGAAAATAGAAACTTGAACCTCTACCTTTCCAATGTCCCCTTCGATATTGCCATGGAAAAACTGGCCGAAACCAACGGAATGGCCTATTCCAAATCCAAAGACGGCTTTTACCTTTTCGACACCTTTGCCGAAACTGCCAATGGGCCTGGAATGCCTGCCAGGCGGCTTGGAGGAAGAAATCTTCCGTATCAGGTCCTGGATACCGTTAACCGAATCTTAAATGTAGATTTGAACAATACATCCATAGCAACCCTAGTATACGAATTGGCCCATGACCTAAAATTGGATATCTATATGGCCTCTCCCTTGGAACAAGCGGGTCATGTAACCTTTACCGCCAAAAATATCCATTTTGATGCGCTGCTACGTCATATTTTCGAGAGCCAGGAAACCCATTCCCCTACCCCAGTGGTACAAAATAGACCGAATAATCAGAACATACGGCAGAACGGAAACAACCCGCCACAAACAAGTCTGCCCATAAACTTTACCTTTAAAAAAGAGGGCAATATCTATTTTTTTGGAACCGCGGACCAGTTGAGCCTGCGTGAAGTAGAAGTCATCCAAATGATGTACCGTTCGGTGGAGCTTTTAGGAGATCCCTCCCAATCCAGTGGTTATCGTTCCTCGGGAAGGACCACTTCGTCCAATATCAGTTTTTTTGGTACCGGTGGAGCCCAAAACAACCAGCAGGGATTCAATACCAACAATAACCGGAGAAGTGTAGACACCCGTTCCCGGAGTTTTGATACCTATCAGGATGGCGCAGAGGCCATCGTAAGTATCTTACCTGATGAACTTAAGGCGGATCTGGATATCCGTGTGGACTACGAACTCAACAGCTTTTTTGTAAGTGGCCCTTCCAGCAATATTGAACGCTTTAAAGAATTCATTAAGGAAATAGATAGACCCGTTCCCGTAGTGCTCATCGAGGTTATGATTATCGAGGTAAAGAAGTCCGCTACCGTGGAGACCGGTATTAGCTGGGGAATCGGCGATGCTCCGGTCAATACCCAGGGAAAATTGTTTCCAGAGGCCGATGTTACCTTGGGGGCCAATACGGTGAACAAAATCATAGGAGGCTTTGATGGATTCGGTTCGTTCAACATTGGACAGGTAGTGCCCGAATTCTTTGCCAATATTAAGGCCATGGAGGAAAACGGGAATTTAAAAATACGCTCTACACCCAAGCTTTCTACCCTAAATGGACATAGGGCCAATCTTTCCATTGGGGAGACCACCTATTATGTGGTTACCAATCAAAACTTTTTTGGGTCTCAAATCCCTACTACTTCGGAAGTACGCAATTACCATCCCATTGATGCCGAATTGGCCATAAGCATAAAACCGCTGGTCTCCGGTAACGGGCAGGTTACATTGGACATTAATGTCATTCAATCCGATTTTAGCGGGGAACGCATCGAGGAAGATGCACCGCCGGGACTCACATCTCGAGAGTTTAGCTCCATTGTCCGCATGCAGAACCAGGATTTGGCCATTTTAGGAGGATTGGAGGAAAAGTTAAAGAACGATTCCGGCAATGGGGTTCCATTTTTAGCCCGTATCCCGGTAATAAAATGGTTGTTTAGTCAACGCAAGCGGGAAGATACCAAGCAAAAATTGACCATTCTTATCAAACCTACCGTAATCTACTGATGCTAAACCAATGGATAACATATTTGACCGAAGGGGCCTCCTATTCCGGACTGGAAATCCATGAAAACCAGGGAAAGGAGCAGTATTGTTATTTGGAAGTACTCAAAAAAAAGGGAGAACTTTATTTGGTTAAGACCGAGCAATTTTCGGACTTAAGGGAATTACCCAAATCCTATAAAAGGAATACACCCCTATTCTTGTCCATAAATACGCCAAAAGTTTTGGTTAAACTGGCACATAGTACTCAAACTGAGAATCCGGAGGCATTGGTCCATACCACGTTTCCCAATCTGGATTTGAATAACTTTTATTATGAAATTGCGCAGATATCATCCCACCCCATTGTGGCCATTTCCAAGAAGGAATATGTAGATGGTATTATCAAAAAATTGGAAGAACTGGGATTGGACATCTTCCATTTTTCATTGGGCATTAGCCCTATGTCCCATAGCGTTCCTTTTATGGTAAACAAGGTCGTAGCGATTTCAAATTTTCAAATGACATTGGAAAATGGAACGATCAGGGAAATCAGTCACATAGAGCCTTCAGCACCTCAAGATTACCTCATAAACGGGCTGGAGCTAACCAGTTCCAGTCTTTTGGGATTCTCTCATATCTTGGGTCATTTGGGAGGTAATGCGAACGCAACGAATTTTATAAAGGTCAATGGGCAATACCAATCGCGTTTCAAAAACCGGAGGGTCTTTGGTTATGGCCTAAAAGCTTCCCTATCTTTTTTTATTCTTCTTTTGTTGGCCAATTTTCTAGTCTTTGACCATTACCATACTGAAGTAAATCGTTTGAGTTCTGAATTAACATTGGGTAGTTCACAAAAAGAAAATCTGGTCCGGCTTGAGGATCTTGTAAAAACCAAAAAGGAGCGGGTGGAAACTTTAAAAGCAGTTTCAAGTTCCAAATCTACCTTTTATCTGGATGGAATTGCCAAAAGTATACCGCAACACATTCTATTGGACAGGATAAACTATTGTCCCTTGGACAAGCCCGTCCGGGATTCCAAACCTATACTACTTAGAGAAAATACAATACTGATTTCAGGTATATCAAAAGATGATGCCGAGTTTTCAAAATGGTTGGAGCATTTGGAAAAATGGGACTGGATTTCGAGTGTGGAAACCTTGGATTACGATTTTGTAAGTACCAATGTCTCCAATTTCCTGATTAAAATTAGTTTTTATGAAGCTGGACAATAAAAATAAACTATTGATTGCGGGATGTCTTGTGTTGCTCTTTGCAACTTACAAATTGGCCTTGTCCAAAACTATGGCCATCCAAGAAGAATACCGGAATTTGAAATCCAAAAGAATACAGGCCCAGGATATTCCAGAGCAGCTTGCACTCCTGACCCAAAAAGAACAATACTATGACTCCATAATGCAACGCATGGATATCGGAGATACCTCCATTCAAAACAATCTGTTACGTACCATTAATGAGCAGGCCAAGGTTAGGAATGTAAAGGTAATGGACTTCAACCCGCCACATACCCACTCCTTCGAGGATCATAAATTGTTTACCCATTCCATCGTATTGAACGGTAGCTATACGGATATACTCCAGGTAGCCTATATGCTAGAACACAAAGGGAGTTTCGGGGACATCGTCCATATGGATTTTGAGAAGAAAAAGGACTACCGCAAACGGAAATCATTTTTGGAAGCCACCATTTTTGTGCAGCATATAGAATAGTGCCTTAATCCTATGAACACCTTCCAAAATAAGTCGGCAAAATCGATTTCCCAAGATGATGACGTCAAGTTAAACTTTTAAAACCTCAGCTTTGCGCTTTTATCCCATAGAGTTGAATGATTACAGCTATGTTAGGTTCTCTGTATTCAGAACTAGATAAAATACATACTGGAAACAACTTGGACTAACTATTAATGTATGCCACGGCAATTGTTTTCCAGGGTTATCTTAAGTCTATCTATCTCGGTAGCCCCTGACGGTAATTCGTCTTGCTGCAGGCCTACATAATCATTGGCTGCTTTCCATTTTTCAATGGTCTCGCTAAAAAAACGGGAAGCTAGTGTATCGGTTTCGTATACGAACAGCTGATACGCTTCGCCCTGATCCCCTCCAAATCGGGTAACCACCTGCCATCTGCCATCTTCTTTGTATGAAGTATTGGTATAATCCGACTGTGGATAATATTTGTTGTCCATGGGTTTTAACAACACCCAAATGTCTTTATTATGCGTTTCGGGATATACACCAATCGTAAGAATGCGACATTTAACCGTGTCACCTTCAATTGGAGATATAACTTGTACTTTTTTTACAGGGTATTCCACTTGCAATTTGTTTCCCGTATGAAAAACTTCCATATGGGCCTTGGGCTGTACTACCCCATAGCCAAACCCTCCAAAAAGCAAAAGCGCTGCCCCAATGATTGCCAAAACCATCTTAACATTGGCATTCTTGTTGTAGAATATTGCGGCCAGTACGCAAATAATACCTGCAATTACGGAAATTAAAACACTTGTTACCATCTCTAAATGATTTAAATTAACACTATTGCTTTTACTAAACCAGGAAAACTGCATTTAGCAAATCACAATGATCTAAAACAGATTCAAACATTTTTTTTTTAGAAAATGCTCCGATCCATTTTATGCAAGATGACCTTTCCCCGAAAAAGGTATCTTAATATTTAAGGCTTTCGTTCTTGTCCCATAATCCCCAATAGGCACCAACGTCGCCCTCGGCCCCTACTTTCCATGACTCATCAAATGAAGAAAAATAGAACATTTCAATATTCTCCTTGGCAGACCACATCTGTGCATTGATGAAGTACTTCATTGCATTTTCCTCCGATGAAACAGCTCCTTTCAGGCTGCTGCCTGTACTCGGCCAACCAGTCTCCGTAATAATAACCTTTTTGCCTTTACCGGCATCGGTGGCCTGGCCGAACATTTGTTGCATGTGATTCAAGGAATGTTCAATGCTACAGCCTTCCCAATACGGATAACAGTTTGATAATATGACATCACAGGCCTCGGCAATGCGGGGTCGATGCGAAAACTCATAATATGCATCCACATATCCAACGGTAATTCCCGGCAGGGCCTCTTTTACCAGATAAATATAGTCCAGCAATTGGTCTTCCGTCAAATCGTTTCGATACAAAACCTCATTGCCTACGGCGGCAATGTCAACGCAGCCCTCTTTTGCCAATGCGATCAGACTTTCTATCTCAGCTTCGTTCATCTCCAAATCGTGGCCTAACCAAGCCCCTACCATAGTTTTCAAACCATTTTGATGCGCCATACGCGGGATATGTTCATTCCCCTCTATACAAGAAAAAGAACGTACCCATTTGGTATAGGGTTCTATAATTTGAATTCTACGTCTTACCTGCTCTTCTGTGATAATGTCTCCCGGTTTTTGTCCATCTTCGTACATGCTAAAGCATAATCCATGCATCCCATTCTCCAAGGTGGCCCTCCATAGTTTTCTTAACTCCTCTATGGAATACTTGCTAAAATCGACTCCCTTGTAATCTGTGAAACTAGCCGAACGGATCAAATAATCGTGTTCTCCTCTATATGACATTGTTTTTTGTTCTTACGTATTGTTGTTTATAATTTTCCCCTACGTGCTTCTAATTCTGCCTTAATTTCCCGAGCTCTCTTTTCAGTAAGGCTATACTTCCACATGGCCCAGACGGCGAGTGCCGCAGTAAGCGATGGGACCAGTATATCGGCCAGCCTGAGATTATTCATAGTTTCTATGGACTGTTCGGCCGCATTGGGGTCAAACCCAACGATACTCAAAATCACTCCGCCCAAAACCAGGGCAATAGACTGGCCAATTTTAACCATCAGCCAATAGATGGCGCCAAAAGTACCTTCCTTTCGGGGCATGCCATTTTCCAATTCATCCAAATCACAGACATCTGCGGTCATGGACATCATTAAGGTGAAAAGGCCTCCCATACCGAAAGCAAATAAAGGTATGGGCAAAAAAATCAGCCATGGTACTTCACTCCCCGGATCTATACTAAACCATGACATTCCTACACTATCCAGAAATGGATTTAGAGTTTCGAAAATAGAACTTACTGTTGAATTTAAACTTTTACCAAAGCCTGTTTGGTTAAATTGGCTATTCAATTCTTTATCGAAGCCCCACCATTTTAAAAGATAGCCAACAATAGATAAAACTGTTGAAATAATAAAGGCCTTTTTCTTCCCCCATTTATCCGACATTTTTGAAATAATGGGTATCACCAAAAATGCGGTGATCATTGCATTTATCATATTGAACCAAGCGGGCCACGTACCCGCCATTTCATAGCTACCGTTATACATGTAAAACACTATGATAAAAACACCAAATGCCGCCACGAGCTGAAAGCCGTTAAAAACCAAGAAGGTGGCTCCACATAATTTCATAAAAGGCTTATTCTTAGAAACTTGAACGATTCCCGCCAACAAGTCTTTCATATTGGAAGCAAGTGATTTAAAATTAATTTCTTTTCGGTTCTCCATATTTGAGGAATCTATACCCTTGCAAAATAATGCAGGAAGAATTCCAAAAATTATACACATTGCCCCGACAATAAGGGCCATGGTTCGCACCCCTTCCGTTTGTGTATTAAAGGTGTTGGAATCTGGAATAATTACGTATAACCAAGGGACGATCATCCAGGCAACTTGTCCCATAGTATTGGAAAAGGCCATGAGTCGTGTACGCTCGTTATAATCCGAGGTCATTTCATACCCAAGGCCCACCAATGGTGTAGCAAACATGGTATTACCAATGAGGAATAGTAACTGAAGAATCATCACATGCCAAATGATATAGGATTGTGATGCATTGTCATCAATTTGCCACATTAAAAAGAAAAGTATCCCACTAATGATCGCACCTACGAAAATATAGGGTCTTCTACGTCCCCATTTCGATTTGGTATTATCTGAAATAAAACCCATTATTGGGTCCGTTATGGAGTCAAATATCCTTGGTAAACCACCTAAGAGCCCCGCCCACAAGGGATCTACGCCCCAAGCTGTCAATAAAAAGAATTGGATAAAGACCCCAAGTGTTCCAGGCAAAATATTCAATATGAAATGGCCCGCCCCAAAAGCAGCTTTTTGCCTAATGGGGACTTTATCTGTTGAAAGTGTTTTTACTTGACTCATGATTCCCTGATTTAATGGTTGGTGTTTTACATTGGTCGCACTCTATACTTTTATTTTATTACTATGGTTTGAATGGCCTGGGCACTAATTTTGATATTGGAGCTTTTTTCCCCTAAAGACAGTTCTAAATTTTTATCGTCCTGGCCTTGATTAAAGACTACCACTGCAATAGAACCATCAGGATTTTTGCATGCCGTGGCCAAAAGAGACTCATCTGTCTTTGTCAATCCTATTCTTTTAGATCCGGGACGGATAAATTTGCTGAAGTGAGCCATGGTGTAGTAAATAGGGGTGAAATACACTTCATCATTTTCCGGATCTACAATAACCGGTGCTACACACCAGTTCTTGAACCAATTGGGGCCACCCTGTCTGTCCAAAACCATGTTCCAATCGATCCATCCATCTACCCAATTGTTCAAACAACCAATAATGTCTCGTGCATAACGATAAACCGGCGCGTATTTTGGATGTAGGTGCTTATTCTTTTCAGGTGCCCAGTCCCATCCCCAATCGGTGGCTTCCTTGGACCAATACCATTGGTCATCCTGCCATTTGGGGACCTCTGCATCAACACAGGCTTCCGTTTGTATCAAGTGCTTCTCCGGCGCTTTGTCATGTGCATATTGCAATGCCTCGGGAAAAACCTCATAGGTACTTGCGTACCAATGTATGGCAGTGCCATCATAGTATTTTGAGGTGGCCGGGGTTCTGTACATCTCATCTACCCATTCCTTAAGATGCTCGCGGTTTTGGTCATAGCCCAGTATTTTCACATTGTGCCCGTCACTTTCCAATTTGGGTCCAAGATAATCCTTTACAAAATCGGTCATTTCTTGGGCAGTAAAATGCATACTCTCCCAATTGTTATCATTACCCAAAGGTTCGTTCTCTACGGTAAAGCCCCAAATATCAATTCCTTCTGCCTTGTACGCATCTAAATATTTAGAAAAAAACAACGCCCAGGTTTCATTGTGCTTAGGTAACAATTTACCCCCACGCCAGTCGTTGTTGTCCTTCATCCATGGCGGTGCCGTCCAAGGTGAGGCCACTATTTTAAACCCATCTTTGGATAGGGCCATAGCCTCCTTTATCATGGGAATAAGATCGTCTCGGTCCTCATCAATGGAGAAGCTCTTCAATTCCATATCATCCTCTATTGGAGCATAGGAATAATTGCCCAACGAGAAGTCGCATGAATTCATATGTGTCCGCGTTAAAGAGTATTTTGCACCATCTTCACCAAAATAGGCGTTTAATACCTTTTCCCTGTTTTCTTTGCCCAATCTATTTAGCAAAGAGGCCGATGCCTCCGTAAAGGATCCGCCAAATCCTGTTATGGTCTGAAATTCTTTTTCAGGAGATAGCTTTATCACGGTAGCATCCCCATCTGAAGAAAACTCCTTTACCTGCTTTAATTTGTTGCCATTGGCCGAAGTTTCATAGATTTCAATTTTCAATGATTCTCGTTTTTCATGACAACAAAACATTATAAAGGCCAAAGGGATACACATAATGTACTTGAATATTTTCATAGGCGTTGGTTTTGGAATCCGTCTTATCTGTGAGCGGCAATTTCGTTCGCGTTTGACGGTACCAATACTGTTTTCATTAACTCCTCTTCATTTCCATTGTAGGTTTTGGTAATAGGATTTCCATTACGTGTCAATCCATTAAAAACACCCCTATCCACCAAATCCCAAAGCGCAAATTTTGCTTTTCCGTCAACGGTTATCAAACCAAAGTGGTTTTCAGAACCTTCGGGGTTTTTAGCATCTTTCCATGGTTCGTCAAAACCTTCAAAATAAAAGCAGGATATACCGGCCTTATTGGTCCAATCTCTCATGAGCCGGTGATACAATCCCTCTTTGTATTCATCGGTAGCCTTGGAACCCGTAGAACCGTAATGGCCATTTGAAACGGTTGCCCACCCTGTTTCACCAATATGGATAGGTTTGGAAACTCCTAGACTTTTCATGTAATTGGATACACTATCGTACTGCGATTTTGAAAACTCCAAAGCCCGGGACATTGCAGCGTCTATTTTTTCCCTATCCGAAAGTTCCCCTTCTTCTTCAGGGACACCCCAAAATGCCGGATTGTAGTGGGAATTATGATAAGGATAGGTATGCATGGAAATATAGTCGACGGCCCTTACAAGTTTCTCCAAATCCTCCGTGTGATAACTGGCATCTCCCCCACCCCAGGATGAAAAATCATCTGAACTGGTTATCCATAGACTCTTTGGCAATTTTCCGGTTTTCTTTAGATCCTGAAGATGATTTACCCATTTTAGGATAACCCAAGGTTGTACATAATAGCTTGTAGCCCAGTTTACCATGGCCTCATTACCAACCGCAATTACTTTGACAATATCAGGATATAGATTTGCCAATCTAACGGCTTCTTCAATCTCTACCGCATTTCTTTCACTTTCTTGCGTATGGTCCGGCTCTAGGTCGGTCCATGCATTTTTGCAATCTATCCATGCCCCCAACATCACGTACATTTCAAAGCTTGGGTCCTCTTTTTTTAGTTCACTGATCGCTTTCAATACGTTAGAAGCATGAGGTAAATGCACTTTGTAGGTCCGTAATATTTTAATATTCATCGCTGCCAAGATTTTCATGTCTTCTTTTAGCTCTTCCAAGGTGGGCTCCATATCATGATCTGCATGTCTGTACCCCCCATAGGAAATGGCCACATAATCGGGATTCCCCAAAATATCCTTTGCACTTAAATCTGATGCTTCGTTCACAATATCAATTTTGCTTTCTTTGGTTGTTTTATTTTTACACGAGGAAACGGATGCTATCAGCAATATATAGATAATTGTTCTTATGCTACTTTTCACGTACTTCATGTCCTTTATTTTTTGATGAATACCATAATTCTCTCAATTTGCCCGTTTCTATCAAAAATTTTGGTACTAGTTTGTAAATCAAGTTTTAAGGTATCTAATTCTAATGTGGAACTTGTATTGAATGTTACCTTTACACCTTTTTTATCCGCCAGTTGATAAATGACCGGAACCTGGCAATAGGTAAAACAAAGGGAATTCCTTTCCAGTTCAATCTCCCTAAACTCCCCATTTACAGCAATGTATCTGAATGTTGAGGGCTCCCTTAAAAATTCTGTCCTTCTCAACAATTGGGGATCAAAGAGTAGTTGCCCCTCATGAACAAAAACGCCCAATTCACCAAACCTACTCAGAATATCCTCCTTTACCTGACCCGTCATACCAGGCTGTTGAGCTCCTTTACCGGCAGGTGTGTGTGAGTAGGGATCCGTTGGGAAAGCACCATATAATTCAGGGGATTTATGTACACCAATTCCCTCGTTGATTTCATAGTAATGCTCCAACAACCGACCTATTGTTTCCTCACCTTCTTTTTTGGCAATGGCATTTAAACAGGTTTCTTGAACGGCAAGCAACAGTTTTGAGACCATATGCCAGTAGATGGACCCCAAACCTTCATAGCCAAAAAAGGTACCCGAACGGCCGGTAAAAGCTTTATGATCAAAGACCCCTTCAAAAATGTCCAATAGCAATTGCAGTTCTTTTTGAACCAAACCTTGATATTTTTCAGGTAGTTGGGACAAGGCCGTTTGTAAACTATTGGCATTGTTGAAAGTTCCATTAAAATGATACTCCCCATTACTATCTTTCTCAACGATTTGGGTATCGCCCTCCTCCAAAAGTTTAAGCATCAAATCTGATTTCCCTACTTCGCTGGGCGGAATGTTGTTTTTATCCGAAAACCTTGGGAGTTCCTTGTTGGGATATAGCAAATAACTGTATTGGTCCGGCCTGAAAAGTCTGCTATTTTTAAGCGCATACAAAAGTTCCAGAGAAGCCTCGGCCGAAATGTAACCGGAACTTAAAACCGCCACCTGACCTTCCAACATTTCGGCCAAATGGGCGATGGAAACCTCAGTATCATTTTCTAAGGTCATTAGGTTATAGGCGTGGTACAAGTTGTCCGTGCGTTTATTGGCATCTATACTATGCTCCAAATATTGTATCGTAACTTCAATAAACCGAACGATTTCATCCTTGGAAAGCCCGCTTGTTTCACCACTAAAACCGGTGTTGTAAATCTGATTTCGGTAATTGCTTCCCGCTTTTCCTAAACCATCCACAATGGTTTTTCTATCCGTATCGGAAACCTTGGCGGACAATACAGATAGATTATTGACAAGTGTTAGACGAACCTCATTGAAAAACTCAAGGAGTTCCTTTGAAATTTGATACTCGGCATCAGGGATTTCCCTTACGATTGTCCCAAAAAAGCTTAAAAAGCGTCTTAAATAATACAATGTCACCATGGAAACACCGTTGCCTACCAAGGCGTTGTTGGCATCGTTCCATTCAGGCCTTTGGGTATTCATCCAAATACCTCCTTCCGGAATAAAATTGGATACTTTTGCCAAGATTGTGGCCAATAATTTTTCCAGTAGGTTTACGCTGTAAATCTCTTTATTTGAATCCTTTAATAGGGCCCCGTCGGCACCCAATTGCTCACGTTCTTTATTGATGCTGGCATCCAGATCCGCATCAAAGACAATAGTATCCTTAGGATTTGCCAAAATAGCTTTATAGTCCTTTATTTTGTAGGGTACATTGGCATATACAAAAATATTTTCGTTGAAATAAGAAGCTAACCCAGTGGGATAGTGTCGCTCCATAAATTCCAGGAACTTCAACAAGTAAATGATCTGATGGTCGCCCCAATAGCCGATATAGGACCAGGGGTCGTCCGGTTCTATGGTTTCCCAATCAAAACCACCCTTGGTAACCCGATAGGGATTGTACCCATCAAAGGTCGTTGCATTGAGAAATTTATGAATCATACTTTCGATAAAGGCCGGATAGGAATAGGCCAACGCCTCCCAGTTCTGAAAAATATCGCGCCAGTTTCCCTCATAATCCAATACTTTTTTACCGTCATCGGTTTCCGTATTTATGGAGAACTTATTCCATGGCCGACTTGGGTCACCATGCCTTCTACTGAACTTTAAAGGCATATATTCAAAAGCCAACCTTTTAAAATTGCCGTCCTTATCATCTTTGGCAATTTGCTTTAGATGAGCTAACGTAAATAGCTCTGGCAGTTGCTCCAGGCTTCCTTGCCTCTTTTGAAATACATTGTTATTTGCCTTGTCGATATATGTTAAGAAGTCCGATTTCTCGATTTCATAGTTATTATCAAAAATACCGCCCCGCATAATGTTGAAGAGCGTGTTTGCAAAATGCCTTGTGTTGCGCATGGTATCCGCTGTCAATTGTAGGGCATCCGCCGCGCTATTGAGCCTTAGCAATTGTCCGGATCCTTTTTGAATATCTTCCTCGATCAGGTCAAAAAGGTTTTTTTCTGTTTTGATCAAGCGGGAAATTTCAGCGATATCCGCTTTAGATTGGTTCACTTCGGCAATCAGCATCCAATTGCGTTTCGCACTTGCAGCTAGCACCACATCGGCATTCACAAAATAGGCTCCTTTTTCTGCTTTTACATCGACCTCTTGTTCTATTTCATATCCTTTCCTAAAGGCATCCAGTTGCAAGGAGGAAACCAGGTATTTTGTCTTTTCCAATCCCGTAGACCAGACCGTAGTTGCCTTTAAGGCTTCGCTTGGTTCCGCTTTGTCAACAATGATAGCGCTCAAAGCGTAAATACTCAATCCAATTTCAGCTTTCAACTCGTTCCTTTTGTACGCATCGACCAGATTGCTACTAGTATTCTGCATGCCAGAATTGACCCCATAAGGCATAATATTTTGGATACCGTCCAAAATCGTTATCCTAACCTCATTTTCGCTAGTGCTGATAAGGGTAGACTTTTTTACAAAACCGAACTGGCTACTGAAATTCCAATGGTATTGAAACGTCAACTTTAAATCCTCATTGATCTCCTCAAAAACAATTTTATTGCCATAGGCGTTTTTATATAGGTTTCTATGGATTTTGTAGATTCCTGCATAGTTGCCCGAGAAAGGTTCCCATAGCAAGGTCTTCCCTTCCCAATGCACCTGAAATACTGTTTTACTACCTGTTACATCAGCAGATTCGGTGATTTTATCGTCCGTGTAATATGGAAATAATGCCGACTCCGAATTTCGCCTTCCAGCGGATAGCCCTCCGTTGCTGGAAATGAACATCCAATGGTTGGAATGGCTCACAATGCTCATAAAAAAGGGACGCATCACATCATAGTTCGAAATCCTGTAATATGCTTCATTTCCAAACTGAACCTGTTCTCCCTTAATCTCTTTTGAGGTAGTTATTACCTTGGAATTTCCTATGTAAATATCCTTTCCAGACATTTCAGATTTTTAGATGGTTGATTGTTGTATTTAAGCGAGAGGCCAGTGGGATCTGTTTCACCACCGACCCTTCCTCAACTTAAGCATATTTCATCTATTCCAGAATTAAATCGTCCAAATAATATGTGCCACCTTCCGTAATAGCACTGTCTATTTCATCGTTATCCGGTTTTATTACCAATTGACTGTACGATGTAGGTGAGGCGGGCAGGTTGATGAACGTAAATTCAACCTCTGTCCATTCATTTGCATTGGGTATAGTTGCAAAAACAGCAGCAGGATTTCCGATACTTCCGTCATTTGGATTGGCCAGCAATTCGAACCGGAAAACTACATTTGCCTTGGTGGAATATACCTTGATCTTAAAAGTATCGGTCGTGGTCAAATCAAAGTTTGATGGGAATACATTCTGAATCCCCGCAAAGAATTCCGAACCGGTAGGTTTGTCCACTCTCAAAACAAAGCCGGAGGTATTGATTCCGGTTTGCGATGGATTGGCCGAAAGTTCAGAGGCTAAACCTGCTCCAAAATTTTGACTGGAAAGAAAGGTTTCACAACCTTCAAAATCCAATGGAAGCGTCGTAGCCGCTACTTCGGTATCCGAACATCCTCCACTTCCTCCGGAACCGCCTGTATCCAATACCAAGGACACGTTGTCTATTACTACCGTACCCACATCGGCACCCATATCAAAGAGTATGCGACTGTCCGACCCTCCAAATCCGGTAGCATTCAAGTTTAGGGTAAATGTTTGGGTATCCGTGGTCAAGTTCACAGTTTCGTTAACATTGGTAAAAGGATCAACGTTTAATCCGATACCGGCGACCATAGTACGACTCCGATCCGAGGAAGCTTCAAAAGTCAGTATGTAGTCAGTGTCTTGGGTGATATCGAGTACTTGGCTCAAATTCACATCAAACGCATTACCCGCCACCATTACATCTACCGAATTAAAACTATTTCCTCCATCAGTAACAATGTTACGTCCGCTTCCGATCCATGGGTCGTCACCTCCCTCGAAATCACCGTTGGTCAACAAGCCGTCGTCAAAATCACCACCACCGCTATCGCTACCATCCCCTCCTTCAACCAAAGAAACATTGTCAATGATTACGGCACCTACATCGGCGCCCATATCGAAGAGGATACGACTATCGGCGCCTCCAAAATCGGCTGCACTCAACTGAAGCATAAAGGTCTGGGTCTCCGTGGTCAAATTTACCGCGGGTGCCGTGTTGGTAAAGGGATCTACGTTTAGCCCAATACCGGCCAAGATGGTCCTGGCCCTGTCCGAAGATGCTTCAAAGGATAAAATATAATTGGTGCCCTGGGTAAGCTCTACGACTTGGCTCAAGTTCACGGTAAAGGCCTCCCCGGCCATCTCCACATTGGCGGAATTGAAGCTGTTGCCGCCTTCGGTAACTACATTAAGGGCGTTCCCAATCCAGCCTTCCCCACCGTTCTCAAAATCGCCATTGATCAAAAGGCCGTCGTCAAAACCTCCGCCCGTATCACTCTCCACTTGTGTAATATCATCCAAATAAAATGTGCTGGATACTCCGGGATCGGCAGCAAAGCCTACAAACAAATCCAAGTTCTCATATTGACCATCCGGCGCAAAAGTCTGTCCGTTTTCCGGATCGGCAGCAATAAAACTTTTAATCCCATTGGTCAAAAAGTTAAAAGTCAGGTCTTCCCAGCCGCTGCCGATATGTGCCGTAACCACTTCCACATCCCTGGCACCATCAATACCACCAGAAAACTTTACTAAAAAGTTGGTTGCCACGGTCGAATATAGTTTTAAAGCTATGGTCTTGTCAGTACCGCTAAAGTCTACGGGACTGTCCATAGGGAAAGTGACACCTTGGAACGAAACCCCATTGGAAACAATTTCCCCTACCATAGAAGCTGTGGTATTGGCGCCGGATAGCTCCGGGTTTTCCAAAATCTGAAATGCCGTATCAAAAGTGACAATGGTAGAGTAATCCACATTCTCACCATCAAAAGTAATGGGCAAGGCCAATACCTCTGGAACGTTAATCGTAATTTCATCCTGAAATGTACCGGATGCCCCTGCTATATTGGATGCGGTCAGGATTACCGTATACGTGCCGTTGGCCGTATAGATTTTGGTAGGGTTTATCTCTTCCGAATCAGTTTCGTCACCAAAATCCCAGGCATAACCATTGACATTTGTAGAGGTATTAATAAAGGTGACCGCACCTGTGCTTTGGTCCAGGGTATATGTAAAACCAACTTCTACTCTTGGTAATTCGGTATCATCATCATCTTCGCAGCCTACCAATGTTAGTGCCAGAAAGAAGACCGAAAGAACTTTAATTCTATCAATAATCTGTTTCATAGTTAATTTGTTTTTTATTGTTGATACACACGTACATAGTCTACGAGCATGGTCTGAGGGAAAACAGTTTCGTTATTCGGTGGTCCGGGCAAATTACCGCCAATAGCTACATTAAGAATGATATAGAACGGACGATCAAAGACCCATTCACCTTGGCCATCCGTTTCCTCGTCTATGTCCTCAGGTGTAATTTGTTGATACAAATTGCCGTCCACGTAGTAATTAATGTAATCCGGGGCCCACTCTATCCCAAAGATGTGGAATCCGGTATCAAAACGATCATTGGTCAATTCATAGTCCTTGCCAATGGAATCCCCGCCGAAAAAACCTGGTCCATGGACACTACCAAAAGCAATGGTGGGTTCATCACCTACATTCTCCATAATATCAATCTCTCCACAGGCAGGCCAGGGATTATCATTACAATTGTTGCCCAATAAAAAAAATGCCGGCCAATAGCCTTTACCAAAAGGTACCCGAATACGTGCTTCAAAACGCCCATATGCCTGCTCAAACAATCCTTGGGTGGTAAGTCTTGCCGAGGTAAACGATGACCCATTAAAGTCTTCCTGCTTTGCGGTAATCAATAGGAATCCGTTTTGAACAGTAACATTTTCCGATCTATCCGTATAGTACTGTAACTCATCATTGCCCCAACCTGGGATACCTTGTTCCGTACCATCGCCAATATCAAAGCGCCAACGACTGGAGTCGGGTGTACCATCTACCTCAAAATTATCTTCCCATACCAAGGTATTGAAAGTGGCTACGGTCTGGGTATCATCGGTTTCGCAACCCATAACCAGAAGGAGCAGGCTTGCGAAAAACATTTTATAGCCCCACATTGATTTTATGTTCGTATTTAAAACTTTATGTTTCATAGCTTCTTAAGGGTTTACGTATTATTCAGCTGAGAAAAAGATGTTATCGATAGATACGTTGGATATGGTACCATCTGAGACAAAGAATAACTGGCCAATGGCATTTCTTGCACCAAGACCCGTAAAACTGGAGAGCGGGATTTGGAATTCTACCCATTCGTTAGGGACTAGATCGCCGCCCTCAATTCTAAACGTACCGGAAGTCAAATCAGGATTTCCTACGGAGTTGACCAATTGTATATTAATGAAGTCTCCGGGATCAATGGATTCTTCCACTCTGATCGAAATGCGCAAGTCTGTCATTTCAGTGATGTCTATTGGAGCTACATTTTGAAAGAAATTTATGGAGACAAAGTCAAGTTCGGTATATCTAATGATTTGCCCTCCGCTTTCTTCCACTAGGCCTCCTTTTGTATTTTGACCTAGAAAAAATCCATTGTAGTTGTCCACAGGAATGTCAGCGAACAAATCAGTAAAAATTGAGACGATTTGTGCTGATTCAGAGGATTCTACAAGCAATTTACCCTCTGCGAGCACCCCTGCGATAGAAGCGGTTATTTCTGTTAAACCTGTGCCTGCAACCGTAACCTCGCCAAGTTCATCTACAAAGGCTACATTAGGATCAGAGCTTTCAAAACTGAAGTAAGAAGGCGTTACACTGATGGTCTGATCAATTCCCGACCCCAAATTGAATGTTTGTTGCAACTGGCTAATAGTTACGGTTTGTCCTACCGTTGTGGGAAACCGGCTGTCATTGCCTCCCAAAATAGAAGGTCTGGATTGCGCTACGGTCCCTAAATTTTCGAACCGCAACTCATCGATCCAAAAGGTAAACCCCACACCGTTAGTGCTTAGTGTCCCGGAGGAGAATCTAAACATGCCTCGTTCTTGAACTAATTTTGAGGGATCCGGAATGGGAATTATAACTTTTTTCCAATCCGTGGATAAACGAATGTTTTGGAGACCTACCGCAAATTTATCCTCTTCAAAGTCGGACCCAAAACCTACTTCGTCAATGGTAGCCGTAGTGGAACCTTTAATGTAGAATGTTAAGGCATCAAAACCTGTTAAGTCCCTACCGGCCCCTCGATCGAGGAAAATGCCCCCAATAAAGCTCCCATTAGGGTCATCTGGTGCAGGTACATCAATTCGGATAGAGGACGAACCTTCAAAAGCGATATCATCATCCGTACCAAAGCCTTCGGTATTCGCCCCGATAGCGGGATCAAAAGACACGAAAAACTCATCGGTAAGACTTACCGGAGTATCCGTAAATATATCTGCATTAGCCGAAAACGTAGCAAATTTCACCTCATCCGAAAAATCTCTTTCACAAGATGAAAAGGCAACAAAGCCCAAACCCAGAAGAAGTATAAAACGTAAATTGGTATATGTATAAATTTTCATTTTTCAATCTTTTTATTTCCCGATATTGATATGTATATATGTCATAATTTCCCATTCATTACCATTGTCAAAACCAACCGGACTTAAAATGGGCTCAGGAGGAAATGTATCAGTTAATACGGCGGTCGGTGCATAACGAGGGGAGAATTCATTTAATGATCGCCATATACCCCGTATACCTATTTGGGTACTGGGTAAAATAAACCAATCAGGTTTGCCTAAGGTGGTAGAGATATCCAACATCAACTGTACCGGGTATGTCAAGTTAAAATCCCTATGGTAGTCATAAGGCCCCCAATCGTTAATCTTTTGAGAGTACTGTAGTTTGTATTTTTTATAAAGTATGCGGACATCCCCGCCAAAACGCTTTATCAATCGATCACTATCGCCATTACCCTGTCCATTACCATAGTAGAAATTTCCAATGATTCCTAGATCCGCGCCTAGTTTGGAAACCATCCTGGAATGGACTTCCCATAAGTCCTCGGCAGGTGCCGAATTGGGAAAAGAAAAAATGGTCCGATCTGCCAAAAATCCAATATGGGCGTCCATAGTCGTGGGAAGGTGTCGATATACAAAGCCCAGGTTCATGGCAAACTTGGCATCTTCCGACCGGTCATTGTCCCACTCGTACATCCATGTACCCGGCGTGGGGTCATAGGTAAAAAGTATCTCCCCGGCAGTGGTCTCACGATTCCAACGTACGGCAAAAGGATCATCAATAATATTCCTTAATCGACCAGGAGCTTGTACATCTTGAGGTATAGCGTCCACCAATGGTTTTTGCCATAAGAAATTGGGTGCAATTTGAAAATTTCCAGTGGCCAAAGTAAATCCGGACAATACATTTACCTGATTACCGCTTCCGGTATCTTTTAGCTTCCATCCGGTAAAAGTCAATGTTTGATCAGCACCACCATTGGCAATCAAGCCCATAGCCGCAGCTTGGCCGTACCAATTGAATTTTCCGCCTTCATAGGTAAGTTTCACTTTACCACCCCAGTTATCACTTGCTTGAATCCTATCCTCAAAAACGGTATAGTTTCCGGGCGTGCCCCTCACATCTTGAAAAGCATTACCGTTCAATGGGCTTCCGGCCCAAATTCCGCCTAACATAACACCAAACTTGCCAAATTCTCTTTCTACGGCCAGTGTTGCCCTTTCCGTTGGCCATGGTGGAACCACACCACTTCGCAATTGATTTATATCCAGAACCCGTCGTCCATTTTCATCGAAAACTATGTTGGTTTCAAAATCCCTATGATAAATACCGGTAACGTCGAATTTTCCAATATGCCTTTTGTACTTAAAAAGCATTGTTGGGTTGGCGCCCCACCATAATTGAGGACCTATGGCCGCTTTTAAACCTTTTAGCACTCCTTTACCATCAACTTCGGCTCCTAATATTTCACCGTTATAGATATCCAGATTAGGACCGTAATTGGCTTCTGGATAGAGCCCAAAAAAATCACCCTCGTACCCCCAGTGATAATGGCCCGTCCGGTAGAACCCCCTTAAATCGAACTCTTTTGCGTTCCATTCAAATTCAGCTTGGTATACGCGTACCCTATTTACGTCCTGGACCACTACATTTCCTTGATCGGTATTCACCTCTATTGGACGGGAATTGTTCTCATAAAAAATTTCATTGATCGGATTCTGGGCTACATTTCCGACTATATTGAAATTTACCTCTGCCCGCATGTTGGAAGCGGGATTACCCTCTACCCCAAAAAAATAGGATTGCATATGATCAAACCCCAATTGATTTGGAAATGTATTGGGATCGTCCGGGTCGGCATTATCCGGCGTCGTTATTAGACTACCGCCGGTGCTGAACGTTGCAAGCCTTGCCGTAAGATTGCTTATACGAAGTAGTTTGCTTTGCTCTCCGCTTAACGCGGCCTTGTCGCCACGAGCCTTGAGCACGGCATCCATTAGTTGAATATTGTTAAAATAATTGTCTACAAAGTTTAGGTCCACACCTTCCCCATAAGGGTTCAATTGATGTGCTTCCTTCAATGCATAGTAGGCCGCCCGTGGATAGAGCTCGTAGAGGCCCCTGGGATCGGTAGCGCCTTTGGCACAAATTCCAAACCATTCCTCGTTCATGTTATTGGCTCCGGGAGCTGCCAAATCCCTGGCATATCCTCCATTGGACCATGAGGCATTGTTGTCATGGACATCTGCATTTTTTCGATCATCAAAACCGAACTTCCACCAGCCATCACTAAATTGAAATGTAAAACCTCCTACAGAATTATCGGCCTTGCCCAAACCAGCTGCATTCTCATAGATTTCCTTCCAATTGCCCACCATATAGTAGGCCTGTGAAAATTGGTCTTCCTTGTTTTCAACAGCATTGTAAGCATCTGCCCCAAATTCCGTAAACATGACCGGTTTATTAAGTTTTTCCTTTACCACTTGGAACATATCCCCAAAGGAAAGACCGCGATAGGTGTTTGTTCCGTATATATCAACATCTTTACATTCTTCGGCAACGATGTCGATAAACAAAACATCCCCATTGCATATGGCCACGGGATGTGATGGATCCATGGCCTTCATTTTTTTTGCCGCATCATTCATCAAACGATACATGGGCCTTCCCCTGCTTTCGCCTATGAATTGTATTCTTTCTTCATCATCCGGAAAATCTTCCGTCTCCGCTCCTGCCCAGAACAATCCATAGTTATTCTCATTCCCCAATAGGTAAAGTAGCAGGCCAGGGGTATCTTTATAACCTTTGACCAATTCCTCCATTTCGGACATCAAGAACTCCTGAGTCTTGGCATCGTCGTAAATGGTCACCGGAGTCCAGACACCGTCCAGCGTTAACCCATAGCGACCAAAGGAATGATTGAGCATGGTGTAGATACCATAGTTTTCGTAGATATATTTTATCCACCTTGCCGGAACTCCGGTGTACTGACGTATTACATTTACGCCCATGTTCTTTAATAGGGACATTTCCGTGTCCAATCCGGCTTTGATAATATCATCGGACTTTTTCCAGAATTCTGCGTTCACCGTATTGGTGCCGATAGGGATATAATCCCAGTTCATACCATTGATCATGAAGCTTTCGCCATCAACGACCAGTTTTGTTCCCTTTTCATCGCTTACTACAGCCACGTTGCTGGATTGCGCAAAAACCATCGCGGTAAAGAAGAAAAAGGTTAGTTTGAGTAATTTTTTATGAAGTGTATCCATAGAGCAATTTTTGATTCTCTAAACTTATTATCAAAAATTATGGATGCCATAATATTTACCCCTACAAAAAATATACATGGTAAAAAATGGAGCGAATTTCTATCAATATGACAGAAGGATGTGCTTTAATCGACCATTATTGCTGATATTTTGGCCAATTGTTAAAAAACTAGTTTTCATAGGATTACAAAAGGGAAAAAACGCTTTTGTATAGGTCATGTTGAGGCATAAACCAACCATGTTGAGGCAAAAACCCGAATTTTTGACCGGGTTAGAGCTCCAAGATATAGTTCACTAGATTGTCCTCATGCTGCAATCCTAGTTTTTTGCGAAGTCGGTAACGTTTAATTTCAACACTTCTAGGAGAAATATGTAGAAGCTGGGCTATCTCCTTGGAAGATAAATTTAAGCGTAGATACGCACACAATTTAAGATCGTTGGGTGTAAGGGACGGGTGTGCCGCTTTTACCTTCTTTAGGAATTCACTATCAGCATTATTAAATGCTTCTTGAAAAAGTTCCCAGTCATCATTTCCCCTCACACTTTTATCTATGATTTTTATAACGGGTTTCACAACCTCCTTATTCCCCATCGCATTCAATTCACTTTTTATGGTCGCAAGTAATTCATTTTTTTTGATGATGCTCATAGTGGAGACAGCCAATTCTTTACCCTTACTTTTATTTTCCAACTCCAACTGCTCATTTTTAATCTTAATAATTTCCTTTTCATTCCGAACCTGGGCCAACTCTAATTCCTTTTTATTTTTCTCGATAAGCTTTAGACGCTGTTTTTTGTAATACTGTTTGTACATATTGTGCATAAAGAACGAGAAAAGTAGTATTCCCAATATATAAATAGCAACCATTACATTGGATATGTACCAAGGTTTTGCAATCTGGAACGTATACGAGGCCATGTTGCTCGAAACTGAATTTCCTATCTTTCCCCGTACCTCAAATACATAATCCCCAAAAGGCAAGTTTTCATAAAACACCCCAGTGTTCGAAGACCAATCACTCCATTCATCATAAATTCCTTGTAAGCGATATTGGTACTGTGTCTTTACATATTTGTTGTATTCCGGGGCATAAAATAAAAACTCAAAGTTGTTCCTAGTACTACTAAAACTGCCTTTTAACCGGTGATCCGACAAATTTTGATCTATCCTATTTACCCCATTGGAAACGTTGGCCATATGTACTTGAAAATCTTTAACTTCTACTTCGTTGATATTCAATGTAATATAACCTGACGTTTTCCCTAGCAAATAGTTTCCGTTGTCATCGAGTTTTATAATGTTTTCGTATCCTAGGATGCCCTCCCTCATTTCCTTGGTGAGCGGTATATTTCTAATTTTCGGGGTATTTGTTAATCCTGTTGGGGTCACAAAACTTACATTGGATTTTGTGAAGACCCATAATCTATTATCCGCTTCATCTACAATTAGTTTTCCCGATTCATAGTCCCCCTCATCGTACAGGCCGCTTAGAAGGCTATCCTTGGTGAATTCCCCAGAGTGGGTATCGAATTTGAAAATCCCGTTTTTATAAGCATACAATACATCCCCATTGTACTTTACAAGACCCGAATTGGAACCTTTGATTGCCGTATCCTTTACCACGTTTTTTATTTCAAAGAAGGAATCATCCGCCTTTAATTTGAAAACTCCATTATACTCGTGATTTACGAAGATTTCATTCCCTAATGTCTCAAAATATCTGGACGAATTGTCAAACCCTCCTATTTTGTTTTTAAGTTGCCATGAGGTTCCCGATTTTTTTAATACATATAGACCATCATAGTTGCCTTGAAGCAATACATTTGGGTTGTCATTTAATGCAGCGATGTCCCATGTACCCTGAACATCGAATATTTTTTGAATTTGATCATCCTCAATGAGAAAAGTACCGGAGTTATGCCCACATAACAGTTTGGTATCAATTTTACGCAAACTCCACACTTGGCCTTGCGTACCCTCAATAAAGTTAAACCCATTACTACTATTTAATCGCTTGTAGAACAATCCTTGATTTGTGCCCAAATACAAGTTTTGGCCGTATACAGCAGCAGCGTAAACACTGCCTAAAATACCTTTGTAATCATTAAAGACTTTATAGGGCGACTTTCTATTTACATAGCTAATACCATGATCCAAACCTAGCCATAAGTTATGGTCCACATCCTCAAACAATGATAATACCGTGTTGTTGGATAGGCCATTGTCCTGGTCTATTTGAAAAACCAATTCTCCGGTTGCACTCAAATAAATAACGCCATTGGATATCGTACCCAATAGAAAACTATTATCCTTTAACCGAATACCGTCATACAAACTAAAGTTTGATAGAACTTCATTGGGATGCCTGTCAGATTGTACCAATACATCATCTTTCACAGTGTAGAAACCATTGTCCCTGGTAAGAATTAACAAATCCTTTTCACTTCCAAAAACATGAATTACCTCGTAATTTCTAAGTACTTCATCATCCAAAATCAAAAAGTCCTTCCCTAATCTAATTCTAAAGAGCCCCTCGCCCAGCCTTTGAAAATATACACTTTGTCCAACCTTGAACATTTTGGTAATCGTGCTAGTTGAATCGATAGTATTCACGGTCCCTTTACTAATATCATAGATGTAAATCCGTTTTAAGGATTGAAAAACCATATAGTCATCTACATGTAGAATATTCCAAAACTCTTCATCCTCGATAAGGTCCGTGTTAATTTTTTGAGATAGCGATGTATAATTTAGCGTACCCAGGTCGTTCTTTTTCCAGTACCCAAATTCCATAAAACAGCCTGTGTAAATTCGATCTCCCACTACCTTAACCGACCTCATGATCGTCTCGTTTGGTGAAGGGTAAAGCGTCCAGAGGGCCCCGTTGAATTCCAACAGACCTTTGCTGTTGGCAACGTAAATCAATTTATCCGAAGCCTGGGAAATGTCCCAATTTTGATTTTCACCATTATAATCCTTGGGATAAAAATTCTGAATTGGGGGAAGCTCTTGGGCAACTAATCCAAATAGGGCCAAGAAAAAAAGTAAGAAAGTATTCCTGAAACTCAAATCGTCAAAAATTTAAAATATAATATACCTCCTTTTTTTATAGAATGCTAAAATATAAGTTACACAATGACTATTGAAACATTCAAGGGGTGTTCGAAAGTAGGGCATACACTAACTATTTATGATAGTTATGGTAAACTACTGAAGAACATTAATAATGACTCAATTGGTTGGGATGAAATATAAAAATGTAAATATGCCATCGTCAGTCTATTGGTTCAATTTACAAATACAGAAGGTATTTCTAAAACTGGTTATTTAGACATAAAAAAACGATTCTTAGTTCATTGAATAAGTATCCATGGGTTTTAACTTAAACCGGATTGGACCAAATCAGTACAAAACAAGTTCTTAATTAATTTGTTCGGACGAAAGTAAAGCGCTGATTGATGATTTCCTTATTTCGTATATATACCTTGACCGTCGAACCATGTAGCCCAATCGGTGGATCCCAGGTATGCGAAAATTTTTGATCTATATAAGCAAATTCCTTGGGCCCGCCTTGTTTGACAAAATTTCTTGGCTGAACCCATCCATTGTTTACAGCCGCACTATCCGGTTCAACAACAATTCTCCACGACATAATTCGTCTGGGTCCAAACCAATTGCCCCAAAACCAACTTTCATCCTTTAATTCCATTTTTACTCGTATATCCCATGATTGCATATTACCCGCCAGGGTGCTGGGATTCGTTGTAATCTCAACGTTTCTAACCTCGATCCAATCCACCACCAGATCATGGATTATGGCAATGATTGTTGCTACAACTACGGTAATACCGAGTTTTACTAAAAAAGGGACTAGTATAACCATTTTTTTATATATGAAAATTGATTGTTAAAGTGCAGGCAAGTATTAAATATACAAAAAAACATGGAAGATTTGACCTTCTGCAACGTCTATACGGTTTACATTCAAACAATTAAGGGTAGATCATTGATAGTGGTTTTCCGTTGAAATCTGTTCTGGGCCTTTGCTTTGGATAGGCATACAAACCGGAGGTATATTGCAAGTATTGTCCAATACACGGTATGCAACTTTTACTCGGCGTTGAAAAGAGAGAGAGTAGGTTGCTATTTCCTTTGTGAAAACAAAGAAGTGATTTGTTGTTACAAATCACTTCTTGTTAAGTCGGGATGACGGAACTCATTCAATTCTGTCAAGTATTTTATTTTCAGTTAGTTAAACGTTTAAATCCTGAAAGAAATCCCTTTATGGACACCAACTTCGAAGAAGTAACCAAAGAACGTAGATTTTAAGTATTTTTCTTATACCGAAGAAAGCGAAAAAATCAACCTGATTTTCGTTGACATCACTTTTATTTTCTTAAGATGTCATATAGTTTCACGTTCAAGAACAGATTTTCGATGCCTACCTTTTCCTGTTTGAGAATTCCGATTTTTTCCAGTTCGTAGAGGTACTCGGCTGCAGTTTGCCGTTTGGCGATGTTCTGATCCACCAAGAATTTGACCTTGCAATAGGGTTGTTCAAAAAGAAGCTCTATAAGTTCCTTTGAATACACTCTTGTTGGCAACTTCTCTTTTGCATAGGATATAGTCTCATCCATCAAATGGTCAATGGCATTGATTTTTTCCAAGGTGTATATTGCGGTTTTTTCTATTGCCTTGAGCATGAAAAGAATCCATCCTTCCCAATCTTCTTTTTCGGTTACCGCTTTAAGTTTCTTATAGTAATCATTTTTGTTCTCAATAATGAATTTGCTCAAATACAATATAGGGGCATCTATTAAATTCTTTTCAACCAAATACAAAATATTTAGCACCCTTCCCGTTCTTCCGTTTCCATCAGGAAACGGATGTATGGCTTCGAACTGATAATGCATCACGGCCAATCGAATCAAATCGTCCAGACCATCCTCCGCATGGAGGAAGTCTTCTAAGTTTTTCAATAAATCCCGAATCAGTTTTTCTCCTTCCGGTGGGGTATAAATCGTTTTGCCATTGCTGGTTATTTTGGTGCCAGGAGTATTTCGTATACCAATATTGGTTTCCTTGATTGTTTGGACAATTGAGATAAAGGTGTTCGTGCTAAGAGGCTTTTTGTCCAGATTTCTATAACCTTCCCACAATGCGTGTCGATAGCGAAGTACCTCTTTTGTTTGAGCATCGACAGTATTGGTCTTTGCACTAAAGGCCTGAAACAAGCTATCTTGGGTAGTAACAATATTCTCAATCTCCGAGCTATCCTTTGCTTCTTGGAGGGTAATGGCATTGACCAGCCTGGATTGATTGGGAATCTCATCTGCTCGCCCTTTTAACTCCGCCAAGACCCTAGTAGCCTGAATGGTTTGTTTTAAGATTTTCTTTGCTTCCAAATCCTTTTTGGGAGGCAATAACGGCAATTCATTATATGGTTTCTTAGGATTATACATGATTTCGACACATTGGAATGGTTATGTTGAAGTCATCGACATAATTCAAATATATGTCGAAATTATGGACTATTATCGACATGTATGGATTATTGTTCATTCTGTTGATACTACTGGTAAGGAGCTTACCCCAAATCTTACCCTGAACTTTTCGCTCGGATCCTGTCCGGTTTTTGTAGTGTTCCGGTAGATAAACGTTAGGCAAAAACCAGATAGGGCGCAGCCCTACTTTTGATCTGGAACGCTGTCCCGCTTTCTGGCCCACTTTTGATAATCCTTGTAAATTATTGGGTGGTCATCGAAATAATCCTTTTCCCTGCCCAGACTTTCTTTTTCGATTTTCATTATCACGGCCTTCTTTTCGTTCAGAGCCACCAGCCAATCCGCGATATGGTCGATTATCTTTTTCAATGCTCCTAACTATTGATTTCAAGATACTTAAAAAGGATTTGTTGGTGTATTTGATTATCGATGGGATGCCGGATTATCTGGATGGATGTAAAAAAAATTGTGCGCAGGGAGAAGAAAGGTCAAGCGGCCTCTTCGCCGCTTGTGCTTTCTCGCAGCTCCAAGGGGGTCAGAAAACCCAGAGGGTTTTTCTATTTCCGCTGAGGCTTGGGAATAATATTATCAATAGTAAAGTCCTGAAAATAGATTGTAGTGCCTAAAAAGGTTGGTTTTAATGAATTATTCCAAAAACGGTTTAGATTCATGGAAAAGCTACCTTCTGATTGCACCTGAAGTATCCCCTTTCATTAAGCTTATCACGTTTTCCAAGGAAACCATATTCACGTCCCCAGGAACCGTATGTTTTAAAGCACAAGCCGCTGAGGCAAAGTTCAGGGCCTGTAGGTCATCATCATAATGCAATAACCCATAGATGAGACCGGACGCAAAGGCATCCCCGGTGCCAACCCGATCTATGACATGGGTAATGTTCAGCATTTTGGTTTTGATATACTCTTCCCCATTCCACATCTTACCTTGAATTTGCTGATGGGAAGCACTTAATGATTTCCTGGTTTTCCCTACTACTTTTTGAATTTTTGGAAAGGTGTCCATTAGCTGCTTGGCACCAACCCCGAATTTATCACCCGATTCGCCAAGGCCAAACATTTCACGTATTCCACGAGTGCTTGTTATCACTATATCACAATTTTGCACCAACTCCGGTATCACCTCCTGCATGGTCTTCCCATACTTCCACATATTATCACGAGAGTTTATATCACCTGAAACTTTAATGCCCATTTTCTTCGCTGTTTTAACGGCATCGAGACAGGTTTTTGCCGCTCCTTCCGAAATGGCAGGGGTTATGCCTGTCCAATGAAACCAATCGGCATCCTTGAGTACATTTTCCCAATCGATCATTTTAGGTTTGATCAACGAAAAAGAGGAACCTTCCCGTTCATATATCACTTCACTTGAACGGTGCACTGCCCCCTTCTCAAGAAAATACTTACCAATCATGTTATCGCCATAAATGACATGTTCGGTACTTAGCCAGTGCTTGCGCAAAAATTGGGTAGCGGCTTTTCCCAAGGCATTGTCAGGAAAACGGGTCACGTGGGCTGCTTTCATTCCGAGGTAGGCACATGAAATGGCCACGTTGGCCTCACCACCTCCGTAAACAAGGTCCAATGAGTTGGCCTGGGCAAATTTTTCGTATCCAGGCGGCGAAAGACGCATCATCACTTCGCCAAATGTGATTACTTTTTTAGGTATGGAGTTCATTTTGATTTTTTTTGACCGAAAAGATTGGTTTATCAATACATCAATTTTAATGGCAGGTTTTGTTCTACTATAATTTGGCCAGAATTTTTCAAGGTGTTATTGGATTCAGAGTTGTTCTTGGCACCCCATAAACGAGCTACCAATTTTACTTTGTTGTTCTGAAAAGTATTGTTTGAAATATCAACATTGATGATGCCGTAGGTATTTATCAAAATGCTATTCTTTTCGTCTGCTCCGCAATTTTTGAATGTAGAACCTTTGACAATCAAGTTGCCCCCAACAGTGGATTCATCATAACCACCGCGATAGTAATCGATAACATTTTGGTTCACGTTTTCAAATTGACAGTCAACAACATAAAGGTTTTCGGCATTATATTCGCCACGGTCGTCATCTTCTGAGGATAATTTCAATCCGTTCGTGCAGTTTTTTATAATCGTGGATTTAAACATTATAAACTCTGAGAACGAGTGCTTGTAGGCTTTCAGCACATATTCGAAGTCTGATATTTCAGAATCGATTACTTTCAAATTATAAAGACTGCTCATGTTTTCTTTGAGGCTGGCAAAAGCATAGTTTTCGCCCGAACCTACAAGTTTGACCGCCTTTAAGGTAAGCTCTCCTTTCGGATTCATTTTAAAGGCAGGAGTTCCGGCATTTCCAGAATATGTAATTAAAGATTTTTGTAACGTATCAGCCGATTGCAGGGTTAATTTTTTGACGATTGTAAGTGATGAATCTACTTCGTACCGATTTGAGGACAATTCTATAATATCCCCGTCATTGGAATTCGTAACTGCGTTAACCAATTCTTCAGATGTCTTCACAACATGGATTTTAGGTTCTGCTTCAGTAGGTATCGGGTCAAACCAATCTGGCCCATACAAAGACAGGTCCATAATATTGGGTGGTGTTGGATTGTTCCCATTTACGGCACCGATGGAGTTGGTTTCTGTTCTAGGCTTGCCAAAAATATCTTCTGAAATCTGTTCGAACTCGAACCCCTGATAGACTTCGATATCTGGAAAGCTTGATGCTGGTATCCAAATATTTTCTTCCAACTTGCTCATGGAGAAATCTATCTGTTTAAGGCCTTCTACGCCTTCAAAGTCCATCCCTTGATTGTTGATGACGTTATTTTTGAAAGTTATCCCATTTATGGAGTCGTAACGTACAATTGGAATTTCATCCCCTTCAGAATTATAAATGACATTGTTGGCTACAAGGGTTCGTATGGGTGTTTCTGACCTAATCTCGGATGGGGGGAGCACGTCTTTCTGATCAACATTTGAACCTACGCCAAATTGCCAAGGTGATTTGCAATCGACCCAAGTATTATAGGCCACTACCACATCAGTAACCTGAATGTACCTATTTATGGCAGACCGCCGAATACCATTCATTACAGCCAGGGGTGCCCTGAAAATCTCCCCTTGTAGGTTATAAAAATAGTTGTTGGTCACCCAGTGTCCCGTGCCTATGAGCCGTATGCCACCAATATGGGGTGAATTTTCATCACCGATAAAATAGTTGCCATCAACTGTACAATAATTTCCATGACGAGTGACCAAGGATCCCTCGCTTTTATAAAAAACATTGTTTCGAAATTCATTGAAGTTGCTTTTGCTCGAAATGATTTCCACTTCGCCATTACACTTTTCAAATAAATTATTGGCCACCAAGGTATTGCTTGGCGATATCGAGGTACTACTGTTACCAAGCTGTATCGTTTCGGCACTCGGTCCACCTTTGGGCGGTCTTGGGCCAAAGTGATTGTTGATGATTTTGTGGTGGTTTTTGATACTTTGATTCCCCTCGATATCCACTCTTATGGTTGGTCCCCTGTTTGATTTTCCTGCTAAATAGCAATGGTCTAACTGGTTGTGTCGACCTTTAAAGAATACCCAGAGGTCTTGCATATTTTTCTGGGGTTTATTGAAATCTTTTATCACGCAGTTTGTAACCCGGCTATGGTTTGCAAGCGTATCTTCATTGATAAAGAACTGAATAACAGATTGAGATGGCGAAGCGCCATTCTTAAAATGGAGTCCGTCTACTACAAGATGCTCACCTCCTAATTTCAAATCTGATCGCCCTTTTACTATTACTTCACCTGGGGTTTCGGCTCGAAGTGTTATGGGCTGGTATTCTGTTCCTTGGCCTACGAAACGAATCTGCACATCTTCCCATTGACCGTTGGCCATTATAATTTCGGTGCCAGATTCAGCATTTGAAATGGCCTCATTTAATTCATCGGCATTTGAGACCAAAACCTTATTGGTTTTTTTCGGCTCACAACTGGCAAGTACAATCAATATGGTTATTAGTATTGGCAAGTGTTTCATATCATTTATTTTAAGCTTCTTTCCAAAATTCTTGAATCGCATTCAAATCTTTTTTCATGGCATCAAAGACTACTTTTTTGTCTATCGTGATTTCTTTTCTGCCTTTTTCTACTCCGCCCAAAGGATATTCAAGGTGCAATGATGTAGGCGGTTTTAGACCGTAACCCTTTAGAATTTTAAAATAGTTTTTAAAATCCACCATACCCTCACCTATTGGTACGTTCACAATTTTCCACTGACCATCCATTTTTCCCCATTTGAAATCCTTAATCACGATGTTCTTTATAGATTAGTGCAATAAATGAAGTCCGTTTTTCCATGACTTTCCGGCTTCCACCATGACATGACGGATATCGTATAGCGTGCCGAAACAATCTGGGTCTGCGGTTTTGAGCAGTTGCTCTATTTCCCAATAAGATGCCCCGATTTTAGTTCCCGTATGATTTTTGATAGCAACCGATAATATCATTTTGCTTATTGGCTTCACTTAATTCTTTTATTTTTTGTTGATAGAAAGCCATTGACTCCTGCATCGACTTATTTTAAAAATAATTAAACCAATCACAGCGATAAAACTTTACGCCCCGTTCGGCAGCGGCCTCAATTATTTCACTGTTGTATGGTCCATTCACGTCATTAATGGCAAGGTTATCCGTTCACAGGAAGAACCAACCACTTTGATATCTGGGATAGCTTTGGGCAAATTGGTTTCAACATTTTCTGGTAGCACATGACCTTTGGGACGTTCCGTTAAATCCAATCCAGAAAATCCAAGTTCTTTTGAAATTTGTGCCGCTTCCTTTACATTTATAAAGTGCAGGTGTTTTGAGAAAAGATGCACCTCTAATGGCTCGTTCAACTCCTCTATACTAAAAAAGGACCATGGCGAAGTAGCCAAAGGTATCAACATTACGGTTGCCCCAACGTTCTTGATAAACTTTCGCCTACATATTGCCATTTTAATTAAGTTTTATTTATCACCGGTTCATTCTTAATGTTCAACTTTTCGTCGATGACCAATCCTCAAAATCCTCTAAAGTCTTTGGGTCTGTTGGCGGATAAAGACCAATTATGGTTTGTCCCTCATTTACTTTTTCCAGCACAAATTCCTCAAACAAAGTCATTTTAATGCATTCTTCTGCAACTTCCTCAGCCAAATGCACCGGAATCACCATTACCCCATCGTCATCACCAACAATAAAGTCTCCGGGAAACACTGCAACATTACCACACCCAATAGGTTCGTTAATGGTAATAGCTTGGTGCAAGGTTAGATTAGTGGGGGCAGATGGTCTTTGATGAAAAGAGGGAAAATCCAGATCAGCGATTTCAGCAGAATCGCGAAAACCTCCATCAGTAACAATCCCCGCCGCACCCCGCTTCAAAAGTCTTGTGACCAAAATGGAGCCTGCCGAAGCAGCCCTGGCATCTTTTCGACTGTCAATGACCAGAACAAAACCTTTTGGGCATTCTTCAACAGCAATGCGCTGTAAATGCTTAGGGTCTCTGAACACTTCTATAGGATTTAAGTCTTCGCGTGCAGGAATGTATCTAAGCGTATAGGCTTGCCCTACCATAGTTGTCTTGACCAGTCCGAGGGGTTTAACTTCTTGAATGTACTGGTTTCGCAACCCCAGTTTAAAAAGGCAGGTGGCAATGGTGGCCGTACTTACCTTTTTAAGTTTTTCTTTTGTAGGTATTTTTTTTTGCACTTTATATTCTATTATGGTTCTGCCCTTTTCCAAGTTTCCTTTAGAAATGTCAGATCTTTTTTTATCTGTCCGAAGACTTCTTTTTTATCCATGGTAATTTTTGGTGCTCCCTGTTCTGCTCCACCCAAATCATATTCCAAGTGTAGCGAAACGGGCACATTGATTTTATACTTTTTTAGAAGGGAAAAGTAGCGGTTAAAGTTTACCACACCTTCACCAAGAGGGGTGTTGACAGGGACTTTTTTACCATTTTTAATTCCCCATTTAAAATCTTTAATCACGATACTATTGATATACGGTCGTACCTGTTCGAAACCAATTTCCCAATTATCACCATCTATCACCATGGCATGTCGTATATCATATTGACTACCCATGTATTTGGTAGTGGTCATTTTTAGAAGTTGGTAGATATACGAAATCGGTAATCCCAGAGTACTGCCTACATGATTTTGATACCCACCATGCAAACCAAGTTCTTCGCTAATATTTTCTAACGAGCCAAAAACCTTTGAATGCTCTTCTATTTGCTCGGAAAAATCTTTATCGTGGCTATATTTCAACCAACCCGCGCGATAGTGGGTAATTCCTAGGTTACGGGCAATTTTCAGTACATTCTTACTTTCAGAATGCCTGGTATCGGTTATGTTGGTTGTGATTATCCTAGATTGTAATCCAAAGCATTTCATGGCAGCGACTGCATGTGGCAGGTCATCCGTTGCCCTTTCAGGTAAGACG
This sequence comes from Ulvibacterium marinum, assembly GCF_003626755.1. Taxonomy (GTDB): domain Bacteria; phylum Bacteroidota; class Bacteroidia; order Flavobacteriales; family Flavobacteriaceae; genus Ulvibacterium; species Ulvibacterium marinum. Next base: position 60,562 of record NZ_RBCJ01000005.1, read on the forward strand.
TGCCCCTCGGGACGTACCGTCAAATCCAATCCCTCAAAACCCAGATTGGCAGCGGCTTCCGACATATCATTGTAATTCAGAAATTGTAGGTGCTTCGAAAATAAATGTACTTCGATGTCATTGGTAGTAGATGCCTTGGGCGTATAATTAAGAATGTTGCCTAAACTCATAAGTGGAATGACTCCCAGTGCCGTTGCTGAGAGCCTTGAAAAATCTCTCCTCGAAAGGTATTCTATATCTTTTTCCATTTTGATTTGGATTTTCAGATTATTCCATGTTTTTGCCTTAAAAATTTGCAAGTGTTGCAAATATATGTATTTTTGGTGAACCAATCTGGTAAACCAATTTAAAATGAACAAATTATTTTCCTTTTTATTTTGCAGCTTTCTTTTACTGGTTGCAGCCTGTAAAAACCAAAAAAGTGGTTCTCACAAAGCTGAAACAGGAATTAAGGCAAACGATGTGATTCCTTTTTTCCAACACTGGAATTTGATTTTAGGTGACGGTTCAAATGTTGGATCGGCAACTAACTTTGAGAACAAGGATTTCTTTTATACAGCGAGTGATGACAATGGAGATTGGGTAGTTTTTAAAACACCAAATGCCGGGAGTACCCATGGTACTTCCAACAATACAAGAACCGAACTGGCCCAATTGAAAAAATGGTCGCCCATGACCCATAATAAAATGAACGCCACCCTGAAGGTGATGAATGTGTCGACCACAGGCGATGCACGGGTGGCGGCAACATACTCGGTCGTCGTCGGTCAGATTCATAGTGCCGATGGTCATGAGAACGAACCACTTAAGATTTTTTATAAAAAATTTCCCGGGCATACTAAAGGTTCCGTGTTTTGGCATTATGAAATCAATACTGTAGGTGATGATAACTCAAAAAGATGGGATTATTCCCATCCGGTTTGGGGCTATGATTTTTCTGTTGTTGGTGCTGATGAAAACACCTATCCCCCAGAACCGGAAGATGGGGTTGCCCTAGGTGAGGAGTTCAGCTATGAGGTGGAAGTTAAAGATGGAATGATGTACCTGACATTTACGAGCGCAGGGCATGAGACCAAAATATTTACCAAAAACCTTATCGCTTCCGAATATGTGGAACGCTCAGCTATACCGGAACAAACCCAAAATTTGTTCTTTCCGATTGCTCAGGATGGCGTGGAGCGCAAAAATGCGTATGCCGATGAGGGGCTCTTTTTTAAGTTAGGAACTTATAACCAAACGAACGGAAAAGACCCCAAAATAAACAAAGTCTGGTGTTCTGGTGCAGAAACCCATGGTGGTGACATTCAAAAACAATATTCAGATGGAAACTATGCTGAGGTATGGTTTAAATCGGCGAGCATTGAGATTAGCGATGATGCCATATCAAATGCTGGATATTTTGAGGCCAATGATGGGCTAAGTTCAAAACCAGTTTACCCAAGCCAGGTAATTCCTTTTATGGATAAATTTAAAATATTGTTGGGAAATGGGACTACTGTAGAAAATCTTATCGACTACGAACACGAGGAATTTTTCTACACCGTAATCGATGGTACTCGGCGATGGGTAGTCTACAAAACACCAAATTCCGGTGTCACATCTAAAAACTCGAGCAATACACGAACCGAGCTGCACGAAAAACGAGAGTGGACACCTGAACAAGGAGGGAAACTAACAGGCACCTGCAAAGTAATGCAAGTTTCCGTTTCTGGAGATGCAAGGGTCCCCGCCTCTTACTCGGTGGTGATAGGGCAAATTCATAGTGGTGAAGGTCATGAAAATGAGCCGCTCAAAATATTTTACAAGAAATTTCCAGGACATGATAAAGGATCTGTATTCTGGAATTATGAAATTAATACCGCCGGTGATGATAATTCCGGTCGATGGGATTTCTCGACCGCGGTATGGGGGTATGATATGTCCGTTACAAGTACGAGAAAAGATGAGGTACCTGCCGAACCTGTGGACGGAATTGAACTAGGTGAAGAATTCAGTTATGAAATAAACGTATATGATGGCATCATGTACCTCACTTTTAAAAGTGATAGTCACAAAACAAAGACATTTACGAAAAATCTCGTTGCGTCCGAATATGTAAATAAATCGGACCTGCCTGAACAGGTAAACAAATTATTTGTGCCAATAGGACGGGATGGTACGGAAAGACCCACGGCCTACAAAGGGGAGCGAGGGTATTTCAAACAAGGAGTCTATAACCAAACTAACGGTAAAGGCCCTGAAACAAATAGGGTTTGGAACGCAGGGGCAGAAACCTATGGGGGTGATATTGCCAAACAATACGAAAATGGCTGCTATACAGAAGTGTGGTTTAGAGAAGCAACAGTCGGTTCGGGTACATCACCCGATATAAATTAAAAATTAACAACAAGAACCATGATTTATTCGGTTCCTATTATTTCAAATCAGACAAAAATTATGAAACGATCTAGTGAGAAGTACGTTATCGCAAAAGATGTGGAATGGGAAGAGCTTGGTGGGGGTGTATCAAGAAAGTTCTTAGGTTACGATAACCAAATTATGATGGTACGGGTAAAATTTGAAAAAGATGCATTAGGTTCGCCACATCAACACTTTCACACACAAGCTACCTATTGTGTGTCAGGTAAATTTGAATTCGAAATTGATGGAGAAAGGCAAATTGTTGAAGCAGGGGATGGCGTTTATATTGAGCCTAATTTATTGCACAGTGCAGTTTGTTTGGAAGAAGGGGAGTTGATTGACACATTTAGCCCCGTAAGAGAGGATTTTTTAAGTGGCGGAGAAGTATCTTATTTTGGGGATAAGTCATAATAAAGAGGCGCAAGATTATCATTTCCAAAATTAAATAAAGATTATGAAAAACAAAATAAACGGAAAAAGCGTCCTCATCACCGCAGGTGCTCAAGGAATAGGAGAATCAATCACTCGACATTTCATTGATAGTGGGGCCAATGTCGCTATCCATTATTTTTCCAGTGCCGAGACCGCTAACCAATTGGTCGAATACGCAATTGGCAAAGGACAAAAAGCGATAGCCATATCTGGGGACTTAACGAAAGAGGCCAATGCAAATGCACTGGTTGAAAAGACGGTAGAAGCGTTTGGTAGTTTAAACGTGCTCATTAATAACGCTGGTTCACTTGTCGCACGTAACCTATTAAGTGAAATGGAGGCTGATTTTTGGCATAAGGTAATGGATATCAACCTCACTTCCATGATGTTTGTGACCCGTGCGGCTGCTCCCCACCTATCAAAAAATGAAAGCAGTAGTATCGTTAATTTGGCATCGCTCGCCGGGCGCAAAGGAGGTCATCATGGATCCTTGGCGTATGCTACCAGTAAAGGAGCCATCCTAACATTTACAAGGGCTCTTTCTTCGGAATTGGGAGGGCAAGGTATAAGGGTCAACGCCGTTGCACCAGGCCTCATTCTTGGTACTTCATTTCACGACACGCATACCACAAAAGAGTCTGCCGACGCAACCACGGCCAGTATTCCCATCCAACGAGCGGGTAACGCGGACGATGTGGCGCGTGCAGTTTTATATCTCGCGTCAGAATATGATGGCTTTATTACCGGTGCTACACTGGATATCAATGGCGGGGTATATAATATGTAGGTCTGCAGATGTAATAAATTTCGCAAACAATACAGTATTTAAGTCAACATTTGTCAATTAGTTTCGCAGATAAGGCTTTCCAAAAACCCCTTTGCTAGCGGGCTAGGATATCGATATTTATGGAATTTGCTCGTTCCTAAGGAATGGACATAATTAAGAATTTACCATTCTGTTAAACGTCATTCTGACGAATCCTCAAAAAACCAAGTCATAAAATTCAAAATAAATTTTTTTTTAACGAAACAATAACATATATTTGGTAAACCAAATTGGTTAACCAGTATGGAAAACCAATTTAACTCAACTTAAACTAATCAAAGTACAAGCGTATGAAATAATAAAGAAGTATAAAAAAAGGATGGGTGCACGCCCATCCTTTTCAAAAACGATTACTTCATTGTGAAGGGAAGTAATACTTACATGATACCGTAGATATCATATTCTTCAAAACTACAACAAACATTTGAAATTTTAGAATAGGTGTCTTTGGTGAATTCCATTTAACGTGCATAAAATATGTTAAATGCAAAAAACAAATATTGACTAACTTATTTTAACTAAAATTTAAATTTTATGAAAATTACGCTATTAAAAAAGCTGTTGTTGTTTGGGGCATTGATTTGCCTCTCTGCGATATCGGCTCAGACGGTAACGGGTACGGTTACTGATTCCAGCGGGCCGTTACCAGGTGCAAGCGTTGTGGTCCAAGGAACTACAAATGGTACACAAACCGATTTCGATGGTAATTATTCATTGGACAATGTGGATGGCTCAGCTATTTTATCAATTAGTTATATCGGCTACGCTACCCAAGAAATTGCGGTCAATGGGCAGAGTGTAATAAATGTTACCCTGGCTGAGGATGCAAGCCAACTTGAAGAAGTAGTAGTGGTAGGTTATGGTACTCAAAAAAGAGCGAATATTACAGGTTCTGTTGCCAAAGTAGGGGGTGCCGAGGTAGCGGCCATTCAAGCACCTCGTGTTGATGATGCACTAGCAGGTAAATTACCCGGTGTTTTGATTCAAAACCAAAGTGGTGAACCTGGTGCAGATCCGAAAATTCAAGTTAGGGCGGCCTCATCGCTTTCGGGTGACTCAAATCCGTTAATTGTTGTGGACGGGTATCCAATCTCAGGAAGTCTGGCAACGGTGAATCCGAATGACATTCAAAGTTTGGAAGTTTTGAAAGATGCCGCCTCGGCTGCCATTTACGGTTCTCGGGGTGCAAACGGGGTGATCTTGGTGACCACTAAAAAAGGTAGGTCAGGTAAGGCGAATTTTAGTTACAATGCCTACACCAGCTTCTCACGGAAATATGTAGATGATATTGAAATGCTTAAGACTCCTGTAGAGTGGGCCAACGAATTGGAAACCAGCGCTTACGACCTTTCCGAAGTTGATCCGCAATTATTCGCATACAGACAAAACGCCCTTAGAAATGCGCCCGATGTCGTAAGTATGGAAGATTGGCTGTTCCAAGGCGGTTCTACGCAAAGCCATGACATTAGTGTAAGTGGAGGTAGCGAAAATGTGCGAGCCTTTGGTTCCTTGGGTTATCTGAACACAGAAGGTATTGTAAGGGGGCAAGGTTTTGAAAGAATAAATGCACGTTTAAACCTCGATGCCAAATTGGGCAAGAAATTAGAAGCAGGATTGAGTTTCAATGGATTTCGAGGTCATCAAGATATTGTACCTCATGACATGAGGGATCTCTTAAGGTCGTATAGTATTCACCCCATTTACCATACACAGGCATCAATTGATTTCGTTCAATCTCTAGACGCTCAAAGACAGGCATTGTTCGATGCAACGGGTGGTGCAAACATTCCAAGTGCTTTTGCAGACCCATTTGATAATGGTTATAGGGGAACCGGTAATATTACTTCAAGTATCAATGATTTAGTACCTGGAGATATTGCACATGAATGGCATTATGGTAGAGCTCAAAATGGTATCGGTGGATCAGGGGATGCAGGTCCAGCGGCAAAGTTTGACAATGCGCGCAGGTATCAAAGGACATATTTTGGCAATGTAAGCTCGTACCTGCAATACGAAATCTTAGATGGCTTGAACGTAAAAACAGTTCTGGGTGGAGATTTTAGGGATGTCGAGGACTACTATTATCAGGGTACTTTGGCAGATGCTCGTGAACGGAGCAATCAATCCGACCTGGATATTTCCAATATCAGAACATCTTCTTGGTTAAGTGAATCCACTTTGAATTTTGCCAAGGTTATAGGTAAGCATGATATAGCCGCCGTGGCGGGCTTTGAAATGCAGAATACCTATATAAGGGGAATTAGTTCTGTTGGAACAAATGTCCCTATTGGTCTTCCTCAAAATTATGGCCTATTCGACCCGGCAGATGTGATTTCAACAGAAATCGATGAGACAAGGTCAAGAAGAAGTGTTTTTGGAAGAATTCAGTATGCGTTTGACGGCCGTTATTTGATAACTGCATCGATTAGAAGAGACGGTGACTCTCGATTCGGAGCCAATAATCGGTTCGCAACTTTTCCGGCACTTTCAGTAGGTTGGAACATTCACAATGAATCTTTCTTAAAAGACAACGATTTCTTGAGCCAATTTAAATTGAGGTTCAGTACAGGTTCTTTGGGCACCACTTCTTTCTTAGGGTCATACGACGCGTTGAGCTTGTTGAGTGCGGCGCCAACCGCTACCGGAACTGGATTTCTCATACCCAATAATGTAGCAAACCCTGATCTGACATGGCAGACGAATACAGAAACCAACTATGGTACAGATTTGGGATTTTTTAATAATCGTCTACGAATAGGGGTAGATTACTATACGTCCGATATAGAGGATATGTTAATTAACCAAAGTGTTTCTGAGGTGTTCGGTGTACCTTCCGTCGTACTGAATCGAGGTAATATAACAAGTTCCGGTTTGGAATTCGAACTGAATGCCAGTATTGTACAAGCGGAAGATTTTTCTTGGAGCCTTGGAGCAAACTTATCTACCGTTAACCAAGAAATCACCAGCTTGGGTGATTTGGATGAACTACCTCGGGTAGTTTACGGTGGACCTAGTGGTAGAGGACCTGAGTTTAGAAATTATGTCGGTGGAGAACTTGGCGAAATGTGGGGGTATGCAGTAACAGGAGAAGTTGAAACCATACATATCGCCGATCCATCTAGAAACATTGGATTCGGTAGCTCGGAATGGTACGTAGTGGATCAAAATGGTGACGGTGAAATTACCTACGAAGGCGATTATGTCAAGCTAGGTTCTGCTACTCCTGATTTTTATTGGGGACTGTCGAGCAACTTAAATTATAGGAATTTCGATTTGTCCTTACAGTTTCAAGGATCTGAAGGGGCAGAAGTTTACAATATCGATCCCATTTACTGGAAATCGCAATTTGGTGGTAGGCTACGTGATAGTTTTGATGCTAATGGCGATGGTATTGCCGATGCCACTGGTCAATTTTATGAGCAGACTAGAAACGCCCATGGTTCAGGAATTCAGGATGCTTCTTATTTAGCCTTGAGAAACCTGACAATAGGATATACACTTAACTCGGATTTGACCAGTAAGATAGGTTTAAGCTCCTTGAGAGTATTTGCTGCAGGCACGAATCTGTTGTATTTATTCGGAGATAACTATACCTCATTTAATCCCGAAGGTGTGGAGACCACGAATTCTGGCTATCTCGGCCCGACGACCTACGGGTACCAAGAAGGTGCAAGCCCGATCGTAAGAAGCTTTACACTAGGTTTGAATGTTAATTTTTAATTACGAAATAATGAAAAAAATGAAGATTACATATATCGTATTGGTACCAATGTTATTGATGATGGCATGTGACAATGATTTGGATCAATTTCCACCCAAACAGTTAGAATCTAGTTCTTTGACAGATTATGCTGGTGCTTTGAATGCGGCATATCACTATCAGACCGGTACACCAACGCCATTGGCGATTATGGGTGACTTCAGGGCCGATAATATGCTGATGGATGAAGAACCCTATCCTGCATTTGACAGATTCAATGAAGATTTGGCAGGTGGGGATTTGGTAGAGCAATTTTTTCGACCGTTCTATATTAATTTGTACAAGGCAATCCTAAGCGCAAATAACGTAATAGATAATTCAGAGGATGCTACCGAAGTAGCTGAGGCTCGATTTGTAAGAGGCCTGTCTTATTTCAAGCTCGTGATGGTTTTTGGTGATGTAACCGTGAATCTATCACCCGCACCAGACGTATCCGATACGTCTATTTTGGTGAGACAACCAGCAGCTAGCGTTTATAGTGATATAATTATTCCGGACCTGCAAGCCGCAATATCTGGGCTGGATAATTCTGGACTAGGTAGTGGACGCGCGACCCAAATCGCTGCAAGAGGATTACTCGGAAAGATTCACATGTATCTGGGCGATTATGGTAATGCGGCAACTGAACTTGCAGCTGTTATAAATGGAGCCGCCGCCGCAGGTATTAGTTTGGAAACCGACTTTGCCAATGTTGTCGCCGATGGTAATTCAGAGGTTATTTACGCGACACAAGTATCATCCACAGTGCCCGATGTCTATACCGCAGGAACGGAATTTCCAGGGTGGTTCAGTGGAGGTGACACAAAATCGCTTACACCACTCGACCCTGACTTGGTGGCCGCTTTTGATGCTGTTGCCAATGATACACTAATAGGTGGAGACCTAAGAAGGGCATTGACGATCGATGAGGCGACAAGCACAGGAAATAAATATACCGGAGGTCTAGAACAGGATTGGATAGAACTGCGCTTATCCGACGTTATTTTAATGTACGCCGAAGCACTGAACGAAACAGGTTCTTCATCGACGGAGGTTTTGGGTCTTTTGGATGATATTAGAACCAGAGCAGGTTTGATTGTCTTGGATCCCGCAATCATTAATACGCAAGCCTTGGTAAGACAGGCCATTGCTGATGAAAGAAGATTGGAATTGGCCTTTGAAGGCCATAGATGGTTCGATTTGGTAAGAACAGGTACCGTCGATGCTGAAATGGGCGAAACGATTAATCCGAATTATCACGTGTTTCCAATTCCAAACTCAGAAGTTCTGGCGAGTGGTGGAGTGATCACCCAAAACCCAGGATATTGAAAATTGTTAGTTTTTTTAATTAGGTTGTTTGAGTTAGTTTTTTTGAAGAATTTGCCGGCCTGATTCTTTGGGCCGGCAGGTTTTCCAAATCCTTGAAAAACCCTGTATTCGCTATGGTTTTTAAAGTCTATAATACTTTTTTTAATTCAGTATTTTTCTTAGTTTTAACAAACCAATCTGGTTAACCAATTAATAGTGACAGATATTAAACAGCATATGAAATTAGAAATCCTCACAAAAAACGAAAATCAAGAAATCCAGAATGGAATAATATCCAAGATTCGGGATTTGATAAATTATAAAAACTTAGAACCTGGTGATAAACTACCTTCGGAACGAATGCTGGCAGAAAGATTCGAGGTAAGTAGAAGCAATCTAAGGGAAGCCATCCAAAAATTGGAATTCTATGGCATATTAAAGTCCAAACCGCAAAGTGGCACTTTCATCGCAGATATCGGGCAAGTGGCTATGAATGGTATGATCGAGGATATTTTAAGGCTCGAAGAACCTGATTTCAAATCCTTGGTCGAGACAAGGATTTTGATGGAGCTTAAGACCGCTAGGCTTGCGGCACTTAGAAGAACAAAAGAAGATTTGAAGCAGATGCACGATGCCTTAATGGCATATAGCGAAAAAGTTATGAATGGAGAGGATGCCGTACAAGAAGATTTGCTTTTTCATTTGGCGATAGCCAAAGCAAGTGGCAATAGCACCATGAATACGTTTATGTTAATTATAACGCCGGAGATAATCACCAATTTCGAGAAATATCATGTTTGCGATAAAAAAATGGCCTTTAGGGGTATTCAAGAACACAGAGAAATCTATGAGGCGATCAAGGCACAGGATTCGCAATTGGCCAAAGAAAAAATGAAGGTCCATTTTAAAATGTTGTATCAGTACTGTTACGACATAAAAGATTAAAAAAACGAAAAGATAAAATTGCACGCTTTTATCTTTTCAACACAATAGAAATACAGCAAAAAAATAGAAGGGAACCAATACTTAAATCTTATAGAGAATGCGATGGCATTGAAACCGTCGTCAAATGACTTCCAGAATTTTTTAGCTAGAAAACAAGTAAGTCGGGCAAGTTTAGGAGGTACTTGTCGCAGGATTACTATGCCTAAAATAAAATGATATGAAAATCAAAGGATTAAGATGGTGGGTCATAGGTCTGATTGCTCTGGCCACCGTAATCAATTACATTGATCGTCAGGCGCTACCTGTACTTTGGCCCGATATTGCCGAGAATTTGTATCCCGATAAGACCGCTGATGAGCGAAAGGGAATCTATGCGATTATCTCAACAATATTCATATTTGCCTATGCCTTTGGCCAAGCCATATTTGGAAAGATTTTCGACAAGCTTGGAACTCGGATCGGGTTTGCATTGTCGATTGGTTTTTGGTCAATTGCAACTGCGCTGCATGCTTTTGCAAAGGGAGTTGTAAGTCTCAGTATTTTCCGTGCAATATTAGGTGTTGCGGAAGCCGGAAACTGGCCCGGAGCGGCAAAGGGAAATGCAGAATGGTTTCCTACGAAGGAAAGGGCATTTGCGCAAGGTCTTTTCAATTCAGGTGCGGCCGTTGGGGGAATCATCGCCTTTCCCACCATCGGATTATTGTCTGTTCATTTCAACTGGCAATGGATTTTCATATTGGTTGGTGTAACGGGCTTATTATGGCTTATTCCATGGTGGATTTTGGTAAAATCCCCCCCTAAAAGACACCCTTGGATCACCAAAGAAGAGCGTGAATACATCTTGACCGGACAGAAAAACCAAGATTTGGACAAAGATGGGGAATTTGATGACGGTTACAACCCTGAAACCGGTAAGATGCTAAGGCATAAAGAAAGTTGGGGCGTAATCATTGCGTCTGCTGCCCTTGACCCAATTTGGTGGTTGTTTATCTTTTGGATACCCATTTACCTTAATGAGGTTTACGGAATGGATGTAAAAGCAATTGGGTTCTATGCTTGGGTACCTTATGTCGGTGCCATGATCGGAGCTTGGTTTGGAGGGCTTTTGGCACAAAACCGTATAAAAGCAGGTTGGTCGGTGAACAAAACGCGCAAGTTTGTAATCACACTCGGATGTTTAATCATGTTACCTACTTTAATCGCAATGGCAAATCCGGGAGGACCGGTAACCGCTGTGCTTCTAATGGCAGTCATATTATTCGGTTTCCAAACCGCGATCGGCAATGTGCAGACCTTGCCCAGTGATCTGTTCGGCGGAAAAACAGTCGGCACACTTTCAGGATTTGCAGGTATGGCCGCCAAGTTAGGAGCATTTGGCCTAACAGCATTGGTTCCTTGGCTTACATCAGGGGGCAATTATACACCGGCATTTATTATCGGAGCAGCGTTGGCTATAATAACTATGGCCAGTATATGGATATTATGCCCTAAAATAGAACCATTAAAACCCTAGGGTTGATAAAAAATGAAAAACAAGAATAAATTATAAAATTAGAATGGCATGAGCAATAAAGGAAGAGTAGCAGTAATAACCGGCGCAACAGGGGGCATAGGCTTCGCAGTAGCCAAAAGATTAGGGCGAGACGGATATAACGTAGTTCTAAATGGCATCGAAGATGAAGCGGGTGCCAAGCGAGTAGAAGAGCTCACCGCTGAGGGTACTACTGCCGAATATTATGGCTTTGACGTTACTAGCGACGAGGCAGTTACCTCAAATATTAAATCAATCGGTGAAAAGTATGGGAGGATTGACGTACTTGTAAACAATGCAGGTGGACTTGGCGGCAGGTCTCGATTTGAAGAAATGACCACGGATTTTTATCGATTCGTAATGGCTTTAAACCTAGATTCGGTGTTTTTCGCTTCCAGAGCGGCGATACCTTTTCTTAAAAAAGGGGAGAATGCAACTATTATCAACTATACCTCGATTGCAGGATGGAACGCAGGAGGGCCAGGTGCTGGAATCTACGGTACCTCAAAAGCAGGAGTTCATGCCATTACCAGGGCATTGGCCAAAGATCTGGCCGAATATGGAATCAGGGTCAATGCAGTCTCGCCGGGTACAATCGATACGCCTTTCCATGCACAAATCAAATCGACCAAGCCCGAGGTATTCGCTTCATGGAAAAATAACATTTTGTTGGGACGATTGGGACAACCTGAAGATGTAGCATCCGTTGTTTCGTTCTTGGCGAGCGGTGATGCTTCTTTTTTAACAGCGGAAACCATCCAAATTACCGGAGGTCAAGGTTTGGGGATTTAAAACATAAAAGTTTGTTGTACAATATCTACTATAAATGAAAAAAGTAGTCACTTTTGGAGAGATAATGCTTCGACTGGCTCCTGAAGGATTTTTAAGGTTTTCACAGGCAAACAGTTTTGATGTCGTTTATGGCGGAGGTGAGTCCAATGTAGCGGTTTCTTTGGCCAACTATGATGTGCCTGTGGATTTTGTCACCAGGCTGCCTGACAACGATATTGGCCATTGTGCTCTGATGGAGATGCGCAAAAGAGGAGTCGGTACTGATAAGATAATTTACGGTGGCGATAGGCTTGGTATTTATTTTTTGGAAGCAGGTGCCGTAAGTCGTGGTAGCAAAGTAGTCTATGATCGAGCACATTCTGCAATGGCCGAAATTGAAGCTGGTATGGTGGATTGGAAATCGGTATTTGATGGTGTGCGATGGTTCCATTGGACAGGAATAACACCTGCAATCTCTCAAGGAGCTGCAGATGCCTGTTTGGAAGCGGTAAAAATTGCCAGTGATATGGGAGTTACCATTTCAACAGATCTGAATTATCGTGCCAAGCTCTGGAAATACTGTGATGACGGCAAACGGGAAGAAATTATGTCTGAACTGACTGCCTATTGTGATGTTGTTTTGGGCAATGAGGAAGATGCCGAGAAACACTTCGGAATAAAGCCCGAGGGATTGGATATTACTACCCAAGGTGAGCATGTTAAGGCCGAGGCTTTTCTATCGGTCTGCAAACAGATGATGAAACGTTTTCCAAGGGCTAAAAAAGTAATCACAACACTACGGGGTTCATTATCCGCATCCCACAATACGTGGGCTGGGGTGCTTTATGACGGAAAGACCATGTATAAGTCCCCAGAATATCAAATTACCCATATAGTCGACCGTGTAGGCGGAGGCGATTCTTTTATGGGAGGATTAATTTATGGATTGCTAAAATATCCTGATGATGATCAGAATGCATTGAACTTTGCGGTAGCCGCATCCTGCTTGAAACATACGATTAAAGGAGATGCTAATTTGGCAACGGTTTCAGAAGTGGAGAAATTGATGGGTGGTGATGCATCAGGTAGGGTAACTAGATAAATAAATGACTTCAAAAAAGTCCATATTGATCATTTGTGGTGGTGGCCCTGCCCCTGGTATCAATGCTGTTATCAGTACGGTTGCAAAGATTTTTCTGAAAGACGGTTATCGCGTACTAGGTCTTCATGAAGGCTTTAAAGGGATATTTTCTGAAAACCCTTCAATCAAGGAATTCGATTTCCCTCACGCTGACCGTATTTTCAGTCGGGGCGGTTCGACCTTGATTATGAGCCGTTTCAAGCCAAAGAACGAAAAGCTAAACACTAACCTTTTTTTTAACAACAACGTAAAACTGTTGGTCAGTATTGGTGGCGATGATACCGCCTCTACGGCCAACAGGATTACGGATTTTCTTCGCAAGGAAGGCATCGTGATTTCCAATATTCACGTTCCCAAAACAATTGACAACGATTTACCACTTCCTGATAGAAATCCCACTTTTGGTTTTCACTCCGCGAAGGACGAGGGGGTCCGTATCGGGAACACCACCTATGAAGACGCCAGAACCAGCAATAATTGGTTTGTCATGTCAACCATGGGCCGATCGGCGGGCCATTTGGCCTTTGGCATTGCCACAAGCTGCCATTTTCCGATGATGGTCATTCCTGAGATGTTTGATAAGACCGATATTACCTTCGATAAAGTGGTCCGTTTGGTGATTTCATCCATGGTCAAAAGAAAGATAGAGAATATTCATTATGGAGTTGCTCTAATTAGCGAAGGAGTGTTCCATATTTTACCTGACTCTGAAATAAAGAATTGTGGTATCAACTTTACTTATGATGAACATGGTCATCCTGAATTAGGTAATGTAAGCAAGTCACACATTTTTAATGTACTTGTCCAGGCCCGTTTAAAGGAACTGGGTATTAAGATTAAGAGCCGACCAGTGGAGTTGGGATATGAGCTCCGCTGTTGTAGACCGATTGGTTTTGATTTGACCCTATGTACTTTATTGGGCTTGGGGGTAAAGAAGCTTTTTGATGATAGGCTTAGCGGATGTATTGTAACTGCAAACTCGCGAGGTGAAGTGACACCGCTTTTTTTGAATGATTTACAGGATGAGCAGGGCAAAATAGTTCCGCGACTGGTGAATATCAATTCGGAATTTGCCCGACTCTGTTTCCAAAATTTGAACTATTTGAGTGAATCCGACTATGATGGTGCAAGCACATACCTAAAGAACCCCGAAAAATACGATTTTGATAAAATTCTAACTGAGGCATAGTATATTATGGCACAATTCTCAAGAATAGAAGTGGCAACCGCAATGAAGGAAACCGGAATGGTACCTTTGTTTTATCATCCCGATGTGGAATTGGGAAAAAAGGTACTCAAGGCCTGTTATGATGGCGGTGCACGGTTGATGGAATTTACCGCAAGGGGCGATTTTGCCTTTGAGGTTTTTTCCGAGCTGAACAAATATGGGCTGAAAGAACTTCCAGGCATGATAATGGGAGTGGGATCCATCACCGATGCCGGAGGTGCCTCAATGTACCTGCAAATGGGGGCAAATTTTATCGTTACCCCGTCTCTGCGAGAAGACATCGCCATAGTCTGCAATCGCAGAAAAGTACTTTGGTCTCCCGGATGCGGTTCATTGACAGAAATCAATAAGGCCGAAGAACTAGGTTGCGAGATTATCAAGTTGTTTTCAGGCTCAACATATGGGCCAGACTTTGTCAAAGCAATCAGGGGGCCACAACCATGGACGAGCATCATGCCTACTGGCGGGGTCAACACCGAGGAAGCGAATTTGAGGGCTTGGTTTGAAGCTGGTGTGACCTGTGTAGGTATGGGGTCAAAGCTGATAAGCAAAGACATCTTGGCAAACAAAGATTTTGAAAACTTGGAAAATCTGGTGAGAAATACACTAGGCACCATCAATAAAGTAAGAAACTGATTTGTGAATAACCGGCAACTTGAAAAAAAATCCTTCCTAAAAAAGCTGATTGCAATTATCTTGGCCTTCGGCCCTGGGATATTCGCCATCGGCTATACGATTGGTACGGGCAGCGTAACTTCTATGATTGTTGCCGGTAGCACCTACGGAATGCAGCTGTTGTGGGTACTGTTGTTGAGCTGTTTCTTTTCAGGTATTCTCATATATGTTTACGGAAATTATACATTGATTACGGGGGAAACAGCCTTATTTGCATTTAAAAATCACTTGAAATGGGGCAAGGCCATGGCGATTCTGATTATCATAGGAATTGCTTTCGGCCAGTGGAATTCGTTGATGGGAATCATGGGTATTTCTGCCAATATCATCTATGAGATATTTGCCATTTATTTTCCGCAGATCGTTCAGTACAAATATGAAACGGTGATAGGTATTGCTGTAGTGGTAACCGCCATTTTTTATGCGCTGCTTCTGGTAGGCAAATACACCTTTTTTGAAAAGATCCTTGTCATTTTTGTAACTATCATGGGGCTTTCTTTTATGATATCCCTTTTTATGGTATATCCACTACCATCTGATGTGTTAAAAGGACTTGTCCCGAGTATTCCCGAAGTAAAAGGCGGCAAGATGTTGGTTGCCGCATTCGTGGGCACAACGATGGCGGCGGCTACCTTTTTGTCGCGTCCGCTTTTCGTAAAGGGTAAAGGTTGGACAATAAATAATCTAAAAACACAAAAAAAGGATGCCATTATTGCTGCAATTCTGGTATTTGTCATAAGTGCCGCTATAATGGCTGTTGCTACGGGAGCCCTCTTTTATGATGGAAAACCCGTAATTAAAGTCTTGGACATGGTAAATACTTTGGAACCAGTTGCTGGTAAATTTGCCTTGACCCTTTTCTTTTTTGGAACCCTAAGTGCCGGGCTTTCATCAATTTTCCCCATTCTATTGATTGTCCCCATTTTAATTGCTGACTACCAATCTGGAGAATTAGATACAAGTTCGAGACAATTTAAGATTATCACTGCCTTTGCCTGCTTATTTGCCTTGATTGTTCCAGTGTTTGGATCAAACCCTGTCGAGATACAGATTTTTTCACAGATTTTCAATGTTTTTGTACTTCCGTTAGTGATTGTGGGAATCATGTTCTTGATCAACAACGGAAAACTTATGAAAGGGCACAAGACCAGCTTGGTAATCAATATTGGGCTGGTACTTGCTTTTATTTTTTCTTGTGTCATATCCTATAATGGGGTATCTGCATTGCTTGGCTTTTTTTAAAGGGTGCAGCCAAATTGTTCAAAAGAGTATTTAGAGCAATGAATAGCAAGCCATAAAGACATTTGAAATGATAAATTGAAAAAGTTTGAAATTATTTAATCTCCACACAGTTTCTAAAATCCTAGCTTGCTGCTGGGTAGTAATTCATTCTTATTATAATCAGTATCGTTCCCTTGTAGAGATTGAATTATCGAATTTGGAAATAAAGACCCAATTCATTTATGTAGAGAAAACAGTTTAAGGAATCACTCTAACATCAGTTGGCTTTTTTCTTTTTGACTTCATTACATCCATCGAATTCTGCATATCCTCACCTACTTTCTTTGCAACCACTTTGGCATAAACTTGAGTAGTGGAAAGTTTGGTATGGTCTAAGAGTTTAGAGACGGTTTCAATAGGTACATCGTTGGAAAGTGTAATAGCTGTAGCGAAGGTGTGTCTCGCTATATGAAATGTCAAATTTTTTATGAATCCCGCATGTTTTGGAAATATCTTTTAAGATACAATTGATCATATGATTGGTGTAAGTAGGCAACAACCTTTGATCAGTTATGACCTCAAGGGCTTCTTTGTACTTGTCGATAATTTCCTTGGCCTTCGGCAACAACGGAATTTTTAGAGGTTCGTCAGTTTTGGTTCGCTTGGTGTACAACCAATCATTGCCATCAATGCCCTTTGCTAGATGACCAGCTCTTAAGCCGTGAACATCAACGTAGGAGAGACCAGTGTAGCAGGCAAAAGTGAAAAGGTCTTTGATTTTCTCGTAACTTGGAGTATTAAACGAAGTATCTTCAATGGGCCTTATTTCCCGTTCCGTCAGAAATTGGCGTTTGGTTTTTTTGAACTTTAGTTTGTAATTGTCAAAGGGGTCTTTATCCAACCACTCCAAACGAACAGCTAACCTTTACATCTTTTTAAGTCGTTCCATGTGCTTCATCGCCCCGTTGTTAGAACACTTAGTTCTAATGGTAGGTTTGTACCTCCTTAAATATTGTTCAAAATCAACAATGAAACGGTAACTCAATTTTTTCAGTTTGATATCATTTACACCATATTCCGGTTTTAAGAACAGTTTTAGACTCCGTTCCGTAATTCCATAATTTTTCATTGTTCCCTTTTTTAGAGAAGTATGCATCGTAGTATTATGATAACGGACAAGTTCCAATAGCGTTTTACCATCCTCATTATCACCTAAATATTTGGAGCGTATGGCGGAGGCGGTAACTAATTGATTTTCATACAACAGTTGTCTATGGCACTCATGAATTTTGGTATAGACTTGGTCAAGGTATTTATTGAGCGATTGGATATTTTGAGAATATCCCCTTCCTCTCTTCTTATTGTTGCCCCAAAGCGCATAGGGAATATCCCGATTTAAACTCATTTCCTTCACGGTTCCATTAGAAATAATGCGAACATAAAGGATGACATTTTCTGAAATTTTTCTGTGTTTTCGAGTAAAGAATAGCACTGATAATCTACTGTTGTTGTGCGTGTTATACGTCTTTAAGTTAATAATTAAGGTCGGTAAAGACGAAAGCCAAATCACTTTTAAAAGCTACTTAAAGTTACAACAATTACAGTACCAAACTGTTCCCGTATAGGACACATTTTATATGGTTTCAGATGGTTTTGTTTGATATGCTTAAAAACACAAAACACTGAAAATCATAAGATTAACAGTGCTTTGATACCACTTGAAAAGTGGTTCGTCGGGATGACAGGATTTGAACCTGCGACCCCACGCCCCCCAGGCGTGTGCGCTACCGGGCTGCGCTACATCCCGTACTCAGTGTAAATATAATGTCCGATGGACATTTTAGCAAAAGAACCTATCGCGTGTCGGTCTTAGCTTGTTTTACACCATATCCGATATCTCTGCACTGGCCCTTAATGAATGGACCATCGTTTCGATAACAGGTTTGCAAACTTAGCAAAGTTGGACAGAAATACACCCCTTCTTATTAAAAAATTAGTTCAGGTTTTCAATCCATCTAAAAAGACACTCCGCCCAGCCGCTTGAGTAAAGGCAGTTCTCGGTTAATAAAACCCAATCCGGACATCCCAAGAACAGGATGGTACATCGGGTGGTTAAACTCGCTGAATAGGAGAGGAAGAAAATAACCGTTAGTTAAACACCCATCCCAGCATATGAAGCCTTTACGCCCATTCACCTCATATTCGTCGAAAAAGTTAGCTAAAAACCATAGTATCCATTATCTTAACCCCTAACCCAGTATAGTTGTACCAATGGGTTTGTTTAAACCGATTTAGGTCGTTAGCCCTATTTTTTTGGATTTTGTTATCTTAGTTTTTGTTTCCCTTTTTTGTTGAATGTTGTTTCTATGATACATCAATTTTTAAAGAGCCTAAGGATTGCCTTGGTATCAAAAAATGCATGCAGGGTATCCCTGACGGTGCTATTTCTCATTGGATGTGGTAAAACCAAACAAAAAGGAGGGCTACTTGCGGAAAATACGGTTCCGGAAGTCGTAGATTTCAATTATCATGTAAAACCTATTCTTTCGGACAAATGTTTTGCGTGCCATGGGCCCGATAAGGCCAACCAAAAGGCCAATTTACGATTGGACACGGAGGAAGGTGCTTTTACCACCTTGTTGGAATCTGGAGGTCATCCCATTGTACCGGGTGATTTGGATAATAGTGAGGCGTATCAGCGTATTATATCCCCAGATCCGGAACTGAAAATGCCTCCTACGGAATTCAATATAAGCCTTACGCCTTACGAAATCGAAGTATTGGAAAAATGGATCAGCCAAGGGGCCGAATACAAACCACATTGGGCCTTTACCCCACTTGCCGAGGTGAAGGTGCCCGAAATAGGGGAAACGACCCGGGCCATTAATCCTATTGATCACTTTATTCTTGACAAATTAGAGCAAATGGGATTAGACCAGTCCCCGGAAGCTACAAAGGAGGAGTTGATCCGCAGACTAAGCTTTGACCTCTTGGGTCTCCCGCCCACCCTGGAAGAGATCAATGCCTTTGTCCAAGATAAATCCCCAAATGCCTATGAAAAACTGGTCGATAGAATACTGAACTCTCCGCATTACGGAGAACGGATGGCCAGTGAATGGCTGGATGTGGCACGATATGCCGATTCCCATGGTTACCAAGACGATAAGCCAAGAACCATGTGGCCCTGGCGCGATTGGGTGGTACAGGCCCATAACCAGAATTTGCCCTATGATGATTTTGTGACCTGGCAATTAGCAGGAGATTTATTGCCCAATCCCACTTTTGAGCAAAAACTGGCCACTGGTTTTAATAGGAATCACGCCATTTCCCAGGAGGGCGGTATCATTGAGGAGGAATATCTTGCTGAGTATGTTGCAGATCGTGTGCAAACCTTTGGAACCGCTTTTATAGGGCTTACACTGCAATGCGCACGATGCCATGACCACAAATACGATCCGCTGTCCCAAAAGGAATTCTATGAAATGTTCGCTTTTTTCAACAATGTAAATGAAAGGGGAAGAATCGGCTATTTTGACTTGGCCCCCACACCCTCCATAAAGTACGAAAACAAATTACTGGAAAAAGAGATTAGCGATATCCAAAAAATGGTGGCCCAACTGGAAGGAGCACAGGCCCACTTCGCTCACGAGATCGGGGAGCAAGCCCTAAAGGAATGGTTTTTCGCTTTGGATTGGGAGTCCTTAAAAAAGGAAAAGCTGGCATCGCACTATAAAATGGATTTCCAGGAATCGGGATCGATGAAAGACGAAATTACCGGAACCCTTTCCGGTACCCTAAACGACAAGCTGGATGCACACATCCCCTACCCCTTGGTAGTTGAGGGAAAATATGAAAAAGCCCTGGCCTTTAATGGCGCCAATGCCCTGGTCATTGGGGACATTGGCGATTTTGAGCACAACACTGAATTTTCCCTGGGGGCCTGGATCAATTCCGCGGAAAACCCAAAGTTAAAATCCGGTATTATCTCCAGGCGCAACGGGGAGCAATATCAAGGAGGGTATGGCATTTATCTGGATAAGGACAATACCTTGCGTATGGAACTCGTACACTCCAGGGACCATCATATAGCCGTGAAAACCAAGGTAAAAATTCCCAATCACAAATGGACACATGTTTTTGCCACTTATGATGGCTCTGGCCGGGCCTCCGGCGTAAAACTATATGTAAACGGGCAACCACGATCTACTACAATAGCTGCGGATCAATTGGAGGGAAAAAGTATTTTGGTGGGCAACCAACCTACTATAGGCCATTGGATGGCCAGGGCAATCGATAGAAGCGGTTACGGAGGTCTCACAGGTGCCATTGACGAGGTTGTCCTCTACGGGAAGGAAGTAAATCCTTTAGAAGTACAGTACCTATTCGGTTCCCGGCCCAGTTTTGAACCAGAATGGGCCTACACCCTGCACCGCAACAGGGAAAACATAGCATGGATGGCTCTCAAGGAAAACTTATCCGATCTTAAGGGTAAGGACACCACCATTCCCCAAGTGATGATTATGGAGGAGATGGATAGCATAAGACCTGCCTATATCTTGGATCGCGGAGTGTATGATGCCAAATTAGATACAGTGCAACGCGGCACCCCACAGGCCATCCTTGCCTTTTCCAAGGAGTTGCCCCAAAATAGATTGGGGCTCTCCCAATGGCTGTTCAACCCTCAAAACCCTTTGACTGCCAGGGTCATTGTAAATAGGATGTGGCAGACCATTTTTGGTAAGGGGTTGGTGCGTACCCCTGAGGATTTCGGAAATCAAGGGGCGCTGCCCTCCCATCCGGCCCTGCTGAATTGGCTGGCCCTGGATTTTATGAACCACGAATGGGATGTGAAAAGGCTGTTGAAACAGCTTGTTATGACGGCCACATATCGACAGTCTTCTAAGATGAAGAAGACCTACAGCATGGATCCCGAGAACATTCTTTTGGCTCGGGGGCCCTATAAAAAACTAACGGCCGAAATGATGCGGGATCAAGCCCTTGTATCCAGTGGACTGTTGAACTACAAAATTGGCGGGAAGTGGGTAAAGCCATATCAACCCCCTGGAATCTGGAAAGATTTGGCCAATCAGATCGGCGAAAACAAGTATCGCCAAAGTAAAGGGAAGGATTTATACCGAAGAAGTATATACACCTATTGGAAACGAACCATTCCCGTACCCTCAATGCTTACTTTTGATGCTTCGGAACGGGCCATGTGCACCGTTAAACGGCAAGCGACCAGCACCCCGCTGCAATCCTTGGTATTGTTGAACGATCCACAATATACCGAGGCATCCCGTGTCCTTGCGCAGAAAGTAATCAAAATGTCCCAGGTACTGGAGGAGCGGATCGGCCTGGCCTTCGAGAGCATTATCTCCAGAACCCCTTCCGAAAAAGAAATTGCGCTGCTTTCCCAGGTTTACCATAGTGAATTGGAGCGGTTTATCACAGAAGAAGGAAACGACTCTAAAATTATCAGCATTGGTCGGTCAAAGGCAGATACCACCTTGGACAAAAACCAATTGGCGGCCCTGACCGTTGTGGTAAGTGCCATATTTAATCTGGATGAGGCCAAACATGCCTAAGTCCCGTTTTTATTTATAATACCTAATTGTATGAAAAATCCGTATTCAGAGCATCTCCATATGATGAATAGGAGGCACTTTTTGTCAAAGACCAGTTTGGGCATCGGCGGAATGGCACTAGGTTCCTTATTGGGGTGTAGTGCTCCCTCAAAAGAAGAGACCCTTACCGGATCGGCAACCAAATCATTGCCCGTAACCCATTTTGCGCCAAAGGCCAAAAGGGTCATCTACTTGTTTCAGAGCGGAGGCCCCTCCCAGATAGAACTTTTTGATTACAAACCTTTGCTCAAGAAAATGCGTGGGCAGAATCTCCCGGAATCCGTACGCCAAGGCCAACGACTCACCGGGATGACCTCAGGACAATCCTCCTTTCCCCTGGCCCCTTCCCTATTTAGTTTTAAACAACATGGCCAAAGCGGTGCCTGGGTGAGCGATCTTATGCCCCATACGGCCAAAGTGGCGGATGAACTGTGCTTTATTAAATCGATGCATACCGAGGCCATAAACCACGATCCGGCCATCACCTTTTTTCAAACGGGATCTCAGCAGGCCGGAAGGCCCAGTATTGGATCTTGGCTCAGTTATGGCTTGGGCAGTATGAACGAAAACCTGCCTATGTTCAGCGTACTGCTCTCCCGTGGTTCGCAACGTCCACAGCCCATATATTCAAGGCTTTGGGGCAATGGTTTCCTGGCCTCCCAGCATCAGGGGGTGCAATTCCGGTCCGGTAAGGATCGTGTACTGTATTTGCAAAACCCGGAAGGGGTAAGTGCCGCTTCAAGAAGACAGGTACTGGATGTATTGGCCCAAATGAACGATATGCGCCTGGACGATTTCGGAGATCCGGAAATCCGATCCCGGATATCCCAATATGAAATGGCCTATAAAATGCAGACCTCGGTACCCGAGGTTACCGACCTTTCCAGTGAACCGGACGAAATTTTTGAACTGTACGGGGAAGATGCCAGAAAACCCGGTACCTATGCGGCCAACTGCCTTTTGGCCCGTAGAATGGCGGAACGGGACGTTAAATTCGTACAGCTCTATCACATGGGATGGGATCAACACACCGATCTGCCCAGAAACATTACCTTGCAGTGCAAGGATACAGACCGGGCCTCTGCCGCTTTGGTGACCGATTTAAAAAGACGAGGACTCTTGGATGATACCCTTGTCATTTGGGGAGGCGAGTTCGGACGCACCAACTTCAGTCAAGGTACCCTAACAGATACCAATTACGGGCGCGATCACCATCCCAGGTGTTTTACCATTTGGATGGCCGGTGGGGGAATAAAGCCGGGCATCACCTACGGGGAAACGGACGATTTTAGTTATAACATTACCCGAAACCCTGTGCATGTACATGATTTTCAGGCAACACTTTTACATCAAATGGGAATAGATCATGAGCGATTGACCTTTAAACATCAGGGGCGTCGGTACCGATTGACCGATGTACATGGCCATGTGGTAAAGGACATCCTGGCATAGAATGAAATCAAGACATATCCCGAACATCCCACTTACTAAAAATGTAGCGTTTGGAAAATCAGGTTAGTGATTTTGTACTTTTTATTGGCAGGTTCCATCCTTTGGTAGTGCATTTGCCCATTGGCTTTTTGATTCTTGCGGTTATCCTTGGGATATCCTCTAAGTTTGAAACGTTCAAAGGTGCCTACCACCTCTTGGATCTTACCTTATGGCTTGGTGCCCTTAGTGCCGCCATGGCCTGTGTAATGGGGTATATGTTGTCTTTGGAAGGCGGTTATAATACGGACACCGTATTCCTGCATCAGTGGGGAGGTATTGCCCTGGCGATTCTCGCATTCGCCCTGTTGGCCTATAGAAAGAAGGCCAAGATTCGACCGCTTGTACAAAGGATCGGTTTTGTTGTATTGCTGTTGCTGCTTTTGTATACCGGGCATCTGGGCGGTAACCTTACGCACGGTTCTTCCTATCTCTTTCAATACGCCCCGAATCCAGTGCGCAAAATGGCCGGATTTCCGCCCAAGATCAATCGCGTCCACAAGGAAATTACACATATCGATTCCGCCCTGGTTTTCGAGGATATCATCACCCCTATTTTGGACGCCCGCTGCATAACTTGCCACAATAACGATAAAATAAAGGGAGACCTCTTATTGACATCTTTTGAAAGTGTAATGAAAGGTGGGGAATCCGGTGATGCCATAATTCCTGGAAATAGTGCGGAGAGTGAACTTTTTAAGCGAATTACCTTGCCCCATGATCATGAGGATTTTATGCCTCCAGAGGGAAAAGCGCCCTTGTCCAAGGAACAGATAGGTTTTATGGAATGGTGGATAGATTCCGGGGCAAAAACGAACGCCACCTTGGCCGACTTGAGCGCCAGTGGGGAAATACGGGACAAATTGGAGAAATACTTGAAAATTGGCAAGTACAATACCATACTCAACAATCCCATAGACCCCATAAATCCATCCGTTGTGGACGATTTAAGAGCATCCGGGTTCAACCTGGCCTCCTTGTCCGAAAATCTAAACTATCTGGAGGTGTCCGCCAAAATTGGGCAAAAGATTTCCATGAATCAGCTTGAGAAACTTACAAAAGCGAAATCACATATCGTACATCTGGACTTGAAAAATAGTGGTATTACAGATGAGTCACTGACCATTATCAACACTTTACCCAATCTTATACGGTTGCGTTTAGACCAAAACCCCATAACGGATGATGGGATCCGCAAGTTGACCGATCTTTCAAATCTGGAATACCTAAACCTCTCCTTTACCAATATCTCCAATGCATCCCTAGCTTTGGTGAAGGATTACAAAAACCTTAAACAAGTCTATCATTACAAGACCGATGTTTCGGGAACCGAGGAATAGGGAGGTTAATCTCTAGTTTCCATCCACTCGAACAGACGCTCCGTCCATCCCCTTAAATGGGGATCCTTCCTAGCTAGGGAGAAACCATGTCCTCCTTCCGGATAGACATGTAAAGTAGCCGACACACCCTTATCCTTCAATGCCTTGAAAAAGAGCAAGCTATTCTCTACCGGAACCCCTGTGTCATCCATAGCGTGAATCAAAAGCGTTCTAGGTGTTTCAGAAGTTACCTGTAATTCATTGGAAAAATGTCTTTCCAATTCGGAATCGGGATTTTCGCCAAGTAAGGCCTTCTGGGAACCGGAATGTTTTTCGACTTGAGTAAACGTAATCACGGGATAGATTAGGGCCATAAAATCCGGTCTGGCACTGAAAGCATCCACGGTATCTTGTCCTTCATACACTTTTTCATTAAAATGAGTGCCTAAGGTAGAGGCGGCATGTCCTCCAGCGGAAAAGCCCATAATCCCAATTTTATCAGGGTCTATATTAAACTCTTTGGCCTTACTTCGCACCAAACGTATGGCCCGTTGCCCATCTATCAAGGGAACATTATGTTTTTCCGTAACCGATTTTGAAGTTGGCAAGCGGTATTTGACCACAATACCGGCAATACCTTTTCCATTCAAAAATTTAGCAATATCCGTTCCTTCCCAATCATACGCCAAAATATGATAGCCCCCTCCGGGAAAAATAAGCATGGCCTGTCCCGTAGCATTACTTTGGGCAGGTAAATACACTTCAATGGTGGGCTCCTGTACCTTACTTATCCTTAAAATACCATTACGTTTATGAATTTCCTTTTCATCGGTCTCTATCCGATTGGGAATCTTGTCCTCGGGCCATAATGGAATAATGGTGTCCTGTGCTTTCATCTCCATGGAAAATTGTGTTAAAAATAAAAGGGATGCGAAAAAGAGTGTTCTCATAATCTAAATGTTTTTCATATTCCAGGGATAGGGTCTTCCGGTAGAATCTTGTTTCCTTGCCAAAAAGGTTGTCCATCCCTATATTCCAAAATTCTTAAGTAATTGCCTACATGCGGAGGGGTATTGACTTTTGGCAGCCATTTGCCAAGGTTGTCCGCAATGGGCCTAAATTGGGCATCAGAAATCAAATTATTCCATTCATTGGGATCCTTCTTCATATCATATAACTCCTCACTGCCGTCGGCATAACGAATATACCGCCAATCTTTAGTTCGTATGGTATGGTTGTTCCAATTATTGGTAGTAATGGCCGGCCAAGGTCTATGCGTGTTAGGATTCCCGAATTGAGGCAACAAACTATGGCCCTCCAAGTCTGTTTTTTGAGGAAGTCCGCACAAGTCGTTCAATGTGGGATAAACATCCAAAAGTTCCACCGGAAAATCATAGGTTCCACCTTCCACGATATTAGGACCAGCAAAAATCAAAGGTACCCTTGTAGAACGTTCCCACAGGGTATTCTTACCCGTAATTTCCTTTTCTCCCAAGTGGTATCCATGATCGGACCAGAGTACTACAATCGTATTCTTGGACTGTCCATTGGCTTCAAGTGCATCCAGTACCTTTCCTACTTGGCTATCGACAAAGCTAATAGCAGCCAGATAGGCTTGTACCAAATTCTTATGTTGTCCATTTTCAAGGGTCCATTTTAATCGTGGTTCAGGCACGTCCCAATGGTTATACCAGGAGGACCGAGGGGTATCCTCCCTATCGTTCTCCAAAATGGGAGGAAGCTGTAGGTTTTCCTTGGGATATAGATCGTACCATTCCTCTGGGGAGTATAAAGGGACATGGGGCAGGAAAAAACCAACGGATAAAAAATAGGGCGACTTCGGTTGGCCATTCAAAACATCTACGGCCCAACTAGCTACCTCCCAATCCGAAGTCTCCTCGGCCTTCAAAGGAAACTTGCCCCAATCCATTAACGGATTGTTGCCTCCGGGAGTAGTTCCAATTATTTTTGAGGGTGGTTTGGTCTTTACCCTAGAACCAGGACCCAGACTATCGAATTCAGTATCGGTATCCCTTCTGCCATATCCGCCATGAAAAATTTTTCCGGCAGAAAAGGTAGTATACCCATTTTTGGAAAAGTATTGCGGCAAGGTCACAATGTCCTTTAATTCCGGGACATCCCTAATTGAGGGCGAAAGACCGTAAACTCCAGTAGTAGATGGCCTATACCCCGTAAGTATACTGGTCCGCGACGGATTGCAGATGGGGCTTTGGGTATGTGCATTGGTAAACAATACGCCCCGGGATGCCAATCGATCTATGTTAGGGGTCCTTACCTGCGGATGTCCCTTTAGGCAACCTACCCAATCGTTAAGGTCATCGATAGCGATGAAAAGTACATTGGGGTTATCAGTATGGGGAGGTATTTCACTTTCTGCCTTGTTATCCTTGCAGGAAGTACAAATTATACCAGCCACACAAACGAGAATCCCAAAAACAAAATTTTTACTCATCACATGGCCATTTGAAGTTAGCTACCTTATCATTTGATGCTACTCCCAGATTATAATGCCACCACTCGGTCCTAATGGACCAAAAGCCATGTTTTTCCATGGTTTCTTTCAACAACTTGCGATTGTCCAAAATTTCCTGAGGCAAATCGGTATTATCATGATAGGCCTTTTTACCAAAGAAATCAAAGTCAGTTCCCATATCCAATTCTTCTCCATCCAAGGTTTCCAAAGTAATGTCCACTGCCCCACCTTTATTGTGAATCGATCCTTTTTTGGGATCGGCAACATACTGCGGATTGGGAACAATTTCCCACATCTTGTACTGTACGGAATTGGGTCGATAACAGTCGAAGAATTTGATTCTAACCTCCTTGGTTTTAAAATCGGCATTTGCTGCTAATAGGGCCTTTGCTGTTTTTACACGGGTGTAACATTCCGCACAGTCGTATACCTTCTCCTTTAGAAAGTTATTGGTCGTTGCATACCGGAGGTCATAGGCAAAACCATCACTAAAATCGGCTAGACGAACAAAAGTAGTATCGGCCAGACCTTCAAAGGAGCGAAAGACTTTTTCGGGCAAGGAAAGTTCAGGGATAATGGTATCTACCCTATTTACCTTGTGCTTCATGGATTCCTTAGCTTCTCTATTTTGGGATGGGTTTTCCCTACAGGCAATAACCAGCAGAATAAAACAAGCCACATATTGAAAGTACTTCATCAAAAATCAGACTATCATATTTAACAAAAAAACATGCTATCCACGAAATGCACATGGACAACCTTGAACCTAAAACCTGAAACTATTTTTTAAACGCCAAGGCCATTCTTTTAAAGAATTCGTTGTAAACAAATGGTTTTCCCTTTACGGGATTTCCATCCTCTCCCCTACGGACAAAGACCATATCCCATTCGGGAATTACAAAACACATATTGTTGTGGAGCCCACTGGCGTAATATAATGATTTTGGGGCATCGGGCATGTGGTATTTTCCGGTAGGCATCATTCCGTTTACCCACCAATTGTAACCATAGCAGCCCCGTCCATCCACATTGTTTCTATCCGTATCCGCCACTTTATCCGTAAAAACCTGGTTTTGGGTCGCTTTTGCAACCCATTCCTTGGATAATAATTGTGTTCCATCCCAATTGCCCTCGTTCAAATAAAAATGACCAAAACGTGCCAGCTGCTCCGCATTGATCATAACATTGGTACAACCATTATTGATTTCCACGCCATTTACTTCCTGTTCCGGATTCCATTGGTATTCACCAATACCGATTGCCTTCCCGATGTTTTCATCAAAAATGGACTTCAAGGTCTTGCCCGTGTGCATGGTGAGCAAACGTCCGAACATCATCTGTGCCTCATCCCAATAGGCATATTCGGTTCCAGGGGCAAAGAGAGGGGTATCAATGGCATAAGGTGTCCAAGACCAATCCTCGCTCACTTCATTCCAACGTGTGGAACCTTTCCCACTGTAACCGGAAGTCATGCTCGAAAAATGTTTGAGCTGTACCTTGGGATACAATTCAGCCATAGCGGTGTCTATTTCCTTGGCATAGGTATCCTCGGAGAGAACACCCTGATCGGTCAAAATTCCAAGTACAGTGCTGGTAAAGGACTTACTCGAAGAATAGATATTATGTTTTTTATAAATACTGTCCCCTTGGTAAATGACATACCCTTTTCTGGCTATGAATACTTCTTCCAAGCCATCTTCCCCAGATTCGGAAGCTAAATAATCCAAAGCTTCCTGAAGCTTTTTACTATCAATTCCCAGTGCTTCCGGACTTTTTTCCTCCCATTTGTCTTTTGGAAAAACCATAACAAGGTCTTTCTTTTTTTCCTCTTTACATGAGATGAGAAAAAATAATCCCACCAACATCAAAAGTGAGATATCCTTATACTCCCCAAATTCCAAAACTAGGCCTACAAAATTCCTCATTTCGTATTTTTTATTTACGCGCAATTACAATTACCCAATCCTTATTACTTTGGCCATTATATGAGGATAACTCCACACTGTTGGGTTTGGTAATCTTCCAGCCATCATTCTGTTTATCATATAATTTCCCTCCTTCCTTGGGGTCGTAAAAAGCGATGGTAAAGGCACCATCTCCAATGGTCAGTTCCGTTGTCTCGCCCTTGGGCAGATACACCACATAAATTTCGTCTTTTTTGGCGAGGCAATAAGCTTTGGGATTGCTCAATAACTCATCATGACCCTTCATTTCCCAAAAAGGAAGATGGTCTTGAAAAAACTTTTTCGCATTGCTGCTGATTCCCCACCATGTATCACGCGTCCTAAAATTCTCTGCGGCCATATCGTTATTAGGCGTGTCCAATCCACCGAAATACCAAGAGGTTCCGGCACCTCCTGCCATCAATGTTCCCCAAAGACTGGTCCTCATTACCTGAGCATAATTATTGTTAGCTGCCGTATCCGTGGTTACCCCAATATCCCAATGCCCAATCTTATCCAAATACACCACCCACGGCCTGTTCTTTTTTACCGATAAATCCCTCCACTTTTTTACTTCTTGATGTACCTCGGTAGTATCGAACATCTGTAAAGAGGGAATCTCAAAATCCTTGTATCCTAACAAGGGAGTCAAGGTCTCCTTAATAGGGTCCAAGGGACGGCCTTCCATTCGTTTACCTGTTACCCGAACATGGTTATGTACCGCTATGGGATGGTCATACGGATCCAGATTGCGAATGTAGGAGGCATAGCTCTTTAGTTGCTTGCTCGTCCGGTTGGTCTCTTCCCCTAAGTTCCAGACTACGCCAAGATGATGTCCGAAACGAGCAACCAATTCCTTGTAAAAGAGTTTGCGTTCCAGACCTAGTTCTCCCTTGTTCAAGATAGTGTCGTTTTCCGTTTCCTGAGTAAAAACGTTCATGGCAATGCCCAATCCATCCATATGGGTAAAGACCTTTTCCCATTGGGCCAACTTACTCACATCGTATTGTATCTGTTCGTCAGGAGCTATCCAGGGCCATACATCGTTACCGTCTCCATGTTCGTTCATCACCAAAAAATACAAACTGTTCATTCCCTTGGAAGCCATATAATTCAATGCCCCGATAATGGCCTTCCCTTTTCCGTTACCCCAAGTGGGGTCGCCCTCTTTCCAATCGTCCCTATGGGTCGGATATTCATGTAAACCATTATTCAAAGTTGGTGTGGCGGCACCGCCATTGTCAAATGTTCCATCGAACTCGTGATATGCCAAAAAGTTTTCGGGACTACCTACCCCATTTTTCAAAAAGGCCCTGCCTGTTTCACCTTCCCTTAAATAGTGCTCTCCTGTATATTGCAAGCGACCTGTTTTATAAAATCCAGATGCCAAGGAATCCACCGGGGTAATTTCAAATGTTCCTTTCGTTTTCCAAAGGGTATTTGTTGTTCCATCTGCCTTAATCGCTATTCCCTTTCCATGAAGCATTTGGGATTCAAAAGTCCACGTACCGGAGTCCGAAGGTGAAAATTTTACCTGCCATTTGTTGCCGGAAGCAGCTCCAGTATGGGCAGCTTTGCCATCCGCAGCAAAAAAACCATGAACGGGAATGGTGTCCCTTTCATGAATAAAACGTGTAATAAGGCTATAATTCAAAAAAGGATTGATGCTATCCTTCTCGGAAACCTGTGGCCCGTCAAAAGTTATTGTAACCGGCTGCCATTTTTTAAAATTACCTTCTATGGTATAGTTCTTTGCAGTCTTCCTTTCACTACAGGAATTTAGGCAAAAAAACAAGACTAGGACCAAGCCAAATATTCTTGGCCATTTTGGGTATCGCATCGGTTATGGTTTGATGTATCGCTGTTCAATATAGGTATATTTTTAAATTCCCTAATGACGCATCCCATCATTTTCATACTTGAAAATGTCGGAATACCATTAGTTATTTCGGGCATTTTTAATGACTTTTATAATCTAATCAACGGAACAGAATTGAAAAAAACATGCTAAAATTTCCAAAGGACTTTGTCTGGGGCTCCGCGACCTCGAGCCATCAAATAGAAGGAGGTGCCGCTCAAGATGGCCGTTCCTGGAGCATCTGGGATGCACATTCCCATATCCCGGGTAGAACCCACAAGGGCGATACCGCTGATGTTGCGTGCGATCATTACAATAAATACAAGGAGGATGTACGACTCATGGCGGATTTAGGGCTCAAGGCCTACCGGTTTTCGATATCTTGGAGCAGGATACAGCCAGATGGGCAAGGCGATATAAACCCTAAGGGCATAGCCTTTTATAACAATCTTATTGATGAATTGCTAAAGCACAATATAACGCCTTGGATTACCTTGTACCATTGGGATCTGCCCCTAGCGCTACAGACAGAAAAGGACGGTTGGCTCAATCCAGAAATTGCGGACTCCTTCGCCCAATATGCCGGAATTTGTTTTGGGCATTTCGGCGACCGGGTAAAAAATTGGATTACACTGAATGAACCCTGGGTCGTGGCCATATTGGGGCATGGTGAAGGTATTTTTGCTCCGGGCCGAAAGTCCAAGGACGAACCCTACCAAGTGGCCCATCAATTGCTCCGTGCCCATGGAAAGGCCGTGCAATTATATAGGGGAAAATATCAGACCGCTCAAAAGGGGCAAATCGGAATAACCAATAACTGTGATTGGCGAGAACCGCTTACTAATTCCGAAGCGGATAAGGATGCCGCCCAACGGTCCTTGGAATTTTTTCTCGGATGGTTTGCGGACCCTATATATTTTGGGGATTACCCTCAGGTAATGAAAGATCGGGTCGGTGATAGGCTTCCAAAGTTTACCAAGGAGGATATCGCTTTAATAAAAGGATCCTCGGATTTTTTTGGGTTAAATCACTACACGGGCCTATATGCATCCGATGTGGATCCAGATGCAGATGTTCAAAATGAAGTTTATGGAAACGGCGGCATTTTTGAAGATCAATATGTGCAACTCACCGCTGATCCAAAATGGGAAATGACCACCATGAAATGGGCCATCCTGCCTTGGGGTTGCCGCAAATTAATAGAATGGGTCAGCAATCGTTATGGAAACCCTCCCTTATACATCACAGAAAATGGATGCGCCTTGGATGACAAATTGGAAAATGGGGAAGTAAAAGATACCGTTCGCAAGGAATATATTGAGGGTTATCTGGCCGCTTGCCATAAGGCGCTGCAAAAAGGAGTGAACCTAAAAGGCTATTTCGTATGGTCTTTTATGGACAATTTTGAATGGGCACACGGCTACTCCAAACGTTTTGGTATCCACTATGTGGATTATACTACTTTGGAGCGGACCCCTAAAAACTCGGCCCTTTGGTTCAAGCACGTAATAGCCGATAATGGTTTTGAATTATCTATCCCTGATGTTAAAATATGATTATGTTTAAAAAGTCAATATTTCTTTGTGCGGTAATCTTGTTTATGGCCGTTGGTTGCAAAACGGATCATAAAGAATCCGCGCCCATAGCCAATTCCAAAAAACCGAACATTGTCCTAATCATAGCCGATGACCAAGGTTGGGGTGACTTAAGCAGCAATGGTAATACCAATCTCTCTACCCCTCATATCGATGCGCTTGCCAAAAATGGGGTTTCATTTAAAAACTTCTATGTACAACCTGTCTGCTCCCCTACTCGTGCCGAATTGCTAACTGGGCGTTATTTTCCAAGGTTAGGGGTATTCGATACCTCTGCCGGTGGCGAGCGTATGAATTTAGGGGAGACCACTTTGGCAGAAATCCTAAAAGGCTATGGTTATGCCACCGCCGCTTACGGCAAATGGCATAATGGTATGCAACCGCCTTACCATCCCAATTCCCGTGGATTTGATGATTACTATGGATTTACCTCGGGGCATTGGGGCAACTACTTTAGCCCCATGTTGGAACGCAATGGTGAAATTACCAAAGGGGAAGGCTTTTTAGTGGACGACCTGACCAATAAGGGATTGGAGTTTATCACAAAACATCAGACCAAATCCTTTTTCCTATACCTACCTTACAATACACCACATAGTCCTATGCAAGTACCAGATGCCTATTGGGATCGATTTGAAAACAAAGACTTGGCACTGACTTATCACGGCGAAGAAGCCGAGGACCTGAATTTTACCAAGGCGGCCCTGGCCATGGTGGAGAATATAGATTATAATGTAGGTAGGATTACGCAAAAACTTCAAGAACTGGATTTGGAAAAAAACACCATAATTATCTACATGACGGATAACGGTCCCAATGGATTCCGATGGAACGGAGGTATGCGCGGTAAGAAGGGTTGGGTAGACGAAGGTGGAGTACGAAGTCCGTTCTTCATACAGTGGAAGGACTCGTTGCCTGCCGGAAAAGAAATCAATGAGATTGCCGGAGCTATTGACATCCTTCCCACTTTGGCCGAAATGACCGGAGTTCATTCAAAAACAGAAAGGCCTTTGGACGGCAAGGATCTAACGCCTTTAATATGGTCAAACGGTAAGGATTGGCAACCTCGGTTAATCTACAACCACTGGGGCGGCAAGACCAGTGTTCGCTCCCAAAAGTATCGTTTGGACAATGAAAATCAATTGTACGATATGGAAAATGACCCCGGACAGACCACGGATATTTCCAAATGGGATCAAAAGGTTGCCGACACCTTGATCAAGGCCAAGAGCGAATGGCTGGCCGAGGTACATCCTAAATTGCCTCGAGAAGAGGACAATCGTCCTTTTACCTTGGGCAGTCCAGACCACCAATTTACCCAAATACCGGCCAGGGATGGTATTCCCCATGGAAATATAGAACGGAGCAACCGATACCCCAACAATACTTTTTTTACCAATTGGAAGAGTGAAAGAGATTCCATTACCTGGAATGTGGAAGTATTGTCGGATGGCGAATTTGATGTGACACTCTATTATACCTGCGAGGCAGAAAATACAGGTTCCACCATTGAACTCAGCCTGGGAAACAGTAAAGTTTCGACCAAAATTATGGAAGCCTATAATCCACCCCTTACCGGAATGGAAAATGATCGTACCCCGCGCATGGAATCCTATGTCAAAGATTTTAAACCTATTAATTTAGGGACTATCGCCCTAAAAAAAGGTCGAGGCAACTTAACGCTAAAAGCTTTGGAAATTCCAGGGGACCAAGCTATTGATGTACGACTTTTGATGTTCAGCAAATGACATAAAGTAGTCATCTTATTCTGGAATGACGATATATTCGTCAGCGGTCAATCGATATTGCTCAAATTTAATTTTGCCATTGGTCTTATTGATTTCCAGTTTAATCCACCCGACCAAAAAGTCTTCGTTCTCCTTTACCCGAATTCCGAGGTAGTAAGGGTTGGAATTGAATTCACTATTCACGGTCCATTCGTCCGGCCAAATGCCATCCGCTGCTTGTGTTATTTCCGCAATGGTTACTGAACCATCATCATTCCATTTGTCAGGCTGTTTAGGGGCACTCCAAATGGTGTCTTGAGGCCGGTTAAAGAGAATTTGGACCGATAGGTCTTCATTGTTCCTTACAAGAACGGTGCTGTCATCCAAGGATTTCAAATCACCTGAAATAAATAGTCCACTTGCATCTATACCGTCCCAGACCCCCATACCATAATCAATTTGAAAATCGTCTACCGAATCGGCATTCAAATCATAGCTTACGGCATCTGGAACCTCTGGATTGTTCTGTCCAAAACCTTCAACTTTTTGGATACCGCCACCATTGTCATTTTTCCCACAGCTTACGATTATTATGGGTAGAAGTGAGAAAAGCAATACATACACCCTTTTCATAGATCTGTTTATGCATCGGATTACACTACTAAGATAACAGATTTACTTTTTGGTTGCGTTTCGCATTGTCTTCCCTAAAATTGTCCTAGTCCTAGGTTTTTAGGCATCTGTGCACTATTCCCGTTTTTGAAGTGTGTATTCCTTTTTAAAGGTGCCATTCCGGATTAATGCCATATACATCAGGCTATCCGTAGGGTTTCTTTCAAATTTTATTTTGTTCGGAAATTCGTCCATTAAAAAAGTGGAATCTCCAATATATATAAGTTCAGAATACTCCTTTCCCAAAAAAGAAGGTGCCATTAGCAATTTTTTATCGTTTGAAATTATTTCAATTTCTACGTCGAACAGGACATCCTGGTAGTTCCCCGTGGCCCAACTTATGAAATCGTCGGGAACTTCCTGTTCATTTTTTCGATCCATTGGCAAATACCATCCATGGGCCTTAATAATGCTGCTCTTAAACTTATCCAGCACGGGAATTCTATTCCCGTTGGGACCGTTTCCAAAAAATGCCATGCCATTACCTCCATCCATTGTTCCGTATATATGGCCTCCTATACCTGTGTTGGCCCCGCCATGGGAAAACCATTCATAGTTCCCAAAGCCATATCTTCTCTCCCAGCCCAAACTCCATCCGCCCATAACCTTGGATGTTACTATTTCTGTTACCCTTTGGGAGACATTGTGGGAAATCACTGTGTTACCCTCATTTCGTAATGCATTTTGCATTTCTATTAAAAAAAGTGACATATCCGTGGGTGTAGACCACAGTCCGGACGCGGATACCTGCGGGGTAATTGGAATACCGGTACGGATAGTTTTGCCATTTTCATCATGGGCCTTTGCCACATTGCTTGGAAACCCCTCTTCATTGGGCTGACGCATCGTGGTATTTTTTAAACCCAAGGGCATAAAGAGGTGTTCTTCGGCCAAATGGGCCAACGATCTTCCTAAATGGTCTTCTATTGCCATTTGGGCAATTACATACCCCCCTCCACTGTACTTCCACCATGTACCGGGAACAAATACAAAATCGATTTCTGTATCGTATCCAGGAATTTGACCTTTTAAACTATGGACTATTGTTGGGATGGTGTCCCCTTCATAAAAATCTACAAACCCGCCCTGTGTAGTACCTGCCGTATGACTTAGCAGGTGCTCAAGGGTAAGAACGGTATCCTTCAAAAACTTACTGTCCGGAAGCTTCCACCTTTTTAGATAGCCGGACACCGGGGCTTTTAGATCAATCAAACCCTTTTCCTCTAAAACAGCGAATAAGGTAGCCGTTATCGGTTTTGAAATGGAAGCTGTTGAAAACGCTGTATTCCCATCAATTTTTTCATCCGTTGCTACTTCTTTTATTCCCCATGAGTCTTTCCAAACAATTTTATAGTCTTCAAATACGGCTACACTCAATCCGATTAAACCGGATTCTTCCATGGCTTCCACAATAGAATAATACGTGGTGTCATTCTTTAAAAGGTTATGAATGGCCTTTTCTTTCTTTTGTGTTGAAGCTTCTCCGGAATTATGGGATGTACATCCAAAAATCAATGCCAAAAGCATTAAAATAATTCGACGAAAATCCTTCATTATTCTGGCACCTAAGCAATTTGTGTCAACTTTCATCTATCAATGCCCCCGTTGGCCAATAGATAATCGACAACTTCCTTATGTCCGTTCTTACGGGCCATTTTTAGGGCGGTGCGTACCCTTGGAGGATCGGCAGAGGTGTCAGTGCAAATTTTGTTTACATCGGCACTATTTTTTACCAGAAATTTAACCACTTCTAGGTGTCCTTGTTCAGAGGCGTTGATCAAAGGGGTCTCATCTCCCATAATTTCATAGTTCACGTTGGCTCCTGCGGTCACCAAATATTTTACAATTTCCAAGTGCCCACCTTTAGAAGCCATAATTAGTGGGTTTCCATCGCCTTCAACACCCCTTTCAATATCTGCGCCCATTTTTTGTAGTGTCTTTACCATAGCCAAATTTCCATTACTCGTGGCGTGGATCATAGCATTGCCATCGCCAGGGAAATCTTTATTCATATCTGCACCCTTGTCCGCTAAAAGTTGTAGCAATTCCATATTATCGGCATCAGCGGCCAGCCATACGGGATGACCATCCGCCTGCGACCCAAGATCAGGATCGGCTCCATTGTTCAATAAAAATTTCGCAATTTCAAATTTTCCATGGATAATTGCGTTGGTCAAAGCAGTGCCATCGCCCTTCACAAACTCATTTACATCCTCTCCTTGTTGTACCAGTGTTTTCACTTTTTCCAAATTCCCTTTTCGTACAGCTAGCAACAGCGCAGGTAAATCTCCGTCCTCCACATCAACATTAACATCAAAGTTAAAATCAACAGCTGTGGAAACATCGGTTTGGGTTGCCACGGAAACATCGGTTTGGGCCACTGCAGAAAATGGTTTGTTCAATACCAAAAGTATGGCGAATACTACTGGTGCTATGAAGGTGTACTTCCAATAATTGTACGGGTTCGATTTTTTTGTGTTCATCATGATGATTCGTTTTTTGATTAATGACTGATTATAATTTGATGTAATTGAAAGCGGTTTTTGGGTAGTTGCAATGTTTAAAAGGTTCATTTGATATTCTTGCGGAGGTATTTCCGAAGTGCGCAACACAAAACTATCAGTAAGGTATTCCAAGTTTTTTTCTACGTCCTTTCGGAAGAACCATGCTATTGGATTGAACCAAAACACAATAGTGGCCATTTCGGCCAACAATAGATCAATGGAATGCCATTGATACACATGGACTTTCTCATGCGCCAGTATCTGTTCATATTCTTTATAATCATGCTTCTTGGGGTCGATAAATATAAAATTGAAAAAGGAGCAAGGTTCAACAATACGGTCGGAATTAACGATTACGGTTTTACCTTCACGGATTGTATCAGCATGCCTTCCAGTTTTTCGTAAAACCCCGAATATCTGGAAAATGAAATGAAACATTAAAACAAGTACTCCAAATCCATAGAACAACAATACCCAAAACCAAAACCCTCTCTTAATGTCCTTAGGTGCATTCTCGTTTACAAACTGTACTCCTGCATCTTGGATATTTGGGTTGGGCATATCCACCCCTATAGTGGGTTTTTCATTTGTAGCAATAGGATCAATAGTGTTTTGGGCCTTTTCCACAAAGGAGTTCACCACCCCTTGATGGTTTACCAATTCGGGAAGTGTTATAAATGGGACGATGAAGGTCAACACCAAACATCCCACCAAATAAAAGCGATTGAGACCAAAAAAGCTTTCCTTGGAAAGAAAGAGTTTATAGAATGCCCAAAGGACGAAGAGTACCAGGGATGCCTTTATCAAAAATACCATCATGACCGCTTGTTATTTTTTGATTTGATAATACCTATCAGTTCCTCTATCTCTTGATCTGAGAGATTTTCCTGTTTGGCAAAATGTGCCATCATTTTTGGTAACGAATTCCCAAAGTATTTTTCCTTTATGCCCTTTATCTGCTCCTGCCGATAGACCTCCATGGGGATTATAGCTCTGTACCGGTCCGTATTGCCCAACTTTTCGGATGTTAGAAAGCCTTTCTTCACTAAAATCTTTATCAACGTAGCAACGGTATTATAATGCGGTTTGGGCTCTTGGAGTTCCGCGACTACCTCACGAATAAAAGCATTTTCCAGACGCCATATCACTTGCATAATCTGATCTTCCTTTTCCGTAAGTTTTTTCATGGTGGTAGTTTAACAAATCAAAACTACTAATAATTTAGTAATTCTACTAATTTTTTAGTAGATTAAATTATGAGCGTTCCATTTCAGAGGATTGAATAAAAAATTAAGGGTTATATTCTAAAATCTCACTGTCCCTATATCCTATCCTTTCGGCTTTGGCCTCAAAAGATAGTGTCTTGGGCAATGGGCTTGTATAAATATTCCAGATGGAGTCCTGATTTTTTTTCCAGACAATGGTAGCGTCCGCCTTTTTGGCTAATAAACGAATACTATCGTTCCTTTCCTCTACTTCTAATGGGCGTAACTTAAGCTGTTCCCCATCAGGCAGCCACTTGGAAATCAAATCCGTTTCAGGATATCGGCCTAAATCATTGGTCTCTTTCATCCAATTCTCAAGCACACCTCGTAGATGGACCAGAGTATCCTTAAATTCAGCTTTGCCCACCAAGTTGTTCAACTCATAGGGGTCGTTTTGTAAATCATATAATTCCTCCTCAGGCTTTGGAGCTTTTAACCAAAGGGATTGCGCTTCATTTAGCTTGCCTTCCGAATACAACTTGTTGAGTTCCCGCATTAGAGGCATTTGCTCCCGATAGGATACGGGTATGGCATGTGGCAACTCCGTGTTGAAGCTTTTAATATACTTATATCTCGCAGAACGTACGGCACGTAGCCTATCATACAGTTCATCAAAACGGTCTGAGGAATGAAAGGTGTATTGAGGTTTTTCAGTGGCCTCAAATTCCCCAAATTGCGCTGTGCCCTGCATCACCTTGGGCGGTTCTATTCCTACCAGGGAAAGTACGGTGGGAGCGAAATCAATAAAACTGATCAAACGATCATCGAAACTACCGGCATCCCTATTTTTTGGAAATTTAATGACCAAGGGCACTTTAAGCCCCGTATCGTACAACGCACGCTTATGCCTCGGGAAAGGCCCGCCATGATCGCCGTAAAAGAAAATGATACTATTCTCATAGAGCCCATCTTCTTTTAGATCTTGGATAATCTCCCCGACCTGATCATCCATACGTCTAAGATTGCTGTAATTTACCGCAATATCATGACGAACAATCTCGGTATCCGGAAAATAGGGCGGAACGGAAACGGATTCAGGTGAAACAAATAATGTACTGTCCCCTTTCTTCCAAATTCCGGATTCATGGCAAACGGAAAAATTAAATACGGTAAAAAAGGGTTGCCCTTCTTTCCTTTTTCGCCAATGTCTTTCATTGCTACTTTCGTCCCAGGCCGCATCGGTCTTTTCAAAATTGTAGTCTTCTTTGGGGCCATTGGCCGTATAGTATCCTTGCTTTCTTAAATACTCGGTAAACATCCGTGTGCCCGGGGGTACTATCGGCGAATAACTCGGGATACGTATTGTAGGTTCGTTGCCTTCCTGTTTCCACGGGGCATGGGTCCGCATGTTATGGGTTCCCAAAGTAGTCGGGTACATACCCGTGATAATAGAACTACGGGCAGGAGCACAAACCGGCACTGGGGCAACTGCATTGGTAAAGGTAATTCCATCTTGTGCCAAGTTCTCCAGATTTGGGAGTGAAATGGTACTGTCCCCATACATGGCAAAGCGCTCAGGGGATTGGTCTTCAGCCACCAGCCAAACAATATTGGGCAGATTTTGCTTCTTTTCGTTTGCAATGGTTTTTTTCTTTTCTGAGCAGTTTAAAAGAAAAAGCGCAAGTAAAACTAGGGCCGAATGTTTTTTCATACTGAAGCCAATTGATGTTGGATTGAAATTAACCTTTTAACCTTATGATAGAAAGCCCTTCCTTTTTTAAAAAGGAAGGGGCAAAATAATATGCATCTATGCTGTGGTACTACTTCCTTAAGCCCTTCAAATATTCAAAACTTGGGGATATTTGTTCTACTGAACGGGATGATTCATCCTCAATGAACATATAATCGATGTCCATTTTTTTAGCCTCTTTTACAATGGCTTCAATATCAATTTGCCCCGTACCCAAGACCACATTGGTCTCTACATCGGATGTACCGTTTTGATTTCCCTTAACTCCCTTTTTACAATCCTTAAGGTGCATCAATTTGAACTCCTTAGGATACTTCCGCAACCAGGCTACAGGATCCTCACCTGGATGGGCAAACCAATACACATCCATCTCAAAATCGAAATGGTCGGAATTCTTGATCATATAATCCATTAACAATTCGCCATTATGTGGACGAAACTCATAACCATGGGGATGGTAGGCAAGCGTAATACCTTCATCTTCCAATTTCTTTCCCGCTTTGTTGAAAACGTCCAATGCCAATTTTGTTTCCTTGATGGTGAAAATGGTATCATTATGTGGAATCCAAAAACATACGGCGTATTTGGCTCCATATTCCTTGGCTCTTTTGATTACGGTTTCGGGCGAATTTTGAAGCTCCTCAAAAGGGGCACTTACACTAACTATTTTCAAATCGTTTTTTGCCAACATTCCTTTGTACTCTTCCATGGTATAACCATAGGTACCATCGTTCCCGTCCTCCAGATTATGTATACCCCAACTCTTGATCTTGGCAAAAGTGCCGGGTACATCATTTGGGAACACATTGCGCAAACTGTAGATTTGCAACCCAATTTCCGGTTCATCCAAGCTCCTTAGATATTCAAGACTAGGGGGCACCTGTTCAACCACCCTGGATGATTCGTCTTCTATGAACATGTATTCAATACCGAGTTTTTTGGCTTCTGCCACAGTTCCTGCAATGTCCACTTGGCCCTGGCCTAAAATTACATTGGTTTCCACGTCTTCATGTCCGGTATTGTTTCCTTCTATACCGTGTTCCATATCCTTTAAATGCATTAAGGTAAATTTATCCGGATATTTTTTCATAAGGGCAAGGGGGTCGGCACCACCGTGGTGTGCCCAAAATACATCCAGTTCAAAAGTGTAATCCGTAGCATTTTGAGCCATATAGTCGAACAAGGTACCATCTTTCCAAGGCCGAAATTCATACCCATGGGGATGATACGCCAAAATTAATCCATGTTCCTTTAGCTTTTTACCGGCTCTATTAAAAACTTTTGTAGCATGCTCGGTCTCTTCCAAATCCCATTTGTTATCGTCATGGGGTACCCACGCACACATTACATATTTGGCATCAAAAGCCTTTGCATTTTTTATCACTTTATCCACGTTGTTCTCCAAGTCCCCAAAGCCTGCGCCCACACTTACTACATCCAGATTGTTCTCGGTAAGCATTTTTTTAAAATCTTCCATAGGAAGTCCGTAGGTACCGCCTCCTTCTATTTTGGTTATTCCCCAACCCTTAATGATTTTCAATGTGCCGGGGACATCTTCCTTAAACTGGTTTCGAAGGCTATATAATTGCAAACCTACCTCTTGGGCCGATACGGGAATAACAAAAAACAGTATCCCTACTAAAGTCAATAAATGTTTCATTTTACATATGTCTTTAATTATTGGAAATCCTTCCGAATCCCGTTTTACGGGATGGTGCCCTCTTCCGAATAGCAATATAATGAATCGTTAGATGCTGAATGTACTCTCTGGATAAACAATTTAGAAGAAGGGATGCTTCGTACTATGTCAATAGATTACCCTTATCGTCCCATTCAGCTAGTACACCGCGTTTGCTTTGATCTACACATTTGGCTATCCATTCCGGGTCATAGGCCACGCCGTGCTGGTCCAGTACGTCTTGGGGAACGCCATCCCATACATTGGGCTGGTTTCCTTTATATCCTAAATCGGCTATGCCTACTTTTGAGGTATAGTATCCCGTCATGGTAAGTGCCCGCATCAAATGGAAGAATTGAATTTCAAGAGGTTGTTCATCCAAAGGAACTTCCATATCATGAAAGCAAATGGTATCCAAAATCTGTTTCTGTTGCTCTAAGGTGGCCGATTTGAATTCGGTACCGAATTCCGTATTGCTTTTATGATCCAACCACATTAAACCGCCCAACAAGGTGTTCTGCATTTCTGGAACATCCTTGCCCATAAATTCAATAAATTCAGGCACTTTCGCCTCTATAGGGCCGCCATGCGGGTCCTTTGGAGGCAAAATCACCGTACTCAAAATGGCTATGGTCTCCATCTCATGATCATTGAACAACTGTTCCGCATTCAATTTTTCTATACGCTCCAGTTCTTCCGGTGTTCTACCAAAATATTTGGTGTCGCCCGCAGCCGGTATTTCTTCTGTTACCGCACCACCTTCCGTGTTGCAGCCATGGAAGGCCAAAGCCGATGCACCGGCCCCAAGAATAATGGTCTGTATACTTTTTCTTCTATCCATGCCTAAATATTTTGTTGTTTCAATTGCTCAATAATGTAATCACTCGCCCTCCATGACAAGGCCATAATAGTCCAGGTACAGTTCTTGTCCGCTTGGGAAACAAAGGGCCCTGCATCTACTATAAATACATTGTCCACATCATGCAATTGTTGGAATTTATTGGTAACCGAAGTCTTTGGATCATCACCCATACGTGTAGTACCAACTTCGTGAATAATTTTTCCAGGGGCCAATAGGCCATAATTTTGGTCTTTATCTGGTTTATCACCCAAAGGTTCTCCTCCCATATTGTGCAAAATCTCCTCAAAGGTATCCTGCATGTGCTTGGCTTGTTTTACTTCCAAATCCGACCATTTGTAATTGAACTTTAAAACGGGAATACCGAATTGATCCACCGTAGTCGGGTCTATTTCGCAATAGTTTTCCTTTCTGGCAACACCTTCTCCACGGCCGGACATCCCAACAACGGAACCATAATACTTTTTAACATCCTCCCTTAAACTATCGCCATAGCCTCCTACTGGAAGTCCAAAAAACTTATTGAATTCATTTGGGTTCATGGCAAACCCATAATTG
This sequence comes from Ulvibacterium marinum, assembly GCF_003626755.1. Taxonomy (GTDB): domain Bacteria; phylum Bacteroidota; class Bacteroidia; order Flavobacteriales; family Flavobacteriaceae; genus Ulvibacterium; species Ulvibacterium marinum. The sequence goes on from NZ_RBCJ01000005.1 coordinate 104,053, forward strand.
GGCTGACCCATACCGCCCCAAATTTCAATATGGTAACCTCTGGGGAAATCCAATTTGGAATTATCGCCCCACCAAGGTGAGTACACATGCATACCTCCTACCCCGTCTTCATTGTAGGACACCTTTCTGTTCATCAAGGCCGGAATAAATCCCGCACGACTGGCACCGGTAGAATCGTGGAGGTATTTGCCCATGACATCACTGCTATTGCCAAGACCATTGGGATGCTGTTTACTTTTACTATTCAAAAGAATACGGGCAGAACTACAGGCCGACGCCGCCAGAACTACTACCTTACCCTTTAGTTTATATTCTTTCCTATCGTCTTTACTGATATAGGATACCCCAGTGGCCTTGCCCTCTTCGTTTGTGGTTACCTCACGGACCACGGAGTTTACAAAAATCTTGACTTTACCCCCGTTTTTCTGTGCAGGGAAGATCAAACAACTGCCTGCTGAAAAATCCGCATACACCGAACATGAACGTCCACACTGTCCACAATAAAAACATACCCCTCGATCATTGTTAATTTTTTTGGTCAACATGGACATTCGGGAGGGATAGACCGGAACCCCACTCTTTTTGGCTCCTTCAATGTAAAAGAGTTCATGTAACCTAGGCTTTGGTGGTGGAAGAAAAAAGCCATCGGGATCGTTTTCAAGACCTTCATTGGTACCAAATACCCCGATCAGTTTATCCACTTTGTCATAATAGGGTTTAACATCCTCGTAACCAATGGGCCAGTCATCACCATGCCCGTCCCGGGTCTTGCCCTTAAAATCCTTTGGTCCAAAACGCAACGAAATGCGCCCCCAATGATTGGTCCGACCTCCTAGCATATGTGAACGAAACCAGTGAAATTCGGTGCCTTCCGCATGGGTATACGGCTCGCCTTCTATCTCCCATCCGCCATAGGCCATATCCCATTCTCCAAAGGCCCTATCCGTTCCTGCGCCTCTTCGTGGTGATTCATAAGGCCATTTCAACTGGGTCATGGTCTTTGGATCGGCCGGATCAAAAAATGGACCAGCTTCAACAACCGCAACATTGAGTCCGGCATCTGCCAGCTGTTTAGTAGCCATTCCGCCACCTGCTCCCGAACCTACGATAATAACGTCATATACTTCGGAAGATTCTTTAATCTGCATCATGTATTTATTCTGATTGGTTTACGAATTAATTTTGTGTGGTATAAGTTACATCTTTTCTCCAAAGATGAAATAACGATTTCCTGTTTGAAGAAAAAATTGAAATAAAAGACAAAAAATGATAAAGAATATTCACTAAACTTTGATGTGAACAACGAAAAGCCGAGTATTCTTCCATATTCCCATAACTCTACAGCTATGCGCTCTATATTCTTTATTTTCAGGGTATTTTCTATTATCATATATTGATTATAATACGCGTTTGATTCCTGAAAAATCCTGACGATATTGGGTCGGGGTACGACCTTTACTTTTTCTGAATACCCTGTTGAAATTTGCAATGCTATTGAAACCGCACATAAAAGCGATTTCGGAGATACTCAAATCCTTTTCGATCAACCAGCGGGAAGCATAACCTATCCGGACATCGTTTAAATATTCAACAAAAGTCTTCCCGGTTCTTTTCTTAATAAATCGATTAAAGGAAACATTGCTCATATTGAGCATCTCTGAAACTTCCGATAAGGTTATTTTTGAGTGATAGTTTTCTTGGATATATTCATAGAGTTGTTTGATCTTGTCGCTATTCTCAAAATTTTCTAGATGTATGGTCGATGTGGACAGTAGTCGCTGGTTCCTGGAATTAGCAAGATCGTACAATATGGAAAGTAGTTCCAAAAAATAATCGATCCCGCCCAATTTGGAGACCTTGACTATCCTAGGGGCCATGGCCCTAGTAGTTTCCTCCGAAAACAAAATACCATGTAAGGAACGGTCGAACAAGTCCTTTAAAGGTTTCATTATGGTCCTTCTCAAAAAAGCATCATCAAACAAGTCTTCATGAAACTGTATAGTAACCTCACGAATATCTTTTTGGGTGCATTTGTGCTGTTCCCACCCATGATATAGACTAGAGCCGATTAGGACAAGCTCTATATCTTCTATTTCTTCAATGCTATCCCCAACTATACGTTGCACACCTTTTCCTCCCGAAATAAAGTTAAGCTCCATTTCCGGATGGAAATGGACCGGGAAGTCAAAAAAATCCTTGGTCCTATCAAAGACCAAAAAACTATCCAAACTGGATAAAGGGGTAATCTCGCGATGTATTTTTTTTAGAATTTCCAAGAATTATCCTATTATTTTGCCGGATTTAGTCATTCAAATGATAAAATCCTATCAGGGCAATATTAACAATTTTTTTAGATTTGAAATTAGATTTAGCCTAAAAATATCGTCTAAAATTGTCAATACTTTAAAAATCAATATTTTGATTTATTGTTTTAACGATCTTTTTCTGTCCCTCATCGAACAAAACGTCAATAACGTATGCTACAAGGCGTAGATATTGTAATAATACTTGCCTATCTCCTGGCCACCGTTATTATAGGTCTGGTACTACGCAAGAAAGCGCAACAAAGCAAGGACGATTATCTCCTAGGGGGCAAATCCCTGCCCTGGTATATGTTGGGCCTGTCCAACGCTTCTGGAATGTTCGATATTTCAGGGACGATGTGGCTGGTGACCCTAACCTTTGTTTATGGGCTAAAAAGCATTTGGATCCCTTGGCTATGGCCGGTTTTCAATCAAGTATTCTTAATGGTATACCTCTCTGCGTGGCTAAGAAGGTCCAATGTCACTACGGGAGCGGAATGGATTTTCTTCCGTTTTGGAGAAGGGAAAGGTGGTAAATGGTCACATACGGTAGTGGTCCTATTCGCCATAGTTAGTTGTTTGGGATTCCTTGCCTATGGATTTATAGGTTTGGGGAAGTTTGTAGAAATCTTTATCCCTTGGGAAGCTGTAAGCGCTTATATTCCCTTTGACATCGCTCCAAAATTTGTCCCCCATTTTTACGGTACGATATTTACCTTGTTCGCGGTTTTCTATTCTGTTTTGGGTGGAATGTCCGGAATTGTATGGACCGATCTTTTACAATTTACCATAATGACCATTTCTTCCATTGCCATTGCTGTAATCGCATGGGTAGCGATGGGAGAGCATACCCTGACCGTACCGGAAGGTTGGATGGATCCCTTTTTTGGATGGAACCTGGACATAGACTGGACCGGGATTATTTCCGAGGTGAACGAGAAAATAACTTCCGATGGTTTTTCTTTATTTACCATTTTCTTCATGCTATGCGTGTTCAAAGGAATCCTTTCCAGTGTTGCCGGACCAGCACCCAATTACGACATGCAAAAGATACTATCGACCAAATCGCCCAAGGATGCGGCCAAAATGAGCGGTTTTGTCTCCTTGGCCCTTATGCCTACCCGGTATCTAATGATAGGTGGTTTTGGCATCTTAGGCATTCTTTTTTACGATCAGTTGGACCTACAGCGTGGAGGGGTTATTGATTTTGAGCAGATTTTGCCTTCAGCCATTAGCCAATTTGTGCCTGTTGGATTAATGGGCCTATTATTGGCAGGTCTCTTGGCAGCTTTTATGAGCACTTTTGCAGGGACATTGAATGCTGCCCAGGCCTATTTGGTCAATGATATTTACTTGCGCTATAAAAAAGATGCCAAGCCAAAGCAGGTCAATAGAATGAATTACGCCAGTGGAATTGTAGTTGTAATCGTAAGTATTGTCCTTGGCTTTTATGTAAAGGACGTAAATTCCATAACACAGTGGATTGTGTCAGCCCTTTGGGGAGGCTATATCGTGTCCAATATTCTAAAATGGCACTGGTGGCGTTTTAATGGAGAAGGCTATTTCTGGGGCATGTTATCCGGGTTGGTCCCAGCCATACTTTTCCCCTTGATATTCCCCGAAACCTTGGAATTGTATCTTTTTCCACTGTTGCTCGTTATTACCGCGTTAGGTTGTATTATTGGAACCTACACTGGAGCTCCCACCGAAGAGTCTAAGCTTATCGATTTTTATAAGAAAACACGTCCCTGGGGCTTTTGGAAACCTATTGAATCCAAGGTTTTGGCCAAAGATCCCAATTTCAAAAAGAATACGCTCTTTAAGAAGGATATGTTCAACGTTTCTGTGGGCGTTATTGCCCAAACCTTATTGGTCATCATACCCCTGTACCTTATCCTTAGGGAGTATTATTCCTTATTGATATGCTTGGGTCTTCTGGCCATATGTGGAATCTTGCTTAAAAAACTATGGTGGGACAAATTAGACCAACAACTTTAAAATATCCGACTAATTATGATAACCGTTAACAGTGCAAAAAAAATCAAGAACTATAACGCCTTGATGGAAAATCACAAAACGCTTATCCAAAAAAGGAATATGCCCATTAGCGAGGGTAACAGAATTTACAACAGATATGAAAACCCCATTATAACTGCTGCGCACACCCCAATACATTGGCGATACGATCTTAGTCATCAAACCAACCCGCATGGATTGGAACGTATAGGTATAAATGCTGCTTTTAATGCCGGAGCTATTAAATGGCAGGGAAAATATCTTTTGATGGTGAGAGTGGAAGGTAATGACCGAAAATCATTCTTTGCCTTTGCGCAAAGTGACAATGGACTGGATAATTTCAAATTTTGGGACAAACCCTTTTTACTTCCGCAAAATGCAAATCCGGACATCAATGCTTATGATATGCGCTTGGTTAGGCATGAAGACGGTTTTATCTATGGTATTTTTTGTTCCGAACGAAAAGATCCCAATGCCTTGAAAACCGATACTTCCGCCGCCATAGCCAACGCAGGGATCATTCGATCAAAGGACCTTCAAAATTGGGAACGTCTCCCGGACCTCATCTCGAATTCCAAACAACAACGCAACGTAACCCTTCATCCCGAGTTTGTAAATGGAAAGTACGCTATTTATACCAGACCACAGGACGGTTTTATAGAGACAGGTTCAGGAGGAGGAATAGGTCTAGGGTTTATTGAGAAGATGACCTATCCTAAAGTAAAAGATGAAGTAATCATAAACAACAAACAGTACCATACGGTTTATGAGCTTAAAAACGGTCAAGGGCCATCACCATTAAAAACTAAGGAAGGTTGGTTGCACCTGGCGCACGGTGTACGTAATACAGCGGCCGGACTGCGTTACGTACTCTATATGTTCATGACAGATTTAAATGATATTACCAAGGTTATACATCAACCCGGGGGATACTTCATGGCCCCTAACGATACGGAAATTTATGGGGATGTGGGCAATGTCCTATTTTGCAATGGATGGATTGCCAATGAAGATGGTAAGGTCTTTATTTATTATGCCTCTTCGGATACACGGATGCATGTGGCCACCTCCACTATAGATATTTTGGTGGACTATTGCAAAAATACCCCGCAAGATAAATTGAGCACCAATGGTTCCGTTGAAAATATTCTGACATTGATTGAAAAGAACAAGGGATTATATTAAAATATTCCACTTTATTTGTTTAGTTTTTTGAGTTTGTAAACGGCACTCTTGAACACTTTGTCAAGGGTGTCTTTTTTGAATAATCAGAAGTCGCGCAGCTGTACCATGGCTTCATCTACGGTCTTCACCGGGAGTTTACAGGTACTGTTCTGACATACATAAACAAAGGTACCATCCTCTTTATACCGGTCCTTGAATAAAGGAAGGTCACTTTCCGATAGACTGCCCACTACCAAAGTATTTGGAATGGATTTTTGATTCAGGTTGTTTACCAAAGGAAGTGCATTTTTACCGACCACTGCAATTTCGTAATAGGGAAAGGTGTTGTGTAGCAACAGCGTATTCCATTTGGAATAGCTTGCCGCACTTTCCCCAACCGATGGCATCATGGAAGAAAGCATGGATTTTGATTTTTCCAAAAACCGGGTATCGTAAAGTAGATGCCCCAAAACAAACAAATTATGCGCCATTACCGCATTGGGAGAAGGCAAGACCCCATCATCCGTTTTAATGATCCGAGCGATAAGTTCATTATTCTTATTATAGTGGTACATTCCCGAAGCTTGATCCAGAAATTGGTCCTGTACTTTATCGGATAAGGCCTGAGCAAAATTCAGATATGAAGTTTCCAAGGTTACAACATATAAGTTCAGTGATGCATCAGCTAAAAAAGCATAATCCTCCAAAAACCCCCCAATATGCCTTCCACCTTCCTTATAGGAATGGATAAGTTCCCCGTTTTGATAACTTTTTTCCGTGAGAAATCTAAATATGGCCTTGGCCTTTTCTAAATGTTTCCTCTGACCAAATGCCTTATATGCATCTACAAAACCATTGATCAAAAGGGCGTTCCAGGAAGTAATGACCTTATCATCCAAACCTGGACGTATGCGCTGCTTCCGGGCTTCCAGAAGCTGTTCTTTCCAGCTTTTTCTAGCAGAATTCAAAGCGTTCCGCGAAATATCATTTTCTTTGGAAAAATCCGCATCCTCCACCGACTTATGGAGCACATAGGTATCCTCCTCCCAGGCATCTTCTGCCCTTATATTGTAGTATTTTGCAAACAGTTCAAAGTCTTCATCCAAAACAGATTGGAGCTCCTCTTTCCCCCATGTATAAAATTTCCCTTCTTCTCCCTCACTATCCGCGTCCATAGCGGCATAATATCCCCCTTTCGGATGCTTCATCTCCCTTTCCAAAAAAGCTATGGTTTCCAACACCTTATCCCTATATTCCAACTCTTTGTAAACGGTAAAGGCCTTTGAATAAAGACTTAAGGCCTGGGCATTGTCATACAACATCTTTTCAAAGTGCGGTACTTTCCAGCGTGTATCCGTACTATAGCGAAAAAACCCTCCTCCGATGTGGTCATAAATTCCGCCCGATAATATTTTGTCCAATGTATTTTTTACATGGGCCTTGACCAGATCGTCCTTGGCCAAAAGTGCGTAGTCCATTAGAAAATCCAGATTTACCGGAATCATGAATTTTTGTTCTCCTTGATCTCCGCCCCATTCCAAATCCCAAAAAGGCTTCCAGCTATCCACACTTTTGTGCAAGGCATCTTCGTTTAATAGTTCAAAATCCGTTGACGGTGCTATCAAATTGACCTCTTGTATACCCTGGGCGACCATATCCGAATATTCGGCAGCCTTCTCCGGATTATTTGTATACATGTCGCTGACTTTGGACAAGACTTGCATCCATTGATTTTTTGTATGATATGTATTCCCGTATAAGGGTTTCCCGTTCGGCAATGTAATTACGTTCAAAGGCCATCCTGAGTTGCTGTCGATAAGTCGTACAAAGGTTTGGTAAATGTTGTCTATATCGGGGCGTTCTTCCCGATCTACTTTTATACTAATGAAGTTGTCGTTCATTATTTTAGCCACCTCTTCATCCTCAAACGTCTCTTCCTCCATAACATGGCACCAATGACAGGAAGAATATCCTATACTGACCAAAACCAACTTGTTTTCCTTTTTGGCTTCGTCCAGGGCTTCCTGGCTCCATGGGCGCCAATTTACGGGGTTATGGGCATGCTGTAATAAATATGGACTCGTTTCATTGACCAAGGCGTTGGTATACTTATGTACCGAGGATAGTTTTTTGGCTTTTTCCTTACACGAGAAGATGACAAATAGAAATACAAGGAAATAGGTTACATGAAAACGTTGCATCATGGATATCAACTAATAGTAATCGCTAAAATACCGTTTTAAGATACAACGATATGTTAACGTACTGCTATTGTTTTTCGCTTGTAAAACTGGAAACTGGTAGTCCCGCCCCGTTAAACAAGTTTGGTTCGGCAATATTGTTCCACGCATAGCGGACCTTATTGGGCACTTTTACCTCTTTTGAAGACAGGATTATCCTATCATTTTTAATAATTGCCTTGGCCGGATAAAATTGGCCGTCATCGCCCGCTATTTCAAAATGGGTAATCTTTTTCCCTTTGGAAAATAGGCCTTCTGCATTGTCAAAAGTGACTTCTACTTTTTTTCCTTGAATGCTCATTGTATTAAATAACGGACTATGAACAACACCCTCAATCTCTTTATAATGCTCCTTCAGGGCAATGTTTGCCATCCGAAGTCCAACATCCTGTTTATTTGGCGGATGAATGTCATCTATGGTAGCAATATCACTGGTAACCACCATTCCACTATTGGGAATCATTTTTAAGGCCCTTCGCTGCTGATCACGAATCAATACACCCACTTCTTCGGTACCATATTTATAGGGCGCAATCTGTACATAATAAAATGGAAACTCATACCCCCATACACTTCTCCATGAAGCTACCATTTCGGAAAATAGCTTTGCATAGGTACTATAGTTTGCCGTATTGGACTCTCCCTGATACCATATGGTACCCGCTATCCTAAAAGGGACTATGGGATATACCATAGCATTGTAAAGTGCCGCTGTAAATCCCGGACTCCATTTATTATTTTCCACTGCTTTGGCAGCCTCTTTAAGATCCATATGATTCTCGAATACGGATACAGGCGTCCAAACTTCTGCGGGCGTACCGCCCCAAGCATTGTCTATTAAACCTATGGGCACATTTAATTCCCCTTGAAGCCTACGTGCAAAAAGGTATGCCACGGCACTAAAATCCTTCATGGTATCCGGGGTACAGACTTCCCAGCTTCCGGGAACACTTTCTTGTGGAAATTCCGAAGTACGTTTGGGAATGGTGAGCAATCTGATGTTCGGGTAATCCGCATTTTTAATCTCTTCTTCGGCATTATCGATCCCTGCACCGGTCGTAGCGCTCCATTCCATATTGGACTGTCCGGAACAAAGCCATACCTCACCCACCAAAATATTTTGTAGCACAATTTCATTATCTCCCTTAATGGTAATTGTGAAGGGACCACCGGCTTCTGGGGTGGTTACAAGAACTTTCCATTTGGTATCCAGAGCGGTCTTGACCGTATATTGCTTTTGGTCCCATCCTGTGGTAATTGTAACCTCTTCATTCAAATTGCCCCATCCCCAGAAAGCCACTTCCGCATTTCGCTGTAAGACCATATTGTCCGAAAAGATATTGGGAAGCGTCACTTCTGCCTTTGACAAATGGATACTTGACAAAAAAATCAGCAGAATAAAAAGTTTGGTCTTCATAATCTTAAGGTTTAGCACAATTGTTACTAAATATACTTATTTAGCACAAATTGTTAACATTATATTTTCTAAAATGATTTCAATATCTTTAGTACCAACAGATAACCGATACAATGGCAAATAAAGATTCAAACATTAAAAGAAGACAATTTCTCAAAGGTACAACGGCGGCCATGGTGCTCTCCTCTTTCGGAGCTTATGGTTTTGATTTAATGAACAAAGAAAAACCTGTCCGTGTTGGACTTATAGGAACGGGATGGTATGGAAAGAGCGATCTTTTTCGTTTGATCCAAGTGGCTCCCGTAGAAGTGGTTTCCCTGTGCGATCCGGACAACAACTTGCTTACAGAGGCTGCCGAATTAGTAAGTCAACGCCAGAAATCAGGTAAAAAACCTAAACTCTACTCCGACTATCGAAAGATGCTTGCAAAAAAAGATTTGGACTTGGTCCTTGTGGGGAGTCCGGATCACTGGCACGCACTACATGGTATTGAAGCTATGAAATCCGGTGCCCATGTATATTTGCAAAAGCCGATAAGTGTAGATGTAATGGAAGGAGAGGCTCTTGTAGCGGCGGCAAGAAAATATAACCGTGTGGTCCAAATTGGTACCCAACGTAAAAGCACACCCCATCTGATCGATGCTAAAAAGCGCGTTGTAGATGCTGGACTATTAGGGAAAATATCCCACGTGGAAATGTGTTGCTACTTTCATATGAGGGCCAATGGTAATCCCCCTGTACAGGAGGTTCCTGATTTTTTGGACTATGAGATGTGGACCGGTCCCGCGCCACTACGTCCGTATGATGGCATACCCCATAAGCGATGGTGGCGTACTTTCATGGAATATGGGAATGGTATAATGGGAGACATGTGTGTTCATATGTTGGATACGGTCCGTTGGATGCTGGATCTGGGATGGCCCAATAAAATTAGCTCTACTGGAGGTATTTATGTTCAGAAAGATGGAAAATCCAATATAGCGGATACCCAAAGTGCGGTATTCGAATATGACGGTCTTAACTGTGTATGGCAGCATCGTTCTTGGGGTAGCCCGGCAGATCCGGAATACCCTTGGTCTTTTAAATTGTATGGGGATAAAGGAACGTTGGCCGGCAGTACCATGCAGGCAGATTTTATTCCCTATGGCGATGGGGAACCGATACACTTTGATGTTTTGTACGAGAAAGAAAAATATCCTGAGGACGTTACCGAAAAAGATATTGAATTGAATGCGGCCCCTGCGACCCGTTGGCATATGAACGATTGGCTATCGGCCATCGATAAAGGCACTTTACCTGTGGCAGATGTTTTGGACGGACACATCTCCACGGCCAGCTGTATTCTTGCCAATATGGCAATGGATTTGAAAAGACCCTTGGTATACGATCCCGAAAAAAGAATAGTGGTCAACGATCCGGAAGCTACAGCACTATTGCAAAGGCCATATCGAGGGGATTGGGAACATCCGCATCCCGATCAGTTTGAAAACTGATTGTTGAGCCTATTTAATCATCGGTTCGGATTCCTATTACTTATTCCGCCCAAATCGGGAGTTCGACGGTAATACCCATAATGGGCAATATAAAATAATATAGCAGCAACGGAAGTACCACGATACAAATTAGGTTTAACCAAAAACCTGTTTTTGCCATATCCGCTACTCGAATCCGACCACTTGCAAAAATAACGGTATTTGTACCTGTACCGGAAGGCATCATAAACGCAAACGAGCATGCAAAGGTTGCCGGGACCATGATTAATAGTGGATTTATACTGCCTGCAACTCCCATTGCCGCTAATACCGGTAGAAATATCGTAGCGGTAGCCGTGTTGGAGTTTACCTCCGTGATGAAGATAATTAGGGCAACAATACCCAATAAGATGAGGAATTCAGGAAGGTTGCCCATAAATAAAAAAGAGTTGCCCATCCACTCTGCCAGACCCGTACTTTTGAATCCGGAACCCAGGGCCAAGCCACCTCCCAGGAACATGGCCACTCCCCAAGGCACACTACTCGCAGTTCTCCAATCCATTAGTTTACCATCTTTCCCATCACCAATTAAAAACAAAAGGATAGCGCCAAAAAGTGCCACCGTACTATCATGTACATAATCTGCTACTCCCAAAAGGCTGCCCCATCCAGAAAGAACAAAATCACCGATAATAAAGTCTTTTCTAAAAACCCAACCCAGGGCAGTAAGTAAAAAAATAATGAATACTCTTTTCTCTCCACTACTCATTTTCCCTAAGCGATTCATTTCATGGACAAGACCGAAATTGGCCAATTTTGCATCCTTTTGGATTTTCAAGAACGAGACTAGATAGATCCAAATAACAGGAATGAAAATAGCAACCAACGGTAAAGCTATTTTCATCCAGTCCACAAAACCAATTTCCGGTGCATCCGGATATAGTTTGTCCATTAATCCTGCAAAAACCAAGTTGGGCGGGGTCCCGATAAGGGTACCGGTTCCTCCAACACTGGCGGCATAGGCAATGCCTAAAAGGAGTGCCAGTCCAAAATTCCCTACATTATTTTCTTTCTGTTTTTCAATTAGTGATGTAGCAATGGGTAACATGATCAAAACCACGGCCATATTTGTAATCCACATGGATAAAAGTGCTGTGGCCACCATGAAACCTAAAATAATCTTCCGTTGACCCGTACCTAAAAGACCTATGGTACGCAACGCTATTCTTTTATGAAGATTTTGCTTCTCTACACCTTTGGCCAAGATAAAAGCTCCCAAAAGCATAAGCACATAATCGTGACCGTAGACCTTGGTAGTCTCAGCAGAATTCAGGATACCCAGGGTGGGAAACAATACCACCGGCAAAAATGCGGTAACATAAATGGGAATAGCTTCGGTAACCCACCAAACAATCATTAACAGGGCGATGGCCCCCATCTTTTTTCCTTCCAAGGAAAGTGCGGCCGGTGTAGGTAGAATGAGGATTGCCAAAAACAACAGTATGCCAAGCCAGAGACCGGTTCTATTGCTAGATTTCATGGGTATGACTTAATATCCAAATTTTTTTTGAGAACATACCACACATTTTTTTGTACTTTGATTTACCAAAAGTATTGTAGTTGAAATTGAACGGACGGCCTTCTCTCCTGTCACTTACCGGAAGATGGGTTGAACTAAAGTTTTTCCAACTTGGCAACAATACGATCAAAACAATCGTTTAGAAACTTCTCTTTATCGATATCCTTGTAGAGATATACTTCTTTATTCTCAAAGACATCCACTTTTACTTCGGTTACCCATTCCGGATGTAACATGGCCTCTATCAAGGCAATATCCCAAAGCACGCGTTCTTCCCTTCCCCCATCATCATGATCAAACCAATGTTGTACCAGATAATCTCCCAAGTCATGCTTGCCCGCCAAACGTTTTTTGGTTTCCGAGAACTTGGATTTCATCTGATTTACCTCACTCACAGGGAGAATATGCATTTCCACCTCAGAGGATAACAGTAATTCAGCAGCTTGCGGATCCATCATGGGATTGAAATCGGTTCGCTTGGAGCTATTGTTCTTAAAGTCATAGGTGGTACCCAACCAGTATAATTTTATTTTCGAACTAATGGTCGGGTCAATAAAAACAGCTGAGGCAACATTAGTAAGGGCCCCAAGGGCTACAATGGTCAATTTTTCTCCAGCCGTCTGAAGATGTGCCTCCTTAATAATGTTGTATGTCGCCGCAGAATGCAATGCCATATCCCCCCAATCATACATTCTTCGGTGCCCTCCCCGCAAAAGTTTTGTATTCTCCGGTTTTAAATAAGCCACCAATACCTGGTTTATCCTGTGGCCTTCTTCCATACTACGATCCGAAGTCCATTGGCTGGCCTGCCATTGTGTAGCGTTCAACGCCTGAATTTCCCAAGTGGGCTCTGCAAAGGCGCGAACTATGGCAAATGGGTCGTCTACCTCATTAGCGGTGTCCGCATCCAAAATAATCTTGGTCTTTTCCTGGGCCTGCCCTGTAGACATTTCAAAAAAAACCAAGGTTAATAGAGATAACACGTAAAGTTTCATGGTTGGTAATATGAGATATTGTTAGTTTATCGCTAATATATCCAATACTTTTAGAAAACCTTTCCTGGATAATATCAAAAAAGTAGGTTTTGGTAGTTTTGTAACGGAAAATGTCAAAAACAAGTTAACCCTTATTATTTATAGCCCTTACTTGTTCTGTAATTAGTTCTGTTTAGGGGGAAGGGCAAATTTTTAAATCAAGAACGTATTAAGTCAAACCAAAATGAAAAATCTATTTGTATTAGCCTTCATATTGATTCAAGTTTCATGTCAGCACCAAGTTTCGGAAAAAGAGGATATTAGCGCTATCCGCAATCTTTTGGAGACGCAGGCAAAATCGTGGTCCAACCATGATATTGAAGGTTTTATGGAAGGATATCTAAAATCCGATTCCATAGCTTACTTTGGGAGCGGCAGTATGCGATACGGCTATCAGGCCATGTTGGATGGTTATAAAGAAAGGTATCCTACCAAAGCCCATACCGGAACACTTGCGTTTACGCTTCATGATATTTCAAAAATTAGTGAAGATGCCTATTGGGTAATGGGCGAATATCATTTGACCCGGGAAGTTGGCGATGCCAATGGAACCTTTATGATCGTTCTTAAACGTATCAACGGTGAGTGGAAAATCATAGGTGACTCTTCCTGTTAACCAGGATTAAGGAATTAGTTGAATTTTCGATCAGGGCTAAAGGGCGTAAGATCCATATCCGGCTTTACATCATCTATGAGCTGTTGTACAAATTTACCCGTTGCGGGGCCCAAGCTCCAGCCCATCATGGCGTGGCCGGTGGCTATAAGCAGGTTGGGAAAGCCGTTGAACTTGCCTATGTAGGGTAACCCGTCCGGGGAAACAGGGCGTAGTCCCATCTTGGCCTTACTTTTTTCTTCGGCTGTTATTTCAAGTTCAGGGTAAAACCGCCGTGCACCCTTGGCAATGGCCGCTACGCGCTCCTGACGTATGATATGGTTTATACCAGAAAATTCCATGGTCCCAGCAAATCGGGTAAACCCCCGCATTGGGGTGACCGCCATTTTGGCTTCCATTAGGATGGCGGGTAGGGTAATTCCGGTATCCCTAGATACATTTATACTATACCCTTTACCCGCTTGAAGCGGTAAAACTTTTCCCAGTATTTTGGCGAGCTTGCCACTCCAAGATCCTGCAGCAAGCACTATTTCATCTCCACTATAGGAGTTTTTCGAGGTTTGTACTTCGGTTATTTTATCATCCTTTACTATTATATCTCGTACCTCTTCATCAATTTTAAACTTTACACCAACACGCTTTAGATATTCTACCATTTTGGGCATGAACTCTGTGGGGGTAGTATGTCCATCACATTCATAATAAATTGCTCCTTTCGCATCGATCTTCACATCGGGTTGCAGTCGCCCAAGGTCTTTAGCATCCATTTCGGAAACTTCCAGACCCAGTTTCCCCGCCTTCTGTGCTACATCTAGTTCATGCTCTAATGCAGCATTTGTTTGGTAGAGCATTAATAGTCCTTTACGTTCCAATTGAAAATCACCCAAGTCTCCTGAGGTCTTGATATCCTGAAAAAGCTCCCGACTCAAAAGATTGATTTCCTTAATGATGGGAATGGCTCTTTCCACCTTAGCCTTGGTCGAAGATTTATGGAAATACCAGGACCATTTTAAGAAATCCAGGTCCCAACGCGGTTTGATGTATAGAGGACTGGAAGAATCCATCATCCATTTCAGTCCCTGTATTAAAACACCGGGCGCGGCCAGGGGGATGATATGACTAGGTGTTAAATATCCCGCATTTACAAAGGAAGCCCCAGAACTGATATCAGATTTGTCGATAACCGTAACCTCATGTCCCGCCTTACTTAAAAAATAGGCGGAGCTTAACCCAATTATACCCCCTCCGATAATTACAACCTTTCTTCCCATACTAAATTACCTGAAACCCATAGGCATAGGGATCGTCCTCATCTATGGTTATGGTATTATGCCCATAGATTCTTGCCCAGCCCTTTATACTAGGTTTAATAGCTGTTTCTCCCAACAGTGTTGTCTCCTGCTCTACCCTTCCCTCAAATTTGGATCCGATAAAACTTTCATGTACAAAAGTTTCCCCAATGGAAAGTCTCCCTTTGGCGTGCCATTGGGCCATTCGTGCGGAAGTACCCGTTCCACAAGGTGATCGGTCAATGGCCTTATCTCCATAAAATACCGCATTACGGGCAGTGGCTTCCTGGGAAAGGGTATCTCCCGACCACATAATGTGACTCACATTCCTGATCGTATTGTCTTCGGGATGGATGAATCGGTCAGGGTACTTAAGATTGATTTTCTCCCGGATTTCTTGGCTAAACCGAATCAATTCACTGGCCGAAAAGTCCTGTAGACCCGAAAAATTAGGTTGGGTATCAAAAATGGCATAGAAGTTACCTCCATAGGCTACATCAAATTCCAGTTCCCCCAAGGCAGTACTGGCTATGGTAAGCTCCGAAGCTGCTAGATAGGATTTCACATTGGTCAGCTTTACCCATTCCACTTTTTTATTTTCCGTTAACCTATACTCAATTTCAACGAGGCCTGCTGGAGTTTCCAAACGTATTTGCCCCGGAACTTTTGGGGTAATAATATCCTCTTCGAGTGCAATAGTGACGCTACCAATAGTACCATGGCCACACATAGGTAGGCAACCGCTCGTTTCTATAAAAAGAATGCCTATATCGTTATTGGAATCCATTGGCGGGTACAGGATGCTTCCACTCATCATATCGTGACCACGGGGCTCGAACATAAGCCCTCTCCGAATCCAGTCGTATTCCTTTATAAAATGCTGTCTTTTCTCAGCCATATTGGAACCTTTCAGTTCCGGCCCGCCGGTCTTGACCAATCTTACCGGATTTCCACAAGTATGTGCATCTATACAATCAAATCTGTGTATGGACATGTCGAAATAAGTCAAAATTTACTGGGCTATTTAATCTAGGAGATGGTATAGTTCCTTTACTTGCACCAATCACCAAAACAATAAAGATTCCCGCCAAGTAGTCAAATTTTTGAAGTAGTATATTTTCCATCCACCAAGCGCATTATGCCTAAAGGATTATTATCTTTCAAGGCATCCGGCAAATGATTTTGCGGCCAATTCTGATACGAAACAGGTCTTACCCAACGTTGAATAGCAGAAGTTCCGACGGAAGTAAAACGACTATCCGTACTCGCCGGAAAGGGTCCGCCATGTTGCATTGAGGGACAGACTTCCACACCGGTAGGCACCCCGTTAAAGATTAAACGCCCTACCCTATTCTTAAGCGCCTCAACAACAGGACCATAATTCTCCAGCTCTTCTTCATTCCCTAAAACAGTCCCCGTCAATTGGCCTTCCAGTTGATCGATTACCTTCTCCAGTTCATCCGTATTCTCGCATTGCACCAGAACGGAGAACGGTCCAAAAACCTCTTGATGTAATTTGGGGTTGGCCATAAAATCCGACCCGTCTACCTTTAATATCCGTTGCTTTCCATAGTTAGGTGGTACTTCCGTATCAAAGGAAGCCACTACTTCAGTTTTGGATTGGGAAGAGAGTTCTTCTTTTCCTTTTTCGTATCCCTTGTGAATATTGGGGTGCAACATGCATCCCGGTTCAATTTTTTCTATCTCTTTTCCCAAAATGGAACCAAACTCTTCCAATTCTTTGCCTTTAACACCTAAAAGCAATCCTGGATTGGTGCAAAATTGTCCCGCTCCCAGTGTAATAGAGCCTGCGTAACTTTTTGCCCAATCCTCCCCCTTTGCCATTAATGCTCCCGGCAATGCAACAACAGGATTAATACTTCCCATTTCGGCAAAAACGGGTATGGGCTCCTTACGCTCATTAGCCAATTGGTACAGCGCCGTTCCACCTCGTATACTTCCCGTAAAACCTACACCCTTAACATTAGGATGCATAACCAGTTTCTGACCTACTTCGATTCCACTACTATTGAGATTGGAAAATACACCGTCCGGCATTCCCGTTCGTTCAACCGCACGGATCATGGCTGAAGCCACCAGTTCTCCCGTACCTGCATGCATGGGATGACTTTTTACAATAACCGGACACCCGGCTGCAAGCGCACTCGCCGTATCCCCGCCGGCCGTTGAAAAAGCCAGAGGAAAATTACTTGATCCAAAAACGGCGATAGGGCCAATAGGCACCTGCATTTTTCGAATATCCGTTTTAGGTAGAGGCTGACGTTCTGGTTGTGCCGTGTCTATGGTAGCATCTATCCAAGATCCTTCTTCCAACAAATTGGCAAAGGCTCGCAATTGGCCCATAGTACGGCCTCGCTCACCTTTTGCCCGACCTTCTGGAAGCCCGGATTCTTTCATATAGCTTTCTATCAACACATCACCAAGACCTTCTATTTCCTCCGCAATAGCGATTAGAAAATCAGCCCTTTGTTCCCCGGACGTATTCTTATACACTTTGAAAGCGGATTGTGCCTTCTCTGCGGCTGTATCAATTTCCCCATCCGTAGCTTCATGAAAATTCCATTCTGTTGGAATATTCAATTTTGGGTCGAACGTATTAAAGGTAATATTACCCTTTGCCGAAAGTTCATTACCTATATAATTTTTGCCCGTTATCATGAATGATTTTTTTATAACTATTTTCCGTAAACGTTTTTTTTGCAGTCCTTCGAAGATAAAAAACAAACGCTAAAAGGGAGTCTATTATCCAGAATTTCTCTTGCGGAGAAAATCATTCGATAGATTTGGCCAACGACCTATACTCCGGTAATTCTGGTCGCGTACGTAGCCCCTCATCTATAATCTTTAGGACGCGGTCCCGATCCTGACCTTCCAGTTTCAATCTGGGGGCCCTCACATGTTCAGTGCCTATACCGGTAGCCACTTCAGCCAACTTGATGTTCTGTACCAACTGTGGGCTAATGTCCAGCTCCAAAAGTGGTAGGAACCAACGGTATATTTCAGTAGCCTCCTTAATCTTGCCCGCTTTGGCCAGCTCATAAATAGCGACCGTCTCCGCAGGGAAGGCACAAACCAATCCGGCTACCCATCCGTCCGCTCCTAGCAAAAGGCTTTCCAAGGCAAGTGGATCCACTCCAGTAAGAATTTTTAAACGCTCCCCAAACCTATTCCGTAACCTGCCAATGTTAATGATATCCCGAGTGGACTCCTTTACCGCTCCTATATTTTTAAGCTCCAGTAACTCCTCGAACATATCACAGGTTACCTCAATTTTATAATCCACGGGATTATTATATATCATTATAGGTAAACCACTATTTTGGGCCACCTCCTTAAAATAGACCACGGTCTCATGGTCCGTTGCCTTATACCGCATAGGTGGTAGTACCATCAAAGCATCTGCTCCGTGCTTTTCCGCATTTTGAGCCGCAGAAATGGCTGCCTTGGTCGCCTGCTCCGCTATGGTCATTACTACCGGTATGCTGCCGGATACAGTCTCTAGGGTCTCCTTTATCAAAATCTCCTTTTCATCTTCAACGAGTGTACTTGCCTCTCCTAAGGACCCTCCTAAAACAATGCCGTGTACCCCGGCATCCATTTGAGCTTCGATGTTCTTGTTGAACATTTTTAAATCCAGTGTATCGTCCTCCGTGAATTTAGTAGTTATCGCAGGCATCACGCCTTCCCATTGTACTTTCATGATTATACTATATTGGAATTTATGGGGAAACTAATTCTTACCTAAAAGATACGCAAGAAAACTAGGGTTCAAAATTGAAATATTTATATCCTTTTCTTGATAAGGGGATAAATTTAGTCTCATTATCACACTTCCACTTGTTTTTTGGAAAGGGGAAATGGCACAAATTTATACAAGTCTGGCCATTGGAGATTCGAAGGAAGGTTAAATCAAACTATAATCCTTGATTTAGTTCCTGTTCACCCTGAAGGTGATTCTCCTATTGGTAATTACGTTTGTAGGCGGTATAAGGTTCACCTGTACATCCACGGATGGATTATCGGTCGTAGTATTTGAATCTGTTTGATCCTGGGTATTGGATATGGTGTTGGTGTAGGTCATGGAAGTAAGATGAATATTTGTAATGTATGCCCTGGCCACAAGGGTCATAGTAACCAGTTCGCCTCCTGTCATTGTGCCTATGCTCCAATTGGGATAACTGAAAGATCCCTTTGATACCGTAGCGGAAACAAAATCCAGCCCGTTTGGCAATATGTCAGTAATCTGAAGATTTGTCAATGGATCAAACCCTAAACTTTCGACCGTTATATCAAAGGACACCAATTCACCGTCGTTTACTACCAAATCCGTAGTTGACTTGTTCAAAACAACATCGGGATTACAGTAATATACTTGAATTGCGTTGGAGTCATAGCTACAGGAACCTTTCGTGACCCTAAGAAAATACTCACCGGCAGTCGTGGCCGAATAAGTAGGTGACGTAGCTCCCGGAATCAAAACACTATTGCCATACCATTGATAAGCGTCAAAAACCTCGCCTCCAGAAACCTCTAAAGTAGAACCTGGCAAACAATTGCTACCGCTTATCTGAAGATTTACATTAGGCAAGGTATCAAAGCCTGAGAAATATCCTGCCAATCCCCTTGCGCCGTTAAAGCCAAAAAAACCGACCGCAATAGGGCCCGTAGATTGAACGCTTACATCCCCGGTCAAATTGGGGACGTAGAAGGTCTTCCAATCCGAGGTTCCTGCCACCGCATTCGATGAAGGCAAAGTAACGGTACCCGTTCCATCAGTAACAGTAATATTGCTATCAGGTGTTGTTGTCGATGCAATTATGGTAACACCTCCGGAAACGTTTATACCAGCGGCATCCCTGATATCAGGAATATTGTCCATGGTATCTGGCAGAAGGCAGTTTACCGGTGCCACAAAATTCAACCCTTGTGTATACACTTGGCTTGAACCAGCTATACATTGGTAGGCATAAACATCCTCTGAGGTCTGCACGTACATGTTGGCCCCTACCGAATTGGAAGAGTAGTTGCTACCAGGTATCTCAAAATAGTCACCATTGTTGATGGTCGCTATAGGTGTGACCGATCCGTTTACATAGATTTCCGTATTGTCCTGTGTACCGATGATCAGTGGAAATTCAGTCTCTCCACCTGATCCCCCATTTCCGCGAACAAACACATAATCCCTACCGAGACTGCTCTCGGGTACGGGTTGATCAATCCCTGCATCCCGGTTACTTGCTCCGGCTTCTCGCCCATAATTCAGTGAGCCGCTACTGATAACAATATCCTTGTCGGAAACGATTGAGGCGCCAATCCAACCATCTTCATGGGCCGGGGTCGGGGAATTGCCAATATAGGTTTCAAAGACAAAGGATTCATTGGCATCCAAAACAATTTGATAACTATCCGCAGTAATTCCGGCAACATTGGATCCTACCCGAAATTCACAACCGGAATCATATCCAAAGACATCGATTGTGGTATTGTCCTCGGTGGCCATAATACCCAAAGTATTGGATTTTGAAACATGGCTTCCTAAGTTGGGAACGCCACCCCATTTAAAACTTGTCCCCAGGGCAGCCCTCCCTTTGGAGGTCAACGAAGCTGCTTGGGAACCTGATCTCCCCCTATAGTTTACATAAAAGCTGTTACCTCCCGGAGCTTCAAAACGCAACCCGCTATTGGTCAATACTACACCTGTATTGGTATTGTTTACCAAGGTTATGTTGTTATCCCCATTCGCAAGATTGTATGTGGCTGGAGTCGTGTTGGAAATCGAAAAGGACGTAATCGGCGTAGCATTTGTGCCTTGATAGACATTAACCGTAAAAGAGGTGTTCTCCGGAGTAGATAGGTAAACCGCCTGCTGCTGAATTGCACCATTGTTCTGCCCTTGTTTGAGCGGTGGTAAGTAATGCAAATCGCTGAGCTGCCCATAGGAAATGAATCCTACCAACGAAAAAAGAAGAAAAAGATACTTTTTTTGAAACCACATCCTGAAAACAGGCATTTTAGTTTAACGATACAGGGTGAAATTACCTACGAACTCACGCTCATCCTCAATACCGTTAAGCTTAATGATATACCAATAGTCTCCCGTAGGTAGACCATTGAATTTGTATTGTCCATCCCAACTGTCTTGATTGCCCTGGAATTGAAAAATATTTCTTCCGTAGCGGTCAAAGATCTTTATGAAAATATTGGGGTATTGTTCTATATTTCGTGGAGCCCATGAATCATTGTTACCATCCCCATCCGGAGTAAAGAAATTTGGAATTTCGATATCTATGAATTCCATGAAAATCTCTTGGGTAATACTACATCCGTTTTCATCGGTTACCGTTACGGTATATGTACCGGTCTCGCGGATATAATACGCCTGATCCGTGGTAGGAGGCTCATCATTGAAGATAAAAGTGTAATTGCCCGATCCACCCAATGCTTCGGTACTTATTTGGTTAATATCGCCCTCGCGGAGTTGCAATTCCAAAGGGTCAAAAATAGTGACCTCGAACGGAAAGGTTGTGGAACATCCATTACTATGAACTACCGTAATGATATGAGGTCCACCCGTAAGATTTTCAAAAACAGGCTCCAACTGCATATCCAAGGGTTCATCGGTGTCCAGACCGTAAAGTACCTCATTGGAAATACTGGGATCCTGAAAAACAATCTGTACGGAATTTGATGTGCTTCCTTGAGGATCGCATTCATACTGAACTACCGCCTCACCAGCTAGGTTAACCCCGCTCTGTACTTGGAATACCTCGGTAATTTCGCATCCATTCGCATCTTTGATATAAACCATATGGTTGCCGCTGGGTAGCCCGCTATAATCCAATACATCTTGGGCAAAATCCGCATCCTCATTGCTATTTAAACTCGTATAATACGGTGCCGTTCCTCCCGTTATTTCCAGTGTTATGGTTCCATCATTACTTTGATAGCATATCTCATCGGACACGGTTGAAGTAACGGCCAAAGCATCAGGTGGGGTCAATGAAAACTCCACAAGTTCAAAACAACCGTTTCCGTCCTGAACAATTATGGTATAATCTCCTGGGGCCAGTTCATCAAAACTATTCTCATCGTCAAACTGGTTTAGGTTCGGTGAAATGGCGAATTGATATGCTCCGCTTCCTCCAGTCACCTCTAAGAGTATGCTTCCATCATTGGAATCGGCACAACTAATTTCAGAGATAATAGGATCTACTACCAACGGTTCAGGTTCTGCTATTGGTACTACTTGGGAAATTGCTTCACAATCCCCACTTTGGACCCGTACATAGTAGTTGCCTGCAGATAAATCAGTAAACAATCCATTAGGTTGGTTAGGTAAAATCTCTGTGTTTGAATCCGCATCGAAAAGCGCATACTCATAGTTCCCCAGCCCGCCATTGGCATTAGCTCTAATAGCCGCTGTAGCGTTACCATTACAATTTATGTTTGCAGCGGATGTATCCAAGGGTACCGAAAGGTCTGCAAAGGGGTCTACGGAAACTTCATTGGATATTATGGAAATACAATTAAAACTATCCCTAATATAGTATTGGTAATCATTACCAGATGCCACGTTGGTGAATAGATGTGTGCCTGCTCCCTGGACATTGTTCATAGGAATAAAGTTGCTATTGTCCTCACTCCATTCGTAGGGTCCGGTTCCTCCGGAAGCCACCAAAAGTAGTTCTGTATCCATTTGACAGCTTAGCGCCTGACTGGTAAACAGTTGTGCCTGCACATCAACGGGGTTCTCTATTTCAACTATTGAGCTCGTTTCGGTACATCCAAAGTCATCGGTTATCACAATACTATAAAATCCTGCGCCTAAATTGGTAAAGGTGCGGTCGTCTTGGGACACCGAGGTACTAAGCAGCGTACCTCCCGCCGCATCGCTATAGGTGTTTAGCACATACCTATAGTTGATATTCCCAGGGCTTATGGATACTGATGCATTTGTGTCCCCCTGACAAACCAACGTTGTATTAGAGATGGTACCGGTAATGGGACTTGGCAATGCCAAATTAAAGGCACTGTTGAATACTCGGTTACAAGTAAGCGCATCGGTAATACTAACGTTATAATCCCCGTCGCTTAATCCTTGGAAGAGGTGGCTGCTCACCGATGTTTCCACGGTAGTTGTACCACTACCTACGTGGGTCAGGGCTATGGTATAGGGTCCTTGACCTCCCGTTGGGGCTATCAAGGCACTACCCTGGTGGTTACTACAGCCCACATTGGTCAAATCAATAGGGCTCAAGGTAATCGGCGCCGAGGGTGTTGCAATACTGAAGGACCGTACCTGGCTACATTCCGGAAGGGCATCCTGAACCACTTCCACCAAATAGTTACCGGCAGGCACGGCGATAGGACTCGTTGGGCCCAGGTTTGCCGAATTTCCATGAACAATGGCTAAGCCATCATCGGAACGGTCCGATGGAGTTCCATTGGTATCAAAAATACTCCATGAGAACCCACCACTATAGGTTGCATCGACCAGGGTAAGTCGAATACTACCATCAGTTCCAAAGCATACTACATCCGAAAGCTTTTCAACAGTGACATCGAAAGTGTTTGGTTCTTCAACAACATGGTCTACAATTATCTCGCACTCTGTTGCAATATTTCGTACCGCAAAGGTATGAGTCCCTGGCTGTAGCTCGGTAAATACATTTTCGTGGATGGCATCCTGGGTGTAAGTCCCAGCTGAGAGTACTGTAAATTGGTAATTTCCCAGATTGGTGGTACTATTAGTTACACTTCCCGTAACATCTATACGGATTTCCTCTCCCGTGTTTGAACAGCTTATGTCTTGACTCACATGTATTGTGGGTATGGCCATTTCGTCAAAAGGTACTATAATAGGGCTTGTGCTTCCCATACAGCCATTTTCATCATAGACATTGATAAGATAGTTGCCTCCTGCAAAATCGGTTTCGATCCAAGTAGGGTTTGTACCACCCTGTACCAGATTTCCGTCACGTATGAATTCATATCGCACATAATTTCCAGATCCACCGTTTGCCCCCGCAAAGGTTAGACTTGCATTTCCAAATGTATTTCCTGAAGAGCATTCATAGGGTACCGGATCAATAGTATTTACGGTAATGACATCAGGTTCGGAAATCACTTGGGTGGTCTCTGCGAAGCAACCATTGGGCGAAGTCACCCTAACGGTATAGTTGATACCTGAACCTGTTGCCTCAAGGTTCTGGAAGGTAACCGTATTTCCGCCATTGGGTGCACTTATGGGAAAGGTACTGAGTACAGCCCCTGTTCCCGAAACTATTTCAATAACATGTGTGCCGGCCACCAGGTTAGTAGCGGTAACCGTTAGGGTACCATCGTTTGCCCCATTGCAGGTGGCATTGGTAAAGGCATCCACCGATATGCTGGGTACTACGGCCGGGACGACTACCACGGTGAACGTTCGAGAACATTCTGGCCCATCAACGCCAATATCATAAATATGTACTGTATATGTATCCGCTGTTAGCGCTGGAACAGCAGTTGGGTTGATGGCCAAGGCCTGTCTTGAAATTAAAGTGCTTGAAGTACCTACTATTTCGTATTCATAATTTCCCGAACCATGGGTGGCTTCCACCAATATTTCTGCTTCATGGCCAACACCACAGCCCAAATTTTGCACCAAGTTGGCGTTAGCCTGTAGGCTGGGATGTACGGTTACGGTATCCGTATCTCCACAACCATTGCCGTCCAAAATGGTTGCCGTATAGGTACCCAAGGGCACATTGGTAAACAGACCCGTATTATTGCTAGCGGTATAACCCGCTCCATTATCTATACTATAATGAATGGGTGCCGCTGAAAATGAAGTAACCGTAATACTGGCTTGGGGGCCACAATTGTTAACTTCAATATTGTGGATGTCCGGATTGGGCGAAAGATTCAAATTCACATTACCCAACGGTGTGGAACATCCATATTGATCGGTTACCGAAACCGTGTATGATCCAGAAGGTGAATTTGCTGGAACTTCAATCGGATTGTCCAATGTACCGGTAATCGGTGCAAACGGAGCCGGACCCGTTACATCATAGTAATAGGTACCACCACCGCCGGAAATGTCAGGAATCTCTATAAGTCCCGTGCGATTACAGGCAATATCCCGCAACATACCGGGAGTACCGGTAATGGCATCCAACTCTTCCAGCAATTCGTTTTCCGAAGCACTGACACAGCTGGAAACAGCACCATCCATTTTCGTAACTTCTATGAAATAACTTCCTGTTCCCAAAGAATTAAAGGTCAACGTTTGGGGAGCGGAGAAGGGAACATTTCCGCCACTGTCACTAACCAATACAGGTGTTCCCGAGGATATGTCGTAAAATGACCATTGCATTTCCGTACCCGGTGATACTATATTCTCAACAATGGTATAAGTAATGCTACCGTTATTACTTCCGTTACATGAGGGTGTAAGCGAAGAGGTAATTCCCAAAGGCTGGGTTATCAAGTTGTTTACATTTACGTCACTCTGTCTTGTGCAGCTGTTGTTGTCCTGCACATAAAAAACATAGGTTCTACCGGGAACCAAGCCCAACCATTCATATCTGCCATGTCCGGCCAGTACTGGGCTACCGTCTTTATGTGTACTTTCTCCTGGAAACCAAGTAGCGGTTGTAGGATCAAAATTTGCGGGGTCATCACTAAACGCGTACTGATAAGGGGCCACCCCTTGGGAACCTTGTACGACGACCTGAAGCTCATTACAATTCACTACCAATGCGGATAGGGTAATGTCAAGATTGTCCAGTGGATATGGAATGATGAATTGAGGTAAATCGGTTTGACAGATAGTATTCCCGGAACCATCTACTGTCCTTAAGGAAGGATGGACGATTTGGCCGGAATTATATCCCCTGAATTGATCCGAAGACTGCCAGGTTGCACCGGCATCATCACTAAACTCAACGGTACCAATCGTAGTTGGATAGCCAGTAACATTAAATCCAAAATCAGTTGGCAATCCTGTACAATCACCAGGGGTTTCCCCTGTAACAGTAGCTGTTAGCTCATCCGGATTGTTCAAGGTCACCGGTGTATCGGTCATGGGACAACCATGTGTATCTGTTACGGAAATGGCATAATCGCCTGGATTTAAATTGAAAAATGTATAATCGTTGGCCAATACATTGTTTACGGTTTGATCAGAAGCTCCTCCGTTGTCCAAATCAAGAATCTCAATAGTAAAAGGTGCATCTCCTGCCGTAATGGTAATATCTATTGAACCTAGACCATCATGGCACTCTGGATCGGTCGGGGTGGTCGTAAATGCCAAAACGGGAGCATTGCCCACAGTGACCATCTGCACAAATTGGCAATAGGGATTGGGTGTAACAGAACCATTATTATCCCTCACATAAACATCATAACCACCGGCAGAACCACTGGTTACCGTAAAGGTGTGTGACGTACCAAAATCGGAATCCGCTACGGTTGAGCCTGTTGGCAAAAACGCATACACATAATTACCATCACCACCAGAAGGAGTAACTGTAATGCTACCATCTGCACAATCGGTAACATCAACGGCATCTATTTGCGCCAATAGGACTTGATCTATGATAACAGGAGTCGCTGTATTTGAAGCGGAACAGCCATAGGTGTCGAACACCTCAATGGTATAGGTACCGTCCCCTAAATTGGTAAAGGTGTATTCGGTAGGAGTGGTTATGGATGGACTCATTGGTGCGCCTCCATTAATGCTAAACGTGTAATCACCGTTTCCTGAGGTTACCTGAACGGTTATGGTAGCATTGTTTTGGCCGTCATAACAATTGGTATGGGATGTTGTTAAAGTTATGGTCTGTGGTAGGGATACCGTAACTGCCATTGCAGATTGCAAGAGTACTTCGCAACTATTCTTATCACGTACCCGAACAAGGTAATCGCCATTCGTAATATTTGGGAATACAGGACCAGTTTGGTACGATGTAACAATATTTCCTAGGGTATCCTCCAGTTGGTATTCATATCCAGGACTTCCACCAGTGGCCGAAGCTTCCAGCGTTGCACCCGTATTCGAACAAGTAAATTCGGAGGTTAAGCCTAATGTAGGCACTATAACCGAAGGTTCCGTAATTGTAACAGGGAAATCTACAGAGCATGTATTTTCATCCGCTTTTCTTACCCAAACGGTATAAATTCCATCGGCCAAATTAGTTGTCGTAGTAACCGGTGAGGTCATTGAAGCAATCCAATTGATATCGTCCAAAGAGTATTCAAACCCTGCCAGGGAGTCAAAATTCGAGACCTCAAAACGAATGGATCCATCTGCGACCCCGTTACAACTTGGATCAATAACGTTTAGCAATTGGGCATCAAACGCCTGATCAGCCTCCACTAATATTGCCAAATCTTGGGTTTTTGGACAAACAGAGGGCACTTGGAAAGCTGTAATATCATCCAAAATTAAATCATTGCCGTCATTACTGTTAACATTAGTTCTAAAAACAATATCGATATCAATGTTGGTTCCAGGGTCAAACGATATGGTCCGTTCATGCCAGTCCGTATCATTGGTGTTTTTTGGAATTTCCAGGGCTACTTCACTATAAATTAAAGCTCCCGTATTGTCTAAAATCTCGATAAGTACCTCGGGATTGTTACCAGCTCCTGATAGATTCATGAGGTTATAGGCCCAGAAATTTAGGGTGATTTCCTCATTGGGCAGTACTTCTATATCCCGCCTTGCCCATAAAATATTATTGAGTTGTGGGTTACCTGTATCGGAGAAGTTACTCACGTCTATGGCCAAGAACCTGCCATCCGTAAGATTTGTATGGTCTTGTGGACTGGTCCAAAAAGGAACGGGATTGGTGACCCGGTTGGTGACCGTATATTCACCATTCACTAAAATTCCGGCGGGGCCCCGATTACAGGTTGTTACTGAACCGTCTTGCGGTTCATAACAATAGTCTGGTCCAATTTCACCAATCTGGGTGGTTGTTCCTGCCCCAAAATCCTCGAAGAACAAGGTGCTTTGATTTGGCGCTATGCTACTGGAATAACCTACCGTCACGGTTTGTGTTCCAGCGGCAACGTTGGTAAATATGTTATTATCAGAAGGTGTATTTTCGGTGCCATTTAGGCTATAGGTATAGTCAAAATCCGTAGTGTTCGATGTTGAAATGGTAATGGTCCCTATGCCATTACAATCATAATCGACGGCATATGATAAGTTGGGATCCGATACTTGAGCCGGAACCGTCAAATCCATATTGAAGGTACATTCCAAAGCATCCCTGACCACCAATTGATGGGTTCCCGCTAAAAGGTTTCTTTCGTTTACGGGGCCAAAATTACTGCCTCCATCAAAACTGTATTCATAAGGTGCCTGCCCACCATTGGCATTCAAGATCTTGACCAATGCCCCGCTCGGATTACAAGAAGCGTCCTCTACTATGGCCGCCGATGCGGTTAATCGAAACGGTTGATCAATTTCATAATCGGAGCTTACCACACAACCCGTAGCTCCACTTCCACTGGAATCCATAACGGTGATGGTGTATAGACCCGCAGAAAGGTTAGGAAACGTATCGGCCGTCTGGTAGTTGGTACCACCGTCCAAGCTATACTGGTATGGTGGAGTACCTCCGGTAACCGAAACGGTAAGGGACGCCGTTGAGTCGTCCGCACAGACAATGTCCGAATGTGAGGCCGAAATGGACGGACTATCCAAATATTCCATCGTAACCACATTTGAAATCGCATGGCAACCATTGTCATCAAAAACAATGAATTCATAATCTCCTGCCTCCAAAGGAGCATTGAAGAGAAATGAAGAAGCCGTTTGTACCGAGCCTGGAGGAATATCGGAAAGGCTAGGCGGACTTGGATAAAGATCAATACCGTCCTTGCTCCAAACCGCCATTCTGTAATCCGGGTTCGGACTTCCCCCACTCGGCGTTAGGTTTACTATCCCAGGGTCGCATGTTATATTTTCCCGAGTAACGGCAGTCAAAGTCAATTCCGGAATTTCATCAACGGTTATATTTTGGGTATCCGTACAGCCATCGACTGTCGTAGTAATCACTATGTAGTTTCCTTCATTGACATTGGTAAATGTATGGGTATTGTCGTCAGATACTAAATGACTGTCAACAAAAGTCCCTTGTCCCCCATTGCTGCCATCGTCTAGACGAAGTTCATAACTATACTGTGGTAAAACGTTCAGGGCCTGGATTGCTATTGTACCCAGGGTGTTACAATCGGCAGGGGTAGTCGTAATGTTAACTTGATAGTCCCGTTCAAGGATACCAATATCTTCTGTTTCAAAGATACAGGCACCATCAATCGGGTTTCCGGAAATAGGGTCCAATTGGGTAACCTGGATTTTGTAGGAGCCGCTGGTCGCAATATCAAAATTGGGTCCATTGTTACTGGAAAATGGAACAACAATAGCATTATTTGAGGTATTCACCAACTGGAACCCATAGCCCGCACCAATATTGGTGACCCTTATGTTCCCCGGAGTACTACAAAGAATATCCGAAGCGGTATGTTGGATATCCAAGGTGTTTTTGAACACATTGAAATAAAACCGACTAAAGCAACCATTTTGGTAGGTAATGACCACACGATACTCACCACTATCGGTTACCGTGAAATTATCTTCAGTAGCAACATCGTTCCAGGTACACCCAAAATTCTTGTTCGCGCAGTCATCACCATTATCCGAGCAACTGGTCTCATCCAATTTTTGCCAAACAATACTTTGACTATCGGTTATACCCAGCTGGATAAGGGCCGAATCGTTTTCGCCACATAGGAATATTTTTGGCAGTAAATCCCCATCCAAGGAACAGGCCACGATTTCACCATATAAGTCATTGTCCAAATCGCCGTCCGAATTCACCTGATTAAAATATGTTATTATTGGGTTGGTCTGTGTTGTGCCAAATCGCTCAACAGTGATTAATTCGGTTAGATCCTGGCAACTTCCACCACCAGACTTTTCTACAATGTAATTCCCTATATTCGTCACCAACAAAGTGCTCGGGTCGTTATCGGCATCTCCGTCATTCAAAACAGTATCCGAACCGTCAATTTGCCCATTTCCATTATTGTCGATTGCCCATATATATGTTCCGAACCCAGACCCAGCTGTAAGAAGAACGTCATCACCGCACAACTGTACAGTTCTTGCTTGGCTACAATTGGCCAAGTCATCCAAAATATTATTGCTCGCGACCTCCGGAGTGCTGTTGCACGGAAAGTTAGAGCTCCCTGGTTCATCTGTAAATACGGTTGGGTTTAGGACACCCTGAAAAGTGGAATATGCCAAATTTTCCAATTGGGAGGAACAGGCATCCACAAAATCTGAGCAGTTGGCCGAGATTGTCACTATAATCCTAATGGTATATTCTGGATCTCCTACCTCCACCAGGTTATTGGGAACCTGAAACTCAATGGTATTGGTGTTGATATCGTAGTTAAATGTAGTGCCCGACGCATCGGATACATCTATACTATTTTCAGGTACATCAACAGTAGCTAAGGTTACATTATTGGGCAGTATGTCCCTTATAACATAGTTGGTGGCATTGTCGTCCCCAGTATTTTGAAAGCGTAGTACATACTGAAAAGTCTGTCCAAGGTTAACACCTTGTCCATTAATGTCTCCTCCACCCAGGTTTTCTGAGGTATTGCCCAATAAAATCTCAGGAGCAAATACTTTTATATAAGTAGCATTGTTTACCGTACCGTCATTTGGGTCAACGACTGGTACCCCAGAACCATATTCACCGCCATCGCCACCATCTGCATTGTTGTCCTTGTAATATTCATTGGCATCACTACAACCATCATCATCGCTATCCAAATCCAAAGGATCGGGAAAGCCATCAGAATCGGTATCACAACCCGCTGTAAGAAGTAATCCTCTCATATTGGTAGGTCCTGCTACCGCTTGACCTATGGTAATGTCGTTATTACCAGATGGGTTCCAATTTACAATGTTGGCCGGAGTTGTAAGAATCATGGGCTCCATTGGACCATTGGAGGATCGTGTACCAAAAAGTCTAAACTCACCTGCTTGATCAACAATTACCCGAAGCAGTGGACTACCATGTGTGCCGGTTATGGTCCAAATGTCAGGATTACCGTTTTCTCCATAACCTGTGCCATCGATAAAATTAGCTGTATTCCCAGAGGCACCATCCTGGAATTGAATTTCTCCGGCAACATCATTTCCGTTGATTTGTAGGTTAAACGAATTGTCTATGCTAAAGACATCAAGCACCAAATAATTGTCAACGCTTATGAGGTCACTGTTATGGTTACTTCCGTTTGAAATATTGAATAGCAATGTGGCACACTCTTCCTCGTCATAAATACCATCATTATCATCATCCAAATCCGTAACATCGTTTACTCCATCGTTGTCAAAGTCGTTATGAACCGTTAGTAGGGCAGTGGGATTGTCCGGGGTTATGTTTGTATCCGTTTGATCCTGGGTATTGGTTACCGTGTTGGTTAAACTTAATAGAGGAAGGACATCTATTTCATCGCCACGTACCTCAAGTTCCAATTCGGCAACTTCACCTCCGTTTAAGGTTCCAATATTCCAAGTGTTGCCACTCCAACTTCCAGATATGGTAAAGGCATTTATTAAAGTAAGTCCTGTTGGGATATTATCCGTGATTTGTAGGTTGGTCAAAGGTCCAAGGCCCCAGTTTTGAACCCGGATGGTAAACGTAGCCGTCTCGCCTTCCATAATCTCAGCCTTATCCACTGTTTTCTCCAATACAACATCGGGATCACAGTATAGGGCTTGGATCAGGTTACTATCATAAGTACAGGGTCCTTTGGTACCCCTTAAGAAATAATCGCCAGCTCCTGGCGGTGAATAGCTTGGACTATTGGCACCTGGAATAGGTTGTCCATTTTCATACCATTGGAAAGCGTCGAAATTATTGTTCGTCGCTTCATAGATTTCTGATCCTACAAAACAGCCACTACCTCCTCTAATTGCAAGGGTTACCTCCGGCAAGGTGTCAAATCCGGAGAAGTATCCGGCTACTCCCCTTGCACCATTATATCCAAAAAATCCAACAGCCATAGGCCCTGTGGATTGTACACTTACATCCCCATTAAGATTGGGAATGAAAAAAGTTTTCCAGTCTGTAGAACCAGCAACAGGATTTGAAGCTGGTAAGGTTACCGCACCGTTTCCATCGGTAACCTGAATGTTGGCATCCGGGGTATTTGCAGCCGCTATAATAGTCATCCCCCCTGTTACATTTAAGCCTGCCATATTCCTGATGTCCGGAATATTGTCCATAACATCGGGTAATAAACAGTTTACGGGAGCAACAAAATTGAGTCCTTGTGTGTACACTTGACTTGCCCCGGCCATACACTGATAGGCATAGACATCTTTAGAGGTCTGTACGAACATATTGGCACCAACGGCATTGGCAGAGTAATAGCTATTAGGGACTTCAAAATAATCCCCATTGTTAAGTGTAGCTATCGGAGCAGGATTACCGTTTACAAAAATTTGGGTGTTATCCGCGGTAGCGATGAGTAGGGGAAACTCCGTCCAACCATTAGTATTTCCATTGCCACGGATAAATACGTATTCCTTACCCAAACGATTTTCAGGTACAGGTTGATCAATACCCGCATCGCGGTTACTGGCACCTACTTGCCTACCAAAGTTAATGGAACCATTGCTAATAACAATATCTTTATCGGAAATTATGGAAGCGCCAATCCACCCATCTTCGTGGGCCTGGGTGGGACTGTTTCCAATATAGGTTTCAAAAACAAAAGATTCATTGGCATTTAATGTAATGGTATAGGTGTTGTCCGTAATTCCCGCTCTATTGTTTCCAACTCTAAACTCACAGCCTGGGTCATAACCAAAAACGTTGATCGTAGTGTTGTTTTCCGTGGCCATAATGCCCAAAGTATTGGATTTGGACGAGTGGGCCCCTAGGTTTGGAACCCCTCCCCATTTAAAGCGGGTTCCTAGGGCCTGTCTTCCCTTTGCGGTCAATGAAGCAGCTTGAGCATTGGAGTTGCCCCTATAATTTACATAGAACCTATTTCCACTTGGAGATTCAAAACGTAAACCACTATTGGTAAGTACTACCCCGGTATTGGCATTGTTTACCAAGGTAATATTGTTGTCTCCATCGCCTAGGGTCCATACTGCAGGACTTACATTAGAAATATTAAAAGAAGCTACAGGGGCCGGATTGGTACCTCGATACGCGTTAACCGTAAAGGTTGTTGGTTCCGGGGTTGATAGATATATTGCTTGATCCCTGATACCTTGATTATTTTGACCTTGTTTTAACGGAGGTAAATAATGAAGGTCACTTAGCTGAGCGGAAATAAAATTGCAAGAAATAAGTAACAGGAACAGAAAGCACCTTTTTAACAATTTCATTTGATACCGGTCAAAACTGGGGGCCATGAGTACTATAATTGTAGTTGTTTATAACAAAGAAAATTGCTTTGGTAGTCAAAAGCAGATATTTGTTGTTAACTGCAAGAGGATAGTGGTGAGGCCTATTGCATTTGTTGTTTCAGCCTAATAGATGAACCATCATTTGAGAAGCCAAATTCGTTCTAAGGGTAAATAATACGTTTAAAGGAAAGCACTAGGTCTTGGATGTACCTCTAACATCACTTATTGTATTGGAATTTGGGAGAGAACCATTTCTTCTCGTGGAGATGAGCAAAAACCAGGGTGTAAAATTGCAAAGTACTTCGAATGGATGAATCCCCAGAAATAGAGGTTGTTTTTATTGAAAGTGATGAACGGCCTACAGGCTTAGGTGAACCTGGCACACCACCTTTGGCTCCGGCAGTATTAAACGCCATTTTTGACGTAAGTGGTAAACGTATACGGAAAATACCGGTCACCAAACAGGATATTTATGGCATTGATACTTAAGCTCATTCTAGAAACAGAAATTCTTAAGGTTTTAGTTTCCTTGTAATCTGGGCAATCTCTTTTATCGTTTGATCAATAAATGGACTTTTTTCGAGATACTTATTTGCATCTTTATTCATGGATTTTAGATCATGGATGGTAAGGTAATCTGGATGATAAATCTCTACAATCGTAGCATATTGAAACCTTTTTTTATTTTTTTCGATGTAAAATCCATACATATATATTGCCAATTCTGAATAGGCAATATTACCCATAAGGGTATATACCTTGGACAAATCCTTCGAAGGTGATAGTTCACCAAAAAAAACACTTTCCTTTCCAATCTCCCAGCCGTTATTTTTAAAAACACGTCCTATAGATCCTCCCTTTACAATCTCCCTATGTTCTTCCAAGAAGGTCGAATCAATTACCTCAGAGTAATTTACAAGAGCGAAGGTTCGCGTTATCTTTTTGTCGTCCTGTGAACTATAGAGATTGGATATTCTTGTTTTGGAATCGTCACTAAAGATTTTAATGGCATAACTTCCATACTTCATTTTAATCCGTTCACTATTCAGTAGTTTAGGCGATAAAATTGAGTCATAAGCGACCGAGGGCGATTCTGGATTCTGTTTTTTAAGGGCACAACCTGTAAGATTAAAAAATATACTCGCCAACAGGATTAGAATATATACGTATTGTTTGTTTTTCATTTCTATAGGTTGTTGTTCGTTTATACGTAGAACCCCTACCCTATCGGTTAGATAGCTCCTTAAACTTCGCATAGGTAGTGAAAAAGTGTTTTATCCACACTTAACAAAGTAATGTACAATTACGATTTTACAATAATTTAAGTTTGAAGTTTTAATATGCTTTTGTCTTACTAAGGAGCAGTAAAGCCGAAGAAGTCAATGTGCCATTTGTCTATCAGGACTTTTGAAATTCCATTTCAACGCTGCCAGTCCTCCGCCAATAAACGCCATGATCACAAAGAAATTAAAAAGATTGTCCCATCCGTAGTTTTCATTGATCAAAATAACAATATAGCCGGAGAACATTTGCCCTATGGATCCCATACCATTGATAATACCGGCAGCGGTTGCCGCCCCTTTTTTTCCACCAACATCCATTGATCCTGCAGTAGAAATAAGTGAATCGGGCCCATAGGTAGCCATACCTATCAACGCAATACTGATGATGGTTGCCGTTTTTCCGAAAGGAACCAAATACGGATGTAT
The DNA here is from genome assembly GCF_003626755.1 of Ulvibacterium marinum. GTDB lineage: Bacteria > Bacteroidota > Bacteroidia > Flavobacteriales > Flavobacteriaceae > Ulvibacterium > Ulvibacterium marinum. The sequence goes on from NZ_RBCJ01000005.1 coordinate 139,352, forward strand.
TAAACAAGCCAGACCAAGCCCGATTAACATTATGGCTACAGTGCTGAATCGCTTCGAATTGAAAAGTCTATCAGAAGCATAACCGGCAATAATGACACCGAAAAATCCGATCAGTTCAAAAACAGACGACATATACCCTGCTTCACTTACATCATATTTCAAGGCCCTTTCAAGATAAACAGGAAGCCAAAACAAAAAGGCATAGCGAGTCATCTTAAGAATCATATAACAAATGGAATAAATCCAAAGTGCGTTATTTTTAAGAAGTAAACCCAAAATTTTCATTTTTTCGGATTTTCCATCCATTTTAAACTCATACCGATTTTCGAGTATACTGGGAAGATTAATTTCCTTTGGATTATTTCTGGTAAAAAGTAGGTAGACGAAAGCAACTACAAAAATGATTATGGAGGGAAAAATATAACCTCTTTTCCAACCCCATTCCGAAAGGAAATCCATATCAAAAGCAACATAAGTAGCAAAAATCGTTGCCAAGAATGCCCCGATAACATAGCAGGTAGACCACCACGACATTACAATACCCCTTTCATTTGCCTTAAACCAAGGTGTCATATTCTTGATAAGTCCACTCCAACCAGTGGATTGGCCATAGCCGTTCACTGCAATTAAGAAGATGATTATCCCGACTGAAAAAGACATTCCGAGAAACAGGTTTCCGATAGCTGCAAGAAACAAACCAAAGCTTACTACTTTACGAGGACCAAAAACATCTGATAAAAATCCGTTCAAAAACTGTCCTAAAGTATAAACCAGGCTATAAACAAAGATGATTCCTGCATAATCCGAATTTGATAGACCCAAATCGGTTTCCATGGAACTCCAGGTAACCGACAGGTTTTTCCTTCCAAAATATAATCCTGCGTAAGCAATCCAAGTCAGTATAAATATTCTTTTTCTCCAATAATTTTGAGCTGTGGTCAATGCCATTATTAGTACGCTTGCTTTTTTATCATATACATTTTAAGCATGGTCGCCGAGGCCTTGTACTCATTTTGAACGGCATGTGGAATAGATCCGTCGAAGAACAAAATATCACCCTCTTCCAGTATCAGTGTTACATCATTGATTATATAATTTACCTTACCCTGAATAACATAAATAAGCTCAATGGCATCAGTAGAGATCGGTTCTCTGTAAACGTCCGTATTTACTTTTACCAAATAGGTCCTTAGGTTACTTTCGGATAGATTATTTGAAAATAGAAACGTGTATTCCAACCCCAATGAATCGTCTCGTTCTTCAATCGTTCCTTCTCCTTTTCGAATAAGGATATATTTTTCAGCGTTGTTCGCTGCCAGATTTAATTCGGAAAGATCAATTTGTAACGACTGCATTATTTTTAATAAAACTGGAAGTGAAGGTGTTGTTCGAAAGTTTTCTATTTTAGAAATCAACCCTATGCTAACATCGCTCATTTCTGCAACTTGTTTTAGACTTAGGCCTTTGTTCTGCCTAATTCTCTTTAGCTGCTTTCCAAGGTTTACGAGTATATCTTCCATGTTAGGTAATTTTATTTGAGGTAATTTATTTGAATAAGATAGGCTTTTAGAACTTTTAAGAAAGCTTCAATATCGGTATAATCTATTTGCCCTATGTTAGAAATCCGAAATGTATCATAATTATTCACTTTGCCCGGATAGATCGTAAATCCTTTCTCAAAGAAAAAATCATGCATTTCCTCAAAGTCGTATTTCTCGGTAGCGGGCTCTATAATAGAGGTGATAATTTTTGAATGGTGCTCTTTGTCTATCAAATACTCCAATCCCAATTCTTCGATACCGTTCAGCAAAGTTTCCCATGATCTACCATACCTCGCATACCGCTTTTCAATAGTTTCCTCTTTGGTTTCAAGAATAGCCTGTTTTAATGCATAAAAGGTTTGTACCGGAGGGGTGAACCTAGTTTGGTGCGTTTTTTCAAAATAGGCATATTGAGCGTACAAATTCAAATATAGGTTGCGCATTGGAATGACCTCGGTCTCCAACAACACCTGTCTATTGCAAATGGCAAAACCGATTCCGGCCATACCTTGGATATTCTTGTTGGAGCTAGCCGCTAAATAATCGATGTTCATCAACTTCATGTTAACAGGGATAGCGGCAAAACCACTCATTGAATCCACAATAAATTGTATCTTATAGGTAGCACATAGCTTACCTATAGCCGAAATATCATTCAACAAACCTGTTGTAGTTTCATGATGAATCATTGCGAGATGGGTCAATCCTTTCTCAAATTTTATGGCATCCTCCAGATTTTTTAAATCTATCGGCTCTATGGATGATGATTTGAAAACTAAAGTATCTATTTTATATGCGCTGGTAATTTGGCACATACGTTTACCATAGGCTCCATTATCTATAATTAGGATTTTACCGTTTTCAGGAATTACCGAGCTTAATATCGCCTCGACCGTTGCTGTTCCTGAACCTCCAAAGAAAACGGTAGCATAATCCTTGGGGTCTCCAACAAATCGTGTGATTTCGGTGGCGCAATACTCCATTAGGTCGCCAAATTCCTTCTCTCTAGGGCAAATATCCGGTATAACCTGCGCAAATTTCACAGTGTCCGTAGTTGTAGCGGGCCCAGGATTTAATAATACGTTTCTGGTAATTTGTTTTATTGACATGTGTTCTATTCCATTTTTAGATTAGGCAATGTCCCAAGGAAGGGAATATGTTTTTACATAGGTATAGCCTTTCATGGTCTCTATTACCCCTTCCTTATAACCAAGACCGGAATCTTTTACCCCTCCGAACGGCGTCCATTCCAAGCGATAACTTGGGGCTTCATTTACGTTTACGGTACCTGTATCCAGCTCGGTAATTACCCTTTGAATGGATGGCCAATGGTTGCTGACCACACCTCCAGACAATCCGTAGGGCGTATCATTGGCAATTTCAATGGCCTCATCCAAGGTTTTAAAGCGAATAATGGGCGCCACTGGGCCAAAGGTTTCTTTTGCCACCACCTCGTGTGTATTTTGAACATGGTCCAAAACTGTTGGAGCAAAGAGTGCCCCATCCCTTTTATGGCCGGCCAAACATACGGCACCATTGTCTATGGCATTCTGTACGCGGGCTTCCATTTCTTTGGCTGCTTCTTCGGTAATGACGGTACCCATGTCGTTTTCTTCATTGTACGGATCTCCATATTTCAGTGCCTTGACCCTATCGGCCAATTTTTGGGCATAGGTGTCGGCCAAACTTTCGTGAACCAATATCCTTCGTATAGCGGTACAACGCTGTGCCGAATTTTTGAAGGTCCCAGCCATGGTAACTTGCACGGCCTCGTCCACATCTGCATCTTCCAAAACAAGTAATGCCGAACTTCCCCCGAGTTCCAAGACCAACTTTTTGTACCCTGCTTTGGATGCTATTATCTTTCCTACCCTACTACCTCCCGTAAAAGAAACCATGGTAATATCAGGGTGTACGGTCATCATTTCAGCGGTGGCTTGAATATCAGCGCCATTTATTACGTTCAACATGTTGGGTGGCAACCCACAGTCCAGCGCCAATTGTGCAAAATAGTATGCGGACAAGGGTGTTCGTTCCGAGGGTTTTAAAACTACGGTGTTATTAGTCGCAATTGCAGGGGCAATTTTATGCACCACCTGATTCATGGGATGGTTAAAGGGTGTAATGGCACTGATCAGTCCTAAAGGAACGCGGGTTGTATAAATTCTTCTGGGCTTTCCGTTTTTGGATACATCGCAGGGAAATACCTGGGAATCGTCATCCAAGGTTTTCATTGCAGAAAATCTTAGTACATCGGAAACACGACTGGCCTCATATCGTGTATCTTTTAAGCACAGACCTGTTTCATCGGTAATCATGCGGCTTACCTCATCCACCCTTTCCTCTAGTGCGTCGGCTATTTTGTTTAGAATATCGTACCGCTCGTATCTGGTCAGCGTAATTTTTGCATTCTTGGTATCCCTTAATACTTCGTCCAAGGTTTTGTTATCGATAGATGAGACCCTTCCCACCTTTTTTTTTGTATAAGGATTGAACACATCTATCCATTCATTGCCCTTTACTTGCCTTCCGTTAATTATACTTCCAAATTCGATCATGGTGTTACTTTTGGTGGTTCCAGTGTTTAAAATCCGTTACTCAAAAAATGGAACAAGTCAAAATTTCTACTAGTCCCTGATTTTAGTTTTTGATGATATTCCTTGCTCAATTTTTTGTTGAAAATCATGGGAACCTCCTGTGAATGCTCGCCACCATGGGAACGAAGACCTTCCTTCACTTTGTCCAGATCATGCCATTCAGGAGTCCTTCCAATGGTTGTGGAGGCATCGGACAAGATTACCAAATCACCAATTCTATCACCTGGCAGCTCAAATTTCTCAACAGCCTCCTGGTTGGTGAGCACGGTTTCAATGCCATCTAGGCTTAGTAGATAGTCTTTAGCGTCCAATAATTGCGATTTATCCTCAAGGTATAAGGTACCGTACCCTCCAAGGGCCCCATGATGCACAACATAAGGATCTGTAATTGGTAAAATTACTCTCGTTTTAATATTTTGGGCGTCCAGTAATTGTTCTATGAATTGTACTTTGGGAGTTCCATCTACCTTTGTTTTTGCTTGCATACCATGATCGGCAGTAACACCAATAATAGCACCCAATTTATCCAACTCCCCTAGCCAATGGTCAATTTTTGCTAAAAAATCATTGGCATCATCACTTCCCGGAGCATATTTATGTTGTACAAAATCTGTAGTAGTCAAATACATCACATCAAAATGCTCTTTTTGTAACAATTTCGCCCCTGCTTCTATACAATACACTGAAATATAAGGGTCATAAATACCAGGTCTTTCTTTTCCCATCAAACCCTGTTCTACATTTTCAATACCATTTTCTTCCAATGTAGCTTGATTGGCAAATTCCGCGGAAAAACAAATTCCATCTAAATTATGGGCCAACATTTTTCGCAATTTGTCTTTTGCGGTTACCACAGCTACCTTGTGATCGTTTTGGCTAAGTACAGATAAAATGGTAGGCACTTTTAGGTATTTGGGATCATTCATCATTACTTCCTTTTGAAGTTCGGTATCCCAATAAAAGTTTCCACAAATACCATTTAGTTTGGGCGGAACCCCAGTTACGATCGCCATATTATTTGGGTTTGTAAACGATGGAATCACACTTTTCACCATTCCGAAAGAACCCTCATTGATAAAGCGTTGTAAATTGGGCATAACATCTTTAGCTTGCTCGTAATAGGGATACGAAGTCCCGTCCATACATACCCCGATAATCGTCTTCTTGTGTTTGGGATAATCTCTATTGTTTATTTTCATTTAATACGCTGTTTTCTGGAATAAAATTATAGCAAAAGTAAAATTATTTTACATATATTATAATTTTTTATTTAAAAATGTTTACTTTAGTTATAACTATTTTACTATTTGTAAAAATTATGTTTCTCTTTACACCAAATATTGTTCCAGGATACATACACTTATTGACAGCAAGGATAAACCAAATGGAGCTCTCGAAAACACCTTTAATATTATCAAATGATTAATAATTTATTCAGGAAATTAACCGGTCTAAAAAAGACTAATTTGTGACTACCAAAAACTAACTTAGATTAACATCTAATGAATACCCTAAAAAAGGACATAAACAATGAACATGGTTTATGGACCAGTTTTCTTGATGGGAATAAGGTGGCTTTTGCTACAATTTATACCAGGCATGTAGACGCTTTGTATTCATATGGCTTTAAGATATGCCCAAATACTGATTTGGTAAAAGACAGTATTCAAGATGTATTTATTGATCTATTTCAACATAGGGAGCAACTCTCGAAACCTTCCAATATTAAATTTTATTTGTTTAAAGTCCTAAAACATACCGTTTTTAGAAAATTGAGAAAGGAGCGGAAATTTGGAGAGTTGTCAGAACAGACCCTTGGATTGTTCCAAACTGAATACAGTATTGAAAAGAAAACCATTCTTAACGAAATAGAAAGAAATAGAAGTTTGCTTATTCATAAGACTTTGGCCCAGCTGTCTTCCAAACAACGGGAGATTTTGTATTTAAGGTTTACCATGGGCTTTAGTTATACCGAAATTTCAGAAATCGTTACCATAGACCATAATTCCGTTCGCAAACAGGTGTACAGGGCAATAAAAAAGCTAAGGGAATGCGACCATTTTAAAAATAACGAGTGTATCCTTTTGTTTTATCAACTCTATTGAATTGGTAAATTAAAACGGCCCTTCTATCTACTTCTAATAAGATTTCTTCCAGGGGAGCTAACGATTCCATTCCAAAATGTCTTTCACTTCAATATGATTTAAATGTTTTAATACTGTGAACCAGCATTTTACATACTCATTTCTGAATATATATTCTCTTTTTTGATTATAAAAAAAAGGGGCTTGGATGGTGAATCTTAAAAAAAACTGAAAAAAGTGTCCACAAATACGACCTTGACTTCCCTTTAGATTAAACACTAAAGAAATTATGAGCCAATATTCGAAATATTTGGACGATCAAGGTTTCATAGATTGGATATTCCACCCAACAGTTGAAAACAGCTTGTATTGGGAGTCCTTCCTCTTGGAGAATCCCGAGGAAGAGGAGACTATTTGCCACTTGAAAAATATACTGCAATCCTTAAAAACCAAAGACCACAGTCTGACAGATAGTGAAAAAAAGGAAATTCTAGAAAAAATCCTTATCAATATAGAACAACCCAAAAAACCAACAAAACTCCGTCGATTGCCTTTAAAGTTTGGGCGTTATGCCGCGCTGTTGGTAATCGCCTTTGGGTTGGGCAGTTATTTTATCCTTGAATGGGATACTAAAGAAGATTTCTCCTTCGAGAATATACGGACTACTTCTATAGATTCCCTTACGGAAACCCAATTGATTCTTAATTCCAGGGAACAACTGCTCATAAGTAATAATAAATCGACTGTTAAATATACCCGTTCAGGAGAGGTTATCGTAAACGACAACGACACCCTATCTACTTCAAAAACTGCTGAAAGGGCTACATCTTTAAACCAATTGATAGTACCCTTTGGAAAGCGTAGCAAAATATCCCTATCGGACGGCTCCGTTGTACATCTTAATGCAGGCTCTCGATTTGTTTTTCCGGAAAAATTTAATGGAAATGACAGAAAGGTGTTTTTGGATGGGGAAGCCTTTTTTGAGGTGGTATCAAACGCGGATCAACCCTTTATTGTAAAAACACTGGAAAAAGAATACGAAATTGAAGTAGTAGGAACAAAGTTCAATGTTTCCGCCTATGCCTCCGATAAGCACATACTTGCTGTACTAACAGAAGGAGAGGTGCACATAAACAAAGCCATTAACTCTTTTTATTCCAAAAAGACAAAATTGAAACCAGGGGAATTGGCCACTTGGGACAAAGCGGATAAAGGGATAACAGTGGCAACGGTAAATACAGATGACTATACGCTTTGGATGGAAGGGATACTGCAATTTGAAAGCCAATCCGTATACGATGTAGCCCAAAAAATTGAGCGTTTTTACAATATTCAAATAAACCTAGAGGAAACTTTGGCCAATGAAATTCGCATCAGCGGAAAATTGGATCTGGCCAATAATGTTGAAAAAACTTTGGCAAATTTTGCCGTAGTCTCAGCTTTAAAACTTGATAAAATCAATGATAAAGAATATGGGATGAAATAAAAAACCAGGGAATGTTCCAGCACTCCCTGGCTACTATACCTGTTAATGGTTAACAGGCACTTTGTTTAATTAAAACTAACACAATTTATGAAATTTAATGACCATCCGTACCATTGCCCCTTGAATATTAGGGACAAAATCATTCGGTTTATGAAATGTACGACTCTCTTCCTGGTAATTCTGGCCTGTTATTCTTTTGCCGATTCGTATGCTCAAAAAACCAAACTTGATCTTGAATTTAAAAATGCTACCATAATCCAAATAATTGAAAGCATTGAAAATCAAAGTGAGTTTATTTTTGTTTATAACGATGAGCTCCTACCAACCTTAAAGATCCAAACAAGCAATGTTAGTCTAAAACGGGCAACCATTGATAAGGTATTGGATAGGGTATTGGACAAAAAAGGTGTTCTATATATTATAGAAGGCCGTCAAATAATCCTAAAAAAGGGAGTACTGCAATCCACTAATGTCCTACCCGTTAATTTGGAACAAGTAGATGTACAAAGCGAAATTTCTGGAACCGTTACGGACAAATCTGGCGTGCCCCTACCCGGCGTAAATATTTTGGTACAGGGTACTATTTCTGGAACGCAAACTGACTTTGATGGAAACTTTAGTATTGAAGCCAATGAAGGTGATGTGTTGATTTTTTCGTACTTAGGTATGAAAACAAAGCAAGTTACTGTTGGTACAAGTATTACAATTAACGTAATACTCGAAGAAGACGCTGCGACACTTGATGAGGTCGTGGTAACAGCTTTAGGTATTTCCCGAGAGAAGAAAGGTTTGGGGTATGCAGTACAAGAGCTGCAGGGAGACGACTTGAATGAGGCTCGTGAGAGTAATTTTGTTAATTCCCTTTCTGGAAAAGTTGCTGGTGTTAACATTACCACTTCAGGTGCTGTGGGTTCCTCTTCGCGAGTAGTTATTAGGGGGGAAAGTTCTCTAAATTTTGGAGGCAATGAACCCTTATATATTGTTGACGGCATTCCTGTAGGTAATGACGGAACGAACAATGCTACGGATGTTGATTATGGTAACAGCGCAGCTGAGATCAATCCTGCGGATGTGGAATCGCTTACAGTTTTAAAAGGACCTGCCGCCGCCGCACTTTATGGGTCTAGGGCCGCAAATGGCGCCATTGTGATAACTACGAAATCCGGAAAGGATGGTCAGGGTCTTGGAGTTACTTTTACATCCGGAACCACAATGGAAACTATCCTTAGGCTTCCGAAATTTCAAAACGAATTTGGCGGAGGAAGGAACGGGATATTTGAAGGCTCTAATTTTGGGGCCAGTTCCTCTATCTACCCGGATGGTCTCGAGGATGGTTATGATGAAAGTTGGGGGCCAAGGTTGGATGTAGGTACATTGGAAAGACAATTTCATTCCCCTACTTTGGGAAGAATGCGTGGCGGTGACGTGGCCAACCCAAATAGAGGGGAGGTAATACCTACACCCTGGATATCCAGACCCGATAATATTAAGGACTTTTTTAATACCGGGTATTCCATTTTCAACAATATAGCGCTGACAGGATCTAATGACAGAGGCAATTTTAGGCTCTCCTACACCAATCTTGATCAAACAGGGACCATTCCAAATAATGATTTGGAGCGAAACACCATTGCTTTTAAGTCTAGTTACAGACTGTCCAATAAATTCAGTGTAAATGCCGCCATGAGTTATATCAATACAAAAAGTAGTAACAGACCTGAAACAGGTTATGGCAGGCGCTCAATTATGTATTTTATGAACTGGTCAGTTCGAAATATGGATATCGATGCCTTAAGGGACTATTGGCAAGAGGGTTTTGAAGGTACGCGTCAGTTCCAATACAACTATGGAGAAAATCACAACAATCCATTCTTTTACCAGTTCGAGAACACTAGAGCCCAAGATAAGAACCGTCTTTTTGGAAATGTAAGCCTTACCTATGATTTTTCCGAGCATTTCTCTCTTATCGCAAGGGGGGGCACGGATCTCTTCAATGATTTTAGGCCTATGAGATGGGCTCCAAGTACTGTGGGGCGTGAATTTGGATCGTATCGGGAAGTTACAAGATATTTTGAGGAGAATAATTTTGACTTCTTGTTACGCTATAAAAATAAAATTGGCGACAAGTTCAACTATGTGATTTCTGGTGGTGGAAACCATCTGAAAAGAAATCAAAGGTATAGATCTATAGAAGCTCCCCAATTGTTGATTCCCGGTATTTATTCCATTGCCAATAGTGCGGCAGATGTATTGACTGAATCTAACGACAGTGAAAAAGTAATCAATAGTTTGTACGCCTTTACAAATTTTGACTATGACAATACATTTTTTGTGGATATAACGGCAAGAAATGATTGGTCCAGTACACTTCCAGCGAAGAATAATTCTTATTTCTATCCTTCAATTTCCTTCAGCACATTGGTGGACCAACTTTTGCCCATGCCCGAATGGGTATCTCTGGCCAAAATAAGATTGGGAGCTGCACAGGTAGGTAGCGATACAGATCCCTATAGTCTAAATAATACGTTCGGATTTGCAGGAACGTGGGGGTCCAATTCTTCACTAAGTAGCGGTAATTCGTTGTTAAACAACAATTTAAAACCAGAGACGGTAACCACTTATGAAATTGGTACAGATATCAGACTCTTCAATAACCGGCTTGGCCTGGACGTGACTTACTATGATACGCGGTCGAAAGATCAAATCATTCAGGTGCCCTTGGCAGCTTCAACAAGTTATAGTGATCGAGTGATCAATGCGGGAGAGATTCAAAACAAAGGTTTTGAAGTAATGTTGAACGCAACACCCATAGAATTCGAAAATGGATTTAAATGGAGCACTTTTATCAACTATTCGCAAAATGAAGGCAAGGTGTTGGAACTTGCCGATGGCATTACCGCTATTATCCAGCAAGCTCCTGGTGAAGACGGATCCATCCAAGCCAGAATTGGTGAAGAAATGGGTGCCATTTGGGGTCCGGGTTACCAACGCGTTGAAAGCGGTCCCATGCAAGGCGAAATAATCATATTCGATAACGGACGGCCCAGGGCAACTTCCGAGCAGATCTATCTTGGAAATTTTAATCCAGATTGGCAAGGGAGTTGGGGCAATACCTTTTCGTATAAGAATATTAGCTTATCGGTCTTGGTAGATGTTCGTTGGGGCGGAGAGTTTATTTCCAGATTTTTCAACAAGGGTGTAGGAGCCGGGCAATTGATAGAAACTCGGGTAGGAAGATCGGCAAGGGAAATAGGTAGAGAATACGATGACCCTTATTATAAGGTAGGGGCCGCACAATTGCCCGATGGCACTTATGTACCAAACTCAACAAGTACGGACGGCACCTTCAGCGAAGGGGTTTATGGTACGGATGCACGCCAATTCCATAAATCCATAGATCACATCAGTGAGGCCCAATTATTCGATGCGACTTTTGCAAAACTTCGTGAATTAAGGTTTGGATATCAATTTCCGAATGAATGGTTTAAAGGACTTATAAGGGACGTTCAATTCTCTATAGTCGGTCGAAATCTCTTCTTGTGGACCCCTGATAGCAACCAACACTTTGACCCGGAAGTCGCGACCGCAACCGGCGGTGGTGGTTTAATACCGGGTTTTGAGAACATGAGCCTTCCATCCACAAGGAGTGTTGGATTCAACTTAAACATGAAATTCTAATACTAAAAAGATACTATAATGAAAAAGGTATATAAATTTTTAATTTTAGGATTATGCGCATTGTTCATAACCATTTCTTGTACGGACAATTTTGAGGATATCAATACAAATCCCAATGCGCCCGATAGAATAGAGGATCCATCCCTATTACTGGCAGAGATCATCAAGAACCTCGCAAATGAAAATTGGGACAACTCCTTTGATCGGGGCGCGATCATTTCAGATCAAATATCCAACTTCTTTGTAAGTTCATTTGCCGATTTTGCCAGGGCCGAAGTAGGCAGGTTCGGTTGGGATTTCTACGGAACATTAAAAGATGTCGATTTTATGATCGCCACTGCTGAAGAGCAAGGGCTCCAAAATTATGTAGGCATCGGATTGGTACTCAGGGCTTGGATGTTTCAAAACTTAACGGATAACTTTGGCCCTATTCCCTACAGTGAAGCAGGAAGTGCCAGGGAAGATATCAACTTTCCAAAGTACGATTCACAGGAAGCAGTTTATGCCGGAATTCTGGGCGAACTGGAAACTGCCAACAGTATCTTGGGTAGTACAACGGAAGCCGTACAGGCTGATATTTTATATGCTGGCGATGTACAAAACTGGAGGAAATTTGCAAACGGACTTCGTCTTCGAATATTGTTGCGACAGTCCGATAGGAAGGATTCCGCCGCAGAGATGCAAAGAATAGTCGGTAACCCTACCGCCCACCCCCTGTTTACTTCGCATTTGGACCAAGCCGCCCTTCAATATTTAGAGGAGACACCCAATGAACATCCAGCTTACACGGGAAATGTAAGTGATTTTTCGTCTTCATCCTCCACGAGGTTGGCACTCAATATGGAAGGAATTCTAAAATCAATGGATGATCCGCGTATAGCCGCTTTCGCATTGCCTACATCGGCCACTATCGACACCCCGAACCCAGAGTACTTTGGAGTGCCAAATGGAATTTCGGATATATCAGGTTTTAACGGTGGTCCGGCAAATCAATCGCTTATGGGCTTGTTGTTTGCTCCAAGACAATATGATACCGAGGTGGTATCCCCCAATGCGGCACAAAGCGTTTTTATGCCCTATTCCGAGGTGCAGTTCATACTTGCCGAAGCTAGGGAAAAAGGTTATATCTCTACGGGAGATGCAGAGACATACTATTTGAATGGTATTCGAGATCAATTTGAGTATTACGCAAGCCGGATTCCCGATAATTTTGGGGTACCATCGGCAGCACAACTCATACCTGACCCCAGCTACTACAGCCAAAATACCGTTGCCTATACCGGAACCCAGGAAGAAAAGCTGAACAAGATATATACCCAAAAATGGTTATCGTTGTTTTTGGTCGGTTTTGAAGCATGGTCAGAATGGAGAAGAGTTGGTGTGCCGAGCATAACGGCAGGAGACGATTCTATCGGGTTTGTTCCGGTAAGGTATGTTTATCCGGCTGATGAACAAACGGTAAACTCGGACAACTACCAAGAAGCTGTAAATATGCTTGGCGGAGAGGGAGACCTAATTTCAACCCGGGTTTGGTGGGATGTTGACTAATTAAATCGAATAAAAAAATTAATACAGATACAATGAAAACTAAAAAAAATAAAACGTTTTACTATTATATGGCCGCCTCTTTTCTAGTAGCACTTGGCCTTGTCATTTCTTGTTCGGACGATGATGATCTCGTAGGGGATATTGTTAATCCCTATGTAGTAAGTTACAATCCTGTTTCAGGTGTTGGCGGCGTAGATTTAAGCAGCAATTTGGTATTGACATTCGATGATATCGTGGAAAAAGGAACGGGAAATATCACGATTACTACAGATATACCAGAAGGCACACAAGTTATCGATGTTAATTCAGACCAGGTAGAAATCAGTAATGTAGGTAGAATAATGACCATCAATCCCCAAGATTTTTTGTCCGGGAGAAATTACCAGGTAGTGTTGGATGCAGGAATTGTCAAGGACACCGCAGGGAACCTGTTTTTTGGAATGCCTGATAACGAAGAATGGATTTTTACTTCTGGTGGTAACCCAGGGGATTTGGATGCTCCGGAAATTGCGGAACTTATCCCTGCGGATGATGCCACCGATGCGGCCGTGTCCTCTATTGCCCTAAACTTCAATGAGGACGTTAAGGTAGGTACAGGTGAGATCACTGTATATGAGAGCGGGGGCGCTGCTGTTGCAACTATAGATGTTGAAGGAGAATTTGTGACGATCGAGGGACCTACACTTTCTGTGGCCCTAGCTAGCAGTCTTGCTTTTGGCGGAGATTTTTATGTCCAAATCGCAGATGGGGCTATAAAAGATATCGCTGGGAATAACTTCCCAGGTATCTCGGACGATACCTCTTGGAATTTCACGACCACACCGGGTAGTGGTACGGAATTAGTTGTTCATTTACCTCTTGACACGGACATGGGAGATATCAGTGGAAACAAGTTCGATGCTGTTTTGGGTGCTACGGCAACTGTAGATGTTGAATTTGTCACCGATGCAGAGAGAGGGCAAGTAATACATTTTGCCTCTGGTTCCTATGCCTCACTTCCAAAGCACGATTTATTGAGACCTTCCGGTTCGCAAGATTTCAGTGTTAATTTTTGGGTAAAACAAGATGTTGCAATTGGATCAGATCCCGCCCTCTTAGGAAATAGTGACTGGGGTGGTGGATCAAATCAAGGTTGGGTCTTAGCCATTGATGGTGCTGATTCATATGTTCCTGGACCAGGTGATGACGAAGATGGTTGGACCATAAATCTTGCAAATGGTAGTGAGAGAATGGATTGGGAAGGCGGTAGAACGGACACTCCTGGTGAAGCCCCAAATTTAGCTGACGGCGCATGGCATATGGTTACTATGGTAATCGATCAAACCAACAAGGAGTTAAGGGTGTATGCTGATGGGGTAGAATATAGTCAGTCGGATAATCTTCCAGGTACCCGTAATCTAAATACGCTATTAGGCGGAGCAATGTATGATGAGGTCAACGATTATTCTTTTAATTTATGGGAAGATGGTAGCGGAGTCTATAATGCAGGTAGTGACACCCGTTCTCAGTTAGATGGATTTATGGACGAAGTGAAATATTATAACAAAGCACTTACCGTTGATGAAATCACGGCTTTGTTAAGTGAGTAAAGACCGAAGCTCAATACGGAAATTGTTGTATTGACATACCGGTTGACAAAAATGAGGTTTCTGCTTGTTGAGTTAGTTTTTTTGAATTAGACTAAATTGCCCTGTGCAATACAGGGCGTTTAGTTTGATTTGTATTCGATCTCCAAGCTAGAAGCCTTATTTTTAAATACAGTTGAAAAACAGTTATACATAAGGAAAAGACAATACCAAGGGAGCAGGGAGATAACAACTCCACCCAAAACAGAAAGATATATCCCAAAAATTTGGATGAAGAAACCGAATACCGGATTGAAGAAGATTCAAGGTATTTTCTTCACCAGATACTTTCCACTCCTGTTATGCCTTCCGGTCATTGCCTTTGTCAATCTTGGCCATATACCCTTGCCACCAATAGGGCGTAAGGGAAACGCACCCATGGTTTGCAGCATTGTATGTTGCTTACTGTTGACTTTTATTTTGGAGGCGCGGGTCTTTTGATTTAATGATAACCTGCCTATTTTCGATTACTTCCGAACATCGCTCCAAGGTCTCCAGTTCAAGTCGGTTCATAGCTTCCTTCGTATAAAATGTCAGGTGGGGCAAAAGCATTACATTTTCCATTTGATAAAGCTTTTTTAAAGGATGGTCAGATTGATTCAAGGGTTCTGTACTGAAAACATCAAGGCCTGCCCCGGCTATCTGCTTCCTCTCCAAGGCATTTAAAAGTGCCATTTCGTCGATCAAGGCCCCTCGGGCAGAATTAATGATAATCGCCGTCTTCTTCATCACCGACAATTCATTTTTGCCTATGATGTGCCTGGTCTCACCATTTAAAACTGCATGTAGGGAAATGAAATCGGAAGCTTTGATTAAGTCTGTGAGGCTATTATACTTTTCAATCCCATGTCCGGCCAATTCTTCTTTGGTCTTCCCTGGGTCATAGCCTATAACTCTTGCCCTAAAGCCCAAGCCCGCCATTCTGGCCATACTTGTCCCGATTTTTCCACACCCTACGATACCCAGCGTTTTTTCCGCAATATCGAGTCCAAGCCATTCTTGACTTGGCCAAGCCCAAGCCTTATTCTCCATTTGCCTTTGTAATATCGGTAGTTTTTTCGCAAGGGCGATAAGCATGGCAAATGCCCCTTCCGCGACCGTCTCTTCAGCATACTCGGGGATATTCACTACTACTATTCCACGTGCATGCGCCGCAGGTATATCAATCGCATCTATTCCTACACCGTATTTTATTATTGCTTTGAGCCTCTTTGCCGCATCGATGATTTTCTTCGTAACAGGTGTGTAGCACATCAATAGAATATCGCAATCCTCTATTTCTTTGACTAGTTTATCTTCAGGCACCCCGTCAGGGAGCAATACCAGGCGGTGCCCGCTTTCTCTAAGCGTTTTATCTACAAGTGGAGTTTCAAGCTCCATATCGGTTCTAATTATCTTCATGTGGTTCTATTATTTATAATGTCCAAGCTTTGATCAAAAGGGGTTAAAAGGATCCGACTTTCGCTTAGCACATGGTCAAAACTTTTGTTTTTGCCCTCCCGTACCAAACAGGTACGCCCGGAGATATCTTTTCATTAATTATACCCATGGTTCTTAGCGATATATCTTAACCAAGCCATTATTTCTTGGGTATGTAGCTGATAGTTTATTATTTCTTGTGGCAATCCCTTTTGTTCAGATAGTCCAACGGCAAATTTCTCAACTTCAGCTACCGTAGCAAAACGACCGCTATCTATCAGTTTTTTTGACAAAAAGGAAGTGATTAATGCCATATCCGAAGTTTTGAATTCCGGATGGTATTGAACCCCAAAAAATAGGGCTTTCTTATACCTAAAAGTCATGGCCTGCACTTTTGAATGTGGGTTGCTTGCCAAAACTTGGGCGTTTTCAGGTAGTTTTGTTATTTCATCAAAATGTATGCAAAGTGACGAATAGCCCGAATTTCTGTTGGCAAAAAAAGGACTTGCCTTGCCAAGTTCAGTAAGCTCAATAGGCTTCGATATGCCAAATTCCAAGCCATTGCCGCCTAGGGCCACTTTTCCTCCAGATACTACGGTGGCTACCTGCATACCCCAACAACTTCCATAAAAAGGTACTCCGCTCTCGAATATGGTCTCCGCAAAGGTCAATTGGTGATTTACGTCGGGAATATCCTCCAAAACACTCAAAGAGCTTCCGGTCCAAAGAACACCGTCATATTCCTTTAACTGTGAAGTAGAAGGTAGGTTTTTACCCTTATCCGTGGGGAAGGCTACATCTGTCCTTGCTTTTGGCACAAGAAATCTCAGCATTTCCTGAAAAGTTATATGATAGGGTTTTATTCCGTAACCCTCCCTTTTGATCCGGGTCACTTCATTGTTTCCTTCAACTATTAATAACTTCACACTTGAAATCGATTTAAATCACCACTCACCGCTGCCCTAAACAGATTTTCCAAATCCAGGGCATCTACGGGTCTCGCATTGGTGGGGGTAGATGGATCTTTAAAGGCCATTTCACCTATTTCCTGGGCATTTTCTTCGTCAATTCCTATTTCTTGAAGTGTATGAGGTATCTTTAATGCCGCTCTAAGCTCCAATATGTATTTTATAATGGTATCCGTGCCCTTGTTTGGAAGCTCCAACACGTTACTTAAGTACATCATTTTATCCTTGATGACGGATTCATTTTGTTTTAGGGCATAGGGTAATAAAATTGCATTTAGCAGGCCGTGTTGCTTATTATAGATAGCCCCTAACTGATGTGCAACGGAATGTATGGAGCCCAATCCCTTTTGAAATGCAGTAGCACCCATAGAAGCGGCAACCAACATTTGTCCCCTTGCGATTATATCGGTTCCATCGCTAAACGCCAAAGGCAAATACTTCGCTATTATCCTAATGGCTTCTATGGCAATACCTTCTGCCATAGGATGATAACTCGGTGCGCAGTAGGCCTCTATGGCATGTACCATGGCATCTATACCTGTCCAGGCTGTAATATTTGCTGGCAGACCAATGGTCAACCCTGGATCGGATATGACCAATGTTGGTAACATTTTGGGGTGAAAAATTATCTTTTTGGTATGCAATTTTTCATCCAAAATAACGGATGCCCTACCTACTTCAGATCCGGTACCCGCCGTAGTCGGTATCGCAATTATAGGTGCAATACCTTCTAAATCTGCATGTGTCCAATTGTCGCCCACATCCTCAAAATCCCATAAGGATCGTGACTGTCCGGACATAAACGCGATGGTCTTGGCCGCATCGATAGCTGAACCGCCTCCAAAGGCAATGACTCCATCATGCTGATTCTTATTGTAATGGGCTACTCCCCCCAATACATTGGCTTCTGTTGGATTTCCTTGTACATTACTATATATGGTAAAATCTATACCTCCTTGCCTTAAAATGTTTATCGTATTTTCAACAATATCCAATTTCACCAATCCTTCATCGGTAACAAATAATGGTTTTTTAATCCCTAGTTGTTGACATGCCAACGGTAAATCATGTATTCTATCTGTTCCGAACCAAATAGCCGTTGGAAAATTCCAATTTGCATGTATTAATTTCATCAATAATCCTTTGTCTAAAACTTTAAAAATATCCGTTCCTTATAATCTTGCTACTCCATTTTGCGAAAATGGAAGGACTTTGTCCGGGTAAGGTGTTCATATCCCAATTTTGACAGGGTGACCCCTCTTCCTGAATTCTTGACGCCTGTCCAAGCTAAGGCAGGATCCAAATAATCGCATCTGTTCATGAATACAGTACCTGCCTCAATGCGATGCCCAATACTTTGCGCCTTGTCCGTATCCGTGGTCCACACGGAAGCAGTTAGGCCATATTGGGAATCGTTCATCAATTGAATCGCTTCACTATCGTCCTTTACTTTCATTATTCCCACCACGGGGCCAAAACTCTCCTCGGTCATTACGTCCATACTATGGTCTACATTGACCAAAACATGGGGCGAAAGATAAGGGCTGTTCTTTTTGGAGGCTGGGAACAAGGATTCATCTACCAGGGAAATGGCCCCTTTGTCCAAGGCCTTTCCGATTTGTGTCCTTACATAATTGGCAGCCTCGGTTTTTACCATAGGCCCTAGATTGATTTCCTGCTCCAAAGGATTGCCCAATCGATACCCTTTGGTCAGGCTTACAAAGCCATCAATGAACGTGTCGTACACAGATTCATGAACGTAGATTCTTTCAATTCCACAACACGATTGCCCACTATTGAAAAATGATCCGTCGACCAAATTTTCGATACTGTAATCCAAATTGGCATCTGCCCTTACATAGGCCGGGTCTTTTCCTCCCAATTCCAGTCCACATGGAACAAACGTATTGGTCAGTGCGCGTTGCACTGCAATCCCCCCTTTAACCGATCCCGTAAAGCAAACACCCCCTAATTTAGGGTCTGCAATCAATTTGGCCGTGTTTTCATGATTTAAGTGCAAAATCTGAAATACCCCTTTTGGCAGTCCTGCTTTTATAGCTGCCTGGGCATACCGCTCCGCCACAAGAGGGGTCTGAAAGGAGTGTTTTAAAATCACCACATTTCCTGCCATCAAAGCAGGAATAATAGCATTGACGGAGGTTAAAAAAGGATAATTCCAAGGACTCAATACACTTATGATGCCCAAAGGAACCCGATCAACAAATCGTTTTCCCGGACTTTGGTCTTCCGGTATGTAGGGAGCCAGGGCCTCTTCCGCTATTCCAATCATATAGTTGGCACGATCTTCAAAACCTCCTATCTCTCCAGGAGATTGACCCACGGGCCTTCCCATTTGCCAAGTAATCTCCTTCGCAATATCTTCTTTGTCCGCCACAATCGCGGTCACAAAAGATGTTATGTAGTGTGCCCTTTCCTTAATGGGTAAATCTGCCCAAACAGGAAAAGCCTTGCTGGCCAAGTTTATGGCATCTTCAATATCCTTGGAACCATGTTCTTTGGTAGAACAGTACACGGAGCCATCTATGGGTGAAATGGTGTCCCTCATTTTTATATTATTTCAAAATATCTGTTTAATTGCCAATCCGTTATCGCTCTGCGTTGCTGTTGATCTTCCCATTCCCGGGTATAGGCATAGTGATCAACGAACACATCGCCGAACAAGTCTCTCGTCGCTTTGGAATTTTTGAATTGTTCGGCCGCTTGAGTAAGCGTTCTGGGCAATTGAAGCTCAGCCGGAAAATCGATGTCGTAGGCATTTCCGGTAACCGCCTCCAAGGGTTCTATCTTATTTTCAATACCCCATATACCGGAACCTAAGGCCGCCGCCAATGCCAAATGCGGATTAATATCGGCGGCCGAAACCCGATATTCCACCCGTTGGGATTTTGCGGTTCCCGGAATGGCCCTAATGGCACAGGTGCGGTTATCCAAGCCCCAAGATGCAGCGGTAGGAGCCCAAAAGCCAGGAATGAGTCGGGTATAACTATTACAGGTAGCGGCTACCATTGCCAAAACTTCAGGCATTAATTTTTGTTGCCCTCCGATAAACCATCGCATCACATCGGACATGCCATCTGTTTTGTTTTGATCAAAAAAAGCAGATGACCCGTCCTTTTTCTGTAAGGAAATATGAATATGTCCTGATTGTCCGGGATATTTTGGTGACCATTTAGCCATAAAGCCGGCCATCATGTTGCGCTGTTGTGCCCAGACTTTTACAAAGGTTTTGAAAAACGCTGCGTTATCGGCCGCTCTCATCGCATCCGAATGTTCAATTGCCGCTTCGAGAACCCCTGCACCGGTTTCTGTGTGCAAGCCTTCCAATGACATCCCCATTTCCTCTGTCAAATTCATTATTTCATGATACAAATGGGCATGGGAAGAATTACGTAAAACGGAATATCCAAAGTTACCGGGGGTAATCGGTTCCAAGTTGTTGAAGTTTTTGTCCCTGGCCGTTTTTGGGGTTTCGTTGAATAGGAAGAACTCAAATTCGCAGGCGGCCGTTGCCGAATACCCTAAGCCATCCAATCTCTCCAAGATTTTCTTAAGAATGGATCTTGGGCAAACCGCAGCTGCTTCACTCTCTGAGAAATCCGCCAAAAAAATAATAGATTGCTTATCTTCGGTTGGCAAAATACGCATAGTAATTGGGTCTATATGGGCGGTGGCATCGGTAAATCCATCACGCCATCCTGTAAAGGAATCCTTATCATATAGCACATCATCGGAGTCCCAGCCAAAAATCACATTACAGAACCCAAATCCTTTGTCCAGTGCCGAAAGAAATTTCTTGGTGTTTACATACTTACCCCGAAGTATTCCATCCATATCGACCACGGCCAATTTTATATTTTTTATTTGATGCTCCCTTATGTATTTTTTAATCGAATCCGCTGTCATTTTTTCTTCATTTTTTTACCCATGTTTCGTTAAATTAACTTGAACCTCACACTCGATTGGAACAGGTCTGCTTTTGAAGTCATTAATTTAAAAAAGTATCAAGTTATAGCAGTACTAATTTTTATTCTTTTTCCCTTATTTCATGTTCCAAAGCGAACTCTTCTTCTGGTGAAAGTATTAAGCGATGTCTCCCTTTTAACCCGAAATAAATCAATCCGATTACTAAATATCCAATAGCTATAAAAACTGCGGTTCTATAAGATTGATCCTGAAGCTGAAAACAAATTATTAGAAAGGCGAGAAAAATGGTCATCCATCCGCCAAAATTTCCAAAAGGGCTCCTATAAGGTCGCTCCAAATTCGGCTTCCTTTTCCGCAATAAAATAAATGAGCCACATTGCAAAATGTAGGACAGCATGGCACTGAAAACTGCGATATTCAGTAAGGCACCACCAATAAAAACCCCACTTTCATCCCCAGCCAAA
Source organism: Ulvibacterium marinum (assembly GCF_003626755.1). GTDB lineage: Bacteria > Bacteroidota > Bacteroidia > Flavobacteriales > Flavobacteriaceae > Ulvibacterium > Ulvibacterium marinum. The sequence goes on from NZ_RBCJ01000005.1 coordinate 160,707, forward strand.
AAATCTGTTATCATTAATACCCCAAAACCAATGGCAGAACCCAAGATCAAAGCAGTATATGGCGTTTTTCTTTTACTATGCGTTACCGATAAAATTACTGGAAAATAGCCAGCTCTTGACAGTGAATAAATTTGTCGCCCAAAGGCGAAAATTATGGTGTGAAAAGATGCCAACAAACCAATAGAGGCAACCAGGGCAAGGAGCTTGGCTATATTGTTCCCAAACAAAACCTCGAAGCCATCCAATAAGGGCTCACCGGATTGTGACAATGCATAGGAGCCCAAGGGGATCGAAGCGTTTAGCCACAATATTAAAAAAGCAGAGATTATTAAAGTAATAATGCCATACGTTAATCCTTTGGGCATGTCTTTTTTGGGGTCCACGGATTCTTCTGCCGCCAAAGGCAATTGCTCTATGGCCAAAAACAACCATACAGCAAAGGGCATTGCTTTTAAGGCCCCTATTAGTCCCATAGGGAGAAACGGACCTCCCCCTCCAGATACATGCTCCGCTTTTCCATCTGTTCCTGCCTTAATATCCAATGCAAAGGTCGTAAAGTCTATATTTCCTATGGATGATATCCAAAAGATCACCAAACACCCCAAAGCCAAGAAGGTAAGTGCGATCGTAAAGCGAAAGGACAATGCAACGCCAACTATATTTAAAATGGTAAATACCGAATAAAAACCAAACCACCAAAAGGGCAACATCTCCGGACTAGTCTCAAAGATTCCTGCCATATAATGGCTAAGGAAAAAAACGATAACAGCCGGTGTTAAAATGAACTCCAAGTTTTCTACCAGACCGGTAAAAAACCCTCCCCATGGCCCCATGGCCGATCTGGCAAATGAGTAAGCTCCGCCAGTATGTGGCAAGGCGGGGGACATTTCCGCCACACACTGGGTGAGTCCTATATACATAATGGCAACGATAATGGTAGCAATAAACATACCACCCCATCCTCCGGAGGCCAACCCTAGATTCCACCCCGAAAAATGCCCGGAGATAACGGCACCCACACCCAAAGCCCATAACGACCAAACCCCTGCATGGCGTTTAAGTGCTCTGGACTCAAAATAAGATTTGTCCATTTTCTTATACTTCACACCCTTCGCCATGTTGGTTATTTAAGTTATTGATCGGCCTGTAATTTAATGATAATGTTGTACTTAAATCTTTGTCAATTTGTTATGAATTCAAATTCGGGTCCCATCTTGGCTTGACCCACTTGAACGTTTAATAATTTAGCTACGGAAGCCGCAATTTGATCTGTGTATAATTGTTCTTTGGAGGTGACTTCTCCCCTAGGTTCTATACCTTTTCCAAACGCCACTAACCATACCTCATCCGCTCCCTTGATATCCTTGCCATGGCTTTTCCATGTATCTAAAGGCTTGGTTCCCCTACCATGATCCGTTGTAATCAAAAATGTTGTATTCCCTTTATAGTATATATCACTTTCAACAAAATCCCATAACTCCTTTATAAAACCATCGGTTCTATTCGCCGATGTTAGATACGCCTGATAATCTCCATCATGTGCAAAATCATCCGTTTCCCCGTACGAAATGTACACCAAATCAGGGTGGGTTTTTTTCATCTGTTCCAAAGCATAGCCATGGGTGAAGGCATCGAACCGTACCGTACCCCACGGACTGGGTACTATGGGCTGTAGTTCGTTCAAAAACCTTTCCCGTTCTGTCAGTTTATCCTCGGTGGCGATTTCGAATCCCGCATTTACCGGAACGCCGGAACGTTCCTCATTGATGATGAATGGAAAAACATCCCAGCTGCCAAAAGCTACCACTTTTCCCTTATAGGCAGGACGATTATTCGCAATTTCCAAAATGGTTCGATTCGGATTGTTGATCTTATCATTGCTAGTGATTCTTTCGTCATCGGCCTTCCCTGATAATATTTCGTTATACCCGGGATAGGAGAACCAATGTTTATTGGTCAGGTTCATTTTACTTCCAAGTGATCTATTCCCATGTATTTGTCCCATTTCATCAATAGAACCCCATACAAAAGGCATTAGCCTCTCCCTTCTTTCTTTTGCGTTTTTCCTCCAAAACTGTTTTTTTAAACCTGTGGTATCCGCTACATATTCTTCATTGGTAATCAGCAAGGAATCTGCACCGGTAAACAGCTCTTGCCAACGAAAACCATCTAACGTAATTAAAATGACTTTCGGGCTACTATCTTCTTGGGCATATAAATCTGACACTTGGAGACATCCGAGAAGCAATGCTCCGATTAAAAAAAATTTCTTCATAATTGTTGAGTGTTGCAAGTTCATTCCAATGTGGGTCATATGTTTATCTGTTGGTTTTCCCTCTTCCCATCGCTGCTGTTCTTGTTTAGCTTTCCAACGAAAACTCTCCAAGAAAAAGACGACTAAAGGTTTTATCGATTAGTCTTGGGTCCTATTCGGATTATTTGCTCGTTGTGAATGTTCCCGTTTTGGACCAATCGCTCCAATTCAAGTTTTGATCCCGATATCTGACTCTCCAAAAATAAGAGGTGTTTGGTTTTAATCGATTGGTTTTTTCATCCTTCAAGTCATCCTTCTTTTGTCTATTCTCCAAATAATACCAATTTTCATATTGCTTCCAACTGTCAAAATCAGGTTTGGAAAAATCCTCCGTTTCAGCTACTTGCCAATGTGAAGCGGCATGAAAAGCTCCCTTATAAGGACTTCTAAATTCACCGGCCTTCAATACTACACCTGCTACTTCAACGGTTTCATTACTGGGCGATATTGGTTCCGGAGCCATTGGTTTTCTTTCCTTTTTCCAAATTGTAATGCTATCCCTAAGTTCATTGGGCCTAGATTTATCCTGATTCCCCCTACTAATCCTTTTTATGGTAAACTTAGGGTCATCTTTGCTCCCTTCTACCTCTACCATCACAAAACCATATTCATCTTGCGTCACTGTGAACTCATCATAGTCCCTACCTTCAAACTCACCCCAATTGTCTATAGCTCCACCTGCGGAGGCTACATTTATCCATAAATGCCTATGGTCTTTGGACTGTCCCCTGGAATATCCATGGGTATGGCCAAAAAAATGAATGCTTGGTTTTCCGGTTTCGGTTGTAAATTTTTCCAGAGCTTTTACTACCTCTCCTGTAAAATCCCTTTCACCAGGAATCCATAATTCCGATTTATGCGGGTGGTGCAATTGGGCAAATACAAAGTCGATGCTTGCCTCTTGGGCGGTTTTCTCCAAAAGTTCTATCAACCATTTTTTTTGCTCTTTGTTATCCGAATAGCCTTCATTGGAATTCAATCCGATTATTCTGGTATTTCCATAGTCCTTATACCACCAATGTTCTGAATAGGCTGGGGTTCCATTTTCCGGAAGGCTAAAATATTTAAAGTAAAAGACAGAATTTCTTTCATGATTTCCAAGTACAGGATATACAGGAACATTGGCAAACAACTTTTCCGCCGGATTAAAGAAATGTTCCTTCCATTGAAAATACTTTGCCCCATTTTCCACCAAATCACCAGGAATAAGGACCATAGCCAGATTATTGGGCAGGTTGCCCTTAAACTCTTTTTTCAAATAAGCCAATATGCCCTCGTTTACGACCTCAGAAAATTTATCGGGTTCATTATGATCATATTGCATATCGCTCATGGCAACGATCTTAAAGGACTCATCATCCTCGGCAAAGGGAGGGGTCTTAAACTGAAAAATATCCGAGGTTGCATTTTCGGTAATAACCCGATAATAATATTCTGTAAACCGCTTTAGGCCATCGATCTTTACCTCATGAATTCTTGATTCACTGAAATTCACATCATAGGCGATTCCCACGTCCTTCTGTCCCAATTTTGGTGTAAGTCCCCATTCTACTATACTTTCCTCTCCCGAGGAAGTTTCCCAAAGGACTTTGATGGAGTTGGGCGATGCGTCTTGCAAATAGGGCCTGACCAAAAAAGACACTTCTTTTTTTTGGGCACTCGCAGACAAGGATATTACAAAAAATAGCAGGTATGCCAGTTGGTTTAATTTCATTCTTGTTTTAATTTTTTGGTCGGTATTAAATTACTTGGACTCATAAGGTCCAAACTTGGCCAATACTTCTCTCTTTTCAGATCCATCGTCCAATATAAAGATATCGTATTTTGCTCCTTCTTTATGTACGCGGACAACGATATGGCCTTGCTGGCTTTTATACGAATTCAATCTACCTCCAATTACATCCTTATTGGCCTGTAGCATTACTGTAGAAAATATGTCCCTTTCTCCAGGATATAAAGCTGTTGAGGTAATTCTTCGTAGTACTTCTTCTCCGGGATGATCAGACGACCAGTTCTGTTGGATCCAGACCCGAGGCCTAACAGATCGAACATAAAAAGCGTTCTGAGAATCACGATTTCCATGATGATTCAAGGTCGCTACGTCCACAGCACCTACCACTGGGGCTATATGGGATTCCACAGCGTTAAAATCGGTTCCTCCGAGTGCATCAATGCCACTAATATCACCCCCTGTTAAATAGTCAAAATCACCGTAGGTGATTTTAATACAGGTACTTAAAGGATTTTCGCCGGGATAGTTTCCTTTGGAAAATATAGAATATGAATCAAAGTTTTGGCCAGTCCATATATTGCCGTTTACCGCAATAGCGCGAACAGCGAAATTGGGGAAGTCATTGGGAGATTTTTTCAGTTTGATTTGATTGCGTTCCCCTGCTTCCAATGTTTTATGCATCAGCCCATTGGTTTTGGATTGATGATCAATGAATTTCCAATAATTTTTAAGAGTCGCTACCATACCGTAGGCATCGTCTTTATTTATTTCTGTTTGAATTTTAGTATCCTTCAAATCTATGGGATAATCACTTCCCCTATCCAAAAGTGTTTTTATGGGCAAAAGATTTCCCACTTCGGTAATCCCGGTAAGAAAATAATCCCCCTGCGCTGCCATTTTTCTGTTTGCATCCATTTCGCCAAAGTGATCGTCATGGTAGTGGGTTATTAGGGCGAAGTCCAACTGTTTTGTCGTATTCATTGGAAAAAACTGATGGATGTAATCCACAATCCATCCTGGGGCTGATTTGGAGTTATTGGGCTTTTGAGCGGCATTCCTGGCGGAAAGTGTTCTTGCATGTGTTTCGGACATATCCCCGGCATCCACCAAAAGCGTAGTGGCATCCGGAAAAATAAAAAAAGCGGCATCCCCGCGACCTGTATTGATATGATGGATTTCCAAAATACCCTCCTCCCAAGGCGGTAGTTGTTCTTTTACTTCTTGAGAAATCATCGGGGCGGTCACCAATAGGCAACCGATTGCTATTGCCTTAAGGTATGCTAAAACCATTCTATTCTTATTTTAACGTAGAGGTGGGAATTATTTGTTTTGGAATATCCGGGCTTTGATAAAATACATCCAACCAACTGCCGCCACCGCCATTGAACCAAATCACCTCCAAAGGATAGACTCCCTGTTTTAAAGTAATACTCCCGTCATTCTCCTTTACCCCGTGATCGCCATCATTGTCAACAACTTCTTCACCGTTGATCCACAGCTTGCTACCATCATCCGAACGAGTGTAAAACGTGTATTTATCGTCCTTATGAATAACAATCTGGGTCTTGAATCGAATTGCCGTATTGCTTTTCACCTCCTCTTTGATCTCATCGGAGGTAATTTCAAAACTTGTTCCCCTATGGTCCGGTATTTTGTTTCTCAAAGAGGGGACGCTTGTAAGCCCATCCAAGTAAAAAACTTCGTAGGACACTGGTGCCATGAGGCTTTTTTCCTTTATCCTAAAAAATGCTTCGCTAACCGTGCTAGATATTCTTCCATTCTTAAACATAGCACTTTTTACGACCGTATTCCCGGTGACTTTGAACGGCGCCGTATATAGATTTGAATCCTTATTAGGCATTTTACCGTCTAAGGTATAATACACTTCCCCTTCAGAATTTGGGTTTTGAATGGTGACTTCTTTCCCATCATCAAATAAGCCCCCTGCTTTTTTACTTAATACCGCCGCTGGTAGAATTACAGGTTCTTCCAATCGCATTGTTAAGGGGTAATTATCAACTTCGTCAAAACCTTCAAAAGCATTTTTGACCGATTTACCTATCCATGCCCTAGGTGTTTTCAACCCCAGCACAAAGGCAACGGTGGCGGCATTATCATATTGATAAATAGGGTACTTAAGTTTGTGGTTCTTCTTGACCGATTTTCCCCAAACCAAAAACGGAATCTCTATTTCTTGAAGTGATTCGCCACCGTGCCCCTTGCCTAGACCCCCATGATCTGCACTGATGATTACGACCGTTTCATCTTCGATGCCGGCATCTTTGATGGCTTTCATCACCACACCTAAAAGTTCATCCGATTTTTCAACGGAGGTATAGTATTCCGGTGACCCATGGCCGAACTCGTGCCCGGCATGATCTACATGATCAAAATGGATAAATGTAAAATTCGGTTTCTGACTTTTTATATAGTCCCCGGCCAGTTCAGCGGTTTCCTCTTCCGTTTTAGGATTTATATCATAATCTACAGCATCTTTTTCAAAAAGCCTTCCAAATCCTGTCCAGTGATATATGGCTCCAACCTCCGCATTTTCAATTTGGTTATCCACCAAATGAAAAATCGTCGGAAACAAAAAGTCTTCACTTTGGACTACGGCGGGTAGCACAAAATTGTCCTTTTCCCAAGCATTGGAGGTAATCCCGTGCTGCTCCGGGCCTGCTCCCATAATCATGGACGCCCAGTTGGTGCTCGAACTTGTAGGTAATACGGATCGGGCATGTAGCGAATAAGACCCCTCCTCCATTATCCTATCAAAATTAGGTGTTGCCCCATGTTCCAAACCGTCCGGACTCAATCCGTCAAATCCGATAACAACCACATGTTTTGCTTTAGGTAATTGTTCAGCAGTCCCATTAGTACAAGACCATGGGGATAAAATCCCCATGGTCAGTACTATGGCCAATAGTTTAAATGTTTTTTTCACTCTCTTGTTCTTAATCCACATCCCACCAAAGTTTTGTATTGATATCGTCACCACCCATACGCTGTACAGCGGCATTGTAATTTTCCTCATTAGTGGCCTTTACCGAGTTCGGATATTGAAAACGAACCGGTACCTGACCCCCGTTTACCGCATCAGGGCCCGGTATTACCTCCGGCATATTTGTACGCCTCCAATCGGACCAGCCTTCAAAACCGGTATAGAAAAGGGAAATCCATTTTTGAAGGGCTATCTTACCCAATTTTTCAGCAGATGAACCTGTTAAGGCGACTTGGACCTGAGCAAGATACGCATCCAAATCGGTATTCTGCATGGCCGCCGCTATTTCGGTCCATCCACCTGCGGAAACCCTTTCCGTATAGTATTCAAATGAAGCCCGGATACCGTTTTCATAAAATTCGGCTGTTTCACCAATGGTTATCCAACCTTTTTCCCTGGCCTCGGCCAAAATAAATTGAAGTTCTGAATAACTCATAATTATGGTCTGTGATGCCGTGGGAGAAGCTTCTTCCGGATTACAGGCCCGGCATGCCAAAAGAATTCCCAATCTTGAGATAAAGTTGGAGCCTGATTCATCAGGATTTCCTGTTGGACTATAACCTAAAGCGGCCTCATCGTCCAAACCGTTCGGCATACCCACGTAATCATCAAAATTATCGGAATAAATTCCTTTTCCAGAGGCCGATGTAGGCTGGGCGAACACGACTAACCGCGTGTCGTTCAGTTCTTTCAGCCTCGTTTCCAAAGTGAGACTCAAACGTACTTCGTCAAAACTACCGGAACGGGTATCGTATTTAGACTGAGGATTATCCGAATTCCATTGCACCAATGCCATATCGGCATTGCTTTCAAAAATAGGAAACGTAGACAAATTGCTAGCGATTTGTGTCATACCAGCAACGGCTTTGGCATTATCCACATCGCTGATGCGCATCAACAACCGCAATCGTAACGAATTGGCAAATTTCCGCCATTTTAGAACGTCCCCGCCGTAAAAGATATCCCCTGAAATATTGTCCGTACCCGTGAGCACCGTATTGGCGGTTTCCAAGTCTGCCAATATACCGTCATAAATAGCTTGTTGGGCATCAAATACCGGTCTTACGTTACCATCACTTATACCCTGTGTCGCTTCAGAATAAGGTACATCTCCATAGGCCTCGGTCAGATAGGAATATATCCAGGATTTCATGACCAATGCCACCCCATAATAATTTTGTGCATCGGGGCTTTCCCGAGTGTCACGAATAATATTCTCAACATCCCTAAGGGAGGCATAAGCATCTCCATAGGGGTCATTGGAAGGAGACCAGTTGTAGATATCCCCACTTGTAAATTGCAGGCGTGCGGCATATTGTACGACCGTAAAACCTTCTTCCCAACCTTGGTCGCCCCAATTATAGGCCATTTCTCTCTGTATTCCAGGCAATAAAAGCTCAGGTTGAGCGGAAGCCGGAAAATTGGGGTTTATATTAATGGTCTCAAAGTCTTCGGTACAACCAAACACCAAGAGTGATAGTAAGATTATAGCTATTCTATTTTTCATGATTCTGTATTTTATAATTCGCGCGTCCATTAAAAATCGACTTGCAGGTTGAACGTAAAGAGACGTGTGCTAGGATAGGACATGTTTTCGATACCAGGCTGTAGGGTGCCTCCGGATACGCCCACTACCTCGGGATCAAAATGTGGATTGTCCGTCCAGAGCAATAAGTTTCTCCCTGTTATCGAAAATCTGGCATTGGCAATTGGCAACCTATCGATAATTTTTTTAGGGAAGGTATAGCCTAAGGTGACTTCCCTTAATTTCGTATAGGAAGCATCGTACTTTGCCGCTTCCACATTATCACGTTCATAAAAGCGGTTGTTATACGTTCTTGCATCTACATTGGTGGTATTGGGCTCATATACTCCAGGAGAGACCTCCACTACACCCTCTGCAACAATACCTGTCTCCCTACCTTCCAAGGTTTCCACTAACTGACCGGATGTACTACCAATGGTCTTGGTACGGGACACTACAATACCACCTTGCCTTGTATCGATTAAAAATCCTAAGTCGATATTTTTGTATCTAAAGGTATTTTGGAGCCCTAGGGTAAAATCCGGAGCATAATCACCTTGATATACCAACTCATCCGTCCGAATAGGAATCCCTTGTTCATTGATTATCTTTTGGCCAAAGAACTCACTGGTCGGGTCTTCAACCCGCTGAAAGCCCCTGCCATAAATGGCGCTGATCGAACCTCCTTCACGAGCCTGTATAAAGGCCCCGTTTCTACTGGTCAAGTTAAAGTTTACACCGCCTAGGTCTTTGACTTCGCTTCGGTTGGCAGAAAAATTGAAAGTAGCGTTCCACTTAAAGTTATCGGTGAGTACCGGTACAAAATTGGCAATGGCCTCAAAACCATAGTTTCTTACTTCCCCGGCATTGATCAACTGACTGGAATACCCACTAGCTATATCGGTATCGATATTGATGATCTGGTTTCGCGTGCTACTGTCATAGTACGTAAGATCAAAATTCATACGGCTCCTAAAAAACCGAAGATCAAGTCCGAATTCGTACGAAGATGTTATTTCTGGTTTCAGTTCAGCGTTTGGTATCAAGGCCGATTCCGTTAAAATAGGGGTCGAACCATCAAAAGGTGTTTCGTTCCTATAAAAACTTCGTAAACGATACGGATCAGTGTCATTTCCAACTTCGGCATAGGCAGCCCTTAGCTTTGCAAAGGACACCCATTCCGGCATAGTGAACATATCACTGGCAATAGCACTTAAGGTCGCTGAAGGATAGAAATAGGAGTTGTTATCTTCCGGCAAGGTACTGGACCAGTCGTTTCTACCGGTAAGGTCAAGAAAAAGTAAGTCATCATAGGCCAAGCGGGCAAATCCGTAGAGACTGTTGATTCTTTTTTCAAAATTATTCGTATTTACCTGTACGGCCTGTCTTGAATTGTTAAAGGAATATACCCCTGGATTAATTAGTTGCGGGGCAACGCTCTTGGTAAAATCCTGTTTTTGCCGTAGTTGATTGCCGCCTGCGGAGATATTGATGTTCCACTTTTTATTGAAGGTCTTATCATAGCTCAACAAGAAATCCGTATTACTTTCCTCAAAAAAGATATTGTCTTCTTGATATGTTCCGAATGGGAAGCGTTGTGTACTGAATGCCCTTTTCCTAGGCCTAAAGTCCCTATAAAAATCACGACCGCTGCGGAGTAGTAGTTTCCAGTTTTCATTGATATCATAATTGATACTTATGTTTCCGAATATCCTGTCCTTATTCTGTGCATTGGTATTCTCAAACATGGTGAAAAAAGGATTGTCATGGTAATTGTAATTATAGTTGAACTGTTGCGTTCCTTCCAATCCCGGTTGCCAATAATCCCTTAGGTTATTGGTATTCAACTGCCGGCCATACCAAATAAAAAGATACATGATGCTCTCGGTGCCGTAACTTACGGACGGTCTATTGCCGCTATCCGTTTTTACATAATTGACGTTGGCATTCACCGTTACCTTATCGGTCAGGTTAAGACTACCCGTAAGGCTAAAAGTATTCCTTTCAAGGTCGGTGTTGGGCAAAGTGCCTTCTTGGTCCAAATTTTGGAAGGAAAACCTCATATTTCCGATATCACCCGACTTTGATATCGCGATACTGTTCGTTAGGGTAATACCTGTATTGAAAAAATCTCTGGTATTATCTGGTTGAGATACCCAGGGGGTAGCAGTTATTGGGGCATCACTTACAAAGATATCTCCCCCGCGAGTTCCATCCGACCGTGGGGAATCGAACTGCGGAATCAATAAACCGGTATCAAGCCTTGGGCCCCAACTCTCATCTACACCATCCGCTATCCCGGAACCACTTCCATCAACAAATTCAAACTGCTGGTTATTTCCTTGGCCATATTCATTCTGCCAATCGGGCAGGAGTAGAATATTTTCAATGGTTACACCTGTATTGAAAGATACGCCTAGCCTACCACTTTGTGATTGCCCTTTCTTTGTAGTAATGATGATGGCCCCATTTGCTGCACGGGCTCCATACAAGGCAGCGGCGGCCGGGCCTTTCAAAACGTTGATGCTCTCTATATCCTGTGGATTTATCTCAGCGGCCCCATTACCGTAATCCACATCTTGTGTTCCCGACCCATTTGAACCGACTATTTCATTGCTTATCGGAGTGCCATCTACTATAAACAGGGGAGAGTTACCATTAATGTTCAAGGAAGCATCTCCCCGAATGGAAACCCTTGCCGATCCACCAAGACCCGAAGGACTGTTTGTGATTTGTACACCGGCAACCTTTCCCGAAATGCCATTTAGAAGATTGGGCTCCCTTGCCGAGGTAACTTCATCGGAATTAAGCTCTTGCGAGGCATACCCTAAGGACTTTTTCTCCCTTTTGATTCCTAGGGCGGTAACCACAACCTCCGATAGACCTGTTGCACTTTCCTCCAGTGTAATGGTCAAGTTGGTCTGTCCGTTTAACGCAATCTCCTTTGTTGTAAAACCAATATAGGAAATCACCAATGTTGCGTTGGAATCTGCTACTTCCAACGTAAAATTACCATCAAAGTCAGACTGTGTTCCATTGGCAGTCCCTTTTTCCAGTAGATTGGCTCCCGGTAACGGTTGGCCATCCTTATCTACAATAGTACCGGTAATCTCCAATTGTTGATTTACAATCGGAACAATTGTCTCTTCAAATACTTCTTCCTTCAACGGAAGTTCTATTCTAGGCTTCAATACAATTTGTTTTTCCAATACCTCGAACATAATATCGGTATCTGAAAAAAGCTTTTCCAAAATGGAAGAAACACGTTCTTTGTTGGCATTTACGGAGACTATTTTTTGATAATCTACCTCTTTGTCATTGTACATGAATTTGAATTCTGTAAGCGTCTCTATTTCGTTCAAAACATTTTCGAGACGTACATTCTCCAGATTCAATGTAATCTTGGTCTTTTGACCATATGTACCATTGGCGTGAATTTGAAATAGTGAAACTATTAACAAAAATGTAGTGAGCTTCATTTTCAAGTCAAATTTCGGCTGAAAAGAGATGAGTTTCCCTCGCCTAATTAGTTTTTTCATATTTTTATGGTGTATTACGTGGTTAATTAATTTGATCACACATTAATCGGGAAATGTTCGCGCATTTTCCGGTTTTTTTATCCTCCTTACAAGCCTCTTTTTCCAGTGATCGAAGGCAAATAACAAGTATTGTGATTTAGTTAAAATGCATCAGGTAGTTATGTCATTGGCAGTTTGTTTTGATTAGTTAATAATTATTTCATCGTCTGTAATCCTATAGTCTATCCCGTAATTCTTATTGAACGTTTCAAATACTTGTTCAATGGTTTCAATGTCGAAACTGGCGGTGAAAAATTCGTCATCCAATACTTTATTATGATTGGTTATCACTACATTGTAATGTCTTTCCAATTTTTTTACAATGCTCTTAAACGCAAGATGTCGGAAAACAATTTTACCTTTTACCCAGGCCGTGTGCAATGCCACATTGGTCTCCTCGATAGAAATGTTTTTGTCGTTTTTATTCCACTCCGCTTTATATCCTGGTTTTAATAGGGAGGACGCTGAACTACTATAGGGGTCTCCATTTTCATATACCGTTACGGAACCTTCTACCAACGTTGTATTAATGAGCATGTCTTCCGGGTACGAGGATATATTAAACGTTGTACCCAAAACCCTTACGTTAAGTTCATCCACATTTACCACAAAGGGATGATCCGCATCTTTTACCACATCAAAAAACGCTTCGCCTTTTAGATAAACCAGCCTATTTTTCCCTTTGATAAATTTTACGGGATATCTAAGGGACGTACCGGCGTTTAAGAATACATGTGTCCCGTCCGATAAAACCACATCAAATCGTTTTCCGTAAGGAACGGTGAGTCTATTATAGGCCAATTCCTCAACGGTTGACCCATTATTTTGGTAGACTAATTGCGTTCCTTGCTGTACTCCCACCAAGTTTCCCTTTGAATCCACAACTTTGCTAGTACCGTCTTCAGAAATAATTTCGATATTACCATCTTTCAGTTGTAGGGTGATGGCATCATCTGGAATGGCAGGCACAGGATTTTTTTCGAAAAAACCATTGATGAAAAAATATCCCGTTCCAAAAACTATCGCCACCATAGCGACATATTTTAAAATGATCAACCTTCTACATTTTGCATCGGAAGCGGTCCTCATGGCCTTCGAAAATGTAGTATAGGCCTCGTCCACTTGAACAGTATTTGAGGTCTCATCGAATGTGGAAGCAATATACCTTGCCTTTAAAAGATTGAACTTTTTAGTATTTTGGGTAGAGGAAATAATCCAATCCTCGATCTCTTTTTCTTCGCTGGAACTTACTGCACCCTGTAGATATTTTATAATTTTATGTTCTTGCATTATATCGGTCATATATTATTTGACGATTCAAAACAGATTTATACCTAGTGGGATACAAAATAAAATCGTCCAGGGAGCATGCTGAAATTTCTTAAATGACGACCTCTATAGCAACAATAGTAATAGTGGTTTAAAGACCCTATTATCAATCCAAAACAAAGCAATGGTCATCTAAAATTATTTTGCATTAATTGGAGCCCAATCTACTTTTAAATTAATCTAGATGCATTATCTAATGGTTAAATAGATGTTATAAAACCCGTGAAAAAAGCGATCAAAAAAAGAGGGGTCCTACTGGGAGAACACCCTCTTTTAAAACTAACGCAAACAACTAACCAACTCTACAGATTATCTTAAAAACAATCGACTATATTATAACATCGTATTGTGGTAATACATACTTCATTTGGAGTCTTTGGAAGACCTTTTTATTCTAATTTTTAGAATTGACCAAAAAAATAGTAATCACTTATAGTATTAAACGATTCAAAACGGAAGTATACCTAGCGGGATGGAAAAGATAATTAAAGAAAGAGGGTAGTAAAGTTTTTTAGATGAAACCTCATATGTTTGAGGGCATATGAAATGTGATTATCCACAGTTTTTTTGGAAATACCCAGTTCCAGGGCAATTTCATAGTGTTTTAGACCTTCAACCCTACTTTTGGTAAAAACTTTTTTACATTTTTCGGGGAGCAATTCCAAGCTTTTTATGATTACTTGCTCTAATTCATTTTTTAGAAGTAATGACGCAGCTTCATCCTTTAAAAATTGCCGTTGTATGGCCAATTTTTTATGATAGTGGCTATTTAAATACTTAATCTTCACTTTTTCGTGCTTCAATTGATCCAAACACGCATTCTTGGTCATCGTATAGAGATAACTGTTCATATTGACCGTATTTTTTAGCCTTACCCTATTCTCCCATAATTTCAAGAAGACACTCTGAACTATCCCCTCAGCATCTTCATGACGTACCAAGTAGCCCTTGGCCACATGCATAAGTTTGTCATAGTATAGCTTAAACAACGCCTCAAAAGCAACCGTTTCCCCTTTTTCCAAAAGGGAAGCAAAGGAAACAGGGTCGATATTTGCTTTACTATTTTTCAAGTAATCAATAGCTTGAAATACTAAAATTAATTGTTCGTTAATGAGGAAAATGCTTTTTCTAAAATTTTAATAGCCCGTTCCAGCTCCTTTCTTTTTATAGTAAGCGCCGGGGACAATTGCAATACGTTACCTTGTGACACCTTAAAACTAAGACCGTATTGAAGACAATGATACATTATTTTTTCCGTCTCCAACATAGCGGGTTCTTTAGTCATTGGATTCCGTAATTCTACGCCCCATAAAAGTCCCATTCCTCTAATATCAAAGATTATCGGGTATTTTTCTTTAAGGGCAATGAGCTCGTTTTGCAGCCACTCTTCATCATCTTTTACTTTTTTTAGTATTCTTTCGTTTTCGATAAAATCGATAACCGCTTGTGCAGCAGCGCAACCCACCGGGCTCTTCTCGTGCGTAAAATGTCCTAGGGAAATGTCTTGTGCGATATTGAATTGCTCTCTACAGACCATTGCAGCAAACGGGATAATGCCTCCTCCCAAACCTTTGCCCAAGCAAAGAATGTCCGGTTCTATATCAAAATTTTCAAAGGCAAACATTTTTCCGGTACGACCCAGAGCAATGGGTATTTCATCCAAAATGAGCAGAACATGGTGCTTTGTACAGATTTCCCTAATGCGCTGCCAATATTCCTTTGACGGAATTTGAACATCAGTATTCCTAACCGTTTCTGCTATAAATGCGCCTATTTCACCTTCTTTTTCAATAACATATTCGAGATAATCGGCGTACTTCATTTCATCTTCAAAAAAACCTCCGGTCTGCATGGGTGGTGGAATACGAATAGTACCGGGCATCATAGGTCCCATATGTTGTCGAAATACGGCTTCTCCGCCAGCACTGATCGCGTCAAGTGATGCCCCATGAAAAGAATCCCAGTAGGAAACGACCTTATGCTTGCCGGTAACCACACGTGCCAATTTTAAAGCGATACTGATAACCGAAGTCCCTCCAGGGGCGAACAACACCCTGTTCAGTTCCACGGGCAACAAGGATGTTAATTTATCCGCAAAGGTAATCGCTGTTTTGTTCGTAAATCGTCTTGTACAAAATGAGAGTTCATCCAATTGTTTTTTGATTTGATCAATAACAAAGGGGTTGGCAAATCCAATCTGATGTACATTGTTGCCATGAAAATCCAGATATTCCTTGCCTTCAATATTTTCTATAGAGGCTCCGTTGCAGGTTTGCAGGACATCCAAACACGGGGTAGACATGGCTTGGTGAAGAAACAAACGAGAATCTTCCTTTAATAATCTTTGCGTTTCATGGTTTAAAATGTTGCTTTCCTGCCATTGTACTCTTTGCTCTGAAAGGTTAACATCTCCTTCGGTTTTTAAGATTTCTTGTTTCATAGTATTCTCTCAACAAAGCATTGGGATGATTAAAAAATATTTTCGCTTGACAAATATATTTTATTTATATGAAAATAATTATAATATAAGTAAATACATTATATTATTTGTTAAATATGTGTAGTTATATGAAAAAAAATGTATCATAATTAACTCAAAAACAATTTCGAACTAAGGTCGTGAATAACTTAGGTTTGATAAGAGTTATACTTATTTTTTGGGAAAGTGATTGATATAGTTACATACCAAAGTGCATCACCAGTCATTTAAAAGGTTATATGCGAGATGTTGAATTCTCAAATCATCTTTGATTACCCCACTCTTTATTCGGTTCAGGCCCCATTTCAAAGGTCAGTTCTCCACCTTCCATGATGGCATTATGAAATAATTGACTTGAATTGTAAGGCTCACCATTTAGAGTGGCCGATTGAATGTAGGCATTCTCCTTAGAGTTGTTGTTGGCGGTTACGGTAAACACCTTTCCTTTGCCAACGCTTATCTGAACCTTATTAAAAATAGGGCTACAGATTTCATAAGTCGGGGTACCTGGTAAGGCAGGATAAAAACCCATAGCCCCAAAGACATACCAAGAGGACACTTGTCCGCAATCGTCATTCCCCGGTAACCCGCCCACATCATCAAAGAAATATTTGGCCAACATATCCCGTACCACTTTTTGTGTTTTCCAGGGAGTGCCCAAACTGTTATACATATACGGCGCATGCATGGAGAATTCATCCCCCACGTAATACATATCCTTTTCAAAAAACTCGTCTAGGTAGTCCACCAGCTTTTCTTCTCCACCCATAAAGTCAGCCAATCCAGGGATATCATGTGGTACCAACAAGGTATGATTCTTATAGTATACTTCAGTATCATGGTCGGTTCCTTGTGCCCAAACACTAATACTTTTATCTAAAGGAGGTAGCCACTCTCCGTTTCGTTTCTTCCCACGAACCAAGCCGGTTTCTTTATCCAGAACATTAATGTATCGCTTGGATCGTTGAGTAAAATCATCATGATGATCATCTTTGCCTAAAGCTTTTGCCATTTGGGCAATACAGTAATCATCATAGGAAAACTCAAGAGTTCTTGCTACAGGTTCACCATAAAATCCAAAAATATCAGTAGGTACATAGCCAATTTCATTGAAATACTCAATCCCAACTCGACCTGAAAAACCGCGATTTCCTTTTTCAGTAGCGTTTTTTAACATGGCCTCAAAAGCCAACTCAGTATCAAAACCTCTAATGCCCTTTATATAGGCATCGGTAATAACCGCATCGGCGTGAGTTCCCATCATAATACTACGATACCAGGGGTTTGGCCATTTTGGTAACCAACCTCCCTGCTTATAGGCGTTCAACATACCGTTAATAACATCGGTAGTTTCCTGAGGTTTTAAAATTACCCATAGTGGATGCAAGGAACGGAATGTATCCCAAATGGATAAGTCGGTATACATTTCACCTTCGTGAACCTCAAAATCAAATGGGCTAAAATACCTACCTCCTTCGTTTAAATTGCGAGGATTTACGAAACATTTGGTCAAGGCCGTATAGAAGATTGCTTTATCATCATCGGCACCTTCCACTTGAATCCTATTTAATTCTTTCTCCCAAACATCGGAACCCTTTGCTACGGCTTCGTTAAAATCGAAATCTGAAAATTCTTCTTCCATATTTGCCCGAGCTTGTTCCAAATCAATCAGGGAAGTACCCACTTTCATCTTTACTTTTTCTTGATCTTTTGTGGCAAAGGTTATATAAACTGCATTCCCATCGGCTCCTTTAAGTGCCATCTTGGGACCAAGATCGGGGTCTGGTCGTACGGGCTCCGCACATCTTAGATGCATCTCGGTAGTGCTAGAACCGTCGTAGTATTCGATGCGTATATTGTATTTCTGCCCTTTTATGAGGTTCATCTTATGGATGTTGGTACCTGTTGCCCTATACATCCATTGGTCAATGACCATTTCGTCATTAATGTACATTCGTGTACCATCCTTGGTCGTTAATTCAAAGGTATGTTCCCCGGAATGTCTTGCTACCAGGGTACCCGTATACACTGCCGAAAAGAAATCGTCCTCAACACCTTCTGCAGGAGCTTTCAACCAGTTGTAATTCAATTTGGAATAAGTTACGAATACATCCGGTTCTCCTTCCAATTTATCGTTGTTGTAGTAGGCCGCTTTGAATCCGTCCGGAACCAAATCGGCATCTACCACATTAGGCAACATGTCCACATTGTACGCTTCAAATTTTTTATCGAACTTGGCCACAAAGTGATTCTTAAAATGCCCTGCGATAACCGTGTAACCTTCAATCTCATTCCTTTCTGGAATCACCTTATAATATCCCGGAACATACACTCCGTCAAAAACTACTGAAGACGACTCGGATTCTGGAAAAGTAAACTGAAAAAATCCGGTTTTGGAAGCCGCGGTAAATTCAGCTTTGATATCATAATCGTCCAGTTTTACCGAGTAATAGTGTGGTTTGGCAATCTCAGTAGCATGGCTAAAGCTTGAAGCACGTTCATCTGCATCAATTTTAACTTCTCCGGTAAGAGGCATTAGGGACATAGGTCCCCAATCGCCAACCACGGCGCCATTGGGATATCGCGTACCCCGAAAACCTTGAATCTTTTTTTGGTCATACCAATACGGTACGGGAACGGTTATTACACGATCGGTCCATTTTGCGGTCTGGGGAGTCCAATGGGTCAAAGCAGAGGGGTTCCCTACAATGGGAGACACATAACCAAGTGGCTCCTCAACTTCGGTAACGGTTATATCGGCAATACTTGGCGCCGTTCCTACGCGGGTATCCACATAGCCCAAATACGCCTTCCTAGGCAGTGGATTTGCAGATTCGGATTGGACAACTTCCTCCGACTGCTGTTTACAACCAAAACAAACCAAAAGACAGGCGAGAACGATATCGCTTTTCCTAAAACAACACCTCATGTCATGTAATCTTTTCAATGCTGATAACATTTTCTGAAACCAAATTTTCAATATCTCCTTGGCTATACCCTATTTCCATTAGAATTTCTGTACCATGTTCTCCGATAAGCGGAGACGAACGCTTGATATGCCCAGGAGTCTCGCTCATGGTAAAGGGAACATTGGTCACTTTTACCTTTCCAGCCTTTGGATGGTCTACCTTGATAAAAGTATCGTTATGGATGACTTGAGGGTCTTTTTCTACATCTTTTTGGTCATTTACCTTGGCTACCCAAAGATCCAAGCCCAACATGATCTCCAACCATTCGTCCGTGGTTTTAGTGACGGTAATAGCTTCTACAATACCATGGATTTTATCCCGATCATCAAAAAGTACCTGGGGGTCATTGTACCGCATTAATGATTGGTCTCCCAAGGCTTCTACCAATTTAGGCCAAGGACTCATGGCAATGGTGAGGTACCCATCACTAGTTTCATACATACCGAAGGGAGCCCCATTACCCGGATGCCCTATTTTGGATTCTGGGCGCTCAAAAGTCTGTCCTAAATTCTGAATGGTAAAATAGTCCTGCATCTGAAAGGCAATGGCCGAGGACAATAGATTGGTCTTTATTTGCTGGCCTTTACCTGTCCTTTCACGATAATACAATGCGGCAAGGATAGCATAGACGGAGTTGAGCCCGTTTACTTGGTCGCACAGGGCCGTACCTATGGCCACAGGCCCATCGGAGTTTTTGCCGCTTGTCATAATGGCACCGCTCACGCTCTGTACCAACAAGTCCTGCCCTGGGCGGGTCAGATAAGGCCCATCATCTCCCCAACCACTGGCGGAACAATAAATGATACGTGAGTTAATCTTTTTTAAATCCTCATAGCCATAACCCAAGCGCTCCATCACCCCTGGGCGAAAATTCTCTACCAGAACATCTGCTTCTTTGGCCAGTTTGTAAATGATTTCTTTGCCTTGAGGGGATTTTATATCTATCGCCAATGAACGTTTGTTTCTATTCCAGGCCATAAAGCAAGGCGATTCATCACCTGCGATCCACTGATTAAAAAAGGTCATGCCGCGATAGATATCGCCACTACCATTTCTTTCAATCTTAATAACATCGGCACCCAAATCACCCATCATCTGAGTAGCAAAAGGGCCCTGTAACAATTGTGAAAAGTCCAATACTTTTACACCTTCCAATGCTTGTTGCATTACTTCTTGTTTTTTGTTTTATCTATATATCTGGGAAGACTGGTCAATCCCCCATCTACTTTAATATCTTCTCCCGTAATAAATTTGGCCTCATCGGATGCCAAAAAAACAGCGGTCATCGCTACTTCATCGGCTTCACCCATACGTAGCATGGCGGCCTGGCCAATACTACCTTCCAAAAAACCCTGTCCTTCCTGTGCAATTCTTTTTTCGTTCAAAGGGGTAAGTATGGCTCCAGGGGAAATGGTATTAAAGCGTACATTCTCGTGTCCAAATTGTCCGGCCAGTTGATTGCTCATGGAAAGAATGGCGCCTTTAGCCGCAGCATAGGCCGTCCAGTCATCCCAGCTTCGAAAAGCCTGTGCCGATGATAGGGTGATAACACTTCCGGATCGTTGTTGCAGCATATGGGGCAATACTGCCTTTATCCCTCGAAAAACACTTTTTAAGTTGATATTCATCACCTTGTCCCAGTCCGACTCGGGCATCTCCCGAATATCCCCCGATATGGCCACTGCCGCATTGTTTACCAAAATATCGATCCTTTCAAATTCCGCTATGGTCTTCTGAACAACTGTTTGTACGTCCTCGGTAACGCCTACATCACAAAGATGGCTTCTGATCACAGCATCATTAATACTCAATTTCCTAGCTTCCTCATCACATTTATCACCGTTGATATCACACATGACCACCGTTGCCCCTTCAGAACTAAAAGCCCTGCTTATGGCCAATCCAATACCATCGGCTGCCCCGGTTACAATAGCTACCTTATCCTTAAGACGATCCATATTATCCCTTTTTTGTTAACCAGTAATTCTCTATTTCCTCCAAGGTCTTTCCCTTGGTTTCTGGAAGAACTTTTACGGCCAAGTAAACTGCTGGAATCATGCAGGCTGCAAAAAACCAAAACGTACCATGGGGCTTCAGGTTTTCCAAAAACCAAGGCGTCATCTGCCCAACAAAAGTAGTACCTACCCATACCGCCATAGTAGCCACGGACATTGCCGCACCACGAATTTTCAACGGATATATTTCCGAAAGGAGCACCCATACTACCGGACCAAAAGAGAAAGCAAAACAGGCAATGAAAGTAAGTATGAATGTCATTAAGATATACGTATTATTTACCTCAAAATAGAACAACAGGCCAACTACAACCAGTGAAATCATTATTCCTATTATACCATACGTGAGCAAAGGTTTTCGCCCTAAATCATCAATCTTCCAAAGGGCAACAAAAGTGAACAAGACATTAACGATTCCAATTACCACTTGGCCGCCAAGGGCCTCACCCAACTGCAGACCACCCTCTTCCAGGATTTTTGGTCCGTAGTATATAATGGCATTGATTCCACTTACTTGACTTAGGAGTGCCAATGAAATTCCGATAATCATCGCCAGTTTAAAGGGCCCCGAAAAAACAGCTTTAATCCCGCCAGACTCCTTGGACAGCACGTCTTCAACATTTTGTATTTCGATATCGGCCTCTTCTTTCGTCACGAATCGCAATAAAATGCTTTTGGCCTGTTCCCTTTTCCCTTTCATGGTAAGCCAACGCGGGCTTTTGGGTATGGAGAAAAGTAATAAAAGGAAAAGGGTAGCGGGAATGGTTTCGCTACCTAGCATTGCTCGCCAAACCTCGGCGACAAATATTTTCTGGGTCATTCCTGAAGTAGACGCTAAGCTCTCCGACGTCGAAAGTGATAGCAAATATGCATTAGCAAAATAGGCCACTAGAATACCAAAGGTAATGGCCAGTTGATATAAAGCAACCAACCTTCCTCTTTTCTTGGCGGGAGCTATCTCGGAGATATATAAGGGTGACAACATAGAAGCAATACCTACACCTATGCCACCAAGAATTCTATAGATTACCAAGCTAATGAAAGAACCCGATACCGCACAGCCAATCGCCGAAAGAGCGAAAAATATCCCTGACATAATCAATATATTCTTTCGGCCGAATTTGTCGCTAAGAATACCCGCAACGGAAACCCCTAAAATGGTGCCGACAAGCGCTGAGCTTACATACCAGCCTTCTAAAACCGTATTGAGTTCAAATTGTGTTTTTACAAAACCGATAGTCCCGGAAATAATAGCCGTATCATATCCGAATAAAAAGCCTCCAAGCGCGGCGATTACAGCTAAAAAAGTAACATTGTTTTTCATAATTGGAATTTGTTTTTGGTTATGTATTGGTTTTCACAAATTGCTTATTCCAATAATGAGATGGCTGCCTTCATATAGCCCATAGCATAGGCCATACCGGCATACCATGGTGCATCACAGGTCATTTGTGGTGTATGGTCCGGAATTAAAACCCCATCGAAGTTGTTTTTCTTTAGGATCTTTAAAATTTTGAACATATCGATATCGCCCTCGTCAACGAAAACCTCCTTATAGTGAGGTACTTTGCCTACGATATTTCTAAAATGGATATAACTGATTTTACCTTGCTTACTATATATGTCGGTCGCATCATACACATTACCCTCTGTCATTTCAGCAATGGAGCCCAGGCAGAATTCCAAATTGTTCGATGGGCTCGGATTCATATCGATTAATTTTTGATACATATCGGGTTGATAGACCAGCCTTGGCGTATCCCGAACGTAAGGCATCGGTGGGTCGTCCGGATGCGCTGCCATTTTAACCCCAGCTTCTTCCGCAACGGGTAAAATTTCATCCAAGAAATACTGTAAACGGTTCCAAAGCTCATCATGGTCAATTTTGGGTACGGTACCTTCCGCTACATTTTCGTCATACACCATATTCCAGACCATGCCATTAGGTATCGGGGTGTCATCTCCACCCTCCATACCTACGGAAATGGCTCCTCCCCTTGCGTACGGACCTTGGGTTCTTGCAGCTACTCCCGCCATAGAAAAATTATATCCAAAAGTAGGGATACCTGCCTGGCCAACATTACGAATCAACTGTTTTAGATTTGCCATTTGCAGCTCTTTTTGAGGGCCGTCCAGCAGAATATCGTACCAATGAGCCGGGTCAAAATTTTCTATGGCCTCCAATTCCAACCCGTGGTCGTTGATTTCTTTTTTGATGGCCATCAACTCTTCCAATGACCAAATTTCACTAGGATTTCCGGCCCTTCCCCAACCTTCCTTACCACCGATGGGTTGATCCGAATTTTCTTTATTATGTCCAAAATAGTCCACCAAATGAATCACTAAATGGGTGGCACCACATTGCTTTGCGAATTGATAATGCTCCGTATTGAGCATATGTCTGTATAGACCGAATCCTAGTTTCACTATTCTTTATTTTCAGTTATTAATGCATTTTTTTCATCATCGCCATAATCGCAAAACTCTTCGAGTATTTCTTTGGCATCTTCATTTAAGAGAGGTGCAGATTTGTAAATCTTTTGGGGTGTATCACTAAACCAAACCGGAAAGCCTGTTGTTTTGACCTTGCCAACCCTGGGATGGTCAATTTCAATAATCATTTGATTGTGCTCGATTTGCGGATCTTTGACCATTTCATCAAAGGTATTTACTTGTGAGCACCATATATCTTCCCTCAAAAGAATTTCTAGCCATTCGTCCGTAGTTTTGGACTTGAAAACAGCATCAAAGGCAAAGCGAATTTCGTCCCTGCTTTCCATAATGTTGTTCGATGCAAATTCTTCTGTAGCATACTTCTCTAAACCAATGACCTGTGCCAGTTTTTGTACAGAATTCATTCCAATGGCCACATAGCCGTCTTTGGTATTGTATAGTCCGTAGGGTGCCCCAAGCCAAGGGTTGGGAATGCCACTTTTGCTCCGCTCGGGATTCTCGCCTTTATGTAAATAAGCGGTGACTTCTTGAGTATGAAAACCTACCACAGAGTTCAATAGGTTAGCCTCTATTTTTTGGCCCTTTCCCGTTTGGGAGCGCGAATGAATTGCCGCTAAAACGGATTGATTAATGAATAGACTCGTTAATAGATCCGCCTGACCCACAGCAGTAACCACCGGCATTTGACCTTTTACCCCATTCAACGCTGACCCTCCACCAATAGATTGTGCCAATAAATCCTGACCTGGTCTATGCAAATAAGGACCTGAGGAACCATAACCCGAACTGGAACAATACACCAATCCAGGATTCAATTTTTTCATGTCCTGATAGCCCAACCCAAGTCTTTCCATTACCCCTGGGCGAAAATTTTCGACCAAAATATCTGCCTTGGCAATGATATCAATTGCTACTTTATTGCCTTTTGGGTCTTTTAGATCTAAAGCAATGCTACGCTTATTTCGATTGAAACTTAAAAAAGAAATACTTTCACCGTTCGGGTAAAGGTTGCCATAGGAATAATGCCGCATCCAATCACCTTTCACGGGTTCAATTTTGATGATATCGGCACCCATGTCGCCCAACATCTGTGTAGCCCAAGGGCCTTGTGCCAATTGTGTGAAATCCGCAACGACCAACCCGTTTAAAGGGCCTTCTTTTTCCCTGCTCTCCATTTTATACGAATATGCCGTTGGACGACATCTTTGTTTCTATTTTAAAAATTTGCAAAAACCGTCCCACTACCCAGTTTTAATTTGGAAAAACAACACAAACCGGAGATAGAATTTCTTTGGTACGATAGGCCTCTAACAGCTTTGCATCTTCCCGGATTTTGTAAACTACGGTATCGTGCGAATTTTGATGACAGGCAATCAACCATTGGCCATCAGGGGTTATGTTGAATTCCCGTATTTCCTTTCCTTTTGTATATTGATAATCAATTAACTGTAATTTGTCATCAACAATACCAAAGATGGTTAGCGCATCTAGTTGTCTGTTGGCTACATACAGGTATTTTCCGTTAGGGTGTAGTCGAATTGCCGAAGCACTTGGAACTCCTTGATAATCCTCTGGTAAGGTGGAATAGGTTTTTATTTCTTCAAATGAACCCTCACTATTTTGTAATACTGATACGTTCCCCGTTAATTCATTAAGTGCGTAGGCCAAACTGCCCTCCATGTTAAAAACCATATGCCGCGGACCGCCTCCTTTGGAAACCTCACAATCCCTAGTTTCATTTGGAGTCAATTCCGTTCCTTCTAAATGATAGGCTTTTATCGTATCGATACCTAAATCGCAAACGTAAATATCCTTTTTGTTCGGGTGAATGGCTACTTGATGGGCGTGGGGTGCCTCTTGGCGCTCCTTATTTATACTGGAACCTTTGTGGTCATATCCTTTCTTGGCTTCCATCAGTTTTCCTGAAACGTCCAACGGAAACTGAATTACATTTCCGGTAGCATAACATGCTAATAAGATATTATTTTCGTGGATTACCAGATGGCATGGATACCCCCCTGAAATCGATTGTTCGTTTAAAAACTCCAATGAAAAGTCAGTATTAATCCTATAGGCTCTCACCCTGGGATTCTCACTCTCGTCAAGTTCCGTAACACAATACAGAAATTTAACATCATCACTAATGGCCAAATAGCTCGGATTACGTGTCTTTTCTGTATGTAAGACAACTAATTTACCTGTATCCGGGTTAAGTTGAACGGTGTAAATACCATGCCCTATACCTCCAAAACCGGGTACAATATATTCTGTATAACTACCTATAAAAAAGGTTAACATAGCGGTTCCTTTATGATTTATCAATAAAGTCTTGAATGGCCTTTTTGGCTTCCTTACTGTAAAAAAGCTCGGTTACCGCTTGACCTTCTTCCTCAATTTTTTGACTAAAAGGAATTGGGGAAAGACTTAAATGTGCCAATCTTTTCAATTGTTGGATCGCTCCTGATGGTCTTCGGGTCAGTTTTCCTGCAAAGCGTAAAACTTCGGTATCAAATTCTTCATCCTTATATACATGATTTACGATGCCCCAATCAAAAAGTGCCGACGCACTGTATTGACCACCTGTAAACAACATTTCCTTGGTCCGGTTAATTCCTATTCTTTGAATTAAACGTTGGGTACCACCTCCACCGGGAACCAGACTCAAAAAAACTTCCGGCAAGCCCATTTTCGCAACTTCGGAGGCCAATATCATATCACAGGAGAGTGCTATTTCGAAGCCTCCCCCCAATGCAAATCCATTAACTGCAGCTATCCATGGTTTCGGGGCATGTTCTATGGTTTCATACAATTGTATTCCTCTATCTTGGAAGGCTTTGAACTGCTCCGGAGTCTGACTGCCATATTCCTTTATGTCGGCACCTGCCATGAATGCCCTTCCGGCACCTGTGATTACCGCTACCATTGCCTTGTCGTTCGTATTTATTTCCTCAATACCGGCAATGATTTCATCCATCATTTCCCGATTCATGGCATTGAGTTGATCAGGCCTGTTGAAGCTTAACACGGCAATGCTATCCTTTATTTGTATCGTAATATTTTTGTAGGTACCATTCATATCAGACAATTGATTGGTATAACTGATTCAAGTCTTTCATTACCTTGTGAGATGGACTATTTTTTACCAGATTGTTATGCAATAGCTCTGCCCCCTGTTCTTGAAATTCATTCCACCCCTTATGTCGTGGGCGTACGTATGCTTTTTCCATCGTTGTTCGGGTCTCGTCAAAAAAATCATGACATAGTAAGTTATTGGTAGCACTCTCCCAAGCGATCAAATTACCAGGCTGTCCTCCGTTCTGGGTATACATGTCTTCCTGTGTTTCTGCCCGTGCTACGTAATCCACATAAGCAACCGCCAAGTCCACATGTTTACATTTTGCGGAAACCGCTAATCCGACCCCTCCTAAAATGGTTGAAACGTCATTTGCAGGATTTGTAGGGCTATTGCTGAAATGTACAACATTTTTCGCGTAGCCCTCCCTGGAATAATTGGTATATCCAAATAAAAAGGGGGAATAAATAATTTCATCATTTGCTACCATATAATCCAAAATCTGAATGGGATTCCAGTTCAAGGATTCGGGATGTAGGTGTTTCAAATGTGCTTTTAATTCGTCCCAGACCAGACCACCTAATTTTTCATCAATCCTTCGATTCTCGATAAAATCCTTCCCCCCATCCTGTGCGCATAGTGTCAAAAATGTACACCACAAGTCAGTGGCACATAATGGCCATGCAATGGAATACCTTGTGGGGACCTCTTTGTAAAAGTCAAACAACTTCTCACGTGTACCAGGAAGTTCGAGATGTAAGGTCGAAATCAAATCTCTTCTTGAGGCTGAGACCAAAGCAGCCGCATCGATGGGTAAGGCGTACAAATGACCGTTATAATAATAGGATTCAAAACTTGGCCCGACCGATTGATTCCGATATTCATTTAGTGCAGTTTCCGACAACCTTTCTTCCAATGGTACTAAAAGCTTGTTCGAATGTGCCTGTCCCATATAGGGATGGTCTATGGTAATCAGGTCATACGCATCGATCAAATCCTCAACGGGGATATCCCCAAATTCCTTTAACGAACGGATATCCCATTCGATTCGAACTTCCGGATGCTTTTTGCTGAATACCAACGATGTAGCCCTGAGAGGCTCATACCCTCTAGGGTGGTCCCAAGCAATCCCTTTCAATGTGATTATTTCCGACATGGCCGAAAGTACTTATTTATTTTTTCGTTTAGGTCTAGGATCGTACTGAATTGTATGGTTCATGTAAGCGCCATCCACATAAATATCGGCTCCATTGATGTAATCTGCCAAATCACTGGCCATAAAAACTACGGTATTGGCTACATCCGAGACCTCTCCAATTCTTCCTTGAGGTATCCAGTTTTCGAACTTGTCTTTACCAAATTTGGCGATTTCCTCGCGATTCATATTCGTTTCAACAGCCCCAGGTGCAATAGAAATCACTCGTATGTTTTTATCGGCCAACTCCAATGAAAGGCATTTGGAGAACATTTTTAATCCCGCCTTGGCGGAGCAATAATGTATCAACCCTTTTCTTGGAACCACATCATGAATGGAGGAAATGTTGATAATGACACCGCCGCCCTTATTTTCCATTCTTCGCCCCGCTTGTTGGGAACATAAAAACGGGCCTTTTAAATTGACATCCACTACCCTATCCCAATCCTTTTCTTCCATATCCAAAACGTGGACTACAGTTTCACAACCAGCATTATTCACCAAAATATCGATGTTGCCAATTTCGTTATCCATTTGAATGAACATGGTCTCTACCTCTTTTGTATTGGACACATTTGCTCTACCACAGGTAACATTTACACCATGCTTTTCCTTGATTTCTTTAGTCAATGCCTCGGCCTTCTCCCTGTTCCTGTTATAATTGATAAAAACATCGGCACCACAATGGGCCAATTGCATACAGATTTCAGCGCCTATACCTTGACTACCACCCGTGACCAAGGCTTTTTTACCTCTTAAATCAATATTTTTCATTTCTCAAATTCTTTGCTGACCAATGGATTTCACTTCATTTTATTTGATGAATCAAACAGTTCATTGACCTTATTCTTCAGTTCTTGGACGTATACTTCGTTAAGTTCAAAATACTCAAAATCAGAAATATGGGTATTTGATTTTTCTACAATGATAGTTTCGCACCCTTCTGTCATCGCTATATTATGCCATGTGCCTTGTGGAATATTATAAGTAACATTTGGTTTCATCAATGTTAACTTAAAAGTTACCCCTCCTGCGTTAATAATCGCGCCAATCAATACGGCATTTCCTTTTAACAGTATAAAAACCTCATCCGTTAAATGGTGAACGTCCAATCTTTTGATATTATCAATCTCTTGTTCGGGCATATAATTCAGTTGTGCCACCTGCCAGCCATCCCGTATTAAAAAAGGATGATATCCATTTTCTTTTATTTTATAGGACTCTATCATAGATCTTGGTAGTGATTTTATACATCAATTTTAGATTGGTTGCGTGCACGCCAATATTTTTCAATTTCCTCGAGTGTTTTTCCCCTGGTCTCTGGGACATACTTCCAAATGAACCATATGGCTGGAAGTGTTAATGCGGCGTAAACAAAAAAGGTGCCCGATGGCATAATGTTTTCGATAAGAATGGGATTGGTCAATGTAATGATAAAACCGGTTACCATAAGGGCAAAACTACCAAGGGCGACTGCCAATCCGCGAACCCTGGTCGGGAAGATTTCGCTGATAATGACCCAAACGATGGGACCAAAGGAAAAAGCGAAACTGGCCACGTACATGAGCAAGGGAACAATGACATATTGTGAGCCCAACGCGAATAAAATACCTACTCCCGTTAAGGATAGGAATGCCCCAATAACCCCGATCAACAATAGTTTTCTTCTACCGAATTTTTCAATATTCAAAATGGCCACGAAAGTGAATGCACTGTTTACAACACCCACCAACACAGCACCTAAAAAAGCACTTTCTACACTCTGAACCGATTCATTGATAATATTAGGGGCAAAATACATGATGGCCGCAATACCGCTTAAATGTGAAAACATAGGAAGTAAGATGCCTATCAAAAGAGGAATGCGCAAAAAAGGTTGCAACAATTCCTTGAAACCGCCGGTTTCAATCTTGGTCATTTCCTTTATTTCACTCATGGCAGATTGGGCATATTCCAAACCGTTTATTTTCACCATAATATCCATCGCCTCTTCATGTCGACCTTTAGTAATCAACCAACGTGGTGTTTCTGGGACAATGAAAAGTAAAAACAGGAATATGAGCGCAATAGGTATTTCCGTACCGAACATGCCCCGCCAGAGCTCCTCCACGAATAGCCAATTCCAAAATTCAGAAGGTTTACCAGAGATAACACCTGCCAAATCTCCCGCTTGGTTCAGTACAATCCAATCGATAAGAAACGCCAATAGAATTCCCAAGGTGATAGAGAGTTGGTACAGCGACACCATTTTACCCCGGTTCTGGGGCAAAGAAAGTTCGGATATATAGATAGGGGCCACAACGGAGGTTACGCCTACACCGATTCCGCCAATTATACGAACCACAATCAACAGGTTAAAGGCCATATCAACATCGGAAGTAAACCAGTGAGCATTTGTTAAATCACCCAAAAACTGGGGCGGCAACATGGAACCCATTGCCGAAAGCGTTAGACAAACTGCGGCCAAAATAAGTGCTTTTTTCCTGCCGAGTTTATCCGTAATGGATCCTGCGACAATACAACCAAAAATAGTACCTAGCAAAGCCGATGAAACTACCCAACCCAACTCGGCCGCGGACAATTCAAAATGTTGCTCCAAAAAAGCGTTACAACCCGAAATAATGGCCGTGTCATATCCGAAAAGAAAACCTCCAATAGTGGACACAAAACTGATTCCCAATAAGTAGTTCGAATTTTTGGCCTTCATAAATTATCCTAAATTACATGGTTGGTCAATACGGCTCATTATCTACATAATTCCGAACTTATTGAAGGCATCAACCGTACTCATACCGTCCTGCAAGGCTTTTTTCACCAATTGTTCGCCACGCGCTTTTTCAATAGCCCCGGTAAAAGCTTCATCTACCGCTTCTTTTGGCACGATTAATACTCCATCCAAATCTCCATAAACCATATCCCCGGGACGGATTCGTATACCGCCAATCTCTATAGGAACCCTATAATCGATTACCTTTCCCCTAGGGCCTTGATCTTGGGCATAACCCCCGTAAGAAAATGTTGGGAAATCCAAATTCAAAATTTCTTTTGTATCCCTGGACCATCCGTTTACAACGGCACCTGCACCACCAAGTTTAATAGCCCTTGTACTCATTAGTCCCCCCCAAAGGGCATATTCCGGCGAGGCACCGGAACAGATATAAACCTCACCTTCCTTTAAACTGTCCAAAGCTTCGAACATAATCCCGAACGGCTTTTGCATTATGGGGTTATGGGTACTATCGGAGACTTCCTCAAACACGTCCGCCTCCAAAACGGGCATTGCCCTTCCTATGAGCACAAAATCATTATTCAAAGGTTTTATATTAGGTGGAAGAAACTGGTGCAAATACCCCATTTTATCCAAAACATCGCCTACAAGTGCTACAAAAAGCTCTTTTTTCGCTATTTCGTACAGTTCACTATCATTTTTCCAAAATGTCTTCATTCACAAGTTTTAATCGTTTAAATCACGTCGAATTTCCTTAAAACTATTTATTCACCTCTAAACTAAAGGTCTCAATGGCATATTTACCAAGCTGTAATTCAGGAGATACCGGTTTAGGGTCTTCCTCTATAATATTGGTCTGCCTATATGATTTGATATCGAAATAGGAGGAAACATTTACCTTTTCATCACTATCTTTTACATTATACATTCGCGCAATGATATCTTCGGAATCTTCCGCTTTTTTTATGGTCGATATCATTACATCTTCAGTATCTATAGCAAAGAAGCTTAAAGATTCCGGTAAGAACGCTTTTGTTGAAGTATCCGGATGTAAAACTACATGCAAAGGTTCATTTTTTTGTTTGGCAATTTTTTGGCCCTGGATACTTCCGGCCTTATTCGATGTCAGCACATTATGAAAATTGTGATTGCCGGCCTGGGAATATTCATTGCCCTCCCAGTGACATGAGGTCCTACTGGCCAACAATATATTTTGTAAGACGGCCTTACCCGAACTATGTTCCGTGGGGTCAATCCAATCTGCAGCTGCGACCGAAGAACTAAGGGTAACCGAAATCTCATTATCTGTAGCCGAAATCCAATCTATTATGGCCCTTGGGTGTACATCCTTACAAAGTGGGGTATAGCGCTCACCAGCGGTCTTAATTTCATCCTTGCCCACACGTACCCTTCCAAAAGGAACTTCATGGGCAATTTCTGCATTGTCCATGTTTACAGGAAAAGCGGTTCTAAACTCGCGATATAACTTACCCGACCAATTGCGCAGTGTAACATCAAAATAAATGCGCTTTAAATCATGATACAGGGTAACATCCTGTCTTACAATGGCATGTAGAATTTTTTGTTCCAATCTGTATTTGGTAAAGACAGGGCCATTCTCCAAGATTTCCCATTCTGGATCGTGCAAACTCACCTTGTCAAAATCTACCATACTGGGTTGTTGTACATCTCCGAATTCACCTGCACCATTTCCTACGGATTGCAAAGTGAAAACATCCCCTGCCTTAAAGTTATCGGTCGTAAAAAGTTCTTTTTTAAGCTCCTTATCGTACACCTGCGCTATGCCTCCCTTTTCAAAACTAACCTTGTAAAAAGGGTTTTCATAAGAAGAGGTATTTGCCATTTTTCCATCCGTTAAAGCGGTCGTTTTATCATCTTTTAGATAATAGGTAGCATATCCAATGGAGGGTATTCCTTCAGCAATAAAGGTGATTTCGGCACTTTTAAGGCTTCCATCATCGTGGTATTCCGCATTACCGGTTTGTATTGGGATTTTTTTTTTGTCCGAAGTAAGGACAGTCACATTTCTAATATCCCCTTTGGCAAAATTAACAGATGTGGTCACTGGATCGGTTCTCTCCCATGAAAGACTATTGAACAATACTATGGGAATCCCTAGTTTTTCGTTCTTTTTAATCCGACTGGAAATGAAATCGACACCTTTGTTCAAAAGGGTTCGGCCCATGGTCCTGGATTTTACAAGGTTCTCCTTAAATAAGTTATCGGTAATATCACCGTCATGACCACCCCAACCGTGGTCCGGATAAATTTTGGCCTGCCAGGCCTCATCGAATTCCTCAAACGGATACCGCATTTTTTGAGGGTCGATAATATTAGCTATGGAGTGGAACTTTTCTGCCGCCGGAAGTAACTTCGAAGCTTCCCTACTGGCCGTAAGCGCGTCATGATGTCCAGGTCCATGAATATACACCCAAACATTGGGACGTTCCCCCATAATGGTATCTACCTGAGTTGCTTTTTTTTCTGCCAAGGGCATAAACTCATCCATCGTCATTAGTTCCATTTTAGGAAGGAACACATCTTTTTCAGTTCCCTTTTCATCTTCCAAGGAATCAAAAGAATTCCATGAATCTATAAATCCGGAGTAATCGATTGCAGGAAGCATATCCTGACTTGACAGCAGCGGCGTTTGAATTTCACCTCCTTTAAAATTCTTTTCCCAGTACAACACCTGCTCCGCGCCATACTTCATTTTATTGTTCAGATCTCTAGAAAGGTAAAGCAAATCATTGCCGTAGTGGCCAGGCGAATAGGTAAAGACCGAGCTGCCATCCGGACTTGCCCAATGGAACATTCCCTTGGCATGCCTACTGATTACCATATAATCTACCCCGGCTTTTTTTAGAATTTGTGGGGTTTGCAATGATTTGCCGGGTACATCCACATTCCAATACACCTTGGAGTCATATCCTCCAAAAGTCTTTTTCACCCATTTTTTACCCAAGTATAGCTGCCTCACTTGATCCTCGGCATCATACATATCTTCATAAGGGCAGTTATACGTGGCTCCCACGGATATTAATTTTTTATTTAGCAGGGTAGTCAATTGTTCTTTGGAATCTGGATGCCTTTCCAAGTATTCCCGTAACATTAATCCATCTTCGATATCAAAACCGTAATCATCGCGAATAAAGGCATCCTTTAGTACAGGCTTTAGCAACAAGGTGTCTCGCAGAATGATACAGACTTCGGGGCGGTCTACCCAAGCAATATCCTGATGACTTGAATTCATGATGGAAACCAATCCGTCCTCGTATTTTTTGTCAAAAAAGTCATCGTAAGTCTCAAAAAACTCAGGCTTATATAATTTGGTCAAAGAAGCAAACCAACCGTTATTGTAGTTGGTCCTATGATGGTAGAGGTACTTTCCCCTGATATCCGTTTTCGACATTGTACCATCACCTTTTTCAAATTCGAGTGCAATTTCAGTATCATCATAAACAATGGTGAAGCTATTCTTGGGTGCTTCTATCGCAAACGATGCTTTAGAAAGTTCACCTTGTGCTTTAAATGTTTTACGCTTACTTTTTTTGCCATCACTAACCAAATAGACCTGTTTCCCAGAAAAATGCGTCGGCGCATCTACATAGAGTACATCATTTTTTTGTTTGATTACAAAAGCGGCTTCCGTAAAGACCGATTTTTTAATTCGCTCTACCGCATCGGTGGCCTTAAAAATCATGACCCAACAATTGGAGTTCTTTTTATGGCCATTAAACTTTATTTTGGCGCTTTTTCCTTTTTGAATGTAGGACGTTGGAACCGTTAAACGGAATACACCTATACCATCGCCATTACCATCCCTTCTCACAAGAATATATTCCGCAGCGCCATTACCGGGATTGTCAGTGACTGAAAGTGTTCCATCCTCATTAGAGTTAAAGGTCAATAGTGGTTGGTCATTCACATGAATATCAAAAGATTCCCTTAGGTTAAGGTCTATATCACTTAACATTAAAAAAGTTACCTTATCCGTTGCATAATTTTCCGGCACCTCTCCTGTAAGAAATTCAAAGCCCATTTCGCCGGTGGTAGCCCTAGCGATCATGGATACGTTAATATCCTCTCGGAGTGAGGGATATAGAAAGAACTCCGACCCGGAAAGCATTTCCTTGTAGCCCTCAATGTCATTTTTCCCAATGTTGTATAAACGATGGTTTACATTCAACTCTTGAATATGTCCATTTCCGCCGCCTTCATGGAAAGGTGTATTAAAAGATTTACTCGGGGTAGGTTCATCTGGATTTGCAAATGCACTGCCGATTACAAAAAGAGAAAAGCATATACTGCATGCTATTCTAAGAACTAAATGGCGACTTTGATGTTTCATGAGAACGTTTTTTTAATTGACTAAATCGGTTTAGTTTTCCAATAAATTTAAACCCCGCAAGATTTTCTAATCAATAGTTGGGTTTGTAATATGCTTTGGTTTTCAATCTTTATATTCTTCTTTTCAATATCGTTGACCAAAATCTCAACAGCGAGATTTCCAATATCATCTACCGGCTGCTTACTGGTGCTAATCGGTGGGTCTACCAAATCAAAGGCACCAAGTTCATCAAAACTGATTATTGCCACTTCGCTTGGCACCTTAACATCCAATAGTTTGAGTTCCCTAAGCCCAGAAGCGGCCAGGTAATGGGTAGTAAACACAATGGCATCTATGCCTGTTAATCCGCTGACCATATCCTTGATTGCATCTTTCATTTCGGATTTATACGCAAACGGATCTAATTCCTTCAGTATTCCGGCGTTGATTTCGAGACCCTCCTCTACAAGAGCCGTTTCATAGCCCAAACGCCTTTGTAGTATGGCATCCAATTCACTTTTTATACTGACCAAGCCTATATTCCTTCTCCCATTTTTCAACAAGTGTTGGGTCATGTTTTTTGAACCTCCAAAATTGTCAACGATTACATAGTTGGTTTTAATATCCGGGTAATGTCTATCGATCAACACAAATGGGAAATTGGCCTCCCTTAATTTTAAGATTTCATCTTTATTCTTTTGAGTGGAAGCGATAATCAATCCATCAACTTGTCTATTCAACATAGAGTACATCAATTCCTTTTCCATCTTGGCGTCTTCATTGGAACTACTGAATACAACGTTGTACCCAAGTGTCTTCGCCCTGAGTTCGATGTGATGGGCAATCCTAGCATAAAAAATATCGGAAATGTTGGGCACGATCAAACCAATGGTCTCACTTTTTCCCAAGCTTAATCCTCTGGCCATCTGATTGGGCCGGTAATTATTTTTTTGGGCAAAATCCAGAATCCTCTTCTGGGTCTCCTTGCTGATTTTGTTCTCGTCTCCCCTATTGTTCAGCACTAAGGAAACTGCCGTCTTGGACAGGTTCAACTCCGCTGCGATATCTTTTAGAAAAATCTTCTTCAATTTAACTAAACCGATTTAGTCAATTACTCAAAAGTATGAAATTTTTGTTGATTTCAAAGATTATTTTTTACAAAAAAGATACCGCAAATTAAACCCAATCAAGAGATTGTTTCTATTAAACTATCGTTGGAAACAATGGCCGAACACATTCTTACTAATGTTGCACGCTATTCTGTAATCTTGCAATTGTTATACCTTCTCCAGCCTGCCTACATCGCATTTGGGAAAAGTAGTGTCAAATAGTATAAATAGGAAAGAAATAAAAAAACCACGTGAAACGATCGTTTCACGTGGTTTTCATCCTACCTAAATGGTGGTTCGTCGGGGTGGCAGGAACTTGGCCCATCTCTCCTATCTCTTTATTGTCGGTGTCTCTAGGATTTAGCAATAGTATAGGTAACCGAATAGGTAACTTTTTATTTGATTTAACTTACGTTAAGTTGTTATTCAAGATAAGAAATATCTTCTACTAAATTCAAATTTCTACTCTAAGACCTACTTCACTAGAATTAGTAGCTAATGGGTTCAAAATCCAGTTTCCTCGGAGTGTATGTTCAATTTTCTCCTCGAGTTCTAGATGTTATTTCAATAGTTGGAATGGTTATGCGAAAAAGACTATCCTGGCTTACTTTCAATATTGGAAATTCGATATTTAGAGTGTCCAAAATATTTCCATACGGCACTCTCAAAAATGAAAAGATTTTCCTTTTTTTTTAGACCTTAAGTTACCATATGATTTTTTGTTTTATTCGGACAGATTGATAGTTACATATTCAAAACCATCCTAAAATTCAATTATGAACGATTTAAGAAAAACCCTATCGTCTTTCTGTTTCTAGGATTGGCCCATAGTGCATTTACCCAACAAATCGCAAAAGAAGAACTTATTTTCTTGACTCCAGAATGGGAGGGTGAAGATGGCAGACCTTACGCGTCGGATGCAATTTTACAACGAATGAAACAGGTTACCCCAAAAGAGGCGTGGGCGGTCTTAAAAGAAGATGATTTTTAATATCCGTATGCTGAAGGCTGGCAGATGATTAACCCCGATAGTGTTTTGGTAGGAAGGGCCGTAACTGCCGTTTTTTTACCCGGTTGCCCTGACATTCATCGGGTCATTGATGAGCGAGGACATAATCAAGATGGTCGTTAAAGGCGATGTCTATGTCGCAGATCAGTTTGGAGTGCATGTCGACGGACCGACCATAGCCGATGGTCTGATGAAATCGAGAAAGATTTTTCACAATGGCTAAACGATCATATCGATGAACTTCCAGTACCGAAAGAGTAAATCAAAGAGTTACTGAAAACCCGTACTTGGTAACTATTGTTCATAGTTCCATATATAGGATTTTTGAAGCTTTTTCTTCTTAATTTTTTATTCGCTATTTAAAAAATGGCACGTCCTTTACGGCATATTTACGCATTCCCTCTTCATTGATTTCTACACCAATTCCGGGTTTCTCCGATAACGTAATAAAACCGTTCTCTACCATTGGCCCATCAAAAGTGACAATCTCTTTGAACATTGGATTCTTATGAAAATAAATCTGCCATTCCAAAATCATAAAATTGGGTACGGAAGCACAGACATGGCAAGAGGCCATAGCGCCTAAATATGAGGCCACCATATGCGGTGAAAACGGCACATAATATAAGTTAGCTAGGTTGGCGATACGTTGAGCTTCGCCAAGACCACCGGCTTTTTGAAGATCTGGCATGATGACATCGACGGCACCAGCCTCTAGCAGGGGTCTAAATCCATACGCGAGATAGTGGTTTTCGCCAGCGCAAATAGGCGTACTGGTCGAATCGGTAATTTTTTTATACGCCTCAACATTTTCAGCAGGTATTGGTTCTTCAAGCCACATCATGCCCAAAGGTTCCAAAACCTTGGCAACACGTTCTCCCGTTGTAGTATCGTATCGGCCATGCATATCGGCACAAATATCAATATTGGGGCCAACGGCTTCACGTGCAGCAGCCATTTGGTCATACATACGTTGAATTTCTGCAGGACTAGCCGTCCAGTTATAGGCGTCATACTTGTTGGGATCTTTTGATTGATCCAAATCGAATTTTATAGCGGTAAATCCCATTTCAACGGCTTCTTTCGCTGATGCGGCAAAATCTTCTGGCTTGGGCAGCTTATTTTGATACAGAGCGGTATCCATATACACCCTTATTTTATCCCTGAACTTGCCTCCCAACAATTGATACACAGGAAGATCCAAAGCTTTTCCTGCCAAATCCCAAAGGGCCGATTCCACCGCAGTCAATACGGAAACATACATACCCGCCTGTGCGCCTTCGAAAAAACCCCTACGTCGTAAATCTTCAAAAAGACGATGTACATTCAACGGATTTTTTCCTTTCAATCGCTCACTAAAAATCTTTACTAAATGATACGTTCCAGGCGTGGCATCCACACCTTCCCCATGGCCTACAATATCTTGATTGGAATATATCTTAACGAACAAGCTATGGCCACCACGAATATATCCACACTTTATATCGGTTATCTTCAGATCTTTCGGGGCGGACATTTTTGGCGTGTGATCAATTGCCCTTTCATATTCCTTTCCATAACTTACAAAAGGTAATGCCGTCAATGCGGTTGTTGCAGCTGCCTTGGTCAAAAAATCTCTTCGTGAATTTTTCATAGTATCTTTTTAAGATAGATGTTATATAAAAGTCGTCGTGGACTACACTTTTTCGGAAACTACATCTTCAGAAACTTCAATGGTTTTTCCATGCCAGTATGAAGCCAAAATCGATCCGGTAATATTCATTAATGGTCCAAACACCGCCGGTGCGAGACCCATAGTGGCAATCTTTCCCAATGAATTGGCGATACCGGAAGCCAATCCGCCGTTCTGCATTCCAACCTCAATGGCAATGGTTCGAGAATCTTGCTCGGTCATTTTGAAAAGACGGGCGTACCAATAACCAAGAGCATAGCCAAAAAGGTTATGAATCAATACCAAGACCATCAAAATGCCACC
The DNA here is from genome assembly GCF_003626755.1 of Ulvibacterium marinum. Classification (GTDB taxonomy): domain Bacteria; phylum Bacteroidota; class Bacteroidia; order Flavobacteriales; family Flavobacteriaceae; genus Ulvibacterium; species Ulvibacterium marinum. Next base: position 199,543 of record NZ_RBCJ01000005.1, read on the forward strand.
GATATCCAAAAGGCTGTCCCTGCCCGCCGCCGTGATAATCGTGATAATGATGCCGATGGCCAACATCGAAATAATGGGCATCGCCCTATCGAGCCATTTGGCCTTGTCGCCACGCAATCTGTTGAACAAAAGTCCCGCACCGATAGGAAGGATTATCATCTTTATAATACTCCACATCATGGTCAGAATATCGATCTCTATAAATTCGCCAGCTAAAAACTTCATTAAAACGGGCGTAATAAATGGGGCAAGTAGTGTAGCAATCGATGTGATGGTAATCGATAGAGCCACATTGGCATTTGCCAGATAGGCCATAACGTTCGAGGCGACTCCGCTCGGGGAACATCCTATCAAGACGATGCCTGCAGCGATCTCAGGTGGAAAATCGCTTATTTTTGCCAACGCAAAACCTACAAGCGGCATTATCATAAGTTGCGCGGATACGCCGATGAACACTCCCTTAGGCGTTTTGAATACTGCCGCAAAATCGTTTACGCTCATCGAGGTACCCATACCGAACATAATAATCTGGATCAAGGGTATGATTAACACGGTCAATTTAAAACCTCCTATTTCCGTAAACAAATTCGGGTAGTACAACGCGGCCACAACCCCAGCAAATATCATGACGGTAAACACCAAATTTTTAAAGGCCTTTAATCCGCTAAAACCGAAGGCCAAGAGGGCAAAAAAGGCCAAGAAAAAAATACCGGCCTCCGAAATGTTCTCCATGAAAATTTTCCAAAGGATAATCAATAACAAGAGTGCGGCCAAGCCTAAGGAAATTGAATAAATAGTGCTTTTTTTCACGGTATTCTCAAGTTTGGTTTTTGATGGAAACTAGACCTGTCAGGTCTCTAGATTGGCCTTTACAACTTATAGGCTTGTCTTCCTAAAAGTTTCCAGTCACCATTTTGTTTTTGAAAGGTCATTAAATTTCCTATACGCACATTGGTCGGTTTCCCGTCGTTTAAGGCATGGGTAACGAAAATATGCCGGACCAAAGCAACATCGCCTGATATGATGATTTTCTGTTCTTCTGGCGTTATCGAAATATAATCGAAGCTTCCATTGATGACTGCATCGATAAACTGTACCTTATCTTCTATTGTACCGCTAGAATGACCATAGTTAAGCTTATCAGATGTCAGGTTTTCCAATATGGACTTATCCTTATCGACCATTGCCTGATAAATCGCATCCACTTTTGTTGCTACCTCGCTGCTGGTTTCAGGTGTTTGACCATAGGCAGAGAACACACAAAAGGCAATTAAAATCAGTGAACTATGTAGATATCTCATTCTCGTTTTTTTAAGACACGCCCGTCAATTCAGATTCGCAATTAGTATCGCGCTTTACCCGAATTCAAATAATCGTTGAGTTCTTTTCGGGTCATTGGCAATTTACTATCAGGATATTTCTTGAGCCAATCCCTGAAATCGGCCTTTATTTCATCCGTCCATTTGGTATCGATTTGACCCGCGGTATATCTTTTTTCACGTAATCGTTGAAAACCGAATTGATCTCGAAGACCTACAATTTCGGATGATAACACCAGTTCATCGGCCAAGTGTGCCGGTATAAAAATAGTGCCATGGGCATTTGCGAGAACTACATCCCCAGGTAAAACTATCGCCCTGCCGATCCGAATGGGTGTATTGATATTCGTCAGCATTTGCTCGGCAAGATAAGAAGGGTCCGAACCTTTGTGCCATCCGTTAAAGCCTTCTATATCCAAAAGTCCCGCCACATCTCTTACACTTCCGTAGAAAATATAGCCGTTTTGGGAATTGGTATAAATGGCATTGCCCAAGTTAGAACCAATCAATGTGCCATCAATAATTCTGTTGTATCCATCGGCCACATACACGTCGCCAGGTTTCAACATTTGAATGGGCCACGAATTACTGCCACCGATAGTATCTCGTTTTTCCTTGGCTCCTTTTTGTTTAACCAATTCTTTATAGTCGGGTCGTAAGGGCATATATTGAACTGTAACCACACGACCGGTCATCACACTATCGGGATGTAATATTTCCCATTCACCCTCATATTGGTTGTGATAGCCTTTTCCTCGCAAATAGCCCCAAGCTTCCTCTATCTGAATATTTTTCATTCGCTTTAAGAGCGCATCGGACACTTTGGGCCTTCCGTCTTCAAAACGTTCGCCCTGCCAATCTTTGGTCAGTTCTTTGATGTATTCCGGTGTAGAAGCAACCCCTTGAGATTTCATCTGGAAAAAAGAAAAAAGACAGATTGCAAGTAAAAGTATTTTTTTGTTCATTTTCATCAATGTAGGTTCAATTAAACTGCTAAATATTCGTCCAGAGTAGCTAATAAATATAAGTGTTTTCAAAATTCGTTGTTTGCTGTTAATTTGGCGCCAAGCTCCCCTATTTAATGGGAAGCTCGACGACCTAATCAAAACTAACTCAAACAAACTATCGTAAAATCATTTATTCTAAATCATAAAATATTGCCTAACTATATGTTCTATCATGAGATCGAAGTTCATCCCATTCCTTGGTCGATTTGAAGTAACTCTTGTCTTTTGGATGGATATGCTTTTTCAAGACTTCTTCGTTCAATTCGATTCCCAAACCGGGAGCAGTGAGCGGCACCGTTGCAAAACCTTTATCTATCATTTTAAATCCTCCCACCGTCTTGACCAAACCTTCCCACCATGGTAAGTCTACAGAATGATGCTCTAGCGCTAAAAAGTTTTGGGTTGCCGCGGCACAATGTACGTTTGCCATAAAAGAGACCGGTGTCCCGGCCTGGTGCATCGCCATGGCAACACCGAATTCTTCAGCATAATCAGCAATACGTTTGGTTTCCAAAAGTCCTCCAGAAGAAGCAAGGTCCGGATGTATTATATCCACGGCTCTTTGATGTATCAAAGGCTTAAAGTCTTTTAGCAAATAAATGTCCTCTCCTGTTGTAGTCGGCGTTTCGATAGAATCAGTTATAGTTTTCCACTGCTCGGTATACTGCCAGGGTACCATGTCTTCAAACCATGCCAAACGATATTTGTCTAAGGCTCTGGCCATACGAATATTATTATTCAAATCGAAATGCCCGTAATGGTCCGTGGAAATCGGAATATCATAACCGACCATATTTCTAACGTCTTCGACCACGCGTTGTAGCTCTTCCAAACCTTTATCAGTAATCTGAATCTGGGTAAACGGATGCATCGTATTGCCGTACGACATAAAATTTCGTTGGTCGCCCCATTGGGCCAAATTTCCGTTTTTATCTTTCCAGAACTTGCCGTTTACAACGGTATCCTTTTTCCCTTTGAGTTCACCTATAGAAACATCCATCTTTAACCATGTATACCCTTGGTCATTGACGCGAAAATCAATCAGGCGTTTCTGTTCTTCGGGAGAATCGGCCTCAGGGGTATCCGCGTAAAGCCTCACCTTATCGCGATAACGACCCCCAAGCAATTGCCATGCAGGTACATTATAAGCTTTACCGCAAAGATCCCACAACGCCATTTCAACGCCACAAACTCCACCGGCCTGGCGAGATGGACCACCGAACTGCTTTATAATTTTAAAAATCTTTTCTACATTACAGGGATTTCTTCCTAAAATGCGACTTTTCAAAAATAAGGCATAACGTACATCAGCGGCATCTCTTACCTCGCCCAGGCCATGAATGCCTTGATTGGTCTCTATCTTGATAATAGGCGTGCCACCCATAACGTTGGTCACCACGTACCGCATGTCGGTAATTTTCAATTCTGAGGGTGCCGAGGACCGATTGATCTTTGAGGTCGTATGGGCGATGTTATCCTCGAAAGAGTAGCCCATCAAACTCGATAATCCCAGTCCTCCCAAAGCTGTTTTCTTTAGGAAATTTCTTCGGTCATCTCCGGTTTTCGGATTTTCTATTTCAGCCTTTCGAGCGGCCGAATAAGCCTTTTCTTCATTTTTGTGATTTGTGATGATTTGTTTCAAAGTGTTTTTCATGATGGCAGTTTTAGTATTTCTCTTATGCGAATTTTAGTTCTCTTGGGAAACAGAGGTCTGCCAGTTTTATCACTGGAGGACCCCTGTTGCAACCAACCGGTATATAAAAACTGTCTAATTATCCCACCAAACCCTTGTATCCAAGATATCGGGGCCTTGTCTACTGATGGCCGCCTCCAAATTACCCAAATTGACAGTTCGCTCCGTATCAGGGTAAGTCAATCTTCGAATAAACTCTTCTGTTTGAAGTTCGCTACCAGGATATGGATTCGGTGCAATGTCGGGAAATCCACTTCTTCTAAAATTTGCCCAACCTTCGTGACCGTTCAAGAAGGCGGATACCCAATATTGGGTATTGATATCTTCCAACTCACTTCCGGGAGTCAAGGCATGCGTATCCAAAAAGGCCTGAATTTCAGCTTCACTAATGGTAGTATCGCCGGGCCAATCGGCAAATTGCTCCATATGAGCCCGGATTCCCGCTTGGTACAATACATTGGCATCTCCTGCGGCCCATCCTCTGAAAGCGGCTTCTGCATGTAAGAGCAACGTTTGCGAATAGGTTACCATAAAAGCAGGAGCTTCTGGCCCACCAAGGCGTTCACGATCTAATTGGCTGTAATCGAAAAAACTAGCCAGCCCTTCCGAAATAGCTATTGGATCAATGGTCGTATTGTCAAAGCCTTGGGGCAAACCTCGTTGTTCCGCTGGATCATAGTTGGCATTTTCAGGTATTTGATCGGCACCGGAGGTGGCACCGATATACCGCACGGCAATTCTACCGAGCCTTGGGTCGTTGTTATCCTGTAAGTAATCCATAAACTCCCTTTCTATATAATAAAAAGGGGCTTGACCACCGTTCAGGTTGGTACCCAGCTCGTTGCGGAAACTTGCATCGTGCCAAATTGCCGCATTGTCTTCGTTAGAGGTCATAATACCGCCTGCAATAGCCTTAGCAACAAACTCTTGGGCTTTGGCCGGGTTTACTTTTGAAAGGCGCATAGCTGCTCTTAACATTAAAGAGTATCCCAATCGTTTCCAGGCAGAGATATTGTCACCAACACCTTGTCCGGCATACATAATCTCTTGATCTACGGCATCACCAGCAGGGTTCAAAGCGGCAGAGGCCTCTTCAAGTTCCTTTAGTATGTCATCGTAAATAGCTTCTTGCGGGTCATAAACGGGAAACGGAATCTGTTCCAAGAACCCTTTGCCAGCTTCGAAATAGGGTATATCCCCATATGTATCCGTCAAAACCATAAACTCATGTGCTCGCCAAATTCGTAACATGGATAGCAGATTGGTACTCTCTGGGTCTATATTGGCAATACCGTCTACCAGGTTTTTAATAGTCGTTTGAAACCCGTCCCTCCAGTTACCGGCTGTTCGTTGTCTGTTATCCTGATTAAAATTCCCGCCTGAACCTACTCCTTGAAAAGGGGTAGTCATATGCCTAACGATTTCCTCCTCATAGGTAAAATTGTTATAACCGGGCGAACTTCCGATAATCGCTCTGTTCAATTGAAAGGTACCGTCTATCTCTGTCAAACGCACCGGATCGGTATTAATTTCCTCGAAATCCTTATCACAAGACACGAATAACGCCAAGGCTATACAAGTGCCGAATATATATTTGGTTGTATTTTTCATAGTCTTCATATTAAAATTTCATATTAAGGTTAAAACCGATATCCCTTGTAATGGGCAAGCCCGTAGCTTCAAGCCCTACCAAGTTGTCGCCGTAGATACCGTTTTGATCCGGATGGATATGAGGCACCCATTTTTTAAGCACCGCCACATTGTTCATAATGATATCGAACTTCAATCCTTTAATAAACTTGATTCGATCTAAATGCTTGGTAAAATCATACCCCAAAGACAGTTGTCTCAGCTGCCATGATCCCGCATTAAAAACAGATTGTTCGGAAGCCCTGTAGCTACGGATTACTTGATAATATGGCTGTATTTCCGCTTGGGCGGTATTTACACTACCATCTGGATTTACACCTTCACCCACAACGAACCCCACATCCCTACCGACCAAGGTGGCCTTGTCCAGACCATGGCGGTATGCATTTATGTGTGTACCGGAAATCATCTTATGGCCCAATTTATAATCGATCAAAAAGGACAGGTTAAAGTTTTTGTAGCTGAAGCTATTTGTAAAGCCTCCTACCCAGACCGGCAGTGCGGTACCGAAATTCAGTTGTTCCTCTGACCGTAGTGGCAATCCGGTATTTGGATCGTGAACGATGTTTCCTGCGTCATCCCTTAACCAACCCCATCCGTAGAGTTGTGCCATGGGCTTGCCTACTACTTGGCGTAGTTCTCCATGAAACTCGGCGTTCCCTACAGTGATAAAGTTATCATCAACACTTTCCCCAAGGCTCAATACCTCGGAAGTATTATACGATACGTTTGCCGAAGTATTCCACTCAAAATTATTGGTCCGTATCGGGCTGGCCGAAAGGAAAACCTCCACACCTTCGTTTCTGCTTTCCCCAACATTGATCAAACGTGTTGTAAACCCTGAAGCATCTGAAGTCTGTGCCTGTAGAATCTGATCAGAAGAAAGTTTATTATAGTAAGAGGCCTCAAACCTTAAATTATTGAACAAGGTCAACTCCAGACCAACTTCCCTTTCTGTTACCAGCATCGGTTTCAAATCCGGATTCGGAATCGTATTTGTGTCTATGTTACCTATTGGTCGATTCGAAAGTTGCAAGGGGTTGATTCGATACGGAAGCAATTGCGCATACGGCTGGACATCGGTATCACTGCCGGCTTGGGCATATGCGACCCTTATCTTACCGAACGAGAGCCAATCAGGCATATTGAACGCATTGCTAAAGACAAAACTGCCGGTAACCGATGGATATAAAATACTTAGGTTATCGGCCGAAAGAGTAGAGAACCAATCATTTCTTGCCGTAGCGTTAACATAGAGATACCCTCCGTAAGATAGTTCGGCCGCTGCATAGAGTGAATTTACCCTTCTTTCGTTAAAAATGTAGTTTGGGGTAACCGTACTTGCGTTACCGATGGTATAAAGATCACGGGTATAGAAATTTTCCCCCAAGATAGTATTTATACTATTGCTCTGGTTCATTTGATTGCCCCCGAAATTAAGCATGGTTCCGAACTCACCAAACTGTTTGTTCGCACTGATCAAGAAGTCCACATTGGTTTCCCTAAAGCGCCGTTGATCCTGAATATACTGTCCGTTCACAAAGCCCGGAGGTGGCGAAGACTGACGCCTAGATCCCGTAGGCAGGTTGTAATCGACATCTCGATAATACCAGTCTTGCCCGACCCTTACTTGGGCATATAGCCAGTCGGTAAAATCATATTTAGCGGTAATATTCCCGAATACTCTGTCACGTACATTATTCTCGAACCGCTTCAATGCAAAATAAGGGTTAGTTCTATTACTAAATCTGGAATAGAGTATCTCATCACCGTTCTCATCACAACAATTCTCCTCTAATAAATCTAAAGGCATGGTGGACGCCAAGGTGTAGATAACCACGGGGCTATAATCCTGTTCCGCAATGTTGGGTGGATTCGTACGTGTCTCGTTCGAATAGTTAACGTTACCGGAAATGGTAAACTTTTTAAGTTTTTGGGTAAAACCAACATTGACAGTTCTTCTAACATAATCGGAGCCAGGTAGAATGGCCTCCGAATTTAAATTGGCCAAGGAAAAGCTGATACCTCCATTTTCGCCCCCAGAGGCTACGGATATGGTATTCATAAAGGTTGAACTATTTCGATAATAATCCTTAACCTTGTTCGGGGTAGGTTCGTAAGGCACAACTAGGCCATCGAAGAGGATCTGAGTTCCCCCGACAGGCTCTCCGAAACTCCAAACACCTGATACGGGGAAAGGCGCATTGGGTCGCTGCCCACCTTCACCTTGACCGTACTCGTATTGGTAGTCGGTAAAATCCATTGGGGATCCGTTGGTATAATTGGAATTAAATGTAACCTCTACCCCGTCTTCGGATCTATTTTTGGTAGTAATCATTATAACACCATCTTTGGCCCGGGCCCCATATAGAGCTGAGGCAGCAGCACCTTTAAGAATGGTCATCGTTTCTACGTCATCGGGGTTGATACTACTCAAACCATCACCACTATCTGAATTTCGATTACTACCAACAGGCGCAACACCACCACTATCCACGCCAAAAGAGGTATTATTTATAGGTACACCGTTTACCACTATTAAGGGGGAGTTATTGCTTCCGAAGGAAGATATACCCCGTATTCTAATTTTACTACTTCCCTGTGGACCAGAACCCAGAGCGGAAATGTTGACCCCAGCTACCTTACCTTGAAGGGCATCCATAAAATTGGGAGTCCTGTTTACGGTAAATTCTTCCGAATCTACCTTCGCCGTGGCGTAACCAAGTGTTTTGCGATCCCTTTCAATACCTAGGGCTGTTACTACCACCTCATTCAGGGCTTCGCTACTTTCGGCTAAGGTTACGTTTATGGTCGATTGATTGCCCACGACCATCTCTTTGGGTGTAAAGCCGATGTAACTGAAGACCAGTATCGCATTACTGCTTGACACCGTTAAGGTATAATTTCCATCAAAGTCTGATGTGGTACCATTGCCTGTTCCTTTTTCAAGAATACTTGCTCCAGGAAGAGCCGTTCCATTGGCATCGGTCACTGTTCCACTTACTTCTAAGTCCTGCTGGGTGATTACATCAATCGTAACTTTGTCGACAGTTTTAGTCCTGTTCGGTGTCAAAACGATTTGTTTTTCGATAATCTTATAATTGACCATGCCGTAGGGAAATAGTTTTTGTAACACCTTTTCTATCCCTTGTTTCTTAGTACGGATATCCAATTTGCGCTCTAGGTCCAACTCCTCCTTGCTGTAGAAGAATTTGAACTCGGTCTTGTCTTCTATCGCCTCGATTACCTGAAGTACTGTAACTCCTGTCTTGTCAAGATCGATCTTAGTTTTCTGGGCATACCCAGACCCTGCGTGCATTTGGAATAATGTTGCGATAAAAAACAAGAAGGTAAATTTCACTTTCAAATCGAATTTTGGAGGAAATACATGACATCCTGCCCTTAATTTCAATAGTTTTTTCATAATTTCATTTTAGGTTTTAGTTATTCTCAACTTTAATCTTCAATAAATCGGGAAGTGTTGGCGCACTTTCCGATTTTCTTATTCTGGGTTTTGTTCAATTCATACTCAAATGTTTTTTAGTCGTTCGTTTCGATTATAGTTATTGTGTTCTCATTAACCTGGTACCCAAACGGAGTATGTTCTTGGAATACTTTTAAAATCTGATCAATGGATTCCTTTGTGAAAGTACCGGTATACCTTTTTTTGTTCAATTGTTCAACCTGATTGTCAATGACTATGTCAAAGTGTCTTTCCAGTTCTTTAATAATCACTTCAAATTCATCGTCAACAAAGAACAGTTGGCCTTCGGCCCAAGCGATATATTTTTTTACGTCGACCTGATCAACTGCAATAGTGCCATTCTCTAAGGTCGCTCTATCCCCGGGTACAATATTTATGGTCTTTGCCCCTTCATCATTATTCGCTTTATATACACCCACACTGCCTTCTATCAGAACCGTAGAAGTATTGTTTTCATCCTTATAACTTGATACGTTGAATTTAGTTCCGTAGACCCTGGTGTTCATTTGATCTGTAATTACGGTAAATGGCCGGGTCTCGTCTTTTTCAACTGTGAAGTAAGCTTCCCCATCTAAATATACATTTCTTGGCCTACCACTTACGAATGCCACCGGATAGCGGAGTTTGGAGCCCGAATTTAAGACTACCCGCGAACCATCCGAAAGTTTTAGCTCAAACTTTTTGCCATAAGGAATAATAAGCTCATTGTATTTAATCAGCTTTTGAGCCGTCGCCACCTCTTCTTCGTATATCAACATATTTTGTTCTTGGCTTACCACTTTTTTACCCTTGGCATTGGTTATAATCTCAGAAGAAGTTTCATCGATAATCTGTTCCGTGCCGTCTTCCAGTCTTAAGATTATATTACTATCGGTAATTGATGGCAATTCTTCCTGCTGCTGCATACTTGCATACTGATATACTCCGTAGGCAGTCCCGATAATTCCAATAAAAACTGCGGCAACCTTTAGCAAGTGGTTTTTCCTAAAGCCTGATACTATATGTAATTTAGAATTGCTATTTTCAGAACTGTTCCTTTCTTGAACAATATTCTGCCACATGACATCAAAGCTTTTTTCTGGCAGTTCTTCCAAATCATTGAACTGAGTCAATCGTATGAAATTGGCAGCACTTTCGATGATTTCCTTTTTTTCGGGATGTTCCGAAACCCAGTTTTCCCAAAAATTCAAGGTCATTTCGTCAGGATTCAAGATCCACTTCTGGAAATATTCATCGATAATAAAATCTTCTTCCGTATAATCGGTGTATTTCATATTTACGCAATAGTTTAGGGAAACCTAGTCTTGTTATTAGAAAGAGGTGGAAATTCACTTTTTACCCCATAGGAATCCAAAATTTTCTTGAATAGCCAAAATGAGCCTCTATATTTTCATAAATCGATAAGTTTTCAGCACGGGTTGATTTCTCAAGGAAATGTAAGGAAACTTAAGGGTTGGGTTAAAAAAACTATTTAAAACGGCGTCGTTTTTAACTAACTTAAAACCTCAATGATAGCCCATTTCAATGGCGTGCATAAGTGCTTTAATGTATCCAAAGGCATATGCATGGCCTTGAAGATAGGCTGCAGGATCCTCATGTCTCGGAATATGGTCGGGCATTACCATGGCATCATAGCCCACATCTCGTAAGGCAACTAAAATTTCGCCGAAATCCATATCGCCATTATCGGGATACACTTCCTGAAAATCGTTGTATTTTCCCTTGATGTTTCGTAAATGAATGTTGAATATCTGCTTGCGTTCCCCGACCCATTTGATAATGGGAAGAATTTCCGTTCTTGGTTCTTGTAAACCCTCCGCAGTGGACCCAAGACAAAGGTTGAAACCGTGTGAGGGGCTATCGTACAACTGGGCAAAACGTTTTATGCCTTCGAACACATCAGGGCTGTTCCATCTGGTTATACCACGATATCCAACAGGTGCTGGAGGATCCGCAATGTGGTTTGCAAGTTTTACATTGTATTCTTCAGCGACGGGAATGACCCGATTTAAGAAGTAAGTAATGCGTTCGTACATTTCGTCGATATCTACTTTACCTGCAATCGTAAGACCTTCGTTTTTAGTCAGTGCCTCCTCTAAATTCCAACTACGGTAGTAGGTATTTCCACGAGAAGTGTCAAGCGTATCTCCAGTTCTTAGAATAACATGTATAATGGTATTGTAATTCAACACTTTAACCCCTGTTTTACTTGCAACGGTAATCATCTGTTGAATCAACTCGATTTCGCGATCTCGTGCGGGACTTTTGCCCAACATAATGTTAGGAGTGCTAATTTTCTCAATGCCTGCGGATGATAGGGGTAAGTGATAGGCGTCTAATTTGATACCATATTTTTCACAGGCCTCTCGCTTTCTCATAGAATCATCAAGGTCCCAGCCTACGCCTTCAATAAATTTTGGTGAACCACCGTCCATATTGAAAACGCCGTATCTAGCCAGAAACTCTAAATTTTTTCTTCCGGTACCGCCATGTTGACAACCTACCTTATATAGAATGGGCTTTTTTTCCTTTAGGTCTTCTTCTACCTTTGACTCTTTTTTTTCCGTTTGCTTACATGCTGCAGAAAGTGATCCTATGGAGCCCAATGCAGTAGCTCCCAATCCTCCTTTTAATATAGTGGAAAGCGCTTTTCGCCTATCCACGTTTTTAAGTTCTTCCATATTTTAAAAATCTTAGATGCGTTTATATTGATTTTGATTCGTGAAACGACTTTACCACCTTTGGAGATCGAATTTCCAATCGGGGTTTACCTTTTTCATTTCAACCTCATCGTTTCTTTCCTTAAGGCCACATTCCAAAAACCTTGTATGAAGTTTTTGTAATTGTTCCCGATCCAGTTCCACCCCTAGGCCAGGGCCTTTGGGTACTTCAACAAAACCTTCCTCTATCTGTAGTTTTCCTCCTTTAATGACCTCATCGACTTGCCAGGGATAATGCGTGTCGAGCGCATAATCGAGATGAGGAACTGCCGCACCTAAATGTGTCATCGCCGCCATGGAAATACCTAGATGACTATTGGAATGCATGGAAAAGCCCCTTCCAAAAGTTTGGCAAATTTTATTCAGCTCCATTGAGGCGCGAAGGCCTCCCCAAAAATGATGGTCGGATAAAATGATATGCTCAGAGCCAAATTGTATGCTTGAAGGTATATCCTCGAACGAAGTGGTACACATATTGGTCGCCAAAGGAATGTTCACTTCTTTACTCAATGCCCCCATTTTTTTCTGTCCACGAACGGGGTCTTCATAATACTCCAAAATACCTTCCATTTTTTTGCCATATTTTATGGCAGTCTCCAAAGACCAAATCGCATTGGGATCCAATCGCAACGGAACATCAGGGCCAAAAGCTTCCCGAAGGGCTAACATACTATTGCACTCTATATCGGGATGTAATGCGCCTCCTTTTAATTTTATCGATTGAAAGCCAAATTCCTCACACATAGCTTTCGCTTGCGAAACAATCTGGTCGGGGGACAAAGCTTCTTCTTGACGTGCCTTTAACCAGCCAAATGCATTACTATCCATATCAAAACCAAGTTCTCCTCCGGCTCCTTCGTATTTATAGAACAGATAGGCTGAAAATGGGACTTTATCTCTTGACCTTCCTCCTAATAAATCTACAACCGGTCTATCCAGTTTTTTTCCTATACAGTCTAAACAGGCGACTTCAATGGCACTGAAAAGATGCACTAGTAAACGCTGATCCCAAGGTGCTACACCACGTTGGTCTTCCTGTTTTCCAAATTCATCTTGAATCAGATTTTTGATGGTATGGAGTTGAAAAATATCTTGACCAATGAGATGTGGTTTCAGCTCTTCTAATGAATTGTATATTTTTTCGCTTCCAGGTATCTCGCTTAGCCCAATGATACCAACGTCCGTAATCACTTCGACAATGATTCGTAAGGCGTATGGCGCATGTAAACCTGCGGCATTTAGTAAGGGCGGGTCCCCCACGGCGATTTGGGTATTATATATATCGGTTATCTTCATTCTACGTTTTGGCTAATTTAATGAGGTTACTTATTAATTAAATTCCGGATAATCCGGCAAGCAAAATATACAGGCTGCTATGGTCCAATTCGCCTCGGCCTTGGGCTATCAAGGCATCCATGCCCGTAGCCACTTGGGCGCTACCGGGCAAAGGAACAGAGAATTCCTTTCCGGCCTGCAGTGCAATGTTCATATCTTTTCGATGTAGTTTTACCTTGAAACCGGGTTTGAAATTATCATCGATAATCCGTTGTCCATGTAAATCTAGAATACGGCTTTGGGCAAATCCGCCCAATAGAGCTTCCCGCATTTTTTCGATGTTGACGTTTGCCTTTTTTGCCAATGCAAAAGCCTCCGCAACGGCTTGGATGGTCATACCAACGATAATTTGGTTACAGGCTTTAGTGGTCTGTCCCGCTCCCGCGTCGCCTATCAAAACCGCACTTTTGCCCATGATATCAAATAGTGGGAGAACCCTATCGAAAGCGGCTTGGCTTCCGCCGACCATAATCGATATCGTACCACTTTCTGCACCTACTTGTCCACCGGATACAGGGGCATCCAAAGCTTCTACATCTTTTTCCTGAAAAGCGTCGTAAAGTTTCTTTGCAGAGGAAGGGGCAATAGTAGACATATCTACAAAAATCGACCCTGGCTTTATGCCTTCCAGTACGCCATCTTTACCTAATGCAACTGACTCTACTTCCGGCGAATCGGGCAACATTGTAATGATCACATCATTATCTTGGGCCAATGCCTTGCTGGAAGAATAGGTCTTTGCACCGGCATCGGCTACTTCTTTAGCGGCAGCACTGGTTTCCAGTATCGACACGGAATATTCCGCTTTGATCAAATTTAATGCCATAGGTTTCCCCATAATTCCTAATCCTATAAATCCTACTTTTTCCATTTTTTGTGTTTTATAATCAAATTTGTAATTAGTTTTCCATTGGGAAGAAGTTCGTCACACCAAGGGCCATATTTGGGCCGCGATTAGAATAACTATCAATCCTGTAACTCCCATAATCGTTAGCATGGGTGAAAATGTCTTCAATACCTCCTTTTCGGTCAAGTTGCTCATTTTACATACTATCCAAAACCCGCTATCGTTCATCCAAGGAAATATTTTCGAACCACATGCAATGGCGAGTCCTACATACAACTGGTGGTATCCTAAGTCCATGGTTGCAGACATGCCTGCAAGAATACCCGAAGCTGTAATCATCGCCACAGTAGCCGATCCCTGGGCGGTTCGTACAACTACGGCGATAAAAAAAGCAAGTGGTATGATGGCCATTTGATAGCCTTGGGTCAATTCTCCGATTCGGGCACTGATACCGGTTTGTTGCAACATTCCCCCAAAGGCACCACCAGCAGCGGTAATCAAGATAATTACCCCTCCGCTCATTAATGCCATCTGCACCGCCTTCAACATAGCTTTGGTATCATCCTTTTTTTGACGGACCAACAACATTAAAGCCGATAATGCGCCGCAAATCAATGCGGTATTCTTTTCCCCGAAGAAATTAATCAATGTGATCATTAGATTATTGGAATCTCCGGTATCCATAAATGTATCCATAAGTGCTTTGACCGTGATAAAGACCAAAGGAATCAAGACCGGAAGTGTTGATAGCCATAAAGAAGGCAAATGGGAGTCCTCCCGCAATGATAAAGCCTTTATATCTTTTAGAGGTGCATCGGGAGAGTCACGAAGGGGTACAGGCCATTTTCGATTCGCCCAAAGGGCATACATATACCCTGTAGAAATAGTGAAAAGACCCACCAGTGTTCCTCCGAGCATCATCATACCGATCGGAATATCCATTTCGCTTATTAGGAACAACGGCCCAGGAGTGGGGGGAACTAACGAATTGGCCATCGCCGCCCCTGCCGTTACCGCAAGTACCAACAACAGATAATTCTTTCCCAATTTATTGGCCATCGCTTTTGCCAAGGGAATCATCAGGTAAAAAACCGTATCAAAGAAAACTGGGATTCCCAAGAAAAAACTTCCTCCTAAAAAGGAAACTGGCGCATTTTTAACCCCCGTGCGTTTGATAAGTGATCGTATGATTTTTTCAGCCGCCCCACTCTCCAACATACACTTGCCTATGATCGCCGCCATTGCTATAAGGATTCCGATTTTACCACAAGTTTGTCCGAATGCGGTTGCTATTCTTTTTCCTACGTGCCAATTCGACATTTGCAGTGCCGCCCCCGCAGAAGACCCTTTGCTTAGAGCGAAGATTTCAACGGCCGAGGCAGGTGTCATGAGGGCAACTACGAAGGCAGCTATCAATAGGGCCAAAAATGCATGTAACCTAAGACCGATAATACCGCCTACGACAATTATGATGCCTATTAGCAATATGAATAAGGGATCGGTAAGAAAGCTGTCCATAATTATATTAGTGAAGTTACTCCTTATTGGAATTTAGAGCCTTGGCCATATTTTTTGCCCCTTGGGCCACGAAAGTCGCATCGGAACCGCAGGCCATAAACCGAATTCCCATATCGTAGTAGGTTTTATAATCCCCTGGGTCGAACAATAAAATTCCGACAGCTTTTCCAGCTTTTTCGGCAGCGGTTACAATTGCTTTTAGGGCATCGATATAAAGTGGATGGTTAAGCTGACCGAATATACCCAAAGACATAGTCAGATCAGAGGGGCCTATAAACAATACGTCTACCCCATCCAGAGCGGCAATTTCATCCAAATGATTCAAAGCTTCACTAGTTTCGATTTGGATTACCCCTAGAATATTCTCTTTTGACCCTTGCCGGTAACTTTCAAATTCTTTTCCGAAACCGGTCGCTCTGACCATTTTGGCCACCCCTCTCTTTCCATCGGGGGAATAATGCATTCCGTCAACGGCAATTTGGGCATCGGTGGCATTCTCTATCTGGGGGCACATAATACCTTCAGCGCCCATATCCAAAGTACGCTGGACCCTACGCCTGTCAGTACTTTCCACCCTGACTATTACGCCAGCGGTACCCGACTGCAAAGCCTGTAATTGTGAAAGCGCATCCTTTTCATTTCCTGCTCCATGTTCTAAATCAATTAATACCCAATCATATCCAGCATTACCTACTATTTCTGCCGTTAGCGGACTACCAAGGTTCAACCAACAACCATTGAGTGCTTCCCCCTGCTGTAGTCTTTTCTTTAAATTTTTCATAAACTTCAATGTCATAAGTTTTAAAATAGCGACTAATTCAAGTAGCTTTTTTGAACTGAACACTTTTTTATTTAAGAGATGAAAATTCAATTTTTACCCCATGAAAAAGAATATTTTTTGAACTTATCTTACTTGAAAAGGATGGCTCGAAATTTTAGTTGTTTCAGTGGGTCGTTTTCAAAATTAAAATATGTTGCAACGGTTCAATTGCTCATTTATGATTTTGACCAAAACTGGAAATACCCGATTCAAAGCAGGATTTATCTTAAAAACTCAGTCATTCTCTATTGGGCAGATTAAAAATAGTGAGCCTTTCGATATTTTACTTCTATCGACTCAAAATGAGGTGTGGTGTAGTAAAATTTTAGATACTATCACAGATTTAAACGAGAACATCCCTTTCAACAACTATTTCCAATCGAACAATTTTTGAATATTTCCACCCTTTACCTTTTCCCTATCTTCAATGGAATAGGAGGCCATGTGTATATCAACGATTTCTGGCGACCCACTTCACCAAAACATTCTATCGGCACCAAACTCGCGAATTGTCCTTTTTGTAAAAGGCAACGCGCTTTCATAATAAGGTCCATCCTCGGCAAAGTGGCCGATGTCCGATAACTTCATGTAAACTTGGGTATTGAGCCAAATCTTACACGTCTGCAAATTCAACCGATGAGCCGATCTGCGGCTCTGTCAAGTGGTCAATGAGCACCTTGCAACCTTTGAATTCCTCTATCAATTTGCCTGCTTGGACTGTATAATTTGGGCCGATATGTAATTCGATAACGAGGTTCAATTAATACGCCTTTTTCCATATCGCCATGACTCCTTGATCGTCAAAACTATCAAGATAACTTTCTTTTCCGCGCTGTTCATGAAATCTGGTCGCAACGATATGGGGTGCCTGTTTTACCAAAGCCTCCAACTTTTCTGGAGCCTGGGAATCTTGTGGATAAAATAAACTTGTATCCCTAAGTCTATTAGGCTCACGCTCCAAACAATCAATTATCAAACTGTGATTGTCTTCATGGGGTTCAGGGTGTACGATGACAGCCTTATCAATTTTCTGTTAAGCTAGTTTTTGTAGGTATATCGCAAGGGGAGCTGATGGATGAACCGACATGTCGGGGGTATATGTCGCCTTTGGGTGTATGGGATATCTTGATATATCAGGATTAAATATATGGGCGTTCCATTCGATGACTGGGGTTTTTGTAGTGACCCACGAAGTGATTTTTTCTAGCCCAAAGCCCATTAAACTTAAGCATGCCACTCCGTCTATGGCTTGACGGCGGGTCATTGAAACGTTGTTGTTTTTAGAATCCGATTTCATACAGAAAATTACAATTTGCCACGGTAAAATATGAAATCAAAAATATGCGATATATAACAATATGTTCTTTTATTATGTATTTTGTTATTTTATTGACATTCTATTAATGTATTCTTAATATGAATGTTAAATTTTATTACTTTTAGTAATTAATTGATTGATTTCCATTTGGACGCTTTTGCATTTCAAAATCATATTTCGTCCGATCCACAAAATCTAGGTGCGGTCGAATTAGAGATTACCCCCAAGTCTGATGATATTCAACTTTGGCAAGAATTTCAGGCAGGCAATGAAACTGCCTATGCTACAATCTATAGGAATAATGTATCACTACTATATGGCTACGGACAAAAATTGATTAATGACAAAGAACTCGTCAAAGACTGTATTCAAGATCTCTTCGTAGAAATTTGGAACAACAAACATAAGCTGGCCAAGGTAAAGTCTATTAAATCGTACCTCTTAAAATCAATTAGAAGAAAATTAATTGCCGAATCTATCAAGAGACGTAAGACATACTCAGATTCGCCACTATCGTCTTATCTGAAACTACATACGAATCCTTCCGCAGAACTAAAACTAATTGAAAAACAACAATTTGACGCTCAGCAAAGGAAGTTAAAAAAAGGGATGAACAATCTTACCGATAGGCAAAGGGAAGCTGTACACCTTAAATATTACTTTCAACTAAGTTATGCCGAGATAGCGGAAGTTATGGCACTAAGTACCAAAGGAGCCTATAAGTTAATGGGAAGATCCATACACTTTCTTAGAAAACATATGGCAGATACGTTTTTGGGTTAATTAAAGAACCTTTTTTGCTTCATCTCTTTTCAATAAATACTTATCCCCAAATCTTACCAACACGCTTCGTAATGCGAAATTAAAATTCTATCATATTTTCTTGTTTTAACCATAGAATACTAGTCTGCGAAGAGACCTGTCCTATATTTACATTGTTACGGTAGATAAGTGTTCAATGAAAATCGGATAGGGCACAACATGCTTTTACTTTATGACTTTTAGAAGTTTTTTATAGCATTGCCCTCAATTTTACTTTGGGGAAAGAGCTTATCAAAAAAAAATCTTGGACACAGTGCCGATTTTGGTAATCGGAAGCGAGTCCGCTTAACCTCCGAGCAAGATTGATTACATATATCACTACCACATTACCTTTTTGATAAAAAGAAACGATTTTGAAATCGAATGGACCGTTTAATAAGGCCAAGCTCTTTTTATAATGGTCTTTTGAATTTGCCCTGCGAGGCGAAAAGGAATAGCAAGAGGGTAATAGGCAAAAACGAATAAATCCTTGGCTTTTTCAAAGTCGCTCTTTCCAATTCAATAGACTCAAATTTCTTAAGTTCGATGAATGATAAAAAGGTCGGTCGAACTTGTTGAACTTAACTTTATATTGGACAAATGGATTTTTTTTATCCACTCGAGTTTTACAGCCAGGTTCATTAGTTTGTTTATCCGTTCTATATGCTTCTCAATGCCATTATTGGTCAAAGCTTGTTTACCGAGATTGTTCCCTTTGTCTCTAAGGTCCGGCCAAGCGCCTTGCTAATTTTAGCATTCCATAAAGCAACCGGGTAAGAGTTTCCGATGTTAATTTCTACCCGCTTGCCATTTACAGTAATACGGGCATAAATGGTAAGTTTTTCGGGATTATCATTAATGTCCCTTGTAAAAATGAGTACTGCTAAAGTGCTGTTGTTGTGCATAATACGTGTCTTTTGGATTAAACAAATTTGTTTGCAAAGACGACCTTAAATAGCCTTATCTGCTACCAAAATTATGCACAACTAGCGTACCATTCCATTCACCGAACTCTACACCTTTTATTTGATATTAGATGATATCGGGTGAATTCATAAAAAATGAAAAGCACTGTCAACCAGTCAGTTAACAGTGCTTTAATACTACTTGAAAAGTGGTTCGTCGGGGTGGCAGACCTAGTAATAAGGTCATAACACACTCTCTTACAATATTTTACCTTGCTAATTAAAAGCTGTACACCGCTTTGCAATTTCTAATACAAATAGACACAAATGATGCAATTCTTTATCGCTTAAATTTAGGGAAACATAATGTTAAAATCAAATCTTAGCAAAAAGTTATATCTGCACTCGCTTAGTCCTATAAAACGTTCCTTTAACAGGACTGTATGAAAATTTAATTTCTAATATTTTGTCAAAACTATAGTTCCTTTTCCTTTATGGCGAAATAGTATGCAATCGAAAGCACACAGATGCCGGGAATGCCAATGCCCAGTATAATGTCTTCAATGGTATAATCCGAGGTAAGATGGTACTCTTTTAAAAGATTGGAATCATCCGTCAGCGTTACCCCGTAAAAGGGAATAAGCGACCCTCCCGTAATACTTCCGTCCAAGAAAGCGTTGATAACGAAATAACGGTATCCGATGGTAATTACAAATAGTGCCAGTACACTAAGTAAAGAATAGACCAGACTGTTCTTTCTGAAATGCAAAGAACCGATAAGAACGCTAAGGGCCAGTATTAACCCGAATATCAGAGGCATAAAATAATACATCTTATCCAAGTTCAACACTTCCAGATCCTCGATCAGATATGCAATACCAGTAGCATCATATTTTGCATGTAGACCCGAAACAAACCAAGAGTCGAACAATCGAAACGAAGCAGTAAAAATTATGGAGAACAAGGCTGTACCGAAAACAATGTTCAGCAACCATTTTTCGAACGTGGAACTCGGGAGCATTAAATAGCAGATACCCATGGAGTTGTTCTGAAATTCCGAGGAAAAGACCCACGCGTAAAGAATAGGCCCTAACATCAGACCGAAGAATAGAAACATCTGCCTAGTCTGATGGTATACACTTGGCTTGATGTATCCCGCGTACAAGAATAAAATCATACACAGTAAGATGAAAAGCACACTCCCTACTATCCTGACACCACGTTCCGAAACGATTCGACGTATTAATAGGGTAAACCTACGAAAATCAAATATTTCTTCCATGTTCAAGCGCTTTTAAAGATTTGTCGGATTTTATCAGGGTAGGTTATACAGGCATTGAACAATTGTTCGATATTTACCTCTGTATCCGTATTATCGAGATTTTCACGCATTACTGAATATCCACCCACGGATGACTCACTATGTATTGCATTACTTTCATTCGGGCTCTCCGGTTGTACCTGGAAAGTTATTTTTTCCGAAATTTCCGAAATATTCCTGTTCAGAAGCAGTTGCCCGTTTTTTACGATCAGAACGTGGTCTATCATATTATCAAGGTCACGCACTTGATGTGTTGACACTATAAATGTTTTATTTCTTGAGGTTACGGATGCGATCAGTTTTCTGAACAACCCCTTTGAAGGGATGTCAAGACCATTGGTCGGCTCGTCCATAATCAATAGCCTTGTATTGCAGGCCAAAGCGAACGCTATTATAAACTTCTTCTGTTGTCCAAAGGATAGCCTATTAAGCTTTCTTTTATGGGGAACTTCCAACAACTCCAAATATTCATGGCATCTTGAGAGTGAAAAATTTGGATAGAACGAACCATAAATTTTTAAAAAGCTATCAGGACCTATTGCGGGGATGTATACATCGTCAGGTATGATATAGATGTCCCTTAAAAAAGAGGGGGTTTTGTTGCTAGGGTTTTGCCCGTTGACCCTCACTTTACCGCCGATAGGACTGTTCAACCCCGTAATGTTGTTCAGCAAGGTAGATTTTCCCGCACCGTTCCTTCCCAAGAGTCCGTAGATTTTTCCAGGCTCCAAGTTCAAATTCAAATCTCTGTAAAGAGGCGCCTTTTTGTTATAATTAAAACTGAAGTTCTCGAAGTTTATCATCGTATCGTTTTAAGCTATAGAGTTTTGGTTTTACAATTTATCGGGATTGGATAGAGTCGATTACCGTTGTTGGCTTAACTACGTTTGATACGGGCCATTTTAAACCGCTACCAATACCCATCTCCGATTTACCGAAAATTTCAGGTAGGAACGTTTCTGCTTTAATGCTTGTTAGGTCAATGAAACTGCTATCCACCAGTTTAGTTTTTAGAAGTTTGACATTCATGGGATTATCGGTATCCCTAAAAACTGTAAAGGCATTTTCCGACATTTCTATGTTTAATGTGTCAAGCTGTGCTCCGTTGCTTTCTATTTTTAAGGTCGTGAAACCTTCTGTCTCTATTTTTAACTCTTCCATTGTGTCAAGACCAAAATCTAAATAAGAATCGTTGGTGGATATTGACTTTAGTTCCGCGTAGGTTATCAGGACTTTGTACCTTCTAAATTGTTTTTGGTTCACTTTTGTAGTGATCATGTCTTTATCAAACTCGATGATAAGTGTATCGTTGACTACCGAATATTTGAATTGGCTCTCGATCTCACTTTTGTAAAACAACTTATTTTCGGTTCCAGGAGAGATACCGCTATACGTTCTATTTCCACCTTCTATTCTGATATGGGAGAAATCCAAAGCTTTTTGCACAGGATATTCCCAGTACTCATCGGTCTTGTCAATCTTATCGAATTGATTTTTAAGCTTGGATGCGTTGTAGACTATTCCAATGAAAAGTACTAGTATAAGACTGTAGATTAATTTTTTGCTTTTTTTCATTGTTCAGTATTCATTTGAGTACATATCAATCGCCCGGTATACTTGTTTGTTCGATAATTCAGAGTCTCTAAAGAGAAGATTTTACCGTTAGAACGCGCCTATATTCTGGAGACGACTTGAGATGATATCTGTTACAATTTTACCATGTAGTCGATGTAAATCCTTTAGCAACTTCTGAAAATGAAGCTTAATTAGAATTATCGAAAATGATTATGAGGGGGTATAAGACTTATGAAACGGCCGGTTGATGCAACTGATTTGGAAATTGGTAAGTGTCTTAAGAAAGGTTGGTTTTATTGCACCGCTTGAAATCAAGGGTATTTATTTCAAGAGTTAAGGCTTTAGCGAAAGCACCATAATTTTGCCGCATCGATTGCAATCACTGTATTCGACATCGATTTGATTTTTCAATAGTTAAAATTCCCCCTCGCCATCATCATCAAAATCTTGTTGTCTTTCGCGTTTTCCCCTTTCCTTTTTCTGGTTGATGCGATAAACAAGGGACAGGGCCCATTGTCTTTCCCTTCGTTGCAGTTCACCATCGGACGTAAAGAAATCCGTGTCAGTATCAATAAATCGTTTTCTTGAGTTCAACACATCCCTCACGTTGAAGGCCAATGTCGCATTATCATTGAAGATTTCCTTGCTAAACGCCAAATCCATAAAGAACACACCTTTGTATTTGGTCTGTGCATTTTGACGGGGGCCCCTGTAGTTGGCATTGGTCTGCCATTCAATTTTACCGGGCAACGTCAGTTTGGAACTGAACCTTGAGAACCAGCTCGTATTTTCGGTACCATATTCAACACTATTGAAGTTTCCTTCGCTGACAAATTGGAATGCATTGATGCTCCAATTGAGCCTGAGCCAGCGCTTTGGATTGTACAAGATGCCCAGTTCCGTGCCATACCGTTCATTCGTCGATAGGTTGATGGGTACAGAACGGATGATATTGATTCCTTCCGGGGTGGTCTCACCGGTCTCTTCCTGTACTATTTCAAATGAATTGGTCTCTTTTTGATAATAAATCGAAGAAGTGATCGTCAATTTTTCCCAACGTTTTAGGTAGCCTAAATCGTAGGCATTGGCAAAAGCCGGATCCAGGTCGGGGTTGCCCTGAAAGATATTGATGATGCTTGACCGCGAGGGAAATGGATTGACAAAGAAGCCCCTGGGCCTGTTTATCCTTCGGTTGTATCCCAAGGTGATGTTTTCGTTCTCCGCCAACTCGTAGATAAGGTTCACTGTAGGGAACAGACCTAAATAGTTCTCGTCAAAATTCAAATCGATATCCTCGCCCAATGCTTCTTCCAACGCTTCTTCGTCAAAATCGGATTCTACCTGTCCCTTTAATTGGGTGTTCTCCAAACGAAGGCCCAACAAAAACGAGAACTTTTTCCATTTATTTCCATATTGGGTGTAAAGGGCATTGATATTTTCCATGTAGGTAAAGACATTCGTCAATCCCTCGTCCACTTCGAATTCACCTGTATCCAGGTTAAGATTTTCGAGACGATAATCGGTCACGGTTTCCTCAAAATCACCGCGATAGCCCAGTTCAAACTGACTGTCGCCCACGGGAAGCACATAATCAGCCTGTAATAATAGTTCGTTCTGGGTCTCAATTTCAAAAATAGTCTCCCTATCTATCAATTCACTTGTTGGCAAAACAATGTTTTCATCAATACCGGTGGTTTTCTCTCGCTTGTCATAGGAATATTGAAAATCCGCGGTCAATTTATGTCCCTCAGAATTAAAATTGTTCTCATAGTTCAATGCTACTTGATGGGCATGGGCATCCTCCATTTCATTTTCCACACGGAGGCTCTCACTATCCAAAACGTTGTTGATGAAGCGGTCGTACACAATATCGGTATTGTCCTCATCATCAGATTGTCTGGTAAAAAAGCTGCCAACGATCGAGGACTTTTCATTAATATAGTATTCCACGCCTAAATTCAGGTTATGGCCCTGTCGCTGCCTGAGAATATCCCTGCTTTCCAAAATCCTGTCAAAATCCCCACTGGTGTAGGTATTGTCAAAAAGACCGTTCCCTGGGCTTTCTGAATAATCATATCCCAATGTGCCGAATATATTGAAGGCATCAGTTCTTAAGTTCAGGTTGGAGGTCATCCTGCTGAAGATGGGATGGCCCGCGGTCATATTGACAGTGCCGTTGAAACCTAACGTCCTGTCCTTTCTGAGTACGATGTTCAGGATGCCCGCGGTACCTTCTGCATCATATCTAGCCGATGGGCTGGTGATCACCTCTACCCTATCTATGGCGTCCGCGGGCAGTTGTTGCAATACATCATTGGAGCCGAACCCGACCAGGGCCGATGGCTTTCCGTTGATAAGGATACGTACGTTCTCGTTGCCGCGTAGACTGATGGCCCCGTCAATGTCAACTGTAACTGAAGGTACATTGTTCAGCGCATCGCTGACCGTGGCCCCACTAGTGGTCAAGTCCTTACCGATATTGTATATCTTTTTATCCAGACGTACCTCAACAGTCGTTTTTTCACCGGTAACTACCACTTCTTCCAGCGCAGAGACATCGGCTTCCATACTGATAATGCCAAGGTCCGTATTTTTTGAAATTTGTTGATTTTCTATAATGTGGGTGATATAAGAAAGATATTCCACCCGTATCCGATAATTGCCCGAAGCAATTTTAATGTCGAACTTGCCTTTAGCATTCGTGACTCCTCCTGTGATTTCATTTTCTTGGGAAAGATTTTCCAAAACGACCGTGGCATATTCCAGAGGTTGATTAGACCCCTTATCCAAAATAGTACCCGAGAGGGTAAACTCCTTTTTTTGGGCATTCCCAATGGTACACCAACCAATCATACAAACCATTGCAATGGAACAAAGGGTCTTGTAATAATGCATCAACTAAATACGTTCGGTTCTTAATTATTATCTTCTTCGTGGTCTGGGTCTGGGAATTTTTTCGATCTCTTCCTTGGTAAGAAAGCCATCATCATCGGTATCGATTTCACCGAAACGTTCCTTTAAGCGACCCCTGACCTCGGACATGGACAATTTTCCGTCTTCATCAGTATCCATCCGAGAGATAATTTCAGAAGCAGAAGGTGGTTGTCTTTCTGGCCCTCCTGGTTTGAATTGTCCCGCGGTATTACTTGAACGGCAAGAAGAGAGAGTTCCCACTAAGATGGCCAAAGCGGCTATCGAGAAAAGGTGTTGTTTCATACTTAGATATTTTGATTTGTCATTCTATTTTAGACGCGCCGTTACCGTAGCGTCATGTTTTTTCTGTTCGTTTTTTATTCCACGGTATACCTTACGATGACTTCATTGTCCAAAACGACGTTCGTGGACCAGATGAACTCCGCATCGTTTTCCGGGTCGTCGAATGTATCCGTAAACCGGGTATAGGATTCCTTGTTGTTCACCACAATGGTCTCGTTGGTATACGTAGTGGCATCGGGCCAGTCGGAGTCGTCAAAGCTCTCTTCCATCCAAGTATCGGGCAGTTCCCAGTGCAGGGCATAGAACGAGGTACCGTCATTTACGCTGGTCGTATTACAGTTGGATGTAATCCGTATTGTCCCATCCTCGGTGGGGCAGTTCAAATCTTTGATGGGGGCCGTATAGAACGTTTGTGCCTTCCAATCTCCGCCCGTTATGGCAATGGTATTTTCGGATGCATCCTTGAACACGGCCACCATGCCCCCGTCACCGGCATAGTAATCTGCTCCCTGATTGAACTCGGAGCCCAGACCTAGATTCTCTTCCCAATCGACCAACATCATCGCTACCGTGAAGGGACGCGATACCCTGAACTTTACGATGTGGGAATTGAAATCCGTAAAGGGAACGGCATCCTTGCCCACTGGGGTTCCGTTGATATAGAGTTCAAAATAGTTGTCGGCAAAAATATAGCCGGTCACCACCTCTCCATTCGCATCTATCTCGATAATGTTATTTTCATCAAAAGCCGCCAAAGCCTCCGATGCCGTATTGTATTGGGTAGCGTAAGGGTTGAACAGGTCAGGGGCGAACGGAAAATCGTCATCCGTATAGTTGACTTCTGCGGGAACCGTCCACTCTGAATCGTCCGCTGCGGTGATGGTTCCCACTCCTGAAACGCGCTGACCGGCATCGAAGAGATTTTCAATCACCGTAGTTGCGCGCCCCTGTGTCACGGTAGCCGTACCTGAATAATCATTGGTTTCAACGGTGTCGTCATCTGTATCTGTGTTATCATCTGTATCCGTACTGTCATTGCTGCAATTCAAGCACGATAAAAAGACAAACAGTACTATGGGAATATGCATTTTTCCAATATTTTTCATATGAATGTTCTTTAAGATATTATGGGGTTACGTTTTATAGCGGATAGGACGAATAGGACCTGCTCTTTCCTTAGGTATATTTTTATTTCTGATAGGTTGCCGTCGTTACAGTACCATCGGCATCAACATATTCGTAGGTATACAGACCATTTTCGTCCCAACTATAATTGGTGTAATAGGTATCTGTCCCGATTTGATATTCAAGGGAATACGCGTTCGTGCCCGTTGCATTAAAATCCGTGATCACTGCTCCGGCCAAGGGTGTCAGTGCAGGCCGTACCTCTCGGGTCATCGCCTGTGGCAGGATCTGGTCTTCTGGCGCGGTTGTATTCGGGTCTAATGTTACCTGGCCGCGCATCCCGGCAATAAAGTAGGGTGCAGTATCAGTGGTATGGTATTGGTACGACCCGTCTTCATTGAATTTTCCGAGATATTCATCCAGCTCCTCGGTAGTTTCTCCATAGACGGGGAATCCGTCCAAAGCATAGGCGACAGGCTGATCGGCTCCCACTGTAGCTTCCAAATGGGTGGGCGGTACATGATAATGGTAATCGTCCGCCCTTCCACAATGTCCGCCCCACTGATCAAGCTCTCCAATGGCCAAGGCATCCTCGCCCCTGTTGTTCAAGGGATTGAAGACTGGGATACCGTTGACCGCAATGGCAATGGCACCCCTTAAAAAATGTTCCGAGGATGATAGCGGAGTTTCGGCAAGTACTGGTTGTATAGGAAAGGCCCAGCTATTGCCGCCTGTATAATCCTGGGGAATCGGTACCTGTTGTTGCCAGTTGGTGATACCTACCATCATGTCATGGTCGGGAAGGCCCGCGGAAGAGACATAGAAATACGTGTCATCGAAATCCGTGGTCACATTCGAAAAAAGCCCGAATAGTTCCTGTAGCGCATCGACATCATTGGCGGGAACTGATGAAACTATGGGATTGTCGTCTTCAGCACTGTCATCTGTATCTCCGTTATCATCGCTGTTGCCACAGGCAAATACCATTATAATCAAAAAAGATGCAATACCCATTGAAGCGGTCAGCATTCTTTTTCTCCTAAAAAAGTATGCAAAGATGAAAAAGGACACTGCCGATAAGGCAATCAGGAAATAGTTCATGGAAAAACCGTTGTTTTCCGGACCACGTTCGTGCTTGGCAACAACAATTCCGGAATTGCCCGATACTTGGTTGATGCTTTTGATACGATTGATCTTCTCTTCGATCAACAACCGGTCATGCATGGTAAAGGCCGAGAGTTCCTCAATGACCAGTTCTCCGGTTTTCGTTTCCAAAAAAACCAGACCATCCTTAAAGGCCAAAAAGGAGGCCTCAATTTTGTTGCCTTCAATGCTCCACTCTTTAGTGTTCCGGTGTCCATGCCCACCTTTATGTGCGTGAAGGCTTAATGTTAGCAGTAAAAGAATAAGGGAAATTAAATAAGTGCGCGCTCTCATGATAACCGGGGCTTAATTTGACCTTTTGACAGGAAGCCCCAGAAAATCCTTCGCTCGATTCCCTTTTTTTGAAATAATTAACTTTTAACGTAGTACATATCGCAAGGCCCTCTCCTTGAAATCTTCATAAGCGGGCAGTTGTTCTTCGTGCAACACGGATTTTAAATCGTTGAAATGTTTCTCGGTCGCCAATATCTTTTTTTCTTCGACATCCTTGATACGTTTGAGTAGGGAATCCGATGGTTGTAGAAAATAACTGCGGACATATTTCTTCTGTTCCTTTTTTAGAGAGACCATAGATTTATGGTGTTCTCTGCTAAAGGTTTTAAACTGTATGTTCTGCTCATCATCAAGACGCAACATTTCTTTTGCATCAGGTTTTCGATGTTCCCTTAAATGCTTTTGAGGTCTTTTGGTGAGTATCAAGGAGGAGACTTGTACCACATTGATTATCAATAGTGCGCCTATAATGATTTTATAGCGTGTTTCCCGTTTCATCTTACAAGGTTTTAAAAGGTATAGTCTGTCAACAGCGAAATCTGGTTTTCTTCATCCCTTGTAGAATCTTGAACGCTTTCGATCTGCAGTTTCAAAACATAGGCGTTCAAAAGAATTATCAAGCAGGCCGCCGCTGCAACCCACCCTAAATACATTATGGAAATTGTTCGATTTTCCGGAATTTCTGAAATTATGCTATCGAACAGATCATTTTTGGGAGTGGCCCTTTTTATACCCTCCAAGCTTTTAAGGACCCCGTCAGTCCATTTTTCTCTATCGTCCATCAGTTTGGGTTTGTTCATTGGACATTATTTTTTTGTTTTTCCTTCGGGATAGATATCGATTAGGTACTTCCGCAAATTTGATTTTGCCCTTTGCAGCAGACTTTCTACGGATTTTAAGGTTGTTTCCATAACATCAGCTACTTCCTGTCTTGGAAGTCCTTCCACAAAGCTCAATACGAAGGCTGTTTTTTGGGTCTCAGGTAGCTCATCTATGGCTTTGAACAAAAATCGTGATTTTTCCTTGTTTTCCAATTGGACACCGGGATGGTCGAAATCGGTACGGTCCCGCTCGTTGACCTCTCTTTGAGAAACAGGACTTCTTTTTCTTTTTTCCAACTTGTTCAATGCCTTGTTGACCGTAATCCTATATATCCAAGTACTTACTTTGGACTTTCCC
The DNA here is from genome assembly GCF_003626755.1 of Ulvibacterium marinum. Classification (GTDB taxonomy): domain Bacteria; phylum Bacteroidota; class Bacteroidia; order Flavobacteriales; family Flavobacteriaceae; genus Ulvibacterium; species Ulvibacterium marinum. The sequence continues at coordinate 228,813 of NZ_RBCJ01000005.1, forward strand.
TGAAACGTATCCGCTTTCTGGTAAATAGTCAAAAAAATGTCCTGAGTGACCTCCTCTGCCTCTTCTATGTTCTGTAGATAACCGATGGCGGTATTGTACACTTTATTTTTGTATAGTAAGTACAATTGTTCAAAAGCATTTATGTTCCCCTTTGAGATTTCTTTAAGCAGTATATTTTCGATTCTTTTTCCCAAATATAAAGTACGTTTCTAACCGTATCTTAGGTTTAATTTTAATCAATCAGAATGGAGCATTCAACGGCCAGACTATAATATATATCACTCAACCTATCAACCCATTTGGGAGATAATCCTGATTGGGTATGTTTGACATATGATGATAGCTTTGGGCTTTGACCGTTAAAGTTGTAAAAGGTTTAACCCTTTGATCATTCTATTTTTTTGTGAAAACCACTAATACTTTATGTGCTCAACTCGGGAGCAAGGTAATAATCAAGGAGTGCATTGAACTTTTTTTGGATGGAAAGCCAAAGCCGGGCATCTTTTTACCAGCGAACAAAAGTGTAATGTTACGGAGATTATATTCCTGTATAATGAAGAACTGTATCAAACCCAGTTTGATTTTCTTCCCATGAGGTGTGGTTTTTTAAACGGCGAGTTAATTATGACTCTTTTAGCTGAAGGAATAGATTCCCAAGAAAGGTTCGTTTTACGGCACTTTTTAAATGCGCGCCTGAAAAGCTATAACTATTTCTTAACTTGTAATCTTTCCCCTAAAGAAATTCGAAGTGTAAATGAGTTCGGACGACAATTTGCGCAAAGATTTTCAAGAAGAATCATCAAAGGAAATGCTAGTTAAAAAACTGACCAAAGTAATCGAGACCAATTTGCACAATGACCAATTCGGGGTCGATAGCCTTGCGCAAGCGATGGGTATGAGTCGATCTAGTCTACACCGAAAATTGCATAAACTCCTTGGCATCTCCACAAGCCAATTCATCAGAGAGTATCGATTGAAAAGGGCTTTGGAAATTCTCAAAAACGAAGATGTAACGGCTTCTGAAGTGGCCTACCGTGTTGGGTTCAGCAGCGCAACTTACTTTAGCTCTTCGTTTCATAAATTCTACGGGTATACACCGGGAGAGCTAAAATCCAGAATCAGCAATGAAGTTGAAAAAGGAACTGAACAATCCATCCGCGAGATAACAAAAGGCTTACCGCTAGATTCTGTAAATTCAAAAACCACTAAAAACTTGAGTAAAAAACCCATTCTCTGGGTTGGGCTGCTTTTAGTAATAATAGCATCAGCTTTATTTTTTTATAATGCTTCTTCAAAAGATCATGAAAGAAATGTAGCGAGTGAAAAAACGACTGATAAGAAATCGATTGCGGTACTACCTTTCAAGAACTTGACGGGAAAACCAGATTTGGAATATGTGAGCGATGGCATGACCGATGCCGTAATTTCAAGACTCACACAGGTCAGTGCCATCGGTAAAGTAATTCCATTTACATCTACCCACGCCTATAAGAAAACCGATAAGACTATTGAAAAAATAGCAAATGAGTTAGGCGTTGCAACACTATTACAGGGTAATCTACAGATTTCAGGAGATCGAATTAAAATCAATCTACAATTGATCGATGCTTTCACAAGTGAACATATTTGGTCGGAAGAATATGCTCGAGATTGGAAGAGTGACGAAATTTTTAAAATGCAGACCGAAGTCGTAGAAGGTATCGCTGCCAATATGAATGCCTTTATTGCTAATGACGAGTTGGCTGCTATTAAAAAAGTTCCTACCAAAAGTAAGCTAGCCTATTCCTATTATCTTCAAGGGGAGTTTCAACGACAAAAAGGAAACGAACTATCATATTCAAATGCTATCAACCTTTATGAAAAGTCAATTGGAGCAGATTCGAATTTTGTACAACCCTATATAGAAATGGCTAATGTTTGGCATATGGGTGGGTCAGTTTGGGGTTTTTATGATGAGCAAAAAGCTTGGAGCAACGCAAAGGCGTATTTAAAACAAGCACTGAAAATAGAACCGGACAATCTACGGATTGCCGAAGAACTTAATACTGGAAGGTTTTTTTATGATTGGAATTTTGAACTTGTAGAGAAATTTCATCAAAGTATACTGCACAATTCCATAGAGGACAAGCCATCTGTCATATCACTTGATTATCCCATTAAAACTGGAAGGCCAGAAGAAACCCTTAAAGCGATTGAACGTCTTATGATAAATGACCCGTCAAATGTATTTTTTCCGTTCTTTAAAGCAGAGGCCATGTTCTATTTAGGTTCTAATGATGAAGCCGCAGAAATATTGACACAAACGGACCCCTTGTATAATGATAACTGGTTTTATTTGCGAGAATCCGCGAAACTATATTTTTACCTCGGAGAATACGAAAAATCAAAAAACCAACTTCACAAATTACTGACTCAATTCCCTGATTATCCCCCAATTTTAATGTGGTTGAATGCGGTATATGCCCAAATGGATGATAATTCTAAGGATAAGGCAAAGTTCTTGAAAGAATTGATCGACAAATACAATGAAGGTTCATCCGGCAGCCCGGCTTGGTTCCTTGCGTTATTCTATTCCACCGTTGAAGATTACGAAAAAACCTTTACGTGGTTACAAAGGTCCTATGATCGACATGAGGTTGAAATGACCTGGCTACGCGAAGAACCGTTATTGGCACCCATCAGAAACGACCCTCGATATATCGATTTATACGAAAAAGTAGGGTTTTCCAGTATTGGCTTACCGATAAAAAATTCTTTGGAAAATTAATCTTCTCAAATAACCTTTTCAACATCAGTTGAAGGTTCTGCACCATAATTTTAATCGCTGACCGAAAGCTTAACATCCTTGCAACATGTCTATTAGGCTTGACACAAGCCTTATTTCCATCTTTGATTCATCGATTTATAGGCGATAAAAAGATTCTGAAAAGACAGAATCAAGTATTCACTTAAATATTAAAGTATGAAAACAAAAATGACATTTGCAACACTTCTAATCTTCGGAGTTTTAATTTCTGAATGCATAGAAAAAGCTTCAGCCCAAGAGGCAAAAATCGATTTGTTGAATGATCAATTTCCTGAAGCACAACAAGAAATAATGGAAACTTTCGGTGCCATCGCGCATAGCCTTAAAGACGGGGACATGGATAAGCTAATTTCATTTCATGCCTACGGACCAAAGTTTACCGAATTCAAAAAGGAGAACCACGTAATGGAGGCGAAGCTAATGAAACATTTGAACGCACTGTTTTTGGCGGTGTCACAGAAGTAGTAAAATTCGATGCAAAAGACTTACAGATTGCAGTCTATGGCGATGTGGCCAATGTGACCTTTCATTCTGATTTTCATCTGAAATTCGGTCAAGACCTCGTTGTCGTTAACGACCAAATAACGCTATTGTTCTTGAAGACGACCAATGGATGGAAAATTGTTCACGAGCACCACTCCCCTTTAAATAAGGTATAAAATTAAAACCCGACATATCAGGCCAGGTAAAAAAAATTACCACTTGAATAATCCATTGAGCGCAAATATAGCAGCCATTTGACCAGAATGATAAAAGCCTATTTCTTACCATTTCCTTAACCATACAATACCACTTAGTTCCCCCGAATAACTAAAATCGAGTATTCACTTAAACATAAAAATCATGGAACTAAACGAAGAAAAATTAAACGAATTATTGGGGAAAGTAGTAACCGAAATGGGCGCCGCCGCTAATGGACCTCTGGTGCTCTTAGGGGATAAATTGGGGCTTTTCAAATCTTTGGCGGCATCTGGGCCAATGAATTCCACAGAACTGGCAGATGAGACAAACACCGCCGAAAGATACGTACGTGAATGGTTGTCGGCGCAGGCGGCATCTGGCTATGTCTCCTATGATGCCGAAACCAAAAGTTTTTCAATGACGCCTGAACAAGCGGCTGTTTTTGGCGATGAAAATAGCCCCGTATTTATGACCGGTGCATTCTACGCCATTACATCGGTCTATACTGATGCGCCAAAAATGGAAAAGGCATTCCAATCTGGCGAAGGTGTGGCTTGGGGAGACCATAGTACCTGCCTTTTCTGTGGCACGGAGAAATTCTTTAGCCCATCATATGAAAGCAACTTAGTAAACCAGTGGATTCCATCTTTGGAAGGGGTCGAGGCCAAATTAAAAGACGGCGCCAAGGTTGCCGACATCGGTTGCGGTCATGCGGCTTCCACCATTATTATGGCCAAGGCCTATCCGAATTCTACTTTTATCGGATATGATTATCATGATAAATCCATAGAACAGGCCAGAGAAAGAGCAAAGGAAACTGGGGTAACCAATATTTCTTTTGAAGTGGCTACCGCTAAAGACTTTCCGGGAGAAGATTATGATTTTATCGCCTTTTTCGATTGTCTACACGATATGGGCGATCCGGTTGGCGCATGCGCCCATGTAAAAAAAGCATTGAAGCCAGATGGCACTTGTATGATAGTCGAACCTTTTGCAAAGGATACCCTGGAGGAAAACCTTAATCCCGTCGGAAGGGCCTTCTATGCCTTTTCAACTACGCTCTGCACGCCTTGCTCCCTCAATCAGGAAGTCGGTCTGGCCTTGGGTGCCCAAGCCGGTGAAAAACGTTTGCGGGAAGTAGCGACTTCGGGCGGTTTTACCCAGTTTAGAAGGGCCACCGAAACACCATTCAATTTGATTTTAGAGGCTAAGGCCTAGTGTCAGCCGCGAAGTGTTAAGTCAAGTTCCCCCTTAAAAATCGAAAAACAAAACAAATGTATATGGTACACAAAATATACCATCGTTTTCTATTGGGAGTTTTAGTTTTATCCGCTTCGCTATTTTCATATGGCCAAAACTCCATTGACGGAAAAGTGCAAGATGAAGTGGGTGATCCCTTAGCCTATGTTAATGTATTATTGCTAAAGACGGGGGATTCCACTTTGGTCAAGGGGGCCATAACCGATGAGAGCGGCATATTTTTAATGGAGGATGTTGCCAAAGGAGCATATACCGTATCTGCTAGCATGATGGGATTTAAACCAAATTCAACCGAGTCATTCGAATTTGATGGGAGTTCAAAACTAACACTGTCCACGATTGTACTTTCCCAAGGTGTCGAATTGGATGAAGTCACGGTGTCATCAAAAAAAAATCTATACGCCCAAAAAATCGACCGCATGGTCATCAACGTGGCAAGTAGTATTCTCTCCGTTGGATCTTCAGCGCTTGAAATTCTTGAACGCTCACCAGGAGTAATTTTCGATCGGCAGAATAGTTCAATTTCATTGGTGGGCAAGAACGGGGTCGTTGTGATGATCAATGGCAAACAAAGTTATATGCCGGCATCGAGTGTTGTGCAACTTTTGCAGGGCATGAATGCGAATAATATCGAAACCATTGAATTGATTACGACACCACCTGCCAATTTCGATGCAGAGGGCAATGCGGGTTTCATCAACATTGTTTTCAAAGAACGGACCGATGTAGGACTCAATGGTTCTTATTCTCTGTCGTTCGGAGTTGGTAATGGTACGACAACTTCCGACAATATCAATTTCAATTACAGAAAAAACCGAATCAACCTTTATGGCAACTACTCTTTTCAACGAGACGCCCAAGGTCAATTGTTTGAGTTTGATCGGAATTTTAGTAATACGAACGCATTGCCGGTCAACATTTCCACCATTTCAAATCGAGACCCGATTCAGCGCAATCATGGCATTCGTGCGGGCTTGGATTACCAACTATCTGACAAAACGGTGATGGGCCTGTTGGTATGGGCCAATGATAACAAATGGACTATGGATGCCATAAACCAAAGCAGGGAGACAGAAAGCGGCACACCAAGGGCTTTTATTGAATTGTTGAATACCGAACGTAACCAATTGCAACATTTTGGGTCGAATATCAACTTGAAGCATGATTTCAATGAAGACGAGTTCATTAGTATTGATCTGGATTATTTGAAATACCGCCTCGAAAACCCCACAAGGTATACCAACAGCTTCTTCGATGGCAATAATGATTTCTTAAGGGAAGAACTTACCCAAAGTGATAAAACCACGCCGATAACCGTAACGGCCATTAAAATGGATTATAACAAAAAAGTGACCGATAGGGTTAAATTGGAAGTGGGGGTAAAAGGAGTTTTCAGCGACTTCGACAACGATGTGACAGTTGGCACTTTTCAAGGGCAAGATTTCATTGAAGACCCAAGTCTGACTGACATAAGTAATCTCAAAGAACGCATACTAGCCGGTTATGGAAGTCTTGATTATGCCATAAGCGATAAGACCAATCTGCAATTGGGGCTTCGCTATGAGCATACCGATTCAGAACTTGTTTCAAATGTACAAGGCAAAGTTGTCGATAGACAATTTGGGGAGCTCTTCCCGACCGCTTATATCTCACATAAGGTAAATGATACTTTGAATTTAAATTTTTCCTATTCCAGACGTATTACCAGACCGACTTTTAACGACATGGCGCCTTTTGTCATTTTCGTCGACCCTACTACCTTCTTTTCGGGAAATCCGGCGGTTCAGCCAGCTATTTCAAATTCGATAAAATTCGATGTAAATTATCGATCGGCAATATTGTCGGCACAATACTCAGTTGAAGATGGTACGATTTCCAAATTTCAATCACGTTTCGACGAGGTAAATGAGCGGCTAATTTTCGGAGCTACGAATTTAGACCGCTCCCAAATTTTTTCCTTGACCCTAGGTTTACCTTTGACGGTTACCAATTGGTGGAAAATTCAGAATAGTTTTATATTTCTCAACACCAAAATCACAACAACATTGAACGGGACATTATTCAACTTTGAACAAAATTCGCTTAATATCAATCATACCCAGTCATTTACCATGGCAAAAGACCTTACTTCTGAAATCAACTTTAATTACAACAGTCCTTCGATACTTGGCTTTATAGGCACCTCGACCCTCGAAGAATTCTACAGCTTCAATATAGGCGTGCAAAAAAAACTTGGCGAAAAGTGGGGTACGATCGGCTTCAAAATAAATGATTTGTTCGATGCAGTGAAATGGACAGTGGTCACGGATATTCCTGAACAAAACTTAAATACGGTAAATACTTTCGATATATTCAATCGTACCTTTATGCTGACCTATTCCAACAGCTTTGGCAACCGTAAACTCAAGTCAGCAAGACAAAGGGGCACTGGGACCGAGGAGGAAAAAAATAGGGTTGATTAAATTATGTCTCATAAAACGGGGAGTTAATGAGACTCTTTCGACAGAAAGAGTAGATTCTCAAGAAAGGTTCTTTTTTTGGCACGAACTAAATCTCTATTGAACTCTTTTGTTTTCAGTTTCCCCAACATTCTTGTTGTTATATTTGGATTCTTTCAATTTTCCAAAATTATAGGATGCCGAAAGCCGAACATAATTGGTGTTGAGCTGGTTGGCGTAAATAACATCGGTAGTGCCTATTCTGTATCCACCATCGTACATCACGTCGTAAAAAATGTCATTGAAATCAAGATTGAATGTAAAAGCATTATTGAACATTTTTTTTTCTAGGCCTATATTGACCGAAGATTGGCCTTTTCTCAACTTGATGCCATCTTGCATGTCGCTTAAATACCAAGCTGTGACATACAAAGTAAACCAATCTTGGATATCGAAAGTATTCTGGGAGTAGGCATAATAGTAAGGTCGACTCACACTAATATCAAAAGTTCCCGTATCGTCCACAAGCTTATTGTAGCTCCAGCTTAGATTGTTTATGGACTTCAACCATTTTAGGTTTATATTCTTGGATAAGGTGGCAAACAAAGCATGCTCTTTGCTAACGTTAACTTGCTGCAAGATGTATTCCCTCGGGTTATCTTCCGATTGGAAAGCGCCACCTGTAATTGGACCGATAGTATAGTTATATCCTGTTTTTAAACTCCAATTTTTAAAAGCCCATCCGAGTTCTATCGAATGTACCTTTGAAGGTTGAAGGTCTCTGTTTCCACGTACCGAGGTAAAAGCATCTTGATAGACCACAAAGGGGTTCAATCTATTATAAGGTGGTCTTATTATTCTTGAGGAATACGTAAGATAAGCACTTAGTCCCCCTGACAACCTAGCATTTATAGAAGCGTTCGGGAAGAAGTTAATATAGTTGTCCTCAATTATTTCGCCACCGTCAACGCTGGTAAATAGTTTAATATCCGTTAGTTCTGTCCGTAGTCCGAAACTATAGTTTACACTATCCGATATACTTCCCTTATAATTAATATAAGCGGCAGGAACCTTCTCGTCATATTCAAAATTGCTAGATAATACTTCGTTTTTGACCGGTGCCCTAATATTGTCAATATCAAAAAACAGGGTTTCCGAATTAATGTTGACATACCCGTATTTTATCCCTAATTCCAAAAGATGTGAATTCTCAATTGCTTTGGTATAGTCAGATTGTAAACTGAAAATATTGATATTGTTTTCTCCTATATTATTTATCAGGCCATTACTTTCTATACCATCGATACTATTGGATTCATCAATATCATTATCAAAATCATTATTGTAACCGGAAAACTGGCCTCCAACGAAAAGATTTGAACCCAAACTGTCAATTTTATTGTAATAATTTAGGTTGAGGGTATTCTTTAGGGTACTATCATCACGGGATAGTTTACTAGTATAGATGCCGATCTCATTGTCGGTTATCGTATTCTCACTTAGCCTGGTACCTCCCAGATCTTCAAAGGCTCCATTATATTCCAACGATAAATAGCTGTTTTCGGTAGCATTGAATTGAAGGCCAAGTCCATAGTTTGAAAAATTCTCCATTTTACTCCTCGAATCCGCTTTGATGTCCGACATGAAAAAGTCTTCGGTGGTATCTCTTGTTCGAGAGGTTCTCCAACTCCATCGATCATTCCCTATAAGCAGACCATAGTTTCCATTAACCGACCATTTCCCTTTTGAATAATTGTAATCTACATTGGTCCTATTGTCGTACCCTGCAAAACCACTGTAACTATAATAATTTTTTACCGTCCCTTTCGAGCCTTCATCCATAGTGCGCTTGGTTATAATATTGATGACGGCATTGCCTTCTGCATCGTATCTGGGGCCGGGATTGCTGATGATCTCGATACTTTCGATATTAGAGGGCGAAAGCGTTGATAACCGTTCGTTGGCTACTTTTATACCATTGACATATATAACAGCCGCCCCTTTTCCGAAAACTTCCACCCCATTGTCCTCATCGGTTACGATACTAGGCGATCTACTTAGTATTTCAATCACTGATGTACTGGTCGCCAATGTGGTATTCGCTACCTTGACCTCGATAGAACCATCTGCTCTTTCCTTGACCAGCGGAGTTTTCGCAATAACAACTACTTCTTGCAATTCGTTATTCGCCTCGGCAACAATAATGTTGCCCAAGTTTATTTCGGAAATGCCTTTGTATTCGACCGTGATATAGGTATCCACAAATTCGAGAGAAGTTAATTTTAGCAAAACACGTTTCTCTTTTAAATCGGTCAGTTCAAAAATTCCCTCAAAAAAACTTGTCCCCTTGACAATAGTAGAATCCATAGGCGAAATAATAAGGGCATTTCCTAACAAAACCTTATTTTTTGAATTGATTACATTGCCTGTTATTGAATTGATTGCTTGTGCATTAGAGTAGTTTTGCATCCCTAAAGCGGTTAGTACGACAATAACCTTTAAAATTTTAACCATCATTTACTTTTTGACTATTTTCAAAGCTATAGTTATGTACAAGTGGTTTTTGAAATAGTAGATGAATGCAGCTTTTTGGACTACGGATAGTCCATAAGGCTTTTATTGTTGGTTTTGGCGTATTCATAGCCCAAAACCACGGTTTCGTAGACTATTGGTTTTATGACGACCTAGAAAGATTATTTTTATGAATTAGGTATGAATAGATTGCTCACATATTTTGAGAACCCTGTTGTAAGGCACCTGTTGTTTTGGGGAGCTGTGTATTTGTATTTTGTACTGTCCGTGAACAATGTCAGTTCGTATGGCAGTTATAGACATGTGTTCGAATCATACGGACTCCTCGTATTGGCACAGATTATTACGGCCTATACCTGTTTGTATGTACTGATGCCCAAATTTCTGAACCAAAAGAAAACTGGCCTTTTTGTCTTTTGGCTGCTTATTTTATTAATGGCCGTATATGCCTTTTATCAAGCGGTCAAGATGTATTATTTTGATGTCGAATACTTTGATTCGTACAACGAAATACAAAGAAATTATGCCGTTGAGTCTTATGGAAAAAGATTGACCTATTTTTCAGTTTTTCTAAGTAAGTGCATTCTATATCTTACACCTACCGCTCTATTGTTGATGGCCCGTTTTTATAAGAATCAGCAAAAGTATTTAAAGCTCAACGAGCAAAAAAAAATTGCCGAACTTACTGCTTTACGAAATCAACTGAACCCACATTTTTTGTTCAATACCCTAAACAACCTATACGCTTTGGCCTTGGACAAATCGGACAAAACACCGGAGGTTATTGAACGGCTTTCGAATATTTTGGATTACATTCTCTACCGTTGCAAAGAAAATTATGTGCCCGTTCAAAAAGAAATAGAGCTTATCGAAAACTATCTTTCTTTGGAAGAAATACGTTATGGAAATCGGGTTGTAGTAGAATTTGATCATCAAGTCGAACCTGAAGACAAGATGGCCCCCCTTTTGTTACTGACGTTTGTGGAAAATGCTTTCAAACATGGGGTCGTACAAGAATTGAAAAACGCGAGAATCAATATCTCTCTTACCGTCGATACAACGGATGTTTTGTTTTCAATCTGCAATTCAAAACCCATTGGTATTATAGAGGAGAATACAGAAAATGAAGAACCTCTCGGACTCAAGAATGTGAAACAGCAATTGGAATTATTGTATCCGAATTCACATGAGTTAACGATTGTCGATGAAGAGGACAGTTATAAAGTTGCACTAAGACTAAAAAGGAAATGAAGTACAAATGTGTAATTGTCGATGATGAAGCGCTAGCAAGGGGACTCATTAAGAAACATTTGACGCAATTGGATGATTTTGAGCTAATCGCTTCTTGCGCCAGTGCGATTGAAGCTAGTAAAATCCTCAAAGAGGAAAAAGTAGATTTACTTTTTTTAGATATCGAAATGCCGGTTTTAAAGGGTACGGATTTTTTCAAAAACCTTATACACAAGCCCAAGGTCATTTTTACGACCGCTTATCGTGATTTTGCTTTGGAAGGTTTCGAATTGAGTGCTGTTGACTACCTCTTGAAACCCATCTCCTTCGCTCGGTTTTTTAAGGCCATAGAGAAATTCTTGGAACATATACAAAATTCTACGGTCCTAGGCGAAGGTGCCAATGTGACCAAAAAGGACTATGTCTTTGTTCGGAAGGATAGAAAGCAGGTAAAGGTATTTTTTGATGACATATTATGTATTGAAAGTGTCAGGGATTATATCAAGATTATCTGTGGAAAGGACAACCACTTGGTAAAACAAAGCCTGAAATCTTTTGAGCAGACTCTTGATAATAGGTTTCTTAGAACCCATCGTTCTTATATTGTGAACCTGCATAAAGTCACAGCCTACACCAAACAGGATATTGAGATTGGAAAACTAGAAATCCCTATTGGTAAAAGTTATAGTTCTTCGGTGTTTAAATCTCTTGAAGAATTGAATTAGTAAAAAAATGTAAATATCTTTCCATTTTTGTCCTATAAAAACAGCGGGTTAATAGGACAGATTGGGTAGAAAGAACAAATTCCTGAGAAATGTTGGTTTTATAAGACAAATGAAAAGTACTTGAGATGTTGACTTCAACAGAATATTAAACTCTTAATATATTATTTTCTTAATGTCCTTAGTAATCCCAATAGTCTTAACCCCATGCAGATTTGATAAGATAGTGATTGTGCAATTATCATCGGTAAGATGAGTCAATATTGCGCTGAAGCCATTGATACTTCCCGTATGTTTATCAGGAAGACTGACGAACCATCCATAAGCATAGTTATCTTTTTCGGGTAGTGAGGGTGTGAACATAATTTCCATGTATTTTGCGGACAGCAACTTGTTGGAAAATAACGCCCGACTGAACAAAAACAAATCTTCCACCGTCGATATCATATCCCCGGACCCCTTTACTATAGATTGGTCCCAAGGAGGGGCATTTATTACTTCTTTCCTAGTATTTGCATAGCCCTCGGCCCTTTCGTACAGCACGGTTCTGAATCTGGCAACACTTGTATTTTCCATCTGGGCTATATCAAAGATTTAGGTTTGTAGTATCTCAGCGAACTCCTTTCCTTTGACCTTCTCCAGAATAACGGTCAGTAAATAATATCCCAGATTGCTGTATCTAAAATCGATTCCCGCCTGGAACTTCGGTTCTTTGTCCTTAAAATACCCCAACATCATTTCCTGCGAATGTCCGAGTCGTTCCAGATTCCATTCAAAATTGGGGATATCCGGAAAATCGATTATACCGGAAGTGTGCGATAAAAGATGCGTATCTTGATTCCATCCCCAGGTGTTTTTGGATAATCGGGTAAATAATCTGTAATCTTTTTGTTCAAATCCAGCAGTCCATCTTCCACAGCCTTAAGAATCGCAATAGCGGTAAAAGGCTTGGTCATCGACCCTATCTGAAATTTTGTAACCTTTCATTAAATGAAAACCAAGACTATTTACCCCATAGGAGCTTATCATCGTTAGAGGTATTATATTGGATTTGTCTAAATCAATATTCCCAATAATTTTATCACCAGTAAAATCAATTATCTTGACTTTTGCAATTATTATGACAATAAGTGGTTTTTAAATCCAACTGAAACTTATGTGGAAAACTTGTATTACTAGGTTAGGACCTATTTATTTTCACCTTCTTAACTTTAAGTCTTTATGACAGCCTTTTGGAAGTCAATGGGCCATGGCACTAACATTAGAGTTAGCAATTCCAAACAACGAATAACACCACTATTGATTATGAAGACTACCTTACCCCTGGTTTCAATTGTTTTATTCCTTTTTTCATCCGCATTTGCCCAAGTTTCCTTTCCGCTGTCCGTGAGTAAAAATGGAAGGCACCTTATCGATACGGATTCAGTACCTTTTTTTTACCAAGCGGATACCCCTTGGCACCTTTTTTTCGATTTGAAACCGGTAGACGCGGAATACTATATTAAAAGACGAAAAGAACAGGGGTTCAATGCCTTGCAGATCATGTTAACGGGATCAAAGGGCCAATTGGATTTTAACGGGGAAAGTCCATGGCTGGGAGACCGTGATTTTTCCAGACCTAACGAAAAATTTTTCGAAAGAGTGGATGCCGTTTTAGAAATTGCCAAAAACCATAACATGTATATAGCCATTGTACCATTGTGGTCAGGTTGTTGTAGGGGTGATATGGCCGGAAATGATGTCGACGGCAATCCATTGCCCATGATGGTCAATGGTGTCAAAAAGACGTATGAGTTCGGTAAATGGCTTGGAAACCGTTATGGTAAGTATCTGAATATCATGTGGATCATTGGGGGAGACAACGACCCTTTCAATGCTATCGAGGAATATGGAGCCTTGGTCAAAGGGTTAATGGAAACAACCACCGATCAATTATTTACATACCATGCCGCTAGCACGCATTCCAGTACCGATGTATATCCCGGCGCAAATTGGTTGGATGTAAGTATGATTTACACCTATTTTCGAGGGTTTAACAAAGCATGGAACAAAATCCAACCAGACGTATATGAAGTTGCCTATGATGAGTACAGGAAGAACAAAATGCCTTTCTTTTTGGGAGAAAGCAATTATGAACGAGAACACGATGATTGGGGAAATCCGACACAGATCCGTAAACAGGCCTATTGGGCGGCTTTAAGTGGTTCTGCAGGTCACGCCTACGGTAGTGTAAATTGGAAAATTCCCAAAAATTGGAAAGAGGTTCTAGAACTTGAAGGGGCCCTAAGTCTTATTCATCTGGCCAACCTGATGGAACATGTTGGTTTTGAAACCTTGGAACCGGATTGGTTGGGGACCCTCCTCGAGGATTCGGCAGGTGAATATGCCTCTAACAACTACGCCATTTCAGCTTTTACAAAAGAGCGGACCAGCGCTGTGATTTACGTCCCATCAAAAAGGCGGTTAAAACTAAATAGTACCTCATTGAGTCGGCCCATAAACTCTTTAAAATGGTACAATCCCAGAACCGGAGAGCAAAGCAATATTTTGTCGAGGAAAGGTTTCATAGTTCCACCTAGTGAGGAAGATTGGGTCTTGCTTGTCAATTATTAGTTTTTTGTCCAATACCTCCATAGGCACTTTCGGAAATAGCATAAATCCAGATTTTCAAATAAATGCGTTTTATGTCCGGACATAACAAAACGCCTAGAACGAATACTTGGCCCTAAAACAGGATTTTTAATGTCCAATCTTGTCGAGGTATACTCTATTTAGGTGACGGATTTTGGACAATCGGCGAGCTTTGGGAAAGCTGTTTGAAAACCGTTTGCCATAAGATCCTGCCGCATACCATTGTTGCAATCAAAAACTTACGAATCGGATTGCCTTGTTCTTTCTTAATGAAGTCTAAATGTCAGCTAATTTTTGTGTATCTTGATATTAAGATGGAATTGGTGATACGACATTTTTTTAAGCGCTAAGGGTCACATGCCTAAGATGACATCAAGAAGAAGTTTTATACAAAGAATTACAGCGGCCGGAAGCGTACCCTTTCTTTACGGATTTTCTTCGCGGCTCCCAAGGTCAAAGGGGAAAGACCCTTCACGTTATGACAAAATAGATAAAGCCTTGGCCCTGCCAGTACTCAAAACAAATTTTTTTGATGGGCCCGTACGTATTGCGAACGTAACACTTTGGGAACATGAAAATTCCTTTATATGTAAGGTTAACTCGTCCGATGGGGCAGAGGGACTCAGTATTTCCAATAACCTGAGAATGGATTATCTCTATCCTATCTTCACAAAAAGAATTGCACCCTTTTTTATTGGGAAAGATGCATTAGATCTAGATAGATTAATAGAAGACGTCTACAAATACAAGAGCAATTACAAATTCCAAAGCTATGCCCTATGGGTGCCAGTAGCGACGGTAGAGTTCGCTATATTGGACATGTTGGGGAAACGTATCGGGAAACCCATAGGGAAGCTGATAGGTAAAATTCACAACCCGGAACCGAGAGTGTATTTGCCTACGAGATTCCGACATCTTTCCCCTGAAAAATCAATAGCGGAAACCAAAAGGATTTTGGACGCCACAGGATACAACGCAGTTAAGTTTAAAATTGGTGGGAAAATGGGCGGGAATTCGGAAAAAGTAAAGGGCAGGTCTGAACGGATTATCGCCATGGCACGAAAGGAACTTGGAGATGCTATGTGGCTAGGTGTTGATGCCAATGGCGGGTATGATGTGAAAGAGGCCATCCGTATAGGAAATATCTTGGAAGATTACGATTATGCAATGTACGAAGAACCTCTGCCTTTTGATTGGTACCACGCGACCCAGGAAGTGGCCGATGCCCTAAAAGTTCCGATCGCGGGGGGTGAGCAGGAAGCGAGTATGCGAAACTTTCGCTGGATGTTGGGTGATGACATTTTACAGATAGTACGACCAGATATGTTTTATTTCGGAGGTATGATCAGGTCCATCAAAGTGGCACGTATGGCAGATGCGGTAGGGGTCAGGTGCATACCCCATTTGAGCGGATCGGGTGTCGGATATCTGTATGCCATGCACTTTTTATCGGCCATTCCAAATGGGGGCGCATATAACCCATGTACAAAAAATACGAACGATCCCATTGTGCCCGTGTATTCGGATTCATCATCCCTGAATGTTGAAAATGGGAAGTTTAAGGTTCCCACAGGGGCCGGGTTGGGTGTTGAAATCGACCCTGGTTTTTTAAAGAAACACAAGGTTATCAATTGAGGCCCGTTCGCTCAAAACCTAAAACTTAGGTAACCTAAGTTATGTAGGGCTTAGGCCATTTTAGTGCTTCAGGAAATCAATAGCTTCACCGGCACAGGTCAATCCGTTAGGTATATTCTCTACTTCTACGATCCACATACTGTCCGCTGCCGCGTTGGAGGCCAAAATTTTTTGAATGGGCATAATACCTTGTCCCGGGCAGCTGATAGAACCGTCCCTGGCCATATCCTTTAGATGAAAAAGGGGTATGCGGCGTTTGTAAGCGTTGATATACTCTATTACCGAACCGCCCCCCTTTTTAAACCAGTAGGTATCCAATTGTAGTTGTACCAATTCCGGGTCGGTGTTGTCCATGATGATGTCAAAAGGTCGTCTTCCATCCTTAAGGGTCTTGAATTCAAAATTGTGGGGATGCCAGCAAAATTGGAATCCCCGATCTTTTATTCTTTTCCCCAATCCGTTTAAACGTTCCACGGTTTCAAAAGTTCTCTTTTCATCAATTTGGTCATTGCCTACCATCCATGGATAATAGCATATGATGTATTGATGCTCTAAGGTTTCGGCAATCTCCACATAACGGGCAAAGTCCTTTTTTAATTCACCCATTGAAGATCCGTGGCCAATTCCCTTCAATCCAATACCCTTTAAGGTTTTTGCATAAGATTTTAACGAATCCCCATAAAATCCGCCTTCTACATAGCGATACCCCATTTCCTTCAATGCCCGTAACGTAGCTTCGAAATCGTGGGCCATGGCATCCTTGACGGTATTTAGGATAATACCGAACCGCTTTGATGGAACCGTTGCCAAACAACCTACAACACTGGGGGCGAGCACCAAGGAAGCTGTTCCCAATCCTAGTTTTTTTGAAAATCGACGTCTGTTCATTTGATATCCATTTCTAGGTAATCGACCATGCACGGCCAACCGATTCAACCGGAATACAGCCCTCATAATCCCCGGGCACCGGAAGATAGGAGAGTACGTTTTCCCCGATTTCTTTTGAGGCATAGTAACCCATCATTAGTATTTTTTTGAAAATTCTCAAGAAGGAATACGTGTAGAAGTTCTCTTTTTCTTCTTTACCTTCCGGGACGCCTCCATCCAAAAGTTGGGTTATGGTTGGCTGCTTGTCCTTGGGTACGCCATAAAGGGTATGCAATACTTTTGAATAATCCATGGTACCTCCATCAATTATGGGCTTTTGGGTAATTTTCTCGAATTTTGAACGTAGTGCCTTTACACCTTTTCGGAATAGTTCCTGATCTTCCGAACCGGATACTTTCCCCATAAATACATCTACAAAAATATGCGCCCCAACATCTTTGGCTCCCGGCGTTTGGGTGCGAGGTAAAAAAGCCTCCCCTAACTGTGCCACCAGGTTCGCGTCTTTTTGTTCGAAAAACATGGGTTCCCAAAAGGGTTCGCTCTTTTTTGCCTCACAGGACAAGAGCAAACCGGTTACCGTGCCCGGGGTCAAGGTATATCCCAGTGCCGCGCATAAGGACTGTATTGCCTTCCTTCTTTTCATAATTACAGTATACGGTTTCTAAATTGTTTTATGGCATAGCTCGCAGCACGTGCCGTTAAGGCCATATAGGTCAATGAGGGGTTCTGACAGGCAGATGAGGTCATACAAGCACCATCTGTTAGAAAAACATTGGGCACGGCATGTATTTGATTGAATGCGTTCAACACCGAGGTTTTGGGGTCACGACCCATTCTTGCCGTACCCATTTCATGAATACCCAGACCAATATTCGTGATTTTGCAGTTTGACCCCACATTTTTGGCTCCCACTGCTTCCAACATTTCCGCGGCCATCACCGCGGCATCCTCACACATCTTTTTTTCGTTTTCCTTGAACTCCGCATCAAAGGTGATGGTAGGCTGATCCCATTTATCCAACATATCATAATTGAGGTACATCCGATTTTCATGATAGGGAAGACATTCCACAAAACCGCCCATGCCTATTCCCCAAGGTCCCGGTTCTAGAAGGTTGTCCTTGAAATCGCCCCCAAATCCGAAATCATTTTGCCCTCTTTGCCAACCTGATCGCTTTGCCCCGCCCTGATAGCCGTAGCCTCGAATAAATTTATCGGTGACAGTATTTTTGTTTGTATTCCGAAAACGGGGTACGTAAAAGCCTCCTGGTTTTCTCCCCTTATAATACTTGTCCTCGAATCCTTCCATGGTACCACCCGCCCCGGCTCCCATGGCATGATCCATGACATTATGGCCCAACTCTCCGGAATCGTTGCCCATACCATCAGGAAAACGGTCTGATCTTGAATTCAACAATATAGCGGCTGAAGCCATTGCCGAGGCATTCAGAAAAATTATCCTGGCATAATAGTCTATTTGATCTTTGGTCTCGGTGTCGATGACCCTAACCCCGATTGCTCTTTTTAAATCGGCATCATAAAGTACTTGTGACACGATGGAGTTAGGCCTAAAAGTCATATTTCCCGTAGCTTCGGCATAGGGCAGAGTTGCCGACTGGCTGCTGAACGAGGCACCAAACGGACAACCACGGTCACATCTGTGCCGGCTCATACATTTGCCTCGGTGGTCCTTCGGTTCGGTAATGTTGGCAGTTCGCGTAGTAATTAGATAGCGGTCCGGAAATGTTGCCTCAATCCGCTCCTTCGCATGTTGCTCCACACAATTCAGTTCAAACGGCGGCATAAACTCGCCATCGGGCAAATGGGGGATTCCATCCCGATTTCCTGCAATACCCGCATGCTTTTCCACATAGGAGTACCAAGGGGCGATATCCTTGTAGCGGATGGGCCAATCAACACCATGTCCGTCCCTTTTATTGGCCTCAAAATCAAGGTCGCTTAGGCGAAAACATTTTCTCCCCCAGATGAGGGAACGACCCCCTACCTGATATCCACGGATCCAGTCGAACGGTTTGTCCTCGTTATAGGGGTTCTCTAGATCATTGACAAAGAAATGGGCCGTTTCTTTTCTTCGCCCGGCACCAGAGCGAGACTGTTTGGGCTTGCTTTTCAATTCTTCCTGGGTGAGGTTGCCTTTGCACTCCATGTCCCATTGGTCATCGTTCATTGTTGGGTAATCTTGAATATGGCGTACATTCCTTCCACGCTCCAGAACTAAAGTCCTTAGCCCTCCCTCGCAGAGCTCCTTCGCCGCCCAGCCACCTGAAACCCCTGTTCCTACAACTATGGCATCGTAGGTTACTTCCCCGCGGAATTTTGTGTTAATATGTATCATTATAATTCTAATCAGTTGGATTAGGGTCGATAAAATTGAAGCCCCCGCTATTTTCTAGGAACTGCAAACTGTCGTTTTGCGACACGATAATAAATCGTTTTGGTATCCTTTTACCATGGACATTGTTCAAGATATCTATTTTACGGGCTTCCCCGCCAAAGTAAAAGCCACTTTCCGACATACGGACCACTTTAAACCCTCCATTCTTTTGCCCCAACATACAGATCCCGTTACCGGCATCATAATTTCCCGTCAATACTTCGGTACCGTAAAAGTTACCGACCCCCAAGACATCAGGAAAAACATCTTTATTGAGATCGGTAATTTCAAAATCCAAGATAGGCGCCCACTGTGCCTCAATGGGAAATGCATGAAACCTAAATTGACAGCCCCCCAGATTCTCAATGAAACCAGAGGCCAACTCCATAGCCTCCCAAACTTTTGCTCCCTTGATGTCCGCTTTCCCAAATATACCATGAAAAGGAGTTTCACCATATGTTTTGTAGTCCTTTACACGTTGGCGTAATACAGGTAATTGTTTGGTCAATGTATTTCTAGGGTGTACAATGTATTCCTCACCTTGATTGTAATAGGTCATTATGGCCTCAATGGTACCATTATTGTCGTAGTCCTTTGCATAAATCCTTAAAGGTTCTTTCCTATTCGCTTTAAAAGGGTTATTAAGTCCCCAATTACCCAGCAAAAAATCTAGATCTCCATCGTTGTCCAGGTCGGCAACCGCTATACAATTCCACCAACCATTGGATGCCTCAAGACCGTTAGGGCCTTTTTGCTTTTTTAAGACCCCTTTTTTGTTATAATACATGTCGATCGGCATCCATTCACCGACCAGCACTAAATCGTCCCAGCCATCTTTGTCGATATCCGCTATCGCTGCGGAGGTAACCATCCCTGGATATAGGAGCTCCCTGGAGTGCGACTTCGTCACATCTTTGAAATTACCTTTGCCGTCGTTCTGCAGCAAATAGGAACGGGGAGATTCCGGATAGGCGTTCGGCCGTACCCTCCCCCCTATGAAAAGATCTAAATCCCCATCCCTATCATAGTCCAGGGGAGCAACGGTAGCGGTAATCTCCTTGATTTTCGGTAAAGCACTCTTCCTATACTTGAAAGCACCCCTCCCGTCGTTGAAATAAAAACGATCTTGTAAAAGGTCTGCCCTTGAAAAGTGTTCCGAAGTGCCGCTAGCGCAATATAGATCAAGGTCGCCATCACCGTCGGCATCGAACAGCACCAATTCCGTATCCTCAAACTCCTTGTTGATTTCATCAAAACTTTTGGATTCCGTAAAGTTTCCGCTTTCGTCACCAAAATAAATTCGGCCGCTTTCCCCTGCGGCACCCCCGACTATAATATCATCCATATAATCGCCATTGATATCGCCGGTAGTTATCGCCGGGCCAAGTTTGTCGTAAGATCTAAAGTGCAAGGGCCAATGGTCAAAATCATTAAAGCCATTTTCCTTATGCACGTACGAAATTCCATTGACAGGGACCCTGTGAAATACGGTTTCGGTCAGAGGGTTTACTCTTGAAGTTTCCCGTTTGGGCATATGCCCTACGGGTATCAAAAGCTCCTGATTTACCTGAACATCTTTCAAAACGGACAACGAATCCGTTGGCCACATGATTTTTAACGAATCTACCTTTCCGGCGTTTTTGAGACCAAAATGAACAGCAGGCCCTACTGAAGAAAGATAGCCCCGTGACGGATAATATTCCGAAAATTGTCTTTCCCCATTAGCATAAAGGTAGATTTTGGCCCCTAAGGCCCTGTGTTGCGGTGTGAAACGTAATTTCAAGAAATTATTCCGGATTTTTTCCTTTTGAATCGTGGTATTCTCGAAGACAAAAGCAGGGTCGTTTATATTGTTGACGATTATATCGAGATCTCCATCCACATCAAGATCTGCGTATACCGCACCGTTGGAGAACGATGGCCGTTGCAGCCCGGAAAGTTCAGTTTTGTCGATAAAGATCAGTTCCCCTGAATTCCTGAAAAAGCGATTGGACTTTTTGACCCCTTTCATCGCGTTCAATTGCTCCACCAGTTTTTTCCGTTTGGTCTCTTTTGTTCCGAATATACTTCCCTTGTTATAGTTATCCACAAAATCCAGATCGGTAATCTCCTTTACATAGCCATTGGTAACATATAGGTCCCGATGGCCATCATTGTCAAAATCCGCAATTAAAGGCGACCAGCTCCAATCGGTAGCGGAGATACCGGCCAAATAACCTATTTCACTAAAAGTCCTATTTCCGTTATTAAGTTGTAATACGTTGCGCACATATTGTTGCTGATATCCTTTGGATAAAACATTTTTTGAATTGTTAAAGGCTATATCGGGAAACATAGTCTTATGCCTTAGGTTATCCTCTGGGAGCATATCCAAAACCACAATATCCGGGGCGGCGTCATTGTTCAGGTCGGCCACATCAATACCCATACTGTTATGGCTTTGATGTCTTATGTAGCTTCCAATTTTATTGCTGAAGGTACCATCCGTGTTGTTAATGTATAGAATATCATTGGACAAAAAATCATTGGCGACATATAGGTCTGGGAAGTTATCCCCATTAAAATCCGATACGGCCACACCCAAACTCCAACCCTCTATGAGTATGCCTGCTTCCCTGGAAACATCGGTAAAATAAGGTAGTCCATTTTGAAGGCCTTCGTTGCGATAGAGTTTATCTGTGCTTTTGCCGCTGCCATCCTTACGTTGACCTAGGGGGATATTTTTCTGATAGTCCTCCAATGCATTGTGAATAATAAAGAGATCTAGATCATTGTCCTTGTCATAATCCAGCCAAGCGGCCTGCATAGCATAGATGGAATCCTTCAAACCCATTTCCAGGGACTTTTCTTCAAACCGAACCCCATCGTCCCCGGTCGTAACGTTGATAAAGAAGTAGTTTCCTTGTGATGCCTTATCGGTGTTGGATCCCGTGGCAACATGTATATCGGGCCGGCCGTCTTGATTAATATCGATAATAGATACCCCGGTACACCAATCATCGGTGGATATTCCAGCAGATTCCGTGATGTCCTCGAATTTTAAGTTGCCCTTGTTCAAATACAGTTTTGAGGAGGTCATATTTCCGGAAAAGAAGATATCCGGTAATCCATCCAAATTAAAGTCACCGATTCCTACGCCACCACCATTATAAAAGTAGTCGTAATCCATAACGTTCAGACTATCGTTTCCAATTACAATGTTGTTGAAGTCGATCCCACTTGTTTCAGGAGGAATGAAATTGAAAAGAGTGCCATCCTTTTCCGAACAAGAGTACAAGGTCGATGCAAATACAACAATAATTAGAACAAACCGCATTTACTTGGGCATCTAAAAGGGACGGACACTAAAAGTGTCCATCCCAAATTCAACAAACTAACTAAAACAACTTTCTTAGTACCCCTCATTTTGGTTTAAATTCGGGCTTTGAATTACTTCGTTTTCAGGTAACGGGAAATAGACATTAAACGGCTGAAAATTGAATGTGGGGTCAGGAGAACTGAAGTCCCAGTTCGTTAAATCGATCTCGCCCGCTATATGTCTCCTTCTTAAATCGTGCCATCTATGACCTTCTTCTGCCGCCAGCTCCAATCTTCTCTCGTTAAAAATGAGTTCCAACGCTTCATCCGCTGTTGCAGGAACAGTCAAATCAGCAGGAACTGCGGACGGTGTTTCGGCAGAATTACGGGCCCTTTCGCGAACTTGGTTTACCAAAGCGATGGCATCGGATAGACTACCACCGGTGCGCACTATGGCTTCTGCATTTAAAAGTAAGGCATCCGCATATCGTAGAATACGTGTATTGTTCGCAGATAGCTGGTTTGGGTTTGCCCCAGGTATCTCCTCATCTGTACTTACATACTTACGTACATTTTGATTTTCATCCGCTGGATCAAAAGCCAAATTCAATCTAGGATCCCCAGTTTCATAAGCGTTTAACAAAGAGGGAGTGGCCAAATATGTAGTTCCAGCAACGAAAGTGCCTATGTAGTAACCATAATACGCGTTTATTTCGCCAATGGCCGCAAATTCTGGATCGTCGGTAGCAATTGGCAGCCAACCGTTTAGGTTGCCAACATTGTCTTCTGCTTGCAATTCAAAAAGCGATTCTGCATTATTTTCCTTCTGAACATCAAAATTATCAATATAATTGGGCATCAAGCTTACCGAATTTATACTATTAAAAACATTTATGGCTTCCGTAAAATCTGCATTGTCATTCTTGACGGTTCCACGAAATACCAATATTTTTTGAAGCAGTCCACGCGCGGAATTTTTCGTTGCTCGCCCAACGTTTTCTTCATCCCAAGCTTCCGGAAGGCCACTAATAGCTTCCCTTAAATCCAGTACAGCCTGATCAAGGAGTTCAGTTCCAGTAGTATTGGGTGGAAAGGCATCCTCCAAAACCGTAATCCGTTCTGTTACCAAGGGCGCCGTGCCAAATGTATTCCATAACCTAAAATTTACATAAGAACGTAGAAACAGTGCTTCCCCTCTGTGTACTTCTTTTAGATCTGGCTCAATGGAATAGGCAAACTCTCCATTTTCCTCTATCTTCGTTAATAGAGTATTTGCACGCGCCAACAATTCGTAGGAGTACTGATAGATGTCACCTACAATACCATTATTTCCGTCCAAAGCCTCGAAATTCTCAAAAGGACCGCTACCTGTTCTTGTAAGGTCATCGGAAGGGAGAAGATCTGCTCTGTGTACGTAAGCCTGTGCGTTCCATTGATAAAAAAAACCTAATTTTTGATAAACCCCAAAAACGGCCTGTTGCATCTGTGCTTCACTTTGAAAGAAATCTGCCTCGGTTTCACCGATTGGATTTAAATCGATAGTATCATCGTTACAGGACAATGCCAGCAACATTGCCCCACTAATCATATAATTTGTTATTCTCTTCATCTTTTGCTAATATTTTTAATTAAAAACCAATATTCAAGCCCATTGTAAAGGTAAATGGCGTGGTGTCATCTTCAGGGTCTAGACCGGAATAGGGCGTGATAACGAAGACGTTTGTCAGTGTCGTATAAATACGTAAGTTGGAAGCCCTGAGCTGTTCAAGTATTTGTGGTTTGAACGAATATCCAAATTGAAGATTCTGCAATCTAAAGAAATCCGCATCTTCAATCCAGCGATCAGAGAACCGATTATTGCCCGATGGGTCACCAGAGACTACCCTTGGTTGGGTGGTTGAAGGATTACTAGGTGTCCAACTATCCAACAAAGTAGCGAAGTAGTTAGTGGATCCTGGAGTGTTCACGGATTCTCCTACTTGTTTCTCCTGATTATATCGTTGTACGTCCCCAACGCCACGGAAAGTTAACCTCAAATCAAATCCTTTATAGTCCAAACCTAGGTTGAGACCATAATAGTATCCGGGGATTGTCTTTCCTAAATACGTTCTGTCAAGTCCATTAATAGTTCCGTCAGCACCTTCGCTGCGGTAGGCAAATTCACCATCGGCCTCGGTCGGCTCTCCAAATAGGTCTTTAAACCGGTAGTCCCCGGGTGCCAACTGTCCAGTATTGCCAGGATCTTCAATTTCTGCCAGATAGGCATCTACTTCTGCATCGTTCTGTAATATACCATCGGTTTGATAACCATAGATATAACCGATTGGGAATCCTATTTCTATTCGTTCTTCCTGTGTCCCCTGTGGATTATTGTTAAAAAGACTGGTTACGTTATTTTCCACAGTCGTAAAATTAAACCCTGCGCTGAAGCCCAGTGCTCCAAACTGGTCATTATAATTGAAGTCAAATTCAAAACCCGAGTTTTCGACAGTAGCCAGATTTACCACAGGCTGCGTTAATGCACCTATAACCTGTGGAATATTGATCGCTTGAAGGATATCTTCGGTCTTTCTATCGTAATATTCCGCCGTAAGGCTCACTTTATTATTGAACAAGGTCGCATCCAGCCCAAAATTGGTGCTGGTTACGGTCTCCCAAGTCGTATCAATTATAGGAAAATCGCCTAATACCGCTCCGGAATTTAAGTTGCCATTTCCTGTCGGGTAAGAAGGCCCTGGATTTACTAAAGATAGATATGCAAAGTCCCTAGTCTCTTGATTACCGGTTTGACCCCAACCCGCCCTAAACTTTAAATCGTTCAACCAAGTAACATTTTCCAAAAACTTTTCGGAAGATACACGCCATGCTATGCCAACGGCCGGAAAAGTTCCATATTTAAAGCCCTCTGCAAATTTGGAGGAGCCATCGCGGCGTATAGTACCGTCTATGTAGTATTTACTGTCATAATTATAGCTTACCCTACCTAAATACCCTATAAGGCCCGATTCATTTCTGTTAAGTGCTGCTACTTTATTCTCCGCTGCCAAAGCCGTTTCAATTCTTCGTTGATCAAAAGAAGTAAGCCCGGTATTGATTGCATCAATGTTAAGGATGTCCCATTTTGCCTTTTGGTCCATAAAATTGAAGGTTAAATCAATATTATGATTTCCGAAACTCTTGTTGTATCCTGCCAAAAATTCGGTGGTAAGATTAAAGTTTTTGGTCTCTCTTCTACTGACCCTGGTACTACTTGGGTCTAGTTCACCGTCTCTAAACAGGCCAGATTCCGCCAATCTAAATTGGTCTCTTTGGTTCGTAAAATAGTCAACACTGATCGTTCCCCTCAAACGAAAACCCTCAAATGGTTTTAGTTCCACATAGGCCGAACCTAGATTACGGACAAGTGTCGATTCTTGCTGCCAAAAATCAGCATAACCAAAGTAGTTGGCTGTTGTTCCCGGACCATATCCTTGTTCAACGAAACTTCCGTCAATGTCTCTTCCGATCTCTTGGTAGCCATTTAAACCATTTGGATTTAAAAAGGGCTGCCAAGGTGCCGCTAAAGATAGTCTTCTGAACAAGTCACCATTGAACACCTGTTCATCAGGACTTTCGGTAATTGCCAATCGATAAGATTCACCAATGGTCAACCAATCGGTTATTTTGTGATCCGAATTAATACTCATGGAGTACCTTTTGAAAGAGGTGTCAAAAAGCACATCTTCTTGACCGGCATAACCTGCACTAAAAGCGAAATTACTTTTTTCAGATCCACCAGTTACGGACACATTGTATTCTTGTAATACTGCAGTATTACGCAGCCCTCTTTCAAGCCAATCAAAGGTGGGGCTGTCTCCCAAATATTCTGCAGACGCTGGGTCAAACAGTATCCCGAAGTCTTCATCGTCCCTAGATTCGGATATACTATTGTCCCACGCCTGGTTGGCAATAGCAGCATATTGCTGCGTGTTCAAGGTGTTGTACCGCTTATTTAATTGTGAAATACCGTACCGCTGTGTGAAATTGATGTTGGTTTTACCAGACCTGCCTCGTTTTGTTTCGATTAGGATAACCCCGTTGGAAGCCCTAACCCCGTAAATTGCCGTGGCAGAAGCATCTTTTAGAACTGAGATGGATTCGATGTCGTTCGGATTTATAAGGTTTAGAATATTTACTCCTCCCCGATTATCCTGATCGCGATCGTTGGTGGACGCAGCACCCCCTTCTATAACAGGAACCCCGTCTATAACGTATAGCGGGTCATTGAACCCTAAGGTTGATACCCCTCGGATCCGAACATCGGGTCGGCTATTAGGATTGGAGCCTGGGTTAGATATGAAAACCCCTGGCAACTTTCCTTGAATTGCGAATTCAGCACTTGAATTTACCTGATCGGCAAAATCATCGGAGTCTATTGTAGAAATAGCACCTGTAATATCTTTTTTCTTTCTAGAACCATATCCAATGACTACTACTTCTTCGAGTCCTTGGTTATTTTCCTCCATTGCCACATCAATAACTTGCTGTTCCCCGACCGGAATTTCCTTGGTATCAAACCCTAAGTAGCTGAAAACCAAAATCGACTCACTGTTTTCAACGGTAATAGTGTAGTTTCCATCAAAATCAGAGGCCACCCCATTATTGGTATTCCTTTCCAGGATATTGACCCCCCCAATAGGCATTCCATTGTTATCGGTCACCGTACCGCTTACCGTTATTCCCTGAACATCGGTTGTTTCGGAAATTTGAATATCCGTATCGCCGGGTACCGGATCGGGGCCCTTTCCGGGTTTGAGGATTATCTGCTTTTTTTTCACGGAATAGTCCACGGAACCATTAGGAAACAACAACTCCAATATATCGGCAATCGAGGTATCCCGTACATCAATGGAAGTCTCCCTGGCTACATCGACCTCCGATGTGATATAGAAAAACCTGAATTTGCTCTCGGACTCTATTTTGATCAAAATGCTTTCGACAGAGGTATTTTGCATCGATAGGGTCAGCTTCTTGTTCTGGGCATACGAACCGGCATGTACATGAAATAGCGCCAGTGTAAAGAACAGAACCGAAAGCTTCATTTTTAGATTTTTTTTGAAGATGTTTCTCAGGAATCTGAAAAACAAAGTGTTTTTTTCCATAATTTTAAAGGATTTTGATTAGTTAATTGTGTTGACTTTCGAAATCAATTTATATCAGAGGTACGTTGCCGCGTACCTCTGATTTTTTTGGTATTAAGGTGCTGTGATTATTATTTCATTGGCTTCAATTTTATATTCGAATCCTGCGGTCTCCTTAAAAACATCCATAAGGTCCAAAATGGTTTCGTCATTGAACCTACCCCTGAACTTGAGGTCGTTCAACCGCCCATATTCGTTTTTAATGGTGACGTTATACTTGCGCTCTATTTTCTGGATTATTTCAGGAAAGGGCTGATTGTTGAAAGATAACTCTCCTTGTAACCATCGTATGTAATCATTGGCATTTACCTCGCTGATACCAATTTCGTTTTCCAAAAACACGGCCTTTTGCCCGGGAATCATCAGTTGTGGTTTGGTCCTTGTTGTTTTATCGCTTATGGAGACGCTACCTTCCATCAGCACCGTATAGTTTTTATTGCCCTCATAGGAATTGGCAACGAACCGGGTGCCCAATACGGCAACTTTCATATCACCTGCATGAACAAAAAAGGGTTGTTGTTTACGCTTGGTCACTTCAAAATAGGCTTCGCCGTCAAGAAAGACTTCCCTTTCGCTTCCTTCAATAAACTGTTCGGGAAATCGCAGGGATGTTCCGGAATTTAGATGTACCACGGTACCGTCCGAAAGTTCCAATTGAAACTTTTTTCCATAGGGCACCATTATTTCATTATATGTCGGTTCGGAAACATCTTCTGATGAATTATACACCAATCGCGTGCCGCTTTGTGTAGCTATGATTTTTCCATTTTTGTTTTTTACAGGTTGTTTCCCCAAAATGTTCAGCTTTTGTCCGGTATGGTCCCCGATTTTCAGAACAACTGCGTTTTCTTCTATTTGCAAAACTTCTCTATTATTATCCACTTCATTCGTACTATAGAAAAAATAGAGGGCCGAACTTATAAAAAGCACAATTGCCGCAGCATATTTCAATAGGGGGAAAACGGGTGTATGTCTCTCCTCCTTTTCGATACCGGACCTTACCCTGTTCCAAACCTTGTCTTTTGAAACCTCCAGAGTTTCCAGCTTATCGGCATCATAATTCGATTCTTTCTTCTGATACGACTCCAAAAATTTTTCGAGCAATGCTATTTCCTCATCGGTGCATTCATTTCTGATGTACTTGTCTAAAAGCGCTTTGATCTCCTTGTTGTCCATTAAATCCCTTTTGTAAAATTGATTAAAAAGAAACCCCTATGTAGTATTAAGTAACCAAATTTGCAAAATGGTACACGTTAGGGCTAAAAAAAATCGTACAAAGGGTTATCGGCTTATATTCGATCTATTACCAAGTGGTCGCCAAAATTTAATATCACATTTGACCTCTTCCAGTTATAGTGGATAATTATCGCCGTATTTAGCTCAAAAAAGGGAAGTTTAGAAGTAGTACAGGTATAATCAATTCTTCCTGTTGTAGGCTGTATCGAATAATTCCGATTGCCTTCGAAATCTGATTCTTTACTGCCTGCATAGAAATATCCAAGGCAGTTGCAATCTCCTTGTTCGATTTATGTTGATATCTACTTAAGACAAAAATCTGTTGACATCGACCGGGAAGTTTGCCCACACAATCCTGTATGATTTCTTCCAACTCGGAGTATTCCAAATCACGTGATATATTCATGGAAAGGTCAATGATGTTAAATCGGGTAAGGTCTTCCTGGGAGAGTTTATTACTTCTAAGGTGGTTAAAAATCTGATACTTCACCGCCCTGAATAAATAGGACTGCAAATTGGATATATTTACATCCCTACGCTTTACCCAAAGGTCCGTAAAAATGTTCTGAACGATATCCTCAATTATCTCACGCTTTTTTAGAACATTGAGGCCATATACCAACATTTTGCCGGAATAGGTCTTATAGATTTCCTCAAACGCATCGATATCGTCCAAAGCGATTCTACGTAGCAATTCTTGAGTATTCGATATTCTTAACATTGGGTCAATGAAGAGTTGGCAATAAATTTAAAAAAAAATTATGGATTTCGAAATGTAGACAGGTATCCATGTTTTCAAGAAGCAGGTATTTGAAAATTGAAAGTACTAGAATTAATCCCTATGGGAGTCCTACAGATCAATTAAGCTATTGTCCATGTTTATCCCCTTGCCAATATGGGGAAAAGATATTTTCACCAAGGAGTTTGCAGCATGAAGGACCATATAGCCGATCAATTGATTTCGCAAAGCACCATTGCACATGGTAAGGAAACTTACACAAGTGGTGAAATGACGATCGGGAATAAAACCTATCCCATGTCTGAAAACGTTAAATCCCATACTCAGAAAGAGCTCTTCAACCATAGTTTCTGCAATTCTTCCTTATCCGAGATTTTAAAAATATAAGATTTAACTGAATGGCCTCCAACGGTAATCCCTATGATTTCTGGTGGGTTGAAATTCGGCAAATTTCGAACCGTAAAATCGAGCTTTAGTAAAAATAAGAATTGTTCTTTCTCTTAACCAACAAGACAGCTTTACCATAGCCCTTGTTGTATGGCGTATTTACTTTTTTATCAGATTATTTAATGCTTTTCTTATTCCGTCAGAGTTATTGTTGTCCGTAACTATTGTGGCATATTTCTTAACCTCTTCAGGTGCATTACCCATTGCAATACTGGTCCTTGCCAACAAAAACATATCAATATCATTGAAGTTATCCCCAATTGTAATGATTTCATCTGCTGTAATATCCAATACCTTAATAATCCCTTCGATGCCTCGACTTTTTGAGGCACTATTATTCATTATTTCTAAATAAGTCGGTTTTGATTTGTGAATATTTAAATAATCAAAGCCAATATTCTTCAAGTGGGTTTCTACATTACTTATTTCAAATGGTTGCCCCATAAGGAGTAATTTATTGGCATAAAAGTTAGAAGAGATAAGCAAATCAAAATCAATTTTAGTTACTTTGGCGTGGGTGATTTGAACCTCTTGTTTAATCCAATAATCAATTTGGTTTGTGTACCAATCATGATGTTTATATAAACTAATGTTGATATTAAAATTTTTGACCTCATTGATTATTTGCATAATCTCCATTGCACCGATAACTTCTTCATGTAATACCATATTATTTTGCATAATCAAGGCTCCATTAAAGCAAATAATAGGATTTTCGGTAACGCCTAATTCATTATAGTACGGCAAAGAAGCCCCAGGAGGTCTTGCGGTAACAATAGAGATTAGTATGCCCTGCTTATTTAATTTACCTAATACTTCTTTTGTTCCTGACGAAATAATTAGTTCATCTGTTAGAAGCGTTCCGTCAACATCAATAAAAATTGCTTTATACTTCATTAATAATCATTTGATTTTTTTGTACGTCGTACAACATGAGAATTTAGTTATTAAATAATTTAGGAATATATCCTCATTGATTATATCCTGTTTACATAACTCACTTCTCGGTAGATTTACATTTTTTAAAGGGCGATTTAATTGAACTTTTTTGTGGGAATGAGTAGATGCCCAGGAAAGGTTGATTTTACAGGACTGTTAAAAAAATACTGGAGAAAAGCCAAGAGGCCTTTTATGGACTACTCGGGCCTCAAAGCGTCAACAGGATTGGAAGTTGCGGTGGAATACGTTTGTCGGCTTACCGTTAAAACGGATATCAGCAAGAGCACCGTTGCCGGTACAATGACTAAATCCATTCCCAGCTCGGTCCTGAAGGCATAATTGTCCAGCCACGATTTACCGAAATAGAGGATAGCGGGAATTGAGAATGCCACGGCAATACCGAGTACTACAAGATACTCCTTGGACAGCAGGAGCATCAAATTGCCCGTGCTTGCACCAAGTACCTTCCGGATGCCGACTTCCTTTGTCTTCAGGTTCGCCGAGTAGGAAACAAGTGCAAAAAGCCCGATACAGGCAATAAGGATGGCCAATAGCGAAAATCCCAGGAAAAGGTTTCCGAACTGTATGTCCTCCAGATATTGCCGATTAAAGGCATCGTCCATAAAGAAATAGTCCAGAGGGTTACCAGGGTAGAAAGAATCGTAGACTTTCTGGATATGGGCCAACGATCCCTCAATGTCGGACGTATTGATCTTTGCGGAAATAAAGACATTTATTCCCCCGCCCGAACGAAGAACGTACGGAGTGTGTTTGTCGCGTAGGGATTGCCAATGAAAATTCTTGACTACGCCTGCTATGGTCCTTGGTTTTGAACCGATCATTATTTTTTCCTGTAAAGCATCCTGTGGAGAGCCCAGACCATAAGCTTTAAGTGCTTCCTCATTGACAATGACGTATTCATCCTTTGCCATATCCTCGCTTAAGGACTTTCCTGCCAATAGCTCCAAGCCATAGGTTTCTATAAACCCCGATCCGATAGGAAAAGACCTACCATACTTGCCGACACTTTCAGGTTCGCCCATTTTCCGGATATCCTGTCTTGAGATATTCTTTGACATCCCCGGTATGGCACGGGATCCGGTAACAGCGGAAATCGAACTATGGGCAATGATCTCGTCCTTGAAAGAATCGAAAATAGTTTTGGTGAATGCCTGCGCCTCCCTTATCTGTTCCATATTCGTACCATCCGTAACCTCGGGCATATCCGAAATGATCGTAGGGCCTTTCAGGACCACGACTCTTTCCATGTCCATCCCAAGCTCTTGGTTTTTCATGAAGGTGACCTGTTTGTATACCAAGAAGGTTCCGGCGATCAATAATAGGGATGTAACGAATTGGAAGGCGATGAGCCCCTTGCGCAGACTAAGGTTTCCCAAAGACGCTATCTTGCCTCCCGCGAGTGCACCAATAGGTCTAAAGGAAGACAATACGAATGCCGGATACAGTCCCGAAAGCAGCGAACCCAAGATGGTTACGGCCAAAAAGAAAATCCAGAAAGATGGGATTTGGAAAAGACCATAATCCAGTTCCTTGCCTATAATAGAACTTAAAAAGGGCAAGGCAGACAAGGCCAGGCCCAAAGCAAACAAGGCCGCTATTATGTTGACCAATAGCGATTCCATGAGGAACTGGCGGACCAACTGTTTTTTACGGGCACCGATGGATTTTCTAATACCGACCTCTTTTGCCCTATGCATCGACCGGGCAGTGGAAAGATTAATGTAATTGAACCACGCCGTAAAAAGAATAAAGAAAGCGATTATGGTAAAAATCCGGACGTTGAGCAGGTTGCCCTTGTTCGCCGCGTAATCGGGAACCGTATATTTATCGGACCTTAAATGGATATCGCCCAAGTTCTGTAAAGTCGTTTTTTCAACGCCCCTGTTCTCGGAGAGCACTTGACCTTCGTATTTCAGTAGCAGCCCGTCCAGTTTTTTGCTTACGGTTGCCGGCTCGGCGGTGCTGCCCAAGGTTAAATAAGTCCCGTACCATTGGCGTTCCCATCCCCCGTACCGGTTAACGGAACCACCGTTGCCCTGCTTCCAAAAATTCTCGATCGGCAGCAAAAAACCGAATTTCAAATGGCTGTTCAAGGGCAACTTTTCCAGAACGCCGGTAATGGTATAGGTCCCTGAGGAATTGCCCCCGTCAATCCTTAGATCTTTCCCGACGGGGTTTCTTTGGCCAAAGTACTTTTCGGCGATTTCCTCGGTGATCACGATATCGTACAACCCGCTCAGGACCGACTCCTGTGTACCTGTCTTCAACGGGAAATCGAACCGCTCCAGAAAGTTCCCGTCCGCATAAAGAAAACTGGCCGCCTCCTGGTTGATGGTCTTTTCGGATTCCGGGTCTGTGACAATCGCACTCTCATCGGCCTGAAAGACCCTTGTGAACGATTCTATTTCGGGTATCTCGGCCTTTGCGGTCTCTGCAAATGCATATGCGGTATACGGACTTGAACCCTTTTCGCCACTGTCCTTGGTCTGCTCCACGATTACCCGATACGTGTTGTCAAGGTTATCGTGGAACCTGTCATAGCTTAGTTCGAAATAAACATAGGCCGCGATCAATAGACATACGCCTATACCAATGCCCAGGCTTAGAATGTTGATCAATGAATAGACCTTGTTTCTCCATAAGTTGCGTTTGGCGATAATCAAATAATGTCCGTACATGGCCGAGTCTGTTTTAAAAGGGTTAAGAACACTGAATCCAATGAGGATATGCAACATATCCAACCAGTATTTCATGCGGGCATAAAGTTTTCCGTTTCGGGATACCCTTTCCCGATATATTTCCTCTAGGTCGCCCAGAAATTCCTCGTGCTGTGTTTTCTTAAGGAATTTCGAGGCAAGCCAATTGGCCAAGGTCGGTGTTCCGTTTTTTTTGTTTTCCACTATGTATCCATTTTCAAGGCCTTGACAGGGTTTAATGTAGCTGCGGAATAAGTTTGGCGACTGACCGTGACAATCGAAATGACCAATAAAATGGATGCAGGGATCAGGAGCAGGTCAAAACCGATACTTGTCCTAAATGCATAACCCTCCAGCCATTCCTTACTGGTATATAGAATTATGGGAATTGCCAGCACAGTGGCCCATAGGAGCAGGACCAAATATTCCTTGGACAACAACATCATAAGGTTTCCGGTGCCTGCCCCCAGGACCTTCCTAACGCCTATTTCCTTCATCCTGAGTGTTGCCGAATAGGAAACCAGTGCGAAAAGTCCGATACAGGCAATAAGGATACCCAAAATCGTGAAAGCCAAGAACAGGTTTCCGAAACGTACATCCGCCTGATATTGTCTGTTGAAATCCTCCTCAAGGAAAAAATAATCAAAGGGATTGCCGGGATAGAACAAATCATAGACGCGCTCGATATGTTCAAGAGATGCATGGATATCGGAAAGGTCCATCCTAAAAGATATATAAGGAGGCGTGGAGTCGGTAAACGAGAATATATACGGGGCATCCGGTTCCCTTAGGGATTCCCAATGGAAATCCTTGACAACCCCGATAACGGTTACGGGAATTCCACCTGAAATCAGTTTTTCCCCTACGGCATCCCTGGCAGAACCGAACCCGAAACTCCTTACCGCCTCTTCATTGATTATCACATACTCTTCCTCCGACATTTCCTTTGTAAATGTACTTCCGGCCATAAGTTCAAATCCAAAGGTTTCCAAAAAGTCCAGAGAGGCGAAGGCCAACCTTCCATATCGACCCGCACTTTCGGGAAGGCCCAATTTTCGATTGTCGGAAATCGGAATGAAATCCACCCTTCCAGGCAAGCTATAGGATCCGGCTACTTTGGAAATCGATCTGTCCGTGGAAACTTCGTCCCTAAAGGTTCGAAAAGTCGATCGGCTAAATTCATTGAAGGCCCTGATTTGATTCATGTCCGTGCCATCGATTACCTTGGGGGAATCTTTGATTATCTTAGGCCCTTTAAGGACCAGCACTTTTTCGATGTTCATGCCAAGTTCCTGATTTTTCATGTACGTAATCTGTTTGTAGACCAAATACGTGCCCGAAATAAGGATAAGGGAGGTCAAAAACTGAAATGTAATAAGTCCTTTTCTTAAAGTAGTGTTACCGGCCTGGACCGTTTTGGCGGTACCAAGCATGCTAATAGGCTTAAATCCAGAAAGAATAAAAGCTGGGTATAGGCCGGAAAGAAAGGAACCGATAAGGACAATGGCAAAAAAAATCCCCCAGAACATAGGAATCCAGAGCAGGCTCAATTGAAGTTCCTTTCCTACTATCCGGCCCAATAATGGCAATGCCAAAAACGCTATACCTATAGCCAGAAAAGCCGCAACGATATTTATAAGAGTGGATTCGACAAGGAACTGCCCTATCAACTGTCGCCTGAACGCACCGATGGATTTTCGGACGCCTACTTCCCTTGCCCTTTGCATGGAGCGTGCCGTTGAAAGGTTGATATAGTTCACCCAGGCGATAAAAAGGACAAAGAATGCGACCAAAGAAAAAATCCGGACATCCTTTAGGCTACCTTTGTTGGACACAAAGTCTATGCTAGCATAGGATTCCGATTTTAAATGGACGTCACCAATGGGCTGCAACCTTGTCTTTTCAACGACCTGTTGATCGGCGTTTTCCCGTCCCCTGTACTTCAAGAAGAGTTCGTCCAACTTTGAGCTTATCAAAGGAACATCTCCCGATTCTGAAATTGTAAAATAGGTAGCGAACATTTCACGGATCCATCCACCATATCTATTTACCGAACCCCCGTTGCCATTTTTCCAAAAATTTTCCAAAGGCAACAGAAAATCAAATTGAAATTGACTGTTCAGGGGAAGTTCTTTCAGTACGCCCGTAACGATGTAGTTTCCAGGCAAATTTCCTCCGTTTATCTCCAATGTACTACCGATGGGGTCATCGGAACCAAAATACTTTTCCGATGTTTTTTGGGTAATTACGATACTGCCCATTCCGTTCAGGGCGGATTCCTTGGCGCCACTTTTTAATGGAAAGTCGAATACTTCTAGAAAGGATTCATCGGCGAATAAAAAGTTGGAGGCGTTTTCGTTAACAGGCCTGCCAGACCTGGGATGGCTCACAACGGCCGATTCGTTGGCCTTGAGCACCCTTACGAAATCTTCGATTTCAGGAATTTCATCTTTTGCCGCCTCCCCAAACATGTAGGTCGCGTAAGGGGAAGTACCTTGGTCCGTCCCATTCCTGTTCTCGTGGATGAGCACACGAAAGATATTTTCAAAATTCCGGTGAAATTTGTCATAACCGGACTCGAAATAGACGTACTGGCAAATCAATAAACAGATACCCATTCCTGTCGCCAGCCCGAAAATGTTTATCGCGGAATACACCTTGTTTCTCCATAAGTTACGTTTGGCGATAATCAAATAATGTCCGTACATGGCCGAGTCTGTTTTAAAAGGGTTAAGAACA
The DNA here is from genome assembly GCF_003626755.1 of Ulvibacterium marinum. Taxonomy (GTDB): domain Bacteria; phylum Bacteroidota; class Bacteroidia; order Flavobacteriales; family Flavobacteriaceae; genus Ulvibacterium; species Ulvibacterium marinum. The sequence continues at coordinate 265,324 of NZ_RBCJ01000005.1, forward strand.
CTGAATCCAATGAGGATATGGAACATATCCAACCAGTATTTCATGCGGGCATAAAATTTTCCGTTCCGGGATACCCTTTCCCGATATATTTCCTCTAGGTCGCCCAGAAATTCCTCGTGCTGTGTTTTCTTAAGGAATTTAGAGGCAAGCCAATTGGCAAGCGCGGGCGTATTGTTTTCTTCTTTTTGGCGCACTACATATTAAATTTCAATTGTGGAATGAGTTCCCACATCTTTTGGCGCACTTCCTGTGCGGCCTTCAAATGTTTCAGACCCGAGTCGGTAATTTTAAAGAACCGTTTGCTCCGGCCACCTCTTTTCACTGTACTGCCCCCTATTTTGGACTGTAAAAGCCCTTTATCCTGAAGGCGGTAAAGGGTAATATGAACCGCTCCCAATAGAATGGAACGCCCTGAATGTCTTTCGACTTCCTTCTTTACCGAGATGCCATATCCTTCTCCGTCAAGGATACAGACTGCAAGAAGTACCAATTCCTCAAATTCACCGAGTCCTTTGTTAGCCATTAGTTATACATTGTATGTTATACAAATATATAAATAATATTGAGCCGAAACTTATGCTCTTGTCAATATTTTGGAATTTTGATGATGAAGAAATATCTAGTGCTTTAAAACGGCAGATTAATGGAACAGTTTCAAAAGGGAGAAAAGCCATTGCTTTAAAAGTGCCATTCCTGGTCTCTTTAAGTATTCTCGTTAATCAACCTTTTACGGGACACTTTTGCTCCCTCAAAAAATATATCAGTAACCAATATCAATTCCACTAGACCGAACAGCTCGCCCTATCCCCTTCTGCAAGCTCTTAATAATTTTCATCGCTACCTGATGTTGGTTCACGGGAATATTTGGAATTTTCATCCCTGTGTTACGGAGCAATTTAAAAGCAATATCTTTTTCTCTGATTGGCAATCCAACTAGACTAGCATAAAACTTCCCCGGATTCTTGACATAATCCTTTTTTGCACTATATGTTTCAATATAATTTCGCTCATAGCCCGCCACTCGGTCAAAGGTCTTTTCCGAGGCTTCATAAAATTTGTCCCTATCAAATCCCCGTTTTGTAGGTTTGCCATTCAATATTACTTCGGAGGCTTTATGTTTGGCCAAGGGAGATAGCGTATAGGTATTATTTACATCCTTTCGGCTGATGATGATATGTACATGTGTCTGAAAGCCCTCTTTTTGCATTCCAGCTACTATCATTTTTCCGTTCTGTTTATGAGGTGCTTGATAATAGAGTTTTTCGATTTTCTTTTCCAACTTTTTTACATTTCCCTTGATTTCGCCACGTTCCACTTTTCGAATGTCGTTTCTTAGTTTTGCAATCTCTTTTCGGTATGGGGCATTCTCTATGACATGTTTTTCAAAACCCCTAAAAGTGCGTTGATGTTCTATCTTGGCATAATACTTAATGCTGTCCACGGTAACCTGTTGGTTTCGATAAAAGGAGTCAGCATAGTCTTTCATTAGTTCCCTAACATATTTTCTTAGATGGCAAGGGTCATTGTTGATAGCCTTTAATTCGCGCTGACTAGGACTTACGACCAGCGAATAAAATTTTGAATCTCGTTTTCTCAATTTAGCAGTATTGCCATCGATTTCGGAAATGACCTTTTCGGAAGACATATTATCATTGTATTGGTCAAAGAAATGTTCCCGTAGATCTGGGAGTTTCCCCAAATCTTCCTTTTCAAGATATTCGACATAAGCTCCAACACTTGAAGTATAGGTACTTCCCATTTTTTGTGGTGAAATGGTTATATACATAACTAATTCATGTTTAATTGTCTTCTAAGCTGTTCATATTCTCCTTGGGAGAGATTTACCTTCAGGTATGGTTTTCCAAAGGTGGGTTCTGTAACTTCAATTTTTTCCAATAGTTTGTTGCATTCTTTTTTGTACTCTTTGAAATCTCTTTCCAATCGTTCATGTTTTAATCTTGAATAATTTTCTCTAGCTACTTCGATGATTGGTTGGGGTAGAAACCTGCTCTCTTTTTTGATATCTTTTTTGTTCTTGCAATAGGCCTCGAACAAAATCTTTACCATTTCATGAGTAGGCCTAATATGTAGCTTTTCCATGTTCTTGATAATGGAAATGAGGTACTCGATTTGCTTCCGGTTCTTCTGGATTTCGGAAACTATTTTTTCAACACTCGCTCCAAATGGGTCTAGACCGTTCCATTGAAGAAAGAATAGCATCCGATGTAATACCTCGCTGTTCGACTTTGAAAACTGCTTGCTGTACCTTCGAAACCTTACTGCCACATCGGCCTTGATACTGATAGCCGAATATTCGTATTTGTTTTTCTGTTTTTTCTCCATGATTTTACTTTTTTGCGTCAAACTTTTTAGTGTTTTCATGGCTTCCGAAGCCATTTACAGTAAATCAAATTTTTATACTGTAAATTTATTTGGCCTAAAAAGGATTCAAACTACTGATTTTCAAGTATTTGAAAATCCGAAAACCAATGTGATGTCGCTTTAGCGCATCACCCTCTTGCTATTCCCTTTTTTCCGCTGCACTTCAAAAAAGAATACACTTTTACTAAAAGGTAAAAGCCCTCTTCAGGAGAAGTCCAGAAACCAAAAACTTTAAGATTGTTAAGGGTAGAATTTTGAGAATATTTAGGCGAAAGGGGAAAATCGTTGAACATCCCTTAAAGGATGTTTAAGGATTTGGTTGTCAGTACTTGTCCAAATGATGTATCGCTTGTCGGACTGGAAATAACTCGCAGAGTTATTCCATTTCGACAATGCCACGTACTCTTTCGCGATTGCACCCTATCCGATTTTTGCTTGACCCTTATCTTTCCGAACGCTACAAAAATCGGACAGGAACCTCGTGCAAGGTCAGTTATGGTGCGATTTGGGGGCTTCGCTTCTTTGTCTCTTTTTTGCTTCAAAAAGATTCATCAGATTTTGCATGTCCTCCCCTACCTTCTTCTGCAATACCCTGGCGTAAATTTGAGTGGTTGATAGTTTGGTGTGGCCTAAAAGTTTTGAAACGGTTTCAATCGGAACTCCATTGGACAGTGTTATGGTTGTTGCGAAAGTATGGCGAGCCACATGAAAGGTTATGTTTTTATGAATACCACAAACTTTGGCAATCTCCTTTAAATTCTTGTTGGTCTTTTGATTACTATAAACGGGAAGAAGGTTGCCAGTTAATTCCTTTTCCTTCTCGTACTTATCTAGAATTTCTTTTGCTCTTGATAGAAGTGGAATTTTGACCGGTTCATTGGTTTTTGCCCTTTTTGTATGTATCCATTTATTTCCATCGATTCCCACCAGAATCTGAGTGGGATGCAATTCCCTGATATCAATATAGGAAAGACCAGTATAACAACTGAACAAGAATATATCTTTGACCCGTTTCAAGCCCAGGGTCATAAAAGAAGTATTTTCTATCAAATCAAGCTCCCTTTCTGTTAGATAGTCTCGCTCATTTCTTATGTAATTAAGTTTGAAATTTCTAAAAGGGTCTTTTTCCAACCATTCCATTTTGAGTGCGAGATTAGTGATTTTCATCAGCCTCTCAAGGTGCTTCATCACACCGTTATTTGAACAGGTCTTTCGTGCTTTAATAGGCTTATAGGTTCTAATATAGTGTTCGAAGTTGACGATGAATTTATAATTCAATTGAATCAAATAAATATCATCGGTCTTTAAACGCTCTTGCAGAAATTGCTTTAAATATTTTTCAGTAGAAAAGTAATTCTTAAGCGTGCCTGGCTTGAGTGAATTATTGATGTTGTTATTGTGGTATTCAACCGCCTTCATTAAAGTCATGCGTTCTTCGTCCTCCCCGAAGTACCTTAACTTAATTGCCTTGGCTGTAATCAGCTTTCTTTCGGAGTTTAATTGCTTGTGGGCGTTGAGAACTTCGGCGTATACGTCATCCAAATAGGTATTTAATAAAATCAAGTTTTGGTCAATTTCTTTGGCCCTACACCTGAAAATGTCCCAATTGCACACCGCAATGTCACGTTTTATGCTGAATTCCGCGCGTTTCTTGTTGACCGTAATCCGGACGTAGATATCCAGTTTTTCGGGGTCGTTCCTTTTCTTGCGAGTGAAGAAGATTACTCCTAATGTACTGTCCGTACGCATGTTGTAAGTCTTTTTAGTTAAACATTTTTTGTTTAAAGACTACATCTAAATGGGCTAAATGCTATTTAAATTTACAACAAATTGTGTACCGCTTTGTACACCGAATTGCACACCAAAAGGATGGTTTCAAAACGATTCAAATGAATACAGAGAAAATGAAAAACCCTGCAAATCATACGATTAGCAGGGTTTTGGTACGCCTTGAAAGGCGGTTCGTCGGGGTGGCAGCATGCCACCTTTCGTTACAAATAATTGATTTTCAGTATTTTAATCGCACTTATTAAAATCAAATCCCGATATGGACACTTGACAAAAAAAGTAGCAAAAGAACGTACTTACTTTGTGCTGTTTACAACCTAAAAATAAGGAATATTTTCATATAATTACACTTGGATTCATTTAACTGCAAATAGCCCGCTTTTCGTTTAGTAACTCGTTTCGCTAAATCTATTTCAACGAATAATTGCTAACAAAGTAATCTATATACTTTGGGAGTTGCGTCCCCAAATAATAAGGCAAGTTCATTAACAAAAAAGGTGTCCCATCTACCGTGGTTGAATTCTGCACATTGAACTCTCCCTCGTAAATTCTTAAGGCATACGGATGGTCCGTTCTTTCCATAAACTGATGTAACGATTTTAAGGTTCCGGTCGCACCTGATTTAATTTCAATAGGAATTACTTTATCCCCGTAGGAGTAGACTAAATCCACTTCGGATGATGATTGCTTCTTTTCCCGTACCCAGAAATTAGGCTTGGTATTAGTTATCGTATTTAATGAGATGATCTCTTGGGTTATCAGGTGTGGTATAATCGCACCTTTAAAAGCATTGCTCAAATCTTCCATGCCTAATAGCTGGGCTTGTATTTCCAAAGTGTAGTTTATTAAGCCAGTATCTAAAAACTGTAGCCTCGGTGATTTTTTGATATCCGGTTTGATAGGCGGTTCGATATCCGTAGTAGGATAAATAAGTTGTATGATTTTCGCTGCGTCTAAATTACGCATGGCCTCCCCTACTTCTCTTGACCTATAGTTGGAGTTTCCGAAATTTTGAAATTTGATGCGTTGATCTAGGGAAAGATGTGCTGTATCCATAATATGTTTGATAACGCGTCTTTCACTTGTACCTGACGCATATTTTTCGACATCATTCTTGTAAGTACCCCATATACTTTCATATACCTTGGGCAGTTCGGCCAAATTGTTGTTTTCAATATCCGTTTTCACGACCTCTGGCATACCCCCAATAATGGCATATCTATGGAATAAGTTCAATAAGGTTCTATGTGCCACTGGTTTGACCGGAATAGTATTCAATTGCCCTAAGGCCGCGGTATGTTGAATGGCTTCTAGATACTCCTGGAAATTTAAGGGATAGAGATACAAATATTCTATACGCCCGACAGGGAAACTATCTACATCTTTCATCGTAAATTCCAATAAGGATCCTGCTGCTATAACATTTAAATCGGGAATTTCCTCAAAAAAATAGCGTAACGATTGAATGGCTTTGGGCAATTCCTGTATTTCATCAATAAAAAGTAAAGTATTTCCTTGTTCTTTCGGACTGATATTATTGGATAGAAATAAGGCCTCCACAAGGGTTCCGGCATCATCGTAGGTTCCAAAAACCGTCCTATCGGCTGATTTTTCAAGATTCAAGAAAATATAGTGTTTGTAATTTTTGGCAAATTCCTTGATCAGGGTCGTCTTTCCTACCTGCCTTGCCCCTCTCAGAATGAGCGGTTTCCTATTTTTACTGACTTTCCAGTCATTCAAATAAGTAGTTGCGTGTCTTTTAAAATTCACCTTTTATATATTCTGTAACAAAGTAAGGGTAAATATATCAATTATTTGTAACAAAGTAAGGGTAAATTTTATTATTTATTGTAACAAAGTAAGGGTAAATTACACCTTAAAATTATCCTAGTGTAGCCTTATCCGAAAATAGGACTAATGGGAGGAGATCATTAGATTTTAACTGTCACATGAAAAAGCAAGTTTACCGAGAACCATCTTTCAAATAAATCAGTTTCTATGTAAAAATTATGAATAGGAAAGACAATTTAAGCAGTTCCAAAGAAAGATACTATAAGGCAGGATTTATTCAAAAAACTGTTAGTCAATTCTTTAATTCACCAATATATTCTGTTTCTTCATATCTCAGGATGGGCAGTAAACATTCTACCTTTCCTTGCATAAACACCACCTAAAATCATTTTTTCTTGACTCTTTTTCATAAGAAAACTAAATGTAAAAATTTATTAAGTAGTCTATCAAATTATAGGGAGCCACGAAGCTCCTATTTAAACGAATTTAATGTCGAGCGAAAATTTACATCATATAATTTTACTAAATTTAAAGAAATTTCTTACTTAATACGGGTGTAACCCTATTTTATGTTTTACCATATGTTTTGTGTTTATTTCTGTTTAAATCGCCCTCAGCATGTATCTTGATGATTCAGCTTGATGAACATAATTATTTAATTCAAAATGGACTAAAGAATATTTCTTCTTATAAGTAATAGATACTAAGCATGAGATTAGGAATCAAACATCATATTGTAAATAATGCTGGGATTCTTGCCGGGACTGTTTTTATTGTCCTGGTACTGATAACTTCCTATGATGATGTCTGGAAACAAACTAGTTCTTCAGTTGGAGCCAACATTCTTCTTTCCTCAATACTAGCAATTCTCTTATTATTCGCAATTCTGTCCAAAAAAAAACCAATCAATTTTGATTTTGTGGATATTATATTGGCTCTGCTGTTCATTTATGCTATGATTTTTTTGTTCATTGGTTTTAATGTGGAATACGCCATGTACAATGCACGGTGGCTGTTTTTGTATTCAATAGCTTACATACTGGGGAGGCGCTTAAGGACAACCACAGATAGAAGAAACTTTTACGTGGCCATTTACTCGATTGCCCTCTATCAGGCATTTATTTCTATAGGACAGGTAGATATGGGCAAGGTCTTTGAAAATGGTCTATCAGAAATAAATTCAAATAAGATTAAAGGAAACTTTTCCAACTCTTCCATGCTGGCATTTCTTATGTCAACTGGGATACTAATAGGTATCTCGTTTTTAAAAAAGAAAGTTTCCGCCTATAGTAAGGCTGGAGTGTCTCTAAGTCTTTTACCTCTTTTTTTAATACTTTTTGCTACCACTTCTCGAGCAGCCCTATTAATGATTGTTTTAGGAATTCCCATTTTGCTCAAGGTCAAATGGAAATATATGCTTTTGGCAGGGGCTTTAACAATTTCACTTTTCCTTACTTTTAAAAAAGAGTCCATAAGCGGAAGGTTGCTGATTTGGAAAGTATCAACGGAAATCATCAAGGACAATCCAATCCTTGGTATAGGTGCTAATAGATTTGGAGCAATCTATAATAAATATCAAGGGTTGTACTTTGAAAAGGAAAGTTCTACCAAGGAAGAACGGTGGGTTTCCGGAGATAATTATTTTTCCTTTAATCTGCCTTTGAAAATAATAATAGAATATGGTGCTATAGGGTTCTTGTTTTTTTGCTTGGCAATTTTTTTCTTGCTAAGAAAAATACGGCACGATTTATCATTGCTTTCACTTTTGGCCGCATTTTTTGTTTTCTCACTGTTTTCCTACCCTCTCGACCAAATGGAGTCGTCCTTCCTCTTTTTTGGGTTTATAGGAATAGGCTGTTCTCTTAAAGAAAGTGTTAAATATAAAATGCCCAGTAATTACATCAAGATAGCGAATATCATATTTTTTATATTCCTTTTCTTCGTGGTCCTAACAGAAATCACGACTTTAAACGCCTTGAAAAATTGGGAGCGGCAGAAAGTCATAAGTAATAGTTCTCCAAAGTCGTATATCAGATCATTGCATCAACTTCACAATAAGCTTGAGGGATTTCCAGAATTCCTTTTCCATTATGGTGCTATATTGGTCGAGAACAATAAAACGAAAACCGCCATGGAGCCATTTCAACTATGCAGTAATCGGATTTCTTCAAGCAGTGTCTATACGTATCTAGGAATCTGTTACGAAGCAATCAAGGATAATGATAAGGCATTGCAAAATTACGAGTTTGCCACTAAGGTGGTACCAAATCTTTTTGTTCCTAAGTACTATCTTTTCCTTTTCTACAAGAAAATGGGACACTATCACCTAGCGAAAAAAACAGCACTGGAAATAATGCAACAGCCTGTTAAGAATTATAATCCGAAAATCTTGGAAATTAAAGAAGATCTTTCTAATTTTGTAAGAAAATAAATCAATTCTCATGAGAAAACGCATAGTTCTACCTGTCTTATTGTTTTCCATTGTTTTTTCCTGTACCAAGGACGCAATAGTTGAAGACGATCCTTTTAATGTTGTAAAAGTTAAATCCGGTATCAAAGTTGACCCTTCAGAGATCTCAAAGGTCAAAAACTGGTACGAAAATGAAATGTCCACTCGCTCCAATGTAATTACAGAAAATAGTATTGTATGGGACTGGGAAAATGCAGAAAGTATTCCAGAAATGACTTTGAGGATAAAATCTCTAACGTCCAAATCGCAAAAAAGTACTTTTCGATTGGAAATCCGACTCGACAATAATGCGCCCTCGTCTGGAATTGTTTATGTGAGTACTCCCTTCGAAGGTTTTGTACGAGAAGTTGCTTTGAATCTTGAAGGGAATATCATTGAAGTTAAAAAACTGGTTGAATCGGTGAGCGTCCAACCTCGTGGGTTATTGCCCACAACGACCTCTTTTAGTGAGCCAGAAGACGGTACTTCTTGGACATGGGATTACGATATTGGTGCTTGGGCACTTCCTGGAGTGACCGTTACATTTCACAGAAACAGTCTAAACAATGCGAATTCTTATTCCTCTGTCAATTGGGCCACTGTATCCTACTATACAAACAATTTTTATAGATCGGGGGGTTATTATAATCATACGTATTCCTATACTTCATCCGGGGGATATTCGGTCACCAATGTTAACAACAATTGGGATGGGGAAGCCATAATGGACGTTTTAGGACCTGACTTTCCCATAGCAAACATGACAGAGTTTTTCGAGTGTCTAAATACAAGCCAAAATGCCGTAATCACTGTATACGCTGATCAACCTAAAAAGGGTAGTTCAGCTCCAAGTCATGGTACTAACGTTGGTCATGCATTTGTGGGGATACATCAAGGCTCAACGAGTGCTGTTTTTGGATTTTATCCTGAAAAAGATGGTCCAAAATCGCTATATGGTCCTAGTAGAATGGGAAATAATGGCGGAGACGCTTATGATGTCAGTATTTCGGTAACTGTCTCAGGGAGCACCCTTCAAACAATTATGAATGCAGCCATAAACTATGATTCTGTCTACGACATAAATTTGTACAATTGTACTAATTTTGCAAGAGAAATAGGTAACTTAGCAGGAATGGACATTGATGATGCTTGGGGAGCATATCCAGGTGTTGTATTTCAAGGTGGTGAAAATCCTGGTCAGCTTGGAGAGAATATTAGAGGCATGTCCAGTGGAAACGGAGTTACTATTAACACTACAGGTGGAAATGCACCTAGCAGATCCGCAGGATGCCCATAAATGGATAAGCAAATGAAATTTCACACATTATTCTTTTTCTTCTTTTGCATCTTAAATCTTTTTTCTCAAGAAGAGGATTTTAGAGACTGGTTGCCGCACGAAGTCGAATATTATAAAAATCTTAAGGGTTTGGCGGAATACGTGAACGCTAGGGATAAATCAGATATTTCCAAGGATACCTTATTTAAAAAATATATCTACGTCGATAGTGATACGTTGAAGCATAAGGGAACCCTATATGATATGGAAAATTTCGATACGATTTTTTCCTTTATTCCTGCCACCATAAAAAAGGTAGGAATCCAAAATTTGGATGCGAAACCCTTGCGTTTCTACAAGCAACATGAAATATATCGCCCATTTCAGAGCGCGCTCAAAAGGGTTGTACCTTTTGTTATGGTATATTATAGAAAGGAACGACCTGATGAACCTTTAGGAACATTGTTGTTTGAACCGAAAACGCACAAATTACATTCATGGATTCTTCTCAGTCAAGGTGATAGCGGTTGGTATTACCTTTAGGTTCAAACGATAATGATATAGAAGCACAAGAGCTTTTTTGATATTTGTGAATTTTCTAGATGGCCATGGCTTAGTTAGGAAGTTTGGAACGTTTAGGTGCGCTGATGTTAAGGAAATATTGACCAATAAGTTGATGTCATATATGTGAACTTTGAGTATACCGGCATTGCCTACCGGGAAAAGTTGAACTTAAACTGAACGGTCACCACCAAACTTGCTGGTCATTTTCATAAGTAAATATTCTTACGTCTGATCCTTTGCTATGGTTTTTGAGAATCAACAAGGCATTATCTGGACAGTTTTCAAACAATAACTCTTCAGCTTCTGCAATTTTTTGACCCAAGGACTTCCAATTCCCTAAGCACCAATAGAACAACTCATATAAATCGCCTATTTCTATGGAATTACCATCACTAGGGGGGTAGAAGCGGACACTATTAATATGGGTTTGATTTCTTTCACCTAAATCTAATCCAACCCATCCGCCTTTTTTTTTATCGGCAACAAAATATGTCAGCACATCACTGTCCCATATCCTATCAGGCCCACTGTTTTTTTTAAATTTGCTACTTATCAACTTTCCAAAAAGTTCAACATTCGACTTTTTGTTGTTTAAATAGGATTTTCCATAGAAACGCATTTCGGCAACTCTACAAAGGTTTTCAGGCAAAAAAAATCGAACATAACGATACTTATTCTTAGATACAAAAGAATACTCATTGGTACGAGGCTCAGGGGTAGAACGTATTTCAAACAAATTTTCAACATCACTGAAATCTTTACGGTTTGCACCTTGAAAAATTCCCCCTACCATTTTATTAAGTGCATTGTTAACATAGGCTCTAGTAAAATACTTCCGTTTAAGCTTGATAGGTTTGAGCAAGTTCAAATTCGGCTTTAAATAATGTAGGGAGCCATCTTCTTTAAATATGAAAGGAGGGATTGTAATGGTATCATATAAAAAAGTTGGTAAATAAACTATCCCAGTACCCAAATTGTTGAAATTATAAGAACCATTATGGTCCTTTTCACTCCAGACTATTTTTTTCCAGTGGTCCTTATTGAATATCTTCAAAAACAAAATGTCATCACTTTCCCCAGAAACTAATTTCAAGTTAAGCCTAGCTGATGGAATATCATATTCCGAGGTCACATCCAGAAGGTTGATACCTATTGTTGATGAAATAGAAGCCGCATTGCTAAAATCTTCAGACAAAGAAGGAATATTTTTATAGTAGTTTTTATAAGTATTCCGATGAACCTTTGCCGCTTTCATCTTAGATATGCTATTTTCAGGAATTTGATTGAATTCCCCATTCAGATATAAAGAATCAGAAACTTCCGGAGGATATAACGGGTCGAAGGCAAAGAGAAGTTTCTCTTTTTCTTGAATCGAACACCAGGTGTGACCCGCACGGTGGTTGGCCCAAATAGCACCTTCCGCTGACGTCGGAATACCCATTGCTCTTAAAGCGTATACATTCATTATTACCAGATGGTCACATTTACCTATCTTTAAAGAATCCAGTTCTTCAAAACCCAGAGCATTAGGTATTTTTCTTAAGTGTGAAAAATAATCCATGCTTTTATTGAATGATTTGTTAATGAGAATGGTGGCTTCCCTCATGTCGGTCGGGTTTTTTATAGAATCAAGAACCCATTCATACCTGTTCATTAAAATCTTCCGCCAGTTTCCAATGGGTTCATCAAATACCCTATAAGGCAATACGTAATTGCAGAAGTTATCAAATGATACTTCTTCAGACCACGGGAATTTCTTCCAAGCCTCAAAAGCAAGTTCAATATTTTCTATTAAGTAGTTGGATTTTATGATTTGAAGATTCTCGTGAAGCTCCAAGTTAGAAATTGCATCCTCCAATTGCATGGATTCATATGAAGAATCAAATTTTTCGTTTTTGGCAGATTTAGTTAATGTTGAGTCTTTCCAAATAAATTCAATCTTCTTGAAAAAATCTATTTTATCCTTAAACAAGATATTGTTGAAGGATTTTTTGTGAAGCATATTTTCAATTAAAAAAACGGCTGCTCTTTTTTTCAAACTATCGTTGGGATCACTGTAGTGTTGTAATACTTTTTCTAGTTCACCTTTGTTCTTTCCAGAAGACTCTAACGCCACTTTGAGCATCTTACTTTCCTCGGAACAAGCTGAAAGGAAACAAATGAAAAAGATTGGAATAAACTTAATCTGTAGGATTTTGTGTAGGTAAATATCTAACATATTAAAATATTTACCTACAAAAATAATCATTAGAAATGGTATTATAGATTATTTTAAGCTATGAATTGTACCAACAAAGATTAAATCTGTTCATTTTTTTTATTATCATGGACAATTATGTGCCGGCATAACTTTCGCTTAATCTATTCCGCCATGTACTTATCCATAATGGTATTAAGAAAATAGCATAGATAATTTTTAACCTCCTATCCCACTAACCACAGTAGGACTCCATGAAATAGGAAAAATTTTACTCGCTAACCGCTAGAATTGGAGCTTAGAGGTTTAAATCTGTATGATAGGGAGGGGATAAGAATAAGTCTAAAAAATACGGAAACTTTGGGGGCAAGGTTTATCAAAATTGCACATAAAAAATGAGAAACGAGATACCCTTAAAAGGTTCTGATTTTTTTTGCCAATTTAGTTGTAGAATTTCTTGGAAATATATTTGAGTATGTCCCAAATCTTACCACAAAACTATGCGCGCGAATCCTGTCCGGTTTTTATGGGGTTTCAATAGGTAAGCGCTTGTCCACCGCAGGGGGATAAACAAAAACCGAATATGGCGCACCTTTCATATTCCAAATGCGACGGTTGACCTTCAGCAAATACTCATTAAGAATTTCTTCTTTAAAAAGTTGGTTAAATTGATAGAAATCTAATTATTTATTCGAGAATTTTAATCCCATAAAAGGACGTTTTTGGAGACTACCAAAAAAGACCGGGGTTGAGACATCCAAGAAAAAACTACCTGAAATCCCAAAGTAGACCCGAAAATCTGCCGTTTTAGACAGCTACTCTGTTCGAATACTTTCTACTGGATTGATGGTCGCCGACTTTATTGATTGGAAACCAACAGTCAGGAACGTAATGACCAAGGCCCCGCTGCCTGCAAGTAAAAATGTCCACCATTCAATATCAATTTTATACGTGTAATTCTCCAACCACCGCTGCATGAGTAAATAGGAAATGGGAACTGCTAGAACAAATGCTATTATAACCAACTTTATGAAATCTTTGGTCAATAGTTGAACAACAGAACCAATGCTAGCGCCCAGTACTTTTCGAATACCGATCTCCTTTTTCTTCTGTTCCGCTGTATATGAGACTAGACCAAAAAGACCCAGGGTAGCGATAAGTATGGCAAGAATGGTAAAAAAGGCGGCGATTTTCCCAATTCGTTTTTCCTCTTCATAACGCCTTTCTACACCTTTGTCAACAAAGGAATACATAAAGGGGGTACTTACCACAGTAGATTTCCATATCTGTTGCATGCTTGTTAGGATTTCCTCTAGGCGACCGGCCTCCAACCGAATCAACATTCTACGTGGGGCGGCTATTCCTTGGAGTACCAAGGGTGCTATCGCTTCTTTAAAAGATGCGTAGTGAAAATCGCTTACAACCCCAACAATTTCAAATTCGAGATTGCCATCGTCCGTTGCCGATACCATTTTAGAGCCTATGGCCCTATCCTTTGGAATACCCATTGCTCTCAAAGTAGATTCGTTTACAATAACCTGCGTACTGTCGGTCTGTCTTAAGCCCCTTCCATCGAGCAAGGTAATCCCCGCAGTTTCGGTATAGTCCTCGCCCACCCAATTCAAATAGCCTTCAATATGTTCTTCGGCACTCTTCCCTGGAAGATAAAGGTCCAATTCGTAGTTGATGTCCTCGGATGGGGATACCCAATTTCCGGTTATGGATTTTACGCCTGTAATATTTAAGTACTGTGACTTTAAAGGATAGAAATTGGTTCTGGCACTTTCGGTATTCATCTCCAAGGAAATCAAATTCTCCTTTTTAAACCCTAGATTTTTTTCTTGTGTATAGTTGAATTGTTGCCAAATAATAATGACGATACTGATTAAACCAATGGACAGTACAAATTGAAAGACCACTAACGCCCTACGTAAATTTCCACTTTTTGAATCTTTGTTAATTACGTTCTTTAAGACCGAGGCCGTTTTAACCGAAGACAGTACCAAGGCCGGGTAGATACCGGCAAGCAAGCCTGTTAAAACCCCCAGCATAATTAACGAAAGTATGATTCCGCCATCCAATAAATTGACATAGGACAGGTTACTATCCGCTAGTTCATTGATAAAAGGTAGCAGTGCTATTGTAATGGGAACACTTACTAGAACAGCAAAGAAAGATAATAGCACGGATTCGCCTAAAAATTGAAAAATCAACGATCCCTTATCGGCACCTACAACCTTTCTAATACCGATTTCCTTACCTCTTTTATTGGCTCTGGCCGTACTCAGGTTAATAAAATTGACGCAGGCTATCAACTGGATAAACAATGCCAATATCGATAACATATACAGGTATTGAATATTTGAGACCTTATCTATTTGAGAAGTTATTCCAGCTGAATACAAGTGGATATCGGTTACTGGTTGTAGCAACAATGTTCGTTTGATACCTCTTTCTTCCAATTGTGTCCCTGCCCGTGATTTTAAAAAATCGGGTAGTTTTTGTTGCAGTCCATCTGCTCTTGTGCCCGGTTTTAATTTCACATAGGTATAAATAAAAGTATTGGTCACATAATCGGTAACCTGTCTTACGTAAGCTCCGAGACCCGGGGTATTCATGCTTATTATATAGTTCGGGTTCAAATGGGATTTTCCGGAATCCTCATCAAAAACCCCCTTTACAGTCAACTTATTGGGTTCTCCACTAAATCCCGAAATCTCCACGACCTTATCCATTGCTTTTTCATCTCCGAATAATTTTTTGGCCAGGGTGGATGAAAGTACCAAGGTGCTAGATTCGTTCAGCGATTTCGAATTCCCTTCCAACATACGATAGTTGAAAATCCGAAAGAAGGTAGAATCCGCCAGATAGGCTCTGGGCTCGTACAAGCCTTCATCGGCCCCTGAAGCTTTTATCATATCAACATTAAATAAATCAATGTTGATCACCCGGGTTACCTGTTCTATTTCAGGAAAGTCTTCTTTCAAGGCGAAGGCAATAGGGGGGCCTGTAGTGGCGGAATTGATTGTTTCGGTGTTTGCTCCGCTACCGTCGGTTATCATGCGCACGCGATGAATAGATGCCGCCCTATCGTGGTGCTGATCATATCCTGTTTGATCAAAGACGTACAAAAGAATTGTCAAGCAACTTATTGTACCGATTGTAAGACCCAATAAATTGATTAATGTCTGCTGCTTGTCCTTCAACAAGTTTCTCCATGCGATTTTTAGATAGTTTTTGAACATAGTTTAAGATCTATTCGTTGTTTCTATTCGCTTCGCAAGGTATCTGCGGGATTTACCATTGCAGTTCTAAGGGATTGAGAGATGATGGACAACAAAGCCACGAGCATTACAATGAGCAGGGGTACTGCAAACATCCAAATTCCCATCTCAATTTTAAAGGCATAACCTTCCAACCATTTTTTCGTAATGAAATAAATAATAGGCAGGGCTATTGCTCCCGATATCAAAACAAGACTCAACAGTGTTTTCGGAATGATTACCAACGCTTGTCCAACAGACGCACCCAAGACTTTTCGAATGCTTATTTCCTTGGTTTTCTGCACGGCCATATACGAACCTAGTCCGAATAGTCCCAAGGCTGCAATTAATATGGCTAAAATGGAAAAGAGCAAACAAACCTTTCCGAATTTGATGTCGGCCTCGTATTGTCGATTAAAATGTTCATCTACAAAGAAGTGGTTGTATAGATCATCAGGAAAAAATTCCTTGTATTTGGCCTTTATCTCATTCATCGGTTCATGTACATTTCCAGCAATGTTTACGGTTATATAACTTGCGTAGTTGTAGCCATCGAAATACAGAAGTATTATGGGGCTATAGGCTTGTTGTAACGATTGCTGGTGATGGTCCTCTACCACTCCGATGACTTCCGCGGTACGATCCATTGGGCCGAATTGGTACACTATCTTTTGGTTGAGCGCCATTTCTGGTTTGTTGAATCCCAAGATTTTTGCGGCCGAATTGTTCAATATGGCCCTGTGTCCTTGCCGTACTGGGCCATCATCATCATAGTAAAATGTTGCATCACCTTCGACAAAGTCCCTTCCGGCCAACAATCGAATATCGTAAGTTGTCAAAAAGTCGTTGTCTACACTTAAAAACTTGCTCCCTACCGCCAACTCCTTACCTTCCTGTGGCTTTCTTACCCCATTTTCCCATTCAATGGCCCGCCCCGGGATTTCATTTGATAAGGTGACAGAGTTGATTTTCGGACTTTGTTCTAATTCATTCTTAAATGTTTCGACTTTCCCTTGAATAGTAGAATCGGTGTAGATTGGCGCACGAAGCACCAAATTGTGGTTGGCGTCAAAACCCAAATCCTGATTCTGCATAAACGAGTACTGATTGTAAACAATGAAAGTACCTGCGATCAGTGCAATCGAAATAGCAAATTGGGTAACCACGAGCGCCTTTCTCAGCACCAACCCTTTTCCTGTTTTCTCAAAGCTCCCTTTTAGCACATCGACGGGCACAAAACCAGAAAGGACGAAGGCGGGATATAGTCCGGCAAGGATTCCACCGCCCATGAATATTACCAGCATAGCCATCCAAACCTCCCATTCGGCCCACATTCCCAAACTCAAGACTTCCAATCCGACCAATGCGTTGAAAGATGGAATACACAGACTAACCAATAGAACGGACAAAAGCGTCGCAAAGAAGTTGATGAACAACGATTCGAACAAAAATTGCCAAACAAGCATCCTTTTACTCGCTCCCACGACTTTTTTCAGCCCTACCTCTTTTGCGCGCTCCATCGATTTGGCAGTAGATAGGTTGATAAAGTTGATAAGGGCAATGGCGATAATGAATGCCGCGACCAGCATTAAAAAATAGAGCGTTGCTTCGCTATTATTGGTGGAAATTTCTTTTTTCAGATCGGACTTCAGATGAATGTCCCTCACTGGCTGTAATGCGAATCTCGCCTCAAAACCATGCTCATTCATAATATCACTAAGATATTTCTGGGCAAATGCAGGAAATCGTGATTCAATTAGTTTTGGGTCAGTACCAGGTCGAAGTTTTATATAATTGTAGAATTCGGGCCATACCCAGCTGTTTGTCCAGTCATTATCACTACCTAACGTAGCATAAGAAACTACCATGCCCAATGGCAAATGCGTATTTTGTGGGGCTTCTTCGAACACCCCTGTTACCTTTAACTCAAAACCGTCGTTCAGCTTGATCTGTTTGCCAATCGGATTTTCATTCCCAAAAAACCGTTTTGCAATATTTTGAGAAAGAATGATTGTATTCGGTTCTTTCAAAGCTGATTCTGGGTTTCCTTGATACAAGTCGATGGCGAACATTTCGATAATGGAATTGTTCGCTAAATAAATAATGTCGTCCTTGACATCGGATTGGATCTTTTCGCCGTGTTCGTTTGTATATGATAGGATAACAGTACCCGAAAGAGGTATGGATTTATTCACGATACGAGTAAAATCTTCCACTTCCGGGAAATCTGCGAGCATGGCCGGACCCACTGTTGGATGATTGGTAGCTGAGGTCTGAAACCCTTTATTGCCTAAATTGTTAGTTAAGGTCACACGATAGAGATCATCAACATTGGGCAGGTGTTCATCATAACTTTTTTCGTAAACCACATATCGGGTCAATAATACAAATGCAGTTATGCCGATAGTAAGCCCTAGAACATTAATAGCTGAAAACAGCCTATTTTTTCTAAAAAACCGGAATGCTATTTTGATGTGATTTTTTAACATGATTTAATTTTTTCGCTTGATGATTATTCCTCCCTTAATCCGTTTACCGGATTTTTGTTCGCCGCTTGAATTGCCTGACTACCTACAGTAAGCATGGCAACCAATAGTGCAACAATACCAGCACCTAGGAAATACCAGAAACTTAGGGGAATCCGATATACAAATCCCGAAAGCCAATTGCTAGTCAACCAATAGGCGAGCGGGAGCGAAATTAAAATCGATATGATAACAAGTTTTGCAAACTCGATGGTAAGCATTACAGTGACCTGCGTAGCGGTTTGTCCCAGAACTTTTCGGATGCTGATTTCCTTTCTACGCCGTTCGGCCGTAAAAGTTGCCAATCCCAAAAGGCCCAAACAAGAAATTAGGATAGCAAGACCGGCAAAGTATTTGGAGAGCACTGCGACCCTATTTTCCGATTCGTACAAGGCCTGAAAATCGGTATCCAAAAATTTGTAATCAAAAGTGTATCCCGGATTGAATTCACCATAAATCTCCTTTAATTGGGCCAAAGTCTCCCTTTCACTTCCCGCTGCCAGTTTTGCCATAAACAAAAAGGTCTGTTTTTCTGGAACCAACCTAAAGAACATTGGTCGAATGGCTTCACGGAAGGATTGAAAGTGGAAATCTTTGACGACCCCGACTATCTGACGGTCTTCTCCCCATAAATTAACTGTTTTACCTACCGGATCCTTCAGCCCCATAGTTCTTATGGCCGTTTCGTTAAAAAGGATTGCGCTAGTGCTATCCGATGCAAATGCCTTTGAAAAAGCCCTGCCTTCCGCCACTTCGATATCGAGTGTTTCTATCAGACCCACACTTGTACCCATATCCGTGAAATCGATGGTGGTTCCTTCTTCTTGTCCCGGCCATCTAACTCCACTGGTATTGTTCATTTGGGAACCTACAAAATTTTGTACGGCTGTAGTAGCGTTCAAAACTCCCGGAATCGTATTTACTTTTTCCAAAAAAGCTTCTGACTTTGATTGTAATAGCCCTTCCTTTTGAAAATAGATTACATTGTCTTTTTCCATTCCAAGGTTTTTTGACTGTACAAAATCGATTTGTTTGTATACTACCAATACGGCCACAATCAAGATGATGGATAGTCCAAATTGAAATACCACCAGACCTTGGCGTACCCAAACTTCACTAGTGGCACTTTTCAATTTTCCTTTTAAAATGGCCACTGGATTGAAGCGCGAAAGATGAAGTGCTGGATAGCTTCCCGCCAATAGTCCCGTAAAAAGCACCGTAGTCAGTATTATAGCCATGGTCTGAAAATCCGGTAACAACGATAGCGTTTTGCCGGTAATCATATTGAATTGTGGTAATATGGCTGCCATTATCAGTATTGCGACCAGTAATGAAAAGAATGCCGTTAATATGGCTTCCCCAAAATATTGCCAGATCAAAGTTCGACGCTGGGATCCCAAGGCCTTTTTGATACCAATTTCCTTTACTCTTCGAGTGGCATTGGCGGTGGAAAGGTTCATAAAATTGATACAGGCGATAATCAATATAAAAAGGGCTATTGCCGAAAACAAGTACACATATTCTATTCGACCGCCCACGACTTTTCCATTTTCAAAATTTCCGTGCAAATAGTTGGTGGAATATTGCTTTAGAAATAAATCGGCCTCCACATTATCGTCTTGTGCCTTTGAAAAACCCGCTATCTTTTTTGCGAACCGCTCCACGTTTGTACCTTTTTCCAAAACGATATAGGTAATTGGGGCATTCTGGGTCCAACTGGATTCTCTTCCGATATTGGGGGACAATTTTACAAATCGTTCAAAAGGTAATATGAAATCAAATTGTTGTGTGGAATTTGAGGGCAAGTCCTTAAAAATACCACTTACGGTATGTGTCTCATTGGTGTTGAGGGCGTTCCATTCCAATGCTTTTCCTATCGCTTCATCCGGACTACCAAAGATTTTCGTAGCCAAAGATTCTGATATTACGATTGAACTGATATCTGTCAACACTTGGTCTTCAGTGCCCTTAATTAATTCATATGAGAACATTTTGAAGTAGTCCCTGCCTGCAAATACTCCAGATGCTTTGTAGGTTTCTTTTTCAGTGGTTAACGGCATATTTCCTAACCATCCGCCCGGTATGAATGGCGATGCATATTTTACTTCCGGCAGTTGTTCCGCCATCGTCTCTGCAAGCATATCAGGTGTCCAAAACGCTAGCTTAATTCCATCGGGGTTTTCGAATTTGTTCCAGACTTGATACAGTTCCGTATCATTTTTATGAAACTTGTCAACTTGTAGTTCATCAACTACCCAAAGTGCAATCAATAGTACACAGGCTAAACCTGTTGAAAGCCCGATTACATTTATGAGAAAAGTGCTCTTATACTTTTTTATATTCCTGAAGAATAATTTTAGATTGTGTTTTAGCATGATTGGCATTTTTGATTGATGATACTATTACAAATAGACCCATCTTCTTTAAAGTAAAGATGTCCTAAATTTCCATATGTTTCACTCTGTCCGCAAACTTTTGACCGGATTGGCCAATGCCGATTTTATCGACTGAAATCCTACGGTAAACAATGTAATGACCAAAGCAAAACCCCCAGCCAAGACAAAAACCCACCAATGAATTTCGATGCGATAGGTGTATCCTTCTAACCAACGCTGCATAAGATAGTACGCTATGGGGGCAGCGATCAAAAAGGCGATGCCAACGAGTTTTAGAAAGTCCTTGGTAAGTAATCGTACCACGGAATTGATACTTGCCCCCAGCACTTTTCTAATGCCTATCTCCTTTTTCTTTTGTTCGGCTACATAGGATACGAGGCCGAAGAGGCCGAGGTAACTGATAAGAATTGCGATAATGGTAAAGAGTGCAGAAATATTTCCCAATCTTTTTTCTTCTTCATACATTTTATCTACCTCTTGATCCATAAATGCATAAGTAAAAGGAACATTCTTGATCGTAGCTTTCCAAATCTGTTCCAATTGCCCTAATAAATCCTTGTAATTTGCAGTTTCCATCCTCAGCACCATCCAATTAAGGCGGCTTGACTTATAAAGCAACAACGGCTCAATAGGGTTTTTGAGATCTGCAAAATGAAAATCGTTTGCGACCCCGACAATTTCAAACTCCATGGTTTCATCCCCTTGGGTATTCAAAAGCTTGGAACCTAAAGCCCGCTCTGAGTCGATATTCAGGTCTTGGAGCAAAGTTTGATTAACTATCACTTGCATCTCATCTCCTTCCCTAAATTCCCGACCTTGTAATAGTTTGATTTTCATTGCTTTAAAATAATCTTCACTAACACCATTGTTCTGGATATTGATTCCTTTTTCAGGATTCTTTCCGGGTAGATAGAGGTTGAAATCATTTAGCACTCTTTCCGCAGGGGAATATTTCAGTCCGGCTACATGAGATACTCCTGATAATGCCATGAACTGGGATTTTAAAGCATCGTAATTATCGTTTACGGTGCTACTGCCCATACGCACGGCAAGAAGATTATCCTTAACAAAACCTAAATCCTTGTTCTGTGTATAGCTAAACTGTTGCGTGATGATGATCACGGCGGCTACAAGTCCAATGGAAACCACAAATTGAAAAACGACCAGCACCCTTCGGAAAGTCCCATTGCCCGATTGCAGATTGATGGTGCCCTTCAAAACTTTTACGGGTTTGATGGATGATAAAATCAAGGCGGGATAAATACCCGCTACCAGACCGGTAATAAATCCTAACCCAACAAGAATGAGCAAAATTTTGGCATTGAGCAAATCAATATATCCTAAATCGCTTTGAGTGATTTTATTTACAAAGCCCAACAACATCAGGGTACTGGGGATACTTATAAGCACCGCTAAAAAGGACAGCAATAAAGATTCCCCAAAAAACTGCCGTACCAAGGCGTTTTTACCCGCACCGACTACTTTGCGGACCCCGATTTCCATGGCTCGTTTATTTGCGCGTGCAGTACTCAAGTTAATGAAGTTGATACAGGCCACCAATTGTATAAAAAAGGCCAAAGTCAATAAAAAATAAAGGTATTCTATACTTGAAACCTTGTCAATTTGAAATTTTATTCCTTTGGAATAGAGATGTATGTCGGTTACTTTTTGAAGAAAAATACTTTTGTCCGCAACCAATTCCCCACCGTGGGATTTTAAGAAATCGGGGAGTTTCGACTGTAAATGTTCCGCATTTGTGCCCGGTGCCAAACTGACGTAAGTATATACAAAGTTGTTGGTCCTGAAGTTGTCCATCGTCCTAATGAATTCCCCCATTCCCGGTGTATTCATGGTAACGATATAATTGGGGTTTAGATGCGTTTTTCCAAAGGTTTCATCAAAGACACCAGTAACCGTTAAAGTTTGTGCATCTTCGCCGCTGCCCCATTCCACGGTTTTGTTCAATGCCTTTTCATTGCCAAAAAGTTTTTTGGCCAGCACTGATGAAAGTGCCACGGTATTGGGTGCGCTCAACGCCGACTTTGCGGTACCCTCAACGAACTTATAGGCGAACACCTTGAAAATCGTCGAATCGGCTAAATAGACATTTGTCTCATAATACCCATCTTCGCTATCGGTGGCACGTATCGGTTTTATCCCGAATTCGTCGGTAAAAACGATACGACAGGCTTCGATCACTTCAGGAAAATCAGCTTTCATGGCTGGCCCGGTCGGTGGCCCGGTTGCGGCCGATACGAAATCTTCCTGCCCATCTCTCTCTATGAATGTCCTTACCCGGTATATGTTTTCAGCATTATCATGATGTTCATCATAACCCGTTTGGTCAAAAACATATAGTAAAATGGTCAGGCAACTTACCGTACCCACGGTCAGACCCAATAGATTGATGATAGTCTGCTGCTTGTTTTTCGTTAGATTTCGCCAAGCGATTTTTAGATAGTTTTTGAACATGGTTCTCGTTTTTTGATGATTTATTCTGTCCGTAAACTTTTTACGGGGTTGGCCAAGGCAGCTTTTATAGATTGATAACTTACCGTAATCATGGTTATCAAGAGCAGTCCTCCAATGGCAATGCCAAATACCCACCAAGACATTTGTGTTCTATAAGCAAAGCCTTCCAGCCAATCGTTTAAAAAGTACCAAGCTATGGGAGAGGCTATAAGCCCCGATACCAAAATAAGCTTTAAAAAATCCCCGGTAATCAATATTAGGATACTTCGAACGCTACCACCTAATACTTTACGTATGCCTATTTCTTTTGTTTTCTGTACCACAAAGAAGGAAATGAGGCCATAGATGCCAAGGCACCCGATAATAATGGCCAGAATACTGAAGAGGTTGGTCAGTGCTAAAAACTGTTTTTCCCTTTTATAGCTCTGGGCTACTTTGTCATCCAAGAAGGTATATTCGAAAACATAATTAGGGAAAACCGATGACCATAACTTTTCGATTTCCGTTAATGTCTTTTCTTTATTGGCCATATTGACCTTTATTCCGAATTCATAAAACCAATTCGGGTCGGGGGCCATGAAAATCGGATTGATGTTCCCATGAAAAGTTTGGTCATGGAAGTCGGCTACAACACCTACGATGTTTGCCTGAATATGTGCGATTTTTACTTTTTTTCCAATCAATTCATCGGGAGATGCCAATCCCAACTTTTTTGATAAGGTCTCGTTGACCAAGACTTCCTGAATGGAGTCTTTAAGGATAAAATTTCTTCCGGCCACCAAATCAAGATCGAAGGTGGCTAGATAATCCTCGTCCGCTATTTTCGCTTCAACGTAAAACGGTTCTTCTTCTGGCCTATTGGCATATTTCATACTGGTTCCCCAAGTCCAAGTAGATGCTGCTGGGGCGGACGCGCAAGCTGTTATTTTTTCTACACCTGACAGTGTACTTATACGTTCTTTTAGACCTTCCTTCCTTTCAGGAGCCAATTTTCCTGGAAGATTGACCATTACCATCGCTTCCTTGTCAAAGCCGAGATCGGAATTGACAGCGTATTTGATTTGCTTGCTGATTACCAAAGTGGCTATAATTAGAACGATGGATATGCTAAATTGAACTACCACCAGTGTTTTTCTGATATTCAAACTTCCGGTATTCGTCGTTGAAAGTTTTTGTTTTAAAGCCAAAATGGGCAATATACGGGCTATGAGAACACCTGGATAGCTGCCGGACAGGATAGCAACCAAAAGCAATAAAAAGGCCGAGAACATAAAAAACCTTACGCCTAAAAGTCCTTCGTGCGTAAGTTCCAAATCAAAAATCGAGTTGAAATATGGCAACGTCAACAGACTAAGTGCCAGCCCGATCAGAAAGGCAGCTATCGAAATAATAAAAGTTTCGGCCATGAATTGCCAGAAAAGTTGCTTTTTATTTCCCCCTAGAACCTTTCGTATACCAACTTCTTTGGAGCGATGGACCGACTGTGCAGTTGCTATATTGATAAAGTTGATACAGGCCATGATAAGTAGAAAAAGGCCTATCAACGAAAATGTCCATAGCGTTTTTTTGTTGGTGTCCCCACCATAATCAGGATTAAAATGAACTTCCGCAAGCGGTTGTAATTTATAGTGGTGGACATTGTTGCTGTTCGGACGGTTCTTTTCTACGAGTTGCCCGAACTTATCTTCTATTTGCGAAATGTTCTGGTCAGGCTTTAGAAGGGCATAACACTGCAAAGTCGGGTTGATACCCGCCCAGGTCTCGCTGGCCATAATTTTATTATAGTTCTCCAGGGTTTTGAACGAAACAAAAATATCGCCCTTGATCTGGCTCGTTTTGGGCAGATCCCTCAGTATTGCGGTTATTCGAATTGGTTCCTTGCCGTCGATCGTAAAAGTCTTTCCGACAGGGTTTTCGTTTCCGAACATTTTGTTGGCCATTTCTTCGGTAACCAATGCAGTATTAGGTTCTTCCAGCCCGATATTATTTGTGCCATCAACCAATGGAAAATTAAAAATCTGGAACAGCTCTTTTTCAGCAAAAACCACATTTTGCTTAAACTTGATTTTGTCGGTATTCGTTTCTACATCGATAACCCTATTGTAGTCGTTTACCAGTTTTCCTACTTTTTCCGCGTAAACGTAGTCCGTTCTGAATTCATTGACGAACCCCGGAGGAACACTGGATATATATTCGACCTTGTCTTGGTGCATTTCGGTTACCACACGATAAATCCTATCCGAGTTTTTATGAAAAGTGTCGTAGCTCATGTGATGGCTAACGAAGAGAAAGATCAAGATACTGCACCCAAACCCGAGGGATAACCCAAGTATGTTAATGATAGTAAATCCCTTTCTTCTCCGAAGATTCCTCCAAGCGATTTTTAGATAGTTTTTGAACATGGTTTATTTTTTGATCAATGATACGAGATATCTGCCTTTGAATGGCACTAGAAATAGAACACAGACATCTCGAAGATGTTAGATTTTACCCAATAACTATTCCAATTTATTAATATTCTTTAAATCAAATAGTTATGATTAGCATTTTAAATTGGCCCCATTTAGGTGTAAAAAAAATTGACAAAAAATGTCAATTAATTGTACAATGCCTAATAGATGCAGATATACCTTTCCTAAGATGAAAATCAAAAATATAATGTCTAATTAAACAAAGCATTTATTGAGACGATTTAATACTGACCTTCCAACACATTCCATCCCAAATCTTACCTAGAACTTTGCGCCTGGATCCTGTGGAATTTCTTCCGCGTTCGGGAAGATAAGCGGGAAGCCCGCCAGAGGCGGGTGAAAAGAAATTCCATAGGGCGCAGCCCTACTCTTGATTTGGAACGCTATCCTTCCGTTTGGCCCACCTTTCAAAATCCTTGTAGATTATCGGATGGTCATCGAAATACCCTCTTGCTTTGCCTAGTCCTTCTTCTTTGCCTTTAGCCACTGCGGCTTCCTTTTTCTGTTCATAGTTGACGAAATAGTAACCTAAATAACTGAACGCAATGGTGTTTAGACACATGACTATGTATATCACTGCAACCTCCCATTTTGGTGTCCATCTTGACTTTTCAATTTTTTTCAGTACTTGTTCCATTCTGTTTTCATAGGATTCTATGGTTCGCTTTTGTGTTTTTATGAAATCGTCCAGACGGAACTCCAATTTCGAGGTATCCATTTCGACCTCTAGGTTTTTGAACTTTTCTGAAAGTTTTTCAAGTTTGGCAATGGATGTATTGAACCCGGCTATTTCTTGGGTCAGCACTTCCATGATTTCGTCCATTTTTGCCATAGTCCTAGATTTCTATTCCGACACCAATCCCTTTATCTATCGTTCTTTTGATGACTTGTTTAACTACCTTGGCCGCGATTTTAGCGGCCAGATTTGGCGATACTTGTACCGTATTCCCCAATAGTTTCATGGTTTGGTCTTTAGTGATATTTTGAGAAACCTGTTTGCCAAATCCGATTCGCTCGGCGATCCGTGCCATGGACATGGAACGGTGTACATCGCTTCCTTTCAGTTCATGGCCTTTGTACCCAAATCGGAAACCTTGTAGCCGGTTTGACTTGTTGATGCTGGGAATCACTTGAACATCTTTTTCTTTCATGTACTTGATGTAATGGTCAAAGTCCTTGGGCCTCATTTCTGAAATTACCTTTTCGTGGATTTGCCTGATTTCCGCTCTTACTTCCTTGACCTTCTCCAGCTTTTGTTGTTGCACTTCCCTTACGGTGGTCAGGCCCATTTGCCAGGCCACTCTTTCCGCCGCCTGTTGGCTGCGTTTTCCGATAAAGTTGTCCTTATAAGCCTTTCCATCAAAACCGATACGGTTTACATATAAATGGATGTGTAGATGTTTTTTGTTCCGATGTACGAATGCAATGGCCTGTCGTTCCTGTAATTTCATTTCCTTGACAAATCGCTCTGTAGTTTCCTTTAGTTCTTTTTCGTTAAGTTCCTTCCCATCTTCTACGGTCGGACTTAAAACAAAGCTCAACGTATTCTTTTTGCATTTGTGGTTCTGAGATTGAACGACCTTGAACTCTTGGGTGATTTCCTTTGGATTCTCCCCTGACAGATGTTCCCGATACACCACTTTGGCATCTTTTTCCTGGTTCCATCCATAGCCCATGGAAGCCCCTGTATGCGCTATGGATTTTCCAAGACCTATCATTTCTTGAAACCCAAAAGATGTTTGCGTATCTCATTTGCCAATTGTACCACTTCATTGGCCAGTCTCGGATTGCGTTTCCGGAACATATTGCCGATGCGTTTAAAGTTGAGTTCGTACTTGGCCAGCATCTTGTACATTTCGATCTGTTCCTTTGTAAAGCGTTCGATGATCCTGTCCTCAAATGCGGCACGGCGACAATACTCGCTTATGGAAAGTCCGCTCTTTTTGGCCTTGACCCTGAGCAGTTTCTTTTCATAAATGGAACATCGAAATTGTACGAACTCCTTTTTCACGTTCAATAATTCTTTAATCGGAACAAACCATTTTTAAATAAACGAATCGGAACCCCATCTTTAAATTATAAGTCGATGGCCCTATCAACAGTTCCGATCTTTTGCGACCACCGGGAGCAAAAGCGAGATTTGTCATGACAATGACACATCTCGAATTCTCACTCAGACGCATTTTTCCACTACACTCCGTTTCACTCTTTTTTCTCCCTATCCACATACTTCCTATTATCATTTAACTATCACTAATCGGTATGTTTTTTTGATGAAGTATTATTTCTTACTTCGTGAAAGTTGTTTATCAAATTCCCGTTCCAAATAGTCATCCGTTAGATTAGGTTCGCCCATCAGCCATGCATCGATGATATCCTTATTGAAGAATTTTTGGCGAATGTGTTTGTTGCCGCCCATGGGAATCAAACGCAATTGTGTTAGTTTGTAGATCTTGCTTTTTGAAAGTCCCGTATAGGCCACAAGGTCATCCACGTTCATCACTTTCTTTTGATGGGATAGCAGCCCCTTGATTTCTTTTAGTATTTCCACCATATCGTTTTCCGTTTCCATAATTTTCGCTTTTAAAAGAGCCGCAATGCGGCCAGCTTGTGTTACAAATGTGCGATGCAATGTAAACGGATGATAGCAGATGGAAGGGCAAAAAGGGGAAGTCTCCCCCTTGAAATTTCTAAATATCCCCCAAGAAATCGAAAAATGAATCTATTCTTTGCTCGAATTCACGGTCCGGTGGAAACTCATTATACTTTTTTGATAATGTTTCTGCGGAAATCAAATTTCCTTTGTGGTATATTTTTTTGGAACGCTCAAAGGACTTAAGACTTATCCCCTTTTTATGTTGCTTGAACTTGTCCAAAATATATTTTAGCTGGGGTTGGGTACAAATAAAATGTAGGGCTGAATCATGTTCATCGAAATTTAGGACAAGTACATTATAAAAATCTTGGAAGCTGCTCAGGTTCTCGTCCAAGTATTCATATTTGGTCAATGAGCCATAAATCCTTCTAAGAATGCGCTCGTTGAAATCCATATTGAAACTGACCAGCTTCATTCTTGAACTCCGGTTTCTGTACCTCGTTTTCTCCTTATATGCGCCCAACACCAGTATCGCAAAGAAGAAGGTTACGAGCAGACCAATTGGGATTAGGGCAAGCCAAAGTTTGCCATAATCCTTGTAAAGATTGAGCGATGAAAGAACGGCAATTACTCCAAAAACGGCAAAGCCCACAATCAGTCCATTGTTACCTCTTTTCATAAAAGCGGTAAGGTCTTGGTTGATTTTGTCCTTCCTGTCATTTAGGCCTACCAACCAACTGGCGATATGATGGATTATCCTTTTCAATTGTCCTAACTATTGATTTCAAGATAGTTAAAAAGAAACTGTGGTTCATTCAATTATCGATGGGATGGTCGATTATCAGGATGGACGTATTCAGATTTTGTGGATAGGGGGAAGAAAGGTCAAGCGGCCCTTCGCCGCTTGTTCTTTCGCGCGGCTCCGAGGAGGTCGGGAAAACCTGCCACAGGCCGGCAGGCCGGAGCGGAAAGACTTCCCTGTGGACCGGCGGAGCGTGTCCGCTGGGGAGGATTGGAGTGGAAGGGTTATTCGACTTCCGCAGGGGCTTGGCATGCTTACAAATGTGGCCGCTACCCTCGCCTACAGCGTCCGCCGAAGCCCTTTTGGCGTAGGAGGATTGTTTTGCTAAAATCTTCTTAGGCCACATCAACTCAATAATTTTTATAAACTAAAACTTTTATATGATAGTCTTTGATTATTGTGAGACTTTTTACGGTTTCTGACATATTCTAGAAGTATATTTTCTTGAATTTTCAATGAATCTGTAGGTTTCATAACAGACAACTCGCTATCCTTTCCACGGCCAATAGAATTTATAGACGTTCCTAATCTGAGCCCACTATTTTTGGTAATCAACCATCTGTCATGAAAGGGTGTGTCGTTGTTTTTCTCTGGTATCCATACAAAAGTCACATTTGTATATGGAGGTAGTTCATCAGATATCTTCTTCCAATATTTTTTAAACTTTTGTTCCGTTCCTTCTACAGGACCATTTTTAGAACCTAAAATTTCTACATCAATTTCTTCATCACAGGATTCTTTTATTATTTTAAGAATGTCCAAATCTTCAGATTCGAAATAAGGATCACCAATTAGAATAAATTCTTCGACTTCGTCATTCATCCAATCCCTAATAAATGAAAGGGCTTCCTCTCTGCTCTTTGGTCTTATTAAACGGTTTTTTGAGAATTCATTATCAACAAAATACTTTCTAGTAGATTTTTCACTTTGTTTTCGCCTATGAGATAATAACTGAATAAGTTCAGTAGCCTTTATCGCTTCTCTAAAATTGTCGATATGAAGATTTTTAACTCTACCCGTCAATTTTGCAGCTCGGTATGTCCTGTGACAATTAGAAAGGTAATACACATATACCGGAAAGATATCATGCAAGGGAAGTTTCTTTCCTATTGTCAAATAATTTGTTATTTCATTAATTTTTTTTGGAGTTAGCCTATCCGAATTCAAAGATTTAAGAGCCGATATAACAGATTTAATCAATATTTTACTATTATTTTTTTCTCTATCTAATAATTCTGTGTTATTCTTAATTTTATTGGAAATTTCTAGACTTTCATAGTGGTCATGAAGAAGTTTTCCAATATTTGTCTCCTTATTTTCCTTGTCAATTGTTTTGATTAATTTCTTCGCAAATGAAGGCTCCAATCTATACATGGAGTCTATTATTTTTTTCTGAGAATTGTATATATCTTTACCTTTTTCAAGTTTTTCTGATAAGTTGAAGGCTTTTTGAACTAATTCATTCCATTGTTTTTTATTGGTTTCATGCATTATTGCAGTAATATCATTAACTCTTTGAATGAATTCATAATGCACACTTAAAGACTCAAGACTTTGAATAATTTCATTGAATATTTTGGGTTTTACCTCTTTTCCATTGTTTATTTTTTCAAAAGGAATTTCCTCTAGTAAAACTGATTTGACATAAATCTTATCAGACTTATTAGGAATATCATCTGCTAAGCTTATTAAGTTATCCCAAAACTCTTTATGCTTGACACCCTTGGTTTTAATATTTGCAATTTTAGCACTGGCAAGGATTTGATATCCTTTATGCTTTATATTTTTAGGGTCAGGTAATTTTTCTTTTACCAAAGTTTCCAGGCTTTCTATCAAGACATTTACTTGTAATGATGATAATTTCCCCTTTTTACCATCCTTTATGGCATTACATATATCTTTTAAATGGTAGTAAATATTATTGTCAACATTTGCCGAGGTTAGAACTTGTATGGCCTTAGTAATGTCATTATAATCAGCTTTAAATTTTACTATCTCATCTTCATATAACTCAAACGGACTTCTTTTGGATATATAGTAATAACAGATTTTACCATATAAACTTTCTTGTGTTTCGATACTCAAGCTAGTGGCAGCATATTTTAAAGCACTTTCAGGATTATATAAATGAACAAATAAAAGACTTGTAGATACGTTGTCTAAGTCAATCTTTTTATCTTCAAGAGAGACCAGAATTGGATAAACATGTTCCTCTAAAATCCTTTGACCTAA
This sequence comes from Ulvibacterium marinum, assembly GCF_003626755.1. Classification (GTDB taxonomy): domain Bacteria; phylum Bacteroidota; class Bacteroidia; order Flavobacteriales; family Flavobacteriaceae; genus Ulvibacterium; species Ulvibacterium marinum. The sequence goes on from NZ_RBCJ01000005.1 coordinate 296,528, forward strand.
TTCCCTACGGCCTTCTGATTCTACTATTAGCCCTAGTTCCGTCCATAAATTTAATTTGTTTGTTTCAGAGGGAATTCTGTTTATTAAACTTTCGATTGTTTTATAATCAGAAACAGTTTCTTGTTTGTGTATTATTAACCCGGAGAAGGCCTTTAATATTAATTTAATGCTTATAATGTAGGTCTGAGCGACCAAACTTGAATCAATCCAACTATTTCTCTTTATAATATCACTTTCGCCAAAGATTCTTTTTGCAAAAATTGGCGCTATTTCAGCTAAGTCAGCACACACCACAAAACCATTATCTACCCTATCCCAGTCCGATTCAATTTTTCCCCATGTATCATAAATTAGATTTTGTTGTTTTAGCGATAGCCTGGTTTTCCATTCTGGATTTTTAGCTAGTATTTTATATTGTAAAACGAAACCATATAATCTAAAGCTTAAATTTTTGATTTTTTTAATTTTTTCAGTGTAGATGAACAAATCTCTTATTGTATTAAAATGTAAAGATTTTGCTTCCGAATACCTTTCCAAAATTGCTATTATAAGTTGTTCATGCATCTCGGTATATTCTAACGAATCTTCAATTTTTTGCAATAAGGGAAGCTTAACATAGCGTAGATTGTTATCCAAATAAGAATCCAACACCAACATTTTGGCCAATTCTTTCTGGTAGACACTATTGATATTATCACATATCTTTAGCGCTAGTATTGGATTTTTATTCCCTATGGTCTTTAGTAGATAACGGGATATTCTAAAATGATATGATGTTTCATCATATAATTTTTTAGAGAGTTCAAGGACGATTGCGTAAATCTGAACATTTCTATTTCCTATATATTCATTCCTGATTGTCTTCAATTTTGAATAGACTTCAGCAAAAGAATCTAGTTTTATTAGCGTATCATTTATTTTGCCTATCTCTTCGATAATCTTTTCCAGTGTTTTTTTCCAATTTCTTTCATGAAGTACAAATTCTGTATGAAAAATATTAAGCTGGTATATATATTTATTCTTGGTTAAACCAAGTTCGGAAATATCCTTCTCCAAGGATTTGAACCTACTCAATAATTTATGTTTAGCCTCTACATCCTTGATAAAGGGTAATAAGCTTGATAGTTCTTTTAAAGAATCAAAGTTGATTTGATTTTCAGAAGATGATTTCACCAGTTCATCGAGGGCAATTTCAATAACAATTTGAACATCATTGATATTTGTTTTATTATTGCTCAGCCATAGTCTTAGTAGCCTTAATTTTTCATTTGGTTCAGACAGTTTATTAACCTCGTTAATTAGTCTTTCAGAAGTATAATTCCCAACTAAAAAAGAAATTGCTTTCGTTATCTTCTTTGCAGAAGAGTTATCCAATTTGTTAACAGCCTCAATTTTTTTTGATTCTTCCTTGCCTATGTCATTCTCTTCTTTTGAATCAGAATCGATTGCAGCGATAGAGAGTTTCGTAATAATCCAATCATTAATATCACTTTCTGGAGTTTTGCCTGAAGATTTTTCGATGATTTCGATAGCCAAATTTGGAATTGCATATAACAGATCAGAAACTATATCAAATATTTTGCTTCCAACAGAAAATAAGTCCGTGGTTTCATATAGGTCTTGTATTAATTTAATTAAGTCTTCGTCTACAGATTTGCTATATTCTTTTTGATGTTTGGCTATAAGAGCTAACAACCTTAACCTATCAATCTTCAATACCGCACTTTCAGCTAAGGATACAGCTCCAGTAAAGTCATGAATAGCTATTCTTGCCCGAATCTCCGACTCCCAAAAAAGATAGTTGTCCAACTCGTTTACAATACTACCTTGTATAGAAAATCTCCATAATTCAGAATGCTTCCCCATATTTTTAGAAGCTTCCAAACCTAATTCAAGGCTCTCATTTACAATTTTAAGCGAACCAGTACTTTCCACAATTCTTGGTAAATACTCTTCGTTTAAAACATTTATTACCTTATCCCATTCGTTTGAATTGGCATGTAGTTTTGGTAACTCTATCAAAGAATTTATCGAGTTTTCTGAAGCATAAAAATCAATAAGCATTTCATCAACAGTCTTTTTATTTCCTCTTAACAAATTGGCAAAATATTGCTTATGCGCTTGCGAGGAAAGCCGAATGTTGTCACCTAATTTTTCAAATATGCTATTTGAATCAATTATTTGTTCCGCTTCTTTGATGTCTAATGAACAAATATTAGCAATATGACCGATTGGATACGATTTGTCTTTTAGAGCAAGTAAAGAGACGATTTTATTATGGTTTTTATCACTTAAATCAATTGAGTTGCAATCGTACTCCAACCAATGCGAATATGACTTGGATTTAGATATTTCCTCAAGCGAAATATCTTCCTCACTAAGTAATCTTTTTAAAATTTTCAATCTACCTGGAAGTCCTTTCGTAATCTTATATAAATCTTTTAATCTCCTATCCTTGGTATTTACTTCCTTAATTCCAAGATAATTTATAATTTCTGGGTCTGAAAAGCCAGCCAGATTTATAGACTTGATTTTCTGTTTTTTAAGTTTTGGATGAAAATCTAGAAATTCCTGTTCCTCGCCACTAATAATTATTCTAAAACTATTATCTCCGAAAGGAACCGATAGTAGCAAGTTTCTGAAAAATTCATGATGTTTATGATTTAACCCTTCAAGACCATCCAATATTATTGTTAACTTCCCTTTGGTTTTTTTAAGATATTTTCTTAATAAAAATGGGAACTGCCTATATTCTTCCAATCCATAAAAAGCATCCTCCGAGGCTTCTTCATGTCCTAAAATATTCTTCGCTTGATTCACGAAATTTGTACAATAGAAGCCAATTTCATAATCCATATCATTGTGAGGATTAAAAAAAATCGAAATTACTGAAGCTCCACCCTTTTTTGCATATTGTGCACATAAAGTAGTCTTTCCCGAATCCTCATCACCTTCAATAAAAACTACGTCTACTTCTTTATCAAAGTATCCATCTATTTGTGATAGATAATTGTTTCTTTTGATTAATTCGTCCCATTTCTCTTCTGGAAAACCCACTGAATAGTAAGAATTATCCAATAGAACCGTTTTGAGAGTTGTTTGATTCATTGATATTGATGATTTTAGTGGTAAACAAGAGGGTCTTGAGCTATCAAAACATTTCAATTATAATGTCTTGAAATATGCTAAAAAATAGGTTTTGTAGGTAAGAAAATTGGAGTTTCTAAATATAGGAAATTAACAAGTAATCAATTACGGAAATCCGCAATAAAATTAAAACTTGCTGTAATATAATGTTGCATGCGCTTTGCCTCACTTCTTACCATCGGTTAGCTGATAAGTATTTCATCACCTTTTGAGAAGAAAATTTCTAGAAGAAAAATTTAAGGAAAGTACATTGCTATATATTTTGCTCAACCCAAACAAAGCATTACCATGCAAGACAATAATAGTATAAACTAAGAAACTTCCTCGGCCCCATAATTCTTTCTCTTCATCGTAACCATCAAATTCTGCATATCCTCCCCTACCTTCTTTTCAACCACCCTTGCATAAATTTGAGTAGTAGATAATTTGGTATGCCCTAATAGCTTAGAAACAGTTTCAATAGGCACTCCATTTGAAAGGGTTATGGCAGTTGCAAAAGTATGACGTGCCACATGAAAGGTTACCTTCTTACGAATACCGCAAACTTTGGCAATATCCTTTAATGTCCGATTTATCATTGGGTTACTATACATGGGTAGCAATCTGCCATTCTCAAATAAGTCAGGGTCCTCTTTATACTTATCGATGATTTCCTTCGCCTTTGGCAACAAGGGAATCTTTAGAGGTTCGTCGGTCTTAGTTCTTTTGGTATAAAGCCAATCTCTACCATCCATGCCCTTTACCAAATGGTCAGCTTTTAACTCCTGCACGTCAATAAAGGAAAGGCCTGTGTAACAGGCAAAAACAAATAAGTCTTTAATATGTTGGGTACTTCGTACTTTAAACGCGGTTTCTTCGATGAGTTGCAACTCCCGCTCCGTTAAAAATTGGCGTTCCACTTTTTCAAACCGCAATTTGAAATTAATAAAAGGGTCTTTCTCCAGCAATTCCAACTTTACGGCCAACCTTGACATCTTTTTTAGCCGTTCCATGTGTTTCATGGTTCCGTTATTGGCACAGCCCATACGGGTAGCCGGTTTGTACTTCCTAATGTATTGTTCGAAGTCAACGATGAAGCCATAATTGAGTTTTTTAAGCGGTACATCCTCAACTCCCCTTTCTTCCGCTAAAAACTCCTTGATACAGCGTTCGGTGCTATAGTAATTCTTCATCGTTCCGGGTCTTAGTACACTTACCATGGTGGTATTATGGTAGGCAATCAAATCCAATAAGCTCTTACCTCGGTCGTCTTCTTTAAGAAACCTCGCCTTTATCGCCGCAGAGGTGATGTAAACATCCTCTTGTAAAAGTTGTCGATGGGCTTCATGCAGTCCGGTAAAAACTTGATCCAGATACTTGTTTAAGGAAATCACATACTTTGAAAATCCCTTTCCTCTTTTGCGTTTTTCGTCCCAAAGGGACACCGCCAATTCCCGATTTAGACTAAATTCCGCTCTTTTGGCATCTACAGTGACCCGCGCATAAAGTCTTAGCTTCCCTGTCTCCTTGTTGTGCTTTCGTGCGACAAAAACGACTGATAATCTACTGTTTTCTAACATATTACATAGCTTTAAATTAATAAATCAAATGGTAAAGAACACAGGGTTAAATACCTTCTAAAGCTACTTCAATGTACAAAAAATACTATGGTAAGCAATTCCCGATTTGGACACCAGAGTGGTGTTTTCTTATGGTTTCATGAGGTTTCATTTGATACCCCTAAAAACATAAAACGTTGCAAATCAGGTGATTTGCAACGTTATGCAACTATATGAAAATAGTTAAGTCGGGGTGGCAGGATTCGAACCTGCGACCTCCTGCTCCCAAAGCAGGCGCGATAACCGGGCTACGCTACACCCCGAGTGGTGTAAAAATTCCAATACTTCAAATTCCAAATCCCAAAAAGGGAAAGGAGCGCCGTGGCGCGATTCCGGGCGGAGTTTATCCGCCATGGCTTTAGCTTGGGCGGGCTACACCCCGTATGGTGTAAATTTCAATACTTCAAATCTCAAATTCCAAAGCCAACTACCCTCAAAAGTAGTCCGAGAACCCTGCCTGACGTCAGGCAGGCGGGCGGAGTCTATCCGCCAAAGTTGGCCTTCCTAATTTAAAAGTCGGCCTTCGCTTTCAATGGCTCAGGCCGACGAAGGCGGAGAGACTGGGACTCGAACCCAGGCGACACTTGCGCGTCGACAGATTAGCAATCTGCTCCGTTACCACTCCGGCACCTCTCCAAAATTTCAATTTGTTCCACATCCTCTAAAATGCGGACCTGCCCGCCGAAAAAATTTTCTGCATTCAGGCGGGTGCAAATGTAATTCTTCAAAGGATGGAACGCAACTATTTTTGTTAGTTTTTTACCTAGTTTATCCCTACAATTATTCCGGATATTCTACTCTTAAATGATAGATATTTGTCAACTTTTGCTTAAAAACTTTTTTGATCATCTCTATTTCCTTAAAGGTAATATTGGCATTAAGGAATTGATCGGCCTGCATTTGCCCGGCAATTATCTTGTCAACAAACTCATTTATTATAGGAAATGTGGGATCCTTAAGACTTTTTGAAGCGGCCTCCACGGAATCTGCCATCATAAGGATTGCAGTTTCCTTTGAAAAAGGGGTCGGCCCGGGATATTTGAAATCATCTTTATTGATCTCACCTGATAACTCTTGTTGCTTCTTAAAAAAATAATAGACCAAAGTAGTTCCATGATGGGAACGTATGAAATCGATTATTCTATCTGGTAAATTGTTCTTACGGGCAATCTCTATCCCGTGAATGACATGATCAATAATAATCTTTGCACTATCCTTTGGGGACAAATCATGATGCGGATTTACATTGGTAACTTGATTTTCCGTAAAATACGTAGGATTGTTCATTTTCCCGATATCATGATACAAGGCACCTACCCTTACCAACATGGCACTGGCACCAATCTCATTAGCCGCCGCTTCGGACAAATTTGCCACTTGCAGGGAATGATGAAAAGTACCCGGAGCTTTATTGGACAGCTCCTTCAATAAACGAGAATTGGTATCGGAAAGTTCCAATAATGACACATCGGAAACCAACCCGAAGATTTTTTCATAAATGTAAATCAAAGGTTGAACGAAAAGGGTAATCATACCATTTAACAGGAACAATCCAAGGGTAAACCAGGCAATGTTGTCCAAATTACCCTCATGTATAATATGAAAGGCCAGATAGCCAATGATATATATTAAAGTAATCTGGCTAACGGAAATAAACAGGTTGGCCCGTTTGTACAATTCGGATACGGTTAATATGGTCACAATGCCGGCTATAGTTTGTAAAAAAATGTATTCAAAACTGTTGGGCACCACAAAACCAAGGATGAGTACGGTCAATACATGGGCAAAAAGTCCCAACCGTGCATCAAAAAAGGTCTTTAGGATAAGTGGTAAAATACAAAGCGGAACTACAAAAACATACGCCTCGTTATACTTTACCATCAATGTGGTGATAAACACCATTAATAGGATATTGAAGAAAATAAAGGTAACCTTGGTGTTATTTTCAAAAATGTGCTTCCGATACTTTTTAAGAAAAAGGAACAGCATCATTAACACAAGCGCCACTAGGATGGTATATCCAAAAAGAATAAAATACTGATTGCTATCTGTCCAAAGTTCCGATTCATACTCTTCCTTTAGAGAATTTAGAAGTTGTAAATTATCGGATTCCACAACTTCGCCTTTGGCAATTATCAATTTTCCTTCATCAACTGTTCCCCTGGTATATGATATACTGGAAAGCTCCTCATCCAAAGCCCTTCTAGAAAGGTTTTCATCGTAGGATACATTTGGTTTAATAAGGTCGAATAAAAGGTCTTGGAAAAAAGAGTAAAAGTCCGAGAGGCCCTTATTGTCCAGAATCGATCTGGTCGCTTCTTCAACTCCTTGTAACCGGTACAGATCATTAACATAAATTTGTTCGGCCTCGTTATTTTTCACCAAATAAATATACCTGCCAGGTCTATCTTTGCTCGTCTTCTTTTCAATACCGTTTTCATAAAGCTTCCCTAGGATTTCTTTCCCTGTTTCCTTTAGCGTAGGCAATTGATCTTCGGTAAACCGTTCTTTGGAGAAAACGCTTTGAAACTGGTTCTCAAATTCCTCATACACTACATCCACAATAGCTTGATCATACCGATAGTAATCTATTTGAGCGTTTTTAATCCGGGTTTTTTCTTGCTCAATTTCTTCAATACTTTTCTGGATTGAAAAATCAAACGGGGCATATAGGTTTTCATATTGCCACGGCTTGCCTTTTTGAAATTCATACTTAAACTTTCCTCCTTTGGGAAAGAAAAAAACAATACAAAATATTGAGAGGAAGTATAGAAAATACTTGTAAATAAGCGATTGGTTTTTATATAGTTTGTCCAGGAATTTTCGCATGCGGCAAGTATCTATATCAAAAATAGAAAATATAAATTCATCATGAGTCTTTTGAAAAAGTAAACTATAGTGTTGCGCTTTAATTTCTTAATTTCGCAACAGCAAAGAATTCCCGTTATGAAGGAGGTTGTTATAGTATCTGCAGTAAGGACGCCCATTGGAAGCTTTATGGGTAGTTTATCAACGATTACCGCGCCGAAATTGGGTGCCAATGCCATTCAAGGTGCACTTGAAAAAATCAAACTCGACCCCAAACTGATTCAAGAGGTACTCATGGGCAATGTGGTACAGGCAGGTACCGGTCAGGCCCCAGCAAGACAAGCCGCTATTTTTGCCGGTATCCCGGACACTGTTCCCTGTACTACCGTAAACAAGGTTTGCGCTTCAGGCATGAAAGCCGTTATGCAAGCCGCGCAGGCCATTGCCCTAGGCGATATTTCAATAGCTGTTGCCGGAGGCATGGAGAATATGAGTCTTATCCCACATTACGTACATATGCGAAATGGTGTGAAATTTGGCCCTAGTTCTTTGGTAGATGGAATGCAGAAGGATGGTTTGGTAGATGTATATGATCAGAATGCCATGGGCGTATGCGCTGATTCCTGTGCTTCCCGATACGGATTTAGCCGAGAGGACCAGGATGCCTTTGCCATCCAATCCTACCAGAGATCTGAAGAGGCCTGGAAATCAGGTAGGTTTTCAAATGAGGTAATTCCAGTTGAAGTACCTCAGCGCAGGGGTGAACCCATTTTGGTCAATGAAGATGAGGAATACAAAAATGTAAGGATGGAAAAAATCCCGTCCTTAAGGCCAGCGTTCTCCAAAGATGGTACCGTGACCGCGGCCAATGCCTCTACCATCAATGATGGTGCAGCTGCCTTAGTTTTAATGAGTGCGGACAAGGCAAAGGAACTAAATATAGAACCATTGGCCACCGTAAAAGGGTATGCCGACGCAGCCCAAGAACCAAAATGGTTCACCACGGCCCCGGCCAAAGCCCTCCCCAAAGCATTGGATAGGGCAAACATATCCCTCAATGATGTTGATTATTTCGAATTTAATGAAGCCTTTGCCGTTGTGGGATTGGCCAATATGAAATTATTAGGGCTAACGGATACTAATGTCAATGTTAATGGAGGAGCTGTCTCCCTAGGTCATCCCTTGGGATGTTCAGGGGCCAGGATACTGGTTACTTTGCTCAATATTTTGGAGCAAAAAAATGGCAAAATTGGAGCCGCGGCCATTTGCAACGGCGGTGGAGGTGCTTCAGCAATGATCTTGGAAAGAAAAAATTAATCAGCCTTACCGCTCAATGCCTATGCAATACGGTATTTGCCATCTTAGTATAGTCGCCGTGAAATCCGCAGCGGAAGATACTTCACCAATGATTTCCCAATTGTTATATGGCGAACACTTCAAAGTTTTGGAACGAAGAAAACTATGGAGTAAAATCCGCAATGCTTTTGATGGATGCGAAGGTTGGGTAAGCAATAACCAGATTTCCCTAATTGATGAAACGGAATATAAAGAAATCGATGCCTTTGAAACTCCGAAATACAGTTCAGATCTGGTCTCTTATTTAATCCAGGAAAATTCTGCTCTTATCCCCGTGGTATTGGGATCTTGTATTGTAAGTACGCCTACCCTACCTCATATTTTTGATGGGGTTTGTATGGAGGGTAAAATGGAAAAATCCAATATCGTGAGTACCGCATTGATGTATCTTAATGCGCCATACCTATTGGGAGGCAAAACTCCTTTTGGTTTGGACTGTTCCGGATTCACCCAATTGGTTTATAAGCTTTGTGGGTATCAATTGTTCCGAAGTGCCATTGGACAATCAGGGCAAGGTGCTGCCTTAAGTTTTATAGAGGAGAGCGAAGCTGGGGATCTTGCCTTCTTTGATAATGCTGAAGGAGAAATTTTCCATGTGGGCATCATCATGAAAAACAACTACATTATTCATGTTCATGGAAAGGTACGTCTGGATAGATTGGACCATACCGGTATTTTCAACACCGATATGGGAAATTATACACATAATCTTAGAGTAATCAAAAAGATTATATAAAAAAACCCAGGTCATGCAACCTGGGTTTTTTCAAGGAGAATGTTAGGATGTTCCTATTCCCCTAACAACTTCTTGACTCTCATAAAATTATCGTTGTCGCCCATGGCGCCATAGATGTTCTTCAACTGCGTTAAAATACCTTGATTGTCCGGATTTGACTTCAATGCTTCTTCCAAAACATTGGCGCCTTGATTAAACAAGCCATCCTTTTTCTCTTTTAGCTCCTCGTAACGGGCAATGTCCGCTTTGGAGTTCCCCAATGAATTCATTTCATCTATAAGGCCATTACCCTCGTTTACGTAGGTAGTGGAAAGATTCAATTGTGCATTGGTATAGCCTGGATTAATATCCAAGGCTTTTTTATAGGAAACTCTAGCTTCTTCCAAATTACCCTGTTCCATATTGATTACACCAATATTATAGTGCAAATCTGCATTATCGGGAGCCATATCGGCAGCTTCCGCCATGAGGGTCTTAAACTTGTCCTTGTCACCCATCTTATAATATAGATTCGCCTCGCTAAGGACAAGGTTTACATCATCCGGATTGTCCGCCCTGGCTTTCTGAAAGGCCTCGACCGCTTTGTCATTTTGTCCCAATTGAGTATAAATTAAAGCAGCATTCTTAACGATTTCTGCTTTTTTTGAAGGAGTGTTTTCATCTATGGGATCTTTGTATGATCCTGACTTAACCATAAGGTCACGCTGCACCTTGTCCATGGCCTCGACTTCTCCAGTAGAAACGTTTGTGGCCTTATAAACCACACCACCTCCATCATAACCTATACTTTGTAGTTCATCGTAATACTCCAAGGCCATCTCATAATGGCCTCCATTTACCGCACTACTGGCGGCATAATAAAGATAGGTAGTATCCTGAGGGCTAATCTTATAACCCATATATAACTTCTCCGCTGCTTCCTTGAACTTTTTGTTACCATTATCTTCCACGGCAGAGTTCACTAAATCTGCAGTTATCGCCTGCAAATGTTGCCGGGTTTCACTAGTGTACTTAAGCTTTCTACTCGCATTTTCTACTTCAATCACCTTTTGAAAGGAAGAAACCGCTTCATCAAAGGCACTGTTATCTCCCTTTTTAGCTAAGTCCGCAAAGGTCTTCCCCCTTAAAAAATAATACTGTGCCTGTACTTTTTCATCCGCTCCGGAAATCATTCCGGAAGCACCGTCCAAGGCAGTTTTTGCAGCAACGGCGTCACCACCCTTTAAAGCCTTCTCCGCGGTTTTTATCTCGCTCTTCTGAGCAAATCCGACCAATGCAAAGGACATGGCCGCCATTAATATGACCTTAGTTTTCATTTTTGAATTAATTAAATTATTAGTGTTTATTGATTATTCCTCTTTTGATTCTTCGGGACTTCCATTATCAAGAGCCGTGCCATCTTCTGTATTTACCTCAATATCAAGGATGTCCGTTTCATCCAATTCATCTTCATCCTTCATTACCTTGGCAACGGCCGCAATGGAATCGTTATCTTTAAGATTAATGAGTTTAACACCCTGTGTGGCCCTTCCCATTACTCTTAAATCCTCTACACCCATTCTGATGGCGATACCGGATTTATTGATTATCATCAAATCATCCGAATCTGACACATTTTTAATAGCTACCAAGCCTCCCGTCTTTTCGGTAATGGAGATGGTCTTTACACCTTTTCCTCCCCTATTGGTAATCCGATAGTCATCGATACTAGATCGTTTTCCATAACCGTTTTCGGAGACTACCAAGATATCCTCATCAAAATTATGAACCGAAATCATACCGATTACCTCATCGGTATCATCGGCCAAAGTAATACCCCTTACCCCGGAGGCATTTCTACCCATGGGCCTAGTCTTGCTTTCCTCAAACCGTATGGCCTTACCGGATTTTAGGCCTAATAGGATCTGACTGGTCCCTGTGGTAAGCTTGGCTTCCAAAAGCTCATCTCCTTCTCGGATACCAATAGCGTTGATCCCATTTTGTCTAGGTCGGGAATATTGTTCCAGGGAGGTTTTCTTTACAGTTCCTTTTTTAGTAGCCATTATCACATAGTGGCTATTGACATAGTCCTCATCCTTAAGGTCCCTGGTACAAATGAATGCCTTTACATTATCGTCCTGTTCAATATTTATGAGATTTTGTATGGCCCTTCCCTTAGAAGTTCTACTTCCCTCTGGTATTTCATAGACCCGCATCCAAAAACATTTTCCTTTCTGGGTAAAGAACAACATATATTGATGGTTGGTCCCAACGAAGAGATATTCTAGAAAATCCTCGTTTCTTGTGGAGGATGCTTTTTGGCCAACGCCGCCCCTATTTTGGGTTTTGTACTCCGTCAGCGGGGTTCTCTTGATGTAACCGGCATGTGAAATGGTAATGACCACCTGCTCATCCGGAATCATATCCTCAATGCTCAAGTCCCCTCCCGCAAAATTAATTTCCGACCTTCTTTCATCCCCATACTTCTCCTTTACCTCTAAAAGCTCGTCCTTGATAATCTGCATCCTTCTTTCCTTCTTGTCCAGAATGTCCTTAAGATCTGCAATGGTCTTAATTACCTCATCGTATTCGGAGCGCAGCTTATCTTGCTCCAGACCTGTGAGTTGGCGCAAGCGCATTTCTACAATGGCCTTGGATTGGATTTCCGTCAACTTAAACCGCTCCATCAAATTCTCCCGGGCTTCATCGGCATTCGAAGATGCACGGATAATGGCGATGACTTCATCTATATTGTCAGAGGCTATAATGAGACCCTCCAGGATATGGGCCCTGTCCTCTGCTTTTTTAAGCTCAAACTTTGTGCGCCTCACCACCACGTCATGCCTATGCTCCACAAAATAATGGATCATTTCCTTAACGTTGAGCAGTCGCGGTCGCCCGTTTACAAGGGCTATGTTATTTACACTAAAGGAAGATTGTAATGCCGTGTATTTGTAAAGCGTGTTCAATACGATATTGGGAATGGCATCACGCTTTAAAATGTATACTATACGCATGCCCTTCCTGTCGGATTCATCACGAATACTGGAAATACCTTCTATTTTCTTATCATTGATCAAATCAGCGGTCTTCTTAATCATATCCGCCTTGTTCACTTGAAATGGAATCTCGGTGACCACGATACATTCCCTGCCTTGGACCTCCTCAATATTAGCCTTTGCCCGCATCTTTACCCTTCCCCGACCTGTATGAAAGGCCTCCTTTACACCATCATAACCATAAATGATTCCCCCTGTTGGGAAATCGGGTGCTTTAATATGGGTGATAAGCTCATCAATCTCTATTTCCGGATTGTCTATAAGGGCAACCGTTCCATCTACCACCTCGGAGAGGTTATGGGGCGGCATATTGGTAGCCATTCCCACGGCAATACCTGATGCCCCGTTCACCAACAAATTGGGTACGCGTGTCGGGAGTACGGTAGGTTCTTCCAGGGAGTCGTCAAAATTTAGTTGATGATCCACTGTATCCTTATCGATATCCGCTAACATCTCATCCGCAATTTTACGCATACGAGCTTCCGTATAACGCATTGCAGCCGGACTATCCCCATCTATGGAACCAAAATTTCCTTGACCGTCTACCAACATATAGCGAAGACTCCATTCTTGTGCCATCCGAACCATAGTGTCGTAAACCGAGGTGTCGCCATGTGGGTGATATTTACCTAAAACCTCCCCGACAATACGAGCTGATTTTTTATGGGAACTATTAGATCTGACCCCTAGTTCATGCATGCCGTACAACACCCTTCGGTGTACCGGTTTTAAACCGTCCCTGACATCGGGTAAGGCACGTGACACAATGACCGACATTGAATAATCAATGTAGGCAGATTTCATTTCGTCCTCAATGTTGATAGGAATCAATTTTTCTCCTTCCGCCATTATTAAAATCTTGTTGTTTTAGTTCATCAAAAAAGCATGCCAATATACGGAAAATAGAGGCTTTTAAAGCATATCCAAAAGACTTTATTCAATTATTTATCAACACTTTCACCCCCTCTTTTCGTTGATAATTACCCTGTTAATTATTTTGTAAATCAATGCTTTTTTCGTCATTTAGGACTAGTTTATCGAATATAGGTACGGTATTTGTCCGAGATAAGGCTAGATTTACTAATTTTATAGATGAAAGAAAATTTCTATGGATGATAATTTTTCACCTAGGGTCAAGGATGTGATTGCTTACAGCAAAGAGGAAGCATTAAGACTCGGGCATGACTTTATAGGTACCGAACATTTGATGTTGGGACTTTTGCGTGATGGGAATGGAAAAGCCATCAGCATATTGGACGCCTTGGATGTAGACCTGGACCATTTGCGACGAAAAGTCGAGATTCTAAGTCCCTCCAATCCGAACCCTAGCGGCATACAAAAAGACAAAAAAAATCTGCATTTGACCAGACAGGCGGAGCGGGCACTAAAAACAACATTTCTTGAAGCCAAGCTTTTTCAAAGTTCTTCCATAAATACGGCACATTTGTTATTGTGCATTTTGCGCAATGAAAACGACCCCACTACCAAACTTCTTCACAAGTTAAAAGTAGACTATGATGGGGTAAAGGAGCAATTCAAATTCATGATTACCAGTGATGATGATATTGTGGATGCACCCACTTCCGAATCATTTCCAAGTGACTCGGATGATGCCGCCGAAGGAAAAGAGAGCACCTTTGGAACCTCTTCTGGACAAAAAGGGAACAAAAAATCCAAAACTCCGGTTCTGGACAATTTTGGAAGGGACCTTACCCGATTGGCGGAGGAAAACCGACTTGATCCCGTAGTAGGTAGAGAAAAGGAAATAGAACGGGTATCCCAGATTTTAAGTAGGCGTAAGAAAAACAACCCCCTTCTGATAGGGGAACCTGGAGTAGGAAAAAGTGCTATTGCGGAAGGTCTGGCACTTCGCATCATAAATAAGAAAGTATCCCGCATATTATATAACAAACGTGTTGTGACCTTGGATTTGGCATCCTTGGTAGCCGGCACTAAATATCGAGGTCAGTTTGAAGAGCGTATGAAGGCGGTAATGAACGAACTTGAAAAGAACGACGACGTTATCCTCTTCATAGACGAGATTCATACTATAGTTGGTGCTGGTGGAGCTACTGGAAGTTTAGATGCCTCCAATATGTTTAAACCCGCACTTGCCCGAGGGGAAATTCAATGTATTGGAGCCACCACCTTGGACGAGTATAGACAATATATTGAAAAGGACGGTGCACTTGAAAGACGTTTCCAAAAGGTTATCGTTGAGCCTACATCTGTGGAAGAGACTATTGAGATTCTTCAGAATATCAAAGAAAAGTATGAAGATCACCATAATGTAGAATATACAGACGAGGCCATTATTGCCTGCGTGAAGCTGACCAATCGCTATATGACAGATCGGTTCCTTCCGGACAAGGCCATTGACGCCATGGATGAAGCAGGATCACGAGTGCATATTGTAAATATGGATGTTCCTAAACAGATATTGGAACTGGAAAAACAATTGGAGGACGTCCGCGAGCTTAAAAATAGTGTAGTCAAAAAACAAAAATATGAGGAGGCCGCCAAATTAAGGGATGATGAAAAGCGATTAGAAAAGGATTTGGCCACTGCTCAGGAAAAGTGGGAGGAAGATAGCAAGCAACACAAAGAAACGGTGAGCGAAGACAATGTGGCAGATGTTGTTTCCATGATGAGTGGCATCCCTGTAAATCGTATAGCCCAAACAGAAAGTAACAAGTTGGCCGAATTGCCCGAATTGATAAAAGCCAATGTGATTGGCCAGGATGAAGCAGTAGCTAAAGTGGCCAAGGCTATCCAACGAAATAGGGCCGGACTTAAGGATCCCAATAAACCAATTGGTTCCTTTATCTTCTTGGGGCAGACCGGAGTGGGTAAAACACAATTGGCCAAAGTATTGGCCAAGGAATTGTTTGATTCCGAAGACGCGCTTATTCGAATAGATATGAGCGAGTACATGGAAAAATTCGCCATATCACGATTGGTAGGAGCACCTCCGGGATATGTCGGTTATGAAGAAGGTGGACAGCTCACGGAAAAGGTTAGAAGAAAGCCATATTCGGTAATTCTACTGGACGAAGTTGAAAAAGCACACCCGGACGTATTCAATATGTTATTGCAAGTACTGGATGATGGTTACTTGACCGATAGTCTCGGCAGAAAAATAGATTTCAGGAATACCATTATCATTATGACTTCCAATATCGGTGCCAGACAGTTAAAGGATTTTGGACAAGGTGTTGGTTTTGGAACCGCGGCAAAAAAAGCCCAGGAGGACAGTCATCATAAAAGCGTAATAGAGAGTGCCCTTAAAAAGGCCTTTGCTCCTGAATTTCTTAACCGTATAGACGATGTTATTGTATTTAATCCGTTGGAGCGCGAGCATATTCACAAAATCATCGATATTGAGTTGGACAAGCTGTTTGCAAGAATAAAAGATATAGGCTACAATCTTAAGCTCTCGGTAAAGGCCAAGGATTATATAGCTGAAAAAGGATTTGACAAACAATATGGAGCCAGACCTTTGAAAAGGGCCATTCAAAAGTATATAGAAGATGCTCTGGCCGAGGAAATTGTCAACTCCAAATTGGAAGAGGGCGATAGTATCCAAATGGATTTGGACAAAAAGAATGATGAACTGACAATAACGATCAAAAAGGCGGAAAAATCTTCAAAAACCTAAAGAATAGATAGTAAATTTTGGATAAGGGAGTCATACAGTATGACTCCTTTTTTTATGACCCTTAATCAAGGGTGTAGGAAATAAAATACGTAAAATACCCCTGAAAAGCAATATAAACGATATTTGAGCCTTTAATCTAATTTTTTATAGAAAATCTAGGCTTACATCTACTTTCGTTCCAGACACTATTAAACATACGTAATGAAAGTGGGACAGCCAAAGAAGACAGTTATTGTCAGAGAGTATCAATTGGAGATTGGAAAAGTGCAGGTGTACGATAATTATATGGTATCCATTTTTGACGAGGGGGCTACATTGACACTGGAGCGCGCCTATCAAATTATTGGAATATCGGAAATTCATTTTAGGGGGAAAAATTTTGGCTTTATCAGTCTACGGAAACATTCCTATGCCATAGACCCCACTATTTACAATTACTTGAGGGAATTGGAAAATCTAAAGGCCTTCGCCATAGTTTCGGTAAAGGAAGTGGATATGCACAATTTTAAAATAGAAAAACTTTTCTACAAAAAACCAATGAAGTTCTTTATAGAGTTTAATAATGCCCTGACCTGGGTTAGGCAAAGAGTAAAAGCAAAATAGAGTCTTTCCTTGAAGTTTCCTTTATTTATTCTTCTCTTTCTTTAGAGGCACGTTCCGATTTGTTTTCAGGTCTGGTGAACAAATCCAAATAAGCCTCACCCATATGTGTTATGATATCCGAAGCGGTAAGTGCTTGATACCCTATTTTTTCGACAACAATATCCCCCGCCCTACCATGCAGGTAAACACCGAATACTGCAGCGGATAATGGTTCATATCCCTGGGCGATCAAGCCTGTTATGATTCCTGCAAGTGCATCGCCGCTCCCAGCTGTGGCCATTCCAGGATTACCTGTGGAATTTATATATCCCTTGTCCTTGTAAATAGTAATGGTATGGGCCCCTTTTATAACCAGGACACAGTCATACTTCTTTGAGAAAGCCTTCGCCTTTACAAGTTTATCAAAATCGTCCTTCCAAGTGCCTATTAACCTTTCCAGTTCCTTGGGATGAGGCGTAAGGACGGTTTGAGCGGGTATTTTTCCAATCAACTCCTTATGCTTGGAAAGAATGTTCAATCCATCCGCATCAATAACCAAGGGTTTTTCATTCTTCGACAAAAAATCTGAAAACGCTTTTACCGTTTTATCCGAGACGCCCAAACCGATACCTATCCCTATTACGGTCGGTTCAATTTCAAAATCCAAATGCTCAATACACTTCTCTCCTTCATCGGTTATGACCATGGCTTCGGAAAGAAAAGTCTGTAGAGGAATATATCCACATTGCGGTACATAGGCCGTAACCAGGCCGCTTCCAACCTTAAGGCAGGCCTTTGCAGCAAGGGTGACCGCCCCGATCTTACCATGGCTTCCACCGATAATCAAAGAGTGGCCGAAGGTCCCTTTGTGTGAAAATTTTTCCCTGGGAATATATAAGGGCAGTACCTCATTTTTTCCTATAAGTTCATAATCCGTTTCGGTAGATGCCATAAAACTAGGATCTAAACCAATATCCAATACCTCCCAGTTATTGCTATAGATTCCGGTGCCGGGAAGGAAAAAAATCAACTTGGGCGCCTGAAAGCTCAACACATAATTGGCCTTGACTACTGCTTTACTCTCCCCTACTCCCCTATCCAAAAATAATCCGGAAGGTACATCTATGGAGAGAATAAAAGCATCCGAATCATTTAGATGCCGTATTAATCTACCGACCCAATCATCAGGATTTCTATTTAAACCTATTCCAAAAACTGCGTCTATGATAATATCGTCCCGTCCAATCCCTGGAAATTCGGACCCTTCCTCCAAAAAAACGGGCCATATTTTTCTTTCCTTCAACCGCTCCAAATTGACAAGGAAGTCCTGGGATCGCTTTTTGCTGTAGTTCACTACATAAACACCAATATTGTAACCATGATCTTGCAAATGTCTTGCAACGGCAATACCATCGCCACCATTATTGCCGATGCCACAGAATAAATGAATTTTTACCTGGGCACCCTGCATACGCCTATGTATCCAATCAAAAATTCCCGTCGCCGCCCTTTCCATAAGCTCTGCACTGGAAATTTGCTGATTCTTAATTGTGGATTTGTCCGCCAAATAGATTTGTTCAGCAGTGAAAATCTTCATTCAATAAAGGTTTTTGTTTAAAATTGTCAATTCCATAAAAATTGATCCGAACATTTGATTGGGTTGCTAAAAGTACTACATTTGAACCTATCTAAGAAGGGTGCTTTTTAACAAGTAGGACAAACAAATGCTAGTTTCTTCATTCAATACATATTGTGTTTTTACCTTTGGTATCACCACCCCTTTGGGGTAAGCAATTCTATATTTGTCCGTTTTCGCATTTTCTATACCTTAACGCAATAGCAAACTTCAATCAGTTTATCAAATGAAAGTTTTAAAATTTGGTGGCACATCCGTAGCCAGCGCAAAAAACATAGCCCTTGTAAAGGATATCGTCTCCCAAAGTGATAACCTTAAAAACATAGTAGTTGTTTCCGCATTTGGGGGAATAACGGACCTACTTTTGCAAGCTGCCCATTTGGCTTCCGAACAGAATGAGAAGTATAAATCTGTTCTCAAGGACATAGAGGAGCGGCACTTAAATACTATCAAGCAACTAATTCCAGTTCATGGCCAAAGTAGAATTCTTAGCAAGGTAAAAAGTGACCTCAACATATTGGAAACCCTTTTGGAAGGTTCTTACTTAATAGGGGAAATAACTACTAAATTGTCCGATAAAATTGTTAGTTATGGCGAATTGCTTTCATCTTACATCATATTCGAATTCTTCAAGCAAGAACAAATGGATGTTACGTACATGGATAGCAGGGAACTGATCAAAACCAATGACCTGAATGAAAAGGCCGTTGTAAATTTTGAGGTCACTGATGCGCTTTGTAAAACTTTCTTTGAAAGTGTACAAAAAAGTATTGTGGTCGCCCCTGGATTCATCTCATCCTCGGAAATGGGAAATTCTACTACTTTAGGTAGAGGAGGTTCAGATTACACTGCGGCCATTTTCGCAGCGGCCATGAATGCGGATATTTTGGAAATCTGGACAGACGTTAGTGGTATGTATACCGCAAACCCCAAACTTGTAAAACAGGCCAAGGCCTTACCCCATATTTCTTATGAAGAGGCTATGGAGCTATCTCATTTTGGTGCCAAAGTGCTATACCCGCCAACAATTCAACCCGTGCTTTCCAAGGGGATTTCTATATTGATCAAGAATACCTTTAAACCCGACGATAAGGGCACGCTTATTACCCAAAATAAGAATGGCAAGGGCAAGACCGTTCGGGGTATCAGTCATGTGGAGAACATTGCCCTACTTTCTTTGGAAGGTCCCGGCATGGTGGGTATTCCAGGTATTTCGAAACGTTTTTTTGAAGTGCTTTCCCAAGCAGGTATCAGCGTTGTATTGATTACCCAAGCCTCGTCCGAGCATTCGATTTGTGTGGGTATTTCAGCGGAGGATACCGATGAGGCCGTGAATACCGTAAATGCCGCTTTTGAATACGAAATTGATAGAAATAGAATTAAACCGGTAATCGCCGAAGGGAACTTGGCCATTATTGCCTTGGTAGGTGATAATATGAAAAGTCATCAAGGGTTAAGTGGTAAAATGTTCAGTACTTTAGGGAGAAATAATGTGAATATTCGGGCTATAGCCCAAGGAGCCTCTGAACGAAATGTTTCTGCCGTAATCAAAAAAAACGATGTAAAAAAAGCGTTGAACGCCCTTCACGAAGAATTTTTTGAAGAGAACATCAAACAGTTGAATCTCTTTGTCATGGGGGTTGGCAATGTTGGTTCCAAGTTTTTGAAACAAGTACAGCAGCAGAAAAAGTACTTGAAAGAAAATTTGAAGCTGAATATCCGGATTATTGGAATTTCAAATTCACGGACCATGGTATTTGATGAGGACGGTATTGCCCTTAAGAACTGGGAAGGACTATTGGAGAAAGGCGAAAAGGCGGACAAAAATAGTTTTTTTGATACGGTTCAAAAATTGAACTATCGGAACAGCATTTTTGTGGACAATACGGCCAGTGACGAAGTGGCATCCACATATGATGCTTACTTGGGCAATAGTATTTCCGTGGTTACCTGTAACAAAATTGCATGTTCTTCGAATTACGAAAATTATCAAGGCCTTAAAAATATGGCCCGGGAATACAATGCGCCTTTTTTGTTCGAGACCAACGTTGGTGCCGGTCTACCCATAATCGATACTTTAAAACACCTAATAGCATCTGGAGATAAGGTCCTGAAAATTCAGGCCGTCCTATCGGGAAGTCTTAATTTTGTATTTAACAATTTCAATGATAAGATTGCGTTCCATGATGTTGTTAAACAAGCTCAAGAGGAAGGTTATACCGAGCCAGATCCAAAAATTGACCTTAGTGGAATAGATGTAATGCGTAAAATTTTGATCTTGGCCAGGGAAAGTGGAAACCGACTGGAAATTGACGATATCGAAAATAAATCCTTTCTCCCCAAAGAGAGTCTCGAGACAAAAAGCAATGAAGATTTCTTTGCTTCCTTGAAAAAGTATGAAAATGATTTTCAGGATTTGTATACACAAGCCAACGAAGCGGATTGCAAATTAAAATATGTGGCCCAATATGAAGATGGGAGGGCCAGCGTAGGGTTGCAGCAAATTCCAAAAAATCATGACTTTTATAATCTACAAGGAAGTGATAACATTGTTCTGTTCTATACGGAACGGTATCCCAATCAACCCATGATCATAAAAGGCGCGGGTGCGGGAGCTGAAGTAACCGCTTCGGGAATTTTTGCAGATATCATTCGAATTGGGAATTTTTAAACCTCCTTATGGTCAATAAAAAAATTGCCACATCAAATAGGAACATATGCATACCAATAAAATTAAATTATTCTGTCCGGCTACCATCGCCAATATTTCCTGTGGATTTGATGTACTAGGTGTTGCGCTGGATGCCGTTGGGGACGAAATGGTAATTCGGAAGGCTAAGGAAAAAGGTATAAAAATTACCAAACTGGAAGGACAGGACTTGCCATTGGAAACCCATTTGAATGTTGCAGGTGTAGCAGGTATGGCATTGTTGGAACATGTTGATTATGAGGACGGTTTTGAAATAGAGATTTATAAGAAAATCAAGGCCGGAAGCGGGATAGGTAGTAGTGCGGCCAGTTCTGCAGGAGCCGTTTGGGGCATAAACCAGTTATTGGGCAGACCATTTTCCAATGTGGACCTGGTGAAGTTCGCCATGGAAGGGGAACGATTGGCCAGTGGTGTTGCCCATGCCGATAATGTTGCCCCAGCCTTGTTGGGTGGATTTACCTTGGTACGTAGTTATGACCCCTTGGATATTATTTCCATACCCAGCCCTTCCAAATTGTATGCTACGGTAATCCATCCACAAATAGAAGTGAAGACCTCTGATTCACGAAAGATATTGAAGACCAACATTACCTTGGCGGATGGCATTAAACAATGGGGCAATGTAGGTGGATTAATTGCAGGGCTTTTCCAAGAAGATTATGAATTGATCGGACGATCATTGGTAGACCATATCGTGGAACCCATTCGTTCCATTCTAATTCCAGGATATGACACCATTAAATCCGAATCATTGGAAGCAGGGGCACTGGGTTGTGGAATTTCAGGTTCCGGTCCTTCCATTTTCGCGTTTAGCAAAGGTGAGACCGTTGCGAAAAGAGTAGCCCATACAATGAAAGAGATATATCAAAAAATAGGGGTCGACTACGATGTACATGTTTCAAGAATAAACACATTGGGTATTAAGCCATTAGATCAATGAATTTTTACAGTTTAAACGAGAAAGCTCCCAAAGTATCCTTTAAGGATGCGGTTGTCAAAGGCATAGCCCCAGATCGTGGATTATATTTTCCGGAAAAAATCACTCCTTTGCCTATTGGATTTTTTGGAGGCATTGAAAGTTTGTCAAATCATGAAATCGCCTTTAAGGCCATCCATCAATTTGTTAGTGATGATATTTCCGAAACCGCTCTAAACGATATTTTAAAAGATGTTCTAGACTTTGACTTTCCTGTAAATGAACTAGAGGATAACATAGCGGTACTGGAGCTTTTCCATGGTCCTACTATGGCATTTAAGGATGTCGGCGCCCGATTTATGGCTAGATGCCTCGGGCATTTTTCAAAAGAAAAGGCCAGTGAAGTTACTGTTCTGGTAGCCACTTCAGGAGATACGGGAGGTGCTGTTGCAAATGGGTTTTTAGGCGTAGAAGGTGTAAATGTTGTGATTTTATATCCCAGTGGCAAAGTAAGTGATATTCAAGAAAGACAACTAACCACATTGGGACAAAACATAGTGGCATTGGAGGTAGATGGCACCTTCGATGATTGCCAAAAAATGGTAAAGACCGCTTTTTTGGATGCAGAGCTCCTCGAAAACATGCAGTTGACATCGGCCAATTCCATTAACGTGGCCCGATGGTTGCCCCAAATGTTCTATTTTTTATTCGCTTACAAACAATTGAAATCCAAAAACAAAGAAATTGTATTCTCTGTACCCAGTGGTAACTTTGGAAATATTTGTGCGGGAATGGTAGCTCAAAAACTGGGGATGCCGGTAAACCATTTTGTAGCATCCACCAATGTAAACGATACCGTACCCCAATTTATGGAATCACAAAAATACGAGCCTAAACCTTCCACGGCCACCATATCCAATGCCATGGACGTAGGCGACCCCAGTAATTTTATCCGTATACGGCATCTGTATAAGGACAATTTTGATTTGTTGAAACAGAACCTCTCCTCCTATTCCTTTACGGATATCGAAACGAAAAGAACCATGCTTAAAATTTATATGGAAAATGGATATGTAACGGATCCGCATGGTGCCGTAGGTTATTTAGGACTGAAAAAATTTAGGGAAAACCATCCAAATACGTATGGGATTTTTCTGGAGACTGCGCACCCGGTAAAATTTTTGGATGTAGTAGAGGAGACTTTGGGAAAATCTTTGGAGATACCACCACAAATTCGAAAAGTAATGGATAAGGAGAAAAAGTCCATCAAAATTTCTACGTATCAAGAAGTAAAAGACTACTTATTGGGCCGGCGGTGATTCAATCATTATTCGTGCCAACACTTTATAAAAAACATAGTATAAACAAGCTTTCCTATCGCTAAATTATTCTATAGCTTTGCGCTTCAAAATTGAAGCGAGATGAAAAATACCGCACTTACCGAAACACATAAGGCGCTTGGTGCCAAGATAGTGCCTTTTGCGGGCTATAATATGCCTGTTTCCTATGATGGAGTAAATTTAGAGCATGAGACTGTGAGAAAAGGCGTGGGCGTTTTTGATGTGTCCCATATGGGCGAATTCCTGATCGAAGGTCCAAAAGCTCTGGAACTCATACAAAAAGTAAGCTCCAACGACGCTTCAAAATTAACCATTGGGAAGGCACAATACAGTTGCTTACCCAATGAAACCGGGGGCATAGTGGATGACCTAATCATTTACCGAATTAAGGAAGAAACCTATCTTCTAGTAGTAAATGCTTCCAATATTGAAAAGGACTGGGCGCATATCTCAAAATATAATGAAACGTTGGGTGCCGACCTTAGAAATATCTCTGATGACTATTCCCTTCTAGCCATTCAGGGCCCAAAAGCTGTAGCTGCAATGCAAAGCTTAACATCGGTGGATTTATCGCAAATCAAGTTCTATAATTTTGTCGTCGCCGATTTTGCCGGTATCGATTACGTCATCATCTCAGCAACAGGATATACAGGCTCCGGGGGATTTGAAGTCTACTGCAAGAATAATGAAGTCCAACAAATTTGGGAGAAAGTGCTGGAAGCTGGAGAGGGCTTTGGAATTAAGCCCATTGGGTTAGCCGCCCGTGATACACTTCGCCTAGAAATGGGCTACTGCCTTTATGGCAACGATATAGATGAAACTACTTCTCCAATAGAGGCTGGTTTGGGATGGATTACGAAGTTTAACAAGGACTTTGTAAATGCTGAAAACTTAGCTAAAGAGAAAGAAAGGGGCCCGGAACGTAAGCTTGTGGGGTTTCAATTGGAGGATAGGGGAATTCCGCGTCAAGGTTACGATATCGTTGATGGGCAAGGTAGAAAAATCGGTTCTGTGACCTCAGGCACCATGTCACCTTCCTTAGGCAAAGGTATAGGCCTAGGGTATGTTCCGCTAATTTTTTCGGAAACCGGCAGTAAATTGCACATTCAAATTAGAAAGAACGCAGTACCGGCTACCGTAGTGAGACTCCCATTTTACAAATCTCAATGACAGACTATCAAACTATAATTGATACTATAGGTGCCCAATGTAGGCAGTCCAAGGACCGTGGTAAGGTAGCTAACTATATTCCTGAACTTGCCAAGGTCAGCGATTCCAAGTTCGGTATTCATTTGGTAGACTCAAATAAAAACAACTACTATACCGGACATTCGGATGAGGCATTTTCCATACAAAGTATTTCCAAGGTTCTTTCCCTGGCACTTGCCTTTACCTTAGTGGACAATGCCATATTGAACAGGGTAGATGTAGAACCGTCAGGAGATCCGTTTAACCACTTATCGCTATTGGAATTTGAAAATGGGATTCCCAGGAATCCGCTCATCAATGCCGGGGCTATAGTGGTGGCAGATATATTGGTAACCGAGCTTCAGGACCCAAAAAGGGACTTTCTACAATTCGTAAGGGACTTGACGAATGACCAGACCATTGATTTCGATAAAAAAGTGGCCAGGTCCGAAAAGAAAACCGGATTCAAAAACTATGCGGCGGCGAATTTATTAAAGTCCTACGGTAACCTTAAGAATGATGTGGAGACCGTACTGGATTTTTATTTTCATCAATGTTCCATAGCCATGGACTGCGCCCAACTTACCAAGGCCTTTTTTATATTTATGAACAGAGGCGTGTGCCAAAGGAACAAAACCTATTTGACCCTGGGCCAAGTGAAAAGAATTAATGCCATAATGCTTACCTGTGGTTTTTATGATGAGGCAGGAGAGTTCGCATTTGAAGTTGGCCTACCAGGAAAAAGCGGCGTTGGCGGCGGTATCGTGGCCTTGCTTCCTGGAAAATATTGTGTTGCAGTCTGGTCTCCAGGCTTGAATGCCAAAGGAAATTCAAAATTAGGGATGGAAGCCTTGGAAAAACTGACTACCGAATCCCATCAATCAATATTTTAGATTTTGGAGTCGAAGAAAGTATTAATCCTTGGGGCTAGCGGTTTTTTGGGTAATGCCATTTACAAAGAACTTTGTAATTATTTTGATACCTATGGCACCTATTTTTCGGCCAGAAGAGCCTTCGAGGATAATCATCAATTCTTTAAATACGATATGCAGGAGGATGATATTTTCCACCTTTTGGAAAAAGTACGCCCCCAATATATTATTTCTGCGGTGCGGGGTAACTTCGCTGCCCAGATACAAATGCATCAACATATTACCGAATATATTTTGCAGAATAAGTGTACCCTCTACTTCCTTTCCTCCGCAAATGTTTTTGATGCTTACAGCAAATATCCATCCTACGAGTACGACAAGACTTTGTCCGAAAGCATCTATGGTAGATTAAAAATAAAAATCGAAAATATGCTCCTTAGGCTTCCCAAAAAAAAGATGGTCATTTTAAGGATACCCATGGTTTTCGGAAATTCCTCTCCCCGCATAAAAGAAATCAAAAAGGTAATATGGAAGAACACGCCTATCGAGGTTTTTCCAAACTTGGTTATGAACGTTACCAATGACGACAAGCTTACCCAGCAGATACACTACTTGATCAACCAAAACAAAACGGGCATTTATCATATGGGGAGTATGGATTTAATACACCATGATGAATTCATAAAGGAAATTGTAGATCGTATCGGCAATTTTAATCCCATCTATAAGCGTGTGTATACTACAAATGAAGAACGTTATTTGGCCGTACTTCCCAAAGACAATAAGTTGCCGAAAAATCTAAGGTTCGGTTATCAGGAAATTATTGATCATCATATTCTTAAATAAACTTCTTTCCGGCGTTAATTTTTGTTTAAATCTTGTATCGGTCAACAGAAGGTTGATGCAATTCTTTACTTTTAGAGGGATACAAAAAACAACACTATGGAAAAATTATCAGAACGGACGATAACGGAGCGTTTGGAGAAATTTGAAAGATGGCAGTACAAGGACGGAGCCATAGAGGCCAATTTCACCTTTAAGGATTTCAGGGAAGCCTTTTCCATGATGACCCATATCGCCTTTGAATGTGAAGCTCATAACCACCATCCAGATTGGACCAATGTCTACAATTCCTTAAAAATACGGCTAAACACCCATGATGCAGGCGGTGTTACGGAAAAAGATTTTCAACTTGCCCATAGTATCGAGGAAATAATTCTATAAAAGGACAACTCCCTTTTGTTCTTGCGGCAGGCTTTTATTTTGCTAAATTTGCCTATTAAATTACACAAATCATAGGCAATGGGAAGAGCTTTTGAGTTCAGAAAAGCACGTAAAATGAAGCGGTGGGCCGCCATGTCCAAAGCGTTTACCCGTATAGGGAAAGATATTGTTATAGCCGTTAAGGAAGGTGGGCCAGATCCCGATTCAAATGCCAGGTTGCGGGCGGTAATCCAGAACGCCAAGTCCGTTAACATGCCCAAGGACAATATTGAACGGGCCATAAAAAGGGCATCGGATAAGAACCAAGGGGATTATAAAGAAGTCCTTTTTGAGGGTTATGCCCCTCATGGGATTGCCATACTTATTGAAACCGCTACCGATAACAATACCCGTACCGTAGCCAACATAAGAAGTTATTTCAATAAGTGTGATGGTAGTTTGGGAACTTCAGGATCGGTAGAGTTCATGTTTGATCATACCTGTAATTTCCGAATCAATGGAGATGATATAGATCCTGAGGAATTGGAATTGGATATGATCGATTTTGGTACGGAAGAGGTTTTTGTAGACGATGATGGGATTTTAATTTACGCTCCATTTGAAAGTTTTGGATCTATTCAAAAGGAATTAGAGAATAGGAACATTGAGATTCTTTCTTCCGGATTCGAACGCATTCCTCAGGTAACGAAAGAGCTTACCGAAGAACAGGCCCAAGATGTGGAAAAACTCTTGGAAAAAATTGAAGAGGACGATGATGTCCAGAACGTTTATCATACCATGAAGGAATAGCCCTCCAACAATTTGATCTATTTTTTACCGTTTTGTAAATAAGCTTCTAGGGCAACGACTTACTTATAAAATCGGTTATGCGCAATCTTTTCCTCCTTGACCTTTTATTTTTTATGTTCAACACCTCTGTAATTAGGGCCCAGGAAATGAATCCTACAAAGTTGGGGGAACTTATTGAATCGGTCACAGACACCTTTGAAATCAATGGCAATTCCTTTAGGTTCGTTTATAAGGATGTTTTTCTTTTTACGATTTATGATGAAAATGCCAACCGTATGCGAATTATTTCACCGATTGTTCAACTTACGGAAATAGAGGAGGAACAGTTATTGAATGCCTTAGTAGCTAATTTTCATTCTGCCTTGGATGTAAAGTACGCGTTAAGCGACGAAATCATTTGGTCTGTTTTTACACATCCCCTTAAGGAACTTTCCAACCACCAAGTATTGGATGCCATTGACCAGGTTTATTTGGCTAATGTGACGTTTGGCACCACCTACTCTAGTACTAATTTGGTATTCCCTGGCAATGCAAAGAAAAAAGACGAGCCCAGACCAAAAAAATTGATTAAAAGGGATTAGAAACTATATTCCCGTACCTTACCCTTTACGCCATTAAAAAACCTTTGATAGATTTCAAAATCCATTTCTTTAGTATTGGATGGGTATTGTGGTTCTGAAATTTTCACCTGCTTGCGGCCATAATCAAACGCTATCATAAGAATAGGAACCTGGGCGCTTTTGGCAATGTAATAAAACCCTGTCTTCCATTGAGTGACTTTCTTGCGGGTACCCTCAGGAGAAAGTGCCAACCTAAACTTTTTGCGTTCCTTGAAGATTTTTGAAATAGCACTAACCGTATCGTTGTTCTGGCTGCGATCGATAGGTGCACCTCCCATCCACTTAAAATACCAACCCAATGGCGGCTTAAATAAGCTTTTCTTGGCAATATAATTGATTTCTTCATTCAATACCCTCCGGACCAAAAGTCCAAGAAAAAAATCGATCCAACTCGTATGGGGTACAACAATAACCACACACTTGTCCAATTTGGGAAAAGAACCGATCAACTTCCATCCCAATACTTTAAAGTAAATAAATTTTGCTAGCGTACGCATGTGTTAACTTGCTGTTGCATAAGTACGGATATTTAATAAATGAAAATGTAGAAGTGATTCGAGTTGAAAATCTAGTCAAAAAATGAGCTAAGGATTGTTTGCCCTAATGCCAACTAGTATCACCAAAAATTATATCCTACTATAAATAGATTTCAATTTTTTCCAGGTGGCAATATCGCGCCAGCTCTTACCAAGGGCATTCTCCCACAAAGGTTCCATGCCAAGGGAAACGCTTATCATGGTTTTATAGTCGCTATCGGTAAGGTCAGAACAGATACCCGTTGGCAGTTGTACTTTTTGTTTTTGCATCATTTGGTTAAAAAGCGCTACTCCTTTCGGGTAAAACTCTTCCAAATGCTGAAACACCATGCAATTCCCTATGCCGTGTTTTACACCAAGTAAATAGGACAGTCCATAGCTCATGGCATGTGCGATTCCTACTTGGGAGTATGCTATGCTCATACCTCCGTGCCAAGAGGCCATCATTAGTTTGTCCCTCGAATCCGCCAGCGACAAATCGCCTAGATACACTTCCTTGCAAAGCTCCAAGGCCTTTTCGCCATAACTCTGACTGAAAGCGTTTAAATACGTTCCATTGAGGGATTCTATACAATGAATAAAACAATCCATTCCCGTGTAAAACCACTGTTCTTTTGAAACACCTTTGGTTAAATCAGGGTCTAGAATCACTTGATCGAATGTGGTGTGATCCGAATTTATTCCCAGTTTTTTTTCAGGCCCTAAAAGAACGGTGGTCCTGGAAACCTCTGCTCCAGTGCCACTTATTGTGGGAATGCCAACGTGGTAAACCGATGGTTTTCTTACCAAATCCCATCCCTGGTAATCACAAGAACTGCCGGTATTGGTCAAACAAATTGATACGGCCTTTGCCAAATCCAAGAGGGTACCGCCACCAATTCCAACAATTCCGGACGGAAGTTCATTAAACTCCCTCTTTATTCTCCCCACCAGCGCATCAACTTGAACCGTTTTGGGTTCCTCATCGGCAGAAACAAAAATTACCTGATCATTAAAAATTAAAGGAATACGACTGGCAAACGGTGTACCTTCAAAAACGTCGTCGACCAAAAATATAAATGGAGCTTCGGAATGCCTACGCTTGGGCATGAGTATTTCGCCCAATTGATCAAAACTTCCTCGCCCAAATATTACCCTGGGCACCATAGGGAAGTTTCTATAACGACTTATTTTAGAAGTGATAGAATCCCTTACGCCAACCTCTTTTCTAATCTCCATAGCACGATTTACAAATACTTCAAAATATCTGTCAATTGATTAATTTTCAGATACGTATACTTTCCTTCTTCTACCGATACTTCTTCATGCTGCCACGTAGTGTGAAAAGGAACATGTACGGCTTGCGCGCCTATATTGAGAATCGGTAAAACATCGGATTTTAAGGAATTCCCAATCATCAAGAATTCATGAACCCCTATTTTCAAATGATCCAACAAATTTAGATAGTTTTCTTCTTTTTTATCACTCAAAACCTCAACATGGTGAAAATAATTCGACAAGCTTGAGCGTTCCAATTTGCGTTCTTGGTCCAAAAGATCGCCTTTGGTCAGAACTATAAGTCTATACTTTCCATTCAATTGTTTTAATACTTCCTTTACTCCGCCCAATAGTTCCACAGGATGTGCAATCATCCTTTTACCAAGATTCAATATTTCCGATATCGTTGCTTGGGAAACTTGATTATTTGAAATTTCCATAGCAGATTCTATCATGGAAAGCATAAATCCTTTAATCCCATATCCATATAGCTCAAGATTTTTCATTTCCATTTTGAAGAGCTCTTGGTCAATTTTGTTCTTGGTTTCATAGCCCTCCAATAAATCGGCAAATTTTTCTTCGGTCTCCCTAAAATAGGTTTCATTTACCCAAAGTGTATCATCCGCATCAAAGCCTATAACCTTGATGCCGCTGTAATCTATTTCCATTCCTTTTGTGCCCGTTTTAAGTCTTCAGGGGTATCAATTTCTATTCCACTAATGGTCGTTTCTACCATTTTTATTTTTTTTCCATATTCCAAATAGCGAATGGCCTCAATTTTTTCCGTTGCCTCTAATGGAAGCATGGGCAGTTTTTGAAAATCCATCAAGGCTCTTTTTCTAAAAGCATAAATTCCTTTATGTTTAAAATAAGGAGGGTCAACTTCCTCTGCCCTATGATACGGAATAGGAGATCGTGAAAAATATAGGGCGAAATTATAATGGTCAACAATAACTTTTACGGTATTTGGATTGTGGATCTCGTCCTTATCTCGAATCCTAACCATTAAGGAAGCCAAATCGATTTCTTTTTTTACATCACCTTGAAATACATCTAGTACCCCTGCCAGACTTTCCCTATCGATAAAGGGTTCATCTCCCTGAACATTTACAATAATATCCACGTCCATATCCTCAACCGCCTCCGCAATACGATCACTTCCACAATCATGTTCCTTAAAACTCATTATCGCCCTACCTCCGGCATTGGAAATAGTATCAAAAATAAGTGTGCTATCGGTAACTACGTAAACGGCATCAAAGAGCTGAGTTTTCACGGCCGCTTCATAGGTCCTCAAGATTACGGGTTTGCCCATAAGATCTTTCATCAATTTTGCAGGAAATCTTGATGCGGCATAACGCGCAGGTATCATAGCAATAACTTTCACCTTTTTTTGTTTTAGTTGGTCTATTTCATGTTTTCGGCCTTGGCCTTAGTTTTCTGTATATCCTGAATACGATAATCAAAATTATGATGACCAGAACAGCCGCCAATATAGGTGCAAAGATAGAAGCTACAGAGACAACAAGAGCGGTTCCCGTTTCCGCAGTGGATACTATAGGGTTTGCCAGACCTCCCGTAGATACGGTAGAAGCTAACCGACCCGTGGCACCGGCGCCTTTAATTGCTGTTGCGGTACCTCCGCCAGCTATAATGGCCAATGACCAAGTTACAACGGGATCTAAATTGGCGACGGTAGAGACCATAACGGCTGTGCCGGCCAGAGCAGCCAAGGGTATGGCTATGCTATCCAAAACGTTGTCCACCCAGGGAATGAAATAAGCAAAAATCTCGACAATGGTCGCCACTCCCAAGGTAATTAGGGTTGCAAGGCTGCCTACCCATTGCCAGTTATCGTTAAGCTCCCAAATATCAAAATAGGCAGCCAAACTTAGGGCGAACAAGGGTAAAAAAACCCTAAAGCCTACAGAAGCGGCAAGGCCTACGCCCAAAAAAATGCTAATAATGGTATCCGAGGTCATTCTATTTTATAGGAGCTTGGTTTAACAACTCCCTTTAACTACACGAATTTAACTTATTCATTCCCAACAAAAAAATTGTCCTTAAAGCCAATGAGATACAGTTGCCTTTTGGCTCGTGTAATTGCCGTATATAGCCAGCGAAGATAATCCTTATCCACCCCATTGGGCAAATAGGGTTGTTCCACAAAAACAGTATCCCATTGCCCGCCTTGTGACTTATGGCATGTTATGGCATAAGAGAACTTTACCTGCAAAGCGTTGAAATACCTATTGTTCTTAACCCCTAAAAATCTTTTGTATTTGGACTTTTCATGCATGTAATCCTTACTTACCTCCTGGTACAGTTTATTACCGTCCTCATAGGACAAAGAAGGTGTAATGGCCTGTATAGTATCCAGTAAGAGCACTGTTTCAAATGGCTTTTGATCGGGATAATCTACCATTCTTACTTTTACCTCGGCAAATTTGAAGCCGTAAATCTCCTTTAGGGCAAAAATTTCAAGGACTTCAATGATATCACCATTCGCGATAAATCCGGCCTCTGAATTGGGCTTCAACCAAAAATAATTGTTCTTCACCACCATCATATAATCACCAACGGCCAATTCATTCTCCAGAAATAAAATCCGGCTTCTAATATTTTCATTGTAAAGATTTGCCCTTTTGTTTGAACGAACAATAAAGGCCGTCTCTTCTCTCCCATTCCTGGAGTAAGAGGAATCTATGGCTTCCTGTATTTCATGGCCATCCACCAATCTTTGAATGTCTTTGAAAAGGTTCACATCGAACTGAAACGAATCAAAAAAACTGCCTTGGAGTTGTTCTCGCAACAGGGTTGCGTTGACTAAAATACCGGAATTTTCTGCTTGACGAACTACTTCATCCAATTCAACCTTAACTATTTCTTTATTATAATTGAGAGATAACTTGTTCTCATCCAAAGCTGGACTTATATTCAGATGTACCGGGGGCAACTGAGCCGTATCGCCTATTAAGATCAATTTGCAGTTATGGCCCGAATAGACGAACATTAATAAATCGTCTAACAAGGAACCGTTTTCAAAAAGTTTGGAATCCGCCGGGGAATCAGGAATCATGGAGGCTTCATCCACGATAAAAACCGTATTCCTATGTTTATTTGGTGCCAATACAAATTGAATTCCACCCCCACTCTGTTTTTTTGGAAAATATATCTTTCTGTGTATCGTAAATGCCTGTGTATTCGAATAATTGGACATTACTTTTGCTGCCCTTCCCGTAGGGGCCATGAGTACGGACTTCATGGTCGTCTTCCATAGGCAATTGACCAAAGTACCTATAATTGTAGTTTTTCCCGTACCTGCAAAACCTTTTAATAGGAACACGCTATCTTTTCCTGCGGACAAAAGATAATCGGCCATTTTTTGGAGAACAACAGATTGCCCTACGGTAGGCTCATGAGGAAATTTCTCTTTCATAATAGCATAAAAGGAGGTGTTTGAAAGACTTTTCATAGATTTTCAAAGATAGAGAGGATTTCCTTGCAAAACCTCTGCAATAGTATAAAAGAAGTCTTATTCCAGGCCAAATTACCAAGTAACATTCCTTCCTTTTATCATTTATAGCCTTGCCTTTTAAGCCTATAAAACAGAGAGATTCTCTACCATTAGACCTATGAAATCCAGCGCAAAATCCGAATGCAAAAAATTAGGCAGTTTGCAAAAAAATTGTAGATTTGTGTTAACCACTAAATTTAATTAACACATACGAAATGAAGACCATAATACAAATTGTACTTTGGATAGCTTGTGTAGGACTTGGATATCTTATTTATAGATCGGTTACCGGTCCCATAGAGTTCAACAAAGTTAAGGTAGAGCGCTTTGCCAAAGTAGTTTCCAACCTAAAGGATATTCGAAATTCCCAGGAGGCGTACAAAACGGTAAACGGTAAATACGCCAAGGATTTCAATAGCCTTATCACTTTTGTGGACACCGGAAAATATGTGATAACCCAGCAAAGGGATTCCTCGTATATGGAGTTTGACAAGGTATACCAAATTGACCTGTTGAAAGAAGTGAAAATTATCGACACACTAGGTTTTGTATCTGTTAAGGATTCCTTGTTCAAAGCGGACGATCGGTATAAAAGCATGATGAACGTTCCTGGAGCACCAGGTGGTGAAAAGTTTGAAATGAAAGCGGACATCATTGAAAAAAGTGGCTACAAGGCTCCTGTTTTTGAAGCAAAAGTGGAAAAAAACGTAATACTTTATGACCAGCCCAAGGACTTATTGGCAAAGGAAAATGCTGAAATAGGAGTGGACGAGGTGAATGGAAATGTTATTACAGTAGGTTCTTTGGAGGAAGTGAGCACAAGTGGTAATTGGCCTCCTATTTACGATAAAAAAGGTGAACAATAATCCCAAGGGAATTTCTCAAGATTTTTTGAAACTGTCCATTCAAGTTAGTTTGAATGGACTTTCTTTTTGTATTCTGGATACCATTAAAAATACCGTACTGCTATCGGAAAAGAAAACTTTTGACATAACCCTTACCCCCTATAAACTGCTAAAGGAAGTAAAAGATCTCTTTAAAAAACATTCCATTTCTCAAAAAGAGTTCTCCGAAGTAATTGTC
Source organism: Ulvibacterium marinum (assembly GCF_003626755.1). Classification (GTDB taxonomy): domain Bacteria; phylum Bacteroidota; class Bacteroidia; order Flavobacteriales; family Flavobacteriaceae; genus Ulvibacterium; species Ulvibacterium marinum. The sequence goes on from NZ_RBCJ01000005.1 coordinate 331,139, forward strand.
ATTCATCAGAACAAATTATTCGGTTTGGTCCCAAAACCGCTGTTCAACCCGGAAGAGCTCCCTAATTATATTAAATTTAATGCCAAAATATTGGCAAGTGATCATATAGATTTCGACGAAATCGCAGGTTACGACATGGTCAATGTTTATGTACCTTTCGTCAATATCAACAACTATATTTATGAGCTTTTTGGTGATTTCATTTTTAAGCATATCGGTACCGTATTGATCGAATCTTTGTTAAAAAATCATACCAACGGGAAAAGTCCGGTTTGCTATGTTCATGTATCCGAAAAAAATATGGACATCGTGATTATCTCCCAAAAAAAATTATTGCTGTACAATAGTTTTTCATTCGATACAAAAGAGGATTTTCTTTATTATCTCCTTTTTGCACTGGAACAATTGAACCTGGATGCGGAGTCCGTCATCTTACGACTCTTTGGCAGTATAGAAGAAGATGATGAAATCTATGCGCTTTGTTATGAATATATTAAGCATATCTCCATTTTTGTACCTACGGGTGCGTCGCATCCTTTTATAGATGCTGCATCTGAAAATATCGATTTTGCCATATTAAATTCCCTATAATGCGGATTATCTCTGGGGTATATAAGGGGAAGCGGATCTTGGCCCCTAAAAAATTACCTGTTAGGCCTACGACCGATATGGCCAAAGAAGCTTTGTTCAACATTTTGAACAATCGATATTATTTTAAGGACGTATCTGTTCTCGACCTGTTTTCGGGTACTGGAAATATTAGTTATGAGTTTGCTTCCAGAGGTTCTAAACATATTTCCGCCGTAGATATGAATAGTAATTGCATAAAATTCATTTCACGAATAGCCCGTGAATTAAATTTTAATATCACTCCTATTAAGGCCGATGTTTTGGTCTATTTGAAGAAGTCCGATATAAAAGCAGATATTATCTTTGCCGATCCTCCTTATAACATGTCTCTAAATGATTTTGAAAAAATACCCCAGCTTGTTTTTAGTAATGACCTACTTACAGAAAATGGCATATTGATCATTGAACATTCCAAACATATGAATCTGTCCCAGTGCATTCATTTTTCGGATTCAAGAAAATATGGCGGTAGTATCTTTAGTTTTTTTGATATATCTAAAAATGGGTAAAATCCTGAGTGAAGCTAAAATTAAAACTATAAAAAAGCAGGCCATAAGCCGAATTCTGTTTCCGTTAATACGGACCCTTATCATTTATCTAGGCTTTTGGTCACCCAAAAGCTCCATCCGCCTACCCTTCGGCTTGGGCATGCAACCCTCATAACGCCGGTATATGTGGCGTTTCACCGCATAGAGTTTACCTGATTTCACTACAGCATTATCTGTACATACTTTCTGTTGCACTGGTCCTTTCCCATATGGTATGGGAAGACGGGCGTTACCCGCTATGCCGCATTATGGTGTCCGGACTTTCCTCCCCCGATAGCTATCGGGGGCGATAAGGTGACCTGCTCCGTGCAAAGGTAGTCCAATTGTTGATAAAAATTAACGATATGGCCCATTATCACGGCATATCAAAAACAGCTATCTTTATATTTGTAGAACAAGTTAGCTGCAATTCAAAAAGACATCTATTGGAACCATTTATCGTATCAGCTAGAAAATATAGGCCACAGACATTTGCAGATGTCGTTGGACAGGAAGCCATTACCAAGACCTTATTGAATGCCATTGAAAGTAATCATTTGGCACAAGCCTTGCTTTTTTGTGGCCCAAGGGGAGTTGGCAAAACTACCTGCGCCCGTATTTTGGCCAAGCAGATCAATCAAGATGGTACGGAACGTGAGGAAGAGGATTTTGCCTTTAATATTTTTGAGTTGGATGCAGCATCCAACAACTCGGTAGATGATATCAGAAACCTTATCGATCAAGTACGAATACCACCCCAGGTCGGAAAATACAAGGTGTATATCATAGACGAGGTGCATATGCTTTCCCAGTCCGCATTCAACGCCTTTTTAAAAACCTTGGAGGAGCCACCAAAACATGCCATTTTTATTTTGGCCACCACTGAAAAGCACAAGATAATCCCCACCATTTTATCCCGTTGCCAGATATTCGATTTTAAACGAATTACGGTCAAGGATGCCGCGGCGTATCTAAAAAATATCGCCGAAAGACAGGGTGTACAAGCCGAGGACGATGCTTTGCATATTATTGCACAAAAAGCCGATGGTGCGATGCGTGATGCGCTTTCCATATTCGATAGGGTGGTCAGTTTTTCAGGAAAACAACTTACCCGGAAGGCAGTTACGGAAAATTTAAATGTACTGGATTATGATACCTATTTCGAGGCCACAGAGTTAATATTACAACATAAAATCCCCCAATTGCTATTGTTATTGAACAGTACACTGGCCCTTGGTTTTGACGGACATCATTTCATTGTTGGTCTGGCATCCCATTTTAGGGATTTAATGGTGTGTAAACATCAAGATACCGTCGATTTATTGGAAGTGGGTGAAGTGGCAAAAAAAAATTATCAAGAGCAGTCCGGGAAAACTTCCAATCCCTTTTTGTTGAAAGCCTTGGATATTGCCAATGATTGCGATTTAAATTACAAAGCCAGCAAAAACCAAAGATTACTTGTGGAACTGGCTTTGATGAAAATGGCATCTATCGATTTTGAAAAAAAAAATCCTTATTCCACTGATGTAAACCAATTCGCCAACGCATCTATCGCCCCTGCATCTTTTTTTAATCATATACCGGCTCCAGTTCTTGAAACTGTCAACACGTTAAAGGAAGCCCATTCAAAGGACTCCCCAATAGACGTTGAACCATCCACTTTTACAGTGGAAGCAGAAGAGGAGGTTCTCGTAAGTCCTGAAATTGAGACTTCAAAAGTTCCGAATACAATTACTTCTACGATTCCGATTACAAGCAGGCCGCCAACATTGGAGAAGATAAACCTTAAGGCAAAGGGTAAAAGAATATCAGGACTGTCCCTCTCCAGCCTTAAAGCAAAAAAAGAGCATCATCTGAGTAAGAAAGAGGAATCCATTGAGGAAAGCCAACTCCCAAGAGACGCCTTTACCGAAAAGGATATGCAGGGACACTGGGCGGATTTTGTACAAAAGATAGATGGGGAAGGAAGGAAGATACTGGCATCCAGCCTCACCACGGATACACCCAAACTCTTTGATGAAAGCACCATCTGGATAGAATTGCCCAATGATACCATGAAAAAAGAGGTGGAAAGGGAACAGTATGATCTAATGATGCACTTAAGGCAGCAATTGAACAATTATTCCATTAATCTAAGGATTACCGTTAATGAGCAAACCGCCAAGAAATTTGCCTTTACACCAGAGGAAAAATATCAAAAACTTCGGGAGAAAAACCCCGCTATAGATCTACTACGCAAGGAATTTGATCTAGATTTTTGAAGTTCGCAAAAATCGGGTTCGAAGGGCGTATATGAACATTATAACGGAAATGATAAGAAGCCCAAAGGCTTCCCTCCCCTCTTCAATATTCTTAATATCCCCAGCGCCTATTTCGAAACCCTCGAACTTTTCGGGAAAAACATAAATAAAACCTAATAGTGCAATAACCCCAAAAGATAAGGATACTATGTAATGTAACCTTCTTAAAGCGAAACCAAAAGAAACCAATGCAGCTACACTATAAATCAAAATCCAGATCCAAGGATCAGGGTCATTATATTGCACTACGGCGGATACCAGGAACAAAGCTCCAAAAACCCAGCCCAATATTGCAAAAAACAATTTCATAAAAACAAATATAATAAGCCAGCTTTTGAATTCTATCGCAATTCCTATTAATTTTGAAAAAATACAATTACAATGCTGGGATTAAAACTGCCGACGGACCCAAGATGGGTAAATATCGTTGAAAAAAACATCGGAGAAATTCTAACCGATCATGCCTACTGTGAACAAAAAGCGGCCAGTACGGCTATTTCCTTAATCGTTACTTTTCCCGAATATCCAGAATTGGTAGAGGAAATGATTGCGCTTTCCCGAGAGGAAATGGGTCATTTTAAAATGGTCCACGATAGAATTATCGTAAGAGGAGAAACCTTGGGCAAATACAGAAAGGACGAATATGTAATCGAATTGATGAAATTCTTCCCAAAAGGCGGTAGCCGAATCACACAGTTGATCCATAGATTGCTATATGCCGCATTGATAGAGGCGAGAAGCTGCGAAAGGTTTCGTTTATTGTCCGAAGAGCTTAAGGATAAGGAACTAGCGGAATTCTACCATAAATTAATGGTAAGTGAAGCTTCGCATTATACCATGTTCCTCAAATTTGCCAGAATGTACGGGAAACGCGATGAAGTTGATCAAAAATGGAAGGAATTACTAGTCTACGAGGCAGATATCATGAAAAACCTCGGAAAAAAAGAGACTGTTCATGGATAAATCGAAAAACAAAAAAGGTATCAGGAATTGAGTTTGTTCAAATAATAATCATAAGTGGCGAACTGCGATCTTACCTTTGGGCCATCACTCTTTCTATAGGCATTATCCTGTTCTTCTGAAAAGATTCTGGCTTTTAAATTGTCCTTCCAAGAGATTTCAAAAGTATCTATTAATTCCTGTTTCACATCCTTATCATAAATAGGGCAACCTACTTCCACCCGATAATCCAGGTTTCGGGTCATCCAATCAGCAGATGAAATGTATACTTTGGGGTTATCTTCATTGGCAAAAATAAAAATCCTGGGATGTTCCAGAAATTTATCCACTATGCTTATGGCCTCAATATTATCGCTCATCCCTTTAACTCCGGGTACCAGACAACATATACCACGTATTATCAATTGAATTTTTACGCCCGCCCTACTCGCCTCGTACAATTTATCCACCATTTTATAGGAAGTAAAGCTGTTCATTTTTATTTTTATATAAGCTTCCTTACCTACAATGGCATTGGCGATTTCATTATCAATCAATTTTTGAAACGTACTTTTGGTATAGTGCGGGGATACCACCAAGTGCTTGTATTTGTTTATCTTATAAGTGGTTTCAAAAAAGGCAAAAACCTTGTTCAATTCCTTTAAAATTGCTTCGTGTGCGGTAAAAAGGGTATAGTCCGTATAAATTCTGGCCGTGGATTCATTAAAGTTGCCTGTACTTATAAACCCATAACGTTTAATTTCTTCGTTCTCCTCCCGTTCAATAACACATATTTTGCTATGTACCTTAAGGCCGGGAACCCCAAAAATCAATTTAACACCTTCTGCTTGTAATTGCTCCGCGTATTCTATGTTCGCCTGTTCGTCAAACCTTGCCTGTAGTTCTATTTGAACAGTGACTTGTTTCCCATTTTTGACGGCATTAATAAGTGATGCGGCTACCTGAGAGTTATTGGCCAGACGATAGACGGTTATTTTTATACTACGGACCTTCGGGTCCAAAGCAGCCTCCCTAAGGAACTTAATTACGTAGGAAAATTTATGATACGGTGTATATTGCAAATAGTCTTTTTCTGAAATTTGCTCAAAAAGACTGCCCTCCATACTTAAACCCTTGACGGGCAAAGGAGTAATCTTATCATAGAGCAAATCCTCCCTTCCTAAACTAGGAAAGCCCATGTAGTCTCTTCGATTGTGATATCTACCTCCTGGGATAACGCTGTCCGTATCTTCTATATTCATCTTTTCTTTGAGGAATAGAAGCGTATCCCTCCCTATGCTTTTGTCATATACAAACCTAACGGGGTCACTTATTTTGCGAGATTCCACACTGGAAGATATCTTTTCGATGAAGCTTTTGCTCAGATCATTGTCAATATCCAATTCGGCGTCTCTGGTAATTTTTATCATATGTGCGGAGATGGACTCATATTCGAACATGGTAAAAATGCTGTCCAAACAGTACCTGATCAAATCATCCAAGATAATAATGAAGTTTTTTTCTCCTTCCTTGGGAAGTACCACAAAACGATCTATCCCTTTTGGGATTTCTATAAGCGCATACCTTTTTTCCTTTTCTTCTTCCTCTCCCCGTATCACCATTTTTATGGCCAAATATGCCGCGGTATCCTTTAACATGGGAAACTCGGTAAGGTCATTGAGAATAATGGTCATGAGCTGGGGACTCACGTTTTGAATAAAGTAATTCTTTACAAACTCCTTTTGATTTTCATTGAGCTCCGTTTCCCGTAAAAGAAATATATTCTGTGTCTCAAGTTCCTTCTCAATGTTCCTTAAAATGGTAATACTGTCCGCCTGCTGTTTGATTACAATTTTGGTGATTTCCTCCAGCAAATCTTTCGCTTTCTCTCCTCCGAGAACACTTTTACCTGTCTTTCCGGCTTCCACTATGCGTTTAACCGTAGCATAACGTACTTTAAAAAACTCATCAAGATTGTTGGAAAATATCCCTAGGAATCGAAGTCTTTCTATGAGCGGTACGTTCTTATCGGCACTTTCCTGCAATACCCTTTCATTAAACCACAACCAACTAATTTCCCTGTTAACATATTGATTTCCCGTTTTGTTCATTCTCTAAGATGTTTTGGAAAAATGGTCTGTATTGTAGTCCCTTTTTCCACGGAAGTCCATCGGTCGATATCAAATTCCAAATGGACCAGTCCACTGGTAGGGACATTGTCAATATAGGTATTTCCCAAGGAATTGGCAATATGTGTAAAGGCATGGTTGTGTCCAAAAATCATTACAGTTTTCAAATTCTCGTCCAAGCTTTGAACAAACTCGAGCACACTATCTCCAGAAAAATCATACAACATTTCGGAGAGTTCTAATTGGCCAAAGGGAAAGTGCAACTGTCTTAGAAAAATCATGCAGGTATGAAGTGCCCTATTGGCAGGGCTAGAAAAAACTGCATCGATTCCAATGTCCCGTGAATGAAAAATGGAACTCACCAAATGGCCATCATTAATTCCCCTTTCGTTAAGTGGGCGATCTTTATCATCTACGGAATACTCCCAAGAAGATTTACCATGCCTTACCAATATAAGTGTCTTCATTTAATCTAAACTTAGCTTGAATTTTAAGGTTTCCAATAACCTGAAACCTTAGGGCGCCAACCTTTCTATGTTCCAGTCAAAATCTTCTTGAAGGCTATAACGGATGCGGTCATGCAAACGGTTAGGCCTGCCTTGCCAAAATTCAATGGACAGGGGCTTTACTATATAACCTCCCCAATAATCGGGCCGTTCAATATCTTTCCCAGAGTATTCTTTTTCAAGCTCCTTTAACTTTATTTCCAGAAATTCCCTGGAAGGAATAACGCTGCTTTGGTTGGACACTATGGCACCCAATTTACTGCCCTCTGGCCTGGATTCAAAATACCCATCGGAAAGGTTTTCGGCAATTTTCTCGGCATTTCCTTTTATAATGACCTGTCGCTCCATAGTCGGCCAAAAAAAAGAAAGACATACATTGGAGTTCTCGGCTATCGACTTCCCCTTTTCACTTTCATAGTTTGTGTAAAAAATAAACCCTTCATAGGTATACTTTTTAAGGAGAACTACCCTGTTTTTTGGAAATCCATCCAAGCCCAAGGTAGAAACAGTCATCGCATTAGGCTCTTCCGTTCCCTCGGAGGCTTCAACCTCATAAAACCATTTTTGAAAGAGTTCCATGGGATTGTCTGAGATATTATCCTCCGTTAAGGCCCTCTTTTCGTATGATTTCCTATAATTCCCTAAATCGTTTTGCATTGTGCTATTATCAAAAAACAAGATAGGCAAAGTTCTTAAAAAGACGGGACTCTGGAAAGATGAATTGGACATTTCAAACCAAAGCTTGGTGAAAATAGAAATCAAAATTGAAAAATTCTCCCGTCTCCCGCAAGTTCCACATTTTCAAAAATCTCTTCGGCTTCTTCCTTAAAAAGATCAATGGATTTATATCGGGTAGAATAATGCCCCAGAATAAGTTTACCAACTTTGGCCATCTTCGCCATAGTTGCCGCTTCCTTGGCCGTAGCATGCTTTGTTTTAGCGGACAAATGTTTTTCCGTTTCCAAAAAAGTGGCTTCGTGATATAGAATATCCACACCCATTATCTGTTCCGTTATGTCCGGTTTAAACTGGGTGTCGCTACAATACGCATAGCTCATGGGTTTTGGTGGATCTAACGTAAGTTTCCCATTGGGAATTATTCGACCATCGTCCAATAGTACATCCTCACCCCCTTTAATGTTACGGAAATGAGCCTTATCAATCTTAAGGTCCCTTACGGCTTCTATATTCAATTTTCGTTCCAATGGCTTCTCCCTGAATAAAAAACCATTGGTATAGACCCGATGATTCAAAGGAATGGTTTCTACAGTAACCTTATCGTCCTCAAAAAGTATTGTGGGTTCTTTGGAGGTAAGCTCATGGAAAATTAAGGGATAATTGGTCCATGAATCCCCCAGCTTCAACAAAAGGGTGATTGCCTCTTTTATTCCCTTTGGTCCGTACACGTGCATTTCCTTGTCTCGCCCCAAAAGACGAAAAGTAGAAATTAATCCAGGAAGTCCGAAAAAATGGTCCCCATGTAAGTGGGAAATAAATATGTGGTTAATCCTTGAGAATTTTATCCTATTCTTCCTCAATTGCACTTGGGTCCCCTCACCACAATCTATCAAGAACATATGGTTTCTGATTTCCAATACTTGTGAGGTGGGGTTGGTAAGTGTTCTTGGAGTGGCAGCGTAACAACCTAAAATTGAAAGTTTCATTGCCAATTAATTAGAAATCCAAATCTCTTTCAATTTCTTCCATTTCAATAATATCATATGCTTCCCTAAGGGTTGGCACTACACAAATCTCATCTGGCACTTGATCAAACGAAACTTTATCAGTTACTAATACAAATGATTTTTTGGACGCTCTATGCCTATTGGAAAAATCCAAAAATTCCAGAATGTCCCCAGAACTTAAATCGGAAAATGAAAAAAGATTGATGATAACATTATTATTTTTGATTTCTTGATAGGAGCTGTTCAAGTTTTCTAAAAATTGTTTCAGCGAGATATTTTCCTGATGTACCACGATTGTATTCCCTTCCCTATCAAAAATCATGGTTTATTGCTTTATTTTGGAGGCCAGCAAATAAATAACGGCCATGCGTATGGCCACACCGTTTTCCACTTGATTCAAAATGATGGATTGTTTGGAATCAGCCACATCACTGGTTATCTCTACTCCTCTGTTAATCGGACCCGGATGCATAATTACAATTTCTTTGTCCAGACCATCCAACAACTTTCTGTTCACCCCATATTGCTGTGTGTATTCCCTAGTGGTAGGAAAGTAGCTAATATCCAATCGTTCATTCTGGATGCGCAGCATATTGGCCACATCGCACCAATTTAGGGCTTTTTGCAAATCGGTCTCCACTCCTACACCTAAAGATTCTATATGTTTGGGCAATAAGGTGCGTGGTCCACATACTTTTACTTCGGCCCCTTGGAGCTTTAAAGCGAATATATTGGACAAGGCTACCCTGGAGTGCAAAATATCCCCCACAATGACCACTTTTTTACCCGCCACATCACCCAATTTTTCCCGAATGGAGTATGAATCCAGAAGAGCTTGGGTAGGGTGTTCGTGGGCTCCATCCCCCGCATTGATAATGGAAGCATTGACATATTTGGCCAAAAAAATCCCTGCTCCCGGATTGGGATGGCGCATCACTACCATATCTACCTTCATGGAGAGGATATTGTTTACCGTATCGATCAAGGTTTCGCCTTTTTTCACCGATGATTGTCCAGCGGAAAAATTAATGACATCAGCCGAAAGGCGTTTTTCAGCAAGTTCAAAGGACAACTTTGTTCGTGTACTGTTTTCAAAGAAAATATTAGCTATGGTTATATCCCTAAGGGAGGGTACTTTTTTGATCGATCGGTTAATGACCTCTTTAAAATGATCAGCAGTCTCAAAAATGAGTTGAATATCCTTCTCTCCCAGATATTTTATTCCTAATAAGTGTTTAACACTTAATTCGCTCATTCTTATTTGTTTATCAAATAAATTACGTCCTCTCCGTCATTTTCCTCCCACATTACTTTTACCTTCTCATCGTTTATGGCATCTACTTGCCTACCTCTATAATTGGGTTGTATGGGCAAATGCCGACTAAAACGACGATCAATAAGCGTAAGCAGCTCAATCTCCTGGGGCCTACCAAAGGATTGAATTGCCGTAAGCGCCGCCCTTATACTTCTCCCGGTATATAGTACATCATCTATGAAAACCACTTTCTTATCCTCGACCAAGAAATCTATTTTGGTGGTGTTGGCCTCCAATGGCTTTTCCCCCCTTCTAAAATCATCCCTATAGAAAGTGATGTCCAACAAACCAAGATTTATCTCCTTTACGCCATATTCCGATTGGAGTATTTTTTTTAGTCTTTGCGCTACGAAAATGCCCCTAGGTTGTAGGCCAATTAAAACAGTATCCTTAAAATCCAAATGATTTTCAAGAAGTTGGCAAGCCAAACGATGAAGAATGATGTTGATTTCTTTTGAGGAAAGTAGTACTTTTTGGCTCATGTATTAGACCGTCTACTCTTGAAAGGACAAAAATAGGGATTTCTCTTTAAAGTATGGATAGATTGAACAAATACATACAGTATTCGTAACGGTGTTTTTTAAATTGAAATAGAAAATTTTTCTTGACCTAAACTATTCCGGAAAGATGGGTCATACATAGACCGGTTTTCCTAGGTTCATCAAATCCTTTTTCATTGGCATTATCTAGATTTAGCCTCGTTTTTATGATAAAAGACATCAACTAGAGCCAATACTATTTTTAGATCTTCCTCCGTTTTGATTGCCCTTTTCAGTCTTTCCATATGTTCATCAAGATGGGTGTTGTCCTGAAATTTGTATTTGTCCTTAAAATACGCTGGGTCTACCTCGAGAACTTTTGCCAGTTTGGCCAAAGTTTCTGGTCTAGGGGTAGACAATCCATTTTCGTACCTGCCAATCTGAACGTTGGATACTCCTGAGATTTTTCCAAGGGCTATTTGGGTCAATTTATTTTTCTGTCTCAGCTTTTTTAATCTTTCCTTGATCATTTTTAGTATTTGAGGGAAGTTTATGAATTATACAACAACGCCGTACGGTCTGGATTGGTTCAATATTCTTGTGCTTTTTATAGCTAAGGCGGTTATACATACTATTCCGCCCGTAAGCTTTTAACCGGGTTCGCATTTGCGGCCTTTATGGACTCAAAGCTTAAGGTGAGTAGGGCAATACCTATAGCCAATATTCCAGCAGCTCCGAATGCCCAAAAGGGCATATCTATCCGATATTCATAATTGGTCAGCCATTTATCCATTAAATACCAAACTATAGGGCTCCCTATGGCAATGGCCAGCAGCACCAATTTTAGAAAGTCCTTTGCCAATAATGTTGTAATACCCATGACCGAAGCTCCCAAAACCTTGCGAATGCCAATTTCTTTTACCTTTTGCTGTGCGGTGAACATTACTAGGCCAAATAGGCCTAAACAAGAAATAAAGATGGCAAGGATGGAGAAATATCGAGAAAGGATAAAGAACATGTTCTCACTTTTGTACAACTCATTATATTGCTGGTCCGTGAAATTGTATTGGAAAGGGAAGGCGGGGTTAAGTTCCCTATGAAGGGACTCCAACGAGGCAATGGTCTGTCTTACATTATGGGGGTCTATCTTGACCAAGACTGTCCCAAGCCAAGCGGTTCCAGCATTGCCAGTATTTCGCAGTACTAAGGGGCCAATGGATTGCCTCATGGATTTAAAATGGAAGTCCTTTACCACACCCACAATAGGACCATCCATCCCCCATTGGCTTAAGGGTTTGCCTATTGGGTCTTTCAGTCCCATGACCTTAACTGCGGTCTCATTGAGGATGAATTCAATAGTATCTGAATCCCTGTCCTTAAAATCACGACCTTCGATAATCTCGCAACCCCAAGTCTTTAGAAAGTCCCCAGAAGCTGGAAAGGTGGTAAATAATGTCATGTTATTTTCCTCTTTTCCTTGCCATATCACCTCAAAGGTATTACCGCCAATTACTAATGGTGATTCGTAAGTCGCTGTTAAGGACTCTACCCCGGAAAATTTCAGGGCGCGGTCTTTAAAAGTCTGAAAACTGCCTATCAGGTCACCTTCCAATGGAAATGCCAAAAGATTTTGTCTATCAAAACCTAGGTTTTTGTTTTGAATGTAATCGATCTGCTTAGAAGTAATGATCATTCCACAGATTAAGATGATGGAAAGGGAAAATTGAAAAACGACCAAGCCTTTGCGTATCCACTGGGACTTGTGGTCTGTCATGGTTTTTTTTCTGAATATGCCAATTACATTAAAAGATGAGAGCATAAACGCTGGATAGCTTCCTGATATGAGTCCTGTAAGAAGGGCTATTCCCAGTATACCGGCCCAGGCAAATATGCTTAGATTAGTTAGGCTCAGCTCTTTTTCCGCCAGTTGGTTGAATACGGGAAGTACTAGAGCCAATAGAAGAAGTGCTAAAATCGTGCTTATCAGGGAGAGTAAGATCGACTCCCCTAAAAACTGATATACCAACCCTCCTTTTTTCGCACCCAACACTTTCCGTATTCCTATTTCCTTTGCACGTTTCAACGAACCTGCCGAGGCAAGGTTCATAAAATTGATGCACGCTATTAAAAGAATGAAGAAAGCGATTAGTCCAAAAATCCGAACATTTTCAATCTTTCCCCCTGTAATCCGGCCATTTTCAAAATTGGAATGTAGATATTTATCTCCATAGGGTTGCATATACAGCTCAATATTGAAGTTTTCCCCGATATTTTGATTGTAGTCCTTTAAGAAATTCTTGATTTTCGGTTCCACGGTACCGACATCCGTATGGTCGGCAAGCTGAATAAAAGTATTTGGGCCGTTGTTGGTCCAATCCTTGGTCCAGGTATTTTCTTTACAAAATATGTCCCAGTGCAGATAGAAATCGTTTCTTTCCATGGTACTTGGACCCGCTTCCTCGAACACGGCCGACACTTGGAATTTATCAAAGTTTTCGTAAGTAATCGCCTTACCCATGGCATTTTCAGCACTGCCAAAAAACAATTCCGCCATCTTCCTGGAAATGACAATATCATTTGGGCCCGTCATGGCCGTTTTAGGACTTCCTTCAATAAACTTATAGGAAAACATATCAAAATAGTCTGGGCTTATGTAGTTTCCCGTTTGTTTGAATATCTTGGAACCATTGGTAAAGTTTTTCACTATCGGAAAAATGGTCGGGCTTGCCTTTTCAACTTCTGGCAACTTTAGCTTTAGCTCACGATACAAATGGGCAGGGGTGTAATAATACCCATCCACTTTGCCATCAAAAAAAACTCTTTCATAAACGGCATACAGCTTTTCCGAGTTTTCATGATACCGGTCAATCGCCAATTCGTCCGATACCCAAAGGAAGATAAGTAGGCTACAAAGAAGGCCTGTGGCCATGCCTGTTATGTTCAGTAAAGAAAAGACTTTGTTCCCATGGATGTTCCTCCAAGCAATTTTAAAATAATTCTTCAACATGTTTTATCCGCTCTGAATGCCATACGGTAGAGGCTCGCTACGTATGCTTTTAAATACTTACCAAAAGATGATGGTTAAAAAACCTACCGAAATCCATGCCAAATTTATAAACAACTTAAAATCAAATAATTACATGTTTTTTCTTATGCTTTGACTTTTCCCTTTGTAAAATTACTGGACAAGTACCGTCAAAAAACTTTACAGTTTCCCAATAAGGTGATTTTTTGACCATATAAACAATGAATATCTTCTTCATTATCAAAGATTTGAAATCTTCAGTATACCACACCAAAAAGTAAGATATACTGTATTTCAATAGAAATGTTTATTTCATGATTGTTCCTGATTATTATTCGGTATTGGTAAAAGAATCTTTTTTAGAAATTCCAAAGTTTAGAGTTTTCTGTTTTAATGTTTTCAGGACAAGAATAAAAGCTAAAGGCAATCCAGAAAGGTATCCACCCCGATACAAAAAAGCCCCGGCGTTTTGCCAGGGCTCTTTGTTTCCGTCTTTTCGGAAATGAAAATTATTTGAAAACCTATTTCTTTTTATTGGCTTCCATTTTGTCCTTTAAAGCTTGTAATTGCTCGTTGGCATCACCAAGGGTAGGTTTGGACTCTTCCGCACTTACTGCCGCCCTTTTGGCCGCTGCTTTTACGTTTCGTCGTTCCTCTTCCTTGAAAATAGCGGTATGGCTCGCCACTACGCGCTTAAAGTCTTTGTTAAACTCAATAATCTTAAATTCGGCCTCTTCACCTTTGCCCAACTTCTTCCCATCCTCTTTCTCCATGTGCCGTTGTGGAATAAAGGCAGTGATATCCTCATTGAAGTCAATAGTACCTCCTTTATCCACTATTTCAGTAATGGAGGCCTTGTGTACCGTTCCTTCGGCAAATTCTTTTTCGTATTTGTCCCAAGGATTTTCCGTAGTCTGTTTGTGGCCCAGGCTAAGCTTACGACCCTCTACATCCAATTCCAGTACCTCTACTTCAATAGTATCGCCAACAGTTACAAATTCTGATGGATGTTTGATTTTCTTGGTCCAGGAAAGATCTGAAATATAAATCAATCCGTCTATTCCCTCTTCCAATTCTACAAATACACCAAAATTGGTAAAGTTCCTGATAATCCCCTTATGTCTGGAACCAACAGGGTATTTGGTGGTAATATCGGTCCATGGATCTGGGGTAAGTTGTTTTATGCCTAAAGACATCTTACGATCTTCCCTATCCAAGGTCAATACTACTGCTTCTACCTCGTCACCAACATTTACAAAATCCTGAGCGGAACGTAAATGTGTGGACCAGGACATTTCAGAAACATGGATAAGCCCTTCAACGCCTTCTACAACTTCTATAAAGGCCCCATAATCCGCAATAACAACTACTTTCCCTTTTACTTTGTCCCCAATCTTGATCTCATCACTCAAGGCATCCCAAGGATGTTTCTCCAATTGTTTTAACCCCAGTTGAATCCTTGATTTGTTTTCATCAAAATCCAAGATAACGACATTAAGCTTTTGATCAAGCTCCACCACTTCGTTAGGGTGATTGATCCTGCTCCAGGAAAGATCGGTGATATGAATCAATCCGTCCACACCACCTAAGTCAATAAAGACACCGTATGAGGTAATGTTCTTGACAACACCTTCCAATACTTGTCCTTTCTCCAACTGGCTGATAATCTCCTTCTTTTGTTCTTCGATATCGGCTTCAATAAGTGCCTTATGGGAAACTACCACGTTCTTGAATTCATGGTTTATCTTAACTACTTTGAATTCCATGGTTTTCCCCACGTACTGGTCATAGTCACGAATCGGTTTTACATCAATTTGTGAACCGGGCAGGAAGGCCTCAATACCAAATACATCTACGATCATACCGCCTTTGGTCCTACATTTTACAAACCCACTTACAATTTCTTCCTTGTCATGTGCATTATTTACGCGTTCCCAGGCCTTAATGGTTCTAGCCTTTCTGTGAGAAAGGACCAATTGACCACTTTTGTCCTCGCGGATATCGATCAGGACCTCTACCTTATCGCCAATCTTTAAGTCCGGATTATAACGAAACTCGTTTAAGGAGATAACTCCTTCGGATTTTGCGTTGATATCTATGATGGCCTCGCGCTCCGTTAAGTGGACTACTTTTCCCTCAACCACTTCCTCATCTGCCGTGTCCACAAAGTTTTCGGCTACCAAATCCTCAAACTCTTGAAGTTTGGAGTCCTCTACGCGCTCTATCCCTTGTTCGTATTTTTCCCAGTCAAAATTTTCCAAGAATTCCTTGGGATCTTGAACCGGAGTTGCTGTTTGCGTTTCCTGTGCTGCTTCAGTAGTTTCTTCTACCTGGGCCGTTTCTTTTTCTTCAGCCATATGCTGATTTAAAATTTGTATTCCGAAGTGTTACAAGAGCTAAACAATATCCCCGAAAGTTGTTAAAAGTCTATTTTTATTGTATCCTTTTCCCCTTGACTCTTTGCAAAAAAGGACTGCAAAAGTACAATTTAAAAATGGTTTTGCAAATCACAAATAGCGAAGCTGCGTGTAAAAATAGTATTTCAAAGCTTTTTCATAATAATATATGAAGAATCGTTATCTTTCAGGCATTAATATTAACCATTAAAAGAGAATAACTATGAGCGTTAAAGCCAAGTATCAGCCCGTTTTAAGTTTGGGTGAACAGTTAGGAATCAAGGACGGAAATGTCACCGAGGAAGGTGATATCATCAAGATAAAAGGTGAGGCCAACACACCTTATGAAAAGGACTTGTTATGGGATAAGATAAAGGAAGTTGGTGGTGAAAACCCTTCCGATATAAAAGCTAATATTACTGTTGCCGATACTTCGGTTTATCACAGGCATGTAGTCAAAAGTGGGGAATCGCTTAGTAAGATAGCCAAACACTACTATGGAGATGCCATGAAGTATAAACAAATCTTCTCGGCCAATACAAATATCTTAAGCAACCCGGATGTAATACATCCCGATCAGGTTTTGGTTATTCCAAATGCCTAAGGTGTTCAAAATATTATTTAAAAAAAGGGGCGCTCATGGAGTGCCCTTTTTATTTTTGCTTTCAATAACACGCTTTGCATAATTGTGTAAACGTTCAAATTGCTCTTGTAGCCCCATATCACTGTTATCGAAAGTTATGGCACCATCAGCCTTTCGCAACGGGGAAAATTCCCTGCTGGAATCTATCCGATCCCTCAACGCTACATTTTTCAATATCTCCTCATAGGTGACCTCTTCACCTTTTTCCAAAAGTTCCTTATATCGCCTATATGCCCTTTTTTCAGGTGATGCGGTCATAAAAACCTTAAGTTCGGCATTGGGGAAAACTACGGTCCCAATGTCCCTACCATCCATGACGACCCCTTTTGCCTCGCCCATCTCTCGCTGCATTCCGACTAACATTTCACGGACCTCCTTAATTTCTGCTATTCTACTTACGTATTTAGAAACTTCCAGAGTACGTATTTCTTTTTCAACATTAACTCCATTCAGGTACATCTCGGAATATCCCAATCTGTCATTGTACGCAAATTCCAAATTTATTTTGGAAAGTGATTCCACAATAGCATCGGTATCATTGCTATGTTCTGCAATGAACTTATTTTGAAGTGCATATAGTGTTACGGCCCTATACATGGCACCCGTATCTATATAAACATAGTCCAAGGCTTTTGCCAATTGTTTTGCAATAGTACTCTTCCCTGTAGACGAATAACCATCTATGGCAATGGTAATTTTTCCCATGGGTTAAAAATAGGTAGAATTACAGAGTTCAAAGATGATTTTAAAGCGAATATTTCCTGAGGGGCATTAAAGCTTTTTGGCGTTCTTTACTTTTCTGTCGGTCAGGGCAGTGTCTATAACTTCATGCATGTCCGTTACATAATGGAAAACAAGCCCCTTTAAATACTCCTGCTTTATGTCCAGAATATCCTTTCTATTGTCCTCACAGAGAACAATTTCCTTGATTCTTGCCCGCTTTGCGGCTAATATTTTTTCCTTGATACCCCCAACAGGCAATACCTTGCCGCGAAGTGTTATTTCGCCGGTCATGGCCAAACTCTTCTTTACTTTTCTTTGAGTAAACAAGGATACCAAGGAAGTGAGCATGGTAATCCCGGCACTAGGTCCATCCTTAGGCGTAGCGCCTTCCGGTACATGGATATGTACGTTATATTTATCAAAAATTTGGGTGTCTATCCCAAACCGCTCCGCGTTGGATTTTATATACTCCATGGCAATAGTAGCGGATTCTTTCATCACCTTGCCCAAGTTACCCGTTATGTTCAACGTGCCTTTTCCTTTGGACAATATGGATTCTATAAAAAGGATATCCCCGCCAACGCTTGTCCAAGCAAGCCCTGTGACCACACCTGCAACTTCATTGTTCTCATATTTATCCCTTTCCAAACGTGCAGGCCCCAAAACCTTCTCTACATCGGCATTGCTCACTTTTATATCATACTCCTCTTCAGTAGCAATAGACTTGGCGGCATAACGGACCATTTTGGCAATTTGCTTTTCCAAGGAACGTACCCCGGATTCCCGGGTATACCCTTCCACAATCTTTTCCAATTGTCGCTTTCCTATTTTTAAATCTTTGGAGGAAAGCCCATGTTCCTTAAGTTGTTTGGGAAGTAAGTGCCTTTTCGCTATCTCTACCTTTTCCTCTATCGTATAACCCGTGACATTTATAATTTCCATTCTATCCCGTAACGCAGGTTGAATGGTAGATAAGTTATTGGCCGTGGCAATGAACATCACTTTGGAAAGATCATACCCCAACTCCAGGAAATTATCATGAAACTCACTATTTTGCTCAGGATCCAATACCTCTAACATGGCAGAGGAAGGATCACCTTGATGGCTATTGGAGAGTTTATCTATTTCGTCCAATATGAAAACGGGGTTAGAGGTTCCTGCCTTCTTAATGCTCTGTACAATGCGTCCTGGCATGGCCCCTATGTAGGTCTTGCGATGCCCTCGGATTTCCGCCTCGTCC
Source organism: Ulvibacterium marinum (assembly GCF_003626755.1). GTDB lineage: Bacteria > Bacteroidota > Bacteroidia > Flavobacteriales > Flavobacteriaceae > Ulvibacterium > Ulvibacterium marinum. The sequence goes on from NZ_RBCJ01000005.1 coordinate 349,676, forward strand.
CGCAGTCCTCCCAAGGACATTCTCACATACTCCCGTCCCAAAGCTTCGGCGACCGATTTTCCCAAAGAGGTCTTACCCACTCCCGGAGGACCATATAGGCAAAGGATGGGTGATTTCATGTCATTACGAAGCTTTAATACCGCCAAATACTCCATTATCCTTCGTTTTACATCCTCTAGACCGTAATGATCCCTATCCAAAATTCGTTGCGCTCTTTTTAAATCGAACTTATCCTTCGAATATTCGTTCCAAGGAAGGTCCAAAAAAAGATCAAGATAATTTCTTTGAATGGAGTATTCCGCAACCTGGGGATTCATTCGCTGGATTTTCGCCAACTCCTTTTCAAAGTGCTCCTTTACCTTTTTACCCCACTTTTTGGTCTTGGCCTTAGCACGCATCTCCTGTACTTCTTCATCATAGGATACACCACCCAACTCCTCTTGGATGGTCTTCATTTGTTGATGAAGGAAGTACTCGCGTTGTTGCTGGTCCATATCACTTCGAACCTTGGATTGGATATCATTTTTGAGTTCCAACCGCTGTAGTTCCAGGTTCATATACTTTAAAGTGGCCAAAGCCCTTTCCTGTAGGTTCCCAATTTCCAAAAGCTCCTGTTTTTCCTTTACATCCAAATTTAAATTCGAGGACACAAAATTGATTAGGAAAGAATTGCTCTGAATATTCTTTATAGCAAAAGATGCCTCGCTGGGAATATTGGGGTTGTCTTTGATTATTCGCAAGGCCAAATCCTTTATAGACTCTATAATGGCCAGGAATTCCTGTCCGTCCTCGTCCGGTCGTTCTTCCTTTGTCTCCCGCACCGTCGCCATCATGTAGGGCTTTTTAGTAAGTATCTCGGCTATTTCAAAACGCTTTTTGCCCTGTATGATAACCGTGGTATTCCCATCCGGCATTTGTAGGACCCTAAGTATCCTTGCCACTGTACCCAAGGTATTGATGTCATTGATATCGGGATTTTCAGTTTCCTCATCCTTTTGAGAAACTACCCCTATAACCTTAGATCCGTTATTCGCATCCTTTATTAAATTAATGGACTTGTCCCTGCCCGCGGTGATGGGGATAACCACACCAGGAAATAGTACCGTATTTCGCAAGGGTAAAATAGGCAAGGTCTCCGGTAGTCCTTCATTGCTCATTTTTTCCTCGTCCTCTGGAGTCAATAGAGGAATCAACTCCGAGTCCTCATCAATTCCATGAAAGGACATATTGTCAAAATTTGAAAATTTGGAATCTCCCATATATTTATTTCGGTCATTCTGTCACAATTGGACAGAATATTATGTTCAACTAAAGCTTTATTAACACCGATACATCCTATATTCATTATAATCATGTGGGATAAGATGCTCTGGCCATACTTTACTGAACAATTGTTATGCCATATCCATAATAGATAAACCTACTTTTTTATATTTTACTGTAACAATCCAAAAATAGAATCATCTTTTATATAAACCGTCCATCTTTTGAGCCACAAGAGTGAACATATTGATGCTTTATTGCAATTATGCCTTAAAGGAAACCAAAGTGCACAACTAGAAATTTACAATCGTTATTACAAGGCGATGTACAACATCTCCCTGAGGATTGTAAAGGACAGTGCCGAAGCCGAGGACATCATGCAGGAATCATTTTTAAACGCGTTTACAAAACTGCATACGTTCAAAGGGGAGGTCACATTTGGAGCTTGGCTAAAACGAATTGTAATAAACAACAGTATCTATCACTATAAAAAGCAGCAGAAAAAAAATGAAGTTGCTTTGGAAGATGTAATGTACAGGGTTGAAGATAATGATGGAGTTGCTTCGGATCATGCGTTTACCGAACTGAAGGCTCAAAAGGTGATGGAAGCCATGAAACGGTTGAAAGACAATTACAGAATTTCTTTGACCCTACATTTAATAGAAGGTTACGACTACGAAGAAATAAGTGGTATTATGAATATAAGTTACGCTAATTGTAGGACAACGATTTCAAGAGCCAAGGAAAGCCTACGACAAAAACTATTAATTGCAGGATGATGGAAAACGAAAATTTGGAAAAACTGTTCGAGCGACTACAAGGTTCTTTTGATATAGAAGAACCAGCTCCAGGCCATGAATCGCGTTTTTTGGAAAAAATGAACGCTGCTCAAGGAGTGGTGCAAATACGCCCCAAAAGAAGAAACTGGTGGAAACCCTTGTCCATAGCGGCCTCTATTCTTGTGCTTTGCACAATAGGCCTTGGCCTTTACAACAGCGGAGCGACTACGGAGGAAAAAGTAGCGGAAATCTCCCCTGAGGTGTCCAAAACTGAGTTTTACTTTGCCAATCTTATTGAGCAACAAGTAAGGGAACTGGAAAGTAAGAGCTCTCCGGAAACCGAAAAGATTATTGCCGATACCATGACCCAGCTAAAAAAGTTGGAGACAAATTACCTACAATTGGAACAGGACCTTTTAAATGGAGGTAACAGTAAGCTTATACTCAGTGCCATGATCACCAATTTCCAAACAAGGATAGATCTTTTGCAAGATGTCCTGAACCAAATTGAAACTATACAAACATTAAAAGATTACAATGATGAAAACATTACTATATAAATACGCGGCAGTGGCACTTTTTTGTATGCTTCCATTGACTATATGGGCCAATGAGGGAAAGTTAAAGGGCAGATACACCAAGGAAAAGACCATAAAAAAGGAATTCAGCGTAAACTCTGATGCCCTTCTAAAAGTAAACAATAGCTATGGAAACCTAAATATCACCTCTTGGAACGAGAATCGTGTGCTTATAGAAGTACATATTATGACCAATGGTAATAACGAGGACAAAGTACAGCGCAAGTTGGACAACATCACTGTAGACTTTGATTCAAGCAGTAGTATGGTTTCGGCTAAAACTATTTTCAACGACAATAAAGGAAGTTGGGGCTGGAATTGGGGGAGAAACAACAATGTAAATATGCAGATTAATTATAGTATTAAGCTGCCTGTAAAGAACAGCGTACATTTGGACAATGACTATGGAAACATCATTTTGGATCGCGTGGATGGGCATGCCAAAATAAATTGTGACTACGGCCGGTTGGAAATCGGGGAATTACGGGGGAGAAACAACCAGCTTAATTTTGATTACACTTCCAGGTCGAACATCGGTTACATTAACAGTGGTGATATACGGGCAGACTATTCCGGTTTTACCATTGAAAAGGCTGGAGACCTTATGATCAATGCAGATTATACGGATTCGACCGTGGAAGAAATGGAAAACTTACGATATACCTGTGATTATGGAAAAATAGATATCGGTGAAGCAAGCGATGTTCAAGGAAGTGGGGACTACATCAATGTAAAGTTGGGCACCATACATGGTGATGTGGATATCACTGCCGATTACGGGTCAATAAAAATAGAAGATATGGCCGATGATGCCGGGAACCTTCAAATCAGAACAGATTATACTGGCATCAAAATCGGATATTCTCCACAATATCATTTCGAATTTGAAATAGATACGGAATATGCCGGGGTAAACGGTATGGATGATTTTGAAGTGAATATCAGTAAGGAAAAATCCCATTCCAAGTATTATAAGGGTTTCCACGGACAACAGAATAGTGGAAACACGGTCACCATTTCCAGTGACTACGGCGGTGTGTCCTTTTCAAGAAATTAATCGAAAAACCAACTATTATGAAAAATGTCTTATTACTCGGTTTAGTCTCAATCCTTACCTTTTCGGCACAGGCACAAAGCCTTGAAAAACGTACGGTAGAGGAATATGATGAAATATCGGTATCAGGTTGGTTCGATGTAGAACTAGTGGAAGGGAATGAGGGCCAAATCACCCTTACAGGAAGGGCCAGCCAATTGAAGCATATTGATAGCGAGGTAGTTAACGGGGACCTAAAAATCGAATGGGCCAAAAGATCCAATCTAAATCCCTTCTACTCTTTCTCCAAAATAACGATAACCATACCTGTTGAAAGCATACATGCCGTATCGCTTTCGGGTTCAGGTTCAATTTCGGGGAATTCAACCTTAATCGCTGAACGTTTTACCACTAATCTTTCTGGATCAGGTGAAATTGATTTGAACGTAAATGCGAACTCCTTGAATTCCAGAATATCAGGTTCCGGGAATATTATACTTCACGGACAAGTTGAAAACCATAACACGGAGATATCAGGTTCTGGAAAAATAAAGGCTTATGATATGGAGACAGATATTGTAGATGCAACCATAAGTGGCTCCGCTAATGTCAACGTCAAAGCCAACAAGGAAATCCGGGCAAGAATCTCAGGTTCTGGGGATGTCAACTATATCGGTTCCCCTGATAAAATTGATAGTAAGGTCTCGGGGTCAGGTTCCGTTACCAAAAGAAAAAGAAGTAGTTAGCACATAAATAAAAATCAAAAAACAACACATTATGAAAAAAATAATCACATTAGGTCTGGTATTAGCATTTACGGCCTCTTGTACCGCGCAATGGGGCAGGAGAATAAAAGGAAATGGCAATACCGTTACCATAGAACGATCTACCGGAGACTATGACGCAATTTCAGTATCAGGATGGTTTGATGTGAATCTCGTGGAAGGAAATGAGGGGGAACTAACCTTAAGGGGAGAAGATAACCTTTTGGAATACATTAAAACCGAAGTCAAAAATGGGAAACTGGTCATTAAGACTGAAAAAGGAGTAAATCTAAAGCCTTCCAAATGGAACGAAGGTATTATTATAACCGTTCCCGTAGAAAGTGTGAATTCCATTGCGTTGTCCGGATCAGGTGATATCGTTGGTAAAACGACCATTAAGGCCAGCTCTTTTGAAACGGCGATGTCCGGATCGGGCGACATCACTTTAGCGGTAGAAGCCAACTCCGTCAATGCGTCCATGTCCGGTTCAGGAGATATAAGGCTTAAGGGAAAAACAGATGATTTTGAAGTGAGCATTTCAGGCTCTGGAGATGTTGAGGCTTATTCGCTAGAGGCAGAGAACGTAGAGGCAACGGTATCCGGATCCGCAAACATACAGGTTACCGCCAATCAAAGACTAAAAGCACGGGTTTCCGGATCTGGGGATATAGAATACCGGGGAAATCCCGATAAGGTGGATACCAAGACATCCGGTTCCGGGGATATTTCTAGGGGATAATCTGAATTAAAAAGCAAATCAAAAAACGAATAGTGTTTAAATAAAGGCTTCCATTATCCAATGGGGGCTTTTTTAGTTTTATTCACCCGGGTAAGCAAAAACATACCAATCAAAAAAAACAGCCCCAGAAAGATTGTGGAATTCCGCATACTGCCCGTAGACTGGGCTATAAAGCCATATAAAAAAGTGCCTATTACAATGCCAATTTTCTCCGCCACATCATAAAAGCTGAAGAAGGAAGTGGTATCGGTTGTTTCGGGAATAAATTTGGAATAGGTTGAACGGGACAGGGCCTGTATACCCCCCATGACCAAGCCCACGCATCCTGCTGCAATATAGAAGTCCATAGGAGTAATCAAAAAGTAAGCGTAGATACAAATGGACACCCATAAAAGGTTGATTACTATCAGTGTAGGAATGTTGCCAAAAGCCTTGGATGCCCTAGCGGTCAAAGTGGCACCTAAAACGGCTACAATTTGTATGACCAAAATACTGGTAATCAAGCCTGTGGTACGTTCACCATCCGAACCCCAATTAATCTCTTCTTCGCCAAAATAGGTAGCAATGAGCATAACGGTCTGGACCGCCATACTGTAGACAAAAAATGCGCCTAAATAACGCTTTAGTTTGGTCTCATTTCCCAGTTGATGCCACACACTTTTTAACTCCCGAAAACCATTAAGTATCACATTCGTTCTTTTGCCTTCCTTTTTATACCCTTCGGGCAAGTGGAAAAAAGTGTACTGTGCAAAACCAATCCACCAGATACCGACGGAGACAAATGAGTATTTCATGGCCTTCAATTCGGCAGCCTCCCCAACACTATCCTCAATACCAAAAAGGTCAGGTTTCATTACCATGGCCAGATTAAACAGCAAAAGGATTACGCTTCCTATATATCCCATGGAAAAACCCTTTGCACTAATGCGATCTTGTTGCTCTGGAAATGCGATATCCGGTAAGTACGAGTTGTTGATGGCAAAGCTCACCCAAAAGCCAACAAGGCCGAAAAAATAACAACTTAGACCCAAATAGATATTTTCCAGGGAAAACCAATATAGACCTATGCAGGAAAGTCCACCCAGATAACAGAAGAACTTCATGAATACCTTCTTGTTACCCAAATAATCGGCAATACCTGACAATAGGGGTGTTATTATGGCTATGAACAAGAAAGCAGCAGAAGTAACATAACTGATCAATGGGGCCCTAGCTATTTCTCCACCAAACACAGAGACCTTTTCAACTTCGGCCACTCGAAACAATGCTCCGTAAAAGATGGGGAAAATGGCCGAAGCAATAACTAAACTATATACTGAATTGGCCCAATCATAGAAAGCCCAAGCATTTAATAACTTTCGATTTCCTTTTATCGCTATTGTTCTGCCCATATGAAAAGATGAAAGCTGTCCGCCAATTGGCGGACAGCTTTCAATATACAATTTTATATTGCTTCTTTGGGATACTTATTCAAATGATGTTACACCAAATTTACCTGCCTCCTGTTTTGCCATCGGAGCCCAATTTTCAAGATTAGCGATTCGGGTATCATTGGAAGGATGGGTGCTAAGAAATTCTGGAGGGGCCTGTCCTCCACTTTTCGCTTTCATTCTCCTCCAAAGGTCGGCGGCCTCATCCGGGTTGTATCCTGCAATTGCCATCATTTGAAGACCGATCAAATCCGCCTCCGTTTCATGGCTTCTACTGAAGGGCAACATCAAACCTACCGAAGATCCAACGCCATAAGCCTGATTGAACATATTACGCTTCTGGGGGTCCTTAATTGCCACATTTCCTGCCACAGCCCCTAATTGCTGTAATGTACCGGCACTCATCCGTTGTGCCCCATGATCGGCAAGGGCATGTGCCACTTCATGGCCCATGACCACCGCAACGCCGGTTTCTCCCTGGCAAATAGGCATAATTCCTGTATAAAAAACGATTTTCCCTCCCGGCATGCACCAGGCGTTAACGGTTTCGTCCTGTACAAGGTTGTATTCCCATTTATAGTCCTTAAGGTATCCCGGTTGGCCATTTGCAGATAGCCATCTTTCAGCGGCTGAAGCTATTCTTTGGCCTACCTTCTCTATCATTTTCGCCTCCGAAGTATTTTCGACCACCTTGTTTTCGTTCAAAAATTGGTCGTACTGTGCAAAAGCCGTAGGGAATATTTGGCTGTTGGGATAAAAATTTAAAGTACTTTTTCCGGTAAATGGATTGGTTTTACAGGCCACAACGCCCATAAAAACAACCAAAGTCAATACTAATTTTTTCATTTTTAATAGTGTTTAGCATAAGAAAAATACGAAAATTATTTTCCTGTTATGTGTAATTCGGTAAAATTCTTGTCGATTTCAATGCTATTATTACCATTCAATTTTATCTGCTTTAATGGAACCTCCTCATTATCCACTTCTATGGTGGCTATGGTAAAGGGCAATCCATGTAATTTAAATTTAAAGCTCTTATAGGAAGTTGTATACGACCCATCTTTGAATTGTTGAATTATTAGTTCATTTTCCTTGCCTACCAATTTAAACTTGCGTAGACTAAACTGCCCTTTTTTATAATCGTATCCGTCCTGGGCATCCTCATAAACCATTGAATTCTCGGCGCCGATCTTAAAATAAACATCCAGGATCAATTCCTTTATTTCAAGTTCTCCCACATATTGCTGCACGGGATATTTAGGTATTATAGCTCCTTCCTTGATGAATAGGGGAATCTTATCGATATCCGCTGTTACCCATCTTTCCTTACCGCCTTCTATGGTTTCCTCGGTCCAATAATTGTACCATTTTCCTCTAGGAACGTACATTCGTCTACCCTTTGCGTTGGGTTCCTGAACCGGGCAGACCAAAATCTGCTTTCCAAAAATAAACTCATCCGTTCGGAAGTGGGTCTGAGTATCCTCTTGGTCATAATAGAATAGGGACTGCAACATTGGTGTACCATATTCCGTATACCTATAGAACATGGTATACAAATAGGGTAATAATTGATATCGCAATTCAATAAACTTGCGGACAATATCCGTTACCTCATTGTCAAAGGACCAAGGTTCCTGATCGCCATGATCCCCACTGGAGTGTACCCTGCAAAAAGGATGAAAAACACCTAATTGAATCCATCTGGCGAACAGTTCACCATTGGGTTGTTCGGCAAATCCCCCAATATCGGATCCCACAAAGGAATAGCCGCTAAGGCACATGCGCTGTGCCTGTACGTTGGCTATCCACAAATGTTCCCAGGTGGCCACATTGTCCCCGGTCCAAGTTGAGGAATACCTCTGGGTCCCCGCAAAGGCCGCTCTGGTAATGACAAATGGCCTTTTAGGAAATACATACTTCTTTACGCCTTCATAGGTGGCTCTTACCATTTGCATACCATAGATGTTGTGCGCCTTTCTATGGGTACAAGGGTGGCCATCATAATTGTGTCTGGTATCCAGCGGGGCAGTTTTGGTGGGCACTTCCATTACGGCCGGTTCGTTCATATCGTTCCAAACGGCATGTACCCCGATCTCTGCCATAAACTCCTTGTACAGTTCCGCCCACCATGCACGCACTTCCGGGTTGGTATAGTCAGGGAACTTACAGGCACCAGGCCACACTTTCCCCTGCATATAGGGTCCATCGCCACGTTTACAGAAATAATCCTTTTCCATGGCTTCCTGGTAGACCCAATAATCTTTGTCCACCTTGATACCGGGATCGATCATTACCACAGTTTTAAAACCGTCTTCATTCAATTCCCCTATCATACGTTTCGGATCGGGAAATCGCGTTTTATCCCATGTAAAACAGCGAAAGCCATCCATATAATCAATATCAAGGTAAATGGCATCACAAGGAATCTTGAGTTTTCTAAAGTTATCGGCTATTTCCTTTACCCTGCTTTCAGGAAAATAGCTCCACTTGGATTGATGGTATCCCAAGGCCCATTGTGGGGGCATTTCCGGAGTGCCTGTCAAATTTGTATAGGAACGTACTACCTCGGACATTTGTGGCCCATAAAAAAAGTAGTAGTTCATTTCCCCGCCATCTGCCCAAAAACTGGTGATGTTTCTGCGCTCATGGGCAAAATCAAAATAGGTCCTAAAGGTATTGTCGAAGAAAATGCCATAACTTTTACCTTTGTGAAGACCGGTATAAAATGGTATTGCCTTATAAAGTGGTTCTTGATCTTTTCCATATGCATACTGATCGGTACACCAGTTGTTTACACGCTTGCCCTTTAAGTTGGAGTGTGTAGCCTTATCCCCCATACCATAAAAACTTTCAGCGGTCTGGGTTATTTTACTCATTTTTACGGTATTGCCACCATATTCATAATTTTCCTCCCAGTGAAAACCGAGTTCGTCCTCATTTATGATATTCCCTTCCAAGTCGGATATCTGCGTGCGCAGGGTTTTTTTATCGATCAATAGTTGAAGAACGGAAGTCTCTAAAAGATACTCGGTCTTATTCTCAGTAACCTCCAAGCGGTTATATCCCTTACTCGCCGTTTCACTTATGGCATATGAAAAATCGGGTTCAAATACATATTCCGTTGCATATCGAAACCTTAAGACACTATCTTGAAGGACCGTAACTTCCAGTATAACGCCATTTTCTGTGGTAAAGTAAAGTTTATCCGAATCCCTTTTGTAGTCTACTATCTGATTCGGGTATAAATTGCCCTTATATTCAAGTTCGGTATTGGTAATCATAGCGGGTTAAATTTAAAACGCCACAAATTAAGGACTTAACCCATAATAACGAAAACATATTACGACCAATTGTTAACTATAACGATATAGCTACTTTTCGTTACTTTAAAATGACGATACCTAAAGGAGGAATGGTAATTTCTATGGATTTTTTATATCCATGCCATTCTTTATTTGTGATTTTCACAGAAGTATTTTGTGTGCCACTGCCACCATATTTTGTGGCATCGCTATTAAAAATTTCTTTCAAGGCCTTGGATTTTGGAACACCGATACGGTATTTTTCCCGGGGTACGGGTGTAAAATTGCAGGCAACGATAATATCATTCTTATCATCATGGCCCCGGCGGATATACGTAAGGACCGAGTTTTCCGAGTCCCCATAATCTATCCATTGAAAACCTTCATGGCTAAATTGTTTTTCGTACAACGCGGGTTCCGATTTGTACAGTGCATTTAAATCCTTAATCAATTCCTGGATTCCGGAATGCAAATCGTATTGATTTAAATGCCAGTCCAAGCTTTGTTGAAAGTTCCATTCCGAAGTCTGGCCAAATTCCCCTCCCATAAAAATTAGATTGCCCCCGGGGTGGGTAAACATATAACCAAAAAGCAATCGCAGATTGGCAAATTGCTGCCATTCATCCCCGGGCATGCGGTAAATAAGGGACTGCTTGCCATAGACCACCTCATCATGCGAAAAGGGCAACATGAAGTTTTCGGTAAAGGCATAGGTCATACTGAAAGTGATATCATTTTGATGATGTTTCCTGTAGACAGGTTCTTTTTTGAAATACTCCAAGGTATCGTGCATCCATCCCATCATCCATTTCATCCCAAAACCTAGCCCCCCTAAATTTACAGGTCTGGAAACTCCGGAAAATGCTGTGGATTCCTCTGCAATGGTCTGTACATCCGGATAATTCCCATAAACCGTTTCGTTGAGTTCCCGAATAAAGGATATGGCTTCCAGATTTTCGTTGTTGCCATATATATTGGGCTCCCATTCTCCTTCTTCCCGCGAGTAGTCCAAATAGAGCATGGAGGCCACGGCATCTACCCTTAGACCATCCACATGATATTGTTCCAGCCAGAACATGGCATTACTAATGAGGAAGGCCCTGACTTCGTTCCTACCATAGTTGAAAATCAAACTTTTCCAATCGGGATGGTAACCCCTACGACGATCCGGGTTTTCATAAAGGTGAGATCCATCAAAAAAGCCAAGTCCATGGGCATCCTCGGGAAAGTGGGAAGGAACCCAATCCAAGATGACCCCAATATCATTTTGGTGAAGCTTATCTACTAATAATTTAAAATCCTCCGGTTTTCCAAATCTTGAGGTCGGTGCAAAATACCCCGTTAATTGGTAGCCCCATGAGGGATCGTATGGATACTCCATAATAGGCATAAACTCCACGTGCGTAAAGCCCATATCCTTTACATATTTTACCAGATCTTCGGATAAATCGACATAGGACAGATATTCGTTTCCATTTTTGCGTTTCCAAGAACCTAGATGCACCTCATATACGGAGTAGGGCCTATCCAGACCATTTTTATCGCCGCGATAACCCATCCACTTTTTGTCCTTCCATTTGTAATTATCATTCCAAACTACAGACGCCGTATTGGGCGGATGTTGACAATAACGCGCAAAAGGATCTGCTTTTTCCGTCTTGATATCGTTATTATGGGAGTGTATTTTGTATTTATATAAAGAGCCTTGATCTATACCTGGGATGAATCCCTCCCAAATACCACTTTCGTCCCATCGTACAAAGAGTTTGTGGTCGCCCTCGATCCAATAATTGAAATCGCCCACTACCGATACGGATTTGGCAGTTGGTGCCCATACGGCAAAATAGGTGCCCTTTTGGCCATTCAGTTCCAAGGGATGTGATCCCAGTTTCTTATAAAGCTGATAGTGCTTTCCAGATTTAAAAAGGTCAATATCAAAATCGGTAAATAGACTGTACGCTATTACGTTTTCCATAGTATTGTTTAGTTAGTATCGTTAATAATTCCCATAATACCTTCCAAGGGTATTACTGCCCACTGTGGCCTGGAATTCATTTCGTAACCTAATTCGTAGACTGCCTTTTCCAACATACAGTATTTCAGAAGAAATATACGTTCTTGGACATATCCTATGTTAAGGTTGTGTTCCTGTATCAACCCTACATAGCTTCCCAAGAACACCCCGATGAAATAGCGATATAATATTTCGCCTGCCTTATATAGGTCTTCCCGTGAATACGGATACTCTTCCCCTTTTCCAAAGATGGTAGCATAAATTGCATAGTGGAAAGAGCGAAAAATACCGGCAACGTCCTTTAGGGGAGGTTGTTTCACTTTACGGTCCCGAATAGTGCTCTCCGGCTCGCCTTCAAAGTCCAGCAAGTAGAAGTCGTCTTCCTGAACCAATACCTGGCCCAAATGATAATCCCCATGTATTCGTATGCGCTCCCCTTTCAATTTGGTCCAATCAAAATTTACGAATCGTTTTCGTATCTCGTTCTTCCGTTCTAAAAACTCCTGGGCCAATTCCAAGGAAAGTCCCTCCAAGCGGTGCATATTGTTCTCAACGATATTCAAACGATTCTGAAATTGATACAACAGCCTATTCTTTAACCATACTTCATAGTCCCCGTTAAAATGTGTGGGGTGAAAGGCTGTATCGCCAAATTCGGATCCCAAGGCAATGTGCATCTCCGCAGTTCTTTGCGCAAGTTTTTGGATTTTCAAAAAAATATTAAGCCCGGCCCAATCAATAATCTGTGGAGGTACATCGTTAATGCCTAAATTTTTAAACATCGAGGTTTCAGGCAAGTTCTTGACTTGGATACGCTTGTATTCCAGATTGCAGAATATTTTATGTAGCTCCCCCAACATATACTCCCATGCATCCCCTTGGTTGGGCACCAATTCCTGCATTAGGGCAATTGTGATATTCACATTATCGGAATCGATGACGTTGATACTTCCTTTATATGCCGGTATGTTCCTGTACTCTTTCTCCTCGGAGAGAAATCGGGTCATTTCATAGTCGGGATTTTTATCGGAATAAATTCTGCGGAAAAACTTAATGACCAACCTATCATTGATTATGACCGAAGTGTTACTCTGCTCCAAGCCCATAAATCTGGAGGATACGTACTCCGTTTCTGAAAAACTGGCACTTTTATGATACCTCACTTTGGTAGTATCATTGGGTACGGCCGTCATGATACGCTCAAAGACCAATTTTCGAAAGGCCTCAAGATTGAGCGCGTCTATAATATAACCTTCCTGGTCCTTTATTTTTATGGGTAATATGCGGTCTTTCTCGGCAAAACTTTCATCGGATACAAAGGCAATGGGCAAGAAGTAATGTTGGTAGAAGGCCTCTTCAAAATTAACCTGCAATAAAAGGCCATAGTAGACTTCCTCATTTTGTTGAATCCTAAAATACTCCTGAAGCTCCAAATATTTCAGCTTACTGGCCTTACCGCCATACCACCTTTGCTGTACCACATAATTCTCCAGCACATCGGAAAGAAATACTTTGACAAACTTATCGTTCCCCATCAATTCTTCCCATATGGTATCGAAATGATAAGGTGGTCGTGCCAAGGATTCCTTTTTCTTTTTGGTCATCTCTTACGTATTGATATGGAATAGGTGAAAGGGCAATGCAGGATGCAGTTCTATAAAGTTCCATTCACTGTGCCAAAGGTACCCATTATCCGTAACAACATCATGGACCTGTACGGATTGCCCTGCATGGATTCCCAAGCCTTCCAATGGAAGTTGAACCGTGCCCCTTTGGGAGTAATAAGGATCCAAACTGATTACAATCAACATTTGGTCCGTACAATCATCGTTCCACTTATAAAAAGCGATCAAATTATCATTGTCTATAGTACAAAAACGAATGTTATTGGTTTGCTGTAGGCATTCATGCGCTTTACGTGCCGCATTTATTTTGCTTATAACATAGGTCAATTTGTTTTCCTTGGACCAGTCCCAATGGCGTATCTCATATTTTTCGCAATTCATGTATTCTTCCTTCCCCGGAAGGGCAGCGGTATCCATATATTCAAACACCGGTCCATAGATTCCTATGTTTCCACTCATTGTCGCGGCCAGGGCATACCGAATAAGATGCATCGCCTCATTGGCCCCCTGTAGATGGTACGGATTAATGTCGGGGGTATTGGGCCAAAAATTGGGACGGTAGTACTCCTTCATTTCTGTTTGGGTAAGCTCTACCATATACTCTATAAGCTCATGTTTCCATACCCTCCAGGTAAAATAGGTATAGGATTGCGAGAAGCCCTGTTTGGCCAATTGCTGCATAACCCTTGGCCGGGAAAACGCCTCTGCCAAGAACAGCACGTCCGGATAATCCTTTTTGACTTGGCCAATAAGCCAATTCCAAAAATAATAGGGTTTGGTATGGGGGTTGTCTACCCTAAAAATGTGAACCCCACAATTGACCCAATGTAGAGTGACGTTCAATAGTTCCTCCCACAGCTCTTTATATGCCTTGGATTCAAAATAAAAATTGACGATATCCTGATACTTTTTAGGAGGGTTTTCGGCATATTGGATGGTTCCATCAGGCCGCTTTCTAAACCATTCCGGATGTTCGGTAATATATGGATGGTCCGGGGCCGCCTGAAAAGCAAGATCCATAGCAATCTCTATTCCATGGTCATTTGCCTTTTTGATCAAGTTCTTAAAGTCTTTTTCAGTCCCCAGTTCCGGATGTATGGCGGTATGCCCTCCCAATTTAGATCCAATGGCCCACGGTACACCGGAATCGCCCTCAATTGCATTTACGGTGTTGTTTTTCCCTTTCCGGTTTACCTCCCCTATGGGATGCACAGGCGGAAAATACACTACATCAAAGCCCATATTGGCTATTCTGGGCAGTAATAGTTCACAATCCTTAAAAGTCCCATGCGTATTGGTCTTTGTCGAGGAAGATCTTGGAAAAAACTCGTACCAGGTGCTAAAATTAGCCTTCTTGCGATCAACATATACTTGAAGCACTTTACTGCTATTGGCTAGAAAACGTTGAGGGCAGCTCAAAAACAATTCGTGTAATTTGGGGGAAACGGCTTCCTTTACCGCCTCATTATAAGAATTGTCTTCTTTAAAAAGCCTTATTAGTTTCTGAAGATATGGTCTCTCCTGGGCGGGCGCTTTTTTGGAAACGTACTCCAAGTACTGCACGCCGTCCAAAAGTTCGCTCTTTACGTGTTGGCCATCCTCAAGTTTGGCCTCAATACCATGCTGCCAGTTAAGGGCATGGTCTACCCATCCCTGTACCTTATAGTCGTAAAATCCTTGTTTATCTACCGCAAAGGTTTCAAAATATACATCCTGTCCTTGATCTTGCATACGGACCACCGAATATTTCTTCTCACTCTCGTGCTTATAAAGAATTTCGGCCTGGATAACATCATGGCCATCGGGAAGCACATCGGCATATACCGTTATTTTTTCGCCTACGGTCCTCTTGATAAAAAACGCCCCACATTGAATTTGTGGTGAAACATTTTCTATAACAACACGTTGTTGTCTTAACATAGTTTAAGGTTTGTCCGGTTTTGCTAAAAATAGGAAATAAAACGATAATCCCGCATGAGAGAGGCACAAATCTTGGGTTCTTTGAGGAAGTCAAATTCTACCGATTTCATTTTTGGAACGCTTTTTGAAACAGGTACAAAAAAGAATCATATCTCTAGCTAAAATACAGTAATTATGAAAAAAACAACTTTGGTATTTAGTACAGTATTGGCCCTATTTTTTATATCCTGCGAGGGTCCGGCAGGGCCTCCAGGATTGGACGGATTTGATGGAGCAGATGGTGCCCAGGGACCTCCAGGTCCCGAATTTGAGGCAATCGCCTTTGAAATTGATATTGATATGGTTTTAAATGCAGACCTGAACAGGTACGAGTTTGCTCTTGAGCCCTTCCCGGATGATGTAATATTATTACAGGACGATGTGGTGCTCATGTATCGATTGGAGGAAGTAAACAATGACCTCGACGTTTGGCGACAATTGCCACAGCCTTTCTTTTCCGATCAGGGATTGTTGTTCTACAATTTTGACTTTACCCTAAATGATTATAGCGTTTTGGTAGAACCGGAATTTGATGCAGGTTTGGTTCCAGCGGATTTGGTCCAAAACCAGGTTTTTAGAATCGTTGTTATTCCAGCAGATTTAGGATTATCTTCAAAAATGGATAAATCCAATATCGATGCCGTAATGCGCTCTTTGGGTATCGAAGAAAAGGATATTAAAAAAATACAATTGGATTAATCATCTTACCATATAAAACACAGGAAAGGCCTTGTTCCCCAAATGGCGAATGGGGCTTTTCCTATTGGGTAGATGGCATTAGCAAAACCTTAACGCAATTCATTTCATAAAGTGGATTACATTTGAAAGGATTTACCAATTGTGTCGTCCAATCTAAAAAATGTAGTATAAACTAATTTTCATGAACAGTAAAACACTTTTGATCGCCTTCATCCTACTAATAACCGGATGTAAAGGAAATTCCCAAGAAAAGGAAATCGCCTCCAATCCAGATAAAAAAGAAGAAAAAACTTTCCCTGTATCCAAAACGGAAGAGGAATGGAGAAAGGAGCTTAACGATATGGAATTCTATGTACTGCGCAAGGCCGCTACGGAAAATGCCTTCAGTAGTGAGCTTTTGGATAACAAGGAAGAAGGAACCTATGTTTGTGCGGGTTGTGGTACTCCGCTTTTTGAAAGTAAATTCAAATTCGATTCCGGTACCGGCTGGCCTAGTTTTGATCGGGAAATAGAAGGCAACGTGGCTTACGATGTAGACTATAAAATAGGCTACAAACGTACCGAGGAACATTGCGCTACATGTGGGGGTCACTTAGGACATGTATTTGATGATGGCCCTAGGAACACCACAGGAAAACGACACTGTATCAACGGCGTGGCACTGGATTTTGTAGCCAAGGAATAAAAACACCTCACATCTTTCATTACTTTAACTGAGTTAACCTAACTTAATAGTTGGCATATTGTTCCAATGAATAGGGGCATCTTATATTTAGGATCGAAATAAAACAACATCTTAAAAGGTTTCACTTTTCAATCCAAAAAACGTTTCAAAACTTAGAAAAAGAGAGAATCAGTAAATCCATGTTTTGATTTATCATTTAGAATTCCTTAGCAAACAATTGGGGTTTTGAATTTGTAATTTGGGTTCTGATTTCCGTACTTTTGCACCGCTCTCGCTCGATGATCTATTCGGGACCTTTCGAGAGGTAATCTCTAAAAAGTTTAAAAATGGCCAATTTCGATGTTATTGTTTTGGGTAGTGGCCCCGGTGGTTATGTTACCGCTATTAGGGCTTCCCAATTGGGTTTCAAAACCGCGATTGTTGAAAAAGAAAGCCTCGGCGGGGTTTGTCTAAATTGGGGTTGTATCCCTACGAAAGCCTTGCTAAAGTCCGCCCAAGTATTTGAATATCTACAACATGCCGAGGATTATGGCCTTAAGGCAAATGATGTGGACAAGGATTTCAATGCTGTGGTAAAACGTAGCCGGGGGGTTGCTGATGGTATGAGCAAGGGCGTACAGTTTTTGATGAAGAAGAACAAGATCGAGGTCATTTCGGGTTTTGGGAAACTGAAACCTGGAAAAAAAATAGCCGTTACCGATACAGAAGGTAAGGAAACAGAATATAGTGCAGAACATGTCATTATCGCTACTGGTGCACGTAGTCGTGAATTGCCCAGCCTACCTCAAGATGGCAAGAAGATAATCGGTTATCGGGAAGCCATGTCCTTGGACAAGCAACCGAAGAAGATGATCGTAGTAGGTAGCGGGGCCATAGGTATCGAATTTGCCTATTTCTATAATGCCATGGGTACCGAAGTGACCGTAGTGGAATTTCTACCGCGCATAGTTCCGGTTGAGGACGAAGAGGTCTCCAAGCAACTGGAACGAAGTTTTAAAAAGACGGGCATTAAGATTATGACCTCCTCCGAAGTTACAAGTGTTGATACGTCGGGAGAAGGTGTAAAGGCCACCGTAAAGACTTCAAAAGGCGAGCAGGTACTTGAGGCGGATATCGTCCTTTCCGCGGTGGGTATAAAATCGAATATTGAAAACATTGGTTTGGAAGATGTGGGGATTGCCACCGACCGTGATAAAATTCTGGTCAATGATTATTACCAGACCAATATTCCCGGCTACTACGCTATTGGCGATGTTACCCCGGGGCAGGCCTTGGCCCATGTGGCCTCTGCGGAAGGCATCCTTTGTGTGGAAAAAATAAAAGGCATGCATGTAGAGCCCCTGGACTATGGCAATATTCCTGGATGTACGTATTGTATGCCCGAAGTAGCTTCCGTAGGATTGACCGAAACACAGGCAAAAGAGGCCGGGCATGATATTAAAGTGGGGAAATTCCCATTTTCTGCCAGTGGAAAAGCTAAGGCCTCCGGTAAGGCAGATGGATTTGTTAAGGTTATCTTTGATGCCAAATATGGGGAATGGCTGGGTTGCCATATGATCGGTGCAGGTGTTACGGATATGATAGCCGAAGCGGTAGTCGCACGAAAACTGGAAACTACAGGACACGAAGTCTTAAAAGCGGTTCACCCCCACCCTACTATGAGCGAAGCCGTAATGGAAGCCGTGGCCGATGCCTATGATGAAGTAATCCATTTATAAAATAATGTCAGGTTGAGCGCAGTCGAAACCTTAAGGTCTAGGCTGTGCTCATATAAAACGTTTACCACTTTAAAAAATGCTCACCACATTTAGAATTACCGCTGTACTTGAAGGTATTTCCTATCTGATGCTTTTTGCCATCAGTATGCCCCTAAAGTATTGGGCGGGCATCCGTGAACCCAATATCTATATTGGGTACGCCCATGGAGCTTTGTTTATTGCTTATCTGCTTTTTGCCATTATTTTTTGGATGGAAAAAAAGTGGACCATAAAGCGATTGTTCATATTGGTTTTAGCCTCCTTGTTGCCTTTTGGTACGTTTTATATGGACAAGAAATATCTAAAGCCGTTACAATCCGAGCAATAAGGGGATAAATTTTGCACCTGTTTTTGAATGACCGAACAAGGTTTGCCCTTCTGATACCCAAACACCACTCGGGATATTGCCTATTCTGTGATATTTCCCAAAAAACTCTGTATCGCCAAATCATAGCTTTGTAGGCCAAAGCCGAGGATGACCCCTTTGGCGCCCGAAGAGATATAGGAAACATGTCGGAAGTCCTCCCGTTTATGGGTATTGGAGATATGTACCTCTACAACCGGCGTCTCAATAGCCTTAACTGCATCACCGATACCCACCGATGTATGGGTGTAGGAGGCTGCATTAAGGACAACACCATCATAGGAAAACCCCACTTCCTGAAGTTTGCCAATAATCTCCCCCTCGATATTGGATTGGTAATACTCCAACTGCACATCCTTGAACTTGAACTGCAGTATCGAAAAATAGTCCTCAAAAGTCTGATTGCCATATACCTCCGGCTCCCGTTTGCCTAAAAGGTTTAAGTTGGGGCCGTTGATTATAATGATTTTCATATAGCTAAAATAAACAAATTAGCGCCCGTAAAAAAAATGTTGGTCAGGTGATTTTGGAATCAACGCCTGCGCCCGGTAGGAAAGGTATAGATTACACCAAGATTGGCAGAGTTCCAAGTGCTTTCGTCCAATTGTATTCCGGTATAGGAAAGATTCAATTCGGTTTGTGGACCCAACAAAAAGCCAATGATAGGTCTATAATAAAGCCCACCATCATTGCCATCATTGATACCCAAGGCGGTTCCGGCATTTATCCCAAAGGATAAGGAATTGGAAGGCCAAATCCGGATGGAAGCGGCCAAGGGCAAAAACTGTACATTGGGTAAATCAACTGATACGGCTTGATCTTGAAAAGTTTCGGCAAAGCCATGGATAAAACCAACAGTGGCACCAAGGTCCACCAACTGGCCCAAGGCCCACGAATAACCTACATCTGCTCCAACAAATAAACTTACCTCATCATTGAAGTCCCCAAGGGGCAATCCGCCTTGAATGCCCAGTTTAAATCCTTCTTGCGCATTGATGGACCATCGGAATAAAATAAAGACAAAGACGTATATGGTTTGTTTCATAATTATGGATTATTGGTACCATAACGTCAAATATGTCCATTAACCTACACGATGAAGCAACTTTGTTGCCAAATTTGGGAAAACCGTTGTACACAGGCTTTATAGGTGCATCAATAAGGATAGTGACACTCATGAATTGGAAGATATTTTTGCGAGTATAGGCGATCACCAATATGCTAAACTGAATGAAGTAGGCAAAATAGCACTTATCCCTTTGGTTATCGGGAGACAGTACATAAGTGCTTGAAAAGTATTTTTACCTCCTTTTGGATTTTAAAAGAAGTAACTGGCAGAAATCTGTAACACTCGGTTTTTGGAGTCGAAATCCTTGACCACATTGATAAACCCAGGAATAAAACGCAACTGGAAATAAAAGTTCTCGTCCAACCGATATCCCGCTCCCAGGGCAAAACCAATGTCGAACGTATTCTTGTCCGGTGTAACCAAAGTACCATAGGTATCCTCATCAATATTACTGGAAAGTAAAACGCTAAATTGTGGTCCGGCCTCTATAAAAAGATTGTCCCAAACATTGTATTTACCGATCAAAGGTACATTGAGGTAAAACAAATTGATGTCATCATCCAGGAATGTACCACTACCCTGAAAGGAGAGAAGCACTTCCGGTTGAAGAATAATAACATCTGAAAAGGGAATTTCTACCAATCCCCCAATATGAAAACCGGGCTTGGAGCCATAATCATACCTACTATCACCACCCAGTGAGGAAAGGTTAAATCCTGCCTTTACGGCAACCGTTCCATCGGCACCTATGCCACTGGTGCCCTGTATTTGGGCCAAGGCGCATTGTAAGATAAAAAAGGAAAACAAAACGGTTAGGAAAGTTGCTTTTTTCATGTTTTCATATTTAAGGGTTGTCTACACAAAAGTACCATTTTTTAGAGAGTACCCGTTTTAAAATTTCATTTCAATGCTGAAAAAAACGTCTAATAAAGCCATTTCACTCAATGATATTTTCGATTAAGGAAGTTTTAATTTTGTTAAAAACACCTCCGTACTTTGCAAAAACAACTTGTGGCATTTATGAATTGATGGTATGGAAATCTTGGACATGATGTATCTTTAAACCATGAATTGGCAACAAGCATTGAAGGATTATCAGCACTATTTAAGAATAGAGCGAGGCTTGGCCCAAAATTCCATCAAAAGTTACCAAAGGGACGTAAACAAGCTTATACTGTATCTGGAAACACATAACATTCTGGAGGACCCAATAAAAGTAAGCATGGAAACAGTACAAAGATTTATCTACGATATCGCCAAAACTGTTAACCCCCGCTCACAGGCCCGTATCATTTCCGGACTTAAGGGTTTCTTTAATTATTTGGTCTTTGAGGAATACAGAACTGACAACCCTATGGATCTTTTGGAGTCCCCAAAAATTGGACGAAAACTCCCGGATACCCTTTCTGAACCTGAAATAGATACGCTTATCGGGGCCATAGATTTAAGCAAGCCGGAAGGAGAGCGAAACCGTGCCATGCTAGAAACCTTGTATGGATGCGGTCTGCGTGTTTCTGAACTGATCGGCCTAAAGATTTCGGATCTTTTTTTTGAGGAAGGTTTTGTCAAAGTTACAGGTAAAGGAGACAAACAACGGTTTGTACCTATAGGGACCATCAATATAAAATACATCGACATCTATAGAAATGAAATCCGAATACATCAAAAAATCCAAAAGGGCCACGAGGATATCCTTTTTCTCAACAGAAGGGGCAAAAAATTGACAAGGGCCATGATATTCACCATCATTAAACGACTTGCGGAAAAAATCGGACTACAGAAAAGTATTAGCCCGCATACGTTCAGGCATTCCTTTGCCACCCATCTCTTGGAAAATGGAGCGGACCTCAGGGCCATACAACAAATGCTAGGCCATGAAAGCATTACCACGACCGAGGTCTACATGCACGTAGATCGTAGCCATCTTTCCGACGTTATGAACAAATACCACCCTAGAAATTAAAAGAGATACATTTATATCAGAACTTGAATTTTCCTCCCAATGAATACAGGGCAGGAGTAGGAATAAGAGGTTCTCCAAAGCTTCCCATCTTGGAATCATTAAATTGTATGTTAGCCCTTGCTTCCAAAAAAAAGTTTTCCTGTACTTCATAGCCAGCACCTGATATAACACCTATTCTGGGAGCCAAAGGGGCTCGCCCATCTTTTTTCGCTTCCCTTTCCAATTCCATTCCAGAAAGAAGGTATAACTTTTCCGTAAGATAATACCTTCCCAAAAGAGCGGTTCTAAACCTATTGGAAACAATATATGTATCGTGAAAACCTTCCAACAGGACATCCAGTTCTTCGGATAAATCATAATTGATCAGAAAAGACGAGTGTTCCTCATTGCTGAAAAATAAGGGGTATGAAAACCCTTCTATGTTTAAATTGCCTTGCTTCATAAGACCTAAGGGGTCCGGCTTAGGTTCTTGACTATACATCACAACGAGCCCCATAAAAAAGAAAAGGATCTTGGGAACTTTTAAGTGTGAAAACACAGGCTTCGTTTTTGGTAATTGCATATCTAAAAGTAGATGAAACGCTTTGGTATTCCTAAATATTTAAAATGAATTTAACGTACAGGTATTCGCCTTCATCTTAAAGGAAAAGCTTTGAATTTAAGCAGTATCGAGAGTATTAAGGAGTTCATTTGCAAAAAAATAGGGAACGCAATCGTTATAGTTGATTTAAGATTTTTCCAGACCCAATTTTTCTTAAAGAAAACAATATATTAGGGTCCCGCAAAAAGTTTGTATGGAAGAACGATCAAAGCGAAAATGGTGGAAAGAAGGTATTGTCTACCAGATCTATCCTAGAAGTTTTCAAGATACAACCGGCAATGGTATAGGAGACTTAAGGGGTATTATCCAGAGGCTGGATTACATTAAAAGCCTGGGAGTAGATATTGTTTGGTTGAACCCCATATACAAATCCCCAAATGACGATCATGGCTATGATATAAGCGATTACCGGGGCATAATGGAGGAATTCGGTACCATGGCGGATTTTGACGAGTTGCTCAAAGGAATGAAACAAAGAGGTCTAAAGTTGGTTATGGACCTTGTAGTGAATCATAGTAGTGACGAACACCCTTGGTTCATGGAATCCAGAAAATCCTGTGACAACCCCTATCGGGATTATTACCATTGGTGGCCAGAGGAAAAAGGAAAACCGCCCAAGCGTTGGAGCTTTTTTGACATTGAGGAGAATGCCTGGAAATATGACCCAAGTACCAAAGCGTATTACTTGCATTGTTTTTCAGAAAAACAGCCCGATCTAAATTGGGAAAACCCCAAAGTACGGCAGGAAATCTATGACCTCATGAAATTCTGGTTCGATAAAGGGGTCGATGGTTTTCGTATGGATGTCATTTCATTTATTTCAAAGGATACGGACTTTCCAGAACTTCCCGAAGAATATGGAGGAGATTTTATCCCATACTATGCCAATGGGCCCAGACTCCATGAATATTTGCACGAGATGAACAAGGAGGTACTAAGCAATTATGATGTGATGACCGTTGGTGAGGGAACCGGCATATCCATTGATCGTGCATTGGATTTCGTTAATGAGGATCGAGAGGAACTTAATATGTTCTTTCATTTTGATTTGATGGATCTTGATCGAGAGCCAGGCCAAATGTTTACGATGCGAAAAGAAAAATGGAAGCTTACCGATTTCAAGCGGATACATTCCAAGTGGGATTCCATTTTTGCCCTAAAAGGTTGGGGAAGCATCTATTTGAACAATCATGACTTTCCCCGGGCCGTAAGCCGTTGGGGAAATGATTCAAAAGCGCATTGGCACAATTCGGCCACTATGCTCCATACATTCGTGCTTACCATGAGGGGAACTCCATATTTTCTGTACGGCGAGGAAATAGGAATGACCAATATCAAGTTCGATGACATTGAGGACTACCGGGACATCAATACTTTGAACCGTTTTGAGACTTTTAAAAATGAAGGAGGAAATATTGAAGCGTTTATCCAAAATGAAAAACACGCCAGTAGGGACAATGCCCGAACACCTATGCAATGGGATTTTTCAGAAAACGCCGGTTTTACCTGCTCAAAACCTTGGATAGGAATCAACAAGAATCATCAGGAAGGTATAAACGTCATGGTACAGGAGTCCGAAGAAGATTCCGTACTCAACTATTTTAGACGTATGATTGGTGTTCGTAAGTCCAATACTACTTTAATCTATGGAGACTATACCTTGCTAGCGCCACAAAATGAAGATATCTATGCATACACCCGCAGCGATAGTAAAAATACGTTCTTGGTATTGCTCAGTTTTTCTATAAAACAAGCCAAAATTAATCTGAAACAACTAGATTTTGAGCATGCCAAACTTGTTATTAGCAATGATAAGGCAGCTAAACTTAAAAAGGATACAAGGTTTGTACTAGAACCCTACCAAGCGGTAATTTATCAATTGCATTGAAACCGATTTTAGTATATTTAAGCCACTTAAAACGGGCTATGCCAAAACAACAACAACTTCTTTTTTTTCTTGTCATTCTACTTTTTTCAGTAGTAAGCCATGCCTGTTCCGTCGTATATTACATCGACTCCATAACAGGAAAAATCTATGTGGCCAACAATGAGGATTATTGGTATGATGTGGATGCCTATATTCAGATCGTTCCAAAATCCAAAGGGGAATTGGCCCGTCTCTGGTACGGTTGGGATGATTTTGCACAGGGCGGAATTAATGAAGCAGGATTGTTTTTTGATGGTGCAGTTACCCCGGAACAACCCAGAATAAAAGGTTCCAAAAAAATAAAGGGAAATTTAGGCGACGATGTTTTGGCCTCCTGTAAAACCATACAGGATGCCATTGCATTTATTGAAAAACGAAAAATAGCTTTATCGGATGCCCATATTATGTTCGGAGATGCCACTGGAAATGCCGTGGTTATCGAGTGGTTGGACGGAGAACGGAAAATCATTCCTATAACGAACCATAAATTAATCATGACCAATTTTTTACTGGCCGACCCCGCAAAAGGAAACCATCCGTGCCCAAGGTACAATGCCATCCAAAAAAACTTGGAGGCCTTGGAGAAAAGTAAAGATTCCATAAGTTTTTTGAAAGTTGCAAACACTGTTGGCAGTGCCGTTCAAACACCGGCTGTTGATAAGAAGGGTAGAACGGGCGGTACGCTCTACTCTACTTTCATCAATATTTCGGATATGGAGTTTATACTGGTCTATAAGTTGGACAATAAAAAAATAGCAAAACTGGATCTACGGCTGGAGTTTGAGAGGCCGGAGGGCAGAAAAATCGAGTTAAATTCACTTTAATCCTAAAAAATTCAAGTGGGAAAAATGAAATTGAAACCTTCTAAAACACTTGTAATCATAAACTTCTATACCTAGACTGTAACAAAACAAAGTAACCCTATACTAATCTATAACAACTTACCAACCCGTACGTGAACAAAGAACTGGAACATCAATTTGTTACAGAGCTTGAGAACAATCAGAATATTGTTCATAAGGTGTGTACGCTATACACCAATGATAGGGATTCGCACAATGACCTTTTTCAGGAAATAACCATACAATTATGGAAGGCTTATCCCAAATTTCGGGGCGAATCCAAATTCAGTACATGGATGTACCGCGTAGCGTTGAATACGGCTATTACTTTATATCGGAAATCAAAAAGACAGGTAATCACCCAAGATTATGAGTCCGTAATTTTTAAGATAAAGGCCGACGAATATGATGAGACCGAGGAGAAACAGCTGAAACTAATGTACAACGCCCTAAAACAATTAGGCGATATTGAAAAGGCACTTGTCTTTCTTTATTTGGAGGACAAAGACTATAGGGAGATTGCAGAGACCTTGGGTATCACAGAGGTGAACGCCAGGGTAAAGATGAATCGAATCAAGAATAAATTGAAAACCATATTGAATCCTTAAGGATATGATGGACGAATTAGAACTTTTGAAGAAAGATTGGCAAAAAAAGGGAGCGGAGCTTCCCAAATTGTCCTTTGATGAAATACAGAACATGCTATGGAAAAAATCTTCTTCCATAGTTAGATGGATATTGATCATTAGTGTTTTGGAGATTTCGCTTCCCCAATTATTATTTTTGTTCCCATCGATTAGGAATTCAATGGCCCTTTTGGACAACTCCACCTTTAACCTTGGCCTTCTGATTTTATCCATTTTTTATTATGCGGTGGTCGTCTATTTCATTTATCTTTTTTACAAACGCTACAGGGAGATTTCCGTTCTGGAAAACGCCAAAACCCTTATGGACAAAATAATCCTTACTAGAAAAACGGCTTTCTATTATATCATTTTTTCCCTGAGCATGTTTTTTGTCTTCTTTTTGTACTACGCCTTGGAAATGTATTTCGTAGATGATGTCTTAATGAGTATCGATGGTTTTGAGGAGGTGCTAAAAAAGAGAACATTGGAAGAAATCCGGACTATGGTATTCTGGGGGGTTATTCTAGGAGGATTCTTCTTTACCCTTGTAATGGGCGGAATCTATTTTTTACTTTACGGAATCTTGCTGAGGAAACTTAAAAAAAACTATCAGGAGTTGAAACGCCTGGAAATTTAAACTTTCTTTCGATTGCGGAACCTTCGCAATTCATTTTCCTGTTCATAGGCCAATAATTCCTTTTGGGAAATCACTTTCAAAAAAGAAGGGTGTTGTTCTATGGCGTATTCCAATTTTTCGATAATAGATTCGGCAGATTCGTTCTTGTAATCTATTTCCAAAGGTCCTTTTATTACCATGGATTGCAAAATTCCTTTTTTCTTGACCCGAAGTCCCTTTTTATCAAACGAACGCCGAAATCCATCAATAACTACCGGAACCACCACTGGCTTATATTTTTTGATGATATGTGCGGTACCCTTTCGTAAGGGTTTCCAGGGAGTAGTCGTACCCTGGGGAAAGGTAATGACCCAACCATCTGTCAACGCTTTACCTATATTGGAAATATCGCTCATTTTTACCTGCCGTTTTACATCCTGTCCTTCCGATCGCCAGGTTCGCTCCACACTAATAGAGCCCGCATAGGCAAAGACTTTGGTGAGCAGGTTCTTTTTCATGGTCTCGGCAGCTGCCACATAATACACGTTCAATTTCGGGTTCCATAGATAACCCAAGTTCTTAAGGGAGTCTTCCCTTCCCGATAAGCTGGCATTAAAAACATGGAACATGGCCACTACATCTGCAAAGTAGGTCTGATGATTGCTTACAAAAAGAACGTTTGTTTCAGGGAGGTTTCTTAGGATTTCCGAACCTTCAATTTCCAAGGTATTAAAGCCCTTGTACCGTGAGTGTGTCATGAGCCCCATGACTCGAATGAGCCACTTTTTTAAAAAGAGAATATGCCCAAAAGGATTTTCCTTGAATAAACCCATAGAGGCAAAACTACAAAATATGGAGCTATAAGACCTGTTTCAACAACTCCTTGATCTCACTTAGCATCATGGCCGTAGCACCCCAAACGGTGTAACCATTTAAATTAAAGGCAGGTACATCAATATTTGCCGCATACGAAGTACTGAGCTTTTGCATAAAAATTTTGGAATCGTCCATAAAGTCAGCAACCGGAACCTCTACCAAAGCTTCTACCTCGGATTGTTGAGGCGCAAATAAAGGCTTCCTATTTTGATGAATGCCTATGTAGGGACGTACTTCAAAATTGCTGGGAGGAATATAAATCTCACTCAATGACCGTATGACTTCAATTTCAGTTGAGGGAACACCTACTTCCTCATGGGTTTCCCTAAGGGCCGTCTCCCTTAAATCCCTATCACCCTGCTCTGATTGACCACCGGGAAAACCTACTTGTCCTGAGTGTACGTCCTTGGGATGGGCCTTTCTAAGGATTAGTAGTATGTGTGCCAAGGCATTAGTATCCGGATAGAACAAGGCCATTACCGCGGCTCTTTTTGGATTTCTCTTTTTTTGTCTTGCTTCCTGCATTAATCTAATCCTTGTTTCGGGAGCCATTTTAAAATGGGAGACTTCACCCGGTAAGGGTAGATTTTTTATTTTTGAAAGTCGTTGGGAAAATAAATCGAAATCCATGCTATTGAAAAAAATCACTTTGCATACAATATTACTACTATTTTTGGCTGGATGTGGGGATTCCTCGGCTAAAAAACAGATTGGAGAACAGGTAAAATCCGCAGAGAAGGATACCACGCAAATTGATTCCCTAACATCCATACAGGAGGAGGAAAAGTTCTTGCTTACCGAGGAAAATGCCATCGATTTTTTCTTTGATTACCAAAAGGACCTAAAAGTGAATAAGGTAAAATTAACTACCAGTATGGGCAGTTTTACCGTGCAGCTTTATGACAATGTACCCTACCACAAGGCCAATTTTATTTTCTTGACCCGGAAAGGATATTTTGATGGCACACAGTTTCATCGCGTGGTAAAAAACTTCATCATCCAAGGTGGCAATGCAGATGACAAGGCCACCCCGGAAAAACGTCGGGAAATTGGCCGTTATCTCCTGCCACCGGACACCCGTAAAGGATATAAGCATCATAGAGGTACGTTATCCATGCCCAGTAGTGAAATCAACAATCCGCATATGTTGGCCTCGCCCTACGAGTTTTTTATCGTAGTAACCAATCCGGGCTCGTATCATCTGGATGGGGAATATACACCCTTTGGAAAAGTAATCCAGGGAATGGAAGTGGTGGATAAAATTAACAAAGTAAGGGTAGGCAAAGGAGATTGGCCCTTTCAAAATGTATATATAGAAAAGGCGGAGGTTTTGGAGTAGATGCCGGTTGAAATTCCAAACCCAAACTTAGACCTTAACTTTCGATAACCCAATATGTCATGCTGAGCGAAGTCGAAGCACCAAATTCCAAAACTCAAACTTAGAACTTAACTTTCGATAACCCAATATGTCATGCTGAGCGTACGCGTGTCGCTGAAGCTTTTCAGCCTTCGTAGCTTTGCTGCTACGGCGAAGAGGGCTAGCATAAGCACAGTCTAAGCGCCAAAACCCAAATTCTGAAACTGAAATTACAAAACTCATATTCCAAATTCCAAGAAAATAGTATTTCAGGAAGGCGAACCAAGGACTAATATCAAAGTCATATATTTCAAAACATTGTTGTCCGCTAAAAGTTTTTTCAGGTGTAAATATGCCAATATGGGTAGGGTTTACCATAAAATATCCCGTTTAGGGGCTTGCTTATCAGGATATGACTACCTTCCCTTTTCACGTTAGATCCAAATTACTACTATTTGGTTTTCAAATGCTTAAAACGAAGTCTTACCTCTTAAGTCTATCAGCATAGCGGTCTTTTGTCTCTAACCGGACAGTAATGATTTCAAAATAGACACTTATCTTTCAATAATTAAGCTGCAAATCATCTTTTTGGATTTTGATGCTTGTAATTTGGAATTTGAAGTTTTACTTTTTGTTTCTGTAGATGTTAGGCAAAGTAATCTTAAAGCGTACCGCCAATAATCGGATACTAATGATGATAAGAATCGCTGTGACATAGGAAAAGGCCCCGTCCCAAGGCAGCTTAATCAAAAGAAAATAACTGATTCCTCCAAAAACACATGCTGTGGCATAGACTTCTTTTCTGAAAATCACAGGAATCTCATTGCATAGGATATCACGAATTACCCCACCAAAGGAAGCCGTTATGGTTCCTAGGAAAATACACATTACGGGCATTAGATCGGCTGAAATTCCCTTCTCTATGCCAACCATCGTAAAAAGCCCAATACCTATAGTATCGAACAAAAAAAGTGTCCTTCTCAAATATTTTAGCTGGTTTACAAAAAGAATGGCGAAAACTACGGACCCCAAAATCGTAATGACGTAATCAGAACTACGCATCCATACGACCGGTGTATCGCCGATAAGCATATCCCTCAGGGTCCCCCCTCCTACCGCGGTTACAAAGGCAATAATACATACCCCGAAAAGATCCAGCTTTTTTTCCATGGCCACCAATACTCCCGAAATGGCAAAGGCAATGGTTCCTAGAATATCAATTATATAATAGAACATGAGACTATAGCTGTTGGGTATAGTAATTGTAATCCTTAATGGCAATATCCACGAAATCAATGGGTTTTAGATCCGTAACTATTTCGGCCACTTCCTTGATCTTATCACTCAGTGAAACAATAATTTGGTGGTCTCCGTTTACTCGTGCAACATCATAAAGCTCCTTTATGGTCTGCATCTCCCTATCCTTAAAAACAGTGACCTGGGGAAATTTTGGAGCATAATCCTGAGGCAACTCCCGCAAGATAGTGTCTTTTAAAAAAACCCTTTTACGCTCGCTTATAACCGTAGTCCCAGCGGCAATATCCCCTACACGCTGTCCTTTGCCCCTAATCAATATGGTCAATACCGCCACCCCTCCTGAACTTAAGGCCACATCGATTATTCGTAAAATCCATCGAACAAAATAACTGGCAAAATTTGGCTTTGAACCATCCAGTTTTACAACACGAATGTGCATAAGGTTCTTCCCGATCGTCTTCCCGTCCGTAAAGGTTTCCAAGAGAACGTAATACAAAAAAGCAGGCAAACTTAATAGTAAATACAGCGCCCACATATCGGCAAAATCTACGTCAAGTGCCAACAACAACCAAATCATTAATACTGTATAGGCCAATATCACAAAACTGTCTATGATGTACGCCAGCATGCGGTCTCCGAGATGGGCCGTATTTTGATCGATACTTATATTTTGGGCCGTTTCTATTTGAAATTGTTCCATAGTTTCGTTTCTTTGAGGTAAACCCAAAGTTGATGCGCGAGGCGGCATTCGTAAAGCAAAATAAAGACAAATGGGCTGTTTTTGAAAATGCCCTGTCCAACAAAACGAAGATAGCGCCCGATGTATTGTCCGACCTCTACATTGAAATCACAGACCACCTTAGTTATGCCAAGACCTTTTATGGTGGTAGCAATACGGAATTCTATCTAAATTCCCTGGCATCGCAAGCACATCAAAAGATTTATAGGACCAAAAGGGAACCTAAAAATCGTATTGTCGAGTTTTGGAAGACCGAGTTTCCCACTATGTTCTATTACCATCATAGGGAATTGCTCATCGCCTTTCTGGTTTTTTCCTTTTTTGTTGTGGTAGGCGCTTTTTCTTCGGCCAATGAGGGGGATTTTGTCCGATCTATTTTAGGGGAT
Source organism: Ulvibacterium marinum (assembly GCF_003626755.1). Classification (GTDB taxonomy): domain Bacteria; phylum Bacteroidota; class Bacteroidia; order Flavobacteriales; family Flavobacteriaceae; genus Ulvibacterium; species Ulvibacterium marinum. The sequence goes on from NZ_RBCJ01000005.1 coordinate 380,926, forward strand.
GGTTATGTAAACATGACCTTGGAAAATATAGAAAAGGGTGATCCTATGGCCGTTTACAAGGAGATGGGCGAGTTCAACATGTTCCTAGGTATAACCATCAACAATATCCGTGTGGCCCTGCTGGCCTTTGCCTATGGAATTTTTCTTGGCTTGGGCACCTTGATCATTATGCTTCAGAACGGCATTATGCTCGGTAGTTTTCAATATTTTTTTTATGACAAGGGACTTCTATGGGAGTCTGTACGTACCATTTGGATCCATGGTACCATAGAGATTTCGGTCATTATTATAGCAGGATGTGCAGGCTTGGTGTTGGCCAATGGAATGCTGTTCCCTGGAACCTATACCCGATTGGAGTCCTTTAAAAGGGGAGTGAAAAACGGTCTGAAAATCATGATCAGTACCGTACCCTTCTTCATTATCGCCGGATTTCTGGAAGGGTTCGTTACCCGACATACTGAAATGCCAGATACATTGGCTATTCTGATTATTGGTGGATCATTAGCACTGATCATATTCTATTATATTATTTATCCGAGACAAATCCATAAAAAACTAAACCATGAAGGATGACTACATTGAGTTTAAAAAACAACGCGAACTTGGGGAGATTCTGTCGGACACCTTTGCCTTTCTCCGTAGCCAATTTAAACCCTTTTTTGCTACGTACTTCAAGATAGTCGGCCCATATTTGGTTGTAATGCTTATAGCTTCAGGGTTTTATCTGTATTCGTTTCAACCTTTTTTTGATATTGGATCAGAACCATCCGATCAGATATTTGGAGGAGCCGTAATGGTGTTGTCCCTTTTTGTTTTCCTAATTTCCTTGGTGCTGGTCTATTCCATCTCACAGTCCACAACCTTGCATTATATAAAATCCTATGCAAGCAACAAAGGCAGTATTGATTTGACCGAAATTAAAAGGGAAGTATACGCCACCTTATGGAGTTTTATTGGATTGGGGTTTTTGGTGGTGCTATCCATCATAGCCGGATTTATGGCCTGCGTCATTCCCGGAGTTTACCTATATGTACCTTTGGTGCTTTCTTTTTCCGTATTGGTATTTGACCAAAAAGGAGCTACGGATGCCTATGGATATAGCTTTACCCTGATAAAGGATGAGTGGTGGATTACCTTTGCCACGCTATTGGTCATTGGTATAATCGTTGGTATCGCCAGCTATGCCTTTAACATACCGGCCGCCATTTATAGCTGGATGAAAATGGGCATTTTTTCCGGAGAGTTGGATGCCGAAACCATGACCGGTAATTTTGTAGATCCCATCTACATCCTGTTGAATGTACTAAGCACTTTGGCCAGTCTTCTGCTTAATTTGATATCCGTTATTGCTGCTGCCTTTGTATATTTTAACTTAAACGAGAAAAAGAATTTCACAGGTACCTACGAACGCATTCAAAATTTAGGTAAAACTCCTGAAAACTAGGTATGCGGAAACTTTTATCTTTTTTTTGCCTATTGATTCTGGGGACAATTTCGGTTTCGGGGCAAAAGGATTCCACTGGCCTTGTTTTTGATACCGGGTCTTTAGAAATCAAAAAAATAACAAATGAGGATTTACAAACCTTTAAAGACAATCCTGACTTTAATTATGAGGTTATTGAATCCAACCCTTCTTGGTGGGATAACTTCTTGACTTGGCTTTGGAATTTGCTGCTCCACTTTTTTCAATGGCTTTTTGGTGTAGAAAAAGCAGCTGGTTTTTTAGCGGAATTTTTCAGCTGGATACCTTATATCCTTTTGGGGTTGCTTCTTTTTTTACTCATTAAGTTTTTTCTAAACGTCAATGCAAGGTCACTGCTTTATTCCAAAAAAAATCAATCCTCTGTAACGCTTTCCGAGGAGGAGCACATTATTAAAAACGAGGACATACAACAGTTGATTCAAGAAGCCATACAACAAAAGGACTATCGCTTGGCGATACGATATTACTATCTCCATATTTTAAAAATGCTCAGCGATGGAGAGTTTATAGAATGGCAGCTTCAGAAGACCAATGCCGATTACATCTCCGAAATTGAAGAACCTGAACTGAAACAACCGTTCGGCCATATTACCTGGTTGTACGACTATATCTGGTACGGGGAGTTTGATATCGATGAGGTTAAATATACTAGGCTTGAAACCACTTTTACCTCCTTTAAAAAAAGAATACTTAAAAATGGGTAAAAAGGGAGTCACCTATATTATCATAGCCTTACTGACCGTTGCTCTTTTAATGCTTATGCAGTACAATAAGCCAAAGGAAATCAATTGGTTTCCTTCTTATGTTGTGCAGCACAAAATACCCTATGGCACTTATGTGCTCAATGAGGTCATGGCAAATTTTTTTTCGGGTACTATTGAGCAAATACATGTTTCGCCTTTTGAATTTTTAACCACCAGTTCCAGTATAGAGGGCACCTACTTTTTTGTAAACGACCGTATTGAATTTGGGGAAACAGAATTGAATGCACTCCTGGATTGGACCGCCGCAGGCAATAACCTATTTATGGCCGCAGGAGGTTTTGAAGAGCAATTATTGGATACTTTACATCTAAAAACCGGTTCTCTTTATGCAGGCTTTGGGGAGGAAGGAGTGCAATTTCATAAACTGGTTCATCCCATGCTAAAAAAAGATTCCCCCCATCCATTTAATAAAGATGGATATGCCTCCTATTTTGAATCTTTGGATACCTTGAATACCCATATTCTGGGAGCGGTGGAAATCCCATCCGTAAGCGATAGTATTCAAACGGCACACTTTAATGTTATCAAACAAAAGTTCGGCAAAGGGGAAATTATCCTTTCTTTATTTCCCAAGGCATTTACCAATTACTTTATTCTAAAAGAAGGAAATAAAGATTATACGGCCGGTCTATTATCCTATTTGGATGGTTCGCGAACTATCTATATGGACAATCATCATAAGGCCGGAAAAACATTCTATACATCTCCAATGCATATTTTCTTGAACACCAAAGCATTAAAATGGGCCTACTACATTGCATTGATAGGTGCTCTTTTTTATGTGATTTTTGAGGGAAAAAGAAAACAAAGGGCCATACCTGTAGTACATCCCCTAAAAAATCAAACACTTGCCTTTACTAGGACCATCGCGGATATGTATTTTGAAAAAGGGGAACAAAAACAGATAGCCGAACATAAAATAGCCTACTTTTTGGAGTACCTGCGGTCCCATTTTTATTTGGATACCCAAAATAGGGATGAAGGATTTTATAGCAACCTTGCATCCCGCAGTGACCATTCCTTGGAAGAAGTAAAGGAATTGTTCAACCTTATGGAAAAACTAAAAGTTCGTACAGAAATAAGTGACATCGAACTCAAAAAACTCAATACATTAATAGAGAAATTCAAAGTAAAAGCAAATGGAAGAAAATAATACTCCGGAAGAGGAGCTTAGTTTTAACAGTCGTATTCCGCTGGAAGACCTAAAAAAAACTGTTGACGATATCAAGGCTGAACTTTCCAAGGTCATTATAGGTCAAAAAGATTTTGTAGAACTGCTCATTGTATCCCTTTTAGTGGATGGTCATGTACTAATAGAGGGTGTTCCCGGGATTGCCAAAACCATTACGGCCAAACTTTTTGCCAAGACCTTAAAGACCGATTTTAGTCGGATCCAGTTCACTCCGGACTTAATGCCTAGTGACATTCTTGGGACTTCCATCTTTAACCTAAACTCCTCGGAATTTGAGTTCAAACAGGGCCCTATTTTTTCGAATATCATATTGATAGACGAAATTAATCGCGCACCCGCAAAGACCCAGGCCGCTTTGTTTGAGACCATGGAGGAGCGCCAGGTAACCATGGATGGCACAACCTACACTATGGATACCCCTTTCATGGTGTTGGCCACACAAAATCCCATTGAACAGGAAGGCACCTATGCACTGCCCGAAGCACAACTGGATCGGTTTATTTTTAAGATAAAGGTTGCTTACCCATCGGTTGAGGAAGAAATACAAATCATTCAGACCCATCATGAACGGCAAGGTTCAAAACCTCAGGAAATGATAAAGTCTGTTATTACACCGAAACAGTTGGCGGATTATAAATCCAAGATCCAGGAAATCATTGTCGAGGAAAAAATAGTCAAGTACATCGCCAACATCATCACAAAAACCCGTAACCATCCCCATTTGTATCTGGGTGGTTCTCCCAGGGCCTCTATAGCCACCTTAAACGCTGCCAAGGCTTTTGCCGCCATCAATGGACGCGATTTTGTTATTCCCGAAGATGTAAAAAAAGCCTCGGTTCCGGTACTGAATCATCGGATTATCCTTACTCCGGAACGTGAAATGGAAGGGGTTACCACGGATAGCGTTGTACAAATGATTATGGAATCTGTTGAAATACCGCGTTAAGCTGTGCATTTTTTAAGGTCGTTCTACATACATAACACATTTTTCAGATACCTTGCCCTATTATCCGCATGTTTTGTGCTATCGTATTGGCTACCTTGGCTTTATCCTGTTGCGTGGCTGCTCACATGGGTGCTTCTGGGCCTATTCCTGTTCGATGCCTATTTGCTCTATTCCCATGCAAAAGGCCTTGAAGCCAAAAGGAAGCTTCCCCAAAAACTATCCAATAGTGATGTAAATCCCCTAAGCATCCAGTTTGCCACACATTATCCTTTTAAAACCTATATATCCATTATTGATGAACTCCCGATCCAATTTCAAAAAAGGGATTTTATACATAAGACCTCTATTATAAAGGGGGAATGGAAAACATTTGAGTATTCGGTGCGTCCGGTGGACCGGGGCGAATATGTATTTGGCAGCCTGAATGTGTATGCATCGTCACCCCTAAAAATCGTAAAGCGACGCTTTGTCTTTCAAAAAGATCAAATGGTGCCTGTATACCCAAGTATCATCCAAATGCAACACTATGATTTTCTGGCCATAAGCAATAAGCTTACGGAATTCGGTTTAAAAAAAATCCGCCGCATCGGGCATACCCAAGAGTTTGAGCAGATAAAGGAATATGTAAGAGGAGATGATTTTAGGACCATAAATTGGAAGGCTACTGCTAAGCACAATCATTTGATGGTCAATCAATATCAGGATGAAAAATCACAACCTATTTATTCTCTAATAGACACGGGTAGGGTAATGAAAATGCCCTTTAATGAATTAAAATTATTGGACTACGCCATTAATGCTACCCTGGCCTTTTCCAATGTGGCCTTAAAAAGAAACGATAAAACGGGAATGCTTACTTTTTCAAAGAACATTGAATCCTTCGTCCCCGCACTGCAGAAGATTACCCACCTTAATACCATTTTGGAAAAATTATATAACATTACCACCGAGTTTACCGATTCCGATTTTGGATTGCTTTATGCACATATTAAACGAAAGGTGACCCATAGAAGCTTATTGCTCCTCTACACAAACTTTGAACATATTTCAGGGCTCAAGCGGCAATTACCCTTTCTTCTGGCCATGGCAAAACATCATGTATTGGTAGTTATATTCTTTGAAAATACGGAACTGGAGGAACTTATAGCCACCGACGCAGAAGACCTGCAGGCCATTTACCATAAAACCATAGCCGAAAAGTTTTCTCTGGAAAAACGGTTAATGCAAAAGGAATTGCAACGGTATGGCATACAGACCATCCTAACCAAGCCTGAAGATCTCACCATTAATACCATCAATAAATATTTGGAAATAAAGGCTCGCGGACTTATATAAGATGACCTCTCAAAAAATTAAGATGACAAAACATGGTGAGTGCAAAAGATAACGGACAAAAGTTTGTTAACTTTAACAGGGTTCACCAACCCTAAAGAATAAAGGCCATGCAAACAATTTTAGGCTCAGGAGGGGCCATAGGTACGGAACTTGCCAAGGCACTTACCCAATATACCTCCAACATACGATTGGTAAGCCGAAATCCAGAAAAAGTGAATGCAACGGACGAACTGGTATCCGCTGATTTGCTGAATCCCGCTGCGGTCCAAAAAGCTGTAAAAGGCTCTTCCATCGTTTATGTTACCGTAGGATTTCCCTATAGCTCTAAAGTCTGGCAGGAGAGTTGGTCCAAGTTTATGGAAAATGTTATTAACGCTTGTAAGGCCAATAACTCAAAATTGGTCTTCTTTGATAACATCTATATGTACGATAAAGACCATCTAAACGGTATGACAGAGGATACGCCCATAAATCCCCCGAGCAAAAAAGGAAAGATCCGGGCCGAAATTGCACAGATGATTTGGAATCAGATCGAAGCAGGAGAACTTACAGCGCTCATCGCCAGATCTGCCGATTTTTATGGCCCATCCATAAATCAGACCAGTATGTTGACGGAAATGGTATTCAAGAAACTAGCTTCAAATCAAAAGGCTAATTGGTTGGTTTCCATTGACCAAAGGCACTCTTTTACCTATACTCCGGACGCCGGGAAAGCAACGGCCCTATTGGGAAATACTGATGATGCCTATAATGAAGTCTGGCATTTACCTACTGCATCAAATCCGTATACAGGAAAGGAGTGGATAGAAACCATTGCCAAAGAAATGGGAGTACCTCCAAGGTACCAAACCGCTCCAAGGTTTTTGGTACGGATACTCGGGTTATTTATCCCCATTATGAAAGAGATGGTAGAAATGCTATATCAGTATGATAGAACCTATGTTTTTGACAGTAGTAAATTTGAAAAGCGATTTAACCTTTCCCCCACGCCTTATTTGGAAGGTGTCCGGAACATTATTAAAATTGACCACAGTTGAAATTTAGAATTGATTAGTTATGCCATTTGTTTTACATACAGCCGAAAGTCGAGGCCATGCCAATCATGGTTGGTTGGATTCCCACCATACTTTTAGTTTTGCCAATTATTACGACTCGGATCGAATGAATTTCGGGGTTTTACGAGTGCTCAATGACGATGTGGTTTCCGAAGCTAGAGGATTTGGCACACATCCGCATAACAACATGGAGATTATTTCCATTCCCCTTGAAGGTGATTTGCAGCATATGGATAGTATGGGGAATTCTGCTATCATTAGGCAGGGAGATGTTCAGGTCATGAGCGCTGGTACCGGTATTCAGCATAGTGAGTACAATAAGAATCCTGACAAACCCGTGAAGTTTCTTCAGATTTGGATGTTTCCCAATAAGCAAAACGTGGAGCCACGCTATGATCAAATATCCTTAAAGGATATCGAAAGGAAAAACGTCTTTTATCAAATTCTGTCTCCGAACAAACAAGACCAGGGAGTCTGGGTACATCAAGATGCTTGGTTTCATTTGGGGGATTTTGACTCAGGTTCCTCGGAAACCTATACCCTAAAGAAAAAAAGTAACGGGGTATACATCTTTGTTTTAGATGGGGAAGTCTTAATTAATAATCAATCTTTGGGAAAACGGGATGGATACGGAATTTGGGAGGTTGATGGATTTATTCTAGAATCCAAGGAACGATCCAAGGTATTGGTGATGGAAGTTCCCATGGTACTTTCATAAAACGCCACCTTAGCTCTATGTCTTGCTTTTCTTTTTTTTCCGGAAAACAACTCAATGGTGACTCCTACGGCAACTCCACCCAAAACGGTGGCCGCAAGGTCCCCGTTGTCCCAGGCGTTGTTCTGTTGTTCATCCCAAGCTTCCTTTGCCACACCTGCGAGCAGACTACCAGCTACCGCTCCGGTAAAAATCCAAAACCGATTTCCGTCCGAAAGTTCATCGGCAAGAACGGCGCCGCCCAAACCACATAAGGCTCCTACCCCAAAATGCAATACCTTGTCCTGTTCAATTTGGGCATTGCTTTGAAAAGCAATCAAGGTCAACATAAATACAATGGTCCTCTGTTTCATGGTTTTCAAAAGTAACCATACTTTCTTTCGCATACCCTTAAAACGGAAAATTTGTGCTTTGCAGTTTTTAATCAATTTTACCATTTAGATATATGGATCGTAGAATTACATCAGTAAAATTAGTTCGATACTTCCTCAAGTTTGCACCTAAGAAAATCCATTAAAAGACTTCGGTTTAAAACAATAAACGGTTATACAATTTTTCTTGAGTGGGAATTCCTTATTTTAGTTCGCACAAACCTTCATTACCAAAATATCCGTACCTAATGAAATACAATATATTCTCCCGAATCTCCACATACCTATTAATAGCCTTAACCCTTTTTGTGTCTTGCAATACAAAGTCCACAAAACCAAGGGAAACACCTCTGACCGTTTATGAGGATTCAGTACAGGAAATGACTCAGGCCTTGGAAGCAAGAAAAAACATAGCTCCCAAGATTGCGGATGGACTTGTTTTAAGCCTATGGGCATCGGATTCCCTGGCGCCAGACCCCATAGCTATGGACATTGATAATTTTGGTAAAATCTATTTAACAAGCACCAATCGCCAAAAAAATTCGGAGTTCGATATACGAGGGCATCAAGATTGGATGACGGCATCCATTTCATTGCAATCCGTAGAGGATAGACGAAACTTCTTGCGCACCACCTTTGCCCCTGAGAAAAGTAAAGAGAACGAATGGTTTCCAGATTTGAACAATGACAGTATCCATGACTGGAAAGACCTTACCGTTGAAAAGGACGAAGTATGGATGCTGGAGGATACCAATAAAAATGGTGTCGCAGACAAATCGACCCGAATTTTGGAAGATTTCAATGAAGAGATCACAGATGTAGCAGGTGCCCTATTGGTAAGGGACGAAGAGGTATTTGTGGGTGTAGGGCCAGATATGTGGCGGCTTACGGATACCAACGAAGACCAGGTATTGGACGAGAAAACTTCCATAGCACATGGATTTGCAGTACACATAGGTTTTGGAGCTCATGGAATGTCCGGCGCGGTTGAGGGTCCTGACGGGAAGATTTATTGGGGCATAGGGGATATTGGTGCCAGTATAACCACTGTGGATGGTGAAAAACATCATTATCCCAATCAGGGTGTTATTGTTCGCAGCAATCCCGATGGAACTGATTTTGAGGTATTTGCCCGAGGATTACGAAACACACACGAATTTGTTTTTGATGCCTACGGAAATATTATCTCTTCGGACAACGATGGAGACCATGCAGGTGAAAGTGAGCGTCTGGTCCATATAGTGGAAGGGTCTGATGCTGGATGGCGGGCCAATTGGCAATATGGGAAGTACACCGATCCAAAAAACAACAGCTACAAGGTTTGGATGGACGAAAAACTTTTTGTTCCGAGATGGGAAGGGCAAGCAGCCTATATCATTCCTCCCATCGCCAACTTTCACAACGGCCCAACCGGAATGGCCTACAATCCCGGAACTGCATTGGGCAAGGATTGGCTAAATCGCTTCTTTTTGGTCGAGTTTGTCGGTGATCCAGGGCGTTCCCATATTTGGTCTTTCGATTTAAAACCTAAGGGAGCTTCCTTTGAATTGCAGTCAGATATGGATGTTCTAAGTGGGGTTCTGCCCACTGCCCTAAAATTCGGGCCAGATGGAGCCTTGTATCTGGCCGATTGGATCAACGGTTGGGGGACCAAAAATTATGGTCGTATCTGGAAATTGGATGTAGAGGAAGGAAAAAACGACCTAAGCCAGGAACGGAAAGAAACCCAGCACCTTATGACCTTGGATTATGAGGATCAATCCACAGAGGAGTTGACCAACCTATTGTCCTACCCCGATATGCGAATACGTAAAAAAGCCCAGTTTCAATTGGCCAAAAGTACATTTTGGGGATATAGGGCCTTAAGGGATATTGCCAAGGAGGGTACAAACCAGTTTGCACGCATCCATGCCATATGGGGCATTGGCCAAATTGCGGCAAAAAATGATGGAAAGGCTGAAGTTTTGTTAGAACTCCTGTCCGATAAAGATCCAGAAATTATTGCCCAGGCAGCCAAGGTCTTGGGTGATGTAAAATATTCCGAAGCTGGTCCTGCTCTAATCCCGTTACTGAAGCACGAAAACGACAGGGTAAAATTCTTTGGCGCACAGGCCTTGGGTAGAGTAAAATATACGGAAGCCGTCCAACCTTTGCTAGATATGGTTTCGGCCAATGACGATAAGGATCTATATCTAAGGCATGCAGGTGTTTTGGCCTTGTCACGTATTGGAAAGGCAGAACCGATGCTCAACCTCGTGGACAACCCCAAAAAAAGTCTTCGTATTGCCGCTGTGCTTGTTCTTAGAAGGTTACAAGATGCACGGGTATCACAATTTTTAGGAGATACAGACGAATATATCGTTACCGAAGCGGCCCGTGCCATCAACGACGATTGGTCCATTGAAGAAGCTTTGCCGGATTTAGCGGAAATCCTTACCCAAGAAAGGTTCTCTTCCGAACCCTTGTTACGAAGAAGTATTAATGCTTCTCTGCGTGTGGGTGGGGAAAAAGAATTGGACAATCTTATTGCATTTGCCAAACGACCAGAGGTCAATAGTAATTTAAGAAGGGAAGCCCTGGAGGTTATTGGTTCCTGGGCATCCCCATCCGTTTTAGATCGTGTGGATGGCCGTTTTAGGGGTGAAATTACACGAGACCCTAATACGGTAAAACAAAAAATTGAAAAAGATATTCCTTTTTTTCTAAAGGATAAGGACCCGGCTATTCTCATAGGAGCAACAAAGGTTTTAGGGACTTTGGGCATCGACTCCCATAATTCGGATTTATACGGTCTAATGCGAAGAAATTCCGATGCCGAGGTTCGTGCCGCTGCTCTTGGGGCCCTGGCCCAATTGGACGAATCCAATATCCAAATGGCCATGGAAATGGGCATGAAGGATAAAAGCGAAAAAGTTAGATCAGTTGCCGTAGGACTTATTGGAAAATTGGATGTAAGTAAAGACAAATTGCCAAACATTGTAAATCCTATTTTTAAGAACGGGTCCGTGCTTGAACAACAGGAAATGCTAGGGGTTTTGGGTGAGCTCTCCCTGGACAAAAGCGAAAATGTGTTACACGGATTGATTCAAATGGCAGATAACAACAAACTCTCTCAAGGAGTAATTCTGGACCTTATTGAAGCAGTGGAAGCTACTGATTCCGAAAAACTAATTGCCCAACTTGACAAAATAAAAAGCAATGGCAATACCATGGATTCCTATACCGAAACCCTCTATGGGGGCAACTGGTGGCGGGGACGGAGTGTTTTTACCAATAATCCTACCGCCCAATGTGTACGATGCCATGCGGTAAACGGTGCGGGTGGACAAGTAGGTCCGCCATTGGATAACATCGGCGCCCTCCTAACCCGGGAGCAACTTCTGGAATCGCTCATAGAACCTAGTGTTCGATTGGCTCCTGGTTATGGTAGCGTAAGGTTAACGTTGAAAGATGGCCAAAAAGTTACAGGGGTCCTAGAAGAGGAAACAAAAGAAGAAATTATATTGAGGACTTCAGATGCCGAACCCATGGAGATAGCAGTTTCAAGGATAAAAAAGAGGGAAAACATGCCTTCGGCAATGCCGCCCATGGGCCTCCTTATCAATAAACGTGAGCTACGGGACCTGATGGAATTTCTAGCCAGTTTAAAGGACGATTGACCTCTGAAGAAAGTTCCTTCGGTATTTATAATGTCCAGGAATTTTCCCCATTGTAGGGAAAGCAGCCCTTATAATCCCCTGGGATAGGGTCATATTGCAAGTGATTTTTCCCGATTTCTTCGGAAGTAAAGTAACCTACCAATGTAAATTGCTTTACCCTCCGATAAAAATCGATGGGTTCTTGTTTACCCAAAGGGCTTCCCCATACGGCGGGATTGAATGTATTGGTTTCGACTTCCACCTGTTCTAGAACCTCTTTTCGTTCCTCGTTACCCAAATCCAGAAACGATTTATTGAATTTCTCCTGGCAAATCGCTTCAAATCGGTCATATCCTTTCCTAACATGTTCTTGATCTTCAGGTGAAAGGGCCTTTCCGAACATTAGATCTACAAAGATATCCACCTTAAGATCCTTGGCTCCTGGAGTCTCGGTCCGGGGCAATATCATTTCAGTAATTTCAGAAACTACGGCAGCTTGCTCCCCAGTAAAAAAGACAGGAACCCAATCGATACGCTTTTGATTTTGGCAAGATTGCAAAAGGCCTGTCAAAGTAGAGCTCCCCAAAGTGGCACCTATTAACAATGCTGTATTTTTTATGGCTATTCTTCTATCCATGCTTATATATTTTGTCTTTTTAATTCTTTTACGGCGTGGTCCGCTGCGCGTGCCGTGATTGCCATATAGGTTAAGGACGGATTGACGCAGGAGGAAGAAGTCATACATGCACCATCCGTTACGAAAACATTTTTCGCAGCGTGCACCTGGTTGAAACCATTTAAAACAGAGGTTTTAGGATCCTTGCCCATTCGGGCAGTTCCCATTTCATGGATACCATGGCCCGGTGGACTTTCATTATCGAAGGGCAAAATATCCTTGAATCCTGATTTTTCTAGCATATCTACGGCATCCGATTTAATTTGATCATTCATTCGGAGTTCATTTTCCTTGAACTCACAATCTATATTCAATATAGGTTGGCCCCACTTGTCTTTCAAATCGGAATTAAGTGTCACTTTGTTCTCATGATAGGGAAGGCATTCCGCAAATCCGGTAATGAAAAAGCCCCAAGGTCCCGGTTTGAAGAGTTTATCCTTGAAATCGCCACCAAAATTATCGGAATTAATTCCAGAACCCCAGTTAGACCGTCCTGCTCCGCCCTGATAGCCAAAACCTCGAAGAAAACTATCCGACTTGGTTTTTTCATCCAGATTCACATAACGTGGTATATAGATTCCGTTAGGTCTTCGCCCGGAATAGTATTGATCTTCAAAGCCTTCAATGGATCCCATGGCACCCACCTTATACGTATGATCCATAAGATTATGACCCAACTCTCCACTATCATTGCCCAGTCCATCGGGAAAACGATCAGATTTGGAATTCAATAAAATCTTAGTAGAACTTATGGCCGAGGCATTGCAAAAAATAATTTTCGCATAGTATTCCATTTCTTCCATAGTTTCAGAGTCCACGATCCGCACCCCGGTCGCCTTTCCTTTTTCGTCATCGTAAATAATGGAACTCACAATAGAATTGGGCCGCATGGTTAAGTTACCCGTCTTTTCGGCTGCTGGAAGTGTTACCGCATTACTGCTAAAATAGGCACCATATGGACAGCCCCGGGAACAGCGATTTCTAAACTGGCATTTTCCGCGGCTGTTTATGGGTTTGGTCAGATGGGCGCATCTACCTATAATGAGATGTCTCCCCTCAAATTTTTCTTCAATGTTCTTTTTCGCATGCTTCTCTACACAGTTCAACTCCATCGGAGGTAAAAAATGACTATCCGGTAAATGCGGTAGACCCAGAGCTTCACCGCTTATTCCGGCAAATTTTTCAACATACGTATACCAAGGTTCAATATCCTTATAACGAATGGGCCAATCCACACCATGGCCATCTTTTGCATTAGCCTCAAAATCAAGGTCACTCCATCGGTATGTTTGTTTGCCCCATGTTAAGGATCGGCCCCCAACCTGATGCCCACGAATCCAGATGAAAGGTTTTATCTCGGTATATGGATTGTCCTTATCATTTGCAAAAAAATGCTCGGTATCCGCACCCCCCCATCCTACTCTTGTAATTGAACTGGCATGTTTTTGCTTTTCTTCATGTTCCAGGGCACCTCTCAGTTCATAATCCCAAGGATCCTTGGTCATAGTAGGATAGTCCTGTACATGCTTTACCATTCTACCCCGTTCCAGTACCAAAGTCTTTAATCCTTTTTCGCACAATTCTTTCGCCGCCCAGCCTCCACTAATACCTGAACCCACTACTATGGCATCATAGGTATGTTGCTGTACGGCCTTTCCATTGATATTTGCCATTAAGCTATTTTGTTGATTAATCTCGACACAATATAATCAACATTACTTAAAAAAGTCTAAATACCTAAGGAAAGAAGTGGTTTATGGTAAGAAACGAGTAGTCTCTATTTCTTTTTTGGCCTCGAAGAACTCATCCATAATTTCATCTACAATAGTGGCCGCCGGCTTTACTGAATTAATCAAAGCGGAGACTTGGCCTATTTCCAATTCGCCTTCTTCCAAATTCCCTTCGAACATGCCCTTTTTGGCCCGGCCCCTGCCTAACAAGGCTTTTAGTTGTTCTGGGCTTGAATCATCCGCATACGCCTGCCGTATATCTTTATAGAATTTGTTTTTTAATAATCGAACCGGAGCGAGTTCCTTTAGGGTTAGAATGGTATCCCCTTCTTTGGCCTTGATCACCTCTTGTTTAAACAGCTCATGTGAGGAAGCCTCTAAACTTGCTACAAATCGGCTTCCTATCTGCACGCCATCCGCTCCGAGTATCATAGCTGCCAGCATAGCTCTCCCTGTGGCAATTCCTCCCGCGGCCAATAGCGGGATTTCTAATTTTTCCTTAACGCTAGGTATTAAGACTAAGGTGGTAGTTTCGTCACGCCCATTATGGCCTCCTGCCTCAAATCCCTCTGCCACAACGGCATCCACTCCAGCCTCTTGGGCCTTTAAAGCAAACTTAACACTGCTTACCACATGGACTACGGTTATTCCATTTTCCTTTAAATAGGACGTCCAGGTGTTTGGGTTTCCGGCGGAAGTAAATACAGTTTTAACACCAGTTTCAATAATAATGTCCATAATCCTATCAAGGTCCAGATAAAGCATGGGGATATTTACACCAAAAGGTTTTTCTGTAGCCTGTTTACATTTTTGGATATGCTCGCGCAGTACTTCCGGATACATACTTCCCGAACCTATCAGACCTAATCCCCCGGCATTGGAAACTGCCGAAGCCAGTCGCCATCCACTGGCCCACACCATTCCCGCCTGAACGATGGGATATTTTATATTAAAGAGTTGTGTTATCCTGTTTTGCATAAACTATAACATCCGAAGTGTTACAACTATGGATTTCAGGAAATAACCCCTGACCCCACAAGTTCATCGTCCATATACCAAGCCACAAACTGACCTTCCGTAATAGCAGACTGTTTTTCCTCAAAATCAACATAAAGCCCCTTCTCTATTTTATAAAGGGTAGCCTTTTGTAAAGGTTGTCGATAACGGATCCGAGCTGTAACTTGCATTGTACCATCTACCTCCAAGGCCAAGTCCTGACGAATCCAATGGAGTTCATCGTCATTAACGAATAGTGTTCTCCTATACAATCCAGGGTGTGATTTGCCCTGACCGGTATATATGATGTTTTCTTCAACATCCGTTTCAATGACAAATAGAGGTTCCTTAGTGCCTCCAACATCCAATCCCTTTCGTTGCCCTTTGGTAAAATAGTGTGCGCCCTGATGCTCGCCTACTACCCTGCCATCATCTAAATTATATACTGGCTTTTCGGACATAAATGCCAATTCTTCTTCTTTTGTTTCAAATTTGCTCTTTGAAGCCAAATACTGGGGGACGTCTGCCGGCACCTCTACTATGACACCTTTTTTTGGCTTCAATTTTTGTTGCAAAAAATCGGGAAGTCGCACCTTTCCTATAAAGCAAAGTCCTTGGGAATCCTTTTTATCCGCAGTAATCAAGTTGTTGTCCGAGGCTATTTTTCGCACCTCCGGCTTAGTTAATTCACCAACTGGAAAAAGTGTTTTGGACAGTTGCTCTTGGGAAAGTTGGCATAAAAAATAAGATTGGTCCTTATTGTTGTCCAGGCCGGCCAGAAGTCTATAGGTTTCGGTACCATTCTCATTCTTTTGTATATCCTTTCTACAATAATGGCCTGTTGCTACATAATCCGCTCCCAGTTTAAGAGCTATTTTAAGAAAAACGTCAAATTTGATTTCTCGATTACAAAGTACATCCGGATTAGGCGTACGTCCTTTTTCATATTCGCGGAACATGTAATCGACAATGCGTTCCTTATACTCCGTACTTAAATCTATGGTTTGGAACGGGATACCTAATTTTTCTGCCACAATAAGGGCATCATTACTATCCTCCAACCAGGGACACTCCTCGGATATCGTCACAGAATCATCGTGCCAATTCTTCATAAAAAGTCCAATGACATCGTATCCCTGTTTTTTAAGAAGGTAGGCCGCAACGCTGGAGTCCACTCCTCCGGAAAGTCCGATTACCACTTTTTTCATCTTCCTTAATATAGTCTGTAAAATTACAAAAATACCTTATCACAAAAAGCAAAACCGTATTGTTAAGTATTAAGCAATTTTATAATTTGTTAAATTTTTTATAAAACAAATTAAACAAAAGCAACTCTTTCGTTTATTCCTCATCTAGCCTGTGGCTATGCCACAAACACCTTATTCTATCATATAAATCAATTGATTAAATCCATGTTTCGTTTGTTAAACATTTAATAAATGAAATATTTTGTTTAAGTATTAATATATATTTGTTAAACATAAATTCCTAATATTATAAATATCATGAAAAAAATTTCCAAAATTTTTACCTTTTCAATTTTGACTATGGCGTTGTTCTTGGCGGCTTCTTGTTCCGATGATGATAACGGGCCAACCACACCACCCGAACAACCTATGGACCCCTTAAATATTGTGGAAACTGCTTTAGGGGAAAACTCCCTGAGCACCTTAGTTGCTGCCTTACAGAAAGCAGATGAAAGTGCCGCCAATGACTTAGTCGCTGCCTTAAGTGACGAAAACGGCACATTTACAGTTTTAGCGCCTAACAATGATGCCTTTACAGACTTACTTGCCCGTCTGGACGGATTTGATTCGTTGGATGATTTTAACAGTGAACAACTTCAAGACCTATTGGCCACAATACTTACGTATCATGTCGTTTCCGGAGCTGCGGTAGCTTCTACGGATTTAACGGCAGATCAATCGGTCACTACCCTTGAAGGCGGAACTTTGACCGTTAGTCTTGATGGAGGAGTATTCTTTACGGATGCTGCCGGAGAAGCTGCTCAAGTTACCACGCCAGATGTTATGACGAGTAATGGTATTGTTCATATTATTGATAAGGTACTGTTGCCTCAAGCAGCTTTGGATGCCCTAGCGGATGTATTATTAGTATCCATAACCGACTTGGCCATTGCCACCCCTAGCTTGAGCAATCTGGTCGCCGCCTTACAAGCTGCCAATGGGGATTTACCTACAGTATTGGCAGGTGACGGGCCATTTACAGTTCTTGCCCCAACAAATGAAGCTTTTACCGCCTTTTTGGAAGCCAACGACTTTGCAGATTTATCGGCAGTACCTGTAGATGTCTTGACCCAAGTACTTTTGAACCATGTGGTAAGTGGCACGAAACTTTCTACCGACTTGGCTACAGGCTATGAATCTACACTTTCCACCGCCGGAGCGGGAGAGAACAATTTAAGTCTTTTTGTAAATGTAGCGGATGTGGTTACCTTGAATGGGGTATCAGAAGTTAGTGCTCCAGACAACAAGGCAATCAATGGTGTTGTTCATATAGTGGATGCGGTAATTGGCCTTCCTAATATTGTGGACCATGCCGTGGCCAATCCGAACCTTACCAGTTTGGTTGGGTTGTTGACAGCAGATGACGACACCACTTTTACAGACTTGTTATCGGCCACCGACACGAATTACACGGTTTTTGCACCGGTCAATACTGCCTTTGACGGATTTACCAGTGAGAACGAAATTGCGAATATTCTATCCAACCATGTCGTTGTAGGAACTGCAGCCCTCTCCGGAGATCTTCAAACCGGTTATGATATAACCACAGCTGCCACAAATGCGGACGGTGATAATTTGAATGTTTATATCAACACTGATGATGGGGTCAGAATAAATGGTGTAAGCAGTGTAGCAGCGGCGGATATTGTTGCCACAAACGGCATCATTCATGCGGTAGATGGCGTAATAGACATCCCAACAGTTGTAACTTTTGCAACAGCAAATCCAGATTTCTCTACCTTGGTCGCCGCATTAACTGACCTTACCCCAGACACGGATTTCGTAGAAATACTATCAAGGACATCTGGTGGAAATGGGGATGGAATAAACCCTGATTTCACTGTTTTTGCTCCGACCAATGAAGCTCTAGAGGCTCAGGATGCTATACCGGATTTCTTTGAATTGGAAGCCGTTCTGCTACACCATGTCGTAGCCGGAGCCAATATTCGTTCCACCGACCTAACACCTGACGGTACTACCCCCGCAACCACTTTGGAAGGTGACGGTATTACAGTAACGCTGCCCGGAAGTGGCGACAACATCGCGGATATCACCGATGGCGCAGGAAACACGGACATTGGCATTATTGCCGTGGACGTTCAAGCTGGCAATGGTGTAATCCATGTAGTGAATAAGGTTTTGATACCAGACACCACCAACTAAATCGTTATTGATACGTATTTATTGTACCTAAAGTATTAGTATAAAGGCCGCAGTTTTGCGGCCTTCGTCGTAAAATAGACTTGCAAAAAAAACACTTGTAAACTCTTAATTAGAGTCGGGTTTACTTCTCATTCAAAACAAAAGGTAGATATTTGAATCAATTTTTCAAATATTTTCACGTTTTACTAGTTCGAAGTACATGATATTAAAATTTTCATAAAATACGATGTTGACTTGTTATGGCTACTAAAAATATTACGACTTTAACTTAAAATTCAAAATAATTGATTATGAAAAAGTATCTTGTGTTATTCAAATTTTTGCCGTTGACCCTTATTTTAATAGCGGCAACTTCCTGTAACTCGGACGACAATGATGGCCCACCGCGGTCAGGGGAAAACATAGTGGAACTTGCCGTTGCCACCCCGGATTTGAGCATATTAGTAGAGGCATTGCAACGTGCCAATCTAACTGATGAATTAGAGGCAAGTGGATCGTTTACTGTCCTAGCCCCAACCAACGCGGCTTTTAATACGTTTTTGGGGCAGAATAATTTTACTTCTGTACAGGATGTTCCAGTTGATGCTCTAACCCAAATTTTATTGAACCATGTCATTGGGACTGAACTAAGTTCAAGTGATTTGACCGTACTTCAGCGAAATTATGCGGCAACTTTGGCCTCCGGCCCTACAGAAGGCTCCAATCTTTCCCTTTATTTCGATGCTACTGATGGTGTAGAATTTAATGGTATTTCCAGTGTGGTAAATGGTGGAGCAGATATTTTAGCCTCAAACGGAACCATACATATTGTTGATGCGGTAATCGATTTGCCGACGGTCGTCACTTTTGTTGGTGAGGATTTTAATTTTGAACAATTGACCATTGCCTTGACCTCAGCGACCCCCGGAACGGATTTTGCAACTATTTTGTCGGGAGAGGGTCCTTTTACTGTTTTTGCCCCTGTGGATCAAGCTTTTGATGAATTATTGGATTCTAATCCGGATTGGTCCTCACTTTCAGATATTGACGAATCCCTCCTAACCGCAGTGCTCCAACACCATGTGGTATCGGGAAATAATAGGAGCAGCGGTCTTTCTGAAGGCCTTAACCTAACTACATTGGAGGGTGACGATATCACCGTATCCTTGCAGGTAAATGCTCCTTTTATAGCAGTGATTACAGATGGGTCGGGGAACGATGATGTCAACATTGGGTTTGTGGATATTCAGGCAAGCAACGGTGTAATCCACCTTATTGATCAAGTTATGTTGCCAGATACTGAAAACTAAAGATCTCTTTCAAAATTTTAAAAACCGCCCTAGAGGCGGTTTTTTTATACCCTTACCTCTTTGTCGACACATAGTATGTTATGTCATATTTGTTAAACTTTTTATAAAATAAGTAAAACAAAAGCAACCTTTTTTAATTAGGAGTATCTTCTTTGTGTTTAAACAAAATGAATAAATGTCAAACAATATTTTTTTATTAAATAAAAAAACTACTTTAAAATTCAACAGATTTTGACTTTAGTTTAAGTATTGACATAAATGATGTTTTATTTTTTTGTTCAACCCACAAAATTTTTTATTAAACAATTTTATTCCTAAAACACTTTATTATGAAAAAAATGATTCGATTTAAGAGTATGCTGGTACTTGCTCTGGCTTCAGTATTCTCACTCTCATGTGATGACGACAGTGAAGATGACAATCTAGTAGCCAAAAATGATGCGATCAACATTGTTGAGACCGCACAGGGTCAAGATGCTTTAAGCTCTTTGGTAGCAGCCCTATCCAAAGCGGATGAAAAAGATGACATCGACTTGATAGGCATCCTAAGCGGTGAAGGTCCGTTTACCGTATTTGCCCCTACCAATGAAGCTTTTACCTCCTTGCTGGAAGCACTGGACGGATTTGATTCATTGGATGATTTTGATACCGATGAAGAGAGAGATATTTTGGCCACTATCCTTAGTTATCATGTAGTTTCTGGCATTGCTGCTGAATCTTCGGATCTTTCCGATGGTCAGACCATAACCACGGTTCAGGGAGAGGATGTAACCGTAATGTTGGGCGATGACGTAAAAATTAAGGACAAGCAAGGCGAAGATGTTGATGCAGCGAAAGTTGTCATCCCAGATGTTGGCGCAAGTAATGGCATTGTCCATGTAATAGACAAAGTATTGTTGCCTCAGGCTATAATTGACGCTTTGAATGGCGGCGAAATGGAAAATGAACTTGGTACTTTGGTAGATGTTGTGGTGGCTACAGAGGCGCTTTCCGTTTTAGAAGCGGCCGTTATCAAAGCAGGGTTGGCAGAAACTTTAAGCTCAGATGGACCATTTACCGTACTAGCTCCAACAGATGACGCTTTTGTTGCCCTCTTAGGAGTATTAGGGGATGATTACAATAGCCTGGATGATTTTGATGAGGAAGCTGAAATCGCTCTTTTAAAGGACATCCTATTATATCACGTTATAGCTGGCGCGGAAGTTAAGGAAGCTGATTTGGCCGAAGGTCCCGTTCCCACTGCCTTTACCGACAATAGTATCGAAATAATTGCATCCGGAGATACCTTTGTTATTGGAGATGCCTCTGACGTAAACGCCAATATCACAGGTACGGATATTATGGCCTCCAACGGAGTGGCACATACTATTGACAAAGTTTTGTTGCCGCAATCGGCCATTGATTTTGTAACGGCCTTAAACATGAAGACCATTGTAGAATTGGCAGTGGCTACGGATGATTTAAGCTTATTGGTCGAAGCTCTCATCCAAGCGGATGCCGGTCTCGTAGAGACCTTGGGAGGCGCAGGTCCCTTTACGGTATTTGCCCCTACCAATCATGCTTTTGTAGCCTTGTTGGAACTTTTAGGAGATGATTACCACAGCCTTGCCGATTTCGATACCGATGAAGAAAAAGCATTGTTGGTAAAAGTATTGACCTACCATGTAGTTGCCGGCACTAAAGCGCTTTCTACAGACCTTAGTGATGGACAAATGATCGAGACTTTCCAAGGTGAAAATGTTGGAATTTCAATTAACGATGGCATGGTACACATTGATGATGCTACCGAGGACAATGCCACTGTGGTCCTTCCAGATGTAGAGGGAAGTAATGGGGTTGTACACGTAATCAATAAGGTATTGTTGCCCCAAGAGGTTTTGGATATCTTAAATCCACCCACACCCAATATCGTGCAATTGGCACAGTCTGTTGATGACTTGAGCCTATTGGTCGAAGCCTTGATTCAGGCCGATGCTGGTTTGGTAGATGTATTGAGTGGAGAAGGCCCCTTTACGGTTTTTGCCCCCACTAATAAGGCTTTTGCAGATTTATTGGATGCTTTAGGCGATGACTATCATAGCTTGGCCGATTTTGATACCCAAGCTGAAAAGGATTTATTGGCTACGGTTTTGACATATCATGTAGTTTCCGGTGCAGCGGTAGAATCATCCACCCTTACCAATCACCAGGAAATTGTTACCTTCCAAGGAGAGTCCTTATTCGCCATTGTCCATGGACATGATATTGATATTCGCGATAAGACGGACACGGATGCCAACGTAATTGGACCGGACCAAATGGCTAGCAACGGTATTGTACACCTTATTGACAAAGTATTGTTGCCTCAGGAAGTATTGGATGCATTAAATCCCCCGAGCCATTAAGAAAGTTAGTTAGTTTTGATTGATGAATTGATTTGTTCAAGACTCCCGAGGAAAAAATCCTCGGGAGTTTTTCTTTATCATTTTAGGAATTCTTAAAACCTAAACATCAATTTCAAACCGGTTAGCATACAAAAACCAACACTTTACAACTTCATTTTTTTTTGATGGAATTTACAGGCCATATTTGCTGTCCCAAATCTTACCAAACTAAACCTCTTTTTAAAGCCAAAAGGCCCGGACAAATTGTCCGGGCCTTTGTTTTTTATTTAAGGTATTAGTCCTCCAAAAGGTCAATAACTTCATAACCATCCTCTACAGCCTCGTAAAGAGCATTATTTAGTTCATAAACAGAGACTCCGTCAAAATCAATTTCCTCCGCATCTTCGGGCAGCTCTTTTACCACCGCTCCCACAGGAGGATCTACTATTTCGTATTCATCCTGTATCTGCTGATAGTATATCCCATCGGCATAGGCATATCTTGTGCCGCGCACATGTAGCGCAACCGCAGAGACCGGCAAAACCCTTAGCCTGAAGCCTCTTGGCGGGAAAGCCCTTACATATGCCCCTCTTCTTGCTACAAAGAACATTCCCCTTACGGGATAATAGGAAACATTTCTAAAAATCACAGCCCTACTGCCGGAGGGTAACCGCCTTAAGGTCCTACGTCTCACCCTTCTATTGTGTCTTCTAACTTTACGCTTTGTCTTTTTGCTCACCCTTACCGTCTTTACTACGGGTCGCCTTACTTGTGCTTCAGCCTGATATCCGGAAAACAGGAATGCCACTAAAAAAATGACGATACCATATTTTAGATTTTTCATTTTTAAATTATTTGGATCGTTACAACTTAGATAACGTTTAAGGGATAAGGTTTAATATGTAAAAAACAAATGGCATAAAAAAACCTTGAAAAAGCATTTTCAAGGTTTCTTAAATACTGAAAAATTCTAAATTAACGCCTCCCTACTTTCTTTTGCTCCTCGGCTTGCTCCATCATTTCGCGCATCTTACGTTGGAATTTATTCTCTTTTTTGGGCTTCTTTTTATTTTCCTGTATTTGGGCATGGATTTTATCCTCATCCAGAATAAATCTTTTAATCACCAACATGATTCCTATGGTAATAAGATTGGAGACAAAATAATACAGGCTCAATCCACTGGCATAGTTGTTAAAGAAAATCAACATCATAAAAGGCATCAGGTACATGATGAACTTCATATTGGGCATCCCTGGTTGCTGTGGCATATTTTGACCCGTAGTCATCATCATATAGAAGAATATGGCTACAGAGGCCAGGATTGGAAACAGACTTACATGATTGCCATAGAATGTTGAGATTACCGGAATATTGGTAGACCACTCAAAAATGGTATCATAGGACGAAAGGTCATCTGCCCAAAGAAATGGTTTTTGGCGTAAGGCAAAAGATGTTGGAAAGAACATAAACAGTGCATAGAAGATAGGCATCTGCAACAGGGCGGGAACGCAACCGCTCATAGGGCTAACACCGGCCTTGTTGTACAACTTCATGGTTTCTTGTTGCTTCTTCATGGCGTTGTCCTTGTACTTTTCACCCAATTCCGTAATCTCCGGTTTTAGCACCTTCATCTTGGCCTGTGAAAGATAGGATTTATAGGTAACCGGAGACATGGCCAAACGAACCAAAATGGTCATAACCACAATTGCGATACCAAATGGCAAAAAGGAACTCAACAAAGAATAGAAAGGCGTAAAGATATATCGGTTGATCCAACCAAAGATTCCCCAGCCAAAAGGGATGGAATCCGCCAGATCATACTCCTTATAATTATCTAATACCGCAACATCCGTTGGGCCATAATACCAATCCATATCCAAGGATACCTCCCCTCCACTAAGTTCAATAGGCATCACCGAACTATAAGCCTTAGTAAATGCTGCGGTCTTACTTTCTTCTTCTACCAAGTTCTTGGAAGATAAATTAGCTTCTTTAAAATTATTCTTGGTAGCTAGTATAGAACTGAAAAAATGCTGACGATAAGATATCCATTTTACATCTTCCTCGGTCTCCTCATCGTCACTCCCTTCAGAAAGCTTGCTTATCTTCGCATCTTCGTGACGATAGGTTAGCCTAGTATATCTATTTTCGTACTTAATACTTTTGGAATGTCTAATACCCTTTAGGTTCCATTCTAAATTTACGGGTTGACCGGCATTTATTATCCCATTGAGACCTTGGGAACGCATAGTAAACCCAACTAAATAATCATCGGGTTTCATTTCATAGCGATATTCCAAAAACTGGTTCGGGGATACCTTGGCCTTCATGGAAAGTACCGTATTATCCCCATTTTGGGATAATGATGGCTCAAAATACAAATCTTGGCTATTCAACACCCTATTGTCCGAAGTAGAAAAAGTTAATCCAAAAGACGCATTACCATCCTTTACCAAATAAACCGGCACAGAGTCGTAGGTATGGAACTGCTTCATTCTGGCCTCTATTATTTGCCCTCCCTTGTTGCTTACTTCCAGGGAAACCAAATCATTTTCCAGTTTGGTAGTCGCATCCGATGTTGCCGTATATCCGAAGGCACCTATCGTATTTTTGTAGTTGGCGACCGCCAAGGAGTCTTGAAGGTCAATGGTTGGTGTGGCCTGCACATTTTTTTCGGGAACATCTTCCTTTTCTGACGCAGCGGCCTCAACCTGTTCCTGTTTGGCTTTTTCCACTTCCAATTCTTCAGGAGTAGGCCTATTCTGATAAAACATATAAATGAGTATGCCAAAAATGAGCACAAAGCCTATTATAGAATTGATGTCTATTTTCTTTTCTTCCATCTAAAATTTGATTTGGCGACCCACTGGTTATTTAGAACTGGAGGCCTATCTCGTTTGTTAGGGTCTGCAAATATATGTCCAAATCCGGAGTTTATGCCAAACTGGCATTGGTTTGTCTTTTTTTATGCGTTAACGCGGCCTTTACAAAACCTACAAAAAGTGGATGTGGATTGGCAACCGTACTTTTATATTCGGGGTGATATTGTACACCAATGAACCAAGGATGATCGGCCAATTCCACAATTTCTACCAATCCTGTTTCTGCATTAATACCAGAAGCAACAAGGCCGGCATCCTCTAGCTGTTCCTTGTAATTGTTGTTAAACTCATATCGATGACGATGTCTTTCGGATATTTCGCTAGCCCCTTGGTAGATTTGCTCAACTAAACTATCCTCAAAGAGTGTACAGTCCCAAGCTCCCAATCGCATAGTACCCCCTTTGTTTACAATGGTCTTCTGCTCCTCCATTAAATTAATTACGGGGTGGGTCGTGTACTCGTCCATTTCCGTAGAATTGGCATCGGTAAGCCCCAAAACATTCCGGGCGTATTCGATTACGGCCATTTGCATTCCTAGACAGATTCCCAAAAACGGGATGTTACTTTCCCGGGCATACTGCACAGCTTTAATTTTTCCCTCTATTCCCCGCTCGCCAAAGCCTGGGGCAACAAGCAACCCATGAAGCCCCCTTAATTCCTGTTCAAGGTTCTTTTCCGACAGATATTCCGAATGTATAGATCTTACGTTTACCCGCACCTCATTGGCAGCTCCTGCATGGATAAAGGACTCCAATATGGATTTGTACGAATCCTGCAACTCCACATATTTACCAATAAGTCCTACCGTTATCTCATTTTTGGGATTCTTATGCCGCTCCAGAAATTCTCTCCACTGTCTCAAATCCGGTGTGCTAGTATCTGTTAAGGTCAGTTTTTGAAGCGCTACGGTATCCAAACCTTCCTGTTGCATCAAAATAGGCACATCATAAATAGTGGAAGCATCTATGGACTGGATTACTGCCTCTCGCTTTACATTACAGAATAAGGCCAGTTTTTCCTTTATTTCATCCGAAATTTCATGTTCTGTCCTACAGACCAGAATATCTGCCTTAATCCCACTTTCCATTAATGTTTTTACGGAATGTTGGGTAGGCTTCGTCTTCAGTTCTCCTGCGGCGGAAAGATATGGTACCAGCGTAAGATGGATTACAATACCGTTATTATCCCCTAACTCCCATAGGAGCTGCCTTACTGCTTCAATATAAGGAAGGGATTCTATATCCCCAACGGTACCCCCTATTTCAGTAATGACGATATCATATTCGCCACTTTTACCCAGAATCTGTATGCGCTCCTTTATTTCGTTGGTAATATGGGGCACTACTTGGACGGTCTTTCCCAAAAATTCGCCCCTACGTTCTTTTTCTATGACACTTTGATATATCCTTCCAGTAGTTACGTTATTTGCCTGTGATGTTCGTACGTTCAAAAAACGCTCATAATGCCCAAGGTCCAAATCGGTTTCAGCTCCGTCATCAGTCACATAGCACTCGCCATGTTCATAGGGATTTAAGGTCCCTGGATCTACATTAATATAAGGGTCAAGTTTTTGAATGGTGGTTTTATAGCCGCGAGCTTGAAGCAATTTTGCCAATGAAGCCGCAATAATACCTTTTCCAAGTGATGAAGTTACTCCCCCCGTAACGAAGATGTATTTGGTATTGGACATGATGCATTCGTGATTACGGGATTCAAAGATACGAATTGCCCAAGGAAATTACAGGGAATCCTTGGGAAAATCTTTTTGAACCTTACGGATCAACGGTTCCAGACCATTGATTTTTATTTCCAAAGTGGCTTGCAGTAAATTGCCTAGTTTTCCTTTTGGAAAGCCGTTTCGCTTAAACCAGGCTAAATAGGGCTCGGGTAAATCGATCAAATAGCTATCCTTATACTTTCCAAACGGCATTTTATAATGTGCCAGTTCCCTTAACTTTTCTCCATCCGGAAATACGTCCATGGATAAATTTAATTGTTCTATCTTTAAAACGGAACAAAAAAGAAAATTCATCATGAAACGAAGAGCATTTATCGGAACCTCGGCGGTGGCATCCGTTGGAATGTTGGCCGGCAAAACAGGAAATGCCATGAAGCCCATAACACAAAAACCTCTAGAGCTAAAGAACAATATAAACCATAGCGCATGTTATTGGTGCTACAACTCCATACCGTTGGAAACGTTTCTACAAGATTTAAAAGGTTTGGGCGTAAAGGCCATAGACCTTGTTGGCCCAGAAGATTGGCCCCTTTTGAAAAAATATGATATTCACGCGTCCATGTGCTGGGGCGCGGGGATGGGGATAGAAAAAGGGTGGAACGATCCGCAATACCATGAGGAACTTATAGCCGATTATCTACAAATAATTCCCAAGGTCGCCAAGGCGGGGTATACCAACCTTATCTGTTTTAGCGGAAACCGAAATGGAATGGATGATGGTGTTGGGTTAAAAAACTGTGTTGCGGGACTCAAAAAAATAATGCCTTCGGCAGAAAAACACGGAGTGGTCATTCAAATGGAATTGCTGAACTCAAAGGTAGACCATAAGGATTACATGTGCGACCATACGGAGTGGGGCGCCGAATTATGCAAGCAGTTGGGATCCGAAAATTTTAAGCTCCTGTACGATATATACCACATGCAGATTATGGAAGGTGATATTATACGCAATATTCAGGATTACCATCAATATATTGGGCACTACCACACTGGAGGAAATCCAGGGAGGCATGAAATTGATGAGACCCAGGAGTTGTATTACCCGGCCATTATGAAAGCGATCTTAAAAACCGGTTATAAAGGTCATGTTGCCCAAGAGTTCGTTCCTTCCTGGGAAGACAAAATAGCCGCTTTAAAACAGGGGGTCACCATTTGCGACGTATAAATTTCTGGATTCCGCTATAATAGTATGGGGTTTCTTATTTCATGGGACTTGATCCCGTAGCGGAAAGCGCCTCACTAATTTTTTTGTTCCAAATTAGCTGTTGCTCTATATTTCTGGAAAAATTGGTCTGATGGTCATATTTGTTTTGAAATGCTGTGAGACTCTTTAAGGTTTCCCTATAAATTTTCCTTACCTCAGCCTTTACATTTCGAGTAAATGAAGTTTCATTTAATCTTCTCCGCATCTTTCTTGCGAACAACTCGGAGATATCAAAGTGTAATTGCTCATGGCTTAACACTACAGAATTGCACATTTCCGGGCGATACCAGGATTTTTGTGGATAAAAGTCGGTATGTACCTTGAAATCTACTTTCAAATTGTCAAGTGTTCCGGATGTGGAGAACTCGTAACTAATTCCACTGGCCGTGGTAGCAGCGGCCCATTCCGTTTTTAAAGGCTTGCCCTTAAAGTCCTCCCAAGTCAATTTTCTATCCGCACTCCAAGGAATGGTTTCCTCCTCCTGGCAGAAAACGGTGCTCAGGCCAAGTAATAAAAATGAAAAAGAAAATAGCCTTAAAGTACCCAATGAAAATCAATTTCTTTTTTAATGTCGGCGTGTAAACTATAAAGGACCGGACAAGTTCTGGCCGTATTTTCCAATATTTTACGATTTTTTCCGGATACATGGGCGGGAAGATTCAACTTGACTTCAATCTTTGAAATCCGTCTGGGATCAGAGGCCATATGTTTGGTGATTTCCGCGGATGAATCGGTCAAATCCACTTCCAACCCATTGGCTTTTATTCCCATTACAGTAAGCATACAACTTGCCAACGCAGTAGCAACGGTATCCGTGGGAGAAAAGGCCTCTCCTTTACCGTTGTTGTCCAAAGGGGCATCTGTAATAAAAGTATTGCCTGAACGGACATGCTCGCATTCGGTACGCAACTCACCAGAATAAATCACTTTTGACGTCATGGGTTTTCTTTTACCTCCTTGATCCGTAAATTATCATACGTCATAATATATGAAGCTTGGTTGAAGTAGCCAGTGGCAAAATCCTTCTCATAATCAAAGGTGTTTCCGGTATATTCGGTCTTTCCAATAAGTTTGGAAGCTTCCATTAAATTGTTCTTATAGGCCAATTTTAAAAGCAGGTCGTACGTAATATCAAAACCGCGCACGGCATATCGGTCCGGAGTATCGCCAAAACGTTTTCGATATCGCTTAACGAATTTATCATTGGCCACTTCCCGATACACTGAGGGATAGGTGAATCTTAGATTGGATAAATGTGAGCTGGAAATAACATCGTTCTCAAACGCTCTATTCTTATTGGTCGTAAACATTCTCACTTTTAGTTTTTCCGTACTACTTTCCACATCTAACAAAGCACCGTTGAAGGAATTTAAAATAGAGACTACACTGGAAATCAACTTAAAATTACCCGTTTCCACAAAAACCCAATTTTCGACCTCCTCCGACAGCATGGTGGCCAATTTTTCCCGATTTATACCTATGTTTTTTTCCTCTTCTTTGACCTCCAAGACCTTTGCCATCGGAAATTTAGCCAAAATGGAATCTTTTACTACCCCGTTCTTTTGATCGGCGATAACCACAACATTCTGCCCCGTAAGACTGTCCGTGACATGTTGAAGCATACGCTTTCTCAAAATATTGTCGGAAGTATATGAAAAAAACACATTGTTTAAACTTATATCACTTTTGACCGGGACAGGGGCAATTACAGGTATACCGTGAACAGAAGTGCGTACGGCCACTTCCTTTAAAGATTGTTCATCCAAGGGACCTACAACGGCATCAACATCCAACAGGTTTTCCCGAAAAAGAACTTCCTTGGTCCTAGCCAAGTTTAATTGGTTGTCATACGTTCTTACATCCACCGAAATTCCAAGTTCCGCTATAGAATCCAAAGCTACAAGAGCCCCGGAATAAAGCCCCAGGCTGTATTTAATATCATTACGATTTTCAATATTGGTCTCTACACTTTCCTTATCCCTGAGATTTAAACGATCCAGACGAAACGGCAAGAGAAACAGTAGTTTGGGTCTATTGGCCGGATCAATGCTGTCCAAAAGGTTTATTTTATCCAATACCAGTGCGTTTCTAACCTCAAAATCACCTTTCTGGTCCGTAGGAAGTTTAAGTACCATCCCTGCCTTAAGGCCTTCTTTAAGGTCTGGGTTTAAAAGCAATAAATCTTCATACGAAATCCCCAACTTTCGGGTCAGGGAAAAAACGGTCTGTTTAGGCTTTACCTCGTAGAAAATATAGTTCTCTGTATTAATGGCACCCGGATCTAGCTTTTTTTCGGGAAGGCGTATGACCATACCTTCCTTTAACCCCCCACGTTCGGCAATTTCCGGATTTAACCGTACAATTTCATCGGATTTTACCCCAAATTCCTTTTCTAGACGATAAAAATTCATTTTTGGAGGTACGGTGTACGAAATATATAATTCTGTTTCCTGGTTTTCCGTTGTGCTACCGGGCATTTTGGGCAAACGGAGCTCCTGTCCTTCCCTCAGGTAATCCGTAATCTTGGAAAGGTCGGGATTGAGCACCAACATGCTATCTATGGTAATCCCATATTTATGGGCAATACTCCAACGGGTCTCCTTGGGAGCTACGGTATAAATCTCAAAATCGGCTTCCAAAATGGAGTCTCGCTCCGTTCTTCCCCTTTGCTCCGGATATTTTGGAATTCTCAGAATCATTTTTTTCCGTAACTGGCTTGAATATAGCTCCCTATTGTATCGTTTTATATCTTCCTCGGTTATATTGTACCGTTTTGCAATGCCATACAAGGTTTCCTTTTTGCGCACCTTATGTCGCCCAAATCCTGATGGTTCTATTTGTTCTTGGGGCTCTTCCTCTGGAAACAATTTTTTCTTACCGGCCACTGGTGCGGATGGGTCTTGGCCTGCCGCCAAACCTGAGGGGATTACCAAAATAGTGTTGGGGGACAACTCATCATTCTGTTTTAGCTCCTTGTTGAACTTAAGAATGTTGTAGGGGGTAACTCGATATTGCTTGGCAATACTCTCCAAGGTCTCACCCTCCTTCACGGCGTGGGTTACAAATTGTTGTGCGAAAGCTATATGGCCCATAAAGACCAATAGCAAAACCAGGATAGTGTTCTTAAAAAATCGGTTCATTCTATTCCCATTCTATGGTTGCCGGGGGCTTGGAACTAATATCATATACTACTCTATTAACGCCAGGAACCTTATTTATTATTTCGTTGGAGGTTTTTTGCAAAAATTCATAGGGCAGATTAACCCAATCCGCAGTCATACCGTCGGTACTTTCTACGGCCCGTAAAGCTACACATTTTTCATATGTACGTTCATCTCCCATAACCCCTACACTATTTACGGGTAAAAGCATGGCTCCGGCCTGCCAAACCTTATCATAAAGACCCCATTCCCGTAATCCATCGATAAAAATGGCATCAACTTCCTGTAAAATGGCCACTTTTTCACGGGTAATGTCTCCCAAAATTCGAATGGCCAATCCCGGCCCAGGAAAAGGATGCCTTCCTAAACGTTCATCCGCAATTCCCAAACTGGCACCTACCCTGCGCACTTCGTCCTTAAACAACATCTTCAAGGGTTCAACGACTTTCAATTTCATAAAATCCGGCAACCCGCCAACATTATGATGGCTTTTTATAGTTGCAGAGGGTCCTCCCGTGGCTGAAACGGATTCGATGACATCCGGGTAAATCGTTCCCTGTCCTAACCACTGTGCATCTTCTACCAAATGCGACTCATCATCAAAAACTTCGATAAACACCCTACCGATAATTTTTCGTTTTCGCTCGGGATCGTCCTCTCCTGCCAAGGCATCCAAAAAGCGTGCCGAAGCATCCACCCCCTTAACGTTTAGGCCCATGCCTTTGTATTGTTCTAGAACGTCCGTGAACTCATTTTTGCGTAAAAGTCCATTGTTTACAAAAATACAATGCAGGTGTTTCCCAATGGCTTTATGCAATAAAACGGCGGCTACCGTAGAATCCACACCCCCGGACAATCCGAGGATAACTTTCTGGTTCCCGATTTTCTCCCGAAGTTCGTTCACTGTAGTTTCTGCAAAAGCATCTGGGGTCCAGGTCTGTTTTAGCCCCGCTATATGAACCAAAAAATTCTCCAAAACTTGCTTTCCTTGGATAGTGTGATATACCTCCGGATGAAATTGAATTCCAAAGGTCTGCTCCCCATCTATCCGATATGCAGCATTTTCTACGTCGGAGGTACTGGCCAAACGAACGGCACCAGTTGGCAATTCCTTAATGGTATCGCTATGACTCATCCAAACTTGGGAACTCTCCGAAATCTCATAAAAAAAGGGTTCATCATTTTTAATAGTAGTCAAGCGGGCCCTACCATATTCGCGGGTATTGGAGGGGGCCACATTCCCGCCATGAAAATGAGCCAAATATTGTGCCCCGTAACAAATGGCCAAAATGGGTTTTTTTCCCTTTATTTTGGACAGATCGGGATGCGGGGCATCCTCTGCCCTTACCGAAAAGGGCGATCCGGAAAGGATGACCGCTCCATATGCGGAAAGGTCATCAGGAAGTTTGTTATAGGGTTTAATTTCACAGAAAATATTCAACTCTCGTACGCGTCTTGCAATCAATTGGGTATACTGGGAGCCAAAGTCAAGGATAAGGACGTTGTTTTGCATGGGCAAAAATAAGAATTTGACCTATTTGGAAAAGTATCTTTTCGGTATATTTATCAAATACTTTACACAACACCATTATGAAACATATTACTGCAATTATCTTTGGTATTGCCATAGTCCTTGCCGCCTTTTTTTTGGGGAATGCCTATGTAGAAAGAGCAAATCCGCCGCAAGTCATTTCCGTAACGGGCCTGGGCAATGAAAATTTTACTTCGGACCTTATTGTTTGGGAAGGTCGCTTTTCCTCTTTCAATACCGTGCTTACTTCGGCGTTTGAGCAACTGAACAAGCAAAAGGAAATCGTGAAAGAGTATTTGACCTCCAAGGGAATCAATTCTGATAATATCATATTTAACTCGGTACAGACCATTGAGCAACGGGACAACAAATATGAAAACGGCAATTTTGTCGGCAGCACATTTCGAGGCTATGAATTAATTCAATCCGTACAGATCGAGTCGACCGACGTTGCCATGATAGAGGAAGTTTCCCGTGAAATCACCGAACTTTTAAACAAAGGCGTTCAATTCAATTCCTCCCCACCACGATACTATTACACCAAATTAGCCGATTTGAAGATAGAAATGATTTCAAAAGCCACCGAGGATGCCCGAATCCGCGCTGAGAAAATTGCCGAAAATGCAGGAGGGCGTTTGGGTGATCTTATTTCAGCCCGAATGGGTGTCTTTCAAATAACTGGACAGAACTCCGGGGAAGATTACAGTTGGGGCGGAGCTTATAATACCGCCTCAAAAAATAAGACTGCTTCCATAACCATGCGGCTGGAATACAATGTGGATTAAATTCGATTAAACAACTAACTCAAACTTATAATTATGAAGACTAAAACGGCATTCCTATGCATGCTTTTTTGTTTTGCCCTAAAAGCTCAAGAAAACGGCTGGATTATTTCCTCTGGAAAAGTAGAAAAATATACGGGGATCGTTACGGCCAACGGTCGAATCGGAATTCTGCCAGAGGATAAACCTTTCAAAACCAAATCCATTATTTTAAACAATGTCTACGACAAGGAATCGCCTTTGGGGGTAAGCAAAATCCTGTTGGGAATGAACTTTGCCAATTTGGACCTGGAGATAGATGGCGAAAAGATCACCGAGGAAAACATAAGTGATTTTGAGCAGGTCCTTGACATGAAAACGGCCGCTTTTACCACCTCCTTTAGCTTTAAGGATAAAGCAAAAATAACTTATACTATTTATGCACTTAGAAACGTTCAATATTCTGGTTATGTGGATATTAAATTAATTCCTACAAAATCAATTTCTGTTAAGGCAACAGGCAAGATCAGTACTCCTGAAGAATACGTTGAACCTCTTAGTACATTTCGGGTGTTACAGGATTTGGAGACCACCATGCCCATACTTCAGACTGTAGCAAAGAGCAGAATGGGAAAACATACCGTGGGTATATCTGCCACTTTTATTTGGCATGCCATTAACTCCACCCGGGAACATCAAAGACCCCAATTGGTACACGAAAAAGTATCGGAATATGATAACCGACTCTCCTTTGAAAAAGAACTCAAAAAGGGAGAAGAGTTTGAATTTGCCTGGACCGGAGCTGAATGTAGTACACAAGATTTTGAAGACCCCCAAACGGAATCGGAACGCTTTGTTATTTTCAATCTCCTTACCCCAAGGGAAGATCTTTTGGATCAACACAAAAAATTATGGGCCGATTTATGGGAAGGGGACATTATTATTGAAGGTAATCTCCAAGATCAATTGGATGTGCGTTTGGCACTCTACCACCTTTACGCCTTTTCCCGAGGAGACTCGAATTTGAGTATTGCACCCATGGGACTCTCCTCCCAAAACTATAACGGACATATTTTTTGGGATACGGAATTGTGGATGTTCCCTCCCCTATTGATGCTCAATCAGGATATTGCCCGTTCATTGGTGAATTATCGTTCGGATAGACTGGACAAGGCGAAGGAAAAGGCCATCAATTTTGGGTACAAAGGAGCCATGTTTCCCTGGGAAAGCGATGACACCGGTGAAGAGGCGACCCCAGCTTGGGCATTGACAGGAACCTTTGAACATCATATCACGGCAGATGTGTCCATTGCCTTCTGGAACTATTATCGGGTTACCAAAAATCTAGAGTGGTTAAGGGAAAAAGGGTATCCCCTAATGAAGGAGGTGGCCGATTATTGGGTAAGTAGGGCCGCTAAAAATGAGGATGGTAGCTATAGCATCAAAAATGTTGTAGGTGCCAATGAATTTGCCCCAAACGTGGATGATAATGCCTTTACCAATGGATCTGCCATTACCGCTTTGGAGTTTGCCACTTTGGCTGCCAATAAAGTTGGTGAAAAGCCCAATCCGGAATGGGTAGAAGTAGCTTCAAAAATCAGGATATTAAAATTTCCTGATGGCACCACAAAGGAACATGCCACCTATAACGGCGAACGCATAAAACAGGCCGATGTAAATCTATTGACCTATCCTTTGGATGTAGTGAATGACGAAACAACCGTTTTGAAAGATTTAAAATACTATGAACCCAAATTGGCAGAGGAAGGCCCTGCCATGGGGCAATCGGTCTTTGCAGTCATTT
Source organism: Ulvibacterium marinum (assembly GCF_003626755.1). Taxonomy (GTDB): domain Bacteria; phylum Bacteroidota; class Bacteroidia; order Flavobacteriales; family Flavobacteriaceae; genus Ulvibacterium; species Ulvibacterium marinum. Next base: position 415,971 of record NZ_RBCJ01000005.1, read on the forward strand.
ATGCCCGCTTGGGCAATGCCAAAGAGGCATACCGGCTTTTTAGACGTAGCTATGAACCCAACAAACGCCCACCCTTTGGTGCCTTGGCAGAAGCGGCCACTAGCGATAACCCTTATTTTGCCACCGGGGCCGGAGGTATGCTACAGGTGGTTCTTTTCGGTTTTGGAGGGTTGGATATCACGGACGAGGGCATCGTACAAAAGAACCCCATCCTACCCAAGGAATGGAAATCTCTTACCCTAAAGGGGGTAGGACCCGGAAGGAAAACTTATAAAGTCGAATAGTATTCTTAACAGTTTTCTGTTGGGGCTTTGATATCCAAACTCCAAGGGTCAAAAGCTAGGTTTACTTATGATGATTTATAGAAAAACCCCGCCGGATAGATATCCGGCGGGGTTCTCAATTTATATATAGTGGGGCATATTATACAGGTTCAGGCTAAAAGAAAAAGCCTCGACCCTACATCGAGGCTTTTGTCAAAATCAAAAAACCAACCTAAACACATGAACTTATTTAACTAACTCAAATAAAAATTTGATATCTTAAGAAAACCTCATCCCGAATATATGGGATGAATCGGGATGAAGTTTATCAATCTCAACTCATAGCAATTTGTATATAGAACAACCCATCCCCAAAATACCCTACCTATTTTTTTAATTTTTTTTATCTTTAAGTATAAGGTGCTGAAAATGAATACTCTTTTCTGGAAAGAATTAACGAAAGAACTGCAAAATGGAGCCACCGAGAAAGCGCATCCCTTCCGATATTGCACTATGGCCACTGTAGGATTGGAACGTATGCCCCGCCTTCGAACGGTGGTGCTTAGAAAGGTATCCGAGGATTTAAATATTTCTATCTATACGGATCAGCGTTCCAAAAAAATCTTGCACATCAAGGAGAATAATAGGGTAAGTCTTCTTTTTTATCATCCTAAAAAATTGGTTCAAATCAAAATTGAAGGATTGGCCGATATCCATACCAAAGGGGAAATTCTTGAAAAGTACTGGAAAGAGGTACAGCCTGGTAGCAGAAAAGACTATACCACTTCGGTAGCACCTGGAAGTGATATTTCAAATCCGGATGCTGTGGAATACCTTGAGGACAAAAATTATTTTTGTGTTGTGGAAATAGAACCCTTTAAAATTGAATACCTAAAATTGCAACGACCCAATCACCTACGAATTAAATATTCCAAGATAAATAATTCATGGAAAAGCGACTTTTTGGTTCCCTAGGCCCAGTTGTTTTCTTCCGAGGATATGCACATGACGGTTCGCTAAAAAGCCACATCTCCAAGATAATCAGTAAGTCAATATTAAAAACTCTTGGTGCAGTGGCTTTAGTACTTTAACTAGCATAGGTATCAGGTCATCCCCAAGCTCCAAGTAGAGTTCCGAGAAATTCAAGGTTCGTTCTTGAAGCGATTGGTTGGGGAAAAGTTCATTTTGGATGTCCGTAATTCGGGTCACATGATCCGCCAATTTTCGTTTTTGCGCTTTTAACAGGCGTTTTTCCAAGCTATCCAACCCCTTTTTTTGTTTTACCTCCTGTGCTTTTACGGCTCCCAAAAAGGACTTGTCCGTTTGTTCAGCCAAATCGTACAATGCTTTGAACTGTTCCTCCAAGTATTTTTTTTGGGGAGTAAAATCAATGTCGATATTGGAAATTTCCCTAATCTTCTTGTTGATAAAACTACTTTGTTTTAGAAACAAATCTGTTGTGGACAGATTCAGTCGCTTCAACTTGTCATACTGCTTTTTCGCGATTACCAAAACAGAGTTTCGTAAGGACAGTACTGGAAAAGTTACGCCCATGGTTTCGAACATGGATTGCAACTCCAACCAATAGGCCAATTCCCCTCCCCCACCAATGTAGCAAAGGTTGGGTAGAATTACTTCCTGGTATACCGGTCGCATAATCACATTGGGCGAAAAACGCTCGGGATGGTCTTCCAGTTCGGCCAGCAGTTGATCCTTTGAAAATTCAATCTCCGTTTCATTCACATAAAATCTTCCCTCCTTTTCAATAATTCGTTCCCGAATACCCTCTGCGAGATAGAAGTAATTGATTTCCCGTGGATTGACCTGGATATTATATTTTGTGGGTAGAGCTTCCAAACTTGAAATCGTTTCGGCAACCTTTTGAAACCCCATCTTTTCCAAAACATCTTTTTTTACATAGGGAATCATTTGTTTCTTCAGATTCACATCGTCCCCATCAATAATTACCAGACCATATTCCCCAAAAAGAGCATTGGCCAAATACCTTGTGGCATCGGTTAGGTTATTATTTTCCAGATAACTCTTCTCAAAAAGTTGTTTTAATGCCTCAGCATTGCCGTTATTCCCAAGTTCATTGGTAAAAGCTTGGTAAACCTCCTTTAGTCCTTCAGTTGAAAAATGTCCAACGGCACCGCCCTGAAGGTTATCCGGGTTCCATTGTATTTTTTTGCCCTTGAAGTTGAAAAAATTGATTTCCTCAAAGTCGTGATCCTCCGTTGCCATCCAATATACGGGCACAAAATTATACCGGGGATACGCTTTTTTTAGTTCAAGGGTAAGGTTTATAGTAGAAACAATCTTATATAGAAAATATAGGGGACCTGTAAAGAGGTTGAGTTGGTGCCCAGTCGCTACGGTAAAGGTAATCGGTTCCTTGAGCTGTCGGATATGGGTTTCTGTCTTTTTGGTGATTTGAACCCCCTTATACTGATTTTGAAGCGCATCATACAGCACTTCCCTACGGGATTGAGGAAAGTTCTTGGTTTTTTCTTCTACTTGTTTTTGAAAATTCTCCAAATTTGGGAAACGATGGTAAAAGGAGCGAAGTGATTTTTTTTCCTTTAGATAATCACATATCAATTCCGAAAAATAACCGGTGTGATCAAAGGGAAGACATTCAATATCCATAGGTCGGGTCAAAATACCCGTAAAGATAAAACTATCGCTTTTTGGAGTTCCTAAAAATACGTTAAACCGAATTTAGGACCAGTGATGGATTTTGATGCAGTTTTTATCCAAGAATCGTTAGATTTGACTTACTTCAAAATCTAATTCTAACTTCATGAAGCAATTTTTACTTGCGGTATTACTTACTACATTGCCCTTTTCGGTAGTTCCCCAGGACCTAAAATCGCCCTCGGAATTTTTGGGATATCCTCTGGGAACCCAATTTACAAGACATCATCAAGTGGTGGACTACTACAAGTATTTGGCAGAAAAGGTCCCCGAACGTATGCAACTATTGGAATACGGCAAAACGTATGAGCGACGTTCTCTTTTGCTGGCCTATATTTCCAGTGCCGAGAATATGAGGAATCTGGAGGGTATCCGAACCGAGCATTTGCGGGGGATGGAAGGTGAAGGAAATGCTTCAAAGGCCATTGTTTGGCTTAGCTATAATGTGCATGGCAACGAGAGTGTAAGTACGGAAGCCTCCATGAAGACTATCCACTCACTTTTGACAGAAAAAAGTGATTACCTCAAAAATACGGTGGTGATTATTGACCCATGTATAAATCCCGATGGACGGGACCGTTATGTTAATTGGTACAATCAATATAAAAACACGCCCTACAACGTAGATCCCAATAGTAAGGAGCACCATCAGGGATGGTGGACAGGCCGAAGCAACCATTATATGTTCGATTTGAATAGGGATTGGGCCTGGCTTACTCAGACAGAAAGCCGACAACGCCTCAAAGTATTCAATAAATGGTTGCCCCACGTCCATGTGGACTTCCATGAACAAGGCGTTGACGAGCCTTATTATTTCGCACCGGCCGCAGAACCTTACCATGAGGTAATTACCGATTTTCAGAAATCTTTTCAAATAGCCATTGGTAAAAACCATGCAAAGTATTTTGATGCCAAAGGATGGTTCTATTTTACCAAGGAATCTTTTGATTTGTTGTATCCCAGCTATGGGGATACCTATCCTACCTACAATGGCGGAATCGGGATGACCTATGAGCAAGGTGGTAGTGGAAAGGCCGGACTAGGTATCATTACGCAAATTGGTGACACGCTGACCCTTAAGGACAGAATTGCACACCACCATACCACGGGACTATCTACTGTGGAAATATCGGCAAAGAACGCCGAAAAATTGAACACGGAATTCAAAAAGTTCTATAACGACAAGAACTATAAATACAAAAGTTATCTTCTCAACGGCAATGCCGAAAAATTGGATGCTCTCGCCCAATTATTGGATCAACATCAAATTGAATACGGATCGGGCAAGGGCGGTACCGTAAAAGGATTTCGATATTTAACCGGAAAAAACGGTAGTCTTAGAAGCTCCGAAAAGAGTATGGTGATTTCTACGGACCAACGCAAGGGAACTTTGGTCAAGGTACTTTTTGAACCCGATGCCAAATTAAGCGACTCCCTTACCTACGATATTACAGCTTGGTCCCTCCCTTATGCCTACGGCCTTGATGCCTTGGCGTCCGAGGCAAAGATCGAAGCCGATACGGGCGGCAATCCTTGGCGGATAAATGAGCCCAAGGGAGCCAATATTTCAAAAGACACCTATGCCTACGTTTCGGATTGGAAGAGCATAAAGGATGCCCGTTTTTTGGCAGAGCTTATACAAGAAAATATTCGGGTTCGCTTCGCAAAACAACCATTTACCACCCAAGGTGAAAGATATGACCGCGGAAGCCTTATCATTACTAAAGGGGACAACGCGAACAATAAGGAGTTCATCCCGCTTCTAACAGAAATTGCTCATAAACACCGGATTACCTTGGGCACAACGGATACGGGTTTCGTAGAGAGCGGAAAGGATTTTGGATCGGAATATGTGCTTATGGTACCTAATGTAAAGGTGGCTATGCTGTCCGGTAAGCCTACATCTACCTTACGGTTTGGTGAAATATGGCACTTTTTTGAACAGCAATTGCACTATCCCCTAACAGTGATCGATACGGACTATATGGAAAGTGTTGATTTGTCCGAGTATGACATATTGATCTTACCCGATGGTGAAGGCTACTCGGATTTTGTGGATGCAGAAAAATTGCAACGACTTAAAAAATGGGTGTCCAACGGGGGGCGGCTCATCGCCATGGGCGGGGCCATTCAAGGTTTGATCGGAAACCATGGCTTTGGTCTAAAACAAAAAGAGAAAGAGAAGGATTCCAATGAACATATGTTAGCCTATGAGGAAACCTTGCGTGAAAAACTAAAGAGGAAAATTGAAGGAGCTATTTTCAAGACCAAGGTGGACCCTACACATCCCTTGGCCTTTGGCTATGGCGACACCTATTTTACACTCAAAAACAATACCTATGCCTATGACTATCTCGATACGGGCACGGTGGCTTATTTTGAAGATAGTACCCAATCCCCCGTATCAGGATTTGCAGGAAGTGAAGCCCAGAAAAAGATAGGAAAAACCTTAATCTTCGGGGTTGAGAAATATGGGAAAGGCCAGGTCGTATATCTGGTAGATAATCCGCTTTTCCGTGGCTTTTGGGAAAATGGTAAACTCTTTATCGCCAATGCCCTGTTCATGTTGGATTAATAGTAAACAAGTCCGAGCAGTAAAAAGTTAGCTAAGTACACTTCATATTTATATCCAATGGTTATTCGTAACTTAACCGGACATTTCATTTAAAATGAAGAATGAGCAATGTACAGGATTTAAATATCGAGAATGAAGTTTTACCCTTATTCAACTATTCGCTCAATACCTTCACCAAGAAAGAAATTCTTGAAATTTTAGAGACACCTTTAACTTCGGCAAAGGAAATTCTCGAACGCCAAAATATTCTTAAGGGTTTTGCCGCTAACAATAAAATTCTACAGGAGTATTCATATACTGTCCTATATTTAAACGAAGTTCATTTTTTTCTGAACGACGCAAAAATTGAAGACTTATCCCAAAAAAAGTTTCGATACAGGTTGTTCGCCTCAAAAAAGGAGAAAACAAACTACAAGAGCAGACTTAATCAGCTAATATTATTTTTTCATCGCCTAGAATCAAAATATTTTATACGGCTAGACTTAAAACGGTTTCCGCAAGGATATCGTTCTAACATCAAACGGATTTTACAATTTCTTTCAAACTTTGAGTTAAAAAAGCATGAAAACCTTGTAAGGGAACATAAGTTAAAAGATAAACACGTCATAGGCTTAACTGAAAAAATTGGTGAACTCAAAAGAAAAGAAATGATTTCAACCTTTTGGCAAGACTTGTTTAGGTTCGAGGCGTATTTATCCATAAATTTTGGAATTCTTAAGCATGACTTTACTTTTCCGAGTATCAACGAAAAGGGAATAAGACTTCTTGACTTTTACCACCCCTTGATTGACGAACCTGTAAAAAACAACTTTGAAACCACTAGTAATGTAATAGTTTTGAATGGTCCGAATATGTCAGGTAAATCCACCTTTCTCAAAGCGGTAGGACTGTGTATGTATTTTGGACATCTTGGATTAGCGATACCGGCATCCATCGGAGAAATCCCTTTTTGCAATCATTTCTCCATCCAGATTAATAGAAAAGATGACCTTTTAAAAGGGTATAGTCATTTCATGTCCGAGGTAATGAACCTTAAAAAGGTAGTAGAAAATGCCTCTAAGGGAAAGAAGTGTTTTGCTGTTTTCGATGAGCTCTTTAGTGGCACAAATGTTGAGGATGGTTTCGAGATTTGCAAAACGACCATAAATGGTTTGAGCAAATATGATAATTCCTACTTTATAATATCCACTCACATACAAAGACTAAAAAATGCCACAAACGAAAAAGTCTCGAATTACTACATAGATTGTGAGCTAATAAATAATAAACCAACTTTTACCTATGAATTGAAAGAAGGTTGGTCGGACATTAAGGTGGGCAGAATACTATTTGATAAAGAGGGCTTGAATAAAATGCTGAATACCAAATGAAAAATTTGTACAAGGAATTCAAATTTTAAAGATAGCCTTTTCCTAACCCTCCAGGGCCTTTCCACAATAGTCCAAACATTTGGCGACCTCCTTAACGGGGTTTGAATCCTTGGGTACCTCATATTCCAGTTCAATGGATACGGGATACGTATATTTCTGATCCCGCATAAGTTGTAGCACTTCCACAATTGGGGTATCTCCCTTTCCAAAAGGCATGTTGTCCTGGCCATTCTCAGGGTTTCTGCGATCCTTTAAATGCATACTGCTTATGCGTTTATATTTGCCCTGTATAAGTTCCATAGCATCGGTATTCCCTCCGGCGATGTAATGTCCCAAATCCAAATTCAACATATTGTGTTCGGACTGCTTTAGGGCCGTATCCCAAAAGGTAGGGGTCTGTTGGGTGTGCCCGTGGTAGGCCACATCCATACCATGTTTTGCTGCCATAGCACCCAACTTTTTCGTATGGGCATCATTGCCCGGCAACTCCAAGGTCACATGATCCGCTCCCAATGCCTTGGCGGCACGAAGGCCATAATCAATTTCTGCATTGGTATTTTTTGCCCCAAAAGCATTTGGCTTAAAAGCATAAATATGCACCCCTTTATCCGCATACATTTTTTTGAGTTCCTCAAACTTGCCCATACCCACCGTTGAACGCCAATCCGCCACCACTTTTCTGTGACTCTCCAACTGGGACTTCATTTCCCCAAATTCCTGAATTTGATCCTCGGTAAGTTCACCACTCTTACTTTTTCGCATCATACCATAAAAAGTTCTTCGATCTACCGGGTTTTTTGGTTTTCCGGCGAAATGTTCGGCGGGGTCGCCCATCAATTCAATAGCACTGATACCCGCATCAAGGACATATTGCAAAGTGGCCTCTGCACTTTGATCCGGCATCTCCCGAAAAGAATAGGTAATGCACCCTATTTGTACTCCATTAATTTTGGAGTCGTTTCGGTTGTACGAGGACAAAATAGAAGGTGCTCCAAAAACAAAGGGTTCACTCAATACAATTCCTGTTGCCAAAGCGGTGGAATTTTTCAAAAATCTACGTCTGGATCGGGCATGCTTCGGATTGTTCTTCATCGGATGGGATTTATCATCTTTTTTTAAATGTAACCATAAATCTGAAACCGTACAACCTAGCTCGCTTTCCCATGCTCCAAAGGATTCCTTTAGTACCGAATTTAGTATCTTGTTCCTATGAATCGATTTCCTTTCATTATCCTTATTCCACTATTGCTCGTAAGCTGTAAAATAGATAAAAAGAATACTCCCGAGGGCTTTGAAGTACACCCCGATTTCAATTTGCAACGAGTTGCCTCCGAACCTTTGGTATTTGATCCGGTAGAATTCAAATTTGATGAACAGGGAAGGGCCTTCGTTTTGGAAATGCCCGGTTATCCGTTGCGCGATGCTGATAGTAGACTAGTACAACTAGTGGATATTGATGAAGATGGAATCTATGATGAAAGACAGGTGTATGCCCCTGACTTGGGAATTGCATCTTCATTTATGCCTTATAAAAACGGCTTTTTGGTAGCTTCACCGCCTCATCTACTCTGGATAGGCGATACGGATAAAAATGGGGAAGCCGATACCCGAAAAATACTAATGGATGGGTTTAGCACGGGCAATCTGCAGCATAACTTTAATGGCCTTACTTATGGCATGGACAATTGGATCTACGCCGCCAATGGCGGTAATTCGGGAAAACCTTTCTTCGTGAACGCTCCGGAAAACGTTTTGGATCTACGGGGAACCGATTTAAAATTCCATTTGGAAAGGGAAGTGCTGGCCCGTGTAGGGGAATCTTCCGGAGGTTTTAAAATCACCTTTGATGATTGGGGGCATTTATACGAGACCCATAATCTGGAGCATGTATCCCATTTGGTATTCGAAGATAGGTACATAGAAAACCTACCCACTTCGCCATCGCATGCCTTGACCAATATTTCGGACCATGAAGAAAATGGATTATCGCGGGTATACCCAATTGGGGAGCAGGAAACTCGGGTAAACCATCCGGAGCAATCGGGTTATTTTTCCGGGGCCTGCGGAATCACCTACTATGGCGGAGGAATTTTTCCCGAAGGACTCAATTCCAGTTTGTTGGTTGCGGATTGCGTGCTTAATTTGGTTCATTTGGATGTCCTTTCCCCTATGGGGGCCTCATTTAAAACTAGTAGAGATCGTGACAAGGCGGAATTCCTTGCCTCCAAGGAACGGTCCTTCCGGCCGGTAAACATGACCGTAGGACCAGATGGAGCGCTATATGTGGTAGATATGCATCGTGAAGTCATAGAACATCCAGAATGGATCCCCGATGAACTAGAGGTAAAAATGGACCTTAATGCTGGAAAGGAAAAGGGTAGAATCTATCGTATAACCCCTAAAAATAGAAGTGCCTCTAAGATTTCACCCCTTCCTTTAGATGATATCGAAGCCCTGGTAGTGTTGTTAGGGGATTCCAACCAATGGAAAAGAATCACCACCCATCGTCTGTTGGTCACCGAAAAACAAAGCGAGGCTATCCCCTTTCTTAAAGAACTGTTTAAGACTTCAACCAATCCCTTGGCTAGACTGCACAGCATGTGGGTATTGGAAGGATTACAAGCTTTGGACGAATCCGATTTAAATGCGGCATTGGAAGATACATCGCCTGGTGTACGTGAAAATGCCCTAAAAATCGCAGAAAAAACTCTGAATGGGAAGCTGGATCTGGTTAATCCTATTCTTGCCCTGACCCAGGACAGCCATGCCCGTGTACGCATGCAGGCAACCCTTGCTTTAAGTACGCTCCAAGAGGAGAACTACAATATGAAAAAGGATACAATTGCCCGAGTCCTTTCAACCCAACTAGGTCAGCCTGATAGAGATCAGTGGGTTACCTTGTCCATCGCAAGTGCCCTTGAACGGCAAGCCTTAGACTTTGTTCAGAATAGATTATCCATGGGATCATCATCTTCTAAGTCCAGGGAGATTAGAGTACTGGAAATATTAACGGAATTGATCGGAAAAACTGAAAAAAAGGAAAGGACCGCCGATATTCTATTCGCCTTACAAAAAGATGGAATCGCCCCTGAGACACAAACCAAATTGATAAAGGCACTGTCCCGAGGTTGGAAAAAAGGAAACCCGGACTTGATAAACTCGAGGGGAAACCGTCGATTGGTGGAAAATTTGGAAGCCTTGGAGGAGGGGTCCGATTTTGCCAGAATACAGGCCACGGGAGAATTTCGGCAAATTCTAGCCTTGCCGGCCTCGTCCAAAATTGAAAATCTTATTGAGCAAGCATCTCAATCCCTTTTTGACAAAAAGCTTCCCGTAGAAGAACGTCTGAAACGTTTAAAATTAGTGGGACTGGATGATTTTAAGAGCCGTGAAGCTCTATTGTACCGCTTATTGGACAACAAACAACCCTTACAACTTCAAGAAGAGGCGCTGTCCCAATTTTGGCGTTCCAATGACGTGAATATAGCATCCCGACTCATTGAGCTTTGGCCTACCTTGGGGCCACAGGCACGTAAACATGCTACGAATATCCTTTTGTATAAATCCTCACACCATGATGCCCTCCTTACGGCAATGGAAAATAAAAAGGTAGGCTTGGGAGAGTTCAACTTGGATTTGGAAAGACGGAGAACCCTTCTTTTTTCGAATGATGAAGGTATTCGGAAAAGAGCGGAATTCTTATTCTCGGACGCCGGAGTAGTACAACGAAAGGAGGCTATTGAAGCTATGCGCCCGTCATTGGAGTTGCAAGGCAAGTCCGAAAAAGGCAGGGAGGTGTTCCAAAATGTCTGTGCCCAATGCCATAGGTATGGGGAGCTAGGAAATGATGTGGGACCTGTGTTGACCGAAATCAACCGCAAAAGTAAGGAGTCCCTGCTTTACGACATTTTAGATCCCAATGCCGCTGTGGATACCAAATATCTAAACCATCAAGTACAAACCAAGGACGGCACTATTTATACAGGAATCGTTACCAATGAAACCGATTCTGAAATAGGTCTGCGTATGGTAGGAGGCACGGAAAAAATAATCGGCAAAAATGATATTGACCGTTTTTCCTCTACAGGAAGCTCAATGATGTACGAGGGCTTGGAAAATAGCATGGATACCCAAGAAATGGCGGATTTGTTGGCCTTTTTACAGCAATCCGAATAATTGTAGCGAATCACTTCAAAAAGTAGATCATGGTATAAGGGTATACAATTATTTTGCTATTTACCTTGACATGCTTCTATAGCCATGGAAAACTATTCGATGAAATCCAAAGCTTTTCATGGATCAATCGGACAAAGTCTATTTTAAGGATACTTTCAACATATAGTCATCCGCAGCCATAAAAAGTGTCTTTTCATCGGTGGTAAATTCGCAATTGGCCGTAGCTTGGCCGGTATGAATCCGTGCAATAGCTTTTCCCGAAATATTGAATATCCATATGCCTCCAGGGCCTGTGGCAAAAAGATATCCTTTACTATGCATTTTCATACCATCCGGTAATCCTTGTTGACCCTCTTGGCCAATTAACGAAGTGGTATCATAAAATATCCTCTTGTCCTTTACCATTCCCGGAGCTGTAAGATCATATTGATACCAAACCGCACTTTCCGGATCTGAAACAGCCACAAACAGCTTAGACTCATCCGGGGACAAAGCTATGCCATTGGGTCGGGTCAATTGATCTACCAAAATGAGTTCACCCGACGTATTTAGGCAGTACACCCCTTGAAAATCGAGCTCCTTGTTCGGGTCCTCCATTTGCTTGGGGAGTCCATAGGGTGGATCCGTAAAATAAAGATTGCCCCGGCTATCAAAAACCCCATCGTTGGGACTATTGAAACGTTTACCTTGATAGTTATCCACAACAGCCTCGTAATCGGGATTGGGTGCATCCAATGAGGTCTTCATTCGGGCCACCCTTCGTTCTCCATGTTGCATGAGAACCAATCTCCCCGTGGGATCTAAAAGTAATCCATTGGAACCGGGCTCCTTTCCATCGAAAGCCTCACCCAAATAGCCGGAAGGTTTTAAATATGTAGTCAAATCACCGGCCTCATCAATTTTGAAAACCGTATTATTCGGAATGTCCGAAAAGAGCAGATAGCTCCCCGAATCGATCCATAAAGGACCCTCCGTCCATTCGAACCCACTTCCGATTACTTCTATTTCAGTGTTTGGATCAATAAGACTGAGTGCCTCATCATCTAAAATCTCAATTGAGAAATTATGGCTTTCCTGACAGGAAACACATTGAAGCAATCCAAGAAGGGCAAATTGCAAGTTGGCTTTCATAAATCTATTGTTTTTCAAAATGGGAAAAGTGATTATCGCGTTGGTCTGCACTAAAATAAGGAATAAATCAAAACTCTATCCATTTGAGTCCTCTTGCAAAGCATGCCGTGTCCTTCCAACCCCTGTTCGGTTTTAGATACTAGACGATAGATTTGGAATTTGGCACTTTACTATACTGTCTCGATATGTTATTCTTTCGGGGAACCCAGGACAGCAATTAAACAGGCTCGCCGTATAGATCAAAATCGGCTGCTTCCGTAATCCGAATGTTTATAAAATCACCAACCTTTACATAGTGTTTGGTAGCATCGATAAGAACCTCATTATCCACGTCCGGGGAATCAAATTCGGTTCGTCCAACAAAATAATTGCCTTCTTTTCGATCAATAATACATCGGAACGTCTTTCCTATTTTTCGCTGATTCAGTTCCCAGGATATTTGGGATTGGATTTCCATAATTTCGTTGGCACGTTGCTGCTTTACCCCTTCAGGCACATCATCGACCAAATTATAGGCATGGGTATTTTCCTCATGGCTATAGGTAAAACAACCTAGACGCTCAAAGCGCATTTCCTTCACCCAATTCTTAAGGATCAAGAAATCTTCTTCAGTTTCTCCCGGGTACCCAACGATCAAGGTGGTTCTAATAGCCATTTCCGGAACGGCCGCCCTAAAATCCTGAAGCAATTTTGTGGTCTTTGTTTGCGTGGTACCCCGGCGCATACTCTTTAATATAGCGTCGGAAATATGCTGTAAGGGAATATCAATGTAGTTGCAGATTTTAGGTTCCTGTCGCATAACCTTTAAAACATCCATCGGAAATCCGGTAGGGAAGGCATAGTGCAGCCGTATCCATTCGATGCCTTCTACCTTAGCTAACTTTTGAAGCAATTCGGCCAGATTTCGTTTTTTGTACAAATCCAGACCATAGTAGGTAAGATCTTGCGCTATCAGAATCAATTCCTTTACACCTTTGGCTGCTAATTTTTCCGCCTCGGCCAGCAATTCCTCAATAGGTTTGCTTTTGTGCTTACCCCGCATTAGGGGAATGGCACAGAACGAACAAGGTCGGTCACACCCTTCGGCGATTTTTAGATAAGCATAGTTCTTTGGAGTGGTGGTCAGACGCTCCCCGATCAGCTCATGTTTGTAGTCTGCACCTAGAGCTTTGAGCAGATTGGGAAGGTCACTGGTTCCAAAATATTCGTCCACATTCGGAATTTCCTTTTGTAAATCAGGTTTGTATCGTTCACTCAGACATCCAGTAACAAAAACCTTGTCGACTTGCCCCTCCTCTTTTTTCTGTACGTATTCCAGAATGGTGTTTACACTTTCTTCCTTGGCATTGGCAATAAACCCACAGGTATTGATAACCACCACATTGCCTTCCTCCTCATGGACCACTTCCTTATCATTGGCACGCAATTGCCCCATAAGGACTTCTGAATCGTAGACATTTTTGCTACAACCCAAAGTGACCACATTTATCCTGTTCTTTTTAATGGATTTCGTGCGCATAACTTTGTCCCTTACTTCCGGGCAGGTGCAAAAGTACAACAAGGTCTTGGAACAAGTTTATTTTAGAGCGATTTCTTCAATTTTTAAGGTGGCCACAACCTAACGGTATCCCTACAACGGATTTCTATTGACTAAAAAGTCCATTAATTTAGATCCCTGACGGACAAAGGCTAATGAAACATTAGATTCCCTGTGGAAATTGAACGAAGCTTTGATCAATTAACAATTTAGTTTATGCATGCTGTTTGAATAATTGTTACATTTAATCCCATGAAGTGTTTACTCGCATTTTTATTGGTTCTCCCCCTATGGAGCCAAGCCCAACCTGTAGTTTCCGATGGAGAAAGAGAGATAATGGCCTTTGAAACGGCTATTGAAAATGCGGTGGCAAATGGCGATATAAACTTTCTGGAGAAGGCCTATGCCGAAAACTTTGTTTTCACCCATGGTTCAGGAGATGCACAGAATAAACAGCAATGGTTGAGCGATGTAAAAAAGGCCTCCGAGGAAGGGACCTATATTTCCAGAGTGGTCAACGCTCAAAACGTGACCCTTGGTAATGGTATTGCCATAATAAAGGGGAAAACAACCATAAGTAGAAAAAACAAAAATCCCTTCTGGATCAAATATACCCGAATTTATAAAAAAGATACCGAGGATTGGCAGCTATTGTCCCATTTGACCACGGATCACAACTATACGGATTAGTGCTTTCGCAAGCAAATCAACCTCCTTGGCTTTTCTAGTTGTTCCTATGGGATTAAATAATCCAAACGCCTTTTCACCTGAGCGTCTTCCGCAACCAAAGTCGCTATTTTATCCCTGTCCAAATCAAATGTATAAGCCGAGTTGGTGGATTGCATTAAAACAATCGAGTTTAGTATGAGCAATGCCTCACTCGGTTTTTTACTCTCATAAAGCGCTTTTGACATGATTTCCGAAGGATTGGCCGCTTGAACAATTCCAAGGAACTCAGCCGCCCGCACCCGATTGATCAATTCCAAATCGCTTAAGGCCAATTCACTTATTTGTGCCTCCAATGCCTTTGCCCTCTCCCGAAAGCTACTACATACACTAATTGCCCAGTATCGCTCCCACGGATCGGAGGATTGAAGACTGGCTATCAACTGATCTTTGGCTTCCTTGAAAGGTAAAAGGGAAAGATTGGAAATATCCGCATAGTGCTTAATTTTTTCATGTTGCTCCTTTCCAAAGACTACAGGATCGATAAAGGCTTGCTCTATCAGGTAATGTTCTGGAAAAAAGGAAAGATCTGGCATTCCTTTTACCCATGTATTCAACGTTAGGTGCATATCAGCGCGTATATCCTCATAACCAGGCTGATCGGCAAGGTTTACGGTCTCAAAGGGGTCGGCTTCCACGTCGAACAACAGTTCGGGTTGCCGGGGTTCAAAAAAGGCGGATTGTATTTCGTTCAAGTCTCCCATGGCATACATTGCTTGCCATTCCTGGTAGGCCAATTGTTTGTAACGGTAGTTATTCATTAATCCATCTGGGTTAAAGGGCGTATAGCTTCGGATATACTTGTATTTTCCTTTGCGGACCGCACGGACCATATCATATTTTTCATCAAACCGGTCCGCATAGCTAAAAGTTATGTCTCGCGCATTCAGTTCGTCAGGAGTGAGTTTTGGACCCAAAAATGGTTTTCCGTCCATTTCTTTGGGAATGGTAATCCCCGCAAGATTCAATACAGTAGGTGCAAAATCTACAAAACTAACAAAGCCCTTAACTGTGCTTTGCGTCGAGAAATTCACCAGATGTCTATAGTTTTCGGGAATACGGACAACCAGCGGTATATGCAGGCCGGTTTCGTACAGATATCCCTTACTGCCCGGCAAAACCCCGCCATGATCACCAAAGTAAAAGATAAAGGTATTCTCCATTAATCCATCCTTTCTCAATTGATCTACTACTTCGCCCACTTTGCTATCCATGGTACGGATCTTATCCCGATAATAGGCGTTGGTATATTTAAAAGTTCGGGTTTGCGGATGATTGGGTTGAACTTCAAATGTATTCTCCCCTGTTTCTGTAACAATGGAGTCCATTTCCTGGGAAGAAAAGTGCAAACCGGACTCGTGGGAGACCCCGATATTAAACACGTGGAAAAATGGCTGGTCACCCGCTCTATGCCGCCAGGTGGCCTCTTCGGAGGATTCGTCCCATACTCCTTCTCCCTCAATAATGTTATAATCCTTTTTTTGGTTATTGGAAGTAAAGTAGCCCGCTTCGCGTAGGTATGAGGGGAACATTTGCAGCGAATCCGGCATAGGAACAGGAATATATTTTCTGTGGAATTGCGTCCCTATCCGAGGGCTGTAACATCCGGAAATTAGAGTGGATCGGGCTACGCTACATACCGGAGCATTGGAAAAAGCCCTGGTAAAGACCAACCCTTGCTCGGCCAATGATTCAATGTTTGGAGTGGATACCCCATTTTCATCAAAAAGTTTAAGATAATGCTTGGAGTTATCCTCCGAGGTAATCCATACAATATTCGGAGGCGGAAGTTCAACCTTTTCCGATTGACAGGATAACAATATCCCTGTTGATACTATAACTGCCAAATATTGTACAAAAGCTTTGTATTTTGTTTTTCTCATACGGGCCATTTGTGTATTTCGTTGGGTGAACTTCAATATTTGGATTAAAGTGCCCGGTAATCCGTTAATCAGGTTTGTTATCCTCGAGCCATTTTTTCCTTCGTACGTCAGGCAAATGTCTAATCTTAAAATCCTCAAATACTGCCTTAAACCCATCACCATCCGGTGCGGCTGCAGTCAGCCCGACCATAACGGGGGTATTATCAGGAAAATAGGCCAATCTAAGCATTTTAAAACCCTTGTTGTCCAGGGAATAATATATTTCCACTGCATCCAAACGTCGGATAACCTTTAGCCAGATGGACTGAGGATTATGTGGCAGTTCTACCACACTCCAATCGCTTTTTTCGAATGTGACCACGGCACTTACATGCATTTTTTTATCCACATATTCCACTCCGGTTTTAATCCAGTTTTTTTCATCTTTACGAATCATTAAACCCATTTGGTCAAACCTATTTCTGTATTCTCCCGTTAATTTAACGTTCAATTGAAACTCCCCGCCAAGTGTGCAATGGTAGAAGAGACCATCATCCACCGTAAATCCATAATGGGTGATTCTCCAGAAGTCCGTATAAGGGGTCACATACATGGAAAGCGAATCGTTTTCATCAACGTTCCACTCCTCCGGTTCATTAAACCATTGCATTTGTTTCATATGGACTTCTTTTTTAAGATGACCGTAGACCACTAAGATAACAACTGAATTATAGTTCCGATGCTACTATTGGAAGTAATCTGGAATCTTCGAGTGAGGCGGTCCTATGCCCGGCATTTTTAAGATAGGCCTCACTTTGGGCAAACGCTACGAAAACATCAACAGATTCATATTCAACTAACAATACGGCGTCCCAACCTTTATTTTCCGGACCTATCAAGAAATCTCCACAGCTGCCATAAAACTTAATGTTACCGCCAGCTTTCTTCATTACTGGAAGGGTCAATTCCAAATACTTGGCATAGGCTTCCTTTCCGGAAATCCTTTCCTTTGCCTGCGGCATCCCTGTTCCAGAATACTCGGCGATAGGCTTAAACTTCACTAGATTCAGCATTGTTATGGGACCCTTTCCTTTAAACTGTAGATAGAATTCCTTTTGCGATTCGTCCGTTGGTCCAATATATGTTTTCAAAGGTTTTGATTTTAATAGGTTCAAAGTTTTAAACCAAATGCATCCTAGTACAAGATAACCCTTTCATCGGTTTTCTTTGAATATCAGGTAAATAAATCCGAATCGGTAAAATTCCAATTGACCTAGGTTGCTACTAGCTAGCTTTTGTTACTTCAATTTGTTCTCGTATTTCCCCAGTGTATTCCAGATGGAATAAAACTCATCTACACCACCGGAATTGGAAACGGAAGTATTGATTATTAAAATTCGTCCAATTTTTGTCTCCGGATTAAAGAACATATAGGTTGCGATCCCGGGATCCCCACCCGTATGGCCAATGTAACCTCTTGGCGTAAATCCCATAAAGATTCCCGTATTGTACTCATCATCATAGTCATCCTCTTCGTCCCGTTCCGGAAAACTGCCCGCTGGCAATTGCTCCCTAAAGAGTTCATCGTAACTCTCTTTTTGCAACAAAGTTCCCCCGCCAGAGTGACCCTTAATCAATTCAGAAAGATAAATTCCTAAATTATTACTGCTTGTTATTAATCCTCCATCGGGATACGTTATCAGGGAATACCATGGAATTTCGGTTTTTGGATCGGAATAAAGTTTGGAATGTTGGGTCAAATCGATGTTTTCAAAGGCCCACCCGGAGGACGACATTCCCAAGGGTTCCAAAATATGTGCTTTGGTGAATTCGCTGTACGGTTTTTGAACGGCGATTTCCAAAATTGCGCCGGCCAAAGTGGCCCCAACATTGGAATACTCATAAATTTCTCCGGGCTTGTTTTGGGAAAACCCATCCTTCCCATACCATTCTCCCTTCTTGGAAAGTACTTTTTCCAGAAAGTCGATCATAGGCATATGAGAGTCCGGAGCGTTGAAATTCTCATTCAATTTTACAGAATCCGGATTCGATTTCTCCTGTTCATCCTTAAGCACATAAGCTTTGGCGTTGTAAAAATCCGTATCCAAAATAGTAGATGTATGTGTTGCTAAATGCCGTATCGTAAGGGGCAGTTTAGGGTAATTTGGATTGTTCACCTTAAAGGGAAGGTATTGATTTATAGGGTCGTCCAAATTCAATTTTCCCATTTCTTGTGCCTTTAGAAGTGCTATTCCAATTAATGTTTTGGAGACCGAGCCAATATTTTGAATCGTGTTTTCGGTATATGCCCTTTTGCCTTCCATATCAGAGAATCCTATTCCTGCTTCATATAAAATCCCGTCTTGATTCACCAGGGCAACCCCAAAGCCGTTGATAAATCCGGCTTCATGAATTTGATTCAGTTCACGTGTCAAGGAGTCCCGAGTACTTATTTGAGTATCTTCTTGAGCTCTTTCGGAACTCTTTTTCTCCTGACAAGAAAGCACAAGGCCCATAAAAAGTATTAAAACTAGTCTATTCATATTTCTGATTTTAGTATACGGATAAAGGTTAAATTATTGAACCTGCCTACAGTTGCAAAGAAGATCAATCCTTTTATTAGCTGCGATATTTTTTACCATTATCTTTAATTTCTGTACTTGTCATGTGAACCTTCGCCAACGGGAATTTCTCCCATACTTTTCTCAATTCTTAATTCCCTTGTTTTGGATTACTTCGGTGCGGTAAAATTCCTTGATAGCCAAGTTACATATAGTTTCACCTATGGTTTTGCACAGTAGGATAAGCTTTTTCCTTTTGAATATCAACATTTTTAATACCTATTTTTTGATGCGATACACCGTTGAATAGGTCTTTGCGCCGATAACTATATTTTCCGAATTCATCCTTGAACGAAGTTCTTTTAAAACCGTCTGGTAAAGATCGTCTTTTCCAAAAGATTCCAATAGCAAGTTGTAATTGTCTTTGGAAGACAACAATAGGTGTGAAATATTTGATATGGAAATTTCCAATTGCAAATTCCCTTTGAACTCCTTTTCCAATTTTATATGTTCTTGATTTAAACCGTTGAAGTTCACTTCGTGATCGTAATGTGAATCTTGTTCAAGCGAAGGTTCTAAATTTAGCCTTTTAAGTATAGTATCCAAGGATAATTCAAAATCATAAATGATTGTCCGGGAATTGTTCTTGCCCACTCTTATAACCTCATCCAGCAATTGTTGGGATTTTCCATAATACAAGGAACCGGCAAAACCAATAAGGTCAAAGCAGTCATCCGAAAAGTTGAAATCTTGTCCATTATAGTAGCTATAGGTTATCCTGGGGTGTTGAATTGATTTTTCCAACATTTCTCTGCTCGGTTCAATCCCCATCACCTTTTTGCAAAAATGGGTCAATGCAATGGAAGATTGTCCCGTTCCACACCCCACGTCCAACCCAAAGGAATGCTGTACGCCTTCTTCCAAACATTCCTTTAAAATCGGTAAGTGTAACGAAGGTCGAAAAGCTGAGTAATGGAATGCGGTAATTTGGTCATATTCGCTGGCCATAGTCATCGGGCTTAGGTTTTAGGAATGTTTTTGTTTCATTGAGATTCTGTGAATGTATTAAACCGCAGTTGTGATTAACAATGACCAAAACAATAAAAAGAAAATAATGGATACAAAATATCCGAAATAAGGGGTCCTCGGACACAATAATTTCTTTAGACATTAAGTGACTTTTCAGCCTTTAGTAGTGCTAGAAAAGTAAATTATCCAATATCAGATCCGAAATAGAGACCATCCCGATATATTCCCCATTTTCCTCCACCGGGGCCATCCGGAACCCGACTTTCATCAACAGACTGGCCACATAGCGCACCTCCATATCGGCCGGAACACTGATGACCGGTTTGGTCATGATCTCGAATACGTTTACTTCCTCGGAAGTTTTGTCGGGAATGATGACGCCTTTGATCAAATCGTGTATCACCACAATGCCATAGGCATCCTGCGGGTGACGCTTTTTAACGATCAAGGCTTCAACACCTTCTTTGCGCATGACATCAACGGCCTCCTTGGCCGTGGCCATCCCGTCTATTAAGACCACTCTTTTGGTCATGACGTCCTTGGCCCCTTGAAATCCTCTTTTTGTATCCATGTTTGCTCTAGTTTATACTTAATCCGTATTTCCCTAAATTACGGAATGTCTTAAAAATACTTGTCCCTCGCCTGATCTTTAAACTTCTTCATCTGACTTTCCAAACCGGCAATGTGTTCTACCGGTAAAACAAAGGCGATCCCCGTTCCGGGTTTGTCGAATTTTCCGGCCTCCCGGATAACCTTTAGAAGATTTTCCACCACGTGTTCCTCTACCAGAAACACGATGATATCCGTCTTATCCTCGATACTAAGTCCAAAAAAGGACTTCGCTTCATGAATTCCCGTACCTCTGGCCGGGATAATGGTAGCTCCGGTAGCTCCGGCCTCTTTCATAGCATCCACAACATCATCACAGATATTGGGTTTAACAAAGGCCATAATCAATTTAAACTGCATCTTTCTCCATTTTAATTTTTAATACTCTATTTTTTAGGCTCATAAACTGGGCATAGCCCAATACGGTTATTATGGGGAACAAGCTGGCAAAAGCGATAAGGCCAAATCCGTCCACAGCGGGATTCCTACCGGGTACCGCAGTGGATAATCCTAATCCAAGTGCGGCCACCAAGGGCACTGTAACCGTGGAAGTGGTGACCCCTCCGGAGTCATAGGCTAACGCAATAAGTCGTTTGGGCGCAAAAATAGTCTGGACAATTACGACCATATACCCTATCATAATATAAATGAACAAGGGTGTTCCGGTTACTATTCGAAATGTCCCCAGAGCCAGGGCAAAGGCAACGCCTATAGCCACGGTAATCCGTAGTCCCCAAGGGCTGATGGTCCCGGCGGAAACTTCGCCGGCCTTAATGGCCACAGCTATAAGGGATGGCTCGGCAATGGTTGTTGAGAACCCGATCAGCGCGGCAAAAATATAAATCCAATAATACGATTTCCAATCGGTCAACGCATTTCCGCTTGCCTCAATAAAAGCGGGATCGGACAGTTGGGTCGCCATAATTTTCCCTAAAGGAAAAAGGGCCTTTTCCAATCCCATAAGGAACAAAGCGAGTCCTAGTACCACATAAACCCCTCCCAACACAACTTTCTTCAAATGGGGTATTGGTTGCTTTAAGACGAACCATTGAAAGAAAACGATCAATGCTATAATAGGCAGTACGTCCCTAAGGGTATATATAAGGATCCATACAAATTCCATCATAAAATCGAACATAGGCTACGTTTTAGCTAAAACCAAAATAATCCATACGCCATAACAAAAACCATAGGCAAAAGTGATGCAAAGGCAATAAGGCCAAAACCATCCAATAAGGGGCTCCTACCTTTAATAACGGTGGCCAGACCAACACCCAAGGCCGTGACCAATGGTACGGTTATGGTAGACGTGGTGACCCCACCTGCATCATACGCCAGACCGATGATTTCCTCAGGGGCAATAATGGTCATTAACATCACCAGCACATAGCCCCCTATAATCAGGTAATATAAGGGCCAACCCTTAAGAATACGCAATACGCCAATAACAATGGCCAGACCCACAGAAAAGGCAACTGCCAAACGCAGGCCAAAGGCGTAGGTTTTCATGGTATTTTGATTATTCTCGATCAACCCGGCGTCCGAGGATATTATTGAGGCTTCCTTGGCCACTGCTATCAGCGCCGGTTCGGCTATGGTGGTAGAAAAGCCAAGGGCAAAGGAAAAAATTAACAACCAAAAAAGACTTCCCTTCTTGGCCAAGGCATATGCCATGGCCTCCCCGATAGGAAACAATCCGATTTCCAACCCTTCAATAAAAAGCATTAACCCGATGATAACGAACAGAATGCCTATAATAACTTCACCAATTTCGGGGAAGGGCTGTTGAATAACAACGGTTTGAAAAAAAACGACCACTACAACTATCGGAATCAGATCCGTAACCGCCGCCCATAGCTTTTTTGATATGTCCAGAATATAGGCCTTATACATGAAGCTGTTTCCATTTTGCCCAAATTCCTTTTATATTCATATCCCACTAAAATTGTCCTGTAGTTATATGATTACTTATATTCAAAGACCCTGCATATCAACCTGGAAATTCCATGCTTCAATTATTTCTTCCCCACCTAAATCTTAAAAAAGGAATCCACGAATTCGTACTTGTTAAAAACCTGAAGATCTTCCATCCCCTCACCTACACCAATATACTTAACGGGAATTTGAAATTGATCTGAAATACCGATAACTACACCTCCCTTGGCGGTTCCATCCAACTTAGTGACCGCCAACGCAGTTACCTCGGTAGCTTTGGTGAATTGTTTAGCCTGTTCAAAGGCATTCTGTCCTGTGGAACCATCCAATACCAATAAAACTTCATGCGGGGTATCGTCCACCACTTTTTGCATTACTTTTTTCACCTTGGTCAGTTCGTTCATTAAATTCACTTTATTGTGCAAGCGGCCGGCGGTATCTATTATGACCACATCGGCTCCTTGTGAAACCGCGGAACTTAAGGTATCAAAAGCTACGGAAGCAGGATCACTGCCCATTTTTTGTTTTACTATGGGTACATCTACCCTATCCGCCCAAACCTGCAGCTGGTCTATGGCCGCGGCTCGAAAGGTATCGGCCGCACCCAATACTACTTTTAATCCCTGCTTTTTAAACTGGTAGGCCAATTTTCCTATGGTGGTGGTCTTGCCTACACCATTGACCCCAACGACCATGATAACATACGGTCTTTTGTCCATGGGGATGCTGTATTCCGTTTCTTCCCCGGTATGGGTCTCGGAAAGTAGGTCGGCAATCTCTTCCCTAAGAATAGTATTCAGTTCATCGGTCCCCATATATTTATCCCTGGCCACCCTGGCCTCAATACGCTCAATGACTTTTAGGGTGGTATCCACGCCAACATCGGAAGTCACCAAAACCTCTTCCAGATTGTCCAATACATCATCATCTACCTTGGATTTACCGGCAACGGCCTTGCTCAATTTTGAGAAAAAATTCGTCTTGGTCTTTTCCAGTCCCTTGTCCAGCGTTTCCTTTTTCTTGGCAGAAAATATGTTTTTGAATAAGCTCATATGTCCTATAAAATGCTTTTGTCAAAGATATGAAAGTAAATGGCGTAAACCCAAGGGAAAGTCTTTGGTTAAAGGTAAGAAACCACCTGTTGGAGAGGTTTTAAGTTAGGTACTAGGACAGACCAAAACAAATCCTAGGTCGGAAAATTGATACTATCGGAAGGAAGGTAACGGTCTTTACCATCAAATTACAATGCACTCGACCATTTGAAGTTTGGTGTTGGTCATAAAAAAAGCCGTCCGCAAATTTGCGGACGGCTTCTTTATATGTTTGGAAATTTCGTTACTTTTTCGCAATCCATTCATTTACCATTTCCGGTGGCATAACGGATTCCACAAAAGTATAGGCCCCGGATTTAGGTGATTTTACCATTTTTATTGCTTTGGTCAATCTTTTAGAACTGGATTGTAAAGTTGCTACCGTTTTCTTTGCCATGACTCGTATTGTATCTTCTCTTCCGTTTTGCGGAAATTTACTTAATTTCTTTATGAACTGTAACCTTCCTTAGGATTGGATTGTATTTTTTGATTTCTATCCGCTCTGGAGTGTTCTTCTTATTTTTTGTTGTGATGTACCTTGAGGTACCTGGAACACCTGAATTCTTGTGCTCCGTACACTCTAAGATTACCTGTACCCTATTTCCCTTCTTTGCCATTGTCTTACTTTATAAATCCTTGCGCCTTAGCTTCCTTTAAAACAGCGGAAATCCCTTTTTTGTTGATAGTCTTCAAAGCCTTGGCCGAAACCTTCAAGGTAACCCAACGGTCTTCCTCAGGGATATAGAAACGCTTTTTGGAAAGGTTTACGTTGAACCTTCTTCGCGTCTTGTTGATGGAAAACGAAACGTTGTTTCCGAACATTGCCCTTTTACCCGTAATTTCACAAACTTTTGACATTGCGCTGGATTTTCTTTAAACAGGGTGCAAATTTATATCTTTTTTACGGTACGGACAAAATTTAGTTCAGATTTTTAAAATTTCTTTCTGAAGCAATTCAAGTGCCTTATGGACAGACTTTTGAACGATACGTTCCCTATGATTCCCCATATTGAATTTTTCCGCAAAAACATGCTCTGGGGTGGCTATGGCAATATATACCGTCCCGATCTCCTCATCCGAATCCCCTTTTGTGGGACCGGCATTTCCGGTAGTAGCAATAGCAAAATTAGCCTTAAGCAAGTGTTTTACGTTTTCGGCCATGATTTTAGCGACTTC
Organism: Ulvibacterium marinum; assembly: GCF_003626755.1. Taxonomy (GTDB): domain Bacteria; phylum Bacteroidota; class Bacteroidia; order Flavobacteriales; family Flavobacteriaceae; genus Ulvibacterium; species Ulvibacterium marinum. Next base: position 440,709 of record NZ_RBCJ01000005.1, read on the forward strand.
ACCGCTTACTACTGAGTGTTTGTCTATACTATCCAGGGGTACCCCAAGTACATCCATCTTGGTTTCCGTGGCATAGCTCACCACACTTCCCTTAAAATAGGCCGAGGCTCCAGGTATACTGGTCAATTGTTGGGCAATCTTTCCCCCGGTAAAGCTTTCGGCGGTGGCTAATGTCAGCTCCTTTTGGGTCAATAATTTGGCAACTACCTCCTCTAGGGTCTCTTCATCCTCGGTGCCGTATAGAATATCTCCGATCAAAGGATATAGTTCCTGGGATGCCTGCTCAATGGCATCTTCCAGAACTTTCTTATTTGTCCCTTTGGCGGTTAATCGCAATCGGACTTTCCCTAGGTTGGGTAAATAAGCCATTTTGATAAAGGACGGGAGATTTTCTTCCCAAGATTCAATTTTCTCGGCAATTGCACTTTCCCCCAGACCATAGGTTACCAAAGTTTTATGAATGATATAGGGACGCTTGAACTTTTCTACGATTTTTGGGATTACCTCGTTCACCATTAAATTTTTCATCTCAAAGGGAACTCCCGGAAGTGAAATAAAGGATACCTCATTGGATTGCATCCACATCCCTGGAGCAGTTCCGTGGGCATTATGTAATACCATGGCTTTGGAAGGCACCCAGGCCTGCTGTCTATTGATATCCGAAATGGGAGTGGAAATATATTTGGCGAATAAATGTTCAATATAGGCCAAAACCTTCGTGTCCTTGACCAAAGTATCCTGGAAAAATTCGCAAAAGGCTTTCTTGGTGACATCATCTTTAGTTGGACCCAATCCACCAGTGACAATAACAACATTTGCTCTTTCCTCGGCCTCCCCTAGTGCTTTTATGATGTGGTCGTTATCGTCCTGAACCGAAGTTATCTGGAAAACGGAAACCCCAATTTTGTTCAGTTCCTTGGCTATGAAAGCCGAATTGGTATCTACTATTTGGCCAATGAGAATCTCATCGCCAATGGTAATGATTTCGGCAAGCATTATAGACCAAAGTCTTTTTTAAGCTCGGAGACTACCTGATCGATATCCTTTTTAAGAGAGGGAAAGATTCTCTCGATCTCAGCCATATTAGCTTCTTTCTTTCCTAAGGTCTCTATTTCCAAGGCAGCGGCCCTCGTCTGTTCCATACCCAAGAGGTCTACATTGGGCTTTATTTTATGGGCCAATTTGTACACCTGGTCATAGTTTCCTTGTTTCAAGGCACTTTGTAAAGCTTCCAAATCCTGGGGCACTTCGTCCAAAAATACTGAAATGACGGAATTGATGAAATCTTCATCACCTTCGGCCATTTCATTGATTTTATCTAGGTTGTAAATCATCTACTTAATTTTTACGGAAAATAGTTCCTGCCCCTCCAATACTCCCGAAAGATAGTCATTTGCCTGAATTCTTCCAACACCGGCCGGAGTACCTGTAAAAATTACATCCCCTTTTTTCAGCATAAAAAACTCGGATGCATACGAAATAAGTTCATCTATCTTCCAAAGCATCAACGCCGTATTTCCCTTTTGTACTTCCTCCCCATTTTTGAAAAGTGAAAAACTCAGTTCATCCAAATCTTTAAATTTGGCCTTCGGCAGCCACTCGCCAATGACGGCAGCCCCATCAAAGCCCTTGGCTTTTTCCCAAGGTAATCCTTTTTCCTTTAACCGGGCTTGTAAGTCCCTAGCCGTGAAATCAATTCCCAGACCTATTTCATCATAGTAGGTATGTGCAAATTTCTTATGGATATGCTTTCCAACCTTCTTGATCTTCACCAATACTTCAACCTCATAATGTACATCATTGGAAAAGTCCGGTATGTAAAAATCCTGCTCCTTGGGCAGTATGGCCGAATCCGGTTTAATAAATAGTACTGGAGATTCAGGTTTTTCATTGGCCAGCTCCCGGATATGCTCCGTGTAGTTTCTACCTATACAGATGAGTTTCATTGGGATCAGGTTTTGTTGTTTACTGAGTTATCAGAGTTATTGATTTAATAGGTTATTGAGAGTTACTGAGTTATTAAGTCAATGGACGAAAGTTCAAAAAGTATGGAAGTTTGTAAATTTATATTGCTGAATTTCTTTCACTGCGTACAGTACATTGCTACTTTATCCCAACTTGGAATTAAGGCTTTTAAGTCGTATGCCCGTCAGTACTTTTTTGGTATATAAGGGAAAATCTGCATTCTGAATCCATCCGAAATAACCTGGTTCCTGTTCCAAAACATCCAATACTTTTTTACCTCTGTGTTTTCCAAAAGAAAAGACCTCCTCTCCATTGTCATCCAAAGCAATGAATCCTGCAAAGTCCACCATCTTTTTATGTGTGGAGAACTCTGCCAATTTCTTCACATCATTCTCCAATTCCGGGTAACGCTCCAATTGTGACAGTAGGACTTCATAGGTGGCTTGGGTATCCGCCTCGGCACTATGGGCATCGGTCAATTCCTTATCACAATAAAACTTATAGGCAGCGGCCAAAGTCCGTTTTTCCATTTTATGGAAAATGGTCTGTACATCTACCGAAACCATATTTTTCATATCAAAATCTATTTCGGCCCTGAGCATCTCCTCGGCCAACAAGGGAATATCGAAACGATTGGAGTTGAATCCGCCCAAATCACTGTCCTTGATCATACTATAGATCTCTTTGGAGAGCTCTTTGAACGTAGGCTCATTGGCCACTTTTTCGTTGGAAATACCATGAACGGCAATAACTTCCTCGGGAATCTTCATTTCGGGATTTACCAACCAAGTTCTACTTTCCTTGTTCCCATTGGGATGTACTTTCAAAATGGAAATTTCCACTATCCTGTCCTTCGCCACATTGGTGCCCGTGGTCTCCAAATCAAAAAAACAAATGGGTTTTGTGAGTTTTAATTCCATATTTGGCAAAGATAGCCATAGATTTTCCCATGAAGATAAATTACTAAAAATTTATTCCAAAGAATGTGAGAACAGCCATGGCAAAAGCTCGGGTTCCACAAAGGCATTTTCCCAGCTGTTGTGGTTTACATCTTCATAGGTAGTAAATTTGACCTCTCCCCCCACCTTTTTTAAAGCGGCGGCCATTTTTTGGGAATGTTCATAGTCCACTACCATGTCGGAATCTCCGTGAAAAAGCCACAGGGGTGTACCTACTAGTTGGGGAGCGGTATCTGGATGGGCGCCGCCACAAATGGCGAAGGCTGCGGCAAATGTCCCGGGATTTCTTCGTACCAGCTCCAATGTTCCCATACCGCCCATAGATAGTCCGCCCACAAACATTCTTTTGGAATCTATTTTATAATTTTCCGTAATATTTTTTAACAATCCTTGAAGCGATTTCATGGCCGAAGTAGGTTCGCCATCCGGATAAAAAGTAAAGGTAAAGAAGAGAAGAAACTGTTCCTTTTTTACATTCGCCCAGTATCCATCCTCCGGACATTGGGGAAAGACAACAATAGCCGGATATTCTTTCCGGATATCCTCTTGAAGAAATAGGTCCGCACCATAGCTCAATTGGGACTCGTTATCATTTCCTCTTTCCCCTGCCCCATGGAGTACCAATACCAGGGGATATGCTTTATCCTTGTCATAGTCTTTCGGCAATAAAATACGGTAGGGAAGTAGGCCGTTCCTGTCTTTGAATTCCATCTTTTGATAAGCGGATACATCTTGATCGGACTTCTTCGGCCCACAAGAAACTACTAGGACTATACAGAGTATTAGAAAACGTCTCATTCCGGTCTAATTCACTATAAAGATACCCAATGAAAGTTATAATCTGGTATTGATAATATTATTGAAGGCCGAACCAAAAGTATAGCTTAAACCAAATCCGAACCCTAGTTCAAAGTCCGTGGCAATTTGCCGTTGCTGCAATAATACATCCTCTATAGAGGCATCCCCGGCAGGTAGGTTGATCTGATCTCTGATAATTTCAAAATCCCCGGAAAAACTTATGGCCAGACCTTTAAAGACCCGTATGGAGAACCTACCAAAAAGTTGTATCCTATTTTTTTCAAAATCGTCCAGAAAGGTAGAGCCCCTTAAGCGGGAATAGATATTGCCCCAAGGCTGCCTATAACGCACCTGTACATCCAAGGAATGGTTGAAGATGCCTTCTTGCATCTGTCCGAATATAGTAGGTTCTATATAATCGTTGTGGAAATATCCAATTTTATAGGCAAAGACAATTTCCCTACGCAACACCTCTCGGTAGGGGAATATATTGTACTCGATTGCAGGTGTGAAGTAATACCTAAAATCGAGATTGGTGAACGTATCGTGCCGTGCACCTCCAAAAATACCCGCAGACCAATGGTCAGATAGACTTCTAACAATACTTCCGGCACCCGAATAACGAAAACGCTCACTGGTAAAGGTCTCATCGTCTCGTTCAAACTCGGCATTGGCCTGATTCAACTGTAGGTCGGTCCTTATACGCCAATTTTCCGTAACATGGTCGCTCTCAAAACCAACTTCATATTCAAATTCCCTCCTGCTGGTTTCCCTATCCAGGTCAGCTTCGCCATATACTTCAAAAATCCAATTGTTCCAGGGATCATCAAAATCGATATCCTGCTGTTGGCTCAGTCCTTCCGCTGTTATTTTATAATCTATCTTTTCGGCCAAATCAGACTGTATGAGATATACCAGAAGACCCGATTTCACAGTTACTACCAGGCCGTTGCGTACTTCATCGGCAGTCATGTTTACATTGGTATCATAGGAACGTTGTGCCAAAGTACCTTCATATGCGCCAACTCCTTCAAATTCTAATTTATAGGTACGTCCACCACTCCCATTGGCAATATCATAGATAAAAAGATTTACATTGGCCAGACCTTGGTCACGAACATGATCCACAAAATTGATCTCCTGCCGAATATAGCTTCGCTCGCAACTACATTCGATAAAGAGTTTGATTCGGCCTTTTGCCTTGGTTTCTTCCTGTGAAAAACTGGTTTGGAACAAAAGGAAGGTAAATAGGGTAAAATACAGAAATCTCCAATTTCTATGGAGGCAATACTTCATTCAAAAATGTCTTTGGTGTTTGGTAAAACATCAAAGATAAGGGTAACCACAGAAAAATAGAACCGAAAAATGAGGATTGGGTGATAGGAATGATTTAAATGATGGAACTATAATTCCCTGTTTACATCCCAACTTTCCAAATAATCGGCCACTGCTTTTGCAAACATGCTGCCCAAAGCCCCGTTCACCACTCTATGATCATAGCTGTGGGACAAATACATTTTACTGCGTATTCCTATGAAATCGCCTTCATTGGTTTCAATTACGGCGGGAACTTTTCGAATGGCCCCCAAAGCCAATATTCCTACCTGGGGTTGGTTGATAATTGGGGTTCCAAAAACACTTCCAAAAGTTCCCACATTGGTAACCGTGTAGGTACCTTCCTTGATCTCGTCCGGTTTCAAAGCATTGTTACGTGCCCTATTGGCCAGGTCATTGACCACTTTGGCCATACCTACCAAATTCAATTGGTCCGCATTTTTGATGACAGGGACAATAAGGTTGCCATCTGGAAGGGCCGCGGCCATACCGATATTAATATTCTTTTTCTTGATGATTCTTTCCCCATCTACGGAAATATTCATCAACGGGTATTTTTTTAACGCTTTGGCAATGGCTTCTATAAAGATTGGGGTGAAGGTCAATTTTTCTCCCTCTGCCTTTTCAAAGGCATCTTTTACTTTCTTACGCCAATTTACAATATTGGTTACATCAACCTCTATGAAACTCTGTACATGGGCAGCTGTAGAAACACTCTCCACCATATGTTTGGCGATCAATTTGCCCATTCGGGACATTTCGATGACCTCATCCAAACCATTGGACTGCACGGTAGACACTTCATGCTTCTCAATAGGCACTGCAGTATGAGGTCTTGAAGGCTCCGGTTGTGGTTCAAGGTCAATTTTTTGAACGTCTTTTTGTTTCCCGGATTTTCTGTTTTCAATGTAGGCGAGAATATCATTCTTGGTTACCCGTCCTTCTTTTCCAGTACCATTTATTGCTTCCAGTTCTTCAATGGAAATACCTTCTTCTTTGGCAATATTCTTGACCAATGGGGAATAAAAACGTTCCGATGTACTGTAATCCTTTACAGGGGCATCCACAGTTTCTCGGGCCACGGATATCATGTCCTCCGCTATAGCTACAGCTTCTACCGGAGCTTCATTTTGGGCATCCTCCAATTCTTTATTGATACCATCCGCATCACTTATATTGGTCTCTGAGGAAGGGTTTTCTCCGTTCACCTCTATAATGGCAACAGTTTCCCCTACTTTTATGATCTCGTCAACAGTGAACAGTTTTTCCAGAAGAACGCCCTCTACCTCACTTGGTACCTCCGAATCCACTTTGTCCGTCGCTATCTCAAAAACCGGCTCATCCATTTCTATGGAATCCCCAACTTCTTTTAACCAAGTCGTCAAGGTAGCCTCCGCCACGCTCTCCCCCATACGAGGTAATTTTAGCTCAAACTTTGACATATTATTATTCTACATGCTTATTTTATCCAATACTTTGCAAAAATATCAAAAAAAGTATCCAATCTTTAGGTTTAACGCATAATCCGAGGAAAAAGATTAATTCGCTTTTAAGGAACCTTCAAATGGAATCCGGTTCAAAATACTACGCCCCAAAGTAATCTCATCCGCATATTCTAATTCATCCCCTACGGCAATACCCCTGGCAATCGTAGAGGTTTTTATATCCAATCCCTCCAGTTGCTTGTAGATATAAAAGTTAGTGGTGTCGCCTTCCATAGTAGAACTCAATGCAAAAATAAGTTCCTTTATTTCTCCCTGCTTTGCCTTGTCCACCAACGAATGAATGTTAAGGTCTTGTGGGCCTATTCCTTCCATGGGGGATATTTTACCGTCCAAAACGTGGTAGAGACCTTTGTATTGCCCTGTATTCTCCAAGGCCATGACATCACGGATATCTTCAACGACACACACCAAGGTCCTGTCCCTTTTGGGATTGGCACAAATCTCGCACAAGACAACATCGGATATGTTATGACAGTTCTTGCAAAACTTTATCGAATCCTTGAGGTTAAGTAGCGCACTGGACAAATTGACCGTTCGTTCATTGGGCTGTTTCAACAAATGCAATACCAATCGCAATGCAGTTCGTTTACCGATACCGGGCAATTGCGACATTTCATACACCGCGTTTTCCAAAAGCTTGGATGAAAATTCCATAACCACAAAATTACATACTATTTTTACTTTTCGTACTTTGCCTTTAAATTATTTCAATGACCGCTAGCCACATTCTGCTTCTGATAGGGGCCTATTTTATACTGTTATTACTCATATCCTATTTTACGGGCAAAAACGATTCCAACGATGATTTTTTCAAGGCAGGAAGGCAATCACCGTGGTATTTGGTGGCCTTTGGAATGATAGGCGCCTCATTGTCCGGGGTTACCTTTATTTCTGTTCCAGGATGGGTGGAAGACTCCCAATTCAGTTATATGCAGGTGGTCTTTGGATATCTGGCCGGCTATTTTGTAATTGCTTATATATTAATGCCCATATACTACAGGCTTAACGTTACCTCTATCTATGAGTATCTAAAACAACGTTTTGGGACTACCAGTTACAAGGTGGGGGCTATCTCTTTCTTTGTATCCAGGGTTCTGGGCGCCTCCTTTCGTCTGTTCTTGGTGGCCATTGTACTGCAGCAATTTGTTTTTGACGCGTGGAACGTGCCTTTTGAACTCACTGTGGTTCTTTCCATTTTACTTATTTGGATATATACCTTTAAAGGAGGTATAAAGACCATCGTTTGGACAGATACGTTGCAAACCCTATTCATGTTGCTTTCCGTTGGATTTTCCATTTATTTCATCAATCAAAAATTAGATTGGAGCTTCGCCGAGTTTTTGGCTTCAGAAGAACTGAAAGAGTATAATAAAGTATTGTTCGTGGATGATTTCTTTGGTAAGACGCATTTTGTAAAGTCCTTTTTGGGCGGTATATTCATTACCATTTGTATGACCGGGCTGGACCAAGATATGATGCAAAAAAACCTCACCTGTAAATCCTTGAAGGATGCGCAAAAAAATATGGTATCCTTTAGTTTGGTACTTATAGTCGTAAACTTTGCTTTTTTACTTCTCGGAGCCTTATTGTTTATTTATGCAAACAAGTTTGATATTGCAACCCCTTTAATGGACGGTACCCCAAAATCCGATCTTCTCTTTCCTGAAATTGCCCTGAACAGCGGTTTGGGAATAATCGTGGCCATCACCTTTATGTTGGGGCTCATCGCAGCTGCCTATAGTAGCGCGGATAGCGCCCTAACCTCATTGACTACCTCCTTTTGTGTGGATTTCCTGGGTATTGAAAAAAAACCGGAGTCCGAACGAAAAAAAGTTCGTAAACGCACCCATATTGGAATGAGTCTGCTTTTGGTCGTAGTTGTCATTATCTTTAAGCACATCCTGGATAGAAATGTTATTGATGGTCTCTTAACGGTTGCAACCTATACCTACGGCCCACTTTTGGGTATGTTCACTTTCGGGATTTTTACCAAATACCAAGTAAAGGACAACTATGTTTGGATCGTTGCACTTATCTCCGTTGGGTTAATTTACATTTTTGGGAAGATACCATCGGAAAATTTGGGAGGCTACCAAGTAGGTTATGAATTATTACCAATCAATGGCATTTTGACTTTTATTGGACTATGGTTTTTACGGGACAAGAAAGCATAGGAGATATTTTCATTGATAAACGGCAAAAAAATCCGGTGAAATACCTATTGACGGATGTTAAAGTTAAGTCCGAAAATTCCTGTGAAAAATAACTGAATTTTTAATATTGCCCCGTAGCCAATAAAACCAAGGTACAGGCTACCTCCACCTCTATGCCATTGTCCCTAAGTAGCTTATAAAATTCCGGGTTCTCCGTACCAGGATTAAAGATTACCCTTTTCGGTGCCAATTTCAGAATTTCCCCGTAATACTCAGGCTGACGGCTTGCACCTATATACAAAGTTATGGTGTGAATATTTTGAAAATCGGTTAATTTGGTCTTAACTTGTACGCCAGAAATTTCCCCAGGTTCTCTTCCAAATGCTTGAGTTACTATATCGTTTTCGATAAGCCGATTTACGGCTAGATTGCTGTAACGGTTTGGTTTTAAAGAAGCTCCGAAAACAAGTGTTTTTTTCATAAGTTCATATTGGGGTGTTAAAATTTATTCGATTTGTTACTTTTCCAAAAAAAAAATCGTCTAACAATAATGTGCAAAAATCACTCTAAATACAATTTTGGTCATCGATGAGGCTATATGTTTATAGTTAATGGTTAGTGTTTAGTATGGTTGAATCGATGACAGAAACCCTGACGGAAACGTCAGGGTTTTGTGTTTTATTACGTCAAGAAAATTATTTTTTCCTTCAGCCATAAAGGACAAAGATAACGGTTTCAACATACTGCATAGGAGCAAAATACAGCAAATAAAAACCATGGGCATACTTACTCAAAAGAAGTTAAAGAAACGTTAAAGGAATGCTCTTGGGTAACATAACCTAATTTCTGTCGTCCACTTAGGTAACATCAATCATCTATCCACTGTAAGGTGGACAAATCAAAAAAAACGAACAACCATGAAAAAAGTATTGCTGCTTTTAGCAGTGTTCCTATGTATTACTACGTCTGCCAATACCCCACCGGAATCGGACTTAAGAATCGGCAGCGTAACCGGCAAGATTATAGATAAGGCCTTACAACAACCCATTGCCTATGCCGCAATAGTAATTAAAACGCAGGATGGGTCTAACGACAAAACAGGTGGGATTACACAAGAGGACGGCACCTTTGAAATAAAGAACCTACCCGAGGGCGACCTCATATTCGAGGTACAGTTCATCGGATACAAAACACATTCCCAGCAGATAACAATTTCTAAAAAGGATAGAAAGCTAAATCTAGGCACAATTGCGCTGGAAGAGGAGGCAGAAGAACTGTCCAATGTAGAAGTAGTTGGCGAACGCACCACGATAGAACAGAAGATAGATCGTAAGGTAATCAATGTAGGCAAGGATCTCACGACCATGGGACCTACAGCTTCCGATATCATGAGCAACATACCTTCCGTAAATGTAGATCAACAGACCGGGGAGCTTACTTTGCGGGGAAATTCCAATGTACGGGTCATGGTCGATGGGAAATTGTCCAATGTTCCCGTTGCGCAATTATTACGTCAAATTCCGTCCACTTCCATAAAGTCTATCGAACTTATAACAAATCCTTCGGCCAAATACAACCCGGAGGGCATGAGTGGTATCATTAATATCGTGTTGCATAAAAATGCGAATATTGGTTTTAATGGCACCATAAATACTGGTCTTACCGTAGGCATAGAAGCAAAATTCAATAGTTCCCTAGACTTGAACTACCGAAATGGAAAATTTAACCTATACGGCAACTATGGCAATAATATTGGTAAATATGTGAACGATGGCTTTATTTTTAGGGATGAGGAAAACTCCGAACAGATTTTTGATTTTTTCGACAACAACAAATCGCATCTATATAAATTAGGGGTGGATTTTTATCTGAACGATAAGAATACCATTTCCTTTTTTACCAATCAAAATATATACGACGGAAAATTTAAGGGAGTAACCGATGTCATCTACTATGATGAGCTGAGTAGAAATACTACTCAATTCTTTGACAATGTGCAGGAGAATTCCAGTGAGCAATACAATTTTGATTACAAAATGGAATTTAAAAAAGAAGGGCACAATATAGAATTGGAAGTAGACTACAACCGATTTAAGAATGACGAGGATGCCAATTTTAGTTCCACTGGTACTACCGTTTTTCCGGATTATATGGATTTTGTGGATACAAAGCGTACACAGACCATAGCCAATTTAGACTATGTTAATCCGCTGGATTCCATATCCAAACTAGAAGTGGGAGTGGAAACACGTCTTTTTGAGACCAACGTAGATTACGCTTCAACGGGGTTGTCCTTCAACTCTGCCGGTAACCTTATACCCACACCGGAAACCGATTTTGTCTACGGAATGGATATATATTCGGCCTATGTCACGTTTGGACAGAATCGCGAGAAATGGTCCTATCAAATAGGTGCGCGCATAGAGGATGTGGAAGTTAAGGCGGATACCAATAGAATACGAGCTTTTACGGATAATTACACGCAAATTTATCCTTCCGGTTTTTTGACCTATACGCCCACGGAAAAAAACCAGTTTCAACTTAGTTTCAGCAGACGCGTTGACCGACCTGGGTTACAACAAGTGAACCCTATACGGGAATGGGCCACACCATTGATATCTTCTTTCGGCAACCCTAGCTTGGTACCCCAGTTTACAAATTCTATGGAAGCGAATTATACCCGAAGAATGGAAAAAGGAAGTATTACAGCAGGAGTCTTCTATAGGACCATTGCCGATGAAATCAATAGAGCGGTGTATGTAGACCGATTAGACCTGAACAAATTGATACTGACCTTTGATAATTTTGACAATACTTCTGCTTATGGGGTGGAGATATCCAGCAATTATAAACCTACCAAATGGTGGAGTATCAACGGAAGCTTTGATCTCTTTTCGCAAACACAACGTGGAATTACAGAAAGCCTTTTAACCGATAACTCTTCGGCCACCGAAGATGACATTGTAGTGGAAAAGGTAGAAGTGGAGAACACGGCATGGAACTTTCGTATGAACAATAGTTTTAAAGTTGGTAAAAAACTTACCCTGCAATTATTCGGTTTCTATAGGGGAGAAAACCAGAATATTCAATTTTTGGTGAAGCCTTTATATTTTGTAAATACCGGGGCACGGTACAGTTTTGCCCAAGGCAAGGGCACTTTTAGCCTCAATTTCAATGATGTATTCAATACAATGCGTTTTGCCTTTGACGGGGAAAGACCTTTTGTACAAAATGGTCAGTTTAACTGGGAAAGCCAAACGGTTTATGCAGGGCTTTCCTATATGTTCGGAAGTGGAAAGAATAGGGCCGCACAGCGCAAAAGAAGGGACAGCAATACCAAACAAGGCAGTGGAGGAATCCTATAAAGGAATATTGATAGAGCCGGTGCCAGAGGGATTGGTTGGTTAAACTCTGAACGCTGGTCTATCAATAGAAGAAACCCTGACTTTAAAGTCAGGGTTTTGTTTTACTTAATAACGTTGGTAGTGTGACCATCCAAACTGATGGTATTTTTCTTTTCCCTATATTCCTTTAAACCTTCCTCGCCCCGTTCCTCTGCCCATGCTGCCAATTCCTTCCTTTGCTGTTTATAATCCATTAGGGGAACCCCAAAACCACAGGAGACTTGGACAAGTTCAACTTGCATATCGATTAATTGCCTGGCACCTGCTATCTCTGGAAAAAAACCAATGTTTTCTTCCCATAAGTCGTCATACTGATGATATACCTTGGCAGAGCCGTAAAGTCTAAGAATCATTGGTGGGCCTTCAAAGGCACAGAACATTAGGGTCATTCGCTCATTATACAAAAGATGGGTAGCCGTTTCATTCCCACTGCCTGTAAGGTTTAACCAAATAACCCTATTTTCATTAATGACTTTAAAAGAATCCAATCCTTTCGGGGAAAGGTTTATGTGGCCATCCTGCATTGCGGTTGCGACAAAAAATAGCCGTTGATTTTTAATGAAGTTAATTAATCTTGGTGTAAGCCGTGACATCCGCTTTCCCATAGCGCTACCATCTAAGTATTGCACTACCCCAGGAAAATCCACTACCAAATGCCGCCAAGACCACCAGATCACCCTCCTTTATTTTACCTTGCTCCCATACTTCGGTAAGGGCAATGGGTATAGAAGCGGCCGTAGTATTGCCATATCTCATGATATTATTGAATACTTGGTCATCCCTTAGTCGAAAACTCTTCTGGATAAATTGAGAAATCCTTAAATTGGCCTGATGCGGGATCAACATATCTATGTCGCCGATCTTTAGATTATTTGCTTCAAGCCCTTCCTTGATGACCTCACTAAAACGAACCACGGCATTTTTAAAAACAAATTGCCCGTTCATATGTGGGTAATACGAAACATCTTCCGGATCATCTTCATCAATAATGTCGGTTATCCATCGCTTGCCCATTCCCGGAGCAATTAAGGATAGCTCTTCTGCATGCTGTCCCTCGGCATGTAGGTGCGTGGAAAGAATTCCCTTGGACCTATCCTCTTCCCTACTCAGAACCGCTGCACCGGCACCGTCGCCAAAAATAACCGAAACACCCCTACCCCTAGTGGTCATATCCAAACCTGTAGAATGTACTTCGGAGCCTATGACCAAAATATTCTTGTACATCCCACTTTTAATGTACTGATCGGCCACGGAGACCGCGTATATAAATCCGGAGCACTGGTTTCTTATATCTAGGGCTCCCACTGTTTTTATACCCAAATCCCGTTGTACCAGAACTCCTGGACCTGGAAAATAATAATCAGGACTTAATGTAGCGAAAATGATAAAATCGATATCATCTTTATCGATTCCAGCGCGTTCAATAGCAATTTTTGCGGCCTTTACACCCATGGTAGCGGTAGTGTCCTCTCCCTTGATCACATGTCTGCGTTCCTTGATGCCCGTACGCTCTTGAATCCATTCATCATTGGTGTCCATAACCTGGGACAAATCGTCATTGGTCACTACATTATCCGGGACAAAATATCCCAAGCCCAGAACCTTAGCATTGTACATAAGATTTCTTTTTTTAATTTCCTTGATTATTTATCCATAACTTTCTAAAGCGATCAAACTAAAAAAAGCTAAATAATCGGTGCCAATATAACCAAAAATGTAGGATGAAGGGGTTTTTGAAAGGAAGCTTTAGGATAAATATCTGCTAAAACGATTTACGTCTACAGTAGCCTTAAGATCATGTAATAGATTGTATAGGCCAAAAAAAGTACGGTTCATATACAAAAAGTGTTTTGATCCTCGATTACCGTTCATTTTTCGTATTTGGCCATCCTTGGAGTAACGTTCGCTTAAATCGGCAATTTTGAGCCAAAAATCGTCTGCGCCAAAATCAAAATATTCTTCATTAAAAGGTGAAGTAAAAAGTGTCAACATTTCTTTGAAAAGGGCCTTGAAGAACTTAAGCTCTTCCGGAGAATCGGTCTGGGTCAAAATTTCGAGCTCATATAGTTTTTCCATAAAAATGGTATCGTTCTCGATATTTTCCTTTTTGGCCAATTCAAAATATGGTGTATAAAATTCATCCGGGACCTCCTTGATGCACCCAAAATCAATGGCTATTAATGTTTCTTTATCGCTAACCAAGAAGTTGCCGGGATGGGGATCAGCGTGTACCTTACGTAATCCATGAATTTGAAACATATAAAAATCCCATAGGGTCTGCCCCAATTTGTTCCCTAGTTCTTTTGGAAACCCGGACTTGGAAAACTCGCTGAGATGTTGCCCATGCATCCAATCCATGGTAATGATACGCTCGCTGGACAATTCTTCATAATATTGCGGAAATTCCAAATTGGGAATCACTTCACAGGCCTCGGTAATTTCCTTGCTCTGGCGTATTTCAAGAATATAATTGGTTTCTTCAATCAATTTGTGTTCGACTTCCTTAAAATATTTGTCTGAATCTTTTCCCTGAAGATTAAACATTCTAATTGCAATGGGCCTAACCAAGGCCAAGTCGCTACTTATGCTTTCAGCAACACCTGGATATTGTATCTTAACCGCCAATTCCTTACCATCCTTGGTCGCCTTGTGCACCTGCCCTATACTTGCCGCATTAATGGAATCGCGTTCAAAACTATCAAAAATCTCTTCGGGGTATTTGTTTAGGTACTTTTTAAAAGTTTTGCGGACCAAGGGGGCCGAAAGCGGTGGGACAGAAAATTGCGAAAGTGAAAATTTGTCAACGTAAGCCCTGGGCAGTAAGTTTTTTTCCATGCTCAGCATCTGGGCCACCTTAAGCGCACTGCCTTTTAGGCTCTTTAATCCATCGTAGATGTCCTCCGCATTATCCTCGTTCAACTTGTCCTTGGAAAGTTCCGGGTTTACAAGTTTTTTTCCATAATACTTTACGTAGTTGCCTCCTATCTTTACACCGGTCTTTACCAGTTTACTTGCCCGTTCTATTTTTCCCGTAGGTATTTTGTCCAGTGTTTTCAATAGTATCCAATCTATTTGAATAGGTTATGCAAAAGTTTCTTTATAGAGGAATTTTCCAAAATCCACAATATTTTCCAACGGTGTGTTGTCAAATACATCAAAAATGGTATTAATGGATTTTTCAATGGCCATGTCCGTTTTTTCGAACCCGGCGGATTCATCATTCATCCAAAATCTCAGTACAAACAGGAATTGGAGCCAGGCACCCTCAGAAAATAGCTGGGGATTATGTTTGGTCAGCTTAAGGGATTTTTCGGAGTTACCATCCTCAATAAGATCCTTGGCAAATTCCTTAATGTGCTTTCTAAGCCCCTTTAACTGGGCCAAATTCTTTAACGGACTTTTATCTTCCTTAAGGGTAAAGAGCACGTAACTTCTATTTAAGGTGAGTAGTTCAAAAAAAGAGTAGAAGAATGTGAGCATTTTGTCCCTATTGGAAAACTGCCCATATTCTTTATTTTTTTGAATTAAATTTTCGGTGTTTGTATAAAACTGTTCCCAGATGTTTTTTTGCAATCCTTCCAAAGAACCGAAGTATTGATAGAATTCGGCTTCTTCGATACCATTGGACTTGCAAAACTTGTAAATGGATTTTGGAACTGATTCATGCTCCAATACATATTCCATATACAGTGATATGATTTCATCTTTAGATGTTCTCTTTGTTTTTGCCTTTGTTGCCATGGTTTCTTATTTATAATGTATAAAGGTACTACTACAGGATTTGGATTTGTGTTAATGGAATACAAAATCCCCATCCTAAACAAAAACGTGCCCTCACAACGGAGAGCACGTTTTCAAACAACCTAACCAATAAATAATCAAACGTGATTATAGAATTAAAATTCTCATAGCAATTTTTCTTCCTAATCATGGGTAAAGATACATAATGTTTAATTAATTTTAAAAATAATTAAACAAAAGTGGTGTTAAAGTTTGTGTTAAAATCTCGCGTCCTATAATATGTCAGTTTGTCACTTTGGTAGAGTATGGTATTTTTTTTGACTGCCTGATATCTATTAACGTTAAAAAAACATACAACAATGGCAACAGGCAAGATCAATGTTTCGGTAGATAACATTTTTCCTCTCATAAAAAAGTTTTTGTACAGCGACCACGAGATATTTCTTAGGGAGCTCATATCCAACGCTACAGATGCAACCCTAAAGCTCAAGCACTTAACTTCTATAGGTGAGGCCAAAGTGGAATATGGAAACCCCATTATAGAAATAAAAGTAGATAAGGAGGGAAAAAAGCTGCACATCATTGATCAAGGACTTGGAATGACCGAGGAAGAGGTAAAAAAATATATCAATGAGGTCGCCTTTTCCGGAGCGGAGGAGTTCTTGGACAAATACAAGGACGCAGAAAAGGATGCCGGTATTATAGGACACTTTGGGCTCGGGTTCTATTCTTCCTTTATGGTAGCCGACAAAGTGGAGATCATCACCAAAAGTTATAAAGATGAGCCGGCGGTACACTGGTCCTGCGACGGTTCCCCCGAGTTTAGCTTAAAGAAAGGAAAAAAGGAAGAAAGAGGTACTGAAATTATTCTTCATATTGCGGAAGATTCCACTGAATTTCTTGAAGATAACAGAATAAGTGAACTGTTGCGCAAGTACAACAAGTTTATGCCCATACCCATAAAGTTCGGAACACGCACTGAAACTTTACCAAAGCCAGAGGATGCCAAGGAAGACGATCCCGCACCTACCCAGGAGGTGGATAATTTTGTGAACAACCCCAATCCTGCATGGACCAAGCAGCCCACTGAACTGGAAGACAAGGACTATAAGGAGTTCTACAGGGAATTGTATCCCATGCAATTTGAGGAGCCTTTGTTTCACATCCACTTAAATGTGGATTATCCCTTTAATCTTACGGGAATATTATATTTTCCAAAGCTGACAAACGATTTGAATATTCAGAAAGATCGCATTCAGCTCTACCAAAATCAGGTATTCGTAACGGATAACGTAGAGGGTATCGTCCCTGAATTTCTAACCATGCTTAGAGGTGTCATAGATTCTCCGGATATTCCGTTGAACGTATCCCGGTCTTACCTACAGGCGGATGGCGCAGTTAAGAAAATATCCTCCTACATTACCCGAAAAGTAGCGGACAAATTGAACTCGCTCTTTAAAAACGATCGGGAGGAGTTCGAAAAGAAATGGAACGATATTAAAATCGTTATCGAATACGGTATGTTGTCCGAAGATAAATTCTTTGAGAAAGCCGAAAAATTTGCACTTTATCCAACCGTGGATGGCAACTATTATACCTTTGAGGAACTCCAGGAAAAAGTTAAGGCCAATCAAACGGACAAGGACGAAAAATTGATATTGCTATATGCATCGAACCAAGAAGAACAGCATAGCTATATTGAAGCTGCAAAAGCAAAAGGCTATGAAGTATTGCTATTGGATTCGCCTATCATTTCCCATCTAATGCAAAAGCTGGAGACTTCCAAAGAAAAGCTCTCCTTTGCACGCGTTGATGCCGATCACTTGGATAATCTTATTAAAAAGGAGGATACTCAAATTTCCAAATTGTCCGATGAAGAGAAAGAAAAACTCAAGACAAATTTGGAAGAGGTGATCGAAGATAAAAAATATACCGTTCAACTCGAATCCATGGATAGCGATGCATCACCATTTATCATCACGGAGCCTGAGTTTATGCGGCGTATGAAGGAAATGCAGCAGACCGGCGGCGGTGGTATGTTCGGTATGGGCAATATGCCGGAAATGTATAACCTTATCGTAAACACCAATCATGAGCTGGTGAGTGAAATCTTGAATACCAAAACAGCCAAGAAAAGAGAACGATTGATCAACCAATCCATAGATTTGGCCAGACTCTCCAAGGGGCTTCTTAAGGGTGAGGAACTGACCAATTTCATTAAGCGTAGCTATGAGATGGTGAAATAGAAATTGAAATTATAGAAATAACATAAACCGCCCGGTTTTCTTGATTGTTGAAACGGGCGGTTTTTTATTGCGCAATAAACGCTATCTTTCGTTTAATTATGTCCAACCCGTTTAATCTAAATGTAGATGTCTTCCTTTAATAAATACCTTTGTACCTTTTTAATATTGAGTTTGGCCCTTTTGAATTTTAATTGCAAAACGGAAAAGAAGAAAGGATTGTCCAAAGAAGAAATCTCCGAAGACTTAAAAGAAATGCCAACAATACAAAAAAGTACATACGGTACAACACCAGAAGGTGAGCGAGTGGATCTTTACACCTTAAAAAATAGTAATGGGGTGACCGTGGACATTATTACTTATGGTGGCATTATTACTTCCCTGAAAGTTCCCAACAAACAAGGAGATTTTAAAAACATCGTCCTAGGTTATGATTCATTGGACCTTTATGTGGAAAAAAACCCATTCTTTGGTGCCTTGGTAGGCCGGTATGGAAATCGGATTGCGGACGCTAAATTTACCCTTGAAGGAGTAAAGTATTCCTTGGCCAAAAACAATGGAGACAACCATCTTCATGGAGGAAAAAAAGGGTTCGACAAGGTGGTGTGGAAAGCATCCGAAGAAAAGGAAGAGGATTTCGTCGCTTTAAAATTATCCTATATCAGCAAGGATATGGAAGAAGGCTATCCCGGAAATCTTGATGTTTTGGTCACCTATATATTAACAAATGATGATACCTTGAAAGTACTTTATGAGGCGACTACGGATAAAACCACCATAGTAAACCTTACACAACATTCATATTTTAATCTTTCAGGGGATTTTTCAAAAACCATCTTAGATCATGAAATGATGCTTAATGCGGACCATTACCTGCCTGTGGATAACGAATTGATTCCTTTAGGGGAATTGGCTCCTGTGGGGGGAACTCCCTTCGATTTTACCACTCCAAAGCCTATTGGCGCCGACATTGAAAAAGACCACGAGCAAGTAAAAATAGGCCTGGGATATGACCACTGTTGGGTTTTGAATGGGCAAAATGACGGTTTAAGGTCAATTGCAAGAGTCCATCATCCAGAGAGTGGAAGAGTTATGGAAGTTTTTTCAACCGAACCCGGAGTTCAATTTTATACCAGTAATTTCTTAGATGGTACGCTACCTAAAAAAGGTGGTGGTTTCTATGCCCAAAGAAGTGGTTTTTGTCTAGAAACACAACATTATCCAGATTCTCCCAATAAACCGGACTTTCCCTCCGTTGTGCTAAATACTGGGGACAAGTATACTTCTGAAACATCATTCCAGTTTTCCGTGAAGTAATGCGGCATCCTTAAATCAGTTGCCCAGAGGTACCAAAGAAGCATTCGATTCAGCAACCATATAAAAAGGAATATTCGTTTAACCTATGGTTCCTTTCTTGGAAGGTCAAATTGTATTGAAAAGCAAATAGTTAGGCTTTACAGATTTTTCAAATAGGCAACACTTCCCTCAAGTGTACCGGGGTTGGACTCCATTTCAACATAAACTACTTCAAGTCCACCTTTTTTTGAAGCCTCAAAAAATTCTTTCCAATCCGTAATACCTTGTCCTAGGACAATTTCCTTAGTGGTATCGCTAGGTGAATAGTCCTGAAGATGTGCAGATATAAATCTTCCCGGATATTTTTCAAAATAGGTAGCTGCTTTGTACCCCAGGGTAATAACCGCCGTTTGAAATTGCATTTTCACAAGGTCGGAATCCAACTCCTCTAGCAATATATCGTATTCAGGCCTTCCGTTAAACTCATGTTCAAACTCCACATTATGATTGTGGTACCCGGTAACTAAACCACCGGCCTTTATTTTCCTTCCCATCTCGTTCAGTTCATCACACTTTTGTTTTACCTCATCCAATGTTGGTGCATCCAGGCCGCCGGAACAGACAAAGTGCTTTAACCCCAATTGATTGGCGAAATCTATGCGTTCCTCCAAATTGGTCCGCATCTCCCTAAACGTGAAATGACTGCTGTGACATTGAATACCCGTATCCGAAATAATCTTTTTTAGTTCCGTTCCCGAATATTTCGCAAGCGGCTCAAAAGGCCCTTTATAACCCGAAGGGGAGCACATTTCAACATGTTCATACCCAAATCCCACCATTTCACTCAAGGTCTTGGTAATATCTTTTCCTATGGCCTCCCTAAGTACATAGGATTGAAATCCAATGGGCTGTTTAACTATATTAGTAGTCCCTAAGGCATAGGAAGCATGCGGAATTTGGGACATTACCGCCATGGATGCCATTCCCATTCCACTTTTTGTCAAAAACTGTCTTCTTTTCATTTTGAGGTGTCGGTGTTGTTAGAACAAACAAGGTACTGTTCTAAATCGGATTTACCAATTAACGGATTCCATAAATATAATAGACCATACTTTACAGATAAGCATCTAGAATATTTCAAAAAGGATGAGGGAGATTATTCAATATTAAATTGTTTGTTCCAATGTGTTTTCAATAAATAGACTTGCACGGAGAAAAAAATAGCCAAACTTAAGAATCCATACATCAAAGCATCCGGAAGCTTAAAACCATTCAACATGTTAATCAATCCGTCCACATTGAAAAAATCAAAATTCCATGTAGGCAGATTTACCGACCCTAAATTTTTGGGTTCGATAAAGATATAGCCAAAGAATACGGCCAATAAAACTCCGGAGACCCACCATACATAACTCGGAATTAAGGGATTATATGAAAATATTCTTGCCCTTTGGCTATCCTTTTGGATCTTTGAGATAACCGAAGTTGTAAAATTGGCTGACGGCTCCTCTAAACCGGCCTCTTGGATTATTTCCTTATAAAAAGCTTCCAATGCTTTGTTTTCATCCTTTTCCATGATCCCTTAAATTTTCTCTTGCAATTTATCCTTTAAAATTCCTCCTAGTCGTTTCCGCGCCCGGAACAACTTTACCTTCAATGTATCCGGACTTGCGTCCATTACTTTGGAAATTTCCTTTAAGGAAAGCTCTTCAAAATAATGTAATGTAAGTATAGTGGCATAGTCGGGCGGCAATTTTTTCATGGCTTTTTTGAGGGTATATTTTCGGTCATCCATTTCAAATTGGTCCATGACATCCTCCAGATTTGCCTTATTGTGTTCAGCATATTCCTCTATTAATGTGGTTTCCGGGACTCTTCCTAATCGCTTTATATAATCCAGACTTCGGTTGTAGGCTATTTTATAGACCCAAGTTGAAAACTTGGAATCCCCCTTGAATCCCGGTAATGCCTTATATACCTTTAGAAAGGTATCCTGTGCCACCTCTTCCGCCTCCTCATTATTCCTTACCATACGCACCGCCAAGGTATAGACCATATGCTTATAACGGTCTACCAAAACCGAAAAGGCATTGGTATCCCCTTTGATAACTTTATCAATATAATATTGGTCTTGTTGAAGGCTCATTACATCTCATAGGACATTGAAGTTACGAAGTAGGTTACACTTTTTTGAAAAAAAAATATCATTTTGTGTAACCTTGAAAAAGTAATGGCAGTCCTATGGGATGAACAAGTTTAATTTATCAATCGAATCACCCAAAAGGGGTAAACTAAAAACAAATCATATGGCAGCAGCAATTTTAATACCTATTAGCTTTTTTTTGGTGGTCTTTGCGATTACCTACCTCCACTATTCCACGAGAAATAAGGAACGTTTGGCCCTTATCGAAAAAGGGGCGGACGCCAGCATCTTTGTTAAGGGAAAAAGGGAAAGACCTTCCGCCGTCTGGAAAATTCTCATTTTAAACCTTGCCCTTTTGCTCATGGGTATTGGTTCTGGAATCGTAATCGGAGGTTTTATGGGCAACAATTTGAACGTGGATTGGGGAGTAGCCATGTCCGGATCTATCTTTCTTATGGCCGGAACCGGACTTTTGGTAGGCTTCTTTTTGACCAAAAAAATGGATAAGGAAGATTAGGAAATCATTTATTCTGTTAAAACATGATTAAAACCATCGTATAACCACGGTGGTTTTTTATTTTTAGGGAATGCGTATCATTTCTACCAATATCGGCCAGCCTACCACAATCCTCTGGAATAATAAAAAAGAGCAAACGGGTATTTTCAAATATCCGGTTTCCGAACCTTTGTTTTTGGAAAAAGAATCCGTTGCCCAGGACACTATTTCCAATCGCAAGGTACATGGTGGTGTTCATAAAGCTTGCTACCTTTTTTCCATGGATCAATACCCCTACTGGAAAGGACTATATCCGCATTTAGAATGGAATTGGGGAATGTTTGGCGAAAACCTCACTATAGAGGGACTGGACGAGACACAAATTCGTATAGGGGACATCTTTAGGATAGGTACGGCTCTGGTGCAGGTTTCGCAATCTCGAGAGCCCTGTTATAAATTAGGGGTTCGCTTTGGCAATCAGGATATATTAAGGCAGTTTATAGACCACGGTTATTCAGGTGCCTACGTCCGGATCCTGGAAGAAGGACAGGTAAGGACTGGGGATATCTTGCAATTGGAACAAGCTTCGGAAAACCCGCTTACAGTGAAACAGTTTTTCAACTTTCTCTTCGAACGAAAAAAAAATCCCGATATTTTGCAGCTGGCAATTGCAAATACTGCCCTACCGGAACGTAAAAGGGAACGCTTAAAAAAATATTTATAGTGGGGGCATCCTATCCTTGGCATCTATACCTCATGGCCACTGTGTATGTGGTAGCTGGTCTTATGCATTTTATAAAACCAGGAATGTATAAACAAATATTGCCCGCCTATTTACCGGGGCACAAAATTTTGGTCACGTTGAGCGGATTAGCGGAGATTATCCTTGGGGTTGCATTATGTTTTGCTGCGACCAAAGATTTAGCCATTTATGGCATCATAGGAATGCTGACGTTTTTTTTACCCGTGCATTTTCACATGCTTTTTAACGAAAAGGCTTCTATGGGCCTTCCCCGCTGGATGTTGATCTGGCGTATTCCATTACAGTTTGCGTTAATGTATTGGGCCTATCTCTATCTACCTTTCTAAACAAAAAGACCCTAAAGGTCCAGAAACCTTCAGGGTCAAAAATCAACTCAACTTAAACTACTTAGTTAACAACAATATCTTCGTAATGAACGGATGCGCTATCCCGAACGATTACGGTGTAGTTGCCCGCGAAGGCGTTTTTGAAATTGAACGCCTTTTCTACTAGGGTCTCATTCTCTAGGGTCTCCTTAAAAACCATTCGGTTGTCACTGTCCACCACCTTAATTTCAACTTTTTTGCCTTCAAGGTTCAAAAGATTCAGGTAAACCATATTATCAACTTTTCTGAAAACGGGTTTAGCATTTTCCTTTCTCCTTGCAACACCTACTTTATCATCAACATTTATGGTATAGGTGATTTTCTTCAAGGCATTTTCGGCTTCCAAAAGATAATCCCCTTCTTCCAAGTTCTTTAAATCGAACTTTTTGGTATACACTTTGGTATTGGACACATCTTCTGAATAGATAATATTTCCATTCTCGTCAACTATTTGAATATAGGTATCTTCTTCCTGGGTGTCCCATTCAAAAACGAGGGCCTTATCATCCGTCTTATTGATCACTCTCAGTTTTGGATCTTTGGCTACGGTAGTAGCGGTCACAAACAATAGGGCAATAACTGTTGTAAATTTTAGAATCGTCTTCATAACATTTTGTTTTAGGGTTACTAAATAATTTACAGGACAAACTTACTGCCATATCGCTGTCCACACTACCTCTTGATTTTCCTATTTCTGTGTTATTTTAACCTGCAGATAGGTTAAATAATTGTTAACAGGTAATATTGCATATATTTTGGGTAATTTTGCATAGTCTTCTTCATCAGACCCAACGTAACTTTAATTTTGTTATGAGGAACGAAATGACAACACTTAAACCTGCTTTTGAAGCCATAGAGCCCAACTTTGGCCACTCTTTTACGTATCAGAAATTCGATTCGCTAAAGAACAATAAGAACAATGCATGGCATTACCATCCGGAAATAGAACTGGTTTACGTAAATGGTGGTACAGGGAAACGTCAAATAGGCAGCCATGTATCTTATTATGGGAACGGTGACCTTATTCTTATAGGAAGTAATTTACCGCATTGCGGTTTTACCGATGCCCTTACCGGAAATGAAAGTGAGACCGTAATACAGATGAAGGCCGATTTTCTGGGAAACGACTTTTTCAATATCCCGGAAATGAAGAAAATTCAAAATCTCTTTGAAATGGCCCAAGGTGGCATCGCATTTTCAGGGAAGACCAAAAGGAAAATCGGGGAAAAAATGGAAATCCTGGAGTATCAAGGTGATTTTCAAAGGTTACTTTCCATTTTAAATATTTTAAACGAGCTTGCTCTTTCGCAGGATTTTAAAGTTTTGAATGCAGAAGGTTTTGCTATGAAAACCGAAGTGAAGGACAATGATCGTATCAATAAGGTCTTTAACTTTGTAAAAGCCAACTTTAAAGAGGAGATTTCCTTGGATGAAATGGCGGATTTGGTTAGTATGACAGTCCCCTCGTTCTGTAGATATTTTAAGAAAATTACCAATAAAACCTTTGTACAGTTCGCAAACGAGTATAGATTGGTACATGCTTCGAAACTTTTGGCAGAAAAGCCCATGAGCATTACAGATGTATGTTTTGAAAGCGGATTCAACAATTTTTCGCATTTTAATAAACAATTCAAGGCTTTTACCGGACAGAATCCATCCGAATACAGAAATCAATTGAAAAAAGTCCTAAACTAATGGCAGACCTTTTTCAGAAAGCTATTCAACTGAACTTACCGGACAGTGAAATTGTTTATTATCCCTATTTTCTGGAAAAGACTAAGGCCGATACTTATTTTGAACTCTTAAAAATAATGGTGCCTTGGAGACAGGATACGATCAAAGTATTCGGAAAAGAATATGCCCAACCTAGGTTAACGGCCCTTTATGCATCCAATGACAAGACCTATTCGTATTCCAACATTACCATGAGGCCATTACCCTTTACCGATAAATTGCTGGAAATAAAGCAAAAAATCGAAATACATACGGGGGCAAAGTTTACCACCTGTCTTTTGAATCTCTATAGGGACGGAAGGGATAGTAACGGTTGGCATGCAGATAATGAAAAGGAGTTGGGAGCAAACCCGGTAATCGCTTCACTAACCTTGGGTCAGGATCGTTTTTTTCATTTAAAACATAGAAAAGATAAGACACTAAAGCAGAAAATACTTTTGGAACATGGCAGCCTTCTTTTAATGGGCGGCGAGACACAAAATCATTGGTTGCATCAAATTCCAAAGACCACAAGACCCATTGGGGAACGGATTAACCTTACTTTTAGGTTTATAAAATAAAAAATCGGTCTTCTTCAAACCGATTTTTTAGGACCCTTTACAAAGTTAGGCACTGCCTTTGACCTTCGGGTAATTTGGCCAATCTCCTCGCACCCAATTTCAAATACAATAACTTCAAATCTTGTGCCAAGGTATATTGAATCGACCAATCCCTGTTTTTTTGGTCTAAATGCTCCAAAAAAATTACTTTAGCCCTAAAAGTATAACATTGTCCACACGATGAAAAAAGAGTTTTCGCTACTGGAATTGGATAGAATCATAGAAATGGCCTGGGAGGATAGGACACCATTTGAAGCAATAGAAATCCAATTTGGCATATCGGAACAAGAAGTAATAACCCTAATGCGCAGGGAAATGAAATCCAGTAGTTTTAAGATGTGGCGTAAAAGGGTACAGGGCAGAAATACCAAACACTCCAAACTAAGGTCGGAAAATGTGGCAAGATTCAAATCATCTATGCAAAGACCTATTTCAGGGAACAAAATTTCAAAGCGCTAAGGCATTCGACCATTTCAAAGGTCTAGGGGAATAGACCTAGATTCATCTAAAACAGATCGTTGAGTATTTTGGCCAATCGCAATCCTCCCTTCTGCAATTGTTGCTCTACAGTAGACCACCACGTATACCCATAGCGATAATATAGCTTCTCCCCTACTTCTACTGATTCATATAATTTGTTCGCCAAATCTTGGGATTCCTCCACCCAAATATACAAGTTGCCTTGTTGAATTTCCTTTCGCTGTTTTTTAGTCAACTTTGGCAGGGACGCGGCCAATTCCGTATAGCTCATGCCATAATCATCAATCATATTTGCATCCCAAATTTTATGCAAATTACTTTCCCTATTAAACCATTGGACCTGAATATCATTTCCACCCCTATCTTCCAGACGACCCACATGCATGGGTTGATGAAGATCCCCCACCAGATGTATCAACATTTTAAGATAAAAGACCTTATCCGTCTCTGAACTGTTTTCGTTTTTGACAATTTGAATACATTTTTGAATACCGATGATTATATCGCCATATGGACTGGGTTCCACATCAAGGTATGTTTTGTCCTCAGGATAATTTACGTAGTGCCAAGCACTAAACTTTCTATAATTGGAATCCGCCTTTATTTCATCGGCAAAATTGGACACAGCTGCTAAACTTTGTCCGTTCAATAGTTTTGCTATGGCCTTTTTGGCCTTCCTGGTCAAATGTTGTTGTGCTATTTCGCCAATGGCCCTATGCCCGGTCTTGGACCAAAATGGTGTCCCTGCAAATGAAAGCTGAACGGTCAAAAGAAAAAACAGGACAAGTCTTTTCATAAATCTTACTTTAAGCCAAAAATAAAGAAACCGTTGTAAGGTACTGTTAAAAACTGTGCCGTTTCTTTTTTTTAATTTGATATTGCAGAACAAAATCAATGGTATTGTTTTTTAAAAGAATCAAATCGCCTTATCTAAAATATGGGCTTATAGTGATTTGTTCCTTCGCAATGGCCCTTATCATATTTATCCTCAGTATTTATTTTGGGGCTTGGGGCGGTCTACCCTCAAAAAAAGAACTTTCCGATTTCCAATACCAAAGGGCTTCCGAGGTGTATACGGCGGACAGCGTACTGATTGGTAAATATTACATATATGATAGGCAACCCATTCCCTATGAAAACCTGCCCCAACATCTTCTTGATGCCTTGATTGCTATTGAGGACGAAAGATTTTTCAATCATTCGGGAATTGATTATCCCAGTTTGTTGCGGGTGGCGTTTAAGACGATTCTGATGCAGAACGAGTCCTCAGGGGGTGGAAGTACGTTGACCCAGCAATTGGCCAAAAACCTCTTTCCAAGAAAAGAACGGGAAACCAAGAACATTGCCATAAATAAAATAAAGGAAATGATCATTGCTTCCCGATTGGAAGCTATCTATTCCAAAGAAGAAATCCTTACACACTATCTTAATACGGTTTCCTTTGGCGGCAATACCTTTGGTATTGAAAGCGCTTCCTTAAAGTTTTTTAATAAAAGGGTCGTAAACCTAAGAGTTGAGGAAGCTGCAACGCTAGTGGGAATGCTCAAGGCCACCTACGGGTATAATCCTCGAATATTTCCCGAGAAAGGCTTCAACCGTCGGAATCTAGTCCTGCAATCAATGGCCAAAAATAATTTTCTGACGGGTGTAGAAAGGGACAGTATCACGAAAATTCCCCTAAAACTGGATTATAAGGAGTTTGATCATAATGACGGACTCGCCCCCTATTTTAGGGAGGAAGTGCGTAAGCAATTGCAAGACTGGAGCAGGGTAGAAAAAGAAAAAGGGAATGACTACAATATCTACACCTCCGGCCTTAAAATCTACACTACTTTGGATTATAAAATGCAAATTTTGGCTGAAGAAGCTATGATGAAACATTTAAAATCGCTACAAAAGAAATTTGAAAAAAGCTATGGTTCGAATGCTCCTTGGATAAAGAACAAAAAACTAATCGAGAAGTTGGTTCGCAGAATCCCTACGTATAGGAAACTAAAGGCATCCGGATGGAAGGAAAAGGAAATCATGGATTCCCTGAACCAAAAAAGAAGAATGGAATTGGTGGACTGGGATGGTAAAATAAACGTTGAGGCAAGCACAATAGATAGTGTTTCCCATTATATGAAGTTTTTAAATACGGGGTCTCTGGCCATAGATCCAACGAATGGGGCGGTAAAGACATGGATTGGAGGAATCAATTACAAATATTATAAATACGACCATATTTCCCAAAGTAAGCGGCAGGTTGGTTCTACCTTCAAACCTATTGTATATACGGCTGCACTAGAAAAGGGAATAGCCCCCTGCACTTACTTCTCGGCACAAGAGGTGGAGTATAAAAATCTTGAAGGTTGGTCTCCGAGCAATTCCAGCAAGAAAGACGAGGTCTACCTCAACTATTCCATGGAAGAGGCTTTGAGCAACTCGGTAAATACCGTCGCGGTAAAGATATTGGAAAAGACGGGTATTTTGGAGACCATACGCCAAGCCAATAAAATGGGGATAACCGTAAAGCTACCCAACAAGCCCTCCTTGGCTTTGGGAACAGGAGAAATACAGCTTGATCAACTGGCAGGTGCCTATGCCAGTTACGTAAACAATGGTAAACCCGTTGAGCCTTATCTCATCCAAACCATCACTGATCAAAAAGATTCCGTTTTAACCGTTTTTGAGCCAAAAGTTGATGAAAAGAAAGCCTTCTCGGACGAGAATCGGCAAATTATGATTGAAATGATGAAGTCTACGGTAGACAAAGGAACCGCGTCTCGCATCCGATCTACCTATAACTTGAGAAATGCTTTGGCCGGCAAGACCGGAACTACACAGAATAACAAAGATGCCTGGTTCGTGGCCCTAACCCCAAAATTGGTACATGTTACTTGGGTAGGTCTTGATAACCACGAAATCGGTTTTAAAAACACTGCATTAGGTCAAGGAGCCAATGCCGCCCTCCCCATTTTTGCACTTTGGTACCAAAAATTAAACCAAGATTCTTCTTTTGATGCCATTACAAAGACTGAATTTGAAAGACCCGAAGAAACGGTCGTCCAAAAACTGGATTGCCAGCCTATTAAACGTGATGGTTTTTTTAAACGCTTGTTCAAAAACCCGAAAAAGAAGAAAACAAAGCGGTTTAAGAATAGAAATTCCAACCCTTAATTGACGAAAAACTCAAAAAAGCTATATTAAAAAAGACCATACATGGTTTTAAGTTGTAGTGGCATCGGGAATTTGGAGTTGAAGTATGTACGTCTTTTTGGAGCCCATCCGATAAAATGGACAAATTGAATGGATGCTCATGAAAAGCTTAATGGAAGCCAAGCGTGAGCCCAATAAAAAGACAAAACAGCCTAAAAAGTTTGGCATTTTTTTAACGTAATAAACGTTTAAATTTGATGCCCGACTAATCCAGTACCAATGCCAAGATCAGTTCTTGTCCTTATTTTTTTTCTTTGTTTAACCTCTCTTTTCGGACAAAATGTTGAAAAATCCTTTGTCGTAAAATACATCGAAACCGATTTCAAAATCGATGGTATCCTAGATGAAGAAGCATGGAAGCAGGCCCGAAGTGCCAAGGATTTTCAGCAGTATTTCCCATCGGATTCTATTCTTGCCGAGTATCAGACAGATATAAAAATGCTTTATGATGTCTCTACGCTTTATATAGGAATAAGGATCAACACACCAGGTAACAACTATGTTATTCCCTCCTTGGAACGTGATTATCGTGCTGGCGGCAATGATAACATCAGTTTGCTTTTCGATACGTTCAATGATGGCACCAATGCATTTCTTTTTGGTATGAACCCTTATGGGGTAAGACGGGAGGCCTTGATTTCTAATGGAGGACAGGGAATTAGGGGCTTCACAACTTCTTGGGATGTCAAATGGAAGGGAGAGGCCAAGCAATATGACGGTTACTATACCGCCGAGATGGCCATTCCCCTTACCTCTTTCAAATTCCCGGAAGGGGTCACCAAATGGCGTTTTCAGAGTTATCGATTCGATATGCAAAAGAACGAAACCAGTGTCTGGTATCCCATCCCACAGAATCAGTTGATTTTTAATCTGGCATTTATGGGCGATATGGTCTTTGAAAAGCCTTTGGGTAAATCCCGTACACCTTTGGCCATTATTCCGTACATCAATGCAATTGCCGACAAGGATTATGAACAGAACATAACCGATGCCAATGTAAAAGTTGGAGGCGATGCCAAGGTAGCCATTGGTAATGGGTTAAATTTGGATATAACCCTGAACCCGGACTTTTCCAATGTAGAAGTAGATGATATTTTTACCAATCTCACCCGTTTTGAGATATCGTTACCTGAGCGGAGGCAATTTTTTGTGGATAATAACGATCTTTTCGGAAGTTTTGGTGGTGGTAGGGATGCCAACCCATTTTTCTCCCGTAGGATAGGGATAGCCACAGATAGTTCCGGGAATTCGGTTCAGAACCGTATAATAGGTGGCGTTAGACTTAGTGGAAAGTTGAACGAGAATTGGAGGTTGGGTGTTTTGAACATCCAAACGGATGAAAATGTGGAGACGGAAATCGCCTCGAACAATAACATGATGATCGCCCTGCAAAAAAAGGTCTTTGCCCGTTCCAATTTTGGATTGTTCTTTATAAACAGACAAACCTTTAAGGATTACGATTTTGTAACACCTGAAGAAGAGTACAATAGGGTTCTTGGGATAGATTATAATTTAGCCTCCGAGGACAATACATGGGTCGGGAAATTCTATGCACACAAATCCTTTCAACCGAGGGATGATGAGGATAATTATTCAGCAGGTGTCTTTTTAGGACGAAATTCCAGATACTTCAATGTTTTTACCGACTTCGTTTTCATCGACGAGGATTTTGAGTCGGATCTGGGTTTTGTACCAAGAAAGGACATCATAAAATGGGCTACCTCGTTCGAAAAGGTTTTTTGGCCAAAAAAAGGCCCAATTAATAATCATTCCATAGAGTTCTTTCCAATTGTAACCTGGAGGCCTGGATTGGAGTATAGGAAAACCGATCATGAACTGCAGGCAAGTTGGAATTTTGAGACACGGAGTTTCTCGGAGTTTGGCATAGGGTTTTCAAATCAATTCATCTTTTTGGCGGATAGTTTTGATCCAACAGATACAGATGGCGCAATACCTCTACCGGGAAACCAAGGCTATCATTTCAACTCTGTTTTGCTTCAATACGAATCTAACCAAGCCAAGGTACTGGCATTTGAGGGAGAGGCGACCGTTGGCCGATTCTTCAATGGCGACCGTTTTTCTATAGAAGGCGAAGCTACTCTGAGACTCCAGCCTAAGGTGAGACTGGGTTTAAACATCAACTATGATAAAATAACACTTCCCAATCCTTTTCCAAGTGCGGACTTATGGTTGGTGAGCCCCACAGTGAATGTTACCTTTAACAAGTCGATTTTCTGGTCCACCATATTCCAATATAGTAACCAAAGGGATAATCTGGGCATTAACTCAAGATTGCAATGGCGATTTGCTCCCCTGTCCGATTTGTTTTTGGTTTACAATGATAATTATTTTGTAAACCAGTTCTCGCCAAGGTTTCGTTCTATCAACTTAAAAGTCACCTATTGGCTTAACATCTAAGCTAGGGAAATTGATCGTTGAAAAATCTCCGTATTTCGAACCTCAATTTTAAACTTGTCCTTGAACCTGTTTTAGTTATATTTGGACGTGCTGTCCTAAAAAAAGCCTTCCAATGAACCATCTGCCCTTGACTGAAGATACCGTTACCTTTGGACTGTTGTGTCTATGTTTAGGTTTTGTCTTTTATACATCTTCCCTAAAAAAAGGATTTTGGAAAAAGTTTTACACCGTTATTCCCACCCTATTGATGTGTTATATGCTACCGGCAGTTTTAACGAGTGTAGGCATCATTTCAGAGGAAAGTTCCAATCTATACTATATAGCCAGTCGTTATCTATTACCGGCCGCCTTGGTACTTATGACCCTTAGTATTGATTTAAAGGCCATCATGAATTTAGGATCCAAGGCCCTTATCATGTTTCTTACGGGAACCATTGGTATCATTATCGGAGGTCCCATAGCAATTCTGATCGTATCCCTTTTTTCTCCGGATACAGTTGGTGGCAGTGATTTTGATGCCGTGTGGAGAGGACTGACCACAATCGCCGGAAGCTGGATCGGTGGTGGTGCCAACCAAGCGGCGATGTTGGAAGTATTCCAGTACAATCCTAAGAAATTTGGCGATATGGTTTTGATAGATATTGTAATCGCCAATATTTGGATGGCCATTATTCTCTTGGGCATAGGAAAGTCCGATCGTATAGACAAATGGCTCAAAGCGGATAATTCCTCAATTGAAACGCTTAAGGCAAAAGTCTCGGCCCACACCGAAAAAATTACCCGAATAACCTCACTGTATGACTACATGATCATGTTATGTTTGGCCTTCTCGGCTGTTGGTCTGGCACACTTCTTTGGTCATCATTTTTCCGAGTTTTTAGAGAATAACTTTGAAGTGATCCGAAATAAGGAAAAAGCACTTTCTTCCCTTGGATCCAAGTTTCTATGGATGGTTGTCTTTTCGACTATGGTGGGAATTGGGTTATCCTTTACCAAAGCAAAGAATTTTGAAGGTGCCGGAGCCAGTAAGATTGGAGGCATGTTCATTTATATTTTGGTGGCCACCATAGGAATGAAAATGGATTTGAGCCGGTTTTTGGAGAATCCCGGCTTGATTGTGGTCGGACTCATTTGGATATCCATACATGCAGGTTTATTGATACTAGTGGCGAAATTGATCAAAGCCCCTTATTTCTTTTTGGCGGTTGGGAGTCAGGCCAATGTTGGCGGAGCTGCTTCGGCACCTGTGGTCGCAGCGGAATTCCATCCATCATTAACATCGGTGGGCATTCTTTTGGCCGTATTGGGTTACGTGGTGGGAACTGCCGGGGCTTATATTTGTGGACTTCTTATGGAAATTGCCGCTACAGTTTAAAATTCAATAAAGTTTAGTGATATTTGCCGCGTTAAAGAACAGATATGAAATGAGCATGAACAAAATTAATTTTTTGCATACCAACCGAAATAATTAATTTTTTTGTGCGAAAGCGCCAGCGGTTGATCTAAGCAGAAAAGTTTTATTAACTCATTTTCAGAGAAATAAAAATTTTTAAATAGATGAAAAACGTACTATTTTTTGTTTCAATATTTCTGCTATTGATTTCTTGCGGGGATGATGACAGTGAAAACACCATGATAGTCTCAGGAAATGTAAAGGGCCTCAAAAAAGGAACGCTTTACTTGCAACATATTCCAGATTCAACATTAGTGACCCTTGATTCCCTTGTAGTGGATGGTGATGGAAGCTTCAGTTTTAAGACCGACATCGAAAGTCCCGAAATCTTTTATCTATACCTGAACAAAAAGGATAACAACGACATTAATGACCGAATTACTTTTTTTGGGGAGCCCGGACAAATCAACATCACCACTTCATGGAATACTTTTGACATTAACGCCAAGATCAAAGGTTCCGAAACGCATGAAATACTAGAGGAATACCGAAAGGTAATGTCCCGGTTCAATTCAAAAAACCTTGAATTTATGCAATTGGCGGCCAATACAGAAAATCCTTTGGATTCACTTCAAATGGATTCCATTCAAAGACTGAGCGATAAAAATATCCAAAGAGGTTATGCCTTTGCACTTAATTTTGCATTGAACAATAAGGATTCACATGTCGCCCCCTATATAGCAATTACCGAAGTGGCGGATGCCAATATAAAGTATTTGGATTCCATTTATGGTTCCCTGATTCCAGAAGTAGCCAATGCTAAATATGGGGTTGCCCTACGAAATCATTTGGAAAACTTGAAAAAAGAGGAGTAGCCAACCTATCTATTCACCCAGAGCATTGACTTTTTCTACAAGAGCTGTGGCCTTTTTTTCCAGATCGTCACGGACTTCTTTCAGATGAGCCTTTCTGTTTTCTACTTTCTTTTGATTAATCTTGGTGATTAGTTCATCAAAAGTACCTATAGCATCGTCAATGATCTTCTCACCTTCCTTTGACACTTTGTTACCGCTAGTGGCCTCAACGATATACACGGCGTCTATAATATTTCCCAATACATCGTTTACATTCTTTTTTAAGTCGCGTATGCTTGCCATCTCAGATTGTTTTTTGTAAAAATAGGGTTTTTGAATTTGATCAAATGGTAACCTCCAAAAGTTTTGCTCCGTCCGTTCTTAGTGAAACCCTATTGGAATTGGCCGTTATTAAGACGGTCTCGCCCTTTTTGACCAAAGAAGAACCAAATTCGTTCCCCACATTTACCGAACCATCTACGCACATATATATGGTAAAAGAGTCTCTTTGGGACAGGTCCTGTTCAAGGTTTTTGGAAAGGTTAACAAAATTGGTCTTAAAATAGGGACAATCCACCATAGGATTAATGGCGTCCGCTTCCTTGGGATAGGACACTTTAAAGTCCTCCTTTTTTTCATAGTCTATGGCGTCCAGGGCCAAATCAGTATGTAACTCCCGTAGGTTTCCGTTTTTATCCTTCCTGTTAAAATCGAATACACGATATGTAATGTCTGAAGTCTGCTGAATTTCGGCCAATAACACCCCGGCACCTATGGCATGAATCTTTCCGGTATTAATGAAAAACGTATCCCCTTCCGAAACCCTTTCATAATTCAACAACTCCAATAGTCTGTCGCTTTCTAGACTATCCATGTATTCTTCCTTTGTGACGTCGCGATTAAACCCTACTATAAGACTGGCATCCTTGTCCGCATCCATAACATACCACATTTCGGTCTTTCCAAACGAATTATGACGCTTTTTTGCTAGGTCATCATTAGGATGCAATTGTATTGAAAGATCCTGTTGTGCATCAATGAACTTTATAAGAATAGGAAACTCCGTTCCGAAACGTTCAAAAACACTTTGTCCCAACAGTTCCACAGGGTATTCGTCTATTAATTGCTGTAAGGAGGTCCCCGCCAATTCACCTTGGACAACTATGGAAACATCACCGGAAACCCCGGATAGTTCCCAACTCTCACCAGTAATATCATTTGGAATGGACTTTCCCAATACGTGTTGTAATCTAGTACCGCCCCAAAGTCTTTCTTTAAGTATCGGTTCAAATTT
Source organism: Ulvibacterium marinum (assembly GCF_003626755.1). Lineage (GTDB taxonomy): Bacteria > Bacteroidota > Bacteroidia > Flavobacteriales > Flavobacteriaceae > Ulvibacterium > Ulvibacterium marinum. The sequence goes on from NZ_RBCJ01000005.1 coordinate 475,845, forward strand.
TAAAGGATAGAATTTCATTTGCTATTTTCCGCTTTTAGGGCTTTTAACGCCTTCCTCATATGCTGTGATGCATTGACACTGTTAAAAACCAGAATAATTTTTCCTTCTTTGTTGACCACATAAGTTTCCCTTCCCGGTAGTAGGCCGAAAAGATTATCCTCAACTTTAAAAAGTCGTTTCACTTTTCTTCCAGTATCTGCCAATAATACAAATGGCAGTTGATACTTGGAGGCAAATTTACCATGCTTTTTTTCAGAATCCGAACTTATTCCAATGACTTCTGCCCCCAATTGCGTGAACTGTTCATAACTGTCCCTAAAGGAACAGGCTTCGGCGATACACCCAGGGGTATTATCCTTAGGATAAAAATAAATGACCAATGCTTTTTTACCTAAAACGTCATCAACATGGAATGTCCTTCCGTTTTGGTCCAATAATGAAAACTTTGGAATAGGATCTCCAACTTTTAACCCCATAATCAACCGGAGTAGGTTACAAAATTTCGAGGTGTTTCGTACAGGACAACCTCAAGAGTTTTGTGCTCATCAATATAGGGCCTAAGCTTATTCCATATCACCACGGCTATGTTTTCCGCGGTCGGATTTAAATTTTTAAATTCCGGAACCTGAGTATTTAGGTTTTTATGATCTAGGGTATCTTCTATCTTATTCTTTATCAGTTCTTTAAGGACCTTCATATCCATAACAAAACCAGTTTCCGGGTCTATTTCCCCTGTAACACTTACTATTAATTCATAGTTATGTCCATGATAATCAGGGTTATTACATTTTCCAAATACTGCATTGTTCTTTTCATCGGTCCAATCCTGGTGATACAATCTATGTGCTGCATTAAAATGGGCCTTCCTACTGACTTTCACCTGCATTGCTATGAATTTTCACGGATGATATATTCATAAAACCTCTCAAAGATAATCTTGAACCAGACTGTATAGCCATCTGGGTTATTCAACATATCTTTCTTTATCGATTCAGGCCTCATCCATTTCCAATCAGCAACCTCCTCTGCATTTATGTTTGGAACATCATTGTAATTACCTATCATCACATGATCCAATTCATGCTCTGTAAGCCCATTGTCAAATGGGGCTTTGTATTTGAACGAAAAAAGTTCCTTTAGCTCCGTTTCAAAACCCATTTCTTCAAATAACCTGCGTTTTCCAGCTTGGATGTTGGTTTCCCCTACACGCTGATGACTACAACAGGTATTGGTCCACAATAAAGGTGAATGATATTTACTGGCGGCACGTTGTTGAAGCATGGTTTCTCCTTCATCATTCAAAATGAAAATAGAAAATGCCCTATGAAGTCTTGCTTTTTTATGGGCTTCCATCTTGGGCATAGTTCCAATCTGCTCATCCTGGTCGTTCACTAAGATTACCTCTTCTTCCTTCATATCGTAAAAATAAGACCTTTGGCCAACTTTAACGTTAAGCCTCTTATAAAAAATATTGATGAAAGAATTTGAATTGATGAGGGTAGGTTTCTTTTTTAAAAGAACCTAGGTGATTTCAAATTTCCCTTGGTAGTAATAAAATCATAGCGAAGTATTACCTCAAAAGAGCCATCATTGAACCTTGCACTGCCCAATTCCGTGGTCTCTTTATCATATGCAATACCAATTAGGAATTTATTGGATATTTGGAATCCTGCCATACCGCTAAAGGCTGCATCCCAACGGTATGCACCTCCTAAAATGAACTTTTCATTCATCATGAAGTTAGCGGAAACATCAACTTGCAATGGTGCTCCCTGCGTAACTTTGGTCAACAATGCCGGCTTAAATTTCAAAAATGGATTTAGATCCCATACGTATCCCGTGATAAAATAGAAGTTCATCTGTTCCTTCGCCGTCGAAAGGGAGGACTCGTCAAAATGGGAGGTTTCCAAAAATCTGGGAACGGATAACCCTGCATAAAATCGATTGGTGTGGTAATAGACCCCGGCACCGATATTGGGTGTAAGCCGATTATCTATGTTCTGTTGCAAAGTCTGGTCAGGAGCAAATTGATTGAGCTCGGAAAAACGAACATCCAAAAGATTGGCACTACCCTTTAGACCAAAACTTAACCTACCTTCAACAGATGTATAAATGGTATAGGAAAAGTCTACATCAAAGCTGGTTTCCGATGTTGGGCCTATTTGATCATTAACGATGGAAAGCCCTAATCCAACCCCTCTATATCCAATTGGGGAATGTATGTTAAACGTTTGGGTTCTGGGAGCTCCATCCAAACCTACCCACTGTGATCGGTGCAGCGCGGCAACACTAATATGACCTCTGGATCCGGCATATCCTGGATTTACACTCACCGTATTGTACATATATTGGGTGTACTGGGCATCCTGCTGAGAATAAATAGAATTTGTAAACAACAAAACCAAAATGAAAATGGGAAACACTATCCATTTGACCGAAATTATATGTTGGGCGAATTTTGGCATCTTTATCTATTTATATATATATAACCCGACAGCGATTGTTGGTTTCCGTTATCATCCTCATAATCCAGTATATAGAAATACGTTCCTACGGGTAATTTATTATCCACGTCAACTGTAACCCTCCCCTGAGAAGTACCATCAAAGAAGTTTCCTTCCATGTCATAGCCATTTGTAGTAAAGACCATTACCCCCCAACGGTTGTAAATTCGAATGGTATTGTTCGGGAAATTCTCCAGTCCACTAATTTGAAGAACGTCATGCACTCCATCTCCGTTCGGCGTTAGTACATTAAACACCTCTACTTCATCCTCCTCACGGTTTGGTTCTAGATAGTCAGGAGTACCATCACCATCGGTATCGTCATTTGCATAATTACCGTCTCCATTTATGTCTTCCTCTACAGTTCGTAACGCATCTCCATCATCATCTGTATCCCTATAGTCAGATTCATTATCACCATCTGTATTTGGCAAATCATTGAAAGGATCGTCAATTTCGTCATTCACATCCAAGTCAATCGCAGTGGCCCCTTCATAGCCATCATCCAAGCCATCATTGTCCTTATCCGAGCCAATAAATGTTACATCGGCTATTCCATCCTGATCATGATCATGCCCTTCTATGTTATCTGGCACATTGTCATCATCACTATCTTCATCTAGATAATCGGGTAGGTTGTCCCCATCCGTATCAACTGGGAATATACCTAAAGAACCATTTTCATAGGCATCATCCAGACCATTTGCATTGGTATCCTCGCCACTTGGTGCAACATAGTCAGCTGTTGTTTGGGCCTCTACATTATCCGGAATACCATCATTGTCACTATCAATATCCAAGTAATCTGGGAATCCATCACCATCGGAATCTGTAGGGTCTGTGGATGGATCATTATCCGCATCCAAATTCAAATCTTCAAAACTATCCACTATCCCATCATCATCACTGTCCAAATCAACTCCCATAGGATTGACCACAATAGTTACCGTGGCCGTATCGCAATTGCCTGAATTATCACAAAGGGTATAGGTAAATGTATCCGTTCCTATAAAACCAGTATTTGGTACGTAACTAACACTATCATCCGAAGGATTGTTTGGTGTTCCATTATTTTCAATGGTCACAATACCATCTGCAGGATTTGTAAGGGTCAAAGTCCCAATTATTGGTAAATCATTATCATTGGCAAGGATATCAATATCCACGGCAGTGTCCTCAGTAGTTGCGATGGAGTCATCAAAAACATCCAAAATCGGTAGCACATCAACGGTTACCGTGGCCGTACTACAATCTCCGACTGTGTTACAAACGGTATAATCGAAAGAATCCGGTCCATTGTAATCCGGATTTGGTATGTAGGTCACAATATCATCTGTTGGATCATTGGGTGTTCCATTCGTGTCAATATTCACGGTACCATTCGCCGGATTTGTAGTTGTCAAATTTCCAGTAGACGGCAAATCAGAGTCATTCGAAAAGATGTCCACTATAACAGATTCGTCTTCGTTGGTGGTAACCAAGTCATCTACTAGTGTAGCCGCTTGTTGCAAACAAACTACCGTAAAATTGGGCAAGGCAATGGAGTTTCCAGCTTTGGTCAAAGTAGCTGTGTAGCGTACCACAGAAGTAGTCGCGGTGACAACTGGACGCAATGGGTCCCCGATTACAGCCGGTGACCAACTTACTGTTGCACTACCATTTACATTGGCGGAAATATCCAAAGTGACTTGATTATCAGGTGTTGTGCAATCCGTTAGAATGAAGTACCCAGTTGCATTTGAACCACAAAGTGTGCCGTCATAGGTTGCAAAATAGACTCCTGGTGTTGAGGTCTCATAAAAGAAATCTGTTCCTAAAACCGTACTGGTATCCGATGCCTCATACCACCTATAGTTACTTTCATCAGTACTATTGGGTGCTTGTAGCAAAAACTGTGCTTGGGATATACCTATCCCCAAGATGGTAAAAACCATGCTTAGGAAAAGGGTCTTGTATGTGTAGGGGCGTGTCAAACCGATATATACAGTTTTTAGTTTATCGAACTACGAAGACTACATTTATAAGACTGTTATAATCTGGCGGTGTCCCAACTACATCATATTGCATTACTCCGGTTGCACTAATGCTGTCAATATTTAATACGGCTGGATCGGCGTAGGTAACATAATAATATAGCTCTGTATCGGCATAGGTCGGTACGGCTGCCGGAGCTCCTGCACTCGCCATTGTCGGTGTTCCAAATTGATTTATATATTCATCATACAGATTAATAGTGACGTTATTGGCTAAAGCTGATGCATCTATTGCAATAGAAGGTGGATAGAATATACGTGCAGCCTTTGACGTAATCGGAGCTATCGCTTGAATTACTTCTTGAACCGTGGTTTCATTGACTACTTCGGCAGGGATTTTTCCCGCATCATCAACATCGATAGCCGTTCTTAATTGAACTTCATCATCATATTGATCATCTGTATTTAAGGCTGATAGGTCGGCCACATGTGCGGCCTGTCCGTCGTCCTGTACCTCAAGGGTGAGTTCACCAGTAGCGGCGTTGAAGCTGAAATTGTCGACCTCCTGGTTGTCCGTGTCCAGTGCCGATAGGTCGGCCACATGGGCGGCCTGCCCGTCGTCCTGTACCTCAAGGGTCAGTTCGCCCGTAGCGGCGTTGAAACTGAAGTTGTCCACCTCCTGGTTGTCCGTATCCAGTGCGGATAGGTCGGCCACATGGGCGGCCTGTCCGTCGTCCTGTACCTCAAGGGTAAGCTCGCCCGTAGCGGCGTTGAAGCTGAAATTGTCGACCTCCTGGTTGTCGGTGTCAACACCGGAAATATCGACCGTGACCGGAAGCTCCGCGTCGTCCTCAAGGGAGATCGAAAGTTCGTTGGTGACCACGTTGAACGTCAGCCCGTCGATGGTCTGGTTGTCCGTGTCCAATGCCGAGAGGTCGGCCACGTGTGCGGCCTGCCCGTCGTCCTGTACCTCAAGGGTAAGTTCGCCCGTAGCGGCGTTGAAGCTGAAATTGTCCACTTCCTGGTTGTCCGTGTCCAGTGCGGATAGGTTCGCCACATGGGCGGCCTGCCCGTCGTCCTGTACCTCAAGGGTAAGCTCGCCCGTAGCGGCGTTGAAACTGAAATTGTCCACTTCCTGGTTGTCCGTATCAAGGGCCGATAGGTTTGCC
>NZ_RBCJ01000006.1 GCF_003626755.1 Ulvibacterium marinum
AGCCCGCCAGCGCCGATGGTACTGCCCGAAAGGGCGGGAGAGTAGGGAGCCGCCTTCCTCAAGGCCCCCCTCCACATAACAGTGGAGGGGGGCTTTTTTTATACCTGTTTCTTTCCGAAGATGGAATTTTCAGAGAATATTTCATCCATAAATTTTCATATGATCTATATATCAACTTTTATAGGATAAAGCGCTATCCTTACGTCTTTCCTTTAGTATTTTTATGGAAAAATAAATCTGGCTTACAAAGAATACTTTTTTGTATACTTGCAGCTATTTGAAATACGGTGTATTCTTTAGGAATTATATGGTTTCACAATGCTCTAACTAACATGTGCACTGGAATTCTCATATAGTCAGTAAATCCATAACTATTTATAATAAACAGGATTTTTCAAGGTATACCGGTATCGGTCAATTACGTGATACGATTAGGCAATTAAACCTAATGGTCTTCATGGACAAATTTTGATTTTTAGAATGCCAAAAGAACAATTTTACAAATGGGAAGAAAAAGGTAATGCCATTTCCCATGGTTTTGGCGCAATTCTAGCCCTTTTTGGACTTTTTCTTCTTCTCAAGACCAATTCATACAAAACGATTTACGCAACTTTTGGAATAGTACTCTATAGCCTTACCTTGATTTCCATGTTCGTGGTGTCCACACTGTATCATGCAGTACAAAGTTCCACGCTTAAACACCGATTACGGATTCTGGATCATATTACTATTTATTTTCTGATCGCTGGTACTTACACACCATTGACCATTATCACTTTGGAAAGTGGCAATGGGTGGTGTATTTTTTATACGGTTTGGAGTATTGCTGCCCTGGGAACGGTCCTTAAATTATTTTACACCGGGAAGTATGAATTGGTTTCTCTGCTTCTTTATTTGGTGATGGGTTGGCTTATCATAATAGATTTTGAAAATCTTTTGGAAAGAACAACAACACTGGGAATTTGGCTTTTATTCGCTGGGGGCGCTTTTTATACATTGGGAATTTTATTCTATGCTTGGGAAAGAATACCCTATAACCATTTCATTTGGCATCTATTCGTTTTGGGTGGAGCAATTAGCCATTGGTTTTTTATATATAAAAACGTTGTATGACCGAAGTTGAAAAAGGGAACAATTTGTGATATGATGACATTTGATAAAATAAGGGAATTGAAAATCAAAGGCTGTTTTTTGTGGGTACTTTTAGTATTCGGTTGCAGAACTTCTTATGAAGAGCCTAAAATTCTTTTGGATGAATACCAACTGGAGAATGGTTTTACGCTACAAGTGGTCGCTTCGGAACCACACTTAAAAGCACCTGTAGCTATTGATTTTGATACCAGAGGTAGGATTTGGGTCACCCAAATACCTGGTTATATGAATGATATGCAGGGAAGCGATGAAACCAATCCCGTAGGAAATATCAAAATTTTGGAGGACTTGGACAGGGATGGTGTGGTTGACCATTCCAAAATATTTCTTGATAGTCTTGTTATGCCCCGAGCCTTGGCCCATGTTTATGGTGGATTGTTGTATGCAGAGCCTCCTAAACTATGGTTCGTTGAGATTGAAGATGACAAACCTGTACATAAGGTGCTTGTCGATTCGATTTACGCAGCAGAGGGAAACCCTGAACACCAACCTAACGGACTGCTTTTAAACATCGATAATTGGATCTACAATGCCAAATCGAATTTTCGATACCGTAGAAAAGATGGGGTTTGGGAAAAGGAACCAACTACCTTCCGGGGGCAGTGGGGAATAAGTCATGACAATTTCGGAAGATTGTACTACAATGATAATTCAAGACAATTATTAGGAGATCATGTCCTGCCAAATCGCATGGTACGCAATCCATATTTGACACCCAAAGCAGCTGTGGATCAAATGCTTACCAAAGATCAGCGTGTATATCCGCTACACGCAACTACCGTGAATAGGGGATATGCCGAAGGTGTTTTGAACAAGGACAGCATTCTTGTAAATGCCACCGCTGCTTGTGGACCATTGGTATATAGAGGAGGAACATTCCCTAAAGACTATGAACAGAATGTATTTGTCTGCATTCCCGAGGGAAATTTGATCAAACGGAATATTTTGAGATTTACAGGAGATTCTACAATAGCGCAACAGGCATGGGAAGACCGGGAATTTTTGGCTTCGACCGATGAAGGTTTCCGTCCCGTAAATTTGAACAATGGCCCGGACGGTAGTATGTATATAGTGGATATGCATCGCGGTATGATTGGGCATCACGCTTATTTAAGTCCCTATTTAAAGCAGAAAGTAAAGGGGAATCAATTGGATACCCTCATTAATTTTGGCCGTATTCTAAAGGTGCAAAGTGGAACGAACGTGGCCGAGCCCCTTCCAGATTTTGGCACTTTAAGCACAGAACAGCTTGTAATTCTATTACAACACAAGAATGGATGGATACGTAGTCGGGCCCAACACTATTTGATTTTCAAGGAAAAAGGGGAAGCAATAGAAAGTTTGAAAAATTTGGTGTTACAAGAGGGAAATCCATTGGCCAAAATTCATGCGTTGTATGCTTTGGAGGGGTTGGATGCCCTTTCCTTCGATTTTTTAGTTGACGTGGCGAAGAAAGGTTCTGCCGATGTTGTTATACACGCAGTTGTTTTGCTGGAAGCATATGTATCCAAAGAAAACAGTAGAAATGCCGAGTTGCTTTTTAAAGACTTGATTGAGCGCGAGAATAGTGGTATTGACCTTTACCTAGGTAGTTCATTGGGCTTATGGATGGGTGTGGACAAGGAGCGCTTCTTTCCTCAAATGGTCACGTTGCTTAGCAGATATCCAAACAAACCTATTTTTCACGAGGCAATTTCGAGTGGGCTAGCGGAGCATGAATTGTATGTGAAGGAGTCTTTGGCCATATTGCCTGATTTTGACGATGTGCAATTTATGTCATTGCTGACAAGAATTATCGAGCAACGAGAAAAGGGAACCATGAATCCCATTTTCACTAGAGCTTCCCTGGCCGTGGACAATAGAACACACGGAGCCAAAATGTTCTTTGAAATCTGTGCTTCTTGCCACGGCATCAATGGGCAAGGCATCCAAGGTTTGGCACCGCCCCTTATGAATTCCGAACATGTCGTGGATTCTGAAAGATTGGGATTAATCATACTTCATGGATTGGAAGGACCAATAGAGGTAAATGAGGAACCCTATAATTTTAATCTTGCCATGCCTGGCCTCATCAGAAATGAAAATATAACGGACAAAGATATTGCGGACATCATTTCCTATGTGACCAATGCTTTTTCCGACAACCCCAAAGCACTTACAGAAGAAAAAGTAGGCGAACTTCGGAGTACAAAATCTAGGAGCGGTTCGGAATATACTATGAAGGAGCTGTTGGAATATTCAAAAAAGTGAGGTCTTGTCAATTTCGCTACCGTACAAAAACTTAAACCTCCAACCTTTCGATAACCGCATCTTGCGGTACTTCAAAAACTTCTTCGTTTGAAATCTCCTTTAAGAATTGAATGTCGCTAAAAATGCGTAAGTGGTTCTTGCTTTTGCCCATTGCCCCATCGTTCCATTCAAAGTTTTCCATTTTATGGGGCATCATTAGCCCTTGCACTTTTTTATAGTCGGAATAGACCTTTGCACTGCTCACTACGGAATTTTCCTTATCGAAATAGGAAATGGAATAGGTGAGGATTTCCATAAGATAGGTTTCTGGATTTATATATAGATAGTACACATCCTCCGGGGTAAGGCCCACTTCCGAACCGAATGTCACTTTTAAGGATTCGAATGTCCGGTCATCGATTTTGGTTTTCCCCGCATAACTTATGTTCACCCCAGGGTCTTTTAAAAGAAAGGGTACACCGATGAAATAAAAATCCAAATTGTAATAAAAAGCGGCAGATTTCCCGGATACTTCATTTGCATTAGGGACTGCCCAAGCAACTTTTCCGTCAAAACCAACCTCATATTTTTTTGATTTAAGGTAAGCACGTCTGTCCTTTAAATGGGTAAGTTGATAGACTTGTTTTCCATTATCATTAAGGTTGTATTCCAATCCTACAAAGGATTTCCAGATATCCATTCCTCCATGGGCCTTGAGACAGTTCTCAAGGAGTTCCATTCCCTGTTTTTCTTCTGGACTTAGAATAATTGGGTCACTTTTCTGGGGTTCTTCGGAGGCACTAGTGTCCGCCTTTTTTTCGGTTTTACAAGCAAGCACTAAAATTAGTGCAGTACATCCCAACCATGTTTTTATTTCTCTCAAGGCATTGATGATTTAGAAGATTAATATTACGTTTTATTCTTGAAATGGCTAAGGTTCGGAATCATAATTTAACTCATGGACATATAATATTTTGCTGCTGAGTTCCATTCTGTCAATTCCGTTGACCTCAAAAAAAACTTCATAGTATTTGGGCAATCGGCCAAATTTAGATTGCAGTTCCGCCTCTAATCCTTGCAATAATTTTGCTTCGGTAAAATTCTTAAGGCTTTGTGTGGCACCCGTATCCCAAATTCCTGAGAAAAGATAAATGGTATTGCCGTTTGGTCCCGGAACTTTGGTCAAGAGGCTATAGTCCGTGTGATATGAATCCGCATTTCCACTTGGTTTGTAAATAAGGGTCTCCCCATTTCCATCAGTATTATATAGAAATGCGTCATTTTCCACATCATAGTCAAAAGCCGAATCTTTATAAAACGACTTAAAGACGCCCAAAGTTTTTTGCATGCCAACGACTATAATATCATAGTCTTGAAGTTGTTTTGGGTTGAATCTGGACATGGTGCGAATAACATAGCTTTTATCGATCGAGTAAAAAACCTCCGAGAGTTTTCTTATCCATTGAGCACTACCTAATATAAGATGTGTATACGTTAATGGCTCAATTTCGGTATGGGTTCTTGTATTGGTTGATTTGAACATCTCGAACTCCTGTAGGGAATTTATGCCTGGATCCCGTATAGTGCGCGTCAATTGTATTGCGGTATCCCTTTCGTTATAAACAAAAAGATCGCCCATTATCAACATAGTAGGAAGTTTGCTATGCATTAAATCCCCCCAAAGTCCGTCTTCGTTTACTATTGGTCTTTTATTGTTCAAAGTGCCTAGATAGAGATTCAATGAAAGTGATATAAACAATATTGCAAGTAGCGGGATTATCCATTTTTTACTACGAGGTACGGACTGATCTGAAATGGCATTCTTCCTTTCAATAACTTCAATGGCATAGCTTCCTTTGGGTATCGTTAATCTTTTTTCATCGGCATCACCTTCATTTTGATAGTAGGTCTTTAATTTTTTACGTAGATTATAAACATATACTCGAATTAAAGTGCTTTGCGAGGGATCGAATTCGGTTTTTCCGAAAATTTCAGATGCGATAGTGGTTTCCTTGGGGATATTTTTATTTAGGGAACAAGCCACTAAGTACCTTAAAAGATTGGCATAGGTATCCGATCTACCGAAAGATTTACTGGCTATGATTTTTTCAACAATACCGTGAAAATCCTCTTTTAACATGTGCCAAACCTACGTTTTACTAAAGGTATGAATTTATTATTAACAGTTAATAAAACTGTTTTTACACCTTAGCTTCGCGTAGCATTATAATTATATTTGATTGACTGACAATTAATTATGACGGGATACAGAAAGCTAATACTAGGGTGTTTATCGGTGATAATCTTCTCCAATTGTACTTGGAACCCTCCAGATTTAATTGAAACCGCTTATGAGGAACTCCCGGATCAAATCGATTTTAATTATCACGTAAAACCCATACTTTCCGATAAGTGCTTTGCTTGTCACGGTCCGGATATGGCAAATCAGAAAGCTGGGCTTCGCCTTGATATTGCTGAAAATGCCTATGAAGCTTTAGAGGGGTCCGGGAAACATCCCGTAGTACCGGGTAGACCAGGGAAGAGCGAAATTGTAAAGCGCATGCTCTCCGAGGATCCGGAGGTTAAAATGCCTTCGCCGGAGTTTAAGGTGGAGTTGAGCGAAAGGGAAATTGCAACCTTGGTCAAGTGGGTAGAACAGGGTGCGGAATACAAACCCCATTGGTCTTTCATTGCACCAAAAAAAGAAGAATTACCAAAGGTTTCCACTAAAGATTGGACCAATAATGAAATTGATTTTTTTATTGGAAACAAGTTGGACAAGGAAAAACTGAAACCTTCCGTAAGAGCGACCAAGGAAAGTTTGATTCGGAGATTGAACTTTGATCTGATCGGCCTACCCCCAACCTTACAACAGATACAAGACTTTGTGAACGATACTACCGATCAAGCTTACGAGAAGGTGGTAGATCGGCTTTTGGCCTCTCCGGCCTATGGGGAGCGTATGGCCTCGGAATGGATGGATGTCGCTAGGTATGCGGATAGTGATGGATATTTGGACGACAAACACCGGGATTTTAGCCCGTACCGAGATTGGGTCATCAAGGCCTTCAATAAAAATATGTCCTATGAACAGTTCACCACCTGGCAGTTGGCGGGGGATCTTATTGAAAATCCAACCCAGGAAAGTAAACTAGCTACAGCCTTCAATAGATTGCATAAACGAAACTCGGAGGCCGGTATCGTTTTTGAAGAGTACCGCGTAGAATACGTGGCCGATCGTACCCTATCGGTGGGTAAGGCATTTTTGGGACTGAGTGTGGAATGTGCCCGATGCCATGATCATAAATATGATCCTATCAGTCAAAAAGATCACTACGAACTATTTGCCTTTTTCAATAGTACGAACGAGCTGGGTACAGCGGTATATGGCCCGGGCCAAGTTCCGGGGCCATCGCTTTTATTAACCAACGAGGAGCAGGAGAAGGTATTGCAATATATTGATACCAATATCAAAGTGGCCAAGAAGGAATTGGTTTCCGTACAGAACGAAAAGCTCAAGGGAATACCGGTCACCAAACTTAAAACCAATCTCGATGCCCACTTACAAAGGGGGCTTCAAAAAGGTCTAGTGGCCCAACTGAATTTTGATAGCTTTATCCCGGAGGATAAGAAAACCTTGTTGACCAAAAGCGGTGATCAAAGTGGGAATATGACCGTCATTAAAGAACCCGAACTTAAAAAGGGGGCAAATGGAAAAGCAGTATTCTTTAACGATTACACCGCCATTACTTTACCTAAGAAAGTAGGCTGGTTTGACCAATCCGATCCCTTTACGGTATCGGTTAGCGTCTTTCCGGATACACTTTATGAAGAGGCTTCCCTTTTTACCCATTGCGAAGAAACCCGATTGGGTTTAAAGGGATATTCCATGCATTTGGAGAACAATCATTTAAAATTTATTATGGCTCGTTCCTGGCCCAGTAATGCCATGCAGGTGAAGACCAAAAAACCTATTCCTGAAAAAGAATGGAGTAATATCACAGTTTCCTATGATGGGCTTGCCAGAGCGGAGGGTGTACATATCTATATAAATGGCAAGGAAGCTCCTGTCGAAATCGAAATCAATAACCTATATAAATCCATATTGTTTCGAAAAAACGTCCATAACTATCCGTTTTATGGTTTTACGATGGGCGTTCGGGATAAGTTCAAAACTTTTAAGGACGGCGGAATTGACAATCTTAGAATTTATGATAGGGAATTATCGGCCTTGGAAGTCTTGTATGATATTGTCCCTGAGGAAGCTTTAAAATTAGTTAAAGAGGAGAAGAATAGCGATTTCCTAACCGACTTCTATTATACCAGTATAGATCAAGAAACCGAAGCGAAGCGAAAGAAGTTGCAAAAGTTACGGAAGGAAAGAATACAGGAGTTGGAACCTATCAAGGAGATTATGGTCCTTGGAGACCTCCCAGATCCTCGACCCACATATATACTTGACCGTGGCATGTACGATGCGCCTACGGAAGAAGTGGTTCCCGATGTACCGGAAGCTGTTATGCCTTTTGGTGAAGATTTACCAAGAAATAGATTGGGGCTTACCAATTGGTTGTTCGATGAGAATAATCCCTTGACATCTAGGGTTTTTGTTAATCGATTATGGCAAATGCATTTTGGTCGTGGTCTTGTGGCCACATCCGATGACTTTGGTAATCAGGGAAATCTTCCATCGCATCCTAAATTATTGGATTGGCTGGCCGTTGAGTTCATGGAATCTGGCTGGGACATCAAAAAAATGCACAAATTTATGGTCATGTCCGCTACTTATCAGCAGAGTTCCGAAGTGAGGCCGGAACTACTTGAAATAGACACCGACAATGTATTATTGGCACGAGGCCCCAGTCGGCGCATGACCGCCGAAATGGTAAGGGACAATGCCTTGGCCATAAGCGGATTACTTTCTCCAAAAGTTGGGGGTCCCAGCGTGTATCCCTATCAACCCGAAGGCTTATGGGATGAAATCAGCAATAAACCTTGGCGTTACAGATATAAACAAGAACCTGGGGAAGGGCTCTACCGGAGAAGTCTCTATACCATTTGGAAGCGCACATCGGCTCCACCTTCCATGCAAATTTTTGATGTTGGGGACCGAAGTGTATGCACGGTAAGTAGGAGACAAACAAGCACTCCTTTGCAGGCATTGGTGTTGCTGAACGACCCACAGTTTGTTGAAGCTTCCTATATATTGGCCGAAAACATCATCGAGGAAGTTGGAGATCATACCGAAGAGCAATTGGAGCAAGCATTTCAATTAAGTACGGGACGTGCGCCCAAATCGTTGGAATTGAACCTATTGAAAAAGTTCTATGGTGATGAACTGGAGCGCTTTCTGGCAAAAAAAGAAGATGCCATGGCATACTTGGGCATGGGCGATGCAAAAATAAAAAATACCTCCGATCCGATCCAAGTAGCAGCCTTGGCCACTGTCATTAACGGAATTATGAATACTTCGGAAGGGTATACCTTAAGATAAATTGTATGTTATGAACGAGTTTCAGGAAAATCAAAAATTTGAAGATACCCGAAGAGGTTTCCTAAAAAAGGCCTCATTAGGCTTTGGTTCCATAGCACTGTCAAGTCTATTGGGACCAACGAATTCCTTTGCCAATGATTTATTGGGTTCTAAGAAAGTTCCTATAGTGAATGGTGACGGTGGAGTATTGAATGGCACACATTTTCCGGCAAAGGCAAAGCGTATCATTTATTTGTTCCAGAGTGGTGGACCTTCCCAAATAGAAACCTTTGATTACAAACCAGAATTGGCCAAATGGCACGGACAGGAAATTCCGGATTCTGTACGAGGGACCCAAAGAAACTCGGGAATGGTTACGTCCCAGTCCACATTTCCATTGGTACAATCGATTTATAATTTCAAACAATACGGTCAATCAGGAGCTTGGGTCAGTGAATTGTTCCCCTATACGGCAAAGGTTGCTGATGACCTTTGTATTATTAAATCCATGTATACGGAGGCTATTAACCATGAGCCTGCCGTAATGTTCTTACAGACAGGATCACAATTAAGCGGTAGGCCTTCCATTGGTTCCTGGTTAAGCTATGGACTGGGGAGTGACAACAAAGACTTGCCCAATTTTGTGGTAATGCTTTCAAAAGGTGGGGGTGCCCAGCCACTGAGTTCGGCCGCTTGGGGCAATGGTTTTCTTCCGTCCCATCATCAAGGGGTACAGTTTCGATCCGGTAAAGATCCCGTTCTATATTTAAACAATCCACATGGTGTTCATGACCATGATCGTAGAAGGGCATTAGATTATATATCGAAATTGAACAACCATCAGTATGATATTTGGAAAGACCCAGAAATTCAATCAAAGATCAACCAATACGAAATGGCATACCGCATGCAAAGCTCGGTGCCGGATGCAGTAGACACTTCCAATGAGCCGGACCATATTTATGAATTGTATGGTGAGGATGCGAAGATACCCGGTACCTATGCGGCCAATTGTCTTCAGGCAAGGCGTTTGGCCGAAAAGGATGTGAAATTCATCCAATTATATCATATGGGTTGGGACCAACATGGTGGACTCCCAGGGGGGATTAAACGACAGGCTTTAAGCACAGATCAGGCCACTGCCGGACTCATTACCGATTTAAAACAAAGAGGGCTTTTGGAGGACACTCTGGTGATCTGGGGCGGTGAATTTGGCCGTACCAGTTTTTCACAGGGCAGATTAACAGCCGATAATTATGGCCGGGACCACCACCCGGGTTGTTTCACCATGTGGATGGCCGGCGCCGGGGTTAAACCAGGCATGGTCTACGGCCAAACGGATGAGTTTAGTTACAATGTGGTACAGAACGGGGTACATGTTCATGACTTTCAGGCAACCTTGATGCACCTGTTGGGTATAGATCATGAAAGACTTACCTTTAAACATCAAGGCAGAAGATACCGCTTGACCGATGTACATGGGCATGTGGTAAAGGATATTTTAGCGTAACCAAGAGATTCATGGACAGAAGAAAATTTTTAAGAAAAACAGCAAGGACCAGTGGGGCTACTTTGGCCTTTACGTCGGTTCCCTTCTATATTATGCCCACAAAAGCAAGATTAGCCGGAACTATTCTTGGGCATGGTGATTTTAAATACCGTTTGGAAAAGGAATGGGGAGATTTAAATCCCGAGAAGTATCCTGTGAATAATTGCCATGAAATGGTAATGAATGGTCAAGAAAGGCTTTACATGCTCACAGATCATCCGAAGAATAATATTCTGGTTTATGATACCTCCGGAAAACTTTTGGATCATTGGACCTTGGATTTACCTGGAGCACATGGTCTTACCCTGCATGATGAAGGGGGAGATGAATTTCTATATATCACCGATCCTGGGCTGGGCAGGGTCATAAAAAGCACACTCGATGGTAAAATTGTCATGGAATTGGACCATCCCTCAAGGATTGGGGCTTACGATGAGAAATCAGCTTTTCGACCAACGGAAACGGCCATAGGCCCCAATGGAGATATTTATGTAGCCGATGGTTATGGCTCGCAATTTATCCTGCAGTATGATGCAAAGGGAAAGTTTATTCGGAAATTTGGGGGTGATAGCTTTTTGCAGGAGTCCAAGTTTAAGCAGGCCCATGGCGTAGCATTGGACATTAGGAATCCGGGCAATCCTACCTTGATTTGTTCCGCGAGGATAAAGAACTCATTTAAACGGTTTTCCTTGGATGGGGAATACTTGGAGACGTTTTATATGCCAGGCCTATTCATAAGTCGACCCATCTTGGACGGTGAGAATATTTATTCCGGAGTCTGTTTCGGGATGGAAGAGGGTAATTACAATATGCAGCTAAATAAGGGGTTTGTTACAATTTTGGATAAGGACAATAAAGTAATCTCCAACCCAGGGGGTACTGAACCCATCTATGAAAATGGCAAATTGCAATTGATGCTCCAAGATCAACCTATTTTTAAACACTGCCACGATGTTTGTGTAGATCGGGATAAAAACCTTTATGTATGCCAGTGGAATGCCGGAGGAGTGTATCCCTATAAATTACATCGGGTGTAAGCCCTAGGAGTTGATTTTCACTTTGGTTTTCCCATGGGGGAATCGTCACACTTCAAATCCCCCAAAACATACTGGAGACCGTCCAAAAAGTATTGTAACAATTCCGGATTTTCCAAACTCTGTGCATTATGGGAGGGAGAAGAATAGAACACCCGTCCCTTACCGTATCTTTTAATCCAGGAAACGTAATTGATGTTGTTATTAACCGCTTTTCTTACATCTTCTAATTGGTCTACTTCAATATACAGTAGCGGCCTAAAATTGTAGTCGAAATAAGCATTTTTAAAAAAATAAGGTTCGTCTACATGAGTAAGTCCCTTTCCCTTGAAAGCTCGGACCAGGGGATGGTTTGTATCTACTTCCTTCACATGCATTTCCTGTTGCTTGGGATGGTAGTCAAAGCTGCCTCCCGTCATTTTACTGAATTCCATTGAATTGTTCTGCACGGTAATGGCGCCATGCAGTATCATTAGCCCACCTCCCTTTTTGACATAGTTCATCATATTCTCCTCATATGCTGGAGCCTTGATTTTAATTTCGGCATCGGACAATGATGTGTTTTGACGGAGCAAATCGGCAAAAAGATCTCTATCCGGGCCACTGGGGTTACAATTGTTAAAAACCACGGCATCATAGTTTTTGAGGCTTTTCTTTTCGAATTTTTGAATATCGTAACCCACATGAACCTCAAAGATTTTGGTCTTTTTGGCAAGAATTTTTAGCATCTCAATATTATGTGGGATGGTCCAATGGTAGAACCCAGTCGCTTTGGAAAAGACCAGGATTTTCTTTTTACTTACATTTTTGACCGTTGGTTCGTTCGGTGCAATTTTTTCTATTTTGGCCAACCATTCATCATTGGGCTCAAACTCTTGAATGTTCTGTGCTTTGGCAAGCAAACAAAAAATGGATAGTAGAGCGGTTAATGTTACTTTTTTCATAATAAGCCGATTATTTTTGGGTAGATTCCCGAATTATCAAGGTATGCCTAAGGGTAATTTGGTTTGCGGACTGTAGGTTTATTGCACCGTTTAAATGCCCAATAATACTTTGCCCGGCCAAAACGCCCATTTTATAGCCAGGATAGTCCATTGTACTCAGATTAGGGCTAATGACCTCGGATACTGGGTCATTATTGAAACCCATGACTTTTATATCCTGGGGAATGTTATATCCTTCTTTTTTGAGTTCTTTGATGCAATGGACTGCAAAGGTATCATTGGCCACGAACAGCCCATCAATTTTTGGGTCGGATTCCTTTATATGGGTTATTACTTCCGGTACCCTGCTTAAATCCAGGTCTACTTCAACCAAGTTATCCTCTTTAAAGGTAATGCCATATTTTTCCAAAGCCCTTTTATAGCCCTTGAACCTTTGGCAATATACATTTCTTTTCAAACCCCCGGCAATATGTAGGATATTGGTGCAACCCTGATTTATTAAATGTTCCGTGGCCTCATAGCCCGCAGCTTCATTATCAATTAAAATGGTAGGGCAATTAGGCAGGTCAAATACCCGGTCAAAAAACAATAGAGGTATCTTTCGATCTATAAATGTGGTAAGATGATCAAAGTTTTCGGTTCCATAGGCCAAAGAAATCATGAGTGCATCCACCCCACTATCATATAAGGTCTTGGCATTCAATACCTCCTTTTCGGCCGATTCCAGGGATTGACTAATAATAAGGTTATAACCTACATCGTTGGCCACTTTTTCTATGCCCGCCAGTACGGTAGACATGAAATTGGAATTCAACCTTGGCACGATTACACCAATGGTATTGGATTTTTGTTGGCTGAGGTTAGCGGCAAATTTATTGGTGCGGTAGCCCAAGGATTTGGCCGCGTCAATTATTTTTTCCTTGGTTTTTTTGCTTATGGATGGATGATCGTTCAAACTTCTACTCACCGTTGCCGGGGAGACATTGAGCTTTTTTGCCAAGTCGTAAATCGTAATTTTTTTACCCATAATGGCCGCACTTAATGCAACAATAATACGCAACAAATATGGAATCTAGAAAAAAAGCAGATAAAAACTTGTATTTAATCCATTTTAAGAGGACTTGAAATACCTATTTAACATTTATTGCGTTAAAAAAACCATTTGTTTCATAAATTTTTACGCAATCGATTGCATTAATGCGATTTTTGTTTAGATTTGTTTAACAATTCAACATTCTAAACTTAAATGACCGATTTTATGAAACACTTATTTGAAAAAGCGAAAGTTCCAAAAAAGGCATGGATTCTATGCTTTTTTGCCGTGATGTTCACTATATTTTCGTATAGTCAGGACTCTTTTACGGTGACGGGAACAATAGTGGATGATGCGGGAGTGCCCTTACCTGGAGCCGCCGTGGTAGAAAAAGGCACTACCAATGGTACGTCCGCGGATTTTGATGGAAACTATTCCATAGAGGTCGCCAATGCCAATGTTACTTTGGTTTTTACTTACATTGGTTTTGAAGCCCAGGAAATACCCGTAGGGGGCAACTCATCGATTAATGTTACTATGGTGGCTACGGCTTCAACCTTAGACGAGGTTGTTGTGGTGGGCTATGGTGCCGTTAAGAAAAAAGATTTAACAGGGGCGGTCGCACAGTTGGATGCTACCCAGATTTCCAATCAATCTGTTAACACAGTCACTGATGTTTTACGAGGTAATGTTGCCGGTCTAAATATAGGATTTTCGGCTTCTCCAAAAGGAAGCAGTGAAATCCAAATACGGGGGAACAACAGTTTGGCTGCAGGGAGTAGTCCTCTGATTGTCGTGGATGGTATTTTGTATACGGGAGACCTTTCCGATATTAATCCGGCAGATATTGATAAACTGGATGTATTAAAGGATGCTAGTTCCGCAGCCGTTTATGGAGCCCGTGGAGCGAGTGGTGTTATCTTGGTAACCACAAAAAGGGGAACAAGCGATAAGCCTATAATCAACATCAACACCAGTGTGGGGATAACCCGCGAAGCAAATCCTGTTAGGCCTTATAGTCCAGAAGGTTATGCTAACTGGAGGGTAGATGTTTTTAAGAGTAGCCGAGGCCAGTTAGCCTCAGAAAATCCCGGAATATTTGATAACCCCAATAACTTACCGGCCGGGGTTACGCTAGATCAATGGTTGGGTTATACCGGGGCACAAGGAGATCCAACAACAGTTTGGTTGACAAGAATAGGGTTTCAAAACGTAGAGGTCAATAATTACTTGGCCGGCAATAGTATCAATTGGTATGATAGGATTATGCAGACCGGTTTTAGAAATGAGCAGAACGTGAGCATTTCCGGAAGCAATGGTGGACTGAACTACTACTGGTCCATAGGTCGTATGTCCAATGAAGGCATAATCGCTGGCGATAAATTTGAGACCTTGCGATCTCGTTTGAATTTGGATGCCAAGATCAACGATTGGTTGACCGTGGGGATGAACACCCAATTTGCCAAAAGGGACGAAGGCTTTTTACCGGCTGACCAAAACCAGGTTTTTTCCTCCTCCCCTTGGGGTTCCGAGTTTGACGATTCCGGGGAATTCTTGAGAATCAGTCCACAGGACGACCCTGGGGCAGGTGCCCAAAGTGCCTTTTTAAGACCTACTTACGATGATTGGGTAGATTTGGAACACTCCTTCAATTCCCGAATATATGCCAAGGTAAAACTCCCTTTGGGTTTCTCCTATGAATTGGGTTATACCAATCGGTTGGATATTGAGGAATACTTCGTTCATGCCTCATCGTTGAACCCTAACAATCAGGTAGGGCGGTCTCAACGTTGGAATCGTAAGCAAACGGAGTATCAGTTGGATAATATTATCCGTTGGGATAAGACCCTAGGTAAACACACCTTCGGTTTGACCGCCCTTTTCTATGCGGAAAAGTACCAAACTTTTACCACCATCGCCAATTCCAATACCTTTGAGCCCAATGACGCTTTGGGTTTTGGTGCCTTACAGGCGGGGCTTATCCAAGGTGTATTCTCGGATGATGAGGAGACCACGGGCGATGCCATAATGACACGTCTGAACTATAATTATGATTCTAGATACAATCTAAGTTTAACCATGCGTAGGGACGGTTATTCGGCCTTTGGTGTTGCCAATCAAAGAGGTTTTTTTCCCTCTGTTGCTGGCGCATGGACCATTTCCGAGGAAGATTTCTTTAAGTCCGAGCTCATCACCTTTTTAAAACTTAGAGCCTCCTATGGTGAAAATGGAAACCGGGGTTTTGGTAGTGGAAGACGAATCAATACAAGTCCCAGTCCAGGAGGCTTTAGATCCTTTGCACCTGAACGCGGTTTGGGAGCGTATGCCCAATTATCCCAATTGGCGGCAGGCAACTATCTTAATGTAGGTGACTCCGGAGTAATACCGGTAGCTACCCTTAATAATACTACCCTTCAAAACCCTGATTTGCGCTGGGAAAGGACCAAAGCGGTTAATTTGGGACTGGATTTCAGTTTTGCCGGAGGTGTTGTTGAGGGATCGATCGATGCCTATAGAAACATCACTACTGATTTAATAGTTGAACGCGAATTGCCCAATGTTACAGGATTTCAAAATGTCTTTACCAATTTGGGAGAAGTACAAAACCAAGGGTTGGAATTTGTAATATCCACTCAAAATTTTAATAGGGAGAACTTTGCGTGGAGTACTAATTTTAACTTTTCCTTTAACAGAAACAAGATTAATGAGCTTTATGGGGATTTGGACGAGAATGGTAATGAACTGGACGATATTGCCAATAGAAGATTTATTGGTCAGCCGGTGGATATTATTTGGGATTTTGAGGAATTAGGGGTATGGCAATTGGACGAAGCTGATGAAGCGGCCGCTTTTGGTGTAGAACCTGGCGACTTTAAACTTCGGGATGTGGATAATAACGGAATTTTGAATGATGATGATAAGGTTTTCGTAGGGAATCGTGCTCCCCAGTACATTTGGGGTATGACGAATAGGTTTACATTTTTCAAGAACATCGATTTTGCCTTTGAATTATACTCCAATCTGGGCCAAAAACGCCTCTTTAATGAGGCCAAGAACAGAAATGGTTTTGTAGATCGGGTAAACTCTCCTGTAACCCCTTATTGGACTCCGGAAAACCCCTTGAACGACTACGCACGTCTGTTTTCCAATGATGGTAGTGCCGCCTTCGATATTTATCGGAGCAGTTCCTTTATTCGATTGAGCAATATTACCTTGGCATATAGACTCCCAAAAGCTTTATTGTCAAGGCTTAGGATAAACAGTGTACGCATTTATGGTAACGTCCGTAATGTAGCTGTTTGGGCACCGGACTGGGATTTCTATGACCCCCAAGGTTCCAATATTAACGGTGCTAGCAGGAATAGTCAAGGTCAATTGGTGGGTAATGGTCGGGAACCTGTGCCAAGGTTCTTTACACTGGGTCTTGATATAAGTTTATAATAAAAAGAAATAGATAGAACTATGAAAAATTTAAGTAAGAAATACAGATACAGTGTAGTGCTACTGTTTGTTTTGGCATGCATCCCACTTTCGTGTACCAAGGAATTCTTGACACAGGAACCAAAATCCTTCTTTACACCTGAGAATGCCTTGAATACTCCTGCAGGATTGAATGCCGTGCTGTCCCAAGCTCTAACGGGTATCAGGGCAGAGTTTTATGGAGACGGGGCCCCAATGATTACGGAAAACATTTTTTCCGAGGTGGCCATAGAAGGTACTACGGATAAAGCGGGTCCTGCACAGGACTTGAATGCACAGATTCTGCCGGATGCCAACCTCAACAGTTCCAACACCAACAAGATTGGATGGTTTTGGGAGGAATTTTATGAAGGCATTAAATTCGCCAATACCGTAATAAACCGATTGGACGATGCCGAATTCGATAGTGAGGCCCAGCGAAACGATATCTTGGGTAGGGCCTTGTTCCATAGGGCATATCGCTATTATCGCCTTACCCATCAATTTGGGGATATTCCCTTTGTCTTGGAGGAGGTCTCTGGACCTCGATTGGATTTTGTATCCACCGAAAGGGATGTTGTCCTAAGGAAAATTCAAGAGGATCTTAATATGGCGGTACCCATGGTTAACGAAACCGCTGCGGGCGGAGAGGTCACTAGAGGTGCCGTATTACACTTATTGACCAAGGTAAATTTGGCATTGGGTGATTTTGACGCGGCGATTGCATCAGCATCCCAAGTTATCAATGGAGGCAACTATGATCTCATGAGAAACAGATTTGGGGTCGATGAATCCAATGCTGATAAAGATGTTACCTGGGATTTACACCAAGTAGAAAACAAAAGTCTCCCGGGCAATACAGAAGGGATTTTAGTGGCCATAGATCGGCTTGAGTTTAGGGATAGGGGTGCTTTCGGTAGCGGTACCAGTATTATGCGCCAGGCCGTTCCGCTATGGTGGCGATTTATCAATACCCCAGATGGCCAGGACGGTATGTCAGACGACCCCTTGGCGGATATCCCATTGGTTTTGGAAGTGGGCCGGGGTATCGGTAGAAACCGGGGTACACGTTATAGCACCATAGATGTTTGGGAGGATGCCAACAATGACCAGAGACATAATCGTAACAATGGGAATTGGATCGATATGGAGGATTTGGTCTATAACGAACCTCAGTTGTTGGCAGATGGCAATTCATTTTACGGCCAAAATTTACAGTTATACCTACCGGATGGTACGCCTTTGTGTTCGGATACCATACGTAATTGGTATGGTTTTCCCCAGTATAAATTGTTCGTGGAAGATCCTACCGCCACCAGACCATCAGGAGGACATGGGGATTGGTACATCTATCGTTTGGCAGAAACCTATCTGTTAAGGGCCGAAGCTTATTTTTGGAACAATAATAACGCCATGGCCGCTGCGGATATCAATGCAGTTCGCGAAAGGGCGGAGGCAGATCCAATAGACGCATCCGATGTTAATATTGCTGTGATTTTGGACGAACGGGCCAGGGAACTCTATTATGAGGAACCTAGAAATACGGAATTGACACGTATAGCCTATATTTTTGCGAGAACTGGAAGAACATCTTACCTAGGAACTTCCTATAGTTTGGATAATTTTTCGCAATCCAATTTTTGGTTTGACCGTATTATGGATGTAACCGATTTTTACAACGTTCCTGGACTTCGAACCATATTTGGTGTAGCGTTTACCATGAGTCCTTATCATGTATTGTGGCCCGTGCCCGCACCGGCCATAAATGCAAATACGCAGGGTACCATCAACCAAAACGAAGGATATCCAGGGGCGGAGAACAATATTCCTCCGCTGACCAGCATACCTGAATCCGGTGAATGATATAAGTTGAGTGAGTTTGAGTTTGTTAGTTTTTTCTTAAATTCCGTCGCCTAAGCCTTTGTCTATGAAACAGATTTTTCTTTTTTGCCTTGTCATTACCTTAGGGTCATGCCAGGAAAAAGAGATATATCAATTTGAAGTGAAGGAAGGCGACGGTTTTTTAAACGCTATCCCAGTGATTCTGGAACTTGACTATTTCAAGAATATTGCTGACGATGATTACATGATTTTCAATGATGGGGAACCAGTTTCGTACCAACGGGATAAAGAGGGGCAAAAACTCTGGTTTCTTCATCATCCTGATAAAAAAGCTTCTTATAGTTTAAAAAAAGTTGAAAGGAAGCTCATCAATGGACCAGATTTATCGACTACCAAGGATAACGGGAATCTCCAATTGTCTATTAAAAATTCACCATTGGTACAATATAGGTATGAAATGATGCATCCTCCTCCGGGTGTTGATTCCCTCTATAAAAAATCCGGCTATATACATCCCATAATAACACCGAAAGGAGATACGCTCACACGTATTCAGCCTCCGGACCATTACCATCACTATGGACTTTGGGGACCTTGGACCCATACGCAGGTCGATGGAGAACGAGTGGATTTTTGGAATTTGGGTCAGGGTATGGGAACCGTACTTTTTAAAGAGTTTAGGGAAACGCGTTCCGGAAATATCTTTACATCCTTTACGGCAGCCCAGGAACACATCGATTTAAAAACGGCCAATGCGCCTCAGGTGGCATTAAAAGAAGATTTAAAGGTGCAACTTTGGAATTTAGATCGGCCCGATCGGTACATGTTGGATTACACCACTACCTTTACCTCACCCTTGGAATCGGGAATACTTTTTGAAGCCTATCGGTATGGTGGTGGTATTGGTCTGCGATTTAATGAACGCTGGCATAAGGATAACTGTTCCGTGCTCACTTCCGAGGGGAAAGATCGGCTGACGGCCGATGGCAGTAATGCCCGTTGGTGCATTGTAAGCGGTGCATCTTCTGATGGGCAAGGAACCCATGGTATTCTGTTTCTGAGTCATCCTGAAAACCGGATGCATCCGGAACCTATGCGTATATGGCCTATGGATGCCAATGGGGGTAGAGGCGATATGTTCTTCGAGTTTTGTCCTATTCGACATGAAGAATGGAAAATTGAGCCCGTTAAAGAATATGAACTGAATTATAGAATGGTGGTATTTGATGGTGAACTTAAAGCCGAAGAGGCCGAAGCCTATTGGCAGACGTTTGCAAACCCACCAAAAGTACAAATGATCAAAGAGTAAAAATAAAACTAGAATATCGTGAAGCGAAGAAATTTTATGGAAAAAACAGCAATGGGAACAGCTGCAATGGTAGGTTTCCCCAGTATAGTGCCCGCACATGTCTTGGGCAAGGAAGCGCCTAGCAATAAAATCAATATTGGTCAAATCGGTTGTGGACGTATTGCCCGATCTCATGATATTCATGATACAATACGTTTTGATGATGCGCGGTTCGTTGCCGTCTGTGATGTGGATTCCAAAAGGGCCGCGGATGCCAAAACTTTGGTCGATGGCTTTTATAGGGAAAAGACGGGCAAGGCCAAATACATGGATACCAAGACCTATGGGGACTATCGGGAAATGCTCATGGACAAGGATATTGATGCCGTGGTGATAAGCACCCCGGACCATTGGCATTCGCAACCCGCTATGGAAGCAGCTTTGGCCGGGAAGGACATCTATTTACAAAAACCGACATCCTTGACCTTAAAGGAAGGCCAACAGTTGCGGGACGTCATTAAAAAAACGGGGGCAATTCTTCAAGTAGGTACACAACAACGTGCTATGCCCCAGTTTAGGGTTGCCGCGGAACTTGTTAGAAATGGAAGAATTGGAAAGATACATACCGTAAAAATCGGATTGCCCGGAGATCCATCGGGTCCTGTAGCGCCCGAAATGCCTGTGCCTTCCAATCTGGATTTTGACATGTGGTTGGGTTCTACCCCTGAGGTGCCTTATACAGAAATCGGCGTCCATCCGCGCGAAGGATATAGTAGACCTGGTTGGTTAAGGTTACGAAGTTATGGAGCCGGGATGATTACCGGTTGGGGGCAGCACCATTATGATTCTGCAGCCTGGGGAATGGATACGGAGTTGACCGGGCCAATTTCCGTA
The DNA here is from genome assembly GCF_003626755.1 of Ulvibacterium marinum. GTDB lineage: Bacteria > Bacteroidota > Bacteroidia > Flavobacteriales > Flavobacteriaceae > Ulvibacterium > Ulvibacterium marinum. The sequence continues at coordinate 20,898 of NZ_RBCJ01000006.1, forward strand.
GAGGCATTGGCTGAATTTCCAAAGTCGGGGCTATGGAACGTACATGGTGATTTCTTTGTGAAACATGAATATGATAATGGCATGACCGTCTATACGAGTGGAGGTTATACCAACGGAATTCGATATGAAGGTACAGATGGATGGATTTTCGTCTCTCGTGGCGCCTATCAAGCGTCTGCATCCGATCCCGTGGATAAGGAAAAAAGCGCAAAGGCCCTAAATTCCTCTGACCCTAAAATATTGGAATCTGTCATAAGTGATAACGAAATACATCTTGAAAAAATCGAAGATCAGCACGGCAACTGGTTGGAGTGTATCAAAACGCGAAAGCAACCCATTTCACCTATTGAAAAAGGGCATAAGGCCTGTGCCATTTGTTTGATTAGTGACATCGCCATGCAATTCGATAGAAAATTGGAGTGGGACAATGAAACGGAAACTTTCGTCAATGATAATGAGGCCAATGCCATGTTGGCACGGGAACAACGTAAACCCTATGGAACGGATTACGTAAAGGTTTAAGGATGTAAGTACTCTGGCCCATTTCCGTTTATGGATTCAAAGTAGAAATACCACGTTTCGAAAGAATTATATTTCATCTAAAAATCATATCTTCCCCTTCGCAAGCAATGAAACCAAAAAGAATGAAACTTAATGCCTTGTTTTTATTGATACTCTGCCTTGCCTGTGCAGAAAAAAAAACCAATGAAAAAATGGATGGGGAAGCAGCAGTGGAAAAGGTGAAATTGATGACTTTGGATCCGGGCCATTTTCATGCGGCCCTAGTACATAAGACCATGTATCCCCAGGTTGATTCCACCATCTATCTTTTTGCTCCCGAAGGGCCAGAGGTACAGGACTTTTTGACAAAAATTGAATCGTACAATAGTAGGGACGAATCACCAACAGATTGGAGCATAAAGAATTACCTTGGCCCCAATTATTTGGAAAAGATGCTTACCGAAAAACCTGGAAATGTAATGATCGTTGCCGGGAAGAATTCAAAAAAAATCGATTATGTATTGGAAGCGGTCAAGGCCGGCCTCAATGTATATGCAGATAAGCCGTTGGTCATTAACCCAGAGGGGTTTGAAAAATTGAAGGAAGCCTTTCAAATCGCACAAGAAAAGAACCTTCTCATCTATGATATCATGACCGAGCGTTTTGAATCGACAACGGTCATGCAGAAACTTTTTTCCACAATACCTTCCGTATTTGGTGAATTGATGGAGGGTTCCCTAGAGGAACCGGCCATTAGTAAGGAAAGTGTCCATCATTTTTTCAAATATGTCTCAGGGCAACCTTTGGTACGTCCTCCCTGGTTTTTTGATGTAAACGAAGAAGGTGAGGGTATAGTAGATGTAACCACACATTTGGTAGATTTGGTACAATGGGAGGCCTTTCCCGGCCAAATTATCGATTCTACTAATATTGAAATGCTTAGCGCCAAACGTTGGCCTACGATTTTAACCAAGGACGAGTTCCAGAAAGTTACGGGTCTTGGTACTTATCCGGACTATTTACAAAAGGACATTAAGGACGATAAACTACATGTATACTGCAATGGGGAAATGCGTTACAAGATAAACGGAAAGCTTGCTAAGGTTTCCGTAATTTGGAATTACCAGGCTCCTGAGGGAACTGGCGATACCCATTATAGTATTATGAGAGGCACCAAAAGTGATTTGATCATTAAACAGGGCACTGAGGAGAATTATAAACCTATACTATACATTCGGCCAAAGCAAAAAGAAGGTTTTGAAGCAGACCTAACGAATGTAATCGATACCAAAATAAACGCCGAGTTTCCAGGTACAGCTATGGAAAAGCTTTCAGATGGTACGTATCGTATTACCATTCCCGATGAATTCAAAATTGGTCATGAGGCGCATTTTGGTCAGGTGACCCAAAACTATTTGAAATATTTAGAAGCTGGAAAACTTCCGGAATGGGAAGTTCCCAATATGATTTCAAAATATTATACAACAATTGAAGCTTTAAAAATGGCACAGCAAAAATAAATTGCAAGAACCACTTTCTTTCCTATATTTATAAGCGGTAAAGAGAATATTCCATACCACCTGACTTCATTACTTAAAATATGCACAATAGATACCGTTACACTTTTTTAACTCTCCTATCTATTGCTGTATTAGCCCTTTTTCAAGTTTCCTGCTCTGAGATTAGAGACCAAAAAGTACTCTATTTTGCGCATTCCTTGCCCATAACGCATCCTGTACATAAAGGTATTTTGGATATGCAAACGTTCGTGGACGAGAAATCCGATGGCAAGCTTCAAATAAAGATTTTTCCGGACGGCCAATTGGGGACGGAACGTGAGGTTTTGGAACTATTGCAGATTGGCAGTATTGCTATGACCAAGGTAAGTGCGGCGTCCATGTCCAATTTTGCCCCGGAATACAAAGTAATGGGAGTACCTTACCTTTTTAGGGACAGGGAACACCTTTTTACGGTTTTAGAAGGTGAGGTAGGACAGGAGTTATTAGAGGGAGGAACGGAGTACCTTTTACGCGGGCTTTGCTTTTATGACGCAGGCAGCAGAAGTTTTTATACTAAAAGAAAGCCCATCCAGACTCCGGATGATTTGAAAGGCCTGAAGATACGGGTCATGAACGATCAAATGTCGGTTGATATGGTCAATACCTTAGGTGCTTCTGCCACACCCATGGCCTATGGTGAACTCTATACCGCGTTGCAGCAAAATGTCGTGGACGGCGCGGAGAACAATATTCCCTCCTTCGTAACCTCCAATCACTATGAAGTATGCAAGTATTATTCCTTTGACCAACATAGTATGGTCCCTGACGTAGTAGTAATAGGAACCAAGTTTTGGGATACCCTATCCGACCAAGAAAAGGAATGGCTACATTCGGCAGCTTCCGAAAGCGTGGAAAAACAGAAGCAATACTGGCAAGAAACGGTAAAGGAGAATATGGAAGTGCTTAAAGAGGCCAAAGTGGAATTCAATTATCCGAAAAAGGAACCTTTTGCCTCAAAGTCAAGTCCTGTAATGGAGCGATTAATGGAAGACCCAAAAATGAAGCAGTACATCGAGAAAATTAAATCGCAATGATGAAACGTTTGTACCGCTCATTGAATAAAATCATCGAAGCCTTTCTGGTGCTCATTTTTGGGCTCCTAGTTATTGATGTCGTATGGCAGGTGGTTTCTAGGTATATCGTGGGACAGTCCAGCTCGTTTACCGAGGAGTTTGCGCGGTTTGCACTTATTTGGCTAACCCTTCTGGGGGCTACCTACATTAACGGGATGGAGGAAGGACATCTTTCCATGGATTTTCTCGTCTCCAAACTTTCTCCTGAGAAAAAAAGGAAACGACAAAGAAAAATACAATGGCTTATGGCTCTTTTTGCCTTGGTGGTCATGGTCATTGGTGGCGGTAATTTGGTGTACACTACCTCGAAATTAGGTCAGATTTCGCCTGCTTTAAATGTTCCGCTTGGGTTTGTATATTCCATTGTGCCCGTTAGTGGACTTATCATAATTTTCTTTTGTTTGTACCACATAACCATAACCTTTAGCCCAAAAGCCCATGAGCATTGAAACCATAAGCATTCTAGTCTTGTTCATCAGTTTTATCGGTCTGTTGGCCTATGGCGTCCCTGTTGCCTATTCCATTGGTATCTCTACTACGCTTACTTTGCTTTTGAACATTGTTTTTATGCCGGCAACTACCACTGCAGCGCAACGCATGACCACAGGAATAGATAATTTTGCCCTATTGGCCATTCCGTTCTTTATTTTGGCCGGGGAACTCATGAACCGTGGGGGGATTGCAAAACGGTTGATCGACTTTGCCAAATCGCTTATCGGCAGCCTTCCTGGAGGCCTGGCTTACGTGAATATCATAGCAGCTATGTTGTTTGGTGCAATTTCAGGATCGGCCATTGCTGCGGCATCGGCAATAGGTAGTACACTTACAGATAAGATGGAAAAGGAGGGCTATCCAAGGGAATTTAGCGCTTCGGTAAATATTAGCTCTTCGACTACCGGTCTTTTGATTCCTCCCAGTAATGTACTTATCGTTTATGCCCTAGCCAGTGGAGGAACGGCGTCTGTAGCAGCTTTGTTCATTGCCGGCTATGCTCCGGGTATCTTGGTGGGACTAGCTTTGATGTTTATGGTGTTCCTTTATGCCAAGAGAAAAAATTTGCCCCGTGCTCCGCGTGTTAGCTTCAAGCAACTTTTGATCGATTTCAAGAATGCTTTTTTAAGCCTTACCCTTTTGGTTATCGTCGTGGGGGGAATCGTTGCCGGAATATTTACGGCTACCGAGGCTGCCGCCATAGCTGTGGTCTATGCAGTCCTGTTAGGGTTTTTGAATCGGGAACTGAAGTTTACGGATTTTAGGCCCATTTTGCTACAAAGTGCTAAAACAACTGCTGTAGTCATGTTCTTGATTGCTACTTCAATGGCCATGTCATGGTTGTTTTCCTTTGAAGGTATACCACAAATGTTGACATCACTTTTGGTAGAATCTGTAAATAATCCCTTTTTAGTGCTTCTATTGATCAATATTACATTGTTGATTGTGGGTACTTTTATGGACATGACCCCTGCTGTTCTCATTTTTACGCCGATTTTTCTACCGGTGGCCATGGCCTTAGGGATGCATCCCGTACAATTTGGAATGGTCATAGTACTTAACCTATGTATCGGTGTCTGTACCCCGCCTGTTGGAACCCTGCTCTTTGTAGGAAGCGGAGTTGCTAAAGTACCTGTGACAAAGGTCATAGCACCATTGCTGCCATTACTGGGTGCTATGGTTCTGATTTTGTTGATCATCACTTACTTTGGCGAAATTTCCCTTTGGTTGCCACGCCTTTTTGGTTTGATAGAATAGTAAATTCCTTCAGTTTTCTTTTCATATGATTTCCTTCAAAAGGATTTCGGTTTTAGTACGAATAGGATAATCCGTGTCCATATGGATACAAGGGATTTTCCGAATCGTAGGGAACGTCCTCTAGCTGTTTTTCCACGGCCTCTACTGAGGATGGAATTTCAATGGGGAGTTTTCCACTGGGGTTGAATTTTCCGAAAATCAATTCCAAGATAATATCGTCCTCGCATTCAAAATCCGCGATCACGGCTTTGCTAGCCGCATTTATTTCTGGGATTACCGGAGGCCTTTGTATAGTAAGTACTGTAATAGTAGGCTTGGAACGGGTACGTTCCAGGATTTCCTCTTTTTCGTCCTTTGGAAAATCCAACCTTCCTTGGGGGATAAGCCTTTCCAAAAGACTACCTCCCTCGGGTGGTGAGGAAGGGGTTTCCAATTTTTGAACGATGATATCTGCTTCATCGATATCCTCCACGATTTGCGGAAATTTCTCATTAAGCCCTTTTTGTTCCATTCCTTCAAGATATATTTTCGTATTGGCGGAGAGCGGCAGTAATTTCCCTTCATTTTTTAACAAAACCAGGGATTTTCTTTGGGCCTCTCTTCCTTTCCTAACAAAACCGGGATTCCCAACGATATCTACGCCGTCCAAATCAACATAGGGATTGTCAAAGAGCCCCAATCTGAACTTATCCCTTAAGATTCGTCTTATCGAGATATCGATTCTTTCTTCCGACACCTCGCCGGTTTCAACAAGATCAATGATATGCTCGGTTACATATTCTCCTCCAAAGACGTCGCACCCGGCGTCCAAGACCTTTTTTACCCGTTCTTTTTCAGATAGGTGTTCCACACCCCAGGCCGAGGCATCTTTGACGACCATATCGGAAATTATGCCCCAATCCGTGGCTACAACTCCATCAAACTTAAGAGAATCACGTAATAGTTCCTGGATCATTTCCCTACTAAAGGAAAAACCTACCTCTTCTTTTACCTGACCTTTTGGAACTCCATAGTACGGCATTATTTGGGCTGTATTTGCCATGAAGGCACCTTCCGTAAAGGGAATCAGATGATAATCAAAATTATCCCCCGGATATGCCTGGCCCTTACCACTTTTAAAATGAGCGTCCCATCCATCTTCCTGCGGCCCGCCTCCGGCGAAATGTTTGGTTTGGCATGCCACGCTTTGCGGACCGAGACTATCGCCCTGAAAACCTTGAATGTATGCTTTTGTGAGTGCCGCGCTTAGCCGAGCGTCCTCACCAAACGTACCGTTGATCCTGGCCCAACGTGGATCCGTTGCGATATCCGCCATGGGATGTTGCGCCAAACGAATACCGAGAGCCAAGTATTCTTGCCGCGCAATGTCGCCAAATTCCCGGACCAAAACTGTGTCCCCAATGGCACCAAGCCCTAGTTGGGATGGCCAGACGGAAATCCATTTGGCCTCGGCACTCGCACCGGGCATGGCCATGGTACCATGCCTTGGATCGGAAATAAGGGTTACGGGAATCCCTAGACGTGTTCGTTCCGCAAATTTCTGTAGGTTGTTGTTCCAGGTAGCGTAGACCTTGGCGGAAGCTCCGCCAAGATTCTGAACATGGTTCATTTTCTTCTTCAGTATGGTTCCGGAGGTACTTTCGGTCATAAACGAAAAAGGGTCGGAGAAAGTTGGAATTTCAAGTAATGAACCATCTTGTTCCATACCTAGAAAATGAGCGAACATGAGGCCGGCTTTTTCATCTAGGTTCATCTGCGAGATTAAATTTTCCACCCGCTTTTCCAAAGGTGCCCTGGAATCCTCATAAACATCTAATTTCCCATTTTTGTTCAAGTCCCGGAATTGGTATCCGTTGGCTGTTAAAACCGGGGCTTCATCCCCGGCCAATTCCATATTGGCGGCTGATTCCCGATGCCATTTAATGGTGAAAACAAGATAGATCAACAAAAGGATTAAAATCAATCCTGCTAAGATGAATCCGGTAATTTTTAGAAACTTTTTCATGGGTTTGTTTTTAGGTGTTATCAAATTAGTAGGGATACCAGATAGGATAAAGCCTTATGGGATTGTTTAAGCATAAGAATTTCGTTCTTGAATTTTCGAAATAATGGGATTTTAAGTTCATGACTATTTATTGTGGGTTAGTTTATTGTTGGTTTTTGATTAAAATTGGCGAACAAATCCTTGAAGGCAACTCCAATTCGTAAGTTATTTACACTTCTATTGTAATCAATGAGATCTTCGGAGTAACCCCCGAAATATTGCAAGTATATGAACTGGTTACTATTTTTTGAAATCTTAAGACTTAGTCCGGCCTCAACACTACCTCTTAATCGTGCATCATAGGCGGGCTGGAGGTCTAAATCAAAAAAGAAGTTCTGAGTGATTCTATGGGTAGCCCCCAATTTAAAATATCCCCTATATGAGGTAATGTCCGGATTACCGTCAATATTACCAACAGGTAGCCATGCTTTGGCCCGAAACTGCCAATTCTGACCACCAACTTTAAGGTATTGTATGGAAAAATAATTCCAACTCCTGGAATCGTCTCCACCTAGACCATTGGACTCATGTTCAAATGAAAACCAAAGACCTGCCTTGATGCCTTTGTTATCCACAAACAATTTGGCCAATCCCAAAGTGGGATTATAATTGGTCTCACGAAACGGGAAGGAATCCTTATAAATATCCCAAAATGATTTTTGCTGATACGTAAAGAACAGAAAGGTTTCCCACGGCATTTCAAGATTTGTCAAACGCTGTTTGAACCCCAACTGAAATTTGGCATCGCTTGTTTCCGAAGAAATCGTTTCGTTCAGGGAAGTTCCGGTAATGAAATAGTTGTCTTTGTACATGGTAAATGCTGGAAGATTCTTTACATACCTTTTAAAATTAGTGCTGTCAATTTTATCTTGGGCCTTAAGTCCCGCCCGGATGGTAACTAGGAATACTACCAAAACAAGGGTTTTGTTGGAAATGCAGTTTGGTTTGCGGTTTTTTTTCATCGTATGGATGCGGTGCTTCAATATTTTAAGGCGTACACTTTGCTCTCATTGGCCTTACCCCTTAATTTTAAAGTAGCAATAAGCTCATGTTCAAAAAAAGGGTGTCCCAAGGATTTTAAATAAAATTGGGTAAACAGAATATCTCTTTTATATTTTTTACAGAGGCCCAAATGTCTGGCGGTCGTGTTAAGTACATCGCCGTGATAGGCTATGTTTTTCATCTTCCCTCCAACCAAGGTTGCAGTAACCTTGCCCGTACTCACGGCCGCCTTAAAAAAAGGCCGGACACCAAACTTTGTTCGATATAGATTATCAAAAAGTCGGAACTGATTTTTTATGGACAAATACATGTGCACGGCCTGTCCCTTATCGTTCTGGGAGGCGGGCCAGGTAAACACCACTTCATCGCCGACGAATTGATAAATATCATATTCGTATTCCTTTACTGCATTTATAATGTCATCAAAACAACGATTCAGGAATCGGCTATACTTTACATGTCCCAGTTCCTCGGCTATTCGGGTTGAATCGTTTGAATCCAAAAAAAGGAAAGTTCTATTTTCCTCCAAAGGTTCTGTATATCTCTCTATAAGGTAATTGTAAAAAACATGTTGTCCAAAGCTCGTGTGCAAACGTCGCAAAAAACTCACCAGGATGCTTAAAAAATAGAAATAAATGAAAAAGGACAGAAAGAGCCCAGTAGCCATAAATGCCAAGGATTCCTTGACGGCCAATTTTACGGAAAGTTTGTCTTCAATAATCCCAAAAAAAATGTTCAGCACAAAGATGGGAATCAGAATAATGAAGGCTACATCTACTTGCCAGACCAATCTTCTAAAAAATAAGGATGAAAAACGTTTGGTAATCTTTGGATGTATGTGGGACTCATACCAAAGAATAAGCATACCGATTATAGCACCCCCTATGCTTATCCGCAAATGAAGAATGGAAGAGGGCTCGTTTATCCGGGAATTGATGGCCATGGCGGGATTTTCAATCCCAGCCATTTTTAAGAAAATGAAAAAATTGGCCCCCGCAACAAAGAGCAATATCAAAATAACATTTTCTATTAGCGTTTGATGTTCGTTCCGTTTGGACATAAGGTCAATTGCGAATCATTGTTGTTTTTTGTAGCTCCATACAGCTGCTACATTAAATAGGATGGCCAGTATGATGGTGTATATAAATTCCCAGCGTATGTCCCAAAAACCACTTCCTTTTAAAAGTACTTTCCGTGTTACGGAAATGAAATGGGCCAATGGATTGGGTATTGTGGCGTATTGTGCCCATTTGGGCATACTCTCGATGGGGGTAAAGAGCCCGCACATTAAAATAAAGATGAGCACGAAAAAAAAAGCAACGAAAATAGCCTGTTGCTGGGTGTCCGCAAAATTTGAAATGAGCAATCCCAGACCTAGGACACATATCAAATTTATGATGGCATAACCAAAAACGAGCAAAAGGCTGCCGCGTATTGGAATATCGAAAATCAGTTTACTGGCCACCAAGCCTACCGTGACCAAAATCAGTCCAATACACAGAAAAGGTACCAGTTTTCCTAAAATGAATTCCCATTTTTTTATTGGGGTCACGTTGATTTGCTCTATGGTACCTATCTCTCGCTCACGCACCACGTTCATGGCGCTTAGTACAATGGTCAACAAGGCAGCCAATTCCGCTAAAATTCCCGGGGCCATGAAGTGTGGATATTTTAATTCAGGATTATACCAGTTATTGGAGGATACTTCCACCAAAGCTGTTGCCCGGGGAGTGGAAGTGCTCATCACTAGGGATTCATCTCTCTGAATTTCAGCACTTAGGGAAGCAATGATATTGTTGAGGTATCCACTCCCAACCGTGGCCTGTTGTCCGTTAATGGCGTTTACCAGCATCTGCACTTTTGGGGTCTCTCCTCTATAGTATTCCCTTTCAAAATTGGAGGGCACTTCCAAAATGATATCGACTTTATTGCGCTGCATAAGTTCAAAGGCGGCATCATGGCTAAAAGAGACTTCCACCAATGTAAAACGATCGTTGGCGGAAATTTTCCGGGTTAATGAACGGGAAATTTCCGATTGGTCATTATCCACCATGACCAAACGTACGTCCTTTACATCATTCGAAGCCGCATTGGAGAGTACGATTAATTGAATAATGGGCAACAAGGTCATCATGGGCAACAAAGCCTTGTTCCGAAATATCTGGATGAATTCTTTTTGAATAAGGTATCGCAACGTTTGCATTATGCCATTTTTAGTTAAACCCTTAGGGTATTCCTCTACTCCAATCGAATTTTAAATTTTCGCCAAGCAAAAAATAGAAAGACTATGGTCATTACTGCTAGAATTACCACTTCGTACAAAATAAAATTGAGGCCTACCCCCCTCAACATAACTGCTTTTAGTATTTCAATAAAGTAAGTTGCAGGAACAATTTGGCCAAGGTATTGTAATGGTATGGGCATACTGGTCAGTGGAAAAATAAAACCTGACAAAATCATCGATGGCATCATTAGACCCATTAAAGATCGCATCATCGCGTCCTGTTGCGTTTTTGAAACGGTTGAAATCAAAGTACCCAAGGCCAAGGCCGTCACCACATATAAAAAGCACATCAGCAATAAGAGTCCTATGCTGCCCACAATGGGCACATCAAAAACAAAGTGGCCCAATAAAAGCACCAAAATGGCATTTGTAAAGGACAAAATGGCATAGGGAGTTACTTTTCCCACAATTATGAGAAGTGGAGGTAGGGGGGAGACCAAAAGTATTTCCATAGTGCCCGATTCCTTTTCCCGTGCGATGGTAAGGGAGGTCAACATGGCACAGATAATGAGCAAAATCAATGCAATGGTTCCTGGCACAAAATTGTAGGCACTTACCAGTTGGGGGTTATATATCATCCTGGATTCCACATTTATCCGATATGCATTGGGCGATGCCATACCCCGTTCCATTTGGAAACGGCTGACCATTTGTGTAACGTACTGTACCAAGGTATTTGCATTGTTAGGGTCTGAACCATCGGCCAGTACCTGAATTTTCAAGGGCTTTCCACCATAAAAGTCGGCCGAAAAATTTTCAGGGATCGCAATGACCAACTTGGAATCACCTGCTTTCATTCCGGCCTCCATTTGGGTTTCAGTAAGCAGGACCTTGTTCAATTGAAAATTCCCTGAACTTTGTAAATGCTCTATAAATTGAATACTGGTCTCATCTTTTGCGTAATCCAGTACATCTATTTGGGCATCGTTAAATTCATTGGTCACTGCATAACCGAAAATAAGGATCTGTGCCAATGGCATTCCAAAAAGGATGAGCAAGGTCCGTTTATCCCGTAAAATGTGATAGAACTCCTTTTTTACAAATGCCCGGAAGACTTTTGCCATGCTTTTAGTTTATGATAAACTTCATACGAAGCTCTTTGTTTTGGCTATTGAGCTGAAACGAACACTTTTTAAATGATGGTTTGCCCATTTTGGTCATATTGCTAGCTCCGACCGGTTCTTTGGGCATACCGATAAAGTTTGATTTAATTTCGCCGTTCTTGTCCTTGTCCTGAAATACAGAAACCGCATACGTCCCATAGGGAACTTTCTTAAATGTATAGCTGGCCGAGGCGGAGAAATCGGTGACCACGCCTTTTTTAAAGGCCTTGGAAGGTTCTTTGGGAAAGCCATCCTCTTTAGCAAAAAGCATAAAAACAATCTCCCCTTCCTTACTTTCAATATCCGTTAGGTTAATAGTTAAGTTACCCGAACCAGGTTTTGTGAATCCCATCAGGACAACGGTCATTACTGCAATAAGGTGTTTTCTCTTCATAGCTTACTTTTTTAATAGCGGACGAGTTTTAAAAAGACTTCGTCCATCGTGTTTGCATTATATTCTTCTTTTAGTTTTTCAGGGGTGTCCAAGGCTTCTATCTTACCGGTCACCATGATAGACACGCGGTCACAATACTCGGCCTCGTCCATGTAGTGGGTAGTGACGAAAATGGTTCTTCCTTGTTCGGCAACTTGGTAAATAGTCTCCCAAAACTGCCGCCGCACATAGGGATCTACACCCCCAGTGGGTTCATCCAAAAAGACGATGTCCGGATCATGTACCATGGAAATAGCGAAGGCCAAACGCTGTTTCCATCCCAAGGGAAGTGCAACTACCGGTTTGTTGGCGACTTCCTCAAGATGTAACTCTTTTAGGATTTCCCGGGTCTTTTCCTTAATACGATTTTTGGAAAGGCCGTATACCCCCCCGTAAAACCGTACGTTTTCCTTTGGGGTCAAATCGTCATAGAGACTGAATTTTTGTGACATATAACCAATATTCCGCTTTACCTGCTCAGCTTCCTTATCAATGTCAAATCCGGCTACCTTTCCCATCCCTTCGGTAGGTCTGCTTAAACCTATCAACATCTTCATGGCTGTTGTCTTACCTGCTCCGTTGGCCCCGAGAAACCCAAAAATTTCTCCCTTCGCCACCTGAAATGAAATGGCATCCACAGCGGTAAAATCACCAAATCTTTTGGTTAAACCCTCAACCTCTATGGCGTTTCGCTTATCCATTTATAAATTCGTCGGTGTTGGAGAGATCTAGAAAAATATCTTCAATGCTAGGGGCAGCGATTTTCACCTCTTGAATCGGAATGCCCACCCGTTCCAAATCGTCCTTTATCTGAAAAGGTTTGTATGGCTTGGCTGTGGTTAGGTGAATGAACTCGCCAAAAGGCAAGGCACTTCTGGTATATGAAGCACTGCGTAAATAGTTCAATGTAGAATAGGTATGTTCCGTTTTAATGGCATATAGAGGCTTTTTGAAATCCCTAACCATTTGCTCGGGACTGTCGATCTTAAGTATTTCTCCATTTTGAATCAAGGCAATACGGTCGCATAGACTGGCCTCATCCATATAGGGAGTACTTACCAAAATGGCAATATTTTTTTCCTTTAGGCTTTGTAACATTTCCCAAAATTCCTTTCGGCTCACGGCATCTACCCCCGTTGTGGGTTCATCCAAGAAAAGAACCTCAGGTTTGTGGATGAGGGCGCAACAAAGAGCAAGTTTTTGCTTCATGCCCCCGGAAAGTTGTCCGGCCAACCTTTTTTTAAAGGGTTCTATCTGCACATAGATATCCTTGACCAAATCATAGTTTTCTTGAATGGTGGTACCAAATATTGTAGCAAAAAAGGACAGATTCTCTTCAACGCTCAAGTCTTGATATAAGGAAAAACGTCCAGGCATATACCCGACTTTTTTCCGGATTTGTTGATATTCCCTTATGACATCATGGCCTGCCACGGAGGCCCTTCCCTCATTGGCCAGAAGCAAAGTCGTCAAGATTCGGAACAGGGTTGATTTACCGGCTCCATCGGGACCTATTAGTCCGAATATTTCCCCATCGTTTATCCGAAAACTGATGGATTTCAAGGCGGTAACATGGCCATATTTTTTGCTGATATTTTCCAGTACTACTGCTGCCATTATTCATTTTCCTTTTTGAAAACAACTTCGCCGGGCATACCAATTTTTAAGGTTCCATCATTTTTGACCTTTACCTCCAAGGCATAAACCAGGTTTACCCGTTCTTCTTTGGTCTGTATGGTTTTTGGTGTAAACTCGGCTTCGCTTGCTATCCAAATTATGGTTCCATCCAGTTCCCGGAAATCATCCTCACCCTTATCAATTCGCACGGTTACCGTGTCATTTAATTGCACATCCTGTAAAAGTGTTGCACTGGTATAGGCACGCAACTTTATTTCATCCAAATTGGCCACTTTGTAAAGTGGTGTTCCCATACTCATTAGTTCCTTGGGTTCAGCGAATTTGGTGAGTACCGTGCCGGAAATGGGGTTTTTTACTTTATGGTCTTCCAGTTGTTTTTTCACCAGGGCAATTTGAGCTTCCAAGGGTTTGCGTTCGGCCAGGATGCCTCTATTGGCGATATTGATGTTGCGTCTTGTGGAATTAATACGCTGTTCGACTAAATCAATTTTACCGTTATAGTCGTCCAATTGTTGTTGAGTGGCCGCTTTTTGTTGCAATAGACGTTGCGTCCTGTCCCGTTCCCGGACCAGGTTACTTCTGTCGCGCACCAATATGGCCACCTCCGGTGCGGCCTCTTGTAACTTTAAGTCCAATGCTTGTAGCTGTGCTTCCAGCCGTACTTCTTCCAGATGTATTTGAGTCGTGTCTATAAGACCTACCCCTTGATCGGCCTTTAATTTTTGGCCTTCCTCAATGTTGAGAAAAACAAGCTCTCCATTGCCCATTGCGCTAACGGTTACACTTGTCGCTTCAAAGTTTCCATAGGCGTCGGCAATTTTGCCGTTACCGCAGCTAGCCAGGAAAACCACACAAAAAAGCGAAAGGACCTGAGGTAATTTGGTGTGCATTCTTTTGATTTTATAGTTGACCGATTAAGGTTAAATAATTTATTATGGTCTGCTGTAATTGAATTTTATTGAATTCCAATTGTTGTTCGGCATTGAGGGTGGCATTTACCTGGGTTACGTAATCATTGGAATTGATTACCCCATTGTCCAATTGGACCTTAGATTGTGTTAGTATGTCCTTTTGCATAGAGACAATGGCTTCATCATTTTTAATCTGCACCTGCAGAGCGGCCATGTCTTCCTGATATTCCAAACGATCGGAATCCAAATCAAAGAGGAAGAGTTCACGATCTACTTCAATCTGTTCCTGTTGCAACTTGATGCGTTCCCGTTCTTTTTTTCCTTTGCCCCAATCCAAAAAGTCCCATTTGAGCTTAACGCCACCCAAGGCGTAAGTGGCGGTACTGATGTCCGAAAAGTCTAAAGGATTTGGATAGCCAACCCCTCCCTGTGCAAAGAGGGATATTTTAGGGCGGGTGCTGGCGGCAATGGACGCTTCCTGGGCGGCAAATAACGATTTTTGATTATCAAAAAGTAACTCTTCAGGCCTATTGATGGCTTCCGCCTGAAAAGTTGGAACAACATAGGGTAGTTCAAATTGCACATCCTCAGGAAACGTCTTGCCAGTTAATTGCTCCAGAAGGGAAACATAGGTTCGGATATCCCCTTCTGTTTTTATGATTTCGGAGGTAAGTTCCAATTGCCGGACCATCAGCTTCGTAACTTCGCTTTCCAGTACCGTACCATTTTCAAAACCTGCCTGAAGGCTCTGAATATTTACTTCTAGATCCTCTTTGGAGGTTTGTAGGATCTGCTTTTGCTTTCTTGAAAGGGCGATTACGAAAACAATGGTGTTTACTCTATCCTTAAGGGAACGCAATTGTACCTCTAAAGATTTGCGTTCTACATTGGCTGATGCAATTTCCGAAGCCTTTTGTGCTTTTTTAATGCCGCCATCATATAGATCATAGTCAATGCCCACATATGCGGAGAAGGTCTCCAGGGGGGCATTGATAGCGTTATCGCCGATGGGAATGTTGATATTTTCGGACTGCAATTGTCCTTGCCCATTTAGACTGATTTTTGGTAGTCCGGTCTTACCTATGTTATTTAAATTAATGGCTTCTATTTTGTCAATAAGGTCACTATCCTTTATGAGGGGATAGTGCTGCTCCGCCCATCGGTAAGCTTCTTCAAGTGGAATTGAGTTAGATTGGATTTGTCCAAGAACGGAAACACTGAAAAAGCATGAAGATAAAAAAAGACTGAGTTTTAACTGATTCATTTTTAGTTAATTGAAATTAACCAAATGGTTAGTTTTTATTCAAAAAATATATGCCGATCAGCATATTAACCAAATGGTTAATGCAAATATAAAAAATTTAGTTCACGAAACTGGACTTTATGATTTCTTTGACAATCTGTTTGCGCTCACTCATCATTTTAACGTAGAGGTGAGAGGGAATTTCCAACATTCGTTCAAATATGGGACGTGCAATAAACGGGAATACGATCAGGGACATTGTAGTGAGCATGATGTGCTGGGGCGGTACGGGTTTCAAGATACCTTGTTGCTGCTCTTCTTGCATTTGCTCCAAAAATTTTAATAAGGATTGATCATCGTCGATAATCTTTTTCATTTTCTCAATGGAATCTTTGTTGCCCTGCGCCATTTCATGTAACAGGAACATAGGCATGTCCGGATTTTGGACAATAGTATCGATATAGGTATCTACCAACAAACAGAGTTTATCATACACACTGCCCTTTGTATGGAGCACCGCAGAAAGTTTTGGGGCCATGATCTGTATGTTGGCCACAACGATGCCTTCGAACAATTTGCGTTTGCTCTTGAAATAATAATGCAACATGGCCTTATTGATTTCGGCCTTGTCCGCAATTTCCTGCATACGCGCCCCGGCAAACCCCTTTTGAATAAAGATAACCTTGGCCGCTTCAAGAATTTTTTGTTCCGTTTCGTTTTGCATAAGTAACCCGTTTTAGCAAGTTCAAATTTAGGAAAACTATTGTTTTGTATATTTTGTGCCAAAGTAGAAAACGCGAACAACAAAATGAAAACACAGGTAATTTTAGTTTTTCGTAAAAAAGGCACCTCACACTACCAAGGACAAACAATATGGATAAGAGACCGCTGGATTTCTGTGTACAATGGCATAGGCGCCGCAGAAATTCGGTTTTGACAATGGGTTCTTTTTTTTTGAGGAAACTACTGCTCGTAAGGGTTACAAATCCGTCGTTGACAGATTAAAAAAAGAGTAAAGAAAAAAGATGAATATCTTTAAGAAGAACTTCATCACAGATTGCTTTTAAAATTGATAAAATGCAAGGAAACAAAATCTCAATAAAAGTAGTGTCCGGTTTAACATCATTTATGTTGTTTTTACTAGTGTTGAACGTGCAGTCTCAGGAAATAGCCCCTAAAACCGATCTCGATAAAAAAGTAGAGGCTTTCCTAGAGGATTATGAGGGAAAGTGGCGTGATATGAATATCCCAGCTTCCGATGGAAAGTTACTTTATGACATTATCCTGAAAAACGGCTATACCAAAGGTCTGGAAATAGGCACTTCAACAGGGCATTCTGCCATATGGATTGCCTGGGCGTTCAGTAAGACCGGAGGAAAATTGATCACTATCGATATCGATGAGACTCGGCACAAGCAAGCCCTAGCCAATCTAAAAGAGGTAGGATTGTCAGAATATGTTGATGCCCGCCTTGCCGATGCCCATAAGTTGGTAAAGGAATTGGGCGTTACCTTCGATTTTGTATTCAGTGATGCGGATAAAGGTTGGTACATTAATTATTTTAAGGATATTGCGCCAAAATTAAAAAAAGGAGGTTGCTTTACCGCCCACAATGTAAGACCAAAAAATTCGGGACAAAGAGGAATGCGAGGGACAGGGGAGTACTTGGAGTACGTTTTAGGCCTGGATACTTTTACTACAACAGTGGATAATTCCGGTGGAGGTTTGGCCATCAGTTACAAAAATTAGATTCGTTTGGCTAGCAAGGAAAAAGATAAGCTTGATCGCAGTCTGGGGTTTTTTTCATTGACGAATATCGTCATCGCCAACATGATCGGAGCAGGAATATTTACGACTTCCGGCCTGTTGATGGGCGACATCGGAAATCCGTGGATACTTCTTCTTTTTTGGGTGATCGGCGGTGTTTTGGCACTATGTGGTGCCCTAAGCTATGGAGAATTAGGGGCAGCCATGCCCCAAGCGGGAGGAGAATACAATTTTTTATCCAAGCTTTTCCATCCCATATATGGCTTTTTAAGCGGATGGGCATCTTTCATTGCAGGGTTTTCGGCACCCATCGCCGCTTCGGCCATCGGTTTTAGCGCATATTTTTTTCGGGCATTTCCGCAGTTCGGTTCTACCATGGGTCTTTCCATGGACACCAACAAGAAATTGGTGTCCATCTGTGTAATTCTCTTATTTTCTGCAGTACACCTTAGAGGGATTAAGTTTGGCGCCAAAGTCCAGAACTATCTTACCGTATTCAAGGTGGTATTGGTAGTCGGTTTACTGATTGTTGGCTTTTTATGGGGCAATGGTGACCTATCTCATTTCTCAGATCAAGTAAGGGTTACATCGGATTTCGGAAGTTGGAAAACGGCCGGGCTCTCATTAATGTGGATTACGTTTGCCTATACCGGCTGGAATGCATCGGTGTATGTTGGTTCGGAAATCAAGAATCCCAAGAAAAACCTGGCCAAATCCCTTATTTTTGGAACCATTATCGTTATGCTTTTGTACTTGTTGTTAAATATACTGTTTATTTATGCCATTCCTCCGGCAGACATGAAAGGGGTGGTCGCCATTGGTGGGCTGGCCGTCAATAATTTGTTCGGCAGTTCTGCAGATGCGGTAGTTTCACTTCTGATTTCATTTGCACTTTTTTCTTCCTTAAGCGCCTTTATAATACTAGGGCCAAGAATCTATTATGCGATGGCGAAAGATGGCTATTTCTTTAAATTCCTAGCCCAGATTCACCCCGTTTTTAAGGTTCCCTCCAAGGCGATTCTTATTCAGGCACTAGTATCAATATTACTGGTACTTTCGGGTACCTTTGATCAAATATTGACTTATATGGGTTTTGCATTGGGAATTTTTCCAATCCTAGCCGTAGTTGGCCTATTTAAACTTAGGAAATCGGGTCAATCTGTCCTGAAACTACCTGGATACCCATGGGTACAAGTTTTTTACATTGTAATAAGTCTTTCGATTCTGGTTTTAGCTTTTTTTGAACGGCCAAAGGAATCATCCATAGCCCTGCTTTCAATGCTGGTGGGGATTCCTATTTTTTTTGCGTTCAAACACTTTCAGCATAATACAAATTTCAACGCATCGGAGAACCAGTCTAAAAATAGATAATTGGATAAAAATCGGTTCGAATTTAAGCATATGGAGTTTAACCCAATATAAATCTATTCCTCTCTCTTTTAGCTACCCAGATAAAGTATTTTTATGATTTCGATATATTGAAAAGTGAAGAAGTTATTGTAAACTAATATGGTAATAGGTCATTGTTTACAACATAAATGCAATGACTATTCCCAAAACGATAGCCAACAATTTTCTTAAATTGAACGTATGTCCCTCCGAACTCTCGAAAAGAATGACTGTGGAGATATGCAGAAACACCCCAATGACCACTGCATTGATATAACTTAAATAGGGTGAAATAAGATCAACATTGGTGGCAAAATAGCTGCCCAAAGGAGTCATCAATGCAAAAAGACTTATAAACATTAGCGCATAAGTCATTTTTAATTTAGAGCCTAGAAGAAAGATGCTAAGAATAACGGCTATGGGAACTTTATGTACCAGTATGCCATAGATAATGGTGCCATTTTCCTGAACCGGGAAGCCTTCCAAAAACGCGTGAATGGAGAGACTAACGAATAAAAGCCAAGGAAAAAGGGTCTTTTCCCCATTCGTGTGAATATGACCATGCTCAGCTCCCTTAGAAAAAAATTCCAAAAATATTTGGAAAAGAATGCCCAGCATAATAAAAACCCCAACGACTTTTGCATTGGAATTTATATAGGCTTTCGGGAAAAGTTCAAAAAGGGTCAAAGCCAATAAAAATGCTCCACTAAAGGCCAAAAGGAGCTTGAAATTCGCTTTATTTTTTGGTTTGAAAAGAACCACAAAACCAAAACTTAGCAATACGGCCAGGAAAGGCAAAAGGTATTTCAATGGATTATTGGATTAGGTTGTTTTTAGGATTTATAGTATCACAAATCCATAAGGCTCAAAAATACTGTATTTTTGCTTCAATTTGATTATGGGGGATGAATAACAACTTTACCATGGTGGCCAAGACCTTGTTCGGTTTTGAGGAAATATTGGCCAAGGAATTACGCAATCTGGGTGCTGGAAATGTAAAAACAGGCACGCGAAACGTATCCTTTGAAGGGGATACCGGGTTTATGTACAAGGCCAACCTATGTCTACGCACTGCCATAAAGATTGTTAAGCCCATCCATTCCTTTTCCATTCGCAATACCCATGATCTATATCGAAAGATCTATGCTATGGATTGGTCGGATTACCTCTCTGTTGATGCAACATTTGCCATAGATACTACCTTACACTCCGATAAGTTTACACATTCTCTTTACGTTTCCCAAAAGGCAAAGGACGCCATTGCGGATAAGTTTCGAGCGTTAGATGGTAAGCGGCCCAATGTGGATATTAAGAATCCGGATATCCGAATAAATATCCATATACAAAATGACCACTGCAATGTGTCCCTGGATAGTTCCGGGAGTTCCTTGCATCATAGAGGCTACCGAACCGCTACGAACATAGCCCCTATAAACGAAGTGCTTGCAGCCGGATTGTTACTTTTAAGCGAATGGGATGGTCGGTCGGATTTTCTAGATCCTATGTGTGGTAGCGGCACTTTTTTGACGGAAGCGGCGATGATCGCATGTAACATTCCAGCAAACATTAATCGTAAGGGCTTCGCCTTTGAAAAATGGTACGATTTTGATGCCGTTCTTTTTGAGAAAATTATAGATACCAGCCTCAACAAGGCCAGGGAGTTTCATTATAAGATCGTTGGGTATGACAAGGCCCCCTCAGCGGTACGAAAGGCGCAGGACAATATTGAAAATGCAAATCTTTCTGAATATATAACCATAGAACAAAAGAATTTTTTTGCCAGCGAAAAGTTTACGGAAGGAAGATTGCATATGGTATTCAATCCGCCGTATGGAGAGCGTCTGAATCTGGATATGGAAAACTTTTATGCATCAATCGGAGATACCTTAAAACAAAAGTATCCTGGGACGGATTCCTGGTTCATTACTTCCAATTTGGAGGCCTTAAAGTATGTGGGTCTTCGGCCCTCACGGAAGATAAAGGTATTTAATAGTCATTTGGAATCACGTTTGGTCAAATATGTAATGTACGAAGGGAGTAAGAAGGCAAAATATCAACAATCCCTATGATTCATTGAAATTCACCTGAACCATGCGACCCAAGTATAAGGCTCTTCTATTCAATTTCATTGCTTTTGTAACGCTATTCCTTGTCGCCCGATTAATACTTGGGTACTTTTTACCGATCAACCGAATTTTTTTAGCGGTAACCTCTGCGATTATTGCCAATGTATTGGCACCTAAATTCGGCGCTATCAAGACCGATGAAGGGGAAAAAGTATTGATGAAGTGGATTTTTATAAAAGGAATGCGCGAGTTATGAATTATTCCTCGGTTTCCTGTTCTTCTACTTCCTCCGGTTTTTTGGTTTTCTTGTATAACGGTATCAAATAGGAAATGGAATAGTTATAGCCCACGCCAAACTTACTTCCTTCGGTAACCTTATTAAATCCGGGGATAAATAAATTGGGAAAAGGCTCTACATTCGGATCACTAAATAAAAAGCCCAAGCGAATACTGCCACCTAGATAAATATTGGCAAATAGCTCTACTTTGGTCCCAAAAACAAATTCGATCCAGGATTGTGAGCGACCACTGAATTCTTGAGCTTCCGTGGAACCCGGTGCAAATTGATCCCTACTCCAATAACTGTTACTTTCGTAAAAACGAAAGCTGTCCACAGTTTGGCTAAAACTACTGATGGCAAATCGTCCACCAACAAAAATAGAATTGTTCATCCCATACCAATTTTCATAGGTATTGTAATCCACTCCTAATTTTAGATAGCTCCCAGAAGTAGTGAAATCATAAAGTTCCGCATCGTTGGGAACATCTATACCACCTAATTCTTCTATTCTGGTTTTATTCTCGTTGCCCAATTCCGCCGCCAAATATAATTTTTGGGTCAGCCGATAATCCCCCACAATTTCAAAGCCCGTATAATTATCCTGAAAAGAGGACACAATAGGCCGGCTTAGGTCTATTCCAACCCTAATGCCATAAGGTTGTTCGTAGACAACGGTATCCTTGGGCTGAAGGTCTATAGGTTCTTGTTGCGCTATAATTGGCACAAGTCCCAGGAAAAGAAATAGGTTAATGAAATATCTTGACATGCGCTGCAGTTGAGTTTTCCACCAAAGGGGTGACAATTTGTATTTCATTTATCCAAGGAGCATCTCCTTCAGAGCTCGCTGAGCCTTCCAATGCATCATAATTGGCCACAAATCCACAAGCTCTGGAAATAAATACTTCATTTACCCCATAGGAAAAAGTAAGTACATCGAAATTGGTCGGATCGTCTTCACTCAATGTTTGCGAAATCAAAAATGATGTGCTGGTTTCCGCAGCTCTTAGCGGTAAGGCAATTGAATCCAAAGAGGCGTTAGTCAAGATTTCCAAAGTATCACTTCCAATAATCAACCCGTTTACCTGTAGGCCTGGAACTTCCTTGGTTTGGGTAATGTCTTGGGAATCATAGAAGCGAACGATCAATAATGGGGTATCACCATCAACACAGATATCGTCCTTTTCGCATGCAGAAAAAGAGATAATCCCTAAAAGGAAAATTAAAATTATAGAGATTTTCTTCATAAGTCCAGCTTCTCCAAAAGTACAACATTTTCCACGTGATGGGTCTGGGGGAACATGTCCACGGGTTGAACCCTTGTTATTTTGTATTTTTCTTTCATCAGCTCTAAGTCCCTAGCCTGTGTTGCACTATTGCAACTTACGTAAACCACTTTTTTTGGAGCGATATTCATAATTTGCCGCACAACATCCTTGTGCATCCCATCGCGTGGAGGGTCTGTTATAAGCACATCCGGACTTCCATTTTCAACAATAAACGTTTCATCAAATACGGTTTTCATATCGCCCACAAAGAAATCAACATTTTCTATTTCATTGCGTTTTGCATTTTCCTTGGCATTGGCAATAGCCTCGGGAACCGCTTCAATACCAATTACCCTTTTGGCCTGTTTCGCTACAAATTGGGCAATGGTACCTGTACCGGTATAAAGATCATATACCAACTCCGTTCCTTTAAGTGATGCAAACTCCCTAACCACCTTATACAGTGCATAAGCCTGGTCGGAATTTGTCTGATAAAATGATTTTGCATCAATTTTGAATTGGAGACCTTTCATTTCCTCTAAAATGTAATCCCTTCCCGAATGGCATATTACTTCCTGATCGTAAATAGTATCGTTCTGCTTTTGATTGATAACGTATAAGAGCGATGTTATTTCCGGAAAACTTTTACCCAAATGATCCAAAAGCAAATTTCTTTGGGTTGAATCATCTTCAAAAAACTGGACCAGTACCATAACCTCACCCGTTGAGGATGTCCGGATCATTAAAGTACGCAGTAATCCATATTGATTTCTTGGATTAAAGAAAGAGAGCCGGTTTTTAACAGCAAACTCTTTGGTCGCCAAACGAATGGCATTGGATGGATCGGGCTGTAGGTGGCACTTTTCAATATCCAAAATTTTGTCCCACATACCTGGGATATGGAATCCAAGTGCATTCTTATCCGAAATTGTGGCGTCGGATTTAATTTCGTCCAAAGTCAACCAGCGGCTGTCGGAAAAGGAAAATTCCATTTTGTTGCGATAGAAATATGATTTCTTCGAGCCTAGGATAGGTTGTATTTCGGGAAGTTCCAGATGCCCTATACGTTTTAAGTTATTCTCTACTTCCCGCTGCTTATAATACAACTGATGAACATAATCCATATGTTGCCATTTGCAACCACCGCATACCCCAAAATGCTCGCACACCGGTTCCGTTCGTTTATCCGAACGGGAGTGAAAATGAGTGGCCACTCCCTCAAAGAAGGATTTTCTTTTTTTTATGGTCTGTACGTCAACGATATCGCCAGGAACCGCATTGGTCAAAAAAATGACCCTTCCATCGGGTGCCTTGCCTATGGTTTTACCTTTGGCACCGGCATCGACTACTTCCACGTTCTCAAAAAAGGGGCGACCAGTTTTTTTGCGCATTGGACAAAAGTACTAATAGGATTGTATTTATACGGGGTATCTTTAAAAGGAATACTATTAAAAAAAGTTAAAAAACATTGAACCTTTTTGACTTTTTTGTGTCTTTGGAATAGAATGGGATACCATGAACCCGAATAAGATATTTGATGCCCTGCTGGTTCTACAATACCAATCTGGGGACAAAAAGGCCCTTAGTTTATTGGTAAAGCGGCACCATACCAAATTATGCAGGCATTCCTATTGGTACACCCATAATTTGGATGCATCCAAGGATATTGTTCAGGATAGTTGGAGTATCATCATCACAAAGTTGGGCAGTATTAGAGACCCCAATGCCTTTGGCAGTTGGGCCATGCGCATAGTTACCCGAAAATCACTGGATTTTCTTAACCGTAACAAAAATGACAGAGAGAAGTTAGCGGGCTATCGTAATACACCCCATAATTTGGATGCAGAAGAGGACAAAGAGTCGGATTTGATACAACTTGAAAATGCTATAAAGCTATTGCCAAATGACCAACAAGTGGTACTTCGATTGTTTTATACAGAGGAATACTCCTTAAAGGAAATAAGCACTATTCTCGAAATCTCCATAGGAACTGTTAAATCTAGGTTGTTCCATGCGCGAGAGAAATTAAAAGCCATTCTTAAAAAATAAACCAATGCAACGAGCAGTAAAAATTTTAAACATATGAAAAAAGAAAAGGAAAAAATCGATGAGCTGATCAAAGAAACTTTGGATAGGGAAGAAGCCAAGTTTTATGATCAATTGGAAGAACAAGATCTTTTTGGGAAAATGGGCGGGGTCTATAAAGGTAAATTGGGATGGTTGGCCATCATCATGAACATTGTACACCTTGTGGTCTTTGCTTTTTTTGTATACTGTGTTGTCCAATTTTTCAACACCACGGATACCAACTTACTTATTAAATGGTCTTCTGCAGGTTTCCTTTGTCTGATCGTAATGGGCATGTTGAAACTTTTTATGTGGATGCAGATGGATAAGAACGATATGCTGCGAGAATTGAAGCGCTTGGAGCTTCAGATAGCTGCATTGTCTCACAAGCTGGATAAATAATTGGAAAATAGTCCGTAATATTTATTAATTTTGCACTTCTACAAAGGATGATTTCTCTCCCAAAGAAGGAATTGCTATAGTCTCATTTAAAGGTATTTATCGTCATGTCGGTTATAAGCAGTATTACTTCCAAGGATGCTATTGCATTGGAGCAAAAATATGGAGCGCAGAATTATCATCCCTTGCCTGTAGTTCTAAGTAGAGGTGAAGGAGTGTATGTTTGGGACGTTGAAGGACGCAAATATTTTGATTTCCTTTCTGCCTATTCGGCCGTAAACCAAGGACACTGTCACCCCAAAATCATATCCGCTCTAAAGGAGCAGGCAGAAAATTTAACACTTACCTCTCGCGCATTCTACAACGATATGCTCGGTAGGTATGAGAAATATGTTTCGGAGTATTTCGGATTTGATAAGGTGCTTCCTATGAATACGGGGGCCGAAGCTGTTGAAACGGCTATTAAGTTGGCCCGCAAATGGGGTTATGAAAAGAAGGGAATTCATGCGAACAAGGCGAAAATAATAGTTTGCCAAAATAATTTTCATGGAAGGACCATCACCATAATATCCGCTTCCAACGACCCAACGGCCACGGAAAATTTTGGACCATTTACCCCAGGAATCGTTTCCATCCGTTACAATGACCTTAATGCCTTACAAGAAGTTTTGAAGGACGGGGATGTAGCCGGATTTTTGGTAGAACCCATTCAAGGAGAGGCAGGGGTTTATGTCCCGGACGAAACTTACATTCAAGAGGCTTATGCTCTTTGTAAGGAAAACAATGTGCTTTTTATCGCAGATGAGGTTCAGACCGGCATCGCGCGTACGGGAAGGTTGCTGGCCACTTGTGGTAACTGCTCCTGCCCGGATAAGTCATGTAGTGGTGCACCCGAGGTTAAACCGGATATTTTAATTTTAGGCAAGGCTCTTTCCGGTGGGGTGTTCCCTGTTTCGGCGGTTTTGGCCAATACCGAGATTATGGATGTCATACGTCCCGGCAACCACGGTTCCACATTTGGAGGGAATCCATTGGCCTGTGCCGTTGCTATTGCAGCCTTGGAAGTGGTAAAGGAAGAGGGCTTGGCGGAAAATGCCGATTATTTGGGCACCATTTTTAGGAAAGAAATGGAAAAGCTGATAGAGCGGACCGATCTTGTAAGGTTGGTTCGGGGGAAAGGGCTTCTGAATGCTATAGTCATTAACGATACCGAAGATAGTTCCACGGCATGGAACATTTGTCTGGCCTTAAAGGAAAATGGACTTTTGGCCAAGCCCACTCATGGGAACATCATTAGATTTGCACCTCCCTTGGTAATGACAGAGGACCAGTTGCTGGAGTGTGTAGCCATCATCACCAAGACCATATTGGATTTTGAACACTAAAAGCTTATCTAAAAAGCAAAAAGCTTAAACTTTTTGTCGCATTGAGCCTGCCTTTGTTGGCGGACAGGTGCAGTCGAGATGTCTGGGAAGTCCTAAATGGAAACGCTTCGACTGTGCTCAAGATGATATGTTTCGCTAATTTTGGAAACGTTTTTAGTGTTTTAGTGCCCTAAATTCCGGAGCCAAATCCGTCCGTACCTATAAAGGCAATTATTGCCCCGAAATAAAGGATAATAAAAATCAGATAGATCAATGCCACGGCCATCCCAATGTAAGATAGAATTCTCCCGGTCTTTACATTTTCATAACCAGTATACATCTCGGGATTGGCCATGTACAATTTTTCCGCTTTTTTGGCACTGCTCAGGCCAATGATGCTAAAAATGATGGCAAAAGGCCCACAGCAAATGAAGGCGCCCACAAGGGATACGATACCCATAGTAAGTGCATTACTTGCACCAGGTAATGGATTTTGACTCATACTATACTTTTTGCTATTCCTCTATTCCGTATTGTTCCATCATTTCCCTGGATTGTTCCAATATGGCATCCCAATCGCCTGTAGAAATAACGTAAATCCATCGGATCGCAACCAAAGCTGATAAAATCAATGCTATCAAAGCAACGATTTTACCTGTTTTTATTTGGCTTATATTATCGTACAATTCTGGATTTTCAGCATAGATTTTTTCCGACTTTCTGGCCATTATAAAAGCAATGGCAGAAGGAATAATTCCAATACCGGCAAAGCAACAGCATACGTATCCGAAAATTCCAAGAACAAGTATTAGGGTTGCATTAGGTAATTTTTGTTGTTCCATTATATTTTAGGTTTAGTTAGATAAATTTTAGGATATAATTCCCTAGGATAAGCCCCACGCTTAGCATCATAAGCACAACGACTATTTTATTGATGTAGGGAATCTTAAAAAAGACATCGGCCAATAAAAGGCCAAGTAAGGGAATAATTGTATATACAGCAGGATACATATGGAACGCAGCGATAAAATCACCCTGAAATAAAAAGACCACCGAACGTTGTAATCCACAACCCGGACAATCCAGGCCCAGAATCTGCTTGCTAAAACAGGGGATCATATAATCCTTAATGCCCAAAGGTAACATTGCCAAAAAAAGATTCATCCCTTTAAATTGGTTTTCCAGTTGAAAAATACCATTATTTTTGGGTATAATAAAATAAAAATATGGAGGATTTTGCTGTTGGTGATGTTGTAGAAGCTCTTGATGACACCATTCGTGGAGTCGTTGTGCGTGTGGCCGTCAATGAAATTACCATCGAAGACAAGGACGGTTTTTCCTTCAGCTATGTTCCCAACGAACTGGTTAAGGTTTCAGATGGAATCACCGTTTCCAATGATGAGGTGACCCAAGTAAAGGCGGAAAAAGAGCTTCCTGGTAAACCAGTAAGAAAGGTTCCAAAGCCTAAGGAGCGAAATGCCCCAAAAATGGAAGTGGATTTGCATATAAACCAGTTGGTCAAATCATCAAAGGGCATGACCAACCATGAAATTTTGAACCTACAGTTGGATACGGCCAAACGTCAACTGGAATTTGCCATACGCCATCGCATCCAAAAGATAGTCTTTATCCATGGTGTAGGAGAGGGGGTATTACGTGAAGAGCTGAACTATTTATTCGGACGGTATGGAAATGTGAAGTATTACGATGCGGACTATCAAAAATATGGACTGGGCGCCACAGAGGTTTATATTTTACAAAATCCCTAGAAATGACACTACTGACTACTTGTTGTTACTATACCAAATTCGTTGACGCTTAAATCCGTAATTCTTTCATCGGTGCCGGTAATAAAGGAGATATTGTCCAAGCGTATGGTATGTTCAAAAGTTACGGTATCCACGGCTATTGTGGAGACAAAAACGCTTCCGCTTTCCGCCACTATTTCTTCCGTTACCATAGGCTCTATAGGAGGTACGGCATCGCAAAAATAGTCATTGGAGACCTGGTCGGAAAAAATGCGGTATACCAATTGCGACTGACCTGGAACCGTGCTTTCGATTTCGCCTTCGGAAACCTCATTGTTTAGAATTCCGCTTTGCAAAGTAAGTATTAAGGCCTCGTCGTCATTTATCTTGAAAAAAATTGTGCTTTCCGTTGTTACCGTGCTCTCACATGTTTGTGGGTCCACACTATCAAAATCTATGGTCTCAATTGAAAGATTACCATCGTTACAGGATATCAACAGGGCAAGAAAACCAAGGTACAATACGTATTTCATGGTTCAAATGTAAATGAAATATGTCATAAGTTTGTTCCACTTTGACTAGAAATTAACTATAAATCGGTTAATTTTGGCAAGTCTAATCCCAATAGGTTTTTGATGGAAAAGGTGTATCTGGACAATGCGGCCACTACCCAGGTAAGGAGTAGCGTAATTCATAAAATGCAAGAGGCGTTGACCCAATTTTATGGGAACCCATCTTCTACACATAGCTTTGGAAGGTCTGCTAAAACGGTAGTGGAAAGTGCCCGAAAAACCATTGCCAAATACATGAACGCACATCCATCGGAAATCATTTTTACTTCGGGAGGAACCGAAGCTGACAATATGATCTTGCGCAGCGCAGTGCGCGATTTGGGAGTTACCACCATTATTACTTCCAAAATAGAACACCACGCTGTACTCCATACTGCCCAGGATTTGGAAAGGCAGGAGGGAATTAATCTTCGGTTTGTTGATTTGGATGAATGGGGCAATCCCAAGCTTTCACATTTGAGAAAGCTTTTGCAAGAGGACGATACCAAAAAATTGGTAAGCCTTATGCATGTGAACAATGAAATTGGGAATAAGATAGCCATCGCAGAAATTTGTGGCCTATGCAAGGAGCATGGTGCCTTTTTTCATTCGGACACGGTGCAATCCATCGGCCACTATCCTTGGGACGTGCAGGAAATCCAGGTTGATTTCCTTACCGCGGCGGCGCATAAGTTTCATGGCCCAAAGGGTATCGGGTTTGCTTTTTTACGTAAAAACTCCGGTTTAAAGCCCTTAATTTCAGGTGGCTCCCAAGAACGAGGTTTTAGGGCGGGGACAGAATCTTTTCATAATATCGTTGGATTGCAGGAAGCCTTTGTTGCTGCCTATGATAACTTGGAAGAGGAACAAGCGTATGTAACCGAATTAAAAAAATACTTCCTGGAAAGCATACAAAGGGAAATTCCCGAGGTTAAGTTTAACGGTCTTTCGGGAGATTTGGAAAGTAGTACCTATACATTGGTCAGTGTACGCTTGCCCATAGATTCCGATAAGGCAATACTTCTCCTGTTTCATTTGGATATAAAAGGTATCGCTTGTTCCAAAGGAAGTGCATGCCAATCCGGTAGCGATATGGGATCTCATGTACTTTCCGAAATATTGCCCGAAGAAGAGCTGAACAAGCCTTCGCTTCGGTTTTCATTTTCCAAATACAACACCCGGGAAGAACTGGATTATGCCATTGAAGTTTTAAAGGATTTTATCGCGAATTAGTTTTTACCCTTTTTTCTATCCCTTCTTTTTTCGCGATCATAAGGAAACTTTCGCGCTGCCAGCTTCATCATCCTGTCAATGAGATCGTTGGTGTTCTTGCCCGATTTCTTATTGATTTTTTTTTCATATTTCCACAACAACTTACCGGTTCTTCCATCGCTTATCTTTACGCCGATTCTTCCATAATCGGCATCACCCAAAAAATAATCTATCAAGCTGAATCCTTCGGGTATACCCTTGGAAAGCAATATATTCAGATCTAGGCTTCCACTAATAATTCCATCCACGCCAAGCAATTCACTTAATTGTTTAGTAGTGTATACATCTATGTTGGTATAGGAAATGCCGTTTTGTGACAACAAGGCATTGGTGTTTTTTATGTTTTGAAACTCTACAGAAAACTTTTTCTTTTTCTTTCGTTGGGAAAAGTAGGTTTCCAGGGCATTTTGAACCGCGTAGCCTTCTTTTTCTTCCAGTTTCTTCAACTCATCCCTAGAGATCTCCTCCTTTAAGTCCAATTTGGTAATAAAAGGTACAATGGCAAGGACCTGATGTCCATCGCTTAAGGCATCGAACTTATCGCTCTCATAAATGTTTTTTTGAGCGTATAGAAAGGTGGAGGCAAGAATTAGTGTGCCAAAAAGAACGTTCCTCATAAATCGGAAAAAATATATCATAATCTTATAGCAATCTTCGAGGACGGTTAAAAGCCCATACTTAGACGCAGGTTCAAAACCCGTGCAGTCATAAAATTCGGTACGGCAAACTGCTGTTTACTGTCCACATCCCTGACCCAGGTATTGGTAATTGAGTTTTGGTTGTTAAAAAGATTGAATACTTCAAACCCTACGCTCAACTCCTTGAAACTATATAACCAATGGTCTTTTGGGTATGTTTTATCCCCATTTACAAAAATATGGGAAATTCCTAGATCTGCCCTTTTATAATCTCTTAATCTATTCTGAAAAACATAAGGGTCCGCATAGCTTGGAGAACCCCCGGGTACCCCGGTGTTGTAAACCAAGTTCAAATACATTCTTAAGTTAGGGATGTCCGGGATGTAATCTTGGAACAGAACCCCTAATTTCAAACGTTGGTCGGTAGGTCTGGAAATATAGCCCCTATCATTAATGTTCTCCTCCGTTTTAAGATAACCAATACTTACCCAAGATTCCGTTCCCGGTACAAAAGCGCCGCTCATTCTTAGTTCTCCGCCATAGACGTATGCTTTTGCACTATTGTTTGCCCTATACCGGATGCGAACATCCTCCAGGGTATACGGATTTACGTTGTCCAGCTTTTTATAGTACCCTTCCCCGATAAGGGTAAAAGGCCTGTTCCAAAGGGTAAAGCTATATTCGTTGCCCACAACGAGATGAAGCGATTTCTGGGCCTTTACTTCAGGACGCACAATACCTAAGCTGTCTCTTAACTCCCTATAAAAAGGAGGTTGTTGATATATTCCTCCGGAGATTCTAAAGAGCATATCCTTCTCCCAATTGGGTTTTATTGCCAATTGCGCCCTTGGGCTAAAAATGGTATGGGATGTCTTGGCCACATTGGTTCCACTAACCGTCCAGTGCTGAGAGCGTATTCCGATATTGTAGTAAATATCATTGCCATTCCATGCTTTCCGGTCGCTAAATTGAATGAAACCGGAAAAACGATTGGTCTTCACGAAATTCCGGGAATTTATTCCCTCAAAGGGCACCAAGGGAGCTGTAAAGGGTTCCCCAGGTTCGTTATTGTTGAATTCTGGAAAGGGAGGACGTACAGAAAACCCGGCGGAGTCTATAAACTCGGATTCCCTCAATTGGTCCCTAATATCCTCATGTGTGTATTTAACACCCCATTCCAATGCTCTTTCGTTATGTGCATAGTTACCCTTATGTGAAATATTTAGGATAAGGGCGTCCAAATCGTTTCTGGCCCTGTTAATTTGTGAACCCAAACCTCTGGATGAGGTTACCTCACCCAAGGTCTCGCTGCCAAGATTGGTATCTATTTCGCCCAGTTCATATTGGGCCACTACATCCGAGTATTCTTCCTCCGTATTATGGTAAATGGACGAAATAAGTTTTAGATTCACTTTTTCATTCAAAAAATAATCGCCCTTTAAGGCGGCCAATTGCGTATTATAGGCATTGTTTTCCCTACCTTGGTAGAAAACGACAAGTGCTCTGGGGTCGTTCAAGGTTCCGAAATTGGTCTGTCTGTTCAAGGGTTCATTTTGATAATCGTTTAGGGAGATATTCCCCAGGAAACCTAACTGGAATTTTTTCGAAAACCTATAGGTCATGTAACTCTGTACATCGGCAAAGACTGGATTGAAGTTGGCATTGGTTTGTTGGCTATTTACAAGAAGGCTATTGTTGCGATAACGAACACCGGAGATACTAGTGAAATTTTTGTTTTTGGAAACAGTTTCCACCACGGCACTTGCCCCTAGGAGACTTAAATCCAATTGCGCGCCAAAGTTGACCGGGTTTTTGTAGGTGATGTCCAATACCGAAGATAGTTTGTCCCCGTATTTTGCTTGAAACCCACCAGGTGAAAAACTCACGTCCTTTGCCATATCGCTGTTTACGAAACTTAGGCCTTCTTGTTGCGCCGATCGGACAAGAAAAGGGCGGTACACCTCTATTTCATTAATATAAACCAGATTTTCATCATAATTTCCACCACGGACTGAATATTGCGTGCTCAATTCGTTGTTGGAAGAAACTCCAGGCAATAGTTTTAAGATATTTTCTACTCCAGCATTGGCCCCTGGTATTTTTCGTAATTCCTGGGGAGCTATTACGGCAATACCTTCTACACTTTTCCTGCCGGTGGGGGTAACGGTAATCCCGTCAATTTGGATAGCGTCCACCTTCATTATCGGATTAAACTCGTATGTCTCGTTGGTGATAAGTATCAAATCCTTAAGAATAACACTTTTATGTCCTAAATGCGAAAAGGTAATCGTTGTTTTTTCATCCGCAACGATTTCTAACAAGTAAAACCCATTTGCATCGGAAAATGTACCTGTTCTGCCTGAAGAAATATTTACATTGGAAAGCGGTACCTTCCTTTCATCCAAAATTACGCCCGTAATAGTGGCAGTCTGTGCATTTGCGAAAAAGGCAAGACAGAATATCAGAAGCGCAAGAATGTACTTTAGGCATTTCAAACCCCTTATTTTCTATAAAATATTGTTGATAAGGTACTACTGTTTCCGACATTGTCGGTTACCACAACCTTTAGCTCACACTGCTTTTTGTCCAAAATAACATCATCAAAATTATACGTAAGGGTTTTGGTTTTGGGTTCATATTCCATTAAGATCCATTCACCGTTCAAGGTTGCCGAATAAGAATCGATACCACTCAGATCGTCCGCGATATAAAGGCTTAGGTAACGGTAATTGTTGAGCCACTGCTTTGCTTTAAAATTCTTGGTTCGGATTTTTGGGGCCGTGGTGTCCTTGGCCAAGGTGTAAGTACCTAGATTTCGCGTTCTGGCGGTAAACACGTCCCCTCTTTTATAGGTAGAAGTGTAATTGGGCTTAAGTTTCTTGTCCAGACGTGCTATAAACAGCTGTTTGCGTTCGTTTTCTGAATATTTTGAAGTATCAAAGGTTATCGTAAAATTACGGTGGGCAGGAACTGTGTTGTTGTGGATTTTAACCGTATCCTCTCCTTTTTCCAAATCCAAATAAAAATCCTCATAAAAGGTATTCGATGGAAAATATACCTTGGCCGCCCCCAAATCATAATTATTCGGTTTTTTGGCAATTACATAATAATCGGTCTTTTTTTCTTCCCGTTCCTTTTTTATCGTTTCCTTTTTGCCTTCTACTGGAATACGTAATTTAACAAGGTTGCCTTCAAAATCCTTGATCAACAACTCAACATTATAACTTAGGCCTTCCCTAACCACGATCTTTCCATCGTTATGAAGGGTGTTATATATACTAAGTCGATTTCCTGGCGACTTAAAGGATTTTTGAATACGCTGTTTGTACTTTCCGAAGTGATGGTAGTCTATCAATGTATTAATATACCGGGATTCGGAAAATGAGAATTTCTCAAAATTATAGTCAGAATATATCTTTCCATTTACCAATTGTTGTACTGAGTAGACCCCGTTTTTATTAGCTGCCATATCCTGTCTGTCATGTCCAACAAAACCAAAACCGATGGTGCCCGCAGCCCGAACTTTATCCGTAAGGAAAGTACCGTCCTTCTGCTTTGAAAAGTTGATTTGTATTTTATTCCGACTTTGGTTTATTTGGGCATCTTTGGAGAGCGGAAACCCATAAAGTTTTAATACTGTAGGGTTGGTGGCGTCCCTTACCTCATACCCATATAATAAGGGATTTGTAGGTTTTTCCGAGATACTGCTCCGTATCTCAAAATGGAGGTGGGGACCGGAGGATCCACCGGTATTACCACTGTAGGCGATTACTTCACCTTTTGCTACCTTTAGTTCTCCATAATCCGGGAATATTTCCACCTCATAGGATCTTTTTTGGTATTGTATTTTTTTGATGTATTCCTCCAAGCTGGGTGAAAATTTTCTGAGATGTCCATAAACCGAAGTATATCCATTGGGATGTGCCACATAGATTGCCTTACCATACCCCCAATGTGATATTTTAATACGTGTAACGCTTCCATCTCCAATGGCGTAGATGGGTAGTCCCTGTCTTTGCTGTGTTTTTATATCAATACCGGCATGAAAATGATTTGAGCGCAATTCCCCAAAGGTTCCTGCCAAGATAAGCGGGATATCCATAGGAGATCTAAAAGCATCTTTAGGATAATTTTCCTGTCCCCATATGGTCATACAATTTAGCAAGAGTACTCCTAAAACAACTTTTCGCATAACATGAATATGTGGGTACGAAAGTAATTAATCACTTTGAATCCTTGAAAGCACATTGATCCAAATATAGACGTACCATAGTACTCAACGATTTATGCTCAATTAAAGTATTGCTTCAAGAATAATTGAAAAAAGTATTGCTAAGTCGTTAGATGTATGTTAACTTTGTGTAACATGCATTGAAAAGCTACATGAGCGAATTGGTACAAATTGTTGATTCCTTGGAGAACAAAATTAGCAAGTTGTTGCGCAAAATGGAATTACTCCAACAGGCCAATTCAAAGCTTGAAAATGAATTGATGGCGGTAAAAAGCGATAGGGACAGTACTCTGGATTCCGTCGCGGAATGGCAGGAAAAATACAATTCGCTAAAACTCGCTAATTCAATGCTGGGCAGTAATACAAACAAAACAGAAGCTAAGCTTAAGATAAACACATTGATCAGGGAGTTGGATCATTGCATAGCCCAGCTCTCGGAATAATGCTTAAAAATTATAATGCAGGAAAGGTTAAAGATCAAACTTTCAATTGCAGATAGGGTATATCCTTTAACGATTGACCCTTCCCAGGAAGAAGGACTGCGGAAAGCGGCCAAGAATATTGAACAATTGGCCAAAAAGTTTGAGCAAAACTATGCTGTTAGGGATAAACAAGATGTGCTGGCCATGTGCGCGCTGCAGTTTGCTTCAAAAATAGAGCAAGGTGGTATTGACCAGTCCGAAGGGACCAAAAAGGCCAAGGAACGCCTAAGGGCGCTGGATGATCTTGTTAATTCCAAACTAAGCTTAAAATAAGTTCTTTTAAATACATAGTTACTGCCCACATTGGTATTATCTTTTGACGAACTCAACACTAATTTGTTTGAAAAGGGTGAGTTTAGGTTGTAAAAGCAGGCCTTACTAGTATAAGGATCCTTGAGCAGTCTGTTAGCCCTAAACTTGTTTATAGGAGTTTGTACAAAACTTCTCCAATGTGGGCTTTTTTTATGGATAAGACCCCATTTTTGATGATAGCAGAAATACTCATCAAAATCGTTGGTCACATTAATTTCGCTACGGGGCGAAATCTGTTTGTGCAAGCAGATTAACAATTTTAATTTTCGATAATATGGAAAGCACTATAGCAATAATAACGGGAATCATTGGACTTATTGTAGGTTTTGTCATTGCCAAGTTTATGGAGAAGGGCAAGGCTTCAAAAACTATAACAAACGCCAAAAGGGAAGCGGCATCAATTATTAAAGGTGCTAAATTGGAAGGGGAGACTACTAAAAAGGATAAGATTTTCCAAGCCAAGGAAAAGTTCTTGGAGCTTAAGGCGGAACATGAAAAAGTCATTATCAATAAAAACAAAAAAATTGCAGAAGCGGAAAAGAGAACCCGGGACAAAGAGTCTCAGATAAGTAATGAGCTGGCGCGGAATAAAAAGCTGAACGAGCAACTTGAAAGGAAAATGAAGGATGTGGATCATAAGACAGAGTTCTATGAAAAAAAACAATCCGAACTTGAAAAATTGCATAAAAGCCAAGTACAGCAATTAGAGGTTATTTCCGGTCTTTCTGCCGAAGAAGCTAAGAGCCAATTGTTGGAGTCCCTTAAAGAAACTGCCAAGACCGACGCTATGGCCTATATGCAAACCACTTTGGAAGAGGCCAAATTAACGGCGCAACAGGAAGCGAAAAAGATTGTCATAAATACCATCCAACGCATAGGTACGGAGGAAGCGGTAGAAAATTGTGTTTCCGTCTTTAACTTGGAATCCGATGATGTAAAAGGCCGGATTATTGGTAGGGAAGGTAGGAATATCAGGGCCTTGGAATCGGCAACCGGAGTTGAAATTATTGTAGACGATACCCCGGAGGCGATCATATTGTCCTGTTTTGACTCTGTGCGTCGAGAAGTAGCAAGGTTGTCCCTGCATAAATTGGTGACGGATGGCCGTATACATCCGGCACGTATCGAGGAAATCGTAAAAAAGACGGAAAAACAAATAGAACAAGAAATCGTAGAAGTAGGTAAACGTACAGTTATTGACTTAGGTATACATGGGTTGCACCCCGAGTTAATTAGAGCAGTGGGAAGAATGAAATACCGGTCCTCCTACGGTCAAAATTTATTACAGCATTCCAGGGAAGTTGCCAAGCTGTGCGGCGTAATGGCAGCTGAATTGGGTCTCAATCCAAAATTGGCCAAACGAGCTGGACTATTGCATGATATTGGTAAGGTACCCAATACCGAAGCGGAAGTGGAGACACCACACGCCATTTTAGGGATGCAATGGGCCGATAAATTTGGCGAAAAGCCAGATGTTTGCAACGCTATAGGCGCCCACCATGACGAGATTGAAATGAAAACCCTTATTTCTCCTATAGTTCAGGTCTGCGATGCCATTAGTGGAGCAAGGCCTGGTGCACGTAGGCAAGTATTGGATTCTTATATACAGCGACTCAAGGATTTGGAAGACATTGCCTTCGGTTTTGGAGGTGTCCAAAAAGCCTATGCCATACAAGCAGGTAGAGAGCTTCGTGTAATCGTGGAAAGTGAAAAGGTGAGTGATGACAAAGCGGCACAGTTGTCTTTTGAGATTTCGCAAAAAATTCAAACGGATATGACTTATCCAGGACAAGTGAAGATAACCGTAATTCGGGAAACCCGATCCGTAAACGTTGCCAAATAAGATTTACAGCCTATAATTAAGGAAAGCCCCGGGAAAAGTGTCTTTTCCTTCCTTACCGGACGCTAATTCGAAAAAGTAAGTACTGGTTGAATTTGCCAACAGAAACCTTTTGTAACTTTTCCAAGGGCATATTACTTCTAATTTCCTTTTTTATGGTGTTGGGATACGCTTGAAACTTTGCAAAAATATTGTTTCGCTCCTCGATGGTCAATGACTTTTATCATACTTTTTAGGGGTTTTGAATTCTATCTTTAAAATGATTTTTAAACCCGAAAAGATGAAAAAGCAAACACCCGTATCGGTAATAATGACCAGGAACGTTATTACACTGAACAATGCAGATAATTTGGAAACTGCGGAACTTCTTTTCAAAAAGCACCGTATTCGACATATTCCAGTAGTTTCTGGAGAAAAGATTATAGGAATGTTAAGCTATACCGACCTTTTACGGATTAGCTTCGCCGATGCCGTAGATGAGGATGAGGAATCCGTAGAAACCATGGTTTACAACATGTTTACAATTGGGCAGGTAATGGCCAAAACCTTGATCAGTGTTCCGTCTACGGCTTCCGTACAGGAGGTTGCGGAAATCCTATCGGATAGGGAATTTCATGCGATTCCCGTGGTGGATGATGGAAAATTGGTGGGAATAGTTACAACCACGGATTTGATCAATTATTTGCTTGAGCAATTTTAGGGGACCCTTGAAAATTTTTGGTGAACATTGGATGAATGAAGTATCCTTGCGAAACTATATTCTTTTGTGACATCACCACTATGGACTTCCAACATGTATTTTCGCATTTGATTATCCTAAACTAAAAGGAAATACTCGAAAAGTAATCGGATTTTACCTTTGGAATCCTTCCTGGATATTTTTCTATAACTTTATGGGGTACACTACATATTGCTTATTAGAATTCTATCCTAAGATATAATGGACATTAAAAAACTACTCTGGGTTCCGATTATAGTTTTTGTCTTCGGAACACATTCTTCATGTCAAAACAAAAAACCGAGTATCGATTTTGACAATCTTTCGGAAAGTGAAAAACGGAAATCGGAAAATGCCATGTCCTCAATGAAAGTGGCAGAGGGCCTCCAACTGGAATTATTTGCTTCGGAACCTATGGTAACGAACCCCACGAATTTAGCCATTGATGCCAGGGGTAGAATATGGCTTTGTGAGGGTAGAAACTATAGATTGTTCGCCAACCCGGATAACACCTATGATGATAAGGGTGATCGTATCTTAATTTTGGAGGATACGGATGGAGACGGGGCGGCCGATACGTCCAAGGTTTTTTACCAGGGGGAGGACGTTAATTCAGCCTTGGGTATAGCCGTACTGGGAAACAAGGTAATTGTTTCCAAAAGCCCCAACGTTCTTGTCTTTACGGATGAGGACGGTGATGATAAACCTGATTCCAAGGAGATACTTTTTACCGGGATGGAGGGAGAAGATCATGACCATGGCGTACATGCATTTGTTTTTGGACCTGATGGTAGATTGTATTTTAACTTTGGAAACAATGGTAAACAATTACTGGACAAAAACGGAAATCCCCTTAAGGACATTTATGGAAATACCATTGACAATTCCGGAAGTCCGTATCGGGAAGGTATGGCATTTCGATGTGAATTGGATGGTTCCAATATAGAAGTATTGGGGCATAACTTTAGAAATCCATATGAGGTTACCGTTGATTCCTATGGAGGTCTATGGCAGTCCGATAACGATGACGATGGCAATAGGGGTACCCGTATCAACTATCTTATGGAGTATGGAAATTACGGGTTTAAAGATCTTCTGACCGGTGAAAATTGGCGAGAACGCAGAACGGGTTGGCATGATGAGGTTCCGAAACGGCATTGGCATTTGAACGATCCGGGCTCTGTTCCTAATATGCTGCAAACAGGTTCGGGTTCTCCTTGTGGCATTCTGGTTTATGAGGATACGCTCCTACCCGAAAAATATCACCATCAATTAATACATGCCGAACCGGGTCATAATGTGGTCAGGTCTTACATCGTGGAGGAAAAGGGAGCTGGGTACAGCGCTAAGATTCATGAGTTAGTAAAGAGTGAGGATGATTGGTTTAGACCGGACGATGTTGCCGTTGCTCCGGATGGATCACTTTTTATTTCAGATTGGTATGATGGTGGTGTGGGAGGCCATAAGGCGGAAGATATTGCCCAAGGCAGGGTTTATCATCTTTCTGTTAAAGATGGATATGAACCTCCTAAATTCGATTTTAAAACGGCAAAAGGCGCAAAAGCCGCGTTGCTCTCGGATAACATGGACGTATTTTATCAAGGATGGCAAAAGTTGCATTCCATGCAAGAGGAGGCCGAACCCATTT
Source organism: Ulvibacterium marinum (assembly GCF_003626755.1). Classification (GTDB taxonomy): domain Bacteria; phylum Bacteroidota; class Bacteroidia; order Flavobacteriales; family Flavobacteriaceae; genus Ulvibacterium; species Ulvibacterium marinum. Next base: position 60,475 of record NZ_RBCJ01000006.1, read on the forward strand.
TAGGGGAACTTATTGCCCAAGGAGGTATTGCAAAGGCAAGGGCATTATGGCTTGGTGCCCAAATCAATTCCAAGACCGGTGATTATGTAGAATTAGCACTGGCGGACACGGATTCCAAATACAGAGTACAGGGTATCCGTATGGCACGGTATCTCCTAAAAAATAAATTGGAGACCTATCTAAGCCAAATGGTGAACGATGCTTCCATGCAGGTTAGGAGGGAGGTCACCATTGCATTGCGGCATTTGGGAACTCCAAAAGCAGCTGAGCTTTGGGCGGAACTTGCGAAAAAATATCAAGGTGGGGACCGCTGGTATTTGGAAGCCTTGGGAATTGGTTCGGACGTCTATCCCAATCTGTACTTCAATGCTTGGAAATCTGCTATAAGAGCAGATTGGAAAAATCTTGCAGGCCATGAAATCGTATGGCGTACAAGAGCGGATGCCTCCGTTCCGATGCTTTCGGAGATGATTCAGGACAAGGAGGTCTCCAAGGAAATTCTACCTTCTTATTTCCGGGCATTCGCCTTTAAGGAACATCCCCAAAAGAACCATTTAATATTGGATCTCTTGAGAACCGAGCATCCGTTAAACAATCAAATTAGCGCATTGGCCATTGGACAGCTTGATGAAGACTTTGTCAATAGTTCTAGAAAAAACATAGGAATCGTCAAAAGTGTTTTGCCCAAAATTGAAGGTACGGCAGAGTGGTTAATGGCCGTTAAAAACCTAGGCCTAAAAGATCAAAATGAACCTTTGTTACGTTTGGTGTCCAATACGGAGGCGGATGGAGATTTGCGGAAGGAGGCGGCCGGAGTGTTGTTTGGATATGGGGGTAAGGAATTAGTAATGAGTCATTTGAAATCCGGTATAGAAGAATCAAAAAAGATGGAGCTTCTAGGTATAATTGGAAATATCAACGATTCTTCGGCAATTACAATGCTGGTGGAAAGTCTGGATGAGGAAGAATTTGACGGGCCTCTAAAAAAAAGAGTGGTAGAAGGTTTGGGAAATACATGGGACGGACGACATAGGTTATATGAAATGCTCCAGAACGATGACTTGGCCGAGGAATATAAAACAACCGCCGTGCTAAAACTGATGAACAGTTGGGACGCTGAAATTCGTGCCAATGCACCAAAGTATTTAACTGGGAGCGAAACGGCCGAATGGAATATCGAAACGTTGATCGAACAAAAAGGAGATGCATTGGCGGGCAAAGAAGTTTACGATACCTATTGTAGTTCATGTCATAGGGCCGGTACCACGGGAATAGAATTTGGACCTGCCTTGACGGACATAGGAAACAAACTTTCCAAGCAATCCTTATACTCCAGTATTATTTATCCAAGTGCTGGAATTAATTTTGGATATGAAGGGTATACGGTTAAAATGAAAGATGGTAAGACCTATGTTGGATATATCCTAAGCCAGACGGAAGACGAACTTGCCTTAAAAATGATGGGAGGGACCCAGACCACAATTCAATTGACTAATATCGAAAAATTGGAAGCCATGAATCAATCTCTAATGACACAGGGGCTACACAAAGTAATGTCCCAAGGGGATTTAATAAATCTTGTTGAATATTTAACAACGCTAAAAGTCGAGGAAGAAATTGTGGCATCTAATTAATACGATGCCCTGCCCTAAGCAAATGTAGAGAAGAAATCTTTCAGGAATGTGTTATGATTCCTTTGTTTCGCCCCGAAATCAATGAAGATTATACATGTATAGGATTCAGTTTTTCATTTTCTTTTTTAGCGTAATGGGGATATCCTTTGCTCCAGCATAAAAGACGATAATCTCGGCAGGTTCTGTGCCTTCGTTTTCCCCATAGTGAATGGTATTGACCAACTCCACAATAGGATCACCAGCTTTTAGATATAGTTTGTTGTTGTTTTCGTCCACCACGGTTAGTTCTCCGCTAAGCAATACGCCTGCGTTAATAACAAGATGTTCGTGAGGGGGAAGTTTGGTTTTTGGAGGAATGGTGAATTTCAATATTTTTACATTGGGTTGGCCTTCTGGGTATTTGGGAAGTTTATTTCCATCCCAACTCTTGGTGGTATCCACCAAAGTAAGCACTTCAATTTCCCCTAGGTTTTTTTCACGACAGGAAGTCATTACGATACCTGTAAAAAGTAAAAAAATTAAAGCTTTTTTCATATCGAATCAAAATTTATAAAGTGCTATACTCTGGTAAACCTGGATATGATTTCACTGTGTTGTGGAAATTGAGATAGTAGCGTTTGTCGATTCCCAAGGATAAAATCCTTAAAATCGAATCCTGGGGAAACGGTACACCCCACTAACGAGTATGCTCCTTTGCTTAAAGTCTCCGCTGCAAACCAATATCCTCCGGGCACAACGAACTGAGGTAGCTCTCCTTTGTTAAAACTATTGCCAATTCTTACTTTAGAGTAATCACCGTTTGGTGAAATCATATGCAATTCTATTGGAGAGCCCTTGTAAAAATGCCAAATTTCATCCTGCCGTATTTTGTGAAAAGCAGAAAACGCCTTGGAAGTAAGAAGAAAATAAATACAAGTAGCTTGATTCCGTAAACCCGAATAGGCATCACCTAAGCTCTTTTGGTCTATGGTACCAGCACTTCTATAGGTTTCTCTAAAATATCCACCCTCTGGATGAGGTTTCAACTCTAAATTTTGAATGATTTCTTCAATATCTTTCATTCTAGTGAACTATTGTTGCTATCCGATGGAGTAAAAATATGTGAATTTTTTAATACCCATTTTTATGGGCTTTATGTTTTATAATCAATTGCCTAACAAAGCAACAATTCGTAATGGAGCACCACTTCCCTGCTTTATTTTCATCGGCAATGCAATTACCTTAAACCCTGTTTCTGGAAGCTTATCCAAATTCGTCAGGTTCTCAAAAGCGGGAATGTTTTGGCCAAGAAGGATCACGTGAGTCTCGAAGTATTGGGACTGACCATAATCAATACTGGGCGTATCGATTCCGATCGATTTTATTTTACGATGATCTACCAACCATTGTGCCGCTTTGGGGGACAGTCCTGGAAAGTGAAGTAATTGAACGGCCTTCTCACCACGCTGATCCGTCCCGAGGTATTTTATTTTATCAGGATAAAATTTTGAGAAACCTGTTTCAAGCAAGATGATGCTACCATCCGGAATTTGGGTACCCTTTTCCTTTTCCCAATTCATGAAGTCTTCAGTGCTTATTTGATAATCGGGATTGCCCAAAGCCTTTGCGGAAATATTGATCTTAATGGCCTCACCCATTAAATTGTGAAGCGGGATTTCATCCACGGTCTGCCCTTTTTCCGAAAAATGAATGGGAGCATCAATATGGGTCCCGCCATGCTCTGCAGTTGCAAAGTTGTTCGCGGAGTAATAATACCCCTTATCCGTTTCTCCCTGGGCTACGATATCAAATTCAAATTCCTTGGCAGTCACCCAATATACGGTCTCTTCAGAAAAGACATGGGTCAAATCTACAATTTGATCAAACGAAACTTGTTGGTCATCCGCAATGGAAAGCACTTTTTCAGGATGGGGTTGATCCTTGCAACTTAAAAGTATACTTATACCAACCAAGAAATACACAAAGGTAGTTTTCATGACATGTTATGTATTTTGTTCTATTTTGTGGGTATCCCCTCTTTCTTCATAAGTTCAAGCCCATAATTCCGTATGGTTTCTATAATGGGAATGGCCGTTTTGCCCTTTGGCGTTATCGAATACTCCACCTTGGGAGGGACTACAGGATAAACTTCTCGATGTATAAAACCCTCGGCCTCCAATTGTCGTAATTGGGAGGTCAACATTTTGTCCGTTATATGGGGAATATCCTTGCGCAATTCACCAAATCGCATAACCCTATTCTTTAACCTCCATAAAATTGGCATCTTCCATGTACCTCCAATTCTATCCATGGCAAACTCCACAGGGTTGTAATACAGTTTGTTGTTATACAGAAATTCTGGCATAATCCAATTTTATTAATACTTTCCAAAAAGTTAGTACCTCTCTCTTTGGTAAGTATATTGCCAAAGGTAAGTATAACTTCTAAATTTGGATAATCAAAAAATAAAAAAATGGCAAGTTCAATCAAAGAGGCGCAAGCCTATGTACATTCACATGGCATGCAGATCAAAGGCAAAATTTTGATGGTGGTCAGTAGCCCTACCATTTCAAAACAGACGGGGTGGCCTATTGGTTTTTGGGCAGCCGAGTTGACACATCCACTTCATGTTTTTCAGGAAGCCGGATATGAGGTAGATTTGGCTTCTACGGAAGGTGGTAAAATAGAAATGGACGCTTACTCGGATCCGACTGATTCAAGTGGTTATTCCGCTCACGATATCATTTCCTTGGGGTACATGCAATTGGATTGGTTCAATACAATGTTGGGAAATACCAAAAAATTGTCCGAAGTCAATTCGGATGATTATATGGCTATTTTCCTTGTAGGTGGCCAGGGACCCATGTATACTTATAAAGGAAACAAGGCATTGGAAAACCTTTTTGTGAGATTTTATGAAACCGGAAAGCCGAGTGCGGTAGTTTGCCATGCCACCACGTTATTGTTGGAAGCCAAAACCAGTACCGGAAACCTTGTTGTAGATGATAAAACCTGGACTGGATTTTCCGATGCTGAGGAAGACTATGCCGATAATGCCGTGGGTCAAAAAATACAACCCTACCGCATAGAGGAGGAGGCCAGAAAAATGCCAAATACCCGCTTTAAGGTAGCAGTTCCCTTTTCTTCCTATGCCATAGCAGACGGGAATTTAATAACCGGGCAGCAGCAAAATTCTGGTGCAGCGGCGGCAAGACTCGTTGTAGAACAATTGGATGGATAGTAATACATAATTTTAGGGTAGCAGCGTCATCGTTCCAAGTAGGACAATTTTATAAATTTACTGCCTCACCCGAGTCATTATAAAACAAGAGCATATGAAACTGGCATTTATTGGAATCGGTAATGTGGGATTTGCATTAGCCAATAACCTGCAAAAAAAGGGACATGAAATTATCATTGCCCACAACGATGTAAAAAGCTCAAGTGTACAGGCGACGAAAGAGAAAAACCCAAATTTTTCAGTTTTACCTGTTCAAGCAGCTGTGGGCGAATCCGATATTGTTTTTTTAGCTACACCTTTTGGGATCAACCATTCTATCTTGGAACCTATTCGGTTTCATGGAAAAACATTGATAGACTGCACCAATCCTGTTGGAGCGGGAATTTCCCATGGATTGGAAAGCAAAATATCGGGTGCCGAGAAAGTACAGGAATGGGCTCCGGATGCCAAAGTTGTAAAGTCCTATACTATCTATGGCTACGAGAACCTGATGAATACTGATTTTCCGAATTACGATGTGAAACCCGTAATGCTTATAGCTGGCAACGATGTCGAGGCCAAAAATCAAGTTTCCTTGTTAAATACCGATATGGGGTTTGAAACATTGGATGTTGGCAATTTGCCACAAGCCTTACATTTGGAACATATGACCCTCCTTTGGGTCAAGATGGTCCGGGCCAACGGGCACCATCCGAACTTCACTTGGGCCTATTTGGAGCGATAGCCTGGAAAAAAAGAAAATATCGTATAAACAGGAAGCTGTATTAAAACTTTAAATGTAATATACCCCCACCATAAGTGGCATAGATAGGATATTTTCCTTTACTTACTCAACTACGGAATTACTGATAAAGGCTATGTATTTCCCATCTGGTGACCAACTTGGGACATTTATGGTTCCCTGTCCACCATAGAGATAGGCTATTACTTTGGCCTCTCCACCGCCAACCGGGATTCTTCTCAGATATACATGTTTGTAAAAGGGATGGTCAGCGGCATCCACTTCTGGCAGATATGATAAGAAAACAATCCATTTACCATTTGGCGAAATATGGGGAAACCAATTTTGAAGGTCATCATTGGTCAGTTGTTCTTGATGACTCCCATCAGGATGCATGCGCCATAATTCCATGGTACCCGTTCTAGCAGAATTAAAATAGATATATTTCCCATCCGGACTATATTCGGACCCATCATCCAGAGTCGGTTTGTCCGTCAATTTGATTTCTGGGCCGCTTCCGTCAGATGGGATTTTATAAATGTTGTAAATGTCGTTCCTTCCCGCGGTATAGGTAAGCCATTTTCCATCTGGCGACCAACCATGCAAATAGCTCGGACCTTTGGCCGTTATCCTTTTCGGAACCCCGCCCGAGACTGGAACCGTATAGATTAACGAACCATCTTCAAGCTCGCCACTGGAACTGCTCAATCCGAGCATTTTACCGTCAAAGGATAAAACATGATCATTATTGTTTTTCGCTACAAAATCAGTGTGGAGTACCGAAGATTTGTCGGTTGCCAAATCGTACCGATATAGTAAACCTTCACTATTGTAGATCAAGGCCTTATTGTCGGAGGTCCAATTGGGTGCTTGAATGGAGTTTTTTACGGAATATATAATTTTTCTCTTTCCGGTTTCTACTTCCATTAACTCCAAGTGACTGCCGATGTAATCTGTATAGGGAACAAAATCTGTAGGAGCAGGAAGAACAATTCGAACATTTTCAAATTCAGCTTTCTCCACAACATCAGCATTATGCGAGCAAATAAACAATCCTGCAAGCATTTCCTCGGGAAAATCAAAATCGGGAACTTCTACCGTCCAAAAAGGCTCACCATACTTGGCAACACTAAAGAAAAAACTCCGCCCGCGCCGTTCCAATTGAATAATATCCGGCATTTTAATGGGCGATTTCACCTCCTCCACATTCATCCCATCTTTTTTTCGATATTGAATGGCCGTTAAACCGTCTCCATGAACCGTCCCACAGACCATGGCAGAGCCAGTTTTTAATCCCGTTCGTACCATCCATCCCAATTTACGATGGGGGTCTACTCCTTCTCCCAATAATTTGCCCCGGGTCCGTAAAATAAAATCTCCATTCAACTTTTTGTGGGCAAAATGAAATTCATCTTTTTCAAACCAGATATTGGTACCCGAACCGGACAGCGTATACGTCTGGGTGTTCATATCGTAATCCGTGTTACCTTTATGTTTAACTGCCCCAACGTCCGTAGTGTTTTCAAAAATACCTTGTGTATTTTGAGCGGTCATTGGGAGGATGGTAGCGCAAAAAAAGAGTATGGAAAAAAAGAGGTTGTTTTTCATGTTTTATTTTCCTTAGGTTTTGGAAGACGGATTGCGATTCCTGTTTTTGATAATAAAGACCAAAACGAATGGCCTGTTAGGAGCTTATTATTTTTTCAATTTCGCTCAACTCACCTTCCGAAAACAACAAATTCTCTGTGGTCTTTACGTTATCCAACATTTGTTTAGAACTACTAACACCTACCAAGACGGAGGTTATCCGTTCATCCTTCAATAACCAGGCAATTGCCATTTGAGCCATACTTTGTCCTCTTTCTTTGGCAATTGCATTCAAGCGCTGTACTTTATCCACTAATTCCGCAGTTATTTTTTCTTTCTGAAGATATCTCCCATCCTTGACGGCCCGGGATTCTTCTGGAATTCCTTTTAGATATTTATTCGTTAGAATACCCTGTTCCAATGGGGAAAAAGCTATTGCTCCGGTTCCCTGTCTACCGAGTTCATCCATTAACCCATCTTCAACCCACCTATCCATCATACTATAGCGGGGCTGGTGAATACAAAGTTTTGTACCCATCTGTTGAAGAATTTCAGCGGCCTGACGCGTTAGTTCAGCTGGATATTGGGAAATGCCCACATAGAGCGCCTTGCCTTGTTGAACAATCTGGTGTAATGCCCCCATAGTTTCCTCCAAAGGGGTATCAGGGTCTGGCCGATGATGATAAAAAATGTCAACATAATCCAGTCCCATTCGTTGTAAACTTTGATCCAGGCTAGCGATGAGATATTTTTTGGAACCGAAGTTTCCATAAGGCCCCGGCCACATGTCCCAGCCCGCTTTGCTGGAAATAATCAATTCATCGCGATATGGCCGAAAATCCTTTTCAAAGATCCGTCCAAAATTTTCTTCTGCGGCACCATATGGAGGCCCATAGTTATTGGCCAAATCGAAATGCGTTACCCCGGTATCAAAAGCAGTCCTCAAAATTTCCCGAGCGTTGGTAAAGTCGTCCGAATGCCCAAAATTATGCCATAAACCTACGGAAATAGCCGGCAATAGTAGCCCACTTCTTCCGCAACGTCGATAGGGCATGGTGTCATAGCGATTCTCCTCAGCTTCATAATTTCCGATTGATTGATTATCAAAACCCATTAATTGATATGTTTAAAATGATTTCCATTAAAATTTAAAAGTAAAAAACGCTTCTTGGATAATGCATACTATCCCCAGAGCTCCCTTAGTATTTATTTTGTTTTCTCTGCTTCTTAACCTGTTTAACTAGCTTTCCAAAGCTTTTATCTTTCTTTTTCTTTTCCAAAACACTTGATTCAAAATGTAGCTTTTCCCGTTCTATTTTTTGAAAATTGGCATAGGAATTACTGTCGATGTTTCCATTTTCAACGGCTTCCAACACCGCACAACCTTTTTCCTGAGTATGTGTACAGTCCTTAAACTTACAATTCTGGGTGTATTCAAGGATGGTTTCAAAGGTAATTTCCAATCCGTCCGAAAGATCGGAAATTCCGACTTCCCTCATTCCCGGATTGTCGATCAATATACCGCCATTTTCCATTACGACCAGTTCCCGGTGACTGGTTACATGCCTCCCTTTATTTACACTGGTACTTATATGGCCGGTTTTCATCAAAGATTTTCCCGAAATACTATTTAGCAATGTTGATTTGCCGACTCCCGAAGAGCCGAGAAGGCAATATGTTTTCCCTTTTTTGATAATCTGATTCAGATTGTCGTATCCTTCAGCTATTTGGTTACTTACGGTAAGTATTGTGACGTCTTTGATTCGTTGTTTTATTTGATGTATAATATTCTCCAAATCGGATTCACCGAGCAAATCGATTTTGCTTAAAACAATAATCGGCTCAACTTTTGAAGCGTTACAGATCGTTAAATAACGTTCCAATCGGTTTATGTTGAAATCCCTATCAACGGCCTGTACAATCAATCCAAAATCAATATTTGTGGCAATTATCTGGATTTGTCCTTTTTTTCCAACGGCTTGTCTTTCCATAATAGAAATTCTTGGGTAGACCGCATGGATTATGGCCTTGTTATTGTCATATTCGGAAAAAGCGACCCAATCCCCGACAGCAGGTAGATCATATCTACTCTCCGCGGTAAATCTTAAATTACCCAAAAGTTCGGCATCGAATTCCGTTTTTGGAGTTTTTACAACATAGCGTTCTTTATGTTCGGAGATTACCCTACCAATTTCAAGCGAATCTAAATTTTGTTCGATTTTAAATTGTTCCAAAAGGTTACTATATCCTAAATCCTGAAGTGTCATTGTATTTTTATATTAAGCAAAACAGCCTACTCATGCTTTTCTACGAGAAATTCAACAGAGTTTAAGGTAACGAATAGAGCAGGTTCAAAGTTAAGATTTTTGAGGTAGGGGATTACGCCAAAACTTTTTGATGGAATTGGATTTTGTACATCGTTTTATTCGGTCAGCTCAATATGATTTCCTTCCGGGTCAGAAATAACACTTTCGTAATAGCCATCACCAGTGGTTCTCGGTTCCCCGATTATCTCAAATCCATCATTTCTTAACAATTCGGTGAGCTGATTGACTTTATCTTTACTTCCAACAGAAACCGCGAAATGTGCAATTCCGTTCATTTGTCCTTTATTACCTATCTCTTGTGAAATATCAGGTCGGTGCATTAATTCAATTCTTGCTTCACCATCAAAAGAAAGAAAATATGATGAAAACTTCTTTTTATCATTTACATATTTTGTATTGGGTTTCATGTTGAAATAGGTAACATAAAAATCCTTCATCAATTCCAAATTTTGGACCCATAGGGCTAAGTGCTCTATTTTCATTTCAATTTCTGTATACATCCAATGCCTGATTCATAATCAGATCAATATTGAGAATTGGTAAATCCTTCTTTGGGTCTACCCTGAAAATTTTCATCCGTGATCGACTACCGGTTTCCAGTTCAGGATGATGCAAGCGCTTTCCTTCTACCATAAGAAAATAAGGTTCATTACTTTTTTTATCCACCCATAGATAGCAGAAAGCCTTTCCTTTATAACAAAAACAGGGCATTCCATATTTCTGGGTCTCGGTAATTTGGCCATCCATGTGAAGGACAATATCTCGCATGGCCAACAAACAGCTCTTGTTGGGTTCGGGTTGGATTAGGTAGAAATTATCCTTTTCGTCAGTCACTTTTATCCATGTATAGGGAGAACGTAGTGAATAAATCGACACTTTGAATTAAGTGAAATCCTTGGATGGTTTCTTTGGTCCTTTTTATTCTGAAAATCGATTTAAAGGTACCTTGGCCGGATTGAAATTGATTCCCAATTCCTTTCTGGCAAGGTCGTTTCTATAAACTATAATCGGTTTGCCCTCTGGTTCCTTATTGTTTAGCATTAGGTTAATGTCGGATACTTTGTAGCTTTCACTTGAAATTAAATAGTTTTTGCCGTGAATACCATTTGTTGTTGCCGCCTTATATACGCAAACGGCAACATCTTCCACATCCACAATCGCAAAGTAAATGTCATTATCAAAAAACATTTGAATAAAAGGGTTTGGCGCTATTTTGTTCTTAAACAAAAATTGCAACCCCATAGACGTTGAATCCTCTCTTTTGGAAAGAGCCTTACCCATAACTCCTACTGGTGAAACGGTTGTAATTTCAAAATCTAAATTCGGATGGTCCATTATGAATTTTTCAACAGTTTGGTTGGCGATAAATTTTGCCTGGGCATAAGGATGACCTTCTTCACTCATAAATGGAGGATCTTCCTCAGAAATTTGGTCGCCTTCACTTTTGTGGGGAGGGAGGAGAGGAAAACTGGTATTACATGCGGCAACCGAGGCTATAAAAACAACTTTTTCAAGTCCAGATGTTTTTTGAACCAGCTCCAAAAAGTTTTCAGTACCCTTGATGGTCGGATCAAATAATTCGGTTTTTGGATCTTTTACGTCAAGTTGAAATGGAGTTCCACCATGTACTACGATAGAGCAACCTTCTAAAAAGTTTTCAAGCTGTGGTTTGTTTTCTACATCCAACTCAAAAATCACTAAATTTTCAGAGTTAGGCAATTGGTTTAAGTGATTATACTTGTCTTTTTTGGAAAGATCCGTGGTAGATACTTTTACTTTATAGCCTTCTTCCAAGAATTTCTTTACGTTGTAGCTTCCTATAAAACCGGAACCTCCAATAATACCTGCTATTTTCATAATGAAATGGTTTGGTAATGGTTAAAGGTCTATCCTAATTTAATTTAAGTATGACCTTGTTCGTAAAACTATCAGCTATGCTATCTCAATTATCGTATGGGCGATATAAGAGGGGAAGTGGAGGCACGGCCAATATTATGGAAATATAGCAAAATTATACCAATAGAACCAATAAGCCATAACTTTTCAATTATGGCTTATCGCAATTTTTTCAAAGGTGAGAATGTTTAAAATGCTTGGGTCGTTTATTGACAGTAAGTTAGGCCTTTAGCGAACTTGGTAGGAGGTCAATGCGGTACTTCCCGAGCGGTAATACACCTGACCTGTTATGTCATCTACGGCATAAATAGGCTCTCGATCCTTGCCCAGATTTATTTCGCCATCAATTTTGCCCGTCATTTTACTTACTTTCAAAAGGACAATATTTTTTTCTTTTTTAGACATGATAAACATAAAGTCCCGTCCTGTTTTGGTGGCCTTAAGCCTAGCGCTGGCCCTATTAAAAGCCGCTCCGGCATAACTGGACGCCGCATCGCCCAATTGTCCGTAGGCATTGCCCATTTGGCCGACGATTTCCCCGGCCAATGCGTCTTCCCTACGTACCTCATCTTCCGCTGCAGCCATAGCACCTGAAACATAGTAAGAAACAGCACCGATATATGCTGCTCTGACGGACTCCGCGTATAACAGGGCACGTTTCCATCCAGGTTCCCTAGGTGCGGCATAATATTCCTGAAAGCTGAGGGTTCCATCAAAATTGAATTTGGCCACATTCTGATCGGAATGAATAAAAATACCATCTTCCATTATTTCAAGTTGCCTTGGGGATTCCTTGCCCTCAAATTTGAGTTCAGTTTGTGACAAATCTCGGATTTGTTCAGTAGACTTATCTACGACCTTTATCAAGCCCGATTTGTAGTCAAATGCATAAATGGCACCATTGTGCTCGGCGGTTAGGCTAGGGCTGGTCTGTATACTTTTTTTCCATTTGAGTGTGCCCGTGTGTTGATCCAGGATATTCATCGAATTTGTGGTAATATATAGAATGGAATTGGCAAGTGGCACAATTCCCACCACGGTTCCGTCTACCTTTACAGGCTTCTCAAATGTTATGTTACCCGCAATCGGATCAAGAAAATTTAGAAAATCGTTATTGCTGGTCCGAGACACTAACAATATCCCGTCTCCGGAATCCAAGTAATCATAAACTCCTCCTTTAATGCCAATACCACGTCCTTTCTTTCCCCAAAGCCCTTCTTGAGTTTGGTAGTCGAATAGGTTAATTTTAGTGCGATTACCATTATCAGGTAGTACAAGTAGGCCTTGATCCAAGAAAGCAACTTGTCCCAGGGCTCCGTTTGTCTTTAAACCTTCTTCCCAAACCAGGCTTCCGTCCTTGATATTGTAAGCATTGTAGTGGTTTGTATAACTCACGGAATTGTTCCCTGAAGAGGTGGTCATTGCGGATTGCCGCTCTTGCTGTGATGCTAAATAGAAAACATCTCTGTCCTCGGGCTTATAGAAACGAAGTTCTATATCAGTATCTTTAACCATGTTTTCGGCAGCAGTTTTTAATAAAGCTCCAAATGCTCCCATTTTATCTATCTGGGTGGCCTCTTTGGAATTTACTTCTTTCCATATAATGTCTCCCGTGCCAGCATTGAGTTTATAATTATGGAATAATGTTACGATAAGAAGTTCTTTGTTTCCAAGTTCGTTCGCCGCGATAATACGCCCAAATTTTTCATTCATGGACCAAGATAGGCTACCATCCGACATTTTAACGGAAACCATCAATGGTTCTCCATCTCGGTCGGTTCCGGCGACAAGAATAGCATCTGAATTATATAACAAAAAATAGTTTGCAATTTCCTGCAACCCTACACTTGCAGAATTAAAAACCTCATTTCCGGTGAACTGGTCTATCAGATAGAAAGTGTTGTCAACGGTAACTGTAAAAAAAGGACTGTTGGGCAACTCTTCGTAGGAATTCCTGTTGAGATTGCCATGGGCACGACTGCTCCAAGAGATATCACCAGTTTCTGTATCCACACCGATGAGACCCTCTCGTGAGCTTACGATTAAGTTGCCCAAGGCGGTAACCTCTTGCCATAGAATGTCCGTTGGTAATTGTTTGTCCCATTTAACCTCCACTTGTGCGAAGTGCATTAGCGGACATAGTAGGGCGAATATCAAAAATGATTTAAAAGGGGTCATAGGTAGGTTTTTTATGTAGGTAGAACGCTGATTAAGCATTTTTAGTGTTGATGTATACAGAATTATAAGTATACAAATCCTTTGTTTTCAGTAGTATAGCTTAATAGGGGTGAGATACTTTAGATGTTGCTATTCACTCATTTAAAACACTTAACATTTCTCTTTTCATAATATTACGGGGCCTACGACACAATATTGAAATCTTTTAAATGGATTATCAGTACAACCTTGGGATTTCACTAAACAATCGTAATTGGCTACCTTTTTCAATCTTAAATAGGCGACTTGAGGGAGGACACCCAGCCCCAATCTATGTTATTTGGGTTAAACCGTAGAGTTGATAACAGACATTTTAGAATTGCCTTCTTCTACCATGATAGTGAAGTCGTTGCCATCGGTTAAATACCTGATTATAATTTGAGTGAAGGAAACCGCTATGGAAATATATTCAGTTTCGGTCAGTTAGTTCACCGTATACACTCATTTTAACAACTTCGTATTGCTTTTCCACAACGAATTGATTATGACCATGACCCGCGTTGGGTACTAAAAAGTAGACTTTGTCCGGAGCAACTATTTTATCAAAATAAGGTCTATTGACCTCCTTTGCTGTTAGTATATCATTTTCCCCTTGAATAAGGTACACTGGAGTTTTAAACTCCGTTCCAGTCATATTAAAATCAATATCAGACACCATAGATTTTATTCCCAGTTTGCCATGACCAACAAAATGAACAAATGAATAATCATCTCCATCATATCTGTGTTTGCTATCTTTTTCATTGTCATATTCAAGAGCTAGCTTAAACCATGTGGTTGGAGCAGGGGTTGAATTCTTTCGTTCATATTTTTTAACGACCCGCAACAGTTGTCCATAGCTTTTAGCATTGGCATACGGAGGTTTTCCGAGAGACTCAAGTATTTTTATTGCATTTACATCATTCGATTTTTTTACCATTTCCAACACCGTTTGGTACGCATAGTTGATATTCTCCGAGAAATTCACAAACTGCGCATTTCCCACATACGCATGAAAAAGTTCTGGATTGCTCAGAGCCATTTCGGTACCGAGAATGGATCCCCATGATGTGCCTACAAGTATTATTTTCTCCTGGTTTAAATATTGAATTAGGTATTGGGCAAGTTCAATGCCATCTTTGGTCATTTGTTTTACGGTCAAAGGGTTTTCTATCCAATACGCCTCATCTACCGTTGCCGGTACATTTCGTCCATATGTCCTTCCCGCGCCCCTTTGATCCCAATTTACCAAGACAAAATCATTTTTCCATTCCCCATACATGGTGTTATCATACTGGCTCATGGTGCTGCCAGGCCCACCATGGATAAAAAGGACCACAGGTTTGGATCGGTCTTTTCCCTGAATGGTAATCCACTGTTCTATTCCACCGATCGATATAAATTTTGATTCGTTTATGGGTATATTTTGAGCAATTGAAACCGTTGTGGATAGTAATAAAAGTAGAATGATATAGGCCTCATTTTTCATTTGGCAAAATAGGGTATAATTTAAGCATAGGACGGTTACTTACCTGAATTGTTACAAGCGTTTTAATACAGGTGGTTGTTCAAAGGTCAAAAAGATACCGACAGGAACTGAAGAGATTAACAAACTTGATTTTATCAAATTTAGTAAAACCTAATAAGTAACACTATTCCTCTTCCGTAGAATTGTCCTGTTCATCAACACCTCGGTTCAGGTTATTTTCCATGATGTTCAGTTTTTTTAGCTTGGCTTTCCAAGTGACCAGGGCCTCTTTTTGGTGCTCTACTTTTTTAATGACTTCTTGAACGACCGGACTGTCTCCCGACGCATTGGAAAAGAACAAAAGGTTATTTTCCAATTGGCGTATCTCGTTTTTGCTATCGTCAATTTTTTTACGGATAAAGGAACGTTCGTTGGAAATGGCACGCCCATCGTCCCTGTGGGCCAATTGCTGTATCTTGTTGCCATATTTCAGAAGTTCCGCTTCTTGGCGACTTACATCCATTTTCCTTAGAATAGCATCCAATATCTTATTGAATCGTTGGTTTATGTTCTTTTTATTGAAGGGTACCCGACCATAGGATTTCCATTCATTGATAAAGGACTTTAACGTACTAAGATTTTCTTCTTTATTCTTGGTAAGTTCAAAAGTTCTTAAGCGTTCGATACAGTCTTCCTTTTTGGACAGATTTTCAACTTCGTCT
Source organism: Ulvibacterium marinum (assembly GCF_003626755.1). Classification (GTDB taxonomy): domain Bacteria; phylum Bacteroidota; class Bacteroidia; order Flavobacteriales; family Flavobacteriaceae; genus Ulvibacterium; species Ulvibacterium marinum. The sequence continues at coordinate 76,246 of NZ_RBCJ01000006.1, forward strand.
TTGTGGGCCTTGTTTTTTAGGGCGTGAAGACGATCAAAATAATGGTTACAGGCATTTTTAAAGTCTTTCCAGATTTTATCGGAATACTTTCGGGGTACATGCCCAATTTTTTTCCACTCGCTCTGTATACGCTTCATTTCCTGAGTGGTGGTATCCCAGTCCTCGCTGTCCTTTAACGACAGGGCCAATTCCAGTAGTTTTCGTTTTTTTTCCAGATTTTCGTGCTGGTCTTTTTTGAGATTCTTATAGAAGGCATTTTTATTTCTATTGAATTGCCGTACGGCATCCTTAAAGGAGGCCCAGGTTTCCTCATTGACCTGTTGTGGTACTTTGCCCGCCTTAAAAAAATCCTCCCGTAAATCCTCTATTTGCCGTATCTGCTGCTGTAAGGCTTTGTGGTTATTGGCTACATGCGCGCTTAGGGCCAATATGGAAGCGATTATCTCGTTTTTTTTCTCTAGGTTTTTTTCATACTGCTTGTCCAGTTCCTTGTAGTGTTCCTGTCTCCTTTGGTGCAGTACCTTTGTAGCATTACTAAATCGTTCCCAGATTTCTTCCCGGTGTTCCTTACCTACCGGACCGATATCTTCCTTCCATATTTTATGGAGTGTCTGTAGTTCCTGAAAAGCCTTCCCCAGATCTTCTTCCTGTGCCAAGGCCTCCGCACGTTCTGCAATTTTTTGCTTCTCCTCCAGATTATGCTTAAAATCAAGATCCCGTAATTCCCGATTCAAATGCAGAAAATCATAGAAAATTTCCAAGTGGTGGTGATAGGTACGCCAGACATCGTTATAATGAGTGCGGGGGATAGCCCCTGCATTACGCCATTGTTCCTGGATAAGCTTAAAGGTCTTATAGGTGGTATTCATATCTTCTTCCACGTTCATAAGGCCTTTAAGCTCTTCTATTATCCCCAAACGTGTTGCCAGATTATCCTTTAGATTCTTTTCAAGGTTCTTGTAATAAAGGTTTCTTTTCTCTCGGTAATCCGCATAGACCTCATTGAACTGCCTTTTGGTTACGGAATTGTACCTGAAATCTATTTCGTTTCCGCCGTTGGCGATAAACTCTTCTTTTTTGTGCTCAAGAAATTCTTGAAATTTTAGATCAAATTCATATTTAATACCATCAACATGTTTTTTTATGGCCTGTACCTTCTCATTACGAATTAGTCTTTGTAGTTCACCTACCAGGTTTTCCATGGACATGGAATGATAGTCCAATAGGGGAATGTGATGCCGATGATGATTGTCCTTGTCCTCTGCATCCTCCGCATTGGACTCTTCAATCTCTTCCAGAACATCTTCGTCCTTGGGTTTCTTTGATTCGGACGGTTCCGATGCTCCGGTTTCCGAATCGGTATCTTCCTTGGATTCGGCCTGGGTAATTGCATCCGCATTGGACTCTTCAATTTCTTCCAGAACGTCTTCGTCCTTGGGATTCTTTGATTCGGACGGTTCCGATGCTACGGTTTCCGAATCGGTATCTTCCTTGGATTCGGCCTGGGTAATTGCATCCGCATTGGACTCTTCAATTTCTTCCAGAACATCTTCATCGGACTTCTCCGATTCGGACGGTTCCGACTTTACGATTTTCGAATTCGTATCTTCTTCGGATTTGGTCTCAGTGCTTTTCTCCGGATCGGATGCTGTTCCGGTAGTTTCTGAGAAATCTTCCCCTACATTTTCCTGTAGTTCCTGGTCATTCCCTTCCAACATGGTCATTAGTTTTGGGTTCTGCAAACAGTTGCTAAGGTTAAGATACTAACAACCTGTATAACCGCAAAAATTATAGAGGGTTTCTTTAGCGTGACGAACCCGGAAATCGGCTTAACCCTGGGTGACAGGCCGATTTGACAGTTTTTCCATTATATTCCTGTTTTCTTCACGATCTTTATTATGGGCCATTATGTGATTGCAAGGAAACAAATTGGTAAAACGGGCTGTATTAAAGGAATGGCACCAACGTTAGCTATTCCAAATATCCCAGGCCTTTTCCGCCTGTAGTTCCAACATACGCAGACCGTTACATATTGTAGCACCATGTGATTCCCCTTCCAACAAAAATGCGGTCTTGGACGGATTATAGATAAGGTCGTATAATAAATGTTCTTTATTGAGAAAGGGGTAGGGTAGTGCCGGTTTTTTTGCTACATCGGGAAAAGTACCCAATGGAGTGCAGTTTATGATAATTTGATATTGCTGTACGGTTTCCGCATTTACATCCGTATACCTGATTTGGTCATGAGTGGGGTTTCGGGATACAAAGCGGTAGGTTATTCCCAATTGCCTCAATACAAAGGCAACTGCTTTCGAAGCTCCCCCTGTACCCAATATTAAGGCATCTGTATGGTGTTTTGCCAAAAAGGGCTCCAAGGATTTTTGGAATCCGAATGCATCCGTATTGTACCCGATCAATTCTTTTCCCCTCGGTTTAATGGTATTAACTGCACCGATTTGCTCTACGGTTTTATCCATTTCGGTCAAAAAGGGGAGTACCTCTTCCTTATAGGGAATGGTTACGTTCAAACCCTTTAGTCCTTGGGTATTGCGGACAAGTTCACGAAACTCATTAATATGTTGAAGATCAAAATTTTCATAGGAATGCTCGCTCAACCCCATGTCGGCGAACTTTTGGGTAAAGTATCCCTTGGAGAACGAGTAGGAAATGTTTTTTCCCACCAAACCATATCTATTTTTCTTGTTTCCTGTATTCACCATACCATTCTAGTCCCAATAAAACAAAAATTCCTACCATCACAAAAAAAAGGGCCCACCAAGTTTCCGGATTTTCAAAATCCGGAAAATACCGCTCATAGTTCACAATAATCGGCTTTCCGTTAGAATCCAAAAACATTTCTCCCATGGCATCCGTCTTAAAGATGGTTTTCTTCCAGGGCCATACTACTCCAAGGGAACCCGTGATAAAACCGATAATGACCGCGGTGGTTATATGCTTGTAGTGTTTAAGTACATAACTAAGGATATGGGAGAGGGTTACCAATCCTGCTGCGGAGCCTGTGGTAAAAACAGCCAAAATGGTAAGCGTTTTTAGCCGCTCATCGTTTTTCATAAAGCTAAAGTCACCCTTAAACACTTCGGCAAACGTATCATAAAGGGCATTTACCGAATCCACAAGCAACAGCACATAGTTTCCAAGTAATATCAGTATAAACGAACCCGAAAGTCCGGGCAAGGTCATTCCGGAAACACTGATCATTCCGCAGAGAAAAATGAAGATTAAGTTGTCATTTTCCCTGGCAGGGCTCAAAAAACTAATAGAAATACCTACCAGGAGTCCCAATACGCCGGCAGGGATGGTTCGTTTGTTCCAGTGGCCGAAATCCTTGGAAATATAGTAGATGGATCCCAAGATCATTCCAAAAAAAGCGGCCCAGACAAACAATTCCTTACGTTCCAAAAAATAATCCAGCAATTTAGAAACGCTAAAGTAGCTGACTAACATTCCAAATATGAGGAGGGATAGAAACTGCCCGTTTACATATTGATAAAAACTTTTAAATCTACCATTGAACAAGAGTTTAAAAGCCTTTCCGTTAATTTTCTGAAGTGAATAGATGAACTCTTCATAGAATCCCCCAACAAAGGCTACAATTCCCCCAGAAACCCCGGGCACTTTATTTGCAGCACCCATAAAAAGCCCTTTCAGCACCAGAAATACCTTATCCATAAATGTTCTTGGGTTGTACATAAGGAATGTGGCTTTATTTTTTCGAGGCCGTTTTTTCTAAGATAAAAATAAGGGAAAAACCAACGATCGCGGCAATTACGGCAGGTATAATTTGATTGTCCCCTTCAAACAAAAATGGAGAAATATTTTCATCAAGGGTTATGGTCTTACTACCTATCTGTTTTGTTTCCAAAACTTTTTTCCATGGCCATATTTTGTTTAAAGAGCCTAAGATAAAACCTGTTAAAATAGCCAAGGTTATGTTCTTGTAATGGTCGAACATCCATTTTAAAAGTCTGGCAAAGCTCAAAAGCCCGAAGATTACGCCCAAGGTGACCGTTATAAGGATTTTGAAATTCTTATCGTCCACTGCATCCAAAACGGTCTTATAGGAACCTAAAAGCACCAAAATAAAAGAACCCGAAATACCAGGTAATATCATGGCGCAAACCGCCAATGCTCCGGAAAAAAATAAATAGGGAAGGCTATCCGAGTTTTGCGAAGGTGGAAGGGTAGTTACAAAATAGGCCACAATGGCGCCAAATACCAATAATAAAACGGTAACTGCCCCCCATTTTTTTATAGCTTTTGCCACAAACAGAACACTTGCCAATACCAGTCCAAAGAAGAAGGACCACAAGGGAATAGGTTTGTTTTCCAATAACCAAGTAATCAATTTGGAGAATGAAAAAATGCTTATCAACATTCCCAAAAACAGCGCGATTAAAAAGTTACCGTTCAATTTTTGCCAAAAAGCCTTGAAACCTTCTTTTCGCCAAACGCCGATTAGGCTAGGGTGTACATTGTTGATAGAAGTGATAAGTTCCTCGTAAATACCGGCAACAAAAGCTATGGTTCCCCCTGAAACTCCAGGGACAAGTTCGGCCACACCCATGGCCATTCCTTTAAGTACGATGATCAGGTGTTGGAAGGGGTTTCTATTTTCCATAGGGATAAAAAAGGCAAAAATAGCTTTTTTATCTCGAAGCCTTTTTACAGTTGGAGATTATAGCATGTATCCATTCCAAATGTTGGAATTGTGTAAATTCCTTTTCGAACAGGTGCAATTTTTCAAAATCCGTATTTAATGCGTCCATTAGACAGATACGGGCATTTACAGTGTCCTTGGCAGACAAGTATAACCCCACCATTTTGTATTGGATTTCCGCACTTTCCGGATAAAACTCCTTTCCTTGTGACAAAATCTGTATTCCGGCCGGGATGTCATCGTTTTTCAACAATACATCCGCCCATTGCAACCAAGTCTCCAACTCATAATTACCCAGCTCTACGGTTTGCTTAAAGGCAAAATCCGCTTGTTCATAGTTTTTAAGACAAGCATTGATCAGGGCACATTTTTTCCAATAGTGTGGGTTTTCCCCATCAATATTCAAGGCTTTGTTAATGTAGTATAAGGCCTTTTTGTAATTGTGTTGTTTTCTATAGAAATCTGTAATGGCCAACCAACCCTTATCCAACAATGGGTCTTCATGGACAGTCTGGTAATAATAGTATTTTGCCATTTCGTCATTACCCAGTTTTTCATGACATTTGCCTATACGCAAATAAGCATGGGAGGTTGGATCTTCAATTTTTACGGTCGTCTCGTAATTTTCAATGGCCTCTTTATACTTACCCAATTTTTCCAATACCTTGCCCTTTTCAAAATAGGCTCCTATGAACGAATCGTCCGAAATTATGGCAAAATCGAATGCCGATAATGCTTCAGGATACATTTCCTTGGTAAAATACTGTTTTCCAAGCTGATGCCAAGCCACTTCGCAATAGGGATTGCGTTCTAGATAATCGTTAAGATAATATATAGCACCATCGTAATCTTCCAAAAACTCAAAACAATAGATAACGTTGTACAGGGAGGAATAGTCCTGTTCATCAAAATTAACGCATTTCATAAAGCTTTTCTGTGCCAATTTAAAATCATCCATAAAAAGATACTCCATGCCCAGAAGCGAATGGATATCAAAACTATTTTCGGCCAACTCCAAGGCCTTCTGCAGCAATAATACAGCTGCTTCGTGGTTGTCATTTTTGGAATGGATATTGGCCCTTTGGATATAGATTTCCTCGTTGTGGGCATCCAAGAGCTGAAGTTCGTCCAAAAGCTGTTCCGCCACTTCCAAATGGTTTTCAAACACAAGAACCTCTACTTCCAATAGTTTCAATTCAATGCTTCCCGGGTGCTGTCGCAGGCCTATTTTTATGGCCTTTTTGGCCAAGGCTATTTTGCCGTGGTTGAGATAGTGGTGTATAATTTCCTCAAAATCTTCCGCGTCAAAGAAGTAGATATCATCCGTTTTGAGCATGGACTCGAACTTGGCCACGGATTGGCCCGGTCTTTCGTTAGAATCTAACGCCATAGGAACGTTTTGGTTAAACTATGGAATTAAAAGTAATCTTTTGGAGATACTTTTCATTCTTCATTTGGGCTATATTATTAACAAATTAGTTAACAAATTATTGCTCGTATGCTGTCAAAACTTCGAGAATAACAGCACATCCTTTCTGTATTTCTTGCTCGGATATGGTCAGGGGAGGTGAGATTCTGACTGCTTTTGGCTCGAACAAAAGCCAAAAAAGAATCAACCCTTTTTTAGCACATTCCAGTACAACATAATTGGCCAATTCCCCACTTTCCATAATAAGGGCCAATAATAATCCTTTTCCTCTAACCTCTTGTATAAGACGATGTTTTAAGAGTTTTCTGAACAATTTTTCCTTTGCCAAAGTATCTTGCATCAATGTACTTCCGGTAATTTCTTGGAGTGTCGCCAAACAGGCCGAGGCAATTACGGCATTTCCTCCAAAGGTGGTGATATGCCCCAGTTTGGGACTGTTCTGTAATGTGGCCATCATTTCCCTTGACGCCGTAAAGCCCCCAACAGGTAATCCGGAGGCCATGGCCTTGCCCATTACTAAAATATCAGGGCTACAATTATAATGCTCAAAAGCAAACAACTTCCCCGTTCTTCCAAACCCGGGCTGTATCTCGTCCAATATCAATACGCTACCTGTTTGATTACAACGTTCCCTTACTTTTTGCAGATAACCATCCTTCGGAACAATGAATCCCGCTCCACCCTGTATCGTCTCCAAAACCACCGCAGCGGTCTTTTCGGTAATTTTTTGGACATCGGGCAAGGAGTTAAAATGTATAAAACGAATATCGCTCAACAAGGGTCTAAAGACACTTTTTCTATCCTCATAACCCATTATGCTTAAACTCCCCATGGTATTTCCGTGGTAGGCTCCATGAGCCGCCACAATTTGTGTTCTCCCCGTAAAACGTCTTGCCAGCTTCAAGGCTCCTTCCATGGCTTCAGTTCCGGAATTTACCATATAGGTGGTTTCTAATGGAGCTGGAAGTAACGAAGCGAGTAATTTGGTATAGGCCACCACCGGTTTTTGGATATACTCTCCATAGACCATAACATGCATATACTTTTCTACCTGTTCCCGTACGGCATCAACTATTTTAGGGTGACAGTGCCCCAGTCCACAAGCGGATACCCCTGCCACAAAATCCAAATGGGCATTGCCCTGGGAATCATAAATATAGCTTCCCTTGGCATGTGATACTTCTAAACCTAAAGGGTTTGGGGTGGTCTGCGCTTGATATTTTAGAAAATCTTCTTTCATGCTTCGCCATAGAACCTGTCCGGTTTTCAAAACCTTATTGGGGCTATATGATGTGTTAATTCACCTTTACTTTTTGGACTTTTGGCCGTGTGGTGGGTTCCGGGGCCTGATCATTTTGGCTGGGCGGAATCTCATTTATTGGGTCTCCGGCATTTTTGGTACGGTTTTCCTCCTCCGCATCAATATCAATTGGGTTGTTAACGCCTTGAATAGTTACCAATTGAATATTGTTATCATCCTCGTCAAAGATATCGTCCTTGGTCATGATACGTTCATCACCGCGCCAAATAAATCCTTTTAGCTTTCTACTTTCCTTGGGCAGATCTTTTTCCGGAAAAATATCCCCATCCGGGTTCACAAAAAAAGTAAGATCTTCCACATCGTTATTGACCATGGTCATCCGTATGGCGCTACATATGGTCTTGTCGATTCCCAAGAGCTCATCATCATCATTGTACATATAGTAAATTACCTCGGTATTTTTTATTAAGTCAATGATTTTGAGTTCATTATCCTCGAACTGTCCGAATAAATCCTTCCCCTTGGCCTGATTGTACCCTTCCATACTAATGCTGTCCAAGGAAATGATAAAGGCATTGTTAATTACTTTTAGGGAATCCAATTTTTCGGTCTCCAAATCCGATATGAGATGAATGCTATCCCCGGTCATCTGGTTTTCACCATTCCAGATAATGGGATTGCGGATAAGCTGGGTAAGTCCCGTTCTTTCCTCGGTATGAATGGAATCGCATTTTCCGCTCATATCGGTCTTATAGAATCTTGCATTTCGAAATGCCCTTGAAATACGATTTTCAGGTTTACCCGTTACCATTAAGGTATCACCATGAACATATAGGGAATCTTGTTCCAATAAAGAAATATATACCGCCCGCTTGGTGGCAAAAACGGAATCCTTGGCCTTGAATACCTCCGCATAATGCGCCCTAATGATACCATTGTTTACTGTGTCCGTTACTTTGATGTTGTTGGTAGCAGAAGCAAATTCCGTGGCTTTGTCAAAGAACACGCTATCTCCTTCAATGATGCGATTGTTGTAATCTATCCTCGTGTTTTTAATTCCGTAGCCGCTCTCGACCTTCGTATCATAGAATCCCCTTTCACAATAGATTTTGTATTCCTCGCCCGTGATGGTAGAGGGGCCGTACATGTAGGCATTTTTTGTGGTTTCGTAATAATCCAGCCGTTCAGAATCCATTATGTATTGGGGATTCTTAATATGTACGCTATCCAGGAACTGGTATTTTTTTAGTTCCATAAAATAGCGACCTATTTCACTGGTCAAGGTGTTGGCCGAATCCACCACGGTACCAAAACTATCATAATAGGATTCCTGTTTTTCCCGATCAAAATATAGGGTGTCCGTCCGTAGTGTGGTTTGCTGATTTTCCTGTTTGTTTTCTAGGATGACGTTTTCCCATGCCTTGGCCAATTTGTTTTCACCGTCATAGTCTATTTTTCCACTGGTCAATAATACCGAATCCCCTTGTTGTAAGCGGATATTGCCTATGGCCTTTAATCTGTTTTCTTTTTGGTAGTGGATGGCAATATCACACCATAGGTCGGCACCTTCATGTTCAAACTGGACTTGCCTGTCGTCCTTGCTAAAAATAAAGGCACCAGGAAACTGCTCTTCATCCTTAGTGAAGTTAGCTCCATAAATGATGTTGATTTGTTTACTTTCAACTGAATCGCCTTGTTGCTCCTTTATCGCGGTTTGTGATAAGCCGATCGCAGTCCAAATAGAGAATAGACCAAAAAAGAAGTATTTTTTCAATCGTAAGATTTTGCCCCAAAAATAGGATTTTTTCAACGAGGACACCTAGGGATTAGGATAGATTTAATACGATTCAATTTTAAGCAATAAGGCGTAGGTCCAACGATCAGAGTAGGACCCATACACGTTCTTACGGAGTAATACTTAAAAATCCCTATAGGCCGATTCCAAATACTGGTTCGCTTCCTCTTCCGAGAATCTTGCCGTCTTGGCATCCCAATGTAGGGTCTTGTTCGGAAAACGTCCGGCGATTACCCCTAGGAGTATAGTTTCAGTCAATCGGGAGGCGTATGAAAACGGTGCACTACAGTCTCCTGTTCCCAAACAGGCATCCACAAATTGGTGGTAGTGTTTTTTGCCTTCGGATTCGTAATCCCTTACAGGGGCTCCTAGATTAAAGGATTCAATGTCCATTTCTTTGTACTGGCCATCAACTATTAATTGGGGAAGCTTCTGAAAATGGGGAAGATACAATCTTCCTTTTTCTCCCATAAACATTGCCCCTTGGTCGTGAAGTTGCTCACCATTGGGCAATTCTAGGTCTTTATGTTTTTCAGGCGCTCCGGGGCCATCATACCAAACCCATTTTAGCGTCTTGTCCGTGTGTTTGGTTCCCGGAAATTCATAGGTAACCACGTTATTCTGAGGGTAGGCGAATCCATTGGGTTTTCTACATTTATTTTTTATGGTTTTGGGTACATCCAATTCCAAGGCATTGTACGGGGTATCAAAAATATGCACGCCCATATCACCCAATGTACCGCAACCATAATCCATTAGTTTTCTCCAATTGCCTGGATGATAAATATCTTTCTTATAGGGTCTTTCCGCAGAAGTTCCCAACCATAGATTCCAATCCAAGTTTTCCGGAATTGGGTCTTCACCTTGGGGCGCGGGGCCATCATATCCCCAGTTTTTAGGAGACCATGCCCTTACGGTATGCACTTTTCCAATAATTCCGGACTGAATTAACAAGGTCGCCAATTTGTAATCATAAAAAGAATGCACCTGAATGCCCATTTGGGTCACCAGATTCTTTTCTTTGGCCAACTTTTTCATAGCTCTGGCCTCGGAAACATGATGCGTTAACGGCTTTTGGCAATATACGGGCTTGTCCATACTCATGGCCAACATGGAAGCGGGTGCATGTGTATGGTCCGGAGTGGAAACGATTACGGCATCAATATCATTTGCCATTTCCCGGAGCATAAGCCTATAGTCAGAGTACGTCTTTGCATTGGGGTGCAGTTTAAGGGCAGCGGCCAATCGTGTAGCGTCCACATCACATAAAGCGGTAACATCCACCAGCTTATGGGAAGATATGGCCTTTAGGTCTTCCATACCCATACCACCAACCCCAATGTGCGCGGTTCGTAAACGTCCATTCCTTCCAATTTTTCCAAGAAGGGAGGGGGCCAATGCCACACCCAAAACCCCTAAGCCGCTCTTCTTTACAAATTCTCTTCTATTCGTTTTATTGCCCATAATGCCTTCAAGTTTGGTTCTCTTCCTTTATTTTTTGGTTAGATCTTTTATGCGGATGTTTCGGAAACGTACAACATCGCCATGTCCCAAAAAGCCGATATGCCCCTTGTTTCGCTCTAATCCAGGGTGCTCTTTTTTATCCATTGTTCCATCTTTACTTGCTTCAAGAAAATCGGAATCGACAATGGTGGTTCCGTTCAAATTGATTTTTATAGAAGAACCCCGGACGATTACCTCCTGTTCGTTCCACTCACCCACGGGCCTTAAAAAACCTTTTTTAGCTGGTATAATACCATACACCGATCCATGATATTGATAGGGTTGGAGTTCTGCATATTTTTTTGCCGTATTATCCAATATTTGCAGTTCCTTGCCCACATAGGCCGCATCCCCTTCCAATGGCGCATGGATACCCAATCCGTTATTAGCTCCCGGAGTCAGTTGAAATTCAAACCGAAAGTTAAAATCACTATACTCGTCTTTAGTAAACAAATTTCCGCCGCTACCACCGCCATTCGGATCTACAATGATCATACCGTCCTGGGCCCTATAGGATTCTTTGTTCCCGACCCAACCATCCAGGTTTTTGCCATTAAAAAGTTTAGTAAATCCCGCATCCATTGGTTTTTGACCACTACCGGGAAGAAAAACAAAAATGCAGATTACCAAGACAATTCCGGAAATATTGATTTTTTTCATAAAATGGGATTAAGCCTATTTATATTTATCTAGCGATGTATGGTTTGCGTCCTATCCGGCCCAACGGAAACAATTTTTATGGGTACTTGTAACTCTTCCTCCAAAAAGTCAATATACTTATGCAAGGTTTTAGGAAGTTGCTCGGCCTTTTCCATTTGGGTCAAATCTTTTTCCCAGCCTTCCATTTCCATATAGATCGGCGTTACGTTTTCGCTTTCAATATTATAGGGTAAATGTTCAATTTCCTTGCCCTTGTAGTTGTAGGCCGTACAGACTTTTATGTTCTTAAAACCACTTAGTACATCGGCTTTCATCATCATCAATTCGGTTACACCATTTATTCGGACTGCATATTTAAGGGCTACGAGATCTAGCCAGCCACATCTTCTCGGCCTTCCCGTTGTAGCACCAAACTCATTGCCTACGCGCCCCATGGTCTCACCGTCCCCATCAAATAGTTCAGTAGGGAAGGGACCACTTCCCACCCTTGTGGTATAAGCTTTAAAAATGCCCTTTACATCGCCTATCTTATTTGGGGAAACACCCAATCCCGTGCAGGCACCGGCCGCAGTGGTGTTGGAAGAGGTGACATAGGGATAGGTCCCAAAATCAATATCCAACAAGGACCCCTGGGCACCCTCGGCCAATATTTTTTTTCCTTGGGTTTGTGCCTGGAATAGATATTCCTCGCTATCTATAAATTGTAGTTGTTTTAATGTCTCAACGGCATTTAGGAATTCGGTTTCAAGTTCTTTTAGATCATACTGGATTTCTACGTTGTAAAAATCGATCATGGCCTCGTGCTTATCTGCCAAGGCTCTGTATTTTTCTTTCCAGCCATCCAGTTCCAAATCTCCAACACGCATACCGTTACGCCCGGTCTTGTCCATATAGGTAGGGCCGATTCCCTTCAAAGTTGAACCGATTTTGGCCTTTCCCTTGGCGGCTTCGGAAGCGGCGTCCAAAAGTCTATGGGTGGGTAAAATGAGGTGCGCTTTTCGGGAAATCAAAAGTTTTGATTGGAAATCTATATTAAATTTCCCGAGTGCGTCCAATTCCTTTTTGAAGATTACAGGGTCTATGACAACACCATTACCAACGATATTAATGGCGTTTTTGTGAAAAATCCCAGATGGAATGGTGTGAAGTACATGTTTTATCCCATCAAATTCCAGTGTATGTCCTGCGTTTGGCCCTCCTTGAAAGCGGGCTATGATATCATAATTTTTGGTCAGTACGTCTACAATTTTTCCTTTTCCTTCGTCACCCCACTGCAGGCCTAACAATAAATCTACCGCCATGTATACTTTTGGTTAGTTATTTGACTTTTCTTCTTGGTTTTTTGTGCCGTAAAAGTAAAGTGAATGCGTATTTATCTTGATATCGAAAACCTCTTCAATGGTTTTTTTGATAGATTGGATCCTGGGATCGCAGAATTCCATAACCTCACCCGTGTCCGTTAGGATAACATGGTCATGTTGTCGATCAAAATAGGATTTCTCATATTGGGCCTGATTTTTTCCAAATTGATGTTTCCGCACCAATTTGCATTCTAACAGAAGTTCAATAGTATTGTATAAAGTGGCCCGGCTTACCCTATATTTTTTGTTCTTCATGTTGATGTAGAGGGATTCTATATCAAAATGATCATCACTATCATAAATTTCTTGAAGTATGGCATATCTTTCGGGTGTCTTCCGATGTCCATTTTCCTCTAGAAAAGTGGTAAAAACGCTTTTTACTATTTCTTGGTTCTTATTGGCACTCATTACATTTTTCCAACAATGCTAAACCACAAAGGTACGGTTAAAATTTAAATTCGGGATACTTTGTCAATGCCTTCTATACGCTTTAAATTGGCAATCAATTTTTTAAGGATACCATTGTTTTTTACCACTACGGTAATCCTTCCTGTAAATGTACCGCCTTCTGTACTAAAGTTAAGATTACGCATATTTACATGCATATCGTCGGAGATTACATCTGTAATATCACTTACAAGCCCTAGGTTGTCGATGCCGGTAAGCTGAATTTCCGATTTGAACTCTTCTTGCGTAGAATCTATCCATTTGGCACTTATGATGCGATAGGCGTAATTGGATTGAAGTGATATGGCATTGGGACAGTTTTTCTTATGGACTTTTATGCCTTCGTTCACACTGATAAAACCAAAGACATCGTCCCCGGGTATGGGATTACAGCATTTGGATAATTTATAATCCAACTTCTCTTCGTCCTTGCCAAATACGAGCATATCGTATTTGGAGGTTATCTCATCCTTGTCAATATCCTCAGGGACGGAGTGCCTACGAATTTTGTTTTTAAAGAAACTGATAAAGGCATTACTATAGGAAGAAGCAAATTCCTTGATTTTTTGGTTATCTATGGCCCCGATTCCCACTCGATAAAACAAATCCAGACTGGTCTTGAGCTTAAAATAAATGACCATTTTGTTTACCACATCCTCGCTAAGAGTAACCTTTTGGGATTTCAACTTTCTTCGCAGTACTTCCTTACCTTCCTGGGCAATGGTTTTCTTTTCCTCCCGTAGGGATGATTTTATTTTGGCCCTTGCCCTCGCTGTAGTGGCATAGTCCAACCAATTCTGATTGGGTTTGGCTTGGTCCGAGGTAATTATTTCAACTTGATCTCCACTGTTTAAGGTGGTGTTTAGCGGAACTAATTTACCATTTACCTTGGCACCTCGGGTGCGCATCCCTACTTCGGTATGGATATTAAAGGCAAAATCTAGAGGTGTGGCTCCTTTGGGAAGCGATTTAAGTTCACCCTTTGGGGTAAAGACAAAAATTTCCTTAGAGTAAAGGTTCAATTTAAATTCCTCTACAAAATCTACGGCACTACCGTTGGAATTTTCCAACGCCTCCTGAAGACGGTTTAGCCAAACCTCTATACCCTGTTCCTTTTGCTCCCCATGCTTGTACTTAAAATGGGCAGCATATCCCTTTTCCGCAATTTCATGCATGCGTTCACTGCGTATCTGTACCTCTACCCAATTTCCCTTCGGCCCCATAACCGTTATATGAAGCGCCTCATAACCCGTAGATTTTGGTGAGGAGATCCAGTCGCGCAGTCGAACCGGATTGGGTGTAAAATGATCCGTTACAATAGAGTATATTTTCCAGGCCAGAAATTTTTCGTTCTGCTTATCGGATTTATAAATGATTCGGATGGCAAACTTGTCATAGATTTCGTCGAAGGAGACACTTTGCGTCTTCATCTTTTTCCGAATGGAAAAGATAGATTTCATCCTACCTTTTATGTAATAGTTGAGACCTTCCTTTTTAAGTGACTTGTCAATGATGCTGGAAAAGGCATCTATATAATCCTGTTGTTCAACTTTGGAATCCTCTATTTTCCCCGAAATATCTTTATAGACTTCCGGTTCCGTATATTTTAGGCTAAGGTCTTCCAGCTCGGTCTTGATGTTATAAAGTCCGATACGATGGGCCAAAGGTGCATAAATATAAAGAGTCTCGGACGCCATTTTCACCTGCTTATGCTCTGGCATGGCATCCAGGGTGAGCATATTATGATATCGGTCCGCAATTTTTATAATGATTACCCGTACATCATCATGCAGGGTCAATAGCATTTTTCTGAAGTTCTCCGCCTGTTGGGAGATGTTCATGTCTTTTTTAAGGTGTGCTATTTTTGTTAGGCCATCCACAATACGGGCCACGGTCTCCCCGAACATACGTTCTATATCGTCCAATGTATACTCGGTATCCTCAACAACGTCATGCAATAGGGCAGAGGCTATGGAAACCGCATCCAGACCTATTTCCGAGGCCACGATCTTCGCTACGGCAATGGGATGAAAGATATACGCTTCGCCAGATTTTCTTCGTTGATTTTTATGGGCGTCTACCGCTACCTCAAAAGCAGATCGTATCAGTTTCTTGTCATCACTGGACAAGGTCTGATAGCTTATGCGTAGCAACTCCTTGTATTGCTTGGCAATCTGTTTGTTCTCCTTTTCTATGGTAGCCTGAGTCATACTATATTAAAATTACCACAATCCTAACCAATACACAACAAAAACTATGCCTTTAAGTTGCGGATTCGGGCTATTAAAGGCGGATGGGAATAGTGAACAAAAACATACGCGGAGTGCGGAGTAAGGTTACTCAAGCTTTTCTTGGACAACTTTTTAAGGGAGCTGATCAGCGGCATAGCGGCGAAGGTGTTTTTGGCATAATCATCCGCCTGAAACTCGAACTTTCTGGATAGATAGTTCATGACCAGGCCCGTAATTTCAGAAATGGGACTGTACAGAATCCCAAATCCTATCAAGGCAGCATGAAAACTAGGTTTGGAAACACCGATGGCCAGAGACATATTGGGATTATTAATAAAAAGCGAAAGGATGAACAAAGTAAGGCCGGTCAAAAGTACCGAGGCTATAAGATTGAAGATAATATGCTTACGTTTATAGTGTCCTACCTCATGGGCCAGGACTGCCACAATTTCATCTTCCTCCAGGTCATTGATCAAAGTGTCGTATAGGGTGACCCTTTTTTCCCTTCCAAATCCTGAAAAGTATGCATTTGCTTTGGTGGAACGCTTGGAGCCATCGATTACAAAAATGTTTTTAAGCTCAAAACCCACTTTCTGTGCATAGGATTCTATCTTTTCCTTAAGGCTTCCTTGCGCCAAAAGCGTCTGTTTGTTGAACAAGGGAACGATCAATTTACTGTAAAAGAGGTTCATGAAAACTGTAAAAACCGCAATCACTACCCATGCATAAACCCAAAAATCCGTACCTGCCCATTGAAAGAACCAAATTACCATAGCTAGAATCCCCCCGCCTAAAAGGGCCAAGATCAACCACCCTTTTAGTTTATCCAGGATGAATGTTTTTTTGGTGGTCTTATTGAATCCAAATTTTTCCTCTATAACAAAAGTTTGGTAAAAGGAAAAAGGGGTAGTAATCAAATCACTGCCTATAAGAATTATACCAAAAAATAAAAGGGCCTGGAACATGCTATTATCGGTCAAGGACCGCGTAATGGAATCGATCCATTCAAATCCCCCGAACAGTAAAAAGCCCAACGTAAGTACAAGGGAAAAAGTGGAAGTCAGCAATCCAAAGGAATAATTGGTCTTTTTATAATCTTGGGATTTTTGATATTCTTCCGCATCAAACAGATTGTCCAGTTCTTTTGGAACCGGATCGCCATATTTTTTGGCATTTAGGTAATCCAAGATCGTCTCAACGGAATATTGAACAATTAAGATGCCAATGATAATGTAGAAAAGTATATTCATATTGGTTTGGTATTCTTTGTATTCAGGCTTTGGTGTTTATTTAAGCTACAGGACGTAAACCTCAAAGACCTCTTTGCCTCAAACCTTCAAAGATAAGTATTGCTGCGGACACCGAAACATTAAGGGAATCGATTTGCCCGGCCATGGGGATCACGATATTTTGTTGGGAGTGCTCCAACCATTTCTCGGAAAGTCCCGTAGCCTCGGTTCCTACAACCAGTGCCGAGGGTTTGTTGAAATCTATGTGGGTATATATTTTAGAGGCGGTAAGGGCTGCGCAAAGGATAGATATATTCTTTTTCCTTAAGAAAGCAATGGTATCCGAAGTGCTGGCCATGGCAATTTGGTTGGTAAAAATAGTCCCGACGCTAGAACGGATGATATTGGGATTATAGAGATCGGTCTTTGGATCGGCTATAATCAAGGCATCCAAGTTGGCCGCATCCGCGGTACGCAGCATGGCACCGATATTACCCGGTTTCTCTGGAGCTTCGGCTATGAGGATAAATGGGTTTTCGGTACGTAAAACAATGTCCTCCAACCTATGGGATTTAGCTTTGGCAATAGCCAAAATGCCTTCTGTGGTCTCTCGATAGGCCAGCTTTTTATAGATTTCATTGGAAACGTGGATAAATTCCGGTCGAGGTCTTAGATTCTCCAAGGATTTCAAGAAGTCCTTATCGTCACATACCTCAGGATAGATCAATAAGGTCTCCAGTTCAAATTTTCCTTTTATTGCGAGTTGAACCTCTTGCTGGCCCTCCAATACAAAAAGTCCTGTTTTCCTTCGTTCACGGGATTTGTCCTTAAGGGCCAAAACCTTTTTAACAAGTGGGTTCTGAAGACTATGTATTTGTTTAACCTGGTCCATCGACATAAATGTAATGCAATCCAGGTTACCAATTCATAGGCTAATCATAAATGTCATTAATCAGGTCCTAAAAGGGAGCGGAAAGAGTAGGACCTTTAACATAAAAAAAGGTTAAAAATCCTTGTGGTAAAATTGACCTCGCCATATTTTGTTTAATTTAGGCCATAATGTATTTTAAAGGGATTCCTCCTCATCCCGGATACCATAACGGATTTTCAACCCAATACGAACAACATGCCAACGTACACCCTAAAAATTAACGGTGAAGACAGGTCCGTGGATGTTTCCTCGGACACTCCATTATTATGGGCTTTACGAGATCATATAGGTCTTGTGGGCACCAAATATGGTTGTGGAATAGGCCAATGTGGAGCCTGTAATGTCCATGTGGACGGAAACGCTATTCAAAGCTGCTTGGTACCTGTAGCACAAATGGAAGGAAAGGAAATTACTACCATTGAGGGTCTTTCAGAGGATGGAACCCATCCTGTCCAAGAAGCCTGGAAAGAAGTAGATGTGCCACAATGTGGTTATTGCCAAGCCGGGCAAATAATGACGGCTTCCTCTTTTTTGGATAAGAATCCAAACCCTACCGAGGATGAAATAAAAAGTGCCATGCATGGCAATATTTGTCGCTGCGCGGCTTACAACCGTATACAAAAAGCGGTTGCCCTGGCTGCGGAAAAAATAGCCAAGTAACCTTAAATCAAAACAATATGTCAACCACAATATCCAACTCATTTAGTAGAAGGGCCTTTTTACGAACCTCTTCCCTGGCGGGAGGTGGAATGCTTATAGGGTTCAATCTCTTTACCGCTTGTAAGAACGAAGCGAAAATGCCCGTGGACATTGCCAGTCTAAATTTCAACGATTTTAATGCCTTTATCAAAATTGCGGATAATGGAATGGTTACGATTTACTCGCCTAATCCAGAAATTGGACAGGGGGTAAAGACCTCCATGCCCATGATTATTGCCGAAGAGCTCGATGTCCCATGGGACGAGGTTCATGTAGAACAGGGTATATTGAGTACGAAGGATTATACACGCCAAGTGGCCGGTGGAAGCCAGTCCATTCGTCATGGATGGGACGCCCTACGGCAAACCGGTGCTACTGCCAAGCAGATGCTGATTAATGCCGCTGCCGCAAAATGGGGTGTGGATGCCTCGGAATGTACGGCCAGTGGCGGAGTAATAACAAATGCCAAGGGGGAAACCCTGGGCTACGGGGATGTAGTAAAGGAAGCCGCCATTTTGGAAATTCCAGATGAGGTTGCGCTTAAAGACCCCAAAGACTACACAATAATAGGTACTGACGCCGGTAACGTGGATATTGAAAAGATAGTGACGGGAAAACCGTTATTTGGGCTGGATTATAAAACCGAAGGCATGGTAATTGCCTCCGTCTTGCGACCTCCGTCTTTTGGGAAAAAACTGGAATCTTTCGATGATAGCTCGGTCAGAAAAATGGAGGGCGTAATCGACGTAATACGATTTGGAGATTTCAAAGGTGGAGGCGATAAAATAGCCGTTTTAGCGAACACTACTTGGCAAGCTATGAAGGCCAAGGAAGCTTTAAGCGCTGAATGGAGTGATGGTACCCCGATGGAAAGTACATCAAATCACGATAAATTATTGACCGACTTACTCGATGGGACTTCATTTAATACACTTCGAAAAGACGGGGATGTGGAAAAAGCCTTTAGAAATGCGGACCAAGTAGTGGAGCGTACCTATGGGTCTCCCTTCTTGCCCCATAATTGTATGGAGCCCATGAATTTTTATGCCGATGTCTCCGCTAACAAGATTCATTTAGTAGGTCCGATACAGACTCCTGAGCGAACAGCAGCACGCGTGGCGGAGCTTCTAGAAAGAAATAGTGAGGAGGTTCATCTGGAGATGACACGTATGGGCGGTGGTTTTGGAAGAAGGTTATATGGGGACTTTGTGATGGAGGCCGCTGAAATATCTCACTTGGCAAAAAAGCCGGTTAAAGTCGTCTATTCTAGAGAGGATGATATGTCCGCAGGAATTTATCGTCCGGCCATAAAGTATCGTATCAAAGCGGCCTTAAAGGATGGCAAGATTTCAGGTTACCATTTAAAGGAAGCCTCCATAAATAGTAATATGTACGGTCTGATCCCGAACTTTTTCCCGGCAGGGGCCTTGGAGAATTATCAAGTGGACGTGGCCAAATACGATAGCAACATAACCACTGGTGCCTGGCGTGCGCCTTACACCAATTTCCTTTCCTTTGCCGAGCAAAGTTTTTTTGACGAGATTGCCGAAACATTGGAAATAGACCCGGTACAGATGCGTTTGGATATGCTACAAAAGGTGAAGGGTACCACGGATGAGCGCATCCAATATTCTGCTGAGCGCATGGAGGATGTAATTAACTTGGCCGTAGAGAAATCCGGATATGGTAACCCAAAGGATGGTGTCTATCAGGGCTTCTGCGCGTATTATTGTCACAATACGCACGTAGCCGAGGTTGCGGACGTATTAATTGAAAACAATGAGCCAGTCGTTAAGAAAGTGATTGTTGCCGTAGATTGTGGTATAGTGGTCAATCCGCTAGGTGCGTTGAACCAAATTGAAGGCGGTGTCGTTGACGGAGTAGGGCATGCCATGTATGGTAATTTTACTTTTAAGGACGGTGCTCCGGAGATGAATAACTATGACAGGTATCGCCTCATTCGCATGAAGGAAGCTCCCAAGGTGGAGACACATTTTGTAAAAAACACCTTGAGCCCTACAGGGCTTGGGGAACCAACATTGCCCCCGGCTGGGGCCGCGGTTTCCATTGCTATGAAAAAGGCAACGGGCAACCGTATGTATAGGCAACCTTTTGTGGAAAATATGGTGGAAAAGGAAATTATAGGATAGTATTGGATGGAAGTATTGCTTTTTGGAATTGCCAAGGACATTGTGGGAAGCACACAAATGGATCTATCCGAATGGAAACACCCACCTTCATCGGTAGGTGAGCTTAAGGACTTTTTGTGTAGCTCTTTTCCTGAATTCGGTAAATTGTCCTCGTTGGCGGTAGCCGTAAATAGCGAATATGCCCAAGATGCTGTTATTTTGGAAGCCGGCGACGAAATAGCTATAATTCCGCCGGTAAGTGGAGGTTGATGGAGAAGCCGATTATTGAAATCGTTGATATAATAGATACCTCGCAGGTGTATGGGGAACTTGCCCATGCCGGTAGCGGAGGTATCTGTGTTTTTGTAGGTTCTGTTCGGGAATTTACCAATAACGAGGAAGTGGTTTCCCTGGAATTTGAAACCTATGCGAAGATGGCGATTAAAGAGATGGAAAAAATTGCTATTGAAGCCTCAAATAAATGGGTATTGAATAAAATTGTAGTTCGGCATGCCGTGGGTGTCAAAAATGTTCAGGAGCCCGTGGTGGTAGTCGGAGCATCGTCGGCCCATAGGAACGATTGTTTTGAGGCCTGTCGTTTTTTAATCGACACTTTAAAAGAAAGAGTACCCATCTGGAAAAAGGAAATATTCAAAAATAAATCCGTTTGGGTTTCCGCACATCCATAATAGGGGTTGTGTCCAAACCATAAGTTGTATAGGAACTTGGTAGGTTAGGGGTATTGGAAATCTGGTTTTGCTATGGATATCAAACTAAATATGGAGCCATAAACTTTCAAAACTTTTAAACGGGTAAACATATCAATTTTTTATAGCTTAAATTTGGATTTGAACTTGAATGGATAATGCTCGTAGACAATCACAATAGACGAATAAACTATTTGCGACTGGCGGTTACCGATCGGTGCAATCTGCGCTGCAATTATTGCATGCCGTCAGAAGGCATCAACTTTGCAAAAAACGACAAACTGTTTACGCTGGAGGAATTGGCGCGCCTAGCCTCTATTTTGGTCTCGCAGGGTATCGATAAGATTCGCATTACCGGCGGGGAACCCTTTGTACGTAAAGATCTTATGGTGCTTTTACGCCACTTGGCGGTCTTAGAGGGATTGAATGAAATTTCGGTGACCACTAACGCTACACTTATAGGACCATACATAGATGAACTCAAGCAATTGGGGATTACCAATATAAACGTGAGTTTGGATGCCATTAATAGAGATACCTTTGAGCGGATCACCCGTAGAAATCAATATGATGTGGTACATGATAATATGCTTAGACTGATTACCGAAGGTTTTAATGTTCGCATCAATTTCATTGCTTTGGACGGTCAGAATACCCAGGATATCCTGCCTATTTTAGAACTTACCAAACATTTTAATGTTGCCGTACGGTTTTTGGAAGAAATGCCATTTAACGGAGGAAGTCGCTCTTTTGACACGATTTCCTGGGATTACAAGCGTATCCTGGCCTACATAAAGGAGGCCTATCCAGAGTATTATCAATTGGAATCGCCAAGCACATCAACCTCAATTAACTATAAAATCCCAGGTTTTAAAGGAACCTTTGGGGTGATACCGTCATTTAGCCGTACGTTCTGTGGAACCTGTAATCGGCTTCGGATTTCGGCTACTGGTGATGTTATCACTTGCCTTTATGGTAAACCTAAAATGAACCTTAGGGATATTCTCCGTGGAGAGAATTCCGGGGAAAGGGTAAAGGAACATATCCGGTCTGCTATAGGGAGCAGGGCAAAAACCGGTTTTGAAGCACAGCAGGAAAATAGAGGAGTCTTTAAAAGTTCAATGACTTCAATAGGTGGATAATGAAAGGGAAACTCTCACATGTGGACGATACCGGAAAGGCCAAGATGGTAGATGTATCCAAGAAGGATGCTTCGGTACGATCAGCGACGGCTTCTGGAAAAGTAGAATTTCCTCCTGAGGTTTTTGAGATTTTATCAGGGAAGGATTTTTTAAGTAAGAAGGGTAGCATTATACAAACTGCGGTGATAGCAGGAATCCAGGCGGTAAAGAAGACCTGGGAACTTATTCCGTTATGTCATCAGTTGAACCTTTCCACGATAGACATTACCATTGTGCCTATTGAAAATGCCTTACAAATCAATTGTAAAGTGAAATGTACCGAACGTACCGGAGTGGAAATGGAGGCTTTGACCGGAGTTTCGGTTAGCGCGTTGACCATTTATGATATGTGCAAGGCGTTGTCCCATGACATCAGAATTACGGATGTGCGGTTGAATGAAAAAACAGGTGGAAAACATGATTTTAAAAGATAAACTCTATGGATTGGTCCTTTCCGGTGGAAAAAGTACGCGGATGGGAAAGGACAAAGGGCAAATTACCTATCATGGAATTCCCCAACGTGAATACCTGTATCATTTATTGGATGGGGTCTGTGAGAGGACTTACATAAGTATCCGAAAGGAACAGGAAGGAGAAATTAAGGCGGAATTTAAAAGTATTCCAGATCAAGATAAATATAGAGGCCCTTTTAACGGTTTGTTATCGGCCCATAGCCAATTTCCTGACGTGGCCTGGCTCGTTTTGGCCTGTGATCTGCCCTTGATGGATGAGGTTTCATTACGACAATTAGTTTTGGCAAGAGATCCGGACAAAATGGGGACAGCCTTTGCACAAGAAGAAGACCCCTTGCCCGAACCACTTTGTGCTATTTGGGAGCCAGAGGCGCTTCGTTCTTCCATCGCATACTTAGCACAAGGTAATGGAACCTGTCCCCGTAAATTTTTGATAAACAACGAAGTTAAGTTGGTATTTCCAACGAATCCCGATGTACTACTTAATGCAAATTCCGAAGAGGAGTATAAGGAGGCCCTTGGGAAATTGGAGACTACATGAACGGAGAACGCTACATACGGCAGACCATTTTAAAGGATTTTGGTCCAAAGGCACAAGAACGCTTGTACAAATCCAAAGTTCTTGTAGTTGGGGCCGGAGGCCTGGGCATCCCGGTATTGACTTACCTTAACGCCATGGGCATTGGCACTTTGGGTATTGTGGATGGTGATAGCGTTTCGGGTTCCAATCTACATCGGCAGGTGTTGTATGATGAAACGGATATTGGCCAATCCAAGGTTCAGGTCGCTATCCGAAAATTGAGAGCTCAAAATTCGAGCACTCAATTGATTTCCTTTGAACAGTTTTTGACCGTGGAAAATGCGCTGAGAGTCATTGCCGATTATGATCTTGTTGTGGATGCCTCGGATAATTTTCCCACCCGGTATTTGGTAAACGATGCCTGTGTTCTTTTGGGAAAGCCTTTTATTTATGGCGCACTACATGGGTTTGAAGGTCAGGTGAGCGTTTTTAACCATAATAATGGACCTACGTATCGATGTCTGTTTCCGAATATGCCTGGACCGGATGAGGTTCCGGATTGTAATGCAAATGGCGTTTTGGGGGTAATCCCAGGGATAGTTGGAAACCTTCAGGCCTTAGAGGCGGTAAAAGTATTGACCGGAGTAGGAGAGGTGCTTTCCGGAAAGCTATTGCTTTTTGATGGACTTTCCCAAAACTTTCAAAATATCAAGTTTTCGTTAGTTCCCGATAATCAGAAAATCAATGAACTTAAACCAGCATACGATTTTGAATGTACCACGGAGATAAAATCCATTCAAACTTCGGAATTGGAACAACTTCTTGAGATGAATTCTGTTCAGTTAATCGATGTACGTACGCCAAAAGAGTTTCAAGGATACCACTTGGAAAAGGCGCATCATATTCCGTTATCCGAGTTGGAAGAACGTAAATCGGAAATTGATTTTGGGAGACCGGCCTACTTCATTTGTCAATCCGGTATAAGAAGTCGGAAAGCCATTGAGAAACTTCAGGAATTGAATACAGAGGCGGAATTGATCAATGTCAAAGGGGGGATGAACAATCTAAAGGCGTATGTTGCTAAGTATTGAGAGCTTGGTGCTACTTTGCTTGGGTTTTTTTGTAATCGCCACCTTGTATTCCTCCGTTGGATTTGGAGGCGGATCTAGCTATTTGGCGCTGTTGACCCTTTTTTTTGTTAGTTTCTTTGCCATTCGTTCCATAGCCCTTATCTGTAACCTGGTCGTAGTTTCGGGAAGTACCTATCTCTATTTTAAAAATGACCATATTCGTTTAAGGAAGTTTATTCCATTTGTCATCACCAGTATTCCAATGGCCTTTTTGGGGGCCTCCTTCCGGTTAAAGGAGCAGGTGTTCTTCATAATTTTGGGATGTTCATTAATTGTTTCCGCTATATTTTTGGCCTGGCAGACGTATACCATTGTAAACGATACGGATAGAGTAAAAAACTATCCCGGCTATTTGGACTATATTATTGGTGGTGCCATCGGGTTTTTATCCGGTCTGGTGGGTATTGGAGGAGGTATTTTCTTGGCACCTGTACTCAACCACATGCGATGGGACGTTCCTATAAAAATTGCTGCTTTGGCCAGTTTTTTTATTTTGGTGAATTCAATTTCTGGGATAGGGGGGCTCGCATTGGCCCACACCTTGGAACTTCCTTTAAGGGAGACCTTGATCCTCACGGGAACTGTACTTTTAGGGGGACAATTGGGCATTCGAATAAGCTTAAAAAAGATGTCGCCTAAAGGCATAAAGCGCGTTACCGCGATTTTGGTTTTTGTTGTTGGGGTTCGGGTATTGTTAAAAAATGGATTGGAACTGATATGATTTCATTTGATGAAGCCTTTGAGAAAGTAATGCAGCATACCCAAAATTGGGCTGTGCAGACTGTGGACTTACTGGAAAGTACCGGCCGTGTTTTGGCCGAACCTGTTCTGGCGGATCGGGATTTTCCTCCTTTTGACCGTTCGACCAAGGATGGAATAGCCATACATTTTTCGGCTATTGAAAAAGGGAGGTCCACTTTTCAAATTGAAGGGGTATTGAGTGCGGGGATGCCGCAACAATCACTGAGTTCAGCAGATCATTGTTTTGAAATCATGACAGGAGCCGTTGTTCCTCAAAATACGGATACCGTTATCATGTACGAACAAGTAACCCTTGAAAATGGAAGCGCTACTATACAATCCATTCCCAAAAAAGGACAGAATGTCCATAAAAAGGGCAGTGATGCGATTACCGGAAAGGTTTTACTGCAGCCGGACTGTCGTATCACAGGAGCAGAAATTGGTATTTTGGCCACAGTAGGAAAATCCCACGTATCCGTGAAAAAGTTGCCTAAGGTTTGTGTTATTTCCACAGGCAACGAATTGGTGGACGTTTCAGAAATTCCGCTTCCCCATCAGATTCGAAAATCGAATACCTTATCCCTGTATGCCGCCCTGTCCAAGGAAAATATAATACCTGAACTTTTGCATTTGACCGATGACAAAAAAGTAATACAAGAAAATATTGCCAGGGTATTACAAGAAAATGATGTAATCCTATTGAGTGGCGGAGTCTCCAAGGGAAAGTTCGATTTTATCCCGGAGGTTATGGAATCCTTGGGTGTTGAAAAGGTCTTTCACCGCGTAGCTCAGCGCCCGGGCAAACCATTTTGGTTCGGGACGCAAAAAGAATGCAGCACGGTAGTGTTTTCTTTTCCTGGAAATCCGGTTTCTACCTTTGCCAACTACCATATCTACTTTGCGCCCTGGTTTTATGGTTGTATGGGATTGCCTTATCCAAAAAAAGAAGTGGTTTTGGATCAACCTATCCGTAATGATTTGCCATTGACCCGTTTCGTTCAGGTCAAGACCTATGCTGAAAAGGGAAGACTATTTGCCTCGCCTATAAAAGATGGGGGTTCCGGGGATTTGGCCAGTCTCTCCAAATCCGATGGATTTATCTGCTTAAGGCCTAGGGAACATACATATGAAAAAGGGGAGTTGGTTCCTGTATATGATACCTAATCTGTACTAGTATTGGACCTTAAATTCAAGAAATTCCTCAATGGAGCGGCCAGTGAGGCATTAATAGTGGGTATCAAGAAATTTTTATGCTCAAAAATCCACCACGGTAAAAAACCAATCGCCCTCCATTGCTATACCGTCGTTATCGTAGATTTGAACCGTAAAGCCCCCGACCGTTTGAGAAATGACTTCAATGGAAGCGGCACCGGTGTTCAGCAAGCTTAGTTGTACCACATAGTCTTCGGAACTGGCATTGGCCGTAAAAAAGATTCGATATTCACCAATACCCATGGAATTTGTTGTCAGCACATTGGCCCCGTTGACAATAACACTTTCGTTCATTTTTCCGAGTGCATGAAATGGGCCGGTAGATACAATAGGCGAAACCCAATCTGTACCTGTATTTGTGGCACTAAGGAGCTGGCCCGGAGTACCACCGTCCCCATCTGAATCCAAAAGTTGGCCATCTATGCGCAGATTGCCACCAATATGTAGTTTTGCCTGTGGTAAGGCCACGTTTACCCCTAGGTTTCCCGCTCCGGAAAACACCAAATTTTGATTGTTCAGGTCATAGGTGCGGTTACCTCCGGTTTGGGTCAAATCGGTATTGGACAGGTTGTTAAAGTCGGTCAGGGGTACGCTTAAAGTTCCTGCATCGTCCGTGATGTTGAGGTTGCCGCCATTGACCTCAAAAGTGGAGTTATCTCCGTTCGCCAAATTGCTAACATCTATGATTACTTGGTTCCCCGTCCCCTCATTGATGATCAAATCGTTACCTATGACGGTACCGTCAACAATTAATTCGTCGCTTGGGTCTCCACTTCCCAAAATAGGAGCCAGGTCTATGGTATTGCCTCCCGTCAAAGGATTGGTCAGCATTAACCGGGTTCCCGATAATTCCAAATCGGTAAGTTCGTTTTGGGCATTGGTATCGCCGTCATCATAAAAGGCACCGCCATTATCGGTAATAACATTTCCGGGGGCCGTACTTACGCCACCCGCCCCGCCCTGGGTACAAAGGTTGATCCATACCGCACCGTCATAAGCATACACACAACCTACCTCGGCATTATAGACCAAAGCCCCGGCCATAGGTGACAAACGGTTCATTTGTTGGGTAGTTACACGGGTGATGACCAGTGCCAGTTCGTTGCTTTCCAGTTCTAAGAGCGAGCCGCTATCAATGTTTTGTGGATTGTCCCCTATTTTTATCTGTGAAAACAGTTCCGTACCTGACCAAAAGGTCAAGCATATTAAAAGGGGTAAAACCCTTAAAATAGGTATGTTGGAATGCCGGGGGAACATATAGACAAAAATAGAATTATCTCCATATAATCCTAAGGAATTTGGGATGAAAATCAGTGGCATTCTGTAGAAATCGCTAGTCTTTTGTTCCTATGGTAACATTCTATTGAAATCAGGAGCAAAAGCATGCTTTTTTTCTTAAAACCTAAAAAGAACAGCACCCTACCTGAATTGTTTGGACGGGGTGTGTCCGTGACACTTATGGTCTACACCAATCTGATGCAGCAGAGACCTCGATTATTGTGGCAATCCACAGGGTGGCGGCTTTATTTACCATAAAACTTTGCATAGTGGGCAGCGAGGACTAAAACGGCCATAAAGTACCACTACCTATTTTGGATACTAAAACATTTTCTTTTGCGTTAAGGAAGTAGTAAAAGATCCCCCTCTTATGAACATTCTTATTCCCCCGATCAAGCCTGTCTTGTCTATTTTTATTATATGCTGTTTGTGTTCCTGTGGCGCCTTGGTAAAGGCAAAGGTCAACAGATATGCCACTGTTGAAAAAGGGGCAATTCCCAAAGATTTTGGTAAGGATAGTACCACCCTACTTTGTGTTGTCCATAAAAATAGCTACAACAAATACCTGAAAAAGAATATTAAAAAATTCTACCAAGGTCCATATGCTTTGGTGGACATAAGCGAACTTAAGTCCAGCAAATACCAGGACACCCTGCAATACCGTTATGTCCATGATTTTACGTACAAGAGCTATCGGTACTGGAGCAGCAATGAAACTATTTATGGCCCGGGAGGAGGCTATGGTACTGGCCATAAAAAATGCTTCTTTGTGTATGACAGGGTTGAAGGTAAGGAATACCCGCTACAAGTAGCATCCAGCTTTTGGAGTAAACTCCAAAAAGTATACCTTAAAAATTTAGAAGCACAACGGGTTAAAAACCAAGGTAGTGTTACCATACACTAAAGCTTTTTATTCTTAGCTAGGTCCCGGATCTCCGCCAAAAACTCGCTGCCGGGTTTGATATGGAAGTTGGGTCTAAGTGTCAAGTCAAGCATAATCTTACGCCCGAAGCCTTGTTCTTTTCCGGTTTTACATCATTATAAAAAACGCACGTAGCTACGGCTATGCTTGTTTTTTTTAATTTCCTAAAACACGAAAAATTACATCGGCTTAACCGAAATCTTATGCTTGAATCGACACTAGGGTAATCTCATTTCCTGCGGTAAGGCGGAGGTTGCCGTTGGGTTCCACCACGTTCTCGTTTACGGTATTGGCCACGCTGATATAGTCATAGGCCTCAAAGGCGATCTCCCGATCGATCAGCATGGTACCGAAGTCCCAGAAGTCCTGTAGGTTCCTATCGCGGTCCACGGGATCCACGGTGCCGTCGGAGCTGTTCTCGTATACGGCCAGGACATTGCCCTGGGCATCGCGTACACAACATCAATAAAATTTTTAATGCACTTATACATGATACTAAGACCAAAAAAGAGTATGTGCCTTAAAAAAAGAGGGCGACCGATCGGCGGCCGTGGCTTTTCCCTTCATTTTTTCTTAATCTATGTCATGAATTGTACAACTTGCGTTAGCGAAGCAACTCTCCGCAAATCTATCGTACATCCTTGATACTAAGCCCGATTTTTTGACAGTAGCTTATCAATTCAGTTAAATCCGAACCAACTAGCTCGTCAAGTTCTTCATCTTTCTTAGTAATCAAACTCAGTTCATATGTAAAGCTCATCAACAATTCTGTTCCTGTAAATGAACTCTTTTTAATCTCAATCAACTCATTAGCCTTTTCCGAACTAACTGAATTAACCTTAATAATAATCTTATCTATTTTATCTAAATAATTCAAAGTCACTTCTTTTTTATAACATGAAAACTTTGTAATTCAACTGCTCCAGAAGGTGTAACAACTTCGATTCCACCTCCAGAATTTGTAGCACTGCCAGGGGCTGCTGGTGCAGGTCTCGTAATAAAATTATTACCTTTATTCAAAGTTCCTATTTCTATGAAATCCGCATTTTCAATATTCTCAATTGGTATGCCATATTTCTTCGAAAATGCCTGTGGATTTTCCAATGGATTTTCTAATGCCCAAAATTGTGCCTCAGCAGCGTGACTTTTACCCAAGGTGCCTATTCTATAAAGACTTCCTCCATTTTCAACTATTACCCGAGCTTCTTGAGCCGATTTCGTTGAAGATTGAATAGCTGCACCATAGGGAGTATCAATGGAATTTACCTTTGTTAAATTCTTTAGCCGATTTACTTTTGCTACCTGAGCTGCACCATATGCCTCTAAAAGTGGTCCTCCAACTTCTAAGGCATCTTTAGAGATTCTATTAAATGCTGTAGAGTTATCCTCGGCATGAGTGTCTCTTCTATGAATTGCCCATAGTAATCCGAGCTTATGCAAAGGATCAAATCCTCTTTCTTCCATTTTTGCTGCCAGCCATGCCTCATCATCTGATTTTCTCTGCTTAATCGATTCAGGATCTACATAACTAACTATAATTTGCTGCTGTTTTGAGACCACTTAAATGACCGTCATTATATGCTCTAGCCTGCGAGTATTTTTGTTTATTGATAAAGGTATTGTCCTTTACTTTATAATTGTAAACTTCAACAACAAAATCGCCTTCTCCATCATCAGATACTGCAGATATACTCCTCGAAACATACCAATCCCCATTCTGATGTTGATCCCAATAGTTTATAACTGTCTTAGCTTCTAATCCTTCTAGCTCGGCACCATCAATGACCCTATTTGAACTAAACACATATGGCGAGTTCCAGGCATAACTATCTTCTAACGGATCTCTTGCAAAGAACCTTCCCACCCTTGGGTCATGCATGCGGTACTTATAATTTATAGAGTTACCCTCGCCCTTGACCTCGTTGTCCATTTCCTGTCCCTGAAAGCCATAACGGTAGTCCCCACTGTTGCCGTGCCTATTCGGCAGCAGCATACCAAAGGGATAATAGTCATTGTAAGCAACAACATCGGGGCCAAAGCTCCCATCCGCGTTGCTCACCTTCCTATCGGTAATGACTGAGAGTACGTTCCCCAGATGGTTGCTGAGTTCATAGCGTTTGTCGCTTACCTTGTTTTCAAAGAACGTCCTTTCCAAGATAGGCTCTTCCTCCAGGATTTCCAAATTTTTCCGTTCCATTCCCAGGCGGGAACTACCATAGATATGGTGCTCGGTGAGGAAGAGGCCCTCCCGGCCGCCATTGCTCTCGCCCAGGTCCCGGATCTCTGCCAAAAACTCCGAGCCGGGCTTTATATGGAAATTGGGTCTAAGTGTCAAGTCAAGCATAATCTTGCGCCCGAAGCCTTGTTCCTTTCCGGTTTTACATCATTATAAAAAACGCACGTAGCTACGGCTATGCTTGTTTTTTTCAATTTCCTAAAACACGAAAAATGACATCGGCTTAACCGAAATCTTATACTTGAATCGACACTAGGGTAATCTCGTTTCCGGCGGTAAGGCGGAGGTTGCCATTGGGCTCCACCACGTTCCCGTTTACGGTATTGGCCACGCTAATATAGTCATAGGCCTCAAAGGCGATCTCCCGATCGATCAGCATGGTACCGAAGTCCCAGAAGTCCTGTAGGTTCCTATCGGGGTCCACGGGGTCCACGGTGCCGTCGGAGCTGTTCTCGTATACGCGCCAGTCCAGGGATAGGCCCTCGGCATGGTCCGACCAGTATAGTGCTAGTCACAAACGAGCACTGGCGCTCACTCGGGCGCCAGCGGGGAGACATATACAAGAAAACTATTCTCCAGTATCTTTAGCTAGCCGACCAACCAAAGTAACTATACCTATTATGCCGATGACAAGTGGAATATATCTGACAAGATAAAATACAATTATAAAAGCACCTAAATATTCCTTGTTAGAACCATGCCCAAGTATATAAAGTGGTAAAAATTCCAAATAGCTATCAACAAAAAAAAGAAAAGACACCAAGGTTATCGACAACAATAATTCATTTCCGACTATTATGCCTGTCCCATTGAGATGGGTTGTCTTTTTTAGTATAAAAGTGATAGCAAAGGCATATATAAAAAAGTTCAATATGTAGCTAAAAAAGAACGCCATGTTATTCGTTTTCCAACATTTTTTCATAATAGCCTTTCTCATCTTCGTCCTCTCCTCCAAAAATATAGTTCAGTAACCGTTTGCCTCTACCATTATACTGTTCTATAGTGACTTGCTTCATATGCTCGGCATTATTAACATCCAATTTTTGGTCTGTCATTTCTGCTCTTTTCCATTTTTTGTACTCTACGATCATCCCAAAAAGTTTTTGTGCGTGACGTGAGGTCATTTTGGCTTCTTCACTAATCTGTCTGGTTGTTATTGGGTCTATCAGGTTGGGGTTCTTGGTCAAGGCATTCTGCAAGGAAACATTCCTGAGAAGAAGTATGATATCACCTTCATAGATTTGATCCCTCACGTCCTCAAGCGGATTCAGGTAATCATCAAAACCATCTTGGGAAATATCATGCTCCTTCGCAAAAGCATCTTGAATGTCATTTGGCCTTTCCTCAAAATTGTAGCCAGCATCGACTAAAGGTCCACCAACAGTAATACTGCCTCTTCCAGAATATATTCCGTTTCGACCAATTCTAGCTACAAAATCATTCGCTGGCTGTGCAACCTCCCATAATTGTACCCCTGTGGAATTAAATGACCCATCATCCTGTCTTACAAAGTATTCATATTTGACCCCTCTTCCTTCCGGGCCAAAAGATTGGGAATACTCTTTATAAAATTCGTCTGCTGAAACATGATGATATTTTTTGATGAAGTAATCATCAAGATTCCTAAAATCTTGTGCTATGACCTGTTGAATGAAATTCCCATCCCTATCCAAATAAACATTGACTTTGAAGTATTCAAGACCTTCCAGTTCTATCCCGTCAATGACCCTGTTCTCCGAAAACGCATAGGGACTGTTCCAAGGATAGCTTGGGCTTAGAGGATCCACGGCAAAAAACCTACCCACCCTTGGATCATGCATCCTGAACTTGTAGTTTATGGAGTTACCCTCCCCCTTGATCTCATTGTCGAGTTCCTGTCCCTGGAAACCGTACCTGTAATCACTGGTATTGGCATGCCTGTTCGGTAGAAGTTGCCCGAAGGGATAATAGTCATTGTAAGCGACAACATCGGGGCTAAAACTACCCTCGTTATTGGCGACCTTGCGGTCCGTAACGACGGAGAGTACGTTTCCCAGATGGTTGCTTAGTTCATAGCGTTTGTCGCCTACCTTGTTTTCAAAGAACGTCCTCTCCAAGATAGGGCCTTCTTCCAGGATTTCCAAATTTTTTCGTTCCATCCCTAGGCGGGAACTACCATAAATATTGTGCTCAAAAAGGATTGAATAAAAATTAAAGTGGTCCGCCGTCAAAATATTCAACTATTAGATTATTAGAGGAATCAAGAGAAAGATAATAGGAACCCTCAATTCCCTTTAATCCAAATAAATGATAAACTTTATCTCTTTCAAATTTAAAAGGCATTCTATCGAAATCTTCAGATTGATTATTTTGGTCTATAATTTCAAGTTTTTCCTTAACTGTCAAATTCTTCAATGAATCCTTTTCCACATAATCGAAAATCACATGGCACTTTTCCCAACTATAGCCATCATTGATGTTATTAAATACTACTTGTTTTGAAGGTTTTCCAGTCCCTGTAAATGAGCAACAATACCTATCCAGTTCAAAATAGTTATTTGGTTTTATACTATCCCGTGAGTGTATAGCAATTGAAAAAGAATCAATTCTCTCACCTTTTTCACTTATAATTTTTGTCTTAGTAATTTGATATTGATTTTGGGGATTTATAAAATCAAACGCCTTGTATGTAAAAAGAAAAATACATGAAATTGTTGTCAAAATGACTATTATTAAAATTCCAACTCTTTTAGATTCTCTTTCGATTTCCATTTAATCCTATTTGTCTTTGAATTTGGCATTATCAGAAGGTTCCGGCAAAGGAGCATCTTTCACAATTTTATTGTTTTTGAAAAGGTACATCTGTTTATTATATTCCTGTTCGGATATTTTTCCAGACTCAAGCATATTTCCTAACTCTCCTACTTTTATAGTGATAATACTGGAAAATAAATACATTGCATCACCTACAAAATCCTTGGTTTCTTGGCTTACCGGTCTATTCGTAAACGGAGAATTTACTACCAGCCTTTAATCTGTTCAACTGATAGGTAGCCATAGTTGTCCATCTGTATTACAACGGACTTTTCATCAGTATCCAACAGGCTCGTCATCATCAGTCGATAAACGTGGTTGTACTATCCGGCTTAGGGTAAAACTCTACAAAATGGTAGATTTCATTGATTTTCTTAAAGCCCTCCTTGGGCCGATGTGAACGTTTGGAACCTGTGATTACAAAAGTGGTATCATTCAAAATTACTCCTAAACTTGTATAAGCATAATTCTTTCCTCCATGATACCACTGCTCAAAAATTATGCTATCACCTAAAATTTGGTATAGCCCCCAGTTAAACTTGATTTTGTGAACTTTGTTAAAGTATGACTGATTCAATTTTTTGTTGATATTAGAAGTGCCATTTTCATCAAATGTTCCACTCCAAAGTGTTATTCCACTTTCGAAAAGAAATAACGTTTGATAATTGCAAAGGGCTTTTGAATCGTTACATATTGAACGGATATAATACCCATCCAATCTTAGTTTCTTGGAGCTATTTATCTTTCTATCCATGGTCAATTCCTCATCCTTGCCCGTAACCAGAAAACAAGATACAAGACTCAATAAAAACAATAAACAGAATGAAGTAGTAAGCCGATGTATCATAAAATTACTCATTGGAGATTTCAATAAATGATTTTGATTCTTTGTCAATTACCTTGAAGCGCGGGCTTTTGCTTATCCTATCATGAACAATTTTGTTCTGTATCAAATCCCTGAGCTTTTCAGAGTCAGTGCCCACTTTGAAGGGGCCTATACCGAAATATCCGATTCCTAAGCGTATATTGTCAGGGTTATCGCCAGTGTCTGGATTTAACCTATAGGTGCCAAAAGGACCACTATCTGGAGACTCGAAATCTATATTTTTCCTTCTTTCAAATTTGTCTAACCCAGGATCTCCCGTGCCCAATTTAAACCCTGTGGAGAAGGGCCCCAGGTTTATATCTACTCTTGCCGTACGAAAGCGGTCGCCGCCATCGCCAAGCTCGGCCGGTAGAATATCAAATGGATCCAATTTGTCCACCAGGCCTGGGTCGAACCAGTCGTTCTCATATTTGGCATTTATTATAGGGCTCCCAATAGTTACTGTCCCTGTAGTCTGTGAGGTCTCGCCGCTGTTATAGACCTTGGATTCGACGGACAACAGCCCAGATAGATAGGATACTTCCTTCGAGTTGGTTGTCTCTACCACGGGTCCGTCCTGCAACGCGTCATCGGCAAAGAAGGTCGCACTGTAGTTCTTCCTTATGCTGAAGGGCAATATCTTCGGCAGGCCAATGGACGTCTCTACCCCGATGCCGGTTTCATGTGTTCCCACCTTATGGGTGAACCTTACCGTAAATGGTGATACAAGCTTTGCGAGATCATAAAGTATCTTTGGCTCTTGACCTTCCTGTTCCGTTGCATCGATCACTCGATTTCCACTGAAGGCATAAGTCGAGTAGTACGGATACTCATCTGCCAACGGATCCACCGCAAAGAACCTTCCCACCCTGGGGTCGTGCATACGGTACTTGTAATTAAGAGAATTGCCTTCACCTTTGAGCTCGTTGTCCATTTCTTGTCCCTGGAAGCCGTAGCGGTAGTCTGAGAAGCTCCCGTGCTTCCTTGATAGCAGCGATTTATAATGAGACACCGTAATCTTTGCAGAATAAGTATACATTTAACCAGATAGATTTAACATGGAAATTATCATTAAATACCCGCCTCCAATCAATGCTGCTATTCCAACACTTAATCCCCTGACATCTATATAGTCTTTAATTCCTTTTCTTACCATTTTTTTTGTTAAGTAAGAACCGAAAATGACTAAACCTATTCCCAAAATCAATTCTCCAAACACTGCCATAATCATAATTTGCTAGATTTGTTCTTTGGTGTTACTTTTCATCTTCATTAGCTTTTTCTATACCAATGCCAATGGATTGTTTCATAAGCTCATTCATAAAATCGGCAACAGCTTTACCAACCTTTTCATTTATCTCACCTTGGCTGGCTTTGGGAAAGGCTTTTTTGATTTGTTGGCCAAACCCTGCTGATGCTCCTTCCAATACTAACCTACCTATAGCTTGATGGTTTTTTCCCTCGGAAAAATCCAAAACAACATTACCAATAAGTCCTATACCACCTATTACTTCACCTCCCAAAACTACCAAACCGGATAGTCCCAATGTTTCGGGGACGGCTACAATACCTAGAATTACTGCGGCATCTCCAATGTTCTCAAGGGAATTTGAAGTTTCCCTACCGGCCCTGACCAAGCTCTCTTTTCCTAACTGGTCGATGCTTTTCCTTTTGCCGTCATCATTGTAGAGCTTGTCCACTGTCTCAGAATCCAGCTTTTCATCGAAGCTCAGGAACGTCTTATTCTCGGTCTGTATGATTGATAGCGTTCCGCTATCGGGAAATGTTCCGGTACTAAGTTCAGTGAATCTTTCTTCGCCCCTGAACCAAGTGAACTTTTGGGGATCGAGGCCTTTCCTGAAAGCCTCATAAAAATTGCTTATCTCGCTATATCCCCTTTTTGATTTTAGAGGCAGTTCTCT
This sequence comes from Ulvibacterium marinum, assembly GCF_003626755.1. Classification (GTDB taxonomy): domain Bacteria; phylum Bacteroidota; class Bacteroidia; order Flavobacteriales; family Flavobacteriaceae; genus Ulvibacterium; species Ulvibacterium marinum. The sequence goes on from NZ_RBCJ01000006.1 coordinate 112,579, forward strand.
GGTCCCTGTATCATCCGTAATTCGAATCAATTGTTCAGCTCCTTCCAACTCAACGGCATCTATGACACGGTTGCCACTGAATGAATATGGTGAATAATATGGATACTTTGCTGTTAAAGGATCAATGGCAAAGAACCTACCCACCCTTGGATCATGCATCCTGAACTTGTAGTTTATGGAGTTACCCTCCCCCTTGATCTCATTGTCGAGTTCCTGTCCCTGGAAGCCGTACCTGTAATCACTGGTATTGGCATGCCTGTTCGGTAGAAGTTGCCCGAAGGGATAATAGTCATTGTAAGCGACAACATCGGGGGCAAAGCTACCATCGCCGTTGGTGATCTTGCGGTCGGTAACTACGGAAAGTACGTTCCCCAGATGGTTGCTGAGTTCATAGCGTTTGTCGCCTACCTTGTTTTCAAAGAACGTCCTTTCCAAGATAGGCCCTTCCTCCAGGATTTCCAAATTTTTCCGTTCCATCCCCAGGCGGGAATTCCCATAGATATGGTGCTCGGTAGGGAAGAGGCCCTCCCGGCCGCCATTGCCCTCGCCCAGGTCCTGGATCTCCGCCAAAAACTCGCTACCGGGCTTGATATATGTAAACTTCTATCAGTTTAAAGACAGGCGCTAGCAAGGGGCTGGCTATCAGGGAACAATAGGAATACTAGCACCACTAGGGGGCAGAAAAGTAACAATAACAGTTAAAATCAAAAAAATTATACTAATAAGTGTAATCTTTCTTTTTTTTTTGAAATAATACATAACCATTGGGATTAAGATGACAATTGAAATAATTCTAAGCGACATATGTAGTAAAATATCAACCCCATAGGATATACTTGTAAATTCTGAATTAAAACTGGGATTGACATTTCTAATAAACAAGTACTCGAACTTTAAATACACCTCAAAACTCAAGATAATTAAACAAATTACGAGCAATAATTTCCTAATAATATTCACTATTTTTTATATTTATTTTTCATTTTCTATTAACTTTTTAAGTTCTTCATCTGCTTTTTTAGCTGCCTCTTCTAGTTTAAGCCTACTTTTTTCTAGACTATGTAGAAAACCTATTTTTGCTGATTGTTGAGCTAAACCAGCTTCGGTTCCATTGGAAGTGTCATGAATAAATCTCGTTCGGACACCTTCATCCAAAATACTAACACCAGCACCATTATTTGGTTGATTAATTTTCCATGTTTTATACTCTGCAAGTAGGCCTATCATACGCTTTTGCCCAAACATTGCAGCTTGTGCTTCCCCTGAAATGTCCCATCTTAATGGTTTCTCTAACCCCAAATCATTCCAATCATTCAATGTTTTAACATCTTTTACCTGTTCAAGTCTATTAAGCATTAGTAAATCCGCGTCAAGAGTTCTTACGTCTTCAATATAACCTTGGGATTTTAACCCAGATTGGGTGGCTAGAGAATAACCTATGTCGTGTTCCTTTGCTATTGCATCTGGAATGTCAACAGGCTGCCATCCAAAATCATAATTTTTCGTAAAACCATCTTTAGTTATAGACCCTCCACCAGAATATAAACCATGTGACCCGATTGCCTCCTTGAGAGTATTTCTCGGCATATCCCATCTTTCCGCGATTATTTCAGCAGTTGCATCAGAAATATAAAGGTGTTGGATGCCCTCACCTTCTGGCCCATGGCTTGCAGCGTTGTATGCTCCATAAGTCGTACCGCCCATGATTTCTATTGTTTGGTTATCCCATTTATACATTACTTCAGTTTGAGTACGAGTTTTTACTATTCTGCCATTGGCAACAATGTGAATTTTTCTTATGTACTCTAATCCTTCTAACTCGACTCCATCTATAACCCTGTTCTCACTAAATGCGTAAGGACTATTCCATGAGTAAAGCCTCGCAAGTGGATCCACCGCAAAGAATCTACCAACACGAGGATCGTGCATCCTAAAGGTATAATTAAGTGAGTTCCCTTCCCCCTTGATTTCGTTGTCCATTTCCTGCCCCTGGAAGCCATACCTATAGTCCGTGGAGTTTCCATGTCTACCTGGCAGCAACTGTCCAAAGGGATAATAATCATTGTAAGCGACAACATCGGGGCCAAAGCCACCGTCGTTGTTGGTGGCCTTACGGTCCGTAACGACGGAGAGTACGTTCCCTAGATGGCTTGTAAGCTCATAGCGTTTGTCGCCCACTTTATTTTCAAACCGTATTTTTTCCAAGATAGGGCGTTCTTCCAAAATCTCCAAGTTCTTTTGCTCTATGCCCAATCGGGAACTCCCATAGATATGGTGCTCCGTAAGAAAAAGGCCCTCCCGGCCGCCATTGCTCTCGCCCAGGTCCCGGATCTCCGCCAAAAACTCCGAGCCGGGCTTTATATGGAAATTCGGCTTTAGGGTGATCTCGTTTCCGGCGGTAAGGCGGAGGTTGCCGTTGGGCTCCACTACGTTCCCGTTTACGGTATTGGCCACGCTGATATAGTCATAGGCCTCGAAGGCGATCTCCCGGTCAATCAGCATGGTACCGAAGTCCCAGAAGTCCTGCAGGTTCCTATCGGGATCCGCGGGATCCACGGTTCCGTCCGAGCTGTTCTCGTATACGGCCAGGACATTGCCCTGGGCATCGCGTACGTAGAGGGTAGTGGTCTCCGTATCCACCTCGGTCTTGGCGATCCTGTTCCCCAGCCCGTCATATTGGAAGGTGATTACGCTCCCATTGTCCTTGGTCACCGAACGTACCTTGCCGTCCACCCGCCAGTCCAAGGAAGAAAGAAAAGTATCTAGTATTCTACTACTCCCATAAACTTTCCTTTTTTACTATCAAGAACTAAAGAATAGTTTTTTGTTTGGACATAATACATTTCATTACTTTTTTCATAAATTTTGTTAGGTTCAAAAAATTCTCCAACGTAACTCATAACATCTATATTCTTAATTAAATCATAATTAGCCTGTGATGAGTACTGTACAAGGTTGTTACTTCTAATAAATGTATCAACTTCAGATAAATCATTCATTTGATACTCAAAAACAAATTGATATTCTAGGTTGTCATCGCATTCTATGATTTCAATTTTCTTCGGTAATATTATATTTGTTAACTTATTAATTTCCTTTGTGCAATATTCTTTCTCTTGTTTACAAGATGAAAAAATAACGATGAAAATGATTAATCTTAATATCTGACTCCTCATATTATTATTTTCCTTTTTCTTCATCAAAATATGGTACTAATTCTGCTGCTTTTGATTTTACCTCTTTGATTTCTTTATCTTTCCACCAATCAACTTTTTGGTCTTTACTAGTCTGTTTTACATGTATTTTTGGTGATAAAATATCAAAACCTTTTCCTGGTAAAAACATTCTTCCAACATCAGTAGCGGTTTCACTACCTTGTGTTCTTCCTCCATTTTTCTTTTTATCAAAATCCCACTTATCAAAAAATTGCATTGTTCCTTCGAATGACCATTCCCCATCATCTTCTGAACTTCTAGTAAGAACACCTTCAAAGTTTATCGTAAACTGACCTAATGTTCCTTGCGTTCCTGCTTTACCACTAACAGAAAGTTTTACTTCTTTAGATTCGCCTTTTTCAAGAGAATTTAATTCTGCTTCAAATGCAGCACTTTCACGTTCCCAATTTTGAGAACGTTTTCCTCTATAAATAGATACGGAATATGGGTTTACATCAATAGCCTCTTGCTCTGTGATATTTAAAGTTCCTCCTTCAAAAGAGCTATATCTGTCTATAAATTTCTTAGGTAAGTAGTGGTCAAAAGTAGATTTGAATAATTCTGTTACTATTTGATTTGTGCCTGCATAATGTATTTGATTATACTTCTCAACTATTTGCTCTGTTGTAGCATCTTCTCCAGCCATTTTTATCGCAGTATTCCAATCTATCTGCATATTAAACCTAGCTTCTTCTAAACCTTCTAATTCAATTCTGCTTATTAGTTTGTTCCCGCTAAATTGATAAGGACTATACCAAGGGTATTTACCAATTAACGGGTCTACTGCGAAGAAACGACCAATTCTCGGGTCACTCATTCTATGCTTAAAATTATAACTATTTCCCTCGCCCTTGATCTCATTGTCTAGTTCCTGTCCCTGGAAGCCGTACCTGTAATCAGAAGAATTCCCATGCCTGTTCGGTAGAAGTTGCCCGAAGGGATAATAATCATTATAGGCTACCACGTCCGGAACATGATCCCCAACCTCTCCCAATTTTCGGTCCGTAACGACGGAGAGTACGTTCCCCAGATGGTTGCTGAGTTCATAGCGTTTGTCGCCTACCTTGTTTTCAAAGAACGTCCTTTCCAAGATAGGACCTTCCTCCAGGATTTCCAAATTTTTTCGTTCCATCCCCAGGCGGGAACTCCCATAGATATGGTGCTCGGTAAGGAAGAGGCCTTCTTGGCCGCCGCTGCCCTCTCCCAGGTCCCGAATCTCTGCCAAAAACTCGCTACCGGGCTTTATATGGAAATTGGGTCTTAGGGTGATTTCGTTTCCGGCGGTAAGGCGGAGGTTGCCGTTGGGCTCCACCACGTTCCCGTTTACGGTATTGGCCACGCTGATATAGTCATAGGCCTCGAAGGCGATCTCCCGGTCGATCAGCATGGTACCGAAGTCCCAGAAGTCCTGCAGGTTCCTATCGGGGTCCACAGGGGCCACGGTTCCGTCGGAGCTGTTCTCGTATACGGCCAGGACATTGCCCTGGGCATCGCGTACGTAGAGGGTAGTGGTCTCCGTATCCACCTCAGTCTTGGCGATCCTGTTCCCCAGGCCGTCATATTGGAAGGTGATCACGCTCCCATCGTCCTTGGTCACCGAACGTACCTTGCCGTCAACACGCCAATCTATGGATAGGCCCTCGGCGCGGTCCCGGGTAAGCTGACCTATGGCATCGTATTCATAGTTGCCCTCCGTTTGGATCCCCAGATCTCCAAGGCCCTGGTCCCCAATCGCATCGTTTACAAAGTCCAACCGATTGGTCCGCTTGGCCTGCCCCGTTGTCGGATCAGTGTCCACATAGGTATACGCCAATTGATCCATTGCCCCGCTAGGCGTACTGCGATCCAAGGTCTTTAGGTTCCCGTTCTTGTCATAGGCATAGCTGGCCGAGTAAGGATCCGAAGTCCCTCCCGTTCTAAAGGCCTTGATGCGGTTCAACTGGTCGTAACCGTATTTGTTCATCTGGACGGTAAGGGCATTTTCATCGGTATCCAATAGACCGGTCACCATCTGCTTAATGTTCCCATTGTAGAGTTCCTCGCCCACGTTTACCCCTTCCTGGGTCTCCGTACCGTTGTTGGCGGTACTAATTCCAAAAGTGTTGGTGCCCAGGGTACCGATCGGGGCATAATCGCCACTGTAGTAGCCCAAGGTATATCCCATGGCGTCCCGGGCCACTTGGTCACCGTCCCCGCCCATATCGTCGGCGGGGTCCAGATTCTCGGAGTTTACCCCCTTGAGCCAGCCCTGTAGCGTATAGGCATAGTCCATACCCTGTACCTCCTTGTCCCCGATAACGGTACGGGCCAAGGGTCCGTGTGCATAGTACGCATAAGTGGCGTCCTTCTCCCAGAGCATACCATCGCTACTGGTCTCCACCTGGGTAATCCGATTATCCGCATCATAGGTATAGCGATGGGCGAACATATCCGCACGGCCTTTTTGATAGGTCACCTGGTTTACATTGCCACTGATCAAGTCGTAGTCGTACTCCACATGTTTAAGGCCCGATGAGGGATCTTCGGGATTGATGATCATCAATTTGTTGTGCTGTACCAGTTCCTTGACGTTTCCGTGGATATCATAATGATAGAACAACGCATTTTCATAACTGAGGTTGTCATCGAGACCGTCCCATGCGTCATAGTATCGGATGGCGGTGACCCGGTTTCGGGCATTGCTGATGAATTCTGAGATATCGTCCACGGTATCGAACAATTGTACCTCATTGTTGGTGGCCGTGGTATAGTTGGTCCGGGTCACTTCATAACGTGTGTCGGATACATTGGCGGGGTAGACATTTTCCTGCGGGTTATCCGGATCGATGACGGGTACATAGGTCCCGTCCCCGCTATACCTAAGTTTCCCCGTGGTATCCTCGATCGTGATGGCCACATTTGGTGCTAGTTCCCCGGCCTCTATGATTCGGCCCAAGAAATCGTAGCTGGTATAGCTAAAACGACCTGTTCCGGCCTGTTTGGCATTCTGGGAAGCGATAATACGGCCCAGGCGATCGTAGGCAAAACGGGTTACACCCCCGTCCGGAGTTTCCTGCCAGACCAATTGGTTTAGGGAGTTATAGCGGTATCGCGTAATCATATCATGGTCCGGTAACAGGCTTTCCCCTTCCCCCGATCCATTGGCCAGGCGATAGGCATTGATGGCTTCGTTCTTACCTTCCGCTTCCAGTTCCTGTTCGGTAAAGCGGTCCACCCCTTCCGGGGGAACCGTTTGTAACAAGTTCCCGGCCTGATCGTAATAGTAGAGTGTATATTGGTATTCCTTGTCCGCGTATTCCATGGTAAAGTTTTCCACAGGATCGGTCAGGGCATGTTCCAGATAGGCATTGACGAATTCCTGACGTTTGCGCTCCAAGATGGCCTCGTAAGTATCACTTTGATATGCTAGGGTCACGGCGGCCTTGAACTGCTCGCAATCGGTCTGTTCGGGTAGGTCAAAGATGAAATCGTTAAAATTCGTAGGGAAGGCCCGGGGTACGCAGATGCTTTCGTTTCCAGGTTGATTGAGGTAGTCGGACGTAAATTGGCCCCAGTCCATACGGTCAAATTCGTTGGCGGCATCTACATGTGCCTTATATAACCCGATGATGGAGGCCATATCCGGATACCCATAGTTGAACTCCGTGGCCCCAAAACGGGCAATGGACATATACTCGATATCCTCGATACCGGTGATACCAAAGGTGGTGAGGTAGTTTTGGTAATCGGTTACCAGATACTGGTAGGACTGATTGCAGAAATCGGCCTCGGACACGATATACTGCTCGCGTAGATCCGTATCGAGGCCGTTCATTAGCCCGATCATGATCCCTTCATAGGTACCGTACATGTCAGTACAGCTTAATGGGGCCGGTACCGGGGGGATACAAATATCGGGGCCGCAGGTGGTTCGGGGCTCTTGGGGGATGGATTTACTAGAAACACTGATATTATTGGATAGCATTTTAATACTATCATTTAAGGAAATTCTTGCATTTGAAATAATTTCCCTTTGCAGATTTATATCTAAGTTTTTCCCTTTATGTTCAATGAGAAATAATTCATTTTCAAAAAGAAATACTCTGTTGGCACTAACTGAAACAACCTTTTCAGATTCCCCCAATAAACTTTTCAAATTGAGGGATTTGGTATTTGAGCTATTTATTGAGCCTTTATTGACATTCACATAATATCTAGAATAAGGCTGTCTATAAAAACCTTTTAGACCTTTACAAAGATTTCCATCTATATAAAAAGTATAATCCTCGGATAAACGCTGAGTAGAATAAAATTTAAGAAAGGTATAGCCAGTTTGTAATATTGAGTTAGCATCCAAATATTCCAGCCTTAGCAAATCATGCCCGTAATACTCACCTCCTTCAAAACTTACATCAACTATTTCAGCTACATCATATAAGTTGAAGCCAGGCAAATTTAATGATGAAGTGAGTATTCCAAATATGCCATTTGAAGCATTGTCACTAATAAAAAATGACTGGTTCAGGTCATTTACCATCCGCTGACCAAATGGGTTTCTGCTGTGTACAAAAATTTCGGTAGTATTTGAAAAAGAATTGAATCTTGTGTCGATAGTGTGGGTTAATTGAGAAATGGGATAATTATATATTTTGGTTTCAAGACCGATAATTTCATTTGAAAACAAACTTGCAAGTTCTGGTGAATCATAGTCTTCTATTATGAAATTTTCATTATTGCCAATTAAGCTATCCTTATGGACCACAATGTTATTCAGTAAATCTTTAAAAAGATTTTCAAAAGTGGTTGATTCAGCTTGAAAGTCATCACAAGAATTTTGATAATCTAATGGATTCGATGAACAACTCTTGGGTTCTACTTTTATTCCATCTATTAGCATATAGGTATTTAAAAACCCTTCGTCTAAAACAGAGGCATCGGTTAAAATCTCATTATCCGCTATGAATGGAGAAAATATAAGTATAACAGTTTCTTCTTCCGCAATAAAAGAAACCTCATCTTCTATCCACTGTGGCTTATTTCCAGTACTCTCTATGAAAGATGAATATCTGAATTGATTTCCCATATCCACTCGCCACCCTCCATAATAACTTTTCTCATCGTCATTAAAATGAGGGACATCTCTATTTCCAATACCGTACCTGTTAGTAGCATTGGCCATGAAAAACTTCACTACATATTCCTCGCCAATTTTTAAACCCGTTAATTGAGTTCCAAATGACTCTACATAAAAATTGTTTCCACGATCATTGGTCAATGCTCCCGCAAGTACTCCGCCATCTGGAGAATCGTCAAAATTTGTTAATATGAAAGGGTCTCCTGAGGGAGGTTGATTAGAAGTTGCGGAAGGCCAAAAAGTATCAGCATTTGTTTGATAATCATACCAAGATCCACAGGTGACGTTACTGTTTCTCTGGTTGTGAGTGTTCATGATGACTAAACTTTCACAGGATTGAAATGAACCATCTGCATCATTATAGTTCAATAAATCGCAAGTACTACCCACCAACTCATTAATATCCTCTCCGGGGCAGCATAAAAAGTTGATCAGGGGCCGGTCCGGATCGTCCAGGGCTTGGGTCAAGGTACCCTTGACATGCCTTTCCACCGTAGGGGTCTGGTAGGCCACACGGGCGACCTGCGATGTAATCTGCCCGGAGTTATTATAGGTATAGGTCAACCCCAAGCCCGTAAAGTTCGTGACGCCCGCAGTGGGGAGGTCGTCCTCCAGTTCCAGAACGGCCACATCAAGGCCGCCCACATTAAGGTAATAGGTGTTAATCGGTAGGTCTGCGGTCCAGGTAGCCGTACCCGGATCAAAGAACTTGGACAGATAGCTATCGCGGTATTCGGGAAGTCCGTTGAGTGCTATTCCGGAACCGTTAATCGTTCCCTGTGCATATAATGCATTGAGCAAACGTACAAAGGCTTCTGAAAAGCGGCGTTCCTTATGACATTCGCCCAAGGGCCCAATGGAACCGCCATCGCTCAAATATTGGCCTACACTGTTGGCATCAGGATATACGGTACATTCCGCGATACGGGCCTGGGTAGTCCCCGTAATGACCTCTTCCTTAAAGCCCACTTCCGTATTGATATCGGGAATCCGTACGACCGCACTAAAGGTAAATTGTTCGTTGGGTCCGTCATAAGTGCCGACCAGCTGTTTTACCTGGGTAATGGTAAAGGAAGAGGAGCCATAGCCGCTCCAGCTATATCCAGGGGGGAGGGTAACCGTAATGGGGGTGGTTTCTTCCCCGATTTTTAGGGTAAGCACATTTCCGCTGATTTCATTGTCCCATTGCAATGGATCGGGAGACTCCAGGGGCAGGATGCCCCCAAGATCGGCGTATAGCCCCCGGGACAGGTAATTGGCATCAAAAATACTTTGACGAGGAATTCCCTGGCCCACAAAGTCGGCAAAGGCAAACTCCAGGAAGACCCGTAGGTCCCTGGCCAACGGACAGACCCCGGTCTGTATAAAATACTCATAGGCAGTATACTCGTTCAGTTCGGCTATGACGTCTTCGGCACTTTTGCCGGAATCGTACAAAGCATCCGAAGGGGGAAAGCGTTTTTCCTTGGTCAGGTATTCGTTACGTTCGGCAAGCTCGCAAACTTTATCGGTAGCCTCATTTATGGCTCCCTCAAAGCTGCTTTTTCCTGAAAAGTCATATTCCCCGATGACGGATAACAGATCTACGGGCGGATTTTCCTCCCCAATACACCCGTTGTAGGCATTCCGTGTCTTGGCGTAGACATTGGCCAATAGTTTTTGCAACGTCTGCTTAAGATTGATATAGTTTGTCTTTAAGGTAGCCCAGTAGGCCTCTCGTTGCGAAGCGGAAAGACTACCCACACCCGTATCCGGGCAGTCGTCTGAAATACTGTTGCAGGTTACAATGGCCGCTGCATACTCTTCCAGGCTTTTTTCTGTGGCGTTGTAGTTCTCCATCATGGCCGACATCAAAGCCTCCCTTTGGTTAAAAGCAGTTATGAACCGGTTATCACTGTCTGCAGTCAAAGGGTTGGGGAAGGGAAGGCTACCCTTAAAAAAAGGGTCGTTGGCCATGAGCCCACTGGCTGAACGCAAGCCAGATGGAACCTTGTCATAGGTATCCAGATTACGGAGGTGCTGGTCATACCCATCCGGATTCATTAGCCCGACACTATTGTTGAAGGTCATGCCACAAATGGCCTCGGCATATTCCAGGTATCGATATTCCGGATGGTATACGATCAAGGATTCGGCCCATTCCTCTTGCCATATTCCAGATGCTACAAAATCAACGGCATTGGCCAGGTATTGGGGTTCTATATAGTACTCCTCATTGTTCGGGCTGTTGGTCGCCTTGATCAACACTTCGTTGAGATTGGCCGTTGGGTCTATGGGTGGCTGATAGGTGATGGTCGTTGTCTCGTCCGTCTCGTCCACAGTTAGTATTTCGTTTACCCGGATGTAACTTATGGCGCCATCGGCATTGTAATAATGGCCTTCCGTGTAACGGCCAGTGCCAGTTTCCTCTCCATCGTATACAGGATGTCTGGGATTTCGCCAGGTGTTGTATTCGCCTCCCTCGGTGGTTTCGGCACCGGTAATACGGTTGGTCTCTGCAAAGATGGAAAGACTGCCCTGCGGGTCCAATACTATTTCCCCATTGCTCAAGGTCCTAGGGAAAGCCCCGTATTGCCCGGTAGGTTTCATATCGTTGAGTAGGGCAGTATGACCTACCCGGCAACTAACGGAATTGGCGATGATCATTTCATTGGACTGGCCGGCAAGGTCGGTGCCATCCGTGCAGGGCGCATGGCAGGCGGCAATAAGTTCCGGCCATTGTAGGAGAAAGGCCTGCTCCAATTTCCTGGTTTCCTCCTTGAGCTCATCAGGGGTTAAAATGGCTTCCAGTTCACTAAAATCGTATTGTGCTATCTGTATCTTGGCATAGGTAGTTTCGTTGGAATTTCCGATGCTATCACGGAATTGGGCGCGTAATGCATTTTCACAGTCCGCGCAGGTGGTAAAGCATCCATCATCCTCTATATTGGGAAAGGGAAGGGCCAGATCGGGATCAATATAGCATTCCTTGGTAGGGTCCTGTAGGTCCAGGACGTACTTATCGGCATACTCCTGGAGCATATCCGGGTTTACGATCAGGTTTTTAACGATACTGAAGTTCCCCCGTTCCAAGGATACTTCAAAATTGGCGGCATCGAAGGTATTGCGATCCGAAATTCTACTTTGGCCGTTGGCATCGATGATATCTACGAAAAGATCGTAGGCGATGGCCTCGTTGAAACATTCATAGACAAAATCGGTCGTTTCCAGATTATAGGAAAAAATCCTGTTCTCATTAAAGGGAACCACTTTGGTACTCGTATATACCAGGGCGTCGTCAACGGCACCAAAGGTCTGTGTGGCGCTTCGTCGGTTGTTGTCGTTGGGCGTGTCCGGGTCGTTAGGTGCTACCTTACCCAATAAGTCGGTGGTTATGCGAAGATGGTCTCCATTTTTTTCTTCGTCCAGGCCATCGAGGCCGGCAGGCGCATCACCCAGCAAGGCCGTGGCTATGGTACGTCCCTGGGGATCTATATAGCTAACGCTGCGCTGGCCGTTGGGATCAATGACCGTATTCTTTTTATAGTGCTGGTTATACCCTACGCTATAGCCGAACAAACGGTTGAGTTCTTTTTGTTCCGGCGTAGCATAATAATATTCCATCTGGTGTCCATTGCCCAATTGGTGGGTTACCCCAACACCACCTTTCCTTCGAATGCGGCCCGTATTGTCCGAGGTATATTCAATTTGGGAAAAAGGGTGCCGTTCCGCATTCGGTATCCGTGCCTTAAAGGAATCATCAACATCATTGTCCGCGGAATAGTACCTACTGGCGCCACTTTCCGTGGCCATGGCCTTTTCAAGGCTATAACTGTCCAATTGGTTTACGTTATCAGGGTCAAAATCCTGATAGCTATAGGCTAGGCCGGCCGAATTTCGGGTGAAGGCACTGTTTTGGGGATCAGTATAATCCCCTACAAAGTCGATTGCCGGTGCAAGTGTACGGTTTATGGGTACAGGCAACACCTCGATGGCCGGTCTCCCCTGGGCGTCATAAATGACCTCCCCAACGATAATGTTTTCATCCGAATTGATCTTGGTCACGGTTTGGCGGTTTCTGAGCGTCCCGTCAAAATAGCTCACCACTTCCTTCTTTTTACCATCCTCGGCGTAGGAAGCCTGAAACTGCCAATTTTTGTGTACCTGATGGTCTTCATCGATGATGTACACCCTGTTCCAATCGCTTAAAAATCGGGCCTGATCGTCCTCGGCATCGCTCCAAGGCCCAAATAGGTACCTATCCGGGTAAGCCTCGTTTTTGCCGACCGCCCGCACCCGGTACACAAAGTAGCCCTTGGCATAGATCAGAGGGACGGTATAGGAAAGCCCACTGGCCTGTACCCGGGTACTGTTCAATTCAAAATCCCGTTTGGTAAAGGGAATGGTATTTTGTGCCCGCATTGGATCGTCATAGCTTTCCGAATTGCCATCGTATCCATCGATCCAAGTCCATTCCACATCATAGGAAAGCGCCCCGTTTACAGCAGACCAATTAATTTCCAGCTCTTTTCCCGAAACATTGGGTTCGGCTACCGCAACGTTTGGCGGAAAGGAAGTGTCCAAGGTCTCGAACCGATCAGAGGTAAAACCTATGTCCAAATACACATTTGGGGGAACCGTAGTGGTAGAGGTAGATCCATTGGATAATAGGGTATATGAAATCCCTACAATCTGTACTTGAGCCCCGAAGGATCCGTTCAACACCTGTTTGCTGATGTCCACAGAAGTGCTACCTGCCCCCTGGGTGGTATTGTTCTCTACGGTCAAGGTAATATCCAACGCGGCTTCGTCAAAGTTTCCCGAAGACGAGGCGGGAACAATGCTCAATTGTACTTCAAAGGAATACCGGTCGCTTACCGGAACGGTCTTGTCCAACCCAAGGCTTACGTAGGCCATGGGGGAGTGGTTTACCCGTTCGGGGGAATCCAGGTTCGGGGTCACATATTGGAGCGTGGCATCGGTGGTAATCTGTTCGGCGTCAAAGGTGGCCTTTTCCTGGGCCCAGGCATGGGTGAGGCAGAGCAGAAGGGCGCTTAGGCATCCCAGGATCGTTTTTTTGTTGGTTCTCGTAAACATTCGTCTTTGCGTATTTACTTGGTTATGTTTATTGTGTTGTTCGATCAATCAATCGATAGTTGGCATAGTCTCCCTGTAGCTGTAGCTTTTTAGAATTGGATACCGTTATAAAATCGCTGAGATTACGGGTCTCCACTGCTACGTTCCTGTGGTGCACCAGATCTATGACCAGTCTTCCAAAATCCTGTTCCGTACCGCTACCGTTTTTGCTCTTAAAGGGAACCCTTTGGGAAAAAAAGAGTTCTTGCCGTATAATATGGTAGTCCTCTTTGCTAATATGCAACACCACTTTTCCATAGGGAATGGTACCGATGGTGGTCCGCTCCGCGACCATTTCACATACCCATTTGTTTCCTTGGTCCAATACCTGGGATTGTTGGTAGTATTCCAGAAAAACCCCTAGATCAATCGGTGTCTTCAAAGCTTGTCCCGTATCTATCGGGGTATAGGTAAGGGTCTTCCCATCCTCATCGACAATTATCTTGGCTTTTGGAAATTGGTATACCTGGGTATTCAGCATGGTGTTTTTTATGAAATCCCCTTTTTTTTGCATGATCCCTTGGTAACGTTCCGTAACATTTTTACCGTAGAACCCACGATACATTGTAAAGGTCATGTCTACCTTGAACTGGGCCTGTTCCATATAGAATTTACCGGCCCTATCCAAAATATCCTTGATATCTTTTTCTTGGGCACACACGGAAGTAGCTTTCAAAAATCCCAAAAGAAACACGATGATGATATGGCTGTTTTGAATCTTCATTATTGGCTACTGCTTAACTTTGTATTTCCCGAACGTGTTTCCTGAATGGTATAGATTCCCCTTTCGGTCTCCTTCTTTACACGTACCAGGCCCCCTTCCGTATCGTACTCATAGAAAGTGGCATAGTTGTTTTCATCCAACTCGGCCTGAAGGCGTTGGGTAATGGGGTCGTACACAAAGGATTTCATGTTACCGTTGATGGGTAGCATCCGCACGTCGTCGAAATACGCGTTTACCCCATCCAAATTCGTCTTTAGATTTATCCGCATATAGGCTGCATCAGCAGGTATGGGAAATACGCTGGAGATTCGTTGCCAACCATCGATGACGGCACCTTTGGGTGTAAAGACACGGGAATTTTCCGGTACTGTAATAGGGGTTTCGGCTATATCCTTGAATTCCAGTTCAATAAACGTATCCTCGTAGTTTATAGCCTCAAGGTCAGGGTTTTCCAGGTAATCGAAAATCTCCGTTGTCCCTTCTATGCCAGAATTGGGAGGGCCATCGGTATCGTAACCGTTGTACTCCGATTTTAGATGGGAACCTTCAGTAGGGGTAAGTATAAAATCCGAATTTACCCGAAGTCTGTCCCCCGAAATAATAGAGACGCTGTTATGCGTTATTTCCAAGTTATCATAATTCCGCAATGGGAAATGTCTGCCTAGATTAAATTCCAGAGTGATACCAACAAATTCGGGAAAGGCCAAAACAACTTCCGGCGTCCGATATTCCAATCTGTTGTTGCTTCCTGGATCTAGGGAAAAGGAATAGCCGATGTTCTGTTCCAAGCCATCCACATTCTCTATTTCGAATTTAAAGTCATGGACGGTCACCTTGTTACCAGAGAAATCCTTTAGATATGGGAGCACCGCACTCATGTCCAAATCCGGGAAGAGAGATTTTACAACGAATTTTTGGGGCACTTCTAGTTTATCTTGTACAATGGTCTTGCTCAGTGCATTAAATAGACCCAACACGGCTTCCTTTGCTGCCTCGTCCTGATTAAAATCAATGGTTCCTGCGGATTGGGGTGTTAAGGCTTCTTCCCGGACCCAACCGCTGATTACATACTGTTGTCCGGGTTGTGGAATGAATTTGATACAACTGACCAATTCCGGTGCAGTATTCTCATCTAAATTCACCGTTATGGCCAATACCTTAAGACCCGCGCAAAGACCTTCCCCGATTCTGGCATAATAGGTATTGCCGTCTTCCAAGTTGTTCGTATCAAAATACGCGGTTCCCCCAAAGGCCTCATTATACCATTGGGTGTCACTATCCAAACGATAGAAACTAGTGATATCCGCCACTGTGCTGTTGAGGGGGAACAATACATCCTGTTCGTAGTTCCGAGCCTGCCCTGCGACATCGATGACCGAGACCCGTACTGGAAAGCGATCTTCGCCCGTAAGGGTCCCATTGGTCTGCACGGCATAATATACCGTATCGTCCACCAATGGATCATCCGGGCCATATTCCGCCCCCCCCGTGCTTGCGGAATACCAGGCAATGGTATAATCCGGGTTGGTAGGTTCCATAATCAAATCGCTGACTTTTGGGGCATTGGAACTGCAAAACTCCTGGAATCCGTTACCGTTCAATTCGGGAATACCCAGGTTTATACTCACGGCCAGGCGACAAGTGTTTCCATCCTGAGCGGCATAATATACTCCTTCATCCACAAGCACAGTGCTCAAAGGCAATTCCGTGGCATTGGAAAATGAATCGTGCCAGGTAATATTGATACCTTCCACTACTACATTGGCAAGCGTTGGATTTTCTTCCAGATCGAACGACTGGTATTCAAGGCCTTCAGGAGCTCCCAAATCAAAAATAACCTCCAGGGCCGTTCGGGTCCCCGAACCATCATCGGCCCAAAGCAATGATGGAAGTTGTATCAGTTCATCGGCTTCAAAATATCGTGTTCCCCCAACCGGATCGCTATGCCAAGTGACATTTACTGCCTGTGGGGCCACTAATTCGGCGATTGTGGGCGAATTGACGTCATCTGTATTACAGAATACCTGTGTGGCAATATCGTAGCAGGTAGTGGTATAGGGATCGATAGGTTTCCGATACACCCGAATACCATCGATCAATACATATACCGGATATGAATTCGATGCATCGGTAGCTGTCGATGCTGCCCTAAATTGCAAGATCTCCTGGACATTGGCCGCTACGAATTCCAAACGCTCCCTTTGCCATCTTGTAGCACCGACCTCGGAAACCATACGAGTTGAATTCTTAACCTCAGAACCTATGGCCAATTCCCAATACCCATAGGCCTCATCTACCATACGCGTATCCAATAGACGCGTCGCATTGGCTTGGTAAAATTCCACGATATAGGTGGCACCTTGTGTTAGGCCCGTTACGCTTGTGGAGAAGGACTCCGTAGTACTGCCAGCACGTAAGGCGCCCACACAGGCACCACCATCGGGGGAATTATTAAAGTTGGTCTTTAAATAAGGGTCGCCGTTATTGGTAAAAGGAGGTGAGAAGGTATCCGGGGTACCCTCTTCGACCGTCCACCCAAAAGCATCCAGATTTCCGTTTCTGGATTGTGGATCGGCACCGGTAGCCGTTTCGAAGCTTCCATCCGCTAGACCATCCAATATATTTGTACATACGGTTTGAGGGTCACAAAGATCACCGTTCGACGTCGCCTCGGCACTTTGCTCCAAACCGTCCGAGTCCAACCAAATGATCTGTGCCGTATTGTCCCCGACCTCTGTATTTGTTGAAAACATCGTGATTCCCGGCAAAGCGACTACCGTTCCCGATTGCGAAGTGCCCAATACTTGCCAGTTGACCGATACATTTTCGGCATTTGAATTTTGAATCCTCCACTCCCTGTTAATACTGGGTTCCTCCGAACAGAGAGCCGTTAGCACCAAAGGCTGTAAGGGAGGAATTATGAGCTCCACCAGAGTGATTCTTCTTCGGGTAAGTTCCAATATGGGAATGACGCTATTGGAAGCTACAAACCAGTAATCGCCACTATCCTGAAGAGGATCAAAATCGGGAATGGTGTAGCTATTTCCGGTAACATTCGGTATCACCTCCCCATCCTTGTACCAGATATAGCTATTATTGAGGCTTGACAAAGCTTTGGTACTCAGGGTCACCGAATCATTTTCCAATACGGAAATGGTTTCCCTGCGGTCTACATCGGCTTGCGGGTTATAGGTGAAATTATCCGCCAATGTGCTGTATTCCGGATATTCATCCTCAAAATCACTGAATACAAAGCCATTGTTTTCCAGGGTTATCTCGACCCCGGGAACGGTCAAATCCGGGATTAAAACGGGAATATCCCCACGGAAAGCATTATCGTTTAACCTAACACTTCTTAGAACCGGGAGGTTGGTTATGGTAGTGGGTACGGTTCCGGAAAAGTTGTTGTTGGACAGCCAGAACTCCTCCAGTACCGTTAGATTGCCCAGGTCGGGCGAAATACTTCCGGAGAGTTCATTGTTGGAAACCTGTATTCTGGTTAGGGTACTTATGGTCCAAAGGCTGGGTGGGATACTTTCCCTTAATTTATTATCATTAAGCTCCAAGGTCTGTAGTTGTTGTAGATTGCCTATGGATGAAGGGATTGGGCCCGAAAATCTGTTGAATCCTAGGTTTAATGTTTCCAATGCGGAAGCACTTCCTAAGGACTCGGGAATTTGACCCACCAGGATATTGTTGTTCAAGACCAATGATTGTAACACTGAAAGATCGCCTATGGCAACTGGGATTTCACCAATAACGTTGTTACTACTTAGATTCAAGTTGATCAAATGCATCAATTGCGCGATGGTTGCGGGAATTTCTCCGCGTAATCCATTATCGGGCAGATCAACACCTATAACATGGGCCTCGTCATCCGTGGTTATTCCAAACCAATCGCAGACCGGGGCATCGGTATTCCATCCCGTGTTAGTTGTCCAATTAGTGCCGCCCATGGCCTCAAATAGGTCGATCAAAGCCTGTCTTTCCAGGTCGGAGACCCCACAGGCGTCATCGGCATTGTTTAGCTTTACTGTAATCATTTCCCTTTCCAGGGTGAGGCCGGTCACGATACTGTTGGTTACGGAAAAATGATATACCGCTTCATCTTCGGTAGTAAGATCGGACAAAACCAGTTCCTTGGAAGTAGCCTCAGGAATGATCAATCCATCCTTATACCATTGGTAGCTATTATTGGCGCTTGTTGGTACATCACTGGTCAAGGTTATGGAAGATCCCGGTTCTGAATTCAAGGTTTCCGACGAATCGATCTTGGCTTGAGGTTGAAAGGAAAATCCAGTATCGAGTTGTGAGGTCAAAGCGGTAAAATCCGCTTCCATATCCTCAAAAAGATAGGTGTTATTCTCCAATGCCAAGGACCGCAGTTGAGTATTGGCCGTAAAAATATTGGAGATATCTCCGCTCAGGGCGTTTTCTGAAACAATGACCGTTTCCAGGGAAGGAAAGGCCGAAAAAACATTGGGCAGGGCACCCTGCAATCCATTATTGGGCAATATGATTTCCGTTACTGTATTATCGGTTACGGTAACACCGAACCAATCGCACACCAGGGAATTTGCATCATTGATTGCCCAGGGTTGTAGAGATTGTGTCGTATTGCTCCAGTTAGGTCCGTTGGTGGCCGTATATAAGGCAATCAATGCCTGACGCTCAGCGGGAGATACATCGCAGGAGGCAATCACATTTAGGGTTATGGGATGGCGCTCCAATTCCAAACCGGGAATGTCCGTGTTCGTTACGGTAAAATGATAGGTTCCGGCATCATCTTCCGTGGCATTTTCAATGAGAAGTTCATGCGTTATAACACTGTCAATCGGTACATCGTCCTTAAACCATGTGAAGCTATTTTCGGGAGCCGAGGACAATTCGGTAGTCAGGGTAATGCTATTGCCCAGGGTAACTGATTTTGAAGCTATTTCGTCCGTCTTTGCCTGTGGTGTATAGGTATAGCCCAAATCAAGAAATTGGGAATACCCATTGTGTTTTATTTGGAAATCCGAGAAGATATACTGGTTGTTTTCAAAATTAAACCGTTCCAGGGTACCGTTCAGGGTTGCGGTGAGAAACATAGTGCCCTCCAGTTGATTATCGTTTATGATCACTTCCTGTAAGTTGCGCAGACCAACTATGGTCGAGGGCAATTGACCGCTAAGGGTATTGTGGCTCAAGTTTAAACGTACCAAGTTGCCCATCAATTCTATTTCCCGGGGAACCTCACCGAACAGTCCATTGAAGGAGAGGTTTAAATCGGTCAAGTTGGTTAAATTACAGAACGAAATGGGAATCTGGCTTTGCAGGTTATTATTGCTCAAATCCATGGTCATCAGATTGGACAAGCTTCCTAAGGAGGTTGGGAGGACTCCGGTAAGATTGTTATTGGGTAGTAATAGGTTTTCCAGTTCTAACACGGAGCCTAAGGAAGCCGGTATTTGGCCCAAAAGACCATTATCACTTAGGTCCAATAGTTTCATATTGGGCAGATTGCCCATAGTTTCGGGCAATGTCCCGTTTACACCATTGGACTGTAACTGCAAGGTGATTACCGTACCATTTTGCACGATCACCCCAAACCAATCGCAAACAGGAGTATTGCTATCCCAGGGTCGGTCGCCGGCCAAGGTATTGGCCCAGTTATCACCATCGGTTGCGGCATATAAATCCAAAAGTGCCTGTTTTTCGGTTTCGGATACACCGCAGGTATCGACGGGAGGGTCGATGGTCAGGGCAATATCGTTACGGGTCAGGGTCAGGCCCGTGACAATGCTGTTGGTCGCTTCAAAATAATAGGTCCCCGCATCGTCCGGAGTGGCGTTTTCAATTTCGTAATCCTTTGCCGTGGCTCCGGGGATGGCCACTCCATCCTTAAACCATTGGTAGCTGTTGTTAGGGCTGGAAAGGGAGGTTGTGGTTAATGTAATGCTCTCGTTTTCGGGGACTGAAAGGGTCTCTTCCAGATCTACTTTGGCTTGTTCGGTATAAATGAATTCACTTAAATTTGCTTGGTATGATACAAATTCATTTTCAAAATTTGAGAAAACAAACTCATTTTTCGAAATGAAAAACCTATCCAGCCCTGTAAGTAAGGATATACTTTCCGGTACTATTCCAGAAAGGTTATTTTCTTGTAAAAAAAGTGATGTTAAACTCGAAATATTGCCTAAGCTGGATGGAACGCTACCATTTAATTGATTCCCCTGTAGATAAAGCAGGGTTAAATTACTTAGCAGCCCTAGTTCTGATGGAATATTGCCTGTTAATTGATTATCATTTAGTCTTAAATCACGTAGAACACTTAAATTTTCAAATTCTACGGGTATAGAACCAGAAATATTTGTATTATAGACTAACAATGATTCAAGGTTTGTTAACTGTCCAAATTCCACGGGTATAGAACCTGTAAATCCATTATTGTGTAGGTATAAGGTTTTTAAAATTGATAATTGTCCTAGTTGAAAGGGCAACTCCCCGGACAATTGATTATCATTTAATCTAAAATCTTGTAAATTTGTTAACTGCCCGAATTCTACGGGTATAGAACCTGTAAATCCATTCTTGTGTAGGTATAAGGTTTTCAAAATTGATAATTGTCCTAGTTGAACGGGCAACTCCCCGGACAATTGATTATCATTTAGTCTAAAATCTTGTAAATTTGTTAACTGCCCAAATTCTTGATGGATAGGGCCTGATAAATTGTTGTTATTTAGATTTAAAATCCTCAAACCTGATAACTGTGTAATTGACAATGGCAAACCTCCCGTTAATTGGTTATTACCTATTCTTATATCTTCCATAAGACTTAAGGAACCTATAGAAGTTGGAATAGTCCCTGACAATTGATTGTTTGAAAGATTTAATGTTCGTAAATTTTCCAATGGCCCCAAATCGGAAGGTATGGACCCCGATATTTGATTATTACTTAATCGTAAATGGATTAAGTTAGAGAATATGGCAAATCCTGAAGGAATTGTACCATCTAAGTTATTATTGGTCAAATCTATTCTCGTAACTAGGTTATTGGTCACAGTCACCCCAAACCAATCACAAACGGGAGTATTGCTATTCCAGGGCCGGTCGCCCGCCAAGGTATTGGTCCAGTTATCACCATCAGTTGCGGCATATAGATCCAAGAGGGCCTGTTTTTCGGTTTCGGATACACCGCAGGTATCGATGGGAGGGTCGATGGTCAGGGCAATATCGTTACGGGTCAGGGTCAGGCCGGTGACAACGCTGTTGGTCGCCTCAAAATAATAGGTGCCCGCATCGTCCGGGGTGGCATTTTCAATTTCGTAATCCTTTGCCGTGGCTCCGGGGATGGCCACTCCATCCTTAAACCATTGGTAGCTGTTGTTAGGGCTGGAAAGGGAGGTTGTGGTTAATGTAATGCTCTCGTTTTCGGGTACTGAAAGGGTTTCTTCGGAATCTACCTTGGCTTGGGGGGAGAACGAATAATTTGTGATATTCGTCCTGTATGCCCCGTGTTCTGTTTCAAAATCGGAGAAAATAAAATTATTATTACTATGGGAAAACGTATCAAGCGAAGTAATTGTAGAGAAGTTGGGAATAACAGCAGAAAATTGATTATTATTCAAAATCAATCTGGTCAAACTATTCAATTCAACAAGTACAGTGGGAATGGGTCCGGTTAATTGGTTTGATGATAAACTTAAGATGGTAAGATTACTTAAATTTCCAAGTGCTTCGGGAATTGCACCTGAGAGTTGATTACCTCCCAAAAAGAGAAAACTTAATGATGCCAAATTACCCAGATCGGAAGGAATAGTTCCAGATAAATTATTGGTTTGCAAGTTTAAAAAAGTGAGCTCGCTTAAGTTTCCCAAATCTGGAGGGATAATGCCGGTCAGTTGATTTTGACTTAACTCAAGACTCTTAAGGCTTAATAAATTCCCAAACTCTGATGGAATGTTTCCTACAAATTGGTTTCTATTTCCTCTGAACTCTTCAAGACTGATTAAGTTGCCAATTTCAGATGGGATAGTTCCAGACAAATTATTGGTTCCCACATTAAAATTAGTAAGGCTGCTCAAATTCCATATTTCTGATGGAATGCTCCCAGTCAAATTGTTAGCATACAGATATAGTGTTTTAAGGTTTGTTAAATTTCCCAACGTACTTGGTATGACCCCGGATAACTGATTTGTATACAGGCTCAGTGTTGTCAAATTTGTCAAACCTCCGATTTCATTGGGAATATTGCCGGAAAGGCTGTTCGTAAAAAATAAGAGTGTTTTAATAAACGAGAGATTACCTATTGATGTCGGGATTGATCCGGTTAGATTATTGTTAAATAACCGTAATGCTGTTACTTTTCTGTCTTCCACGGTGACCCCAAACCAATCACAAACGGGAGTATTGCTATCCCAGGGCCGGTCGCCGGCCAAGGTATTTGTCCAGTTATCACCATCAGTTGCGGCATATAGATCCAAGAGGGCCTGTTTTTCGGTTTCGGAGACCCCACAGGTATCGATGGGAGGGTCGATGGTCAGGGCAATATCGTTACGGGTCAGGGTCAGGCCCGTGACAACGTTGTTGGTCGCCTCAAAATAATAGGTGCCCGCATCGCCCGGGGTGGCATTTTCAATTTCGTAATCCTTTGCCGTGGCTCCGGGGATGGCCACTCCATCCTTAAACCATTGGTAGCTATTGTTAGGGCTGGAAAGGGAGGTTGTGGTTAATGTAATGCTCTCGTTTTCGGGTACTGAAAGGGTTTCTTCGGAATCTACCTTGGCTTGGGGAGAGAATGAATAATTTGTGACATTAGTCCTGTATGCCCCGTGTTCTGTTTCAAAATCGGAGAATACAAATCTGTTGTTTTGGAAAGATAGTAATGAGAGATTAGAATAACTGGCCCATTCCGAAGGTATATTCCCTAAGAAATCATTGTTATCTATAGCAATGGCATTAAGATTTGTTAGGTTACCCAAAGATGGTGGAACACTTCCTGTTAACTCATTAGAGTTTAAATACAGGGAAGTAAGATTTAAAAGATTACCAAAAGAGGATGGGATACTTCCGGATAAGTTGTTAAAATTTAAGTTTAAGTTGGAGAGGTTTTGAAGATTTCCTATTTCGGGAGGTATAGGTCCGGATAAATTATTACGGTTCAACAAAAAGTCCGAAAGATTTGAAAGATTCCCAATTTCAGGAGGTATTTCACCATTCAAATCATTGACATGAATGAACATTTTTGTCAGACTGGAAAGGTTTCCCAAAGTGGAGGGTATGTTCCCTATAAGATTATTGTTATTCAAGGCCAAAAGAGTTAGATTGGTAAGATTTCCCAATGTCGCAGGGATACTTCCAGCTAGACCATTGTTATTTAAATGAAGTTCTGTAAGGTTTAAGAGATTTCCAAGGCTCGAAGGTATACTTCCCGTTAACCCGTTACTATTGCTTAGATATAATTTAGTTAGGTCAGAAAGGTTTTCGAGAGTAGATGTTAATGTACCTGTTAAGTTATTACTTCGCAAATCCAATTCGGTCACATTACCATTTATAACAATCACCCCAAACCACTCGCAAACAGGGATATTGGTATCCCAAGGTTGGTCGCTCGCCAAGGTGTTGGTCCAGTTATCTCCGTTGGTGCTGTTGTATAGATCTAAGAGGGCCTGTTTTTCTGTTTCGGATACACCGCAGGGCGCCAGTTCCGAGGTAAGGGTCCAGTTTCCCGAAGGCTCATTACATTGCTGGAGGGTTTCCGCTCCGGCATCTGCAAAACCATCATTATTATCGTCCTGGTACCAAACCGTATCCGGATTATAGAGAGCGCCGTCAGTGCCAGGATCATCATTGCAATCGTCTAAGGGCAATACGGTATTGACGTATCCCGCACCTGGGGAACCGCAATTGGAAATTATTGAAATGGCGTACCCATCCCCATCCGCATCCAGATACCAATCTTCCGGGGTGTCAATTTCCGCCACTACTGCAGTCCTACTACTGGCATTACATTGGGTATTGGTATTATAACTTTCTGCATAATAGGTAGTCGTGGTGGATATATTCGGTGTTGTATAGTCTGCGCCGGTCGCCAAAAGAGTTCCTCCCGTTGCCGAAGTATACCATCTTACAGTATTACCGTTGGTACCTGGCGAGGCTGATAGCGTAAGCGTACCATTGCCGCAACGGGCGGAGCCGTTGCCGGAGGCGGTGCCCACAGTAGGGGATATGGTAGCGGTAATCGCCCTACGAGTGGATGCACCGCATCCCGTACCGTTATTGTAGCTCTGAGCATAGTAGGTGGTCGTTCCCGAAAGGGTAGGCGTGGTATAGCTGTTGCCCGTATGGAGCAGGGTGCCTCCACTGGCCGCCGAGTACCAGCGAATGGTATTGCCATTGGAACCTGGCGAGGCTGTCAATGTAAGCCTCCCGTTACCGCAACGGGCGGAACCGGAACCGGAGGCGGTGCCCACAGTAGGGGATATGGTAGCAGCAATCGCCCTACGGGTCGATGCGCTACATCCGGTACCACTGTTATAGCTCTGCGCATAGTAGGTGGTCGTTGACGAAAGGGTAGGGGTGGTATAGCTGTTGCCCGTATGGAGCAGGGTGCCTCCACTGGCCGCCGAGTACCATCGTATGGTATTTCCGTTGGAACCTGGAGAGGCTGTCAGAGTAAGCCTCCCGTTACCGCATCGGGTGGAACCGGAACCGGAGGCGGTGCCCACAGTAGGGGATATGGTAGCAGTAATCGTCCTACGGGTCGATGCGCTACATCCAGTACTACTGTTATAGCTCTGTGCATAGTAGGTGGTCGTTGACGAAAGGGTAGGGGTGGTATAGCTGTTGCCCGTATGGAGCAGGGTGCCTCCGCTCGCCGCCGAGTACCATCGTATGGTATTTCCGTTGGAACCTGGCGAGGCTGTCAGAGTAAGCCTCCCGTTACCACAACGGCTTTTGTTGGATCCGGATGCGGTACCCGGCCTCGGATTTACCGTAATGGCAATCTTATTACTGAACAATTGTTGCGAACCACAAGAGATTACCCTACGCCGATACCATCTGGTAGCGGTCAGGACCGGAGGGTTGTACGTGAGTCCCGTGGCTCCGGATATATTGGAATAGGAACCATTTTGAGAGGTGGCAATCTGCCATTGATAACTATAGGTTGTACCGCCACTGGCCGAGGCCGTACTTCCAATGGTGCTAGGGTTGCCACCGGCACAGATGGTCTGGGCCCCTGAAATAGAACCCGGTTTAAATGAGGATATTGAAGATACGGTTCTTGAGGAAGAGGACGAACTCCACACTCCTGTATCATTGTTTCGGGCACGGAGGTAATACCTACCTGGGGAGGTAACCAAATAATCCGAGTCTCGATTGTTTATGCTGGTACCGTTGGAATTGGTACCTTGCCAATACCAAGATATGCCATTTGGAGAATTCGCCCTTAGGGTTACGGTGCCACAGTTGTTGGAACTGATCGTTGGTGTAGAAGGGGTTGGTGGAGGGGTCGGACCTTCCTGAGTTATCCTAAAACCACTTACCGTACCCCCATTTACCCGAATTTGAAAACTTGCGGTTCTGGAGACCGTAGTCCTTCCTACGGTAATCCTAAAGGATGTTGAGCCAGCCTTGGTGGTAGTTACCCAACTTTGCGCTGTAACTATACTAAGGGTACCACTACAATTTGAAGGTTTGTTGATGAATATTACCTGAGAACCTCCATTCCTAGGAAATGAAGTGTCCCCTGAAACGGTCAATCCAAAACACGTTGAGCCCTGTGCCCTTATAAAATCAACTTTGCCAAAGGCTATACCCAGGGCAAGTATTATAAAAAAGAAGTGTTTTTTTCTCATAGTATTCTCCTTTTGGGGAACGTCTTGTTTCTTTGCCATAACCATAGGAAATGACCTGCTGTTCAATTTTTGAGCCGTATTTTGGACTGCATTCCATGTTGAATATCCACCCATCTTCATTACTTCCTGGGCGTTTGGGGTACGTAATTGTTATAATCTATAAAAACGCCCTCGTTTTTGGTGTTTTGACATTTGTGTGAATCTACCTTTACATCGATATAGATATCCGGATAAGGCCCATTTTCAAGTGGGTTGCCCGTTACCCGATTAATCAGTTTAAACTCGGCGGCGATCGTATAGGCGGACTGGCCGTTCTTTCTGGTCTTGTTTCTTCCGCCGACATCAAAGGCAATCAGTTTGGTGCCACTGGCATCCAGGGTAATCTCCCCGACATATTCCCGGGGGGAGTTGATGTCCATAACAATTTCCCTATCGACCAGAACGGCCCAGTTAATGATTCTTTCCCCTGCTTGGTAGTCCCTTTTGATTTCGATACGATAGGGGACTACCGCATGGGGTTTTCCACGCACTATGAAGCGTGATTGGACCCCCTGACAGTATTCCAATCGATTCCCGGGTTCACCGGCAGGTTGGTAGTCGAATCCCGTATGGTCGTTTTGGGTGATTACGGCATCGGTAAGAACCGGATAAAAATCATCGTCACAGGCATCGCCTACACCATCCCCGTCGTAGTCCAATTGAGGCAATGGATTCCAGGTAAAGCGACAATTGTCAAAGGTATCCAAAACCCCGTCAATATCGGCATCATTGTCCATAGGAGGTTCCCCGAGCAACTGTCGTTCCAGATAGACCTCATCGCCCTTTCGCAGTACCAGGCTATTGCGTCCGGTATGGGAACGCGCATCCGAAATGAACGCATTATCCCCTTGATTGCCGTCCAGGGTTTCCTGAAAATTGAAGTGGCCGTTCAGGGTGTTTATCATGCTGTAATCATAATCCTCAAAGTTGTCCACACCCATATCCTGGTACTTGCTGTTGGAGGCCACGGCGGTCGGTAAGGTATAGGCATAGCCATACTGGGCGGAGGAATGCCGATTTAATGCATCGCGATTCTCTAACTCAACTCCAAAAGGACTATACTGCGTCACCTCACTGGCAAATGTCCATTTTTGTTCCTCTTCAATATGTTGTTCGGTTACCGTACGTTCCCAGATACCCTCGTTTAAACTGTAAAACGGTTCGAATTCCTTGAAATAGCCTTCCTTTCTGGTATTGATCTTGTCCGAAATAGCGTTGGAAGCTTCCGTACGTTCGGTTAAATAGGCAAAGGACCTTTTGGCCCTCCATTCTCCTTTTACGTTATACAAAAATGGGTTAAAGCCTAGGCTCTCCAGCGGAATAGCGGCCAATTCCTCGGATGATGTAACGCTTTTGGGTAATACGCTAAAAGGTCCCTCACATTGGCAATTCCACAAATCGTCATACTCCACGGCACTGGCATTGACAATTCTTAGATTGTCCTCCTCGTTGGTCGTGGCTTGTTGAATTAGACTGGTATTTAGAAAATCGGTATAGGAATCCCCGTTCTTTATTGGATTTTTCATTAAAGTGACGGACGCCATATTGGCCATGTGTTGATTGCGATAGCCTGAACGAACCACTTTAAACTCAACAGTTTCCTGAATGTTGAGGTTATCTCCGGAGGCACTTTCCCTATCCATAAGACGTACGTTGTTTCCACTAAACCCAATGACCCATAACCGCATTGGTTCGGATTCGTCATTGCCGACCAAAAGCTCATCCCCAGGATGGAGATAGTCTCGTGCGTTACCCTCAACAAGTGTAAAAACCTCCCCATTTTTTTGTAAGGTGCCGGTGAAACCACTGTTTTTGGATGCTTGCCCCATACCAGGATATGCCCAATAGGCCGGGAAATTAAAATTGTAGTAGGCGTCGTTAAATTCGTTAACGGTACGCGTCAACAGGACCTGCCCCGTTTCCGCGTCCCAGGCCTCGTTGATCGTGGAAACTTGGGAACCCAAGTCGGTCGCAATTTTTTTCCGTAACTGTGCCGTAGTGTGAATTACCTTGGTGGTTATGACGGAATGGGCCACATTTTCAATTTTTGAAAGTGATGGCGGGGCGCTAGGTACAATAACGGGGAACGGTCCAATAAACAAGGTAACCACATTTAGCTTTACCCCATTGGTTTCGGCTCTGGAATAGCTTTCCCTAAAATCGGTGACCACATCATAATCAACACCGATATGTAGATTTGTTGTTACCTCACCTTTTCGATCAATTGTGGGCAATTTGTTATCCAAGCGGCTTTTGTCGTTCTCATCAACGCTATATTCATATTCCACTGAGGAGACGAGTAGTTTTTCATTTTCGCTATCCGTCTCCGGTTCGTTTTCATCCGGTTCCCCGAAAACTTTTTGCATACGCACCTTCCCGTTCATATCATTGGTATGCACAACAAAGCCTTGGGATAGGGCATATTCACTTTTAATATTCACAGGAGCACCCAATAAACCCTTTACCAAGTTCCTCAAGAATTCACCTTGATTGGTCGCATAGTTATTGGGACTATCCAAGACCGTATGGTCTACTCGGGTAGGGAAATCCTTTGAGGTATAATGTTCGGTAACCACCTTGCCAGTGGCATGTCTATGGATATCTTCCTGATCGCGTTCTAGATTCTGAACGGTTACACGGCTATAGGTAACCGTAGCGGATGGGAAAAATTGTTCGCCAAAAGGTTTTTCAATATAACTTACTTCCTTTGGTGCGACCAGACGATCCCCTTTATCATCATTGTAAAAAGGTTCCACGAATGGATTTTCTTTGCTCATGTTGGGCTCGTAGGTGGCCACTCCGCTGGAAGAGCCATCTTTAAGCGTGTACTCATAGGTTTGGCCGTATTCCTTATCATAGCGTTCGTCCCCCTCGGGTGCTCCCACCATGCGATGCCATTGATCTTTCATTACCAATTTTTTCACTCGACTTCCGCCGCCCATTTTGTACTCCTTGGGGGTGGACAAACGAATCCATGATTTTTCGGGAATGAATTTTTGCCCGTTCAGATAATTCAACTGTCTAAGCTTGGCATTTGGTCCCTTGAAGATATCCGAGATGGCTCCAAAAGAACTTATGATCTCTTTCGCTATATCGGCAATGTTCTGGGTGCCCGCATCACGGTTAAGCCCATATACGTAGCCGTTTAAATGTCTTCTTCCAAAATACCAACTGGCCAACGATATTGGATTTACCTTTGGTTTGGCCAAACCAAAGAGCACGCCCTCCATATCCCAAAACTTCATGGGGATGGCCGCATACACAGGTTGGTTATTGCCTCCGCCGAAAATGGTTATCTCCCTATCATTGCCGCTCTCATCAATTTCAAAGTAGCCGGTGACATAATCATAGTCCTTACTAGATTTGGAGACGGCACCCCTTTTGGTCATGTTCATCAAAAACCTAAAATAGATGGGCTTGTCCAATTGATTTTTTAAGTACTTCGCTTTAAACTCCTCCGGTGTAATCAGGGCTTGTTCATCGGGCAATTTTATGTAGAGGTACCTGGCTTCATCGGAAAAAGAACCATCGTCATTTCTTTGCAAGGATAGCCCAGTATATAATTTGTTATTTTGTTCCCCTTCTGGATCTGATGATGAACTATCCTTTCCCGCACCAACAACTTTGAACATTTGCATGGCATTTCGGTTTTGAACGTACTGATAGTCATCAGTTTCATAGGTCAATTCAATTTTACCCCCGGAAGGCAAATCGATCGAAGAAAGAGACCAGGCGGAGGCATACCTATCTTGCTGTGCACGGTCTTCCTGTTGAACAAAGGGAAACTCGGGCGCCGTAATGGGATCTTGGGTTCCACAGCCCCCGTCCGTATTGGGTTTGTAGTTTCCCCAAATATCATAGGACTTCAAATTGTATGGGGGATTAAACGTATCGTAGTTGAACGTATATGGGGTAAATTTTCCCATATCCGAACCCCTATAGGTAAAGTATACTTTTTTCAAGGTCAATTTACCTAGGTTGTTAGAGGCATCGACTTCAAAATCCCTATGATTGGGAACTCCTGGGCAAAGGGAATAGTCGTATATGAAATGGGCCGTTTTGATAGGTGTAATGAATTTATCATTCCCTGGGTCATCATCGAGTATTAGGGCAGCCTCCGCTTCTGGTTTCGAATAGAGCCGTATCCGTTCAATTTTGTATTGTTCCTGCCCCAATTGCTCATTTTCGGGGAGTCCTCCATTACTATCTCTGGTACCCAATCCATCGTCGCGCGAGGTTAGATCAAAAAGAGCGACATGAGTCTTGGTGGTAATTCTATCGATGTACTTGATTTCTTTTCTTCCATAGATATAATTTGCCTTCTGATCGTTCGGGTGGGTATTGAGACCGGCATCATACGCTGCCTCCATGGGTCTCTCACCATAGGGAATTCGCCAATTGTAAAGTAGCTCCTCCTGAATCTCTTCCTCACCATTCTCCTTTCTAAGTTTGTTGAAGAGTTCCGTCTGGGTGTTGTATTCAAACAAGGTATACCCTCCCAAATCATCATCGGTAGGACCATTTCCGGTAATATCCTCATAGTCCGATGAAAGCACAGACGAAAGGAGATACGTATGTGCATATTCCGGTGTTTTGACACTACTAAAAAACTCATCGATGCCCGAACCGTTTGATTTGGAATTTTCATCCGCATCATATCGGACAATTCCCGTAGCACAGTCCCCAAAATTTCTGGTGGCGAAAGTAACCTCTTGTTTTTCCAGGTTATAGGCAGTTTCCCCGAACACATATGTGGCCCCGTCTCCTTTTAAAATTTGTATTTCCGCAGTGTGGTGATCTTTGGCCTTTTCATTTACCCGATTATGGCCTGGGTATAGGTTTCTTATTTCGGCGGTCGTGAATTTTTGAACGTTTTGGTTGCGAACTTCCCTAAATTGTCTTTTAAACTTTTTAGAAATAGGAGGAAGTGCACTTTGATCGGGGTTGTCCGAGTCTACTTCAGTGGGATAAAAAGGTACCCCGTTATCTTGGTATCTCTTTACTCGAAACTGATTTTCCGCCTGTTTATTGAAACTCTTTTTTAGAAATTCGTTCAAGGCATTTTTAGGTCCGGGAATTTCCAAGGCTATGGGGCTGTAGCCCCCTAAATCATTGAATAGTTGATAATCCTTATCCACCCGGGGTTCTCCAATATATTTAAAGTATACAGGCTCATAGTCCGGGCTTTCACCATTGGGTCCGGTACTAGTGTTTCGTATATCTTCCCTGGTTTGTTTAAAGTTGACCAGTGCTGTCGTATTCCAGATACCGGTTCTGCTATAGGTTGGGGCGGCAGTTAAATTTACACCGACGTGAACAGACGAGGTGGTCTCGACCTCCACCCCCAACTGGAAACTATCGCTTTCATCTTCCACCAATTCATCGTTGATTTGCCCTACTTGGCTTCGAAAAGGACGAAACATTCCTGCTATGCCTTGTCCATTGACTGAATATAGGTCATACGTATAATTGGCCGTGGGCAATACCAGTGTACTTTTACTGATTACCGCATCTTTTTCCCGATTGTAATCCAGGATATCATCGGTAGTTGCGTGGCCGGTGAATTCATAGCCATATGCTTTTTCGTTTCTTTCGGGACTCTTGATTTGTTGTACCGTGCCCATTGCCGAAATCTCCGCTTCTGCGTCAAAACCCCAAACAGAGGGCCCAACAGAAAGGGATGCCGTACCACTAATAGTTCTCAGGGCAGTTCTTTTTCTTGGGGTTATCGTCGTATTTTCAAAGGACACCAAACCTGTTCCACCAAGGTCAAATCTTGAATTCACATCTTCTAAGCCAGAATTACTACCTCCTCCGGCAACGGGACGTTCCCCAACCTTAAATTCTTTGGCAAGGGAGGCATTTAGACTAAAATTGGTCAACCCGCGATTGGAATTATAGGAAATACCGGCATTTAAATTCCCGTCTATTCCTTTATAAATATTATCAAGTGTTTTGCTCCCACCGATACTGGGGGAAACGGATACGCCTTCCGTAGCGGAAGTTTGTACGTTTATGCCTACGGAGACATTATCCGAAAGACCAAAGGAAAGCCCCAAGGAGGGTGAAAAGGAAAGTCCTGTATAGTTGTTATACTGAAGATTGACCCCTATGGAGGCAGGGATTAGGCTTTTGATATTATCCGGCGTCTCGAATCCAAATATTTGGGGATCAACGGCAGCTTCAACCCCTACGGTTACATTGTCCTTTAGATTCTCTTCGTATTTCATTTCGTCTCCCTTGAAATCGTCAGGGATTCCACGTACCTGGCGGTTGATCTGGCCTACGTTTAAATTCCAACCAAGCCCTACCCATGAGGCCTCCTGATCCATGGTCACCCCGGAGTCATAGGCCAAATTCAAAGGATATCCGCCTACGTCCATAATTGGAATGTTATAATTGAAATTCCCAGAGGCCAGATTCACCATATCCGAGGTACCGATCGGGGTAAACGAATTGAATTCGGGCTGTGAAGGACCACTCGTCAATGCCCATAGGTTTGAAGCTTGGGTCATTTGAAGGATCAACTGTATGGCCAGATAACTGGCAATGACCTTGGAAAACTTACTGGTTCTGATTTTTTGTATCATTCTATAACAGGGTTATAACTTCAATGGAGTTTCTTTAAACTTAAATTTTATGATTCCGTTCCCGAAAAGTCCGTCTTGATAGACCAGTTGCAATTGCTCGTTCTCAGGAATATTTCCAAAATGAAGTAGCAATCTTTTAAAGGGCGCTAGTTTAAAATTTCGCTCAAATGTGACCCCGGAACAATTGATCGAGTCTCCTGACTGTGTAATGGCCATGAAATCCTTTTCTATGAAAAAGGCCATATACTTTACCGCGGATTCATAATCCAAATTGGAATACTGGGATTTTAAAAGATCGTCCCTTGATTCATGACGAAATTCCATTTCTATTATCCGTTCGGTTTTATGGGCCTGGTACATGGAATCGATTCTGGAAGGATTCTCCAGACCTTCATTTTTAACCATGTAATATTGAATAGGAACCAAAGTGGCCGTATAGGAGATATTGGAAAAATTTTGTGAAATGGACATGGATTTCCATCCGGTACGTTCCAAATTGAAGAATTTGTACGATTCATAGGTCTTGCCCAAGTCCGTATTCGTCTTACAACCGTTGGAAATAAGCACTACTAGGATAATCAGAAGTATAGTCGGGGAACTCTTCATCAAAGTGTTTTTAACTTTATTTAGTATGCTAAAAACTATTCTTGGTATAGAATCGATTCAATCTTTTTCAACCGTTTATGCAGTTCCAGGTTCGTCTTTCCCTGCAATTCCAAAGTCTGGTTTAGCTCAATAACGTAGAGGGTGAGTTCTTCAATCTTCTCAAGAAGTTTCATTTCCATATTTCCGAGTTCCACGCCATGCCTTTCCATATCTTTCGCCGAAGGTATATTGGGCAGGTGTCCATTTTCCCTAATGTAATTCTGGACTTCTTGTAGGGTGTTCAGTCTATATTCTTTATGAAAGACATAGTCCGGTGCGGGAACGGAGAGATCTACTTTCACTTCTTCGGCATGTATTCTTCCTTTAATGGTAAGGGGAGCATCCGGAGTACTGGTCCCAACACCTACATTTCCTGAATTGAAGTGGATATCATTGCCGTTTACAATCCATGAGGTAGATTGTGAAGGTGGCTCCGTTCCATTTTCAAATAACCTTATATTGCGAAAAAAGCTTTGTTGCGTATCGGGATCGTCATCCTTGTTTGCTACAAAAACCAAATAAGTAAAATTACCGATAAAAAAATCCCCAACAGGAACCCGATAGGAGACCCAATCCGAACCTGTATAATTCTGAAAATCAAGTAACCCCCAATTTTGGCTACCGGCCACTTGAAACATACGAAATCGATCAAAATTGCCCACGGCATTGTCATTTTCAAACAAAATGCCATGTATTTCGCCGAGACCTAGGATCCTAACATCAAATTCCAGAATGGTATTCTCCGTTACATTGTAGTTTATCTCCGTCCTTTTCCAGGCGTTCCCATCGATTTTGATCGTGTTGCCATTATCCTGAATCTCAAAAACCCCGGCATCCTGTGAGCCTGGTGCATGGGGAGTAACCGTTACCGGTGTTCCATTGATCAACAAATCAGTTTGCCCGAATGAAATGCAGGTGACAAGAAAAAATAGTACAATTAGTGTTCTCATAATTAGGTGTTCTGGTTTATAGGTTTTATAGTATCGGTCGCATACTACTTTTTATGTTTTTTTGTTGTAAAATATAGTGGGTGGGCTCTTCCATTTTTTCAAGCAACCCTGAGACCTATTGAGATTATATTCCGAATTTTTTCGAATCGCATCGAAGTCGACCGGAAAGTCGGTATTATTTAAAATTCTGGAAATTGCCCCTAAATTGGAGGTGCTGATCCGGGTATTTTCAATACAATAGGAGATTGTACGGAAAAGTACGTGTGAAGTCTGTTTTTTTGGCATAGTCGGGGGAACTAAAAATTAAGGGTATTACAATTATGTTATGCGTATAAAAGTTTAATTAAATTGTTATCATTGTTTTGTGCTTGCTACCGCTCTCCTTCATAGCGGCTATTGGAATAGTTCATTACCTCATCCGTGATATCTTTTCCTTTTTGGGCATACATCACATTACCGTTGCCTTGCGTACCCAATACTATTTTATAGTCGTTTGCCATGCCGTATTCGTTCACATAGGTGTTTAAGCGGTTCCATACAGTCTGACTTATCTCATTGGAAAAGCGTTTGTTCATAGTATTCAATACCTGATCTTCGTTTCTCAATTGTGTTCCTAATGCTTCCAGTTTATCCGTTTGATCGTTATCCCTGAAAATATCATAGATTATACACAGACTATCCAATTTTTTTTTCTGTTTCTTTATTTTATCGCCATTGATTTTGTTCAAGTCCTTTGTCATATTAAAACCGTTGAACAGTCTTATATTATCTATATATACAATTTCTCTTTTTTCGTGGGAAAACTTGACCCATACAAAGGCCATTAGAGCAAGAAGGATTACCGTATTGCAAATAGTAATACTAAAAATAAATCTATAGTTCACTACTATGGGAAGTTGGGGAAACGTTCAAATATATCCGATTTTATTTTCATATAAAAGAAAAATATCGATTATTTACTAATAGTTTAATTCTTCTTAAAATGTCGTTCTTCTTTTCCGTTCAAAATGATCATTACATCGTTGGCAATTTTCTTTATCCTGAGGCCGTTTACCTCGATGTTTGTATTTACACGATACAATTTCCCGTCTATCCGTACCAACCCCAACCGACCTTTGCTATTACTGGACTTTACAAATCCCAAATACTCTATTTTAGGCCATAGAACAGGTTTTGAAATTGTTCTGGGCCTTTTTTTTGGCTTTTTTTTCGTAGGCGTTTTTGTTTTGGCAACCGTTTTTCCCAGAAAGGGATCCCGTTCGGGAAAACTTAGTGCTACCGTATCTTTTTTTCTAATCTTTGCAACTAGTGGTTTTGTGGGAACTTCCTGAATAAATGGAGTTCCGGTCTTTGTAAAATACGGGGCGATAAACTTGTATAGGACAATCCCCCAGATGCAGGAAACCGCAATAATCAATAGCGTATTTAGTTTCTTTTTGTCCATCTAATTCACAATAAAAGAGCCTGTTGCACTATTTTCCCCAGTATTACCTGCCGCATCGGTGCCCCTAACTCTCCAGTAATAGGTGTCCGCAGAGGAAAAGGTACTTGAAAATTCCCCATCGCCATTGGTATCGGTCAATGAGATGGTACTAAAATTCTCGTCTGATGAGATTTCTATGGTTCCCGTGATTATGGATTGCACTTCCCCGGTATCCGTAAAACTCCAGGCAAAGTCTACTTCGTCCGTGGTCGTAAACATTTGGTCTGTGGTAGGCGTACTTAAAGTAGGAACCGGAGGATCTTGGGTATCGAGAAAAAAGGTTCTACGAAAAAAACGGGTTGCGCTGCTACCATTTGTGGCCTTTACTCGCCAAACGTATTCGGCGTCCCCGGTGACTATCCCTTCTCCTATGGTGATGGAGGATTCAACTAGACCTGAATCTTTAAAAACCGATGTTTCGCTGGAACCGCTTACTTGAAGTATTTCAAATTCATAGGTGTCCGCGGTACTGATGCGTTGCCAGGAAAAGTTCATTGCCGCATTGTTCACATACCTATTATTTTCTGGAGACTCTAAAGTGATTATCTGATTGGTAAGATCCAAGGAGGCCACCACCGAAAAGGCCGATTCGAAAGTATAAGGGGTAAAGTAGGCAAAGTTTTCTCCACGAACCCGCCACCTATACATTCCCGGTTCTATTTGATAGTTGAACAATGTTCTATTGATCAAGGAATCCAGTATAATAAACTGGCCATTACCGGCCATTACCTGCAGGCGGTAGTCGTCGGCACCTTCCAAAGCTCCCCACCGCAGTTGTACAACATTCCCCTCAATTGCTGCTCCATCCATCGGGGCAATGATGGAAATGGCGTCGTCGGAAATGTCTTCTTCCAAAATATCATCACACTGAAAGCAAAATAAAGCAAGGACAAGGTAAAGCCCTTTATTTGATTTTTTCATAATTCTGAAATATTAGCTGTTCGAACAATTTTTTTCTTCTGCTCCTGGGTTCTTTTTCCACAAAGAACTTTAGGCTTACTACGCGGGAATAATCGAATTCCTTTTCGTACTGGTATGTGGCCTCCAATAAATCCTTGTATCCTCCAGAGAGGATTAGCTGATTGGTATAGATGTTAAAATAATCGTTGTTGGCCATGTGGATTTCCTCCAATTTTACCAGATCTGATCCATTTTCAATCTGATTGAACGTATTCAGGATTTCCTGTTGTACCACATCGGCGTTTGCTGCCTCTTTTCCGATGACTAGATCCAAATAGGCTACTTCGTTCTTTAAAGCGACAATTTTTTGTCGGGAATTGCTTACCTCGGACAGTTTTAATCGGGAAGACCGTAGGTTGTCATAGGCGTCAATAGTCAATGAGAAAGATCTTTTGTAGCCGGTAATCGCTAAAACGATCAATAACACGATTAACACGAGAAACTTTTTCTTATACGTGATGTTTTCAAACATTGAACTTCAGTTTTAGTCGTATTTCGAAACTACTGCTCGCACCATCTTTCCGAAAGTCTACTATCTCCAGGTTCTCGATCCAGTGATATTTTTTAATGGCTTTGATCCAGTCTGCAAAGGCGTCATTGGAAGAGGTTCCCCCCTTGATCTCTACCCGATCGTTGATGAAATTGATTCGTTGGCCCGGTTTAATTTTGGACATAGGGGCAAAGATGTCCAGTTCGTTCAAGTGTATTTCGGGAGGGATGTCTTTGGTGATTTCCGATAGATAAAAACTTAAGAAGTTACTATCGTTCAAACCCGATTCGTTTAACATCGCCTCTTTATTGGCCCTATCATTTTCGAGCAATACCAATTTTTTGTAGGCAATGTTTTTTTCCTCCAGTTCCACTTGGAGGTTGATATAAGCTTGTTGGTAGTGGCCCAATAGTAAGTAACTAGCCAAAAGGGCCAGCAGAAAACCGGGCAGGGCCACAACACCGAGGCCGTTGAATGCTTTTCTAAACCTGAATTCCTCTGTATTGGCCTTAAGAAAGCCCTTCTCAAATTCGATGTCCGAATGCGGGAAAAGATGGTTCAAAAGCGTGGCAAACGAAACAATGTCCTTGGATCGGATTTTCTCCCCATCTATTTCATAAAAGGTCTGATCATCGGTATTCCCATGTTTGGCAAAATCGGATATCCTATCATTTTGAAAGTCGAGTACAAAATACCGGGTGCGCAAGGAATTCACAATCGGCAACAAAGGCTTCATTACGGAAACCACCAAGGGTCCTATACTGATATCCACAATAAAAATCCCAAGTTTCCTAAATGTTTCCATTTTATCATCGATCACCGATTTGCGCACTACGGAGACATAGATGTACGTTGGTTGACGAAGTTCGTACCAATAAAAATCACCATCACTGGCATTAAACAATAATTTGGAGCGGTAATTTCCGGTATTCTCTACTTTTTTGGAAATAATTCCCTGTCCCGTAAAGGATAACAAAGTTGGTCTGTTTTTAGGGATATTTTTCAAAAGTTCGTCAAAATCGGCATAGGTTACAGAAGAATCTATGGCAAGTGCACTGCCTTTTCGCGAGACCTCAATGGCATGGTATTGTGGTTTACCTTCCTGTAGTAGGATTTCGATACAAAGAAATCGGTTGCCTGTAATTATCCTATGTAACACCTTTTCAACCATTAATACACTAGGGTTGGTTTAATGAATACATGTAGTTTTGATTTTTCCTTCGCTCTTCGTTTACTGCTGAAAAACCATTTGATTACAGGGATTCTTGATAAGAAAGGGGTTCCCGTTCCCGAATTTTCTTTTTCCAGTTCATCCAGCCCCCCCAACAAAATCATTTCATTGTTCTTTACCCGGATGAGGGATTCGAACTTTTGGGTCGATTTCCCGGGAGGAGCATTTTCCCCGGCCCTCCCCAAAAAGGCACTTTTTTCTACGACAATGTTTAAGGTAATATGTTCGTCCTTGGAGACATAAGGTAGAATATCTACACTAAGGTTGGCCTCGGTAGGTTTCCATTGACCGGATTGCAGGATGTTATCATTAATGCCAGAGTTGATCAGTCGATTGGTCTGTTCAAAATAATAATTGGTCTCTCCAATGGATACGTTGGCTTTATGACCGCTTAGCGTTGCGATCTTAGGGGTGGATTTAAGCTGAATGATCGAGTTATTTTCCAGCGCACTAAGATTGGCATAAAAATTTTCGGCTACCTTCCCGATATTGATGATACCCAGACCGTTAAAGGCATCGATGAGTTTGTTGAGCGATGTGGAATTTACCGTTGCATCGACCGTGGGAAACAGTACGCCCTCGGTCTTTACATCCTTCCCTTGTTCGTTCAATATACCCTGTATGCCTGTTTGAATATCGTATCCTTTTTGATATTGAACAATGAGTACTTCAATTTGTACCAGGGGTACTACCTTGTCCAATTGTCGGATTACCAGTTTCAATTCCTCCAAAATAGGTTTTGACCCCGATACCAAAATTCCGTTAAGCTCTACAAATTCTTGCATCTCCACATCTTGCACGTACGCTTTGGGAAGGGTATTCAACACCGTTTCAATAGTCCGGTTCTCCAACTGTATCAATTCCGTTTCTCTAAGCCCCTCGGTCGTTTGAAGCCCGATGAGGTACAGATCTTCCAATTTTTTAGAGGTATATCTTGATCCTTTAAAAACATGGTCTAATAGGCTATCAAAATCGATACTGTCCG
The DNA here is from genome assembly GCF_003626755.1 of Ulvibacterium marinum. Lineage (GTDB taxonomy): Bacteria > Bacteroidota > Bacteroidia > Flavobacteriales > Flavobacteriaceae > Ulvibacterium > Ulvibacterium marinum. Next base: position 151,959 of record NZ_RBCJ01000006.1, read on the forward strand.
AATAAAAGGTGGCAATCACCTCATCGGGTTTGTCATATAGAAAGTAATTGATATGAAGTAAATCCGAGGCCCTGGAGATTATAGTGGTTACATCAATTTCATGGGCCCTTATGGTTAAAAAGCCTTGTTCATTCAAGTCTATTTGTAGTTCACCGGCAGAAAAATTGGTAGTTTGGCTAGTTCTGGAAGATCCTCGACGGCTTGATAAGGTTCTTTGTCCCTGATCGGATACGGAATTCGCTTCCAAATCCTTTGATAAGAAGTAAAAGCCATTTTCATCTACCGAAGCAACCAATTGATTGGATCGGGCAATCATCTCCATTACTTGGTCAAATGGTCTATTGATGATATAGGCCGATACTTTCATGGTTTTCACTTCCGGTGCCAAAACGATATTTCTATTGGACAGTTCAGTAATGCGTTCCGCGACCAAAGGCAAGGAATCATTTTTTAGCTTTACCGATAAAAAGTCATTGGCTTGATTAAAAGCTATGTCGATTGGCTTTTTTGGTTTTTCCTTGGGAACCTCTTTTACTACTTCCTGCTTTTTGAAAGTGATGATCTCGTTCATGTACCCAACATCGAGATTGTGTTTTTTGGCAAGAAAAACATAGACGTCCTTTACCTTTACATCGAAGAAATTGCTCACTACCATTTCCGAAAGGCCTGGATCGGCACTTACGTTCAATCGATGTTCCTCGGCCAAGGAAGTGATGATTTCAAATAGGGTCAGTCCCGAGACATCCAATTCCGTTAGCTCTTCGAGCCCTGGTCGTTCTTTGGCTATTTCATCGAATAATTCTTCCAATGTTTGGGTCTGGTTCTGGGGGAACGCAAAGCCCACAAACAACATGCAGATTATGCCTAGCTTTTTTTTCATTATTGGGTTTCAATTATAATGGAATACACCTCTTCTATTGAAGTTGTTCCGTTTTCTACCAACTGTAGGGCCTTATCGGCAAGTCTTGAAATATTATTTTTGGATACGAACGACTCCAGGGAAGAGGAGTTTTTCTTGATTTCCAGCGAAAGTGCCAAATCTATTGGGATTACCTCATAAATGGCGGTACGGCCACTATATCCGGTATAGTAGCACTTTTCACAACCCTTAGGACTCCAATGTCTTGAAATATGTTTGAAAGCGTCGTTATAATATTCCTCTTCTATCGTTTCGTGAGATAGCTTGCAAGTATTGCAAAGTTGGCGTACCAGCCGTTGGGCCACGGATATCTTTAAGGTTTCGGCAATTAAAAATGAAGGAATCCCCATATCTACAAGCCTTGATATAGTTCCCAAGGCGGAATTGGTATGGATCGTGGACAGTACCAAATGGCCAGTTAGACTGGCTCGGATTGCCATTTCCGCAGTAGTGCCGTCCCTAATTTCACCAAGCATTATAATATCCGGGTCTTGTCTTAGAAAAGTTCTAAGGGCACTGGTAAACGTTAATCCGATATCCTCCCGAAGCTGAACCTGATTGATACCCTTTAAGGTGTATTCGATGGGATCCTCAACGGTAACAATATTCGTTTTGATATCGTTCAATAGTTTTAGACTGGAATACAGGGTGGTTGTTTTGCCGGAACCGGTGGGCCCACTGATTAAAATGATTCCCTTGGACGCTTTAAGTGCTTGCAGATATAACTTTTTCTCCATAGCGGTCATTCCAAGCTTATCAATACTTAAGTGGTCCGTGTCCCTTCCCAAGATGCGCATTACGATTTTTTCACCATGTAGTATGGGCAGAATGGATACTCGTATATCAAAATCATCATAGTTGATTCTACCGTCCTGGGGCAATCTTTTTTCCGTGATATCAAGATTTGATTTTATTTTCACCTTATTTACCAGCTCCAAATAATTCTCCTTCTCAATCTTGTATTTTTCAATAAGCTTTCCATCTATTCTATAGCGTATGCGGGCATCGGACTTAAAGACTTCAAAATGAATATCACTACTTCCTATGGCTTTTGCTTCAAAAATGAGGTCCTGTAAAAAGTCTTGGGAAGAAATCTCAAAATTTTGATTGGCTTCAGTATCAGCAGAGGAATCCCTTGCCCTTCTGTAGAATTGTGATAAGGCCTTGGCAATGGTTTCTGGCGGTGTAGGGTATAGTTTCACCTTTTTGCCAAGAATCAATTCCAATTCATCGGATAGCGTATCGAATAACTTTGACCGGTCTACAAAAAAATCAATAGCGGATTCATCCATTTCTTTAGGGATAATCCCATAATTATGGGCAAGATCTGAATTGATCACTTGCTGTTCTTCAACGGTCAATGCTATTTCTGATATCATCAATGGGTTTGTCAAACAAGGTTGGTTTCAAAAAAATCGAGATCGGTGATATGGGCAATACACTTTAACAATACCATATATAAGGCCAAAAGCCCTGCCAAAGGCACCAGATTTGTTTTGGTAATTGCCCTGATTACCAAGAATGCGAATATTGAAAAAAGCATTCCCGTGATAAAAAACAGGATATAATTGGAAGTGGAAAAACAGGGTATCACCGCAAAAAAAAGAAGAAAATCCCCTTCTCCAATGGATATGAAAGGATTTACAAGTTTTTTTGCTTTGAACGAGAGGTATATGTAGAGCCCCGAGCAGGTTAGTACCAGGAACAAAAACGTATGCCATAGAACCAATGCGGGATAGTTTTTTATGAAAAAGAGAACCATCCCTATTAGAGCTATAGCCAAGGGCAAGGCCATATGTATGGCCCTGTACTTCATGTCTTGAAAAAAAACAAGAAGTAGCAAGACAAAAAGAACCCCTTCTAGAAAAACCTCCATCCATCTAGTCTTTTACGGTTTCCCTCAATGACTTTTTATTGTCAATTTCCCAGGTATTAAAACTGCCATCGTCATCGAAATCGGATAACGAGGTGGCCGTGGCCCTGAACGAATTTGTAGAGGCCTCAATAATCTCAATTTTGTAGACTGCTTGCCCTCCTTCATTTATGGTAGGTGCGGGCTCGAAACCTATTTCCTCAAAATCGGCCGAATATCGAGAATAGCGGTAAAAATGATTTTTTTGTAATCCATAAAGATGGTTGAGCATGCTTTGGGCCTCAATGGATTTGGCCTGTGAAATAACAGAGGTCTGACTCGGCAGTACCATCAGCAATAAAATTCCGATGATGCATAATACAATCAAGATTTCTGTCATGGAATAGGCTTTGGCATAATACCTGCCTTTCCTATTTATAGGTCGAAAATTCCTCATCTTTTGACTCATGATGATTATTTTTGGTTTAATAACTATACTATTTCCTGTGAGGTTTATCCTCCGTTGATAATTTTACTTAAATCGAACATGGGGGCGTACATGGCTACCATGATTACCCCGACAATCAGTCCGATAAAAATGATTATTATGGGTTCCAAAACCACTCCGATCATTTTAGTCCTATGCTCTACTTCCTCGTCATATTCGTTGGCCAACCTTGAAAACATGGTATCCAACTCGTTGATATTTTCGGCCACCTCTACCATAGAGATCAATTTGTACCCGTAAATAGGATGTTTGGACATAGCCTGTGAAAAAGAAGACCCTTTGACAATATCTTTTCTAATAGGCTCGATAGAACTTTCGATTGGATAAAAGCCTATGATTTTTTTTACCATGTCCAGGGAATCGGTGAGCGGGGTTTTGGAGGTGAGCAATAAATCCAAAAATTGGCAGAATCTGGCCAGGAAAATTAGTTTTGCCAGTTTCCCGAAGTAGGGTATTCTTAAAAGGACCTTGGATTTGTAAGAGCGAAACGTTTTATTTTTTCCATAAACTTTAAAAATGGCGGCAAATAGCAAGACCATTCCAATGAACGCCAAAAAGATGGTAGGGAATTTTTCGGATAGAGCGATGATATATTCGGTCAATTTGGGTAATTCGGCATCAAACTGATTAAAAACCGATTTGAACATGGGTACTACATAGGTAAGCATAAAATAGAGGACACCCACCGTTAGTGTCAGGACAAAAACGGGATATGTAATGGCCGAAATAATCTGCTTACGAAGCTTTAATTGCCTATTGAAATATTTGTGCAGTTCGATTAGGACCAAAGGAAGCTTTTTGGTCTCTTCGCCAATTTTTATACTGAAATACTCATAGGCGGAAAAATGTCCCGTCTCCTGCAATGCTTCGTGGAAACTTCGCCCGTTGATAATTTGGGCCTTGATTTCTAGAATCAATGCCTTAATGGTTTTCTTTTTTTGCTGATTGGCCAAAATGTCCAATGCACTGCTAAAGTCCACTCCCGCATTAAGCAAGGTATAGAAGTCTTTGTACAATGCCTGCCGTTGTTTGGCCCCAATTTTTTTGGACCAACTAAATTCCTTGTTGAGAACATCAAATGAAAAAGTATTTGAAGGTTTTTCTACCTCTACCTTGGCATTTATTTTGCTGATATCAATTCCCATAATCCATCTTATATTCTATTACGTTTGGATATCCCTTGGCGAACGTTAACTCTAGGGGCGTATCAAAAAGTATAGTCGTGAGCCGCACTTTTTCTATTAATTTTTCTTGGATCCCGGGATGTGGTTTGGAGGAAACATCCAATTTTTTGATTTTTAGGCTATCCCGATTACCATTCTGTATTCGATATAGGTAGCCCTTTTCAACTTTATAAAAGATTTTGGTGTTATCATACATTATGGCTTCAAAAGACTTGGTGGAACCTATGATTTTATCGGTCTGGAAAAAATCGGTTTTTAAGCGCAGGTAAAAACTGTTTAGTGCGTTTTCTTCCTCAACATCCATTCGATAGAAAGAAATCTGTTTGGAAAATGAGGAATAGACAAAGTACACCATACCAATGATGATCGACATAATCACGATGTTCATCAATACTTCCAAGATGGTGAATGCTTTAAGGTCGGTTTTCATCCTCTTTTAATATTAAATAGTGATAAGTAATCGTGTCCGATTGCCCTTGTATGGAATAGCTTACCCTTTTTAAGGATCCCCGGTCATCATGGGCGGTTACGGATTTTCGTATGGTGTAGGTTTGAAAATCATGGATTTCCGAATCAAAACTGGGATCTAACTTCATTTCCGAAACCAATTGGTCTACTTGGAATTTAAGTCGATGATCGTTTGTGGTCGGGCGGCCCTCTAAAACTGTGATATACAGCTGTAGTGCAACCAACAGGCAAGTGGTAATTATAGCAATGGCTATGACCGATTCAATCAATGAACTAGCCACTAGGTATCCTTTCTTATAGCGTCTTAATGATTCCATAGGTATTTTTTTCCTGTTGTTTGAAAAGAGGTAGATGTATAAATCCCTTAGGTACATTTAAGGCATCGATCTTAACATTGAGCAAGACATCGTCATACGTGCCGCTTTTGGTTTCCAGTTGAAGTTTATGGGCATAAACGGTTCCCATTACATTGCCTTCCAACTGCAATTTACCGTTGCAGTAAAGTGTTCCCATGACCAACGCATTTTCGTAGACAATCATCTTGTTGTTTTCCTTTTCATCGAGCGTAGCGCCATGTATTACAATTCCTCCGTAGACCTTGCTATCCTTTGACAAGGTGATTTTTTTTTCAGATAAGCTATTGCCCGATGTTACGACTAGACCGGATGGATATGCCAACAGCACATCCTCTTCTACAAAAATTTCGTTTGCCGCAAAGAACTGGGCACGACCCTCAAAACCGTTTCCTATGACTATTTTAGGAGCTTGAACGATAACATCTTCTATCTTCGTTGAACTATTGATGTACAGTGTATCGACAGATTTAATGACAATGTTTCCTTTGAACGACAAACTATTCAGTTGTTCGCCTTTTTCAAGTTCAATGATTAAAGGTCTTTTGCCAAAACCCTTATAAACGGGAGACCCTTTGTCAATTTTGGAAAGGCTTGTCTTTGTACCTGCCGTCTCCATAGCTTCTAGAATCGGTATTGAAATTTCGGGAAGCGATTGGGAAGACTTGGTAATATTCCCTATAAGAATGGGTTTGTTCAATTGGTTGTTTCCGAGGATATTTACGGTTTTGTATCCCGTTGCGGGGATTTTCATATTTCCTTTAATAGTGGTGAAACCAGATACCTTGAGCGGTTTGTCCCAGTCGCATACAACAAGTGCCTGCATATCCTTGTCTCCCCGGGGTCCAACAAATGCACTTTTTTGAATGGTATCTTTCTTAAAGAAAGCCTTTACCGTTAATTTGATATAGGAACCCCATTTTTTTTTGGAAAATTTACAAACAAGACCATTATCAAAAGGACTTAGTTTTTCGGAGTTGAAATCGACAAAGTTTTCGGAATCCGAAAGATAGAGGTCAATGCAGGAATCACAGAGATCGATAAGATCGGATTGAACTGCTTGTCGCGTAGAAATCTCTAGATTACAATTGAAAATGAAAATGAGCGCAGTGCTCAAGACAGAAATTAACAAGCACACGTATACCGCATATAACAAAGACCCAGCCTGTACCATATCTATGAATTACAGTTGTTCCTTTACCTTTCCTTGCTCTTGTGTCTTGTCCTTTTTACCCTTTAGGGCTTTCTTTTTTTTCGGTTTTGGGGGCTTGGATTTTTTCTGTGTTGGTACTTGATTGTTTTGTAGGCTATCTTTTTCTTTTTTACTGAATACGTCCTTAAAAAATCCCCCAACCCTTTTTACCAAGGTCTTTTTTGGACTCTCTAGTTTTGTGCCCTTTTTATAGTGTAAGGTGTCCCGCGTTGGTACATTGATCCAAATACCATGTTTCCTGTTATTCTTATAGCGGCCTTCTATGGAAACTTGGCCATTTTCTGAAAATTGCACGTAATCTCCTGAACGCAAACCATTCTTCCAATAGGCTATTTCATAAAGTTGCCCATTTTTAAACCATCTTTTCCAGATACTGTTTTTAAGCCCGTTTTTGAAGCTTCCTTTTTCAGCAAGATTATTGTTCTTATAGCTCTTGGTAAATTCGCCATGCAACAAATTTCCCGAACTGCCCCCTTGGGAAGAATGAATTTCACCCGACTTGTACCAATAGTAGTGTCTTGAATTTTTAACATTGGTTTCCTTGGGGGAAACATAAAATGTGTAACTGAATTCGCTGTCGGAGATTATTTTGCGTTGTGGGTTTTTATTCGGATATAGCAAAAAAAACGCCACAACAAGTGTGTGAAAATAAAATTTCATAAGAGTGGTTTCGAGGGATTGAATGCTAATGTAGCAAAAAATAAAAGTAATACCAGAATCTTTTTTGCAATTCTCTTTTTAGATGCCTAATATTCAATTTACTTCAAAAGTTGAAAATCCAAATTTTAAAGAGATCTAGACAAAAAAGGGTATGAGAGATCCTTAGGCTTTTTCCCCTAACCCCGATACTTTATCTTTCTTTTGGAATTACGGTATTAAACGGAGTGATAGGGTAGCAGTTTTCCTATTTTTGAATAGACCTTGAAATGCCGATTTCTTTTAACTAGGGTCGTTGGAAAATACTTGAAATTTTAGTGTCTAAAGTGGATTTTCCTTATGATAATTGACCAGCAACGCAACCACGGCATTATAACTTTTAATACCTTCTACTTGACTATTCGCCTTTAGGAAGGAATCGAAAATGGATTTAAAAATGGGTTCCAATGGATTCTCAAATTGTTGCCAAAATTCAGCCATTTCTCGAAAATTTCTTTGAACACCCGGATGCAATTGTGCATAAAACTTTTCAAAAATGGCTTCGTCCCTTCTTTTTAGTTCGGATAGACAATAACCTAGGGCATAGGCCGAAGCGGAATATTGAAAATACGGGTCATCATTGGATGCCGTAACCAAATACCCAATAAAATTGGTCTCGTTCTCGGCAGAGTACCCGATCTGATGGCCTATTTCATGTCCGGCCACCACGGGAAACCTAAAATTAGGCAATCTACCATTTACCTGACCTTCGTTCGTAAATGGATTAAGGTAGCCACCGTAGCCCATATAGGTCAATCCCGTACTGAATAAAGAGGCTTTGATGCTTGGCCTGCCATAGATCAAAAAAGGTAGGGATTTTCCCAATTTTTGGTATCCATGAATCGTTTTATCAAAAATCTCTCGCTTAGTATACGGAATATCTACCCGTTGTGTTGAGTCCTTGGTGATCGCCAATTGTAATGCATTGGTCTGGACAGTAAGCTTTTCTACTAGAGAAACAAGCTCTTTTTGAGTATGGGATTCCGGTAGACCAAGCTTCTCGGATATGGGTTGCCGGTAATAGTTGAATCCCCATAGTAGATGAAAGGTAAAATAGGCCGTGGAAAGCACCATAATCACGTCACGGAAAAAAAGCTTTAAATGTTTTTTAATATGTTTTCGGTAGACGATGAGATAACGAATAGCAAAAAAAATCAATAAAAAATAGAGAAGATCCCCGACCGAGAAAGGAACCCAACCAAACATCCATCGAAAGAATTTGGAAATCCGGGGATAGAGGCCTTCGCTGTAATAGGTTTCTATGAACTCAGGATAAGCGCCCAATGCCTTTACCAAAATGATTTGGGGAATCAAAGCAATGGCAATACCATTTTTTAACCTATTCTTCATCATTCCAAAAGTAGCGAATTCCTTTTTCTATCCGTACTTTTGAGGGCTAAACAGTTTTACCCCATGAGCGAAGCGATACAAGAATTGGAGCCCCTTTCCATTTGGAACAATTTTGCCGATTTGAATGCGGTGCCCCGACCTTCCAAAAAAGAAGAAAGAGTCATACAGTTTATGATGAATTTTGGAAATTCCCTGGGACTGGAAACCTTTAAGGATGCGGTAGGCAATGTAATCATTCGGAAACCGGCTACAAAGGGAATGGAGAACCGAAAAACTGTGACCTTACAGTCCCATTTGGATATGGTCCATCAAAAAAATGCAGACGTCGATTTTGATTTTGATAGGCAAGGCATTCAAATGTTTGTAGATAAGGATTGGGTTCGGGCAAAAGGTACTACCCTAGGCGCAGATAACGGTATTGGAGTAGCCACCATAATGGCTTTAATGGAAAGTACGAATATTCCCCACCCGCGCCTGGAAGCCCTTTTTACCATTGATGAGGAAACCGGGATGACAGGAGCCATGGCCTTGGAAGGCGATGTTCTCCAAGGTGAAATATTATTGAATTTGGATACGGAGGACGACGATGAAATTGATATTGGTTGTGCAGGAGGTATCGATGTAACCGCAACAAGGGAGTACAACGAAAAACCGATTCCAAGGGGAGTCGTAGCCTACAGAATTGAGGTAAATGGCCTACTGGGAGGCCACAGTGGAATGGACATACATAAGGGTCTTGGAAACGCCAACAAGATCATGAATCGATTGCTCTACCATTGTTCGGAGCAATATCATATACGTATTTCGGAGATAGATGGTGGAGGGCTTCGGAATGCGATTCCAAGGGAAAGTTTTGCAAAAGTGGTCGTGGGCAAGTCACAGGCCAAAGATTTGGAAATCACATTTAAGGAACTAAAACGGGATATTATACAGGAGTTCCAAATTACAGAACCAAATTTACAAATAGAGCTAAAAAAACTAAAGACCCCACCTAAAAAGGTCCTGGGACTGGGGGCGCAGGAAAAGCTTTTGAAGGGAATGTATGCCGCTCTTAACGGGGTATACGCTATGAACCCAACATTTGAAGGATTAACGGAGACCTCCAACAACATTGCCAAGGTGGAAGTGAAAAAAGGACGTATTCTTATCGGGTGTCTTACCCGGTCCTCGATAGATTCTGCCAAAATGGATCTGGCCCATATGCTTAAGGCTACTTTTGAACTTGCGGGATGCAAGGTTGATTTTAAAGGTAATTATCCTGGTTGGCAGCCCAATCCGAATTCTGAAATTTTAAAGGTATTGGTTAAAAACTACAAAAACCTCTTCAATGAAGAGCCTAGGGTAGTGGCCTGCCATGCCGGATTGGAATGTGGTATCCTTGGACGGAACTATCCGGAGATGGATATGATAAGTTATGGACCTACAATAAAGGGAGCTCATTCACCAGATGAACGTGTAAGCGTTTTGTCCGTTGAAAAATTTTGGAACTTCACAAAGGAAATATTGAAGGATATTCCCAAAAAATAACATCAACGTCCTTTTTCTGAGAATTTAGGTCTAGAACCACCTTGATCATTTGTTGATTAATTCATTGAAATTCAGTAACTTTAGGTAAATCCTAAAAACGAATATCATGGGAATCAAGAGCTTTCAGGGTGCCAGAAAACATCAGAAATCGGAGGAGAACGTTCCATTAAAGGTCAGTGATTACATGACACGAAAGTTGATAACCTTTAGACCGGAACAGTCGGTCGAGGAAGTTATTGATGCCCTGATAAAGAACCGAATATCTGGAGGTCCCGTTATTAATGAAAAGGACGAACTGGTCGGCATTATCTCCGAAGGCGATTGTATAAAGCACATTAGCGAAAGCCGATATTACAATATGCCTTTGGAAAAGAACAAAGTAGAGCACAGTATGGTCAAAGGAGTGAAGACCATAGATGGAAATATGAATATTTTTGACGCGACCCAGAAGTTCTTGAATGAGAAAAGGAGACGGTTTCCCATTGTCCAAGATGGTAAATTGGTAGGCCAGATTTCCCAAAAGGATATTTTGAAGGCTACCGTAAGGTTGAAATCACAAAACTGGGGTAAGCAATAAGTCTTTAGCAGTTAGCTGAAAGTACCTGCGCATTGAGGCACTTTCAACTGTTCAATATTGCTATTGGAAATTACTGTACTATTCCCGTAATCTCCAGATCAAAAACCAAATAGGCGTTAGGGGGAATTACACTTCCAGCTCCAGCGGCTCCATAGCCTAAATGTGGAGGTATGAACACACGTATCTTGTCCCCAACCTTCATGGTCATTAAACCTTCTTTAAACCCTGGAATCAATCTTGCTTCAGGGCTATAGTCCATAGGTATGGCATCATATCCCCTACCTAGTTTTCTTTGTTGATCGAACTTATTGAACTTTACGGCAACGTCTTCATAATTGCTATCGAAAAGGTCGCCATTTTGCAGAAAGCCTGCGTAGAAAACATTTACTTTCTGTCCTATCTTGGGTTTTTCGCCCTGACCTTCTTTTAGAATCATAATCTTAAGACCGGAAGGTAATTCCTTGGCTTGTTCCCTTTGCGTAGCCAATTCCGTTGCAAAATCGGTTTTCATCTTTTCAAATGCCGCAATTTTTGCTTCCTCCTCCTCAAAATAATCTGTCATTACCTGTACGGCATCAAAACCTTTGGCATCCCTACCGTTTCGGATAATCTCTATGGTTTTCATAACTACGTCCTCAACGGGTTTGTCTTTTTGTGGGGCCGTAGCGGTCTTAACATTGGCAATGGAATCTACCACGTCCATTCCAACAGCTACCTCGCCGAACACGGTATGCCTCCCATCCAAAAAAGGAGTTTCCTTATGGGTGATGAAAAACTGGCTACCATTGGTACCGGGCCCCGCATTGGCCATGGAAAGAATTCCGGCTTTATAATGGCTCAGGGAATCATGGATTTCGTTCTTGAATTTATATCCGGGACTACCGCTGCCTAGACCTGTAGGATCTCCACCTTGAATCATAAAATCCTTAATGACCCTGTGAAAGATAACCCCGTCATAGTATTTTTTTCCTTTGAACGAATCACTTACAAAAGGACTGGTGCCTTCGGCCAAGGAGACAAAATTAGCAACGGTCACCGGTGTTTTCTCATACTCCAGTTCCACAATGATATCACCCTTGTTGGTCTTGATATCGGCAAAAATACCATCGCCCAAATCGGCGTATTGACTTTTGCAACTTGCGAGAAGTAAGGCCAAGGTTAATAAAAAATTGACTTTTTTCATTTTTCAGATTTTGGTTGTTTTCAGTAATCAGTAATCAGTAATCAGTAATCAGTAATCAGTAATCAGTAATCAGTAATCAGTAATCAGTAATCAGTAATCAGTAATCAGTTGTTTGTTGTCAGTGTTCCGTAATCGGTACTTGTAATTATATACTTAAAACTTTGCACTTCTTCTTTCATATTTCTAATTTTTGCTTCATTTTTTATTCCAAGCTATCTTTCTGTCTTTCAATTTTTAGTATGGATAGGGTGGATTTTAAGGGCACGTTGACCCCTATCTTGTTATTGTCGCCGTGATAACCATAGGCCAGGGAGGAGGGAAATAGAAAAGTCGCTGTTTCTTTTTCCTTTAGTAATTTTACACTGTTTCGGAGTCCTGGAAAAAGCTCCTGTTTATCCACTTTGTATTCTACCACGCCAATTTCCTCTGCCGAATAAATGGTATCATTGGTTAAACTTAGAACATTATAGGTTATGGTCACCAAATCGTCCGGTTGTGGTTTGTACGGGGTATTTTCATTTAATGCTTCATAAAAATACCATGAACCACTGGCACTCTGATTATAATCATGAAAGCTATCCTTGGCGATAATGTCGGCTATTAATTTTTCTTCGGCCGCCAAAAGTTCCTTACTGCGTTCAATGGACTCCTTAAAGAAACTGCCCGTTTTGGCTTGAACAGGTCTTCGGGGTTCGGGACCTCCACAACCCAAGATAGAGAACGCCATTAATATAAACCACAAGTACTTCATGGATTGAGTTTGTTCTTATAGTTTTTGAGCAGGGATTTGAAACGAGAAACCGTATCCTGCATGGAAAGATTACTTCTTCCTCCAGCCGCATTGTTGTGCCCTCCACCGCTAAAATGACTGCTGGCAAATTCGTTCACTAAAAAGTCGCCCTCGGAACGAAATGAAATCTTAATGATACCTTCTTCCTTATTCTCAATGAAAATAACGGCGAATACAATTTCATTCAATGTCAATCCATAATTGACAAAACCTTCCGTATCCCCTTTTTTAAAGTCGTTACTATCCAATTCCTCTTGGCTCAATGTTATATATACGGTATTGAATTCCTCAAGGATGACCAAATTTTTAAGTGCACAACCCAACAAATGAAGCCTACTCGGTGTATTTGTATTAAAGACTTCATTGTGTATTTTACTATTCTCGGCGCCCTTATCAATGAGGTTGGCAACAATTCTATGGGTCCGGCTTGTGGTAGGTGGGAATGCAAAAGATCCGGTGTCCGTCATGATGCCTGTATATAAACAGTTGGCGATTTCAGTTGTAATATCAGAGGTGTCCCCTAAGGACTCTATAAAATTATACACCATTTCACAGGTAGAGCTCATAGTAACATCAGAATAGGTAATATTTGCATAATCCGATGGTTCTTGATGATGATCTATCATGATGAACTCCGCATTGGAGTTTTCCAGAGGCTCTTCCAATTGACCTACCCTTCCCAAATGGTTAAAATCCAAGGTAAAGATTATGGAGGCTTCGTTTAATTTCCTTTTGGCCTGGCGATTTTCTTTTTCATAGTTAAGGATATATTCGTTGCCCGGCATCCATTTTAAAAATTTCGGATAATCGTTGGGGGAGATTACGGTGGCCTGTTGCCCTTTGTTTTGTAGATAATGCCATAGGGCCAAGGTAGATCCTATAGCATCGCCATCTGGGTTTTTGTGGGGAACGATAACGATTTTTTGAGGTACGGACAGCAATTTCTTGATGGCATTTATATCCTCTGAATTCATGCGCGCAAAGATATGATAATATTGATGAAACCCCACTTGTATGGTAATGAAAACCTAAAAAGTTGTAGGTTGGTGGGAAAAACGTATTTTTGCGCAAAATTTTACAAATGATTTCGAATAGAACCTTTACAATGCTAAAACCGGATGCGGTGGAAAATGGCCATATCGGCGCAATACTTGAAAAGATTACCTCCGCTGGTTTTAAGATTGTGGCCATGAAATATACACAACTGAGCAGACGGGACGCCCAAGAATTTTATGCCATTCATAAGGAACGGCCTTTTTTTGGGGAGTTGGTAAACTTCATGACCCGTGGTCCTATTGTTTCGGCCATATTGGAGAAGGAAAATGCGGTCGAGGATTTTAGGGCACTTATAGGGGCAACAAACCCGGCTGAGGCTGCAGAGGGCACTATTCGTAAATTATATGCTACGGACATTGCAGAGAATGCGGTCCACGGTTCGGATAGCGATGAAAATGCGGCAATGGAAAGTGCATTTCATTTCTCGGGAAGGGAAATATACTAAGTTAGAATCCCACTACTGGCCGAACTATAGAAACCGGGCCTCTACCTTAATACTAATTTTTTTATAATTTCTTTTCCCAGTTCTTCATTCAGCATTACTATAATCTTTGATTTTCCAAGACTCAATTCCTCTCGGAGTACGGAAGACGATAGCGATACAAAAAGTGTTTCATTTCGCAGTTCAATAGCGTTCGTATAATTGTTTACGCCCTTGCCCATTACATTCTTCCAGGCCTCCCTGGCATTTACCCGGTCCATCCCCTTTTCAAGACGATTTTCCTTAATGAACTCTTTCAACGCTTCGCCTATTGGGAGACCTGTGTTTTTTCTTTTCGCCATTACTTTTTCACATTAATCGGATTAAACCGCTTATACTCATACGTTATGCCCGCTTCGTTGGATACCGAAAAGTTGTCCCTCGAAATTTTAAGAATTGCTTCCTTCCATTCACTCAGATTATTTTTGTAATGAAAGATAAATTCCCCGTTTTGTTCTTTGATTAGAAAAAATTCGGCATCGTTGGAGGTATCAAAAGTACCGTCAAATTTGGGCTGTACCTTTTTGCGATAGCCTTTTAAACTATCAATTTTAATGAAATCGATACTGGTACTTACTTTATACTCCTTTGTGTTTCCATCGTGAAAGGAAACTTTCGCAATTTCCCAGTAGCCATTTAGTTGGTTTAAATCTTCTTTGGACAACGTATCGGAACATCCAATGATCAAATAAACAAATGTTAGAACACTAACTATCCTCATCCTTCAATTTAAAGATTTTATAGGTCTGATGTATATTTTTAACAACTTCTTCCGTACGTTCGGCATGGGTATCACTAATGAAAATCTGCCCAAAATTTTCATTATCTACCAAAGCTACGATATGGGCTACCCGAGTTTCATCCAATTTGTCAAAAATATCGTCCAATAGCAAAATCGGTGTTGTTTTAGCCTGCTCCTTTATAAAATGAAACTGGGCGAACTTTAAGGCGATCAAAAATGACTTTTGCTGCCCCTGGCTCCCAAATTTCTTGACCGGGTATTCAGCAATTTTAAAACCGAGGTCATCTTTATGAACGCCCATGCTTGTATACTGCAACATCCTATCTCGTTCCAAATTATGCTCCAGAAGTTCTAATAGGCTATTTCCATGTAATTTGCTTTCATATGTGAGGTTCACCGTTTCCATCCCTCCTGAAATCTCTTTGTACTGCTCTTGGAATATAGGGATGAACACCTCCATAAAAGCCTGTCTTTTTTCAAAAATCCCGGTTCCCAGGGCATGCAATTGCTCATTGTAAACCTGAAGCGTACCGAGATCAAAGGTCTGATTCACGGTAAAATATTTTAACAACGAATTGCGCTGGAGCAAAACCTTATTGTATTTTATAAGTTGCTGAAGGTATTCCTTATCGGATTGGGAGATGACCCCATCCATAAATTTCCTGCGCGTATCACTGCCCTCGAGTATGAGGTCCCTGTCCGCTGGAGATATAATCACCAAGGGCAATAAACCAATATGATCGGATAGACGGTCATAGATTTTGCCGTTGCGCTTTATGATTTTTTTGGTCCCTCTCTTAAAACTACAGACAATTTTTTCCGCTCTTTGATTTTTTTCAAATTCACCATCAATGACAAAAAAATCCTCATTATGCCTTATGTTCTGTGTGGTTATGGGATTGAAATAGCTTTTCCCAAAAGAAAGATGGTAAATTGCATCCAGAATATTGGTCTTTCCAACTCCATTGCTACCAACAAAACAGTTGATTTTGGTATCGAACTCGAAATTCCGGGATTCAAAGTTTTTATAGTTGATAAGTGATAACTTTTTCAAAAACATAGGGAAAACTCGTGGATATTTTTGGCCCCGAACATTAGGGAACCTGCAAAATATCGAAAATTAACGAATAAATACCCCCTAGGATTTCAATAAAAACTTTATTTTTGCGCGACCAATTAAAATGAGGGATGGCTACATATAAGAGGCGGGGTTTCAAACCCAAAAACAAGGAGGAAGAGAAACAACTCGATACCCAGGAAAGTACTACGGCCGAGGTTTTTAGTACCTTGGATCAAGGTGCTTCCAGAACCGAGGCGTGGGTCTCCAAGAACCAGAATTATATTTTGGGTATTATTGGGGTCATTGCAGTAGGGGTTTTGGGCTATCTGGCATATACCCAGTTTGTACAAAAGCCTAAGGAGGCCAATGCCGCAAATGAAATGTATTATCCACAACAATACTTTGATCAAGCCTTAAATAGTGAAACCGCAAAGGATTCCTTGTATAATTTGGCATTGAACGGTGCGGAGGGGAAATATGGTTTTTTGGATATTGTAGATGAATATCCGGGAACCAAGGCGGCCAATTTAGCCAATTATTCGGCTGGCATGGCCTATTTGAACACTCAAAAATACCAAGAGGCTATTGATCATTTGGAAGAATTTAAGTCGGATGATGATATTTTGGGTGCACTGGCCAAAGGTGGTCTAGGGGATGCGTTTATGCAATTGGGACAGCCTGCAGAAGCATTGGGATATTATGAAAAGGCACTGACCCATAGTACGAATGGTTACACTACACCAAAATTTTTGTTCAAGTCCGGTGTTACGGCCATGGAGTTGGGCCGGAATGAAAAGGCGCTCCAGTATTTTGAGCGCATAAAAAACGAATTTCCGGATTCCGATGAGGCAAAATCCATTGATGCATTTATTGGAATGGCCAAAAGTGGAAAGTAATGGCCACGGCAAATAAGAACTTATCCGTTTATAAAAAGGAAACCATCCCGAATGCCAAGAAACTCAGGTTTGGCATGGTTGTTTCCGAATGGAATTCCGAGATTACCGAAGGACTTTTTAACGGGTCAAAAGAGGCTTTGTTGGACTGTGGTGCACTGCCAGAAAAGATAGTAAGATGGAACGTTCCTGGTAGTTTTGAATTGATTTTTGGCTGTAAAAAAATGGCCAATGAAATGCAGGTGGATGCCATTATTGCCATTGGCAGCGTAATTAGGGGCGAGACCATGCATTTTGATTTTGTTTGTAGTGCCGCTGCCCAGGGCATAAAGGATCTTAACTTACAATTATCGGTACCCGTTATTTTCTGCGTACTTACGGATGATACCATGCAACAGGCCAGGGCACGTAGTGGCGGTAAGCATGGCAATAAAGGTGTTGAAGCCGCCATAGCTGCAATAAAAATGGCGACCTTGGGAAATAGCTAAATCTCCTTGGGAAACCCATAACTTTCTGATTTTAAATTCCTTTTTCAACTTCCTGCCTTTAAATAAGGCTGTTAACAAATTTTGGGAATCCCTTTACGGCATATTTTTTGATTTTAAGTAACTTTGAAAATCATGGGTTTTATAGGCAAATTCACGAAATTACGTAAGAACAAGGAGTTCGGTTACCAACCCCGTTACTATAATGATAAGGGGGAGGGGAGTCCATTTAAATTAGAAAATCGTTTTGACAAATACCGCACTACAGTTAATACACCCAGAGGCTTAAAAGGTAAATTTCGCAGCGTGAAGGAGGATATGCAAAGATCTGGTGATCGCCATATCAAAACCCGAATGGCCGTTATCATTGCCGTTTTAGTCCTTATTTTTCTTTACATCATAGATTTTGATCTTTCTATATTCTTTGGGCGATAATGGCGGATATCATTAAACTATTGCCCGACCATGTGGCCAACCAGATTGCCGCAGGTGAAGTTGTACAGCGTCCTGCTTCCGTGGTAAAGGAACTTTTGGAGAATGCCATAGATGCCCAATCCAATAGCATAAAGCTTATTGTGAAAGATGGGGGCAAAAGCCTTGTCCAGGTCGTAGACGATGGTATGGGCATGAGCACTACCGATGCACGTTTGAGTTTTGAACGGCATGCCACATCTAAAATTAAAAAGGCGGAGGACCTTTTCAATTTACATACCAAGGGCTTCCGCGGGGAGGCCTTGGCCTCGATAGCTGCAATAGCCCATGTGGAAATGCAGACCCGTTCCGCAGGGGAAGAAGTGGGTACCCGGTTGAGGATTGAAGGAAGCGAAGTGGTATCCCAAGAAGTCTGCGTAACGCCAAAAGGCACTTCATTGTCCGTAAAAAACTTATTTTTTAATATTCCCGCACGCCGTAATTTTTTGAAGTCAAATCAAGTGGAGCTTCGGCATATTATGGACGAGTTTCACAGAGTTGCCCTAGCGCATCCGGCTATAACGTTTCATTTTTACAATAATGGAAGCGAACTCTTCAATTTGCCAAAGAGTACGTATCGCCGGCGAATCGTTCATATTTTTGGGACCAGGGCCAATGCAAAATTGGTACCTGTTGAGGAGGAAACCAACGTTATAAAAATTCAGGGATTTATACATAAGCCGGAGTTTGCAAAAAAGAGTAGGGGCGAGCAGTTTTTTTTCGTAAACCATAGATTTATCAAGAGCCCTTACCTACATCATGCCGTTGTCTCGGCTTTTGAAGGACTCATTAAAACGGACACCTATCCTGGATACTTTTTGTATTTGGAAGTAGATCCTTCTTCTATTGATATAAACATCCATCCTACCAAGACCGAGGTTAAGTTTGACGATGAACACACTTTGTATGCGATTTTAAGATCTACCATAAAGCATAGCCTTGGGCAATTCAACATTATTCCTGCATTGGATTTTGACCACGATCAAAATTTGGATACTCCTTATACGTACAAAAACAAGGAGGCGAAACAACCACAAGTTACCGTAGATGCGGGATTTAATCCATTTTTGGACACTCCAAGAAAACCAGCCTCAGCAACTCGTGGAAATATTTCAGCACGAAAAACGCAAGGTGAATGGGAGAGTATGTATATAGGATTGGATCAACCCATGAGAGACAATTCAAGTTTTAGTAGCGTACATTTGGAATCGGATACCATTACGGGTTCGGTTTTTGAAGGTAAAGTAGAGGTAGGGCATTCCGTTGCCACTACGTTTCAACTTCGACGAAAATATATAGTTACTTCCATTAAATCCGGAATGGTGGTTATTGATCAGAATAGGGCGCATCAACGTGTGCTATATGAAAAACTGCTTAAAAGCACTACGGTAAAGCAATCCGTAAGTCAGCAACTTTTGTTTCCATTGACCCTTTCTTTCACAAAATCGGATAGGGCAATTCTGGATGAAATAAGAACTGATCTCACTCATATTGGTTTTATCTTTGAAACTTTGGATGACGAATCCTTAAAAATAACGGGAGTACCGACTTTAATTCCTGAGAATGAGGTAGGGATGGTCTTAGATCAATTGATTTCGGATTACAGACAGGAGATTATTGGTGAGAGCTTTTCACAGGCCGATATATTATCAAAAACCTTGGCCAGGTCATTGGCGGTTAAAACCGGTGAGATTTTGGACTGCGACTCCCAATTGGCTTTGGTCAATGATTTGTTCGCCTGTAAGGAATCTAGGGTAAGTCCGTTTAATAGACCAATATATATTATGCTTACCGAACAGGATATCGAAAAAAAATTCATATAGATGGGAAGATTGACCGAGGCTATTAAGCATTTGCTTATAATAAATATTTTATTTTTTGTTGCGACAACTATTTACGGGGACCAGATGTATCAATGGTTTTCTTTATGGTTCCCTAAAAATGAAAATTTTGGGTTTTGGCAAGTTGTCTCACATATGTTCATGCATGGCGGTTTTATGCATATTGCTTTTAATATGTATGCTTTGTGGGCCTTTGGGACGCCTTTGGAACGGATGTGGGGCCGTAATAAATTTTTATTTTTTTATTTTTCGGCCGGGTTGGGTGCCGCATTGATACATACGGGAGTTAACTATTATTACTTCAATGAAGGAATTGACGCCATCGTTAATTCAGGTATTTCAAAAAGCCAGATTATCGATATTGTTTCTGAAGGGAAATATAGCCCGGATTGGTATAATTTGGCTTCAAAAAGTACCATAGACAACTTCCTTTCAGCCTATAATACTCCAGCTGTCGGTGCCTCCGGTGCTATTTATGGTGTTTTGGTGGCCTTTGGTATGTCCTATCCCAATAGTGAACTTTTTATCATATTCTTGCCCATTCCTATCAAGGCAAAATTCTTTATTCCGGTGTTGATTGCAATGGATCTTTTTTCAGGAGTTACAGGGGTTTCTATTTTTGGCCAGGGAATAGCGCATTTTGCCCATATCGGTGGGGCTTTATTCGGATTTATTATGATGTGGTACTGGAAAAAAAACCAGTTTAACAAAAATCGCTGGGATTAAATATGAATGGGGGAAATCTAAAATATCAATATGCAAGGCTCAATATTGCCGAGAAGCTTATTGCCTTCAATGTTGTTGTATTTATTATAAACGGGTTGTTTCCATTTTTGCTTGGTCTACAAAAGAATAGCATTGTACAATGGTTTCAACTTCCCAAAGACTTTTTTGATTTTCTTTCCCAACCTTGGTCCATAATAACCTATTCCTTTTTTCATGGAGGATTAGGACATATCTTTTGGAATATGTTGGTGCTATACTTTGCTGGCCGTATATTCCTGAATCTTTTTGATGGAAAGCGCTTCTTGAATGTCTATTTGCTCGGTGTAATTTTGGGCGGTTTATTTTTTCTGTTGAGCTATAACCTTTTTCCGGCTTTCTTTGGCGTAAATGCAGTACTCATAGGTGCTTCGGCCGGGGTGCGTGCGGTGTTGATCTTTATTTGTGCCTACATACCAAATCAAGAAGTTCGGCTTATTTTTTTCAATATCAAGCTTTGGTACATCGGCGTTTTTGTAGTGGTGATGGATCTAGTACAAATGCCCTACACCGGTAATGCGGGAGGACATTTGGCACACTTGGGAGGAGCATTGCTGGGTTATGTATATGCAAGGCAATTGCTAAACGGTAGGGATATTGGAGAAGGTTTTTCAAAATTCATGGACGGTATGGCCAATCTTTTTAAGAAAAAGGAGAAAAAAGCCCCCTTAAAAACGGTGTATCGTAAAACCAAAGCGAAGGAAAAATCAAAAAAGGAATATGGCAAGGAAGCGCATCAGCGTAAAATAGATGCTATTTTGGATAAAATAAGTAAGTCGGGATACGAAAGCCTTTCCAAGGCAGAGAAGGATTTTTTGTTCAAAGCCGGTAAAGAAGATTAGTTTGATCAAGCGCTTATCTCTCTTTAATAAAGCGATTTTTGTTTTTAATGCAATCTTTGCGCTCGCCCTGTTGCTTGTTTATCTTGATTTCTATGGACTTTTGGGGAGACTTTCCCTCGTGTCGTTTTTAAATCTATTGGTCCCATTTCTGGTAGGTGCCAACATACTGTTTTTGGTCTACTGGTTAATTCTTAAGAAATGGGCATTTCTTTTATCTACCGTTATCCTTCTTCCAGGGTATTTTATGTTCGGGGCATTTATAAAATTATTTAATTCGAATACTATCATTGACACCCAAGACATTAGTATTTTAACCTATAATGTTCATGGTTTTAATGGATTAAAATGGGGAAGAGATTCGGTATTCGGCAATGAAATCTTAGATTTTCTTTCGGAGCAGGATGCCGACATCATCAATTTTCAGGAGTTTGGCCATCTGAAAGTTGATGCCTTGGATAAGTATCCCTATAGCTATGTTAATTTCCATTCTTTGGAAGAGGAAAAGCATGTGAACCAGGCTATTTATTCCAAATATCCGATAATTTCAAAAGGGTCATTGAATTTTCCAGGAAGCCGGAACAACGCTATTTATGCCGATATAGTAATTTCCTCGGATACATTACGTGTTTATAACGTTCATTTACAGTCTTTAAGTTTTCGTCTAGGTTCCTTTAAAAGGGAAGAGCCGCAACGGCTCTATAAAAGATTGGGCAGAGCACTTGCTAAACAAGGAGATCAGGCCAGGAGGTTAGCCGACCATTTTAAAGGCACTGAACATAAAAAGATTGTTTTAGGCGATTTCAACAACACCCAATTTTCACGCATATACAGCACATTAAAGGGTGATTTTAAAGATACCTTTCAGGAAAAGGGTATGGGATTGGGAAGTACATATAATTTAAGATTTCTACCCTTTCGAATTGATTTTATCCTGGTGGATCCAAGTTTTGAAGTGACTGCGCATAAAAACTACGATGTGCAACTTTCAGATCATGAACCTATAATGGCTTCATTCCGACTGAAGGGCGAGGAATAAACAATCTGTGGCATCCGCTAGCATATGTATCAAAGCTGCTATTCCGAAAATTCTAACCCTTTTAAAAAACAACAACGCAAAATAGACCGCAATTGCCCAATAGCTATGCAAAGGATGGAAATTGATACTGCATCGATTTGAATCAAAAATAGGATCGGCCCATAAATGATCAATATCCAAAAGAATTCCCGCCCAAAGTATTAGAATTATATACCATTTTTTACTCTTAAAAAAAAGTAGGCCCACGGCTACGGGAACCAAAAAATGTATTCCGTAATGTAACGCAAACCTAAGCATAGATGAAATCCAAATTCTGATTTTTCAAGAAAGAAGTAGTATGGGGACCTTCGTTGAACAAGAGATCCAACACACTTAAATTTTTGATAAATCCATGACGATTTCCAAAAACCTGAGTATATGTTTCCTGAACCAACTGGATTTCCTTTTTGGTATTGACCAAGAAACGGGCGTCGACGGTTTTGGGTCCTTGTCTTAACATTTCCATACTTTTTTGATAAGTGAAGGTCTTTTTTGAAGACATTTTTATTTGAAGACAATCACAAATAGTTTCAATGGTCTTAAGATTGAAATCCAGTAAAAAAAGATGTTCCTTTTCAAACAACGGGGCAATATCATCTTCGTAGTACTCAAAAAATGGCGAGGTTCTATAAGCTGTTTGTAATGTACGCCAATGTTGTCGCTGCCATGAATATGAATTATCCAATCGAACCTCCTTATATTTTTGTCGACCCTCTTTGCCGCCTACATGTTTTATGGGGATTGTAAGCATGTGTTTTCCCTGATCGGTAGAAATATAGCAACGATTACGGTAGGTCTGTTTTTGATAATTATCTTCTATCTCCCAGATAACCTTATCCCCAATTATAATCGCAAAAGCTGCTATATTTGGAAAGTAAGTAGGGTGGAGCAGGGTCTGCATTAGGAATTGATTAAAACGGATCGGCAAAATGAAATAAACCATCAACCGACCATTAATGATTTAAGCTGTGCCTTTCTTTTTTCTTTTTCGAATAAAATCAAAAACGAACCAGGCCGCTAAGGCTATCAAAAACCATTTGAAATAGGATTTTGGCTCCCCTTCTCCATGTACCGTAGTGAAGACCCTGTCCCAGCGTATTTCCCAGTTACCAAGGCCATCGGTAAAATTCTCGATACTCATCCATATAAAAATCGGCGTCCCCACAATGTGGTCCTCAGGTACATAGCCCCAGGCCCTACTATCCTCTGAATGGTCCCTATTGTCCCCCATCATCCAATAATAGTCCTGTTTAAAGGTATAGGTATCGGCCACTTCACCATTAATTTTTATCTGATTCCCGGAGACTTCTATGGTATTTTGTTCGTAGTCCCGAATAATTTTTTTGTAAAGGGGTAAACTCTTTAAATTCAAAGGTACAGTACTGCCCTTTTCTGGAATGTAAATAGCCCCCATATTATCATAATTCCATGGATATTCCGGATTTTGGGGAAATAAATTTATTCCCTGTCTTCCTTTAGGTTCAATGACTTTTACAACGGAATCAATTGCAGAATTGTCTCTTAACTTGGTAGCCATTTCATCCGTCAAGGTTACAATCCGTTGTCTATCCGCAATTTCCTTTAAGGCCAACCGCTGTTGTCTTATGAGATTGGGATCAATGCCTTTATTATCCGTTAAAATTTGAATAGGCTGGGATTCATAGACCCTATGTCCCGCCAATTGTAAGGCCCTTTTCTGAACTTGGGTCAAAGTCTGGGAGACATACAACCTATTAAATTCGTTCACTCCCAATTCCATGAGCAATCTGGAGGAAACGCCTTTTTGGCCATAGGCCATATAATCGTATTGGGGTTTGGCCCGATCGGAAAGTTGAAGTTGCTTCCCATTAATATAAACAAAGCCATCTATTACGGCCAAGGAATCACCAGGAATTCCAACACATCGTTTTACGTAATTTGATTTTTTATCAATGGGCTTTTTAACTCCTTTTTCCTTTTTAAAGAAAACCCTGACCGTATCCGCGGGCCAGCTGAACACTACAATATCATTGCGTTTTACTTTTGTAAAGCCGGGCAATCTAAAATAAGGAAGTTGGGGCTTGTTCAAATAGGAACGGGTGCCAATCAATGGAAGTGTATCGTGAACCATAGGGGCTGCAACCGTTGTCATAGGTGTTCTAGCACCGTAATGGTATTTACTAACGAACAAAAAATCCCCAACACGCAAGGTTCTTTCCAAAGACCCCGTTGGAATCACATAAGGTTGAATAAAATAGGTATGTACCACTGTAGCGGCTACGATGGCAAAAACAATGGAACTTACCCATTCGCCCAGTCCGGTTTTGGGATGAAGACTACGGTCATCCACATATTGAACATCCAAGGCATAATTAACGTAGTAAATATAAAACCCAAGAGTAAGGATGACCAGCCAGGTCTCCAAGAGATTATTTCTTCCAAAACTTCGTATGGTCTCGACCCAGATGACAGGAAACATCAACAAATTGATTATGGGAATGAACAATAAAATGACCCACCACTTAGGCCGGTTAATGATTTGCATCAAGATTATGGCATTATATATGGGAATGGCCGCTTCCCAAGCTTTTCTACCTGCCTTCACGTACAGTTTCCAAGTGCCCAGGAAATGTATTATCTGTATAAGAAGAATAAAAATAATCCATTGTGATCCGTTCATAGAAAATTGTGTTAGTTACTATTGGTCAGCTTGAAAATTAATTTTTAAATAAAGGTTTTTGTAAAAGTATACATGAGGATACGTACTTTATACTTCGAAAAGTTACACATCTTAACCTAGATTTAACACATCTTTCATGGAAAATATGCCTTTCTTTCCCAAAATCCATTCCGCTGCAATTACGGCTCCAAGGGCAAAACCTTCCCTATTGTGTGCGGTATGCTGTATTTCAATGCTATCCACTTCGCTATGGTATGAAACGGTGTGCGTGCCGGGTACGGCATCGATTCTTTTTGAGGTTATAGGTATGGTTTTTTCTCCATTGCCATTTAGCTTCCAATCTAGATAATCTGTATTTTCTATGATCCCTTGTGCCAAGGTTATGGCCGTACCACTGGGAGCATCCAATTTTTGGGTGTGATGGGTTTCCTCCAATGTTATTTTGTATTCATTCACATTTCGCATCATTTTGCCCAGATAGGCATTTAGTTCAAAAAAAATGTTTACACCTAAACTGAAATTGGATGCATAAATAAAGGCTCCATTTTTTTTATGACATAAATCCACCACTTTATCATAATCCTTTAACCAACCCGTGGTACCCGAAATAATAGGAATCCCATGTTCCAAACAACTGCTTATATTGCCAAGGGCAGCGTCTGGCGTGCTAAAGTCTATAGCCACATCCATATCGGAAAAGTCGATATTGGTAGTTCCTATATCCACTTTGGTACTAATGACATGTCCTCTTCCAAGAGCAGTGCGTTCTATCATCTTGCCCATTTTTCCATATCCGAACAATGCAATTTTCATGCGCTAAAACTTAATGGTTAATGCCAACCCATAATTGGGATCGGTGGTAATTGGATTTAAATCGATATAAGGTTGTATGTCCAAATTAAAACTTAAATCATCATCAATATTGTATTGCTTTAAATGCGCATCTACATTGGCATCCACAACATTAAGGGCATATAAAAGAATAGTTATCAAAAGGGCCAGATCCCTGTCCCGTTGAAATCTTTCCTGAGCATCCTCAAGGGCATCATCGGAAAAATCCGGATTTCCTGGGTCTATCCCGCTTCCATCCAAATCATAAAACTCATCATCGGTGAAACCGGCCCTTCTCCTTTTAAAAGCGTCCCTGAAACGATTGTAACGACCATCGTTGAAGGTATAGGCATAAATACCGGTTCCGATAGCGGCATATACAATAGGGACCTTCCAATACCTTTTATTGTAAATTTGACCAAGTCCCGGTAATACTGCGGAGTAAAACGCGGCTTTACTGGGAGCCAGTGGATTTATACGTTTTTTTTTGGTAACCAGGGTGTCTACAACCATAACCCCTTCCTCTTCTAAATTCATTTTCAAGGAATCTACTTCTTGATTCTGGGGTTTCTTTTCTTGTGCGGAACCTATTGTTGCGGCAAGAGCAAAACAAATGGCTATTATGAGGGTTCTATTCAACAAGAATCAATTTTTTAAGCCGATCAAGTTCTTCTTTGGTATGAAAAGGAATGATAATTTTTCCCTTGCCGGATTTTGAGGCATTGATGACAACTTTTGTAGATAGGTGACTGGTGAGCTCCTCGGTGAGATTTTTTGCGAAGTCCGGTTTTTCGCTAGGCCTTTTAACCAGGTCGTTACCAACGCTATTGGCTTTATGATAAGCTTTCACAGCCTTTTCCGTGTCCCTGACCGATAGGTTTTTGGAAACTATTTTTTCATACAAGGAAATCTGATCTTCCTTTATATCAATATTCACCAATGCCCTACCATGGCCCATACTCACAAACCCATCACGAATTCCAGTTTGGATTATGGGATCCAGTCGTAAAAGGCGTAAATAATTGGTAATGGTGGAACGTTTTTTTCCTACCCTATCACTTAACCTTTCTTGGGTCAATTCAATCTCATCGATCAATCTTTGATAGGACAGGGCAATCTCAATGGGGTCTAGGTCTTGGCGTTGTATATTCTCGACCAATGCCATTTCCAGGGACTCTTGGTCGTTTGCGATACGGATGTACGCTGGAATGGTGGCCAGACCTATCATTTTAGACGCCCTTAATCGTCGCTCCCCGGAAACCAATTGATAGGAATTGAATCCTGATTTGCGGACGGTAATGGGTTGTATAACTCCTAATTCCTTTATAGATGTGGCCAACTCGTTTAATGAATCATCATTAAAATTAGATCGTGGCTGAAAAGGATTTACAGCAATGGCATCCACATCCAATTCCACGATATTACCAACAACCTTATCCGCATTTTTGTCAGATGCCGATTGTATGTCATTTTCGGGATCTTTCAGCAGAGCGGACAACCCCCTTCCAAGAGCTTGTTTTTTTGTTGCTTTCGCCATTATACAGTCTCCATATTTTTCTTCACCAGTTCATTGGCCATGTTAAGATAGTTGGCCGCACCTTTGCTACTGGCATCGTATTTAATAATACTCTCACCATAGCTAGGCGCCTCACTGAGCCTAACGTTGCGCTGTATTATCGTATCAAAGACCATGTCTGCAAAATGTTTTCTTACTTCCTCTACTACTTGATTGGATAGGCGCAATCTAGAATCGTACATGGTAAGCAGCATCCCTTCGATATCCAAATCAGGATTATGTATTCTTTGTACGCTTTTAATGGTATTCAGCAATTTCCCAAGACCTTCCAATGCAAAATATTCGCATTGAATTGGAATGATTACGGAATCGGCTGCCGTTAAAGCATTTAGGGTCAATAAGCCCAAGGAAGGGGCACAATCGATTAGAATATAGTCATAGGTGTTTTTTAGCTCGGCAATTGCTTTTTTGAGCATGTATTCCCGGTCTTCCTTATCGACCAATTCAATTTCAATGGCTACCAAATCGATATGGGCAGGGATTAAATCCACATTGGGCGAAGAAGTCTCCAAAATGGTTTCGGTAGCATTTTTTGTATGTTCCAAAAGTTGATAGGTACCCAAATCCACTGATTCTACCTCAATTCCCAATCCGGATGTGGCATTGGCTTGCGGATCCGCATCAATAAGCAAGACCTTTTTCTCCAGAACCCCCAATGAAGCCGCTAAATTAACCGTTGTAGTGGTTTTCCCAACTCCGCCTTTCTGATTGGCAATAGCAATAATCTTCCCCATTATATCATCATAAGTTAGGGGTTAAAAATACGATTATTTCATCGACCAGAAAATGTATTTTGTTAACACAAGGTGAATAACTAGAGCGCTTTGCGTTAAAGTTGGTTAAATAGGGTCAATCCTGTTAATTTATGTGTCCAACCTTATTCGACTTTGACATTTAGTCCAGCAATATCTCCAGAATCTGAATGGCCGCATCACTAATTTTGGTACCTGGACCAAAAACGGCTACTGCTCCGGCATCGAATAAAAATTCGTAATCCTGATGTGGAATTACCCCACCTACAATTACCATAATATCTTCCCTGCCATGACTTTTGAGCTCTTCCAAAACCTGTGGCACCAAGGTTTTATGACCGGCCGCCAAGGAGGAAACCCCTAAAACATGTACGTCATTCTCAACAGCCTGTTTGGCCGCTTCTGCTGGAGTTTGGAAAAGGGGGCCAATGTCCACGTCAAATCCTAAATCGGCATAACCGGTAGCGACCACCTTTGCTCCCCGATCATGGCCGTCCTGTCCCATCTTGGCAATCATAATACGTGGTCTCCTACCATCCTTTTCTGCAAATGTATCGGCCATTTCCCTGGCCTTTTTGAAACTCTCGTCGTCTTTTATCTCCTTTGAATACACACCGGTAAATGTTTGAATTTTTGCTTTATATCGCCCGAATGCCGTTTCCAAAGCATCACTGATCTCCCCTAATGTAGTTCTGGCCCTCGCCGCTTCTACTGCCAAGGCCAACAAATTATCTTCGTTGGAGGTTCCCTGGGAATCGGATTTTCTTTTGGCCGCTTCCGTCAATTTTTGAAGTACCTTTTTTACTGTCTGGGCATCCCTATCTTTTTTAAGTGATTCCAAACGTTCTATTTGCTGTCGTCGTACCTCGGCATTATCGACTTCCAAAATCTGTAAGGGATCTTCTTCTTCGAGCTGATATTTATTGGTACCTACGATAATATCCTGCCCTCCATCAATACGTGCTTGTTTTCTGGCCGCTGCTTGTTCTATGCGCATTTTTGGAATACCCGCCTCAATGGCTTTGGTCATTCCGCCCAATTCTTCTATTTCCTCGATCAACTTCCATGCCTTATGTGCCAAATCATGGGTAAGGCTTTCTACATAATAACTTCCGCCCCAAGGGTCCACAGTCTTTGTGATTTTGGTTTCTTCCTGCAAAAAGATTTGAGTGTTCCTTGCGATGCGCGCGGAAAAATCCGTAGGGAGGGCAATTGCCTCGTCCAAGGCATTGGTATGTAGGCTTTGGGTACCTCCAAATGCTGCTGCTGCTGCCTCAATGGCCGTACGGGCCACATTGTTAAAGGGATCTTGCTCCGTAAGGCTCCATCCACTGGTCTGACAGTGCGTACGAAGTGCCAGGGATTTTGCGCTCTGAGGATTGAATTGTTTTACCAGCTTGGCCCACAGCATGCGGCCGGCCCTCATTTTGGCTATTTCCATAAAATGGTTCATGCCTATGGCCCAAAAGAACGAAAGCCTTGGGGCAAATTGATCAATGCCCAGACCCGCTTTTAGTCCGGTCCTAATATATTCTAAGCCATCAGCCAAAGTATAGGCCAATTCAATATCCGCAGTAGCTCCAGCTTCCTGCATATGATATCCGGAAATACTTATGCTATTGAATCGGGGCATATATTTACTGGTGTACTCAAAAATATCGGCGATGATCTGCATAGAAGGAGTAGGGGGGTAAATATAGGTGTTCCGTACCATGAACTCCTTTAGGATATCATTTTGTATGGTACCCGCCAATTGTTCCGGTGCTGCGCCTTGTTCTTCAGCAGCAACAATATAAAAGGCCATGATGGGAAGTACCGCCCCGTTCATGGTCATTGAAACGGACATTTTGTCCAAGGGAATAGCATCAAAAAGAATTTTCATGTCCTCCACCGAATCTATGGCCACTCCAGCTTTACCTACGTCGCCAACAACACGTTCATGGTCACTATCATAACCTCTGTGGGTGGGAAGGTCAAAGGCAACGGATAATCCTTTTTGGCCCGCAGCCAAATTCCTTCTGTAAAAGGCATTGCTCTCCTCCGCAGTGGAAAATCCGGCATACTGCCGTATGGTCCAGGGTCTTCTCACATACATGGTAGAATATGGCCCCCTTAGGTTAGGGGCAATGCCCGCTACAAAATCTAGGTGTTGTAAGCTTTCAATTTCCTTTTTATTATATATTGGTTTTAAAGGAATATGTTCCGCTGTATCAAAAACATCACTATTTTGGGTTTTCTTTTCCGACATTGGATTTTGCTTCAACTCCAAATGCCCCACTTCTTTTCTATTCATCACCTAATCTTTTTTGTTCAAGGGATTCCGCCAAACGTTTTTCCAAAATAGGCTCTATCAAGGTTTTACGTTTGTCCTTCTTTAAAAAGGGGTAGAGTTCCAAGGCCTCTTTCATATGGTCTTGATCGTTCTTATACTTGTTAGTACCCAACAGCACCTCCTTTCCTTCGTCAAAGAGCAATTGTTCTTTTTCCGCACTTTCCTTTACCTTTTTTTGAATTACATGTTCTTTTAGTTGTTTTAGAAATCCTCCCCCGGCTTCGATGGATTTAAAGAGCTCCAGTGCCTTTTCTGCCAATTGATGGGTCAAGCTTTCAATATAGTAGGCACCATCAGCGGGGTTGGCTACTTTCTCAAAATAGCTTTCACCCTTCAGAATCAACAATTGATTCCTGGCTATCCGTTCTCCAAATTCATTGTCTTTATGGAAAATGGAGTCATAGGAAAGGTTACATACCGAATCGGAACCTCCTAAAATGGCCGACATACTTTCCGTTGTGGTACGGAGCATATTTACATTGTAGTCGTATAGCGTTTTGTTTCTTTTGGTGGGAATGGCCAGAATGTGGCAATCGGTTTCTACTCCATATTCTTGGGCCAAAGTTTCCCAAAGCAATCTAAGCGCCCGTAATTTTGCTATTTCAAAGAAATAATTGGTGCCTACAGTAACCTTGAAAGCAATGGTGGCTACCTCTTTATCCAATTCCTTGAAAAAATTAAGGTATTCATTGGCCTGTGCAAGGGCATAGGCCAATTGTTGTACTTTATTGGCCCCGGCATTTTGATATAAGGAAACGTCGGTTCCTAGAATACAAATGGAGGGATTTCCTTGGGCGTAATCATGGATTTCCTTTACTATCTGGTAATCCTTGTCCATAGAATGATACCAATTTCCGGTTCTTGCCAGATTTCCCACAATATCCAGGTTAAGAAAAACCTCTGTCTTTTTATCACCGATATAGTCCACAAGGGACTTTAAATATTCGGATGATAGAAAATTAAACTCAAAATGAATAGGAACTGATTCTAAATCAATATTGGTCAGTAGATCGTTAATGGAAATAGTCTCCGAGGGTATGACTATCAAAAGACTTTCCGCACCCCTTTTCAGGGCTTCTATTGCTTTCTTGTTCGCACGTTTTGAATCTTGGGCATAAAGACTTTGGGTCACATACCATTTTTTGGGAGATTTCGAGATGTTGGAGAGGACCCCTTCAACATCCTCGGAATGGTAAAACGGTTTTACATCAATACCCTCGGGGGATTTCCAAATCAAAGCTTCGTTGTAATCCGCACCTTTAAGATCCACTTGGATTTTTTGTTTCCAAGCCTTGGCTGACACGGGGTCAAACTCATCGAACAAATTTACGTTACTCATCTTTATTGGTTTTAAGGCTATCTTCATACTCTATGAGATAGATTTCTTCATTTTTCTTTTTGAGATAGTATTGCTCACGTGCAAATTTTTCCAACTCTTTAGGGTCGGACAGTTTCTCTATAACCTTTTTGTCCTTCGCAATCTCCTCCCTCAAAAACTCCTGTTGCTTTTCCAATTTTTTAATTTGTTTTTTCAGCTCCATATGGATCAAGAGTGAATTGGTATCAAAAAACAACATCCATATCACGAATACCGTAAGCACCAAGACGTAAATGTTGGTTAGCACTCCGAACCATTTTTTCTTCTTAAGTTCTTTTAGACCCATGATACTAAGCTAGTTTTTGGTTAATGATGGTGCGAACAATATCCACGGCCACCGTATTATAGGTGTTATTGGGTATAATGATATCTGCATATTCCTTTGTGGGTTCTATGAACTGGTCGTGCATCGGTTTTATGGTAGTCTGATAATTGTTCAAGGTCTCGTTGAGGTCCCATCCCCTTTCGTTAACGTCCCGCTTTAGTCTACGAATCAATCTTTCATCGGAATCGGCATGTACAAAAATCTTTATATCGAACATCTCTCGGATCAATGCATTTGTCAATATTAGAATACCCTCAACAATGAGTACCTCGCTGGGGTTTACCGTGACCGTATCCGTTGTTCTGTTGCACTCCAGGAAGGAATAGACCGGTTGTTCAATGGAATGTCCTGAACTCAACAATTTTAGATGTTCCTCCAATAGTGCGAAATCTATGGACTGTGGGTGGTCAAAATTGGTTTTCTTCCTCTCTTCGATATCCAAATGTGAAAGGTCTCGATAATAGGAGTCCTGAGAAATAATACCCACTTCTCCTGGAGGAAGTTCATCAACTATTTGATTTACCACCGTAGTCTTACCACATCCGGTACCCCCTGCAATTCCAATAATCAACATACGCTTTGGTTTTAATCCAAAAATACGGATTTGGCGCTAAAGCAACTATTTCCCGTGGTCTTTTACGGGTACAAGATTAGTACCTTCTTTTGTATAAAAACATGATAAATTTCATATTCCCAAGTGTTTTTTCAGGATACTTTTGTTCCAGAATGTGAAGTGCCGATTGGGCGTTATGGGAGGCCGCTGGGTATTATTGATAGTTGGGAAAGAAAAAAAAAGAATTGGTTAACTTAAGAATTTTTGATTTGAAACATAAATTAACGGAAAATTAAACTTTAAATGACCATGCCTATGGACAATGTATTTAAGGTAACGGTAAACGAGAATCTTACGTTTGACCTAGCCGATGGGGATATCCAAAAAGTAGATGCCCTTCGTACCTCTGGGACCCAGTATCATATTCTTCAGGGGAACAGACCTTTTTCAGTCGAAATTGTAGACTCCGACTTCAATCAAAAAACATATGAAATAAAAGTGAATAACAATTCATATGCTGTTAACATAGCTGATGCATTAGATCTTTTGATCAATGATATGGGGTTTTCCTTATCGTCGGCCAAGGATATTGGTTCTATTGAGGCACCTATGCCCGGTTTAATCTTGGAAATAAGTGTAAAGGAAGGTCAGGAAGTAAATGAGGACGACCAGCTTTTAATTTTGGAAGCCATGAAAATGGAGAATGTGATTACCTCTCCTAGGAACGGTGTAATCAAATCCATTGGGGTTAAACAAGGAGATGCGGTAGAGAAGAAACATTTACTTATTGAATTTGAATAATATGAAAAAAATATTAGTAGCAAATAGAGGAGAGATTGCGATCAGAGTCATGAAAACAGCCCAGAAAATGGGTATTAAGACTGTGGCCGTTTATTCCGTTGTGGACCGAAACGCACCTCACGTCCGGTTTGCCGATGAGGCTGTTTGTATTGGGGAAGCACCTTCCAATCAATCCTATCTTAGAGGTGACAAGATCATTGAGGTGGCAAAAAGTTTGGGTGTAGACGGTATTCATCCCGGGTATGGATTTTTGAGTGAAAATGCTGATTTTGCGGAGGCGGTAGAGAAGAACGATCTTGTTTTCATTGGCCCCAAATCCAAGGCTATTCGGGTTATGGGAAGTAAGTTGGCTGCCAAAGAGGCGGTAAAGCAGTATAATATTCCCATGGTCCCAGGTATAGACGAAGCTATAACAGATGTCCAAAAGGCCAAGGAAATTGCCAAGGAAATCGGTTTTCCCATTTTAATAAAGGCATCAGCCGGGGGAGGCGGAAAAGGTATGCGTATTGTTGAGAAGGAAAAAGACTTAGAATCGCAGATGAATAGGGCCATTAGTGAAGCGACTTCGGCTTTTGGGGACGGTTCCGTATTTATTGAGAAGTATGTAACCTCGCCCAGACACGTGGAAATTCAGGTGATGGCGGACAGTCATGGCAATATCCTACATTTCTTTGAAAGGGAGTGTAGTATACAGCGTCGGCATCAGAAAGTGGTAGAGGAAGCTCCTTCATCCATCTTGACCCCGGAATTAAGGGCAGAAATGGGGGATGCTGCCGTTAAGGTAGCCAAGGCATGTGATTACCTTGGTGCAGGAACCGTGGAATTCCTTATGGACGCCGACCACAACTTCTACTTTCTGGAAATGAATACACGCTTACAGGTAGAGCATCCCGTAAGTGAAATTATTGCAGGTGTGGATTTGGTAGAATTGCAGATCGATATTGCCCGGGGCGAAGCACTTCAGATAAAACAGGAAGACCTTGAGATACATGGGCATGCCCTGGAACTTAGGGTATATGCTGAAGACCCGTTAAACGACTTCCTGCCTAGCGTAGGTACTCTGGAAACCTATAAATTACCAACAGGAGAAGGAGTTCGCGTGGATAATGGTTTTGAGGAGGGAATGGATGTTCCCATTTATTATGACCCCATGCTTTCCAAATTGATAACCTATGGTAAAAATCGAGAGGAGGCCATTCAGCTTATGATCAAGGCCATTGAGGACTATCATATTGAAGGGGTGCAGACCACGCTGCCTTTCGGGAAATATGTTTGTGAACATGAGGCCTTCCGTTCAGGAAACTTCGATACACACTTTGTAAAGAATTACTATTCGCCAGAGGCATTGAAGGAAAGTACCGAGGAAGAGGCCAAGATTGCAGCGATCATGGCATTGAAACAATATAAGGAAGATCAAAAACTACTAAGAACACCAATAAACTAGAATATGGATCCAAAATTGGAAAAGTTGAAAGAAAGAGTGGCCCTCGCACATTTGGGTGGTGGCCAAAAACGGATAGATAAACAACACCAAAAGAAAAAGCTGACAGCAAGGGAGCGGATAAACTATCTATTGGACGAAGGGTCGTTTGAGGAGACAGGAGTTTTGGTAACGCACCGTACCACAGATTTCGGAATGGACAAGGAGATTTATTTTGGCGATGGGGTAGTTACTGGATACGGAACCATTAATGGACGATTGGTGTACGTTTATGCTCAGGATTTTACTGTTTTCGGCGGGGCTTTGTCCGAAACCCACGCAGAAAAAATATGTAAGGTGATGGACCTTGCCATGAAAGTAGGAGCTCCCGTTATAGGACTTAATGATTCCGGCGGGGCCCGGATTCAGGAAGGTGTAAAATCCCTAGGCGGATATGCGGATATTTTCTTTAGGAATGTCCAAGCCTCGGGCGTGGTACCCCAGATTTCCGCAATTATGGGTCCCTGTGCTGGAGGTGCTGTGTATTCTCCGGCCATGACGGACTTTACGATTATGGTAGAACAGACAAGTTATATGTTCGTTACCGGGCCCAATGTGGTAAAAACGGTGACCAACGAAGAGGTGACCGCGGAGGAACTGGGAGGGGCTACCACCCATGCCATGAAATCCGGAGTGGCCCATAAAACCTCAACTAACGATGTAGCCTGTTTGGAAGACGTAAAGAAGTTGTTGAGCTATCTACCCCAAAGCAATAAGGAAATCCCGGAAAAGTTACCGTTCGATTTGAGGGATGAAGTTCGTGATGTGCTCACGGACATTATTCCGGACAATCCCAACAAACCTTATGACATGCACGATGTGATCAATGGTATCATCGATGAGGATTCGTTCTATGAAATCCATAAGGATTATGCGGAGAACATCATCGTAGGTTTTGCCAGATTGGGTGGTCGTAGTATCGGAATCATTGCGAATCAGCCGATGTTCCTTGCTGGTGTTCTAGGTGTTAAGAGTTCTCGAAAGGCAGCACGTTTTGTTCGCTTCTGTGACTCTTTTAATATTCCGATGTTGGTGTTGGAAGATGTTCCAGGGTTTTTACCAGGAACCGATCAGGAGTGGAACGGTATCATTGTTCATGGAGCAAAATTGCTCTATGCCTTCAGTGAGGCCACTGTACCAAGGGTTACCGTTATTACGCGAAAGGCATATGGTGGAGCCTATGATGTGATGAATTCCAAGCATATAGGAGCCGATTTCAACTATGCCTGGCCTACCGCCGAAATTGCGGTTATGGGTGCCAAGGGTGCCAGTGAGATTATTTTTAGAAGGGAAATCATGGCCTCGGATGATCCGGCCAAAAAATTGGCGGAGAAGGAAACGGAATATGCGGATAAGTTCGCCAACCCTTATAGGGCAGCCAGACGGGGCTTTATCGATGAGGTTATCCTTCCCAAAAATACCCGACGAAAATTGATAAAGACCTTTGCAATGTTAGAAAAGAAGATTGTGGAATCACCTAAGAAGAAACATGGGAATATTCCCTTGTAATCATGGTTTATTTCGAGATTTGAGGCCCCGGAGGTAATAAACCTTCGGGGCCTTTTTTTCAATTTAACAGAAAATTCAAATGCTTTTTAAGTTACAATAAAAGGCATATACCTACTTTTGCCCAATGCAAAATAAACCTGAAAAACCCGACTTTGAGTTTTTGGTCTTAATGGCTTCTTTAATGTCCATTGTGGCCCTGGCCATCGATGCGTTACTACCGGCCATTTCGGAAATTGGTGAGTCTATTAAGAGCTTTAATGCAACGGACAACCAGTTGCTCATCACCATGATATTTTTAGGGCTTGGGGTCGGTCAATTGTTTTTTGGCCCATTGTCGGATTGTTATGGTCGTAAGCCTGTAGTTTATATGGGTTTTACCCTTTTCGCCGTTGCAAGTGTAGTCTGCGTTATGGCCCCTTCGTTGGAAATTATGGTTTTGGGTCGAATCTTGCAAGGCGTTGGACTTTCAGCCCCTAGAACAATCGCCATATCCATTATTCGCGATACCTATAAAGGGGATTATATGGCTAGGGTAATGTCCTTTGTTACGGCCTTTTTTATTTTAGTGCCCATAGTGGCACCTGCCATTGGAAAGTGGATACTGGATGCATTTGGGTGGGAAGCTATATTCTATATACAACTGTTTTTTGCCCTGGTTGTGGCCATATGGTTTTGGAAACGTCAACCGGAAACCTTAAAGCCCGAATATAAAATCCCTTTCTCCAATCATGTTTTTGTTGACGGGTTGAAGGAATTTTTAAAATTTCCTGAAACTATCGCCTTTACATTTACATCAGGCTTAGTTACCGGTGCATTTTTGGTATACCTAAGTGCGTCCCAACAAATATTTGAGTCACAATATGGCCTAAAGGATGCCTTTCCCTATATCTTTGCCGGCCTGGCTATTTCCATCGGTCTTGCTACATTTCTCAATGGGGCTCTGGTGATTCGATTCGGCATGCGAAAATTAGCACTTATGGCACTCATGGCATTTTGTGCCATTGCCCTGCTTTATGTTTTCATTTTTTGGAACAAACCCAATCCGGGAGTTTTCGTTCTGGTCGCTTTTTTATCCTTTCAATTTTTCTGTTTAGGATTTCTATGGGGGAATTTCCGTTCCATTGCCATGGAACCTGTAGGACATATTGCTGGAATAGCCGCCGCAATCAATGGTTTCGTTTCAACGCTTCTGGCCATACCTATCGCTACCTATATAGGTGGTTTTGTTGTGGATTCCGTTTGGCCGCTATTCGCAGGTTTGGGAATTTGCGGATTGGTCTCACTTGGGATTATGCTTTGGGTACGAAAACCCCGAGGGATAGTTGCGCGGGGATTGAGCCGATGACCTATACTTAGTTGTCCGTCTGAACGCCAATCTGAATAACTTTGTCAGGCAGGTAGTCGAAAACATTTGATGAATGTCAGTCTGAGCGCAGTCGAAGACACTTCATCTTGTGTTCCTAAATTTTCCTAAGTCGTTTATGGCTTTTTAATCAAAGTACATTCTCCA
This sequence comes from Ulvibacterium marinum, assembly GCF_003626755.1. Classification (GTDB taxonomy): domain Bacteria; phylum Bacteroidota; class Bacteroidia; order Flavobacteriales; family Flavobacteriaceae; genus Ulvibacterium; species Ulvibacterium marinum. The sequence continues at coordinate 189,993 of NZ_RBCJ01000006.1, forward strand.
TAATCTCGTCCACAACCTCAGGATTCAAAAGTGTACTGGTATCTCCCAAATTGGAAGTTTCCTTGCTGGCTATCTTGCGCAGTATTCGTCGCATAATCTTACCACTTCGCGTTTTGGGAAGGCCGGATACAAATTGAATCTTGTCCAGTTTTGCAATAGGACCAATCTGTTCCGTAATCTGTTGATTGATTTCCTTACGCACATTGTCCCTGTCCCTACTTTCTCCGGTTTCTTTGAGCATTACATATCCATAGAGGGCGTTTCCTTTTACATCATGGGGGAAGCCCACAATTGCGGATTCTGCCACTGCTGGATGTTCGTTAATGGAATCTTCTATTGGGGCCGTTCCCAAGTTATGACCCGAAACAATGATAACATCATCTACCCGACCGGTTATGCGGTAATAACCCACAGCATCCCTATGGGCCCCATCGCCGGTAAAGTACTTATTTTCATAAGCTGAAAAATAGGTGTCCCGGTAACGGTCATGATCTCCCCAAATGGTGCGTGCCATGGAAGGCCATGGAAATTTAATACACAATCTCCCATCTACCTGATTGCCTTGGATTTCTTTGCCTTCCTCGTCCATTAAGGCGGGTTGTATCCCTATGAAAGGTAACGTTGCGTAGGTCGGTGTAGTTGGTGTAACATAGGGAATGGGAGAAATCATGATTCCTCCAGTTTCCGTCTGCCACCAAGTATCCACGATAGGACTATGTTTTTTGCCCACATTGTTGTTATACCAGTGCCAGGCTTCCTCGTTAATGGGTTCACCCACGGAACCCAATACTTTTAGACTACTTAAGTCGTATTTTTCCACGAAGTCCAAATTCTCCTTGGCCAAGGCTCTTATGGCCGTTGGAGCGGTATAAAACTGGTTCACTTTGTGTTTTTCCACAATTTCCCAAAAGCGGCCAAAATCCGGGTAGGAGGGAACCCCCTCGAACATAACCGTGGTAGCACCATTGGCCAAGGGCCCATAAAGAATATAAGAGTGACCGGTAATCCAACCAATATCTGCCGTGCACCAAAACACATCGTCCTCTTTGTATTGAAAGATATTTTTGAAGGTATACGCAGTATAGACCATATAACCACCACAAGTATGTACCATTCCTTTGGGTTTTCCGGTGGAGCCTGAAGTATAAAGGATAAATAAAGGGTCTTCCGCATCCATAATTTCCGCTACCAAATCGCCATATGCCTCATTCAAAAGGGGTTGTATCCAATAATCCCGATTTTTTTTCATATGGATTTCACTTCCAATCCGCTTCACCACCAAAACCGTTTCTACACTTGGGCAATCCTCCAAAGCCTTATCTACAATACCCTTTAGGTCTATCGTCTTGGCACCGCGGTAAGAACCATCCGAAGTTATGACCATTTTACAATCCGAGTCGTTGATTCGGGTGGAAAGGGCGTTGGCCGAGAATCCGGCAAATACTACGGAATGAATTGCACCAATGCGCGCGCAGGCCAGGAGCGCGATGGCCAATTCCGGTATCATGGGAAGATAGATGCACACCCGATCTCCTTTTTGGATACCTTTTTCTTTGAGTACATAGGCCATTTTGCTGACCCTTTTATGCAACTGACGGTACGTAATATGCTCTGGTTTTTCGGTAGGGTCATTGGGCTCAAAAAGAATGGCCGTCTTGTCACCTCGGGTGGGTAAATGTCTATCGATACAGTTTTCCGTAATGTTCAATTTGGCGCCGTCAAACCATTTAACCTCGGGCTTCTTAAAATCCCAATGCAATACATTGTCCCATTTTTTTCGCCACACAAAATGTTCTTCCGCGATCTCTTCCCAAAACCCTTCCGGGTTGCGTGTGGATTTTCGATATACCTGATAATATTCCTCTAAATGTTTAATGTGATAATTGCTCATGCGTACTTTAGATTTCTTTTAAAAATAACAAAATTTAGTGACTGGACGCTTCTCCGGCACCGCTGGGTATCCTAATATCCTCGACAATTTCTTGGACCTCTTGTGGGGGTTCAGGTGTAAACTTATTGATAACTATAGAGACGATAAAGTTGACCACCATGGCCACACTTCCAAAACCTTCCGGAGAAATGCCGAACCACCAATCTCTTTCAAGACCAGGTACTGCAGCTTTTCCTCCGTCAAAAATCCCAAACTTGAATTTGAGCATATAGAACAACATTAAAGAAATACCGACTACCATACCGGCGATTGCTCCTTCTTTGTTCATCTTTTTATAAAATATGCCCAAAACAATGGCAGGGAAGAAAGAGGCGGCTGCCAGGCCAAAGGCCAAGGCCACTACTGCGGCAACAAATCCGGGTGGATTAATGCCAAAATAACCGGCGATTACCACCGCAACGGTAGCAGCGCCGCGAGCGGCCCAAAGTTCTCCTTTATCGGATATGTTGGGGACAAAAACCTTTTTGATCAGATCATGGGAAACTGAGGATGAAATTACCAAAAGCAATCCTGCTGCCGTGGAAAGTGCCGCTGCCAGACCTCCGGCAGCAACAAGAGCGATTACCCAAGCTGGGAGATTTGCTATTTCCGGATTGGCCAAGACCATGATATCATTGTCAATGACCAATTCGTTGGCCTTCTTGTCAGCGACATATTGAATCTTTCCATCCTGATTTTTATCGTTGAAAGTCAATAATCCCGTTTCTTCCCAATTCTTGAACCAAACCGGCATGTTCGTGTACTCTTCCTCATTCACCGTATTGATAAGGTTTGTTTTGGCGAATACTGAAACGGCAGGAGCGGTAGTATATAGAATCGCAATAAGGAGTAATGCCAGTCCTGCGGATTTTCGTGCATCCTTTACGCGTTTTACAGTGAAGAAGCGTACGATAACATGGGGAAGCCCTGCAGTGCCTACCATCAAAGCCAATGTAATCATAAACACGTCCATAATTGATTTCTTACCTTCGGTATATTCGGCAAACCCCAATTCGGTTGAAAGTCCGTTCAATTTTTCCAAGAGATATAATCCAGACCCATCATTCAATTTAGAGCCCATCCCTAATTGGGGAACCGGGTTCCCGGTCATTTGAATGGAAATAAAAATGGCGGGTACCATAAAGGCAAAAATTAGTACGCAATATTGCGCAACTTGGGTATAGGTAATGCCCTTCATTCCACCTAAAACGGCATAAAAGAGTACTATTACCATCCCTATGACCACTCCCGTATTAATATCCACTTCCAAGAACCGGGAAAAGACAACACCTACACCCCGCATTTGTCCCGCCACATAGGTAAAGGAGACGATCAGGGCGCAAATAACCGCCACGATACGTGCGGTCTTTGAATAGTAACGATCTCCAATAAAGTCGGGAACGGTGAATTTTCCAAATTTCCGCAGATACGGGGCTAGCAGCAGCGCAAGAAGTACGTAACCGCCTGTCCATCCCATAAGGTAAACCGAGCCGTCATACCCTGCAAAGGCGATAATCCCGGCCATGGAAATGAAAGATGCTGCGGACATCCAATCAGCTGCGGTGGCCATTCCGTTCGCAAGAGGGGATACACCGCCTCCGGCGACATAAAAGTCCTTGGTAGATCCCGCCCGAGACCAAATGGCAATACCAATATACAGGGCAAATGTGATTCCCACTAAAACATACGTCCATACTTGAACACTCATAATTTTTAAAGTTTAGGTTGGTTAGGATCAGGTATCGTACCCGTATTTTTTATCCAATTTATTCATCAATCGTACATAGACGAAAATGAGGATGACAAAGATGTAAATGGATCCTTGCTGTGCGAACCAAAAACCGAGTTTGAATCCTCCGATTTGGATGTTATCGAGCACATCTTTAAATAAAATTCCTGCGCCGTAGGAAACCAGAAACCAAATGGACAGTAGAATAAACAAATATTTTACATTTTCTTTCCAATAAGCTGAAGCCTTGTGCTGTTTTTTGTTCATAGTCAATTTGATTTAATATGGTGCATCAATATAAGGATTTGCGACTAAATTTATGGGTCTATTTAATTTGTATATTTCATATACTAACAAGGTAGGTAAACTACACCGCTTGAAGAGTCCTGCATGGCCCCGGTAACCGAACCCAATACATTCGTTTCGTTTCTTAACCGCAACACACCCATCAACGAAAATACGAGGGCTTCCTTGAACTCAACCAGTTTTTTTGAAGGTATTACTACTTCAATATCATTGCCTAACTGAACTTGCAATTCTTCAATAAAAAAAGTATTCAAGGCACCGCCTCCGGTTACAAAAAGAGTATTGTCTTTTTTGGTTTTATTCATATGAATCTGATTTGCAATTTGGTGGCAGTTATGATGAATGGCCGTATGCAAAAGATTTTCAATACTATCTTCAGTTGCATCTACAATAGGGACAATTTTTTCGATAAACCATTCATAACCCGTAGATTTAGGATATGGAAGCCCATAGTACTCCAACGCATTAAGCTCTTGGAGCATCTGAGGGTTTAATGCGCCTTTACCTGCTATTTCCCCCCCCGGATCATAATTCAATCCGATTTTCTGTGTAATATGGTTTAAAATCATGTTTGCCTGGCCGATATCATAAGCTATGCGCTTTCCATTTTTTTCAAAGGAAACATTACTGATACCTCCCAAGTTCAGACAAAAGTCATATTGCCCAAAAAAAAGCCGGTCACCAATTGGAACAAGGGGAGCTCCCTGACCGCCAATGGACACATCATTGGTCCTAAAATCACAAATGACCTGATGACCACAGGCATTGGCCAAATGTTGCCCGGAGCCTATTTGAAAGGTAAGTCCCATTTCAGGTTTATGATGGGTAGTATGCCCATGACTGGCAATTGCATCAACATCCAGATTAAACTCATTGATAAAAGATTGAGCTTGTTCTCCCAACCAAGTGCCATACTCATTGTGCAATACCAAGAGTTCCTCAGCTGAAAGATGAATGGAATCCTTTAGTTTGGATTTCATTTCCGTGGTATAGGAAACACTTTGGGTTTCCCTGATTTCAAATTTCCAATAGCCCCCTTGTTCATAGATATGGCAAAAGGCCAAGTCAAGTCCGTCCAATGAGGTTCCGGACATGAGACCTATGACCCTGTACATCGTATTTTTCATTTCTGCAGTGTTAAAATCATGGATATTGGTTTTTTGTTTTGATCGGTTACCTCGGTCAGTCCAATAACTTTCATTCCGCACCTATTAATGACCAACATCCAATCTTCCAAGGTACGGGCGTACCAGGAGTGTCCATTTGTAAAATTACCTGGAAGCCCTTTCCACGCATTATCTATCCACTGGCTTTTATATTCCAACCCTTGTTGAAGCAAATAAAAAGGGTGCAGAGTTTGTATGACCATCTTTCCGTTTTTCTCCAATATTTTCCTTGATTGACTTAAAAGAAGGGCCAATCCGTCTTTCCCATACAGACAAAAATTAAAAACAAGGACATCAAAAGGCATTTCCGGAACTGGTTTTTTGGCTATGATTTCTTCATAACTCATACAATAATACGTACCTGGGCCCTTCTTGCGGGCATTCTCCAATAATGCCGGTATGGCGTCTATTCCAATTGCGGTTTTCCCCATTCCTGAAATTTCCCTGGTCAACCATCCTTCACCACAACCGACGTCCAAAAATTTCGAGGCATTAATGTCACGCAGAGTTTGGACAATAGCTGCGTTGGTGAACTGGCGCGACTGAATTTTTGATTCGTCAATAACTCTTATCCATTCTTCCGCATTTTCATTCCAGGATGTAATCACTTCTTTGTTTTCTCCCATATACCAAAATTACTTTTTGACGGATATGGGGAGTTTCCCCTTTGCTTGTATTTTGTCCAGAAAATGTTGCGCGGCCACGTTTTGAAACAGCTCTAAATCTTGATAGACTATTACTACGGCACTTGCATTTTCATAGTTCATATGTTTTAAAACATATGGATTGCCAAATAAATACAGTACGGTGTTTTTTGTAGTTATCAGTTCGTTTACGATTTGAAGTTCTTTCTCCGTAAACCCGAATTTGTTGACCGGCTTAATTTGAGGTGGAAACAGGGCCAAAAGGATATTCTCTTCGGTTTCGATGGTTTTTGAACTATCCATCCGGCTGACTTCGGAGAAAGTCCGGGAATCAAATGGTTTACTTTTTTGAATAGCGTTAAAAAATAAATTATCCGTTGAACGGGATATTTCAACACCTAAAAAACCTTCCTCCTTGAATTTTGATATTTCAGTTCTTGTTCCTTTGAAAAGGGTAAGACTTTGCTTGGCCAATTTTGTGTTGAGTTCATTGTTGTTTTCAAGTTCTGAATTTGAACCCATTTCTTGGACTGCAAAAACCTTCTTTTTAAGTTCCCAGATACGTTCAAAACTTTTTTCAATTTGATGGTGAGTAGCATTTTTTAGGATGGTCTCGATTCCCTCTTTTGGATGTTCCGCAAAACAAAGGACGTCATTGCCTGCATCAAAGGCCAACCATTCCAATTCTCCTTTTTTTGGGTAGTTTTTGGAAACTGCATGCATATTTAGCGCATCCGAAATTACAATTCCATCAAATCCCATTTCTTCCCGAAGTAATCCTTTAATGATGTCCTTGGATATGCTTGAGGAAATGCGTTTGCCATTTGCCAAAGCCGGAACGGATAGGTGACCCACCATTACCGAATCAACTCCTTCATCAATTAATTTTTGAAAGGGGTACAACTCATTTTCAAGAAGTTCTTGTTTCGATTTATCGATTAATGGCAGCCCTAAATGGGAATCAACGGAGGTATCCCCATGGCCTGGAAAATGTTTTATACTGGTTAGCACACTCTCACTCTGTGAGCCCTTTATGTAAGCAAGAGCCTTTTGCAAGACCGAATCCTTGTTCTCCCCAAACGAGCGATACCCAATTACCGGATTTTCTGGATTGTTGTTTATGTCTGTTACAGGGGCCAAATTCCAGTGAATGCCTGCTGCTTTACAATCCCGAGCTATATTTCGTCCAACTTCATAGATGAGATCGTTATTATCCTGAATGGCGCCAAGCGTAATGGCGTATGGGTATTGCGGAGTATTCTCGATGCGCATGGCAAGCCCCCATTCTGCGTCGATGGCAATGAGCAAGGGATATTTTGCTATATTTTGATACCGATCGATAAGCCGCTTCAGGGTATCAAAGCTACGTTTGTTATAGATTACTTCCTTTTTACCTTCGTAATTGGTAGCCGCACTGGCGCGGCTGTGGAAAAAACAAAGTCCTCCGATGGCATGCTCCTTAATCAGCTTTTCCAATTTTTGAATTTCGACTTCCGAATCGTTGATGAAAGCTGCAGGCATAAACAACTGACCGATTTTTTCGGCCTGTGAGAATGGTGTGGAACTCCATTTTTGGATGCTTGTCTTACTCATTTCCAGACGTTTTTTTGCCATAATCTGCAGGATATTTGATATATCGCAATAGAAATAGGGCGGGCAGTGCCGCGAGGACCACCCAGATAAAGAACCCACCATATCCCAACCAACTCTGCATATAACCACTAAGCATTCCTGGAAGCATCATTCCCAGTGCCATAAATCCGGTTGCAATTGCATAATGGGAAGTCTTGGATTTTCCTTCAGCTATATAGATGAGGTACATAAGGAAGGCTGCAAAACCAAATCCATAACCAAATTTCTCAAACACCACAGTGGCCGTTACGGCAACAATATGATCGGTTTGGGTCTGGGCCAAAATGGCATACAGTATATTTGGAACGTTTAACGAAAGTACCATAGGAAGCATCCATTTTTTTAAGCCATCTCGCGAAATAAGGATTCCGCCTAAAATTCCACCTATAGAAAGCATTATTACGCCAACCGTTCCGAAAATGGTACCGAGTAACTCGGTTGAATATCCCAGACCTCCTTTTTCCGGAGGATCCAGTAAGAAGGGAGCGGCCATTTTTACTAATTGTGACTCTCCCAAGCGATAGGTGAGTATAAAAGCCAAAGCAATGCCGATATTCGGTTTTTTAAAAAAAGATGTGAATACTTCCAAAAACCCTTTGGGTTTGTCAAGGGATATGGAAGAAGAAGATTCATACTTAGGGGCAACAAAAAAATTGGAAGCGGTCAATGCCAGCATTAAGAAAGCAGTTGCCGTTATGGTAATACTCCATGCCTTGGTATTGTCCCCATAATGGTTTTCCAAAAAACCGGCCAGAATCACGATAAGTCCTTCGCCAGTAACCATGGCCAGCCGATAAAAAGTACTACGTATACCTACAAAAAAGGACTGTTTTTTTTCGCTAAGTCCGATCATATAATAACCGTCCGAGGCAATATCATTGGTGGCCGAGGCAAAGGCCGCCATCCAAAAACAGGCTAAGGTGGTTACAAAGAACAAATTGGTCGGTAAACTGAGGCCCACACCGAAAAGTGCCAATGCGATGACCAATTGCATGGCCAAAAACCAATTTCGTTTGGTACTCTTTAAATCAACAAACGGGCTCCACAAAGGCTTTAGCACCCAGGGTAAATACAACAAACTGGTGTACAGGCCAATGTCATCATTGCTAATGCCTAGTTTCTTGTACATGATTACAGATACTGTTACCACTATGACATAGGGAAGGCCTTGGGTGAAGTATAAAAAGGGTACCCAGGCCCAGGCCCTTTTATCTTTTTGAATCATACGGGTCAGTTTGGTTTAAATGTATGACAATCGGTTCGCTTTCCCTACCAAATTTATCAAGAAAGGTGAGCGCGATGTGCTTTCTGTCGCGTACCCATTTCTTGTCGATTTCTATTTGGTCTTTAGTGCCTAGATAAATCTTGGCCAACAACTTTTTTATTGGATAATTCGATTTTACTTTTTTCCCAGAAGCGTAGCACAAAGCATATGGATATACTTCAGGGTTATCCAGGCTTATCCGTATGACATCCTTCTCATTAAGAACGGAAACGATACTTATTTTATCCTGGCGAGTACTATCTGCCCATGGTGAAATTGGAGTAAGTGCATCCAAGTTATAGTATTTCTTTTTGAGATATTCAACTACGTCCGAGTTATTTTGCATCAGGCTTTTAGCACTGAAAAAAACGTTTCCTTCAACCGCCTCATTTTCACGTGCCAATTTCAACTGATCGGGTAGTTCTTTCTTTCGATTCCAAGAGGAATCACTATTATTTCGGATTTTGTATGTTCCATTTCCGATGTAGAGGTTTGTGTTTTTCGTATTATGGGACCACCAATCTACAATCTTGCGATGTGATGCAACTGGCAGATCCATGCTCCAATACACCTGGGGAACCAGATAATCCATCCAGCCTTCTTCCATCCAAAGCAATGGATCTGCATAAAGGTCATCGTAAGTGGTTTGTCCCGCCTTGGTATCCGAGCCTTTAGGGTCGGTCGAATTGTTTTTCCATACCCCAAAAGGACTTATACCAAATTGCACCCAAGGCTTTTTGGATTTTATGGACCGGTGAACATTTTTAACAAGGGAATCTACGTTACTTCGTCGCCAATCTTCCATTGATTGGTTGGCAAGGTGATTGGAGGTATATGATAGGGAATCGCCAAAAACTTCATCTTTAACTTTGTAGGGATAAAAATAATCATCAAAATGGATTGCATCAATTTCGTAGTTCGTGATTAGTTCTTCCATAATAGATACCAAATGTTTGCGTACTTGAGGCAAACCTGGATCGTAATAAAACTTTTTGCCATACTTAATCATCCATTCTGGATGCAAATAATAGTCATGAATGGGACTCAGGATTTCAGTATTAAGATCAAAAGTGGCACGGTATGGGTTGAGCCAAGCGTGAAATTCCATTCCCCGTTTATGGGTTTCGTCTATCATCCATTCCAATATATCAGTACCGGGGGCTTTACCTTCCTGGCCTGTTAAAAAACGAGACCAAGGCGCGTGCTCTGAATCATAAAAGGCATCACCGGCTGCCCTAATTTGTACAATTGCAGCATTGAAGGACATATTCTGGTAAAATTCCAAAATGTCCAAGTAGTCTGCCTTTTGTTTTTCTAGGGTATCCTTGCCGCTTTTGGGCCAGTCTATATTGACCACGGTTGCGACCCAAAAACCGCGGAACTCCCTTTTAGGTTTAGGGATGGGTTTGAAGATACTACAGGAGGTCGCCAATACTAGAATTAGAAGAAAATATGGTTTTCCTGGCATTATGGTTTTCGAAAGATTTAATACATAAAATTGTCATTCCGAATATAGTCGGGAATTTTTGCAAATGGCTAATCATGTAAAGAAATCCCTCTTTACCCGGAATGACAAAAAACAATTTTAGGCCTAACGTCTACAAGTCCTATTCTAGCTTATATCTGACGAAGGCCTCCATGGCTGCATAATCCGCTAGACCCAAGGCATTATATTTTGCAGCGGTATCTTTATTGCGTTCTTCCGCACGCATCCAAAACTCTCTGGAGTCCTCGCCTTGGAACATAACACCATCCTTCTGCGATTGATGACAAAATATAGCGTTACGTTTCCGGAGCACTTGATCAGGACTCAGAGGGACGGCCATCTCTATTTGGTCCACATCCCATTCATGCCAAGCACCCCGATACAGCCATAACCAGCAATCCTCCATGAAAGGCTCTGATTTTAGTCTTGCCATAGCCTCGAAAACCGCATCCAAACAAACTTTATGGGTGCCATGTGGATCGGCCAAGTCCCCTGCCGCATACATCTGGTGTGGCTCTACAGTCTTAATGATATCCATCATAATTTTAATATCCTCTTCGGATAAATTATTTTTTTTGATGGTTCCCGTCTCGTAGAACGGCAAATCTAAAAAATGGACATTCGAGTCTTCCAGGCCTAAATAACGCGTAGCAGCATAGGATTCACCCCTTCTGATGTTACCTTTCAAATTTCTCACTTCCAAAGAGTCGACGCTACTTTCTTTCTTGGACTTGATGGTATCTATAATGGTCTGTGCCTCATGGGAGGATGATATTCTTTTGGAAATCTCGGCATATCGTAAGGCATCCTTGTCAGAAACTGCAATGTTGCCGGAAGTCTGGTACGCTACATGCACCTCATGGCCCTGATCTACCAATCGATCAAAGGTCCCACCCATGGAAATCACATCGTCATCGGGGTGCGGGCTAAAGATGATGACCCTTTTTTTAGCTGGCTTGGCCCGCTCAGGCCTTTTGGTATCATCGGCATCAGGTTTGCCCCCTGGCCAGCCGGTAATAGTATGCTGAAGCCGGTTGAACATACGTATGTTCAGGTCATAGGAGTCCTCTTGGGCCAATAGGCCAGACATGCCGTTATCGTTATAGTCCTTATCCGTAAGGTGAAGGATTGATTTGTCGACAGTACTACACAACCAGACTACCGCCTTGGCAGTGAGATTGTCTGTCCAATCCAATGACTCATCCACTAGCCAAGGTGTCTTATTTCTAGTGAGCTCGCTACCCGCAGCTTTATCCAAAACAAACGTGCAGTTCTCGTGCTCTTGTAAATAGGTTGCGGGAACTTGAGGGGATATTTCTCCTTCAATGGTTTTTTTTATAATACCCGCTTTGTTTTGGCCCCATGCCAAGAGCACAATTCTTCGCGCGCTTCTAACAGTGGCAATTCCCATGGTAATGGCCTTCCGTGGTACATTATCGATACCTAGAAATGCGGGGGCCGCATCCACTCGTGTAATGTGGTCCAGTGTAATTACCCGGGTCCCGGAATTATAATGCGAACCCGGTTCGTTGAAGCCTACGTGACCTGTTCGGCCGATGCCGAGCAATTGAAAATCAATGCCTCCGGCCTCTCTTATTTTCTGTTCATAGGCCAAACAGTATTCTTTGGTACTTTCGGAGGATATCATTCCATCTGGAATGTTGATATTTTCTGGCAATATGTCTATATGGTCAAACAATTGTTCGTGCATGAAATGGAAATAGCTCTGCCTATTTTCCTTATCCATGGGCAAATACTCGTCCAAATTAAAGGTAATTACGTTTTTAAAGCTTAAGCCTTCTTCTCGATGCATTCGGACCAGTTCATCATAAACGCGGATCGGGGAAGACCCCGTTGCAAGCCCTAATACACAGGCTTTGCCTTTAGATTGTTTTTTTCGAATCAACTCAGCAATTTCCTCCGCTACCTTCGCGGAAGCTTCGTCGGAACTTTCAAAAATCACGTTGTGAATCTTTTCAAAACGTGTTTCCTCGAACTGACCCGCTGGTTTATAGGTTATGTCCTTTTTTTTGATTTCTATCATGGTTTTAGCTGATTTTTTCAAGTCTGTTTATTCGCGTTTTTTTCATTTCCCTTTTTCATACGATAGCCCAATTTCGCAGGCGATTTTGATATTGTCGCAAAGGTAATAAATAAAATATATCTCTGCGGTATTTTGCTATTTTTTTTGCTGTTTTTTGCTATAATTAATATTATTTAATACTTTATTTACTATATTTTAACCTTGATAACCTCTAAAAACAGTAAAAAACGGCATATAGTTTTATTTCTTATCTTTGCAATTGAAATGTAATCGTACCTGCTTTTTATGCTAAAAGAGGAAAGACAACGGACTATATTGAACGAAGTGGAATTGCACAACAGAGTGCAATTGACCGATATAGCTGAAATTTTGGATGTCTCCATCGATACCGTACGAAGAGACGTTAAGGAACTTGACGCGGAAAATAAGCTAAGAAAGGTCCATGGTGGGGCTGTTTCTTTGGGATTTATTGGTAGCAGTACTCGAAGCACAAATGTCTATGCACTTGATCGTAAAATCAAAATTGCAGAGAAAGCGGTCGCCCTACTAAAGGATGGAGGTGTAATTTTCATCGATGGCGGAACCACTTGTATGGAATTGGCGCGATTGATACCGGCCAAGCTCCAGTTGACCTGTTTTACCTTTAGTCTGCCTGTGGCCATGGAATTGATTTCCAAACCTAATACTACCGTTATTTTCATTGGTGGTGAAATCTCCAAGGATGGCCAAATTTCAGTGGGGCCCAGTACAATTCATAATTTATCGGAGATTCGGGTGGATTATAGTTTTATAGGGACTGGTTATGTGGATTCATTTTATGGGTTGACCGAATTCGATTGGGACATTGTCCAAGTCAAAAAAGCGGTAATAAAGTCCTCGAAAAAAACGGTACTTTTATCCATTTCAGAAAAGCTAAATTCCCAACATCGCTATAAAACGTGCGATATCAATGCTATTGATACTATGATTACGGAATTAGATCCTGAAAACAATCTTTTGAACCTTTTTAGAAACCACGATTTACGCATACTTTGAACTATGGATTACAAAAAAATTACAGAGACCCCTTCAAATTACGACCACTTGGAACAAATGGATACAACATCCATCCTTACCAATATGAACAAAGAGGACCAAAAAGTGGCCGAAGCAGTTGCTTTGGCCATTCCCCAGATAACAAAGTTGGTAGACGAACTGGCTGTTAGATTTTTAAAGGGGGGCAGACTCTTTTACATTGGTGCCGGAACCAGTGGTAGATTGGGCATTTTAGACGCTTCTGAGATTCCTCCAACCTATGGAATGTCCCATACACGGGTCATTGGTCTAATTGCCGGGGGCGATGTAGCCATTAGAAAATCAGTGGAACATGCCGAAGATGATACCCAACTAGCTTGGAAAGATCTCATGGCCTATGATATTAACGAGAATGATGTTGTAGTTGGTATTGCTGCCTCGGGCACCACGCCCTATGTTATAGGCGGTATCCTGGATGCACGGGCCAATGGTCTCATAACGGCAGGAATAACCAATAATCCAGGTTCGCCTTTGGCAGTAGAAGCTGATATTCCCATTGAAATGAATGTGGGTCCTGAATTTGTTACGGGAAGTACACGAATGAAAAGCGGTACATCCCAAAAATTGGTCCTGAATATGATTTCAACTGCTTTGATGATAAAAATTGGAAGGGTAAAAGGAAACAAGATGGTAAATATGCAACTCAGTAACAACAAGTTGGTGGACCGAGGTACCAGATACGTTTCCGAAGGATTAGGAGTTGACTACGACAAGGCTAAAGAATTACTAGAAAAATATGGTTCTGTAAAAAAGGCGTTGGAGGAGGAGAGCTAAAAGAAAGATTTTTTAAAGATATAGATCGTTATGGGCCTTAGTGGCCGTGCTACACTAGTCCTCTGAAATCAGCTCAACTTCCGTTGGGGTAACCATTTCATCCGAAGCATTGCCCCATGAATTGAGGATAAAATTCATGACATCGGCAATTTCTTCTTCTTCCAATCCCATTGGCGGCATTGTGTTGTTGTAAGTAACACCATTGACCATAAGTTCGCCCTGTTGTCCATATTTAATTCCACGGATGCTTTCTTCCCGGTAGGTCAATAAGTAATCCGAACCGGCCAAGGGTGGGAAAGTATTGGCAACACCTTCACCTGTTCCTTGGTGACAGGTAATACAAAAGTCTTGATAGATTTCACTCCCCCGTTGTATACTTTCTTCCAGCTCTTTATCTTGAAAAAAAAGAATCGCAAGCCCAGTAATGGTGGCGAAATATATAAAAAGAAAAAATTTCACGAAAACAAGGGTATGGTGTTAAACATCTAAAAAGTGTTATCTAAAAAATAAGAATAGCATCAACTACCCTTAGGCACCAGTTTGTAAATTCCCTTACCCTCAACGGAAACATATATCAACCCGTCCGGTCCTTGCTTTACATCCCGAACACGGCCTATATCCGCCATTAATTTTTCTCGATTTACTACCTTATTGCCGTTGAGTTCCAATCGTTCCAAATATTGGAAGGCCAAGGAACCTACCAAAACACTCCCTTTCCAACTTCCATAGTTATCCGTAGTAACAAAAGCCATACCGCTAGGCCCTATGCTGGGTACCCAATAATGTACAGGCTGTTCCATACCCTTCATCTCGGTTTTATCCGTAATTGGAGTACCACTGTAGTTTATGCCGTAGGTTATTACCGGCCATCCGTAGTTGGCCCCTTTTTTGAGCGTATTGATTTCATCACCTCCTTTTGGCCCGTGTTCATTATCCCAAATCTGCCCCGTTTCAGGATGCCTGACCAAGCCTTGCGGGTTTCTATGGCCATAACTAAAAACTGCTGTTTTGGCGCCATCAGTGTTTACAAAAGGGTTGTCGTTCGGGATACTTCCATCATCGTTTAAGCGATAGATTTTACCTCCATCCCTCTTAATATCCTGCGGATTTACATCGCGGTTGCCACGGTCACCTACCGAAAAATAAAGATATCCCTCGTTATCGAAAGCGATTCGGGAGCCAAAATGTTGCCCTTTAGTAGTATTTGGGCCTGCCTTGTATAATAGTTCAATTTCGGTCAATGCATTATCACTCAGTTTGGACCTAATCAATGCGGTATTCCCTCCCTTATCTTCGCCTTCTTCGGAAGAATAGGTGATATATAGCCATCCATTATTTTCATAATCGGGATGAAGTTCTATGTCCAATAGTCCGCCTTGGCCCCTTTGATAGACCTCTGGGACGTTTTTTATTTCCGTCTTTTTTCCATCCTTAAAATGAATTATTTCCCCGGATTTTTCAGTCACCAGCATACCACCGTCAGGAAGGAATGCCATGCCCCATGGAATCTGTAGCCCATCGATTAAAAGTTCTGCCGTAAAGGGGATTTCGGAAGGGTCATTTACCTGATTTTCAGCATCCTGAGCGCAAGAAAAATTAAGCGTTATAACGATTAAATACAGGTATACGATACTATTTTTCATAATTTGACGTTAAAAGAAATATTATAAGGTAACAATTTTGTCTAAAGATAAATAGAAAATATAAGTTTAAACAATTACACCAAAGAATATTCTGATCCCAAATCACGCATATTCTTGCCAAAACTGTACTTAACCTATGCTCCCAAGAAAACCACGGCATACCCTGTATGCCCTACTATTGATAGCGCTGTCAATAGTATGTACATCGGCCATAGCAAATACAAAAGTTTATAGTTTTATAAGTGATGTTGTCTCCGTATTGGAAAAACCTGCTCCAGAGACAGGGGATTCCGAGATAAAAACCTCTACACTTAAGACTTCCGACTCCTACAATTCCAAAAATGTCAATTCTGGGGAATTAGTTGCTCCTCCTATGTTTATGACTATTATCCAAGGGGCGGATGAGGAAGTGGGCTGTAGTACCAATGGATTAACCGTAGCCAGGTTCAACCTTTGTGGGGATTCTGACGATAGAATAATATCACTGTCCGGAAGTCCGGGCTCTGTTTCCTGGCAAATCCTAAATGGAGGATGTTCACCGGATATTAACGAAGATTGTCCAAATACCAATACGGGATGTTATACTCAAGTAGGTACAGGAGCTACCTTCAATTTGACGGCAAGTAGTATTCCGGCAACAACAGGGGCAGAGTTTAGGGTGGTTGCCGATGGTACCAGCTATTATTTCAAGGTAAAGAAAAGTACCATTACCCAAGCCTTTGTAAAAAACGACTTTATCTGTGGTGTGCCGGGAAGAATTCAGGTGACCAATCTTTCCAGTGCCTATGAATTCAGTATAGACAACGGAAGTGGGTTCGGACCATGGCAAGGGCCTATTTTTGATAACTTAACCCCTGGGACCTACATTGTAAAGGCTCGATTAAGAAATACTCCAAATACATGTGAATATCCATACCAACCCATCACTATTGACCAATTGGATATTGATATCGATGTAACCTTTACCGATGCCCTTTGTGCAGGGGATACGGGTACCATAACGGTAACGGCCAACAATGTTCCTGGCCCCTTCAAATATACCTTGCTCAATTCGAGTGGTGTAGCTCAAGAGTTTACGGCCTTTATACCGGACAATCCCTATACGTTTTCTGCCGTAGGTTTTGGTACCTATATCGTACAGGTAGAAACCCAGCAATGTACCGGCGATCCGTTAAATGGTATTGATCCACCAAGACAGAGTTTGGACACGGGAGGTAATCCTATAGTTATTGGTAATGGACTCACGCCATTGGATGCCTCCACTGAAGTAAATGAAAGTTTCAATACAGACCCTAGCTGTAGCCCTGCGGATATCCCGATTATTGTCCGTACAACCGGAGGTTCACCCCCATATACCTTTACGGTGAATGGAATTGCACCTGCGCCTACCCCAGTACCCTATCCTTACAATTCCCAAACTGAATTTAGGGTTAGTACAGCGGGTACTTATGACTTTGTTATTACCGATAGCAACGGATGTACCATAAACGCCTCCGCCAATGTTGCAGAATTAGACCCTCCTGATATCACGGCTACCGGAGTGGATGGTGACTGTACCAATGGTGGAAATCGGATAAATATAAACGTTATTGATGCCAATGGGTATAATCTATCCTTTAGGGCGGATGCAGGCGATCCTTGGGAGACCAATCCTGTTTTATCGGTTCCTGATGGGACATATAGTCCTCAAGTACGTTATCAACAAGGTACATTTGATTGTATTTTGGACATTGATTCGGATGATGACGGGACACCGGACAGCATTACAGTGACCGGTGTAGGCCCAATTGTGGGTTCGGCGACCAAAATTTCGGATCGTACATGTGATGGTTCAGGGGGCACTAATGGAGGACAAATCGATTTTGTCGGCCCATTTTCTGGAGGTTCCGGAAGCGGTTATGTGTTCAGTATAGATGGATTGAATTTTTCAGCTACACTTTCCTATCCGGGTCTAGTACCTGGTACCTATACCCCTATTATTGAAGATGGGGGGGGATGTCGTTTAGAGCTTACCCCGATAACTATTTTGGATGTGGATCCTCCTACAGATCTGGATTTTGTACAAAGTAATAGCAACTGTACCACAAGCACTTCGGACGTTCAATTGGTTCCTACAAGCAACGCTCCCATAATAAATTATTCCATAATAAGTCCAATAACATTGGATAATGGGGCTAGCGATACCTTTGTCGGTTTAAGTACAACAACTTCATACATCTTTCAAATTACGGATGCCAATAATTGTATTTATCAAGAAGGATTTAGTCCAGCCCTAATAAGCTCTATTCGGGCCCGAGTAAAATCAGGAGGAGACTTAAGGGTATGTAATGGTGCTACCGATGGTTCTGGCACCTTCTTGATTGACGGTTTTAGCAATAACTATACCTATGATATTAATGGTGGACTCTTTACAGGAGGACCACAGAACGGCGGAGAGGTTATTCTACCACCCTCTGGCGCTGGAACCTATACGATTACCGTAACCGATGTGGATACGGGTTGTACGGATACGGCCTCCTTTGATATACAGGAATCTAGCTTGTTGACCTTGACAGGTACTATTACACCCATGAGCTGCGCCAACAATAACTTGGGGCGGGTAGTGGCCAACCCTTCGGGTGGATGGGGTAGTAATAGGTATACCTTGATATATCCGGGAGGTGCTACCACAATAGGACCAAAATCCGGACCGACTTTTGGAAACCTGGGCCAAGGTACGGATACTTTGGATCCACTGGATGTTTATACTTTAATTGTAGAAGATTCCGAAGGCTGTACGGCTACCTTTGAATTTGACCTCACCCCGATAGATGCGCCAACATTGGCATTAGACCCTGCTGCTTCAGATTTTTGCTATGTACCGGGTCCAGGAGCCACGGTTGCCGTGACATCCACAGTAGGATCTGCACCGGGCGCCAGTCATCAATACAGAATAAATGGTGGGCCCTTGCAAGCGAGCCCCGTATTTACGGGAATAGCTCCGGGCAATTATACCGTGGAGGTAATAGATGGAAATAATTGTAGCGACACCGTTAGTATGACCATCAATCCGCAATTAAGAGTAAATGCGAGCATTGAAACAGAAATTCCTTGTGGGGGGGCACCGGGTCAAATTAGGGTAGTGGTTACGGGAGGTTACACCTCTGGAGCAGGTCCGAAACAATATGAAGTCAGTTCGGATAATGGCGTAAGTTTTGGTGCACCTATTCCTTTGGCATCCAATAATTTTTTATACGATACCACCACACCGGGAACCTACATATTTCGTGTATCCGATAACAATACTTCGAACAGTGCTTGTACTGCCTCATCTGTACCTGTAATACTTGATCCACCGGTTTCCATTGACCCACCTACCGTTAATGTTACCCCGGCAAGTTGTGGGCAGAACAATAATGGAATTGTGACCATAATCCCGGATGCCACTAGTGGAATTCCCCCATATGAAATTAGTTTTGATGGCGGACCTTTTGGGTCTCAAACCACTTTCTCTAACCTTATCGCCGGAAATACGTATCCTTATATTGTAAGGGATGCCAGAGGCTGTGAAACGCTTCCTGCATCTGTTCTTATTCCTCTGGACGGTACTCCACCGCCTGATGCAAGTGTTTCGCCAACATTGGCAACCTGTTCATTGGGAACTGTGGAAGGAAGCATTCAGGTGACCAGTGTTGCCGGAGGTACCCCGGACTTCACCTATATTTTACAGGATCAATTTGGGGTTGAACTATCTAGAATTGGCCCAACATCCAGCACCAGCGAAACTTTTGGCAATTTGGCACCAGGAATCTATACTGTTGTAACCATAGATGCTTTGGGATGTAGGGATACGGATACGGTAACTGTGGTTCAGACCAGTCTGGATGTGGTACCGGACCCTGTTGTTCCAGTTTGTGATGTCAGTGGCTTTAGCAATACAGTGGAGATTATTGGAGGTGTCGGCCCCAATTTCCTAATTCGTTTGGAAAATGATCCTAATCCACCGGTAACGCCCAATTCTCCACCAAGAAGGCATACTTTTTCAGGATTACAGTACGGGGTTACATATACGGTAGAGGTAACTGATTTAGGTACCAATTGTGTATATTTAGTTGAAATACCACCAGTTGAAGGTCCAACTCCTTTGGATGTTACAGCAACCTCAACCCCAGGATTTTGTGATGTAAACCGCAACGGTGAGATTATATATACGGTTACCGGGTTTACTATTGGAGACGATTTGAGAATTGAATTGTTAAACAATGGCGACGGTACTCGCATAGATCTCCACAACCCTGTAACCACAGTTGCTGATCCCTTTGTGGACAACACTTTACAACTTCCAGGGGACTATCAAATTATAGTGACCAATTTAACGGATAATTGTACGGATGCTACAGGAGTTATTATTGACCAAAATTTACCGTCCATTGATATTTTAAACCTTACCCCCGCCAACTGTAATGCGGATGGCGCAATTACGGTGCAAGGAAGTGGTGGGGCCGGAGGTCCATACACATTTGCCTTTATGCCGGTCACGGTTACACCGACGCCGGGTGATTTTGGCACAGCTACGACATTTACAGGGCCTGCGGGCAACTATGATGTTTATGTTATGGACTCAAGCGGATGTACTTCTTTCGCCATTGCGGAGATTATCCCCTTATCACCTGCATTGCCTACACCTATGTTTATAGTAGAAAATCAATGCGACGTTACTTCCACCTCGTTTGACATCGTTGTACAAGTACCATCTACAGTGGACACTCCGAGATTTACCCTTGGAGGAGATACCCAATTTGGCGTATTGAATGGTGGCGGTACCTTGTATGAATACACCTTCAATGTGAGCACCCCGGGGGACTATATAGTGGACGTTGTGGATGCGGATGGCTGTACAAGTCAAGGTACTGCAACCGTTTATGAATTTCTCTCGGCTTCAGGTGGATTTTCTACACTTTCCACATGTAATGCCGCGGATGGCGTAATTACCATTTCTACAATTGGAGGAAGTGGAGACTTTGATTACGATCTTACAGGAACCGATTATTTGGGCGGTGGAGTCAATATCTCCCAGACCAATAATCCGGTTTTCACAAATATGCTGCCCGGTAGCTATCAGGTTACGGTAACCGATAATATCGTATTTGATGGTTCTATCTTCTGTTTCTTTACCGTGAATAACATTAATTTGGACGAGGCTATAGTACCTGCCATAGGCGCGGTTTTGGAAAATGATATATCCTGTAACGGAGCCGACGATGGTAGCATTGATATCATATTGGCACCTGGAACCGATGCAGATGGTCCCATAGAGTACACCTTGTATAATGCAGGGACGACAGCCCCCATTATACAACAGAACGGTTCAGGGTCCTTTACGGGACTTGCGCCAGGTAATTACGATGTAGTAGTCCTTTCTGACCGAAATTGTACAGTGACGGCGCCAAACATACAAATAGACGAACCTCCCGTTTTTTCCATAACGGCAAACGCTCCGGACTTTGCATGTGAACCGGGCGCAAATCGTTTTAGCTCCACCACTATAACAACTACCGTGGTAGACCCGGGGACGGTCGGAAGTGGATATCAATACAGTATTACTGGACATTCCAACTATCAAACGTCTCCTACTTTTGAGATTGTGGATAACGGTTCGGTTCAAAATATTACGGTATATGCCATTGATGGCAATGGATGTAGGCATGAGTTTACGCTGCCGCCTATTAATCCTCCTACAGGGGTAGTTCCCTCAATAATTCAAATAGACCCCTTAAACTGTAGGGATGATGAACGTGTGAGAATTCAGGTAATCGGGACAACGGACTTTACAGTAAGTGCAATTTCTGCCGTTGCTGCTGGACCATGGACCAATACACCAGGAGATAATTTCGTAGATGTGTTTCTGCCCGCAACAGGAGATTATTTATTTGAGGTTCAGGATAATATAGGAGGTTGTGCTTACCCGATGCCTGTGCACACGGTAAATGAACCTATTGAGCCCACTGTGCTTATCGCGGAGGCGAAACCCATCAGCTGTTTTGGTGCAAGCGATGGAGAACTTTCCATTGAAGTGACCGACTATACTGGACAATATACCTATAACGTATACAGTGGAAGTGATCCGGGTAAGACTACCATATTGGCTACGGGAACTTTAGATACGGCCGATAATCCCGAAATCATTGCCGGACTTCCCGGTGGAAATTTCTTTGTGGAAGTAATTTCAATAGCCATGCCTTTCTGTTCTTCGGATAGTAATTCGGCCACAATACGTACACCAAACGGTGCTTTGGATGTTACCGCTATAGAAATTGGTAACGTGAGCTGTAATGATAATACCGGAAGAATAGAGGCTACAGGGACCGGAGGTTGGGATTCCTCTCCTTACCAATATCGATTATTACGAGATGACGGTTCCGGCTATCAAGAGGTAGAGCCTTTTTCTGCCAATAGTGATTTTCAAAACCTGTCCAGTGGCGATTATAGAGTAGAAATACAAGACGTCGAAAATTGTACGGATACTTTCGACATCAATCTACCTATTGTTCCGCAAATCGATGCAGGTATCCGAGAACCTCAGGCCCTGGTGTGCCCTAACGGTAATAATGCTATTTTGGAGGCTTATGACCCCAGCACCGGGGATGCTTCTACGGCTATTGCGGGGGCAACTGGCGGTGTAGCTGGTGCCGGATACAACTATAGGTTATTGTATTTGAACAGTAATGATAATACGGACATAGTCTCTACAAGTGGTTTACAGAGTTCCCCTACTTTTATTGGGGCCAGCGGTGGTTTCATTAGTGGTGGTTGGTACGCTATTGAGGTATCTTCCAGTTATGATTGTATTTTTGTGACACCTCCCTATTTTGTAAGCCCACCTCCACCAGTAGAACCTAGGTTGGTACAGACCAGAGTGCCGGGTTGTGGCGGCCAAGGAGAAATAGAATTAAGGATAGAAAATCCCGACCCCTTATTTACATATGAATTTCAACCTGTGGAAAATGGTGTCGTAGTCGGTCCTTATCAAGATATGACAGGTACTTCACAGCGTTTTCCCGGGGACGCCGGAATCACCTATCAATTTGACGTGCGTAAAAAGAATGCGGCCAATACTTGTTTGGCCGTCCGCTCTAATGGAATTACCATGACCGATGCTACGGGTATTACGTTATTGCCTAATTTACCGGACGATATTTCCTGTGCTTCTGAATTGGACGGTAGGATAGAATCGTTTGTCAACGGCGGAGTGGGTAACGATTTGTTCTATTTGTACAATGGCGATCCCCAAGATGCCTTTAGTCCAGCGGCTACGTCAACTTTATTTAGAGGGCCGCAGGCAAACGGTACTTTTGAAGGTCTACCCGAAGGTACGGATTATTATATTGCAGTAACCAGTGGAGCTAGTTGTAGCGACATAGCAGGTCCATTTGAAATTGTTAGACCGGAACCTATACTATTTACGGCAGATTCTACACCGGTTACCTGTAGCGGTGAGGAAGATGGAACCATTACTATTGAAGTAACCAGTGGTGGGGTAGGTCTGATACAATTTGCCATAGAGCCAAATTTCAATGAATTCTTTAGTGATCCAGCTACTCCTGGTATATATACGTTCGATGAATTGGCAGTAGGGGATTATGAGATTTTGATTCAGGATGAAAATGGTTGTTTTGAGAAGGATGTCATATCCGTAATAGAACCGCCGACCCTACAGATAAGTAATTTACAGACCACACCTGAACTCTGTATCGGGGCCAATGACGGTACCGTAGTGTTCAATATTGTTGGAGGTACACCCTTTAATGATCCTTTGATAAGTCCAACACCTTATTTTGAATACAAGATTGAAATGATAGACCCTGTAAATGAAACAGGTACCGGGGTATTTGCACCGTATGATGGGGGAATCATCCAAAACCTTCAAGGTGGTGCTTCGTATGCTTTATACATTCAGGATGCCAATGGGTGTGATACTTCGGACGTGTTTACTATTGGTATTGGAGTGGATCTTACCGCAGAACCAATAGTGCAATATGGCTGTGAGGGTATTTTTCCCAATAGTACCGCCACCGTAGAAATGCAGGATAACAGCTTGTTGCCAAGGTTATTGTTTGCCTTGGACGTAGATGATATTACCCAAGCTGATGCCGCAAGAACATGGGGCGATTTACCCCCTGGAGATCATACCGTCTATATCTATCATGAGAATGGCTGTACCAATTTTGTTGAGTTCAGCATCGATGCCTATAATCCATTAACGCTTACTGCAGTAAAAACTGGACCCGATGAAATTACCGCCACTGCGGAAGGAGGTTTTGGCGGATATGAGTTCTTTTTCGATGGTGAATCATACGGAACGGAAAACATATATAGGACCAATGTAAGCGGCACTGTAGAAGTACGAGTGGTAGATCAAAATGGTTGTGTGGCCGTAGTTCCTATTCCATTCTTGTTTACAGGGATGTTGGAAATCCCGAACTTCTTTACACCGGATGGGGATAACAACAATGACCTCTGGGTAATCAATGGACGGGAATTCTTCCCTAATATTGAAGTCAAGATTTATGATAGATATGGCCGGGTGGTAGCTATTCTGGATCAAGTAAAAAATTGGGACGGCACCTATGAGGGCAGTGAACTTCCAACAGGGGATTACTGGTATGTGGTAAATCAAAATGATGCCAGAAGTACACGATATGTGGGACACTTTACGTTATACAGATAATATTTTCTGGTAAAGCGATAATCTAACTATAGGCGGACATTTCAAAAATGTCCGCCTTTTTTTATTCTTATTTTTCTGTATCTTATTTGATAAAATGATATCAAGCTTCCAAGGTAGTTTTTAGTATTTTCATTTTTTTGAACTTTCGGAATAGTTCAAAAATGATAAGGCGTATTTGGCCGTATCCCTAGAGTTTGTTCAATAGGATATTGTGATACTTTTTTTTAAATACCTTCTATAAGCAAAGACGTTCCCACCGATTTTGGGAGAATATAGATTAAATAGTACTCAAGACATAAGGTAACATAATTAGAATCCATCCAATGAAAATTAAAAAGTACATTTTAATCCTTTATACTTTCATTATTGCTACGAGCTCCTTGGCCCAGCAAGATATTCTCGATGGATGGACTTATATCCAAATAGATAGTACAAAACAAAAGTGGGGCGATTGGAACGAACCCAATTGGTTACGGTACTTCGGATTGGATGCTGGGGATGTAAACAATGACGGTAATCTTGATATTGTATCCGGAAGGTATATATATCATAATCCTGGCAAGGGAATGGAGGGGCATTGGAAACGAACAGTTTTAGATGATAATGTAGATGCCATTCTTTATATAGATGTTGATGGCGACCCCTATGGAGATATCATAGCTATGGCTTTGCCTGATCTGTATTGGTATGAAGCAATTGATACCGAAGGAACGCGATATAAAAGACGTTTGATCGGGCAGGTACCTGCTACGAGCCATGTAAAT
Source organism: Ulvibacterium marinum (assembly GCF_003626755.1). Lineage (GTDB taxonomy): Bacteria > Bacteroidota > Bacteroidia > Flavobacteriales > Flavobacteriaceae > Ulvibacterium > Ulvibacterium marinum. Next base: position 215,156 of record NZ_RBCJ01000006.1, read on the forward strand.
AGTCAAGGTTTTGAAAAAGCAAATCTGGTTACTACGGGACGTTCCGAATTTGTGATTGCTGGGAATGGAAATATTTATGCCATTTCAATACCTGAGGCCAATGCCGATGCCATAGATTGGAAAGTGAACATGATTTGTGAAAATACTTCGGATGAAGGTATAGGAGTAGGAGATATAGATGGAGATGGAGACTTGGACATAGCTGCCGGCCGAAGACCGGATGGTGAAGATGAACCAAAAATTTTGGTTTGGTATGAAAATCCGGGAAATATTGAAACACTATGGAAAGAGACTATAGTGGGTCGGAGTGAACATCCCATAGACAGAGTGGAAATAGCTGACCTAAATGGAGATGGGAAGACGGATATCGTTATAACGGAGGAACGCTATCCTGGATTGGAGCCTGATGCCAATTTTTGGTGGTTTGCACAACAGGATTCAATGAATTGGGAGCGCAACAGGATTGTTACCCAATACTCCATCAACAATTTGGATATTACAGACCTGGATCAAGATGGGGATATTGATTTACTCACTGCAGAACATAAGGGTGAAAACCTGGAATTACAATTGTGGAAAAATGATGGAAAGGGAAATTTTTCCAAGACCGTAATCGATACTGGAAAGGAAAATCATTTGGGGACCCAATTTGTGGACTTGGACAATGATGGCGATTTGGACATCATAGGAGCAGGTTGGGACCAGCACAGATATATGCATGTTTGGAGAAACGATGCCGTAAAATCCTCTAAATCGGGAATGTTGCCCAAGGAATATCAAAGAGTTCCGGATAGCCTGGGAGATTACGGAAAATTACAGCATGCCGATGGAAAATTGGATTACGCCAGTAATGAGAACTCGTTTCAGAAAGATGGTTATAAGGATAACTATAATCTCCTAAATCAAGTCAAGAACAATGTTGGTATATCACAAAGTATGTATGAAAGTAGACCACATTTCATTGTACATACAAAAGGTGCCACATATTATTTTGATAGAGCTGGAGGAGGATTCTCCAGAATATTGGATGCTTATGGGAATGATTGGGTAAGTTACAGAAGAGAACCCTGGGATCAATACCCTGCTTCCGCAGCATCCGCTTTCAGGGGGTTGCCCAATCTGGTGTTCAAATCGGAGAAAGATAAAGGGGCAGGTCACCCTGGGCATAATAAATGTATTTCGGAAGTGGTATCGGAAAACAAAATTAGGACAAGGACAAAAAGTGGGTTATGGGAATGGGAATGGACTTTTTTTGAGAACTACGCCGTTTTGGAGGTTTTAATAACGGATAACACACCCTATTGGTTTTTGTACGAAGGAACACCGGGAGGATCATTTATACCGGAAATTTCCATCTATGGAACAGATGTTTCCGGACCAAATTCTGAAATCCCCGATTTTTATAAGGGAGATATTAATTTCAATAACTTTCGTTGGGCCTACTTTAATAAGGAAGGGTTGGACACCGCTTTTTTTGTGGCGCAGATCGATGAGGACGAGCATATGGATATGATGTCGTATCTTGGTAATACCGCGGAAGGTGCGAAGAGCAAGGACGGAATGACGGTCTTTGGTTTTGGTCGTGGTGAAAATACCACACCATTGTTGGAGGGAAAAAACTCGTTCATCATTGGGATGCAGGACTTTGCCGCTGCAGACAAAGGGAGTCACCAAAAAATCTCAGAATACATAAACGAATTGATCAAAGAACATAATCGTTAAACAGAGAGCTAATGAAGAGAGGTATCACCCATGTTTTCCTAGCGGGATTTTTAATAATTACCGGAATTTTCCAATCATGTAGGCAAGAAAAAAGGAAGGAAGCTGTCACCGAATCGGAAACAAAAAAGGAACTGGCATTTAAACAGCGTAAAATTGTGGACAGCGCCAAGTACTGGTGGGCACATACCCCGGCCGATATATCCGGGGATGGTATTGCCGATTTACTTTTCATAAATAATAACTCAGGAGGAGGTTATTTGGGCTACTACAAAGGACAGAAAGAGGATGGCCTCTGGGAATTAAATATTATTGCCGAAAAACCTCCCACCGGAGGACTTTTTGCAAGCGGTGATTTAGAGGCTGCCGATATAGACGGTGATGGGGATACGGATGTGTTTGCGGTAAAACATCCTGGTGAATGGGCGGATGCGGGTGCCACAGCCGAAATTTTTTGGTATGAAAGTGATAATGGTACTTGGAAACCACATACCATTGGTACTGTGCCGGATGCCATAAAAGATGTAAGCTTTGCTGATTTTGATACCGATGGCAAGTTGGATATCGCACTTCTTACGTTTGATGAACATACCTTGAGTATTTTTAAACAAGTAGACAGCGATACTTGGCAAAAGGTGCAATATATAGAGAATGAAGTACTCCATGAGGGTATGGATGTGGGGGATTTGAACAATGACAGGTATCCTGATATTGTAGCGACAGGGATGATTTATTATAACCCGGGCTCGGATTTGACAAAACCTTGGGTAGAAGAAAATTTGGATGAACAATGGAACAATCAAGAAGGGGACTGGTCCAGAAATGGGACGAAAACTTTTATTCGGGATATAGATGGCGATGGACAATCCGAAATCTATATGGGACATTCCGAACGGGCAGGCTATCCCTTGGCGGTCTACCAAAAGTTGGGTGATTCCTGGAATAACATAACCATTGCCGATAGCATTCCGGCATGTCATACGCTACAGGTGTATGACTTTGATCTGGACGGGGATTTTGACGTCATGGCCGGTATCAATAAGGGCAGAGCCGTAAATTTGAACAAAACGAATTTTGATGTTTCTATTTTTATTAACGAAGGTGATTATGCCAATTATGAAAAAATGATAATTGAGACCAATGGCATATACAATGGCCAAGCAGTTGATTATGATGGGGATGGTGATATGGACATCTTTCGATATCCGGATCATGAGGCAACGGACTTTTTTGTTTTGGAAAATCTGATAAATTGAACTCGGCAAAGAGATTGTTTTGAACAAGAGCATTTATTTAGTTTTGAGTTTGTTGTGCTTTCAGAATTGCACGGCCCAGTCCAAATCACTTTTAATAGATTCGGAACAAGAGATCGTAACCAAGGAGAAATTAAGCTACTATCTTTATTACCCCAAAGGTTATGAATCCAATCCCAATAAAGAGTTTCCATTATTGTTGTTTCTTCATGGTGGTGGTGAATCTGGTGATAGTCTACAGACCTTAAAAAAGAATGGGCCTCCGAAGCTAATTGTGGAAGGAAAGCAGTTTCCGTTTTTAATATTGGCACCCCAAAATCCTCATAAAAGAAAATGGTGGAATGTCCGGGCCGTCAATCAATTGCTAGATTCCATTGTGGGCAACAACCGGGTGGATAGAAACCGTATCTATTTAACCGGGTTAAGCCGGGGTGGGGGTGCCGCTTGGGAAATGGCGGTACAATATCCTAAGAAATTTGCAGCAATGGCCGTTGTATGTGGAATGACCCCGGTGCCCTATGCTTCCTGGATAGATAGAAAAATGCCCATATGGGTATTTCATGGAGAGGAAGATAAATCCATTCCTATATCGGAATCGGAGAACATGGTCAAGGCCTTGAAAAAAATGGGATACGATATCCGGTTTACCCGTTATCCAGGGGTAGGCCATAATTCATGGATTCAGGCTTATAGTACGGAAGAGTTGTACGATTGGTTTATGGAGCAAGATCGAAAGGACCAATAGTTTTAAAAAGTGTTTCTACTTTTTAGTAATCCTTACTTGGGGTGTATAATTTATTGTTGTTTTGAAGCTTTTTCATTACGTAAAAACCCGATTTCCTCCATCGAACTCATAGCAGACTAATGGCTATTTTAATATGTTATGGTCGATTCGTTACGACTCTTTTTCGATTCAATTACTTTTCTAAAGAAGGACAATAAATCTTCTACATGATAGTCAAAAGAAAATTGATCTCTTTTCTTCCACATATTTTCCCTGATTTCTTGCATTCTATCTTTGTTTCGAAGTATGCTCCCCAAATCTCTAAATTCTTTAAAGAACACCCCACAGTCCAATTTTCTTATTAAAGATTGAGTTGCAGCAATATGACCTTTATTATCCCTTTGAATCATAGGGACTCCGGCGGCGGCAAGGGTAGACATTCGAGCAGGGTAGTTCAAATCGTCCCAAGATACTCTGGCGGTTTCTCCCTCATTTCTGCTTTTGAAAACATGCAGCCATCCGGCATCATATTTGGAGAATTCTTGAACCCAATTCTCAGGAAAACAGTTGGGGTGAAGATGCAAATAGTTAGGAGCCAATTCCTTTGCCTCTTTTATCCAATCGCTATAGGCCATTTGATATCTGTTGCCATAAAAATGTAAATGAATATTTTGATCGGCCATTTCCTTAAAATGTTCTGGTTCTAGCCCAATCAATCGTCCAGAGGATAGCGTATGAATCTCCCCGTCTTGGTCCGAGAGCAATTCTGATCGTTCTTCCGAAAAAAAAATCTGACTCGGTAAATCGCCATCCAAAATATAACTCGTATCCTTGCTTTTTCCCAACATGTATTGGGTGTACCATTCCCTTGTTTCCCGGTTAATAAAAATTTGTCCGTCCGAATGATTCAATAAATGAATTAGTTTTTCCCACAACCCCGAGCTACGACAGTAAAAAGGGCCTTCCTTGAAGTGCCATATAAAAGGTATTTCCGTATTTTCGGACAAAACTTCATAGGCCAATGGAACGGCCTGAAAGTTTAAGAGAGCATAGATAATATCAGGTTGTATTTCATTCACCTTTTTCTTCCACACTCTTATGGGAATATCCTCGATATTGCCAAAAGGGAAGGGGCCAATGGCATTGTAATGGTTGGGTTCTTCTATCCAAAGCCCATATAGCTTGTGTCCTCGATCCTCAAAGGCACAGATACGGTCGGCATTATATGACAATTCACCCACCAATAGTATTTTTAGGGAGGATTCAGAGAATTTTCGTTTAATGATTTGAGATGGCCTGAAATCTTTTTTTTCATCTATCACCTCCCCAGTAGATTCATCATGAAATCGAATAGGTTGGTTTACGTTATAGAAAGCTTTGAATTTATAGATGCTCCCACCATAACTGCTCATTATCTTCTTATGTCTTTGATTTGCATGAAAAGTCCATTCACAGGTAATTTGTTTTGTTGGAATACATTCTCCTTGGGTTTCAATTTTCTTCCAAAACATTTCGAAGAGGTCACTGGTTACCATTTGATTTCTATCGGACCAACGATCAGGAGTTTTTTTATGTACTACCTGAACAGGTTGGACATAGAAATTCTCCGCGTGGGTTTCGGAAAACTTACTTATACTATTTTTATCGGTATTTATAGAATAGTATTTTAGACCGGAACATGCCAAAATTGCTTTTGGATTTTTTTTCAATGTCAAAAAGAGTGAATTTAAGTGATCTTTGTAATACAAGTCATCGGAAGGCAAATATCCTATTAAGGAGTATGAAGCGTTTTCAATACCTATATTTAAACAAGCGCCAAGTCCTTTGTTTTCTGGGTTTGTAAAGCATTTAATCCTATTTTCTTTTAAAAAAGGGTGGATGACTTGATCGGTATTATCAGTAGAACCATCATTGATAATGAGAAGTTCCCATTTTTCAAAAGTCTGTAATTGAAGACTTTTAATCGCTCCGGCAATAAATGACGACTGATTATAGGTTGGCATGATTACCGTAATGCCGTTATATGCGTTACTTATTTCTTTCTTCATATTTTAAAGTTCCTTGAAATCCTTAAGGCCTCGCTAATGACCAGTTCCATATCCATATACCTGTAAGTGCCCAAACGACCCAGGAAGGTGAAGTTTTGTTTTTTTTCAATATCCTTTTGATACTTTTCCAGGGCCTCCTTATCGTCTTTCAATCTTTTGGGATAATAGGGTTCATCGTGTATTTCGGTTTCCTTGCTAAATTCCCTAAAATAAATGGTCTTTTTGAAATTGGTCTTTTGAGAAAAGTGTTTATGTTCATGAATCCGTGTATAGGGAACATCAAGGTCGGCATAATTGATTACGGCGTTTCCTTGATAATCCCCAATCGTTCTTTCTTCTTCAAAAGTGACGGTCCGGTAACCTAATTTTCCGTATTTATAGTCAAAGAAACTATCGATTGACCCAGTGTAGAAAACATGATCAAAGGATGATACATCGAAGGAGGAATCGAATGGTGTATCGGTCAATACGCGAATACTCTTGTCATCCAGCATGTTTTCTATTATATTGGAATATCCTTTTTGGGGTATTCCCTGATATATCTTATCGTAGTAATTATCGTTGTAGTTGAATCGGACTGGCAATCTTTTTAAAATGCTCGCTGGAAGTCGTTCGGGGTCACATCCCCATTGTTTCTTGGTGTAACCGTAAATAAAGGCCTCATACAAATCTCTACCGATCATGCCCAAGGCTTGTTCCTCAAAGTTTCTGGCTTCGATAATCGATTTGTCTCTTTTTTGATCAATGAATTGAGCGGCCTCGGACGGGGAAAGAGAAACATTGAAAAACTGGTTAATGGTATGTAGGTTTATAGGGAAGGAGTATATTGTGCCACGGCTATTTACCTTGATCCGATTGGTAAAGTTGTTAAACGTACCGAACGTCCGTATATAATTCCAAACATCTAAATTATTTGTATTGAAAATGTGCGGGCCATATTTGTGCACAAGAATCTTGGTTTCCGGGTCCACTTCGGTATGGCAATTGCCGCCTATATGGCATCTTTTATCCATAACGACAATATTGTATTTTTTTGTTTTTGATAGCCTTTCAGCGATTACCGCCCCGGAGAATCCCGCACCAACAATTAGTATATTTTTTAGCATTACAGTAATATAAAACTTACATAAAATATACTAAAATACAACATTTAGTCCAACTTCTTATACTTGTTTTCGACTAAAGCGGTTTCATTTTATGAAATACCTTTAATAAGTTAATTGAATCAATAAAAAATAGGTCTTTGTAAAAAGCGGGCCTGATTATTTGCGGTGCAAAACTTGATGAGACGTTCATAAAAATCTTACATAAATCATATAAATTAGCAATAAATTAACTTTTTACTTACATAATAAATGTAAGTAAATACTTATATTTAATGTAATATTAAATCCTAAAAGATACTATTATGAAAAAAAAGAAAGAGCTCTCGTTGAGTTTAAACAAGAAGAAAGTGAGTGAGTTGAATAGGTCATCTCAACGGCAAATTCAAGGAGGTTATTGTAATACGTTCAATTGTCCAACCTGTAACTGTGGACCAACCCACGACTGTACGGATTTCTCAAAATGTGATTGCTAAAGACCCATAATTAACCTGGTGGTAAAGTGCTCCCAGTGGTTGATTGTAAAATTGGCCGTTGGAGTTCCTATGGTTTGGGCGTCGGGCTCGTATATTTATTACAAAATTTGCAATTTTAAAATAAGACTTCAACAGTTTTCACAGTGGATCGATTGAAAGTTAGAATCCATTTGAGAAAACTGTTGAGTTTTTCAATGACCTCATTTGGGTTATTCGGTTTTTCGAACCCTTGTAAAAGCACATAACCAGATAGCGAACCGATTTAATTTTTTTCTTCTCTGCGAGTTTTTTCAGGGGAATTTGCTGAAGACCCAATACTTGAACCCTTTCCAGCTTTTGTCCGCGGTGTCAAAGCTCGCAATAGATTTGATACATTTAAAACACATAACCTCCATTTACAAAAAGGAAACCTTTATTTCAACTAACAATGATAAAACAAATGTTTCTACAAGAAATAGAATTAAGTCAATAAAAAAATAGGTCTTTGTAAAAGGCGGCCCCGATTATTTACTGTGCGGAATTTGATATTGTTAAAAATCTTGGAGTAAATCATATATTTTAGTTTTAATTTAACTATTTACTTACAATTAAAAGAAATAAAATTCTTACATTTAATGTGATGTTAAACCTTAAAATGAACTATTATGAAAAAAAAGAAAGAGCTCTCGTTGAGTTTAAACAAGAACAAAGTGAGTGAGTTGAATAGGTCATCTCAGCGGCAAATTCAAGGAGGTTATCCAACGGTATCAGTTTGTATGCTTTGTACCGATACCAATTCACCGCCCATATCAGATTGTTAAGGATTCTCAGAATGTATTTGTTGCAAAATTTACATTTTTAAAATAAGACTTCAACAGTTTTCTCCAATAGGTTCTAATCTTCGACCGATCTACTGGAGAAAACTGTTGAGTTTTTAAATGGCCTCATTGGGGCCATTTGGTTTTTCGAATCCTTGTAAAAGCATATAACCAGATAGCAAACCGATTTAAACTTTTTCTTTTTCTTATCAAATTCTTCTTTGGTCCATTTCTCTATTCAAAATAAAGTGGAGGTGATGCTAAAGCATACTTCTTTAACAAATGGATTTGAACAAGCTTCTTTATGGGTTTTACTTATAATAGTATAGTATCAGCGGTAAGCTTTTGGTAGTAAACGAAACTGAGAATAGATGTTCTTAAAGTGATTTTTGGGAAGTGAAGGTATGGGCTTTCATTCGTACGCATAAGCTCTTAGCTAATCATTAAACATTCATCCCAAGAGTTAGGTTCTTCCGATAGATAATCTATGATTACAAGGCCGATGCCAGCCACTCCATCGAGCAGGGATAGTCGTGGTGTCCAACTTTGGACTGGCACGTTCCATTGTTTATAACCCGCATGGCCATCTTCATAAATTGCTTTTTGAATACCATCGGCTATCCAAAAATCAACTAGCTCCTTGAATGATTCATGCTTCGTATTTTCCCATAATTTTTGATAAATATGTGCGTTTCCATAAGAGCCATGACAAAAACCCGCATCCTTAACTTGGGTGTCATCAGGCGATTTTCTCTTTGTGGTATGGTTTAATATTTCTAGGGCGTGGTTCTTCATTGAACCATCGACTAAAGAATTTGCTGCGTATAATAAAGAAAGACCGATTCCTAAATCACCATAACACCAGGCAAGCCTACTGTTGTATTCAAGCGGGGCATCTGTTTCTACCCGAAAAGGAAATAAGGAGAGGTTTTCGGGACGCTTATCCTCTACATCAAAAATATAGTTCGCACTTCCAATGATGATTTTTCTGGTAGACTCTTTAAAAACATCAAATTTATATAATCGCGCAGCAAAATTAAGAATACTGGTAATACCATGGGAAAGACCTAGATTAACACCTCTACTGCCATTTTTTACGTCTAAAGTTGACTCCCATTTTAAAGTTTTCCCATTTGAAATAGAAAGTTTTTCCAAGGTTTTTATCAACTCGTCAAGATAGGATCTATACCTAAGTTTTAAATCGGTATTCTCCGTGTTTTGGTAACGGCTTAAAAAATAGTGGCCTTGCCCTATAGCGCCATGTAAATAATCATAGTAACCGACGGCTAGATCAGATTTCATTTGAGTATATAGATATTCATCAAATTGCCCAAGCAAATCATCACAATCCAACGACAAAAACTCTTCCTTGGTTAAATGTTGAACTGCCCAGCCAAAACCGGCAATACCCGTGCAGTACGTAGGGTATGAATAGCCTTCATTTATTTTTTTGATACAATCCGATATGATTTCGACGCCAACATCAGAAAAGGAGTCATCGTCGAGATACTTAGCATAATAAAAGCAGAATAAGGCCATACCGGAAAGACCTGATAAAACGCCAATGTCATTTTCTTTCCCATAATGATCTCGAATAGCCTCTGCAATTTTTTGAAGTTGATCTTCTAGTGTGTTATCATGTATCATTTTAAAAATTTTGAATTAAATAAGACATACTAACCATGGTTTGTAAACTTATAGAGTACCAAATAATAGATTAAAGAAAAAGTTTTGCGCTCCTAAAAAAAACTTTGACCTCGATAAAGTATATAGGCTTTGATAAATTATTGGAAGTTAAATATAAGCAATTAATATATATTTTTTCTTACATATTTTGTAATATTTAATGTATATAAAAAGAAAGAAATATATGTTTCGTTATTTTGATTCCAAATATGATTTAACTCATTTCCACGCTTATTTCCAAAATATTATTGCCCTCAAGTTCTTCATTAAATTTGCTGATAAATCCTTAAAAATATTGGCTTTTTCAAAAGCCATATGTAAAGTGATTGTTGAATTGATTTGGCCTTTTTGGTAAGGTTATTACAAATAGCTTATTGCTTTTGCTAAAAAAGGTGGAGGGAGGTTACTCTCCAATAGCTGAAACGAATAAATAATATGCTGTTATTCGATTATCAAAATCAAACAGATTACAGATAGCTTGTATCAAATATTCTTCTTGATTAATTTTTTTTTTCTGGTCCCATTTTTTGAAATTACGTATAATATAATACCAATGTTTTTGAAAAGGCTCCATTTCACTGGATTCATAAGTATCCTGATTTATAAATGAAACAAGTCTTTCTTTATTTTCCACAAAATTTATTTTGTTGGTTATTTTAACTTCTGTTAATAGCTTTGCGTCCAAATTTTTGTATTCGGATTCCAATAATCTTTCAAAAAGCTTTACGGATGATTCTTTTGTTAACCATTGAGATGTACTTGACATAGAAAATAATTCGATGAATATTTCAACAAGATTACGGATTGTATGCTCTCTATAATGTTGAAATATGGTTATCAATAACGTGGTTAGCTCTTTTTGTAAACGACTTTCGGTATAATCAAAATCATAAACTCCATAATGAATGGTGTTGGGTGTGAAATCACGGTAAGTTCCATTTCCGGAAATTACGTTTTTCGTATCACCGGCTCCAATTTTTGTGATACACTTTTTGAAATACGCATCAATTTTTAGAGCTAGTCTGGTTGCCTCTGCATTTGATGATACAATTGTCAGTCGTATGTGGCTCCCCCGGTCTTTGCTTACTGATAAAAAATAATTCTCGATTCCTGTGTTTTTTTTCAAGAAGGAGGGAATGTAATTTAAAATAAATTTATGCCATTGCGTATGGTCACAAAATATGGAGATACTCAGAGATCTTTTATTCTTTAAATCCACTTTCCGGTTCATGCACGATTTTTAATTGAGTTGATCTCGCCAAAAATAGTATTAACCCTAATTATTTTTTGTTCTTTGTTTTTCTCCATCTTGATACGGTTGTTAATTTGTGAGAAAAACATCACCCTCGTCTGAAAATCTTCCGGCTCACTACATTCATAAAATATTTCTCCCCTACGATTTTGCATTTTCCCAGTGGATATTGGAGTCAATGAAATTTGTTTATTACAGGTTTTTAGAACGATTCCATCATCACTCTTGATATAACTTCCTTTGACCCAACAATTGTTTTGGAGACTAAATTGATATGAGAATTTTCTATTTTCTATGAAAACATTGTAAACTGATTTTGAATTGACCAAACGATTTATTACCACTATACCCATGTAAAACACGCCAGTTTTAAATAAATAAAGCAATTCTGAGCTGTAATGATTTATATAGCGTAGATAAATTTGATTTATGGAGTGAATATTGTGCTCGTTTTCGATACGGGTCACATCATCATGATTTAAAACTTGGAGAAATTGACTATTACTAAAATAACGCGCTTTTCTTCCAAGTAATTCCAACCTATTCACTAAATCAAAATCCTCAAATCCATAGTCGGTCATATCTTCATCATAACCCGTTATTGCCATAAAATCATCTCTTAACACGCAAATTCTTCCATAGCAATCCTTTTTTCCAAAATCTCTTGGAACCGTCAGGTAGATATGCTGATGTTCCATAAATTCTCGGTTGATGTAATCCGCGAACCCTTCCCCGATATAATTGTCTGCATCTACATTACAAATAATATCTCCTGTAGCGTGTTTGGCGGCTACGTTCTTGGAATGGCTTCTCAGAAAATATTCTGGAAACCTTGTTTTAACATATATCAATAGGCCTGCAGCCCTATATTGGGACATCTCGGCCATTATCCATTCTTCCAAACCATCTTTCGAATTATAATCCAGTACCACAAACTCGAAATTACCGTAGGTCATCGTGTCTTCAATGTTTTTGGGAAGCGTTTTTTTCAAATGCTCCAATCGATTCATACATACGGTACAAAATGATATTTTAAGTTTTTTCGTCATATTTGAATTTTCTTTATTCAAAACTTTAATGTAAAAACTTAAGAGTGTGACGATTAAAGGGGATAGTGAAGACTTACCCTTTTTTCGCACAGCGGTTAAAGCAAAAAAAAATTGAAACTGATTATTTCCTGGGCAGAGCCATCTGATGATTATTTAGTTAAGCGAAATGTTTTTTGACCACCTCCCATATATAGGTGCCGGTCATGACGTGAGAATTTGCGATAAAGGTCTATTTTCTAATAATCTTCAAAACTCTGACATCAAAAAACCTGGAGGTTGCCACTTCATTCTACTCTGTTATCTAAACAATAAAAAGCCTGCGAGAAACCATCTAAAGTCCAATTCGGAAATTCTTCATTCTTTTCTAACACCATTCCTTATTTTAGCTCCGCGTTTGCGTATTACGAGCAGTAGCACAATTACACCACATGACTGTAACAGGTCATTGGGATAACCGGCACCGCATTTAATTCTGAATTGTACGTAAGATTTAACTTATTTAACACTTCTTTGTTGAGAATAAGTCCCAATTTCTTTTTCTTTAGATTTAACTGTTAAAAGGTTATTTGAGCTAAAAATACTATATAATAATGCATATATTCTTACAATTAAAGTTAAAAATTCATTAAAATCAAATTTCAAATATCATGTTCATTTGGAAAAATAATTTAGTTGTTAAGAAGATAGGTCTGCAGGTTTCTACTTTTTTTTGAGAAAAGTAAAGCGTATGATATAAACCCTATTGGTTTTAAGGAATTTTACCTCTATTTTCATCTTGAAAAAATATCTTTCATCTGAAACAATTGGGCGATGAGGCTTTCCATTTTTGTGCTTTGTGCTGTATTTTTCCTTTTCGTTTCCTGTTTTGAATCCTTGCCTCCATTTTCTAACACTTTCACGGGCGACATTCGAATAAATCAAACAGGATACTATCCCGCTGCAATAAAAAGGGCCACTGTTCTCAATGGAGAAGGGAAGGACGAATTCAAGATAGTGGATAAGGATAGGATGGAGGTAACCTTCACAGGAAAACTTTCACAGATCAAGGATTGGAAATTGGCGGGGGAAACAGTACGTATTGCCGATTTTAGTAATATAAAAGATGAGGGAACTTATATGATATTTGTTGAGGGTGTGGGATATTCGTACCCTTTTGAAATAGGTGAGAATGTATTGGACGAGGCTTTTTTAGGCTCTATAAAAGGACTTTATTACCAGAGAGTGAGCATAACGCTAAGAGAAGAACATGCCGGTAAATGGCATAGAGCAATGGCACATTCTGACGACAGTTTGCTTTTTCATCCCTCAAGTGGAAAGACAAAAGACTTTTTGTATTCACCAGGAGGATGGTACGATGCCGGGGATTACAATAAATATGTGGTTAATGGTAGTTTTCCCTTAGGACAGTTGTTTCTTTTGGAGGAGCAATATCCCAACACTATAAATGATCAAGAGCTTAATATTCCTGAGAGTGGTAATGGTATCAGCGATTATTTGGATGAATTAAAATATGAGATGGATTGGCTTTTAACGATGCAGGATGTGGACGGTGGATTGTTTCATAAGCTTACGGCAAAGAAGTTCGAGCCTATGGTAATGCCCCATGAAGCTACCAGTCAGCGTTATATTGTTGGTAAGGGAACCGCAGCTACTTTGGATTTTTCTGCATGTGCCGCACAGGGCTATCGCATTTTCAAGAAAATGGATGCCGAATACGCAGAAAAATGTTTAGAGGCTGCAAAGCAGGCGTATGCTTGGGCCTTGAACAATCCTGGAATTGAATTTGTAAATCCTAAAGACGTATCAACGGGACAGTATGGCGATACCAACTTTGATGATGAATGGTTTTGGGCGGATGCAGAACTTTTCATTTCCACACAAGATTCTTCTTACCTTGATCATTTAAGGACAAATTCGATTGATTTTGAATTCAAGCCCGGAGAAAGTTGGACAGCATATATGCGTTTTTTAGGAATGTTCTCTCTTTTGGAGAATCGGGAAACGGTTCCGCAGGATTTGTATCAAAGATTAAAAAATGGAATTACCGAGTCTGCCGATGGGTTGGTTGAAAAAGCAAAAAAATTGGATTATTTTCAACCCGTTGATGATTTTCATTGGGGATCCAATAGTGATGTACTAAATGCTGCTATGATAATGGCCCAGGCCTATAGATTGGAAAACAAAGCAGATTATTTGTTCGGGGTACAGTAGGCCATGGATTATATTCTAGGCAATAATGCTATAGGCATTAGCTACCTTACAGGTTTTGGGGACAAAACCCAAATGTTTATCCATCATCGGCAAAGTGCTGCCGATGGTATAGCAGAGCCTGTACCGGGTCTGTTATCAGGTGGGCCCAACAGTCGTTTGCAGGATGTGGTAGGAGGAGTGGTTTATCCTGAAAATCCTTCACCAATGAAGAGTTGGGCGGATCAAGAACCCAGTTATGCTAGTAATGAGATCTGCCTGAATTGGAATGCGCCTATGACCTATGTACTGGGTTTCCTGGAGCAAGAATCGAAATAGAACACTAAATTGAATAGATTTGAACATATGAAAAAAACAATTTGTTTTAGCAGCTTATTTTTGGCCTTGATATTGAATAGTGCTGTATCCTTTGCTAATATCGACCCTAAAAAATCAATTAAAAAGAAACCTCGCAATGTAATCTTTATTCTTACGGATGACCATAGGTATGATTATATGGGTTTTACGGGAAAAGTACCTTGGTTGGAAACACCCAACATGGACAAATTGGCCGCTGAGGGTGCCTATTTGCCCAACGCATTCGTAACTACTTCCTTATGTTCTCCAAGTAGAGCTTCCATTTTAACAGGACAGTTTTCGCACACCCATACCATTGTTGACAACCAAGCACCAGATCCCGGAAACCTTACCTATTTTCCACAACATTTACAAAAAGCGGGCTATCAGACCGGGTTTTTTGGAAAATGGCATATGGGAGATCATGGGGATGAGCCACAGCCCGGTTTTTCACATTGGGAGAGCTTTCCCGGACAGGGGGTATATTATAACCCTACCTTGAACATCAACGGGAATCGAGTAGCTTATAAGGATTCGACTTATATTACTGATTTGTTGACCGAACATGCCGTGGATTGGCTGGAGAAACGTGATAAAAAGAAACCGTTTTTTCTATATCTATCCCATAAAGCGGTACATGCGGGTTTTCAACCGGCTAGACGTCACAAGAGAAAGTATAAGGGAAAGAAAATTGCCTTGCCCAAAACCTATGACCAGACCAAGACTGGAGCATATAGAGATCTCAAGTGGCCACAATGGGTCGCGGATCAACGTATAAGTTGGCATGGAGTGGATTTTATGTATCATGACAACCGAGATTTACACGAGATGGTGGTGGACTATTGCGAAACGTTACTGGGAGTTGATGAAAGCGTTGGCACTGTTATGGAATACTTGAAAAAAGAAGGCCTGGATGAATCCACTTTGGTAATCTATATGGGGGATAATGGTTTTAGCTGGGGGGAGCATGGTTTGATCGATAAGCGGCATTTTTATGAAGAATCTGTTAAAGTTCCATTGTTGGTACGTTGCCCGGAATTGTTCCAAGGTGGAAAAACTCCCAAGCAAATGGTACAGAATATTGATGTGGCACCGACCATTTTTGATGTTGCCGGAGTAAAAAAACCGGACTATATGCCAGGTGTTTCCTTTGTTCCCATTTTAACGGGAAATACGGATGCACCTTCCCGTAAGGAAGTTTTTTACGAATATTATTGGGAATACGACTTTCCGATGACTCCCACAGTATTCGGAATGCGTACCGATAAATATAAGTACATCAAATATCAAGGAATATGGGATAGGAATGAACTCTACGATTTGGAAAATGATCCAGATGAAATGTATAATCTCATAGCGGATCCGGACAAGCAGGAAATTGTAAAATCGATGGCCTCTGCCATCTATGATTGGCAGGAGCAAACGGGAGGGATGAATATACCCTTAAAACGCACCGTTAAATATCGATACGGGGATTACAGGCATAAAAATGAATACTAAGGAACCTTTACTTTAAAAAGCAATTTTCCGTGTTTCCTTTCCTAGGGCATCAAAAATACGTATTTCTGCAGCATTAGTATTGATTGTTAAAGTTCTGCTGGATTGTGACTGGAAGGTACTGCCCCAGTAGAATTCTTGAACACTATGGGAACCGTCCTTATACTTAATTTGGGACCTTACCTCGTTGGGTTCTAACCGGACTAACCTCTTGAACAACTTTTGCCTGGGCTCAAAAACCCGCAAGGAATCATTGTTTTGGGAAGCTACAACAAGCATTTTCTCGTTATCGATATTAAGGGTCACCAAACTTTTACCATCTCCGGGTACAAGAAAATGACTTTTTTCCAAGGCAATGGGAGTAAAACTCCCTTTTCCTGTGTTTTTAAGGGCTAAGCCAACAAGAGCATCAGCAGGACCTTGCTGTACTTCCATCCCATAATCGTTACCTACTAACAATAGATCGACAAAATTATCATCATCCAAGTGTTTTGGTACTATTCCATAGATAGGAGCCAATTGTGCGGCGGTAGGCAGTGGGTGGATTTCAAATTTTCCGTTCCCAAGGTTTTCTACCCAAGAGGATTGCATATAGTTAAAGGATAAAACTGTGGCATCATCCAAAAGTCCATCCGAAAACATTTCAGGAAGCGTAGATTCCCCAAAAGCCCCGAATGAATTGAATTTTTTACGAATACCTACAAATTGTTTGGTAACATCTTGCCAGGGATGGTATAAGTACTCTTTTCTTGTACCTATGCTATCCCTTAGGTAATAGGAAATTAGGGGATCTATAGTGCCATTATCATCCAAGTCCTTGGCATATACTCGAACAGGCTCTTCAGCACTGCCCTTGAAATATATATTTTTCCCGGAATTTCCGGCTATATAATCCATATCGCCATCGTTGTCGAGATCCGCTGCCGCAAGGCTGTTCCACCAGCCTAGGTTGTTAGCTATGCCTGTATCCTTTGTGACTTCTACCAGTTTTCCATTTTCATTTTTAAAAAAACGAAGGGGCATCCATTCTCCGGCCAAAATCAGGTCTGGCCAGAAATCACCATTGAAATCTGTCCAAAGGGCATCACTAATTAATCCGGGATTAGTTTCAGGGAAAACATCCTTGGTGGCATCAACAAATTTTGGATTGCCCTTTGTACTCTCATTTCGCAGTATGTAAGAACGATCCGCCATGGGATAGGAAAAAGGTAAAACCCTGCTCCCTACAAATAAATCTAAGTCACCGTCCCTATCATAATCCGCGGCTTTAACTGCGGAGGAATTTGCAGTAATATTCGGTAGCGATTCTTCGCTTTCCGTAAAGTTGCCTTTTCCATTGTTGAGTAATAGTAAATCTTTATAGAATTCATGCCCGGCCGGGTATTGTCCGCATCCCCGGGCGATGTATAGATCTAGGTCACCATCGTTATCAGCGTCAAAAAGTAATGTCCCTGCATCTTCCTCTTGCAATTCAGCATCTTTTTTATAGGTTACTTCGCTCTGTTTGAACGTACCGCCCTTCTGTTGTAAAAACCATTTCTGTTTGAATTTTCTACTTGCGGCCACGAACATATCTTCCAAACCATCATTGTTGACATCACCGATAGCCAATGAAGGTCCATATTGCGAAAACTTATGGGGAAGGGTGCGCTGAAAATTAAAATCAATAAAATCATGGTCCTCACTCAAATGATCTAGATTATAGTTTTTGGACACTTCTTGAAAATCAATTTTTCCTATTTTGTCTTTTGTATCATCTACTCGTAAAGCAGAAGTATTATAGGTTATCTGTAATAGCGTATCCACCTTTACATTTGTTAACTTCTGCTTGCCTTCACCGGGCCAATAAATAATGATGCTATCGGCTACCGTAGCATTGCCCAATCCAAAGTGCAGTATGTTTTCTGGTTGCGAAAGATAACCACGCCCCGATAGGACAGACTTCTTTTGAATTATACCCTTTGTATAAAGTTCCGCTACTGCTCCAATAGCTGCTGTATTTTCTTTTTTTCCGATTAATTGCATACGGAGGTAATTGTTGTTTGAAGCTGTCTGGTCCAAATTATTCCTTAACAACAAGACGGGTTCATTAATATTATTTATGACCAAATCCAGATCACCGTCGTTGTCCAAATCACCATAAGCCGCACCGCTAGAAAATGTACCAAAGTTCAAACCCCATTCTTGAGTTACATCCGCGAAACCTAGGTCTCCCTGATTTTTAAAAACAAAATTTGGGATTTTTATTTCGGGAATAGCGGCAATCAGGGTTTCCTTGCTTACCAAACGACTGGCAGTTATCCTAAAATCCCCAAAATCCCGATCTGTTACATCCTTGGGGAAACCATTTGTGATAAATAAGTCTTGCCAACCATCATTGTCCAAATCGGCAAAAAGGGGAGCCCAGCTCCAATCCGTTTCTTGGACTCCGGCATACATCCCCATATCTCCAAAAATGGGATTCCCAGTTTCCGGATTGATGCCTAAATTCAATTGCATCGTATTACGTGCATACTGGTTTTCGTATCCATATTTTTTTGTGAAGATCTCCTTTTGGTAACTACTGGGCCCCTGAAACAATTTTTTACGTTTATTATAATAAGGTTGCATTTCCGTGGTATAAATGTCCATGCGCCCATCATTGTCGATATCCGCCAAGTCGCTGCCCATAGAGGAAAGACTAAAATGTTGGAAGACTTCGCCGGCACGGTTGGTAAATGTGCCATCCTGATTATTTATGTACATTAGGTCATTGCTCAAGAAATCATTCGCAACGTAAATGTCCAACCAGCCATCTTCATTAAAATCATTGATCAGGGTGCTATGACTATATCCATGGTAACGGATGCCTGCCTTTTCGGAAATATCCACAAAATAGGGATGTTGAAGACTATCGTTCCATTGGTTTTCGTAAAGTTTGTCCCTGCTCAGTGATGTACCGTCATCTTCTAAGGGTCGAAATTCAGTGGGATCAATACCCTCGATCCGATTTACCCCGATAAATAAATCCAAATCCCCATCATTATCATAATCAAAAAATTGTGCGTGGGAGGAATAGGTATAGTCGGCAATACCATACGCTTTACCCATCTCCTTAAATATGGGAATACCCTTGTCGTTGGTCCCTTGATTTATATAGAGCAGATTTCTTCGGCGTAACGAATCTTTATAAAAGGTGTTACAAACATAGATATCCTTTTTGCCATCAGCATTAACATCAACAATTGAAACCCCGGAAGACCAAAAAAGAGAATCCGGTTTCCCTATTAACGCCTTTTGTGAAATGTCTTCAAATTTTAGATTTCCTCTATTTAAGAACAGTTTGTTGTCCACCTGGTTTCCCGCAAAAAAAATGTCATCCAGCCCATCGTCATTTAAATCGCCCAAAGCGACCCCAGCACCGTTGTATACGAATTCGTTATCAATGATATTTATAGAATCGTTCTCAACAAGTTGATTGTTGAAATGAAGTCCGGATTGCACAGGTTCAATCTTTGTAAAAAGGGTAGGGGAAGGGTCCTTTTGTCCGCAGGAGGTGAGAAGTATAAGGAGTACAATTCCAAAAAATATGGAATTACTAGAAATTAAATTCTTCATTATATTTATTGTTCAGGTCTAAAGCGGTCAGCATACAAAGATGCAAGAAGACGACGAAAGAAACAAAAAAAGGACGCTCTTAAATTTAGAAGGCCTTTTGCGAATGCAGCAGCCATTTGATTCTTTGTAAATGGAAAAACTTAGGTTAAGAGTAGAATTTAGAAGTATATTATCTTTCGAAGGCCTCTTTTAACTGATAAAAAAACCGTTCCAGAAGCCTTAAATCTTCTGTAATAATCTCGGCACCCCCCCGCATTTCCTGTTTAAACTCGATTTCCTTGCCATAGCTGGTAATCATTTCCTGTGGCAAGGAAACATCCACTAAATAAAAGCCGTCCTTGTCTGGTGTTAAGGAAATATTTTCAACTTTTCCACTTAAAATACCAAATTCGGTCTCGGGATAGTTTTCGAGTTTCACATTTACATATTGGCCAAGTTTAATTTTGCCAGAATTTTGCGAGGGTGTTTTTAATTTTGCCACATAGTCCAAATTGTTGGAAGGTATAATGGTGAAAACAAGATCCCCCTGGAATACGGACTGGTTCTGGTCCCAATAGTTCATAAAGGAAACCTTGCCATCAATTTCCGATTTAAATACAAAAGTGTTTTCCCAATTCTTAATGGCCTGTTTTAACTGATTAAAAGCTTGAATGGTGGTCTTTAACAATTGAATTTCCTCTCGGGTCCTAGAAATCTCGGTTTCTTTGGATGTTTTTTTAGCCCCTCCGATTGCTTCCCTAATCTGTGAAATAGAAGCGCCAAGGGTTTTCGTATTTCTTTCAGAGGACAGTACTTCCAACTTTTTATTTTCAAATTCTTGTTGGGAAATAACTCCCTTTTCGTACAAGCCTTCATGGCGTTCCAAATCACTTTCCTTAAAAGCTAGTTCGGATTTGCTCAAAGCATATTGATCTTCCAGACTAGATAGCCTCTTTTTGAGCTCGGCCAAGGAAATCTTGTTGGCAATCGCCTCGTTGGAAAAAGGTTCTAATCGCTTGTTCAATTTGTATTGAAAATAGCTGTTCTCAAACAGAGCAAAACTTTGGTTGATATCCCCCAAAAAAAGAATGGGAAGACTGTCAAAGGGAAACTCAATGGATTGGTCTGATAGTCTGATGGTATCAATTATCGATTGTAGGTATAAGACGTCTTCTGTATTCGCTGTGTTCTCTAAGACTGCCAAAACTGTATTCTTTGTAACTTTTTGTGATTCACCAACGTGAATCGAGTCAAATTTGGCGGAAACCATGGCAAATTCCTTTTGGGGAGGGGTTTTGGTCGTAATGATAGCTTGGGATACTATTAAATCCGGGTACTTTATAAACCATGAAATGGCCAGTACCAAAATGATAAGTGATAGGAACAAGGTATTGCCCCAGCGTATCATCCAATGAGGGACCCGTGTAAGTATCTCCTGAACTTCTTCGCTCCGTAATTTTATGTTGTCCAAAGTATCTCCCATTTATTTGCTCAATTCCAATTGATTTTTCACTAAATTAAAGTATGCCCCTTGTTGTTTTATCAAATCCTGGTGATTTCCAATCTCAACAATCTTGGCATTGTCCAATACCACAATTTGATGGGCATTTTTTACAGTACTTAACCTATGGGCGATTACTATAACGGTTTTGTTCCTAAAGAACCGATCCAATTTTTCCATAATTACCTTCTCATTGTTGGCATCAAGCGCCGAGGTTGCCTCATCAAAAAAAAGGTAGTCCGGATCTTTATATACCGCTCTTGCTATGAGCAATCTTTGTTTTTGTCCGGTACTTAACCCTACACCCTCCATTCCTATTTTGGTATTATAGGATAACGGTAATTCTTCTATGTATTCTTCAATATTGGCTACATCAACTGCATATTTCAAGCGTTTTTTATCAATATGGTCTACTCCTATGGCAATGTTATTGGCAATGGTATCATTGAAGATATAGTCCTCTTGCATGACAACGCCGCACTTGTCCCTCCAGACTTTTTGAGATATATTCCTGATATCATAGGTGCCAAATTTTATTTTCCCTTTGGAAGGTTCATAAAACCGCAATAGCAATTTCATCAAGGTGGTTTTCCCGCTACCACTGGCCCCTACAATTGCGGTAATTTTATTGGCCGGAATATGTAAATTTAACTTTTGAAGAACAAATTTGTCAGAACCTCTGTACCTAAAGGATAGGTCCTTTATATGAAAATCAAGATTATCAGGAATATCATTGATTTTGTTCAGAATTTCGCTTCCTTCGTCTTTCTTGTTATGTATTTCACCAAGACGTTCCAATGATATTTTGGCATCCTGAACTTCTTTAATAAAATTGATCAATTGGGAAATAGGGGAATTCAACTGACCGACAATGTACGAAATGGCCAACATCATCCCTAGAGTGATTTCCCCATCAATGACCAATTTGGCGGAAAGGACAGTAATTAGAATGTTCTTTAGCTCGTTAATGAAGCCGGAACCCACACTTTGGTATTGTTCCAGAGCCAAGCTTTCAATAGAAATTTTGAACAAGCGGGCCTGCAGGAATTCCCATCCCCAGCGTTTCTTTTTCTCGGCGTTGTGAAGTTTTATGGTCTGCATCCCATTAATCAACTCAATCACCCTACTTTGTTCTTGGCTTATTTGTGAAAACCGTTTATAGTCTAAATCCCTACGTTTTTTCAGGAAAATTATGATCCAGCCAAAATATAGGATACTGCCAATTAAAAATATACCGAAAATCAAGAGACTATAGTAGGCCAGGACCAACCCAAATACCACTACATTTATCATGGAAAACAGGACATTCAATGAGGAGGTGGTAAGTATGCGCTCAATACGGCTATGGTCATTGATACGCTGAAGTATATCTCCAGTCATTCTGGAGTCAAAAAAGGATATGGGGAGTTTCATTAGCTTGATAAAAAAATCGGAAACTAAGGAAATATTAATTCGGGTACTGAGATGTAACAATATCCAACTTCGGATTACCTCAACTCCTGTCCTTCCTAGAAACAGGGCCAACTGCGCAAATAGAATAAGGTAGACAAAATTAATATCTTGGTTTTTGATTCCTACATCTACTACACTTTGGGTCAAAAATGGGAAGATAACCTGTAATAGGCTACCTGCCAAAAGACCGATGACCAGCTGCCAGATAAACCTTTTATATTTTATCAAGTAGCTTGTTAAGAATAACAGTCCTAAGGGCTTTACCTGTTCATCAGCGAGGTCACTTTCATAAAATTTTGATGTAGGCTCTAACAATAATGCTATGCCTTCCTCGGTGTTCTCGTCGGCGTTGTTGCCGATCCATGATTTTAACAATTCTTCTTTAGAGTGGTTTAATAATCCGTAACCCGGATCGGAGATTTTTAGGATATCTCCATTTTTTTTTCTTCTTTCCGCCCCGTACAGCACCACAAAGTGAACCTTGTTCCAGTGTAGGATACAAGGCAGAGGCGCTTTTAAAAGTTCTTTATAGGAAAGTTTTACACCAAGACTTTTGAAACCCAAGTGCTCAGCGGCATCACTTAGGTCCAATAAACTGCTTCCAGACCGTGTGGTTTCACTTATTTCCCGGATGTGGGGCAAGGAAACAGTTTTGCCATAGTGCTTTGCAATAATTTTTAGACATGTTGGGCCACAGTCTTTGCTATCAGGTTGGGTATAATGTGGAAACTTCTTTAGCATAGACCACTTTGGAAATTTTGTATTTTTAACTTTGCTTTTAAATGGCGGTTTGGAATTCGGGATTGGGCAACAACATTTTTATTTTTTCCTTTACTTCTGTTTCGGAGTACTTATCGATATCAAGGGAATCCCCAAGCCCATTGGCCTTTACCCGGGCTGCGTTACCATTTTGATCTATAAATTTATTCATAGGGACAACTAGCATGGGTACGTTGTGATGGAAGGCCTCCTTTACCGAACCCAATCCACCATGGGTGATGAACAAATTAGTATGGGACAATACATCTTGTTGTGGTAGATAATCAAAAGTGAATACATTGTCAGCGTTTTTTAGCTCCATTGTGTGATTGCCTTTTGAAATTATAAGTATGGTTCCTGAAAGTTCTTCCACAATTGAAATTACTGAATTGAAGAAGTTGGTAACCTTTGGACCTTGTGCTAGGGTGCCAAAGGCCATATAAATCACCTTGAAATTGGTTCCAAGGAGGTATTCCCTTTTTAGGTCTAAATAGTCGGAGGTATAATAGGCACTTTCATTTTTTGAAGATACTTTTTCAAAGAAATGTACGTGTTTGGGTAGTTTAAATGTTGGGAACTCCAACTCGTTGGGAAGAAGGATAAGGTTTTCGACACTTTTAATGCCCCTATTTAAGGAATGTTTTAGATCCACTTGTTTTTTCCAATCCATTCCGTACTTCTTACAGTGTTCTTTCCATAAAAAGGTTTCGTCCTTTCCAAGAAAAGCGATTTTTAGAATCATTTCTCGAAATCGTTGTTTAAACAATTCCTTAAACCATAAATAGCTTATCTTCATTTTAGATAATATCCCGGTTCGGGGAATGAAGCTGGAAGTCATCGGAGGAATACCTCGTGTCTTTCCTGAGTATACTTTGGTATGTACTATGGTGATATTTGGGACAAAAGGTCTAAAGAAAAAATAGTATTCGGACATGCTCTGATCAATATATACATGGGTGGGCTTGTATTCTTTGATTAGTTCTTGTGTTCTGCGAAACGCATTTTCAAACTCATCCTTTCTTTCTAAATAATATGTTTTTGAAATCAAGCTTTTTAGAAACAAACCGAGAAAAGATTTGTAATTTTTAATGATATATTCGGATAAGTATTCAAATTCTTTACATTCGAAACCTTCATCTTGAACCGTTTTAATAAGAGGGGCGGTGGCCGTAAAAATTACTTTTTCACCATGTCCAGCATAGGTATGAGCTAGCCCGAAAACAGGGTAGTAATGACTAAGAAAGGGTTGTATTACGAAGAGTTTCATCCGTTTTAAGGATTTGGCTCTGGTTTATACAGAGCCAAATACAAGATCTAATTAATATCCACAGACCCCCTGACCAGGTTGTAATACGGTACCGCCAGGTACCCCAGGTGGGCAATTTACAGGAGTATATGGAATAGGACAGAAACAATAGGGGGTAGAACCTCCCTTGACTGTCTTTAGTTGTTCCTTGGACAACAATTTGTCCGAGAATTTGGAAATAAGCTTTTTCATCTTTTTAATTTTAAAGATTAATAAATAATTTATGTAAACTGATCTGCAAATCCTCTTGAATTGTCTCTGTAGCCACATGTCCAATATAAAATGGATTAAGGCCTTGATAAAATCCAACCACGAAACTTCTTCCGTACGATTATTCAAAAATGTTCACACTTACCTTTGTAATTTTAACATGTTGCATGTATAAGTAAGAAGCTAGAATAGTACGAAAAAATTATTTCGTAATTCCTATAATTATAATAGTATTTTACTTACATAAAGTAATGAATAATAATTTGGTAATGTGCTTAAAACTTTGTTAAATAATAATTGATTAGTTTTTATAATATCTATCAAAAGTATCTATAGAATTTCTTCTTATCTGGTGTCGAGAGTCATATTACTTGTAATTCCTGTTTCTAATATTTCTAAAGTCCGATTTACAAAAAACAAACTACGAGTATAATAGATGAAAAAAAGCTTTCTGATATTAGGCCACGATGTGTTGATTCTTTTTTAATAGATTTAATTAAAAATACTTGGAGCTTTAATATCTTGAATTGCTGAGAAATTGTAGGTCTAGGTCAATAGATTTAGCAATATGGCAAGTATTCGTTTAACTTCTCTTTTTAAGCTAAAAGACCATGGTTTTCGAGGATTATAGGAACAATTATGACTTAGGAATTTGTACATTGAAAATTGAATTCTTGCATAAGGAATCGATTTAGGTCACTTTTCCTGTCTAAATTGAATTATGTTTGAATTTTTTTTAGAAAGAAACTCAGAGGAAGATATGTATTTGGAACCATACATTTTAGTAGACACTCGGCTTTTAAACCCAAAACCTTTATTTTGAATATTTTCGAAGAGTTTGGCAGTGGAGGTGAAAACTACTTTTTCACCTTGGTCAGGATACGTATGTTTTAGCCCGAAAGCAGGGTAGAAAAGCTTTGGAAAGGCAGTATCTGGAATAGTCTAACTTTTAAAATTTAGCCCTGTAATCACAGGGCTAAACTTAAAACTATGATTACTAATTGATGATAAAGGCTTTTGAATGTACCTTGCACCGAAAAAAATTTAGAACACAGTTGTCACTAACAGTATTGGGGAGGTAGTGGACCCCCGCAACACCATCCTGGAGGACAATCCACCGGACTATTACCGCAGAAACAGTATGGTGTGCTACCACCCTTTACGGTCTTTAACCGTTCCTTGGACAACAACTTGTCCGAGAATTTTGAAATGATTTTTTTCATTTTTTCAAATTTTTAAGATTAATAAATAATTTATACAAAGTGATCTTCAAATCCATGACATAAGCGGGTTTGCCGTACGGCAACAATAGTTGATTTACTATAGCGGTGTTAGTAGTGGTTCGATGTTTTGCGTTCTTACTTCCGTACCACGTACCACGATACCATTAACCTTAAATGATTTGTAAAGAATGTTTTAGAACGCAAAACTTTAAAATCCGATTGTACCCAAGCATTCTATGGTTTCGCAAAACTTAACTCTATTTGCCACGGTCTGGGTAATAGTTATAAGAAGCAAAAAAAACCAATCAAGGTATTCTTGTTTCAGTATGAACCGAACTAGATGTGTTTTACGGTTATTTATGGGCAACCACCAACTCCTGAAGGTACCTGACTTCCATTAGTATAACCCCAAGGACAGGCAATAAAAATACCGCTGCCAACACAAAAACAATAGGGGGTATCCCCTCCTTTAACCGTCTTTAACTGTTCCTTGAACAACAATTTGTCCGAGAATTTGGAAATAAGCTTTTTCATTTTTTCAAATTTTAAGGTTAATGAATAATTTATATAAACTGATGTGCAAATCCATAACATAAATGGGTTTACCATACAGTGCTAATGTTTAACTTACTGTACTAGTATTGGCTATGGCTTCATGTTTTAAACGTTCTTACTTCCGTACCACGATACCATTAACTTTAAATGATTTGTAATGAACGTTTTAAAACACGAAACTTCAAAATTCTATCGTACCAAAATATTCTGAAGTTTCGCAAAATTTAAGTCTATTAGCACAATCCGGATAAAAGTTATCAGGATTCGAAAAAAGACCAATCAAGGTGTTCCTATTTTAACATAAACCGTACTAGATGTGTTTTACGGTTGTTTACGGGCAGCCACCTACTCCTGAAGGTACATGACCTCCGGGGCCATAGCCAGGAGGGCAGGCAACATAGGCACTACTGCCAACACAAAAACAATAGGGGGTAGCCCCTCCTTTAACTATCTTTAAGTGTTCCTTGGACAACAATTTGTCCGAGAATTTCGAAATAAGCTTTTTCATTTTTACATCTTTTACGATTACTAAATAGTCTATGAGAACTGATTGGCAAATCCTGAAGTTTTCAAATTTTGGATATCCTTCTTTTGATTACGCAAGAGCAAAGGCCAGTTCGTTATTACTCTCAATTTATACAATCCGATTTCGAGATTGTAGGATTTTATTAATGAAAACTATAAGCTTGTTTATAAATGGCATAAAAGTTTCGGTACCAAAGAAAATATCAGAGTTTAAAGTATGTGGTATCAGCTGTAATAACAAATGTTATTATTATTTTCTTATATTATTTATAAGTTTATTACTACATATTTATATTTTTCTTATATTAACATGGGATATTTTTCTTTTTTGATCTTTAAATCGTTTCGTTATGCCCCAGGGAGAGATAGATATTTCAATTCTAAAATACAGAAAAGAAAAAAGGATCAGTCAAGCTGATTTTGGAAGATTGGTAGGTGTAAAGCAAGCTACTGTTTCCAATTGGGAATCAAAAAAAGTAATCCCCTCAGGGAAGCATCTAGAACGTATAAGGGAATTGATGGATTCTCAAATTCCAGATGGAAAGCCCAAATCAAGCTCGGATGAATTGGCCTTGCTTAAAGAGCTGTTATCGGCCAAGGAAGAAATAATTGTACACCTAAAAACTACGATTGATAGAATAAAGGAGGGGTGAAATGTAATATACGTATGTCCTCTACCGGTGTTTATAAGCTTAAAAATTGCTTATAAAATAAAAAGGGCCGCTCATTCGAGCGGCCCTTTTTATTTATTCAATAGTATTGTTTATTCCCTGATATTAGTATCCAGGATTCTGAGTCAATATATCAGCTCCTTGAATATCTATTTGCGACTGAGGAATTGGATATAATTCGTTTTTCCCAGCAGTAAAGCTAGCTCCTCCAAATTTCGTCACCAAATATTGGGATTCATAGGCCAGATAATCGTTCAACACATCTGCGGCTACGCCCCAACGAACCAAGTCAAAGAAACGATGGCCTTCCCCGGAAAGCTCCAATTTACGTTCGAAACGAACGGCAGTACGCGCATCTTCCTGTGTTGCAAATTGCGATGGTGGATACTCCGCAATTACATAATTTGCAGCATCCGTATCTGGATCATCATTTTCCTTTACCCAGTGCTCGGAATTGGCAGCTCTGGCCCTTACTTGGTTTACTAAAGCCCTGGCAGCTTCCAGGTTGCCCAATTCCACCTCAGCTTCTGCCGCCATCAACAATACATCCGCATAACGAATAATGGTGTAATTCATTGTTGCATAACCTCTGGTCCATGAACTACCGTCTGTAAAGGAATTCTCCTGAGATTTATAGTAAATATACTTTTTAGGAGAATAAGGTCCGGCATATGGAAAACTTCGAATCCAAGCCGATCCTGGATGCTCGATCCAATCCAAATAAGGAATTCCTTTACGACCAATAGAATGGTCTATTCTCGGGTCTAATGGATTTGCATCCTCTACAAAGGTATCCTCATCGTTCTCGTTAACAATAACATGGAAAAAGCTGTTTTGCACTTCATTTTCCGGATTGTTGTACGAACCATCCAACAGGGGAAGACCTTCAGGAGTAGTACGGAAGGAGTTGGCCAATTCAAAGCTAGGCTGAAAAAAACCACAGCAGTTACCAGGACCATCAGGACCGGTATTGTATGGATAGTTCAAATCGTCAAACGCATTGGCATTTTGAACGTTCCCTGTGTTATTGGCAGATTCCACATCTAAAACCGCCTCTGCATGATTATCGTTTTCCGCATTATAGATTTGTGCATAGTCATCCAGTAAGGCATACTTTAAATTATTAGAAGTAACCCCATCTTCAATTACATCATCGAACCATTGCTTAGCTTCAGCAAATTGTTGTTGATACAATTTAGCTTTGCCCATATATGCAGCTGCCGCCCATTTATTAACTCTTCCGGCTCCGTTATCCGCGGGAACATTATCAAATGCAAATTGAAAATCAGCCTCAATCTGTGTCCATACATCCGGAGTATTTGGAATCAACGGAACTTCCTCAGTAGGTACCGTTTCATCAAAATAAGGAATGCTATTGAAATGCTTCTTCAAATCAAAATAGAAGTGCCCACGTAAAAATCTAGCTTCACCAGCCAAACGTGCAACCGTTGCGGCGGGTATACCGTCGGCAGCAGTCGCTAAAGTGGACAGTACATTGTTGCAACGTACAATACCCTCATATCTGCCTTGCCAAAAACGTGTAAAATCGTTGTTGGGATCCACGGGGCTGGCCTCGTATCTCTGAATCGGGTTAATACTGGAATAATCCCCTGAATCTGTCCCCTTATTGGCATCTCCTCCACAAATGGAACCTGTAATCCAATGATTGGGTCCTTCAAAGCGGTTACCGAATACGCCGTTCAGTGCAGAATAGGCACCAATCAACAAACCTTCCACTCCAGCCTGGTTTTCCAAAAGCGGCCCGGCCAATGACCCGGTCGGGGCCACTTCCAAAAATTCATCGCTACAAGAGACCCCG
Source organism: Ulvibacterium marinum (assembly GCF_003626755.1). Classification (GTDB taxonomy): domain Bacteria; phylum Bacteroidota; class Bacteroidia; order Flavobacteriales; family Flavobacteriaceae; genus Ulvibacterium; species Ulvibacterium marinum. Next base: position 244,901 of record NZ_RBCJ01000006.1, read on the forward strand.
AACATAAGGAGCGCAACAATGGCTATTGGCAATTTTTTTAGTCTATACATAGTTTTCATAGTTAATTTTTGCTTAAATATATGAATTATTTTTTTTCTAAATATCACAAGAATATCACAATCCCTTAGAGACCAAGATTTACGGTAATCAAATATTGTGGAGTTACTGGAAAGTTCCCAACATCAATGCCAAATCGAGTATCCACGTCTCCACCGACTCCTGGATCTAAACCACTATAGTTGGTTATGGTCCAAATGTTATTGGCGGAAAGGCCTACCTCAAAAGTACTTAGGCCTAAGGCATCCTTAACTTTGTCCTCAAAAGAATAAACCAAAGCCAAGCGTTGTAATCGTGCATAGGAACCATCCTCGACATACCAGGAATTCCCGGCACCACTGGTACTTAAATTGGTCTCGCTCTCCCATATTGGTGCAGCAGCATTGTTACCCAATTCCGGGGTCCATGATCGGAAGGCGGCAACCCCTTTAGCAGAACCTTCAAAGGTGCCAAAGAAATCCCTAAACCATTTGGATTGGTTCCAAATCTCATTCCCTACGAACCAGTTCCAGAACATTTCCATCTTCAATTGCTTATAATTCAATTCAATTGTTGCACCACCTGAGTAGTTGGGTATAGGATCTCCTAAATAGACCCTATCGTCCGGAGTAATGGCACCATCCCCATTAACATCTTCATAGCGGAAACGTCCCAATCCTTTGCCCTCCTGGGCGGGCGAATTGGCCACTTCTTCCTCACTGTTGAAGTATCCGATAACATTATATCCGAAGAAAGAGGAAAGCGGTCTGCCCACTTGGTTTCTCGTTGGGGAAATACCTCTAAAAGCTTGACCCTCTAAGAAATCTATACCGGGCGCAAATCTCACCACCTCATTTTTAAGGAAACTATGGTTTGTGGTTACTTGAAACGAGAGGTCCTCAGTGATATTCCCACGACCCACAATTTGGAAATCTACCCCTTGGTTCAACATGGCCCCTACGTTAACCGAAGGTGCGGCCGCCCCAAAACCGGTTACCCCGGGCAAAGGTATTTGAAAGAGCAAATCCTCCGTATCCTTTTTCCACCAATCAAACTGTACTTCCACATGATTGTCCCATAGACCCAGGTCAAAACCAATGTTCAAAGTAGTACTGGTCTCCCACTTGGCATCCGGGTTTCCGATCGTACTTGGCGCAAAACCTTCGTTGGCACCACTGTTCTGACCTTCAATAGGATAGAAAGTTCGTTGAAAACTGGATGCAAACAAGGAAAACTGGTTGGTAGGCGATACATTATTGGAATTCCCCATTTCCCCCCAACCTGCACGGATCCTCAGATTGTTAATTAAATTCTGGTTTTGCATAAAAGGTTCTGAGCTAACAGTCCATCCACCTGATACCGCAGGGAAAACCCCGTAGCGATTGTTCTCACCGAAAACTGAGGAGCCATCACGACGGATAACCCCGTTGATAGTGTACTTGTCATCAAAGCTATAACGCAATGTTCCGAATAAAGAACTGAAGTTAACCCCTGTAGCAATAGCCCCGGAGACTACCGGGCTTTGTACGGTAGACATGGTAATAAAGTCGATATCCGTTGAAAATGGGTTGATACCGGAACCGTTTATAAATCTACCTCGGGAAGGCGTAGTCGGGGTAGTAGCACCATTAATAGCCTCTATTCCACCTAATGCCTTGATACTGTGCTTTCCATAGGTCTTTTCAAAACTAACGGTGTTTGTAAAAATCCATTGAAAACCATAGCCCCAACCTTCGCTAAAGTTGTCACTGGCCTGGGGCTCGGAATCCCCAAGATAACGGAAACCATAAGATTGTCCAGTGAAGTTAATGTATTGTCCCCCTAGACTTGATCGGATCGATAGGCCGTCTGCCGGTCTTATTTCCGCAAACACATTTCCGAAGGTCTGAACGGCGAAAGCAACATCATCACCACTGTTCTGCTTCCTAATCCGTACCGGGTTACGGGGATTGTTAAAGCCTCCTGCGCGTGTACTGGCAAAACTACCGAATTCATCCCGTACCGGAAGGATAGTCGGCATACGATAGGCCGCGAGTATCTGCGATTCTTGGCTAGCAATACCAGCACCATCGCCACCACCCTGTTGTCCTATTACGGAGCGATAGGTCATCTGAAAGTTCTCCCCAAAGGATAGCCAGGGGGTTATATCCCATTCTGAATTGAAACGGGCCGTATAACGCTTAAATTCGCCTTCCAACATGATACTCGATTGGTCCTGTAGGCTTAAGCCAAAGGCAAAACGGCCTTTTTCCGTACCTCCATCAATTCCAAGGCTTACACGGCTTATAGGTGCGATACGGGTAACTTCATCGTACCAGTTGGTACCGGCCAAATTCGGCCTTATCAAAAAGGTATTTAGGGGGTCGGCTTCAAATGCGGCTCTCATTGCGGCCAAATCAATTGGGCCCCGTACACCACTTTGGTCTCCACCGGGCAATCCGGCCACTAATAGGTAGTCGGGGAAAGTCGGGGTTGGATTGGAGCCGTATTGTGGATGTGTATATTGTGGATCTGTTCCGGTAGCCCTCGCATTGTTCTCATAGGCAATGTGCGTATACCGCGCCATATCCTGGGGATTCATCATTTGTGGAGAACCCGCCGAGTTGGGGTCTTGAACCCCACTTTGTACATTTAACCTAAAATTGGTCTTTCTGGCTCCTTTTTTTCCTTGTCTGGTGGTATAAACGATTACCCCATTGGCGGCCCGGGCCCCATAAATAGAAGCTGCGGCGGCATCCTTAAGTACCGTGGTCGTTTCAATATCATCCGGGTTAAGAAATTCTATGTTGTTAATGGGAACACCATCTACCACATATAAAGGTTGGTTACCTCCAAAGGCCCCAAAACCACGTACCCGAATCTGGGATGCCGTACCGGGCTGACCATTGGTTACCACAGTAACACCGGCAACCCTACCGGCCAACTGCTGTTCTACGTTACCGGATGGTACGGCCGCCAATTCCTCGGCCTTTACAATGGAAACGGCTGCGGTAGTTTCCCGCTTGGTTTCCGTTTGGTAACCCGTAACGATAACTTCATCCAATGCCGCGGCATCATCCTGCAAAGTAACATTAACAGTAGATTGTCCATTAACCGCGACCTCTTGGGTTTGAAATCCTAGATAACTGATTACCAAAGTGGCATTGGCATCAACATCTAAGGTATAATTCCCATCAAAATCTGTTTGGGTTCCATTCGTTGTTCCTTTTTCAACAACGTTGGCCCCAGGGAGTGGAACTCCTCCGGAATCCGTAATTGTACCCGAAACGGTGGTTTGGAAAATAGTTTCCGCTTCAATTGTAATTTCATCATTTGCTTGGGCCAATTGTGTTCCCAAACAAATCAACATCGACAAAAACCCAATGGTTAGGAAAGAAAACTTTCCTTTGGGCCTTAACGAATTGTAATCTCGTTTTTGACTCATAATCCTTGTTGTTTGTTAGTTTAAATTAATCTTGATTTTTCAGGTTTTTCAACACTTGACAGCACACCAAACTGTTAAGGAAAACCCAAATTTCGGGTAATAATAACAAAATTATATGAATTACATAGACCCATTTTGCAATAATTTCCCAAATCCTACTATATTCTCAAATGTTAAATTTTAAAGACTATTGTGATTAAGCCCTTATTTTATTTGGCAATATGGCAATTTGGAAGGGTAAATTTTTGAGTATTCAGAATATTGCGGAATCACAAAGAAAATCCAATTTGTTAGGTATTTTCTCTCAAATCTTTATAGGCAATACGAGCCTACAACGTTGGAGTCGGCTATTATTTTTAGGGTTTGTTAACTTAAAAAGCGTTAAATTTTCCTAAAGTTTTACAAATGTGAGCTCCATGTGATTTTTATGATTTTGAAAGAAAAAAGGCTTGGATTTGCTTTGAAAAAATGCGTTGATCAAACTACACTTTTTTACAGTGAATTATAATTTTTTTGTTATTTACATCTGTCGTAAAGAATATGTATTCTTCGCCTCCCTCCAGAATCTTAAATCGTTTTCTGAGGGAATCCACATTTTCAGGAAAATTGCGGACGGTGATGTTTGCCTTTTTGATGCCAACAATTTTCATGATTTTTTTTGAATAAGACCATACTTTTTCAACCCTAAATTTACGACCAGGGAAGGTTTTCAATTCATTTGAAGTGTATAAGTGGGAATGAATATTGAGCTTACTTAGTGAATACCGTGCTGCCAAAAGTGAAAACGCCCCTGATTTTAAAATGGCCGAATTAGGTTCATAAAGGAAATTTTGAGGTTCGGCGGAGTTTGGCAGGGCACTTTTTTCTTCTTGAAGTGTAAAGTTGAACGTATCTACTTTTTGTTCATTGGCAATGTTGACTGTCTTCACCACGATTTCTCCGTTGAAATTAGCCTGTAATACCCACAATAATTCCTTTACTTCGTTTTTTAGGCTCACAATATGAATTTCCCTTACGAACTTTAGCTCCTTGATTCCGACCGATAGATCCAAAATTGGAGAGGTCTTTATCATAATATTATTGGATTTTTGAAAAAGTAAATCCAAATGCTTGGTAACATTGGGGGAACAATCGGATAGAAAGACCACCTTGCTATTTTGATTATCCCTGCGGGAAGGATCTAAGTAAATCCAATCAAACTTTAATTTGGATTCTCTTAAAAACCTCAATCCATCTCCTGAAATAACTTCAATGTTTTTTCTCCCAAGGACCTTAAAATTATGTGTAGCTATTCTCGATAGATCCCTATTCTTTTCACAATGATAAATAACATCCATTTTAAGAGCGAAGAAATTGGTGTCTACCCCGAATCCGCCGGTAACATCTACAAGGGATTTTCCATTAACAATTTTGGCTTTGTACCGAGCGGTGGTTTCCGAAGAAACTTGTTCAATATGTAGCTTATCCGGGAAATAAATCTTGGGTGTTTTATACCAGGTAGGGAGCTTTGTTTTTGATTTTTTTTTGGAAATTATCTGTTGTGCCAATTCTTTGTTCGAAACTTCTTCAAAAAAAGGTCTTTTCAATAAAAATGACACAATGTCAGTATCGATTTTATCTGAAATAAATTCCTGTATACCAGTCTTTAATAAATTTTTATTCAAAGTATAACTATAAATTACCAGTCAAGGATTTTACAATCTTATTTTCTGATAAAAACTCTTTTGAAACTACCTTGATAGCGGTATAACCAGGAACCGCCACAATCATACCTACTACCCCAAAAAGAAGACCGGCAATAATGATAATCAAAAAGATTTCCAAGGGATGGGATTTCACACTGTTGGAAAAAATAAAAGGCTGGGAAAAAAAATTATCTATTAACTGTCCTATCACCAGACCAATTAATACATAACCCGCCTTGGGTAGTATCACTGTACTGAAATCAGCACCTAAATTACTGGTCATGGTGAGAAGGATCATAATGACTCCACCAATAATAGGACCTATGTAGGGAATGATGTTGAAAAGGGCACATAAAAATGCAATTACAATGGCATTTTCTATGCCTACAATAAGCAGAACAATAGTATAAATGACAAAAAGAATAAATATTTGCAGGAGTAACCCAACAAAGTACCTGGACAATAGATTGTTTATTTTATCTATGGATTTTACCATCCCACTTTCCTTATCGTCCGGGACAAAGGTCAATAACCCCTTTTGGAAAAGCTTGCTATCCTTAAGAAAGAAAAAGGAAATAAACAATACGGAAAACAACCCTATACTAAATGTGCTGAGCACACCGACAAAAGAATTTAGGAAATTGGGGATAAAACCAATATCGAAGCCTTCCAAAAGGTTTTTCTCCAGTTCACTCTCCTCTATAATTTCGGTTACGACCTCCGGGGAAGCTCCAAAATATTGTGTGATTTCTTTGTATAGAGAATTCAAATTACTTTGCAATTGGTCAATATCCAACAAAGATAAGTTTTTGCCCTGTTCGGTAATCAATGGAATAAACAATGCTATAATACCTCCCAACAAACCTATCATTAATACCATTGTCAGAATAACGGCCAAGGTGTTCGGGAATTTGATCTTTCTTCTAAGGAAAAGTACAATAGGCCTGCCGATAAGAGCTATAACCGCCGCAAAAGCCAAATAGATCAGTACGGATTGTATTTTATACAAAAAGTATAGAACCAGTATAATACCGGTTAAGATACCGATGGCCCTGAGGATACCTTGTGATATAGTCTTCGAGTTCATATTTCCATCATTTTTGCTGGATTCTTCCCCTTCGTCACATTACTTCTTTCATACATAAGGGACCTCTATTGGATTATTATCAATTTCCGAATGCGTAAGAAACGATATTCGCTCCCATCCGAAGTGCCTTTTGACGGACCTCCTCGGGGTCGTTATGCACGGCGGGATCTTCCCAGCCATCTCCAAGATCACTTTCAAAAGTGAACAAAAGAACAAGCCTATTTTCATTGAAAATACCCAAGGCTTGCGGTCGTTTTCTATCATGTTCATGTATTTTTGGGAGTCCTTCAGGAAAATCATATTCTTGCACAAAAATTGGATGATCTTTGCCCAACTCCTCCAACTTCTTATTCGGAAAAACTTTGTCCAATTCTTTTCTAAGATAGGGTTCCATTCCGTAATTGTCATCAATGTGTAAAAACCCTCCGGACAATAGGTACGCTCTTAAATTCTGGGCATCCTCCTCAGAAAAAACTACATTACCATGCCCTGTCATATGTAAAAAAGGGTATTGGAAAATATTACTACTACCTGCATCTACGGTCGCCGGTTTTTCATTAATGGCCATTCCTATGTTTTCATTGCAAAAACGAATAAGATTGGGCAAAGCGGTTGGATTGGAGTACCAGTCCCCACCACCACTATACTTGAGGATTGCAATCTCTTGCCCTGTCAATGGAAATACCATGAAAAGCAAAAAAGTAGATAATAACGGTGTAAGTAACTTCATGAACTATCGAACTAAAACTCAATTGCATCAAATTTAAGTATAATCCATGTTGAAAAAAATCTTGTTGTCGATATTAGTTTTGGGTAGCCTTGTTTTTGCGGCCTTTACAAAGACCAATTCTGTTGAAAATACAATTTCTGATAACTCTTTAGTTACGAAAGAGACCTTTAAGCCGGTTGTGGTTTTGGAATTGTTTACATCTCAAGGGTGTTCTAGCTGTCCGCCTGCCGACGTGCTTTTGGACAAGGTTAAAAGAGAATATGCGGATGAGGTGTATGCCCTTTCCTATCATGTGGACTATTGGAATTATATAGGTTGGGAAGATCCCTTTAGCAAGCCTGAGTATGCAAAAAAGCAAAGAGATTACAATATCCAATTTCGTAATAGGAGTAACTATACCCCTCAGCTGGTTATCAATGGAAAGGAACACATAGTAGGGTCGAACACTAATTTGTTGTACAACAAGATCAGCGCCTACAAAGAGCAAAAAGCAGAGAATAAAATTGGACTGTCCAAAATTGATAATGATGGGCGAGGGGTTTCTTTTGAGTACGAGATTTATGGCAGTTTACAGGATAAAGAACTTAGGGCATTACTTGTGTTGGACCAGCGCCAAACAGAGGTCAGAAGGGGTGAAAATAGAAACAGGACCCTAAAAAACAGCAATATCGTTGTTGCTGAAAAGATGATAAAACCTTCGGAATCAAAAGGGAAGGGAGTTTTACTTTTTCCTAAAATCGTTAAGCCAAATGAAAAAAAGTACTTGATATTGCTCTTGCAAGATGTAAATTATAAAATAACAGGGGCCGTTAAAAGCACTGTTTTATGAACTAAGATGTTGTTTGTTTCTAAAGCCTCGTGAGGAGAACCATATATATCCATGCGGGGCTTTTTATTGCTAGCCGTTGTTAATTGTAGCAACTATGGTACAGGCCACTAAGGCAGCGGTTTCGGTACGTAGACGATTCTTTCCCAAGGAAACGGGCCAAAAACCTTTTTCGCCGGCTTGTTTGATTTCAGAAGGAGAAAAGTCCCCTTCCGGGCCTATTAAAATGGAGATGTCCTTATCCGGGGCTACTCTTCTTTTTAGATCCATTTTTTCACCCTTTTCGCAATGTGCTATAAAAAGGAGGCCCTGAGGAGTATTTTCAATGAAACTCTGATAGGAAATAGCATCGTTTAGTTTTGGAAGATACGTCTGTAAAGATTGCTTCATAGCAGAAAGGATTATTCTTTCCAATCGTTCTCGCTTGATCACTTTTCGCTCAGAGCGCTCACAGATAATCGGTGTAATTTGATCTACCCCAATTTCAGTGGCTTTCTCCAAAAACCATTCAAATCGATCTATATTTTTGGTTGGTGCAACAGCCATGTGCAAGGAGTGCATTTTGGGATGCGTTTTGGTCGTAGAAACAATTTCTGCCTTGCACTTTTTTATGTCCGCAGTTAGTATTTTGGCCTGGAACAAATAACCTCTACCATTGGTGATTTTTAAAAGGTCGCCTTCCTTTTTCCGAAGTACTTTAATTATATGGCGACTCTCTTCAGGGCTGAAGACAAACTGGGAAATGCTATTGTCCAAAGTTGGATTATAAAAAAGTTGCATAATGTCTAAGATAAGGTTATTGGAAACTCGATGTCTTGTTCATAAAAAGTTCTGGTTAATAGTATTGAAAATGATGGATTTTCAGGACTTTAAATGAATTACCTTCAAATTTATATTTTGTATCTCGCTTTAGCGGATATATTTTGATCTGTAAGTTGGTTTTGCATAAACTTGAAATATCCGGTTATCCCGATCATTGCGGCATTGTCCGTACAATACTCCAGTTTAGGCAAATATACATGCCAACCGTACTTTTTTTCCGCAGATTTCAAGGCAGCTCGTATGCCCGAATTAGCCGAAACACCTCCACCTATCGCAACATGTTTCACACCCGTTTGTTTAACGGCCTCTTTTATTTTATCCATTAGAATACGAACAATAGTATGTTGTATGGAAGCGCAAATATCATTTCGATTTTCCAATACAAAATTCGGATTTGCTTTTACCTCCTTTTGGACAAAATATAAAATACTGGTTTTTAACCCACTAAAGCTAAAATTAAGTCCGGCTACCCTGGGTTTGGGAAAAGGAAAGGCCTTAGGGTTCCCCAATTGGGCATATATATCGATCAAAGGACCTCCGGGGTAGGGCAGGCCCAATATTTTTGCGCTTTTATCAAAAGCTTCACCAACGGCATCATCCAAAGTCTCGCCCAAAATTTCCATTTTAAGATAATCCTTGACCAGAACAATTTGGGTATGCCCACCACTTAGGGTCAATGCTAAAAATGGAAAGCTCGGGCCCCGGTAATCTTGCCCGTCTATAAAATGAGCCAAAATGTGGGCCTGCATATGGTTTACTTCAACAAGGGGAATTTGTAATCCTAAAGCTAAGGACTTGGCGAAGGACGTACCGACCAATAATGATCCCAATAGTCCAGGTCCGCGTGTAAATGCTATGGCCGATAGTAGTTTTTTATCGATATTTGCTCTCATTAATGCTTGGTGCACAACGGGAACAATGTTTTGCTGGTGTGCCCGCGAGGCAAGTTCAGGAACGACGCCCCCGTATTCCTGATGTATTTTTTGGGTGGCCACTACATTGCTGAGCACTTTTTTGTTCAGTAATACTGCTGCCGAGGTATCGTCACAAGAAGATTCAATGGCTAGAATATAAATAGTTTTGTTTTCCACCCGGTTTGGAACAAAAATTGGATATACAAAGGTAAAACATAAAGCCCTATCAAAAAACTAAGGAAAATACTGATAAGAACTCTCTTAGTGTTCCTTTTAATATGCATTTTGGGTACCATAATCCTTTCCTTGCCCGTAGTTCAAACCCGTTTTGCCAAGTACGCCACAACTACTATAAATAATGAATTTGGGACTCATATTAATATTGACCGGCTTAGGGTTTCCCTAATCTCATGGGATACCTCACTGGAGAATGTTTATGTTGAAGACTATAAAAAAGACACCCTATTTTTCATCGATGAACTTACTACATCAATATTGAGCATTAGAAATTTGGCCAACGGAAAGTTGGAATTTGGAGAAATTGATATTGAACGATTGAATTTTAAGCTAAAGACTTATAAGGAAAGTAAAAACACCAACTTGGAAGTTTTTATTGATAAACTGGATGACGGCAAACCGAGAGAACCTGGAACTCCACCGTTTTTTTTCTCTTCCTCCGATGTAGAAATTTCCCAAAGTAATTTTAGACTTATAGATGAAAATAGAGAAACGGAGAATATCCTTGATTTTAGGGATTTGAATATATCGGCTTCCGATTTTCAAATTCTCGGTCCTGAAGTTTCTACGGAAGTACAGGAGCTTTCCTTTAAGAGCAAGAGGGATTTGGAAGTGGAAAAATTGGCCACAGTCTTTAAATATACCAAACAGCAAATGCGATTTGACTCCCTTAGAATAAAGACCCCCGGCTCCGATTTAAAGGGGAACTTGGTGTTTAACTATGATAGAAAGGATTTCGCCGATTTTACGGATAAAGTAAAAGTTGTGGCGAACTTTCAGGACACCAAAGTTGCCTTTAACGAAATAAACCATTTGTACGATCAATTTGGAAAAGAAAAAGAGGTTGTTTTTTCCTCTTCCATAAGTGGGGTTCTAAACAACCTGAACGCGGAACAGCTCTTCCTGCAATCTGATAATACGGGCATTCGTGGAGATTTCAATTTTAAGAACCTTTTTAGTAAGTCGGAGCCTTTTTCCATGTCGGCAAATATGAAGAACGTTACAACCAGCTATTATGAACTCCGATCGTTAATGCCCAATATTTTGGGCAAATCAATACCTTCCTTATTTCAAAAACTCGGGCAATTTACGATTCGCGGGGATGCCGATATCACCGAAACTTCTATCGATGCCAAAGTAAACATTAATACGGCTATTGGAAGTAGCTATACAGACTTGGAATTGACCAATGTAAACAACATTGATAATGCCGCCTACGAGGGTTTTGTATCCCTAATTGATTTTGATTTGGGAGACTTTTTAGATAATAAAAGGTTGGGCAAGACAACGTTGGATTTTAATGTGGAAGGACAGGGCTTTGTCCAGGATATAAACACGGAAGTAATTGGACAGGTCTACTCTGTGAATTTCAACAATTATGATTACAAAGACATTAAGGTCTCTGGAATTTTAAAGGAGCAATTGTTCGATGGTAGCTTGGTAAGCAATGATGAGAACCTGCAATTCAACTTCAAGGGGTTGGCGGATTTTGGAGAAGACAGTAACAATTTTAATTTTATTGCCTCCGTGGACCATGCAGACCTTAAAAAGTTGAACTTCATAAATGATAGTATATCAATCTTTAAGGGCAACGTAAATATGGACGTTACCGGGAACACCTTGGACAATTTAGTGGGTGATATCAAGTTTACCCAGACCATTTTTCAAAATAAGAACGACACCTATTATTTTGATGATTTTAAGGTCTCATCTACCTTTGAAAATGACTCCACTAGAGTAATCGATATAAACTCGCCGGACATTATTACGGGTTATATGAAAGGTAATTTCAAGGTCAACGAACTGGGTAAATTGGTACAGAATTCCTTAGGAAGCATTTATACCAATTATCGGCCTTTTGAAATTTCAGAAGGGCAGACTATGTCCTTTAATTTTAAGATATACAACAAAATAGTAGATGTTTTTTTCCCTGAAGTCCAATTTGATCCAAATACATTTATTAGAGGGAATATAATTGCTGATAAAGGAGACTTTAAGTTGAACTTCAAATCACCCAAAATACAGGCATATGGGAATGTGGCCGATAGTATTGATATAAAGATCGATAACAAGAATCCTTTGTTCAATACCTACGTCTCGGTAGCCGATCTTTCAACAAGTTATTATGATGTAAAGGATTTCAGCCTTATCAATACGACTTTAAAGGACACCCTATTTTTCCGTACGGAATTTAAAGGAGGAAGTGAATTTGATGATAGTTATAACCTAAATTTTTATCACACATTCAATCAAGAGAACAAATCTGTCATTGGCCTTAAGACATCGGACGTAAGTTTCAAGGGGAACCAATGGATTTTAAATAAGGAAGGAAATCGACAAAACAAAGTTATTCTCAATAGGACCTTGGATAGTATTTGGATCGAGGAAATCGTTATGAACAACGAAGAGCAGGAGCAAATACGTCTTAAAGGCCAGTTGGCGGATTCTACCTATAAGGATCTGGAACTTCAATTTAAAATTGTCTCCCTTAATAAAATCACCCCTTCAATAGATAGCCTAAAACTTCAAGGGGAAGTAAATGGAACGTTAAATGTACTACAAAAGGACGATGTCTATTTGCCTTCTTCCAATTTGGCCATCGCCGATTTTGCTATTAATGATATGAGAATGGGAGACCTTACCATAGGGATAGTTGGCAATAGGGATTTGACAGACTTTGTAGTCAATTCCCAGATTACGGATAAGGGCGTGGAGAAAATGGGAGTTGTCGGTAACATCAAAAATGATGGGGAGATTCCCCAGGCCAATCTTTTGGTAAACTTCAATGAGTTAGATCTGGAACCCTTTAGCCCGTTGGGAGAGGATGTCATCACCAATATCAGAGGCGATTTAAGTGGTAGTGCTAGAATAAGGGGGCCTGTGGACAATCCGGAATTCAGTGGTATTTTAACATTGGATAACGCAGGTTTGGCCATTCCCTACCTAAACGTAGACTATAGCTTTGCTCCCAACTCCCGGGTAGACTTACGAGACCAGACTTTTGATTTTGACCAAATCAGGATTACCGATGTCTCAAAAAGAACAAAAGCGGTTTTGGATGGCACTATTACCCACAGATACTTTGAGGATTGGTTTTTAGACTTGGATATTGATACCAACAATAATCGTTTTTTGATTTTGGATACGGCATTTGAGGAAGAAGTACTCTACTATGGCACTGGTTTTATAAATGGACAGGGTAGAATTTTTGGCCCTACCAATGCCCTGACCATTAAAGTAGATGCGGAAACGGCAAGGGGCACTTCCCTTAAAATACCGCTGAGCGATGTGGCTTCCGTGGGAGATTACTCCTTTATAAATTTTATAGAACGGAACAGTATAAAAACTATAGAGGAACAACGTATTTTGGAGGACTTTGAAGGATTGGAGCTCGAGTTTGATCTTGTTGTTACCCCAGATGCTGAGGTTGAAATTGTAACCGACCGTAAAACAGGAAGTTCACTTAAAGGAACCGGAGAAGGTATTTTATTGATACGTATCAATACCCGGGGAAAATTTGAAATGTTCGGGGATTTTGTAGTGGTAACCGGGGAATACAACTATCGGTTTGGCGGTATAATAGACAAAACCTTTACGGTTAGGCCAGGTGGAACCATCATATGGGACAGGGAACCTTTAGAAGCGCAATTACAACTTGAAGCGGTATATTCCTTAAATGCCAATCCTGCCCCGTTATTGGATGATCCGGGATACACAAGACGTATTCCTACACAGGTGGTTACCAAATTGACAGGAGAACTGGAAAGTCCGGATATTGAGTTTAATGTAGAGTTCCCTGGGACCAATACCATAGTCCAATCGGAATTGGAATATCGATTGCAGGACCCTACCGTAGAAGAAAGAAACGCTCTGTTTTTATTGGCCCAAGGCTCTTTTGTTAGCGACCAAAGCGGGATAAATAGGCAGGCAGTAACGGGCAATTTATTACAATCTGCCTCGGGACTATTAAATCAGGTACTGGGAGGTGAAAACGATAAATTTAATTTAGGACTTTCCTATGAGCAAGGAGTTTTGGATAGAAATGCGGATGTACAAACGGAGAATAGAATAGGCGTAACGGTTTCTACCCAGATAAGCGATAGAATATTGTTCAATGGCAGGGTAGGGGTGCCTGTAGGTGGAGCCAGTGAAACAGTGGTTGCCGGAGATTTTGAAATCCAATTGTTGCTTAATGAAGAAGGTACCCTAAGTGCCAAATTCTTTAACAGGGAGAATGAGATCCAAGAATTTTTTGCGCAAAGACAAGGCTATACGCAAGGTGCGGGTCTTTCGTATGAAGTAGATTTCAATAGTTTTAAAGAGCTCTTTAGAAGAGTGGTGGGCAAAACGGAAACGCAAGAAGATAGATTTCCCCAGACCGAAGAATTGCCCAGTTCAGTGATGGGAAAAGATAGCTTACTGAGATTCTACCCAAAGACAAAAGGACGTCGTTAAATACCTTAAAGGAAAAACCCCTTATGTTATATTTTAAGCATAGGAAATATCAAGGGTCTACGAAAACGATAGAGCTGGTTATATTGCCTAAATTAAGGACTTCAACAATTCCTAAATTGAAATAAGTTTGCTAATTTTGCTAGCTTAAAATTTTCGATGGTTTCCGAAATAAAGAAAATCGGTGTTTTTACCTCAGGTGGGGATTCACCGGGAATGAATGCAGCTATTCGGTCGGTGGTACGTACTTGTGCTTTCTTGAAGGTAGACTGTGTGGGTATCTATAGGGGTTATGAAGGGATGATCGAGGGTGATTTTAAACCCATGGATGCCCGTAGTGTAAACAACATCATCAACAAGGGGGGTACCATTTTAAAATCTGCCAGGTGCGAACCATTTCGGACCGAGGAAGGTAGAAAAAAAGCCTATGAACAACTTAGGGCTGAAGGAATCGATGCTTTTGTTGTTATTGGTGGCGATGGTAGTTTTACCGGAGCCATGATTTTCAATCAAGAATTTGATTTTCCGGTCATCGGGATTCCCGGTACCATAGATAATGATATTTTCGGCACCACCTTTACTTTAGGTTTTGATACAGCCCTTAATACTGTTGTAGAAGCCATAGATAAAATACGGGATACGGCCAGTTCCCACAATCGTCTCTTTTTTGTCGAAGTAATGGGAAGGGATGTCGGGCATATTGCCTTAAATGCTGGAGTGGGTGCAGGTGCCGAGGAAATTTTGATCCCTGAAGAAAACTTGGGTTTAGATCGTCTCTTGGAGTCTTTGAAGCGAAGCAAGGAATCCGGTAAATCCTCCAGTATAGTTATAGTTGCCGAAGGAGATAAAACCGGGAAAAATGTATTTGAACTCAAGGAGTATGTAGAGGAACATCTACCGATTTATGACGTAAGGGTGTCAGTATTAGGTCATATGCAACGTGGAGGACCACCGTCCTGTTATGATAGGGTATTGGCAAGTAGAATGGGGGTTAAGGCAGTGGAATCCTTACTGGAAGGCAAAACAAGTCTTATGGTGGGTGTACAGGACAATAGACTTATTCTGACACCGATAAACAAGGCAATAAAAGGGCATACAAAAATAGACAAGGAACTCATTCGGGTTTCCGAAATAATGACAACGTAATTTTTAATCTAAAAACAGATAAAATGTCAAACTTGAAAATAGGAATTAACGGATTTGGTAGAATAGGGAGGTTGGTTTTCCGATCAACCGTAAAAAGGGACAATGTTGATGTGGTGGCCATAAATGATCTTTTAGATGTGGAACACCTGGCCTATTTATTGGAATATGATTCCGTACACGGAAGATTCGATGGAACCGTAGAGATAAAGGACGGTAACTTGGTAGTCAATGGCAAAACCGTTCGAATTACTGCGGAAAGGGATCCCAAAAATTTGAAGTGGGATGAAGTAGGGGCAGATATCGTGGCAGAATGTACAGGTATTTTCACAACTTTGGAAACCGCCCAATATCACATTGATGGTGGAGCTAAAAAAGTAGTTATTTCAGCACCTTCCAAAGATGCCCCAATGTTTGTAATGGGGGTAAATCATAAAGACGTAAAAGCATCTGATACCATCGTGTCCAATGCTTCCTGTACGACCAACTGTTTGGCACCGTTGGCAAAAGTCTTGAATGATAATTTTGGGATAGAGGAAGCGCTCATGACCACTGTCCATGCCACAACGGCTACGCAAATGACTGTTGATGGTCCATCCAAAAAGGATTATCGAGGAGGTAGAAGTGCTTTGTTGAATATCATACCTGCTTCTACCGGAGCTGCCAAGGCAGTCACCAAGGTAATACCTGAATTGCAAGGTAAGTTGACGGGAATGGCCTTTAGGGTACCTACCGCTGATGTGTCCGTAGTCGATTTAACCGCACGGTTGGAAAAGGAGACTTCCTACGAGGAAATAAAGAAAGCATTTAAAGCTGCTGCCGATGGAGAGCTCAAAGGAATTCTAGGATATACCGATGAAGCGGTGGTTTCCCAAGATTTTGTCGGTGATGCGCGTACCAGTATTTTTGATGCAGGTGCGGGAATTGAATTGAATTCTAAATTCTTCAAGCTGGTTTCATGGTACGATAATGAAGCTGGGTATTCCAATAAATTGATAGATTTGGCTGAATACGTTCACAGTCTTTAAGTTTTTGATGCAAAAAAAGTTTTCCTGAAAATATACCGTTTTTTGTGTATTTTCAGGATTCTTTTTTTAAAAGGAAATATATGGTAGTAATAGTTGATAGTGGGGCGACCAAAGCAGATTGGATAGCTTTGGACGATAAGGGTGAACAGGTATTTTTTACACAGACTTTAGGACTTAGTCCCGAGGTTTTGACACGCGAGGTAATAGAGGACAGACTGGCTAATAATTTCGAGCTCTCCAAGAACAGCAACAAGGTTAAGCAACTCTTTTTTTATGGAGCAGGATGCGGAACCGAGCGAATGAGACGGTTTCTAAAGAAAATTTTTAAAGCCTTTTTTCCAAAGGCCAAGGCCGAGGTTAGGGAGGATACTTTTGCCGCAATCTATTCCACTACCCAAGTAGGGCATCAGGGCATTGTATGCATTTTAGGTACGGGATCCAATTGTAGCTATTATGATGGGCACCAAATGTTTCAAAAAGTAGTTTCCCTTGGTTACATCCCAATGGATGATGGAAGCGGTAATTTTTTTGGCAGAAAATTGATACGGGATTATTACTATCATAAAATGCCCCAAGATTTGGCCATGAAGTTTTCTACGGAGTACAACCTGGATGCGGATGTCATTAAGGAAAATTTGTATAAGCAGCCCAATCCCAACACCTATTTGGCCACTTTTGCGCGGTTTTTAGTCGAGAATAAAGACCATCCCTATTGTAAAGGTGTAATTGACAAAGGGTTCCAACAGTTTATCAATAACCATGTGATGCAATTTGAACTTGCTACTAAGGTTCCTGTCCATTTTGTAGGCAGTATTGCCCACTACCTAAAGGATGAACTCCAAGCGGTGGTCGAAAGAAACGACTTGGTATTGGGTGTTATTCGGCAACGTCCCATTGATGGACTTGTTGAATTTCACAAGCAAACTATCTAACCGCTACCATAGAAATCTCAACGTTCACAAACTTGGGAAGGTTGGCTACTTCTACAGTTTCACGGGCAGGAGCAGTATCGGCATTAAAGTAAGATCCGTATACTGCATTTACTTCATGGAATTGGTGCATGTCCTTTAAAAAAATGGTGGTCTTCACCACGTTTTCAAAAGTCATTCCAGCCTCATCCAAAATCGCATTTAGATTCTTCATAGATTGATGGGTTTCCTTTGTGATATTACCTTCAACCAATTCTCCGGTACTGGGATCGATGGGAATTTGTCCTGAAATATACAAAGTGTCACCACTTAATATTGCTTGATTATACGGACCAATTGGTGCAGGTGCCTCGGAAGTATTTATGATTTTTTTCATAACTTTTTGATTTAAAGGTATTTAAATGGAATTCGCTTTATCTTCTGGGTGGCTGACTTCTGTTTTCCCATTTTAAGTCACTGAGTATGGAGCTTTTAATCCCTATAAAGAAATACCAGCGTTCAAAATTTCCAAAGGGTGTCCAGTTAAAACGGAGAACGAAACTTTTTAGATCCCGTTCGAAACGGAGCTGGGTAAGCGTAAACCCTTTGTTTTTAAAATCATATCCTGAGGAACCCCCAACCTTCCATCTAGGGGAAAGCTCAATATCCCCGGAAAACATAAGGGAATGGCTACTAAACTCGTTTTGCCTTTGATTGTTACTATAAGTGGCAGAATAGGCTAACCTAAAATTCCAAGGAATTTTAGTACCATAAATTGGATTTTCCACGTCTTCGGAATCCCGATCATCGCCTCCTCTGGGAGGTTCATTAAATCGGTCCGCACGTCCAAAAAGGTCATCGTCCCGGCCGCCGCTCTGGGCAACATAATCGTAAGGATTTTCATCCTCTTCTTCGCCTTCTTCATCCTCCTTTTTACCAAAAGTTTTGCTATCAATGGAATACCCAACGTTAACGTTTGCCCTGGTCAATCTAAACAAACTGCCGCCATTATTTATGTTAAAGGTGTTTATGCGACGTCCATTATTATCTATGGCATAGGGATCTAGACCTGCCGAGAAATTGATGGCCATCTTATTATCCAGGATATTGGTACCACCATTGATACTCAAAGGACTTAACCGTAACGAATCAGCCTCAAAATTGTAGCCTGTGGATAAGTTTAAATTACTCAGCAAAGGAATCTTTTTGGGTTCCGTAGCGGTAGAATCCTTGTCCCTTACCTTGGCTTCAAAAACGTTGGCCAGGGAAAACCCTATGCTGTTGGATTTGCCTAAACTTGGCGCCCCATTTAAAGTTCCTTGAAACCGACTGAATTGCACTACTTCCCCGTCTCCATCGATATACTCGTCATAAAATTGATCAAAAGATGGAGCGAATCCATAGCTTAAGGAAGGTCTCATAACATGGCGTATAGCCTGTATTTTTTTGTCTTCACCAAAGTTGAAGGTTCCATAAAGCGTTGTACCAATACTTGCACTAAAATTATAGGTGTTGTAGCGGTCAAAGCCACTGATTGTATCTCGTACCACCTGATTCTCCTCCGCATCAAAACGCTGGTTAAAGGTTTCAAGGGTCCACACATCCTCGTAGTTACCTCCAACGCTGACACTAAAAAACTTGGCCACTTTAAAGTTAGTACTAATGGGAATCCGATGCCGGGCTCCGACCCTGGCATTGTCGAACATTCTACCGGTTAAAAAATCATCATCATTGGTGGTTAAACTGTTACGCGCATTAACGTCATACTGAAAATTTACATTCTGGATGATACCCTTTTTTATTCCGTCACGTTTGGCAAAGGGAAATATTCGTTCTAAACTGGCTTGGAAAGTGGGCAGCGTCATTTGAATGTTGTTCTCAGGAGCGTTGGCACTGGTATTTTGGCTATGGTTCACAGTAACACTCATATTTACCATAGGATATTCAGGAAATGTCTTGGAATATGAAATGGATGAATTAAGGCTATTGTTTTGGGTATTGGGTAGGTTTTGTTGCAATAAGGAATTTTGAAAATAGGTACTACTGCCCAAGTTGACCGACGCGGAAAACCGTGAATTGGGATTGGCCTTGGCATCTTGGGAATGACGCATCTGGATATTATAAATTGTTGTCCTACTATAGTCACTGAATCCCCTTTGGCTGGTAACCAGGTTTTCATACCTAAAGTTAATGTTTCCTTGGTATCTATAGCGTTTGGAATATGCAGATTGCCCCCTAAACCCATAGCTTCCATTGGTGTAAAAGTCACCTGTAAGGGTCAGGTCCAGATAGTCACTTATGGGAAAATAATACCCTCCTCCTTGAAGAAAATACCCGCGATCCGGATCATTTCCAAAGGTGGGCATTATTAATCCTGCAGTACGCCCAACGGTAAGGGGAAAATAGGCAAAGGGCAATGCGATAGGCGTGGGCACATCTGCTATATACAGATTGCTAAACCCTGCAATTACCTTTTTTTTGGGTACAAATTTGGCCTTTCTAACTCGAATGTAATAATCGGGGTCTATGGTGTCCTTGGATGTGGTCAACTTACCTTCATGCAAAAAGTAAACGGAGTCATTTTCCTTTTTGGTAATGTCCGCATAGACCTTCATGGCATCGCTCCCCAACTGCCCTAAACCTGCCTGTTGCTCCGTACGTGAATTCCATATCAATGCCTTTTGGGTATCAAAATTAAATCGGATGGAGTCCGGTATTACTTCATTGTTTCCCTGCTTAAAGAAAGGAATTTGTGTGTAGTTGCCCAAGGAATCCTTGATACGACCGGCGTATACCTCATTTTTTATATAGTCCAAGATAATTATGCCTGCCTTTAATTCCGTATCCTGATAATAGATTTCAGCTTCGTTGTACAAATATATTTTTTGGTCTTTTTGGCTCAATTTCACATAATCCTTGGCCTTGTATTTAATCTTATCCAGTAAAATTGATTCCTTTCTGTTGAGGGAGTCGGTTTGGGTGGAATCGTTGGGAATGCTATCACGTAGTGCAGTAATTGGAAATAGGGGAGCAATTATGGTATCCTTCTGCGCCTTTATGGGTAATGGAATTATTTGGTCTTCTTGGGCGTTTACCCAAATTGAACCAACCAAAAGCAGCAATAGGAAAAGAAAATGTTTATTTGATTGCAAGGCTATATATCCTATTTTTGTAAAGGTTTGGCTTTCCCCTAGCGTTGGCATTGGAGATCAAACTTACATATATTTTTTGTTCCCCTTATAGCGTATTACCATAAATTTAACCAAGTAGGGAGCATTAAAACGCTGTTATATTATGAATTTAAAACGGTTTTTTCCTATCATTTTTTTCTTGTCTGTTCTAGTTCTTAGCGCCTTCAACAAAAATAATACCGAATTAACAAATAACGATCCCTTTGTTGTTGTTTTGGATGCAGGCCACGGCGGTCACGATCCCGGAAATCTAGGAAATGGGTACTTGGAAAAAAATATTGCGTTAAAAATTGTCCTTAAGGTGGGTGAGATGCTGGAAAGTAACCCGGATATTAAGGTGGTTTATACGCGCAAGGATGATACGTTTGTTGATTTATTCGTACGGGGCGAGATCGCCAATAAGGCCAATGCCGATCTTTTCGTATCCGTTCATTGTGATTCCCATTCTTCGGACGCCCACGGAGCCGGTACGTTTGTTCTTGGCCTGCATGCCAATAAACAAAACTTTGAAATTGCCAAAAAGGAGAATTCCGTAATCTATTTGGAGGACAATTATGAAACCCGATATGCGGACTACGATATCAACTCCCCGGAATCCATTATCGGATTGACCATTATGCAGGAAGAATTTCTAGATCAAAGTATCATGCTTGCCAAAATAATGCAAGATAAATTTTCCGAGAAGTTGAAAAGAAACGACAGAAAGGTAAAACAAGCAGGATTCATAGTACTTCATCAGACATTTATGCCCAGTGTTTTAGTAGAGACCGGGTTTCTTACCAATAGATCCGAGGGAGCATATTTAAATTCTCAAAAAGGGCAAACGGAAATGGGCACTGCCATTGCGGAAGCCATCTTAAAATATAAGAACGGCGTTCAGGCCAATACAGCGAACGTTCCTATACAAGCTACACCGGAAGTGCCGTTGCCGAAGGATGAGACCATAATTTCAGAGAAAACAGTTCAGACCAAAACCGAGGAGCCAAATAAAAAACAACCAGACCCTACATTGGATGAAGTAGAAAAAGTTGCCGAAGCTGAAAAAAAAGACAATCCATCATCCACAACACCAAAAGATGCTCATAAGGTTATTGACATTGCGAAGAAAGAAACTCCAGAACAAACTAGCAAAGCTATTGAAAACAAGGAAACGGCTCCACCTATAAAAAATAAAGAGCTTTCTCCTAAACCTTCTGCCAATATTATATTTAAGATTCAATTGCTCGCCAGTTCCAAGGATTTAAGCCCTACATCTGATAATTTCAAAGGTTTAAGTCGGATTTCCAAGGAACCTTACAACAATCTTTTTAGGTATTTCTATGGTAGCACCAGTTCGTACCGGGAAGCTGGAATGTTAAAACGCAATGCGGATTTAAAAGGGTACACCACATCCTTTATCGTAGCTTATAAGGATGGAAAACGCATTTCCCTTCCTGAGGCTTTAAAATACGTTTCCGAATAGCACCGGTCTTAAAAATTTATTTCTAATTTTGTTAGCAATAGAAAAACCATCCTCTTGAAGTTATCTAGGGAAATTAAGACAGGAATCATTGTTATTGGCGGAATCCTGTTGTTCGTTTTGGGATTTAGTTACTTAAAATCAACCCCTCTTTTTGATGATAATATAACGCTTTATGCCGTTTATGACAATGTGGGCGGGCTACAACCTGGAACTCCAGTTTCCATTAATGGGTATAATGTTGGGACTGTTAATGATATTCGATTTAATGATGATTCAGGCAGATTATTGGTCACTTTCTCGGTCAAAAGTGATTTTGGATTCTCAAAAAATAGTTCGGTAGAACTCTATGATACCGGCATCATAGGTGGCAAGGGATTGCAAATAAATCCGATATTTGATGGTGCCCCAATGGTTTCCAAATATGATACACTATCCACGAAAACCAGACCAGGGCTAACGGAGTTGGCACAACAAAAACTTACCCCATTGTTCAAGAAATTCGAATCTGCGGTTACAGATGCGGATTCTTTGCTGGTTAATGTCAATGATGTACTGGATAATAGGGCAAGGGGTGACTTAAGGGATGCCATCCATGGTTTGAGCGGTTTGGTAAGTAGCCTTCAAGGTAGTGCTGAGGTATTGAATAAGTTACTGAAAAACAACGAAGGTAAGCTGGATAGCTCGTTGACCAATTTCAAGGAACTTACCCATAATTTTTCAAAGCTTTCAGATTCCCTGAATAATGCAGGTTTAGGCAGAACCTTGGCCAATCTGGAATCCACAATGGCCAGTTTAAACCGGGTAATGTCCAAAATAGATCAAGGTGATGGGACCTTGGGCAAACTTATGAACAACGAAGAGCTGTATAATAACTTGAGCAATGCCTCAAGGGAATTGGATTTGCTCTTACAGGATTTCCGATTGAATCCCAAACGTTACGTAAATGTTTCCGTATTCGGTAAAAAGCAAAAGGAATATACCGTTCCAGAGGATGATCCCGCTGAGAAAACAGATGAACAATAAATGCAATATCTTCCCAACATTTTATTTGTAGCTGCCTTGATGGCAGGTATTGGATTTTTTATCCGAAATGTGAAGAAATTGGCCCGGAACATAAAATTGGGCAAAAAGGTTGATGTAACGGACAATACTTCAATCCGATGGAGAAATATGTTCAAGATAGCATTGGGGCAGACCAAAATGGTGGTCAGGCCAATTTCGGGATTGCTTCATATCATCGTTTATCTAGGATTTATAATTATCAATATAGAAGTACTGGAAATCATTATTGATGGTATTTTGGGGACCCATCGTGTTTTTTCGCCATTGGGATCTGCTTACAACTTCCTTATTGCCTCTTTTGAAATATTTGCCTTGTTGGTCATTATTGCTGTAATCATCTTTTGGGTACGAAGAAACCTTATTCGTTTGGGGCGTTTTATAAAACCAGAAATGAAAGGATGGCCAAAGACCGATGCCAATTGGATTCTATACATCGAATTGATTCTTATGGTACTTTTTTTAACCATGAACGGAGCAGATTATCAACTGCAGCAGATGGATGCCACCCATTATACAAAGGCAGGGGCATTTCCTATAAGTCAATTTTTAGCACCTTTTTTTAATGGCATGTCCATACCTTCATTGATTTTAGTTGAACGTTCGGCTTGGTGGCTTCATATTTTAGGTATCCTTTTCTTTTTGAATTATCTGTATTATTCAAAACATCTTCATATCCTATTGGCTTTTCCCAACACCTATTTTGGCAAATTAGGGCCAAAGGGTAAGTTCAATAATTTGGAGTCCGTTACTCGGGAGGTAAGGTTGATGATGGATCCATCGGCAGACCCTTATACTGCTACTCCCGAAGCTGAAAATGGGGAGGAAGTCTCTAAGTTTGGTGCATCCGATGTAAAGGACTTAACTTGGGTACAGTTGTTGAATGCCTACACCTGTACTGAATGTGGCCGCTGTACCAACGAATGCCCTGCCAATCAAACCGGGAAAAAGTTATCGCCAAGAAAAATCATGATGGATACTCGTGATAGATTGGAAGAGGTGGGAAATAATCTGGATATTAATAAAGGGATATTCAAGGATGACGGAAAGCAACTGTTGGATGATTATATTACCCGAGAAGAACTTTGGGCCTGTACTTCCTGCAACGCATGTGTCGAGGCCTGTCCCGTAAGTATAGATCCTTTATCCATTATTATGGATATGCGCCAATATCTGGTGATGGAACAATCCGCAGCACCTTCCGAGCTGAACAATATGATGGGCAATATAGAGAACAACGGAGCTCCTTGGCCATTTAACCAAATGGATAGGCTTAATTGGGCAAAAGAGAATTAATATGGAAAGTGAACTAAAAGTACCCACCATGGCCGAGCTGTCCGCAGCGGGACAACAGCCTGAAGTCCTGTTTTGGGTGGGCTGTGCCGGAAGTTTTGACGACCGGGCCAAAAGAATCACCAAAGCATTTGTAAAGATTCTCAATAGGGCCAAAGTTTCCTTTGCGGTTTTGGGTACCGAGGAAAGCTGCTCCGGAGATCCCGCGAAAAGGGCGGGTAACGAGTTTTTGTTTCAAATGCAGGCGGTCTCCAATATTGAGGTACTCAATGCCTACGAAATTAAAAAAGTGGTTACGGCTTGCCCGCATTGTTTTAATACCATGAGGAATGAGTATCCCGACCTTGGAGGGAAATATGAGGTAATGCACCATACCCAATTTTTAGGGCAGCTGGTAGAGGAAGGCAAAATTACCCTTGAAGGTGGTAAATTCAAAGGAAAACGAATTACATATCACGACCCATGTTATTTGGGTAGGGCCAACAATGTTTATGAAGCCCCTAGGGATTTGATAAAAAAGCTGGATGCCGAATTGGTGGAAATGAAGAATTGCAAAAAAAAGGGATTATGTTGCGGTGCCGGAGGGGCACAAATGTTTAAGGAACCGGAAAGGGGGGATAAGGATGTGAATATTGAGCGAACAGAACAAGCCTTGGAAACAAAACCGGATATTATCGCTGCCGCTTGTCCTTTTTGCAATACCATGATGACGGATGGCATTAAGAATAAGGAAAAGGAAGCGATTATAACCGTACAGGATATAGCTGAGTTAATTGCCAATGCGGAGGAATTATGACCATTTAATTTGACCAGAATTGTTTTGCGATTCAATCTTTGAAGTTTATTTTTTTAATTTGTAATTCAACTAAAAATGTTAGTGCATTTTGACGATTTGCCGGATACATCTAGAATCTGGATATATCAAGCCAATAGGAGTTTTAATCAAGAAGAGTTAGATAGTTTACAGCGCGAATTGGACGATTTTATCCAAAATTGGACCGCCCACGGCGGTGAATTAAATGCGGGCTACGAGATTCCCTATAACAGATTTATTGTAATCGGTCTGGATCAGGCCCAGAATGCCGCTTCAGGTTGTTCCATAGATGCGTCCGTTCATTTTATCCAACACCTGGAAAAAAAGTATGATGTAGTGTTATTGGACAAAATGAACGTGTCCTACAAACAAGGGGAATATGTTGCCTATAAACCCTTGACAGATTTTAAAAAAATGGCTAAGCAGAAGGCCGTGTCCGAAAGAACCATTGTTTTCAATAATTTGGTGACCAATAAAGCAGAGTACAAAGAACATTGGGAAGTACCGGCATCGGAAAGCTGGCATTCCCGATTTATGTGATTACGGGTTGGTATAAAGGTTATGGCCAGCTTAAAACGCTTATTTTCCATTAAATCGATAAAGTGCAATAATCATTTGGATTTTTAGTTGTTTCCCCTAGATACTTTTATATGCGATTCTCCTTAACCGTTTCTTTGTTGTTTCTTATTGTTTTAGGCATTGAGGCACAGGAAAATCCGTTGATGACAGAAGATAGTTTGGCGCAATCTTCTTGGGTCAATGAACGGTATAGCGCAATGACTTTAGAGGAAAAGATCGGTCAATTGTTTATGATAAGTGTTGCTTCCAGCCAAGATAAAGGAAGCACCGATAAATTAAAGGACCTTATAAAGGAACACGGAATTGGTGGGGTTATTTTTTCTACCGGAGGCCCTCAAAGGCAGGCCAAGCTCACCAACGAATACCAAGCTATTTCCAAACTCCCCTTGTTGGTTGGTATGGATGCGGAATGGGGTTTGTCAATGCGATTGGATTCTACCTACGCCTTTCCCTGGAATATGACCTTGGGCGCCATTAAGGACAGTACTATTTTGGAAAAGGTAGGCTATCGGATAGGGCTGCACGCCAAACGTTTGGGAGTTCATATAAACTTTGCACCTGATATTGATGTAAACATAGACCCACAAAATCCAATTATTGGCAATCGCTCTTTTGGGGAGGATAGGGATAACGTGGCCCAAAAGGGTATAATGTTTATGAAAGGTATGCACCGCGCCGGCGTACTTTCCAGTGGCAAACATTTTCCTGGACATGGAGATACGGCAACCGACTCACACCATGCCTTGCCCGTAATTAATGTCACTAGACAAAGATTGGACAGCGTTGAGCTGTATCCCTTTCAAAAATTGATAGATGAAGGTTTAAGTAGTGTAATGGTGGCCCATTTGAATGTTCCCGCCTTGGAAATAAAGGAAAACCTCCCATCATCATTGTCAGAACAGATTATATCCGGCCTTCTAAAGGAAGAAATGGGATTTGACGGATTAGTTTTTACTGACGCGCTGAATATGAAAGGAGTAACCGATAAACGCGAGGAAGGGGATGTGGAATTGGCCGCATTTTTGGCGGGGAACGATATATTATTGATGCCCGGTAATATTAATAAGGCCAAAGAGAAGCTTTTGGCAGCGTATGAAAGGGGCCGGATTACTGAAAAACGACTTTCAGCATCCGTCAAAAAAATCCTGATGGCCAAATATAAAGTAGGACTAAGCGACTATAAACCTGTACAGGTACAGAACCTTTATAAAGACCTGAATTCCCTAGAGGATGACCTGGTCTATGACGAAGCTATTGAAAATGCCATTACCGTAGTCAAGAACAATTTTCAACTTATGGGCATCAAGAAATTGGAAAATAAAAAGATAGCCTACGTCAAATTTGGTGATGCCAACAGCTATTCTTTTGTGGAAGAACTAAATAAATATGCCAAGGTTACACAGGTTAACGGCAAGGATATTGTAACCTTAAAAAGAGAACTTTCAAACTATAATTTGGTTATCATTGGTTACCATAAGAATAATAGTAGTCCGTGGAAGCCCTATAAATTTTCAAAAAACGAACTCTTGTGGTTATCGGAAATAGCAAAACAACGAACTTCAAATACAATTTTGTCCGTTTTTGCCAAGCCTTATGCCTTGATGGATGTTGCATCCTTTAAGAGTATTGATGGGGTAGTGGTTGCCTACCAGAACAGTGACCAGGCCCAAAGAAAAACGGCACAGCTTATTTTTGGTGCCATTCCCGCAAAAGGAGTTTTGCCTGTAACGGCGCATCCGGACTTTCCTATGAATACCTCTGTGCAACTTGAGTCGTTGAAACGCTTAGGCTATAGTTTACCCGAGAGTGTCGGTATGAGTTCCACAAAATTGACCGAAGTGGATAGATTGGTAAATGATGGCCTGGATTCTTTGATGTATCCCGGTGCTCAAGTTTTGATAGCAAGAAAAGGAAAGGTTATTTACAACGAGGGGTTTGGAAAACCAACATATAAATCCACAGAAAAGATAACACCTGACCATATTTATGATTTGGCCTCAATCACCAAAATATTGGCTACTTTGCCATTGGTGATGAAAATGGAGGAAAAGGGCGATATTACTTTGAATAATACCTTTCAAGAGCTAGTACCCGAATATTCGGATACCGAGCTGAAGAATGTAACTGTTTTAAAAGCTTTATCACATTATGGTCGACTTCCAGCCTGGATAGCATTTTATGTGAGTACCTTAGATAAGAATAGAAAGCCTTCCAAGGATTTTTATAGAAATGAGCCCTCCGAAGGTTTTTCCTTTAAGGTTTCGGACAATCTTTATTTAACCGATGCCTATCAGGATTCCATTTATAATAGGATAGGTAGACAGAGACTAAAGTCCAATAGATATCGCTATAGTGATGTTGCCTACTTTGTAATGAAAAAGTATATAGAAGAAACCTACCGAACTCCATTGGACAAACTGGCCAATGATTTTTTGTATAAACCTATAGGAGCTTTCAATACCAGTTTTAATCCCTTGGATAAATTCCCTAGAAATAAGGTTGTGCCTTCGGAAGTGGATAAATATTTTCGGTATGAAATTGTACATGGATATGTCCATGATATGGGAGCCGCCATGCAAGGTGGTGTTGGGGGGCATGCGGGACTTTTTAGCAATGCCAATGACGTTGCCAAGATAATGCAGATGTATTTGCAAGATGGATTTTATGGGGGAACTAGGTTTTTGGACTCCAGGACGGTCAAAAAATTCAATACATGTTATTTTTGTGATAAGGACGTCCGTAGGGGAGTGGGCTTTGACAAACCCCAATTAAAGGAGAAGGGGCCTACCTGCGGATGCGTTTCCAGAAAAAGCTTTGGCCATAGTGGTTTTACGGGAACATATACATGGGCAGATCCCGAGGAAGAAATCGTATATGTGTTTTTATCCAATAGAACCTACCCCACCGCTTCCAATACGCTTTTGGTGAAATCTGGACTTAGAACAAGAATTCAGCGCGCCATTTATGATGCAATCATCGATTAATAGCAGCCTATAATCCACCTGCCACGTCAACCTATTGGCGATTTCCAAACTCATAAACTTTCCTTAATTACTGATTGTCATACAAACCGACAATTTCGTTTTCGTTACATTTGAAAAATGAAAATCGCTATAGTATGTTACCCCACTTTTGGGGGTAGTGGTGTTGTAGCCACGGAATTGGGAATAGCCTTGGCCGAAAGGGGTCATGAAGTACATTTTGTCACCTATAGACAACCGGTACGCTTGGAGCTATTGGGCAATAGAATACACTTTCATGAAGTTCATGTTCCAGAATATCCTTTATTTCATTACCAACCATATGAATTGGCCCTATCCAGTAAGTTGGTGGATACCATAAAACTCTATGGTATAGAGTTATTGCATGTACATTACGCCATTCCCCATGCCTATGCTGGATATATGGCAAAAAAGATGTTGGAAGAGGAGGGTATTTTTATTCCTATGATTACCACCTTGCACGGAACGGATATCACACTGGTAGGCAATCATCCATTTTACAAACCAGCGGTAACTTTTAGTATTAACCAATCCGATGTGGTTACTTCGGTTTCTGAAAATCTAAAGCAACGTACGCTCAAATTTTTCAATATTCGGAAGGAAATAGAGGTGGTTCCCAACTTTATTGATAAAACCAAGTACAGTGTTTCTTTTAAGGATTGCCAAAGATCATTGATGGCCAAGGATGATGAGAAAATCATTACTCATATCAGTAACTTTAGAAAGGTAAAGCATATCCCTGACGTCATCCATATTTTTCATAGGATCCAGCAGGAAATACCGGCGAAGTTGATTATGGTAGGAGAGGGGCCCGAAAAAGAGAATGCCGAACTGCTCTGTGATCGCCTCGGATTAAGTGAAAAGGTAATCTTTTTGGGTAATAGCCATGAAATAGACAGAATTCTTTGTTTTTCGGACCTTTTCCTTTTACCTTCAAAATCGGAGAGCTTTGGTTTGGCCGCTTTGGAAGCGATGATAAACAAGGTAGCTATAATTTCCAGTAATACCGGAGGAATTCCTGAAGTAAATAAGCATGGCATTACCGGTTTTTTAAGTGATGTGGGCGATGTTGAGGATATGGCAAAGAATGCCATAAAAATCCTTGAAGATGAAAGAAGGTTGGAAGAATTTAAACAAAATGCATATAATGCGGCACTCAAGTTCGATATTCTAAAGGTATTGCCCCTCTATGAGGCCATCTATGAAAAAGCCTATAAAAGCAGATATAAGAATTCTTTTATGTAGGATCAGTAGTATTTATATTACTACTTTAATCCTTTTCCTTTCTTGTAACGGACCTAAAAAAACATTGGATAAAAATGTAGAAGGAACGCATCTAAAAGAAGAACTGACCTTATTGTTACATGATGATTATAGTGGTTTGTCTACTGAGGAAACACTTGTTATCTCTACTGCCAAAGAACTGCACCAGTTTTTTTTAAAGGTAAATAGAATCAGAAAACCCGGGCTTCCAATACCTATAATTGATTTCTCAAAGGAGACAGTCCTAATTTATTGCGCTGGAGAAAAAGGTCAGCAAATTCTACCCAAACTGTCCATTACGGATATAACGGAAGAAGAAATTGTTATAACTTCCTATTTGGAGGAGAAACCAAAAAAGACCGTTTCCGATGCTATCATAAGTCCATTTAGCATTTACAAAATACCTTTTACCCAAAAGAAGATTATCTTCCAAAAAAATCGATGAACGAAAATTCTTATGTAGTCCATCGAAAAAAATCGCATTTCACAGTTTGGACTTCCGGTAAATAACTGCTTACCATACCTTTACATTAGTATTAGTCCTAAATTTTGAACCTATGAAAAGCTATACCCTACATTTGTTTGCCGTTGTCCTATTTGTTTCAAACTCTATTTTTTCTCAAGAAGAAGAACTTCAACTTACGTCCAAGGACAGCGTGGTCGTTAGTTCCTGGGTGGTAGGTCTTGGCCTTAATATTGTGGATGATTCCGCAACACCCTTTGGAGAGGATTTTTTGGATATCAAAGACACTTGGCATACAGTTCCTTATCCTTCTAGAATAAGTATAGGTAGATTTTTTAGAAGCGGAATTGGTTTAGAAGCTATTGGTACTTATAATAGATACAAGGAAGGAAAGATTGTCGATGGTGCTATAAACAGCAGTCTTAGGGAATACTTTGCCATTGATGGAAAGATTAGTTATGACATAAACAAGATTATCGGAGAAACTGGATGGTTTGACCCTTATCTTCATGTTGGTGCGGGCTATAGTTCTATAGGTTCGGTAGGAAGAAGTACGGCAAATGCGGGTTTTGGCTTTAATACATGGTTCAGTGATCGATGGGGTTTAAATTTTAATACCATGGGCAAATGGGGAATTCCAGAAGGGTCTACAAAACAAATACAGCATTCCGCGGCAGTGGTTTATAGATTTGGAATAAAAAAGGAATTGTCCAAAAAAGGGTTAGAAAAACTAGCTCTAATTGAAGCAATGGAAAAAGAGAAACAGCGTGTAAACGATTCCATAGCTGCTGCAGACCGGGCAAGGGAGGAAGCTGCTATGGCCAAACAATTGGCTGAAGAAAAAGCGAGGGCCATAGCTGAAAAAGAAAGAATTGAAGCCGAGAAAAGGCGAAAGCAACTCATAGAAGATAGAATAAAGGAACTAGGGCATGTATATTTCAATTTTGATTCCCACGCCTTAAATAGCGACTCTAAAAAGGTTCTTGAGGGATTGGCGGATATTTTAAAGGAAAACCCTGATCTTAAAATTAAAATTGCCTCGGGTACGGATTCAAGAGGCCCTGCTCCCTATAACCTTGGGCTTTCCCAAAGACGTGTTAATAGTACCAAGGATTATCTGCTAAGTTTAGGAATTGATCAGATTAGACTTTCAATAGAAGCATATGGCGAGAACAATCTATTAAATGAGTGTGATGATAACACATATTGCCCAGAAGCTAAGCATAAGATCAATAGGAGGTCTGAGTTTATAGTTATACGACTCTAAGAGGATTGAACCCTGACCAAAGATTAAAAGGGCACTTGGAAACAAGTGCCCTAGTATTTTTAAGCCATACCTCAATCAGATCTGCCTAATTTGAAGCCCTAGAATCCAATTGACCTAAATAGCTTTCAATACACTTTTGGTACTATCTCCTCCCTTTATCAAGTATGCTTTGCCCTTATCAACTTCAAATACTTCTGTTTTTGAAATATGTTCATCAGTTGCATAGAGGAATTCGTACACATATGGCTTTAAGAAAGAAAATGACCCTTCATTAAAATCTACCTTGGCCAAGTTCTCATAATGTTTCTCACTATTTACGGCCTGTAATTTATATTTCACTTTTTCGATATGCGTTGTTGGCTCCTTGTTAGTCCTTCTGACAAAACCCATAAGTGTTTTTCTTATTTTTCTATAAAAAATATGACCATTTTTGGATTTCAAGTAATTTTTTATAGACATTCCTAGGGCAATGGTTTTTGCATAAAAGGTAGAGCTTAATGACAAGGGAGAATAAACAATGTGGTTCTCAAAATTATATTCTTTATTACACCATTTCATTTTGTATTCAGGATTCCCCATGCTAAGATCAAAAATCTTGAATCCATTTTGAATACACCACTCCAACCGCTTATAGACAAGAGCTTGGCCTAGTCCAAATTTAGCATAGTCAATGTCATATGAAGAAATTGCACCGAAAAAAATCCTATCTAAATGGTAATTTAATGAAACTGCAATAGGTCTGTTACTTCCGTATATTACAAATAAGGAAGCTTTTCCAGAATTGATTTTAGCAAAGAATAGCTCGTAAAACTTATCCCATTCCAACAATCTTTTATTGGTTTCTTTGCGCTGATTAAATCTGCGTACCAATAAGTTGTGCAAGGCAGCCATAAGAAAAGAATACTCTTTTCTGGATATTTGGTTCTGATGAACTTCGTATCTTATATTAAAGCATGATTCTAAGCGATTTTTTCGCCTTATGACCGAGGTTCTAAACTTACGTTTTGTTTGTTTGGTAAGGTATTCTTCGATGCTGGAAACCTTATTTAGAGAAATTGCGTACCCTCGGATCTCAAAGAATCTTATGGCTCTGAACTGCTTTTTTAAATTGGCATTCAAATATTCGGGAACATACTTTACTATGTATACATTTCTATTTTTGGAGTTTTTGGTTTCAATTTGAGTGAGTCCATCAATACTATCATCAGTATAGGAATATGAAATATCTGAATAGATTTCATGAAAAATACCTTTCTCAAAGAGACCGAAGTACAAATCTATTTTCTCTTTGTTGAACATTTTGATTGAAGTAAGGTTAATACTGATAATTGATGATAATACTTTTTTTCTCTCCCTTGACTAAATATGAAGACCTATCTAAAATTTTAAACACTTTAATACTTTTGATGCTTTGGCAACTGGAATAAAGAAAGGTGTACACAGGTCTTCTTAAAATGGAGTTACTATCATCATCAATATTTATTGGTATAAGTTGAAAATTGGAGTCGACGACAGAAATATTTTCGAAACTAATTTCAGGTTGGGCTTCAAATGCTGTTTTCCGATTCAATATTCGAAAGGCATATCCTTTGAATTTCCTGAATATTAAGTGGGCGTTCCATTTTTTCATAAAATATAACGATCTATAATACCATGATATTTTATAGGTCATTAGATTAGCGATGACTTTGGAAAGCAAACTTCTGGAAGTAAACAATATATGACTGTAGTAATTATATGTGCTGTCCGTAAAAACTTTCTTATAATCCAAATCTCCTTTCATCATATCATATATCCTAATTTTTTTTTCGAAACACCATTCTAATTGTTTCAGAATACCAATGAAACTTAGATAAAATTTAGAGAAATCAATATCAAATGACATCATAAATCCAGTATAGATGTCTTTGTCTATTAAATTTAGAGAAATACTAATAGGCTTTTCCTCATCATAAATGACGAAGAGCGAAGCCCTTTTTTTCAGAATCCTCAAATACATAAGTTCTTTATAAGAATCCATTTTGTCCAAACCATCATATTTCATTTGCTTTAGACTAAATCGCCTTTTTATCATGAGTTTTAGCTGGTCGAAGAGGAAGTCGTAATTTTTCTTATCAATATGACCATAATACATCTTATAACGTACATTAAAACATAGTTCAAGCCTCTTTTTATAAGCTCTATTTTGAGATCTTTTTTTTGCACTTAACCGTGACAGTAGATAGGCCTCCATATTTTGGTACAAACCTAAATTGATGAAATACCCATGGTACATTTTCGCCTTCCTTTGCTTAAAACCTGGATGTACCTTCATATTTAAATATGCCGGAATATCTTTGATGACATAGATTTCCTTGGCTTTTTCAATTGTGCTTTCCGGACTCTGCAACAAAAGTTTTTGGGAAAAGGTATTGGAGATTCTTGTATAAAAAAAAGACAACCAGTTTTTCCATTGTACGTCATCTAAGAAATTTAATCTGCGGACGCTCATATACAATCTATGATATATTGTTTGTATGGTGTGGTGCTTTGAACACTAACTTTTGTGTCTTTTTTAGCCCGGAAATGACGTAGTTGCCATCAATATCGTTCATTCTATGAACATTGATATTTTTAGAATTTTCAAAATTTAAATATTGAAAATTGTAAGCGTGTTTTCTAATGAACGCATATTCATCATCATCTATATCTACCTCAGATAACGAGGCTCTATCCAATTCAATATTGGAAATGTCCTTGAGGTCAAAAATTGTCTCTTGATCAATCCTTTTTTCTTCTTTTGCACTTCCCTTTAACAAAGATTTTATGCCATAATATGGTTTAAGCAAATTTGTTCTGCCTAAAAACCACCTCAATTGCAATAGCCGCAATATTGTTAGCGCCTTAATTTTTTCACCTATATTTTGTTTTTTGTAAATAACATGATGCTCAAATTTGTAAACAGTGTTACACCACGTTCGCTTATAGGCCAGATCGCCTAGGGAAAGATCAAAGATGGTATGATTATTTTCGAAGCACCAATCCAACTGTTTCCAAATATCGATATAACCCAATCGAAACTTCGAATAATCGATGTCATATGATCTAATGTAATTTCTAAAAACATTCTGATGATGGTAATTAAGACATATATCAATGGGCTTATTTTTATCAAAAATCACAAAAAGAGACGCTGATTTTTTTAAGATCATGTCCAGTGTGTTATTTTTCAGGTATTCCCAGTGCTTCAAACTTTGGTGCACATCACCTCTTTGAGAAAACCTTCTTCCTATCATTTCCTTTAGTTTCCGGAATAAAAAACCAAACTCTTTCTCGGTAATTTCGCCATAGTACATTTTATATCGAATATCAAAACAGGTTTCCAATCTCCTTAGGTACCCTCTCATTTTTGACCTGCTTTTGGATCCGAATTGAACCCCCATATATTTCTGTAAGCTTGGATATTTTCTTAAATCGGCCAAAAAACCATCTTGATGTTGAATTCTAAATAAGTCATAGCTATCCTTTGGCCTCGCCTCAAGATATGTTGGTATATTGTTGACGACTATGTTTTTATAAAGTTCTACCTCCATTTTTTTGTCGTTAAAAAAATCTTGGTCGTTACTCACATTATAAATATTCCAATAGCAATCATAAACAATTCCTTTGACGAAAAAATCAAACGTAAAATTGTTCTTAAGCTTTAGAAAATCCATAGTGATTCATTTACTTTGAAGTTCAGCTTTATTGATACTTAAGAAGGTATGGATTTCGCCTTAGTATTAAAAGGAGGAAACGATTTCTATAAGTCAATTTATTCGTTTCTCCACGCATAACCTTTCAATTTTTTCCTCTTTGTATAATAGTACAATCTGTCCAGCTGAAACGTACCTCCTATAATACCCTTGTTCCGCAAAAGCTGCTTCAATTTCAACTTTTGCGATGTTATAAAAGCCAAAAATCTATGGATTGGGGAGTGTACGGAGTAGAAAATATGATAATCAAATAAATAATTATGATTGCTCCAGCGCAGCTTATTTTCAGTAGCTCCTTTGGATACATCCCAAACAGCAAAATTGTTAGCATAGCTCCACTCAATATTCTTGTACATGGCTATGTCCCCCAAACTGTATTTAAAATAATCGGTGTCGTAGATTTGAATGAAACTAAAAACAATATCTCCCCTATGGAAATTCAAAGTTATGGTTATTGGCTTTGGACCGTCATAAATTACGCATATTGAGGCCTCCTTTGAAAGAATCTTTGGGTAAAATAGGTCATGATAATATTTCCAGTCCAATAGGTATCTATTGTAAATTTTCTTCTGATGAAACCTTGTTTCCATAAGACGATAACATACGTCGAAAAGATGATCATATTGATTTCTATCTATTTTCCCGTAATAAAATTGATAGCTTATCTCATGGTTTAATTCAAGCTTTCTGTGCTTAGCCCTTAGATTCTTTCTGGAATTCTTTCCTAGATTTTGGCCAATTAATTCATCAACACTATTAAATCTCTTTAGATTTATAAGATAACCCTTATACTGGGGTATTTTTAATATTGCTGTCTTGGTTTCTCGCTCTAAACGTTCTACGTCTAAATAATCAGGAATATCACTAACTATACAAAACTTGGGCAAGCTACTTGATTTGTTATGGTCATAGGACGCCTTTAGTTTCTCGCCCGATAATTTGTTCACTATAGTTTCTACATAAAATGGTGGGATGGTGTAGTCAAAACAAATTTGAATTACAAAATTAGTATGTCTAGACTTCATAAACTTTTGGTGGTTTTAATATTTTATGGCCAGTCCTGTAATTCATCAACAGTGCACAAAAAAGAACTTATTTATTGGCAGCTTTGGTTTTTTTTCCAAACATGAAAGTAAATTTATGCAACAATTCATTAACCTTTTTATCCCTTAAATATTGTTTTAATTGAAACAAATACTTCAATGAGAAGGCGATGGATTTGGAGTAAAATGAATTTGAATTGTATATTATATGATATTCAAAATCATATTTTAAGCTACCCCAGCGTTGCTTGTAATCGTAATGGCCCTTTGAAAAGTCCAAAATTCTGAAATTGTTTTCTAATGACCATTCGATTAGATTCATGATATTCACTGTGCCTACATTGGATTTGCGATATTCTATGTCAAAAACTGTTATGGCCACATGGATAGCATTACCCGACATATAATTTAACATGACTCCAATAGGTTCCTTATTGTCAAATACCACATAAAGAGATGCCTTTTTATTCAAAATCATGGGGTAGACGACCTCCTTGTAAAAAGACCATTCTTGGTCTTCAAGATTGTTATTGGAGACTCTTTTGTCCTCGTACCTTTTAACTAAAAGCTGCCTAAATTGTTCAAAAATTAAATCATACTCATTTCTGGAGATGTCTCCATAATACATTCTATATTGAATGTCGTAATTAGCCTCCAATTGCCTTTTATAACTTTTTAATTTGTACCTGCTTTTTCTGTTAAAGGCAACATTCATGTATCCATTTAGGTCTTTGAACCCGTGCAGCTCAATCAAATAACCAGGATATTGTTTTACAATAATCCGTTTTAACGGACCATCTAAAGGTTCTAATGCAGCAAAATAGGCGGGAACATCATAGATTAAAAATACCTCATCCCCTAAGTCCTGGGGATTTGATTTGGTTAACGAATATGTAATGCCTTTTGTAACGGTTGTGCCTACATTGATGTATAGGTTTAAAAACTTATGTTTTATGAAAGAAATGTTTTCAAAAAAA
Organism: Ulvibacterium marinum; assembly: GCF_003626755.1. GTDB lineage: Bacteria > Bacteroidota > Bacteroidia > Flavobacteriales > Flavobacteriaceae > Ulvibacterium > Ulvibacterium marinum. The sequence goes on from NZ_RBCJ01000006.1 coordinate 282,340, forward strand.
TCGAAGGAGATACCTAATTTGTCATTGTTAAAATGCTTGGACCATGTGGTTGTAAAGATGTTTGATGTGAAAGGGTTGGACTGCATTTAAATAAGGGCTGTTATTGTTATATGACTTCAAAAAACAACATGCATTCTAAATAGTACGATCTTACCTAGTTCGTGTCAAGTGGGTTAATCAATATGGAAAATCATTCGATTTAAGGCAGAAATCATTCAATTTGTCCTTTCAGTTGATAGTATTGGAACCAACTAGAGGATTCTTTTTACTTTATTATCAATGATTGAAAGTTGGGCTATTGCAAAAAAGAATAGATGAAAGGCTTAACCGACCTTAGGAATGGCCATCACTTTTTCTTTAAAGCGATAGAAAACGGTAGTATCGTCCTTTACATTTTTGTCCACGAGCATCCCAGATTGTATCACATTGTTATTCCCTATTTCAACCCCTGGAACTGTAAATGATCTAATTCCGAAATAATTATTGTTGCCGACCTTGACAGATCCAGCCACCCCTGCTACTGAAAAGAAATTGTTATCGCCTACAACGCTATCATGACTTATGAAACAATAGGACGTTAGTAGGTTATAATTTCCTATAGTAGCATATTTTTCAAGCATACAAAATGGTCCCGCAATATTTCCTTCACCTATGCAAATGTCATTTGGCATTACCACACTATGATGAAAAAAACTTCCTATTTTGGCATTTTTCTCTTTTAAGGCCTTAATCATTTTTTGTCTAAAGCCAATATCCATAACAGCGATTAAAACCTCTTCATCAGGTTTTGGTTCGTATGAGTCAATGTCGCACAGTACGGGGGCCTGGAAATCGTATTTTTCGTAATGATCCTTTACGTGGTCGTCGTAATCTATATATCCCAAGATATTGATCTTTAGATCTTCACGCACTCTCTTATTATTGTCTTCAATATAAAATGTGACTTCCGAGGCACATCCTCCAGTACCTAATATTATTACATTTCTCATAAACCTTGATATGTTTTAGCAGTTGTACTTGACTCTCAAAACTACTTTTTATTCCTGGAAATGACAATTCGAGCGTCAAAGAATAGTTATAACTACATTAATATCCGATTAAACTTAGATATTATACCTGCAAATTGCATTAGCGGGGAGCGTGATGGGTATTAAATCTTAACACCTCAACCTATTTTAGAGCCTTTTGCCTGTGCTTTATTGGCAAATCGGGGTTCCCAAAATCACTTGGTTTATACATATTTTTTTACGGGCATATCGCTCTTAGCCCAAAAAGTAAATTGAGCTTTTCTTATATTTTACTTTCAATCAGTTGCTTTAACCCCAAAATGGTACCTGAGTTATCTATTTCTTCTGCGGATAAGGCCACGCTATATTCCGAATCACAAAATGCAATAATTGATAAAACGGTCAAAGAATCCCAAGCCTCAAAAGAATCAAGTTCATCTTCAAGATTTACGGATTCCACTTCCAGTATTTCAGAAATTGATGATAGAAAATTTTCCATAGTCTAATTGTCGTAATCGATCGTTTCACAAAAGTCCAAATTACCCATTTCCAAGAACAGCGAGGACCAGCTAAGACCGTTTCCAAAACCACATATGCAAATAAGAAAGGACTCTTTTTTAAGTCTTTGGCCCAGATTAAAGGAAATCAAGGTAGGTATAGTAACGCTGGCTGAATTCCCGAAATTTTCAACAAGGTTATTTGGCATTTTTTCTTCAGAAAGACCCATCACATTGGATAGCTGCTTCACCATAAACTTATTGGGTTGATGAAACATAAAATAATCTATCTCCTCCTTTTTCGATCCCGCGCTATCCAATAAATCATTGATCATTGGCGGTACCTCCCTTTGAACGAAATTGAACACTTCATCTCCTTTCATGTCTATATGATCTAATGCCTTGTAATTGCCGGCCTTATCCTTTACCAATTCTGCAGTTTTTTCTGTAGAAGGCAATTTAAAGGCACCAGCAGGTATTATCAAGGCATCCGCCCCGGTTCCATCTGATTTTACGGAACCGTATATCGTTTTTCCATCAGGGTCGTTTTCAACTATGGTAATGGCAGCCCCATCACCTGTTAGTGGCCCACTACTCCTGTCTTTCTCGGAGACTTTAGTGCTGAGAATATCAGCATTTAGCAGGACTACTTTGTTTATTTTATCTTGTTCTAGTAACATAAAGGCCTGATTTAGACCATAGGAATATCCTGCGCACCCCTGATTAATATCCGAACAATAAATATCCTGTTTTAAGCCTAACCTGCCATGAATAATGTGAGTTGTTGCCGGCATAAAATAATCCGGTGATTGCGTAACTAGAATTAGTGCATCTATATCTTCTTTACGTAGCAGTTTCCTATCAAACAAATGATTTAGTCCGAAGACACATAAATCCGAAATCGTAGTTCCTTTGTTTACGACTCTTCGTTTGTTAAAACCCATTACCAATTTAAGCTTCATCGATTGACGACGTGTAAACTCATAGTTGTCAATTTCATCCTCAAATTTGATTTCTTTTTCCGGCAAAACCGCAAGAATTCCAGTGATTTTCTTGTTTTTAAATTTTAAATTCATAGAATATAAATTAAAAATGGATTAAAAATACTTGAATTGTGGCAATCCATATCAATAATACAAATAATTCATAGGAACATTGTTCATTGATTAATCGTTTTATATCAATTCAGATTATGGCTAATAGAATCTATTATTTCGCTAACATCCTTCCAATCTTGAATTTCACTTGCTTTAAAACGAACTTCGAAATGTTTTTCCATAGCATCTACCAGCAGAACATGCATTAGGGAATCCCATTCATCTATATCTATCGCTTTTGTAGATTCCTCTACTGTAATTTCCTCATTGTCAAGAGTTTCTACGAATATCTCTTTGATTTGTTCCAATATTTCGCTTCTTGTCATAATTTATTTCTTAATTCTTATATAATTTTCTTTGTCCTCATAGTTGTCCAAGTCAAGTATAAAATAGGGGTGACTTTCTTCAAAGCCTAAATTGGGATAATGGTTTTTCACCATGTCATTTTTTGCAGTAGGGATGTATTCCCCCTTAATTTGGGCAAACCCGTGTTCTTTGGCAAAATCGACAATTGTGTTCAAAACAAAATTTTCCATGCCACGTTTTAGAACCCTGCAACTCATAAACCAGGTTTCAACAAATAATACGTTCGCATTTTCTTTTTGTAAGATCACAACACATATTAAACCATTGTCTCCATATTTATCTTCTAACGTAAAAGAAAAACTAAAGTAATCATCGGATTTGGAAATTTTCTCAATATCCGCTTCGGAATAGCGAATGGTCCTTAGGTTAAACTGATTTGACCTCTGAGAAAGCTGTGCCACCCTTGGTGTGTTAAACTTATTAAAAGCCTTAACATCAGAGCACATTTCCAAATTCTTCAAAAAATCCTCTTCATTGGCGAATTTTTGATGGGCCTTGGCCCTTTCCGCTTCTATTTGATAAAGCTTGGTTCTCTCTTGATCTTCATTAGAAAAAGAAACGGTTTCGAAAAGATTTAATTCATACAAGTATTCGAGATAGTTTGTTGGGTCTTCCGGTAATTCAGGCACTTGGATATCCGGAATATTTTCTCTAACCATATTTCTTTCAAAAGGATTGTCGTCCAGAAATACCATAGAATCAAAACCTATGTTCAGGATACGCTGAATCTGACGAATGTTATCAGCTTTGTTATCCCAATTCGCCCTAAAGACGGAAATGTCCTCTAGGCGTAATATCATATCTGGATGCCTTTCGAAAGGTTCTTTTGCTACAGACTCTGTATTTTTGCTGCAGACCGCCACAATAATACCTCTATTTTTTAGTTTTTTTACCCAATATTGAAATTCCGTAAAAGCCTTGCCTATACCAAGACTTCCAATATGTATATTTTCTATACCATCATCACCAATAATCCCTCCCCAAGTTGTGTTGTCTAAATCAAGAATTACACATTTTTTGAATTTGCCAAAGATAGCTTTGATCAAATCGATGGTCTTGTTGGCAACTTTTGGTAAAAAATCAATACTCCATACCATTTCGGTACTTGTGTACATGGAAGGTTGAAAAACATTCAATTTTCCTACTTGATTTTGTAGTGAGGAAACATCGCATAAAAACAAATTAGATTTTTTGGAGGCCAATACCATTAACTCGTAATTGAGTTTTCGTAATTGAAACAAAAATGAAGATTCTGTTTTGTTGGCATAATTCCCAAAAACGGAATCATCGATTTCAGTATAGTTGTAATAAACTACTTTGGCATTGAGTTGATCATTAATAGTGGAGTAGATGGTTTCAATAGCGTCCAATTCGTTTTTTGCAAGGGAAGTATGCTTTTCCATCGCAAGTTTATTGTATTTCCCAAGTAGCTTATGGGAAGATTTAAACAAAATGACCACGTCTGGTTTAAATTGGTACAAATCTGAAGAAGGGTCATGTACTTGGCGCTCTATTTGGTTGAAATCAGCTTCCCATATATCAAAATTAAAACCTTCATCGTAACCCATGCCCTTCAAGGCCTGCACCAGGAATTGAGTTGCCGTATCACCTAAAACTGCCAACTTAATGGTTTTTAAGTTAGAAAAGTCCTTCTTAAGGTTCTTTTTGAGCTGTAAAAAATTTTTCACCTAATTAATTCTAAAGTAGTTGATTTATCATTTCTTAACTAACGTACAATTTCTGAATATCGTCTACTGATTCAAATTTATTGGGATAGATTGCTTACAATTTTACTTTTCCTTTGGTTGTGCAATTTAATTAGCACCCCAATATGGGTACTTATTTGTATGATGTCCGCTTTCTATTAAGAATCATTAAGAGCTTTTGTTTAGGATTGAATGTGGTATTAACGCCATATTCCTTCTGGAATTGGTTTCTCTTCCACTATTTCAACAAGCAGGTTATCCGGTCCTCGAACAAAAAAACTTTTTTGGCCATGGACAGGGTCAATTTTGATATCATTTATAATTTCTACATTTCCTGATTTCATTTTTTCAAATACAGGTCCAATATCCTCAAAGGAAAATCCTATATGATCTAATACCGTTCCATCAGTAGGTTTAAATTCCTTTGGAAACCAAGACCTTTCCTCTAAGGGTTTACCATAGACATAAATATTTATATTGTCAACAAGTAAGTAATTCCATTTAAATAGCCGGTTTCCCCATTCCTGCGCTTCTTTGTTCACTGGAGTCAGACCTAGATAGGATTCAAACCAGGTCATTGTCCTGTCAATGTTAGAAGCTAATAAGTGGATATGTTCAAAAGTATGATTTTTATTACCCGTAAATACCTCAACAATTTCTTTGTCAGGCCCTAAAAAATACATCCAGTGATTGTCGCCAAGGGGTGTAACAGGAGCGTGTACTTCTATTCCTTCTTTTACCCGCCAACTAAATTCAGAAGGACCATCTACTCCTGACCATCCTATATGCCATAGGCTGGAGCCTAAATGGCTGGGTGGTGGAGCATCAACATGATCAAGAAGCAAAAATGATTTCTCGGTAAAAAGAGCGTCCGTCCTATCTCGGTATTTCACATACTTGGCACCGAAAAATTTTTGGTAGTATGCAATTGTCGCGTCTTTATTGGTCACATTTAGGTGAACATGATGGAAATTTGCTTTTCTCATTTTTTATCTATTGTTAGTTCTTTGGCGCAATTTCAATTTGATGTTCGAAGTACTAATATATTCGGTAATTTTTTGAGAAGATGTCATGGCTAAAAAATTGTCGCCAAACTATGATACATTTCTTTATCTGTTATGGCGATACTGGGGGAAGTAATGTAATGACTCCTGGCAGTGCTCATTTTTTTTGTGCTGTTGGACCAAATCTTCATAAATACTTTCGTTGACCATATATTTCCAAATATTGAAAGGCCTAAAAAACTTAGAAAACCCTGATTTAAAATAAAATAAAGAATCTTCTTTACTGCCAACCCCACCACCGAGATTGAAATATTTGAAGTTCTCCCGGGTACTTCTAATTCTTATCTCATCTATTAATAATTTAACAGGATTTAACCCCATATACTTTTCACTGGTTCCCGAAAGGTGGTACTGAACAATAGCATCTTTTTTTGTAAATATGGTCCCTCCAGCAATATCGCCTGTTTTGTTATCGATAGCCAATAGCAACTCAGTTTCGAAATCCGAGCAATTCATTAGGTCCATAAAATACTGTTTATCAAAGAAATACTCCTTCTTGGCATTTACACGCCTCATATTTTGATGGTATAATTTAACGAATGTCTTAAGATGGGAAGGTGTACTTGCTGTTTTAACGGTGTAAATAGCCCGGGATTTGTTGATATAGGTCCTTAGTCTTTTATGGTAAAGCATCCATTGTTCATCCAATGTTTTGGTTAAGTCTATATATACGACCCTTCCCGGTGAGGTCATCTGACCTAAACTTGATAGACAATTTTTTTGACCGGGAATGTAAGGGTTTAACCTTGAGAATACCGAAATTATTTTTTGAGAATGAAAGAATTGATGTAGCTCTTTTTGAAAGGGGCTATAGTCATAACCACTTCGAATATTTTTAGTTATCGGCCCAGGATACCCATATACCGATGTTGCATCTTTATAAGTAGAAAAATCAATATTTCTTAACAACATCGGAAATGCTATAATTTTATCTGTATCCTTATAACAAACGAGAATAGGTTCTTCATCATGTCTTTTTGCCAATTGATGATAGGAATATGTGTGATAAAAATCAACGAAGTCGCATTTTTCAATTATACTACTCCATTTTTCTTCTTTCCGAATAAGCTCAAGCATGGACTGAATTTTGTTTCTAGGGATACACTTGTATGTTCATCTTTTAACCTTAAGGCGTTCCTGTGAACATGGTCATTGTATCCTTTTCATTTGACGCAATACCTTCACGCATGAGGACTTTTTTAACCGTTTTAAATATGATATCCATATCAGTCATAAAACTGATATTTTCAACATACCAAACATCAAATTCAAATTTTTCTTCCCATGTTATGGAATTTCTTCCATTTATTTGAGCCCAACCCGTTATACCTGGCTTCACCTTATGTCTTTGCTTTTGAAAGGGGTTGTAAAGATCCAAATAATGCTCCCATAATGGCCTTGGGCCAACAATGGACATATCTCCAAAAAGTACATTGAACAACTGAGGTAATTCATCTAAAGAAGTGCTTCTTACAAACCCACCTACTTTTGTTATCCTTTGAACATCAGGCACAAAATTTCCATCTTTATCCTTAGGGCTTCCCTTCATGGTTCTAAACTTATAAAGGGTAAATATTTTTTCATTTTTCCCTGGTCTTCTATGTAAAAAGAAAGGTTTGCCACGATTGGCAAAGAACAGTAGAATGGTTATAATCAATATAACTGGTGACAATAACACTAGAAACGTAAGAGAAACCAATATATCAAATATCCTCTTAAAAACTTTTTTATACATTTTTGGGAATTTTATATGAATTAGATTTAGATGTCAAGTTTGTCGTAGAGACTTTTAAAATTCTAAACGAGGCGTAAGCGATGATAAAAAGTACATTTTGATAATGAAAATAGTCATTTTTTAAACCATTTATCTTCCACAAAAAAATAAAGCACAATAAAATCAGGGCAAAATTAATTTACTTTGAAAAAATTGCAAAATAAAATGGTTCTACTGTCCTTTTCCTTGGTCAAGCTTCTTTTTGGAACGTAAAACTTAAATATTAGAACTAAATTATATTTTTTAATAGGTCTCATTGCTCTAGTGGTGCCACAAAAATGAATTTATTTAAAGATTGAATTTTGTTAAATTAATTGCTTTTTAAAAAACCTGCTTTTAACATAACGGTTTAAACGTATATAATAATATACAAGGCCAAAGGGTATACCTAACCAATATTTCCCCTTGGCATATAACAAAGGTTTAACCTTGACTAAATATCTAAAAATTTTTTCGGGTGACCATAGAAATAACTTCAATAGCTTTTTTTTGGAAATGCCTATGGCATTGGGGTCATAGGCCAGCCCTACCTTGTTGTTCCCCACATTTTGATAAAAACCTTGGGATATGAGATGAATAAATTTGAGCTTTCTCCTTGTCGTTAATATACCGAGACGCAAAGCCATATCTGTAATATATGATTGAATCATATCCTGTGAGTAAACACTCGGCTCGAGATTTTCATTAAATGATTTGAACTCTGCGAACATGAAGTCCTGAATAGGGGCAATGAAATTCTCAAAAACTGTTTTTTCTTTTTCTTCATGATATTCATGAACAAAGCCTTCATTTCGTGAAACATAAAACACTGCACTGCCGTGGTGTGCTGCTAAAAGCTGTTCGTAAAGCTGACCATTTGCAGCAAGAATGTAGTCAGAAAAACCTCGACTTGGATAAACGGAAAAATTCATTCCAAATCGTTTGGTTTTTTCTTCGATGTTATAAATTTCCTTTAGACCAAGATAGTAACCTTGCACACTGACTTCACACTGCAAAAAATTATAGATTCCCTCTTGCATAGTGCCCCCCCAACCTACATCGACTAAATTTATACCCTCATTTGGATAATCCACATCAAAAGAGTCTAGATATTCCTTGAACAATTGTTTTTGCCGTAGTCTTTTAAGATCGTAATGCTCAATGAAGTGCTTACTTGATCTTAGATTGGCCATAACTTCAGAGGAAACGAATTCCGTAATAACTTCCTCCGCATCATACGGAACTTCGTCAAGAATTTTTTTGGTTACTTCTTCGGAAAACCGAAAAGGCTCCAAAAATTGTATCAAAGACATTTCATCATACTTGTTTTTGATGTACTCAAAAGGCTCTTCATATAGAGGTTTTAAAGACACAAGTAGAGCTGATTGTCTAGAAGCTTTAAAGTAATGGGTGGAGACAAAATTAGTTTTATCAAAACCGTTGACTTCTTGGTAGTAGTCAAAAAGTTTTTTTAGATATAAGCCTTCTCGTGCCAAAAAAAATAAGTTCTTAATGCCCTTCTTTTTGACCTCTGTATAGAGTCTTTCTACAAAAAAGTAGAAATAAATGATGTACTCGCTGAAAAGGTGCTCGCTTTTGCGACATTTTAGTTCTTTGTTTTTACATATAGTGTTAAAGGCTTTTTTTTCGTTACCAAAAAGGTTTAGTTTGTTCCTGATCTTATGTTTTAGTTGCCTTTGGTAGATAGTATGTAAACCGCTTTTTTGGGCCTTAAACAAATCACTATGTTTATTATCGCCTATCATTACAGTTTCCCCAGGATCGGAATCTGTTCCCTTCAGAGCTAATTCGTAAATATCACCTCTTTGCTTACTTTTACCTAAGGCAGATGAAACATAGATTCCATCAAATAATTTATTTAGTCCATGGAAACTTAAAATTCTTTGTATTAAGGATTCTGAGTGATGAATATCCGTTATAAGGTATTGATTATAACCCATCTTTCGCAGCTTGGTAAGTTCATCTACTATTTTTTTATTTAGGAATTGGGTCGAAATCTCAGATTTGTAGTCCGCCTCTATATAAGTACTTTTAAACAGGTCATAAGAAATTTTTAGAATTAATTCACTGTTATTCAATCTTTTATATACCTCATTAATAACTAATTCATTTGAAATTTCCGTGTTCAAAAGATTTTCTTTAGAACATAGATACTGGGAAGAGCTTGCCCGTATCTGATATAGTTCATCAACATTTATGGATAGGCCAAGTTCTCTGATCATTAATTTGGCCCATATTCTAAAAACGTAATTTGGGTGTACTTTTCTGTGGATTATAGTGTCAAAAAGGTCGCAGAATATCACTTTGATATCTGTGCTATTTTCAATTTTTTTTATGATGCTTTCCAATGTTTATAATATTAAATGCAAAGTAACTCTGAAGTTCGATTTAAAATCAATATCAAAATTTGTTGCGTTCATACACCCCTTTTTTTTCATAGTGTATGGAGAATAGACAACATTCAAACGAAGAAGGTGACAAAAAATTTTCAATTTAATCAAAACATTTTGTCTTTTTCATATAGTGTGGAAAACTATACTTCTGATAAGCCCTACCAAGTTTTGAAAACTGTTTTGAAATCTGGCAGTTTATTCCAAACCAAAAGTTTCCTTAAATATCAGTTTTTTTTTCTTGGACTGCCTAAATTAATAATGATTTTGTTTATTTTCGGGACCTAGAGAAGGTATTTATATTTAATGGTAACCTAAGGATTCAAATTTTCTTTGGAGATTGAAAAGTTGAATTTTAAATGTTCTCAAGTGAAATTTTGGTTTAAATTATACTAGAGATTACTAAAACCCCAGTCTTAATGTTAAAAATTGTTACTGAAAAAGAAGAATGGCAAAAAGTAGTTTATGAATGTTCCAACTATGACTTTTATCACACCTATGACTACCACCAAATAAGTAAAAAAAAAAGCGAGGTACCTATCCTGATCGTTTACAAAAACGGAGCTTCTGTTGTGGCAATTCCATTTTTAAAGAAGCCTATTGATAAATCGCAATATTTTGATTTGTCTTCTGTGTATGGATATGCTGGTCCAATATCCAACAATGTTGATGGAACATTTGATAATTCTGATTTTATTCAGCAGTTTAAAACTGCAATGCAAGAGCTAAAGGTTGTTACCATTTTTTCCAGATTACATCCCTTTATCGAGAATCAAAGGACTATAATTCAAGGCCTTGGTGACTTTCCTACGGTTGGAAAAGTAGTTAATATAGACTTGACAAAAACTGTCGAAGAGCAACGTGCCCAATATAGAAAGAGCACAAAGAACAGAACGAATAAATGTAGAAAGCTGTGCACAGTGATCAAGGCTTCATCCCAAAAGTTGATGGACGCCTTTATCGATATTTATTATGAGAGTATGGATCGCTTGTCTGCAGACAAGGACTATTATTTCCCGCGTGATTATTTTTATCGACTCATGGCTTCCGATGATTTTGAATCAGACCTATTGTTAGTTGTCGACAACGAAACTAATACCCCCATAGCGGGCTCCATATTTGTTAAGACTAATAATTTAGTACAGTTTCATTTATCTGGATCTAAAACTTCACATCTGAATATTGCCCCCGCAAACTTGTTTATAGATGAAATGCGTTTGATGGCAACAGAGGAGGGCTATAAAATTTTTAATCTTGGAGGAGGTCTAGGAGGAAAAAAGGATTCATTGTTCGAGTTTAAAGCATCATTTTCTAAAGATTTCAGAGATTTTGAAGTGTGGAAGTACGTCGTAAATAATGAAATATATCATTCTCTCTCCGAAAATAAGCAGGAAGAAATAAAGATAAAGAAAGATTTCTTCCCGGCCTATCGGGTGTAGGGACTCTTAATCTGGTAAAGCTACTTTTACTATGTAAGTTGGCAATTTATTTGTCTTTTTGGGCATGCCATCAAGATGGATTTTAACGGTTTTCGTTTTTGAAAGTAGATTATTTTAGCAATTAGCTGTTAGTGGAGATCTTTTGCTCTATGGAATTGACCACATCTGCGAACTCACTGCACAAAATAGATTTATCATATTTATTTTCGGCCAGTCTTCTGGCATTTTGGCCCATTTTCTCACAACTTTCCGGATTTTCTTTAAGGAACAAAACTTTAGAGCTTAAGTCTTGTGGATTTTTAGGATCTACATATAGACCACATTCATATTGTTCGACTAAGTCTTTGGTCCATCCTGGAGAATTAACAATTATTGGCTTGCCGGCTGATAGGGAATCGAACAATTTATTGGGTGAATTTGTCGCTAAAATCGGAAGGTCGGCAAAGGTAATCAATGATACATCGCATAGATTGACTATTTCGGAAAGCTCTACAAGCCCAAAACCCCCGAGAAAATGTACATTTTCAATGTTATGATTTTTACATTTTTCCTTTAGAACAGGCTCTGTGGCACCACCTCCCATAAAAACAAACTCAATATCCGCATTATTATTTAGATGTTTTATGCCATCAATTATATAATCCATACCATTGGCCAATCCCATGGCTCCAAAATAAACTACCTTAAAGGAATTTTGCTTAAGTCCTAATTTTTGCAAAAGAGTCAAATCTTTATCACGGGACCAAAAAATATCAATTTTGGACATATTTGGTATCATAGAAACTTTTTCTGAAGAAATGTCTCTTTTTATAACCCCTTCCTCCATTCCTGGAGATAATGCAACCACATGAATGGCATTCTTGTAAATGGTCTTTTCGAACCATAGCGCCAATTTAATTGCAAGTTTATTATTTAGACCTCCCATTTGAATAGGCACTTCGGGCCAAAGATCTCTTACTTCAAATAAAAATGGTGTTTTTTTGAACTTTTTTACTACTAGAGCTGGAAAACCAATGGTGAGCGGAGTGGAAGTGGCAATTACCAAGTCCACATCTTTTTCTTTCAGTGCCATTCTTGTAGATCTGATCATAAAATTTATAAAGGATGATAGACGTTTGAAAATGCTCATATATTGACTATAAGGAACTTTTAAATAGATGACATCTATTCCATCAATATTTACCTTTTTTATTTTTTGATCTATTTTACTGCTAGCGCTCAACATGGTCACCTCATGTCCATTTTTGATAAGTTCTTGACTTATCCAATATGATCTAGTTCCAGCGGGCTCACTAGGCGTGTGAAAGTATTGGTGTATATAAAGTATTTTCATTTTTCTATAAAATGGTTTTAAATAGTTTTAAATAAACCTTGGCAATATTTTCCCATGAAAATTCTGAAAAATCTATTTCATCAATTTTGTACCTTGAATAATTTTTAATCAACTTTTCTAAATTTGTAGAAATAGCTGAAATATCACTAGAACTGCACCTTTCTCCCACATTAAAATCAAAAAGACCGTCAATCCCTTCATTTTCTAGATAAAGAATAGGCAATCCTTGTGAAAGGGCTTCAAGATATACCAAACCAAATGTTTCGCCCTTTGAAGGTAACGCAAAAATATGATGACTATTATATATTTTTTTTAGGGTTGCTTTATCATGAATTGCTCCAATGTAGTTAATTGTTGGATGATTTGAACCTGCAAGTTGTTCAACTTTTTTTTGTAAGGCCCCGCTCTCACCAACAATAGTTAAATTACATTGGACACCAGAATGCTGTAAATCAAGAACGGAACGAATTAACTTAACAGCATTTTTTCTTTTTATTAATGTGCCTACATAAAGTATTTTGTTTGGATTTACATCTTTTATTACCGACCTGTTTTCAATCCAAAAGGAATCGATTCCATTGTTTATTACAAGACACTTTGGTTCCAATCTGGATTTGTTTTTTAATATGAGGGGATGATTCAGAAATTTTTCTTTTAGAGCATAACTTATGAAAATAACCTTGGAAGACTCCCTTAAAATTCGTTCAGCAAGAGTTATTAAATCTGGTCTATACTTTAAAAAAGTATCGATATCCGTTGATCTCACCGCTACGATGTAAGGCGTATTGTATTCCTTTTTTAATCTAAGTGCCAATGCCCCATCGCTGAATAAAGTTGTAGCATGGACAATGTCAAAATTGGCCCCATCCAATTTGGTTTTAAGGTTTTTGTAAAGAAATTTGATTTTCTGCCGAAAAAGAATTCTGTGATATTTTTTTAAGAGCTCCGAGGCTACTATCGTACAGTCAAAGCTTTTTTGGTAGTTTTTTAGTTTACCAATCTTGTTACTTCTGAGAGGATAAAAAATGGTCTGTTCAATATCCAGCTTATTTAAGTTTTTGTATAAATTTTCATGGACCTTACTTCCCATGAAGTCGTTACATATATGCAGACATCTCATGAATTTTGTTTTTGAGGGTATAATGTAAAGATGTTATCATTAGTGAACTTGGTAAAATCACCTAAAACAATTGTACTAATTAACAGTATTATTAAAACGTGAAAGCTCTGTTTGAAATAAAATCCCTAAAGGGAAAAAGAATAGAGTCGACATATACAGGGAAGCGGAAAATAAGTACTGGCAAACTCCCTGCAAAAGTAGAATTGATACCCAAATATAGTTTTTATCAACTTTGGGTAATGAAATAGTTTTTTTCAGCCCACTAAAAAGTAAGGGCAAGAAAATTAAAAGGCCCACCACACCCATGGCCATCATTACCTCAAGAATGAAGTTGTGAGGATAATACCCTATTTCAATTCTTCCTCCAACAAAGGGAAAGTTAGAAAACTCATTCCATGCATCCATCCAAAGCTTTTCCCTACCTGTACTTCCGGACTTTAGAGAACCCGCGGACCTTGAAAAAACTTCACTTCCTGTTTTGGCTACGCCCCATAGCAAAAAAGGCACCGAAAATGCTATCAATGCATAAGACTTCATTTTAATCTTACGAGGGGAGGAGTAGACTAAAAAAGCAATACTTATCAACAACGCCAAAACAGAACCTCGAGATGCTCCTAATAGAAACATTACAAAGGATAAGGAAATTGTTACATACATATAAACAGTATACAGTTTATTCTTACTTTGATTATAGAGCAATTCATAGACACATAACATTATTGTAAGCACACTGGCATAAGACAGAGACAAGGGATTTAGTGTTTCCAAACCGGGATTTGAATATCTGGCAAGACTAATCCTTCCTATACCAGACCCCAGAATATCTTTATATAAATATACCGTTGCAATTCCCATCAAAAATCCAGAAAAAATCATTGAACGAATTATGGTTTTTTTATATTTATCAAAAGGGATATATGAAAAAGCAAGGAACGGAAGAATGCAAAAGTTTAGAGCATAGAATATGTATTCCGCCCAACTTAGCCTTAAAGGATGGCCATTACTAAAATGCCAAAGTACTTTTATAAAGTAAAACATCCAAAAACATATAAAAAGGAGGTAAAATATATTACCCTTAAAAACTCTTTTCTTATGAAACCACCAGTAAGCAATGATTATTATCATACCTGCTGTAGTCAACAATCGAATAGGAATGGAAACAAGTCTGGATGCATCTGCGCCTAAAAAAGCTATAGTTAAGGCGATAATTGCGTGAAATCCACTATACATAAAAAAGGATACCAGCGCTAAGCAGTAACTAATAAATTTGTCCATAGTAGTATTGACTGATAAATTGGTATCTCCAATGGAAGTGGTTACAAAAAAAATTAAGAATAAGATTTCCCATATGAATTATCTTCTAGGGTATTACTGCTTTTCAAGTAATTTTTGAGAGAATTTAAAAGGTGTATGTTTTTCAAGGAATTCAGTGAAATTTGGTTGCTTCAATTTAGAATTTTTCGCTTTCAAAACCAGCTCCATTAAATCCTTTGCTGTCACTTTTGGGAGGAGCCATCCAAAATTATGCTTTAAGACTATTTCTTTCAATAAACCCTCTCCAGTTACTATTACGGGTTTACGTGCAGCTATTGCATGACCCAGTATTCCACTGGATGCCTCTGGATTTTTATAGGGTAGCAATACCACGTTGCACTGTTCAAAAAGACTTTTCATAGTTGATGTGGAAACAAACCTATTGTCCCATACTACCGTTACATTTTTATTTGATTTCTTAATCATTTGGATATTGTTATGAATCTCTAGTTCTGTTTTCTTGTCAGTTGCTTTCCCAACTAATAAAAAGACTATATTTTCTTCTGATTTGGGAATAAGCATAGCAGAATTAATAACTTCGAATGTGCCCTTTCGATTACCGAGAGAACCTATATGTAGATACACCTCACTATTTTTTTTAATGCCGTAGTGCTCAAAAATATTGAAGTCTTCATTGGGAACTAATTCAGGAACAGGATCCTGAAGATATTTAAAAATATCCGTTTTAAACTTTGTATTTAAGGACTCCACCGTTTTTTCATCATTAAGTATGAAAATTGAGTCTATCGTGGGATTTTTGACAAATAATTTTGTCGTATAAAATTTTCTAAGGTAAAGTATTTTTTCCCTAAGGGTCTTTTTGCGCATCCGGCTGAATTGTTTGAAAAGAATCCCATTAACCTTATAATTAGGTCTTTTGAAAATCATTGCAAACTGAAAAAAATTAAAGAATAATAGATATACTTGACTGGCCCCAAACCTTGATGAATAACGGTCCATTAGGGCAAACCGTTTTATCGAACCTCTCAAAATTCCGAGGTTGCCTACGTCGTTTAATTCTTTTTCCGAGACAGGACACCATTCAATATGCTTATAATCTTTGGCTTTCAGAAAAATATCATTAAACCTGTCCGCAAATTGGGGATGTACTACAAAAACATTATGAATGTCCGACTTTTCGTTTATAATATAATCTATTAAATGACTTATATATTCAGAATGATGGCCGGTTATTGATATGTCAAAAAAAAGTCTTGTCACTTTATATGTTTTTTGCCGTTAGATTTTGGTGGATCTTACCTTAAAATTTATCAAGATTTAATTATGATTTACTCTTAATCCTTTTACAGGAAATAGGTCCATATCCTAACACGGTCTACTTCCAATAAGTGATAAAATTAAAACTATTGCCATTTTACTACAACCGTTTTTAAAAACCCAGGAAAGATTCCACCTCTACCTAGATTTGGATCATGTTGTTATGAAGTAAACGAATTATATTGTTTAATGGTATGTAAACTTTAGTATTATCGAAGTTTGCAAATAGCCAAATTTTAGCTGGTTTGATGGCGATATACTGTTTTCTTACCGGATTTGAAAATGATTAGTTGGCAAGGCGCACTTTACAAAAGAGCTATTTCCTATTTATCTATGGGAAAAAGGCAAAATATTTCCTCTTTTGAAGATCTATTCGAAATCCTTATTCATAGATTCTACCTTTGTTACGTTTACAATTAACACTAATTAAATTTCATTTTTATTTTTTCGAATATTACAGATTTTAATTTTTTTAAACCATTTCTATCCTTTTCTTCCATTGAAAAATGATATACCATTACCAGAAAAATAATGATATTAACCAAACTAGCTACTAGTTTTGTAATAAACCCACTAATTAAAAAGGACATAACAAAAAAAGAAAGTATATACATCCCAACAGGAAATAAAGTTTTTAGTATAACTATTGACATGTAATCCTTAAAACTAATTACATTTTTGTTTTTAACATAGACAATTCTAAATAGGAAAGTTAGTACTTCAATTAAAATTAAAATAATCAAAACAAAATATATGGGTGACCCCATATTTAATTTGAAAACAATAATTGACAGGGGAATCGCTAAGATTTTTATTAAACTCAAAAAAATAGTATAGTTTTTAATTTTTCCGATAGCATAGACCATTGTTTCCAGTCCTCTGGTAAACTCATTCAAAACAACACAGACCAATAACGTTGAGGCCATGATATTTGTATACTGTGGTATTTCCTTTAACCAAATGGACAGTAAATCATCCATTAAAAAAATAGCCGGTATTGAACACAAGCAGATAACTAACGCCCCATATTTTGTGCCCAGCAAACCTAAACGGATCATAGACTCCCGGTTACTTTTCCCTTCACTCCCAATAATTTGTGGAGAAAGAGCCTGAAAAAGAGAATTTGTGAAGAACTGTGCTTGATTGGAAATCTGATTTCCTATCGAATACGAAGCATTAATTTTGGTTCCCATAAAAGAATTCAATACCAAAGCTATTCCATTGTTCCTAACAAATGAACCTAAAACCGATAACAAATTCCACCCAGCAAACAGGGCTTGTTCCAAAAGTCTTCTTCTATCGAAACCCTTAAGCACTCCAACACCCTTGTATTCGGGGTATTTTTTTCTAACATAGATTTGTAGAATGATTCTATTAAAGAGAAAGGCAAGCATTACGAAAAAACCGTAAGCAACTAATATATCCATGTTGATTTGATCCCCAAAATAGAGCAACCCAAGCACTATTAATAATCTAAGAATGGCTATAAGCAAATCCATTTGGGCAATAAAGAACATATTCTCTTTTGCGTACAATAATGCCATGTACGGAACTGACACAATATTAAACATGGATGCCAGTATGGCCAATTGCAAAAGAATATTGGCGGCTCTCATTCTGTCGTCTTCTACATTTAAAATATTGTTTACGTAGTAAACTCCAGCAGTCTCCAAAAGGATAAGTAAGAATAGGGCCAGACCTAAATGAATAATTATGCTGTTTGCGAATACTTTTCTAATTTCATTTAAATCACCAGAACCAATACAATAAGATAAAAATCGTTGTGTGGCCTGAGCCAAAGCAGTATTAAAAAAAGCGATCATCGCCACAATTCCACCAATAACACTATATAATCCGAAATCTTCAACACCAAGAACTTCGAGGGTTATCCTTGTCGTATAAAACGAAAGGAAAATCGTAATGAAAAAACGTAAATAAGTAATACTTGCATTAAAAATTATTCTATGGGATTTTTGCATTAGAATGTTTTTCAGAAGTAACTTGAACGTTCATTTTCGATTATTCCTGATAACTTAGGACGGCCCGGATTGGGAATTGTACCAGTCGTTTAATCTTTTTACACCCTCTTTCAAATGGATTTTATACTCCCAACCTAAACCACGAAGTTTACTTATATCGGTTAGTTTCTTTTTGGTGCCATCTGGCTTATTGGTATTGAAAAAGAAATCACCTTTAAAACCTACTTCTTCTTTGATCAAATTGGCTAAATCTCGAATAGAAATGTCTTCTCCAGTACCGATATTAATGTGAGTATTGCGTATTTCTTTCTCCCCATCTGGATAAAAATCCGCAAAGTTTCTATTCTCCATTAAGAATACACAAGCATCTGCCATGTCCTCTGACCATAAGAATTCTCGCCGTGGTGTTCCTGTACCCCAAACGCCAATAGATACCCCATTCGAATCCTTTTTTATTCCTAGGTCTTCAAAAATAGCCAGGATACTATCTTTGTCTTGGTTTCCGTTTACTCCTTTTATAGGCAAATTGTTTAAATCTTCTCTAATTATCTGCCAATTGTCATCTTCTAGTGCTTTTCCTAAATTAACCTTTCGCAATAAAGCAGGTAATACATGGGACTTTTCTAAATCAAAATTATCATTGGGACCATAAAGGTTAGTAGGCATCGCGGAAATAAAGTTGGTTCCATATTGCAAATTATAGCTCTCACACATCTTTATCCCGGTTATTTTCGCTAATGCATAGGGCTCATTAGTATACTCCAGAGTATTCGAAAGCAAGTGCTCTTCTTTCATAGGTTGGGGGCAATCTTTGGGATATATGCATGTGCTACCTAAGAACAACAATTTTTTCACACCATTTAAATAGCTTTGATGAATAACATTATTTTGAATCATTACGTTATCATAAATGAATTCTGCCCTATAAGTATTATTCGCCAAAATACCTCCAACCTTTGCAGCCGCCAAGAATACATAATCTGGTTTTTCTTGCATGAAAAAATCGGAAACAGCAATAGTGTCAACCAAGTCCAATTCCTTGTGGGTTCGGGTTAACAGATTATCGTATCCCTTTTCTTTAAGGTTTTTTAAAATAGCACTTCCTACCAGTCCTCTGTGACCTGCCACATAAATTTTTGAATGTTTATACATGGTCAAGTCATTCAAAATAGTTCATAATACGATACCCTCCATCCTTAACATGTTGTTCCTTCTGCATAAGCTTAATATCGCTTAACATCATGTCCTTGACTAGACTTTGCAAATCGTATTCTGGTCTCCATCCTAATTTGGAATTGGCCTTGCTGGGGTCACCAATTAACAGATCTACCTCTGTTGGTCTAAAATATCGTGGGTCCACAGAAACAATTTCCTTTCCTACCGGCACTTGATATTCAGCATTGGAACAGAATTTCACATAACCTTTCTCATCCGCCCCAGTACCCTTGAACTCCAATTCAATACCCACCTCGTTAAAGCTCATTCTAACAAAATCACGCACTGTGGTCGTTTTGCCTGTGGCAATAACCCAGTCTTCAGGTTCATCAGCTTGGAGTATCATCCACATCATTCGTACATAATCTTTTGCATGTCCCCAATCTCTTTGGGCATCTAAATTCCCCAAGTATACCTTGTCTTGTAGGCCTAAGGCAATTCTTGATGCAGCTCTTGTAATTTTGCGTGTAACAAAAGTTTCCCCACGTATAGGTGATTCATGATTGAATAAAATGCCATTACATGCAAACATATCATATGCTTCACGATAGTTAACGGTTATCCAATAGGCGTACATTTTTGCCACTGCGTAGGGGCTACGTGGATAAAAGGGCGTAGTTTCCGATTGGGGTACCTCCTGAACCTTTCCATAGAGTTCAGAAGTAGAGGCCTGATAGATTCGGGTCTTTTTTTCTAAACCTAAAAGTCTAACGGCGTCCAATACCCTAAGAGTACCTATACCATCTGCATTGGCAGTATATTCTGGTGTTTCGAAAGATACATGTACATGGCTCATAGCTGCCAAGTTATAAATTTCATCCGGCTGTATATCCTTAATTAATCTAATAAGGTTCGTACTGTCCGTCATATCTCCATAATGTAGGTGCAAATGCCTATTCTCTACATGAGGGTCCTCATATAGATGATCAATACGATCGGTGTTAAAAAGTGAGGACCTTCGTTTTAAGCCGTGTACTTGGTAACCTTTTTTTAATAGAAATTCAGTTAGGTAGGCTCCATCTTGTCCCGTTATTCCAGTTATTAGAGCTTTTTTCATGTTTTAGAGTTTACGCTTATCCGGCAAATATCATATTTTAAAGTTTAGAACCAACAAATTTGACTTCAAATAGTAATTTATTTCGATGATGGGAGTATTTTTTACCCAAATCAAATAATACCCAATTCAATTGGAAGAAAATTTTTGAAAGAAATCGTTTGATTTGAAAATGGAAATTTACCCAAGTATTAATGAACTCCCAGTAAAAAAAATATGACCTTTTTGATGTAAATAACAATAGAAATTTCTACCATCCCTGCCAATTATGAGGTGTGTATAATTAAGACAGATTTAGTAACAAAAAGATGGATATCCTAAATACTTATTTCTTACCTGCTTGGAAAGAGGAATAATGAACCCTTATGTGAGTCTTTTGATATCAATTAATCCTATCTGTATGACCTAGAGGTTTTTTCGCATGGGTAAAGGATTAAAAAACTAACAACATATGGTCGTCAAGCTTTAAAGATACTGTAGTACCTTAAACTTTTAATTTGCCAGCAGGTTTTCATTTTTACCAAGGAAGACTAAACTTACACAAATTGTTATTAACAAGAACATACTCTGTAGAATTTGAAAATCATAAATCTTCAAAATAGATTTTGCCTACTAATTAATTTTGTGTTTTTGACTATACATTGAAAGATGGTAATTCATTATTTCTGAGTAAGCTATTTAATCAAGTTTGCTTTAAAAAGAAAAGCCCGTATTATTTAGTTGTGACCCCTCTTCACTAAAATCCAAAGAAACACCGTTGTTTCCAGACGCATTGGTCCTCAATTCAGAAATATTTGTAAAGCCGCAATTAACTAGTTCTGTTCCTCTGTTAGGTCTATCAACCACAAATAAGCTTGGAATATTATTAAATGAGCACTCATCAAAGGTATTATCATATGCCCCGTAGGTATTTATAGAACTTTTGAACCAACCGAGGAAATGAATTCCCCCCCTCCCGTTTTTATCGGTTCCGCTGACCGTACATCTTTTAAAAAAATTGTCACGTCCAGCGTTCAAATCCGCCGTTTGTATATCACTTGGGGTGGGTAGACTGTAAAAAATAATTCCGGAAGAATCCACCACATCGCAGTCGTAAAAATTGTTGTGATGTGCGCCATCACGAACAAGGATGCCGCCATCTAAGTTCTTTCCATTTATGTCACAGTTATAGAAATTGTTATCTGTTGTGCCATTACGAGAGACCTCTAAAGTAGTATTTACGATGGTACAATCGTAGAAATTGTTGTTGTTTGCTTCATATTTAGCAATCAATCCGTGCCCTGGATGCGCTAGGTCACCCACTCGCTCTACATGTATATTACGTACTTCGTTATTATTAGAGCCTTTGAGCAATAGATAATAATAGTCACAAGGATTTATGTCGTTATCAATATAAATCCTGTTATAGGAATGAATGCCGTTACTGGCACCTTGAAACGTATAGCCCTGTGCTCCGACGTTTGCTACGTAACAGTTTTTAATTGTACAAAAATCCCCATTTGATCTTATACCATATCCTTCGTATGGGCTTTTGGTCACATCATGTCGTGCTGGATTTTGGTTTGGGTCAAAGTTTCCCATATCTACGGAAATAATGTTGTCAATAACACAATTATTTCCAGAAAAACTGAGTCCATATTCGTAATACCTGATTTGGATGTTGGATATTTCGATATAAGCTTTATTACTATTGATACCAGTTCCTAAATATTCACCACTCCCTCGATTTCCTTGAATTAGTGGCATAGCAGAGGAATCTATGGCATCCCCATATTCAAAAGTAGAGCCTTGGTTAGCCAGAATGTCACCTGGAGTGTTGGAATATCCAATAAACTTTATTGGACTTGAAGAAGTTCCAGAATTTCCAACGGACAGGTTTACACTTCCATAATTACCGGACTTGATATGAATAACATCTCCTGCTTTAGCCGATTTAAAGGCATGTACAATATTCCAAGATGAGGCCTCTGACTTCCCATTATTTCCACTGTTACCGTTTACGGTTACATAATATACATTTGCTCCACTGATAGGGGCACGATTTCCACTGCCAAGAGTAACATTTCCAGTTTCGGTGGTCACCGTACCGTCCTCTTCAACTACTTCCGTGGTATATGTAAATGTGTCGGAGATATTATTATCGGCTTCAGGGACATTCGTATCTTCGGTAGAGTCCGTTGTTTCATTGGTCTCATCAGGTGTATAGGTAATAGTGTTATCCTCATTCACGGCAACCTCACCATTTTCTGGATCAGAAGTCTCAATAATCTCTACAGAATCGTCTTCATCAAATTGATCGTTTTCCAGAACATCCAAAGTTATGCTATTACTGGATGAATAGGAATAAAAATCATCTACAACAAATCGTCGCAATTCTAATCCTTCACTGGCATCTGCCAAAACATAATCAGAAAGTAAATCGGAATCCTTGGAACAGGAAACTCCTAAAATTAAACAAATAATAAGTGCAAACACCTTAAGTGGGGAGTAAGTGTTTAAATTCATGATAAATGTAGGTTAAGTATTATTATGATTACCTATTTTGGATTTTAAAACTATTTAAAAATTTTATTGTATGGATGAAAACCACAATATTTTCGATGAACTGCAAAATTTTACATCTTTATCTTTACGCATCAAGATTGTGTTTGGATGTTTATCGACCATTTAATCGATGAACGGCGCATTTCTTTAACATACGCACAAATCCATTATCTTTTTCTTAACAATTATCTTGAACTACAAGGATGTTACGCTAATGGTTAAAGAATAGCTTATGTACTTACTTAACTGTTTCTGCATTTGTGAACTCTTTCTAATTTTTTAGAATTTTGGAAGGAGTATAGAGAGTAATTAGAAGCATTTTCAAACTCCAACAACTAACTTGATTTACAAGAAGAGTGCTGTATTTAGTAAGATGAAATGGATGAGTTAAGTTAATAGAATTTGGGTTCAGGTTTTCGTTTTCAATGGAGTGTTTTTAGTATTGGTTCAAGTGAAATATTGGGTTGATCTTGCAGGGGTAATTATTTTGATACTTTGAACTTAAAAACTATAACCTTGCATCCACGGGTTCTTCCAAAATCCCTTTTACATCATATATTACTCCATTTTCGTTTAATAAGCTCCTTAAGCCCATACCCAAAAATTCTTTATGGGCTACGGTTAAAACAATGGAATCAAATTTTTCGTTCGCCAGCTCTTTATACATTTCCAGTCCATATTCTTGTCTTACCTCCGCCGGTGAAGCCCAGGGATCACAAATTAATACATGCGCTCCGTAGCTTTCCAGGTTTCGAACAACGTCAACAGCCTTGCTATTTCGTACATCTGGACAGTTTTCTTTGAAGGTAATGCCCAAAACCAATATTTTTGAGCCCTTTACTTTAATATCATTTTGGACCATAAGCTTTACCACTTCCGTTGCTATATATTTGCCCATAGTATCATTCATTCTACGTCCGGCTAGGATTATTTCGGGGTGATAGCCGTACTCTTGCGCTTTTTGCGCCAAATAATAAGGGTCTACTCCAATGCAGTGCCCGCCAACCAAACCTGGTTTAAAAGGTAGGAAATTCCATTTTGTGCTAGCGGCTTCGAGGACGTCATGGGTGTCAATTTGCATAAGGTTAAAAATCTTGGCCAGTTCATTTACAAAGGCAATATTAATATCCCGTTGTGCATTCTCAATAACCTTGGCCGCTTCAGCTACCTTAATACTTGGTGCCCTATGAGTACCGGCCGTAATTATGGAGGCATAGAGTTCATCAATTTCTTGGGCCACTTTTGGGGTGGATCCAGAGGTAACTTTTACTATCTTCTCTACAGTATGCTTTTTGTCTCCAGGATTAATACGCTCTGGGGAATATCCAACAAAAAAATCCATATTAAATTTAAGCCCGCTGGCTTTTTGGATTACAGGTACACATTCCTCTTCGGTAACACCTGGGTATACCGTAGATTCATAAACGATAATATCACCTTTTTTTAGTATTTCTCCTATGGTTTTACTAGCCTTAAGTAACGCAGTCAGTACCGGTCTATTTGTTTCGTCAATTGGAGTTGGAACAGTAACTATATAGATTTTACAATTTGACAAGTCATTGATGCTATTGGTGCAATAAAGTCCTTTTTGATTGTCCAGTGTACTTTTCAGAACCGACTGAAGCCCATCATCGTTTACTTCAAATGTACTATCATGGCCAGACCTTAGTTCCAAAATCCTTTCTCTATCAATATCAAAGCCAACTACAGCGTACTTAGTGGCAAATAGTTGGGCTAATGGAAGTCCAACATATCCTAATCCTACTATTGCGATTTCTTTTTTCATTTTAATTGGTGTCGTCTTTGCTTGGTTTCAAGTTTTCCCAATACCAGGCTACGGCTTCTCTTAGCCCATCTTTAATGTCATATTTGGGGTTATACCCCAAAAGCCTTTTTGCTTTCTCTATAGAAGCTAAGGAATGGGGAACATCGCCTTGTCTGCCCGGACCATATTGAGCGTTTATGGTGCAAATCCTTGAATCAAATTCACTTAAATAATCTTTCAAAAGCCTTAGCAATTCATTTAAGTCCGTGCGCTTACCATAGGCCACGTTATAAACTGTACCGATAGCCGCAGGATTATTGATGACCATACTTCTCAGATTAGCTTCTATCACGTTATCAATATAGGTAAAATCCCTAGAATAACTTCCATCACCATTGATGACAGGAGATTCATATCGCATCAGTTGTATTACAAATTTCGGTATGACCGCAGCGTAGGCTCCATTGGGATTTTGTTTGCGCCCAAAGACATTGAAATAGCGAAGACCAATAGTCTCCAGTCCGTAGGTTTTCCCAAAAACATCCGCATAGAGTTCATTTACATATTTGGTAATAGCGTATGGAGATAGCGGCTTGCCAATCAGCTCTTCCCTTTTCGGTAGGGATTCCGAATCACCGTAAGTGGACGAACTTGCCGCATAGATAAAACGTTTGATTTTATTGTCCCTTGCTGCCACTAGCATATTTAAAAACCCGGATACATTCACTTCGTTGGTCGTTATTGGATCATGAATTGATCGTGGGACCGATCCAAGTGCGGCCTGGTGCAGAACATAGTCCATTCCTTTACATGCTTCATGACATTTTTTCAAATCGCGGATATCGCCTTCTAAAAATTGAAAATTGGGATGGGGTAGTAAATATTCAATATTTTTTCGCAGACCAGTGGCAAAATTGTCTAGACATCTTACCCGATTACCATTTTTGATGAGGACTTCACAAAGATTGGATCCTATAAAGCCGGCACCCCCGGTCACTAGTATACTAAGTTTAGATTCAAGATTTGAAGTGTCCACTTTCATTCGGGTAAATATTTGAGTTCATTTTGGAAAGCTAATTTTAAATTACCGTAAAGTAAAGCAAAAGGTCATTACAAAGAACAATATTGACCGTACGATCGACATAAAAGCAAAGCGTATTATGTGCACATCTCACATGTGCCGGCGAATTTCTTGATTAAAGAAAATATGAATTTTTAAAACGAAATGGATGCGAAATGAAATAGGGTTAAGATGGCAAAAATCAAAAAATGCCCCTTTTCAAATCTTGTAATACTGTCTGTACCAGTTCACAAAGTGTGCTATCCCTTTTTGTATAGAGGTATTGGGTCTATAGCCATAATCCTTGACCAGATCATCTACATTGGCCCATGTTTTAGGTACGTCCCCAGGTTGCATGGGCAACATTTCCTTTAGGGCCGTTTTTCCCAAACTTTGCTCAAGAGCTTGGATGAAATCCATCAATTTAACAGACTGGCTATTTCCTATGTTATAAACTTTATAAAGCTCGTTGGTTTGATTTCGACTTCCGATGGGCGATTCTATGATTCGTACTACCCCTTCCACTATATCATCTATATAAGTGAAATCCCGCTCCATTTTTCCTTGGTTGAAAACTTTTATGGGCTTGCCCTTCATTATGGCATCAGTAAAAAGAAATAACGCCATATCTGGTCTGCCCCAAGGCCCATAAACTGTGAAAAAACGAAGTCCTGTAGTTGAAAATCCAAATAAATGACTGTAAGTGTGGGCCATCAATTCATTACTTTTCTTTGTGGCTGCATAAAGACTTATCGGATTGTCAACAAAGTCTGTAGTTTTGAAGGGGACACGGTCACTAGTACCATAAACACTTGAACTACTGGCGTAAACCAGATGTTCTACGTGATGGTTCCTGCAATTTTCTAGAATATTAAGGAACCCTACAATATTACTATCCACATAAGCCTCGGGGTTTTCAAGACTATACCTCACTCCCGCCTGGGCAGCCAAGTTGCAAACCACATCAAATTTTTCAGATTCAAAAAGACGTGGCAGTAGTTTTCGATTTTCCAGTTCCAAGCGAATAAATGAAAATAAGGGATAGTTCTCACTTTCTAATAGTTGGACCCTTTGGTCTACCTTATTCGCGTCAATTCCCAATTGAAGCAATCTATCATACTTCAGGTGAACATCGTAGTAATCATTAATGTTATCCAGCCCTATAACCTCGTGGCCCATTTCCAAGAGCTTTTTGGATACGGAATAACCGATGAAGCCCGCGGCACCGGTTACCAAGACTTTCATGATTGCCCTATTTTATAGTATTTGAAGCCTATCTCCTTCATTTTTTTGGAATCTAACAATCTTCTTCCATCAAAAACAAAGGCGGGTTTTAACATAGCATCGAAAATCTTTTCCCAATCATAGTCCTTAAACTCATCCCACTCCGTCAGGATAGCAATGGCATGTGCATCTTTACTAGCTTCAATAGGATCTTTAATTACTTTTAACAAACGTCTATTTTCTGAAGGTTCACGCGTGTTCAGATAGTCGAGGTCACTGTAGATCTGCTTCTCGGAAACCTTGGGGTCGTACACAAAAATCTCGGCCTTTTCTTCCAATAAGGCATCTGCTACATATATGGCTGCGGACTCCCGGGTATCGTTGGTGTCCTTTTTAAAGGCCCAGCCATAAAATAAGATTTTTTTTCCAGAAACAGTATTATATAAGGTCGTTACAATATTATCGGCAAAGCGCCTTTTTTGATAATCATTTATCAAAATGACTTGATTCCAATAATCCGCCACCTCGTTTAGTCCATAGCTCCGGGCTATATAAACAAGGTTAAGGATATCTTTTTGAAAACATGAGCCGCCAAATCCTACTGAAGACTGCAAAAACTTAGGCCCAATCCTGCTATCAAAACCTATGGCTCTGGCCACCTCTTGAACGTTCGCATCAGTAGTTTCGCATAAGGCGGATACCGAATTAATAGAAGACACACGTTGCGCAAGGAACGCATTGGCCACGAGCTTGGATAACTCAGAGGACCAGACATTGGTCTGCAGAATTCTATCTTTTGGCAACCAATGCTCGTAAATGGCGCTTAAAGCGTCTTTGGCTATTTGACCGGAAGAGGTTTCATCTCCTCCTATAAGGACCCGGTCTGCATTCAGCAAATCATTGATCGCAGTACCTTCTGCTAGAAATTCTGGATTGGAAAGAATTTCAAAGTTTACTTCATTGCCGGTATTTTGAAGTATATTTTTAATTGCTTGGGCTGTTCGAACGGGTAAGGTTGATTTTTCAACAACGATTTTGTCATCTTTGGCTACCCGAGCAATATTTCTGGCGCAGAGCTCTATATATTTCAAATCGGCAGCTTGTCCTTTCCCTTTGCCATAGGTTTTTGTAGGAGTATTTACTGAAATAAATATCATTTGGGCCTTGTCTATAGCTTTGTCAATCTCTGTAGAAAAGAAGAGATTTTTACCCCTACTTTGAGCAACTATTTCCTTTAGGCCAGGTTCGTATATAGGTAGGTCGTCCAAATTAGCTTGGTTCCATTGATCAATTCGTTCTTGATTAATGTCCACCACGGTTACGTTAATCTCAGGGCATTTATGAGCAATGACGGACATTGTCGGCCCCCCAACGTATCCCGCTCCTATACAGCAAATTTCAGTAATTTTTTTCATGGATGTTTATAACTTTTGAGTGCAAAGATTAGTAAATAACTCTATATTCAATAATATATTATCGATGAATAGTATTTTTTATGGGTGCGATGAAAAAGTCTACGGATTAAGTTCTAAACTACTTGGCCTTTGATCATAAAAAAGTCGTTTAGCCGATGTTTTTCAATTTTTAAACGAATTAAACCCCATTTTTAATTGAATAAATGAAACTATAGTTACTTTTGATCTTGCAATTATTAGTGAACTTTAACCTATATCTATTCTGTGGAAACATTAACTAAAATTTGGCTTTCTTCTCCGCATATCGGAAGTGGAGAGCAATACTATGTCGATGAGGCCTTCAGAACCAATTGGATAGCCCCTCTAGGTCCAAACGTTTCTGGTTTTGAGAAAGACTTGGAATCTTACCTCCAGGAGGGAGTGCATGCTGCCGCCTTGAGTTCCGGAACCGCAGCAATTCATCTTGGTCTTAAACTATTAGGTGTTGGAAAGGGTGACGAAGTTTTATGTCAGAGCTTTACATTTTCGGCATCTGCCAATCCAATTACTTATTTGGGTGCCAAACCGATATTTGTTGACAGCGAGAAGGATACATGGAATATAAGCCCGGAACTTTTGGAAGAGGCAATTGTGGAAAGAATACAAAAAGGTACAAAACCTAAGGCCATAGTGGCGGTGCATTTATACGGAATGCCGTATAAAGTTGATGAAATAGAATCCTTGGCTAAAAAGTACCAGATTCCAGTTTTGGAAGATAGTGCAGAGGCTTTGGGAAGTAAGTACGGCAATAGCCGTTGCGGAACATTTGGTGATATATCCATTTTGTCTTTTAATGGTAATAAGATAATAACGACTTCAGGAGGAGGTGCCCTTATATCTAAAAATAAGAAGTTTAGGGATAAAGCGATTTTCTTGGCTACTCAAGCCAGAGATAATGCAGTACATTATCAACATTCCGAGATAGGGCATAACTATCGTATGAGTAATGTGTTGGCAGGAATCGGTCGAGGACAAATGCAGGTTTTGGAAGAAAGGGTACACGCACGCAGGCGAAATTTTGATTATTATTTCGAGGCACTAGAGGATTTGGACGAGATATCCTTTCTCAAAGAACCCAGTGGAATGTTCTCCAACAGATGGTTGAGTTGTGTACTTACCCCCTCATATAATGTCCGTGAAAAAATTCGTTTGGCCTTGGAAAATGAGAATATAGAATCCAGACCACTCTGGAAACCGATGCATTTGCAACCGGTTTTCAAAGCAGAACCTAGCTTTACCGATGGTACTTCCGAGAATCTTTTTCAAAAAGGCCTTTGCCTTCCTAGTGGTTCCAATCTGTCTTTTGAAGATTTGGAGCGAACGGTAGAAATAATAAAACTAGCCCTAAAATGATACAAAATTACCTTAGTAGTACGGTTGAAAGATATGCTTCCAAATGGTTGGTGCTGGGGATTGACATAGCCATTGTCGCTATTTCCTTTGTACTATCTTATTTGATTCGATTTAATCTCACCTTTGATTTTGATGTTGACCAATTGTTTTTACAGTTACCTTGGGTATCCCTAATTGCGTTATTTTCGTTTTTGACCGTCGGCTCCTATAAAGGAGTAGTTAGGCATACCGGAGTACGCGATGTTTACAACATTTTCAATGCAATTTGCTTGGCTAGTATTTTGTCTATTTTTTTGGTCCTGGCAAATAGGCAATTACAATTTGCGGAAAACTTTACTATTCCGTTATCCATCATTATCATAAATAGCTTGATTAGTTTTATAGCATTGGTTTCTTCTAGATACATCTTTAAAACTATGTATCAGAACTTAATTAGTCAAAGCAGCTTCAACTCTACAAAGAACATTTTAATATATGGTGCAGGTGAATCGGGAATTCTCACCCATGGTGCCATTACCAATCACTCTAAAAGCAATGTAAAGGTCATTGGTTACGTAGATAGGGATAAGAAAAAGATTGGTAAGTTAATTAATGGAGTCCATGTATATAGTCCTCAATCGCTTACGGAAGATTTTATTCGAAAGAAAGGAGTCTCTGAAGTTATTTTTTGTATTCAAAATATTGACCATAAGAGATTAAAAAAATTAGTAGAAGGATTGGTGGATTTTTCCGTGCTGGTCAAGATAGTTCCCCCGGTAGAAGATTGGATCAATGGAGAATTGAAAGCTTCTCAAATAAAAAAGGTCCAGATTGAAGATTTATTGAATAGGGCACCAATTGATATCACAAACTCCAAGATAAGGGAAGAAGTTGAGGGTAAAGTGATATTTGTTACTGGTGGAGCGGGGTCCATAGGTAGCGAAATAGTGAGACAAATATGTAACTACAATTGTAGGTCTCTGGTAATAATTGATCAGGCGGAATCCGCACTTTATGATTTACAACAGGAATTGATACAAAAAGGGTATCATAATTTTATTCCCTTAGTAGGAGATGTAAGGGATAAAAATAGGATGAATAGTATTTTTCAAGAACACCAGCCTGACATGGTTTTTCATGCTGCGGCCTATAAACATGTGCCTTTGATGGAATATAATTCCTATGAAGCTATAAAAATAAACATAGCGGGCACAAAAACCATTGCTGACCTTGCCATAAATCACAAAGTAGAAAAATTTGTTTTAATATCTACTGACAAAGCGGTAAACCCAACCAATGTTATGGGAGCAAGTAAGCGAATTGCTGAGATTTATTCCAGTTGTATGCAACAAGAAGGTAAGACCAAATTTATTACCACACGCTTTGGAAATGTTTTGGGTTCTAATGGTTCAGTAATCCCTTTGTTCAGAAAGCAAATTGAAAATGGAGGTCCGATAACCCTTACTCATAAAGAGATTACGCGATACTTTATGACTATTCCCGAAGCCTCACAGCTCGTTTTGGAAGCGGGGGCTATGGGTAAAGGTGGTGAAATCTTTATTTTTGATATGGGCGAATCCGTGAAAATTTACGATTTAGCGAAGAATATGATCAAATTATCAGGATTGAGTTATCCTGAGGATATTGATATAAAAGTAACGGGATTGAGGCCTGGTGAAAAGCTATATGAGGAATTATTGGCCAATGGTGAGAATACACTACCTACCTATCACAAGAAAATCAAAATAAGCAAAGTTCGGGAATTGGATTATGTAGATTTAAGGTCAAAAATCGATGAGCTTTGCATTACCAATATGTTCTTCAGTAAAAATACGGTTAAACTTATGAAAAGTATTGTTCCTGAATATATCTCTAAGAACTCTAAGCTTTGCGAATTGGATGATAATGAGATTTCGAAAACTGGGGATAAAACGGTTTTAAAGGTTGTACAATCGAGGTAATGTTCAGGAAAATCTTAAATTTGAATCTTCAAAACCAATAATTCAACATGTTAAAGACAGTAATTAGTTTTCCAAAGTCCTTATTTTTTATTTCACTTGTATTCTTAGTGTGTTCGTGTGCTTCCAGGAAGGATGTTGTGTATTTTCAAGATACAGGCGATTTTGAAACTTTGGTTAATAATACCAGCTTTGTTACAAAATTCAAGGTAGATGATTTGGTTTCCATACATGTATCTTCCCTAAACCCCGAAGCAAGTGCCCCCTTTAACCTTTTTAGGGGTGAAGCTGAAGGCGGTTTTCGTGCTGAACAAGTGGATTATTTGGTTGATCAGGCAGGTGAAATAGATTTTCCCGTAATCGGGAAACTTAAAATAGAAGGTCTCTCTCCAGATGAATTGAGAGTACTTTTACGTGATCGACTATCTGAATACTTAAAGGACCCAATTATAAATATTAGGCTACGTAACTTTACCGTTACTGTTTTAGGGGCGGTTAATGTGCCCGGAACATATCCCGTGAATGGTGAGCAAGTCACTATTTTGGAAGCTCTTGGTTTTGCAGGTGATCTAACCATTCGAGGGAGAAGAGACAATGTTTTGGTCATAAGAGACTTTAACGGCACCAAGGTTTATACACGGGTGGATCTTACTTCCAAGGACATGATAAAGTCCCCGGTATATTATTTAACGCAAAACGATGTGGTTTATGTAGAACTAAATAGTTCTGGTATAAAGGAGACCTCTCTAGATGCTCGCGCCAACTTGTATGTTTCCATTATATCTGTTTTGATAACCGCAACTGCAATTTTCCTTACTAGAAATTAGAATAAAACCAAGACATCTCTGAAAATATGGGTTCAACGGAATTCTCAAAAGGGGGTATAGACTTTAAATTGCTTTTTAGTCCCTATTTAAGAAATTGGAAATGGTTTGTAATTTGTGCAATTGCGGCAATTTTTTTGGCGTTTCTATACTTAAGGTATGCTACTCCCAAGTATGCGATAAGAGCCAAAATCCAAATTTTGGATGACGAGTCTACATCTTCCGAAATAGATGTCTTTCAAGACTTGCAAATGTTTACCGGAAAAGGTGGACAAATACTGGATGAAATCGAAGTTTTGGGCTCACGTTCCAATATGATTCGAATGGTCAAAGAATTGGGGTTGAATAAAAAAATCATTGCCCTTGGAAATGTACGTGACTCTGATGTTTACGTTGACCCTCCCTTTAAAATTAATTTTCTGGCCGCGGATTCCGTAGTACATGGCTCCAAAGAAGAATTTCAAATTACGTTGGCTTCAGATACTACTTTTGAATATGCCCTAGAAGCTGACAGTCCGGTAAAAGTGTTTTCTTTTGGTAAAAGATTTTCATCGCCTGTGGGCGATATTATTATTACCCCAAATGTTCTGAATTTGAAATCTTACAAAGGGAAAAAATATAAAGTGGCAATGGCCCCTTTAGCCGAGGTCGCAGAAATTTATCAAAAGGATATAATGATTTCTGTGGCAGATGAGAATTCAAACATTATTTCTATATCCCTGAATGAGGCCATTAAGGCTAGGGGTAGGGATATTATCAATACCCTAGTAGAAAATTATAATCAAAATGCAGTTGATGATAAAAAGGCAATTGCAGATAGGACTTCCAGTTTCATTAATGATCGGATTGCTGATATTTATGGAGATTTATCCACAGTTGACCAAAGCGCCGAGGATTTTAAGTCTGGCAGGGGAATTGCTGATATTACTACTCAAACAAATGTGAACGTAAACATTGGTGCCGCTAATCATCAGGAATTGCAAAATGCTTCCGTGCAATTGGATATTGCCTCTTCAATGAAGGATATTGTTGAGAACGAGCAGGGATATGAACTACTTCCGGCCAATGTCGGTCTGGCAGATGCCTCTATTGCTGCGACTACTGCAAGATATAATGAATTGGCCCTTGAGCGAAAACGACTTTTGGAAAGCTCTAACGAAAAAAATCCCATTATTGTAAATTTGGATCAGCAGCTTGATGGCCTCAAGCGTAGTATGCGATCCAGTCTCAATAGTATGACCAATAATCTTGGTCTCCAGGTCAATAGCTTGAGTGGTCAATTATCAAGAATAAATTCAAGAATATATTCGGCGCCAAAAAATGAACGCGCCTTAAGAGACATTACGCGACAGCAAGAAACAACAGAATCCCTTTATCTTTATTTATTACAAAAACGAGAAGAGTCTCAAATTACATTTGCATCAGCGTCTCCTAAATCCAAAATTATTGACAATGCCTATGCAGTAAGTGAAGAGCCGGTTTCCCCGAAGACGCCGGTAGTGTTAATGGCCTCACTTATTCTTGGGTTTCTGGTTCCATTTTCTGTTATTTATAGCAAGGATTTACTGGATAACAAGGTTCACAACAAAGTAAGTTTGGAAAAGTTGACAGGTAAGATTCCCGTTTTGGCGGAATTGCCTA
Source organism: Ulvibacterium marinum (assembly GCF_003626755.1). Lineage (GTDB taxonomy): Bacteria > Bacteroidota > Bacteroidia > Flavobacteriales > Flavobacteriaceae > Ulvibacterium > Ulvibacterium marinum. The sequence continues at coordinate 316,775 of NZ_RBCJ01000006.1, forward strand.
AAATTTTAAAAAAGGAAAACACTCTGGTCAAAACCAACGAACGAACGGTGTTGGCAGAATCTCTACGAATTTTGAGGACCAATTTGGACTATGTATTAAAATCAAAAAAAAGTAGCGGTTTAGATACCAAAGGCAATACCATATTTGTAACTTCTAGTGTGCCCGGAGAGGGAAAAACATTGGTAGCGTCCAATTTGGCAATGATTTATGCCAATTCAAATAAGAGAGTATTGCTTATTGGCGCGGATATTCGTAACCCTAAGATTTATCAGTTTTATTCCGGCAAAAATGTTGACAAACTAGGTCGGTCTGTTCGGAATACTAAAAATCTTGGATTAACCGATTTTCTGGTTAACGAGAAATTGGAGCCCAAAGATATTATTTCTCCCATGTTGGCTCATGAACAGTCTGTAGATGTTGTCTATTCAGGTAGGATTCCACCCAATCCTGCGGAATTATTGATGAGTGAAAGAATAAAGGATTTATTTGCGTATGCCAAAGGCAACTACGATTATATAATCGTAGATACAGCACCGGTTATGGTTGTTTCGGATACCCTTTTAATTAGTACAAACGCCGATCAAACATTATACGTAACCAGAGCTGGAATGACCGAGCTCAGGGTGATTGAATTCCCATTAAAAATGGAGGAAGAGGGAAAGTTAAAAGGACTGTCCTTTATTGTAAACGGGGTTAAAGATTCCAATTTGGGCTATGGGGGGAAATATGGTTACGGCTATGGAAAAAGCGTTAAAAAATGGTGGAAATTCTAAAAAAAATATTGAATCGTTCTTTCCATTACGGGTAAAACCATTTCCAAGGTTTTTTTGGTAATCTTAATTTCTTTCAAAGCCTTGATATGATTCATATGATGCACATCCGAACCTAAGAAATCTACCTGTCCATTACCTAAAATTTTCAGGGCAGTTTTTTTTACTTCCAGGCCGTAAAAATCACCTAACGAAAGCAAATTTAACTGAAAGAGTACTCCTTCTTTTTTATAATCCGCGTATCGCTTGTTCTGGGAAAAAAGAAAAACATAACGTTCGGGATGTGCCAGAATTGGAAAAAAACCGCTAGACTTAACGCGATCAATGGCAGTTTCAAAATTAATGGAAGGCTGTAAATACGACATTTCTATCAATAAATACTCGCGTTTTAGGGGTATTACCTCTTTTTTCTCAAGCAACGCCTCAAAATTCGAATCGATCATGTGCTCGGCCGCGGCTTCTATTAAAATGTCATCAATACCTTGTTCTAGTAATTCCTCCTCTAACTTGGTTAGTGATTTAGAAATGGTCTCTGAATTATTAGGATAGTAATCCTGCATGATATGTGGAGTCGCGATGAAATGTTTCATTCCTAAATTGGAGAATTCCTTTATCAGTTCAATCGATTCTTCAGTAGTTTTCGCACCATCGTCAATTCCAGGTAAAATATGGTTGTGAATATCAACAAAACCTTCTAGATGGTCGACAAGAAAATTCTTTTTTGCAAAAAAAGTGAACATGGCATTGGGTTTGGGAAAATTGTACTTCTACTAGTTGGACACACTTTTAATAATTTCTTAACGAAACTTTATATAATATCAAAAATTAGGGTACGGGAATTCTGGATATTAAAATGAAATCCTTTGTTTTGGAAAACCCGAGCGAATGATTTTCATTTCGTGACCTAGTTGATACAATAAGTATTCACCAAAGTTACGCTAAAAACTCTATTAACCTCACTTCTTTTAAAAAGTTAAGATGTAGCTTTTAGACTACTTATTTCGATAAAAGTACCATCACCCAACGAAACTAATTTGGTCAGTGTTAAATGTTATGATTACATTTCGAAATAGTAAATGGCATATTCATACTTTATACAATTGGATGTATGCTTAAATTAATTACAAATTAAGTTATCGTAATGAATTCAAAATCATAGCTTTCGGAGGATATGAATTCTAAGATTGATTTTATTTCGGTAAACTTGACCCTTATGGTACCAAATAAACTGTATAAAAAGCTTTATGAAAACTGAAGCCTTGTCCCTAAAATCATTTAAGGAGATGGATTACTTAGCGGTGAATAAGTACAATCTACCCATTGAACTTATGATGGAAAATGCAGGATTGCAATTGGCGCGCCTTACTACAAAAAAGGCTTTAAAAAATGATAAGATTATAATTGGAATTGGGAACGGAAACAATGGAGGTGGAGGCCTGGTTGCTGCCAGAAGATTGGCTGCCTGGGGATATAACGTTTATCTTGATGTAGCCGTATCCATTACCAAGGAACTACCCAAGGCACAATTGAAACGGGCATTGTCATTTGGGGTAAAAGAAGGTTTGCCTACTCAAAAAGATATTTGGATAGATGCTTATCTTGGTTTTTCCCAGCGATCGCCTTTATCTCAGATATTCGTAGAAAAAATTAATATGGCAAATGCATCCGGTGCCCATAGGATTTCCTTGGATATTCCTTTAGGAATTTTAAGCGATGGCCCCCATCCAATGTTCATGGCCGACGAAGTATTGACCTTGGCCGCTCCTAAAAAAATTTTAAAGGTACTTTCACCTGAAACCGATATTTTTGTTGCGGATATTGGAATTCCGGAAGACATCTATAAAAAATTCAAAATAACAATGCCAGAGTTTTCTAAACAACCGATTCTAAAAATTTAAATTTAAACACCTTTTGAGTGAAAAAAGATAGTATAGCAAAAACAACCAACCACTATTTCGTTGACGGGAAGCTAAACCGATTTCATGAAGGATAAATTCCCGTTATTTCTTTTGCTTTTATACGGCGTGTTTTCTTATGGTCAGCTTTCCGATTTGGCTAGAATAGAGTATACTCTCCTTCCTAAAGGAACCACTAATGTAGACTATAGTAGAATTCGGGCATTATTTAGTTACCCAATAAAAATAAAAGAGGGGAATTACCTGTTGTTTGGTTTGGACTATAGCAATATTGATTTGTCTTTTGACCCAAGTATCGATGCTTTTGATACAGAGGTCATACAAAATTTCCAGTTACTAGATATTAATTTAGGTTATACTTTTAAGTTGAATCAGGATTGGAGGGTGGGAGCTAGGTTTACACCAGGATTCAGCTCAAATCTGGTAAAGAATATTTCTTTGGAAGATGTTGTTTATTCTGCTGATTTGGTTTTCATAAAGGACCGGACAAAGAACACGGGAACCAAAAAACCATCTCGACTCATTTTAGGTATTTCATATTCGGAAAACCGAGGATTTCCCTATCCTATTCCCTTTGTTAGTTATTATCGAAAATTTCATCCGAAATGGTCCTATAACCTTGGCATACCAAGAACTAACCTTCAATTTCACATTTCAAGGAAATCAAGGTTGAAACTGACGGCCGAGTTGGATGGCTTTACGGCAAACATACAAGAAGCTCTTTTGGTCAATGGGACTGAAAGTGCCGAAAAAGTCAACCTATCCCTGGTGGTAGCCGGCATGCGATACGAGTTTAAATTCGGTCGGAATTTAGAGCTCTTTTGTACTCTGGCCAATGTGTTTTTTAGCAATGCGGAACTGCTGGATGCTAAAAACAGAAGGGTAATCGGCATAGACAAAAATAGTACTGCTTATCTAAGGACAGGACTACGCTTTAAGATTTAATGACCAATCGATTTCTTTTTCCAAGGCTATTTTTGGAATAGTGTCGTAGTATTATCATAGTGCCCGAATCCCAATAAAAGAAGGAGAACAGTTTTTATTTTACCACCGACATTTTTACGGATTATTTTGAACGATTTGGTAATCTGTGCTTCTACGGTCTTGATGGAAATATTGAGATATTCGGCTATTTCCAAATTGGTGAGTCCCTCCTGTCTACTTAATAGGAACACTTCCCTACATTTTGGAGGGAGATTTTGGATTTCGACCTTTATCAATTGTAACGCTTTTTCCAAAGAAACTTCATCATATCCCTGAGTTACTTTTTCCAGCCCTTCAAAATATTTACTTTCCAGTACCATTGTAGACCTGTGCTTTTTGTATTGGGTTACAAACTCATTGTAGACAGACTTCAATAGATAGTTCTGTAATGAAGATTGGATAAACAAGCTTTTTCTCTTCTTCCAAGTAGCAAAGAATACATTCTGTATAATATCCTCGGCCATACCATAATCATTGGTTAGGGTCAAAGCATATCCGAACAATCTTTGATTAAAGCGATCCACCAAAAAAATAAAGGCCCTTTCCTCGCCATTTTTTAAATCCTCCAAAAGTATTTTTTCGTTATCGTACGTCATCTTCAAATTGTCTTAATCTTAAAAAAGGGGACTTTTTTGGACAAATATTAAAAAAAAACCACTAAAAAGTTAGGGTATTGTAAATTTCCTTTGTCATATAATAAAGTATAGAAGATCAATGTCATTCACCGAAATAGAAAGCTGTATCATAAAATATCTTTGTAATGAGGCCACCACTAAGGAATTGGATCATTTATCGAAATGGATTTCTATTGAAGGTAACGAAGGCGTTTTTGATGATTACATAAAGACCCATTACGAAATTACAACGGCGATGAGCAAACCCGACATTGAGAAAATCAAGAAGACGCTACTTCGAGATATTGAAAGGGATAAGAAACGGATGAAAACGCGTAACATCCAAAATTTTTTAAAATATGCAGCAATAGTTGTGTTTTTTATGGGTTCGGGCTATTTCTATTGGCAAAACAATTTAGAACCTAATACCGTACCTATTTTGATTCCCAAGGACGATCCCATAACCATAACCCTGGACGACGGTACTACAAAGGTTATCAAACCAGAAGAAAATGTACTTTTAAAGGATGCCAAAGGAAATATAATTGGACGGCAGGATACTACCCAACTTACCTACTCCCAAACTACCAAATTGGACAAATTAGTATACAACACCCTAAAAGTGCCTTTTGGGAAGCGATTTGATATAGCCCTCTCCGATGGCACTCATGTATATTTGAATGCAGGTACTACCTTGCGTTATCCCATAAACTTTGTGGAAGGTAAGGATAGAAACGTTTTTCTCAAGGGAGAGGCCTACTTTGAGGTAACAAAGGACAAGATCCGTCCTTTTGTTGTCTCTGTAGGAAATATGAACGTAGAAGTGTTGGGCACCACGTTCAATATATCGAGTTATCCTCAAGATTTAAGTACCAACACTGTTTTGGTCGAGGGGTCTGTTGCGGTATATAAAAAGATGGATGGGGAGGAGAAAGGTAATTCTACACTTTTGGAGCCAGGGTTTAAGGCGGAATGGAACAATAGCAACGGGAATATATCAATAGAAAATGTGGATACCAGGATTTATACAGCTTGGGTACAAGGAAAATTGGTTTTCCGTAATACTTCCTTTCTAAAAATAAGGCAATCTTTAGAGCGTAAATACAATGTAAAGATTCAAAATACGAATACCGATTTGGACAAACAATTGTTCGATGCAACCTTTGATATTGAAACCATTGATGAAGTTTTGGAGTCGTTCAATAGAAGTTATGCTATTGAATACTATATAGAGAACAACGAAGTAATTATTAAATAACCTAAAATTGATTGCCAATGATCAAATCTTTATGACCATCATAATAATTCACCGAACATAAAAAAATCGGAAAATGCGGACACATTTCCCGATTAGGTAAAGTGATTTAAACTAGTTAAACCAATTAAGAACACCAAAATTATGAAAAAACCCTTTAAAATGGGGAAGTTAGGACACTTCTTTCCCATAATTAGCTTGAAAATGAAACTTACATTTCTTCTAACCGTAGTTTCTTTGATTCAAATACAGGCCAATTCCTATGCACAGACTAAAAAAATTTCCTTAAATCTCGAAAATGTTGCCGTTCAACAGGTAATAAATGAGATAGAATCATTATCGGAATACAAGTTTTTGCTGAATCGAAGGGATGTAGATCTGGACAGAAGAATTTCCATTAAAGTCAAAAAAAAGCCCATAGCCACAATTTTGTTACAGCTTTTCAAGGGGACGGATGTCGGTTATGAGGTTTTGAACAAACAGATTATACTAAAAAAGATTTCAAAAGTAAACGCCCCGCCCGATAAAGCGGAAAGTACGGAACCACCAGCCAGTACTCCACAATTTCAGGTATCTGGAACTGTTACGGATACCAATGGGTCACCTTTGCCGGCCGCAAATATTGTTGAGAAAGGAACTACCAATGGGGTTACCGCTGATTTTGATGGAAATTTCTCCATACAGCTTGAAGATCCAAATGCCGTCTTGGTAGTATCCTATATCGGTTTTGCCACCAGGGAAGTAGTTGTAGGTGGCCAAACGACTTTGAATGTTTCATTACAAGAAAGTACGGCTGGGCTGGAAGAAGTAGTGGTGGTAGGATATGGAAGCGTAAGAAAAGCCGATTTAACAGGTTCTGTTTCTCAGGTAAAGACGGAAACTTTAGAAGCAGCCCCGGTATATAATATGGAGCAGGCTTTAAAAGTTGGGGCCGCTGGGGTACGGGTTTCTCAAAATTCTGGGACTCCCGGTGGAAGGATAGAGGTACGTATTCGTGGAGGTAATTCCCTGATAGGGGACAATCAACCCCTTTACGTAGTAGATGGATTTCCCGTTACTGGGGGTATCGATTTCTTGAACCCTTCCGATATTGAATCCGTGGATATCTTAAAAGATGCGTCGGCAACAGCAATTTACGGTTCACGTGGAGCAAATGGTGTGGTCATCATAACCTCCAAAAGAGGTGCAAAAGGACAGGACTCCAAAATTGAAGTAAACACATTTTTTGGCATGCAACAGGCCATAAACCGTTATGAATTGCTTAATGCAAAAGAATATGCGGTTATTGCCAATGAGTGGTTGAGAAATGAAGGCTTAGATCCATTTTTTAACGTTGATGAGGTTCAAAACCCTGGTACGGACTGGTGGGATGCCATATTTAGGGTTGCTCCGATACACAATCATACCGTTACATTTTCTGGAGGATCGGAAAAAGGTAGGTATTCCATTTCTGGAAACTACTATGATCAGGAAGGGATTATAGAGAACTCAGGGGTTACCAGAGGCTCTATTAGGGTAAACTTGGATCAGGAACTGAAAAGCTGGCTCAAAATGGGGGTCAATTTGCAACTCACAAGAAGTGAGCAAAATGCCGTACCAGTAGACAATGGAAACCGTGGAAATTCCATGCTTTCTGCAGCCGCTTCTGCTCCGCCCACCTTGCCACTTTATGATGAGGATGGCCTACCTACTCAAATTGAACAAGCCTATAATTTTGGTTCGGCAGATATGCGGAACCCTTTAATATATACGGCTAGAAAAGACCGTTTACTCGCCAATAGCATTTTGGCGAACACCACCTTTGATGTTTCCTTCTCCCAGAGTTTGACCTTTCGGACGCTGTTGGGTTTACAATATCGGCATTCGCTGGATGAAGAATTTATACCTATCATTTATGACAATGACAGAGGTCAGGCAACGGAGGAAAACATATATAGTAATACCTTTTTGACTGAGAATGTGCTTACCTATTCAAAACTGTTCAACGAGAAACATAATTTAAATGTTATCGGGGGTGTCACTTATCAAACCAATCTAAGTCGTGATTCAAGAGCACAGGTAGAGGGCTTTTCCAACAATATAACCGAGAATTTTGACTTAGCCGCGGCCGAAACAATCTTAAACCCTCGTTCTAACTATACGGATTGGACGCTCATTTCTTTCCTTTCAAGAGCAAACTATTCCTTTAAAGGCAAGTATTTTATAACGGCCAGTATACGGGCAGATGGTTCATCAAGATTCGGTGCGGATAACAAGTGGGGGTACTTTCCTTCCGGGGCATTGGCTTGGCGTGTTTCTGACGAACCCTTTCTTGAGAACAATAAGGTTATCAGTAATTTAAAACTAAGAGCCAGTTATGGTATTACTGGAAATACCGCTTTGAATCCTTACCAATCACTAGACCGCCTGGACTCTGAAAAATATATTTATGAAGGCCAGACCGATGTTATCGGTTTTGTACCATCGGGTATCTCCAATAGTGAATTAAAATGGGAAACCACGGGACAGCTGGATGTGGGTGTTGATCTGAACTTGTTTAAAGATCGGTTACGGTTTGTGTTTGACTATTATAAAAAGAACACCAAAGATTTATTGGCTTCTGTACCCTTACCACCGACCGTTGGTTTTGGATCTATTCTTAGAAATCTTGGCGAAATACAAAACGAAGGCGTAGAATTGGGTATCGATGCCGATATTCTTAGAGGTGATTTTAAATGGGACATCTCGGCACAAATATCCGCGAACAGAAATAAGGTCATTGAACTTGCAGGAGATAGCGACATTTTTGGATCAGGTCAAGGTGCCGTATGGCCAAGTGCCAATATCGCTAGGGTTGGCGAGCCAATTGGAGCATTTTATGGTTTGCTGGAAGATGGCCTTGATGATGAAGGTTTTATTAAATATCAAGATATTAGTGGCCCGGATGGCGTACCTGATGGTACTATAAATGCGCTGGATAGGGTTATTCTAGGTAGTTACCACCCTGATTTTATTTACGGTCTTGCTACTAACCTTAGCTATAAAGGCGTAGAGTTGAATGTTCAGATTGAGGGTGTTCAGGGAAATGAATTGTTCAATGCCACATTAGGTACGCATTTGAATTCCTTCCAAAGGGGCAACAACCAGTTCAAAGATATTATCGGAAATTATTGGACGGAAGAAAACCCCAATCCTGATGCCAAATATCCCAAAATAAGCAGTGCAACTCAAGTGACCGTATCCGAACGATTTATCGAGGATGCCAGTTACCTCAGAATTCGATCGTTACGATTGGCCTATAACTTTCCGGTAAAGCAGATGGGACTTAAGGGTTTTGATATGGCGCAATTGTATATCTCCGGTACAAATCTATTCACATTTACCAGTTACTCGGGTCTTGATCCCGAGGCCAATACTAGGGGAACGGATGACAGCGATAGCCCCGTTGGTGATCGTTTGAGATTTGGCCACGACCAAAGTAGTTATCCCAATGCCAAGATTTATGCCATGGGATTAAAATTTAGATTCTAATGATAAAGTATAAATAACAAAGTATCATGAAAAATATAATTTTAGTAATATTCACGTTTTTTTTATTTTCCGCTTGTGATGAGGCCTTGGAGGAGGTACCTAAGGACTTTGTTTCCAAGGCAAACTTTTACAACAACCAGTCAGATGCAGAAGCTGCTATAGCTGGTGCTTATTCGGGCATGCAATCTGATTTTTTTGGAATTACCAATTATCTCATGACCGAGTTGCATGGAGACTATTTGTTTGGTAGAGGTTCACAAGCCCCGATAACCATTTGGGATCAGATTTTAGACCAAAGAAATATTGGTAGGTGCGCCACTAACTGGCTATCTTTTTATGAAACTATCAATCGGGCCAATGCGGTATTGGATAATGTCCCCAATATTGAAAATATAGATCCGGAAGTACAGAATAGTATTTTGGCAGAAGCACATTTTCTAAGGGCATTATGTTATTTTGAATTGGTACGGGGTTGGGGCGCCGTGCCCATAAAAACAAGCGAAAGTGTGGATTTAAGTGCGGTTGAAGCACCAAGGGAACCTGAAAGTAAGGTATATGAGCTGATTATTCAGGATTGTTTGGCCGCTGAAAGTGGGCTGGGAGAAGTAGGGGAGGCAACAGGGCGCGCTTCTAAATGGGCAGCTAAAATGTTATTGGCGCATGTATATTTAACTACAGAAAATTGGCAAGGTGCTGCAGCAAAGGCAGAAGACGTTATAAGTAATGGACCCTTTGCCTTGGTTCCCGTGGAACAGCCCGATGATTTTTATAATATTTTTGCGGTAACTGCCAATTCAGAAGATATATTTTCAATTCACCACTCCGAAACTGCACAATCGTCCCTACCTGTTTACCTGCATAGAGCGAACAATATTCCATATAATTATGGTTCCGGTGGGGTATTCGCATGGCTACCGGATACCAATTCGTTTATTGGCGATAGCTGGGATGATAATGACCTACGCAAAAGCTTTAATCTCTATACCCAAATTCAGAATGCCAATGGAGAGTGGGTCGATTTACCTTCTACTACCCCAATCTTATTCAAAAAGTTCATAACCAATACTTCTGGAGTACGTTTGTACAGTGCACCTGTGTATCGTTTTACGGAGGCCTATTTGTTTTATGCCGAAGCAGCCGCCATGGCGGAGGGAGGTCCTTCAGGATTGGCATTGGAACGCTTGAATATAATCAAGAGAAGGGCCTATGGTTTTGATCCGAATTCAGTCTCCCCGGTGGACTATGCTGTAGGTTTAAGCCAAAATGATTTTAGGGATGCGGTTATTCAGGAAAGGGCTTATGAGTTTATAACCGAAAGAAGGCGATGGTTTGATCTTAAACGGACAGGTAAGGTAAAGGAAGCTTTCGCGGCCGCAGGTAAGCCCATTCTTGATGAACGTCTTTTATGGCCTATTCCAGAAGATGAAATAAACAATAACCCGGCAGTTAATCAAGAAGACCAAAACCCTGGTTATTAATTAATAATGTTAGTTTTAGTTAGTTGAATCTGAAAAGGCAGGTGACGCTTTATCTTTATACCTGCCTTTTTAAACTTTTTTCTTATTATTTATAACAATCCGATGGTTTCCAATGGAAGCAGAACTGTACTTTAAAACCTAATGAGAATGAAAATGAAACACAAAATAATACCGACCGTAGTGATCATTGCCACATTTTTGGTTTTTGGATGTATCCAATCATTGGATGCACAGAAAAATCAGAATAGTGCAGATGTCATAGTTTATGGTGGCACTTCAGCGGGAATAGCTGCTGCCATTCAAAGTAGCAGAATGGGAAAATCAGTAGTCTTGATCGAGCCAACAAATCGGATTGGGGGATTGACAACGGGTGGATTGGGTCAAACGGATATTGGTAATAAAATTGCGATTGGGGGCATTTCCCGTGAGTTCTACGAGAACATAAAAACGTATTATGATAATCCCAAGAATTGGAAATGGCAGAAAAAATCCGAATATCTAGATGGTGGGCAGACCCGGACCGAAAGAGGGGAAAACTCTATGTGGACCTTTGAACCTTCGGCGGCCCTCTCCGTGTACAAGAATATGATTGCCAAAGAGAATATTACATTGATCTATAACGAACGCTTAAACAGGAAGAATGGTGTAAAAAAGGCCGATGGAAAGATTCAATCCATAAAAATGGAAAGCGGGAAGGTTTTTTCCGGGGATGTATTCATAGATGCCACATACGAAGGAGATTTAATGGCCACCAGTGGTGTATCCTATACCTATGGCAGGGAAAGCAACGACCAGTATGGAGAAACCCTGAACGGAGTGCAGGCTAATATTAAGAATACATCCTTACGGGGCATAGTCTCTAGAAATGGTTATAACCATAACTTTATTCCCGGGGTGGATCCCTATGTAAAAAAAGGGGACCCTAAAAGTGGTCTATTGCCCAACGTAGTTGAAAAACCCGGACTTGAAGGTAGCGGTGACAAAAAAATACAGGCATATTGTTTTCGGATGTGTTTAACGGATCATCCGGAAAACCGTATCCCGTTTAAAAAACCAGAGGGTTATGACGAAATTAATTACGAATTGTTATTTCGAAATTACGAAGCTCGTACGGGGTCTATTAGGGATATGTATAGCTATGGAAATTCATTGCTCCCTTGGATCAATTCTGCCATGCCCAATAGGAAAACGGATACCAATAATAAATTCGGCTTTTCCACAGATTATATCGGTAAAAACTATGAGTATCCCGAAGCATCCTATGTAGAACGGGAAAGGATAGTGGAAGACCATAGAAAGTACCAAATGGGTCTCATGTGGACCTTGGCCAATCATCCTCGAATTCCTAAGGAAGTTCGTGATGAGGCTTCAAGGTGGGGAACTACAAAGGATGAATTTGAAAGACCGGATGGTTGGCAGCAGCAGCTTTATATTCGGGAGGCACGGCGTATGGTAAGTGATTATGTGATGACACAATACAACTGTGAAGGATTGCATATCCCCAATGACCCCATCGGTTTAGGGGCCTATGGCATGGATAGCCATAATATACAACGATATGTTGATGCCAATGGCTTTGTCCAAAACGAGGGCAATGTAGAAGCCCATGGCTTTAAACCTTATCCTATAAGCTATAAATCCATAGTGCCCAAAAAGGAAGAATGTGAAAATTTAATCGTTCCTGTTTGTCTGAGCGCAACGCACATTGCTTTTGGATCTATCCGAATGGAACCCGTATTTATGGTACTGGGGCAATCTGCCGCTACGGCCGCTTCCTTGGCCATTGATACAGGTTCAGCGGTTCAGGATGTTCACTATCTCACCTTGCGAAAATCATTATTGAAATATGGACAACGCATAAAATGAAAGGTACGCGGGATTTGATGGATAATGGGAATAAAAAGTTCACCCTACAATTAAACAAGCCTAAACAATGAACGAAAACTCAAAATATCGATTGACTTTATCAAGGTTGTTCTTTTTAATGGGGTTCTTTTTTATTTGCTCGTGCCAAGAAAAAGGAAAACAACAGGAAAAAAGGAAACAAACGGTCACACTTCCCAATGTAGTAATCATTTTAGCCGATGATCTTGGGTATGGGGACTTGGGCTCATATAACAAAAATTCCCTGGTTCCAACACCTAATCTGGACAAGCTGGCATCACAAGGTATACGGTTGACCGATGCCTATTGTCCGGTAGCAGCGTGTTCGCCATCCCGATATGCTTTGATGACCGGAAGTTATCCCTTCCGAAGCTGGAAAAAAACAGGGGTATTGGCCAACTATGAACCCTCTATGATGGCAAAAGGTCAACTTACCCTGCCCCAAATGTTGCAAAATGCAGGGTATACCACGGCCGGTTTCGGCAAATGGCATTTGGGGGCCTCGTTTCCAACCTTGGATGGGGAAAAACCGGCAAGCTATGGAAAACATAGGGCACCGAACAACGGTGCAAATCTGGATTTAAGCAAACCTATTACAGACGGCCCGGTACACCATGGGTTTGAGCACTGGTACGGATTCAGTTGTGCCAGTGAATGTTGGATTATGGACGAAAAGGAGATTGTTGCGGCCTTGCAGCATGACTTTTACAATATAGCTTCGGCTCAGAACAAAGATCATATTGAAATCGTTCCATCAGACGAATATCTCGATAGGATTACCACAAAAAGCACACAGTTTTTACAAAGACATACTCAAGCTGATAAAGACCAACCTTTTTTCCTGTACTTTGCGCCTTATGTGCCCCATGTTCCCTTAGCGGCAAGTAAAGAGTTTCAAGGTACTACCAAGGCGGGATTATATGGCGATTATGTATATGAGCTGGACACATATATCGGCAAACTATTGGATACCTTGGATAGTTTGCAACTGGCGGAGAATACTGTTGTTTTATTTGCCAGTGACAACGGGTCACATTTTGAAATTACACGATCAGATATTGACTTGACAACAACTACCAATAGCGCGGAAAGTATTCCAAAAAAAGACCAATATGATAGTGGACATTATCCAAACGGAGTGTTGCGAGGAACAAAAAGGACCGCTTGGGAAGGGGGGGTGAGGACTCCGTTCATTGCACGTTGGCCTGGCCATTTTCCAAAGAACACTAAATCTACCCAACTCTTTGCCCTAAACGATGTCATAGCGACCCTTGCCTCAATTATAGGTTATGACCTTCCTGTTGATATGGCAGTGGACAGTTATGATCAGCTTTCTGTTTTGGAGGGAAAAGATGAAAGCATACGAAAGTCGGTCGTTGTACAATCTTCAGGAAATCGGTATGGCGTGAGAAGAGGCGATTGGAAGTATATTGAACCTACGGGTGAAGATGACAATGGTGAACTGTATAACCTCAAAGATGATGTTTCGGAATCTAAAAATCGCTATAAGGAACATCCAGTGTTTGCCCAAGAGCTTAAGGAACACTTGAATGCTATCCAAAAAAGCGAGGCGTCAAATATGGACGCAAACCCTTAATTCTTGTGCTATGGCCATTACAGGAGTAAAAGTAAATTTGACAAAAATAGATATAATGAAAAAAAACGTAGTTAACCTCATTTCGCTTCCCATAATCTTAGTTTTAGCATTAGCCTTTCTATGGAACTGTAAACAAGAAACCGAAATAAAAGCTGATTCAAATACGGCCGATATCATTATTTATGGCGGCACTTCCGCAGCCGTAATTGCCGCTGTGGAAGCCAAAAAATCAGGGAAGTCAGTAATTGTGGTTTCCCCGGACAAGCATTTGGGCGGATTGTCATCGGGAGGGCTGGGCTTTACCGATACTGGGGATAAAAGTGTTATCGGTGGTCTTGCCAGGGAATTTTATCATCGGGTATGGCAACATTACAATACGGATGTGGCCTGGAAATGGCAGCCCAAGGAGGAATATGGCAACAAAGGGCAGGGGACACCTGCCATGGATGGAGAGAATCGCACTATGTGGATTTTTGAGCCACATGTGGCGGAGAAAGTATTTGAGAATTTGATTGAGGAATATGAAATCCGGGTAGATCGGGATGAGTGGTTGAATAGGGAGAATGGTGTAGAAATGGCCGATGGTAAAATCGTATCGATTACTACTTTGAGCGGCAAAACATATACAGGGAAAATGTTCCTGGACACAACGTATGAAGGAGATTTAATGGCAACGGCCGGGGTAAGTTATCACGTGGGTCGTGAAGGTCGTGATGTCTACGGGGAAGAATGGAACGGGGTACAGACGGGAGTATTGCATCATGGTCACTGGTTTGAATCCGATATCTCACCCTATATTACTCCTAACGACCCCTCTAGCGGACTTTTACCAAGGGTATCAGATGAACATCCGGGAGAAAAGTATAGTGGTGACGATAAAATACAGGCGTATTGCTTTCGAACATGTATGACCAATCACGACCCCAATAGAGTACCCTTCCCTAAACCTGAGGGTTATGACCCCATGCAATATGAACTTTTGGGCAGGGTTTTCGATACAGGTTGGGACGGTTGGTTCAACAAATTCGATATCATACCAAACCATAAAACCGATACCAACAATCACGGTCCCTTTAGTAGTGATAACATTGGGATGAACTATGAGTATCCGGAAGGTTCCTATAAACGTAGAAAGGAAATTATTAAAGAACACGAGCAGTACCAAAAAGGCCTTTTATGGTTTGTGGCCAACGACCCAAGGGTACCTGAAAATATACGGTTGGAAATGTCCAAATGGGGACTTTCAAAAGACGAGTTTATAGATAACGACAACTGGCCACACCAGATTTATGTTCGTGAGGCTAGGCGTATGATCGGGGAGTTTGTAATGACGGAAAATGAACTGTTAAAAAAACGGCCCACACCAAATTCTGTCGGCATGGGTTCCTATACAATGGATTCTCATAACATACAACGTTATATCAAAGAAGATGGTTTTGTACAAAACGAGGGGGACATTGGAGTAAGCACTAATGGACCCTACGCCATATCCTATGGTTCCTTGGTTCCGAAAAAGGACGAATGTACCAATTTGCTTGTTCCTGTATGCGTATCCTCCAGTCATATCGCCTTTGGGTCCATTCGCATGGAGCCGGTTTTTATGATTCTGGGGCAATCCGCAGCGGCTGCTGCAACAATGGCCATTGATGAGGGTATAGCCGTACAGGACGTGAAGTATGAAATGCTAAGCAAATCATTGTTGGAAAAAGGTCAAATCTTGAAATGAGGTACTTTGGATTTGATGGTAGCCCAATATTTTTTGGGAATTTTTCATTTCAACAAAAGTAAGGTAGTAGTAAAAAAATCATTTTATCAATGGTTTCATTTATCGTATCCATCATTGTATTAATTGCCGGTTACTTCATTTATGGGAAGATTATTGAAAGGATTTTCGGTATCGATACCGAGCGTAAAACTCCAGCGGTACTATTGCGGGATGATATTGATTTTGTTCCGCTGCCCCAGTGGAGGGTTTTTCTTATTCAATTTTTGAACATAGCAGGTTTGGGCCCTATTTTTGGAGCGATAGCAGGTGCAATGTTTGGGCCAGCTGCATTCCTATGGATTGTTCTAGGAAGTATTTTTGCCGGCGCCGTACACGATTACTTTTCTGGAATGCTTTCCCTCCGGCACAATGGATTAAGTATTAGTGAGGTTGTAGGCATCTATCTTGGCCCAAATGTAAAACAGATTATGCGGCTATTTACGGTAGCCTTGTTGATTTTTGTCGGGACGGTTTTTTTAGTAGGTCCTGCAAAGATAATTAACGGAATGACAGGTGATATGTGGAACCTTTGGATCTGGGTAGGCGTTATTTTAGCTTATTACATCTTATCCACTCTACTTCCCATAGACAAGCTGATTAGCAAATTGTATCCTATTTTTGGTATGGCCATGCTTTTAATGGCAATAGGTCTGCTTGTGGCCCTACTTTTTGGCGACTATAAAATTCCCGAACTGAATCCTGGAAACCTTAGGAACATGACCACCAATCCAGATGAGACTCCCTTGTTTCCTATTCTTTTTGTAACCATAGCTTGTGGGGCGATTTCCGGTTTTCATTCTACACAATCGCCCTTAATGGCACGTTGCATAAAAAATGAAAGGTGTGGAAGAGGAATCTTTTTTGGAACTATGATAACCGAAGGGATCGTAGCGCTTATTTGGGCCGCAGCGGCCATGACCTTTTTCGGAAATGTAAGTGAACTTAACAACGCCATGTTGGCCAATGATAATAATGCAGCTTGGGCCGCCAATGAAATATCATTGCACATGTTGGGAGGGATTGGAGGAATCTTAGCTTTATTGGGTATAGTCGCCGCTCCCATTACCTCTGGTGATACAGCCTTTCGTTCTGCACGATTGATATTGTCGGATGTTTTTAAATCCAATCAGAAAAAGATAAAGAACAGATTATACATAAGTATTCCTCTTTTTGTCCTTGCCTTTTCTCTGACCCAAATTGATTTTGGTATCATATGGCGCTATTTTGCATGGAGCAATCAGACCTTGGCCACGGTAGTGCTTTGGACAATTACCGCTTATTTGATATTTGAGAGCAAAGCCTATTGGGTTACGTTATTTCCGGCAATCTTCATGACGATGGTATGCAGCACATATATTTTGATCGCACCTGAAGGATTTGAATTGGCCAATGATATTGCTTACTGGGGCGGAGCCTTAATAACCCTTTGTACCATTATTTTGTTTTGGACTTATGTGATGAGAAAAAAAGCGGTTTCCCGAAGTATGAAAGAGACCTTTTCATGATAAGGAAAATCAATCTGAAGTTTATAATCCGAGTTGGTTTAGTTATTCGAGAAAAAGGGGTATGGAATTTCTCGTATCCCTTTTTAACAAAAATCCATTTGAAAGTTCACGATTTAAACAGAACTATCCTATAATTTTCGAACGGCCCTTTTAATCATATTACGTATTGATTCTCCATGTTTACCTCCGGCCGCTCTTTGTAGTTATAAAAATTGATAAGCCCTTTCGCAATGGTCTTAAGAAACCAACACGTTTATATTTATCCGCTTCTATACTACTTTTTTTGCATGGGTACTCATAGTGCATTGATATTGTTCTACAAAGAAATCATCCAATTCATCTGCTTTTATTGCTAGCTCTTTTATCTTTATTTTGACATTATTTTTAGTCGTTTCATCCTTAAACAAATCGGATATATGTAATCTATATGAAATAAATATTTGATTTTTGTAGACCCCCAAGGAGAACGCCCCTTGATCACTTGCTACAAGATATTCATATAATTCACCAAGGTTCTGTTTGGGTAAATTGTTAAGTGGTGAGGTCAAATACACATAATTTTTGTTCATCACAAAAATCCGTATTAACGAACTGCCTTGATGAAACTCCCAAAATTCAAATCCCGCACGAGTAATTACAGGATTAATGTCCAATTGCGTAAGGGCATCTTCAATAAACAAAGAAAATTCCCCTAGTTTTGTTTCCTCAAAAGCATTCTTATCCAAAGTTGCCCCACAATTGGAACAATACTCTTGTGCTTCATAAGATAACCCGGAACAAGAGGAGCACTGCAGCGAAAAATCAAAAGTCGTGTTTTCCTTAACACGCTCCACAACATCTTTAATTACGGAAATAGGAATGGCAAACCCTACATTATCCGCATCATTAAATTTTGAAGAATTGATACCGGCCAATTTTCCATCATGTGTCACCAAGGGACCTCCACTATTTCCAGGGTTGATAGCCGCATCGGTCTGTACAAAATACTTCCCGTTCATATGTTGTTCCGGATTGGACACAATACCGGAAGTGATAGTGAATGGCATTCCGAATGGATATCCTAGGGCATATACTTGCTGTTGTCTAGATAATACCAGATTGGGATCCAAAGTGATTGTATCCTTGATGTTTAATTTTGTTTCCGTTTTTAAAACCGCGATGTCCATGTCCGGGTTGGTTAAGATTACCTTGGCATGCATTCGGTTTTTTTTATCATCTTCTATAGCTACCTCTTTAAATCCTTCTATTACGTGATGATTCGTGACTATAACATCCTGATCATGAATGTAAAAACAACTTCCTGTCCCGCGGGAGGTCAGTACTTTAAAAGTCACATTTTTTAAATGTTCTAAGTTTTGCATTTTAAGTCTTTATTTAAACAATTTAGATAAAAAACCTTTTGTGGTTGAAGTAAGGTCTTGGGCTATGGTTTTATTTTTCATTATACCGTCCATACCCTTATATAAGACAGTTGCAGCCTCTTCCCATACTTTTTTATCCGCATTTCTCAGAACCTTAACTACTTGGTTATTGATGTCATCCTCTATAGTATTGTAATAGAATAGATCATAAAACGCTACCAATAAGGTTAAGGTAGCCGCAGTATATTGTTTATTCTGCATTTCCTTGGTAGCGGTTTCAAAAGGTTTCCCCCAGTTTCTTTTAAGACTTTCTATTTCGCTTCTGGATTTTATTGGGATAAATGTTTCCGCAACATACATATCCGCTACAAAATCTTCTTTACTTATTGATTTAAGTGTGTTAAGAAAATTTTTCCCTCTCTGAATCCTAATTTGCATATCTTCCTTATTGTAAAGGCAATTAACCTGATGTTCAATATCGGTACGTAGCTTACCACTTGGAGCGATAAGATATTCAATACGCTTCAGCGTAATATTAATGATATCCCAATTGAAGTACTCAATTCTTTTTTCATCAAAATAATTTATAAATTCTTCTGCTTCCGATAAGAGTGAGGTGAATTTTTGCCATGCACTATCAAGTAGATCTCGGTTATAAAAGTTTATTTTAGGCTCGTGCAATAGTTTAGCATCGAACAAGTTTATAAGTTCATCATCCAAGTTGTCTGCATTGTGACAAATTTCCTCCAGCACATAATAGATCTTATAGGGTTCACATAAATGCAAAGGAGTTGAATAATGGAAATTAAGGTGGTTATCCTTTAATTTTATCTGCGAAAGATTCAAGGGGTAGAAATTGACTTCTGCAATTTTTCTAAGTAAAGGAATTTTATTTTTTTCCCCTATTTCCAAGAATGGAACTTTGATATGCAATTCTGTATCCGTAATCTCAATTTCTACAACAATGGATCCGTGTGGAATTTTAAAATAGCTGTTGGTATCATTGCCGTATTTTTTTCTGAGGTCACTCCCTACATAATCGATAATAGAAAGAATGGTGTCCTTATAATAGTTTTCTTCATAGGCTTCTTTTGCATCGTCCCATTTTTCTATGGAAATCCGAGTGCGTAATGATGTCATTAGTGTTTCTTCAAAACTTAGCGCGTGTTTCATATTTTTTGGTTAAGCAACTTGGATTAATTCGTATTCTTGGTCATAGTATTGCCCCATAGGGTATTAGACCTCTTTTTTTCTTTAGGTAACTAAAAAATTCAAATATGATCTCTTTTGAGGTTATCGTGTGCTTAATTCAGTTCATAAGGAGTTTCACGAACATTCATATACGCTTTGAAAAGACTTTCAAAGATGGCGATGAAGTATACAAACAGAAAGTTGGAACATGAAACCGAAGAATAATAAGGTCTTTGCGAATTCATAGGTTTGTGCCTAAGGGTTCGATTCATGTTCCAATTTATATCGGTTCACTTTGTTTTGAATGGTTTTATGTAAATCCAGTCTTTTACAGGAACTACTTTTAGCGAGAATTAATCAAAAAACAAATTGGAATCATGAAACTACATCACAACATCTTTCTTATACTAGGATTACTGCTAACATGTGAAATTAATGCACAAAAACAATTTTCGCCTGCTGAATTGGAGCACTTCAAGCAAGACTTCAAGGAACTTGTAATCAAGAAAATGAAAAAACATAATGTTACAGGATTGAGCATTGCCATGGAAATTGAGGACCAACTGGTTCTCGAAGAAGGGTTTGGTCATGCAGATAAATCAAATGGTATTAAAACGACAAAAAACACTGAGTATCCCATTGGGTCCGTATCAAAGATCATTACATCTACCGCCATTTTAAAACTATGTACGGATGGACTTATTGATATAGATAAACCATATACCCACTATGTTCAGGATTTTTCCATGAAATCACACTTTAAGGACGAAAATGAGTTTACAATACGGCATATGCTTTCACATTATGCCGGCCTCCCCAGGTTGCGTGCAAAAGGGTTTATGAAGAAAGCGCCAGAACCCTTGGAAAATCTTTTATTGAACTCCAAAGATGAATACCTTATTTCACCTCCTGGAAGGGTGTATCAATATTCGGATTGGGGGGTTGATTTATTGTCCCTATTGGTAGAGCGCGTATCTGGAGTTTCTTATGAGGAATATGTTGAAAACAATATATTCAAACCACTAAAAATGGACCATTCGTATTTTGGTCCGGCCGAACGAACAAAAGGATATGACAATGGAACTGAAATCGACACGTATAGCTATAGCTTTTCCGGTTCGGATGGTGTCACATCCAGCGTTACGGACATGCTCAAAATAGTCCGATTGTATACCAAGAATGGTAGAAGGGCAAACAAGAAATTTCTGAGCGATGCGGTTGTTGAGGATGCCATCAAAAATCAGTTTGTTGACGCGCCATTGGCCTTTGATACGGGGATTGGACTCATGTGGGAGGTACTTAAATTGAAGAGCGGACATACCAGGGTTAAAAAGGCAGGTGTGCATGAACCTTTTTATTCTTACATCTTTTTTATTCCCGAGCTTGACACGTCAATTATTATTTGTAGTAACTCCAATTCCAGTAGCGCAATTCATTGGGACAGTTGGGGTAAGTTATATTCTTTTGTGGGTAAAAAGTATAAAGCTTCCAAAAATCATAACGCTAAAAAGGAGAAGGTCAATTATAAAAAAATCATATTGACCGATGATCAATTCAAAAAAATCGAGGGCACATATAGTACGTCTATCGGAATATTAAACCTTAAGAGAAATGGCAATAAATTTGATGTGGATCTTAAGGCAGAGGATAAAAAAGGGATAGGTGTTCCATATTCCAATGGTCTAATAAAATTATATGTCAAGGCTTTAGGAGTAAAAGTACATGCTATGGACGTTTTTTGGAAAGAATCAAACGATGAGGTTATAATTGGAGAACAATTTGAAAGTGGTACCAGACACGTTATCGGCTCTAAAATCAACGCTAAAAAGATACCAAATTCATGGAAGAATGCAGTTGGCACCTATAAAGTTGACAACTATAGTGAAAATGATTACCAAACTATTGATAATTTGCAGCTGTTGATCAATTCGGATAATGTTCTGGAAATAAGGGGAAGTGCGAAGTTTCCTAGAGAAATGGAGATACAGTTAGGTTTATCACCAATATCTGATGAATTGGCTATTATTCCGGGATATAATTTTGATTTTTTCGGGGGAGAAACTGTTAAACTGGAGAAAACGAACGGCATGGACTATTTGACCTTATCAGGATACAAGTTTAAAAGGTTAAAATAAGGCACATGGGGAGTAAAGAATCTATGGAAGGTTTAAAAAAAAGCCAAGACTTGTTATTCAAAAGGCCTTACTTATGGATTATAACGATTTCCATTACTTCCCTTAATTTTTTAATTACGTATGATTTTCAAAAAATTGATTCCCAATACTTTTATTACTACTTGGTAGATATCCTTACTACTTATTTGATCATCGAATTTTATGCCCTGGGAATTCGAGTTTTAAACAAGAAAATTCCATTGAATCAGGATTTTATAAAAAGGGTAGCCTACCAACTCACGCTGCATACTTTAAGTGTAATCCTTTTTAGTGTTATTTTAAACGAACTGTTCGATTACATCTTTTTTGAAGGGGAAAGACTTTCACTGTCCTTTGTTTTCTATACAAAGGACACCATTGTAGCATTAGTATTTGTTTTGTTTTTTCATGTCATATATTTTGCATTGTTCTTTATGTCCAATCAAGAGAATCTAGAATCTTTGAAGATTGTCCCCGAGGTTAAACTAAAGGTAACGGATGCATATGCCACTAAATTCTTGCACCCTAAAGAGGTAGTTGTTGTTTATTCGTTATTTGGAATCACTTACGTTGTTGGCAGCGATCAAAACAAATACACTTCTGAATTAACATTAAAGGAATTTGAAGAAAGGTTGGACGATAGTTTTTTTAGGGCAAACCGAAAATACATTATCTCCCAGGCTAGTATTGATTCATACAAAAGCTCAACAAACGGTAAGATAGAGGTAAAGTTAAAAATAATGGGTACTGTAGATTTATCGGAAATTATAATCGTTAGCAGGGATAAGGCTTCTTTTTTTAGGTCCTGGGTGAACAGTTCTTCCTGATTTAACTATAACCAGACGTACCAAATAGAGATTAAAACTCGTTTTCAAATCTCACAAAACTTGTGTTGGAACCCCGTTTTAAGTCGTGAATATCTTAGCTGGAATTACGTATTCGGTCACTTAACGTCTATACTACGATTCATCATTGAATATCTATCGCTTCAGCAAATGATGAACTGTATCTCATCATTCAAAACGGTTGTCTTATTTAGTTTTACACCCAGTATCAATTAATCAAAAAACAAAATAATGAAGAAAACATTGTTAATTATTCTTAGGTGCTTTACATCCATTTGTAGGGCACAATCGGATGGATGGTTTTCAAACCATCCAATATCAATAATGATTGGAAAACACTATACCGTGGCCGCACCCTAATGTAAAAAATCAATTCAATCTTATGCATCTTAAATTAAAAAACAAATGAAATCAATAAAATACATTCTGTTAATCGGTTTGGCACTTAACTTAAGTTGTGACAACGACAATGACAATGACAATGAATATTCTGAACCAATACATCCTAAGGCATCAAATTTTCAAGACGTATTGGATGAATTCACTTCCAGTGGAATACCAGGGCTTTCAGCTGTAGTGGTGACTCCTGATGGCATATGGAAAGGTGCTTCAGGTTATGCCAGAATAGAGGACAACACCCCTATGTCCATTGATAATGAAGTTTATTCCGCTAGCATCGGAAAGACCTTTTGTGCAGTAGCCACACTTTTACTAGTTCAAGATGGATTGATAGCATTGGACGATCCCATTTCCAATCATATTCCTAGTACTACACTTCTCGGATTTGAACATACAGATTCAATAACCGTAAGACAATTATTAAATCATACCGGAGGGTTAACTAATTTTGATTGGAACGAAGCGTTTGTATCCGATGTTTTAAATGACCCATTAAGCACAAAATCATCGGACTTATTGGATTACGAAAGAGGAAATGCTTTTTACGCTCCCCCAGGGACTGATTTTCACTACTCCTCAACGGGATATGAACTGTTGGCTGCATTAATAGAGGAGGTAACCGGCAATCATGCAAGGTTTTACAGCGAAAGAATTTTTAAACCCTTAAACCTTCAACACACTTTTTACAAAAACGAATTGGAATATCCCCTAACCGATAATTTGGTTAATTCCTATTTTGATCAATTTGATACGAAACAGGTTGAAAATGTGTCTGAAACCCAAAACCACCTTACCCATATTTTTACGGGATCTGATGGAATAATTTCAACACCTTTGGATTATTATCAATTTTTAAAAGAAATAATGACAGGTTCCATTTTATCCGACGAAATAAGGTCCGAAATGCTAGATTTTATATCGTTGGGGGGTGATGACTATATTGGATATGGTTTGGGAGTGTGGCAAAGAGATATCGGTTACGGCATTGCAATTGGACATGATGGGGATGCCATAGGAGCAGGTGCGGATATGTGGTATTTTCCAGATCATGATATCTATATTATTACCGCTACCAATGTTGGCACTGTTTTACAGGACACTGAACTAGGAAGGATGTACAATGAATCTTTTTTAATTGCATTGGTCACGGCAGTTTTTGAATGAGGTGTGCTTTTATACTTTGGATAAATCACCATGAATTAACAGAAAAGCAAAAAACTAAACTCTTTTGCTTTTCTGTTGTCGCTCCTTTGAAATCAGTGAGTCAGCTAAATTTTCTTTCAAGAGAATATTGATTTGGCAATTTGTTTCGGTAATACAAATGACAAAAACTAGAACGGTCAAAAATTGTTTTAAAAGAAAGCCAGGACCACTTGGATCGAGAGCATAGTTAACTACTAGGTCAACAATTAGGACCGGTACTATGGGTTCGATTATCCCCCATTTATCAATATTTTTTAAAAATTCCATACAAATTTTGGTAACCTAATCATTAAATATCCATCTCGGCAGTATAAATAACCAAGTCATAATTAAATGAAATGTCAAGAGCAATCAACCGATTACAAGTCTTTATTTTATTTAGGACTTCTTCCTTTGTGATTGGAGCAATCTCTTGGGCCGCCCCAAAATAAAAGACGAATATCAACAGCCATCCTCAATATGTACTTCATCCTAATAACTATTTTGAACGAAATTAGAGCAACAAAATGGCCTATACCATAACCAATGTTACTATAAGGGAATCGGTGATTCAAGAAGATGGCCTATAAACGGTTCTAATGATCCGGTTTTCAAACTTTAAACATTTGAATATCCATAACCATTAATTAATATATTTTTATAATCTAATACTTATAGTTTTGTAATATAATTCTTATATTTCCTTTTATTAATTTAAAGGACTTTTGTGATGCTTTTGAGTATTGTCATTCCTGTTCACAATGCATCTTCCTATTTAAAAAGGTGTTTAGATTCTATAATTCATCAAAGCTATCGGCAAATAGAGATAATCCTAGTGGATGATTTTTCTACAGATGATTCTTTAGCTATGATTCGCGAATATGAGGAAAAGGATAATCGTGTCAAGGTGTTTTGTAACCCAAGAAATTGTCGTGCTGGATATACCCGTAACAAGGGTTTGAGAGAAGCTACAGGGGCATATGTTTGGTTCGTTGATGCCGATGACTGGATACCCCAAGGAGCCATATCCGGATTGGTCCGGCATTTGAACAATTCCCCGAAGGATGTGGATCTATTGGTCATGGGGTATACGGACAACTTTGGAGATGCTTATGTGAAATTTGAGAAAAAAACACGACTCCCTCGAAATTTAGGGAGAAACGAGCAGGCCATGCTCAATTTTCTAAACCTTACCAAAGGTTTTTTTAGTTACCCCTTCCTGTACCTATATTCACAGCAGTTGCTCCTACGGCACCAAATACTATTTCCGGAGAATGTGTATTATGAGGACATTTCTTTTGTCGCAATGGCCGTTCATCATGCAAAAAACATCGAGATTTACTCACAGTCTTCCTATAATTATAATTGTGAGCCGCACAACTCCATAACAAGGACCTATTCCAAGGAAAAAATTAGGGATATTATTTCAGCCTACGATAGGTTGTATGAATTTTTGGCTTCCGAGGGACTTATTGAAAAATATAATGATCAATACCTAATGCGTTTTCTTTTACATGGTCTGGGGGCTTGTTTTCAAATGTATTATCAGCTCGATAAAGAGGATCAAAAGGACAATGCACTTAAGGAATTGTTACAATCTTATTTGGTTTCGGATATACTTTCTGACGAAAGCATAATTTATGTTTCTCGGTTAATTGAGGCAATCGATGTTAATGAGGCACTTACAAAGGCCTATCATAGATTAAAACTTGACTTTCTGTGTGATACAAAGAAAAATTGGGTCTATAGTCAGGTAAGTCTCAAGTAAATTCTTCAATTTGATTTTGGATTTGCTGCGGCGTGAAGAAAGGTCATAAAAGATTAGGCCTTTTACTGCGGTTGTGCGTATGAAAACTTATCGAAAATAAAAGCTGCATGAAAAATGTCATACTAACAGTATTTCATGCAGCCGTCGATTAAATATTAATAAGGACCTTGGCAACAAGTACTACAAAAAGTATTTGGAGAACCAAGAAAAACCTGTTGTCTACATCCTGTGGAACAAGTAGGGTCAACAGAGCAGCTACCTACCGGTGTACCGCCTACAACAGTTTTCAATTCTTCGGATTGAAGTAGATTGTCAACTTTTAGATCCAACCCCCTAAAACTTAAATTTTTCATTCGGTAAAACTTTAAAATTTATATTTGTCTTGAACAGTTAAGGACACTCAAGGTTTATGTCCATTCTTCGCGAAAGAATATTGTTCTTGGCCCAAAGTTCTTCTTTGGGCCTTTTTCTTTTTATCCCAGGATTTCCTTTAAATCTTTTGCATTATAGTATTCCATAGGCAATTCATAACCATTTATGAAAAGGGTAGGTGTATGGGCGATTTTCTCTTTTTTGCACCAACCGTACATAGCCTCTATTTTCGCGTCCTGTTGGGCAAGCTCTCCGTTCAATGGATATTTAAGGGCGAAGGCATTATAGTCCTTTTTTGGAGCACTGTACCAATTATCCAAGGCCTGTTGAGTTCTAAGTTCGTTGCCTTGATCATTTATGGCCAATAAATGCCTTACGGGTTTTGCCCTATTGTCCACATGGTTTGTGGATGCCGTAAACAATATCTGTAAATTAATTTTACCCCTGTTTACCAATTCCTCCAGATGGGGATGGGCGGTGGCACAAGGTCCACAATAGGGATTACATACTTTAATGATGTCATATTCGGCCGTATTTCTTTTTAATGAAATTCCCAATCCATTGGGAGCTGTTTCTATTTTCCGAGAAGCAGCAAGTAAACTTGATAGAACCTTGGGATTATTCTTGATTTTTTTGAACCCCCTTTTGTACAAATTCGTTTCCCTTTCCTTATCCAATAGGGGCTTAACAAATTTCCAGAGCAATATAGGTACAATGAGTAGGATGCCAAGTACAGGCAAAGTTTGTAGGACTATAGGATTTTCATAGAAACCGGCAGCATGTCCCAAAATGATCTCTGTGATAAGAATAACCTGTATACCTATACAAAATTTACACCACTGCCCTATAATCATTCCTTGGTAATATGCCGATATCAATAGTATGGGAAACGTTGAAAAACTAAAAAAAGTCAAAATGGCCAAGGACGACATCGAAAATTCCTGTATTGGAAGATACAGGAAAGTGGCGAAAAAATAGGAGAGGCCCAATACACCTAGGCTCAGGGATCCATTAAAAAGTCGGGCATGTTTTGAGTTCAATACCGCATGGCAATCCACCTTTTTACCTCCCGAACAAAGAGCTTGCAGTTTTGGGTTGTACTGGTCAACCTCAAACCATAATAACGCCGCCCCAACAAGCAATCCACCAACTTTAAGCAAGGTATAGACCAATGTGTAAACAATGTTTTCCGGTTTCGCTGTTATATCGGAATTGAAAAGGGTATTCGAGACCCAAATTATGAGAAGTAGAAGGAGCAATGCGCTAAGGGATTGTGCTAGTCTAATCGATGATAGTTTTTTATCTATTCCAGGCTCGCTTATAGTTTCGGTCTTATCTACCAACAAGCATATCCCGGTCCATTTTTTCAAAAAGCTTTCCTTTGATTCGTGCTTTAGCGTATTTGAATCATCATAAAAAGAAACGGAATCCTCCATACAGCGGTTCAATACCCAGAAAACCGGGCTCTCCTCCTTTTTAACCTGTACAATACAGGGTAGGGGAAGTTCCGGTAACCGGGTCTTATCTATCTTAGCGGACAAATTCTTCAGACTATACGTGTTTAATGCATCGGATACGGCCAATAGACTGGTATGATCAGGATGGGAAAGTATGGTATCCTCTATATGGGACTTGGTATTTCTAACCTGTAGTAAGTCCAGAATTTTGCGGGTAACGAATACTGTGTTGTTCATAAAAAATTATAGTCTAAATAGTATGATAAAAGAAAGTAATTTCTTGTTAAATATAGTGAATTGCAAAAACAACTTTTGTTAAATCCGAAAAAGATTTATCACATCAGAATATGCGTGAACTATTGGATACAATTGGGCCCTAGGTGATAGTGGATTTGGAATTGATGTAACGATTTTTAAGGGCGTTATTTGAAGGACAATTAACATGTCCACGCATACATTATGATTTTTTTAACACCGTAACTTAAATCGATTGTTTTAGATTTGTAAATTGTGAAAGGTTCGTTAAAGCATATAAGTGTATTCTTCCTTGTTGGCATGTTGTTTGCCAAGATAACCGCTTTTCACGTCTATGAGCATCATGATGTTGAAAATGATACGGTGGACCAATGCGAACTTTGTATTTTGGCCATCGACAATCAGCAGTCAGAAACCACCTCGTTTTCTTTTGTTGCACTTGATCAACCTTCTTTCTTATGGGATTATGAACCGAGGGTATTCTTCTCTAGTATTCAGATTCCCAAGACACAACTGGAATCCCATCATTGCTCCAGGCCCCCGCCTTCAGTCATTTAGTCAACTCTTTCCTTGTCTTTTTATCTTGATAAGATAAGACGTTGATTTCTTGGTGTTTCACTAAGATTTTATAGCAATACTACTTTCCAAATTCAAATCAAATTTTGATAGTTGGCATCCAAAGGTTAAAGTAGTTGTATTCTTAAATCCAAGATTTTACTAAAAACGATTAACTCTAATATCCTTATAATTATTACTATGAAAACAATTAAATTCTTATCGGCTTTGGCCTTAACGGGCTTTGTTTTAACCTCTTGTTCGGATGACGACGATGCTCCGGATCCTGTAAATGAAGAAGAGACCATTACAACTATGACGGTTACTATGGTTCCGCAAGGCGGCGGTACTACCGTAACTTTGATTTCTCGGGATTTGGATGGTGACGGCCCTGATGCACCGGATATTGACATTTCGGGAAGTCTTGCGGAAAACACCATTTATGACGGTGGGATAGTTTTATTGAACGAGACAGAAACACCGGCGGAAAACGTCAATGAAGAAATTGAGGGAGAGGCTGCCGAACATCAGTTCTTTTTCGTGGTGGGGGGAGCATTGAATGCCACAACCGCTTACGGCGATGACGAATCGGATTACGTATCCGAGGAGACGGGAGAAAATTTCACGACCACAAATCCAGTAGGAATTGTGTTTACCCTTACTACCACCGATGCAAGCTCGGGAACCTTGGCGGTAACATTGCGCCACGAGCCCAAAAAACCCAATGATGGTTCTTTGGCCGATGCCGGGGGAGAGACCGACATCACCCAGACGTTCAGTTTGACCATCGAATAAGGACGGGTTTTCCGTCTATATCTAATTAAAACTAGGGAGTGGATAAGCTCCACTCCCTTTTTCAATGGGAAGTACCAAGACAAAAAAATGGTTTGGGATACTATTGACAACCGTACTTTTACTTCAGTTGTCATACCATACCCTGCATGTCTTAACTTCTCATGTTTTTAGTTCATGTGATCATCACAGTGTACATGACACCCAAATTGAAGAACAATCCTTTTCCTGCGAACTGTGCGCAAAATTATTGGGTCAAACCGTTTACCTATGGTTTTGCACACTAATCCTTTTAGGGTTCGTAGCGGCCTTTGCAATTATAAGCGTACAAGACCCCTATTTTAGGCCCAGAACCCTGGCCATTCGCTCTTTGAGAGGCCCTCCCTCGCCCACATTCTAAAGATACTCCTGCTGTTCAAGACATCTCTCTTGAATACTGAAATTCAACGCTTTGCAATCTAAATATTTGTTGTAGAGTGGTTATGATATGATATCATTTTATTTTAAAAACCATTAATAATGGCAAAATTGCCCGTAACCGTATTGAGTGGTTTTTTGGGCGCGGGTAAGACCACGCTGCTCAACCACATCCTGCATAACAAAGAGGGCCTTAAAGTGGCCGTCATCGTCAATGATATGAGCGAGGTAAATATCGATGCCCAACTCGTACAGAACGAAAATACCCTTTCCCGTACCGAGGAAAGGCTTGTCGAAATGTCGAATGGCTGTATCTGCTGCACACTTCGGGAAGACCTGATGGTGGAGGTAGAAAAATTGGCAAAGGAGAACAGGTTTGACTATTTATTGATAGAAAGTACCGGTATCTCCGAACCCATTCCCGTGGCGCAGACCTTTAGTTTTGCCAGCGAGGACGGCAGTATTGACCTGAGCCGATTCAGTTATATCGACACCATGGTCACGGTAGTGGACACTTTTAATTTCCTAAAGGATTTTTCAAGCCCGGATTACCTCGCTTCCCGTAACTTGACTGATATGGAGGGCGACGATCGCACCATTGTGAACCTTTTGACGGATCAAGTAGAGTTCGCCAATGTAATCTTATTGAACAAGGTTGATTTAGTTACGGAGGAAGAACTACGGAACCTCTACGATATGTTACACAAGTTAAACCCTAGTGCACGAATTCTTCCTACTAAAAATTCAGAAGTACCCCTACGGGAAGTATTGAAGACGGGCCTGTTCGATTTCGAAGAGGCCGAAACCTCGGCCGGTTGGATACAAGAGCTTCAGAACGATCATGTTCCGGAGACCGAGGAATATGGAATCGGCTCGTTCGTGTTTCGCAATAAGCGGCCTTTCCACCCTAAACGTTTCCTGGACTATGTAAACAACCATTTCCCCCCGAACGTCATCCGCAGCAAGGGCTTGTTTTGGTTATCCTCACGGCCGGACCAAGCGTTGGTATGGAGTACGGCGGGTGGTTCTACAAAAGTAGATCCTGCCGGGGTCTGGTGGGCTTCCATGCCCTTTTCGGAACGCATTAACTATGCTTCTTTTGTTAACAACCAAAAACTGATCGAGTCGGAATGGGCCACTCCCTTCGGAGACCGGAAGATAGAACTTGTCTTGATTGGGCAACATCTTGATGTTCCCTCAATAACCAAACAACTTGAAGAATGTTTGCTTAGTGATAGGGAAGTCATCGATTGGAAAAGGGGAAATTTCCCTACTACGGATGATTGGCCCATAGAAAACTATCAACATACAAACGCATAAATTAAAAGATATGATTATCACGAACAATCTCACAAAGGAATATGGCGACCAAACTGCCCTTGACCATCTAAACCTTAACGTAAAGGAAGGCGAAATCTATTGCCTTCTCGGGGCCAATGGCGCTGGAAAAACTACCACTATCAACTTGTTGTTAGGCTTTATCGAGCCTACGTCGGGCAGTGCTTTCATCAACCAATTGAACGTTCAGGAAAACCTAAGGACCACTAAACGATTTTTGGCGTACATACCGGAAAATCTGATGCTTTATCCTAGTCTCACTGCGGTGGAAAACTTGGATTACTTTTCGGGAATCGCAGGAAAAAAATTGTCCGATTCTGATTTAAGGGGATTCTTAAAGGAAGCCGGGTTGCAGCTGGAAGCCTTTGATAAGCGTATTTCAACCTTTTCAAAAGGGATGCGCCAAAAAGTGGGTATTTCAATTGCCCTGGCCAAAGAGGCCAAAGTACTCCTATTGGATGAACCCACCTCGGGCTTGGACCCCAAGGCCAGTAACGAATTTGGTTTGTTACTCCAAAAGTTACGAGCTAGGGGCGTGGCCACCTTGATGGCCACACACGACCTATTTAGGGCCAAAGAGGTGGCCACACATATCGGTATCATGAAGGATGGCCAGTTAAAGGAGCAGTTTATGGCCGATGATATATCCCTATCGGAATTGGAGGATTCCTATCTACACGCCATGGCGTATAAAGAACTTGCCATATGATTTTAATGACATTTTTAAAGGAAACCAGGGAATTGCTTCGTGATGGACGTGTTCGTCTTGCCTTTTTCATTGTAATCTTACTGTTAGGCGTAGCTGTATGGATAAGTGCCCGGCAGTATGAAAATGTGAACGAACAATACGAGGCGGCCAAGACGGCCGAGCGCACCATATGGGACAGCCAAGGTGAAAAGAACCCACATTCTGCAGCTCACTATGGTACCTACGCCTTTAAACCCAAATATCCCTTGTCCTTAGTGGACCAGGGAGTGGATAAGTATGCGGGAACTTCTATTTTTTTGGAAGCCCATAAACGCAACGAGGCCCAATTCAGTGCTGCGGCAGACCAAACAGGTCTAGCCCGTTTTGGAGACTTGACCCCTGATTTTATTTTACTGTTCATCATTCCTTTGCTTATAATTCTTTTAGGGTACAATAGTTTTACCAAAGAGCGGGAAATGGGCACCTTGACCTTGTTAAAGAGTCAGGGAATTTCCACTTGGAAATGGATACTGGGAAAGTGGATGGCTCTATTCATTCCCATTCTTGTCATCACGGCCATCTTGTTTCTTGTGGCTGGCCTACTATTGAGCGGACTAAAGGATTTTGGCATATTCAATTGGAATGCTTTGTTTGTAATGTTTGCGGTATATGTAGGGTACTACGTTGTTTTCATCAATATAGTTCTATTAATATCCGCAAATACAAAAAAATCCGGTGTTTCCCTGGTAGTTTCACTTTGTGTATGGATTATTGCCTGTCTGGCGGCACCTAAGGCTGCAAGTAATGTAGCCGAGGCCAAGCATCCGTATCCCACCCGTCAGGAATTTGCGGCCAACGTTTTGAAGGATAAAAAAGAGGGGCTGGATGGTCATAATCCTTGGAGCAAGGAAGCCAAACGATTACAAGAGACAGTACTGGCAGAGTACGGCGTGGACAGCCTCCATCAACTTCCCTTTAACTTTGATGGGTATCGAATGCAGAAAGGTGAGGAGCATGAGGCAGAGGTATATTTTAAGCACTACAATTACCTTAAGGAGCAGTTTGTACAACAATCTGCCGTTTATAGAGGGTTGGCGGCCATTTCACCCTATCTGCCCGCGCGTTTTTTGAGTATGGCCATCGCCCAAACGGATTATGCGACGCACTGGGAATTTGCCGATGCCGCCGAAGAATACAGAATTGCTACCCAAAAATTTCTGAACGATAATTTTGCCGAGAATTCCGAGTATGGCAATTGGGGCTATCGGGCCGATGCCGATTTCTGGAAGAACCTGCCAGCCTTTGACTATGACCCGCCAGAACTTGGTTCCATTCTCTCCCGCAATACTTCCAATTTAGGAATTTTAGGTCTATGGCTACTGGGTTCCTTTAGTCTGCTATTGTTCACTACCAAAACCATTTGATATGTTAACGTATAATTTTAAGTATGAATTAAAGCTACTCTTACGCAGCCGTTGGATACAACTACTAAGTGTAATACTGTTAGTACTCTTCGGATTTTCGGCCTTTAATGGAAGGCAAAAGGTAGAGAAACGCCAAAGCGATATTACCGCTGCCCATTCCGAAATGCGGGAGAATGATGCCATGATGCTCATACTTCTAGACTCGGTTGAGCACGGTCTTGAAGTAAGCGTGCCCTATTGGACCGTTCCCTCTAGCCCCATGGCCTTAGGTAACTATTACCCCAGGGTAGCGGCCATGGAGCCTCAGCCCCTGGCATTTGTGTCTACCGGGCAGGCCGACCTTTTTACCCATTATATAAAACCAACGGCCACCGGGGATGACAATGCCCTTAACTTTACTGAAATGACCAGTCCCGTTCAATTGTTGTTCGGTAGTTTTGACCTGGCCTTTGTCATCATATACTTGCTGCCATTGCTCATTATTGCCTTTTCCTATAATGTGCTTTCGGCCGAAAAGGAGAGCGGCTCTATTCGGCTTTTGGCCGCTCAGCCCATAACCATTCAAAAATGGGTGATGCAAAAACTGGGGCTGCGTTTTTTTTGGATGGCGATATTGGTCATGGTTACATTGACTTTGGCATTCCTGCTCATTGGTATTAATATCATAGCACAGGCAACTTCTTTTCTAGGATTTTTGGCCCTGGTATTGGTTTATATGCTCTTCTGGTTTACCCTCGCATTTTTGGTTAATCTACAAGCCGGTAGCTCGGCAAAGAATGCAGTCGCCTTACTTGGGCTATGGGTGGTATTTGTACTTTTTGTTCCCTCGGTCCTAAACCAATTGGGAAACACAATTTATCCTATGCCATCGCGTACCTTAATGATCAATGAAATGCGCAACTTAAAAGCGGAAGTCGCCAAAAAACAAGATGAGATACTGGACAACTTTTTGCGGGATCATCCGGAATATGCCTTAAACGATACAAGCCAATCACGTGGATTTTACCATCGTTATATGGCTTCTCAAAAGCTGATAAAGGAAGAATTGTCCCCAGTCGTCCAAAAGTATGAAGAACAACTGCAGAAACAACAGGACTGGGTAGGGCGTTTTAAATGGATTTCCCCGGCTATCATTGCCCAGGAATCCTTGAACCAAATAGCGGGCACTTCTACTAAGGACTATGCGGACTTTAGAAAACAGGTCATTGCCTTTGCGGAGACCTGGCGAGAACATTTGACACCTTTTTTATACAACAATAGAGACTTTTCCCAAAAGGATTATCCCAATCTTCCAAAGTTTGAATACGCACCTATGGATTCCAATAAATGGGCGGCATTACCGTGGCTTGTATTCATTTCCATGGGTCTCCTAGGACTTGGATTTTTTGGTTCGACCATTTGGCAAAAAAGTTCAGTTTTATCCGATTACTAAAATGGTGCGAATGGTCATTGTTGTCTTTATGATTACGTCCAAAGGCTTATTGTCTCAAGAACTACTTGTTTCAGGACGGGTGGTAGACCAAAACGGTATTCCACTCCTTGGCGTTACGGTACAGTTACTCCCGGATGAAGACTATACCAGCACCGATACCTCTGGGTATTTCAGTGTTTCCGTGGATGCCGAAGGAGAGCATACGTTGCGATTTTCGTCTATCGGTTTTCAGACCATAAATAAGAGCATCGATATAAAAAGGAATCGCCCTGTTCATATAGAGGTGGTTCTTTCGGAAGAGACCGAAACACTGGATGGTGTTACGGTAACGGGCAAAACAAAAACTCAGGAACTTCGTGAAAGTACGGTCAATGTCTCGGTGATGCAGACAGAACAGTTTTTTACCCGAAATACAAACACCAGCGACATCATAAAACAGATTCCCGGCGTAGTGGTTCGACAGACTGGAGGTTTTGGAAGCAATGCCGAAGTATATCTCAATGGGATGACTGGCAAATCCGTGCCCTTTTTTCTTGATGGCATTCCTTTGTCCTACTATGGTTCCGGTCTCGGACTGAACGTACTTCCGGCCAGTCTCATGGATCAAATTGAAGTATATAAAGGAGTGGTGCCCGTGCATCTTGGAGCGGATGCATTGGGCGGAGGTATTAATGTCATTACCCGAAAATCCTATAAGAACTATTTGGACGCTTCTTACTCCGGAGGATCCTTCAACAGTCATAAAATCAATGTAAACGGGCAATGGGTACATCCGGAAAAGCAGTGGGTCATCGGAATCAATTCATTCTATAACCATTCCGATAATGATTACAAGGTGGATATTGAGATTCCAGATGAGTTCGGTAACCCCAACCCCGCTACCGTTAGACGTTTTCATGATGGGTTTTCCAATTATTTAGTGGGTCTGTATGGGGGTGTTTTTGATAAAACATATGCCGACCGTCTGATTTTAAGCGTCCGTTACTCGGGATTGGAAGATGATATTCAGCACAATGCCATTATGGCCCAACCCTATGGAGAGGTAACCTATGATGAAGCTACCATAGGAACTTCGCTTGAATATGAGAAAAAGGAAATCCTCAAGAAAACCGATGTAAAATGGTACGGGGCCTATAATAAGACCCGCGGACATTTTGTGGATACTACCCTGAACGTATACACCTGGGACGGAAGAGTCTTTGATCGCCGTACCGATGGCGGCGAAATCTCTACCTCTAGAAATCTATTGGAACTTAATAGCAAGAATGTACTCGGGAGGCTCAATATAATCCATTCCCCATGGAAGAAGGGAAGATTCACGTTTAACGTCTTTTCGGCTTGGTTCAGAAGAGTAGGCGAAGACCCGGTGGCCGCCGAATTTTATGGAGAGGATTTTTTTGCAAACCCCACCGTTCTCTTTAAAAATGCTACAGGTTTTGCTTACGAACACGACTTTTCCGAAAAGTTGACAAGTTATTCTGCGGTAAAACATTTTTGGCTGGATGCCGAGGGATATGCCATTCAAAACCTTGAATTTGTACCTAATGCACAGGAAGTTTCCAATTTTGGTTTTCTTCAGTCCCTTCGTTACTACATTACGAAGGATTTTTTGGTCAAGGCTTCTTATGAATATGCTACAAGACTTCCGGATGAATTTGAACTTTTTGGGGATTTTACAATCATCCGCCCCAATCCCTTCCTTGAACCGGAGCAAAGCCATAATCTAAATCTTGGACTACAATGGAACCATTCAAAAATAAACTGGGATGCTAACTTTTTTTATCGTGATACCGATAATATCATTTGGCTAAGGACTTCACAGTTTTTTGCCCAGTATCAGAATCTATTGAAGGCACGAACCTTCGGAGCAGATATGGAAGTTCGTCTGCGTCCTTTCGAATTTCTCCAGATTACGGCCAATGCTACCTATCAGGATTTGAGAAACCGTTCCCCGAGAAGTGTAACCGGGGCAGTGGATGATCGCTATTTCAATGCACGTTTGCCCAACATTCCATATCTGTTCGGAAATGGCGAAGTGCGCTTTAACAAGAAAGACCTGCTGGGCCCGGGTAATGTATTCTCTACCTGGTGGTCTGGTAGCTACGTGAACGAGTTTTTCCTTTTTTGGGAGGTCGATGGCAACAGGGATTTCAAAAATACCATCCCTTCACAGTTCGTACAGAATGTAGGGGTATCCTATACCGCATGGGCCAATAAAGCTACAGTATCCTTGGAATGTACCAACCTACTGGATGAAAAAGTATTTGACAACTTTAGCGTACAACGGCCTGGCAGGGCTTTTTACGTAACACTAAGAACATTTTTAAATTAAACCTATACACTTAAATCCAAGCAAAATGAAAAAAGTATTTTTTAAGAATTGGCAACTTCTTTTAATTCTGGCACTAATGGGAATCGTCTCGTCTAGTTGCAGTAGTGACGATAATGATCCCCCTGTAGTTGACAGTACGCCAACGCCAGATCCTACACCTGATCCAACCCCGGATCCTGTAGTGGTCAATTTTGGACTATCCACCGTCGGGGGGGCTTTCCCCAACCAAACTACTTATATCCAAGGACTTACCGATTTGGATTTCACTACTATAGGCAACGACATGGCCACAGAATTGGCGGCCAATGGCGGAGCGGGGACGGTATCGTATAACAAGGCACTTTATACCTCACCTTTTGGTGCACCCGCTACGCTGGTCAAGTATGTGTTTGAT
The DNA here is from genome assembly GCF_003626755.1 of Ulvibacterium marinum. Lineage (GTDB taxonomy): Bacteria > Bacteroidota > Bacteroidia > Flavobacteriales > Flavobacteriaceae > Ulvibacterium > Ulvibacterium marinum. The sequence goes on from NZ_RBCJ01000006.1 coordinate 354,408, forward strand.
GATGAAGGGAACGCTGTGGAGGAAGAGCGCATAGTGGTTCCCGGTGCAAACGTTTTCTCTACCCTGTATTTTGAAAGTGAGACCGTTGCCTATGGCTCAGTGGCCGGAGGTATTTCAAAATTGATCGTATTTGATCCAAGTACTATGCGTATAACCGATGAGGTGTCCCTAAGTTCGGTGACCAGCAGATTTCCCGAAGCTACTCGCACGTATTATCTGGACATGATGGAGAGGGACGGTAAATTGTTTATGGGAGTGCACTATGAGAACAACTTTGTTCCTGTGAATGATTCCGCCTATGTGGCGGTTATTGATCTGGACTCAAGAGCGGTAGAAAAGGTAATTTCAGATGAAAGAACAGGAATGGTTTTTGGCGGACCATCTTCCAATTCGGGAATGGTTAAGGCAGACAACGGGGATATTTATGTACACGGCCTAGGAACTACAATGAGTGGAGGAAGTAGCCCCAGCGGTCTGTTAAGAATTGCAAACGCACAGACTTCTTTCGATCCTGATTACTTTCTTGACTTGAATACGGCCACAGGCAATGTATGTTATGGAATTAACTTGATGCCCAATGGCCGTGCCTTTACATCCAGGGTAGAGGATGAAAGCGACTTTTTTGAATTTCTTACCGGTGAACCCCAATTCAAATACGTGGAGCTTGATCTAGAGAACCGTACAAGTATTGGCGAGGTAGCGGACCTTCCTATCACATATGCATCAAGGAGTATGATCATACGTCCAAATTCAGGAGATGAACTGCTTTTCTCTACGGCCACCAATGATGAAAATGCGGTGTATAGTTTCGATGCGGCAACGGGCTCGGTAAGCAAAAAATTTGTATCGACCGGAGGATTCATCAACGGTCTGGAGCTATTGAATTAAGCAAGTGTTGCTAGAAAGCGATAAACTATCGAATAAGAAAACGCTTTGAATACCTAAGACTGGTTGATTGCTCTGTTAAAAAACCATTTGGAAAATGCGTAAACTGATACTTATTGCGCGGAAAGAAATCAAGATAGCCCTACGGGAAAAGCTTATCGTTTCCCTTGGGCTGCTGATTTCATTACTGTTGATGGTAGCATTATATGCGGGGTACCTTGCCTATAAGCAGCAAAAGGAAGCCATTATTCAAACACGTGCCGAGAAAAGACAGCAATGGCTTGAACAGGGCGATAAGCACCCACACATCGCCGCGCATTACGGAACCTTTGCCTTTAAGCCAAAGACCATTTTCAGTCTTTTCGATTTTGGATTGGACACATTCACGGGTACATCCGTATATCTAGAGGCACACCACCAACATGAGTTTATGTTCCGGCCCGCCCAAGACCATAGTAGCATGATTCGGTTTGGGGAATTGAGCGCGGCCATGGTATTGCAAGTACTGCTTCCTTTGCTTATTATCTTTCTTGCTTTCGCTTCTTTTACCCGGGAGCGCGAAAGTGGCACATTACGATTGTTGATTAGCCAAGGCGTTTCCTACCGAACGCTTATTTGGGGAAAGGTATTGGCTTATACCATCATGATTACGGCCCTTTTGTTGCCCTTTTTACTTGGAACAAGCCTACTCGCCACTTCCGGAGTCCGGTCAGAAACCATTTCGGACGTAACTGTTAGAGCGCTGTTGTTGTTTTTGCTTTATGGCATTTACCTATTCCTGTTTATTTCCTTTTCCGTATGGGTCTCTTTCCGTTCATCCACCGGAAAGAACGCTCTTTTAACATTACTTACGGTTTGGATTTTTTTCACCATGCTGATGCCCAAAACAGTGGCCAATATGAGTGAAAATTTTTACAAGTCGCCTTCCATGAGGGTTTTCAAGGCCCAAATACAGGATGACATTGCCAACGGAATGGATGGAAACACCCCGCGCTCGGCGCGAATGGCCAAATTGGAAAAGGAATACTTAGATAAATACGATATCGATTCCGTACAGCAATTACCGTTCAATTTTGAAGGGGTAAGTATGCAAGCCGGAGAAGAATTTAGTAACAGCGTCTATGACCATCATCTGGGGAATCTAAGGAATATTTTTTCCAAGCAGGACCGTCTAGCCAGTCTATCCAGTCTCTTGAATCCCTATTTGATCGTTCAGCACCTTTCCATGGGACTTGCCGGAACCGATATTCACACGAGTCTACATTTTGAGGATGAAGTAGAGCAGTATCGTAGAGGTTTGGTCAAGGAAATGAATAATGATATGGCCCAAAATTCCCGATATGGGGAGTTTTACGAGTATAAGGCAGGGTCCGATTTATGGCGGCGTATCAAAGATTTTTCCTATCGATCTCCCAAGGCCCTTGACATACTGAAGAATTATAAAACGGAGCTGACCTCTTTGTTGATTTGGCTGACCTTGGTATTGATACTATTAAGTTTCCCGGATAGAAAAACTACAAGGCTGTTATGAGTGTAACGTTCAAGACCATAGTCCAATATGAGTGGAGAACTTTTCTCCGCAATCGCCATCTGGTTCTTATGTTGATGGTTTTATTCCTATTTGGGGTTTATGCGATCTATTACGGCCAATCGGAAATTAATACCCAGCGGGAAACCATTGAAGCTATTGTTGACCTAGAGCAGGAAGAATTTGCCAACTACAAGGCCAGCTTTGCCAAAGAAAGGGAAACCCTTGAGCAGGAACGGACGCATGACATTGCCTCTAGGCCCTCTTTTGCATGGTACCGGCATGGTTATCACGCCATTTTGTCCCCACATGACTATGCTGCACTGTCCATTGGTCAACGCGACCTTTTTCGCTATTACTATCGCCTTACGGGAATGAGTCTTCATTACCAGCTCTTTGAAAATGAAATTGCCAACCCGGCCAATCTGATGGCGGGAAACTTTGACCTGTCTTTTGTACTCATTTATCTGTTTCCACTTTTAATTATCGTTTTCTGTTACGGATTGTTTTCGGCGGAACGAGAGAATGGCACGCTACCATTATTGCTGGTACAATCGGTTAGCATTCGAAATATTATTTTGATTCGATTGGCATTCTATTTTGTACTGATCGTTAGTCTTGCCCTTTGTATTTCGTGTATCGGTTTGGTGACATCGGGCAATCCGTTGGACAAGAAAAACCTAGGGCCCGCAATTATCTGGTTGTCCGGAGTATTCCTGTATTGCGCATTTTGGTTTGCCTTGATGTTCCTTATCATCAGTTGGCGTAGAAGTTCAGCTTTTAATGCCATGGTGGCCGCTGGCCTTTGGTTATTGTTCCTGATTGTTGCTCCAGGAATATTGAACATAGTCGTTACCTCAAAATATCCACTTAGCAGCGCAACTCTGGCCGGTCTGACTCGAAGGACAGGTCTTGAAAATGAAAATGATGAAAATGAGTCACGGGAAGTAATTATGGAATTCCTTGCACATCAGCCCAAACTTAAGGGCAGCGATAGCTTAATCCGTAATAATACCCTTGCCAAGGCGTACGCCGCTTTTACATCCTTAAAGGATATCAATAGTAAGGCTGAGGTCGATCGATACTCTCAACAGGTAATGAACAGAAATAAATGGTCGGGCGGTTATTATTGGCTCAGCCCGGCCGTGAATCTACAAAATATAATGGCACAGGTGGCCGAAACCGATTTGAGGACATTCCTGCGATTTCAGGAAGCCCTAACGCACTTTCATGAGAGTATCACGGATTTTTACTTTCAAAGACTCTTTTGGGACAAACCCATACACCTCAAAGACTATTCACACCTCCCTTCCTTCAAAATGCAGAGTGACCCTTTAAATAAGAATAATGATTGGACGGGACTGGTTACAATGGCTTTGTCCGCTGCAGTAGTATTTTTTATGGGATGGGTAATCATGAACAAAAAGATGCCTTTATGAAAAAGAATAGGAGACAGTTCATTTACGAATCCTTTACGGGATTGGTTACCATGACCATGGGTCCGTATGTATTAGGTCAAAATCACGTTTTCGCCAGTAGATCGTATGATAGTAAACCTTGGATAGAACTATCCAAGGCCGCTTATCTGCACAATGCTTTGCAAATAGGTAAAATGGTAGGGGGGAAGCCCATCATAGCAGTACTGAAAAATAACGCCTACGGTCTAGGTGATGTTGAAGTAGCGAAAATTTTGGAAGGCTCATCGTCCATCATAGCGGTTGCTTTGGTAAAGGATGAGCGGGCCATCGCTTTAAGAGCAGCTGGATTTTCAAAACCCATCTTGCTCATGGGAGATTTTGATAGCGTAAGCGCCAACACTCTTCTAGAACGGGAAATCACTTTAAGTATTTTTTCAAAAACTTCCTTCAAAAAAATAAATGAGCTTGCCCTAGGTACAAATAAGGCCATAAAGGTTGCACTCTATATAGATACCGGTTTGGGTAGAATGGGCATTCCCTTTAAGGAAGCGGTACATATAGGAGAAGAAGTTGCCAAAAATAATAGGTTATCGATTACCCATACCTTCTCCACATTGACTACGCCAAAAGACTTTGCGGAACAGCAAATTAAGCGTTTTGAGGAAATTATAAGGAAATTGAACGGAAAAGGAATAACAACCGGGATAAAGCATTTGGCTCCGTCGCTTTCGCTTTTAGACCTGCCAAAATCGCATCAAGAAGCAGTGCGACCCGGTATTTTGCTACATGGTTCCTTTCCCTTGGTCAATAGGCCCGAAGCCAAAAACTATCCACTTCAAGTACCGTATCGGCTCAAAGCCCCGATAATCCGTCTCGAAAAATTGAAGACAGGTGACACCATTGGTTTTTCCCGATTCTACAAAGTAGAACAAGACGAATGGATTGCCACACTCCCTTTGGGTTGGGCAGATGGTTATGATAGTGGAGCGGAAAATGGGGCCATGGTTTTATTGGCAGGTGAGCTCTATCCCGTCGTAAATGTAAATGCCAGCCATACCAATGTTTCGCTCGGATCTAAAACGAAAATTAGGGTAGGGGACGTAGCTACCTTGATTGGTCCAGAGCGACCGGAAATTACCCCGGAAGGCTTTGGCAAGCTGATAAAGGGGCACAACTATTTACAAATCAATTACAAGGAATCCATCCCTAAAAAGACATATGAAAGTTTTTAGCCTCCTAATTCTACTCTGTTTCACGCACCCAGCTCTTGGTCAAGGAAATTATTTTGGGCTTAAAGATGGCACCAACCTCTATGTTGAGGAAACAGGTAAAGGGGAAACACTTCTGTTCATTCCCGGTTGGACCATGACCCATCGATTTTTTGAAAAGCAAAAGGAGCACTTCTCTGAGCGATATCACGTGGTCCTATATGACCCCAGAGGGCAGGGGAGGTCGGATAAAACCACCTATAAGAATACGTATGCCCATCACGCGATGGACCTTAGGGAATTGATTTTACAGAAGGACTTGAATGAAATTGTCTTGATTGGCTGGTCCAGTGGCTGCCTTACCCTATACGAATATCTGCGGACATTTGGAGTAGATCGTGTCCGTAAGATGGTGTTTATCGATGAACCTCCCAAATGGATAGGAAATAGAGAGAAAGAATGGGTATATGGAACTTTTGATGATTACCGAAGTAGCCTAAAAGGAATAATTTCAGGGCCTTCGGAACCCAATGACATTATTGATTGGATGCTCAATGATTCCATTGATGACCCCACTAGAAATTGGATGCGAAAGGAAATACGGATGACACCCCCTCATATTGCCCTAAGCCTTTACATAGACGGACTGGTATCGGACTATACAAAAGAAGTGGACCAACTAGAAATACCTTCGGTTTTTATGGTAAGGGATTCCTGGTATGACCAAGCTAACACTTGGCTTAAAATCCATGTCCCCGAGGCAAAAATTAAGGCAATTACCAGTCATGCCATGTTTTGGGAAAGAGCTGAAGAATTCAACACATTATTAGAAGATTTTATCGATTCAAAATAGAAAAATATGAGATTTTTTTACCTCGTTCCATTAGTTTTTTGTTCTGTGGTGGCTTTATCACAAGAGAACCAGAACTTCCCACCGCCAGAAACACCTTTGACCATAAAGGCGGTTAAAGCAACGGGAGATATTAAATTGGATGGCAGACTCTCCGAGACCGATTGGGAAAAAGTAGAAGTTACTTCCGATTTCTTTAGAACGGAACCCAGACAGGGCGGAAAAGTCAAGTACAAAACGGAAGTTCGCTTTCTCTACGACGATAAAAACCTGTACATCGGCGCTTTTTGCAAGGATTCCGTGGGAGTACAAGGAGTGAGGATTCAGGACTTGCGTAGGGATTTCAGCTGGGGGGAAAATGATATTTTTGGCATAGCCCTTGATCCCCAAAATTTGAAACAGTACGCTCAAGGCTTTCAAACTACACCCTATGGAAACCAAAGGGATTTTCAGAATTTTAATGGTAATAATTTTGATACGGGATGGAATACCCTCTGGCGAGTAAGAACACAACGAACCGATACCGGGTATACCGTAGAAATGGCCATCCCCTTCAAAAGTCTACGATACAACCTTCCGGAATCGGGCAATACCGTTGAATTGGGGTTTACTTTGGTACGCTACGCCCGAAGGGATATTGAGGTTTCTACTTTTCCGGCCATTCCCCAGTCGTTTACGCCCTATCGGATGACCTATGCGGCCAAACTTACGGGTATTGAAGCCCCACCACCTTCTACCAATATAAGAGTGGAACCATATGCTTTGTATCAATATGATGAAAACAAAGAAGGGACTGAGCTGCTCGATAAATTGAACGAGCCAAAAATAGGTGCGGATGTTAAGTGGGCCATTGATCCAAAAACGGTACTGGACCTTACGGTAAATACCGATTTTGCCCAAGCTGATGTTGATTTGGCCGTGAATAACTTGGAGCGTTTCAATATATTTTTTCCTGAACGTAGACAGTTCTTTTTGGAAAATTCCGGTATTTGGGCCGGTGGTCTACAACAATCCATTCGCCCCTTTTTTAGTCGGCGAATTGGTCTTCAAGGGGAATTCAATGCCATACCGGCACCCATAGATGTAGGTGCCCGTTTTACCCAGCGAACCGAAAAAAGTGCGTTTGCGGGACTTTTTGTACGTCAACGGGAAACCGAGAACTCGGCCGGGGGCAACTTTGGGGTATTTAGATATCTAAAAAACTATGGCAGAGAAAACAATGTGGGTCTTATGGTTACGCACAGACTTGATGATAGCTATGCCGAACTGGACCTGGAGAGCAATAACAATACTACCATTACACTGGACGGACAAATACGCCCCAAGAGCCAATGGGATGTTCAGTACTTGTTATCCACCTCTATAGATGAGTTTACGGGTAATACCGGCTTTGCCGGACGTATCTTTGTCGGCAACGACTCCAACAAATATTACTATGGGTGGGTCACGGAATATACGGACGCCAACTATAACCCCAGAATGGGTTTTGTACGGCAAAATGATGTTATACGTCACAATCCCGGAGGGTATTATATTTGGAGGCCCAAAAAAATTGATTGGATCAGAAGATGGGATCCGGGGCTGTTTGCCAATTATAATCATGATGCCACCGATCCTAGTAGCTTTCAACAGGCCAATCTTTATATTTTCCCTGTATTCACTTGGTTTAAGGACAATAGTTTTTTGGAAATTTCCACCACCCCGACATGGCAGAATATCAATTTTGATTTTGCGCCCTTAGGTTTGGAGATTGCACAAGACAGATACTTCTATACCCGGTATTTAATCCAGTACAATACAGACCAGTCCAAAAAATGGTCCGGTGATGTTGGCGTAGACTTTGGGGATTTTTACAACGGTACCCGGACCACCATTAACGCTGCAGCCCGATTTGCGCCCATTCCCCATGCCACACTTACGCTCAATTATGAACACAATGATATTAATGGTGTTGGTATAGAACAAGCAGATTTGGATACGGACCTGTATACGGCAAGCCTTAGGCTGGCCTTAAATCCCAGGGTACAACTATCCACTTTTTATCAGTACAATAGTTTTAACGAACAAGGAAGATGGAACGTACGTTTTAGCTGGGAGTATATGCCCTTATCCTTTATTTACTTAGTATTTAACGATACCCAGACCGATATTTTCGATCCCGTTCAGCAGAGCACACAATTCATTAGCAAGATTACTTTTTTAAAACAGTTTTAGGGTTGGCCAGTGAATTTACAGATGTAAATTGTTAATAAACACCAATATTCAACCATTACCTAACCTTAAGGGATTGATGGTTTATAAGGGGAGTGATGAATGTTATTTCTTGTTCATCGCACTGGGGAAGGCTCCAATATTCATAATGGTTTCACCGGTGTTGATAGGTGGGGTGCCAATCATATATAATATCATTCCGTCCTGGGAGGCTGTGATGTCCTCTAATTTTTTGCCAAAAAAGTCCGTGATATAACCAATATGCTCACCAGTTGTGATAGTATCACCTGCTTTTTTATCCGTATAAAAAAATCCAGTAGACTTACTTTTGGTAGTAGAACGTTTGGCTATGATAACAGGCTTTTTTGCAGTTGTCCGTGTTATGGGCAGCATATCTAAGTGCCCCAAAAGAGAAAAAATCCCCTGGACGATTATATCTGCTTCCTCTTCACCTGGTATACCCAATCGGCCACACTCAATATCCACCGCCGGAATATTACGATGAAAAGCTTCTTGCGAACAATACAAACTTGGTTTTTCAAGTCTTTCTTTTGAAATATTGAAAACAATAGAATAGTCAAATCCCATGGCCAAGGCCATTTCCTGGCCTTTTATGGAAGCTTCTGGAAGTGCATCGGATTGGTACCAAGCGTTGTATGGCCTTAAATCCTCAGGAGCATCTCCTGCATGCATATCAACAAAAAAGTTGGATTTGGCAATAATCTCCCTGGTAAGAATGTGGGCCATTTTCTCCGTAATGGAACCCTCCTTTTTTCCTGGAAACGAGCGATTTAAATTCTTATTATCAATTGGATTAACAAAGGGACTTCTGTCCAAAAATGCCGGTACATTTGCTATTTGCACCAAAATAATTGTACCGCTTAAACTTTGCGGATCAACTTTTTGATTTAGGTGTTGCGCAGCAAGGATAGGTGGGTATTCATAACCATGTATCCCCGCAGTAATACCCAAAACCGGTCCTGGTTTTGAACCGTGGAACACCGTAATTGGAATAAATGTACTGTCTTTGCCATCAGTAACGGGAATCTTGAAATGTTTTTTAGTACTTGGTTCTACCTCGGTTTTATGGAAGGAAAAAGACTGCTGTCCAGTGGACTGCCAACAAATGGATAAAAAAATTAAAAGTATCGCAAGAAAACGCATGTTTTTATTTTTTGCGAAGATACCTCATTAAGTTTTTGAAATGCACTTGCCTAGGCCAAGCTTGTTATTTAAAAGTTTTGGTAAATCCTTTCTTTTCAATCCCATTTCAAATATGAGTGGCACTATCGCTTCTTGTAAAGAAGTAATTCCCATAAAGGAACAAATCTTCTTGTAACCGTTCATGTATACATTTAGCAATTGGCACAGATCCCCTTGACAATGGTCTGCACTTGGTTTGTCTGGAACCCCTTGGGAACAATAGGTTGTATGGGGATCGATTCCTCCATACAGTATACTGTTTCACAACATTCACATACGAAATGGGCGTGTCCATTGCCTTTCATAGGGGATTCTCCAAACGCATATTTGGCCATTCCGGAATGGTCGTCAATACGGTGGATAATACCCGCTTGCTCAAAGCTTGCCAAGTTTCGGTACAAGGTAGACTTATCTAGTTCTTCCACAAATGCCGCTTGTAAATCGTTATAGGATTGTGCGTGTTCCATATTTATGAAATGTTGGATCAATGCAATACGCACCTTGGTCTTTTTTAATCCTTTCTGTTTCAAGAGTCGTTCGTAGCCTTCTTTTTTCATCCCTAGGTAGCTTTATTTGAAACTTATGGCATCGGCATCTTCGATCCGATAGTAACAGGCGTTCGGATTATTCTCGTTCAAATACAATATCCCTTCTACCGAGAGCAATTCGTCCATCACAAAGGATGGTTTTTCGACAAACTTTAAATCCAATACCGTTTCTGGGCCTCCATTACCACAGAAAAAACAGGAAGCCATTGGATTTTTAGAGAGGAGATATATGGATTGTTGACTATCCAAGACCAACAGATACCCCGTGATTACAACTTTTTTTCCTTCCAAAGCCTTCATTTTAGGTGAGAAGTTTGCCTCTTGGAAAGCTGGAAAGATATTTTCCGGTGAGGGCACTTCCCAAGAAATTCCCTCAGAGAGGTCGGACCAACCTAAAACAGTCTGTGCATTGGTATCCAACCCTATCCAGCACCCTACTATGAAAAGAAATATTCGCATTTTTTTAGTTCACCAATTGGCCCTTGGCCTCTTTTAAGATGTAATTACAATGGTTCACATTATTGACATTCAATTCAAGTATCCCCATAACTTTAACTATTTGGTCAGTCTTAAATGACGGTTTTTCTTTAAAAGCGACTTCAACAATGGTCTCCGGTCCGGCTGCTCCACAGAAAAAACAAGAAGCCATAGGGTTTTGGGATACCAAAAACACTTCGCCGCTTCCGGAAATATCCAAAAAATAGCCTTTTATACCAACTTGTTTGCCCTGATAGGATTGTATCTTCTCGCCAAACTTGGGCATCAAAAAATTTACATCGTACTTCTTGTTATACACGGGTTCAAAACTGACATCGGCAAAATCCTCCCAAGTCAATTGCTCCTGTGCCTTGACTAAAAAGCATGAAAAAGTTACTAGTAAAATTACGAAAATCGAATTACGCATCTGACAGTGTTTTGGCAACGTTTAACTTGAATATAGAACAAGATGCAAATAAAGTGGCCATAAGAGCTATAGCAAGAGTAAGAGCCAACAACAATAATTCCACCATGTCCGGCCCAGGGACTTGTAAAGCATAACCATAAGAGTTTTGTGTATAGTGCGAAAGGCCCCAAATACCCAAACGCCCTACCAACCATCCCGATAAAAAGCCGATGATGGCCAAAAAACCTCCTTCCAAAAGGGCTAACCATAGTAGTTGCCCTGTTCGTAACCCATAAATCCTGAGTAATGCAAGCTCTTGCCTTCTTTCACGAATGGTCTTTAAAAGGCTTATAAATATGCTTAGTCCTGAAACCAATAAGATAACCAAAGCTATGCCATTTATGGTCTGCACTCCGGAACCTAAAAGACCTATTAGGCGTTGCACCTCAAAACCGGGTAAGGCAGCCTGCATAGAAGTATTTTCATTAATAAATCTGGGTAGTTGTACCATGCCCAAAGGACTTTTGAACTTGATCAGTAATGACGTTATCTCTTTTTCGACATCATGTTCCTTAAGAACTTCAGCTTCTTCTGTACGATCGTCATCCTCTTCATGATGTTCATCTTCTCCGTGATCATGGGCTTCCCAGATGCTTTCAAGAGGCGTAATCAGTAATTGATCCACCACCGTTCCCGTAGATTTCAATATCCCTTTTATGAGAAACGGGTGTTCTTCATGCGCTTCGTTACTTGAGGAGGCCAATCCATGGGAACTTATGAAATTGTCTCCCACTTTAAGACCCAGCTTCTGGGCAACAGTACTCCCTGCAACCACTTCAAAGGGTTTTTTATAGAGCTTTCCATCTACTAATTGAGCATTATATTGGTCAAGATACCCAACCTCCGTACCCAAAATCCGATAGCCTTTGTAATTATCTCCATATGAAACAGGAATTGCAGTTTGGATGAAAGGATGTTTTTGGAGTGTAGCGACTTCCTTCAACTTAATATTTCCCGTAGGCGCATCTACATGAAGTACGGATGATAAAACAAGTTGCAGGGGACTTCCCTTTGCGCCTACGACCATATCAAAAGGAGCTATGTTCTTGTTCAATTGTCCGCCCAGCTGTTTGCTTAATTGTAGGACAAAAGTGACCAATGATACGCTCAACAACAGCAACAGTAGGCTCAAAAGGAGGTTGAGTGGTTTAGAAACCATATTCCTATAGGCAAGATAGCTGAGTTTCATAACATCACTTGGTTTTGAAAATGTGACATGACCCGGAGGTCATGTGTAATGATCAAAAGGCTGCTTTTGCAAATTTCGGCCTCTTCCTTAAGCAAGTCAATGACCTTTACACAATTCACGTCGTCCAAATTGGAAGTAGGCTCATCGGCCAGGATAATCTTAGGTCTGTGAATCAAACCCAGTGCAATGGAAAGTCGCTGCTGTTGTCCCTGGCTCAATGTCGCGACCTTTTCATCAAGATAGTCCTTGAGCCCCAATCTTTCTGTAAGTTCATGTCTTCTTTGCGTATCATTTGTGTTTTTGGGGAAGCTCTGCCTTAGGCGAAGATTGTCAGAAACATTTAATGATTTAATAAAGTAATACTGTTGAAAAACTAAACCGATGTAATTACCTCTAAATTTGTCCATCTCCTTGCGGGTCAAGGAATTCAACTCCGTTCCGGCAACGGATATTATACCGCGCAATGGCGGCAAAAGCCCCGCTAAAAGATATAAAAGGGTCGTCTTTCCCACACCAGATGGTCCAATCACCAGCAAGTGTTTCCCTGGGGAGACCTCAATATTTGGAAATTTGAGTTCCTCCCCATTTTCGTAGGCGTACGCCAAATTGAGGGTTTTGACCATTTGAATGTTTTCACAAAAATACAAATAAAAATAAATGCAACTTAGTTGCATTTAAAAATTTAACCTACTTTTGCATTCCATTAAAGAAAAAATTAAAAAAGACATGGATACCCTGTGGTTACGTTCAAAATCTGATTTAATCGGCGCTTTTGCAAGTGGACTATGCCTAGTACACTGTTTGGCCACTCCAGTTTTTTTTATAGCACATGCTAACATGGGGCTTCATGCGAAGGTCCATCCGTCTTGGTGGGGTTTTATGGACATTGCCTTTCTACTACTCTCATTTCTTGCGGTTTACTGGTCGGCGAAGAAGACCTCAAAAAAGTGGATTGCCTATACCTTTTGGATTCTCTGGGGCTTGTTGACTATATTCATTGCAAATGAAAAACTGGTTCTTTGGCATCTGGCCGAGGAGATCGTTTATCTTCCTACTGTGGGCTTGATTTTACTTCACTTTTATAACCGACGCTATTGTCACTGTGAAGATTCAAATTGTTGTACAGAGCACTGACAATAATGGCAATTGCTTGATGGCGAGATTTCTTCAGGATGTACTTTTGACCATGATGAGTAGTTCTGCAACAGATGTTGATCCACATCTGAGAATGAAAAGCGGATACACTACTCGTATGACGAAAGACCAATGATCTCACCATTTGGCCCTACAAAAAAAGTGTATTTGTCACGAGCATAGTTCTCGTTTTCCAACTCATATCCTTCTGCTTTCAACTTGTCGCCGATTGTAACGATATCATTGACCTTAAGCATAAAGTGGTTGTGGTTGGTATTTCCAACAGGACCTATAGTATGTATAAATTCCGGTGCTGTGACGGACAGACCAATTGTTAGGTCGTTGGCCTTTAGTTTCATGACCAACATTCCTTCAAGACCTGGACCGTGTAGGACCTCGGCGTTGTCCAATTTAAAACCGAGAATCTCGCGGTATAACTTCAGGGTTTTCTCCAGTTCCAGTACATGCACGCTGATGTATCTTAAGCCTGTGACCCTTGCTTGAGTATTACTTTCTTCATCTGAGCTGGGCAAATCCGTATCTTGGGTATAACTGTAGTTTGTACATGAAAGGATAAATACTGCCAGGATGCAGTATCTCCAAATTGGGCTAGACTTCGTGTGGTTTTCAATATCCATGGTGTGATAGATTTAATTCATAATTTAAATTTTGGAAAAACTAGAATAAAGCCTTTTGTGCTGGATTAAGGGAATCTATTTTCCGTATTCGGATGTCCTTAAAAAATAGCTCTGCAGCCTCACTTTGCAATTGAATCTTACCCTTTGTCATAGGAACGTTTTTACCATTTTCTCCAACGTACCTGGAGTTCTTTAGTATCATTACGACTTTACCATTTACCATATGGAGGCTGTTCCCTTCGAAGCAAAACAGATCAAGTGTAGTCCATTCATCGTTAGGACTTTCATAATTACCGCTCCGCAAACAATAGTTTCTATAGGGACTACCCATGCCTATGGGAATATAATCTTGAGATTCATGGGCCATCGGATCTAAAACAGATTCAGGTTTATAGGCCCTAACATCCATTACCGAATTGGCTTGACTCCAAAAGTCCCCGGTATGTCCTTCCATTATCTGAAATTCTTGCGAAAGCATCCATGATCGCCAATATTCAACGGCCATAGGTCCAATGGAGTGATAAAGAATACCAGAATCCCTGAGTAAATTTTTTCTGTACGCCCACTTCTTATTTCCCCATTTATATTTTAGTTGGAAATGGTAATTTTCGTATTCCTCTTTGGTAATCAAACATCCGTAATATTCACCACTATTTCTAATTACCGTATCCTCACCATCTTGAAAGGTTGTGAAAACGTCATATGAAGGATTGTTCAATCCAATCGGCTGAATTAATTCACCGTCCATAGTTTTAGGTGGAGTTCCATCGTAACCTTCAGGGTGTTGGAAACTTAAATAAGTATCCCATTTTGATAAGTTATCGTCAATTAAATCTTCCCATTTATAGTTTTCATGCTTACCTAAACGTTGTCCATTTTTAACTTGGGAACAGGAAACAGTAAACAAAAGAATAGTGAAAACTATTTTATTGAAGTACATATGATTAGCATTCTTTTGGTCAAATTCTAATTTTCCTTTACTGTTTGGCGACATCAAATAATGGTATGGCGGCAATGCTGAATTGAAAAGGAGATAAAATTTCAATAACGCCTTTGAAAAACAGACGTTTATGAATCATAAAGCAATTGTACAAAATCTATCTACATTTAAAGATGTAGATGTAAAATTTAAGCGTATTGTTCAGTTTTTGTACAGTTCAATGGCACAATTTGGCCGGTAAGTAATTGGATTGGGATGCAAAATTTAAGGAAATTGTCAGGGCGGGAGTTAGAATGGTTTTTAACAACTTATTTATTTCCCGATACAGTATCTTCTTTTCCCCGTAAACATTGGGGTAGGGGCGTTGGAGGTGGAAAATAGGTGAACACTTTTGTTTTCTTTTGGTAGGATAATGGTTTCCATCATTATTTGATATTGTTTTGTGAACGATGTTTCGATGCTATTATATCTTTTACAGAACGTTTGCTAGTCCCACTAGTTAAGCCTTTTTGAATTTCTTCTCTTAGCTTTCGAAGTACCTCTTTTTCAGTATTTGTAGCATTTCTATCTTCCATTGCTTGATAATTTACTGTAATATAATATCACTATCAATATTCAATTTTTGATGTAAGGCCTTGGCAACATTTAAAGTAATCTCTCTTTTTCCGTTTAGATAATCGCTGATTCTTGAAGCACTTGTATCCAATAGTGCAGCTAAATCTTTTCGTTTTAGACCCATCTCGAACATCCGTAGCTCAATCATTTCCTGCAAGGTTGGTAAACCGATAGGGAAATGTATTTCTTCATACTGCTCAATAATATCGGTAATCTCAAGAAATTCTTTTGCTAAAGGGTCATCAGTTGGGGTATTATCATCCACGACATCTATCAACTCTTCTAAGCGAAGATTCGCTTTTACATATGCTGTATGTGTTATTAATTTTCCCATAATCTTATAACGTATCTATATTCTTTATTTTGTCGTAATCTCGATGATTGCCGACCCATCGTATTAATACCATTTTGAACTTAAATCGTACTATAGCAACAACCCTGTAATGGTTTCCCTTGACATTAAAAACGAACCTGCCATTTCCAACGCTGTCAGCTGAATTGAAAGTATTCTTTAAATCGGCAAAACTATCCCATTCAGCTTTATTTGCTTTTTTATACCAATCCTGTAAGGCCACTTTAGCATTGGTTTCTTTCGAAAAATACTCCTTTAGCTTTTTAAATGAAATGACATGCACTGAACTAACTATATTAAATTAGAATGTAAAGATACGAAAAAATTACATATTTGGTAATTTAATTACATTTTAGAAAACAGTTGTCGTAATTAGAAAGCAAAAAGTATCCCATAAAAGGTGAATATACAGGACAATTAAAAGAGACCACGATTAAGACACTCGGGGAATAAGTCTTTTGAATTAATAAAGTAGTCCTATAAATGGGCCTTTTTATGGGGCTCGAAAAGCTTATCATCAGTTTGTTTTATCTTATTCCATATTCGAATAATCCCAATCCACTATCTTGTTTTCATACATGGCATCCAGTCCCAATTGAACGCAAACAGCGGTCTGGGACCTACTTTCAATTCCTGAAATTGAATATTGTCTTTAAGGCATTGGTCTGTCCTTGAATGGTGTAGGTATTATAGATTAAATCTACCTGTCCATTCTGGGATACCAACTGGGCCTTCAATGAGGTACAAAATGTTAATGAGACCAATAGGATGAGAAGACCGTATAAGTAAAAGACCTTTCTGTCCTTATGGTTGCATTGATATTCAGAGTGTGTTGGGTAAACTGTCTGCATGACTTGGTTTTTTATTTTTGATAAATACTAAGGGAATCAAAGATTCCTTTGATATAGCCAATTCCAAATAGGTTACCATATATCCCATATCCAGGTCTACTATTGGATTCCCAGGCCATGGTGGGTACATGGTCGCTTCTTAACGGACCATCATAATGAATGCTTTGGTAGATTTTGAACACTTTTGGCATATCCGTAGGTCCATTGTCATGAAAGGTCTCTACAAACCTGTTTCGATTGCCTTTAACATCCCGAATATGGATGAAATGGATTTTATTTTGCCCTCCCCACTCCTTTATAAGTTCCTCAATATCTTCGCCCATGGTTGTTTAGGTGCCCTTGCAGAAGATGAGGCTCTTGGATTGGGATTTATCACGATAACGCGGAAGATAAATTGCGATTGCTGTATTCCTTTTCTAGTTTGCAAGCCAGCATGTTTCCTCCTTCAGTGACTTGGATCGGGTTTAATCGAGGAATGATATTTTCAAGCCATCGATTAATCCAGAAAGCTGTAAACCGCAATGTCGGCTATTCTTGGAAAGGTATCTTCTATCTAAATCCAGGCTGGATACTTTTTATCACTAAACTCATCGCAGATACGACTGAACGGCTTCAATATGCTAGACATATTTAAATTTATACTCGTTTATTTTCTATATTCCAAAACTTTGATCACCGTTTTTCCAGAATAAGGTTTTTCCGGCGTTTGTAGGCTGAAATACGTGCGCTTATTGGCCGGTGACCATTTACAATTGTCACAAGATACTTTTGCACTCAATGCAACATTGATCTTTTGAGCTTCATTTTCAGGGTTTGCCGTGGCTACTTTGAGAATGCCCTGATCATATTCCCGATAATCAAGCAACATCATCGACTTCCGGTCTACTTCAATACTTAGTGAATCATTCAGTGCCATTTTTCCAGGTTGGTAAAATATCAAATGGTATTGCTTTTGCGGTTTATGATGAACAGCCTGAATAGACTTCTTATTGGACAGCACGGCTATGTTATCAATTGATTTAGCATAGTGCTGCATTTTCGAAGATGAAATAGCTGGAACAATTATATAGCTTAGTGAACCGTTGTTTTTTTGATTATTGCCTAATTCAACTCCAATGGTAAACACGTTTTTTACTACCGATTTATCTGTCGATTTATTAATTGTATTCCAGTTGCCCATTTTATTTTCCCCGGACACTGTTATTTTGTGGCTACCACTAAAAAAATACCCGATGGAATCATGATGTACCCAATTCAATTTTCCACTAATGGGCCTTTTAAGAACGTTTATCTGGCTATTCGCAGACGTTAATATTTCGCCTTTTGACAAACACTGGTTAACGGTTTGTAATAATGGAAAAGTACCGGAATAATCAATCCCTGAAACCAAATGTACGATTTCGCGATCAAAGAAAAACCAGGCCCTTTTAGCCTTTAAATCGCCTTTGGTGTAGTCATAGGCTGCAAAACCCTGCGCTCCATTTGATACCCCTCCAACAAAGGAGGTAGTATTGATCGCTTCATACCACCAATTTAGTACAGGAAGGCCAGTTGTATCTTGCACACTTAAGAGCCCGGGAAGCTTTTTCCAATTCCAAATCGGGAAAATGCTATCATACTCGTCACCCCTCCTAAAAATGAAGTTCACCCCGTTTCCTAAGTAATAACCTTTAAGGTTTTCGCCGTTTCCTGCTTCGCTCCAGTTTATTCTTTCAGAGGCCATTTTCACTGAAGCATAATACCCTGGTTTTTTGTGCGTCATAAAATCGGAATGCCAGAAGTGCCTGTTTCCTGTACTTTTTACCAGCCGGGACCCGGAATTATAATCTTGAATAAACGTCAAAAACTCTTGCTTTCGCTCGGAAAGGTGTGCCATTAGCTCAGCTGCCAGCACAATTGCTTTACTACTATAGTAAGGTCTTGCTAATTCACGACCCATGGCGCTGTAATCCGGACGGTTCTTGTACATCATCCATTGCTGGCCATCCAAAATAAAGTTTGAAATAATTTGAATCTTCTCCTTTTCAAACTCGAATTGAGTGTCCTTTGCCAAAAACGCAAGTTGGGCAATAAATAGGGTAAAAACCCTACCGTATCCGTAACTGTAAAGCTGTTCACCATGCTGATGGAAACTATTGTCGTATTGAATTCCTTCTTTCTTGTTATAGGTTATTTCACTTTTTATTTCCTCAAAAGCACGTTCCAGGCCTTGCATATCATTAAGAAGGACAGAGAGGTGTATGTGTACATTGGCGAGCCAAAGTAAATTTTGCCCTGTCGCCGGTCCATGATAATCATAAAACTGGTCTTTTATGCCAACTCGCATCATATCCACAACAGCTCTCACCATATTTTCGGGTAATTCGCCCTGTCTAAACAGTACCAATACCCTTCCCATATAGGTAGGTATACCTATCGCATTCCACCAATAATTAGTGCTTTTTGGCTTGTTATCAATCCAGTATTCAATACCCGCCTTTATATAATGCAGGTATGTTTCTGCCGTTGATTTGTTCTCTATATTATTCGCATAGCATACCGAAAGCTTGTACAATCTTCGCCAATGCTCTGCTGGCGCCCACCACGATGCGGAGTTATTCTGATAATCAATGTCTTTCCATGTTCCGTTTTGTGGTGCAAAACGACCCATTATACTATCCAACGAAAGCGTTGTTTTCAGTTCCTGGCGGATAATCTCTTCTGCCGAAAACTTGTAAAGCCTTTCGCGTATTGTGTCTAAATCTACCGTATGTATCTTTTGAATTTGTTTAAGCTGGTCACCATGTCCTTGACCAATACAATTACAAAATACCAATGACAAGAGTAAAGACAAATGCCCAAGTATTCTCAGCTTATTATAACCATTCGTTTTCATATTTAAGGTTATCATCATCGTTTATGAAATATAAAACAGTAACTGAATGTGGATTAGTCGCTATTTTTATATTGTCTTTACCCCAATAAATTTGTGAAATATTCACGTTATGCTCTGCGTGAGTCGGATCGTTCTTTGCAAACACCTTCGCCATTGAGCTCCACTTTCGTAACAATATTTTCTAAATCGACCTTTCCAAAATCAGCGATGAATTCAATCTGATCGCTTAGGCTCCTGTTTATAGCGTGGATAAAAATCTTTTCCTCCCTTGCTCAGAATGACCATTATCGTATTGAGTAAAACCGGTGCCAACTGTAATCAAAAATATCAAGGAGAAAGTGAATGACTTTTTAGCTTTTTACGGAGTATATTCATTTCGATAGCAATTAATTTTAGAAGCCTGATGTATTTCATAAGTTGGTATACCCTAAAGTGAAACTTAAACAAGTTTTAAAAACAACTTCATGCTTTTAATGAATGTACAATTCCCTTTATATAGCCAATCCCGAATAGATTACCATAAATCCCATATCCTGGCCTTTCATTGGTTTCTCCTTCCATCGTAGGAACATGGTCGCTTCTCAAATAGCCATTAAATCCACTAGTACGATAAGCTTTCAATACTTTGGGCATATCAGTTGGGCCATTGTCGTGAAACGTTTCCACGAATCTGTTTCTATTTCCATTAACGTCACGTATATGAACAAAATGGATTTTATCTTCCGAACCCCATTCTTGAATAAGGTTTAGTATATCCTCACCCATTGTGACATAGGTTCCTTGGCAAAAAGTAAGACCATGTGATGGACTGGTTGATAAAGACAAGGCTTTTCTTATGGCATCACTATCTATAAAGATTCTCGCTACCCCTTGGATGGAACTTACCGGTGGATCGTCTGGGTGCAGCGCCATTTTGATACCTTCGGATTCCGCAACAGGTATAACCTTACTTATAAAGTATTCATAATTATCCCATAACTTGTCGGCAGAAATTTGGTTTTCCCTATCCAATGGTAGTCTATCAATATATTCTTTATCAAAGGCGGTTACAAGAGCATTACCTCTTCCCTTTTGGTCGGTATGGGTCCTGTACCATCCGGCGACCATAAAATTATAGCAAAGTAAGTTGATATTCAATTTGCCCATATTCACTAACATCTGACAATAATTGTCTATATCTTCGTTCCTACCATTTAACCCTAATTTGATTCTGCTCATATCAAATTGATCACCTTCCAAACCTATCAATTCCAGACCTTCATCCTTAAATATTTGAACAGATTTCTCTAGGGATGCATAATGATAAGGTGCCATTCTTCCAGTAAGATCCGGTGCCAATTTTGCAATAGCATGGTTAATGCCCATCTGTTTGACCAGATTCCACTTGTAGTCTGGGGTGCTTCCAAAAAATAAAAAGCCTAATTTCATTTACCTAAGCATTTTGGTGTGTGGTCATGCAACAATTAGTTAAAAATAACCTCCCTTGTCCGTAATATCCTTTACACTTTGGCCTTCCCTGACCCAGCCGAAGATCTTCTTCTCGTTCTCCTTGATTTCTTCGGCCCGGATCAAAACGTCATAGGCAACATCCCTGGGCACGACCAGAACACCATCCACATCTCCTAGCACGATATCCCCTGGTTTCACAATGGCGTTTCCAATTTCAATGGCTATTTGGTAGTGGGTAATCAGACACCTACCAAGACTGCCATTGGACGAACGATATTTGTAGAAAACCGGAAAATCGGCCTCCAGAATCTGATGGGTGTCCCTTATGCCTCCATCCAAACAGGCCGCTCTTATTCCCTTTCCCCTGGCCGTGGCCGTCATCACACCACCCCATGATGTGGAGTTCTCATCATTGCTGGTGTCCCAAACTACAAAGGCATTTTCGTGCATTTCATCAAGCATTTGGGTGCGGTATTCCATCTCACCGCTAACCTTGGTATTGGGCGCACTCTTTACCGTAAAGGCAAGACCGGCCACGGTCCTATATTCACGTAGGGGCACTATATGGTTGGGCAAAGCCTGATTCATCAAACAGAATTCACGGAGCACATCGTTAATGGCCCCAGTGTAGAGCTGTTCATAGCGCGACAAGAGCTCATCATCAGGAATCGGGAACTTCTTTTTTGATATGCCCTCCCGCATCTCAATCAGCTTGTCCAGCTTCATCATGCTCACTTCCTTTTTATATTGATCTGCACTCATTTTGTTTTGGTGTTATATTAAGTGTTTCTATTTTTATTTGGAAAACAATGGCAGTCCAAGGTAGGGTGTGGCCAATCGCATGATCTGGCCCACCTCTGCTTCGGTAACGAACAAACTTGTGCCTTGAAACGCACAATTGGTCGGGTTCTTCCCGGATAATGGTATTTCCTTGACTATCTCTCCCAAGGGGCTAATCTTTTTGATACATTGCTTGCCAAAGATGGCAACATAGAGGTTGCCCTCCACATCAAAGGCCATGCCGTCCGGGCCTGTGGGACCTCCCACCACCATCCAAGGTTCGAAGTTTCCCAATCGAAACCCTTGAACATCCCATGTTCCTTTCCACAGCCGGTGCATATAGGTCTCCGCAATGATCAGCGTTTTCCCTTCGGGGGCAAAGGCGAGGCCATTCGGAAAATAGAGGCTTTCGGCAATTTTGCGAACAGTTCCATCCATTTTCAGTGCGCAAACATATCCCGTGGGTTCCGTACGTGAATCACCGGGACACGTGAAGAGAAGATTGCCATTGACATCAAATGTCAGGTCATTGGGACGAAAGAGCGGTCTGTTTTCAATCTGATTTTCCACGGTTTCAAAAGAATCTGAATCGGGGCAATATGTTCGAATTGCATTTTGACCGGCATCGCAAAACCAAATATGGTCATTGCCATCAATTGCCACTCCATTCGGTTCGCCATCTGTTGGAAAACGTTTCAGCACACCATCTGCCCATTGACATAGATTCCCCCCTTTCAGTTCCACAAACCACAGGTTTCCTTTGGAATCAAAAGCGGGGCCTTCCGGAAAATCCAGCCCTTTAATCAATATATCAACACTCATTTCCATTGGACAGCGATCAGTATCCCCGCATCAAGGATAGGCCTCCATCAATGACAATATTGGACCCCGTAATGTAAAGGGCATTGTCAGAAGCCAAAAAAGCCACCATAGCGGCTATTTCATTGACTTTCCCAAACCGGCCCAAGGGAATGCCTTTCAGTGTTCGTTCATAGGAGCCGTTATCGGCCTTCATTTGTGAGGTCATGTCCGTATCTATCGCCCCTGGCGAAACGGCATTGACCAGAATTTTTCTATTGGAAAGCTCCAAGGCCAAATTTTTCATCAACATAATTTCAGCAGCCTTAGAGCTGCCATAATCGGTCCGCTTTGCTCCTGGCCGATTGGCATCCACGGAAGCAATAAATATGACCCGGGCATTCTCCGACATCAAACGGATCGCTTCCCTTGTACATCGAAAGCCTCCCATAAAGTTGACCTGCATAGTCCTTTCCAGTTCATAATCATTGATGTCATCAAAGGGTTTTGGTATTCTGTAACCCGCATTGTTGACCAAGATATCCAGTTTGCCATACGCTTGCCCAATAAAATCAAACATGGCATGGATATCCTTCGGTTTGCCCAAATCGGCCTGCACCATACCGTGATCCAGGTTGTTGTTTTTTGGTAAGACTTTTAGGAGAGCCTCGGTAGCATCGATGTTATTATGGTAATGCACAATCACAGTAGCTCCCAGACCTGCTAGATATTCGGCAATACTCTTACCTATGCCCCTTGAGGAACCGGTCACCAAGGCTATCTTATTCTTTAGATCTATTTCCACGAACTATATATTTGAATTCTGTTATTTCCCGTGGCCGGGTTTCTCTATACGCATTAATGGACGACAAAAAGTACATATTTACATATTCAATTTAAAAGGGAAACTAAACTTTCAAAAAGGCTTGACCGACCTGCCAAGCCTTTTCATCAAAATAACTAAACAAACTAACTCGACTTATTCAATATCCTGGATTTTGGTCTTCAACACCAATTTCAGGATTATTTTGTATTTCGGCTTCCGGAATGGGGGCCAATAAATGTATGGAACTAAAGGACTTTCCAGTGGCTTCAATGACATCTTGAACTCGTCCTGTCCGCTTTAGGTCGTACCAGCGTTTGGATTCCATAATAAATTCATGGGCCCGCTCCAAGAGTACCGCATCCTTAAAGGCTACGGCACTTAAACCGGCCAAGTCGACCCCTGCGTCCGGAGCCATGGGGTCTAGACCATAAGCCCTTCGACGTACCTGATTAATCGCCTCATAGGCTTCAGACGTTGGGCCATTATTGGCCTCGCTAGCGGCTTCTGCAAAGATTAAAAGCACATCTGGATAGCGCAATAAAGGGTAATCGTTGCCATGACCATCACTTGTTGGGGCCGCACCGTCACTGAATTTACGGAATAGTAAGGGCTCATTCTCAGGGAGTTCCACGACATTCCCATCACCATCGACATAACTTGTATAGGTATTGAAATCCTTTCTTAGGTCTTGGTTATCCCAGTTTTGGATGAAACTTGAATTGGGGTCTCCCAGGGTAACCCTAAAACCTGCTGCCGAAAACCCCGCCGCAGCATTATGCATAAAGGACACAAAGAATAAACCTTGATCATCTATCCTTGTATACTTTAAGGATAGGATTTCTTCGCTGCTTGAAATAATTTCAGGACCAAAAATAGTATTGAAGTCATCCGGTTGGGATACTTGCACCAATGAAAAAGCACCGCCATCGATAACTTCTTTTGCCTTGGATGCAGCGTTTGTCCAGTTCTCTAAAGTTAAATACACATAGGCCAACAAGGTCTTGGCAGCCCAAGATGTTGCCCTACCGGACTCCGTTGGCTGGGCGGGCAGGTCGTTCTCAGCAATTTGCAGGTCACTGACAATAAAATCATAAATCTCCTGTTCAGAGGCTCTTGGGGCACCAATTGTGGACACATCCGTTACCTCATTAATTCTTAGGGGGACACCTCCCCAGTTCCTAACCAGATTAAAATAATTAAAAGCCCTTATAAAATGGGCCTCGGCTACAAGGGCATCCCTTAATTGGGAATCCATATCAATATCAGGAACCCGGCCAATAACTGTATTGGCCCGATTGATGGCCTGGTACATTAGGGCCCACATATTATCGGTACGACCAATATTGACGGTATTTAAACCTTGATATTCACTAACCGGGGCATAGCTGCCGCGGCCGTTCGCATAATCGGCCAATACTTCAAAATGCCCTGGGTAGCGTGCACCGTAATAATTATTGGCCCTCATAGGTTCATACATCGCATATACCGCAGCCAAGGCATCGGCCTCGTTTGTATAAAAATTCTGTACGGAGAGTAGATCTTCCGGTACTTCTTCCAATGCGTTATCGCAACTCGATAGCACAAGAAACAATGATAGAATGGGTATTACTGTCTTCATCGTGGATTTTTTTATGGTTTTATGTAACATTACATCGCTTAATTTTAGAATCCGAATCTAAATCCTAGGGTATAGGTTTTGGCAACTGGGTAACCGAATTGATCTATTCCCTGTGAAAATGATGGCGTGCCGTTTTGGATACCACCCCTGGTACTGACCTCGGGATCAAACCAGGAATAATCGGTTATGGTAATCAAATTTTGACCACTTACATAGACTTGTGCATTGGTTAAACCGATGTTAAGATTCTGTACGGGAATTTTATAGGCCAGCCGAATGTTCTTCAATCTTAAAAAAGAACCATCCTCAACAAACCGATCCGACTCCCTGAAATTGGTGTTGACGCTTACTTGAGGATATGGGGCGTTGGGATTTGGATTGGCCGAAGTCCATCGATTGAGAATATCATCAATTTGGTTACCTCCGAAATTAAAGGAATTGGCGTGCTGTGAAGCATTGAAATTAAAAATATCCACTCCCTGTACACCTTGTATAAATAGATTCAAATCAAACCCTTTATATGAAAAATTAGAGTTTAGCCCATAAATAAAATCGGGGTTCGGGTCACCGATAATAGTCTTATCGTCCAATGTAATTTCCCCATCAGGTACTCCGTCCGGACCGCTAAGGTCTTGATAGATAATTTGACCATTGTCATCAAGACCATCCTCCAAAAATCCAAAGAAAACACCAACAGGTTCCCCTTCCCTTACAATATTAATACTGGTCTGAAGAGGATTCGAGAGCACGCTTCCAAATACATCGCTTCCATTGGCCAAACTATTGACTTTTGTCCTATTGGCAGCTAAATTGGCCGAAATGTCCCATTTAAAAGACCCGGTCAAAATATCCGCCCCAATGGTAAATTCCAAACCTTTGTTCTCAATTTCTCCAACATTTTGGGTTACAGCGGTAAACCCTAAGGAACTGGGTACCGGAACAATGGAAAGGAGATCTTCCGTTGTTTTGTTATAGTAATCAGCGGTTAAACGTAAACGATTGGTAAAAAGGCCTAAATCAATACCAAAATTGTACTGGGTGGTGGTTTCCCACTTTAAATCGGGATTTGGCAAATTGGAACCAGGAGCAAAGCCTACAAAAAATTCATCATTTAGAACTATGGTGGCCGGTCCCAAAATATTCAAGGTTTGAAAAGGTGAAACAGCCGTACTTCCAGTTTGTCCCCAGCTTAATCTTAATTTCAGATCACTAATGGACGCGGATTCCTTAAGAAAGTCTTCCTGGGATATTCGCCATGCAAATGCCGCTGAAGGAAAATAGCCCCACTTATTATCGGCGCCAAAACGGGAAGATCCATCGGCCCGGAAACTGGCTGTGAATAGATATTTACCCATTAAATCGTAGTTAATACGCCCCAAACCTGATAGAAGGGTCCATTCCGAAACGAATGAGGTAGGAATACCGGGAGTATTTCCCGCTTCTAAGTTGTTGTTCAACAAAATATCGTTAACAAAATCGGCTGCACTGGCACCTAAGCCTACACTACGACTTTTTTGATAGGAGAATCCGCCTGTAACGGTCAACGCATTGTTTTCATTTATTTCGGGGCTGTAGGTCAGGATATTCTCATTAAGCAATACGGTATTCCTGTTGGTATTGATTTGTGCAGAGCCCCCAGGGGTTGCATTTAGCAAGGATGAGGAATAAAAATCCCTTCTTGAATCCCGACTCTCGACACCTGCGGAAACTTTGAAGTCCAAGTCTTTGGTCAAGTGAAAATCAAGGGCGAGGTTCACCAGAACATCGTTGATCTGGGTATCATCCCTGCGCTCTCGTGCCAGGGCAACAGGATGTTCGGCCACTCCAGGGCTAAATGGAAATTGGGTAACATCGGTGTAATTACCGTCAGCATCAAATACGGGCAATACGGGAGGGGCTATAAGCGCAGCGGACAATACCGAATTTCCCCTTTGTCCGTTGTCCGTAAATACTGCTTGCTGGTCGGACCTACTGAGAATGGTACTAAAGGATAAGTCCAACCAGTTATTGAGTCTTGAATTGATATTACCCCTTATCGTGTATCGCTCAAATCCTGAATTGATTACTATACCCTCTTGGTCGAACAAACTTGCAGACACGGAGTACTGGGTGTTTTCGCTTCCACCACTAAAGGTCAACACGTGATTTTGGATAGGTGCCGTTCTGAAGATGGCATCCTGCCAGTCCGTTCCCTCACCAAACGAGGCAACTTCACCGTCAGTAAAAAATGGTGACTGCCCATCGTTAGCGGCCCTTTCATTGGCAATTTCCGCAAATTCGCGGGCATTCAACAAATCGATTCGCTTTCTCGTTTCCTGAAAACCTATATAGGTTTCAAATTCAATTCTACTTACTCCGGCTTTTCCGGTTTTGGTGGTGATCATTACAACGCCATTGGCACCCCTGGAGCCGTAAATGGCAGTAGCCGAGGCATCCTTTAATACTTCGATACTTTCGATATCGTTCGGGTTTATGTACGAAGGATTACCATTGATCGGAAATCCATCGACCACATATAAAGGTTCGTTGTTGCCCAATAGCGAATTTCCACCACGGATACGAACACTGATATTGGCTCCCGGGGCCCCTGAATTTTGAATGATTTGAACCCCTGCGGCACGACCTGTCAATGCTTGATTGACGTTGATAGCGGGAAGAGCGGTTAATTCCTCTGGTTTTACAGAGGATAGGGAGCCGGTAAAATCACTTTTTTTAACAGCTCCATAGCCGATGACCACAACTTCATCCAATTGGGAAGAATCCAAGGTCAACTGCACATTTATGGTTGTCCTGCCATCAACGGCTACCTCTTGTGGCGCATAACCCACATAGGAAAAGGTAAGGGTAGTTTCTTCAGCGGTAATTTGGATGGTATAGTTGCCGTCAAAATCGGTCGTTGTGCCATTATTGGCTGAAGCCAATACCGTGGCACCTGGTAAGGGTTGACCTGTCTCTGCATCCGTAACCGTGCCGCTGATCGTATTTTGGGCCAAAACAGAAAAGCTGGAAAACAGCAGTAGCGTGATAGGGATTAATCCGTTGCATCTTTTGAGTTTCATTAGTTAGGAGTTTTAAGTTAGCATCTAAACAAATATATTTATTTTATAATATAAAATTATATTTTGTAATGACAAATATATAAAACTTTCTTAAACTGCAAAAAGTAGTTGGACAGTTAGGGAAAACCGATTGGTGAGAATTTGTCATTGTCGTTAATTTCCTAGTTGATGATTAGAAGAGAAACCCGAGATTTGGATCGATGCGAAGCGTTACATAATTCTACCGATCAAGCTAAATGATCAATGGTGTTCCTTGCTGGTTTACGTGAAATAGTCCAGAGTGGAAAGTCCTTCTATACGTGTAAAAAGAAACCTCCGGGAAGTCACCCGGGGCAATGTCAATGCTTGGAATTTATCCTTTCCAAATCTTCACTGACCAATTGTGCAGTTTGTTGCATCGCTTCTACGATGGAATCTTTGGTGTCATCATTAAAACGGAACTCTGGAAGGAAAACCCCTAGGCTTGCAATGGCCTCGCCATTTCGGTAAATGGGTGCAGCGATACCCAGCACTTTTGACTTTGTAATGTGCAGGGCATATCCCTTTCTTCGGATCTTTTCCAGCTCAAATTCAAAATCGTCCAATGTGTCGACGTCCTCCCATTTCCCTTTGGCAGGAAGCCCATATTTCTCAATGAACATTTTAGTTTTTTGAGATGGAAGAAACGCCAAAAGAACACGTCCAGAGGCCGTTTCGTAGGCATTCTTCTCTTCTTGGTTCACCACCCGCAGCTCCTGGTTTGCATACACATCAAAAAGACTCACACGAATATTGTTGCGGAGTATCCCTAGCATGCAATTCTCGTTAATGTTGGCTGTAAGCTCGTGCATATGGGATTTGGCCGCATTGATAAGGTCAACACTGTATGAAAAATCACCCGTTATAAAATAGAGCATGGGTCCCAGGCCATACCCTTTACCCCGCTCCGAGGTTTTTTCGAGATAATCACGGGTAACCAAGGTCTTTATGATATTTGCACAAGTGCCGTGATTCAGGCCTAAATTATCGGCTATTTCCTTAAGAGGCACATCCTTGCGCCCGCTGCTTGCAATAAATTCAATAATATCCAGGGCCCGATTGACAACTTGAATCATAAATTGGTATGACTTTAAAGGAATACAGCCCTTATATTAGGTATTTTCTTGGGGATCATCAACAAAATCCTCAAAAAAATAT
This sequence comes from Ulvibacterium marinum, assembly GCF_003626755.1. Taxonomy (GTDB): domain Bacteria; phylum Bacteroidota; class Bacteroidia; order Flavobacteriales; family Flavobacteriaceae; genus Ulvibacterium; species Ulvibacterium marinum. The sequence goes on from NZ_RBCJ01000006.1 coordinate 383,502, forward strand.
CGTTTTAGTCCAATCATCAATAGGATAGAGGAAATAAAATAGACGGTGCCCAAAGAAGCAAGACCATAACTTATACCAATATTTTCCTTTATCCACCCCAGTGTTATTGGGGCCAATGCGCCGATAAGGAAGGCTGCCGAAAGCATGATGCCAGTTGCCGAAGCCCTGTACCTAGGCTCAATAACATCAAAAAGGGCGGCAAATAGGTTGGAATCATAGATGCCACGAAAAAATCCAAAGAGTGCCAATGCCAGATATACCGTGACCAGATGACTTGAAATACCCATCAAATAGATAAATGGAGCACCTAGCAATAGTCCCACTATCTTGGTCTCCACCCGGATTTGTTTTCTTTTTTGGGCAAACCTATCGGATACCTTACCGCCCACGATTACCCCTACAAAGGCCATGGCGTGATGGTAAAACACAGAGGAAAAACCCGCATTGCCCAAGGAAAGGCCGAAATTCTCGTGCAAAAAAGTGGGAGTCCAGGTAAGGTACCCTATATGGACAAAAACCATTCCACCAAAGGCGAGGCTAAATATATATAGGGATTTCTTCTTGAAAATATGGGCGGCCACTTTCTTTAGGGGAATCCTTTCCACTGTATTGTGTTGCTTTTTAGGGGCATCCCGTAACCTAAAATAAACGATCACCGCCAAGACGATCCCCAAAAGGCCAAAACTATAGAATGCGGCGCGCCATCCATAATGCTCGCCGATATATCCGGCCAAAAAACCACTGGCCACGATACCGATGTAGTTGGCCGTTTGATGTACGGCCATGGCCTGGGCCCTTGTTTTCTTATGGAATTCACCGATCAGCGAATTTGCTGCGGGGTAGTAAAATGCCTCTCCAGCTCCGGTCGCTACGCTTCTAAAAACAATGAGCATGATCAAACCGCCGCTAATCCCCGTAAGCAAGGTGCCCACACTAAAAATGAGCAGGCTTAGAAAGACCACCCGGCTTTTCTTCATCTTATCGCTCACAAACCCGGCGAAAGGAACCAATATACCGTAGATTGCCGTAAAAATAGTGGCTACCAAGCCCAGCTGTACGTCGGAAAGTCCAAGATCCTCCTTGATCAAGGGCATGACCACATTATATATCTGTCGGTCACCCTGATTCAAAAAAAAGGCGAACCATAGTAAGATGATAAGCTCCCAGCGATAGGCGACCGAGCTTTTTTTACCAATCATTATCTTGGATATTTACGAGCAAATAAAACTATTTTGTTTTATATAATAAAATAATATTCAATATTTATAATAAATCTGTTCAAAACTTTGATTTGCTTTTTGAAGTTATCATAATTTTAGTATTATTGTATAATAAAATATTATTTTATAATATAAAATATTGGTTTCATACATACTTATCCCATACTATTGAAATCTTGTTGTAATGTTATTTAATATCCTGGATATAGAACATGCCTTGTTAAAATTACGGAGAATGTCTGTCGCATCCCTTCTGTCCAGATGTAGATTTAACACTCACGGACTGGTACGGACTGCAAAATCCAAAATTCTACTTGTTCTGATTATTTGTAACTACCTATCCTGCATACCAACTCTAAAAGGGCAATCAAACGAAAAACCAAATATCATTTTCATATTGGCCGATGATCTGGGTTATGGCGACACGGAACCCTACGGACAAAAGGTGCTAAAGACCCCCAATATAGCAAGGATGGCGAAAGAAGGGATGAAATTTACAGATCACTATGCAGGTGCCCCGGTATGTGCACCATCGCGTAGTACGCTGATGACGGGAATGCATACAGGCCATACCCCAATACGTGGCAATAGAAGGGATATGTTCCAGGGCGTGGAGGCCATGCCCCATGACGTAAGAACGATTGCCGAAATGTTTAAGGAAAATAGCAATTATACAACAGCCTTGTTTGGTCGATGGCATCTTGGCGGGGTATTTAGTAATTCCTGCCCCCATCAAAGAGGGTTTGACCATTCCTTTGGAGCACTCAGCAAGTTTCACAAACCCCCGAATACCTACTACCGGCCGGACCTGTATAAAAATGGCGAATTGTACATTGTCGATGAAAATGATAAGGGAGCGGAAAGTGTCCATGTGGAAGACCTTATCACCGAAAAAGCCTTGCAATTTATTGACAAACAAAGTAAAGGCGGTACCCCTTTCTTTCTATACATGGCCTATTCCCTGGTGCATGCACCTATTGAGCCTATACCCGGAGAGGTCGATTATTCCGACCGGGACTGGCCACAGGAGGAAAAAGATTTTGCCCATAATGTGGCCGGGCTCGACAAGTATGTCGGAATGTTTATGGAACAGCTCAAAAAATCAGGCATTGACAAAAACACGCTTGTCATCTTTACCAGCGACAATGGACCTCATGGAGAAGGTCACAATCCGCTTTTCTTTGATTCCAATGGCCCTTTAAAAGGTATCAAAAGAGATCTATATGAAGGCGGTATACGAATCCCCTTTATTGCAAGATGGCCCGGAAAGATACGGCCTGGTACAACAAACGATCATCCATCAGCTTTTTGGGACCTCATGCCCACTATGGCAGAAATAATCGATATAGAACCACCAAAGCAGTCAGATGGCATATCGTATCTACCTGCACTTTTGGGAAAAAAACAACAAAAGCATGACTACCTGTATTGGGAATTCAAACCCGGAAATCCAAGGCAAGCCATAAGAAAAGATGACTGGAAAGCTATTTATTTTATTCAGGATGGGCGCTTTGAACTTTACCATTTATCGGATGATATTGGAGAGAAACGCAATTTGGCCTCCGAATATCCCCTCGTAGCCGAAGAATTGTTTGAAATGATACAGGAAGCGCATGATTACAACCCTCGCTTTCCACTTACCAATACAGAAAAACACATTCAGGTGAGTGCAAAGAACCCCAATTATCTCGAATATGAGGATGGGACACCCTATATCCCCATCGGACCCAATATCTGCTGGTCGCGAATTACCACGGAAGCTGACCAGGCACTTGGACAATATGATAAATATTTCAAAAAGTTGGCTGAAAATGGCGGTAATTATACCCGTATTTGGTTAAGTGCCCCCTTGTGGGAGGTGGAGCAAAAAAAAGCAAGCGGTTTTGATCTCGGAAAGACCGATTATCTTTTGGATTCCTTGGTAAACTTAGCTTCCAAGTACAGCATAAAGATTAAATTTTGCCTTGAAAATTTTAGGCAGTTGACCGATCGCCCAGCACCTTTTGAAGGCTCTGTACCTTTTGATAAACCTATTTATTCCAAAGTATATGGCGGACCATTGGAAAATATGGAACAGTTCTTTGCCACAAAGGAAGGTAAGGAACTGTTCTTGAGCCGGATGCATTGGTTTTCCAATCGTTACGCGACGAACCCTACGGTGTTTGGGTGGGAGCTTTGGAACGAAATAAATTCAGTAAAAGCAACCAAGAAAGTAGTCCTTGATTGGACCCGGGAAATGTTGATCGAAGCAAAGCAGGCTTTCCCCCGTCAACTCGTCATGCAAAGTTTGGGTAGTTTTGATTCGAAAGACAAAGCCTCCATATACAAACAATATATGGCCTTAGAGGACAATGAAATCCTTCAAGTGCATCGTTATCTTGATCCTGGGGCCGAACTGGAGGTAGCAAAAGGCGCAATGGATATTCTGGCGGCCGATGCAACAAGGGAATTGCTTTCCTATGACCATGACAGGCCGGTAATCGTCTCGGAAGTCGGGGCGGTCGAAGCGCATCATGCCGGACCTTCGAAATTGTACGAAAAGGATACTAAAGGAGTGTTGCTCCACGATCTTCTATTCGCACCGTTTTTTAGTGGAGCAGCCGGGCCCGGTCAAAGTTGGCATTGGCACCATTATATTGATAGACATAATTTATGGTGGCATTTCGGAAGGTTCAAGGAAGCTATCAAGGGAATCGACCCGATAACCGAAGATTTTACACCCCTCTTTTTGGAGGACCAAAATTTTAGAATTTATATCCTAAAAGGAAAATCAACTACACTCATTTGGTGCAGGGATATAAAATCGGGTTGGCGGCAAGAACTGTTGGAAGGAAAAGAAGCCAAAAAAATTAAAGATATCCATCTCGATCTGAGTTTATTAGGCCTGGAAAAAGGAACAAAAATAGACTTTTACCTGCCCTGGTCGGACAAATGGCAAAAAGGTGGTACTGTGGCTGCAGGCAGTATAAATCTTCCTGATTTTAAACGGTCGATTGTAGTAAAAATTTCAAATTGAAGTAACCTATGAGAACAAAATCGAACAATTTCGTTGTACTATTCCTTATTTTGAATAGCTGCCTATTTTTAGCTGCCCAGGAAAACAGCTTGGTACAGCCTTATTTTATTTCTTCCAGGACGGATGGACAACATTTATCCCTGTCCAATGATTGGCAGTTGACCCACACCGAGGAACCTATCACCAATACCTCCGATCTGGATACCAAGGAATACCTAAAGGTAAAAAGGCCTACCAGTGTCCAAATGGCCTACTTCAAAGCGGGAGAACTGCCCGATCCCTACGAACATTTGAACTCCGAGAAGTACTTGTGGATAGAAAAGCAGGTCTGGTATTATCGTAAGAGTTTTTCACCCAACAAAGACCAAGAAGAAAAGTATGCCTTCCTTACGTTCCAAGGGTTGGATTACTTTTCCAAAATATGGTTGAATGGAAAGCTTTTAGGGGAGCATCGAGGTATGTTCGGGGGTCCCTCCATCGAGGTTTCCGAATACTTGGACTATGGCGAACCCAATGAACTCGTAGTGGAAGTAAAATCTGGAAATTATGGCCAATGGGACACCTTCGATTGGCGCAACCCGGGTAAGATAGTCAAACCCCGAACCGTGGCACGTGGAAGTAGTCATAAACCTTTTTTCGCTGTCGGAATGTGGAAGGGGGCACGGTTGGATTTTGTACCTAAAGAGCACTTGGAAAGGCCTTATCTGGTCACCACCAAGGTAAATGAAAGGGAAGCCTTTCTACATTTAAGCGTTGAGGTTTTTACCGAAAGTCACTCCCTTACCAGAGAATTACATCTTTGGGAAAATGAACAAATAGGTAATTATGGAAAAATAGAGAAGGCACCTAAAACGCAACCCTACGGGAAAGACCTTAAGATAGAACTTGAATTTTGGCAAAATAATGAGGTGGCATATAAAGAGACGTTCGATGTAACCGTTGTTAATGGAAGAACATGGCTTGAAAAGGATTTGAGTCTTCCAAATCCCAAATTATGGTGGCCTAACGGGCTTGGGGAACAGAATCTATATACCGTAAAAACCTCATTGTTTGTAGAAGGTCGGAAGGTAGATGAAATCGATTTTGAATATGGCATTCGAACCGCACACTATAAACCCTCGCCGGCACCCCGCGTTTTTGATCGCTGGAAGGATTGGCAATTCGTTGTCAATAACGAGCCCTTTTTCGTAAAGGGGGTGAATTGGATGCCAGCGGATGTCCTTTTGGACCTGCCCCGCGAAAATTACGATTGGTTGCTTTCCGCTGCCAGGGATGCGGGCATACAGCTTATCCGAATATGGGGTGGAGGGATTTTGGAGATCGATGATTTTTATGAGCTATGCGCCAAATACGGTATCATGGTCTGGCAAGACTTTCCAAAGAACAATAACAATACACCGGATTGGCCCCAGGATGTCTGGGAGGCACAGGTGGTCCATAATATAGTCCGTCTACGAAACCAAACTGCTTTAGCCGTTTGGTGCGGGGGTAATGAATTTAACCCTTACACCAAAGGAAATGCCACTACAATGAATATTTTAGAAAGGTCGTTGGATGATTTTGACCCTTCCCGAAAGTGGTTGAGGACAAGTCCTGATTTTGGCAGCACCCATCTGTATCCTGATTTTGACCCAACTTGGTACAAGAAAAAGCTTTCCATTATCCCATATGTGGCCGAAACGGGCATCCATAGTATTCCAGAGGCGAAAAGTCTGTATGAGGTGGTCGACAAGAACGAGTTCCAAAATTTGGGAGGCATGTACGATGATGGTTTTGCCGATACGCACCCTGAATTTGTGCAGCATTTTATGGAATACAGCCCGAGCAGGGTTCCCCGAATGTTGAGCAGGGCCTCCCATATAGACAATATGGCAAATCCCTCATTAGAGTCTATTTCAGAGGCTACACAAATCGGTGCCGGAGAATTTTACCAGATTTTTTCCGAGGGCATGCAATCCAATTATCCCGTTACAACGGGACTTATGCCCTGGGTTTTCAAAAGGCCCTGGCCAACGGTCGCCGCAATTCATCTTTTGGATGGTTTTGGACAACCCTCGGCACCGTATTATTTTTTAAAACGCACCTATGAACCCATCCATGTGGCATTGCAACCAGAGCGTTTGCTCTGGAAAGCCGGAGAGGGTTTTCCTATGCGACTATCCGTCATTAATGCAACGAAATTAATGGGAACTTATAAAGTGTCAGCAACAATATTGGACTCTAGCTTTCAAAGTCTTTATAATGAAACTATGGATGTTGAAGTTTCTCCGGGCCCTTCCGTATCCCCATATCAGATGGAAAGTTTTAACATTCCGAAAGATTTCACCTCACAATACTTTTTTGTCCTGTTGGAGATGAAAGATGGGGACGACAAATTGGTTTCCCGATCGGTCTACTGGCCCAGGACCATTCCCCAAATGGAAGATTCTGAATATTACGAGAACTATACTTCCGAACCTATGGATTGGCCAACGTTGGACCAGGGTCCCTGGTTAAAACCTATAGTTTCCAAAACCACCACAAATTTAGCACTGACGGTTTTGGAGTCCGGTAAAACCGATGGGGCAATCTCCAGTGTTAAAATAAAGATCGAGAATACGGGAAAACACGCAGCCTTTATGACCCAGGTGAACGTCAAGGGAGGAAAACGCCTGTTCAGGGCATCGGATAATTTCTTTTGGATGGAGCCTGGGGAGGAAAAGGTTTTGGACATCCATATAAAGTGGAGGGAAGAGGCTCCCACTCGGGCTGCCCTAACCGTTGGCGCTTGGAATGCCAAAACAAAAACAAAAAGGTTTTAAATTACCAAGTTTGGCGCTCTTTCAATACATAGTCGTTGTTTTATTCTTAGTCCTTGGTTTAGGGACTTCAAAAAATGGAACATACCTTATAAAGAACAAACACTTGACCGTAACGGTAAATGCGAAGGGAGCTGAATTGACGAGCCTAAAATCCACCGCTACTGGGAAAGAATTCTTATGGCAGGGTGATTCCCGGACATGGAAAGATCAGGCTCCTATCTTATTTCCAATAGTTGGAAAATTAAAACGGGATACCTATAGGATTGCCAATAAGGAGCATACCCTTAAGCCCCATGGTTTTGCCAAGGACGAATTTTTTAAACGCATCTACTGGGATACGGATAGCTTGGTGATGCGATTGACATCCAACACACGAACCCTGAAGGCGTATCCCTTTCAGTTTGAACTGGAAATTGCCTATAAATTGGAGGATTCTAAGCTTAAAACGTACTTCAATGTCAAAAACAAAGGTAAGGTCAAGATGCCTTTTTCCATTGGTTTTCATCCCGGATTCCGATACTTAGGCGAAGAAGGTCATGCGATAAGTGAGCTATACTTTGATTTTGGTTCCGATAAACCTTTGGAGCGCTATTATCTGGAGAACGGATTGCAAGCTTCGAAAAAAACAATGCTTCATTTAAGAAATGGCAGGCTGTATCTGTCAGATTCGTTATTTTCCAATAGGGCCTTGGTTTTTAAGCATGCCGATATACATACTGTGCTGTTTGGTAGCCGAAACCCAAGCGAACAGATTTTGGTCGATGTTTGCGATGCTCCCTATTTCGCCCTGTGGTCCTGGCCTTTTAAGAGATCCAATTTTGTATGTATTGAACCATGGTGGGGACTGCCTGATTCATTGGATTCCTCCCAAAATCTATTCGAAAAAGAGGGCATTGAACTGCTTCGCCCAAAAGAGCAGCGTTCCGGCATGTTTTCCATTAAAATCACTACACAATGATCAATACCTTAAAGATGAAAGATGGGGATGACAAATTAGTTTCCGAAACCAGGACAAATCTATTGGAGTCCGGTAAAAGCGAAGGGGCAATCTCAAACGTTAAAATCAAGGTCGAGGATACGGGAAAACACCCTGCCTTTATGACCCAATTGAACGTCAAGGGAGGAAAACGTTTGTTCAGGGTCTCGTACAATTTTTTTTGGATGGAGCCTAGAGAGCAAAAAACAATCAGTTTGGAAATAAATTGGAGGGAAATGGCTCCGAAGAAAGCATTTGTTACGGAGGGCTTATGGAATTCCAAAACAGTAAAGCACAAATTATAAATCGACCACCATGAAAAAAATAATCTTGTTATCAACTTTTTTTGTAGTTCTATTTTCATGCAAAAGGAACGTCATAGAAAAGGAGGATAAAAAGTTTAATGTTCTATTTATCACCATTGATGATTTACGACCTCAATTGGGCATCTATGGCGATTCTTTAGTGAAAACACCCAATATCGACAAGTTGGCAAACAACGCAATAGTATTTGACCGAGCCTACTGTCAAGCACCACTTTGTGGCCCTTCCCGATCCTCTTTCCTTTCCGGATATTATCCCCAAACCACGGGGGCCTATGTAATCAATGACCACATTCGCGACGCAAAGCCTGATGTTGTGACATTGCCGCAACTCTTTAAGAATAATGGGTACACCTCCGCTGGTCTCTACAAAGTATTTCATCTGGTCGGATTTGACCCTACCTTGTTCGGAAACAGGAATGACCCGGAGTCGTGGAGCATTCCTTTATGGTTGCCAAAAAAAAGTGTTTGGGGCCCACTAGGGGATTCCATATATCAGGTGAACAAGCAACTTTGCCTGCGGAAAGGGCCAATTGGTTATAACAATATTCCAAGATCACTGGCTTATGAGGCTCCCGTTATTGCGGATAGCCTACTTGCCGATGGGGAAACCGCCCAACAGGCACTACACTATCTCGATGATTTCAAGGAGAAACCATTCTTTATGGCAGTAGGTTTTTATAATCCCCATTTGCCCTTTGTTGCCCCAAAAAAATATTGGGACCTGTATAATCGTGAAGAACTCGTTCTGCCCGAAAACCAATATGCCCCAAAAGGAGTTCCCGTAAACTTACTACCAACCTCCGCAGAACTAAGGAGCAATGTAAATATTCCAAATGAAGGTCCGTTTGATGAAGAGCTAAAAAAGGATCTACTACACGGATATCTCGCCTCCATTAGCTATATCGATGCCCAAATAGGGCTTCTTATCGATCGATTGGATAAACTGAACCTTACCGGCAATACGATTGTGGTTATACTCGGTGACCATGGATATCAAATTGGGGAGCATAATCTTTGGTGCAAAAAGCACAGCAATTTCGAAATGGCGACAAGGGTACCGCTGATTATTTCCACTCCCGAACATTTCGGCAACGGACGAAGAACGTCAAAAATTGTAGAATTGGTCGACCTATATCCAACTTTGGCAGATTTATGTAGCCTTGAAGCACCTGATGATTTGGATGGCCATAGCTTGGTTCCAATTCTAAACAATTTCAATGCGAAAGATACTGGATCATCACTTTCTGTTTATGGGAAAAACGGAAACCAACAGAGTATACGAACGGACAATTACAGAATCAACAGGAGGAAGCTAGCCGATAGCACATTTTATGAACTTTACGATCGTCAAATCGACCCTCATGAAAACAATAACGTTGCATATGCGAAGGAATACCTATCGGTAAGGGATTCTTTGACTAAAATATTGGAGGACTATTTTAAAAATTAGGAAGTCACGTTATCATTTTTTGCTTCTTGAATAATCATAGCAGTGAGGCTATTTTTAGAGAGACCCATGGCCTAAAGTTCGGCACATACAAAAACGTATTATGTCAGGGTTCAAGCAGAAAAAAACCAAGGAAAATAGGGATGTGATGGCTTGGATTAGCCCTGTTTGGATTGAGGATTAAGATGTTTTTTCATTTCAAATTGGGAAAATACTTTAAAACGGCGAGTTAATAGGACTGATTGCGCAGAGAGGATAAATTCTCAAGAAACGTTCGTGGCTGTTGCACAACTCTGATATTCATCAATTCTTGCTTTCATAAGCGTTGGGAAATGGGTAACTTATGGTATGCAAGGTAGAAAGAACTATACCGAAAAACTGTTCCTGAGCTTCAGGCTGTCGGACCGTGTTCCCAAGGACAACCTTTACAGAAGGCTCCGCGAAACGCTCGACCTGCGTTTTCTTTACCGGGACACGAAGGAACTATATGGAAGTACCGGTAACCCCTCGATCGACCCCGTGGTCTTCTTCAAGCTGTTGATCACCGGATACCTTGAGAACCTGCCTAAGAGCCGGCAGGCAGGCGCATCCATGGAAAGCGTGGTGCCGAAAATGCCCGCCACCCCCATGGACGACCACTTGAAAAAAGTATCGGAAGAAAACGGGGCAACCGAACAAAGGCGGGCAAAGACCGTTTCCCCTGCACATATTACCGCTCCCGAACACGAGCTGAAGCGCGTGGAAAAGCACCACCGAAACCTGAGGGAGGGTCCGGTACAACTGGTCGGCGCGTCACACAAGAAAGCACGCCTGCCGGGCAACAAGACGCACTACAACCCCCATGACCCGGATGCCCGCATATCGGTAAAACCGGGCAAGGCCGGAAAGCCCGACTACCGCTGCAGTATGGTGGGTGGATACCGCGGAAGGAGTCATCTCCCATATCCAGGCGGACTTTGCCGACGGTAGGGACAGCCAATACTTGAAGAGTATCGGCCTGCAAGTCCAGAACCGTTTAGGGCGGAACGAGCTTATAATGACTGATCTGTTGGCGGACACAGGATATTCCAACGGCCCGACTACGATTTTCTCGAACAAAGGAAGCTTACGGGATGGATACCCGTCTTCGGGAAATATAAACCCGAAATAGAGGGTTTCCCCTACGACAGGGAAAGGGACGGGTACCGTTGCCCGATGGACAGGCCGCTGCCCTTCAAGGGGTCCGGTACCAACAAGGACGGTACCGTACTGAAAAACTACTGGGCGGCACAAGGGACTGCAAGGCCTGCCCCATGAAACCCCAATGTGCGCCAAAAAAGAAATGCAAAAGTATCACCAGAACGATATATGACGAACCGTACCTGAGGGCCTACGCCCGACAGCACAGCGAAAGGGGCAGACAAATGAAAAGACTCAGAAAAAGTACGGTGGAACCCGTTTTCGGCAGCCTGACCCAGTTCTACGGCCTGAGAAAAATAGGCGTACTGGGCAAGGCCGGTGCCCATAAGGTCATGCTCATGGCGGCAATCGCCTTCAACCTGAAAAAGTACCTTAAGAAAGGAGGAAGGAGACCCTCCATTGGCATTTTCAAGGCCACCTGACCACTTTTTACCGGCATATCCGACCGAGACCGGTTCTCCTAATCGCTCGGTAAAAACAACCTAATCGGGTCGATATCTTATGTAAAGAGCACTTCTGCAACGGCCACGGCTGTTTGATAAAACCATTTTTCTGAAGCTTTTCTCAATGATTTTTTATACATTGTTCTTAATGGGCGTAAGTTTACATAAACGTAAAGCGATTCACTTTATAGATTTGATTTAAGCGACTTGTTCATTTGGAAAAAATTCACCGTCATACCATAAACGATTTATATCAAACATTGAGTATGCCTGTGGACGATGAAATCAACTTCACGATTCTGAGCGTTCCTGATATCCACCCGGAAATCCCCTTTAAGTCCCCGGTTCTAAGGGCAGAGTATTTTTCCTTTATCCTGACCAAAGAAGGTTCAGGCGAATATAATCTTGGCGACAACACTTTCCCATTTGGGAACAGATCTATCTATTTCACCAACCCGGGACATATCAAGTCCTACGAACTGTTCTCCTCAAAAGAAGCCCAAATTATTATGTTAACGGAAAAATTCCTTCAGGAGAACGTACATCCACAGATCTATAATGAGTTTCCCTTTCTTTTGGCTGAGATCGTGCCCCCCAACGAACAGACCGAAACCGAGTTCAAGGAATTGGAAATGCTTTTTGATCAGGTTGGTTTTGAGTTCAAGAATAATTCCAAATACAAGGATAAAATCATTGGCAATATGATATTGGTATTACTGATGAAAATCAAAGAATGGTTTTGGGCCAACTACAATCCCCTTGTTGAAGGGGAACACAACTCTAGAATCGTCAAGTCGTTTAAAAGAACACTGGAATCCGAATTCAAAAAAATATTGGGCGACAAGCAGGGCCAGGTAAATCTACAGGCCCAATACTTCGCCGAACGACTCAACCTTCATCCCAACTACCTTAATTCCGTCCTAAAGAATAAAACAGGCAGGACGCTCAGTGATTGGATATCCCAACGCACCCTTTCCGTATCCAAATCCCTTTTGGTGGATTCTTCCCTATCCTTGAAAGAGATATCCTATTTGTTGGGCTATAGTGAGCCTACGCACTTCAGTAGATTCTTCAAAAAGAACACAAAACTATCCCCGAGAGCCTTCAGGGCCGCCCATAAGAGTCCGTAATCTTTGAAATTGGTCAGTTTTCGTTTGGACTGGGTTCGTGAACAGCCCTAGTTCCTCAGCACCTTTGTATCAAATAATTACAAACAATAAAAACGAAAAAAAATGACTGAATTAAGTAGTACATCAAGAAACAGAATCAATATGCCACTTGTTGGATTTGGCACCTACCAACTATCGACCGAAGAAGCGGAATCTAGTATGGCAGAAGCATTGAGGGCCGGGTACAGACATATAGATTCGGCCGAAGGCTACAACAATGAAAAAGGAACCGGTAATGCCATTAAAAAGTCCGGTATTGCAAGGGAAGAGATTTTTTTGACCACCAAGCTTTTCCCTGGAAACACAGAGTGGGGTGTTCAGGAAAAAACGTATGAATCCACCATTGCCACCCTGAAAAACCAATTAAAGGAACTCCAGGTCGACTATGTTGACCTTTATCTTATCCACGCCCCACTTGCGTCATTGCGATTGGAACAATGGAGAGCCTTGATTGAATTGAAAAAACAGGGACTGACCAAGCATATTGGGGTATCCAACTATAACGAAGAGGCCATCAATGAGATTTTGGAAGCAGGTCTGGAAAAACCGGAGATCAATCAAATTGAGTTCCACCCCCTTTGTACGCAGCCAGAACTGACCCAGTTTCTAAATAAACATTCCATTGCGTCCACCGCGTACAGTTCGCTGGCCCCACTTTCCACCTGGAGAACTGCCGAAGGCCAGGGAGGTGAAGTATTGGCCGAAAAAAAACAGGATGCACAGTCTATCATCAAGGAGGTTGCAAATGAATTGAATGTCTCCGAGGCCAAACTCCTGCTAAGATGGGGATTACAAAACGGGTACAGCGTACTTACTAGAAGTACAAAACCGGAGCGTATCAAAGAAAACATTGACCTTTTTGATTTTGCCATTCCACAAAGTCAAATGCAGCAACTGAACGACTTGAACCAAAATCAAGCTTTTGCCTGGGCGGCCAATGGCCTAAATCCTATGGAAGCAGCTCCTACTTTAAAATAGACGGGGTACCCAAACAAAAGTTGAACCAAAAATTAGTAACACTAAAAAATAATAAGATGATAGCAACGGGAATATCATTTACTCCAAATACAAAACAAATACATAGCTCTTCGAATTCAATGGTTGCCAGATATCTCAAGAACAATCCTTTGGGCATTGGTTTCCTGTTGAGCGATAAGAGAAAAAATGAAATAAAAAGTGAGGGCTATCATTTTGGAAACGCGCCTTTTACGAACGAAACAATATACAGAGATTACCTACCATCGGACATAGTTTCCAAATGGGATTAACAAAGACTATAAAAAGTAACAAGATGAAAAGCATGAAGAAAATGAGCCGCAGGGAAATTTTAAAGAAAGGTACTTTGGGTGCAACTGGCGTGGCAGCTTCGACATTGTTTGGGGCGAATACCCTGACAGCGCAGGAAGAAAACAGAAAATTATTCAACTCACAATTGACAGCAAAGACCGCTTTTATTACTGGGGGCGCAAGGGGAATAGGTCTCGCTGCCGCCGTAGAACTTGCCAAGGCGGGAATCAACATTGTCCTTTTCGACATTGCCACAGAAGACATTCCCCATGTGGGCTATAAACTGTCCTCAGAAAGTGATTTGGCAAGTGCCAAGAAAAAAATAGAATCCCTGAACGTGAAATGTTTGGCCATCAAGGGTGATGTTAGAAACATTGATGACCTAAAGAGCGCGATGCAAAGAACGGTCGACACCTTCGGAAGTTTGGATATTCTCGTGGCAAACGCAGGGGTGACCCAGGTTGGAGCTATTGAAGAATTCAGCTCAAAAGAGATAGACGTCGTCTACGATATAAATGTCGCCGGTATAATCAAGACCACTCAGGTTGCCGCCCCCTTCATGAAGCAACAAAAATCAGGAAGAATGGTATTCTTATCCTCAGCACTGGGCCGTATGGGAAATGAACTTTTCCCCGTCTATGCTTCTACCAAATGGGCGGTCATCGGTTTTGCCAAAAGTGCTGCCCTTACCTATGGCAAGGATAATATTACGTGCAATGTGGTGGCCCCGGGATTGGTTCGCACCAAATTGGCCGATAATCCCTATGTATTGGGGAAAATGATGCCTAACAATCCGGATGCAACCTTTGATAGTGTTTCCGAAACTTTGAAATCAGGTAATCCCATACCGGTTGGCCATCTGGAGCCTGAAGATGTTGCCAAGGCCATTACCCTTTTTGTATCGGACGCTACAAACAAGGTCACTGGAGAGGTGTTTGACGTAAGTTACGGGTCATTGGCGAGAAGCATGGCATAGCCAATCAAGAACATAGAACAAAAGCGATTCGTCTATTTAAAGCACGAATCGCTTTTTTTTTGAAAATTAATACTCTACTTATCATTTGGCCTGAACATGGGTTGTGAAACAACCATTTAAGAAATCGTCCCGACTTAAAATGGTATCATCAAAGCAACAATTTTTAAGACCCATAGATTTTCTAAACCGGATTCGTCAAATGGCCGTTTCACGGGATTATCCAATAATAATAAAGTCAACTTTTATTCTTTTCATAGAACCAGACAATTACAAAGTATTTGTAATTTTTCCATAATGCTATTTGAACTTCTGGTCATATTAATGGTCATTTATGAAATGTCGTTAGGATGCAGTTCATTAAACTTCTATTTTTATGAAACTCTAATGAGTATTGTTCAAAATCATTAACTATGATTCAAAAAATATACTTTCCAAAAAATCCACTGGTAAGACAAATTGTAAATTTTTTCAGTTATAGTGAATTTGATACAGATAAGCTAATTGACAATTGGTTAGGTATTTTTCCCAACGCTACAGCTAATATTGCTATTTCTCTTGGTGATGATCTTCTTCATACGAACAACTCAAAAAACAAATCATTTATTTCTGCTGCCTGTACTAAAACATTGGCCCTAAAAAGAACTAAAAATTTCAAAATAATAAGTATTCAGTTAAACCCTTTTGGATTACATCATTTATTAGGCATTCCAATGAGGGAAATAAAAAATGCCAACCTACCAAGTGATGTTTTGTTCAAGGCTAGCCAAATTGAAATGTTGCATGATAAATTACATGAAAACGATGATATAACTCAAAGATTTCAAATTTTAGAGGATTTTGTGTTTCAGCAATTAAGACCTAAATCTATTAATCCTAGATTACCCTTTGCAATACGTATTATGACTGATGAGGGTTTAAATAACATGGATAAGTTAAGTTCTGTTTTATGTCTTTCTTCTAGAGGATTGCGGAAAATGTTTAGCCAACATATTGGGATGAGTCCTAAGTATTATTCCAAAATGGTAAGATTTAATAATGCTGCAAGCCAAATGTTAAAATCTCCTGAAGACAAATTAACAGCAATTGCTACAGATTTTGGCTATTTTGATCAACCTCACTTTATTAAGGACTTTAAGCACTTTTCAGGTGTTTCTCCTAGTCATTTTTTAAATATTAGGTCAAATAGTACCGATTTTTACAATTTTGTTTCAGAAGCTTGCGATATTTTTGATTAGGTAAAAATTACTACATTCTTTAAAATGTATTAGAAAATGCAAATTATTTTAATAAGGAGCCATCTATTTACTTGGTTGTTTATCCTTTTTTAAAATACTTCCCCGAATGCCTTGATTCACTTATAATCATAAAACTATAAAATGTTTTATTATGAAAATAAATCAAATATTACATTCGTATTTAGCCTGTCTAGCCGTATTTTTAATCATTATATCCTGTTCCAAAAGCGACGATACTGTGGAACCGGTAATCGAAGAACAGGTAGACGTCATTGATCCCGCCCTAGTAGGCACTTGGGAGGGTACAGTGAGTGGGAGTTTTGGTGATGCAGATATGACCATGGTGTTAGAAAGCAATGGTGATATGTCTGCGGAAGGATCTACCTCGTTGTATTGCCCTATGGACGCTAAGTGGAAAGTGAAGTCTAATCGGTTCAAAGCCAGTGGCAATGATAGGTGTGATGGTACTTCGGTAACTTTTGATGCCCCTTATTCTAAAACAAAGCTAAGCGGTTCGTGGAGTGCAGGGAGTGGTAACAGTGGTACTTTTAATGCTGAAAAGCAATAGTTATCAAAAATATTATGAAAACACAATTTTGGACTTTTCTGACTATTCTTTTTTTATTAATCTCTTGTAATAATCAAACCAAGAACAAAACGACATCACTTGCAGATAAAAATTCAGAACATTATAACGGGCCAATTATTGACATGCACATTCATGCCTTCACTGATGGAAACCCAATGCTCGGCATGAACCATCCGCCTACACTGCGTGGAAGAACCTATAAAGGTGTGAGTTCAAGTATAGAACAAAAAGAAAAAACGTTAGAATCGTTCCAAAATAACGGCATTGTGAAAGCTATCGTAACCAGTGGTCAAATGTGGTTCGATGATGCACCAGAAACCATTCTCATTGCTGATGCAAATAAAGGAATCGACGAGTTGAGAAATCAATATCGAGAAGGTAAACTCCACGTAATAGCAGAAATGTCACCTTTTTATGAAGGGACTTTGGCGGATGACGAATCGATATTACCCTATTTTAAATTGGCTGAGGAACTAAACATTCCTGTTGGGTTTCACATTCTACCAGGTGGTCCAAATTATGGGTTCCACCTCATGCCAGAATTTCTGGGGGGCATGCGTACCTACAATGCAAACCCGCTACAACTAGAAAATGTTCTAGTAAAATATCCAAATGTGAAAGTTTATATAATGCATGGAGCTTGGCCATATATTGAGGATTTAAAAGCATTGATGTATGCACATCCAAATGTATACATTGATGTTTCCGTCGTTAACTGGATATTACCTCAAGAGGAGTTAAACACCTATCTTAAATCTCTAATAAATGCAGGTTTTGGAGACAGAATAATGTTTGGTAGTGATCAAATGTCATGGCCTCAACTAATCAGAGTTGGTATTGAATCAATCAACAATGTCGAATTTCTTACACTTGAGCAAAAAGAGGATATCCTTTATGACAATGCCGCTAAATTTCTAAATCTATCGGATAAAGAAATTAAAATGCACAAGGAAAATCTAAAAAACACTCCCAAATAAAAATTTTACTTAAGCTGTTGAGCAGTCTAAATTAACTACAGATTCTTTAAATGCGAGAAAATTAAATTGACTAAAAAAGGAAACTGATAGTGCAGGAAGCAATGCTACGAATATAAAAGATGAAGGTCATATGATAATTAAGACTTACCTGTTTTGGTTCAGTCCTAATTCAATAATACCATAGCCGTCTATCAGAAAACTGTACCCCATTATATCAAAGTATTATAAAACGAACGTGGCCGTTGCACAACTCTGATTTGCATCAGTTCTTGCTTTCATAAGCGTTGGGAAATGGGTAACTTATGGTATGCAAGGCAGAAAGAACTACACCGAA
>NZ_RBCJ01000007.1 GCF_003626755.1 Ulvibacterium marinum
GCGTTATCGGCATCTGCTTGGGTAGTATGGTAGCTTACCGAGAAATCGGCCGGATCCTGTCCGTCCAGTACCTCATTGTCCTTGGTGGAGAGGTCGAAGTCAAAAAGCCCGTCCGTGTCCGTATCGCAGACCGTCCGATCGGTTACCGGATGCAGTACCGGGGCCTGTTTTACCACGAGATCGAAGCTTGTTATATCGTAACAGGCGGTATTGCCATTGTTCGAGATACGGGCGAAGATGGTCTCTACGGGATCTGTGTTCACATACATCGTCGGCAAAGGGTTTGTCCCGCCTTGGGCGTCCGCAAAGCTTGGGTAGTAGGCCACCGTAAAGTCCGTAGCGGGCTGTGCGCCCAAAACCTCCGCATCCTTTGTGGACAGGTCGAATTCGTAATTCGCGGCCAAGCTACAGACCTCGTAGTCCGCCGCCGGGTTAGCCGTTGGTGTTTCATAGATGGTAATTACTTCCGACTCAATTCTGGTCCCGGAGGCCGAGGTGACCGTTGCGTTAACGGTATAGCTTCCTGAGTTGACGTATATATGGGATGGACTTTCCTCCGTAGAGGTATTGCCATCTCCAAAATCCCAGGTTACCGAGAGAATAGGCTCCGTAAAATTTAGTTTGAAATCTGTAGGTGAACCGGAACAAAATTGATTCACCTCAAAGGATACCAGGAAGAACGATTGGATAAAAGGAGGAAGTCCATAATGCGATAATCTCCCATTGAGGTCTACGGCAAACTTTACAAAACTACAAGCCAAACCAGGATTGTTGGGCGCCTCGATAACACTTAAATGGGTCTCATTGCGATGGGTCATATAAATTTTTCCATCCAGGGCCAATTGAAGCCCTCCAGTAAAATCGCCAATTTGTTGATAAATAAGTACTTCGCTTGACCTCAAATCGGCACTTTCCGTATCATATTGATATAGACTGCCGTAGATATCGGTTATATAAAGCATTCGACTATCCGGCGAGAATTCGAGTCCGTAGTAATCGCCATCAGGATCATCGGCCGCAATTCTCAAGTTGCTCAAGACACCAGTTGCACTGTTGAAATCAAAGACCTCCACGGTATTGTAATAGTTGCAGGAACCTATTTTGGACCCGTCCGGAGATGCCTTTAGATAACCCAGGGCCTGATCTCGTAAATAGGCTTGGGAAAGATCTACGCCAATATTCGTATTGACCGGGGTTGCGGAGACGCCCATATCCGTGACCAAGTAGGCCATATAGGTATCGCTCCACCGTTCATGGGCCAATACCCAGATATCCCTACCGTTGGCATGCTCAACAGCGGTCAATTTTTCGGCTACCCTACTCCTGAGCTGTACATTCTTTACCGCTGTAACATCGCCCAAACCACCATTAAGGTTCATATCCACCTCGGAGTACATCAATCCGTCCGCACCGCCAACATCATCCACCGTAAAAATGTAGAACAAGGTAGAAGAACCTGGCCGGGGTACTATTATAGCCGATTGGGTACTGGAAAAATCCCCCATTAGACCATTGCCATTGGGCATTACCTGATGATTACGGTTCCATACATGGGTTCCATCGGTATAGAACAGAATGTTGCCATTAGGGTCCGATATGGTAGCGCAGCCTTCCTCAGTGTCCAACGCCCCATCCGTTAAGGCCACAGGGGCCCCGCTATTAAAATCCAGCCCCGCATTGTGGCCAAAATACCAAATGGCGGTTTCTTTCTGGGCGTTTAAAACGAATGAAAAAACTAGGAAAAAAACCAGGGGGAATACGTTTTTCAAGGCAAGGTTTGGTTTTAGTACTAAATTGCTATAAAAGTACAAAAATAGTGGGTAAAATACTACAAAACGAATTGGTTTTAGATGAAATGCAAGGGATTTCGATGGGAGGTCACGAAAATGACGAACTATGAAAAACCCTGCGTAACCTTTATATTAGAATAAGAACCGCTATAAAGGGCTTATAGATTGCGCCAACAATTTTGAGCAGTGTCAATTTGGAACCTTATTCGCTTCCAAAACCTTTTGCAATCTGCCTTAAAAAGCTATAAAAAGAGTAATAAACCAGAACAGGCCTTGGAATAAAGGCCTGTTCCTTTTGTAATGCATTAATTATTATCTTACACTTCTAGAAAATTCACAACATGCCAATTTGGAACATTATCCTTCCCTAGTCTTTCAATTTCCCGGTTATGTCCAGCACACAATTAAAACCTCACAGATTAGGGTCACAGCATTACATTATCTCTTATTCTTCAACACCAATAAGTTTTCGTTTGTTAAACTCTTTGATATAATCAGCCTTGGTGATATTATCATTTATATAATCCTCCATAGTTTTACCCTGTAAAATTTTTGTGTATTCTGAACTCATTTTACCACCGGATATTTTTAAACTATTTCCTGAAACAATAAACTCAAAACTAAAGATTGTATCCTTTTTGTTCTCTTCAAGGACGAACAATTTTCCTTCAGCTATTCGATAATAATTGGAAAATATTATCTCGTTAACCTCTTCCGAAAAAACATTAATTGTTTCGTCATCAATGAAGAGTTCAGTATGAATCTCAGAACTGTCATCAGATTCAATACTTTTCCAATTACCTAGAATGCTATCGTTTTCAGTTTTAACAACATAACTAATTGATATTAGAATTAATCCAATAATTATTATTGTTAATGCTCTTTTTAAACCCATATTAATCTTTTATTTTGTTCTAAAAGTTTTTATGCCAAGCGCCAATGGAACACTTTTCAGTTCCAAGGCCTTGTTTAATGGGCCAGAAAAACCTATCAAAAAAGGCGATAACCAGAATAGGCCTTGATTACAAGGCCCATCTTTTTTATGATTCATTGATAATCAGTATACACCTTTAGAGAATTTGTTAAGGTGCTACTTTAGGACACTACCCATACTATCTTCTAGTAAGTACAACGTTTTTAAACTTTATCCTGTTTCTGTTTATCACTTCAAGTTTATGTTCTTTATCTGGCATATTCCCTGAGGATAATATTTCTCCAATATCATCTGACTCATTACATTTTAGGTATACGCTTTGCCAGTTCAGCTCCCAAGAGCCTTCACATTTAGGGTTAGCATCTTGAGACTTTATGGAGAACACAAAAGTATTATCAGGCCTTAAGTTTAGACTATAGCTAACACTAATAGTTTTGTTTGCAGTCTGCTTTTTATAAAATTCTCCCGCCATATCAGATTGTAAAATCTTTGATGCTCCACAAGAATACAACAAGCAAACAACACCTAAATGAATTAATTTTCTCATTATCTTTTAAAATAAATTGTTGGTACCATACGCAGATTAAGATTTGAAGGTTGTTTCCTCAAATTGGCCCCTCGCTACCGCCAGTTTATAACTGGTGGCGCACCTCATACGATAAACGAACATAACCGCTATCCCAAAAAACCAATATCACCTATTTCCAAAACGGTTTTATCCTCGGCAAAGTTTCTGGCACTACTGTATTTCCATTCTGTAGGCTCGGTAACAAAACCTGATTCCACGGGGTTGTTGTGGATATAATCGATTTTTTGTTTGATGACCTTAGTACTCCATAATTCAATGGGTCTGTTATGGTGTTGCCAAAATTGATACTTCGAAACATTGCCCTTTTTCTTGCCCGCTCTTTCGAACATTTGTAAAAGCCATTCCCTTCTACTTTCTTGTGGATTCCCTTCAATCGCCTTTACAACCTTTTTTGAAGTATGTTTCTTAAAATCACGTAATACCCCGGAGGGGTCCTCGTTCTCGGAACGAAAAACAAAATGGACATGGCTTGGCATAAAACAATAGGCATATAGTTCCATCCCATCCCTTTTTCCTTTCTACAATGATTGATACTCTCCGCCAGTATCTTGAAATACTCCTGTCTCGTAAAGACATCGATCCAATGGATCGTGGCAAAGGAAACAAAATAAGCAGCCGAAGGATTATGGAATTTATAATTTCTACTCATACGTTAAAAATACGAAAGCCATGGAATTTGATTACAGTTCTTACAAATCTACGGTAGACTGCTTTGAGCAGTGGAAGAAAGCAATTTGACCACCAGTCACAGACTGGCGGGAGCGGGGAACCAAGACAGGCCCTGATTGCAGGACCCGTCATTTTTTAATCCATTGATAAACGAAATACAATTCTAAAGCTCACAAAATTTTCTATTCGGAAAAGCTACCGTTAATCACTAAGGATAGTTATTGAACAGTATCCTTTTCAAAAACAAATCCTGTTTCATAGTATATGTAAATCTTTTCCCTATACCCATTTCTTGACTTTTTCCATATTACGCTCGGCAATAGACTTTTATCCGGTTTATCCAAGATACTGTCAACCTGGAACATAAAACTATAATTTAGCCAGTTGGAAAATCTGAGAGTATTATCTGGTTCTTCTGACCATTTACCTGTATTTTTCAAAATGGGACTTACTCCTATTCTAAAGCTAGATTCGTCCTTAAAAATTTGTTGTTTAAAAGTATTGTCTCTATTAATGGTCAAAACTTCCGTCTCATATGAGGGGTATTGGAATATATAGTTTCCATAAAAGTCCTTAGTGATTTTATCGGGTCTTAACTGCTTCCAACAAGATATGTTAGTAAAAAGAAGAACTGAAAAGGTAATTACTTTAATAAAGCGTTTCATATGTGAATCAGTTTTGTATAAATTTCCAAACCTCCATATTATAGTTAACGTTAATCGTTCTGAATTGACCTTTGGGCCCATAAGGATTTGGTTTAGGATATACTGCAGTGGGGTCTTCTATATCGTACCCACCTGCTGTGGCCGAAAGTCTGGTACCTGAAGTCGCTGTCATATGGTCCCTTATTACTACGCGTATCTTAACAAAGGAACCTTTATCCGTATTGACTTTTTTAATAAAGCTAACACTAGCAACAAAACTACCATGAAAGCCACGTGCGGGGGACCTTTTTACTAGTATAAATTTTTACAATTATTTTGATTTTGGAACTTTAGACGAACTAATTAGTTCGTCTAAAGTCATGTAGGAAGCATCCTTTATTAATCTTAAACACTTGGTCTCTTTATTTTCTAAAACAACCCACTCCGGGTAATTGGAGTCTATAAGTAAATTGTCAAACGTATAAAAACCGTTCTCAACCAAGTTTCTTTTCATTTTAAATTTTTCAGATTTCCCCAATTTTTTAAAATGAAACGTTATTCTAAATTCCGAGTAAATGTCAAAATCACTCGGTACGTCGTCTTCTTTTTCCATTAATGACGAAAAAGCGTTGATTCTATAACCCAAATAATCTTGATTTGAAGAATCGATAGTTACTTTAACCAAATAGTTTATTTCTCTTAAATCATAATTACTCTTGAAATAATCTATATACCCATGTGTCGTGCTATAAATATCCAATGCACACTGTTCCTCTTTACAAGAGGCAAAAAACACCACCATTGGAACTACAGTTGCCAATATACATTTTCTAATACTCTTTCCAACCATCATATCGCGAATTTATGAAGTGAGGATATTTTGAATTTACCCCTCTGTTTCTGTTCGTTTTGTCTTCAGGACTAGGACGTCCATACCCCAAGTTAGGATTATTGCGGTCACCTGGATGGGTGTGTACCTTTGCAACCTTGCTTCCCAGAACATTTCCTGTGAACGCATCCTTTACTTCGGAGCTGTTTCTTGGACCTACCACATCTTTTGAAGAAGAGGAAGTATTCCCTAACCATGGAGATATGGCCAATCCAGTACCCTCAACTTCTGGAGTATCAAATTCCCATGCACTTAGTTCTATTTCAGAACTAAAAGAAATAAACTCCATAACCTCTAGGCCTTCTTGTTCAAAACCTTCGTTAAATACCAAACCTTCATTTTGAATATCGTTTTCAGCAATGCCGTCTTCATCCAACTCTCCAGCAACATCCTTTATATTACTAGCCTCCTTAGAAAAAGTCTTTCTGTCACCGTCTTTTTTGAATTCAGCTTCACCATCATCATTTTGTTCCCAAGTACCTGTATAAATAGTATCCGTATCATCATTAGTCTCCTTTAAAAGAACTAATGATCCAGTTTCTGTGTCTAGTCCATAGTCATCCAATAGACCTGATGGGTCTACCCTCAAAATCGGATTATTCTGTACAAAGTTGTACGGTGTCAGCCAATCTCGTTCTTCCGCTAGGGGGTCAATGGATATAAACCTTCCAATGGCTGGATTATAGTTCCTAAAGTCCATTTCATAAAAATCAAGACCTAATGATTCCTCTAACTCTACCCCTTGGAACTTCCATTTCTGCGCCGTGCTATTTCCATTGGGTGAAATGACATCATTATATCCCTGATGTTTCAACCCATAGGGATAGTAATTGTTCTCCTCCACAATCTCCAACTGGCCGTTGTCATCCGTATAGCTCAACCGCACGTTGCCTAAATGGTCCAGATATTGGTAGACATAGTCATACCCCTCGACTGCGCTCGGGGTGACATAACCCTCTGGATCGATAAAGTAGATCGGGTTGTCAAAGGCATAGTTGTAGGGTGAATGCCTACGCATCTGATCCGCCAAGGGATCGATGTTCATCCACCTACCCAAGGCCGGATCGTAGTTCCTGGCCGTAATATCAAGCCATGCAAGGTCCAATTCATCCTGCTCTTCCTTCCCGCCATAACCGTACTTGTGGTTGCGGCCGTTTACCACACCATTGTACCCCATGTGCTTTAGCCCGAAAGGATAATAGTTGTTCTCTTCCCGGATCTCGGAAGTAGCTACACTACCATCTCCGTCATCGTCCGCAAAGGACAAACGGATATTCCCCAGATGGTCCTTGTACTGGTAGATATAGTCGTACCCTCCGGATCCGTCCGGCTCAATGTAGCCCTCGGGGTGGTTAAGGAACTGCAGATTTCCACCTTCATACACAAAATTACCTGCATAATCGGTTGTCACAGAACTTCCGTCGGTAACCGTTTTTTGTAATTTGATACCGTTGGCGTCGGGAATACCATTAGGATTTCAAAGAACTTTTACGAGATGAATGTCAAGCGCCAATTTGGAACACCATGCAATGCCAAAGCCTCATTTAATGGTCTCTAAAAAGCTACCAAAAAGGCGATAGACAAGGACAGGCCTTTATTATAAGGCCCGTCCTTTTTATAATCCATTGATAATCAAGTTATACTTATAATAAATTTACAAAAGCGCCAATTTGGAACATAACCGAGATTGACTTATTATCGCATTAAGCCCAACTTTCCAACCTCCAATTATTCTCTAAATTTTCTATCAATAAAGTATCGTTCCATATACCCCAGGGAGATATTTTTTTTTGTTCTGCGGTCAGTACTTCAACCGACTCCCGTTTCCAAGTTTTAGAATCGATAATTTGCCATCCGCTATCAAACATATGTTCTGTTCTGTAATATCGGGGACAAGAAAAGTCTTTGGGCAAGGGAACATTTTCAACAAAACTCACAATCTTCTTTTTGTATGCTGCGCTCAAGGGAAAATCAACATAGTAAAATTCCTCCGATATTACATCTTTGATTGTTTTAGGTTTCTGCTCTAGTAAATGATAAAAAACCTTAACTTTTTCAACCTCTGAGGTGTCTTTGGGCAACTTTACGCACTGTAAATATCCCTTGCCTTTAGATGTTTCTATTTCAAAAACATCTCCTAATTCTAACTTCTTTTTTGTCATTGTAATCATCTATTTAATCCCAACTGTTTCTAATAATTCATAGCCTCTTTTAAGAGCCGCCGCATATTTAGGGTTAGTTTTAGCTATGCTATTTATCTTATTCAGTAACTGTCCTGTCTGACCTTCTTTGCCTCCCAATTTATAAATTTCAATCAGTGCTTGTTCTACTGCACGCGCATCCGCTTTAGTTAGATTTTTCAGTAAAGGCTCTATTATAAAGCCTCTAGTCCTTAGGTGTTCAGCAGCTCTTCTAGCGAGATTATTAGTGATTCCTACATATCTGAACCCTTTGGAGCCTTTAACAAAATAAACAATGTATTTCGCAGTATTTTTTATTCCTCCGATAAGTGGAGAGATTTCAAATTCTTCAACATCTTTGCTATATTGGAGTACAAAACCTTCTGGTAAAGTTTCTAATGAGCTTGAGAAAAGGTCGTCAATTTCTAAATATCCTCCTTCTGAGTATTTTTTCCCTTTTTGCTCTTTCCCAATAACATTTTCAGCACTTCTCTCATTCAGATAAATATTGTCATCCCCATCGTCCTTATAATCTATTATTCTACCTGTATCATCAACTACCGTGGAAGTAATATGTTGCGGTCCAAAATCCGTTGCACCAATGAAGTCATGATTATCATCTTCATTTAATTCGTCTGTTGCATAAGGTGCCATCCCGTCCGGATCTATATAAAATATCGGATTGTCAAAGGCGTAGTTGTATGGCGAATGTCTCCGCATCTGGTCCGCCAAAGGATCTATGTTCATCCACCTACCCAAAGCCGGGTCATAGTTTCTAGCCGTAATATCAAGCCATGCCAGGTCCAGTTCGTCCTGCTCTTCCTTGCCGCCATAACCGTACTTGTGGTTGCGGCCGTTTACCACACCTTTGTACCCCATGTGCTTTAGCCCAAAAGGATAATAGTTGTTCTCCTCCCGGATTTCGGAAGTAGCTACACTACCATCTCCATTGTCATCCGCAAAGGACAAACGGATATTTCCTAAATGGTCCTTGCACTGGTAGATATAGTCGTACCCACCGGATCCGTCCGGCTCAATATAGCCCTCGGGATGGTTAAGGAATTGCAGATTTCCACCTTCATACACAAAATTACCTGCATAATCGGTTGTCACAGAACTTCCATCGGTTACCGTTTTTTGTAATTTGATACCGGTGGCGTCGGGAATACCATTAGGACTTCAAAGAACTTTTATGAGATGAATGTCAAGCGCCAATTTGGAACACCATGCAATGCCAAAGCCTCATTTAATGGTCTCTAAAAAGCTACCAAAAAGGCGATAGACAAGGACAGGCCTTTATTATAAGGCCCGTCCTTTTTATAATCCATTGATAATCAAGTTATACTTATAATAAATTTACAAAAGCGCCAATTTGGAACATTACCCCCCATGAGGATGGCTTTGCTTTAAAAAGTTTAATCCTAATTTGCAAGACCGTTTAACCGCTCTATGTCTTTTAACAATTTACTGTCACTAGAAGCAAATTCCCAAAAAGAAGAATCGCAAAGTTCCACAATGTATTTTGGAGCTTTTAACGAACCATTCTTATAATTCTCCAAATTGTAAGATTTTATTCCCTCTTCTGTATCTCCTCCTATTAATAATAGGTTGGTTAATTGAACATTAGGGGGCGTAAGCTTCTGTAGAAAAGAAGAATCAACAAAAACTCCAGAGCTCTTATTTATATCATTTTCTAGCTTTTGCATAGGGGTTGCTTCAACTTTACCAAATCCGTCTATCCACAATATTTTCCAGTAAACTTTGTTGGAAAGCTCTACTTCATTAATAATATCCATTAAACCGATGTTTAAAATACTATTAGAAGTCCCATTTAATTTGATCTTTTTCATAATTAATTATTCTTCTAAAGGTTCTGCTTTTCCTCTTTGTTGGGTACCCCCTGTCTGACTTTCATTGTATTTATGCTGATGAGGGTTTGAATGTTCATTTGGTCGACCATGATCAGTAAAATCAACATCCCTGACAGGTTTTCCTTCTGAATCAAATTCCCTTGCCTGTTTATAATTACCATTTCTTCCTTCTTTAGTTCCAAGTTGGGTATGTGACGTGCCTTCCGCTTCGGGATCGGGTTTTGGCTCGCCATTTTTATCTCTTCTTAAGGAATCATTACTTGTTCTTTCTGAATTTGACGAGCCCTTATTGGAATCGGCCTTCATGTTATCAATGGTGTTGCTCATCGTATTCACACCAATGGCCGTAACAGCTGCTCCGACAGCCATGGTCGCACCACTTGCAGCTGCTCCTGGACCACCAACGGGAGCACCTACGCCAGTAGTGGCCACCGCAGCGGATGCCACAAGACCGGCACCGCCCGCTGCCGTCATTCCACCTCCCTCTATTGTGGTTATCACCGAGATAGCGATTGAAGTCGAATGACCTGCAATCCTACCGGACCTGAACTCTTGCGATCCCGTATCGTGTTTATTCCTGAGATTGGTCCCGAAAACGTTGTCTGAAATGGTCAAAAGGAAACCTTTTGCACGATCGCAGCAACCTTGGGGCTTCATACCGTCAGGATCCGCAAAATAAATAGGATTGTCAAACGCATAGTTATAAGGTGAGTGCCTACGCATCTGATCCGCCAAGGGGTCGATGTTCATCCATCTACCCAAGGCCGGATCGTAGTTCCGTGCAGTCACATCGTACCACGCCAGATCCATGTCCTCTTGGTACTCCTTACCGCCAAACTTCCAACGCTGGGCCACATCATTACCTAAGGCGGAGACATTACTATTATACCCCAGGTGTTTCAACCCGAAGGGATAATAGTTGCTCTCTTCCACAATCTCTAACTGTAAGTTTTCGTCCATATAGCTCAACCGTACGTTCCCCAAATGGTCCACATACCGGTATACGTAATCGTAAGACTCTTGTATTGCGCCTGGTGTAACGTAGCCTTCCGGGTGGGAGAAAAACTGTAAGGTGGTACTGGTGGCATTGCCCTCATAGATGTAGTTTCCACTATATTCAGTATGTACTTCAGAACTTCCCTCGGTCGCAATCTTTTTCAATTTCACGCCCGTGGCGTCGTAAATATAGGCAATTGTTCCGTTATTTCCGTTACCATTCACCACAATAGTTGTAGGAAGGTTTAGATGGTTGTAGGAAATGGAGGTTATCCCCTTATTGGCGTCGCTAATCATATTTCCGTTATCGTCATAGGTATAGTCCGTTCCAGTGGGGTTGCCGTCCAAAAAGCCGGTATCTACCGTACTGATGTCCGTTACCGTCTGTAACTGGTTGCCCGTATATTGGTAATCCAGATTGTCCATGGTGCCAAAATCGGCGCTACCGCTCGGGTTGGCCACCAGGTTCCCCTTCCGCATCAGTTCGGTAATATTTCCGTTCTTGTCATACCGCACATTGGTAAGGCTATACCTGTTGTCTGTTGTATCGTCCGTGGCGGACGTTATGCGGTTCAACGCATCATAGCTATAGGTATAGGCCGTACTTACCGTATTACCACTTGGATTGGGGCTTTGGCTATTCCATTCCGTTCGGGAAATATTGCCGTTGTACAGCTTTTTGCTCGTGTCCGCAATATCATTGTACTGTAGCGCAAAACCATAGAGTTGGCTGCCCAGATTGCCGGGATCATTGATCTGCTTTAACCAACCCAGCACGTTATAGGTATAGGCTACCTGTTGCAAGCCCGTGGATTGCAATACATTGGCCTGGCTGTCCCCGCCTACTTTTTTCTGTTGCAACAGCCCCAGATCATCATATGCGTTCAGTACTATCAGTTCCTGCCCTCCGCTTACGGCATTGGGGTCTATTCGCAAATGGGCGCCGGGCAAGAGGGTGGCATTGGTAACCGTAATACTGGTACCGGCCACCTGCTCGGTACTTACCGTAGTTCCGGTAAGGCTCAAATCGGCCGTTCCCCCACTACCTGGGCAGGAATCGCCAAGCGTCCCGTCACCGATACATTGGGTCTGGGCCAAGAGGCGACCTACATGGTCATAGGTATAATTATCGATTGTTACGATCGTGGTACCGTTCTTGGTATGGGCACTCCGCATTTTTTGGGGCCTACCGGCAAAGTCCAGCTGGGTCTCAACGACATCTATGGCATTGAGGTATTCGTTTTCGCCATAGGTATAGATCGGCCGTGCCTTGTCATCATAATAGGTAAGGGTAACAATCCAGTCGGCCTGTCCTGAGCCCGCCGAAGGATCCAATACCTTTACCTTGGTCACCGTGGCCAGACCTTTTACCTGGGTGGTATTGGTCGCTACACTTCCCAAAAGCGTGACCGAGGCAGGTGCACCGGTGGGCATATCGATATTGGCATAGCTATCATAGTAGCTTATCGTCAAGACCTCTGTACCGGTGCTGTTCGGATAGGCGCCATTGTCATAGTAGATTTCTACGTCATCGGTAAAATTGGCGTTCTGGTCCGAAGTCTGTCGGCTTACCCAGAGGTCACCGGAAATACCTTCGGCATCGGTCTGTACCTCCGTACGTGTTTTGGCCGTACCCCCGTTCATCTCAATAGCCTTACCCGTATAGGCCACGCGGCCAAAGGCATCGTACTTGGTAAAGAGCCATTCCCCAGTAGCCCGCTGATTGGCATCCTGGGTCATTATGGGGCGGTCCAATTTATCATAGACGATGTATTCCTTTTCCTTGCCCGGCAGTTGTTTTTCCACCAAACGGTTACGATGGTCATACACATAACGGTAACCCAGATCTGGCATCGCCGTATTGATGATTGCAAGGGTGGCCGTACTGCCTTCCATCTCCGGGGTCAATACAAAACTGAGATTGCCATAATCGTCATAGATATAATAAGTATCATGGGTGGTAGTCTCCGGAGTGGGGGATCCGGAAACGGCATAATGTCGCCTAAGCAAGATACGGCCCTGTTTGTCCTTAAATTCTTCGGTGGTATGCAATTTGGAACTGGTACCATCATGATTTTCGTCCCGGGTTATGGTCTTGCTCAACTCCCGTACCGGATAGTAACCGTCCTCCACCAGGGTGGGCGTATAGGTTTTGGCGGCAAAAGCCAGGGTGACCTTAAAACGGCGGACCTCATTGGCCACATTGGTCTGGTAGGCCAGTTCTTTTTCATGGCCGTTGCCCAATTTCCAATCCTCCCCGGGCATGGCCTGTTTGTCCACGCGGTTCAAGGGCGAGGCCTCATAGCCCTGCTGACCAAAGGGGTTGATGTCCGCCACATTGATGCCTACGAAATCGTCGGCATAGCGGTTCTTGTAATACTGTTTGGTCAACGCTTCCACATTGCCGAAGCGGTAACTTCCCAAGGTACTGTCCGGTTCCAGGAAGGGCAGCCATTCCTTGTCCTGGCGGCCGTAATCGTCATAGCCCATATGGGTGATGATGTCCAAACTGTCCGGGGACTGGCGAATGGCATTCTGCTGCATAGGCCGTCCCAGCCCATCAAAATAGGTGATGTCCTGAATATAGCCATCATCCTCCAAAAATTTGGCGTTGGGTACGGCACCGGCCCGTTCCACTTGGTAATTCCGGGTATAGATATAATTCTGGTCCGCCAATTCGGTAGCGGAACAAACATTGCCCGGCGAATAGAAATTGGGACACTGATCCAGGGCATTGCCCACATAACCTGCGGGAGGGGTACACAATACCGCACTGGCACTACCGGAATCCCCCAGGCCGTCCTCATCCAAATCCTCATACCATATCCGGGCATCCTGAATCAGTGGGTCGTTGTCATCGCAATCGCCCATAGGGAGTATGGCATAGGTATAATCAACACCCGGGCTGGTACAGGAAACCTGGGAAGAAACGGCATGGTCGTCATTGTCCGCATCCAAATACCAGACTGTATCCGGGTTTATATACTGGTTGTCATCATCGCAATCGTCCAACGGAAGTACGGTTTGGGTATAGCCGGGACCGGGATCGTTGCAGTCCACCGTGGTGGAAACGGCATGCTCATCGCCATCGGCATCCAAATACCAGGTAATCCCGGTGGTGATGGTGGCGGTAATGGGATGTTTGGTCCCCGCAAAACATTCCGTTTGCGTATGATAGCTCTCCGCATAATAGATAGTAGTAGCACTTATGCTGGGAGTGGTATAGGTCAGCCCAGTAGCCAGATAGTTGTCGCCGGAATCATACCAACGGATGGTATTGCCATGCTGGCCTGGAGTAGCACTCAACGTGAAGGTGTTGGTACCACATTTGCTTTCGCCATTGCCCGAGGCCACCAATGGAATGGGATCAACTCGTACACTAATGGGCTGCCTTACCACGATATTCGTAGGACAACCGAAGGAGTTCATCAAGGTACCGTCCACATAATAGATCTTTTCGCCGTTTACATCCATATCGGCATAGGTCAAGGTAGGTTGAAAACTAGCCCCTACATGTACACTAGATCCCCCAGTGACGGATTCGTACCAATTGTAGGTACTGCCGGCCTCCCCGCCGGTGGCGGTCAAGGTAAAGGTGGCCGATCCACAGATATCCATGGCGGCCGGGGAATCGTCTCGAAGATTTAGGGTCCGTACATCCGTTTGGTCGCTATAGGTGGCGGTAACCTGTTCCCGTGGGCCGATACAGCCGTCGTTGTTGCGTACGGCCACCCAAAAACTCTGGGTCTGCGCCGTAACCGTATAGGACGTCCTATACTCTCCCACCTGACTCACGATCTGGGGGGTGACCGTTCCGGAACCGGTGGCACTGGTATACCAGATATGCGCATCGGTGGTACCGGTGCCGGATTCCGCTTCTAGAACAATGGTATCATCGCATTGATTACTTGCATTTGTAACGAAAGGAACAGAAGGGAGGGCATTGATCATTGCCGTTACGTTTCTTTTGGTCCCCTCGCAACCGTCCACCAGTATGCTTACCTGATAGGTGCGGGTACTGGTTATGGTCCCCGTGGAAAAGGTACTTGACGAACTGGTCTGGGCAACACTTCCATTGGGATTGTACCAACGGTAGGAAGCTCCCGAAGGGGCACCGCTCGCGGTAAGGTTGAAGTTGGTGGGGCCGCAGTCCTCCACATCGGAGGCGTTCGGGGTGGGTACGGGATCCTTGAAGCTTACCGTAATGGTCTTGGTCTCCGTGCGGGTACCACTATAGCAGTTGGTACTGGTCATAGTGGCCCTTACCCAAAAGGTGGTATCCCCGTTGCCGCTGTAGGTCAATGTGGGGTTATAGCTACTCCCCGTATGTACCGGGGTACCCGAGGTGTTGGAGGTAGTGTACCACCTATAGGTACTGCCACTGCCCCCGCCCCCGGCACCGATGTTGAAGGTGGCCGTAGGACCACACTGTTCCCCGCTGTAGTTCAGCGTTAGCGAGGGTGGAGTGGTATCCGGGGTGATAAAGGTGACCTGCACCTTGGTCCGAGCGCTCTCCTGGCCGCTACTGTTCCGAGCTGCCACCCAATAGGTGCCGCTTTGGGTCATTGTTTTTTCCGTTGTATATAGCGTAGTCGGAAAACCGGGCACTACGATATCATGTGATGCCGTCTGGCTACCGGTCTGTGTAGTATACCATTTGTGGGTAACTATACCTCCTGAAAAATCGTTTTTATTGGAGGTCACGGCAAGCTTTCTACTCGAGTTACATCCATTGGTCACATTTGCCGTACTTGTAGTCGGTGCCGGGGGGGTTTGGGAAAAGCCAAATGCACTGATCATCACAGCGATTAAGAACATCTGGTATTTACATGGGAACTGAAATAAATTCTTCATGATATTGGGGGTATGTTTTGTTATCGATTTGGTCTTAGTTGCTCTGGCCTTTGTAATGGTACTCATAGTCCGTCACCAGATGGCCATCGGCATCGCGCACCTCAACAAGGCGGTTGGCCGTATCATAGGTATAGGTCATGGTATAGCCCCTGGGGTCGGTAACGCTGGTTACACCCACAAGAGGGTTATAGGTATAGGTGGTTACCATGGCCTGTGGTAGTTCGGACCGTAGTTTTTGCAGCTCGGTCCGCATGGCGATATCCGTGGTGGCGGGATTATCAATGACATTGAAATTCACCGTGGTCGCCAATGCCTGGGTATGAGTGGCATGTTCTATCTTGGCCACGGGGTATTTCCCATCATAGCCCCAGATGTAGGTAATGGTGGTACCGTCCTGTTTGGAGACTTCCAGGGGATTTCCCAAATCGTCATAACTCAAGTAATTGAGCCGCGTCTCCATGGGGTTGTTCGTAAGGTGGTAATTTCCCTTTAAGGTCTGTACCAACTCGGGCCATACCTTATAGGAATTGGGACCCGGAGCGGTATCCCAGTCCTTGTAGATCGTCCGTTGTACCGTTCTTTCCCCATTGATGGTGGTCTCGGTCTGTACGGGTTCGGCAATCCGGTGCAAAAGACTGTCTCTTTTTAAGCGATCAATCAACGCCTTTTCAGGAGCTGATAGGTCAGGACTGCCCAAAGAGCTTAGGGTAGTCACGTCATCCGGATAAAAGGTCTTGGTGATGACCTCCTCGCCTTTACTGTTGATCAGTTTACTTTCCGTACGCTGTAGATGCAGGGGATTTTCATACTTGAATTCCTGAAGGGTCACCAGGGAATCGATACCCTCACTGTTATAAATGGTCTCCTTGGTTCCCGTCTGTTGGATCAGATTGGAATAGTGCGGATAGAGTTGAAACTTCATGGCATCGCAATAACGGTAAACCAGACCATCCTGGGTGATATCCGAAATGGGTAGTTCCTTACTGGCACTGATTACCCGATCTTGGTTCTCGTACAAACGAAAAAGATTGAACTGACCACTAGTAATCCCATTGATTTCATAGGTATTTGCCATTTCACTGACCAAGCTATAAGTACCTCCTACCCTCTTATAATTCTTTTCCGAAATTAAAAGCCCGTTATGGGGTACCCGTATGGGCGGAAACTTATGATAACTATCCTCGTATGCCGGTTGTGTCACCGATCTAAAATGATCCTGCTGGTTGTGAAAGGTTTTAATGGTCTTACCATTGTTGCCACCGGCACCGATTGTCGTTATCTCTACTTTATCGTATCCTACATAGCCTCCTGCATCCTTTGAAAAGGCATTATGGGAGCTTGCCGTACCTAGAACCCGAGGCTGAAAACCGGTGGTTCCGTAAAAAAAACCGTTGGGATCGACAGAACTGTAACCCCGTACCGCTGTCTCATCAATGGCAAAATTGGGTAAGGTCTTGATCTTTCCATAGGACCGCTCCACTTCCAGATTGTTTTCAAGGGTCGTATAGTGGTAATTGTACATCCGTTTGATTTCCTCTGTACCGCTGCTGTCAAAATCGGTTATAGATTTTACCCGTAATCCACCACCGATGGAGTACTGCTTATCAACGCTTATTTCTATGTCCTCCCATTGTGCATGAATATCTGCCATACCGTAATAGAGGCCATTGCTACTATTAAAATGAGCTTCGATTACATATTCTTGATCGGTCAATTGAAAATTACCGGCATTGACATCATAATACCATTCCTCAGTATCGGAATAGTTGATTACGGCTCCGTAGCCGGAGTTTTGCTCAACAGTTAGGTTGTCCCATTCCGTATTCCCAGTGGATATATGAAAACGTGGTCTGATCAAAGTACCGTCCAGCTTTTTAATCTCCACATAAAAGTCGTTTTGAAAGTCTGGAGCAGGTGGCTTGCTATTACTATAGGCCCCAGAGGCATTCCATCCGGTTACCGTTACATTGTAGGTTAGTTTTAAGACCCCAAATTGATTGGGTTTAATGGTTATCCGCACGGTATCGTCAGTAGACTCTGGAGTTGAAACTACGGCCGCCCGTTGACTTACGGGTATTGTTGGGGTCGGGGCTTCATTAAAATTACCGGTATCAGCATAGGTATTCAGTTCATAATCAAATTCAGTAGATCCTTTGGTCGGATAGGTTATCTTTTTTAAACTGAATGTTTTGGTGTGTTCCTCGGAAGGTAGCCTGTTGGCCTTTTTGTCCTGTACAAAAGTAGAATATTGGGTAAGATGACTATAGATGTACGGGATAAAAATGTCCGAATTGAAAGAACCATTGTAAAAACCCCAGTAATCCTGACCCATGGTTGTTTTATTGGGGATGAAATTAGGTTGGAAGTACTCGAAAGAGTGTTGGCTAATATCATTTTCAATGACCGAATCCAGTTTTAGACGGAGATTCAGATCTGGATAATCACCGTTCAAAGCTCCTATCCTTTGGCCAAAATCACCATTTTGTAGCGATATGTTCTGATACTGGTAGGTCTTTTCGGAACCAAAATAGCTGTAATTAAAATTGTGCTTATTCACGGTATCGCCTACTGCATTGGTAGTTATTATAGATTCCAAATATCTTCCATTGAGATCCTTCCGGTCAATAAGCGATGAGTAATTTAAAGCAGTAGTTTGTGTGCTTTGTCCGTCCGCCTTCTTTGCGGTAATGGAATCAAGATAAAAGTTATCCGTTTCCGTGATGGGACCGGAATAGCTCTCGTAATTTTTCGTAGGATTTGTAGTACCACCAGTGGTTGCCAAATAGCTCTGGGTAAAAGAAGGGAAAGGTTTTGTTTTTTCGGTAGTGTCATAACTAAATTCGGCGGTGTTCCCATAGATATCCGTAATTTTTTTTAAAAACCACGTGGAGATATACGTCTTAGGACTCGGCCCTGCGAGAAATGAGGTTGTTGCCCTTTCTGTGAATTCGTAAAGAGTACCATCTTCGGTTATTATGTTAAAGTTTACCAAACCCATATCGAGTGTGGTGAAAACATCCAGACCCTTCTTGTTCAACAATACGACATCTCCCTGTTTGTTGAACACAAATGAACCGGAGTAGCCATTAAAATTGAAGTGGAACATATCGGGCATAAAATCAAAGTCGTCCGTACCGGAGCCGGGTGCCGGGGGTATGTTATATGTTGCTTCTTGCGAGGTTTGTTGATTCACGATAAAACGACATATTTCTTCCATCGAATTTGCAGGAT
The DNA here is from genome assembly GCF_003626755.1 of Ulvibacterium marinum. GTDB lineage: Bacteria > Bacteroidota > Bacteroidia > Flavobacteriales > Flavobacteriaceae > Ulvibacterium > Ulvibacterium marinum. The sequence continues at coordinate 18,648 of NZ_RBCJ01000007.1, forward strand.
TCAAGGCATCCACAAAGGCATGGGTATCCGGGTTCCAGGCATTGGTTATCGGGTCGCGTTCCGGAGGAAGATCAGGATGAACCTTGGCATGGTTCAAATACCCAAAAAGAGGTTCAAAATCATCCATGCCATTTACGCTACGAGTTATGGCTCCACCGGCATTTAAGGCCCAGCCCAGACCTACGATACCGGACTCCTCGGAGACCTGGATACCGCCAGTGGCGTAGCTTAGGGAAAGAGGAACGGAAATACCGCCCTCATTTACCGTATATAAGGGAATGGATACGTTGGGTAGACCGCTATATTCCGTAACCGGGGTAATCACCGATTTAAATAGGGATGCCACATTGGGATTGGGGGGAACCACCTGTTTAAGGTCTACCTGTGCGTTGGACCATAATGCGCATAGCATCAGGGCTGCGAATAAGGGAATACTTTTCATGATAAATCGTTTATAGTATATTTGATTTGGGTTGTTGTAATCTACCTATTGGGTTTTGGGTCGTTCTTCCAGTTTCAAAATCCTTTTTTCCAGTTGAAGGATGTATAGCATCTGTTCCTCTATCTTCTCTAGGAGCAGTTTGTTCATCTCCCCAAGTTCAATACCATTGACCTCTACCTCGGCTGCCGAAGGAATATTGATCAAATGGCCCTTTTCGTTGATGTGTTCTTCTACTTCTTTCAAGGTGGGCAGGTCATAACCTTCAGCAAAGACATAGTCTGCCCAGCCGACAAGGTCTACTTTGACCTCCCTGGTATGGACCGTCCCGTCTACCGCCAGGCGATAATTGGCCTGAGCCGTAGTCCCTATACCCACATTGCCGGCCGTATAATCGATATCGTTCCCTGAGGTGGTCCAAACCGTCGAACCACCCGAACCGCTATTGGGATCAATCAATTCTGCTATAGTAGGTTCAGAACCATTGATTTCATAAAGGGTGGGCCTAGAGAAAAACTGGCTGTCCGAAGTGTTCGTATCTTGATACAAATAGTTTCTATGGACGAGCCAATGGGTCGTTGTAGACATTTTGAAATCCGTTAGATTGGCGACCTTTACGCCATTAATATCAAAGATTCCCCCTTGATTGGTAAGATCAGTATGGCCGTGTCCATAAACATATCCTACCAAAAGATACCATTGGTCCAATTGGGGCAAATCCCCCCAAAAGAAATAAGGACTGGTAATTGAAGTTCCATCCAAATTTCTACTGGATGCAGTTTCACTTAATGTAAAGGCATGGAAACCAAAAAGTGTAGATCCATCAGTAGAATTGGTTTTTTTAATCCAAGTGGTAAACCTATAGTCTTTGGACGGATCTATGGTGTTATAACTTGTATCCCAACCGCCATCTGCGTCATTGCCCGAATCCGGAGCGGCCTTCCATAGAACTTCAGCATCCCCATAAGGATTTGTTCCTACTTCACGTACATTCTCGGCATCCGTTCCAAATTTAAAAAAGTCGGTTACATTTCCATTACCTACACTCCAGCTAGAGGTATCCAAAAGATTGGTCTGGCACCATGCCAAGGCTGGAAATATCAAAAGTGCAAATACAATTTTTCTCATCTTATTTTATAGTTTATTATAGTTTAGGTCTCTTTCATTGTTTTTTAACTGCGAAGATTGTGTCCATGCGCTACCAAACCTTTTGAATTTTTCTTTTTTCAGCGCAGCAAGATGTAAATCCGATTTGCAACGATCAAGAGGAACGAGACCGTTTTTCCCGTTTCCTTGGTATTCGCATTTAGTCTGTGAAGAAGGTCCACCAGGAGGACCATCCGCCAAAAAAACAGAAAGCATAATGGAATGGCTTTCTCTATGAAAACTCCTCTTATGGGTAGTAGAACTGATAGTGAATAGATTCGAGGTATTCGGCAAGGGAAAACTCGAAAACACAAATGGGAATGTAACAAGACAGCCAAGGGCACGTCCAGCGGGGGAAGCTTTCATATCAAGTAGGTTAAATTTGGGTTTGGTGTTTGTTTTGAACTATTTAATTCACATATTTTGTAAGATTTGTTTTCAAATATATAGTTTTTAATCTATGTTCAAAAACGATTTTATCTCTTTTCGATGAAATGCAAATTCCATTAACTAAAAATGGTACGGGAAATACCCTTAGGTAGCCGATACTTTCATCACCCACCTAAAGATTATAATTCACCCTCTTTTTTCCTTTCTTTCCGAATCATGAAGTAACTTTAGCTCTAAAATAGCGGTATGAAAAATACCATCTCTGAAAGGGTGGCGGATTTTCTCCAAAACTTCCCTCCTTTCAATGCATTGGAAAAATTGCAATTGGATGGGCTATCCCAGCAGGTATCCATTGTCTATTATGAAAAAGGTGGTTTGGTCTTTTCGGAGGACGAAACACCCCATGATTTTTTTTACATTGTCCATGAAGGGGCCATTACCCTTCGAAAAACTGCTAATAACGAAATTGTGGACATTTGCGATGAGGGGGACATTTTTGGACTTCGGCCTTTAATGGCCCATGAAAACTACAAATTGGAGGCACGGGCCCATGAGGAAAGTATCCTATATGGCATTCCCATATCATTATTTAAGCCTTTTGCTAAAGAAAATGAAGAAGTGGGTAATTTTCTTATCGAAAGCTTTGCGTCCAATACCCGTAACCCCTACTCCAAAGTACATAGGGGAAAACTTTACGGTAACGAAAGTGCCCAAAGCATAAACCCCGAGGTAAAATTATTGGACCTACAACCCGTAAATTATTCCAAAAAATTGGTGAGTTGTACCCCCAATACCAGCATGAAACAATTAGCTGAAACCATGACGAAGCATAGGATCGGATCCATATTAGTAATAGAAGATGAGCTACCTATCGGTATTATTACGGACAAGGATTTGAGAAATAAGATTGTTACAGGCCACTTTCCTATAAACACCCCCGCCTCAAAAATAATGTCCCGGCCCTTGATTACCTATCCCAGAAAAATGACCGTGACCCAAGCCCAAATGGCCATGATGAAAAGCAATATAAGTCACTTGGTGCTTACCCGTGATGGTACACCCTATACCAAAGCCGTAGGTATTCTTTCCAAGCATGATGTTATGGTGTCCTTGGGGGACAATCCTGCTGTCTTGGTGAAGGCGATCAAACGCGCAAAAAAATACAAACAGATAAAGCCTCTACGAAAAAGTATTCAACATCTTTTACAGGGATATTTAGATCAAAATATTCCCATGGGGCTAACGGCCAAAATAATATCCGAACTCAATGACACCTGTATAAAACAGATTATCGCCATCTCATTAAAAAAAATGAGGAAACCGCCACCAGTCAAATTTGCATGGTTGTCCATTGGTAGCCAAGGGCGTAGCGAACAACTGTTGCACACCGATCAGGACAATGCCCTGCTCTTTGAAGATGTGGCGGAAAATCAGTTGCCCAAAGTCACCAAATACTTCTTGACCCTAGCCAAACATATTACTCATGGACTTAAGGTAATTGGCTTCGACTACTGCCCCGCCGAGATGATGGCGTCCAACCCAAAATGGTGCATTAGCCTGCAGGAATGGAAAGATAAAGTGTCCCACTGGATTATCAATCCAGGGCCGGATGAGGTGCTCATGTCCTCCATATTTTTTGATTACAATGTTTCCTATGGGGATAAGGAAATAGTAAATGCGCTATCCAAGCATATTTTCCAATCCATGGAAAAATATCCTATTTTCTTTCTGCATCTGGCTAGCGGTGCGCTTCAAAACCCAAGTCCGACTGGATTCTTCCGTCAATTTTTGGTGGAACAGGATGGAGCGCACAAAGATTTCTTCGACCTAAAACGAAGAGCATTGATGCCCCTTATCGATGCAGCACGAGTACTCATTTTGTCACATTCCGTTAAAGCGATAAGTAATACCTGGGAACGCTATGAAAAATTAGCGGAATTGGAACCTAAGAACAAGGAGTTTTATTTGGCCTGTTCCTATGCGACCAAGGCACTTTTGAAGTTTAGGACAAAACAAGGGCTATTGCATCATGACTCCGGTAGGTATATTGCCTTGGAAAAATTGAACAAAGAAGAAAAGATAAAGTTGAAACGAACCTTTAAGACCATAAAGGAAGTTCAGGAATTGCTTTCCGTTCGCTTTAAGGTAACCCATTTATTAGGGTAATGGGGCTTTTTAATAAAAAAAGAAGAAGCGATTTGCCTTTGTTCTGGAAGGAATACGAAGCTTTGTTCCAAAAAAAACCAACTGAAAATCTGCAGGAAGTCCGCTTTGTGGTATTGGATACGGAAACTACGGGTTTTGATTACGCGAAAGACCGTATCCTTTCCATTGGAGCCTTGACGCTACAGAATACTAAAATTAGCGTCGCCGATAGTTTTTCGGCCTATCTGGAACAAGAGATTCATTCCGAAAAAACCGTTAAAATACATGGCATCCGCAAAGAGGGAAGGAATGATACCATTCCAGAAGAAGAGGCATTACAGAGCTTTTTGACATTTTTGGGAAATGCCGTTATAATAGCGCATCATGCCCTATTCGACATACATATGATCAATGCCGCCTTAGACCGGTTAGATCTGCCCGATTTAAAAAACCAATATCTGGACACCTCTACCTTATATAAAAAAACACGTTTACGGTCCAATCTATTACAGCAACAGGAAAACTATACCTTGGACGAACTCGCCGATAAATTCAATATCTCAAAAAAGGATCGCCATACAGCTTTGGGCGATGCCTATATCACTGCAATAGCCTTCCTTAAAATATTGGCGAAATTGCGGGAGAAAAGAGAGGTGACCTTAAAATGGTTATTAAAATAAATCAGGAATTGTCAAGATATTCCAAGACGTTCCTTTCGATCCGTTCCTGAATATTCCCAATATCGGCTTTGATAAAAGTCTCCCCTGTAATATTTTCGTATAATTCTATATATCGCTCGGACACCGTTTGAATGTATTCATCCGTCATTTCGGGCACGGCCTGTCCTTCCAACCCCTGAAAACCATTCTGTATCAGCCATTGGCGGACAAATTCCTTGGACAATTGTTTTTGGGGCTCTCCCCTATCCTGCCGTTCTTGATATCTGTCAGCATAAAAGTAGCGCGAAGAGTCCGGAGTGTGAATCTCATCGATCAGAACTATTTTGCCTTCCTTGGTCTTTCCAAATTCATATTTGGTATCTACCAATAAAAGTCCTCTTCCGGCAGCAATTTCAGTACCCCGTTGGAATAATGCCATGGTATATTTTTCAAGAACCAAATAATCTTCTTCACCAACAATTCCCCGTTTCAGGATGTCTTCACGGGAAATATCCTCGTCATGATCCCCCTTTTCGGCCTTGGTAGCCGGAGTGATTATAGGTTCCGGAAATTTGTCATTTTCTTTCATGCCCTCGGGCATAGGCACTCCACAAAGGACTCGCTTTCCTTTTTTGTATTCCCTAGCCGCATGTCCGGAAAGGTAGCCTCGAATAACCATTTCTACCTTAAAAGGTTCACAGGCATGGCCTATGGCCACATTTGGATCTGGAGTGGCCAACAACCAATTCGGAACAATGTCTTGGGTAGCTTCCATCATTTTGGTCGCTATCTGATTCAAGATTTGGCCTTTATAGGGAATCCCTTTAGGCATCACCACATCAAAGGCGGAAAGTCGATCTGTGGCTACCATAATCAATACATCACCTTCCAGTGCATACACCTCTCGGACCTTCCCCTTATAGATACTTTGTTGGCCTGGAAAATTGAAATTGGTCGTCGTAATCGTGTTGCCCATATTCCTATTAATTTTGATGTTCTATGTTCTTATAGGCATCAATTACTTTCTTGACCAATTTATGTCGGATAACATCCTTATCGTCCAGATAGATCATTTCTATCCCATTCACATTTTTAAGAATAAGAAGAGCCTCCTTTAGGCCGGAAATCACTCTTCGAGGCAAATCTATCTGTCCTGGATCGCCTGTAATCAAAAACTTGGCACTTTTCCCCATTCGGGTCAGGAACATTTTCATCTGGGCATGTGTAGTATTCTGGGCCTCATCAAGAATTACGAATGCATGATCCAGGGTACGGCCCCGCATAAACGCCATGGGAGCAATCTGTATGGTACCGTTTTCTATATAATGGGCCAATTTTTCCGAGGGAATCATATCTCGTAGTGCGTCATATAAGGGCTGCATATAGGGATCCAACTTTTCCTTGAGGTCCCCCGGCAAAAAGCCCAGATTTTCACCGGCCTCGACTGCAGGCCTCGTTAATATAATGCGCTTTACCTGCTTTTCTTTTAATGCCTTTACGGCCAATGCTACCCCGGTATATGTTTTTCCCGTTCCGGCCGGGCCAATGGCAAAGACCATATCGTTTACATTTACTGCATCTACCAGTCTACGCTGATTTGCAGTCTGCGCCTTGATAAGTCTTCCGCTTACACCGTGCACCAGTACGTCGCCGCTTTTATCCGAGGACTTATAATCTTCTTCGGTCGTACTTGTGAGCACCCTTTCGATTACATTCTCGTCCAATTTGTTATATTTCGCAAAATGTGTTGCGAGCATATCAAAACGCCGATCAAACTCCTCGAGTCGCTCTTCGTCCCCGTATACCTTGATCTTATTGCCCCTAGCTACAATTTTTAACTGTGGGAAATACTTTTTTAATATGTCTATATTCTCATTTTGCCGTCCAAAAAACTCTCTGGGGCTTATTTCGGTAAGTTCTAAGATAAGTTCGTTCAAAAATTATTGGTATTTAAAGAATTAAGGGTAGGAAAATTATAATTTCGCCAGGCTGTTTTTTTGTTTAATTTTGTTCAACAAACTTAAGTAAAATTTCAGTTTGCATAACCAAAAACATATCAACATTGCTGCATGGCAATCATTACCCTTACTACAGATTTTGGATTAAAAGACCATTTTTCCGGCACATTAAAGGGTGCCATCTACAAGGAGCTTCCCGATGCCAAAATTGTTGATATTTCGCACCAGATAAGCCCTTTCAATATCCATGAGTGTGCCTATATCCTGGAGAACTCTTATAAGAATTTTCCAGAAGGGAGCATACACATTGTTGGAGTGGACGCAGAACCTACCCAAGAAAATCAACATATAGCGGTCTTGGTGGACGGGCATTATTTTATAACCGCCAATACCGGGGTAATCGGTCTTATCACCTCTGAGTTGAAGCCCGAAAAAGCGGTAGAAATACATTTGCCCAATGTAACTTCCGGTCCTTTCCCCACCCGGGATATTTTGGTCCAAGTGGCTTGTCATATTGCGAGAGGGGGAACTTTGGAGGTAGTGGGCAAACCATTTGACCAACTCAAGGAGTTAAGGGATTTCTCGCCAAGAACAAATGAGAATGGCAAAAAGATTACGGGTAGCGTGATTTATATTGATAATTATGGGAATGTAGTTACGAACATCCACAAAAAGTTTTTTTTGGGCTATAGAAAAGGAAGGGATTTTGAAATACAGGCAAGAACAACAAAACTAAAGGAAATTCATGATAACTATAGCGACATCATAAATTTTGATCTTGACAAAAACAGGCGCAAAGGCGCAGGGGACTTGCTGGCCATATTTAATTCTTCGGGCTATATTGAGCTGGCCATTTACAAAAGTAATCTAAGCACGGTAGGCGGAGCCTCTACCCTATTGGGATTGGACTATAGGGATACCGTAATCATTAATTTTCTCTAAATGTTGGTACGTATTGTAAAATTGACTTTCAAAAAAGAAAATATTGCTAGTTTTGAGCGGATTTTTGCCGAAACCCAACAAAAAATACAGGATTTTAAAGGTTGTTCATTATTGGAACTCTATCAGGACATCAACGATCCCGCCATTTTTTTCACTTACAGTCACTGGGAAGATACCAAGTATTTGGACGACTATAGACAATCCGATCTTTTTAAGGAAACCTGGAGCAAGACCAAGATACTTTTTGATGCAAAGCCGGAAGCTTGGAGTATCTCCAAAAAGAATATGGTAAACTAGATATATGTTGGCGATTTTTAAAAGAGAAATACAATCTTTCTTTACCTCTTCTATAGGTTATTTGGTAATTGGACTGTTCTTTTTACTTAATGGTCTTTTCCTATGGGTATTCAAAGGCCCTTTCAATATTTTTGACTACGGTTTTGCGGATTTAGGAAACTTTTTTCTTTTGGCACCTTGGATATTCTTGTTCTTAATTCCGGCCCTGACCATGCGAAGTTTCTCGGAAGAAAAGAAATTGGGGACATTGGAACTGCAACTCATTAAACCGATAACCCATTGGCAACTGGTTATGGGGAAATTTCTTGGAACCTTTGTTTTGGTATTGGCCATTTTACTTCCCACCTTCCTCTACGTGTATACAATTTCGCAACTAGGTGTCACCATCGGAAATCTGGATATGGGATTGGTCTATGGATCATATGTTGGCCTTTTGTTTTTGGCGGCGGCATACAATGCCATTGGCTTGTTTACTTCGGTCTTGACCGAAAACCAGATAATTGCCTTTATTCTTTCGACCGTATTATGCTTTTTTATGTATTATGGTTTCGAAGCTCTTGCTACTGTATTTTCGAACGGTAAATTGGGGCTATTTATTAGGGAATTGGGCATGAAATCCCATTTTGAAGGTGTGGCCAGGGGAGTCTTGGATAGTAGGGATTTCATTTACTTTATAAGCGTCTCGGGATTCTTTTTACTATTGGTCGTAGTTCAACTTAAGCACGGAAAACGGTGATGAAAAAGAACGCTGCATCCATTCTAAAAGGGGTTGTCCTATTGCTGGTCTTGAACATCCTTTCCAGCTTTTTCTATACTCGTTTTGACCTTACAGAGGACAGGAGATACACCCTGACCGAGCCTTCGATTAACGCCGTATCTAATGTTGAAAGCCCTATTATTGTCGATATTCTTTTGGAAGGAAATCTTACACCCGAGTTTTTAAGGTTAAAGACTGAAACAAAATCCATATTGGAGGAATTTGCGGAAGTAAACTCCAATCTAAAATTTAATTTTATAAATCCCTTGGAGGGGGAAGAGCAAATTGATGGTGTTATAACCGACCTTCAATCCCTTGGACTTACCCCCACTCGGGTTACCACAGGGGACAACGCATCCGTTTCCCAGGACATCGTTTTTCCCTGGGCCATGGTGAATTATAGAAATGCCACGGTAAAAGTACCCCTTCTAAAAAATAAGTTAGGCGCCACCGCCGAAGATCGTATTAACAATTCGGTGCAGCATTTGGAATATGCCTTTGCGGATGCCTTTACCAAGATTTCGCTAAAGGAGAAGAAACGCATTGCCGTTATTAAAGGAAATGGTGAACTGGAGGATATCTTTATCGCAGATTTCCTATCCACTATCCGCGACTACTATAATCTTGGGGCCATTACACTGGATTCGGTTGCCCCTAATCCGCAAAAAACGCTGGATGACCTTAGCAAATATGACCTGGCACTAATCGCCAAACCTACTGAGGCTTTTTCCGATGAAGAAAAATTCATCCTGGATCAGTTTATTGTAAATGGTGGGAAATCGGTTTGGTTGATTGATCAGGTGGCCATGGAGTTGGATAGTCTTTTCAATGAAAAAGGCACTGCTATGGCCCTACCCAGAGATTTAAACCTCAACGACTTCTTTTTTAATTATGGTGTCCGTATCAACCCTGTCCTGGTCAATGACCTATATTTTACACAGATTGTCTTAGCCAGTGGAGAAGGTAATAATTCCCAATACGAACCGGTTCCATGGTACTATAATCCTATGGTGTTTTCCCAAAATGGCCATCCTATCACTACTAATTTGGAAGCCTTACGATTTCAATTTGCAAATGCCATGGATACGTTGTCCAACTCCAATACCAAAACTATACTTTATAGTAGTTCGCCCCTTTCCAAAGTAGAGGGCACACCCAAACAGATTCGCCTGGACATTTTGAACGCCCCTCCGGACAAGGATTTGTATACCAATGGAAACAAGGCATTGGCCGTACTGATCGAAGGGGAGTTTAAATCCGCCTTTGCCAATCGTATAAAACCGGTACAACTTGAGGGGACTTTGGAGCAAGGAAATGAAAATAAAATGCTAGTCATCGCCGATGGTGATGTTATAAAAAACCAACTGCAAAATGGAAGACCACTTGAATTGGGTTATGATAAATGGACCAATAATTTTTATGGCAACAAGGAATTTTTGGTGAACGCCTTCAATTACCTGTTGGACGATACCGGACTTATAAACATCCGCAACAAAAAAGTGGCGATTCCTTTTTTAAGCACTCAAAAAATAGCAGAGGAAAAAATGAAATGGCAGCTAATAAATATAGGTGTTCCCATACTGCTGACGCTGATTTTCGGCTTTGTTTTCAACTACTGGAGGAAACGAAAATACGCCTCCTAACTGTTGATAAGTTTGTTTCGGTAAAAAATTCATTTAAAATATCTTTGTTTGATTACCATTGGCCGATAGTCGCCCCATTCAAATAAGGTTGGGGACAATTCCCCTGACATATCGTTAAGTCCATGGTCTAAAAGTAAAAAGAACAGCGAATGAAATTTATAGTATCCAGCACTTATCTGTTAAAACACCTACAGGTGTTGGGCGGAGTAATCAATAACAGCAATACCCTGCCCATCTTGGATAATTTTCTTTTTGATCTAAAGCAAAATGAATTAACAGTCTCCGCTTCCGACTTGGAAACCACGATGAGTTCTGTATTGAAAGTAGATTCAGAAAATGAGGGTACTATAGCCGTCCCGGCACGATTGTTACTGGAGACGCTAAAGACCTTTCCGGAGCAGCCCTTGACTTTTGTTGTAGAAGATAACAATACTGTTGAGATAAGTTCCAATCATGGTAAGTATGCCTTGGCCTATGCAGATGGTGCCGAGTTTCCCAAGGCGGTAGAACTGGCAAATCCAAGCTCCACGGTCATCATGGGCGATATCTTGGCCACCGCAATTTCCAAGACCATATTTGCTGCCGGAAACGATGATTTACGACCCGTAATGAGCGGCGTTTTTTTTCAGTTTTCATCGGAGAACCTCACTTTTGTGGCCACGGATGCCCATAAACTGGTAAAGTACCAGCGTTCCGATGTATCCGCATCCCAAGTAGCGGAATTCATTATGCCCAAAAAGCCATTAAATCTCTTGAAGGGAATTTTGGCAGGAAGCGAGTCCGAGGTAACCATAGAATACAATGACAGTAATGCCAAATTCAGTTTTGAAGATACAGAACTAATATGTAGGCTGATCGATGGAAAGTATCCAAATTACGAGGCCGTAATACCTAAGGAAAACCCGAATAAATTGACCATTTCCAGAAATCAATTTTTGAGTTCCGTCCGCAGGGTTTCCATATTTTCCAATAAGACTACCCATCAGATACGATTGAAAATCGCGGGGGCTGAATTGAATATATCCGCAGAAGATATTGATTACAGTAATAAGGCCGAAGAACGCCTTACCTGTTCCTACCAGGGTGATGATATGCAAATAGGATTCAATTCCCGTTTTTTGACCGAAATGTTGAACAGTCTCGGTGCGGATGACGTTTCCCTTGAAATGAGCCTGCCCAACCGTGCTGGAATCCTGACCCCGGTAGACGGCTTGGACGAAGGGGAAAACATTACCATGTTGGTAATGCCGGTAATGCTAAATAGCTAGTTCTTACCAAATCCAAAAAGGTGCCTTTGGAATTCCAAAGGCACCTTTTTTATTTCATTTCATATAAGATCACGAAAAAAACCGAAAGGTCATAAAATAGCTCGGGGATTCCCCATTACTGGCCCTAACTGCGTTCACTATAGGGAGTACAAAGCTTACTATTCCAACAAAGATGAGTGATAGAATTCCCAATCCAAATAATAGGATAGCCGGAATACTTAGGATTATCAAAAGAATTATACTTAATTGAAAATTGATGATGGCTTTTCCATGTTCATCCATTCCAATGACCTTGTCCTTTGAGGTCAACCAAATGAAGAGTGGTACGATCAGTCCCCCAAAACCGGTGACATAAGTGAGTAATTGTGATAAATGTGTGATGGCCAATAAGGAGTTATCACTCCGTAAGGCCGCTTTCTGATTTACGATTTCCATTTTTTAGATTTTTTTGATTGATGTACTTATGTGACGCGAAAAACTCATTTTTGTTACAAAATCCACACGCCATAGCACCTAAAGCCTGGACAAATCCCTAATCTTCTGGATTTGCCTATCCCCTGCCTCCATTTTGACTATTTTTGCAAGAAATTAAACCGATGCTATCCGATGACACCATAATAGCTTTGGCCACACCTTCCGGTGCTGGTGCCATTGCGGTTATCCGTATTTCTGGAAAGGAGTCCATTGCGTTATCCGCAAAACACTTTCGCTCTGTTTCCGGAAAAAATCTGGCAAAGCAAAAGAGTCATACGATTCATTTGGGGCATATTGTGGACGGTAAAAGGGTATTGGATGAAGTTTTGGTATCCCTGTTCAAGGGCCCGCATTCCTATACCGGGGAAGATGTAATCGAGATTTCCTGTCATGGCTCACCATATATTCAACAGGAAATCATTCAGTTGTTTATTAGAAAGGGATGCCGAATGGCCCAAGCAGGAGAATTTACACTATGGGCTTTTTTGAACGGTAAAATGGATCTAAGTCAGGCAGAAGCCGTGGCCGATCTCATCTCTTCCGAGAATGAGGCCAGCCATCAAGTTGCTATTCAGCAGATGCGCGGTGGTTTTAGCGATGAAATCAAAAGATTAAGGGAAGAGTTATTGAATTTTGCTTCACTTATCGAACTTGAATTGGACTTTTCCGAAGAAGATATAGAATTTGCCGATAGGGATCAGTTTAAGGCATTGTTGAGTAGGATTCAGCTCGTTTTAAAACGTTTGATCGATTCGTTCGCGGTGGGCAATGTCATCAAAAATGGCATCCCTGTAGCCATTGTAGGTGAACCGAATGTGGGTAAATCTACCCTCTTGAATGCACTACTAAACGAAGATAGGGCACTGGTATCGGAGATTCCCGGAACTACCCGGGATACTGTTGAGGACGAAATCAGTATTGGTGGAATCGGTTTTCGCTTTATCGATACTGCGGGGATACGGCAGACCCAAGATGTGGTGGAAGGTATGGGGATTCAGCGAACTTTTGAAAAGATAGATACAGCCCAGGTAATCCTGTATCTCATCGAATCGGTGAAATTCAGCGGACAGGGTACAAGCTTTAAGTTGGAGATTGAAAAATTAAAGAGCAAATACCCCCAGACGCCTTTGGTTGTTGTGGCCAATAAAATGGATCTTCTGGATGCGGAAGGTGTTTCCCAGATCAAAAATGAAATCGAGGATGCACTCTTGCTATCCGCCAAAAAAGGCACTGGTGTTGAAGCGTTAAAATCCAAACTGCTTGAATTTGTAAATACCGGGGCACTGCGGAACAATGAGACCCTAGTGACCAACTCCCGTCATTACAATGCCCTCTTAAAGGCCTTGGAAGAAGTAGAGAAAGTACAATGGGGCATGGAAAATGGAATTTCGGGAGATCTATTGGCTATTGATATCCGCCAAGCCTTATATCACTTTGGTGAGATTACCGGTGAGATTTCTTCAGACGATTTATTGGGGAATATTTTTGCCAATTTTTGCATCGGGAAATAAATAAGTATTTCATTTGGTCTCATATGGTTCTATTTGGTTTCATATGACTGTAAATCAATAAGTTGTTGAAAAGTATTTTTCTTTTCTCTTTCTCTTAATCTCCTATTTTCATACATTTATTACACCATTTTTACACCTCATTTATTTTTTTTACCCAAAAGGTGTAAAAATTACACCTCGAAAGCAATAATTATGAAAATCAATCTAAAGCAGAAAAAATTAAAAAACGATAAGTCGAGTTTATTTCTTGAATTCTACAATGGTTATCGCATAGATAAAAATGGGGTTAAAAAACATCTGCGAAAATTCGAATACTTAAAACAGTATGTTTTTGACAATCCGAAAAATGCAGAGGAAAAAAGAAAGAACAAAGAAACGCTCCAATTGGCCGAAAATATATTAGCAATAAGAAAGGCTGAATATATCCAAGGGAAATACAAAATCAAGAACGATAAGAAAGGAGAATTAACCTTTTTAGAGTACTATGAGCAGCTTAAAGAAGACCGCTTTGAAACCAAAGCGAATTATGGCAATTGGGATGCAGCTCTAAAACATATCGAAAAATATTGTCCTGCCCATAAACAGCTAAAGGATATTGACACCGATTTTGTCAAAGGGTTTAAGCGATATTTGAACACCAAAGCCAAAACCAAGAGTGGTACTCCCCTATCCCAAAATTCCAAATACACCTATTTCAATAAATTTAAAGCAGCCTTACGAGAAGCATATACCGAAAACTATTTGGAAGAAAATGTACTGCGGTCAGTTAAAGGTTTTGAGCAGGGCGAATCTACTAGAGAATATCTTACCTATTCTGAATTACAGGCATTGATACAAGCAGAGTGTAAGTATCCAATTTTAAAGAATGCTTTTATTTTCAGTTGTCTTACGGGTTTAAGATGGAGCGATATTGACAAATTAAGATGGTCAGAGGTTCGCGATGAAGATACGGGGACTAGAATTATATTTAGACAGAAGAAAACAGACGGACTCGAATACCTCTATGTTTCAGAGCAATCAAGAAAACTGCTAGGAAAACGAGCCAACGAAAGTGATAGAGTTTTTAGGGGCTTGAAATATGGTGCTGTTTATAACACCGAGATTTTAAGATGGTGTATGAAAGCTGGAATTACAAAGCATATAACTTTTCATAGTGCAAGACATACCAATGCGGTACTACTGCTAGAAAACGGTGCGGATATTTATACCGTGTCGAAACGTTTAGGACATAGGGAAATACGAACAACAGAAATCTACACTAAGATAATCGATGAAAAAATGAAGGAAGCAGCTAATCTGATTCCTGAATTAGATTTAACTATTGAGTAGAATCAATTATACTGCCACAAGTCAACATTGCATCTCCGTAATATGGATTTTTTATTTCTTCATCTATGCTTAACCAAATTGCACCTTTGTTGCTATTGGCCATAGGACATTTTTGAACATACAATGTTTCTGTTGGCGATTTGATGTTCATTGCAAGGGCCACAATATTTTCATTTAAAACAACCAATTGAGCTCTTTGGTTTTTTAAATCCGTACTTGCTGAGATAGCACCCAAGATTTCAACACTTTTAGATAGATGCGATTTTTCCATCTTACCCAAATCACTTACATCTATTGCTTTCATTTTTGCTAATGCCGTTTTTGCTATAGCAGAAACTTGACTCGCGTCACTATCCACAAAGGCGTCTTCCATCTTAAAATAGGGTCTTAGTGCAGCTTGAAAAGCTGTTTGAAATGCCATTGGTAGTTTCATTTTCATTGTTGAAATAGCATTGGATTTATTTTCTGAATCTCCTTGCATTCCTAAATGACCTTCGTGACCCATCATTGTTTTCCCACCAGACTTGTTCATCATTGATTTCTTGCCTTGTAATTGGGCTGCTGCGTCTACCGTGAATGTACCATTGGTCACAATTTCTTCCCCATTCTCTAATCCTGAAGTAACCGTAAAATTATCTCCGCTACGAAGCCCAACAGTAACTTCTCGCATTTCAAAAACAGGCCTATTTGGATTTGGTTTTACATATACCAATGAGCGTTCTCCTGTCCATAATACAGCACTTGCTGGAATATTCAATGATTCTCCCGGAACTTGCGCTGTGCCTTTTATCTTTCCAGAAACAAACATCCCTGGCTTGAATAAACTTTCGTTATTCTTTAGGGTTGCACGCACCGTCGCAGTTCTTGTACTACTATTCAACACAGGGTCAATAAATGATATGACTGCATCAAATTCTTTATTAGGATATGCGCTCGTGGCAACCTTTATTTTTAGTCCTTTTTTAAACTGTGAAATTTGATTTTCATAAGCATCAAATTCTGCCCAAACTGAATTAAGGTTACTTACTTTTAGAATAGGCTGACCTTGTTTTAAATAATCACCTTCTGCCGCCATTACCATCGCTACTGTTCCTGAAACCGTTGCGTATAACGGGAAGTTTTCACGTACTTCTCCCGTTAACTCTATATTGTCGATTTGACTTGCAGAAAGCTTCCATAGTTTCAACTTATTACGAACAGCTTTATATAAAGCTGGTTGAGATTCTTTTAAAGAAGTCGCTGTAATTAATTCCTGTTGAGCCGCTACAAGATTAGGGGAATAGATTGTTGCTAATAATTGCCCTCTTTTTACTTCTTGCCCTTCAAAACTTACATTTAATTTCTCCAAACGACCATCAAAATAACTTGCTTGAATAGCATTGTTTTCCTCATTTGTAGCTATTTTACCAGATAATGAAATTACCCCATCTTCATTACCTTCCATAAGGTTTCCAACAATGGTAGTTTCAATATTTGCTAATGCTATTGCATTTTCTGTCATCTGGATTTGGTTTGCCAATAGACCTTCTGAACTTGCTTCTGCAGGAATCAATTCCATACCACAAATTGGGCAATCACCAGGTTCTTGCTGCATAATTTGCGGATGCATTGAACAGGTCCACATTTTATTGGTTGAATCCTCAGAATGGTCATGGACTTCCGTTATTTTTTGATTGCTTGAATCCGAGCTATTACCGAATATTAAGTAACCTCCTAGTAGTCCAATAATTACTGCGATACCGAGATATAAGATGTTCTTTTTCATAACTAATTAATTAATTGATTTTGTTTTGAGTCTGAGTGCATTTACAATTACTGAAACTGAACTAAAACTCATTGCTAATGCGGCAATCATTGGTGATAAGAGAATTCCAAAAACAGGAAATAAAACCCCTGCCGCTATGGGTATACCTAGTGTGTTATATATCAAAGCGAAAAATAGATTTTGTTTTATATTCCGCATTACTTTATCACTTAAATTTCTTGCTTTTACGATACCATGTAAATCCCCTTTTATTAGGGTAATCATTGCACTCTCAATTGCAACATCTGTTCCCGTACCCATTGCGATACCTACGTCACTTTTTGCTAGGGCTGGAGCATCATTGATTCCATCTCCTGCCATTGCCACGACATGGCCTTCGTCTTGTAGTTTCTTGACCTCTTCCAATTTATTTTCTGGTAACATTCCAGCCTTGAAGTTTGCTAAGTTGAGTTCGTTGGCAACGGCTTGTGCAGTATCGTGATTATCGCCAGTAAGCATTATTACTGAAATTCCTTTATTTTGAAGTGCTGCAATGGCTTTGGCACTTGTAACTTTAATTTTATCACCTATCACCACGTAGCCAGATACATGGCCATCTACTGCCAGATAGGAAACGGTTTTTCCTTGTTTTTGAAATGATTGCGCTTCGGCTTCCATTTCTGATGATATAGTTGCATTAGCATACTCCATCATTTTGGCATTTCCTAAGTCCAGCTTTTTACCATCTACTTTTCCTTCGACTCCTTTTCCCGTAACGGCACTAAAACCATCCACTTTACGGATTTCTATTTTTTGTTCTTTCCCATACTTGACGGTAGCTTCGGCAAGTGGATGTTCGCTAGAACTGTTCAAGGAAGCTATAAATTGAGTTATTTCACTTTCAGAAAATGAATCATTGAACGACCCCATTTTTTCAACAGTTGGTTTTCCTTCTGTTATCGTTCCTGTCTTATCAACTATCAAAGTATCTACCTTGTCCATTTTCTCTAAAGCCTCGGCGTTCTTTATTAGCACGCCATTCTGCGCCCCTTTACCGACACCTACCATTACTGACATTGGTGTCGCCAACCCTAATGCACAGGGACAAGCAATAATCAATACTGCAATCGCATTTACGAGCGCGTATACATATGCTGGTTCTGGACCCCAAATTGCCCAAACTGCAAAAGTGACTAGAGAAATGATAACCACCACAGGTACAAAATATCCTGAAACGGTATCTGCTAGCTTTTGAATAGGTGCACGACTACGACTCGCATCGTTTACCATATGAATGATTTGGGAAAGCAAGGTGTCGCTGCCTACTTTTTCGGCTTTCATTAAAAAGGACTGATTACCGTTAATAGTTCCGCTGCTTACTTTATCATTCTCGACTTTATTTACCGGAATAGGTTCGCCTGAAATCATTGATTCATCTACGGTGGTATGACCTTCTGTAATTACACCATCCACAGGGATTTTTTCCCCTGGTTTCACTCGAAGGATATCTCCTTTTTGGATTTGGTCTATGGCAACTTCTTCTTCATTGCCATCAACCACACGTACCGCTTTATTTGGTGCGAGCTTTAATAATTCTTTGACAGCTGAATTAGTCTTACTGTGCGCTCTAGCCTCTAAAACTTGCCCCATTAATACAAGGGTAAGTATTACTGTTGCGGCCTCAAAATAGACATGTACTGCTCCTGAATCAGTTTTAAATTGTTCAGGAAAGAAATCAGGAAACAACATCCCAAAGACACTAAACAACCACGCCACACCGGCACCGATGCCTATGAGCGTAAACATATTGAGATTCCACGTTTTTATACTTTTATAGGCACGTTCAAAGAACATCCAAGTTGCATAGAAAACTACGGGAATAGATAACCCGAACTGAATCCAATTCCACGATTTTTGTTCCATTATATTGTATAATGGATGATTAGGAATCATCTCGCTCATTGCGATTATGAAGATAGGCAGCGTAAAAGCTACTGCTATCCAGAATTTCTTGAGTAACTTTTTATAGGTCTTCTCTTCCGAGGAAAGGTCTGGCTGCATAGGTACTAAATCCATTCCGCAAATGGGACAAGCTCCAGCTTCGTCCTTAACAATTTCGGGATGAATTGGACAAGTCCATTGTTCTGAACTCGTCGCAGATAAATTTTGTTCTTCTACTAAGTCCATTCCACAAACTGGACAATCACCTGGCTGGTCATATGTTTTGTCGCCTTCGCAATGCATTGGACAATAGAAAGTACCAGTTCCTTTACCTTTCGGCTTTTCCTCTTTGGTTTCTTTTGCTTTATGATGTTCTCCTAATTTATGTATGCTATAAGAACTTCCATCTTTTTGCATTGCTTTTTGAAATGTCTCAATTGGAATATGAGATTCCATTTCGATAGTTGCTTCTGCTTTCTCTAAATCTACCGAAACATTATTCACACCTTCCACTTTAGAAAGTGTTTGCTCTACGTGATTACGGCAACCGTTGCAGGTCATACCGTCTATGTGAAAGGTGTGTTTCATTGGTTTGGAAGTTTTAGTATCAATTGCTTGTCTAACATCAGTTCGTCAACGTGCCCAGCAATTGCATTATCATCAGTTTTGAAATGCATATGCATATTAGTGGTATGATGCGTAAATACTGCCTTGTGTTTTGTGGAATAGAAACCAATAATTTCAACATCTGCTTGCTGTATGCTTCCACTCAAACCAGATTCTTTATGCTTCTTATGATTATGAACAGTATCTCCTTCTTTCCAATTTATCACGTGCCAGTCTAAAGTAGCAACTTGGCCTTCTAACAAGAAAGGAAAAGGTTCTTCCACATTAATACCATTAGATTTCGCAGTTTCAAAAATTCTCTTTTCTAAATCAACTTTAGTTGTGACATTCTCAATATTAAAACCATTCCATGTTTCAACTTCCGCATAAACAAGTAAAGCAGCTTTGATGGCATAAGAATCGGTGATACTAATACTACTATCAATTACAACACTATTATGTGGTTGACTGTCAAATATTTGTATTTCACCTTTTAAATCCGCTATTGCGCCAAGAGCATAAAAATGTTTCTTTTGTGACAGGGTATCTAATGAAATTGTAGCATCTATATTTCCTGACATTACGTTTCGCAAAGCTCCCGAATACCTAACTTTTACATTAGTAGATTCATCAGTACAAGAATTAGTTAAAAAACTCAACAGAGCCATTCCAAGTAACACGTAAAAGCTGTGATTATACATCTTCATTTTCTTATGATTGTTTAGAAATGCAAAGAGGTTTAGTCTTCTCTTTCAGAATACCTACTCTAATTATCTTTCGACTTTTCTAGTGAGTATGGCCATTTGCCGTATGGTCTTCGTTTTTCACTAACGTCATTCCACAGGTAGCACATTTACCTTCTTTATCGCTACCACTATCTTCGCAATGCATTGGACATACGTAAGCCGAAGTATATTCTTTTCCTTGGTTCTCAGCGTTTGTTTCCGTTTCCGTTAGTACCTCTTTTTTATTGTCTTTACAAGAGACCATTGTAATTGAGGCTATTACTAACATTGCTCCTAAAATTGTTCTGAATTTTTTCATTGTTTTTCTGTTTATTGAGTTATTAAATAATTGACTACCGCACTTTGGGCATAGTAGGTTGTTATGGCACTTATCTGATTGATTTGGAACTTTAATTGCAATTCTTGTATATCGAGAACATCATTAAAATCTATAGTACCAGTTTCATAATTTTTAATGAGGATTTCTTCCGCATCATTAGCTTGCTTCAAGTTTTTCTCTTGTGTATTGTATTTAATTCTAGCTTGATTGCGTTGTGATATCGCTTGAGCAAAAGCAGACTCTAAAACATTCAGGCGATTGTCTTTTTGAGCTGTTATTTCAAGCTGTCTCAGTTCGTTCTGTTTTGAAGTAGACTTGTACTTATTATTGAAAAGTGGTACAGAAACAGAGACCATGGGCATAAAAATATCCTTACCATTATCACTAAAACTCATATCAGGTCGCTCGGAAACTGGCACATAATCCAATCCAAAACCAATCATAGGATTGCGTTCTGCTTGATTTAATTCTTCTGATTGTACTACAGATTCATAGAGTTTATCATATTTGAGCAATTCTGGATTAAGCGTTAAAGCATCCTCGGCAAACACGCCATCCTCATCTGGGAGCATTAATTTTTCAAGAATAACTACTTCTGTGTTCCCATCTCGATTAAGTAATGTATTAAGGGTTGTTTGTTCGCCTAAATACCCTTCATCTAATACTTCTTTTTGCTGCTGCAACTCATTTTGTCTAATCTGCAACCGTAATACGTCTACCGCAGATGCCTTTCCAACTTCCACAGAAGTAAGTGCCAGTTTTTCATAGGTTTTCAATAACTGAATATTCTCCTCAAGTACTTTTTGTTTTTCATTTATACTATAGAGTCTATAATAGGATTGAGAAACCGAAAGTGCCAGTTTACGTCTTGCAATCACGATTTCTTCATATTCTGAATCTGCCATTGCGCTCGCGTAATTCTCTCTAGCCGTAATCGTACCGAACCAAGGCAACATTTGTCTCGCCGAAAATCGAGCACGTTGCGCGCCTGTTCTAGTTTCAGGTTCACTTACAAAATAACCTGCGCTGAATTCTGTATTGGGAATCCAGTCTGCTTCGTTTACTTTTTCTTCAGCTATGTTATGACGAAGATTGTACGCCTGAATCTCAGGACTATTACCTACTGCCTCGCTAATAAATGATTGTAATTGTTGCGCTCTCGAAAAAGCGGAAACAAACAAAAGACAGATAACGATATTTATATTTTTCATTAGTTTGCTCTTTTTAGTTTTAATTCTTCTCTCCAACTGTACAATACCGGTACAATGAAATAGGAGGTAATATCAATCACCATTCCCCCAAAAATTGGGATAGCCATTGGTATCATTATATCACTCCCCTTTCCTGTGGATGTCAATACGGGAAGTAAGGCAAGAATTGTAGTTACCGTGGTCATCAGACAAGGGCGTATTCGCTTTTTCGCTGCTTCTAATGCTGAATGCCTGATACCCTTTTTATCTGTTGGTTTGTCACGGTCAAAGGTTTGTGTGAGGTAGGTTGCCATTACTACTCCGTCATCGGTAGCAATACCAAATAGTGCAATAAACCCGACCCATACCGCCACACTCAGATTGATGGTTTTCATATTGAATAGGTCACGCATATTCTCTCCGAACAGATTGAAATTGAAGAACCAGTCTTGACCATACAACCAAATCATAATGAAACCACCAGCAAAAGCCACCGTGATTCCAGTAAAGACCATAAGTGAAGTAGAAACAGATTTGAACTGGAAATACAAAATCAAGAAAATGATTGCTAGTGCCAACGGGACCACAACAGAAAGTGTTTTCTCTGCTCGCAACTGGTTTTCATAGGTTCCAGTAAATTGATAACTGATTCCTTTAGGAACGGTTAATTCCCCGGCAGCGATTTTTTCCTTGATTAAAGCCTGAGCATTTTCTACGACATCTACTTCAGCAAAACCATCAAGCTTATCGAATAGAACATATCCGATTAGGAAGGTATCTTCACTTTTAATCACTTGTGGACCTTGCTCGTAACGTATGTCAACGAGTTCGCCCAATGGCACGGGACTTCCCTTTTCTACAGGAACATAAATTTTTTTAAGGTCTTCTTCATTCCCACGTAATTCTCTAGGGTAACGCACACGAACTCCATAACGCTCACGACCTTCAACTGTCTGCGTCAAAGGCATTCCGCCAACAGCTACTTTTAGAACTTGCTGAACATCCATAATGGATATTCCATATCGCGCTAGTTGCTCTCGTTTGATATCAATTAATAAGTAAGGTTTACCCACAATACGGTCTGCAAAAACAGCCTGCTCCTTAACACCTTCGGCTTGTTTCAGAATACCTTCTAACTGTAAACCAAAGGCCTCTATTTGGGCTAAATCTTGCCCTTTAACCTTGATTCCCATAGGTGCTCGCATTCCTGTTTGTAGCATTACCAATCGGGTTTCAATGGGTTGTAATTTCGGTGCGGAAGTTACCCCTGGTAATTTGGTCACCTTAACTATTTCATTCCATATATCATCTGGGTTATTAATCTCTGGTCGCCAGTTACGGTAGAATTCGCCATCGTCATCTTCAACCAAATGCTTCGAATGAATAGCAAATGGGTCTCTTAATCTTGATGCATCGTAACTCGAATTTTCACCATCTATATCCGTATTTGGGTTGATAACAAGATTACCATCTTTTAGTACAAAAAGTCCGTCGTCATTTATTTTATAGCGTTGCTTTTTACCCTTTGTATTATGCATGTATTCAGATTTATACTGAATCATATTTTCATACATGGATAGCGGTGCCGGGTCGAGTGCGGATTCTGTTCTGCCAGATTTACCAACCACCGTTTCTATTTCTGGAATAGTAGCAACTGCCATATCCAGTTGTTGCAATACCCGTTTGTTTTCTTCTACACCAGCGTGAGGTAAAGAGGTGGGCATTAAAAGGAACGAGCCTTCGTTTAGAGATGGCATAAATTCCTTTCCGGTGTTGTTCATAATCCAGACACCAGAAATAAGTACTGTTGCAGGAATGATTAGGAACAAGAGTTTATTCGCTAATGCCCATTCCAAAATCTGACCATAATACCTTCTCAGTACAGAAAATATCCCTAGAACTCCAAAGCAAATTAGCGCTACAAAAATCAGGTTGACAAATACACTTCTATCAAAGCCTAAGGGTCTCCAATATTCTGCTAGCATAAATATTATAGCAGTTGACGATATAATAATGTTAATCAGATTTACTTTCTTCTTGTTAAGATTACCCCTTAAATTTAAAAGTCCCGTTACACCAAAAGCAATCAAAACAATCCCTAACCAATAGCCTGAAAACATTGCGATTGCTCCCAATACTAAAAGCGAAATTTGAAGTACATAGCTAAACGAGGCTTTTAGGTTCTTCTTTCTAAATAAATATGCCGCCAATGGTGGGATTATGAACAAGGCGATAACCAATGAAGCCGAAAGTGCCATTGTTTTAGTAAAAGCAAGGGGACGGAATAGCTTTCCTTCTGCACCAATCATAGTAAATACTGGCACAAAACTTATAATGGTAGTTAGGACTGCAGTTAAGATTGCTCCAGAAACTTCAGACGTGGCATTATAGATAATTTCATTTGTGGTGTATTCAGTTCCGTTTTCGCTAAAACGCAACTTTTTATCATCCATATGCCGTATCATGTTTTCGGCTAGAATAACACCAACATCGACCATGGTACCAATAGCGATGGCGATACCTGAAAGCGCGACTATATTGGCATCTACATTAAAGATTTTCATGGCAACAAAAACCATCAAAACAGCAACCGGTAATAGTCCAGAGATTAATATAGACGCCCTTAAATTGAAGACCATTATGATAATTACCAAAATGGTAATTAGTATTTCTAATGTCAATGCTTCATTAAGTGTATCGAGTGTTTCTTCAATAAGCTCTGTACGGTCGTAAAAAGGAACTACGGTCAATTGAGAGGTGCGTCCATCGGCCAGTACTTTTGACGGTAGGCCATCTTTAAGTTCATCAATTTGGGCTTTTACATTCGTGATGACTTCCATTGGGTTAGCACCGTATCGAGCAACAACCACACCACCAACGACTTCTGCTCCTTCCTTATCCAGAATACCACGTCTAGTTGCTGGACCAAGACTTACGTTGGCTACATCCTTAATTCGAAGTGATGTGAAATTTTCAGAAGAAACAACCGCATTCTCTAAATCTGCAATGGTCTTGACATAGCCCAAGCCGCGAACAAGGTATTCAGCTTGGTTTATTTCTAATGTCTGCGCTCCTATATCCTGATTGCTCTCCTTTACTGCCTTTACAATTTGGCTAAGGCTTATTTTATATTGGCGCATTTTCTCAGGATTCACGTCAACTTGATATTCCTGTACATAACCACCAATAGAAGCGACCTCTGATACTCCACTAGCACCTGAAAGTGCATATTTCACATAGTAGTCTTGAATGCTGCGTAGTTCCTGTAAATCCCATCCACCAGTTACATTTCCATTTTCATCACGCCCTTCTAAAGTGTACCAATAAATTTGACCTAATCCTGTTGCATCGGGACCCAGAGCTGGGTTTAAACCTTCAGGCAAAAGATTTGCCGGTAATGAATTTAGCTTTTCTAAAATCCGACTACGTGACCAATAAAACTCAACATCTTCCTCAAATATGATATAGATGCTAGAAAAACCGAACATAGAAGAACTACGGATAGTTTTTACACCTGGTATACCAAGCAGAGAAGTGGTCAACGGGTACGTAATTTGGTCCTCAATATCTTGTGGAGAACGACCTTCCCATTTCGTAAAAACAATTTGTTGATTTTCACCAATATCCGGAATAGCATCTACTGCTACGGGGTTTGAAGGCAGAAAGCCTGTATTCCAACCAAATGGTGCATTTACGATACCCCAACCTACAAATAAGGCGAGCATTAATACTGCAACGAGTTTGTTCTCGATAAGGAATTTGATAGCTTTATTAAGCATGTGATTTGATAATTAAACAGTTATGAAAGATTTGAAATTCTAGAAAACAGAAAAACAAACACAACAAATTGAGCCCTAAACGATAGTTATCGCAGGGCGCACTTAATACTGTCTAATAATCAAATAAGGAAAGTCTGGTCTAAAATTTGAACATCCCGTAATAGTGGAGGCGGGACATAGTCTCTAAACGGAGTTATATTTTCGTCTACCGCATCAAAGAGATTTATAAAGGAATAAGCAAAAGAATAAACAAATTGTTGCTGTTCAAAAGAAAGGTTGTCGAATGAGATTTTTAAATCATCTTGACCTTCAATTGTAACTTCTATATCGGAACAACAGCTTGTCTCAGTCTCCATTTCCATAACTTCACAGGAATTAGAGTCTTTCGACTTTTCTGCTTTCATCATGCAGGTGTCTACCTTATCGAACATACTGAAATCTACCAAATGGTCACCACAGTAATGCATATCCACAGAGAAAGACATGGTGGATAATAGCACAATAAGTGCCATTAAAGTAGAGGTTATTTTATGTAGCGTTTCTTTCATTTGAATTGCAAAATTACAAAAATATTAAATGGTAGTCATTTGTTTAACAGAAGTTTAAAAAGTGAATTGCAAAAGAGATGTTTACTAAGACTTTATATTTTTCCTGCTTGATTCTATTAATAAGTTGTTTTATAAAGAACAATTTTAATTAAGATATGTATTTAAGCAAATACTAAAATACATATCTTTGTTTTATGGGAAAACAGATATGTATCCGATTGGAAGCAGACGCAAGACAGATAATGGACTGTAGGTCTTCAATAGCGGAGTTGGACAGTTCTTTAAGTTTTGTTTCCGAAGTCTTAAACTTGGCAGGAAATAAGGTTAGACTTCAAATTCTCTTTTTGCTCCAAAGGGAAGAAAGACTATGCGTTTGTGATTTGAGCGATATACTTCAAATGAACGTATCGGCAATTTCACAACACCTTAGAAAGCTAAAGGATAGAGATTTGGTCTACGCCACAAAAGAAGCTCAGACGATTTTTTATGCGCTTAACAAGGACAAGTTGACGACATTGAGTCCAATTCTCAATTTATTGAAAAAGGAAAGTATAGTGTTATGATTGGAAATAAAAAATTGATTGGTACGTCGGTTCTAACTGCTCTTGCTGCATCTATATGTTGTATTACACCTGTACTTGCAGTATTGGCAGGAACTACTGGTTTAGCCTCTACCTTTTCATGGATAGAACCTTTTAGACCTTATTTAATTGGCTTTACGGTTTTGGTGCTAGCATTTGCATGGTATCAAAAATTCAAGCCCAAAACCCAAGCGAAAATTGATTGCGAATGTGATGACGAAAAATCGAATTTTATCAACTCCAAGGGTTTTTTGTTTTTGATAACCCTATTCGCCGGAGCCATGTTGGCATTTCCATCCTACTCCCATATTCTTTATTCCAGTACAGGTTCAAGTAAGCAAATCGTTTACGTGGAGCAATCGAACATTAAAGAAATCAGGGTAACTATTGAAGGAATGACCTGTACGGGTTGCGAAGCACATATCGAAAGTGAGGTAAATAAACTTGACGGCATATTAAAAGTCAATGCAGATTACGAAGCGGCGAATACAATCGTAAAATATGATGAAACCAAGGTCGACCTTCAAAAGATAGAAACTGCCATATTAAGTACTGGATACAAAATAGTCAAATAATGGAAGTACAGTTAGAATCTACGATTATATGCCCCGAATGTGGACATAAGGCGAAAGAGGAAATGCCCACAACGGCATGCCAGTTTTTCTATGAATGCGAAAATTGTAAAACATTACTTAAGCCCAAAGAAGGCGATTGTTGTGTTTATTGTTCCTATGGAACTGTTGCTTGCCCACCAATTCAGGAAAATAAAAGTTGCTGTTAATTAGCATGAAGAAAACAATATTTATAATTCCTAAAATGGACTGTCCGTCAGAGGAAAACCTAATCCGAATGAAACTCGACGGAATTTCAAGCATTGCAAATTTGGACTTTGACATTGCTAACCGAAAATTAACTGTTTTTCATAGCGGAGAAATCGACCAAATCGAAAAGTCTGTTACTGAGCTGAATTTAGGCGGAAAGAAAATCTCTACAGAGCAGACCGACCAAACGGAATTTAAAGAAAATACAAACCAAAAAAAGCTACTTTGGTCTGTACTTATAATCAATTTTGCTTTTTTCATCATCGAAATGACAACAGGTCTGGTTTCAAAATCTATGGGGCTTGTTGCCGATAGTTTGGATATGCTTGCAGACAGTTTCGTTTATGGGATTAGTTTATTTGCGGTTGGCGGAACTCTGATTAAGAAAAAGCGGATTGCAAAACTTGCCGGTTATTTTCAAATCATACTTGCGATTATGGGGTTTGTAGAAGTTTTAAGGAGATTTTTCGGAGACGAGAAACTTCCTGATTTCTCAACAATGATTATCGTTTCGATTTTTGCTCTTATCGCAAACGGAATTTGTCTTTATATTTTACAAAAATCAAAAAGCAAAGAAGAGGCGCATATGAAAGCAAGTATGATTTTTACTTCAAATGACGTTATTATCAATGTGGGAGTAATAATCGCTGGCCTTTTGGTAAATTGGTTGAGTTCGAACAAACCTGATTTGATAATAGGTACAATCGTTTTTGCTTTGGTAATACAAGGTGCGTTTCGAATACTGAAATTGAGTAAGTGAGCGGAAAGCATTAAGCACAAAAAGCCGACAATCCTTTTAAATCAATATTTTCAATATCCTTTATTCCGCACCTATTCAAAATCAAGCACACAACTAGAATCTAAACATCTGTAATCAGGGTCATATTTCATTAGATAACGGTTTACTTATAAACCCCAAGCACCTACGGAAGTCTGGCAAACCTTCCACTCCAATCCTCCCCTTGCTAACACGCTTCGCCGGTCGGCTCGGGAAGTCTTTCCGCTCCAGTTTTGCCAGACATCCTCGGAGCCGCGCGAAAGAACAAGCGGCGAAAAAGCCGCTTAACCTTTCCTCCCCTACCCACAATAAGTTATCTTAAATTATATGGAATCTTCAACCTGTTTTATTGTAGTCCTCCATATTGCACATTGAAACATCCAAGTACTAAATAATCATTTATGGTCTCTTCTATCCCAAAAACCCATCAGTATATCTATGATTCACTTCATTACCCACATAAAATAGTAACTTAGAAGTATGCCTGATTTTATTAAATACCTCCTATTGGCATCTTTCGCATATGTTTACGTGCGATTGCTAATTCCGTATGTAGGTTTCTTTGCCCGTTTCATGTTCAATGAATCCACACAATGGGATAAATACATTGAAAAACCAAGATTGGTTTTTTATGGAATTGGGTTACTATTGATGCATGGAAGTTATTCAGCATTGGTCGATACGAGTCAATCTCAACTAACATCGCTTTTATATCCTCTTAATTGGTTCATTTTTTTAAGTGGTATAATGCTGTCACAAATTACATGGACTAAAAAATTCAGAAATGTTTTTATCCCAAAAATTCAAGAAAAACTTAAAAAGAAGAACAACTTTAGCCTTTCAGCTACAAATGACCAACTGAAAGAACTGTATCGTGGATTGGTTAACTACGATATGATACTAACAGAGAAAACGGATAAAGATGATTTTATCAAAGTTTTTAAGGAGGATTGGTATTCTCACCAATCCAAAATACATTTCAAACTTGACGCTCCAAGCTGTCGGGAGTTCTACGAATTGCTTAAAGTTACCTTCCCGAAAAACACAATGAGCGTTATCGACTTTTTCAAAAGGTCGGACACTATCCACAGGGAAGATGGCAAACCTTATAAATACTCCACCGTAAAAGATGCCAAATCGAGAACCCCGATATCCAAAAAAAGTGAAGAACTCAAAACCATTTTTTCTCGCCTTTAGTTTCGTTTGCTTGCATTTTTCCTAATTCCGTGTGCATTGCATGAATTGCACACATTTCCCTTTACTTCCTATACTAGTTTAGCACCAGAATTCTGTTAATAAGAACAAAAGCTTTTGTGCATTGTTTAATCCAAAATTTGAAGGAAATGGACTATCTGGAATTAGAAGAACGACTCGACCGCATCGAACGCTTATTAGTGGCGAATAAAGAAGTACTCACATTTGAGGAAGCTTGTGAATACACAGGTATATCACGGAGCTACCTCTATAAGTTAACTGCAGCAAGGGAAATCCCCCACTCCAAACCCAACGGTAAAATGCTGTTTTTTGAGAAGGCCAAACTTAATATTTGGTTACTGCAAAATCGTAGAAAATCAAAAACTGAAATTGAGAAAGAAGCATTGGAATACACCTTTAAAAATAGACAGGTTTAGATTTGTAAATGACTTTATAAATCATATTGAAATACGCTTTCCAAACTAAATATTTAAATGAAAATACATGATTAAATTTTTATGGATAGGGAGAAGTAAGAAAAATGAAAACAGTACTAATAATTACATCTGAGTGAGAATTCAAGATGTGTCATTGTCATGACAAATCTTGCTTTTGCTCCCGAAGGTCGCAAAAGGATAGGATCTGGTAATCGAGTTTTCGATATGTGATTTAGCAAAAAGTATTTTGATGAATAAAGATTTAAAAATCTAGAATGAAAAAGGAGTTTGTACAATTTCGATGTTCTATTTATGAGAAGAAGCTCTTAAAAATTAAGGCCAAAAAGAGTGGGCTTTCCATAAGTGAATATTGTCGTCGTGCTGCTTTTGACCATAGGATTGTTGAACGCTTTTCCGATGAACAAATCAATGTTTACAAATTACTGGTTCAGTATCAGGTCAATTTTAAACGTATTGGAAATATGTACAAAAAACGGAATCCAAAATTATCAGAAGAGGTTGTGCAATTAGCGAATGAAATACGGAAACATCTTTACAACTTTAAGAAATGATAGGCATGGGGAAATCCATATCGCATACAGGTGCTTCCATGGGCTATGGATGGGATGAGGAAAAAGAGGCCGAAGTAATCTATCGAGAACATTTGGCGGGCGACAACCCAAAAGAGATTACCCAAGAATTCAAAATAATTCAAACACAGAACCAGCGATGTAAAAAGAACACTATGAGCTTTGTGTTGAGCCCTACTATAAAAGATGGTCAAGATTTGAAGGACAAACAACTTACAGAAATCACACAACGGTTTGTACAAGAAATGAAATTACAAGAACGACAGGCGATTGCATTTGTGCATCGGGATAAAAGTCATTTGCACATTCATTTATACGTGAACCGTATCGGTTTTGATGGCAAGGCTTACAAAGACAACTTTATAGGTAAAAGAAGCCAACAGGCCGCAGAAAAAGTGGCGCAGCAAATGGGATTAACCACAGTTAGAGAAGTGCAGCAAGAGAGATTGAATGAAATTCAAAGTATACGGCAAGAAATAAAACAAGTAAATGAAAAGGTTCTAACCGAAATGAAACCTAAAGATTTTGACCAATATATCAAATACATGAAACAAAGAAATGTGGAAGTTATTCCAAGCATCAACAAATCAAAAAGGTTACAGGGCTTTCGCTTTGAATACAAAGGTCAAAATCTAAAGGGAAGTGAAGTACACCGCTCCATGTCTATGGCAAGAATCGCAGAGCGAATTGGTTTTGATAAAACTGCTTCCCAAAAGATAGTGAAGGACAATAGACTAGAATTATTAGGCAAGACTGTTGGGATATCGCCCAACATAGCGGCCACTATTGCCAAACGGGTTATCAAGATGACCGTCAAGAAAACAATTGGTTTAGGAATGGAAATATAAGATTATGGCAAAATTAGATGAAATAGCAGAATTGCTAACGGAAGAAATCAAAGGCTTCGAAAACTCGGTCAACCGAATGGAAAAATTGAAAGCCTTTTTGATGACCTATAAAGTACAAGCGGATACCTCACATATCGACTTTATTCTAAAAGAATATAACGACTATCAAAAGAAAGCGGTTGAAGACCAACATAAGCTGATGGCCAATGTGGTCTACCATATTAAAAAGTCCATCACGTTTCCAAAATGGGCGATAAAGTTGTTTTGGGGTCTTTTGGTTTGCATCATTTTGGTATTGGGATTCTCTGTTTACCAAGTCTCACAAATTTCTGTAGTAAAGCAAGAAGCCTTCGAGCAAGGAGAAGAAAAAGCGGTTGCGCACTTTCGGGTTTTCTTTGAGGCCAGTCCTGAGGCAAGTGAACTCTATCAAGAATGGCGCGAACCCAAAAGCAAAAAGTAAGATGCGCCCTATCCGGTTTTTGCTTTACGTTTATCTGCCGGAACACTACAAAAACCGGACAGGATCCACGCGCAAAGTTTTTGGGTAAGATTTGGGGGCTTTTGTGTGTCCCAAGAATTGTTGGTTTTATAGAATTCGATTCATACACTTTTAATTACAGTCAAAGCCATTCCATTAATCATTCAATCCGAGTTTGAGCTTTACCATTTTTAAACACGCTATTTATTTTTAAGGTATTGCTGATTGATTCCAGAGGATTCCCATCTAAAAGTACCATATCTGCTATTTTACCTTCTTCAATAGACCCAAGTCGGTCCTCAACTTCTAGCATTTTAGCGGCATTTAAGGTGCCCATTTTAATGATATCCAATGTGGGCATACCACCGAGTTCCAATAGTTGCATTTCTTCATGTAAACTGTACCCGGGTAAAATGAAATCATTCCCGGTATCCGTTCCAAGAACCATATTTACTCCATTCTTAGTTAGTTGAATAAAATCCTCCACTTGAAATTGCACCACTTGTTTCAGTGAGGGATTATCGAAGTCGTAGTACTCCTGAAAGTATTTCATAAATTCCTCGGCCCGGAAAATATAATCCGGATCATTCATTTTTTCGAATTCCTCGGCGGGATAAATCTCTTTTAGACCTTCCACCTCAAACCATTCAGGGTTCTTAGGGTACATCATGCTCTTGTCCAACATTAGGGTGGTTACCCATGAGATGCTATCGCGATAGATTCTTTGAATCAGTTCTTTGTCCTTCTCAAAATCTAAATCCACGCCGGTATAATGTAGCAAGTTCTTGATTCCTGCATCAATGGCCATTTGAAGCTCAAGATTATCACTTACATGGGCGAACACCCTCGTCCCGTTCTTTATAGCCTCTTTGTTAACATGATTCACAAACTCTTGCGGCATGCGCTCTACGTAGGGAGGGTAGGGTCCGTCTTCAATGGTTAGCTTAATTCCGGAGATAGGGTATTTTGACACCCTTTTCACCAATTCGGAAATTTGAACAGTATCTTTCAAAACGAAGTAAGTCGCTCCCTCTGTCCAATTACTGCTACTATATGTCTTCACAGGGTGGCTGCCTTCTGTAATAAAGTGCTGACTTGTGTGGAACACCCTTGGAGCCGGAATCGAATCTTGTTCACCCATATCCCGCATTTGACGAAAATATTCGTTCGTGCAGGTGCCTCCTCCGGTTATGAATACCGAGGTCACCCCATAATGCATGAATTTTGGGAAATCCCCTTTATAATAGCCGGTATGTGCATGACAATCAAAAAGGCCGGGGATAAGGTATTTCCCCTGCCCACCGATAACGTTTTTATGATCGCTTGATTCAATGGTCATCGTATCTATTTTCGAAATTTTTGAATCCTTAATATAAACAGTTACATTTTTTTGCAGGTCTTTGCCAGTGCCATCGATTAGGTTGACCTTTGAAATGACCAAATCATAATCCGTTTTTTTCGCTATTTCCTTTTTGCAGGAAGCACCGATTATTAGCAATAGGCAGAAAATGATGTTTGTTGTTGCGTTCAAAAGCTTTTTCATGATTCGATTTTCATTTGATATTATTTTTATGAACCTTGCCCTCCCTCATTATAAACTCGACGTTTTCCAAAACAGTAATATCCTCCAAGGGATTTCCTTTAACGGCGATGATATCTGCCCATTTTCCTTCTTCGATGCTTCCAGTGTTATCTTCAATTCCTATAAGCTCTGCGGCGATAATCGTAGCTGATTTTATGGCATCTATTTCGGTCATTCCAGCTTTGACCATTAAATTGAATTGCTCTGCATTACGACCGTGAGGGTAAATTCCGGAATCGGTGCCAAATGCCATTTTGACTCCTTCTTTATAGGCCAGGTTAAAATTATTGGTCAATTTTTCGTACATTTCTTTATTATCTAAATCTATTTCCTTATCACTGTAATCTTGATCTTCTTCGAACAAATCCCAATGTGCAGCAAGTAAATCCATGGTCAGATACACTTTATGTTTTATCATAAGTTCAATGCTTTCTTTGTCTAAAAAAGTTGCATGTTCAATGGAATGCACACCCGCTTTTATGGCGTTTTTTATTCCGTCTGCACCATGGGCGTGGGCGGCTACCTTGAGTCCTCTTTTTTCAGCTTCTTCCACCGCAGTTCGGATTTCTTCGAAAGTAAAAGAAGTTGCACCGGGAATGGTGCCGGTTGTACCAAAACCTCCCGTTGCCATAAGCTTGATTACATTAACACCGTTCTTGATGTGTTTTCTGACTTCCTTTCTAACCTCATTCTCCCCATCTACAACACTACCTGGATTTTGCCTAAGCTCTAATTGTGGACTCATCCAATTGCCCCATGCAGCATGCCCTCCAGTGATTGTCAAAGCGGCTCCGCTTACATACATTCTTGGTCCCTCGGTCCAATTTGAATTAATGGCATCTCGAAGGGCTACATCACTATAGTAATTCGCATGTAGGTTTCTTACGGTGGTAAAGCCTGCTTGCAAGGTTTTTTTTGCGTTGATCGCACCTAAAATCCCAAAAGAAGCTGCGGGTAACTCCCAGGCGTCAATACTCTTGTCATAATAATTATAGGTTAGATGGGCGTGACAGTCTATCAAACCAGGGAGAACTGTGTACTCTGACAAATCGATAACGTCGTTGTATTTCGTCTTTTCGCTGCCCTTATCAATTTTTACTATTTTCTTCTTCTCGATGACCAAAAGAACATCATTGACAACTCGCCCCTTTTCAACATCTATCATTACACCTGCATGAATAACTTGGGCATTGTTCGATTTAAGGGATTTACCTTGCTGAGGAAATATTTGGATACTGAGGACTAGGATAAAAAATAAAAGCGAAAAGATTCTGTTGTACCCCATAATAGAATATTTAGAATTTATATTCTTGGGGGAAGTATATTTTAAAAATAATGAATTAGCGTTTGTTTCCATAAAATATTTTATACTTAGGCCCCTAGAGTGTATAACTGGTATCAGATATCAATAGCTTATCTCCAAAACGACTTAATACATGCAAACATGCTATAAGGCCATTTCGGAAACTTTTGTTTTTCCATTTCTTAAGATATCTATTAAACGAGTAGTTAATAAAAGTGAAAAGAAATAGTACCGAAAAACCTTCGTTTTCTGGGATATCAATACGGAAAAGTGTTTTGTTCAAGAAATCCTGCCATCGGGCGATAATTAATTCAGGGGCCTAATTCCCGCGTAATTTTTCAAGCATTCTTTTTACCCTTTTATTCCCTTTATCAAGCTCTAGGGATTTGCCGTAATGTTCAATGGCCAGTTCTTTGTTCCCATTTAGCATATAGGCCTCCCCTAAATCATCAAAGACCTTGGCCGAATTGGGGAAAGCTTCCACGTTGAGTTTATAGATTTCAATGGCCTCCTCCATATGATCCGATAATACCAGGCCATATCCTAACTTACTGAATTCATAGATAAATTCCCGCTCCCCATATTCATCGAGTTTTGTTTCCTTTAGTTCCAGGAATTTTTCCCTGGCAGCGTCAATTCCTTTTTGCCTTAGAACATCCGCAACCATATTTTTTACCTCCAGCTCGGGCAGGTCATAGGGCCTGTCGTATAGAATGCTCCTGATCCTATTCCTGATAAAACCTAATTTGGCCTCATTTGTATTGGTCAATAGAATAATCAGATTTTTATCATCGATAGATCTGAATATCAAGGTATTGAACCCGACATTTGACCCGCCATGCTCCATAAAGGTCAGCAATTCCTTCGTATTCGGATTTTCCCATTCCCATATCCAGAACCCATAACCATATTCGTTCTTATATGGGGTGCGCATTTTTCGCATCAACGAGTCCGCCACAAGTTCATCGGTGTAGAGCGCTTGGTCCCATTTGTAAAGATCGTCCAAGGTTGAGTAGATGCCACCGCTTCCCAGCGAAATTGAATTATCGAAATAAATGGGATTGATATACCCGTCAAGCGGGGCCCAACGATATCCACTGGCATAATCCTTTACGACCGTTTTACTGGAAGCATAACCCGTATCCTTCATACCCAATGGACCCAATAGCGTTTTCAAGGCCATTGCATATGAAGTACCGGTAACCTTTTCGATAATGGCCGCCAATACCGAATACCCCGTATTGCTATAACCGAACTTAGAACCAGGCCTGAAATCCAGTTCGAGAGATTGGAAAGTACCTAACAGTTCCTTGGTCGTAAATTGCTTATGGGCATATGCACTATCAAAATCCGGGAAATTGGTTATATCGGGGATCCCGGAGGTATGATTAAGAAGTTGATGAACAGATATTTCCCTACCTACAGGTTTTGGATAATAATCCAAATAGTCGGATATTCTGCCCTCTAATTTGATCGAGCCCTCGTTTACCAACTTCAAAATAAGCATTGCCGTAAATTGCTTGCTAACGGAGGCCAAAAGAAATTTAGTCTCCGAACTATTCGGAACCTCCCATTCCATGTTGGCAAGACCAAAACCCTCTTTAAATATGATCTCCCCGTTCTGGGCAACCAGAACAGCTCCATTGAACTGGTCGAGCTCGTGATAGGCCTTCATCAGTTCATCGATTTTATCTTTTTTTGATTGACCTGAAACAGCGATAAAAATGAAAAAGGAGAAAATACTTAGGAGCAATGAACGATCCGTTCCAAGAAAATCCATATTCAAGAATTTTAAAGTGTTCACTTTAAAGATGGTGATCGCATCTAGTTGTTACAGTTGAACATCCATATTGTCCTGCTTCTTGCACTTTGTAGAATGATTCCCGGAAAGCCTTGGGTTTAAAGAACTATTAAAACTACATCTATAGATAGATATTGATTTCAACAACTATGCTCGATTTAATGCAATATTTACTCTGAAAGGATTTTTTGAGTTTCTTCCTAATCCATTAAATATATTTTTGAAATATTATCTACTAAATCATGGGTGTAGACCCCAGATAGATTCACAAAAACAACAATTGCCATATCATCCTTTGGATAGATTCCGAAAGCAGCTCGTCCTCCTCCAATTGGCAAAACTCCGGGATGCTTTTCTCTATTCATTACGGGCCAGCCTAAGGCATAAGCATTCAAAATACCACCAAATCCTTCATACTTCCCATTGTTCAATTTAACCGGTTGCCACATAGTTCGTAAACTGGTTTTATCTTCCAGGAATTTACCCGTTTGTAAAGCAACAATCCATTTAGCCATTTCGTCAGCAGAACTGAAGGCTCCGGCATCTGCCCTAAGTGTTGTGGGAAACTCTTCGCTAACTTCCAACAGATGTTCGCCTTGCACATATTCTCCAACCGATTTGTCGAGATAATAATAAGAATATGTCGGACTTTTGTTATCAACAACGTCAAATGAGTTGCCGAACGTTGTCCTGTCCATTTTAGCAATGTCAAATTGATTTTTCTTTATGAATTCCTCGAAAGTACTTTCGCCATATCTCTCAATGAGCTTTTGAATTAGAAGATAGTTTGTGGCACTATAATTAAATTCTTCGCCCGCTTTAAAACGCAAAGGCATTTTTTGCACTTTAATCCATGCCGAATCTTGACCTTTTCCACCAATTAATCCTTCAGAATCCGGGTCTTCAATATCAGGTAATCCAGAGGTATGACTAAGTAATTGCTTTATTGTGACTTTTCCCCAATTTTTAGGAAGTCCGTTTAAGTGCATTGATATAGGGTGGTTAATTTTAAAGTACCCTTTTTCGATTAATTGCATTACCGCAGTGGAAGCAAAAACCTTGGCTATAGAATTAATTGAAAAAATGGTCTTTTCATTTACTTCGACCTTAAATGGAACGTTTGCAAATCCCAAACTTTTAGATAATATGATTCTATTATTCTTAATCACTGCAACTTGCAACCCAGGGATTTTCTGATTTACCATTTCTTTTTGGAGATATTCAACTACCTTCTCATTATAATTTTGAGAAAGACAATTCCCATGAAATAGAAAAATGCATAACGTTGTCCACAACAATTTTTTCATTTTAAGTCTCAATTATAAGTTTACAATAGCAAACTTAATTATTGCTGCTAGGGTAAAATAGTACGGATTTAGTCGTTGATCCAAAAAATCGACCTTAGTATCTTAACCTATAGTTTTTGGGAGAAACGCCAATAATTTCCTTGAAGGTTCGGGTGAAATGGCTTTGATCAAAAAAGCCGCATTCCAATGCTATTTCACACAAAGATAATTCTGAAGATAAAATCAAAGGTAGAGTCTTCTGTACCATTAATTTTCGTTTGTACTGTCCAAGTGTACAGTCAAAATATATTGGGAATAGCTTAGAAAGGGTTACAGGATGCAATTTGCAAATACTAGAAAGCTCATTTAGTGTGAGTTTTCTATCCAAGTTAGAACGCAAATACTCATCTATAATTGAAACCCATTTTGGATTGCGTTTAAGCGACTGATCAATAAATTTGGGAGAGGTTAATTTGAGAAAAAGCATTTGGATAGAGAGGTCCGAAAAAGCATCATTTACCAAAAGTTCCTTATAAACTTTTAATAAGAGAAATCTTGACTCCGGATTTTTGCTGACCGAAGCCTTAACGCGATTATTTGACAAACCGTAACTGTCGAGGAAAGCTTCATTGAATTCTAAATTTATCCGCTTTGAATCCTTTGCAACTTTTATTACTTGGTGTTTTTCACCGGCATTGTAATAGGTAAGATCGCCGGGTAATAGTTCATAGTCAAACTTCTTTTTTTCCATGCACCCACCGTTTATCATAAAACTAAAATGTGCATTTTTATGTACGTGAAGTTTATCATTGTAATTATCCCGATTATACTGTGTTAAACTGACCGTATAATTCTGGCCGGATTTTGAATATAAAATATTACCAGAATACGCGCCTTGGTACATAGTTTCCTTAATCATCTTTTACTATTCTATTTCTAATTTAAAACTTATACTTAAGACGACTCTTATCAATTATTGTTACCGTAGAAATAAATACGTAGTGGTTCTTATTAAATGGCTACTTTTTAAGACAGATTGAGAAAAACAATATAGTCTTATTAATTGTTCGTGGCCGTTGCAGAAGTGGTCCGTGAACAAGATAGGATGCACTCAGGCCATTTTCATGGAGTCTTAATAAGAACCTGTCTTGGTTGGATCTGCTGGTAAAAAGCAATCAGGTCGACTTGTAGGGTGTCCACAATGGTCCTTAAATTGCCCATTGAGGGTCCCTTTCCC
>NZ_RBCJ01000008.1 GCF_003626755.1 Ulvibacterium marinum
ACTATTTACAATAAATTCTGAACGAGGGTAAAAAATAAGAAAAATTACTCTTGTTTGAATATTGAGGGTAAAAATCACCCATGTCGATTTTCCAAAATGCATCGTTTGTTTGAACTTTAGTGGTTCGGCTCTATGATTCCGTTGCGGACGGTTCCGTGGGAATTGTCCGCGAGTAGAATCAGCCGTTTAAAAGTAACGGATTATAACATCGTTATGCCATGTTAATATTTTACTTATTATGCGCTATGATTTAGAATAGGTGGTACTGTAGAATTATAGTTGGTAAAATCCAGATTACTCAGGCAATCTGTTCTTTATTGTCCCTATTTGGCCCATATGATTGGCCGAATGTTCCATAACATGATACCAGACCCAATGGAAATTAATACCCTCTTCGATCTGCGATGCAAACCACTCATCATCTTTTGTTTTGAGTCCGGCAAGGGTTTTTTGGCGGACTTTTTCCCATAAATCCAAATAGTGCTGAATCGGTTTTCCCTTAATTATTTTTTTCGATTCATCGTTAAGTCCGCCAGCCACGCCCAAGCGCTTTTGTTCATCTTCGGTCAATTGTCTTCCCTCTAAAGTTTCTATCTGGTAATAGGCTTCCGTCGACACCAAATGCATAACCAATGCCCCAATGCTATTCGCATCTTCATCATATAAAAAATCAGTTTGTGATTGGTCCAGATCTTTTACTTGTTCGGTAATTCTATCCTTTAAATCCTCCAACATATAGACCATCAGGCCTATTTGCAGAGAATACCCCTCAACTGGTTTCATCTCGTGTTGAGCATTCATTAATGAAAGCGAGAAACATACGATTAATAACGTTGCATTTTTCTTTAGAGACTTCATAGTATCATGTTTAAATTAGTGATGTTCAATTTGATGATGGTCTTCCAAACGAAATAGAATACATTGAATTTAGCATGACCCGTTATACAATGAAAAATATAGGTTCATCCTGAATATTTCATTATCTAGAGGAATGTCCATTATTCACCTTCACCGGCAAAATGAAATTCTTCTTGGATTGTTGATTTAACTCTTATGCCGTTTTCTTTAGCTGGTTTCCAGCTAGGCATATTTTGGATGGTTTCAATTAACAGACCGCTTAAAAAGTCGTTTGTTCTTGAATCTCCACCCTGTCTAGATTTGCGGCTATCTTCATTGACTTTGATTACTTTTCCTTCTTCATCAATAGTGATATCCAAGAAGAGATGAAGATCATAACTTTTATCTATATTATCGAATTTATCTCCTATTCTTGCCTGCAACACGGAGTCTATATAATATCCCAGATCGTTCTGTGTAAATTCAGGTTTCGACATTTGATTTACAACATTACTTCGGGTCTTCGGTAGCAAACTGGCTTTTGACATAATTGTACTTCCAAAAAGTAGAGTGAAAGCAAATAGTAAAGTAAGGTCAGACCAGCGTTTTTTTCTTTCTCGATCTTTATTCAGCCTTTTAATTCTAAGGTAAGAGTTGGATTTATTAAACATTGGATAAAAATCCATTTTACGCGAATTAAAGGTCAAACTCAATAAGTGCTCACAATATTGATCTTTAGGAATTGATTTGACGATGTATTTATCGGTGTCATACTCTAAATTTTGAGACTGTCTCGATCGAAGTAAATGAACGAACGGATTGAACCAAAATAGAATACTTAAAAAACGCCACAGAATCATATCAATGGTGTGCATTTGACGCGCATGGTAACTTTCATGTCGATATACCGAATTATAAAGAGTCTTTGGGAGATCGGCAGGAATTAAAATGTATTTGAAGAAGGTGCAAGGTTGAAAATTAGATGCCTTTACCAATCTTTCAAATTTATGTTTTCCAGTAGAGGACTTACGTATTAGTTTGACCACCTTGACAATTCCGAACATCATTTTTATCAATCCGAAGACAACGCCAAGAAAATAAATGAGTACCACTATAGTTTCAAACCGATTTTCGATATTTCCATCGACGCTTGTCGAGCCAATAAATTTTTCCAAATTCAAGGTGGTCAAATCTCCAACGAAGTTCAATTCGTTAGGGAAATAAAACCCCTGAAAAGCCAATACATGAAGAACAAGAAAAAAATAGAAAAATAATCTATTACCCTTTGTAGATACATGATTTTTTATCAAAAGTTCATGAAGCAGAACACCGAGACCAGTGATGCCTACCACAACAATAATTGAATAGATATCAGGTATCATTTTTCTTTTGGTTTTTTAATTCCGACAAAATTTCATCAAGTTCTGAGATGGATATGTTATTTGAGCTTGACATGAAACTCACGATTTGTCTAAAATCACCTCCGAAATAGGTATTCATAATATGGGAAAGTACTCCCTTGGTATAGTCCTCCCGTTTTATCAATGGGAAATACCGGTGACTTTTCCCAAAACTATCATAAGAGACATATCCTTTTCGTTCCAGGATTCTCATAATGGTTGATACGGTCGAGTATGCTGGTTTTTTGCCCGGAATTTCTTCTATGACTTCTTTTATAAAAGCTTTTTCTTTTTCCCAGAGAATTTTGAGAACGGACTCTTCAGCATTGGTTAGTTTAATATCATTCACATGATAAATATAACTAAATATTTAGTTATGACAACTAAAATATTAAATTTAACTTAATTAACCCCGAACAATACAATATTGTGAGAAGTATAATCGAAAAAACAGATAATCCCTTAAACTGTTCATTTCAATCTCATATTCTCTCACTTCCCTTTCCTTAAGAGGTATTTGAGACCAGATACTTTTTATCGAATCTTCCAATAATTTAATGAGTTCGAATGACTCATAAAAATTAAATTCATATGCATAATTAATTTCAGTTCTATCCATTTAAAGAATCTTTTTTTGAAATTTATGCTTCGGGATTAAACCACCATTTTTAGCAATCCTTTAAATGAACTTTTGTTACCCTTCCTGGTCCCTAATATATTTTCTTTCATCCATGTTAAAGCAGAGCAATGTCAGCCCCAAAGCAAATACTAGATGAGCAATAATAATATATATCCTATCTCTCCATAGAAATGAGGACATTCCAATCATTATGGAGCCTACTATGACCAACAATGAACTGATTGGGCGCTTTTTGATAAATGTGAACGCATGAATTGCAAGACCAATGAATAAAA
The DNA here is from genome assembly GCF_003626755.1 of Ulvibacterium marinum. Classification (GTDB taxonomy): domain Bacteria; phylum Bacteroidota; class Bacteroidia; order Flavobacteriales; family Flavobacteriaceae; genus Ulvibacterium; species Ulvibacterium marinum. The sequence goes on from NZ_RBCJ01000008.1 coordinate 3,153, forward strand.
GGGAGGGTCCAATGACCATAAATGGGAGCCAAATAGATGGTTCATTTTCTAGCTGGCGAATCAATTTTACCAATCCATCGTAATCATTTCTAAAGCTCCAAAAAACAAAATCAATTGAGGACATTGCGACATGAGCAATTATTCCCATTACGGTCAAAACCGATGCAATTGAGTTTAAGATGCTTTTAGGGAAAATATAGTTGAAGGAAACCAGCGAAATTGAGCCAATGAGTAAAAGCCAATGGGCAAAATCAATAGGTCTTTGTGTCTGTATAAACTCATCACCCCCCAAATACATTATTTGATTGATAATCAGAAAAACTAGACCAGTTACAGATAGGATTTTTAACTTGGTCATCTAGCGTTTATTTATTGAGCACATCCTTTTTTTGAACTTTTGTAACGACGGTTATGTATATCTAAAGTAGCAGATTTCCGAACTCGAACTTTTCAGGACACAGGCGACTTTTATCTTATTCTTGATCTTTTGTGAGATTAGAAACCTCTATTCAATATATTCGTCGTTACGCCCTATCACTTTTGGTCTGATTCGAGACATATAACCACCATAAAATTCTTTGAGAGCCACAACGTTGTAGGCACTATCCCTTTCAAAACGTAACCGGTCATAAGGCCATTTCTCTATCCAAAAGACACCGTTCCCAAGATTGTACATTCTTTCTCCTTTTTTGGGATTTTTATCAAAAGTATAATAAAGGCCTTTGCTCTCTTTATCCTGAACGATGTATGCCGTTCTATCTGCACTATCTCCAGGAGTAAGATATCCGCCAACAAAATCAGTGAGATTACCTTCAATAACTTCATTTTTCGCATAATCTGGTTTCTTTTTTTCAAGTGCGATTAAAGCCACCTCGGAAAACATTTGTCTGGCATTCGCAGGAGTCCTATTAGTATTTACCATGGTGACAATCGTAGTAGATATTCTCGGAAAATGAAACATCATACTATACGTGGTGGCATCACCACCTGAATGTCCAAACATTGGTTCTCCTTCAAAATCTCCATTTTTAACCCCAAATCCATATTCTGAGTAGTACCCGGAACTCAGGTAGGTCATGGAGCTCATCAACTTGAAGGAGTTTTGAGAAATGATGGACCCGTTCATCCATTGATTTGGAAACCGGGCCAATTGTAATGCTGTATTTGTCATTCCTCCATCACCTTTAATCCAAGGCCAGTGTTTCCTTCTTGAGATTTTTCCATCATTTAGTTGGAAGTGTCTGCTCATTAAGGGGCTTTTCATTCGCTTTGAAATCAATTGAATGTCAAAACCTGTAGGTTTATTGATAATCCTATCAATATTGCTCTGAAATGACTTTTTTGTCGCTCTTTCTACAATCATGGCCATTAGAACAAATCCAGAATTAACGTACTTGTAATGAGAGCCTGGTTCAAATTCTAACTCGTTGCCGCTGAAAAACTCATAATAGTCATCTTTTGTTGGACTTTTGCCGGTAGCTACGTAAACACTATCTATTGTGGAGGCATATTCTTTTAAACCGGAAGTCATAGAAATCAAATGACGAAGCTTAATCTTTTCTCCTTGCGCTTGATTTGGATAATCCGGTAATAAAAAGGATAAGGAGTCATCAAGATCTAGAGTCCCTTCTTCAACCAACTTCATAACAATTGTTGATCCGACCAACTTGGAAATAGATGCCATTAAGAAGTAATGATTGTTGGTTGCCGGAATTTGTTGCAATGAATCAACATAACCAAAACTGTTATTATACAAGACGCTATCCTTTTTGACTATTGCAATAGAAAAGCCCATAACCTTGCCATCATCGACGAACTTTGCACCAATGGAATCGATTCTATATTCCAGGTCAGGATTTTGTGCAGAAATAGTTTGTTTTCTTTCCTTACACGCTGTCAGTAAAAGAATGGAAAGTAATATATAGGTGCTATCTATCTTGATTGGATTCATCTTACCATTAAAAAGGACATATCACCGGAAATATAGATGTTATGGATTGTTTATCCTCTGTACGTGAACTAAGGTAAGATAAATTTGAAGTGCAATCCATGGGTGAATGAAAATCCTTTATTTGAACTTTAAAGAGTAGACATCAATCTCGACTTCGTGTAATATCAAAACTGGCGACAAAAGGAAGATGATCGGAAACCTCTTTTCGATATTTTGCCTGCCCCATTCCCATGGTCCAGTGCATGGGAAACAAACGCAAACTACCCTTGATGTATTCCGTGCTATATCTCTTGCTTATGGCAAAACCGTCTAGCAAGTTTTCGCGACCGGATGGCAGTATATGGGAAAAACGCTCTTGAAGATCCCATGAGGAAACGAAATCCATCTGGTCATCCCCACCCAAAAGATTGAAATTGCTGATGTCCTGCCCGGGTATCATATTAAAATCCCCCATCAAGAGGACATCGGGGTTACGGTCATTAGGTCCTCGGAGATTTTTGATATAATCACCAATGACCTTGCACTGTTGGTCCCTAACCCTTTGGTTGACCAAGTCCCGGCCGGACTTTAGATGGACCCCTACCAATTTAAAGGAGAACTTGCCTATTTCAACGTCACAGAGAAAGGCCTTGCGATAGCCAGGATTTCCCAGATCGGAACCAATCATCAATTCGGTGTTGTCGACCTCAACACCTTGTTTGAACAAGATCCCAATGTGCATTGCACCATGGTTGGAATTGTTGCCCGTTGGGCTTTGCTCCTCAAACTTATATTCATATTCGACTTCGTTGTTGGAGAGAAGGTCCGCTAGGTTCCTGACGTGGTCCTCATTTTTGATTTCGACCAGCGTAACCAGCTCTGCATCGAGCAATCGAAGCCCTCTGGCCTGTTCTTTAATACGTTCGGCAGTTAGGCGCTCAAAGGTCGCCAAGTTCCATGCGGCTATGGATGCTGTGGTTTTTGCAAAGGTGGATGTCGCCATTGTTATTTGGTATTATTGTTGTTATTAAAGAGCCTTAATTATCGAAACCTGTCGAATCCTATCTAGTAATATCTATTGTGGCCATTGAAAATTCATACCAATAGAAGAATTAAGAATAATATGACGAGAAGGGGAGCAACCGAAAATTAAGGAATTGATTTAAAATATTGTTGTATGAAAACCTCAATAATTTTAAGGTTCTTGTGTAATCGTTTTATTGAACTTTCAACTTAATGGCGACCGAATCATAATATTCCTGTGTGAGTACTTCTGTCCAAGTGGTCGGTTGCTCACCACCATATAAGGCCAAATAGGTCACATCCGTTTCTTTGGTCGAGGAATGCCAATGCTCTATACCCCTTTCACATTTAATAATATCGCCTTTTTTTAAGATGACCGGCCCTTTTCCCCTTTCTTGGTAATAACCCCGGCCCTCTACAATTATTAACACCTGTGGCGAACTGTGTTTGTGCCAATCCAATGTAGAATTTGCTTTAAAGGTTGCTTTGGTTATGTTGTATCCCAAATCGGCATCATCATGAACAATTGCATTCAACCATGCTTCACCCATATAGTGGGTGTTTGGTGCTTTTCTCCCTTCACTGAGATACGAAGAAATACTATATGCAGTATCTTGAGCCAAAATGAATAACGGTGCAAAAACCATGACTATCAAAAATAACTCTCTAATTTTCATCTCTTTCGATTTTTTAATTGTTTTGACTATTCGGTTATGTATTAGCGAATCGTTTATTTGAACTTTTTAAGCATTCGGCTATATTAAGTTTGCTAAAGGTCATGCACTGCAGGCGTCATTGGCAACTATTCTTATCAAGAATAGTTGAAGAACAGTTCAATAAAAACACCAAGGACAAGACTTAATATGGCAACAAAACGAGATAAGCGTTTTAATTCAAATGGGTTTGCAAATGCTAGCCAGATACAGAACAGGCCACAAATCGATAAAATTATTGTTCCGTACAAAGGTACGATGCTGTCGAAAAGACCTAATTGGTCAAAGAGAGGGTCTAGCAAGGCTGTAAATCCAAAAAGAGCTAAAGCGAAATTTGTTTTATTATGCCCTATTAAAAAGTAGTAACCTGCTATTAAAAGCTCAACACTTATGGCCAAAGGACCGAATTGATTGTAATATTCCCTTTTAAAATAGACCTCAAGTCCTTGAGGAAATTCAATCCTTAATATAAAGGCAACACTTAAAACAACGCCAATAAGTAAAAGCAATAACGAAACAAGTTTTCTTTTTTTCATAAGGTCTTTCCAAATGTCTGCCAACAGTTGTGTGTCAATAATACAATCTATATGCCTTTTACGAGTGGAACTAAATTAAGATAATTTTTTGGGGTATGTTGGTGGTGCCTGGCAATCCTTTATTTGAACTCTGAATTTAAAAGCAACCATTACTAAATTAGTCATCTTATTTAAACCATGATGAAATATTGTTCGCTTCTACTCACCGTTTTGGTACTTTTTTCCTGTTCTGATGATGAACCGACTGCCGGTTGTTTTCAAGATGAAGGAAGGAGAATAGTGACCATTGTAAATAATATCAACGGCACTGTTATTTTCAATGGAGATTGCGGATATCTTATTGATCCGGACGAACTACTTGATAGAAACCCAACAAGTGTACTGTTTCCATGCAACCTTGAGATTGAATTTGAAATTGACGGCTTGAAAGTAAACTTCAGCGGCTTTGTCTATGAGTCATTCGAGTTTGAGGATATATGCGCAGATTTTTTTGAGATTACAGATATAGAAATCGTACCAGATAATCAATAGGCCGTATAACTTATTTTGGCAATCCTTTTTTTGAACTTTGGTGAATTTGGTCCGTCCTTTTTATAGGACTGAAAGTGATATAACGGCTTTATTTCCAACTTTGTAATTCAATCAAATTCCCTTCCGGGTCTCTGGCATATACAAAGGCAATTTCTCCGACCCCATCAACTTTTCTCCTCGTAATCTCCCCGGAAGTCCTTCCACCATTTCTTTCCAAAACCTCAATAACCAATTCCACACTCTCAACCTCAAAAGCAATATGACCAAAACCCCTTTTGTTTGGCGATACCGGATTCTGATTTTCGATATTTTCATACTGGTAAATTTCAAGAGTGGGACCTTTTTCACCATAGCCCGGAAGCAATAGGTGGGCTCCTTCCAATTTTGCATTTTTTAAGCCAGTTCCCTTTTCGAGCCAGGCTCCTGATTGGTTTCTAATTGGAGGCACAATTTTGCAGTTGAATGTTTTTACATAAAAATCCACTAGCAATTTCCAATCAATACTTACGATATTTGTATGGGCGAACCTCATTTATATGAAATAGTCTTGTCGGTTATTTGAACTTTCCAAGTCCAGGTTTTTGAATTTCTGGTACTGTTAAAAGGCTAGGTTCCAAAATAGCTGCAATCTCATTCTAGAAATAATTGAAGAAATCTCAAGTCCAGCCACTTATCGAACTTGTGTCCTATCTCCTTAAAGGTACCTACTTCTTCAAAACCGAACTTTTTATGAAATTTGAGGCTTTCATCACTGGAACCGTCCACGCCCGCTATCATGGTATGATAACCATTTTGTTTTGCAATGTCGATTAATCTGGACATCAACAACTTTCCCATACCCCTATGTCTGTAATCCTTATGGACGTAAATAGAGTGTTCCACGCTAAATCGATAGGCATCCCATGGTCTGAAAATACCAAATGTACCGTAACCGACCACCTTGGAGCTTAATTCGGCAACGAGAACCGGCATTCCATCCTCCGTTTTTCTTTTGAACCATTTTTTTTGCTGTTCAAGGGACAGTTTCTCATAATGGTATAGCACAGTTGTATGGAGAATTTCGTGATTGACGATTTCCAGAATTCCCTCCATGTCTTCCATAGTAGCTTGCCTGATATGTACTCTCATTTGATATGGCTTATAAAAACAAATGACCCTGAATCAATTATTGAAATTGTTATTTGAGCTTTCGCTTAAAAAAATCTCTATTCACATTCGCCCATAGTGTAATCGTCTATACTTTGGCATTTGGCAGTCGAAGGGTTCGGATAAGTGACCCCATTACATCCGCAAACGGGATTGAGCTCAAAGGTGACAGCACAATTTTCTTTCCTTTCTTCTTCACAATCTTCCTTACCACAAGAAACAATCAAAATAAAGACCAAAAAAATAAAGATAAAAGTAGCTTTCCCAAATCTCACGGAGTCAATTTTTAATTTCTCAAACATCGATTATTTAAACTTTTATGAAGCCCAAGTCTTGTAATTCAGTTTCGTCGGACTTAGGCACAGTTACAATAATTCTCTGACCTGTTCCACATCCACATGACTCACACAATGCATCCAATGCGGACTTGTTATCGAACATTATTCGTAAAGCTTCAATGTCGTTATCCTCCAAATATTGCTCCAAAGCTTGGATTGTGATTGGATTGGCATCACGCTCTCCTGTACCCCAGGGATCTGAACATTTAGTTTGCTCCCAATAAAACTTTTCCGCTTCATCATCTTTATTACAGCAAACAAGGGCTGTTGGCAAAATTAACGGAAGGAGAAAAAACATAATAATATTCTTTCTAAAAAGGGTGTTCAACATCATTCTACTGAACTTTTATCGATGATATACGCTTTCGTGACCAACTTAAAACATTAAATGTAAAAATTCTCCGGTACTTACAGGGCAAAACCAAACCATTACGACGGATTAATTAGCAACTCGGATTTAATCCGGGGTAGGCTGTGTACTATGGCCTTGGTGGAACCAAAATTTTAATGCCTAAATATTCACGTCCAGGCTTAAATTCGTTACAATCCGTCGGTTGGCAAACCAGGTTTCTTTTTGTATATGAAGGTGATCCTCCAGACAAATCGGTGTATGAATCATCATCATAATCAACAATGAACAAATCGAAATAATCGATTTCTTTGTTGTCCTCAAAAAATACACTGAACTTCCCCCCATCATCCTCGGTAAGATATAGAGTACGTTCCTGCAAAGTATTATTTTCAGTACCTCTGGTCCGTTGCATTGCTGAAATAACTAAACGCGGAAAAAGGACAGGTTCCAACGTGTCCTCATATAAAATGGTCCCCTCGATTACCGTGGGAAGGATCTCCCCGTCATCATCACTGTAAAGAAAACAGCCCGACAAACCTAAAGCAAGAATTAGCACAAAATATTTTTTCATCACAATACCTTCTTCAATTCATAGCAATTTTTTAGAATTTAATTTACCATTTATTTCAATGGCCGGCATATAAATTCCCTATTCGGATATGTCCAAGATTGATCAAGGGGATGAAGACTTAATCTTTTTTGGTAGCCTTCCACAAAAATATTAATCCACCAATTACTATTGAAGTCGGCTTCAACTAAAAATAAGGAAATCAATGCCATATGCTAAACCCAAACCCAGCAATGTCAATAATTCAAATGTAAGCACGGTGGCTAAAATGTCATATAATTTTTTAAAAAGGTCGCACATCCTTAATTTGGACTGTGGTACCTTGGTTCAGTTCTTTTTATTTCGTTTTTAAAGCCTGCTGCTTCCGAAGTAAATTTTGAAACATTTTGACGGTTCTTTCTTGATATGCCTCGGGAATCAGTCCGCCTAAAATCCATAGGTCTAATATTAATTTCCTATTTTGGAGTTTAAATTCTTTCTTTAGACAGGTCAAGGCTTCCTCCTTGGTACTATGGTCCATCTGCCTGAACAGTCTTCTTATATTTTCAGTCATGGTCGGTTTTGGTAAGTGCTAAATATATTTCAAATTCCGTACAGCAAAAAGTTAAATCTATGTAAGGTTCTTTATGAACCTATTAGAATAGATAGATTATTTCAAAGTGGTTCGAGTTAGTTGGTAAGCAAAAAGGATTGAAGATGCACAAAGTGGTAATGATGTTTCTTGTGATGTAGTGGTTGATGAAGAAAGTTTCGTTTTTTTTGACAAATGGGGCAATAGTTTAATCGTTTGAGACAAGAAATCAACAGTCATAAATGGATATTTGAATCCATAAGTAGGTTAAGTAAATACCTCTACTTCTTGAGGTCAATTTACCATAAGGAAAAGGGAACGTGGGGACGTTCCCTTTTTGGTTCATTTTCAAATATTAAGTTCAGAGGTTTCATCAAAGGTTGGTCACAATTTTATGAAATAGGTCAAAGCCTTTTTCATATGAGTAAAGCTTTTTGGCGATCCGTCTTTACCTTTGAGGAAATCAGGTTTGGGATTCATTGCATTTGGTATTAATTCAATAGTGTATACAGCAATCAAAATGTTGTTTAGCAGTCCGGATAGGATTGGAATATAGTCCAGCCAAACGTAAAAAAGCAAATAAACACAAGAACTAAAAAATCAGGAAAATGCCTATTCTAGGAAGTCTTATCAAAGGAGTTATTGATGTAACAGATAAATTAAGCCAAGAGCTAAATCCAGTGGAGGAGCAGAACGAGGTACTCAAAAATTTACTCGAAACTGCTTCCGAAACTGATTTTGGAAGGCATTATAAATTTCAAGATATTTTAGATCAAGAAAACGTGGCCAAGACCTTTGCATCCAAAGTGCCTTATTTTGATTATGAAAAAATCAATATGGAATGGTGGGCGAAGCTTCATGAAAACCAAACTGATGTGACATGGCCCGGGAATCCCGATTATTTTGCCCTTAGCTCGGGTACTACAGGAAAGACCAGCAAGCGGATCCCGGTGACGGAAGACATGATCGACTCCATAAAAAAAGCAGGGATCAAGCAGGTTTTGGCCCTAAGTAATTTTGACCTCCCACCGAATTTTTTTGAAAAGGGAATACTCATGTTGGGAAGCTCAACGGACCTAATCGAAAAAAAGAATCATGCCGAGGGGGAAATCAGTGGTATCAGTGCCAGTAATATTCCTTCCTGGTTTCAGGGTTATTACAAACCGGGAAAGGAAATTGCAAAAATAGACGATTGGGATCGTCGCGTAAAGAGAATTGTGGAAGAAGCGCCGAATTGGGATATTGGGGCCTTAAGCGGAATTCCTTCTTGGCTGGAATTGATGCTCAAGGAAGTAATCAATGCCCATGGACTGGAAAACATTCATGAAATTTGGCCCAATTTACAGGTGTACACCTCGGGAGGTGTCGCTTTTGGACCCTATGAAAAGAGCTTCAATGCGCTCATGGGCAAACCTATTACGATTATAGACACTTATTTGGCTTCAGAAGGGTTTATTGCCTTTCAAAGTCGACCGGAGACCGATGCAATGCAGTTGATAACGGACAATGGTATTTATTTTGAATTTGTACCCTTTGAACCGAATTACATTAATCCCGATGGTTCCCTGTCTGATGACGCACCTTCCAAAACTTTGGCAGAAGTAGAACTGGGACAGGACTATGTGCTTATCATGAGCACGGTTTCCGGGGCATGGAGATATATGATCGGAGATACGATTGAATTTACCGATATCGAACGGGCTGAAATCAAAATTACGGGTAGAACCAAATTCTTTCTAAATACGGTAGGCTCACAACTCTCCGTAAACAAGCTGAACGATGCCGTTAACTTTTTGGAAAAAGAATTCGATATACAAATTCCCGAATACACCCTTTGTGCCAAAAAATATAAAGATGGCTTTTATCATACTTGGTATTTGGGAACAAATAATGATGTATCGGAAAAGAGGCTCTCCAAATCCTTGGACAGCTTTTTGAAGCAGGCGAACAAGAACTACAAAGTGGCCCGCACCAAGGCCCTGAGAGGAGTAAAAGTTAAGAAAACGGATCCTGAAGTATTTTATGAGTGGAGCGGCGAGAACAAGAAAAAAGGGGGACAGGTGAAAATGGAGCGCGTAATGGGCGAGGAAAAATTCATGGAGTGGGAGGAGTTCGTAACTTCAAAAAGCTGATTGCCTAAGGTATTTCCGTCTCCATATTCGAATCCCTATCCTGTACCAGAACCATGATTTCCTCCGGGGATAGGTACAGTTCCCTGATTCTACTTTTGTATTTTTCCGAAATATCCGATCTGTTGAGAATGAAATCCTTCGTTTCCAAAATATATTCTTCCATGCCATGAGCCACAGCAAAGGTATCCGCTGTACGTTCGGCCTTTTTTATAAAACTCTTGGAGAATAAATAACCTATCCCAAAACCTAGAAGATCAATACTACTACGATTCTTGTAATCCATGATATGTCCCAATTCATGCCCTAACCACCCTATTAAAATATTGCTGGGCATATCTTTTGTATAATAAGTAGTATCCGCTATTTTCACCTTTTCACTGATAAGTATCAAATATTTTCTTTTATCCCTGGGTTTAAAAAGGCTGCCAAATACAGGTTGTGCTTGCATGGTGGACTTATGAATGTTTTTTTTGAATTTGAAGTTTATCGGGATATCTCTTAATTCCGGATAATGCGACAGGGCGATTTTTGTTTCTTCTTCTATACTTTTAGGAATGGTATTTTGGGGATAGGAAAGCGAAAGCGACATAATTAATAGTAAGGTTATTTTTTGCATTCAACAAAACATTTTAAAGCAGAGGACTAAAAAACCTGGCGAGACCCTCTTTGAATTTTTGAATTGAGGAGCGATTTTTGAATTCTTCATAAACCAATTGAGTCGCTTCTTTACATTCCTTATCAAATTCATAAGAAATGTTGGTGGTCACCCTTTCGTCATATATGACAGCATTGGACTCAAAATTATGCTCAAAACTCCGGTAATCAAAGTTCCCTGAACCAACGGATGCTATTTTCCCATCTACAATGATCAATTTACTATGGGAAAAGTCACTTCTCAGATATATTTTTATACCTACGGAAAGCAAGTCTTCAAAATTGGCATACATACTGTATTTCGCCAAAAATGAATCGGAAATTTTGGGAAAGAGTAATTGTATGGCAGTACCGCCAAGTGCAGCGATCTTTAGAGCGTTCAACACCACCGGACCAGGAATAAAATAGGGGTTGGCAATGGATATGCTTTCCTTGGCCAAATTAATCATGGCGACATATTGGTGTAAAATGGCCGGTTGATTGGAATCTGGACCACTTGCAATTATCTGGACCATTGAAGTGCCCATTTCGCACAGCGCTGGGAGATACTTGGGCGTTAATAAGGCCTTTTTTCTGCTGGCAAAATGGTAGTCCTTGATAAATATTTTATGGAGGCTACTGACCACTGGCCCTTCCAATCTTAAATGTATATCTTCCCATACGCCGAGCTCCGATACCGATTTAATGTACTTATCGGACACGTTCATACCGCCAATAAAGCCCACTTTTCCATCTACCACTATTATTTTTCGATGATTCCGGTAATTAAGGGTATACATGAAATTGCCTATGCGTAGAGGCATCATGGGATAAGCCTCTACCCCAATTTTGCGAAAGCGTTTTTTCAATTTACCCTTAAAGGACATACTTCCCAAGGAATCGTACATCATTCTTATCTCCACCCTATCTCGGATTTTTTTTTTGAAGATTTCGTAAAACCGATTCTGAAGTTCCCCCTCCTCAAAAATATAATATTGGACGTGTATAAACTTCGTGGCTTGTTCCAAAGCTTCAAAAATCCGTTCAAATGCTTCACGGCCCGCATGCAGTACCTCTACCTTGTTTCCGACATAGGGAAAGGAGCCTGAACTGTTCTTGAGCATTTTGGCCAATCTTCCATGAGTTTCCAGTGTATCCTGGTTTTCATGAATTCGGGATGCCTTATACATTTCATCATATAATTTTCGCTTTAGGTTACTCTTTAATTTGTAAAATTTGAACTTCCTTCGATTTACACCGAATAAATAATACAATAGAGGCCCTAGAAAGGGAAATAATAGCACCGTCAATGCCCAACTAACGGAGCGGCTAGGTCTTGAACCATGGAAGATGATACTCACCAAGGCCCATACCGTTATGGCCAAATAGAAGAATAGGAACATGGTACGCATTTATATAGCGACTTTGTTTCTAAGATACTGTTTTACGTTTTAGGAGCAAACCCTTCTTGCGATTGTGTTAGTATCTGTGCTATAAGAGCAAAGAAAGACATTTTCGTTACGTTATTTTTATCTGGACTTACAAAAACAAAAGATGGGAACTATTGCTAAGGACAAAAGGGAAATTAAATTATACTATCATTCAGGGACGAGCCTGGGAAAACAAACGTATGCCTATGTGGAATCTTCCGAAAAGGAAATACTGGCTATCGACCTTGCCAACACCCAAATAACTGGCACACAATGGGCCGAGCTTGCTTCTGGGCTCAATAAAAAGATTTCAGATTTGGTAAATACGGAACACCCTCATTTTGTGGAGGTGTACGGTCCGCAAAATCCAAATCTGGATGAACACGATTGGTTACGGGTCTTGGAGAAACATCCCGAGACCCTTGCCCATCCAATTGTGATTGTTAGCTCGGACTTTTATGCCCTAAATACACCTTCCGAATTTTTGGAACACATGGAGGCGGACAGTATAGGCAAATCAAAACCGTATAATGTATAAAAATAGTAGAGACGACAAGGTTTGGTAAAAATCAGCAGATATAGTAAAAGAGCCATAACGGGAGGGGTAATATCCCTCTTTGTTATGTTGTTGGGTACGTTTCTTCTAGGGGAACTAAGCGGATATGAGGCCAAAGTGCTTATCAAAAACTCCATTGCCGGTATCAATACGTTGTGCAACACCATTGCCCTGGCCTCCGCTACAATATTGGCTCTTTTATTGACAGCGCTGGGTATAAGCTCTGGAGCCCAATCAAAGTTGAAAAAAGACCACTACAAACATATTTTACAGATAGCAAAAGTTGATACCGCAATTTTTATAGCTGCTATTATTTCTTTCCTTCTCTTTAACTTACCAGTGACGGAATCCGAGAACGTGCCCAATGATTGGTTCAGTATCGTCTATTATGTTTCTCTTGGTATCTCCAGTGTGCTCAGTGCAGCCCTTATAATTGTGGTAATCATGTTATATAACACTGTGGTCAATATTATCAAAATTGTAGGGCTGGGCGTAACCGATCATCCACTGACGGAAAATGACAACGAATAAATGACCTTAGACCACTAATGACTATCCGGAAGAAAACAATTATTGGAATCTTGGGGTCATTCCTGATTTTGATCATTGTATCAACATGTATTCTACAATGGAGGGCACAGCATATGGTAGCAGACTTTCTTTTCCGAAAGATACCAAATCACATTACCCTTTCCTATTCCGACATAGAAACCAATGTTTTATTGGGTAATGTTGTTCTTCAGGATATCACTTTGAAAATATCCAATCGAGACACGGTTTTGGATCATACGTTCTTTGAGGCCAAAAGCCTTAAAATAAACAGAATTGACTATGGGAAGCTGTTTTTCAACAAAACTATAGATCTCGAATCCCTTACGCTCGGAGAACCTGTTTTAAAATATTGTCCCTATAACTATCATCCAAAAGCAGAATATGCGGAAAAAGGAATGGTAGATCTTTTAAAAACCATTTCTATAAAAAAAAATCCGTGTAGACCAAGGAAGTTTTTATCTGCTCAAAAAGGGAAGGGATAGTATAAAAATGGCTGTAGAATCGTATAATTTTCTGCTTTCGGAAGGGAAAACCGGTCCCAAGCTTATCACCAAAAAAATGCCCTTTTCCTACGAAGATTATAGTCTGGAAGTACAAGGGGTATTTGTAAATCTTGGAACTTACGAGACATTACAAGCTTCCGATATCTTAATTTCTCCAAAACACTCCCTGATGAACAATGTTGTGTTTGCCTCAAAATATGATCGGGAAGAGCTCAGCACACATTTAAAGGTTGAGCGGGACTTTGTTGATTTTAGAATTCCAAAATTGGAGATAAAAAATCTGGATTTTGGGTTTAAATCCAATACATTCATGGTCGCGGTTTTCGAAATCGGAATAAATAAACCTTCGTTGGAAATGTATAGGGATAAACGGCTTCCGGATGATTCGCGAATAAAGCCACTTTATAGTGAATTATTAAGGAAACTGCCCATAGATATTGATATTACCAGCCTATCCATTAGTGATGGATATATTGCTTACGAGGAAAAAATCGAGGATACAAAACAAGCTGGGAAATTGTATTTTGAACACCTCAATGCCCAAATTAGCAATATCAATAACACGCTTGCTAATGAAGAAAAAACAAGGATAGAAACGACTGCCGAAATTCTGGGTGAGGGACAATTGGATTTGGAATGGGAATTTCAGGTAACCGACACCAGTGATGCCTTTGGGGTATCCGGTTCGTTGAAGAATTTAGAGAGTGAAAAGCTTAACACTTTTCTTAAACCAAATCTTCGGACCAGGGCAAAAGGGACTATTGATGTTATGTATTTTAATTTATGGGGCAATCACAGGGCTTCCCGAGGGGATATGAAGATGAAATACCACGATTTTGAATTCGAGGTCTTGGATAAGGACAGGCTTAAAATCAACAAAGTATTCACTTTTATCGGAAACTTATTGGTCAACGATGGTTCAAAAACGGATAAAGATGGTTTTCGTTTTGGTGCAATAGAAACGGAAAGGGATGTTACAAAGTCATTTTTCAATTATCTATGGCAAAATATCAAAAGTGGCATCTTGGATACAATGACGGGAACTGGGAAAAAAGACGCTTAACACCTATTTAAAAAGAGGCAGAGATTCATGGAAAATAAGAAACGTAAGATCTACAAAAAGAAAAGATACACTTTGCCCATTATCATTATACTACTTTTGGTTGCAACCAGATTGTCGTTGCCTTACATTCTAGAACGATATGTAAACAAAGTCTTGGCGGATATTCCCGGGTACTATGGCCAGGTTTCCGATATAACTATTTCTTTGTTCAGGGGCGCCTATGTAATTGACAATCTGTATTTGAATATGGTGGATGCCGGTTCCGAAGTGCCATTTCTGGATTTTGCAAAAACCGATATCTCTTTGGAATGGAAATCACTTCTTAAAGGAAAAATTGTGAGTGAGATTATCCTGACCAGACCACAAATCATCTACATCTTCGAAGATCAGCAAAAAAGCGAAAGCCCCGAACCGGAGCTTGAAGACTGGACCCAGGCCCTAACTGATTTGGTACCGATAGACATTAACCACTTAAAGGTCATCGATGGCAAAGCGGCATTTGTGCAGTTGACGGCGGAGCCAAACATTGATCTAAACCTGAACCAAATTGAACTGAACGCTACAAATCTGAGAAATGTGGTAAGACGACAGCAGAACCTACCTTCCGAGATTCATGCCACTGCATTATCCATAGGCAATGGGAGTTTTACGCTGGACGGGAAAATGGATTTGGTCAAACAAATTCCCGATATGGACGTGTCCCTTTCCTTGGAAAATGCTTCGGCCACTGCTCTGAACGACTTTACCAAGCACTACGCCGGTATAGATTTTGTAAAAGGAAACTTTAATCTTTTTAGTGAAGTTGCCATTGCCGATGGATATTTGACAGGTTATGTAAAACCTTTATTAAAGGACTCCCAATTGGTTGGCGGTGAACAAGATGGTTTCCTGAATACGCTTTGGGAAGGATTTGTAGGCTTTTTTAAGTTTTTGCTCAAAAACAAAGGAAACAATACCTTGGCCACCAAGGTACCGATTGAAGGAAATCTGAACAACGTAAAGACCAAGGTGTGGCCCACTATCTGGAATGTCTTTAAGAATGGTTGGATCAAGGCTTACAAGGGTGTTCTTGATGATGAGGTTAACTATGAGGATGCCAAAAAGGGTTTGGAGAATGAAGAGTAGGTAACCAAAAGCAGGTCTATAGGTATTGGTTGGTATTTAAGTTGGATTCTGAAATTTTAGGACAGGTAAAAAACCTAGACTACAAAAGACGGATAAATGCAAAAGCATTTATCCGTTTTCATAGTATCAAATAGGTATTTTTCTTAGTTATCGTCCACGGCGTCCTCTACTTCATCACCCACTTCCTCTACGCCGTCTTCTATACCTTCACCAACTTCTTCGATACCATCTTCAATTTTCTCTCCTGCCGTTTTGTCTTCCCTACAAGCGGCAACTAAACAAATAGTAGCCAAGGTCAACAAAAACATAACCATAGATTTTCTCATAATTTTTGTGATTTTAAAGGTTACAGTATTTTTTTTCCCCTAAACAGCGATACTACAAAAAGTATCAAGAATATAAAGAACAAGATTTTAGCGATACTTGCCGCACCAGCAGCAATTCCACCAAAGCCGAACACTGCGGCGATTATGGCAAGGATTATAAATGTAATTGTCCAACGTAACATATAATATGGTTTTAGTTAATAATTCAGTTAAGGAGTGGATGGTTATATCCATCACCAATACAAAGATGCGATAATACAGGTTGATCGGTTAATGGTATCGATTGAATTCTTGACCCATTTCCAAAAACAATCTTATTTTATTTATAATCACTTTGAATAAGATAATTTGACTGCTTTTCCCAAAGAATGCTTTTTTGAATGAATAGAAACAAAACCACTAAAGAATAATAACAAATGACCTATCTTTAAAGAATTCCTATGATGGGTAGATGAAAAACAAAATTGAGATAAGGGATTTAGATGTTCGGGATGTAGTAAAGGACATTGCGGATACGTTGGGGACAGCTTATGAGGAGGATAATAACGAAATGTGTTTTGATATTCCTGAAGAAATTGGAAAGGGTTATGTCAAAGCGGTTTCATTTTCACATGGTGTAGGCATTATTGATTTGGATATCCATCTAAAGAAGGAAGTTCATCTTTTGACAAACCAATCCTCAGTTCAGCCCTTAAAGATTATTTTCAACAGGGAATCTTCCATCGAGCACAGGTTTGAAGGAAAGTCAAAAATACGGGAGATACGGCATTTGGAGAGCGCCATCCTTTCCTGCAATAGCAAGCATGGCCATACCATCACCCTTCCCGCCAACCAACCCATTTGTTTTTTTAGCCTAGAAATCAATAGGAAGCTTTTTGAAGAGAAAATAGAGGATTTCCTACCCGATATGAATCCCGAATTGGAAGGGCTCTTCCGCGATGTGAACGGCATTAATCTATTTTTTCATAAAGGGCATTATACTTTGGACATAGCCAAATGTATAGAACAATGTATAGATAGCGAATTGGTCGGTTTTACGCGATCCGTTTTCCTAGAAGGCAAGGCCTATGAGATCTTGGCGCATCACCTTAGACAATATCTGGATGATCTTACCGATCCTGACAAGCGTAAAATTTTAAGACAGGCAACGGTAGAAAAAATTGAAAAAGCGGCCAACATCATTGAGGAAGAACTGGAAAGTATGGATAATATTATTGCTTTGGCCCGAAGGGTAGGACTAAACCAAAATACACTACAAAACGGGTTTAAACATTTGTATGGCATGTCCGTAAACCAATATATTCGCAACGCTCGGATAGAAATGGCTAAAAACCTCATGGAGAACACGGATTTGAATATCACTGAAATTACCTATAAAATAGGAATCAATTCCCGCAGCTATTTTTCTAAACTGTTTAAGAACCGCTATGCCATGACCCCAACCCAATACCTTCAAAAATTAAGGGGAAATAGAAACAAAACTGCCAAGATTGCATAAGGCCAAAGTGCCACCTCTTGTACTCAAGAACGGTATTTTGCTTAACTTCTTAACAAAATTATAATCATTAAAGGACCCATTTGTGTTATTTTAAGTTTCAAATTTGTTAATGCTCCAGGACGCTCCATAGTTCCTTTGCACTACAAAATCAAAATTGTAGTTAGAAGGGGTTTAACATGCGAGAGATTGTCATTACAAGTACTAAGGAAGAAGCCATACTAGAGCAGCTTAACCTGTGCCTGGAGGGAAATCTTAACGAAGAATGGGGAGAACGGGTGCTGGAATTTGCCAACGGAATAGGAAAGGGAGTAATACGGAACATATCTTTTGATTGGGGAGTTTCCTTACTGGATTGTACCCTTAATTTCAATGAGGATATAAAGATAGTTTTTAAGACGAACAGCATTTCACCAGTGGAGTTTGTTTTCATTTCCAAGGGATCATTTAAATATAAGGAGGAGGATACGGAAGAGTATGTTGATTTGGAACAGTATCAAAATATTATCATTGCACCCAAGCGATATTCCAAGAAAACTTTTGTCTTTCCCCCTTACCAGGAGATAAAGGTCAATTTTATTCGAATTGTTAGAAAAGAATACCTCAAGAAGAAAAATAACAATGTAACCTATCTCAATGAATTATTATTATCCCTGTTCAAGGAAGAAGAGGCTTCTTTTCCCTATAGGCATAAAGGAAATTATAGTCTTAAAATTGCCGATGAGATAAAGGCTTTGCAGAATTCTTATGACAGTGGTATTATCCGTACCTTATCATTGGAAGGAAGGTTGTATCTAGTTCTGGCCATGCAACTTATGGAACATCATGACTTTGAGACAGGGAGTACCTTGCCAGAATCCTTATGCAAGGAAGATATTAAAAAGATTCATCGATTATCGGATTTTATAGTAGATCAGATTGCCAGCCCTATCTCGGTACAAATTTTATCGGAGGAATCAGGACTAAGCCCTAAAAAGCTTCAGCTAGGCTTTCAAGTTCTCTATTCCAAGTCAGTAAACGAATATGTGCGTCAACTTAAATTGGAAATCTCAAGGGATTACCTGGGAAACACCGACTTATCCGTATCCGAAATCGTATATGCCGTGGGTATCAAAAGTAGAAGTTATTTTTCCAAGATTTTTTCGGAGGCTTATGGTGTTTTACCTACCGAATATAGGAAGCAATTAAAGGGAAGTAAGCGTTAGTTTTCATACACCCGGAGGAAGATTAGGATAATCATAGGGTTCAAGCATACTATCATATGAAATATTCCTATTAAAAAACTCCTTGGCAATAGGATTTGCGTGTAAATTAAGCCTTTTAGGTTCTCTGACCAATTGTTTCGCCTTATCCGGTGACGTTCCTTTATCCAGCCATAGCCTGGCCTGTTTACGAGGAATGATTATAGGCATACAATCTACCACATTTTGAAATCTTTTTACAAAAGAACTAGCCTCGCCCACCAATAAAGAACATGTTATGAATCCATCTTCCAACACATTATAAATCCCTGCCAGAAAAAAGGGTTCCTCCGATTTGAGTCCAATATAATAAGGATATACCTCACCATTTCTTAAGTAGGATGTGAAAAAGCCAGTGACTAAGATTAGGCATCTGCGCTGTTCGAACGCCGATACAAACCATAATTCAGAATCCAATTGACTTTCCTCAATATTCAATGTGTTACAGGTATTTTGAAAAATAGACCAGTCATCATGATAATCCTTTGGCAATAAGCCCCAGATAGCAAAGGAAATTTGATGTGGATCCATAGTTGTAATTATCGGCAAATTGGTTTCGGTCAATCCATTAATGACTACTTCCGGTTTGTATAAATGGGGATGTTTAAAAGAAACTTCAAATAATCCTTCCATCTGCTCGCGCTTCGCAATATTTGATAGTTTAAAATACATAGCACTTTTTTCTGATGCAAGTAACAAAAATAGTATTTGAGCTATTGTTTCAAATGATGTAAAATGTAACCCATTAACATTTAATTGTTTAGCTAAAAAGTATAAATGCCTGAAAAACACCCGATAACGTTAAACATTTCTCTTAATTCGGTAAGCGAACCCTGATGCTTCACCTAATTTTGGTACACTAAATACACTTATAGTTTTAGGTGTATCAACTGAAATTTTTAGCTATGGAAACAAGAAAACAGAGGGCATTGCACGAGTTGAAACTGTTAAGCACTTATCTGAAAGGTGATGTAAGGTATGAAAGAGGAATTCCAGTTTTAAGAATCGATGATTCCATAGGAGAGGGGCGAGTATGCTGTGTTTGTTTGGATGAGGGTCTTGTTGCGCTTGAATTTGATATAAAATTAAATAAGGATCTAACCATTTGCCTGGATCGCGAGGATCAGGACCTGATGTATTTCCTGTATTGTTTGCAAGGGAGTAGTTTCCATAAATTCAGGAAGGAGACAATCATAACCCCATTACAAGAACTGCAAAGTGCTGTAGTCTCCAGTGATATAAATATGTTAAGTGAACTTCTAATACGAAAAGATGAAAGATTGGTTCTCAACGCCATGCGAATTTTTAAGCATAGGTATCGGGAAAACCTGGATTTAGATAAAAATGAACGGGATACCCATATGAAATCACTTATGGATTCATTTGATGGCGCTAAAGGATATTTTCATTTAGGGAAACTCAACTTGGAGATAGCGGAATTGATCAAAACATTGGAAGATGCCAAGTTTGCCAATACGGTTTCCTCCTCGATGTATTTTGCCGGAATATGCCAAATTATCCTTGCAAAACAAATAGAACAGTTTAAAAGGGAGAGGATACAAGGAGAGCTGCCACCAACATCATTGTTAAAAAGAGAATTGCAGGAAATAAGCGAGCTATGTGATTTTGTAAGGAACTATCCCGAATTGCAGCATTCCATTAGTTCTCTGTGCTCCAAATCCGGATTATCCGCTTCTAAACTCCAACAAGGATTTAGATTTATTCATAACATGACTATAGGTGAATATGTTAGGGATGTCCGGTTGAGAAAAGCGGAACTTCTTATAAGGACTACGGACATGAATATTTCTGAAGTGGTCTATTCAATAGGCCTCACAAGCAGGAGTTATTTTTGTAAGATTTTTAAGAACAAATACCGTTGCAGTCCTAAAAAATACAAGACTGGTGTTTTTCAGCCCTTATTGGATTAGAAGTGCAAAGGGAGGCCTGTAGACCTCCCTTTAAAGCCTTAAATTAAACTTTAATTAAGGTCCTCAAGCCTTTTTATGTTAGAAAGCCCGCCTTCTATAGCACTTTTTTGTTTCATTAATAGTGTTGCGGTACTTGGGGGGAGTGTAGACTCCTGAAGGACGTCCTCATATTCTTCCACTGAAGCTTTTTCACCCCTAATTGCCTCTTCCAACATGGCCTCTTCATTGTCTGAGGAGAAAAGGGCCTTTATATCCATCCAAGTGCGATGGGCCTTACTTGTCATACTGTCCCCTGTATCCACTTCCTGTCCAAAGGATTGAATTTCACTTTTTAACTCATGACCAAAATCATAACGTTCCTGTGCTTTGCGTTCGAAATAAGCTTTGAGACTGGAATTCTCTGTGTTTTCGGCCGCTTTTTTAAATCCTTTTTCGGCATCATAGGTTTTTTCCAGAAGGTCGTTCAATTTACTTCCGATAGTTTCTGAATACGTACTCATCTTTTCTAATTTTTATATGAATGGCAAATTATTTTGGGATGCCCGCCACTTTACATCCTTACTCATTTTGTCGTTGGTAAAATTGATTGCGTATTTGAAACTTTTTTAGTTTATCTTCCAAATTATGGATGCTGGAATGATTGGCTTTAGGTTTTTTGAATATTATTTTTTCCAAAGGGATATCAATAAAAGGTTCAATTGCATCATGGGGCTTGTCCACTTCGTAGAATGGTATCTCCCTTGAACGATTTTTACGTCTTTTAACCAATGAGACAAAAATTATTAAGGTAATTCCCATAGCAAAACCTATTGCTATTCCAGATATAAAATCAATCCCCAGCATTGTCGTTTAGTTTTATTTCCTTAAAATTAAAATACATCGAGTGGCCGGTATTGTTGAATAAGGCGAATTTTTAACCCATTTTGAGATACCATTATTTTGTTTTTCAAAAGGATCAAAATTTAATCCATTTGCAATCCTAATTGATAGTGAAAAGCGAGATATTTAGATTCTTTTGTTCATGTATTACTGATGAGTTTGCGGTTAAGCCCATTTAAATTCTTCCCACCGTCCGTTCGCTTTGTTTTAGGATGGTGGGATCCGTAAATTCAAAATTATTCTTATGATAGGGAAGGGTACGGTTGTAGAATGGAATTGGGGTAATGGTACCGCGAGGGGAAAGGTTGTGGAATCATATGCTTCCAAGGTAACAAAAACCATTAAAAACACTTCGGTTACCCGAAACGGGGAAAAGGGAAATAGGGCCCTGTACATTAAACAAGAAGACGGGGATTATGTTCTAAAAAGTGAAAGCGAGGTACAACGTGTAGATTGATAGGGATAGTTTACACGGCCAAATCTTCTTCGTAAACCTCGGCATCCTTTTTTTGTTGACCTCTGGACCATACAGCAATGCCAAAGGTAAGGACTCCTAATCTACCTCTAAACATTAACAGAATTATAAAGATTTTACCCAAATCGCTCAGTTCTCCTGTAATTCCGGTACTGAGCCCAACAGTACCTAAGGCCGAAGCAACTTCGAAAAGAATTTTTTCAAACGGGAAGTCTTCACTAAAGGAAAGCGTAAATGTGCCCAGAAATATGATGGATGTATAAAATATGAAGGAAGAGGTAGCCACATAAAGGCGCTCAAACGGGATACTTCTGCCCAGAAAGGTAATTTTTTCCGTCCTCTCAGCCTACTCTTCATAATGGCCAAAACAGGCACTGAGGTCTTCTGTACAATGGGCAGACAGAGTAAGACAAAACCAACAAGAACATAGGTGAAAAAACCATAGAACAAATTCTGCTGGGGAGACATCCCAAGTTTAAATCTCTTGTATTTCCTGTAAGTCCTTTTTAATAAATTCATGGAAAATGGAGGCCGTGTCGGTATTTAGTGCTCATTCAAATGAAAATATAAGGTAGCAAATCAAAATAGTACTGCTCCATATCTTAGTCGTCATTTTTTTTCTGTTTGGATTTTGAGCGATTCTGGAAAATCTAAAGTGCGAATAGGGAAGGGAATGGTAATATCATTTTTGTCAAATGCTGTTTTAATTAGAATGAGAGCTTCCGTTTTTGCCTTGGCCACTTCCAATGCGGAGGTGGAGTCTATCCAAAAACGAACCTCAAAATTTATGGCGCTATCGCCAAACTCTTTATAAAGAAAGATGATGTCCTCTTTGTTTTCCACCTCATCAAAAGCCTCTGAAATTCGTTTTATCACCAATTCCCTTACAAAATTAAGATCGGAGGAGTAACCGACTCCACATCCTAAAATTACTCGGGATTGGGCAGTTGTTGAGAAATTTTTGATAGGATTTTCAACAACTAATTTATTGGGTATATATACAAGGTTGTTATCGGGCTGTTTGAGTGTTACGGAGCGCAGGTCCAAGTCCACTACCTCTCCTTCAAACCCGTTACTCTCTATCCAATCCCCAAATTTTAGATGTTTAACATACGACAGGACGATTCCTGAATACGTATTTGCCAGAGCACCTTGTAAGGCTAGACCAACGGCGAGCCCAACTACCCCGGCACCGGCCAAAATTGCATTGAGGGTCTTGCTTAAATTTAAAATGCCTAAAACCAAAAAAAGTCCGAAAAGGATAATTACCACAGACATCAATTTGGATATCAAATTCTGCATGGAAGCTTGTAGCTTGGTTCGCTCCAGAATTTTGGATGATAACTTGTTGATATACCTGGAAAGAACGAGGGCAATGACAAAAACCAAGACCGCAATAATCAAGTTGGGCAGATTAACGACCAAGGCATCAAACCATGATTCGAGCTTTTCTACCATTTTCAGCCAGGCTTCGTTAAATTTTTTGTCCATTATTTTCCTCTAAGAACTGTTTCCTATTTAGTATTCATATGGTCTTGGTAGGCTTTGGATAGACTTTCTTTTTGGCTTGTTGAGAGGACTTTGCCTGCTATCTGGAATACTTGATGTTCTTCCTCGTCCAAATGGTGTTCCACCCTTTCCTTTAGATTTTTGGCGATTCTCAACCATGCAGGGGAGCTAAAATCAGTTTGGTCCAACTCTGTGATCAACTCATCGATTTCATGATGCTCAGCAATACCATGCCGGGCTTTTTCTTGAGTTTTGTCACTGTCTATCAAAGGTTTATAGAAATACCTTTCTTCGGCGTCGGCATGGGTCTCCAGTGCTGTCCTTAGGTTTTTAAATAGCTGTTGCCTCTTTTTTGTGTCTCCCGAGGTGCTCACCAATTGTTTCAATAAGTCACGTTGCTTATCATGATCTTCACGTAATGCTTTGAATATATCCATTATATTATGTTATAGTTTCTAAAAATGGAAATGGCCCCGGGTGTAGTATGCCAGGACCATTTACAAACAACCAAACCAACTATTTTGCGTAGATGACCTTATAATCCCCTACTTTATTTTTTAAGGTCTCCAAATCATTCACATAAGTATGTTGCGTGTTAAAGACCCTGTCCGGCTTATCCCCGACTATATAATGTTTTACTTCCAAATCGGGAGCGTTTAGTGTAACTTGGTCGGAGATACGCATTTTTTTATCTCCAATGGTATGCTGTGTTTGTGTTAGTTCGGAAATAACAAACAGTTTGTTTCCGTTGGCCCAGATTTCCTTTATGTTAATCTCATGTTCTTTGCCCGTTACCTCCGCCTCAATCATTAAGGTCCGTTCTTCCTTCTCATTATCGTTTGGCATGTCTACATCAATGAAGGGAACTTCTACCTGCTCTTCTTCCATGACAATGACAATTTTTGGAATCTCAACGGTTTTGGTTGTTGTTCCCACGTTTACATCGGCCCAATCCACTTCATATTCCGGTAATTCACCGGCGTCCGCGGTTACATCTACATCAATTTCGGGTAGTTCGCCCTTTTCCTCTTTTTTTATGTTACAACTTAATATGGCTATGGATACAGTAATTAGAAATAGTGCTTTTTTCATTTTAAGAAAGGATTTTAATTAGATTTTCTTGAATTTGTTACAAAAATAAATAACGGGTACGGCAACTCTGTGCTCTATTGATTTGTTCCTTGACGTGTTCGCAAAAAGTTTTTATTCCTTTAAAGAATGGCAAACGGAAAAGTTGGCAATCGCATTAAAATTATCACTGAACGGGATACCTTTTGATAATAGATTTTTTCATCTTTATCGTTACGTTTTGTTTATATAAAACAGCTTTATGGATCAAACCATTGATTTCTCCATGTTGAAGGCAATTTTCATCAATTGCACCCTAAAAAACTCTTCTCTGGAGAGTCATACGGAGGGGCTAATGCAGGTCTCGATGGACATCATGAAATCTGAGCAAGTGACCGTGGATTATCTGCGATTGGTAGACTATAATGTACTCAACGGTCTTTTGCCGGATATGACCAAGGAGGGGGGGTCTCAAGATGATTGGCCCATGATTTATGAAAGGATCATGGCCTCCGACATTCTGGTAATTGGCACGCCAATTTGGTTAGGGGAAAAGTCTTCCATTGCTACCAAACTCATTGAACGTTTATATGGAATGAGTGGTGAAACCAATGAAAAGGGGCAATATGCCTACTATGGTAAGGTGGGCGGTTGTGTTGTTACCGGTAATGAGGATGGAATAAAGCACTGTGCAATGGGCATTTTATATGCTTTGCAACATTTAGGATATAGTATTCCTCCCCAAGCAGATTGTGGGTGGATCGGGGAAGTAGGACCTGGACCTAGTTATTTGGATGAGGAATCCGGCGGCAAGGAAAACGAGTTTACAAATCGTAATACCACGTTTATGACCTACAACATCCTTCATCTTGCCAAGGCCTTGAAAGAATTGGGCGGTTATCCGGCCTATGGTAACTCCAAGAAAGATTGGGATGACAGGACCCGATGGAATTTTGAAAACCCGGAATACAGATAGCCATTTTTTGGGATTGTATTTGTTTTTGCATTCCATAAATAAGGTAACTTGTCCTTGATAATTTATAGACAAAAAAGATATTAGATATGAATCCTACTTCCACACTAATTTGTATCCCGGACATTAGCGGTTTCACAGAATTTATGGGAGAGACAGATTTTGAACTGAGTTCCAAGGTTATTCCCTCCCTTTTAAACAATATTATTTATTCCAATACCATAGGTTTAAAAGTCTCTGAGATCGAAGGGGATGCCATTTTATTTTATAAAAAGGACGAATTGCCTACTTTGACGGCCTTAGTGGAGCAGTGTTGTTATTTTTATACAGAGTTTTATAAGCAATTGGCCGTTTTGCGCAAACGCCATTCGGCAATGGACGATGCCGTACATATCCCCAAGATTCTAGGCTTAAAAATTATTTTGCATTACGGAAAGGAGGTAGGCTTGACCAAAGTTGGTAATAGCATAAAACTATTTGGAGAGGATTTAATAGTGGCACACCGACTTCTTAAGAACGATATCCCTTTAGAGGAATATTTATTGTTGTCCGGTAATCTAACGGATTACTATAAAGAAAATGATTTAGCTCAAAAATTTGAATGGGGAAATCTAATGGAACACTCTACTGATTATCCCCAACTCGGAAAATTGACCTATCATTATATTGGCTTTAAACCACTGGTCCAAAAATAACTGTAAAAGTCTTTGTTATAGGTATGTTATCGTTTCCAATCCATATCTTTAATCAAAGAACTAAATATGGGTAATTTGCCCAAACTCAAATAAGGATAAAACCAAGATGCTTTAAGTAATAGCTGTAATTCTAAATAGATGGTAGTTGCCCCAAATTTAAATTCGCCAAAATGGAAATAACAATTGATGCCAAAAGCACGGAGGGTCTTGTCAAACAATTGCAAAAGGCAATTGGCGGTACCATTACCGAAAGGTGGGGCGAGTATACCCTTACCGTCAATAATCTTACCGCCAGTGGTAATATACGATTCATCACCTTTGATTGGGGTATAAATCTTTTGGAATACGATATCACTTTTTTTGAGGATATTACTTTGGTGATGGATGCTTCGGAGTACAACCCGATTCATTTTACCTATTGTTTGGAAGGCTTTTGTAGACATCGGTTTGGCTACCAACCAGAAAGCGAGATCCGTACCCTAGAGCAATTTCAATCGGTTATTATAACCAGTAGGGATGGGGGTTACAATTATGGGTATTTTCCAAAAAACATCAAACTGGCTATTAATGTAATCCAAATCGCCAGAAAAGCATTCTTAAAAAAACGACTTAGCCCGGTAGATGCTTTGAATAAAAAGCTCTACGAAGTTTTTGTGGATGAGGATCATGAAAATGTCTTTGCCCACTTTGGCTCGTATGACTTGAAATTGGCCGACAAAATAGGTGCGTTACGAAAAGTGAAGACTAATGGGATGGTTCGGATTATGCAGGTTGAAGGCCTTGTTTATGAAATTCTATCCCTACATATTTCACAACATAACAAAGCCGTGAACAATGCTATGCCAGAGACCTCCTTACTTCGTAGGGAACTTAAGGTAATACGAAAATTGGCCAATGAAATTGCCAAAAATGTATCCAAAGAGTATACATTGGAAAAACTCTCAAGAGCATCCGGCTTATCCCAGGCCAAACTTCAGGAAGGGTTTAAATTGCTGTACACGCGCACGGTAACCGAATACATTCGTCACGCCCGGTTGGAAGAGGCACGCGACTATATTCGTAATACCGATATGAGCATTTCCGAAATTGTATATACCATAGGATTCAGTAGTCGAAGTTATTTTTCCAAGATTTTTAAAAGAAAATATGGGATAAGTCCTAGTGAGTTTCAACAAAACGTTTTGGTTCCATTGGAAGAATAATACAATAAAAAATGTGACATTAAGGCGCTTCCCTAGTAAGAGCAAAAATGATAGTTGCCTTATCGGAATAACTTTCGCACCAAGTATAAAATTCCATATTTCTTGACTGCAGAAAGTATGGTGCCAAGCCAGTTATAAGGACTTAAATCCTCTTTCACCTCATTTTTAAGACCCTTCATTTCTTCCCAAGCAATTTGCCTTTCCAAATGTAACCGTTTTAAATCGTATTTTATTTCCTCTAAGTTATTGTAGACTTTCATTTTACTCAAAAAAATCTGTTGACAATTTCTGTACTATGAAATTGTCGATTTTAGTTCTAAACCGATAGACCAAACCACCTAATATCAGGAAAAACAAACCTATGACCAAACAGGCCAAGATGGTATTTTCCATAAGCCTCCCCAGAGCCAAAATCCCGGCAACCGCCATAATAATCAGGCTTATGAAAAAAAGCCCCCCTATAAGTGCAATTTTACAGAATCTGCCCATGACCATGGCCAATTGCTGAAAAATTTTTAGCTTGTAATATTCTTGGGTTTTTTTGTAGTACTGCTCTCCTACGTCAACAGCCTTGTTAGAAGTATCGTTCAAGGATTCAAAAACGGACATTAGGATGTTTTCTGTAATTTTTTGTTCTTGGTTTTCAAGGCAGCCAATTTTTTCTCAAGTGTCGTAATAAGATCTTCGGTTTTATAACTTACATCGGAAACTATGGATTCAACTTTGGAATCCAAGGTCTCCTTGTTGTTGGATACAGTGTCCACCACTCTATCCTTAATGTCCAAAGCCTTCACTTCCAAGTTCTCTTTTGCTTCCAATGCTTTCTCGGTGACTTTTCTTCTTGTATTTACCCCCTTATCGGGTGCGTAAAGTATACCGACTATTGCACCGATGGCAGTTCCTGCCAGAATACCTAGGAATGTATTTGTGTTATCGCTCATTATAAACGGATTTTAAGGTTAATAATTCATTTTGAGGCAAAGCTCTGGCTTTTTTGCAAATGGGATTAACTCAAATAACATAAAGATTAACGGAGATACCACAACGCAAAAGTGTTAAGATTTTTATCGAAAGCATTAATTCGGGGGTTTCGATAATTGTAGTTTTATCCTACTAAACGTAATTATGATGAAGCAAGGAGAGGAAACAACCAAATTTGTAAAGGAAAACCACCATCCTACAGAAAAATATATTCTTCAAAAAAAAAGGAAAACCAAAATAGGCACCTATATAATTACAGCCATTCTGTTGATGATTATAGTAGCTTTAATTCTCTCGGCAGCGGATATACGGTAAATATTGTTCGCTCCTGCAAAGAGGTTTTTATCATTCCTTCCCGGAGCTAAAGATTCTAAAGCACGTATAGAATGGTGATAGCTTGTCCGTAATTATTGGCCGGATGGCAAAACAATCAAATAATAAATTATTCTTGGCCTATTTGAAATTTGGGATTATGCCTTATTTATTTTGAACCTACCCAAAGATCAGGTACTTAACCGTAAGGATTTAAGAGGCCAGCTTTAAAAAGGTGTATGAAATTAGAATTTAAAAGAATTTTCGGTCTTGCGGTGGCTTTTAGTATCTTAAATGCTTGTGCAACCTTTGATCTTCAATATGATTCAGAACTATCTGCAATACAATCAAGTGGGCAGGAGATGGTACATACATTTTATTTGTCCGGCGGACTTGGGAACGACAATGGAGAGGATTCCGCTATTCCCGAACTTTTGAAACGCCATCTGGATTCTGCCGATGCCTCTAGCACGGCTATTTTTTTAGGAGACAATATATCTGATGATGAAGACAATTGGTCCAAGGATAAAGCTTTGGTCGACAGTCACTTGAAACTAATTTCCAACTTTAAGGGCAAGACTATCTTTATGCCCGGCAATAATGAATGGAAGAGCTTTAACACAAAAAAAATTGAAAGGGTTGAGGAATATCTTAAAGACCGCGAGGAGGAGCGAGTCCGTTTTTACCCGAAAAATACCTGTCCAATTGAACACAGAGTTATCAACGAAAATCTGGACTTGATCCTTATCGATTCCAAATGGTTCATATCCAACTGGTCCCGTGTAGAGGGCATTAATGAGAAATGTTCGGATATCGTTACCAGAAGACGTTTTATTGAGGAATTGGAGGGATACATTAATGATGGACAAGGGAAGAACATTGTAATAGCTATGCATCATCCCATATTTAGCAACGGCAGATACGCAGGCAAGGAAACCTTTTCCAGTCATATACTTCCCTTACCAGGCATAGGTACTTTGTTAAATGGTATTAAGGATTTGGGTGCCTTCTCTCCAGATTGGTTAAACTCCAGGCGTTATAATTACCTTAGAATTATGGTTAGTGCCTTGGCGCAATCTTCCGACCGGATAACAGTAGTATCAGGACATGAAGAAAGCCTTCAGCATTTGTCTGGGGGAAATGTGCACCAAATCATTAGTGGTTCTTTGGGCACCACTTCTGCTACACATCTTTCAAGTGATAAGGTAAAGACGATTGGAGGAACGCTTCACTATAAAGGGCACTATAGCTATGGCAAAAAGGGCTTTGTTAAATTAGAGTATTTTGCGGATGGATCATCCCAGGTCACCTTTATTACCGAGGGTAAAGAACCGCATACGCTAAAAGTACTCCCGAAAATGAATCTCAACGAGGTTCCTACAAATTTTATACAACCGGAAGACCGTGAAAAAAAGGTTGCCATTATTGAAGATACCGAGGAATTAAGAAAGTCTAAGTTTTCAAAGTTTCTTTGGGGACAAAGGCATAGATCTTATTATGGACTTCCCGTTACCGCTCCTATAGTCAATTTGGATACCCTTTATGGAGGTCTAAAAGTAGTTAAGGAAGGGGGAGGGCATCAATCGCATTCTATTCGTCTAGAGGATAACGAGGGCAGGGAATTTGCCATGAGATCCTTGCGAAAAAGTGCTTTGAAATTTTTAAAGTTTAAGATTCCCGGGGTGTCCTATGCTACGGAAGATTATGAAGATACCGTGCCCGAGGATATTATCGAGGATTTCTTTACAACGGCACATCCCTATATGCAATTGGTAATCAATCCGTTGGCTAAGGCTATAGATGTAAATCATTCGGATACCAGATTGTTCTATGTCCCAAAACAGCTGGCCCTGGGCCAATTAAATAAGGATTATGGTAATGAACTCTATTATATAGAAAGGCGCCCATCCGATGAGCAAATGAATTATAAGGGCTATAGAAGAGTGGTGGACGAATCGGGCAAGGTCAACGATGTGGAGAGTACAACGGACATGCTGGAAAAGATTAAAAGCGATGAAGAATATACCGTAGACCAAAGAAGTTTTCTACGTGCCAGGATTTTTGATATGTTATTGGGGGACTGGGACAGACATCAAGATCAGTGGCGATGGGTCGAATATGAAAAAGAGGATGGTGATAAGGAATTTATGCCCGTTCCGAGAGACCGTGATAATGCCTTCCCGAAATTTGATGGTGCCGGTCTTAGGTTTTTAAAATTGTTTTTCCCCGTTACCAAACGTTGGCAATCTTTTGACGACGAAATTCAAAACGTAAAATGGCTCAATTCTGGGGGTTATAATTTGGATAAAGCCCTACTGACCATGGTTGATGCGCAGACCTGGGAAGAGGAGGCAAAATATATCCAAGAAAACCTGACCGATGCAATAATAGATAAAGCATTTTTGAGGCTGCCTGTTGAGGTCAGGGACAGTACCTCGGCGATGATTAGGAAAAACCTAAAAGGACGCCTAGAAAACCTCCACCACTATGCCGCCGAATATGGCAGGTTTTTGGATAAAAGCATTGCGTTATATGCCACGGAAAAGGATGATATTATAAAAATAGAAAGGCTTTCAGATGGAAGGACCAAGATAGTCATCAGGAGAATTTTGAGTGATGATCCCAACGAAAAATTTTATGAGCGCACCTTTAGTAAAGAAAAAACCAAGGTGATATGGATCTATGGTTTGGGTGATGATGATGTCTTTGAAGTAAGTGGTGAAGGGGAACATGAAATCTTCATACGGTTGATAGGCGGTTATGGCGAGGACAAGTATACCATTACCAATGACAAAGCCTTAAAAATATATGATTGGAAGTATGAGGAAGTGGAGTTTAAAGAAAAAAAACCATCGAAACAATTGACCGATGTTTACAAGACCAACACATTTCATTGGCGTTTTTTCGAACTTGACAACAATGTATTAATACCAAACCTAGGATTTAGGAACGATGATGGTCTCTATTTAGGTGCCACAAATGTATATACCAATAATGGTTTTAATGGAAATCCATTTAGACAAAAGCATGCTTTATCAGCAAATTATTATTTTGGATTTCAAGCGGCGGAACTTTCATATCAAGGAATTTTTGCCAATGTTTTCCCCAAATGGAATTTTGAATTAGACGGGTACTACACCTCGAATACCTACATAAACAACTTTTTTGGTTTTGGAAATGAGACCCCGAATTTTGAAGATTCGCTCGATATAGACTTCTACAGGGCGCGGATGGAACAACTTAAAGTGAGTGCTGGTATTGCCTATCATACCTTGCGTATAAAAGCATTGTATGAATCCTATGATGTTAGCGAAATAGCAAATCGATTTTTTAATCGCGGTAATTTGGATGAACGAGTCTTTGACCATCAAAATTATGTAGGTGGAGAGACCTCCTTATATTATTATAATGACGATGTCAAGGATTTTCCCACCAAAGCCATTTATTTTGGACTTACAGGGGGATATAAGGCAAACTTGGACATCCGGGAAAACCGATTTGGTTATTTGTCATTTAAGACCGAAATAAGTCATAAGTTGATTCCTTCCGGGAATCTGGTCTTGGGAACCACTGCCGAGTGGAGGACCAACTTCGGCGATGACTATTTCTTTTACCACGCCCCTTCTTTGGGAGGAAATAATGGATTGCGTGGCTTTAGGGATGAACGCTTTACCGGAAAGTCCTACTTTTATCAAACATCGGATTTAAGATTACGCCTAAAACGATACGTAACATCGGTGGTTCCTATTACCGTAGGTCTATACGGAGGCTTTGATTATGGTCGGGTCTGGCAACCTAATGAAGGATCGAATAGATGGCACACCTCGCAAGGAGGTGGATTTTGGGTAGGGGGATTAAACTTTCTCGCTTTCAATATAGGCTACTTTAATTC
Organism: Ulvibacterium marinum; assembly: GCF_003626755.1. GTDB lineage: Bacteria > Bacteroidota > Bacteroidia > Flavobacteriales > Flavobacteriaceae > Ulvibacterium > Ulvibacterium marinum. The sequence goes on from NZ_RBCJ01000008.1 coordinate 35,834, forward strand.
CGTTGAGGGCAATATGGTCCAAGTTGGTTTTGGCTTTGGGTTTTAAGTCAAAAAATCTACGGTTATTAATTTTAAAATTTAAACTATGTCGAATATCCTAGAAAAAGCCGAGCAAACGGTTACAGATTTATTGACCCATTCTTTGGGTCCGGAATTTCTCTTTCATAATCTTAGACATACGCAGCGCGTAGTTGCCAGTGCAAAAGAAATTATGGAATCCATGGATTTTTCGGATGAGCAGAAAGAAATTTTGCTGATTGCAGCATGGTTTCATGACGTGGGTTACACCAAAGGGGTTGAACGTCATGAGGAAAGTAGTTGCGATATAGTTGAGGAATTCCTAAAAAGCTACAACAAAACGGAGGATTACATCAAAGAAGTCCATGGCTGTATCAGGGCAACAAAGCATTTCTTTGAACCTACTAGTATTACCGAACAAATTATTCGGGATGCGGACGCGGCACATATGGCGCAGAAAGACTATTTAGCCGTTGCCGAGGTTTTACGTGAAGAATTATCCTTATTGGGAATAGCCTCCTATTCCGTAAGGGAATGGAGAAAGAAGAATATTGAAATGTTCCGGGCGGAGCATAGGTTTTATACCAAACACGCCCAGGAAAACTGGCAAAAAGGGAAGGATAAAAATCTAAAGAAACTCATAAAATCAAAAAAGAAAAGACTAAAACTTGAGAAAAAAGAGAACCTCAAGGCCAAACTTAAGAATCAAAGCCCGGATAGGGGCATACAGACCTTGTATCGGGTAACCCTAAGAAATCATATCAAATTAAGTGATATTGCCGATACCAAAGCCAATATTTTACTCTCGGTAAATGCGATAATCATTTCCTTGGCATTGGCCAATCTGGTACCTAAATTGGATAACCCTTCCAATGACTACTTGTACTATCCTACTTTTGTATTCATTATCTTCAGTATTGTCTCTATGGTAATGTCAATTTTGGCCACGAGGCCCAATGTTACCAGAGGGGAGTTTACTAAGGAGGATGTGCGCTCAAAGAAAGTAAATCTCCTGTTCTTCGGGAATTTCCATAAAATGCAACTTGAGCAATATAATTGGGCCATGATGGAACTGATAAAGGATAAGGAATATATTTATAAATCCCTCACTAAGGATTTATATTATCTAGGGGTGGTATTGGAGAGGAAATATATGCTTTTGCGGTGGACGTATACTATTTTTATGATTGGTATGATACTATCCGTAATTGCCTTTGGAATAGCATTAAAGTATTTTGGCCCGGAGCGCGTATTGAACCTCCCAGATTTACCGCAATAGCAAGAGGCTTTACAGATTATTTCATTTATGAGTTTTTGTGAAATGAAAATTCTGGAATAACGACATAGCTGATTAAAAATCGGTAATTCTGTACTATGCTTTTCTACTACCTTAATAATGTTATTTTAGAGGTGAGCAGTAGGTATATGGTCAAAAATTTAACTTATACAATCGGTTTGTAGCAATTCTTTAGTCTACCTTGTTCCGAATAATTGTTTATCGGAACATTTAACAAATTAAATACATAGCAATGCAAGAAAAAGAAAGTGAAAGCAAAGGGAACGCTTTAAGGGTCAATGAAAATACCGTAGGGTCGTCCAAACAGAAAACTAAGAAATCAAAATCAGAGGACAAGGGACAGGATGAAGGAAAAAACAAAAGCAACGCCTTAGAAGTTAACGAAAACACTAAATAGTCACCTATTGGTTTGATTTTTTCCAAAATACATCGTGGTGAACACAAAGGAAATCATTGTGGATACGATTTCTTTTTACAATACCTGAGATTGGTATAAGCCATTAATACCTTTGGATAACCAATCGCACCCAACTTATTTCCCTTTTTTGAACAATATCAGGAAAGCCGTCAGATATAAAATGTGATTTCTGCAGATAAAAAGCCTACGAAGCTTCACAATTTAAACGGTTTAGATTTTCAAAAAATTAGATAAGCAAAATTTGAAAATCGGAAAATTTTATTCGTAAAAAAGGTCATTTACAACATGAAGAGATATTAATTAAAAGGATTATTAGTCCTTCCTAAAATCGTAAAAGGGCTAAAATTTCCACTTCAAAGCCAAGGGATGTCCCTGTTTAAATAATAGCCAATAGAAATATGTCATAACAGTCGTTCTCGTTTGCCTCAAACCAATTTCATTTTGAATAAACTAAAAATTAATGGCTCCCAATTAACAACTTCGTTTATTATGGACCGTTAGTTTTATAAAACAAAGGTTTTATAGTGCCCTTTTCTTCCATGGGATTTTACCATAATTGGAACGAAAACCAAATTCTTTTTTAGGTTATAATTTTCGTTTTGGCAACAATAGTTGATGAACGAACTTCATTTTGTCCAACACGACCTGAGTTATTACGAATGGATACACATCTGGAATACCCATTGCCCGATTGATACTATTGACCACAAATGATAATGACACACAAGTTTGAACAATAATTTCAAAATCCTCAATAGTGTAGGGGTCTTTGGAAGGTGCAATTTTCATGTTTTTGGAAAATGTTTTATTATTCACTTTCAGACCGAAATAATGAGCTGTTTCCACCATATCCATAATGTGGAGATAGTGCGCCCAAGTTTCCGCCCAGTCCTCCCAAGGATGGGAAGTCGCATATTTGCTGATGTAAGAGCGGCTCCAATTAGGATGTGCTCCAGTTTCGTAGTACTTTTTTAATGCTTCGTTGTAGTTCTCTTCCTCATTTCCGAAAATGCTTCTGAATGACTGCAAAGCGTCTTGGTCTTTAGATATCAACTGCTCCCAAAAGTAATGGCCTACCTCATGTCTAAGGTGTCCGATAAGGGTACGGTATCGTTCGTTCATAACCTGTTTTGCTTGCTCCCTTGATGCGGCATCGGCTTCCCTTAGCAATATGGTAATGACACCATTGGCATGGCCTGTCATGATATTGGGGTTTTCCGTTTTAGCAATAAAATCGAAACACAGTCCGTTGGGATGGGTCATTTTGCTGGGTAGGTCAAGGCCTATTCTTTGGAGTTGATAAATAAGGCGGTGCTTGGCAACTTCCAGGTTCCTCCATTTTTGGAAATTCTCTCTATCGGAAAGATTGGGTATAGTACGATTGAGTTGACAGGCTCGGCAAAAGTCTTGTTCGGCATTTTTCGGCACAAGCCAGTTGCAGATATCATGCTCTTGGTTTTTACAATACCTATATTCAATTTTTTCTCTGTCAGAAATTAGCACTGAGCTTGATGGGTCGAAGGTCAGCATTTGTCGATTATTATCCCAGTAGCCTGATAATTGACCGCAATTCTCACATTTGGTATTTTCAAAGAATAGCGGGTTATCGCATTGGCCACATTTAAAAACTCTCATAGGTTTTCCGACTTTGAATTGGTGAATGTAATAATTATTGGACTAGAAGGTCAAATACTTCATTCTAAATTAGAATAGTTTGGTTTTATCAAAACTTAAGGATGAAATTGATAAAATCAATTGAATTATGCTAAGACTTCACAAACACATAGGATACTTAAAAGATATAGCGGTATCATAAAACGAACCTTTTTCAGGAAACTACATATCATCATTTTAAGTCCTATTAACTCGCCGTTTTTTGGAGCTACTGTATTAGTCCGAAAGAAGCTATTACCTGTTCAAGGCCGCCAAGTTTCTTTATTCCGTGCGCAAACTTTTTATGGCATTTACCTTTGCGGCCTTTATCGCCTGGAAGCTTACCGTGAGAAGGGTGATGGCCAAGGCCCCGACAATGGCCAATAAGAATATCCACCATTCCATAATGACCCGATAGGCGTAGTTTTGCAACCAACCATTCATCACGTAATAGGAGATAGGTATCGCTATAAAGCATGAAATGGCAACTAGCTTTACAAAATCTTTTGAAAGCATCTTCCATACATTGAACACAGAAGCGCCCAATACCTTTCTGACGCCTATTTCCTTGGTGCGCTGTTCGGCCACGAACGAAGTCAATCCGAACAGTCCCAAACAACTGATCAAAATCGCAAGGGCAGTGAAAATACCGGATAACTTTCCTATACGCTCCTCGGCCGCGAATTTTGCACCGTATTCGGCATCTATAAAATCGTATTCGAATGAAATATCGGGAAAATGCTCCTTAAAGACGCGTTCAACAATGGCAATGTTCCGGCTTGCACTTTGTTCAGGGTTTAACCTTAGATTGTAGAGACTTGCATTGTTGAACCTGTCAAAAACATACAGCCCCTGCTTTACAGGTTCATAAGGTGATTGGGCAATCATGTCCTCTACGACCCCGATTATCTTCAAAGGTGGACCTGGGTCTACTCCGGCATCACTTCTCAATAATTTGCCAACGGGATTTTCCAGATTCATATATTTCTTGGCGGTCTCGTTGATTAGAACGCCCAAGGAGTCGGAGGCGAAATCCCTTGAAAAATCCCTTCCCTCAACAATTTTCATATTCAATGACCTTGCATAGTCATATGAAACTTCGGTCCACGCAAAGTCTTCCTGGAAGCCATCGGGCTTTCCTTCCCATGTAAACCCGTCCCTGTTGTTCCAAATGCGTGTAATTGGGCTACTTGATGCGGACATTTCGATCACTGCACCTGAATTCATAAACTCGTTGCGCATCAGATCGTACTTTCCTACACGTTCATCACTGAATGCGGCTACCTGTACCAGACCCTCTTTGTCATAGCCCATCGGCCGGTCTTTGGCATGATCGATCTGTTGCTTGACGATCACGGTGCCGATAATGAAAGCGACCGAAACCGTAAATTGGAGCACGACCAAAATCTTCCTTGGCAAGCCGGCATATTTTCCTGCTTTAAAGGTTCCCTTCAGAACATCGACAGGTCTAAACGAGGATAGGTACAGGGCCGGATAGCTCCCGGCCACCAAAGAAGTGAAAAAAATAAAGATTATGGAAATCAACCAAAAAATGGGTTTGGCCCATGGAAAGCCAATTTCCTTTTTCGCCAGATCATTGAATCCGCTCAAGGACAACAGAACGATCACGACCGCAATACCAAAGGCGAAAACGACCACCAAGAAGGATTCGCTCAAAAATTGATTGATCAGCTGACCTCTTTGGGAACCGATCGACTTCCGGATACCCACCTCCTTGGATCTTCTTTCGGACCGTGCCGTACTGAGGTTCATGAAGTTGATGCAGGCCAATAGCAATATAAAAACACCGATGATACCGAACAGCCAAACATATTGTATTCTTCCGCCTACCTGTCTACCGTTTTCAAAGTTCCCGCGCAGATACCATTCCTTCATCGGAAAGAGGAAAAGCCTCGGATCGAATTCCGCAGTATCCACGTTCAGGTCTTTTTTAATATTTGCTATTTTTGAGGATACCTCCTCCATATTGGCATTGTCCACCAATTGCACGAACATTTGAAAAGAATTTTCGCCCCAGTCATCCTCCGCATTCCGTGCCCACTCCCGAACGGAAAGATAGTAATCCCACGGAACGATATATTCCGTATCGCTGAAAGTATTGTTGAAAGGAATGTCTTCATATACGGCGGAAACCACCATACCATCCTGATTTCCTATCTTGACCGTCCTGCCTATGGGGTCTTCCCCTCCGAATAGTGCATGGGCAACGGATTCCGAGAGCATAATGGAATTGATTTCCCTCAAACCGTCCTTCTCGCCCTTTAATACGTTCAACTCTAAAAGCTCCGGAGCTTCCCTTTGCATATAGTTTCCGGACCTTGAAATACTGGTTTCGCCATACTTCAGATACAGGTCCATCGTCCAAGACGACATGACAAGGTGCTTGAAATTATCGTCATAGCCATCGCGCAAGGCCTTTTCCAAAGGTCTTGGGATAGAAGGCCCTGTTTCCGTTCGCCCGTTAAAGGTCTGTGATTGGAATACCTTTGCGATTTTGTCCCTATCTTCGAAGTAGTCGTTGTAGGATAGTTCGTCGACGATCCAAAGTCCGATCAACAAGGTAACGGCCATACCTAAGGCAAGGCCGCCAATGTTTATTGCGGAATAGCTTTTATTCTTCTTTAGGTTCCGCCAGGCAATCTTTAGATAGTTCCTTAACATGATTTTTCGATTTTTATCAACATTACTTTGTACGAAGGCACTTGTCAAAACAAGTTATCGGAAGGCTCGTTATTTGCTGAACTAATTCTATGCCATAACAGCAATAAGCTATAAACCAAATAGTTGCAATAGTTTGCGATGATAATACCTTTCTAAATCGTCTAATTTTTTGACACCAATTGTTAAATTACTGTACAACAATCTAATGTAACTTTACTAAAAGGAATCGTCAGTAATTCTCTTTAATAAAGAGATACAAATATTTGAAATGTTACATTATAAAGCAGAATTTGAATTTGGTGCCGTAAAAGGAACCTTTCTTGAGAATCTACTCTTTCTGTCGAAAGAGTCTCATTAACTCCCGGTTTAATGACACAACTTTCAGTATTTTGATAGCATATTTCGAACTAAGCCATTGGCTGTAACAAATAGTTTCTTCGTTTATCTTTAGCTAGAAAGAAAACCGCTAGAATATAAATGAAAGTATTATCAGAGGGTCAGTTTTTTGGCAAAAGCTTGAAGATAGGCAGTAACGATGTATTTGAGTTCAGTTTGACGGAGTATGGGAAAGACAGTTTTATTAACTACCACTATCATACCAATAATTATTTGAGTGTCTTAGTTGAAGGAAGTTATCTTGAAAAGAATAAACAAGAGATACTGCCTATCAAATCTGGAGATATTTTGTTTAGACCTTATCTTTATAGTCATCAGAACCTTTTCATTAACTCGAAAGGAACCTGTTTCAATGTAGAGTTTAAGATGGATTGGGAACAGAAACTCGGTATAAAACTAAAGTTGCCCAAAAAATATGTCAGATATGAATCGGCTACACTACCCTCACTTTTCACATTGCTAAGAGGATTTAAACTTGGCATCGAAACCGATATCACCTCGGAATTGATTTACGATTGGCTATTTACAGCAAACCAAAAGAATCTCAATCATTCGCATCTACCTTGCGTCAGCAGTGCAGCTAAAATATTGGATGGTGAGCTTTCGGAGTATCATTCGTTGAAAGGGATTGCGGAACGTATACACGTGCATCCAGTTTATCTGGCACGTGCCTTTAAAAAGAAGAAAGGTTTAACTGTAGGTGAATATCAGTTAAGGTCGAAACTGACAAACGCCGTTTTCTTACTTTTGAATACGTCAAAGACTATTTCGGACATTTCATTTGAAAATGGTTTCTACGATGACGCACATTTCATCCGCAGTTTTAAAGCGACCTATAAAATATCCCCATATCAATTTAGACTTCAGATAAAAAGTTAGTCTGGTACAATTTTGCCAATTATTTACACGATAGTTTTGTTTAAACTGTTACACGCAAAAAGGCAGCTTGTCCTAAATGCATTTTTAAATACATTGACTATGAAAGGAATACTATTGGTTATTTTAATTGCTGTTTCCATCAACTTCTCGGTTTATTCCCAGAATTCAAATACTACTTTAAAGTCCCAAACTATTGGCCCCGTATACCTAATGGATACAGAAAGGAGAGAATTGAAATCTACCGGAACACATCTTGAATACTCGATTTATATATCGCTTCCGGATGGTTATGATACAGGCACCTCAAAATACCCGGTCATATATATAACCGACGCAAACCAATATTTTGGAATGATTGATGGAATAGCACGGGGCATGCAATGGGGAAATGAAATGCCCGAATCCATTATTGTAGGGATTGCCTATCCATTGGAACAAGAAAAGACCAATGATGAAAAATGGGGTAAGTGGCTTGCAAGAAGGGCACAGGATTTTACTCCGACCAATAATCCCAGGCTAGACAAAGATTTTGGAACCGATAGCATAAAATCGGGGGGAGGAGCTGACTTTTTGAATTTCATTGAAACAGACCTCTTCCCGTTCGTAGAATCTAATTACAGGGCCAAAAAAGAAAACAGAACCTATACCGGCTTTTCCTTAGGGGCTTTTTTCGGCCTTTATTCTATGTTTGAAAAAACCCATCTTTTCAATAGATACATCATAGGTAGCCCTTCAATCTGGTATGATGATAAGAGTATAATGAAATTAGAAGAAACCTATTCCAAAGGTCATAAGGATTTGCAGGTGGATTTATTCATATCGGTTGGAGAACTGGAAGAGGAAATAAACGCTGGAATGGTAAGGAATATGTTGGAGTTTACCAGTAAACTCAAGAGCCGTGGTTACAAAGGCCTGAACCTGAAAATCGATATGATTGAAAATGGAACACATATGTCTTCGCCAAGTGTCAGTTTTCTAAATGGGTTGAAATTTCTATCGAAGGATAAATAGAACTTGAGAGCTTACCCAAGATATTACTCTAGCTCAGGTATTATTTGTGTTTTATGCAATCTTTACCAAAATGATTTGTCACAATTTTCACAGTCCCGTAAAGCTAACGTTTTTTGGAGCACAGATAAGGTTTATCGATTAATTTCGACAATATTTTTTTGTTGGATGCAAAGGATTCTTTTTCGAGGACTCGGTTAACATGAAAGGGTCAAATAATAATGGAATTAAAGAATCTAGTTATAGAATTAGAATCTTCTAGCGCAGGTCACACAAGGAAATTGATAATAAATTGAGAGCATATTGGTTCAGAGTTTCGCCTTATGGCCATAATTCTCAAGACCATTTTGCGATATGGTCAGGCCGATTATGCTTCCGGTTACTTCCTCTTTGAACAAGACGATTATCTCGATATCTTCAATCTCAAAAAGGTTTTTCCCTTTTTCTATCAACTCAAGCTTCTTGCTATTGTTCATACTTCCCATAAGTTTCCCATTTTCCACGGTAATGTTGATCGAGGATCGATTTCCCATTTCGTAGATGCCAATATATTTTTCAAAAGCCTTTCGCCCAATCTCCGCTGACCCTTCTTTGATCGATGCAAAATTATTATCCGTCCTATTGTAGGAAAACCGCTTGCCCATTAAGGAGTTTGGCCTAAAATAGATGTAGTTGTTCCTATAGTCTATTATGGTGTTGAACTTTTTCAACAGATCATTTCCTATAAGCTGAAATGATTCAAAATCGTTATGGTTCGGTTGTGCGAGATAAACGGGTATTTGCGTGACTTCAAAATTCCCTACCCAAATTTTGGGGAGTATGGCTACATGATTCTTGACCGTATTAGGTCCCAACCCCCGGGAGTTGCTCTCCCCGACTATCTCCAATGAAGTCTCAAGGTCATATCTTTTGGTAAACTCGCTATCGAAATTTATAGTGCCCGAACTCCCGGTGTCAAGACATACCCAATCGGTTATTTCTTTTTCTCCCGTATCCAAAATCACCTTAAAATATGGCATAGTTCCTCTTCTCATGATCATATTCGATTTTGAATATGTACCATCTATACCGAATTCCGATTTATGGATTACCAATATCTTTTTATCATAGTCTATCTCCACAATTTCGTCTTGAAATATCCTAAATCCGAGCAATCCGTCCATAATTCCATTTTCATTGTATGCCACGGGCAGATTCTCCCAAATCAAATCGGCTATCTGTAACTTGTTGCCTTGACTACTATACTCGTTATGCGAAATTCCCCCAAAACTGGTTCCTTGGGAATTCCCATCAAACTTCATATTTACTTTTTTTAGACCACTTGGAAAAAGTGTAATCCCGGTCGCCCCCGTATCAAATCCAAAAACCAGATTTTCAGAACTGTTCAATTTCCCGGTGAAGTATATTCTATTGTCCGATTGGAGCAAAAAGGGAATGGTGTCCGGTTTGGATTTGATGTTGGCGTATTTATCTATCCGGTTCCATCTGTTGTCTTTTGGAAAAGGTTCCGTTGAAAGACGCGTATAGCACGAATCCTTGTTGTTCAGAAGAACTATAAAATCATAGTATTTTCCCTCCTTGACGTTAAAAGCGATGGAATCAATGTCCGTATAAAATGTTACTTTTCTATTATCCTTAACCCCTTGCACATAATACACGTCCGGCTTGATTTCTGGAGAGAGGTTCCAAATTTCCCTTTCAAAAAAAGGTCCGTCCTGAACGTTTACCGAAGTGGAGTTTGCCTTGATAATGGGAAGATGGTTCTGTGCGTTCAATATCGGGATTCCAGCAAATAAACATACAATTAAGATGTAGTTATACCAGGCTCCTTTCGAGAGCAGTCCATTATTTCTCATTTTTTAAGTTTAGATGAAAATTTATTTTCCTGACTTCTGTAAATAAAAGAAGTATCCGAGAAAGCTAATCGAAATACTTACGGCCATGATTGCCAGGGAATGTATACCCAACGGAAGGGCATGGTCCACTATGAAAAGTCCGATCCCTGCCCCGAACAAAATGGAAAACCATTTAATATTCAACTGTTTGCCTACACCGGAAGTGGTTTTTAAGATAGATGTAACCAGATTGTCCGGCACCCCTTTTTCAATAATCCTATTTTTTATTTTATGTTCCAGTACGTTTTTCAGGATCGATAAAAAAAACAGCATCACTATAATGACTACAAAAATTGCAGCGCAGGCATTAAACACTTGTTGATCGATACCATGTTCGATCAGCAATGATATTGGTCTTGTCATTGTTATCATTTTTTAGTATTATCTTATATTGGATTAGACAGCCCATTCGACTTAATGTTGCAGCTACGTCATAAATAATCCATTATTTTCAGTTTTTTATTGAACGATATGACCATATCAAGGCCAATGGGTATAGATATAAAAATTGCGATTCCCACAATAAGGAACACCATAAATGGATTGTCGAAAATAAACAGGGCCGCAAGATTGTCAATGAAAAAATATAAGGATGCCGTAGCGATGCCTATGCCCAGAGCGATCAAGGAATAGGGTAAGTAATTGCGTTCCTTGGATCTTGATGAAGTGTGCAGCCCTTCTAAAACCAATTCTTCTATGTCGAAATCAAAGGTGGGTTCGGGCATCTCTTTGATTCCCTTTGAAATCATTAAATAATCAGCAGCCTTTTTTTTACAGTAATCACATGTGTTCATATGTTCTATAACATACTGATCACAGTCCATCATATCGAATGAATATTGCTGGATTTCGCTTTCGTTTAAATGTGTCAACTTCATAGGTCCTCTTTTTTGTACTGGGCCAATAGGTCAGCCTTTAATTTTTTCCTAGCCCTATATAAGTAGTTTTTCAAAGTACCGGATGGCAAATCGGTAATCTCCTGTATTTCGTTATAGGTCAATTCCTCCTGGTGGAACAATATTATTATGGTTCTATACAGCGGCGGTAATTTTTCTACGGCGAGATCAAGTATTTGTGAAAGTTGCTTCTTTTGTAACCATTCTTCCAAATTGTCAACAGAAAGGGCAATTGCTTTACCTGTTATCAATTCTTCTGAATCTTCAGGCCGATCCATGCTGTAAAGAACGAGCTTTTTCTTTTCCAGATAATTCAAGCAGGTTCTATATGCAATCTGTCCGATCCATGTCGAGAGTTTGGAATGGAACCTGAAACTGGACAAATTGTGAAACACCTTTATATAGATTTCCTGTGCGATGTCCTTTCGATCTTCCACATTACCGATCATTCTATGAACAATCTGGGATACCAATCCTTTTGTATTACCGATGAGGGCACTAAAAGCCTTAGTTTCTCCTTGCAGTATTCTTTCAACCTGATCCTGGTCCGTTGCTCCGTTTAGGTTCATTGCGCCCAATATATAGATTAGACCGGTCAGTCTAATAAATGTTGCAGAAAACAGAAAAAAAGATTGTGTTCATTTTTATAGTTAAGGTTAATTTTTAAAAAGAGTATTAAGAGTAAGGGGTGAATAAAATAGAATCGTCCTGCAAAACGAACGTTTACCTAGACTTTTACATTTTATTTCCTAAGTCTATTAATCGGCCGTTTAACTAAACCCAATATATAAGATTCAGGATATTCGTTGATCAAACGTTTAGAAACGCATATTACTCGAATAATGTACTTATAAAACATGGCGAACTCCTTATCTACAAGGATTCGCTATCTTAGTTCTGCACATAAAAGATATCTAGACTATTTAGTATGGTCTATATTCCTACGTTGTAGTTAATTCCGAAAACTAAAAGATGATTTTTAAAGAAAATATAATACCATCTTCAAAAAACGAATATATTATTAGTATCTATTACATAGACTGCGATGCACCAAAAGAAAATAAATTCTATATTCCTGATGGGAATTTAGAGTTGATGCTCGCAAGTCATCCAATTTCAATCTTTTCTAAAAAGAACCAATACCCTTACCACGACCAATGACCTTTTACCCATTCTTTTTTGTTTTTCTGATGGCCAAATGTATACCATCATCAATGCCATGGCAATCATCAAATAAATAAGCATGAGTTTGAAGGTCATTTCTAATACATTGGATTTTGGTTTAAAGCCATTTTCTTTTTTTAAAGAACAGGATCATTCCCACAGCAACAGCGATAAGGACCAACCAAAAGATGGGATATGCATATCTATAGTCAAGTTCAGGGAGGTACTTGAAGTTGGTGCCGTATATTCCGGCAAGAAAGGTAAGGGGGATGAAGACCACTGAAAATATGGTCAACACCCGTAATATATCGTTTAACCGGTTGTTCAATCCAGAATTGTAGAGGTTGAGCAGGTCGTTCAACATGTCCCTGTAAAGCTCAATGGATTCGGTGGCCAAGATTATCTGTTCCTCTAGATCCCTTAGATAGGGCTGGGTCGTGCTATGAATGATAGCGGAATCAGAACGTTTAAATTGTGAAACAAGTTCCCTTACCGGCCGAATAGTCTTACGGAGAAAATTTATTTCTCTTTTGTAAAGGTTTATTTGTTCCAAATGAGACTTTTCCAGTCGTTCCAATAATTGGTCTTCCAAATGCTCGATACGCTCACCGAATTTTTCAATAATGAAAATATACTGTTCCACAACTGCGTCCAACATCGCAAACGCCAAATAATCATTTTTGCGTAACCTTATTTTCGTTGTGGGGCGAAGCAGCCTTTCCCGTAGAGGGTCAAAAACGTCCAAAGGTATTTCTTGAAAAGAAATAAGCACACCATCCATTAAGACGATGCTGAGTTGTTCGGTATATAGTGAACCATCTTCCTTAAGATGTAACATTCTGATTTGAATGAACAGATAAGCATCGGTCTCCTCAAATTTCGGTCGCTGGGTAGTGTTTAAAATATCTTCCAATTGGAGTGGATGTAGATGAAAAAAGTTCCCTATTGATTCTATAGCCCCTTCGTCATGCACACCAACATGATTTATCCAAGAAACCTTTTTTGAATCAATTAACCCTTTAAGTTCCCCAACATGTTTTATCTCCTTGTTAAGTATTCCGGATTTGTCATAAGAGAAAAATTCCAGCATTACCTGGTCAATTTTTTGCTTGCCCACGAATATCAACGAACCTGGCGCGGTTCCCAACTTTTGACTTCTTTTTACCAAAAACCTAGCCATGGACTGTTTATTTTAAATTCAAAAAGTAATTGGATATACCGCTCAAAATGCTTTGGACGGCATAAGCGGACAATATCAACCCCATAATTTTGCTGATTACAGTAATACCGTAGTCACCAATACGCTTTTGTAATATGTTGGCCGTGAGCAGAAGAAGTACCGTCAGGCCGATTACGGCGAGCACCAGTAGCGTGGTAATGGCCTGTTCCTTGACAGTATACAAATGATTGTCCGTCATCAGTACAACGGCCATTATGGCACCTGGGGAAGCTATGGAGGGAATGGCAATGGGAAATATGGTGACATGACGATAATCCGTAATATTGTTCTTTTCCCTTTCTGGTTTGCCATCCCCAAATATCATGGTAAGTGAAAACAGGAAAAGAATGACACCTCCCGAAATCTGAAAGGCATCCAAAGAAACCGACATGCTTTCCAAGATAAGTTGTCCTATGACTATGAAAAAAAGAAGGATAAAGAATGAAATGGCACATGCCCTAAGGGCAATTTTCTTTTTGTGGGCGATATCGAACTCTTTTGTGGCCTCAAGATAAACGGGAATCGAGCCTATGGGGTCAATTACTGCAAAAATGAAGAAGATTTTTGTTAAGACCTCCATCATATTTATTCTATTCTCCTGGATCGTGTGGTGAATGACAGACCCTGTTGACCAATTGTGGAACTCATTACTCCTTCAAACATGGGCTCGGGACAGCTGATTGGTTTCTGCCACTCAAATATGAAGTTTGAACCTGTTCCACCTTCATCATCCGTTTCTTCAATTACGATTTCCAAGGTCTCCAAGGGCCTTATAAAAATTGTCTTGTTGAGGTAATGCCTAATCAATACTCCATAGGTATCATAATAATCGGCTCGGGAAATGTAAATGGTATCTTTTTCACTGGTGTTCCTTAGGCTGGTCATGGCGGTAAGGTTGCTTTTGCGTTCCTCATTGAGCGTATAAATCTGAGAATAAATGGATAAGTAGGATTTACCGATTTGCAAACTATCGTTACTTGGGATATCCGCATGTCGTGCCGACCAATTTGGAAGTTTAAACTTTGGTTGTTTTTCCTTTTCGTTACAACCCATGACAAGGGTAGAGATATAAATTAGAACCAATATTTTGCGCACTACCATATTCCCAAGTGTTTACATGAATGGAAAAGATAAACATTATTCGTTTCACCAGAAAGAATTTCCTTAATCCCACATTAACAAACTAATAGGTTTAAGGATATGTTTTTTGTAAAATTTATTTTGGGAAACGCGAATTCATTGAAGTACTAAAAACTGAACCCTTCTTAAGACACTTACCAATTTCCAAATCAGTCCTATTAACTGGCCGCTTTAAAGTACCATTGAATACCCGGTTCATTATTGGAATGATTGGTTAACTTTAGCATATGAACAAAGAAGTGACCATATTCAAGGACATTCCGACCCTTTTGAAGGGCTTGAAGCTTCCACCTCCCAGAAATCCCTATTTTCAGATTCATCGATTTGAGGACGCACTGGA
>NZ_RBCJ01000009.1 GCF_003626755.1 Ulvibacterium marinum
AAAAAACCGGTTTATATTTGCAGCCGCTTTGGGGGCATGCCCTTGGGGTTTTAGGAAGTTCATTTACATATTGTGGAGACGAGGAGCGGGCCTTTTTGATGGCCTATCTCCGAGGAAAAGACAACATAAGCAGATAATGATAATTTAGATCGAGGGCACGGGATCGGGCTTCGGGCGCCGGCGCGTAGATATATACGAGTCGACGATGAAGAGTTTGATCCTGGCTCAGGATGAACGCTAGCGGCAGGCCTAACACATGCAAGTCGAGGGGCAGCATTTCCAGCTTGCTGGAAGATGGCGACCGGCGCACGGGTGCGCAACGCGTATGGAACCTGCCCGCTGCAGGGGAATAGCCCGGGGAAACCCGGATTAATGCCCCGTGGTACCGTTACACGGCATCGTGTACCGGTTAGAGCCTACGGGCGGCAGCGGATGGCCATGCGTACCATTAGCTGGTTGGTAAGGTAACGGCTTACCAAAGCTACGATGGTTAGGGGCCCTGAGAGGGGGATCCCCCACACTGGTACTGAGACACGGACCAGACTCCTACGGGAGGCAGCAGTGAGGAATATTGGACAATGGGCGGAGGCCTGATCCAGCCATGCCGCGTGCGGGAAGACGGCCCTACGGGTCGTAAACCGCTTTTGTACGGGAAGAAACCTCTCCACGTGTGGAGAGTTGACGGTACCGTAAGAATAAGGACCGGCTAACTCCGTGCCAGCAGCCGCGGTAATACGGAGGGTCCGAGCGTTATCCGGAATCATTGGGTTTAAAGGGTCCGTAGGCGGGCCGTTAAGTCAGGGGTGAAATACCACGGCTCAACCGTGGAGGTGCCCTTGATACTGGCGGTCTTGAGTTACAGTGGAGCGGCCGGAATATGTGGTGTAGCGGTGAAATGCATAGATATCACATAGAACACCGATCGCGAAGGCAGGTCGCTAACTGTATACTGACGCTGATGGACGAAAGCGTGGGGAGCGAACGGGATTAGATACCCCGGTAGTCCACGCCGTAAACGATGGACACTAGCTGTCGGGCCCTCGGGCTCGGCGGCCAAGCGAAAGTGATAAGTGTCCCACCTGGGGAGTACGTTCGCAAGAATGAAACTCAAAGGAATTGACGGGGGCCCGCACAAGCGGTGGAGCATGTGGTTTAATTCGATGATACGCGAGGAACCTTACCAGGGCTTAAATGCATAATGACAGGGGTAGAGATACCCTTTTCTTCGGACATTTTGCAAGGTGCTGCATGGTTGTCGTCAGCTCGTGCCGTGAGGTGTCAGGTTAAGTCCTATAACGAGCGCAACCCCTGCCGTTAGTTGCCAGCATGTAAAGATGGGGACTCTAACGGGACTGCCGGTGCAAACCGCGAGGAAGGTGGGGACGACGTCAAATCATCACGGCCCTTACGTCCTGGGCCACACACGTGCTACAATGGCCGGTACAGCGGGAAGCCACCCCGTAAGGGGGCGCGGATCCACAAAACCGGTCACAGTTCGGATCGGGGTCTGCAACCCGACCCCGTGAAGCTGGAATCGCTAGTAATCGGATATCAGCCATGATCCGGTGAATACGTTCCCGGGCCTTGTACACACCGCCCGTCAAGCCATGGAAGCCGGGAGTGCCTGAAGTCCGTCACCGCGAGGAGCGGCCTAGGGCAAGATCGGTAACTAGGGCTAAGTCGTAACAAGGTAGCCGTACCGGAAGGTGCGGCTGGAACACCTCCTTTCTGGAGCGCGGCGCCCGTTGCGCCCCTTCCCGTGCCCTTCGGTCTTTTTTTTCTTTTTTTTTTTTGCCTGTTGTCCCCCACGTCCCCACGATAAGGATATAGCACCGGCGGCCCTGGGCCCCGTTGCACGTTGGAAAGCTACAGTCCCATAGCTCAGCTGGTTAGAGCGCTACACTGATAATGTAGAGGTCGGCAGTTCGAGTCTGCCTGGGACTACGAAGCTTCCTGCTATAGTTTTTGTACCATGGGCCAAGGCCCGTGGACGTTCATTGAGAATAGGATCATTGGAAATTCTAGGTGTTGAGTTGCCGTTATATAGTACTGTTAACTGATAACCGTTAACCGACAACTGAAAAACGGGGGATTAGCTCAGCTGGCTAGAGCGCCTGCCTTGCACGCAGGAGGTCATCGGTTCGACTCCGATATTCTCCACCTACGCTCGCCGTAGCTCGCTTCGGTGGACAAGTCCACTTGGGAAGAGAGCGAAGGAGAGCTTACGAATTGGGCGAAGAGTTTGTTGCCGATGGTTGTTTGTAATTGTCGGTGGCGACCCGCCACAAAGTTCATTGACATATTGGGACAGGGCGCGCATTTTTTATTGATGTGCGCACTGGGAGGAAACACGAATTTTTTTAAGTAGAAAGAGCGAGCGACTAGGAATCAAAGGTTCGGCGACAAGCTGGACAAGGGCGTATGGGGGATGCCTAGGCTCCCAGAGGCGACGAAGGACGTGATAAGCTGCGAAAAGCCGCGGGGATCGGCACACACGATATGATCCGCGGATGTCCGAATGGGGCAACCCACCATACTGAAGGTATGGTACCCCGCAAGGGGGGCGAACCCGGTGAACTGAAACATCTAAGTAGCCGGAGGAGGAGAAAACAAGAGTGATTCCGGTAGTAGCGGCGAGCGAAACCGGAGAAGCCCAAACCACGTTTGTCTCGGCAAACGTGGGGTTGTAGGACCGCGCGATCGTGTACATGACCGACCGGAACCCCTTGGAAAGGGGGGCCGCAGACGGTGACAGCCCGGTACGGGAAGGGCATGTACATGTAGCGGTATCCTGAGTAGCGCGGGGCACGTGAAACCCTGTGTGAATCCGGCGGGACCATCCGCCAAGGCTAAATACTCCTGGGAGACCGATAGTGGACCAGTACCGTGAGGGAAAGGTGAAAAGAACCCCGAACAGGGGAGTGAAACAGACCCTGAAACCATACGCCTACAAGCGGTCGGAGCAGTGCTTGCACTGTGACGGCGTGCCTTTTGCATAATGAGCCTACGAGTTGCCCTTACTAGCGAGGTTAAGGACTTCAGGTCCGGAGCCGCAGCGAAAGCGAGTCTTAACAGGGCGCTTTAGTTAGTAGGGGCAGACGCGAAACCGTGCGATCTACCCATGGGCAGGCTGAAGCTGTGGTAACACATAGTGGAGGGCCGAACCCGTTGACGTTGAAAAGTCTTGGGATGACCTGTGGGTAGGGGTGAAAGGCCAATCAAGCTCGGAAATAGCTCGTACTCCCCGAAATGCATTTAGGTGCAGCGTGTTATCAGTTTCATAGAGGTAGAGCTACTGATTGGATGCGGGGGCTTCACCGCCTACCAATTCCCGACAAACTCCGAATGCTATGAAACGTTGTAACGCAGTGAGGGCATGGGTGCTAAGGTCCATGTCCGAGAGGGAAAGAACCCGGACCACCGGCTAAGGTCCCCAAATATATGCTAAGTTGACAAAACGCGGTGGGACTGCACCGACAGCCAGGATGTTGGCTTGGAAGCAGCCATTCATTTAAAGAGTGCGTAACAGCTCACTGGTCGAGCGGTCCCGCATGGATAATGATCGGGCATAAGCATATTACCGAAGCCGTGGCCCGCGTACATGAGTACGCGGGGGTAGGGGAGCATTGTAACGGCGCCGAAGGGGGACCTGCGAGGGCCCCTGGAGCTTTTACAAACGAAAATGTAGGCATAAGTAACGATAAGCGGTGCGAGAAACACCGCCGCCGAAAGACCAAGGTTTCCCCGGCCATGCTAATCAGCCGGGGGTCAGTCGGGACCTAACGCGTACCCGAAAGGGGAAGTGGATGGACAAGCGGTCAACATTCCGCTACCCGCACGGTGCCAAAAGCGACGGAGGCGAGGAGTCGGTGCGTGCAGACGGAATTGCACGTTGAAGGGAACGGCAACGTCCCGATAGTACGCCAAGGCCACGGCCGAGGCGATAATCCGGCATATCGACTTCCAAGAAAAGCGAACCGTGCGGCCCGTACCGTAAACCGACACAGGTGGTCGGGATGAGAATTCCAAGGCGCTCGAGAGATTCATGGTCAAGGAACTAGGCAAAATGGACCCGTAACTTCGGGAGAAGGGTCGCCCCCCTCCGGGGGGGCCGCAGTGAAGAGGTCCAGGCGACTGTTTATCAAAAACACAGGGCTCTGCAAAATCGAGAGATGACGTATAGGGCCTGACACCTGCCCGGTGCCGGAAGGTTAAGGGGAGATGTGAATCCTTCGGGAGGAAGCATTGAACTGAAGCCCCGGTAAACGGCGGCCGTAACTATAACGGTCCTAAGGTAGCGAAATTCCTTGTCGGGTAAGTTCCGACCTGCACGAATGGTGCAACGATCTGGACACTGTCTCGACCATGATCTCGGTGAAATTGTAGTATCGGTGAAGATGCCGGTTACCCGCAGTGGGACGAAAAGACCCCGTGCACCTTTACTATAGCTTCGTATTGACCTTGGGCAACCAATGTGTAGGATAGCTGGGAGGCTTCGAAGCCGTGTCGCCAGGCACGGTGGAGCCGTTGTTGAAATACCAGCCTTTGTTTGTCCGGGGCCTAACCCTCTTGAGAGGGGACAGTGCGTGGTGGGTAGTTTGACTGGGGTGGTCGCCTCCAAAAGAGTAACGGAGGCTTCCAAAGGTGCCCTCAGCACGCTTGGCAACCGTGCGCAGAGTGCAATGGCACAAGGGCGCTTGACTGTGAGGCATACAGGCCGAACAGGTACGAAAGTAGGGCATAGTGATCCGGTGGTTCCGCATGGAAGGGCCATCGCTCAAAGGATAAAAGGTACGCCGGGGATAACAGGCTGATCTCCCCCAAGAGCTCACATCGACGGGGGGGTTTGGCACCTCGATGTCGGCTCGTCACATCCTGGGGCTGGAGAAGGTCCCAAGGGTTGGGCTGTTCGCCCATTAAAGTGGCACGCGAGCTGGGTTCAGAACGTCGTGAGACAGTTCGGTCTCTATCTACTGCGGGCGTCAGAGATTTGAGCGGTGCCGGCCCTAGTACGAGAGGACCGGGCCGGACCGACCGCTGGTGCACCGGTTGTCCCGCCAGGGGCATCGCCGGGTAGCCACGTCGGGACGGGATAAGCGCTGAAGGCATATAAGCGCGAAACCCGCCGCGAGATGAGATCTCTTTAAAGGGCCGTGGGAGACGACCACGTCGATAGGCCGCAGGTGGAAGTGCAGCGATGCATGCAGCCGAGCGGTACTAATTGCCCGTATGGCTTGCGCAGGCGTGCGCCCCCTCCCTAGGGAGGGGGGCGCGGACGGCCTTTGGCCCATAGGGCCCGCTTTGTTTACTTGAAAAGATTCCCCGTTCCCTCCCCGTCCCATTATAATGTCATGCTTCGGCTGTGCTCAGCGACCGGACATAAAGATATCGAAGACCTAGGTGGCCATGGCGGCGGGGCCCACCCCTTTCCATTCCGAACAGGGAAGTTAAGCCCGCCAGCGCCGATGGTACTGCCCGAAAGGGCGGGAGAGTAGGGAGCCGCCTTCCTCAAGGCCCCCCTCCACATAACAGTGGAGGGGGGCTTTTTT